>CAWAEZ010000017.1:0-85072 GCA_963781195.1 uncultured Alphaproteobacteria bacterium | reverse complement strand
GCCAACAGGCGGCATTCCATAAATTCTTTCAGCCGCTTACGCAACGCAATTGTGCACCGGCAGGCGGGTCGGCCGTCGGCGGGCTTGCCGCTGCCTAAAAATTGGCGCTTCCCGGCATCGGTCATGATACGGGCGCATGGCCCCCTCGGCTGCCCGGCTCACACGGACTCTTCTGTCATGGGGTGGAGAGGCCGCCGGATGTCCAATTTGAAACACCCATGGTCGCGGACTTCACCTAAACCTGGACCGGTGAAGCGGACGCATTGACATCAGCAAACCGAATAGCTGGATCTCCACTTAAATTATCAAAGGTCAATGTAACCTTCTCCCAAACAACCCCTTCCGGAAGATGCTTCGTCATACAAAAAAGCGTGGGCCGGTCATCGGCAAACGCGGAACGCTGCAACTCGACACCCGGAGGCATAAAAATACCCCG
This sequence comes from uncultured Alphaproteobacteria bacterium, assembly GCA_963781195.1. Taxonomy (GTDB): domain Bacteria; phylum Pseudomonadota; class Alphaproteobacteria; order Rhizobiales; family Xanthobacteraceae; genus JAJPKK01. The sequence goes on along the minus strand of CAWAEZ010000017.1, from coordinate 84,636 downwards.
AGCCTCAAGAGCTGCATCGTCAAGTATAACATCGCGAACGAAATCGTGCCTCTGCGCCGGCAACACTGCGCTCATTTCATCGAGTAGCCGCCTAAAGGAAGCGCTAGCCGCGAACGAATGCAATTCGCCCAGCGCTTCCCGGATCACCTTCTGAATATCGTTGGGCTTGTCTTCCATGGCTACACCAGCTTGCCGATGCTGGCGCAGGAGATAACGCCGCCTGTATTTGCGCCGGTAGTGGCGCACACGGTCCAACCGGACGCTATAACGCCGTGGGGCAATGGGGCGGGCGATGCTGCTAGCGGGCCCGATGGCGATGGGGGTGCCATGGGCGGCGTCGGCGGCAGCACGTTCGTATCAGTAACTACCGCAGTGACCGATTTGTCGGGTCGCTCCTCGAAATAACGGAGAGTAAGCCGCATTTCGGGCGGAACTTTCACACCCCGTTTTGCGAGTTCGTTTATGGTGGCCAATTCCTTGGCGACTGCCGGGCGATTGGCATCGTTGGCATCGCCAATGTCCTTGACCAGTCCAAGGAACTCCGGCGTCGATGCGAGTTTCGAGAGAGTGTCCAACTCGTCTTTCATCGCCAGCGGGTCAGGAATTTGCAAGTCATCCGTGGGCATGATAACCTCCGCGAGGATATCGACGACGACACTGCCATGCAGGATAAGTAATTAAGGTCTGTGCGTTTTCCCGTATCGTCGCCGCAAGCGAGGCTGCTACATTAACATGCGCGTTTGGTTTCGCGCAAGCGAAGCGCGCCCATGGGCGCATGTGGCTGCCCGCCCGCGAGGTCACGACGCCCCGAAATTGTTATGCAACCGCCCAGTCGAAGGGAGGTGGCGACGCTGTCGGTGTCAAACCTGCAACCAGCCGGCCAGAGCCGGTCGCTCCGGAAATCGGTGGCATGACGAATTGGTCGAGCATTGCAATGAGTTGGCTATGTCCGTCCGAATTCGGAACCGGCACCCACAATTCAAGCTGTTGCTGCAATAGTATCCATCTCCACTCGCCATTATTGGGGTCGCCGGTACCTCCGAGGAGGGCAAGCTGACCGCCCCACGGGCCTCGAGGCTCGGGCGTGAGTAACACCAACGGGTCCCACGCTATATCGATAAACAACATCGTGGGAATCCAGCTCGGAGTGATCCGAATAGTCCCGCCCGTGGACATGACCATTGATTCCTGAACTTCTAGCTCGAGTTACGGCATCGGCTGTGCGACCATTTAGTGCGTGTTCTCGGGGAAACGGTTTTAATGAACAAACTCGAATGGTCGCATTTTTCCGGAAAAGCTGGCGGTTTCCTGCGACTTTTGCGCGATGTTTTCGAGCGAGGTCTACGCTAGATTGCCTTCGTTATTCTGGTACCCCTGGTGGCCGGCATCTCATCAGATGGCCAAAAGCGCTTTTTTCATACGCAGCGTGATGAGCGCGCCCTCAGGCGACCAGTTGCGATCAATCGTCCCGTCGAATTCGGCGGTGACCACACGCGAAACCAGCTTGCTCCCATATCCGGAACTTTCCGGGGCGACGACGGGCGGTCCGCCGCGCTCGGTCCAGACCAGGACCAAGTCTTCGCCCTCCTGCGAACACGACACATCGAGCGTGCCGCCTTCCGACGACAAAGCCCCGTATTTAAGCGAGTTCGTGGCGAGCTCGTGGACCACAAGCGCGAGTGTGGTCGCGGACTTCTCTCCAACGCCTACGCGTGGCACCGATACACGCACCCGTCCGCTAAAGGCCCCCATGTCGTCATAAGGCGCCAAAAGTAATGCGATCAGGTCGCCAAAGAGCGCCGCCTGTCCCTCTTTCCCAGGAACGGGTCGAACGAGATCATGTGCCCGCCCCAAGGCCGTCAATCGCCCGGTGAGTTCCTGAGCCATCTCACTAGAGGTGCTGGTCGAACGGGAGGTGATGTGGGTGAGTCCGGTCGCTATCGCCAAGAGGTTTTTGACCCGGTGGCTCATTTCTCCTGCGAGAAGCTCGTGGCTTTCTTCCGCCTGCTTGCGGCCGGTTACATCAATGAAGATGCCGAGCATGATCCGGCCAACCATTCCCACGTCCGCTCCCTGCCCTCGGGCAGATATCCATCGAACAATGGTTCCGACCATGATGCGAAAATCAATCTCATAAAGGCCCGCGAGCCCCCTGGTGGCAAAGAATGCTGCTCGCACTCGATCCCGGTCGGCGGGATGAATGCGTGCGGAAAGGTCTTCAAAAGTAACGACATCCGTAAGGGGAACATCCCAAAGCGCATAGCCGCGGTCATCCATCGTCAGCGTGTCGTCGTCGACGTTCCACGACCACAGCGCAACTCCAGCGGCGTCAATCGCAAGCCGAAGCTTCGATTCATCCCACACAGCTTGTCTTTTCGGCACAACTGGCTCCAGGGTGAACGCTTTGCCGACAGCGATCTGAATGGACCCGTGACATGCGGAACACGCGTAGATCAGAGCGCTCTGGCCATCAGACCTATTCTCTATACGGTCAAGAAATACTGGCTGGTGGCAGATGGGACAAAGAAATGGGGGGGGTATCATACGATAATCCTATTACAACCGCGCACTTGGCTCGAACGCTAGTGGAGCGGCCCCGAAGCCTAGCGCGGGGCAAGGACTCGCGGGGCAAGGACTCGCGGGACAAGGACTGTGGAGGCAAAAAACCCAGGGACTGCGCGCAACGCAAAAAAGCCCCGGCGGGGCTTTAGCGGTCCCGCGGAGGGCCGGGGATCATGTTGGGAACCGCCCGTCATCAACGGGGAGTGTCTCACATCGGTTCCCCGCTCAGGCGAGCCGGGCCGTCGGCTGGCGTGCCGCTGCCTAAAAATTGGCGCCTCCCCGCGGCATCTGTCATGATGCCGGCGCATGGCCCCCGGCTGCCCGGCCCACATGGACGCTTTGTCATGGGGTGGAAAGGCCGCCGTAATGTCCAATTTTGCAGGATCACCATATGTCTCCGGGTGCGGCTCGGAAGATGGTGGGGGACGTTGGGAATATGCCACCCGTTTCTTCCGGGATCCGGACGACGGGCTGCTAACCTGAGTGGCGGGACATGGACGATCGCACCAGCACGGATTTCCACAGGACACAGCCGCTCGATCTGCCGGCGCCGTCCATCCAGGTGGCGCCGAAAAAGCGCCGTCCCGTGGTGTGGCTGCTGGTGCTCGCAGTCGCGGCCGGTCTCGGGTGGTGGCTCTACACACGCCAGGCGCCCCAGGCGCCGCCTCCCAACCGTGCGGCCTTTGCGGGGCCGACCCCGGTCGTCGCCGCCACGGCCGCGACCGGTGACGTCGACATCACTCTCAATGCGCTCGGCACCGTGACCTCGCTGGCGACGGTCACCATTCGATCCAACATCAGCGGCTACCTCGTCAACGTCGCCTATCAGGAAGGCCAGATCGTCAAGAAGGGCGATCTCCTCGCCGAGATCGAACTCGCGCCCCTATGAATTGGCGCTCGCCAATGCGCAGGCAATCCTCGCGCGCGACAAGGCGCTTCTCGAGACGGCGCAGCTCGACCTCAAGCGCTATCAGGATCTCGCCAAGACCAACGCGATTCCGCGCCAGCAGCTGGACACCCAGACCTACCTGGTCGCCCAAGACCAAGCCAACATCCTTTCGGACCAGGCTCAGATCGACACTGCGAAGCTGAACATCGCCTATTGCCACATCGTGGCGCCCGTGAGCGGCCGGGCAGGGCTGCGCCTCGTCGACCAAGGCAACTACGTGACGCCGGGGGATGCCAACGGCCTCGTCATCATCACGCAGCTGCAGCCGATCAGCGTGCTCTTCCCGGTGGCCGAGGATAACCTGCCGCAGATCCAGCGGCGGCTGCGCGCCAATGCGATTCTGCCGGTGACAGCCTATGATCGCACCGGCGTTACCAAGCTGAGCGTCGGCAAGCTCGCGACCGTCGATAACCAGATCGACACCACCACCGGCACCGTCAAGCTGCGCGCCACCTTCGACAACGGGGACGACGAGCTGTTCCCGAACCAGTTCGTCAATATCCAGCTGCTGGTCGATTCCCTGCGCGGGACGACGGTGATCCCGACCAGCGCCGTCCAGCGCGGCGCTCCCGGCACCTTCGTGTACCTGATCGGTTCCGACAACGCGGTCACGGTGAAACCCGTCGATCTCGGGCCGAGCAGCGGGGAGCGGATCGCCGTTCGTGCGGGGCTTTCAGCCGGCGACCGCGTGGTGATCGACGGCGCCGACAAGTTACGCAACGGCGCAAAGGTCGTCGTTCGCGACGCGCAGGGCGGCCCGGCCGGAGCGGGACGGCCAGCGGGATCGCAAGGCGGAACACCCGCGCCCGCCGGCGCGACGCTGCCTGCGGCATCGGCAACCCCCGCGGCACCGACAACCCCAGCGGCGCCCGGAGCGACTGCTCCTCCGGCAGGCCGGCCCGACGGCGCCGCCCAGGGCGGATCGCGGCGGTCACGCAGCGCGCCCTGACCTCATGAGCCCGTCACGCCCCTTCATCCTGCGGCCGGTGGCGACGACGCTGCTGATGGTCGCGATTCTGCTGTCGGGCATCATCGCCTATCGTTTTCTGCCGCTCGCGGCGCTGCCGGAGGTCGACTATCCCACCATCCAGGTGGCGACCTTCTATCCCGGCGCGAGCCCGGACGTGATGACCTCGTCGGTCACCGCGCCGCTCGAGGTGCAGCTCGGCCAGATGCCGGCGCTCAACCAGATGAGCTCGGCGAGTTCGGCCGGCTCGTCGGTCATCACGTTGCAGTTCAGCCTCAAACTCAGCCTCGACGTCGCCGAGCAGGAGGTCCAGGCGGCGATCAACGCGGCCGGCAACCTGCTGCCCTCGGACCTCCCGGCGCCGCCGATCTATGCCAAGGTCAATCCGGCGGACGCACCGATCATCACGCTCGGGCTGAAGTCGGACTCCATGCCGCTGCCTCAGGTCGAGGACCTCGCCGACACCCGGCTCGCCATGAAGATCTCGCAACTGCCCGGGGTCGGGCTGGTGACGATCAGCGGCGGGCAGCGGCCCGCGGTCCGCATCCAGGCGGACCTGCGCAAGCTCGCCGCCTACGGCCTCAACATCGACGACCTGCGCACCACGCTCGCCAATGCCAACGTCAATACGCCCAAAGGCAATTTCGACGGGCCGATGCGCGCCTCCACCATCAACGCCAACGACCAGCTGATGAGCGCGGCCGGCTACCGCAACCTCATCGTCGCTTACCGCAACGGCTCGGCGGTGCGGCTGAGCGACGTCGCGAACGCGGTCGACGGCGCCCAGAACGACAAGCTCGCGGCGTGGATGAACCTGTCGCCGGCGGTGATCCTCAACGTGCAGCGCCAGCCCGGCGCGAACGTCATCGAAGTCGTCGACAACATCAAGGCGCTGTTGCCGCAGCTGCAGGCTTCGCTCCCGGCGGCGGTGGACGTGTCTGTGCTCAGCGACCGCACGGTGACCATCCGCGCGTCGGTCGAGGACGTCGAGTTCGAGCTGATGCTCGCCGTCATGCTCGTCGTGCTCGTGATCTTCGTGTTCCTGCGCAGCGCGCGGGCGACCATCATCCCGAGCCTGTCGGTTCCGCTGTCGCTGGTCGGCACCTTCGGCGTCATGTATCTCGCCGGCTTCAGCCTCAACAACCTGTCGCTGATGGCGCTCACGATCTCGTCGGGCTTCGTGGTCGACGACGCCATCGTCGTCATCGAGAACATCTCGCGCTACATCGAAGAGGGCGAGTCGCCCCTGGATGCGGCGCTGCGCGGTTCCGAGCAGATCGGCTTCACCATCATCTCGCTGACCATCTCGCTGATCGCCGTGCTCATCCCGCTGCTGTTCATGGGCGACGTGGTGGGCCGGCTGTTCCGAGAATTCGCCATCACGCTTGCGGTCACCATCCTGATCTCGGCGGTGGTGTCGCTGACGCTGGTGCCGATGCTGTGCGCCAAGCTGCTCAAGCCGGCGAGGGAGGTGCACGAGAACGCGTTCCAGCGGGTCACCCGCGAGGCGTTCGACCGCCTGATCGACGGCTATGCGGCGGCGCTGCGGTGGGTGCTCGACCGTCAGACCGCGACCCTGCTGGTGGCGCTCGGCACGCTCGGGCTCACGGTGTGGCTCTACATCATCATCCCCAAAGGCTTCTTTCCGGTGCAGGATACCGGGCTCATCCAGGGCATCTCCGAGGCGCCGCAGTCGATTTCCTTCGCCGCCATGGGGGAGCGGCAGCAGGCGCTCGCCGAGGTCGTCCTGAAAGACCCCGACGTCCAGAGCCTGTCGTCTTTCATCGGCGTGGACGGGACCAATATCACGCTCAACAGCGGCCGCTTCCTCATCAATCTCAAGCCGCATGACGTGCGCACCGCCGACGTGTCGACAATCATCCGGCGCATCACCAAGGCGACCGAGGACGTATCCGGTATCTCGCTCTACCTGCTGCCGGTGCAGGACCTGACCATCGATTCCGCCGTGAGCCGGACGCAGTACCAGTTCTCGCTGGAGGATGCGAACCCGCAGGAGCTCGCGGTGTGGGCGCCGCGGCTGGTCGACAAGCTCAATTCGATGCCGCAGTTCTCACAGGTTTCGAGCGATATCTCGGCCTATGGGCTGACCGCCTATATCGACATCGATCGCGATACGGCGGCACGCTTCGGCATCACCCCGGCGACCATCGACAACGCGCTCTACGATTCGTTCGGCCAGCGCATCGTCTCGACGATGTTCACCAACTCCAACCAGTACCGGGTCATCCTGGAGGCCGATCCGAAGCTCCAGTCATCCCTCGATTCGCTCTCCTCGATCTACGTCCCGACCTCGACCAGCAACAGCACGGTGCCGGGGCAGGTGCCGCTGTCGGTGGTGGTCAAGGTGCGCGAGAGCACGGCGCCGCTGCGGATCGATCACCTCGGCCAGTTTCCGGCCACCGCGATATCCTTCAACCTCGGACAGGGCTATTCGCTGGGCGACGCGGTCGACGCCATCAAGCAGGCGCGCCAGGAGATCGGCCTGCCGGTGAGCGCCAACATCCGGCTGCAGGGCGCGGCGCTGGCGTTCCAGAAATCGCTGTCGAACGAGCTTCTGCTGATCCTCGCGGCGATCGTTACGGTCTATATCGTGCTGGGCGTGCTCTACGAGAGCTTCGTGCACCCGATCACCATTCTCTCGACCCTGCCGTCGGCCGGCATCGGCGCGCTGCTCGCGCTGATGGTGGCGGGTGACGATCTCACGGTGATCGCCATCATCGGCATCATCCTGCTGATCGGCATCGTCAAGAAGAACGCGATCATGATGATCGACTTCGCGCTCGACGCCCAGCGTAACGAGAACAAGCCGCCGCGCGAGGCGATCTACCAGGCCTGCCTGCTGCGGTTCCGCCCGATCCTGATGACCACCATGGCCGCGGTGCTCGGTGCGCTGCCGCTGATGGTCGGCACCGGCGTCGGTTCGGAGTTGCGCCATCCGCTCGGCATCTCGATTGTCGGCGGCCTGCTGGTGAGCCAAGTGCTGACCCTGTTCACCACGCCGGTCATCTATCTGTGGTTCGACCGCCTGCAGCAGCGTTTCTTCGACATGGACAGCGTGGTTCGGGACGCCGAGCGGGGGAGCCCGGCGGAATGAGCATCTCGACCCCGTTCATCCGGCGTCCGGTTGCCACCATTTTGCTGACGTTCGCGATCGCGGCGTCCGGCGCCGTCGCGTTCTTCCAGCTGCCGGTGTCGCCGCTGCCGCAGGTCGATTTTCCGACCATCTCGGTCACCGCCCAGTTGCCCGGAGGGAGCCCGGACGTCGTCGCGACCACCGTGGCGACGCCGCTCGAGCGCCACCTCGGCCAGATTGCCGACGTGACCGAAATGACGTCGGTGAGCACGGTCGGCTCGGTGCGCATCAACTTGCAGTTCGGCCTCAACCGCGACATCAACGGCGCGGCGCGCGATGTGCAGGCGGCGATCAATGCCGCCCACGCCGACCTGCCCACCAGCCTGCGAAGCAACCCCACCTACAAGAAGGTCAATCCGGCCGACGCGCCGATCCTGATCCTGACGCTGACCTCCGATACGCTTCGCCAGGGCCAGCTCTACGACGCGGCCTCGACGGTCCTGTCGCAGAAATTATCCCAGGTCGACGGCGTCGGCGAGGTGGTGGTGGGCGGAAGTGCTCTTCCGGCGGTGCGGGTCGAGCTCAATCCCAACGCGCTCTACAAATACAAGATCGGGCTCGAGGACGTGCGGGCGGCGCTCGCCTCGACGAATGCCCACAGTCCCAAGGGCGCGATCGAGACCGGCGACCGCCATTACCAGATCTACAACAACGATCAGGCCACCACCGCCGAGGAATACAAGCCGCTGATCGTCGCCTATCGCAACGGCGCGCCGGTGCGGATCACCGACGTCGGCGACGTCGTCGATGGCGTCGAGAACTTGCGCAATGCCGGCCTCTCCAACGGCAAGCCGGCGGTGCTCGTGATCATCTACCGGTCGCCGGCCGCCAATATCATCGCGACCGTCGATCGCATCTATGCGCTGCTTCCGGAGCTGAGGGCGTCGATCTCGCCAGCGATCGATCTGACGCCTGCGGTCGATCGCTCGACCACGATCCGCACGTCGCTCACGGAGGTGGAGCGCACGCTCATCCTGTCGGTGGTGCTGGTCGTGCTGGTGGTGTTCGTGTTCCTGCGCAGCGGCCGGGCGACGCTGGTTCCGAGCGTCGCCGTGCCGGTATCGCTGATCGGCACCTTCGCCGCGATGTACCTTCTGAACTACAGCCTCGACAACCTGTCCTTGATGGCGCTGACGGTCGCCACCGGTTTCGTGGTGGACGACGCGATCGTCGTGCTGGAAAACATCTCGCGCCACATCGAGGCGGGGATGTCGCGAATGGAGGCGGCGATCCGCGGCTCCAGCGAGGTCGCGTTCACCGTAATGTCCATGAGCATCTCCCTGATCGCGGTATTCATTCCGATCCTGTTGATGGGGGGCATCGTCGGGCGCCTGTTTCGCGAATTCGCCGTGACCCTCTCGGTCTCCATCATCATCTCGCTCGTGGTGTCGTTGACGACGACGCCGATGATGTGCGCACTGCTCCTGCGGCGGACACCGCACGGTCAGCACGGCCGGTTTCATCGCGTCACCGAGCGCTTCTTCGACGCCATGCTGCGCGGCTACGACCGCACGCTCGGCTGGGCGCTCAACCATCCCCGCCTCGTCCTGATGGTGCTGTTGGTGACGATCGGCACCAATTTCTACCTCTACAGGATCGTTCCCAAGGGGTTCTTCCCGCAGCAGGACACCGGGCGGATCGCCGGCGCGATCCAGGCCGACCAGAGCATTTCGTTCCAGCTGATGCGGCAGAAGCTGCAGCGCTTCATCGACATCATCAAGGACGACCCGGCGGTCGACACGGTGGTCGGCTTCACCGGCGGCGCTCAGACCAATGGCGGCTTCGTGTTCATGTCGCTCAAGCCGATCCAGGACCGCAAGATATCGGCGGACATGGTGATCCGCCGGCTGCGCGGGCAGCTTGCCCAGGTCGCCGGCGCGTCGCTGTTCCTGCAGCCGGTCCAGGACATCCGTATCGGCGGACGGGCCGCCAATGCGCTCTATCAGTTCACCCTGCAGGCCGATACCGTCGACGAACTCTACAGCTGGGCGCCGCGGATTCTCGCCGAGCTGCAAAAAGTGCCTAAGCTGACCGACGTCAACAGCGACCAGCAGAATCGCGGGCTCGAAACCGACATCACCATCGACCGCGATACCGCCGCGCGGCTCGGCATCAGCGTCGCCCAGATCGACAACACGCTCTACGACGCGTTTGGTCAGCGCCAAGTGTCGACCATCTACAATTCGCGCAACCAGTATCACGTGATCATGGAAGTGGAGCCGAAGTATTGGCAGAACCCGGAGACGCTCAAGGACGTCTATGTCAGCACCTCCGGCGGCACCGTCGGCGGGGTGCAGGGCACGAACGCCGTCGCCGGTACCGTAAGCGGTAAGTCCGGCACGGGGACCTCGACGGCGGCGACCATCGCCGCGGACGCCGCCCGCAACCTCGCCCTCAACTCGATCGGCAATACCGGCAAGGGGGCGGCGTCGACCGGTGCCGCGGTGAGCACCAACGCCGAGACCATGGTGCCGTTGAGCGCCGTCACCCATTTCGCGCCGGGAAACATTCCGCTGGCGGTGAACCACCAGGGCCTGTTCGTGGCCTCCACCATCTCGTTCAATCTCGCCCCCGGCGCCTCGCTGAGCGACGCGGTGGCCGCGGTCAACGAGGTGATGACGCGACTCGGCGTGCCGGCCTCGCTCCACGGCACCTTCCAGGGGACCGCCCGTGCCTTCGAGCAGTCGCTGAGCAATCAGCCGTGGCTCATCCTGGCGGCCTTGGTTGCGATCTACATCGTGCTCGGCATCCTGTACGAGAGCTTCATTCACCCCATCACCATCCTGTCGACCCTGCCCTCCGCAGGCGTGGGCGCGGTGTCGGCGCTCATGCTCTTCAATACCGAGTTCAGCATCATGGCGCTGATCGGGATCATCTTGTTGATCGGATTGGTGAAAAAGAACGCGATCATGATGATCGATTTCGCCCTCGACGCCGAACGGAACCGCGGGCTGACGTCCCGGCAGGCGATCTACGAGGCGTGCCTGCTGCGGTTCCGTCCGATCATGATGACGACGACCGCCGCCCTGTTCGGCGCCCTGCCGCTCGCTTTCGGCCTGAGCGAGGGTTCCGAACTTCGACAGCCACTCGGCATTGCCATCGTCGGCGGCCTGATCGTGAGCCAGATGCTGACGCTCTATACGACGCCGGTCATCTACCTTTACCTCGATCGTTTCAGCTTATGGTTGCGGGGGGTGCCTAGGCACCGTCCGTCGCCCCCTGTTTCCGGCAGGGCACTCGTTCCGGGAGAATGAATCATTCGTTAATTCTAGGTGTGACGGCGGTCCGATCATCGTCTATGGTCGGTACCGGGCGGTAATGGGGGCCGGACCGGCGCGGGATGTGCAGGTTGTACAGGTGGCGGGGGTGGTAATGCGGCCATGCCGGCGAATCGCCGATATCGGCGGCGGGTGGCGTTGCGCCTCGCGCATCGCGGCCGGCTTGGTGCTGATCTCGACGCTGTCCGGGTGCCTGCTCGAGGCCGACAAGCCGGACATCGCGATCGACGTTCCCCAAGGCTATAAATTTTCCAAGGGCGAACCCGACGCGGCGCTTCCGGCGCTCGACTGGTGGAGCGGGTTCCGGTCGGGAGAGCTCACCTACCTGATGCAGGAGGCGCAGACGGCGAACCTCGACGTCGCCGTCGCCATTGCCCAGATCCTGCAGGCCGATGCCCAGGTGCGCATCATCGGCGCCAACCTGCTGCCGACCATCAATTTCAACGGCAGCGACACGGCGACCAAAACGTCGCAGCAACTCGGCACCGGAGCCGGCAGCACGCGGGGCGGAGCCGGCGGCGTATCGCCCTATTCGCGGCTCTACTCGACCTCGTTGAGCGCCAGCTACATCATCGATTTCTGGGGCAAGAACCAGGCGGCCCTCAAGGGGGCCGTCGAGAACGCGGAGGCCAGTCGGTTCAACAAGGAAGTGGTGCAGCTCACCGCGCTCGCTTCGGTGGCCAATACGTACTTTCAGGTGTTGGAGTCGATGGACCGGCTGCGCATCGCCCGCCGCAACCTCACCGACGCGACCCGCATTCTCGACCTGATCAAGCAGCAGTTCGCCGCCGGCACCTCGTCCGATCTCAACGTGGCGCAGCAGGAGAGCCTGGTCGAGCAGGTGCGCGCGGTCATCCCGATCTACGAAGAGACCCGCCTGCAGAACATCGCGGCGCTTGCGGTTCTGGTCGGGCGGACGCCGGAGCGCTTCACCGTGAAGGGCAGCTCGCTCAACAACATCACGGTGCCGCGGGTGACCCCCGGCCTGCCGTCGTCGATCCTGTTCCGGCGGCCGGACGTGCGCCAGGCCGAGTATCTGCTGAGGTCGTCGACCTACGACGTCGCCTCGGCCCGCGCCGCGTTCTTTCCGAACATCCAGCTCACCGGCCAGCTGGGCTTCGAGAGCGCGGCGCTGCGGCTGCTGTTCGGTCCGGGGGCCTGGGCCTATACGGCGGCGGCGAGCCTGACCCAGCCGATCTTCGACGGCGGCGTCCTGATCGGACAGCTCGAGCAGCAGAAAGGCCTGCAGCAGCAATATCTGCAGAGCTATCGCAAGTCGGTGCTGTCGGCGTTCTCCAATGTCGAGCAGGGGCTGATCGGGGTGCAGCAGACGACCGAGGCCGAGCGCATTCAGACCAGCGTCGTGCGCAGCTCGCGGCGCGCCTTCGACCTGTCGGAGCAGCAGTTGAAGGCCGGCACGCTCAACCTCGTCACCCTGCTGCAGACCGAGGAGACGCTGTTCACCGCCGAGGACCAGTTGGCCGTCGACCGTTTCAACCGCATGCTTGCGATCGTCAGCCTGTTCCAGGCGCTCGGCGGCGGCTGGCCGCCGGCGCCCGGTCCCGACGAGCCGCGGCCCCGCGACCCGTTCGCAACCTTCTGGACTCCGATCGACTGAGCTCACGCCCCCAGCGGGTCGGCCGGCGCCGGCCGTGAGTCGGCAGCGTCCGTCGCTTCGCTGTCGGTGGTCGCCGCCGTCGGCGGGGTTTCCGGCTTGGCTGGCAGCGCCGCGGCGCCGCCGGCTCCCGAGCTGTCGTCTTGCGATACCGCAGGTGCGATCGGCAGCGTGACGGTGAAACGCGACCCGTTGCCTTCTTTGCTTTCGACGGTGACATCGCCGCCATGAAGGTCGACGACCATCTTGACGAGGTTGAGCCCCACGCCGGTTCCGACGATCCCCGACACGTTGCTGCCGCGGAAGTACCTCTCGAAGAGCCGGTCGATGTCCGCCGGCGGGATGCCCAGGCCATTGTCCTCCACACTGACGATGGCGTGCTGGTCCTCGATCGCCGCGCTGATGGTGATCGTCCCCTCGCCGGGAGAATATTTGATGGCGTTGGACAGAAGGTTGTTGAACACCTGCGACAGCAGCTTGGGATCGCCGATCATCGGCAGGCGCGCCGCCGCGTAATTCTCGATCAGCTGATAGCCCGGAGCGATCTCGTTGTGGAGCAGGCAGATCTCGTGGAGCAGCTCACGCAGATCGAACTCCTGCGGGTGGAAATAGAGCGCCGCGCCCCCTTCGATCAGCCGCGACGAATTGAGCAGGTTGTCGATCAGGTGGGTCATCCGCAGCACGGCGGCGCGGACCTTTCCGGCCCGCGCGTTGATCTCATCGGTACGCAGGCGATAGCCGACCCGGATCAGGCGCTGGGCATGGCCGTCGATGATGGTCAGCGGCGTGCGGAACTCGTGCGACGCCATCGAGACGAAGTTGCGCTGCATCTGAGTGAGATGCCGCTCCGCCAACAGCTTTTCCTCCAGCATGGAAGCCTGCTGGGCGAGCCCGCGCTGGCTCATCATGAGCTCGATCGCATTGTTGCGGAATACCACTGCGGCGCGCGCCATCTCGCCGATCTCGTCGCGACGCTCGGTCCCCTTGATGATGATGTCGGTGTCGTTCGCCGCGAGCCGGTGCATGCAGCTCGCGAGGTGGAGCAGGGGGCTCGAGATCGAGCGCCCGATATAGAGCAGCGCGGCGACCACGAGAACGCCGCCGATTCCCATGGCGATGTTGATGAGCAGCGACGCCTGTTTGAACGCCTCCGCTACCCGCACGCTCGCTTCCTGCGCCTTGCCGACCGACTGCTTGGTCAGTTGGCCGAGGGCGTCGCTCGCGGCGTTGTAGGCCCACCGCGAGTTCGTCATGTAGAGGCTGATCGCCTCGGCCTTCTGGTCCTTGCGGGAAAGCTCCAGAACGTGGTTCACGATCTCGCGATAGCTGTGCCAACTTTCCCGAAAGCGGGTGTAGAGGCCGGCTTCGTCGGGGTCATGGTGCAGGTTCTCATAGCTGTATTGCGCCTGGGAGATCGAGCGGTCGAGGTCGGCCATGTCCGACTCGATGGCTGAAATTTCGGCCGGGTTCGACGACAGCAGGTCGCTGCCCTCGGCGGCGCGGAAGTCGGAGGTAAAGTTGTTGAGGTCGCCCAGCACCCGGGTCGTGGGAAGCCACAGGTCGGCGATGCTTGCGGAGACATTGTTGAAGTCGCGCAGGCGCGCGATGCTGAACATGCCCAGCACGATGATGAGCAGGAAGAAGAAGATGAATACTGCCGAGAGGTGGAAACGGATGGATCGTGGTTGCATCATGAAAATCGACCATTGAAAACGCCAAACGACGCGGGGGACCCGGTCCGCCGCGACTGCGCGCCTTTGTAAATTTTAACATTTTTACGTTCGTTCGCCATATAAAGCTGCTGTAACATTGTCGTTCCCACCGAATCCTGCTGGCAGTGATGTATGACCGAAGTGGCAAAGAAAATCCTGGTGATCGAAGACGATCGCGAAACGGCCGCCTTGATCGCCGAGGAACTCGCCGATCGGGGGTTCGCGGTCCAGGTCGCGTATGACGGCCGCGAGGGCTTTGCGGCTATTCTTAAGACCATGCCCGACCTGGTGCTCTCCGACATCAGCATGCCAGTCATGACGGGTTTCGAGGTCCTGGAGCGCCTCACGGCGGTGGCTCCCCGCTTCAGCAACATGCCGTTCGTCTTTCTCACCGCCCTGACGGACCGCGACAACGAACTCAAGGGCCGTCAGCTCGGTGCCGACGACTATGTGACGAAGCCGATCGATTTCGACGTGCTGGATGCCATCCTCCATGCGCGCCTCGCCCGTGTCGCCAGGCTCGATGTATGGCCTAAGCTGGTCGAGCTCAATGATCGGGAAATCGAGACCTTGACCTGGGCGGCCCGCGGCAAGACCTCCGCCGAAATTGCCCAGATTCTCAATCTGGCCAAGCGGACGGTGGATTTTCACATCGATAACGCCCGAATCAAGCTCGGAGCCGCGACGAGGGTCGAGGCGGCCATCAAGGCGGCGACGGTGCGGCTGATCGAGCCCTGAGCCCGCTGGCTCGGAGAGCGAGCCGGCTTGGCGCGCAGCTCCCCTTTACCGATGACGGTAAGATGTTCCGGCGATGGCCGAGTGGTCCTTCGCAGCGCCGCCGATGGTCGAGGGGTTGGTGTGCCCCATGGTGGTGCCGTTGATTCCGCTGACCATCGGCAGCGCTACGTGGGGCACCATCGGCATGTCGGGGCGGTGCGGCTCCGTTGCAGCCAGCCCGAGGTTGTTTCTTGGAAGGCCGGTCGGCACGATGCCGTTGGGATGGAGGCCATCCGGTCGGGTGATCAAGGGGAGCGCCGGTGCGATGGTGCCGGTGGCGGTCCTGGAGGGCTCGGCTGCCGGGCCCACGGACGGCAGGTGAGGGGCGATGTTCGGCCGTCCGAACTCCGGGTTCTGTTTCCGGCCCGCAATCAGCGAGGCCCCCACAGCGCGGTGTCGCAGATTGGTGTAGCCGTCGTCCGGACGGACGAGGTCGATGCTCGGGGTCGAACCGGGAGCGGTGCCGGACACCACGCCCCCGTGCGCCGCGTCGGCGCCCGGCCCCTTGACGTGCCCTCGGACCGTCGAGCCGGAGTGCGGGGCGGTGTGGGCGGCGGTGTCCGATTCGGTCTTGCCTTCGGCAGGCGCGGCCGCGCCCGACGGCGCGCCACCCTGGGCAGCGTCCGCGTGCGGCGTCGGCTTGGCCTCTGCGGCGAGAGCCGGCTGCGCCACGATCGCCGTGAACGCGACGACGGCGAGAATTCGCCAGCTCACCATCCTGTCAAACCGCTCCACGTCGTCCTCCCGGAAACTCTCTTCCGCTTTCCTCAGGCCGCAACCTCAACCGCGGCGGCCAATCGCAAGTTCCGGCGCCCGCTCAGACCTCTGCGAGATCCGGTTCATCCTCGGCCACGGTGGGCTGCGGCTGCTCGTCCCGGCCCAGGAAAAGGGTCTGCAGGGCGGGCACCACCACCAGCATGATCACCGGCCCCACCAGCATGCCGCCGACCACGACGGTCGCGAGCGGCCGCTGGACCTGGCTGCCGATGCCGGTCGAGACGGCGGCCGGGAGGAGGCCGATACAGGCCGAAAGCGCGGTCATCAGGAGCGGGCGCATCCGCTGCTCGGCCGCGTGATACATGGCGTCGATGGTGCTCATGCCGCTGCTGGCGCGCACCTGGTTGAAGTACGTGATGATCAGAATGCCGTTCATCACCGAGACGCCGAACAGCGACACGAAGCCGATCGCGCCGGAGATCGAGAAATCCAGCCCGGTCACCAGCAGCGCAAGCACGCCGCCGGCGATCGAGAACGGGATGCCCGCCAGCGCCAGGAGACTGTCGCGCAAGGAGTTGAACAGGCCGTAGAGCAGGACCAGGATGAGAAGCAGGCTGATCGGGACCACGATCTCGAGCCGCGCCTTGGCCTGTTGCAGCTCTTCGAATTCGCCGGCCCATTCGATGCGATAGCCGATCGGCAAAGCGATGTTCTTGGCGACGCGCTCCTGTGCCTCGGTGACGGTGCTGCCGAGATCGCGGCCGCGCACGCTGAACTTGATCGGGATAAACCGCGCATTGCGTTCGTGGAAAATGTAGGACGCACCGGTATCGAGGGAGATCGACGCGAGCTCGCGCAACGGGATGTAGGCGTTGCTGCCGTTCGGCGTGCTGTAGCCCACCTTGATGTTGCCGACCGAGTCCAGGCTGCCGCGATACTCGGGCGCCAGCCGGACCGTTACGTTGAACTGGCGGTCGGCCTCGAGCTGGGTCGTCGCCACGGTGCCGCCGAGCGCGGCCTGCACCACGCTGTTGATGTCGCCCGAATTGAGCCCGTAGCGCGCGGCCTTCTCGCGATCGACCTTGATGTTGAGGTTGGGCTGGCCGAGCACGCGGAAGATGCCGAGATCGGCCACGCCCCTGACCTGGTCCATTTCGGGCAGGACTTTGTTCGCGATCTCCTCGAGCTTGGCGAGGTCGGGTCCGATGATCTTGATCGAATTGGCGCCTTTGACGCCCGACAGGCCTTCCTCGATGTTGTCCTGGATGTACTGCGAAAAATTGAAGGTGATGCCGGTGAATTCCTTGGCGAATTGGTTCTGAACGTCTTCGACGAGCTTTTCCTTGGTGGAACCGGCCGGCCATTCTTCGAACGGCTTGAGGGGCACGAAGAACTCGGCGTTGAAAAATCCGGAGGCGTCGCTGCCGTTGTCCGGGCGCCCGTGCTGGGAGATGACGGTGATCACTTCGGGATGGGCGAGGATGATCTCGCGCATCCGTGTGACCGAAGGCATTGCGGCTTCCAGAGAAATGGTCGGCGGCATGGTGGCGCGGATCCACAGGTTGCCCTCCTCGAGGGCCGGCAGGAATTCCGTACCGAGTCGCGGCGCCAACGCCGCGGTAAACAACAGGAAACCGAGCCCGATCGCGACCATCGTCTTGCGGTGGGTGAGAGAGAAGTGCAGGGCGGGCGAATAGACCGCGCGCAATGCGCGCACGACGATGGTCTCGGTCTCTTCGATGTGTGCGGGCAGCAGCAGCGACGCGAGAACCGGGGTGACGGTGAACGTCGCAATCAGCGCGCCGGCGAGCGCGAAGCCATAGGTTCGCGCCATCGGATTGAAGATCTGACCTTCGACGCCCTGCATGGTGAACAGGGGGACGAAGGCCGCCACGGTGATGGCGGCGGAGAAGAAGACGGCGGTGTCGACCTCCATGGCGCTGATCAGGATCAGGCGCAGGCGATCGGTCCACGGGCTCGCATGTCCGCCGCCCGTGGCGCCGGCCTTTGTCGGGTCGGCGCCCCAGCGCTCCTCGGCCAAGTTCTGCAGCAGGGCCTGTCTCTGCTCCGGCCTCGCCTGACAGTTGCGGAAGACGTTTTCGACCAGGATCACCGCGGAGTCGACGATGATGCCGAAGTCGACGGCGCCCACCGACAGCAGGTTGGCGTCTTCTCCCATGATCACGAGAATGATGATGCTGAAGAACAGCGCGAAGGGAATATTGACGCCGACGATGATGGCGCTGCGCAGGTCGCCGAGGAATATCCACTGAATGAGAAAGACGAGGCCGCAGCCGAAGATCAGGTTATGCAGCACGGTGTGCGTGGTCACGCCCACCAGCGTCGAGCGGTCGTAGAAGGGAAGGATCTTCACCCCCGCCGGCAGGCTGCCGTCGTGGTTGATCTTCTCGACTTCTTTTTCGATGCGCGGAATGACGTCGTTGGTGTGAAGCGTCCGGTTCATCACCAGGATCGCCACCACCACGTCGTCCTCCTTGTCGCGGCCGGCCTTGCCGAGCCGCGGGACGTTTCCGACGAACACCTTCGCGACGTCCTTGACCTGGATGGGAACGCCATTCGTTTGCGCGAGCGACACGTTCTCGATGTCGTCGACCTTGTAGCCCTGGGTGAGATCGTTGCTCCCGCCGCTGTCGATCAGCCCGACGCCGCGAACATTGACGGACTGCTGGCCGAAACTGATGGTACGGCCGCCGACATTGACGTTTGCGTTTCCGATTGCCGTGATCACCTGGGGGAGGGTGATGTTGTAGGCGTCGAGCTTGTGCAGGTCGACCTCGACCTCGTATTCCTTGGTGGTTCCGCCCCAGGTGTTGACCTGAACGACGCCCGGCACGGTGAGGAAGCGGCGCTGCAGAACCCAGTCCTGGATGGTGCGCAGGTTGGTCAGCCCGAAATTCGGCGGTCCGACGACCTGGTAGCGATAGATTTCGCCGACCAGGCTCGAGGCCTGAATCTGCGGCATGACGTTGTTCGGAAGGTTGACGTTCTGCTGCAGCGCCAGTGCCGCCTGGGTGACCGCGAAATAATAATCGACACCATACCGGAAGGTGACGCGAACGAAGGACAGCCCGTAGAACGAAGTGGAGCGGATGATATCGACGCCAGGGGTCGGGGACAGCCCCACCTCCATCGGGATGGTGTAGTAGCGCTCCATCTCCTCGGCGGACTGCCCAGCCGCCTGCGCGGTGATTTCGAGAATCACCGGGGCAGGGTTCGGATAGGCTTCGATGTTGAGCTTTGTGAACGCCACGAGCCCGGCGCCGATGAAGACCAGCATGGCCAGCAGAATGATCGGACGACGCGTCAATCCGAAAACGATCAGGCCTTTGAGCACGGATTACCTCTACTCGTGACGCGACGCCGCGACCATGACGCGCCGTCAGCGCGTCGCGACCGCGAGCGCATTGCTCAGGAAAATGGCGCCTTCGGTAGCGACCAGCTCGCCGGGCCGGACGCCTTCGAGGATTTGCATGTAGCCGTCGTGGGAGAGCCCGATCTTGACGGTGCGCTTGGTGAAGCGGCGGCGGTCGGCGGTGACCCATGCGGTCATGGTGCCGTCGCCCTCGCGCACCACGCCGTCGAGGGGAATCGCCAGCGAGCGCTCCGGGGCGCCGGTGCGGATCACGAAGGTGGCGAACATGCCGGCGCGCAGCTCGTGCTTGGGGTCGGCCACTTCCGAGCGCACCAGCATGCGCCGCGTGGTCGGGTCGACCGAGGACGAGATGGTGGTGATGCGGCCCTCGAAGATGCGGTTGGGGAAGGCGAGGACGCTGACTTTGGCCTCCTGGCCGACGCTGAAGGCCGGGCTGTCGCTCTCGGTGACGTTGGCGAGCATCCACATGGTGGAGATGTCGGCGACCACGAAGGGCGCCGGCGCGTTGCCCGGCTGCACGTACAATCCCGGCGCGGCATTGCGCGCAGTGATGCGGCCGGCGATCGGGCTGTTGACGACGAGGGTCGGATCGACCTTGCGGTCGGTGATCATGCGATCCATCTCGGCGTCGGTCTTGCCGAAGATGCGCACGGCATCGCGGGCGGCGCGCAGCGCGCCGTCGGCGGTCTGTTGGTCGGAGGTGACCTGCTCGAGCTCCTTCTGCGAGATGGCGCGGGTCTCGTAGAGCGACTTGAGGCGGGCGAGGTTCCTGGTGGTGAGTTGCAGCACTCCGGCCGCCGAGATCAGGGTCGAACTGGCCTGGAGCAGGTCCGGGCTGTCGATGGTGAAAAGCAACTGGCCCTTCTTGACCTCGTCGCCGACCTTGGCGAACAGCCCGATGATGCGCCCCGCATAGGGGGTGAAGATCTGGGTCAGCAGGTCCTGGTTGAAGTCGATGCTGCCGACCGCGCCCTTCTCGATCGGGAAATCACGCTCCTCGACCGCCCCCACCTTGAGGGCGCGGAGCTGAGTCTCGGATAGCTCCACGTTCTCCGCGGCGGCCGGCTGCGCGCCGGCGTCCCGGCTTGCGGCATTCGGCGTTTCCACGGCATGAGCGACACCGCTCTCGAGCGTCGGCGCCTTGCCTGCGGTGACAGCAAAATAAATGCCGGCCACGAAGCCCAACGCCGCCAGCCCAGCGGCCGCGCCGATCGTCATGGTGCGCTTGGGGTCTCTCATCATAGTGGAAAACGCTGCACTAGGGGGAGTCTTCGCACCTGCAACATGATCGCGCCCACTGCCTTTAGCTACTGTGATTGATCACACCGCGGAGGTCCGCAGGCGCCGTCCTGCGACTCTGGTTAAGGTTCTATCAGCCGGCCAACGGTTGCTTTTATGGCCGCCTGGGTGCGGGTCGCCGCCCCGAGCTTGATCCGGGCATTGTCGAGATGGAAGTCGATCGTGCGTTTGGAGATGCCGAGCATTTTCGCAATCTGCGCCGATGTCTTGCCGCGCGCGACCCAGGTCAGCATCTCGATCTCGCGCGCGTTCAAGTCGACGAGCTTCGGCCAGGTGCCGTTGCGGGCGACGCCGGCAAGACGGGCATTGATGATCGCGTGCAGCCTGTCGAAGTCGACCGGCTTGACGACGTAGTCGTCCGCTCCCAACCGCCGTCCGCGCAGTTCGCTGTCGCGGTCGGTCATCGCGGTGAGAAACACGAAGGGAATATGCCCGAGCCGGGGGGCAATTTCGACCAGCCGCTCCAGCACCTCGAATCCCGACATTGCCGGCATGTTGATATCGCAAAGCACGAGATCCGGCATTTCCTTGAGGATGGCGACAAAACCCGCCTGCCCGTCATAGGCGACGATCGCTTCGAAGCCTCGGTCGGCGAGCTCTTCCACGATCAGTGCGGCAGCCCCACGGTCGTCCTCGATGCAGAGGATCTTTTTTCGCGGATCGAGTCTGCGGCCCCCGTTTGAAAAATGAAGCTCCGTCACGGCCGCTCGCGGCCCCCTGCGTCTCGAAAATATAATTACATGAAGCGAATGCCCCGCGGGGAGTGTGTCCCGATCACCAAACGATGAATACTGAGACTAATCGCAGTCCAAAGAGCCTTAATAGGTGATTACACTGCGTGCGTCGTGCCTAACGCCTCGGCTTTATGCTCGGACCTCCGAGCACTCCGGACGGGGCATGGCCAATTCCTCCCAACGTCGAGGCGTGTGCGTTCGGGCTATGCATCTGAGAGCCGTTCAAGCTGGTCGGACGATTCGCTGCACCCACGATCGGCACAGGGTGGGACGGTGCGGAGCGAAACTCGGTGACGCCGCCGCCGATACCGGACTTCGGGCCGTTGCCGCCGATGTTTCCGAGTGGGTGCATCGCGCCAAATGCCTGGCCGGCGGCGCCGGTCGGCGCCAGGCCGACTGCGTTAGCGGGCGGCGTGGCTGGCATCGTAACGGCGGGATGGCCGGGGGTGGCGGATGGCGAGACTTCCGGGGGATGAGACCTCGCGTCGGTCTTGGCTGGCTGCGCAAACGCGGCGCATGTCGTGACGGCGACGGCGGCGAGGACGGCAGTCAAAGTCCGCAAGCTGTATCGATGGCTTCTCATGATCGACGCGATCCTTTCGCCAAGCCGCGTGCCCGTTAGATTTGCGCCATATCCTCTTCGGTGCCGTTCGCCGCAGGCGTCGGCGACCTCCGCCAATCCATGATCAGGCTCATGACCGCCGGCACGACGATCAACAGCAGAATCGGCCCGACCAACATGCCGCCGACGACGACGGTCGCGAGCGGCCGCTGGACTTGGCTTCCTATGCCGGTCGAAACGGCGGCCGGGAACAATCCGATGCAGGCCGACAGAGCCATCATCATGATGGGACGCATTTGTTGGCCGACCGCTTCGAACATCGTGTCGATCGTGCTCATGCCGGTCGCGAAAATTCGATGATACGCCGAAATGATCAGGATGCCGCTCATCACCGAAACACCGAACAGCGAGACAAATCCGATCGCGGCGGAAATGCTGAAATTGAGGTCCGAGATGTAAAGGGCGAGGAGACCGCCGGCAACCGAGAACGGAATTCCGAGCAAGGCCATGAGGGCGTCGCGGAGCGAATTGAAGAGACTGTAGAGCAGCACCAGAATGAGGACGAGCGCGACGGGGACGATCATCGCCAACCGCTTCTGGGCCTGCTGCATGCCCTCGAACTCGCCGGCCCAGTCGATCCGGTAGCCGATTGGAAGCGTCACGTTCTGCGCGATGCGCTGCTGGGCCTCCGCCACCGCGCCGGCGAGATCGCGTCCGCGCACGCTGAACTTGATCGGAACGAACCGTTGGTTGCGCTCGTGGAAGATGTAGGAGGAGCCGGTGTCCAAGGTGATTTTGGCAAGCTGGTTCAGCGGAATATAGGCGTTGCCCGAGGAGGTCTGGTAGCCGACCTTGATATTGCGGATGGCGTCGAGGCTGTCGCGAAATTCCGGAGCGGCCCGAACCGTTACGTTGAACTGGCGGTCGGCCTCGAGCAGGGTGGTCGCGACCGTCCCCCCCAGCGCCGCCTGGACGACCGTGTTGACGTCCGAGATATTGAGGCCGTAGCGGGCCGCCTTGGCTCGATCGACCGCGATATTGAGGTTCGGCTGCCCGAGGACATAGAAAATTCCGAGATCGGTGATGCCCTTGACCTGCGCCATTTCATGCATGGCCTCGGAGGCGAGCTTTTCCAGCATCACGAGGTCGGGACCGATGATCTTCGCCGAGTTGGCGCCGCGCACTCCGGACAGCCCTTCCTCGACATTGTCTTGAATGTATTGGGAGAAGTTGAAGCCGATGCCGGTGAACTCCTTGGCGAACGAAGCCTGGAGCTCGTCGATGAGCTTCTCCTTGTTCATGTCCGACGGCCACTCGTCGAACGGCTTGAGCGGGACGAAGAATTCGGCATTGAAGAAGCCCGCGGCATCGCTTCCATTGTCGGGACGGCCGTGCTGCGAGATCACCGTGATGACCTCGGGATAGCGCATGATCATCTCGCGCATTCGATTGACGAGCGGCATCCCCGCCTCGAGCGATATGGTCGGGGGCATGGTCGCGCGAATCCACAGGTTGCCTTCCTCGAGCGCGGGCAGGAATTCGCCGCCGAGGCGCGAACCGACGAAGCCGCTGGCCAGGAGAAAAATCGCCCCGAGGGTGACCATGGAGATGCGGTGGTTGAGCGACCAGTTGAGCACCGGCGTATAGACCGCGCGTATCCATCGCACGACCACGGTCTCGGCCTCGTGAATGTGCTCGGGGAGCAGAAGGGACGCGAGGCAGGGTGTGACGGTGAAGGTCGCGATCAGCGCGCCGATCAGGGCGTAGGCGTAGGTTCGCGCCATCGGGCTGAAAATCTGGCCCTCGACCCCCTGCATGGTGAACAGCGGGATGAACGCGGCAACGATAATGGCCGTCGAGAAGAACACCGCCTTGTCGATTTGTAGGGCGCTGATGAAGATCAGGCGGAGCCGGTCCGTCCACATCTGCTGGCCGGACTGGTTCATCGAGCCGGTCGGGTCGGTGCCCCATTTTCCCTCGGCCAGCTCGTGCAGGATGAGCTGTCGTTGGCCCGACGTCCCCTGGAAGTTGCGGTAGATGTTCTCCACCAGGATCACCGCCGCGTCGACGATGATGCCGAAATCCACGGCGCCGACGGACAAGAGGTTGGCGTCCTCGTTGCGCAGCACCAGGATGATGATGCTGAAGAACAGGGCGAACGGAATGTTGATGCCGACGATGATCGCGCTGCGCAGGTCGCCGAGAAACAGCCATTGCACGATGAAGATGAGGATGAACCCGAAAACCAGATTGTGCATGACCGTCTTCGTCGTCACGCCCACGAGGGTCGTGCGTTCGTAGAACGGGACGATCTTGACGCCCGGCGGCAGGCTGCCGTCGGAATTTATCTTGGTGACCTCCGCGGCGATGCGCGCAGCGACGTCGTTCGTGTGCAGCGTGCGGTTCATCACCAGGATCGCCGCCACGACGTCGTCTTCCTTGTCGCGTCCGGCCTTGCCGAGCCGTGGCGCGTTGCCGACCTGCACCCTCGCAACGTCCTTCACCTGCACCGGTACGCCGTTGCTCTGGGTGAGAACGATGTCCTCCATATCGCCGACGTGGAAGCCTTGCGTGAGGTCGGTGGCGCCCCCACTGTCGATCAGTCCCACGCCGCGAATATTGACCGATTGCTGCCCGATATTGACGGTCCGTCCACCGACGTTGACGTTGGCGTTGGAGACCGCGCTGATGACCTGGGGAAGCGTGACGTTGTAGGCGTCGAGCTTATGCAGGTCGACTTCGACCTGGTATTCCTTGGTGGTCCCGCCCCAGGTGTTGACCTGAACGACGCCCGGCACCGACAGGAAACGACGTTGCAGGATCCAGTCCTGAACGGTCCTCAGGTTGGTCAAACCGAAGTGCGGCGGCCCCACCACCTGGTAGCGGTAGATTTCGCCGACCAGACTCGACCCGAGAATTTGCGGCGTGACGTTGTTGGGGAGGCTGACGTTCTGCTGCAGATTGATCGCGGCCTGCGTGAGCGCAAAATAATAGTCGACGCTGTAGTAGAAAGTGACGCGGACGAAGGAGAGGCCGTAAAAAGAGGTCGAGCGGATGTTGTCGACGCCCGGCGTAATGGCGAGACCGATTTCCATCGGGATGGTGTAGTAACGTTCCATCTCCTCGGCGGAAAGACCCGCGGTCTGAGCAGTGATCTCGAGAATCACCGGCGCCGGGTTCGGATAGGCTTCGATGTTGAGCTTGAAAAAAGCGAGCGTGCCGCCGCCCGCGAACAGCATGAGAATCAGGAGCACGATCGGCCGCCGCGTCAGACCAAAAACGAGCAGACCCTTGATCACCGGCGGAATCTCCTTGGGAGGGCTTCGTGCGGTCCGTCGCCATGCCGACCCGCGAGCAGTCTCACTTCGCCGCCAGCGTCAGAGCGTTGCTCAGGAAGATGGCGCCTTCGGTGGCGACCAGCTCGCCGGGCCGGACGCCTTGAAGAATCTGGTTGTAGCCGTCATGCACCAATCCGATCTTGACGGTGCGCTTGGTGAAGCGGCGGCGGTCGGCGGTGACCCATGCGGTCATGGTGCCGTCGCCCTCGCGCACCACGCCGTCGAGGGGAATCGCCAGCGAGCGCTCCGGGGCGCCGGTGCGGATCACGAAGGTGGCGAACATGCCGGCCCGCAACTCGTGCTTGGGGTCGGCCACTTCCGAGCGCACCAGCATGCGCCGCGTGGTCGGGTCGACCGAGGACGAGATGGTGGTGATGCGGCCCTCGAAGATGCGGTTGGGGAAGGCGAGGACGCTGACCTTGGCCTCCTGGCCGACGCTGAAGGCCGGGCTGTCGCCCTCGGTGACGTTGGCGAGCATCCACATGGTGGAGATGTCGGCGACCACGAAGGGCGCCGGCGCGTTGCCCGGCTGCACGTACAATCCCGGCGCGGCATTGCGCGCAGTGATGCGGCCGGCGATCGGGCTGTTGACGACGAGGGTCGGATCGACCTTGCGGTCGATGATCATGCGATCCATCTCGGCGTCGGTCTTGCCGAAGATGCGCACGGCATCGCGGGCGGCGCGCAGCGCGCCGTCGGCGGTCTGCTGGTCGGAGGTGACCTGCTCGAGCTCCTTCTGCGAGATGGCGCGGGTCTCGTAGAGCGACTTGAGGCGGGCGAGGTTCCTGGTGGTGAGTTGCAGCACTCCGGCCGCCGAGATCAGGGTCGAACTGGCCTGCAGCAGGTCCGGGCTGTCGATGGTGAACAGCAACTGGCCCTTCTTGACCTCGTCGCCGACCTTGGCGAACAGCCCGATGATGCGCCCCGCATAGGGGGTGAAAATCTGGGTCAGCAGGTCCTGGTTGAAGTCGATGCTGCCGACCGCGCCCTTCTCGATCGGGAAATCACGCTCCTCGATGGCGGTGACCTTGACCAGCTTGAGCTGGGTCTCCGACAACTCGACGCTGTCCGCGGCAGGGGCGGCGTCCGATCCCCGATTCGCCGAATCGGGTGAACTCGATGGCGTGGGCGATCCCCCCCTCGAGTCGCGGCGCCCGTCCCGCAACGACGGCGAAATAGATGCCGACGGCGAAACCCGCCACTGCCAGCGTAGCACCCGCGCACACCGCGAAGGTAGGGCTTGCGATTCTCATGTCCGCGAATGCCGTCCAAGGGGGCCTGTGTGGGATGGGAGACCATGGCCATGGCATTTATACAGGGTCTACTGTGACAAATACTAGTCGATTGCGGCCCCTGGGCCGCTGGAGTGCGCGCTGGAAGTATGTTGACGAGTCAAGGACTTGATCGGCGCGGCACCGGTCGCGCGACGGCGGGATCCGGGGGCGTTCACCGGCTGGCCGATCGGGTGTGTCAAAAACAATGCAGGTGCCGATGAATCTTCGGTCAATGACAAAAATCCCAGTTTCCTCGTTGGCGTTTCTGTTCGTACGTTAATAATGAGTAAACGTCGCGTATGGGGTCGCTTTGCGGCACTGGCCGGCGCGGCGGTGGGGAATTCTGGATGGTTGGGAAGCGGGGGCTGGTTCTGGTCGCCTTGTTCGGTGCCGCGACGCTGGTTTCCAGCTGCGCGGTGGGGCCGGATTTTGCGCATCCCGCACCTCCCGAGGATAACCGTTACACCAAGGAGCCGCTGGCGCCGTCGACCAGCTCAACCGACGTTCGCGGCGGCCGGGCCCAGCACTTCGTCAACGGGCGCGATATTCCCGGCGACTGGTGGGCCCTGTTCCACTCGCCGGCTCTGAATGCGATCGTCCGGCAATCGCTCGAGGGAAATCCCAATCTCCAGGCCACGATCTCTGCCCTGCGCGTCGCCAAGGAAATGGTCTACGCCGAGCAGGGAAAATTTTTCCCGCAGGCGCAGGCGAACTTCAATCCGACGCGCAGCCAACTCGCGGAGACCGTTGCGCCGACCCTGAACAACGGGGCGCAGCGCTTCGACCTCTACACCGCCCAGGTGGCCGTGACCTACGGCCTCGACGTGTGGGGTCTGGAGCGGCGCACGGTGGAGTCATTGCAGGCGCAGGAGGATTCCCAGCGCTTCATGGTGGAGGCGGCTTACCTGACGCTGACCGCCAACGTCGTCGTCGCGGCCATCCAGGAGGCGTCGCTGCGGGCGCAGATCGAGGCCACCAACCAGCTGGTCGTCATCAACACGAAGATGCTCGAGCTGCTCCGCCGCCAGTTCATGGAGGGGTATGCCAACCGCAACGACGTGGCGACCCAGGAGGCTGCGGTCGCCCAGACCAAGGTGTTGTTGCCGCCGTTGCGCAAGGCGCTGGCGCAGCAGCGTAACCTGCTCGCGGCGCTCGCTGGCCGGCTGCCGGCTGACGCGCCGCCCGAAACCTTCACCCTCGCGTCGATCGACCTGCCGGTCGAACTGCCCGTCAGCCTCCCGTCTCAGCTTGTCGAGCAACGCCCGGACGTCCGTGCGGCCGAGGAACTGTTGCATTCGGCGAGCGCCCAGGTGGGGGTCGCCACGGCGAACATGCTCCCCAACGTCACGCTCAGCGCCGTCGGCGGGTACCAGGCTCCTTGGCTCACCGGCTTCATCGCTCCGGAAAACATCTTCTGGTCGCTGGGAGCCAACGCCACTCACACGGTGCTCGACGGTTTCTCCCTCCTGCACCAGCGTCGCGCCGCCGGCGCCGCCCTCGACCAAGCGGCCTGGAATTACCGCACCACGGTGGTCACGGCGTTCCAGAACGTCGCCGACGCGCTGCGCGCCATCCAAAACGACGCCGACGCGCTAAAGGCCGTGCGAGATTTCGAACGCGCCTCGAAAGTCAGCCTGGACCTCGCCCAGCAGCAGATGCAGAGCGGCAACGCCAACTTCCTCTACCTTCTGAATGCGCAGATCACCTACCAGCAGGCGGTGCTGCAGCGGGTCCAGGCACAGGCAAACCGGCTGTCCGACACGGCGGCCCTGTTCATGGCTCTCGGCGGCGGCTGGTGGAATCGCCCGGGACCGCCGCCGGAGATGAAGATCGATGTGTTGACGGCCCAGGTCGTGCCCTATGGCGCGCGACCTTGATGCGCCCGCGGCGACCGTCGCCGCGGGTGAGGACATTGGATTGGCATCATGCGCATCGCCGCATGTGGGAGCATGAAGTGGGACCTGCCATGAAGAAAATCATGTCTTTGGGGCTCGCGCTGGCCGCTTGCCTCACCGCCGGTGCGGCTGCGGCCACCGACATCTTTTCAGCGGCGCCGGCTTACCCGTCGGCTTTGAGTCCGGTACCATTCTACAACTGGACCGGCCTCTATGTCGGGGTGAACGCTGGCGGCGGCTTCGGCGACCCGAACTGGTACGACTTCCCCGACATGCAGGGCGGAGCCTACAAGGCGACGAGCGGCCTCATCGGCGGCACGGTCGGGTACAATCTGCAGACTCTCGCCCCCCTGGTGATCGGCGAGGAAGTCGATCTCGATGCGTCGCGCTTCCACACGACCATCGTGACGCCCGCCTGCGGGCCGGGCTGCGAATTCAGGAGCGACTGGGTGGGGACGGCGCGGCTGCGCTTCGGTCTCGCATTCGACCCGTTCCTGCCCTACGTGACCGCCGGACTGTCGTTTGCCCAGTTGTCGACCGACATCGTCGGCATTCCGTTCGGGACGCAGTCGAAGATCAACCTGAGCTGGACGGTGGGTGTCGGCGTCGAATACCTCCTGGCGGACCGCTGGAGCGCCAAGCTCGAATATCTCTACATGGACCACAGCGGGATCAGTTGCGCGGTCGCCTGCGGCGTCGGCCCGATCTCGTTCAATCTGAACGAGAACGTGGTGAGGCTCGGCTTGAACTATCGGCTGTGGGATCGCTGAGCCCCTGTTCACCGCCAGGGCCTACGAGTCGAAAAGGCCGGGCTACCCCGGCCTTTCGCGTGGATCCTTGCGGCAACCGTGCTTGCGTCGCGCTTGAGCGCTTCGCATCAGCCGGTCACGTGGGCTTGCCGCCATTCTTCTTGCATTCGGCTCGGAACGCCTTGCGCTCCTTGCCGTGCAGACCTTTGGCGCTCGCTTGGTCCGAGCACTCCTTCGATACCGCTTTTTTGTCCGCCTTTTTCTCCGAGCCTACCTTCTTGTCGGAATCGGAGGGCGCGGGGGTGGTCGCGGTCGCCGCCGGCTTGGCAGGGGCGGGGCTCTGCGCGAGGCCGCCGCTCGCGCCGCCGAGGAGCATCCCCGCGCCAACCAGCACAACGACCGTGGATGATTTCAATCGCTGGGACAATTTCATGGGATAGCCTTTCCTGACGCACATGCGCCGTTGGATGTGGTGGCAACTTAGCGACCCCGAGATGATTATTCAAAGCTCGATTTGGCTCGGCGCCACCTCAGCGCCGCGGCAGGAAAGCGCGCTCCGCTCAGGGCGCAGCCACGCGCTTCGACATGCTTGCTCATGTTGCGGCGAAAACGAAAATGCCGGGACCTAGTTCCCGGCATCGCGCGGCGGCTGCCGCTCGACCGGGCGGATGCCGAACTCGAGCACCTTGCCGAAGCGCAGCACCCTGATCTTGATATCGCTGTCGACTCGGCTGCCATCCAGCAGGCGGATGAGATCGTCGATGCCTGCGATCTGGTCGCTGCCCAGGCCGATGATGATGTCCTGCGTCTCGAGGCCGGAATTCGCCGCCGGGCTGTTGGCCTCGATCCCCGTCACCAGCACGCCGAGCCGGTTCAGCAGCCCGGCCTCGACCGCGTAGCGGCGCGGCACCGGCACGGTTTGCGCCGTCACGCCCACGTAAGCGCGCCGCACCCGGCCGTGCCGGATCAGCTCCCCGAGCACGAACTGCGCGGTGTTGCTCGCCACGGCGAAGCAGATGCCCTGCGCACCAGCAATGACCGCGGTGTTGATGCCAACCACCTCGCCGCGCGTCGACACCAGCGGGCCGCCGGAATTGCCGGGGTTGAGCGCGGCGTCGGTCTGAACGACATCCTCGATCAGGCGGCCGTTGGACGCCCGCAGCGAACGGCCGAGCGCGGAGACCACGCCGGAGGTGACGGTGAACTCAAATCCCAGCGGGTTGCCGATCGCGATGACGAATTGGCCGCGTCGGAGCCGTTTGGAATCGCCGAGCGCCGCGGCCGGCAAAGGTCGGTGCGAGGCGGCGCGCAGCAAGGCGAGGTCGGTGTCACGGTCCTCGCCGATGAGGCCTGCTTCCATCACCCGTCCTTCGGTGTCGGTCAGCCGCAGCTCGCGGTGCCCGTTGACGACGTGACTGTTGGTGAGCACGAGGCCGTCCGGCGAGATGATGACGCCGGAGCCGAGGCCGCCGGCGGCGCGTCCCCGCCGCGGCGTCTCGACCCGCACCACCGCCGGGCCGATCTTGTCGACGACCGCCGCGATTCCCTCGGACAGGGTGTCGAGCATCGAGATCGAAGTCTCGTCCGTCCGGTGGGTCGCGCGCTCGCTGCCGAGGTCGCCCGCGGCATCGGAGAACTCGATGTGTGTATTGAGCATGGACGTCATGTAGGCATGTCCGGCAGCAGATGGAAGATGGGTCGGGTCCACGGCGTCGAAGGGCGGGGCGCTCAGGCGAAACACGGCGCGGCTCACAGCATAATCAGTCCGCTGCGCAGCGCGATGGCGACGGCTTCGAGACGGCCGCTGGCGCCGAGCTTTTCGGTGAGAGAGGCGACGTGGAATTTGGCGGTATGCACGGAAACTCCGAGCGCCCGCGCGATCGCCTTGTTCGAGGCTCCCGACGCCAAAAGCGTCAGAACCTCACGCTCGCGCGCGGTCAGTGCCACCGCGCGTTCGTCGTCCTCCGCTTCCGAAAGTTCGAGCGCTGCGGCCCACCGGCCGGTGGGCGCGGCACTCTCATCGGATGCGCCGGGTGGCGCCGCGACGGCAAGTCCTGCGGCGATGACCGTGACGACCGCGGCGAGCACCGCCGGCGCCACATCGACCGGCAGCACGGCGCGCACGTCCGCGGCCCAGGTCGCGGCCCAGGCCGCGGCCGCGCGCGATGGGCCCAGCGCGATCACCGGTCCGGTGATGTCTTGCTCCCGGTCGGCGACGGTGACGTCGGCATCCCCGACGGGGGCGGACACGATATTTTCCGACTCCCGCAGCCCGTGCGCCAGCCGCTCCCGCAATGCCCGATCCGCGATCGCCAAGGCGACGTGGATCGCAGCATTTCGGTGAGGGGCGGCGGGCACCGGTGGCTCAGCCGTGCGGTCGCGCCGCGACGGTGACCTGCGCGGACGTCGGGGCGCCGGCCCGCAGCAGATCGACCGCGACCTTGCGGCCGACGCTGTCGGGGCCGAGGCGCTGGTAGACCCCGCGCACGCCGGTCACCGGCTCGCCATCGATGGCGACGAGAATGTCGCCCTGCAACAGTCCGGCCGCATGCGCGGGACCGGACGGATCGACCGTCACCACCATGGCAGCGCGGCGATGATGCTCGCCGTCGCGGATCGGCACCGACTGCAGGGAGACGCCGAGATAGCCCCGCGCGATGTGCCCTTTGTCCTTGATGGCCTGCACCACCCGGGCAATGGTCGTCGCCGGAATGGCGAGGACGCGCCGGCGTGGACCGTGGACGGCCATGCCGATCAGCGTGCCTTCGGCGCTGACGAGCGCGCCGCCTTCCGCCGTGACCGGCAGGCGCAGGTCGAATCGGAGGTTGGCATCGATCTTCCCGCCATGGGAGCTGTGCCAGGGTCCGCCGGCGAGCGCGACGATTCCGAGCGCCGCGACCACGTCCCCGTGGGCGCGTCCAACCGCGACGGCAAGGTGCCCCGGCCGGAGATCGGATGCGAAGGTCGGCGCCGGCGCCGCAGCCTCGCCGCCAAACCGGAGCACCGCGATGTCGGTCGACGGGTCGCGCCCGGCGAGGGTCGCCTCGACGCGCCGTCCGTCGGGAAGCGTCAGCGCCAGATCGGCGTCGCGCGCCACCGTCTCCTCCGCGGTGACGACGAGGCCGGGCTCCCAGATGATGCCGCTCGACGGAAGCCGGCCGCGGCCGTGAACCGCGACGACCGCGCGCGCTGCGGCATCGATGGTGGACTCGAGGTGTCGTGAGAATTGGGAAAGGGCATCTGCCATGTGCTGCTCCAATGTGGCCACGATGTCGGGATCGGCAATGTCTGGGACGAAGGTGGGCGCGTCCCCGGCGCCGCACAACTGACCGGATGGCTAGCCCGGGGTCTGCCGGACCCGGAGGTCTCGCCCGGGAGCCGGGGTGATGGCCGCGGGCCCGCGTTCGACGGCGCCCCGATCGCCGGCCCGCGGTCCCGTTTCGCGGTCCCGTTCCGCCTTGCCTTTTGGCCGACGGTGCCGCAGAACCGTGCCCGAGTTCCGGCGCTACGGGCAGGAGGCGGCATGGTCGATTTTCAGGCGGCCCGAAGGGCCATGGTCGACAGTCAGATTCGCGTCAATGACGTCACCGACCTCGATCTCATCGACGCGATGCTGGAGATCCCGCGCGAGGCGTTCGTGCCGGAGCGGCTGTCGGCACAGGCTTACCTCGATCGCGACCTGGCGCTGCCGTCGTCCGGGGGAGCCGCGCGGTTTTTGGTCAAGCCCGAACTGACCGCCAAGCTCATCCAGGCGGCTGCGGTTTCACCGTCGGATCGCGTCCTGGTGATCGGCAGCGCAACCGGCTACTCGGCCGCGGTGATGAGCCGTCTCGCCGCAGCGGTGGTGGCGCTCGAGGAAGATCCGGCGCTCGCCGATGTCGCCGCGTCGAACCTGCGACGCCTCGGATTTGCCGAGGTCGTATCCGCGGCCGGACCGCTCGCGGGCGGATGGCCAGCGGGAGCACCGTTCGACGTGATTCTCGCTGAAGGGGGTGTCGAAGCGATTCCCGACGCGCTGTTCGTGCAACTCGCCGAGGGCGGTCGATTCGTAACCGTGGTGTATGACGGAGCCGGCATGAGCCAAGGCGAGGCCGCGCTGGTGAGTTGGGTCGGCAAGGCCACGTTGTTCCGCGACGTTCGCGGTGAGGTCGGCGGCCGGGTATTGTTCGATGCTTCCGCGCCGCTCCTGCCGGGCTTCGGCCGGGCGCCAGCATTCGTCTTCTAATCCCGCTTTTTGCTCGGCAGGACGCGTGCAATCGCGGTATTCGCGGCTGCGGCATGCGGGAAGCAACCCCTTGCGGCGCAAAAACAACGGTGTTGCAGGCTTGCGCCAGTCGCCGTTTTTCGATCCTCCAAGTGCAGAACTCTGTTTTGCGTCCGGCGACGGTTGCGTATGGTGCGGCTTCGGTGGCGTAATCTCGCGTAGGCAAAGTCGCCCTTTCGCGTTGATCTACGGGGAATGCACTTGGGGGCCCGGATTATACGGCGGTGGATTGGTCTCGGCACGGTCGTCGGTGCGATCGGTTGCCTTGGCGCATCCGCGGATACCTTGCCTGGATCGCTGATCCAGGCTTACGTGAACAACCCTCAGCTCAATTCGCAGCGCGCCGTGGTGCGCGCCACTGACGAAGGCGTTCCGCAGGCGCTGTCCGGCTACAAGCCGCGCGTCACCGCGACCGCCTCGGTCGGCCAGCAATACACTTCCGGCGTGTCGAAGACGCCGTTCACCGCGGCCCAGGTCGGGGCCGGGTCGCCGTTGGTCGGCACACCCAACTATCCGCGTACGGCCGCCGGCTACACGCCCAGCGCCGTCGGCGTCACGGTCAACCAGACCGTCTACAACGGCCTTCAGACCGCCAACCGGACCAGGCAGGCCGAATCCAATACGTCGATTGCCCGGGAAACGCTGCGGGTGACCGAGCAGACCATCCTGCTCAATGCCGCCACCGCCTACATGGACCTGCTTCGCGACACCGCGCTCCTCGAACTGCAGCGGCGCAACGTCGAAGTGCTGCAGGAACAGCTGCGCCAGACCCGCGATCGCTTCATCGTCGGCGAGGTCACGCGCACCGACGTCGCCCAGGCCGAAACCAACCTTGCGGCGGGACGCGCGCAAGTGCTCTCCGCCGAGGCGCAATTCTCGCGTTCGCGGGCAACCTATCGCCAGGTGATCGGCGTCGAGCCGGGTACGCTCGCGCCGGGCGCGCCGGTCGACCGCCTGTTGCCGCCGCGGCTGCCGGTCGCCATCCAATTCGCGCGAGCACGGCACCCGAGCGTCGGCGTCGCCATGTTCGGCATCGATTTCGCGATGCTGCAGGTCAAGATCAACGAAGGCTCGCTGTATCCGACTGCGAACCTGACCGGGACCGTGCAACAGCAATGGGAAACCGACCTGACGCGTCAGGCGCTGCAGCAGTTCAACGCCTTCGTGCTCGGCCAGCTCAGCGTGCCGATCTACCAGGGCGGCAGCGAATACTCGCTGATTCGCCAAGCCAAGGAGACGGTCGGCCAGAAGCGCATCGATCTCGATACCGCGCGCGACGCGGTCCAGGCGAACGTGCAGACCACCTGGGCGCAGTTGGAAGCCTCCAAGGCGCAGATCTACGCGACCCAGACGCAGGTGGCGAGCGCCGAGATCGCGCTCAACGGCGTGCGCGAGGAGGCGCGGGTCGGACAGCGCACCACCCTCGACGTCCTCAACGCGATCATCGCGCTCGTCAATGCGCGCACCGCGCTGGTGACCGCGCAGCACGATCGGGTCGTCGCCTCGTACACGGTGTTGGCGGGCGTCGGAGAGTTGAACCTGCCGAAGCTCGGACTGAACATCCCGCTCTATGATCCGGTGGTGCATTACAATCAGATTCGCGACGCCTGGGCCGGCGTTCGCAATCCCGACGGACGTTGAAGCAAACTTCGAGCGTGTGATCGCGAGCACGCCGATCAGCCGGCGGCTCTGCCGACCCGACTCCGACGTCGCGACAGCTCGTCGATCTCGTGCGAAAGGCTGGGCGTAATGTCCCAGCCTTCCTTGTGTTTGCGCGTTCAACTGGAATACTCGCGAATCTGTTAAAGCTGACCTGCCAGCCGCGATTCGCGGGCGCAACATCGCCGCGTCTGCGTTGATCGCAAGGGAAAGTCTCGATGTCTCAACCGGCCAAATCGCAGGAGCCGACCATGGAGGAAATTCTTGCCTCCATTCGTCGCATCATCGCCGAGGACGATAGCGGTCGGCCGATTCCGGCGCCGCCGCGGACGGCTGCGGCGCAGGAGCCGGCTGCGGCAGCGCCAGCCGAATCGCCGGACGATATCGATGACCGGGTGGACGGGTTCGACGATCCGCAAACGCCGTCCGTCGCCGCCAACGACGTCTTCGACATGAGCGGCTCGCATCCGCCGGGGGTCTCGCGCGCCAACGCCGAGGCAGCAGCACCCGAACCGCCGAAGCCCGACCTCGTCGCCGAAGCGATCCGTGCGCCGCAACCGCCGGAATCGAAACCGGAGCGGGCCACCGCAGCCAGGATCGAGCCCGCATGGCCGGGGGCAGCACGGCCCTCCGCGACCGAGCCGCCGCGGCCGGCAGCGATCCGGTTCGAGCGTTCAAAGCCCTCTGCCGCGAAGCCTGAGGCCGAAGACTCGGAATCGGCGAGGTTCGAATCGGCATGGCCGGAACCGGCGCGTCCTGAGCCTGGACGGGTCCAGCCGCCGCGGTTCGACTTGCCGCGGTCAGACTTGCCACGGTCCGAGCCCCCACAATCCAACTCGGCAAGAATCGAATCGGCGAGAGCCGACTCCACGAGAGCCGATTCGGCGAGAGCCGACGCGGCATGGTCCGAGTTGGCGAGAGCCGAATCGGCGAGGCTGGAAGCGGCCAGAGTCGAAATGGCCCGAGCTGAAATGGCCCGAGCCGAAATGGCGCGAGCCGAGGCCAGCAGAGTGGAATCGGTGCGGCCGGAGCCGGCACGATTTGAGCCGGCGCGATCCGAGCAGCCCTACGAGGAGTCGGACCGACCCCAACCGGCGCGGCCGGAGCCGGCGACGAGCGAAGCCGTGCGGGCGCGTTCGAATGGCGTGCCAGCGACACCGCCGGCAATGCTGCGGCCGTCCGGCGACGCCGGCCTGCTGTCGCCGCGAACGAGCGCGGCGGTGGACCTCGCGTTCAACACGCTCGCTCAGACGGTGCTCGTCCAGAACTCCCGCACGCTCGACGACCTGGTGCGCGAGATGCTCAAGCCGATGCTCAAAGCTTGGCTCGACGACAACCTGCCGAACCTGGTGGAACGCTTGGTGCGTGCCGAGATCGAGCGGGTGTCGCGCGGCCGAAGCTGACGCTGGAAACGGCAGCGCCGGAACCTTATATCCGGCGCTGGGCGAGCCTGTGCGCGATGCGTCAGGCCGGCGGCCGCCGCGGCGGCGCGCGACGAAGCTGTGGCCGGCGATCGATTTCGTGTAGGCCGGATCGCGACTTGAGGTCTTTGATCTCGCGCACCCCCCTGGTCCCGAAAGTCTGCAAGTTGTGCCGACGATGCGCTATGCAAGCCCACACCGTTGACAGCCCTGCTGCCATGGGCTTGTTGCACGACGACATGCCGGGTACCCGCAATGATTGAAAAAAACTATCAACCGTCCGATATCGAGCGCCGCGTCTGGGCTGCTTGGGAGGATGCGCAGGCTTTTCGCGCGGGCCGCCCCGAGCGCAAGGGCGCCAAGCCCTATTGCATCATCATTCCGCCGCCCAACGTGACCGGCTCGCTCCACATGGGGCACGCGCTCAACAATACGCTGCAGGACGTGCTGTGCCGATTCGAGCGCATGCGGGGCCGCGACGTGCTGTGGCAGCCCGGGACCGACCATGCCGGCATCGCCACCCAGATGGTGGTCGAGCGCCAGCTCAGGGAGCGCCAGCAACCGTCCCGCCGTGACATGGGCCGTGAGAAGTTCGTCGAGCGGGTGTGGGAGTGGAAGGCGGAATCCGGCGGCATCATCGTCAACCAGCTCAAGCGCCTGGGCGCATCCTGCGACTGGTCGCGCGAGCGCTTCACCATGGACGAAGGACTGTCGCGCGCCGTCCTCAAGGTGTTCGTCGAGCTCTACGATTCAGGGCTCATCTACAAGGACAAGCGCCTCGTCAACTGGGACCCCAAGCTGCTCACCGCGATTTCCGACCTCGAGGTCCAGCAGGTCGAGGTCAAGAGCAGCCTCTGGTACATCAAGTATCCGCTCGAAGGATCCGACGAGTTCATCGTGGTCGCCACCACGCGGCCGGAAACCATGCTCGGCGATTCCGCGGTCGCGGTGCATCCGGACAACGAGCGGCTCAAGCATCTGATCGGCAGGACCGCAGTGCTGCCGCTGGTCGGTCGCCGCATCCGAATCGTCGGCGACGATTATGCCGATCCGGAGAAGGGCACCGGCGCCGTGAAGATCACGCCGGCTCACGATTTCAACGATTTCGAGGTCGGAAAGCGCCACCATCTCGCGATGATCAACGTGCTCGATATCGAGGGGAAACTCGATCTCGACGGCAACATCGAATTCCTCGACGGCGTGCCGCCGTCGCCTGAACTCGAAGAGACTTCGGCGATGCACGGGCTCGACCGCTTCGACGCGCGCAAGAAGATCGTCGAGCGCCTCGACGCAATGGGTCTCATCGACAAGATCGAGCCGAACACGCACATGGTGCCCCATGGCGACCGCTCGGGCTCGGTGATCGAGCCATTCCTCACCGACCAGTGGTACGTCGACGCCAAGGAGCTGGCGCGCCCGGCGATCGCCGCGGTCCGCGACGGAGCGACGGTTTTCGTCCCGAAGAACTGGGAGAAGACCTATTTCGAATGGATGGAGAACATCCAGCCGTGGTGCATCTCGCGGCAATTGTGGTGGGGCCACCAGATTCCCGCCTGGTACGGGCCGGACGGCAAGGTGTTCGTCGCCGAGACCGAGGAGGAGGCGGTGTCGCGCGCGCTCGCCTATTACGCCGAGACCGAGGCGATCACGCCGATGCAGGCCCACGACATGGCGCTCGACCCGGACAGCCGCGCACCGTTCCTGCTGCGCGACGAGGACGTGCTCGATACCTGGTTCTCCTCGGCGTTGTGGGCGTTCTCGACCCTCGGCTGGCCCGACCGCACCCCCGAGCTCGCGCGCTATTATCCCACCGATGCGCTGGTCACCGGCTTCGACATCATCTTCTTCTGGGTCGCCCGGATGATGATGATGGGCCTGCACTTCATGAAGGATGTGCCGTTTAGGACGGTCTACATCCACGCCCTCGTCCGCGACGAGAAGGGCGCCAAGATGTCGAAGTCGAAGGGGAACATCATCGATCCCCTCGAGCTGATCGACGCCTACGGCGCGGACGCCCTGCGCTTCACGCTCGCCGCCATGGCGGCGCAGGGCCGCGACATCAAGCTCGCGAAATCCCGCGTCGAAGGCTACCGCAACTTCGCAACCAAGTTGTGGAACGCCTGCCGTTTCGCCGAGATGAATGGCTGCGCGACCCTGCCGGGGTTCGAGCCGGATGATGTCGAGGAGGTGCTCAACCGCTGGATCGCCCACGAGACCGCGCGCACCATCGACGAGGTCACCGCGGCGCTCGAAGCCTACAAGTTCAACGAGGCCGCGAGTGCGGTCTATCATTTCGTCTGGAACGTCTATTGCGACTGGTACATCGAGCTCGCCAAGCCGGTTCTGCTGGGACCGGAAAGTCCGGCGAAGACCGAGACCTGCGCCATGGTCGCCTGGGCGCGCGACCAGATCCTGGCGCTGCTCCATCCGTTCATGCCGTTCATCACCGAGGAATTGTGGGCGGTCACCGCGGAAGGCGGCGTCGCCCGCGACGGCCTTTTGGCGCTCGCGCCCTGGCCGCTCCTGAGCGGGCTGCATGACGAGAAGGCCGAAGCCGAGATCGGCTGGGTGATCGACCTCGTCACCGCGATCCGCTCGGTGCGCGCCGAGATGAACATCCCGCCGGCATCGCAGATTCCCTTGCAGCTCGCGGCCGCGGAGGCGGTGCAGGCGCGGGCGGACCGCTGGGCCGATATGATCAAGCGACTGGCCCGCATTTCCGAGATTTCGTTCGCCGACGCCCCGCCGCAGGGCGCCGTCCAGCTGCTGGTGCGCG
The DNA here is from genome assembly GCA_963781195.1 of uncultured Alphaproteobacteria bacterium. Taxonomy (GTDB): domain Bacteria; phylum Pseudomonadota; class Alphaproteobacteria; order Rhizobiales; family Xanthobacteraceae; genus JAJPKK01. Next base: position 45,540 of record CAWAEZ010000017.1, on the reverse strand, counting down.
GCGAGGTCGCGTCGCTTCCGCTCAAGGGCGTCATCGACCTCTCTGCCGAGAAGACGCGGCTCGAAAAGGAGCTGGCCAAAGTCGCCGCGGATATCGCGCGCGTCGACGGCAAGCTCGGCAACGCCGATTTCATCGCCCGCGCGCCGGAGGAGGTGGTCGAGGGCGAGCGCGAGAAGCGCGACGCGGCGGTGGTGCGGCAGGGCAAGATCCTCGAGGCGCTGGAGCGGCTGAAATCGGTCGCGTAAACACGCCCGGCGACGGGTTGGTCTGCCGGCTCCGCTCCCATTCGTGTCATTGCCCGGCCTGAAGCCGGCGCACTCAGCTAGGGAAACGCTCATGCCTAACCTGCCTCTGACGCTCGCGTGCTGGGACTATGATCGCACCCGGCCGCTGTTCGACGGCCGGGTCAAGGCGGAGGGAACTCGACCTCGATTTCCAGGTGATGCGGCCGCGGCAGATCTTTCCGCGCATGCTCGAGCGCCAGGAATTCCACGTCTCCGAGCTTTCGTTCGCGTCGTTTGTCGCGCTCAAGGCGAAGGGCGATTGCCCGTTCGTCGGGTTGCCGATCGCGCTGTCGAAGATCTTCCGGCATTCCTGCCTTTACGTGCGGCCGGGTGCCGGCATCCAGACGCCCGCCGACCTCAAGGGCAAGCGCGTCGGGGTGTCCCAATACGCAGCGAGCGCCATCGTCTACATGCGCGGCATGATGCAGCACGATTACGGAGTGATGCCGGCGGACACGCACTGGTTTCAGGGCGGGCTCAACGCCCCGGTGGCGCCTCCCCAGGTGCCCGTCGCGCTGCCCGCCGGGGTCCGTCTCGATTATCTCGCCGGCGACGAGACCCTGGAAGGGCTGATGGAGGCCGGCCGGCTGGATGCGCTTTATTCCGTCTACATTCCCAACATTTTCCGCAACGGCTCGCGGGCGATCGCGCGGCTGTGGCCGAATTTCAAGGATGTCGAGACCGAGTACTTCCGCCGTACCGGGATTTTCCCGGTGATGCATCTCGTCGTGATCCGGGAGGACGTCCACCGCGACCATCCTTGGGTCGCGCCGCGCATCTACCGGGCGTTCTGCGAAGCCCGCGACGTCGCCCTCGAAGCTTTACCGGACAGCGACGCGCTTCATGTCGCGCTGCCGTTTCTGCTCGATCACGTCGAGGAGACGCAGCGGATCTTCGGCAAGCATTATTGGGACTATGGGATCGCGCCGAATCGTCCGGCCTTCGAGGCGATGGGCCGCTTCATGTTCGAGCAGGGGCTGGCACCGCGTGCGGTGCCTCCGGAAGAGATGTTTCTCGCCTGCGAGTGACGTCTCGCTACGTCGGGGCGTCGCAGATCGGTTTCGCGGGCCCCGACGGCATGATATCTGACAAGGTGCGAGGTCTTTAAAAGGTGTTCGCCGCCGGAGTCGCGGTGGCATGTCCGCGGCGCTCTGTTCGCGGTTTCGGAGGATCGATGGCAAAGGCGCTGGCATTCGCGGTGGTGCTCGCCGGAGCCGGCCTGATGGCAGGCTCCGTCGCGGTGTTCGGGGTTCACGCGCCGTCGCCGTCGGGCGCCGACGCGCCGGCCTTTACCGAAGCCAGATGGCCGTTCCTGCTCGACCAATGGGGTGTCGGCAAGGCCTTCACCTGTCCGCCGGCCCAGTGCGGCGTGAAGGTCGATGTCTACGTGCGACCGAAGATCGGCTTCTGCAACTGCACCACCGGGGTATCCGACGACGGCGAGCTCGAGCGGGTCGCCGACACCGACCTCATCAGCGAGAAGGCGAAGGCGATCGGTGCCAGCCACGCCGTGAAGATCGGCTGGATGAAGGGCCTGTCGCGGCCCTACACGGTGCCGGACGGGGAGGCGGGAGAGACCCTGCTGTCGATCGCCTACAACAGCGAGTGCGATGTCGTGGTCGCCGTCGCCGCGCTCGGCGATGGCGATCCCGCAATGGTCGAACCTCAGCTGGTCGCTTTCCTCGGCAGCCCCCCCATGCTTCATTGGGCGCGCAAGGAGCTCGGGCTGGAGTAGCGCCGGCCGGGCTCTCGCAGCAGCCCCAGTCCCGCGCTGACGAAGCCGGAGATCAGTCCGGTTCCTTCGGAAACGGCCGGCTCAGGTATGCCGACCCGGCGAGGCCATAGCGCCAAGGCACCTCGACGGCCTTAGAAATTCCGATTCGCGGACCGGTCGCGACCGCCACGGCGGCGGGGCGTGCGAGCAAGGCGAAAGGCGGCCGGTCGAGCGCGCGCCCGTTATGGGCATCGGTGACCGCGAGCGCCTCGCACAGCCGCCCCGGACCCGCGCACAGCTTCTTCTCATCGGTCACGCCCCGGCGCCGCCGCATCAGCGGCAGTCCCGCGGTCGGCTGCAGGGCGCGGATCAGCACCGCGCTCGCGCTGCCTTCGCCTTCGCACACGAAGTTGAGACACCAGTGGAGGCCGTAGGAACGGTAGATGTAGGCATATCCGGGCGGCCCGAACATCACCGCATTGCGCGGCGTGCGGCCGCGATAGCTATGGGCCGCGGGGTCGGTGTGGTGGTAGGCCTCGACCTCGACGATCGCTCCGCCGACGCCGCCGACCAGCAATGTGGCCCCGATCAGGTCGCGTGCAACGTCCGGGACATTGCGGTCGAAGAACTCCCGCGACAGGGGCTCGAGCGATCTGTGCAATGTGGTCACACCTCGTGTTTCTGATGCAACAGTCGCGATTTATTTCCCATATTTAGGCGAGTCAACCCAGCGTGCCTATTTTTAGCCACAGGGTTGCATGATCTCGATACCGCGTGTGTGGCCAATGGCGCACATGACCCGGGTCGAGTTTTCGATCTGGAGAAGGAACTCATATTTCATGGACGCCAAGACCGACCTCAAAGCCAAGCTTCCCAGCCGGCACGTGACCGAAGGGCCCGAGCGCGCCCCGCATCGCTCCTATTACTACGCGATGGGGCTGACGACCGAGCAGATCCACCAGCCCTTCATCGGCGTCGCCACCTGCTGGAACGAGGCTGCGCCCTGCAATATCTCGCTGATGCGTCAGGCGCAGGCGGTCAAGAAGGGCGTCGCGGCGGCCGGCGCCACGCCGCGGGAGTTCTGCACCATCACGGTGACGGACGGCATCGCGATGGGGCACGAGGGCATGAAGTCTTCGCTGCCGTCGCGCGAGGTCATCGCCGATTCGGTGGAACTCACCATGCGCGGCCACGGCTACGACGCGCTCGTCGGGCTCGCCGGCTGCGACAAATCGCTGCCGGGCATGATGATGGCCATGTGCCGTCTCAACGTGCCGTCGGTCTTCATCTATGGCGGCTCGATTCTGCCGGGCACCTTCAAGGGACGTCCGGTGACCGTGCAGGACGTGTTCGAGGCGGTGGGCAAGCACTCGGTCGGCCAGATGTCCGATGACGACCTCGAAACCCTGGAGCAGGTCGCGTGCCCCTCCGCGGGTGCCTGCGGCGCCCAGTTCACCGCCAACACCATGGCGACCGTATCCGAGGCGATCGGGCTCGCCCTGCCGTATTCGGCCGGGGCGCCTGCGCCTTACGAGTTTCGCGACAAGTTCTGCACCGTCGCCGGCGAGCAGGTGGTGGAGCTCATCAAGATCGGCTTGCGTCCGCGCGACATCGTGACCCGCAAGGCGCTGGAAAACGCCGCGGCGGTGGTGGCCGCTTCCGGCGGCTCGACCAATGCAGCGCTGCATCTGCCGGCCATCGCCCACGAATGCGGGATCAATTTTGATCTCTTCGATGTCGCAGAAGTGTTCAAGCGGACGCCCTACATCGCAGATTTGAAGCCGGGTGGCCGCTATGTCGCCAAAGATCTATTCGAGGCTGGCGGCGTTCCGTTGCTGATGAAGACCTTGTTGGATCACGGTTTTCTGCATGGAGAATGCATGACCGTGACGGGTCGTACCGTGGCTGAGAACATGAAGCGCGTGGTTTGGAATGACGATCAGGACGTGGTGCGGGCGGCCGACCGGCCGCTGCTCGCCACCGGCGGCGTGGTCGGGCTTTCCGGCAACCTCGCGCCCGACGGCGCCATCGTCAAGGTGGCCGGCATGGAGAACGTGAAGTTCACCGGCCCGGCCCGCTGCTTCGACGGCGAAGAGGCCTGCTTCGAAGCGGTCAAGAACCGCACCTACCGCGAAGGCGAGGTTCTGGTGATCCGCTACGAGGGCCCGCGCGGCGGTCCCGGCATGCGCGAGATGCTCGCCACCACCGCCGCTCTCTACGGGCAGGGCATGGGCAACAAGGTCGCCCTCATCACCGACGGCCGGTTCTCCGGCGCCACCCGCGGCTTCTGCATCGGCCATGTCGGCCCCGAGGCGGCGGTCGGTGGCCCGATCGGCCTGCTCCGCGACGGCGATATCATCGCCATCGATGCCGACAAGGGCACCCTCGAGGTTCAGCTCGACGCCGCCGAACTCGAGCGTCGGCGCAAGGAATGGCAACCGCGGGACTCCTCCTTCGCGTCGGGCTATATCTGGAAATACGCCCAGCAGGTCGGACCCGCGCGTCAAGGGGCCGTCACCCACCCGGGCGGGGCAGCCGAGAAGTCGTGTTATGCGGATATCTGAGCGTATCCTGCCCGTTGTGTGGTTTGTGGCCGGGTTGGGGCTCGCTTCCGCTTTTGCCTTCGATGGTACGCGCACGCCCGGCGATACCGCGCCGGGGGTCGGCGTCGATGTCGTGCCGCGGCAGGCCGCCGTTTCCGCGGGCGCGCTGCATGCGCCGATGCCGCAGGCGACCGAGGCGTTTCAATCGGGCACCCGGGCGCTGCGCGCCGGCGACACCAAGGCCGGGATTACCGCACTCGAATATGCGGCGGCCAACGGACACGCGATCGCGCAGTGGAAGCTCGGCCGCATGTATGCGGATGGCGACGGCGTCAAACAGGACGACCTGCGGGCGTTCGAGTATTTCCGCGGCATCGCCGACGCCCATGCCGAGGAGGCGCCCGGGACACCCCAGGCCCGCTTCGTCGCCAACGCCTTCGTCGCGCTCGGCAACTATTACCTCGAGGGCATTCCGGACACCGTCAAGGCGGATCCCGACCGGGCTCGCGAGATGTTTTCCTACGCGGCTTCGTATTTCGGCGATCCCGATGCGCAGTACCGCCTCGGCCGGATGTATCTCGACGGCAACGGTGGTCTCAAGGAGCCGAAGCAGGCGGCGCGCTGGCTGTCGCTCGCCGCGCACAAAGGGCAGTACCAGGCCCAGGCCGTGCTCGGTGCGATGCTCTTCAAGGGCGAGTACACGCCCCGCCAGGCCGCCCGCGGCCTGATGTGGCTCACCCTTGCCCGCGACGGCGCCCCGCCGCGGGAATCCTGGATCGCGGATCTCTATGCCGCCGCGATGAAGCAGGCGACGCCGGAAGAGCGCGCCGCCGCCTATGCTTACCTCGAAGGCTGGCTCAAGGGCCGCCGGGAGTAGGGCAGGGCCCAAGTCGCCCCCGCGGAAGTAGCCCGCACAGGGGCCCCGGTCGCGCGCATTCCGCGTCAGGCGAGTTCGAGATCGATCCACACCGGCACGTGGTCGGACGGCTTCTCCCAGCCACGTACATGCTTGTCGATGCCGCTGGCGACAAGCCGGTCGGTGGCCTGAGGCGACAACATGAGATGGTCGATTCGGATGCCCCGGTTCTTCTGCCAGGCACCGGCCTGATAATCCCAGAACGAGTATACCCCCGCGGCGTCGGTGGTCGCCCTGACGGCGTCGGTCAATCCGAGATTCGCGAAGGCGTGGAAGCGCTCGCGGGTCTGCGGCAGAAACAGCGCGTCGCCGGCCCAGGCAGCGGGATCGTAGGCGTCGGCGTGGCCCGGGATGACGTTGTAGTCGCCGGCGAGGACCAACGGCTCCTCCAGCTGGAGTCGCTCTCGTGCATAATGAATGAGTCGCTCTATCCATCTGAGCTTATAGATGTATTTATCCGTCTCCGGCGGATTTCCATTGGGCAGGTAGATGGAGGCGACGCGCACCACGCCGGTCGGCGTCGACACCACCGCCTCGATGAAACGCGCGTGGTCGTCCTCATCCTCGCCGGGAAGCCGTGGCGTCACTTCGTCGAACGGGTGCTTGGACAGGATCGCGACTCCATTGAAGGCCTTCTGTCCGTGCACGGCCAGGTTGTAGCCCAGGCTCTCGAACGGCTCGCGCGGAAACGCCTCGTCGACGCACTTCGTCTCCTGCAGGCACACGATGTCCGGCTGGCGCTCCTGGAGCCAGGCGACGACATTGTCGACCCGCTGCTTGATCGAATTGACGTTCCAGGTCGCGATTCGCATGAGCTGCATCCGGTGGGCCGCGTCGGGCGGAATGCCGCATCCGCCGCCGACGCGAGGGTCGATTAACTTTCGATGGCGAAGTGATGACCGCCCGGCGCGGCGGTCTGAAATCCCTGCGAATTTATGTTACAGTTATTTGGCAAAGCTGGCTGCAACGGGTAAAGTCGCATGCCAGCCGAGCGTTTTCGGTGCGCACCTGCGATCCGGGCCACCGGCCCGGTCGGATTCATCTGCAGCATCAAGCCCAGGCGCTAAAGAATTCTGGGCAGGGCGGAATAATGACCAAAGGCAAGGCGTTTGTCGGCTTGGTGGTGGTGCTGGCCCTCGCGACCGGCGCTGCGCGATGGGGGGTGTTCGGAAACCCCGAAGAACTCGGGCAGAAATATCCGCCGCTCAAGTTCGTGTTGGGAGAACCCACGGCGAGCCGACCCCAGTCCGGCCCCCGTCCGGTCGCCGTCGTGGTCGCCACGGCCGTCAAGAGGAAGACCCCGGTCCAGATCGATGCGCTGGGGAACGTCACCACGATCGCCAGCGTGGCCGTGAAGCCGCGAATCGACGACGAGATCGTCGGCATCCATTTCAGCGACGGCGCCTTCGTCAAGAAGGGCGACCTCCTGGTCACGTTGGACCCGCGGTCGCTACAGGCGCAGATTTCCCAGGCGGAGGCCCAGATCGCCCGCGACCAGGCCCAGCTGGAAATGGCCGAGCGTGACCTGCGCCGCTATTCCGATCTGGTCGGCAAAGGCGCGACCCCCCAGCTCAACGTCGACAACTCGAAGACCAATGGCGACACGCTGCGGGCGTCGATCCGCGCGGACAATGCGGTGCTGGAAAATCTGAAGGTGCAGCTGAGCTTCTGCTTCATCCGGGCCCCCATCAGCGGCCGGATCAGCCAGGCCTCGGTGAAGATCGGCAATTTCGCGCGCTCGGCCGACCCCATTCCGATCGCCACCATCAACCAGATCGCGCCGATCTACGTTACCTTCCAGGCCTCGCAGCGAAGTCTGCCCGATATCCGGGTGTCGATGGCCGAAGGCGAGGCAAACGTCGATGCCATCATTCCCGGCGATACCCGCACGGCCCGCGGCCGCGTGACGATGATCGAGAACACGGTCGACATGAGCACCGGGATGGCGACGGTCCGGGCCACCATGCCCAACGAGGACGACGTCCTGTGGCCGGGGACCCTGGTCACGGCGCGCCTCACGCTGCGGACCGAAGAAGCGATCATCGTGCCGTCGCTGGCGGTCCAGGTCAGTCAGCAGGGCAACTTCGTCTACGTGGTCAAAGACAATGTTGCCATCGTCACGCCGGTCAAGGTTGCGCGCACGCTCGGGACCGAGACCGTGATCGAAAGCGGCGTGAAAGAAAACGATGTGGTCGTGACCGATGGCCACCTTCTCCTGACGGACAAGGCGCGCGTTGCCGTCCGAGACGGCAAACCGGGGGCGTGACGTGAACATCTCGGAGACCTGCATCCGTCGTCCGGTGATGACGACGCTGATCACCGCGGCCCTCATCGTCTTCGGGATATTCGGTTACCGGCTGCTGTCGGTGGCGGCCTTGCCGGCGGTGGACTTTCCGACCATCCAGATTACCGCGACCTTGCCCGGCGCCAGCCCGGAGACCATGGGCGCCTCGGTCGCCGGCCCGATCGAGCGCCAGCTTTCCACGATCGCCGGCATCACGTCGCTCACCTCGACCTCGTCGCTCGGCCTGAGCACCATCATCATCCAGTTCGACCTCAACCGGAACATCGACGGCGCGGCCCTCGACGTGCAGACCGCACTCACCGTCGCCGCCCGCCGGCTCCCGGTGGAAATGACGATTCCGCCCTATTTCCGGAAGGTCAATCCGGGCGATTTTGCCATCCTGCTGTTCAGCCTGGTGTCGCCGACGCTTCCCCTTGCGGTGGTCGACGACTACGCCGAAATCACGCTGGCCCAGCAGATCTCCCAGTTGCCCGGCATCGCCCAGGTGCTGGTGTTCGGCGCGCAGAAGTTCGCCGTCCGCGTCCAGGTCGACCCGACTGCGGCGGCGGCCCGCGGCATTTCTCTCGACGACGTCCGCAGCGTGGTGGCGAAGGCCAACTCGAACACGCCGGTCGGTACCATCGCCGGGCGGGACCGGAACACCACCATCACGGCATCCGCCGCGATGCGCCATGCCGACGAGTACAAGGACGTCGTCGTCGCCTACCGCAACGGGCTGCCGCTGCGGATCGGCGAAGTCGCAAAAGTGGTGGATTCCGTCGAGAACGACGTGATCGCGAACCTCTATAACAACGAGCGGTCGATCGTGCTGGCGATCTTCAAGCAGCCGGACGCCAACACCGTCAAGATCGTCGATTCGATCCGCGAACGCCTGCCGATCTACCGCGCGCAGATTCCGGCGGCGGTGAAAATGGAGATTCTGGCCGACCGTTCCGAATCGATCCGCGAGGCGGTCGATGACGTGCAGGTCACCCTCGTCATCGCCATCGTGCTGGTGGTGCTCGTGATCTTCCTGTTCCTGCGGTCCGCGGTGGCGACCATCATTCCGGCGATGGCGGTGCCGATCTCGCTCATCGCGACCTGCGCCGCGATGTACGGATTCGGTTTTTCCATCAACAACATGACGCTCCTCGCCCTGACCCTCTCGGTGGGCTTCGTGGTCGACGACGCGATCGTGATGCTGGAGAACATCGTCCGCCACATCGAAGCCGGGATGCGGCCGTTCGAGGCCGCGCTCAAGGGGTCGGCGGAGATCGGCTTCACCATCATCTCGATCACCTTCGCCCTCATCGCGGTGTTCATTCCGGTGCTGATGATGGGCGGCATGGTCGGCCGCGTGTTCCGCGAGTTCGCAGTGACGATCGCGGTGGCGATCATCCTGTCCGGCTTCGTGTCGCTGACGCTGACGCCGATGTTGTGCGCGCGGGTTCTCAAGGGCCACCACGAAGGCGAAAGCCAGAACATCGTCCTGCGTATCTTCGAGGCCATGTTCCGCAGCTGGCTGCGCGGCTACGAGGTCACGCTCGACATCGTGCTGCGGTACAAGTTTGCGGTCGTCCTGGTGATGGTCGGCACCCTGGTCGGCACCGTATGGCTCTATATGGCCATTCCGAAAGGGTTCTTCCCGACCGAGGACACCGGCTTCATCAGCGCCACGGTCGAAGGCCCGTCCGACATTTCCTTCAAGGCGATGTTCATCCGCCAGCAGCAGGTCGCCGAACTGCTGCGCAAGGATCCGGGCGTCGACTACATCAACTCGACGGTCGGTGCCGGCGGCCCCAATCCGACCAACAATAACGGGCGGCTCTTCATCGCGCTCAAGCCGCGCCACGAGCGCGCGGACAACTCGACCGCGATCATCCAACGGCTGCGCGGCAAGGCGAACTCGCTGACCGGCGTCCGGACCTATTTCCAGAACGTCCAGAACATCAACATCACGGGCCGGGTGTCCAAGAGCGAGTTCCAGTACACGCTGCAGTCGAGCGATACCGCCGCGCTCTACGCCGCCGGACCGGAGATGCTGGAGAAGATCGAGAAATTGCCGGGGCTCCGCGACGTCACCGGCGACCTCTACATCAAGAACCCGCAGATGACGCTGGAAGTCGATCGCGCGGCGGCGGCGGTCTACGGCGTGACGGTCGACCAGGTCCGGCAGGAACTCTACAACTGCTTCGGATCGCGTCAGGTCGGCACCATCTACACGGCGTCGAACGACTACCAGGTGATCCTGGAATGCGACAAGAGCATCCAGGTCGATCCGACCGGGCTCAGCAAGATCTACCTCAAGACCAACCTGAACGGCTCGCCCACGGCGGCGGGCGCCGCGGCGCCCGGCTCAGGGGTCAGCGGAGCGACGACGCCGAACGGGCCGGCGATCCCGCTGTCGGCGGTGACCAAGCTCGTGCCAACGGTCGGCGCGCTGCAGGTCAACCACCAGGGCCAGCAGCCTTCGATGACGGTGTCCTTCAACCTCGCGCCGGGATTTCCGCTCGGCGCGGCGGTCGACGCCATCAAGCAGATCGAGCGCGATTCGAACCTTCCGGCGGCCGTGGTGACGGGATTCCAGGGCTCCGCCCAGGTGTTCCAGGACTCCCTGAAAGGGCAGGGCGTGCTGGTGCTCGCCGCGGTGTTCGCGTCGTTCGTGGTGCTGGGCATCCTCTATGAGAGCTTCATCCATCCCATAACCATCATCTCCGGCCTGCCCTCGGCGGGCGTCGGGGCGCTGCTCGTCCTCATGCTGTTCGGCATGGACCTGTCGGTGATCGCGATGATCGGCATCGTCATGCTGGTGGGCATCGTGAAGAAGAACGCGATCATGATGATCGACTTCGCGCTGCAACGACGCGCCGTCGGGCTCGGCGCCGAGGAGGCGATCCGCGAAGCCTGCCTGCTCCGCTTCCGGCCGATCATGATGACGACCTTCGCGGCGGTGTTCGGCGCGCTGCCGATCGCCGTCGGAGCGGGTGCCGGCGCCGAGCTCCGCCAGCCGCTCGGCGTCGCGGTGGTCGGCGGCCTCTGCGTGTCGCAGCTGCTGACGCTCTACATCACGCCGGTGGTCTACATCTACCTCGACCGGCTCGACCGCATCCTCAAGCGCCGCCTGGAGCCGCCGGTCGATCTCGACGAGACCCACGAGCACCCCAAGCCTCACGCCGTCGCCGCGGAGTGAGGGCGCCCTCCGGTCAGGCCACTCGACGGCCTGCCGGGTCGGCGACCGTCGAGGAAAGCCGCGTGAGGTCAGCGAGGGTCAGAGCGAAAAGCTCGTGCCGCAGCCGCAGGACGACGCCGCCACCGGATTGTTGATTCGGAACGACGACCCGATGAGATCATCGACGAAGTCGATCTCGGCGCCTGCCATGTATTGCACCGAGACCGGATCGATCAGCACCGTCGCCCCCTCGCGGCTCAGCACCAGGTCTTCATCGGTCCTGGCGTGATCGAAATCGAATTTGTATTGAAAGCCGGAGCAGCCGCCGCCCTCGACGCTCACGCGTAGCATCGCGCCGGCAGCTTCACCCTTGAGGATCTCGCCGATCCGCCGCGCCGCCCGTTCCGTCAAAACGACCGAATTCGCCATGGACTCTCGTCCCCTCTGCAGCCACCCCGCGCGCGCGAAGGGCCTTCGCGCCGCACCTCCGGCCGCCGGCCTCGGGGCGCGGCGCCCGATTAATAGGTATGTGCGACGCCACATGAGGTCAACGGCGGTGCGCGGCGTCTCATGCCGGGATGCCCACTGGATCGCCGACCGGGTCGCGACATGGCGGTGAGCGGCGCGCCCCCCCGCGCGGCCTATGCCGCCGATCCCGCCGCGGGCCGGGGTCGCCTCCATGACGAGCCGCCGAGCGCGAGCCGCAGCGACTTCCGCCGCGACTGCGACCGGATCATCCACTCCGCCGCGTTCCGCCGGCTCGCCTACAAGACGCAGGTGTTCGTGTACCGCGAAGGCGACCATTTTCGCACCCGGTTGACCCACACCCTCGAGGTCACCCAGATCGCGCGGTCGCTGGCGCGGGCTTTGGGGCTCGACGAGGACCTCGCCGAGGCCTGCGCGCTCGCTCACGATCTCGGCCATCCGCCGTTCGGCCATGCCGGCGAACGTGCGCTCGACGGCTGCCTCGATGCGGACGGCGGTTTCGACCACAATGCCCAGACCCTCGCGGTGGTGACCCGCCTCGAGCGCCGCTACGCCGCCTTCGACGGTCTCAATCTCACCTGGGAGACCTTGGAAGGCCTTGCCAAGCACAACGGGCCTCTGCTCGACGGTGCCGGCCGGCCGCTCGGAGTGCGCGCGGCCCGGCGCGGCATTGCCCAGGAGATTTCCGGCTATTGCGCTCGCCAGGACCTTGCGCTCGATCGCTTTCCAAGCGCGGAGGCCCAGGTCGGCGCGATTGCCGACGACATCGCCTACGACGCCCACGACATCGACGACGGGCTGCGCGCCGGCATGTTCGGCCTCGAGGATCTCCGCGAGGTGCCGCTGCTGCGCGACATCCAGGCGGAAATCGGAGCCTGCTATCGCGAGCTCGACGACAAGCGGCAGATCCACGAGCTGGTGCGCCGCCTGATCACCCGCATGATCGAGGACGTCATCGCCTGCTCCGACCGGCTGCATCGCCGCCGTGCGCCCGGACGGCGCCGACGACATCCGCCGCGCTGACGCGGCGGTGGTGGCGTTTTCTCCGGCCATGGCTGCGGCGGACCGGGCCATCAAGGACTTCCTGTTTCCGCGCATGTACCGCCACCCCCGCGTCATGCGCATCATGGGCGAGGCCGAGGGGGTGGTGCGGGCGCTGTTCGAGCGGTACCAGCGCGACCCCGCCGAGCTGCCGTGGCGACGCCAGGTGCCGGCGCCGGAAAGGCCGGTGCCGCCGCGGCAGATCGCCGATTTCATCGCCGGAATGACCGACCGCTACGCGCTGTCCGAACACGCGCGGCTTTTTGACTCCACCCCCGAATTGCGATAGGCCGCGCCGCTGCCGCCGCCCACGAAATGGTGCCAATGAACGTCTTCTCCGTGTTCACGACCCACGTTCGCTCAGCCGTGGAAGCGCTTGCGGCAGCAGGTGTTTTTGCCGCACCCCCGGACCTCGCGCGAATCGTGGTGGAGCCGCCGCGGGAAGCCGGCCATGGCGACCTCGCGACCAATGCGGCGATGGCGCTCGCCAAGGACGCCGGGCTCAAGCCGCGCGACCTCGCCGAGCGGATCGCGACGGAATTGCGCAAACTCCCCGAGGTCACCGCGGTCGATATCGCGGGCCCCGGCTTCATCAACCTCAGCCTCGACCCCCGGGTCTGGCGGGAGGCGCTGCGGGGCGCGATCGTCGCCGGCCCCGCGTTCGGCCGTAGCGACATCGGCGCGGGCGCGAAGGTCAATGTGGAGTACGTTTCCGCCAATCCCACCGGGCCGATGCATGTCGGCCATTGCCGCGGCGCCGTGTTCGGGGATGCGCTCGCCAATCTCCTGGCGTTCACCGGCTCCGACGTCACCCGCGAATATTACATCAACGACGCCGGCGCCCAGGTCGATGTGCTCGCCCGCTCGGCCTATCTGCGCTACCGCGAGGCGCTGGGCGAGGACATCGGTCCGATTCCGGAGGGGCTCTATCCCGGCGATTATCTCAAACCGGTCGGGGTGGCACTAGCGCAGGAGTACGGGCGCAGTCTCGACCAGATGCCGCAGGAGCGGTGGTTGCCGATCGTGCGCGCCAAGGCGATCGAGATGATGATGGTCGAGATCCGCCACGACCTCGCGGCGCTCAACGTCAATCACGACGTCTTCTTTTCCGAGCGGTCGCTGATCGCGGGCCCGCGGAACGAGGTTGCGGCGACGATCGCGGAGTTGCGAGCGAAGGGAGAGGTCTATGAGGGCCGCCTGCCGCCGCCGAAAGGGGCGGCGATCGAGGACTATGAAGACCGCGAGCAGACGCTCTTCCGCACCACCGATTTCGGCGACGACGTCGACCGGCCGCTCATCAAGTCGGACGGCAGCTTCACCTACTTCGCCTCCGACATCGCCTATCACAAGTCGAAGATCGAGCGCGGCTTCCGTGCACTCATCGACGTCTGGGGGGCGGACCACGGCGGCTACATCAAGCGGATGAAGGCCGCGGTGGCCGCGGTGGGCGGCGGCGCTGCCGAGCTCGACGTCAAGGTGATCCAGCTCGTGAAGCTGCTGCGCGGCGGCGAGCCGGTCAAAATGTCGAAGCGGTCCGGCGACTTCGTCACCCTGCGTGAAGTGGTGGACGAGGTCGGGCGTGACGCCGTGCGCTTCATGATGCTGTACCGCAAGAACGATGCGGTGCTCGATTTCGACCTCGACAAGGTGAAGGAGCAATCGCGCGACAATCCGGTGTTCTACGTCCAGTACGGCCATGCTCGCGGGCACTCGATCTTTCGCCACGCCCGGGAGGTCTTGCCGCAGCTTCCTGAGGATGCCGCGGAACGGTCGCGCCTGCTCGCTGGCGCCGATCTCGCGCGGCTCGAGGATGCCGCCGAGATATCGCTGATGCGCCGCATCGCGCTCTATCCGCGCCTCGTCGAGGCCGCGGCAGGCGCCCACGAACCGCACCGCATCGCGTTCTATCTCTACGAGCTGGCAAGCGAATTCCACGCCCAATGGACGAAAGGAAAGGACTTGCCTCATTTACGCTTCATTATCCAGAATGATCCAGAAATGACACTGGCTCGTCTCGCCCTGGTGGAGGGCGTCGTCACAGTGCTGGCTTCCGGGCTTGCTATGCTCGGGGTCGGCGCTCCCGATGAGATGAGGTGAGCCCGGCGTCGCCGGTCGCGCGTGCGATTGACGGGGCGTCATCGTGCAGCTCAGGGCTCGCGCCAACGAGGTTGCGATAAGCAGAATGACTGACGACGCAATTCCGCGCTCTCCGCGTGCTTACCCGCCGGCTCCGAAGGATTCCGATCGTCGCGGGGCCGCCTCCGATCCGTTGCTGGAGCTCGCCCGGCTGATCGGCCAGAGCGATCCGTTCGGCCCGCCGCCTCAGCGAGGCGCCGAGGTGCCGCGCCGGGCGCCCGATCTTCCGACCCGCGGCCCGATGGCGAAGCCGCCTTCGCGCGACCCGTATCCGCGGGCGGAACGGCAGCAGCCGGAGCCTTCGCGGGACCCGTATCCGCGGGCGGAACGGCAGCAGCCGGAGCCGTCGCGAGACCCATATCCGCGCGCCGAGCGCTACGAGCCGGAGCCCCCGCGAGATCCCTATCCGCGTGCGGGTCGCTATGACGCCGAGCCGCCGCGGGAAGAAAAGCCGGCGCGCAGTCATCCGTTCCCGTCGCTGCAGACCTTCCCGGCCCGCCCGGTCGCGTCCGATCCGCCGGCCCCCGAGGCCTATCGCCCCAATCCCTACAGCCACGACCCCTATGCGGCGCCGGCGCGGCCGGAGCCCGCGGCGGATCGCTATCCGCATCCCGGATACGCTCCCGAGCCGGAGCCGGCTCCGCGCGCAACCGCGGCTTATCCGTCGGCCCAGCCCGCCGCCCATCCGGCGGACTATCATGATGCCACCTATCCAACCGTGCCCGACCAGCATTATCCAAGTACTGGTGCGTATCCGGCAGGGGCGTATCCGGCTGCAGGGTCGTACCCGGCAGCAGGTGCGGCGGGCGACCATTACCCGCACCTCGACGGCACTCAGCCCGAGGCGGCTGACCACGAGCACGAGCCCTACGCGGAGGAGACGGAGCACCAAGGCGAGTACGATCCGCAATACGCGGCCGCCGGGGAGGAAGACCAGTACGAAGATTACGACTACGCGCCGGGCGAAGAAGACGTCTACGAGGACGAACCCGGCACCAAGCGGCGTAATACCCTCAAGATCGCCCTCGCGGCGCTCGGCGTCGTGGTGTTCGGAACCGCGGCGGCGTTCGGCTACCGCATGGTGTTCCATGGCGGCTCCGACGGGCCGCCGCCCTTGATCCGTGCGGATAACTCGCCGACCAAGGTGATGGCGCCTTCGTTGGCGGATGCGAGCGCGAAGCCGATCAACGATCGGCTGGGCGCCGGGGACCGCATGGTTTCGCGCGAGGAGCAGCCGATCGATCTGCGGGACGCAACCCGCGGCGGCGTCGCGCCGGTCGCAGGCGGCGCCAGCGTCGCTCCCTATCCGAGCTCACCCTCGACGACGTCGGCGGCGCCTGCTTCGGCCGCCGCTACCGAGCCGAAAAAGGTTCGCACCGTGACGATCCGCGCCGACGCCGGAACGGCGGGCGGCGACCGTGCCACGCCGGGGCTGATGGCGCCGACCGCGGCCGCCCCCACCGCCGCCGCGCCGCGTGCTGCCGCACCGGCTGCGCCCGCGGCGCAGAGCCCGCCATCGCAGCCGGCCGTCGCCGCCGTCGATACCACGCGGCCGGCGCCGCCGCCCCGGGCGCGCCCGACGGAAGGCGGCTGGGTGGTGCAGATCGCGGCGCAGAAGACCGAGGCCGAGGCGCAGGCGGCATTCCGCGCGGCGCAGGCGAAGTTCTCCGCTCTTGCCGGTTACCAGCCGCTGATTCGCAAGAAGGACCAGGGCGAGCGGGGCGTGTTCTACGCGACCCAGGTCGGTCCGGTGCCGCGCGAGGAAGCCAATCAGCTGTGTGAAAACCTCAAGACTGCGGGCGGTAGCTGCTTCATCCAAAGGAATTGACGCCGGCGCGCTTGCCCTGCGCCGGGGTGCGGGTTAAGCCGCGAGGATGGCGCCACGGGCATTCATCACCGGACTGGCCGGTACCGAGATCTCTCCGCAGGAGAGATCGTTCCTGCGGACGGCCGATCCGTGGGGGCTCATTCTCTTCAAGCGCAACATCGCCGATCCGGCGCAGGTCTTGCGTCTGACCGACGAATTTCGCGCCGTCTGCGGACGCGACGACGTCGCCGTGCTGATCGACCAGGAGGGCGGCAGGGTGCAGCGGATGGGTCCGCCGCATTGGCCCTCCTATCCGGCCGGAGCGGTCTACGGCCGGCTCTACGCGCGCGACAAGGCCATGGGCCTGCATGCGGCGCGGCTCGGCGCCCGCCTGATTGCCGCCGACCTCGCCGCGGTCGGCATCACAGTCGATTGCCTGCCGCTCGCCGACGTTCCCGTCGCCGACGCCGACCGGGTGATCGGCGATCGCGCCTACGGCGATACGGCGGCCCAGGTGGCCGCGATCGCCGCCGCGGTTGCGCACGGTCTGGCGGACGGCGGCGTGCTGCCTGTGCTCAAGCACCTCCCCGGCCACGGCCGCGCCACCGCCGATAGCCATCTGGCGCTGCCGGTCGTCGGCGTCGACCGCGCGACGCTGGAGGCCACCGATTTCGCCGCCTTCAAGCCGCTCGCCGGGCTGCCGCTCGGCATGACCGCCCACGTTGTATTCACAGCCCTCGATCCAGGCCTTCCGGCGACCACATCGGCGGTTATGATTCACGAGGTGATTCGTTCCTTCATCGGTTTTACCGGGGCTTTGATGAGCGACGACGTGTCGATGGGTGCCTTGAGCGGTTCGATCGCCGATCGGACCCGGCTCGCGCTCGCGGCCGGCTGCGACCTCGTGCTGCACTGCAATGGGCGCCTCGACGAGATGGAGGCGGTCGCCGCGGAGAGCCCGGAGCTCGCCGGGCAGCCGCTGGAGCGCTGCGCCAAAGCGCTGGCGTCGCGGCGTCCCGCAGACGATCTCGACCTCGCCGCGGCGCGCACCGCGTTCGGCGAATGGCTCGGGCAGGCGGCATCGGTGGCGTAATGACGGGCGAAACCACTCCCGACCAGGTGCCGTTCGTCGAGGATACCGCGGCCGACCGCGGCGCTGGCGAACCCGCTCTCATCGTCGATGTCGGCGGCTTCGAAGGTCCGCTCGACCTGCTCCTCACGCTCGCGCGCCAGCAGAAGGTCGATCTCGCGAAGATCTCGATCCTGGCGCTCGCCGACCAGTATCTCGCCTTCATCGAGCAGGCACGAAGCACGCGGCTCGAACTCGCCGCCGACTATCTCGTGATGGCGGCGTGGCTCGCCTACCTCAAGTCGCGCATGCTGCTGCCGGAGCCGGCGGCTGCGGAAGGGCTCAGCGCCGCCGAGATGGCGACGGCCCTCGCCATCCGCCTCAAGCGGCTCGATGCGATTCGCGAGGCGGGCGTGAAGATGTTCGAACGGCCGTTGCTCGGCCGCGACGTGTTCGGGCGCGGCGATCCCCAGCCGATCGCCGAGATCAAGCGGCCGGAATGGTCGGCGACCCTGTATGACCTGTTGTCGGCCTATGCCGCTGAACGCCAGCGCAAGGCGCTCTCCCGCGTCCGTTTCGCCAAGCGCGCGGTGTGGTCGCTCGCCGAGGCGCGGTCGATCCTGCAGCGCATAGTCGGAGCGAGCACCGGCGACTGGGGGCGGCTCGACGAATATCTCATCGCCTACACGGTCGAGCCGGCGATGCGCGCCACCGCCTTCGCTTCCTCGCTCGCCGCGACGCTCGAGCTGGTGCGCGAGGGGGCCATGGAAGTTCATCAGGCGGCCGCATTCGCCCCGATCTACTTGCGCAAGCGGGCCGCAACGAACGGTGATGAGTCGACGGCCGGCGCGGTGCACTGACGCGTGGGCGTCGATGCGCTTGGGCGTCGGATGCGCTGGGCTTCGATGCGCTTGGCTACGATGTCGTGAGCTTCGAAGTGGTGTCAACGGGAGGGAGAGTGTTGATGGCGGTTCTCGCCAATTTGCGTATCGAGACGTTCGAGGACGACAATTCCGAGGAGCCGGACATGGCAGCCGAGGCGCGCCCGGAGGAACTGCGGCTGCTCGAGGCGCTGCTGTTCGCCGCCGCCGAGCCGCTCGAGGAGAAGGCGCTCGCCAAGCGCCTCCCGGAAGGCGCCGACATCCATGCCCTGCTGCGGCAGCTCCAGATGGAATACGCCCCCCGCGGCGTGAACCTCGTCCATCTCGGCAGCAAATGGTCGTTCCGCACCGCCAATGACCTGTCCTGGCTGCTGACCCACGAGGCGGTCGAGCCGAAGAAGCTCTCGCGGGCCGCGGTCGAGACGCTCGCCATCATCGCCTATCACCAGCCCGTGACCCGCGCCGAGATCGAGGAGATCCGGGGCGTCTCCGCCGCCAAGGGGACCGTGGACGTGCTTCTCGAGACCGGATGGATTCGTCCGCGCGGCCGCCGCAAGGCGCCGGGACGGCCGTTGACCTACGGGACCACCGCGGAATTCCTCTCCCATTTTGGCCTCGAGGCGGTCGGCGATTTGCCCGGCCTCGACGAGCTCAAGGGATCGGGGCTGTTCGACAGCACCCTGCCGCCGGGGTTCAATGTGCCCGAGCCCTCCGACGACCCGACGCTGCGCGACAACGAGGATCCCCTGGAACCCGGCGACCTCGACCTCGGCCTCGCTCCCCGCCCCGAGAACACCGAGGAGTAGAACGAAACCCGCCCTCTGAAACGGGGGCAGGGCGGGGCAGGGCGGCGGGTGACCGTCGATGGCGGTACCTCCCGCGCGTCCGCGGGCCGCTTTTCAGCCGTCCGCCCTGCGATCGCCCGGCCGGGGCTGGCGATCGCCTGCAGGGGAAGGGAGCGGCCGCGCCGCTGGCGCGAAGCGGCCCCGCGTCCGTCTTCCTCGACCCCTTTCCTCCACGCGCAGACGCGTTGATCCACCGTCACCCATGCGGCGAAATCGAACCGGCTGAAGTCCTTGTTTTTGGCCGCCGTGAGGCCTAGGTTCAGGCTAAATCAAGAGGCGAGGCCCCGCCCGCGCGGCCCGTCGTTGCGGAGGGTTTACCCGATGGGTTCCATGAGTATCTGGCACTGGATCGTAGTGATCGGCGTCGTGCTGCTGCTGTTCGGTCGCGGCAAGATCTCCGAGCTGATGGGTGACGTCGCTCAGGGCATCAAGGCCTTCAAGAAAGGCATGTCCGAGGACGAGACCGCCAAGGTCGAGCCTCACAAGGTCGAGCCTTCCAAGGTCGAGCCGATCAAGACTCTCGACCATCAGCCCGAGCGGACGCCGGCCGAACCCGCGAAGAGCCAGGCGCAAGTCTGAGCGGCGGCACGGTCCGGCCCTGCGATCGTTATCGTCGCTCCGGTCGCGATCGGGGGACTTGCGGGCCGCGATCCGAGAAGGCTGCGATCCAAGAGACTGGCGACCCGATAAGGCTGGCATGGCGGGCCGTTCGCTGCTGGCGGGCGGCCTTCGGAGCTTGAGGCGCGATGTTCGACATCGGTTGGAGTGAGTTCGTCGTCATCGGTGTGGTCGCGTTGATTGTGATCGGGCCGAAGGAGCTGCCGGCCGTCCTGCGAGCGATCGGGCAGTGGACGACCAAGATCCGGCGCATGGCCGGAGAATTTCAGAGCCAGTTTCAGGAGGCGATGCGCGAGGCCGAGATGTCCGACCTCAAGAAGCAGGTCGACGAACTCAGCGACGCCACCAAGGGCATCACCACCGATCCTTTCGACTTCAGCGAATCGACCAAGTGGGAGCCGAAGTCGGACACGTCCTCCACCACCTCTGCCACGTCGACGACGCCGCCGACCACCGAGCCGGCGATGGACGCAGCGGACGCTCCGGCGGCGGTCTCGGGTGAACCCGCGACGGCGCTCGAGCCCGCACCTGCGCCAGCCCCGGAGGGCACCGCCTCCGCCGCGCCTCCACCGGATACGCCGGCCGCCGTGCCGCATCCCGTCGAGCCGCTGGCCGAGGGGAGCGGCCGGGCATGACCCACGAGGACATCGAGGCGACCAAGGCGCCGCTGCTCGATCATCTGATCGAGCTGCGGTCGCGGCTCATCAAGGCGCTGATCGCTTTCGCGGTGATGTTCATTCTCTGCTTCATCTTCGCGAAGCAGATCTACAACGTGCTGGTATGGCCGTTCGTGTTCGTCGCCGGGCCCGAGAACTCGCGCTTCATCTATACGGCGCTGCTGGAATATTTCGTCACTCAGCTCAAGCTCGCCATGTTCGGCGCGGCGTTCCTGTCGTTTCCGGTGGTGGCGGCGCAACTGTACATGTTCGTCGCGCCGGGCCTCTACCGCCATGAGCGCAACGCGTTCCTCCCCTATCTCGTCGCGACGCCGTTCTTCTTCGCGCTGGGCTCCATGGTCGTCTATTTCGTCGTGATGCCCATGCTGGTGCGGTTCTCGATCGGCATGCAGCAGGCGCCGACGGACGGGCGTGCGGAGATCGCGCTGCTGCCCAAGGTCGGCGAATATCTGTCGCTGATGATGAGCCTGATCCTCGCCTTCGGCGTCGCCTTCCAGTTGCCCGTCATCCTGACCCTGCTGGGCCGCGTCGGCATCATCACCTCCGACCAGCTGCGTTCCAAGCGGCGCTATTTCATCGTCGTCGCCTTCATCGTCGCCGCGGTTCTCACGCCCCCCGACGTGATCAGCCAAATGTCCCTTGCAGTCCCCCTCCTGCTTCTCTACGAGGGGTCCGTATGGTCGGTGCGCTTGGTCGAAGGCAAGGCTAAGGCGCAGGCCCAAGCCCAGGCCGACGCCCAGGCCGCTGCCCAGGCCGACGCGGCGAAGCCGGCCGAGTAAGTGTTGGTTTCTCGTTTCTCGTTCTCGTTTCTGGTTTCTCGTTTCTTCGGCTCCGATGATCACTGACTGGTCATGCCCGGTGCCGCGCCGGTCATCCCGCGCGATAGGGCGTCTCATGGCTGCCGCGCCGCGATCCCGCGCGGTTCGGCCGTGACGGGAGAGCGGCCCTCATGCACGACATCAAGTGGATTCGCGAAAACCCCGAAGCTTTCGACCGTGGTCTGGCGCGGCGCGGGCTTGCGCCCGAGGCGGCGGGCCTGATCGCCATCGACGAGCGGCGTCGTGCGGCCATTGCCAGGCTCGAGCAGGCGCAGGCGCGCCGCAACGCGGCCTCCAAGGAGATCGGCGAGGCCAAGAAGGCGAAGGACGAAGCCGGCGCCCGCACGCTGATGGCCGAGGTCGCGACCCTCAAGGAATCGATTCCGGTCATGGAGGCCGACGAGAAGCAGGCCTCCGCCGAGCTCGAGGAGGCGCTGTCGCGCATTCCCAACCTGCCGGCCGACGACGTCCCCGACGGTGTCGACGAGCACGGCAATGTGGAGACCCACAAGTTCGGGGCCAAGCGCGATTACGCCTTCCCGCCGAAGCAGCATTTCGAGCTCGGCGAAGCGCTCCGGCAGATGGACTTCGAAGCCGCGGCGAAGCTCTCGGGCTCGCGCTTCGTGGTCCTCAAGAAGGGTCTCGCCCGCCTCGAGCGCGCGCTCGGCCAGTTCATGCTCGACCTGCACACCACCGAGCACGGCTACACCGAGATAGCCCCGCCGCTCCTGGTGCAGGACGAGGTGATGTTCGGCACCGCGCAATTGCCGAAGTTCGCCTACGACCAGTTCATGACGGCGCGGAATCTCGTTCAGTATCTCGACGTGATCGGCGAGGACGCCGAGCAGTTGACGCTTGCACCGCGATCGAGCGCGGAGCTCGCCCGCGCGTCCGACGACACCGCAGCGGTGCGTCAGCTCGACCGCCGGCTGTGGCTCATCCCCACCGCCGAAGTGCCGCTGACGAACCTGGTGCGCGATTCCATCATCGACGAGGCCGAGCTGCCGCTGCGGTTCACCGCCTGCACGCCGTGCTTCCGCTCCGAGGCGGGCGCCGCCGGCAAGGACACCCGCGGCATGATCCGCCAGCACCAGTTCACCAAGGTGGAGCTCGTCTCCGTCACGCCGCCGGAGCACAGCCGCGCCGAGCACGAGCGCATGCTGGCCTGCGCCGAGGAGGTGCTGCGCCGGCTCGACCTGCATTACCGCGTGATGACGTTGTGCACCGGCGACATGGGCTTCGCGTCGCAGAAGACCTACGACATCGAGGTCTGGCTGCCCGGCCAGAACCTCTACCGCGAAATCTCGTCCTGCTCGCGTTGCGGCGATTTCCAGGCGCGGCGGATGGGCGCGCGCTTCCGCGCCAAGGGAAGCCGCGACAACCGCTTCGTCCACACCCTCAACGGTTCCGGCGTCGCCGTCGGCCGCGCCCTGATCGCGGTGATGGAGACCTACCAGCAGGCCGACGGATCGATCGCGGTCCCCGACGCATTGCAGTCATATATGGGCGGCATCACGTCGATCGCGGCCACATGAGCCGCGGCCGGACGATTGGCAACCTTGCCGTTTTGCAGCAAACGAATTGCGGCTGAGCATGCGCATCCTCATCACCAATGACGACGGTGTGCATGCCCGCGGGCTTGCCGTGCTCGAGGAGATCGCGCGCGCGTTGTCCGACGACATCTGGGTGGTGGCGCCCGAGACCGACCAGTCGGGGGTGTCGCATTCGCTCTCGCTCAACGACCCGCTGCGGCTGCGCGAGATCGGGCCGCGCCATTTCGCGGTGAAGGGCACGCCGACCGATTGCGTGATCATCGGCACCCGGCACGTCATGACCGAAAAGCCCGACCTCGTGCTGTCCGGCGTGAACCGGGGGCGCAACGCGGCCGAGGATGTGACCTATTCCGGCACCGTGGCGGGCGCGATCGAGGGCACCGTGCTCGGGATTCCGTCCTTTGCGCTGTCCCAGGCCTATGCCGCCGCGACCCGCCAGGACCCGCATTGGGATACGGCGCTGAAGTTCGCCCCCGGCCTCATCCGCAAAGTGCTCGCGGACGGCCTGCCGCGCGACGTTTTCGTCAACATCAATTTCCCCGACTGTCCGCCCGAGATGGTCAAGGGCGTCGCCGTCACCAGCCAGGGCAAGCGCGACCAGGAACTGTTGCGGATCGAGCCGCGTTACGATGGTCGCGGCAACCCGTATTACTGGATCGCGTTCGAGCGCAATCGTCCGCTGACCGAGCGGAACGGGACCGACCTGTCGGCGCTCGCGGACAATCGGATCGCCGTGACGCCGCTGCGGCTCGACATGACGGACGAGCCGTTCATGACGCGGCTTGCGGAGATCCTGGGTTAAGGCGAGGCGGGCCGCTCGGCGCCATTCCGGAGCGGTGCTTCGCACCGAACCGGTTCCATGTTTTGGTTGCGGGAGCCCACGGGGGGTCCGGCAGGCGCGGCCCGGATTGACCGCGATCACGCGATCATAAGCGGTCGGCGTGCCGGTTCATGGAGGCGGTCCCGGCATAATGGAATGGAAGCCGGTTTCTGGCCGAAGCATTTCGTGGGAGCTTAAAGCTGATTTGATCGCCCTGCCTCGGGGCACGCACAGCAGGAGACGTGTTTGGCCGCCTCGAACGCCGAGCCGCACATCGGCAGGATGCAATTCCTCCTCGACCTGCGCCGCCGCGGGATCATGGATTCCCATGTGCTGAGGGCGATGGACGACGTTCCCCGCGAACAGTTCGTCATGCCGAACCAAGCCCACTCCGCCTATGCCGACAGGGCAATGCCGATCGCCTGCGGCCAGACCATCAGCCAGCCCTATGTCGTCGCCTATATGACGGAGCAGCTGCGCACCGAGCCGCACCATCACGTGCTCGAGGTCGGGACCGGTTCGGGATATCAGGCCGCGGTGCTGTCCCGCCTCGTGGCCAAGGTCACCAGCATCGAGCGATACCGCACGCTGGCAAACGCAGCGCGGGCGAAACTCCAGGCGCTCGGCTACCACAACGTGGACGTGATCGTCGGTGACGGCCTGCTCGGCGCGCCCGACCGCGCCCCGTTCGACCGCATCATCGTCACCGCTGCGGCCGAGCAGATCCCGCAAGCCCTCGTCGGGCAGCTTGCGGAGGGCGGCATCATGATCCTTCCGCTGGGGCCACATGGCGCCAGCCAGAGCCTCGTCCGGCTCACCCGCACGGAGCACGGCGTCGACCGCGAGGACCTGATCGGCGTGCGTTTTGTCCCGCTCCTGCCCGGACAGGCGCGGGAGCTCTGAGCCGCCCCGCGCACCTCGACGACATGGGAGACGATGCCGCGGGCCGGCTTCGGCCGTTACGCCGGCGGAGCGCCGCAGCGCTGCATCTCCGCGCGCGCCGCTTCGGGCGAAACCGTGCGTGGGGGCGTCGTATTTTCCGATAACCTTAATCCATCCTGCCAAATTTAAAGAGATGTTTACCTCAGGCTGCTTAAGTATCGACCTGTGTGGTGTGGTGTGGCGTATGCGTATGGGTACGATGATGGGGACTCAACAGTCGGGGTGGGCTGCGTATCGGGTTTTACGCTGGGGCGCGTTGGGGGCGGTGGCCGTCGGTGCCGCGGCCTGCAGCTCGGAAGCTACGCGTTTGGTGGAAAATCCGAATGCCTCTCCTTACGCGCCGGCACCGCCGGCCTACGCGGCCGCGCCGGCCGGGCGCATCGAGCGCCAGCCTTTGCCGCAGTATCAGCAGTCTTATCAACCGCCGCCGCCGCCGCCCGCGCCGGGCCCGGCCGTGTCGGAAGTCACCGGCGCGGTGCCGACGCCGGCTGGCGGCCATTGGGACTGGCAGGGCGGTACGCCGGTCGTCGTCGCTCAGGGCGAGACGATCGCCGTGATCGCGCGCCGCCACAATGTTCCGGTGCAGGCCGTCATGCATGCCAACGGGCTCAGCACCGCCTCTATTCAGCCGGGACAGCGACTGGTGATCCCGCGCTTCGTCGCCAATGCTGGCGGCTCGGCGAAGCTTGCCCATGCCGCACTGCCGCGCCATCCGGCAACGGCCGCCGTCGCGGTGGCGCCGTCGGGCCCGGGCGAGCATGTCATTGCGTCGGGTGAAACCCTGTCCTCGATCGCCCACAAGCATCGGATCCCGCTTCGCGAGCTGACCGCCGCCAACGGCATGACGCCGGAGACGCCGCTCAAGGTCGGCATGAAGCTCGCCATTCCGGCGAAGGCGGTCCCCGTGACCAAGGTCGCGTCGCTCGGTCCTGCGCCGGCCGCGCCGGTGCCCGCACCGGCAAAGCCCGCACCGGGAGCGGCGGCGCACGCGGCGCCGACCCTGCAGTCGGTCAAGCCCGGCGAGCCCGCCGCCAACATCCGCGTCGCGTCGCCCGCGACCGAGACGCCGGCGGAAGACTCCGGCCCGGCTGCCGCCGCCGGCATGCCGACGTTCCGCTGGCCGCTGCGCGGCCGGGTGGTCACCAATTTCGGCTCCAAGACCGCCGGCGGTTCCAACGACGGCATCGATCTCGCGGTGCCCGAGGGCACTGCCATCCGCGCCGCCGATGACGGCGTCGTCGCCTATGCCGGCAACGAGCTCAAGGGCTATGGCAACCTGGTGCTGGTCCGCCACGCCAACGGCTTCGTCACCGCCTATGCCAATGCCAGCGAGATCGCGGTGAAACGCAACGACCAGGTTCACAGAGGACAAGTGATCGCGAAGTCGGGACAGACCGGAACGGCGCCGACTCCGCAGCTTCACTTCGAGATTCGCAAGAACTCGGCACCGGTCGACCCGATGCAGTATCTGCCTTCCGACAAGACGGCGTCGGCGCCGCTGTGACACGCGGTCGGTGGTGACCCGTGTCGGCTCTCGGGCGTTGATGCGGCGGCCGTGAAGCCGTAGGCCTGACATCCGCGAGGTGACCCATTCGCGCTGAATGGATCGCCCCGCGGAAAGATGTCCCTGCGGATCCCCGGCTTTCGCCTGAGGACTTTCTCCCCGGCGTGCTGCCGCGTCCTGCTACCCCAGCATCACCCCGAGGCGGCCGGCGAGATCCTGGACATACTGCCAGGCGACTCGACCGGATCGCGCACCGCGCGTCGTCGCCCATTCCAGCGCTTCCCGCCGCAGCGTTTCGGCATCGACCGGAACGTGGAAATGGGCCACGTATCCCTGCACCATGGCGAGGAACTCGTCCTGGCTGCATTTGTGGAAGCCGAGCCACAGGCCGAAGCGATCCGACAGCGAGACCTTTTCCTCCACGGCTTCACCCGGATTGATCGCGCTCGAGCGCTCGTTCTCGATCATGTCGCGCGACAGCAGGTGGCGCCGGTTGGACGTCGCATAGAGGATCACATTGTCCGGCCGCCCCTCGATGCCTCCCTCCAGCACCGCCTTGAGTGACTTGTAGGAGGTGTCCTGGTCGTCGAACGAGAGGTCGTCGCAGAACACCAGGAAGCGGTACGGCGTGCCGCGCAGCAGCGTCATCAGGTCGGGCAGGCTTTCGATGTCCTCGCGGTGAATCTCGACGAGCTTCAAGAGCCCGGCGTCGGCGCCGAGGCCCGCATTGACGGCGGCGTGGGCCGCCTTGACGAGCGACGACTTGCCCATGCCGCGCGCGCCCCACAGCAGCGCATTGTTCGCCGGCAGCCCCTTGGCGAAACGCTCGGTGTTCTCCATCAGGATGTCGCGCATCCGGTCGATGCCCCGCAAAAGCGACATGTCGACGCGGTTGACGCGGGGCACCGGCATCAGCTGGCCGGCGGCGGGGTACCAGATGAAGGCGTCGGCCACGGTGAAGTCGGGCGCCTGCTTCGGGGGCGGAGCGAGCCTTTCGAGGGCCGCCGCGATGCGGTGCAGGAGATCGTCGTCGGGACGGGCCCTGTCAGCTGGGGACTTATCGGTCGGGGACATGGAACAGCCTTTTTTGGTCGCTCCCCATAGCGGGGGTGGGCGCTCGCCGCAAGGCATTGCCGCACTGCAATAATCGGGGGGTTGAAAGGGTCTCCCGCGGCGGTTTCGGCGAGACCTCCGCCCGCATTGCAATCGGGCGGCCGGCCGGTATAGTCCGCGCGACTTCGGATCAGCCAATGATTTCGCGACGGCCCGGCGCGGCAGCGCGGGTCTTCTCCAGGAGAATCTTCACATGGGTGGCGGCACCGACTTGATGACCAATCTGGGCGGCCTGCTGCCTTTCATCCTGATTTTCGTCATTATGTATTTCCTGATCCTGCGCCCGCAGCAGAAGCGGGCGAAGACGCACCAGGAGATGGTGAAGAACCTGCGGCGCGGCGATAACGTCATCACCTCGGGCGGCTTGGTCGGCAAGGTCACCAAGGTCGTGGACGACGACCAGATCGAGATCGAGATCGCCGATGGCGTCCGGGTTCGTCAGGTCAAGAGCATGGTTGCGGACGTCCGCGTCAAGGGCGAGCCGGTGAAGGACGACAGCGCAGGCTGAGCATCCCGGCCGCGGAGCGATAGAAGCAATGTTGTATTTTTCGCGATGGAAGGTGATCGCCATTCTGGTCACGGCGATCGTGGTCTGCGGCTTTTCGGTGCCGAACTTCTTCCCCGAGCAGGTCGTCAAGACGTGGCCGGCATGGGCGCAGCGCCGCCTCGTGCTCGGCCTCGATCTGCAGGGCGGTTCGCAGATTCTGCTCGAGGTCGACCTCAACGACGTGCGCAAGCAGCGGCTGGATTTGCTGCGCGACGACGTCCGCCGCACCCTCCGCGATGCGAAACTCAGTTGGGCGACCCCGCCGATCGTGCGCGGCAATGCCGTCGAGGTGAGGCTGCGCGAAGGCGGCGACTTCCAGGCCGCGCTGGCGAAGCTGCGTGATCTGTCGCAACCGCTCGGCGGCGTCCTTCAGGGCAACGGCCAGCGCACCCTCGAGGTCACCGATGCCGGCAACGGGCTGATCCGGCTGGCACCGACCGATGCCGCCGTGACCGAGCGCATCCGCCAGACCATCGAGCAATCGATCCCGATCGTCGAGAAGCGTATCAACGAGCTCGGCCTCGTCGAGCCGACGATCCAGCGCGAGGGCGCCGACCGCATCCTGGTGCAGGTACCGGGCCTCGGCGACCCGCGTCGCCTCATCGACCTCCTGGGGCAGACCGCCAAGCTCGAATTCCGCATGGTCGACACGTCGGTGAGCCCGCAGGAAGCGCTGCAGGGGCGCGCGCCGCCGGACTCCGAGGTGCTCTACGAGACCCAGGGCGGCCAGCAGATCCCGATGCTGGTGTACAAGCAGTCGCTGGTGGAGGGCGCCGATCTGACCGACGCCCAGGCCGGTTTCGACCAGCGGTCCAGCGAGCCCATCGTGTCGTTCCGCTTCAACACCAACGGCGCCCGCAAGTTCGCCCAGGCGACCCAGGAGAATGTCGGGCGGCCGTTCGCCATCATCCTGGACAACAAGGTGATCTCGGCGCCGGTCATCCGCGAGCCGATCCTCGGTGGTTCCGGTCAGATCTCCGGCAACTTCACGGTGGAATCCGCCAACAATCTCGCCATCCTGCTGCGCGGCGGCGCCCTGCCGGCCAAGCTCACTGTCATCGAGCAGCGCGTGGTCGGGCCCGGCCTCGGCGCCGACTCGATCAGGGCGGGCGTTCACGCCTCCATCGCGGGCGCCATCCTGGTCATCGTATTCATGCTGGCGACTTACGGGCTGTTCGGCCTGTTCGCCAACATCGCGGTCGCGATCAATGTCGGGATGATCATCGGCATCCTGTCGTTCCTGAACGCGACCCTGACGCTGCCGGGCATCGCCGGCATCGTGCTCACGGTGGGCATCGCGGTGGACTCCAACGTGCTGATCTACGAGCGCATCCGCGAGGAGGTGCGCAACGGCCGCACCCCCATCAGCGCGATCGACGCCGGCTTCAGCCGGGCGCTCGCGACCATCCTCGACTCCAACATCACGACGTTCATCGCCGCCGCCGTGCTGTTCTTCATCGGCACCGGCCCGGTGCGCGGCTTCGCGGTCACCCTCGGGGTCGGCATCCTGACCACGCTGTTCACCGCCTTCACCCTGACGCGCCTGATCGTGGCCACGTGGGTGCGCTTCCAGCGCCCGCAGACCGTGCCGATCTGATCGCGCCCCCCACGTCGATAACAAACGAGATCGACAGAAACGAGATCACAGTGCACCTGCTTCGCATCGTACCGGACAACACCCGCTTCGATTTCATTCGCTTCCGGCGGATCAGCTTTCCGATCTCGGCGCTGCTGTCGCTCCTCGCCATCACCCTTTATTTCACCCACGGCCTGAACTTCGGCATCGACTTCTCGGGCGGCACGCTGATGGAGGTGCAGAGCAAGTCCGGGCCGGCCGACATCTCCAAGATGCGGTCGATCGTGTCGGGGCTCGGTCTCGGCGAGGTTCAGCTGCAGGAATACGGCAGTCCCGACACCGTCCTGATCCGCATCGCCCAGCAGCCCGGCGGCGAGCAGGCCCAGCAGCAGGTCGAACCTAAGGTGCGCGCGGCGCTCGGCGACAGCGTCGACTATCGCCGGATCGACGTGGTCGGACCGCGCGTGTCCGGCGAGTTCCTGCACTGGGGCATCATCGGTATCATGGTCGCGATCTGCGCGATCCTGGTCTACCTGTGGTTCCGGTTCGAATGGCAGTTCGCACTCGGCGCCATGATCGCGAACGTCCACGACATCGTGCTCACGCTCGGCTTCATGTCGATCACCCAGATCGATTTCGATCTCACCAGCATCGCGGCGCTGCTCACCATCCTCGGCTATTCGCTCAACGACACCGTCGTCATCTACGACCGAATCCGCGAGATGTTGCGGCGCTACAAGAAGATGCCGATGACGGACCTGCTGAACACGTCGATCAATTCGACGCTGTCGCGCTCGGTCATCACCCACGTGACGGTGTCGCTCGCTTTGCTGGCGCTGCTGCTGTTCGGCGGCCAGGCGATCCACAGCTTCACCGCGACCATGATGTTCGGCGTCGTGCTGGTCGGCACCTACACCTCGGTGTTCATCGCGTCGCCCATCCTGATCTATCTCGGCGTCGGCACCGGCCGCCAGAATGCGCCCGACACGCCAGAGGAAAAGGAGCCGGAGGCCGCCGCGACGCCGCCGGCCGGCGCCAAGACCCCGGCGGTTGCGCGCGTGCGCCGCTGACGCCGCCGGCTCATGTCCGCCGGGCCGCTCGGGTCCGCCGCGCCGGCGTCAGCGAAGCCGGGTTTCATCGCGTCCGGGTGAGCATGTGACTCGTCCCCATCTGCCGCGGCCCGCGGTGATCGAAGCCTATGGTGAGGGCGGGTTCCGGTTCGCCGACATGTCCCACCGCGGCGCGATCCTGTGCCTGCCGAGCGGCATCTGGGCGAGCGAGGTGAGAACGGCCGGCGAGATCGACCTCGCTGCCGTCGCGCTGGCGCTCGAAGCGGGCGTCGCCATCGACCACTTTCTGATCGGGACCGGCCGCGACATGGCCGTGCTGCCGCCGGCTCTGCGCGAGGCTTTCCGTGACCGCCGCGTCGTCCTCGAGGTCATGACCACAGGCGCGGCGGTACGAACCTACAACATTCTGTTGGGCGAACGGCGGCGGATCGGCGCGCTGCTGGTGGCGGTGGAGTAGGCCGCGGGGCAGGAGTTGGGCGAAGGAGGCGTGCCCAAATGCCGCCGCGCCGGAATTTTTCGAAAAACAACCCCATGCAAAGTACTTTGGAGCCGGCCTGAGGGATGCCCGCCCCGGGACGCAGCGAACATGGCCGTCCCGGATTTCGCTCTCCCGCCAATCCGAACCGTGGATGTTTGGTCGCGACAGGCAGGCCAGCGGGATCTCACGCCGGGCGGAAGCCGAACGGCACTTTTTCCGTCTCTTCCCCGGCTTCCGGCGGCACTTCGGTCAGAAGCTCCACCGAGACCAGCGTTTCCGGCGCGTTGGCGGCCGGCTCGAACAGGCGGCGCCACTCCGGGTTCGTCTGCTCGAAGGCGGTGCGGGCGCCGTAGGCCGCCATGTCCTCGTATTCGAGCATCACGCTCACATTGGTGTCGGGGCCCGGCACGGTGGCCCGGAGCACCCGCACCGATTGCGGCATCACCGGGCTCGCGAACTTGGGGTCCGCCGCCTCGGCGAGCTTCTTCATGAAGTCCGGCAGGCGGCCGGGCTTGATCTGGTATTTGAAAATCGCGAGGACGGTCATGGTCGCTTTCAGGCGGCGGGCGCGGGCTGGGCTGCCTTGGCCTGCTGGATCGCCTGCCATACCCGCTCCGGGGTCGCCGGCATGTCGATGTGGCGGATGCCGTAATCCGACAGCGCGTCGACGATGGCATTCATCACCGAGATCAGCGCGCCGGCGCAACCGGCCTCGCCGCAACCTTTGACGCCGAGCGGATTGGTCTTCGCCGGCACCGGATGATGCTCGGTGACGAAGCTCGGGACGTCGGAGGCGCGCGGCATGGCGTAGTCCATGAACGAGCCGGTGATCGGCTGGCCCTCCGCGCTGTAGACGGTGTTTTCCATCAGCGCCTGGCCGATGCCCTGGACCAGCCCGCCATGCATCTGGCCCTCGACCAGCATCGGGTTGATCAGCGTACCGAAATCGTTGGCCGAAGCGTATTTGACCACCTCGATGACGCCGGTCTCCGGGTCGATCTCGACCTCGGCCACGTGACAGCCGTTGGGGAAGGCGGACGGGACGTTCTCGCTCGCGAGCTTCACGTCGAGCGAGGTCGGCGCCCCTTCGGGCAGCTTCGGCTTGGCGCGCAGCTTTTCCGCGAGCTCCATCACGCCGATGGAACGGTCGGTGCCGGCGATGATAAAGCGTCCTTCGGAGAACTCGATGTCCTGCACCGCCGCCTCGAGCAGATGGGAGGCGGCCTCCTTGCCGAGGTCCACCACCTTGGCGACCGCCTCGACCATGGCGAGCGTGCTCGCCGCCGCCGAGCGCGAGCCGCCGGTCCCGTTGCCGATGATGAGCTCGTCTGAGTCGCCCTGAAGTAGGCGGATGCGCTCGAACGGCACGCCGAGCCGGCTCGCCAGCACCTGGGCGAACGGCGTCGCATGGCCCTGGCCGTAATCGAGCGTTCCGGTGATGAAGGTCACCGTGCCGTCGGCCTCGAATCGAATGCCGCCCATCTCCTTGTTGGGCGGCGCGGTCACTTCCAGGTAGCTGCCGATCGCGATGCCGCGCAGCAGGCCGCGCTTGCGGCTCTCCCGCTTGCGCTTGGGAAAGCCTTTCCAGTCGGCGAGTTCGAGCGCGTGCTTGAAGACGGCCGGGAAGTCGCCGCTGTCATAGGTCTGCTCCGATGCGGCGGCGTAGGGGATTTCCCGCGGCTTGAGCTGGTTGCGGCGGCGCAGTTCCAGGCGATCGATCCCCATTTCGCGGGCGGCGTTGTCGATCAGCCGCTCCATGAAATAGTTGCCCTCGGGCCGGCCGGCGCCGCGGTAGGCGGTGACCATGGTGGTGTTCGTGAACACGCACTGGGTCGCGACCTCGATCAGCGGGGTGCGGTAGATGCTGACCATGTTCTTGACCGCATTGATGGTCGGCGGCAGTGGCCCCACCGCGCCGAGATAGGCGCCCATGTTGCCGGTGCCGGTCAGCCGGA
This sequence comes from uncultured Alphaproteobacteria bacterium, assembly GCA_963781195.1. Taxonomy (GTDB): domain Bacteria; phylum Pseudomonadota; class Alphaproteobacteria; order Rhizobiales; family Xanthobacteraceae; genus JAJPKK01. Next base: position 12,694 of record CAWAEZ010000017.1, on the reverse strand, counting down.
TCGCGAGGAAGCGGCCGTCGGCGTCGAGCGCGAGCTCGGCGACCTTTTCGTGGTCGCGGCCGTGGCTGTCGGACAGGAAGCTCGACGAGCGCTCGTCGGTCCACTTGACCGGGCGGCCGAGCGCGCGCGCCCCATGGAGCAGGCAGACGTATTCGGGATAGGGCTGCGCCTTCATGCCGAACGAGCCGCCGACATTGCCGGTGAGAACGCGCAGCTTGGCCGGCGGGACATTGAGGATCTCGGCGAGCCCTCCGCGCAGGCCGAACACGCCCTGGCAGCCGACATGGAAGGTGAAGCGCTCGCTCGGTGCGTCATAGGCCGCGATCGCGGCGCGCGGTTCCATGGCATTGACCACGAGGCGGTTGTTGAGGAGCGTCAGCCGCGTCACGTGGGCGGCGCCGGCGAAGGCGGCTTTCACCTTCTCGGCATCGCCGTAGTGGTAGTCCAGCGCGATGTTGTTGGGAACGTCGTCGAACAGCTGCGGCGCACCGGGTTGCATCGCGTCGCTGGCGCGGGTCACGGCGGGCAGGGGATCGACGTCGACCACCACCGCCTCCGCGGCTTCCTTGGCCTGGGCGACGGTCTCGGCAATCACGCAGGCGACCGGGTCGCCGACGAAGCGCACCTTGTCCACCGCGAGTGCGGGTCGAAACGGCTTCTTCATCGGCGAGCCGTCACGGTTTTTCATCGGGGCGACGCATTTGAGCCCGCCATAGCCGGCTGCCTGCAGGTCGGCGCCGGTGTAGACGGCGAGCACGCCCGGCATCGCGGCCGCCGCGGCGGTGTCGATCGCCTTGAGCACGCCATGGGCGTGGGTCGACCGCACGATGGCCGCATAAGCCTGACCGGGCAGGCTCAGGTCATCGGTGTAGCGGCCCTGGCCGCGCACGAGCTTGGGATCCTCGGTGCGCGGCACCGGCTGTCCGACGCCGAACTTCTGGTATGCCCATGCGCCGGGATCGTCTTGAACATTCATGATTTTTTCGCGCCGAAACGGGTGAACGAGGCCTTGAGATAATCGACCCTGGTGCACCGCACAAGAAGGCCTCGGAAGTGGCTGGGAAACAACGAGCATTCCGGGCGAGCGTGCCCGGAATGCCAGGGATTGTGATCGGGTGACGCGGCGACGGCGGGTCGTTCAGGGCGCCGGCGTGGCCAACGGCTTGTCCTTGTCGACGACGAAGGTGGCGATCAACTTGGCGCCGTTCGGGCCGCCTTTGGCGATGTGCGGAAGCGTCGCCGGATTGGTGTAGCTCTCGCCCGCCTTGACCGCCTTCTCGCCTTGGCCGTCCACGGTCAGCAGCACTTCGCCGTCCATCACATAGCCGGTCTCGAGGCCGGGGTGGGTGTGCTTGGCAACGACGAAGTTCGGAGCGATTTCGATCAGCACCACGATGGTCGACATCTTGTCCGGGAAGTCGTTCTTCTGCAGGACCGTGCGCTTGAGCGGCTCGGGCTGCTGGGCGACCGCGGGAACACACAGGGCTGCGGCCGCAGCCACCACCGCGCAAAGCATCAGTTTTTTCACCATTGGACTCCTCCCTTGATCAATCGGGCCGCATCGTACCAGCCGCGGCAAGGACCGGACAGCCCTGTTCCCTCGACGAAACGCCGCTCCGCCGTGCCATCGCCGGGTATTGGAGGTGGAGCATCATCGGCGAGGTTGCGGCTCAAGGGAACGCTGTTACACTCTGGTAACGAGTAGACACATGCCGCTTGCCGTGGAGTCGTCGGAGACTTCGGCACGGTGGAAAGGCACACAATGGATAACGAGGGCCGGGCAACCGGTAACCTCGACCTCGGGCTTGATCGGCTGCGGGCCGATGGCCGCGTGCAACGGGGTCGCGGCGGGTTTCATCGCCAGCGCCGACAGGGCCCGGCGCCCGAGCGCAAGAGCGAGACCTACGCCGCGCTCGACCTCGGCACCAACAACTGCCGGCTCTTGATCGCGCGGCCGTCGGGAGATGGCTTCCGGGTCATCGACGCGTTCTCTCGCATCATCCGCCTCGGCGAAGGCGTGTCGGCGACCGGGCGGCTGTCGGACGCCGCGATCGGCCGTGCGGTGTCGGCGCTCTCGGTCTGCCGCGACAAGATGCGCAGCCGTTCAGTGACGCGGGCCCGCCTGATCGCCACCGAGGCGTGCCGCGCCGCCGTCAACGGCGCCGAGTTCCTGCAGGTGATTCGCGAGCGGGTCGGCATCGATCTCGAGATCGTCGACCGCGAGACCGAAGCGGATCTCGCCGCCACCGGCTGCACGCCGTTGATCGATCCGCAGGCGCGCGGCGTCGTCCTGTTCGACATCGGTGGCGGTTCCTCGGAACTCGTCCTGATGGCGCAGTCGCGGCCGGTGCTCCGGGGCCCGCCCGAGCCGGTGGTGCGCAGCTGGGTATCGCTGCCGGTCGGCGTCGTCACGCTCGCGGAGCGCCATGGCGGCGTTCGGGTCGACCGGGCGCTGTTCGAAACCATGGTCCGGGAGGTCGAGGTCCATGCCGCGCCTTTCACCAGCGTGCACGGCCGCGCCATCGACGGCGTGCACATGCTCGGCACCTCGGGGACCGTCACCACCATCGCCGGCATCCATCTCGACCTGCCACGCTACGATCGCCGCCGGGTCGACGGCTGCTGGCTGAGCGAGACCGAGGTGACGAAGGTCATCGACCGCCTGCTCGCCATGACCTACGAGGAACGGGTCGCCAATGCCTGCATCGGCTCCGAGCGGGCCGACCTGGTGCTCGCCGGCTGCGCCATTCTCGAAGCGATCCGGCGCGCGTTTCCCTGTCCGCGGCTGCGGGTCGCCGATCGCGGCCTGCGCGAGGGCATCCTCGTCAAGCTGATGCGCGAGGACGGCGTCTGGGCACCCGCGTCAGGCGGGGCATGACGGCCCGGGGGGCGGGAGGCGGAAGCGGCGGCAGCCGTGACCTCAAGGTCCGCGTGCGCACCGGCAAGGGCCGCACCGTCGCCTCCAAGCGCTGGCTCGAGCGGCAGCTCAACGATCCCTATGTGGCACGGGCAAAGCGTGAGGGCCGGCGTTCCCGCGCGGCCTTCAAGCTCGCGGAGATCGCCGACAGGTTCCACCTGTTCAAGCCCGGCACCAAGGTGGTGGATCTCGGCGCCGCGCCGGGCGGCTGGAGCCAGATCGCCGCCGAGCGCTGCGGCGCGGCGGAGGGCAAGGGCCGCGTGGTCGCGATCGACCTGCTCGACATGCCGCCGCTTCCCGGCGTGACCTTCCTCCAACTCGACTTCCTCGATCCGGCTGCGCCCGACCAGCTCAAGGCGCTGCTCGACGGCCCCGCCGACATCGTGATGTCCGACATGGCCGCCAACGCCACCGGCCATCGCAAGACCGACCACCTCAAGATCATGGCGCTGGCGGAGACCGCGGCCATGTTCGCGCGCGAGGTGCTCAAGCCCGGCGGCGCCTTCCTGTGCAAGGTGCTGCAGGGCGGCACCGAGGGCGTCCTGCTCGCCGACCTCAAGCGCGACTTTGCCGTGGTGAAGCACGTCAAGCCGCAGGCGAGCCGCCCGGATTCGGCGGAACTCTACGTCTTGGCGACGGGATTTCGCGGCGGCGCGTCTGGCGCGTCTGGCGCGCCCAGCGCCTGATTCCCCTTGGTGTCATCGCCCGGCGCGAGACCGGGCGATCCAGTAACCCCCGGACTGCGATCGATCGCACACCTCGGACACAGGGGTTACTGGATGCCCCGCTTTCGCGGGGCATGACATCCGGATTGTGAGAGCAGGACACGAGATCACCCTTCGTGTGCTTTCGGCAACACGCAAGGAGATTTACCCGCCGTCGCAGAACAGCCCCGCGCCGCGCCCTGAAACGCCACGAAGGAATCGAGAATGATTCGTGGGATGTGGGGGCTCAGGGAAGATGAGTGAAATCGTTGCGCGGATTCTGTTGTTCATGGCCTATTCGTCGATTCTCGCCAGTACGCTCGGATGGCTCGGAAACGCGCATGTCGCGATGATACGATAGGGCAGCGGGCGCGCGAGCAAGGCGGTTCGCAAAGGCGCGTTGCGCCGTGCTTCCGCGCCTCGCGCCTCGCGCACGCAAACGTAGGCACGCGGAGCTTGCGATCGGGACGGGCGAAGGCCGAACCCGTTGGCTTTGCCTCATCCTGCAAAAACCGGCGCGCCTAGCCCGCTTGCGCGGGCTCGCGCTGCTTCGTTTTGCGCTTCGCCATGTCCTCGCCGGCGTTCGGTGGCATGGTCGCGAACAGGAAGGTCGAGCTCAACGCGATCAGGCCGACCACCAGGAAGGCCGGCGGGAAGTCCGACGCGTCGAGTGTGTCGTGCCCGCGCAGGCGCAGCACCGTCTCGACCACGAGGGCGCCGACGGCGACGCCGACCGATTGCGACAGTTGCTGCGCTACGGCGACGAGGGACGTCGCACGGCTCATGCGCTGCGGCTCGATCTCGGCATAGGCGATGGTGTTGACGCTGGTGAACTGCAGCGACCGAAAGAAGCCGCCGAGCAGCAGCACCGCCACCATCGCGGCCACCGGCGTCGTCGCTGTGAATGCCGCGCAGGTCATCAGCATGAGCGAGGCGGTGATGGCATTCCAGGTCAGCGTATTGCGGAAGCCGAATTGCCGCAGGATGCGCGGCACTGCCGATTTCATCACCATCGCGCCGGCCGCGGTGGACAGCGTGATCAAGCCGGACTGGAACGGCGTGCGCCCGAAGCCGATCTGCAGCAGCAGCGGCAGCAGGAACGGCAGCGCGCCGGAGCCGACCCGGAAGATGAAGCCGCCGCCGACCCCGGCCCGGAAGCTCGGCAACTTGAACAGCGACAGGTCGATTACCGGTGCGGCAATGCGTTTGGACCGGACGATGTAGGCGAACGTCGCCGCGGCCCCGCCGGCGATCAGCAGGAAGATGATGCTGCGGGGGACGAAGCTGATGCCGGTGACGGTCAAGCCGAAAGCGAGGCCGCCGACGCCCAGTCCGACCAGCGCCATCCCGATGAAGTCGAACGGCTCGACGCTGTCGGCACGCACGTTCTCGATATAGCGGGTCGCCAGGAAGATGCCGACGAGGCCGATCGGCAGGTTGATCAGGAAGATCCAATGCCAGGTCGCATAGGTGGTGATGAAGCCGCCGAGCGGGGGCCCGAGCATCGGACCGATCAGCGCCGGCATGGTCAGGAGCGACATCGCGTTGACGAGGTTCTGCCGCCCGACGGTGCGGATCAGCACCAGCCGCCCGACCGGCGACATCATGGCGCCGCCGGTTCCCTGCAGAAAGCGCGCGATCACGAAATGCGGCAGCGTCTGCGACAGCGCGCAGCCGATCGAGCCGATCATGAAGACGGCGATCGCGGTGCGGAAGATGGTGCGGGCGCCGAAGCGGTCCGCCATCCAGCCGCTCGCGGGAATGAAGATCGCCAGCGCGAGGAGGTAGGAGGTGATCGCGAGCTTGAGCTCGAGCGGGCTCGACCCGATGTCGGCCGCGATGGCGGGCAGCGACGTCGAGATGACCGTCGAATCCATGTTCTCCATGAACAGCGCCACCGCGACGATCAGGGGGACGAGGCGTTCACGGGTCATCGAACGGTTCGAGTCACGAAGAGGGCATCCCGGACTGGAGGAGATAGGTGACACCGTACATATAACAGCCGCGCATGGCTCCGGTTGGAATCCTGACGATCAATACCTAGATAACGGCCGGGCGCGAACAGGGACGCGGAGAAGTTGCAGCGATGATGTACCTTGTAGCGGTCTTCTTGCCTCCATTGGGCCTGTTGCTGAACGGGCAGCCGTTTTCGGCGCTGCTCAATGTGGCGTTGATCATTCCGTGCCTGGTGTTCGGGCTGATCTTCCATGTCCTGCTGCTGGTGCCGTCGTTGCACGCGCTGATCGCGGTCCACATGAAGCGGGAGGAGCGGCGTCATCGCGAAATCGTGCAGTCGATCGAGCGGCATGGTCCGCCTCCGGGCTGGGGCCGCTACTGATCGCGGCCAGCGCGAACGCACGCGGCCGCCGGCGGCGCGTTCAGCATGGTTTTTTGGGGTCTTGCACCGTCTTTTCCGGCAATGCGCTTTCCATTGCCGGCACCTCGTGCTAACCACCCGCGCCAACTCTTCACAAACCGCGAGTCGCAATCGCTGAGGGCGGCGACACCGGTTTTTTCCATTTCGCCGCTGGCGGCAAGGAGTTCGGCATGGCCCAGACAATCGACGGCGGCCCCCGCCAAGCTTTCACCTTCGACGACGTTCTGCTCAAGCCCGGCTATTCCGACGTCCTGCCCACCGAGGTCGATGTCCGGTCCCGGATCACCCGCGAAATTGCGCTCAACATGCCGATCATCGCGTCGGCGATGGACACCGTCACCGAGGCGGCCATGGCGATTGCCATGGCCCAGGCCGGCGGTATCGGCGTGATCCACCGCAATCTCGATCCGGAGCTGCAGGCCGGCCTCGTGCGCCGGGTCAAGAAATTCGAATCCGGCATGGTGGTCAATCCGGTCACCATCCGTCCCGAGGCGACCCTCGCCGATGCCCTGGCGCTGATGCAGGAGAACCGGATCTCCGGGATTCCCGTGGTGCAGGGCGATGGCGTGCCGGGCCGGCTGGTCGGGATCCTCACCAACCGCGACGTCCGTTTCGCCACCGATCCCCGCCAGACGGTGGCGGAGCTGATGACGAAGGACCGCCTGATCACCGTTCGCGAAGGCGTCAAGCAGGACGAGGCCAAACGGCTGCTGCACCATCATCGCATCGAAAAGCTTCTGGTGGTGGACGACCAGTACCGCTGCGTCGGCCTGATCACGGTGAAGGATATCGAGAAGGCGGTGGCGCATCCCGACGCCTGCAAGGACGAGCAGGGTCGGCTGCGGGTCGCCGCCGCGACCACGGTGGGCGAAGCCGGCTATGAGCGCACCGAGCGGCTGGTCGATGCCGGAGTGGACCTCGTGGTGGTCGACACCGCGCACGGCCATTCGCGCCGGGTGCTCGAATCGGTACGCCGCATCAAGCTCCTGTCCAACAAGGTGCAGGTGGTGGCCGGCAACATCGCGACCGCCGACGGCGCCAAGGCGCTGATCGATGCCGGCGCCGATTCGATCAAGGTCGGCATTGGCCCGGGCTCGATCTGCACCACGCGAATCGTCGCCGGGGTCGGGGTGCCCCAGCTCACCGCCATCATGGATGCCGTCGAGGCGGCGCATCTGAGCGGCACGCCGGTCATCGCCGACGGCGGCATCAAATATTCCGGCGATCTCGCCAAGGCGATCGCGGCGGGCGCCGACTGCGTCATGGTGGGCTCGCTGCTCGCCGGCACCGACGAGACGCCCGGCGAGGTGTTTCTTTATCAGGGTCGCTCCTACAAGGCCTATCGCGGCATGGGATCGGTCGCCGCCATGTCGCGCGGCTCTGCCGACCGCTATTTCCAGCAGGACATCAAGGACAGCCTCAAGCTGGTGCCCGAGGGCATCGAGGGCCAGGTGCCCTACAAGGGGCCGGTCGCCAACGTGCTTCACCAACTGGCCGGCGGCCTGCGCGCCGCCATGGGCTATGTCGGCGCCCACGACATCGCGGAGCTGCACCAGAAGGCGCAGTTCGTGCGCATCTCCAATGCCGGGCTGCGCGAGAGCCATGTCCACGACGTCACCATCACGCGGGAAAGCCCGAACTATCCCGGCCGTGACTAGGAACCCGTGGTGAAACACCCTCCGATCTCGGCACCGGCGCAGCCGCGGCAGCCGCGGCGCCGCCGCCGAACCTACGACGACCGCGCTACCCCGCTTCTCCCTCTCCCGTTTGCGGGGGAGGGCTGGGGAGGGGGCGCTTGCCCCTCGCGCCCGGCGATCGAGAAAGATCGCGCGATCCTGCGGGTCGCCAATTCCGCTGCGGCGGGTGGGACGTCAGAGAGCCCCCTCCCTGACCCTCCCCCGCAAGCGGGAGAGGGGAAGGCAGGCGCTGCGGCGGAGGGAAAAGATCGCCGTGGCTGCGCGGCACCTCTTCTCCCTCCCGCGCAAGTGGTGGAGGGAGAACACCGCCGCAGCCGCGCCGCGCCTCTTCTCCCTCTCCCGCTTGCGGGGGAGGGCTGGGGAGGGGGCTCTTGCCCCTCGCGCCGACCGATCGAGAAAGATCGCACGATCCTGCGGGTCGCCAATTCCGCTGCGGCGGGTGGGACGTCAGAAAGCCCCCTCCCTGACCCTCCCCCGCAAGCGGGAGAGGGGAAAGCAGGCGCTGCGGCGGAGGGAAAAGATCGCTGCGGCCGCGCCGCACCTCTTCTCCCTTCCGCTCAAGCGGGAGAGGGAGAAGACCGCCGCAGCCGCGCCGCACCTCTTCTCCCTCTCCCGCTTGCGGGGGAGGGCTGGGGAGGGGGCTCTTGCCCCTCGCGCCGACCGATCGAGAAAGATCGCGCGATCCTGTGGGTCGCCAATTCCGCTGCGGCGGGTGGGACGTCAGAGAGCCCCCTCCCTGACCCTCCCCCGCAAGCGGGAGAGGGGAAAGCAGACGCTGCGGCGGAGGGAAAAGATCGCCGCAGCCGCGCCGCACCTCTTCTCCCTTCCGCTCAAGCGGGAGAGGGAGAAGACCGCCGCAGCCGCGTGGCACCTCTTCTCCCTCTCGCGCAAGCGGTGGAGGGGAACCCTGGCGGTGCCGGAGAGGGGAAAGCAGGCGCTGCGGGGGAGGGGAAAGGCATCTGCGGCGCCGATCGCAGTGCGCCGAGCGTGCGGGACAAAGCGGGCGCCGCTCACGTCGCGACGGGTGCGCGATGACGCCGGGCGCGCGCCTGTCTGCGGCGATCGAGGTGCTCGGCGACATCGAGGCGCGGCGGCGGCCGGCGGCGGACGCGCTCAAGGACTGGGGGCTCGCCCATCGCTTCGCCGGCTCGGGTGATCGCGCCGCCATCGGCGGCCTCGTATTCGATGCGCTGCGGCGCCGCCAGTCGGCGGCATGGCTGATGGAGGAAGGGACGCCGCGCGCCATCCTGTTCGGCGCCCTCAGGCTCGAGCGGGGCCTGGGACCAGACGCCATCCGCAAGCTTGCCGACGGCGGACGCTTCGCGCCGCCGCCGCCCACCGAAACCGAAATCCGCGCACTTACCTCTTCGCGGCTCGGCGACGCGCCCGCTCATGTGCGCGGCGACTATCCGGAATGGCTGGACGCCAAGTTCGCCGCCGTGTTCGGCGACGACCGCGCCGCCGAGGGTGCTGCGCTCTCCTCTCGCGCGCCGGTCGACCTGCGCGTCAATACGCTCAAGGGCGATCGTGCCGCCGCCGCGGCCGCGCTCGCCCATCTCCATGCGGCGCCGACGCCGTGGTCGCCGTTCGGCCTGCGCATCGCGCTCTCGGCCGAGGCGAAGAGCCCGCCGATCCAATCCGAGCCCGCCTTCCTCGGCGGCCTCGTCGAGGTCCAGGACGAGGGCTCCCAGCTGGCCGCGATTCTCGCCGCGCCGCAGCCGGGTGACACCGTCGTCGATCTGTGCGCCGGTGGTGGCGGCAAGACGCTCGCGCTCGCCGCGCTGATGGAACATCGCGGACGCCTGGTCGCGACCGACGCCGACATCCGACGGCTGGCGGCGATCCATGCGCGACTCGCCCGGGCCGGCGCCTCCGACGTCGAGGTGCGGACGCCGCGCGGCGACGCGCCGCTGCTCGACGATGTCGCGGGTCAGGTCGACCTCGTGGTGATCGACGCGCCCTGCACCGGCATCGGCGCGTGGCGCCGCAACCCCGACGCCAAGTGGCGGGTGCGGCCCGGGGCGCTGGAGCAGCGCATCAAGGACCAGGACGAGGTGCTGGCCCGCGCGGCGCCGCTGGTGCGGCCGGGCGGCCGCATCGCCTACATCACCTGCTCTCTGCTCGCCGAGGAGAACGGCGAGCGGGTGCGCGCGTTTCTCGCCGCGCATGAGGGATTTTCCGTGCTGCCGGCCGACCAGGTGTTGCGGGCGCTGCCGGACCGGATCGCGGGTTTCCCTGCGGTTGAATTCCGCGCTGCGATTCTCGCCGGCGGGGAGGGGCTGCTGATGACTCCGCGGCGCACCGGGACCGATGGCTTTTTCGTGGCGATCCTGACGCGCGGATGACGTAATCCGCTCGCAGTGCCAACATCAAAATCTTGCATGTCGGCGGGGCGCGCGGCATTCTCCAATCCATTATGGGTGGGGGGCGGTTTGATCGTGAACATCGAGAAACTCACCACGTCTCTGCAATTCCTCGGCGCAGCCCTCGCGCTGCCTGCCGGTGCGGCCGGTGTTTACTCGGCCTATCACACCTACTTTTCTCCCGCGGTGGCGTGCCAGGAGATGCGCAACGCCACCCTGACGACGCTCGAGAAGCACATTCCGGTCGAGGCGAAGCGCGCGCTGCTGCGCACCGAGGTCGGCCAGTTCGAATCGAAATGCGGCGAGGTCGAGCCGGAGACCGTCGTGGTCTTCCAGGTCGCGCTGCAGGACCTGGACAAGCCGCCGTCGCGCGGTCAGAAGCCCGGCGCTTCTGGCGCACCGGGCGCGGCCGCACAGCCGACGAAACCGCAGGCGGTCGCGCTTGTGGCGCCCACCGCCGCCGTCCCGGCGGCACCTGCGCCGGCCGCCGCATCGCTCCCGGTGCCCCCGGCGCGAGCCGCCGCCTCTGCCATGGCCTCGCTCTCGGCGGCCGGGCCGGCCCTGGCGGCAGCCGGGTCAACCCCGGCATCGGGGGCGGCCATGAAGGCCAACCCGGCACCTGCCGGCGCCCCGCCGCGTCCGAATGCGGTCTCCCATGCGGCCCATGGCTGGGTCGCCATCGAGGTTCGCAAGCCGGGCAAAGGGACGGAGGCGTTCTTTTCGGGCTATCCCGCCGATGGCCAGTCGCTGCCTGCCGCCGGCACCCTGCTGACGGCCGTCGCCTTCCGCCCCATCTGGTCGGAGCCGCAGGGCGCAGGCCCGATCGATCCGACCAAGCTGCAAGGTCGTCTCAGGGCCGGCGAATGCGTGCGGGTGCTCGGCACTGCGGCCTCGCTTGGGCGGCAATGGGCCGAGGTCGAGCCCGCGGCCTGCCCCTGACGGCCGACGGGCAGGCGGCGCCCGGTGCCGCGCCTCTTTTCCGGAATGCAGGTCGCTCGGCTCGCGGGCTTGACGATCTGCCTTTGGAAATCCCCGGGGTGCCGCCTTGACCCCGTGCGCCTCGCGCCGCACATAGGCCAATGCACGACACCATCCTCATCGTCGACTTCGGCTCCCAGGTCACCCAGCTGATCGCGCGCCGCGTGCGCGAGCAGGGGGTCTATTGCGAGATCGCGCCGTTCCAGGCGGCGGCCGCGGCGTTCGCCGCGATGAAGCCGCGGGCGATCATCCTGTCGGGCGGGCCGGCCTCGGTGCTCGATCCCGGCGCGCCGCTGCCGCCGGCGGAATTCTATACGGCCGGCGTGCCGATCCTCGGCATCTGCTATGGCGAGCAGGCGATGGCCAAGCAGCTCGGCGGCAAGGTCGAGGGGGGGCACCACCGCGAATTCGGCCGCGCCGAGGTCGAGGTGACGGCCGACAGCCCGCTGCTCTCCGGCGTGTGGGAGCGCGGCGAGAAATACCCGGTGTGGATGAGCCATGGCGACCGGGTGACGGCGCTGCCCGAGGGCTTCCGCGTCATGGCCACCTCGCCGAATGCGCCGATCGCCATGATCGCCGACGAGGCGCGGCGCTTCTACGCCACCCAGTTTCACCTCGAGGTGGTGCACACGCCCCATGGCGCCGCGCTGCTGCGCAACTTCGTGCGCAGCATCGCCGGCTGTGCCGGCGACTGGACCATGCGCGCCTTCAAGGACGAGGCGATCGCGAAGATCCGCCGTCAGGTCGGCGACGACGGCCGGGTGATCTGCGGCCTCTCCGGCGGCGTCGATTCCGCGGTTGCCGCCGTGCTGATCCACGAGGCGATTGGGGAGCGGCTCACCTGCGTGTTCGTTGACCACGGCCTGCTGCGGCTCGCCGAAGGGCAGAAGGTCGCGGCGCTGTTTCGCGACAGCTACAACATCCCGCTGGTGCATGTGGAGGTGCAGGCGCTGTTCCTCGATGCGCTCGCCGGCATCACCGACCCCGAGCAAAAGCGCAAGATGATCGGCGGGCTGTTCGTCGAGGTGTTCGAGGCGGAGGCCGGCAAGCTCGCCCGCGAGGGCGCGGCGCCCGCGCGCTTCCTCGCCCAGGGCACGCTCTACCCCGACGTGATCGAGAGCGTGTCGTTCACCGGCGGCCCCTCGGTGACCATCAAGTCCCACCACAATGTGGGCGGGCTGCCCGAGCGCATGAACATGACGCTGGTCGAGCCGTTGCGCGAGCTCTTCAAGGACGAGGTGCGCGCGCTCGGCCGCGAGCTCGGCCTGCCGGACGCCTTCGTCGGCCGCCATCCGTTCCCCGGCCCCGGCCTCGCGATCCGCTGCCCTGGCGAGATCACCAGTGAGAAGCTCGACATCCTGCGCCTCGCCGACGAGATCTACATCGAGGAAATCCGCCGCGCCGGCCTCTACGACGACATCTGGCAGGCCTTCGCCGTCATCCTGCCGGTGAAGACGGTGGGCGTGATGGGCGACGGCCGCACCTACGAGCACGTGGTGGGCCTGCGCGCCGTGACCTCGACCGACGGCATGACCGCGGACTTCTACCCCTTCGACATGAAGTTCCTCGGCATGGTGGCAACGCGCATCATCAACGAGGTGAGGGGGGTGAACCGGGTGGTCTACGACGTGACCTCGAAGCCGCCAGGGACCATCGAG
>CAWAEZ010000016.1:0-149623 GCA_963781195.1 uncultured Alphaproteobacteria bacterium | reverse complement strand
CTAGCACTACTATGGCAAATACGGTTTCGATGCGCTCTCCCATGCCAAGTCGATGCTTATCTCCCCGCCCGACGTTGCGATCGATCATCTCTACTCGCCCTTTACCGACGAAAAGAACCGGGAGCTTCAGCATTGGTTCGAGTATTGAATTGAAGGAGAAGAACCGCGCTAGCGAACGCCAGCGCGGCGGGGATGCGTGAAACTCACCGCAGATGTTGATTTAGAAATTCGCTCGTGCGCTGGTTGGCGAGGGCAGCGGCTGCCGCATTGTAATGGGCACCGTTGTGCCGCGAAAACGCATGACGCTGCCCCGGATAGCTGTACACGGTTGCGCTCTTCTTTGCCGCCAGGGCCGCCTTGATCTCACCTTGCGCGGCCTTGAGATGAATTCGTCCTCCTCGCCCAAATGCATGAGCAGCGGGGCCTTCAGCCCGCCAACCTCGCCGAGGTATTTTTCCGTGTCGCCACCGTGGTAGGCGACGGCGGCATCGACATCGGAGCGGGCGGCGGTGAGGAATACCATCAGCGCGCCGAGGCAATAGCCGAGGAGCGCGACCTTACCCGTTGACCCCGCCAGCTCAGCAGCAACGCGCACCGTTTCCTTTACATCCCGCACACCCGCATCACGATCAAAAGCTGTATAGAGACGCAGACCGTGTTGCCAGGCGGCTTCAGAAGTTACGTCGAGATCGACATCCGGCTCCTGCCGCCAGAATAGGTCCGGCGCGATGGCGATGAAGCCCTGGGCTGCCAACTCATCGCAAGTCGCTCGGATGTCGGCGTTGACACCGAACAACTCCTGGAGAACGACCACCGCCGGCGCCGGCACTTTGGCCGGGCGCGCGACGTAGGCATGGAACGTCCCGTCCGGAGAATGGATGACGAGTTGATTTCTCGCATGACGCTCTCTACGTTTCTTGGCGGGCTGACCATCACCCGTTGGCGGGATCACGCACCCGCGCGCCGTGGCATGGGAACCGTTGCTTGGCCGCCGGCCGATACGGAGGTGGCCGCTTCCACGATGAGCTTCGCCGTTTCTTTCGGATGAGACATGTAGGCGACATGGCTGGATTTCACTTCAACCGTCGTGGCCCCGGCGCGCTTTGCCATCATGCGCTCCTGCTCGGGATTGATCGACCGGTCTTCCGTGGCCACCATGTACCGGGTGGGTTTCGATTTCCAGGCCGGGTTCGAAACCTTGTGGGTGAACGCGTCGGTTGAGATCGGCAGCTGGGCTATGGCCATGAACTCCGCCTTATCCTTGGGCAAGTCAGCCGCGAAATCCGGTTGCGAAATTGCGTTTGAGGATCTCAGTGCGAACCTTGCAAAGAGTGGGGACGTCCGGCCAGCTGAGCGATGAGGTCCTTGATTTTTTGATTTTCCAGAATTTCGTCTGTTGAGTGGCCTTCTGCCCTCAGGACTTCGGAGAGCTTGCCGACCTGGCGAATCAGCTTCTGAGCTCGCAAGGAGGCGTTCACCTCATGCACTGGACGAGGCCTGTACCAAGGATCATAATAGATTCCGCCGCTGGGGGGGCCATCCTTCGACATGATACACCTTCCAAAGGGTTTGTCGGGACGCGCGCGGAGAGCGGCCGTAGAGTAATCGCGCCGGCGGAGCGTCCTGGCTTCGGCTGCCGCGTGGGGACTTTCTCGATGGCAACCTTGCTGAAACATACAGCTTCGCGAATTTAAAAAAATGGGCCGCCACTAAGCTCGCCTAGGCCAAGGATTTGTTGGCCTACCTGTTCATGCTAGGTGCGAGAGGGGTGGAATCTGCGACCCCTTCTTCCGCTTAAAGGGTGTCGAGCGGTCCGGGTACCTCAGCGGAATCGCTTTTGCATATGTCGATTTTGAGAGGCCTCTTGGAAAGCACTGTCGTCACGAATTGGTCCCATTTCTCCATGCCCTCACGCTTCTCCGGCATGTAGTTCCAGCGGTCATAGCTCTTGGAGCTGACGTCCTGGAGCGTGTGGTTCTGCAGGCGGTCGCGGATCTCTTTTGGTAACGCCGGCCTTGCCGGCCAATGTCTTCCATGTTCGCCGCAGGTCGCGGTTGGTCACGACGGGAATCACGCTCCGGTCCCGCTGGCGCCACATGAAGCTGTAAAGCGTGCCTGCGCTGACCGGCTTGGACGGGTCCTTCGCCGACGGGAAAAACCAGCCGTACTCGTTCGGCATGATCGACTCGATCAGCTCGGCGGCGATTTTCGGGAACGGGAATCGCGTGAGGCTTGCCGTTCTTGGTCTTCGACCAGTCGATGATCCGCTCGCTGGGCATCCCACTGGTCGACATGGAGCGCGGCGATTTCCTCGACGCGCTGACCCGTCAGCATAAGAATGCGGACGGCACGGGTGTAGGGCGGATGGACGGGCGCGTCCGGACATTCCAGCCAGCGATAGAGTCGAACGAACTCGTCCTCGTCAAGCCAACGCGTGCCGACGACCTTCGGCTCGGTCGGGATGCCGGCAGCCGGATTATTGGCCAGCCTGAATCGCCGCGGCGAGGTGCTGCGATAATCGTGCTCCGATTTGATCCCCCAGGAGTAGGCGGATCGGATGTAGCTGCGAACGTGATCCGCCATCGCGCGCTTTCCGCGCTCATAGATTGGGCGAATACGCCAAGCACATCGTCGGGTAGTACGTCGCGGGCAAGCCGGTTGCGGCCGAGAACGTTCGGCCGATTTTGTTCAAGTTCGCCTCCGCCTCCTGCCAAGACGACTTGTCCGACGCCTTGAGGTTCTCGACGTAAGCCTCGAACAAATCGGCGACGGTGCCGGGACGGGTGTCGCCGGCGATCTTGATGCTGCTGCCCTTCTGGATCATGTCGGCGAAGTCGCGTTTGAAAATCTCGCGCGCTTCAGAAAGCGTCATCGCGGGATAAGAGCCGATCTTTGATTTTGTCCGTCTTCCGTCGCGCCACTGCTGCGCCATCCATTCGGCGGTCACGCGCGTCGGCATCGGCTTTAGAATGAGCACCAGCCGGCCGGTGCCACGACCCTCGCCATCAGTGAGGGATTCCTGCTTCCGCGATTTCGCAACACGCTTAAGGGCATGGCGAATTGCACCCTCCGTCAGGCTTGGCATCGCGGAACTCCAAGCGGCGTAGAGGGGGCGGTTGAGGAGGCTGAAACTGGGGGCGGTACGAGCGTCACATGTGGTTTATTCCGCCAAAAACATCCCCAGTCAAGAAGAGAAAAAAAGGCCGTGTCTTAAAGGGATTGACGCGTGATCAAGCGGGATCGTAGGCACAACGAGTGGGATGGTTGTGCACCAGGATGACCGCGGTGGCGGAGAGCTCGAGGGCGCGTTTGACCACCTCGCGGGGATAGACCGGGGTGTGGTCGACGGTGCCGACCTGCTGGACCTCGTCGGCGATGAGCTGGTTGCGCTTGTCGAGGAACAGGATGCGGAACTGCTCCTTGTCGGCGAATGCCATCGCGGCACGGCAATAGTCGAGCACTGCGGACCATGAGGCGAGCACGGTGCGGCGCTTGACCTCGCCGCGCGCCAGGCGGTGGGCGGCGGCCTCGACCACCTTGAGCTCGGTGATGGCGGCGTCGCCGAGGCCCGCGACTTCGGCGAGGCGTTTCGGCGCCGCGGCGATCGTCTCGGCGAACGAGCCGAACTTGCCGATCAGCGCCTTGGCGAGCGGCTTGACGTCGCGCCGCGGCAGCGCACGAAACAGCACCAGCTCGAGAAGCTCGTAGTCGGTCACCGCGTCGCTGCCGGCCTCGCGGAAGCGGGCGCGAAGGCGCTCGCGATGCCCGTGATAATGCGGAGCAGCCTCCTCGAGCCCGGTCTCCGGCCGGTCCTCGCTACCCTTGCCCGCCATGTCATTCCATCAGCGCTGTCGCCCCATCGTCGATGCCAGCATGACGACAACAGGCGCCCGATTGCAATCGCCATGGCGCCGGGAGCGACGCTCGCGCTGGTTGCGAATGCGCGCGATGTGCGCAACCTGTTGTTGCCCGAATTTAGGGGCGTGGCAGCTTGAAGACGTAGTCCGTCAGCTCCGGATGCTTTCGGGTCAGGATCGGCTGGGATGCCGGAGCGACCGCCGTCAGCGAGAGGCGTAAGGCGGCCGGTCGAGCCCCTTCGGCGACAGCGTGAAAATCTCGACGCCGCGGTCGGTCACGCCGACGCTGTGCTCGAACTGGGCGGACAGCGAGCGGTCCCGCGTCACCGCGGTCCAGCCGTCCGACAGCACCTTCACATGGGGACGGCCGAGATTGATCATCGGCTCCACCGTGAACAGCATGCCCGGCTTGAACACGATGCCTTCGCCGGGGCGGCCGACATGGACGATGTTGGGTTCGTCATGGAACAGCCGTCCGAGGCCGTGACCGCAGAAATCGCGCACGACGCTCATATGCTGGGCTTCCACGAAGGTCTGGATCGCGGCGCCGATGTCGCCGGTGGTGGCGCCGGGGCGGATCACCTGGATACCGCGCATCATGGCGTCGAAGGTGACCTCGATCAGGCGCTCGGCGCGGCGCGGAATCTCGCCGATCGGGTACATGCGGCTGGAATCGCCATGCCAGCCGTCGACGATCAGCGTTACGTCGACGTTGACGATGTCGCCCTCCTTGAGCGGCTTGTCGTTGGGGATGCCATGGCAGACCACGTGATTGATCGAGGTGCAGGTCGACTTGGTGTAGCCGCGATACATCAGCGTCGCCGGACGGGCGCCGTGATCCATGGCGAATTCGAACACGATGCGATCGATCCGGTCGGTGGTGATGCCGGGCCGAATCTCCGGCACCAGCATGTCCAGGCATTCGGCCGTCAGGCGCCCGGCCTTGCGCATGCCGGCGAAGGCGTCCGGGCCGTGCAGCTTGATCTGCCCGGTCTTGCGCAGCGGCGCTGTCGCCGCATCGACGTAATTCATTACAATGCCTCAGGAATGCGAACGACCGACCCGTCGCCCGAATGTAAGTGGTCGCCCGGCCGAAGCAAGTCGGAATAGCGCGCCGCCGGCCCTGCGGTGTAGTAACCAAGCGCTGTAGTCATCGGACCGCAAGCGGGCAAAAGCAAGGAATCGAGCATGACCGATGCGCCGTTCGGGGCGCTCGCCCCGAACCTCTTCGACCGTGCGATCATGACCCTGACCGGACGCCTGCCCGACTCCTGGGCGGGTCTCAAGCTCGCCATGGCGCTGCGCCGGCTGGTCACCATGCGGATGGAGGCGGCGGATGCCCTCGACGTCGAGCGCTGGCGGCTGCGCATGCGGCTGCATCCGCGCGACAATGGTTGCGAGAAGAACCTCCTGTTCACGCCGCAGATGTACGAGCCGCCCGAGCGCGAGGAGCTGGCGCGAGAGATCGGCAGGGTCACCGCCGCGGGGCGGCCTTTCGTGTTCGTCGACATCGGTGCCAATGTGGGACTGTTCTCGCTGTTCGTCGCCGCCACCGCACGCATGGCCCGCATTCTCGCCATCGAGCCGGAGCCGGGGAATTTCGCGCGCCTCGCCTTCAATATCGCGGCCAATCCCGGCGTGCCGATCACGCCGCTCGCGCTGGCGCTCGGCGATGGCGAGGGCACGGCGTCGATCGTGCTGAACCGGCGCGACCGCGGCGGCACCCGCGTCGCGGCGGACGGCTGCGAAGCGCAGGGCGTCGAGGTGCGCCGCCGGCCGCTGCTCGCCGTGCTGGAGGACGCCGGCATGCGCCGCATCGATGCGCTCAAGATCGACGTCGAGGGGGCCGAGGACACGGTGCTGGTACCGTTCTTCCGCGACGCGCCGGCAGAGCTGTGGCCCGGCCTCATCGTGATCGAGGATTCCAGCAGCGAGTGGTCGAGCGACCTGTTCGCGCTCCTCGCCGCCAAGGGCTACGAGGTTTCGTCGCGCACCCGGCAGAACGTCATGCTGCGGTTGCGTAGGAACGGTTAGAGGCTTGTCTTCACCGGCCTCGACGATTGTCGCCGTCGCCGTAGGGTGGGCAAAGGCGCGCTCTTCGCGCCGTGCCCACGCGACAACGTCAGTGGTGGGCACGCTTCGCTTTGCCCACCCTACGGTTTGCTTCGTTGGCCCGTTTGCCGCGATCAGTCCACCATCGGCACCGCGGCGGCGACGGCGATGCTTTCGGCCGTGACCGTGCACCGGTAGGCGAACGCCTCGACACCGGTGGCGCGGGCGCGATCGAAGCATTCGCCGTAGCGGCGGTCGATGTCGCGGGCGAGGCCGAAGCGATCGGCGGAGCCGATTTGGACGAGGTACAGCATGGCCGCGCGGTGACCGGCCGCGACCATGGCGGCGAGCTCGTCGAGGTGCCGTGCGCCGCGGGCCGTCACCGAATCGGGAAACTCGGCGAGGCCACGCGCGCGCATCAGGTGGACGTTCTTCACCTCCACGTAACAGGGCGGCCGGCCCGGCGTTTCGAGCAGGAAGTCGATCCGCGAGCGCTCTCCGTATTTCACCTCGCGCCGCAGCGATGCATAGCCGGCGAGCGCGGGGATCTCGCCGGCGGCGATGGCGTAGGCGGCGATCGCGTTGGGATGCGCGGTGTTCACGCCGACCAACTCGGGACCGGAGCCGAGGTCGGTTTCGACCAGCTCCCACGAATAGGGCAACTTGCGGCTGGCGCTGTCGGAGCGCGACAGCAGCACGCGCGCGCCCGGCGTGGCGAGCCCGGTCATCGCACCTGGATTGGCGACGTGGGCGGTGATCTCCTCGCCGTCCGCCAGCACCACGTCGGCGAGGAAGCGCTTGTAGCGGCGCACCAGAGTCGCCGAAATGAGCGGAGTGGAAAACCGAATCATCGCTAGCGGATCACGCCCCCGAGCTCGTCCTCGATGTGGATGCGGATGATGTCGTCGAACGAGCTTTCCGCCACGAAGCCGAGCGCACGGGCGCGGGCGGCATCGAAACGGTGCGGCCAGCCGCCGACGATGCGCATCACCAGCGGGTCGGGCGCGCGGCGGATGCGGGCAACGACCTTGTCGCCGGCGATCCGCCGCAGCGCTTCGATCTGCTCGGCGACGGTGCAGGACACCCCAGGCATCGTGAGGTTGATCCGCGGCCCGAGATCGTCGGGGCTGAGCCCCGCCGCATGGATGAGGAAACCCACCGCGGCGCGCGGCGAGGCGTGGGTGTGCAGATGCCGCTCGTCGACCGGCAGGATCGCCTCCTGGCCGGCCAACGGCTCGCGGATGATGGCGGAATAGAAGCTCGATGCCGCCTTGTTGGGCTTGCCGGGGCGGACGCAGATCGCGGGCAGCCGCAGCCCGATGCCCTCGACCATGCCGCGGCGCGTGTAGTCGCCGAGCAGAAGCTCGCACATCGCCTTCTGGGTCCCGTAGGAGGTGAGCGGCGTGAGATGGAATTCGTCGCCGATGATGTCGGGGAACGGCGCCCCATAGGCGGCGCAGGACGACGTGAAGATCAGCCGGGGCCGATAGCCGTCGCCGATCGCGCGCACCGCCTCCAGGAGGGCGAACATGCCGTCGAGATTGCTGCGATAGCCCTTGTCGAAATCGAGCTCCGCCTCGGCCGACACGATGCCGGCGGTGTGAAAGATGACGTCGGGACGGCCGCTGAGAAGGCTGCCGGCAATGCCGGGTGTCGCGAGGTCGTCAGTGACGATCGCGACGGTGCCTGCAAACACCGGCTGGGCGGGCGCCACCACGTCGGTGAGGGTGAGCCGCGTCACCACTTTGCCGTGCAGCGGCCCGGCGACGAGCCGCTGGGTCAGCTTGCGCCCGATCATCCCGGCCGCGCCGGTGACGAGGACGTGCATGTCGTTGGCCTTCATTGGGCGCTGCGGCGCAGACGAACCGCCGCTGTTTCTCCCCGGCTACCGCCTTCGCACATTGCGGGGAAGGATGCGAGCCCCCGACCTGCACCGGAGCCGCGTGAGGAGCCGCAGCCGTCATCGCCTGTGCGCTGAAGCTCAGGCCGCGGTTGCCCCTTTTATCAGGGCGGCGAGCGCTGCCGCCATGGCCTTGGTCACCGCGCCGTCCGGAATGCCATGGCGGGCGGCGAGCCATGTCGGGTCGTTGTAGCAGAGCCACGCGGTGCCCTCGGCGTCCTCGTAGGCCAGCGCCTTCAAGGGCAGGTCGATCCCGATCGCCTGCTCGGCCTGCATGAGCGGCGTGCCGCCCTTGGCGTTGCCGAAAATCAGGAGCTCGGTCGGGCGCAGCGGCAGGCCGACGTCTTCGGCGCCCTTGGCGTGATCGATGCGCGCGAACACCGTCATACCTTTGGCGGCGACCTGGGCGGCCAGCCGGTCGATGGTGTCCCTGACGCGGTGCGAGCTTTTGACCGTCACCAAACCGTTCTCCGCCATTGCAGACGTTCCTTGCCGCGAGCTAGAAAGGCGCCGCCCACCTTAAGGGCTTTCGGGAGGACGGTCGACATGAGGTCATTGGCGCGGCGGCTGACCCTTGCCCTTACCCTGGTCGTCGGCGGGATCCTCGCCGGTGGGATGTTGACCGGTGGGGCTGCCGCCGCGGACGAAGCTGGCGCGATCAAGGAACTCACGCCGACCGGCAAGCTGCGGGTCGCTATCGCGGTCGGTCCGGCGACTTCCGCGCTCTACACGGTGAAGGGCGACACGCCCGGCAGCTATCGCGGCGTCACCATTACGCTCGCTACCGCGCTTGCGAAGAAGCTCAACGTGCCGCTCGAATTCGTCCCCTATCTCGGCACCGGCGAGATCCAGGGCTCGGCGGCCAGCGGCGTATGGGACGTGTCGTTCATGCCGGTGGACGAAACGCGCAAGAAGTTCGTCGACTTCGGCGCGCCCTATCATCTGCTCCAGAGCACTTATCTCATTGCGCCCGGCTCCGACGTAAAGAGCGTGGCCGACGCGAACCGTGCCGGCGTGCGCATCGCCGGCGTCGCCGGGACGGCGACCTTTCGCGCCTCCAATGCAGCTTCGCCCGACGCCACCCACGTGACGGTCAAGGGGGTCGACGAGGCCGTCGCCTTGATGAAGGCCGGCCAGGCCGACGCCATCGCGTTGAGCCGGGAATCCCTCACCGGGCTCAAAGAGAAGATTCCGGGATCGCACATTCTCGACGGCGGGTTCCTCAACTCGACCACGGCGGTGGCGGTGCCCAAGAACAAGCCCGAAGCGCTCGCCTACGTCACCGCCTTCGTCGAGGATGCCAAGGCGTCCGGGCTCGTCCGCCGCGCCTTCGACGAGGTCGGCATGAAGACCTCCCAGGTCGCGCCGGCCGGCATGAAGCCCTGAAGGAGCGCGACGCGCGCCCGGCCGCTTGCACTGTCGCCCGCGGCCGCCTGCGCCATCGCCTGCGGCCGCACGTCATGATCGCAGCCAACCTTCGGTTGCGCATCGCTAAATCCGTTCTTCCGCGCCCCATGTTAACGACCTGTTTACCATCCGTGCCGCAACATCCTCCTCGTTAGCTATCTGGCAACACTTTTGTGGGGATGGCGGGAGACCGAGATGAACTGGCTGCGTGACCATATGCGAGAGCAGCTCGCGAAGGCGCCCGGGGGCGAGTCGGCCCAGAACGTCGTGCACTTTCCCGCCGAACCGGTTCAGGCGCGGCGCGAACCCGCCTCGGCTCTTGGCCTCGTGTCCCAGGCTGCCGACGTCATCCGCGGAATCCAGGAGCGTGCCGCCGAGTCCGAGGCACGCGCCAAGGCCTTGGCGGAATGCGCCCTCGAAAAGCTCGAGCTGGCTGAAGCCCGCATCAATGATGCCGAGGCCGCCCGCAGCCAGGCCGAAGACGCGGTTTCCCAGCTGATCGCCCGGCTGCAGGAGGCCGAGGATGAGCTGGAGCGCACCCAGTCGCGGATTGCCGCCGCCGAGAACCAGCTCGCCAATGCCGACCGCCAGATGCGCGCCGCCGAGGCCCGCGCGATCCATGCCGAACAGGCGGTCAGCCAGATCGAGGATGCGATCCGGGCCCAGCTTGTCGGATTGCAGCGGAATCTCACCACCCGGTCGACCCGCGCGGCGTGAGCGCGTACGATCTTGATTGCCGGCGGCAGATGCTGCCAGTGCGAGGCCCGACCAGGCGCCCTCAGATCCGGGTCAGGTCATAGGTCGAGGGCGCGAACATCTCGTCGACGGCGAGTTCGCGGACCGACAGTCCCTGCTCGAAGGAATAGCGGGCGAGCGTTTCCAACACGTGGCGGTTCGCGGCGACGCCGTAGCTCCAGTAGTCCGACCCTAGCGCGGCTTTCGCCCGCTCGTAGTCGGCGACGCTCCACGGCAGCGACGTCGCGAGATGACCGATCTGGCCGAGCTCCCGCATGCATAATTCCTTGGCCCGGACGAATGCCTTGTAGACGCTGACCGCGAGCCATGGATGTCTCTCGACGAGACTGCGGCGGATGCCGATGGCGTGCATGATCGGAAAGATTCCGGTGGTGCGGAAATACGCCTCCTCCACGGCCGGATAGTCGGGAAACAGCCGCCCGACGCCGGGCTGGCCGGCGAGAAAACAGGACGGCGCCCGCGCGCTCAACACGCCGTCGAGCTCGCCGCGGGCGAGCATGTCGGAGAGCGTGCGGTCCTCGGGGACCGCCCCGTAGTCGATGGCCGCCGGCAGGCTGATGCGCGCGCGCTCCTCCCGCCCCGCCTCCTCGAGCCCGCCCCGGCGCCATTTGATGTCGCTCGGCTTGACCCCGTACTGATCGGCCAAAATGCCCCGGATCCAGACGTTGGCGGTCATCTGGTATTCCGGCAGGCCGATGGTCTTGCCCTTGAGATCTTGCGGCCCGCTGATGCCGCGGTCGGTGCGGATATAGATGCCGCTGTGGCGGAACAGCCGCGACACGAAGGCCGGGATCGCGACGTAGTGGGAGTCGCCCCGCGCGGTCGTCATCGTGTAGCTGCTCATGGAGATCTCGGAGATGTCGAACTCCTGAAACTTGAAGGCGCGATGGAACGACTCCTCGGGCTCCAGCGGCACCGCCGTGATGTCGCAGCCCTCCACGCTGGCGCGGCCGTCGAAAATGGCGCGCGTGCGATCGTAGTCGCAGACGGCGAGGCTCAGTTGCAGGCTCATGACTAGTTCTCCAATTCCTCCGCCGTCCGCCGCGGGCCCGCCCCGCGCATCCCTGGCATGCTGCCTTGTGATCGGATGGCCGCAGTGCGGCCGTGACGACGTGTTGCCGACGTTTTCGCAGTGCGCGCCGCCGGATGTCAAACCGGCGCGGACTCGCCCCGAGCTGTGATCACATTGACCGGCCATTCCGCCCGGTGGTAGGGAAATGGCTGCGGCGCTGAATGGAATCGACGCGCACGCCCGAGTCTCGGATGAAACTCCCTGCGTTCGAATATGCATGCCCGGCGACGCTTGCGGAGGCGGTCGCGCTCCTTGCGGCCGGCGGCGGCGACGCCAAGGTGCTCGCCGGCGGCCAGAGCCTGGTGCCGATGATGGCGTTCCGGGTGGCGTCGCCTTCGCTCCTCGTCGATCTTCGCAAGCTAGCCGATCTGCGGCGCATCGAGATCACCGCGGCCGGCGTCCGGCTCGGCGCCATGGTGCGCTGGCGCGACATCGAGGACGATGCGCGGCTCGACATCGCACATCCGCTGCTCAAGGCGGCCATCGCCGAGGTCGCCCATTATCAGATCCGCAACCGCGGCACGGTGGGCGGCAGCATTGCCCATGCCGATCCTGCGGCGGAAATGCCCGGCATCGTGGTGACGTGCGACGCCGACATCGGCGTGGTCGGGCGCGCCGGTACGCGCACCATCCGCGCCGCCGATTTCTTCATCGCCCCGCTCACCACCGCGCTCGCTCCCGACGAGATCATCGTCGACATCCGGCTTCCGGCCTGGCCCGCGCAACGGCGCTGGGCGTTCAAGGAATTCGCACGCCGCCGCGGCGACTTCGCCATGGCGGGAACTGCGCTGTTCTACGACGTGGACGGCGCGGGCAGGGCGCGCGACGCCCATGTCGGCGCCATCGGGGTCGGTGATGTGCCGCAGCGGCTCGCGGCGGCGGAAGCCGAGATCAACGGCCGCGCGGTCGATGTCGGCGTCAGCGAGCGCGCCGGCGCTGCGGCCGCCGCGGCGGTGACGCCGCGGACCGACATCCATGCCAGCGCCGCATATCGCAAGTCGCTGCTCGGCACGCTGGTCGAGCGCGCGCTGCAGGGCGCGTGCGCGTGATGTCCGGGACCCGTCGCGACTGTGAGTGCGCCCGTCCCATTCGGATGTCATGCTCCGCGAAAGCGGGGCATCCAGTAACCCCTGCGTTATCGATCGGGCGATGCCATACCCAAATCGCAGGTCGGTGGCTACTGGATCGCCCGGTCAAGCCGGGCGATGACAGAAATGGTAAGTGTTGGAGACAGGGCGTCGGGTCCCCATGCAGGTAAGCTTCGAGGTCAACGGCAATACGGTCGGTGTCGATGTCGAGCCGCGCATGTCGCTCGCCGACTGCCTGCGCCATGTGCTGCGGCTGACCGGGACTCATGTCGGTTGCGAGCACGGCGTCTGCGGCGCCTGCACCGTCTTGGTGGACGGCGCCGCCGTTCGCGCCTGCCTGCTGCTCGCCGTGCAGGCCGAAGGCAGCCGCATCGTCACCATCGAGGGGCTCTCCAACGACCACGAGCTGACGCCGCTGCAGGCGTCGTTCCGGCGGCACCATGCCCTGCAATGCGGGTTCTGCACGCCGGGCATGATCACCACCGCCCACGCGCTGCTGACCGAGGAGCCCGATGCCGATGCCGATCGCATCCGCGACGTGCTGTCGGGCAACCTGTGCCGTTGCACCGGCTATATCTCCATCATCGATGCCGTCCTCGATGCCCGCGCCGCCTACAAGAAGCCGGCGCCGTGACGGCGTGAGGGGCGAGGCATGAAGAACACCTTCATCGGCAGCCCGGTCGAGCGGCGGGAAGACCTTCGCTTCGTGCGGGGCCGCGGGCAATATGTCGACGATCTCCAGCCCGACGGGGTGCTCTGCGCGGTGATCCTGCGCAGCGCGGTGGCCCATGGGCGGATCCGCGCGATCGATACCGCGGCAGCGCTGCGGATCAAGGGCGTGCATGCGGTGATCACCGCGCGCGACATGCCCGGCGGTCCGCCGATGATCGCGATGCGGTTGCAGCCGATGCCCGAGTTCAAGCCGTTCGAGCAGCCGGCGATCGCCGACGGGCGGGTGCGCTATGTCGGCGAGCCTCTTGCGGTGGTGGTAGCCGACAGCATCGCGATCGGCGAGGACGCGCTCGAGCACATCGGAGTCGACATCGAGCCGTTGCCGCCGGTCACCGGCTGCGCCGCGGCGATGGCCGGCGACCGGCTGCTGTTCGACGGCGCCGGCACCAACCGCGCCATGGTCTTCACCGCCGCCAACGGCGATCCGGATTCGGTGTTCGCGCGCGCGCCCTATGTCAGGGCCGAGAAATTCCGCACCCAGCGCCATTACGGTCTCACCATGGAGCCGCGCGGCCTGCTCGCCCAATGGGATGCCGGCACCGGCCGGCTGACCGTGTCCGGTGCGGCCAAGGTGCCGTTCTTCAACCGCCGCATCCTGGCGAAGCAGATCGGCCTCTCCGAAGACGCGATCGAGATGGTGGAGAACGACGTCGGCGGCGGGTTCGGCGCGCGCGGCGAGTTCTATCCGGAAGACTTCCTCATTCCGTTCGCGGCGCGCCATGTCGGCCGTCCGGTGAAATGGATCGAGGACCGCCGCGAGAACCTGATGGCGATGAACCACGCCCGCGAAGCGGAGGTCGAGGTCGAGATCGCCTGCAGCCGCGACGGCGCCATCCTCGCTCTGCGCGGCCACGTGGACGTCGACATGGGCGCATATATGCGCACCAATGGCGCGGTCGGCGCACGCAACATCGCCCAGTTCTTGTCCGGCCCCTACCGGATCCCCAACGTCCGGGTCACATCCGCGTTGTGGATGACCAACAAAACGCCGGTCGGCACCTATCGCGGGCCGGGGCGCTTCGAAGCGGATTTCTTCCGCGAGCGCCTGTTGGACATGGTGGCGAGCGATCTCGGCATCGACCGCGTCGCGTTTCGCCGCCGCAACCTGATCCCGGCATCGGCGATGCCCTACCAATTCCCGACCATCACGCCGTTCGAGTCCAAGGACGAGACCGACAGCGGCGACTATTCCGCGACGCTCGATCGCTGCCTCGCGGAATTCGGCTGGGCGGAGAAGGCGAGCCTCCAGGGCCGGCTGATCGACGGGCGCCATCACGGCCTCGCGGTCGGTTGCTTCCTCGAAGGCGGCGCGGCCGGACCCAAGGAGACGGCGCGGCTGGAGATCAACGGCGACGGCGGGGTGACGGTGTATATGGGCTCATCGGCCGTGGGGCAGGGTGTCGAGACGGTGTTCGCGCAGATCGCGGCGGATGCCCTCGAGATCCCCATGGACCGCATCGCCCATGTGTTCCACGGCTCGACGGCCTATGTCAGCGACGGCTACGGCGCCTATCATTCCCGCTCCGTCGTGATGGGTGGGTCGGCTCTGCTCGATGCCGTCGACAACCTGCATGCGGCGCTGCGTGCAGAGGCCGCAGGCCGCTGGGGATGCGCAACCTCCGAGGTCCGGGTCGTCGAGGACAGGATCACCGGGCCCGCTGACCAGGCGCTCGGCTTTGCCGCCTTCGCCGGCCTCTCGGCGGAAGGCATCTTCCTCAACAAAAAGCACACCTACACCTACGGCGCCCACGCTGCCCACGTCACCGTCGATGCCCGCACCGGCGAGGTGCGGATCGTCGATTATCTCACCGTGGTCGACTGCGGCCGCATCATCAATCCGATGACGGTGCGCGGGCAGGTGATCGGGTCGCTGGTGCAGGGGCTCGGCGGCGCGATGCTGGAAAACCTCGTCTACGACGAGGAGGGCCAGTTCCTGACGGGGTCGCTCGCCGACTACCTGCTGCCGACGGCGAGCGACTTTCCGCACCTGCGCGCCATCGTCACCGACCAGTTTCCGTCCCCGATCAACCCGCTCGGCGCCAAGGGCGCAGGCGAGGGCGGCATCATCTCCGCCGGCGGCATCATGGCCAATGCGGTGGCGAACGCGCTGCGCGACTTCGGCGTCGAGCCGCGCGAATTGCCGCTGACGCCGTCGCGGATCTGGGAGATGGTCGAGGCGGGACGACGCTGATGGCCATCGCGCTCCGGACCGATTGCTGAAGGCAGGCGGCTTTCGTTGACGGAAGGTGCCGCCGGCCCCTAGATTTTCGATCAACCGAAAGAGGAGAAGAGACATGGGCGTTGCGCGGCATCAGCTTCCGCCGGAACTGGTGGGTGTTCCCATCGAGACCATCATGGACCGCTATGTGCGCCGGTTCCGCGACCGCAAGCCCGACTGGGCGGCGTTCGAGGACGCCAAGATCGAAGGCTTCAAGCGGGCCCAGCACCGCTTCATCGGCGCCGGCGGCTCCGGCAAGCACGCCGATCCCACCGTGATTCCGGCCGGCAACTTCACGCTGTCGATCATGTTCGTCGAGCCCGGCCAGGGCAATGCGGCGCACACCCACGAGGTCGAGGAGGTGTTCTTCGTGCTGCAGGGCTTCCTCGACGTGTTCGTCGAGGACGAGACCGGCAAGCGCCTCACCACGCGGCTCGGGCCGTGGGAATGCATTTCCTGCCCGGCCGGCGTGATCCACGGCTACCAGAACGACAGCCTCGAGCCGGTCTACTTCCAGGTCATGCTCGGCCGTGGCAAGCCCGAGACCATGGGCTACGCGGACGAGGAACTCTACAAGCGCCGCGGCGCCCATCTCCAGGCCGGCGCGGCGTAGTCCTCCTTATTCGCTCGATCCGCCTCCCCACGCGTGTGGGGAGGCGATTCCGCGCGTTCAATCCGCCCGCGCGCCGGATTTCTTGATCACGGCCGCCCATTTCGCGGTCTCGGCTTCCATGAACGTGCCGAAGTCCTTGCCGAACGCGGTGCCCGGCACCGAGCCCAGCATATCGATGCGGTCGGCGATGTCCGGCGACTGCAGCACCTTCTTGACCTCGGCGATCAGCTTCGCCTGAACCGCCGCCGGGGTCCGGATCGGCGCCACGAGCCCCTCCCATGAATTGGCGTCGAAGCCGGGCAGCCCCTGCTCCGCGACGGTGGGAAGGTTCGCCAGCACGGCGGGGCGCTTGACGCCCGCATTGGCGATCGGGCGCACCTTGCCGCTCGAGATCTGCTGCAGGCTCGACGGCAGCAGGTCGAAGAACATCTGGATGTGGCCGCCGATGAGGTCGTTCATGGCCGGGCCGGTGCCGCGATAGGGCACGTGGACGATGTCGATGTCGGTCATGGTCTTGAGCAGCTCGCCGCTCAGATGCGGGGTCGAGCCGTTGCCGGCGGAGCCGAAATTGACCGTGCCGGGATGCTTTTTCGCATAGGCGATCAGCTCCTGCATGTTGGTCACCGGCAGCCCCGGATAGACCATCAGCACGATGGGGGAGATCGCGAACAGCGCGATCGGCGCGAAGTCGCGCGCGGGATCGAACGGGAGGCCCTTGGTGTACAGCGTCTGGTTGACGACCAGGGGTCCGGGCGCGGTGAACAGCAGCGTGTAGCCGTCCGGCTCGGATTTTGCGACCGACTCGGCCCCGACATTGCCGCCGGCCCCGGCGCGGTTCTCGACGATGAACTGCTGGCCGGTGTTTTCGGTGAGCTTCTGCGCCATCAGGCGGGCCATCACGTCCACCGAGCCGCCCGGCGGGAACGGATTGACGATGCGCACCACCCGATCGGGCCAGGTCTCCGCAGCGGCCGGCGCGAGCAGCGCCAGCACGGACGCCAGCGCCAACATGAAACGGCGGAGAGCTTGGACTGACATTTATGATGCTCCTGTTCGGACGGCCGGCGGCAAAGGCTAGGACATCACGGCGGCGCTTGCCAGCGCAGCAATGTCTCAGCGCAGCAGTGTCTCAGCGCAGCAATGTCTCAGCGATGTCTCAGTGCAGCGACGTCTGAGTGCAGAGTGCTTGATCCGTGGGCGTTCCGGGACAACGCGCAGCGGTGAACCCGGAATCCACAACAAACTTCCGGCCGCACCTGCTGCCTGGAGTACGGGTTCGCGCGAAAACGCGCGCCCCGGAATGACGGAACGGAGGTTCGCGTGCTACCTTGCGATTCCTCATCGTCCCTCCACTCATCATCAGAGAATGCCCATGTCCAAGCTGCGCCTGACCTTCGCGTGCGGGCCATATGATCGCACCCAGTCGCTGCGCGACGGCACCCTGGCGCCGGAAGGCCTCGACCTCGTCTACCTGCCGTTGCAGCCCGCCGAGATCTTCTGGCGCATGCTGCAGTATCGCGAGTTCGACGCGTCCGAGATGTCGCTGTCCAACTACACGACGCTGGTCAGCCAGGGCGACGCGCCGTTCGTCGCCATCCCCGCCTTCCCGTCGCGCGTGTTCCGCCACGGCTACTTCTTCATCAACACCGACAGCGGCATCCGCGGCCCGCAGGATCTCAAGGGCAAGCGCGGCGGCGTGCCGGAATACAGCATGACCGCCGCCGTCTACATGCGCGGGCTGCTGGAGCACGAATACGGCGTCAAGCCGAGTGACGTCTCCTGGGTGCAGGGCCGCGCCGATCGCCTCGGGCACAAGCTGCCGGCCGACGTCCGCCTCACCCAGGCGCCGCCCAATACCGAGCTCGGCGACCTGCTCGAGCGCGGCGAGATCGACTTCCTGATGACGGCCAACAACCCGCTGTCGTTCCGGCGCGGCGCGCCCAATGTCAGGCGGCTGTTCCCGAACTACGCCGAGGTGGAGAAGGATCATTTCCGCCGCACGCGCATCTACCCGATCATGCATACGGTGGTGATCCGCCGCGACATCTATGAGCGGGATCCCTGGGTGGCCCTGAGCCTCTACAAGGCGCTGTGCGCGGCCAAGGATCGTTGCTACCACGTCCTCGCCGAGGCCGGCTCGCCGAAGGTGTCGTCGGCGTGGCTGCAGCCGCTGCTCGAAGAGGAGCAGGCGATCATGGGGCCGGACTGGTTTCCCTACGGGATCGAACAGAACCGTCCCAGCATCGAAGCGCTGCTGCAATATGCCCACGAGCACGGCCTGACCGGACGCCGCATCAAGCTCGAGGAGTTGTTCGCACCGAGCACGCTGCGCGACATCCCGCTCGGCGAAGGGCAGCAGATTTGAGCGCGACCTTGGGCGCAACGGTGCCTTGAATCCTGCACTGTCATGCTCCGCGAAAGCGGGGCATCCAGTACCCCCCGAGCTCGAGGCGGGGCCGAATTCCCATTCGAGCGCGGTGGTTACTGGATTGCCCGGTCAAGCCGGGCAATGACGGCGACCTCGGAAACGTCGGCTACCGTGTGCCGCGTACGCGGTCACGGACGCCGCGCGCAAGCGCGATGAGGTCGTTGCGCACCGATTCCATGCGAGATGCGACGGCGAACTTCCTATCGTGCGTGAGCCCGATCAACATGTCGGCCATGGCGATGCGGTCGTGCCACAGGCGATCGATCATGGGATGGTCCGGGATGGCGCAGGAATCGACCAGGACCACCACGGGGTCGGCGAGCAGCGCCCCGGTGAGCGCCGTCATCACCTGTAGTCCCGGAGAGAAGCGCGCCATCTCCTCGTCATAGGCGATCTTCCAGGTCCACACGCTGCTGCCGCTTTGCAGGGCGACGACGGCGGCGATGGTCTGCCCGCCGAGCTGCAGATCCGCCACCAGCGCCTGCCCTTGCCGGGCAAGCGCCTCGATCGCGGTCTCGGCGAAGTCCCGCAATGCCGTGTTCGCAATCAATGCGGTGCCGGCGGCGCCCTTCCAGCCCTGCACCTCGAGGGCGAGGAAGCGCTGCAGCGCCGCGGCGACATCGGCAGGCGCGCGCGCCAGAATGAAGTCGATCTGCCCGGTCTCGGCGAGGCGGCGATGCAGGCGGTTGTACTCCCGGAAGCGCTTGGTGCCGATCGTCTGATCGAGCCCGCAGGTGCCGGGCGCGCCTGGCGTGAGCGCTGCCCGCAGGTGCCGCGCGTGTGCCGCGTGGGTTCCGCCGCGCGTGTCCGCCGCGGCGCGGAGCGCCTGCGCCACCGGTCCGGCTTCCGGCAACAGCGGCAGCAGCAGGAGCTTCGGCAGGGCCGCGTCACCCGCCACATGGTCGAGGACCGCCGCGGCCACCTCG
Source organism: uncultured Alphaproteobacteria bacterium (assembly GCA_963781195.1). GTDB lineage: Bacteria > Pseudomonadota > Alphaproteobacteria > Rhizobiales > Xanthobacteraceae > JAJPKK01. The sequence continues at coordinate 130,574 of CAWAEZ010000016.1, read as the reverse complement.
ACCATGGCATCGCGGTCGACGAGCGGCGTGCCCAGCGGCGCGAACGGGTGGGTCCAGCCCAGGAGCAGCGGAAACTTCACGCCGTAGCGCCGTGCCGTCCGCCGGAACGGGAACATGCCGAGGAGCCGCCGCGGCGTGTCGGTCGACCAGGCGAGGATCGCCTCGACGTCGTGGCCCTGAGTCGGCGCGGCGGCGAGCGCGAAGGCCGGCTCATAGAAGACGTTCGGTTCGCCGGCGCGGGCGGCAAGCCGCCGCCACGGCTCGATCGCATCGGCCAGCGATGACAGGGCCCGCCGCTCGGTCACCAGGCTTTGCGCAGGCGCGAGCATGTCAACCCCGCGACGGTCCGCCCCAGATGAAGACATGCAGCCCGAGGCGCCGCTTGGCGACGACGAACAGCAGCATCAATTCGACGAGCACGGCCGAAGCCGTGGCAATGGCCGCTCCGGTCAGGCCGAGGCGTGGAATCAGCAGGAAGCAGAGTACGAGGTTGACGGCAAACGCCGAGCCATAGATCGCGGCGCAGATCTTCTGCTGACCGATCATGTTGAGGAGCCGCTCCGCGGGTCCGACCGCGGCCCGCGCGACGAGCCCTACCGACATGATTGCGATCAGATGATAGCCGTCCGCGAATCCCGGGCCGAACAGCATCAGGATCGGCTCCCCCAACACCAGCATGAGACCGGCGAGCGCCAGCGAAGGCCAGAACGTCCAGCGAATCGTCTCCGCGAGAAAGGCGGCGAGCTTCTCGTGCTCGCCGGCGACGTGATATTCGCTGAAGCGGTGGGCAGAGGTGGCCGACACCGCGAAATAGATGAAGTTGACGAGGGCGAGCGTCTTGGTCGCGGCGTAGTAGACCGCAATATCGGCCGGCCCGACGAAGACCTGGAGCACCAACGTGTCCACGTAGGTGAGCAGGATGAAGAAGCTGTCGACGAGGGCGAGCGGCAGCGCAGTCTTGATCCAGTGCAGCGGTTCGTAGCGCCGAGGCCCAGCCGGAATCGCGTGCCGCAATCGGCGGTCGAGGACGAACTTCTGCGCCAGCACCACGATCCACAGCGAAGCGCAGGCGGTCGCGAGCGTGGTGTCGGCGCTCACCGTGCCGCCGGCGAGATAGAATCCGCCGGTCACCACGATCACGATCAGCGGATGGACGATGAAAACCGGCAGCAGCGCGAGGTCGATCCAGTTGAAGCAGCGCGCGGTCGGGTCCTGCACGGCGCTCAAGGTGAAGATCGGGAGCGTCAGGCTCACCAGCACGAACGGAACGAAGTAGTAGGCGCTGATGCGGCCGCCGAGGGCGAGTACCGTGGCGAGAACCGCGACGCCGACCGCCATCCCCAGCCCGACACAGAGCCAGCGGCTTCCCGACAGGAAGCCGCGCAGCCCATCGAGGTCGCCGCGGGTGCGGTATTCGGGGACGAACCGCTGCGCCGAGGAGCCGACCCCGAGCGGGCTCAGCATGCCGAGGAAACCTACCCAGGCCCACGCGTAGACATAGATGCCGAACTCGAAGCGCCCCATCCAGCGCGCCAGCACGACCTGGCTGAGGAAGAGGATGCCTGCACTGACCACGCGAATGAGGAACGCGCTGCCGGCGATCCGCTGGGCGGTCGCATGGTCGCCGCGATCGGCGCGCCAGGCCGCGATGCGGTCACGAATGCCCGCCAGTGCGCTGCGCGATGAAAGGGCTTCGCTCGACGCCACCAGGGCCTCCAGGTCGGTCCACGCCAGGGTAGGGACGCGGCCTTAATCTTCGGTTCGACCCACGCCGCTGCCTCGGAGGGAGCGATGGCGAGGATTAAGAACGGGTAAACGCCGCGGAGCAAGGCGTGCCGCGTTGCCGCGAGCATAGCCGCGTTCCCGTCGAATTGGGACGTGTTCGGACGTGGGCGTATGCGAAGGTGGGGGGCGCTGCTGCGCCCACGATCGGGGTCGCGGGGACATGCCCCGCGACAAGTCCGGCGACGATGGCTGTCGATTCGGCGAGCAACGTGCCGCGGCGGCGACGCTACTTCGGCGCCAGCAATTGTGCGGCTTGCCTGGCGACGTCCGGTGGGGTCTTGTAGATGTCGGCAACGAGGTTCTGCAGCTCTTCGCCGGGAACCGGATTGACCTCGAGCTGCGCCTTTTCGGCATCGGCAAGGAAGTCAGGATCCTTCAAGGTCTCCATGAAGGCCTGGCGCAAGGCGGCGGCGCGGTCGGCCGGGATGCCCGGCGGCGCCAGGAACGGCCGGCCCATGACTTGGCGGGCGAAGATCAGCTTGAGAATCTGACGCTGCTGGTCGTTGGTGGCGAGGTCGGTGACCAAGGGAACGTCCGGCAGATCGGGATGCTTCTGCAGCGCGAGCTGCACCAGGATGTTGAGCTTCTTCTCCGCGATCCAGGCGCCATGGGTCGCCTTCACGCTCGACCACGACCATCCGCAGCGGCCCTGCAATTCGCCGCGTTCCATCGCGAGCACGATGTCGTTGCCGCCGGGATAGCCGCTCACGACCTTCATTCTGGTGCCGAGGACGCCATTGACGACTTTGGGAAACTGGTCGGTGTCGGCGCTCGCGCCGGTGCCGCCGACCGTCATTTCCCGGGCCTTGAGATCGGCGAACTTGGTGATGCCGGCGCGGTCGCCATAGGCGACGCACACGCTGACCTCGTGATTGCCGCTGCCGATCCAGGTGAACTTCTGGCCGTCGAATTGCGCCCCTTGCTGCCCCAGCAGCGGATCGAAGCCGGTGCCGCGGCCGATGATCGCGAACACCGAGCCATCCTTCGGCGCCACGCGATAGAGCCAGTTGGCAAGCCGCAGGCTGCCGGCGCCTTCCATGTTCTTCACGACGATGGTCGGGTGCCCCGGGATGTGCGCGCCGATGTGCCGCGCCAACACCCGGGCGTAGAGATCATAGCCGCCGCCGACGCTGTAGCCGACGTAAAGATCGACGGCCCGGCCCTTGTAGAAATCGGTCGGGCTCTGGGCATGTGCCGCCGGGGCGGCCGCTGCCGCAAAGGCGACCGTCGCCGCGGCCGCGCGCAGGAACCTGCGATACGTCATCACTGTCTCCTCCCGACCGCCGGCTACTGCAGCGTTGCCGGCAAGCTAGACCATTTCCGGCGCCGATGGCATCCGCCATTTCGCCGCGAACCGCGGCTGAGACGCCTTTGCCCGGCCACAATCGGAACCACGAATGACGCACGGATCCCGCTTGCGGCGCTCGTCGGTGCGGCGAACTCCGGCCGGCAGGGCAGTCCCTTGCTTCGAGACTTTTGGTCGAACGGCGGACCTCGATGATGTCGACACACCTGTCCAGGTTCCTCGCCGCGGGATGGATCGCGGTTGGCCTCGTCTGCGTTCCCGCGGGCATGGCCACCGCGGCCGAAACCGGCCGCAAGCTGGTGATCGCGGCGTTCGGGCTGTTCGGCGACCAGAGCGTCTTCGAAAGCGAGGCAAAGGGTGCAGCTGACATCGCCGCGAAGCGTTTCGGCGGCGGCCCGGTGTTCGTGCGTGCCAATACCAAGAGCCGGACCGACGCAACGGTCGGGACCCTCGCTGCGACGCTCGATTCGGCGGCGAAGGGCATGGATCCCGAAAACGACATCCTGCTGCTGATCCTGACCTCGCACGGCTCCCATGGCGGCCTCGCGGTGAAAGCCGGCGCCACCGAGGAGACGCTGTCGCCGTGGCTGCTCTCCGCGACGCTCCGCTACACCGGCGTGCGCCACCGCATCGTGATCATTTCGGCCTGCTATTCCGGCATTTTCCTGCCGCTCGCCAGCGCGGACACCCTGGTGATCACCGCCGCCGATGCCGATCATCCGTCGTTCGGGTGCCAGGACGGCGCGCAGTGGACCTATTTCGGCGACGCCTTCTTCAACACCGCGATGCGCCAGGCTCCGTCCCTGCGCGAGGCCTTCAACCTCGCCCGCGACCTCGTCCGCAAGCGCGAGTTGGGCGACGGCTTCGCCCCGTCGAATCCGCAGATCGCCGGGGGCGAGAACATCGACGCGTTGCTGGCGAGCATCGTGGCCGCGGCGCCCTCGGTTTCCGTGCCGCCCCCCGCCGCACCGCCACGGGTAGCCGGGCGCCGCTCCGGGGGCGCTGCGATTCGACCGGCAACGGCGACGACGCCGTGACCGTCAGCGAGTCGTTTTGAAAAGTTCCGCGCACTGACCGCCAACGCGACCGGCTCCGTCAATGCGACCGGCTCTGTCACGTGACCGGGCTCCGCACGCGACCGGCCCAGGCAGGCTACCGGCAACGGACCGTGTCGGTGCGCGAGGCCCTCACAGGCCTTGATCGGTCGGCTTTTTCTTGTTGGACCGAAGGGGCGGAAATGGAACATAGCCGGACCGGTGGCGGCGTTCCACGATCTCGACCATCTCTGCACCCTGCTTGCGGGCTTGTTCGATTTCGTGCGCCTGCACGACTTTCGTCAGGTCCCTGGTCGAAAGCCGGGTGATGTCGCCCTGCGGGAGATCAGCGCGGGAACGCTGAAATGCGGAGTAGTCGGCAAAGATCTTTCGAACGGTCTCCGTTGCGTCGTCACCGGATTCGGGCATGCGCGACTCCCTTGCTTGCTGGGCTCGACTGGATACGGTTCGCGGTCATCGCCGCATTCGCTGGCCCCACCGTCCGTTCGGGATTCAGAGGCAATCGAATACGCCCGATACTATATTCCGCGCGGCCTTATTCGCCAATTCGCATGCGGCTGGATGCAGTGCCAGAGGCAGGATGCCGTCAGTCATTCTACAATGTTCCTTGAACGTGTGGTAGGTCGTTTTGCACCGCGCGGGTGCGAATCGCGAGCGAGGGGACGGCCGGCGAAGGCGGAGGGCGGGGAGTGCGCGCCGCGAGAGAACGCGCGGGGACGCATCGACGGCTGCGGCATCGCGCTTGCTTCAGGTCGGGCTTGCTTCAGGTCGGGCTTGCTTCAGGTCGGGCTCGCTTCAGGTCGGGCTCGCTTCAGATCGCGCGTGCTTCAGAGGGAACTTATTCCGCAATTCGATGTCTGCCGTACCGGTGGCCGCACCGCCAAGCCGAGGTGGTATTTCCATGGATCGCTCGCGCGCATTTCAATTGCCACGGTCTCCGGAATGTGCAGGTTAGGCGAACTGCGTTCTTTATCTCTGGGAGAGCTTTGATGTCGACCGGTACCGTGAAATGGTTCAATCCGACCAAGGGCTATGGCTTCATCCAGCCGCAGGGCGGCGGGCAAGATGTGTTCGTTCACATTTCCGCTGTGGAGAAGGCGGGTCTTTCCACGCTCAATGAAGGCCAGCAGGTCGAGTTCGAGATCGTGAGCAACCGTGGAAAGTCGTCTGCGGAAAACCTCAAGGTCAAGTGATCTGACAAGATCAAGTGATCGCGAGAGCGGATAGCGCTCGCTCCAGGAATGGCGAGCTACCATCGGACCGATCCCGACGGACCTACATCTCCAGGCAACTGCAGAGTGGTACCTGACCGTTCGGTGTGCTGACGCGGCCTGTTCTCGGCTCATTGCATTTCAAAAATCCGTCAGCCAGGGAGACCATCCGGGGCGGCGGATTGCGATAGCCGGCAGGCCATCCGTCATTTGCCCTCATTGCAAGATCGCGACTCGTTTTCGTCGCGATCAGATCGAGCGGCGTCGGATGGTCGTGACTTGACGAAAATGTACGAGGGATAACGGGCGAAGCATGGCCTCGATGCCATGCTCGTCGGGGTCGAAGCTGGTTCGCGTCAGCGCTCGTTGGGGGCAGCGCTCGTTGAGATCAGCGCTGGTTTCGCTGGTTGAGATCAGCGCTGGTTGAGATCGGCGCTCGGTTGGGTCGGGGGGCAGCCGTCCACCCAACCCGGCCAGGAACGGCGCCACGCGACATTGCCACTATCCGCCTTTTTGCTCCGCCGCAGTCGAACGCGCCAAAGCGTCGCGGCCCTTGTCGGTGAGGCTGTGCTCATCGCCGTTGCGGTAGACGTAGCCCGCGCGGATCAGGCCGTTGAGCTGTTCCGGTGCCAGCGTTTTGCCGGCGGAGTGCCGCTGCAGCTCGCGGATGACCTGGTTCATTCAGTGCCTTTCACAATACGTGCGCTCATCATGTGGCGCCCCTCGAGGGCAGCCCCAATAGCAGATGCCATCTTTTTTGGGTCAACTTTCTCGACGGCGATCCGGCAGTGGCCTGCGCGCCTGCCGTCCTGCTGTGCGTTCGAGCCGACCGGCGTTTGCTGGAAGGCCGGAGCGCGCTGAAGGGCGCGGCTGGCGGTGCCAAATTACCGTCTTGCCGCGGGCGCCACCGGGGTGCGTCGAACGAATTCCCCGTTGCATGGGCCCGATGTAGTAGGGTGCCCACCAGTAGCCGACGGATTTCACCCACGTCTGGCAAAGGATATTCCCGTGACAAAACCAGAACTTGGTACCAAGCGCCGCTGCAACAGCTGCGAAGCGAAGTTTTTCGATCTCAATAAAGAAACCATCGTTTGCCCGAAATGCATGGCGGTGTTTGTCCCCGCGCAGCCCGATCCTGTTCGCTCGCGGCGCCAACCGTTGCCGGCACAAAAAGTCAGGGATCCCATCGAAACGGTGTCCCTGGACGCCACCGACGCCGACACCGACGCCGACAACGAGGCCAAGACGACCGCCGACGCCGAGACGGAAACCGAAGAGGCCGAGGCGGACCTTCTTCTGATCGACGATCAAGACGAGAAGCTCGATCCGAACGAGATCATCGAGGGCGACATCGAAAAAGAAGACACCTGAAGCTGTTGCCGGATCAGCGGCGCGTTGCCCGGCACTGGCCCTCTGCCCCGCGATCGAGATCGCGTGGCCGCCGTGTCGGGCACCCTCCAACCGGTCCGGCTCGCCGTAGCGCCGGTGGAGTGACGATCGCGGCCTCGGGATAACGGCGCCAATGCCCCGACGAAGGCTCGTCGCGGCAAGGGCGTGATCGCGTTTCCTCGTGCACCGCTTCTGACCACGAGACAATTTCGATCCCACACCGGACGGGGCCGGCGCATTGCCGGTGCCGCCCGGTGATCCCGCCAGCTGCACGGGCGCGCGGTTTCCTGTATGTGTTCCTCCCGATCGGGAGAGCGAGCCTATGAAGACATTTTCGGCGATTCTCGCGCCATGCTCGGGCATGGTGGCGGTGGCCACGCTTGTACTCGGCGTCACGGCGGCTCTGGCGCAAGCACCGGCAACGCGCGGTCCCACCCTTGCGGTGCTTCCCTTCGCGAATGACTCCGGCGATGCGGCACAGGACTTCTTCGCCGCGGGCCTGACCGACGAGATCGCCGTGGCACTCGCCGGCGTACGCGGCCTCGGCGTGGTGGCGCGCTCTTCCTCGTTCCTGCTCAAGCCGGCGGATGTCGACATGAAGGTCGCTGGCGAAAAGCTCGCGGCGAGCCACGTTGTCCAAGGCTCCGCCCAGATGTCGGGCGACCGGATGCGCCTCAAGGTGCGGCTGGTGCGGGCCGATGACGGCGTCCAGCTGTGGTCGCAGGACTACGACGCCGCGCCCAGCGATGTCTTCGACATCGAGGAGGATGTCGCGGGAACGATCGCGACGACCCTGAAAGTGCCGCCGAGCCCGAGCGAGCCGCTGGTGCGCAGCCGCACGCGCGCGTTCGACGCCTATCTCGATTTCCTGCGCGCCAAGGTCGCGGCGCGCCCGCGGGGCGCCAAACCGCTGGCCGACGCCGCGGCGATCCTCGAGAGCGTGGTCGCGCGGGAGTCGAACTTCGCCCCGGCCGTGGCCCTGTTGTCGTACAGCTATGCGTTGACGCCCCTGTTCGCCCCCTCGCTGCGGGCCGGCATGCCCGAGGACGAACGCAAGATCGTTGCGGCGAGCGTGCCGCGCAGCGATGCGTTGGCGCGTCGCGCCACCACGCTCGACCCCAAATCCGCGGAGGCGTTCGTCGCGCTCGGGTACGCGAACATGGTGCAGCGCCGAATGGCGGCTGCGGAAGACGCGTTCCGGCAGGCGATCGCCCTCAATCCCAACCAGGCCGACGCGCTGCACGGCTTGAGCCAGCTTCTCGCGGCGCTGGGCCGGATCACCGAGTCGCTGGCGATGCGCGAGCATCTCCAGGCCGGCGAGCCGTTCATCACCAATTACACTGCCGATACCGCGGAAATCTACTGGCTCGACGGCGACACCGACAAGGCGATTGCCATGCTGCAGCCGTTTCGCCCGGGTCGTACCCTGGAGCTCGCGCTCATCCTCGCCTCGGCACGGCGCACCGGCGAGGCCGCGGCGGCGCTGCGCGAGATGCCGGCCTCGAACTACCCGTCCGGGATGCTCGAGGCCGCAGCGAGAATTCTCGACAGCGCGCCGGCGAATACAGCCTCGCCAGCCGCGCTGCCGCGGGTCGGCAATCTCAGCTTCGCCTACTTGCATGTGGGGGCGCCGGAACGGGTGCTGGAGTTCTACGAGGACGAGGTTGCCGGCAACTATTTCCAGCCGATCTCGTCGACGTGGTTCTGGCATCCGACCTATGCTCCGGTCCGAAGGACCGACCAGTTCAGGAAGGTCGCCCGCGACCTCGGCCTCGTCGACTATTGGCGCTCTCGCGGCTGGCCGGCGGCGTGTCATGCCGTGGGCGCCGAGGACTTCGCCTGCGAGTGATTGCCGTTGTCGGAAAACAAAAGATTGGGGGGGGCGTGAGCAAGCGTTATCAGGTCGCCATCGTGGGCGCCGGGCCGGTGGGCGCTGCGCTCGCCGTGGATCTCGCATTGAAGGGCGTGTCCTGCGCGCTCATCGAAAGCCGCTCCGGGCTGCAGAACATTCCGAAGGGGCAGAACCTCACCCAGCGCACCCTCGAGCATTTCTATTTCTGGGGCCTGGTGGACGAGCTGCGCGCCGCACGGGTGATGCCCGCCGGCTCGCCGATTGGCGAGGTGACTGCCTACGGCAATCTGATGAGCGAGTACTGGCATGCCCCCGCCGGGCGCGAACTGGTTCGCCCCTACTACTTCGAGGCCAACGAGAGGCTGCCGCAGTATCGCATGGAGACCGTGTTGCGCGGCAAGCTCGCGCAGCTTCCCAACGTCGATGTGCGGATGGGCTGGTCCGCCCGGACGGTCGCGCAGGATGCGGACGGCGTGCGCATCGCGATCGCGCAGGAGGACGGCCCGGAAACGGACGTGATCGAGGCCGATTACGCCGTCGGCTGCGACGGCGCCCGCTCCGTCGTGCGCGACCAGGTGGGGATCGAGCGGGGCGGGACCGACTTCGACCAGCTCATGGTGCTGGTGGTGTTCCGCTCGCGCGAGCTGCATGAGCGCCTCAAGCGCTTTCCCGAGCGTTCGACCTACCGCGTCATGCATCCCGATCTGAAAGGCTACTGGCAGTTCTTCGGTCGCATCGACGTCGGCGAGGGATGGTTCTTCCACGCGCCGGTGCCGGCCGACACCACCAAGGAGAATTTCGATTTCCACGGCCTGATCCAGAAGGTGGCGGGTTGCGACTTCGCTTGCGAGTTCGACCATGTCGGGTTCTGGGACCTGCGCGTCGCCGTCGCCGACCGCTACCAGGTCGGACGCGTGTTCATCGCGGGCGATGCTGCGCACAGCCATCCGCCCTACGGCGCCTACGGCCTCAACAACGGGCTCGAGGATGTGGCCAATCTGGGCTGGAAGCTCGCCGCCACCCTGCAGGGCTGGGGCGGCCCGGGCCTGCTGCCTTCCTACAGCGAGGAGCGACGCCCGATCTTCAAGGAGACCGGTGAGGATTTCATCGCCGCGCGGATCAAGCAGGATGCCGCTTTCCTCGCCGGCTACAATCCGGCGCACGACCGCGAGGCGTTCGCGCGCGCCTGGCGGGCGCGGGAAACCGACGTCGGGACGCGGGTACAGAGCTACGAGCCCAATTACGAAGGATCGTCGGTGGTGCTGGGGCCGCCGAACGGCGTGTGCAGCGCCCACGGTGTCCATTCGTTCAAGGCGAGGGCCGGGCATCACCTGGCGCCGCAGCCGCTGTCGTCGGGCCGCAATGTCTTCGAGGAACTGGGCCCCGGTTTCACGCTCCTGGCGTTCGATGCGGACGCGGACGCGGACGCGGTCGCGTCCTTCGCGCAGGCGGCGCGGGCCCTGAAGGTCCCTCTGAAAATCATTCGGGACACCCGTCGCGACGGCCGCGAGGCTTACGAGGCTCCGCTCGTGCTGGTGCGGCCGGACCAGTATGTCGTATTTGCGGGCGGCGCGCCCAGTGATGCCGTCGCCGTGATGGCAAAAATCACCGGACATCCCGCCGAAACTGGCCGCTGATCAAAGACAAATCGCCGGGCCTTGCGAGGCCCGGCGATGAAGGCGATCCGTTCGAGCCGGGCGAGGTCGCTCAGAGCGGCTTGACCTCGACTTTGCGGAATTTGACGACGCCGCCACCGTACTGGAGTGCGATCGCGCCGCTCGGATTCTTGCTGTCCTCAGCGCCGTCGACGGTCTTCACGCCATTGAGGATGACGGTGAATTTGGGACCGACCGCGGTGATCTCGTAGGTGTTCCACTTATCCGCCGCCTTGAGGATGGTCGCCGGCTTCGCGACGTTGACGATGGCGCCGGTGCCGTAGCTCGGGTCGGGCCGCTTGTCGAAGACGTTCACCTCGTAGGCGTTGGCGGCGGTGATCTTGGAGGGGTCGGTGCAGCGGATGAAGACGCCGCTGTTGGCGTCGGCATCGACCCAGAACTCGGCCCGGACCTGGAAGTTCGTGTATTTGTTCTTCGTCACCAGGAAGCCGTTGCCCTTGTCGGCGGACACGACGCCGTCCGCCAGCTTCCAATTGGCATCGCCGATTTGATCGAAGCTGTTGAGGTTGGTGCCGTCGAACAGCGTCACCCACCCGGCGTCGGCTTGGCTCGATGCCGGACGCGATGACCAGGCCATACCGCCGATCAACGCCAGGCCGAGAATGAGAGCAGAGAGGCGCTTCATATCAGTTTTCTCCCGTTTTCACTGTTTTGGAAGGATGCTGCATTCGCGTCCACGTCATCGCCGTCATGTCCGCGAGCGTCCGGTTCCCGTCGATGGCGTGGAGCGCCAGAACATAGCAAAGGCGGGCGCTTCACACCAACCGCCGTGAACGAGCCGGCGCGGTAGGTCGTGCGGGCGCCGGGGACGCCGAAACATCGCGGCGTTTTGCCGTCGGTGGCACAGGCCATGACGTGTGGCGGAAGACGCCAAGCGGGTCGTCAGGAAGGAACGAGGGGAGGAATGCGCCTGCGACAGGGGTCAAAGAAAAAGGCTCCGAAACGCCGGAGCCAGTTTTGGGAGGAAACCCCTACATGAGCATAGAAAGTATAACCGATTCGGCCACCAAAGTTGGTTGTAAATATGTCACGTCCCCAGCAAAAATGTGGAAATAAAGCGTCATGGAACCCTGACTGAGCTCGGTGGAAGAGTTTTTAATCTTACGATTTTACAGGTTTATCTTGCGTTTCTACGCCACCCCCGCTGACGCTGCGGCTGGTTCAACGCGTCCGGCGTCACCTGCCACGGTCTGCTGCTTTCGCTTGGGTGGGTCCCCGACTTCCAACGCCGAGCGCAAAAGCCATGGCGCGCCGTCCGGCTCGCCATGTATGTGCACTGACATCTCGGCTCCTCTACGCGCCGCCCTGCACCATCGTGAAACCGGTCATGCGGGCGAAGTAAATGACGCCGATCCACAATACGATCGAGACGCCCCCGGCGACCTTGGCGGCGAGCGGGGGCGTGCTGCGGTCCCAGTCCGCCACGCTCTTCGAGGTGATGAGCTGGAACACCAGCATGTTGAGGAAGGCGAGCCCCATGCATATGAACTTGAGGCGGAAGTCGGCGTTTTCGAAATATCCGACCGGCCGGCTCAGGATCAGGATGGTGCCGCAGGCGGCGGCGGTGATGAAGGCCCCCCATGTCCACGGCAAAAGCTCGCGCGCCAATTCCGAATAGGGGCGGCGCGTCGATGCGAGCCCGAGCAGCCGCAGATCGATGATGGCAATGGTGCCGAACACCATCGAGATCGCGAAGATATGCACCACCTCGAGCGCCGGAAATGCCCAGGTGGATTCGGCGATCCACAGCGACACCGCCGTTTGCTCGAGCGAGTTGAGAAAGTCGATCAGTCCGTGCACGTCATCCTCCCCTTCGGCGATCTTCGGGCGTTTCAGCTCACCCGTTTCAAGCGCGGCCGTTCAATGCTCGGCCGTTCAATGCTTGGCCGTTCAGTGCACGACCGTGTAGGCAATCCAGCGTCCCCAGATCACGACGGCGCACCACGCGGCGAGGGCGACCACGGCGAGGGTCGAATGGGCGGTGCGGGCGGCGGCATTGTCGGCCCAGCGTTCCGGATGCAGGCGCACCGAGCGCATGAACAGCAGCGTGAGGACGAGCGCGACCGCCAGGAACAACATCTTCATCTGGAATTCGAAACTCGGCAGCGAACGGGTCGGTTCGCCGATGATCAAAATGCTTCCGGTCACGGCCATGATGACGACGCAGGCGTAAATCCACGGCACGAAACGACGTGCGGTCTCCGCCACGCTGCCGGATTTGGTGTAGCCGAGGATGCGGAACTCGATCATCACCACAGAGGAAAACACCAGTGCGACGCAGATGATGTGAATGGTCTGCATCAGCGGGATGAGCCATAGCGTTTTCTGGACGATGGCGCTCGCGGATGTGTCCGCCAGCCATTTTGCGAAAGTTTCCACGCCGCCTCCCTGTCGTTTTTACGTTTTTTTGACGCTCCATCCCTTTGATGGACGGAGCTCTTTTTGGACGAAGGCCCCGGCTCCCCCAAAGGAGCGCCAGGGCCTTGTTCCGGGCGACGGCGGTTACCCCCGTAAACGCAGAAGTCCAGACACCCATCAGGATGAAGGTTCCCGCGGAACCGCCCTTGATGCAGATCAAAGCGGGGTATGATTGCCGTACAGGGCGGCCATGCTCCACCCCGGGCCACTTGGCACGACAAAGGGCTCGCACGCGCACTCTCCCCCGGTGAGCGCGCGGACTCCGGGGGTGTGCGATGGCGCGTGGGATCGAAGGGGCTGTGCCCGCAGACTAAGCGGGGCGGGGCCTATCGCCGAACGGGAAGCGTTCGAGAGTTCGAGCCTCTCCGCGTGCTCCCGCCGGCTACGAGCAGGATCACACGAAGCGAACGAGGCGGGTTACTGGCCAGCCGGCCCCGCAGCCGCGCCGCCGGCGCCTCTGCCCATCAGCGTCCCATCGGGGAGCGTGACCTCGAGGAACTGGCCGCCGTTCGATCCGTCCTTGAGCGGATGGATGGACATCTTCACAGGCATGCCGGGGGTCAGTGTCTTCGGGCGCCAGCCCTGCCGGGCGAGACCTCCGGGGCCGTTCATCTCGATCGCCCATTCCTGGGGCTGACCTTCCTTCAGGACAGTCAGCATGATCCACGCATGGGGATTGGTCCACTGGAACTCCTTGACGGTGCCTTCCAGCGCGGTCGTCTGGGTCGCATCGAACATGGCAAAGGAATGATGCGCCAAGGCGGAGGCCCCATAAAGGGCAGGGGTTGCACACATGGCCGCGGCGGCCATGCCCGCGAATGCTGCAAGTTTCATGGGCATCCTCCTGATTTTTCTCTTTTTGAGCTTTTCTTCCGAGACGTTCTCTCAGCCAGCATTCCATGACGTGAAACCGGAGTAAAGCGGGGGCATGCGGGGCGTTGGAATTTCTTCGACCGCCGCTTGCCAAGCGAGAGGGAGCCCACCGCTGCAGAGGGATGCCTTCCCGGATGCGACGGGCGTCAGGCCGGCTATTCTCTCCACGGAGAAGGGTCGGGAGGGGACTGCAGCGGTGGGTCTGGGCGGCGGCGGCGCGATAGGGTGAGCCCGCGGCCCCCTCCCCGGATTTGCCGACACAAATTCGTCACCGTGGCAACCAATCCGCCGCGCGACGCGTTGAGGGCCGAACCACTTATGATTACTTGGATTTAGAGTAGAGCGGCGCAATGAGAAAACGGTACCTCGAAACCGCGCGCGACTGCCTGATGGAAGCGGAGCGGACGCTCGATCCGGAAACGGCTGCGGCGCTGCGCAAGCTGGCGGAGCGTTTCCGCCGGGAGGCGGAACGTCACGCCGCGGCGCACACGGAGTTGCGGGCGGAGCCCTATGGGAGCCGCGACCGCGGGGAATGGCTGGACGACGGGCCTGGCGGGGCGTCAGTCCGGTCCCGGTCCAATCGCGCGTTTTAGATTACGTAAATCCTGTCCGGCAGTTCATCGCTGTTGTCCGCGGTCCGCGGGAAATGCGCCGCGAGCACCGTTCCGCAGGTCCCGATCGCGGAAATGAAGCCGTCGGCAACATGGCCGTGGCTACAACCTTCGACGAGCAGGTCGACGGCTCCCTGCCATTCCGACTGCGGGACCCGGGCGGCGATACCGATGTCCGCGACGATGCGGGCATAGCGCTCCGCCAGCGAGACGAAGATCAGGATCCCGCTGCGTTCCTTTTTCCGCGCAATGCCCCGGATGGTGAACTGCTCGACGGCCACGCGGTGGGCGACAGCGCGGCGGGCGGCGCGGGGCAGCAGGGCGACCCGCACCCGCGGCAGGCACAGTACGAGGGCGAGGACGATGAAGGTCGCCACCTGCAGCACCAGGATGGTGTGGACGGTGAGCGCCGTGAAGGCCACCAGAAACCACGGCAGCGCGAGCGCGGCGATGGCAGCAATGAGGAGAGGAAGTCCGGTCGCGTCGGAGGAGGTCTCGGCGAGCACGCAGACGATCTCGCCGGACGTCCCTGCCTCGGCGGAACGGATGGCGCCAGCGATGCGCTCGCGGTCTTGATCAGAGAGGGTCATCACCAGCTTCCCGAAGCCCCGCCGCCGCCCGACGAGCCGCCCCCGCCGGAAAATCCGCCGCCCCCGCCTCCTCCACCGCCGCCGGAAAAGCCGCCGCCGCGCGAGCCGCCGGAATTGACGAGAATGTTTGCGACCACGTTGAAGAAGAAGAAGCGGAACCCCGGCGACACGATCAGCAGCAGGATGAGGCCGAGCAGAAGGCCGAGCAGAATCCAGTCCCCGCCGTCGGGCGACGGCTGCTCCTTGTCGATGCGCAGTGACGGGCGCTGCTGCCATTCCGACGAGTCGGTGGTGAGCACCGTGATGATGTCGTCGACGCCGCGCGTGATGCCGTCGCCATAGTCGCCGGTCTTGAAGCGCGGCGCGATGGCATTGGTGATGATGACCTTCGAGAGCGCGTCGGTGAGCGTGCCTTCGAGCCCGTAGCCGACCTCGATGCGCACCCGGCGCTCCTTGGGAGCCACCAGCAGCAGGACGCCGTTGTTCTTTGCCTTCTCGCCGAGCTTCCAGGTGCGGAACAGCTCGTTGGCGTAGGGCTCGATTTCCTCGCCGTCGAGCGACGGGACGGTCGCGACGACGAGTTGGATGCCGGATTTCGTTTCGAGCTCGGCGAGCTTGGTCTCGAGCGCGCTGCGGGTCGCGGCCGGGATGACGTTCGCAGAATCGACGATCCGTCCGGAGAGCGCCGGAAAGTTCGGCGCGGCGAGGGCGGCGAAACAGGCCACCGCCAAAATCGCCAGCGCCACCACCGCCAGCAGCGTGAACGGGCGCACCGACGGCGCGGCAGCGCGCGGCGCCGGTCTTCCGGCGAATACGAAGGCGCGTCGGCCTGCGCTCATCTCATACCCATGGTGCTGCCGCAGCGGACCCTTCACGCACGCCCGCCGGAACCGGGCAGCTCCCCGTCCTCGTGGTGGCGCAGCGCTCTCCCGTCCCGATCAGGTCGCGCGAAGGCGGGAGCTTCGCTCGCACGGGGCGCGGGCGCCGGTTAGAATTTCACCTGGGGCGGGCTCTGTGCCGTGTCGCTCGCGGTGAACGCCGCCATCGGCTTGTTGCCGCGGAACACGGTCGAAGCCCACAGCAGGCCGGGGAAGGTCTTCAGCTCCGTGTTGTAGACCCGCACCGCCTCGATGTAGTCGCGCCGCGCGACGGTGATGCGGTTCTCGGTGCCTTCGAGCTGCGATTGCAGGGCGAGGAAGTTCTGGTTCGACTTGAGGTCGGGATAATTCTCGCTCACCGCGAGCAGCCGCCCGAGGGCGCCGGAAAGCTGGTTCTGAGCGTCCTGGAACTGCTTGAGCTTTTCGGGATCGGTGAGCTGGGAGGCGTCGATCTTGACCGAGGTCGCCTTGGCGCGCGCCTCGACCACCGCGGTCAGCACGTCCTTTTCCTGCTTGGCGTAGCCCTGCACGGTGGCGACGAGATTGGGAATGAGGTCGGCGCGGCGCTGGTAGTTGTTCTGGACGTCCGCCCACTTCGCCTTTGCCTGCTCTTCCAGGGTCGGAATCGTGTTGTAGCCGCAGCCCGAGACCGTCAGGCCGAGAGCGATGACGACGAAAGCGGCGCGGACACGGGACATCGACGCTCGGGATATGGACGCGGTCATAAAGGCCTCTTGCCGGGTTCGGGGATCAGCGGACGGCGCAGGCGCGGATCCGGAAATATATCACCTGTGAAAGCACGTCGGGCACTTGCACGTCTGCGAATTCAGGGTCTGCGCGTGACTTCGCCTGGCCGCAAAAGGAGGGGCACGTCGGTTGCCGCCGCGGCGCGACACTATTAGCGCCGAAACGTCGAAATGCAAAGTGCCGCGGTCCCGCCGGGCATCCCGATCTCGCGTGTTTGGGGTTGGACTTCACCCGCGGCTATGATGATCTATCGGCCAGCGTCCGACATGGAGAAAAGCACCCAGGTGGCTGTACTCATTCGCGGCGGCACGATCATCAATCACGACAGTTCGCGTCGAGCGGACGTTCGCGTCGACGACGGTGCGATCACGGCGATCGCGCCGAACCTCGATCCGCCTGCCGGCGCCGAGGTGATCGATGCCGGCGGCTGCTACGTCATGCCGGGCGGCATCGATCCCCACACCCATCTGGAACTCGCCTTCATGGGGACGGTGTCGGCAGACGATTTCGAGTGGGGCACCAAAGCGGCGCTGGCGGGCGGCACCACCATGGTGGTCGACTTCTGCATTCCCGGCCCCGGCCATTCCCTGCTCGCGGCCTACCAGGACTGGCGCCGGAAGGCGGAGAGCGCGGCGTGCGACTACGGCTTCCACATGGCGGTGACGTGGTGGGACCGGCAGGTGTTCGAGGAGATGGAGACTTGCGTCCGGACGTACGGCATCAACACGTTCAAGCATTTCATGGCGTACAAGGGCGCGCTGATGGTCAACGACGACGAGCTCTACCACTCGTTTCGCCGCTGCGCCGGCCTCGGGGCGATGCCGCTGGTGCATGCCGAGAACGGCGATGTCGTGTTCCACCTGCAGCAGCACTACCTCAACGCCGGGATCGCCGGGCCTGAAGGTCACGCATTCTCGCGGCCGCCGGCAGTCGAGGGCGAAGCCACCAACCGTGCGATCATGATCGCCGACATGGCCGGGTGCCCACTCTACGTGGTCCATACCTCCTGCCGGGAGGCCCATGAGGCGATCGCGCGCGCCCGCGCCGCCGGCAAGCGCGTGTTCGGTGAGCCGCTGATCCAGCATCTCGTCCTCGACGAGGACGAATACCGCAACCGCGACTGGGATCATGCCGCGCGGCGCGTGATGTCGCCGCCGTTTCGGCCGAAGGAGCACCAGGCGAGCCTGTGGGCCGGCCTGCAGTCCGGCTCGCTCCAGGTGGTGGCGACCGACCATTGCGCGTTCACCACGGCGCAGAAGCGGCTGGGCCGCGGCGACTTCACCAAGATCCCCAACGGCACCGGCGGCCTGGAAGACCGGCTGGCCGTGCTGTGGACCGCGGGCGTCAACACCGGCCGCCTCACCCGGGAAGAGTTCGTCGCGGTCACCTCGACCAACAGTGCGCGGATCCTCAACGTCTACCCCCGCAAGGGCGCGGTGGCGGTGGGCTCCGACGCTGATCTCGTGGTGTGGGACCCCGAGGCCACCAAGACCATCTCGGCCGCGGCGCAGGTGAGCCGCATCGACTACAACGTATTCGAGGGCATGGCCTGCCGCGGCCTGCCGCGGGCGACGCTCTCGCGCGGCAAGGTCGCCTGGCTCGACGGCGACTTGCGCGCGACCGCCGGCGCCGGCGATTACGTCGCGCGCCCGGCCTTTCCGTCGTTCCAGGTGGCGAATGCGACCTGGCAGGAAACCACCGCGCCGCGGAAGGTCGAGCGCATCGACGTCACGCCGTGAAGCCGGACGCCCCTTGAGTCGCCGCGAGGACGCATGGAGAACCTCGAGATCAACGCCCAGCGCCTGTGGGACACGCTCATGGAAACCGCGCGGTTCGGCGCGACGCCCAAGGGCGGCATCAGACGGCTCGCGCTCTCCGATGAGGACCGCGAGGTGCGCGATTGGTTCAAGGCCGCCGCAGAAGCGGTCGGGTGCGCCGTCACCGTCGACGAGGTCGGGAACATGTTTGCGCGGCGCCCGGGCCGTGTCGCCGGGCTCGCGCCGTTGTGCATGGGCAGCCACCTCGACACCCAGCCGACCGGCGGCAAGTTCGACGGCGCCCTCGGGGTGCTCGGGGCGCTCGAGGCGATGCGCACGCTGCATGAATCCCAGTACGAGACCAACGCGCCCATCGAGATCGTCAACTGGACCAACGAGGAGGGCGCCCGCTTCGCGCCGGCGATGCTGGCGTCCGGGGTTTTCGCCGGGGTGTTCACGCCGGATTATGCCTTCGCGCGCGAGGACCGTGACGGCCGCACGTTCGGCGACGAACTCGATCGCATCGGCTATCGCGGCACCGAGAGAGCCGGCGGCCATGCGCTGGGCGCCATGTTCGAGCTGCACATCGAGCAGGGGCCGATCCTGGAGGACGAAGACAAGATGATCGGCGTCGTCACCGGCGTGCAGGGCATGCGCTGGTACGAGGTGACGGTCGTCGGCCAGGACGCTCACACCGGCGCGACGCCGATGCGGCTGCGCAAGAATGCGCTGCTCGGCGCGGCGCGCGTCATCCAAGCCGTCGACGCGATCGCCCAGGCTTTCCCGCCCGATGCGGTCGGGACGGTCGGGCTCATCGAGAGCAAGCCGAACAGCCGCAACGTAATCCCCGGCGAGGTCTTCTTCACCATCGACCTGCGCCACCACGACGAAGCGATCCTCGACACGATGGAGGCGCGGATGCGGGCGGTCCTGCCGGTGATCCTCGATTCCCTCGGCCTGACCTACCAAGAAAAGCGGATCTGGATTTCGCCCGCGGTGCGCTTCGCGCCGGAGCTCATCGCCTGCGTCCGGCGCGCGGCGACGAAGGCGGGCTATGCGACGCGGGACATCGTGTCCGGTGCCGGCCACGATGCCGTCTATGCGGCGCGGGTCGCGCCGACCACGATGATCTTCGTGCCGTGCCTCCACGGCATCAGTCACAACGAGGCGGAATCCACGACCTTCGCGCAATGCGCGGCAGGCGCGCAGGTCCTCCTCGACGCGGTCCTGGAATATGACCGCGGGCTCGCGTAACCGGACCCGCCGCGCCTGGGCTTCAACCCTGTTGTGGCGGGACGCCGGAACGGTGCACAATCGGGGACCGGCGTCGCGCCCATAAGCGAAGTCGCGGAGCGAAACGAAGCCGGAAGAGGCCGCGTGGCAAAAGATCACGCGGGCGGCTGGAGGAACGGGCAATCTTTTCATTGAGGAGCGGTGCAATGATGTCGGCTTTCGCGAGAGCTTCGGGTGCGGCTGCGATCGTCCTGTGGGCGGGCGCTGCCGTCCAGGCGCAGGATACGGCCCCGGTCAACAGCGGCGCCAATCCCTACAAGGTCGTTCGCGACTGGGCGAAGCTCACACGGGAGGAGCGGCCGTGGGGCGGCTCCAACGGCGTCGCCATCGACCGCGACGGCAAGTCGGTGTGGGCGACCGACCGCTGCTCGCCGGGGCCAGTGCCCGGCTGCCTCGCCGGCAAGGCAAACCCGGTCCATCTGTTCGACGAGAACGGCCAGGAGATCAGGAGCTTCGGCGGCGACATGATGGTGTGGCCGCATGGCATCCATGTCGACCGGGACGGCAACGTCTGGGTGACCGATGCGCGGTTGCCGACCGCCGACGAGGTGAAGAAGTTTCCGGGCGCCGACCACAAGGGGAGCGCCGTCTTCAAGTTCAGCCCTGAAGGCAAGCTGCTCATGACTCTCGGTAAGCCCGGTGTGAAGGGCGATCCGCCGGAGGCCCTGACCGAGCCGACCGATGTCCTCACCGACCCTGCCAACGGCGACGTCTACGTGGCCGAGAGCCATACCGACGTCACCGACCCCAACCTGGTCGGGCGCATCTCGGTGTTCGATCGCGGCGGCAAGTTCCTCAGAACGATCGGCAAGACCGGAACCGGTCCCGGCGAATTCCGCACGCCGCACGCGATCCGCTTCGATTCGCAAGGCCGCCTGATCGTCGCCGACCGCCACAATCACCGCATCCAGATCCTGACCAAGGATGGAAAGTATCTCGGCGAGTACCGCGAGTTCAGCCGGGTGAGCGGGATCGCGATCGACGGCAACGATACGATCTACGCCGCCGATTCCGAATTCGACGCCGAAGAGCCACCCCGGCTGGCTCAAGGGCATCCGCATCGGCAGCCTGAAGGACGGCAAGGTGACGGGCTACATCCCGGCGCACACGACCGATAGTCCCGATGGCGCCATGGGCGAGGGGATCGCCGTCGACGCCACCGGCCACATCTACACCGCGGAGGCGACCGTCCGGGGCGTGACGAAGTACGTCAAGGAATAGCCGCGCGGTGAGCCGATCGGCCCCCTCTGCCGCTTGCGGGGGAGGGGGCGCCGAGCCGGCGCCGGACAACGGCGTACGAAGCTCGAGGGAGGACGCCCGATGAAGCGACACAACGCCATGCGGATCGCGCTTGTTTGCGCGGTGACAGCCGTCGCGATGCTCCCCATCGAGCCGCTCGAGGCCAGCATGATAGAGCAGACGAAAGACGTGGCCGGCACCACCGTGCATTACAAGGTCGTGGTTCCCGACGGCTATGATCCGGCTAAGGCCTATCCCGCCATTCTCGCGTTCGGCGGCGGTCCGCAGAACATGAACACGGTGGACAACATCCTCACCCGCAATTTCCGGGCGGAGGCGGAAAAGCGCGGCTACATCGTCATTGCTCCGGCGGCGCCCGACAATCAGTTGTTCTTCCAGGACGGCGACCGCATCTTTCCTGAATTCCTGAACATGATTGCGCAGGACTACAAGATCCGGGATGGCAAGTTTCACATCGCCGGGCCGTCGAATGGCGGAATCGCGTCGCTCCATGTGGCGGCGGCAAACCCCGAGCGCTTCCTCTCGGTCACCGCCTTCCCCGGCTACATGTGGGAGCCGAGTGCCGCCAAGCTCCAGGCGATCTCGAAGCTGTGCGTCTTCATGTATGTCGGCGAGTTCGATCCCTACATGTGGCACGGCGAGATGAAGGCGGAGGCCGAATATCTCCGTTCGCTGGGTACGCTCGCTCGCTACAGCGTCGAGGCCGGTCAGCCGCACCGGCTCGAGACCCTCGCCGGCGCCAACGCGGGGCGCCTGTTCGACGGTTTCGAACAAGCCGCGAAAGGCTGCAGCCGATAGCCGCGCAGTGGCATTTCGGCCCGGTGTTGAACCTTTGAATCCTCGCTCTCTTGCTTATGTCTTCACTCCGGGCCGGCGTTGCGCCGGCGGCCTTCGTCCAGCTTCGCCTTGAGCTCGTCGTTGCTGAGCACCCATCCGATGCATCGCGCCACGTTCTGCAATCCGAGGACGTGGAGATCTTCGCCATACATGCTGGCGACGCAGTCCGACAACACCACCACGCCGTAGTTGAGGTTGAACGCGGTGAAGGAGGTGTTGAGCACGCAGGTGTTGGTGTTGATGCCCATGAAGCACACCGTGCGCACGCCGAGGCTCTTGAGCAGAATGTCGAGATCGGTGCCGATGAAGCAGTCGAGCCGCTTCTTGTTGTCGATCACGTAATCCGATGCGTCGTAGAGTTCGGGGATGATCTCGCAGCCGGGCGAGCCCTCGACGTTGTGCTCGTTCACCGTGCTCTTGCGACCCGGCGTCAGGCGGTCCTGCTCGTTCCTGATCTTGTGGAGCGCCTGCCAGAACGGGACGATGCTCGTTTCGCTGCCGCCGTTGTGAAGCTTGCGCATGACCAGCTTGACGTGGATGACCGGCACCCGCAGCGAGCGGGCGTAGCCGAGAATGTCGCGGGCATGGCTGACGACGCGCTCCGCGTCCTCGGCGCTGGTCGGCATGGTGGCGACCGACGGATCGAGATGCCCGCGATGCATGTCGATGGTCACGATCGCGATGTCGCTCGGACGCAACGCGAGTTCCTTGTTCAGCGCCGTGATCATCGAGGAACGATCGACGAGTTGCAGCTGATTCATTTGCATTTCTCCTGTTTTTCGTTTGAAGGTGTCGTCGGCTGGAGCATCACGGCGAAGCCGCGCAAGTGGGACGCACGCAGCGATCTCCGGGCCGTAACGAATTGAACACGAGGGCTCGATGCTGCGATCGCACGACAGGTTTCGCTACAGTCCGATTACCGCGCGACCGGATTTCAACTGGCCGGACGGCCGCCGCCTGGCGATCCACGTCAGCGTGAATCTCGAGCACTTCGCCTATGGCGAGGGGCTCGGCATTTCGTATTCCCCCGGCATCCCGCATCCCAACACCTATAACTGGGCCTGGCGCGAATACGGCAACCGCGTCGGCGTGTGGCGCATGCTGGAGCTGTTCGACGAGTTCAAGCTGCCGGTGTCGCTGCTGTTGAACTCCGAAGTCTATGACCACTGTCCGGAGGTCGTCGCCGCATTCCGCAAGCGCGGCGACGAGGTCCTCGGGCACGGCCGCACCAACTCCGAGCACCAGAACGACTTCGATGAAGCCGGAGAAGCCAAGCTCATCGCCGACGTCACGGCGGCGATCGAGCGCAACGAGGGCAAGAAGCCGGCGGGCTGGCTGAGCCCCGGGGTCAATCCCAGCGACCTGACGCCCGATCTCCTGCAGGAAGCCGGCTACCGCTACATCCTCGATTGGCCGATGGACGACCAGCCGGTCTGGATCCGTACCCGCAAGGGCCGCATCCTGTCCGTGCCCTACCCGCAGGAGGTGAACGACATCCCGATGATCGCTCTTCACCACGGCACCGCCGAAGCTTTCGCCGACATGATCATCGCCAACTACGACGAGATGCTCAGGCAGTCGCAAAAGCAGCCGCTGGTGTACGGCATCGCTCTCCATGCTTTCATCATGGGTCAGCCCTTCAGACTGGCGGCGCTGCGCCGCGCCTTCGCGCACATCACGAAGGCGAACGCCGCGACCTGGTTTGCGACCACCGGTGCAATAGCGGACCATTTCATCTCGCATGGGCCACGGGAGCCGTGAAGCGCACACACCCTGACCCCGGCGCGCCGGCGTCAGCTGGAACGCGCGTGCTTCGGGCCCTGCATGAATTTCTCGATCCACCACGTGAAGAACACGTAGCGCAGGACCTCGGCATCGGTCTCGCCGTATTGGCCGGTGGCCGCGAGCCGGCGGACCGCCGCCGCCTCCTCGTCGCTCAGCCCGACCTCGAGTTCGGTGATGGTCAGGGGCACGTTGGTGAAATCCGGCCGGTAGGAGGCGTCGCGCGCCAGCTCCCGGTCCGCCTTGATGGCCTTGACCTTGAAGTCGGCCGGACTGCGCTGGTTCTTGCGGCGCGGCGGCTCGGTCACGGAAGCCCAATCCGCGTCGGTCGATTGGTAGACGGTGAGCTTGAGCGGCTTGAGCTCGAAGTCGCTCGTCATCATGACGTCGGCCCCGCAGACGTTGGGAATGGCGAGAACGTCGATCAGCGCGAGCAGCTCCACATAATCGCCCTTGCGCGCGGTGTTCTTCGCGATGAAAGGGTGGCCCTGGGGATCGACGCCCGTATGCATGAAGAAGTTGAAAGAGTCGTGCACGTCGTCCGGCGTCAGGCCGAATTCGCGCTGCGCCTCGGCCTGGATGTCGTGGCAGTTGGTATGCACCGGCAATCCGTAGTGATATTCGAACAGATAGCCGCTGCAGCGCGGATAGAGCACGTCGTTCGTTCCCGCCGTGTCGGCGATGATGGCCATCATCGGCCGTTCGCGCGGCGGCGCCGACCAAAGGAAATCGCCCTTGGTCGGATGCAGCCCGTGCAGATGGCGGGTGCGGCCGGTGTGGAAGAACTCCTTGTAGTCGTGCAGATTGAAGCAATTGAAGTCGGCGCACTGGCGCCCGACCATCTGTTCGATGCGCAGGATCTCCCCGCGCTTCATTTCGATCGCCTTGCCGGTCCCCGGCGCGATGACGATCTCCTGCAACACCTTCCTCTGCGACATTTTCCTCTCCGCCCGGCGGCGCGGCTTTTCAGGGTTTCGCTCGGCCGCCCGTGTCCGGGTGCGCGGCGGCGAATTCGCGCAACGCGCGGCGGATCAGCTCCTCGCGAGAGGCCGCTTCACCGGCCTTCACCGTGTTGTCGATCAATTCGAGCTGCTGCTGGTTGAGGCGCAGCCGCACGCTTCGCTCCATCATGCCATCGATCTCCTGCGAACATGATCTGGCCGTCGCGGACGCGCGGGCCGGTGCCTGAACCGCACCGGCGCGGTCGCGTCCGATCTCAACCGGTCGCGCCGGCGAAAGCGGAGGCTTCGCGGTGCGAAGCCTCCGGGAACCTCAGGGCGTCCATCCCTTGGGCGCCTGCATCGTGCTCTTGTTGATCGAATTGAGATTGGCCTTGGTCACGGGGATCAGGGGAATCTCGTCGAGCTTCTTGGCCAGGGGCTCGCCCTTGATGACCTTGTTCGCCATCTCCACGGCGGTGCGTCCGATCAGAACCGGCTGCTGGGCGACGACGTAATCGGCACAGCCGGCGCGCATCATCTCTTCCGCCGCCTCGCCCAGGACCGCGAACAGCACCTTGACCTTTCCGCACTTGTGCGCGCCTTGGGCCGCGCGCGCCGCACCGACGCCGTAGGTGTCGTCGGCCCCGTAGAGCAGGTCCAGGTTCGGGAACCGCTGCAGGAAGTCGTTGGCGAGGGAAAGCGCCGTGGCGGCATCCTGCTCGCTCGTCTGATCCGCGACGATCTTGATGTTGCCGCCGGCCAGATCCTCCTTGAAGCAGCGCAGGCGGTCGGAGGCCCAGAACGCGCCGGGCGGCCCGGCGAGCACGGCGATCGTTCCGCCGTTCGGCAGCAGCGTCTTGGCACCCTTGGCGAGCTCGTGCCCGATGCTGCAATGGCTCGACGACGCCGCGCCGTCGGCATCGACCGCGCTGGCCACGATCGGGCTGCCGGCGCCGACAACCGGGATCTTGGCGGCCTTGGCCTGCCGGATCACGCCGTTGAAGGAATCCGGGTTGGCCGGGTCCATCAGGATCGCATTGACCTTCTGCGCGATCAGGTTGGAGAGCTGGGTGACCTGCCGGTCGACGTTCGCATAGCCGCCGGCATCCAGGATGACGGTGTCGTAGCCGAGCTTCTTGGCTTCGTCGCTGATGCCGTACAGCACCGGCGTGAACCATGGACCCTTGATGTTGGGCATCGACACGCCGAGCTTTTCCGCCGCGAACGCCGACGTGCCCGCGGCGAGGGCCGTCGCCAGCACCAGGGCCACGGTACCTATCGGCTTGCAAAACTTCACTCTGTTGCTCATCTCGCTCTCCGTTGCTTCAGTCAGACGCAAGTCCGGGGTTGTCGGCGAATGTGGGGGTCATGCGCTCACTTGCCCGCCCGCGTCCCCGTGAGGGCCTGATCGAGCGCGACCGCGAGGATGAGCGCGGCGCCGATCACCATCATCTGCGTGTAGGACGACACGTTGAGCATGTTGAGGCCATTCGAGAGGATGCTCACGAACAGGACGCCGAACGCGACGCCGATCACCGAGCCGCGTCCGCCGAACAGCGAGACGCCCCCCAGAACGACGGCGGCCACGGATTCCAGCGGCAGGCTGGTGCCGAGCGCGGGCTGTCCGGAAGCGACCCGCGCGGTCAGGATCACCGAACCGACCGCCGCGCAGAAGCCGCAGAACACATACGCCGCGAGCTTTACGCCCTCGATTCCGATGCCCGACAGCCGCGCCGCTTCCTCGTTGCCTCCAACCGCGTAGATCCTGCGGCCGAGCCGCGTGTAGGTGAGGATGAGGTGCGAGACGAGGAGGACCAAGGCCGCGATCACCACCGGCACTGGAACTCCGAGGATGAGCTCGTAGGCGAGATCGGAAAAAGCCGGTGGAATCCCGGCCACGGGAACGCCGCCGCTCAGAATGAGCGCGAGGCCGGAAAAGATGGAAAGGGTCGCGAGCGTCGCGATGAAGGGAAACACCTTGAGCCGGGTGATCACCACGCCGTTGACGAGACCCGCGGCCGCCCCGCAGCCGAGCGCCGCGAGAACGCCGGCGCCGATTCCGTAATTGCGCATCGCGAACGCGCCGACGATGCTCACGAGGGCGACCGTCGACCCGACCGAGAGATCGAGGCCGGCGGTCAGGATGGCAAAGGTCTGCCCGAACGAGACAGCGGCGAGCGCCGCCGCGGCGACCCCGATGTTGCGGAAGTTCTGGATCGAGAAGAATACGTCCGACGTCGACGCGAACAGCACGACGAGCGCGAGCACGACGAGCGGAAGGCCGACCTGGCGAACGTAATGACGCAGCATGTCCAATCGCCGCGCGCGCGCTTCCTCGGCCGTCTGCGTCCTGGGAAGCGGCGGTTGCAGCATCAGGCGGCCCCGACAGCATCGGCGCGCGCGCCCATATGGGCCGCGAACGCCGCCGAGAGGATCCGCTGTTCCGAGAACTCCTCCTGCGCGAGTTCGTCGCAGATGCGACCGCCGGACATCACCAGAATCCGGTGGCAGACGTTCGTCAGCTCCGGCAGCTCCGACGACACCAGGATGATCCCGGCGCCCTGCGCGGCGAGTTGATGGATGAGCCGGTACACTTCCGCTTTCGCCGCGATATCGATGCCGCGGGTCGGCTCGTCGAAAATGAGGATGTCTGCGCCGGTGAGCACCCACTTCCCGATGACGAGCTTCTGCTGGTTCCCGCCGGAGGCGGCGCGCGCAGGATCGCCGAGCCGGCCGCGGAACCGCAGGTCCTCGGCCACGGAACGCGCCGCCTGGCGCATTTTCCTCCAGGATACCAGGCCGAAGGCGCCATGGCGTTCCAGCGAAGCCATCGCGACGTTCTCGGTGCCCGACAGGGAGAGGATCAGCCCGTGCTCCTTGCGGTCCTCCGGCAGATAGGCGATGCCCGCGGCGATGGCCTCGCGCGGATTGCGGATCCGCAGCCGGCGCCCGCGTTTGGAAACGGTGCCGGTGTCGCGCGGATCCGCTCCGAAGATCGCGCGCATGGTCTCGGTGCGGCCGGCGCCGACAAGGCCGGCAAGGCCGAGCACTTCTCCGGCCCGGAGATCGAAGGCGATGTCCGCGAACGCGCCCTTGCGGCCGAGGTCGCGGACTTCGAGCACCACGTCTCCAAGCTTCGTGTTGCGGGGCGGAAACAGCTCCGACATCGGCCGGCCGACCATCAGCTCGATCAGCGCATGGGTGTCGGACACGGTCGATGCATCGAGAGTCGCGATCCGTTCCCCGCCGCGCAGCACGGTAATGCGGTCGGCGATGCCGCGAACCTCGTCGAGCCGGTGGGAAATGAACACAATTGCGGTGCCTTCGTCGCGCAGCTGGCGCACGATGCGCAGCAGCGCCGCCGCTTCCTTGTCGGAGAGCGCGGCCGTCGGCTCATCCATGATCAGCACGGGCGCGCGCCGGACGAGGGCCCGGGCAATCTCGACGATCTGCTTCTGGGCGGTTGAAAGCCGCGCGGCCGGTTCGGCCGGATCGATGTCGAGGTCGCCGGCGAGTCGCGCCAGGATGTCCGCCGTCCGACGTTCCGCCTGGCGGCGCGAATACAGGCCCGCAGGTCCTGGTTCGTTGCCGAGAAACACGTTCTCGGCGACGCTGAGCTCGCCGACGATCATCAATTCCTGGAAGATCGCCACGATGCCGCGGCGGCGCGCCTCGCCGGGTCCGGCGAAACTCACGGCCTCGCCCCCCATCCTGACGGTCCCCGCGTCCGGGCGAACGTCGCCTGAAAGCACGCGGATCAGGGTCGATTTTCCGGCGCCGTTTTCCCCGATCAGGGCGTGGACCTCGCCGGGGCGCAGGTCGAACGAAACGTCGCGCAGCGCGCGCACGCCCGGATAGGCCTTGACGATGTTCTCGACGGCCAGCACCGGAATTGCTGCGGCGTCACCGGCGAGGGTGGGAATGACGCTCATCCGACGCGCTCATGTCGTGGACTGTCACCGGTTCGGAACGCAGCGTCCAGGCATGCGCGTCCGTCCGACCGGGCGCGCCGCGCGCCGCGTCGCCGGCTCGAAAACTGCGGACGCGAAGCTTGGGACATCGGCGCCATCGCTCGTTTCTCCTTTCGCGCGCCGTCCATTTCAGGCAAGCACCGTGCCGAATTCGACGCGCGGTCAGGTCCGGCCTTTGAGCGGAATGTAGGCGGTGGCGTCCACTTCGAGCAGCGAGTCGGACGTCGGCAGGAGCGCAGACACTTGCACGACGGTGCTTGCCGGAGGCTCCGCGAAGAACTGCGACCTGATGCGGTTGTAGATCGGAAAGTCGCGCAGATCGCGAAAGTACTGCGTGAGCTTCACCACGTCCTCGAGCGTGCCGCCGGCGGCCTGCACGGTTCGCCGCAACGCATCGAGGATGTACCAGGACTGCGCAGCGATCGGACCTTCCTTCATGTCGGTGGACATTTCGCCGGTCTCGCCGGCGAGCTTTCGCATCTCCGGCGGAAGATCCGCGTAACCTGTGATCACCTTCCCGGCGCCCGGGTCAGCGGCGATGATGCCGGCAAAAAAGACGAGGTCACCGGCCCTGCGGAACGGCGCATAGCGAGACAGCGGTTTGGCGAAGCTCTCGGTCTCGGATGTCACGGGTGGCTCCGGGGGGTCGCCCCCACAAATGTTATCAGGGCTTTACTGCGGGACAAGATACTTTCTTGAGCGGGCTTCGGATTGCGGCAGAATACGCCCGCTGAAGAGGGCCGCCACCTTTGAATTTACAGATAAAAGTCAATATTATCATCAGCTTATGAAAATCCGGAGGTGCCCTTTGCCCTGGCGTCGCGCGCGGCGCGCTGGTTCAAGAAGCTTTCCTGTTAGTAAAGAAACTGAGGTATTTCCGGGCAAGCCGATCCTGGATGGACCAAAAAATCAGCAGAGGTCAAAACGTCGGAGGGGTGTTGATCCACAACACGCGGGCAACGCTGGGGCCGGAATTTCGGTAGGAATGCTTGCGGTCGGACCGAAACGAGAAGCTGTCGCCCGGGCCGACCAGATAGCGTGTGCCGTCGACGTTGAGCTCGATCTTCCCCTCGAGCACGTAGCCGAATTCCTCGCCATCGTGCTGGACGTCGCCCTCGCTGCCGCCGCCGGCTTCGATGTGATTGATGAAGCCCGACAACAAGTAGCCGCGGGTCGGGATCAACGACTCGAGCTTCACCCCGCGTCCGCCCAACCCCCGTTCGGTTTCGATGAACGGCCGGGTGCCGCGCTTTTGAACGACGTCGAGCGGGTCTCCATCCTGTTCGAACAAGGTCGCGACGGTGGTGTCCAGCGCCGACGCCAGGCGGTGGACCATGCGCAGCGATGGATTTGTCTTGCCGTTCTCGATCTTCGAGAGGAGCGATTCCGAGCAGCCGGCCGCATCGGACAGCTGCTTTAGCGTCAGGCTCCGCAGCAGCCGAGCGTGCTTGAGCTTTCTTCCAACGCTGATCTCATGAACGATGTCGGCGGCGTCTTCGGCGCCATGGTCCGCTTGCATCCTCGTGCCTTTTCTCCTGATCGCTCTTTTCTACATGAGAGCGGCATTCTGCCAAAACGACAACCGCGCCGCCGGCGCTGGTCGTCGCGCCGCATCACCGCCAGGGCGGGCCGCGGAACCATTGTCGCTCCGCGGAATTTTCCATTCGGTCAGGGGGTTACACCGAAACGCCTCGAGCGGAGGCAGGATATGATCTGTCATTACTGTGGTGCCGCGACGCGCAGCTGGACGTTCCGGCGTTTGCCGACCTTCGGCGGCACGATCGCCTTCTGCGACGACGGCTGCCTCGCGGCTCACACGAGAGAATTGCAGGCACTGGTCCGGGAACGCAAATCGCTCCAGTGGCTCCAGGAGCTCAAGCGATCGAGCCTCGATCGTGCCGAAGCGCGTACGTGACCTGCGTGTTTGGCGCGCGGATGGCGCGACACTTTCGCGGGCGTGAGACAAAAGTCGATGTGGGACAACGGTTGCATACAACGGTTGCCGCTATAGGGTGAGCCGCGCGGGCGAACCTCTCTTCGTTCTGGAGAAGGCTCGGGCGCAGCGTTCCCCGATCAAATGGAAGCGGCATGACAGAAATGCTCTCGCCTCGGTTTTTGCGCGGTTTCCTCGCGGCCTTCACCGCGTTCCCTTTGGCGGCAGTGCTGCTGTCAGCCACGCCGCAGCCGGCGAGGGCCCAGGAGTGGCCGACGCGGCCGGTCACCATGGTCATCCCGTTCGCCGCCGGCAGCGCGTCGGACACCGTGGGCCGCATTCTCGGCGCTCGTCTCTCCGAACTGCTCGGCCATCAGGTGATCGTCGAGAATGTCGGAGGCGCCGGCGGCATGACCGGGGTCGCCCGCGTCGCCAAGGCCGCACCGGACGGCTATCAGATCGTGCTCGGCGGCATCGACACGTTCGCCCAGAGCCAGACTCTCTATAAGAAGCCGTTGTACAACGCCGAGGCGGACTTCGAGCCGGTTGCGCTCATGGTCGAGCAGCCGCTGGTGCTGGTGGTGCGCAACGAGCTGCCGGTGACCGACCTCAAGGAGTTCGTCGCCTATACCCGGGCGAACCAGGAGCGCATGCAGTACGGCTCCGCCGGGGTCGGCTCCGGCTCGCATCTCGCCTGCGCGCAATTCAATGCGTCGATCGGCGCGACCGTGACCCATGTTCCCTATCGCGGCTCGCCGCCGGCGATGCAGGACCTCATCGCGGGGCGGATCGATTTTTTCTGTGCGCTCGCCGCGGCGGCCATGCCCCAGCTCGGGAGCAAGACGATGAAGCCTTTGGCGGTGATGGCCGGTGCTCGCTCCCCGCTGTTCCCGTCGATCCCCAGCACGACCGAGCAGGGGGTCGTCGATCTCGATTCGAATTTCTGGAGCGCGCTGTTCGTGCCGAAAGGCACGCCCGCTCCGATCGTCGCAAAGTTGCATCAGGCCGCGCTCGCGACGCTGGACACGCCGATCGTCCAGGAGCGCCTCAAAGGCGTCGGCGTCACCGTCGTCACGCCCGAGCGCCGTTCGCCGGAATACCTCCGGCAATTCGTCGCGAGCGAAATCAAGAAGTGGGGCGTGATCATCCGCGCCAGCGGCGTCAGCCTTGACTGAGGACACGGACCGCGAAACCGCACCGGCGTGCGGAAACGCTCCCCTCACCCCCGACCTTCTTCCCCGAAGCGGGACGGGGGAGCAGAGTGCCGGGCAGCGGGTCGCGCCGGACGCTGCGCCGGCATAGGCCGCATCACTGCTGCGGACCGTCGCCTGGGATGATGCCGGGCGGCATGGCGTAGCAGACGTCCGATATGGCGCCCGGCGTCGTCCACCACGCCCGGTCGCCCAGGGGATGCGCGAGACACGCCTTCAAGGCCTTGCGCAGCGCCGGAAGGCGAAACGGCTGTCCCATCACGAAGGGGTGCAGCGAAATCGTCATCACCAGCGGCTGCTTCTCGCACTGCGCGATCATCTCGCCGAAGCCGTCGACGATCATGTCGGCGAAATCCCGCGCGGTCCCTTCGCGATGGATGATCGCGGCGGAGTCGTTGAGCTCGGCCGGATACGGCACCGACAGCAGGGGGCCGGAGCGGGTTTTCAGCCAGAACGGCTGGTCGTCTGCCGGCCAGTCCATCACGTATTTATAGCCGGCCTCCTTGAGAAGGTCCGGCGTGACGTTGCTTTCCGAAGCGGCGGGGCCCATCCAGCCCTTGGGCGGGCGTCCCTCGCGGCGGGTGATCTCCTGGGTGGCGTCGTCGATCAGGCGGCGCTCGTCGAGCTCCCACAGGTCGCCTTGGCGTTCCGCATTGCTGCGGCCGTGCCCCACCACCTCGTCGCCGCGGGCGCGGATGCGATCGCAGATCTGCGGGTGATACTCGTAGAGCAGCGAATTGATGTTGTGCGCCGCCGGTACGCGGAGCTCTTCGAACAGGTCGAAGAACCGCCAGATGCCGACGCGATTTCCATAGTCGCGCCACGCGTAGTTGCGCTGCTGCTGCGGCTCTCCCTTCTTGGCGGGGTCCCAGCCGGTTCCCTTGCGATAGGCATAGACCTCGATGTTGGTGGTCACGCACACTGCGAGCCGCCGCCCGCCCGGCCATGCGTAATCCGGCCGCTCGCCGATGACCGAATAGTCGTAACGGGTGTGCTTTGGCAGAATGAGCATGCAGGTTTCTCCGGCAGTGATCGCGGGAATCGGGGTTGTTGAGCGAGGGGCGGCTCGGTGGCACGACTCGGTGGCATCGCGGCAAAGATCACTTACCGAAATTTAACGTGACGGACACCCGCCGTTCAGACGGGCGCCTCTAGAACCAGCCGCGGGAAATGCTTCTGTCTTCATATTGAGCCCCGGTCGGGGTTGTTCGTCCAAAAGATCGTTTGAGATCGTCGTCGGCAGATCACGGCAACGGCGGTGGTCGGTCGGGAACGGCTGAGCCAGCGCTGGTGGCTCGAAATCGCGGCGGTGGAGGAGCGGCCATCATGACCGCCGCACCGGCGCAAATTCAAGGTCTATCGCACATGGCGGGCATGATGATGGACAAGGACACGGCGAGGGTGCTGGCGTGCCCCTATTGCGGTGGGACGATGCGGCTAGCCGCGGTCACGCCCGGGATCGGCGGACGGCCCACGGTGAGGTCGTTCGAGTGCCGCAACTGCGATGCCGTCACGACCGTCGAGGACGACCATTAGCCGTCGCGCTCGCGCCTTGCCGCCGTAAGCCGCGTCGCAGGGGGGGCGCTGCGGCGCGAGGTCTATTTCTGCGGGGCCTTGGCACTGAAATAGCGGAGGTCCGGCGGCTGCTGATCCTTTTGCGTCGGCATGATCATGCCGTCGCCGCTGATGTAATAAGCGTCCTTTCCGATCACCACCTGGTTGTTGCCTTCGGTGCAGAAGGTCTGCTCCCAGTTCGGATGGGGATTCGGATTGCGCCGGAACGTCTTGTCGACGGTCCATGGCCGGGTCAGCGCATGGTCGAACACGGTGATGACATCGTGGATGAGGTTCGGATCGGACGTGTCGAGGAAGATGCGTTCCTTGAAGGTCGACTGGTTGTCCTCGTGCAGCGGCAGCCCGGTCGCGTCGTAGACCCGCGGCCCCTTGAACGGCCCGCGGGTTTCGATTTCGAGCGTGTCGACGGTCCCGTCGCCGTTCTCGTCGAGCCACCGGCCCATCGAGAAGCCCTGATAGGTGGGTTGATTGTCGGTGGGCCAGTTACGGCCGTCGGTGAAGACGCGTCGCAGCTCGGCGCCGGCCACGATGTAGGTCGTGTCGGGCGTGATGATGAATTCCACGATCGCGGCCGCCATGATGAACGGCATGCCGCCCGGCTTGCACTGGGCGTGCTCGATCATGTTGCCCTGTCCGCCCTTGGCCTGATCGGCCATGCTGTCCTCGTGGATTTTCTTGTATTCCGGCGTCAGCGGAGCTTCTTGGGCCCGGCCGGGCGACTTGCTGGGATCGAACCGGACGCGCTGCCCGGGCAGCCGGGGCGCGGCGAAATCCCATTCGCCTTTCCAGTCGGGGTACTTCAGGCTGTCGGCCCGCGCGGGTGCGGTTCCGCCGGTGAGGGTGGTTCCAAGCAAGGTGGCCCCAAGGAACGCGGCCTTGAATATCCTGCGCATGCGTCTCTCCCCGTGGTTTTTTTCGTGGGGCGCGGCGGCCCGGGCCGCGCTGCCTGCGAAACCGTCGCGCGCTTTCGGCGCCCGCGATCGAGACTCGATCGTCTCGACGGATGGCGGCCGGGTCAAGGGCCTCCGACCAGAGGCGCTCCCCTTTCCCCTCGCGACGCCAAATCCGAAATGCGCCGATCAGTCCCGTTTGGGGGTTCAAATCCCGGCCCGTGGCGAGCGCGTCTGGGTTCTTTCTGCCGTGCGGGCGCCGCTCCGCCGCCGCGGGGGCGAGCCCGGCCAGAAATGCCCAGGCGTCCCGCGTCCAGCGGGCGTCTAGCAGCGCGTGATGCTTCGCGCCCACCTGGTGGGGCAACTCCGGATCGCCGAGTTCGATCGCCCATTGCTTGATGTCGAGGCAGAGCTGCGGAAAGTGGAACGGCATCTCGTCCATGCTGCCGAACAGCCAAGTGAACGCCACCCAATCGTAGGCAGGAAAATATCCCCAGAACACGGGATCGTCGTCCCCGTCGGTAAAACGGCGAATGGCGTAGCTGATGTGCTCTCGCGGCATCCCCTCACCATCGAGCTGGGGGCGCACGTTCTCCAACGTCCACGGACTGGCCTTCGACCAGTCGACCTCGCTGCTTTCGGCATAGAACTCCCGGCCGTCCGCGGCGACGAGGCCGATGCTGATCAGATCGATGGTGCAGGGTCGCTCGATGAATTCGGTGTCGATCCAGTATTTCACGCGCCGGGCCCTCCCTTCGGGCGGCGCGAATCGTACCACAACGGAATCCATGCCCTTGGACGGGCGGAGCGTTCAAAAGCGGCAGAACTCTGAACAAGCTGAGGCAACCACCTGCAATTAATCGCGATTGCGCTCACATTTGCGCGCAGGGAATGCCACGATTGGACGCGATGGTGGTCCCGACCTCGACGGGGGGGTCGTGGGGGGTTGCCGAAGCCGGGACCGTGCTCTCTGGGGGGAGAGCCGGTTCAACATACTACCGAAGGCACACGAAAAGCCTCACAAAAACGTCAACTGACAAAAGGGCCGCCCCGATGGCGGCCCTTTTTTTGTGCACGGCGCCGGGTCGGGTCGGCGATGGGGCGTTGCCGGGTCGGACGGGTCGCTGAAAGACGGCCCCGGGCCGGCTCCTCTCGGCGGGGAAGGGCAGGAGCGGACCGCGCCCGTTCCGAATCGGCCGGTCGATAGCGAATAAAGCCCCGCCGCTCCATTAAAAGGGGTCTTGGCCGCCCCATCTTCCGCCGGGCCCAAGGCGAAAAGTGCCGGCGTAAAGGCCGACTGAACGGCAGGCGACCAGGCCGGCGGAGCGCGCAGGCTGGCGGGGGCGGCTGGTCGTTTTCATCCTGGACGAGGGCGGTGTTGCGGCTGGTCGCCGGTGGCAATCACTTTCGCCAACATCGTCCGGCGGCTCCGTCGTCCGTGTTCCTGTCGCCTCGGCCGAGGAGGTCATGCTGTCCCTTCCGGCGGGGAACGAGTCCCGCGAACACAGCGTGGTCGGGTTCGAGGGCAAGCCACTGCGGATGTTCGTCCTGCACCAGGCGCTGCGGTGCAGGTCCGGCGTCCGCGAGGCGCTTTCGAACGTGACGATGATCGGCATCTGCGTGGCGGCTGGCCGGTGGTCCTGACGCTCACCGTGCGCCCGTCGCGGCGGCGGTCGTCACCTCATTTGCAGTCGCGCCAAGCGGCAACGTAGCCTGAGGCATGATCGCTGAAGGCCGTGTAATCCACCGTCAGTTCTTCACCTGCTGCGACCACGCGCGACGTAACGAATTGCAGCTCGCGAAGCGCCGTGACGTTCGGCGCGTCCGAATGATTTAAATACCAGCTCATGGTCATTTGATTGAAATCGATTGGCGCCACAAAATGATTATCGACGACAGGGCAAAAATCCAGGTACATCTGCCGAAGCTCAGGATCACCCAGCGTCTCGACATCTGGTACGGGTATTCTTACGGTTTGACCAACGTCGCCGACGAATAATCTAGTGCCCTTGGGAATGTCGCGGATCGCGAACAAGCCGACGCCGTTGGCCGATGCCTTGATCCGCGTATAAAGGTTGCGGTGCGGCAGCTGTCGATTCACGACCCACTTCCTTTCGGGCGTTCAGAGGATAGAGCGCTCTCAGTCGAATCCCGTCCAGCCGACACAGAATGCGCCGTAATCGCAGGTGATTTCGTCACCCGCCTCGATCAGCCGGCTGGCCACCGACCTGAACGGCAGAGTTTCGGTATTCGGGTCCACAGCGTGATTGAGAAATTTGGCGTGATCGCATGGAAGCAGAAGGCGACCATCCAGGTCTGCCGAAGCGTAAGCGTACATCTGGACATATTCCTGGAAGGAAGCCGGGGTCGTCGCCAATTCCGCTTCGGCGATCACCCGATCGAACGCAGGTTCGAACCGCCACACAACCGCTCCGCGAACCACCGTCTCGCACGCGAAGACGCCGTTCCCGTGGATACGACTTGGTCCGACGCGCGTTCTGATCAGAAGCATGCAGGAATGCTAAGCACCGGCCGAGCCGAACGCAAGATCACGCGGCGCCCGGAAGAACCACGGTTCCCTGGCGAATTTGAACCCGTGGAACCTTCCCCAACCGGCGCCGTTTAAAGGAGGTTGAAAGCTGCGGTCCCATTCAAATGGATGTTGTTGGTACAAGTCGCGCGGTTGCGTCGGACGTCGCCCCTTACGGGCAGCTTTGCGGACCGCTTGATCGCGCCGATCAGGCGATTGTCGATTTGGGGCTTCGCCTCAAACGGCGGGGCTACAGTTTCACCACGATATCGCCGGCCAGCCATGCCAGGGTCAACCGGCGGCCCCATCTTGGCGCTTTGACGATCGAGGATATTCTCGGCTGGAATCGGCCGTTTTCCCGAAGCGACATCGCGCCGAACGAGTTGCTGCGTTTGACCGAGGCGGGGATGGTGGAACGCGCGGGAGACAAGCTGAAGAGCAAGATCCGATTTTCGACCTTGGGCCGGCAGCTGTTCGTGCATTCCTCGTTTCCGACCGAGCAGTCCGATGCCGTGTTCTTTGGGCCGGATACCTACCGCTTCGCCCGGTTCATCGAATCCACCCGCGACGTGATCACGCGGAGCGACTGCTGCGACTCGCCGAGGATCCTGGATGTTGGCGCCGGCAGCGGAGCCGGCGGCCTTTATATGGCGGAGCGGGCAGCGCAGTTCCGCCCGCGGATCACCTTGGCCGACATCAATCGGGGTGCGCTGCGATTCTGCCGCATCAACGCGGCGCTCAACGCAGTCCCCGATGTAACGATCGTCGAAAGCGATCTGTTCGCGTGCCTTTCAGGCCGGTTCGACCTCATTATCGCCAATCCGCCTTATCTGGTCGATCCCACGGCCCGCGCCTACAGGCACGGCGGCGGCGCCCTTGGTGCCGAGCTCTCGTTGCGTATCGCCAAAGAAGGCCTGTCGTATCTCGCTCCGGGGGGCCGGCTTGTGCTCTACACCGGTTCGGCCATCGTAAAGGGCTCGGACGTGTTCCGTTCTGCCCTCCTGTCCGCGGTTGCGGGACGCGGAGCGAGGGTGGCCTACGAAGAAATCGATCCCGACGTGTTTGGCGAGGAGCTCGATCACTCTCCTTACGATCGCGTAGATCGCCTGGCGGTCGTCGGGGTTACAATCGATGTTGATTGAGGAGACTGATCATGAGTCGTGACTGGACGAGGTGGCGTGCTGAATTGACCGGCCCGCGCTTCGCCGAATTCCAAATCGGTCTCGCCAATTACAACGCCAACCGTTTCAACCCCCGTCTTCCGGAAGAGGCGGCGGCCGACGAACTGCTCAAAGAGGCGCGGGTGTCGGCCGCGGAAATCGCATTCATCGAACGGATGCGAAAGTGGATAACGCCGATGACGCAAGCCATTCCGTCCGATGAAACGGGCTTTATCGACTGGTTCGAGCGCCTGAAGGAGCGCGGGCCCGGTCAGGGCGATCCGCTGTTTCCGTGGCTGGCCGAGCGCGCGAACCTGGAGCAGATGACTTGGTTCATGCTGCAGGAAGTCGCGGGAGAAGCCGGTTTTGAGGATTTGCTGGCTCTGACTCAGATCAAAGTCGGTACGCAAGCCAAGCTCGAAATGGCGCGTAACTTTTGGGATGAAATGGGGCGCGGTTTCGGCAAGGGTATGCACGGCCCGATGCTGGCGCGACTTTCCGATCATTTCGAACTTTCGCCGACGGCGGAAACGGTGGTGCCGGAGGCGCTCGCGCTGGGTAACACGATGATAGCGCTCGCCCGACACAGACGGTATGCGTTCCATTCGATAGGTGCGCTCGGCGTCATCGAGATGACGGCGCCGACCCGCGCGGGCTACGTCAACGCTGGGCTGAAACGCCTCGGGATCTCTGCGAAACAGCGACACTACTTCGCCGTTCATGCCGTGCTCGACGTGAAGCACTCCGAAGCGTGGAACCGCGAGGTCCTTCGCCCCCTGGTAAGGGAAGATCCCCGCCGCGCCCAAGCGATCGGGGAGGGGGCGATCATGAGGCTTTGGCACGGCGAGCGGACCTTCGCCAGGTACCGACGTGAATTCGATCTCGGCCGCACGCTTCAAATGGCCGCGTAGCAGCGGCCGCATGCGCTTCCTCGGGATTGGCGACTATTGCGATCTGGGTTCGCTGTATATGCGCCTTCTCGAGGAGGGGCATGAAGTCAAAGTCTACATCTCGAATCCGCTCTGCGCCGGCACGCTCGCGGGTCTTGTGACCCACACAGAAAATTGGCGCGATGAAATGGCGTGGGTTCGTGAAGCGGGCGATCAAGGAATTATCATTTTCGAAAACGCCGCAGAGGGACGCGGCGCGCTTCAAGATGACCTGCGGCGCCACGGGCTTCACGTCATCGGTGGCAGTGCCTACGGCGATCGGCTCGAGAACGACCGGGCATTCGGCCAGCACGTGCTCCGCGGGCTCGGCCTCTCGATTTGTGAGTGCCATGAGTTTGAAAGCGCGCGCAGCGCGTCGGGCTTTCTCTATACCCATCCCGGACGCTACGTCGTAAAATTCAACGGTCCACGGGAAAGCTTTGTCGGACGGCTCGACGATGGGGCCGACGTGCGGGCGTTTCTGGATGGCCTGACGGATGATTTGTACAGTGTGGTGTTGATGGAGCATGTCGACGGCGTCGAGATGGGGGTCGGCGCCTACTTCAACGGCGAAGAGTTTCTCGAGCCCTCATGCCTGGATTGGGAGCACAAGCGCTTTTTCCCCGGCGATCTGGGAGAACTCACCGGGGAGATGGGAACGGTCGTCACCTATGAACGCACCGCACGTTTCCATGAGCTGACGCTCGGACGTGTGGCGCCCGTTCTCAGGGAGGGGCGATATTGCGGTTACATCAATCTCAACACGATCGTGAATGAACGCGGCATCTGGCCGCTCGAGTTTACCTGCCGCTTTGGATATCCCGGCTATTCGATTCTCGAACCGCTCCAGGAAACGCCTTGGGGCGAGTTATTCCATGGGTTGGTGACGAGGACCGCGGCGACCCTGAAGACGCGTCCCGGATTCGCCGCCGGTTTGGTGATGACGACGCCGCCGTTTCCCTATGGGCGGAATGTCGTTAACGAACCGGTGGGCATGCCGATCGTCTTCGACCGTGTGGGGGCCGACGAGAGGCGCCATCTTCATTATGGCGAGGTCGGCTTGAAGGACGGCCGGCTTGTTACGAGCGGTGCGTTCGGCTGGACCATGGTCGTCACCGGTACCGGGGACACCGTTCAAGTCGCGCGCGACCGCGCAAACCAGCTCGCCGATCGGGTGATCATTCCGAATGCGCGGTATCGCAGGGATATCGGCGATCGCCTCGCCTCGCGGGAACTTGAGCTTGTGGCCAAACTCGGATTGTTCGGTTGAAATGCATTTTTGTCTGGTTCATGCGCGGGCTTCTTTCCCGTTCAGAGTTGAGCCGTGAAACTGCGCGCACGCGCCTGGTTTGCGTTTAGCCTGGGCAGATCGCGGCTGGGAGACTCACAGCGGGCCGCGCGCGAAAATCTGAGCGAGGTGCTGCGGACAGGCAGGTGCCAGAAGGTTGGTGCTCCAGGAGCGTGATCGGGGATGGTCAGTGGAGAAGGGCACGTGGCCGCGGTGGAACGCGGAGGAAATTTAGGGTTGCCGACAGGCAGTTGGCCTACGCCGCGGGTTGCGGGGCTTCACCGGCTGCATTCGGCACCTGAGCAACAGGGAAACGCTATCCAAGACCTTCGCGCCAGTGTGTTCCGCTGTTCAAGCAGACCGCGTCGGCCGATCGCAGGCAAGGCACGTGCTACCGGCCCCGAGCGATTGTCACCCATGTCTCAGGTGCGATCCGGCACCCAACGGGCCGAACAACTAAGTCATTGGTGCCGCAAGAGGGATTCGAACCCCCGACCCCATCATTACGAAGCGCGAATTCGCGTCGTCTCAACGGTGGGCTAATGTTAGCCCAAATACGCCAGAGTGACGTGTTGTACCGCTA
Source organism: uncultured Alphaproteobacteria bacterium (assembly GCA_963781195.1). Taxonomy (GTDB): domain Bacteria; phylum Pseudomonadota; class Alphaproteobacteria; order Rhizobiales; family Xanthobacteraceae; genus JAJPKK01. The sequence goes on along the minus strand of CAWAEZ010000016.1, from coordinate 90,243 downwards.
CCGCCAAGGCCGTGACAGACCGAGGTATTTCACGCTGTCGAACCGGCGTGAACGGAAGCGAAGCGCAGCGAAACAGGAGATTGCAACCCGGAGGTAACCGCGACGAGTAGACTGTCGCCTTCGGTGCGCTCGAGCTTGTTGTGGACGCGTCCTACGCTGAGAAAAATTGAGGATCAGCACCCATGCTGCAGCGCAGCCCCAAATGCCCAAAATGCCAACATGGCATGGAACTAGGATTTGTTCCCGATGCCACTTACGGAGGCGTCCTTGTCCCGAGTTGGATCGAGGGTGCGCCGGAAAAGAACTGGCTCGGAGGCGTGACGTTCAAGGGCAAGCAAAAGCTGGCTGTCACGACCTATCGATGCACGTCTTGTGGATTTCTTGAATCGTACGCTACCACATGATAGGCGATGGCTCCCCGCCAGGGCGACTGGGGCCTTAACCGACACGCCCCAAAACCGCTCCAGCCTCCTCGATCGACAACGTCCGATGGATGCTCCGAACTCGTGGCCGCGCTGCGCCCATCGCACCTTGAGTGCAGCAACTGGAAAATCGAAAGTGTCCCGCCTCTCGAAGGGCATGGGCAGGGCGTCAAGCCTCCACCTCCTTGATCTAAGCGGAGCCGCGCGGCATACCGCGCTGCCTCACCCCTCCGCCGGCTTTCGCCGACGCTCCAAATGCCCGTGCAGTTCGCGCCGTATCTCCGCGATCTCCTCGGGCGACAAGTGCTCCAGTCCAACAAACAGGTTTTGGGCGGTTCCCACTCTAATCAGCTCGTCGAGCTTCGCCTGAAGCGCCGCGCTGTCCCGGTTTTGGGAGGTCTGGATCAAGAAGACCATGAGGAAGGTGATGACGCTCGTCAGGGTGTTCATGACGAGCTGCCAAGTGTCCGAAAAGTGGAAGATGGGCCCTGTGGTCAACCATATGACCACGATCAAGACAGCCACGAAAAACACTGAAGGGTAGCCTGAGGCCTCAGCGACGATGTTGGCGAATCGCACGAACCCAGTCCTCATGCGCCCATCCTCCTCCGCTGCTCGACAGTCGATCTCCCCAGCACGCACGCCGCGGCTGACCCCTCAAGTAAACCATTTTGCGTCGATCTGATCGATAGCCAGCTGCTCGGCCTCCTCGGCGGTTGTCGCATCGGAGGTCTCGAATTCAGGGCGCTTGAGCCCGTCATGTTCGATGGGAGAACCATCTTCTCGAGTTATTTTCGCGCGCCAGACGCCGGGCTTCCGTTCAAAAGGGGCGATATCGAATTTTTTGTGGTTCACTGTTCGTAGCCCTCAAAACACAAGATTGCTAACGACGACGCCGGAGAGCGTCAGGGCTGCGGCGCCGGGAACACCCACGATCACTTCGGCTGCTGCCGCACTTGGACAAAATCCGGCAGCGTTGTCATACAAGAAAAACGTCAATTTTAGAGAAGTTTGCGAGGCGGCCTGGCGCCCATCTCGCTGTCGGGGGGAACAGCCAGCACACGACACCGCTGACGGGCAGAGAGCAGAGCTCATCACGTATCACTGCACGCACGCTGGACCGGGATCTCGTCAGGGCGTTGCAAACCGCATCCTCCTCTGGAGCCGGTGCTACCAATTTCCGGAGCTGCGGGGTGCCCCAGGGTGCCAGCCATCCTGGGGCCGTCCTGCTTACGCGGCCCTACCCCGCCCATGAGGGAGCAGGCCTGCTTGCGCGGCAAAATCAGCCATCGGGTGACGTCCGGATAATGTTCCGTTTCTGGCATCTTTCAGGTGCCGGCCTGTGGATTGCGGGCACACTTTTTACATCGCCGCGCGCCAGCGCCGCCTGGCCCGTGGCGGGTGGTAAGTCACTTGGCGCCGATCATCCGTCCATCGCCGATAAAGTGAAACTTTTTCGAGCCGGCTACTGCGTCAGGAGAAATCGAGGCTTGGCCTCGAAGCCGGGCCCGGAATCACCCGCCGTTGGGACCTCGGTCAAAGCCTCGGGAGCGCGTCTTCGTGGTCACAGCTAGGGCACGCAGCTTGCCGGCGCGGATGTATTCGACCGACGATGGCATGCCAGAAAGTGACCGACGACGTTCACAACCCAGTCCGTCAGCTGGTATAGTTGACCGCGACGGAGTGGTCCGCCGCAGCTGTGTCTTGCCCGGATATAGGTGGTACATGCCGACGTACGAGTACATGTGCAAGAAGTGCGGGCCGTTCACACAGTTGCGACCGATGGCGGAATGCGATCTGCCGTCCGCGTGCCCGCAATGCCGCGCGCGTTCTCCCCGCGTCATGCTGACCGCGCCAGGCTGCCTCACCATGTCGCCCGCAGAGCGTCAGCAGGGCGTGAAGTATGAGAGCGTCCTCGAAAGATATGAGGGGCACACGCCGCCGCCATATGTGCGCCCGCCCGGATCGTCCAAGAGGGCGCCACGTCCCGCAAAGCGGAAGAAAGCGCCTCCACCAGCCTGATTGAATCTCACGCCGCAATGCCACGAGGATCGATGGGCGGCATCTGCTCACTGTGCTGCATGCGCTCGCCTGTGTACGATGGTGATGAGGCGGCGGGGTCCAATGGGCCACGAAGCCGCCATCAGGGAGAAGCGAAACATGCAGACATTAGTACGCCCAAGGCCATGCAGCGACACAAAGTGCAATTTGCATGAAGTCAGGACTTCACATTCGAGCCAGCGCGTGCGTGACCGGCGACTCTTGCGGACCGTTTGCTATTTTTCGGTCGCACTCGTGTTGGCGCTGCTGAGAAGTGCCGACACCTTTGCTCAGGAAGACAGTAAGCCCAAGGTTCTCGAAATAGAGTCCATGGGCGCGCGGGCATTCGGGGGGACGGCAGTACCGATGCCCGACGATCCGACCAATTTTCAACTCTGCGATCACGGGTTCGTCGAGTGGTTCATCCCGACTGGAGCGCGCGAGCACCCGATGGTGCTTGTCCATGGCTCCAGCACCAGGACGTACCAGACGACGTTCGACGGTAAACCCGGATTTCAGAGCCTACTTCTGGGCGAAAAATATCCTGTGTACCTGGTCGACTTGCCGTGGACCGGACGAGCAGGCAAAGCCTGCTCGGAATACACGTGGAGTCCCGTAAACAACACCTTCTCGGCACGGTTCGTTTTTACGAACCGCATCGGATTGTGGGCGCCGAATACCCCGAAATCTGCCATGCAGTTTTTTCCGGGGGTGGCCTTCTCACGAGATCCGAAGGTGTTGGACCAGTATCTCCGAAATCAGTATGTCGAGTTCAACACGCCGAAAAACGTCGAGATTGAGAGCGAGGCATTAGCCGTTCTGCTCGAAGAGCTTTATCGGGAGCGCGGCAAAGGAGCGATCCTTCACACCCATTCTTCGAGTCATTCTCGCGGTTTATTGGTTCCCAGGAAGACCAACACGCTTGCCGGCCAAATCGGCTGGGAACCGAGCGCCTTTCCCGTTTTCCCGGTGGGGGAGCTGCCGCCCCCGATACCGCGCGCTGATGGTGTGCTCGTCCCCGCAGGGACTGAAATCCCTCTGGAGGAATTCATGAAGCTCACCCGACATCCCATTCTGCTGATCTGGGGCGACTTCATTCCCAAGGCGCTCGACCCCGCAAACGCCGGCACCCCGCCGGAAACCAGGCGCGTCTGGGTCGAAGCGTACAAGCGTTTTGCCACGGTAGCCGCCAAGTATGGTGGCAACGTCAAGAACGTGGTTCTCCCGGAGGCCGGCGTGTCCGGAAATACGCACCATCCGATGGCGGATACGAACAATGCGCAGGTATTCCGCATCGTCTCGGAGTGGCTGAAGGCCGAGAATCTGGATAAGTGAAGCTTCGGTCGCTGCGGATCGATCCCCGCCAACTCGACATCTTCGCCCGGCGCCCTCCGGCGCCGGCATCGCCGAGGGCGCTTGAGGGGTTATTCTCCAATTGATGCAGCGAACGAGAAGCGGATGGTGGTTCATTGCGGCCCGCGGCAGTCGCGATAGCCGCGCTGGCGCTGACGATATTCCTTTCGACCTACTCCGAGTGACGCTCGCCCGTTGTACAACCATGAGCGTGATCGGTGGCTCTCCAAGGCATCTCAAATTGACTTAAAACCGAACGAGTTGTTGAGAGCGAGGGACAGGGAACGCGATCGGTGATTTTTAGCGCACCAGCGAAGGTGATGGGTTTCGCGAAGGGGTCAACTCATTCTGCGCGCTGGGTAGCCTTGATTGTTCTATTTTGCGCGACCGGGCCTAGTAAAAGGGCTTATGCAATGAACGATCTTTCGGATTCTTCTCGACCAAGATTCGTACAAGACGCCGTCGTCCACTGGTGGTCGCCGACCGCACCGGACGGCGAAGAGTTTGAATTGCCTTCGGGCACAAAGACTTGCTCGCGGCTCAAAGTGGGGTTCGTTGGAGAAATGACCTTGGTGGCTGCGCGTGTAGGTCCCACTTATCCGTACGGAGTGAAGTTCCGTGTCGAAGACAATCTCGGCGATCAGCAATATCGCAACGGGGAAGTCATAGAAGCTCTTTTCTACCATAGCTACAACGACATTGCCTTTTGGCATTCAGAAATAAGCAAAAAGCTGGGCGCCCAAAGCGGCGTTTGGTTTCAGGACCGCAACGACGCAAATCTTGTTCTTTGGCTGGCTCTCGGTGTACATCCAGCGACTCCCATCACGTATGTCTGCGCCTTCAAAGAAGGTGAGCAGGTGTTCTTGTCGTATTTCTTGAGTAGGTCGCCACCGCTTCCGTGGTCCCCACCGCGGCACTAGTGATTGGATAATTTCCGCTTCTGGCCCGAAACGAACACCCCCGCGTCTTGGCGAAGTCCGCTAGTTGGGTGAAGCGGTCGCCCGCGCAGTCCGCGCCCGAAGCTGCCGTCGGGTCCCGGCGACAAGCACTCCCCATAACACTACGATAAGCCTCCACGCTTTGTGCTCGCCCTCTGGGGAAATCGCCCCCATGGCGATGGCGCTTCTCGTCCCTTATCCCCGGAACCAGCGCTATGCCCGACGGCCTGACGGCGCGACTATGGACCGCCCTGCTGGCGACGTCGCCGCTGGAAGCGTTCGCCGTGCTCTTGAGCCTCGTCTACGTGGTGCTGACAGTGCCGCGCAGCCGCTGGTGCTGGGTCGCCGGCGGTGCCGGCTCCCTCATTTACGTCTGGCTGTTTGCGCGCGCGCGATTGCCGATGCAGTCGCTGCTCCAGGTCTGGTACGTCGGTATCGCCGTGTTCGGCTTCGTGCGCTGGTCTCGCGAGGGAACGACGCGGATATCGCTGCTGTCGTGGCGCGGCCATGTCGCAGGCATCGCAGCGTCGCTGTTGCTTGCTGCGGTCATCGCGGATTTCCTGGCTGCGGAGACGCAGGCGGCTTGGCCCTATCTCGATGCGTCGACGACGCTGCTGAGCTTCTTTGCCTCCTGGCTCACCGCCCGAGGCAAGCTTGAGAGCTGGCTATACTGGATCGTCATCGATGCGGTGCTGATCTGGCTCTATGCCGCTCAGGGATTGGTTTTCACGGCGTTGCTGTACCTGATCTATCTTGTCACTGCCGTCATAGGTTTCGTTGAATGGCTGAAGACATACCGGCACCAGACCTCGTGATCGCCGCATCGATCCTGCGGCGCATTCCCGGTTGCGCCGGGGGCGAGGCGCCGGTGTGCGTCCAGGCGATGCATGGCGGCCGCAAGGTCAATCGCAACCTGCGTATCGATACGCGTGCAGGTCGATTCGTGTTGCGGCAGCGAATCTCGCAAGGGCCGCGACCTGGGGCGGATGCGCTGCGCGAAGTGGCATGCCACCGCGCGGCCGCGGCTGCGGGTGCGGCGCCGGCGGTGCTCGATGCCGCGCCCGACGGCAGCTGGATTTTGATGGATTACGTGGAGGGCGGTATGTGGAGCGCGCCGCGGCTGCAGGAGTGCGAAGGTTTGCGCAGCCTGGGCGCCTGCCTTCAGCGCCTGCACGCCATGGCGCCGCCGGCGGGCTTTGCGGCGTTCGATCCCGCATCCATCGCGATGGGATTTGCTCGGGCCATCCTCGAGCGCGATCCGGCCGCCGCCGGCCAGGTCGATGCACTCGTCAAACGCACAGAGCAGCTCGCGGCGAATTGCGCCGCTTTCGCCGCCAAGCCGGTCACCACCCACGGCGACCTTGTCGCCGGCAATGTCATCGGCCCGATCCCCATGCTGGTGGATTGGGAATATTCGCAGCTCGCGGACCCCGTCCACGACCTCGCCTGCCTCTCGATCTACTATCCGGGCCTGCGTCAGCGCGGCGAAGAGTTGCTCGGCGCAGCGGGCATCACCGACGGCAGCGCCACGATGCGGCTGCGGTTGCATACGGAGCTGTTCGACGGCCTCAACAGGCTCTGGCAACAGGCGCAAGCGCTGCAACATGCCTAGGCGCGCAACGACTTTGCGACGGCCAAGCTCGCGCCGTCTTACTGAACCAGCCGCGCGGCGCAATGCGATGGCGCCCGCGCCGTCACCACCGTCACCCCTTGTCGCTGGCCGCCCGGATGATCGGCGACCAGCGCGCGATCTCGTTTTCACCGGGGCGGCGAGCTCGCCCTGACCCCGCTTCGATTTCGCCGGAATGTTGCAGCCGAGGTCGGCGAGACGTTGGCGGACCTTGTCGTCATCGAGCGCCTTGTCGAGGGCGCCGCTCAGCGCGTCGAGCAAGGCTTTCGGCGTCGCCTTCGGGGCAAACAGCGCATACCAGGCCGACACCTGGAAATCCGGGAGCCCGACCTCGCTTGTCGTCGGGACCTGGGGCAGGGCCGGGCTACGCTCCGGCATTCCGGTGCCATAAACTTTGATCGTCCCGGCCTGTCCCTGCTGGACGATCTCCGAGATGGGCTCGCACATGTAGTCGACCTGGCCGCCGACCAGCGCGTTGACGGCGGGTGCTCCGCCGCTGAACGGGACCAGCGTGGGCGACGCGCCGAGCACCTTGTTGAGCATCAGGCCGCTGAAATGCGAGATCGAGCACGCGCCTGGTTTGCGTTTAGTTGGCCTACTCCGCTGGTTGCGCGGGCTTCACCGGCTGCATTCGGCACCTGAGCAATAGGGAAACGCTATCCAAGACTTTCGCGCCAGTTTTCCGCTGTTCAAGCAGACCGCGTCGGCCGATCGCAGGCAAGGCACGTGCTACCGGTCCCGAGCGATTGTCACCCATGTCGCAGGTGCGATCCGGCACCCATGGGGCCGAACAACTAAGTCACTGGTGCCGCAAGAGGGATTCGAACCCCCGACCCCATCATTACGAATGATGTGCTCTACCGACTGAGCTATTGCGGCATTTCCAGAGCCGGGGCCTCGCGGCCACGCACGCCGTAACAAAGCTCGCGCTCGCGCGCGTGACGGGTGTTAGAGCAAACGAGGCCGGCATTTGCAAGCACGCGGCGTCAGGCCCGAGGACGTCCGAAGACGAGGGGGCCCGGACACCCGCGGGCGGAACTCCCGGTCACGGCTCGTTTGCGTCTTGCGGCGAAACGCGGCCGCCCGGTCACGCGCCGGCGTCGGCGAAGCCATGGACGGGGTGACGGGAGTCACCCCGCTTGTTGGGGTGGCGCACGTAGGTGATGTGCGCATCCGGACGCTCCATCTTGACCTTGAGCGCGGCGATCAGCGCGTCCTCGGCGTCCACAACGACGTGGCCGGTCTTGCCATGCACCTTGAAGCCGACGGCGAACTGCACCTGCGTTCTCCCGGTTCACCGGCGGACGATAGCACAGTTCGGTCGCGTGCCGGGAAACGCCTTCTTGACGCGCCGGAGCCCGGATGGGCCCTTTTCGGCCGGCCGCCAGTGCATCTCTTGGCGGGGAGGTGCCGCAAAAAAGACGTAATCGCCTTGGGGTTGAGCCTTTGCCATTTACCCGTAACACCGCTCATGACCCGGCGGAGCCGGTCGCCATCGGCCCCGGCCCTCAAAGGGCTCGGGATCGCCGTTCTCCGATCATGAGCAAAGAAACCGCGTGGCCGGTGGCGGGACACGCGGATCGCCGAAGCGGCGCCGCGCTTACGCGCGGCGGACCATCGCCGGGGTGAGCTGCTTGATCGACGTCGCCCCCACCTGCTGCATGATCCCGAACAGCTCGATGCGCAACAGCTCGAGGGCGCGTTCCACGCCCTGCTGGCCGAACGCGCCGAGCGCCCACAGATAGGGCCGGCCGACGGCGACGCCGGTGGCGCCCATGCACAACGCCTTGCAGATGTCGGTGCCGCGGCGGAATCCCGAATCGATGATGATCGGCATGCGCCCGTTCACCGCCTCGACGATCTCCGGCAGCGCGTCGATGGTCGAGCGGCCGGAGTCCTCGCTGCGGGCGCCATGGTTCGACACGATGATGGCGTCGTAGCCGGCGTCGGCCGCGAGCTTGGCGTCTTCCCAGGCGAGCAGGCCCTTGATGACGACCTTCATCTTGGTCATGTCGCGCAGCCGCTTGAGGTAGTCCCAGTTCATCGCCGACGACTGGATGTTGCGCAACCCCGACATGTCCACGCCCTCGTACATCGGCCGGGTCCTCAGGCTGCTCGTGAGGTTGCTGTTGTCGTGGCACTGGTTGCACTCGCGCGTGTCGGTGCGGCGCAGGCGGAACAGGGTCTCCTGGTTGCGGCCGCCGGAGCGGTCGACGGTGACGGCGAGCGCGGTGCAGCCGGCATTTTCGGCGCGCTTGACGTGATGGGCCGCGACCTCGAACTTGTTCGAGGCGTAGAGCTGCATCCAGATCGGCCCGCCGCGCGCCTTGATCACGTCCTCGGGGGAGGTCGAGGTCTGGGTCGAGAGGATCATGAGGTGGTCGCCGGCCTTGGCCGCCTTGGCGACGCCCTCCTCGCCGTCGGCGTTGTAGGCTTTATGGCCGCCGGTCGGCGCGATCATGATCGGCGAGGCGTATTTCACGCCGAGAATGTCGGTCGACATGTCGACCTTGCTGACGTCGATGAGGCGACGCGGCCGCAGCTGGAACTTGAGGAATCCTTCGCGATTGGCGCGCAGCGTCACCTCGTCGTCGATCCCGGACGCCATGTAGCCGAAGTGGGCGGGCGGCACGTTCTGGCGCATCACCGGCTCGAAGTCGAAAATGTTGATCGCCTCCTTCGGCGACTTGATCAAATTTGCCGGATCGAGCGGTGCCCACATCATCGGGTCGGTCACCTTCGACTTGGGCAGCAGCGTTTCGGCGAAGGCGCGCGCGTCGGCGTACCCGAATGCGGTGGTGGCGGCGATGAACTGCAGGAATCGACGGCGGTTCGCGGCTTGGTCGTGTTCGTTCGGCATCTGGCTTCCTCCCATTTCGCGGGCATCCTATACGGTGGAAGCCGCCTGTAAATCGATCCGCGTCCGCTTGCGCAGAAAGCCGCAGGGCGACGCCGCCTGTTTACGGCGTGTTTATGCCGGCCCGGGCCTGCGGAGGCGTCACGACGGCGGGAACACCCGGGTGACGTGACCCATCTTGCGCCCCGCCCGGATCGCCTGCTTGCCGTAGAGGTGGACACAGGCGCCGGGGGTCTCCAGCCACTGCCGATAGCCGGCGACCTCGTCGCCGATCAGGTTGATCATTTCGGCGCGACCGTGACGCACCGGCACCGCGAGCGGCCAGCCGACCACCGCGCGAATGTGCTGCTCGAACTGCGACACCGAGCATCCGTCGATGGTCCAATGGCCGGAATTATGCACCCGCGGCGCGACCTCGTTGACGAGCACCGTGTGGCCCGCGCCGTCGCGCACCACGAACATCTCCACCGCCAGCACTCCGACATAGTCGAAGGCGTCGGCGAGTCGCTCGGCAATGCGCCGCGCCTGCGCAGCGATCGCCGGCGTCACGTCCGCCGGCGCCCGCGAGACCTTCAGGATGTGATCATGGTGCTCGTTCTCGGTGACGTCGAAGCATTCGATCCGGCCCTCGGGCCCGCGCGCGGCGACCACCGAAATCTCCCGCTCGAACGGGATGAAGGCCTCGACGATCGAGGGCTGCGCACCCACCGCGCGCCATGCCGCGGCGAGGTCGTCGCCCGCGCGCAAGGTCGCCTGACCCTTGCCGTCATAGCCGAAGCGGCGGGTCTTGAGGACGGCGGGCCGGCCGAGCGCCGCCGCCGCCGCGGCGAGATCGGCTTCGGTGTCGGCGCCGGCATAGGGCGCGGTGGCGATGCCGAGGGAGACGATGAAGTTCTTCTCGGCGAGCCGGTCCTGGGTGATGGCGAGCACCCGCGGGTCGGGCAGCACGGGCTTGCGGGCGGCGAGGAAGGTCGCGGTTTCCGCCGGCACGTTCTCGAATTCGTAGGTGATGACGTCGACATCGTCGGCGAAACGGTCGAGCGCGGCCGTATCGCCGTAGTCGGCCTCGGTCACCCGCCGCACCACGTCGAACGCCGGCGAGCCGGGGTCGGGGCACAGCACGTGGCATTTGAAGCCGAGCCGGGCGGCGGCCAGCGCCAGCATGCGGCCGAGCTGGCCGCCACCGAGGATGCCGATGGTCGCGTCGGGACCCGACCGGAAAAAGCTTGTGCTCACGCGCCGCCCTCGTCGGTCGGCAGTTGCGCCACCGCTTCGGTCTGTCGCGTGCGCCAGGCTTCGAGCCGGTCGGCGAGCGCGCCGTCGCTCAGCGCGAGGACACTCGCGGCGAGAAGCCCGGCATTGACCGCGCCGGGCCGCCCGATCGCCAGGGTCCCGACCGGCACGCCCGGCGGCATCTGCACGATCGCGTAGAGCGAATCGAGCCCGGACAGCGCCTTGGATTCGACCGGGACGCCGAACACCGGCAGCGTGGTCATCGCCGCGGTCATTCCCGGCAAATGCGCGGCGCCGCCGGCGCCGGCGATGATGATGCGGTAGCCGGCCGCCTTCGCGCCCTTGGCAAAGGCATAGAGCCGGTCCGGCGTGCGGTGGGCCGACACGATGCGCGCGTCGTAGCCGACGCCGAGCGCTTCCAGCACCTCGGCGGCGTGCTTCATCGTCGCCCAATCGGATTGGCTGCCCATGATGATGGCGACGGGCTTGGCGGCCACGCAGTGCTCCCGGTAGAAGGGCCGCCGCAGCGGCCCGGAAAAAGAAGGCCGGGATTATAGGGAGCGGCCCCGTGCTCGCAAGGCGAACCGGCCACGTGCCGGGGATTATCTGTCCGTCCCGCGCAGAGCCCGACGCCGGCAGGCCGTCTTGCCCGGGCCGGCTTTCACGCGATGATGTCGGGGGTGAGCTGGTCCTCGACGAAGGTGATGCGATCGCGCAGCACGAGCTTGCGCTTCTTGAGGCGCTGAATCTGCAGGATGTCGGCCCCGGGCACGATCTGGAGCGCCTCGATCGCCGCGTCGAGATCGCGATGCTCCTGCCGCAGCCGCGCAAGTTGTGCCCGCAGCTCGCTTTCTTCCTGCTCGGTCATTGCCGCTGCCGAATCCGCATTCGCCCCGCGCCTCGCGCCGCCGGCGAGGAACCGGCACCAAAATACCACGATCCGGCTTCGCGCGCTTCTCCGAGCCCGGAGCGGGCGGCACGGCTGGCCTGCGACATTGTTGGTTGCGGCGGCAATTCCGCTTTCGATCGAACGGGTTGCCACCGTGCAATCCGGTGGATTGCTGCGCCGCACAACCGATCGAATATCAACTCCTTTTTTACGTCGTGTCAAACTTTCGTCGTCAGGCTGCAATCTGACCCCCAGGAGGATCCATGGCTACACCTGCACTTGCGGAACTTGCACAGCAGCACCGGTTGCTCGAGGACGAGCTCTCCGAAGCCCTTCAGCATCCCTCCACGGACGATTTCACATTGGCAGAGCTCAAGCGTCGTAAGCTGCAATTGAAAGACGAAATGGCGCGATTGGCGCATGGGGAATTCGAGAGCGTGCACTGACTCCCATCCCGATCTTTCCCCCCGGAAAATCCGCCGGCTCTCGATATCGAGGCCGGCGTTTTCGTTTCCGGTGGCCGATGGGACGGACAGTGCGGAGTGGCGGCGAAACGGGGTGAGACCATGATGCCCGGGGCGAAGAGGCGATGGCCGGCCGCGATGGCGGCGCTGACGTGGGTGGCACTGGCATGGAGTATGGGTGGCGCGGCGGCGCAGACTCCGGCCTATCCGACGCGGCCGGTGACTCTGATCGTTCCGTTTCCCGCCGGCGGCGGTGTCGATGCGGTGGCGCGCATCGTGGCGGAGAAGATGTCCGCCGCCCTCGGCCAGCAGGTGATCATCGACAACCGCGGCGGCGTCGCCGGCGTGATCGGGATGCGGGTCGCCGCCAAGGCGGCTCCCGACGGCTATACCATCGTGATGTCGCACACCGGGATCACGTCGATCAATCCGACGCTCTACGCCAATCCGGGCTACGACCCGAAAAAGGAGTTCACGCCCATCGGCCTCATCGCGACGACGCCGATCGTGCTGATGACGAGCCCCGGCTTTCCGGTGAAGACGGTCGCGGACCTCATCGCACTGGCGAAGCGGGATCCGGGCAAGCTCAATATCGGCACGCCGCCGCCCGGCACCGGCTCCTACCTGTCGGCCGAGTTGTTCAAGGCGGCGGCGGGAATCGATTTCACCATCGTCACCTACAAGGGCACCGGTCCCCTCACCAACGACCTCCTGGGCGGCCACATCCCGATCGCCTTCAACGTGCTGGCGCCGGCCATGGGCAATCTGCAGGCGGGCACGCTGCGTGCCATCGCGACGGCCGGTCCGACCCGGCTCGGCCTGCTGCCCGACCTGCCGACCATTTCCGAATCCGGGCTACCCGGCTTCGAGGCGGTGCTGCACTACGGCCTGATGGCGCCGGCCGGCACGCCGCCGGCGGTGATCGGCCGGCTCAACACGGCGCTGCGCGCGACGCTGGAGAGCCCGGACGTCAAGGCCCGCATCGTCGCCGACGGCGGCGAGCCGCTGCCGTCGACCCCGGAGGACTACGCCGCCGACATCGCCAAGGAGGAGCCGAAATGGTCGGCCCTCATCAAGAAGCTCGGCCTGCGGGTGGATTGAGGGCGTGCCCGATTTTACAGCCAAGTGCCGGTCAGCCGCAGAGACTTGCCACCGGGACGCATAATCCCGGCGGCTCCAATGCGATATCGCCTTCGCGCACCGCCGCGACCGTGACCGTTCCGTCCGCCTGTTTACGATAATGCAAGACGTGCCGCTGTCCGAGGTCGACGATCAGAGCGCATCGCCTTCGGCGGCGCCGGCCTCCATGCCCCGGGATCTCGGGTGCAGGCGGCAGCCTCCGCTTCAGCGCGCGCGAAGCATCGCCAGGGCATTTCTCAGGCCGCACTCGATCCCTGACCGTTCCCCATCGCGCGACCGATGCCCATCACGACGCTTGGCGTCTGCATAGCCTCGCTCCCCTCCTCGATCCGCAATGTCCGAGGAGCCGAACTCGCGCGCCCTCACGCCTCCTTCGCCATTTCCCGCAGCTTGAACTTCTGGATCTTCCCGGTCGAGGTCTTCGGCAGCTCGGTGAAGACGAGATGGCGCGGGCATTTGTAGGAGGCGAGATGCTCGCGGCAGAAGGCGAGCAGCTCGGACGCGGTGGCGTTCGTGCCGGGCTTGAGCTCGATGAAGGCGCACGGCGTCTCGCCCCATTTATCGTCGGGCTTGGCGACGACGGCGGCGGCCTGCACGGCGGGATGCTTGTAGAGCGCATCCTCCACCTCGATCGACGAGATGTTCTCGCCGCCGGAGATGATGATGTCCTTGGATCGGTCCTTGAGCTGGATGTAGTTGTCAGGATGCTTGACGCCGAGGTCGCCGGAATGAAACCAGCCGCCGGCGAAGGCCTTTTCCGTCGAAGCCTTGTTCTTGAGATAGCCGCGCATCACCACGTTGCCGCGGAACATCACCTCGCCGAGCGTCTGGCCGTCGGCGGGCACCGGGACCATGGTGTCGGGATCGATGACGTCGAGGCCCTGCAGCACCGGATAGGCGACGCCCTGGCGCGCCTTCTTCGTCGCCTGGTCGGCGGCGGGAAGGTCGCTCCATCCGGTATGCCATTCGTTGACGGCGGCCGGCCCGTAGGTTTCGGTCAGGCCGTACACATGGGTGACGTTGAAGCCGGCCGCCCGCATGGCGTCGAGCACGGCTTCCGGCGGCGGCGCGGCGGCGGTGACGAACTCGATCATGTGCGGCAGCGGCTGCTTCTCGGCCTCGAGAGCGTTGAGCAGCGTCGACATCACGATCGGTGCGCCGCACAGATGCGTGACCTTGTGGCGGGCGATGGCGTCGTAGATCGGCGCCGCCCGCACCTGGCGCAGGCACACATGGACGCCGGCGACCACCGAGATGGTCCATGGGAAGCACCAGCCGTTGCAGTGGAACATGGGCAGCGTCCACAAATAGACCGGGTGCTTGCCCATGCTGCAGGTGAGCACGTTGCCGACCGCGAGCAGGTAGGCGCCGCGGTGGTGATACACCACGCCCTTGGGATCGCCGGTGGTGCCCGACGTGTAGTTGAGGCAGATGGCGTCCCATTCGTCGGGAGGCATCTTCCAGGCGAAGTCCGGATCGCCCTTGGCGAGAAACTCCTCGTATTCGATGGTGCCGAGGTTGCCGCCGGGGCCGGAATATTCGGGGTCGTCGTAGTCGATGACCAGCGGCTTCACCTTGGCGAGGGTCAGCGCTTCCTTGATCACCTTGGCGTATTCGCGGTCGGTGATGAGCACCTTGGCTTCGGCATGGTCGAGCGTGAAGGCGAGGATCGCCGCATCGAGCCGGGTGTTGAGGGTGTTGAGCACCGCGCCGGTCATCGGCACCCCGTAATGGGCTTCGATCATCGCCGGGGTGTTTGCCAGCATGACCGACACGGTGTCGCCGTGGCCGATGCCGACCTTGGTGAGTGCCGAGGCGAGGCGGCGGGTGCGGGCTATAGAGTTCCGCATAGGTCCATCGTCCCGCGCCATGCACCACGGCGGTGCGGTCGGGAAACACCCCCGCGGCGCGCTCGAGGAAGCTCAGCGGCGTCAGCGGCTGAAAATTGGCGGCGTTGCGGTCGAGGTCGAGCTCGTACATCCCTGCCATGGCGAATCCCCGCGGAACGGCGCATTGCGCGCTTTGGTAGGGTGGCACGGGCGGCCGCGACGTGGCCGGTCCGGCACGACGCGTGGTCCGCTCCGCCACCCCACGGATTGGTTGCCGGTGATCTTACCCGAAACTCGATAAGTTTTCGGAACCTCGCGACACTCACCCGGAAAAATGATGGAAAAGCCCGTAGCCGGTGAGCGCGAGCGCGGCTATCCAGATCAGGATCACCGCCGCGGCGCCGGCATAGCTCACCGGGCGTTCGGCGATCTGCACCGCCGCCGCGCGTTGCTCGGCGAGGACGGCCGGGGGGATGAGCCGCAGCACCAGGAGGAGGCCGAGCGGCACCAGCACGAGGTCATCGAGATAACCGAGCACGGGGATGAAGTCCGGGATCAGGTCGATGGGGGACAGCGCATAGGCGACGACGCAGGCCCCGAGCGCCTTGGCATACCAGGGCACGCGCGGATCGCGCATCGCCAGCGCAACCGCGACCACGTCCTGTTTGAGCTGGCGCGCCCGTTCCCGCCAATTCGTCGTGAGCCAATTCGTCTTGAGCCAAGTCGTCATCAGGCCGCTGTCCCGGGGTGTCGACGGCCCCGGCCGCGTCAGCGCGGCCAATAGGCCGCCGCGCCCTGCCAGAGCAACGCCAAGGAGATCAGAAACACCAGCACATAGGCAATCCGGTAGAACACCGCCGTGGGCGTGATCCGCACCAGCCAGATCCCCAGGAAATTCGTCGCGACGGCCAGCGGCAGCAGCACCGCGGAGGTGGCGAGCCCCTGGGACGAGAACTGCCCGAGGGCGAAATACGGCCCGACCTTGAGCACATTGATGGCCGCGAACAGCACCACATTGGTGCCGACGAAGGTCAGCTTGGGCAGGCGCTGAGGCAGCACGAACACCTGGAACGGCGGGGCGCCCGCCTGCGCCATGGTCGAGGTGAAGCCGGTCGCGGCGCCCCAGAACAGGCCGGCGATCGCGTTCGGCTGTTTCGTGACATAGGGCTGTCCGAACCAGGCGTTGAGCACGAAGCTGACGCCGATGCCGCCGACGATGAGGCGCACGACGGCATCCGCCACATAGGCGGCGAGCGCCCAGCCGATCGCCACCCCGACGGCAGCTCCGATCAGCAGGATCTTGACGTTCCAGACGGACCAGGTGTGGCGATAGGTCCACACCGAGATGGTGTCCTGGACCATCAGGATCGGCAGCAGGATCGCCGCGGCCTGCAAGGGAGGCACGAACAGCGCAAGGAGCGGCGTCGCCACCATTCCGATGCCGGCGAAGCCGCCCTTCCCGAGGCCGAGAAAAGTCACCGCCGGCACGGCGGCAATATAGAACAAAGGATCGGTGATCACGTGGGATGATACGATCGGAATGATACGAAGGAATGGCTGGGATGTGATCGAGATCAAAGCCGATCCCGCCCCCCGACGCCAGTGATGAGGGCGCATAGCCGGGATGTCGCGGCTGGCCTACGTTAAAAAAGCCCTGCGCCGGGCGCCTGCGGGCGGGCCGGCGCAGTGGCGAAGACATGTGAGGGAGGTCCGATTGAGCACTTCGGCGCTCGAGCCGCGCGTCGGCACCAGCCGCTACCATGACGTCTACCAGCGCGCGCTGCGCGATCCCGTCGGGTTCTGGGGCGAGGCGGCGGATGCCATCGACTGGTACGAGCAAGCCCGCCAAGATCTTCGATCCTTCCGCGGGCGTCTATGGCCGCTGGTATGTGGGCGCGACCTGCAACACCTGCTTCAACGCGGTCGACCGCCATGTCCTGCGCGGGCGCGGCAGTCAGGCCGCCGTCATCTATGACTCGCCGGTGGCCGGAGCGAAGCGCACGCTGAGCTATGCCGAGCTGCTCGCCGAGGTGAAGACGCTCGCCGGCGTGCTCGCCGATCTCGGGGTCGAGCGGGGCGACCGCGTCATCCTCTATATGCCGATGGTGCCGGAGGCGCTGATCGCGATGCTCGCCTGCGCCCGCATCGGGGCGATCCATTCGGTGGTTTTCGGCGGCTTCGCCGCCACCGAGCTCGCGACGAGGCTCGACGACGCCAAGCCCAAGGTGATCCTGTCGGCGAGTTGCGGCAT
The DNA here is from genome assembly GCA_963781195.1 of uncultured Alphaproteobacteria bacterium. Classification (GTDB taxonomy): domain Bacteria; phylum Pseudomonadota; class Alphaproteobacteria; order Rhizobiales; family Xanthobacteraceae; genus JAJPKK01. The sequence continues at coordinate 73,197 of CAWAEZ010000016.1, read as the reverse complement.
CGAGCCCGGCCGCGTCGTAAAATACAAGCCGTTGCTCGACGAGGCGATCGCGATCGCGTCGGCGAAGCCGCAGGCGTGCCTGATCCTGCAGCGCCCGCAGGCCACGGCGGATCTCGTCGCCGGCCGCGACCATGACTGGGCGAGCCTGCGCGCCGCCGCGATCCGGAACGGCCGCACCGCCGACTGTGTCGCGGTCGCCGCCACCGATCCGCTCTACATCCTCTACACGTCCGGCACGACCGGAAAACCCAAAGGCGTGGTGCGCGACAACGGCGGCCACATGGTCGCGCTGCAATGGTCGATGGCGCACCTCTACGGCATCGCGCCCGGCGAGGTGTGGTGGTCGGCATCCGACGTCGGCTGGGTGGTCGGCCACAGCTACATCGTCTACGCGCCGCTATTTCACGGCTGCACCACCATCCTCTACGAAGGCAAGCCGGTCGGCACGCCCGACGCCGGCGCCTTCTGGCGGGTCATCGCCGAGCATGGTGCGGTCGCCATGTTCACCGCGCCGACCGCGTTTCGCGCCATCAAGAAGGAAGATCCGCAGGCCACGCTGCTGCCGCGCTATCCGATGCCGAAATTCCGCACCCTGTTCCTCGCCGGCGAGCGCGCCGACCCCGACACGGTGAAGTGGGCCGAGGACATCCTGAAGGTCCCGGTGATCGACCATTGGTGGCAGACCGAAACCGGCTGGGCGATCGCCGGCAATCCCATCGGGCTCGGCCGCCTGCCGGTCAAGCACGGCTCGCCCACCGTGGCGATGCCGGGCTATGACGTGCGCATCGTCGATGAAGGCGCCCACGAGGTCGCGCGCAACAAGATGGGCTCGATCGTGGTGAAGCTGCCGCTGCCGCCGGGATGCCTGCCCACCCTGTGGCAGCATGACGAGCGCATGCGCGAGAGCTATCTGCGCGAATTCCCCGGCTACTATAAGACGGCGGATGCCGGCTTCACCGACGAAGACGGCTACCTCTACATCATGGGGCGCACCGACGACATCATCAACGTCGCCGGCCACCGGCTCTCGACCGGCGGCATCGAGGAGGTGCTCGCCTCGCATCCCGCGGTCGCCGAATGCGCGGTGCTCGGCATCAAGGACGACCTCAAGGGCGAGGTGCCGTGCGGTTTCATCGTCCTCAAGGCGGGCGTCGACCGTCCGCCCAACGAGATCGAGAACGAGATCATCGGCCTGGTGCGCCAGAAGATCGGGCCGGTGGCGGCGTTCAAGATTGCGATCACGGTGGCCCGTCTGCCCAAGACCCGCTCGGGCAAGATCCTGCGCGGCACCATCAAGAAGATCGCCGACGGCGAGGCCTGGACCATGCCGGCCACCATCGACGATCCCGCGATCCTCGACGAGATCGCCGGTGCGCTGAAGGGACACGGGGTGAAGAAGGTTAGATCGACCGAAACACTATTTGACCATCAGGAGACCTGCGGACGAATATTCCAATTCTTCGCAGATCAGCACCACTCGCTTCGCAACTGGGGCGTATATCTCTTCGACGAGCAATTCGAGCGCGAGCAGGAGCTTAAAAACAAGCTAGGAGTGGTTTGGATCAGTTCGTTGTACGACACCCTTGATGGGGAGCTGCGGGTTCTTCCAACCCTCAAACGATCCTCGGAGAATATTGGCTCTCCAATTCTGGTTCATTACTGCGGACAAATAGAGCAATTAGCTATTGGTGTAAGAAATTTTCTGTCCACGTTCTCCAAAGAACAACAGTTTTTTATTCAAGATTTTCGAAATTCATTGGTTCATTCGTGGCAAATCAATACGCGGCAGGCTCAAGTCTCTATAAAATTCGTTGAGAAGGGGCGATATCATCGCGAGCAAGTGCCTCGCGAAGTCTATCACGAATCTATTGCCAAGTTCTACATGCAAGGAATTGATAACAGTGTCGTTGACATAGCAGGGCATATCTGGAAATTGAAGGCGCCGCATATGTATCTGTTTCATACGTTGGCGAGAGAACCCAATCTTATCGAGCGCATCCAGGGCGACATTTACGGAACGCTAAATGACAAGCTCGGCGAAATCGTGCGAGGACCCATCATATTCGGAAACGGAATGAAGATCGCCATGTGGGAAAGTGTCCGCCTAAGTGACGTCCAGACACTGATCACCAACGGCTAGCGGTCGAGGCTAACATAGGTGCGCCAGAAGATCGGACCGATGGCAGCATATAAAACTCGCGTTCAGGCACTCATCACCGCCGGGAGTGAGATCGGGCTTTGCGCCGAGACATTGTTCGCCAAGCAAGCAAACACTTCCTCCCGACAGGTTCGCCGCGGACGACCAACCATGCGGCGCCGGTCACGGTTTCTCCGCCGCCGCGATCTGGTCGCTGCCGCCGACATAGTGCTGCACGAGGTCCTTCCAGTCGGGGCCCTGAACGACCTTGAGCAGAGCCAGGTTGACCTGCTTCTTGAGCGGGCTGCTGACGGGCAAGGCGATGGCGTAGTCGCGCACCGCCAGGGTGTGCGGCAGGACCTGCAGCTCGCGCCAGCCATACTCCTTGATCATGTGCCCGAGGATCGGCTTCTCGTAGACCAGCGCCTGGACGTCGCCGCGCTGCAGCGCCTTCATGGCCTGGATCACGAAGGGGTAGCTGCGCTGGCGAAATCCCTGGGCATTGAGCCATTGCTCGCCCGCCGTCGCAGCGACGCCGGCGACGCGTGCGCGCGCGAGATCGGCCGGGCCGTTGATGGTGGTCTTGAGGCGGCCGACCACGAACGACGAGGCGAGAGTTGCGGAGAACAGCGCCACCAGGAAGATGCTCGCGAACATCCAGACCATGGCGACGACGCGGCCGCCCGCGGTGACCGGGACCTTGTCGCCATAGCCGGTGGTGGTCATGGTCACCGCGGCGAACCAGATGCCGTCGGCAATGCCATGCGACGGGCGCGCATCGAAGTGTCCCTTCTGGCGTCGTTCCATCACCCAGATCAGAAGGCCGACGAACAACAGGAGGGCGACGAGGGCCGCCGTCGCAATGAGGACCTGATGGGTGAAAATGCCGGCCAGCGTTCCGAACATGCCGCCCTGGGATTCGGTGTGGACGGCGATCCCGAGCCCGGCGGCGAAATAGGCGTGCGAGTAATCGAACCGCGATTCCCCTTCGACCGTGATCGGAATGGCGGCGATTGCGGCGTCGACCTCGTTGCGCTCGACCGCATCCAGCATGCCGGGGAGATCGTAGTCGTATTCCTTGAACGCGAAGGGGACCTTCAACTCGGCCGCAATCTGCTTCCACAGCTCGATGCTCAGCCCGCTCCATTGTCCATCGTCGCTACGCACCACGAAAGGCGGCACGCGCATGGTCCCGACGATGAGTTTTTTGGGGGCACCGCCGCCGTCGCTCTGGGCGTGCGACGGCACCCCCGATAGCGCCAGAAGAAGTGCCAGGACGATCCACCGCAGCGTGAGCGCGGCGACCGATTTCATCGGTGCGCACAAAGCGAGTTTGCCTCGCGACGGGTCGGTTCGGGAAAAGTCACGTCGTGAACGCTGACTTTCGACCAAGGCCAATTCGCGGGCGGGGTCATTGCGTCGACGATTTTGCCGGGACATAGCCGACCCGTTGAAACAAGGCCTGCCCGCTTTCCGACAGGCAGAAATCGATGAACGCCTTGGCGGTCCCGAGCGGAGGGCCCATGGTGGCGAGGTGGAGCTTGCGGCTCAGCGGATACTCGCCCGACACGATGGTCGCGGGCGTGGCCGTCGTCGGCGGCGATTGCAAATCCACCGCGAGTGGCACCACCTTGATCCTGGTGCCCCCGGTGCGCAGCGCGCCGATGCCCGCATAGCCGATCGCGCCCGGCTTTGCGGCGACTTCGGCAACGATGGCTTCGTTGGTGGACAGCCGCTCGGCGGAGGGGGCATAGGCTTCGTCGCGCAGCACGCGGTCTGCGAACAGCGACGCGGTGCCGGAGCCGGCCGCGCGTGCGAAGGGGAGAATGTCGCCGTCACCGGCTCCAAGCTCGCGCCAGTTGCCGACCTTCCCGGTGAAGATGTCGCGAAGCTGGGCGAGGGTCAGAACCGTGATCGGGTTCGCCCGGTTGATGACGATGGTGACGCCGTCCAGCGCCAGGACGAAATCCGAGATCTGGGCCCCACGCGTCGCCGCAAACTCGTGTTCGCGGTCCGACAATTCGCGCGACGACATGCCGATGTCGACCATCCCGTGCAGCAGCGCGGCAACGCCGTCTCCCGAGCCGCCGCCCTTGATGATGACGTCGGCCTGCGGATGTCGGGTCATGAAGTCTTCCGCGCAGGCGGTGACGGAGGGGCGCATCGATTCCGAACCGATCACCTGCACCGATCCGGACTCCGAGGTCGCGTTCTCAGCCGGACCACCGAAGAGGAGATACGCGCCGACACCCGCCAGAATGACGACCACCGCGGTGACCAAAGTAATGCGGAGAAAGCCTCCAGAGTTGCCGGCGGTCTGCAAGCGGGGCCCTCCCTCGTACGACCTTAGGCGCCGGCGGCGGGCCAGGGCGAAGCGGCGCAAATCCGATCGACCTGCGGAATGTTGGCGAGCCAACATGACACCGTCACGACATGCGGGGGGACCGGGTTTCGCTCGGAATGTCGGCCTGGGCCGCGGCCGCGCAAGGTCACCAGAGGGGGGCGCGGCGACGCCGGGCCCATCGCCGAAGAGCCTCGCGGTGCCGCGGTTTTGTATATTAAGATGCTTCACGGTTTGGTCGCATCTGTTGCAAAGTCGAATCGGGGGCGATGTTCTCTCTGCATCGTTCCAGCGATTCGTTCAGACCATGAGGTGGACCCGTGAGAACCAGCGTGCTCCGGCGACGAATTGATCCGCTGCCCTCGTGCCTTGCGGCTCTCGCGGTCGCCGGGACATTCGCGGCCGGGACATTCGCGGCGCAGCCGGCTTTGGCGCAGCCCGATCCGTTTCAGGGCCGGATCGACGCCGCCGCCCAGGCGCTCGGCAAGTATCCGCGCTACAAGGGCCTCTCGCCGGAATACCGTGAGGTGATCGCCGAGTTCATGGCCGGAAACACGCTGTTCGTGCTGCTGCACGGGATGGCCCACGCGGCCACGGCGCAGATGCAGCTGCCCGCGGCCGACACACGGGAAGACGCCGCCAATTCGTTCGCCGTCACCCAACTCGTCAAAATGGGCTCCGCATTTCCCGACCGCGTGCTCCAGGACGCGGCGAAGGGCTGGTTCCTATCCGATCACCGCAACGAGGAGAACGGCGATCCGATCGCGTATTACGACGAGCACGGCATCGGTGCGGAGCGCGCCGAACGGATCGCGTGCCTGATGGTCGGGACCGGCGAGGCGAAGTACCAGCATCTTGCCGCGCAGACCCGGCTGCCCAAGGAGCGCCAGGACGGCTGCGCGGCGGACTTCACCGCGGCTTCGAACGCCTGGGATGCCGCGCTCAAGGCGCATCTGCGCGGCCCGAACCAGCCGAAGACCAAGATCGACGTGGTCTATGGCGACGCCCAAGGCAAGCTCGAAGGTATTGCGCAGGGGCTGCGCGCGATGGCGGTGCTGGAGACGGTGGCGGCGCAAATGGCCGACACCTACGCGTGGCCGGCGCCGTTTACGATCGAGGCCGAAAGCTGCGGCTTCCCCAACGCGCAATGGCTTCCGCGCGCCGGCAAGCTGACATTGTGCTACGAACTCGCCGCCGAGTTCGGCGACCTCTATCGCGGCTACGGCGACCGGCCCGCGAGCGGCGCGACGCGGAAGGTGCGGGCGCACTGAGCGGGTCCGGCCCGTCGGGAGAGATCGAGATGCCGGCCTTCATCTGCACGACCTGCGGCGCACAATTCGCGCCCACCGAGGCGCCGCCGGAGCGGTGCCCGATCTGCGAGGACGAGCGTCAATACGTGCCGCCGCGCGGCCAGACCTGGACCACGTTGCCGGCGCTCGCGGCATCCCATTTCAACAGCTACCGCGAATACGAGCCCGGCCTCATCGGCATCGGATCCCAGCCCGCCTTTGCGATCGGACAGCGCGCGTTGCTGGTGCGCACCGCCGGCGGCAACGTGCTGTGGGACTGCATCTCCATGATCGATGCGGCGACGGTGACGCTCGTCAAGGCGCTGGGCGGCATCCAGGCGATCGCGGTCTCGCACCCGCACTTCTACACCTCCATGGTGGAATGGAGCCGGGCGTTCGACGGCGCGCCGATCCACCTGCACGCGGCCGACCGCGCCTGGATCATGCGGCCCGACCCTGCGATCCGGTTATGGGAGGGCGAGACGCTCTCGTTATGGCCCGGCGTGACCTTGATTCGCTGCGGCGGACACTTCCCCGGCGGCACGGTGCTGCACTGGGCGGACGGGGCGGGAGGGCGCGGCGCATTGTGCTCGGGCGATATCGCGACCGTCGCCACCGACCGTAAGTCGCTGAGCTTCATGCGCAGTTACCCGAATTTCATCCCGCTTTGCGCGGCCGAGGTCGAAGCCATTGCCGGTGCGCTTTCGCCGTTCGCCTTCGAGGCCATCTACGGCCACTATTTCGACCGGGTGATCCCGACCGGCAGCAAGGCGATTCTCGCGGCATCCGTCGCCCGCTACCTCGACGCCATCAGGGACAGGCGGCCGGCCGGATGAAATCCGCCTCGTGATCGAAGCGAATGTCCGCAATCCATGGACAGCGGACCTCAATTCTGCTACAGGCCCCGCCAATCGTGAGCGGGCGCCGGATGCCGTATTTGCCAGCCCCGCGATGTGATCCAGCACTTTGGCGCTTGATCCGCACTTTCGAGCCTTCTGAGAGGATGACGCGTGCAGGTTCTCGTCCGTGACAACAACGTCGACCAGGCCCTCAAGGCGCTGAAGAAAAAGATGCAGCGCGAGGGCATTTTCCGCGAGATGAAGCTGCGCGGACATTACGAAAAGCCCTCCGAGAAGAGGGCCCGGGAGAAGGCGGAAGCGATCCGCCGGGCCCGCAAGCTGGCGCGCAAGCGCGCCCAGCGCGAGGGGCTGCTGCCCGGCAAGCCGAAGCCGTTGCTGCGCACCGGCGCTCCCGGTCGCGGCCCCGGTGCGGGCGCAGGCGGCAACGGCGCGGCCCGTCCGCCGCGCTGAACGACCTACCGGACAGGTTTTTTTACGCCGCGCCGGTTTCCGACGCGGCTTTTGTCGTTTTGCCGGTGCCGGGTAGGCTGTGGGGTGACTGGTATCGTTCAGGCGCCGGCCCCGATGCGTGCTCCATTCCTTGAGAACGCGCCTGCGATCGGCCCGAGGACGCTGCCAATGGATGCTTCCACCACCGCTTCCGCCGCCCTCACCCTGCAATTTCTCGCCTGGGTCGCCGATGGTCCACGCACTTACGGCGAGACCATGGACGCGTGGCGGAGCACCTGTCCGCGCCTTTCGATCTGGGAGGACGCGGTTCGCGACGGTTTGGTGCGCCTGGAGAACGGCGGTGCCATGAAGGCGTCACGGGTCGTGCTCACGCCGGCCGGCCGGAGCGCGCTCGATCGGGCCTGAGCGATCGGGAGCAATGCCCGCACCGGCCCGGCCCGCCCGCCTGTTCCGATCGCCGGAATGCGCAAGGAGCCGGCGTGCACATTTTTTGATCTTCGCAAATAGGGGATGGCTGGCATAATTGCCGTAGCCTTCGTCATCCTTCCCGACGTAAGGCCCTGTTCCGGGACCCCAGCCGACTTCCTGCCGGCTGGGGTTTCGCATTTCTGGCAGGAAGTGGCCTGTTGCGAAACCCGGGGCGCCGGGTACATCCTCCGGTCGTGATGTCCGGCGGGTCTGACCGAATACCCGACCGTCCTGACTGCGTCCTGACCTTGCCCCTCGCAGTTTTCAGCGTTTTCCTGTATCATCCCGTCGGTGGTGGGGAGATAGGCATGCGCAAAATCTGGGCTGTATTGCTCGCCGTTTCGATGGGAATGGCGTTGAGCGCCTGCAGCAAGTGCGACGTGCCAGACCTCCTGCCAAAATCCTGCCGGAGCGGCCCGAGCCCGAGCCAGACCCTCTCCCTCCTTGACTCAGGAATAGGAATTTTCATCCGCGGCGATGAAGCGCCGCGCCTCCGCGCCGGCGCCGTGAAACTCGAGATCGTCGTGGCCGCCGGCCGGATAGCGCACGAAGCGTTTCGGCGCATTGGCCAGGGCAAACAGCCGCTCGCCCAGGCCGATGGGAACCACGAGGTCGCGGGCGCCGTGGAGCACGAGGAGCGGCGCGGTGACGGCGCCGATGCGCTGGTCGGACCGAAACTGGTCGTGCATCAGCCACCGCACCGGCACCATCGGAAACATTCGTTGCGCGACGTCGGCCGTGGATGAGAACGGCGCTTCGAGAATAACCCGGGCGACCGGCCGGGTGGCGGCGAGCGCGACCGCGACCCCGGATCCCAGCGAATGCCCCCACAGCACGATGCGGTCCGTGGGATAACGGGCGGCAGTGAATTGATAGGCAGCCTCCGCGTCGCGCAGCAGGCCCGCTTCGGTCGGGGAGCCGGACGAGCCCATATAGCCGCGATAGGACAGGGCGACGAGCCCGGCGCCGCCGGCGATCAGGGCGCGGTGGCGCGGGACATTCTTTGCGGCCACCTCGGCGTTGCCATGGAAATAGATCACGACCGGCTGGCCGGCGCGCGGCGGGACGTGCCACGCGATCAGCCGCTCGCCGTCGCTGGATTCGAGCATGACCTCTTCGGCTTCCGGGAGTCCGGCTGCGGCCGGGGAAGCCGGCGCGGGCTGGGGCAGGTAGAGCAGCCGGCGCTGGAACACATAGAGCGCGGTGACAAAGGCCGCATAGCCGCCGAGCGCCACGATGCCGATCCATGCGAGCGCACCCAAGGCCGGCCCGGACCTTCTTTTAGAAGGAAGCGCAGACGGCGCGCGTCACCACGACCACCGATTCCTGCCGGAACTGGCTTTTGTAGGCCGCCTCCACGGCGGCGACCCGGGTCTCGGTTTCCGGACTGTCGGGTGCGATGATGATGATGATCTTGCTGGGCTCGTTCACCACCCGGCTGGTGTCCCGGTCGCTCCGGGGGCCGTCCGCATCGACGACGCTGAAGCCGTCGGGGAACCGAGGCACCACTTCGCGGGTGAGGAAGAGGCGCCAGTCCTCCTCGGTGACCGCGAGGCTGGTGCCGACATTGCGCCCGAACATCAGCTCGATCCGCTGCATCGTCTGGGTCGGCGCATGACAAGGCGGTCCCTGGGCGGCGCCCCCGGTCGGAGCAAGACCGGCCAGCGCGACCAGCGCCGCGGCAATGCGGGCGGCCGGCAGGTTCAGGACCGCAGGGCGCCGCGCAGCCCCCGCGTTGCACCGATCCCGCACCATGCCGGGTCCGGATGGCATGAAACGCCCGGATTGCCTGAAACGTATCGGAACCATGCTCTCTCTGGCTCGAGCTGATTTGCAAGCCCGTTACGCGGGATCGCGATCGCTCGGATGGCTGGTGATCTTAGAGCATGAACGCGAAAAGGTGCAGCCTTCTCGTACAAGATCGACTCAAAAACAAGGGCTTACCGGTTCCACTGGGAACAGTTGGCCGGTCGGCGCGTGTCAGCCCAGCGCCTTGGCGATCTCCTCGGTCATCTTCTTGGCGTCGCCGAGCAACATCATGGTGTTGTCGCGGTAGAACAACGGATTGTCGATGCCGGCATAGCCCGAGGCGAGCGAGCGCTTGTTGAACATGACGGTGCCCGCCTTCCACACCTGGAGCACGGGCATGCCGTAGATCGGCGACTTCGGATCGTCCTCGGCGGCCGGGTTGGTGACGTCGTTCGCGCCGATGACGTAGGCGACATCGGCCTGAGCGAACTCGGAATTGATGTCCTCCAGCTCGAACACCTCGTCATAGGGCACGTTGGCTTCCGCGAGCAGCACGTTCATGTGGCCGGGCATGCGGCCCGCCACCGGGTGGATCGCGTATTTGACCTCGACGCCTTCCGCCTTGAGCTTGTCGGCCATGTCGCGCAAAGCGTGCTGGGCCTGGGCGACCGCCATGCCGTAGCCCGGCACGATGATGACCTTGCTGGAGTTCTTCATGATGAAGGCGGCGTCCTCGGCCGAGCCGAGCTTGACGGGCCTCGCCTCTCCGCCCGACGCCGGGCCGGCGACTTCGCCGCCGAATCCGCCCAGGATCACCGCGAAGAAGTTGCGGTTCATGCCCTTGCACATGATGTAGGACAGGATCGCACCGGACGAGCCGACCAATGCCCCGGTGATGATCAGCGCCGAATTGCCCAGCGTGAAACCGATGCCGGCGGCGGCCCATCCCGAATAGGAATTGAGCATCGAGATGACCACCGGCATGTCGGCGCCGCCGATCGGGACGATGATGAGTGCGCCGAGCGCGAATGACAGGAAGGCGACCAGCCAGAAGTCGACCGGGCTCTGGGACACCACGAAGCCCCAAACGAAGAAGATCAAGAGCCCGGCGACGGCGCCGTTGATGTAATGGCGCATCGGCAGCAGGATCGGCGCGCCGCTCATCCGCCCGGACAGCTTGAGGAACGCGATCACCGAGCCGGTGAAGGTGATGGCGCCGATCGCGACCCCGAGCGACATCTCGACGAGGCTCGCCCGGTGGATCGCGCCCGGCGTGCCGATGCCGAACGCGGCCGGTGCATAGAAAGCGCCGGCGGCGACCAGCACCGCAGCCATGCCGACCAGCGAATGGAACGCCGCCACCAGCTCCGGCATCGAGGTCATCGGCACCCGCCGCGCGATCACCGCGCCGGTGCCGCCGCCGATCCCGAGGCCGACCAGCACCAGCGTCCACGCACCGAATCCCGCCGGCGGATGGGCGGCGAGCGTGGTGAGCACCGCGATCGTCATGCCGATCATGCCGAACATGTTGCCGCGCCGGCTCGATACCGGGCTCGACAGGCCGCGCAGCGCCAGGATGAAGAGCACCCCGGCAACGAGATAGAGCAGGGCGGCCAGATTTTCGTTCATGGGGAGATGACCTTCATCGCGGGCGTCGTCCCGTGCATTGCCGTCCCTCGGGCCGCGCCGACGTCATCGAAACGAGCGCCGTTCACTTGGTTTTCTTCTGGTACATCGCCAGCATGCGCTGGGTGACCAGAAAGCCGCCGAAAATATTGATCGAGGCGAACACCAGCGCGACGAAGCCGAACGCGCGGGCCACCACCGATCCACCGTCCGCCCCGACCAGGGACACCCCGACCGCCAGCAGCGCGCCGACCACGATCACCGAGGAGATCGCGTTGGTGACCGACATCAGTGGCGTGTGCAGCGCCGGCGTGACCGCCCACACCACGTAGTAGCCCACGAACACCGCCAGCACGAAGATCGACAGCCGGAACACGAACGGATCGATCGCTCCGCCGGTGACCGCGTGCGCGCCAACGGCGGCGGCGTCGGCATAGCCCTGCGCCGCGTCGGCGGCCCGGCGGGCCACTGCGGCGGCGGCTTGGGCGAGGTTGGCGGCTTCCTCGGGACTGATCGTTGCCATGGGCACCTCAGGCGGCGGATTTCGGCTGGAAATTCGGATGGACCACGGCGCCGTCGCGGGTGAGCAGCGTCGCCTTGACGATATCGTCGTCGTAGTTCACCGCGAGCGCCTTGGTCTTCTTGTCGACCAGGATATCGAAGAACGCGTACAGGTTCCTGGCATAGAGGCTCGAGGCCGAGGCGGCGAGCCGGCCCGGATTGCTGTAGCCGACGATTTTGACGCCGTTGACGTCGGCGAGTTCGCCCGGCCTGGCGCCTTCGACATTGCCGCCGCGCTCGACCGCGAGATCGACGATCACCGAGCCGGGACGCATCGACGCGACCATGTCCGCCGAGATCAGCCGCGGCGCCGGGCGCCCGGGGATCAGCGCCGTCGTGACGACGATGTCCTGCTTCTTGATGTGCTCGGCGACCAGCGCGGCCTGCTTGGCACGGTATTCCTTGGACATTTCCTTGGCGTAGCCGCCGGCTGTCTCGGCTTGCTTGAATTCGTCGTCCTCGACGGCAACGAATTTCGCTCCGAGGCTCTGGACCTGCTCCTTGGCGGCGGGCCGCACGTCGGTCGCGGTCACCACGGCGCCGAGCCGGCGCGCCGTCGCGATCGCCTGCAGACCGGCGACGCCGGCCCCCATGACGAACACCTTGGCGGCGGGGACGGTGCCGGCCGCCGTCATCATCATCGGCAGGGCGCGGCCGTATTCGGCGGCGCCGTCGATCACGGCACGGTAGCCCGCCAGGTTCGCCTGGGACGACAGCACGTCCATGCTCTGCGCCCGGGTGATGCGCGGCATTAGCTCCATGGCGAACGCGGTCACGCCGGCCTTCGCCATGGCGGCGAGGGCGGCATCGTTCCCGAATGGGTCCATGATGGCGATCACCAGCGCGCCGGGCTTGTAGCCGGCGACCTCCGCCTCGGTGGGGCGGCGCACCCGCAGCACCACGTCGGCGTCCCGGGCGCCGTCCGCCACGGTGGCGCCGGCAGCCTCGTAGTCGGCATCGAGAACGCCGGATTTTACCCCGGCCCCCGGCGCGACCGTAACCTCGGCGCCGAGCGCCATCAGCTTCTTGACGGTTTCCGGCGTGGCGGCGACCCGCGGCTCCGCCGCATCGCTTTCACGCGCTACAAAGATGCGCATTCACGCCGTCTCCCGCAGTGGCGACCGGCCAGGGTCCCGGCCTCTGACTAATGGGCAGAAAGCAGCAGGGTGAGCAGAGACAGCACCAGCACGACGGCGCCGGGGAGGCGCGATCCGGTCCAGGCGGACAGGCCGGCCGCAATGGTGGCGGCGATGACCACCAAGGAACAGAGCAGCCAGTGGCCGAGCGCGCCGCCGATGGCGAGGCCGACCACCACGGTGATCACATGGATGGTGCCGATGACGACGAAGTGGGTGAAGCCCTCGTAGGTCGCCTCGTGAGCAGGAAGGTCGTTGCCTTCAGCGGTTGCGTATTCAAGTTCGCCGTGATCGGCCATCAATCCCTCCAACGTGCTGCACCCGGAATGGCTTTGGGGCTTAGCGCAATTGCGCGGCAAGGGCAATCTGGAACGGGGAATTATGGCGGGCAACGCCCTTGGGCGAAGCCAGGAGCTGGCGGCTTCGGCAACCGGCACCGCGGTCATCGACATGGTTCTCTGTGGTCTTCGACCATGGTTCTCTGTGGTCTTCGACCATGGTTCTCTGTGGTCTTCGACCACGGCTTTCTGCGGTCTTCGACCATGCCTCTGGCGGTCTTCGACCGTGGTGTTCAAATGGGCCGCAAACCGATCTGGTCCGGATCCTCCGCACCGGCTGGCGTACCGGGAGGGTCGCGCCCTATATGGGAGAGGATGCGATCTCTGCGGACCCGTCTGCTGGCGCTTTGGCTGATGCTCGCCGTTTGCGGCGCGGTGACGGCGCTTCTGCTTATCGAGTTCTACCAGCAATCGACCAATGCCGTCGTCGGCCGCGCGGAGGATGCCGTTGCGCGGTCTTGCCGCGAACTCGGCGACCGCTACGCGTTTTTCGTGTCCGGCTGGCGCGGCGTGGGTTCGGGCGACATCGATGATGTTCTCAAGCGCGAGCTGGTCGGCGTCGTCGCGGCCGCGTTGTCTCGTGCGCCGGGCGTCGAAGGCGGGTTGTGGCAGGTGGATCAGGGCTCTCTAGCCTATGCATTTCCGAGTTACGAGGGCACGGGCCCCAAGACGGATATCCCGCAAGCGGAGATTTCCACCATTCGTCAGGTCAATGCCGATGCGCTGAGCAGCGACCGGTCCGTCACCGTCCGGCAGACGGGCCAATCGCAGGTGCTCGTGGTCCATGCGTGCCCGCTGTCCGGGCCGCTCGCGGGCGTAACCGGTTGGACGATGACGCGCGTCTTCGCGGGCCAGGGACGCGCCTACAATCAGTTGCTGACGGGCCTCGGGGTGCTCGCCCTGACGGTTCTCGGGTCGGCGATCTGGCTCGGCATCATTCTTTATTCGTGGTCGCGCAGGATTATGCGGCTCGAGGCTGCGCTCGGCAGTCATCAGGCCGGCCAAGCGGATCTGCCGGCGTTACCGACCACCGGGGAGCGCGAACTCGACCGGCTCGTCGATGCGCTCAACACGCTGGGTGTGCGGCTGGCGCAGGAGCGCCGCCGCGCCGCAGCCGCCGAACGGCTTGCCGCGGTCGGGCGTCTCACCGCCGGGCTCGCGCACGAAATTCGCAATCCAATCGCTGCGATGCGGCTCAAGGCCGAGAATGCTCTCGCGGGCGACGACGAACGCCGCAAGTCGGCCCTGACGGCGATCCTCCAACAGGTGGGACGACTGGATTTATTGCTTCGCGACCTGTTGGCGATGACTCAGCAGAGGCACGCCAAGCCGGCTCCCACCGATCTCGCGGCGTTCCTCGAGGGAACCATTGAGCCGCATCGTGAATTTGCAGCCAGCAAGGGGGTGTCATTGAAGATGGCGGAAGGCGGTGCGACGATCCCGCCGGTATTGTTGGATACCGAGCAGCTTCACCGCGCCCTCGATAATCTCATCCTCAACGCAATCCAGAACACGCCCTGCGGCGGAACGGTGAGAGTGGAAGCGGAGAGTTGCGACGGCCGTATCATATTTCGCGTCCACGACACCGGGCCAGGAATTCCGGACGACATCCGGGATCGGTTGTTTGAACCCTTCGTCACCGGGCGGCCGGACGGAACGGGTCTCGGGCTCGCGATCGTCCGCGAGATCGCGCGCGCCCATGGCGGTGAGGTTCGGGCCGCGTCTGGCGTGAACGGCGCGACATTCGAGATCGTATTGCCATGGAAACAATCCTGATCGTGGACGATGACGCGGCGCTCCGCGAAAGCCTCGCGGAGACCGCCCGCGATCTCGGCTACGCGCCCCGCGTGGCGGCGTCCGGCCGGGAGGCGCTCGCCATCGTCGCATCCGAAAACGTCCGAGGCGTTCTGCTCGATCTGCGGATGCCAGGGGGGATGGACGGCATCGAGGTTCTGCGCCGGATTTGCGCGCACACCAATGGGCCGCCGGTCGTCGTGCTCACGGCCTTCGCCAGTTCGGAGAACACGATCGAGGCCATGCGCATCGGCGCGTTCGACCATTTGACCAAACCGATCGGGCGGCAGGAGCTCCGTGACCTCCTTGCCCGGATGGTGACACGGCCCGAGGCCGGGCTCCTGGTCGGTGGCGCCGGCGGCCCCGATGGAACGCTGATCGGAGCGAGCGATGCGATGCGTCGCGTGCAGAAGACGATCGGCCTGGCCGCCGACAGCGCTGCCACGGTGCTCATCCTGGGTGAGACCGGCACGGGCAAGGAACTGGTCGCCCGCGCGCTCCACGAACACGGCAGGCGCAAGCAAAAGCCGTTCGTCGCGGTGAACTGCGCTTCGATTCCGGCGGACCTTCTCGAAAGCGAATTGTTCGGCCACAAGAAGGGGGCGTTCACCGGGGCGAGCGAAGACCGCGCGGGCGCGTTCCGCCAGGCCGACGGGGGCACGCTGTTTCTGGACGAGATCGGCGATATGCCGTCTGCGATGCAGGCCAAGATCCTGAGGGCGCTTCAGGAGCGGATCGTTACGCCGGTCGGCGGCAAGCCCGTTCCTGTCGATGCGAGAGTCATCGCAGCGACCCATCGCGACCTGCCGAGCCTGGTGGAGCAAGGCGGATTTCGGGAAGATCTATATTACCGACTCAATGTCGTGCCGATCACGCTTCCTCCGCTCCGCGAACGACGCGCCGATATCGCAGCGCTCGCCGAGCATTTCCTTCACGCCGCAGGCAGGCAAGGCGGTCCGAAGCAATTGACCACAGCTGCCTTGGATCGCCTGCTCGCGCATTCCTGGCCAGGCAATGTCCGCGAACTCCGCAACGTGATCGAGCGGGCCACCATCATGGCGCGGCGCGATGTCATCGACGCCGGCGATCTGGCGCTGGCTCAAGAGCCCGCGCAACCCCTGTCGCTTCAGGAAATCGACCTCCCGAAGGCGGTGGCGAAACTCGAAGAGGCGATGATTCGCGATACTCTGGCTGCCTGCGGTGGAAACCGGGCCGAAGCTGCACGCCGGCTGAACATCAATCGGCAATTGCTCTACACCAAGATGCAACGCTACGGGCTCGCCAATGGCGAAGCGTACGAAATCCCGACACCCGACGTCAGGAAAGCTGACCGCTAGCGCGCGTCGTTCTGATTAAACTTCAATACTTTCAGTCCCTCGAGAGATGGCACGAGGCCTGCTGCACAGGTGGCCATGGGCGAACGAACGCCCGCTCTTGAGGAGAAAAGACATGACCGCCCCATCGAAGGCGCTGCTCGGCGCCCTTCTCGCGGCAACCGCAATCGGAATCGGTGCAACGGCTTACTCGCAAAACGCGGGCTCGCTTTGGGACGCCTCGCAGCTCCCGGAAACAAAGGGGGTCGTCAAACAGTATGCGTTGACGCCGCGCGGCGATGTCGACGGGCTGATTTTGAATGACGGCACCGAGGTGACGCTGCCTCCGCACCTGACCAGCCAGATCGTCTTCGCGGTCCGGCCCGGGGATGCCGTCACGATTTGCGGACTGAAGGCGCGCGCGCTGCCGCTGATCGACGCGGCTTCCGTGACGAACTTTGCCACCGGCGTCTCCGTCGTCGACGACGGACCTCCGGACGGCCCCGGCCGGTTCGCCACCGAGCAGACAATCAGCGGCAAAATTGCGTCTCAGTTGCATGGGAAGCGCGGCGAGACCAACGGCGCCGTGCTCGATAACGGGACCATCGTTCGAATGGCGCCGCCGGAGGCGGCACGCCTGGAGACGATGATCCAACCCGGACAATCGGTGACCGTGCGTGGTGCGATGCTCAAGACCGCCCTCGGCACCGTGATCGACGCCGCCGCGATCGGCGGGTCGCCCGATCAACTCACCGATCTCGCGCCGCGTCCACGAGGTCCCAGAGGTGAACCCGGACCGGGCGGTCCCGGCAATTTCGGGCCTCCCCCGCCGCGCCCGCCACGGGGCTGATGCCCGATAGAAACGGATGACACTTTCGGCCGGCATCGGCAGGCCGTCGCGCGCACCCCTCTCGGAGCCGAGGCGGCGTCGCCGGTGCCGGTCGAACGATCACTCCAAGCCGCACCGCCGACTTTCGAGTCGCGCAGTCGCACGTCTGCAAGGCGAACGAGACAGCCATGGAAATGTCGCCGAACGCGATGATCTGGACCATCGCAGCGCTGTCCACCGGCGGTGTGATCCTTCAACCGTTCAAGCTGCCGGAGGCGGTCTGGGCGGTCGCCGGCGCCGCATTGCTTCTCGCCCTGCGGTTGATCACTCCGCAAGACGCGCTGGCGGGCGCCGTCAAAGGCATCGACGTCTACCTGTTTCTCGGCGGCATGATGCTCCTCGCCGAGATTGCGCGTGAGGAAGGCCTCTTCGACTGGCTCGCGGCAGTGGCGACAAGCCACGCCAAAGGCTCGCCGAGCCGGCTCTTTCTGCTGACTTTCGGTGTCGGCACGCTGGTCACGATCTTCCTCTCGAACGATGCGACCGCCGTGGTCCTGACGCCCGCCGTCGCGGCGGCCGTCAAAACCGCCGAGGCCGAGCGCCCTCTTCCCTATCTTCTGATATGCGCCTTCATCGCCAACGCGGCTTCGTTCGTGTTGCCGATCTCCAACCCTGCCAATCTCGTCGTCTACGGCCACCATATGCCGCCGCTGCTGGAATGGCTGCCCGCATATCTGCTTCCTTCGGCAGCGTCGATCGTCGCCACGTATGTCGTGCTGCGATGGACCCAGCGCGATGCGCTCAGCCGGCGATTGGCGAAGGACGTGCCAGTGCCCAGGCTCTCCGGCACCGGCAAATTGGCCGCGCTGGGCATCGCCGCCACGGCCGTTGTTCTGCTCGTCGCGTCCGGCATGGACGTCCCGCTTGGACTCCCTACCGCTGCGTCGGGTGCCGCGACGACGGCTTTGGTCCTGATCGCCGGACGAAAGGCGCCTTGGAATATCGTTCGTGGAATTTCCTGGGGGGTTTTGCCTCTCGTCGCCGGTTTGTTCGTCCTCGTCGAGGCGCTCGACAAGTCCGGCCTCATCGGAATGATTACCGCGCTTCTTCATGACGCGGTCGGGCGATCGGTGACCGCGGCCGCCTGGGGCGCCGGCGTGATCGTCGCGGTCGCCGGAAACCTGATGAACAATCTGCCTGCCGGCCTTATTGCCGGGAACGCGGTGCAAGGCGCGGGCGTCTCCGAGCCGGTTACGCGTGCCGTCGTCATCGGCGTCGACCTCGGGCCGAATCTTTCCGTCACGGGCTCGCTTGCGACGATTCTCTGGCTGACGGCGCTTCGTCGCGAAGGGCAGACCGTCGGCATCATCACGTTTCTGAAACTCGGCGTCCTGGTGATGCCACCTGCGCTGGTTCTCGCCATCGGCGCCGCCCTGCTGTCCCCCTGAACCAAAAACCCGAGGATTATTCGCATGCAAGATTTAGGCACGATGTGGCTTTATCCGATCATTCTCGTCGCCGGGGCTCTGCAGGCGTGGGGACCACCCATGAACGGTGCTCTGCGCGGCGCGGTCACGAATCCGTGGTTGGCCAGCCTGATATCCTTCCTTCCGATCGTCGCTTTCCTGATTTGCCTGGTGCTGTGCGTTCCGCGGCCGCTGCCGACACTGGCGGGGATCGGTGCGATGCCGTGGTGGGCTCCGCTCGGCGGCCTGGTCGGAGCCGTCGCGGTCGTCGCCGGCCTGTTGTTCGTCACCAAGGTCGGGGCCGGCGCGTTTGCCGGCCTGACGATCACGGCGAACATTCTCATGTCGCTCGCAATCGACAAGTTCGGTTGGTTCGGAATGGAGGCTCATCCCCTCAATGGCTGGCGCATGATCGGGGCCGTCCTGATGGTAGCTGGCATTTCGCTGATTGCGAAGTTCTGACGCGCCGATGATCGCAGGCGTCCGTGCGAGACGCCGAGGCCGGTGATCGCGAAGGCGTGAGTCATTCGATCGCCGACGCCGCAGATCTGCTGGGATCGCTCGCCCGGCTCAGCCGGGCGCAGTGCCGAGTCCGGCCCCCTCGAGCGCAGCCCGCTGTCGTGCTGCCACCTGGTCGATCGAAAACCGCTCGATCGCCTCGTTGAACAGCCGGTGGTAGTTCAGCTTGGCGTTGAGGTGCAGGAACACGCCGCCGAGGCCGACCGCGGCCCGGTCCATGAACACGAACTCGCGCGGCACCCGCACCGGGCCCTTCTCCTTGAGGGCGCGATGGACCGTGAACGCCTCGCGGCGGCCGTACTGGGACGGCTTGATGCCGTCGGCGATGGTGCGTTCGCGGTCGTCGAGCAGCGGCCCGTAGATGAAGCGCGCCCAGATATTGAGGATGTCGACCAGCTCCCGCGACAGGCGCTTGAACCCCCAGGTCTCGTAGGCATGGACCACGAGGTCGCGGTTGCCTTCGAGCAGACCGTGATAGAGGTCGACCACGCCGCCGACGAATTTCGGCGGAAAGATGCGGATGCAGCCGTAATCGAGCAGGTTGATGCCCTGCGGGCTGCCGTCCTCCAAGAAGACGGTATAGTTGCCGAGGTGCGGGTCACCGTGGATCACGCCGTAGCGGCTGAAGGGGTGCCACCACGCCTTGAACATGGCGACCGCCAGGCGGTTGCGCGCGGCGAGTTCGTCGCCCTTGTGGACGAGCAGCTTGTCGCCCTCCAGCCAATCGAGGGTCAAAAGACGGCGGGTCGACAGTTTCGGGAAGGCGCGCGGCACGCGCACCTCGGGGGTGTCGGCGAGGATCGTGCGGTACAGCGCCACGTGCTTGGCTTCGCGCTCGTAATCAAGCTCCTCGCGGATGCGGGCGCCGATCTCGTCGGCCATCTCGGTGGTGTCGATCGCCGGGTCCATCCGGCGATGGATGGCGAACAGCCATTCGAGCTGCTTGAGATCGGCCTCGACCGCCGACTGCATGTCGGGATACTGGAGTTTGCAGGCGAGCGCCTCGCCGTCGAGCGAGGCCGCCCGGTGCACCTGGCCGAGCGAGGCGGCGGCCGCCGGGTGGTGCTCGAAGGTCTCGAACCGCGACCGCCAGTCGGCGCCGAGCTCGGCCATCATCCGCCGTTTCACGAACGCCCAGCCCATCGGCGGCGCATCGCTCTGCAGCTTGGCGAGCTCCTCGGCGTATTCCGGCGGCAGCGCGTCGGGAATGGTCGCCATCAGCTGGGCGACCTTCATGATCGGACCCTTGAGGCCGCCGAGCGCCGCGGCGAGTTCGGCTGCGCCGCGGGCGCGACCATGCTCGCCGCCCATCAGCCGGGTCGCGGCAATCCGGGCGGCGACCCCGCCGACATTGGCACCGACGCGGGCGTAGCGCGCGGCGCGGGCCGAGAACCGGTTTCTTTCGAGGTCGGACAACGAACATTCTCCAAACGCGCGATCCGGATCCCGGAGGCCGCAGCATCATAGGTGACTTATTGACGGATCGCGTGAAGGGAAGAGCAACGAGCCAAGGTTTGGCGAATGGGCGACTCGGCTGCGTCAGGTCCACCGCCGGTGGGGCCCCGTGGGGAATTACCCGCGTGGGACCGGTGCCCGTGGGCCATGTGCCCGAGCACGAAGGCGTCGCGAAGCGGGCGCTACGCCTTTGGCCAGTTGTCCCTGATCCAGCGCGCGAGGTTTTCTTCGCTCACCTCGCCGGCGGCGAGCGCGAGGATCATGGCTGCGGCATCGGCCTCGGGCACGATGAAATCCACATCGTTGACACCAAGAAACGTGTAGATCGCGAGCAGCGCGGTGCGCTTATTGCCGTCGACAAACGGGTGGTTGCGCGCCATCCCATACCCGTAGGCAGCCGCAAGCTCAGGAAGCTCCGCTTGCTCATACGCCCACTTGTTGCGCGGACGATCGAGCGCGGATTCAAGCAAGGTATGATCGCGGAGCCCGGCCGCGCCGCCGTGCCTCACCAGCTGCTCGTCGTGGATGGCGACGATCATCGCGACGGTCAGCCAAAACGGCTCGTTCATTTGGCGAGTTCGGCGAGCGCATTGCGGTAAACCTTCATGCCGCGCCGCGCGACCTCCATCGCCTTTTCGAATTTCAGATCATAGGGCGTCAATTGGAGGCCGCCCCCAGGCGTGAGCGTCACGCAGAACTCGTCGCCCGTGCTCAGGTTGAGCCGCGCCAAGAGCTCCTTCGAGATGATCAGGCCGGTAGAGTTGCCGATCTTCTTCAGCTGGACAGTGGCGATCGCCGGGGCGGGATCGATCTTCTCGTGAGCGGCCATGACAGAGTCTCCTATGTTTGTACGGTGCGTATAACATAGGAGGTCGCTGCTGTTCAACAACCCGTATAACGAGAGCCTACCCCAGCCCCTCCAACTCGGCGATCATCCGCTCGATCATGCCGAGCCCACCCTGCCAGAAGGCGGGGTCGCGGGCGTCGAGCCCGAACGGCGCGAGAAGCTCGGAATGGTGCTTGGTGCCGCCGGCCGCCAGCATCTCCAGGTAGCGCTCGGCAAAGCCCTGGTGCGACTTTTCGTAGACCGCGTAGAGCGAGTTCACCAGGCAATCCCCGAACGCATAGGCGTACACGTAGAAAGGGGCGTGGATGAAGTGGCCGATATAGGTCCAGAAGGTCTCGTAGCCCGGCTTGATGTCGATCGTCGGGCCGAGGCTTTCGCGCTGCACCGACAGCCAGATCTCGCACAGCCGGTCTGCCGTGAGCTCGCCATTGCGGCGCTCGCTGTGGACCTCGCGCTCGAAGGTATAGAACGCGATCTGCCGCACCACCGTATTGATCATGTCCTCGACCTTGCCGGCGAGCATCGCCTTGCGCTGGGCGGGGTTGGTGGTGGCGTCGAGCAGGCGGCGAAACGTCAGCATCTCCCCGAACACGCTCGCGGTCTCGGCGAGCGTGAGCGGGGTCGGCGCCATCAGCGCGCCGTTGGGCGCCGCCAGGACCTGGTGGACGCCGTGGCCGAGCTCGTGCGCGAGCGTCATCACGTCTCGCGTCTTCCCCTGGTAGTTCAATAGGATGTAGGGGTGGGCCGAGGGCACGGTGGGATGGGCGAAGGCGCCCGGCGCCTTGCCCGGCCGCACCGGGGCATCGATCCAGCGCTCGGTGAAGAACCGCCCGGCGATGTCCGCCATCTGCGGCGAGAACGCCCCATAGGCCGATAGAACGGTGTCTTTTGCCTCGACCCACGGGATTGTCCGCATGGGAACGTCGGGGAGCGGCGCGTTGCGGTCCCAATGCGGCAGCGTCTTGCGGCCGAACCAGCGCGCCTTGAGCGCATAGTAGCGGTGCGACAGCCTCGGATAGGCGGCACGGACGGCGGACACCAGCGCCTCGACCACCTCGCGCTCGACCCGGTTGGCGAGATGCCGGGCGTCGGCGATGTCGGCAAAGCCGCGCCAACGATCGGAGATCTCCTTGTCCTTGGCGAGCGTGTTGGTGATCAGCGTGAAGGTGCTGAGGTTTTCGCGGAACGTCTTGGCGAGCGCCTCGGCCGCGCCCTTGCGGGTCGTTCCGCTGCGGTCCTGAAGCAGGTTGAGCGTGGGCTCGATCGCCAGCGTCTTGCCGGCGACCTCGAAGCGCAGATTCGCGATGGTATCGTCGAACAGGCGGTTCCAGGCGGCCTGCCCGGTGACCGACTTCTCGTGGAACAGCTGCTCGATGCGGTCCTCGAGCTGGTAGGGTTTCTCCTTGCGGACATCCTCGATCCACGGCCGGTAATGGCCGAGGGCGGGGTCTGCCAGCGCCCGGTCCAGCACCTCGTCCGCAATTTTGTTCAGTTCCAAGGAAAAGAACAACAGGTGCGACGACGACGTGGTGAGCTGCTCCTGCACGTCGCCGAAGAACTTGGCGCGGGCCGGATCGGTGGTGTTGCCGGTGTAGACGAGTTGCGCAAACGAGGCGATCCGGCCGATGAGATCGTCGATCGCCTCGAGCTCCTTGATGGCGCCGGCGAGTGCACGACCGCCCTCGGCGCCGGCGGCCAGCCCGGCGAGCTTGCCCTTGTAACGCTCTTCGAAGGTGTTGCATTCGGCATCGGCGCGGGCGAGGTCGCGCTTGATCTCCGGGGCCCCGATGGCGGGATAGAGCGCCGACAGGTCCCATTCCGGCAGCGTCCCCAGCGCGGCCGGCCGCGGCGCCTTCGCGGATGGCTTCGGCGCGCCGAGCTTGTGCGCAGCCGGCTTGTGTGCGGCCGGCTTGTGCGCAGCGGGCTTGCGCGCCGGCGCCTTTTGGGCGGGCGACTTCTCGGCCAGCGACATCTTCGCTGCGGGCTTCTTGTGCGGCGTTTTCTTTTTGGCCGGCGTCTTGACGCCACTACGCGATTTTGCGGCAGAGGTTCTGGTCAGCATGAAGGGGACGTGCTCATCGGTCGATCGACGAAATGGACGGAATGGAGTGATGAAGAGATAAGACCGCAGTTGCGGCAAAGCCGTGACCTTGCCCCAGCGTCAAAAAGCGATGCCGGATTGCGGAGGTTCGCGATTGTGCGCCTCGCCGGCGATTCCAGCCAGTAAAAGAGCCGCCTCGGCGCGATTTTGCCGCAGCGCTGCAACCAATATGGGCCGAACATGGCGGGTCCGTCCGGCGGCGAAGCCCGGCGATCCGGTAATGCCCCGTTAAGGCCGATCGCAGACAGTGGGCGGATTCCAATCCGACCAGCCCGCCGGAAACCATTCGCGATGGCCGAGCGCGTCCTCATCGTCGACGACGACCCGGTGCAGCGGCGTCTGCTGCAGCACATGGTCGAAAGGGCCGGCTATCTCGTGGTCTCCGCGGACGGCGGGGAGGGCGCCATGGCCCGGTTGACCGCCGCCGATGCGGCGCATGTCGACTGCGTCGTGCTCGATCTCGTGATGCCGGACCTCGACGGCCTGGGCGTGCTGGCCCGCATGCGGGGGGCCGGCCTGAACCTCCCGGTCATCGTCCAGACCGCCCATGGCGGCATCGACTCCGTGGTGTCGGCGATGCGGGCGGGTGCCGTCGATTTCGTCGTCAAGCCCGTCAGCCCCGAACGCATGCAGGTGTCGCTGCGCAATGCGCTGGCGACGCGGGCGCTGGAAGGCGAACTCGCCCGGCTCAAGCACAGCCGCGGCGGCACCCTGACCTTCAAGGACATCGTCACCCGCAGCCCGAAGATGCGGGCCGCGCTGCAAGCGGCGCAGAAGAGCGCCGGCTCGACGATCCCGGTGCTCATCGAGGGCGAATCGGGGGTCGGCAAGGAGCTGATAGCGCGTGCGATCCATGGCTCGGGCCCGCGCCGCGCCAAGCCCTTCGTGGCGGTCAATTGCGGGGCGCTGCCGGAGAATCTCGTGGAGTCGATCCTGTTCGGCCACGAGAAAGGCGCCTTCACCGGCGCCACCGAGCGCCACGAGGGCAAGTTTCAGGAGGCGTCGGGAGGGACCCTGTTCCTCGATGAGGTGGGCGAGCTGCCGCCGGCGGCGCAGGTCAAGCTGCTGCGGGCGATCCAGGAGGGCGAAGTCGAGCCGGTCGGCGCCAAGCGCGCCGTTCCGGTCAATGTCCGCCTGATCTCCGCCACCAACCGCATGCTCGAGGACGATGTCCAGTCGGGACGCTTCCGGGAAGACCTGTTCTACCGTCTGCACGTGTTTCCGATCACCGTGCCGCCATTGCGCGAGCGCCCTGAGGACATCCCGGCCCTCGCGCGCCTTTTCATGGTCCGGTTCGCCGCCGAGGAGGGCAAGCGGGTCCGCTCCATGCCGGCGGATGCCCTGTGCCTGCTGATGTCCCATCGCTGGCCCGGCAATGTAAGGCAATTGGAAAACGCCATCTTTCGTGCCGTCGTGCTCGCGGAAGGCGAGGAGATCGGCCTGCCCGAGTTTCCGCAGATTGCCGCGCAGACCGGTGACCGCGAGCGGGCGCAATCCTGGCCCGGTCCGCCCGGCGTGGCGTCGGACCTTGCGCCGCTGTCGCCTGCAGCCGCTCCTGCGATTCGTGTCGGGGACGAGGCCGGCGACGGCGATGGCGGCGGCGAGGTGGCGGGACTGATCCCGTTGCCGGCGCCCAACCTTCTAAACCTGGTCGACGATGGCGGTCACGCGCGGCCGCTCGACGAGATCGAGGCCGAGGTGATCCGTTTCGCGCTTGCCCATTATCGCAACCAGATGTCCGAGGTCGCCCGTCGGCTGCGCATCGGACGCTCCACTCTCTACCGCAAACTCGACACGCTGGGCCTCACGGTTACCGACGAAGCCTAGACTTCGACGAGGGCCAGGCCTCCGTTGCTTTGGGGTTACACTCCTCCGAAATATCGCATTTGTGGTGTTTATCACGATGCCCGGTGGGGCGGGCGTGGAGTACAGTCGGACGAATTTCGCGTCGGAGGGATGAACTTCGGCGGGGGTCGCCGCGACTAACACTCGCTGTGCCTTTGTGGATGGGGGACATTTAGAACATGAGCGGATCTCGATTCAGTCTCTTGCTGGCCACCACCGCGATCGTGATGGTGCTCGGCGGTCCAGGCCATCCGGCCTTTGCCGGCCCCACCACCGATGCAGATATCTCGGCGGCCGTGCCGATGCCCGAGTCCGCCAATCTCGCGCCGCCCACCGTCGAGGATATCGGAACGGTGGCCGAGCCGCCGACCGGCGCGACCTCCCCGAATCCGTCTTTCCCCGCCGAGCGTGTGGTGTCGCCTGCCGCACCGGCAGTGGACGCGCCTGCCGCGATCGGTGCGGCCGAAATGCGGCCGACCCAGAGCGCGGCGCCCGCGTCGGCAGCGCTGACCCCGATCCCGTCTTCGCCGGCCCAGGACGTGCCTCCCGTGCCGATGCCGGCAGAGGTGCAGCCCGCCAAGGCAATTCCGGCCCAGGCGGCTCCCGCGCAGGTGACTCCCGTTCAGGCCGCGCCCTCCGAAATCGCGCCCGCCCAGGCGGCGCCCGCCGAGCCGGCGGCCGTCGAGGCGCCGCTCACCATCGACCAGAAGGTCGCCGAGAAGATCCACGAACTGTTCGGCACCAAGGCCGAGCGCATCTTCGACCGCAAGTACAAGCCCGCGGTCGAGGCCTACTACGCGGCCCGCAACTACGCCCCGGTGTGGAGCGATAGCGGCATCGAGAACAGCCGCGCCAAGGCGGCGGCGGCGTATCTGTCCGGCGTCGATGCCGACGGCCTCGATCCGGTCGACTACCCGGTGCCGTCGTTCGGCAGCGACGATCCGGCGGTGCTCGCGGAAGCCGAGCTCAAATTCACCGAGTCGGTCCTGCTGTTTGCCCGTCACGCCCAGACCGGGCGGGTACATTATTCCCGCGTCAGCTCCGACATCCTCTACAATCTGGTGGTTCCCGAGCCGGCCGAGGTGCTGGGCAAGGTGATCGACGCCAACAAGAACGTCGCTCAGGCGCTCGACAGCTTCAACCCGCCGCACGCCGCCTACAAGGCGCTCAAGGCGAAGCTCGCCGAAGCGCGGGGCGGCGGCAGTGCCGGTCGCATCAGCACCGGCCAGGCCCTCAAGGTCGGCATGGAAGATCCGCGCGTCCCCGCCCTGCGGGCGCGGTTCGGCGTCGCAGAGGCCGACAACACCATCTTCGACAAGGCGCTGTCCGACGCGGTGAAGAAGTACCAGCAGCAGCGCAACCTGCCGCAGAACGGCACGCTGACCAACGCGGTGGTGGATTCGCTCAACGGCCCGCGCCGCGAGCGCGACGCCGACATCATCATGGCCAACATGGAGCGTTGGCGGTGGATGCCGCGCGACCTCGGCAAGGCCTACGTGATGGTCAACATTCCGGAATACATCCTCCGGGTGATGGATAACGGCAATCTCGCCTGGTCGACGCGGGTGGTGGTGGGAGCGCCGGGCTCGAAGGCGACCCCGCTGCTCACCGAGACGATGAAGTACATCACCGTCAACCCGACCTGGCACGTGCCGCAATCGATCGTGCACAACGAGTACCTGCCGGCCCTCGCGCAGGACCCCACGGTTCTCGCGCGCATGGGACTGCAGGTGTCGTACGGCCGTGACGGCTCGGTCAACATCTCCCAGCCGCCGGGCGCCGGCAATGCGCTGGGCCGCATCCGCTTCAACTTCCCCAACAAGTTCTCGGTGTATCAGCACGACACTCCGGACAAGTACTTGTTCGCCAGCGAGCGCCGTTCTGCGAGCCATGGCTGCATGCGGGTGCAGTATCCCGACCAGTACGCCGAGGTGCTGCTTCGCATTTCCAATCCGCGCGACGGCTATACCGCCGATCGCATTCGCGGGATGTATGGCCAGGGCGAGCGCGACATCCAGTTGAACACGCCGATCCCGGTGCACCTGACCTACCAGACCGCCTATGTCGACGCCGCCGGCCACCTCGTAATGCGCGAGGACATCTACGGCCGCGACAGCAAGCTGCTGGCGCTGCTCAAGGGCGAAGACCATCGGGTCGCCTCCGACGCGCCCGCCAGCGAGCGCCGCGAAGCGAGCAACATCGCCCCTGCGCCGCGCCGCCAGGCCGTGCAGCAGACGCGTCCTGCGAATTACGGGTTCTTCGGGCTGTTCCGCTGATCCGCTAATCGCTTTGCATCATAAGGAGCGCTGCCCCCGGGCAGCGCTCTTTTTCATGCCCTCTCGAGCGTCTCGCGACGGCGTGCTCGGCACCTCGGTGCCGTCGAAATCAACGGTTTCCAAACCTTGATTCCGGTTTGCGCGCGCGCACGCGGGCCGCGGCTTTTTTTCGCCACGTTCAATCTTTAAGCGTGCTCGGTGGTGGGGGAGCGGGGTGGCGGTAAACTCGCCTTAACCGATCCCAGTAAAATTGTAGTCGGCCGGCTTCGCTGCGTTCAGCGCATCGAAACGAACGGCGCCGCATGATGCGGCAAAGACGGGGTCGTGGGGAATGCGAAATCGCTCGGTGCAATACGCGCGCACGCGTTGGATGCCTTCGTTTGCGGTCGGCTGTTCGGCGCTCGCCGCCGCCGTCGTGCTGATGGGCAGCCAGGGCCTGGAGACAGCCATCGCCAACGGCGACACGCGGACCATTTCGCTGCACCACATTCACACCAATGAAGACATCACGATCACCTTCAAGCGCGACGGCCGCTACGACGAGGATGCGCTGAAAAAGCTCAACTGGTTCGTGCGGGATTGGCGCAAGCAGGAAGAGACCAGCATGGATCCGCGCCTGTTCGACCTCGTCTGGGAGGCGTCCCGGGAGGTCGGCGGCAACAAGGTAATCCACGTGGTATGCGGCTATCGTTCGCCGGCCACCAACGCGATGCTGCATGCGCGCAGCTCCGGCGTCGCCGAGCACAGCCAGCACACGCTGGGCAAGGCGATGGATTTCTTCATTCCGGGCGCCTCGCTCGAAGAGCTGCGTAACGTCGGCCTGCGCCTGCAGCGCGGCGGCGTCGGTTATTATCCGACCTCCGGGTCGCCGTTCGTGCATCTCGACGTGGCCAATGTGCGTCACTGGGGCCCGCCGATCGGCGACGCCGAGATGGCGAAGATCATGAGCGGCCGCGCCACCCGCCTCGCCGCGGCCGACGCGCCCCCGTCTGCAACGTCCAGGTCCGCAACGCCCGTGCAAGCCAAGGCAGGGCAAGCCAAGGTGGCGCAAGCCGCGCCTGTTCAAACCAAGCCGGTGCAAGCTGCGGCGCAAGCCAAGCCGCCCGCTCCTGCCGCCGGGACCTACACGGTCGCCTCGCTGGAGAGCCGGCCCGCGGACCTCGGCCGTCCGGCCAAGCTGGCCGCGATCGCCGCGACGCCGGTTCCGCATGAGCGTCCGAAAACCGCCGCCGCGCCGGCGGAAGACGTGCGCACCGCGGCTGCCGCGCCGGCACCCGACCGCATGAGGCTTGCCAGCGTGACGCCGGCGAAGGCGAGCGCTTCCGAAATCAACAGCGGCGTGATGTGGCCGGTGCGGGTCGCCGAGAACGACCGCGTGCCGCTCGATATGGCGCTCGGTTTTGCTCCCGCGCAATCGCCGGTGGTCGCGACGGCCATGCGCCCCGACCCGTCAGCCAGCGTACCGGCCCGGGTGGCAGCGCCGGTGACCAGGATCTCGCCGCCACGCGCCAACACGACGATGGCGGTGACGAAGAAGGTTGTTCGCACCGCTGCAGCCGACCAGGTTTCGGCGAGCGCCGGCGGCGATGCCTTGGGCGCCGAGGCGATGGCGCCGGAGTCCGCGGGCACGGCCGAACCGATCGCGGCTTCCGCCCCTGAACCTTTTCCGGTGACGTCGGCCGCGCCGGTCGGCGGCACCACCATCACCACCAAGGTCGTCGCGAACACCGGCATGCGCTACGACGATCCGTGGCTGCGGGCGATGATCATGTGTCCGAGCCTCGTCGAACTCGATGACGGCGACGCTGTACGGCCGGCCCGATCTCACCGAGCTGCGCAGCCTGATGCAGAA
The DNA here is from genome assembly GCA_963781195.1 of uncultured Alphaproteobacteria bacterium. GTDB lineage: Bacteria > Pseudomonadota > Alphaproteobacteria > Rhizobiales > Xanthobacteraceae > JAJPKK01. Next base: position 43,945 of record CAWAEZ010000016.1, on the reverse strand, counting down.
GCCCAACTCCTCGCTGATGCTGTCGTTCACCGAGGATCAGTTTTCAGGTCCGGCGCCGGACCAGTTCCGCGGCGAGGCGGTGGTCTTCCTGAACAACCGTTCGGTCGGCCGCACCGCCTGGCTGCAGTAATCACGGCTCTCCCAGCGGCAACTTCTCGCCGGGCCCTGCCCGGCGATTTTGTTTCGGGCAGTCCTGCCGATGTGGGTGCGCCGCGCATCAGCGGCCGCGGTTCGCCTCGGGTTCGAGGTCGATCGCCAACGCCTTCATGACGCGGTTGTGCATGATGTAGGTGCCGATGAGCACCGACAGCTCGACGATCTCGCGATCGTCGAAGTGCTCGCGGACCTCGGCGAACACGGCGTCCGGGACCGAGGTGGCGGTCGTCATGGCCTCGGCGTAGCCGAGCGCGGCGCGTTCGCGGGCATCGAACAGCGCCGTGCCGCGCCAGTCCGCCAGCGCCTCGCACTCGGCGAGGCTCAGGCCCTCCTGGAGGGCGAGACCGGGGACGTGCTGCGCCAGCACATAGTCGACGCCGTTGAGATGGGCGATGCGGATGATGACGATCTCGCGCAGCCGCCCGGACAGCACGGTCTTCCAGCGCACCGCGTTGTTGTGGTCGAACCAGGTCTGCGCGAGCGCCGGACTGTGCAGCAGCAGCCTGTAGACATTGAGCAGCCCGCCGCGGCGCCCCGCCTTGATGCGACCGATGCTCTCCGCGAGCTCGGGATGCCCGTCTTCTTCAATGAGCGGAATGCGCGCCATGCTTCACCTTGGGGGATGGAGAGCGATATCTAGCATCCCCGCACGGCGGGACAAGCGGCGGGCCAATAGGCGACGGGCGAATGAGCGGCGGCCGAATCGAGCGGGGCTCTACTGGATCCCGGCGAGCGGATTCCGCGCCAGCTGCTCCGGCGACTGCTGCGAGAACATCGAGCGCAGGTTGAGCGGCGTCTTCATGCCCGGCATGGATTCGCCTTCCTTCTTGCCCGGCACCGGGAAGGCATAGCTCAGGATGGTCTTGGCGATCCATCGATCGGAGCCCGAGGTGAGGCCATAGCCGACGCCGAAGTCCACGTCGACCTCGCCGATCTTGAAGTCGGTCACCGCGAACAGCTGATGCGACTGCTGCTGGAAGGACTCGAAGTTGCCGGGCGTGCCGAAGCCCGAATAGTATTCCAGGCCGATGAAGCGGTCGTCGCCGAGATTGCGGGCGAGACGTGCGGCGGGCGCGAAGTCCACGGTGCCGAGCTGGCCCCAGGCAAAATCGATGATGGGGTTCACGATGAACTCCCATTCCTTGTTGCGCCACCCGATGATCGGCCGCACCTCCATGGCAAAGCGCGACGGCACGAACGCCCAGCTCGGAAAGTCGAATTCGAAGTTCATTCCGTAGAAGAAGTCCTTCTTGCCGGCGTCCGGCGTCGCGAACAAGGTTCGCAGCTTGATGTTGTTAGACAGGAACTGGCCCTGCTCGTTCACCGCAAACGGGACGTAGAGCCCGAGCTCGAGCCAGGGCGTCACGCCGTAGGCGAACTCCGGCGTCCCATTGAGGGCGTGATTGGACACCAGCGCGCCGGGATAAGCCGGGTCAGGCAGGCCCTTCATCGTGTAGTTGAGGTGCTGCTGGACCGAGAACTGGCCGACCTCGTTGATGTCGGCGTTGTAGACCTGAATCTCATCGGCCGCATGAGCGAGCCGCGGACCCAGGCCGCACAGCGCAGCGGCAATCAGCAGTGCGGCACTGCGTACCCCCGACTTGAAGCCCATGCCTTCCCCCGAAGCGGCTCCGCGGCGACACGCGTGCCCAACCGCCGATTAAAGGGAATGTTAGCAGACGTTAGAATCATTCCAATCGAAATCGCCGTCTGGCTGCAAATCGCTGCCCGGCTGTTGCACAGAAGCCAACCGCGAGCGCCCGGTCGCAGGGTCAGGCGGCGTGGCCGCGGCTCCATTCGCCGAGACCGCGGGCATAGTCGCTAGCCGCTGTATTCCTGAGCACGGTCGCTAGCGGCCAGCGGGTCGTGACGCGGGCCGAGCCGCCCGGTGCCTTTGACGAAGTCCTCCCTGCAGGGGCTTGTCGCCGGCCACGCGCTACGCCGCCAGCGCCCGCGCCAACCGTGCCGCGATCGGCTCGAAGTCCGCGGCGCCGCGGCCGAGCGTCGGTAGCGGCACGATGGGCGGCCCGCCGCCATCGGCCAGCACCCCGATCGCTACCGCGCCGCGCGCGACGAGCCGTTCCGTCATCGGTCGGTCGCGGCCGTTTTCTTCGGGCCGCCCGGCAGCGTGCGGTCAAGCCAATCGACCATCACCTTGGCGATGGCGTCGCTGTTCTTCTCCAGCATCATCATGTGGCCATTGCCGTGGATGCCGACGTCCGGCAGCCGGATGAAAGTGGTCTTGACCCCGGCCTGGGCTAGATAGCGGACCGTGCAGTGGTCGTAGGGCGAGTGATATGACGCCTCCGACGTCAGGATCAGGATCGGGATGTTCTGCAGGTTGACGAGCTTGCGCGCGGGCTCCTCTTGGGCCCAGCAGCGCACGAGATCGGGCTTCTCGGCCTTGTCCTCGCGCACGAAGCGCAGCGGGGAGGCCTCCGTCACCGGCGGGTCGTAGGTGAGCGGCACGTCGACCACGCCGCCGGCCTTGGTGTGGGCCGCATCCTCGAACCAGTCCGGTGCGCCCTTGAACTCGATGTCGTGGGCCGGTGGTCCGTTGGGCTCGACCGCGAGGATCGCCTTGACGAGGGCGGGGCGCTTGTCGGCGATCGGCCAGACGAAGGCGCCGGATTGCGAATGGATCAGCAGCACCGCCGGCCCGATCCGGTCGAGGAGGGCGGCGCCGGCGTCGCGGTTGAGCGCCTGCTGGAGGGAGAAGTCGACCAGCGAGGGAAACTGGCTCGCATAGAACTGATCGAAGGCCGGGTCGCCCGGCTTGCCGCTGCCCGGCCATTGGGTGTGCAGGTGCGCCTGCGGCCACAGGTTGAACCGCTCCGGCGCGACGAAGCGCTGCTCCAGGCGGGTCAGGTTCGAGGCGGAAACCGGCCCGTTCGCCTGCGACCATTGGGCGGCCCGGCCGCGCGCCACCTGATCCACGACATAGACGGCGTAGCCTCGGCGCAGGAAATACTGCGCCCAGCCCTGCCGGCCGTCCGGCGTGCCGGTAAAGTTGGTCCCAGTCTGGCTGCCGCCATGGATCATCACCACGGGGTAGGGGTGGGTGAGCCGCTGCGGCACCTGGTATTCGACGTACATGTGACCGACGGTGGGCGATCCCTCGCGGCTCGCGTCGATGGCGCCGCCAACGAAGAAATAGCCCTGCTTGGCAATGACCAGCGGCCCCGTTTGCGCGTGCCCGTCCGCAAGCGTGAGCAGCGAGGCGCCGGCCCCCATCAGGGCGGTGGCTGCCGCCCGCAGCATCGAGCCGAGAAGCCCTTCGAAGCGCTCACCCATGCGGATCCTCCCTAATGGCGCACCCGGTCCTTCGCGGGACGTTGGCGCATTGCATCTGCGCGTTGTGCGCTTATCTATGAGACGGTATTCGCCGCGCCGGTGGAGGGCAAGTTGCCCCGCACCGGGCGTGGCTATCCATCATCCCTTTGGATCGGCCGAGCCATTGACGCCGTTTCGCGGCGTCCCTATGGTCCGCGCCGAAAAAGCGTCGGCGGCATCGTCGTCCGGCATCCGTTCGTATTTGTCGAGGTTGGTCCGATGAAAGTCCGCAATTCACTGAAGTCCCTGCGCAGTCGCCACCGCGACAACCGCATCGTGCGGCGCAAGGGGCGCGTCTATGTGATCAACAAGACGCAGCGCCGCTTCAAAGCGAGGCAGGGCTAAATCCTAGTCATTTTTTCACGGGACTGTGACCGAATCAGTCTTGCGGGAGAGCAATGACGGGGTAAGCTTGGTGGTATGACTCGCTGCCATGCAGGCCTTTTGCTTGCCGCCTTGGCCACGGCGCTCCTGCCCCGCCCTTCGTTCGCCCAGCATGAGGGCGTTGCCGCTGCTCCGCCGGACCAGCCGCCGATCTATCACCACGGCGAACGCTCCCAGAGCATCGATTTCCTGTTCGGTGCGCTGAAGGCAGCGCCCGACGACACCAGCGCCAAGGCGGTCGAAGACCGCATCTGGGCGATGTGGACCTCGGCCGGCAACGACACCACCAGCCTGCTGATGAGCCGCGCCCGGAAGGCGACCGACGACGACGACTACGACCTCGCGTTGCGGCTTCTCGGCGCCATCATCGAGATCAAGCCGGACTACACCGAGGCCTGGAACCGCCGCGCCACCGTCTACTTCCTCAAGAAGGATTACTCCAACGCGTTGGCGGATCTGGGGAAAGTGCTGACCCGTGAGCCCCGTCATTTCGGCGCCCTGTCCGGCCTCGGCCTGATCATGCAGGACATCGGCGACGACAAGCGCGCGCTCGACGCCTACCGCAAGGCGCTCGACGTCTATCCGCGGCTCAAGGGGATCGGCGACAAGGTCAAGTCCTTGCAGGAAAAGGTCGAGGGGCGCGAAATCTAAAGTCGCGCCGGCCCGCGGGGTGGATGTCGTCCGGCGGGCGGCGACGGTTCGGCGACGTCTCAATCGCCTCAGCAGGTCATCGTAAACCACAGGCCTGTCCGCGGGACTGTCCGCCTCTGTCGGATTGCCGTGAGCGGCGCGGTCGTATCGGCGCCTGAAAGCCGGCTTAGACCAAGCGGCGCACATTCGGACCGACCTTGAAACGGAAGCGGCCACCCTCGTTGGCGCTGCGGCGCCGGTGATCCCATGCTCAGCCTCGTCCTCGTCATAGCCCTGATCGCGGTTGCCACGGCGGCAACGTCATTTGCCGCCGCGCGCATTGCGGCCCTTCATCCGCCGGCCGGGCGATTGGTCGCCGTGGAAGGGGGCCGGCTTCACGTGCTCGAACTCGGAAACGAGCCGGAGCCGGGCCACACGGAAAAGGAGCCGTACTGGCCGGTCGTCCTGTTGCACGGCGCCAGCGGAAATATCGGCGACATGCGGCTCGGTCTCGGCGAGCGGCTGGCGCGGAGCCGGCGCGTGGTGCTGGTCGATCGCCCCGGGCATGGCTGGAGCGACCGTCCCGGCGGCAAGGCGGACGCCTCGCCCGCCCGGCAGGCGGCGCTGATCGCGCAGGCGCTCGACCGCATCGGTCTCGCCCGGTTCGTGCTGGTCGGACACTCGCTCGGGGGTGCGGTTGCCACTGCCTTTGCGCTTGCCTACCCGGAGCGGGTGGCGGGCCTCGTCCTGCTGGCCGCCGTCACCCATCCCTGGCCCGGCGGCATCGCCTGGTATTACACCCTCGGCGCGATGCCGTTGGTGGGGCCCCTGTTCGCCCGGGTGGCGGCGCTGCCGGTCGGCGAGCTGCTGCTGGAGGCCGGCGCCCGGGACGTCTTCCTGCCGCAAGCGATGCCGTCGGATTACTTGCAGGGCGCCGGCATCCGGCTGGTGCTGCGGCCCCACGAGTTCGTCGCCAACGCCCAGGACGTCGCCGTCCTCAAGCGGTTCGTCACCGCACAGGCGCCGCGTTACGGCAGCATCGCCGCGCCTACCGTGGTGCTCAGCGGCGACGCCGACGTGACCGTATCGCCGGACATGCATTCCCGCGCCATCGCCGCGCAGCTTCCCGATGCGAGGCTGGTCATCCTGCCGGGGATCGGACACATGCCGCACCACGTCGCCACCGACACGGTCGTCGAGGCGATCGATTCGGTGTCGGTGCGGGAACGCGCCCGAGGCGGGCAAGTGTCGCCTATTTCAGATGATCGCAACGTCTTCTTGTAGGATGCTTGCAATGGATCCACTGGGCCGCGGTGGCCACCTACGGTTTGCGGAGTTTCGCCCGCCCCCCGCAGAGGGCGGACGGAAGAATAAAACTGAACCTCTCACCGCAGCCTCCAGTGGATACGTCGAATTTGCCTTTTAAATTGGACTTCGTTGGAAAGGATCTTCGGAAATCTGACCTGTCTGCTGGATCAGGCGCAGGAAAAGTAATGCACGCGATGCGGAACCCGCCTAATCTTGGTTGCAAATTGGCACGGAAACAATCAGTGACCAGGGGGGAGTGGTGGTGTGGAATTGAACCTTCTTTTCTGGTGTGGGCTCTAAGCTAGAGGTACCTATTGCGGAACTGTTGGTACACTTCATTGTGACGGTCGTGGCACTCCTCAGCATTGCAGCGATCGGGTGGTTCCTGAAGTTTGTTGGCCTAAATGACACAATGATACCACTGACGAGCTTAAAGCTGGACGATGCGATGCTTATGTTGGAGGTGGTCGCGGCGATAGGCATCATTGGCTTTGGTGTCCTGGCCGCTATAGCCGTAATGGCGATTGGAGCGATCAAAGCGGCCAAGGCCGCATGGAGGGCACCATGAGCGCCCTAGCAGGGTTTGTTCAGCGCACGGATTTTTGGTGGCGGCTGAAGCGCACTTTGTTGATCTTTTGGGCGCCACTTGTGGGTACAGCCGTTATGTTGGCGGTCATTGCGGCCCTAGCTTCCTTCTGGGAGAAACCCGACTTGGCCCCGTTGCCGGCCCTTCCTCCCCCCGAGGCGCGGCCGACCATTCCGTCTTCCGATCCGGTGCGTAGTGTTTCCGATCCCACTTACTGGGCGTCGCAGCCGGGGATCTCCATTCCCGGGGTGATGCCGTCAGCAGCTTTGGTGCGCGGAACGATTGAGAAGGCGGACGGCAACACACTGCTGGTCAAGACCCGCGAAGGCGGTGAAGTCACCGTCAAGCTTGCCGAGAATGTACGGGTGAACGGCATCGTGAAGGCCCAACTAGGTGACATCAAGCAGAACTCCTTCGTCGGAATCACCGCCATGCCGCAGCCGGACGGCACCCAGAAAGCGCTTGAGGTCCACATTTTCCCGGAGGCCCGCCGCAACGCCGGTGAAGGTCACCGTCCCTGGGAGCCGGTGCCCAACAGCACTATGACCAACGCCAATGTCGAGCAATTCGTGACCGCCGTTGACGGTCCGATGCTCACCATGAAGTACAAGGACGGAGAGAAGAAGATATCGGTGCCGACCAATGCGACCATCGTCGCCTTCGTCAACGGCGACCGGAGCGAACTCAAGCCGGGCGCCAAGATCTTCATCGCCGCCGGTACCAAGAATCCAGACGGCACGATCGGAGCTGCGACGATTAGTGTCGGCCGGGACGGCTTTACGCCACCGATGTGACTGGGTGCCCTACGAATTCGCGCTCTCAGGGCGGGGGCTTCGGGCCCCGAGACTATCGCATGTGGCATGTGGCGCGGATCGCCTAACGCCCACCCGCGGTGCCCTTCAGCCAATCGGGAGAAAATTGATAGGCAGGGTCGAATTGCTTGTCCCCCGCCACTCCGCTCGGATCGGTCGGAAAATCGGCCGCCGTTCCCGCGGCCGGGTTGGTCGCCTGCCATCCGGTGCGTGCGCCCTCGGCGCGCTCGCCGGTTGGTGACGAGGAAGCGGCGCCGCGGGGGGCCTGATCCGGCGGCACAACGGGCACCACAGGCGGCGTAACGATAACCGGGCGGTGGCCAGGTGGCCCATGGGGCCGGTGACTTGGCGGCGGTGGCGGCAGGAGATCCGCAGCGGCGGCCGGCAAGTCGAGGGTTGCCACGACGGCGGCGGCGACAACCCGCCGTATCGTCCTCCGGCTGTCAAACATGGCTGGCGTTCCCGGCCAAGGATTATTTCCCCGACCCAGTTCGGACATTCAGCTCCTCGGGGACTCGGGGCCCCGCGAAGGGCTGACGAACGTTCGACGCCGCTAACCAGTGGAGCTGTGATTCTGCAACGTAGCAGAGCTTGGGAAGAAGGACAGCCTAGCCGCGGGCCGCTTCGGGCCCGACGAGCGCGATGCGCACCATGTTGGTGGCGCCGGGCGTGCCCAAGGGAACCCCGGCCACCACGATGATGCGCTGGCCGGGCACGGCAAAGCCGTCCTTGACCGCGATCCGGCAGGCGCGGTCGATCATATCGTCCTGGTCGTGGGCGTCTTCGGCGAGGACGCTGTGGACGCCCCAGGCGACCGCGAGCTTGCGGCCGGTGGCGATGTTCGGCGAGATCGACACGATCGGCGATTTGGGGCGCTCGCGGGCCACCCGCAGCGCAGTCGCGCCGGATGAGGTCCAGCACACCAGGGCGGTGAGGTCGAGGGTCTCGGCGATCTCGCGCGCCGCCGCGGCGATGGCGTCGGCGCTGGTCGCCTCGGGACCGGAGCGCTGGGCGTCGATGATGGGGCGGTAGGTCGGGTCGCCTTCCACCTCGATGGCGATGCGGTCCATGGTGGTGACCGCCTCGACCGGATACTTGCCCGCCGCGGATTCGGCCGACAGCATCACCGCATCGGCGCCTTCGAAAATGGCGGTGGCGATGTCGGACACCTCGGCGCGGGTGGGGACCGGGCTGGAGATCATCGATTCCAGCATCTGCGTCGCCACCACCACCGGCTTGCCGGCGCGCCGCGAGGCCCGCGTCATCTGCTTCTGCAGGCCGGGCACCTTCTCTACCGGCAACTCGACGCCGAGGTCGCCGCGCGCCACCATCAGCGCGTCGGTGATGTCGAGGATGTCCGCGAGATGCTCGATCGCCTGCGGCTTTTCCATCTTGGCCATCACCGCGGCGCGGCCGCGCGCGATCTTCTTGGCCTCGGCGATATCGTCGGGACGCTGGATGAACGACAGCGCGATCCAGTCGGCGCCGGCGTCGAGCGCGGCCTCGAGATCGGAATGGTCTTTGCCGGTCAGGGCCGACACCCCGAGCATGGTGTCCGGAACGCTCACGCCCTTGCGCGCCGACAGCTTGCCGCCGACCTCGACCCGGGTGACCGCCCGCTGGGGCGACACCTCGACGGCCTCCAGCCTGATCTTGCCGTCGTCGAGCAGCAGGGTGTGGCCGGGCTTGAGCGCGGAGAGGATTTCCGGGTGGGGCAGGTAGACCCGGGTCTCGTCGCCGGGCGCAGGATCGGAATCGAGCGCGAAGTGCGCGCCCTTGGCGAGCAGGACGGCCTCCTCTTTGAAGGTGCCGACCCGCAGCTTGGGTCCCTGGAGGTCCACCAGCACTCCGATCGGGCGGTTTTCGGCGGCCTCGACCTCGCGGATGATGGCCATGAGCTCGCGCATGCGCTCATGGCTGGTATGGCTCATGTTGATGCGGAACACGTCGGCGCCGGCCTCGAACAAGGCGCTGATCATTTCCCGGCTGGAAGAGGCGGGCCCTAAGGTGGCGACGATTTTGGTGCGACGCTTCCGTCTCATTGCGCTCCCGAGGGCGACGACGGGCCTGAGCGGGAGCCGGCGGGCGGTGCGGTCAGCGGCGGCTGGGCGGCGGCACCCGGTCGCTGGCCCTCACCGGCCTCGGTCAACTGCACCGTCCAGGTCTGTTGCTCGCCGGTATCGACTTCGAAGAAGCCAGTCCGGTCATAGCCGCGGGCGAGACAGTCGCTGGTTCCGCGGATGGTGAACTCCTTCTCCCGGGTGCACATGTAGGCTTGCCCGGACCATTCGCCACCGTGATCGTAGTCGACCGCGTAGATGTAATAGAACCGCGCTGCCAGCGAACCGCGCAGCAGCGTGTCGCAGTTGCGGGCCGGCAGGTTCCACCAACCTTCGGTTGCCCAGCCTTCGTTGTCCTTGTAGCCGAGCGCCACGCCGATGCGGCTGTTGGTGTTGTTGCACAGCCGGAAATCGGCGGCGGCCGGTTCGGCGGTCATGAAGCTCGCGGCCAGCGCGGCGGCACCCATCAGCGCCAGGCCTCGCGTCCACCGTCCTATGAAAAGCGGGCGTCCTGTGAAAAGCGGGAGCCAGTCGGCAAGCTTGAAGGAGGGGCGCATGGAGTCCGGGGTCGCGGTGTTCGCGTCGAATTTGGCGCGTCGGGGATCATGGCAGATTGACGAGTATGGCACGGAAATCATTCACATTGGTATAGGTGGGGCCGGGTTCCAGGAGGTCGCCCAGCCGCTCGAAGAACCCCGTGGAGTTGTTGTCGGCAAGAAAGGCGGCGGGATCGAGGCCAAGCGCCCGGGCCCGTTCCAGCGTGGTGTCGTCGACGAAAGCCCCGGCCGGGTCGGTCGCGCTGCCGGCGCCGCCATCGGTGCCGTCGGTATCGCCGGCGACTGCGGCGATCCCGGGGGCCCCCTCCAGCGCCATGGCCAGCGCCAGGGCATACTCCTGATTGGGCCCGCCGCGACCGCGGCCCGTGAGGGTGACCGTCAGCTCTCCTCCCGAAAGGAGGATGGCCCGCCGCCCGCTCGCCTGCAGGTTGCGGGCAAGGCGCGCATGAGCGGCGGCGACCTCGCGGGCTTCGCCCTCGACGCGATCGCCCAGGAACACACACTCGTAGCCGCGGGCTCGGACCGCAGCCTCGGCCGCCCGGAACGCGTCGGCCGGCCGCGCAACGAGACGAAACGTGGTGCGGTTGAAAACCGAATCCCCCGGTTTCGGCGATTTGTTGGCCCGATCCTCGAGGGCCCGGCTGACCGGCTCCGGCAGGACGAGCCCGTACCGCTTGGCGACGGCCCTGGCCTCGGCGAGGGTGGTCGGGTCCGGCACCGTCGGGCCCGAGCCGATGACCGCGGGATCGTCGCCGGGGACATCCGAAATCGCCAGCGTCACGACGGGGCCGGGAGAGGCGGCGCGGGCGAGCCGTCCGCCCTTGATACGCGACAGGTGCTTGCGTACCGCGTTGATGTCCCCGATGCCGGCCCCGGACTTGAGCAGCGCGCGGGTCACGGCCTGCTTCTCGGCCAAGGTCACCCCAGGAACGGGGGCAACCCAGTTGGCGGAGGCGCCGCCCGACATCAGAACCAGCACGAGGTCGTTCGCGGCGGCCCGTTCGGCGAGCGCGAGCGCCCGCTCGGCGCCGGCGAGGCTCGCCGCATCGGGGACCGGGTGGCCCGCTTCCAGCAATTTCACGATCCGGGTCGGCCGGCCGTAGCCGTGGCGGGTGACGGCGATGCCGCTCATGCGTGCGGCCGGAACGGCGAGCGCATCGAGGTAGTGCGCTTCCGCCGCCTCCGCCATCGCGCCCGCGGCCTTTCCTGCCGCCAGCAGGATCAGCCGCCCGGTCGGCGGCGGATCCGGCAGATGCGGCGCGAGGCAGTTGGCGGGATGCGCCGCCGCCACCGCGGTTCGATAGAGCTCGGCCAGGACGGTGCGCGACGGAGTCATGAGATGTCCCCCGGATCGGGCGGCACTATCGAGACGGAGCGGGGACTGTGGCAAGGGATTTCCGTGACGCCTATGTTGGATGGAGACGCTTATGTTGGGACGGAACCGGAGGATCTCATGACGATCGACGACAAGACCCGAACCGAGCTCGAAGCCGCCGTGTTCCGCCGCCTGGTGGAGCATCTTCGTCAGCGCACCGACGTCCAGAACATCGACCTGATGAATCTCGCGGGTTTCTGCCGCAACTGCCTGTCCAACTGGATGAAGGATGCCGCCGACGCTCAGGGCGTCGCCATGTCGAAGGACGCGAGCCGCGAGGTCGTCTACGGCATGCCCTACGAGGAGTGGAAGGCCAAGCACCAGCGCGAGGCGAGCCGCGAGCAGGCGGCGGCGTTCGAAAAAGCCGCGCCCAAGCACTGATGCCGCAAGCCGGCGCGTCGCGGCGGGGCCGGCTTGCGCGCGCTGATCGTCCGCTGTCCCCATGTTTCTTGCGAAATCCCCCGCGGAAGGTCGATATTCTCCGTCATCCGGCTTTGACTGTGGATGACTTCCCGCACGGCGTTGCGGAACGGGTGGGGCTTGCGCAACGTGGCGCCTCGTTTTGCGTCTTGCGAGGAGCGCTTCATGTCCGCCACCGCCCTATCGGAAACCGTCAGCGAAGCGCCCGCGACGCGATTCGCGAAGGACCAGCTCAAGGCCATCATCGAACGCGTCGAGCGTCTCGAAGAAGAGAAGAAGGCGATCGCCGACGACATCCGTGACGTCTATGCCGAAGCCAAGGGGAACGGCTACGACGTCAAGGCCTTGCGCATGGTGGTTCGGCTGCGCAAGCAGGACAAGCAGGAGCGCGAGGAGCAGGAAGCCATCCTCGAGACCTACCTGCAGGCGCTGGGGATGATCTGACCGCGCCGCGAATCACCTACGTCGGATAGAACGTCCGCCCCCCCAAATCAGGCCGTCAGCGTGCGCGTGACGCCGCGCTGAAGGTTGAGGCATAGCGTTTCGACGTCGTGCAGGGCATTTGCCCGCGCGCCCACGGCGGTGTGGGGCATCAGGATGACATTGCGGCCGCGGAAGCGCAGCAGCGGCTCGGTCGGCTCGGTCGGCTCGGTATAGCCGACATCCAGTCCGAGCCCGCCGATGCGGCCGTCGGCGAGCGCCTCGACGAGCGCGCCGCGGTCGATCAGCTCGGCGCGGGCGACGTCGATCAGCATGGCGTCCGGCTTCATGCGGGCGAGCATGGTGCGGTCGATCAGCCCGCGCGTCGCGAGATTGAGCGGCAGTTGCACCAGGACATAGTCCGACTGCGCCATCAATTCGGCGAGCGGCAGATAGTGAACGCCGAAGTCGCGCTCGAACGGCTCCGGCAGCGGCCGGCGCTGGAAGTAGACGATCTTCATGCCGAAGGCGCGGGCGCGATTTGCGACCTCGCGCCCGATCTCGCCGAATCCGATGATTCCGAGCGTCGCGCCGTGCACCGTCCGCAGCCCGGTGATCCCGGCGAAGTTCGAATAGCCGATGTAGCGCGATTGCCGCGGGCGCACCTTGAATCCCGCCTTGCGCAACGCGCTCTCCTCGACCACGCCGTTGAGCTCGACGATACGCTTGGCGAGCGCGAGCAGCAGCGCGAAGGCCTGCTCCGCCACCGCCACGTTCACCATGCGGTGCAGGGTCTCGACGGCAATGCCGCGCGCCGCGCAGGCGGCAATGTCGATGTTGCCGGTGATGGTGCCGAACTTCTGCACCACGGCGAGACGCCGCGCCCGCGACAGCAGGTCGGCGTCGATCGCGAGGCTTTCCACCACGACGCCGTCGGCGTCCGCGATCTTTGCCGCCAAGTCGACCTGATCCTCGGCGAACTCGACCTGGGCCGGATAGAGTCCGCCCAGCCGCTCGCGCAGGCGCGCGCACCAGCCGAGGAAGTCGGGCTCGTCATGGGCGAAGAAATCGGCCACCGCGCGCTGGTGCGCCGCCGTCGTCGCCGGATCGAGCACAACGGGGATGATTTTCAGGAAATGGTCTTCTTCGATCACAATGCGTGGCATGCACGACCGCTGGAACAGGTTGGGGGGATGCGTGGAGAAGAAGGGTGGACACTCGTTCTGACCGTACTATGACCGTTTGGCGGCCCCAAGATTTTTTGCGCCGGAGCCTCGGGCCGGCGCGCGTTTGGGCCATGCGCGTGAAGCAATGCGAGCGGAAGCAATGCGAGCGGAAGCAAGCGAGTGAAAGCGATGCCGGTGAAAGCAGGTGCGATCCATGGATGACGGCGATGTCGGGATGCCGGCGGCGGCGCTGAAGCGACCCGGGATGGAGACGGCGCCATCATGATCGGCGAGGGCCTGCGCGAGAGGTTTTTCGCGATCACATCCCGCGAGCAGGCGCTCCGCATCGTCAGGCGCGCCTCCTATTATTTCATCCTCACGGCGCTCATCCTGCTGGCGCTCCAGGGGTTCTCGATCCATGACGAATGGATCGGCTCGCGCGGCGCCGCCGCCAACACCTCCGGGCTCGCGAATGGCGCCGGGTTCCTGCGTTTCCTCGCCACCCACATCGTCTCCGAGGACTGGGTCTACATTCTGGTGCTGCTGAATGGTATCGCGCTGCGACGCTTCGCGAGCCGCGTGGCGGCGGCGCTGTTCGTCGTGTTCGGGCTCTACGGCATGGCGCTCTCGCTGTTCGTCCTATGGGCGATCGGGCGGGACGCGGTGCTCGTGAGCGGTTTCCTCACGGTGTTTTTCGGCTCCTATGTGCTGGCGGCCGCGCGCGCGTTTGCTGCCGCGAAGAAACTGCGCGGCGAGTTCGCGTACGACAAGGACGGGCCGGCATAAGCCGGTCGAGACGCGTCGTCGCGCTCGATGGACCCGTCGGGTCGACGCGCTTACGCGGCGAGCACGCGCATCACCTCGAGGAGATCGGATTTGCCTTCGAAACCGATCCCGGGCAGCTCCGGCATGACGATATGGCCGTTGTCGACGCGCACGGCGTCGGGGAAGCCGCCATAGGGCTGGAACAGGTCGGGATAGCTCTCGTTGCCGCCCAGCCCGAGCCCGGCGGCGATATTGAGCGACATCTGGTGGCCGCCATGGGGAATGCAGCGCCGCGGCGACCAGCCGGCGGCGGCGAGACAGGCGAGCGTGCGCTGGTATTCGCACAGGCCGTAGGAGAGGGCGCAGTCGAACTGCAGCCAGTCGCGGTCCGGCCGCATGCCGCCATAGCGCAGGAGGTTGCGGGCGTCCTGGTGGCTGAACAGGTTCTCGCCGGTCGCCATCGGCCCGGGATAGAATTCGGCCAGAGCGGCCTGCAGCGCATAATCGAGAGGATCGCCCGCCTCTTCGTACCAGAACAGCGGGTAGTCCCGCAGCATCTTCGCGTAGGCGACGGCGGCCTCGAGTCCCAGCCGCCCGTTGGCGTCGACCGCAAGCTGCGCTTTGCCGTCGAGCTCGTCGAGCACGCCCTCGATGCGCGGGCGGTCCTCGGCGATGCCGTTGCCGATCTTCATCTTGACCACGGTATAGCCGCGGTCGAGATAGCTACGCATCTCGGCGCGAAGCTGATCGATTCCCTTGCCCGGATAATAGTAGCCGCCGGCGGCGTAGACGAAGACGCGCGGATCGGCCTCGCGGCCATGGCGTTCGGCGAGGAGGCGGAACAGCGGCTTGCCGGCGATCTTCGCGACCGCGTCCCACACCGCCATGTCGATGGTGCCGACCGCGACCGAGCGCTCGCCGTGACCGCCCGGCTTCTCGTTCCTCATCAGCGTGGCCCAGATCCGGTCCGGGTCGAAATTGTCGCCGGCTTCGTCGAGGAGGGACTTCGGATCAGCCTCGCGCAGCCGCGGCGCGAACCGTTCGCGGATGAGCCCGCCCTGGCCATAGCGCCCATTGGAATTGAAGCCGTAGCCGATCACCGTGCGGCCGTCGCGCACCACGTCGGTGACGAGGGCGACGAGCGACAGCGTCATCTTGGAAAAGTCGATATAGGCGTTGGCGATCGACGAGGCGATCGGCGCCGTCACCTCGCGAAGTTCCACGATGCGCATGCTGCTGTTCCGTCCGTCACCCGGCTGATGGCTTAGAGCCGAGCGGCCCCGGGAGCAACGCAAAGCTGGGAGCAACGCAAAGCTGGGAGAACGTAACGCTGGGAGCAGATTAAGCTGGCAGCAGCTGAGGCGGGGTGCGCTCGCGAGGCTTCCGTGGGTTGCGCCTACAGCCCGAGGCTCTCCCGCAGCCGCCGAAGCTGCGGCCGCAACCTCTCGCAGGAGAGATCCCGTTCGAACTTGTTGAGCGCGTCCGGCGTCGGGTTGGTGCGCAGCCTCGTGAGCTGGTCGGCGTCGCGGGCGCAGGCGCCCTGCGGCTCGGCGGCTGCCTGGGTCTGCTGGCGCGACGCGGCCACGGGCGGCGGGGCAACGGGCTCGCCCTTCTGCGGGACGGCGGTCACGTCCTTGCGTGGGGTCTCGTCCCGACGGGCGGGCGGCGCCGCGGCGGTCTGGATCCGCGCCGGCGCCGCGGCTGTGGCCGGTAGCGCCGTCGCGACGCTTTCGAACAGGCGCTGGACCTGCGCCCGCAACCGCGCGCAGGAAAGCTCATCCCGGAAGCGCGCGATGTCTTCGGGCAATGGATTGGACCGCAGCTGCGCCAGCCGCTGTTCGTCGAGATTGCAGGCTTTGGCCGTATCTTCTTTTTCCAGCGCCGCCTGGAGCTTCGGCGGCTCCTGTCGGTCGCTCTGGCTGGGCTCGAGCTTCGGCGCGGCGGTGCCGCCGGGCAGACTGTTCACCGGGGGGGCCGGCACTGCCGGTGCGGCGACCGCCGTCACAGTCGGGGTCATCACGGTCGGGGTCACGGCCGGGGCCACTTGCGGCGGATTCACGGCAGCTGCGGGCACCAGCGGAATGATCGACCCGCCGAGCGAGCCGTAGATGAACGGCTCCTGCCGGCCGGCGGTCGACTTGAGGACCTCGTCCCGCACCCGGCCGAGCGCGATCCGGATATCGAGCCCGGGCTCCGCGATGTGTTTGATGAGCGCGGTCGCGAACGGACTGTTCGCGCCGGTACCGTCGTAGGAAACCGATCCTTCTTTGGCGGCATAAGCGATCAGGGTGTCCGCGCTGACGTCGTCGATCTTCGCGAGCCCGCCCTTGGGGGCGGCACGGATGCCGACGGAGCGCTGAAGGCGGGCGGCGAACGGATTATCCCGGCAGGCGTCGAGCATGATCAGGCGCAGCCGCTTGACCGGCTGGAGCGCCCAGATGATGCGGTCGAGCGCCACCGCCTCGTCTTCCACGTCGTAATCGCGGGCGAGCTTCGCATCGACGGGAATGAGGTAATTGGCGCCGGCCACCTCCATGCCATGGCCGGCATAGTACACGACGGCGATGTCGGCGGTCTCCGCCGTGATCAGGAAGTCGCGCACCGCGCGCTTGAACTCGACCACGCCGAGATCGGTACGCGAACTCACCACCTCGAAGCCGACGGAACGAAACAGCGCCGCAATGGCGGTGGCGTCGTTGATGGTGTTGGAGAGCGTGGAGGCGTTGCGGTAGGCGGAGTTTCCGATCACCAGCGCGACACGACGTTCAGCCTGCGCCGCCGGGGCCAGCAACCCCGCCATCAGCGCAATTACGCAGAACAAAAGGCCTTTCCGTCTCATTTCTACAACTTACCGCATGATGCCGCGAGATTCGCGGCGAGAGCGTAATCCCTTCAAAGCTTCGTCGACTTGCGCTCCGATCCGGTTCAAATCACCGATTTAGGTCGGCTGCCGCGGCCACGCTTAGCGATCGGCCGCCACCTGGCGGCACGATCCGCCGCCTAGCGGTAGTAGTAGTGCCCCTTGTAGAAGTAGCGGTGCCGCACCGGGGCCGGCGGGCGCCCTGTCGCATTTACGATAACATTGATTTCGTTCGAGTAAACCGGCGGATCGTGCGGCACATGCGCGTCGTCGGCGAACAGCAGGCGCAGCTTGTGGGGCCCGAGCGGCAGCGAAATCTTCGCTTCCGTCTGGCCGGCGCCGAAATGCAGGTGGTTGAAGTCGTTGGGAATTGGCTGGTCGAACGGGGGAAGCTCCGTATCGACGAGCAGGTGGTGATGCCCGGTATTGGCTTTCTCGAAGCCGGCGGGTGCGACGCCCATGCCGAGGAGACCGAAGCGGATCACCGGATTCTGGGTGATGTAGGATCCGTCGGTGGGCTGGATGAAGTAGACCTTGGCGTCCTGGGGCGAAGGGTGCCGCTTGACGGGCGGACTGGAAGACGGCGGCGGGGCGCTCGCCTGCACCGGACGGCTCGCAGCATCCGTCACCTTCACCTTGATCCGCGGCGACAGCACCGGCGGGGAGTGCGGCACGTGGTTCTTGTCGGCGAACACGAGTTGCAGGGTGTGCTCGCCGGGCGTGAGCGTCACTTCCGCCTCGGTCTGACCGGCGCCGAAATGGAGATGCTGGAAGTCGTTCGGAATCTCGGTGTTGAGCGCCGGCGTCGGCGCGTCGATGATCAGATGATGGTGCCCCGAATTGGCACGGTCGGACCCGGCAGGAGCGACCCCCATACCGCGCAGGCCGAAATGAATGGTCGATTTCGCCGGCAGCGTGTCGCCGTCGTTGAGCCCGATGAAGTAGACGGCGGCGCCCGGCGGCGATGGCGTCGGGCCGCCGGATTGGCTCCACGCGGCGCCGGCAAGCATGAAGAAGCCTAATGCCGGGACCAGGAGGGACGTCATGACGCGGGGGATCATGCACTCTCTCCGTTTTTTGGTGAGGAAGCTTCCGCCAACCGCGGAAAACTCTCTTCGCTTGGAACCGAAGTTCCTCCTTGACGAACAAACCGTCCGAAGAGTTGTGGAGAGAATAGGCGATTGCGGCGCGTTGTAAACCCCGCACCGCGGCGGGTAAGCGCACCTTGCCGACCGGTGCGAAATGAAGCATGGTGGGCGCGCGCCCTGTCGTGGTTTTTGCTAATGGCGGCCGTCCGGAAACCACACATGAACCCGCGTCTGCTGATTTTCATACTCTGTTTGGCGTTCTGCGCGGCGTCGGGTCGCGATGCGAACGCGCAGCGCAACCTCACCACCAATCCGCGACCGGTCGCGCCGTTCGGTTCCACCGACGAGCCCGCGGCGCCGACAAGGCCCGCTCCGGCCCCCGCACCCGCTCCGCAAGCCGCGCCGGCATCGCCGGGCGTGCAACGAGCAGGCATCCCGGACCCCGGCGAGATTTTCCGGGACTGCGCCAATTGCCCGGAAGTGGTGGTGGTGCCGCCCGGGGATTTCGTCATGGGCTCGAATGACACGCCTTACGAAAAGCCGGAGCGCACCATCGCGATCCGCAATGCCTTCGCCATCGGACGCCGCGAGGTGACGTTCGCGGAATGGGATCAGTGCGCCGACGCCGGCGCGTGCAAAGTCCGCCCGGACGATCACGCTTGGGGGCGCGGCGACCACCCGGTCATCAATGTCAGCTGGGACGACGCCAAGACCTATCTCGCCTGGCTGTCGCAGCGGTCGGGCCAGCGCTACCGGCTGCCGACCGAGGCGGAATGGGAATATGCCGCGCGGGCCGGAACCAAAACGCCGTTCTGGTGGGGACGCGATGCCGGCGCGGGGCGCGCGCAATGCGATGGCTGCGCGAGTCCGACCACCAAGCAGACCTCGCCGGTCGCCTCGTTCCGCCCCAACGGCTTCGGATTGTTCGATACGGCGGGCAATGCCGCCGAATGGGTGGAAGACTGCTGGAACGACAATTATCGCAACGCCCCCCGCGACGCCTCGGCCTGGACGAGCGGTGACTGTCACATGCGCGTGCTGCGCGGGGGCGCCTTCACCAGCAAGGCGGCAGACGTCCGCTCGTCGGCCCGGTTCCGCTACGATAGCGACGTCCGCTATTACGCCAACGGCTTCCGGATCGCGCGGGATCTGCCGTGATGGAACGGGGCGCGATCAAGCTTCCAGCGATCGGATTGGCCGCGAGGAGAGCCTTGCTTGGCGCGGGAGTGGTTCTGACGGGCGCCGCCGCGGTTGCGGCACCCGCCGAGCCCTATGCCGCGAGCGGGCAGGTCGGCTACCTGCAGGAATGGGAACTCACCGCGACCCTCGCCAGGACTGGGTCGGACGGCCGGGTGGAGTATTCCGGCCCGATGACGCTCAGGCATGTGGGCCTGTGCAGCGCGAACGGCGTCGAAGAAAAATCCGGCCTCATGCGGCTGACGATGTCGCGCTCGGCCCGGTCGGTCGAGGGAACCCTCGCCATGGACGGCGACAGCTGCCGGCTCGTCGCGTCGCGTTCGCAGTCCTATTCCGGCCTCTTGACCTGTCGCAACGGCCAGGGCGTGCCGGTCAGCTTCTCGATCGACCAGGAGCGGGTGCCCTCGCCGGGCGCGCCGGCCGTCAAGAGGTAGGGGTGCTGCGCACGCTCCAAGCCGGCACGCTGACCGTCCTGTCGGCCTATCCCGATCCGCCGTTCGACGTGATGAAGGACGGCGTCGCGACGGGCTTCGATATCGAGCTGATGCGGGCGGTAGGAGCGCGGCTCGGGCTGGACCTGCGGCCGCTCGCCTATACCGGCGACGACTTCAACGACATCTTCGCCGGCCTCGCGCAGGGCACCTGCGATGCGGTGATCTCGGGCACGACCATCACGCCGGAGCGCGCCGCTCAGGTGCGCTTCTCGCAGCCTTATCTCACCTTCAACCAGGGCGTCGCGGTCAACCGCCGGCTGACGGGCGGCGTCGCCACCACGGCCGGCCTTCGCGGCCTCACCGCCGGCATCCAGAAAGGCAACACCTCGGACGCGGTGGCGCAGCGCCTCGTGGCGAACGGCGACATTGCCGGGATCCGGTATTATCCCTACACCGGCATTGCGGACGCCCTCGACGATCTCGAGGCCGGACGCATCGGGCTGGTGATCAAGCTGTTCCCGGTGATCTCCTGGCTCGTCCGCGACCGCGCCGACCTCGCGGTCGTCATGCAGGTGCCGACCGACGAGCGTCTCGGCATTGCCTTCGCGCCGGACCGCGGCGATCTTGCTACCGCCGTGGATTCGGCGATCCAGGCGCTTCGCGACACCGGCGAATTCGCCCGGCTGCAGGCGGCATGGCCGGGCACCACGCAAACCGCATGAGGTTGCCGACAATGCGCGCCTACAAACTCTATATCGGGTCGGACAACGCCTCCCACGTCCTCTACGGGCGGATGGCGCTCGATCGCCGCACCGACGTCGCCTCCATGCACTTCGAGCAATCGCCGCCCCATGCGGCGCTCGACTGGCACGACGCACCCGAGCCGCAATACGTCATCACGCTCACCGGCACGCTCGAATTCACCACCCGCGACGACGAGACTTTCATCGTGCGCCCCGGCGATGTCGTGGTCGCCGCCGACACCGTCGGCAGCGGTCACAAATGGCGATTGATCGACGACGCGCCGTGGTACCGCTGCTATGTCGTGCTCAAGCCGGGGACCGGGGATCTGTTCGTGGCGAACGACTAATTCGGCGAACGAGCGCTCAGCGTCGCATGACGAAGTCGAGCGCCACGCACGCCCGATGAGTTGGTAATAATCGCAGCCGTATCGGGCCGCGACGAAGGGTTTTGCTCGAAGAGAGACGCAGGGGCTGTCGGGTTCGCGACATTCTGCGCTCAATGCAGGACTGGTCGCAGCTTTTTTGCTGGTCCGGGATTTGCGTATCGTCGCCGGGCGTTCCTTTTCAGACGGCGAATCCCGATGGCGTTCACCTCGATCTGTCACAAGAGTGCCGTATCCGAAGGGGGCATGGGCCTCTTCCATGCCGGCCGCAAGAGTGTCCTCCTGGTGTGGCCCACGGGCCGTGAGCTCAAAGCCTATCGCGGACGCTGCCCGCATGCGGACATGCCGCTGAGCGAAGCCACCTTCGACGGCAAGACCGTCACCTGCCCGCATCATGCGTGGGGTTTCGACAGCACCAGCGGCAAGTGCGTGACGCACCTCGTCCGCAACGCGCTCCACCCCTATGAACTGCGCGTCGAGGGTGACGAGATTCAAGTCGACGTCGGTCCGATCAAAGCGGTGCGGTCGCCGACGTGACGCGGCGCGGCCTGACCAGGAAACCCCTGTTCACGTCACCGACGGCTCGGATCGCGCTGTTTGAACGCGCGGCCGCCGCCCATTGCGCATAGGGGCAAAACGGAACGCGCGGCGGCAGCCATGCGTGAGAGTCCGCGGCATGACGGATCACGAGGAATGGGTCATCTGGAACGGCTCTCTGGGCGTCATCGATACGGTGACGATCGGGCGCGTCGAGCATGGCCAGGCCGGCAGGCGCGCCTTTCTGGCGTCACCCTATGCCGTCGTGGGGCCGTTCAGCCTCGACGAGCTGGAAACGCAGGGGCGGATCGCGTTTGGGCAATGCCTCGTGATGTCGCGCCGGAGATGGCGGCAGGATCAGGTCGATCTGCGCGTCGAAGCGCGGGAAAAACGCCGGACCTTCCTGTTTGCGCTGAATTTCGACGATGACAGGGATCACCGCGAGGTCCTGAGCCTGCCGTTGGCGGGCGCGCTCGACCCGGCCGTGATCAAGGCCGCTTTTCGGCGGTTGGCCAAGACCGCACATCCCGACGCCGGCGGAAGCGGCGAACACTACCGTCGCATCGCCGAAGCGCGCGACGCGCTGCTCATGAAATTCGAAAGCGCTTCGTAGGCTCGGGATCAACCGCGGGTGTCCGGCGCGAGTTCGCGCACCGCTCGATCCCACCGCTTTGTCCGGAACGATCGGGCCGCGATGGCCGGGAGAGGGCCGGAGCCCGCGCTCGTTTCGCACTCATGTCGCCGCCTGCGGGATGCTGAACGACAGCATCCCGGGCTTGCAGTCGTGCACGGCGACCCCGACCATCGGGTCGACCTCGGCCTCCCACGGACGTTGATCGAGGACGCGCGAGGTGTCGTCGTAGCCGGCCTTCCAGCGCAGGCGAATGCCCTCGCGGGTGAAATCGAAGTCGCGCGAATTGCCTTCGCCTTCGATGTAGGGCGCATTGAGCCGCACGATGTGCATGAAGGTCTTGCAGCCGTATTCGGCGAGTTGCTTGACCTCGGGCGTGTTGCAGGTGTCGTCCGGCATCAGCCGCACCAGCTCGCGCACGACGTGACGGAGCCGGTGGAGATCCTGCTGGCGCGCAATGTAGGCAGCGTCGCGGCTGGCGAACTGGATGTCCTTCTCGCGGCTGAGCACGTCGAGAAAGGACTGCGGCTCGGGCCCGGAGCTGTGCCACATCTGATCGGCGAAAACCAGGGAATCGCGGCGCGGGATGTCGTCGAACACCGCCTCGATCGGGGTGTTGGAATAGATGCCGCCGTCCCAATAGGGGTCGCCGTCGATGCGGACCGCCGGAAACGAGATCGGCAGCGCCGCCGAGGCAAGCACGTGATTGAGGCCGAGCGGCATCCGGGCGCTGTCCCAGTACTGCATGCGCCCGGTCTTCACGTTGACCGTGCTGACGGTGAGGCGGGGGCGGCCGGAATTGAACCATGCGGGGTCGGTCAGCGCCGTCATCGTCTTATGGAGCGCCTCGGTGGTGTAGAGCGAGGCGCGTTCGATGCCGAGCGGGGTGGCGACGCCGAGGGCGAGCGCAGGGTTCGGAGCATAGTAACCGGGGACGCCGCCGAAGAAGGCCATCATGTGGGCGGCACGGTTGTTCATCTCGGCGAACAGGCGCGAATTGCCGAGCCAGGAGCCGAACAGGGGAGAGTCCTGCCACCACGGCTTGTATTCCAGCGAGGTCCAGAACTCGCGCAGGCGCTCGACGCGCTTCTCGGGCGGATTGCCGGCGATGAGGCCGGCATTGATGGCGCCGCTGGAGGTGCCGATCACCCAGTCGGGCTCGATGCCCGCCTCGTGCAGCGCCTCGTAGACGCCGCCCTGGTAGGCATTGAGCGCACCCCCGCCCTGGAACGCGACGACCACTTGGCCCGGGACGAGCTTGGCCGGCTCGATCGGGTCGGCAATGGGCACAGTCTGTTGAATGTTCATGAAATAACCTTCTGCCGCAGGGCTCGCCCCCTCGGGGGTGATCCGCGACGCCTCCCTGGGGTCGAAATCCCGCTCACCTATTTAATAGCGCCATCCGCGTGGTGAAGCCCCCATCGGGCTTGCCGCCGGCATGGTCGGATTGCTACCCCGCCCGTGCGAGGCCGTCGCGATGGATTTTTGCTGGCGGTGCATCGCATTGTGAGGCCCCTGGTCGAGCCGGGGGGGGCGGGCATCACGGGAAACGATGTATGAAGATCGACGGACACTGCCATTGCGGCCGGATCGCCTTCGAGGCGGAGGTCGATCCCGCGGCGGTCACCATCTGCCACTGCACCGACTGTCAGATGCTGACCGGCTCCGCGTTCCGCGCCAATATTTCCGCGCCGGCGGCGGGGTTCGTGCTCCTGCGCGGGACGCCGACAAGCTACGTCAAGACGGCGGAGAGCGGCACCAAGCGCCGCCATGCCTTCTGCGGGGATTGCGGTACGCCGATCTACGCCTGCGCCGTGGAAGACCCGCCCAGCTATTCGCTGCGGGTCGGCACCATCACCCAGCGGGCCGCGCTGTCGCCACGGCGGCAGATCTGGCGACGCTCGGCGCTCGATTGGGTGGACCACCTCGCCGCGGTGCCCGCGGCTGACAAGGGATGACATCTGGCCGACGAGGTTTCGGTTCCGACGGAACCACTCAAGGTCGGGTGGCCCGCAGTTCACCTCCCGGCAGGCATTTCATCACCAGGGCCT
Source organism: uncultured Alphaproteobacteria bacterium (assembly GCA_963781195.1). Classification (GTDB taxonomy): domain Bacteria; phylum Pseudomonadota; class Alphaproteobacteria; order Rhizobiales; family Xanthobacteraceae; genus JAJPKK01. The sequence goes on along the minus strand of CAWAEZ010000016.1, from coordinate 20,049 downwards.
GGCAAAACGAGTGCCGGCGCGTCCGGGTGACTGGCAATGCGGCCCGACTTATGGATAGTGAGGTGCAATCGGAACGCGTTTTGAAATGATTGAAACCCGCAGAACCTTCCTCCGCTCGGGCGCGGCGCCCCTGGTGGCTGGTTTCATCCTGCTTGCCGGCATGATTGCCGCCGTGCTGTGGTTTCTGGCGTCGGAGCAGCGCAACGGCGAGGCCATCCGTCACTCCATCGAGATCCAAAACGGGCTGGCCGGCGTATTCGCCATTTTGCAGGACGCGGAGACCGGGCAGCGCGGCTATCTCCTGACCGGCGACGATGCCTATCTCGAGCCGTATCGCGATGCGACGGGGCGCTTCGCCCGTCAGGTCGACGCGCTTCGTGCCGAACTCGCCGGCGACGCGCCGCAGGCGGCCACGCTCGAAGTCTTTCGGCGGGTCGCGGACCAGAAGCTGGGTGAACTCGCCGACACCATCGCGCAGTACCGCGCCGGGTCGAAGGAAGCGGCGCTCGATCGGGTGCGGACGGGCGTCGGCAAAGTGCTCATGGACAAGTCGCGCGAAGTCATCGGGCGCCTGCTGACGCAGGAGGGCCGCAGGCAGTCCGACCTGCGGGAAAAGCTCGCCGTCGCCGCGGCGCGACTAAGGCTCGGCGTGATCGGCGCCGGCCTCATGTTCCTGGCGCTCGCGATCTTCGCGTCGTGGAATTCCTTCGGGCAGATGGCGAAGCTCGTCCAGTCGCGCGATGCGATTCGCACGGTCAACCAGCAGCTGGTCGAGGAGGCGGCGCTGCGCGAAAAGCTGGAGAGCCAGCTGCGGCAGTCCCAGAAGATGGAGGCGATCGGGCAGCTCACCGGCGGCCTTGCCCACGACTTCAACAACATGCTCTCGGTCATCATCGGCAGCCTGAACCTGCTCAAGCTGCGGCTTGCCCGCGGCGAGTCGAATGTGGACAGATATATCGAATCGGCGATGGAAGGGGCCCAGCGCGCCGCCACGTTGACCCATCGCCTTCTCGCCTTCTCGCGCCAGCAGCCGCTGGCCCCGCATTCGCTCGACGTCAACAAATTCGTCGCCGGAATGTCCGACCTCGTGCGCCGCACGATCGGCGAGCAGATCCGCGTGGAGACCGTGCTCGCCGGCGGGCTGTGGAACACCCGCGTCGATGCCGGCGAGCTTGAAAACGCCCTTCTCAACCTTGCGGTCAACGCCCGCGATGCCATGCCCGAGGGCGGACGGCTGACCATCGAGACGGCGAACTGCCACCTGGACGAAAACTATGCGAGCGAGCATGTCGACGTGCCGGCCGGCCAGTATGTGCTGGTGGCGGTGACCGACAATGGCTGCGGCATGCCGCCGGCGGTCGCGGCCATGGCGTTCGACCCGTTCTTCACCACCAAGGGGATCGGGAAGGGTACCGGTCTCGGGCTGTCGCAGGTCCACGGCTTCGTCAAGCAATCGGGCGGGCACGTGAAAATCTATTCGGAGCCGGGCCAGGGCACGACCGTCAAGCTCTATTTGCCGCGTTTCTACGGTGCCGAACAGCCGCTCGTCCCGGCAGCTGCGGCCGAGCCGACAAGCCCGAGAGGCGACGCGAACACGATCATTCTCGTCGTGGAGGACGAGGAGCGCGCACGGCATGTCACGGCGGAAAGCCTGCGCGAGCTCGGCTACACGGTGGTGCACGCCGACGGCGCGGCCTCCGCCCTGCGCATCCTCGAATCCCAGCCCAATATCGGCCTGCTGTTCACCGACATCGTGATGCCCGAGGTCAACGGCCGCAAGCTCGCCGAAGAGGCGGTGCGCCGGCTGCCGGGGCTCAAGGTGCTCTACACCACCGGCTACACCCGCAACGCCATCGTCCACAACGGCGTCGTGGATGCGAACGTGCAGCTGATCTCCAAGCCGTTCACCCTCGATCAGCTGGCGCGCAAGGTGCGCGAGGTCCTGCGTGCACCGTGATCCGGCGATGTCCAAGCAAAGCCCCGGACGCAGGGCCGTTGACGACCGCCGGGGTCAGGCGAAACAGCTCTCACGTCCCGGGCACGGGGTGCACGCGCGATGAAGTTCAGATTGCCGCAACGGATCGGGCTCGTCAGACTTTCGCTCATGGCGGTCGTGATCGGGATCGTCACCGGCGCGGGCGCCGTGTTCTTTCGCGCCCTGATCGGGCTCATCCACAACATCACGTTCCTCGGCCGGCTCGAGACCGGCTATGACGCCAACCTGTTCACCCCGCCCGGTCCCTTTGGGGCCTACATCATTCTCGTCCCGGTGCTCGGCGGTCTGATCGTCACCTTCCTGGTCACCAATTTCGCCCCCGAGGCGCGCGGTCACGGCGTCCCGGAGGTCATGGACGCGATCTACTACAAGGAGGGAATCATCCGGCCGGTGGTCGCGGTGGTGAAATCGCTCGCCTCCGCGGTGTCGATCGGAACCGGCGCGGCGGTTGGCCGCGAAGGACCGATCATCCAGATCGGCGCGTCGCTCGGCTCCTCGCTCGGCCAGATCGTGCGGATGGAGCCGTGGCAGCGCATCACGCTGGTCGCCGCCGGGGCCGGCGCCGGCATCGCGGCGACCTTCAACACGCCGATCGGCGGCGTCATGTTCGCGGTCGAGCTGATGATGCCGGAGCTGAGCTCCCGCACCTTCCTGCCGGTGGCGCTCGCCACCGGCACGGCGACCTTCATCGGGCGCATTCTGCTCGGGCTCGATCCGGCGTTCGCGGTGCCGACGGCGCTGATGGCCAATCGCCCGGCGACGGTGCCGGCGCTGCTGCTGTTCGCCGTGCTCGGATGCCTGATGGGCGTCGCAGCGACCGCATTCATCCGGTCGCTCAGCTTCGCCGAGGACGTCTTCGATCGCATCGGCAATCCCTATCTGCGCCACAGCATCGGGATGCTGATGGTCGGCGGCCTCATCTATGGGCTGCTGGTCACCACCGGCCACTATTACGTCGAGGGCGTCGGCTACGCGACCATCCAGGCCATTCTGCAGGGCGGCCTCACCGTACCCGCGCTTCTCACCGCGCCGACGCTCTTCACCGTGCCGGCGCTGTTCGCGCTGCCCATCCTGCTTGCGGTGCTGTGGGCGGCAAAGCTCGCCGCCACCTCGATCAGCCTCGGTTCGGGTGCGTCCGGCGGCATTTTCTCGCCGTCGCTGTTCATGGGGGCGACCGTAGGCGGCGCGTTCGGCGCCGCCGTCACGGCGGTGCATCCGGTGGAGGGCGTCGGGGTCGCGACCTGCGCCATGATCGGCATGGCGGCGATGGTCGGCGGCGGCACCGGCGCCGCGATGACCGCGGTCACCATGATCTTCGAGATGACACGCGACTACGACCTGGTGATGCCGATCATCGTCGCGGTCGCACTCGCCATCGGGGTCCGCCGGGTCCTGTCCCAGGAGAACATCTACACCGTCAAGCTGGTGGCGCGCGGCCACTACGTGCCGAAGGCGCTCCACGCGAACATGTTCCTGGTGCGGCATGCCAGCCAGGTGATGGCGGGCGAGGTGATCCTGATGCCGGCCGACGCGCCGCTCGAAGCGCTGCTGCGCCGGCCCGGGCAGCAAGGCCTCACCCATGTGGTGGTGACCCGCGGCGACCGCATCGCCGGCGTGGTCCGCGTCAATACGCGCGTGTGGCACGGTCTGTCCGAGAGCTCGGCCGGGGTGACGCTCGGCGAGGTCGCCGACCGCACCTATACGATCGCCCGCGCGGACGACGTCGTGTTCGACGTGATCCGGCGAATGACGCGGCACGGCGCCGCCACCGTCGTGGTGACCCGGGGGCGCGGGCGGCCGCGCGCCGGCGACGTCATCGGCGTCATCACCAAGGAGCATATTGCCGACGCCGTGGCCGAGAGCATCCTGCCTTATGGCGAGTGACCTCGTTAGAAAGCGATCGCCGGGGCGACCGCCCACCGCGGGGTGGCCCGGACCGGAGTACTGATGACGAATCTCCGACCCGGGCCGTCCCAGCCCCGCCTATGGTCTAGGTACGCGTTCGCCGCCCGGTAAGATGCGATTTGTGACAGCGCGCGGCCGCCGGCGCCACCGGCTCCAGGGGCTGGCGCCGCGTGGCGGCCGGACCCCATAAACCCTCGGGTAACCATTCGAGCGCACCGTCATCGACAGCGCCGGCCAAATGTTGGCGGCGGCTCTTTTGTGCGCTCGGTGGGGACCTGAGAGGAGCGACGACGGTGAGCGGGTCAGGCATCCTGGACGGCATCGAAGGCAGCCCGGCTGCTGCGCCGTTGGCGGACTGGAACATCGATTACAGAGAGTTCTCCCAGATATATCAAGCGCCTGAGGAGAGCTTCGGCGACGGCGAGCCGATCGAGGCCTGCGCGGCGCCGACGCTCGAGGCCGAGATCGCAGCCTTCGTCAGCGCTGCGGCCACCGGTCTTCGCCAGACGCAGGCGGAGACGCCCCGGCGGCCCTCGCCTGAGCTGCGGGTGCTTCCTTCCGGCCACGGCCAAGATTTTTCGGACATCTCGCCGAAAAATGTTCCCATCATGGTTAACGAATTGGAACCGCAGCCGCCGTCCTGGCTCGACATCAGGCCGGTCGCTGCCGCACAGCCGGCGAGCGTCGGTCGTCCGGTCCATGCCGGCGGCGTGCGCCAGACCTCGACCATGCGCGCGGTATTGGCGGTCGGGCTGGGGCTGGCGATCGGATGGATATCGATCCTCCCGCTCTCGTTCGTGAAGAGCTACCTCATGGGCGAGGTCCAGCCGCTGGCGCGCCCGTTGATGGACGTGCCACGCCAGGAAGCCGCCGTGGGCCGGCCGACGGCCGGCGCCAACGCCGCGCCACGGCGGGACGGCTCCGGCAAGGCCGCGACCGCCGTGCCCGGCCATGGACGCAGGCTCGCGCAGACGACGCAACCCAAGCCGATCAAGGTGGCGCTGATAACGCCGCAGGTCGCCGTCGCGGCCGATGCCGCCTCGCCCGATTTCGTGCACAAGGGGGATCTCGGACCGCGGCCGCTCCCGTTCCCCGAGACCAAGCCCGCCACCGTCCCCGGCTGGAGCGTGCGCGACGTCACCGGCGGCACCGCCATCCTCGACGGTCCCGAGCGGAGCTGGAAGGCGGTGCGCGGCGACATGGTACCCGGAGTAGGGCGGCTCGAGTCGATCGTGCGGTGGGGCGACCGCTGGATCGTCGCGACGGAAGCGGGGTTGATCTCCACGCCGTGAGTGGAGCGACCGGGTTTAGAGCGGAGCGACGTATCGCTCCGCCTGCGGGAAATGCCCGCGCTTTGCGCTCAGTTCGACTTTACCATCTTGTGGGCCTTCTGGCTCTTCTGGCCGCCGCTGCGATAGCAGGCCGCGCCGCCGCCGCATGTCGCGGCGCCTTGATAGTATTGCCGGTCCGGATTGGTGGTGCTGCCGCTAATTCGCTTGGCGGCGAATGCCTCGCTGTATCCAAAACCGATGGCCACAACGCCGGTAAGTGCGAGCATCATGACGCGCATGGATGCCTCCCGTTACGGCGCCCTTGGATTTAGCTGCTCTCGTCCGGGCGTCCGACGACACCCAAATCCTTTCCCCGTACGTCGGTCAAGCGACCGCGTCGGTCGCCGCACGGCCGACGCGACGCGGCGAACACGGATCCGTGTTCGCGCAACGGTCCAGTTTTGCGCGCGAAACCCGATGATTTCCGGAAATTCCGCCAATTCGTCGTCGATGCGATCACTTTAGTTTGAATCGATCGCACCACGAAGTTTTCGGACTTTGAGCATCATCTTGTTTGAAAGAGTCCGCGATATTTCGCGATCCTTCCGCTCAGCTCGGCAGATAGCGGTTTTTGAGACGGCGCGCCTCGCCGAGCACGATGTTGCCGATGCGCTTGCCGCGGTTGCGAAACATCCGTTGCAGGCCGGTGTCGACGAAGTACTGCAGGATGAGGAGGTCGCGGGTCCTGATCTCCGGCCCCACCGGATCGACGGAGTGCCAGGTGTTGTCGCCGACCGCGAAGGCGAGGCCGGAATTGGGAGCGAAACGTCCCCGGCTGACCCGCCGCAACGTTCCGTCCGCGGCCCGCTCATGAAGGACGGTGCCGATGTGGGTCATCGTCTGGTCGGGCGGCAAGTAGACGAGAACCGTGATGCCTTTCCAGCGTGTGTCGGTGTGCGGGGCGATGTGATAGCCGGTGATGTCGCGGGTGAGAACCGGGATCGGAAAGAAGCGCTGCTTCGCGTGATCGCTGCCGAAGCGGCGCGCGAGCCCCGGTGCGAGACGCTCGACGAACGCCTGCTGCAACGCCGGCGAGCGCAAGGCGCGCCCGGTCTCGCCCCACACCCGGCGCTTGTCCGGCGGAAGGTAGCGGACGTACTCCGGGAACAAATCGATCTTGACCCGGGTCGGTGTCGCCGCCGCATGATTGCTATAGCTGCTGCGACCCGACATCGGACGGTATTCCGACGCATCCGGCATCGTCTCGATGAGGTCCCGGTAGACCTCGGTGGGAAAAAACTGGTCGAACTCGATATGGTAGAAGGGCGCATCGACCGCGCGTGCGGCGTTTATCCGCTCCGCCACAAGCGCGGCCAGTCGCTCGGCTCCATTGCTGATTCCCACGTCCTGCCCTCCGCGGCACCCGGCGATCGCCCGAGGCCTCCCCGACGGAAGCGGCGAACGCTGAATGGAACTCCCGGATAGGGCTTCGGCGAGCGCGGTGGCCTTGACTTGAATCAAAGCGCCGCTGCGCGCGCGCGATCGCCGATCGCCGATCGCGCCGCGCCCTTCGTAGCCCTTTACGGCGGAACGCGATCGGGTACATCTGCGCCTGCCCGCGGCGACTGAAAGGTAAGGGTGCATGCCTCCCTGCAAGACCGTGCCGGCCACCTCGTCCTGCGATCCGGCGTTGCGCGTCACTGGAAGGGTATCGTCATGAGCATTGTCGGGATCCTGTTGGCGCTGGGCGTGCTGATCTGGCTCGCCTACCGGGGCTGGAGCATCCTGCTGCTCGCGCCGGTGTGTGCGATGCTCGCCGCCGTGCTGGCGGGACAGCCCCTGCTCGCCAACTGGACGCAGACCTTCATGACGAGCGCCGCGGAGTTCGTCGCGCAGTTCTTCCCGATCTTCCTGCTCGGCGCGCTGTTCGGCAAGCTGATGGAATCGAGCGGCTCGGTCGAGGCGATCGCCAACTTCATGACGGCGAAGCTCGGCACCGGGCGCGCCATCCTCGCCATCGTGCTGGCGGGCGCCTTCGTGACTTATGGCGGGGTGAGCCTGTTCGTCGCCTTCTTCGTGCTGGCGCCGATGGGGCACGCCCTGTTCAAGGCCGCCGACATTCCGCACCGGCTGATGCCGGCCGCCATCGCGCTCGGCACCTCCACCTTCACCATGTCGGCGATGCCCGGCACGCCCGCGATTCAGAACGCCATCCCGATGCCGTTCTTCGGCACCAATCCGTTCGCCGCCCCGGGGCTCGGCCTCATCGCCTCCGCGATCATGCTGGGCTTCGGCCTGTGGTGGCTGACCCGCGCCGAGAGCCGGGCGCGTCGGGCGGGCGAGGGCTACCGCTATGCCGGCGTCACCGACCCCGCCGCCGCGGCCGGAGACGACATCATCCGCGAGCGCGCCACGACCGCACGCGAGTTCGATCCGGAGGAAATCCAGCGCGGCGGCCACGCCGCGACTGTGCCGGCGTTTCCTCTCGCCGCGCTGCCGCTCGTCGTCGTCGTGCTGGTCAACCTGGTGATGTCGTTTGCGGTGCTGCCGAACCTCGATGCGTCGTTTCTCGCGCAGGAGCGCTGGGGCGGCACCTCGCTGTCCGCGGTCGGCGGCGTGTGGTCGGTGATCGTGGCGCTGGCGACGGCGATCGTCGTGCTCGTCGCCGTCAACTTCCGGCGGCTGCCGGACCTGCGGGCGGTGATGGACGCCGGGGCCAACGCCTCGGTGCTGCCGATAATTTCCGTCGCCAGCCTGGTCGGCTTCGGTGCGGTGGTGGCGGCGCTGCCGGCGTTCGAGGCGGTGAAGCAATGGGTGCTGAGCATCGAAGGCGGGCCGCTGGTCTCGCTCGCCGTCGCGACCAACATCCTCGCCGCGCTTACCGGGTCGGCGTCAGGCGGCCTCACCATCGCGCTCGATGCGCTCGGACCGACCTATATGCGGATCGCCGCGGAAACCGGCCTCGATCCGAGCTTGATGCACCGCGTCGCGGTGATCGGGGCGGGCACGCTCGACAGCCTGCCCCACAACGGCGCGGTGGTGACGCTGCTCGCCGTCTGCGGCTCGACCCACAAGGACAGCTACCTCGACATCGTGATGGCCGCGATCGTCGGCGCGCTGGTGGCGCTCGCCGCGGTCATCGGCCTCGGGACCCTGTTCGGCTCGTTCTGAGCCCGGAAATTCGACCCGGAGAGCAAGCCTTCGGCGAGGTCTCCGGCCGACAACCGCGCGCTGGCCCATCATTGTGGCTTGCCGTATCACGCCGCAGATACGATTTCCGCGAAACGATCCCTGGCGAGCGCGGACACCGCGACGTAATCCGTCTTGCCGGTCCCCAGCAGCGGCAGCTGGTCGACGATGAGCACGTGGGCGGGGACCGAAAGCTCCGTCATTCCGGTGGCGCGGGCCTGCTTTTGGATGGCGTCGCGGGTGGCGTCGGCCGCGGTCGTAACCAGGACGATGCGTTCGCCTTTGCGCGCATCGGGGACCGAGACGACGGCACTTTGGGCCTGAGGCCAAACGGCGGCGACCAGCGCCTCGACCGCCGAAAGCGAGATCATTTCGCCCGCGATCTTGGCGAAGCGCTTGGCCCTGCCCTTGATCGTGACGTACCCCTCGGCGTCGATCGTCACGATGTCGCCGGTATCATGCCAGCCGTCGACCAGCGGCTCGAGCCGGCCGGGAAATTCGGCGCGCAGATAGCCGAGCATGACGTTCGGACCGGCGACGTGCAGACGGCCGCCCTCCGCGATCCCGGGTACCGGCTCGAGCCGCGCCTTCATCAGCGGCGACAGGCGGCCGCCGGTGCCGAGCTTGTTCGCCATCGGCGTGTTCATCGCCAGGACCGGAGAGGTCTCCGTCACCCCATAGCCCTCCAGGATTCGCAGGCCGAAGCGCTGGGTATAGATCGCCCGCGTCCGCTCCTTGACCGCCTCCGCTCCGGCAAGCACCAGGCGCAGCGAGCGGAAGTCGTACATATGGGCGGAGCGTGCATAGCCCGCGAGGAACGTGTCGGTGCCGAACAGGATCGTCGAATTGGTCTGATAGACCAGCTCCGGCACGATGCGATAATGCAGCGGCGAGGGATAAAGATAGACCGGAATCCCAGCGAGCAGCGGCATCATGAGGCCGCCCGTCAGCCCGAACGAATGGAACACCGGCAACGCGTTGAAGACCTTGTCGTCGGAATTCGCATCGACCCGCGCCAAAGCCTGTGCGGCATTGGCCAGAATATTGCGGTGAGACAGCACGACGCCCTTGGGCGTTCCCTCCGACCCCGAGGTGAACAGCACCACCGCCGGATCGTCGGCACCCCGCCGCACCTGCGGCCGGCCGCCGGCGAGAAAACCGTGCAGTCGGTCGAACACGCCGATGTCACGGCGCAGATCGTCGAGATAGACGATCCGCGCACTTTGCGAGAGGGTCTCGATCAGGCCGCCCAGCTTGGCCTTCTCGACGAATGCTCTCGACGTCAAAATGGTCTTCACATCCGCCGCACGACACGCAGACCGGATGTTGGCCGCGCCGGCTGAGAAGTTCAGCATGGCCGGAACACGGCCGATCGACTGCAACGCGAAGAATGCGACGGCGACGCCGGTCGAGTTGGGCAGCAGCATGCCGACGTTCTCGCCGACATCGGTCAAACCGGCGAGCTTGCCGCTGAGCACCTGCGCGCCGAGGATCAACCTGCGGTAGGAAAGCTTGCCCGACAGCGGATCCTCGAGCGCCGGGCGGCGCGTGTCGCGGTTGCGCCAGGCGTTGGCGAGGCCCTGGAACAGGGTCTGGTCCATCACCGAATTGAGCACCATCGCGTCGATCATCACGTCCTGCAACGCGGCGCCGGCAGCGGTGCGACGCGCCTTGCCGCGCAGCGCCGGATCGATCGCGAGTTTCACCGGCGGCAGGAATGTCACGGTGATTTTGGGAAACCAGGCCTTCTTGATCTGCCCCGGTTTCATATAGCTCAGGGTCGAACGCTGTGCGCCCTCGATACGGACCGGAACGACCCAGGCATCGCTCTTGTCGGCGACCAGGGCGGCGCCGTCATAAACCTTCATGATGCCGCCGGTGACGGTGAGGCGTCCCTCGGGGAAGATGACCAGCGGCTCGTTGCTCTTGACGAGATTGACGAGATGCTTGGTCGCCATGGCATTGGTCGGGTCGATGCGATAGGCGCGGATCATGGCCATGAAAGGCTTGGCGAACCACAGCTGCGAAAATCCGGTGTCGACCGCGAAAGCCGCATCTACGGGCAGGACGGCGTGCAACAGGGGACCGTCGAGCAGGCTGACATGGTTCGGCGTGAAGATCATGCGCTCGCCCAGGGCGGGGATGTTTTCGCGGCCGCGCACTTCGACCCGGAACAGCACCTTGAAGAGGAATCCGCCGAAGTCGCGCACCGCCTCGCGGCCCCAAGTCCGCAGGACGAAAACCGTCACCACGAGATTGCCGACGCCCAGCATCGCGAACAGCGAGGCGCTGCCGACGCCATGGCCTTGCATCAACGCAACGAGCACGCTCGACGCGACGATGAAGGCGGCTGAAATCACATTGTTGACGGCGATGACGCGCGCCCGCTTGTCGGCGGGAGCCCAACTCTGCACCGCGGCGAACGACGGCACGACGAACAGGCCGCCGCCGATCGCGATGCCGATGAATTCAACGAGAATGAGAGCGCCGAGGGCGGAGCTCGCGAAGCCGAGCCACTCCACGTTCTCGCCCCTTACGATGCCCGTCAAGCTCCAGGCGAGCGCGAGGCAGCACAGCCCCATGATGATGCCGCCCACCGGCACCAAGGCGAGGTTGGGGCGGACATGGCTCAATCGCGCAGCGAGCAACGAGCCGATCGCCACGCCGATCGCGAACGCCAGCATGCAGAGCGTGTTGACGTTTTCGGTGCCGCCGATGACCTGGGTCACGACCGGCGGCAGCAGCGACAACGTCACCGCGCCGGCGAGCCAGAACCAGGACACGATCAGCGTGCCCTCCCAGATGCGGCGGTCCTGCCTGATGTCGCGGACGAGCACCATGGTGCTGGTCCACGGATTGCGCATGATGACGAGATCCGGCGCCGAAGACGGCGAGCTTGGAATGGCGCGGGCCGAGAGCCAGCAGGCGACGGCAATCGCCATGACGCAGACGACGATGATCATCGGCGGCTGATCGCGGGCGGCCGCCCAGCCGGCCGCGACGGGACCCGCGAGCACGGCGAGGAACGTGCCGGATTCGATTAGCGCATTGGCGCCGGAGAGTTCTTCCGTCTTCAATTGATCGGGCAGGATGCCGTATTTGATCGGTCCGAACAGAGCCGCGATCGCGCCGTAAAAACCGAGCGCGACCATGAGCAGGGGAACGGACTGCAGCGCGAAGCCGGCTGCGGCGAAGGCCGCGCCGAAGATCTCCGCGAACTTGTAACGCCTCGCGAGCATCGCCTTGTCGTACTTGTCCGCGAGTTCGCCGGCGAAGGCGGAGAGAAAGAAAAACGGTGCGATCAGTACGGCGCCGGCAATCGTTCCCAGCATCGCGCCCTGAGAGCCGCCGATCTTGAAGAGGCAAAGCAGGACGAGCGATTGCTTGACGAAATTGTCGTTCAGCGCCGAGAAGAACTGGGTCAGAAAAAGCGGCGCGAAGCGGCGCGTGGTCATCAGGTGTGTGATCACGACTTGCTCTCCATTCCAGGCGGCCCACGCATTCGTAATCGAAGACGGCGCGGCGCTGCCCCTGGCCTTTTGGTTGCCACGGTAAATGAAAGGCGCGCTCCGTCATTGGAACGCGCGTCGGCCGGAGCCCACTCCTTGATCCTCATCAGCAGTTGCTCGGTCTTGGCGTCCTCGATTTTGTTGACGAGCTTTCGCGATTCCTGAACGTCGCGGGTGGTCTTGGTCGCCGTTATCGTCGACGACACGAGCATGGTCACGCCCATGAGCATGTAGCCTTTGGTCCAAAGGTCGAGCGGCAAGTACCACAGCCCGCCGAAGGTGAGCACGGCTGCGACGATGACGTTCGCGTAGGTGAAGGTGGTCCACGCATGAGAATGTTTAGAGACATCCGGGTTCATGGCTAAGGTCTTTCGCGTTCTCGGTTGAGGATAGGTTTACACGGCCGCCTGATGACGCCGTCGCAGCCGGTCGAGGACGGTTTTTGCGCTCGACTTCGTCGGGCCGCCGAAACCTGCAGCCTCGAGCTTCCCGGCGACGCAGTCGTCGCCGACGCCGTGCATCGCCGCGACCGCCCGGGTCGCCGCCTCGTCCTCGCGCTGACGCTCCCGCAGGCGACGCAAGGTTGCCTCGGCATCCTGCAAGGCGCCGGCGCCGCCGCCCAGATGCGCTTCGCCTTGGGACCTCAATCGGCGGACGGCTTCGGCGGCACGGGCGGTTCGACGGCCGCGTTCGAGCGCGACGAGGCGGTTTTCGGCGTTCGCGGTCAGGTCTCCGAGTTTCGCGCTTTCGTGAGCGAAGCTGGTTTGCGCCGCTGCCGCGTCGGCGAGGTCGTTTTCCAGCCGTGCGATCACCTCGGCCGCCTGGGTGGCCAGGTCATCCCGCCCGCCATTGAGGGCGTCGACGGCGCGGCCCTCGAGATCCGCGATGCGAGCGCGGGTACGCTCGACGCGCTCGGCTTCGGCGGCGTCCTGAGCGATCGCGACGGCGAGAGCGCGCCGGGCGCGTTCGAAATTACCGGTGGCGTCGCGGATCTGCTGATCGAGAATCGTCAAAGCGTTCGCGTCGGCGAGGCGTTCGCCCGCCTCGTAGTTCCTGCCCCGTGCCAACGTGATGAAGGTCTTGAACATTTTCGGCTCCATGATAATGAACAATGTTCACAATGTGGTGTAGCCCAACTGTGAACACCGTTCAAGAACTAATTTGAACAACGTTCATGAATCTGGGAAGGGCCCGAAAGTATGGTGAAGAGAGCGGCGCTGAGCCAAAAACGGCAGGGCTTGCAGGACGCGCTGATCGCCGCCGCGACCATGACGGTGTCCAAGCACGGCTATCAGGCGCTGCGGGCCCGCGACCTCGCCGCCGAAGTCGGCTGCGCCGTCGGGGCGATCTACAACGTGTTTCCCGACCTGGACGCGCTGATCCTGGCGGTCAAATCGCGCACGCTGGACGAGCTACAGGCCGACATCAACGCGGGTCTCGGGCCCGACGAGACGACGACGCGAGAGGATGGGGAGGCACGCCTGCTGGCGTCGGCCCGTATCTACCTCGATTTCGCCCGGCGAAAACACGAACTTTGGCTTTCGGCTTTCGAGCATTCGAGTCCGGAAACGCCGGCGCTGCGCGCATACATGCTGCGGCTCGATGCGATTTTCGGCAATGTGGATCGCCCCTTGCAGGCTATCCTGCCGGATCTGCCCGCGCGACAGCGGCAGTTGCTGGCGCGGGCGATGTTTTCGGCGGTGCACGGGGTCGTTGCGCTGGGATTGGACCAGAAGCTGGGTGAGATCTCCGAACACGAGTTGCACTGGCAGCTGCAGATGGTGCTCACCGCCATGATCAAGGGAATCCCCGCCGCGGTCGCGTCGTAGGCGTTCGACCCCTCACGCGATCGTCTTCACGTGCTCGATTCACGTGCTCGATTCACGTGATCGTCTTCAGTTGATCCGGTTCGCTTGCTTGGATTCGCTTGGCGTTCACGTGCTCGGCCATGAGCATCTTCGCCACCGCCTCCACCTCGTCGCGGGAGTAATTCTCGCCGTTGGGGAGTTGTTCGCCGCAACGGCCCCAGCTCACGCCGCTGACGACCTTGCCCATGCCGGGATAGCTGGTGAACGAGGCGCCGCTCGGCGTATGCCTGACCTCGTTGCGTTCGACCTCGAACTGGTCGCGCGTGACCACAGTGTATGGCATCTCATCCTCCCGGCCCGGGAGGAGGGTACGATATTGGGCCGATGCCGACGCCTGGGATTAATCCACGACGCGTCGTCGGCACGGTGGCCGGCACCGTGGCCCGCGCTGCGCCCGCAAATGTGGCCCCAGATGCGACCGAAGTCGTTACTTCGAATCACGCCGCGGCGGACGGCATCGGCACCACTTGCACCGAGACCTCCATCCGGTTGAAGGCGTTCGCCGCACCCGACCATGTGCCGGCGACCGGACACGCATTCTCCTGCTCGCGGGCGACCGCCACCGAGACGTGCTCGCTGCCGACCAGCTTGTTGTTGGTGGGATCGAAGCCATGCCAGCCGGCGCCGGGGAGGTAGACCTCCGTCCAGGCATGGGTGGCGCCGTGCTGGCCTTCGCCGAGCTGGATGTAGCCGGTGACGAAGCGCGCGCCGAATCCCCAATGGCGGGCGGCTTCCATCATCAGCACCGCGAAATCGCGGCAGGAGCCGCTGCCCCTGGCCAGCGTATCGTGGGGCAACTGCACCCCGGGCTCTTCGCGGCGGACGTATTTCAGTGCCCGAAAGATGTGGGTGTTGAGGCTCTCCAGGAGATCGAAGGTGCCGATCACCTGGCCGGGCCGGTAGAGGTCGTTGAGCCACGCCTGCAGCGCCGAGCCGTCATAAGGATAGCTCGGCAGCCGGTAGGGGATGAGCTCGACCTGCTCCTCCGGGGCATATTGGAACGGAAAGCTGCGGGCCGCGGGCTCGATCAGGCACTGGATCGGATTGTCGTCGTAGAGATCGACGTCCACCTCGCTGAGGATGCTCAGCGTCTGTGAGGGCTCCGCAAACGTCAGCACGGCGATGGAGTTGCCGTAGATGTCGCGCAGCCACCGCAACTGTCCCACCGGCGTGACATCGAGGCGCGCGCTCGCGATGTGCAGGTCGTGCCCCTCGCGCGGCCGCAGCATGGCCCGGTGCGTCCCGAACGTGACCGGGAAGTGGTAATGATATTCCGTCCGGTGGACGATGCGCATGCGCTTCATGGAGCGATCACTAGCCCATGGGGAGGCTTGAGTCTCAGCGTGTCATCGGTGGCGACCGGCCCTGCGCACGTCGATCGCGGGTTCGTCGAGCGTGTTGAGACCGCCGGGGCGTTGGCATAGGCTCCGCCGCTGCCGTCTCTGAAAAAAGCAAAATCCAGCAGGAAGCCTCGGGAGAACCCAATGAAACGCTGCTTCGCGCTCCTTTCCGCCACCGCGCTCGTCTTGTGCGCTGCACCCGCCTTGGCGCAACAAAAGGCCAAGGCCCAGAACGTGCCGGAGATTCCGTACACGTCGGTGCCGAATTTCCTCAAGCTGCCGGCGGGCCTCTACCTCGGCGAAGCCGTGGGCGTCGCGACGAATTCCAAGGGGCACGTCTTCGTCTTCCATCGCAGCGCGGCGACGCGGCTGTTCGAGTTCGACGAGAACGGCAATTTCCTCAAGGAAATCGGCAAGGACTATTACGGCTTCGCGTTCGCCCATTCGGTGCGCGTCGATCCGCAGGACAACATCTGGACGGTCGACGAGGGGACCAACATGGTCACCAAGTTCAGCCCCGAGGGCAAGGTGCTCATGGTGCTCGGCCGCCGGCCGCCCACCGTCGACGGCGTCGTCGCGACGCCCAGCGGCCCCAACCAGCCGGCGCAGAAATACGTGTTCTGCCGTCCCACCGATGTCGGCTGGGATCCGCAGGGCAATATCTTCGTGTCCGACGGCTACTGCAACAACCGGGTGGTGAAGTTCGACAAGGACGGACGTTTCCTGGCCCAGGTCGGCAGCGAGAAGACCGGCAAGGAGCCCGGCGAATTCAACCTGCCGCACGGCCTGCAGGTCGACGGGCAGGGCAACGTCTACGTCGCCGACCGCACCAACTTCCGCTACCAGGTGCTCGACAACAACCTCAAGCCGAAGGCGGTCTACGACCAGGTCGGCGTCGGCTGGACCGCCTGCGTGTCGCAGGGGCCGCACCAGTATCTGTTCGCCTCCAACTCCAATCCGAACGGCAATCGGCCGGGCACCTGGGCGATCACCGGCGAGATCTACAAGATGGAGCTCGACGGCACGATCATCGGCAGGTTCGGCCATGCCAGCAAGGAGCCCGGCGGCTTCCAGGTGGTCCACATGATGGATTGCCGCAACCCCGACGAGATCGTCGTCGGCGAGATCGAATCCTGGCGGGTGCAGAAACTCATCCTGCAGCCGCAGTCCATGAAGAAGGCCTCGACCGCGCAGTAGGCCCATCGACACATTCAGGAGGACACCATGAAACGCTTTTTGCCGTTCCTGCTCGCCGCAACCGCGCTGGGCGTCTTGCCGGCCATCGCCCAGGCGCCCGCTGCCCAGGCGCCCGCACCGCAAATGTCCACCGCGCCGGCGCCCGAGATCGCCTTCGATTCCGTCGCCAATGCCCTGACGCTTCCCGACGACATCTATCTCGGCGAGGTCGGCGGCGTGGCGACGAATTCCAAGGGCGACATCTTCGTCTACACCCGCACCGGCCAGCCGACCCTCTCGCTCGGCACCTCGCGCGGCTTCGTCCATGGCGGCTCGCGGCTGTTCCAGTTCGATCGCAACGGCAAATACGTCCGCGAGATCGGAAAGGACAGCTACGCCTTCGTGTTCGCCCAGCAGGTGCGCATCGACCCGCAGGACAACATCTGGGTCGTCGATCAGATGACCAACACCGTGCTCAAGCTCGATCCCGAGGGCCGCGTCGCCATGATCCTCGGCCGCAAGCCGGAGTCGGTGCCGGTCCCGGCCCGTCCGCCGGCGGCACCTGCGGCCGGCCAGGTCGCCGGCGCCGGCGACCCGACTGATATCTTCAACCGCCCGACCGACGTCGCCTGGGACGGCGCCGGAAACATCTTCGTCGCCGACGGCGTCGGCAATCAGCGCGTCGCCAAGTTCGACAAGAACGGCGTGTTCATCAAGTCGTGGGGGTCCAAGGGGACCGAGCCCGGCCAGTTCGGCACCGCCCGCGCCATCGCGGTGGACGCCCCGGGCAACGTCTACGTCGCCGACCCGCGCAACAGCCGCATCGAGGTGTTCGACAACAACGGGACGTTCAAGTCCCACATCACCAATGTCGGCGCACCGCAGGCGCTGTGCATTACGCCGGGCCCCAATCAGGTGCTGTACAGCTCGAACTCCAATGTGCCCGACGACATCGACACCGGCGGCGAGATCTACAAGCTCAAGCTCGACGGCACGGTGGTCGGCAAGTTCGGCCGCGCCGGCCGGCTGCCCAAGGAGTTCAACTTCGTCAACGCCATCGACTGCCGCAGCGAGAACGGGCTCTTCGTCGGCGAGATCGGCAATTTGAGGGTGCAGAAGCTGGCGCTGCACTGACGCGACATTGCGACGCCCGGATCCCGGACGCGAAACGGGATCCGGGTGACGGGCGTGGTGCGCGGCCGGATCGCTGATCCGGCAGTGCGCAGATGGCCGAAAATCGATTTCGGGGTGGCGGACAGCGCCGCGCGCCGATACCCGGGCACCGACTGCCGCGCCGGCCTCTGGCAGGCCGAAACGGCGACACGAAAAGTGCTTGGGAAGTTGGTGCCCAGGGATGGGATCGAACCACCGACACCGTGATGTTCACTCACGTGCTCTACCAACTGAGCTACCCGGGCGCCGAACTGCAGCGGCTACTCCAGTAGTTCGCGGTGGCCCCATCCAGGTTCACAGGGGGCGGTGAATTCGTGATCCCGTCGGAATCCCATGGAGAGTGAGGGGTGATTGTACGAGCCTCCCCTCCTGCGGACTTCGCAAGGGCGCTCCTTGCGCAGTGAACGCCGCAAGGCCGCCGTGCCAAGTGCCTGAGGGGCCCGACCGGTAGGGCGCTGCCAGGCGCTTCGAGACGATGCAACGGCATGACACTAATTCCGATTAGAATGGGGCAACTTCACACGCAGATTAAACCGATGTGTTGCATGTGAGTCACAGACCCTGCCTGCCGGTTGGCGTAGATTAGAGCGCGTCAATTGGGGGTGGTGCCTATGAAGAAGTTTCTTTTGGCGACGGCCGCGTTCGGCATGCTGGCATTGCCCGCGATGGCAGCCGATCTGGCGCCTACATACAAGGCGCCTGCGCCTGCGCCCGCAGCGTTTTGGAGCTGGACGGGTCTCTACATCGGCGCGAACGTCGGCTGGGCCGGTTCTTCAGGTGACAGTGTGACGAATACGGGCACTGACACCAGCATTGGTGGTCTCGGTACGGCACTGGCGCTCGGCTTCATCCCGGCATCGGTCGGAACGAACCACAGCGGGTTCATCGGCGGTGGTCAGGTCGGCTACAATTGGCAGACTGCAAATTGGGTATGGGGTATCGAAGCCGACTTCGACGGGCTCGCCAATTCGTCCAGCACCACGGCCTTCAGCCACACCGGCGGTGTGTTCGTGCCGTTCACCACCACGTTCACCAATGGTCTCGACTCGCTGGGCACGGTTCGCGGCCGTGTTGGTTTCCTGTCGAGCCCCGCCCTCCTATGGTACGCGACCGGCGGTCTTGCCTACGGCGAAACGAAAGTCGGCTCTTCCCTGGTCGGCCCGACCTTCGCCCCTCCGGCGAATGTGGCGTTCACCTCCACCGGCATGTCGACCGGATGGACGCTCGGTGCTGGCATCGAATGGCGCTTTGCCCCGGCCTGGAGCGTGAAGGCAGAATACCTTTACGTCGATCTCGGCAGCCGCACCGAGACGATCGGCTACGCCTACGGAGCAAACAACAGCACACTGACGAGCAGCGTCAAAGAACGCGACAATATTGCGCGCGTCGGCCTTAACTACAAGCTGTTCTGAGCGGCTGCATTTTACTGTCGCGACGGAAGGCCCGGGGCTCAGCCGGGGCCTTTCTCTTGTGAGCCGAGCGATTTAGAGCCCCCACCGCCAGGCTGTGCGAAAACGTTTATTGCGTCCGCAGCGCCATTGATCGAACACACCGTCCACTCTGCAATCGGCAGTTTGCGACGGGAGGTGCCATGATGGCGCAGAAGCGGCTAACTTGGAAATTCTTCCGCGCCAGA
Organism: uncultured Alphaproteobacteria bacterium; assembly: GCA_963781195.1. Classification (GTDB taxonomy): domain Bacteria; phylum Pseudomonadota; class Alphaproteobacteria; order Rhizobiales; family Xanthobacteraceae; genus JAJPKK01. The sequence goes on along the minus strand of CAWAEZ010000016.1, from coordinate 986 downwards.
AGCGGTCCTTCAATAGTTCCTGGTTCCCGAAGTTCCCCTCGTATTTTAGCTTCGAGGCATGATGCGCGAGCTTCCATTATTGAGTTTTTCCCATGCGACGGAATTTGAGTCCTGGTTAGCGGATCAGCCTGACCACGCGGTTGGTGCCTGGCTCAGGTTCGCCAAGAAGGGCGCGCCAGAACAAACCATCAGCAAGTCCGACGCGTTCGACAGCGCCCTCGTTCATGGATGGGTAGACGGCCAAATTGGCAGCGTTGACGCTTTCTACTTCAAGACGCTCTTCACGCCGCGAAGGCAAAAAAGTGCCTGGTCACAAGTGAACTTCGAACGCGTCGAGCGGCTTTTGACCGCCGGCTGCATGAAGCCCAAAGGCCAAGCCCAGATCGATCGGGCCAAGGCCGACGGGCGCTGGGCGGCCGCCTACGCGCCTCAATCGCAGGCCGCTCCAGACAACGATCTGAAGGCCGCCCTCGATGCAGAACCGGCCGCCCGCGCTCTGTTCGACGCGCTGGACTCAGCCAATCGGTACTCCGTGCTCTATCGGGTGCACCAAACGAAGACGCCGGAAAAACGCGCCGCGAAGATCGCCGAGATGGTCGCCAAGCTCGCTCGCGGAGAAACCTTTCATCCCCGGCGCGGTCGAACCCCATGACGAGCTACGTCGCCTTGCTTCGGGCCGTGAATGTCGGCGCTGGTGGTGCCCTCTTCCTCACGGCACGCGCGATCAGAAAAAACGTCGGGATGAACGATTCTCCCGCCAACCTGTTTCCAGGTCAGCCGATCCCAGCCCGGACGGCTACGAGAAATTCGCGGCCGCCCTGCACCCCGTGTCGTAAGTCCGGCCCGTCCGGACCGCGCGCGCGGCAAGTCACCTGCCTGAGAAACGGCAGCTCGAGGCTCGTGATGGCCGAGCTTCACGCGCGATGACTGAGCTTCAGATGGTGGGCGCGACAGGGATCGAACCTGTGACCCCTACCATGTCAAGG
>CAWAEZ010000015.1:0-99643 GCA_963781195.1 uncultured Alphaproteobacteria bacterium | reverse complement strand
CCGCGGCGAGGGGCTGATCTGCCCGGCGAGCTGCGGTCCGGAAGCGGCCTGGGCGAGCCCCGAGATGGAGATCATCGCTTGATCCTCCAGCGTATCCGGTAACAGGGCCAACAACTTACTGATTTAGCGAGACATTCCAACCGCCGTCCGATACAGAAGGACGATACAAATTGGCGTTCAGGATGGCACTCTTAGAGAAGCGGAAGTCGGGAGGCTATGAGTCACAGTCAAGGCCATCCCTGCGGACGTGCGTGATCAATACCACACCCTCTACCGCAAGAGCCGGGAGGAGATTTTCCACGCGCCCAGCACCGATGCTCGCCCTCTGGCGGAGATGAAGCATCGCGAGTGGCTGCTTGAGGTCGAGAGCCGCATCCCCCCTCTACGGGCAAAGAAGCGTGGAGAAGCGCGCCACCTGTCACAGCGAGAAGCTGAGGGCCTTGCTGGCGAATGGTATCGCTGGTGGGTTGCTTCCTACGAGGAGAACCCAGGTGAGCCTCAGGCGTGGAAAGAGCGAAGCTCGTTGCTGATTGACGCCATCCTAAACGCGACGCCCGAATGGGACAGCAGTGACCCTTTGATAGACCCGACGCAGCGCGGGGAAAGAGGGGATGCTGGCTATTAGCGAGGAGGTGCGCCCGATCCTTGCTGACGAAGCGAAGACGGCGCAATTCCTGGCGAGCCGCGGTGAGGTGTTGACCAGGGAAGCGATGACCGCCTTCCTCGATTGCATACTGGATCACTTCATCACGGCGTGCGACCTGTTGGAGCGAAGGGCGCGTGGAGACTATGCGCCGGACGCGCGCGTAAACACGTTCCCTGTCTTCGACCGCAAGAAGCCCAAGGCCACCTCGGCGCAAACAGGGATGATGTTGTTCGCGGCGTACATACCAGCCGCGCAGCTTTCTGATGGATCAGTGCGACGCCGCCGCCCGGTATTCAAGGTTCTTGATGAGCGTCTTGATGGCCGCGCTGTCGATAGCCTGTCCGAGGATGAGGCACAGAAGTGGATTGCGACGCTCGTCACAAAGAAGCGCAAGGCATTCACCGTGATGAACACCTACGTGGCCGCGTTGCGGACGGTATGCTCGTCGGCGGTTCACCGCGGCTTGATCTCAGCTAACCCGTTCGTCAAGGCCCGCGTGAAGGTGCCAGAGAACCAGAAACCAAGGAGCAGACCGCCGGGGCGAGAGACGAAGGCCTTCACGGCGAAGAAGTGACACTGATCCTCAAGAGCACACTCGCTATCGCAGATACTCGGAGACCCTCGGGTGCATTGCGGCGGTGGGTGCCATGGCTGCTTGCTTACACGGGCGCGAGAGCGGGAGAGATCACCCAGTTACGCAAACAGGACGTAATCCATCGTGACGGGATGACTGCGCTTCACCTGACCCAAGAGGCGGGGTCTATCAAGACCAAGCAGGACCGGACGGTGCCCCTGCACGAACACGTCATCGCCCAAGGTTTCCTCGACTACGTAAAGTCGCGCGGCGACGGCCCATTGTTCTACAACCCCGATGAGCGAGTGCGTGTATCGGCCGATACCACCAAACCAAGGACGCCTCGTGCTTCGCAAGCGCGCGATGATCTGCGGGAGTGGACACGGTCCCTCGGCATTGTCCACCGTGAGGTTCAGCCTACACATGGGTGGAGGCACACGTTCAAGCAGCGCGCGGCCCGTTACGACATCCTGGACCGCTTCTCAGATGCCATCACAGGGCATGTGCCGAAGACGGAAGGCGGAAACTACGGCGCGCCCACCCTGCTCGACATGGAGAACGCGCTACGCAAGTTCCCTCGTTACGAGATTTGATAAACGTCAAGAGCGTCCTCGGCCGCCGAATAGGTCCGAGCGCTGAGGACGGTCGGCGCTTGCGTCGATCTGCGCGGTCTCCTGGAGGCTCGGGGCAACCGAACGAACCACGAAGGCGCGCGAAGCACACCTTGGGGCGCTGACGCGCGAGCGGATCGTCCACGACCGCCCTGACGCGGCACAAGCACGCGTGTTCATGGGGGACGCGCATGGATGAGACGGGCGCTGGCAACCACGAACAACAGCGCGTGGGCGACGATCCCGACGGTGCGCTCCCTGACCACGAGGACATCGAGAAGCCCGACCCTCGCGCGCTTCGTGCGGCCTCGTACGCAGCATTGCAGCGCCACGCGGTGACAGATGGCGCGCGGGCGCTAGGCCCGAGCTGTACGGTAGGTTCGTTGCTGCGGAGACCGTCGGTGGCGTGCGGAAACGCAAGCGCATCAAGAAGGCGAAGGCAGTCTGGCAGGCACTTGGGGCCTTCGTGGCTGATCTGCTGACGGCAGCGACAGGTGACGGTTGGGTCTTCCGATCCACGAGCCCACAGCACTTCACCGGCGGCGATGTCTCGCGCCGCAACTTCCGGCGGTGAGAGCTGCGCTGCGGTCGCTGAAACCGTGACGGAGAAAGAGGGCGTTCGACGTTGGCCCATCGGGGGTAATCCGGGGGTTCGCGACGCGCTTCCGAGCAGAACCGGCACTTCTGGCCCTGGCGGCGTCACACGGCGTCGACCCCAGTACGACGGATGAACACTTCGGCACTGGAATGCCGAAGCATCCCTTGGTGCTACGTGCCGGCTCAAAGCGACAGATGGGCCGGAAGGTCGATGGCAAGCTGATCAAGTTCGCCCGCGACGGCGCACTAGAAGCGATGGAACAGCCGATCGGGATTTGAACGAGTTCCTCGCGAAGTTCGACATCGCTGGCGGAACACACCGCGGCTACATCCGCGTGTTTAACGTCGGCGGCCACCCGGCCTTCCAATGGAACCTCGGGGGGCGCTTGTCAGTCAGGGTGACGACAGCTACCAGCACCTCCCTGGCCCGGAGCGGCTCAGGATGACCATCGACGGCGAGCCCGTCTGTGAACTGGACATCCGCGCGAGCTTCATCACGATCTTCCATGCCCAGCGCGGCAGGCCGCTACAGCGTGATCGCGACCCCTATGACCTGCTGTCCGGCGGGGGGTCGGAAGCCCGCGACGTGGTGAAGGCCTTCATCGCGGCGACGTTCGGCAACTCCGAGATGCCAACGAAGTGGTCTGCGGAGCGGGTCCGGGAGTTCCGCGAGGAGACGGGCAAGAAGCTGGGCCAGCGTTACCCGATCCCGCTCGTCCGCGCAGCGGTCGCAGAAGCTTATCCGCTCCTTGCTGCCCTGAACGCAGCGACGATCAGCCTCCCCTATGGGGGTCCCTGATGTACCTGGAGAGCGCGGCAATCTGGAGAACCATGTTCGCTCTGATGGAGCGGGGCATCCCGAGCTTGAGCGTCCACGACAGCCTGATCGTGCAGCGAAATCACGCAACCAGCGCCACAGACCTGCTGTGCTCGAACTACGAGATTGCCACCGGGGCGCTGCCAGTTGTGCAAACCAAGCAAGGTGGTTCAGGCTGATCTCGACGTAGTCAGCCTTTGCGGCTGTCATTGATGATTTACAACCTTGGCGGTCAGCAGCCATCGCCCCTATCTTCGCCCATGGCCCGCCCGCGTGCAGGCCACCATGGGGCTACATAGCCCTGCTACCTGGGGGGTGGTGGTGATGCACACAGCGACATCGCCTGACCTCCTCTTGAGGATACCTGAGCGTAACGTGAAACGTTAGTGCTCCCGCGGTGGCACAGGGCTCTCATGAGCCCGAGCGCACGGCACACAGATCGACAGGTTCACTGCCGATGCGCCCGCCAGGGTCCTATGGAGCCCGCTGACAAGGTTTCTGCTGCGGCCTGCGGGAGACAACGCCCAAGCGCGGAAAATGGTCCTACGCGCTCCGTAGACCGACCCTGGACCCCTCCGCATTTAGGTATATAGTCCTCACAGTGGGATGGGCAGACGTGCGCCGATGCCCCTGACGGGACTGCCCACCCCAATACCCCACCCAACCCATCTCCTTGGGCCTACCATGTTCCCCACGAGACCGTGGCCGCTCCGGTGCGGTCTGCAATGGCAGTGCGCCGCGCTGTCAGCCTGCGCCGATGCCTCCGGTAAGCGCAGGTCGCCCGAGGAACCGTGCGTTACACGGAATGATCCCGAGGAGCGTGTGCGGTGGGCACGGCCTTGACGTACGTAGCCGCGAAGCAACCACTCCCGTGTCCTGGTCCTCCACCTCAAGGAATACGGGGCTCCATGCTCCGCAGAGCGCTCGAAGCTACCGAGTTGCTTCCATCAGCTCGCCGCACTGCGACATCACTCGTCCTTGATCCCAGCTTCGCGAGCGATGCGGCTGAACTCGCCGACCTCCGTGTGAATGAAGCTGACGAACTCAGCGCCGCACACACCAACCGGAACGTAGGTCTGCGCCTCAAGGACGGCTTTCACGGCGGGTTCCTTTGCCGCTGCACCAAACCATCCTGAGAGCTGGTCTACGGTCTCCTTTGGCGTCCCGGCTGGTGTGAAGACGCCATCCCAGTATTCGACTTCGTACCCAGGGAACCCGCTCTCCGCCACCGTCGGAACGTCGGGGAGGACCGATTTCCTGCTTCGCGACGTAATCGCCAGTGCGCAAATCTTGTTGGCCTCAAGTTGGGCCTTCACATTTAGAAAGAGCTGAACCGCTGCGGCAACCTTCTGGCTTGACAGTCCGTTCAGTGCGGCACCAGTTGTTCCCGGCACGTAGCTCATATCGACTTTCGCTGAGCGCTTGAGCACCTCGAAGGCGATCTGAGGGGGAGCAAGAGCCGTGCCCGACATAGCAAGCTGCCCTGGCTTCTCTCGTGCCCCCGCGAGCAAGTCACCAAGTGTACGGAATGGACCAGCGGCATCGGCAATGATCAGCACAGGGCCGCTGGCGAGGTTGCAGATCGGAACAAAGCTGGTCAGTGGATCATAAGGCGGCTTCTGGAGCTTTGGATTGACGGTGAAGTTGTTGTTGATAACGAGCAGCGTGTTGCCGTCAGGTGCGGCGCGAGCCACAGCCTCGGCGCTACGGAACTGGTCACCGTTCTCGAACACGAAGCGCGTTCCGTGCGCCTTGGTAATCTCTTCGGCCATCGCACGGGTGAGTAAGTCGCCGCCGCTGCCGGCAGGAAATGTGATGACTACCTTGATGGTTCTGTTCGACTGAGACCAAGCGCGGTCAGCGGCGATCATGACGAGCAAAACGGCAAGGGCGCTCGCAATCAGTTGGGGCACGCCGAGCCAAGTCCGGTGCCTATTCATTGTGTCCTCCCAAAAATGCACGGTTACGCTGCATTGAATACCCAAGCATGGCAAGCGCCCAGCGCGGTGAACACGACGTGCCAGGGCGGGACGCGGCTGATGTGGGTGGAGTAGCAGCAGCGTTTAGACCCCTCTTTTTGAAAGGTGGGGCACCGGGGTCATTGGGCCGTTCCGCGCCCTGGAGGGGACCCGTTTCTGAACCTACCGGCCGCGTCGACAAGACAACCGTCACCGCGATCACGACGAGCAGACCACGATCTCGAACGCCACTAGAAACCCCACAGCCCCCACGAACCCTGCCATCCCTGCGGTCCCGAGGGCGGCGAAGTGACCGCGTCAGAGCCCCCATGCCGCCAACGCTGCCTCGGAGCCCGCGGGGTCTGCCTTGATCCTGTGGACGGTCTGCCGGCTCAAGCCGGTCGCCTTGGCGATCTGTGACACACCGATGGCCTCCTGGCCCAGCATGGTCCTCACGGTCTCGAACTGTCGACGGTCAAAGCTGGGTTTCCTGCCGCGGTACGGTCGATCCTCGCGAGCCTTCGCGTGCTCGATACCGGCCCGCTGGGCGGCCTTGGTCGCCTCGGCCTGGGCTTGGGCGGTGGCGGCCATGAACGCTATCAGTGCGTCGCGCACGGCCTGCTGCATGGGGTCCTTGGTCGCCCCGTCGAACGTGAAGCTGTTGATGACCGTGCGGATCACCACGCCTCGGCGCATGAAGTGGCGGATGGTGTCGCAGACATCGTCGTAGTTGCGCCCGAGACGGTCGACCCAGCGGACCACCAACGTGTCACCCGCGCGCAGCTTGTCCCAAAGACGACGACCCTCGGGGCGCTCCGAGAGACGCGTGGAGACACCAGACACCCCGTTGTCGGCGACCACCTCGTCGATGACGAACCCCGCCCCCCTCGCATGGGCGAGCTGGTGCTCGATTGTCTGCTCTGCTGTCGAGACGCGCGCGTACAGGATGGTTGCCATGAGGTGCCCCGGGATGACCGTTGTGATCCTGTCCGCAGAGTAATCGTCCGTTGTGGTGAAATCAACCCTAGCGGACGGCATGGCGAGCATGATTTATGTGTCCGATGGGGCATACTTCAACGGACGCACCTACTCGAAGAGCAAGCGGTACTCGAGGAGGGGAGCAACACACTCGAGTTAAATCTGCAGACACAATGTTCTTCTCGAGCTACTAAAAAATCAACTCGAGCTATTGCAATCACGGCAGGCATATGCCTATAAGCATAAAGCCCGGCGCTCGAGCGAGCAACCGGGCTTCTGAACCGGCGAAGCTCGCCGATCTACGTTGACAAGCGGATCATACGAGCTCCGGCCCCCCGATGTCTACTGGGTCAAGTAGCAAGCCGCGGCAAAGGACCGCTCTTAGTATGTCATCCAAGCCACTCAATCCCACCGATGGACACGTCATCGCCGGTTCTGCGATTGACGATCATCAGTTCCTTGGGCGCGTTAAGGCAGCGCAACTGTTCCAGATCGCCCCCGACCCGCGCGACACCGAGAACAAGAAGAAGGTTGATGCCTCTCATGAGTTGCAAGAACTCGGTCATGTCCGCGAAGAAGTTCAGCGCCTGTTCGAGGGGGCAAAAAAGCGCAATGTAGGACCTTACGCCGAGTATATCTGTGCAATCAGATCCAAGGTGGATGGCCTAACTCCACCGATCACCCTCTACAGCGACACGCTTCTCCAAGTCGATATGCGCGACGACGGGACCGGCTTCATCCAAATTCCATGGGATAAGAGGCTCATAGCCATCGACGGCGAGACGCAATTGGCGGCCCGCCATGAGGCGGCTAACATCGATCCGGAAACGAAACATGATTTCGTGCCCGTCTACATCAACCACGGCCGGGACCAGGGCTGGGCTCGCCAAGCGTTTCATGACCTCAATACTCTTGGTGTTCGTCCTAACGCGGCCCTCAGCCTTGGAATGGACGCTCGAGACCCAATCACTCACATCTGCCGCGAGGTCGAACGGCGCGTTCCCTTCTTCAACGGGCGGGTCAACAAAGTCAGGCGTCAGCTCCGCACATCCGACCCCGAAATCGTCACCATCACGACCCTTCGCGGCGCGTGCGTGACGATGGCGAAGGGTATCAACGGCGTTCAATATGGCGCACGTCCCGTCCCACTTGATCAGAAGTTCGCCGACGTGGTGGAGGTGACGGCCATCGAGTGGTTTACGGCGCTCGCTGACGCATTCGGTCCGGCATTCGAGAACCGTGAGCACTCTTTGGCGTCTTCACCCACGGCTATGGCGGCGCTGGGAGCTGTCGGAAACCCACTTACAGGTATCGCCGATCCCCGCGACCGCGCACTGAAAGCTCGCGAGCTGGTCAAGACGCTAGCTGGTGTAAACTGGGCTCGCGATAAGACCTGGGAGGGCATCGCGGGCAAGTTCACGCCGAAGGGCGCGTTCTCGCTCGGGGGCTCCAAGGAGACGGCTTACGCAGTCTACGCAGCGCTGACCGATCCCAGCGCGCCGGGATACGCCCGTATCCGCAGTTCAACGGGCATCAAGGCGGCGTAACCCTCCTGCAGAGCATCAACAGGCCGCGGCACGTCAATCGCTATGACTGTTGCCGCGGCTCAGAACACGGGCGCACCCCACGCCCCTTCTTCACTTGACCAGACGCTACGAAAGCACGATACAAAACAGGTAACGTGCGGCAAGCAATCTCGAGCTAAATCAGCAAGTTGCGGCGTCTAGCCGGAGATGGAGATCATCGCCGCCTCCTCGCTGATTGCCCTCGCCAACCACTTCAAGGGCACCCAGGTGCTGTCGCGGCCACAGCCGCGGGTGAGGGAGGCTGAGGGCGGGCTCCTCGACCTCATCGACATCAAGGGCCAGGAGAGCGCCAAGCGGGCCCTGGAGGTCGCCGCCGCGGGCGGACACAACCTGCTGATGATCGGGCCTCCCGGCTCCGGCAAGTCGATGCTCGCCGCACGGCTGCCTTCGATCCTGCCGCCGCTGTCGCCAGCCGAGCTTCTCGAAGTGTCGATGGTCGCGTCGGTGGCCGGCGAAATCGACGGCGGTGCGCTCACCAACCGCCGGCCGTTCCGCTCCCCCCACCATTCCGCCAGCATGGCGGCGCTGGTCGGCGGCGGGCTGCGCGCCAAGCCGGGCGAGATCTCGCTCGCGCACAACGGCGTGCTGTTTCTCGACGAGCTCCCGGAATTCGACGGCCGGGTGCTCGATTCGCTGCGCCAGCCGCTCGAGTCCGGCGAGGTGGCGATCTCGCGGGCCAACCACCGCGTCACCTACCCGGCGCGCTTCATGTTGGTGGCGGCGATGAATCCGTGCCGCTGCGGGCGGGCCGCCGAGCCGGGCTATGCCTGCAAGCGCGGGCCGGTCGCGCGCTGCGCCGGCGACTATCAGGCGCGGCTGTCCGGCCCCCTGCTCGACCGTATCGACCTCCATATCGAGGTCGGCGCCGTGACCGCCGCCGACCTGATCCTGCCACCGCCGGCCGAAGGCAGCCGCGAGGTCGCGGCCCGGGTGGCCCGGGCGCGCAGCATCCAGGCGGCGCGCTATGGTGCGCTCGGCCTCAGCGGACGCACCAATGCGCAGGTGAACGGTACCGCGCTCGAGGCTGTCGCCAAGCCGGACAGCGGCGGCCTCGCCCTGCTGCGGGACGCCGCCGAGGCGATGCGGCTCTCCGCCCGCGGTTATCATCGCGTGCTTCGGGTGGCCCGCACCCTGGCCGACCTCGACGGCGAGGAGCCGGTGCGCCGCGTTCACTTCGCCGAGGCGCTCGCCTATCGCGCGCTGGCCGACGAGATCCGCCGCGCTGCCTGACCGTCCGCCGGCGAATATGCGCGGCATAACCACCCGCGCGGGTGTGTGATTGCTTAAACAGCTACTCGCCCTCGGCCGCCATCCAACGAAAATAAAAATGATATAATTATTTTATGAGCGTTACATACTGCGATTCGGGTTCGTACTTGCGGAATGCAAATTCGTCATTGCGGCTCTGCATAACGCAAAGAATGCGGCGCGGCGATCAACCTCGCGAGCACCCGAAGCGGCGTGATAACCCCTGTAAATCTGGCTTTCCTGGCCCTTGTCCGATCGGAGTCGCGGTGGCGGAGGCGCCTGCAAGCCCTATCACCGTCGCGCATAATGCGTGCGCTTGCGCGCTGAGATAAAAATGATATGGTTTTTTTATCGATGAATAGTGTCGACGGAACGGCATCGATAAAACCTAAACTCCAGGAGAGGTATCAATGCGTCTCACCCTTGCAGCAGCCACCGTTGCGATCGCCGCCCTGCTGGCCGCAGCCCCCGCGTCCGCCGAGAGCGTCATGGGCGGCCAGGTCAAGCAGAACGGCCAGTGCTGGAAAGCCGCGAAGACCATGGACGGCGGAACCTTCGGCTCGTGGAATGCGTGCGCGACGTCCGCGAAAGCCCCGGTAAACACCCGTCACCAGCATCACAGCTGACGGCCTGTTGTTTTGCGATCCGGCCCCGCTTCGCGCGGGGCTTTTTTTTTGCGAACGTGCGCGCAGACCCGCCTTTATGAGACTTTTACGTCGTGCGGGCCGGCCAGCCCACGTCCGGCCCGTCGGCCGCGAACCGGGACCGCCGGCAGCCCCTCCGCAGCGCGCTGCACTCCGCTGCGCATCAGACAACACTCTGATTATACATATGAAAAACTAAATTCTTGCACCGGTTTTGGCGTCGCAGATCGGCAATTCACACACGCGTAACATTCCACTTGCAGACCACGTCAAGATCGCATAATTTTTTTATCGGTGATTTATATTCATAAACACCGCAACAATGCCGAAAACACCCGGCCCCAGGAGAGGCATTCCCATGCGTCAGCTCACCATCGCCGCCACCTTCGCCGTCGCAACTCTGATCGCCGTTGCTCCCGCTTCCGCGGAGCGTATCGGCGGCGGCCCCCTCAAGCAGAACGGCCAGTGCTGGAAGGGTCAGAAGTTCCAGGATGTCGGCACCTGGGGCAGCTGGGAAGCCTGTCCGGCCCCGGCCAAGACCGTGACCAACACCAAGCGCCGCCACGCCTGATCTTCGCGCGCGCAACGCGTCCGGGGCCCCGCCCAAGTGCGGGGCCTTTTTGCGTCCGGCGGCACGTTAACCCGACGGCACGTTAACCCGGCGGCAACCGTCGGGTCATAAGGGCGGCCGTTCGCGGCGCCGGCTAAGGAATTGCAAGCTTCGGCGCGCCACCCTGGCACGTGACCGCGCCGCCTCCGGCGCGGCGTGCTCCGAGCGTCGGCGAATGGGCGGCAACACGATCCTCGTGCTCTGTCTCGGCCTCGGTGCCCTGGCGGTCGCCGCCATCGCCCTCCTCGTCCTGGGGCGGATCGACGTCCGGCATCGCCGCCGGATCGATCTCCTGGAAGAGCGCCTCGAAATCCTGGCCGACCAGGAGTGGGAATGGCGCGAGGCGGACGCCGCGAACCGCGCCAGGAGCCGGTTCCTCGCCACGGTGTCTCACGAGATCCGCACGCCGCTCAACGGCATTCTCGGCATGACCGATCTTCTGCTCGACACCGCGTTGACCCCGGAACAGGCGACCTACGCGCGCGTCGTAAAATCCTCCGGCGAGGCGCTCGCCTGGCTGATCGAAGACGTTCTGGATTTTTCAAAGATCGAGGCTGGACGGCTGGAACTTGAGGCCGCGCCGTTCGCGTTGCGCCCGCTGGTCGAGGACGTGGCCGAGTTGCTGGCGCCGCGCGCGCAAGCCAAGGGCCTCGAGATCGCAGCCTTCGTCGCCGATGCGGCGGCGCGGCGCTACGTCGGCGACCGCATCCGGCTCCGTCAGGTGCTGCTCAACCTAGTTGGCAATGCGATCAAATTCACCGCGGCGGGCGGCGTTTCGATTGCCGTCGAGACCGCGGACGGTGCCCTGACGTTTTGCGTGACCGATACCGGCATCGGCATCGCTCCGCAGCTGCAGGCGCGCATCTTCGACGAGTTCGAGCAGGCTCAGGCCGGCACCGGCCGGCAGTTCGGCGGCACCGGGCTGGGCCTCGCCATCACCAAGCGGCTCGTCGCGGCGATGGGGGGCGAGATCCGGGTCGAGAGCGCGGCCGGCAGCGGCTCGCGCTTCCAGTGCACCATCCCGCTTCCGCCGGCGGATGACGGCCCTCCCGTGCGCACCGCGGACTTCGCCGGGACCGCGGTGCTGATCGTCGCGCCGGGGCCGGTCGATGGCCCGGCGCTGGCGCGGCAGCTTCGCGACTGGCGGGCGACCGTGCGGATTGCCGACAGCGAAGCCGCCGCAGAGACCCTGCTGGCCGAGGGTTGCTTCGACGCCGTCGTCGTCGACGGCGCCATCGGCAGCGCTGCGCTGAAGCGGATCGGCGCGGCAGCGGGCCGCGCGCACTGCCGCGCCATCGTGCTCGTCACGCCGCGGGACCGCATCGACATTCCGGGCCACCGGCACGCCGGCTTCGCCTACCTGGTGAAACCGGTGCGCGCCGCCTCCCTGGCCGCCCAGCTCGGGCATGGCCCGCCGACGGCCGCGGCGCCTCCGCTGGTGCCCCACCGGAGCCCGCCGCCGGCGGCGCGTCTCGCCGTCCTGGTGGCCGAGGACAACGAGGTCAACGCGCTGCTGACCCGGCATCTGCTGGGCCGGCTCGGCCATCGCACGGTGATGACCGCGAGCGGTGCCGAGGCGTTGGCGGCGTTCGTTGCAGCGCAGTCGACAGCCGCCCCGTTCGACCTCGTGCTGGTCGACCTGCAGATGCCCGGGATGGACGGACTCGAGACTGCCCGCCGCATGCGTGCGAGCGAGCGCGACGGGCGGCGGATTGCGATCATCGCCGTGACGGCCGATGCCACCTCCGACATTCGCGAAGCATGCCTTTCCGCCGGCCTCGACGACGTCGTCACCAAGCCCCTCGACCGCGACCGGCTCGCCGCCGCGCTCGCGCAGTTCGCTTCCGCCGATGCGGTTTGAGATTATTTAGCGGTGACTTTCGCTGGGAAATTGTCACAAATCTGTGCACGCGCGATGATTATTGCTTTCGAGATGAGTTAAGTTGATTCGCGCGAGTGGTATCGCGATTTCGGACGGCCTGTCGCAGGCCGGACGTCACGGGGGCGACCGCTATGCTGTCCCGCGCCAAAGGCCCGAGCTGGCCGGCAAGCCCGCTGAGCGTTCCGCTCCGCATGGCCGGTCTTCCGAACATCGTTCCGGTGCTCAAGGCTTATACCGGCTTCGCTGCCTATACCGGCTTCGCTGCCTATAGCGGCTTTCGTTTCGGCGGCGCACCGCAGGCACCGGAGACACTCGGGCGGATCGGTGCGCTCGAAGTCCGGCTGGCGCGCAGCGCCAAGGAAATTCGTCGCGCTCAGAAGCTGCGCTACAAAGTCTTTTATCGCGAGATGTCGGCGGTACCGGACACCGCGTCCTTCCTGTCGCGGCGCGATGTCGATCCGTTCGACGCGGTGTGCGATCACCTCCTTGTGGTGGACCATGCCGCTCCGCGGTTGCGCAAATCGCCGCCGGTGGTCGGGACCTATCGGCTGCTCCGCCAGGAAGTGGCGGATCAGCAGGCGGGCTTCTACACGGCCGGCGAATTCGACATCGACGCGTTGGTCGAGCGCCACAGCGCCTGCCGCTTCCTCGAACTCGGGCGCTCCTGCGTGCTCCCGCCCTATCGCAACAAGCGCACCGTCGAGCTGTTGTGGCACGGCATCTGGACCTATGTGCTCGCGCATCGCATCGACGTGATGATCGGGTGCGCCAGTTTGGAGGGAACCGACCCCGACCGCCTGGCCTTGCCGCTGTCGTTCCTCCACCACTACGCGCGGGCGCCGGAACCGTGGCGCGCCGCCGCGCTGCCGCGCCGCTACGTGGAGCTCAATCGCATGCCGAAGTCGGCCGTCGATCCCAAGGCGGCCTTGCAGAGCCTGCCGCCGCTGATCAAGGGGTATCTGCGGCTCGGCGCTTTCGTGGGAGACGGCGCGGTGATCGACCGGCAGTTCGGCACCACCGACGTGCTGATCGTCCTGCCGGTGGCGGGCATCAGCTCGCGCTATGTCGGCCATTTCGGCCCGGGAGCCGAACGCCACGCGGCCTGACGCCGGATCGCGTTATTTCAACGGCAACCGGCAACGCAGGCTGCATCGCGGACGGCGGTCTCACAGCTTGCGCAGCGCCACCTGCTGCACCGCATGGCTCGCGCCCTTCTCCAGGATGAGGTCGGCGCGCTGGCGGGTCGGCAGGATGTTCTCGTCCAGATTGACCAGATTGATCTTCGTCCAGATCGAGGTCGCCGTCTCGACCGCCGCCGCGTCGGTGAGTTGCGAATAGCGATGAAAGTAGGACTTGGGATCGCGGAAGGCGGTCCCGCGCAGCGCCAGGAAGCGCTGCACGTACCAGTGCCGGAGCACATTCTCGTCGGCGTCGAGATAGACCGAGAAATCGAAGAAGTCCGAGACGAAGGGGATCTCCTTGCCGTCCCGCGGCAGCCGGCCGGTCTGCAGGACGTTGAGACCTTCGACGATGAGGATGTCCGGCCGGTCGATCTCGATCCAGTGATTCGGCACCACATCGTAGACGAGGTGGGAATAGACCGGCGCGCGGACCGGTCGCCGCCCCGCCTTGATGTCGGACAGGAACCGCAGCAGCGCGGGCAGATCATAGCTTTCCGGAAAGCCCTTGCGCTCCATCAGCCCGTCGCGCGCGAGCACCGCGTTGGGATAGAGAAACCCGTCGGTAGTGATCAGATCGACCTTGGGAACGTTGGTCCACCGCGCCAGCAGCGCCTGCAGCACGCGGGCCGTCGTCGACTTGCCGACCGCGACCGAGCCGGCAACGCCGATGACATAGGGCATCTTGGCGTCGCCGGTGGCGATGAAGCGCTGCTGGGCGCGAAACAGGCGCTGGGTCGCCGCGACGTAGAGCGACAGCAGCCGCGACAACGGGAGGTAGATGTCCTCGATCTCCGCGATATCGAGGCGGTCGTGGAGCGAGCGCAGCCGGGTCACCTCGTCCGGCGTGAGCGTCATGGGGGTATCTTCGCGCCGCGCGGCCCACTCGGCACGCGAGAACACGTGGTAAGGCGAAAGCCTGTCGTCGATTCGTTGTTCCATCGGGAAATCCGGGACGGCGCTCAGCCGCCTTTGCGCGAAGCTTTTTCCTGCAGCCCGGTCTGGCTCACGCGGGCGCCGAGCACGCGCTCGACCTCCGACAGTTTGACGTCGCGCGCCTTGAGGACCACGAGCAGGTGGTAGATGAGGTCGGCGGTTTCGTCGATCAACCGCTCGCGGTCTTCGACCACCGAAGCGAGCACGAGCTCGACCGCCTCCTCGCCGAGCTTCTTGGCGCATTGCGCCACGCCGCGGTCGAGCAGCTTGCGCGTGTAGGACACCTCGGCACCGGCCAGGGCGCGCTCGTCGACGCGGCGCTCGAGATCGTAGATCGTGAAGTCACCCATGGCCGTTCCCTTATCACCTCGGACGGCGTGCGAACAGGCGACCATGGTCACGCGTCCAGGCGCATCGCGAGGCCGGCGCCGGCCATGTAGGCCTTGGCTTCCCGGATCGAATATTCGCCGAAATGAAAGATCGAAGCCGCCAGCACCGCGGCGGCATGGCCATCCAGGACGCCGGCGACGAGGTGGTCGAGCGTCCCGACCCCGCCCGATGCGATCACCGGAACCGTCACCGCATCGGCGATCGCCCGGGTCAGCGCGATGTCGAAGCCGGCACGGGTGCCGTCGCGGTCCATCGAAGTGAGCAGGATTTCGCCGGCGCCGAGCGACACCACCTCGCGGGCATAGTCGATGGCGTCGAGCCCGGTGGGCTTGCGGCCGCCATGGGTGAAGATCTCCCAGCGCGCGGACGCGTCGGGCGGCGACACCTTCTTGGCGTCGATCGCCACCACGATGCACTGGTCGCCGAACTTTTCCGCCGCCTCGCGCACGAAGTCGCGCCGGTGGACCGCCGCGGTATTGATCGAGACCTTGTCGGCCCCCGATTGCAGGAGCGCGCGGATGTCGGCGAGGGCGCGCACGCCGCCGCCGACCGTGAGCGGCATGAAGCAGGCCTCGGCCGTGCGGCGGACGACGTCGAGGATGGTGCCGCGGTTCTCATGGCTCGCCGTGATGTCGAGGAAGCACAGCTCGTCGGCCCCGGCGGCGTCGTAGGCGATGGCCGCCGCGACCGGGTCGCCGGCGTCCCGCAGATCGACGAAATTGATTCCCTTGACCACGCGGCCGTCCTTGACGTCGAGGCAGGGAATGACGCGGACCTTCAGCATCGCGCCGTCACCGGTCCCGCGCCGTGCGGATCAGCCGCAGGGCCTCGCTGGCATTGAGGCGGCCGTCATAGAGGGCGCGGCCGGCGATTGCGCCAGCGAGCTTGGCGGCGCGCGGCTTGAGCATCTCCCGCACGTCGTCGAGGTTGGCGAGGCCTCCGGAGGCGATCACCGGGATAGCGACCGCGTCGGCGAGCGCGATGGTGGCATCGAGGTTCAGGCCCTTGAGCAAGCCGTCGCGGGCGATATCGGTGTAGATGATGGCGGCGACTCCGGCATCCTCGAAACGCCGGGCGATGTCGAGCGCGGAGAGCTCGGAGCTTTCCGCCCAGCCCTGCACCGCCACCTTGCCGTCGCGGGCATCGAGGCCGACCGCGATGCGGCCGGGATAGGCGCGGGCGGCGGTCTTGACGAGGTCGGGGTCACGCACCGCCGCGGTGCCGATGATGGCGCGGTCGACGCCCTTTTCGAGCCAGGAGGAGATCACGCCCATGTCGCGAAGGCCGCCGCCGAGCTGCACCGGGAGCGGCACGCTCTCGATGATCCGCTCCACCGCCCTGACGTTCACCGGGTGGCCGGCGAAGGCGGCATCGAGATCGACGAGATGAAGATATTCGAATCCTTCCGCGACGAAGCCCTGCGCCTGCGCCGCGGGATCACGGTTGAACACCGTGGCGCGGGCCATGTCGCCCTGCTCCAGGCGCACGCAGACGCCGTCCTTGATGTCGATGGCGGGAAACAGGATCAATGGGGTCGATCTTCGATCGGCTGGAGCACGGGAGGCGACGTCAGGGCTTCCAGTTGAGGAAATTTGCGATCAACGCAAGCCCAAGTTTCTGGCTCTTTTCGGGGTGGAACTGGGTGCCGGCATAATTCTCCCGCGCCACGAAGGCGGTCACCGGGCCGCCATAGTCCGCCGCCGCGACCAGATCGGTCCGGTCGCCCACGGCGAGGTGGTAGCTGTGAACGAAATAGGCATGAAGCCCGCCCGGGCCCAGCGGAATGCCCGCGAACAGCGGGTGCCTCCTGGCTTCGTCCAGGGTGTTCCAGCCCATATGCGGTATCTTGAGACGGGGCTCGCGGGGCTCGATGCGGCACACCTCGCCGGCGATCCAGCCGAGGCCTTCGGTCACCTCGTATTCGCGGCCGCGCTCGGCGAGAAGCTGCATGCCGACGCAGATGCCGAGGAACGGCCGGCCGCGGTGGCGCACGGTCTCGGTCATCGCCTCGACCATGCCGGGCACCGCGTCGAGGCCGCGGCGGCAATCGGCAAAGGCGCCGACGCCGGGCAGCACCACGCGATCGGCGGCGCGGACGACGTCGGGATCGTCGGTGACGAGGATGGCGTCGGCATGGCCGCTTTCGCGGGCCGACCGCTCGAACGCCTTGGCGGCCGAATGCAGGTTACCGGAGCCGTAGTCGATGATGGCGACCGTCACCGCCCCCCTCCAGGCTCGGGAAACAGGCCGATCACGCTGGCGCGGGACACCGGAGCATAGGGCGGCGGCGGCGGGGTGGCGGACTTGTCGGCCGACCAGTTGTCGAAGAAGCGCCGTTCCGCCATCTCGAGATCGTCGGCGATGACGACGCCGCGTTCGCGCCAGCTTTTCCGCAGCAGGGTCCAGCGCCGCAGGCTCGCCGCCTCCACGCCGATCAGCAGCGCCACCAGGAAGTAGACCGTGAATCGCGCTCCCCCACCGATCCCGAGGCGCCGCAGGCCGAACTCGAGCAGCGCCATCCCGATCACGTAGGCAATGAAGACCAGCCACATTCGTCGCCACAACATCCACAGCGGGCCGAACAGGAACGCCGCCCAGTTGAAACGCTCCCGCAGAAAGACGAACCGCGCGGCATGTTCGCTGGCCGGACGGTTGGTGCGCGCGGGAGGTTCGAACACTGCGAAAGCTGCCATCGGCAATTCCCCTGTTGGAGGCGGGCCCCTGTTTTGACCGACCCGTGACGAGCGCACCCGCACCAGCCGCGCATGCGCGGCGAAAACCGGGCGAGGCGGCGCGGCTCACCCCCCGAGCGAGCCCTTGGTCGAGGGCACCTCGTCCTTGCTGCGGGGATCGACCTCCACAGCGGCCCGGAGCGCCCGTGCCAGACCTTTGAAGCACGACTCCGATATATGGTGATCGTTGGCCCCGTAAAGGGTTTCCACGTGCAGGGTGACCCCGGCGTTCATCGCGAAGGCCTGAAACCATTCCCGCACCAGCTCGGTGTCGAAGGTGCCGATCTTGTCGTGGGCGAACGTGGCCTTGAAGACGAGGAAAGGCCGGCCGGAAATGTCGATCGCGACGCGGGTCAGCGTTTCATCCATCGGCAGATGCACGTCGGCGTAGCGGGTGATCCCCCGCATGTCGCCCAGCGCCTGCTTCACCGCCTGCCCGAGCGCGATTCCGACGTCCTCGGTGGTGTGATGGTGGTCGATATGGAGGTCGCCTGCGGCCTTCACCGTGATGTCGATCCGGGAATGGCGCGACAGCAGATCGAGCATATGGTCGAGGAAGCCGATACCGGTCGCGATCGCGCCGGCGCCGCGGCCGTCGAGATCGACGCTCACGGCGACGTCGGTTTCCTTGGTGGTGCGCGTGACCGTTGCCTTGCGCATCGGCGCTGTCTCCGGGGCTAGAAGCGCGCCTTGTATCAGGGGGCGGGCGCGCCCGCCACTGCCGCCGCCGCAAAGGATGAATCAATGCGACGGCGGGGTGGGGGCCCTCATGGCCCGAGCTGGGGGCCCCCGGTTTACGCCTGATTTGCGTTGCGCGCGGCGAGTGCCTAAATCAGGCCCCGGTATGAGAGCACAGCCCATGCAATCCCCCCTGCCCGAGGCTTGGCACGGCACCACGATCCTGACCGTCCGCAAGGGCGGCATCGTCGCGGTCGGCGGCGACGGCCAGGTTTCGATCGGCCAGACCATCGTCAAGGCGAACGCCAAGAAGGTACGGCGGCTCGCCAAGGGCGACGTCATCGGCGGCTTCGCCGGCGCGACCGCCGACGCCTTCACCCTGTTCGAGCGGCTCGAGGCCAAGCTCGAGCAGTACCCCGGCCAGCTCATGCGCGCCGCCGTCGAACTCGCCAAGGACTGGCGGACCGACCGCTATCTGCGCCGCCTGGAGGCGATGATGATCGTGGCCGATGCCCGGGTCTCCCTGGTGCTGACCGGCACCGGTGACGTGCTGGAGCCGGAGAGCAGCGTGATGGGCATCGGCTCCGGCGGCAACTACGCGCTCGCCGCCGCGCGTGCCCTCGTCGACACCGACATGACCGCCGAGGCCATCGTGCGCAAGGCGATGGCGATCGCCGCGGAAATCTGCGTTTACACCAACCACAGCGTGACCATCGAGACGCTGCAGGCCTGACGCCCGGATGGCGACCAGGACCTCGGCTGATCGGAATTTGGGCGCGAATGCCCGAGAAGGATTCATGACCGATTTTTCCCCCCGCGAAATCGTGTCCGAGCTCGACCGCTTCATCATCGGCCAGGCCGATGCCAAGCGCGCGGTCGCGATCGCGCTGCGCAACCGCTGGCGCCGCCTCCAGCTCGACGAAAAGCTGCGCGAAGAGGTGATGCCCAAGAACATCCTGATGATCGGCCCCACCGGCGTCGGCAAGACCGAGATCTCGCGCCGGCTGGCCCGGCTCGCCGGCGCCCCGTTCCTCAAGGTCGAGGCCACCAAGTTCACGGAAGTCGGCTATGTCGGCCGCGATGTCGAGCAGATCGTGCGCGACCTCGTCGAGATCGCGATCGGACTGACGCGCGAGAAGAAACGCAAGGACGTCCGCGTCCGCGCGCACAGCGCCGCCGAGGACCGCGTGGTCGACGCGCTGGTCGGTCCGACCGCCAGCACCTCGACCAAGGAGACCTTCCGCAAGAAGCTGCGCGCCGGCGAGCTCGACGACAAGGAGATCGAGATCGAGCTGCAGGCATCCGGCAGCGGCATGCCGATGTTCGAGATTCCCGGCATGCCCGGCGCCCAGATGGGCGCGATCTCGCTCGGCGACATCTTCGGCAAGCTCGGCGGCGGGCGCAGCAAGACCCGCCGGGTCCTGGTGAAGGACAGCTACGAGCTGCTCATCAACGAGGAATCCGACAAGCTGCTCGACCAGGACCAGCTGGTCCAGGAGGCGATCCGGTCGGTCGAGAACAACGGCATCGTGTTCCTCGACGAGATCGACAAGATCTGCGCCCGCGACGGTCGCGTCGGCGCCGACGTGTCACGGGAAGGCGTGCAGCGCGACCTGCTGCCGCTGATCGAAGGCACGACGGTCACCACCAAGCACGGCGCGGTGAAGACCGACCACGTGCTGTTCATCGCGTCGGGCGCCTTCCACATTTCCAAGCCCTCGGATCTCCTGCCCGAGCTGCAGGGCCGGCTGCCGATCCGGGTCGAGCTCAAGCCGCTGACGCGCGAAGACTTCAAGCGCATCCTCACCGAGCCCGAAGCCTCGCTGATCAAGCAGTACGTGGCACTGATCGCGACCGAAGGCGTGAAGCTCGAATTCACCGACGACTCGATCGACGCCATCGCCGACATCGCGGTCGCGGTCAATTCCACCGTGGAGAACATCGGGGCGCGGCGGCTGCAGACGGTGATCGAGCGCGTCCTCGACGAAATCTCGTTCGGGGCTCCGGACCGCTCCGGCGAGGAGGTGAGGATCGACGGCGACTACGTGCGCGGCCGGGTCGAGGACCTCGCCAAGAATGCCGACCTGAGCCGGTTCATCCTGTAGAATCTCGCCGCAAGCGCTGCGGCCTTACCGCGCCCGGCGCAGCCGCACGTAGAGCGCGCCCTCGCCGCCATGGCCCGCATGGGCGACGTCGAAGCCGAGCACGCAGGTGCGAAACTCCGGCAGGCCGAGCCACAGCGGCACCTGGCGCCGCAGCACGCCGCGCTCGCCGGCACCGAATCCGCCTTTGCCGGTGATGACCAGCACGAACTTCGCGCCCTCGGCCTGGGTGCGACGCAGGAACCGCAGCAGGGCGTCGTGCGCCTCCGCCTGGGTCAGGCCGTGGAGATCGATGCGCCCGCCGAGCTCCGCCTTGCCGCGGGCGAGTTGCTGGCGTTCGCGGCGCGCGATGGCGATGGCGGCCGCCGGCGGTTTTGGGTGGCGGACGGGACCCGCCGCCGGCAGCGCATGCGCCTCAGAGCGCTTCGCCGGGCGGGCGCTCGGCACCGGGGTTTCCGGCAGGGTCGCCAACGGCACAATCTGACCGGACCGCAGCGGCTTCACCGTTCGCGCCACCACCGACCATAGGCGCGCCTCCTCCTCGGTCAGGCGGCGGCGGCCGCGGCGGCTGCGCACACCCCACGGCATCGTCGCGGAGTCCTTCTCGCTCACTGCCAGTACCGGTAAGAGCGCCGGCGCTCCCTGACGTCACGCGCCCTGACGTCGCGCTCACTGACGTCACGCTCCCTGACGTCCTTTGCCGGACGGGGCTGCGCGACCGCCGGATGGGACGGGGTGTGGACCGCGAGCCCGGACTCCGCGGGGATCGCCGCGGGTGCGAGCTTTGCCATCAAGACCGGTTTGGCCGGAGGCAGCGGCATGCGCGCCCCGGCGGCGGTCGGATCGAGCTGGCGCGGGAGCAGGATGGCGAAGCGCCCGGGGTGGCGCACCCGCCCGGCCATCTGGCCGGCTTCGTCCCCCGCGCCGAAGAACAGGTCGGCGCGCGCCGGGCCGACGATCGCCGAGCCGGTGTCCTGCGCGATCATGGTGCGCCGGAACGGCGACTGGCTGCGCGCGCTCGCCAGCGGCAGATCGGCTTCGATGAAGAACGGCGTGCCGTAGACATGCAGCGCCTTGTCCACCGCGATGGAGCGTCCTGCGGAGAGCGGAATCCCCTGGGCGCCGAGCGCCTCGACATCGTCGTCGAGGCCGACGATGCGGAAGAACACCACCGAGCGGTTCTGCCGGCGGACCTCCTTGGCGCCATCGGGATTGTCGTGCATCCATTCGCGGATGCGCTGCATCGACATCTCCTCGCGCGGCACCAGATGGCGTTCGATCAACACCCGTCCGACCGGCACGTAGGGATAGCCGTTATGGGCGTCGTAGTTGATGCCCATCATGGCGCCGTCCTCGAGGCGCACCCGCGCAGAGCCTTCGATCTGGATGAACAACGCGTCGGTCGCGCTGCGCAGCCAGCAGATTTCCAGGTGCTGGCCATCGAGCGCGCCATCCTCGATCTCGCCGCGGTCGTAATACGGCACCAGCTCGCCGCTGGGCGTGCGGCGGAACGCTTTTCCGGAGTTGGGAAACGCGCCGCCCTGGGGATAGCCGGGCGCAACAATGTCGTGCGGCCGCCGGTACAGGGGAACCGAGAATTCCCGCGTCGGGAACCGCGAGCCGTCGACGATCGGCTCGTAATAGCCGGTGAGGAAGCCGGCCGCGTCTCCGAGCTTGCGGATGTGGACCGGCACGAAGTTCGTCTCGAAGAACTGCCGCGCTGCCTCCGGCTTGAGCGTTGCCGCCTTGATCGCGCGGGCGCAGACCTCCTCCAGCGCGGCGCGGACCGGCCGGGGATCGCCGCCGGGCTGCGGCGGGGCCGCCGCGGCAGCCGGAGCCGCCTGCGCCGGTTGGCCGCGCCGCGCCGCATATCGCGGATGCGCCGCCGGTTCCGCCTTCAGCGCGGCGGACCGGACGATCGGCCGGCAACTGTTGAAGAAGGTCGCATAGGCGCGGGCATGGTCATCGGTTGCCCAGCCGTCGAGATCGGACCAGCGCGCCGGCTCCAGCGCGGCGTTGGGAATCCTGAGGGGACCCGGACCGCGGTCGGGACCGCTTTCGAGCACCGCTGCGGGCGCCTGAGGGGCCCCACGCGGAATGGCGCCGGTCACGTCATGGTGCCGCGCGTACGACCGGTAGGGGGAAGCATACCGATAGGAAACATAGCGGCGCGCGTTCGCGCTTTCCGACACTACGGCGGTGACGGCGACCGCTGCGGTCACGAAGAGCCATAGACCTCGGAGCGGCGCATCCATGGCTCCAGATCCCGCTCAGCCGCCCGCCTCGGTCGCGACGAGCTTCCAGTTGGGGTCGCGCGAGGTGACGTCGCGGGCAAACGTCCACACATCGGTGACGCTCGTCACCCGGTCGGCGCTGCCGTCGATCACGTTGCCGTTGCGGTCGCGGGTGGCGGAGACGAGCTGGGACACGAACCGGAGCGTGATCTGAGCGGTCTTGCCGCGCAGATCCGCCGCGGTGATCTCGGCCACATCGATGGAGACGAACCGGGTTTCCGCGGTCTCGCCGCGACTCTCGCGCTCGCGGATGACCGAGTCGAACCCGTCGAACACCTCACGTGCGAGGAGATCCCGCAACGCCTTTCGGTCGCCCTCGGCATAGGCGGTGACGATCATCTCGTAGGCGCCGCGGGCCCCGGTGACGAAGTGCTTGGCATCAAACGATTTATCAGCTGCCGTTATGGCATCGAGCCCGCGCGCCACGGCCGAGCCGGCAGGGGCGATGCCGACATAGCGGTCGGCCGCCTCCTTGACCTCGACGGGCTTGGGGACCTCGGTGGTGCGCGGCGGCAGCGGGATGACCTTGTCATTTGCCGCATTGCGCACCGGATCGGGCGCCGAATAGGGGTCGTAAGGGGGGCGCTCGCGACCGGTCCGCTGTCCGAGGACGCTACGCAGCCGCAAGAAGATGAAAACCGCCAACGCCAGGAAGATGATGGTATAAATGTCGAACACGTCTCTGCTTTCGCGGCTGCCGCGCTGCAGCGCCCTTTGAGCTCAACCCAGGTCTTCGATACCGTCGCCACACGTCATGTAGGGAATTGGCGTAGCTCTTCCAGGGCCATATGGGCGCTTGGTTGCGGTGCAAGCTTAAACGATCGGGCAGCTTGCGCCAACTGGGCGCGGTCTGACATCCCATACGGACCTGGACCTCCCCTACGGGAAAAGTATTGATGAACTAACATCGCGCCGGAAAAGAGGCCATATGAGACCCGGGGCGGCGCGCTGGTCAGGATTTACGTCGATGCAACTCGTCAAATGGATCGCCACCGGCGTCCTGGTTCTGCCGCTGGCGGAAATTGCCGCTTTTGTCCTGGTGTCGAGCCAGATCGGCTTCCTACGGGCGCTTGCCCTCCTCATCCTCATCTCGTTCCTGGGCGTGCTGGTGCTTCGCCATGCCGGGAGCGGCCAGGTGACGCGCCTGCGGACCGCCGCCGGCCGCAGCGAACTCCGCGGCCTCGCCCTCGGGGGCGCCGGGGCCAGCACCGCTCTCGGCGGGATTCTAATGGTTATTCCGGGCTTTGTGACCGGTGCCATCGGCGCCATGATGGTGGTGCCGGCGACCCGCGACTGGCTGGTCGGAACCGCGCTACGGCGCCTGACGAATCGCGCACCGGCGCCGCCGCCCGGCACCATCGACCTCGCGCCGGAGGAATGGCGCCCGCTGCCGGACCCGGAGCTGCCGCGGCCCCGGCGGCGGCGCCGCAGCAGCGCACCCAAGATCAACGCCGGCGAGGACTGAAGCCCCCGCCTGCGGGCCGGTACCTGCCGCCGGCCCTTCCGATTTCGGACGCCGGAAGACGCCCGGCTGCGGCTTGTTCCCCCGGATCGCCTGTGTTAGCCACACGCTCATCGGCGGAAAATCGGGAAGTGGAGGGGATTGATGGCAAGCTCGACCAACGGTGGCAGCGCCGATGAAGCAAATGGCCAGCCGAATCTCGGCGTAATCGCGCAATACATCAAGGACTTCTCGTTCGAGAATCCGAATGCGCCGAATTCGCTGATGCAGCAGCAACAGCAGCCGCAGATCTCGGTCCAGATCAACGTCAACCCGAACCAGCTTTCGACCACCGACTTCGAGGTCGAGCTCAAGATCGAAGGCAAGGCCGAGCTCACCGGCACGGTGCTGTTCGCCTTCGACCTCAACTATGCCGGCGTGTTCCGGCTCACCAACATTCCCCAGGAAAACCTCGGGCCGCTCCTGATGATCGAGTGCCCGCGGCTGCTGTTCCCGTTCGCCCGCGAGTTGATCGCCAGCGCCATCGCCAATGGCGGGTTCCCGCCGCTGATGCTGCAACCGATCGATTTCGTCGGACTGTACCAGCGCCGCCTCGCCGACATGCAGGGCCAGCAGCCCACGGCGACGGCCTGACGCCGAGCCGGACCGGGAACCCGCGCGAGAGCCCGATCACCCCGCCGTGGCCGACCTGGGCCCGGCAGTTTCGCTGCAGATCGATTAGGCACCCGCGTGGCGTCGCGAGCCTTTCAGGGCGTTGCGCGGCTTGCTATGGTCCGCACGGGGACGAAACGGAGGCGGTGGGAGGTCTCGCCGCGGCTCCGTGACCGTCGTGAATCACTCGGGACCTGCTCGGGAGCTGAATGAAGCCCGCACTCTTTCTCAAATCGGTGCGCAGTTTCCGCAACGCCGTCGCGACCAACGTCAATCGCGTCCGCGACCGCGAATTCATCCCCAAATCCGCGCTCTCGCTCGGCATCGAGACATCGAGCCTGTGCAACCTGGAATGCCGGTTCTGCGCCTATCCCAAGAAGCAGAGCCCCAAGGTGACGATGAAGGACGAGTTCTTCCGCACCTGCATCGCCCAGGCGCTGGAAATGGGCTACCGCCGCTTCGATCTCACGCCGTGCACCGGCGACGTCTTCATGGACCGCGGCGTCTTCAACAAGCTCGACCACATGGAGCAGCATCCCGAGGTCCTGAGCTACAGCTTCTTCACCAACTTCACGATTCCGAAGCGCGAAGACGTCAAGCGACTGTTCGAACTTCCCAAGCTTTCGCATCTCGCCATCAGCATCTACGGCTACGACGCCGAGACTTTCGTCGCCATCAGCCAGTCGACCGAGAAGGTGTACCACCGCCTGGTCGACAACCTCGAGACGTTCCTCGGCGAGTTCGCGCGGCGCAAGTTCCAGTTGCACATCTCGCTCCACCCCGGCGTCGCGTCGCTGCGCGGCCGCAGCAGCGAGATCACGCGGCTGCTCGACCGCTTCCGCAAGGCGGGCGTGGAGGTGAAGATCTCCAAGGGCGTCTACAACAACTGGGGCGGCTTCGTCACCAATGACGACGTGCGCGACCTGCCGATCGACATCGTCGGCCCCGGCCTCGTCTACAAGAATGGCGCCTGCGTGCGGCTCTTCACCACCGTGCAGATCATGGCCACCGGCATCGTGAACGGCTGCGCCTGCCGCGACGCCGACGCCACGCTGCGCCTCGGCGATATCAAGGAGGCGCCGCTGCGCGACATCATCTCCAGCCGGAACCCGGTCTACATGGCGCTGATCGAAGAGCAGCAGCAGGGCAATTTCCGGCCGGTGTGCCAGAGCTGCGACATGTATGCGAGCATCTATCATAAGAGCTCGGCCTACAAGAAAGACGGCGTCGAGCTGGAGACGCTGGCGGAGTTCAAGAAGCGCCTGGGCTGAACGCTGCGATCCGGGCGGAGGCGCGTCCCTCCCCCGTGGCTTCAGTCCGCTGCTTCAGTCCCGACGTTTCAATCCCGCCGCTTGAGCCGCCGCACCAAATAGTCGAAATTCACGATGAACTGGTCGGCGCGCGAGATGTCGTGGTTGAGCTGGGCGATGTCCTCGGCCGGGAAATCCGGAGCCGGATCGCCGGCCGCTTCGGCGATCATCTGCACCATCGCGGCATTCTCCAGCATGATCGCGTTGATCACCGCCTCCTCGAGCGATCCGCCGACCACGGCGACGCCGTGGTTCTTGAGCAGCGCGGCGCGGTGGGGGCCGAGCGCGCGGGCGACGCCCGCTCCCATCTCCTGGCTGCGGATCAGGTTGATGGTGTCGGTGTAGACGCCGAGCTCGCCGCAGAACAGCGCCGCCGGCTGGCTGTAGCACCGCATCGGCCGCCCGCTCGCCGACAGCGCGACGGCATAGGGCGGATGGGAGTGGATGACGCTCTGCACGTCGGGGCGCACCTTGAAGATCTCGGAATGGATGAAGACCTCGCTGTGACGCCGCGAGCCGCCCGCCACCACCTTGCCGTCGAGGTCGATGGTGAGGATGTTCTCCATCGTGATCTCGTCGAGCCCGACGCTGTGCGGCTTCATGAAGAACAGCGAGGCCTCGCCCGGCACGCGCACCGACACATGGCCGCGGGTGAAGTCGTCCTGCCCTTCCGCCACCAGCACGCGGCCGGCGAGGATGAGCTTCTGCTTTGCTTCGTCATGGGTCATCGGAATGTCTCCCCCTCATGCGGCCCCGGGTGGCGCGCACGACGTTCGCAAAAAGCGCCGTGCGGCGCCATCGCGCAAAAAGCGCCGTGCGGCGCCGTCGCGAAAAAGCGCCGTGCGGCGACGCCCGGCCCCGCAGGTTGCGGTTCAATCCATCGGCTGAATGCGGACCAGCCAGCCCTCATGGTCGACATACCACACCGTCACCGGATCGGTGGAATTGTCGATCCAGGTTTCGCGGTCGATGCCATAGGGCTCCGGCAGCACGTACTCGGTGAAAGCCACCGTCTTCGGATTGAAGCGGAGATAGCGGCCGGAATGCATCTCGCCCGCCCAGACCTCGCCGTTCTTGTCGACCTGCGCCGAGTACATCGACGCATAGGGCGTCGGCAGGCGGTATTCGTGGATCCGCTTCTCCTTGGTGTCGAACTTGACCAGCATGCCGCCACGGCCGCCGGACCAGTAGTTGTTCTCAAGATCGAACTCGCCCCGCGCCGGGCCGGACCGCGGGCTGGTGTCGGGCTCGAACACCTCGGCCGTCTGGGTGTCGACCACGACGACGCCGTCGCGCGGCCACGCGCCGCCGCCGAAGTACCGCCCGTCCCGGCTCATGGCGCTGCCATAGGTGCCGGCGAACTTTTTGAGGACATAGCCGACCACCGGCTCGCCGGTCATCGCCGCGACCTTTGTCACCTTGCGGTCCCGCGCCTTCCAGATGAATCCCTCGGGATCGACCGCGTAGTTGCCCCCCATCGGGGTGTTGGCGGGTTCGCGCACCTTCCACGGGATGCGGGTGAACTGCTCGGTCTTGGGATCGAGCCGCCAGATGTTGTGCGCCCAGTTTTCCGAGCCCCACACGATGTCGTTCTTGTCCACATAGATCCAATGGGTGCCCGGCAGCGAGCCGGCTTCGACCGGCGGGACATGGAATTCCTTGACGACGCCGGTCTTGGGATCGAGCCGCCCCACATAGGAGCTGCGGTGCGTCGAGTACCAGAGATTGCCCTTTGAATCCCCGCTCACGTCGTGAGTCGCCGTCTCGAGGCGCGGCAATTCGAATTCGGTGACCACGACCCGGGTCTGTCGGCCCTGGGGACGTGGCAGGGTGACGAAGGCGGGATCCTTGACGTCCGGACCGCGCACGGTGGCGAGCCATTTGACGAGACGCGCCTCTTCGTCGCCGCCCCACCGCCCCCGCTCGTTGATGTTGATGAGGGGCGAGCCGGCGCCGTGGATCATGCGGTAGACGATCTTGCCCCAGCCGGCCTCGTCGTAATGATTGCGGAAGATCTGCTGATAGGAATGGCACCAGTTGCAGTTGCCGGTCAGCAGCTTCTTCTCTTCGCCGGTGCCGGACAGGCTCAACAGCCATTCCGATCCCGTCATCTGAGCCGCGATCTCCGGCGTCGGCGGGAGCAACTCGGCGGTGGTGACATAGTCGAGGGTGATGTCCGCGAGCGCGGTGGCGCCGTCGATCTCCACCTTCTCCTTGAAGAACGGCTTGAATTCCCGCGGCAGCGCGATGCGAAGCGTATAGACCCCCGCATCCAGCGCGGGGAATTCATAATGCCCGTCGGCATCGGTGTAGACCGTGGTGCGGACCGCGTTCTTCTGCGCGATCAGCTGCACCATCATGCCCTCCAGCAGTTCGCCCTTGCTGGATTTGACGACGCCCTTCGGTCCGCCCTGCAGCCGGGCGTCGGCCTGCACCGGGCCGACGGCCGCCAGCAAGAGCGCCATCGCAGCGGCCAGCAGGGTGGTGAGGTCACGTCCGGGCCTCGAGCCCTGTCCAAGAATCAGCGACATCATCGCCTCCCAAACTTTCATGCAGAAGGTTCGCGAAAATTCCGCCGCGGTTTCAGCGCGCGCGGTATTGCGGATTGCCGGGTGGAGCATCGGAATTCCAGCAGCACTGCTCCCGCACGAAGCTCACGAGGTCGTCGAGGTCGGTGTCGCTCAGCGTGTATTTGTAGGCCGCCATTCCCGCACCGCCGTTGCGGATGCGGTCCTTGACGGTGTCGGTGGTGACCGGAAGGCCGGACAGCAACGTCTCGCGCTGGAACAATCCCGTCAGTTGCGGGGCGTTCTTGGTGTACTCGTTGTGACAGAACCAGCACTTGTAATAGAAGATCTCGCGGCCGCGCTCCGGTCCGCTGGCGGCAGCCTTTTTGAACTGGTAGGTCTGCAGCGAGCGCTGGTACGGGTCGCGCGTCGGCGCCGATGGAGCTCCGGCCTCCTGCGCCGAACCTCGGCAGGCGACGCTCTGGGCTGCAAAAATCACCGCGATCGCGATGGCCGCTGCCGTGTGGGATCCCATGGCTTCCCCCGTGGACGTTTTCGATCCGTCTGCGCGGACCTCGCCTCCGATCGCCGCGGCGATCAGGGTTTGGACGATCCTATCAGCGTTTTTGCGATCCCGGGAGGGGGTGGCCGGCGGTCACCGCCGCAACACGCAGTCCAGTGCTTCGCGTCGATTCTCCCAGCCGACACGCTCGAGTTCGGGCCGGTCGCTTTCGTGCTCTGGATAGCCGAGGCAGAAATAGCCGATCAGCCGCCACGCGCGAGGAACATCGAGAATGGCGGAGACGGCGGCCGGATCGAGGATCGAGACCCAGCCCAGGCCGATGCCTTCGGCCCGGGCCGCGAGCCACATCAGGCTCACCGCAGTCACCGCGGAATACTCCGCCATCTCCGGCATGGTGTGACGGCCGAGCCCGTGGCCGGTCTCGGTGGCGGCATCGGCGAATACCGCGAACTGGCACGGCGCGTCGCCGAGACCGGCGAGCTTCAGGGTCGCATATTGCGCGGCCCGGTCGCCGGAATAGCTCGCAAGCGCCTCCGCATTCGACCTCGCGAACACGTCCCGCACGGCCTGCCGCCGCCCGGGATCGTCGACGACGACGAACCGCCAGGGCTGGCTCAATCCCACCGAGGGCGCGAGACAGGCGATGTCGATCAGGCGTTCGAGCGTGCCCGGGGGCAGCGGATCGCGGCGAAACCGCCGCACGTCGCGCCGCCACACGAAGAGGTCGCGCAGCTGCGCCCGGAATGCGTCGTCGAAGACGGCGCCGGTCATACCGCCGCTCCCCGTGCCGCAAACGCCGCGGCGACCAGGAGGATCAGCACCTCGTTGACCTGCTCCACCGCCCCGAGGACGTCGCCGGTATGGCCGCCGAGCGCCCGCACGCAAGCTCCGGCCATGACGCCGCTCGTCACCGCGAGCAGCGCGACCGCGATCACCGCCGCGACGGGGCCGAGGCAGAGCATCAGCACCACGGCGCCGATGACGGCGGCCGCAACGGCGGCCGCGCGCGGCGGCGCCCCGGCCGTGGCCGCGAGACCGTCGCTCCGGGCCGGCGGGATCAGCGCCATGAATCCCGCCAGCGGCGCACGCGCCGCCACGTGCGACGCCACCAGCGCCAGCGCCACCGCACCGGCATCCGCGATGCTGGCGACGGCGCTCCAGCGCAGCAGAAGCAAAATCACGAGCGCACAGGCACCGTAGCTGCCGAGCCGGCTGTCGCGCATGATCTCGAGCTTGCGCGCGCGATCGGCACCGCCCAGGCCGTCCGCCGTATCGGCGAGGCCGTCCTCGTGCAGGCATCCCGTCGCAGCGAGCGTGGCCGCAAGCGCGAGCGCCGCGGCGACCCCCGGCGCCAGGCCGAGACCAACCGCCCCGCCGTAGGCCAGCGCCCCGAGCGCACCCACCACGGCACCGGCAACCGGCAACGCCCAGGCCGCCCGCGCCACGTCGCAACTTGCGACGGGAGACGGGCCCATCGGCAGGCGGGTGCAGAACATCAGGCTCGCCGCGACATCGCCGGCGGCACGCCGCCACGGATCGGGCGTCATCGGCGCCCCCCGCGATCGACGACGCCACCGCCGGGTTTTGACGGCGGACCCAGTTTGGTGTCATTCGAGAGCATCACGCGGCAACCAACCCGAGCAGTCGAAATTCCCCCATGACAGACTTTGCATCGTTCGCAGAACTGCGCGCCGCCTGCCTCGAACTTCCGGCCGGAGACGAAAAGGCGGCAGCAGCCGTGGCCCAGCGCGATGGCATGCTGACCAAGCCGCCCGGCAGCCTGGGGCGGCTGGAGGACATCGTCTCGTGGCTCGCCCGCTGGCAAAGGCGGGCTCCGCCGCGGCTCGACCGCGTCGACGTGCTCGTGTTCGCCGGAAATCATGGCGTCGTGGCCCAGGGCGTGTCGGCGTTCCCCGCCGACGTCACCCGGCAGATGGTAGCGAATTTCGCGGCCGGGGGCGCCGCGATCAACCAGCTGGCCACGCTCGCGGGGGCGACCCTTTCGGTCATTCCGCTGTCGCTCGACCAGGCCACCGCGGATTTCACCCAGGACGCGGCAATGGACGAGGCGCAGTTCCTCGCCGCCGTCGCCGCCGGCTATCGCGCGGTGACCGCCGATTCGGACCTCATCTGCCTCGGCGAGATGGGCATCGGCAACACGACCGCAGCGGCGGCGGTCGCGGCGGCTTTGTTCGGCGGCGGCGGCGCGCGCTGGGCGGGCCGCGGTACCGGGGTCGACGACGAGGGCCTGGCGCGCAAGCGGGCGGCGATCGATGCCGCCCTGGCGCGGCACCAGGACGTGCTCGGCGACCCCCTGCAGGTCGCCGCCGCCCTCGGTGGCCACGAACTCGCCGCGATCCTCGGCGCGACGGTCGCGGCACGCCACCACGGCGTCCCCGTGCTGATCGACGGCTTCGTCTGCACCGCGGCGGTCGCACCGCTCAGCAAGCTCGGTGCAGCCACTCCCGCTCCAGACTCCAGCGCGCACGACTCCGGGGACAAAGGCTCCGGCGCCCAAGGATCCGGCGCCCAAGAACCTGACACCCAAGGTCCCCTCGCCCATGCCTGGGCTTCGCACGTGTCGGCGGAGGCCGGGCACCGTGCGCTCCTGGAAGCGCTCGGCCTGGTGCCGCTGGTGGATCTCGGCATGCGGCTCGGCGAGGCATCCGGCGCCGCTCTCGCGACGCTCATCCTGCGCGCCGCCCTCGTCTGCCACACCGGCATGGCGACCTTCGGCGAGGCGGGCGTATCGGACAAGGCCCCTCCCGGTGACGTGCCATCGCTGCCGCCGTCCTCGGAGGATCGGCCGCAGTAGCCGCCTCGCGTATTTGCTCCCTTCCCTTTGCAGGCGGAATGCGCCGGGGGGCGATGCTGGCGTCATGCCGCTACTCCCGCGCGATCGCATGGAAAAACGCGCCCGTCACCGTGCCGCGGCGGCCGCCGGCGGTGCCGAGCCGCTGCCCCTGGCCATCGACGAGGTCGAACAGCGGGGCGTCCGGTCCGGCTGCGGAGAGCGACGCGTAGTGGAATTCGTGACCGCGGATTCCGGCCCCCGCCGGACCAAGCGGAGTGGCCGCGATGAGCCGCGCCGCGCGATAGCCGAGATGAAGCTTGCGACGGGCGAAGCTCGTCTCGTGGCCGAGCAGGCCGCTCATGGCATGGCGCCCGCCGTCGGCATCCTCGAGCCCGGCGCCGAGCACCATGTAGCCGCCGCACTCCCCATGCACCGGCCGCGTCGCGGCAAAGCGCCTGAGGCCGTCGTGAAACCGCCGCGCGGCGGCGAGCGTGCCGGCGTGAAGCTCGGGGTAGCCGCCGGGCAGCCAGCAACTGTCGCAGTCCGGTGACGGCGGCTCGTCGGCGAGCGGCGAGAACGGCACGATCTCGGCGCCGCCGCGCCGCCAGCCTTCGACGACATGGGGATAGACGAACGAGAAGGCGCGGTCCGAAGCGACCGCCACCCGTTGCCCCGGGGGCGCCAGCGCCGGAACGCTCGCCGCGCGGGACAACGTCAACGGCCCGGCCGCGGCCGTGATCCCGTCGAGGTCGAGACGATGCTCGGCCATGTCCGCAAGGCGGTCGAGCCGCGCCGCGAGGTCGGCGTGCTCGCCGGCCTGCACGAGACCGAGATGGCGCTCCGGCGTCGCGAGGCCGCCGTCGCGCGGCACCGCGCCGAGCACGGCAATTCCCGCCGCAGCCATCGCGGCGGCGACGAGGCCGTGATGGCGCTCGCTGCCGACCCGGTTGAGCACGACGCCGACCACGCGCACCGCGGGGTCGAAGCCGGCGAGGCCGCGCGCCACCGCGGCCGCCGTCTGCGACTGTCCGGAGACATCGAGCACGAGCAGCACCGGCAGCCCGAACCGCGCGGCGAGGTCGGCGGTCGCACCGCTGCGCCCCGGCGCCGCGGCAATCCCGTCGAACAATCCCATCACGCCCTCGATGACGAGGATGTCGGCCGCCGCCGCAGCGTCCGACGCCACGGCGTCGAGGAGCGCCGGCGGCATCGCCCAGCTGTCGAGGTTGAGGCTCGGCGCACCGGTCGCCGCCGCATGGAAGGCGGAGTCGATGAAATCCGGCCCGGCCTTGGCGGCACGCACGGCGACGCCGCGCCGCCTGAGCGCCGCGAGCAGGCCGAGCGTGAGGGTGGTCTTGCCCGACCCCGAGCGGGGGGCCGCGACGATGAGGCCGCGCGCCGTCACCGCGGGCGCTCGCGGGCGTGCGCGTCCGCGTGCAGATCGGCCCGCGCCGTCACGATATCGCCGATCGCCACGATGGCCGGCGCCTCGATGCCGTGCGCGTCGACCTCGGCGGCGACCCGTTCGAGCGTCGCGACGAGGATGCGCTCCTGCGCCGTCGTCACCGCGGCGATGACCGCCACCGGCGTATGCCCGGGCAGGCCGCCGGCCATGAGGGCGTCGGCGATCTCGCCGAGATTGCGCATCGCCATGTAGAGCACGATCGGTTCCCCGGTTCGCGCCAGCGCCGCCCAGTCGGGAGCGCCGTCGGCATCGGCCCCGTAGCCGGCCGCGAAGATCACCGCGCGGTTGATGCCGCGCCGGGTCGCCGGGATCAGGGCGGACGCCAGCGCCGCGAGGCCGGCGGTGATGCCGGGCACGATGCGGAACGGCACCCCGGCCGTGGCGAGCGCGGCCGCCTCCTCACCGCCGCGGGCGAACATGAATGGGTCGCCGCCCTTGAGCCGCAACACCCGCTCGCCGGCTTGCGCGAGGCTCACCAGGCGCCGCGAGATGTCGGCCTGCAGCGCCGACGGCTTGCCGCCGCGCTTGCCGGCGAATTCGAGCCGCGCGCCCGGCCCCGCCAGCGCGAGAACGCGGGTATCGACCAGCGCATCATGGACGATGACGTCCGCCTGGGTGAGTCCCGGCGAGCGCATCGAGGGTGAGCAGCCCCGGATCCCCCGGCCCTGCCCCCGCCAGCCAGACATGGCCGGGCTCCAGCACCGGGATCCCGTCGCGCCGCGCCGCGAGATCGGTCCACGCCGTCATGATGCGCGGGCTCCGGAAATCAGCGCGCGCGCCCACGCCCGAGAACTCCACCTCTTCCCGCGCGCGGGAAGAGGTCGGCGCGCTCTTGCGCGCCGGGTGAGGGGGCCTTTCCACACGTCTGAGCGCCGGTGGCGGGGAAACGCCCCCTCACCCCGCCCCTCTCCCCGCAAGCGGGGAGAGGGAGCGCCGCGACGCCGCGTTGAGATCGTCAAGCCGGATTTATCCAGGCAGGGCTGGCAGGATCGAGTCTCGGAAGTCTCGCCGGGACCCGCTACACTCGCCCCATGACCACGCCAGACCCTCCGCTCCGCCGCGGCTGGACCACGGGAGCCTGTGCCACCGCGGCCGCCAAGGCCGCCTATGCGGGGCTGTTGACCGGGACGTTCCCCGATCCGGTGGAGGTGACGCTGCCCCAGGGGCAGCGGCCGAGCTTCGCGATCGCGCTGACCCGCCGCGACGACGGGTCGGCGACCGCCGGCGTCGTGAAGGACGCGGGCGACGATCCCGACGTCACCCACGGCGCCCTCATCCTCGCCATCGTGCGCCCCGGACTGCCGGGCAGCGGCGTCACCTTCCGGGCCGGCGAAGGGGTCGGCATCGTCACCCGGGCCGGACTCCCGATCCCGCCCGGCGAGCCCGCGATCAATCCGGTGCCGCGCCAGATGATCGGCGCCGCCATCGCCGAGGTCGCCGCGGCAGCGCATGCGAGCGGCGACGTCGAGGTCGAGATCGCGGTGCCCGGCGGCGCTGCGCTCGCCGCCAAGACCCTCAACGGCCGGCTCGGCATCGTCGGCGGGCTCTCCATCCTGGGCACCACC
Source organism: uncultured Alphaproteobacteria bacterium (assembly GCA_963781195.1). Lineage (GTDB taxonomy): Bacteria > Pseudomonadota > Alphaproteobacteria > Rhizobiales > Xanthobacteraceae > JAJPKK01. The sequence goes on along the minus strand of CAWAEZ010000015.1, from coordinate 64,905 downwards.
GGCATCGTCGTGCCGTATTCCTGCTCGGCCTGGATCCATTCGATCTTCAGCGGCATCGACGTCGCCCGCGCGGCGGGGCTCACCCACATCGCCGGCTCGACCGGGGCGAGTTCCGAGGCGGCAGTGCAAAAGCTCCATGCCTTGCCCGAGACGGCGCTGATCGAGATGGGCGATTTCGTCGGCGGCATGCTCAAATACCTGCGCCAGCACCCCGTCGAGCGGGTCACCATTGCCGGCGGCGTCGCCAAGATGACGAAGCTCGCCCAGGGCATGCTCGACCTGCATTCGAGGCGCGGCACCGTCGATCTCACGGCGCTCGCCGGGCTCGCCCAATCCGCCGGCGGCTCCGCCGCTTTGCGCGCGCAGATCGCCGGCGCGAACACCGCGGCGGAAGCCTTTGCGCTCGCCGCGGCCGACCACATCGCGCTCGGCGACCGTGTCGCGCAGGCGGCGCAGGAGACCGCGCTGGCCGCGGTCGCAGGCAGCGGCGTCGCCATCGAGGTCGCCGTGTTCGACCGCGACGGCCTGCTGGTCGGCCGGGCGCCGTTCGCTCATGAGCCGGCTCCCCCGCGGAACCTGCGACGATAGTCGGGATCGTAGAGCGCGCTGTCGCGGAATTCCTTCGCCGCGAGCGCGCGTCCGACCAGCACCAGGGCGGTGCGCTCGACCGGCGTGGCGGCGACCGTCGCCGCGATGTCGCCGAGCGTGCCGCGCAGAATGAGCTCCTGCGGCCAGCTCGCCCGCACCACCACCGCGGCCGGACAATCGGCGCCGTAAAACGGGGTCAGCTCGCGCACGATCGTCTCGAGCTGCGGGATCGCGAGATGGATCGCGAGCGTGGCCCCGGTGACGGCGAAGGCCGCGAGCCGCTCGGCTTCGGGCATGGCCGAGGCGCGGCCCGGCATGCGGGTCAGCACCACGCTCTGGGCCACCTCCGGCACCGTCAGCTCGGTGCCGAGGGCGGCGGCGGCGGCGGCGAATGCCGGCACCCCGGGCGTGAGCGTGTAGGCGATGCCGAGCCGCTCCAGCCGCCGCACCTGCTCGGCAAGCGCGCTGTAGATCGAGAGGTCGCCCGAGTGCAGGCGCGCCACGTCCTCGCCGGCCGCTTCGGCGCGGGCGAATTCGGCTTCGATCTCGTCGAGATTCATCGCGGCGGTGTCGATCACCCGCGCGCCCGGCGGACACAGCGCGAGGAGGTCGGCCGGCACGATCGAGCCGGCATAGAGGCACACCGGGCATCGCGTCATGAGGTCGCGTCCGCGGACGGTGATGAGATCCGCCGCACCGGGGCCGGCGCCGATGAAATGCACGGTCATGGGCACGCCTCGCTGGCCGCCAGCGCGCAGGTTGCCGGTCCGACCGCCACGCGCGGCACGATCAGCCGCGCCGCCGCACCGCCGGCCGCGAGCGCGGCAGCTTCCGCGACCGAGGGCACTCCGGCGAGCGCGAGCACGCGCTCCGACCGCGTCGCCGTGCGCGGGCCCGCCGCCGCGAGATCGTCCGGCGCCACGGCGATGAGCGGGACGCCCATGGCGGCGGCCGCGTCGGCAATGCCGCGTTCGCCGGCCTTGGCCGACGAGGTGGCGATCAGGCGCAGCGCCGCGTGATCGAGCCCGGCGCGCGCGAGTGCGGCGGCGATCGCCGCCGCGATCGCGGCGGCGGCCGTCCCCTTTCGGCATCCGACGCCGGCGACGATCACAGCTTCACTCGCATGGCTTCACTCGCATGGCTTCACTCACACGGCTTCACTCGCACGGCCTCACTCCCATGGCTTCACCCATACCCATTGCGTCACCGGCATCGCCGGCCGCCACCCGAGCGGCGCCCGCGGCTCCGGCGCACGGCCGACCGGCGCGGCGCGCGACACGGCGATCCGCACCAGCTCGCCACCGAGCGCCGCGTGGCGCGCGAGCAGCACGGCTTCGGTCGCCAGCGTCACCGCATTGACGGCGAGGCGGCCGCCCGGACGCAGCGCGGTCACGGCCGCATCGAGCACGCCGGCGTCGCCGGCGCCACCGCCGACGAACACGGCGTCCGGACGGGCGAGGCCGGCAAGCGCCCCGGGCGCCTCGCCCCCGATGACGTCGAGCGCGGGGACGCCGAACGCCGCGGCGTTGCGGCGGATGCGGGCGGCGCGGGTGGCGTCGGCCTCGATGGCGGCGGCGCGCAGCGACGGGTCGGTGAGCATCCACTCGATCGCGACCGAGCCGGCGCCGGCGCCGATGTCCCACAGGAATTCGCCGCGGCGCGGCGCCAGCGCCGACAGCGTGACGGCGCGGATCTCGCGTTTGGTGATTTGGCCGTCATGCTCGAACAGCGCGTCGGCCAGACCGGACGCCCGCGCGATCACGCGGGCGTCGCGCGACGCGGTCACCTCGATCGCCACGGTGTTGAGCGCGTCGATGTCGGCGAGATCGAACGCCGCAGCGGTGGCCGCGCGGACGCGCTCGCGCGGGCCGCCGAGCCGCTCGAGCACGACGACGCGCGAGCCGCCGAAACCTTGTTCGTCGAGCAGGCGCGCCAGCGCCGCCGGCGCCGCGCCGTCTGCGGTGAGCGCGATCACCCGGCAACCGGGTTGGAGATGCGGCCGCACGAAATCGAGGGCGCGGGCGTGAAGCGAGACCAGCGCCGTTTCCGGCAGCGCCCAGCCGAGCCGCGCCGCGGCGAGGCTGAAAGCCGACGGCGCGGGAACGACGTGCATCTCTTCGGCCTCGATGCGGCGCGCCAGTACGGCGCCGACGCCGTGCATGAACGGATCGCCGGAGGCGAGCACGCAAACCGGGCGGCCGCGCTGCGCCACCACCTCGTCGACGGCACGATCGAACGGCGACGGCCACGGCCGCGCCGCGCCGCGGATCAACGGCGCGGCCAGCGCCAGATGACGCCTGCCGCCGAACACGATCGCCGCACCGCTCACCAGCCCGCGCGCGACCGAACCGAGCGCGTCGATCCCGTCCTCGCCGATGCCGACGATGGACAGCCAGCGCGGCGAACTGGCAGTGTCCGGCGACACCCGATCAGCGAGCGGCATGACGCGCATCCTCATTCTCGGCGGCACCACCGAAGCCCGGCAGCTGGCGGAACGCTTTTCTGTTCGCGCGGACCTCCAGGCGACGCTGTCGCTCGCCGGGCGCACCGCCGCCCCGGCGGCGCAGCCCATCCCGGTTCGTGTCGGCGGCTTCGGCGGCGCGGCCGGCCTCGCGGCGTGGCTTACTGCACAGGAGATCGACGTCCTGATCGACGCGACGCATCCTTATGCGGCCCGGATTTCGGCCCATGCCGTCGCGGCGGCAGGCCTCGCCGACGTGGCGCTGATCACGCTCGAACGCCCGGCATGGCAGCCGGTCGCGGGCGACCGCTGGATCGAGGTGCCGGACATACCGGCGGCCGCGCCCGCGCTCGGCGAAGCCCCGCGCCGCGCCTTTCTCGCGCTCGGCCGCCAGGAGCTGCGGCCGTTCGAGGCAGCGCCCGGGCATTTCTATCTGGTCCGCAGCGTCGACCCGGTCGCGCCGCCGCCGGCATTGCCGCATGCCGCCTACATCACCGGCCGCGGCCCGTTCGACGAGGCCCGGGAGCAGGACCTTCTCACGCACCATCGCATCGACGTCGTCGTGGCGAAGAACAGCGGCGGTCGGGCGACCTATGGCAAGATCGCCGCGGCCCGCCGGCTCGGCCTGCCGGTGGTGATGGTGCGACGCCCGGCGGCGCCACGCACCGCGGTCACCAGCGTGGACGCGGTGCTGGCGCGTCTCGATCATGTGCTCGCCTCCGCGGCGGCACGCGGGGTGTAGACCAGCGGCACGCCGCCCGGCCGCGCGACGATCCGGGTCTCGCGCGACCCCACGATGATGAGCGTCGCCATGTCGGCGGCCGCGGGATCGGCCTCGCCGAGCGTCGTCACCGCGACCCGCTCGTCGGGTCGGCCGACAGCGCGGCCGAACACCACCGGCGTTGCGGCCGGCAGATGGCGGCGCAGCCGCTCCAGCGCGGTGCCGAGCTGCCACGGGCGCGCCCGCGAAATCGGGTTGTACAGCGCGATCACGAAGCCGGCGCCGGCGGCGGCGTCGAGACGGCGTTCGATCAACTCCCACGGCTTGAGATTATCGGACAGCGAGAGCGCACAGAAATCATGGCCGAGCGGGGCGCCGGCCCGGGCCGCGACCGCGAGCATCGCGGTGATGCCGGGAAGAATCGCGAGGTCGAGCGCGCGCCAGGCTGCCGGGCCCGTTTCGATTTCGGCGCATACCGCGGCCGCCATGGCGAACACACCGGGATCGCCGCCCGACACGATCGCGACCCGGGCGCCCTGCGCCGCATGGTGCAGCGCCGCGGCGGCGCGGGCGCCCTCCTCGCGATTGTCCGAGGCATGGCGCGCCTGCCCGGGACGGGCGGGGACGCGGTCGAGATAGGTGGCGTAGCCATAGAGCGCGTCGGCCGCTGCGAGCGATGCGGTGGCTTCCGGCGTGAGCCAGCGCGCATCGCCCGGACCGAGGCCGATCACCGCGAGTTGTCCGCTCACGACCGCCCCTCCCAGCCCGGAACCAGCACGATCGCGAAATAAGGCGCGCCGTCGTCCGCCTTGTCGGCGAGCCGCATCACCACGGAATCCTTCATCGTGCCGCGCTCGACATAGAGGGCGCGTTCGAGCCGGCCGCTGCGCCCGAGCGCGCGGCGCACCTTGGGGAGATTGCGGCCGAGCTTCATGATCACGGCGGCATCGGCATCGCCGAGGCGCCGCGCGAGCTCCGCCTCCGCGAGAGTGCCCGGCAGCACGGTGAACACGTCGTCGCCCTGGGCGATCGGCGCGCCGACCGCCGACCAGCAGCCGGACATCCCGGTGACGCCGGCGATCACCTCGGTCGGGTAGCGCGCGGCGAGCCGCACATGCAGGTGCATGTAGGAGCCATAGAACAGCGGATCGCCTTCGCAGATCACCGCGACCGAGCGCTGCGCGTCGAGATGGACGGCGAGCGTCGCCGCGCAGCCGTCGTAGAAGGCGGCGATCTCGCTGCGGTAGGCGGGGGCGTCCTTCGGAATCTCGGTGGTGACCGGATAAAGCAGCGCTTCCTCGGCGACCCCCGGCCGCAGATGGCCGGCGGCGATGGTGCGCGCCTTGCTCGGATTGCCGGCCTTGGCGAAGTGGGCGACGACATCCGCCTCGCCCAACGCCCGCAGCGCCTTGAGCGTCATGAGCTCGGGATCGCCGGGCCCGACGCCGACACCGATCAGCCGCGCCGGCGCTCTCATGACACGCCGCTCCTCATACGCCGCTCCTCATAGCCCACTCCTGGCCAGCGCGTTGACGGCCGCGGCGGTCATGGCACTGCCGCCGATGCGGCCGGACACGATGAGGTAGGGCACGCCATGGTCTCCGGCGGCGAGCGCCGCTTTCGATTCCGCCGCTCCGACGAACCCCACGGGAATGCCGAGGATCGCCGCCGGGCGCGGCGCCCCCGCGGCCAGCATTTCAAGAAGGCGGAACAGCGCGGTCGGCGCATTGCCGATGGCGACCACGGCGCCGCGCAATTCATCCTCCCACAGGTCCAGCGCGGCGGCCGAACGGGTGGTGCCGAGCCGTTCGGCGACCGCCGGCACCCGCGGATCGCGCAGCGTGCAGACCACCGCGTTGCGCGCCGGCAGCCGCGCCCGGGTGATGCCGTGCGCGACCATCTCGGCGTCGCACAGGATCGGCGCGCCCCGCGCCAGCGCCGTGCGCGCCGCCGTCGACCAGCCCGGGGCCGAACCCGATCAGGCGCGCCGCGTCGACGAGCCCGCAGGCGTGGATCATCCGCACCGCGACCTCGGCCTCGTCGGGCGCGAAACGGGCGAGATCGGCCTCGGCGCGGATGATGGCGAACGAGCGCTCGTAGATGGCGGCGCCGTCGCGCAGATAGGCGTGCTCAACCATGGACCGCCTCGCCGCGCGCCGCGAAGATGCGCGCCACCTCGGCGGCAAGTCCGGCCGGCGCGACATGGCGCTCGGGCCGTGTCCGCGCGGTGCCGTTGCGGACGATGCCGCACCCACCCGCGTCGCCGACCACGGTGAGGGCCGCCGGCCGCGGATGGGCGCAGCCCTTGGCGCAGCCGGAGACGTGGACCGCGATGCCTTCGCGAAGCCCGGCGAGTCGCGGCGCGATGGTCGCGGCGAGCAGGCGCGCCGCGATGAGCCCCGACGCGCAGGCCGGGGCGCCGGCGCACGCCGCGACGCGGCGGCGCGGATCGCCGGCCCGCGTGACGAAGCCGAGCCGCTCCGCCGCCGCGGCGAGCGCCGGCACGCGGGGTGGCGTCGCACCGATCAGCATCAGCGTCCGATCCGGCGCCGGGCGAACAAACCGCACCCCATGGGCGGCAGCGACGGCGGCGAGTTGCGCCAGCGCATCGGCCTCGGCATGGCCGAATGCCAGCGCGATCCCGAGCGCCGCCGTTCCGTCGCGGAGGTGTTGCAGTCCGACCAGTTCCGCAGGCGGGCATGACAGGGGCGCCGGTGCTGGTTCGATCTCGAAGCGCGAGCGCAGGACACCCGCCCCGACGGCGCGCAGAAGATCGCCTCCCCGCGCCGTCCCGTCGAGCGACGCGATCTCGCGCAGAAGGCCAAGCACGACATCGACCGCCCGCTCCGCCGCAACGACACCGAGCCACCCAGTGTCGCTTGATCGCTCCTCACGGCACGCGCTCGCGTCCGAAACTCCTCCCTCTCCCGCTTGCGGGGGAGGGGTGGGGAGGGGGCGCTTGCCGCTCGCACCGGATTCTCGATAGGGCCCTGGGTCGACCTGCGGCGCGCTCCAAACGGCGGCCGGCATGAGCGGAGAGTCAGAGAGCCCCCTCCCCACCCCTCCCCCGCAAGCGGGAGAGGGAGCTGAACTCCCGCTGGAGCAACCTGGTGTCCACTCTCGCGTGTGCTCCGCGCGAGATTGCCGGATGTGACCTGCGGGGCCTTGATCTGCAGCGGCGTGATCTGCAGCGATGCTTTCTGCCGATGAGAGCAAAGACCCCAGCCCGACATGCAGGCGTGGCGCGTTCGCCGGACCGACGGCGCGCAGCCTGATGTCGGCACCGAGTGCGTCGAGATGCAGCGCCCCGCCGCCATCGATCACCACCGACACCTTCGGGGCGAGTGCGAGACCGCCCCGCGCAATCGCCCCCCGCAGCTCTGCGGCAAGGCGGGCAGCGTCGACGACGGCATCGGGTCGGCCCGCCAGCGGGTTCGAGAGCACCGGAACGCCCTCGGCCAAAGCGATGTCGAGGGCGGCCACGTCGGACGCGAACAGTTTCGCCGACGCCGGCGTGAGCCCGCGCACCTGAAGGCTGCCGCGCGCGGTCACCTCCATCGTCCCGTTGCCGCGGCTTCGCGCCGCCGCGACGAGCGCGACGAAAGCCTCCACCGGCATCGCTTCGGTCGGCGCGAGGCGGACCAGCAGACCATCGCCGGTCGGCATCGGCGCCGACAGGCCGGGGCAGGCACCGCGGCGCCGGGGAATGCTCATGTCGGCTCCGTCAGCAGCGACGCGAGCGATGCGTCGATATCGTTGCGGCGCGGATGCCACCATCCGTTGCGGCGGGCCGCGTGCAGTCGTGCCGCCATGGCGCGCGCGGCGGCGGGATTCTCGCGGCACAGGAAATCGCGCACGGCGGGATTGCCGAGATAGGCGTCGTGGACGAGATCGATCAGCGTGCTCGGCACGGCATCGGTCAGCGCCGCGAAGTCGATCAGCCGGTCGACGGTCTCGGCGAGCTCCGCGGCGCCGCACGGCCCGTGGCGCATCTGCCCGGCGATGAAGCGCGCATCGACGGCCCGCGCCCGCACGATGCGCGCCAGCGCGCGGTCGAGCGGACGGGCCCGCGGACGCCGCGGATCGGTGGCGTCGAGCATGATGAGGTCGGGCGAGCGGCCCAGCATGGCCGCTGCTGCCGCGAATCCGCCGACGAAAGCGGCGTCCTCCGCGCCCTCCAGGAGGTCGCGGCCGGGATCGTCGCTCGTATGGATGAGCAGGTCGGCGTCGGCGACGCGGGCGGCGAATGCGCCGGGCCGCGGCGTGGCCGCGCCTTCGGCTCCGCCATAGGCATGGGACGCCGCGGCGAGATAGGCCGAGCCGATCGCCGCGCGATCGGTCGCCTCGCCGAGGTCGCCGATGCCGGCCCCATAGGCGCCGGGCGCGGTGCCGAACAGGCGCGCCGGCGCCGCATCATTCCCCGCCTCGCGCTGCGCCGCGGCCAGGGGATTTTCGTCACCGGCTTCGTCTCGCGCCGCCACCGCCCGCACCGCGGCGTCGAGCAGCGCGATCTGCGCCGGGAACAGATCGCGGAACAGGCCGGAGATGCGCCAGGTCACGTCGACGCGCGCGCGCCCGACCGCGGCGGGCGGCAGCACCTCGATCCCGGTGACGCGGCCGGTGCCGCCGTCCCACACCGGCCGGCACCCCATGAGCGCGAGGCCGTGGGCGATTTCCTCACCCCCGGTGCGCAGGGTGGCGCTGCCCCAGAGATCGATCACGAGGGCGCGGGGCATCTCGCCGTGAGTTTGGAGGTGACTGCGGATCACCTCGTCGGCGGCCAGCCGGCCGAGGTCCATCGCGGTCGGCGTCGGCAGCATGCGGGGATCGGCGGTGAAGAGATTGCGGCCGGTCGGCAGCACGTCGCGGCGCCCGCGCGCGGGAACGCCGGCAGGACCCGGCGGAATGCGCCGGCCGTCGAGCGCGGCGATCAGGGCGGCGCGCTCCGCATCGGCACTTGTCTGCCAGGCCGGGTCGTCGCTTCCGGGCGGCACGCGGCCATAGACGTGGAGACCGTCCTTGATGGCGAGATCCTTGAGATCGCACAGCCAGGCGTCGATGCGGCCGAGCACCTCGTCGGCATCGGCGCCGGCGTCCACGCCGGCCTCGTATGCGAGGCCGCTTTGCCGCGCCTTCTCCGCGATCAGTCCGGCGAGGCGCTCGCGGCGACGGCGGTCGAGGCCCTCGGCCTGGGCGTATTCGTCGACCAGGCGCTCGAGGTCGCCGGCTTCACCGCCGAGGCCGGGCAGAACCAGCGGCGGCGGCAGATGTCCGATCGTCACCGCGGCGAGCCGGCGCTTGGCCTGCGCCGCCTCGCCGGGATTGCTGACGATGAAGGGGTAGAACACCGGCAGCGGCCCGAGCATGGCCTCCGGGAAACACGCGGCCGTGAGCGCGACGGCCTTGCCCGGCAGCCATTCCAGCGTGCCGTGGGCACCCATGTGCACCAGGGCATCGACGTTCGCCACATGGCGCAGCCACAGGCCGAAGGCGACCAGCGCATGGCGCGGTGGCCGGGCCGCATCGTGGTAGTCGGCCCGCCGCTCGCCGGCGCGGCCGCGATCGGGCGGCAGCGCGACGATGACGTTGCCGAAGCTGGGGGCGTGAAACCGGAAGGCGCCGTCGCGAACATCGGGATCGTCGGCCGGAGCGCCCCAGGCCGCATGGACCTGCGCCTGGACCTGCTCCGGCAATGCCGCGAGCAGCCGGACGTAATCGGCGAGCGGAAAGCGCGCCGCGGCGCCTTCGACGGCGTCGAGCAGCGCCTTCGGCGTGTCGGGCGCGGCCGCCACGCCATAGCCGGCAGCGGCGAGATCGGCGAGCAGCGCCGTCACGCTTGCCGGCACGTCGAGGCCGACCGCATATCCGGCGCGGCCGGGTGCACCCGGGTAATCCGGCATCAGCACCGCCACGCGGCGCTCCGCACGCGGGGTCGACGCAAGGCGCACCAGGGCCGCCACCCGCGCGGCGACGGCGGCGATCCGGTCCGGCTCTGGGCGATTGGCAAAGGCGGTGAAAGCGAGCCCGGCGAGCGGCGGCAGCGCGTCCTTGAACGCCACCGCGCCGGCCAGCACGCGGCCGTCGAGCTCGGGCAACACCACATGCATCGCGAGATCGGCGGCGCCGAGGCCGCGCGGGCTGTCGCACCAGGCCGCGCGCTTGGTGGTCGCCAGCACCGCCTGGAACACCGGCACGCCGGCATCGTCGAGCGGCGTCGGCTCGCCGCTTTCGCCGCCGGCGGCGAAGGCCGTCGTGGTGACGATCGCCGCCGGCGAAAACCGCGCCAGCGCCGCGCGCACGAATCCGGCTGCTGCCGGCTCCTTGAGGCTCGTGACCACGAGCGGCGCCACGGCGAGACCGCGCCCCGCCAGCGCCTCGCACAAAGCGTCGATCGCGGCGGTGTCGGCCGCGAGCAGGAGCGCGCGATAGAAGACGACGGCGATCACCGGGCGGGCGGGAAGGCTCGCCGCCAGCCGGTCGAGATCGACGGCCCCGTGCCCCGGCAGGTAGCCGGCGAGGCGCGGCACCGGCTGCGGCTCCGGGACGTCGAAACCGGCGCCGGCGTGACGCGCGAGCCGGCGCAGCAGCCCCCGTGAATTCGCCATTCCCCCTTCGCGGAAGAAATTCAGTAGCGCGCCGAGTTCATCGGGCGGCAGCGTCGAGGCTTCCGCCAGCCGCGGATCGTCGCGATCTTCGCCGGGCAGCACCGCGAGCGCGATGCCGCGCTCCCGCGCCACCGCCGTCAGTCGCTCGATGCCGTAGCGCCACCAGTCGAGGCCGCCGATGAGGCGCACCAGGATCACCTTGGCATGGCGGCCGACGCGATCGATCCAGAGATCGACGGAGAGCGGGTGGCGCAGGTCGCGCAGATGCGCGAGCCGCACGCTCGGCAGCGCCTCGCGCTCGGCGGACCACGCCGCGGCGAGCGAAGCGAGATCGCTGTCGGCGAACGACAGCACCACCACGTCTCCCGGCGCCTGGCCGAGATCGATGGGCTCGACGATATCGTCGAGGCTCGTCGACGTGGTGGCGAGGAGATGCATCAGCCGACCAGCACGCGGGTCACGCCGGCCCGGTCGAGCCCCTTGAGGCCGATCACCACCAGCCGGCCTTCGCGGGCATCCGACGCCTGCCACAGGCGATCATACTGGTGGCTCACCCGCGCCCCCACCGCCTGCACGAGGAGTCGCATCGGCTTCCCGGCCACCGCCGCAAAGCCTTTGACGCGGAACACGTTGTGGCGATCGGCGAGCGCCGCGACGCGGGCCGCGAGCGCATCCGGCTCGGTGATTTCCGGCAGCGGCACGACGAAGCTGTCGAAGTCGTCGTGGTCGTGCTCGAGCTCGGCGTCGTGGCGGGTGCGGCGGTTCTCGATGTCGTCCTCGGTGCCGACGCCGAGGCCGAGCAGAGCGGCGGGATCGACCTTGCCGTCCGCCACGGTGACGACCTTCACCGCGCGCGGGACCACCCGCGCCACCGCGGCGAGCGCGGCCTGCATCCCGGCCTCGTCGAGGAGATCGCGCTTGTTGAGCACCACGAGATCGGCGCAGGCGAGCTGATCCTCGAACACCTCCTCGACCGGATCGTCGTGGTCGAGCGAAGCGTCGGCGGCGCGCTGGCGCGCCAGCGCGTCGAGGTCGGCTGCGACCCGTCCGCCGGCGAGCGCGGCGCCATCCACCACCGCCACCACGCCATCGACGGTGACGCGGCTCTTGATCGCCGGCCAGTGGAACGCCTGGACCAGCGGCTTTGGCAAGGCGAGGCCCGAGGTCTCGATCACGATGTGCTCGACCGCCGGCCGCCGCGACAGGATGGCGTCGAGCGCCGGCACGAATTCGTCGGCCACCGTGCAGCACAGGCAGCCATTGGCGAGTTCGACGATGTTCTCCTCCGGGCAGGCCGCGTCGCCGCAGCCCCTGAGGATTTCGCGGTCGATGCCGACGTCGCCGAACTCATTGACGATGACGGCGAGCCGCCGCCCCCCCGCATTGGCGAGGACATGGCGCACGAGCGTCGTCTTCCCGGCGCCGAGAAAGCCGGTGACGATGGTGCAGGGGATGCGCGCGAGCGAAGTCGACATCAGTCCTCTCCGGGAAAATCGATCGGGGGTGAGCGCGCGATGAGCCCGCGCTTGAGGGCCTCCGGCCGACCTCGCCACGGCATCACGCCGTCGCTCGCGATGGCAAACAGCCGGGCGCCCTCGACGAGCGCGCCCGCGCCATGCTCGATGTCGAGCCCGCCGAACACGTAGGTCCAGCCGTGGTTGCGCCGGACCGCGGCGCTCGGGCCGCGGCTGCAATTGGCGAGACAGCGCACGCCGAGCACGGTAATGCCGGTTCCCGCGGCGGCGCGCACAGTCGCCGCAGCGAGCCGCGCGCCGGGGTTCGGTGCCTGGCCGACAGCGGCGCCGGCGCGGCAGGAGATGCAGACATAGATGGTGGTCGCGGTCGCGACCGCGGCCGCCACGTCGGCATCCGCCGCGACGTTCGAATCGGAATCCTGATGGGGGTCTGGCGAGAGGTCCTGCAACGTCACCCACGCGCTCCTGAGGCTGACCGAAAAGTAAGGCCTGGGCCTGGATCCGGGGTGCGAAATAGACGCCGGCCGGGGCGAACCGGCTTGGGCGGCAGCAAATCGTTCGGCGCCGAGGCACCCCGCCCAGCGCACGCACGAACCGACGGCAGGTCTCCTGGCTCGCGGGTCGGTGCCCGTAACCGCCTTCCCGGGGAGGACCCCAGTGGCCTGGTATGGGCTCGCCGCTTACAGTTGCGGGGGCAGCTGCGGCATTGGAACTTGCGTTCCGCACCGCATTCCCTGTTCGCTCTCTTGCGAGAGGCCGTCGGTGCCGGCAGTTAGCGACCCGGCCGCACGTTTTGTCAATGCGATCATCGGGGGAAAGCTGTGGGGCGGGGTCAGGGCAGGCCTTGGCCGGACCGCAAATGCCCTTGGCGCGGAAATTTTTCGAAAAACAACCCCATGCAAAGGACGTTTGACCCGGACGAAGGCGCCTTCCTGTCCAATCTCGCCGTGAGATCCGGGCGACTTGCCCGCGCGTCCGAATGCGGTCACACAACGCCGTCATGACCTCCGATCCTCGTCTTACCCTCGTTCTCGGCGGCGCGCGCTCCGGCAAGAGCCGCCATGCGGAAGGCCTCGTCATCGCGGCCGCGCCGCCGTGGGTCTATGTCGCGACGGCGCAGGCCGGGGACGCGGAGATGGCGGCGCGCATTGCGCACCATCGCGCGCGGCGCGGCGCCGGCTGGGACACCGTCGAGGCGCCCCATGATCTCGCCGCCGCGATTGCGGCCGCACCCGCCGGACGTCTCCTCGTCGATTGCCTCACCCTGTGGCTGACCAACCGCATGTTGGCCGAAGCCGACACCGAGGCCGAGACGGGTGGTCTCGAAGCCGCTCTCTCGGGCCGCAAAGGTCCGGTGGTGATGGTCTCGAACGAGGTCGGGTCCGGGATCGTGCCCGACAATGCGCTTGCGCGCCGGTTCGTCGACCTGCAGGGTCGGCTCAACCAGCGCATCGCCGCGCGCGCCGACCGCGTCGTGCTCGTGGTCGCCGGCTTGCCGCTGATCGTAAAAGGACGGGCATGAACAAGATCGCCGACGACGACGAACGCCACCGCGCCAAGATGGCCAAGCGCAAGGCGGTGCAGGATGCGGAGGTGGCGGAAAAGACCGTCGAGAAGGGCCTGCTGATCGTCCACACCGGCGCCGGCAAGGGCAAGTCGACCGCCGCCTTCGGGCTCGCTTTGCGCATGCTCGGCCGCGGCCGGCGGGTCGGCGTGGTGCAGTTCATCAAGGGCGCGTGGCACACGGCGGAGCGCGACGCGCTCGCCGCGTTCGGCGAGCAGGTGTCGTGGCACACCATGGGCGAAGGCTTCACCTGGGAAACCCAGGACCGCGCGCGCGACGTCGCCGCGGCCGAGCGGGCCTGGGGCAAATCGCTCGAGCTGATGGCCGATCCGGATTTCAGCCTCGTCATCCTCGACGAGCTCAACATCGCGCTGCGCTACGACTACCTCGATCCCGACCGCGTGGTCGCCGCGCTGAGCGCCCGCCGCGAGGGACTGCACATCGTCGTCACCGGCCGCAACGCCAAGCCCGAGCTGATCGCGGCGGCCGATCTCGTCACCGAGATGACGCTCGTCAAGCATCACTTCGCCGCCGGCGTGAAGGCGCAGCCGGGAATCGAGTTCTAGGATGACGATGGGAGCGGCACATCCAGCCCTGTCAGGCCCGCGAAAGCGAAGTCCCCCCCGCGCCATCGGTGGAATTCAAGCTGTGCCCGAAGCCGCAGCCCGGGGGATACTGGATCGCCTGGCCAAGCCCTGCCGCATTCACACATCTCGATTCTGCGGCACGGCGCCTCTGCTCCCTCGCCCCGCACGCGGGGAGAGGTGCCCTCAAACCCGCTCAACGATGTGGGAATGCCTTGGGGTCGAGTTCGGGCGATGACACCCGTGGGAACCCTTCGTTGGAGACGGGACGTTAGGTGTGGCGGCGCGGGCGCTGATGTTCCAGGGAACCGGCTCGGACGTCGGCAAGTCGCTGATCGTCGCGGGCCTGGCCCGCGCCTTTGCGGATCGCGGCCTTCGGGTGCGGCCGTTCAAGCCGCAGAACATGTCCAACAATGCCGCGGTGACGGCGGACGGCGGCGAGATCGGCCGCGCCCAGGCGCTGCAGGCGCGCGCCGCGCGCGTTCCGCCCAGCGTGCACATGAATCCGGTGCTGCTCAAGCCGCAGAGCGAGACCGGCGCGCAGATCGTGGTGCAGGGCCGCGTGCACGGCACCGCCAAGGCGGCAGCCTACCAGGCGATCAAGCCGACCCTGATGGCGCCGGTGCTGGCGAGCTTCGAACGGCTCCGGGCCGAGGCCGACCTCGTGCTGGTCGAGGGCGCGGGCAGCGCCTCGGAGGTGAACCTGCGCGCCAACGACATCGCCAATATGGGCTTCGCGCGCGCCGCCGACGTGCCGGTGGTGCTGATCGGCGACATCGACCGCGGCGGCGTGATCGCCAGCCTCGTCGGCACCAAGGCGGTGATCGCGGCGCCGGACGCCGCGATGATCGGCGGCTTCCTGGTCAACAAGTTCCGCGGCGATCCCGCACTGTTCGCCGACGGCATGACCCTGATCGCGCAGGCGACCGGCTGGGAGGCGCTCGGCCTGGTGCCGTTCTTCGCCGCGGCACGCCTGTTGCCGGCAGAAGACGCGCTGGCGCTCGACCGCCCGTCGCCGCGCAAGCCGGGCGCCATGCTGCGGATCGCGGTGCCGATCCTGCCGCACATCGCCAATTTCGACGACCTCGATCCGCTCGAGGCCGAGCCCGCGATCGAGGTGGTGCGGGTCCGCCCGGGCACCGCGATCCCCGGCGACGCCGACCTTGTGATCCTGCCGGGCTCGAAGGCGACCATCGCCGACCTCGCCGCGTTGCGCGCGGCCGGCTTCGACATCGACATTGCGGCCCATGTGCGCCGCGGCGGCCGCGTGCTCGGCCTGTGCGGCGGCTATCAGATGCTCGGCAGGCGCGTCGCCGACCCGGACGGCATCGAAGGCCCCCCCGGCGCGGTCGACGGCCTCGGCCTGCTCGACGTCGAGACCGTGCTCGCCGGCAACAAGCGCCTCGAGCCGGCGACGGGCGAAGCCGGCGGTGCCCCGTTCCGCGGTTACGAGATGCATATCGGCACAACCACGGGGCCAGACACCGCGCGTCCCTTCGCGCGCCTTTCGGCCGGCACGCCGGAGGGCGCCGTCTCCGCCGACGGGCGGGTCGTTGGCAGCTATGTGCACGGCCTGTTCGGCGACGATCGCCAGCGCTCGGCCTGGCTGGAACGGCTCGGCGCGCCGCCGAGCTCCATCGCCCACGACGCGCTCATCGAGGGCACGCTCGACCGTCTCGCGGCCCATCTCGCCGCACATATCGATCTCGATCGTCTTCTCAAACTAGCGCGATGAGCAGGGCGGCGAACCCTACAAGTGCGATCAGCAGGGCGTCGGCGCGCCGATAGAGCGCGAGCGCGGCGCGGATGTCGGCGGCCGTCGCGTCACGGCGGCCGTCGCCCATCAGCGCGTCGTCCACGGTGACGCCGCCATAGACCCGCGGTCCGGCGAGCGCGAGGCCCAGCGCGCCCGCGAAAGCAGCCTCCGGATATCCCGCGTTGGGCGAGCGGTGATGGCGGGCATCGCGCCGGACCGCCTGCCACGCCCGCGCGGCGGCCGCGCGCCCATCAGGGACGGCTGCGGCGACCACCAGGAGGGCGGACAGACGCGACGCCGGCAGATTGACGAGATCGTCGAGACGCGCCGCGGCGAAGCCGAACGCCTCGTGCCGTTCCGTGCGGTGACCGATCATGCTGTCGGCGGTGTTGATCGCCTTGTAGGCGGCGCCGCCGGGCAGTCCCGCGAATGCGAGCCAGAAAACCGGCGCGACGATGCCGTCGGAGAAATTCTCGGCAAGGCTCTCGATCGCCGCCCGCGCCACGCCCGCCTCGTCGAGGACTGCGGGATCGCGGCCGACGATCTTCGCCACCGCCGTGCGGCCGGCGGCGAGGCCTTCCCGTTCGAGAGCCGCCGCCACTTCGGCGACATGCCGGTAGAGGCTGCGCTGGGCGATGAGCGTGCTCGCCACCACCGCCACCGCGACGATGCCGAGCGGCGCCAGCAGCAGGACGCGCTCCGCGACGCCGGCCACCGCCGCGGGCCCCGCGATGATGAGCGCCAGCGCGACGGCGCCGGCGAGCCGCCGCCGGCCGAGGCCCATTTCCGCGCGGTTCAAGCGGATGTCGAGCCGGCGGATCAGCGCGCCGACCCAGGTCACCGGATGGCCGATTGCGCCGAACAGACGATCCGGGTACCCGACTAGGGCCTCGATCAGCAGCGCCAGAAGAGTCAGTGTGACTGAAAGCTCCGACATAGGCCTCGCACACCTCCCCCATGGCGGCGATCTCGCCGCGGCGCGAGGACGGTTCCCGGATGCGCCGGAACCCATGATCGATTTGTCGACCGGGATCAATCCGCATTCGTATCCCCTGCCCCGGCTGCCGCCCGCGGTGTTCGCGCGGCTCCCGGAACCGGCCGCCCTCGAACGGCTGGCGGCGATCGCGGCGCGGGCTTACGGCACGGCCGCAGCGCCTGGGGCGGCTGCTCCACGGGCGGCAGCACATGGGGTTGCCGCGCGTGTCGTGGCGGCACATGTGGTTGCGGCGCCCGGCACGCAGATCCTGCTGCCGCTGGTGTTCGCGCTGGTGCCCGCGGGGCGTGCGGCGGTGCTTTCGCCGACCTATGCCGAGCACGCGCGCGTCGCCCGCCTCGTCGGTCACCAGACCACGGAGGTCGCGGCAGTCGACGCGCTGGAAGCCGCCGACCTCGCCATCGTCGTCAACCCGAACAATCCGGACGGCCGGATCGTGGGCAAGGACGCGCTGTTGGAACTGGCGGCACAGAAGCAGCGCCGTGGCGGCCTGCTGGTGGTCGACGAGGCGTTCGCGGAGGTCGGCCCGGCCGGCCTGAGCCTGGCGCCGGAGGTTGGGCGCGGCGGCATCGTCGTGCTGCGATCGTTCGGCAAATTCCACGGCCTGGCCGGCCTGCGGCTCGGCTTCGCGCTCGCGACGACGGAGCTGGCGGCACGGCTGCGCGCCACCCTCGGGCCATGGCCGGTCGCCGGACCCGCCCTGCTGGCCGGAGAGGCCGCCCTCGCCGATGGCGCCTGGGCGGCGGCGATGCGCGACCGGCTGGCGCGGGACGCCGCCCGGCTCGACCGGCTGCTGATCGATGCCGGCCTCGCCGTCGCGGGGGGAACGTCGCTGTTCCGGCTGGTGCACGCGCCGGCGGCGGCCGCCCTTGCCGACCATCTCGGCCACGCCGGCATCATGGTCCGCCGCTTCGCGGAGAGGCCGCATTGGCTGCGTTTCGGACTGCCTGCGGACGAGGCGGCCTGGGAGCGGCTCGCCGCCGCGCTCGCCGTTTTCGCCGGGGCGCCACGAGCCGGCAGTCCTGCGGTTTCCGCGGACGGCGGCGTCCGCGATCGCAGCGCCGGTCCGGCAACGGGCTGAGGCGGAACCGGTCAGATGGTGGTCGTCAGCCCGCCGTCGACCACAATCTGCTGGCCGGTGACATAGGCGCTCGCCTCCGACGCCAGGAACACCGCGACACCCTTGAGGTCGTGCGGCCGACCCCATCGCCGCAGTGCGACGAGACCGTTGACGCGGGCGACGAAGGCCGCGTCGTCGAGGAGCGGCCGCGTGAGATCGGTCTCGAAGTAGCCCGGCGCGATCGAGTTGCAGGTGATCTCGTCCTCGCCGAGCTCGGCGGCGAGCGAGCGCGCCAACCCCGCCAATGCGCTCTTGGCGGCGACATAGCCGTGGACGGTGGCGCGCCCCATCAGTGCGGTGATCGAGGTGGTGAAGATGATCCGGCCATACCGGTTGCGGCGCATCGGCACCGCGACCTGCTGGGCGAGGAAGAAGCTCGCGCTCACATGGATCGCGAGCATGGCGTTCCAGTCGTGCTCGGTCCAATCGGAGAGCGCGGCGCGGTGGGTGTAGCCGGCATTGCAGACGAGGATGTCGAGACGGCCGTGCGCGGCGACGACCGCATCGACGGCCGCCGCGGCGGCGGCACGATCGGTGACGTCGAACGCCGCCGGCTGCGCGTTCAAGCCGCGCTCCCGCAGCATCCCCGCGGCTGCGACAGCGGCGGCTTCATCGCGCCCATTGATGAAGACCAGCGCGCCCGCCTCGGCGAGCGCCTCCGCCATGGCGAAGCCGAGCCCGCGCGAGGCGCCGGTGACGAGCGCGACGCGATCGGCGAGCGAGAACAGACCTGCGAGACCCGACATGGAGTTCCTGCATGAGTGAGCAAGGCGGCGTGCCGGCAAATCTACACGAAACGCGGCGATGGGCGATCGTCCCGAAGCGGAAGATGTCCGGAAAGCGGAGATGCCTGCTGGGGCGCGGTGCGCCGAACGCGTCCGTCATTCCGGGGCGCAGCGCAGCGGTGGACCCGGAATCCAAGCGGCCGTTCCAGTTTTCATCGCTACACGGACTTCGGATTCGCGCGGAAGCGCGCGCCCGGGAATGACGGCGCGGGCGAGGCGCACGTCACCACATGGTCGTCGGTCGCAGAAATGGCGTCGGCCCGGGCGGGATGATAGGTTGGCGCGAAATCGCCTGGAGCCTCTTGCAATGAATGTGATGGCCGATCCTCCCCGCTACGAGGTCACGACCGAAGATATCGAATATCTCCGCGTCGACGATGCGCCGCTGCTGGCGCGGCTTTACCGTCCGCGCGGCGACGGGCCGTTTCCGGCGGTGATCGGGGTCCATGGCGGCGCCTGGACCGGCGGCGACCGGCTCAACAATGCGTTGCTCGACGAGGCCGTCGCCGCCGCCGGGGTTGTCGTGCTCGCGGTCGATTTCCGGCTGGCGCCGCAGTCGCCTTACCCCGGGCCGGTCGCCGACATCAATTACGGCGTGCGCTGGCTCAAGGCCAATGCGGCGCGGCTCGGCAGCCGGGCCGAGTGGGTCGGCGCGGTCGCGTCGTCCAGCGGCGGGCACCAGATGCTGCTCAACGCCATGCGGCCCGACGATCCGCGTTACGCCGCCATCGCGCTCGCCGGCCACGAGCGTGTCGACGCCGCGATCGCCTACGCCGTGGCGTGCTGGCCGATCGCCGATCCCCTGGCGCGCTACCGCATGGCGCAGGACCGAAAAAATGCGCGTCTGGTAGCGAACCACGACGCCTTTTTCGGCGACGAGACGGTGATGGCCGAGGGCAACCCGCAAATGATCCTCGACCGCGGGGAGCGGGTCAGGCTGCCGCCGCTGCTGCTGTTCCAGGGCACCAACGACGACAACGTGACGCCGGAGATGGCGGAAAAGTTCGTCGTGACGTGGCGCGCGGCCGGCGGCCGTGCCGTCTACGAGACCTTCGAAGGGATGCCCCATGCCTTCGTCACCCGGGAGCCGGAGGCAGCGGCGGCGCGGCGCGCGGTGCGGCTCGTCATCGACTTCGTCCGCAGCCTCGGGGGTGCGGCTTAGCGCATAGGCCCACAGCGCCGCCCCATCGCGTCCGTCGATTCCTTCCCCGCCGGCGACCTGCGGCATCTTCACCCGCGCGCTTCTTCGCCGCCGCGACCGCAGATAAGCTGACCGCTCCGACGCACCGGCGAATCAAAACCAAACGAGGGAGGCAGACATGACGGCGAACACCTCGGCCCATGGGCGAGCGGCCGGGTTCATCCTGCTCTGCGCAGGGGTGGTCTGCGCCTCCGGCCTCGCCGCCAGCGCCCAGGACTATCCGGTGAAGCCGATCCGGCTGGTGGTGCCGTTCCCGCCGGGCGGCCCGAACGACGTCATCGGCCGGGTGGTCGGGCAGAAGATGCAAGACCTGCTCGGGCAGCTCGTGATCATCGACAACAGGGCCGGCGCCGGCGGTGCGCTGGGCACCGACTTCGTCGCCAAGTCCGATCCCGACGGCTACACCATCGCGATCGCCAGCGCCGGTGCGATCGCCATCAGCTACAGCCTGCAGGACAAGGTGCTCTACGATCCGCTCAAGGACCTGAGCCTGGTCACGCTGGTCGCCAAGGTGCCTGAGCTGCTGGTGATGTCGACCGACGTGCCGGCGTCCAATTTCAAGGAGCTGGTGGCGCTCGCGAAGGCAAAGCCCGGCCAGATCAATTTCGGCTCGACCGGGCCCGGCAGCATGCCGCATCTCGCCGGCGAGCAGTTGCGGCTCAATGCCGGAATCAACATCGTGCACGTGCCCTATCGTGGCGCGGCGCCGGCGGTGAACGACCTCGTCGGCCACCAGTTCCAGATCATGTTCGCCGATGTCCCGGTGCTGCTGCCGCAGATCGTGGCAGGCAAGATCAAGGCGCTGGCGGTGGGCGGCCACACGCGGGTGCCGGCGCTGCCGGACCTGCCGACGACGCTCGAGCTCGGCTATCCGCAGATCGAGGCCGACAACTGGTACGGCATGGTCGCCGCCGCGAAGACGCCGCCGGCGATCGTCGCCAAGCTCAACGCGGTGGCAGTGGCCGCCCTGCATGCCCCCGAGGTGAAGGACAAGCTTTCGAGCCAGGGCGCGATCCTGGTCGGCGACACGCCGGCCGAGTTCACCGCGTTCGTGCGCGACGAGATCGCCAAATGGGCGAAGGTGATCGAAGTCGCCGGCATCAAGGTGAACTGAGGATGGGCACGGAATGACGGGCCCTGCCTTGCGCTGCGACAGCCATGTCCACGTCATCGGGCCGATCGCGCGCTATCCGCAGCTCGCGACGCGCACCTATCTCGCGCTGCCGGCCTCGCTCGACGACCTGTCCCGCAGCGCCGCGCCGCGCAGCATCACGCGCTTCGTCATCGTGCAGCCGAGCTTCTACGGCGCCGACAACACCGTGCTGCTGCAGACCCTCGATACGCTCGGCCCGCACGGCCGCGGCGTCGCGGTGATCGACCCTGCAAAGATCGCGAAGGCCGACCTCGCAGATTACGCCGCCCGCGGCGTCCGCGGCCTGCGCATCAATCTCTACAGCCCGATCGGCAACGCCGGCGACCGGCTCGCCAATGACTTCGCGGCGCTGGCGGAGGTCGCCGCCGCGATGGGCTGGCACGTCGAGGTGATCGCGCCGATCGCCGTCCTGGCCGCAGCCGGCGACCTGCTCGGACATGCCAAGGTCCCCGTGGTGATCGATCACTACGGCGTCTACGGCCATGCCGGGCCCGACAGCGCCGCCGGACAGGCCCTGCTGGACCTCCTGGAACGGACCCATGTCTGGATGAAGCTCTCGGCGCCCTATCGGGTGTCGGACGATCCTCACGAGACGAAGCCCGATCCGGCGTGGCTCGCGGCGATCCTCGCCCGCGCCGCGGAACGCTGCGTGTGGGGCAGCGACTGGCCGCACACGCCCGGCCATGACGCCCAGTTCGGCCCGGACGTCGCCGGGGTCTACCGGCCCCTGCCCTATCGCACCGTGGTCGACGATTTCGTTCGCGCCGTCGGGTCGGACGCGCTGGCCGAACGGATCCTCAGCGACAATCCGGCGCGGCTCTATCAATTCGACGACTGACCGCCCGCAACGCGATTGACCGGCCCCGCGCCCCGTGCATTGTGCTCGCCAAAATGAACCGGGGCAAATGAACAGGGAGCGAGAGCTAGGTGTATCGTTTCGGAGTCGATGTCGGCGGCACGTTCACCGACCTGGTGATCCAAGACAGCGAAACCGGCCACATCCAGACCGTCAAGGTTCCCTCGACGCCGCATGATCCGTCCGAAGCGGTGCTCGATGCGATCCGCACGGCTGCCGACGCGGCGGGTCCCGCCGTCGACCTCGCCGCGGTCGCCCAGCTCATCCACAGCACCACCGTCGCCTCCAACACCATCCTGCAGGGGGTGGGCGCGCGCACCGCGCTGCTCGTCACCGCGGGGTTCCGCGATCTCCTGGAGATCCGCCGCCATAAGCGCTACGCGCTGTTCGATGCCGCCTACCGCAAGCTGCCGCCGCTGGTGGAACGGCGGCTCACCATCGGCATTCCCGAGCGCGTCGACGCCCAGGGCGACATCGTCATCCCGCTCGACGAGGACGCGGTGCGCCGCGCGCTCGCCGGCCTCGCCGGCGAAGGGGTGGAGGCGATCGCGATCTGCTTCCTGTTCAGCTTCGTCAACGGCGTCCATGAGCGCCGCGCCGCCGCGATCGCCCGCGACATGATGCCGGACGCGTTCATCTCGGTATCGAGCGAGATCTATCCGCAATACCGCGAGTACGAACGCGCCAGCACCACGGTGGTGAACAGCTATCTCGGGCCCCGGGTGTCGCGCTACATCGACCGCCTGTCGGGCGAGGCGAAGACGCTCGGCATCGCGGCGTCGCTGCAGCTCATGCAGTCGAACGGCGGCGTGATCGCGGCGCGGGAGGCGATCGCAAGCCCGTGCCGGATCGTCGAGTCCGGGCCGGCGGCCGGGGTGATCGCGGCGGCTTATTTCGGCTCGCTGGTCGGGCGCCGGGACGTCATCGCCTTCGACATGGGCGGCACCACCGCCAAGGCCGGCGTCATCGAAGGCGGCGTGGTGCGGCTCGCGGCCGGCCAGGAGGTCGGCACCGGCGTCAACATGTCCCGCCTGCTCCAGGGCGGCGGCTATTTCATCGGCGCAGCCACCGTCGATCTCGCCGAGGTCGGCGCCGGCGGCGGCTCGATCGTGCGGCTCGACGCCGGCAAGGTGCTCAAGGTCGGCCCGGAGAGCGCGGGCGCGGTGCCCGGGCCGATCTGCTACGGCCACGGCGGCGAGCGCGTGACCGTGACCGATGCCAACGTCATCCTCAACCGCATTCCGGCCGATCACTTCCTCGGCGGCCGCATGAAGCTCGACGTCGCGCGCGCCCGCCAAGTGGTGCGCGACACCCTGGCGGCGCCGCTCGGCACCAGCGAGGAGGAAGTGTGCGCGGCGATCGTCGAGATCGCCAATGCGAACATGCTCAAGATGCTGCGCATCGTCTCGGTCGAGCAGGGCTACGATCCGCGCGCCTTTTGCCTCATCCCCTCCGGCGGCTCCGGCCCGGTGCATGCAGCCGAACTCGCGGAAGAGCTCGGCATCGCCGAGGTGATCGTGCCGCCGGCGCCGGGCCTGCTGTCGAGCCAGGGCCTGCTCTCGGCGGACGCGCGCTACGATTTCCGCCGCACCTTCGTCGCCACCGTGCGAGACACGCCGATCGAGCAACTCGCCGCGCTGATCACCGAATTGACCGCGGCCGGCGGCGAGACCGCCAAGGAAGCGCGGGCGCGCGCCGAGCACACCGAGATCGTGGTGTCCGCCGACATGCGCTATCGCGGCCAGGCCTACGAGATCAACGTGCCGGTCGCGGCGTGGTCGCAGGCGGCCGACCGCGACGCCCTGATCGAAGCGTTCCATCTGGCCCATGAACGGATCTACGGCCGCCGCCACGCCGAGGGCGAGGTGCAGTTCGTCAACATCTGCCTCACCTTGATCGGCCGGGTCCGCGCCGTGCGCCATCCGCGCCTGGCGCCGGCAGCAGGCGAGGCGGTGCCGGTGATCCACGCGCGGACCTGGTTCCGCGGGCAGCCCCACGACGATTGCCCGTGCTTCGACCGCGACCGCCTCGCCGCCGGACACCGCATCGCCGGGCCGGCCGTGATCGCCGGCCAGGACTCGACCATCGTCGTCCCGCCGCAATGGCTGGCGCACTGCGACGAGTTCGGAAACATCGTGATGTCGCGATCGTCATGACGGCGCGATCATCGGCGCGAGCCTTGCAACGTCGACCTGGAGCATCCTCATGAACGGCAAGCCCGCGCTCGACAAGTTGCGCCTCGACATCCTCGCGAGCGCGCTGACCGCGCTGACCGAGGAGATCGAGATCACGCTGCTGCGCTCGGCCTATTCGCAGGTCGTCAAGGAGGCGCAGGACGCCTCCTGCGCGATCTTCACCGCGCAGGGCCGCATCGTCGCGCAGCCGGTGGTGATCCCCGGGCATCTCGGCTCGATGAAGTACATGCTGGCGGCCTGCCTCGACGAATTCCCGGGCGAGACGCTGGCGCCGGGCGACGTGCTGATCACCAACGACCCCTATCAGGGCGGCAGCCACCTGCCCGACATCGCGCTCTACCGTCCGGTCTTCGCCGCCGGACGCCTGATCGCCTTCGCCGGCTGCATCATCCATTACACCGATGTCGGCGGCATGGTGCCCGGAAGCAATCCGCAGCGCGCCACCGAGCTCTATCAGGAAGGCATCGTGCTGCCGCCGATGAAGCTCTACGAGGCCGGCCGGCCCAACGAGACGCTGCGCAAGATGATCCGCGCCAATGTGCGCAATCCGCACATGTTCTTCGGCGACCTCAACGCCCAGGAGGCGGCACTGCTGACCGGCGAGCGGCGGGTGGCCCAGATCATCGAGCGCTTCGGCGCCGACGCGGTGCGCGACGCCATGGAAATGCTGATCGCCATCACCGAGGAGAAGGCGCGCGCGGAGATCGCGGCGATGCGGCGCGGCAGCTATGAATTCCACGACTTCATGGATCATGACGGGATCGACCTCGACCGCCCGGTCGGAATCAGAGTGCGGCTCGACGTACTGCCCGACCGCCTGCGCTTCGACTTCACCGGCACCGATCCGCAGGTGAAAGGACCGCTCAACGCCCCGCTCTCGAAGACCTGGACCACCGTGTTCTATTGCGTGATGTGCGCGCTTTCCGACGACGTCACCTTCAATGACGGGCTCGCGAGCCTGATCGAGATCCATGTCCCCGAAGGCACCGTCCTCAATCCGCACCATCCGGCGCCGGTGAATGCGCGCTCGGTCACGGTCAATCGCGTCGCCGACGTGGTGCTGGGCGCGCTAGCCCAGGCGGTGCCGGAGCGAATCGGGGCGCAGTCCTGCGGGGTGCCGACCGGCGTTTCGTTCGGCGGCACCGATCCGCGCACCGGGCGTCCCTTCGTGTTCTACGAGAGCTATTGCGGCGGCATGGGCGGGACCCGCTCGGGCGACGGCGCCGACGGCATCAGCACCGGAACCTCGAACGCCATGAACATCCCGGTCGAGGCGATCGAGATCGACTATCCGATCCGCATCAACCGCTACGAGCTCGCGCCCGGGACCGGCGGCGCCGGGCGCCATCGCGGCGGGCTGGGGCTGGTTCGCGAATACGAGATGCTGGCGGCGAGCTCGACCATCAATGTGCGCGGCGACCGTGCGAAATTCGCGCCCAAAGGCGCCGAAGGCGGTGCCGACGGCGCCAAGAGCCGCTACGTGCTGTTCGACCGCGAGGCGCCGTTCGGACGCGAGGTGCCGAGCAAATTCAGCGGCCACATCGCGCGCGGCGACCGGCTGTGCATCGCCACGCCGGGGGGCGGCGGTTACGGGTCGCCCGGCGAGCGCGATTCAGCCGCGGTGGAGGCCGACCGCCGCGACCAGAAAACCGCCGGCGTCGGATCACCAGCCGCGGCGCCAGAGTCAACCGAATCAGTAGAAGCTGCCGCCGCCGCAGAGGTGCCGTGATGTCCCGATTCGTGCTGATCCTGGCGGCCGCGCTGATCGCCTGCACCGGCGCGAAGGCGCAAACCGCCGATGCAAAATGGCCGGAGCGGCCGATCCGCTTCATCGTGCCGTTCCCCGCCGGCGCCACCACCGACATCATTTCGCGCATCGTCGCCCAGCCCCTCGCGGTGCGGCTCGGACAACCGGTGGTGATCGAGAACCGAGTCGGCGCCAGCGGCAATCTCGGCGCCGAAGCGATCGCGCGGGCGGTACCGGACGGCTACACCATCGGGCTCGCCACCTCGACGACCCACGTCATCACCCCGGCGGTGAAGTCCAATCTGTCCTACGACCCGGTGAAGGACTTCGCGCCGGTTTCGATGCTGGTCGATTCGCCCTATGCGCTCGTCGTCTATGCCGGCCTGCCGGTGCACGACGTCGCCGAGCTGATCGCGCTCGCCAAGGCGAAACCGCGGTCGCTGAACTACTCGTCGGTCGGGCCGACGAGCCTCGCACATCTCGCCGGGGAGCTATTCTCCCATATGGCCGGCGTGCAGCTGACCCATGTGCCCTATCGCAGCGCGAGCCAAGCGGTGGTCGATCTCAACGAGGGCCGCATCGAGGTCCAGTTCGGCGCCATCGGCGCGAGCCTGCCCTATGTGCGCGACGGCAAGCTGCGCGCCCTCGCCGTGACCGGCGCGCACCGGGTCGCCGCGCTGCCGGGCGTCCCGACGCTTTCGGAAGCGGGCCTTGCCGGCTATGACGCCACGCTCTGGGTCGCGATCATGATGCCGGCCGGCTCCCCCGCCGCCGTCATCGCGCGGCTCAACCGCGAAATCCATGCGGTGCTGGCGGAGCCGGGGGTGCGGGAGGCGCTGGCCGCGCAGGCCGTGGAAATCGATCCGAGCACGCCGGAAGCGGTGACCGAGCGGACCCGCCGCGACATCGACCGGTGGCGCAAGCTCGCCGCCGAGGCGGGCATCCGCGGGGAATGAGGTAAGCGACCGGTTTTGTGCAGGTCGCCGCCGCCATCGATCCGCCGGCGGCGACTCGTCTCCCGCCTGACGCCGGCCTGCGGCGCGCGGCGAAGCCGGTCGACGCCTGCCGACGGCCCGGTGCCACCGACCCACACCTGCAGTCGGCCTGCAGCCGGGCTTGCGCGCGCCGGCCCGACTGGGCATTCTCGGTTCACAAAATACGATCACGAACAGGTCGAAATGCCGCCCTGCAGGGCCGGATTCCAGGAGGAGCACTCATGAAGCCAGCATTCTTGTTCGGTATCGTCGGCACTCTGTTGCTGACGACGGCGATGACACCGGCCGGCGCCGACGACATGACCACCGAGCGCGCGCTCAATCCGCAACGCGAGCCGCAGAACTGGATCCTGCATCACGGCAACTACCAGGGGCACCGCTTCTCCACGCTCAATGAGATCAACACCGACACCGTCAAGAATCTCCGGCCGGTCTTCACGGTGGCGCTCAGCGGGTTCCAGAGCGGCGGGCGCTACGCGTTCGGCAACCTCGAAGCGACGCCGCTGGTCGAGGACGGCATCATGTACGTGCCCGACGGCTGGGGCTCGGTCTACGCGATCGATCTCACCAGCGGCAAGAAGGGCACCATCAAGTGGAAGATGGACCCCGGCACGGATCGGGCCTGGGCCGGCGACGTCGCCTGCTGCGGCGTCAATAACCGTGGCGTCGCGCTGTGGAAGGACAAGGTGATCTCGATCGCGCTCGACGGCCGCATGTTCGCCATCAACAAGGCGACCGGCGAAGTGGTGTGGGAGCGCAAGATCGTCGATCCCGCGCTGGGCGAGACGCTGACCATCGCCCCGCTGGTCATCCGCGATCTCGCCATCGTCGGCACCGCCGGCGGCGAGTACGGTATCCGCGGATTCATCGAGGCGACGGACCTCAACACCGGTAAGGCGGCATGGCGCACCTACACCATTCCAGGCGCCGGCGAACCCGGCAGCGAGACCTGGAAAGACGGCAAGGAGCGCTGGCGCCACGGCGGCGGCTCGATCTGGGAGACCGCGACCTACGATCCGGACAGCGACACCTTCTACCAGGGGATCGGCAATGCGGGCCCCGATTTCGACCCCGAGTATCGGCCGGGCGACAACAAATGGGCGGCAAGCGTTCTCGCCATCAACCCAAGCGACGGCAAGATCAAGTGGGGCTACCAGTACACCCCGAACGACCCCTATGATTTCGACGAGATTTCCGAGCATCCCATCATCAACGCCAAGGTCAACGGCGAGGATCGCAAGCTCGTCGTGCATGCGGCGCGCAACGGCTTCTTCTACACGCTCGATCGCACCAACGGCTCGTTCATCGCCGGCAAACAGTATGTCGATCAATTGAACTGGACCCCCGGCCTCGACCCCAAGACCGGCAAGCCGCTCAACTACGATCCCAATGCAAACGTGCAAATCTATGCTCCAGGCAGCCACGGCTCGCGGGCGCGGCCGCTGGGCGAACGGCTTTGCCCGTCGGTCTCCGGCGGCAAGAACTGGCAGCCCAGCGCCTACAATCCGCAACTCGGGCTCATCTACGTTCCGTCGATCGAGGGTTGCAGTTCCGTACAGACCACCGAGCAAAAGGATCGCGATGATCAAGGCGGTGGCGTGAAGCCGCGTGAGCGATTCATCGGCGGAGCCTTCATGCCCCCATCCCCCCGGCTGTACGGCGCGCTCAAGGCCATTGATCCGGTGACCGGCGAGACGAAGGCAAGTCAGCGGCTCGACTATGCGAACTACGCCGGTGCGATGGCGACGGCCGGCAATCTCATCTTCCTCGGCCATATCGACGGAACGTTCAGCGCTTACGACGCGAAAACCCTCCAGGAACTGTGGAGCTTCAACGTCGGCACCGGGATCAATGCGCCGCCGATCACATATGCGGTGAACGGCAAGCAATACGTCGCGGTGCTGGTGGGTTCGCGGCAACCGAACAACGTCATCCCGCAGGCGCCCGAACTCAAGAACACCTCGACGGCGTCGATGCTGTTCGTGTTCGGCCTGTAGGACGAGCCGAAAAAAAAGGCCGGCGCGGTCCCGCGGACCCCGCCGGCCTTCTGATTTTCGTGCCGCGTCAGAACGAGGACGCGACGCCCTCGAGGCCCATCACGTGGGCCATCGATCGCACTTCCTGCTTCTGATCCTCGTTGAGCCGCATGATCAGCGGGATCGCCGCATATTTGAGCCGCTGCACCTCGTTGCTGTCGGGATCCACATAGGCCATCGGCGCACTGCTGTGGACGCTCGCGACCTTCAGGTCCCGCGCCTTGGGTGCGTAATTGATGTTGCGCAGCGCGACTTCCACCGCCGGCCACAGGGAGGCCTGGTCGGGCGTCAGCTTGAGCCGTTTCTTGATGCTCGCGATTTGCGCCTCGTTGAGCACACCGCCCGTGCGCTCGGCGGAGACGTGACGCACCGGAGGCATCGGCACCGGCGTAGGTGCCGGCTCGGGAGCCACTTGCTCCAGCGAGACCTGCTCCGGTGCCGCCTGCGGCGCCAGGCTTGCGAGCACCATCGTAGCGGGTGCGGACGCGGACCGATCGACGGCGACGGCCGGCGGATGGGAAGCCGACGGGAACGAGAGAACCGGGCTGAACAGCGCGAAATCTTCCAGCGCTTCCGGGCTCACCTCGGCCGCCGGGGTTTGCCGGACCACCGAAACAGACGCAGTGGTTTCAAAGGGTTGCACGTCCTCCGCCGGGAGGGCGTCGGCGGTATGCATGGCGTTCGCGTAGAAGCCCGTCGCCACGCCGCCGGCCATGCCGACCCCTGTGAGTACGGCCAAAACCCAACCGAACGGCGTTGCCTGGTGTCGTCGTTGCCGCATGAGCCCCCCACTGAAACGGTTCCCGGTGATGCTTGTTGAGCACAAAATCAGTTTAATTATGGCTAACGAAGCGCAAAGGGCTTGCTCGGCCCGCAAAAAATCGAAACGGAACGCGCGGACCTTGCGCGTCGTCACGTCCCGTGGGCCAGGAAAGGCAGCATCGCGCTCGCCACGGCGTCGGGAAATTCCTCATAGACGGAGAGCTTGCCGAACGGCAGGGCGACGCTGGCCATGGTCGGCACGCCGGCGATGAGCGCCTCGATTTCCGCGCGCGACCGCGGCGGCGTCTCCGCGCCGTAGATCGTGAGGATCGGCAGGCCGGCGCGGCGGGCGCGATCGAGAAACGCGTCCCGGCTCGCCAGCGGATCGAGCGCCCCGGTCACGAACCGCACCGAGGCGTAGCGCGCCCCCGCGGCGCGGGTGACCGCGAGCTTCTGCTGCAGCCGTTCGGGGGTGAGCCAGGCAGGATCGGCATAGACATGCCCGGCGGCCATATAGCGAACCACCATGCGGTTGACGTTGAGCCCATAAAGGACCGCGCCCAGCACCGGCACGTCGAACATGCGGCGCAGCCGGCCAAACAACGGCCGGTCGCCTCCCATCATGGTCGGAAGCGGACCGCGCCACGTCGGAGCGAGCATCACCAGCCGCTCGAATGCCAGGGGGTGGTCGCAGGCGTGGGAGAGCGCATAGCCGGCGGCGTGTCCGGCGGCGACCACCGCGTGCGGCCGCGGGACGACGTCGGCGAGCACGAAGGCGAGGAATCCGGCGAGCGCCTGCGGGGTCCAGTCGACTGCCGGTCGCGGCAGGTCGCCGAATCCCGGCCAGTCCACCGCCACGGTGCGAAAATGCGCCGCCAGCCGTTCCTGCAACGGCCCCATCTCGCGGCGTGTCGAGATCGAGCTCAATGCCGGCAACATGAGGACGACCGGCCCCGCGCCGCGCACCGTGACGCCGACCTCGGTCGCGACATCCTGCCAGCGCCACGACACTTTCTGGTCCTGGTGCCTCACATCCTGGTGGCTCACATCCGGGTCGGTCAGGTTCTGGTAGGTCATGCGGTCTGCACCACGAGACGAGCCCCCGTCGAAGAGACTACGCCGTCCAGCACGGACGGCTCACAATTCCGTCGACGCAGCCCGCGGATCGAGACTGCGACGGTTTTTCGCACGCCAAACCGCACCGATTTGCGCTGCGGTGCAGAAGCAAGTCCCAACCAATCGTCGATGAATCCGCATGTCATGGACGAGTCCCTATGCTGCAATGCAACTCGACCGATGGAACTTTGGTTGCGCCCGACGTTGTATCGACCTAGAACCGCTGAACAACCAAATGGTCACCAGCCGACGGTGGTTGGCTGCGGCAATCGATCCCCTGCCAGGGGCGCATCGCGGCGGGCGGTCGATCACCAGCGCTCGAAAAACGGATTCCAGGGGCGGAAAATGTCCAGTACCACATCGCCGGCGCCGTCGACGACGGGCATGGCAGCGGCCAGCGCAACGCGCTGGAGCCAGCTGATCTTCGTCATCATCTGCATGGTGCTGATCGCGAACCTCCAATACGGGTGGACGCTGTTCGTCAACCCGATCAACAAGGCGCATGGCTGGTCGATCGCCGCGATCCAGTTCGCCTTCAGCATCTTCATCGCCCTGGAGACCTGGCTGACCCCGATCCAGGGTTGGATCGTCGACATTCTCGGGCCGAACCGCGGACCGAAATTCATGGTCGCGTTCGGCGGCGTCGCCGTCGCCATCGGGTGGGTCCTCTATTCGATCGCCGACAGCCTGACGATGCTTTATCTCGGCTCGATCATCGCCGGTGCCGGCGGCGGGGCGGTCTATGCCACGAGCGTCGGCCACGCGGTGAAATGGTTTCCCGACCGGCGCGGACTAGCGGTGGGCCTGACGGCGGCCGGCTACGGCGCCGGCGCGGCGCTCACCGTGATTCCGATCCGCTACGTGATCGCGACCAGCGGCTACGAGTCGGCATTCCTGTGGTTCGGACTGTTGCAGGGCGGCGTGGTGTTTCTGATGGCGTGGTTGTTGCGCGCCCCGGGTCCGGGCGAGATCCCGACCCTGGCGGCCCCCAAGGTCCAGCAGTCGCGGCGCAGCTTCACGCCGGGCGAGGTGCTCAAGACGCCGGTGTTCTGGCTGATGTACGTGATGTTCGTCATGGTGTCCGCGAGCGGACTGATGGCGACCGCGCAGATCGCGCCGATCGCGGGCGATTTCGGCGTGGCGAACACCGTGGTTCTGCTGGGGGGCACCACCATCACCGTGGCGCTGATCGTCGACAATATCGCGAACGGGGCGGCACGCCCGCTGTTCGGCTGGATCTCCGACAATATCGGCCGCGAATACACCATGGCGATCGCGTTCACCCTGGGCGGCCTCGCCTATTGGCTGCTCGGATCGCTCGGCACCGCGCCGTGGGCCTTCGTGGTGTTCGCGGCGCTGATCTTCCTGACCTGGGGCGAGATCTTCAGCCTGTTTCCGTCGACCTGCACCGACACCTTCGGGCCGAAATTCGCGACGGTGAACCTGAGCCTGCTCTACACCGCGAAGGGCACCTCGGCCTTCCTGACCCCGGTCGCCAACGTCATCAAGGACGCCACCGGGAGCTGGCATATGGTGTTCCTGGTGACCACCCTGATGAACTTCGCCGTGGTGGCGCTCGCCCTGTTCGTGCTGCGCCCGCTGCGCCGGCGGACCATGGACCGCAGCTGACCCAGCCCCGCCGATCGCGAATTCGGCCGCCTCGCCTGCAGGGCGGCCGAAAAAATGACGCCGGCGGCGTGATCCGCTACTTCGCAGCCTTCGCGGTTGGGCCGAGATAAGTCGAGAGATATTCGAGAATCTGGGCCCGCTCGTCCGGAGTGACTTTGAGCCCGTAGCTCGTCATTTCCTCGATCGCGCCGTCCCAGTCGTCACGGCTGATGCCGGCGGCATCGAACACCATCTGCAGATCGTGGCAGGCCGTGCATTGAGACGCGACGAGGGCGCGGTTGGGCCCCTCCGGCAGTTCGGCTGCGGTCGCGCTCTGCATCGAAAACGCAACCATGGAAAGCGCAACTAGGACGGCCTCACATGAAATAACCACGGGTCTCATCCGCTCAAACTCCGTTGCTCCGGTCCGCCCGGGAGGCGAGTGCACCACGCGCCGCATTTGTCGGGCCTGTGAAAGTGCCATGCCGACGCGGCGTCATCAACATGCCAAACCACCAGACCGCCAGACCGTGCGGCGTCACGAGTTGTCACCCGCCGGTTTGCTTGCTCTGATAGTGCTCTCAGGACGAAAGCCCGGCCTGCTTCGGCCGGCGCTCGTTTGAAAGGCACTCCTGCCATGCACGCGGTCGCGATCGGCGGAACGCGCTACGCTTTCCCCGACCTCAAGACCCTGCTCGCCAAGGCATCGCCGGCACGGTCGGGCGACCGCCTGGCCGGCGTTTGCGCCGCCTCCGCGGAGGAGCGGGTGGCGGCGCAGATGGCGCTCGCCGACGTGCCGCTCGCCCGGTTTCTCGACGAAGCCGTCGTCCCTTACGAGGACGACGAGGTGACGCGCCTCATCATCGACACCCACGATTCCGGGGCGTTTGCGCCGATCGCGCATCTGACGGTCGGCGGGTTTCGCGACTGGCTGCTGCGGCGACGCCGCTACCGGCCGCGGCGCTTGCCGCCGCGGCCCCCGGCATCACACCGGAAATGGCCGCGGCCGTCACCAAGATCTGCGGCAACCAGGACCTGATCGTCATCGCCGCGAAGTGCCGGGTCGTCACCCGCTTCCGCAACACCCTCGGGCTCCCCGGCCGGCTGTCCTCGCGCATCCAGCCCAACCATCCGACCGACGATCCCAAGGGCGTGCTGGCGAGCACCCTCGACGGCCTCGTGCTCGGCTGCGGTGACGCGGTGATCGGCATCAATCCCGCCGGCGACAGCCCGGAGCGCTGCCGCGACCTCCTGCGCCTGCTCGACGACCTGCGCCAGCGGCTGGATGTGCCGACGCAATCCTGCGTCCTGACCCATGTCACGACGACGCTCGGCCTGATCGGCGCCGGGGCGCCGGTCGATCTCGTGTTCCAATCGATCGCCGGCACCGAGGCGGCCAACCGCAGCTTCGGCGTCGACCTCGGCCTGCTCGACGAAGCGCGCCGCGGCGGCGCTCGCGCTGCGGCGCGGAACGCTCGGCGACAACGTCATGTATTTCGAGACCGGCCAGGGCAGCGCGCTGTCCGCAGGCGCCCATCACGGCTGCGACCAGCAGACGCTGGAAGCCCGCGCCTACGCGGTCGCGCGCGCCTTCGAGCCGCTTCTCGTCAACACCGTCGTCGGCTTCATCGGCCCGGAATACCTGTTCGACGGCAAGCAGATCATCCGCGCCGGACTGGAGGACCATTGCTGCGGAAAGCTGCTCGGGCTGCCGATGGGCTGCGACGTCTGCTACACCAACCACGCCGAAGCGGACCAGGACGACATGGACACGCTGCTGGCGCTGCTCGCCATGGCGGGGGTCACCTTCGTCATGGGCGTGCCCGGCGCCGACGACGTGATGCTCAACTATCAGAGCACGTCCTATCACGACGTCGTGGCGATGCGGACCTTGCTCGGGCTGGCTCCGGCGCCCGAATTTGCCGACTGGCTCGCGCGAATGGGACTTACGACGGACCGCGGCCTGATCGCGCCCGACGCGCTGCCGTCCCGCCTCATCCCACTGCTCGCCTGAGACGCCGATGAAGGTTCCCGCCGACGACGATCCCTGGAGCCGAATGCGTGCCGCGACCCCGGCGCGGATCGGCCTGCCGCGCGCGGGCGCGGCGGTCGCCACCCCGGCCCACCTCGCCTTTCAAATGGCGCACGCCCGGGCGCGCGACGCGGTCCACGCCGCCCTCGACCCCGGCGTCCTGATCGACCTTTTGCACGCGCGCGGTCTCGCGGCGGTTCAACTCCATAGCGCGGCGTCGGACCGCCAGACCTATCTCGCGCGCCCCGATCTCGGCCGTCGTCTCGACGACGCGTCCCGCGTGAAGCTTGCGGCCCAGCCGCGGGGCTGCGAACTGGTGTTCGTCGTTGCCGACGGGCTGTCGGCGCAAGCGGTGATGTCCCATGCGATCCCCCTGCTCGACGAAGCGGTGCCGCCGCTGCGCGCGGCCGGCTGGGAGATCGGGCCGGTGGCCGTGGTCGAGCAGGGCCGCGTGGCCATCGGCGACGAGATCGGTGAGGCACTCGGCGCGGCGATGGTCTGCGTCCTCGTCGGCGAACGGCCCGGCCTGACCTCGCCCGACAGCCTCGGGGCCTATCTGACGTGGCGGCCCGTGGTCGGCCGCACCGACGCGGAACGCAACTGTCTCTCCAACATCCGGCCGGCCGGGCTCGGCTGCGGCGAAGCGGCGCGGCGGCTGATCTTCCTGTGCACCAAGGCACGGCTGCGCCAAAGCACCGGCGTCATGTTAAAGGACGAGACGCCTCCCGCTCCGATTGGGATCGGGCCGGCATGAGCGGCCGCGGCGCACCGGCTCCATCGCTTTTCTTTGCCGGGCGCAGCACGTCACCATTGCGAGGCTCTGGTATATTGTATAATAGCGACCGATTAGGCGCGCGTCCGAGTTTGACGGCATGAACAGCACCACTCCTCCCAGAACCATCGAAGTTGCTGCCCGCATTGCAGTTTCGCCGCTGGAAGACACCTCCACCTTCGCCGACCGGGCGTACACTGCGCTCAAGGACGTCATTCTCTCGCTCGACATCTACAATCGATCCGGCGAAGTGCGGCTCGACGAGCGCCAGCTGGCGAGCGACCTCGGGATCAGCCGCACGCCGGTGCGCGAGGCGATGGTGCAACTCGAGCGCGAGGGCTTCGTCCGCTCGGTGCCGCGGCGCGGCATCTACGTGGTGCGCAAGACCCGGCGCGAGGTGGTCGAACTGATCACTGCCTGGGCGGCGCTCGAAAGCATGGCGGCGCGGCTCATCACCCAGAACGCGACCGACGACGAGATCGCCCCCCTGCGTTCGATGTTCGCGACCTTCGAGAACGGCCGCCTGCACGCCAACCTCGATGAATATTCCGAGGTCAACATCGAGTTCCACCAGACCATCATCCGCATGAGCGGAAACCACGTGCTGATCGACCTCGCCGCGAACCTGTTCGCGCACATGCGCATGATCCGCCGCAAGACCATTGCCGAGAGCGATCGTGCCGCCCGCTCGATCAGCGATCACATGAACATCATCCAAGCCATCGAGGCGCGTGACACCGCGCGCGCCGAGGCGCTGGTGCGCGACCACGCGCTGGGGCTCGCCAATCACGTCGCCAACAACGCCGATTATCTCGACTGAACCGAACACTTTCAAAAACAGGGAGGACTCCATGGCTGAAGCAGCGGTAAAGGCGGCGAAGCCGACGAGCGCTGACGCAAATGCCGGCGCGGAGCGCGAGCTGACCGACGGCTTCCATCTCGTCATCGAGGCGCTCAAGCTCAACGGCCTGACCACCATCTACGGCGTGCCCGGCATTCCGATCACCGACCTCGGCCGCATGGCACAGGCCGCCGGCATCCGCGTGATTTCGTTCCGCCACGAGCAGAACGCCGGCAATGCGGCCGCGATCGCCGGCTTCCTCACCATGAAGCCGGGCGTCTGCCTGACGGTGTCGGCACCGGGCTTCCTCAACGGACTGACCGCGCTCGCCAACGCCACCACCAACTGCTTTCCGATGATCCTGATCAGCGGCTCCTCCGAGCGCGAGATCGTCGACCTGCAGCAGGGCGACTACGAGGAGATGGACCAGCTCGCGACGGCGAAGCCGTTCTGCAAGGCGGCGTTCCGCGTCCTCCACGCGGCCGACATCGGCATCGGTTTCGCGCGCGCCGTGCGCGCCGCGGTGTCGGGACGTCCCGGCGGCGTCTACCTCGACCTGCCGGCCAAGCTGTTCTCCCAGGTGATCGACGCCGAGGCCGGCGCAAAGTCGCTGGTGAAGGTGATCGACCCGGCGCCGGCGCAGATTCCGGCGCCGGCCGCGATCAAGCGGGCGCTCGACGTCCTCAAGGGCGCGAAGCGCCCGCTGATCATCCTCGGCAAGGGCGCCGCCTATGCCCAGGCCGACGACGCGATCCGCGCGCTGGTCGAGAAGAGCGGGGTCCCCTTCCTGCCGATGAGCATGGCCAAGGGCCTGCTGCCCGACACCCATCCGCAGTGCGCCGGCGCGGCGCGCTCGCTGGTCCTCAAGGACTCCGACGTCGTGATGCTGATCGGCGCGCGCCTGAACTGGCTGCTGTCGCACGGCAAGGGCAAGAGCTGGGGCGAGCCGCACTCGAAGCAGTTCATTCAGATCGACATCGAGCCCAAGGAGATGGACAGCAATGTCGAGATCGTCGCCCCCGTGGTCGGCGACATCGGCTCCTGCGTCGCCGCGCTGCTCGACGGCATGGGCAGCAAGTGGCCGTCCGCGCCGGCGGACTGGGTCAACACGGTCGGCGCCAAGCGCGAAGAGAACATCACCAAGATGGCGCCGAAGCTCATGAAGAACTCGGCCCCGATGGATTATTACGGCGCGCTCGGCGCGCTCAAGACCATCGTCAAGGAGCGGCCGGACGCGATCTTCGTCAATGAAGGCGCCAACACGCTCGACCTCGCCCGCGGCGTCATCGACATGTACCAGCCGCGCAAGCGCCTGGACGTCGGCACCTGGGGCGTGATGGGCATCGGCATGGGCTATGCCATCGGCGCGGCGATCGAGACCGGCAAGCCGGTGCTCGCGGTCGAAGGCGACAGCGCCTTCGGCTTCTCGGGCATGGAAGTGGAGACGATCTGCCGCTACCACCTGCCGGTCTGCGTCGTCGTCTTCAACAATGACGGCATCTACCGCGGCACCGACGTCAATCCCACCGGGGGCCCGGATGTGGCCCCGACGGTGTTCGTCAAGGGCTCGCGCTACGACAAGATCATCGAGGCGTTCGGCGGCGTCGGCGTCAACGCAACGACGCCCGACGAGCTCAAGCGCGCCGTCAACGAGGCGATGGACTCCGGCAAGCCGACCCTCATCAACGCCGTGATCGACCCCGCCTCCGGCAGCGAGAGCGGCCGCATCGGCAACCTCAATCCGCAAAGCGTGCTTCGCAAGAAATAAGTCAGAGAGGACGAGCAATGGCCAAGAAGGCAACAGCCAAGGCGAAAGCCAAGACCGCGGCGCCGGCCAAGACCAGGCCGCAAGCCAAGAGCAAATCGCAACCGAAGTCGAAGGCGGCGGCGAAAAAGCTCGCCAAGAAGCCCGTCGCCAAAGCGGCGCCCAAGACGGCACCAAAGTCGGCGAAGCCGGCCGCGAAGAAGGTCGCGGCCAGGAAGCCCGCGCCGAAGACGCTTGTGCCGAAGGGCCTCGTGCCGAAGAGGCTTGCGTCGAAGAGCCAAGCGTCGAAGAACGGCTTTGCCGGGCTGCCGGCGCCGTCGACCAAGCCGTTCGGCGAGGCCGGCAAGGCGCTCGAGGGCGTCCGCATCCTCGACTTCACCCACGTGCAATCGGGCCCGACCTGCACCCAGCTGCTGGGCTACATGGGCGCCGACTGCATCAAAGTCGAACGGCCGGGCGTCGGCGACGTGACCCGCGGCCAGCTGCGCGACGTGAAGGGCGCCGACAGCCTCTACTTCACCATGCTCAACGGCAACAAGCGCTCGATCACCATCGATTCCAAGCATCCCAAGGGCAAAGAGATCCTCGATCGCCTGATCAAGCACTGCGATGTTCTGGTGGAGAATTTCGCCCCCGGCGCGCTCGACCGCATGGGGCTCACCTGGGAGCACATCCACAAGCTCAATCCGCGGATGATCGTCGCCTCGGTGAAGGGCTTCGGCCCCGGCCCCTATGAGGACTGCAAGGTTTACGAGAACGTCGCCCAGTGCGCGGGCGGTGCCGCCTCCACGACCGGCTTCCGCGAGGGGCCGCCGCTCGTCACCGGAGCGCAGATCGGCGATTCCGGCACCGGGCTGCATCTCGCCTTCGGCATCGTCACGGCGCTCTACCAGCGCACCCGCACCGGCCGCGGCCAGCGCGTGCTGTGTGCCATGCAGGACGGCGTGCTCAATCTCGCACGCGTCAAGCTGCGCGACCAGCAGCGCCTCAAGCACGGGCCGCTCACCGAATACAGCCAGTACGGCGAAGGCGTCCCGTTCGGCGACGCGGTGCCGCGCGCCGGCAACGATTCCGGCGGCGGCCAGCCCGGCTGGATTCTCAAGTGCAAGGGCTGGGAGACCGACCCCGACGCCTACATCTACTTCATCACCCAGGCGCCGGTATGGGAGCCGATCTGCGACCTCATCGGCAAGCCGGAATGGAAGACCGACCCGGACTACGCCAAGCCGGTGGCGCGACTGCCGCGGCTCAAGCACATCTTCGCCACCATCGAGGAATGGACCAAGACCATGACCAAGTTCGAGGTCATGGATAAGTGCAACGAGAAGGACATCCCGGTCGGCCCGATCCTTTCCATGAAGGAGATCGCCGAGGAGAAGTCGCTGCGCGAGACCGGCACGGTGGTCGAGGTCGACCATCCGACCCGCGGCAAGTATCTCACCGTGGGCAACCCCGTTAAAATGTCGGACTCGATCACCGAGGTGAAGCGCTCGCCCCTGCTCGGCGAGCACACCGAGGAAATCCTCACCAAGGAACTCGGCTTCACGGCGCAGGAAGTGGCGGACATCAAGACGTCCGGTGCGATCACGGCGCCGGAGGCCAAGGCGGCAGCCGCGGCCTGAGCGTCGCGTTCGATCGTCCGCAGGCAAACTTTGTCGTGATCGCCCGGCGGACCGGGCGATCGGTAACCACCGGCCGGGCGTCAGGGACGCCCGCTCAAGCCGGGAAATCATGCCGATAAGATCAGCACGATCGAGATCGGGCGGGAGGACACGGGATGCGTATCGTGGTTCACGGTCAACAGGCGTTCGGCAAGGCCGTGCTCGAAGCGCTGCTCAAGCGCGGCGAGGACGTGGTCGCGGTCTACGTGGCGCCGGAAAAGCCCGGCCAGAAGGCCGACCCGCTCAAGGAAGCGGCGCTCGCGGCGAAGCTCCCGGTCTACCAGCCGGCGTCCTACCGCAAACCGGAGGTGTGCGACGAATTCCGCGCCCTCAAGCCGGATCTGCAGGTGATGGCTTTCGTGACGCTGTTCGTTCCGGAGGAATTTCTCAACGTCCCGACCCACGGCTCGATCCAGTACCACCCCTCGCTGCTGCCGGCCTATCGCGGTGCGAGCGCCATCAACTGGCCGATCATCCTCGGCGAGAAGGAGACCGGGCTGTCGATCTTCTGGCCCGACAACGGCCTCGATACCGGCGACGTGCTGCTGCAGAAGACGACGCCCATCAGCGCCACCGACACGCTCGGCACCGTCTATTTCGACCGCCTGTTCCCGTTGGGCGTCGAGGCGATGCTCGAGTCGGTCGATCTCGTGAAATCCGGCAAGGCCCCGCGCATCAAGCAGGACGAGAGCAAGGCGACCTACGAGGGCCGCTGCACCGCCGAGAACGCCCATATCGACTGGGCGAAGTCGTGGCGGCAGATCGATCCGCTGATCCGCGGCTGCAATCCGGCGCCGGGCGCGTGGTCGAACCTCGACGGCAAGGTCCTGAAGATCTTCGACGCGACGCCGTTGCCGGCCAAGGACCCGAAGGGCATCAGCGGCAAGATGGGCGAGATCGTCGCCGTCGAGCCGGACGGCTTCACCGTGGTGTGCGCCGACGGCCGCTTCAAGGTGACCCGCGTGCAGCCCGCCGACGGCAAGAAGATCGAAGCCGGGGAATGGGCGAAATCGGCCGCCCTCGCCGCCGGCGCACGGCTCTCCTGAGCTTCACCAGGATCCGCGCCCCGGAGCCTGATCAAATAGACCCACGCACCGACGTGACGACATTCAACCAAGGACTTTCCGATGCCGGCTTCCCAGCACGCCAATCCGAAATCAGACATTGAAATCTCCCAGGCCGCGACCAAGCGCCCGATCGCCGAGGTGGCGCGCGAGCGGCTCGGCATCGCGATCGAAAACCTCGAGCCTTACGGCCACTACAAGGCCAAGGTGTCGATGGACTACATCAAGACGCTGAAGGACCGGCCGAACGGCAAGCTGATCCTGGTTTCGGCGATCTCGCCGACGCCGGCCGGCGAAGGCAAGACCACCACCACGGTCGGCCTCACCGATGCGCTGAACTACATCGGCAAGAAGGCGATGCTGTGCCTGCGCGAGCCCTCGCTCGGCCCATCTTTCGGGATGAAGGGCGGCGCGGCCGGCGGCGGCTACGCCC
Organism: uncultured Alphaproteobacteria bacterium; assembly: GCA_963781195.1. Classification (GTDB taxonomy): domain Bacteria; phylum Pseudomonadota; class Alphaproteobacteria; order Rhizobiales; family Xanthobacteraceae; genus JAJPKK01. The sequence continues at coordinate 24,015 of CAWAEZ010000015.1, read as the reverse complement.
AGGTCGATTCCGATGGAGGACATCAACCTCCATTTCACCGGCGACTTCCACGCGATCACCTCGGCGCACAACCTGCTCTCGGCACTGATCGACAACCACATCTACTGGGGCAACGGCGCTCAACTTCGACAGCCGCCGCGTCGCCTGGCGCCGCGTGCTGGACATGAACGACCGCGCGCTGCGCGAGATCGTCTGCTCGCTCGGCGGCGTCGCCAACGGCTATCCGCGCGAGGCCGGCTTCGACATCACCGTGGCGTCGGAGGTCATGGCGATCTTCTGCCTCGCCACGCGACCTCGACGACCTCAAGCACCGGCTCGGCAACATCATCGTCGGCTACACCCGCGACCGCAAGCCGATCCGCGCGGTCGACATCAAGGCGCACGGCGCGATGACCGCGCTGCTCAAGGATGCGCTGGCGCCGAACCTCGTCCAGACCCTGGAGGGCACGCCCGCCTTCGTCCATGGCGGACCGTTCGCCAACATCGCCCATGGCTGCAACTCGGTGCTGGCGACCACGACCGCGCTCAAGCTCGCCGACTACGTCGTCACCGAAGCCGGCTTCGGCGCCGACCTCGGCGGCGAGAAATTCATCGACATCAAGTGCCGCAAGACCGGGCTCGCACCCGACTGCGTCGTGCTGGTGGCCACCATCCGCGCCCTCAAGATGCATGGCGGGGTGAAGAAGGAAGACCTCAAGACCGAGAACCTGCAGGCGCTCGAGGCCGGCATGGCGAACCTCCAGCGCCATGTCGAGAACGTGAAGAAATTCGGCCTCGTTCCCGTCGTCTCCATCAACCGCTTCAGCGCCGATACGCCGGCGGAGATCGAGCTCGTGAAGAAGGCCTGCGCCAAGCTCGGTGTCGAGGCGGTCATGGCCGACCACTGGGCGATGGGCGGCGAAGGCGCGGCCGACGTGGCGCGGGCCGTCGTCAAGACCATCGAGTCCGGGCGCAGCAAGCTCAAGCTGCTCTATCCCGACGAAATGCCGCTGGTCGAGAAGATCCGCACCATCGCGCGCGAGATCTATCGCGCCAAGGACATCTCGATCGACAAGTCGGTGCGCGACCAGCTCGCGGCGTTCGAAGCGATGGGCTACGGCAAGCTGCCGGTGTGCATCGCCAAGACCCAGTACAGCTTCTCCACCAATCCCGATCTCAAGGGCGCGCCCGACGACCACATCATTCCGGTGCGCGAGGTGCGGCTGTCGGCGGGTGCGGAGTTCGTGGTGGCGGTCTGCGGAGACATCATGACGATGCCCGGCCTGCCCAAGGTTCCGGCGGCGGATTCGATCGACGTCGGCGCCGACGGCAAGATCGTCGGCCTGTTCTGAGCTTGGCCCACGACGCCTGAAGTGATGGCCCTGGAGCGCGATCCGGTTCAACCTGAACGGAACGCGCCCCCGGAGCCCCGGCGGGGGAAAGGACCTACGCAGGCGACAGGGAATTCACACGAAGATTTGCACCGGCCGGACGAGCAACCCACGGTCGCAACACCTATAGTCCGAGCATGGCCATGACCGACACCACCACCGAGTCCACCGACAACCCGACCGCGATCGACACCCCCGGCCAGCCGACCGGCCGGAAGCGCCGCCGCCCCGCGAGCACGCCCAAGGGGCGCCAGATCGATCCCCGGGCTTTGGAGGAGGTGCGGGCGCTGCTCGGCAGCCGCCCGCGCCGCCGCGATCTTCTGATCGAATACCTGCATCTCCTGCAGGATTGCTACGGTCACCTCTCCGCGCCCCACCTCGCGGCGCTGGCGTGGGAGATGAAGCTCGCCCAGTCGGAGATCTACGAGGTCGCGACCTTTTATGCGCACTTCGACGTGGTCAAAGACGGTCCCCCGCCACCGGCGGTCACGGTGCGGGTATGCGACAGCCTGTCCTGCGCCATGGCCGGCGCGGAGAAGCTGCTGGCCGAGTTGCCGCGAAAGCTCGGGGCCGAGGTGCGGGTCATGCGTGCGCCCTGCGTCGGCGCCTGCGACCACGCGCCGGTGGTGGCCGTCGGCCACGTCCAGGTGATGAACGCGACACCCGAGACCGTGGACGCCGCGGTCACCAGGGATCTGCACGCCCACGCCTACCCCACCCCGATCGACTTCGCCGCTTACCGGGCGGCCGGCGGCTACGCGCTGCTCAGGTCCTGCCTGTCCGGACAGCGCAGCCGCGAGGACGTCATCAAGGCGGTGAGCGATGCGGGCCTGCGCGGGCTCGGCGGCGCCGGGTTCCCGACCGGGCGGAAATGGTCGCTGGTGCGGGCGGAGCCGGCGCCGCGCCTGATGGCCGTCAACGGCGACGAGGGCGAGCCCGGCACCTTCAAGGACCGCTATTACCTCGAACGGGACCCGCACCGCTTCATCGAGGGCATGCTGGTCGCGGCGTGGATCGTGGAAGCGGCCGACATCTACTTTTACCTGCGGGACGAGTATCCCGAGATCCGCCTCATGCTGGAGGCGGAGATCGCCAAGGTCGAGGCGGCGAAGCTCACGCCCCACGCCCGGATCCACATGCGCCGCGGCGCGGGTGCCTATATCTGCGGCGAAGAGTCCGCGATGATCGAGTCGATCGAGGGCAAGCGCGGGCTGCCGCGCCATCGGCCGCCCTATGTGGCCCAGGTGGGGCTGTTCGGACGGCCGACCCTGGAGCAGAATGTCGAGACACTCTACTGGGTGCGCGACATCGTGGAAAAGGGCGTCGACTGGTTCACCGGCCAGGGCCGGCGCGGCCGCAAGGGCCTGCGCAGCTTCTCGGTGTCGGGCCGCGTCAAGAATCCGGGCGTCAAGCTGGCGCCGGCCGGCGTGAGTGCCCGCGAGCTCATCGAGGAATTCAGCGGCGGCATGGCCGACGGCCAGGTTTTCAAGGCCTATCTGCCGGGCGGCGCCTCGGGCGGCATCCTTCCCGCCGCGATGGCCGACCTGCCGCTCGACTTCGGCACCCTGGAACAATACGGCTGCTTCGTCGGTTCGCACGCGGTCGTCATCCTGTCGGACCAGGACGATATCAAGGCGGTGGCGCTCAACCTCATGAAGTTCTTCGAGGACGAGAGCTGCGGACAATGCACGCCGTGCCGGGTCGGCACCGAGAAGGCCGCCATGCTGATGGCCTCCGGCCCGTGGAACGAGGCGCTGCTGACCGAACTGGCCACGGCCATGCGCGACGCCTCGATCTGCGGCCTCGGCCAGGCGGCGCCCAATCCGCTGCTGAGCGTGCTGAAATACTTTCCCGATGATCTCAAGACCCCCCTCGGAAGCTGGTAGGGTGATGCGATGAGCGAGACCAAGCAGCCCCTCGGTTACGGCCACGACAAGAAAGGCGCTGCCGGCGGCGCGACGCCCGACACCGCCGGACCGCAGTCCGTCAAGTTCATGCTGGACGGCCGTGAGGTCGAGGCGCAACCGGGCGAGACCATTTTCCGCACCGCGCACCGCTACGGCATCGAGCTGCCGAACCTGTGCTACTCCCCGGCGCCGGGCTACCGGGCGGACGGCAACTGCCGCGTCTGCATGGTGGAGATCGAAGGCGAGCGGGTGCTCGCCGCGAGCTGCATCCGGACGCCGTCGCCGGGCATGAAGGTCAACACCCAGACCCATCGCGCGACGACCGCACGCAAGATGGTGGCGGAGCTCCTGCTCGCCGACCAGCCGGACCGAGCCGCCGCTCCCGATCCGCAATCCCATCTGTGGCAGGTGATCGATGGCCAGAGGCTGGTCGCGTCGCGGTTTCCCGCCCGGACCGACCCGGCGCCGCCCGACCGCAGCCATGCCGCGATGGCGGTCAACCTCGACGCCTGCATCCAGTGCAACCTGTGCGTCCGCGCCTGCCGCGAAGTGCAGGTCAACGACGTCATCGGCATGGCCGGGCGCGGCCACGCCGAGAAGATCGTGTTCGACTTCGACGACCCCATGGGCGCATCGACCTGCGTCGCCTGCGGCGAATGCGTCCAGGCCTGCCCGACCGGCGCGCTGATGCCGGCGAGCCTCGTCAACGACCACAATGTCCGCACCGGCTTCCCGGACCGCGAGGTCGACTCGGTCTGTCCCTATTGCGGTGTCGGCTGCCAGCTCACCTATCACATCAAGGACGACAAGCTGCTCTACGTCACCGGCAAGGACGGGCCGGCGAACCATCAGCGTCTCTGCGTGAAGGGCCGGTTCGGCTTCGATTACGTCCACAATCCGCAGCGGCTCACCCAGCCGCTGGTCCGCAAGGACGACGCGCCGAGGCACATCGACGACGCCCTCGACACCCGCCACGCGATGCGGCACTTCCGCCCCGCCAGCTGGGACGAGGCGCTCGACCGCGCAGCTTCCGGCCTGAAGAAGATTCGCGACGCCAAGGGCGCGCGTGCGCTCGCCGGTTTCGGCTCGGCCAAGGGGTCGAACGAGGAGGCCTATCTGTTCCAGAAGCTGGTCCGCACCGGCTTCGGCTCCAACAATGTCGATCACTGCACGCGGCTGTGCCATGCCTCGTCGGTGGCGGCGCTGATGGAAGGCGTCGGCTCCGCCGCCGTGACCGCCACCTTCAACGAGTGCAAGAATTCCGACGTCATCATCGTGATCGGCGGCGAACCCGACCGAAAACCATCCGGTGGCGGCGACCTTCTTCAAGCAGGCGGCCAAGCGCGGCGCCAAGCTCATCGTGATGGACCCGCGCGGCCAGGCGCTCAAGCGCCACGCCGCCCACATGCTGCAGTTCACCAACGGCACCGACGTGGCGATGCTCAACGCCATGCTCAACGTGATCGTCACCGAGAAGCTCTACGACCAGCAGTACATCCAGACCTACACCGAGGGCTTCCAGCAGCTCGCCGACCACGTCAAGGCGTTCACGCCGGAGCAGATGGCGCCGATCTGCGGCATCGACGCCGACACGCTGCGCACTGTCGCGCGCACCTATGCCCGCGCCGAGTCGGCGATCATCTTCTGGGGCATGGGCATCTCCCAGCACACCCACGGCACCGACAATGCGCGCTGCCTGATCGCGCTGGCGCTGATCTGCGGCCATATCGGCCGGCCCGGAACCGGGCTGCATCCGCTGCGCGGCCAGAACAACGTCCAGGGCGCCTCCGACGCGGGTCTGATCCCGATGTTCTTCCCCGACTACGTGTCGGTGGAATTACCCGACGTTCGCGCCCGCTTCGAGACGGCATGGGGCACCACCCTCGATCCCAAGAAGGGACTGACGGTGGTCGAGATCATGGACGCGGTGCACCGCGACGAGATCACCGGGCATGTACATCATGGGCGAGAACCCGGCGATGTCCGATCCCGACCTCAATCACGCCCGCGCGGCGCTCGCCCATCTCGAGCATCTCGTGGTGCAGGACATCTTCCTCACCGAGACCGCCGCCTATGCCGACGTCATCCTGCCGGCCTCGGCGTGGCCGGAGAAGGACGGCACCGTCACCAACACCAATCGCCAGGTGCAGATGGGGCGCCAGGCGCTGCCGCTGCCGGGCGAGGCCAAGGTCGACTGGTGGATCATCCAGGAGATCGCCCGGCGCATCGGCCTCGACTGGAACTATGCCGCATCCCAGCGAAATCTTCACCGAGATGGCGGCGCTGATGCCGTCGCTCGCCAACATCTCCTGGGACCGGGTGGAACGCGAAAGCGCCGTCACCTATCCGACCGACGGTCCCGACAAGCCGGGCCACGACGTCGTGTTCGACAAGGGCTTCCCGCCGCCCCGGCGGCATCGCCAAGCTGGTGGCGGCGAAGCTCGTCACCGCCCAACGAGGTGCCCGACGCCGAGTTCCCGATGATCCTCACCACCGGCCGACAGCTCGAGCACTGGCACACCGGCGCGATGACCCGCCGCGCCAGCGTGCTCGACGCCCTCGAGCCGGGACCGGTCGCGTCGCTGTCGCGCGGCGACATCGCCCGGCTCGGCGTGTCACCGGGCGATGCGGTGCGGGTCTCGACCCGCCGCGGCACCGTCGAGCTCGCGGTGCGCCAGGACGATGCGATCCCCGACGGCGTGGTGTTCATCCCGTTCGCCTATGTCGAGGCGGCGGCGAACCTGCTGACCAACCCGGCGCTCGATCCGTTCGGCAAGATCCCCGAGTTCAAGTACTGCGCCGCCCGCGTCGAGCGCATCGAGGCCCGGCAGGCGGCGGAGTAGGCGCGCCGGTGCTCGCCCCTCGATCAGCGTCGTCGCCGGGCTCGTCCCGGCGACCCCGATCATGTGGCACCGCGGTGCCTCCCTAAGCGAGGTAGCGAGGACGAGCCGCCCACGACTGCCTCGAGCATGACCGCGTCGGCAGCTTGCATTTGCCCCCCCGCCCCGCCATCCTCCGCCCATGGATGACCGCACCGTTTCGCCCGCCGGCGCCGACGACTCGCTTTCGCGCTGCCTCGACGGCGTCGCCCGCCACGACTGGACGCGCCCGGAGGTCGAGGCGCTGTTCACGCTGCCGTTTTCGGACCTGATCTTCCACGCCCAGCGCATCCACCGGCTGCACTTCGATCCGCGCGAGGTGCAGATCTCCACGCTGCTGTCGATCAAGACCGGCGGCTGCCCGGAAGATTGCGCCTATTGTCCGCAGAGCGCCCACCACGACGCCGGCGTCAAGGCGGAGCGGCTGATGGAGGTCGATGCCGTGCTCGCCGAGGCGCGCGCCGCGAAGGCCGCCGGCGCCAGCCGGTTCTGCATGGGCGCGGCGTGGCGGTCGCCGAAGGATCGCGATCTCGAAGCCGTCTGCGCCATGGTCGAAGGCGTCAAGGCGCTCGGCCTCGAATCCTGCGCCACGCTCGGCATGCTCACCGCACCGCAGGCCCAGCGGCTCAAAGACGCCGGCCTCGACTACTACAACCACAACCTCGACACTTCGCCGGAATTCTACGGCGACATCATCTCGACCCGCACCTATCGCGACCGCCTCGATACCCTCGCCCATGTGCGGGACGCCGGCATTCACGTGTGCTGCGGCGGCATCGTCGGGATGGGCGAAGCGCGCGCCGACCGCGTCGGCATGATCGCGACGCTCGCCAGCCTGCCGGCACATCCGGAGTCGGTGCCGATCAACCTGCTGGTCCAGGTCGAGGGCACGCCGCTCGCCGGCGCCGCGGCGCTCGATGCCATCGAGTTCGTCCGTACCGTCGCGGTCGCCCGCATCGCCATGCCGGCCTCGGTGGTGCGCCTCTCGGCCGGCCGCGAGGACATGAGCGAAGAGACCCAGGCGCTGTGCTTTCTCGCCGGCGCCAACTCGATCTTCTACGGGCCGAAGCTTCTTACCACGCCCAACCCCGCCCAAGACCGCGACCTCGCCCTCCTCGACAAGCTCGGCCTCGTGCCGATGCGCTGAAGCCGGCGCGGAGATCGCCCTCGGTTGCCGGCACGCCACGCTTACGTTTTCCCATTCTGCGATCAGCCGTGGTTTTCCCGACGGTGCCGTCCCGCTTAAGGGGCGACCACAGTGCCTTACGATCGGGGTCACCGGGACAAGCCCGGTGACGACCGTCGGGATACGGACCAATTCTTGGGGGGCGGCTCCAGCGCAGCTGTGGCCAAGCGGCTTTACCCCAGCGCCCCTCGTCGGTGGGCGCAGGTTTCACCCTCGACCTGAGAGACTGAGCGCGTGAGGAGACTCCGCTTGCCCGTGTGATTTCGGTCACAGAGCTTCGGGCCGGAAAACTCCATTGTCAGGGTGTCAGCGAATTTCAGGAGACACCCCAATGTCCATCGTGGTCCCCAGCGCCGAGCAGATGCCGGCCATGATGCCCGGTCCGACCTCGTGCGGGAGCCACGACGCGGCCCTCATCGAGCGCATCGCCGCGGGCGACCGCGACGCCATGCTGGTGTTGTTCACCGCACACAATACGCGGGTCTTCCGGTTCGTCCTGCGCATGGTCGGTGACCGGACACTGGCCGAGGATCTCACCAGCGACGTGTTCCTCGACGTGTGGCGGCAGGCCGGCCAGTTCGAAGGCCGATCGAGCGTCTCCACGTGGATGCTGGCGATGGCGCGCTACAAGGCGCTGGCCGCCCGCCGCCGCCGCACCGAGGAGCAGGTCGACGACGAGGTGGTCGAGGCCATCGAGGACGGGCACGACGATCCGGAAGCCGCGGTGCAGAAGAACGATCGGAACGTGATCCTGCGCTCCTGCCTGGAAAGGCTTTCCATCCAGCATCGCCAGATCGTCGACCTCGTCTACTACCACGAGAAGTCGATCGACGAGGCGGCGCAAATCCTCGCCATCCCGCAGAACACGGTGAAGACCCGGCTGTTCCACGCACGCAAGCGGCTCTGCGCGCTCGCCGGCGAAGCCGGCCTCGACCGCAGCCACATCTGAACGACGATCGCGTTTTCATAGCGAGTTTCATCATAGGAGCAAGGTCATGAGAGCCGTCGCTGCAATCGCCATCCTGACACTCGGTGCGATCCTGCTGTTCTTGTTCGCGCTGCCGGCGGAATCGATACCGGCCTTCTTCTAAGCGCCGCGCCAAAGGTCGCACCCACATCGTGCGCTGGAGAGTAAGGCGTGCGTTGGGGAGCAAGGCTCCCATAAAGTCACGAGCGAATCGTCAGCGGCGCTCCCTTCCAGATCTCCTCCTGAAGGACAATCCGAGAGGCGAAGGCTGGATGGTCAAATAAGCCGCACCCCGAGAATCGACCGGTATCGGCTGCCGATCCTGCAACGCTTTGCGGAGCCGATCGTGCCGGCAGCAATGACCACTTGGTCGCCGTGAACGGTCATCACCGATACCCGCGGCACTAGCGGACTCAGCGCCGATAGCCTTGGCGCCGTCGTGCAGGCGGCGATGAAAGACAGCACTTCTCCAGCGCTTCCTGGCGCGGACGGATCAGTTGTCGCCCGCCTTCCGAACCCCGATGCTGAATTTTCCTGAGCCGTTGGCCTTTTCCGCGTTGAGCGTCGAGCTGCTGTGCGGCGGCCTCAGTCCAGTTTCTCCTCACGAGCAGAAACACGCCCCTTATAACTTGTCACGCGCTGCGGGATGGACTTCGATCCGACCGGCTCGGCGACAAGGATCTATGATGGAACAATCCCACGGTGCATCCAGCCTCTTGCTTCTACCTGTGCTCCTGCTGGCGGTAGCGGTGACCAGCGTGCCGTTGGCGCGCCTGCTCCGGCTGTCCCCTATCGTCGCCTATCTCGCAGCCGGAGTCGTCATCGGGCCGTACGGCTTTGCCTTGGTCAGGGCGCCGGAAACGATTGTCACGGTGTCCGAACTCGGCGTCGTTTTCCTCCTCTTCCTGATCGGCCTCGAACTCGAATTCTCGCGGCTCTTGGCACTACGCCGCGCTATTTTCGGCCTCGGCGCCGCCCAGCTTCTGGGGACGGCGATCATATTGGCCGGCCTCGCTTATGGGATCGGGCTCTCCGGCTGGCGCGGGTCGGTCATCGGCGGATTCGCGCTGGCCATGTCGGCGACGTCAATCGCGCTGAAGATCCTCGAGGAGCGCGGCCAGCTCCAACAACCTTACGGGCAGCGCGCGTTCGCGATCTTGCTGTTTCAGGACATGTCAGTCGTGCCGCTGCTGGCGCTGTTGCCGCTGCTTGCACCCGGCGCGGACAGCCGCTCCATCGAATTTGGAGAGACTCTGACGGCGGTCGGCTGGATCACCTTGTGCATCGGCATCGTGGTGGTCGCGGGCCGCTATCTGCTTAATCCGTTTCTCGCGATGCTCGCCAGTACCGGCGCGCGGGAGGTGATGACCGCGGCCGCGCTCTTGGTTGTGCTCGGCGCCGCCGCGCTGATGCAATTCGGCGGGATGTCGATGGCGCTCGGTGCTTTCCTCGCCGGCGTGATGCTCGCGGGGTCGAACTACCGCCATGAACTCGAAGCCGACATCGAGCCTTTCCGCGGTCTGCTGCTGGCGCTGTTCTTCATGGGCGTCGGGATGTCGATCGATATGCACGTGGTCTTGGGCAATCTGGGCGTGATCATCGTTGCCGCCATCGCGATCTCGTTGCTCAAAGCAGGCATTGTGGCCCTGCTGTTTCGTGCGACCTGCCCGAATCGAGGAGACGGCCTTCGGGCGGGCTCGGTGCTCACCGCTGCTGGAGAATTCTCCTTCGTTTTGATTCCGTTCGGAGTTTCGCTCGGTGCGATGAGTGCCCAGGAGGGCAATTTGTTCGCCGCGATCGCGGCAGTCACGATGCTGCTAGGGCCTCCGTTCGCGGCGCTTGGTGACGTCGTGCTCGCGCGGCAGCTGCGGGTGAGACTGCCGGATCCAGAGGACCTCGAGGAAGTCCGCGGCTCCGCACTCATTATCGGCTTTGGTCGGTTTGGCCAGATCGTTTCTCAATGTCTGCTCGCGGAGTTGATCGACGTAATTACCCTGGACAACGATCCCGAGATGATCAAGAGCGCCGGCCGTTTCGGGTTCAAGGTTTATTACGGCGACGGTCTGCGGCTCGACGTCATGCGCGCCGCGATGAGCGGCGCGGATGTCCGGTTGATCGCGGTATGCGTCGATGACCAAATCGCCGCCACGGGAATTGTCGAATTGGCCCGCTCGCAGTTTCCCGATGTAAAGCTCTACGTACGGTCCTTCGACAGACGTCATAGCCTCGAAATGCTCGCAAAGGGAGTGGACTATGAGGTGCGCGAGACGTTCGAATCCGCGCTCGAGTTCGGACGCGCTTCGCTCGAAGCGCTCGGGCTGAGCCTGGAACGGTCACGCGAAGTGAGGGATTACGTGCGAAAGCGGGATCTCGAACGTCTGGCGCTCCAACAGGTCGAAGGCATCACGGCAGGCCGAGAATTGATCTACGCGCGCATGGTGCGACCAGAACCACTCTCGACGCCGCTGCACGAAGGAACGGCGCTCAACCCGGAAGCCCAGGAACTCGTCAGCGAGGATGCCGGGTCGAAAGAGTGATCCCGCCCCACAAGGCTTCGGAACGACACGACGATGGATTCAAGTCGCCTCGCAGACCTGCCGGGAGGACGTTGCCGTGCGCCCATGCGTCCTGATTTCTCCCGAGCGTCGTCGGACTATGTCGGGCGCGCGGCAGTCAGCGGGCTCCGCCGCCAAGCGGAACGCCGCGACATCGCCCTCTTTCGGATATGGCCCCCTGTGAACGGCGGGTGCGCAGGGATCACCTATGGAGCTTCCGTTTGGGCTGGCGGCCTCCCGTCACGCATCGATCGGCGACCGCAACCTCTTTTTTCGTGTAGGTGGCCATGGCGTGCCGCTTGGCGGCGGCATACCCATATGTCGCGACGGCCTCTCGGACTTGATCACAATAGGACTGAGCCATCGAGGAACTGGTCAGCAGCAGTGCAACTCCGATGGCTCCGAAAATCCTGATCATCTGACGTCTCTCCTGAGGTAAAGCGAAACGATTCGCGTCTCGGCAAGTTTAGCTGACCTCGACCGCCTTGGCTTCCCTCGCCGACCCCAACATGAAGGCGAGGCTCGCCGATCTCAACCGCGCAGCGCTCGCGCTGGGCACCGACAAGCGCGAAAGCTCACAGCTGACGGAACCGGCAAGTAGCCGGCGGCGATGGCGCTCGCCGGCTGCGTCTTGGCACCGACGAGGGGCTCGCCTCGAAGACCGACAACGGCGACGCGCGTTGGGCGTTATCGATTCGGGGCCGGCACCGGCGGACAATCGCCGATGCGCGCCTCCGGCTGAAAGTGATGCGCGATACGAAATTCATTCGTACCACGCACACGCTTCAGTTCATTGAGGGTGCGCCTCAAAGCGTCGCGGCCTCATTTGGTATATTCGACCTCGCCCGCCATCACCACCGGCAGCGATCTGAGGTCCTTCATCGGTTCCCAGCTTTGCGTGTTGCCCTGCGTGTCGGTCGCGACCACGCGGTAGCTCAGAGATCCGGTGGGGTAGTCCGCCGGGATCAGCCAGGCAGACGACCAGAAATAATCGATCGGCCCGGTGAGGCCGAGCCGCGCCCGAACCGCCACCGGCGGGCGCGCCCGGTATTCCGCCGGAATTTTATTGCCGTCCGACAGTTCAACGACGAGGCTTTTGAGGCCCTTGTCGTCCAACGGCTGTCCCGCGGCATTGCGTACGCGGAGGCGGAAGACCACGTTCTCTTTGCGCTTGAACTGGTTCGCGAGCACGCAAACCGGCCCCGTATTGCCGCTCGGCGTATTGCCGCGCACGATGTCGCCCTCGATGAAAAGCTTCTGCTGCTCTTGCGCGGCCGCCGCGCCGGCATAGCCGACAACCACCACGGACAGCGCGACAGCGCGCAATGTCCAGGCACCCGATGAACCAGCGTCCGACTTCTTGGCCTTCATATGCGAGCCCTCCCTTACCGTTTCCTCAAATTCTCATTTCGCGAGAATATTCGCAATGGGCAAGCGACCCAGCTGGGTTCACGAAGTGAAACAGCGAGGCCACCAAGGCAAACGCCGTCGGCTTTGACGTGAGGGTGCGACATGGACACCAAGGTGGCCGGGCTCCGCCGTTCTCGGCTCCTGCGCAGAGTTCCGCCACGATCCCTCCCGTTAATGGGCCCTTAAGGACGTCGTGTGGAACCGCGCGAGTGAGGTATGGGCGCCACCACCGTCGCCGCCGCGAAGTATAGGTTGCTACCACGATGATGAGTCTCTCGGGGCGTGACAATGAATGAAGGCGTGGCGAAGAGGGATGAATTGAGCGTACAGGCAGACAGCTGCCGACAGCTCGCGCGCCTGGCCTTGACGGAGCGAAACAGGCTGTTCTGGCTCCGACTTGCTGAAGAGTGGGCAAGACTTGCCCTCAGTGCCGAGCAGGGGTCGGGATCGCCAACGGCGGCGCTTTGATGTCAGGCGAAAACGCCGACCGATGAACGCTACTTCTTGAGCACTGCATCCGCTTTTCTGTCGATCTTGGTCTCTTCGGATTTTGACATCCGGCCAGCCCTGACGGCCTGACTGGCCCGAGCCTTTGCGTTTCGAGCATGAGCCTTATCCTCGACCGGATAGGCTCGCTTTGCGGGTTCGGCGAAATCTTTCCCCGAAAGCTTTTTTCGGGCGGGGGTGCTCAGCTTTGTCATCGTGATGGTATCCCCTGAACGAACATGTCTGCGCCACTCAAATGTCGCCCGCGGCCTTAAGGTTCCCCGAGTTGGTGCAGCCGAAGATTGTCCGGCCCCTGCGCTGCAGCTCGATCCACCGGATACCAGCGGCAGGCCGCGTCGATCACGCAGCGAAGACCGGCCTCTTTGAATGTGGTCGTACTACAGCCGCGAACGATGGCTTCAGCACAGTCCGTGTCGCCGCGATCGGAGGTGCCGAGCCGCCAGCTAAACGCTCAAACAAACCACCGTGCTCAGCACGGCCGGGCCAGCAGGCTAAGTGTTTTTGGATCCGAAGCGCCATCCCAGAACAGTGAAAGCGCGCCCTCAAACGGTTTGGACTCGGTATCGGCGGCCTTGGCAAACAACGTCATGCATGAATGAAACTTGAGATCATCCGGCGGTCCAAAAATGGTTCGGAGCGGGACCGTCCGATGTTGGATCACAGCGCGCGTGCATTGCTCCAACCGCGGCCCCAGCAGGGGGTGGGCGAGATAGGCGCGCGCTTCATCCAGGGAAGCGATCCCGAAACGAAGCGCGAAATTCGAATGGCCGAGCCCCTCGAGTTGCGGGAAGATGAACCACATCCAATGGCTCCGCTTCCGCCCTTCATTGAGTTCCATCATAACCTGATCAATGACCGGCTCTTGCGCGACGATGAATTGCTCCAGATCGTACGGCGAACGTTTCATTCCTTCATCCATCGGTGGCGTCGATGTTCCGTCCGCCACTCGCTGTGGCCCCGTACCAGGAGGAACAGCAGCGTTTAGGGATCCTGAGTTCGACGAACTTGCGGCGTCCAAAGATCGGTATGTTCCGCAGTACGAACCGCATCTCGGCGTCACCGCGAACCATGCGGAAGTCATGATCCCACCGTGCGATACGAAGCCCGCGGAGTCAAAACTCACATGCCATCGCCTCGGAAAACGTCGCACAGAGGGACTGCCTCTTTCCACCGCACTGCGACCTTAGTCGGCGCTCCGTCGCGCGCTGGAACACATCTCTCTCTCGTCCGTTTTGTTTCGATACCCACGAGGAGAGAGCATGCGCGCGCTGTGTTGGCACGGAAAAGGTGACGTCCGGGTAGATACTGTCCCTGACCCGAAAATCCAGCATCCCCGGGATGCCGTAATTAAGATAACCGCCTGTGCCATCTGCGGCTCCGACCTTCACCTTCTTGATGGGTACCAACCCACCATGAAGAGCGGCGACATTCTTGGCCACGAAAACCTGGGCGAGGTGATTGAACTGGGGTCTGAAGTCAAGAACCTCCAAATTGGCGATCGCGTGGTCGTTCCCTTCACGATCAGCTGTGGGGAATGCTGGTTCTGCCAAAAAGGTCTATTTTCGTGTTGCGACCGGACCAATCCAAATCACGAAATGGCCGCCAAGGCGATGGGTCAATCGCCCGCCGGATTGTTCGGTTTTAGCCATATGCTTGGAGGCTATTCAGGTGGGCAAGCAGAGTATCTGCGCGTGCCCATGGCCGACGTCGGCCCGGTCAAAGATTCCAGACAGCATCACCGATGAACAGGCGCTCTTCCTGTCCGACATTTTTCCGACCGGCTATATGGCGGCGGTCAACGCGGATATCGAACACGGCGCCACCGTCGCGGTGTGGGGGTGTGGCCCAGTAGGACAGTTCGCTATCCGCTCGGCACTGCTGCTCGGCGCCGGGCGAGTGATTGCCATCGACGAGGTGCCCGAACGCTTGGCGATGGCGGAAGCCGGGGGAGCGGAGACGATCGACTTCTCGAAGACCGATGTCTATGACGAATTAATGCAGCGCACCGGCAAGAGAGGCCCAGACAGTTGCATCGATGCGGTTGGTTGCGAGGCGTCGGGCCACGGGGCGGCTGATGCAGTCCTCGATAAAGTTAAGGCAACGGCCTTCATGGCGACCGATCGGGTTCATGTGTTGAGGCAGGCCATTATGTGTTGCCGCAAAGCGGGTACGGTTTCGATCCCCGGCGTCTACGTCGGAATGGGAGATAAACTTCCGGTTGGGGCAGCCATGAACAAGGGACTTACCATCAAGACGGGACAAACCCACGTTCAAGCCTATACGCGGCCTCTGCTGAAATTGATTGAAGAGGGCAGGATTGATCCGAGCTTCGTCGTCACGCATCCCGCCAGTCTCGAGGATGCACCGGCGATGTATAAGAAGTTCCGTGACAAAGACGATGGCGTGATCAAGGTCGTGTTGCGACCTGCTGCGTAAGTTCTTTTCGGCCTCGATCGGGGATGACGGTTGCGCCGTTTCATCTCCGTCGAGGCCCTCCGTTGGGCTGTGATAACCGGACGCGCGCTCGAGACGTCGACTGAAACAGCGACGCTCACACTATCGCGCGCACGAAAAAAAAGCCCCGCTCAAGCGGGGCTTTATCACGTGATGCGAGCGGCATGCCGCTCGGGCTGCAAACCCCTTTACCTTTTCCAACTGCTGTAGCGCGGTGCAGGAAAACTCGAGCAGATCTCGAAGTTGCTCCTGGTGGCGAGCAGCTTACGCAAATCTGGCTTGACTGCCACGTCCAGCCTGCAACCACTGGTCCCGCCATTGGCGGGCAGGATGTCCATCCGCTGGATCATGCCGGTATCCTCATGATCGAGAATATGGCAATGGGCGACAAAGCAGCCCACGGTGACCGGATTGAAGTACGTCCGAAACGTGATCGATCCCGGCGTTGCGGCATTGATGTTCTGGGGTGGCCCCTGACAGGTAGAATTACCGGGCGGGCACCGGGCAGCGGGGACAACCAAGGTGTCGTGCCATTCGGGCAGCGGGAGAGTGGTACCGTTGATCTTGGTGATCAGCACATGATTTTGATGGAGGTGCCACGGATGGTCGGAGAATGACCGGTTATACACCGTCCATTCTTCGTAGTTCCCGGCAATCATATCGTTGAATAAAGGTTGGGTCGGATCGAACAAACCCTCCTTTTTGAAATTGATCCGTGGCATGGCCGGGTTGTTGTTGGGCTGCCCGACGTCATCGGCATCCCGCATCATCTGAAGGGTGGTGAACGGGGTGCCCCCCCAATACGCCGCGTCGTACTTCGCCAAAAACCAACCGCAACTCGGCAAGTTTACAAATGCCTGAAAGGCCGGAACACTGCCGCAGAGCTCGAAGGCGACGTTGCGCACCTTATCCGGTGTCCTTCCGAGCATTGTCGCAATGCTCGGAAGACCAGTTGGCGGGGGCAACGGATCGGCAGGCAAATTCATGTTTTTGGTCGCGCCGGCGACCACGACGGTTGCGAGCGTAATCGGATATTTGAATTGTCCTGTCGCACACGAACTAGACGGGGCACCCAGACCTGGACAGGGACTTGGAAAATCAAAACTGTGCCGTGATGTTCTCGCAGCCGGATCGATCCCGTTGGGAAAGTTTGAATTTCGATACGGCGAAACCGACGCTTTCACCTCGCCCGAATTGGGATCGAGCGCCTGGAGAAGGTAGGTGCCCGGCGCACCCGCCTTGATCATCACGTCCATGCGTTGACCCGGCCCTATCACCAATGGGTCGCCGGCTGCGAGGTGGTAGGTTTGCGGCACCGTAATAGCGTCCATCGCGACGACGTTGAGCCCGAGACCCTGCGTGGTGCTGCCTTGCTGCATCAAAACCAGCTGAAGGTTGTCGCCATCCGTAGCGTTGAGCAGCCGCCATCGCTGCACCTCACCGGGCTGCATTTGCAGGGTAGGATTGGCGACGCCATTCGTCGTGTAGGAAAACCGACTCGGGGGGGCTGGAGTTTTGCCGTCCGGCTCCAGCGGCAGTTGGCCATCCAAGCCGTATGTGCTCCAGAGGCCCTGAGCCGCGGCCGGCGGAAGGACCGGTGGGTTTTTTGTAAAGTCGGGAAAAGGAAACGTGCCGAACTGCTGCGCCTGTTCGTGAACGAAAACGACACGGCCGTCGTTCAGGCTTCGAACGACCTGAAAGGCCATCGGGATATCTTTGGCAGCAGCAACCTCAGGCACCGTGTCGAGGGTTCCTGGTCCTCCCTTGACGATCAAGAAGCCAGCCATTCCGCCGAGGAATTGATACGTCGCCGCGCCATGCTTGTGTACATGGTACCAGTAGGTGCCAGAGGGATGATCTGAGGGGATTTGGATGAGCACCTGGTTTGATGTGCCGGGGTTCATTTCGCGAAAAATATTGTCGGAGAGGCCCAACGGCGAAACCGTGAGCCCGTGAGTGTGCAAATTGAGCGTGTTTTCCGCATGCGGGAAGCTGCCCTCTCGCTCGCTTGACGGGTTGGCCGGCAAGTCATTGACGACGAGCATCCACATCTGGTCTCCCGGCTTCACCGACAAGGTGGGCCCCGTGATTGTGCCTTCGAACGTCGGGGGGTTGAATGCCACTTTCACCGGAGGCATGTGGTTTTGATCGAGCATCTGGCTCGTGGAGATGCAGGCATGAAGGATCGTACGTAGCGTCCCATTGAGAGACTGGCGCACCTGCGGCTGCGGGAAGCCCGATCCGGGGCCGGGAGGGGCGGGGAGGTAGGCGTTGCACAGTTGGGCAACTTGAGGACTGCCTGACGTAATCAGCATCAACGTCATAGCGAAACCAATGCCCGCCACGGATACCGGGGCCCACCACCAGCGCGTGCTACGCTTCAATGCCTTCAGCATTTTTCTCCCCTTTATCGCCGTTAGGAACGTGTATTTCCGTGCGACCAACAACGGGCTCGCAACTGGTGTTTCTCGGGACGTCGAGTTCGATCGTGGGCACAACAGGGCCCTGACGGGTCAATGGCCCGGAACACGAACTGGTTGATCGTAGTAAGAGAATTGCCACGCCGACGGCACTGCCCCATCGAAATCCAGGACATCTTGCCGGGTACTCGACGCGAAGCCTACATCGCTTTGTCGCGAGTGAGAAGCAGCGTGGTCCTGTTTTGCGAACCGCTCTTTGGTGCATGCGGTCGCGCGCGGCCACGGTAATTGTTCCACTTCGGTGACTGAAGACTTGCGACCGCCTGTTGCATTCGGGTTACGGTCGTTGGCCGCAAGGGCGTGTATAAGATATCCTCAGCTTCGGCGGGGGGCGTTCCAATGAAGAAGTTTCTTTTGGCGATGACGGCGTTCGGCCTCTTTTCATTGCCGGCCATGTCGGCCGATATGGCTCCGGCGCCCTACTACAAGGCTCCCATCCCGGTTCCGGTCTGTATCTGGTGCGGTTTCTATTTGGGCGCGAACGCGGGCGGCACCTGGAGCGACGACAATTCGGTCGGAGTGAATTCAGTCCTGTCGCAAGATTTTCTGCTCGGGCCCGCCAGCTACGGGGCGGCCTCGGCTGCAGGAGCGTCCGGTAGTGTTCCCGCGGGAGGGCGCTCGGGATTTATTGGCGGCGGACAAGTTGGTTACAACTGGCAAGTATCGCCTGCTTGGCTGGTCGGCTTTGAGACCGATATTCAGGGCGTCAGTGGTAACGGCAACGGAACCGTTACCAATTCGTCCGGCCCGATTGCCTTTTTTGGTGCTTCGGAGGTCGTGACAACTTCCATTGCGAGCACCAGCAAACTCGATTATCTCGGCACGGTTCGCGGGCGGCTCGGCTATCTGTTCACTCCGACTTTCCTGCTGTATGGCACCGGCGGTCTCGCTTATGGCGGAGTCAAAGCCAGCACGTCGATCAATCAAACCAACAACGACTGTGCCTTCTTCCCCGGCCTGTGTCTCTCGCCCAACGCATCAGCGGCAGGTGCGTATTCTTCGACGCGCGCCGGATGGACGGCGGGTGCCGGCTTGGAATGGATGTTCATGTCGAAGTGGAGCGCAAAGGCAGAGTATCTCCATTACGATCTGGGCAGCGTGGACTTCTCCAACGGTTCGCTCGTGACGAGCCCCGGCACGTCGCCCGCGGCTGCTCCCGCGATCGTGGGCTCGACCTCCAGCGCCAAGTTCTCGGGCGACATTGTCCGCGCTGGCGTGAACTTTCACTGGAATTGAGCCTGCGACCTGCTGGTGATGATCGAGGCTGCTCTCTCGGAGGGCAGCCTTGATCATGCGGCAACAGCCAGCGCGGCAACAGCCAACCGACCCCGCTTCGCGCGCCCCGCGCAGGCACGCATCGGCGACCGCACCGATCCACGAGACTTCCGCGTAGACAGCCCGGCGGACGCCGGATGCGGTCCCGCGTGGTGCCGTGCCCGCGGCAAGAACAGCCGCCAGTTCGGCGGCGCAAGGCCACGTCGACTGAATGTCGAAATCGGGATCGGCGGGTTCCTCGTAGGATCGGAGGTGGAGCTAACGCGAAGACGCTTCCGGCAAAGAGCCGTGTATTCGAAGCCGACGCGTGATCGGCTTGGTGGGCGCTATGTGTAAAGGCATTGGCCAGGAGTTCGAATCCGAGCCACCGCGCCAGCATCGTAGAATAGTCGGACTTCAAAACTGCCGGCGCACGGCGATCAAGGCGGCTTCCGTGCGCGGGAAAAAACAGACGGTGCGATTGCTTCAAGGTCCGGATTTTTTAGCGTCGGACTCATCGTCGGCCGTCGTGAAACAAAATCCTGCACCATCTTTGCCAAAGAGAGGCATCGCGCAAGCAGCCTTTTGCATTTCACCGCAATAAGTCCGCACGCAATCGTGAAGTGCGCCAACTTGACCGGAGGTCCGGAGCTGTGCCGCAGAAGAAGCCTGCAAGCGAGTTGCCCGGGTGTAGCATTGCAAGGCGCTACCGCGTAGTCGACCGCAGTTATTCGGTGGCTTCGGTTTTGCTTCTCCTTCGTCCGTAATTTTGAGGTCGTCTGTCGCTTGTGCTTCGTCGGCCGCCGCTTGCGCCCGCGCGAGATCGCCAACCGCTTGGAAAGCGGTCGCTGCTTTCCGAAACATTTGAGTTGCCGCGGACAAGCTGTCGTCGTCAGGCTCCCGTTCCCTCAGATCTTTTGCTGCATCCATAAACGATTGCGGGTCGACACGCTGAGTCACGCCGTTTTGTTGCTCCTTCGCTGCTGGCTCGAGCTGGACTGGGTTTCCCCCTTTTGTAGCCAATTTATCGGATGAGTTCCGTTGAGCGTCTGTCCGTGTCGGCGCGACCTTTTTGACCGAACAGGAAAACGACTTTGCCCGAAAACCAGGGGGGCATTCCACGGTGTGAGCACATTGGCTCAGGTCTGGCGAAAGTTCATAAGTGTTCACGCTGTCGCCGCTCTCTCCCGCCACGCTGACTATGATTTTATTTCCTGCGATTTTGGAGGTCTGTCGGCCGTTCGAACCGTTCACTGGTGCGCGGAACGATCCGCAGCCGGAGCCTTTCACAACTAGAGAGCCATCTTCTATGCGCAAAGTTACGTCGCAACGTTCCGGCCCAGGCTTCTTGAAGCACCAGGTCGCAGAGCTAGTGATATGGCCGGCGCTCAGAAGTTCGATCACCCCGTTTTCATCGCCGTGGGCAATGCCTGCCAGTGCGATCTGGAAGCTTGCCAGGAGCGAAGTCAGCCCCGACCCGTGACGCTTTGCGAACAAACGTGCCCCCATTCAAATGACCATGGCCAACCAGTTATCAGAGTCACAACGACGTTTATACACCGCTGGTTGCCTAAACGGGGCGTTGTTTCCAGGGCGCTGAGCAGACGGCGCCTCGGGACTCGTCCCGCACTGTTCCAGCGGCGGTGGCGCTGGCGACTGGTCGACCAGATCTGAACGTGGCGGTAACAGCAGAGCTCTTTCGGCGGCTACCCTTCGTCGTTCCAATTTTGGAGAACCGCCCATACGCCTCCGGCGCGGATACCCCCCTCGGACTCCGGGTGATTTTGTTGACGCGCTCGCTTCGCTGTAAGCGACGTCGCCAAGCCAATTCTCGAGCGTGGGTGGCCCACAATCTGATGCGGCGCTGCCGGACGGACAGGTAACGCCGCTGTTGGTGATCTTCTGAACGCCCTGCTCGCCCCGTATGTCAACTTCGGCGCGTTCGCGGGCCGGATCAGGGGCGCACTTGAGCCGATGGGTTGGGCAATCGTCCGCCACCGCGCTTGCCGTCGTCGTCCATGAGGTGGTGACCTGCCGCTGAACTTTCATCCAGCGGCGATTGCTCGGGTCCTCTCCCGAAGGCTCGACGTGGCGCCTTTGGGGGGAGGCGGTGACTAACGAACAAGTGGCTATCGCTCCTGCCGCATCCTGTCTATTTTCGTGGCGAAGAGGACGCGCTCTGCATTCGTCCGGATCGCCGCCGCGAGGGAGGAGTCATGTCACGCAAACTGCTCGTTGCATTGAGCTTCGCGTTGGTCGCGGCCCTGAGCCCGTCCTCGGTCCTCTCTCAGACCCCACCAAACACCACGCAGCTTCAGCCGGCCCCTGACATTCCCGGCGTGATCAAGGGCGGCACGATGCCGGAGGTGGTGATAAAGGACCTCACAAGCGCGGATGACGTATTTTGGCTGCCGAGCGTCGGCGCCGTCTTCTCGGAACCGCGCGCCAATCGCATCGTGCGGCTGGACGATCACGACCAGCCCGTCACTTTCGTCGGCAATTTACACGGTCCGCTGGGAATGACCTTCGACGAGAAGAACGGTCGTTTGATCTCGCTGCAGACCGAGCCTGGCTATGCCGGACCACGCGTTGTGTGGCCGCCGGGCAAAGAAGCCATCCTCGCGGACAACTACGAGGGCAAGCCCTTTGGCCGCCCGAACGACATCGTCGCGGACCGCAATGGCGGCGTCTACTTCACGGATATTTCGCCCGACCGGACGATCATTCCGTCTGCTGTGTACTACGTCCCGCCCGGAGGTGCTCCGATCCGTGTTGCGGAGGGAATTACCACCCCCAACGGCTTGCAGCTCAGTCACGACGAGAGAACACTTTATGTCAACGATACCGGCGGCATCAACATCTATGCCTTCGACGTGCAGCCGGATGGGCGGCTCGCGAATCGCCGCGTGTTCGCCACCTTCGTGGGACGCGATCAGACGCTGCTCCCTGGCGCTCCACCGAAGTCTAATGCCGACGGCCTCGTCACCGATGACGACGGCCGGTTGTATGCGCTGACGGAATCGGGGATCGAAGTTTTGAGCCCCACCGGACAGCACCTCGGTATTATTCCGATCTGGTGCATCACGCGGCGCTGCCAGAACCTCGGATTCGGAGGGCCCGAAAAACGCATGCTTTACGTGGCCGGTGGCGGCACGCTGATACGAATTTCCATGCTCACCCGTGGATTTCAGGGCCGCGCAAAATAAGGTTTTTCGGCTGCCCCGCCACACGCAGCACGGCTGATGGGCACGATTCCTTCCGATGCATTGGCATCCGCCATCATCCATCCGGTCCAACTCGGAGCCCGGACCCGCTGTTCCCACGCGGCCAACCTTGCTTCTATCTCACCAGCCTCGATCGCGCGTGCATAACAGACGAGATCGGTCCCATGATCTCATGACTCAACGCGGTCGAAGGCTTCTTCGCCATTCAGTCCAAGCGCCGCAAGGAAGTAAGCCTGCGGTGGCGCTTTCAATTACCCACAATTTGCGCTCCGATGACAGCGCCAACTCATATCCGTGAGGCGCGACAATCCTCTCCACATGACCATATTTCCTGGCGGCGGATCGGTGGCGCGCGCGAGATAGCCGCCCAGTCTGGCGATTTTGGTCAGGTAGGTGCCGATGGTCTTCCGGTGAGCGAGTGCTTTGCCTCTATCGTTGACGAGCGGTCAAGCAGTTCAATTTCCGTCCCGGTCAGAGCAATGCTCGGCGGAGCTTCTGGGCCGAACGGTTGATCATCGTCATCCAGAACACCCGCCAGCTCAGAATGCAAAAGACGGAGATCAAATTCACGAGCCGTTCTGCGGTTCTCAGCTTCGACTCTTCGGCCTTGCAACCGGACTTCAGTATCTTGTGGAAGACCTCGATCTTCCACCGCATCGCATACCATTCGAGCTTCTCAACGGCCTCTTGGCGGGATCGGACCGGTGTCAGTGATCAACTTCCACTCGATTTTCTTTCTGTTCTTTGGCGCCGCATGTTCTTCGGCGTGGATCACCGTTAAGGTCAACGGAGGATATCGCTTCTGTTTTCCGATCGGCGGTAGCACCCGATTTCGCCGAAACTTGAACTCCAGGACAACGTTAGCATGATCGCCATTGTTGTCTCGGACCTCGATGCAATGAAGACCCTGGATCTCAACCTCATCCATTTCATCGGCAATCGTGTGATCGCCGCCGCCGGCCAAACGATCGACGCAGGTTCTCACCAGGAAATGCGTCCCAAGATCCCGGGCCGCACAAAATAGCTCGAAGATGTCGCTTTCGCGATCGCCGATATGAACGCACCGCTCTGGCTCAGCGAGCAGCTCCGTCGCCTGCTTCATGTTGTCCAACCACCGGATGCTCTCCTTCTTCTCGATCGGCACCCGCGTCGGATTGATCTTCTTCTTGAGCGCGGCGGTCCCCTTGAACTTCTTCCTGGTCCAAAACTTGACAGCGGCCAGCCCCAGCGGGATCCCCTCCATCGTCAAGGCGAGACTCTAATGCATCTCAGGTATTCCGCAGACCGTGTGCGACCTCAATCGCCCGGCTTCGTCGTTTTGGCGGTTTATTCTACGTTAAGCCGATCGCGTGGCGCTTCTCTCTTTGAAATGTAAATTCGGTCGTATCGTGCAGCACCAAGAGAGGACCACCGTTCGCCGCGATCCGATCTCTGGTCGATCGAAAATGGCCGGTCAGGATCTCCTCTTCGCTGACGCGGTCATTGGAGAAAAAGCGGTAGGCGGCCTTGGTGTTCGCCCAATCCTCACACACCAGTGGAATGCTTCCGCCAAGGGTGCTTCCGATCCGCCCAAGGAGTTTGCGAAACCTCTTCGCAAGCCGCTCATCCCTAAACTCGCACCCAGCTACCTCTCGATCAACCCACGTCTCGGCCTCGACGGCAGAACCGCCGTTTCTACCTTCCCTAGTGGAAGCGTCATGGAGCACCCCCGGTCGCGAATCAGGTGCTCAGCAATGAATCACAAGTGATTTCGAGTGATTTAAGTTTTTCCAAAAAAGATCTGACTATAGCAAACGACGCCTCGAATTGTGGGTAATTGAAA
>CAWAEZ010000014.1:0-239087 GCA_963781195.1 uncultured Alphaproteobacteria bacterium | reverse complement strand
TGGCACCCGCACCGACGAAGGCAGCAGAGCCTACGCCGCCATCCTCAGCATCATTGAGACATGCCGCAGACTAAAGGCCGACCCGTGGGCCGCGATGGAACGCGCCATCGCAAGCGCCAGGACCGGTATCAAAATCGTCGCGCTCCCCGCCTGAAAATGGGGACGTGAACGGTTACGACGAAGACTGCCACTGCCGAATTGTTCGCTTAGAACTGGGCGATGAAACGGGCGGTTGAACACGCGTTGTTGATCATCGCCGAAGCCGCGAAGCATATTCCTCCCGAGTTGAAAGATTTACACGCTGAAATTCCCTGGAGGTACCATGGATTGGGCAATTTGTTGCGGCATGAATACAACCGCGTCGACCCCAACGTGCTTTGGTCGGTCGTCACCGAGCATTTGAAGCCTCTCGATGCCGCCGCTGAAGCTCTGCTTCAACAACCGGATGAGGCGTGAGCAGGTCCACCGCGACGGTGCTGTTTCTCTCAGGAACATCACGTCTGCCCCGGCCTCAGCTTGTAGAAGATGTGGTGGCCGATGCAGTCCATCTTCACCAGCGCGCGCGCCCAGCCCGGCGCGCACGTAATTGGCGTGGTAATGGGTCGAGCCGCCGACGTCGGACACATAGGCCGCGCCCTCCGTCACCTCGCGGGCGACGCGGACGGCCTGGCCCAGGACTCGCGCTTCGGTGATGCGCAGGGCCTGGCCCTCGCAGGCGAAGGAGAACTGGCAGGCGTTGTGGCGCTGCTGGTTCTGGAACACCACGCCGCAGACCGATGCGCGGGTAGAGCCCGCTCATGACCCGGTTGAGCACCACCTGGGCGACGGCGGCCTGGCCCTCCTCGGGCTCGCTGCGGGCCTCGAAATAGATCGCCTCGGCGAGGCACCGCTGCTCGCTCGCCGACCTTGCGCCTCGTCGATCAAGGCCGCGTAGTCCGGATGCGGTGGCGCGATGCCCACCACCGTGGTCGTTGCCGGTCGACGATGCCCGTTGGGGCCGCGCGAGAATTTCGGCAGCGGCCGCGATCTCGACGGGCGTCGCCGTCGGCCGCGGCCGGCGTGGCCGAGGCGAGCGCCACGGCGCGCGCCACGGTCGGGCGTCGAGCCGTCCTGCACGTGCGGCGGTGGTCGCGCCGGCGCTGCCGCCGCGGGGCGAGGCGGCGGCGCTCGACGGCTTCGTGGTCATGCTGAGCCTTCGGGCAGCGGTTCGAACTGCGCCACGCTCTCGGGCCCGGCACGTCGGCCGGCGGTCGGCTCGAAGCTCGATGCGGCGGCGTCGGCC
The DNA here is from genome assembly GCA_963781195.1 of uncultured Alphaproteobacteria bacterium. Lineage (GTDB taxonomy): Bacteria > Pseudomonadota > Alphaproteobacteria > Rhizobiales > Xanthobacteraceae > JAJPKK01. Next base: position 237,805 of record CAWAEZ010000014.1, on the reverse strand, counting down.
GGGTCGCCGTCGGCGAAGGCCATGGCCGGACTGCCGGTAGGCGTCGAGCGAACCGGGCCGGCGCAGCCGCGCGTCGAAGGTCGGCCGCAGCCCGACCAGCGGGATCGCCCTTGTGGCTGCGGTCGACGGCCGGAAAGTCCGTGGCGCTGCGCCTTCAGCGTCGTCTTCGGCTCGATCTCGTCCGGATCGGCCTCGATCTCGCGGATCGCCGACGACGAGCCGCGCCTCGCGCACGAGATGGTCGTCGATCGGCAGGCCGAAGTCGCGGCGCCGGCGCCGCAGCTCGGACGGGACGAGATCGCCCGGCATGACGGGCGCGAGTCGGTCAGGCCATCCGGGTCGCGCCGATCGTCGGGTCCTGGCCGGCATCGGCCACGAAGGATACGAGCAGGCCGACGGCCAGGCACCAGGGCGCCACCGTGCAGCCCGCCCAGTGACAGCGCGTGACCGCGGCCGGTGCTTCCGCCGGATCGCCATGCGCGAGCGAACCATGCCGCACCCTCGACGGTCGGCCGCCGCGCGTCGCACGAGACGGAGCGTCGGCCGGAGCGCGACGGCGATTCGGCGCGAAGCCGCCGGTCGCGACCGAAACGCTGCAGCGCTCGATTTATCGCGAGGTACGCTTTCCGAATGGTTACCGGCCTGGCTGCGAGCCGGCTAGTGATCGCCGGTCGGCTACAGCCGTGCGGTGCTTCTCGGCCGCGCCGCCGTTGCCTCGAGGCGCGCCTGCGCCGCCGCCAGCCGGGCGATCGGCACGCGGAAGGGCGAGCAGGACACGTAGTCGAGCCCGACCGTCTCGCAGAAGGCGATCGAGGCCGGATCGCCGCCATGCTCGCCGCAGATGCCGAGCTTGATGTCGGGCCGCGTCTGCGCGCCCGCGCTCGGCCGCCGATCTCGCACGAGCTCGCCGACGCCCTCCTGGTCGAGCGTCACGAAGGGGTCGGCCGGCAGGATGCCCTTGGCCGTGTAGGGGCCGAGGAACGAGGCGGCGTCGTCGCGCGAGATGCCGAGCGTGGTCTGGGTCAGGTCGTTGGTGCCGAAGGAGAAGAACTCGGCCGATCTCGGCGATCTCGCCGGCCATGCAGGCGGCGCGCGGCAGCTCGATCATGGTGCCGACCTGATAGGGCACGCGTGACGCCGCGTCTCCTTCGCGACCGCCTCCGCCATGGCGACGATGCGGCGCCTTGACGAGGTCGAGCTCGGCCGTGCGTCATCACCAGCGGCACCATGATCTCGGCCGTCGACCGGCTCGCCGGTCTTCTTGCTCGGCCTCGACCGCGCCCTCGAAGATGGCGCGCGCCTGCATCTCGGCGATCTCCGGGATAGGCGATGGCGAGGCGGCACGCCGCGGAAGCCCGAGCATCGGGTTGAACTCGTGCAGCTCCGGCGCGCGCGCGCTGCAGCTTGTCGACGCTGATGCCCATCGCGGCTCGCGACCTCGGCCATCTCGGCCTCGGTGTGCGGCAGGAACTCGTGCAGCGGCGGATCGAGCAGGCGGATCGTCACCGGCAGGCCCGACATGATCTCGAACAGCTCGGCGAAGTCCGCGCGCTGCATCGGCAGCAGCTTGGCGAGCGCGGCGCGGCGGCCCGCCTCGTCGTCGGCGAGGATCATCTCGCGCACCGCGACGATGCGGTCGGCGTCGAAGAACATGTGCTCGGTGCGGCAGAGCCCGATGCCCTCGGCGCCGAACTTGCGCGCCGTGCGCGCGTCGGCGCGGCGTCTCGGCATTGGCGCGCACCTTCATGCGGCGCGCCGCGTCGGCCCACTCCATCAGCGTCGCGAAGTCGCCCGACAGTTCCGGCTCGCAGCATCGGCGACGTCGCCGCGCAGCACCTGGCCGGTCGAGCCGTCGATGGTGATGACGTCGCCCTTCTTCGAGCGTCACGCCGCCGCAGGTCATGCGTGCCTGGCCGCGTAGTCGACGCGGATCGTGCCGGCGCCCGAGACGCAGGGCTTGCCCATGCCGCGCGCCACCACGGCGGCGTGGCGAGGTCATGCCGCCGCGCGTGGTCAGGATGCCCTCGGCGGCATGCATGCCGTGGATGTCCTCGGGCGAGGTCTCGACGCGCACCAGGATGCACCTTGCGGCCCGGCGTCTTCGGCGGCTCTCGGCCTCCTCGGACGTGAACACGATCTCGCCCTGACGCGGCGCCCGGCGAGGCCGGCAGGCCGGTGGCGATCACGTCGCGCTCGCGCCTTGGGATCGATGGTCGGATGCAGCAGCTGGTCGAGCGACGGCGGGATCGATGCGCGCGACCGCCTCCTCGCGGCTGATCAGCCCCTCGCTCGCCATGTCGACCGCGATCTTGCAGCGCCGCCTTGGCGGTGCGCTTGCCGGTGCGCGTCTGCAGCATCCAGAGCTTGCCGCGCTCGACCGTGAACTCCATGTCCTGCATGTCGCGGTAGTGCGTCTCGAGCAGCTTCGGTCGTCGCGACGAAGCTCGCCGAACACCTCCGGCATCGCCGTCTCCATCGAGGGCTTGTCGGAGCCCGCCGCGATGCGCGGCCGCCTCGGTGATGTTCTGCGGCGTGCGGATGCCGGCCACGACGTCCTCGCCCTGCGCGTTGACCAGGAACTCGCCGTAGAGCGCGTGCTCGCCGGTCGAGGGATTGCGCGTGAAGGCGACGCCGGTGGCCGAGGTGTCGCCCATGTTGCCGAACACCATGGCCTGCACGGTGACGGCCGTGCCCCAGGCCTCCGGGATGTCGTTGCAGCCGGCGATAGGTGATGGCGCGGCTGTTCATCCAGGACGAGAACACCGCGCCGATGGCGCCCCAGAGCTGCTCGTGCGGGTCCTGCGGGAAGGGCTTGCCGCGTCTCGCTCTGCGACCTTGGCCTTGTAGCGCTCGACGACGCCTCTGCCAGTCGGCGGCGGTCGAGGTCGGTGTCGAGCACGTAGCCCTTGCTGCTCCTTGAAGCTCTCGAGGATGTCCTCGAACTGGTGATGCTCGACGTCGAGCACGACGTCCGAATACATCTGGATGAAGCGGCGATAGCTGTCGTAGGCGAAGCGCTCGTCGCCCGAGCGACTCGCGCCAGCGCCGCGACGGTCTCGTCGTTGAGGCCGAGGTTGAGCACCGTGTCCATCATGCCCGGCATCGAGGCGCGGGCGCCCGAGCGCACCGAGACCAGCAGCGGGTTCGTCGGCGTCGCCGAAGCCGCGGCCGGTCGAGCTGCCCGACATGCGCCGAGCGCGGCGTCGACCTCGCGCCTGCGAGCTCGGCCGGATAGCGCCGGCCGTTGGCGTAGAAATAGGTGCAGACCTCGGTCGTGACGGTGAAGCCGGGCGGCACGGGCAGGCCGAGATTCGCCATCTCGGCGAGGTTGGCGCCCTTGCCGCCGAGCAGGTCGCGCATCGCCGCCCGCGCCCTCGGCCTTGCCGTCGCCGAACGTGTACACCCACTTCGTCATCGATCCCGCCCTCGCCCGTGCCGTTCGCTCGCATGGCCGTCAAGCCGAACTGCTGCACGTGCACGACGTGACGACGCGCATCGTCAAGCCGCGAGCGCTCGCAGCCGGAAGCCGAACACGATCCAGGTCGATGCCCGTAGAACAGCAGGTCGATGCCGAGCAAGCGTGCCGAGGACGAAGAGGCTGTTGGCCGGCCAGCCGACGACGATGAGCAGGCCGAGCAGCGCCGTGACGACGCCGGCCAGGATCAGCGGCCGCGCGCGCGGCGAGCCGCTGCATGCCGGAAGCCCGACGACGATGCGCACGACGCCGGTGGCGAGCAGGCCGGCGCCGAGCAGCAGCGTGAGCACGACCGAGGCCTGCATCGGGCGCCGCGACCGCGAAGACGCCGGCCGACGACATAGAGCAGGCCCGCCGAGCTCCCAGTAGAGCAGCCGGCCCCAGGTCCGGGTCCGGAAGCCGATGCACGATCTCGACGACGCCGGCGATCGATCATGAAGACGCCGATCATCAGCACCGAGGCGATGGTCGCGGTGTCGGTGAGCATGAGCGCCAGCGAGGCCCGCCGAGCGGCCGCCAGAGCACGCCGAAGGCGACGATCCAGCCCCAGCGCGCTCGCAGCCGCTCGGTCGACGGATCGCCGGCGCGGCGCTGCGAGCGCCGAGTCCGGCGTGGCATGCAGGATCGACGGTCATGGTCGCGACTCTCGTGACTGCGAGTGTCGATCCGAGCGGCTCGCACGACAGAGTTCGGCGCTGCGGTTCGCTCAGTGCGGTCAACTGTGGCTGGAAGCTGCCAGCATGTGCGAACGCAGCTTGTCGGCGTCGTCGGACGATTGCGGTGCCACAAGTTTGCGTGTGGCGCCGGCTGTGGCTAAACGCAGGTGGCTCCGACGCAACGTTCAGCATCGCGAGGTTGCGATGACCGTTTCAACGCCCCTTCTCGACACGATCGACACGCCGGACGCTCTGCGGCAGCTGCCCGAGACCGACTTGCGCCAGGTCGCGGACGAGCTGCGCGCCGAGACGATCAGCGCCGTGTCGGTGACCGGCGGCCATCTCGGCGCCGGCCTCGGCGTCGTCGAGCTGACGGTCGCGCTGCACTACGTCTTCGACACGCCGGACGACCGGATCATCTGGGACGTCGGCCACCAGGCCTATCCGCACAAGATCCTGACCGGCCGGCGCGACCGCATCCGCACGCTGCGCCAGGGCGGCGGCCTGTCGGGCTTCACCAAGCGCGCCGAGAGCGAATACGACCCGTTCGGCGCCGCCCATTCCTCGACCTCGATCTCGGCCGGCCTCGGCATGGCGGTGGCGCGCGACCTCGCGGGCGGCGACAACAACGTCATCGCGGTGATCGGCGACGGCTCGATGTCGGCCGGCATGGCCTACGAGGCGATGAACAATGCCGGCGCGCTGCATTCGCGCCTGATCGTCATCCTCAACGACAACGACATGTCGATCGCCCCGCCGGTCGGCGCGCATGTCGGCCTATCTGGCGCGCCTCGTCTCGGGCGGCACCTACCGGTCGCTGCGCGACTTCGGCAAGCAGCTCGCCGAGCACCTGCCGCAAGTTCTTCTACGAGAAGGCCAAGCGGACCGAGGAATATCGCCCGCGGCTTCTTCACCGGCGGCACGCTGTTCGAGGAGCTCGGCTTCTACTACGTCGGCCCGATCGACGGCCACAACCTCGACCACCTGCTGCCCGTGCTGAAGAACGTGCGCGACAGCGAGGCCGGCCCGGTCCTGGTCCATGTCGTGACCCAGAAGGGCAAGGGCTACGCGCCCGGCCGAGGCCGCGGCCGACAAGTACCACGGCGTCATCGACCTTCGACGTGATCACCGGCACGCAGGCCAAGCCCAAGGCCAATGCGCCGGCCTACAAGCGCGTGTTCGCCGAGAGCCTGATCAAGGAAGCCGACAAGGACGACAAGATCGTCGCCATCACGGCCGCCATGCCGTCGGGCACCGGCCTCGACCTGTTCGGCAAGGCCTTCCCGAAGCGCACCTTCGACGTCGGCATCGCCGAGCAGCATGCCGTGACCTTCGCGGCCGGCCTCGCGACCGAAGGCTACAAGCCGTTCTGCGCCATCTACTCGACCTTCCTGCAGCGCGGCTACGATCAGGTCGTGCACGACGTGGCGATCCAGAACCTGCCGGTGCGCTTCGCGCATCGACCGCGCCGGCCTCGTCGGCGCCGACGGCGCCGACCCATGCGGGCTCGTTCGACCTCGCCTATCTCGGCTGCCTGCCCAACATGATGATCATGGCGGCGGCCGACGAGGCGGAGCTCGTCCACATGGTCGCGACCCAGGTCGCCTACGACGACGGCCCGTCGGCGCTGCGCTATCCGCGCGGCGAGGGCGTCGGCATCGACATGCCGGAGGTCGGCGTGCCGCTCGAGATCGGCAAGGGCCGCATCCTGCGCGAAGGCAAGCAGGTCGCGATCCTGTCGCTCGGCACGCGCCTCGCCGAAGCCTGAAGGCGGCCGAGACGCTGGCCAGCCATGGGCCTCTCGACCACGGTCGCGGATGCCCGCTTCGCCAAGCCGCTCGACCGCGAGCTGATCCGCCGGCTGGCGCGCGAACCACGAGGTGCTGATCACGATCGAGGAAGGCTCGGTCGGCGGCTTCGGCTCCTTCGTGCTGCAGGCCCTGTCCGAGGAGGGCCTGCTCGACGGCGGCCTGAAGGTCCGCAGCCATGGTGCTGCCCGACGTGTTCATCGACCACGACAAGCCCGAGAAGATGTATGCCGCAGGCCGGGCTCGACGCCAAGGCGCATCGTCGCCAAGGTGCTGGACGCGCTCGGCATCGGCGCAGGCCGCCGAGGCGCCGCGCCGCGCCGCAAGCGCGTCCGACGCGCGGCCGCCCAACGCGACGGGCTGACCGCCCGACGGCGCAGGCGCGCTGCCGTCGACGCGCGCCGACGTGGCGCTGGTCGCGGCGGGGCTGTTCGAGAGCCGCGCCAAGGCCGCGGAGGCGATCGCGGCCGGGCTCGTCACGGCCGACGGCGTAGCCGTCGCCAAGGCCGTCGACGCCGCGTCGCCGCCGGCGCCGTGCTCGCAGGCGCACGCCCGCCTATCCCTGGGTGTCGCGCGGCGGCGTCAAGCTCGCGGCGGCGCTCGACCGCTTCGGCTTCGACCCGCGCCGGCCGGCTCTGCCTCGATGTCGGCGCCTCGACGGGCGGCTTCACCGACGTGCTGCTCGCGCGCGGCGCCGCGCATGTCGTCGGCCGTCGATGTCGGGCGCGACCAGTTCCACCCGCGCCTGCGCGGCGACCCGCGCGTGACGTTGCTGCGAAGGGACGCGACGCCCGGCGCTCGACGCCGGCAGACCTCGGCGAGCCGTCGACCTCGTGGTCTGCGACGTCAGCTTCATCTCGCTGCGCCTCGTCCTGCCGCCGGTCTTCGCGCTGGCGCGCCCGCGGGCCGGCGCTGGTCGCGCTGGTCAAGCCGCAGTTCGAGGCCGGCGCGTGGCCGGGTCAAGAAGGGCATCGTGCGCGACCCCGCGATCCACGAGGCCGTCTGCCGCGACATCGCGGCGCTTCGTCGAGAGCCTCGGCTGGCGCGTGCTCGGCCTCGATGCCTTCGCCGATCGCGGGCGGCGACGGCAACCGCGAGTTCCTGCTCGGCGCGCGGCGCCGTGAGCTTGAGCCGCTGCGGCTCGACATCGAGCGGCTCGGCCAGCGCGGCGAGGGCGTGGCGCACGAGCCGGGCGCCCCGTCTACGTGCCCTATGCGCTGCCGGGCGAGACCGTGCTGGCCGACGTCGACGGCGAGCGCGGCCGATCTGCTCGAACTGCTGCGAGCCGCGGCCCGACCGGATCGCGCCGATCTGCCCCTATTTCGGCACGCTGCGGCGGCTGCGCGGTGCAGACGCTTGCCGGCCCGACCCTATGCGGCCTGGAAGCGCGACCTCGTGGTCCACGGCGCTGCGCCAAGGCGGGTCTCGACGCCGAGGTCGCGCCGCTCGTCGATGCGCACGGCGAGGGCGGCGGCGCGCCGACCTTCCATGCCCGGCTCGGGCGCAGCCGGCAGGCGCGGCCGCAGCGTCGGCTTCATGCGAGGCGCGCGCGCACGGCATCGTCGACATCGCGGCCTGCCCGATCCTGCGCCCGGCCTCGACGGGGCGCTGCCGGCCGCGCGGCGCCTCGCCGGCGATGCTGAGCCGAGTCCGGCAAGCCGCTCGACATCCTGGTGACCGCGACCGAGATCCGGCCTCGACGTCGACCTGCGCGGCCTCGGTCCCGCCGACGACGCGATGGGCGCCGCGCTCGTGGCCGCGGCCGCGCGAGCTCGACCTCGCGCGGCTGTCGAACCACGGCGAGGTCCTGGTCGAGGCGCGGGCGCCCGGCTGCGCGATGGGCCGCGCCGCGCTCGTCGCATGCCGCCCGGCGCCTTCCTGCAGGCGACGGCAGCCGGCGAGGAGGCCCTGGCCGGCGCTGCGTCCCCGAGCGGTCGGTCGCCGGCGCGCAAGCGTCGCGGACCTCTTCTGCGGCGTCGGCACCTTCGCGCTGCGCCTCGCCGAGCCGCCGCCGTCGACGGCCTTGGACAGCGAGCCGGGCGCCGTCGCGGCCCTGAGCCGGGCCGCGTCCGGCAGCCGCGGCGCTGCGGCAGATCCGGACCGAGGCGCGCGACCTTTTCACGCGCCCGCTGCTCGCCGCCGAACTCGCGGGCTTCGACGCCGTGGTGTTCGACCCGCCCCGCGCCGGCGCCGCCGCCCAGGCGGCCGAGATCGCCGCATCGGCGTGCCGCACGGTCGTCGCGGTCTCCTGCGACCCCGGCACCTTCGCGCGCGACGCCGCGACCCTGGTCGCGGGCGGCTACGCGGCTCGAGAGCGTCATGCCGGTCGACCAGTTCCGCTATTCGGCCCACGTCGAGCTCGTGGCCGTGTTCCGGCGGCCAGCAGCGAAAAAAAGGAAACGACGGCTGTTGTCCTGAGTTTCGAATGACAGCCGCGCAGCCGCTGGCCGGCGTCCCTGTCAGGCATCGGCGAGCAGCCTCCGCCAGCCCGGCGCATCGCCGGCGCCCTCGACGATGGCCATGGCCAAGGCAGAAGTCTGGGGCAGGAGGTGTTCGGCGTAGAAGCGCAATAGGCCGATGTCGCGTTCGGCGCCCGAGCCGAGGGCGCCCTCGGCCGAGGGCAGCGCCGGCCCGGGTCAAGGCGAACAGTCGCAGATAGGGTGTCGCGCCGCCGAGCGCTCTGGCGGGTTCGGACGATAGCGCGGCCAGCAAAGCGGCGGTCGCGCGTTCGAGCGCGTCGAGCGCCTCGGCGAGCCTCGGCGCCGCAGCCCCGTATGCGGGGGATTGGCGGCCCGCAGACGATCGAGAAGCGCGTGCATCGCGGCGATTTCGCGCGCGAGCGGCGCACCTCGTCCAGCGCCAGCTTGCGGGTGACGAGATCGATCGCCTGGATGCCGTTGGTGCCCTCGTAGATCGCGGCGATGCGCGCGTCGCGCAGGATCTGGGCCGCGCCGGTCTCCTCGATATAGCCCATGCCGCCATGGACCTGGACGCCGAGGGAGGCGACCTCGTTGGCGACGTCGGTCGAGAAGGCCTTGGCGACCGGGGTCAGCAGGGCGGCGCGGTCGGCGCGCCTCGGCGCGGCGACTCGGCCGCGTCCGGCGCGTCGTCGCCGCGTCGAGCGCTGCCGCGGTCAGATAGCAGATCGCCCGGGCCGCCGCCGTCGAGGCGCTGCATGGTCATCAGCATGCGCGCGACGTCGGGGTGCTCGATGATCGGCGCATCGGCGTCCGGCCGTCGCGGTGCCGCGGCCCTGCCGGCGCTCGCGGGCATAGGCGATCGCCTTCTGGGTGGCGCGCTCGGCCGCCGCGACGCCCTCGAGGCCGACCGCCAGGCGGGCGTTGTTCATCATGGTGAACATGCAGGCGAGGCCGTGGTTCTCCTCGCCGACCAGATAGCCGGTCGCGCCGCCCGTCGTCGCCGAACACCATGGTGCAGGTCGGCGCCGCATGCATGCCGAGCTTGTGCTCGAGCCCGGCGCAGCGCAGGTCGTTGCGCGCGCCGAGGCTGCCGTCCGCGTCCGACCAGGATCTTCGGCACCAGGAACAGCGAGATGCCGCGCGTGCCGGGCGGCGCGTCGGGCAGGCGGGCCAGCACGAGATGGACGATGTTCTCGGTGAGGTCGTGGTCGCCGTAGGTGATGAAGATCTTCTGGCCGGTGATGCGGTAGCTGCCGTCGCCGCGCCGCTCGGCGCGCGTGCGCAGCGCGCCGAGGTCGGAGCCGGCCTGCGGCTCGGTCAGGTTCATGGTGCCGGTCCATTCGCCGAGACGAGCTTGGGCAGGTAGAGCGCCTTCAGATCGGGCGAGCGCGTGGTGGTGCAGCGCCTCGATGGCGCCGCTGGTCAGCAGCGGGCAGCAGCGCGAAGGCCAGGTTGGCGCCGCGACCAGATCTCGGCGCAGGCGACGTGGACGAGCAGGCGGCAGCCCCATGCCGCCGCATCGCTCCGGGCGCCGCGAGCCCGTTCCAGCCGCCCGCGATCCAGTCGCCGATAGGCCTCGCGCCAGCCCGGCGCCGTGCGTGACGCCGGCCGTCGGTCGAGCGTCACGCCCTCGCGGTCGCCGACGCGATCGAGCGGCAGCAGCACGCTCTCGGCGAAGCGGCCGGCCTCGTCGAGCACCGCCGCGGCGCGTGCCGTCGTCGAGTTCGGGGCAGCGCCCGCTCGGCCGCGAGCGCATCGCGCACAGAGGGTCAGGCGATCGGAGCACGATAGGTCCGCGATCGGCGCCCGGTAGCGTCATCGCGGTCCGCAGGGTTGCATGCTCACGCCCTGATCCGGCAGCGCAGGTCGTCGATGTCGAGCGCGAGGCGCTGGATCAGCCTGCGCCAGACGCGCGCCGACGCTGCACGCCCGACGTCAGGCCGGCACCCGCCGGACGCGCCGGCCGCCGCCCTGCTGCGCGTCGGGCGGCTCGTGGCGTTCCCGACCGAGACCGTCTACGGCCTCGGCGCCGATGCGCGCTCGGCCGCGGCGGTCGCGCGGATCTATGCGGCCAAGGGCCGGCCGCGCTTCAACCCGCTGATCGCCCATGTGCGCCGACCTCGGCGCCGCGCGTGGCGCAGGGCCTATTCGACCGCCGGCCGCGGCGCTTGCCGAGGCCTTCTGGCCCGGACCGCTGACGCTCGTCGTGCCGGCCGCGCCGGCGTGCACGCGTCTGCGACCTGGCCCGCGCCGGGCTGACGAGCGTGGCGCTGCGGGTGCCCGGCCATCCGGTCGCCCGCGCGCTGCTCGCGCGCGGCCGGCGTGCCCGGTCGCCGCGCCCTCGGCCAACCGCTCCGGCCGCATCAGCCCGACCGACGCGCCGGCCATGTCGCTGGCCGAACTCGACGGCCGGATCGACCTCATCCTCGACGGCGGCCCGACGCGCGGTCGGCCTCGAATCGACCATCGTGGCCTGCCTCGGCGGCACGCCGACGCCTGCTGCGGCCCGGCGGCGTGCCGCGCGACGCGATCGAAGCGCGTGCTCGGGCGTCCGCTCGCATGCCGCGCGCCGGACGGCACCGCTCGTGGCGCCCGGCATGCTCGCCTCGCACTATGCGCCGCGCGCCGCGCGTGCGGCTCGACGCGCGCGACGCGCGGCCGGGCGAGGCCGTGCTCGATTTCGGCGGCCGGCTTGGCGCGCGGGCGGCGCGGCCGCCTACCTCGATCTGTCGCCGACGGCGCGACCTCGACGAGGCCGCGGCCAACCTGTTCGGCTTCCTGCGCGGCCTCGATGCCGGCGCGGCGCGACCGCATCGCGGTCGCGCCGATCCCGACGACGGGCTCGGCGAGGCCATCAACGATCGGCTCGCGCGCGCGCCGCCGCGGCCCCGCGCCGGGAGCTGAACGCGCTCACGCCGATCTCGACCACCGACCCGTCCCCGCACGCGCCCTCCAGGATGCTCGTGCGCGGTCGGGATGATGTCGTCGAAGCCGATCGTCGTGGTCATCGCGTCGAGCTTGTCGGGATCGAGATCGCGGGCCAGCCGGTCCCAGGCCTCGATGCCGCGCGGCCGCGGCGCCGTGACGCTGTTGATGCCGAGCAGCGCCACGCCGCGCAGGATGAAGGGCGCGACCGTGGCGGGCAGGTCCATGCCGCCGCGCCAGGCCGCAGGCCGCGACGGCGCCGTCGTGCGCGGTCTGGGCCAGCACGTTGGCGAGCGTGTGCGAGCCGACGGAGTCGATGCCCGCGGCCCAGCGCTCCTTGCCGAGCGGCTTGCCGGGCGCCGACAGTTCGTCGCGCGGTCGATGATCTCGGCCGCGCCGAGGTCGCTGCAGATAGTCGGCCTCCGCCGGCCGGCCCGTCGAGGCGATCACGTGCCAGCCGAGCTTGGCCAGCAGCGCGACCGCGACCGAGCCGACGCCGCCGGCCGCCCCGGTCACGACCGCCGGCACCGTGCGTCGGGCGTCGAGCGCCGTGATGCTCGAGCGCCAGCACGCGCCAGCATGGCGGTGTAGCCGGCCGTGCCGATCGCCATGGCCTGCGGCGGGCGTGAAGGCCGGGGGCAGCGGCACCAGCCAGTCGCCCTTGACGCGCGCCCGCTCGCGCATAGGCGCCGAGATGGGTCTCGCCGACGCCCCAGCCGTTAGCACGACCTGCGTCGCCGGGCTTGAGTGCCGGATGCGCGCCGCGCTCGACGACGCCGGCGAAATCGATGCCCGGCATCATCGGGAAGCGCCGCACCACCGGCGACTTGCCCGTGATGGCGAGCCCGTCCTTGTAGTTGACGGTGGAATGGGTGACGCGCACCGTCGACGTCGCCCGTCCATCAGCTCGGCCTCGTCGAAATCCGCGGCGCCGACCGTCTGCCCGCCCTCGCCTCTTGTCGATCCGGATGGCCTTGAACTTCGGCATCACCGTCTCCCTCGACATCCTCCGGCCAGCAGAACGTCCCGTGCCGAGCGCAGTCCGTCAAACGTCCTGGCGCGGGTTCGACTGCGAAGCGGCGCCGCGCGCCTGCTTGCGGCCCGGCGCAAAAAGGACATCTTCCGCTCCTCACCTTCGAGTCCATCGCGTCGGCGGCTGATCTGGCCTGCGCCGTGCCTCGCACGGAAGTTGGCGACCTTGCCCTCAGATCGTCCGAAAGCCAGGTCCGTGCGCGCACCGGCGTCGCGCCACATCTCGCTGCCGCGTCCGTTCTCGCGGCCTGCCGCTGTCCTCGGTCTCGCCGTGCCTGGCCGAGGCGCGCGAGGTCCTCACGGTCGCCAAGCCCGTTCGAGGTCGGCGACAGCTCCAGTCGGCAATTATCTCGCGGCGCTGGTGGCCGGAGCCGACCGCGACACGATGGCGGCCGCCACCTTCTTCCGCGAGGCGCTTGCGCGCCGATCCGCGCAACGCCGAACTGCTCGAGCGCACCTTCGTGGCGGCGCTGTCGAACGGCGACATGCACGGAAGTCGCTCGATCTGGCGCGCCGCCTCGTCGGCGCAGGACCCGAAGAACGGCCTCGCCCACCTCGTGCTCGGGCGTCGAGCAGCTCAAGCAGAAGCACTATGTCGCGGCGCGCCGCGCAGTTCGAGAACGGCGGCGCCGGCCGCGAGCGCGACATCACCGGCACGCTGCTGATCGGCCTGGACCTATGTGGCGCAGGGCGACGAGAAGAAGGCGCTGGCGGCCGTCGACGGCCTCAAGGACAGCAACCTCGGCGTGTTCCGCGACTACCACGGCGGCCCTGATCGCCGACCTCGCCAACGACGTGCCCGAGGCGACCAAGCGCTTCAAGGCCGCCTATGCGAGCCGACAACACGATCCTGCGGCTCGTCGACGCCTATGGCGCGCTTCGAAGCGCGCCACGGCGACACGGCCGAGGCGATCCGGGCCTATACGGCCTTCGACGAGCGTCCTGCCGCACCATCCGCTGATCGAGGCGGCGCTTGGCCGATCTGCAAGGCCAAGCAAGCCGCTCGCAGCCCCTGATCAAGACGCCGCAGGAAGGCGCCGGCGAAGTGCTCTACGGGCTCGGCGCGGCCGGCGGCCGGCAGGGCGACGAACTCGCCGCGATGATCTACCTGCGGCTGTCGCTCTATCTCGCGCCGCAGAACAGCCTCGCGATGGTGACGCTGGCCGACACTCTACGGCCGGCTGAAGCAGAACGAGCAGGCGATCGACGTCTACGAGATGGTGCCGGCCGTCGAGCCCGCTGCAGCGCCAATGCCGACATCCAGACCGGGCTGACGCTCGACGCGCTCGGGCGGAGCCGACGAGGCCATCAAACATCTGCAGGACATCGTCGCCGAGCAGCCCGACCGATATCGAGGCCCTGACGACGCTCGGCAACATCCAGCGCGAGCAGAAGCACTACGCCGACGCGATCGACGACCTACACCAAGGCGCTCGACGCCACGCCGCCGGACGACAAGGCAGCTCTGGGGCGCTGCTCTACTTCCGCGGCATCGCCTACGAGCGCAACAAGGAATGGCCGAAGGCCGAGGCCGATTTCAAGCAGGCGCTGTCGCTCGAGCCCGACCAGCCGCTGGTGCTGAACTACCTCGGCTATTCCTGGATCGACCAGGGCATCCACCTCGACGAGGGCTTCAAGATGCTGCGCCGGCCGTCGCGCTGCGGCCCGAGGACGGCTATCATCGTCGACAGCCTCGGCTGGGCCCACTTCAAGCTTGGCGATTACGACGAGGCGGTGCAGGAACTCGAGCGCGCCGTCAGCCTCAAGCCGGCCGATCCGACGATCAACGACCATCTGGGCGATGCCTATTGGCGCATCGGCCGCAAGCTCGAGGCGCAGTTCCAGTGGAACCACGCGCGCGACCTCAATCCCGACCCGGACGATCTCCCGAAGATCCTCGCAGAAGATCAAGTACGGCCTGCCGGACGAGAAACAGCCAGCTGCGGCCGACACCAAGACACCTGCCCGACGCCGAGCCGAAGAAGGACGGACGGCCTGAGCCGAAGAATGGCCCGGCTGCAACGGCCTGACCGAGTCGCCTGACGTCTCGCGATCATGGACGCATCGATCGTGAGCGTCGAAATCGCTGACCGTCGCAGACGACGAAGACGGCATGCGCCTCGACCGCTGGTTCAAGCGGCGGCGCCCGGCGCTCTCGCTTGCCCATCTCAACAAGATCGTCCGCACCGGCCAGGTCCGCGTCGACGGCGGCCGCGTCAAGATCTCGACGCGCGCTGGCCGCGGGCCAGAGCGTGCGCGTGCCGCCGCTGCAACCTCGACGACCGTCCGGCCGCCGTCCGACGCGAGCGCCGCGCCGTCCGAGGAGGACCGCCGCGCGCATCGACGACATGATCCTGTTCGAGGATCGCGACCTGATGGTGCTGAACAAGCCCTACGGCCTCGCCGTGCAGGGCGGCTCCGGCACCGCGCGAGCATATCGACGGCATGCTGGACGCGCTGGCCGACGCGCAAGGGCAACCGGCCGCTGCTGGTGCATCGGCTCGACCGCGACACGTCGGGCGTGCTGCTCGTCGCGCGCAACCGCAAGATCGCGGCCGACCTCGGCGAGATCTTCCGCTCGCGCCAGGCGCGCAAGATCTATTGGGCGCTGGTCGAAGGCGTGCCGAAGCCGGCGCAGGGCCGCATCTCGCTGTTTCTCGCCAAGGGCGAGGGCATGGGCGACGAGCGCGCGCGGCACCGCCAAGGGCGGCGACCGCGCCGCGGCTGGAACGCATGCGCGTCGCCAAGCACGGCGAGGAGGACGCGCAGCATTCGGTGACGCTCTATGCCACGGTCGACAAGGTCGCTGCCGCGCCTCGCCTGGCTGTCGATGAAGCCGATCACCGGCCGCACGCATCAGTTGCGCGCCCATGCCGAGGCGATCGGCCATCCGATCGTCGGCGACCCGAAATACGGCGTCGGCGGCCGGCCAACGATCCGCGCCGGACCGATCCGCTGCGCGCCGTGCCCGACGCGAGGTCGAGCGCAAGCTGCATCTGCTGGCGCGCCGGCTGGTTCTGCCGCATCCGCGCGGCGGCACGCTCGACGTCACGGCGCCGCTGCCGCCGCATATGCAGAAGAGCTGGGACCTGTTCGGCTTCGACGTGAAGCAGTTCGACCCGATCGAGGACGCGCCCGAGACGTGAGGACGAGGCATGGCGACGGAACGGATGATCCGAAGCGCGGCGATGCCCGGATCCGGCAGCCGGAACGGCCCCAGAGACGGCCGGCCGGCGCTGCCGAAGCGCTTCTTCACAGCGGCACCGTGGCCGAGCGGGCGGGCGTGTTCGCGCTCCTGCTCGACGGGCGGCCGGCCAAGACGCCGGCCCGACGCGACCTTGCGCTCCCGACCGCGGGCCGCCGCCGCGGCCGTGGCCGCCGAGTGGAACGCCTCGGCGACGTGATCGACCCGGCCGCCATGCCGCTGACCCGCATCGCCAACGCGGCGATCGATGGCGTGGCGGCGCAAGCCGATGCCGGTCCTCGACGAGGTCGTGAATTATGTCGGCTCGGATCTCCTGTTCTACCGGGCCGCCGAGCCCGAGCGGCTGGTCGAGGACCAGGCACGCGGCCTGGGATCCGGTGCTGGACCTGCTACCGGGACGAGTACGGCGCCCGCTTCATCCTGGCCGAGGGCGTCATGCCCGTAGAGCAGCCGCCCGCCACGCTGTCGCTGATGCGCCAGGCGTCTGGCCGAGGCGGTCGGCGAGGGGCCGGCGCGCGCCGTTCCGCCTGGCCGCCCTCAACGTCATGACGACGCTGACCGGCTCGGCCCTGCTGGCTTTGGCGGTGCTGCAGGGCCGGATGACGCGCCGAGGCTGCCTGGGCCGCGGCTCATGTCGACGAGACGTTCCAGGAGAGCCAATGGGGCCAGGACGCCGAGGCCCTGGAGCGCCGATCGAGACGGTGGATCGACATGCGCAGCGCCGCTGTCCTCGGCGCCCTGTCAGAGTCGAACTGACCGGTCTCGCCTCGGCGCTGCAAGTGTCGATGGGCTGGATCTTAACAAAAGCTTCGGGGTTAGCAAAATCTTACTTCGTATCCAGGCAGTAAATGCCTGGTCTTTGCAATGAAGTGGAAAGCTTACGTATTGTCCGCAACTTAACCTTGAGAACTTCTACAATATAGCCATTCATATTTCGGCAACTCGGCCAGCGCACCTTCGATTGTAACAGGAAGGGCGAAACGATGAACACCACGGTCGAACATGGAGTAGGCAATCTGGATCAGGGTCGTCCGGCTTTGCTACGGTTGATTCAAAAGGGTTGCGTCACCAAGGCTGACGTCCAGCACCTGCGCCGGGAGGTTTTCGCCGACCGGGCGCCGACCAGGATCGAGATCGAAGACCTGTTCGCGATCGATGCCATCGCGCATCCGTTGGACGAGGTCCTGGGTCGAGTTCTTCGTCGAGACCGTGACCGACCACGTGGTATGGGATATCCGGCCCACCGGCGTCGTCGACGAGAAACATGCCCAATGGCTGATCGCCAAGGTCGACATCTCCCGATCGGCGTCGAGCTTTGCGGTGCTCGTCAATATCCTCGATCAAGCCCATCGCGTACCGCGTTGGTTCGGCGCCGCCGTTCGGGCCCGTGCAACGGCCGGCTGGCCCAGCCTCGTCACCTCGTTCGCGATGCCGCCCGTCCTCGCCGCCGCGGTACACTGACGCAGTGTCGGCGGCTGCCGGACGGTGACGCTCATTTGACGAAAGCGTAGATGATGATGCCGGCGACGACGATCAGCCCGAGGCTGACCAACAGCACGTAGCGCACGCCGAGCCCGGTCTTGGCCTGGCGGGCATCGGTTACATCGAGTTTAGTCGGTCTGTCATCCATGGCCTCGCCTCCAGTGCGCTGCCGGGGAACGGGCCGAACGGCCCAATGTTCCGTCGTCCGATGAGCTACGTTGTCGCTCAAGCGTCCGTCAGGACGAGGGTCGGTCCGAAAATCCGCTCGAATTGGGTGCGAAGCGCGGCGTCGACCTCCGGCATCGTGACCGGCTGGCCGAGGTCGACGAGGCTGGTCACGCCGTAGTGCGGCTGCCGCGATCCCGCAGGGCACGATGCCGGCGAAATGCGACGAGGTCGGGCTCGACGTTGAGCGACATGCCGTGGAAGCTCACCCAGCGCCGCAGGCGGATGCCGATCGCCGCGATCTTGTCCTCGGCCGGGCTGCCGTCGAGGCCGCGGCGGCTTGTCGGGCCGCGCCACCCAGACGCCGACGCGGTCCTGGCGCCGCTCGCCGCGCACGTTGAAGCCGGCCAGCGTGCCGATGATCCAGGCTTCGAGCGCCGCCACGAAGGCCCGCACGTCCGGCCGGCGCCGGTTGCAGGTCGAGCATCACATAGGCCACCCGCTGGCCCGGCCCGTGATAGGTGTACTGCCCGCCGCGTCCCGTGCGATGGACCGGGAAACGCGCGGCTCGACGCAGATCCGCCGTCGCGCGCCGACGTGCCGGCCGTGTAGAGCGGCGGATGTTCGACGCAGCCAGACGCGTTCGCGGCGCCGTGCCCGCGCGCGATCGCGCGCCACCCGCGCCTCCATGGCGGCCACGGCCTCGTCATAGGGCGACCGGCCCGTCGGCCACGCGCCACTCGACCGGCGGGCTGCCGGTCGCGGCCGGAAGCCGGCCGCGGTCGGCGTCGCGTCGCGGGTGCCGGGCGAGCGGCGTCATGGGCGAGCGGTGCACAGCGCTGCGGCGTCTCGGACAGGCGCGCCAGCATAGCGCGCGTCGCGCGGCCCGGAAACGCCGCAGAAGCCGCTTGCCAGCCCCGGACCCGATTTGTTAGGTGACGCTCCTCGCCGACGCACGGGCTCGACCCGCAGCGACACGGTCGCGGCCATGGCGGAATTGGTAGACGCGCTAGCTTGAGGTGCTAGTTGGGAAACCAGTGGAGGTTCGAGTCCTCTTGGCCGCACCATCGTTCCTCTTCGATCGCGAGCAGGGCTGACGTGTGGCTCAGCGCACCTGTCCGGTCGCTTGGGGCGTCGATTGTGGAGCCGCGCCCCCTCCTGCGATCAGGCTGGCGAAGATGAACGTCAAGCCGAGCCATAGTGCGACCGACGAATAGGTCACCGGGAAGCCCGGATGGCGGCCGCGGCAGAGCGAGGTTGCGAGGCGGCAGATCTCACTGTCGCCGAAGAGGCATTCGCCCTCGACGGTTGAAATGGCTTGTCGAAGAAGAACGAGCGATCGTTGCTTGCCTTCGGCAAAATAAATTCGCGCGTCCCGCGCCTCGCGCTCGTCATAACCGACCGTGCGGGGGCCGGCGTGTTGGAGCGCGGCACTCGTCAAAAGTGGCCCGGCATCGAGACGCGCGGCGAGGTTGAAGCGAAGATACGCGGGAGTGCCATAACCGAAGGTCGCCGATAGCGCCTTGTCGATTCCGGCTTCGAGGGTGACGACTTCAGGCACCCCCAATCGATGTTGCATGTTCTGCGGATCGAACGCTTCGAGGCGTTTGATGCAGTTCTTGAAGCGTTCGATGCGATAGCGCTTTTGTTCCGGCGTGAGGACGGGACTCGTTGGCTTCGCATTGGGCGGGGAACCAGTTCCGGGGTTTACTTGCATCGGCCTGAACCCAAACGCGTTCTCCAACCCATCCCGCGTCCCATAGGGGCACCACAACTGGGCGGGCCATAGGGAGACGCCGGATTGTGTCACCCCACGACTTTCTCGGAAAAGATCGGCATCCAAAAGATTGGCGAAGGAACTGCCGAGGTCGTTATTTGGTTCCGTCGCGCTTCCGACAGCCAAGACTTCGTCGGGATCGCCATGGCCCGAAGGTGCTGTCGGCCGTCGTCGCAGCCAGCGGACATTCCGTGGGGTCAGCTTGGTCCTTCGAAAGCTGGCAAGGCTGAAATTTCATTGATCAGGTCTTCCCATTTATGAAGAGCTTGATCCCGTGAAAAATGGCGATCGAGCATCGTGCGCGCCGCCTTGCCCATGGTGGCCAGCTCATCGGGATTTTTGGCGAGTCGTCTAAGAAGATCAGCGAGAGCCTCGGATTGACCGGGCTCGACGACAAATCCGCAATCATGTTGTCTCACGAGGTCTGCGAGTTCACCCTGTTCCGCCCCGACCACGATAATGGGCCGGCCGGCGGCGGCGATGCTGTAGAATTTGCTCGGTACGATGAGGCCTTCGAGCGCGGGCTTGAGCGAGATCCAGTACACGTCGGGCACGGCCAGCGATGTTTTGAGCGTCGGCTGGTCCTGATACGGCAGGAAACGGAATTTTTCATCGAGGCGAAGCTCCCGCACGCGGCAGGAAAGCTGATCGATGAAATGTCCGCCGCCGATCATCAGGAAAACCAGGTTGTCCTGGTCCCCGAGCCGGCGTGCCGCGTCCAGGATCGTTTCGAACTCGTGGGCGCGCCCGAGATTTCCGGAATAGCCGACCACGAATTTTCCGGCGAGCCCCCATGCTTGACGCAGCGGGTTTTGCGACCCCTCCTGCGGAAGTATCGATGGGTCCGCGCACCAGTTGGGAATCACCCGAATCCGATCGCGAGGAATTTCGAGCGCCACCAGCCTGGTTGCCATCCGCTCGCCGATGACGACGTCCGATCGCGCCGCGCGCAGTGACAGATCGCGGATCTGACCGAGTGCTCGCCCGAAGGGACCCCGCATGAGCGGCACGTTCAGTTCCGCTGCGACTTCCGGGTAAAGGTCCTGGAGCCAGTTGACGAGATGGGCTCGCCGGTGGTTCGCGACATGCCTGACGACAGCGCCAAGCATCGGCGGATCGGTCATTGCCACCAGGATGTCACCGCGGCCGGCGAGCCGGTTCGCGGCCTTCCAGAGAGACGCGTAAAAGCTCGCATAATCGAGACCGCGCCCGATCAAGCGGGACCGTCCGAACTGGGTCGTCGGCACCCGATGCACGGTAACGCCCTCGGTGACTTCCACGGCCGGCAGCTGCGCCCGAGAATCGTCATAGCGTTGTTGGCTGGTGACGACGGCGACATCCCATCCGGTGCGCGCCAGATGAAACGTGAGGTCGCTCAAAATTTGGCTGGTGGCCGAGTGGTCCGGATGAAAGAAGCGGTTGAGGAAGACAATGCGCTTCATGACGGACCTCGGTCGGTCATCCTTCTTTGCGCGTTTTCTCGAGCGACGCAATGTGTGAAAGTGCCGGGCAGCCCGGCGCGAAAACACCGCACAAAGCCGATAAAATTAAACTCATTGCGAATGTCGTGGAGGTTCAAAAGAAGATTAAACGTAGCGTTCAAAAGATCATCAAATACGACGGGCGTGGCACATTCACGTCCAGCCATCGATCGAAATCGAGACGTGGTGGGTTGGACACTCGTTCCCGACTCGGTCTCAGGATACGCGCCTGGTTGGGGAAATGGTCTCGGATTGGGCGGCGCTCCCAGGCACTTCGCCGCGAATGAAGCCTTGCGTCCTCGCCTCGGCTTTCTCCCGATCGGCTCAGTCGTTCCTCACACATTGCCATGAATGCCGCGACGCAACCCGACGGCGAAGCGCAGCAAATATGAGCGTGGGGATCGAACACGGGCCATACAGCACCGGGAGCCCGCCCGGAACTCACCCGCTTATCGGAGCTGGCGCAGCCGAGGTGAAACTTTCCCAACAATCGCGCATTGCCATAGCGGCACAGGAACTGAGGATGAACAAGGCATCCGCAACCTTATCGCCTCCGTCGGGTCAGGAGGCGACCATGCGACGGGTCAGCGCGAATTCGGACTCAGCGCCGATTTCACCGCACCATCACAGGCCCCGACAAGACAACACCGTTCCTTGAACTGCGGTGGAATGCGGCGGGCCACATCCCCCCGCATGGTGGTCGGGGCGCACGGGAGCAAGTCATGTTTCTACTGCGCATAGGACTGGTGGTGGCGATCGTCTTTGGCGCCGGCACGGGATCATTTGCTGGCTCGGGATCGACTGCGACAGGCACGCTCGAGAGGGGCGAGCAAGCGCTGGAAGCGGCGGACGGCGTCGCGGCGATGCGCTTGTTGCGCCCGCTCGCCGAAGCCGGCGACCCGCAAACGCAGACCAAGATCGGGATCCTGTATCAAAGCGGCCGCGGCGTGCCCGTCGACTACTCTGAAGCCATTCGTTGGTTTCGACAGGCGGCGGATCAGGGCAATGTCGAGGCTCAGAACAACCTCGGCCTCATGTTTCTTTACGGGCGCGGCGTAGAGAAGGATCTCGTTTCTGCCCACATGTGGTTCGATTTGGCGGCTTCAGGCGGGAAACGATCGGCCGCGTTCACGCGGGATCTGGTGGCAGCCAACATGACACCTGCCCAGGTAAAGGAAGCGCATAAGCTGGCCTGCGAACATAAAACAGACTCCAGGCCGCAGTCTGCGAAAGCGTGCGGCTAAGGGGGTCCCACGAGCAACCTCAGCCTTTCCGTTCGGCGTCATCCGCCAGGCCATGTCCGCGGCGATGCCATCCCCATTAACATCGGCAATCCGATCGTCCCCGCAGGGCGAGCTCATAGGGTATTTTCGGATCGAGCCGGCAGTATGTGGGATCACGGGGGAGACCACGGCGGGCATTCATACCGACAGGGCGCGACACGCTCGCCCGATTCCCGCTCTCGCCAGCGGTCGGAATCGGGTATGGATATGGTCGTAGTCACGGTCGTCGCAGGACATGGTCGCCGGGCCGGTACGGCGTCCTGCGACGTCCAACGTCGGTGCTTCCCCGGACACAGACCCCGTCCGTCCTCGTGATACTGCCACAAGCGCAACCATGCCCATGACGCCCGACCCGGAGAGGCTCTACGTCATCGGCGACATTCATGGCCGGTCGGATCTGCTCGACCGCCTGGTCGGCGAGATCGCGCGTGATCTCGACACCGACCCGGTCGGCTCGGCTCTCACCGTGACGCTCGGCGATTACATCGACCGCGGCTCCGATTCACGCGGCGTTCTCGAACGTCTGGTGAGCAATCCATTCCCCACTGCGCTCACGGCCCTCAAGGGAAACCACGAGACCTACCTGACCGCCTTCCTGGAAGAGCCGGAGATCGCCGCGCACTGGCAACGGCTCGGCGGTATGGAAACCCTGCAATCGTATGGCGTCCCGGTCGCCGCGCTCATGACGGCGCGGGATTATGCGGACGCCTCCGCGCGGCTGCGCGCCGTGCTCCCGCCGGATCACCTCGTCTTTCTGCGCGCGCTGCCGACGAGCCTGACCGTCGGGGAATATTTCCTGTGCCATGCAGGCGTTCGCCCCGGCGTCCCGCTGGACCGCCAGGCCGACGACGACCTGTTGTGGATTCGCCAGGAGTTCCTGTCGAGCCGGGCGGACTTCGGGAAGATCGTGGTCCATGGCCATACGCCGGCCGAAGCACCCGAGGTTCTCCCCAATCGCATCAATGTCGATACCGGCGCCTTCAAGACCGGGCGCCTGACATGCGCGGTACTCGGACGCGGCCGCGTCAGGTTTCTATCGACCAGATAGGGAGCGGGTCGCCCTCGGCCGGATTTGGGCGCTCCGGCGACCCATGGGCGCGCGATCGCCGCATTGACGCTGCGACGGAAAGATGATCGCCGAGCGGCACTTTCCCGCGCTTTGAGCGTTTCATCATCCACGACCGCAAGCCAAAAGGCGGCGAGCCGCCACGACATCAACTTCATCCGGGCAGGTTCAGCCTTGCTCGACCAAACCAAATTCAGCCGAGGTGCCGCGATGAGTACAACGACCGACATCGATCGGGTCTGGGAAATTGCCGGAAAGATCAAGATCTGCATGCTCACGACCCACGCGGCAGGCCGCATGCGGTCGCGTCCCATGCACGCGATCGCCGACCGGGCCGGGGGCTGCCTGTGGTTCCTCACCGACCACCGGGGCGCCAAGGAGGACGAGATCGGTTCGGCGTCCGACGTCTGCCTCGCCTTCGCCGACACGCACGCCAACGCCTATCTTTCGGTCACCGGGCAGGCGGCGATGTCCCGAGACGCCGCCAAGGCCCAGGAGCTGTGGAGCACGGAAGCCCAGGCGTGGTGGCCAAATGGTCCCACCGATCCCGAGGTCCGCGTGCTTCGCGTCATTCCTGACAGCGCCGAGTTCTGGGACACCCGCGGTAACGCAATCACCGTCGCCCTCAAGCTCGTGGCCGCTCGGATCTCTGGCAGCCCGCCGGACCTCGGCGACACGAAGAAGGTGCGGATGGGTTGACGGACGTGGGTCACCCGGAGCACCGAGCCCGCCAAAGGACCGGCAAGACGGCCGTCTCCCCATGGCGGGTAAGCGCGGCATAGCCTATTATCGCCTCTTGGAACTTGTCGATGGTTTGCGTATTGGATTGGCGCGTCGATGTCATCGCTCTAAAGCGCGCCGTCCTTCAACAGAACATGAGGGAGAAAACAATGATTGCCGCACGGCTTTTGGTTGCTTGCGCAGGGATTTCGCTCACGGCTTTACTTGCGGCCACCTCGATCGGGTCCGCGGAGATCGTGAAGTTCAAAGCCACCCTCAACGCTTCCGATGAAGTGCCCGCGAACGACAGCAAAGGCACCGGCACATTGGAGGCGACTTACGACTCGTCGTCGAAGCAACTGTCCTACACGGCGGATTATTCCGGCTTGACCGGCAACGCCACGATGGCCCACTTCCACGGTCCCGCCGACCCCGGCAAGAACGCCCCGGTGGTTGTCCCCGTCCAAGGCAGCGTGGCGAGCCCGATCAAGGGTACGGCCACTCTGACCGAGGCTCAGGCGGACGAGCTTCTTGCCGGAAAGCTTTATTTCAACGTCCACACAGAAAAAAATAAGGGTGGAGAGATTCGCGGTCAGGTCACGAAATAAAGGGCCGCTCGAAGCGTGGCAGCCGGGGCCGTCTGCACCCGGCTGTCACCCGGGCCGTCAGCATTTGGCCGTCACCACTCCGCCGTCACCAATCCGCCTTCACCTCGGCAGTATCGCTCGGCCTTCACCGCCCCCGCATTGGGCTGCCCACATTCGGCGGCCCCTGCGGCCAGACGAAACTGACGGGAACGCCAGATGACATGGGCAAGCATGGAGGGTGCGCCGAAAGACGGGACCCGCGTGCTGCTTTACGCACGTTCCACGTTAGACCCCCATCACCAGTACGAGCTTGTTGTTGGGCGGTGGGATAACAGCCTGACCCAATGGAAGGTGGCGACGGAGTATCTGGCCCAGGCTGGCGAGTTGGTCCCAGCCTATTGGATGGTGATTCCGCGACTCCCTTGAAGGCTATTTCGGTCGGGCGGCCCTGTGCGCAGCGCTTGATCGGTTGGCTCGACAGCCCACGAAGGCCGGTTTAGGGAGCCCTGCGTGCATGGCACCACGATCCGGCAAAACGGCAGAACACCAGGAGCCCGCGCTCCGCAGCCGGCAGCGCGTGGGATGCCGTTCGCGAACCGCGTGCGGCACTCCGTGGGCGTCGCACGTGCCACCGCGGGGTGGGGTTATTTCCGTCCTTACTGCCGGCGGTGGCTGGATTGGCGTATGATAAGGCGGGGCGTCGAGATGCAGTTGCGGCGTTAGGTGTCAGATGCAGGACCGCACGGCCACGCTTTGGGATGACAACTATGCCGCTCAACGTCGATCCAGCTATATTGCCAATCCTCTCGTAACCGCCGAGATCTTTCGTCGGATGACCGGCACGACCAAGTTTTGGCTGTATTGGGCTTTCGAGGACTATGTGCGGCATCGGCCGCAGCGCTTGCTTTCCATCGGCTGCGGCGATGGCGGACACGAATTGACCATTGCCCGCAATGACTATGCCGCCCATGTCGACGCGTTCGACGTTTCGTCGGGCGGCATCGCGCTCGCCCAAGCCACGGCTCGCGCGGAAAACCTCACCAACGTCAATTTCTACGTCGACAGCTTTGAGCACTTCGTTGCCGACCCGCCACAGCAAACCTACGACTTCATCATGTTTGCTGGATCACTGCACCATGTCCGCGATCTCGAAGGGATGCTTCACACGGCCGGCACGCTGTTGGAGCCGGGCGGGCTCCTGATGTTCAACGAGTTCATTGGTCCCGTCTATTGCATATTCCCTCCGCCCCAAGTCGCGGTCGTCAACGCCATGCTCAATGCGATTGCCCCTGAATTCAAGATCTCGCCCCATGCACAATGGTGCAATCCGAGCATCGAAACCGTGTTCGCAGCGGATCCGAGCGAGAGCGTCCGCGCGCCCTTGGTCGTGCCCCTGCTCGAAGCTTATTTCGATGTAAAATGGAAGCGTTACTTCGGCGGGGCACTTCTCCATCTCATTTTCGACCATCTGGATGGCGCGCGCATCAATGACGGCTCGCCCGAGTCGTCATCCATCGTGCGCCTCCTGATCGAGACGGAGAACGCGCTCACCGAGGCGCGGGTCCTTGAACACAACTTCTGCTGGGGCTTTTGCCAGCACCGGTCCTGACGTCCTCCACCGCTGCAGAAATCGCCGTGCCGAGGCGCACTTGGCACCAAATTTGATTGGGAGAACCGAACGCCGCGTTCCCGACGCGAGCGCCCGTCGAGGATTTTCCCATGCCCTTGAAAGAACAAGATATCCAGCCGGGCAAGTGCTACAAGACCAGGGGAACGGAAAACTACAGGGTGGTCTCGATCACCCGCGGCATTGTCACGTTCCAGACATGGACGTCGCCGCTGCGTATCAACACCGGCGTCGCGGCGTTTGCCGATGCCGTCTACAAGGAAGTTCCCTGCCCGTCCAAGGAGTAGCCGAATTCGACGCCGCTCCCGAAGGCGGACGTTCGGGCGACGCAGCGGCAAAAACCGTCGACTGAACGCGCACCGACCACCACCTATGACCCCCGCTCCTGTGCCCCCCGCTCTACGTTCGTCGAATTTACACCGCAACGAAGCCGGCCCTATAGTTTCCGCCGTGAATCCTCCCCTTTGGCGAACGTGCGAACGCGCTACGCGAGGTTGATTGGCGACTTTCGTCCTGATCCATGGTTCGTTCCACGCCGCGTGGTGCTGGGATCGGCTGACGCCGTTGTTGATCGATCGCGGTCATCGCGTGGTGGCGCCTGAGCTCCCCGGGAGCGGGGACGACCGCGCTCCGATCGAAAACGCGGGGCTCGCCAGCTACGCGACCCGCATCGCCGCCCGCATCGACGAGGAATCCGGGCCCGTCATCGTGGTCGGCCACAGCATGGGCGGCATCGTCGCGTCCCAGGTTGTCGAATGGCGACCCGATCGGGTTGCCGCGGTCGTCTACGTCTGCGGCCTGCTGCTGGAATCGGGCGAATCGCTGGCGACCTTCCTCGCGGCCCACGCGGATCTCGGCATCGAGGACCTGGTTCTCGCGAACATGAAGGTCTCCCCGGACGGGACCATCGCGACCTTTCCAGAGGCGATGGGACCAGAGGTCTTTTACAATTGCTGTGCAAGGGATGACGCCGTGTGGGCGGCGCAACGTCTGCGGCCGCAGGCGACCAGGGTCTACGCGGACCGCCTCGCGCTCACCCCCGAGCGTTACGGCAGGGTGCGCCGGTTTTACGTTGAGGCGCTGAAGGACCATGGGGTTTCTCCGATCTATCAGCGCCGTATGATCGCACTCACGCCGTGCGAGCAGGTGTTTACCCTGGACACCGATCACTCGCCGTTTCTGTCCCTCCCCGAGGAGCTGCGCGACATCCTGGTCGCCGTCGCCGACAGAACGGCGAGCTGAGACGCGATGAACGCCAAGCGCGTCCCGGTGGCCGCAGCCTCTTGCTTGTTTCAGCCGCTGGCGGCCTCGGCTCGATTGGCTGACCGCCCTCCAAATCACGGGAGAATCCAATGTCGCTCAAATCAGAAATGCTGCGCCTCGGTGTGCTGGCGGGCGCTATTGCCGTCTCAGCCGGCCCAGGCTTGGCTCAGAATTCGCCCAGCGGCGTCAGGACGCTCTCGCCCCCCGGTGCCATAAAGCCGACCGGTCCGTGGGACGTCGGCTCGCGCGCCGGTGATTTCGTCTATGTCGCCGGCATGCGCGGGATCGATCCGAAGACCGACACCCTGGTTCAGGGTGACGAGGCCCGCATTCGCCAGGCTTTTCTCAACATGAAGCTGATCGCGGAATCGGAAGGCGCGACGCTGCGCGATTGCGTCCGCATCGTCGTCTACACCACCGACATGTTCCGCTTCCGGCCGATCGCCAACAAAGTGCAGGAGGAATTGTGGGGCAAGGGTCCCTACCCGCCGCGCACCATCGTGGAGGTCCATCGCCTCAACCAGGACGACATTCTGGAGGTCGAGGGCACATTCTACGCGCCACGAAAATAGCCGACGCCCCCGCTCGCCGCCGATCTGTCGGTCGAGCGAAGATGCTGCCGCGACGCGCCGTGCCCTCCATAGCGCAGGCCGCTCCGGCACCTTTGCGCCACCCAGCGTATGCACAGCCGGCCGAGAAACGGATTCGGTCGGCGCGTCGCATTGACGCTTGCATGACCTCGAGAACGTCGGAACTCCCTCCTCAGGTTTCGGTTCGACAAGGAGACAGGCCCCGCAATCCTCCTGCGGCGCCGATGCTCCGAAGCGAAGGCGCGGGTCCCGTCATGCACAGAGCTCCGAAACGTGTCATCACGGGCGCGTCTGCGGGCGTCGGGCGCGCTACGACCGGGGCCTACGCCGCGAACGGCTTCGGCGTCGCTCTGATGGCCCGCGGGTGATGGGGGGAGAACGTGCTGGCAGCGCCAAGCCTCCAAGCACAATTATGTCCGGGGCGCGCACAGGTGCACGATGATCGATGGCACGACGGTTGATGGCAAGGTAGCCGATAGCACGGTGGTCGACGGCAAGGTTGTCGACGGCGAGGTCGCCGATGGCAAGGCGGCCGATAGCCCGCGGTTGGAAAAAATCTTCGAAGTCGGCATCGACCAGAAGCTGCCTGCCTACCAGCTGCTGATCCTGGGTCTCCAAAACATCTTCGGCATGACCGGGATGTTCGTATTCCCTGCGCTTCTCGGCCATTCGTTCAACCTCGCGCCGCAGCAGATCGCCTATCTCTACGCAATGACCTTCATCGTCTGCGGCGTCGTCACCATCCTGCAATCGGCGCTGCTGCTGCGGCTGCCGATCATTCAGGGCCCCTACGCCGGGAGCTTCGCCAGCCTGCTCGCGGTCGGCCACCTCCAGGGCGGCGGTCTCGGCGCCGCCTACGGCTCGTTCTTCGTTGCGGCCGTGATCTGGTGCGTCCTGAGCCTTCCCGTCCGCGGCGTCAGCGTCATCGGGCTGTTCGCGCGCTTCCTGCGGGCGCCGATCATCGCCGGCATGATCGTCATCTTCATCATGTTGCAGGTGGCCAACGTCGCGCTTCCCGGCTGGATCGGCTTGCCGCAGAGTCCGGGATTCCCCGTGGTCAATTTCCTCACCGGCACTCTCGCCGTCGCGGTGGTGGTCGCGGTCAGCCTGTGGGGTGGGGCGTTCCGGCGCGCGGCGATCCTGATCGGCCTCGCTGCGGGCACGATCGCCTATGCGATCGTCCGCCCCGTCTCGCTCGCCGCGGTGGCCAACGCGCCCCTCCTGGTGACGCCGCAGCTGTTCCCGTTCGGATTTTCGGTGCAGGCCAACCTCGTCGTCGTGTTCCTGCTCGTCCTGTTGCCCGCGAGCATCGGCTCGATGGCGCTCTATCAAATGGTCGGCGGCTGGGACGGTCAGACCGTCAGTTCCTCCCGCATGTCGCAAGGCGTGTTCGCCATCGGCCTTGGCGGCGTGTTGGCGGGACTGTTCGCCGGCTTCAGCACCATCGTATATCCCGACAACATCGGCATGCTGCGCACGACGCGCATCGGCTCCCGCTACGCCACGCTGGCGGCCGGCGTGCTGCTGATCGTGCTCGGCGGGTGCGTGAAGTTCGACCTGCTGCTCGTGCTGGTGCCGCTGCCGGTGATATCGGCGGCGGCCACGCTGCTGTTCGGCATCGTGTTCATGCACGGCGTGCACATGCTGGCGAAAGTCGACTGGGACGACCGGAAGTTCATCGTTGCCGGCCTCGCCATGCTGGTGGCGCTGGGCGGCATGTTCCTTTCACCGGAGGTGCTGGCACAGATGCCACTGCTCGTGAAGCTCCTGATCACGCAGCCGGTGATCTCGGGTGGCGTCACCCTTGTGCTGCTGCACTCCCTGCTCTGCGAAAGCCGGCGCCCGGTCGCCAACAGCTCCGTCGGCGGAAAGAAAATCGCCTGAAGGCGTTTCAAACGCGCTGCGAAACCCTTTTCTTGCGGCCCGGCCGGTGTTAGCCTCGCGCAAGGGCCGAAACTCTCGTCGCGAGATGAGCAAACTGTATGCGTGCCCAAATGCAGCAACACACCCGATCCGCCATAAAGTATCTGCCCGTGGTTGTCATCGCCACTGCCGCCGGATGGTGGGGGCTGAGCAGCGTGGGCACGACGCAGCCGCGGTCGCCATCGCCTCCTGCAATGTCCGGGGCGACGGCGTTGTCCGGCGAGGGACGCATGGAAGGGAACGGAGACGTGCTATCCCTCGGAACCGCCGCGACCGGAACCATCGCGGAGCTGCTCGTCACTGCCGGCGATCACGTCGACAAGGGCCAGCATCTCATCCGCATCGAATGCGGTCATCTGGAGCACGAGCTCGAGGCGCGCCAGGCTGACCTCGCGGCCGGCGAAGCGCTGTATCTGCGCGCCCTGCACGGTCCGCGGGCGGAAGAAATCAGCGTCGGCCTCGCGAACGTACGTCTCGCGGAGGCGAGACTGCAGGAAGCGATCAAGGTGCTGGATCGGACGCATCAGCTGCATGAAGGCTTCACCGTCACCCGCGTGCAGATCGACCAGGCCGAACGGGACGCGCGGATGGATGCCGCACTGCTCGATGAGGTGCGCGCCAAGCTGGCCCTGCTCAAGGCCGGCTCCCGGGAGGAGGACATTACCGAAGCGCGCGCCCGTCGCGACGCGGCCAAGCGGCGCGTCGAGGAGGTGACCACGCTCCTGGACTACTGCGCGGTCAAGGCGCCGACTGCGGGCATGGTGCTGAGCACCCATGTCACGCCGGGTCAACTCGTGAGCACCACGGTTCCCGTCACCCTGTTGACCATGGTGGACGACAGCTCCCGGCGCGTCAGAGCGTATGTCGACGAAGGCGCCTCTTCAAAGCTTTGCGTCGGTCAGCATGCCCATATCACGGCGGAGGGAACCGCCATGCAGATGGACGGTGCCGTCGAGAACGTCGGCGCTGTCGTCGAAACGCCTCCCGCGGTGATTTCGCCGCGGCAGTCCAGGCAAGTGATGCTGTCCGTCCCGAACGATCAGCACGTCCCGATCGGGTTGCACGTGTCGGTCCAATTCGCGCCCTGCACGAGCAGCACCGGAAAGTAGCCGATTCCCCCGTTGAGCCCCGTCGTCTCGGCGGGGACAAGTGAAAGCTACCGAACGGTACGTTCGGTAGCGCTGTGATCACAGGCCAACGATCCAAGGGTGCGACGCACCGGCGCGGCTGCTGTCGCAGCGGGAGGATTTGCTTGCGCCGTTGACCTCAACGGCGTTATCAGGATTTCGCCGCATCGATGCAACTCGTCATCGCGACCGCCGGTCGGTGGCGCTGCAGGAGCTCGGCCCAGAGATTCGCGGTGGAAACTTCGGACACAGGACTTGCGACCTGTGGTGACGTTGCACTTGGCCAGCAGGCACCAAACGCAGGGTCTCACCGATCATACAAAAATGCAGGCACGGGCCGTTCCAAGCCCGGCCATATCGTCGATGGGAGAGGGAAACGAAAATGGCGCACTCCGTCACGACGCCGCTTCGCCGGCTGGCGCCTTCGCTGATCGCGGCGGGCCTGATCGCAGCGGACCTGATCGCAGCGGGCGCAACGTCCGCGGGCGCCCAGACCTCCTGGCCGCCGCCGACCATCATGATGATTTCCGACTCGGCGGCCGGCGCGCCTAAGGACATCCTGCTGCGTCAGATGGCCAAAGCGCTTCAGACGCAAAATCCCACGTGGCGGATCGTGGTCGACGACAAGGTCGGGGGCGATGGAGCCGCGGCCATGAGCTATCTGCTGTCGCAACCGGCCAACGGCGCGACCCTGCTCATCCAGTCCGCAAGCTTCGAAGTCTCGATGAACACCAGCCTGGCCAGCCTGTTCAAGGTGTCGCAATTCAACTTCGTGGCGCAGACCGACAGCGGCGACTTCGCGCTGGCTGTCAATCCAAAGCTGAACGTGCACACGCTCGCCGAGCTCAAGGAATACGCCAAGAGCCACCGGCTGAGCATCACCGGCTACGGCCAGAATTCGATGGAGCACTACGCTGCGGCGCTGGTCGCCAAGAGCGCCGGCTTCGAATATTCGTGGGTTCCCTATACGTCCGGCACCCAGGCGGTCACCGCGGTCGTCGGCGGCAACATCGATGCGGTGATGGTGGATGCCTCCGCCGTCAGCCAGTTCATCAAGGCTGGAAAGCTGAACGGCATTCTGGTCACGGCGAAGGAGCCGGTCCCGATCGTTCCCGACGTCCCGACGGTCGCGAGCCTCGGTTATCCGGAAGACGAGACGCACCTGTGGCATACCATCGTCGTCAAGGACGGGACGCCGCCGGAGATCCTGAAGACGCTCGAAAGCGCGCTGGCCCGTCTGCCCGACAACGCGGAGTTCGCGGCCTATCTCAAGTCCGCTTCGATCGAATGGGATTTCCTGCCGGGCGCCGAATTCACCAAGAAGGTCGCGGCGGAGATGGCCAAGATCAAGGACTCGCTCGGACTTTTGAAGAATGCCAAGAAATGAGCGCAAGCAAGGGGCTCTAGAACAGATGCAAGAATGGACGCAAGAACGGATGCAGCGACAGATCCGAGAGCACATGACGGTGCAATCCCGGCCATGACGTCGTCAGCCGTCAAGCCCCTTTCCGGCCTGCGCGTCGTCGGCCTCACGCACATCGCCGCCGGTCCGTTCGCCCTGTCCATGCTGGGCGACTTCGGCGCCGATGTCGTCAACGTCGAGGCGCTGGACGGCGACAACATGCGCAGCCGGGACGGCGCCTTCGCAAATTCGAGCGCCTACTTCTACGGGGTCAATCGCAACAAGCGCAGCCTCGCCTGCGATCTCAAGACTCCGGCCGGCCGCAGGATCATGGATCGGCTGCTGGCGCGGGCGGACGTGTTCGTCCACAACCTCAGCATCCCCGCCGTCGAACGCCTCAAGCTCGACTACGAAAGCCTGCACGCGGCGCACCCGCGCCTGATCTATTCGGAGATTTCCGCCTGGGGCTCGCACGGACCCGATCGCGACCGTCTCGGGATGGATGTCCTCGCCCAGGCGCGCAGCGGGATCATGGGGATCACCGGGCATCCCGGCGCGGGTCCGGCGAAGGTGCCGGTCCCCATCACCGACCTCTCCGCTGCGATGCTGACCGTCACCGGCATCCTGCTGGCGCTGCAGGCGCGGCACCGGGACGGCCTTGGACAGAAGGTGGAGACATCGCTGCTGCAAAGCAGCATCGCGCTGACGGCGAACCTCATCCCGTATTTCTTCGCGACCGGGCGGCCGACCGCCCCGCTGGGGTCGGCGCACCCGCAGATCGCGCCCTATCAGGCGTTTCCATCGAGCGACGGCTTCATCGTCATCGCCTGCCTCACGCAGCGGTTCTGGCTCCGGTTCTGCGAATCCTTCGGGCTCATGAAGCTGCAGGACGACCCGCGCTTTGCGAATACCGAAAGCCGCGTCGCGCATCGCCAGGAGTTAGAGGCGATCGTCAGCGAGGTGACGAAGATCCGATCGAAGCGGGAGATCGCGGACGTCCTGGACCGGTTCGGCGTCCCCAACGGCCCGGTCGCGACGCTCGAGGACGTGCTCGCCGATCCGCAGGTCGCTGCCAATGCCATGATCGAGCCGGTGTTCGAGGCTGCAGATCAGGTCGAGGTGCCCGTCGTCGGAGTCCCGATCAAGCTGTCGCGCACGCCGGGCTCGCTCGATCATGGCGCTTCCGGACTTGGCGAGCACACCGTGTCGGTTCTCTCGGAGCTTGGTTACTCCGACACGGAAATCGCGGCTCTTCTTGAAGAGAAAGCGGTCTCCGGGCCGGCACGGCCGGCATGACGGCGAGGATCAGCGTTTCGGAATGGATTTCGTATAGCGGCTGCTTGCTCATCGGCCTGGTCGGCATTTTCTACGGCTATCAGATGATGCGCGACGACGTCCTGGTGGGGCTGGTGCCGCTCGCCGCGTCGTCGTTCCTGGTGTTGTTTGCTGGGCTGTCGTTTCGGGCGGAACGGGTGGCGAGCCCCGAAAACGCCGTCCACGACGGCGGCTCGCCGAGAAGCCTCTGGATCGCGCCGACCATCATGGTGGCGCTCGTCGTCTACCTCGTGCTGATCAATACCCTCGGCTTCATGCTCGACACCGCTGCGCTGGTCCTCGTCGTCATGACGGTCTCCGGCGTCCGCAGAATATCGACGATCGCCCTCACGCTCGCCGCCGTGCTCGGCATCGCATTCCTGTTCCAGCGGGCGTTGGGCATCGAGCTGCCGCGCGGGTTGTTCTGAAGATGCTGTGGGATATCGTTCACGCGCTGGCCGACATCTCCGTCAACATCAAGTTGGTGGGATTAATCGGGCTGGGGGCCGGCCTCGGAATCCTCGGCGGCGCAATGCCGGGGCTGAGCGCGCCGGGCGCGCTCGCCATCTCGCTGCCTTTCACCTATTCGATGACGGCCCTCGAGGGGGTGTCGTTCCTCGCCTCGATCTACACCGGTGCGCAATATGGCGGATCGATCACCGCGACGCTGCTCAACACCCCCGGCGCGCCCGAATCCGCGGTGATGACGCTGGATGGTTTCCAGCTCACCCAGCGCGGGCTTGCCCGCAAGGCGCTGCAGGGCGCGATCTGGGCGGGCTTCGTCGGGGGGCTGATCGGGATCGTATTTCTGGTGCTGCTGCTGGGCACGGTGGCGCAGGAGGCGGCCCGCTTCGGCCCCGTGCAGTATACCGCGCTCGCGGTGCTCGGCTTCACCGCGATGTCGAGCATCGCCATGGGCTCGCACATCAAGGCGCTCGCCGCCGCCATGCTGGGTCTGTTGTTCAGCGTGGTCGGACTCGATCCGATCACGGCCACGCCGCGCTTCACCTTCGGGGTGCCCGATCTCTACGGCGGCCTGCCTCTGGTGCCCTCCTTGATCGGCCTGTTTGCCGTGTCCGAAGGTCTGATCCTGGCCGAACGCGGGCTGCTGATGTCGAGCCGCGAGGCGCAGAAGCCGGTGTGGTTCGGGTGGAGCGACTTTCTGCGCCACAGCCGTTCCATGGGAGTCGGTAGTGCCGTCGGGCTGGTGATCGGCGTTCTCCCCGGCGGCGGCGCCAGCATCGCGTCGTGGCTCGCCTACTCGCTGTCCCGTTTCGTTTCCAAGGAGCCGGAGAATTACGGTAAAGGCGCGCTCGACGGCCTGCTTGCGCCCGAGGCCGCCGACAAGTCCATGGTCGGCGCCTCTCTCATTCCGCTGCTGGCGCTGGGCGTTCCATCGACGGCGAGCGCCGGGGTCATTCTCGGCGGATTCGAGTTGCACAATGTCGTGCCCGGCCCCGATCTGCTCACGTCGAATCCGGACCTGGTGTTCGCGATCATCGCGGCATTGCTGGTGGCGAACTGTGCGGTCGCCTTCTGGGGCTTCGCCCTCATCCGGCCGCTGATGCGGGTGCGCGCGGTGCAGCCCGCGGTGCTCGGCGTCGTCGTTCTCGTGCTGAGCCTGATCGGGGCCTATGCCGACAACGGCGTCAGGTTCTCGATGATTTTGGCGGTCTCCATGGGGATCTTCGGATACTTCCTGCGACGGGCCGACGTTCCGCTCGCGCCGATCATCCTGGGCATGCTGCTCGGTCCGATCTTCGATCAAAACCTGCGCCGGGCGCTGATCGCGTCCGACGGCAGCCTGGCGCCGTTCTTCGAGGACCCCTTCAGCCTGACCCTTTTGGCGCTGGCCGCCGCACTCGTTCTTTTCGTCGTGCTGGCGCCGGTCTATGCGCGCAGGAAAGCCCAGCGCATCAAGGATGCCGCGTGATGACCGACGATCTTTCGACGCCGCCCGATTCGGTGGCCGGGTACTTCGAAGACCTCACCGTCGGCCGCGTCTTCCGCCACTGGCCCGGCCGGACCGTTTCCGAAGCCGACGACACGTGGTTCTCGATGATCACCATGAACGGCAATCCGATCCATTTCGACGCAGCCTATGCCGCCACGATCGGACACGGCCAGTGCCTGGTGAATGGGCTGTTCGTGCTCAGCCTCTCGGTCGGAATGAGCTCCCGCGATCTCGCCGCCCGCGCGCTGGCGAACCTCGGCATGGACGGCATTCGTCACCAGGCGCCGGTGTTCCACGGCGACAGCCTCTACGCCATTTCGACGGTGCTCGAGGCGCGGGTGTCGCAGTCGAGGCCGGACCGCGGCATCGTCAAAGTGGAGACGAAGACCCTGAACCAGGATGCCGTCGAGGTCCTGCGGTTCGAGCGCACGATGATGGTGCCGCTGCGCAAACCGGGCTGAGCGGGCGCCGTCGCCTTTGCCGCTGCGGTCGGGCGGCGTTCGACCGGTCGATTTCTTGACGCCCTTCGGTAGCAGCATAGACTGCTACTTAGCCCTCCGAGGAGTTCGCTCATGCCGTCGGTTTCGGTTCCACAACAGGAAGAAGCCCTGAAGGGTCTCACCCAGCGCTTCGCCCAACACGTCGCCGCCCTCACCTACGAGGCGATCCCCGAAGCGGTGACGAGCAAGGCGAAGCTCATTCTGCGCGACGGGATCGGCAATCAGATCGCGGCGTCTGCGATCAGCGAGCCGGCCGGCAAGGTGATCGCGCTCGTCAAGGAATGGGGCGGCGCTCCGCAAAGCACCATCATCGGCCACGGGATGAAAGTGCCGACCCCGCATGCCGCACTGGTCAATGCCATGCTGGGCCACGGCATAGAGCTCGATGATGCGCACGGCAGCGGGCTCATCAAATCAGGGTCGGTTCTCGTCCCGGTGGCGTTTGCGCTGGCGGAATTGACGGGCGCGTCCGGCAGGGACGTCATCACCGGCGTCGTCGCCGGCTACGACGTGGCGATCCGGATCGCCAAGGCGATCAATCCAGGCCACCGGCAGCGCGGCTATCACACGACCGGAACGGTGTCGACGATCGGCGCTGCCGCCATGGCCGCCAGATTGCTGGGATGCAATGCGGAGCAGATCGCCTGTGCGATCGGCCTCGCCTGCATGCAGTCCGCCGGCATCCAGTCCTACCTCGACGATCCCTGCATGGCGAAGCCGTTCAGCCCCGGCAAGTCCGCCTTCAACGGAGCGCTGGCCGCAATCCTGGCGAGCCGCGGCTTCACCGGCCCGAAGAAAGCGCTGGAATCGCGCGAAGGCTTCCTCAACGCCTTTACCGACAGCGTCCGCCTGGACGACCTCGAGGACAATCTCGGCAAGCACTTCGCCATCATGGAAGTGGGCTTCAAACCGCATGCCGCCTGCCGGTATGCCCACGGGCCGATCGACCTCGCGCAGGACGCCTATCGCGACGACGGCGTCCGCCTGGACCACGTCGACCGCGTCACCGTTCACATGAGCGGGCTCGCCATCCGCCAGGCATCCAAGTCCGTGTGCACCAATTTGAATGCCGCGATGGGCAGCACGCAGTTCGGCGTCGCGCTGGCGCTTGCGACCGGCCGCAACGGCCTCAAGGAATACTGGGACGGCTACAAGATGGCGAACGTTCACGCCGCCATGACGAAGATCGAGCTCGAGAAAGCCCCCGCCTTCGGCATCGGGGGACGTCAGGCGCAGATCGACATCAAGCTCAAGGATGGGCGCGTGGTCACCCGCAGCTCAGTCGAGCCCAAAGGCGAGCCCAGCAACCCGCTCGCCGCGAGCGAACTCGAAGCCAAGTTCTACGCCATGACGACCATGGTGATGGACGAGCCGCATGCGCGGCGCATCAGCGAGCTCGTGATGTCGCTGGACCGGCAGCCGAAAGCCGAAGTCATCCCGCAGGCCGCAGTCATCGACAACGGCCCCTCGCTGCGCGCCGCGTGAGGCTGCGATCCCGTGCGAGAACGCGTCGCTAGCCGGCGCGGCGCCAAGTTGATCGAGACGAGACCGGACGCCGAGTCGGGCGGACCCCGCCGACGTCCTGGCCGATTTCGGGTGAGGGAGCCAGCAGAGAAGGCCGACGACCTGACGGTTGGATGAATTGGTAAAGCGAGATGGCGGAAACAATCTGCCCGGTATGCGAGGAAACGAGGAAATCGCCATGGCCAGCCAGCGTTCCCAAACCACGGCGAGACTGCCGCGACGCACGGTGATTGCCGGCCTGGGCGCGCTCGGAGTCGGTGCCCTCGCGCCGCGCGGGGTCGCCGCGCCCGCCGTCGCGACGGCCGCTTCAACCCGGCCTCTCGCCGATCGGCTCGCCGTCTATGCCGATCAGCTTCGCTACGAAGACCTCGATCCCGCCACCATCGAAGCCGTCAAAATCCATTTCATCGACACCATCGGTTGCGGCATTGCGGCGTTCGACGAAGGGCCCGTCCGCGTCTGCCGGGACGTCGCGCTCGATGGTGCGGGTACCGCTTCCACCGTGATCGGCACGAAGCGGCGCACCACGCCGGATCTTGCGTCGTTCGCCAATGGCGCCGCGTTCCGCTACTACGATCTCAACGACATCTACGTGCACCGCCAGGGCGCGCATCCGAGCGACCACATCGCGGCCTGCCTCGCCGTCGCGGAGTCCGAACGCGCCAGCATGCATGATCTGATCGCGGCGATGGTCGTCGCCTACGAGATCAACTGCCGGCTGACCGACGCCATGGATATTTCGACCAGCGGCTGGGACCCGCCGGTGCTCAGCCTGCCGGCGGTAGCGCTGGCGGCGGGAAAGCTGATGAAGCTCGGCCCCGACAAGCTCACCCAGGCCGTCAACCTCGCCATCAACGATCACATTCCAATGTTCCAGACCCGGGTGCAGACCTTGTCCGACTGGAAGGGCCTTGCCGATGCCGAAGCCGGCCGCAACGCCGTTTTCGCCGCCCGGCTGGCGCGCGCCGGGCTCACCGGCCCGGCGCCCATCTTCGAAGGTCGGGCGGGTTTTTTCCGGCTGGTGTCGGGACCGGTCGACGTCGACGTCGCGGCGTTCGGCGGGCGCAACGCTCCGTTCAAGATTCATCAATGCAACATGAAGGCCTATCCCGCCGTCGTCTACGCCCAGACGGCCATCGCCGCCGGTATCGAAGTCGCCAAGGAAGTCGGTCCGCTCGACCGCATCGCGGCGATCGACGTCGCGACGACGAGCCGCGGCTACCAGGCCGCCGGGAGCGAACCCGAGAAATGGGCTCCGGCCACGCGGGACACCGCCGACCACAGCCTGCCCTACACGATTGCCCGCGCCATGTTCGACGGCGACGTGACCAACGCGACTTACGCGCCGGACAAGCTGCGCGATCCGGCCATCCTTGCTTTCATGCGAAAGATGAAGGTCGCCGAAGACCCCGCGCTCACGGCGCGCCTCGGCGCCGCGGTTCCGACCCGCGTGACCGCGATCCTCGAAGATGGACGCCGGATTTCGCGCGAAGTCGACGATGTGCCAGGCTTCGCCAAGCGGCCGATGGGACGTGCCGACGTGGAACGGAAGTTCCACGCCAATGTCGACGCCCGCTGGCCGCGCGAGCGGACGGACGCGCTGCTTGCAACGCTGTGGACGTTGGAGAATACGGAGCTCGCTCCGCTGCTCGATCGCCTTTCGTTGTCGTCTTAGAGCAGACCGGCGCCGGGCGGCACTACACCCGGAAAATCCTGGTGTAATGCGCCTTGATCTCTTCGGCGTTCTTCTCCACCCCGGCGGGATCCTCCTTCATCACCTTGATGTCGCGCAGCGGACGGCGGCCCGGCTTGTTCTTCACGAGAGGGTGGAACGAGTGCATGCCGGAGATGTCGAACACGAGCTGCTGGCATTCCGGTGTGAAGCAGAACGCCTGGAACAACCGTGCGGCATTGGGATTGGGCGCCCCCTTGAAGATCCCGTTCGGCCCGACGATCTGCGGCGTACCCTCGGCCGGATAGACGAGCTCCACGGCACCGCCGGCCTCCTTGATCAGGGTCAGAACGTAATCATTGCCGTCGGCCATGATCGCGCGCTCGCCGATCGCGATCTTCTTGGGCGGATCGGCCGAGGCCTGCACCTGCATGACCCTCTGCTTGGCGAGCTTGTCGAAATACTCCCAGCCGAGGTCGCGAGCCATCTCGAAGGTCGCGGTCATGATGGTACCGCTGAAGCCGGGATGACCTTTGACCATCTTCCCCACCCATTTCGGATCGAGCAGGTCGGCGAAGCTCTTGGGTGCATCTTCCGGCTTCACGAGGCGGGTGTTGTAGCCGATGACGCTCAGGCACACGCGGAAGCTCGCGAACTGACCGTCGGGGTCCTTCTGGTCCGCCGGGTAGTATTTCGCCACGTCTTCCGGCACGAACGGCGCCAACAGGCCGTCGCGTTTCCAGGCAATGAAATGCGAGGCATCGGACGAGTTGACCACGTCGACGGCGTGGATGTTGCTGGCATATTCCTGGCCGATGCGCTGGAACACCCGTTCGGCGCCGGTGCGCTCCACCCGCACCGATATGCCGGGATATTTCGCCTCGAAGGCTTTGCCCATCCGCTCGGAAACCGGCAAGTCGATCGACGTATAATAGACGACCTTGCCTTCCTTTGTGGCGGCGTCGACCAGGGCCGGCGTGATCGCCGTCGGCTCGGGTCCGGCGGCGTGGAGCGGCGTGGCGAACACGGTCGCCGCGGCTGCGCCCGACGCTCGGAGCACGTCGCGTCGTGAAACTCGTCGAGCCGGCATTCCGTTTCCTCCGTTTGCCCTTGCGAGCTTTTTCTTATGAGGCAGGGCTTCGTGATGGTGCATCCCGGCTCGGCGACCACGCAAGACGACCGTGACGATTTGAAGCGCAGCGCCGCGATAAACGCATTGCAGACACGGCTGAACCGAGCGGCCGTCGCCGCCGCGAGCTTGTTCGCGTTGCGTCGAGTCCTTATGATCCCGGCGCCAAACCTGTCTGCCGTTCGTGCCCATAAGGAAACACCGTGAGTCCGGAGGAAATCATTGCCGACGCGCGCCGCCAGGGGCGGCTTGCGCTCGATGAAGCGTCCGGAAAGCGCCTCCTCCACGCCATGTCGATCCCGGTGCCGCGCGGCTTTCTCGCCCGAGACGCCGACGATGCCGCGGCAAAGGCGCAGATGCTCACGCCGCTGCTGGTGGCCAAGGTCGTCTCGGGTAAGCTTCTCCACAAGAGCGACGTCGGCGGCGTCCGCCTCCACTTGAAGGACGCGACGTCGGTCCGCGACGCCGTGAACGCCATGGCCGAAATTCCCGCGATCAAGGCGGCCGGTCCGGAAGGCTGGCTCGTCGAGGAAATGGCGCCGAAGGGCCAGGAGGTCGTGATCGGCGGCTACCGCGATCCGCAATTCGGGCCGGTGGTGATGGTCGGCCTCGGCGGCATCTTCGTCGAGATCCTCAAGGACGTCGCGTTCCGCATCTGCCCGATCGATGCCGACGACGCCGTCAGCATGCTCGCGGAACTCAAGGGCGCTGCCCTGCTCGACGGGGCCCGGGGACAGCGCCCGGTCGACAAGGGCGCGCTGATCGATGCGCTCCTGTCGGTCGGCGGCCGTGACGGCCTGTTGATGCGCTTTCGCGACGATATCGCCGAGCTCGATATCAATCCGATCATAGCGGGCGCGCAGGGGCTGATCGCGGTGGACGCCCGGGTGATCCTGGCGAAGCCGACGCCGCCGGGCGCCGCGCCCCGCCCCAAGCCGCGGGACGCTTTGCCCGCGTTGGAACGCTTCCGCCCGCTGTTCGAGCCGAAGACCGTCGGCGTGCTCGGCGCGTCCGCAAAAGGCGGCGTCACCCTCGCCAACACCTTCATCCGCCGGATGAAGGCGTTCGGCTTTGCGGGCGAGATCTACCCCATTCATCCCGACGCCGCCGAGATCGAAGGTCTCGCGGCCTATAAGAGCGTCGCGGTGACGCCGCAGCCCATCGACTATGCCTTCGTCGCCATCGGCGCCGAGCGAATTGCACCATTGCTTGCCGCCGCGGACGGAAACCTGCGCTTCGCCCAGGTGATCTCCAGCGGGTTCAGCGAGGTCGAAGGCGGCGGCGAGGTGGAACGCACGCTGGTCGAGAAGGCGAACAGCGGCGGCGTCCGCGTCATCGGTCCCAATTGCCTCGGCACCTATTCGCCGCGCGGCGGCCTCACGTTTTCCGACAATGCGCCGCACGAGGTCGGAACGATCGGCCTCATCTCGCAGAGCGGCGGCCTGACCACCAACATGATCAAGCGCGGGCAGGTGAAAGGCCTGCGGTTCAGCGGCGCGGTGACGGCGGGCAACTGCGCCGACGTCACGCCGGCCGATCTCCTCGAATTCTACCTCGCCGATCCGCTCACCAAGGCGATCGGCTGCTACCTCGAAGACATCAAGGACGGGCGGCATTTCTTCGAGCTGTTGCGCGCCGGCCGCAAGCCGGTCGTTCTCCTGTGCGGCGGCCGTTCGGCGCAGGGGCGGCTCGCGGCCGCCTCCCACACCGGTGCACTCGCCGGCGATGGCAGGGTGTGGACGGCGCTGTGCGCGCAAACCTCCTGCGTCGAGGTCGCGACGCTGGACGAGTTCGTCGACACGCTGCTGACCCTGCAATATGTTACGCTCCGACCCGCGCGCCCGACCAAACGGGTCGTGATGTTCGGCAATGGCGGCGGCACCAGCGTGCTCGGCGCCGACTTCTTTGCGGCGCACGGCCTCGATGTTTCGCCGTTCGAGCCCGGCGTGCGCGCCCGCCTCGAAGCCCTCAAGCTCCTTCCCGGCTCCAGCGTCGCCAATCCCATCGATACGCCGGTCGCGACGCTGCAGGAGAGAAATGGCGAGGTGGCCCGCCAGATCCTCGACATCGTGTACGAGCAGGCCGCGCCCGACGCGATCGCGCTCCATCTCAACATGTCGTCGTTCTCCGGACGCGGCGGCGGCGATCCCATCGACAGCATTTTCGGCTTCATCGAGAACGCCCTCGCGAAGCATCGGGGCGCCGCGCACCTTCTGCTGGCATTCCGCACCGACGGCGATCCCGCCCTCGAGGAGCGCAAGCGCAAGTATCGCGAGACCGCGGGTCGGCTCGGCATCCCGATGTTCGACGAAATTCCGGAGCTCGCCAAAGCGCTGGCCGCAGTCGCCCATCTGGAGCGGCGGCTGGCGGCGCGTGCGCAGCCTGCTCCCGAGGAGGCATCGTGACCAGCGCGCCGTCCACAGCGCTCCTCCGGACTTTGCCTGGCGAGCCCGGCGTCTCCTTCGTGAGCCTCGAACACGCGGAAAGCGAGGGGCTGTGCCCGTCGAGCCGGCTGCCCTTCACGCTTCGAATTCTTGCCGAATGCGCCCTGCGGCACACGACCGATCCCGCCAGCCTCTCGCTGCGCGGGCTCGCCGATCGGCCACGGACCGGCATCATCGAGTTTCATCCGACACGCCTGCTGCTGCAGGATTTCACCGGCGTGCCACTGATGACCGATCTCGCCTCGCTGCGCGACGCGGTGGCGGCGAAGGGCGGCGATCCGGGTCGCGTCAATCCACGAATCCCAATCGACTTCGTACTCGATCATGCGCTGATCGCCGTCCACGGCGGACGCGCCGACGCCCGCGCGCTGAACGAGCGCATCGAGATCGAACGCAACCGCGAGCGCTTCGCGTTCCTGAAATGGTGCGCGCAGGCCTTCGACAATGTCCGTTTGCTGCCGCCCGGCGCCGGCATCATGCATCAGCTCAATCTCGAATATCTCTCGAGCGTAGTGCGCATCGAACCGTCCGAGTGCGGCCTCCTGGCGATGCCCGACACGGTGATGGGGACCGACAGCCACACCACCATGGTCGGCGGCCTCGGCATCCTCGGCCTCGGGGTCGGCGGGATCGAGGCGGAAGGGGCGATGCTTGGCCATCCGACGCTGCTGAGTTGCCCGCGGGTCGTCGGGCTGCGGCTGGAAGGCGCCTTGCCCGCGGGCACCGGTGCCACCGATCTCGTGCTTCACGTTGCAGAACGGCTGCGCCGGCACGGGCTGAAAGGGGCGTTCGTGGAGGCGTTCGGCGCCGGCGTCGACGGCATGCCGGTCGAGACCCGGGCGACGATCGCGAACATGGCACCCGAATACGGCGCCGCCGGCGTCTATTTTCCGATCGACGACATGACGCTGCGCTATCTGCGGCTCACCGGGCGCGACGACGCGCTGATGCGCCGCGTCGAGACCTATGCCAAATGCCAGCTGTTGTGGCGCGATCCGGCGGCGCCCGTCGATGCCTCGATCTACGACGAGGTGGTGGAGTTCGACCTGTCGCGCGTCGAGCCGTCGCTGGCGGGCCCGAACCGGCCCGAGCAGCGGGTCTCGCTGTCGGGCCTGCGCGGCTCCTTCGAGCGCGTGTTCCCGGCGGCGGAGCCGGCGCCCGCACCGGCACCGGCACCGGCAGAGGCAGAGGCAGAGGCTGCAAGCGGTCGGCCGTTTGCGAACGGCGACATCGTCCTTGCCGCGATCACCAGCTGCACCAATACGGCCAATCCGAGTGCGATGCTGACCGCCGGTCTGCTCGCCCGCAATGTCGCGAGGCACGGCCTCGCGCCGAAGCCATGGGTGAAGACCTCCTTCGCGCCGGGATCTCTGGTGGTGCGCGAATATCTCGCTGCGGCGGACCTGCAGGACGGCCTTGACGCGCTCGGCTTTCAAATCATCGGCTTCGGATGCACCACCTGCAACGGCAATTCCGGCCCGCTGGCACCCGGCCTCGAGGAGGAGATCGTCGCGCGCGGAATCCAGGGCGTCGCGGTGCTGTCGGGAAACCGCAACTTCGAGGGCCGCGTTCATCCGCTGGTGCGCGCGGCCTACCTCACCTCCCCTGCGCTCGTCATCGCCTATGCGCTGATGGGCTCGGTGCTGTGCGATCTGACGCGCGACCCCATCGGTGTCGATAGGAGCGGACGAAAGATCATGCTCTCGGACGTCTGGCCCTCCGATGCCGAGGTAGCCGCGTTGTCCTCCGTGGTGTCCGCCGAGAAGTACCGCGGCGTCTATTCCAAGCCGCTCGGCCATGCCGGCTGGAACGACATCCAAGGGCCGGCGGGGACGCTCTATCCCTGGCCCGCCGGCAGCACGTTCCTCCGCCCACTGCCGCGCGAGGAGCTCGATCGCGATGGCGCGTCGGGCGATTCGATCGAGGACATCCATGTCCTCGCCATGTTCGGTGACGGCATCACCACCGACCATCTCTCGCCCAACGGCGCCATCAGGCCGGGCAGTCCTGCTGCCGACTTCCTCGCAAGCGAAGGCGTCGCGCCCGGCGACCTCGGAAACTATTCCGCGCGGCGCGGAAACCACGAGATCGCCGTCCGCGGGACATTCGCCAATGCCCATCTCGTCAACGAGATGCTGGGCGGCGCACGGGGCGGCAATACCATTCTCTGGCCCGACGCACGGGCGTGTTCGATCTTCGAAGCGAGCTGCACCTATGCCGCGCGCGGTGTTCCCACCATGATCGTCGCGGGGAAGGCGTTCGGCAGCGGTTCATCACGCGATTGGGCGGCAAAAGGCCAGCGCTATCTCGGCGTGCGCGCCGTGCTCGCGGAATCCTTCGAGCGCATCCACCGCGCCAACCTCGTCAATGTCGGCATCCTTCCGTTGCTGTTCG
Organism: uncultured Alphaproteobacteria bacterium; assembly: GCA_963781195.1. Taxonomy (GTDB): domain Bacteria; phylum Pseudomonadota; class Alphaproteobacteria; order Rhizobiales; family Xanthobacteraceae; genus JAJPKK01. Next base: position 192,860 of record CAWAEZ010000014.1, on the reverse strand, counting down.
CGCCCGGCGTCGGGCGCAAATCCCTCGGTCTCACCGGCCGGGAGACCTACCGGTTGTGCGGGCTATCCGACGGCGTCGAGCCCGGAGGAAAGCTTGCGCTCGATGTTCGCCGCGAAGACGGATCGATCGACACCATCGAGGTCGGCATCGATCTCGAGACCGCGCGGGAGCGACAGCTCCTTCGGGCCGGCGGCCTGCTCCCGGTCCTACTCGGCGAGCTCGTCGGCAGCGCGTCCGCCGAAAACCGGGCTGCATTCCGGACCTGAGAAACACGAAACGCTGCGAGGACAGAAACCACCATGGCGATCATCGACGTCAAGGCAGAGATCACGGGAAACGTCTGGAAGGTGCTCGCCAAACCGGGACAGAAGGTCGAGGAGGACGAGCCGATCGTGATGCTCGAATTGATGAAGATGGAAATTCCCATCTCGGCACCCGAGCCTGGCACCGTGAAGGAAATTCTCGTTGCCGAAGGCGAAGTCGTCACCGAGGGCAGCGTCGTCGTACGCCTCGAAGTTTGAGAGCGGTCGCTTGGACAATTTTGACCGCGTCCTGATCGCCAACCGCGGTGAGATCGCGCGGCGCATCATCCGCAGCTGCCGCCGGCTCGGTCTCGAGACGGTGGCGGTCTACTCCGAGGCGGATGCCGCGGCCGCGCATGTGGAAGAGGCCGATCGGGCGATCTGCATCGGCAAGCCCCGCGCGCAGGAAAGCTATCTCGCGATCGAGCGCATTCTCGACGCCGCGCGCGCCTCGGGCGCGGGCCTCGTTCACCCCGGATACGGCTTCCTGTCGGAGAGCGCGGCGTTCGCGCGGGCAGTCGGCGCGGCGGACCTCGTCTGGATCGGCCCGACCCCCGCTCAGATCGAAACCATGGGCGATAAGCAGCGGGCACGCGAGGCGGCGGTCGCAGCCGGCGTTCCCGTCCTCGCCGGTAGTGCGCGGTTCGCCGAGGGCGATCTCGCCGGCCTCGAAGGGGCCGCCGCCGCGGTCGGGTTTCCGCTGCTGGTCAAGGCTGCGGCCGGCGGCGGCGGCATCGGCATGCGGCGGGTCGATTTACCGGACAAGCTCCTCGAGATCGCGGCGGCGACGCAATCGATGGCGGCGCGCAGCTTCGGCAACGGCGCCATCTATCTCGAACGCTACATCCCGCGCGCGCGGCATGTGGAGATCCAGGTATTCGGGTTCGGCGACGGGCGCGCCATCCATCTCTTCGAACGCGACTGCTCGGTGCAGCGCCGGTTCCAGAAGGTGATCGAGGAATGCGCGGCGCCGGGCCTGCCGGACGCGACCCGGCAAAGGATGGCCGGGACGGCCGTGGCGCTGGCGCAGGCCACCCACTATTCCGGCGCCGGCACCATCGAATTCGTCGTCGATGCGGACACGCTCGAATTCTTCTTCCTGGAAATGAACACGCGCATTCAGGTCGAGCACGCGGTGACCGAGATGGTGACCGGAACCGATCTCGTCGCCATGCAGATCGAGCTCGCGCGCGGCCGTCTCGGCAGGATGGACCAGGCGGGCATCGTCCGCAGCGGATGCGCGATCGAGTGCCGGCTCTATGCGGAAAATCCGGCCAAGATGTTCATGCCCTCGCCGGGGACGCTGGAGGTGTTTCGCTTCCCCGTGGAGACCGGCAGGCTGCGGATCGACACCGGCTACCGCGAGGGCGACCAAGTCACGCCTTATTACGATCCGCTGATCGCAAAGATCATCGCGGCGGGCGAAGACCGCGCCGCCGCTATCGCGGGCGCTGCCGCTGCCCTGCGGGCGACGCGCGTCGAAGGCATCCGCACCAACCGCGAGTTCCTGATCGCCTGTCTCGAAGACAGCGTGTTCGCCGCGGGCGATGCGACCACGCGTTTCATCGACGACCGCGGGAAGCTCCTGCTGGAAGCTGCGGCACTCGCCGCACGCTGAGGTGTTCGCGCTGTCGGGCAATTCCGTCATGATGCCGCAATCATGTCGCTGCCCGGCTATCCCGGCGGGCGACGTTGACCGAACGACGCTCAGTAGCTCGTCGGCCAGGTCCGCATGAGCTGCTCGCCGATCCCGCCGGTGCGCCGGCGGCGCTGCAGGTCGAGCATGCGGATCATGAAGTCGCGGGTTTCCTGGGGCTTGATGACGTCGTGGGCGGAGAAGATCCGGGCCATGTCCCAGATCTCGAGGTCCTTCTGGATATGCGCCAATGCCCCCTCGAAGCCGTCGTCACCGTGGGTCTTGTTGTGCACGATGCTGGTGGCGAAGACCGGATCCATGAAGCTCACCTCGGCGGTCGGCCAGGCGACCATCGTATCGTTGTGGGCGCCACCGCCCATCGCGACATAAGCGCGGCCATAGGCCTTGCGGACGATGACGGTGATCTGCGGCGTCGTCGTCAGGCAGGTGGCGTTCATGAAGTTCATGATGTGACCCGGCGCGCCGCGGCGCTCGGCGTCGAGGCCGACCACGAAGCCGGGGGTGTCCATGAGGCGGATCAGCGGAATGTTGAAGCTGTCGCACAGCACCGTGAAGTCGACGATCTTGCGGCAGGCTTCTCCGGAGAGCGCGCCGCCCCCGACCGCCGGATTGTTGGCGATGATGCCGACGCTGCGGCCCCCGAGTCGCGCCAGCCCGACGATCGCCGGACGGCCGAACCGCGCCTTGATCTCGAAGAAGCTGTCGCGATCGACGATGATCTCGACCACCTTCTTCATGTTGTAGACCTGCGTTCGCTTTTCCGGCACGACTTCGAGCAGCCGCTGCTGGTCGTCTCCCGATCCGTCCGGCACCGCGGCCAGCGGCGGCAGTTCGCGATGGTGGCTCGGCAGGTAAGAGAGGAACCGGCGGATCGAGGCCATCGCCTCGGCGTCGGTGTCGACGAAGTAGTCGATCAGCCCGGTCTGCTCGGCGTGCAGCCGCCAGCCGCCCAGCTCTTCCAGATCGACCTTCTGGCCGATCGCCATGGAGACGAGGCGCGGGCTCGACACCGCCATGATCGAGCCCTTCTTCATCACCGAGAAATCCGCGCAGCAGCATTGCCAGGCCGATGAGCCGAACGAGGTGTCGAGCGCCGCGGCTGCCCACGGCGTCTCGCGGGTGCGCCGGAACTGGGTGGTGTCGTTGCCGAGCAGCTGGCCCATGCCTTTCGAGCCCATGGCGTCGGGCAGGCGGGCGCCGGTCGATTCCCCGATATGCACGAACGGCAGCCCGCGCTCGGTGCAGGTCCGGCGGATGTAACCCATCTTGCGCGAATTGGTCGCGCTGGTGGACGATCCCTTCACCGTGAAGTCGTTGATGACCACGCCGACGTCGCGACCTTCGATCCGGCCGAATCCGGTCACCTTGGCGTCGCGTGGCGTTTCGTCAGGCGAGCTGTCGAGGGCGGAGGCGCCCAGCAGGCCGAGCTCGATGAAACTGCCGGGATCGACGAGCGCATCGAGCCGCTGCTGTGCGCTGAGCTGACCGCGCTTGGCGCGCTGGGCGAGCTTCTCGGGCCCTCCCATCCTGCGCGCCGTGTCGCGCCTTTTGTCGAGCTCCGCAATCAGCCGTTCATGAGCCATCGAACCCGTTTCTCCCTAAAACCTGTTATCCGCGACGTGTTACCCGAAGTGGCCTGTTACCCGAAGTGACCTGTTTAAGGAAAGTGCGCCGTCTCGACCGTCAGGCGATCGAGCGCCGCGCGGTCGACCGTCGGACGATAGCTCTTCGGCAGAAGCAAATCCCCCGCCGCGAACGGAAGCGGCGGCGTGAACAGCCGCTCCCTGGGCTTCAGGTATCCGTTGAACTCGCCGGCATTGTCGATGGTGACGCTCGCCACGCAGCCTTCCATCCAACACGCAAGCTCGGCCGAGAGGCCGTCGCCCAACACCGGCACCATGCCGAGTTCGCGGACTTTATCAAGGGCGGCCTTGAGCAGGTCGAGACCGCCGAAACGCTTGAGCTTCAGCTTGCAGAAGCCGACGTTCGGAATCCCCGCCGCCCGCTCGATGTCGCTCACGGCGCAGATCGGCTCGTCCAGCATCACCGGCACCGCCGAGACCGCGGCGACATGGGCGTTGGCGTCCCAATCCTCGGCGCGGCACGGTTGCTCGAACAGCTCGATGCCCGCCGGGTCGAGCGCGGCGGCGAATTGGCAGGCATCCGTTTCGGCATAGGCACGGTTGGCGTCGATTTGCATGGTTGCGCGACCGGCGATCGCGCGCTGGATCGTGCGGACCCGCGCGATGTCGGCCGCGGCGTCCTTGCCAACCTTGATCTTGAAGGTACGAAAGCCGTCCTTCAGGCGCCGCTCGACTTCCTCTTCGATCTCCGCGGGCGCGCTGCTGTTGAACGGCGTCAGCAGCGGCAACCGCACGTCGCGCTCGATTTTGAGCAGCGGGTGATCCTCCAGCATCTCGATCGCGGTCAGCAGCGCCGTCGCCGCCACCTTGCTGGCCTCGACGTTGGCCGACACCGTCGCCTTCGCGCTTTCCGTATCCTCACCGACGATCGCAGCGGCATGTTCGCGGCAGAACGCCCATCCCCCTTCGCGGGTCTCGCGACTGGAGCCCGGCGAGATGTGCCCCTCACCCCAGCCGACCCGGCCGTCGGCATCGCGCACCTCGACGATGATCGGCTCGAACTCGGTGAAGGTGCGGTAAGATAGAACATACGGGCGGACGAGAGGAAGGCAGACCCGCCGCAGCGTGATGTCTTGAACTCGCATGATCGTTCCTGACTTCGGAAGGATAAAGACCGACGGACGTTGTCGCGTGGCGCCGACGCGCTTCTCGGAAGGTCGAGCCGGGCCATGCCCATGTTCGTCGTCTCGATCGGCACGGTGCGCAACGGCCGGGCTCAGTCGATGTTCACGCCGCTGGCCTTGATCGCGGGCGCCCATTTGGCGATCTGGCCGGCGACGAATTTGCCAAGATATTCGGAGGATCTGCGCCCCGGCGGGACCGCCGCGGAGCCGATCTCTCTGAGCCTCTGTTGCATGGCCGGTGAATCGATCGCAGCGGACGCAGCGTCGTGAAGCTTCTGCACGATCGGCGCGGGCGTCCCTTTCGGCAGGAACAGCGCATACCAGCTCGGGATGTCGAAATCGGTGAGCCCCTGCTCGCTCGCAGACGGCAGATCCGGCATGAATGGCGAACGCTTCTTGGTGAGGATGGCGAGGCCTTTGACGGACTTGCTCGCGATCTGCGGCATCGCCGTGGTGCCCGAGGGGCATTGGTAGTCGATCCGGCCGCCGATCAGGTCCTGCATCGCCTGGCCGCCGCTGCGATAGGGGACGTGCGTCACATCGATCCCGATCGCCGCATTGAGCAGCACGCAGGCGAGATGGTTCGACCCTCCCGTTCCCGCCGAGCCGAACCGCATCGTGGCTTGGTGGGCCTTGGCATAGGCGATGAACTGCTGGAGGTCGTCGGCCGGGAAATCCTTGCGCGCGACCAGCACCAGCGGCTCCTCGGTCAGCAGCATGACGGGTGCGAAATCCGTCGCGGCGTCGTAGAGCGGCTTCTTGTAGAGTGACTGGTTCTGGGCGTGGGTGCCGACATTCCCGAGCACCATCTGGTACCCGTCGGGCGGCGCTTTCGCGACCCGGTTTCCGCCCGTCATCCCGCCGGCGCCGCCGACGTTTTCGACGATGACCGGCTGGCCGAGCTCGCTTCGCAGGCCCTCCGCGATCAGTCGCGCAATCACATCGCTCGTTCCGCCTGCGGCAAAAGGAACCACCATGGTCATCGGACGCGTCGGCCAGTCCTCGGCCACGGCCTGCGTCATGGTCGCGGCAAGTGCGGCAACCGCGGCGAGCATCCCGATGTTGACCATGGCATTCCTGATTCCGGATGACGAGAACGGCTCCGCGCCGGCTGTCATATCTCGGCCATCGACGGACAGCCCGCATTCGAGGGGGATTCGTGCCCCGGATGGGACGCGCCCAAGCGCCGGTCGGCGCCTCCCGCAAGCTGCAGCGATCGGGGCGGCAGCGGACATGGCCGCCTGCGGCTTCATGTAGTCCTCCCTGTTGTTATCGGCTCTCGTCGGAGCTGACGCGAGTGTAGCCCCCGGCTCGGGGGCGGCTCAATACCGAACACGGCTTTGGACAGGATCGCTCCGATGCAGCCGTGAGTTCACTGAGTCTCCCGCGTGAGCCCCGCGTCTCGATCAGGGCGGAGCCGCGCGCCCGCGACGCCGAAGTGAGAGCCAGGCTTTGGCGAGATCGCGCGGCCTTTCGCGTAGCGAGAGAAGCCGACCTACCCGATGCGCGTCAGCATCTCTTCAAAGTCGCTCGCCGATCGGCTACTTTCGGCCCGAGAGGATGTCCTCGAAGCGGCGCCGGAAAGTTAGCAGCCGCTCGGCGAGGTGGTCGCGACGTTCGAGAAAGCGCTGGGACGTACGGGGTCGACATCGCGACGGGACGACCGAAATGCGACCGAAATGATTGATCACCGTGGTGCCGATTGCGCTGATACCGGCATCATTCGTATCGTAAGGCGGAGCATCGCGATCGCGACGCCTCGCGGCGGGCAGTCGAGGCCGGCGCGCGAAACAATAAGCATCAGAAGGAGGAACGATGTCCATCGAGGTTCGCGGCATTAGATTTCAGAGCAATGCCGACAATGCCATGGGCTTACGGTTCACCAACCTCTCGCATCGTTGGGGCTTTCAATGCCCGAACTGGCCCTATTTCGAAGACGTCAAAATCGAGCGCATCCACTACATGGCCAAATCGGGCGTGTTGTCGCAGCGCATCACGACGTCGATGCACTCCACCACCCATATCGATGCGCCGGCCCATGTCGTGCAGGGCACGCCATTCATCGACGAGGTGCCGCTGCCGCATTTCTTCGGCTCCGGCATAGTGGTTCCGATCCCGAAGAAGAAATGGGAATCGATCACGGCGGACGACCTGGAAAAGGCGTGCGGTCACGCGATCCGGCCGCACGATGTGCTGGTCTTGAACACCGGCTGGCATAAGGTCTACGAGGACGGCGATTACTTCGCCTACTGCCCGGGCCTGGTCCCCTCCGCGGCAGACTGGATGATCGACAAACAGGTCAAGGTGGTGGGCCACGACACGCAGGCCAACGACCATCCCCTCGCCACCGCGATCGGTCCGCACCGCAACGGACCGCTGCTCCCGCACTTGCAGGAAGAATATCGCGTCTGGTCCGGTGGGCGCGATTGGGCCGAGGATTTTCCGCAATGGGAGCCGGTGCATGGCAAGCTTTTCCGGCACGGCATTCTCGGCATCGAAAACGTCGGCGGTGATCTCGACGAGGTCACGGGCAAGCGTTGCACCTTCGCCTTCTTTCCCTGGAATTGGGACCGCGGGGACGGCTGCATCATTCGTCTCGTCGCCATCACCGATCCGAAGCAAGCCTATCGGATCGAAAAGGGCGAGGCGTTCTGATGCACGTCAAGCGTGTCCCAGCGGCCAAGCCGTACGACTTTCCCGATCATCACCATGCTCGTCGTCATCCCTTATCGCCCGGGGTGAGGCCATGACAGCGTCCGCTGATTTCCGCAAAGATCCGCTGTCGCTGTTCTCGGTCCGCGGCAAGGTTGCGATCGTCACCGGCGCCGCTGGCGCGTTCGGCGCGCTCGCGGTACAGGCGCCGGCCGGCGCGGGCGCAAAGGTCGCCTTCACGGGGCACGTTTTCGACGCCGACGGCGGCTATACGGCAGGCTGACCCAAGGCGCCATCCAATCTGCGGAACCAGCATGTTGCAACGGATCGGAGTCATCGGCGGAGGCACCATGGGGCACGGCATCGCCGCGGCCTTCGCCCTGCACGACTTTTCGGTGCATCTCTACGAGCCGTCGAAGAGCCAGCGCGACGAGATCATGCCCTCCATCGAAGCGGCCTATGCCTTGCTGGCCGAGGAGGAGGTGGTCTCCGCGACTGCGGTTGCGCCTGCGCTACGCCGGATAAAGCTATTCGACGAGCTCGCGGCCGCCGTCGCCGATCGTGACTTTGTCGTCGAAGCGATACCGGAACAGATGGAGTTGAAGCGGGCGCTGTTCGCCGAACTCGATCACCTTTGCCCTTCGACGACCATCTTCGCGACCAACACGTCGAGCCTGCCGCTGGCGTCGATGATCGCGGCGCTGCCCGAAGCGCGGCGTAGCCGCACCTTGGTCACGCATTGGTACAACCCGCCTGTGGTGATGCCGCTCGTCGAGATTTCCGAGTTCGGCAATACGCCGGCCGCGGTCTACGACGCGGTCGCGGCCCTGCACCAGGCGATCGGCAAGCGCACTGCCAAAGTCCTGAAGGACGTGCCCGGACTCGTCGCCAATCGCATCCAGCAGGCGATCGCCCGCGAAGTCTTCTCGCTCATCGAGCAAGGCGTCGCCGACGCAGCGGACGTCGATACCGCCCTTAAATTCGGGCCCGCCTTCCGCTACGCCACCACCGGCCAGCTCGAAGTGGCGGACTTCGGCGGGCTCGATATCTGGCTCACGGTCGGCGACAACCTGCTCGCAGTGATGGATGCCTCACGCGAGGCAAGCCCGCTGCTGCGGCGCAAGGTCGCCGAAGGCAAGCTCGGCATCAAGACCGGCGAGGGTTTCTACGTCTACGACGGCGCAGCGCTCCCCGCGATCCGCCGGGCCTTCCTCGGACGGCTCGTGAAGCAGCTCAAAACATCGAGCTCCTATTCGTGACGGGTGGGGCGGCACCGAGCGAATGCTTCCTCGACACCTTCGTCAACACGACCGCTACCGACTACCCTATGAAGACGACGCCGAGGTGGTGCATTTCCGCGACCACGCCACGCTCACGGAGCGTGAACGAATAGACGCCTTTCACATTACGATCAGCGATTTGCGTTCACATACCGGGCTTCGTCAGCATCCTCGTGCAACTTCAGCGAAGAAACGATGCGCTCTACGATCTCTCGCGGCCGCGGCTCGATCGAGACCGTGATCGGCATCTCGTCAGCGCGGGGCTCTTCAAGCGCCTGAAACTGGCTATGCAGCAGGGTCTGCGGCATGAAGTGCTCTTGCCGGGTGGCGATCCGACGAGCGACCAGCGCCTCCTCTCCTTTGAGATAAACGAGACGGACATCCGGTCGGCCGCCGATCAGCAGGTCGCGGTAGCGGCGCTTGAGCGCCGAGCAGGCGATGATTGCATGACCTCCCCGGCGGCGGGTCTGGTCGATCCAGCCGGCGATCGCTATCAGCCAGGGATGGCGATCGTCATCAGTGAGCGGAGTGCCGTGGTGCATCTTCTCGACGTTCGCCGGGGGATGGAACCAATCGCCGTCCTCGAATTCCCAATCCAGGCGTTGCGCCAGCAGCGAGGCGACGGTCGATTTTCCCGATCCCGATACCCCCATGACGATAATGACGGCGGGCGCCGGCGACTGGATGTTCATCGCTTGGATCCTCCCTTCGTGCGCTCCCCCGGACGCCGGCGGCTGACCGCGGGATTCGCCGACTACTTCTTTTTTGCAAATGACGACAGATCGTGGTGGAGCAGATCTCCGATGGCGCGGAGTTCGACATCGGCGGCGGGATACCTGGCGACCTCGACGGGATCGCGCGCATAATGGCCCTGTTTGGGAAACACCGTCGTAACGCGGTCGCCCCACGCGGACTTGACTGCGGAGAGGATGCGCAACTTGTCGTCGATCAGCACGTAATGATCCGCCGGATAAAGCCGACGGACGTCGTCGAGTTCCCGCTCCTTGTGGATATAGATGAGAACCCGGTCCGCGAACGCGCGCCACAGGCCGGATCGCTCGATCTTGCGGGGTTGAAACACGGCATCCCCGTCGGACAGAATGACCGGCATGCCCCATTGCGATACGTGCTTCACGGCGTCGAACGCGCGCGGATAGAGGCGGCCGGCAAACGGATAGTCGACCAGCCAGCTCGACATACGTAATAGCTCTGGGCGATGCATATCCTCGAGCCGATAGCGTTCGAGCGCGCCGAGATAGTCCGCATAGCCGAGTTCGCCGCGCAGATCCTCGAAGATGCTCCAGTAGCGCTCGCGTGTAACGGCGCCGTAGGTTCGCTCCAGATGTTCTCGTAAGTCCGCCTGCACCGCGTCGTTGTCGAGCAGCGTGTTGTCGACGTCGAACAGGAACACCAGGGTCGGCGTGTCGCTCATCGCACGGCGCCCTCGGTTCCGCTGCGCCATCGCGCCGAAACGCCGCTCTGCTCTGTCGCCGTGGTGCTCATTCGATCATTTGCCGAGCAACTCCTTGACGGACGCCATTACGTTTTGCGGCTCGAAGCCGAATTTGTGCTGCAACGCCTTGAGAGGCGCCGAGGCACCGAACGTCTTCATGCCGATCATCCGGCCGGAGCGGCCCACATAGCGCTCCCAGCCGAACATCGAGGCCTGCTCGACTGCGACTCGCGCGGTGATCGCGGGAGGCAGCACGCTGTCGCGATAGTCCTGTGTCTGATCCTCGAAGAGGTCCCATGACGGCATCGAGACGACACGCGAACGGATGCCCTCCGCCAAAAGCCTCTCGTGCGCGTCGACGCACAGGGTCACCTCGCTGCCCGACGCAATCAGGATCGCCTCCGGCGCGCCGTCCGGCGGATCGGCGAGCACGTAGGCGCCTCGCGCGACGCCGGCCGCCGACCGATATTTCTTGCGGTCGAGCGTCGGCAGCGGCTGACGCGACAACACCAGCAGCGCCGGCTTGTTTCGCAGCTGCATGACGATGCGATAGGCCTCGACCACTTCGTTGGCATCGCCCGGCCGCAGCAGCACCAGACCCGGCTCGGCCCGAAAGGATGCGAGTTGCTCGACCGGCTGGTGGGTGGGACCATCCTCGCCGTCGCCTATTCCGTCATGGGTGAAGATGAAAATCGTCGGCAGCTCCATCATCGACGACAGCCGGATGGCCGGCCGCGCGTAGTCGCTGAAGATGAAGAACGTAGCGGCGAAGGCGCGCAGCTTGGACAGCGCCATCCCGCTGATCGCTGCCGCCATGGCGTGCTCGCGAATGCCGAAGTGGATGTTCCGGCCGCTGCGGTTGCCGGGCTCGAAGTCCCCCGCACACTCGAACGTCAGGGCGACCTTGGTGGACGAGGCGAGGTCGGCCGATCCGCCCATCAGCCAAGGAATGTTCTGCGCCAGGATGTTGAGCACCTTGCCGGATGCTTCGCGCCCCGCGATCCCCTTGGGATCGGCGGGGAACACCGGCAGGCCGCGATCCCACCCCTGCGGCAGCTCGCGCCGCTGCATCAAGTCGATCTCCGTGGCGAGTTCGGGATATTCGGCCCGGTAAGCGGCGAAGAGCTCGATCCATTGGCGGTGCACCTGCGGCCCACGGGTGCCGATGCCGGCAGCAAAGTGCTCAGGCACGGGAGCGGGCACCAGGAACTTGGCATCCTCCGGCCAGCCATAGGCGCGCTTGGTGAGACGCACCTCCTCCTCGCCGAGCGCCTCGCCGTGCGCCGCCGCGGTATCCTGCTTGTGCGGCGAGCCGTAGCCGATGTGGCTGTCGAGGATGATGAAGGTCGGACGCCCCTTGGTCTTGCGGAAGATTTCGAGGGCGGATTCGATCCGGTCGATGTCGTTGGCATCGCCGACGCGCAGGACATTCCAGCCGTAGCCCATGAACCGGGCGGCGATATCCTCGTTGAAGGTGATGCGGGTGTTGCCGTCGATCGAAATGTGATTGTTGTCGTAGATCCAGCACAGATTATCGAGCGCGAGGTGGCCGGCGAGCGACGCCGCCTCCGAGGCCACGCCCTCCATCATGCAGCCGTCGCCGCACACCGCGTAAATGTTGTAGCCGAAAATCTCGAAGCCCGGCCGATTGTAGCGGGCAGCAAGCCATGCTTCGGCGATCGCCATGCCGACGCTGTCGGCGACGCCCTGGCCGAGCGGTCCGGTGGTCGCCTCGACGCCGGAGACAAAGCCATACTCTGGATGACCCGGCGCCTTGCTGCCGAGCTGGCGGAAGTGCCGGATGTCATCGAGCGACACCGCGGGCGTGTCCTCCCGCTCGTGATCGGCGTCGACCGCCCGGGTGCCGGTGAGATGGAGGATCGACCACAGCAGCATCGAGGCGTGGCCGTTCGACAGCAGGAACCGATCGCGGTTCGGCCAGCCCGGGTCCTGGGGATCGAACCGCATCACCCGGTTCCACAGCGTATAGACCAGCGGCGCCAGCGCCATCGGGGTGCCGGGATGGCCGGATCCAGCCTGCTGGACCGCGTCGATCGACAGGGTGCGCATGCAATTGATCGCCAGCTGATCGAGCTCACCGCTGGTCATGGGTTGGGGCCGAGTGTCCTTGGATCGGGCTGCCGCCGTCATGTCACGCCTCCATTTTCGCGTCGCTGCCGAGCCGCGCTGCGGCGGCGCGATCGGCGACCACCACCGCCCGGTCCCGCCTGACGTGCGATGCCGGGATCAGGCGATCCCCGTCGCGCAGTCGCACCAGCGTCCCGGCCTTCTCGCCCCCCGTCACCAGCCACAGGATCCGTCGCGACCTGTTGATGATCGGAAACGTCAATGTCATCCGCCGGTGCCCCTGGTAAGGGCGCGTGATGGCCACATCGGCGTCGGTGACGTCGAGCACCGGATCGCCCGGCACCAGCGAGGCTGTATGGCCGTCAGGCCCCAGCCCAAGGTGAATGAGATCGAGCATCGCCGGTTCACCCGCCACATCTCGCAAGCACTGAGCGTATTGCGCGGCGGCACGATCGAGATTCGCCGCTTCAACCGCCATGGCATGGATGTGGTCAGGCGGCAGGGGCGTGTGGTCGAGCAGGCTCCGGCGCAGTTGGGTGAGATTACGGTCGGGGTTATCCGCCGCCACGACCCGCTCGTCGACCTGGAAGACATACACGCGGTCCCACGGGAGCGCCTCGTCGGCCAGAGCGCGCAGCATCTGCCAGGGCGTGTGGCCGCCGCTGGCCGCCATGATGAACCTTCCCCGCTCCGCAACGGCCACCCGCAGTTCGGCGGCGATGATCAGCGCGGCCTCGCGGGCCGCCATGTCGCCATCGCCATAGACTTCGATCTTCACGCGCACACCTTCTCGTTCGGATCCTGGTCTCCTCTTCGCCGACCGAGGCGAGGAATTGCACCTGCAATCCCTGCGCTAGGATTTCTCAACATGGCCGCCGAACTCGAAGCGCATCGCCGACAAGAGTTTGTCGCCGAACGTCGCCTCGCCGCGCGAGCTGAAACGTTGATAGAGCGCGGTCGACAGCACAGGAACCGGCACCGCCTCGTCGATCGCGGCCTTGATGGTCCAGCGTCCTTCGCCCGAATCCGATACGTTGCCGCCGAACTTCGAGAGGTCGGGATCCTTCGCCAGCGCGGCGGCGGTCAGGTCCAGAAGCCAAGATGCAATGACGCTCCCGCGCCGCCACACCTCGGCAATGTCGCGCAGATCGAAGTCGTATTGATAGAGCTCGGGATCGCGCAATGGCGTCGTCTCGGCGTCGATCGTCCCCTGGGTCTTACCGACATTGGCGTGACGCAGAACGTTCAGTCCTTCCGCGTAGGCGGCCATGATGCCGTATTCGATGCCGTTGTGGATCATCTTGACGAAGTGACCGGCGCCGCTCGCCCCGCAATGCAAGTACCCGAACTCGGCGGTGCTCTTGACGCCGTCCCGTGCCGGCGTCCGCGGGATGCCTCCGGAACCGGGCGCCAGCGTCTTGAACACCGGATCGAGCTTCCGCACCGCGGCCTCCGGCCCGCCGATCATCATGCAGTAGCCGCGCTCCAGCCCCCAGACGCCGCCGCTGGTGCCGACATCGACAAAGTTGATGCCGCGGGCCATGAGTTCATCGGCGCGGCGGATGTCGTCGACGTAATAGGAGTTACCGCCGTCGATCACCGTGTCGCCGCTTTCGAGGTGCGGCGAAAGATCGGCAATGGTCTTATCTACGACCGCGGCCGGCACCATCAGCCAGATGTTACGCGGCTTTTCCATCTTGCCGACGAGGTCCGCCAGCGAAGATGCGCCGACCGCCTTGTCCCGCTCGAGGTCGGCGACCGCCTTCGAGGACATGTCGAACACGATGCACTCGTGGCCGCCTTGGATGAGCCTCCTGACCATGTTGGCTCCCATCCTGCCCAGTCCGATCATCGCCAACTGCATGAGCCTGCTCCGTCCCGCTAAAGTGCGGCCTGCAGCCGCCCGAATGCGGCAGTGATGCCCTCGCCGTCACCGAATATCGCCGTGCCGGCGACCAGAATGTCGGCCCCGGCCTGTACCGCCAGCGGCGCCGTCCTGGCGTCGATCCCGCCATCGACCTCGAGGCCGCAGCCCGGCTTGATGCGATCGATCATTTCGCGCGTCTGCCTGATCTTGGGGAGCGTGCCCTCGAGAAAACGCTGATGGCCGAACCCGGGGTTCACGGTCATCACCAGCACCTGGTCGAGGTCGGGCATGATGTCCTGAAGCGCCGCGGCCGGTGTGGCCGGATTGATGGCGACGCCGACGCGTTTTCCCAGCGCCTTGATCCGCTGCACGGTGCGTGGAACGTCGTTGTTGCCCTCCCAATGGACCAGAAAGGCATCGGTTCCGCTTTCTGCGAATTCATCGACAAAAAAGTCGGGGTTTTCGACCATCAGGTGGGCTTCGAGCGGAAGGCCGGTCACGCGGCGCAGCGATTTGACGATCGCCAGGCCCAAGGAAAAATTGGGCACGAAATGCCCATCCATGACGTCGACGTGGATCCGGTCGGCGCCGGCACGCTCCGCCGCGGCGACCTGCTCGCCCAGACGGGCGAAATCAGCGGCGAGAATCGATGGAGCGAGCTTTATCGTGGTGGTCCTCACGTCGTTCCTTTGAGCTTGCGATAGCGGCGGATCAGATTGTTGGTGGAACTGTCGTGGCCGAGGGCGGGCTCGGCTTTGCTCTCGAGCTCGGGGATGATGCGCTGCGCCAGAACCTTGCCGAGCTCGACACCCCACTGATCGAACGAATCGATGTCCCAAATGACACCCTGGGTGAAGACGCTGTGCTCGTAGAGAGCCACGAGTGTGCCCAAGGCCGCCGGAGTCAGACGCTCCAGCAGCAGCGTGTTGGACGGCCGGTTGCCTTCGAACACGCGGTGAGGGACGAGCCAATCCGGCGTGCCTTCGCTCTTGACCTGGTCGGGCGACTTGCCGAACGCGAGCGCCTCGCTCTGCGCGAACACGTTCGCGAGCAGCACGTCATGGTGCCTGCCGAGGTTGTTGAGGGACTGGGCGAAGGCGATGAAGTCGCAGGGAATGAGCCGGGTGCCCTGGTGGATCAGCTGATAGAACGAGTGCTGTCCGTTGGTGCCGGGCTCGCCCCAGTAGATCGGGCCGGTTTGCTGCTCGACCGGCGTGCCGGAGAGCGTCACGTGCTTGCCGTTGCTCTCCATGGTGAGTTGCTGGAGATAGGCCGGGAAGCGCGCGAGGTATTGATCGTAGGGCAGCACCGCGACGGTCTGAGCACCGAAAAAATCATTGTACCAGAGACTGATGAGCGCCATGAGGACCGGCAGATTGGCGGCGAAGGGCGCGGTGCGGAAATGCTCGTCGATGGCATGGAAGCCGGCGAGCATGTCGCGGAAACCATCGGGTCCGATCGCCAGCATGGTCGAGAGGCCGATCGCCGAGTCCATCGAGTAGCGGCCGCCGACCCAGTCCCAGAACTCGAACATGTTGGCGACATCGATGCCGAACGCGGTGACCTTCTCCTTATTGGTCGAGATGGCGACGAAATGCCGGGCGACCGCATCGGGATTGCCGCCGAGTGCCGCGAGCGACCAATCGCGCGCACTGTGAGCGTTGGTCATGGTCTCGAGCGTCGTGAAGGTCTTCGACGAGATGATGAACAGCGTCTCGGACGCATCGAGATCGCGCGTCGTCTCGACGAAATCAGTGCCGTCGACGTTCGACACGAAGCGGAACGTCATGTCGCGCGGGCTGTAATGCCGCAGCGCCTCGTAGGCCATCACGGGCCCGAGGTCGGAGCCGCCGATGCCGATATTGACCACGTTGCGAATGCGCTTGCCGGTATGCCCCTTCCATTCGCCGCTGCGCACGCGCTCGGCGAACGCCGCCATCTTGTCGAGCACCGCATGCACGTCCGGCACGACGTTCTTGCCATCGACGACGATCGATGCGCCGCGGGGCGCCCGCAGCGCCACGTGCAGCACCGCGCGGTCCTCGGTGATGTTGATCTTGTCGCCGCGGAACATCGCGTCGATGCGGTCGCGCAGCCCGGATTGCTCGGCGAGAGCGACCAGCAGGCGCAGCGTCTCGTCGGTGATGCGGTTCTTGGAGTAGTCGAGAAAGACGCCGGCAGCCTCGGCGGTCAACCGTTCTCCGCGTTGCGGATCCGCCTTGAACAGGTCGCGCAGATGCACGTCTTGCATCTTGGAATAGTGATCTTTGAGCGCATGCCAAGCCGCCCGTTGGGGTAACGATCGCGGCTGTGGTGTCTGCGGTCGCGCAGCCATTAGGGCTCCTTGTGTCCCGAGAGTGTCTTATCCAACCATCGCCGCGACGTCGCATCGCAGCGTCACCTCGCGGCAGGCTTCGATGTTCTGATCGGACGATCGCCTGCATCATCCCACAAGCGGAACCCACCGCGAAACGCGTTGGCGTTGTCGCCCGCCCGGCAATGCGGCGGCAGTGTCTCGAGAGCCTTGACGTTGCCACCGCCGATCACCGTGTCGTCGGGCTCGAGCGCCGCGATCAGGCGCTCGACCACATCGAAAACGTGCCGGCGCCATTTCTTCTTGCCGTGACGTTCCAAGCCGGCCTCGCCGACATAATCCTCGTAGGTATGCTTCTTGTACGGCAAATGCCCGAGCTCCATGGGCTCGACAATGCCTTCGACGATCATCGCGGTACCGAGCCCCGTCCCGAGGCCGAGGAACAGCATCTTGCCGCCGTCGTAGCTCCCCAACGCCTGCATGGCCGCGTCG
This sequence comes from uncultured Alphaproteobacteria bacterium, assembly GCA_963781195.1. Classification (GTDB taxonomy): domain Bacteria; phylum Pseudomonadota; class Alphaproteobacteria; order Rhizobiales; family Xanthobacteraceae; genus JAJPKK01. Next base: position 175,988 of record CAWAEZ010000014.1, on the reverse strand, counting down.
TTGATGACTTTGGTGGGAAGCCCGAACGCGGCGGCGAAATCGAATCCGACCCAACCGCGACCCAAATTCCAGGGTTCGGCCACCGGGCGCCCGCGCAGCACCGGCCCGGGATAACCGATCGAGATCACATCATAGGTCCAGCCGTCGGCGATCTCCTTGACAGACGCCACCATCTGCTTGGGCGTCATCTTGGATCCGGATGGTATCGACCGGCGCTCGTGCTCTCCGGTGACCAGGACTTTGACCGATGCGCCGCCTACGTCGATTGCGAGCACCTTCCTGGAGGAGGCGCTTCGCCGTGGCGCTTCGATCAAATCGGCCCGATCTTGCACCGATTTCCCGGCGCGCGCGCGCCGCGGTTCAGCCTTCACCTTCGCTTTCGCTTTCATGGAGGACTCAGCTTGCGCGCTCGAGAACGGCGGACTTGGAACCTATCACCTCCATCAGGTCATTCCACGACTTGACGAACGACTTGGCGCCATCCTCCTGCAGCTGATCGGCGAGCGCGCGCACGTCGATTTTGGCGGCGGCAAACTGAGCCAGCTCCGCGTCGGCATCGTCACCATCGATGGCCATCGCGTCACCGAGCTTGCCGTGGTCGGCGAAGGCCTTCAACGTGCCTTCCGGCATGGTGTTGACGGTGAAGGGGGATGCCAGGGCCTCGACATAGAGGACATCGGACACCTTCGGGTTCTTGGTCCCGGTGCTGGCCCACAGCAGGCGTTGGGGGCGCGCACCCTCGTTGTAAGCACGCATCCAGCGCGGCGAACCGAGCAGGTTGCGGTACTTGCGGTAGGCTCGCCGGGCGATGGCGATACCGAGCTTGTCGTTGAGAGCCGGCGGCAGCTTGCCGTTCGCCGCCACATCCCACCGGCTGACGAACAGCGATGCGACCGAGGCGACATCGGGTTTCAGTCCGGCGTCGATGCGACGCTCGATGCCGCGCATGTAGGCATCGGCGGCGGCGACATATTGTTCGTCGGAAAACAGCAGAGTGACGTTGACCGGAACACCGGCGAAGATCGACTCCTCGATCGCCGGCAGGCCTTGCGGCGTGCCAGGAATTTTGATCATGACGTTGGGCCGGTCCATCTGCGCATGGAGCTGCTTCGCCACAGCGATGGTTGCTGCGGTATCGTAGGCGACCAGCGGCGACACCTCGAGCGAGACCCAGCCGTCGAGTCCGCCGGTGCGTTCATGCACCGGGCGGAACAACTCCGCAGCCTGTTTCAAGTCTTCGATCGCGAGCTCGAAGAACAGCTCCTGCCCCGACCTCCCGTCTTCGGCCTTCGTCTTGATGGAACGGTCGTAATCGTCGCCGTTCCTGATCGCGTGCTCGAAGATGGTCGGGTTCGACGTCAGGCCGGTGACCGACAGCTCGTCGATGTAACGGCGCAGGCCACCCGTCTTCAAAAGGGGACGTGTGATGTTGTCGAGCCAGATGCTCTGGCCGAGATCGTGCAGTTTCTGCGTTGCTTTCATGGACTGACCTCATTCGTTCCCAGGAGTGCGCCCGGCTGCCCCGTTGCGGCTTCGATGATTGCGGATCGGGCGCCAAGCACGACCGTCGCGGGTAATGAGCCTGTTGGCCGAATCCGGACCCGCGGAGCCGGCCACGTAATTGGGAAATTCATCGCCGGGCGACACTTTCCAGTTATCGAGCAGACCTTGTAGCGCGCACCAGGCGGCCTCGACAGTGTCGGCGCGCTGAAACAGCGTAGCGTCTCCGATCAGGCAATCGTAGATCAGGGTCTCATATCCGACCGAGGCGATCGGTTCGAAATAGTCGCGATAGGAGAAGTCCATTTCGACGCCGGCGATCTCGACCTCGGGGCCGGGTCGCTTGGCGCTGAAGCTGATCGACAATCCTTCGTCCGGCTGGATGCGCAACGTGAGGATATTGGCGGGGAGCTTGTCGACCGGGGTATCGCGAAACAGCGAATACGGCGCTTGGCGGAATTGAACCGAGATCTCGGTGGTGCGTGCCGACAGCGCCTTGCCCGTGCGCAGATAAAACGGCACGCCGGCCCAGCGCCAGTTATCGATGCCGAGCTTGAGCGCAGCAAAGGTCTCGGTCCCGGAATCCGGCGCCACATCGGGCTCGCTGCGGTAATCCGGAATTTTCCTGCCGAGCACCGCGCCGGCACCATATTGGCCGCGCACGGCGTCATTGGGCGAGATCGGGTGGATCGCCTGCAGGAGCTCGGTCTTCTTGGTACGCACCGCGTCGGCATCGAACGAGGTGGGGGGCTCCATGCCGATCATGGCGAGAAGCTGAAAGAGATGATTCGGCACCATGTCGCGCAACGCGCCGGTGGCCTCGTAGAACCGCGCGCGGCCCTCGACCCCCACGGTCTCGGCGACTGTGATCTGGATATGGTCGATGTGATCGCGGTTCCATAGCGGCTCGAAGATGCCGTTGGCGAACCGAAGCACCATGATGTTCTGAACCGTCTCCTTGCCGAGGAAATGGTCGATTCGAAAGATCTGGTCCTCCGACAGCACCTTCAGAATCTGGGCGTTGAGCGCCCGTGCCGAGCTATAATCGTGGCCGAACGGCTTCTCGATGATCACCCGACGCCAGCTGTCCCCGGAATCTTCGGCGAGGCCGGCGCGGCCGATCTGCTCGACGATGGGACCGAAGAAGCGATCCGCGACTGCGAGGTAGAATAGCACGTTCACGCCTTTGCTATGGTCCGTGCCCTGCCCGAACGGCCTTTCCTTCAGCCGCGTCGCAAGCTGGTCGAAGACCTCAGGCCGGGTGAAGTCGCCGGGCATGTAGTGCATGCGGTCGGTGAGCCAGGCCCAGACGTCGTCCTCTACGGGCCGGACCTTCCCTCCGCTCTCCCCCATCGCCTCGGCCAGCAGATCGCCCCATTGCTTGGTGGTGCGCTCATTGTGATCGATGCCGATGATGCTGAACTGTTCGGGAAGTTCACGGGCCTTCGCCAGATGACACAGCGCCGGAACGATCAGGCGCCTGGTCAGGTCGCCGCCGGCCCCGAAAATGACCATCACCGCAGGCTTCAGCCGACCGCTCGAAGCCGGATCGGCGGTAGCTTTGGTCGCAGAGTGGGGCGGCACCCCAGAGGCCGCCGTCGCGCCGTCCGTCTCGCCCGTTGCGGGCGTCCCGGAGGCCTGAGACGTGTTCGGACGCGCTTCCAATGTGCGGGAACTGTTCATATCGCCGATATTCACGTGAGCGGGCTCGCCGACACCAACGCGCTGGAACTCCCATTCGTTCACCACGCCGTGGCTTGGCCGTCACTCTGTCGCGGCCGTACATCCTTACGTGCTCGTCGGGAGGTCGGCGCTCCTCGGATGACTTGGTGCGATTCAGCGGCGGGTCTTGCGACCTATCTACGCGAGCCCGGCTGCGCCGCCGGCGGGAGAGGCCGAGAAATGCACGGCGAGCCGTGGAAGAAACGCGCCCCCGCGAGCGCCGTTTAAAAGCGCCGGAACGTCGGCCCCAGGCGACCTACCAGAAAACGAAAAAGATTGCGATCTGAACAACTTAATGGCGGAGGGAGTGGGATTCGAACCCACGATACGGTTTCCCGTATACACGCTTTCCAAGCGAGCGCCATCAGCCACTCGGCCATCCCTCCGCGGTGCCGCGCGCGGCGAGCGCGTGGGGTGCGGCGGCCGCACTATAGTCACCGGGCGCGGACTGGCAAGGCATTCGCGCAGGCCGACGAGGTGGACGGATTTTTGACTGATTCCAGGGCGTTAGCTCGGAATGATGGAGCCACCGGGGCAGCGCGGCCGGGCCGCGGCGCCGCCGCGGCGGCCTTGCAAAGGGGCGGCCCAATCCACATTGTCAGCCGCGATGGCTGACGACACCGACTATCTCCTGCGTCCCGACCCGCACGATCCGCGGCTGACCGAACGGGTGCGCGGCATCGACCACACCGGCGCGCCGATCGAGACCTCGGTCACGGTGGAACGCGCGCTGACGATCTTCCTCAATGCGCAGGAGATCGTCACCGCGATGACCATCAACGACTATCCCGAATATCTCGCGATCGGCTACCTGCTCAACCAGAACATGCTCGCGCCGACCGACACCATCACCGGGGTCGACTATGACGAAGAGCTTTCGGTCGTGGTGGTGCGCACCGCCCACGCCACCAATTACGAGCACAAGCTGCGCAAGAAGGTGCAGACCTCGGGCTGCGCCCAGGGCACCGCGTTCGGCGACCTCATGGAGGTGATCGAGAGCGCCGCGCTTCCCGCGGCCACGCTGCGCACCTCCTGGCTGTATCGGCTCGCCAGCCGCATCAACACCACGCCATCGCTCTATCTCGAAGCCGGCGCGATCCACGGCTGCGTGCTCGCCGCGGAGGACCGGCCGCTGGTCTACATGGAGGACGTCGGCCGCCACAATGCGGTGGACAAGACCGCCGGCTGGATGTTTCGTCACGGCGTCCCCGCCGGCGACAAAATCTTCTACACCACGGGGCGCCTCACTTCGGAGATGGTGATCAAGACCGTGCGCATGGGCATCCCGATCCTGGTGTCGCGCTCGGGCTTCACCGCCTGGGGCGTCGAACTGGCGCGCAAGGCGAACCTCACCTTGATCGGCCGCGCCCGCGGCAAGCGCTTCGTGGCGCTGGCCGGCGAGGACCGCATCGTGTTCGACCAGGACCTCGCCTATGTCGAGGAGGAGAGCGCGAAGCACCGCCGCAAGGCCGCCGTGCATGACGATTGAAGCTATGACGATTGAAGCAAAAGCACGATGGAAGATGCACCTGTGGCAAGATGCACGACGGCAAAGAAATCTAAGCATGACGATCACACGATGATGGACGCGTAGAGCCTCCGGACCATGTCGCCTCCTCCAGCCTATCCGAAGACTCTCGGCCTTGTCCTCGCTGGCGGGCTGGCGCGCCGCATGGGCGGCGGCGACAAGGCGCTGATCACCATCGGCGGGACGGCCATTCTCGACCGGGTGATTGCACGGCTTCGTCCGGCCACCACCGCGCTCGTTCTCAACGCCAACGGCGACCCCGCCCGGTTCGCGCGCTACGGCCTGCCGGTGGTCGCCGACAGCGTGCCCGACTTCGCCGGCCCGCTCGCCGGCATCCTCGCGGGCCTCGACTGGGCGGCGGCGCATGCCCCGGGCGTCGCGTGGATCGCGAGCGCGCCGGGCGACTGCCCGTTCCTGCCGCACGATCTCGTGGCGCGCCTGCACCGGACCCGCGAAGCGGCCGGCACGCCGCTCGCCTGCGCCCGCTCCGGAGACTGGCGCCACCCGGTGGTCGGCCTGTGGCCGTTGTCGCTGCGCGACGACTTGCGCCGCGCGCTCGTCGACGAGGGCCTGCACAAGATCGAGGTGTGGACGGCGCGGCACGGCATCGCCATCGCCGAATGGCCGGAGCGCCCGCTCGATCCCTTCTTCAACGTCAACACGCCGGAAGACGCCGCCGCCGCAGAGCGCATCGCCCACCTCGAACCGGCGTAAGGGTACAACGGACGGATTCCCCGAGCTGCGCCCCTCCCCACCCTCCCCCGCAAGCGGTGGAGGGAGTACGGCCCTGCAAATTGCCTTTCGCTTTTCCGAACGCGATCCACCGCAGAAAAAATCCGAGAGAGAGAGAAGAGAGAAAAGCCTCGCGGGGAGCCGAGCGCGCTCCCTCTCCCGCTTGCGGGGGAGGGCTGGGGAGGGGGCCTCGGGCTGGGGAGGGGGCCTCGGCTCGCCCCCCGCGCGACGCGGCTCCCCGCGCTAAGCCGTCAGCGCCGCGTAAGAGAGAAACGGCACCGTCTCCCCCGGCGCTATCTCGGTCACGTCCTCGCCGAGTTCGACGAGCCCGTCGGTCTCGGTCAGCGAGGTGATGACGCCGGCGCCGTCGACGGGAAATTTCACCGCCTCGACCACGCCGTCGTCGGCACGCCGCAGGGTGACCCGCACATATTCCCGGCGGCCGCCGCGCTTGCGGTAGGGAAAGGTCGCGCGCACCGGCAGCGCCAGCGGCACCTGCGGCGCAGCGCCGGCGAGCCGCAGCAGCAGCGGCCACACCACCCGCACGAAGGTGACGTAGACCGCGGCCGGATTGCCCGGGAGCCCGACGAAGGCGGCGGCGCCGCCGCGGCCCGGCACCACGCCCATGGCGACCGGACGGCCCGGCTTGATGGCGACGCGCCAGAACACCAGCCGGCCGATCGCCTCGACCGCGGCGCGCACATGGTCGGCCTCACCGGTCGACACCCCGCCCGACGTGAGGACGAGGTCGTGGTCTTCCGCCGCGGCGGTGATCGCGCGCTCCAGCGCCGGCCGCGCATCGCGCAGGATGCCGAGATCGGTCACATCCGCCCCGAACTTCTCCAACAGGGCGCGGAGCAGATGCCGGTTGGCGTCGAAGATCGCCGCCGCCGGACGCGCGGTGCCAGGCTCCACGACCTCGTCGCCGGTGGAGAACACCGCGACCCGCAGCCGGCGCCGGACCGGGAGCGTGGTCACGCCCTGTGCGGCGGCGAGCGCGAGATCCTGCGCGGTGAGCCGCCGGCCCGCGGGCAGCATGACGGTCCCCGCGCGGACATCCTCGCCGGCGGGACGGCTGTTGGCGCCGCGCCCGAGGCCGGGCGGCACCACCACCGTGCCGTCCTCGGTGCGGCAATCCTCCTGCATGAAGACGGTATCGGCGCCGGCCGGCATCGGCGCCCCGGTGAAGATGCGGATCGCCTCGCCGCGCCCGAGCGTGTGAGCCACGGCATGGCCGGCGAGGGCGCGGTCGACGACGGCGAGCCGGGTCTCGGCGCCCGGCACGAGATCGCCATGGCGTACCGCAAAGCCGTCCACCGCGGAATTATCGAACGGCGGCAGGTCCTGGGCGGCGATGACATCGACCGCCGCCACCCGTCCGAGGCCGGCGGCAAGCCCGACGTCCTCGATTTCGGCGACCGGCACGACCCGCTCGGCGATCAACCGCTCCATGTCCGCGATGGGGAGCAGTGGTCCCGCAAAGGCGAAGCAGTCATCGGTCAGCTGCGCCATCAGGGGCTGGCGCCTTTCGGCGCCCGGGCAAGCACCGCATCCAGGCTCTCCGCGGCGGCGAGCACGAGTTCGACGACACCCTCGGCGTCATCGATGTGGACCACCGGGCAGCCGGCATGGGGGAACGGGATGTCGGATACGATGCCGGCCACGTGGGGATTCTCCGGATGGAAAGGCGGCTTGCCGACCTCGCTGCGGTAGACCTCGATGCGGGCATGGCGCGCCGATTTGAAGCCCTCGATGAGCACGAGATCGACCGGCGACAGCTTCCTGAGCAAGTCGTAGATGGTGGGCTCGGCGGCTTCCCGCAACTCGTGCATCAGCGCCCAGCGGCGGCCAGACGCGACCAGCACCTCGGTCGCCCCCGCGGTGCGGTGGGTGTGGGAATCCTTGCCTGGCGTATCGACATCGAAGCCGTGATGCGCGTGCTTGATGGTCGACACGGTGAGGCCGCGGGCGACGAGACGGGGAATGATCTTGGCGAGCAGGGTCGTCTTACCAGACCCGCTCCAGCCGGCCAGTCCAAGAACGCGCATGATTTACCCTACTCGCCATAGCATCATCGTGCCCGTCCGCCGAGGCCGGGCCGCACCATGGCACAGGTTCCGCGACTTTTTTCCAAGTTGCGCGAGTTCCCGATTTCGCATCAAATCGCCATGCCAGCAGCAAACCTTGCCTCCGATCACGCAGCCGAGGGCGGTTTGTCAAATGGATCCCGGCCGCCGAGGCAGGCCGGGATTCGAATGGCCCCGCCCTTGACGAGCGGCACGCGATAAACGACCTCGGAAAAGGGCGGAATATGTCGACGATTCAAGGAACCCTCGCGCCTGGGGCAGGCGCTGGTCTGCTCGACCGCGAACGCATCATCGCCACGGCAGGCTTCAACCGCTGGCTGGTGCCGCCGGCAGCGCTGTGCATCCACCTTTGCATCGGGATGGCCTACGGCTTCAGCGTGTTCTGGCTGCCGCTGTCGCGCGCCATCGGCATCAGCAGCTCCAATGCCTGTCCCGGCCAGTCGCTCCTCGCCGCCCTGGTGACCACCACCTGCGACTGGACGATCGCCGACCTCGGCTGGATGTACACCCTGTTCTTCGTGCTGCTCGGATCGTCGGCGGCGATCTGGGGCGGCTGGCTCGAACGGGCTGGTCCCCGCAAGGCAGGCGTGGTGGCCGCGCTGTGCTGGTGCGGCGGCATCGCTCTGGGGGCCGTCGGCGTCTACACCCATCAGCTCTGGATCCTGTGGCTCGGCACCGGCGTGATCGGCGGCATCGGGCTGGGCCTCGGATACATCTCGCCGGTCTCGACGCTGGTGAAGTGGTTTCCCGATCGCCGCGGAATGGCCACCGGAATGGCCATCATGGGGTTCGGCGGCGGTGCCATGATCGGTGCGCCGCTCGCGAACATGCTGATGAACCACTTCCGCACCCCGAGTTCGGTCGGGGTCTGGCAGACCTTCCTCACCCTCGCCGCGATCTACTTCGTCTTCATGATCATCGGCGCTTTCGGCTACCGCGTCCCGCCCGCCGGCTGGAGGCCGGCCGGATATACTCCGCCGACCGGTTCGGCGATGATCACCCAGCGCAGCGTCGACCTCAAGGATGCCCACAAGACCAAGCAGTTCTGGCTGATCTGGCTGGTGCTCATGCTCAACGTGTCGGCCGGCATCGGCGTCATCGGCATGGCTTCGCCGATGCTGCAGGAGATTTTCGGCGGCGCGCTGATCGGGCAGCCCGACGTGAAGTTCGGCGCCTTGAGCCCCGAGCAGCGGGTCATGGTCGCGGCGATCGCCGCCGGCTTCACCGGGTTGCTGTCGCTGTTCAACATCGGCGGCCGCTTCTTCTGGGCCTCGCTGTCGGACTATATCGGGCGCAAGAACACCTACTACACGTTCTTCCTGCTCGGCATCGTGCTCTACGCCACCGCGCCATGGTTTGCCCAGATCGGCAGCAAGGCGCTGTTCGTCCTCGCCTTCGGGATCATCCTGTCGATGTATGGCGGCGGCTTCGCCACCGTGCCGGCCTACCTCGCCGACATCTTCGGCACCCAGTTCGTCGGCGCCATCCACGGTCGGCTGCTCACCGCCTGGTCGACGGCGGGAATCGTCGGGCCGGTGGTCGTCAACTACATCCGCGAGTTCGAGATCGCGGCCGGCGTGCCGCGCGATCACGTCTACGACGTCACCATGTACGTCCTGGCGGGAATGCTGGTCATCGGGTTGTTCTGCAACATGATGATCAAGCCGCTGGCGGACAGATGGTTCATGAAGCCGGAGGCGGTCGCGGCGCTGCAGGCCAAGGGCGGCGGCCCGGCGATCGAAGGCGATTACGGCATCGGCAAGGGCGGCCTCGACGCCAGGGCTCTCGCATTCTGGTGCTTCGTCGGCATTCCCATCGCCTGGGGCGTCTGGATCACGCTCAAGAACGCCATCATCATCTTCCAGTAGGTGTCGCGGGCCTGCCCGCTCGGGGACGCGGCCGGGGGCTTGTCCCGGCCGCTCATCCGTCCACGCCGGCCGCTCGGGCGAGACACCGCCGTGCCCGACAATCGGGATAGCGGTACGATGCCGCTGTGAAGCGCGGCGGCGCCGCCCGTCGGACGATCCCGCTACTGCCGGGCCTTCTCGTAGGGGTAGATCAGCTTGCCGGACCGCAGCTCCGCCGGCGCCAGGATCACCTGGGCGGAGACGTTGCGGAACTGGTCGAGATCGTTGCCCTTGATGCCCTGGAACTGGGTCTGGATGGTGCGGCCGACCGCAAGCTCGCCCTTGTCGCCGAACTTGATGTCGCCGACCACCGTCTTGAACGTGTTGGCCCGCATGAAATCGGCGAGCTTGCCGTCGTCGATGCTCTTGGTGCCTTCGATCGCCTGCTGCAAAACCTGGAGGTCGGCGAACGCCCAGGGCGCCATGTAGTAGCCCAGCGCATCGACGCCCTCCTTGCCGGCGCGTTCCTGATAGGTCTTGATCAGATCCATCACCCCGGGAAACTGCATGGTCGGCGCCGGCACCCAGAAATCGAAATTGACGATGCCGTTGAGAAGCGGTCCGAGCTGGGTCTTGATCGCGGTCGCCTGGGTCCCCACCATGCCGCCGCCGATCATCTTCGGCTTGTAGCCGATCTCGTTGATGGCGCGGATGAAACCCACCGTCTCCAGCGGATAGGAGCAGATCACGGCGAGGTCGGCATTGCTCGCCTGCATCCCCCGCACGATCGGCGAGTAATCGGTGGTGTTGGGTGGATAGCTGCGGTCGTACACGATCTTGAGTCCCGCCGCCTTGGCATTCTCGCGCGCCCCGTCGGATGCGTTGCGCGAGAACTCGGCGTCGGCGGCGGCGATCGCGACGGTCTGCGGCTTGGGCGTCTGCTCCATCGCGATCTCGAAGAAGCCGCGGGTGGTCGCGGCCTTCGGACTGGGGCCTGCGGGGTGCATGGCGAAATAGCGCGAGTATCCGTACTCCGCATTCACCGCGAGCCCGATCAGCCCGATGAAGACTTTGTTGCGCGCGATCGCGATCGGCAGCGCCGGCGCCACCATGTTGGTGGCGTAGCCGCTGATGATCAGGTCGACCTTGTCGATGTCGAGCAGCTTGGTGTACAGCGCCGGCACGTTGGACGGGTTGCTCTGGTCGTCGTAGTAGACGAGCTTCACCGGACGGCCGAGCAGGCCGCCCCTGGCGTTGACGGTCTCCTCCCAGATCTGCATCGCGAGCAGCGCCGACTTGCCGTTCGCCGCGAGGGGGCCGGTCACCGCCATGCCGAGGCCGATGCGAATCGGGTTTGCACTCTGTGACGCCGCCACCCCGGCGGCGCTGGCAATCGCGCCGCCGCAAAGACCGGCCAGCGCACGGCGGCTGAAAACGACGTCCATGGGTTTCCCTCCTTGCCGGCATCTGGCGCGCCGGTCACCCATCATCCGGGCTCCGGCGATACTGCGCAACCCCCGCGAAGCGGGCGCCGGCCCACCCGCGCGCCGCCCTTCGGCAACTGGGCGGCTGGGCACGCCTTGCGCCGGAACGAGCTTTCCGGCCGGATTGCGGCAGGACTTGTCACATTACCGCCGGTGTTTGCAGTCCAAAATGCGAATCGCGGCGTCTCGATATCGCTGGGCCGCAGTTCCTCATTTCACCGGCCGATAACCATCGTCCAGTCGGAACAAAAGCGCGAGCTTGCCTGTTAACTGGACGATCCAAAAAGTTGAAGACTTCCTTTACGAGATGATGCTCAACTTCCAATTCTCGCGGCGTGATTCGAGTTCGACCACGATCGATGGCGCTCTCGGCCGCGAGTTTTCTCCTCACCGAGCCTCCTCGCACGGATCAACCTTCTCTCACGAATCGCACTCTCACGAATCAAGCTCTCCCACACGGATCAAACGCAAGGTGACATGATGAACGAAACAGATGCCGATCCGGTCTTCGAGGCGCGTCGCCTGAAGTCCGCACCGGGATGGTATGTCCGGGTCGCGTGGGCCCATGGCAAGCGCGATCACATACCCGGGTTCATAACCGAGCAGGAAGCGCGGCGCTGGATCGAGACCAAGGCGCGCTCCTGGGTCTCCGAGCAGACCCGCATGGCATTCCGCACCGTCGCCGCCTGACGTCCGGTGTTCGAGAACGGAACGCCGATGCATCGCGCTTCCAGCGCCGCGGAAAACGCCGCCCGGGAAGCGATGCTGGATGAAACGCAGCGTCCCTGGAAGTCACCACGGTTCGATGCGTGCGGCGCTGCAATGCACGCAGTGTGATGGATGCACGCCGAGTCTCGTTGAGATCCTGAGACTGCCCATCCGTTCTTAATCAATCTTTGATAAGTGGTGACCCGTCACGACGCGTAGCGCGGCGACGAGCGCTGCTGGATTTGCGACGCCGGTGCCGGCGATGTCATAAGCGCTGCCATGGGCCACCGATGAGAACACGACAGGCGTGCCGATGGTAAGCGCCGCGCTGCCGGTCGCGGCGGCGAGCTTAGCGGGAATGTGGCCCTGGTCGTGCAGCATCACGACGAACGCATCGGCGCCCGGCTTCCCGAACATGGTGTCGCAACCGAATGGCCCTTCGACGTCGATTTGATCACGCAGGGCGGCGATGGCCGGCGCGATGACATCGATCTCCTCACGGCCGAACAGCCCGCCCTCGCCGGCATGCGGGTTGAGCCCGCCCACGAAAATCTTCGGCGCGGAGATGCCGAGGCGCTTGAGCACCCCGTCGGTGGCGCGGATCGCGCGTCCGACCCGCGCGCGCGTAATCATGGCGACGGCATCGACGACGCTCACATGCAACGTGCAGTGGACGATCCGACGGTCGCCGAAGCAGAGCATGAGGAACACGTCGTCGACGTTCGTCGCGGTTTCGCGGGCGACAAGGCCGGGATAGCCGTCGAACGCGATGCCGGCCGCAGCGATGGCGGTCTGGTTATGGGGCGCCGCCACCACGGCCTCCACTGCGCCTTCGAGCGCGGCCTGGATGGCACCGCGAGCGCTCGCCAGCGTGGCGCGCCCGTTGGCGGCATCGACGGCTCCGACCGCGATGACGTCTCCATCCGGAACGGGAATCGCGAGAACCTGCAAGGCCGCGTCCGACCAGTCGGCCTCGCGCGCCGCGGCGAGCACGCGAAACGCAGCGGTGATGCCACACGCCCGGGCCTGACGTTCGAGGACGCCCGGATCGCCGACGATCAGGGGCCGGCAGATCGCCGTGACCTCGCGCGCCAGCGCGGCCTTGAGACTGATCTCGGGGCCGATGCCTGCGGGGTCACCGATGGCGATGGCGACGCGGGGAAGACGGTCGGTGATGGTCCGCAAAGGGTCTGATCCGCGCCGCCGTCGTAATCAGTGGGAGATCCCGCCTTCGACGCCGGCGCTCGCCGCCGCCGCATCCGGTGCGGTCAACACGGCGCGGCAGGCGGGCGGCAGGCTCGACAACGGCTTGCCGGGCTTCGGCGGCTCCGGCGGCGACGGCTTGGGATGAAGAAACGCCTCGGTGAACCAGGAATGAAGCTCCGTGCCGCAGCCGTCGCCGCCGCCGGCGGGCGGTTGCGGCTTGCAGTCGGGACTGTCGGCGGGACACCGGATCCGGACGTGGAAGTGGTAATCATGACCCCACCACGGCCGCACCTTCTCGAGCCAGGCGCGGTCGCTGCCGGCCTCGCGGCACAGCGCCACCTTGATCGCGGGGTTGACGAAAATGCGCTCCACCTCGGGATCCGACGCCGCCGTCTTGATGACGTTGAAATGGCCGTGGGTCCACACGTTCGGATCGACGTCGCGGTGGCTGTCGGCGACCACCATGACTGCCGACATCTGTTCGCGCTCGGCGGGCGTCAGGGTTCGCTTCGGCATCGGCCTGAGCCAGATGTCGGCGTCGAGGCCCACCTGATGGCTGGCGTGCCCGGTGAGCATCGGCCCGCCCCGCGGTTGCGACATGTCGCCGACCAGGAGGCCATTCCAGGTGCCGGTCTTCTGGACCCGGGTGCCGAGCCGTTCGAGGAACTGGATCAGATCCGGGTGGCCCCAGTTGCGATTGCGTGACAGCCGCATGACCTGCCAGGCCGGGCCGTTGATGGGCAGCGGATTGGCGCCGGCGAGACAGCCCGAGGAATAAAACCCGACCACATGGGCAGGTCCCGCCGACGGCGTCGCCTTGCGGCCGAACAGCTGCTTGGCCGGCGTCTTGGGATCGTCCGGGTGCGCGAGGGGCGGCAGCGTCGGGGGATCGAGGGTGCCCAGGTCTTGCGCCGCCGCCGCCGTCGCCGCGGCGACCAGGACGGCGAGTGCCAAGCTCGAAACAGGTCTGCGCATCACTCCGACGTGCCCCCATCGCGGCCGCGTGTGCGGCAAAGCAATCAAGGATTCGCGGCAGAATTGGGCCGGAACGGCGCCGCCGTCATCCCTGCCATCGGGTACCAACGCGTGGCCCCCGCACGATGCGTCACACGTCGACCTTGAGCGCGGCGATGAAGGCTTCCTGGGGGATGTCCACCTTGCCGAACTGGCGCATCTTCTTCTTGCCTTCCTTCTGCTTGTCCAGAAGCTTTCGCTTGCGGGTGATGTCGCCGCCGTAGCATTTGGCGGTGACGTCCTTGCGGAAGGCGCGCACGGTTTCGCGCGCGATGATCTTGCCGCCGATCGCGGCCTGGATCGGAATCTGGAACATGTGCGGCGGAATCAGCTCCTTGAGCTTCTCCACCATGGCGCGGCCGCGGTTCTCGGCGCGGGTGCGGTGGACCAGCATCGAGAGCGCATCGACCGGCTCGGCATTGACGAGGATCATCATCTTGACGAGATCGGCCGGCCGGTAGTCGGTGAGGTGATAGTCGAACGAGGCATAGCCCTTCGACACCGACTTCAGGCGGTCGTAGAAATCGAACACCACCTCGTTGAGCGGCAGGTCGTATTTCACCATGGCGCGGTTGCCCACATAGGTGAGCTCGATCTGGATGCCGCGGCGGTCCTGGCAAAGCTTGAGCACGCTGCCGAGATACTCGTCCGGCGTCAGGATGGTGGCGCGAATCCACGGCTCGTGGATCTCGCGGATCTTCACCACGTCGGGCATGTCGACCGGATTGTGGATCTCGATCTCTTTGCCGTCGGTGAGCGTCATCTTGTAGATAACCGACGGCGCGGTGGCGATGAGGTCGAGGTTGAACTCGCGCTCCAGCCGCTCCTGGATGATCTCGAGATGGAGCAATCCGAGAAAGCCGCAGCGGAAGCCGAAGCCGAGCGCGGCCGACGTCTCCATCTCGTAGGAGAAGCTCGCGTCGTTGAGGCGCAGCTTTCCCATCGCCGCGCGCAAGTCCTCGAACTGTGCGGCATCGACCGGGAACAGGCCGCAGAACACGACCGGCACCGCGGGACGAAACCCGGGCAGCGCCTCGTCCGCGGGCTTGCGATCATCGGTGATGGTGTCGCCGACGCGGGTATCGGCGACGTCCTTGATCGAGCCGGTGATGAAGCCGATCTCCCCCGGCCCGAGCTCCGCCACCTCCAGCATCTTGGGCGTGAACACGCCGACGCGGTCGACGTCGTGGCTCGCATGCGTGCGCATCATGCGGATGCGCTGGCCCTTCTTGAGAGTGCCGTCCACGATCCGCAGCAGCACGACGACGCCGAGATAGGTGTCGTACCAGCTGTCGACGAGCAGCGCCTTCAAGGGCGCGCTGCGGTCGCCCTTCGGCGGCGGCAGCCGCGTGACGATGGCCTCGAGAACATCGGAGATGTTGAGCCCGGTCTTGGCCGAGATCAGGATCGCGTCGGACGCGTCGAGGCCGATGACGTCCTCGATCTGTTGCTTGACCTTGTCGGTCTCGGCGGCCGGCAGGTCGATCTTGTTGAGGACCGGCACGACCTCGTGGTTGTTGTCGAGCGCCTGGTAGACGTTGGCAAGCGTCTGCGCTTCGACCCCCTGGCTGGCGTCCACCACGAGGAGCGATCCCTCGCAGGCGGCGAGGCTGCGATTGACCTCGTAGGCGAAGTCGACATGGCCCGGCGTGTCGATGAGGTTGAGGATGTAGTCCTTGCCGTCCTTCGCGTGGTAGTGCAGCCGCACCGTCTGCGCCTTGATGGTGATGCCGCGCTCGCGCTCGATGTCCATCGAATCGAGCACCTGCTCGCGGCCGACCATCTCGCGTTCGGACAGCCCGCCGGTGATCTGAATCAGCCGGTCGGCAAGGGTCGACTTGCCGTGGTCGATATGGGCGACAATGGAGAAATTCCGGATGTTTTCGATGGGCGCTGCGGTCATGGGGGCGAGATAACACTCACCCCGACGGGCAGCAAGGGAAGATGGCCGGTCCGGCGAAATGGGGGGCCGGAGGCTTCCAAATGCCCATGTGAACGCCACTGAAACCAGGGATCCGGTCGGACCGAAGCCATGGAGCGGCCGCGGGCCTCGGCGCCAGCCGAAATCAGGCCGCCGAAACGCCGCGGGAAAACATCGAGCGCGCTTCCGGCGTGGTCATGGCGTCCGGCTCACTGCGCCCCGAGCAGGCTGTCGTCGAGGTATTTTCCCAGGTCGCCCTTCGGGGCGGCGCCGAGCTCCTCGCCCTCCACCATGATCGAGACGATCTCCTTGAGGGCATCGGGATCCATCCGGCCGCTGCGCGGGAAGGTGTCCGGGTTCTTGACGATGAGGTCGTCATAGGTCTTGACGGCGGCGTCGAGGGGCACCTTGAGCGAGTCGGCGAGAAGCTTCTCCGCCTCGGCGCGATTGGCGGGATCATGCAGCCACGCCACCCCCTGGAGCCATCCCTTGACGAAGCGGCGGCCGACATCGCCCTTGTTCTTGAGCCATTCGGTGTTGGTCACGAAGCAGACGAAGGGAAACTTCGGCGCCACCTCGCGGAATGAGCCGAGCACGGAAAAGCCGGCGCTTGCGGCGACGAAGGATTGCGGCGGCACCAGCCACACCGCGTCGAGCGCGCCGGCCTGGAGACCATTGAAGATCTGGGCGCTGCCCTGGCCGGCGACCACGTCGTAGTCCTTGGCGCCGAGCCCGCGGCTCTTGAGCAGCCGGCGCAGCAGGACGGTCGAGCCGGACTTGACCGACGAGGTTCCGACCACCTTGCCCTTGAGCTCGGCGGCGCTCTTCATGCCCTTCTTGCCGATCAGGAAGGCGGGATGGGTCGACATCGACACCATGCTGATGCGCACATTGGTGCCGCCCCCCTCGTAGAACGCGATCGGTGCGTTGCAGGTATTGTGCATGATGTCGATCGAGCCTGCGGCGACCGCCTGCATCCCCGGCGACACGCCGATCGAGACCACATCCATCGCGATGTTGTTGGCGGCGAAGAAGCCTTTCTTGGTCGCGACCGTCCCCGGCCACGTCGTCGCCGTGGGCGACACCTGGCCCAACGTCACCGCGTCGAGCGCCGAGGCCGCATCGGCCGCGCCAAGGGCAACCGCCAGGGCCGCCGCAACCGCGGCAGCAGCCTGCCATCGAAATCCCATCTCCTGACCTCCAGCGCGACGAACGGCCAATTGGCGGCCAATACGTACGAACATCGCCGGCAGCGACACTAGCCGAAGGGCTCCGCCACCGGAATGGCCGGGCGCGAGACCGGGGCCATCCGTCGCGGCCGGCGTGGCGTTTGCCGTGCTGTCCGCGCGAGCCGCGGCGTCCGGGGCGACGTCATGCCTTCTGGGTGAGCCGAAAACCGAACAGCACCAGGGCGAAGCCGGCGATCTGCGCGAGCGTGGGCTGCTCGCCCAGCGCGACATACCCGATCAGCAGCGTGAAACCCGGCACCAGGGAAGGAAACACCGCCGCCCGGGAGGCGCCGAGCAGAACCACCGAGCGGGCGAACAGGTAGATTGCGGCGGGGCCCGCGAAAATTCCCTGCGCCACCGCCTGCAGGGCGTTCTCGGCAAATCCGGCGGCGATCATGCGGCCGAATCCGAACGCCACCGCCTGGATCGGGATGTACAGCAACGTCAGCACGCTGATCACGGCGGTGGCGCGCAGGGGATCGAGACGCCAGCGCCGCAGCAAGGTGGCGAAGATCGCAAACATCACGCCGGCGGTGGCGAAGGCGAGGTCGCCGAGGAGGCCATGCGTGCCGATGGCCATCAGCGCCTCGCCGCCAATCACCGCCAATCCGGCGAGGATGGCGACCGCACCCCACATGCGGATCACCGGCAGCTTTTCCTTCAACACCACGGCGGCGAGAAGCATGCCGGCGAGCGCCGCGCAGGACGGCTGGATGACGGCGCCATGGGCGAGCGGCACCAGGAGAAAACCAGAGGCGCTCACCGCCGCGAGGCCCGGGCCGCCGAGCAAGGTGAGCGCGGCGCCGCGGAGCCAGCCGACGCCGTCGAGATCGGCGACGCCGCGGCTGAGCACGCTCGGCAGGAATACGAGCCCGGCCCATACATAGCGGTGGAATGTGATGTCGAACGGGGACAGCCCGATGGCGATGCCGTGCCGGGCCGCGACAAACCCGGCGGCCCACATCAGCGCGGCGCCGGCTCCACAGGCAATGCCGGCCACGAGGCCGGCCGGGCGCGCGGCCACCTGCGCGGCCTACGCCGCCTTGCGGGTGGCGAGGAAGTCGCCCATGCGGTCGAGCGCACGCAGGATATTCTCGGTGGAGTTGGCGTAGGACAGCCGCACATAACCCTCGCCGAGGATCCCGAAGTCGGGGCCGCCGATGATGGCGACGCCGGCGTCTTCCAGCAACGAGGAGGCGAGCGGCTTCGCCTTCCATCCCGTGCGCTTGATGTTGGGGAAGGCGTAGAACGCGCCCTTGGGGGTCGCGCAGGAAATCCCGGGCAGGCGATTCAGGCCGTCGACCACCACCTTCCGGCGCCGGTCGAACTCGGCGACCATCTGGTACGCCGCATCCTGCGGTCCGGTGAGGGCGGCAAGCCCGGCATACTGCGCCGACGCGTTGACGCAGGAATGCAGGTTCACCGCGAGCTTGCGCGCATAGTCGTAGAGCTTGCCGGGCCACACCGCGTAGCCGAGCCGCCAGCCGGTCATCGCGTAGGTCTTGGACCATCCGTTGAGCAGGATGAGGCGGTCGCGGATGGAGGGATAGGACAACAGGCAGACATGGGTCTCCCCGTCATAGACCATGTGATCGTAGATTTCGTCCGACATCACCGCGACATCGGGGAAGCGCTCAAGACCCGCCACGAGCTTGTCGACCTCGGCCTTGGGCGTGACGCCGCCGGTCGGATTGGCCGGAGAGTTGAGGATCAGCAGCCGCGTCTGCGGCGTGATCAGGCGGAGCGTCTCCTCCGCGGAGAAGGCAAAGCCGTTCTCCTCGCGCACCGGCACCGGGACCGGCCGCGCCCCGGTGAACTCGATCATCGACCGGTAGATAGGAAAGCCGGGATCGGGATAGAGAATTTCGACGCCCGGCTCGCCGAACATCAGGATCGACATGAACATCGTGGGCTTGCCGCCCGGCATGATCATGACCTCGTCCGGCGACACGGCGACGGCAAAACGCTGGTGGAGATCGGCGGCCACCGCTTCGCGCAGCGGCAGGATGCCGTTCGCCGCGGTGTAGCCGTGGTGGCCATCGCGCAGCGCTTTCACCGCTGCCTCGACAATGTGCTCCGGGGTGCGAAAATCCGGCTGTCCGATGCCGAGATTGATGATGTCGCGCCCCTCCGCGGCCAAACGTGTCGCGCGCGCAAGCACGGCGAACGCGTTTTCCTCGCCGATCCGATCGAAAGCCGCGACGGTACGAAGCATGAAGGGTCCCCGGACGCTTGCCTGCGGGCTTCCTGCGGCGGCTGCGGAACACGCAGATGCCGGCCCCGGCGGTGGGGCGGCACTTCACCCGATCATCCGCTGGATTGCAAATCGCTCCCGCGACCTGAAGCACGCATGAAAAAAGCCCCGGCCGGGGCCGGGGCTCTTTGATCCGAAACGATGCCGAAACGTCGGCTCACTCGTAGGACGAGGCGCCGTCGCGCTGGATCTCGGAGCGCACGCGCGCGTCGGGATCAGTGCTGAGCGTGCGCTCGCCGTCATGGAGCGCGGCGCCGTTCGCGTAACCGGCCGCCGGGGCGGTCTGCTGGGTGCGCGACTTGGCGACGGCCGGGGCGGCCACGAGCGCTGCGAGAGCGACCGCCGACAGCACAACCTTAAGGTTCGACTTCATGGAAAAACTCCTTCGTTACCGGTGTTCGATGAGCCGGAAGATAGCGCCCATTCCGCATCGCACAAGACCGGTTTTGATCACGGGTTTGTGTGAAAAAATAGCGTGTTTATAAGGATTTAACGTGAATTTTTTTCTTGCGCGCGTCTTCTCTGCAACACTGCCGAATGGCCGGTATTCGGGGTCAAACAAGGCGCCCCCCGAGGACCAATTAACGATTGTATCGGCGGCGTATACGGGGGGTCCCGATCCCGTCTGCACCTGCACCGCAGCATGCCCGCCCCGCGCTCGGTGCAGGTCCGCATCGGGCCTTCGGCTCGCTCCCGGGGGCGGGCGGGGCCGAGAAAAACGCGAAGAGCCCCGGGCAGGCGCCCGAGGCTCTTCAGCAACGGCACGTCGGCAGGCGGTTAGTTGAAACCGGCTACGTTCGGAACATCGCGCAAGATCGACGATTGAAGGCTCGGATCGGCATCGGGACCGATCCGCCCTCCCATCGGCGTGACCCCGTTGAAGGTGGAGAGCACGGGGGGACGTTGCGGATGATCGTGGTGCACAGGCGGCTTAGCCAGCGCCGGCGTCCCGAGCACCGCCGCCACCGCCAAGGAAGACAGCATCATCTTCAAAGATCTCATCGTCAGCCCTCTCTCAGCGGTGTAACACGCGTTGACTTAGCGTGAATTGACGCCCAGGCAAGGCCTGTTCGGGGGCCACGGCAGCCGCGGAAAATAGTGATTTTATATGAATTTAATGCCTCGCAAAAAGGCGGATGGTTTCTCAAGCATCACCGGGAAGGCTAAACTTTTCGCAGTGCACAACCGACCCCGTTCACGAAATGTTAAAGACAATTTCGGCGACATAACTTTCCTGACGCGGAAGCGCCCGTCCTACGAAAATGCATATCTGAGGGCCGCCTGTTGCATGACGGCCCGGTGGCAAGATGGCGTCACCCGACAAAAGAGGCGCCTGGGATTCGTTCGTTCCAGCCCTCTGTCACCAAGCCCTGCCCCTTTCGCCGACCGATTGGCCCACCGATGAATGGATTTTCCGCGCCTGACCTTGATCCCCGGACCGGGCAGCCGGTCGGCTTCCCGGTGGACGCCACGCCCGCCGCACGGCCGCAACCGGTGGAACTCGCCGGGCGGCATGGGCGGGTCGAGCGTCTTGACCCGGCGCGCCACAGCGATGCCCTTTGGGAGGCGGTGCAGGGCCATCCCATGCTGTGGACCTACATGGCGTTCGGCCCGTTCGCCGAGCACGCCGGGTTGTCCGACTGGCTGACATCGCGCCGCAACTCCGCCGATCCCTATTTCTACGCCATCGTGGATTTGGCCGGGCGCGCCGTGGGCCTTGCGGCCCTGATGTCGATCCGTCCCGAAATGCGGGTCGTCGAGGTCGGAAACATCCTGCTGAGCCCGCGACTGCAGCGCACCGCGCTCGCCACCGAAGCGCAGTACCTCCTCGCCCGCCATAGCTTCGAGACCCTGGGCTATCGCCGCTACGAGTGGAAATGCGATGCGCTCAACGCAGCGTCGCGCCACGCCGCGCTGCGCCTCGGATTCCGCTACGAGGGCACCTTCCGCGACCACATGATCATCAAGGGCCGCAGCCGCGACACCGCCTGGTTCGCCATGCTTGCGACGGACTGGCCGGAGCGCAAGGCGGCCTTCGAGCGATGGCTTCACCCGCAGAATTTCGCCGCCGACGGCACGCAGCGCGAGCGGCTCGCCGCCTTCGGCGCCGACAATCGATCGGACCACGCGGGCGGCTGACGCGCCGATCCGCGGTTTCGGTTAGTCCTGGTCTGGGCGGGGCGGGGTGCGCTGCACGTCGCGCAGCCGCACTAGGTTCGTGCCCCGGGGCTGCCGGGATTCCGCGATCATGCGAGACACCGCACGGCCGATGTCGGCGAGCAGGAACGGCTTGCGCAGCACGACGAATTCCGGTCGCGTGACCGCCGCCCCGGCGTATCCGGTCACCAGCAGCACCGGCAGCTCCGGCTTGCGCTCGCGGAGCGCCTGGGCGAGCGCGACCCCGTCCATCGAACCCGCCATGACGATATCGCTGACCACGATATCGAACTCGTTGGCCTCGACGGCTTCGAGGGCGGCGGCCGCGTCGCCGACCGCGGTCACCTCGTAGCCGAGTTGTTCGAGCATGGCGACGGTAACGTCCCGGACGTCCGGATTGTCCTCCACCACCAGCACGCGTCCGCTTCCGGCCTCGAGCTCGTCGGTTCCGCCCTGCTCGGTCGCGCGGACGTCCTCGCGTGCGCGCGGCAAATAGAGCGTCACCGTCGTGCCCCTGCCGAGCTCGCTCTCGATGGTGACGGTGCCGCCCGACTGGTGGGCAAAGCCGTGCACCTGGGACAGTCCAAGTCCGCTGCCCTTGCTCATCGGCTTGGTCGTGAAGAACGGGTCGAACACCTTGGCGAGCAGGTCGGGGGCAATCCCGAAACCGGTGTCGGTGATGCGCAACGCGACGAATTCGCCTTCGATGTCCGGAGGAGCCTCGTTCTGCGAGATCGTCAGGTTCTCGGCCGTCACCGAGATCAGTCCCCCCGCCACCATGGCGTCGCGCGCATTGAGGGCGATGTTGACCAGGGCAATCTCGAGCTCGCTCGGATCGACCTTCACCGGCCAGACATTCGGCCCGACCCTGCTGATGATCGACACTCCGGCGCCGATGGTGGTCGACAGCAGGGCGCGAAACAATTCAACCCGTTCCGCAATCGAGAAGACCGTGGGGTTGAAGGTTTGCCGGCGGGAGAATGACAGCAGCTGCCGCGTCAGCGCGGCGCCCCGGCTGGCGGCGAGTTCGATCGCTTCCGCGGCGCGCCCGATCCTCGGCTGCTCGCCGACGGTTTTGTTCTCAGCCAATATCTTCTTGATGGTGTGGACGTTGCCGCTGACGACCATGAGCAGGTTATTGAAGTCATGCGCGACGCCGCCGGTGAGCTGGCCGAGCGCATCCATCTTCTGGGCGTGGGCCCGCTGGGTCTGCGCCGCCTGCAGCGCGATCTGGGCATCGCGGCGCTCGGTGACGTCGCGCGTGATCTTGGCATAACCGATCAGGGTGCCGTGCTCGTCGCGGATCGGGTCGACGATCACGTTGGCCCAGAACACGCTCCCATCCTTGCGCACGCGCAGACCTTCGCCCTCGAAGCGTCCTTCCGCGAGGGCGGTACGCAGCACCTGGGCCGGCAGCCCGGCTGCCCGGTCGGGCTCGGTATAGAAGCGGGAGAAATGCTGCCCGATGATTTCGCTCGCGGCATAGCCCTTGATCCGCGCGGCGCCGCCATTCCAGCTCGAAATGTTTCCGTTGGGGTCGAGCATGTAAAGCGCATAGTCGGTGACCGCAGCCACCAACAGACGAAACTGGCGCTCGCTCTCGCGCAACGCATCCTGTGCGGCCCGCCGCTCGCTGATGTCGCGCGTGACCTTGGCAAACCCCAGCAGGACGCCGTCGGGCGAGCGGATCACGTCGACCACCACCGACGCCCAGAAACGGCTGCCGTCCTTGCGCACCCGCCAACCTTCGGCCTCGTAGCGGCCCTCGCGCTCGGCCACGCTCAGCACCCGCTCCGGCACGCCGGCCAGGCGGTCTTCTCTGGGATAGAACTTGGAAAAATGCTGGCCGACGACCTCCTCTTCGGAATAGCCTTTCATCCGCTCGGCGCCGGTGTTCCAGTTGGTGATCACGCCGCTGGGATCGAGCATGTAAATGGCGTAGTCCACCACCCCTTTCACCAGCAGGCGGAAACGGCTCTCGCTCTCGAGGAGGGCCTGTTGCGCCGCGACGCGCTCGGTGACGTCCCGGGTGATCTTGGCGAAGCCGATCAGCTCGCCGTGCTCGTCCCGCACCGGCTGAACGGTGGCACTCGCCAGGAAGCGGGTGCCATTCTTGCGCACCCGCCAGCCCTGGCTCTCGAACCGGCCCACGCTTGCCGTTTCGGACAGGATTTTTTCCGGAAGCCCCCGGGCCTGGTCCTCCGGCGTGAAGAAGCGCGAGAACGGCTGCCCGATGATCTCCTCGGCGGTATAGCCCGCGATCCGCTGCGCACCCGCGTTCCAGCTGAGGACGTAGCCATGGAGGTCGATCATGTAGATGCCATAGTCGACGACCGCATCCACCAACAGCTGGAACCGGCGTGCGTCGGACAGAGTTTGCATCTTCGCGGCGATTTGCATGTGCTGGAGTTCCAATGCCCACCCGGACTTGCGGTTCCCGAACAGAATGATAATCGTGCCCGTCAGTTGTGGCAAAACTGCAAAAATAAGTCGAATCCAGCCTTTCGGACTGCCCATATGCGCTCGAGTTTCAATACCGTTCCGTTCGCACCGCCACGGCGCTCCCGGGACGCGGCGCCGCAGTCCTACCGGCTCTCCTTCGACGACGAATCGGGCGACGACCCCGGTGAGCCGGCGTCTCCGGGCCGCACGACATCCTTGTCCGCGGATCTCAGTTTCAGCGTCGAACTGTGGAACGAGCCGCGGACGAGCGTCGAACGGGTGCTGGCTCTGACGGCGAGCGGCAGCATCGGCTATGCGGCCTTCTACGCCGCGACCCGCGACTATGCGGACCGCCTCATCGTGCTGCGTCACAGGAACCGTATCCTGTCGCGCTGGAACGCCAGCGGGCACTGAACGCCTCCAGTAAAGCGCAGGATCGGCGGCGGTGCCGCCCGCCGTCAGCCCGCCGGGGTTACCGGCGCCTCATGTGCAATCAGCGCCCACAGCCGCGACGGCGACAGCGGCAGCTCGCGCGGCTCGACGCCGAGCGGGCGCAGCGCGGCGGCGATCGCATTGGCGATCACCCCGCCGACCGGGATGATGCCGCCTTCGCCGGCCCCCTTGGCACCGAGCGGATTGTGCGGGGCCGGCTTCTCCTCGAGCGCCACGGCGCGAACCGCCGGAAAGTCGCCGGCGGTCGGCATCAGATAGTCCGCCAGCGACCCCGTCAGCAGCTGCGCTTCGTCGTCGTAGACGAGGTGCTCCAGGAACACGCCGCCCAAACCCTGTACGATCGCGCCGACCGCCTGGCCGTGCAACGTCGCCGGGTTGATGATGCGCCCGACATCCTCCACCGCGACATAATCGATGACCTCGACCGCGCCGGTCCGCGGATCGACCGTGACATGGGCAGCATGGGCACCGTAGCTGTAGGTGCGGTTCGTGCTCCCATAGCTGCCCTCGGCGGACAGACCGTCCGCGGCGAGATCGGCAAAGGCGACGGCGCCCGGCCCCGGACCGCGGGCCGCACCGTCTGCCAGCACGATCTCCGCTTCGCCGCAGCCGAGCCGTCGCGCCGCCGCGCTGCGCATCGTCCCGCGCAGCTTGCCGGCAGCATCGAGGATCGCGGAGCCGCCCATGACGACCGAGCGCGAGCTGTAGCTCCCGAAGCCCTCGCGCACGAGATCGGTCGATCCGTGGAACACGCCGCGGATGCGATCCATCGGCATTTCCAGGGCATCGGCGGCGATCTGGGCAAACACCGTCTCAAGCCCCTGCCCGTTCGCGGAGGAGCCGACATAGACCGATACCGCGCCGTCGGGTTCGAGCACGAGCCGCGCCGATTCCCGCGGCCCCGACGCGCCGCCCTCGAAATAGCAGCCGATCGCGAGCCCGTGGCGGCGGCCGTCGATAAGCCGGCCCTGGAGCGGCGCCTTCTGCGCCCACCCGATCTCCGCGAGGCAGCGCTCGAAGGTCACGCGATAGTCGCCGCTGTCGGTCGCGGTGGAGAGATCGAGTTCGACGACGCGGGCGAGCGGATACGGCATCTCCGTTTCCGCGACCAGGTTGCGGCGGCGGAATTCCGTCGGATCGATGCCGAGATCGTTCGCCGCCATGTCGAACAGCCGCTCGCGAAAGAAATCGGCCTCGAACCGTCCCGGCCCGCGATAGGTGCCGACCGGCGTCTTGGTGGTGACGAGGAGCGACACCCGCATGTGGATGTTGGGAACGCGGTACGGCCCCGACAGGATCTGCGCCGTGTTGCGCGCCCCGGTCGCGCCGTTGGTGCGGATGTAGGCGCCGACATCGGCCTTGGCGTGGCCGCGCAGCGCGAGGATGGTGCCGTCGCGGTCGCACGCGATCTCGAGCTCGCAGGCGACGTCGCGGGCATGATTGGTGGCGAGCAGGTGCTCGCGGCGGTCCTCGATCCACTTTACCGCGCGGCCGACGAAGCGCGCGGCAAATGGGATGAGGAAATCCTCGGGATAGAACTCGCCGCGCACGCCGAAGCCGCCGCCGACGTCGTTTTCGACCATGCGGATCGCGGCTTCCGGTACGCCGAGCTGCTTGGCGAGGATGCGCCGATTGGGGAACGGCACCTTGGCGGCGCCGTGCACGGTGAGCCGGCCGCCCTCCCATTCGGCGATGATCCCGCGCAGCTCCATCGGCACCGCGGTGTGGCGCTGCACCTGGAACACCTCGCGCCGCACATAGGCGGCGTCGCGAAACGCGGCATCGGCGTCGCCTTTGACCGCCGTCAGGGTCCCCGCGAGGTTCGAGCCGGTGGTGTCGAACAGCGGCGCGCCGGCTTCGGCCGCGGCACGGTCCGCCACCGCCGGCAGCGGCGCGATGTCGACCACCACCGCCTCGGCCGCATCCTCCGCCAGCGCCGCGCTGTCCGCCACGATCACCGCCACGGGCTCGCCCACATAGCGCACCTTGCCGGTGGCGATCACCGGCTGCTCGAAGGGCGTGAAGACGTCGAGTTGCTCTTGGCGCAGCGGGATGGTCGGTACGGTCCCGATATCGGTGGCGGTGATGACGGCGTGGACGCCCGGGCGCTGGCGCGCCGCCGCCGCGTCGATCGCGACGATCCGGCCATGGGCGATCGAGCTGCGCAGGATCACCGCATGGAGCAGGCCGGGCCGCGTGACGTCGTCGACATAGATGCCGCGGCCGCGCAGAAACCGGAGGTCTTCGACCCGTTCGACCGGACTGCCGATGAAAGCGTTTGCCGGGCGGGCGGCGTGATGGGTGCTCATGGAACGCTGATGACGTGTTTCAATCGATGCGGGCGCCGGATTTGAGCACGACCTCTTTCCACTTCGCGCGTTCGGCGCGGGCGAAAGCGGCGAAGGCATCGGGCGGTAGCGGCGCCGGCTCGGCGCCCACGGCCTGGAGCTGGGCAATGACGTCCGGCCGGTCGAGAATGGCCTTCACCCCCTCGGCAAGGCGGTCGACCAACGGCCGCGGCGTGCCGGCCGGCGCGTAGAGGCCCTGCCACGCGGTCGCCTCGTAGCCGGGCAAGGTCTCCCCGATCGTCGGCAGCTCCGGCGCCGACGGGCTGCGCTGCGGCGTCGTCACCGCGAGCGCACGCACCGCGCCCGACTTGGCGAACGGAACCGTGGTGGTCATCGAATCGATCGCGAGATCGACATTGCCGCCGATCATGCTGTTGACGACCTCGCTGGTGCTGCGGAACGGGATATGGGTCATCTCGGCACCGACCGCGCCCGCGAACATCACCACCGAGAGATGCGACGACGTTCCGATCCCCGACGATCCATAGTTCACCTTTCCCGGGTGAGCTTTGAGGTAGGCGATGAGGTCGCTCACCGAGCGCACCGGAAGCTTCGCGTCGACGAACATCATGTTGGGAAACAGCGCGAGGCGTGTCACCGGCGCAAAGTCGCGGTCGGCATCGTAGCTGAGCCGGCTGTAGAGCGCGGGATTGATGGCGTGGGAGCTGATCGTGCCGAGAAGCAGCGTATAGCCGTCATTCGGCGCCTTGGCGACGAAGCCGGCGC
The DNA here is from genome assembly GCA_963781195.1 of uncultured Alphaproteobacteria bacterium. Taxonomy (GTDB): domain Bacteria; phylum Pseudomonadota; class Alphaproteobacteria; order Rhizobiales; family Xanthobacteraceae; genus JAJPKK01. The sequence continues at coordinate 148,630 of CAWAEZ010000014.1, read as the reverse complement.
CGATGCTGCCGCCGGCGCCGCCCTTGTTGTCGATGATGAAGGGCGCGCCGAACCTCGCCTGCAGATGGCTGGCGAGGATGCGCGCGGTAAGGTCGGCAGAACCGCCGGCGCCGAACGGAACCACGAGCGTCACCGCGCGCTGCGGCCATATCCCTTCCGCGCGGACGGGGGTTGCGTGCATTTGGCTCGCGCACACGGGGATCGCGAGCCCGAGCGCCGCGAGCGTTGCCGTCATGAATCGACGCATCGATGTCTGTCTCCAAGCTCCGGCAGCCGCACTTTCACAGCACCGGGGCGGCTTCGTCAAATGCGGGCACCCGTCGGACGGTCCCGGCGCGGTCACGCATGGCGGAGCAGCGGCCAGAGATTGCGCAGCGACGTCCCGTCGCCGAGCCGGGCGAGCGTCGCGAGGATCGCGCCCGCGGTGTCGCGGTCGACCGCCAAGGCCGCGCAATCGAAGAACTTGTCGTGGATCTGCGCGTCCGACATCGGATAGCGGCCGGTCCCGCTCGGCAACAGCCGCACCTCCTCCAGCGACGCGCCGTCGGCGAAGGCGACGGTGAGGCGGCTCGGGCTCTCTTCGAACTGGTCGGCAAATTCGGGATCGACGAACGGCGCAACTTTTTTTGCCAGCGCCCTCACCTCGGGGTCGGCGATCAACTCGGGCGTGAAGGTGTCGAGGTTCGGCGCGCCGCGCAGGATGGCGGTGGCGACGAGGTAGGGCAGGTGAAACTTGGCGCTCTCGGTCGAGGCCGGATACGCTTCGCCGGCGCGCAGGCTCGCATATTTGCTGGTGCCGACCCGGATCGCGGCGATCTCGGCGAGACGCGGCGTCAGCCGGTCGCGCAAGGCGAGCGCGGCATCGATCGAGGTGTGGGTGACCCCGCCGCACGGATAGCGCTTGAGCTTGAAGCCGCGCGCGGCGAGGTCGAAGCTGCGGCCGAGATCGTCGAACGTCTCAGGGTGCCAGGTGAGGCCGCGCGCGAACGTCGCCGCAAAGCCGCCGCGCCCTTCGAGCGCCGCGCCGTTGGCGGTGAACCCGCGCATCGCCAGCATCGCTGCGGTGACGCCGTTGCGCGCCGCCATTCCCGCATGCAGCGGCTTGGTCATGGTGCCGTAATTGGCATTGACGCCCGCCGCCATCGACACCCCGATCCCGACGACGGCGGGGATGACGGCGGGCGGCGCCTTGAGGAGCCGCGCCGCCGCGACCGCCGCGGCGATGGTGCCGATGGTTCCGGTGCCGTGCCAGGCGCCCCGGCTGTTGTGGTCGGGATTGGCGCGGCCGATCCGCGAGCAGACCTCGAATCCGACGATGTAGGCCGACAGGAGATCGGACGGCGACGCGTCGAGCTGTTCCGCGAGCGGCAGCAGCGCCGGGATCAGCGGCGCCGTGAGCTGGCCCATCAGATAGGTGAGGTCGTAATCGAGCGCGTGGGCGGCGACCCCGTTGGCGAGCGCGGCGAGCTGCGGCGTCGTGCGCAGCGATTGCCCGACCACCGTCACCGCCGGTGACGCCGCCTCCGCCGCCACCATGTCGACCACGATGCCGGCGACGGTCTGGCGGCTGCCCGCCAGCATCACGCCGACCGTGTCGACGAACGCGGTCCGCGCCCGCGCCACTGCGAGCGGCGGCGCATCGGCGAGCGCGAAGCCGGTGACGAAATCGGAGATGGCGGGGCTGAGCCCCGTGGACTTCGTCGGCGGCTTTGCCGGCGATTGCGCGAGAGCGAGCGACGGCGCGGCCAAAGCGGCCAACAATCCGGCACCGAGTCCCGCACCGAGTCCGGCACCCACTCCGGTGGCGAAGTCGCGGCGGTGCAGTGAACAACGATGGAGCGGCGACGCGTCTCCGGATGGTGGCATCATCTCCTCCCCGGACCCGTGGGCTGCCGTCCCCGCATCGAGGTCCACGACGTCCTCGGGTTTTTTCGTTCCGGCGTCGTTCTACACTTGTATCGGCGGCCGACCAATTTACTTTGCCCGCTCCGCGCCGCCCGGCGCCGACATGTCGCAGAGGGTCCCCCGGTGCCGATCGATATCCATGCCCACTACGTGCCGCCGCAACTTCTCGCCGCGGTGCGGGCGCGCGGTTCCGAAATCGGGGTCCGGCTCGCACCCGGACCTGCGGGAGAGGCCTTGCAGTTCGACTACGGCTTCAAGGTGCGCCCGTTCTTCGCCCGCCTGATCGAACCGGTGGCGACCCGCAAGGCTTGGCTCGACGAAAAGCGCATCGACCATCAGATCCTCGGGACTTGGCCGGACATCTTCGCCTACGGGTTGCCGCCGCAGGCCTGCACGGCTTGGCATCGCATGCTCAACGACACCCTCGGCGAATGGTGCGCCGAGCATTCCGGGCGGTTTTCCTGGATCGCGTCGGTGCCGATGCCGGATGCCGAGGCCGCCACGGCCGAGCTGGCGCGCGCCGTCGACCACGGCGCGATCGGGGCCATCATCGCCTCCAACGTGGAGGGCATCAATATCGGCGAGGTGGCGCTCGATCCGTTCTGGGCTAAGGCGCAGGCGCTCGACGTGCCGATCCTGGTTCATCCCGTGCTGAGCACGCCGGCGCCGCGGGCGGCGAAGTTCGCGCTGGCGCAGATCGCCCAGTACACCTTCGACACCACCCTCGGCGTCGGATCGCTGCTGTTCTCCGGCGTGCTCGACCGGTTTCCCGGGCTCACGCTGGTGCTCTCCCATGGCGGCGGTGCGTTCCCTTATCTGATGGGACGGTTCGACCTGATGCACGAGCGGATGGACCGTTCCGCCCAGGGCGATACCGCGGCGCGAGCCCCCTCCGGCTACGCGAAGAGCCTCGTCTATGACAGCATCGTCCATGCGCCCAAGCCGCTGCGTTTCCTTGCCGAGACGGTCGGGCTCGACCGCGTCGTCCTGGGAACCGACTACTCGTTCCCGCCGGCCGACCTCGATCCGCTGGCGAGCCTCGAGGCCGCCGGCTTCTCGGCAGCCGAAATCGACGCGGTCGCCGACGCCAATCCGCGACGCTTCTTCAAGCGACTCAAGGCGGGTAGCTGACGGCGGAAATCACGCCGGCGCGCTGCTCGACCACGGCGACAGGCCGCTTGCTTGATTTTTACCGGCGAAATGTCGATATGCGGAACAGAACGAAGGCTTTTTCATCCGGGGAAACCGATTCATGACGGATTTTACCGCCAACACCAACCGGGCGCCCGAAGCCGAGGAGCCGGCCACCGATTCGGCCCAGGAAGCCGCGTCGCTCGCCAAGGAAGTCGCCGAGTTGAAGGACCGGGTGTTGCGCACCCTGGCGGAGATGGAAAACCTCCGCCGCCGCACCGAGCGCGAGATTGCGGATTCGCGCACCTATGCCGTCACCGGCTTCGCCCGGGATCTCGTCGGCGTCTCCGACAACATCCGGCGCGCCCTCGATGCAGCGCAGGATGCCGGGGTGGTGCTCGAGGGCCCGGCCAAGGCACTGGTCGACGGCGTCGAGCTGACAGAGCGCGAACTCCTCAAGGTGCTGGAGAAAAACGGGGTTAAGAAATTCGATCCGCAGGGGCAGAAATTCGACCCCAATCTGCACCAGGCGATGTTCGAGGTGCCGGATGCCCGGGTCCCCTCGGGTTCGGTCGTCCAGGTGATCCAGCCCGGCTACACCATCGGCGATCGGGTTCTTCGGCCGGCGCTGGTCGGGGTCTCCAAGGGCGGCCCCAGGGTGGCGCCCTCGCCGTCGGGCGCACCGGCCGGCGAGGCCTGACGCAACGGGGTTTACCGCGACTTTACCGCGGGCGTGCTAGCCGGGGCCATGAGCCTCTCCGCGCCCGCGACGACTCCGCCTTCCGACGATCTCTACAAGAAGATGGCGGTGGCCGCGACGGTGTTCGCGGTCATCTTCGAGGCGGGCTATCTGCTGACCGCGGCCCCGCCCTATGACGCGCTCGGCTACCTGATCGGGCGCGATTTCGTGAACACCTGGATGGGGGCGCACAGCGCGCTCTCCGGCGGCCCTGCGGCGTGGTTCGATTTCGACACCTACAACGCCGCCCTCGCCGCCCGCTTCTATCCGGACTTTCCCCACCACAACTGGTCCTATCCGCCTCATCTCCTGGTGATGACGTGGCCGCTCGCCTTCCTCCCCTACCTGACGGCCTACCTCGTGTGGTGCGCGGTGGGGATGGCGCTCTACGTGCTCGCGGCGAGCGACGGCGGACGGCGTCGCGACCGCCTGTTCGTGCTGGTGGTCGCGCCGGCGGCCTGGATCAACATCTTTGCCGGACAGAACGGCTTTTTCACCTCGGCGCTGATGATCGCCGGCCTCGCGCAGCTCGGACGCCGGCCGATCCTGTCCGGGATCTGCTTCGGCCTCCTCACCATCAAGCCGCAGCTCGGCCTGCTGCTTCCGCTGATGCTTCTGCTCACCCGCGAGTGGCGGGCGATCGCCGCGGCGGTCGCCACGACCGCCGCGCTGGTGGTCGCGACCGGCCTGCTGTTCGGCTTCTCGATCTGGCCCGAATACATCCGCCAGGTGCTGCCGCTGCAAAGCGCGATCCTGACTGACGGCCAGGGCATCTTCACGCTGATGATGCCCACCGTCTTCATGAATGCGCGGATCGCACACCTGCCGCTCGCCGCCGCCTGGACGCTCCAGGGCGCGGTTTCGGTTGCCGCGGTCGCCGCGGTCGCGTGGACCTATTGGCGTCCGCGCGATCCCGTCCTGTCGGTGTCGCTCCTGGTGACGGCGGGCTTCCTGGTGACGCCCTACGCCTTCAACTACGACATGGTGGTGTTCGGCTGGATCATCGCGCTGCTGCGGGAGAAAGGCGGCGAGCCGGCCTCGGACCAGCGCCTCGACGATCGGCTCGCCATGGCGGTGTGGACGCTGCCGGTCACCGCCATGGTGCTCGCTTTGTTCGGGATTCCCGGCTCGGCCGTGGTGCTCATGGCGTTCGCCGGCCGCCTGCTTTATCGCATGAGGGCCCAAGAGCGGGCAGAAGAGCGGGCCGCGGAAACATCCGCGGCAGCGGCGGCGGGCTCGGATCGCCGCGACGGTGCGGTGCTTACCGGTCCTCACCCCGCGGGCTGAGGCCGTCGCGCACGGCGCGGAATTTCGGATACTCCTTCGACCAGTCGTCGGCGCGGGCGACGCCGATCATCCGCACGAAGGCGCCGGGGCCGAACCGGACCCATTGCACGAGCTTCATCGGCGTGTCGGTCTTGGCATCCTTGGCCTCGGCCTGCAGCTCATGGGTCGGCATGCTGCCGCCGCCCAGCCGCAGCATGTCGCCGCTCAGGATCCGGATGTCCTTGAAGTCGGCGAGCCCGGTGAACAGGTTGCGGGCGAAGTTGGCGCGCTCCTCGTTCTGCTCGGGGCCGCCCTGGCCGATCGAGATCACGAACACCGGCTGATCGGGAACGTCGGGGGCGTCCTTGGGGCCGTCGGTGAGGAACACGCCCGCCGGGCCCATGACCCGCGCCACCCGCATTCCGGAGGTGTCGTTGAGCTTGAACGGCATCAGGCTGAGCTGTTCCGCGATCGGCACGGTGGGCCGTGCCGTCATGCTCAGCAGCGACGTCTTGATGACGTCGTCGGGATAGGTCTTGAGCGCGCTGTCTGGGATCCGGATCGAGGCGACTCCGATCGCCGTCGGGGCCGATCCGAGGAACATCCATTTGCGGAACTTCTGGCCGTTTTCCTGCTCGCTGCCGATCACCAGGACGCCTTTGCCGTCGGGCAGCTCGAAATTCTCGCGTTTTTCCTCGGCGATCCCCTGGGATTTAAAGGCTTCCGGGGTCATCGATTTTTCAATGTCCGCAAACGCCTGCGGCGGCAGCGTCAGCAGCACGATCGACCCGCCATCGGAATTCTCGAAGCCCGGGAAGCGTTTGCTGGGCTCGAAGCCGGGCGGGGGCACGAAGCCGATCAGCGACCCGGTCGGGAACACGGCCTCGGCGGCGGACGCCGGCGCACCTGCGAGCGCCAGCGGGATTGCGGCCAGCAGCGCAACGAATTTGAATGCGTTCACGATCATGAAGGTCCTCTTCGGGACATCGCCCTGGCGGAGTTCGGCACCGCCCGACCGTCCGGCCCGATTGTGGCGAGCCGGTGACGTAAGCCGCGCGGCCGGCACGGGACAGAGCCCCAGCGGGGCAAATTAAGGGAAACGCAAGCCGCCCCCGTTATGGGAGGACGGTTCGATCGGCATCGGCAATCCCGCTTCGGAGAATCGCGTCTTTGACAAATTCCGCCTTCAGGTGGCCGTTGCCCCGACCTTCCAGGGCTGTGCTGAACATCGCCCTCCTCCTCGGCGCCGCCTGGGTCGTCATCGTGTTGCAGCTGCTGTCGGATCACTGGGCGGACGCCGGCCGGACCCTGACCGACATGGACGACGCCATGCGCCTCGTCCAGATGCGGGGCTTCATCGACGGCCACGGCTGGTTCAACCTGCACGAACCGCGGCTCGGCCCGCCCGACGGCTACGACACCCACTGGTCCCGCCTGATCGATGCCGGGCTGGCCGGACTGCTGTGGCTGTTCGCACAATTCACCGGCCCGGCCATGGCGGAGCGGCTGATGCGCACCGTATGGCCGATGCTGTGGCTGATCCCGACCATGGCGGGCGCCACGGCGCTCGCCTGGCGCATCGCCGGCCGGGACGCCGCGCCGGTCGCGCTGGTGCTCACCGCGGTCGGGCTGCCGGCGTTCCAGCACTTCATTCCGGGGCGGATCGACCACCACAACGTCCAGATCGCCCTCGCCGTCCTGTTGATGGCGGCGGTCGCCTGGAGCGACCGCACGTCGTGGGCGGCGGCCGCGGCCGGCGCCCTGACCGGAGCCGCCCTGGCGATCGGGTTCGAAGGCCTGCCTTATATCGTGCTGGCGGGCGCGACGATGGCGCTGCGCTTCATACTCGCGCCGGGCGCCGCCCCGGCGCTCGTGCGCTACGGGCTGTGGGGAGCGGGGAGCGTCGCCGCCGCCTTCCTGGTCAGCGTCGGGCCGGACCATTGGGGCCGCGCCGCCTGCGACGCGATCGCGGTCAACTCCACGGTCGCCGTCATCGTCGCCACCCTCGGGCTCGCGCTCGCCGGCCGGGTCCTGGCGGGGGCGGCCGCGCCGGCACGATGTGCCGGTGTCGCCGCCGCCGGACTTGCCGCCGCGGCTGCCTTCGCCGCCGTCGAGCCGCGATGCCTCGGCGGCCCGTTCGCAATGATGGACCCGATGGTGCGCGCCCTCTGGTTCAATCATGTCTCGGAAATGCAGCCGCTGTGGGAGGTCGCCCGCACGTCGCCGCCGGCCGCCGCGGCGGTGGCCGCGTTCCCGGCGGTGGCCCTGGCGTTCCTGGCCCTGCTCGCTTGCGATCGGGCGACCCGCCGCGATTTCGGGTTCCTGGTGGCGGCGGCCGCGCTCGTCATCTCGGTCGTGGTCATGGTCACCATGGTGCGCGCCTTCAGTTACGCCATCTGGCTCGCCATCCCGATGGTCGCGGCGGGGGTCGCCCACATGGTCGTGTCGCTGCGGGCCGGGGCGCTCGCGGTCCGGGCGCTGCTCGCGGTCGTGCTGGCGCCGGCGGTCACCGCGGCGGTCGCCATGGCGGCGGTGCAGGCGGTGACGGCGAGCGAGCCCGAGGCCGAAAACTCCCGGGTGGCCCAAGGCTGCCTGCTCAGCGAGAGCTACGCCCCGCTCGCCGCCCTGCCCCCGGGCCTCGTCGCCACCGACATCGATTACGGTCCGTTCGTGCTGGCCCTCACTCCTCATTCGGTGATGTCGGCCCCCTATCACCGCATGGTCGGCCCGATCATTGCGGCGCACCAGATATTCGCCCTGCCGCCGGACGCGGCCCATCAGGTGGTGGAAGCGGCAAAGCCCGACTATCTGGCGGTATGCGGCCGCCATACGCTGGGCGGGATCGGCGCCGCGGAGCGCGACGCCAGCCTGTGGGGCCGGCTCGCGGCGGGGGACGTCCCGTCATGGCTGACACCGGTCGCGGAGACCGGCGGCGGCCCCTTCAAGGTGTACCGCGTCGTACGGTGATGCCGGCCGTTTCAAGCTTGTTAGTGCAGCCGATTTCGTCCACTGCCGCCTTGCGGCTGCGGGGCCGTCTCCTATATGACCCTGTGAACCCGCCGCGTTGGCGGGCAAGGACAATTTAGGGATCGGACCAGGGGCGATCCTCGGCAGGCGCGACCGCCTGCTCGGCGCTTCTTCCGGGTGCCACATGGGCCCGGCCGGTCTGCTGACAGAGAAGGATTTTACTATGGGCAAGGTCATCGGCATCGACCTCGGCACGACCAATTCCTGCGTCGCCGTGATGGAAGGCAAAACCCCGAAGGTCATCGAGAATTCGGAAGGGCGCAACACGACGCCGTCCATCGTGGCATTTACAGACGACGGCGAACGCCTCGTCGGCCAGCCGGCCAAGCGCCAGGCGGTCACCAATCCCGAGCGTACCTTCTTCGCGGTCAAGCGGCTGATGGGTCGCCGCTACGACGATCCGATGGTGGAGAAGGACAAGAAGCTCGTCCCCTACAAGATCGTGCGCGCCGGCAACGGCGATGCCTGGGTCGAGGCCGACGGCAAGACCTATTCGCCCTCCCAGATCTCCGCCTTCATCCTGCAGAAGATGAAGGAGACCGCGGAGGCCAATCTCGGCCAGAAGGTCACCCAGGCCGTCATCACCGTTCCCGCCTACTTCAACGACGCCCAGCGCCAGGCCACCAAGGACGCCGGCAAGATCGCCGGCCTCGAAGTGCTGCGCATCATCAACGAGCCCACCGCGGCGGCGCTCGCCTACGGCCTCGACAAGAAGAAGAACGGCGTGATCGCGGTCTATGACCTCGGCGGCGGCACCTTCGACGTGTCGATCCTCGAGATCGGCGACGGCGTGTTCGAGGTGAAGTCGACCAATGGCGACACCTTCCTGGGTGGCGAAGACTTCGACATGCGCCTCGTCAGCTATCTCGCCGACGAATTCCAGAAGGAGCAGGGCATCGACCTGCGCCGCGACAAGCTCGCGCTGCAGCGGCTCAAGGAAGCCGCCGAGGCCGCGAAGATCGAGCTGTCCTCGACGACCCAGACCGAGATCAACCTGCCCTACATCACCGCGGACGCCAGCGGTCCCAAGCATCTCACGCTCAAGCTCACCCGTGCCAAGTTCGAAGCGCTGGTCGACGATCTCATCCAGAAGACCGTCGAGCCCTGTCGCCTCGCGCTCAAGGATGCCGGCCTCACCGCCGGCGAAATCAACGAGGTTGTCCTGGTCGGCGGCATGACCCGCATGCCGAAGGTGCAGGAAGTCGTGAAGCAGTTCTTCGGCAAGGAGCCGCACAAGGGCGTCAATCCCGACGAAGTCGTCGCGGTGGGCGCAGCGATCCAGGCCGGCGTGCTGCAGGGCGACGTCAAGGACGTGCTGCTGCTCGACGTGACCCCGCTGTCGCTGGGCATCGAGACGCTGGGCGGCGTGTTCACCCGCATCATCGACCGCAACACCACGATCCCGACCAAGAAGAGCCAGGTGTTCTCGACCGCAGAGGACAATCAGAACGCAGTCACCATCCGGGTCTTCCAGGGCGAGCGCGAGATGGCGGCCGACAACAAGATCCTCGGCCAGTTCGATCTCGTCGGCATTCCGCCGGCACCGCGCGGCGTGCCGCAGATCGAGGTCGCGTTCGACATCGACGCCAACGGCATCGTCAATGTCCAGGCCAAGGACAAGGCGACCGGCAAGGAGCAGCAGATCCGCATCCAGGCGTCGGGCGGCCTCTCGGAATCCGAGATCCAGAAGATGGTCAAGGATGCCGAGGCTCATGCCGAGGAGGACAAGCAGCGCAAGGCTGGCGTCGAGGCGAAGAACCACGCCGAGGCGTTGGTGCATTCGACCGAGAAGGCGCTGGCCGAGCACGGCTCCAAGGTCGGCGACGCCGAGCGGCGCTCCATCGAGACGGCGTTGGCCGACCTCAAGGAAGCCCTCAAGGGCGACGACACCGCGGCGATCAGCGCCAAGATGAACACGCTCGCCCAGGCTTCGATGAAGCTCGGCGAAGCGATGTACAAGCAGAGCGGTGACGGACACGACGGCGGCGGTCCGGATGCCGGCGCCGGCGCCCCGAAGGACGACGTGGTGGACGCCGAGTTCACCGAAGTCGACGACGACAAGAAGAACAAAAAGTCGGCGTAAAGGCCGCGGCCCTCGCTCCGGGGGAGCGAGGGCACGTTCGTCCTGGGCGTCAACTCGGCCACGACATCAACGAAGCACGACTCGAAAGCGAACTGCGCCTGAGCGATGTTGCCGACAGCCCACCATCAGCGCCGTTCGCATGAGATCACGAAGTCCTCTCCGGCCTGCGGCAGGAGAGGACGCCAAGACGGGTGGGGGTGACCTGCCATGGTCAAACGCTGCTACTACGAAGTATTGGGCGTCGAGCGCGCCGCCAGCGAGGGCGATCTCAAGAGCGCCTATCGCAAGCTTGCGATGAAGCTCCACCCCGACAAGAATCCCGGCGACGGCGAATGCGAGATTCGCTTCAAGGAAGTCAACGAAGCCTACGAGATCCTCAAGGACGGCGACAAGCGCGCCGCCTATGACCGCTACGGCCATGCCGCGTTCGAGCAGGGCGGCGGCGCGGGACCGGGCTTCGGCGCCGATTTCGCCACCACGTTCGCCGACATCTTCGACGACTTCTTCGGCATGGGCGGCGGCGCCGGACGTCGCGGCCCGCGCGGCACCGGCCGCGAGCGCGGCGCCGACCTGCGCTACAACATGGAGCTCACGCTCGAAGAGGCCCACGCCGGCAAGAACGCCCAGATCCGGATCCCGACCTCGGTCACCTGCGAGCCGTGTTCCGGCAGCGGCGCCCAATCCGGCACCAAGCCGAAGGTCTGCCCGACCTGCAGCGGCCAGGGCAAGATCCGCCATGCTCAAGGCTTCTTCACCCTGGAGCGCACCTGTCCGTCCTGCCACGGCCGCGGCCAGGTGATCGAGAATCCGTGCACGTCCTGCGGCGGCCTCGGACGGGTGACCCGCGAGCGCGCCCTCTCGGTCAATATCCCTTCGGGGGTCGAGGACGGCACCCGCATCCGCCTCGCCGGCGAAGGGGAAGCCGGCCTGCGCGGCGGCCCGCCCGGCGACCTCTATATTTTCCTGTCGATCTCGGCACACGTCTTCTTCCAGCGCGATGGTGCCGACCTGCATTGCCGCGCCCCGATCTCGATGACGACCGCGGCGCTCGGCGGCGAGTTCGAGGTGCCGACCATCGACGGCGGCAAGACGCGGGTGAAGATCCCCGAGGGAACTCAGTCCGGACGGCGGTTCCGGCTGCAATCCAAGGGAATGCCGGTCCTGAGATCGAAACAGATCGGCGATATGTATGTTCAGGTCGTCGTCGAGACGCCGCAAAATCTCACCAAGCGGCAGCGGGAGCTGCTGGCCGAGTTTCAAAAATTGTCATCGAATGAAACAAACCCGGAGTCTGCAGGCTTCTTTGGCCGGGTGAAGGAGTTCTTTGGCACGCGTGCCGGATCAGCGTAAGGCCTGCGGCCTTGACCCTGGCCCTGCCGCCCTATAGTCGTGACCGTTCTGTGACAAATTAGCGGCGGGCATCTTGTTTCAGTCAACGCTCAGTGTTGCCAAAAAGAGTTTGCGCCTCGACGACGAGGTGCATTTCCTGCGTTCCTGGATGGAAAAGCCCCTGGCGACAGGTGCGGTGACGCCTTCGGGCAAGCCGCTGGCCCGTGCCATGGCGAGCTTCGTCGATCCGGACCTCGACGGCCCCGTGATCGAGCTCGGTCCCGGCACCGGCGCGGTCACCGCGGCGCTGGTCGAGCAGGGCGTCGATCCCGACCGCCTGGTGCTCGTCGAGTTCAACCCGACCTTCTGCCAATTGCTGCGCGCCCGCTATCCTGGGGCCACCGTGGTCCAGGGCGACGCCTATGCGCTCCGCCGCCTCGCCGGCAGCGTGCTGCGACAGCCCGGCGCCGCCGTGGTGTCGAGCCTGCCGTTGTTCACCAAGCCGATGAAATTCCGGCTGCGTCTCGTCAACGACGCCTTCGCCCTGCTTCACCCGGGCGCTCCGTTCATCCAGTTCACCTATGCGGTGGTGCCGCCGATCCCGAAGACGCTGGAGGGCGCGCGCACCGAGTGCTCCGAGCGCATCTGGCTCAACCTGCCGCCCGCTCGCGTGTGGGTCTATCGCAAGATCTGAGCGGCCCGGTCCAAGTCGATCGGTATCGATCCAAAAATGCAAAAGGCGGGCGCTGGGGGCACCCGCCTTCTGCATCGCGCGGAACCGCCACGCTCTCCTCAAATCCATCGCCGTGGTCACCTGACTGACGCCGTCGTCAGATGACGGACTTGCGCTGTCGTCAGCGACGGACTTCCACTGTCGTCAGATGACGATGACCCGTGCGCCCACGGGGACGCGGTCGTAGAGGTCGATCACATCCTCGTCGCGCATGCGGATGCAGCCGGAAGACACGTCGGTGCCGATGGTCCAGGGCTCGTTGGAGCCATGGATGCGATAGAGGGTGTCGCCGAGATAGAGCGCGCGCGCGCCGAGCGGATTCCCGGGGCCGCCGGCCATGAAATGGGGCAGGTCGGGTCGGCGCCTGATCATCTCGTCGGGCGGCCGCCAGTCCGGCCATTCGCGCTTCATGGTGATGCTCTTGACGCCGGCCCAGGTGAATCCCGGACGGCCGACGCCGATGCCGTAGCGCATGGCTTTGCCGTCGCCCTGTACGAGGTAGAGCATGCGCTCCGGCGTGTTGATGATGACGGTGCCGGCTTTCTCGGGGCCGTTGTAGTCGACGATCTGGCGCTCGAAACGGGGATCGATCGCGTCGCGGGTCGGCTTGGCTACGGCGACCGATGGTTCGGCCCGGCTCGAGGGCTGCGCGATCCCACCGAACAGCAACTCGACCAGGCCGCCGCCGAGCGCGCCGGCGCGGGCGTCGTCGACGCACGTCACGGCCACCGTCGCAGCGACGACGACTGCCGCGAGGCTGCGCCACCGGCCGCAGGCGGACGGGCGCGGTTCGGGCTCAATGGGAGCGGGCGGGCGGGGAACGGGCATGGGGCGTACTCTCTACACTTCGCCGCAAGGAGCAGATCGCGAACGCGCTCCAGACTGGCCGTCCCGGTACTATGGGGAACAATTCCAACGGATCGGTAAACAGAATTTGCCGGAAAAGTAAGTATATCTGCACACGTTTTGTTCATCACAACATGGTTTATTTCGCGTAAATACGCAGCTTTGTGGTTAAATTACTGCTCATTAACATGTTTAATACGCGGTTAAAGGCCGATCTCATCGTTCCGTGCGGCGGACCGACGAAGCATTGGCGTCGAGGAACGCTTACGAATACTGCCGCTGGACCTGGCACTCTTCCGCCCTCGGTCCAGATAGCGGTCGCCTGCTAGCAGGGCGTCTTGCGGACGCGGATCAGCAGAAACGACACCAGCGCCACCGCGGCGAAGAGGGCCGTGACCACGAGGGCAGCGGCGTCGGACGCCCGCTCGATCACCAATGCCAGCACCAGCGGCGCCGCCGACTGCATGGCGAGCCACGGCGCGGCGAGCCGGCCGATCAGCCGGCCATAGCCGGCTGCGCCGAATAAAGTCAGCGGGACGGTGCCGCGGGCAATGGTGATGAGGCCGTTGCTGATGCCGAACAGGATCGAGAACAGGGCCGCCGGTCCCGCCGAAACGCCTGCAACGGCAAGCAGAACGAAGGCACACAGGACGACCAAGACCGCCGCCCGCGCGATGGCGAGGGGATGCATGCCGCCGCCGAACGAGAATTCGAGCAGCCGCGACGCCACCTGGGACGGCCCGAACAAGGCGCCGATGGTCACGACCACGGCGGCGTCGATGCCGGCGCGTCCGAAGATCGCGAGCAGGTGCGCCGACAGGCCCGACGGCACGAAGGAGTAGGCGGCAAAGCCGGTGGCCACCAGGACGAACGGCAGTCCGCGCGCCGGCAATACGCCCGACGGCGGCGGTGCCCCCGCCCCCGCGGCGGCCGACCCGGCGCGCACACGCGGCAGCGCAAACGCATGCAGCGGCGCGGCGACAAAGGCGAGCAGGCCCGCGAACACCATGTAGGCGAAGCGCCAGCCATGAGCGTCGAGCAGCACATGGGTGGTGGGCCAACTCACCGTCGAGGACAAGCCGCCGGCGAACGTGAGCAATGTGATCGGCCGTCGCGCCGCCGCCCCGAAGATGCGCCCGAGGGTGGCGAAGGCGGCATCATAAAGCGAGGCCGACAGCGCAATGCCGATCACCACCCAGACGGCGAGATAGGCCACGCGCCCTTCGCTGTGGGCGAGCGCGAACAGTCCGGCGGCACCGACCAGCGAACCTGCGGTCATCACCGGCGCGCCGCCATAACGGTCGATCAGGCGTCCGACGGTCGGCGATGCGAGCCCGCCGCTCAGCAATGCGATCGACAGCCCCGCCATGCAGAATGCGATCGACCAGCCGAGATCGGCTGCGATCAGCGGCATCGTCAGGACAGGTGGATAGAACAGCGTGCCCCAGGCGAGGATCTGCGTGACGCCGAGCACGGCCACGGCGCGCCAGGGGCCGCGCACCAATTCGCGCAGACGTGACATCGGACGATGATACGCGCGGGCGCCGGCACGGCGCCACTCCGCCCGCTAAAGGATTTCGTTCACGCGTTCGGCCGGGCGGCACAGCCGGGCGCCCTTGGACGACTGCACCACCGGCCGTTCGATCAGGATCGGATGCTGATGCATGGCCGCAATCAACGCGGCGTCGGTGAGGGCGGCGTCGTCCAGGCCCAGTTCCGCATACGTCGTGCCCTTGCGGCGCAGGAGCGCACGCGGCTTCATTCCCAGGGCCTCGAGCGCGGCCGTGATGGCCGCGACACTCGGCGGCGTCTTCACGTAATCGACGACGTCCGGCGTTATCCCTGCGGCGCGGATCATCTCCAGCACCTTGCGGGAGGTCGAACATTTCGGGTGATGCCAAATGGTGACCCGATCGGCCGAAGCACGCATGTGAGTCGCCGTCTCCTCAACGAGCCCTCTGCCACCGATACTATCATAGCTCCGCCAACGGGTTGCGAATGGTTAACCAAGTGTGAATCGGCGGCGATGCCCGAACCCGCGGAAATTCAAGAAATCCTTGCTGTTGCCCTCCCGCAACAGAATTGCTGCCCTGTTTTTGTTAAGTTGCCTGCGAAGTAAGCGGTAGAGGGGTTTTACATGTTGAAGAAGATTTTGCTGGCCGGCTCCGCGATCGTCGCGGTTTCGGGTTTCGCTCATGCGGCTGACATGCCTGTGAAGGCCTATGCAGCCCCGGTCGCCGTGTACGACTGGAGCGGCATCTACCTCGGCGGCGTCGTCGGCGGCGCTTGGGGCACGGACGATCTGTCGGCTCCCGGTCTCGGCGTGCTCGGCACCCTGGTGAACTTTCCCGTCGTGCAGTCCAACAACTCGAGCGGGTTCATCGGCGGCATCGAGGCCGGCTCGCGCTACCAGTTCGGCAAGCTGGTGGTGGGCTGGGAAGGCGACGTCACCTGGGGCAAGCTGAACAACACCAGCACCAACAGCTTCGGCCCGTTCTTCGCGCCCGGCCTGCTGACCAATTCGATCGGCACCAGCGTGAATTGGACCGGAACCGGCACTGCGACGGTCGGTATCGCCCACAACAACTGGCTGCTCTACGGAAAGGCCGGCGCCGCCGTCGAAAGCGTCAAGTACACGGACAACCTGTCGATCGTGGGCTTCCCGATCTTCAGCGGGACCGGCACCGACAGCAACCGGGTCGGCTGGACCGTCGGCACGGGCATCGAGTATGCGCTGTGGAACAACTGGTCGATCAAGGCCGAATACGACTACCTCGACTTCGGCAACCGCAACGTTGCGATCAACGGCTCGATCCTCGGCCTCGGGGTCTCCCCCGGTCTCCAGGACAACAGCCACATCAACCAGTTCAAGGCAGGCCTGAACTGGCACATCATGCCGAACATCTGGTGAGAACTGTTCTCTCCAGTGGTTCAGAGCCCCGGCCGAAAGGCCGGGGCTTTTTCATTTCGCGCAGGCCGTAGCCGAAGAGACCGCTCGCCGCGCGCGCGGAAACCGCGCCGGCAACGCGAAAAGCGTCAACGGCCGACCATCATCGCCACGCGCGAATCGTTGGAATCAATGCCGCAGGGGTACCGACCGCAGGCTCATTGCGGCGCGGGCACCTCGGCCGTGGGTGCGGCGCCCGACGGCGCACCGGCGGGTCGCTTGGCGCGCGCGGTCCGGGCCGGAGGCGCCGCCGCCTCGCTGCCGCAGCGGACCAGCACCATGATGCCGTAGCGCCCGGCGACTTCCGGGTCGACCCATTTGAGGAGAAGCACCTTGCCGTCGAACGACACCACCTCGCGATCGTCGGCACCGGCCGGCGTCGGCCCCGGGCCGATATAGGTCTTGTTCTCGTAGCTGCCCTTGATCGCCATGTCGACGCGAGCGGGATTATCGTGCCCGAGCATGACCACGCCGCCCGACGCCGAGCGCTCGATGACGTAGGGCTGGTTGCATTGTCCGCGCGCCGCAGCCTCGGTCCGCACGCGGTCCTGGTCGCGGTGATAGGACGCGAGGCCCCACCGCCCGGTGATCTCGTCCGCGCGCAGGCTCGGCGGCGGCAACGGCGTCGTGGGAGCTTCCGGCGCCGCATTGCCGAACGGATTGAGGCTGCTCAGCGGATTGTTGGTCGAGGAACAGGCGGCGAGCGTCGCCGCGGCCGTCGCGAGGAGGGCCGCGGTGAGCAGATGGCGCGTGCGAAGCATCGGTGTCTCCTCCCAACCACGCAACATATCCAGGCGAATTCGACACCGGTTCGCCGCCGGACGTGGCGGGCTAGCATATGAGGTAACGTCGAGATTCTCCTGAATCTCGTTGATCCCGGTCGCACTGTGCGTGGCCTTTGCGGCAAGCGCAAGGTCACGGGACCGTCCCAATTCCCTGGAACCGGCCGCGTCCCGCACCATGCTACCTTTGACCGAAATCAGATGGCGGCACCCGCCTTGACGTTGACGCTCGCCATGACCTCGGGATCGGTGAAGTCGCCGCAGGTCTTGTAGCCGCCGGCATGGATGCCGGCAACGGCGCAGACATCGTCCATCTCGCCGGCGTCGCCGGTGACGCCGATCGCGCCGACCACCTCGCCGGAAGGGTCGCGGATGAGCTGGCCGCCGGCTTCGAGGAACATCGGCCCGTCGGCGAGCGCCATCAGGTTTTCCATGAACACCGGCTTCTCGCGCTGTTTCTGCAGCACCATGCGCGATGGCCGCCCCATGGACAGGGCGGCGTAAGCCTTGCCGTAGGCGACCTCGAACCGCAGCATCGCGCAGCCGTCCTGCTTGAGGGCGGCCTTGAGCCGGCCTCCGGCATCGAGGAGGACCGCGGTGAGCGGCCGCAGCTTGCGGTCCTTGGCCGCCGCGAAGCAGCCATTGATGATGGTCACGGCCTCATCGAGGCTGATGGCGCGCATTCCAGTGGGTCTCCGACAGGTGCTAAGGTGACGACGCGGTCGCGTGCGGCCGCACTCAAGGCAGGAAATGCGGAGGTGTCAAATGCCCATCGTGTCATGGTCCGCCGCTGCCGGCGCGATGGTCGCGCTGGTGCTGGCGACGGCGGCGGCGCCGGCGGCCGACACCGTCCGCGTCAATACATTCCCCAATGCCAAGGCCTTGCCGGTTTATGTGGGCATCACCAAGGGATTCTTCGCCAAGCATGGGCTGACGGTCGAGGTCGAGCACACCCAGAGTTCCCAGGCCCAGCGTGACGGCCTCGCCAGCGGCCGTTTCCAGATCGCTCAGGCGGCGCTCGACAACGCGGTCGCGATGATCGAGGTGGCCAAGCGCGACGTCGTCATCGTATCCGGCGGCGACAGCGGCATGAACGAGTTCTTCGTGCAGCCGGGGATCGCGTCCTTCGCGGACCTCAAGGGCAAGACCATCGTCGTGGACGCGCCCGACACCGCCTATGCGCTGCAGGCGAAAAAGCTGCTGCTGCGCAACGGGCTCACCGAAGGGCGCGACTACACGGTCAAGCAGGTCGGCGCGGTCGTCTATCGCTACAAGGCGATGATCGAGGACAGCTCCAATGCGGGCGGCATCCTCAACCTGCCGTTCACGGTGGAAGCGGCGGCGAAGGGGCTCACCAGCCTCGGCCGCCTCGTCGACCTGCTCGGACCTTACCAGGCCGCCGGCGCCTTCGTGATGCGGCCGTGGGCGCGTGACCATGGCGACGACCTCGCGAACTATCTCGCCGGCTATGTGGAGTCGCTGCGGTGGATCCGCGACTCCGCGAACCGCGCCGGGGCGGTCGACCTGCTGGTCGAAAAGCTCAAGCTCGACCGCGGCATCGCCGAGCGGACCTACGACCTCCTGATCGACCCGGTGTCGGGGTTCACGCCGGACGCCCGGTTCGACGTCGCGGGTTTCCGCAACATGCTGGCCCTTCGCGCGGAGATCGAGCGTAAGGCCGAGACCGAAGCGGTGGCGCCGGAACGTTACGTCGACCTGCATTACTACGACGAGGCGATGAAGCGCGTCGAACGGCCGTGATCGGCCGGCAAGCTGGTCAAAGCAGCGGCCAGCAGCCTTGCCGGATCCTGGTGCTCGGCGCCTCCGGGCAATTCGGAAGACGCCTGTGCGGCCGGCTCATCCGGCTCGACGGGCTGCAGCTTCTGCTCGGCGGAAGAGACCGGACGAAGCTCGCAGCCGCCAACGCCGACCTGCTCGCCTCAAGGCCGGGTGCGGCGACGGAGCTCGTGCCCTGCGACGTGAAGACATCGAACTTGGCGGACATGCTTCATGCCCGGCGGGTGAACCTCGTCATTCACCTGGCGGGCCCCTTTCAGGGGCAGGACTACAGGGTCGCCGAAGCGTGCCTCGACGCGGCGGTGCCCTACATCGACATGGCGGACGGCCGGGAGTTCGTCGCCAAATTCGCGTCGCTCGAAGGCGCGGCGCGGGAGCGGGGAATTCCGCTCATCACCGGCGCGAGCACGG
This sequence comes from uncultured Alphaproteobacteria bacterium, assembly GCA_963781195.1. GTDB lineage: Bacteria > Pseudomonadota > Alphaproteobacteria > Rhizobiales > Xanthobacteraceae > JAJPKK01. The sequence goes on along the minus strand of CAWAEZ010000014.1, from coordinate 129,634 downwards.
TCCCGGCGCTGTCCTCCGCGGTCGCCGATGCGGCGGCCGGACGATTGGAGCTGCAGGCCATCGACTACGGCATTTGCGCGGGCCTGAAGACGGGTCTCGGGGCGGCCACGCTGCTGGCGGTCCTGAGCTATTGCGGAAGGCCCTACGAGGTTCTCCAGAATGGAGCGGCGACAACGGTTTACGGCTTCGGCCATCCGCGCGCTCATGATTTCCCCAGCCCGGTCCGTCGCCGCTTCATCGTCGATTGCGACATTCCCGACCACGATCTGTTTCCCGCGCGCTACCCGGCCCTGCGGCACATGCGCTTCGGCAGCGGCCTCGACGTCCCCGGACTGGCGCGGGTGCTGTCGCTGATGAGCGAGGGGGTCCGCAGGGGATGGAGGATCGACTGGAGTTTCCTGAGCGGCTCCGCCCAGGTTTTCATGGCGGCGGCGAAACCCTTCGGACGCTCTCACAGCGGCTTTTTCATGCGGTGCGAAGGACGCGACGAGGCGGGTGTCCCGAAGACGCGGATGCTCGAGATCACCGCCCGGGATGGAAGCGGGCTCGAGATTCCGGTCACGCCCGTCGTGCTTCTGGTCAAGCGGATGCTCAACGGCGTATCCCCGCCTCCCGGCGCCTACCCGTGCATGGGGCTGTTCTCCCTTGCCGCGTTCGAACGCGAATTGTCGTCGTTTCCCATCGCGTGGACGTGGAGGGACGCGGCATGACCGAAATTTTGCTGCGCAAGATCCTGGGCAGCGCATTCGACGACATGCCCTTGTCGGTGCAGCGGATGCACAGCATCGAGAGTACCCACGAGGTGCGCGGAATATCGCGCGTGATGGGTGGCGCCAATCCCATCAGCCGCATGATCGGCGCGGCGGCCGGGTTGCCCCACCCGGCGCGGCGGGCGCCGGTGCACATCCGCTTCGGCAAAGGACGGGATCACGAGTTCTGGGATCGCTATTTCGGCTCAGACCGGTTCCGCACCGTCATGCGCCAGGAAGGCCGGCACCTAGCGGAACGGCTGGTCGGTCTCCCCGTGACCTTCGTCTACGAAGTGCGGGCCGATCGCAGCGGATTTTCCCTCCACGTCGTGCAGGTGCGATTTCTGGGCATTCCGCTGCCGCGCATGCTGCGGCCGATCGTGGCGGCGCGGGCGTCGGAGTGGCGCGGGCGCTACAGCTTCAGCACCCTGGTCAGCTTCTGGTTTTGCGGACGGGTCAACGGCTATTTCGGCTATCTGGATGCGCCGCAGGCCGTGGTCGAGGAGCGTGCGATCACGACGATCGTGTTCGACGGCATGTGCCATCTGTGCAGCGGTTCCGTCGCCTGGATCGTGCCACGGGTCGATGATCGTGTCCGCTTCGTCTCCGCGCAATCGCGCGAGGGGACGGACGCGCTCGCAGCAGCGGGACTCGACGCAGGCGATCCCGAGAGCTTTCTGGTGGTGCAGCACGGACGATCCCTGCAGAAGAGCGCCGCGGTCGCCGCGGTGCTCGATACCATCGGCGGCGGCTGGAAGATCGCCGCATGGTTGCTGAGACGGTTGCCGCGTCGTGCGGCCGATCAGCTCTATGGCTGGGTCGCCGCGAACCGCTACAGGTGGTTCGGGCGCCGCGACACCTGTTTCATGCCGCGCCGATAGAGTTTCTTGCGCTGGATCCGCGCTCTGGTTCTTGACAGACAGGCGCCCAGGCCATATTTCCGCGCTCGATTAGCACTCCTCTCATTTGAGTGCTACCACTCCACCTCCATTGCAACAACACCGCCACGCGCGCCCACGAGGATCCTCTTCCATGGCAAAATCCAAGTTCCGCCCTCTTCATGACCGCGTGGTCGTGAAACGCATCAATCCCGAAGCAAAGACCAAGGGCGGGATCATCATCCCCGACTCGGCGCGCGAGAAGCCGCAGCAGGGCGAGGTCGTGGCCGTGGGTCCCGGAGGCCGCGACGAGGCCGGCAAGCTCATTCCGATCGATATCAAGTCCGGTGACAAGGTGCTGTTCGGCAAGTGGTCCGGCACCGAGGTGGTGCTCGATGGCGAGGAGCTCCTGATCATGAAGGAGTCCGACGTCATGGGCGTTCTCGCCTGACGCAAGGCCCGACGGTTATACCGCCCGGCCCCGGAGGCACGGAGCGGCGCAATCTTTCAAGTTTTCAAGATACCCAGGAGTGAATGGATATGGCTGCGAAGGAAGTCAGGTTTTCCACCGACGCGCGCGACCGCATGCTGCGTGGCGTCGACGTGCTCGCCAGCGCGGTTCGCGTAACGCTCGGCCCGAAGGGCCGCAACGTCGTCATCGACAAGTCGTTCGGCGCGCCCCGCATCACCAAGGACGGCGTCACCGTCGCCAAGGAGATCGAGCTCGAGGACAAGTTCGAGAACATGGGCGCCCAGATGGTGCGTGAGGTCGCCCAGAAGACCAACGACATGGCGGGCGACGGCACCACCACCGCGACGGTGCTCGCTCATGCGATCGTCAAGGAAGGCGCGAAGTCTGTCGCAGCTGGGATGAACCCGATGGATCTCAAGCGCGGCATCGAGATTGCCGTCGCCGCCGTCGTCAAGGACATCGAGAAGCGCGCCAAGAAGGTCGGTTCGTCCGCCGAGGTCGCCCAGGTCGGCACCATTTCGTCGAACGGCGACACCAATATCGGCAAGATGATCGCCCAGGCGATGCAGAAGGTCGGCAACGAAGGCGTCATCACGGTCGAAGAGGCAAAGTCGCTCGACACCGAGGTGGAGATCGTCGAGGGCATGCAGTTCGACCGCGGCTATCTCTCGCCCTACTTCATCACCAACGCCGAGAAGATGGTGGTGGAGCTCGAGGACGCCTACATCCTCCTGCACGAGAAGAAGCTGTCCGGCCTGCAGGCGATGCTGCCGGTGCTCGAAGCGGTGGTGCAGTCCGGCAAGCCGCTGCTCATCATCGCCGAGGACGTCGAAGGCGAAGCGCTCGCCACCCTCGTCGTCAACAAGCTGCGCGGCGGCCTCAAGGTCGCAGCCGTCAAAGCGCCGGGCTTCGGTGACCGCCGCAAGGCCATGCTCGAGGACATCGCCGTCCTGTGCGCCGGACAGCTGATCTCCGAAGAGCTCGGCATCAAGCTCGAAAGCGTGACCGTGAACATGCTGGGCCGGGCGAAGAAGGTCGTGATCGACAAGGAAAAGACCACCATCGTCGACGGCGCCGGCAAGAAGAAGGACATCGAAGCCCGCGTTTCCCAGATCAAGTCCCAGATCGAGGAGACCACCTCCGACTATGACCGCGAGAAGCTCCAGGAGCGCCTCGCCAAGCTCGCCGGCGGCGTCGCGGTGATCCGCGTCGGCGGCGCCACCGAGATCGAGGTGAAGGAGAAGAAGGACCGCGTCGAGGATGCTCTCAACGCCACCCGCGCCGCGGTCGAGGAAGGCATCGTGCCGGGCGGCGGCGTCGCGTTGCTGCGCGCCAAGAAGGCGGTCGGCAAGATCAACAACGACAACCACGACGTCCAGGCCGGCATCAACATCGTGCTCAAGGCACTGGAGGCCCCGCTTCGGCAGATCGCCGAGAACTCGGGCGTCGAAGGCTCGATCGTGGTCGGCAAGATCCTGGAAAACAAGTCCGAGACCTTCGGCTTCGACGCGCAGACCGAAGAGTATGTCGACATGGTCGAGAAGGGCATCATCGATCCGGCCAAGGTGGTGCGCGCCGCGCTCCAGGACGCCGCATCGATCGCCGGCCTGCTCGTGACCACCGAGGCCATGGTCGCCGAACTGCCGAAGGAAAAGCCCGCCATGCCGGCCATGCCGGGCGGCGGCGGGATGGGCGGCATGGGCGGCATGGACTTCTGACGCCGCACCATCCGTCAGCGAGATGCGAAAGAGCCGCCGCGAGGCGGCTCTTTTTTTATCCGGCAGGTGACCCGCGCGCGCCGCTTGCGGCGTGCGTCCGTGCGGAGCCTCAGTTCGTCTGGGCGCGGAATTCGGAGCGTCTGGCCGCCGGTGAGCACCAGGGAGGAACCGTCCATCCGCCAGTTGGTGATGCCGGCGAGCGCAGTGACGAGATCCTCGTCGGCGCGGGAGCGCTCGGGCGGGCATTGGCGCGCCGTGGTCTCGCCGGTGATGATGGTGATGGTGTCCCCGGCCACCACGAGCTGCGCCTTGACGCTATTGCACCACAATTCGATCTCGGCCGAACCGGCATCCTCGATGTCGAGCAGCGGCACCTTTTTCGAACCCCGCATCGGCGACGCGTCGAGAATGAACTCGTGCCCGAACGGAAACGATTGGGCTCGCCCGCTCGACGGCGCAGCCAGCAGGGCGCAGGCGAGCACGACGAGGCCGAGCGCGACGAGGCCGACCCCGGCCATGCGGGGACTAACGAGGCGGCGATACTGCGTCTTAGCATTCATGTTGAGCTCATAGCGCGGTTTCTCGTTGCCCCCTGACAGGAGGTCCCCGAGTCATACAAAAAACGGAGACGATGCCATGACGGGCACCGCCATGATCTTGCCTTGCCGGGACCGCGAGCAGGAAGAACCTCGGATCGATCAGCGGAGGCAACCTCTATCATCCCCTCACGCCCGGCGAAACGGTCGGCGCGCGCGGGCGAGCGTGACGGCAACCGTGCTCTGTGCTTGTGTTCACTGCTTGCATCGAAGCCGCTGGCGCTCAAGCGGCCCAGGCCCGGGGAAAATTCATGGTGTCTCGCCTCGTCGCGGTACTCGGAATTGCGGTGCCCGCCGTGGCGGCATGGACCGTCATGGCGATGGCGCCCGGGTTTGCGCAGCCGTCTCCGCAGCAGGTTCAGGCGATCCGCGGAGCGTGCCGGAGCGACTTCATCTCCCACTGCGCCGGCGTCCAGCCGGGCGGCCGGGAGGCCCTCGAATGTCTCGCGAGCCACGCGCCGCAATTGTCGCCGGCCTGCGGGGTCGCGGTGAGCGCCGTCGCGCCGAACCCCAAGAACGAACCGCGGAAGAACGAACCGCCGAAGAACGAACCGGCGACAGCCGAACCGACGCAGGCTACGGCGCCGGAGCCGGAGACGCCGAAGAGCGAGACCGTGAAGGCTGGCGCGCCGGAGCCAGGCCCGGCAACGGGCGCCGCGCCGGCGGAAACGCCGCAGGAGCAACTCGCCGCGATCAGCAAAGTCTGCACGCTGAGCGATTTCACCGCGCATTGCTCGTGGATCGCACCTACCAATCCGGAACTGGTATCGTGTCTCAAGGCGAATGCCGCCGATCTGTCACCGGCCTGCAAGAGCACGGTCACCGGACTTGCGAACGCCGCACCGCTAGCGCCGGCACCGGTCGCTGCTCCCGCGCCCGCCGTGTCACCGCCGCCCGCAGCCGCACTCCCGCGCCCCGAACCGGTCGCAACGCCCGCACCCCGCATTGCTCCAGCGACGCCGCCGGCTGCGGCGACAGCACCGAAGCGGCCGACGCAAAAGCAGATCGGCGCGATCCGGGCTGCCTGCCGTTCCGATTTCATTTCCCGGTGCTCCGGCGTTCAACCGGGAGGCCCTGAGGCGCTGCAATGCCTCGAAAGCAACAAGGCGTCGGTGTCGCCACGCTGCCGGACTGCCCTCGCCGCGATCGGCGCGGCTGCACCGGGGCCGGCCGCGGCCGCGCCGGCCGCCAGCCCGCCCTCGCCGCCCGCGGACGCCGTCCCGGTCCGCCGCCTGCGGCTTCGCGAAGAGCTCGTGATCCTGCGCACCTGCCTCGAGGAACAGCGCAGTCTTTGCGGAGACGTCCCGCCCGGAGGCGGGCGCATCATCGAATGCCTTGCGCAGAACGCGTCGCAACTGTCCCCGCAATGCCGCGCGGCCATGGCCGCCGCGCGCAACTAGGCACCTCCGAGGATCACACCCGCTCGACGATCGTCAGCCCACGCAGGCGGTCGATCAGGTAGATCAGCCCGCGCGCATCGACGGTGACGTCGTTCGACTGCACGCGGTCGCAGCCGGGGGCGACGTCGGGCAGGAAGTGGGCGACCTCGCGCGGACTGTGCGGATTGGCGATGTCGATGATGCGCAGGCCCTGGGCAAACCAGGCGAACGGGATCTCCGTCCCGGTGACTTTCTCGCAGGGCTGGTGGCAGGCGGACATCGAGGGCATGTTCTTGCCCTCGACGCCCTCGACCTGGAAGCTCGACACCGGCACCGGCCGCGTCTCGTCGGTAATGTCGACCATCCACATGAAGGCCGGCGTCGCCTCGGCCGGGCGGAACACGTCCTCGTCGGCGACCACGAGATAGCGGCGGCCGCGAATGTCGAACGGGATCGGCAGCGCGGTGTGGGTCGGGCAGGCGAACGGCGGCGACCAGTCGAGCCCGGACACCAGCTTGGGCTTGGTCATGTCGTCGATGTCGAGAATGACGAAGCCGCCGAGCCAGTAGCTGGTGTAGAGCCGGTTGCCGAGCCGCAGCGGGTGGTGACAGCGGTGGGCGGTCTTGTCCCAGGTCGGCTTCTCGCCCCCGGCGATCCATTGCCCCGGCATCCACCACCGGCCGACCTCGACCGGGCGCGTGGGATCGCCGAGATCCATGATCATCGCGACGTTGCCGACATAGCCTTCCAGGGTCGGCGACATGTAGGCGTAGCGGCCGTCGAAGTCGAAACGGTGCACGCCGCCGCCCACCGTCTCCCAGCGGGTGACGAGGCGCGGCGCAGCCGGATTTGCAATGTCGTAGATGCCGAGGCCGGGACGGAATTCCGGTGGGATCGGCCGCGTGTCGGCGAAGTTGGTTTCGTGGTTGACGACCATCAGGCCGTTGCCGACCCGCACCTTGTGGGAATGAGTGCCCTGCGGCATGGCGATGGCGGCGAGTTCCTTCGGATTCTTCGGATCGCTGACGTCGATCACGGATGTGCCGTGCGGGCTGCGCATATGCGCCACATAGGCGATGTTGTTCTCGACCACGACCTGCCCGCCGCCGGCGCAATCGAAATAGCCGACCTGGCGGATACCGGCACCCGTCCCCATCACGTTCTCCCATGCTGCCGGCCCGCGACGCGGACCCCGAACAAAAGTGCGCGACGCCTCACCGGCGCGCGCCGCGACCATAGAACGCGCTGGGGTGGATTTGAACGGGAATCGGCGAGCTCAGGGCAGCTCGGCTTTTCCGTCTCTTGCCTGCCCCCGATGTCCGATAAGCTCACCGACACGCGGTCATGCCGCAAACGGGACCAACAGATGCCAGCGAACCGCTTTGCTTCGACGCTCGTCGCCATCTGGCGGCTGACGATTCCCTATTTCCGGTCCGAGGACCGCTGGGCCGGCCGCCTGCTGCTTCTCGCCGTGATCACGGCGGAGCTCGGCCTCGTCGCCATCAACGTGCTCCTCAACGAATGGAACAACCGCTTCTACAACGCCCTGCAGGACCACAACTGGGACGCCTTCGTCCACGAACTGCTGTATTTCTGCATGCTGGCCGCGCTCTATATCGGGTGCGCCGTCTACCAGCTCTATCTCAATCAATGGCTGCAGATCCGCTGGCGCCGCTGGATGACGGTGCAGTTCCTCAGCGAGTGGCTCAAGGGCAGCAACCACTACCGCATGCAGATGCTCGGCGACGTCGCCGACAACCCCGACCAACGCATCAGCGACGACCTCAAGAGCTTCGTCGAAAATACGCTCAATATCGGGATCGGGCTGCTGTCCTCGGTCGTCACGCTCGGATCGTTCGTCGTGATCCTGTGGAATCTCTCGGCCGACGCGCCGCTCATCCTGTTCGGCGGCGAATGGCACCTTCCCGGCTACCTGGTGTGGGCGGCGCTGCTCTATGCGATCTTCGGTACCCTTCTCGCTCATCTGATCGGGCGGCCGCTGATCGCGCTCAACTTCTTTCAGCAGCGCTACGAAGCCGACTTCCGATTCAACCTCGTGCGCGTGCGCGAGAACTCCGAGCAGATCGCGCTGCTCGGCGGCGAGCGGGCAGAGGACGAGCGCCTCATGACCCGGTTCGGCATGGTGGTCGCCAACTGGCGTGCCATCATGACGCGGCAGAAGCGCCTCACCTTCTTCACCGCGAGCTATACCCAGGCCTCCAACGTGTTCCCGTTCCTGGTGGTGAGCCCGGTCTATTTCGCCGGCCGCATGGGGCTCGGCGGCATGATGCAGACGGCCTCGGCATTCACCAGCGTGCAGACGGCGCTGTCGTTCATCATCACGTCCTACCGCACCATTGCGGAATGGCGCGCCGTGGTCGACCGGCTCTCCGGCTTCGAAGCGGCGATTCAGGCGGCTCGGGCCGTCGCGGTGCAGTCGCCCCATATCGCGGTCATGCCGCAGCCGGCGAACGACGTCGCCATGAGGGAGCTCGAGGTCCGGCTGCCCGACGCGACGCCGCTGGTCGCGGTCGACGCGTTGGACCTGCCGGCCGGGGAAAACGTGCTGGTAAACGGCCCATCCGGCTCGGGCAAATCCACGTTGTTCCGCGCCGTCGCCGGGATCTGGCCGTTCGGCACCGGGCGCATTCTGGTGCCGCAGGGCGAGCGCGTGATGCTGTTGCCGCAGCGGCCTTATTTGCCGGTCAGCAGCCTGCTCGCCGCGGTGAGCTATCCGGCGCTCCCCGACCGGTTCGGGGCGCCGGCGGTGGCCACCGCCCTCACCGCGGTCGGCCTCGAAAAGCTGGTGGCGCGGCTCGACGAGGAAGCCCATTGGAGCCGGATGTTGTCGGGCGGCGAACAGCAGCGGGTCGCCATCGCCCGTGCGCTGCTGCTCCAGCCCGATTTCCTGTTCCTCGACGAGGCGACGGCGTCGCTCGACGAGGCGAGCGAAGCGCGGCTCTATCAGCTTCTCATCGACAAGCTGCCGCACACCACTCTGGTTTCCATCGGCCACCGCACCACGCTGGAAGCGTTCCACCGCCGCAACGTGAAGCTCGTTCCCGACGGCAACCGGTTTCGCATCCAGGAGCGCGCCGCAGCCGCAGCCGCGGGTTAGACGACCCGCATTTACCCCGCGAGGTGCTTCTCGATCTCGTAGACCGGCTGCTTGGTGAAGTCCTTGTCGACCTCGCCGATGATATGGGCCTTGACATCCTTGTGCAGCGCTTGGCGCAAGTCCGCGAGGGTTCGCGGGGGCGCGGCAATCAACAACGCCTTGACGTGGCGTTCGCGCACCAGCTTCTCCAGCTCCACCGCGACCACACGGGCGAAATGGTGCTCCTCCAATTCATGCCAGTCGGTCTGCTCGACCGCGCTGCGGCCGGGACCGACGCTCGCGTGGCCGCGCCCGGGCCGGTCGGTCCCCTGCTCATGGGTCGGCGGGTTGTGATCGAGAAAAACCTGCTCGGTCTTGAGATTGGGAAACTTCTCGTCGCCCTCGTTGCGCAGGAACAGCGCCTTGCGTCCGTCGCCGACGAACACGATGGCGTCGTGGGGTATCTTGATCTTGGTCATGGGCCCTCGAGGTTTCACCGACATACGCGCTTCGCCAGCGTGCGCGATGGTCGGAGTGCGGTGGTCTGCGCCGGCGGGAATCCGAACGATCGCAGGGAACGCCCGCAAAGGAGAGACTGCACGTGAGCGCAGGTGCTGTCCACGTGCAGCATCGGACAGGTCCGGCGCCGTCGCTCGGCGGACGACCGGATATGACCATGAGAACCGTAAACGCGATCGCCGGCTTTGATGTTCCGCAAAGCGCAGCGCAGCACGCGGAGTCAGGGAAATCCCCTGCGATTCCCTCAGTTGCGGCCGTCCAGCAGGCGGCGCGCGATCACCTGGGCCTGGATCTCGGCGGCACCTTCGAAGATCGAGAGGATGCGCGCATCGCACAGGATCCGGGAGATCTTGTATTCCAGCGCGAAGCCGTTGCCGCCGTGAATCTGCAAGGCGTTGTCGGCCGCGGCCCAGGCGACGCGTGCGGCGAGCAGTTTCGCCATTCCCGCCTCGAGGTCGCAGCGGCGGCCCTTGTCCTTCTCGCGCGCCGCGTAATAGGTCATCTGGCGGGCGATCATGATCTCCGCCGCCATCATCGCGATCTTGTCGGCGACGCGCGGAAACTCGATCAGCTTCTGGCCGAACTGGACGCGGTCATTGGCGTAGAGGATTGCCTGGTCCATCGCCGCCTGGGCGACCCCCACCGCGCGCGCCGCGGTCTGGATGCGGGCGGATTCGAAGGTCTGCATGAGCTGCTTGAAGCCCTGTCCCTCGACGCCGCCCAGCAAGCCCTCCGCCTTCACCTCGAAACCGTCGAATGCGATCTCGTATTCCTTCATCCCGCGATAGCCGAGCACCTCGATCTCGGTGCCGGACATGCCGGGCGCCGGAAACGGGTTTTCATCGGTGCCGCGCGGCTTTTCGGCGAGCAGCATGGAGAGGCCGCGATAGCCCGGCTCCTTCGGATCGGTGCGCACCAGGAGCGTCATCAGGTCGGCACGCACCGGATGGGTGATCCAGGTCTTGTTGCCGTTGACCTTGTAGACGTCGCCGTCGCGCTGGGCGCGGGTGCGCAACGAGGCGAGGTCGGAGCCGGTGTTGGGCTCGGTGAACACCGCGGTCGGCAGCACCTCGCCGGACGCGAGCTTCGGCAGCCATTTGGCTTTCTGCTCGTCGGTGCCGCTGCCGAGGATGAGCTCGGCGGCGATCTCGTTGCGGGTGCCGATCGAGCCCACGCCGATATAGCCGCGCGACAGCTCCTCGGAGACCACGCACATGGACTCCTTGCCGAGGCCGAGCCCGCCGATAGGCCTCGGGGATGGTGAGGCCGAACACGCCGAGCTCGGCCATCTGGGCGATCACCTCGAGCGGAATGTAGGAGTTTGTGCGGTGCCACTCCTGGGCGCGCGGCACCACCTCGCTGTCGGCGAACTTGCGCATCTCGTCGCGCATGGTGTCGAGGAGGTCGTCGAGACCGCAGTCGCCGACCGTGGCGTCGGTGTGATCGGCCATCAGTGCGATCAGGCGGGCGCGATTTTGCGCGGTGTTGCCGGTGGCGATGAGCTCTTCGACCCCGGCGGTGAAGCGCACGGCGACCGCCTCCGCGCCCAGCCCGAGATCAGCAGGACGGACGATCTCGCCCTGGCTCATCAGGATGCCGCCCGCCATCTGCGACAGGAACTCGCCGGCGCCGATCCGCACCAGGAGCTCTTCGATCTCCCCGAAGCGGCCGAGCTCGCTCATCCGCTCCACGTAGCTCGTGAGCTGGCGAATCGCTTCGGCATAGGTCGCAAGCCAGGCGAGCCCGTGGGTCGCCCGCTGCTCGCGCTCGACCGCCTGAGCGTCGAGGCGGCCGTTCGCCGTGACCCGTTCGCGCACCTTGTAGGTGGCATCGGCGAGCAGAGCGTCGGCCGCAGTGCGGGCCTCCTGCATCAGCCCCAGCAAATCAGATCCGGTTTCCAAAACCGCTGCCGTTTGCGACATCGTCTCCTCCGCCCATCAGATCATGCGATTATGCGATCACGACCGGGCGCCCGGACTTCGCCCATGCTGCAACGCAGCATAGTACCGTTCGAATGCACCGCGCCAGCCTTTCGCCGGCGCGCCACATACATAATTTTCCCGAGGCGGGATCCACGCGTTATCACGCTACCGGTTGTCGTTGGAAAGGAAGCCGTTTGCGAACCATTGCCCTTTGGTACCGCATCGCCGTCGATGCGCTTTACACGTTCGCCCGGGATGACGGCTGGGCGATCGCGAGCCACATCGCATTGTCGACCTTGATGTCGCTGTTCCCCTTCCTGATCTTCGTCACCGCGCTCACCGGCTTCCTGTTCGGCAGCGAGGAGCTCGCCGACCAGGTGGCGAGCATCCTGTTGGAGGCTTGGCCGAAGGAGGTGGCGGGGCCACTCTCCGGTCAGATCGCCAATGTGCTGACCACCGCCCACAGCGTACCGCTGACCTACGGCGTGGTGCTGGCGATCTATTTCTCCTCGAGCGGGATCGAGAGCCTGCGCATCGGCCTCAACCGCGCCTACAACGAGATCGAGTTGCGACCGTGGTGGGTGCTGCGGCTGGAATCGATCGCTTACGTGCTGGTGGGCGCGCTCGGCCTGGTCTCGCTCTCGTTCTTCATCGTGCTCGCACCGCTGATTTTCCGTACCGCGCTGCCTTACGCACCCTGGCTGGTCGGGGTCGAGGGCCTGTTCACCTTTGCGCGGTTCGGCATCGCCACCGTGGTGCTCGTGGTGGCGCTGGTGCTGGTGCACAAATGGCTGCCGTTCGGGCACCGCCGCCTCGCCGAGATCGCCCCCGGCATCTTCGTCACGCTGGCGGGCTGGATCCTGCTCGGCGTCGCCTTCGGCCGTTACCTCGCGCAGTTTTCCGGCGCCTATGTCACGACCTATGCGGGCCTCGCCTCGGCGATGATCGCGCTCGTGTTCCTGTACTGGACGGCCGGAATCTTCGTGTACGGCGGCGAATTCAACCAAGCGATCCGCAAGGCGCGGGCGAGCCGCAAGGATGCCGCGGGCATTTTATAGTTTGTTGAACGCACGCTGCACGGTTCCGTGGTTATGGAGAGGGCCGGAGCGCCTGCGCGACAGCTTCGGGGTTGCGACCGATCACCTCGAGGTAGGCGCGTGCAGCGGCGTCGGGGTCTTTACGGCCCTGCTCCCAATCGCGCAGTGTTCCAAGCGGAATGTGGAATCGCGCCGCAAACTCCTCCTGCGACAAACCGAGAGCACGACGGATCACCCGTACCTGCGGGGTGCGGCGCATCCGCCCCATCCGCTCCGGCGATAGCGGCTGCGCGTCAGCGTCGCGTAACGCCGCAGCGTGGCGTTGCGCATCCGTCATGGAGTCGAGGCGGCTCCAATCGGGGCTGGCAGGGTTACCGGTTTGCTTCGTGGTATTGTCGTCGTTCATAAGGTTCGGCTCCTCGGGCCGAAATGATCCGGATCGACTCACCCCTTAAAGTATACGCAACAAAAAGCAGGCGACCGGCGGCCATGCCGATGGTGACGTACCGGGCTTCGCCGTACGACTCGCTTTCGTCCAGCCAATCAAGCGCAAACGGATCGGTAAAGGCACCTCGCGCAACTTCGAACGTGACGCCGTGACTGGCGTAGTTTTCGGCTGCCTTGATGTCTTCCCACTGGAATGCGCCATCATCCATGGATGTACGGCTTAGCCGTACCAGCGTCAAGGATCAAGGCGCCTGGCCGATCGCCCCGCCGCGCAGGGCCGCGTCAAGCCGTTCCGCCGGCCGCCTCCAGGACGTCCTCGAAATTGCGCAAACCGGCGCGCGGCGCGTTGACGAGAACCGCCATGTTCCCCGGCTTGTGCTGGTTCTTCCACATCATCTGGTGAGCGAGGGGGATGTTCTCCCAGGTGAACACCTCGCTCATGCAGGGATCGATGCGGCGGTCGAGCACGAACTGGTTGGCGGCGCTCGCCTGCTTGAGGTGGGCGAAGTGGGAACCCTGGACCCGCTTCTGGCGCATCCACACGTAGCGCGCGTCGAAGGTGAGGTTGTAGCCGGTGGTGCCGGCGCAAAACACCACCATGCCGCCGCGCTTGACCACCAGGCAGGACACCGGGAAGGTCTGCTCGCCCGGATGCTCGAACACGATGTCGACGTCGCGCTTGCCGGTGATGTCCCAGATCGCCTTGCCGAACTTGCGCGCCTCCTTCACCCAGTTGTCGTATTCCGGCGTGTTGACCTTGGGCATCTGGCCCCAGCAGTTGAAATCCTTGCGGTTGACGACGCCCTTGGCGCCGAGCTCGAGCACGTATTGCCGCTTGGTCTCGTCGGAGATGATGCCGATGGCGTTGGCGCCCGACGCCGCGGCAAGCTGTACCCCGAACACGCCGAGGCCGCCGGAAGCGCCCCACACCAGCACATAGTCGCTGGGCTTGAGGGTGTGCGGGGGGTGGCCGAACAGCATCCGGTACGCGGTCGCCAGGGTGAGGGTGTAGGAGGCCGCCTCTTCCCAGGTCAGATGCTTCGGCTTGATCATCAACTGCCGCGACTGGACGCGGCAGAACTGGGCGAACGAGCCGTCCGGCGTCTCGTAGCCCCAGATCCGCTGCGACGTCGAGAACATGGGGTCGCCGCCATTACACTCTTCGTCATCGCCGTCGTCCTGGTTGCAGTGGACGATCACCTCGTCGCCGACCTTCCAGCGCCTCACCTTGTTGCCGATCGCCCACACGATGCCCGCCGCATCCGAGCCGGCCACGTGATACGGATTCTTGTGCCCGTCGAGCGGCGAGATGGGGATGCCGAGACCGGCCCAGACGCCGTTGTAGTTGACGCCGCCGGCCATGACATGGACCAGCACCTCGTCCTCGCCGATGGTCCAGGTCGGCACCACCTCGAGCTGCATCGAGGTCAGCGGCGGACCATGACGCTCCTTGCGAATGACCCACGCATGCATCTTCGCCGGCACATGGCCGAGCGGCGGAATTTCGCCGATCGCATAGAGATCTTTGTGAATTGGCGCGGATTTCAACTCGACGACTGCCGGCATGCGTAACCTCCGGACCTGGCGCGGACGCTCGCACCTGAGCCCCAACGCCTAAGCAAGCATTATGCCTGAGATGATGCTGCGTCGCAATAAAGCCCACCCCGCATAAAGGTTCCGCTCCGCCGCGGCGTGCGGGGCGCCGGGTCGCGGCCCTCGACGGACGGGCGGGCATATTCGCGGGACCCTGGAAAACCAGCGCGGGCGTAGCTGACATCCTTTTCGAAATGCCCTATCGTTCGAACGCTGCAGCGCAACATGAGCGTCCCGCAGCGCGTGACGCCGGGGAGATTCGTTGTGGATTTGTTGGTCTTTCTGCTGGTCGGTGCGATCGCCGGCTGGCTCGCCGGGCTGATCGTCCGCGGGTTCGGGTTCGGGCTGATCGGCAACATCGTGGTCGGCATCATCGGGGCGCTGGTAGCGGGATATCTGTTTCCCCGCCTCGGCGTCGGGCTGCCGGCCGGATTGATCGGCGAGATCCTCAGCGCCGCGGTCGGCGCGGTGATCGTTCTCGTGATCATCGGACTGATCCGGCGGGTATGAACGCCACGAAGCGGTAAGCGAGGAGAGTTAGGCGCTGGCGGGTGACGCGCTGGCGCGACGAGCGGCCGGGAGAACGGAACGGAGAGGCATGCGCGACAAGCCCTGGATCATCCGCACCTATGCCGGCCACTCGACGGCGAAAGAGTCGAACGAGCTCTACCGGAAGAATCTCGCCAAGGGCCAGACCGGCCTTTCCGTCGCCTTCGACCTGCCGACCCAGACCGGCTACGACGCCGACCACCCGCTCGCCGCGGGCGAGGTGGGCAAGGTCGGCGTCTCGATCTGCCATCTCGGCGACATGCGGGCGCTGTTCGACCAGATCCCGCTCGGCGCCATGAACACCTCGATGACCATCAACGCCACCGCGGCCTGGCTGCTGGCGCTCTACATCGCGGTGGCGGACGAGCAGGGCGCCGCCCGTAAGAGCCTGTCGGGCACCACCCAGAACGACATCATCAAGGAATATCTCTCGCGCGGCACCTACGTGTTTCCGCCGGGGCCGTCGATGCGGCTCACCAAGGACGTGATCCTGTTCACGACCCGGGAGCTGCCGCGCTGGAACCCGATGAACGTGTGCTCCTATCACCTGCAGGAGGCCGGCGCGACGCCGGTGCAGGAGCTCGCCTTTGCGCTCGCCACCGCGGTCGCGGTGCTCGATGCGGTCAAGGCCTCGGGCGATGTCGACGAAAAAACGTTCGGCGAGGTGGTCGGGCGCATCTCGTTCTTCGTCAATGCGGGCCTGCGCTTCATCACCGAGATGTGCAAGCTGCGCGCGATGGCGGAGATGTGGGAAGACATCACCGCCAACCGCTATGGGGTGGACGACCCCAAGCAGCGCCTGTTCCGCTACGGCGTGCAGGTGAACTCGCTCGGGCTGACCGAGCAGCAGGCGGAGAACAACGTCTACCGCATCTTGATCGAGATGCTGGCGGTGACGCTTGCCAAGGACACCCGCGCCCGCGCGGTCCAGCTGCCCGCCTGGAACGAAGCGCTCGGCCTGCCGCGGCCGTGGGACCAGCAGTGGTCGTTGCGCATGCAGCAGATCCTCGCCTTCGAGACCGACCTGCTGGAATACGGCGACATCTTCGCGGGCTCGACCGAGATCGCGAACAAGGTCGCCGAGCTCAGGCAGGAGGCGCGCCAGGAGCTCGACGCCATCCTCGGCATGGGCGGCGCCGTCGCCGCGGTCGAGAACAGCTACATGAAGTCCCAGCTCGTCGACAGCAATGCCCGCCGGGTCGAGGCGATCGAGCGCGGCGAACAGATCGTCGTCGGCGTCAACCGCTTCACCGAGACCGAACCCTCGCCGCTCGCCGCCGGCGAAGGTGCGATCCTCACGGTATCGCCCGAGGTCGAGGCCGAGCAGATCGCGAGGCTCGAGCAATGGCGCGCCGCCCGCGACGCCAAGGCGGTCGAGGCGGCGCTCGCCGAGCTGCGCCGCGCCGCGCAATCGAACGCCAACATCATGCCGGCCTCGATCGCCTGCGCCAAGGCCGGCGTCACGACGGGGGAATGGGGCGCGGTGCTGCGCCAGGGCTTTGGCGAATACCGCGCGCCGACCGGCGTCTCCCATGCCGCGCGCAACGACTGCCAGGGCATCGACGAGCTGCGCGCCGAGGTCGAACGGGTGACGAAGAAGCTCGGCCGGCGGCCGATGATCCTGGTCGGCAAGCCGGGGCTCGACGGCCACTCCAACGGCGCCGAGCAGGTGGCGGTCCGCGCCCGCGACGCCGGCATGGATGTCGTCTATGACGGCATCCGGCTGACGCCGGCGGAGATCGTCGATGCCGCCCGCGCCAAGGACGTCCATGTCGTGGGCCTCTCGATTTTGTCCGGCTCGCACCTGCCGCTGGTCAAGGACGTGGTGACGCGGCTACGCGACGCCGGCCTCGCGGACGTGCCGGTGGTGGTCGGCGGCATCATCCCGCCCGACGACGCCGCCGCGCTCAAGGAATCCGGCGTCGCCGCGGTCTACACGCCGAAGGATTTCGAGCTCAATCAGGTGATGACCGACGTGCTGCGGATCGTCGAGCGCAGCCAGGCGGAGTGAGACTTCGTCATCGGCACGCAGGGACGAAACCCCGTCGCCCGGATTGAAGCGCAGCGAAAATCCGGGACGGACGGCGGAGAAGCCCCGGGTTTCGCCCACGCTCAACCCGGGCTACGACTCTGCCGCTGGTCAAGGACGTGGTGACGCGGCTGCGCGACGCCGGCCTCGCCGACGTGCCGGTGGTGGTCGGCGGCATCATCCCGCCCGACGACGCCGCCGCGCTCAAGGAATCCGGCGTCGCCGCGGTCTACACGCCGAAGGATTTCGAGCTCAACCAGGTGATGACCGACGTGCTGCGGATCGTCGAGCGCAGCCAGGCGGAGTGAGGCTTCGCCATCGGCGCACAGGAGACGAAACCTCGTAGCCCGGATTGAAGCGCAGCGAAAATCCGGGACGGACGGCGAAGAGGCCCCGGGTTTCGCTCGCGCTCAACCCGGGCTACGACTCTACCCCGGCAGCCCCGCCACCCAGCGCCCGGTGCGTGGTTCGAGGCCGCACACCCCGGCGTCGATGTGGTTGCGCGCGGCCCAGGCGCGCACCGCGGCCGGGTAGCCGAGGCTCGAGGGCTCGTCGAGCGCCCAGCCGTCGGGGAACCAGCTCGAATAGCCGTTGACCGTTGGGATGCCGCGGATCTGCGCGAACAGCATGGCGTCGTCCTGGTGCTGCGGGCCGCTGCGGCCCGGCGGGCCGGCATTCGGCACCACGTAGAACACCCGGCAGCCCGGCGGCGGGGCCGGCGCCGCGTCGATCCAGCGCAGCGCTGCCCTGCGTGACATCATCGGCGGCCAGGTGAGGTTGACCTGCTCGGCGATCATCACGCCGCACAGTACGATCGCGGCGATGCGGCGGCGGGCGATTTCCGCCACCACGCGGGCGACGATGAGCGACACGAACAGGTTCGCCACCAGTTGCGAACGGAAAGTGTAGCGGATCGCCTTGGCCCCCGGCACCACCGCCCAGATCTCCCGCCACGGCCGCACGCCGAAGTAGTTCATCTGCAGCAGCCAGACCGCGACCACCGCGAGCCCCATGAGCAGGAGGAAGCTGTCGCTGGAAGGGGCGCCCGATCCCGCGCGCGCAAGGACTTCGTCTTTTTGTCGAACACGGGCTGCACGGGGTTCCGCAGACGGCGCCGCGGATGCAGGCACCTGTGAGGGGGCCTTGCCGCGAGTCCGAGCGCAAGTGATGGGGAAGAGCCCCCTCACCCCGATCCTCTCCCCGCGCGCGGGGAGAGGGAGCATTCGCCACACGGCCCTACCGAGCCCGACCGCGAAAACCGCAAGCACCACCGGCGTGAAAGCGAGCTCGACCTCCCACACCGGGCGATCCGGCCGGCCGGCGAGGCCGAGCCGTTCGAACAGGGCGCCCCACACGCCGTTCTCGGTCGTGACGTTGAGGAGGTCGCGCCACTGCGGCATGTTGGATGCGACTTCCCCAAAATCGCGACTGTGGCCGGAGAGAAATACGGGAACGTAGAGCAGGAGGAACGGAACGATCCCCACCGCAAAGCCGGCCACGGCGCCGATGAGGATCCAACGTCTCGCGAACGCCTCGCGCAGCATCGTCAGAGCCGGCCGCCCGCCGAACACCGCGGGGTAGAACAGCGCGATAAGCAGGAGATAGAAGGCAAAAAACCACGAGGTCTGGTAGGCCGTGAGGAACAAGAGGCCATAGAGCGCGCCGGCCGCGGCGGCGAGCAGCGGGCCGCGCCGCGCACCGTTCCAGGCGGACAGCAGGAGGTCGCACAACACCGGCAGCAGCATCGCGCAATAGGCCTGCACGTGGATGAGCTTGACCGCGTCGACATTGGCAAATGCGAACAGAAAGGCGCCGACCGCCGCCGCCGCCGGCGGCACGTCGAAATGGCGGATGGCGAGGCGGCGGAATCCGAAGAAGCCGATCGCCGAAACGGCGGCCATCACCGCCATGAAGGCGGAAAACGCGTCGAGGCCGAGTCCGCGCAACGGCGCCGCGGCGGCCCCGAGCAGAAAGAAAGCGTCGGTGTAACCGAGCGTGCCGCGCTCGGGAAAGAACATGACGGGATCGCTCCAATGCACCGCGCCGGAGAAGACATGGCGCCAGTGCTCGATGACGGCGAGCGCGAGATAGCCGTCCTCCTCGTCGCCGAACGCCCCGTCGAAGCCGGTGAACAGCCAGCCGCGAAACACCAGGGCAAAGCCGAGGGCGAACAGCGCGACGGCGAGCACGTTGGATGGCTGTGTTGCGCGCGAGGCTGACGGCGGCGGGGACTTCATCGTGATTTCGCTTCGAACCCTTCTCCGCTGTCATCGCCCGACTTGACCGGGCGGTCCAGTAACCAGCCGGCTGCGACAAGGACGCGGGCTCGCCCTATGGATCGGCGAGGGGCTACGGGATGCCCCGCTTTCGCGGGGCATGGAACTGCAAGTGTGTCTCGCGGCGTTCGGCGAGCGCGGTCATGCCGGAGCGCGGTCGCGGCGCATGGTCAGCAGAAGATTGCTCGGCCAGCCGCCAAGCGGCACCGACGACACCGCGGAGGAGAACCCGGCGACGCCGGCCGCGGCGCGACCGAGCTCGCGCGCGGTCATCAGGTTGAGATTGGCCTCTTCGGCGAAGAAGCCGCGCCCGGTGCGGCGCATCAAGTCACGAAACAGCGGCTTGGGCAGCCAGTGCACCACCGGAAGGACGGTGTGAAACTCCACCGGAAACCAGCGGTTGGGGGTCGTCACGAACACGGCGCGCCGGGCCACCCGGCAGCATTCGCGCAGGAAATCGCGCTGCCGCTCGAACGCGCCGACATGCTCGATCACCGCGGCGCTGTGCACCACGTCGAACGCCGCGTCGGCGAACGGCAGGGCGAGCCCATTTGCCTGGACGAAGCGCATTCCCGGATACTGCGTGGGCAGGAACGAGGCATCGTCGAGCCCGACGGCGGTCACCGCGTGCTTGTGCGGATACCACGCCTCCAGGTAGTTCGAGGCTTCATAGCTGCGGTCCGAGGTGACGCCGACATCGAGCACGGTGTCGTCCCCGCCCACGGTGGTGTCGGCGAGGAAGCGCGCGAACATCTTGCGGCGCTGGTGAGCCGCGACCTTGACCGGCAGGCTGTCGGCTGCGGCAACATTGTACTGGGCATTGGGTAGAACGCTTGGCATGATATCGGCATACCTAGCATGAACCCGGCGCGGCTGCGATTGCAGCCGCAGCGTCGCGCCGAATGAAGCCCCCCGCCTCGTCCGAGAACGCCCATGTCCCGGGTCTTGCAGCCAGACGCCCTCCAGCCGGCCATGCCGGCGGCTGAAGAGCGCGACGTCGAGCTCACCATCCTGATGCCCTGCCTCAACGAGGCCGAGACGATCGCGGTCTGCATCGACAAGGCCAACCACTTCCTCGCCCGCTCCGGCGTCGCCGGCGAGATTCTGATCGCCGACAACGGCTCGACCGACGGCTCGGTCGAGCTCGCGCTGGCGCGCGGCGCCCGGGTCATCGCGGTGACCGAACGCGGCTATGGCGCGGCGTTACGGGCAGGCATCGCGGCGGCGCGCGGCCGCTTCGTCGTAATGGGCGACGCCGACGACAGCTACGACTTCGCCCGCCTCGACCTTTTCGTCGCCAGGCTGCGGGGCGGCGCCGACCTCGTGATGGGCAACCGCTTTGCCGGCGGCATCGCTCCCGGCGCCATGCCCCTGCTGCACCGCTATCTCGGCAACCCCGTGCTCAGCCTGATCGGCCGCGTCCTGTTCCGCTCCGGCATCCGCGATTTTCATTGCGGCCTGCGCGGGATGCGGCGCGACGCCATCCTCGCCCTCGACCTGCGGACCTCCGGCATGGAGTTCGCAAGCGAGATGGTGGTGCGCGCGGCACTCAACAAGCTCGTCCTCGCCGAGGTGCCGACCACCCTCGCGGTGGACGGGCGCTCGCGTCCGCCGCATCTGCGCACGTGGTCGGACGGCTGGCGTCATCTGCGCTTCCTGCTGATGTTCAGCCCGCGCTGGCTGTTCCTCTATCCGGGGGCGGCGCTGTTCGCGCTGGGCATCGGCGCGACCCTCGCTTTGCTGCCGGGACCGCTGATGCTCGGCCGAACCTTCGGCCTCGACGAGCACACCTTCCTCGTCGCCACCATCGCGATGCTGGTCGGCGTGCAGGTGGTCGGGTTCGGCGTGATCGCCCGGCATTTCGCCGCGGCCAACGGGCTGCTGCCGCGCTCGTCGCGGCTCGACGCGATGATGTCGCTCGTTTCCATGGAGCGCGGCCTCGTCATCGCGCTCGCCGTGGTGTGCGGCGGCATCGGCGGCGTGTCGTGGTCGTTGTGGCAGTGGGCCCAGGTCGATTTCGGCCCGCTCACCGCTCCCGCCGTGATGCGGGTGCTCACGCTCTCGCTCGTCCTCATCGCGACCGGGGTGCAACTCGCTTTCACCTTCTTCCTGCTCGGCATCATCGACCTGCCGTTCGAGCAGAGCACGCGCAAATAGCGCCACGCCGATACGCGTCGAAACGTCCCAGGTCCGGCGCGAGCCCGGCTTGGACCGTTCGCGTCCGTTGCATGGTAGAAACTGGCGCCAGTGAAAAAAGGGCGAGCACGCCCACGACACGCCCCAGAGGAGACGCCTGCGATGACACGCCCGTTACGAGCAAGATCCCGGTTTGCCGGCTTTGCCCTGGCGCTGGGCGCAGCGAGCGTGGCCTGGACGGCGCTGTGCGGTGCCGCCGCCGCCCAGGACAAGACCATCGTGATGAAGTTGAGCACGGCAACGCTCAACGACGCCCAGCACGAGTGGATGAAGCGATTCGCGGTGGCGATCGAGAAGAACACCAACGGCCGCATCAAGGCCGAGCTCTATCCGGCGAGCCAGCTCGGATCAATCCCGCGGCAGATCGAGGGCACCCAGCTCGGTTCGATCCAGGCCTGGGTCGGGCCGCCCGAGTTTCTCGTGGGCGTCGATCAGCGCTTCGAGCTGCTGAGTGCGCCCGGCCTCATCCAGAACGACCAGCACGCGGTCAAGCTCGCCACCGATCCCGAATTCTCGAAGGCCTTTCTCGCGATCGGGGCCAACAAGGGCCTCGTGGGCGCCAGCCTGTTCCTCACCGGCCCGACGGTGTTCGACATGCGCGTGCCGGTGCGCAGCCTCGCTGAGCTCAAGGGCAAGAAGGTGCGCGTGCTCGCCTCGCCGTTCCAGACCGAACAGCTGGTGAAGCTCGGCGCCACCGGCGTTCCGCTTTCGCTCGGCGACGTGCTGCCGGCGCTGCAGCAGGGCACGCTCGACGGCGCGTTCGGCGCCCTGCCGGTGTTCAGCGCTTTGCAATATCAGGACACGGCGAAATACATCACCGAGACCGGCCAGTCCTACATCTTCAGCGTCGCAATGCTGAGCAAGCGCTGGTTCGACGGCCTGCCCCCCGACCTCAAGGCCACCGTGACGGCCACCGCCGACGAGGTCCGCTCCACGGTGCTTCCGTGGTCGCTCGATTTCATCGCGCAGCAGCGCAAGGTCTGGGTGGAAAAGGGAGGCGAGGTCATCGCGCTGCCGCCGGCCGAGCACGCCGAGCTGATGGAGAAAGTGGCGCCGGTCGGCTTCGACATCGTCAAGACCAAGCCCGATCTCAAGCCGCTGTGGGAGCTGCTCGTCGCCGCCGCCAAGCGGACCCAGTGAGGTAATTTCCATGCAGGAGGACACGCCAGTGGGCGAAGCCGGCCCTGCGCGCCGGCTGGCCCAGCGGTGCGCCGACTTCATCCAGGCCCTGAGCGCGGTGCTGCTGCTGATCGCGGTGGCGATCAATTTCGCCAACATCATCGGCCGCTACGTGTTCATGACCCCGATCGCCTCCGCCGAGGAGATCATGCTGTTCCTGCTGGTGGGGATCGTGTTCCTCGGCAACAGCGTGGTCGGCTTCGAAGGCAAGCAATTGCGAATGGACGTGCTGCTCCATGCCTTGCCGAAGCCGCTGCGGCACGGTCTCGAAGTGTTCGCGGACATCACGATGATCGTCGTCTGCGTAGCGCTGATCGTGGTGGGCTGGCCGGCGATCCAGATGCTCGCCGAGTTCGACCAGCGCAGCGAGGCCGCGGACATTCCCCTGGTGATCCCACAGTCCCTGGTCCCGATCGGCCTCGGACTCAACGCCCTCCTGGTCGCCGCCAGGTTGATGCTGCGCCGGGATGACGCGCAACCCGACCCGGCGCATGACGTGGTGGCGCTCTCATGAGCACCGGTTCATCTCACGGGGGAGGGACGAGGTCGATCTGCTGACGGCTCCCCCGTGATGCGGTGCTCGCGCTCCTCGCATCGTCATTGGATCGCAACCCGCCCGACGCGGCACCGTCCTTCCGCCTCGGAACCGTCCTTCCGCCTCGGCATCGTCCTTCCGGGTCGGTATCATCGGGTCGCCCGGAAGTAGCGGCCCCCAAATCGGCGCCGGGCGTCTAAAAGTCTCTGGGCCGGCCGCGCGGTCCCGCTGGCAGAAAACTTGCCTTCACGATCGCGAATACGCATGCGATCTGAGGAGATGCGAGTAATGACCAGTTCCGTAAAGGCGCGATTCTACCGCGCCAACAGCGCCTTGGCCCTGGGCGCCGCCCTCTTCGCGTGGTCGGCGCTGTGCGGCGGCGCCGCGGCGCAGGACAAGACCATCGTGATGAAGATGAGCACCGCGACGCTCAACGACTCCCAGCACGAATGGATGAAGCGGTTCGCGGTGGCGATCGACAAGAACACCAACGGCCGCATCAAGGCCGAGCTCTACCCGGCGAGCCAGCTCGGATCGATTCCCCGTCAGATCGAAGGCACCCAGCTCGGATCGATCCAGGCCTGGGTGGGGGCGCCCGAGTTCCTGGTGGGCGTCGACCAGCGCTTCGAGCTGTTGAGCGCTCCGGGGATCATCCAGAACGACCAGCATGCGATGCGGATCATCACCGATCCCGAATTCTTGAAGGCCTTCCTCGCAGTCGGGGCCAACAAGGGCCTCATCGGGGTCAGCGTGTTCATCACCGGGCCGTCGGTGTTCGACATGCGCGCACCGATGCACAGCCTTGCCGACCTCAAGGGGAAAAAGGTGCGCGTGCTCGCCTCCGTGTTCCAGACGGAACAGCTGGCGAAACTCGGTGCCACGGGAATTCCGCTTTCGCTCGGCGATGTGCTGCCGGCCCTTCAACAGGGCGCGCTCGATGGCGCGTTCGGCGGACTGCCGGTGTTCAGCTCCCTGCAATACCAAGATACGGCGAAATACGTCACCCAGACCGGCCAAGCCTACGTCTTCAGCATGACGCTGCTGAGCAAGCGCTGGTTCGATGCCTTGCCCGCCGACCTCAAGGCCGCGGTCATGACCACCTCCTCCGAGGTCGGCGCCGAAGTGGTGCCGTGGTCGGTCGATTTCATCGGGCAGCAACGCAAGGCCTGGGTGGCCAAGGGCGGCGAGCTCACCGATATCTCCGCCGCCGAGCATGCCGAGCTGATGCAGAAGCTCGCACCGGTCGGGGCGGACGTCGTCAAGACCAAGCCCGATCTCAAACCGCTGTGGGACTTGCTCGTCGCCACCGCCAAACGGACCATGTGAGGGTTTTGCGATGGAAGCGGGGACGGCAGGCCGCCAGGCCGGAGCGCACGGGCTGGCGCGGCGGTTGGTCGATTTCATCCTGGACCTGAGCGCGGTGCTGCTGCTGATCGCGGTGGCGATCAATTTCGCCAACATCGTCGGCCGCTACGTCTTCCTGGTTCCGATCCCATGGGCCGAGGAGGTCATGCTGTTCCTGCTGGTGGGGATCGTGTTCCTCGGCAACAGCGTGGTCGGTTTCGAGGGCAAGCAACTGCGGATGGATGTCCTGCTCCAGGCGCTGCCGGCGCGGGTCCGGCGCACCCTCGAGACGCTCGCGGACGTGACGATGATCGTCGTCTGCGTGGCGCTGATCGTGGTCGGCTGGCCGGCGATCCAGATGCTTGCCGAATTCGACCAGCGCAGCGAGGCCGCGGACATTCCGCTGGTGATCCCGCAGTCGCTGGTCCCGATCGGGCTCGGACTCAATGCCGTCCTGGTCGCGTTACGGCTGGCGTTGCGGCGAGGCGGCGAGGACCTCGAAGAGGTGCGGCAAGACCCGTCACTTGCATCATCCGCCGATGGCATCGCGGGTAAGATCGTCTCTTGACGCGGCCTCGCGGTACTTTGCATGGGGTTGTTTTTCGAAAATCTCCGCGCTCGAGAATCTTCGCGCCCAAAAAGCGCTCAGCGCATTTTCCGGCGGACGACGAGCCTGGCGTCCGGGCCGTTCCCGCTCATGATCGCCAGCTCATCCGGTAGATCGGCGCCCCGGAGCGCGGGTTGACCTCCTCGCCGCTGACCGCGAAGCCATGCTTCTCGTAGAAGCGGATGGCCCGTGCATTGTCGCGATTGACGTGGAGATCGAGGCCGGCGGGCGCAGCGAGCTTCGCCGCGGCGACGAGCGCGGCCGCCACGCCGCCGCCCCAGGCTTCCGGGGCGACGACGAGCTGATCGAGATAGCCGGTATGCGGATCGACGGTGACGAAGCCGGCCATCACCACGCCGTCATCCGCTACGCCGTCACCCGTCACGCCGTCATCCGCCGCTCCCTCGCCCGCTGATTCGTGGCCTGATTCATGGCCCGCCGATCCGACGTCCGCCGCGTGGTGCATCGCCACGATGATCTTGCAGGCGGGCACGAGTTCGGTGCGCCAGCGCTCCCGCCACCACGCCAGCCGGGCGGCGAAGTCGATGTGGGGATACGACTGTTGCCAGGCGCGCTGCCACAGCGCAATCGTCGCCGTCTCGTCGGTGGGGTGGTAGGGACGCAGCACCAATTGCGGCGCGGGGCCGGGTGCGACAACGGACGGTTCGGATCCGTTCACGCGGGCTACGATCTCACCGTTCCGTCAGCTTGAGTTCAAGCCGGCGGTTGCGGCGAAACGCTTCTTCGGTGTTGGCGGGGTCGAGCGGCTGATACTCGCCGAACCCGGCCGCCACCAGCCGCTGCGGCGACACGCCCTTGCTGACGAGGTACTGCACGACCGAGATCGCACGCGCCGCCGACAGCGCCCAGTTCGAGGGGTATTGCGAGCTCGCGATCGGGCGCACGTCGGTATGGCCGTCGACGCGGAGCACCCAGGGAATTTCGGCGGGAATCTTCTTGTCGAGGTCGAGCAACGCGCCGGCGAGCTTGTCGAGCTCATTGCGGCCCTCCGGGCTCAACACCGCCTGGCCGGAATCGAAGAACACCTCGGACTGGAACACGAAGCGGTCGCCCACCACCCGGATGTCCGGCCGATTGCCGAGAATTTCCCGCAGCCGTCCGAAGAAGTCCGAGCGGTAGCGCGACAGCTCCTGGACCCGCTGGGCGAGAGCCACGTTGAGCCGCTGGCCGAGATCGGCGATCCGCGACTGCGAATCCTTGTCCTTCTTTTCCGAGGCGTCGAGCGCCGACTCCAACGCCCCGAGCTGACGGCGCAGCGCCGCGATCTGCTGGTTGAGGATCTCGACCTGCGCGAGCGCACGCGCGCTCACGCCTTTTTCGGTGTCCAGCGAGCCCGCGAGTTCGCTGATCCTGCCCTGCGCCGCGGCGATCTCGCCCTGTGCCGCGGCGGCGCTCTGCCCCGCATCGGCGCCGGCGCGCAGGCGATCGCGTTCGTTTTCCGCACCGACGAGGCTCGCGCGCAGCCGCGCGATCTCGTCCTCGAGGTCGACCTTGCCGGTCTTCTCCAGCGACAGGAGATCGGTGAGCTGCGCGATCTGGGCGGTGAGCCGCACCAGAGCGGTGTCCTTGCCCGCCACCTCCTGGGACAGGAAGAACTGCACCACCACGAACACGGTGAGGAGAAAGATGATGCCGAGGACGAGCGTCGACAGGGCGTCGACGAAGCCCGGCCAGTAGTCGATGCTGCGTTCGCGGCGCCCGCGTGCCAATGCCATCTCTTGCGTCCCGTTGGTCCCGTTGGCCAGTTCCGTCCGAGCGGGCGATCAATTCAGTCCGACCGGCTCGTACTCCAAAGCGTCTGATCCAGCGGCATCATCTCATCCGCAAAGTCTGCAACTTTCCCGGATCATGCCTAGTCGCGATGCGCCGGCTCGCGCGACTGCACTTCGAGCAAACGCCGGATTTCCCGGTGCTGGACGGCCTGCCCATCGACCCATTCGCGGATCAACTGCTGCTCGCTGCGCATGTGGTGGACGAGGCCCTGGATCGCCTCGGCGAGGTTCGCCATCGCGGCGGTCGCCGCCTTGTTGGATCCGCCGTTTTCCGCGATCACTTCGCGCAGGCGCTCCACCGCGGCATGCATCTCCGGGCCGCCGGTGGCGGTGACCGGGCCGTCGCCGCCGAGGTCGCTGACGGTGGTGGCGAGCCAGTCTTCGAGTTCGGTGTAGAAGCGGTTCTGCGCCTGGCTGGTCTGGAGGTCGAGGAACCCGAGGATCAGCGACCCGGCCAAGCCGAACAGCGAGGAGGAAAACGAAATCCCCATGCCGCCCAGCGGCGCCACGAGGCCTTCCTTGAGGGATTCGAACATGGTGCCGGCATCGCCGCCGACCTTCAGTCCCTCGATGACCTTGCCGACCGAGCCCACCGTCTCGATCAGTCCCCAGAAGGTGCCGAGCAGGCCGAGGAAGACCAGCAACCCGGTCATGTAGCGCGACATGTCGCGGGCTTCGTCGAGCCGGCTCGCGATCGAATCCATCAGGCTGCGCATGGTTTGCGTGGAGATCGACATGCGGCCGATTCGTTCGCGCAACATCGCCGCCATGGGCGCGAGCAGAACCGGCCCGCGCTCCACGGCGAGACCCGGATCGGCGAGCCGGAAGCTGTTGACCCAGGCAATCTCCGGAAACAGCCGGATCACCTGCCGGAAGGCGAGAACGATGCCGATCAGCAGCACGCCGACGATCAGCGCATTGAGCCCGGGATTGGCGCGGAAGGCGGCCAGGATCTGCTGGTTGAGGATCACCACCACCAGCGCGCCGATGGTGAGGAACACCAGCATACGCACCAGGAAAATCCGGGGCGACGACACTTTGAACGGATCGATGTCTTGCCGCGCCATGGAAGTCCCGCCGAAAGCAACCGCGCAACCGCCAATATGGCACAGGTCGGGGCTGCGAGGATACGCAAGTATCAGCCCCAACCGCGCCAAACTATGGCCGTTCGCGTCAGCCGATCCAATTCGCCGGCCTCGCGCGGGGCGATGATACCGACCCGGAACGCCCCCCGGGCGCGGACCGCGTCCAGGTTGCGCGCCGCCGCAATCGGGCGCGCCCCGAAGCGATCATGCCTTGGCCGCTGGCGCTTTCAACACGGACAGCAGCGTCTTGTGAAGGAACTCGTTGCCGGCGATCACTTGCTTCTTGTCGAAAATGGCGTCGCCGTCATCGAGGTCGGTCACGTAGCCGCCGGCCTCGCGCACGAGGACGATGCCGGCCGCCACGTCCCATGGGGCCAGGTCGCGTTCCCAGTAGGCGTCCAGCCGGCCGGCCGCCACCCAGGCGAGATCGAGCGAAGCGGCGCCGAAGCGGCGCAACCCCGCCACCTGCTCCTGGACCGCCGCGAACTCGCGGCGGAACAGGGCGAGATCACCGCGGCCGAGGTGAGGCAGGCCGCAGGCCACCACGATCTCCGGCAGACGGCGCCGGTTGGCGACCCGGAGGCGCTGGTCGTTGAGGAAGGCGCCCTTGCCGCGCTCGGCCGTGAACAGCTCTTCGTTGGCCGGGTTGTAGACGACCCCTGCGATCAGCACTCCGTCGCGCTCGAGGCCGATCGAGATGGCGAATTGCGGGATGCCGTGAAGAAAATTGGTGGTGCCGTCGAGCGGATCGACGATCCAGCGGTGGGACTTGTCGGAGCCCTCGACCACCCCGCCTTCCTCGCCGAGGAAGCCGTAGCCGGGCCGCGCCTTCTCGAGCTCGGTGCGCAGGATCTCCTCGGCGCGGCGGTCTGCCGCGGAGACGAAATTCGCCGGTCCCTTCATCGAGACCTGCAAATTCTCCACCTCGCCGAAGTCCCGCTTGAGGCTGCGCCCGGCCTTGCGCGCGGCGGCGATCATGACGTTGAGGAGGGCGGACCGCAGCATGGGCGTGGATTCGTTTCCGGGTGCGCAGGAAAAGGTGCAGGAATGGGAGCGACGCCGGTGGTGTGCATGCCTGCGCCCGGGGCGTCAAGGCATTCACGGCGCGAGACGGCGACGGCGGCGGATCAGGATTTCGGTTGGCGGACGCCGAGCCAGGGAGCTGCCGCCCGCTGGGCGGCGGCGCGGACCGCCTCGGGCTGATCCGCCGTGTACTTTTCCAGGTAGGGATCGTTGTCGCCGCCGGCCTTGGCAATCAAGTGCCATTTGACGGCCTCGATCGGATTCGGTGTTCCGCCGCGGCCGATCGAGTAGATCCGCGCCAGCCGGTTCTGCGCGATCGGGCTGCCGCGCAGCGCCGCTCTGCGGAACAGGGCGAGGGCGCGCACCTCGTCCTTGGTGACGCCGGTTCCGTTGTACAGCGCGATCGCGTATTCGACCTCCGCGTCGGAATTCTCCGCGAGCGCCGCCGCCGCCAGCAGCCGCGCCGCTTCGGCCTCGTTCTTTTCGACGCCGCGCCCATCCTTGTAGAGCGTGGCGAGGGCATACTGCGCTTCCGGACTGCCCACCTCGGCAGCGGCCCGGAACAGCTCGGCCGCGCGGCCGAAATCCTGGGGAAATTGCTGGCCTTCGAGATAGAGGAGACCGAGGTCATAGGCCGCAGCCGGGTGGCCGAGCTTGGCCGCCTCGGCGAACAGCCGCGCCGCCTCGCCGCGGTCGTGCAGGCCGCCCCGACCGGTCATGTGGAACAGGGCGAGCGCGAACATCGCGTCACGGTCGCCGCGCTCGGCCGCGAGGCGGTACCACTCCACGGCCTTGGCGTCGTTCTGGGGGATGCCGATCCCGCTTGAATAGAGTTCGCCGAGCAGCGTCATCGCCCGCGGATCGCCCTTGGCGTCGACACGGTGGGTCGCCTCGGCAAAAGCGGTCAGGAAATAGCCGCGCTGATAGGCGCCGTAGGCGAGGTCGGGCTCGACGCCCGGGCGCGCCAACGACTCCGCCGCCGGTGCCGCCGCCGCCGCGGGCTTGCTGGTCCGGGCCGCCGGCGGCAGAGGATTGCTCCGGGCTGCGGGCGCGGCCGGCTTTACGGGAGCCGGGGCCGGCTTCGATGCCGCCGGCGCACCCGATTCCGCCGCCCCCTGGGCGGCGGCCGGGCCAGCGATGAACATCGGGATGACAGGGGCAGCGAGGGCCGCCCCACCGAACACGAAGGCGACCAGAACCGCGCTTGGAGAACGCGAGCGGATCATGGCTTCGATCCGCCGCTGCCGAGCCGCGCCGCGGCTTCCGCCACCGCCGTCCGGGCGCCCCGCGGATCATCGAACACGGCATCGCCCAGGGCGATGAAATCGGCGCCGGCCGCACAGAGGGCGTCGACCTCCTCGAGCCGCGCCGCATAGGCGACGCAGGGCAGCTCGAACAGTTCCGCCCACCACTCGACCCGTTCGAGGACGGCATCGAAGGCCGGCCGGTTCCCTTCTTCGTCGGGCTCGCCGAACATCACGTAGTCGGCGCCGGCCTCGCCGGCCTGCATGGCGTCGTGCTTGGTGTAGAGGCCGCCGACCCCGGCGATGTTGTTGGGCTTCAGGCGCGGCACCGCGTCCCGCAGCGCCTCGATATTGCTCAAATGCGCGCCATCGGCGCCGGAGCGGGCGACGATATCGTCGCGGGCGGCGAGCAGCAGGGCGGCATCGCGTCCCTGCACCGCCGGTGCCACCTTCTTGACCAGATTGATGAGGCCGCGCTCGTCCGCCGCGGCGAGGCGCAGCAACACCGCCGCGACATCGCCTCCGGCCATGGCGTCAGCCACCTCGGCCACGGCCGCCGGCTCGCTGACCGGCGACGTGAGGAGGTAGAGGCGCGGAAGCGGCGGTCCTGTTCGAGATCGCGGAGTCATTCGTGACGTCGATGATGCCTTATTCCGGCGAATTGGCGGCACCATCATCGCACGATTCGCACGCCGGCCGCGAGCGGAGCGTCCGTGTGTCGCCTCCAATCGAATACTATCGAGGGAAATAAACAGCTTTTCGCCATCGGCGGGCTTTTTGACGCTGGTGCCTACCGCGAACCGCCAATGCCGGCTGCCGGCGCCAGCGTTAGTCCCCGGGTCCGCGGAAACCCATTCCCACGCCAAGCCGGGACTGCCGGCGGCAGAGCGGCCCGCGCCTCAGGCCGCCTTCTTCTCCATCTCCGCCTTCCACTGGGCAAGGCTCGCGAGGCCGTTCATGCGGGCCCGGTGGGCGAACGCGCGCTGAGCCGCGGCCACGTTCTCCGGGCGGCCCGACCATGCCTTCTGGGGCGCCGCCTGCAGCGCACGGCCGTAGGAGAAGGTCAGCTTCCACGGCAGGTCGCCGAGTCGGTTCATGGCGTCGAGATGGGCCGTGGCCTCCTCCTCCGACTGGCCGCCGGAGAGGAACGCGATGCCCGGCACCGCGCCCGGCACGCAGTTCTTCAACAACCGCACGGTCATCTCGGCGACCTCTTCGACCCCGGCGCGCTTGGGGCTCTTCTTGCCGGGAACGACCATGTTCGGCTTGAGCACCATGCCTTCCAGCGCGACGCGATTGTAATACAGCTCCTGAAAGGTCTCCTTGAGGACCCATTCGGTCACGGCGTAGCAACGGTCGATGTCGTGGTCGCCGTCCATCAGCACCTCGGGCTCGACGATCGGCACGATCTGAGCGGCCTGGCACAGCGCCGCGTAGCGCCCGAGCGCATGGGCATTGGCGTGGATGCAGTCATAGCTCGGAATGCCGGCGCCGACGTCGATCACGGCGCGCCATTTCGCGAACCGCGCCCCCTGCGTATAATATTTTGGCAGGCGGTCGGCGAGCTTGTCGAGGCCGATGGTCACGACCTCGTTCGGGCAACCGGGAAGCGGCTTGGTGCCCTCGTCGACCTTGATGCCGGGAATCGAGCCGGCCTGCTCGATCAATTTGACCAGCGGGGTGCCGTCCTTGGCATTCTGCCAGATCGTCTCGTCATAGAGGATGACGCCGGAGATGTGGTTGCGCATCGCCTCGGTCGTGCGGAACATCAGCTCGCGGTAATCACGCCGATTGTCCTCGGTGCATTCGGCACCGATCGCGTCGAAGCGCTTCTTGATGGTGCCGGTCAATTCGTCGGCCGCCAGAATGCCCTTGCCCGGCGCGACCATCGCCGCCGCGACCTTGTTCAACGCATCGAGGTCCATCGCAACCCTCCTCCTTGTCCTGCCGCCCGCAGGCGCGGCGATCAGGACGCCGTCGACGCCACCTGCAGGGCCGCCGGGCTCCGCACCCGCAAAATCTCGACACCGGGCAGCGGCTTGCCTTCCATCCATTCCAGGAAGGCGCCGCCCGCGGTTGAAACATAGGTGAATCGCTCGGTCGCATTGGCGAGGTTGAGGGCCGCCACCGTATCGCCCCCGCCGGCCACCGAGACCAGTTCGCCGGCCGCCGTCAATTCGGCCGCCGCCTCCGCCACCTCGTCGGTGCCGATGTCGAACGGCTCCAGCTCGAAAGCGCCGAACGGGCCGTTCCACACCACCGTCTTGACCCGCGCCAGCACCGAGACGACGTGCTCCACCGTGCGCGGGCCGATATCGAGGATCATGTCGTCGGCACCGACCGCATCGATCGCCACCGCGCGCGACGCGGCTCCGGCCCGGAATTCCGTGGCGACGATGGCGTCGACCGGGAGCACGACCTCGCACCGCTGCGCCTTCGCCGCCGCCAGAATGCGCCGCGCCGTTTCGCCGAGCTCGTGCTCGCACAGCGACTTGCCGACCGCCGCGCCCTGGGCCGCCAGGAAGGTGTTCGCCATGGCGCCGCCGATGATGAGGACATCGACCTTGGCGACCAGGTTCTCGAGCAGATCGAGCTTGGTGGAGATCTTGGCGCCGCCGACCACGGCGGCCACCGGGCGCTGCGGCGCTTCCAGCGCGCGGGCCAGCGCGACGAGCTCCGCCTCCATGGTGCGCCCGGCATAGGCGGGCAGTGCGCGGCCGAGCCCTTCCGTCGAGGCATGGGCGCGGTGGGCGACCGAGAACGCGTCATTGACCCAGATGTCGCCCAGCGCCGCGAGCGCCGCCACGAACGCCGGATCGTTCTTTTCCTCACCGGGGTGAAACCGGGTGTTCTCAAGGCACAGGATGTCGCCGTCCTTCATCGCCGCGACGGCGGCCTTCGCCGGCGGGCCGATGCAGTCGTCGGCGAACATCACCTCGCGCCTGAGGTGGCGGGCGAGCACCGCCGCCACGGGGCGCAGCGAATCCTTCGCGTTGCGCTGCTTGGGGCGGCCGAAATGGGACAGCAGGATCACCTTGCCGCCCTTGGCCGAAATTTCCGCGACCGTCGGGGCGAGCCGCTCGATGCGGGTCGGGTCGCTGACGTCGCCATTGGCCATGGGGACGTTCAGGTCGACCCGCAGCAGCACCCGCTTGCCGCGGACATCGACGTCATCGAGGGTTCGAAAGGTGGCCACGGCCGCGGCTCAGATCAGCTTGCCCATGGCCACCGCGGTGTCGGCCATGCGGTTGGAGAAGCCCCATTCGTTGTCGTACCACGACATCACCCGCACCAGATTTCCGTCCATGACCTTGGTCTGGTCCATGTGGAAGATCGACGAGCGCGGATCGTGGTTGAAGTCGATCGAGACGTTGGGCTGGTCGGTGTAGCCGAGGATGCCCTTGAGCTGCTGCTCGGCGGCGCGTTTGATGGCGCCGTTGATCTCGTCCTTGGTCGTGGCGCGCTTGGCGACGAATTTGAGGTCGATCACCGATACGTTCGGGGTCGGCACCCGGATCGATACGCCGTCCAGCTTGCCGGCGAGCTCCGGCAGCACGAGCCCGACCGCCTTGGCGGCGCCGGTCGTGGTCGGGATCATCGACAGCGCCGCGGCGCGGGCGCGATACAGGTCCTTGTGGAACTGGTCCTGGGACGGCTGGTCGTTGGTGTAGGCGTGCACCGTCGTCATGAAGCCCTTCTCGATGCCGACTGCGTCGTTCATCACCTTGGCGAGGGGCGCCAGGCAATTGGTGGTGCAGGAGGCATTGGAGACGACGAGGTGGTCGCGGGTCAGCTTGTCGTGGTTGACGCCGTAGACGACGGTGAGATCGGCGTTGTCGGCCGGAGCGGAGACGAGGACACGCTTGGCGCCCGCATCGAGGTGGGCCTTCGCCTTCTCCTTTGAGGTGAAGATGCCGGTGCATTCGAGCGCGATGTCGACGCCCAGCGCCTTCCAGGGCAGTTCGGCGGGATTCTTGATCGCGGTCACCTTGATGGGCCCGGCACCGCAATCGATGGTATCGCCGGACACCGTGACCTCTCCGGGAAAACGGCCATGAATGGAGTCGAAACGCAGAAGATGGGCGTTGGTTTCAACCGGAGCGAGGTCGTTGAGCGCCACCACCTCGATGTCCTTGCGGCCGGATTCGATGATGGCGCGCAGGACATTGCGGCCGATCCGGCCGAAGCCGTTGATGGCAACCCTCACTGACATCTCGTGCATCCTCCATTCCGGGTCCGCGCCCCGCACGTTCGTCTCACTTGGGGGTAACCGAACCGGGCGCTCAATTTTGCGGCGTTGATAACATATGAATTGAGCGTTTCCAGCGCAGAATTCATCTGTTGGACAACTTGGTCAACGCCGCTTCCACCACGTGCTCCGGGGTAATTCCGAAGTGGCGATAGAGGTCCTTATAGGGCGCGCTGGCGCCGAACCCGGTCATGCCGACGAACACGCCGTCGGAGCCGATGATGGCATCCCAGCCCTGGCGGATCGCCGCCTCGATTCCGATCCGGACCGGGGCGGAGCCGATCACGGCCTGGCGGGCGGCGGCCGGGGCGGCGAGAAACAGCTCGAAGCACGGGACCGACACCACCCGGGCGGCGATCCCGCGGGCGGCGAGAAGGTTTTGCGCCTCGGCGGCAATGGCCACCTCGGACCCTGACGCGAACAGGGACACCTGCGCGGTGCCGCTGGCGGGCAGCAGCTCGTAGGCGCCGGCGGCACAGCGGTTGTCGGCCGAAAAGCCCGACCGCAGCTGGGGCAAATTCTGCCGCGTCAGCGCCAGCGCGCTGGGCGAGGTCCGCGCCTCGAGCGCGAGCTGCCAGCATTCGACGGTCTCGACCGTATCGCAGGGCCGGAAGACGAGGACGTTCGGGATCGCCCGCAGCGCGGCGAGATGCTCGACCGGCTGGTGGGTCGGACCATCCTCGCCGAGGCCGATGGAATCGTGGGTGAGGACGTGGATGACCCGCAGGCCCATCAGCGCGGCGAGCCGGATCGCCGGCCGTTCGTAGTCGGAGAACACCAGGAAGGTGCCTGAATAGGGGATGATGCCGCCATGCAGGGCCATCCCGTTCATCGCCGCCGCCATGGCGTGCTCGCGGATGCCGTAATGGATGAAGCGGCCGGCCGGGTTGGCCGCGGAAAACGCGGCCATGCCCTTCGGCCGCGTATTGTTGGAGCCGGTGAGGTCGGCCGAGCCGCCCATCATTTCAGGAACCGCGGCAGCGAGCGTCTCGAGCACGCTTTCGGAGGCGACACGCGTGGCGGTCTCCTTGGGCGCGGCCGCGAGCTTTTCCTTGATGCCGCGCACGGCGGCGGCAAACGCCTCGCCGGGAAGGTCGCCGGCGAGGCGGCGATCGAGTTCGGTGCGCTGTTCCGGCGCGAGGCTCGCCAGCCGCTGCTCCCAGGCCAGCCGGGTGGTGCGGGCCCGCGACCCGGCGGAGTGCCAGGCGGCGGCGATGTCCGCCGGCACCTCGAACGGCGGCGAGGTCCAGCCGAGCTTCTCGCGGGCGCCCCGGATCTCGTCGGCGCCGAGCGGCGAACCGTGAGCCTTTTCGCTGCCCGCCTTGCCGGGCGCGCCGAACCCGATGATGGTGCGGCAGGCGATCAGGCTCGGCCGCTCCGACGACTGGGCCGCCGCCAGCGCCCCGGCGATCGCCGCCGGATCGTGACCATCGACCCGGCAGGCATTCCAGCCGCAGGCCTCGAACCGTTTGAGCTGGTCGACCGAATCCGAAAGCGACAGCGGGCCGTCGATCGAGATGCCGTTATCGTCGAACAGCACGATGAGCCGCGACAGCCTGAGGTGCCCGGCGAGCGCGATCGCCTCCTGGCTGATGCCTTCCATCAGGTCGCCGTCGGAGGCGATGACATAGGTGCGATGATCGACCACGTCGGCGCCGAATTCGGCCGCGAGATGGCGTTCCGCGATCGCCATGCCGACCGCATTGGCGAGGCCCTGCCCGAGCGGGCCGGTGGTCGTCTCGACGCCCGGCACGTGGCCGTATTCGGGATGGCCCGCGGTGATCGCGCCCATCTGGCGGAAGCGCTTGATCTCCTCGATCGTCACCGCCTCGTAGCCGAGGAGATGGAGGAGCGCGTAAAGCATCATCGAGCCGTGGCCGGCCGACAGCACGAAGCGGTCGCGGTCGGGCCACTTGGGGTCGGCCGCATCGAACTTGAGAAAGCGCGTGAACAGCACGGTGGCGACGTCCGCCGCGCCCATCGGCAGCCCGGGATGGCCGGATTTCGCCTGCTCGACCGCATCCATTGCGAGCGCGCGGATCGCATTGGCGAGTCGGCTGTGGGTCACCTCGGACGCCGGCGCGGCGGTAGGGCTCGAAATCGCCAAGAACTGCACCCCCTGCGTGGCCCGGCATGGCGGGAATGTGTCCATCCGGCCGTTGCGGACTGCTTAGGGATGTGGGCGGCGCGAGTCAACGCAGCGCGAAACACCACTTTCCACACCTGCGGGGCCGCGTGCGCGTTGACGCCAAACCGGCAAACCCCTTAAGCTTCCGATTGGTTGGGCGGCCCACGAAGCAACCAGAGTGTAGCGGGTAAGCCGTGTCGGACAGTTCGAGGTGGCAGACCGCGAGGTGGCAAACCGCGAGGTGGCAGTGAGCGACGCCCAAGCGGTCGAACAGGCGGTCAGGCGCCTCAGCAATGCGCTGGACGCGCTCGACGCGGCGATGGAGCTGCGTGTGGAGGCCGACCGCCACCGCGACGTGCTCGCAGAGGAAGTCCATGACTTCAGCGTGGACCGGTCGCGGCTCGCGGCCGAGCTTGACAGCGTGCAGGCCCATTCGCGGGTCCTGGAGACCAACAATCGGGAGGCGGCGCGGCGCCTCGACGAAGCGATGAACGTGATCCGCGACATCATCGAGACCCATCAGCGCTGACGGTGCAGCCGGGCGTTGCAAGTTCGTGTGGGAAGTCTTGTCGCAAGTCGTGTTGGAAAGTCGTGTTGGAAGTCGTGTCGACCGCGTACGGCGTAACGAGACCTGGTCATGGCTCATGTCAGCGTAACCATCAGCGGCCGTCAGTATCGCATGGCATGCGATGACGGACAGGAACACCATCTCGCCCGGCTCTCCCATGAACTCGACCAGCGCATCGCCCATCTGCGCACGACGTTCGGCGAGATCGGCGACATGCGGCTCGCGGTCATGGCCGCGCTGATCCTCGCCGACGAGCTGTCGGAAGCGCGCCAGCGGATGCGGCGCGTCGAGGAGGAGTTGCTCGGCCTGCAGCACGAGCGCATCGCCGCGGCCGGTCAGGTCGAGGCCGCGCAGGCCGACGTGGCCGCCGCCGTCAATGCCGCCGCCGAGCGCATCGAGAAGCTGACGCGCCTGCTCGGCGACACGATCGACGGCCACCGCATCGCGCTGGGCTGACCGGGGGAGCATGGCGGATTTGTTCACGCAAGCGGTGTCGCGGCTGCCATGGGTCAGGCGTAAGGCCGCCAAGCTCTCCCATCGCAACGCGCTCACGCGGTTGAAGGCACAGGGCTTCGCGCCGGCGACCGTCTACGACATCGGCGCCTATCGCGGCGGCTGGACCCGGCTCGCGGCGGACGTCTTTCCCGACGCGGCGTTCGTCCTGTTCGAGGCCAATGCGGACAACGCCGCCCATCTCGAGGCCGCGGGCCTGCGCCAATTCACCGTGGCGCTCGCTGCCGCGGACGGTGAGAAGGCGCTGTTCCTGCCGCGCCAGGGCGACGCCACCGGCACCTCGCTCTACCGCGAGAATTCCGCCCACTACGACGCCGGCAACCTCGTCGTCCGCAACGTCGCCACCGCGCGCCTCGACTCCATCGTGGCGGCAGAGCGGCTGCCGCCGGCCGACCTCATCAAGATCGACGTCCAGGGCGCCGAGCTCGACGTCATCGCCGGCGCGAAGGCCGCGCTCGCGCACTGCCGGGCGCTAATCATCGAATTATCGCTCGCGAGCTACAACAAGGACGCCCCGCTGATTGGCGAGACGCTGCCCGCCGTCACCGCCCAGGGCTTTCGCTGCATCGACGTCTGCGAGTTGCACCGCTCCCCGGCGGGCGGCGTGCTGCAGGCGGATTTCCTGTTCGTGAAGCCGGAGCTGTTCGAGGCGCTGTGCGGCGCCGCGGGGCTGCGGGAATAAGGCGATCAGGGAGGGGGGCATCCTGGATTCCGCACGGGGTGGCGATGATTGGCGCCGGAGAATCGGCTTCTCATTTCCAGCGCATGTCGGGTGGCGAGCGCCCCCTCCCCAGCCCTCCCCCGCAAGCGGGAGAGGGAGCTTCAGCGATGGTTGGCGGCGGAAACGAGCCCTACGCGGCGACGTCCTGGCGTTCAGCAACCGTGGCATCGGCGTTGAGGCGATAGATCATCGGTACGCCGGTGGCGATCTCGCGGGCGACGATCTCGTTCGGACCGAGCCGGTCGAGCACCATAACGAGCGCGCGAAGCGAATTGCCGTGCGCGGTGACCAGCACGCGCTGCCCGCGCAGCACGCGCGGCAGGATTTCCTGAATGTAGTAGGGCAGCACCCGGGCGGCGGTGTCGCGCAGGCTTTCGCCGCCGGGTGGCGGCACGTCGTAGGAACGGCGCCATACGTGCACCTTGTCGGCGCCCCAGCGTTCGCGCGCATCATCCTTGTTGAGTCCGGAGAGGTCCCCATAGTCGCGCTCGTTGAGCGCGACGTTCTTGATGATCGGGAGCCCCGACAGGCCCATTTCCTCGAGCATCAGCGTCATAGTGAGCTGGGCGCGCTTGAGATTCGAGGTGTAGCCGATGTCGAAGGCGATGCCCTGGGCCTTGAGCTTGCGGCCGGCCGCCCGTGCCTCGGCGATCCCCGCCTCAGTGAGGTCGACGTCCTTCCAGCCGGTGAACAGGTTCTTGAGATTCCACTCGCTCTGGCCGTGACGGGCGAGTACCAGCAGACGCTCCATGGGGCTCCCTCACATATCCGACAGGCCGAGCACGTCGCTCATCGTGTAGAGGCCGGGCTTACGGGTGCGCGCCCACAGTGCCGCCTTCACTGCTCCGCGGGCAAAGATCATGCGGTCTTCCGCCTTGTGCACGAGCTCGATCCGCTCGTGCGGGCCGGCGAAGATGACGCGGTGCTCGCCGACCACGGTGCCGCCGCGCAGGCTCGCAAATCCGATGTCGCCGGATTTGCGGGCGCCGGGGTGACCATCGCGCACGCGCACCGAATGGGACTCGAGGCTGAGGTTGCGCCCGGCGGCGGCGGCCTGGCCGAGCAGCAGCGCCGTTCCCGAAGGGGCATCGGTCTTGCGCGCATGGTGCATTTCGAGGATCTCGATGTCGAAATCGAGGTCCAGCGTCTGCGCCACGCGCTTGACGAGCGCCGCCAGCAGATTGACGCCGAGGCTCATATTGCCAGTCTTGACGATCCGCGCGCCGGTCGCGGCGGCGGTGATCGCCTTCTCCTGTTCCGCCGAAAGACCGGTGGTGCCGATGACGTGGACGAGGCCGCGCCGGGCGATCTCGCCGGCGAGCGCGACGGTCGCCGCGGGAACCGTAAAGTCGAGCACCCCGTCGGCCTCGTCGAGCAGCGGCTCGACCTCCTCGGTCACCAGGATGCCATTGACCCCGAGGCCGGCGAGCTCGCCGGCGTCGCGCCCGATCGCGCTGGACCCCGCGGACTCCAGCGCCCCGACCAGGACAGCCCCTTCGGTATCGGAAATCGCCTCGGTCAGGGTGCGGCCCATACGCCCCCCGGCACCGGCCACGATCAGCCGCATGTCGGACATCAACTCCTCCGCGTCAGACCGCGGATATACCGGGATGCGGCTGGATTGCAAATCGAGACCCTTACGAGCGGAGCGGCAACACCCGGGGGACCGGGCCGGCTAGGGCTGCGCCCCGTCATAGCCTTCCACGACGAGAAGATCGGCGGCCGCGCAATGTTCCCGCAGCTTGCGCACCGCCGTGTATTCGGGCGAGCGGTAGCAGGCGAGCGCGATCTCGTAGTCGTCGAACTCGACCGTCACGAGGCGCGAGCGCAGCTTGCCTTCCATGGTTTCGCTGCGTCCCCCGCGGATGACGTAGCGGCCGCCGAACTTGCGAAAAACGTCCTGGATCGCCGCGACATAGGCCTTGTAGCTTTCGGGGTCGGAGACATCGACCAGCGCCAACCAGTAACCTTTTGCCATGCAGTCACTCCGGGGGATTAGGTAATCCTGGGATCAGGTCTTGGGGGCCTTCGCGGCGGCGGCGATCTCGGCGACGATCTCCGACGCAGCCGCCTTGGGGTCGGAGGCCTCGACGATCGGGCGCCCGACCACGAGATAGTCGGCGCCCGCAGCGATCGCGCGGGACGGCGTCATCACGCGCTTCTGGTCGCCGGCGGCCGCGCCGGCCGGGCGGATGCCCGGGGTCACCAGCGTCATCCCGCGGCCGACCAGGGTGCGCAGCGAGGCGGTCTCCTCGGCGGAGCATACGAGGCCGTCGATGCCGATCTCGCGAGCCTGGACCGCGCGCCGGCCCACCAGCTCCGAGACCCCGAGCCCATATCCGGCCGCGGCGAGGTCGGCGTCGTCATAGGAGGTGAGCACGGTTACGGCGAGGATGCGCAGCGGCGCGTTGCGGCGCGCGGCGATCGCCGCCTTCATGGTCTGCGGATAGGCGTGCACCGTGAGAAACGTCGCCCCCAGGCGCGCCACGCTTTCGACGCCCTTGGCGACGGTGTTGCCGATGTCGTGCAGCTTGAGATCGAGAAACACCCGCTTGTCGGCACGGACCAGGGTTTCGGCGAAGGCGAGGCCGCCGGCGAAGGCGAGCTGGTAGCCGATCTTATAGAACGAAACGACGTCGCCGAGCTGCTCCACCAGCGCGGACGCCGCCGCAACGGAGGGCACATCGAGAGCGAGGATCAGCCGATCGCGGGGCGCGGGCATGCGTGCTCCTTAGCATGATCCCGGGGAGTCGGAGACTGGTTGCGGGGCAATTAATCTGAATTCGGCAGCCACGCGGAAGCGCGAACACCAGCGGCCGGAAGCCGGCCACAAGGGCGTGCGCACGGCAAAATGCCCCGCTGCGCTGACAGCGGGGCATAAACGTTCAAACGATCGACGGTTTCGAACGAGTCACGGTCCTGGACGACGCCGAAGCACTTGGCTTGGCTTGGCTTGGCTTACGCCGAGTCCATGCCGCCATCGTCGTATCCGCCGTCATCGGCGTAGTCCTGCGCGGCGTCCTGCTCGGCGTCGTCATCCGCGAGGTCCTGCTGGGCGTCCTGACGCGCGTCCTGGCGGCTCAGATCATTGAAGTTGCGGTTGCCGATGTCGCCGACGCCGGCCTCCCGCGAGAGTTCGCCGCCGCTGCCGCCGCCCCAGGGCGATGAGCCGAGCCCCTCGGAGCCGCCGAACGCCTGGTGCCCGCCGGTGTTGGAGAACGCCGAGCGGATGCCGTTCATGAGCATGGAACCGCCGATCACGCCGGCCGCCGTCGCGGCCGCGGTGCCGAGGAACGACCCGCCGCCACCACCCATCATGCCGCCGCCCATCATGCCACCCCCCATCATGCCACCAGGGGCGCCCTGCATGTAGCCGGGCGGGGGCGGATAACCGGGCTGAGGCTGATATCCGGGAGGCGGAGGCGGCGGTGCACCCCAGGCGCCGCTCGAGCCCTGCCCGGCGGACCTCACCGACGGCACCGAGCCGCCGCGCGACTGCCCCATGAAGACGTTGCGCATGTTGTCGAGAAATCCGCCGCTCTGGGACTGGGCCGGCGCAGGACCGGCCGCCCGCTCCAGCTCTTCGATGTGCGCATTGGCGCGTTTGAGTGCCTCCTCCTGAAGGAGCACCGTCTGTACCAGCGCATAGACCGCGTTGGGGGCCCGGGCGAGCCCTTCGCGAATGACGCGGTCGGCGTCGGGGTCGCGCCGTTCGTTCTCCAGAGACGCAAGGCGGTCGAACAGATCGGCGACCAACTGTCGTTCCTGCGGAGTCATGTTCCTCTCCTTTGGCCGGCGGGGTCCGGCGCGGCTCTCATATGGGGAGCGCCGCCGGGGCGGGTAGTGGGGAGCGACAACGGCATCACTGCGAATCGCCTTCGCGGGCAAGGCGGCATTACCGAAGCCCTTGATCCAACGAAGTATTTCGACTGGATAAATCCAGCGCCGAACATCATGCGCGGACGCCGCAACAGTCCGATGAACGTGGCCTACGGAGGGGACAGGAATTGGTCTTGACGCCGGCCGAGGCTCCTTTGCATGGGGTTGTTTTTGAAGAAAAAGCCCGGACAGCGGAATGCGGCGGGCGAAGTTGGATCCAGCCGATCGGTTGGCGCGCCTCTCGCCCGGCCTGTGAGCATCTCACGCCAGGGCAAATCCGCGCTCGCCGAGCAGATGCGGAAAGCGGTCGCCGGCGAAGAACGCGTATTCCTCCTCCCGCATGGCGGTGAGAGGGTCGAGCCGCGCAAGCTCGGCATCGACGAAGCCGGGATGGCACATCACCACGCCGCCGTCCGGCAGCCCATCCAGAAAGTTCGCGAACACGGCGCCGTAGTCGTTCGCGCGACCGAAATTATAGGCGCCGGCAAAACCGGGATTGGTCGGCACGCCGAGTTTGGTGCTGCGGCTGCGCATGCGCCGGCTGAGCACGTCGAGCAGGTGGGCCTTGGCGTGGCCGCGCCGCTTCATCAGCGGCGAGGTCCGTCCGCATTGCCGTACCCAGGCGGCCGGCGTGCGGTCCTTCATCACCGCGAGCAGCGCGTCGCCGACCTGGGGCAGCAGGTGGACGTGCTGATGCCCATCGATGAAATCCGGCGGGCGTCCGAAAGCGCCGTGAAAGGCCTCGATCTGCCGCTCCGCCTCGACCGCGCTGGCGCGGCCGTCGAGCGCCCGTGCGAGACCGCGCCCGAGCATCTGTCGCAGCGGCAGGAATCCGCCGTCCCGCGCGGCGGGGCGAAACGGGGTGAGAGGCCGGAACGGTGCGGTGAGGGTGAAATGCAGGCCGATCTGCGCCCGCCCGCCGGCGGCCGCCGTGGCGAGCGCCGCCGCCTCCTGCGCATCGAAGGTCGGCGCGCCGACCATCACCGACGTCGCATTGAGGCGCCCGCGCACGATCAGGTCGCGGATGGCACGGTTCACCGCCGGGGAGATGCCGTAATCGTCGGCGCACAGTCGCAGCCGGCGAACCGTCATTCGGC
Source organism: uncultured Alphaproteobacteria bacterium (assembly GCA_963781195.1). Classification (GTDB taxonomy): domain Bacteria; phylum Pseudomonadota; class Alphaproteobacteria; order Rhizobiales; family Xanthobacteraceae; genus JAJPKK01. The sequence continues at coordinate 86,212 of CAWAEZ010000014.1, read as the reverse complement.
CGCGTTCCGCGCCGCCTCCGCGGAGGGCTGCCCGTCCGCCTCCGCCGCCCGCTTGAGGCTCTGCTCCGCCACGAAATAGACCGGACGGCGCTTGAGCTCAGAGAGCACTTTGCCGATGTATTCGCCCATCACCCCGATCATCAGGAGCTGCACCCCGCCGATCACCATGATGCCGATGATGAGCGAGGGATAGCCCGGCACGGTCTGCTCGTAGACCACGGTCTCGATCATTATCCAGACACTGAACACCAGTGCGCCCGTCGCCAGCAGGATGCCGAGCAGGCTCGCGATGCGCAGCGGCGCCACCGAGAACGAGGTCAGCCCCTCGACCGACAGCCCCATCAGCGAGCCGAGGTTCCAGCTGGTGCGTCCGTGGGCGCGCTCGGCCGGATGATAGTCGACCCGGAACTGGCGAAAGCCGATCCAGCTCGCCAGCCCCTTGAAGAAGCGGTTGCGCTCCGGCAACTGGCGCAGCGCCGCCGCTGCGCGCGGCGAGAGCAGCCGGAAATCGCCGGCATCCTCGGGGATCGGCTGGCGCGCGCCCCAGTTGATGAGGGCGTAGAACGCCTTCACGCCGATCCGCATCACGAGCGATTCGTTCGCGCGATGCGCCTTGGCGGTGTAGACCACGTCATGGCCGCCATCGAGCCAATGGCCGACCAGGGTTTCGATCATATCGGGCGGATGCTGTCCGTCGGCGTCCATGAACAGCACGGCGCCGAGGCGGGCATGGTCGAGGCCGGCGAGCAGCGCGGCTTCCTTGCCGAAATTGCGCGACAGCGAGATCACCTGGACGTCAACCAATTGCGCCGGCAACGCCAACGCGACTGCGAGCGAGTCGTCGCGGCTGCCGTCGTCCACGTAGACGATCTCGCAAGCGAGGCCGCGTTCCGCCTTGAGCGTCGCCGCCGCCGCCGAGACGCGCGCATGCAAGCCGGGCAGCCCCCGCGCCTCGTTATAGACGGGAATGATGATGGAGAGGCCGCCGGCTCCATCCGCAGGCGGATGGCGGCGGACTAGGGTTACGCCGTCACGCTGGTCACTCATCGTCTTGCCGTCTGGATCCCGTGCCGTCTCGCAGCCTTATACCTCAAACGGCCTCCCGCGAGTGCGATGGCCTAGCCGTTTTTGCCGATCATCTGCCAGCCCCGGCGCGCCTTGTTCCCTAGGTGTTCCCGAAATCGGGCGCACATCGCAGTGCAGCAGCGAACGTGCTAAAGACCCGCCCATGAATCTGATCTTCGCCTGGTTCCGCACTCTCTTTCCGGCCGCCGCGGCCCAGGTCGAGCCGCATCTCGACGTGCTGCGCAAGGTCGTGAGCTTCGCCCTCATCGGCGTCGTTAACGCCTTGATCGATACGACTGTTTTCCTGATTGCCTATTCCTACATCAACGCCTCGCCGGCGGCGCTGCGGCCGCTCGACGCATTCGCCAACAGCTGTCAGTGCGCCAGCCACGAAAGCCTCGTGCTCATCGCCTCCAACATGGTCTCGTGGATCGTCGCGGTGTCGTGCTCCTACGTGATGAACTCGCACATCACCTTCGCCGCCGAGTCCGGACGGCGGCTGCGCTGGAAATCCTACGGGACCTTCGTGGCCTCCGGCGCGCTCGGCGCCATCGCCAACACCACAACGCTCGTCATCGCCGCCAAGTTCATGCCGGTGCTGGCGGCAAAGGGGCTGGCGATCCTAGCCGGCTTCGTGGTGAACTTCTCGATGTCGCATTTCGTCGTGTTCCGCACCCGCCGCCCGGCCCAGGAAGACGTCGGCTGACCGCCCCGCGCTGTCGTCCAGCGCAGATTCGTCGTCGGCGCGCGATGGCAAGGGGCCGTGCACAGATCGAACTCGTTACGCGGCGTGAGATAACCTCGCGCGAGAGCTGCCAGCGAGACGTGCAGTAGTCTCCGTCTTTATTGCAAAGGCAGCGTGGGTGCCGTCGACGGCACCGCCCTCAATTGTCCTGACGTGTCTTTTTTCGCCGCCGCCATCGGCATTCGCGGTGGTGCGGCCGGCGCACGTTCAAACCCTTCGGGAGAAAGCCATGAAGACATATTTCACGGTGACATTATCGATGCTCGCCGGTTTCGGCGTCGGCGCGGTCGCGGTTCACGGCCTTCATGCCCAGGCCAAGGCACCCGTCTACTACATTTCGGAAATCGACGTGAGCAACCCAGAAGCTTATGGGAAGGAATACGCCCCCAAGGCGCAAGCCAGCATCAAAGCGGCCGGCGGTCGTTTCGTCGCGATCGGAGGCACTGGCGGAAACGGTGCGGGACAGGTAGCCGCATTCGACGGTGAGGCCCCGAAGCGCGTTACCGTTCAGGTGTGGGACAGCATGGACAAGATCAAGGCGTGGCGCGCCGATCCCGCCTACATCGAGATTCGTAAGATCGCCGACAAGTACGCGAAATTCCACTCCTACGCCGTGGAGGGCCTCGCTCAATAGCCCGCACGCGCGATCGTCCGACCTTTTTTGGAAAAGACGACCGCTCGAGGCCGCCCCGGTCGGCGGCCTCTTCCTGTTGCTGCCTTCGCGAATCGCAGCGGCGACGCTACACGGCTATGCCGCAGTGGACCTGATCGCGGCGGCGAGCGTCCGCAACGAGGCGCGGGCCACGCCGTCCGTGACGTCCGAATAGAGCAACACCTCGAGCCCCACGACGCGAAGGATTTTCCTCTACGCGCATGCGACCGCGTCGAGACGGCACGTGCCACAGATTGGTGGGGGCGAGCTCGCGCCATCGGGTTTCTCCTCACCACCATGCGTTCATTTCAATTGGGCGTGAAACAACTCGTATTCTGCCCGGCAGGCCTCGGCGACATCGCGGAATACGTCGATCGATCTGCTGTAAAGCCGCCGCAGACCGGCGCGCGAAGAGCGGGCGCCGTCCGGAATCTTTCCCACGCCAGATACTATAACGTGCATTTTAAGCAAAACAGGTTTAATATCCGGACTAATCAAAAGCCGTGACGAGATCACGGCGGCGCGCAAGCGCAGGGAGTGACGCGAGGCATCCGAACAGGAGGGCTACCATGCATTGTCGTGGATTGATCGTCGCTGTCATTTTCACGGCGGCGGCGCTCCTGCCGCCATTCGCCGCGGCGCAAGCGGCCGATGATGCGAAATATCCCAACTGGAAAGGCGCATGGGCACGGTTCGTGGTGCGTGGGCTCGGCGGCCAGCCGTCGTTCGACCAGACCAGGCCGTGGGGGCTCGGCCAAGAAGCTCCGCTGACAGCCGAATACCGCAAGGTGCTCGAGGCAAGCCTTGCCGATCAGTTGCAGGGCGGCCAGGGCAATTTCGAAGCCCATGCGCTTTGCCTTCCGGCCGGCATGCCGCTGATGATGATCGCGTTCCGCCCGCTGGAGTTCGTGGTCACGCCGGAGACGACTTACGTTCTCATCGGCGGCTCCGATCACTACCGCCGCATCTTCACCGATGGACGGGATTGGCCGAAATCGTCCGAGGCCACCTTCTCGGGTTACTCAAGGGCACCGCGTCTCGACTGGGACGAAGCCTATTGCAGCGAGAACAGCGCCTATATCGCCATCGGCAAGGACAGCTACTACCTGAGCGGCGACGGCATGCTGATGCCGGCGCGCAAGAACCAGTCGCCGCCGGACCTGCGCTATTTCAAACAGACACAGAAGTAAGGCTTGCGATTCGGACGGCTCCTGAGAATGCGCGAAGCGTTCACGCCGTAACCGTCTCGCAGCGGAACCCGTCGCCCCAGCGCTTGATCCGTCCCCAGGTCGGAGACGGGAAATGCGCGGGACAGCACAGCGTTCCGGTGTCGCAACAGCGCTCCAGGAACGCACGCCGGGTCACCGCCGCCTCCGCAGGATCGACATCGAACATGATCGAGAGTTCGGGATAGCGCGCCTGCAGCGGTGAGTGCATGAGGTCGCCGCTGATGACGCCGTCGGCGCCGGCGCGCCCGAAGCATAGGGCGACATGGCCGGGCGTATGGCCGGGCGTGGGGAGGAGGTGGACGAGGTCGTCGATCTCATGGTCGCCCGCGACCATGTCGGCACGGTTCGCCTCGACGACCGGCAGCACGCTGTCGTTGAACGGCAGCACATGCGCCTTGGAATTCATCTCCTGCCAATAGGCGTATTCCCGCGCCGTGAACACGTAGCGCGCGTTCGGAAACGTCGGCACCCAGCGGCCGTTTTCCAGGCGCGTGTTCCAGCCGACATGGTCGGTGTGCAGATGGGTGCACATGACGAAGTCGATGTCCTCGACCCGCAAGCCGTGCGCCGCGAGCCGCGACATGTAGATGTCGTCGCTCTTCATGTTCCATTGCGGCCGGTTGGGGCGCCGCTTGTCGTTGCCGACGCAGCTGTCGACCAGGATGGTGTGATGGCGGGTCCGCAGCACGAAGGATTGGAAGCACAGGATGAGCCAGCCCTGCGCATCGAGCGCGGCCGGCTCCATCCAATGGCGGTTTTCCGCGAGCAGCTCCGGCGTCAGCGCCGGCAGGGTCCCGAGCGCCGGCATGAAGGCGAACTCCTGCTCGACGATGCGGTGCACGGTGATGTCGCCGACGCGAATGACCTCGGTCATGACAGGACCTCCGAGCTGCCCTTCCCAAAATGGTGGAGTTAGAAAAGAAGCCAAGGCCGGCGGTCATGGATTCTGGGGATTGCCGGGCAAGATGGTCGCCGGACGCACCGCGGCGTCGAGCCGCGCGAACAGCGGGTTGTCGCGGGTGAAGACGTACTCGATGTCCGCCACGATGACGCTGTCGGCGCCATGCTCGCGCAAGAACAGGGAGAGCCGGTGGATGGCGTCGGGCGGACAATGCAGCGTCAGCATTCCCGACGACGTCGGCCCGCCGAACGGCGTGACGACGCCGAACTGCGTCTTGGCGAGGTCGAGCAGGGAGTCGTTGCAACCTGCAAACCGCGTGCGCACCTCCTTGTAACGGCGGGCCCGCGCCTGCGCCTCGATGCGGTCGAGGATCACCGCGGCGGTGGCGAGCTCGTCCTTCCCCCACGACGCCAGCCGCGAGGCGACCAGATTGGCCTGCGACCGCAGCATGACGCCATCGTCGACGATCTTCAGTCCATTGGCGGCGAGCGTCGCTCCGCTCGAGGTGATGTCGACGATCAATTCGGCGGTGCCTGCCGTGGGCGCGCCTTCGGTCGCACCGGCGCTCTCGACGATGCGGTAGTCGACGATGCCGTGGCCGGCGAAGAAGCCGCGCGTCAGATTGATGTATTTCGTGGCGACGCGCAGCCGGCGGTCGTGGCGGGCGCGAAACGAGGTCGCGACATCGTCGAGATCGGCCATGGTGCGGACGTCGATCCAGGCCTCCGGCACCGCGACCACCACGTTGGCATGGCCGAAGCCCAGCGCTTCGATCAACGCCACCTTGGCGTCCACCGCCGGGATCAGCTCGCGCACGAGATCTTCGCCGGTGATGCCGAAATGCACGCCGCCGACGGCGAGCTGTTGGGTGATCTCCGAGGCCGACAGGAAGGCGACCTCGACGCCGTCGAGGCGCGCCACGGCGCCGCGATAGTCGCGCGTCCCACGCGGCTTGACGAGATCGAGCCCGGCGCGGGCGAAAAAGCGCTCGGCATTCTCCTGCAGCCGGCCTTTGGCGGGAACCGCGAGAACGAGCGCGCTCATGGCCGGCCTGCGTCGGCGAGCGCGGCGAGCCGCTCGATCCATACCGCGAGGCCGACTGCCGGGACCGGCCGCGGACTTCCCAACCTCGTCAATAGCGCGTCATAGCGGCCGCCGGCGACCAGCTGGCCCTCGGCGCGGCCGCCGCGGTCGTGCAGCTCGAACACGAAGCCGGTGTAATAGTCGACGCCGCGGCCGAACCCCGTCTCGAAGCGGATGCGGGCGACATCGACGCCGCTCGCGGCGAGAAAGCCGGTGCGGCTCTCGAGGAGGTCGAGTGCGGGGTCGAGCGACAGGCCGGCGTCCTCGGCGAGCGCGCGCAACGCCGCCGCCGCATCGTCCGGGGTGCCGGCGATGCCGAGGAAGCGCTCGATCACCCGGCGCATCTCGCCCGGCAGCGCCGAGGAGACGCCGAGCTCCGCCTGCTCGACGAAGCGGTCGGCAATCTCGCCGATGGTGCGGCCGCCGACCGCGCTGATGCCGGCGATCGACAGGAGATCGGTGACGAGGGCATGGGCGGCCTTGGGATTGGCATCGGCGAGCGCCGCCAGCACGCCCTGGTGCTCGGAACGGCCATTCGAGCCGGCAAGCGCCAGGCGCTCGAGGTCCTCGGCGAGCGTGACCTTGCGGTTGAAGTCCTTGGCCAGACGCCGTTTCCACGCCGGCGCCAGCTCGAGCGCCGCAATCAGCGCGGAGAACAGGGAGACGTCGCCGGTCAGGATTTCGGGGTCGTTGATGCCGTAATGCGCCGTCGCCTCGAGCCCGAGCGATAGGGCTTCGGCATCCGCCGCCGCGGTGTCGGTGCGCCCGAACGACTCGATCCCCGCCTGGAGAAACTCGCCGGAACCCGCACCGGAGCCCCGGTCGCGGAACACCGCGCCCAGATAGCAGAAGCGCGCCGCCCCTGACGCCGCCGACGCCGCCGACGCCGCCGACGCGAGATAATCGCGCGCCACCGGAATCGTGAGGTCGGGACGCAGGCACAGCTCATGGCCGGCGGAATCCGAGAGCACATACATGTGCCGCCGCATGTCCTCTCCGGCGAGATCGAGGAACGGCTCGGCCGGCTGCAGGACCCCGGGCGACACCCGGATATAGCCGGCGCGCTCGAACCCCCCCACCAGGAGGTCGGCCTGCGAATAGAGCTCGGGGTCGGTGGTCATTTAGGCGCGGTTCTGTGGCGTCCGTGGTCCGGCCGCGCTCTTACCACGGCTTCCTTAAGCTTTCGATGGGGACAATGCCCACGCCGCCGCCAGCGCCTCTCCCTGCATGCAAGGCAAGGGACGAGAGGGCGCGTTAACCAAGCGCCCCCCGATTGCCAGCCTCCACCGCCTCGGCTACCGGTTCTCCGCACACGAGGGCCGCTGCCATGAGCCATCAGAACATCATCGTCGAGACCACGGGCCGGGTCGGGGTGATCCGCCTCAACCGCCCGAACGCGCTCAACGCGCTCAATACCGCGATGATGGGTGAGATCGCGAGCGCGGTCGCTGCCTTCGAGAACGACACCGCGATCGGCTGCCTCGTCATCACCGGCTCGGACAAGGCGTTCGCGGCCGGCGCCGACATCAAGGAGATGGCGACCAAGTCCTATATGGATGCCTTCATGGGCAACTTCGCCGCCACCTGGGACCGCGTCGCCCACGCCCGCAAGCCGGTGGTCGCCGCGGTGGCGGGCTTCGCCCTCGGCGGCGGCTGCGAGCTCGCCATGCAGTGCGACATCATCATCGCCGCCGACACCGCGAAGTTCGGCCAGCCGGAGATCAAGCTCGGCATCATTCCCGGCATCGGCGGCACCCAGCGGCTGACCCGGGCGGTGGGGAAGGCCAAGGCGATGGACCTCATCCTCACCGGGCGGATGATGGACGCCACCGAGGCGGAACGCTCCGGGCTCGTCGCGAGGGTCGTGCCGGCGGCCGAGCTCATGAACGAGGCGATGAAGACGGCCGCGACCATAGCCGCGCTGTCGCTGCCGTCGGTGATGGCGGCGAAGGAAGCGGTGAACCGCGCCTTCGAGATCTCGCTCGCCGAAGGCGTCGGTTTCGAGCGGCGGGTGTTCCACGCCCTGTTCGCGACCGAAGACCAGAAGGAAGGCATGGCCGCCTTCGTCGAGAAACGGCCGGCGAAATTCGTCAATCGGTAGCCCGCGCCGGCGGGGGCGCACCCGAATTGCTTGCGACCCCGCGTTCCGCTGCGCGCTTGCGCCTCACTGGTGCGGTGCCGCCCCGTGCGGTAGCCGTGTTTAAAACCGTTTACCCGGGAGGGACCCAATGGAGCTGCCCCGCCGCAATTTCCTGCGTCTCGCCGCGAGCGCCGCGGCCTTGCCGGCATTCTCCCGTGCGGCCTTGGCGCAGTCCTATCCGGCGCGCCCGGTGCGGGTGATCGTCGGCCAGGCCGCCGGCAGCTCGTCCGACATCACCGCGCGCCTCGTCGGGCAGTTCGCGTCAGAGCGGCTCGGCCAGCAATTCATCGTCGAAGTCCGCCCCGGCGCCGGCGGCAACATCGCGACCGAGGCGGTGGTCGCGGCGGCGGCCGACGGCTACACCGTCCTCCTGGTGAATGCGCAGAACACCATCAACACCGCGCTCTACGAAAGTCTCAAATTCAACTTCCTGCGCGACATCGCGCCGGTGACGGGCATCGAGCGGGTGCCGCTGGTGATGGAAGTGCAGCCGTCGTTTCCGGCCAAGACCGTTCCGGAATTCATCGCCTATGCGAAGGCCCATCCGGGCAAGATCAACATGGCCTCCGCCGGCATCGGCGGGCCGCATCATGTGTGCGGCGAGATGTTCAAGTCCATGGCCGGCGTCGATCTCGTCCACGTGCCCTATCGCGGTTCGACGCCGGCGCTGACCGACCTGCTCGCCGGCCAGGTGCAGGTGATGTTCGACGTCACGCCGTCGTCGCTTCCCCACATCAAGGCGGGCAGTCTGCGCCCGCTGGCGGTCACCACCGCGGTGCGCGCCAACGTGCTGCCCGACGTGCCGGTGATGGCCGACTACCTGCCGGGCTACGAGGCGAGCGCCTGGGTCGGCTTCGGCGTGCCGAAGAATACGCCCGCCGCCATCGTCGAGAAGCTCAGCGCCACGTTCAGCGCCGCCGCCGCCGACGCCACCATCAGGGCGCGCCTCGCCGACCTCGGCGCCATGGTGATGGAGCCCAATTCGCCGGCCGATTTCGGCAAGTTCATCGCCGACGATGCCGCGAAGTGGACAAACGTGATCCGCACAGCGGGCATCAAGCCCGAGTGAGACGCCGCTCGGCCCTGCTGGCGCAGTTTTAAGCAGCTCGCCAGCGCCGGGACGCCGCGCATTTTCACCATGATCTTGTCCGAAAACCCTTCGTCGATCGAGGGATCGCTGCAGTCAGCCTCGTGCGGACGGGCATTGCGCTGCATGACGGCAATACCGATATCCGGGGGCGGATGGGGCGAACGGGGTGGCGCACAGCGTGCGGACGCGGGTCGAACGGTGGGGATTGCGAACGGTGCTGGCGGCGTGTGCGCTCGCGGTGAGCGGGTGCGCGTCGGTCTACAACCTTCCCGCCAATCGGCCGCTCCTCAGCCCGGTGTCGGTGCACGACCTCGGCAATGTGGAGCCGGTGTCCGAGGACGACGCCCTGCTCATTCTTTCATTTTCCGGCGGCGGCACCCGGGCGGCCGCATTCTCCTTCGGCGTATTGCAGGAACTCGACCGCGCCCGCGCCGGCGCCAGGAAGTCGCTGCTCGATCGCGTCGATTTCGTGTCGGGGGTCTCCGGCGGATCGATCACCGCCGCCTATTTCGGCCTGAAGAAACGCGCCGCGCTGCGCGACTTCCGCGAACGCTTCCTGCTCCGAAACGCCGAAGAGAGCCTCAATACGTCGGTGAACCTCGCGAATATCGGCCGCGCCCTGGGCGGCGGGGTCAACGCCAGCCAGTTTCCCCAATGGCTCGACGAAAACCTGTTCGAGGGCGCGACCTTCGACGCGTTCAGCAGCGGCCTCGCGCCGCGCGTCTGGATCAACGCGTCCGACATCTACAACCATACGCCGTTCGTGTTCGGCCCGGTGTCTTTCGCCGCGATGTGCAGCGACATCCGCTCCTACAAGATCGCCGATGCGGTGGCGGCCTCGGCGGCGGTGCCGGTCGCGTTCGCGCCCATCGTGCTGGAGACCTTTCCGAACGGCTGTCCGACCCGCCTGCCCGATTGGATCGAGCGCGCGCGGCACGACCGTGACGCGCCGCCGCTGCTGCGCTCGTTCGCCGAGGCGACGGCGCGCTACCACGACGGCTCGATGAAATACGTGAAGCTGCTCGACGGCGGACTGGTCGACAATTACGGCTTGTCGGGATTCAGCATCGCCATTCTCTCGGGCCAGCGCCCCTACGACCCGATGTTGGAAAACCAGGCCGTCCGCGTGCGCCGGATCATGTTCCTGGTGGTCGACGCCGGGCGCGGACTGTCGGGCGACTGGATCAATCGTCTCGAGGGGCCGAACGGGCCGGAGTTGATCTCGGCGGCAGCCGACACCGCCATCGATGCGAGCGTCCGGTCGAGCTATACCGCGTTCTCCGCGCTGCTCAACGAGTGGAGTGGGAAGGTCCGTGCCTGGCGTTGCGGCTTGTCGGCCGCCGACCGTGCGCGTCTCGGCGTGCCGGCGGACTGGAAATGCGGCGACCTTCAGACCTATGTGGAACGCTTGAGCTTCGATCGGCTGGAGCCGTCGCGCGCCGCCGCGCTGGAGCAAGTGCCGACCCGGCTCTCGCTCCCGGCCGAGCAGGTCGACCTGACGATCGAAAGCGGCGCCATCGCGCTGCGTACCAGCAAGACCTATCAGACGTTCCGCAAGGGACTTTGAAGCTGCGGGCTCCCATGCAATGCGATCCGCGGCGGTAGGCTGATCTGCCCGTGTTGCGGGCTCGGGCATTTGCCCGGTGCGAGCACGAGCTTGACCGCGATCATCTGGCCGTCGCGATAGGTGCTCAGGTTGACGGTGGTGTCCGGGGCCTGCGCTGCAATCATGGCGGCGAAATCGGCCGCCTTGATGATCGGCACCCCGTTGATCGAGGTGACGACATCGCCCTGCTGAATGCCGGCACGCGCCGCCGGGCTGCCGGCCTCGGGCGCATCGAAAATCGCGCCGTAGGGTTCCGCCATGCCGAGGCTGTCGGCAAACGCGGTCGTCATCGGGCTGACGGCCACCCCGATCCATCCGCATGGATCGAGACCTTGCGCCCGGAGTGCGGGGCGGGCTTCGCCGGAAACCGCGAAGCCGCATAGCACCGCAACGGCGGCCGCGGCCAGACGCACCCGGCCGCGCGGCTCGCCGCCGCTGCGGTCGGGCCCCGGTGCGGTCGCGCGCACGTTCAGGCCTTTCGTTTCTTGCGCGGCGCCCCGAGCGATACGCCGAGCTTGGAAGCCTGCTGATACAGCGCGCCGACGCTGCGCTTGAGCTTGCGCGCAATGGCCGTCGTCTTGGTCTTCTCTCGTGCAAGCGCCTTGAGCGTGCGAATGTCCTCTTTCGTCCACGCCCGTCGCTTTACCGCCTTCTTCGCCATCCCTGCTCTCCTCCAACCCGAATGCGCCATTCGCGCCGATCCGTCGCGACCAGGATGTCCCCGATCCCGGCCCCTCTCACCACTGTTTGCTGTCGAACTCGATGCATCCCCAGAAACCGGCGGACTTGATCCCGCCGGCGGCCTCCGCAACTTTCGGCAGGCGCCCCCCGCCGATGCGACGCAAAGACGCCCGGCTGCGAGCGCACCGCTGCGGCCGACGCGACCAAAACTCCATATCGACTTGCGTCGCAATTCCTGTGCTACAATTCGGCTGAGGGTGCAACATGCTGCAGAATTTGCGAGGGCGGGTCCCTGGCTCGGGATTCGCCGCCGCGGGCAATGAGCAGCGGCGGGTCGGCTCGATCGGACTCGCCGCGATCATCGCGGTCGCCTACTTCCTGGCGGCGCAGCTGAGCCTCCTCCTGCTGACCAAGCCCGACGGAGTCGCGGTGTTCTGGCCCGCCGCCGGCGTCGCCGCGGGCGCACTGATCGCGCTCGGGCCGTCCGCACGATGGCCGGTCGCGATCGGGGCGATGTCGGCGACCATCGTTGCAAACCTCTTGGGCGACAGAAGCTTAGGCAGCGCCGTGGTGTTTGCGCTGTGCAATGCCGGCGAGGCCCTGCTCACGGCCGGACTGATCGAGCGCTATTTCGGACCGGCCTTCAGGCTCGACCGGTTGCGCCAGGTGCTGGGCCTGCTCGCCGCTTCGATCATCGCCGCCGCCGCATCCGGCATCGGCGGCGCGCTCGGCTTCAAGTATTTCCAACACTCCACCGCTCCGCTGCTGACCACCTGGCACCACTGGTTCGCCTCCGATGCGCTCGGCATCGTCACCGTCGCCCCGTTGCTGGTCGGGTTCGCAGCGGCGCTGCGCGATCGACCCACCCGGTCCGAACTGGTGGAAGGCAGCACCGCCCTCGGGCTGCTGGCCGCATTGGGAATCCTGGTCATCACCCTGCCGGAGACGCCATGGGCGACGGTGATCCCGATCGCCCTGCTGTTCCCGCTGCTGCTGTGGCTGGCCGCGCGCTGCCCGCCGGTGTTCGCCGCCGCCGCGGCCTTCATCGTGACCCTCACGATCGTGTGGACGACGACGTTCGGGATCGGCCTGTTCGGCGACGACGCGCTGCCGCCGTCCGACCGCATCCTCGGGTCCCAGGCCGGCATCGTCGCCGTATCCCTGTGCGCTTTCGTGCTGGCCGCCTTGTTCGCCGAACGGCGCCAGCACGAGGCCGTGCTCAGGGAAAGCGAAGCGGGGCTGCAGGAGGCGCTCACCGCCGGCGCAGTCACCGCCTTCGAATGGGATGTGCGCACTGGCGCTTCCCGCCGCAGCAACAACGCCGCCCAGATCCTGGGATTCGATCCGAGCCAGCCGTTTTCCGCCAGTCAGTTCCTGGAGCATGTCCACCCCGACGACCGCCCGCGTTTTCAAGCCCATGTCCGCGCCGTGCGCCCGGACAAGTCGGCCTATGCGCTCACCTTCCGCTTCATCCGGCCGGACGGCCAGGAGGTGTGGCTCGAGGAAACCTCGCGCGCCGAATTCGACGACGCAGGACGCTTCGTGCTGCTCAAGGGCCTCACCCGCGACATCACCGAGCGCAAGCGCGCCGAACAGCGGCAGGACATGCTGATCGCGGAATTCGATCACCGCGTCAAAAACATCCTGGCCCGCGTCGCGGTGGTCGCGATGTATACGCGGCAGGGCAGCCGCTCCATGGACGAATTCATCCAGACCCTGGACGGGCGCATCCAATCCATGGCGACCGCGCATTCGCTGTTGAGCCAGAGTCGCTGGAACGGAGCCGGCCTTTCGGATCTCGTCCGTCACCAGCTCGAGCCCTATGCGACGGAAGCGAACACGACCGTCGAGGGGCCGAATGTGATGCTTACGGCGGCAGCGACCCAGGCGGTGGCGATGGTGCTCCACGAGCTGGTGACCAATGCGGCGAAGTACGGCGCGCTCTCGAGTCCCCGCGGCCGGGTCTCGGTGCAATGGGAGGCGCCCGAGGCCACGCCGACCCTCGCCATCCTGTGGCGCGAAACGGACGGGCCGCCGATCCCGCCTTCGGCGCAATCGGGCTATGGCACCAGCCTGATCCGCGACCTCATTCCCCACGAGCTTGGCGGCACCGTCGTGCTCGAAATGCCGGCGGAAGGCGTCCGCTGCACCATCGTCATTCCGTTCGATCGGCCTTGAGCGGCGGTGATGCCGGTCGGATTGGGCGAAGCCGTTCAGCCGCGCGGTCCCGACACGGTGACCTTCGGATCCCTCACATATTCGGCGCGGTAGCGCTTGGTCAGGACGTCCGCGAGCTCGGTCGAGGTGATGCCCGCCGCCTTGGTCGGGCCCGCCAGCGGCAACAGGACCGTGCCGGTCTGATCGATCTGGAAATCGCCGCTCAGCGAGGCTTCGCCGGAGACGGTGACCTTGATCCAATCGCCGGGCTTGAGCGGGGCGGTGGATGGGCCGGCACTCTCCTCGCCCGGCCGCGGGCCGCCCGAGCATCCGCACATCGCCAGGCCGAGGGCAACGAGGAGGACGCGCCGCGACATCGTCGCAACGGGAGGTCCAAGTCGGGAAGCCACCGGACGCGGCACCCGCTACTCGGCCGCCTTTCGCACGATGAGCGGGCGCAGGAGCGCGAGCAGCTGTGCCTCTCCGAACGGCTTCTGAAGGACTGCCACCGCCTTTCCCGGCGGCCGCGGAAGCAGCTCATAGCCGGAGGTCACGATGACGGTCACACCACGCGCATGCAGCCGGTCGATGAGATCATAAGCCCGCTCGCCGCCGCGCAGGTTGAGGTCGACGAGCGCCACGGCAGGGGTGCTCTCGGAGGTGACGCGGTCGGCCTCGGCGGCGGTCGCGACCGGACCGGTGACGTCCGCGCCCCAAGCCTTGAGCAGGTTCTTCAAGGCAATGCCGAGATGCCAGGAATCCTCGACCAGAAGGATGCTGACACCCTTCAGGTCCCAGGAGTCCTGGGCTCCAGGCAGATTCTGAGCGTTTGACGCGGTCATGGCCTTCCCGGCGCACCAGCTGTTGCCAGTGCCCCCCCTTCAACACGGCAATATCTCATTGCCGTGCCGGAGGCGCAACCCGCAGAACCTGCACCCTATCCGTGCCCGGTTAATGGCGTTTTAAAGCGGAATCGTGGTCGAGGCCGCGACAATTGCGCGCCCGGCCCGGCCCCCACCCGTAAAATTCGTGCCCAGGATCGACCCAAACGGCTAATCCGGCTTCCGGCGGCGGTCGAGGAAGTAGGACCAGCCGACCGGCCAATAGGCCAGGACGAGCACGATGACGGCAATCACCACCAGGGAGGCCATGCCCTGGATGAAGCTGAAATTGGGAGCGTCCTTGGACACGAACCATCCGGTGACGGTGCCGGAAATGATGAGCAATCCCCGTACGATCCAACTGACCATGCTCATCTCCAGACTGCCACCGGCGTGCCCGCGCCGACCCCTCGGCCATCGCAGCAGAAGCGAATCACAGCCCGCGGATCGGATGCCCTGATCCGGGTGCGCGGCCCGCAGCTGCCGACACGCCACCTCAACCTGACCGATGCGCCATCACAAGTCTTTGACCTAAAGCATCATCCCGGCCAAGAGGCCTGCACTTTCTGGCGCCACGCCGTGGCCCGAAGCCGGCGCCGCTGCGGCGTGGCCTAATCGGCGTGGATACCCGCGGCCTTCACCACGTTTTCCCATTTCTCGGTTTCGCTGCGGATGTAGGCGGCGAATGCGGCAGGCGTGCTCTGCAGCACGTCGATTCCCGCGCCGTTGAGCTTGGCCACGATCTCGGGGTTCTCCAGCGTCGCGAGATAGCTCGCATTGAGCCGGGCAATCACCTCGGCCGGGGTATTGGCGGGGGCGACGAGGCCCTGCCAGGCCCATGCCTCGAATCCCGGATATCCGCTCGCGGCGACGGTCGGCACGCCGGGCAGGCCCGGCAGCGGCGCCGCCGAGGCCACCGCGAGCGCCTTGATGCCCGGCGTCGACAGCAGCGAGCGGGCGCTGGCAAAGTCCACGAACATCATGCCGATCTGCCCAGCCGCCAGGTCCTGCAAGGCCGGCGCGACCCCGCGATAAGGCACATGGTTGAGCTTGATTCCCGCCGCACCGGCAAACAGTTCGGCCGCCAGATGAAACGGGCTGCCGACGCCCGGGCTCGCATAGTCGATGGCACCCGGGGCGCGCCGCGCGGCGTCCACGAACTCCCGGATGGAAGCGGCCTTGAGCTTGTTGGTGTTGACCAGCAGCACGACGGCAAAGCGGCCGGTGAGCGAGATCGGCGCAAAGTCCTTCTCGGGGTCGTAGGGGAGCTTCCGGTAGAGGCTCTTGTTGGCGGCGAAGGTGGCGGTATCCCCCAGCAGGATCGTGTAGCCGTCGGGCGCGGCGCGGGCGACCACCTCCGCGCCGATCATGGTCGCGGCGCCGGCGCGGTTCTCCACGATGACGGGCTGGCCGAGCGACTCGCCCATGGCGGTGCCGACCAGGCGGGCGAAATAGTCGGTGCCACCGCCCGGTGGATAGGGCACCACCAGCCGGATCGGGCGGTTGGGATAGGCCCGCTGCGCGGTCGCCCGGACCGGCCCGACCACCGCAATCGCCGCCGCGGCCGTGAGGAAACGACGTCGGTCCTGCGGCATGACGCTCCTCCCGCGGGCGCGTTTCTCCGCCCTGCTCATGCAACTGTAGTGGAAACAGGAGAATTCGAACACTATGTGGGAGGCCGCGCCGTTCACGCGCGGCGGTCCGGCGGCAAACGGACGCGAGGATCGAACGAGATTTCCAATGAATGCGCCCGATGGCCCCTTGTTCGATGGCGATGAGATCGAGCGCTACGCGCGCCACCTCGTGCTGCGCGAGGTCGGAGGGCCCGGGCAGGCGGCGCTCAAGCGGGCGCGGGTGCTGGTGGTCGGCGCCGGCGGGCTCGGCGCGCCGCTGCTGCTTTATCTTGCGGCGGCCGGTGTCGGCACCCTCGGCGTGATCGACGATGACGTGGTGTCGCTGTCGAACCTGCAGCGCCAGGTCATCCACGCCACCGGCGACATCGGCCGGCCCAAGGTGGAGAGCGCCACCGCGGCGCTCGGCCGCCTCAACCCCCACGTCGATGTGGAGACCCATGCGACGCGGCTCACCGCGGCGAACGCGCTCGACATCATCTCCCGCTACGATCTCGTCGCCGACGGCTCGGACAATTTCGCCACCCGCTACCTCGTGTCCGACGCCTGCTATTTCGCGCGCCAGCCGCTGGTGACGGCGGCCGTCGGCGTGTTCGACGGCACGCTGACGACGATCCGCGCCCATGAGAACAATTCAGCCGGGACGCCCAACCCGACCTACCGCTGCCTGTTTCCGGAGCCGCCGCCGGCGGGGACCGTGCCGGCCTGTTCGGAGGCGGGCATTCTCGGCGCACTGACCGGCGTCGTCGGGTCGCTGATGGCGCTCGAGGTGATCCGCGAGATCGTCGGCTTCGGCGACGGGCTCGTGGGCCGGCTGCTCATGATCGACGCGCGGGCGATGAGGTTCGAGACGCTGACCTACGGTTTCGACCCCGACAATCCGCTGTCGGGCACCCATCCGACGATCCGCGATCTGTCGGCGCACCGCGCCTAGTTCGGCGGGGCCGACGACATGCTCCACACCTATTTCGAACCCTCGGGACAAGGCCCGAGGCAGAACACGACGCCGTCGCTGTTGCGGTAGCGGCCGTTGGAGAGGCGCTCATACGTCACGCAGCGCCGCTGGCTCGCCGCTTCCTTGGCGTCGCGGCGGCACACGGCACGGCCGTCGGTGTCCCAGACCATGCGCACCACGAGACCCGGTCCCGCGAGCGTGGCCGCGCCGTCGGAGGCGTGCACCGTGCAAATCTCCTTGCCGGCGACCGGGCCGGTGGTCGGCTTGCCGCACAGCGGCAGATTGACGAGTTCGCGCCGGAAATCCTCGATGTTCATCGGTGTCGCGGTCGGTGCCGGCGTCGAATCGCCGCCGCATCCCGCGAGCGCCAGCAATGCCAGCGCCGCGGCCGTTCGGGTCATGTGCAAGCTCAGCCCCTGTCCTCACAACATCGATGGCAATACCCGGTCCGGCGGGCGGTGACCATCCATGAAGGTCTGGATATTTATGATGACCTTGGCTCCCATGTCGGCGCGGCCCTCGATGGTCGCGGAGCCGAGATGGGGCAGGAGGATGACCTTGCCGGATTTGGCCAGGCGCACCAGCTTGGGATTGACCGCCGGCTCGTGTTCGAACACGTCGAGGCCGGCGCCGCCGATCTCGCCCGCCTCGATCAGGCGGGTGAGCGCGTTCTCGTCGATCACCTCGCCGCGCGCGGTATTGACCACATAAGCCTCCGGCCGCAACAACTTGAGACGCCGCGCCGACAGCAGATGATAGGTCGCCGGCGTGTGCGGACAATTGATCGAGATGATGTCCATGCGTGCCAGCATCTGGTCGAGGCTCTCCCAGTAGGTCGCCTCCAGCGCCGCCTCGATCTTCTCGGCCACCCGCCGCCGGTTGTGATAATGCACCTGCAGCCCGAAGGCGCGGGCCCGCCGCGCCACCGCTTGGCCGATCCGCCCCATGCCGACGATGCCGAGCCGCTTGCCGCCGATGCGGCGTCCGAGCATCCAGGTCGGCGACCATCCGCCCCATTCATGCTCGCCGGTCATGACGGCCGCGCCTTCGGTCAGGCGCCGCGGCACCGCGAGAATGAGCGCCATCGTCATGTCGGCGGTGTCCTCGGTGAGGACCCCCGGGGTGTTGGTGACGGTGATGCCGCGTGCGAGCGCGGCGGTCACGTCGATGTTGTCGACGCCGTTGCCGAAATTGGCGATCAGCCGCAGCTGCTCGCCGGCCTGGGTGAGGATCGCGGCGTCGATCGGGTCGGTCACCGTCGGCACCAGGACCTCGGCGACCTTCACCGCCTCGATCAGCTCGGCACGTCCCATCGGCGTGTCGTGCTCGTTCAGTCGAGGATCGAACAGTTCGCGCATTCGCGTCTCGACATGGTCGGGCAGCTTGCGCGTGACGATGACGAGCGGCTTGCGACGATTGGCCATTCCTCAGCCCCTGGTGGCACGACTTGATACAGACGTCTCCCGACCGCCTGAATAGGTCGGCCCACCACTCTCGAACAAGATCGGTCTGCTGACTTTTTCCCGCGACGGATGTCCCCACGATCGCTGTTCCGCGATGAGTTTACCTGCCGAGGAATTTCCCGCGGAGGAATTTCCTGCTGGATCCCGCCATGGACGAACCCACGGCAGGCGGACGGTGGGACCTCCGCACCCGAACCTCAAGCCCCTGTTCAGCCCTCCTTAACCGTCATCGCCGACACTGCAACCATCGCGACCGGCGCGGGTGCGGGCGTTGGTACATCGTTCGAGATCCAAGGACTCCGAACCTTCTGTACCAGATGGCCGGATCAAGACAAAGCGTCCGGTGCGTGGCCTGGCTGAGCCTGGACTGGTGGCGGGAACCGCACGTGCAAATTCAATCGAAGACCTGCGAAGTGAAAGCGGCCGCGCTGTCGGCGACGTTGCTGGCGGCGGCCCTGACGGTCGCGGCCTGGAGCGGCCCGGCGGCCGCGGCAAACGATACGAGCGAGGGCAGCGGCCTTCCGGTGCCGCGCTTCGTCAGCCTCAAGTCCGACCACGTGAACGTGCGCGGCGGCCCGAACAAGGACCAGGACGTTTCCTGGGTTTACACTCGGCCGGGCCTCCCGGTGGAAATCACCGCCGAGTACGAGAACTGGCGCCGCATCCGCGACTCGGAAGGTTCCGAGGGCTGGGTCTATCACTCCCTGCTGTCGGGCAAGCGCACCGCCTTCGTCGCGAAGTCGAAGAGCTCGATCGCTCCTGTCGCCCTGCACGATAGCGCCGACCCGGCGAGTCCGACCAAGGCGATGCTGGAGCCGGGGGTGCTCGGCATCGTGAAACGATGCAGCGGCCGCTGGTGCCGCTTCCGCGGTGACGGCTTCGACGGCTGGATCGAGCAGGGGCGCCTGTGGGGCGTCTATCCCAACGAGAAGCTGGATTGACGCGACATCGAGACTGACTCGACATCAAGCCTGCGCGACATCAAGCCTGCGCGACATCAAGACCTACACGACATCGACACTGACGCTGCAAGAACGTCGCTCACGTAGTGAGCGACCTAGTCGGTTCGGAGAGATCCTGCGGATGTCGCGGGAGAGGCCGACTCAGCGCTTCTTTGGGCGCAAGCGCACCACCACGTCGACGCGGCTGATCTCGTAGCCTTCCGGCACCGGCGGCAGGTCCCCGACGATGCCGTCGGCATGCGGGATGTCGACCAGATTGTGGTCGCTTTCGATGAAGAAGTGGTGGTGATCCGAGACGTTGGTGTCGAAATAGGTCTTGGAACCGTTCACCGCGACCTCGCGCAACAATCCCGCGTCGGTGAACTGATGCAGGGTGTTGTAAACCGTCGCGAGCGACACCGCGATCTTTGCCCGGTTCGCCTCTTCGTACAGCATCTCGGCCGTCAAATGGCGATCGCCCTTGGCGAACAGCAGCCAGCCGAGCGCCATGCGCTGACGGGTCGGACGCAGCTTGACGTGGCGCAGCAGCGCGAGCACGTCGTGCCACGGACAGCCGTTACGGGAATCAGAACGCGCGTCGGCGGGAAAGCTGTCCGCGGACACCTGACTGACGGCGATGACGGGGCGTGACTCCATGACGCGGATTTTCAGCTCACGACTGTTCGCAAATTCGTTTCATTTGCAATCATATCGATCGCTGCCTCCTCTTGCAAGCGGCTCGATGCCGCGCCGGACGGGGCCCGGCCAGCCCTCTAGATGAGAGCGCCTGGGACGGTTCGCCAGCCATCCGCCGCGCTTTGCCCGCTAGGTGGCGTATGTTAGGGAAGGCTCATATGACTCCACACCATGCAGCGCTGAACGTTGGTCAGCGGCCCCCACTGCGCACTGAGGACCGTGACGGTATGCAGAACCGGCGTTCGAGCTTTGAATTCGAGGATCTCCTCGCCTGCGGGCGCGGCGAATTGTTCCCGGGCGGGCCGCAACTGCCGTTGCCGCCGATGCTCATGTTCGAGCGGATCAGCGAGATTTCCATCGAAGGCGGGGGCCACGGCAAGGGGCTCGCCAGAGCCGAACTCGAAGTGAAGCCGGACCTCTGGTTTTTCCCATGCCATTTCAAGGGCGACCCGGTGATGCCGGGCTGCCTCGGCCTCGATGCGCTGTGGCAATTGGTGGGCTTCTTCCTCGGCTGGTCGGGCAGCCAGGGCAAGGGCCGCGCGCTGGGCCTCGGCGAGGTCAAGTTCTCCGGCGAGGTGCTGCCGTCGGCGAAGAAGATCGTCTACGGGATCGACATCAAGCGGGTGATGCGCTCGAAGCTCGTCCTCGGCATCGCCGATGGCTGGCTGTCGGCGGACGGATCGGTTATCTACCGCGCATTCGATCTCAAGGTCGGCCTGTTCCGCGACGTCGCCGCGCTGCAGCCGGCAACTTGACCGAAGCTTGGCGGTAGCTGGCGGGAAACAGATCATGAGACGGGTCGTCGTCACCGGGATGGGCATCGTCTCTTCCATCGGCAACAATACGCAGGAAGTGCTGGCGAGCTTGCGGGAGGGGAAATCGGGGATTTCCCACGCCGATCGCTTTGCGGAGCTGGGCTTCCGCTGCCGCGTCCAGGGCGCCCCGAGCCTCGATCCGCAGGAATCGGTGGACCGCCGCGCCATGCGCTTTCTCGGCGGCGGCGCGGCGTGGAATCACGTCGCCATGGAGCAGGCGCTGCGCGATTCCGGCCTCGAGGAGAACGAGATTTCCAACGAACGGACCGGGATCATCATGGGCTCGGGCGGTCCCTCGGCCCGCGCCATCGTCGAGGCGGCCGACATCACGAGGAGCAAGGGACCAAAGCGCGTCGGCCCGTTCGCGGTGCCGAAGGCGATGTCCTCCACCGCCTCCGCGACGCTGGCCACCTGGTTCAAGATCAAAGGCGTCAACTATTCGATCTCGTCGGCCTGCGCGACCTCGAACCACTGCATCGGCAACGCCGCCGAGATCATTCAGCTCGGCAAGCAGGACATCATCTTCGCCGGCGGCTGCGAAGAGCTCGACTGGACCCTGGCGGTGCTGTTCGACGCCATGGGCGCGATGTCGTCGAAGTTCAACGACACCCCGCACAAGGCCTCGCGCGCCTACGACGTCGACCGCGACGGCTTCGTCATCGCCGGTGGAGCGGGTGTATTGGTGCTCGAAGAGCTCGAGCATGCGCAGCGCACGCGGTGCCAGGATTTACGGTGAGATCGCGGGCTATGGCGCAACCTCGGACGGCTACGACATGGTGGCGCCCTCGGGCGAAGGAGCGGTGCGCTGCATGCGGATGGCGCTGTCGACGGTGAAAGCGCCGGTCGATTACGTCAATCCGCACGCCACCGCGACGCCGATCGGCGACCTCAAGGAGATCGAGGCGCTGCGCGAGGTGTTCGGGACGAACTGCCCGCCGATCTCGGCGACCAAGTCGCTGACCGGCCACTCGCTGGGCGCCGCCGGCGTGCAGGAGGCGATCTATTCGCTGCTGATGATGAACAACGGCTTCATCTGCGAGAGCGCCAACATCGAAACCCTCGATCCGGCGTTTGCCGACATGCCGATCGTCCGCGAGCGGCGCGACAACGTGCCGTTGTCCTGCGTGCTGTCGAACTCGTTCGGCTTCGGCGGCACCAACGCATCGATCGTGCTGAAAAAGCTGGATGCGTAACATCGGGAGTCCGAGGCGTCCGGGTTCCAGGCCATCGCGTTCGAGCGATTCGAGCTCGACCCCCTGGGTCTCCGGACGAACGAAGCGTCAGGGGCGTTGCATATGTTGATGAAGGGCAAGCGCGGCCTCGTGATGGGGGTTGCGAACGACCACTCGATCGCATGGGGCATCGCCCGGGCGCTCGCGGGCCACGGCGCCGAGCTCGCTTTCACCTATCAGGGCGAGGCGCTCGGCCGACGCGTCAGGCCGCTGGCGCAATCGGTGGGGTCGGAGCTGGTGCTCCCGTGCGACGTCGAGGACACCGCCTCGTTGGATACCGTGTTCGCGACGCTCGCAGACACGTGGGGCGGCATCGACTTCCTGGTTCACGCCATCGCCTATTCCGACAAGAACGAGTTGAAGGGACGCTACGCCGACACGACGCGAGAGAACTTCACCCGCACCATGGTGATCTCGTGCTTCTCCTTCACCGAGGCGGCGCGCCGCGCCGCCGCGCTGATGCCCGACGGCGGCGCGATGGTGACCCTGACATACAACGGCGGGCAGCGGGCGATGCCGAACTACAATGCGATGGGCGTCGCCAAGGCGGCGCTGGAGGCGTCGGTCCGCTACCTCGCCGTCGATTTCGGCGGCAGCCGCATCCGCGTCAACGCCATCTCGGCCGGCCCGATCCGCACCCTCGCCGGCGCCGGCATTTCCGACGCCCGGTTCATGTTTGCGTTCCAGCAGCGCCACTCGCCGCTGCATCGCGGCGTGACGCTGGAGGAGCTCGGCGGGGCCGGGCTCTACCTGCTGTCCGATCTTTCCACCGGCGTCACCGGCGAGGTCCACTTCGTCGATTCCGGCTATAATATCATTGCGATGCCTCACCCGGACGAGCTGAGGTCGAGCCCGTCCGCACCCGAGGCCGGTTAAGATTGTCGCAATAAGAGTCCGATAGCGTCCGCTCCGGATAGGCAGCCGCTAAACCTCGGGAGGGTGGTAGACCGGCGCCTGGGCGAGGCATGGAACCGCGCGAAGTCAAGAAGTCAGCAGCCCCCGGCACGCGGGCGCGGGTCCACCGCCACCAAGATCGCCGTGGTGAGCGTGGTCGCAGCGGCGGCGGCGCTTTTGCTCGTCCAACAGCCCCTGACCGCGCCGCTGCCGAACACGCTCCAGATCGCCGACATGACGTGGGTCGAGGTCCGCAGCGCCCTGCAGCGCGGCTACACCACCGTGATCGTGCCGAGCGGCGGCATCGAGCAGAACGGCCCCCACATGGTGCTCGGCAAGCACGACTACATCGTCGGATGGTCGGCCAATGCGATTGCCAAGGAGCTCGGCCAGACGCTGGTGGCACCGGTCATTCCCTACGTGCCCGAGGGCGCCTACGACCCGCCCACCGGGCACCTGCGCTTCTCCGGAACCATCGGGATCTCGGAAGACGCCTACGCGGGTCTGCTCGAAGGCATCGCCCGCAGCCTCAAGGCCGGCGGCTTCAAGACGATCTGCCTGATCGCCGACCATGCCGGCAGCCTGAAGGCCCAGAGCGACGTGGCAAAACGGCTGACGCAGGAATGGGCGCAGCAGGGGGTCCGGGTGGTCGATGTGTCCGACTATTACGCCGACGCCGCGGAAACCGCGTATCTCAAGAGCCAGGGCGAGAGCGAGGATGCGATCGGCCAGCATGCCGGCATCGCCGACACCTCGGAGCTGATGTCGATCCGTCCGGAAGGCGTCGATCTCGCGCGCTTCGCCGACCTGCCGATTGCGACGGAGCCGACCGGCGTCTCAGGGAATCCGATGAAGGCGACGGTGGAGCGCGGCCGCACGCTCCTCAACATCAAGATCCTCGCCGCGATCCGCCAGATCAAAGGGATGGCGGGTGGGACTTGACCCGGTCCGGCACGCCGTTCTCGACGAGATCGCGGAACGGGTGGATGGTCTGGCCGAGGAAGCCCGCCGGGAAGCTCGCATCGTCGATGCCGTAACGCCCGGGCAGAGCATGGGCGGGCATGTGGAAGGTGCCGAACAGCACGTCCCACACCGCTAGCAACGAGCCGAAATTCGAGTTGCCGCCCTGGTCGAGCGGGGTGTGATGCCAGCGGTGGAACACCGGCGTCGCGACGAGATATTTGAGCGGCCCCAGCGTCCAGTTGAGGTTGGCGTGGACGAAGGCGGCCGTCGTGGTGTCAAAGGCGACCAGGAACAGGAGCACCGTCGGCGAGACGCCGAGCCACAGCATGATCGCCGTCACCAGGAACGATCCGAGCCACAGGTTGACGGGGTGGAAGCGGTAGGCGGTGGTCCAGTCCACCTCTTCGGCGGAGTGATGGATGGCGTGGAAGCGCCACAGGCTGGCGCCGTGGAACAGGCGGTGGGTCCAATACAGCAGGAAATCCGACGCGATCACGTAGAACACGAGCTGCCCCCAGAACGGCAGCCCGGCGAGCGGACCGCGCCCGGCATCGAAATAGTCGGTAATCTCCTCGGCCGACATCACGCCGGACAGCAGCGCGGCGCCGGCAATCATCAGGCTGATGCGCATGTAGGGCGCGACGAACGGAATGATCAGCATGTAGCAGATATCGGTGCCGAGCCCGGGATTGCGCCACCACGGCCGGCCGGGATTGCACGCCTGGCTCGTGAACAGGCTCAGCACCGCAAAGGCGATGGCAAAGCCGATCGCGCTCGGGAGCACGATCAAAAGCGTCTCGACGATTTTCGCCAAAAATGCCCCGAACAGATGCGTCATGTCATTCGCCTTGCATTCCGTACGCGCCGAGAGGCGGAGGGCATCGGAGACCCGCCCAGGCCGCCGCGCGCGCACCTCGGCGTTCCGGTGCGCCGTCGCACGCGGCCGTCGCCGGATCACGCCGACGGCGCTCGGCTGACTGGCTTACGCGCGGGAGGATTAAGAAACCCTTTGTGACAGCGTGGCCGCACGCCGACCCGCTTGCGACACATGGCAGGAACCCGCGCTCCGGCATCCGCCGGCGGGGTTCCACCGGGCCTCGCGACGCACTATCTCATGCGCCATGAAGGCATCCATCCTCGACCTTTCGCCCGTGACCACCGGTGGCTCCGGTGCCGCCGCGTTGCGCAACAGCATCGATCTCGCCGTCCTCGCCGACCGTCTCGGCTTCTCCCGCTACTGGGTCGCGGAGCATCATAACCTGCCGTCGGTGGCGAGCACCGCACCGGACATCATGATCGGCCAGATCGCGGCGGCGACCACGCGCATCAGGGTCGGTTCCGGAGGCGTGATGCTGCCGAACCACGCCCCGCTGATGGTCGCGGAGCGCTTTCACACCCTCGAAGCGCTGTTTCCGGGTCGGATCGATCTCGGCATCGGCCGCGCTCCCGGCACCGACCAGGTGACGTCGGTTGCTCTGCGCCGCCGCCAGGACATCCGCGACGACGACGATTTCCTCGAGCGGTTCCAGGAGCTGATGCTCATCGAGGGCCGCGGCTTCCCGGAAGGTCACCCGTTCCGGAATATCCGCGCCATGCCGGCCGATGTGGCGCTGCCGCCGATCTACCTCCTGGGATCGAGCGGCTACAGCGCCGAGCTCGCCGCCATGATCGGCGCCGGGTTTGCCTTCGCCCATCACTTCGCGACCTACGATCCCGTCGACGCCATGACGAGCTACCGCAGCCGGTTCCGCCCATCGGCAGCGCTGGCGCGCCCCTATGCGATCCTCGGCGTCGCCGCGGTGTGCGCCGACAGCGAGGCGGAAGCCGACCGTCTCGCCACCACGATCGACCTCAACTTCCTGCGCCGCTCCAAGGGCGAATACCTGCCGCTGGCGAGCCCCGAGGAGGCCGCCGTCTACCCTTATTCCGCAGCCGACCGGGAACGCATCCGCCTCAACCGCGCGCGGGTGTTCACGGGAACCGCGGCGACGGTGCGCGACCGGCTCGATCCCCTGCTGGCGGCGACCCGGGCCGACGAGGTCATGGTCACCACCATGATCTACGACCACGCCGCGCGGCGCCGCTCCGTCGAGTTGCTGGCCGAGGCGTTCGGACTGGCGGATGCGCCGCGGGAGGAACCGGCCCCGGTCCCCGCGTGACGTGAGCGCCGGTTGCGCGCCGTGCCCTGCCGCGAATATAGAGAAGCCGCCGATCGGCACACAGGCTTCGGGAGGTTCCACTTGGGCAGCAAGATCACACTCACGGCTTCGGACGGTTTCAAGCTTGGCGGTTGGCGCGCCGACGCCGCGGGTAAGCCCAAGGGCGGACTTGTGGTGATCCAGGAGATCTTCGGCGTCAATCATCATGTCCGCAACGTCTGCGACCGCTTCGCGGCGCTCGGCTACACCTCTGTAGCGCCCGCCGTGTTCGACCGCACGCAGCCGGACTTCGAATGCGGCTACACGCCGGAAGAGGTGGCGCATGCGCGCACCTTCATTCCGAAGATCGACTGGGCAAAGATGATGCTCGACACCCAGGCGGCGATCGACAGCGTGAAGTCCGCCGGCAAGGTCGGCATCGTCGGCTACTGCCTGGGCGGCAGCGTCGCCTACATGGCCGCCTGCAAGCTCGACGGCCTCGCCTGCGCGATCGGCTATTACGGCGGCGCCATCGCCAAGAACGCCGACCTGACGCCGAAGGTGCCGACGCTGCTGCACTTCGGCGATCAGGATCAGTCGATTCCCCTTACAGACGTGGAGATCATCCGGCAGAAGCGCCCGGAGGTGGAGATCCACGTCTACAACGCCGGCCACGGCTTTTCCTGCGACGAGCGTTCGGCCTACAACGAGGCCGCGCATCAGGAGGCGCTGCAGCGGACCCTCGGCTGGCTCGCCAAATACGTCGGGTAAAGCCGAGTTCGCCGGATCGTCATTCCGGCGCGCCGCGGCGCGGCGATCCCGGGTCCGGCGGTCTTGCCGACGGAGAAGCAATTCCGGGTTCGCGCAGAGCGCGCGCCCGGAACGACGAACCTGCAGGTCCCGCTACCGCAACGCGGCAGGCGACACCGTCGAGCCGGTGGCGCCCCACAGCTTGAGCGGCTGCAGTACCAGCGCGAACTCGGAGACGTTCTTGCTCGCGAGCTCGTCGAGCTTGAGGTTCTCGAGCAGATGGACGCCGTAGACCACCAGCGCCATCTGGTGGATCGGCAGCGAGATCAGCTTGTCGGGATTGGGCGACACCTCGACCGGCGCGGTATCGGCGCCGAGCAGCATCGGGTCCTTGGCAATCAGGAACTCGGCCGCCTTTACGCCGATGCCGGGATTGGACTTGGCGTAGCGCGTCCTGTCCTTGTCCCACAGCTTGCCCCAGCCGGTGTGGACGATGATGGCGTCGCCGGGTGCAAAGGTCAGGTTCTGCTTCCTGATGGCGCCTTCGAGATCGGCGACGGTGATCTCGTAATCATCGTCGAGCATGTCGACGCCCTTGAAGCCGGCGACGTCGATGAGGACACCGCGCGTCATCAGCATCCCGACATTCTGGATACCGAGCTTGGTGAAGCCGTTGCGGGTCACGATATCGTCGGTCTTGAAGCAGTTGTAGTGGCTGTTGTCGTGGGTCTGGTGGGCGAAGCCGTCGAACTGGGTTCCGACCTGGCCCATCTCGGCGGTGATGATCTCCTCATTGCCGTTGCGCTTGTTGGCGAGCGTGCTCACCGCGGTGCGCTTGACTTGCATGTCATAGACGCGGCCCGCCGACAGCGGCATGGTTCCAGCGAGCACGTGCGCGAGTTCGATCACCTCGCCGGTCTTGATCAGCTTCGCCGCGTTGAGCACGCTCTGCGGCTTCATGTGATTGCCCGCGCCGCGCTCGTCTCCGGCGCCCCACTTGGAAGGGCAGCGCGCGCTGTCGGCAGGCGGCAGCCAGGACGGCGTCTGCGCCTGCACGGCGACGGTGGCGGCGAACAGCGCTGCAAACGCAAAAGGCAGCCTCATGATGATCCTCCCAATATGTTTTTTTGTAGCGGTCATCATGCGCCCGCGCCGGCCGCTCTTCAACGGCGCCGGGACGGCATGACGTTTCTCTTCGAGGTTCGCGTCTCCGGGAGATTCGCTTCGCTCTGAGACCGGCTTCTCTCTGAGATTCGCTCGGAAATCAGATCGCGGATATGCGGTCCGGATCCGGGCGCGCGCTGGATCAGAACCAGCGTTCGTCGACGACGATGGTATCGCCGGGATTCATCTGGGTGATGACGGGCACGCGCTGTCGCGCCACGATGCCGTCGACCGGGCGGCTGAGCTGCACCGTGGGCCGCCAGGCGCGCGGGGTGAAGCCACCGGCGATCGCGACGGCCGTCTCGGCCGTCATGTTCGGCACATAGGGGTATTGGCCGGGGAAGTTCACCTCGCCGAGGATGAAGAACGGCCGGTAGAGTTCGACCTCCACCGCCACGTGAGGCTCGCGCAGGAAGCCCTGCCGCAGCCGCCCGGCGAGGACGCGCGAAAGCTCGTTCGGGGTCAGTCCCCGCGCATGCAC
The DNA here is from genome assembly GCA_963781195.1 of uncultured Alphaproteobacteria bacterium. Classification (GTDB taxonomy): domain Bacteria; phylum Pseudomonadota; class Alphaproteobacteria; order Rhizobiales; family Xanthobacteraceae; genus JAJPKK01. The sequence goes on along the minus strand of CAWAEZ010000014.1, from coordinate 57,859 downwards.
CGCGCCGATCAGCGGCATCGTGATATTGCCGGCGGCATCCACGGCATAGCTGTTGGTCAGATTGTCCTGGCCGAACACCACCACCCGCAGCCGGTCGCCCGAGTCCAGCGTATAGGGCGGCAGCGGCGCCCCGGACACCAGGGCGACGGGAGGCGGCGGCAGCGGACCGACCACCGCAGGGGCCGGCCCGGTAAACCCGATGGCGGTAGGCCCGACGGCCGACGGTGAAGGGCCATCCGGCGCAGCCGTCCCCGGGATGAGGCGCGCGCAACCGGCGACCATCATCACGGCGAAGAGGAGAAGTGCGAGGCGGACGTGCCGCATGCGAGATCCGGCGGGTTGGAAGGGGCCTTCCTCCGGATTAGCGATTTATAGTTAACAAACCCTAACCAACGGCCCCACATGGCAAAAATTCCGTAAACGCGCGGCCGCCGGATGCCGTTTTTCAAGCGCTGCGAGGCGAAATCAAAGGGCGGGAGCGCGGGCTGCGACTGGCCGGCTCGATCCGGCCGTTACTCGCCCGGCCGGCGAGCGCGCGGTTCGTCCTCGGACCGATAGCCGACCCCCATGCGATCGGCGAGTGCGACGACGAGCATCGACAGCAGGAAGACGATGTGGATTCCGACCAGCCAGCCGAGCTTGGTGGTGTTGTAATGGTCGATGTTCATGAAGGCCTTGAGCACCTCGACGGCGGAGATCGCCACGATCGACGTGATCAGCTTCTGCTTGAGGCCGCCGAAATCGACCTGCGACATCCACAGCGGCCGCGCATCGACCGCGCCGTCGGTGGTGCTGATCTGCGAGACGAAGTTCTCGTAGCCGGAAAAGATGACGATCAGCACGAGGTTCGCGGTGAAGATCACGTCGATGAGCGTGAGGACGCCGAGGATCACGCTGTTGGGATCCGGCGAACCGAGCTCGGCGACGAACAGAACGAACACCTTGAAGAAGTACAGCATCAGAATGAAGAGCGCGGCGACGAGGCCGAGATACAGCGGCGCCAACAGCCAGCGGCTGTAAAAAATCGTCGCCTCGACGACCCGTAAGATTTTGTCCATGGGGCTGTTCATGTCGCTCCGGTCTCGACTTTCCTGCTCGACAGGGCAGCACAATACGTCGCCGCAGGCAAAGCCGGCGGGCGAAATTCATGCCCGCCGGTCATCCCCGCCGCCTGCGCAGTCCTGGAACCCGTGACAATCCCCCCGGCGTTCGGCGTGCGCGGCTGTTAATGCGCGCGTCGCGTCGTCATGCCGTCGCCGCGGCTCCGAGCCCGATCGGGCAGCTCACGCCGGTGCCGCCGAGGCCGCAATAGCCGAACGGATTCTTGGCGAGGTATTGCTGGTGATAGTCCTCGGCATAATAGAACGGCGGCGCATCGACGATCTCGGTGGTGATGCCGCCATGGCCCTTGGCCTTGATCGCCTGCTGGTACATCGCCCTGGACGCCTCGGCGGCGGCGCGTTGCGCCGGATCGGCGACGTAGATGCCGGAGCGATATTGGGTCCCGACATCGTTGCCCTGGGCCATGCCCTGGGTCGGGTCGTGGTTCTCCCAAAACGTCTTGAGCAATTGCTCGTAGGTGATTTTTTGCGGATCGAACACCACGAGCACGACCTCGTTGTGGCCGGTCTCGCCGCTGCAAACCTCCCGGTAGGTCGGGTTCGGGGTGAAGCCGCCGGCATAGCCGACTGCGGTGGCGTAGATGCCGTCGCCCAATTCCCAGAACTTGCGCTCGGCGCCCCAGAAGCATCCCATGCCGAACATCGCCGTCTCGAGACCCTTCGGCCACGGGCCCTTGAGCGGCCGGCCATTGACGAAATGCTGGGACGCGGTGGGAATGGGCTCGGCGCGGCCTTTGAGCGCCGTGGCCGCGGTCGGCATTTCCGGCTTTTTCCTCGACATGAACATGGTGATCTCCTCACGGTCGCAACCGGACACGTTCCAAGTCGCGCGACAACGAAAGACGGTGGAACGGACGGGAGCATCTTTATCTCGGCCTCCGAATATAGGTGCGGGCGTGCCGATGCGCATCTCGCACTTGCATCACGTGTCGGCCACCGCCGATCCCATCGAGATCACGCCGCCGCGAGCCGGCGGCGACCTCGTCCCCGTGGGTTGCGCCGCCAACATTTCTATTTCGGAACCGCGGCCGAGCCCCTATGCTGCCGCCTCGCCCGGACAACGGTCTGCGGCGGTTTTGATCAGCAAAAACATGCGGGGAGAAACGGCCATGCGCAAAGCGATTCTTTCAGGTCTTGTGGCGGCGACGATGGTGACCGCGCCGGCATTCGCGCAAGCTCCTCCCGGAACGCCGCCCTACGGCGAGACGATCAATCTCGAACTCGCCCGCAAGGCCGCCGACGCGGCAGCGGCGGAGGCGCGCAAGAACAACTGGTTCATGGCGATCTCGGTGGTCGGCCCGACCGGCGACCTCGTGTTCTTCGAAAAGATGGACAACACCCAATACGCGTCCGTCAAAATCGCCCAGCACAAGGCCCGTGCCGCCGCGATCTTCCGCCGCCCCACCAAGGCGTTCGAGGAGAACCTCGGCAAGGGCTTCGAATTCATCTACCAGATGACACTCGACGGCATGATCGGCTCCCAGGGCGGGGTACCGCTCGTGGTCGGCGGCAAGATCGTCGGCGCGATCGGCTGCAGCGGCGGCGCCGGATTCCAGGACCTTCAGACCTGCATGGCGGGCGTCGAAGCCCTCAAGTGAGGGCCGGGCGATGCCGGCCGCGTCAGCGGTCGTAGCCGATCAGCGGACGCGGCTTGCGGCCGATCAGCACCAGCAGCGCCCCGATCACGCCGAACACGGCGAAGCTCGGGGCGGCGAGGATCCAGTGGGAGAATTGCTCCCACATCCAACCTCCGGACACCCGCTCGATGGCCGGCTGCAGCTGCGCGAAGCTCGCGGCATGGACGGCATTCCAGGTTTCGCTCAGGGGCGTGTAGAAGATCGCGTTGCCCGCAATCGACTTGGTGCCGTCATAGACGAAGAAAACAAAGCCCACGGCCAGAAACAGGAGGCCGATGGCGCGAACGAAAAGGCGGATCATGGCAAGCCGTCGCGATCGGAGGGAATGAAACTGTCCGCTCCGGCTTACCGCGACGCCGCGCAACGTTCAACTTGGTTAAAATTGCCCTTTCGGGCGAGCGCACGCTCGCTTCGACCCTTCGCTCGACGCGGTCCCGGCGATTGAAATTCATTCGACGCCTTGAGCGACCGCGGGTCGTTCCGCTAAGTTCCGCCCCCCGCCAGGGGCACGAGGAGTAGCAATGCCCGTCAACCCGCCCAACACACATCACCGGCCGACCTTCACCGACCAGGAGGCGCTGCAGTTCCACAGCCATCCGCGGCCCGGCAAGCTGGAGGTGGTGGCCACCAAGCCGATGGCGACCCAGCGCGACCTCTCGCTCGCCTATTCGCCCGGCGTCGCCATCCCGGTGCTCGCCATCGCCGAGAACGAGGCGGCGGCCTACGACTACACCACCAAGGGCAATTTCGTCGCCGTCATCACCAATGGCACCGCCATTCTCGGCCTCGGCAATCTCGGCGCGCTGGCCGCGAAGCCGGTGATGGAAGGCAAGGCGGTGCTGTTCAAGCGCTTTGCCGACATCGATTCCATCGATCTCGAGGTGTCGTCGGAGGATCCGACCGAGATCGTCAATTGCGTCAAGCTGCTGGGCAAGAGCTGGGGCGGCATCAATCTCGAGGACATCAAGGCGCCGGAGTGCTTCATCGTCGAGCAGCGGCTGCGCGAGCTGCTCGACATCCCGGTCTTCCACGACGACCAGCACGGCACCGCGATCATCGCCTCCGCGGGGCTCATCAACGCCCTGTCGCTCACCGGACGCGAGATCGCCACCACCAAGCTCGTCTGCAACGGCGCCGGCGCCGCCGGCATCGCCTGCCTCGAGCTGTTGCGCGCGATCGGCTTCCGGCCCGAGAACCTGATCCTGTGCGACACCAAGGGCGTCATCTACGAAGGCCGCACCGAGGGCATGAACCAGTGGAAGTCGGGCTTCGCGGTGAAGACCGACGCCGCGCACCCTCGCCGACGCCATGAAGGGCGCCGACGTCTTCTTCGGCCTCTCGGCCAAGGGCGCGGTGACCAAGGAGATGGTGAAGGCGATGGCGCCGAACCCGATCATCTTCGCGATGGCCAATCCGGATCCGGAAATCACGCCGGAGGAGGTCGCCGAGGTCCGCGACGACGCCATCATGGCGACCGGGCGCTCGGACTATCCGAACCAGATCAACAATGTGCTTGGCTTCCCCTACATCTTCCGCGGCGCGCTCGACGTCCGCGCCACCACCATCAACATGGAGATGAAGATCGCGGCCGCCCACGCGCTCGCCGATCTCGCCCGCGAAGACGTTCCCGACGACGTCGCCACCGCCTATGGCGCGCGGCCGAAATTCGGCCGCGACTACATCATCCCGGTGCCGTTCGACCCCCGCCTCATCTATGCCGTGCCGCCGGCGATCGCGCTCGCCGCGATGGAGACCGGCGTCGCCCGCTAGCCGATCGTCGACATGCCGGCCTATCGCGAGCAGCTGCGCTCGCGGCGCGATCCGGTCGCCGGCATGCTGGCCCAGGTCTTCGCCCGGGTGCGCCGCGAGCCCAAACGCGTGGTGTTCGCCGAGGGCGAGGAGGAGGCGGTGATCCGCGCCGCCGCGAGCTTCGTCCACCAGGGCCTCGGCAGCGCCATGCTGGTCGGCCGCGAGGACCGCGTGCGCGACACCGCCAAGATGGCCGGTATCGAGCTCGGCAACGGCATCGAAATCCACAATGCGCGGCTCTCCAAGCGCAACGCGGCTTATGCGGCGCACCTTTACGAGCGCCTGCAGCGCAAGGGCTTACCTGCCACGCGACTGCCAGCGCATGGTCAACCAGGACCGCAATCACTTCGCCGCCTGCATGGTCGCGCTCGGCGACGCCGACGCCATGGTCAGCGGCGTCACCCGCAGCTTTTCCGGGGTTCTCGAGGACGTGCGCCAGTGCATCGACCCCAAGCCCGGCCACCGGGTGATGGGCGTGTCGCTGGTGCTCGCGCGTGGGCGCACGGTGCTGGTCGCCGACACCGCGGTGACCGAGATGCCGAGCGCCGAGGAACTCGCGGAGATTTCCATCGAGGCCGCCAGGGTGGCCCGCAAACTCGGCTACGAGCCGCGGCTGGCTTTGCTCGCCTTCGCGACCTTCGGCCGTCCGCCGGGCGACCGGGCGGCCCGGGTCCAGGAGGCCGTGCGCATCCTCGACCAGCGCCGGGTCGATTTTCAATATGACGGCGAGATGGCGGCCGACGTCGCGCTCAACCCGGACCTGATGGCCGCGCTTCCCGTTCTGCCGGCTCAGCGGCCCCGCCAATGTGCTGGTGATGCCGGCCTTCCACTCGGCGGCGATCTCCACCAAGATGCTGCAGGAGCTCGGCGGCGCGACCGTCATCGGGCCGCTGCTGGTGGGCCTCGACCGTTCGGTGCAGATCGTCGGCCTCTCCGCCAAGGACAGCGAACTCGTCAACATGGCGGCCCTGGCCGGCTACGGCATCAGCGGCTGATCCGGTTGGCTTATATACGAGCCGTTTTTGGAGGATGGCGTCCGCCATCCCACGATCTTGGAGACTGACATGACGAAACAAGCCCTGCGGGGGGTGATCGCGGCCGTCGCGACCGCCGTCGACGAGGACGGCGAGCCGGATTGCGGCCGCGCCACCGCGCTCGCGCACTTTCTTTTGAGCAATGGCTGCGACGGCCTCAACGTGCTCGGCACCACCGGCGAGGCGACCTCGTTCTCCGTGGCACAGCGCAAGACGGTGATGAACGCCTATCGCACCGCCGGACTGCCGCTGGAAGTCATGATGGTGGGCAGCGGGGCGGCCGCGACCGCCGACGCCGTGGAGCTGACCCGCCATGCCGCCGAACTCGGCTTCGCCGGGGCGCTGGTGCTGCCGCCGTTCTATTACAAGGGCGTTCCGGACGACGGGCTTGCCGCCTATATCGGCACCATCGTCGCGGCGACGGCCGAGCGGCCGATCCCGATCTACCTCTATCATTACCCGCAGCTGTCCGGCCTGCCGTGGCATGCCGCGCTGATCCGCCGGCTGCGCGACACCCACGGCAACCGCATCCTCGGCCTCAAGGACTCCTCGGGGGACATGGCCTATGCCCGCGCGGTGGCGGCCATCGACCCGGGCTTCCATGTGTTCCCCTCGACCGAGGCGGTGCTGCTGGAAGCCCGCGGCGGCGCCTTCGCCGGCTGCATCTCCGCCACCGCCAATCTCAATTCCGACCTGTGCGCGCGCGCGTTCCATCACGGCGATCCCGCCGCGCTCGACGCCGCGGTGACGATCCGCAAGCTGTTCGACGGCCGCCCGTTGGTGCCGGGGATCAAATCCCTGCTCGGCCACATTCATGGCGACCAGGCGTGGGCCCAGGTGAAGCCGCCCCTCGCGGCGTTCTCTTCCGCCGACCGCGCCGCGGTCGTGGCCGGATACGATCAGGTCCGCGCCAAGCGGGTGGCGTGAGCCCGTCGCGGCGGGGGCGGACTTCGCAGCCTTCGAGCGAGGTTTCCGCGCGGAGCCGCCGCGCCGACCGCCATCCAAAACCGATGCGGAGTGGACGCAGGAGCGCGTTGACGGCCATCCGGCGCATCACTATAAGGTTCGCCAACCCGGCGGCGTTTGGCGCCGCCGTTTCTTTTCCGCCATCGGCGAACTCACGGAAGATCAATGGCCAACACAAAATCGGCCAAGAAGGCCACGCGCAAGATCGCGCACCGCACTGCCGTCAACAAGGCCCGCCGCTCGCGCATGCGCTCGTCGCTGCGGGTGGTGGAAGATGCCATTTCGTCTGGCAACAAATCCGTCGCCCAGGCGGCCCTGGTCTCGGCCGAGCCGGCCCTGATGCGCGCAGCCCGCAACGGCATCATTCACAAGAAGACCGCGAGCCGGAAGGTATCGCGCCTGACCCACCGGATCGCGAAGCTCGGCTGACCTTGCGCCGCTGATGGGTTCCGCGGGCGGCCTCATCCAGCCGCCTGTGTCGGCGCGCGGGCCGCTGGTTGGTGGGCCCGGTGCCCAACCCATGGGATGCCCTTCTCAATTGTGACATTTTAGCACCGGTGACTGGCTTTCGGGCCGGTCGCCGGTGTCATTCATTGTTCTGTTATTGTTGCGCGAACGTCGCAGAATTGATGCAAACTTGTCATGGACCACCCGCGGCAGGCGCCGGGGAAGGTTTTCCCCAGGCGCGGGAGGCGCGGGTTACCCTGCTCGACCGCACAGGAAATCCTTCTTGAATACAGCGGCTTGGCAGGATAGTGCGCAGCTGCGGTCGGAAAATCCTCGCGACAATGATCGACTTCTTAACTCCAAATTAATATCCGCCGAGTGTTGCAAGATCGACGGCGGCTCGGCATCTGCGCCAATTAGGGCTGCGAATTCAGGCCTTTGCAATTCTAGCGCAGAACGGTCGCAAATTCGTTGCGAGACCGTCAACGGCGGGCGGCGGATCGCGGCAGGATCAAGGCCGTTGCCACTCCCGGGGCAGGCGTGTATTTTGATGGTACTCCGGGCCTTCGGGGTCTTCTCTAGTTTTAGTCGGCGTTCGGCGCTCATCGACAATGAGCTTTCGAGGTGTCTTCTAAGGGCCGTTAAGTAAAGCTGACTAAAAGTGAAGACTTACAGGATCGAAAATTATGCTATGTCTTCGTTTCGTCTAGCTCATCACTGACGGACTGCGGTTAGACCTTCGTTTTCCTTGAAATTCCTTGTGGAATTTTGGGATATATTTGCGGGCCATAGAGGGGACATTATGAAATTTCCGCGGCAAAAACCTGCGTCCGGTCTCGTCCTCCAGCTGCCGCCCCCGCCGCTCACCGATGCTGTCGTTTGCAGCTCGCCCTGTGTGACAAAATTACCATACTCGAGTCTCGGTTGCCGTGTCGACGGGAACCGGCCGGGCGACATTTTCGCCACCCGATGATCCCTCTCAGTGCTGGACGTCAGCCGTCCGCGTTCGCGGATGGACCGGCGTCGCCGTCGCCTCTGACCCAATCGGCGCGGCCCTATGGGCGTAAAGACCCCGACGAGAGAATGACAATGCCCGACGTATCAGACGAGTGCTGGTCCCGTGTAAAGAAGCGTCTGCAGGCGGAGCTCGGCGAGGCCATCTATATGAGCTGGTTCGCCCGGATGGAGCTCGAGAGCCTGGACCTCGATACCGCCCGCATCTCCGTGCCCACCCGGTTCCTCAAGAGCTGGATCCAGTCGCACTATACGGAGCGCCTGCTGGCGTGCTGGCAGTCGGAGCGCCCGGCGGTGCGGCGCATCGACCTCTCGGTGCGCTCGGCGATGCGCAATCCGCTCCCCTGCGCCAACGTTCAGCCCGAAGCCGCGCCGACGGAAAAGCGCGAGAACGGCCATGCGCGCGCCGACGTCAAGGGCTTCCCGACTCAAGCCGCGGTGGTCCATGACCACCATGGAGGCTCCCCGCTCGATCCGCGCCTGACGTTCGAGTCCTTCGTGGTCGGGCGCTCCAATACGCTTGCCCACGCCGCCGCCAAGCAGGTGGCGCTGGGGCGTCGCAACGACCCCGTGATGTTCAATCCGCTGTTCGTCCATGCCGGCGTCGGGCTCGGCAAGACCCACCTGTTGCAGGCGATCGCCTTCAAGGCGAATGCCAGCGGCGAGCGCACCGCGCTCTACCTCACGGCGGAACGTTTCATGTTCGGCTTCGCCTCGGCGCTCCGCAACCAGACCGCCCTCGCCTTCAAGGACGCGCTGCGCGGCATCGACGTCCTGGTGATCGACGATCTGCAGTTCCTGCAGGGCAAGAACAGCCAGGCCGAGTTCTCCCATACGCTCAACTCGTTGCTCGACGGCGGGCGCCAGGTGGTGGTGGCCGCCGACCGGCCGCCGACCGAAATCGAGAGCCTCGACGAGCGCATGCGCTCGCGGCTCGCCGGCGGGCTGGCGGTGGAGATCGGCGCGCTCGATGAGGAGCTCCGCCTCGAAATCCTCTCGGCGCGGGTTCGCGCGGCCCGTGCCCACCATCCCGCCTTCACCGTGCCCGAGCCGGTGCTCGCCTACATCTCGCGGTCGGTCACCCATAACGGGCGCGACCTCGAAGGCGCGCTCAACCGCCTGCTCGCCCACAGCAAGCTGACGGGGCATCCGATCACCATGGAGCTCGCGGAACGCGAACTGCGCGATCTCGTCCGCCCGGTCGAGCTCAAGCGGGTGCGGATCGAGGACATCCAGCGCATCGTCGCGCGCCAGTACAACGTGAGCCGCAGCGACCTGCTGTCGTCGCGTCGGACCGCCAACGTCGTGCGGCCGCGCCAGATCGCCATGTATCTCGCCAAGACGCTGACCTTGCGCTCGCTGCCGGAGATCGGCCGTCGTTTCGGCGGACGCGATCACACCACGGTGCTGCATGCGGTGCGCAAGATCGAGGGGCTGATCGGGACCGACAATTCCCTGGCAGCCGAAATCGAGTCCCTGAAATGCCAGTTGCAGGAGTGAAGCCCGGCTGGCCACCGTTCCGATGTTGATATTGATGCATTTTCTGGAGCGCGCGCGGCGCAAAAATGGTATCCGGTCTGACGCTCCGACCGCGTCCCGTGCCTTCGGGTGCGCGGCCGGGGCGGCTTGAACGGTCGCCACGCCGCCTGACGGGCGCTGGAACCGGTGTCCCCGTCGCCGGGCAAGCTCTCACCGCGCAGGATTCCCCATGAAGGTCACGGTCGAACGGTCCGAGCTTCTACGATCGCTCTCCCACGTCCATCGGGTGGTCGAGCGCCGCACGACGATTCCCGATCCTGGCAAACGTGCTGATGCGTGCCGAGGGCGCGAAGCTCGCCTTCAAGGCCACCGATCTCGATCTCGAGGTGGTGGAGACCATCGCCGCCGAAGTGAATCCGTCGGGCGTGACCACCGTTCCGGCCCATATGTTCTACGAAATCGTCCGCAAGCTGCCGGACGGCGCACAGATCGTGCTCGAGGCCGCCGGCGACCGCGCGGTGATGTCGATCCGCGCCGGCCGTTCCCGGTTCACCTTGCAGACCCTGCCGGAGAGCGACTTTCCCGATCTCACGGCCGGCGACATGACCCACCGGTTCACGCTTCCGGCGGCCGCGCTCAAGCGCATGATCGACAAGACCCAGTTCGCGATCTCGACCGAGGAGACCCGCTACTATCTCAACGGCATCTTTCTCCACACCACGGGGTCGGGCCGGGCGCTGACGCTGCGGGCAGTCGCCACCGACGGCCATCGGCTCGCCCAGTTCGACCTCGAAGCGCCGGCCGGCGCCGAGGGCATGCCCGGCGTGATCGTCCCGCGCAAGACAGTGAGCGAGGTGCAGCGGCTGATCGACACCACCGAGGGCGAGGTCGCGGTCGAACTGTCGGCATCGAAGATCCGCTTCACCCACGCGGCCACGGTGCTGACATCCAAGCTGATCGATGGCACCTTCCCCGATTACGGCCGGGTGATCCCGGTCGGCAACGACAAGGTGCTCGAGGTCAACAAGCGCGATTTCGAACAGGCGGTCGACCGCGTCTCCACCGTGGCCAGCGAGCGCGGGCGGGCGGTGAAGCTCGCTTTGTCGGCCGGGCGCCTGGTGCTGTCGGTCACCAACCCGGACTCCGGCAGCGCCACCGAGGAGGTCGAGGTCGGCTACGACGCCGACCCCCTCGATATCGGCTTCAACTCACGCTACCTGCTCGATATCGCCGCCCAGCTCGAAGGCGACACCGCACTCCTCAAGCTGGCCGACCCCGGCTCCCCGACCCTGATCCAGGACAAGGGCTCCCAGGACGCGACCTACGTTCTGATGCCGATGCGGGTGTGAGACGTCGCGGGTCCTGCCGTGGCGGGCGACGCTTGCCAGCGCGGTAAGTAGTGAATTACTTACTGCCTGATGCCGGCGTCTCCGAAGCCCCCACGCAAGCCTCTCACCACAAAGCCGCGCGCCATCAAGCCGCGCGCCGCAACCCCGGCCGCGGCCGGCGCGAAGAGCGCTTCGGCCAAGCCCGGGCAGGCGACACGCGAGCGGATTCTGGGCGCGGCACTCCAGGAGTTTGCCGACAAGGGCTTCGCCGGCGGCCGTCTCGACACGATCTGCGCGCAGGCCCGCGCCAACATCCGGATGATCTATCACTACTTCACCGACAAGGCCGGGCTCTACGTCGCCGTGCTCGAGCATGTGCTCGGAGAGCTGCGCGAGGAAGAGCTCAAGCTCGACTTCGATCACATGGCGCCGATGGAAGCGCTGCTCCAGCTGTTCGACTTCACCTACGATCACTTCGCCGCCCATCCGGGGCTGATCGCGCTGCTGAGCGGCGAGAACCTGCTCAAGGCCGAATTCCTCAAGCGGTCACCGCGCACCCCGGTGATCTCCTCGCCGGTGCTGAGCCTGTTCCGCAAGCTCCTCACCCGCGGCGAGGCCGACGGCACGTTCAGGGCGGGCATCGAGCCCCTGCAGCTCTACGTCATCGTCGTGGCGCTGAGTTATTTTCATCTCTCCAACGGGTACACGCTCTCGGTAATTTTCGAGCGCGATGTTTTCGAGACGCAATGGCTGGCCGAGCACAAGCGGATGTCCCGTGACATGGTGGCACGCCTGGTCGCCGCACATCCGCCCGCCTGACGGGGTGCCGGCCGTGCCCAAAATGCAGCCAAAGCTGCCGAGATAGACGCCACCGGGCGCTGCCGAAGGACCGGTTGGACCGCGCGCCAGTGGTCGGCCGCGGCCGCGCATTTGCGACCGCAAGCCCGGAGATTCCCCTGTCGATACGGGGATTTTGCGCCGCGCCGGACCGGCAGGGCGGCGCCAACGCGGCGGCCGGCGGGCTTCTGGCACATCGCATGCATGAGTAAGTATGTTCTTACTTACGTGTACGGCCGGTGCCCGGGTGCAAGCCCGCAACGGCAGCAATCGGAGGACGTCATGAAGCGATTAGGGATGCTGGGGCTCGCGGGCGCCGTTGCCGCCATGCTTGCCGCGCCGGCCGCCGCGCAAACCAAGATCGGGTTCATCTATGTCGGGCCCGCGGCCGACTACGGCTACAACACCTCGATGGACATGGGCCGGCAATACGTCGAGAAGCACGTGTCCGGGGTGACGACGACGGCGTTCGAGGGAATTCCGGAAACCGCGGAAGTGGCGCGCGTCATGGAGCGGCTGATCAATTCCGGCCACAGCATCATCTTCGCGACGAGCTACGGCTACCTCGACGAGGCGATCAAGCTCGGCGAGAAATACCCGAAGGTCGCCTTCCTCCACGCCGGCGGCCTGAAGACCTCGAAGAACGTCGGCACCTACTGGGCAGACTCCGACGACGGCATGTATCTCGCCGGGGTAACCGCCGGCTCGGTGAGCAAGACCGGCAAGCTGGGCTTCATCGGCGCCTTCCAGATTCCCCAGTTGCTGCGCTCCATCAATGCGTTCACCCTCGGCGCGCAATCGGTCAACCCGAATGCGACCACGACGGTGGTGTGGACCGGCGGCTGGTGGGAGCCGCAGAAGGAAGCCGAGGCGGTGAACGCCTTCGCCGACCAGGGCATCGACGTGGTGGCCGAGCAGGTGGACAGCCCGATCACCATCGCGCAGACCGCGGAAAAGCGCGGCATCTACATGATCGGCAAGGACGTCGACGTCCACGACCGGGCACCCAAGGCCTGGCTCACCGGGGTGTCCTGGAATTGGGGGCCGATGATGGAAAAGCTGGTCGAGGAGGTTCGCGCCGGCAAATGGCAGCCGTCCCACGTCCGCGGCAATCTTGCGAGCGGCGCGGCGGTGTTCGATCCGTTCGGCGCCGCGGTGCCCGACGACATACGCAAGAAGGTGCTGGCGGAAAAGGACGCCATCGTCGCCGGCAGCAAGGTGGTGTGGACCGGGCCGATCGTGCGGCAGGACGGCAAACCGGCAGCCGCGCCGGGCGAGAAGCTGTCGCAGCCGGCGGTCGAGACCATGGACTACCTCGTCAAAGGGGTCATAGGCTCGGCCAAATAGCCGCCGCGGATCGTCCGGGATCGTTGGGGAGAATGTCGATGTCCGTCCAGAAGCTGCCGGCGGCCGCGCCCGCCGTCGAAATGGGCGCGGCGCCCGGTCAATCCTGGCTCGTCACCCACGACACCGTGGACATGACGCGCCGGCCGCCCCCGGTCCGCCCGCTCGCCATCGCGGCCGAGCCGCAGAACATCGTCGTCGACGCCAACAAATGCGCGCTGCTCATCGTCGACATGCAGAACGATTTCTGCTGCGCCGGCGGGTGGCTGCATTCGCGCAGCATCGACATCTCGCCCAACCGCAAGCCGATCGAGCCGATCCGCAAGCTGGTCGCCGCTTTCCGCCGCGAACAGCTCCCAGTCGTCTGGGTGAATTGGGGGGTCCGCAAGGATCTCCTCAACATCCATCCGTCGCTGCGCCACGCCCACAGCCCGCGCGGCGACGAGCCGGGGCTCGCCGAGCCGGTCCCCGGCACGCGCTCGGAGGTGATCAGCCGCGGCAGCTGGGGCGCCGAGGTGGTCGACGAGATCAATCCCGGGAGCCAGGACATCCAGATCGTCAAGCACCGCTTCAGCGCGTTCTGGGACACCGAGACCGACTCGGTTTTACGCAACCTCGGCGTCAAGACGCTGCTGATCGGCGGGGTCAACATGGACCAGTGTGTCATGACGACCCTGGAGGATGCGAGCTTCCTCGGCTACGACACCATCCTGATCGAGGATGCGACGGCCACCACGTCGCCCGACTATTGCGTCCAGGCCGTCCTCTATAACGTGAAGCTGCTGTTCGGCTTCGTGACGCAGGCTGCAGCGGTCGAGCGCGCTCTGGACCCGGCGCTTCGATGACCGCGGGACGTCGTCATTCTCTCGCCGTGCCGCCTGCGGATCGCGAGCGATCATGACGCTGATCACCACGATGCCATCCGCCGAACGCCGTCTGGTCGAACTCGGCCTGTCGCTGCCGCGCGTTCCGGTTCCGATCGCCAACTTCGTTCCGTTCCGCCGCAACGGCGACACCGTCTTCCTCGCCGGGCAGATCTGCGAGTGGAACGGCACCCTGCCCTATCACGGCAAGATCGGCGTCGAGCACGACCTCGCGACCGGCGTCAAGGCTGCCCGCATCTGCGCGCTCAATCTCCTGGCGGCCCTGCGCGAAGCCTGCGGCTCCCTCGACCGCGTCGTCGCCTGCATGCGGGTCGGCGGCTTCGTCAACTGCTCGCCCGACTATGAGAACGTGCCGCAGGTCATCAACGGCGCCTCCGACCTGTTCTGCGAGCTGTTCGGCGAGCGCGGCATCCACTCGCGCACCGCGGTCGGCGTCGCGACGCTGCCGCGCCGGGCCGCCGTCGAGGTCGATGCGATCTTCGTCGTGGACTGCGACAGCCGCAACCGGGACGCCGCGGCGTGACGTCGCGCGGCGACAGCCCGGAAGCGCCGCCGCTCGTCGCCATGCGCGGCATCGTCAAGCGGTTCGGCAGCGTCGTCGCCAACGATCACGTCGATCTCGACATCCGCGCCGGCGAGGTGCTCGCCCTTCTCGGCGAGAACGGCGCCGGCAAAAGCACGCTGATGCGCGTGCTCTACGGCTTCTATCCCGCCGACGCGGGGACCATCGCCGTCGACGGCCGCGCGGTGAGCTTCACCTCCCCGCTCGACTCGATGGCGGCCGGCATCGGAATGGTGTTCCAGCAGTTCTCGCTCGTTCCGGCCTTGACGGTGCAGGAAAATCTCCTGGTCGCCTCGCCGAGGGCGCCGTGGTGGCAAGCGCGGCGGCGGCCGGCCGTCGTGTCCACGCTCACGTGGCTTGAACGGCTTGCGCCGGGCTTCGACGCGCGACGCTGCGTGGACGATCTCGCCGTCGGCGAGCGCCAGATCGTGGAGCTCGCCAAGGTGCTCAATCTCGATCCGCGCGTCGTCATCCTCGACGAGCCGACCTCCGTTCTCACGCCGGCAGAGGCGACCCGGCTTCACGGCTTCGTGCGCGCACTCGCCGCCCAGGGCAAGGCCGTCGTGCTGATCACCCACAAGATCGGCGACGTGACGGCCTGCGCCGACCGGATCGCGGTGATGCGCCGCGGTCTCCTCATCGACGAGAGTCGCCTCGAAGACCGTTCGCCCGCCGCCATCATCACCGCGATGGTCGGCGCGGCGGTCGCGCCGGAACCTGCCAATCCTCCGCCGGTCGCGCCGCGGCCGCTTCTGGAAGTCGTCGGGCTGTCGACGTCGGCGAGCGATTCGAGCTGCCCGGTGAGCGCAGTTGGTTTCGCCGTCGGAACCGGCGAAATCCTCGGCATTGCCGGCGTGGTCGGCAACGGACAGACGGCGCTCGCCGAAGCGCTCACCGGGTTGACGCGGGTGGTCGCCGGCGACGCGACGCTCGACGGCGTCTCCGTGGCGTGGACCGGCGACCGCCCGCCGCAGAGCGATGGCATCGCCTATATTCCCGAGCGTCCGCTCGACAACGCGGTGGTGGCCGATCTCGACCTCGCCGTGAATCTCGACCTGCGAAACCTGGCCGGGCAGGCGTTCTTCCCCCGCGACGACGATCGCAGTGCCCGCGCCACGGCCCTGCTCGTGCGCTACGACGTCAGGCCGCCGGACCCCGCGCTCGCCGCCCGCGCATTGTCGGGCGGCAACCTGCAGAAGCTGGTGATCGCACGCGAGCTGTCGCGGCGACCGCGGCTCGTCGTCGCCTGCTACCCGACCATGGGGCTCGACGTGAGCGCCGCCGCCGCGGTGCGGCACTCCATGTTCGAGCACGCGGCGCGCGGTGCCGCCGTGGTGTGGTTCTCGGAAGACCTCGACGACCTCCTGAGCTACGCTCACCGGATCGCGGTGCTGCACAGCGGGCGATGCGCCGGCATCGTGGCGCGCGCCGATGCGACACGCGACATGATCGGCCGCATGATGGCGGGGATCGGGAGCATGACCCGTGCGGCTTGAGCTCCCCACCAAGGCCAGGCTCCTGCGCCACAATCCCGTGCTCGCGCGCGTCGCCTGGCGCGTCGTACCGGCGCTCGTCATGGTCGCGATCTTTCTGCTGACCGCGGCGGGATTCTTCGTCGTCATCGGCAAGCCGCCGATGACGACGCTGGCCGACATGGTCAGTTTCGCCGTCGGCGACACCTATTCGCTGTCCGAAACCCTCGTGAAGACGACGCCGATCCTGCTGTGCGCGCTCGCCACGCTGCTGCCGGCCCGACTCGGCCTCGTTTCGGTCGGCGCCGAGGGACAGCTTTTCATGGGAGCGATCTTCGGGACCGCGGTCATGCTGGCGGCCCGCCATGCGCCACTGCCGCTGCTGGTCCCGGCGATGCTCGCCGGTGGCCTCGCCGGGGGCGCGATCTGGGGCCTGATCCCGGGCTTCCTGCGCGGACGGCTCGACGTCAACGAGACCATCACCACGCTGCTCCTCAACTATGTCGCGGCCCTGCTGGTGAATGCGCTCGTCTACGGACCCTGGAAGGATCCCGGCAATCTCGGATGGCCGGCGACGATCGCCTTTCCCGCCGCGAGCCTCGGCGCCCTGTTCGGCACCCGCGTCCATGCCGGCCTGCTGTTGGCGCTCGGGATTGCGCTCGCGCTCGGCTTCATCCTCGCCAGGAGCCGCTGGGGATTGGAGCTTTCCGTGTTGCGCGGCAACGCCAAGGTCGGCCGCATGGTCGGCCTGTCGTTCTCACGGCAGGCCATGGTGACGATGGCGCTCGGCGGCGCCTTCGGCGGCCTTGCGGGGATTTGCGAAACGGCGGCGATCCAGGGCCGCCTGCAGCCGGGAATATCGGTCGGTTACGGGCTGACGGGATTTCTCGTCGCCTGGCTCTCCGGCCACAACCCGGTGATCGCGATCCCGGTGTCGTTTCTGGTCGGCGGACTGATCGCGGCCGGCGATTCGCTCCAGCTGTTCGCCAAGGTGCCGGCGGCGAGCGCTACCATTTTGCAGGGCCTGCTGTTCGCGACGGCGCTCGCGGTCGGCGGCATCGCGGGCCGGCTGAGGCGCGCCCATGGCTGACGGCGACGCCATCGGTCTCGCGACATGGATCGCGGCGTCGTTGCGCAGCGCGACGCCGCTGCTCCTCGTGATGCTGGGCGAGACCCTGACCGAGCGCACCGGCGTCATCAATCTCGGTGTCGAGGGCGAGATGCTGATGGGCGCCTGCATCGGATTCGCGGTGGCGGCGACGACCGGCGATCCTCTCATCGGACTCGCCGCCGGGGCGGCTGCCGGGGTCGCGCTATCCACGGTCCATGCCGCGCTGGTGCTCGGCGCGCAGGCGAACCAGATCGGTTCCGGCCTCGCCGTATGGATCATCGGCCTGGGGCTGACGTCGTATTACGGCCGCTCCTTCGTCGGCGGCAAAGTCGATGCGCTGCCGCCGCTGGGTGCCGATTTCCCCGGCGCGCCCGCCTTCATCCGCACCATTCTCAACCAGATCACCCCGACCGCGCCGCTCGCACTGGTGCTCGCCGCGCTCGCCGGCGTCTGGCTCTTCCGCACCCGCACCGGGCTGATCTGGCGCACCGTCGGGGAATCCGCCGCGGTGGCGCGCGCCCTCGGGATCCGGCCGGCCTGGGTGCGGCTGCAGGCGATCCTCGTCGGCGGCGCGCTGGCGGGACTCGGGGGCGCGGTGCTGTCGGTCGATTACACCCAGACCTGGGCGCAGGACATCACCAAGGGCAAGGGGCTGGTCGCGGTAGGCCTCGTCATCGTCGCGCGCTGGAACCCGTATCTCGTGATCCCGACCGCGCTCCTGTTCGGGGTGAGCGAAACCGCGGTGCTGCGCCTCCAGGCGGCCGGCATCGCGATTTCGCCGTCGTTGCTGGCGACCGCACCCTATCTCCTCGCCCTCCTCGTCATCGTTCTCTCGCAATCCCGGGCCAAGCGCGCGGGATCGATGCCTGCCGACCTGACGGCGATCTTCCGCAGCGGTCAGACCGCAGAATAACACCGCGCGATCGCGGCGACGCCGCCCGTCGCCTCGACTTGCCCGTCGTCGCGGGGATATGGTCCGGCAACCCCGATCCCCTGCATCCGGTTTCCGTGAACGCCCGCATCTGCCGACTGACGCTCTCGAACTTCCGCAGCTACCACGCCGCGAGCATCGCCGTGAGCGCCGACCTCGTCGTCCTGGTGGGGCCGAACGGCGCCGGCAAGACCAATCTCCTGGAGGCGATCTCGCTGCTGTCGCCGGGGCGCGGCCTGCGGCGCGCCGAGCTGAGCGAACTCGCCTTCAACGAAGGCGACGGGTCTTGGGCGGTCGCGGCCGAGATCGACGGCACGCTCGGCCTCGCGACGCTCGGCACCGGCATCGAGCCGCCCGGCGCCGACGCCGCCGCGGTTCGCCGCTACCGGATCGACCGCGAGCCTGCCGGCTCGGCGGCGGCGTTCGCCGACCATCTGCGGGTGATCTGGCTGGTGCCGGCGATGGACGCGCTGTTCGCCGGCCCGGCATCCGAGCGGCGGCGTTTCCTCGACCGCCTGGTGCTCGCCGTGGACGCCGGCCATGCCGCGCGGGTGAGCGCGCTCGAACGCGCGCTGCGTTCGCGCAACCGCCTGCTCGAAGCGCCCCGCCCCGATACCCATTGGCTCGAGGCCGCCGAGCACGAGACCGCGGAGATCGCCGTCGCCGTTGCCGCCGCCCGCGCGGAGACCGTGCGGCGGCTCGCCACGGCGCTCGCGGCACGGCGCACCGCGGAGACCGCGTTTCCCTCCGCGGAGATCGCGCTCGACGGCTGGATGGAGACGATGGTCCTCACCGAACCCGCGGTCGATGTGGAGGATCGCTACCGCGCCGTACTGCGCGACGGCCGCGGCCGCGACGCCGCCGCCGGGCGGACGCTCGACGGTCCTCACCTCACCGACCTCGCCGTCTCCTACGAACCCAAGGGCATCCCGGCACGCGATGCCTCCACCGGCGAGCAGAAGGCTCTGCTGATCGGCCTCGTCCTCGCACACGCCGCCCTCGTCACCGACATGACCGGCGCGGCACCGGTGATCCTGCTCGACGAGGTGGTCGCCCATCTCGATCCGGGGCGGCGCGCGGCGCTGTTTGCGGCGCTGGGACGGCTGGGTGCCCAGGTCTGGATGACCGGCGCCGACCCGGCTGCCTTCGCCGGCCTGCCGCGCGAGGCCGAGACCTTCGAGGTGACGCCTGGCCGCGCCTCACGCCGCGAAGGGTAACGCCGCGCGGCGGACACGGACCCCGTCGCGGACCCGCTTCGAGCTCTCCGAAACGCGGCCCTTCGCGGCGCCTTCGACACACCGGATTCCGCACCGCGGCAAAGTCGTCTGCAGAGCTTTATTTTCCCTTGAAATTTAAAGATAGAACAACCACTTAACATCTACCACTTTGCGCTGTACGACGCCGCCGATTCGTGGCAGAGAAACAGGCAGGCGAAGTGCCGCTTCAACAAAGATTCGAACCCGGATTCATGGCCGAACCAGCCCGCCAACCCGACGCGTCCGATTACGGTGCCGACAGCATCAAGGTGCTCAAGGGCCTCGATGCCGTTCGCAAACGCCCGGGCATGTATATCGGCGACACCGACGACGGTTCGGGCCTCCATCACATGGTCTACGAGGTCGTCGACAACGCCATCGACGAGGCGCTGGCCGGCTTCGCCAAGGAAGTGACCGTCACCCTCAATCCGGACGGCTCCTGCACCGTGCGCGACGACGGCCGCGGCATCCCCACCGAACTGCACAGCGAAGGCGTGTCGACCGCCGAGGTCGTGATGACCCAGCTCCATGCCGGGGGCAAGTTCGACCAGAATTCCTACAAGGTCTCCGGCGGCCTCCACGGCGTCGGCGTCTCCGTGGTCAACGCGCTGTCGAGCATGCTCAAGCTGACGATCTGGCGCGATGGCCGCGAGTCCATGGTCGAGTTCCGCGACGGCGAGGCGGTCGCGCCGCTTGCCGACGTCGGGCCGTCATTCGATCGCCGCGGCACCGAGGTGACGTTCCTGCCGTCGAAGCAGACCTTCACCATGACGGAGTTCGACTGGGCGACGCTCGAGCACCGCCTGCGCGAGCTCGCGTTTCTCAATTCGGGCGTCCGCATCGCATTGTCCGACAAGCGCCATGCCGTCGAGAAGCGCGAGGAGATGATCTACGAGGGCGGCGTCGAAGCCTTCGTGAAATATCTCGACCGCAACAAGAGCCCGCTGGTGCCCAATCCCATCGTGGTCAAGGCCGAGCGCGACGGCATCGTCGTCGAGTCCGCGCTGTGGTGGAACGACGGCTTCCACGAGGCCGTGCTCTGCTTCACCAACAACATTCCCCAGCGCGACGGCGGCACCCACCTCGCCGGTTTTCGCGGCGCGCTGACGCGCCAGGTGACCAGTTACGGCGAGACGAGCGGCATCACCCGCAAGGAGAAGGTCGCGCTCACCGGCGACGACTGCCGCGAAGGCCTGACCGCCGTCCTGTCGATCAAGGTCCCCGATCCCAAGTTCTCGTCGCAGACCAAGGACAAGCTGGTTTCCTCGGAAGTCCGCCCGGTGGTCGAAGGCGTGCTCAACGAGGCGCTCGCCGCCTGGTTCGAGGAGCACCCGAGCGAAGCCAAGGTCATCGTCGGCAAGGTGATCCAGGCCGCCGCCGCGCGCGAAGCGGCGCGCAAGGCGCGGGAGATGACGCGCAAGAGCGCGCTCGGCGTCGCCTCGCTGCCCGGCAAGCTCGCCGACTGCCAGGAGCGCGATCCCGCCAAGTCCGAGCTCTTCATCGTCGAGGGCGATTCCGCCGGCGGCTCCGCCAAGCAGGGCCGCAACCGCGAATTCCAGGCCGTGTTGCCGCTGCGCGGCAAGATCCTGAACGTCGAGCGCGTCCGCCTGGACAAGATGCTTTCGAGCCAGGAGATCGGCACGCTGATCACCGCGCTCGGCGCCGGCATCAGCGAGGAGTTCAACGCCGACAAGCTGCGCTACCATAAGATCATCATCATGACCGACGCCGACGTGGACGGCGCCCATATCCGCACCCTGCTGCTGACGTTCTTCTATCGCCAGATGCGCGAGATCATCGACCGCGGCCACCTCTTCATCGCCCAGCCGCCGCTTTACAAGGTGAGCCGCGGCAAGTCCGAGCAGTATCTCAAGGACGAGCGCGCGCTGGAAAACTATCTGATCGCCGGCGGCATCGAGGAGGCCGTGCTCAAGATCAGCTCCGGCGAGGAGCGCGCCGGCGCCGACCTGCTCAAGCTGGTCGAGGACGCGCGCCTCGTGCGCAACATCCTGGTCGGGTTGCACAGCCGCTACAATCGCAAGGCCGTGGAGCAGGCGGCGATCGCCGGCGTGCTGCGCGAGGCGATCTTCCGCGACTCCGAGAAGGGCGAGGCCGCGGCGGCCTACATCGCGCGGCGGCTCGACGTGCTCTCGGAGGAAACCGAGCGCGGATGGGTCGGCCGCTTCGTCGAAGGCGAAGGCTTCGTGCTGGAGCGCACCGTGCGCGGCGTCAAGGAAGTCGCGGTGATCGATCATGCCCTGCTCGGCTCCGCCGACGCCCGCAAGCTCGACGAGCTCGCGGCGTCGCTGCAGGAGGTCTATGCGCGCCCCGGCACGTTGCGCCGCAAGGGTGAGGAGACGGCGATCCACGGCCCGGTCGGATTGTTCGAGGCGGTGACCGCCATGGGCCGCAAGAGCATCGCCCTGCAGCGCTACAAAGGCCTCGGCGAGATGAATCCCGGCCAGCTCTGGGAAACCACGCTCGACATCAACGCGCGCACGCTGATGCAGGTGAAGGTCAAGGAGGTCGACGAGGCCGACGACATCTTCACCAAGCTGATGGGCGACGTGGTCGAGCCGCGCCGCGAGTTCATCCAGGACAACGCGCTCACCGCCAGCGTGGACGTGTAGGGCGGCGCGAGCCTCGCTGCGCTCCCTCGCCCCGCGTGCGGGGAGAGGTCGGGGTGAGGAGGCTTTTTCCTCACGCTTGAGCGATTCTGTATCCATTCATAAGCTCTGACTCGTGGAAAAGCCCCCTCACCCGGATTGCTCTGCAATCCGACCTCTCCCCGCACGCGGGGCGAGGTGCGCAGGCGGGACGGGCCTATCGCGGCGGCGCACCGATCTTGCGATCGAACGCTTCGAGCAGGGGGATCGCACGGTCGCCGAGGATCGCGTTCGCGCGGGTGCGATAGTCCGCGAACACCGGGTTTTCCGGATGCGCCGCCGCCATGCTGGCGATCGCGTCGTTCTTCTCGGCGAGATAGTTGCGACTTCGCGTCAGCACCTGGCCGTGGAGGAGGTCGAGCACGAGCCCCTGATCCGCCGCGGCGTCCACATAGATCGAGACCGCCACCAGCATGAACACGGTGTTGAGCCGTTCATGGGCGGCTTCGAGGTTGAGCTCGACATAGGCGTAGGATTCGATCTGTCCGGCTTCCTCAGGCCGCAAATTGTGCAGCGCGGAGCCGACGTCATTCTCGATCGCCTGGAGCGCCTCGTTGATCGCCGCGAGCCGCGCGATGTCGTCGTCGTCCAGCGCGGCGGCCGATGCCGGCGATGACGCCGCCGCGACCATCAGGCCGAGCCCGAGCGCACACTGCAGAGCCGCTCTCCTCCGACGCACGTTCATCATAGGCCCGGTCCCGCCACGCGGTTGCGCCATCAGCGCGCCGACTTTGCACCTTGCTCCGTCGCCGTGTCATCGACGAAGACGATGCAGTCATCCGGCCGGATGGTGACCGACACCGCCTCGCCGGCGTGAAGGCCGCGCGGCGACTGGATCGCGCCGAGGGTCACGCCGTCGATGGCGACGAGATATTCCTCCTCGAGGCCGAGAAACGACGCCGCCCGCGCGACGCCGGAGAACCGGCGGGGATGCGGGGGATGCGAATCGGCCGCGGCAGCGGGATCGAGGCCGGCGGCCCCGGCCTTGTCGACCGCGATGTGCTCCTTGCGGGTGCAGACGATGACGCGGGCGCCCGCCGCCGGCGGCACCCCGCCGCCGAGCAGCCCCCACAGCGCGAAGGCGTCGGACAGCGCCACCTCCACGTAACACCCGCCGTCGGGCGCCGGGTGCGCACGCAGCATCCTGCCGCGATGGACGTTGAGGCCGAGAAACTCGGCGACGAACGGCGTCTGCGGGCGGCGGAACACGCTGCGCGGATCGCCGATCGTCTCGATGCGGCCGTGGTTCATCACCGCGACGGTTTCGGCGAGCGAAAACGCCTCGGTCTGGTCGTGGGTCACATAGATCGCGGTGAAGCCGAGCCGCTCCTGCAGCACCGCGAGCTCCATGCGCATATGAGCGCGCAACTGGGCGTCGAGGTTCGACATCGGCTCGTCGAACAACACCAGCCGCGGCTCGTGGACGAGGGCGCGCGCCAGCGCCACCCGCTGCTGCTGACCGCCGGACAGCGCGGTGGCCGGCTTCCCGCTCGCGCTCGCGAGACCGACCATCTCCAGCATGCGCGCGGTGCGCTTCTCGATTTCGGCGCGGGCGACGCGGCGCACCTTGAGCGGAAACCCGACATTCTCCGCGACCGTCATGTGCGGCCACACCGCATAGGACTGGAACACGATGCCGAGCCCGCGCTGCTCCGGCATCAGGTTGATGCCGGCGTCGTGGTCGAACACCGGCCGCCCCGCGATCTCGATGGCGCCGCCGTCCGCCGTCTCGAGCCCGGCGAGGCAGCGCAGGATCGTGGTCTTGCCGCAGCCCGACGGTCCGAGCAGAGCGAGGGTATGGCCCTCCTCGACGGCGAGCGACACTGCGTCGACCGCGACGAGCTCGCCGAATTTCTTGCGCAACTCCCGGATTCGCACGAACGCCACGATACGCCTCTCAAGCCTGAAGGAGCGATGCGCGGCTCGCGCGGAACAGCGAGAACGCCATGAGCAGGAGCAGGAGCTGGATCACCGCCAGCGCGGCGACGAAGCCGGAGCTGCGTTCGGAGAGCACGACCAGCGCCACGCTGATGGTCTCGGTGCCTTGCGCGTAGAGCAGGATGGTGGCACCGAGCTCGCGGATGAAGATGACGAACAGCATCAGCCAGGCGGCGATGATCGCCGGCATCAGCAACGGCACCAGCACGTAGCGCATGGTTTGCAGCCAAGTCGCCCCACTCGCCCGCGCGCTCTGCTCGAGCTCCGGATTGATCGCGAGCAGCATCGCCGACACGGTGCGGGTGGCGAACGGGAAAAACCGCGCGATGTAGGCGATGAGGATGATGGCGAGCGTCGAATAAAGCGGCGTGCGGATGGCGAGGATGAGGAAGCCGAGGCCGAGGATGATGCCGGGAATGCCGAGCGGCAGCGACAGCACCGCATCGATGAGGCCGCGCCGTTTGCGCGGCCCGCGGTTGACGTAATAGGCCTGCAGCACGCTCATGGCGACGCCGAGGGTCGCGCCGACCAACGCCAGGAACAGGCTGTTGAGGATCGCCTGCCGGGTGAGGTCGTAGTTGAACGCGACATAGTCGAAGTTGCGCAGCGTCAGGGTCGCCGCGGTGACCTTTCCGGTCCAGATGCTGGAGAACGAGACCATCAGCAGCGCGACCACCGGCAGCACCACGCCGCACCCGATGTAGAGCACCTCGAGCGTCAGCGCCGCGGCGCGGCCGCCGGGGCGCAGCGCGATGGTGCGCGGGCGATAGCCCTTGCCGGTCACCGTCTCGAACCGCCGGCGGTCGATATAGCGGCGCTGCAGCACGGTGACGAGAATGGTGAAGGTCATCACCACGACACCGAACGAGGCGGCGCGACCGAAATCGGAAGGGTACTGCACGAGCTGAAAGATTTCGGTCGGCATGGTGCGAATGCCGCGCGGCGATGCGAGCGCGAGCGGCACGTCGAACAGCCCGGCCGAGGTGACGAAGACGATCAGTGCGGCCGACATCAGCGCCGGGAACAGCAACGGCAGGGTGACGAGGCGCAGCGTCGTGAAGAACCCGGCGCCGTGGACCCGCGCGGCGTCTTCCAGCGACGGATCCATCTGCCGAATCGGCGCGATTACGAACAGATAGACATAGGGCGTGTAGAACAGCGACAGCACCCAGGTCGCGCCGCCGATCGAGTAGATCGGGATGAGGTCGCCCGGCAGCCCGAAGGCGTCGTGAAGGAAGCGGCTGAGGATTCCGCTGTGGGGCGCGGCGAGGTAGATCCAGCTGATGGCGCCCACATAAGGGGACAGGAAGAAGGGGACGAGGTTGAACACCTCGAACCAGCGCCGCCCCGGCATGTCGGTGCGAGACACCACCCACGCCAGGCTGACGCCGAGCACGCAGCTCAGCAGCGTCGCGCCGACGCCGCACAAGATCGTATTGCCGGCCGCCTGGTAGAACCGCGGATCGGCGAACAGCCCGGTGAAGTTCTTCAACGACAGCGCCGGCCCGCTGGCATCCCAATACAGCAGGCTGCGGATGATCGTCGCGAGGAACGGCCCGAGGATCAGCGCCATGCCGATGACGACGCCGGCGGCCGGTAATACGGTCTCGGCAAACCGACCGCTCCGGCGCTCCGGGACGGCGGGATCGGTCGGGACGGAGGCGGAGCGAGCGGCGAGCGTCATGACAGGGTCATAGCAGGACGCTCCCCCGAGCGTCGATTGCCCGCACGGAGAGACGGAAATTCGGTTGCGGCGTTTGGCGCAGCAGATGCGGAGCGCGGGGAACTCGCTTCCGTACCGCGCTGCCTCCGGTGTATCGTGCCCGAAAGCTCAACAACACCGGCCGCGGACAATCCGCGCCGCGGACAACGGGGAAATGCTCATGCGCCGACGTTTCGTCGTAGCGGCCGTCGCCGTGTCGCTTGCCGGCGCTGCCGCCACCGCCCAGCCCGTGACCCCACCGACCAGCCCGGCCCAGGCGACCAGCCCGGCCCAGGCGGCCGCAAAATATCCGGACTGGTCGGGACAATGGCGCTGGCCGATGAAGGGCGCCAACCGCTACGACCCCACCAAGGCCACCGGACGCGCCCAGCAGGCACCGCTGACGCCGGAATACCAGGCGATCTTCGAGGCGAGCCTTGCCGACCAAGCCGCCGGCGGCCAGGGCGCCAACGCGTCCTATGCCTGCATTCCCGCCGGCCTGCCCCGCGACATGGCCGGCAACCAGGGCCTCGAATTCGTGGTTACGCCGAAGACCACCCACGTGGTCTTCGTCAACGCCATGCCGCGGCGCATCTACACCGACGGCCGCGACTTCCCCGACGACGCGGAGCCGACCTTTTCCGGCTATTCCATCGGCCACTGGAGCGACCGGGACGGCGACGGCGTCTATGACGTCCTCGAGGTCGAGACCCGCAACTTCAACGGGCCGCGCACCTTCGACAATGCCGGAATTCCGCTCCACACCGACAACCAGACCGTCCTCAAGGAGCGCATCTGGCGCGACCCGGCGAACCCCGAGATCATGCACAACGAGGTCACGACCATCGACCATGCGCTGACCCGGCCGTGGACCGTGCACAAGAC
The DNA here is from genome assembly GCA_963781195.1 of uncultured Alphaproteobacteria bacterium. Taxonomy (GTDB): domain Bacteria; phylum Pseudomonadota; class Alphaproteobacteria; order Rhizobiales; family Xanthobacteraceae; genus JAJPKK01. The sequence continues at coordinate 31,436 of CAWAEZ010000014.1, read as the reverse complement.
CTATGCTCTGCAGAAAAAGCCGCTGTGGATCGAGAACATCTGCAGCGTCGGCAACCAGCACGTCCAGATCGGCAAGGAGGGCTATTTCCTCAGCGCCGACGGGCTGCTGATGCCGTCCAAGAAAGACCAGCCGGCACCCGACCTCAGATATTTCCAACCGGCGAGGAAGTAAGGTTCTGCCCGGCCAAGCGGGGCCAAGCGGGGCCAGGACATTCATTCCTGGGGCGGCCGGTGTTTCACGACCAAACTCTTACCCCGGGACAGCGGCCGCTACCCCGGGACAGCGGCCGCGGCCGGTCACGCCTGCCAGGCGTAGGCCACCTTATCGAGCGTCTTTTCGCCGAATTTCTCGCAGGAGCGGGCGACCGGACGGCCGCCGAGCGCACGGTAGAATTCGACGGCGGGATCGTTGTCAGACAGCGCCCACACCACGAGGCTGCGGATCCCGCTCTGCGAGAGATCGCGCCGGGCGGCACTGAACAGGCGGCGCCCGAAGCCGAGCCCCTGGAACTCGGGCCGCAGGTAGAGCTCGTAGATCTCGCCGTCATAGGAAAGGCTGCGCGCCCGGTTGCGGCCGTAATTGGCATAGCCGGCGACCGTTTCGCCGAACACCAGGATCGAGATCCGGCTGCCCTTGCGGATCGCGCCCGCCCACCACTCGGCGCCGCGGCGGTTGACCAGTTTCTCGAGCTCCGGCCCGGGAATGATCCCGCGATAGGCGGTGCGCCAAGCTTCGTCGTGGGCGGATGCCAGAGCAACCGCGTCACCGGTCCGGGCGCGCCGGATTTCGATCAGGCTGGTGTTCATGTGCGGTTCAGCGCCGACACGGCCGCTCCCCTCTGCCCCGACTTAACGATCCCTTAACAGTGATTATCGCGGCTGTTGCGGCAAAATCAACAGGGCAGCGTGGACCGGGGATAAAGCAGCCCCCAAATGTGGCGATTCCGCAACATTTGTGTCATGAGCTGCACAAGCTCACACCTGTTCCGATTCCCGGCGACGCTCGTCCCGCTTGCGGTCGTTCGGATCGAGGAGCTTCTTGCGCAGCCGGATCGACTTCGGCGTCACCTCGACGAGTTCGTCCTCCTCGATGTAGGCGAGCGCCCTCTCCAGCGTCATCCTGATGGGCGGCGTGAGCCGCACCGCCTCGTCCTTGGCGGTGGTCCGGATGTTGGTGAGCTTCTTGCCCTTGAGCACGTTGATCTCGAGATCGTTGCCGCGGGTGTGCTCGCCGACGATCATGCCGCGATACACCTTCCAGCCCGGCTCCACCATCATCGGACCGCGATCCTCCAGGTTCCACAAGGCGTAGGCGACCGCCTCGCCGGCATCGGTGGAGATCAGCACGCCGTTGCGGCGGCCCTGGATCGCTCCCTTGTAGGGCGCGTAGCCGTGGAACAGACGGTTCATGATGGCGGTGCCGCGGGTGTCGGTCAGAAGCTCACCCTGGTAGCCGAGCAGGCCGCGGGTGGGGGCGTGGAACACGAGCCGCAGTCGTCCGCCGCCGGACGGCCGCATCTCGACGAGTTCCGCCTTGCGCTCCGAGAGTTTCTGCACGACGACGCCGGAATGCTCCTCGTCGAGGTCGATCACGACCTCCTCGATCGGCTCCATCATCTCGCCGGTGGTGCGGTCGACCTCGATCAGCACGCGCGGCCGCGACACGCTGAGCTCGTAGCCCTCGCGGCGCATCGTCTCGATGAGGATGCCGAGCTGCAGCTCGCCGCGGCCCGCCACCTCCATGGCGTCCTTCTCGTCGGACTCGGTGACGCGCAGCGCGACGTTGCCTTCCGCCTCGCGCAACAGCCGGTCGCGAATCATGCGCCCGGTCACTTTGTCGCCTTCGGTACCGGCGAGCGGGGAATCGTTGACGCGGAACATCATCGAGAGGGTCGGCGGATCGATCGGCTGCGCCGGCAGCGGCGTGGTCACCTCGGGGGCGCAAATGGTGTGGGCGACCGTCGCGAGCGGCAGCCCGGCCACCGAGACGATGTCGCCGGCATTTCCCTCGTCGACCGGCACCCGCTCGAGCCCGCGGAATGCGAGCACCTTGGAGACGCGGCCCTGCTCCACCAGCTTGCCGTTGCGGTCGAGCACCTTCACCTGCTGGTTGGGCTTGATCGAGCCCGAGGTGATCCGCCCCGTCACAATGCGACCGAGATAGGGATTAGCCTCGAGGATGGTGCCGAGCATGCAGAACGGACCTTCCTCCACCTTGGGCGGCGCCACGTGGGAGAGGATGAGATCGAAAAGCGGCGCCATCGATTCCTTGGGGCCGTCGGCGCTCAGCGCCATCCAGCCTTCCTTGGCCGAACCGTAGAGGACCGGGAAGTCGAGTTGCTCCTCGGTCGCATCGAGCGCGGCGAAGAGGTCGAACACCTCGCTCGCCACCACCGCGGCGCGCGCGTCGCTGCGGTCGACCTTGTTGATGGCCACGATCGGGCGCAGGCCGATCTTGAGGGCCTTGGACACCACGAACTTGGTCTGGGGCAGCGGCCCCTCGGCGGCATCGACCAGCACGATGGCGCCGTCCACCATGTTGAGGATGCGCTCGACCTCGCCGCCGAAATCGGCGTGGCCGGGGGTATCGACGATGTTGATCCGGGTGCCCTTCCAAACGATCGAGGTCGCCTTGGCGAGGATGGTGATGCCGCGCTCGCGCTCGAGATCGTTGGAGTCCATCGCGCGTTCGGCGACCCGCTGATTCTCGCGGAACGAGCCCGACTGCTGCAGAAGCCGGTCGACCAGAGTGGTCTTGCCGTGGTCGACATGGGCGATGATCGCAACATTGCGCAGGTTCATGACGAGATGCTCATGGTGTGAGGAACGAATCGAACATCGCCCGGAACAAGGCGGCCCTCGGCTGCTGTTTCGGGACGAAGCGTTCTCTTCGCAAACTGTTCCGGTCCGGGAGCAGATACTCCCCGCAAGTGACGCCTACCTGGAGACCTGTGATTGGCCGGGAATATAATGTTCCGCGGCTATTGTGCAATGCGAAAAGCGGATCTGCGAAAAGCCTGCCTGTCGTCCCGGCTTTGGGTCATTCCGCGGCGACGCGCAGGGGTACCATGGCAAGCGGTTCCGGCTTGGGCCTTGCCGATCCCCCCGCGAGGGCGAACTGCGGCGCCTCGGCCGCGTCGATCGCCGCGGCTTCGACCGCGACAGCCTCGACCGCGGCAGCATGGATAGCCGCAGCGTCCGGCGGCGCGGCATCGGACGCCGCGGCGGCGTCGTTGGCAGGGGTCTTGGAGGCCGGGGTCGGCAAGACGCCCTGGGCCGTCAACAGCACCCGGCGTTCGGAAATCGCCCCTTGCGCCTGGTTGAGCGCGATGGAGAAGGCCACCATGGCCAACTCGTCGAGGGCGTTGCGCTCGACCTGGTGCATCGTGCGGCGCACCAGGTCCTCGACGTCGCCCCGCAGCGTGTCGAGCTGCTCGTGCGTCTGCGCCATCCGGGCCCCGCCGGCGATGTCGAGCAGCGTTTCCAACGCCCGTAATTTGCGAACCCGGTCGTCGGCCCGCGAGTAGCTGGTGAGCCAGGCGGCGCCCGAACCGAGGCCGGAGAACACCATGATACCGAGATAGATGAAATCGCTGTACTTATCGAAGAAGGTCTTCTGCTCGTTGTCGATGAAGGCGGCCGCGCCGGGATGGGCGAGCACCGCCGCGTCCTTGTCGGTATCGGGCTTGGTCATCTGGGCAATGGCGGGATAATCGGAAGCGAGGCTCTGGCGGACGCCGAACAAGAGCTTCGTGATGTCCCCTGCCAGGCCGTCGGACAGTCCCTTGCGCGCCACCACGTAGTGGGAAAAGCCGATGGTATCGAGGTCATCCTCCGGCAACGGCGAGTGTCCGCCGAACACGCCTTTCTTGATCTCGGTCGCTTGGTAGACCGGCAGCCGCTTGACGATCGCGGCGGCGGCGTCGATCTCCAGAAAGGTCGGCTTGTCCTCGCCTTTGCCGGCCGCCGCGAGCGCGTCGGCGAAGAAGTGGCTCGTCACCGGACCGGCGCCGAAGATGACATCGACCGGATTTTTGCGCAGCGCGCCCGTGAGGTCGTCGGGATCGAGGGAGACGACTTTCACCTTTTCAGCCGGAATTTCGTATTGCCGCAGGACGACGTTGAGGAGGTCGGTATTGGCGCCCCCGCGGCCGATCACCCCGATCGTGCGGCCGGCGATCTGCTCGATCTTCTCGATCTTCTTCGGTTTCGCCGCCTTCGCGTTGCTGTGCTTTGCCGCCGGCGCACCGGCGGCGAGCGAACCCGGCGCCGGCACGATCATGACCACGACGTTGTCGCGCAGCACCGCGACCGCAAGCCCCTGCCGCGGATATCCGCGGTCGCGGCGGATCACGGCGAGATCCGCTTGGTCGGCGTCGAGCACCGCGGCACTATCGGCCGCATCGTCCGCGAGCACCGGCCGCAGCCGGATCGTCGCGCGGTCGCGGGTCAGTTGCGCGCCGATCGCCTGGACGAGCTTGACGTCCTCGCTGCCCGGCGGCCCCACGGCAATCCGCAATGTCGTCGGCTGCGATTCGAAATAAAGCGCAGCCCCGATGACGCTGCCGAACAGCAGCAACACGCCGAGCGTGATCAGCCAAGTTTGTCGCAACATGATGCGCAGCCGCCTGTTGGTCTCGCGGCGGTTCGACGAGCCGAAGATACGGCGCGTCAGAACGAACCAGCTTAAGATGTACAATCGACGCAGCTTCATGGCCTGATATTCCACCCCATGCCGTTCGACCGCTACCGAACGGCGGAGGACGGAGATCGGCTACTCCAGTCCTGCAACCCCCACCCAGGGTTCGCCGCCTGAGTAACGCAGGCAATTATGGTAATTATCTGCACACGTTGCGGTTCAACAAAACGAGCCCCGCCGGGTTCAAATGGAACCCAAGGAGGCCGTCGTTGCCGAGCATGCGCCCCCGCTCCTCGTTGGCGCAAGCCAAATAAAGTCGATAAATCAGACCTTTAACAAACAGCGCCGCCGTCGGCGTGGCGGGCCGGAGCAATCCTCTCAGGGCAGTCTATTGCCCGTAGGTCGCGCGCAGCGCGGACACGGCGTCGGCGAGAACTTCGCAGCCGAACACGATGTCGGCGTCGGAGGTGTTCTCGGTCACGTCGTGGCTGATGCCCCCGATCGAAGGGATGAACATCATCGCGGCCGGCATGTAGCGCGCGACCACCATGGCATCGTGGCCGGCGCCGCTCGGCAGCGACACCGGCGTTTCGCCGCGCGCAATCGCGGCCGTGGCGATGGCCGCTCCAAGGTTGGCGGCCAGCGGGGTCGGCGCAAGCTTGGCGGTCGGCTCGATGTCGATTGACACCGGCCCCCGATTGGCCTCGGCGACGCGGGCCATCACCTGCGCCTCGATACGCTCCATCAGCGCGCCGTCGATGTCGCGGAACTCGAGCAGCATCTCGCCCTCGCTCGGTACCACGTTGGCGGCCCCGGGCCGGAAGATCATATTGCCGAAATTCCACACGGTGTCGGTGCCGGCTACGCCTCGCATGTCGGCGTCGATCGCCGCGGCGAGCATGATCAGCGCCGCCCCGGCGTCCTTGCGCATCGCCATCGGCGTCGTGCCGGCGTGGTTCGCCGCGCCATGGCTGCGCAGGCGGAACCGGCGGATTCCGACGAGCCCCGACACCACCCCGATGCGGTTGCCCGCGGCTTCCATGCGCGGGCCCTGCTCGATATGGGCTTCGAGGTAGCAGACCTCGCGCGCGGCATCGAAGCGGTGCGGCGCCGGCTCGGCGGCGATCGTCGCCAGTGCGGCGGCGAGCGGCGCACCATCCTTCGACTTCGCCGCGGCGATCTCCTTGTCGTCGAGGTCGGCGAAAAAGCTGCGGCTGCCGAGAAACGGCATATAGGTGCCCTCCTCGTCCTCGAAGGAGATGACGTCGACCCCGACCCCATGAGCCTCGTTCGCCTCGATCGCGCCGCGTGCGATCTCGAGCGCGTAGCCGACGCCGAGCGCGCCGTCGAGCCATCCGCCCTTGGGCACGGTGTCGGTGTGGGAGCCGATCAGGATCGCGCGTGCGGCGCGCGGATCACGTCCGAGCACATTGCCGACCCGGTCCATCGACGCGGTCAGTCCGGCGGCGGCGAGCTTGCCCACGAGCCAGCGCCGCGACGCGATGTCCTCCGCCGACAGCGCGACGCGGTCGACCCCGGTCTTATAGGCCCCGATGCTCGCGAGCTCCCGCAAATCCGCCAGCAGCCGCTTGCCATTGATCCGTATCATCTGGTCGATCCCGCACGATTCCCGTCTGCCAAAGCATGTTCCGGCCGCGAAGTCGATCATGCCTTAGAGGGACATAGAGGGACATCGGGTCGAGGGGGCGTCGGGTCGTCGCGCGAAGGTGTCGGTAGCGCGCGGGTTTGCGTGCAAGGCGGCGGCGGATAGGATGGGCGCAACCGTCCGTCCCCCTCGCAGACCAGCCCGCAGCCGGAGCCCCCGATGACCCGTAGACACCTGCAATCCATGGCGACCGCCGCCGTTTGCGTCGGCCTCCTCGCCGGTCCCGCAACCGCCCAGACCCCGGCACAGGCCGATGCGCGCAAGACGTTCGCCTTTCAGGCGATCGATCGCAATGCCGACCAGATCACCACCATCGGCGACACCGTGTTCTATTTCGGCGAGCTCGGGATGCAGGAGATCGAGAGCTCGAAATTCGTCAAGGGCGTGCTCGAATCGATCGGCTTCACCGTCGAAACCGGCACCGCCGGGATGAACACCAACATCTGGGCCCACTGGGGCACCGGCAAGCCGCAAATCGTCATCGTCTCGGAGATCGATGCGCTGCCCGGCGGCTCGCAGGCGCCGCTGAACATCGACCACGCGCCGCTGGTCAGCGGCGCCCCCGGCCACATGGAAGGCCACAACACCCATGCGGGCGTCGCGATCGGGGCGGCCTACGCGGTCAAGCAGGCGATGGAGCGCTACAACATTCCCGGCAGCGTCGCGATCTCGTTCGGACCGGCCGAGGAGCAGATCGTGAGCCGGCCGTTTCTCGTGCGGGCCGGGCTCTACAAGGATGCCGACGTCGCCGTTCTCCTGCACATCGGCGACGGCTTCGCCGCCGGCTACGGCCTCATGAACTACGCCGCCATCAGCGCGAAGTTCAACTTCCACGGCAAGTCGGCGCATGGCGCGGTCGATCCGTGGAACGGCAAGGACGCGGTCGATGCCGTCGAGCTGATGGACATCGGCTTCGACAAGCTGCGCGAGCACCTCCACCCGACCTACCGGGCCCACCGCGCCATCACCGCCGGCGGCGTGCAGCCCAACATCATCGCCGACACCGGACAGATCTGGTGGTTCGTGCGCGACGCCGACATGCCCGCCGCCAAGGAAACCTTCGACAAGCTCGTCAAGATCGCGGACGGAGCCGCGCTGATGACGGGCACCACCTGGGACTACAAGATCGACGCCGCGGCGTGGCCGCAGCTCGGCCTCAAGCCGATCGCCGAGGTGGTCCAGGCGAACATCGAGACCGTCGGCATGCCCAAGTGGAGCGAGGAGGAGCAGGCCTTCGCCCGCAAGTTCCAAACCGCCATGGGTGCAAAGTCGATCGGGTTGAAAACCGCGACGACGCCGCTCGGCCAGCGTCCGCAGTCGGCATCGTCGAACGACAATGGCGACGTCACCTGGGTGGTGCCGAGCGCCGTACTGAACTTTCCCGGCAGCGTGCCGGGGATCGGCTATCACAACTGGCAGGCCGCCGTGACGCCGACGAGCACGATCGCGCACAAGGGGATGATCGCCGGCTCGAAGGTTCTGGCGGGGACCATCCTCGATCTTCTCACGCGCCCGGAACTTGTCGCCGCGGCGCGGGCCGACTTCGAACGCGCGACGTCGGAGATGAAGTATTTCGCGGTGCTGCCGCCCGACGCCAAGCCACCCCTCGACCTCAACAAGGAGACGATGGACCGCTACCGTCCGGCAATGCGGCAGTTCTATCTCGACAAGTCCGTCAGGTTCGAATGACGCGGACGGCCGTTCTCCAGGTCCGCGGTGGCGCGCCAGAGTCCCGGATGTGACGCCGCGCCGCCGCAGCCGTGGTTTGTCGACTTTCGGGAATGAGATAGGATGGCGCGCGGGGGAGGATCACGGGAGGCCATGATGCAATCATCGATCCGTTTGCCTAACCGCTTGCCCATCCGCTGCGCGGCCATTGCCGCAGCGATCGCCGCCGCCATCGCGACGACCGCTGTCGTCACGGTTTCCACCACGCCTGCGGCTGCGCGTTCGGCCTATTCCTATCCATGGTGCGCGAAGTACTACACCCGGATGGGCGGAACGAGCTGCTACTTCACCAGTTATGCGCAGTGCCAGGCCACGGTCTCCGGCATCGGCGGCTACTGTTTCCAGAGCCCCTATTATCAGCCGGGAGCGGCCGGATCGCGGCGGCGGCACTCTTAGCCGAAGGCTCGGATCGGTAGTCCAACGTCGGCTCGAATGGTCCACGTAGGCTCGGTAGTCCAACGAAAGCTCGGACATGATCTCGATCGACCACGACCGCAACCACCACCGTTTGCAGCGGCCCGGCCGAAGCGTTGTTTTTCGGTGCGCCGTCCTGATGCTCGGGATTGGCGTTGTGCTGATCGCAGGCGGATCGAACGCGCGGGCTCAATCGGCCTATTCCTACCCTTGGTGCGCGGTGTACCCGCGCAACATCGGCGGCTATGCCTGCTACTACTCCAACTATGAAACCTGCATGAGAACCATGGTGGGCATTGGCGGCTATTGCGAGCGCAGCCCGTTCTACCGCGGCCCCGATCCCGGAACGGGCAGAGGCCGCACCCACCGCCGGTGAGGCAGTGCATAACGGCGAGGCGATGCTTAACTGAGACGCGCAAGTGAGACACGAGAAAGACGCACGCACAGAGGTGAGCCATGGCCGGAACTGCCGATCATCCGATCTCGATTACGCCGGCGGCGGCGCGTGTGCGCGTGCGCCTCGCCGGGCACACCGTCGCCGACACCACGCGGGCGCTGTCGCTGCGCGAGGCGTCGTACCGGCCGGTCCTCTACATTCCGCGCGAGGACGTCGACATGACGCTTCTCGAACGCACCGCGCGCAGCAGCCACTGCCCCTACAAGGGCGACGCCTCCTACTACTCGATCAAGGTCGAGGGCCGGACCGCGGAGAACGCGATCTGGAGCTACGAGACGCCGCGCCCCGACGTGGCCGAAATCACCGGCTACATGGCGTTCTATCCCGACCGCGTCGACGGCATCGAGGAACTGCCGGGCTGAAGGTCTGCGCCGGCACCCATGCAGTTTCGCACCGGCAGGGTCCCGGTCCGCAGGAACTCGCGAATTCAGCGTGAAGCGATAGCACGTTAGGGCTGGCGGACCGGCTCTTCGGCCCGCTCCGGCGTGAGGCAATTCCTTATTTTGCTGCCGGTCTTTACTGTTTTTTCGCCTTGTTCCTGCCCTATCTGATTTACAAGAGTTGTGGGAGTCATCCCGGGGGATGTGGGACATGAATTCACGCGTAATCGCAGCAAGCCTGTTGGCAATGGTGGGGATGACGGGCGTCGTCCATGCCCAGTATTACCCAGCCCAGCCCGGCTACGGCCAGCCGGCGTATCCTCCGGGAACGGTGCTGGTGCCGGCCGGCACGGCGCCGCCGCCGGGCTACGTTCCGGTTCAGCCGGGATATCGCGGGCGTCAACTCGTTGAGAACGACGACGACGTCCTGCCGGCGCCGGGGCCCTATGGCCGGCCGTCCGGATATCAGAATGACGGCACGCCGCGGCCGCCTTCGGTGGTCCAGCAGGATGCCCTGCCGCCGCCGGCCGGCGCGGACGCTGGTCCGCAGTACCAGGCATCGCCGCAGTACCAGGCAGCGCCGCAGTATCAGGAGCCGCCGCGGCAGGAATACGGATACGGCACGACGGCGCGGCCGCCGGGCGAAGTCGTTGCTCCGGGCGTCGCTGCGGCGCCTCCGTCAGGCTATGGCACTCAACAGCCCGCTCCGGGCTATGCTGCTCCGCAGCCGGGATACGGCACGCCGGCCCCCAGCTATGGTCTCGCGTCCCAGCCGCCCGCTACCCAGCCGCCCAGCGCCCAGCCGAACGGCTATGCCGGACTGCCGGCGGACTATCAGCCCGAGGTGGGCAAGCCTAAGGAACTGCCGGCGCAGTTCCGCCGTCAGTTGGTCGATCTCCAGACCAAGGAGCCCTCCGGCACCCTGATCGTCGACACGCCGAACACCTACCTCTACCTCGTGATGGGCAACGGCAAGGCGATCCGTTATGGCATCGGCGTCGGCCGCGAAGGCTTCACCTGGGCCGGTCGAGAGCGCATCAGCCGCATGTCGGAATGGCCGGACTGGCATCCGCCCAAGGAAATGATCGAGCGCCAGCCCTACCTGCCCCGCTTCATGGCCGGCGGCGAGAGCAACCCGCTGGGCGCACGCGCGCTCTACCTCGGCAACACGCTCTACCGCATCCACGGCACCAATCAGCCGTCGACCATCGGCACCTTCGTCTCGTCGGGCTGCATCCGGCTCACCAACGACGACATCTCCGACCTCTACAGCCGGGTGCAGGTCGGCACCAAGGTCGTGGTGTGGCCGCGAGGGCCGGAAACGACGGCGAGCGTCGCCCACTGACGTACCCGGCAGCCGGAAGCGGCGACGCTTCCGGCTGCCGCGTTCCCGCTGCAACCACTGGACCTCCCCATGGGTCGGGTTCGCCCGCGGCCGGATTGACTGGACGCACCCGCTCCCGCACCATGGAGCGGGGCTCAACGGGATGGGGTGAAGCCAATGCGCGGGACGCAGCAATGGCGGCAGGCGGTGGTGTGGGGCTGCATTGCGTGGTTCTCCAATTGCCCCTGGAACGATGTTCGCACCGACGCCATTCCTCTCGAATTCGGCATGACTCCCGCAGTGGCTTCGACGGCGCTGGGTGCCCCGCTCGTGCACGTTTCTGGCAGCGCCGGCAACGAAGTCTACTACGCCGAGCGGTCGACCCTCATTCCGAGCCTGTTCACCTATGACCGGCAGCTGTGGCTGCAGTTCCGCAACGGCAAGCTGACCGGCTGGAAGAACGACTGGAAGCGCGGCGGACCGTGGTGAGCGTCGCCCGCAGGCGCACGTTCCAGGCTCCCATTCATTCCCCCGATCCTTTCCTTCGATCTTGACCTATCGCGGCGGCGCCTTGGCCGGCGTGGCGATCGCCTGGATCCATAGCGGTGCGAGCTTGGCGGCCCCTGAAGCCGACATGTGGCAGCCGTCATAGCGGTCCGCCGGTATGTGGAGCACCGCATCCATGTCCGGTCCGGGATACACGCCCTGCTCCGCCGCGATCACCCGGCGCTGCGCCTCCACCACCGGATTGTCGGGACGCGGCGGCTTCTCCGTGCCGTCGCAGTAGCCGGATTCGATGGCGACGAAGATCGGTGCGCCGACCCCGCGCTGCCGCAGCGCCGCGATCACCTCGGTGAGCTGGCGGGCGTAGTCGTCCGTCGTGGTGTGCACGACGAGGTCGGTCTCGCCCAGCTGGATGAAGACATGGGTGATCCGATAGGTGAGCTCGATGGCATTGACCGCGCCGAGCAGGTGCCCGTACAGGTTGCCGCCCGGCGCCCATTGCGCGACGCTGGTGCCGCCGATCGCGATGGTCGCCAGGACGACGGCGTCGAACTCTTTCTGCGCCACCAGCCCGTTTCCGATCAGGGTCCAGATGTTGCCGCGATCGCCGCCGGTGCCCAGCAGCGGATCGACCGCGGCAAAGCAGCGGCCGCGCAGATAGTTGTAGACGCCGGGGCCGCCCACATAATGCGCGCGCACCTGATTGGCCCCGTGGGACTGGCCCAATACCAGTGCGACCATGGTGCGCTCGCCGGCGGCCGGGCACGGGACCGCTTCACGGTCCGAACCGTCGTTTCCGGTGTCCGGCGGCGGCCGGCGACCGACCCAGCGCACCACCGTCTCGCCGGCCCGCGTCAGCGCCGCCGCCGGTTGCCAGTGCCGCGCCTGCGACCACGCACCGAGCGCATAGGCGATCGCGACGAGGCCGGCGATGAGCGCAACAGGTCGCCAGCGGGGCACGGAACCCTCCCATCAGTCGAGTGCGCCCGGATGCTATCCGTTCGCCATCGGTGCGGAAATGGAAACGCCGACACGGACGGTCGGCGTAAGAACGAAATGCGGATGGCTGCGCGAAAAAGCGGCAGGGCCCGGCGCGCGTTCCAAGCAACACCAATCGGCCGCCCGCCTATTGTGGCAAAAAACCAGATGTGTTTCTCTGCCGCGCTCAAACGATGCGAGCAGACCGGCACCGCACAGCGTACGGCGCCATCGGCAATGGGACGCGGTCGCAAGGCCGCGATGCCGGTTCAACATCTCGCAATGCAGCGAGCCAAATGGGAGGACCACAGATGGAAAGAGCGTTCCGTATTTCGATGCTGGCGTCGGCAGCCGGGTTGCTGCTCGGCGTGAGCGGCGCGCAGGCGCAGCCGGCGCCCCAGGCGCCGAACATGACTTTCTTCGTCACCAGCGCTCCGATCGGCAAGGGCGGCGACCTCGGCGGGCTCGCTGGCGCGGACGCCCATTGTCAGCAACTCGCGGCGACGGTCGGCGCCGGCGGCAAGACCTGGCACGCCTACATGAGCTCGCCCGAGCTTCCGACCGCCAAGGGCGTCAATGCCCGCGACCGTATCGGCAGCGGGCCGTGGCAGAACGCCAAGGGCGTGACGGTCGCCCAGAACGTCGACGACCTCCACAGCAACAACAACAAGCTCACCAGCGAAACCGCCATCACCGAACGCGGCACGCGGATTTCCGGCGTCGGCTTCACGCCGAACTGGCATGACGCGCTGACCGGTTCGGACCGCGAAGGCCGCGCCTTCCCGGGCAACATCAACATGACCTGCAACAACTGGTCGAGCAGCGAGTTCGGCAAAGCCATGCTCGGCCATATCGACCGCACCGGCCTCGCAGACAACGACTATGCCCATTCCTGGAATTCGTCGCACCAGTCACGCGGCTGCACCCAAGCGGACTTCGTCGCCACCGGCGGCAATGGCTTGTTCTACTGCTTCGCGCAGTGAGCCCAACCGTGAACCCCAGATAAACATTCCAAGGGAAGAAGACATGAACACGACTTTGCGTTTGTCGATCCTCGCCTCCGCAGCGCTCGTCACCCTGGGCTGGTCGGGCGTTTCGCACGCCCAGCAGAACAACATGACGTTCTTCATCACCAGCGAAGGCCCCGGCAAAGGCGGCGACCTCGGCGGCCTCGCGGGGGCCGACGCGCACTGCCAGAAGCTCGCGGCGGCGGTCGGCGCCGGCGGCAAGACCTGGCACGCCTATATGAGCACCAATTCGACCCCGGCGGCCCCGGGCATCAATGCCCGCGACCGCATCGGCAGCGGCCCGTGGCACAACGCCAAGGGCGTCGAGATCGCCAAGAACGTCGAGGATCTCCACACCAATTCGCAAATCAACAAGGCGAACGGCCTCAACGAGAAGGGCGAGCCCACCAAGGTCCGCGGCGACACCCCGAACCAGCACGACATGCTGACCGGCTCGACCCTCGAAGGCCGCGCCTTCCCGCCGAATCTCAACCTCACCTGCAACAACTGGACGAGCAGCACCTTCGGCAGCGCCATGCTCGGCCATAGCGACCGCGAAGGCATCGCCGACACGGTCTACCAGCACTCGCCCATCTCGTCGCACATGTCGCGCGACTGCACGCAGCCCGGCCTCGTCGCCACCGGCGGCGCCGGCCTGTTCTACTGCTTCGCGCAGTAACGCGGTCTCCTCTCGTGCACGCCGGTCCCGACGGGCCGGCGTGCTTTTTTTTTGCGAGGACGTCGATCCACGCACGCTCACGGCGCTCACGTGTTCAGGATTCTTTCGCCGCCGCCTCGACCACCGGGCGGATGTCCGCGCAGGCCTCGATCGCCCACAGCCGTTCGCACAGGTCAGCGGCGCGCGCCGGCGACAGCACCGGCGCCACGAGCTCGAGAAACTTGTCCCTGAGCCCCGCGTCGTCCAGCGGGACGAGCCGGGAGCCGAGCGCTTCGTCGGCCGCGCGCGTAAACACGCCGCGGGATGTCGTCACCGTAAGTCGCGCCGGGCGCAATTGAGGATAGAGTTGGTCGGTCTCCCGCGTCGCCACCACCCGCAGCTTGCGGGCGATGTCGTGGAACGACGGATCGCGGCGGGTCTCGTCGGCGAAATGCGCGAGCCGGACGGCGCGGAAACGCAGCGCGAGGCCGATCAGATACGGGAAGCTCAATTGCGCGCTGGCGTAGTCCTCCCAGCCCGTGTGGGCGTGCTCGGCGGCGATGCGGTAGGTATCGACCTCGATCGCCCTCACCTCCTCCGGAACGATATTCTCGTCGCGGCACAATCCAATGAGCGCCTCCACGGCCGGCTGGATGTGCCGGCAACAGGCATAGGGCTTGATGTAGCAGTCGGTGATGCCGAACGCAGCCGTCGGCGGCAGCGCGATCGCCCGCGCGCGGTCGATGCGGCCGAACGCGAACGCCTGCATGAAGCCGTCGCGCGCCTCGATCACGTCCGGCGGCCCCGCCACGCCTTCCGCGGCGAGGAGGGCCGCCTGCAGTCCTTCTCGCGAAGCGTGGCCGGCATGCAGCCGCTTGATGTCGGCGCCGCCATTGACGAACGCGAACAGGCCGGCCGCGCTGCTCGCCGCGATGCCGAGCGTATCGGCGATCGCCGGTGCGGCGAGGCCATGCAGCCTGGCGACGGCGGCCGCGGCGCCGAACACCGCGCAGGCGCCAGTCGGATGAAAGCCGCGCTGGCGCAAGTCGGGATGGCAGGCGCGTGCCAGCGCGACGGTCGTCTCGTAGCCCGCGACCACCGCTTCGATCACCGCCGCGCCGCTGGCGCCGCGCGCGTAGCCGGCGGAGAGCACGGCGGGCACGACCGCGCAGCCGGGATGCACCGAGCCCTGGCGGTAGCCGTCGTCGAGCTCGATGCCATGGGCGGCGGTGCCGCCGAGGAAGGCGGCGTCGAGAAGGTCGGCGCGGCGCGTGCGCCCCGGCACCGGAATGCGGCCGGCGGCGCGCACCGCGGCCACCGCCCGCTCCGCCCGGTTCGCGACGTCGCCGGCGGCCCCGCAGATCATCACGCCGACCGTGTCGAGAAGATGCCGCCGCGCATAGTGGCGAACCTCGGCGTCGAGGTCGCCATAGCGCAGGCCGTCGATGAACGCGACCAGGCTGGCCGTCGCTCCGGCGGCGGGCAGCAGGGCGTGGACGGCGTCGGCGTGAGACGCTTCGGCGTGCGGCGCTTGGACCAGAGACATGGGGAACCTCCCTGTCCATTTTACACCCGTCGGGTGGGCAAAGCGAAGCGTGCCCCGGTCATTCTGCAGCGTGGGCACGGCGTGACGAGCGCCTTTGCCCATCTTACGCTGCGACGCCGTGATCAGCGCACGCCACGGCAAGCAGTCCGAACACCGCCGCGCTTCCTTCGGTACGGGTCGCACACGGTGACAGCTCGCGCAGCGCCAGGCCGGCCGCGGCCACCACCGCGCGCACCACGTCGGCGCTGTGGCGGAAGCGCAGTTTCTCGCCGAGCTCCACGGCGTCGCCCGGATAGGTCTCGACGGTGAAGGCGAACAGCGCGCCCGGGTTCAACACGTCGGCGACGGCGCGCATGACCGGCGCGAGGTCGAACAGGTAGACGAGGACGTCGGCAGCGATGACGAGGTCGTAGCGCCGCCCGGCGGTGCGCTCGGCGGCGAGGAACGCGACGAGGTCACCGGTCTCGAGCCGGTCGTAGACGTTCTTGGCGCGCGCCTTCGCGACCATGCCCGGCGACAGGTCGACGCCGGTGACGTGCCGCACGTCGGGGCGGAACGCGGCCGCGGCGAGCCCGGTGCCGCAGCCGAGATCGAGCATGGTGCCGATCGCCGCGCCGGGAGATGGCGCGCGGATGCGCCGCACCGCCTCGGCGAGTTGCTGCGGCCCGCGATAGGCGAGGCTCTCGAGCGCTTCGTCGAAGCGCGGCGCGTATTGATTGAACAGCGCGCGCACATAGGCAGGCGACATCGCGTGTTTGGGATCGGCCGCGCCGAGCCGGGCGAGGTGGAGGGCCGCGCCCTGGCGATCATGCGGATCGCTCCGCACCGCCTCGCGAAACGCCGCCAAAGCGCCGGCGCCGTCGCCGAGCTTCGCGCGGGTCTCGCCGAGCGCGAACCACGCCGCGGCGAAGTCCGGCGCCGCCTCGGCCGCCTGCGCGAACAGGTCGGCGGCGGCGGCGAGATCGCCGCGGGACGCGAGGTCGCGGGCAAACCCGAAGCGCCGGTCGGCGATCAGGTTCCCCGATGAGACGATGGGTTGGTCGGCGGTGGCGATGGTCGATCCGGGCTCGCAATGGCGCGTCTATGACATATCTCAAGGCCATGCGCCCCGAGGAACTTTTGTGTCCGACCCCGGCCGGCCTGTGCTCCCGGCGCGGCGGCTTTCACATCGACCCGATGCGTCCGGCCGAACGGGCGTTGATCACGCACGGACATTCCGACCATGCGCGGCCGGGCCACGGCGCGGTGCTCGCCACCCAGGAGACGCTCGACCTGATGCGGCTGCGCTATGGGGACAATTTCGCCGGCAGTGTGCAGGCGATCCGCTACGGCGAGACGCTGCGCCTCGGCGGCGTCGAGGTGAGCTTTCATCCCGCCGGCCATGTGCTCGGCTCGGCTCAGATCAGGATCGAAGGCGAAGGCTGCCGCCTCGTCGCGTCGGGCGACTACAAGGACGTGCCGGATCCCACCTGCGCGCCGTTCGAGCTGGTGCCTTGCGACATCTTCATCACCGAGGCGACGTTCGGGCTCCCGGTGTTCCGCCATGGCGACCCGGCGGCGGAAATCCGCAAGCTGCTGGCGTCGGTCGCGCTGTTTCCCGACCGCGGCCACCTCGTCGGCGCCTATTCGCTCGGTAAGGCGCAGCGCGTCATCGCGATGATCCGCGCTGCCGGCTACGACAAGCCGATCTACCTGCACGGCGCCATGGAGACGATCACGCGCTACTATGCGAGCCGCGTGGAACTCGGCGAGCTGCGCGCCGTGCGCGACGCCGCCAAGGCCGACCTCGCCGGCGCCATTGCGATCTGTCCGCCCTCCGCCCTGCAGGACCGCTGGAGCCGCCGCTTTCCTGAACCGGTGGCGGCGTTCGCCTCGGGCTGGATGCGGGTGCGGGCGCGCGCCCGCCAGCGCGGCGTCGAGCTGCCGCTGGTGATCTCCGACCATTGCGACTGGGATGGCCTCACCGCCACCATCGCGGCCACCGGTGCCACCGACATCTGGGTGACCCACGGCGCCGAGGAGGCCCTCGTCCATTGGTGCCTGCTGCGCGGTCTCAACGCGCAGCCGCTCCACATGGTCGGCTATGGCGAGGAGGACGAGGCGACCGACGCGGAAGCGGCCGACGCGGAAACACCTCATGCGAAAACGCCTGACACGCAAGCGTCCGACATGCAGGCATCCGACATGGAAGCGCCCGGCGAGGACGCCGCGTCCTCATGAACCGCTTCGCCGCCCTGCTGGATCGCCTCGCCTATGAAGGCGGCCGCAACGCCAAGCTGCGGCTGTTGTCCGAGTATTTCCGCACCACGCCGGACCCCGAGCGCGGCTATGCGCTTGCGGCCATCACCGGCGCACTGTCGTTTCGCCATGCCAAGCCCGGCGTGATCCGGGCGCTGATCGCCGAGCGCACCGATCCCGTGCTGTTCACGCTCTCCTACGATTATGTCGGCGACCTCTCGGAAACGGTCGCGCTGATGTGGCCGGCCCGGCCCGACGCCACGGCGGCGGTGCCCTCGCTGTCGGAGGTCGTCGCCACCCTCGCCACGCTCGGCAAGGCGGAGCTGCCGGGCCGGCTCGCGGGCTGGCTCGACGCGCTCGACGAGACCGGGCGATGGGCGCTCCTGAAGCTCGTGACCGGGGCGCTACGCATCGGCGTCTCGGCGCGGCTCGCCAAGACCGCGGTGGCGGCGATCGGCGGACGCGAACCCGACGAGGTCGAGCTGGTGTGGCCGTCGCTCGCTCCGCCCTATGCCGAGCTGTTCGGCTGGATCGAGGGGCGCACCGACCGGCCGCAAAGCGACGATCCGGCGCCGTTCCGCCCGCCCATGCTGTCCCATGCCATCGACGAGGCCGACTTCGCCGCGCTCGATCCGGCCGCCTTCGTCGCCGAATGGAAATGGGACGGTATCCGCGTGCAGGCCGCGGCCGGGCGGCGCACCGACGGCGGACGGGTCGCCCGGCTCTATTCGCGTACCGGCGAGGATATTTCGGGAAGCTTTCCGGACCTCGCCGAAGCGCTCGCATTCGACGGCGCGCTCGACGGCGAATTGCTGATCATGCGCGAGGGCCGCGTGCAGTCCTTCAACGTGCTGCAGCAGCGGCTCAATCGCAAGAGCGTCTCGGCGAAGCTGCTGGTGGAATTCCCGGCCCATCTGCGCGCCTATGATCTCCTCGTCGACGGCGACCGCGACCTGCGCGGAGAACCGCTCGAAGCGCGCCGCGAACGGCTCGAGGCGTTCATCGCGCGTTTGGCGTCGCCGCGCATCGACCTTTCCCCGCTGGTGCCGTTTGCCGACTGGAATGCGCTCGCCGCCGCGCGCGCCGACCCTGCGGCGGCCGGCGCCGGCGACGACGCCGCGGCGGTCGAGGGCGTGATGATCAAGCGGCGCGATGCGCCCTATGTCCCGGGGCGGCCGAAGGGCCCGTGGTGGAAATGGAAGCGCGATCCTTTCGTGATCGACGCCGTGCTGATGTATGCGCAGCGCGGCCACGGCAAGCGCTCGTCGTTCTACTCGGACTACACGTTCGGGGTGTGGACGGCCGGCGAAGCCGGCGACGAGCTGGTGCCGGTGGGGAAGGCCTATTTCGGCTTCACCGACGCCGAACTCGCGGAAATCGACCGCTTCGTCCGGCGCAACACCGTCGCCCGGTTCGGGCCGGTGCGCGAGGTCACCCACTCCGGCGACGACGGCCTGGTGTTCGAGGTCGCGTTCGAAGGCCTGCAGCAGTCGACCCGCCACAAGTCCGGCGTCGCCATGCGCTTCCCGCGCATCAACCGGCTGCGCTGGGACAAGCCGCCCCGCGAGGCCGATCGCCTGGAGACGCTGCAGCGCCTGCTGGTACACCGCGCCGCGGACCGGGCCGCGCCTGCCGCCCTCATTTTGCCGGCCGCGCATGTGGTAAAATGACGGTGCGGAATCAGCTGGAGAGATCGAATGTCGAACGATGTGGTCACCCGGTTCTTCGGCGGTCCGCCCCTCTCGGTGCTGGCCCGCCTGGTGCTGCTGTCGGTCCTCGTCGGCGTCGTGCTGTCCGCGATCGGCCTCGACCCCATGAACATATTGCACAGCCTGGAACGGCTGATCCGCAGCGTCTGGGACATGGGGTTCGACGCGGTGCGCTGGATGTGGCGCTATTTCCTGCTCGGCGCCGTGCTGGTGGTGCCGATCTGGCTCCTGATGCGCCTGGCGCGCGGAAGCGCGGGGCGCGCATAGACCGATCGCGGTGGACGACGTTTTTTCCCGCGAAACGCGCGCCGCCCCCTCTCCACAACAAATTTCGGCAAAGCAACTCTCCGACCTAGACGGGGGAGCCGGCAGGTTATAATTCCTATGCGTCCCCAGCGGGAGGCGATGGATGCTGACGCATGCGCAGATTTGGTCGGCCATAGACGGGCTGGCCAAGCGGGCCGGGTTGTCGCCCTCCGGCCTCGCCAAGCGTGCGGAACTCGATCCGACCACGTTCAACAAGTCGAAGCGCATCACGCCGGACGGCCGGGCGCGCTGGCCGTCGACCGAATCGGTGGCGAAGTCGCTGGCGGCCACCGGGGCCTCGATCGATCAGTTCGTCGCCCTGATCAGCGAGGCCGGCAATCCGCCGTCCGAGGCGGTGCCGTTGATCGGCTTCGCCGAGGCCGGCGTGGGCGGCTATTTCGACGACGGCGGATTTCCCGCCGGCAAGGGCTGGGATGACATCCCGTTTCCCGCCGTCGACGACGAGCACGTCTATGCGCTGAAGATTTCCGGCGAATCGATGCATCCCGCCTATCGCGACGGCACCGTCATCATCGTCTCGCCGTCGGCGACGATCCATCGCGGCGACCGCGTCGTCGTCAAGACGCGGGACGGCGAGGTGATGGCCAAGGAGCTCAAGCGCAAGACGGCGAAATCGCTGGAATTGAAGTCGCTCAATCCCGAGCATCCCGACCGCCTGCTCACCACGGAAGAGGTGGTGTGGGTCGCGCGGATCGTGTGGGCGAGCCAGTAGCCTGAGGCGTCGCCATCAGACCGATGTCATTGCCCGGCTTGACCGGGCAATCCAGTAACCGCCGCGCTGTCGACGCAGCTGAGACTTTGCTCCACCGAGAGTCCGGTAGTTACCGGATCGCCCGGTCAAGCCGGGCGATGACAGGCTTTGCTTTGGCAATTCCGCCTATCGCAACACCAGCACGCCGGCGCGGACGAGATAGACCGACGAGATCGCGTAGATGACGACGCGCGTCCACTGGCGGAAGCCGTGGTCGGTCATGCGCTCGATCACGTAAGGCGTCACCGAGGTCGCGGCGATGGCGAGGACGATGGCGCCCAGCGTCGGCCATGACACGACATTGTTCAGGTTGCCGAACGAGCCGAAATAGACGGCACGCAGCACGTGGCTGAAGGTCTGGGTCACGGCCTTGGTCGCGACCGTCGTCCTGCGGTCGAGCGTGCTCTTCTGGAAGAAGATGTCGAGGAAAACCCCGCCCACCCCCGACATGAACTGGACGACCGTCGTCAGCACGGCGGCGAGAAACGGCATGCCGCGCCACTCGATGCTGGGATGGAGGCGCCGCGGCAGGACCTCCACCAGGAACGGCATGATCCCGAGCAGGAAATAGACCGTAGCCTTGTCCGGCACATAGGCGATGAAACGCAGCGCCGCGAAGGCGAGGCCCGCGCCGGCGACGTATTGGAAGAAGATCCGCCACAGCACGTAGCGGTACCACAGCACCGCGCGCCAGCCGTTCGAGGCGAACTGGATGATGGAGAACAGCACCATCGCCGTGGTGACGTCGAAATAGACCAGCAGCACGCCCAGCAGGATCATCCCGCCGGCCATCCCGAACACCCCGGAAAGGAACGAGGAGACGAGGACCGTGACGGCGATCAGGGCCAGCGTGCTGACGGGCATTTCATTCCTGGCGCACGATCCCGAAAAGCCGCCGGCTCACCGGACACGGCGATGCATGAAAACAAAGGCGATGCTTCAACAACAAGGCGACGCTTCAAATTAGGGAGATGGTTCGGACAGGCCCGCGCAATCCGCGCGGGTCAGCCTCATTGCGACCGCGCCAGCGCGCCGTCGATCATCTCGACGGTGTTGCCGAGGCCGTAGAGCGCGACGAACGAGCCGAAGCGCGGGCCCTTCTCCTGGCCGAGCAGCACCTGGTAGAGCATGTTGAACCATTCGAGCGAAACGCCCGGCTTGCCGTCCTTGGTCTTCGCCTTGCCGGTGGTGTCGAGGAAGGGCGGTCGGCGGCCGACCTCGTAGACCACTTCCTGGATCTTCTCCGCCGTGCTGTCCGGCGGCAGCTGCGAGAGCGCGTCGCGCAGGTCGGTCAGCGCCGCCCGCTCGGTCTCGCCGGCGGCGCGGAAGTTCTTAGTCGGCAGCACGAAGTCGCGGAAATAATGGATGGCATAGCCGACCATGCGGTCGAGCTTGGGATGGCTCTGCGGCGTCACCCCCGGCCAGTAGCGGCCGATGAAGCCCCACAGCGTCTCGGCGTTCTCCGCATTGGAGGCGGAGACGAGGTTGAGGAGCAGCGTGAACGAGACCGGCGCCTCCGGCTGCGGCGGCGCGCCGGCATGGATGTGCCACACCGGATTGCTCAGCCGCTGTTTGGCGTCCTGGCGCCCATAGCCTTCGAGGAACTGCTGGTACTCATCGACGTGGCGCGGGATGACGTCGAAATAAAGCCGCTTCGCCGACTTCGGCTCGCGGTACATGAACAGCGACAGGCTCTCCGGGCTCGCATAACGCAGCCATTCGTCGATGGTGAGGCCGTTGCCCTTGGACTTCGAGATCTTCTGGCCCTTGTCGTCGAGGAACAGCTCGTAGTTGAAGCCCTCCGGCGGCGTACCGCCCAGCGCGCGGCAGATTTCGCCGGACAGCTTCACGGAATCGATCAGGTCCTTGCCCGCCATCTCGTAGTCGATGCCGAGCGCGACCCAGCGCATCGCCCAGTCGGGCTTCCATTGCAGCTTGCACCGCCCGCCCGTCACTTCCGTGGTGACGCGCTCGCCGGTGTCGGGATCGTCGTAGGAGACGGTGCCGGCGGCGGCATCGTGGGCGACGATCGGCACCTGCAGCACGACGCCGGTGCGCGGCGAGATCGGCAGGAACGGCGAATAGGACTGCGCCCGCTCCTCGCGCAGCGACGGCAGCATGATCTCCATCACCTTGTCGTAGCGCGACAGCACGGTGAGCAGCGCCGCATCGAAGCGCCCGGACCGGTAGCACTGCGGTCGCCGACAAGAATTCGTAGTCGAAGCCGAAGGCGTCGAGAAAGGCGCGCAGGCGCGCATTGTTGTGCGCGCCAAAGCTGTCATGGGTGCCGAACGGATCGGGCACCTGGGTGAGCGGCTTGCCGAGATGCTGCCCGACCAGGTCCTTGTTGGGGATGTTGTCGGGGACCTTGCGCAGCCCGTCCATGTCGTCGGAGAACGCGATCAGCCGGGTCTTGACCTTGTCCGCGGTGAGGGTGCGAAAGGCATGGCGCACCATGGTGGTGCGCGCGACCTCGCCGAAGGTGCCGATATGCGGCAGGCCCGACGGGCCATAGCCGGTCTCGAAGATCACCTCGTCCTTGGGGCGGCGGGCGAGGCGCGCGACGATCTTGCGCGCTTCCTCGAACGGCCAGGCATTGCACTGCTCCGCGAGCGCCCGCAGGTCGGCAGCTCCAGAGGTCATCACATCGGACATCGCGTACTCCGGGCCCGGACATCCGCGCCAGCGCGCGGCCGCTCAAGTCGCGGACCCGCCGGGCAAGAACGAAACGACAGAACCGAAACTAAAGACATGACGGCGCGACCCGATGCAACCCGAAACGCATCCGGCCGCCTTCAGAACGGGCTGATCGGGAAGTATCGCAGCCACAGGTCGGTGAACCGCCCGCTTTCCCAGATGCGGTAGAGCGCCCAGTTCAGCGCCAGCCGCAGCGGGTCGTTGCCGCGCTTGACCGCGATGCCGATGCCCTCGCCGAAATAGCGGCCCTCGACGAACGGGCCGCCGACGAAGACGCAGCACGCCTGGGAGGTGGCGCCGTTGAGCCAGAACGAGAGCCCGTAGCCGTCGCCGAACAGGAAGTCGACGTCGCCGCGGCGCAGCGCTTCCCGCGCCGCGTCGGAGTCGGGGAACAGGCGCAGCTCCGCCTCGGTGAAGAGGGTGCGCAGGTATTGCTCGTGCGCCGAGCCGGCGACCACGGCGATCTTCTTGCCCTCGAGCTTTTCCGGGGTGATCTCGAGGATCGGATTGTCGCGGCGCGCGGCGAAGCGCGCGGTCGGCCGGTAATACGGATCGGTGAAATCGGCACGCTGGCGGGCATCCTCGGTGACCGAGATCGAAGCGATGGCGGCGTCGCCGCGGTTCTGACTGAGGCTGTCGAACAGGGTATCGAAGCGCCGCATCTGGATGGTGCAGGTGACCTTGAGCTCCTCGCAGATCATGCGGGCGAGATCGACGTTGAAGCCCGCCGGATTGCCGTCCGGGCCGGCGAAGTTGAACGGCGGATAGTCGACCTCGGTCATGAAGCGAATGGCATTCATGCGGGTGGTGTCGGGCCGCTCCGGAAGCCGTCGCGGATCCCAGAAGCCGGGCACCACCGCCGGGGCGGCCTGGCGCGCGGCGCCGGCCTGCGCCGCGGCGGGCGAGGTCGTCCCATCGAGGCCGATCACGCCGACGACCGCGCAGACGGCGGCCAGCCAGCTTACCGCGAGCAGGTGATCGGACTTGGCACTGGGTCGGCGCATGGCGTTCTCGAAATTGGAGCGATCCCCGCTCCTGAGGGCTGATTCCGGCACAAGTTGGACCAGCGGGCCGGGCGGGACTGCCGGTTATAGATGAAAACGCCGGACCGGACAGCTCCTGATCGGGAGGCCCATCTTCGGCAGGGAGCGCTTCGCTCGGCTCTTTTTGAAAAACAACCCCATGCAAAGGAGGCGACGGCCGTGTCAAGGCGGAGTCTCTGCCCGGCCTCCGCCGCGCCATCCGGGCTACGCCGGCTTCTGGACCCAGAACTGATACATCCCCGCGAAACTGTGCGGGTTTGCGCGCTCGAAACGGTGCCACGACGCCAGGTCGGTGCGGGCGGCGTCCGCCGGGAACTCCCTGGCATAATGCTCCAGCAGCGCGCCGTCCGCATCGAAGCCGAGGAAGACGAGGCCGGCCTCGGCGATGAAGCCTTGAATCTGCGGAAGAGTTCATGCGGCTTTCCTGGACGTGGAACAGGAGGTCGCGGCAGCCGCTGAGCGAGTAGAAATCCGGCGACGTCAGCAGCGGCTCGCCGGGCACGGCCATCAGCTCCTGTCGGCAGCCGCGAATGCCGTCCGCCGTCGCCGCAATGCCGCGCTCGGCGACGAGGCGGCGCACCCGCACCACGTCGGCCCGCGCAAGCTCGCTATAGAGCCCGACATTCATGACGCCGCCCGGCCGCAGCAGCGACAGCAGCCGCCGCCACGCGGCGAGCGGATCGGCGAGGTGATGAAGCACGCCGCTCGCCTCGATCACGTCGAAGCTCCGGCCCTCCGGCGCGAGAGCGAGGATGTCGGCGACGCCGTAGCGGAGGTTGGCGAGGCCGAGTTCGCGGGTCTTGCGCAGCGCGTAGCCGAGGCTCGCCGCGCTCAGATCGATGGCGAGCACGTCCGCGCCGGCGAAGCGCTGCGAGATCTCGATGGCGTGGCGGCCGGTGCCGCAGCCCGCGATCAGAACGGACGGCGCGTCCGTGCCGAGCGGCCGGTAGCCCGCCGCCGGAAACTTGGCTGCGAAATAAGCATCGATCGGGGCCGCGGGACCGAGCGGCCCCGCACTGATCCAGCGTGGATAAGGGTTCTCCTCGTACTGCTGCTTGACCGCGATCGACACCGCGTCCGCGATAGCGGTGAGGCGCGGCAGTTCGGCGCGCAGAGCCTGCTCGGCGCGGGGCTCGGTGACCTGCTGCGTCAGCAAGTCCGCGACCGCAGCGGGCCACGGCTGCTGCAGCAGCCGGTCGGAGCCGGCAATGAAGCCCAAGGGAAAATACGCGGCGGTGGTCGCAATCCACTGCGGCGACGGGGATTTACCGGCGGCCAGCGCGGCGGCGAAGCGATCCCGCAACGCCGTCGCGGTGTCGCGTTCCGCGTCGCTCGACCCGTAGACGTATTCGGTGACGAAGCACTGCCGTGCCAGCGCGCACAGAATTTCGAGGCCGCCGTCGGGCAGGGCCGCGGCGGCCGCGGCCGCGTCGAGCAGGGCGCGCCGGAGCGCGGCGAGCAGCCGCTCGATATCGGCATCGCCGACGGGCACCGCGTGAAGCAGCGGCACCAGCACGCGGTCGCTCGCCAGCGCGCCGAGACCATCGCCGACGAGCCCTGCGAGCGACAGCGGCGAGGCCCCCGCCGCAGCGAGACGGTCCAGCGCCGCGCGCACGACCGGATTCATCTTGATGAGCGCGATGGCCGGAAGCGCGAGGTGCTCCGGCTTGTCCCACCCTTCCACCAGCGCCCGCCCGATCAGGCCGCGAAACCGCGGCGCGTCCTCGCGCGGGCGGGCATGACGGGCGGCGCGGCCGAACAGGGCCTTGGCCTCCCGGCTCTCCTCGATGGCGAGAGCGGCGAGGGCGGCCTCGAGCGCCTCCGCCTCGCGGCCGAGCGCGAGTTCGGCATGGCCGAGATTGACCGCGACCTGATGTTGCCGCGAATCGCGTGCGAGCGCGCTTCGCAGATGCCGCGCCGCGGCCTCATGGTCGCGCGCGGCGAGCAGCGCCGCGCCGAGGCTCGCATGCGCGGCGGCGAAGTCCGGCTTGAGGCGCACGGCCTCGGAGAATGGCACGGCCGCTTCGGCGTAGCGCTGCTGCCGGGCGAGCGCGGTACCGAGGTTGAAGCGGGCCTCGACGGACTGCGGATTGAGCGCGACCGCGCGGCGGCACGCGGGTTCCGCTTCCTCGAGCCTGCCGTCGGCGAGGAGGACATTGCCGAGATTGAGGGTTGCGCCGAAATGATCCGGCTTGAGTGCCGTCGCCGCACGATAGCGGGCGACAGCCTCCGCGCGCCGGCCGAGGCTCTCCAGGATCACGCCGAGATTGTAGTGAAAATCGGGGATCGTGCCGTCGCGGGCGATGGCCTCGCCGATGAGTTCGATCGCAGCCGCGCTGTTGCCCGCCTGATGCCGGAGGATGCCCAGAAAGTGCAGCGCCGGCGCGTGGCGCGGCTCGAGGGTCAGCACCTGGCGATACAGCCGTTCGGCCTCGCCGAGTTCACCGCTGCGGTGGTGATGCAGCGCCGCCGCGAACAGGGCTGCGGCCGGGGGCCCGGACGGCGGCATGCCGCCACCCGTGCCGCCACCCCTCTCGGCGCTCGCTGCCGCGCGGCGTTCTTTGCGGCTCATCCGGGGTGGCCTCGCAGCGATTTGTCCGGCGGGACGGCGTCCCCGAACGTCAGAGATATTTGCGCAGATCGGCCGCGGCCACGTCGGCGGTGCGCTTCATGTTGAAGGGGCTGATGAAGTGGCCGTCCTTGCCCATGAGATAGACGATCGCGGTGTGGTCCATGGTGTAGTCGCCGCCGTCGAGGGGCACCTTCTTGTAATAGACGCGGTAGGCCCGGGCGACCGCGGCGAGCGCAGCGGGATCGCCGGTGA
Organism: uncultured Alphaproteobacteria bacterium; assembly: GCA_963781195.1. Lineage (GTDB taxonomy): Bacteria > Pseudomonadota > Alphaproteobacteria > Rhizobiales > Xanthobacteraceae > JAJPKK01. Next base: position 4,546 of record CAWAEZ010000014.1, on the reverse strand, counting down.
GGCCGCGAATGTGGGGGTCGAAGCTCGAGAGATAGTCCTTCATGCTCGCCGGGGTGTCGCGCTCCGGATCGACGCTGACGAACAGCACGGCGGTGCGGTCGGCATCGCTGCCGAGCTTGCGCAGGATCTCCGACATTTCAAAGAGCGTGGTCGGGCACACGTCAGGACAATGGGTGAACCCGAAGAACACCAGAAAGGTCTTGCCCTTGAGGTCCTGGTCGGTGACCGCCGCGCCGTTCTGGTCGACGAGGCGGAACGGCCCGCCGATGGCGGCCGCCTGCAGGAGTGCCGGCGCCGCGCCGGGCCGGGTGAAGTACAAGATGGCGCCGAAGCACACGCCGAGCCCGGCGAGGAAGGCGGTGAGGACGAGAAGGAGCCGGGGCACGCGTCCGCTCATGGGAGTTCCCTGATGTCAATCGCAGGAGCAGGTCCGCGCCCCCGTCCCCAATTAGGCCCGAACGGGACGGGCGACAAGCGCGCCGGGCGGCCGCCGGGAGCCCGGTTGTCGCAGGCTCGCGTCCCTCGCGGGACGCGCTACCGGCGGGACGGCGGGTGCGTGGACACGGCTGACCCAAGCAAGCGTCTGACCCAGAACGCGTTCTCCCGTGTCGCTGCCCTCTCGCACGACGGCTTGGGGCAGCGGACATCGACCGCGGCAGCAGCCCCGGCGGCTGCCCGGAAGGCCGCGCGCGGGTGGTGCGGCCGCGGCGCCCGCGCCGTGCCGGTTGCCTCGCCGCCACCCTTGTCTCGCCCCGCGGCCTTCGTTACAACTCCGCGCGCCACACGAGGAACCCTGTTCCGGTTGCGGAGAGGTGGCAGAGTGGTTGAATGCACCGCACTCGAAATGCGGCATACGGGCAACCGTATCGGGGGTTCGAATCCCTCCCTCTCCGCCACGGCGTCGGGCAACCCATTGTAATAACAAGCTTTTTATGCGATGCAGCGATCCTGCCCCAACATCTGCCCTAGCAGCGCAGCCCGAACCATCGCGGACGAAAGCGAACGTCCTTGCGCGGCTATCATCCTGTAACGGCCGCCGGAGCGTCTGCACCGCCGGCCTGCTTGGCGTCATATGTAACGTGTCAGCGCGTCGCGGTACGCGCTGTAGCTTGTTGGGAACGGTCCGTTAGCATCACCTTGCGGGAGGCGCGCTCCACCAATACCAACAAATCGCGCCGCCGAATGCCGGCGCCCAGCTTCGATCCACGTAGAACACCTCAACGGCCCTTCCATTCACCCAGTCGACATCGTGAAGTGGTTCCTTGGGTGTGGGATTTCGCATCTCCCGCCTCACGCCGCTGCCGGAGAAGCGTCGCGCAGCGCCAAGCCTCGCAGATAGTCTGCCGCCGCTTGCGCCTTGCTGCATGCCGTGACGAACGCCCGCGTGTCCGCTTTGAGCAGCCCTCGCGCGCGCCTGCTTGAACGTGAGGTAACGCGGAGAGCGGAAGCCGGCGTTCTGCGCCATCCACAGCAGCACGACGTTGCACCCTGAGTACGGGCGATTGGTCACCGCGTTGCATGGTGTGTTGGCGCCGACGGTTGCTGACGCGCGCGGACACTTCCGCGTAGAGATCGCGCTTCATGTTGGCCTCGCTGTTGAGCGGGGCCATCGGTTGGCCACACGAATGCGGGGCCGAAATGCAGTGAGCGGACGTTGATGAAGCCGGCAGTGGAGAGCGCGAACCTCCCCCCACGCTGGACAGACGGTACCCTTCACGCGCACAGACAGGGTGGTTTGAGAACATGCCTGTCAATTTCTGGAAATCCCGTAACGGTGCCGCGACCGCCACTCGAAAGGGGTCCACGTTCGCGCCGGAGTGCAGCCTTGCAGAGAGAGCGGTCAGCCCGCAGTCGGCGTCGCATCCTTCCTAGCAACTGCGGGATTGTGGCCGCGTCTTGTGTAGCGGGCTAGGGTGGGGGTCACGAACGCCTATGCAGCTCCCTCCTCGTCCTCCGGGACGAGCATCCAAGTTTGCCGCAACGGCAACTCGGCTCGAAACGCTTCCGGGAGGCGGTCGTAAACTTCGAACAATGCGTCGAGTGTTTCTTTCCTGCCCCAGAGGCGAATGCGGAAATACAACTCGTTCCGCCGCTGCTCTACGGGCTTCTTGAAGCCTCCCCAACAGACAAGCAAGCCTTGGTCCGCATGCGTATCCTGAACGGCGCCAATCAAAGCCTGGAGCGTTGGTTGATCGGCGATGATATTGCCAGACTTAACTTGAACAACAAGGCGCGGAGGTTCAAACCCAAGACCGCCGCGACCGGCGACAATGTCTATGCCTTGGTCGGGACCCGATGGTGAGACATTAACGACATAACCCTGGGCTTTCAAGATTTCCGCGACAAGCCGGGTAAAATTGTGCCCAGTGAACGCACTAGCGACACGCCGCTCGATTTGATCACGCGCGATGCTTTCGAGATCAACCTCTGCATCTTCCGCGGTAGGGGCGCCCGCGGATGCAGGGGCTCTCGGTTGAGATAGAGCGCCAGCCTCATAGCCCGGGTCGCGCCCAGTCTTGAGAACTGCCTCGACACGAGGAAGGGCATCGTTGCGACTAATCTCGCAGACGGTCATGAACGCGCCAAAGCTGTAGAGAAGGTCCTGTCGAAACACATCGCGCGGCACACTCGGTTTTAGCCAGCGCACAGGCCGCATCGGGTATCCGTCGGTTGTCGAAGTGCACGATCCAGTTACCTCGCCTATGGCAATAGTGTTCTGCGTTTTGAGCGGCACCACTACAAGATCGCCCTTTTGAATGGTGTTGCTGAACTGGTTGAGCTGGGCAGCAAAGTTGAGCTGGGTCTTATGCTTTTCATCCGGATATGCCCGCTCCACGACCTTCAGGACAGCGTCGCGGTCATGGGCGGACCTGAGATCGCCGACGCGGAAGCCAAGGACAAGTTCACTCGTTTCGAGCGCGTGCGCCTCCTGTTCGCCGTGCTTCCCAAGGCGAACCAACCAAAGATGCTTCATACCTCCACCTCACGGAGTAACATGTCATCGCAATCGTCCCTTGATCAGAATGTGCCGATTGACCGCGAGAGCGACTTCCCCATTCCATCGGGAAGGGCATATCAATAAGCGACCGCTTAGTTAAGCGGGATTGACGGTCCGCAATGCCGTCATTGGAGTGTGCGCGTCCGTGGGAGTGGTCAGGCGCCTTGCAGTGCCGTGAACCGCCGAGCTAACATGGTACTTCACCGCAAGCTTAGCGCCGCTGCGGCGCAGCTTCGCAGTCGGCGCCGCACCCGCAGCAATCGAGCCAATCACTCAGGGTGAGATCAGCGATTGCCGGAAGTTTTGATGGTCTTGATGCACGGGACACCAAAGCCCGCTCCCGCGCCTCGACTGGCCGCCAACATCGCCCCCCAAAGTAATTAGGTCGGTCTCCGCGACGGCTCGCAGGGATGTGAAATTCACGCTACCCAGACGAGAGGATAAACTCTCGGCCTGGAGGGTGCTGGACGGCAACAGGCCCTCAATGGAAAGCCGTCGAGGCATCGCATTGAGCGCGCGGGGCTGCAATGGACCTGGGTAAGTGGAACGTCGGCGTCCTGTCTATCGCCTGTATGATGATTGGGATGATGCTGGGATTTGTTTTTGGCGGGTTTTTGGCCCCGCCCATCGCTGACGAACCTTGGCTGAAGACCTATCAGGGACTGGCTGGGGCGCTTATCGGTTTGTCCGCCGCTGGAATTGGGTTGGCGGTAGCGACGAGAAACGTCCTTCGTCAGCTACGCGTAAACTTGATGAGCAGAGAAGAGGATCGTATGGAAAGAGACCTCGGTTCGCTAAAGCGGCTGTCGGCCACGCTTGGGCACCTCAGGGAGGTGCTTCAGCTCTCGCCGGACGAAGGTGTATTCATATTGCTGAACCTTGATGGTTTTTTGCCAGGTGGTTTATCACCAAAGGATTACAGTGAGGTGGAGAATGACACTGGCACGCTGCTAAAGAAGCTCGCAAATCCGTCAGCCGGCGGTGCCTCGTTAAAGGAGGGAATACAAAAGAAGTTCGCCGATGCTGATAATCTGGTCCAAGATGAAATCGTGCTCATCTACGGACAGTTGCGTACCTGGGCGATGGCCCGTGCAAGTATCGAACGTAAGGCTGGAGATGGTCAGGTACCGAGCCAGCCGTCCAAGCTAACCGAAACCAAGGACGGTTTCGCACATTGGAAGTGGAGACTAGAACAGCTCGAGCAACGAATAAGCCAACGGACGATCATGTACGAAAAGCGACTGCCGCAGTTTCGCGCTGAAATTGAGCGTTTTTTTGGGTAATGACCTTCTGAATTGCAGGTGCGTTGGCGATGCGGCTTTGTGCTTGAAAAGACACGCGCCGGCGCGGATTTTAAAGACGCGGGGGTCAGGCCCGACACGCTGCGAAAGGCACATGGCCCGGCCAGTCGTCGGTGACGGTCCAGGTGGAGAGGTCATGCTTCGGTGGCCGGCCGTGGAATGGCCAAGGATAGCCCAGCAACGCTTCAAGCTGTTCGGACGCGGTGGTAATAGGCTTTCAGGCAGGCCGAGGCATGTCTGCAGTATC
>CAWAEZ010000013.1:0-79494 GCA_963781195.1 uncultured Alphaproteobacteria bacterium | reverse complement strand
ATGCAGCGCTCAACGGTGCCGGCGAGGTCGAGGTCCGCGTCGCCGACAACGGGCCTGGTTTTCCGCCGGACTTCCCCGACGATCCGTTCCTTCCGCTGACCTCACGAAAGGCGGAAGGGCTAGGCATCGGCCTGTCTCTCAGCCGGTCGATCGTCGAAGCGCATGGCGGGCGGCTGTGGCTCGACCGCCAAGCGAGCGGCGGCGACGTCCGTTTCACACTTCCCGCTGCACAGGAGTTTCGCCGTCGCTGATTGCGATCCGTCTCGCCCTCATCGACGACGATGCGGCGGTGTGCAATTCGCTGCAGCTCTACTTCGCGCGCCACGATGTCAACGTCACCTGCTTTCACGCCGCCGATCGGTACCTCGAGGCGGTGAGCGCGAGCGAGCTGTTCGACTGCGTCGTGACCGATGTCCGCATGCCCAGGAATCTCCGGCCTCGACCTCGTGCGCCGCGTCGCCGCCCGCGGGTCGTCGTGTCCGATCATCCTCATCACCGGACACGGCGACGTCGACATGGCGGTGTCGGCGGTGAAGTCGGGCGCCTTCGACTTCATCGAGAAGCCGTTCGATGAGCGCCGCCTGTTCGCGAGCATCCGCGACGCGGTGGCGAAGAACCGCCGCCACGCCGTCGACGCGGCCGAGCTCGCCGGCATGCAGGCCCGTGTCGAGCTCCTTCGGCGCGGCAACGCCAGGTGATGGAGCTCGCCGCCGCGGGTTTGTCCAACAAGGAAATTGCCGTTCGGCTCAATATCAGCCCGAAGACCGTCGAGAATCATCGCGCCTGGGTTATGGAGCGGATCGGCGCGCGCAACGTCGCCGAGCTCGTGCGTATCGCCATGCAGGTGCGCCTGCAGGCATAGGACTGGCCACCGCGCGCGGACGCGAGCTCGGCTTTGCCGAAGGTCGGCGTCACTTCTGGCAGCCCGGGCAATAGAAGGTCGAGCGGCCGTTCTGCACGATGCGCTTGACCGTGCCCTTGCAGCCCGCGTCGGGCACGGCTTGCCCTCGCGGTCGTAGACGAGGAAATTGTGCTGGAAATCGCCGAGCGTCGCCGTCGGTGCGGCGATGATCGCGCAGCGACGAGCCGCCGGCCTTGATGGCGTCGTTGAGCACCGCCTTGATGGCGTCGACCAGCGCCACGGCGCGCTCGTTCGGCTGGCCGTTGCGGTCGGCGATGGTCGAGGCCTGGCGCTTGGGCGACAGGCGCGCCCGGTACAGCGCCTCGCAGACATAGATATTGCCGAGGCCGGCGACGACGCGTCTGATCGAGCAACGCCGCCTTCAGCGGCGTCTTCTTGCCGGCGCAGGCCTGCGCCAGCATCGCGGCGTCGAACTCATTGCCGAGCGGCTCGGGCCCGATCCGCGCAGCAGCGGCTGCGTCGTCGATCTCGGCGCGCGGCACGAGCTTCATCGAGCCGAAGCGGCGCGGATCGTTGAAGGTGACGGTCGCGCCGTTCGACATGTGGAACACGACGTGGTCGTGCGCCGCGTGCTTGCGAGCGCGCGTGGTGAAATACGCGGGCGTCGATCGCTTGCCGCCTGCCTCGACGCGGAACGAGCCCGACATGCCGAGATGCATGACCAGCACGTCGCCGACGACAGATCGACCAGCAGATATTTGGCGCGGCGGCCGAGGCCGTCGACGGTCTGGCCCTCGAGCCGCTTCGCGAAATCCTTGGCAAGCGGACAGCGCAGGTCGCGGCCGGCGCACCTCGACCCTGTCGATGCGCGCGCCCTCCATGGCCGGCGCCAGGCCGCGGCGGACGGTTTCGACTTCGGGCAGCTCGGGCATGGTTAACCTGTTCCTTAGCGACACATAGCGCGCCGGCGGCCGTGCCGCGCTATGGCTGCGCCGCAAGAGGATTATAGGTCGCGGCTCGCTATGGTCCGCCGCACGGAGACATGCCGGACACCGACCGACACGCATTTCGGCTGAGAACCGTGCCGCTCGCCGACAAGCAGGGCCTGGTCGACGAGTCTTCCACAAGGTCGCCGAGCGCTACGACCTGATGAACGACCTGATGTCCGGCGGCGTGCACCGGCTCTGGAAGGACGCGCTGGTCGACGGCGGTCAATCCGCCGCAGCCGGCGGCCGTTCGCGCTGCTCGACATGGCCGGCGGCACCGGCGACATCGCCTTCCGCATCGTCGAGGCGCGGCGGCGCCGGCGACGCGACGTCACCGTCTGCGACATCAATGCCGACATGCTGGCGGTCGGCGCGCGAGCGCGCCGCGAAGCGCGGGCTCGACGGCGACGTCACCTTCGTCGAGGCAATGCCGAGGCCTGCCGTTCGCCGACGCGCAGCTTCGACGCCTATACCATCGCCTTCGGCATCCGCAACGTGCCGCGCATCGACCTGGCGCTGGCCGAGGCGCATCGCGTGCTGAAGCCGGGCGGCCGCTTCCTCTGCCTCGAATTCTCGCCGGTCGACGTGCCGGGGCTCGACCAGCTCTACGACGCCTACTCGTTCAACGTCATCCCGCGCATCGGCAGGTGGTCACCGGCGACGCGCGAAGCCTACCACTATCTGGTCGAGATCGATCCGCAATTCCCGACCCGCAGGCCTTCGCCGCGATGATCGCGGCGGCCGGCTTCCGCCGCGTCAGCGTTCACGCAGCATGACCGGCGGCATCGCGGCGCTGCATTCGGGCTGGAAGCTCTGATGATCGCCGCATGCTTCGCGAGCGATCTGCCATCTCGGTCCGCCTGGCGCGCGCCGGCTTCGTGCTCGCGCGCGAGGGCGTGCTTCGCGCTGCGTCGATCCGCGCCGCTGCCGCCTGGCGGCCCAGGCCGCCGCTCGCGCTGGCGCGGCTGATCGAGCGGCCGCAGCGCGCAGCGACGGCCGCGGCGACGGCTGGCGGCGGCGCTGAACCGGCTCGGGCCGTCCTACGTCAAGCTCGGCCAGTTCCTGGCGACGCGGCCCGATATCGTCGGCGCCGACGTCGCGCGCGATCTCGAGCGCTGCAGGACAAGATGGCGCCGTTCCGCAGGCGCGGCGCCGAGGCGATCGTCGCGGCGCTTCGATCGGCCAGCCGTCGACGATCTGTTCGTCGCCTTCGGCGCCGCCGGTCGCCGCCGCCTCGATCGCGCAGGTGCATCGCGCCGACGTCGCGACGCCGCGAGGCGCCGCAAGCGGTCGCGGTGAAGATCCTGCGGCCCGGCGTCGAGCGCGCGTTTCGCCGCGCGACCTCGAGAGCTTTCTGCTTCGCCGCCCGCATCGCCGAGGCGCTTCTGCCGGAGGCGCGGCGGCTGCGGCCGCGTCGAGGTGGTCGACACGCTGGCGCCGCTCGGTCGCGATCGAGATGGATCTCCGGCTCGAGGCCGCGGCGCTCTCGGAGATGGCGGAGAACACCACGCGACGATGCCGACTTCCGCGTGCCCGCGGTCGACTGGGACCGCACCGCGCAGCGACGTGCTGACGCTCGAATGGATCGACGGCACGCCGCTGCACGACCGCGCGGCGCTCGCCGCCGCGGGCCTCGACCTGCCGGCGCTCGGCCGCACGGTGATCCAGAGCTTCCTGCGCCATGCGCTGCGCGACGGCTTCTTCCACGCCGACATGCATCCGGGCAATCTGTTCGTCGACGCCGCAGGGGCGGCTCGTCGCGGTCGATTTCGGCATCATGGGCCGGCTCGGGCCGAAGGAGCGGCGCTTCCTCGCCGAGATCCTGCTCGGCTTCATCACCCGCGACTACCGCCGTGTCGCGCGAGGTGCATTTCGAGGCCGGCTATGTGCCGCGCGCACCATTCGGTCGAGGACTTCGCGCAGGCGATCCGCGCCATCGGCGAGCCGATCCACGACCGCACCGCCGACGACATCTCGATGGCGAAGCTGCTGACGCTGCTGTTCGAGGTCACCGGCGCTGTTCGACATGCGCACGCGGCCGGAGCTGCTGCTGCTGCAGAAGACCATGGTGGTGGTCGAGGGCGTGGCGCGCACGCTCGATCCGAAGCTCGACATGTGGAGCGATCGCCGAGCCGGTGGTGCGCGAATGGATCGAGCGCAATCTCGGCCCGGCCGGCAAGCTCGAAGACGCGGCGCAGGGCGCCGGCGAAATCGGCCGTTTCTCGGCCAGGTGCCGTGGCTGCTGACCCGCGCCGGCACGTCGATCGATCAGTTCGACGACATCACCCGCGACGGTCTGGTGCTGTCGCCGGAAACCGTCGCCGCCATCGGCGCCGAGGCGCGGCGCATCCGCTGGACCGCCGCGGCGCTGTGGACGATCGCGGCGCTGCTCGCGTGGGCGATCCTGCTGCGGTGAGCACCGCCGGACCCTGGGGGAATCGGCTCTGGGTTCCCCGCCGCCGCGGGGGCGCGCGGTTCCGGTCGGATGAACGATCCGATGAACGGCCGGTTGGCACGCGCCGGGGCCATCCGTTATGGTTGAGCCTGTCTCCGCTAGCCCTTTGATATATCGACGAGCATGGTGGACTTTTACTCGGCTTTGGCGCGGAAAATCCAGCAGGTCCAGGACGACCCGGCGCGGATGCGCGAGGTCGTCTACGAGGCCGCGCGGCTGGCGCTGAGGTGGCAGGTCGCCGAGCGCGGCTCGCTCTCGAACATCGTCAATTCGCGGCGCCTCAAGACCGACCTCGGAGAGGCGATCGCGCGCCTGGAGGCCCAAGCCACCGCACCCGCCGCGGGCGAGATCGACGCTGCGAGCGCCGCGACCGCGCTCGTGGAAGACCCCGCCGCCCCCTCAACGGCGGCCGTACCGCTGGCGGCGGAAGCGGGGAAGCCGGGTGCCGGGCCGGAACAGCCATCGCCGGAAGAACCGTCCGCGGAGGCACCGCGATCCCCGGCAGGAGAGGCTGAAAAATCACCGGCCATGAGCCTCGCGGCCGCCAAGCCCGCGGAGCCCGCCGATGAGCCCGGCAAGGTGTCGGCGGACCTCGATGCGATCCGGCCAGGCGCGATCCGGCCGGGCGCTCCGATCGATCTCGACGAGGCTGCGGCTGCCAAGACCCCCCCTGCGCAGCCCGCCCGTGAGCGCGTGCGGCCCCAGCGCGCCCGCGATCCGTCGCGGCCGGCCTATCGCGTCAAACCATCCGAATTCGCGAACCGCGACCCTCGCCGCTCCGTCCGCAGCGGTCCGGGCACGGCGGTATTGGGGATCGTGATCGCCCTTCAGCTTGTCGTCGGGGCGCTTGCTGCGGCCGCGCTCTATGTCGCGCTGTGGGGGCGCGGCGCTCCCGTCGTGACGGCCAGCGAAACGCCGCGTCCGCGTCCGGCGCCGGCCGATACCGCGGTCGCCACCGCGTCCAAGAAGTCTCCCGCGCTTGCAGCCGCGCCATCGGCGCCTGGCCCCCCGACGGTGACAGCCGCTGTGCCCGCGACACCGCCGGAGCCCGTCGTACCACCGACGCCAGCCGAGCCCGCCGCGCCGCCGGCACCAGCCCAGTCGCCCGCACCGGGGCCGCCCGCCCTCGCTGCTGCGCCCCCCGCGGCATCGCCTATGCCGGCCGCTCCGGCGCCGCGCGTTGCAGCCGTTGACCCGTCGTTCCCGCAGCCGCCGGCCTATGGCGTCTATGCTCTCGTCGACAACAAGCTGGTCGAGCTGCAGCAGGTGCGGGCGACGCCGGTCGATCCCCGCAACGCCGGCCAGCTTCAGATCCTCGAGCCCGGCCGCACCGTGGTGGCGCCAGGCAAGCCGGCCTTCGTTATCTTCCGCCGCGATCTCGCGACCCATGCGCCGGAAAAAGTGCCGCTGCGCATCGCCGCCCGCGTCGCCCACGCGATGAACTTCGAATTCGACCGGCAGGGCGATCATGACGACGCCTGCGACCGACACCTGGATCATCCGCGAGCTCGGCTACGATCTGCGGGCCTCGCCGATCGAGGGCAACACCGAGATGATCAAGCTGCGCGCCGACGACCCGGCGCTGTCGCTTCCCCCCGGCCGCTACGAGCTCATGCTCGGCGGACAGGCCTACGACCTCACCGTCGCCGGCGAGGAGACCGACCCGCTCACTGTGTCGAGGGCGTCACCACGGTCCGCGGACAGGTTTTCAACGAGTGCAAGCCCGTGCTGTAGGGGGACTTGCTGCGGTAGGAAGGCTCGTTTCGGTCGCCTTTTGAGAGCCACTTCACACTCATGGAGCCTTGCAGTAGCTTATACTCGTTCAAATCAGAGAAGATCTGAGACTCGATTATTCGCTATTTCTGCCGTGAGATGAATTGGCCGCTCGGTAGTCGAGAGCGGCGAATTGGCCTTAGTTTTCAAGCGTTGCTTTCATTGTTGCGAACAGCGTCGTTTTTGCCATGCCCGAATCGAAACAGTCCTCCTCGAATTTTGGGGCCAGTGGGGTCGCTTGGATTTTGTTGGCCACGGTGGGCACGTATTTTGTGGTGCATACGGTGCCACTCGAGGGGAATCGGCCGCCGACCACGGAAGCGTTTTTGCACGAGCCGCCGAGCTGGCAGGACGTCGACTCCCGGCTCTGGCAGGATCCGTTCGCGGCGATTGCCGATAAGGTGGCGAAGTCGACCGATCTCAACCCCGAGAACTGCGTGACAAAACTCGAGATCGTCGACCATTGCGTGTCGCCTCTGAGCGCGGCGAGCGATCCAGCATCACCTCCGCCAATCGTGATTGTCGCATCGGTGTCCGGGGCACCCTATTCGGAAGACCACGAATTTCGTCGACGCATACGTTACGCGATAGGCGCCGGCCTCGATCGACAGGGCTTTGTCCCCAGGGATCCCGAGCATCTTGGCTTCTTTTGGCCTCGCGCCGTCACTGAGCCGCACACCCGCCTGCCGGAGGTCGTTCCATTCGAGTGGTTCGACAGGAAAACGAGCCGGGCTGATGGAGTCGACAAGGAAGACGGCGACGCAGTGCGGTTTGATTTCAAAAAGAGCCCGGTCCTGCTGCTCTGGTTCGATGAGAGCGCATTCAGTGAAGAACCGTCCCGTCCCCTGAAGGGGTACGACGAGTTTTTCTGTCGAATCCTCCCTCCTGAGGCGCCTCGACATTCCGCTGGGCCAAGGCCTTGGTGCTGGGCCCAGAATATCAACCACGCTCAAAGCGATGGCGGACGAGATCAGCAAGGGCGCGCGAGCGAACAACTGCCCGAAGAGTTCGACTCAAGACGAAGTGCAAGAGAAATCGGATCCCCCTCCTCCGACGTTCTACGTATTCAGTGCGACAGCGGCCGACACCGTGCTGAGCCGAGACTTGAGGGGATCTCGGGATGAAAACTGCCCCGCGGCCGGTGACGGACTTGAGCAGCGTCTTCCGCAAAAAGAATGTCGGATTGTACCGGATGACGGCCACCGACGCTGCACTTGCCCGCCTGATGCGGGATGAGTTGGCGTTGCGGCGCCCCCATCGACCCCTGGAGGAGGTAAAACGAGCGCTGCCCGGACCCCTGGTCAACTTCTCGAACTACGTCAAAGGGAAAATGCCAAAGGCTTTGATCGAAGCGCTCGGGTTCGTCGACGAGCCGGAACGAGATCATGTGGTTCTCGTTTCCGAATGGGATACGTCTACGGACAGTCGCTGCCCGAATCCATTGCGGGATGCCTGAGGCCAAATAAAAAAACGACGAAGGAAGCGGATAACGATCAAACTGAGGATCCCTTCATTCATAGATACTCCTATTTGAGGGGGCTCGACGGGCAGATGCCGAACGGCGATGGACCGAACTCTGCAACACCGCCAAGAGCTCCGACAAGACTTGGATGCCGGCGATAATCAGGACAAGGGGGTAAGGATCAGGCGAAGAATACGCCCGGCGCCAAGCCGAACGATCGTCCGGAGGGTCAGGGCCAGTACGACTATCTTCGGCGCCTGGGAGATAAGGTCGGAGCCCTCGATGATCGGCTGCGAAGTGGCGTCGACCCAGCGGCCCAGAAAGGAGTCGCAACGGGATCCGCGCAGTCGGAGTCCTCGGCTCCGACCGCTACGACAAGTTACTCATTCTTCAGGCGCTTCGGCCGCTCCTTCCGAACGCTGTGTTCTTCACGACAGACCTGACGCCCTGGTATTGCATCCGACAGCACGGCCTTATACGCGCAATCTTTTGGTTGCATCGAGTTTCGGATTGCAGCTCGACGACGATCTTCAGCACGAGATCCCCCCATTTCGCAGCAGCTATCAGACCGCCGCGTTCGGCTACGCAAGCAGCGGTTCAAGGCGCCGACGGTCCGCCCTGTACTTGGAACGCGGGGGCCCTGTTGTTCGAAGTTGGCCTTTCCAGCCTGTTCCAGTTTCCAACACCAACGCACCGCGACGAATCCAGGCCCGACTCGGCTCCGTGTGAGCCGCTGGGGAAGCGTCCGATCCAATCGGACGCATCGGAGATGTTTCCCAAGCCCGGTCGCGGCTATCCCGTTGCAATCGCGGCAGCGATCATCGCTCTTGGGTTAGGAGCTACCGCCAGCTGCAAGTTCTTGAGGCGCAAGACTTGGTCTTTACTCAATCCGCTTCTCCAGGGTCCTGCTTCGCGGATCGGGCTGATCTCGCGTGCCGCGGGGGTACTCGTCGTTCTCGGTTTGCTCGTTGTGGGGATCGCATGGGCCATCACGGGCAGTTGGCAGTCGATGGCGGAATGGTTGACCGGCAACGGCGAAGGTCAGCCGATGGTTTGGCTCAACGGCATCAGTATCTGGCCGACCATCATCCTGCGTGCGGCGATCTGGGTGCTGTGCCTCGTATTGTTCATCCATGCCTTTCGTTGGCTGAATAAGGACTTCGACAGAGTGGCCAACAGCATGGGGGTAAAGGATTTCTGGGACCAGCTCGAACACACCGAGCGAAATCGTAAGGGTCGGCCGTGGAAAAAGTTCTTGCGCTATTTCTCATACCCCATGCGAAAGGGTACTACGTCATCTTACAAAGAGCGTTTCTGGGGCCCGTACATTTACCGAGGCACTTGGCCGGCGCGCATTTCGCGGACGCTGGTGGCCGTGGTCGCCTTCTTCGTATTGTGGGGTATTCTCGAGATGGTGTTCGGGAATCCGCCCGCGCCGACGAGAGGGCCGAAGAGCTTCTGGTTCTATACAGGAATTTCGGCGCTTCTCAACGCCACGACGCTGTTCCTGACGCTGTTCGTCGCGGACGCTACTCTGCTGTACCGGCAGGTCATAAAGGGGCTTGTCGAGGAAACGGACAACAGGCCGAACGTATGGCCGGACGCAACGCTGAGCAAGTTCGACGATCGTGTCGGCCTGCCGCAGGGCGATCTCGAGCATTGGGTCGACCTCGTCTTCATCTCGAAGCGGACCAAGTGCATCACCACGCTCATCTATTTTCCATTCATCATCGTTGCCCTGGTTATCATCTCGCGCAGCGGGTTGTTTGCCAACTACGCTCCCAGCCTGCCGGAGATGCTCGTCATGGCGCTCGCACTGTTGGTGGTCACCGGCAGCGCCATCGCGCTCCGTCAGGTGGCGGAGGCTTCGCGCGCCAAGGCCCATCGCCGCCTCAACGATCAGATCATGCGAGCCAGGCAATCCCAGGCGGGGGAGTATCGCGCGACCCAGCTGGAATTGCTCTCGCACCGAGTGGACGAGCTGAACGAAGGCGCCTTGACGCCGTTCTCCCAGCAGCCGCTGTTGCGCGCCATGCTGCTCCCTTTGGGCAGTTTCGGCGGCACTGCGCTGGTTGAATATCTTCTGCTGCCCGGCTTGTCCTGAGCCGGCAGCGGCCCCCCGCAGGGCGCCGGTTGATCGAGATCATACCGTCGCCGGATTGTGCCGATAAAAGAGCCGCATGGGGTCGAGGCGGAAATACCACCTGCAGCCGAGCTGTGCGGCACGCCGGATCGTTCTTCGGCTGAAGAGCCTGTGGTGCAACGGGCTGCTGTCGAAGGAAGGGGCCTACGTGTGTCGGCGGCGGACCTGACGGTGCCGGCTCCCGCAATCGCCGGCGCCGGCGCCGGCGCCGGTGCGCCAGGCCCCAGGCGCAGCCAGGCACGCACCATCGGCATCGCCACCGCGATCTGGGGCGTCTCGATCTTCCTGAGCCGCATCATGGGCCTCGTGCGGGAGCAGATCATCGGGCGCACGCTCGGTGCGAGCCGCGAGGCGGACCTTGATTTCGCAAGCTTCACGCTGCCCGATTTCCTCAACTACCTGTTGGCCGCCGGTGCGCTGTCGATCGTGTTCATCCCGATCTTCCTCGATTATTTCGGGCGGGGCGATCGCCAAGGCGGCTGGCGTGCGTTCAGCGCGGTGGCAAATTTCATCATCGTCGCCGGCGGCATCGGCATCGCCGTCCTGATGCTGTTTGCACGCCCGTTCGCGGGCTTCGTCGCGCCCGGGTTCTCGGAGGGTGCCGACGTCGACACGCTGGTGCGGCTCATGCGCATCATCCTGCCGGCGCAGTTCTTCCATGTGATCGGCGGGCGCTGTCGGCGGCGCTGCAGGCGCAGGACCTGCACTTCCTGCCGGCGATGGCGCCGCTCGTCTATTCCGCCGGCATCATCATCGGCGGCCTCGTCGGTGCGCAGCTCGGCGCGGGTGCCGACGGCTTTGCCTGGGGCGTGCTCGTCGGCTCGGCGCTCGGACCATTCGCGCTGCCGCTCTATGGCTGCCTGCGCACGCGCATGCGCTGGTCGATGTCGCTGTCGTTTTCGAATCCCGACCTGCGGCGTTACCTCTGGCTGTCGTTTCCGATCATGATCGGCTTCTCGATCGTCGTCGTCGACGAGTGGATCGTGAAGAACCAAGCCTCCTATCTCGCCGCAGGCGCACTGTCGCAGCTGCAGTACGGACGCACCTTGATGAAGGTGCCGATCGGCGTGTTCGGCATGGCGGCCGGAGTCGCGGCCTATCCCACCATGAGCCGCATGGTGGCGGCGGGCAACGTCGCGCAGGCATATGGCGTGCTGTGCGGCGCAGTGCGGCTGATGCTGTTTGCGACCTTCGCGGCGCAGGTATGCCTGACGCTCGCCGGATTCGAGGCGGCGTACTTGATCTGGGGCATGTTCGCGAGCCGCTTCACCGTCGCCGACGCACAGGCGACCGGCGTCTTGCTCGCCTATCTCTGCCTCGGGCTCACGGGCTGGGCGGCGCAGAGCGTGATCAGCCGCGGGTTCTATGCGCTGGGCAGCACTTGGCTGCCGACCATCGTCGGCACCGCGGTCGCCTTTGCCGCCGTGCCGCTCTACGTCGTGCTGCGCCGGCACTGGGGCGAGAACGGGCTCGCCGTTGCGAGCTCGATTGCGATCCTGGTTTATGTGCTGCTGCTCGGCGCCCTGCAGCGCCGCCGTTTCGAGCGCGAAGCCGCGGCGGCCGGCGGCACGCTCGACGACGTCCCCGGCAGATGAATGCGGCGCTGCGCCTCGCACTCGCGGCGGCGATCGCCATCGCCGTCGGCCTGGCGCTGCGCGCGGTGCTCCTCGCAGCGCTGCCGGGGGTGGGTTTGCTCGCGGTTCTGGTGCGGGCCACGCTGCTGTGCGCCGTCGGCGGCGGAATTTATCTCGCGCTGGCGTGGCTGTTCGGTATCCGCGAGTTCGAGAGGTTCGAGCGGTGCTGCTGCGACGGGTGAGGTGGCGCCGGCGCGGCGCGGCCGCGACGGTGTGATCGGTCGGCCAAAGACCGGTGCCCACTGCAGCCGAATTGATAGCGTCCGATGCAAGCGACCCTATAATGCGCGTCCACCGCACCGGACGAAGGCATGGCGTTCCGTCTTCCCCCACTGAGCTCACTTCGGGTTTTCGAGGCTGCGGCCCGTCATGCGAGCTTCCGCAAAGCCGCGGAAGAGCTCAACCTCACCGCCAGTGCGGTGAGCCACGGCGTGCAGACCCTCGAAAGCTGGCTCGGCGTCGAACTGTTCCACCGCGAAACGCGCGGGCTTCGGCTCACCGCGGCCGGCGAGGCCTACGCGCCGCTCGTCAATCAGGCGCTCACCGTGCTCGCCAAGGCGACCGAGCAACTCCCCGGCCGAAAGGCGACGGGAACCCTGTCGGTCAGCGCCGCGCCGACCTTCGCGCACCGCATCCTGCTGCCGCGGCTGGAGCGTTTCGCCCTGCAGTTCCCGGACCTCCGGGTGCGGATCGATACATCGCAGCGGCTGGTCGACCTCACGCTCGACGATTTCGACATCGCGATCCGCTTCGCCCCGATGAAAAAGCCGGCGCCGAACTGGACCCTACTGGCGACCGAGACGCTGGTGCCGGTGTGCAGCCCGCGGTTCAAGGAGCAACTCGCCGAGCCGGTAGACGCCGGGCTCCTCGCACGGGTGCCGCTGATCCACGTCACCGTCACGGCGGACTGGGCGCATTGGTTTCGCCTCAACGGGCTCGAGGTCCCGCCCTCGCTCGACGACGGGTTGCGCGTCGACACCATGCAGATGGCCGCCGACGCAGCCATTCGCGGCCTCGGCGTGACCTTGGGGCGGCGCCCGCTTCTCGATGACGACATCGACAACGGCCGGCTCATCCCGCTGTTCGACCAATCGATACCGAGCGGCAACGGCTACTGGCTGGTCACCGCGCAGACCGACTTCCAGAAGCCCGAGGTCAAGCTGTTCAAGCGCTGGATGCTGTCGGAGTTTAGCGCCGAGACCGAGCACAAGCCGGCGCGGTCGCCTGCGCGGACCGCGGCGACGCGTTCGACAATCAGCGGTGAGCGGCCCAAGGCCGGGCCGAAGGGCGAAGCTCCGAAGCGAGCCACAAAGGCGCAGCCCGCTACCCGAAACAGCCGGCAAATCCCGCGCGCATGATCTCGAAGAACAGCGCTGAGCCGTACTGCGCCCACAGCCACGCCGTGACCGAGAAAATCGCGAGGGCGCCCGCCCCCGCGAACAGGACGATCGGCGTGTCGCTCACGATGCCGTCGCCGGGGCGGCCCGCACCACCGGCTTCTCCACGATCGGCAAGTTGATCAGCCCGGACAAGATGCCGAGCAGGATCGAGAGCCACCACACCGGATCGTAGGAACCGGTGCGCTCGAACACGAGGCCGCCGAGCCAGGCACCGAGAAAGCCGCCGATCTGGTGGCTCAGGAAGGCGAAGCCCGCGAGCGTCCCGAGCCAGCGCGTGCCGAACATGACGGCGATGATGCCGTTGGTCGGCGGCACCACCGAGAGCCACACGAGGCCCATCACAGCGCCGAACAGCAGGGCGGTCACCGGCGTCACCGGGAACGAGATGAAGGCGAAGATGGCGGCGGCGCGCACAAAGTAATTGAACGCCAGCAGGTAGCGCTTCGGCATGCGATCGGAGAGCCAGCCATAGGCGATCGATCCGAAGATGTTGCACAGCCCGATGGTCGCAAGCGTCCATCCGCCGACTTGGGCGGAGAGGCCGCGGTCGACGAGATAGGCCGGCAAATGCACGGTGATGAAGGCGAGCTGGAAGCCGCAGGTGAAGAAGCCGGTCACCAGGAGCACGTAGGAGCGGTGCGCGAATGCCTCTGAAAGTGCCTGGCGCAACGATTGTTGCGGCGCCTGTCGCGACGTCTCCTCGGTGGGCGGCGTCGCGAGCGCCAGCGAGAGCGGCAGCACGGCGAGCATGCTCACGGCGAAGATGAGCAGCGTGTGCTGCCAGCCGACCATGTCGATCAGCACGACGGACAGCGGCGAGTAGAGGAATTGCCCGAACGAGCCGGCGGCGGTGCCGAGCCCGAAGGCGAGCGAGCGCCATTCCGGCGGCAAGAGCTTTCCGAACGTCGCCAGAACGACGATGAACGAGGTGCCGGACAGACCGAAGCCGATGAGCGCGCCGGCCGACAGGTCGAGCAGCGGCGCACTCGTCGCATGCGCCATCAGGGCGAGGCCGGCGGCGAACATCAGCGCACCGGCACAGAGCACCCGCACGGTGCCGAAGCGGTCGGCGATGATGCCGGCGAGCGGCTGGCCGATGCCCCACAGCAGGTTTTGCAAGGCGAGCGCAAAGGCGAAAACGTCGCGGCCCCAATGATTGGCGTCCGACATCGGCGTCAGGAAGAAGCCGAGCGCGGAGCGAGGTCCGAACGACATCATCGAGATCAGGCAGCCGAAGCCGACGATGAGGAGCGGCGTGCGCCAAGTGCCGACAACATTGCCGGCGGCGGACGGCGCATGTCGACGAACGAGATCGGTCATGAGGTTCTTCTCTCAGGCGGGGCCGGCAAGAGATCGTACGGCATCGCAATCGGGGGCGGCATCGACCGGGCGAACCGCTCGCGGCATGGCAGGTCGGGCGGGGTTTCCGCGAGGTCCTTGCCGATCTCGATCAGGCGCGCGTCGGTGAACGGGCTTCGCAACGCATAGCCCGCCTTGCGGGCGAGATTCTTCATGGGCGCGTTGGCGCGCAGCACGTCGCCGTAGAGATGACGCGCCCCGCGCATGCGCGCCCGGCATTCGAGATCGGCGATGAGCGCCGTGGCGACGCCGCGGCGCTGCCAGGCATCGGCCACCGAGAGCGCGAACTCGCTGCGCGCGCTGCCGGCTGCGCCCGCCAACACCGCTTCGCCGACGAGGGACGCCGTGCCGTTGGTTTCCGCGAACGCCAGCAATGCCAGCTCATCGGGGCCGTCCATCGCGACGAGCCGCGCAAGTTGACTCGCTGTGAGCTCAGCCAGCGCGCCGAGGAAGCGGCGGTACCGGCTCTCGGTCGACAGCCCGCGGAAATAGGCTTGGAGCGCGCTGGCATCGTGTGGACGCACGACGCGGAGGGTGATGCGTTCGCCGCCCGGCAGACGCACCACTTGCGACGCGCGGCTCCACGCGATGTCGACACGTGCGTTCATGGCTTTGGGCGGGACTTACAAGCCCGCCAGCGTGGGTTCTTGCGCAGCATTGCGCATATCCCAGCGATAGGGCGGCAGCGCCGGCGGCTGGGGCCGAGGTACATCCACAGCGACGACGGCCGGGCCGGCGGCCGCGCAAACCAGCGCGAGACCGGGCCGGTCGAGCACGAACGACTCTCCGCCCTTGATGACGATGTCGCGCGGGTCGTTCGACTGGGTGATCCACAGGGCGCCTTCGACGCAGCTCACCCGGGAGCCCTCACCGTGGTCGATCCCAATGAGCTTGCCGGTGCTAAGCCGTTGCAGGAGGTGGTCGGCACGTGCGTTCATTGCAGTCGTCCCTTGATCCGTTCGGAACACGCGGCCGAGACGGCGCAATGTTCCAGCCGCGGAATGCTGCATCGCGCGGGAACGCGGCTCAAACGAACGTTTCTCACCTATGGGTAAATCAAACGAATGAGCAAAAACAGCGGCGCATCAGATACATGGTCGCGGGCTTCCGCTGTATGGAAGGCCTCGTCCTGATGAGGCGCGAAGCGCCGTCTCGAAGGACGGCCACAGGCCGCAGCATCTGGGGCCATCCTTCGAGACGCCGGGTGCGCCGCCTCCTCAGGATGAGGTCCTTTGGTGGTGGAGTTTCATCCGCTGTGGGGTCGGCCGCGCCGGAAAGGCCTCAGAACGAAGGCCCGTCAAGGCCGCAGCTCCAGCCGCACGAGCTTCACTGCGTAGTCGCTCGGATCCTCGCCCACCTCGAATCCGAGCTCGCGGCACATCGCGAGCATCGAGGTGTTCTCCAGCAGCACCTGGCCTTCGATGCGCTTGAGGCCTTCGCTGCGCCCATAGTGGATGATCAGCTCCATCAACATCCAGCCGATGCCGCGACCCTTGAGGTCGGAGCGCACCAGCACGGCGTATTCCGCCTTCTCATAGTTGGAATCGGCGTGCAGCCGCACCACGCCTATCGGCTCGCCCGACGCCTCGTCGAGCGCGACGAAGGCCATCGCGCGGGCATAGTCGAGCTGGGTCAGCCGCGACAGGAAGGCATGGCTGAAATGGCGGACCGGGGCGAAGAAGCGAAGCCGCAGATCCTCGGGGGTGATCCGCCCGAGAAAGGCGCGCAGCATGTCCTCGTCCTCGGGGCGCACCGGCCGGACGAACACCTTCGTGCCGTCGTGAAGCTCGAGATGCTGCTCCCACTCCTTCGGATAGGGCCGCACCGCGAACCGGTTGTAGCCGGGCCCCTTGAACTTCGGCTCCTCCTCGAGCGGAGCGACCGCGATGCGGACATCGAGTGCGAGCACGCCGCGCTCATCGGCGAGCAGCGGGTTGATGTCGAGGTCGCGCACCTCCGGAACGTCGGCCGCGAGCTGGGCAAGCTTGACCAGGGTCAGCGCGACGTCCGTGATGTTGGTCGCGGGCACGTCGCGATAGCCCTGGAGTATGCGCGAAATCCGCGTCCGTCCGATCAGCTCTTTCGCCATTTTGAGGTCGAGCGGGGGCAGCGCCAGCGCCTTGTCGTCGAGCACTTCGACCGCGGTTCCGCCGGCGCCGAAGACGATGACCGGGCCGAACGTCGCATCGTCGGCGATGCCGACGATCAGCTCGTGGGCCTTCGGCCGCACGATCATCGGCTGCACGGTCACGCCCTCGATGCGGGCGTCCGGCATCGCCGCATGGGCGCGGGCGATCGTCTCGGTCGCGGCGGCGCGCACCGCGTTCTCCGAGGCGAGATTGAGCCGCACGCCGCCGATGTCCGATTTGTGGACGATCTCCCGCGACATGATCTTGACGACCACCGGCGTGCCATCGCTGAGAAACGGACGTGCGGCCGCGGCCGCTTGGTCGGCGTCGCGGGCGAGCACCGTGGGCACGGCCGGAATCGCGTAAGCCGCCATTACGGCGGCTGCCTCCAGCGGGTCGAGCCAGCGCCGGCCTTCGCGGATTGCGGCCTCGACGGGCGCGCGCGCCGCGGCGACGTCGGGAGAAAAATTCTCCGGCAGGCTCGGCGGCGTCTCCATCAACGCGTCGCGCACTTGCGCGTAACGCACGAGCTCGGTGAAGCCGCGCACGGCATCCGCTTCGGTCTCGTAGGCCGGAATGCCCGCCGCATCGAATGCCCCGCCGTCGGCGTCGTCGGCGCCGACCCACACCGCGAGCACCGGCTTCGGCTGCGACCGTTGCCGCGCGATAGGCGCGGGCGACGCACGCAACCGCGTCGGCCGTCGCCGTCGGCGAGGCGAGCGCCGTCGGCACGTTGAGCACCAGCACCGCGTCGTTCGCCGCGGTCGGCGAGCAAAGCTTCGAGCGCGCCGTCGTAGCGCGCGGCATCGGCATCGCCGACGATGTCGACCGGATTGGCCTTGGACCAGGTCGGCGGCAGCGCCGCGTCGAGCCGCGTTCGCGTTTCCGGACGAAATCTCGGCGAGCGCGCCGCCGAGATCGATCAGGCGATCGACCGCGAGCACGCCGACGCCGCCGCCATTGGTCAGGATCGCGAGGCGATTGCCCGGAAACGGCTTGAGCCGCCCGAGCGTCTCGGTGGCGTCGAACAGCTCGTCGAGCTCGAGCACCCGCAACAGCCCGGCGCGGCGGAACGCGGCGTCGTAGACCGCGTCCGATCCCGCCAGCGCGCCGGTGTGGGTCGCCGCGGCCTTGGCGCCCTGGCTGTGGCGGCCCGCCTTGAGCACGATCACCGGCTTTGCCGCGCGCCGCCACGCGCGCCGCCGACATGAACTTGCGGGCGTCCTTGATCGACTCGACGTAGAGCAGGATCGCGCGGGTGCCGCCGTCGGCGGCGAACAAGTCGAGCAGATCGCCGAAATCGACGTCGAGCTGGTCGCCGACGGAAAACACCGCGGAGAAGCCGATCGCGCGCTTTGCCGCCCATTCGATCATGCCGGCCACGACGGCGCCGGATTGCGAGATGACGGCGAGGTCCCCCTTCTGCGGCATCCGCGTCGCGAAGCTCGCATTGAGCTGTGCCGGCGGCACCAGCACGCCGATGCAGTTCGGGCCGACGAGCCGCAGGCCGGTGGCGCGCGCGGCACGGTCCGCCGCCTCGGCGAGCGAGCCCACGCCGTGGCCGAGGCCGGCGGTGATGATGATCGCGGCCGCTGCACCTTTGGCGCCGCCGCCGCCACGGTTTCGGGCACCGCCGCCGGCGGCACCGTGATCACCGCGACGTCGATCGGCCCGGTGATCGCGTCGAGCGACTTGACGGTCTCCATGCCTTCGATCTCGGCATAGTTCGGATTGACCACGTGCACCGTGCCGGGAAAGCCCGCGGCACGGATGTTTGCGATCGACGTGGCGGCCGACCGAGGTCTCGCGCGGACTTGCGCCGATGACGGCGAGCGAGCGCGGCGCCAACAGTCGGTCGAGGCGATAGACGGACATGGATGCTCCTGGAGCTTGATTCTAAACGCCGCGAATTTCCTCCGACGAGACGCATCGCGCGGTTTCCCTGCCCTCGAGCGGGAGAGGGAGAAGGAAGAGTGATCGATCCGGCACCGACCTAACTCGACGGCACCCAGGCGCTGCTTGATTTGGCTCAATGTAGGCACGCCCATGTCATGCGAGTGACAGGCCCAGTTGAGACTGCCGTCAACGCAGCAGCGTCCGCGTCGAAAGGACGGACCTTGCCGCAACCGGCCTGCACATCCCGATGCTGAGGAGTTCCGCATGTGCTGCTGCGGCTGCGCAATGGCCGTGCTCGATCCCGGCCCCGGATTTGGAAGCTGGCGTGCGCTGTTCGGGTTCGGCGGCCCGAAAGAGGAGATCGCCGATGAAAGCCAAAGATGTCATGACCGCGCGCGTGATCACCGTTGCGCCGGACGCCTCCGATTCTCGAAGCCCTGCAGGTGATGCTGCAGAACAGGATCAGCGGCCTGCCGGTGGTCGACACCGGCGGGAAATCGTCGGGCATCGTCACCGAGGGCGACTTTCTGCGCCGTTCCGAGACCGGGACCGAACGCAAGCGGCCGCGATGGGTCGAATTCGTGCTCGGGCCCGGCGCCGTCGCCAAGGACTACGTCCATTCCCATGCCCGCCGAATCGACGAGATCATGACCGTGGACGTGCAGACGGTCACCGAGGACACCGAACTCGGCGACGTCGTGGCGCTGATGGAGAAGCGCCGCGTCAAGCGCCTTCCCGTGATGCGCGGACCGAAGCTCGTCGGCATCGTCAGCCGCGCGAACCTGTTGCATGCGCTGGCGACGCTCTCGCGAGACCGCGCCGGCGGCCAACACCCCGCCGGCCAACACCGCGACGACCAACGGCGACGGCCGATCCGCGCTGCCGTACTCGCCGAAATGGATCGCCAGTCCTGGGCGCCGCGGCACATGATCGACGCCGTCGTCCACGATGGCATCGTCGAGCTGTGGGGCACCGTGATCGATCCCGACCAGCGCGATGCCGCCCGCGTGGTGGCCGAGACGGTGCCGGGGGTGAAGGCCGTGAAATGCCACATCGTCTGGGTCGAGCCGATGTCGGGCATGGCGTTCTGCGACCCTGCGGACGAAGCCGTCGAAGCGGGCGGACCTGCCGCGCCTCCGGTCCGCGCGGCCGCCGACTGACGCCCGGCTGATCCCAAAGTAGGGGGTGGCCTTGACCTGCCTCAATGCGTGAAGCGCGCCGCGCGACGAGTTTGCCGGTGCCGGGAGCCGGGCAAATCGTGTCTTCCGAATCCTTTCGACAGCGAAGCCATCGAACTGCAGATCCTTCGATCCCACAGTGAGAAATCGAACAATGACTGAGGTCGCATCGCGCAAGTCGATGACCGAAGGGGAGCTCGGGGTCATTCTGGCCTTCTCGGCCCTGACGATCCTCGCCCTGGTCGGCGCCGCCAAGGCGCAGGATACCGCCTTCGCCTTTCACGCCTACCTGACCGCGGCGGCGAGCGTCGCCGTCGTGTTCGGCACCTTCAATCACTATTTCGATCGTCCGGCCGATGCTGCCGGCGAAGGAAATCGACGGTCGGCCCAATTACAACTTCGCACCGATCAAGGTCGCCGCGATCTTCGCGATGTTCTGGGGCATCGCCGGATTTCTGGTCGGCCTGTGGGCCGCGCTGGAACTCGCGTGGCCGGCGCTCAACTTCGACCTGCCGTGGTTCAATTTCGGCCGCATCCGCCCGCTGCACACCTCGGCGGTGATCTTCGCGTTCGGCGGCAACGTGCTGATCGCGACGTCCTTCTATGTCGTGCAGAAGACCTGCCGGGTGCGGCTCGCCGGCGAGCTCGCGCCCTGGTTCGTCGTGCTGGGCTACAACTTCTTCATCCTGATCGCCGGGCACCGGCTATCTGCTCGGCGTCACCCAGTCGAAGGAATATGCCGAGCCGGAATGGTACGCCGACCTGTGGCTGACCATCGTCTGGGTCACCTATCTGCTGGTGTTCCTGACGACGCTGATCAAGCGCAAGGAACCGCACATCTTCGTCGCCAACTGGTTCTATCTCGCCTTCATCGTCACCATCGCGGTGCTGCACCTCGGCAACAACCCGGCGCTGCCGGTGTCGGTGTTCGGCTCGAAGTCCTACATCGCCTGGGGCGGCGTGCAGGACGCCATGTTCCAGTGGTGGTACGGCCACAACGCGGTCGGCTTCTTCCTCACCGCCGGCTTCCTCGCCATCATGTACTACTTCATCCCGAAGCGCGCGGAGCGGCCGATCTACTCCTACCGGCTGTCGATCGTGCACTTCTGGGCGCTGATCTTCCTCTACATCTGGGCGGGTCCGCACCATCTGCACTACACCGCGCTGCCCGACTGGGCGCAGACGCTCGGCATGACGTTCTCGATCATGCTGTGGATGCCGTCCTGGGGCGGCATGATCAACGGCCTGATGACGCTGTCGGGCGCCTGGGACAAGCTGCGCACCGACCCGGTGCTGCGCATGCTGGTGGTGTCGGTGGCGTTCTACGGCATGTCGACCTTCGAAGGTCCGATGATGTCGGTCAAGATCGTCAACTCGCTCAGCCACTACACCGACTGGACCATCGGCCACGTCCATTCCGGCGCGCTCGGCTGGGTCGGCTTCGTCTCGTTCGGCGCGCTCTACTGCCTGGTGCCGTGGCTGTGGAATCGCACGAGCTCTACAGCCTCAAGCTCGTCAACTGGCACTTCTGGATCGCGACCATCGGCATCGTCTTCTACATCTCCGCGATGTGGGTGTCGGGCATCCTGCAGGGCCTGATGTGGCGCGCCTACACGCCGCTCGGCTTCCTCGAATACTCCTTCATCGAAACCGTCGAGGCGATGCATCCCTTCTACGTGATCCGGGCGATGGGCGGCGCGCTGTTCCTCGTCGGCGCGCTGATCATGGCCTTCAATCTCTGGATGACCGTGCGGCACGGCGAAGCGACCAGCGCCACGCGCCCAGCCGGCTCCTCCAGCCCGCGGAATGAGGATGCCATGTCGATCTTCGTCAGACACCAGATCATCGAGAAGAATTCGATCCTGCTGCTGATCGGCATCCTGCTGGTCATCGCGATCGGCGGCATCGTCGAGATCACGCCGCTGTTCTACCTCAAGAGCACCATCGAGAAGGTCGAGGGCGTGCGGCCCTACACCCCGCTCGAGCTGGCCGGGCGCAACATCTACGTGCGCGAAGGCTGCTATCTCTGCCATTCGCAGATGATCCGGCCGCTGCGCGACGAGGTCGAGCGCTACGGACACTATTCGCTCGCCGCCGAGAGCATGTTCGACCATCCGTTCCAGTGGGGGTCGAAGCGCACCGGCCCGGATCTCGCCCGCGTCGGCGGCAAGTACTCCGACGAGTGGCACGTGACCCATCTGACCGATCCGCGCTCGATCGTGCCGCAGTCGGTCATGCCGGGTTACGGCTTCCTGGCGGCGAACGATCTCGACTATCGCAACATCGCCGATCATCTGAAAGTCAACCGCACGATCGGCGTGCCTTACTCCGAAGCGCAGATCGAGCACGCAGCCGACGACGTGCGCGCCCAGGCCGATCCCGACGACAAGGGCGTCGACGACTTCCTCAAGCGCTATCCGAAAGCGGCGTCGCGCGACTTCGCCGGCAAGCCCGGCCGGATCACCGAGATGGACGCCCTCGTCGCCTACCTCCAGATGCTCGGCACCCTGGTCGACTTCAAGCTCTACAACGACAAGGCCGACCTGCGCTGAGGAGCTCGCCATGATGCAGACCTTCCTTACAACCTTCATCACGACATTCTGGACGCCGATTTTCGTCGCGATCTTCCTCGGGATCCTGGCCTACGCGCTGTGGCCCGCCAATCGCGAGAGCTTCGAAGACGCGGCGAGAATGCCGCTGCGAGAGGACTGACAGATGACCAAGCGCGACGCCGATGCCGCCGCCCCCGTTCCAACCACGGGCCACGAGTGGGACGGGATCGAGGAGTTGAACACGCCGCTGCCGCGGTGGTGGCTGTGGACGTTCTATGCGACCATCGTGTGGGCCTTCGCCTACTGGATCTTCTATCCGGCGTGGCCGACCATCAGCAGCTATACCGGCGGCGTGCTCGGCTACACCAACCGCGCCCAGGTTGCCGCCGATCTCGCCGAGCTGCAGAAGGTTCGCGGCGCCAAGGGCGCCGCCCTGCAGCAGGTATCGCTCGCCGACATCGAGAAGGACCCGGCCCTGCTTTCCTTTGCCCAGGCGCAGGGCAAGGCGGCATTCGGAAACAACTGCGCGCCGTGTCACGGCGTCGGCGCCACCGGGGCGAAAGGCTATCCGAACCTGAACGACGACGACTGGCTGTGGGGGGGCAGCGTCGAGCAGATCAAGCAGACGATCGAGCACGGCGTGCGCTCGGGCGACGCCAAGGATCATGAGAGTGCCATGCCCGCGTTCGGCAAGGGCAATATGCTCAAGCCCGCGGAGATCGTCGCGGTGGCGAATTACGTGCGTTCGCTGTCGGGCCTTCCCACCCCGGCAGGCGCCAATCTCGAGGCGGGCAAGAAGATTTTTGCCGACAATTGCGCGGCGTGCCATGGCGCCGACGGCAAGGGTAATCAGGAGCTCGGCGCGCCGAACCTGACCGACCGCATCTGGCTCTACGGCTCGAGCGAGGCCGACATCGTCGACACCATCACCAACAGCCGCACCGGCGTGATGCCGGCCTGGGCGGGACGCCTCGATCCCGCGACCATCAACGCACTCGCCGTCTACGTGCACACCCTCGGCGGCGGCAAGTAAGCGGAGCGAAGGCGTCGTCGGTGGGCAAAGGCGGCCGAGGCGTCCTCGTTTTGTCGCTGCGGTTGTTCCGCCGTGCCCACGAGATGAACGGCTGCCGCGTGGGCACGGCGGATCGACGCGGTGCGATGATGGAATCCGTTGGGGCCGCCTTTGCCCACCCTACTATCGCTGGCTCAGAGGGACCCTGACCAATCGGCCGGCGATTTTGCGATGCATCAAAGCAGGCCTGTCCGCGAAGGTTAGTGTCGGGGTTCGCCGGCCCGACCGCCACGCGTCGCGCCAGAAATCGTCGCGCCAGAAATCCATGATCGGTTGGTTCTCCCCCGATGAACAAACCTGTGGACCCAGCAAAGCTCGTGAACGAAGCAGAAGCCCCGCTCTACGCACCCCGCAAGGCGGTGTACCCGCAAAGCGTCTCCGGCACCTACCGGAACATCAAATGGGCGTTGATGGGGATCTGCCTCGCGGTCTACTACATCCTCCCGTTCGTGCGGTGGGACCGCGGGCCCAACGCGCCGAGCCAGGCGGTCCTGATCGACTTCCCGAGCCGGCGGTTCTATTTTTTCTTCATCGAGCTGTGGCCGCAGGAGGTCTATTATTTCACCGGCCTGCTGATCGTCGCCGCGATGGCGCTGTTCCTGATGAACGCCGTCGGGGGCCGCATCTGGTGCGGATATCTTTGTCCGCAGACGGTGTGGACCGACCTGTTCTACGCGGTCGAGCGCCTCATCGAGGGTGACCGCCGCGACCGCATCATGAAAGCCGGCGCCAGGCTCACCCCCCGCCGCATCGGCGAGATCGTCGCCAAGCATTCGATCTGGCTCATCATCGCGTGGTGGACCGGCGGCGCCTGGGTGCTCTACTTCGCCGATGCGCCCACCCTGGTGAAGCAGCTCGCGACGTTTCAGGCGCCGCTCACGGCCTATGCCTGGATCGCCATCCTGACCTTCACCACCTATACGCTGGCCGGCCACATGCGCGAGCAGGTGTGCGTCTACATGTGTCCCTGGCCGCGCATTCAGGCGGCGCTCACCGACGAGTGGGCGCTCAACGTCACCTATCGGCGCGACCGCGGCGAGCCGCGCATGTCGATCAAGAAGGCCGAGGAGCTGCGCGCCCACGGCCTCGCGGCGGGCGACTGCATCGATTGCCATCAATGCGTCGCGGTATGCCCGACCGGGATCGACATCCGCGACGGCGCGCAGCTCGCCTGCATCATGTGCGGCCTGTGCATCGACGCTTGCGACACGGTGATGAAGAAGATCGACCGGCCGACGCGTCTCATCGCCTACGACACCGACATCAACATCCTGCGCCGCGCCGAAGGCGAGGCGCCGATCTATCGGATCGTCCGGCCTCGCACCGTCATCTATGCGGTCATCATCGCGCTGGTGGGCGCCGTGATGCTTTATGCCTTGCTGACGCGCAGCTCGCTCGACATCAGCGTGCGGCACGACCGCAATCCGCTGTTCGTCACCTTGAGCGACGGCTCGATCCGAAACGCCTACGGCATGCACCTGCTCAACAAGCGCCCGGATATCAGCTCGGTCGCGCTCGACGTCCAAGGCCTGCCGGAGGCCGAGGTCCATGTGGTCGGACTTGATGCCGCGATCCCCGGCAAGCCGCTGATACCGGTCGGCCCCGACCAGGGCCGCGAGCTTCGGGTCCTCGTCACCATTCCGCCGACTGCCCACGTCGCCCCCTCCACGCCGCTCACCTTCCGCGTGACCGACACCGCGACCAACGAGACGGCGGTGGCGGCCGAGCACTTCATCGCCCGTTGAGGAGAATGACAGTGATCCATTTTTCGCCGATCGCCGAGCGACGAGTGCCGGCGCGCGCGGCCGACTCGCGCGACCGCGGCAAGGTGACGGGGCGCCTGGTCCTGGTTTCCCTGCTCGCCTTCTTCGCCGTCGTCATCGGCGTCAACGTCGTGATGATGACGCTCGCCATCAGCACGATGCCGGGCACCGAGGTGGAAAGTCCCTACCTCGCCGGCATCAAGTACAATGGGGAGATCACTTCGGCGCGGGCCCAGGCCGAGCGCGGCTGGCGGCTGACGAGCCACGTCGCCCGCGGCATCGATGGCCGCGTTGCCGTCACCGTCGAGGCGCGCGACCGCGCCGGAGTGCCGCTCGCCGGGCTCGCGATGTCGTTGCGGCTCGCCCGTCCCACCGATTCGCGGGCCGACCATGCGGTCGTCCTCACCGAGCGTTCCGGCGGGACCTATGTCGGCGAAGCGGCCGATGTCGTCGCCGGCATCTGGGATCTCGAGCTCGAGGCGGACCGCGGCACCGAGCGCATGTTCCTCTCCAAGAACCGCATCAGCCTCGAATAGGAAGCCCGCACATGACCGGGACTCGCGACCTCACCCACTTCGTCCAGCACCTCGACGGCGGCATCGCGCGCATGGAGCTCGCGGTGGACGGCATGCATTGCGGCGGCTGCATGCGCACCATCGAGAACGGCCTGTCGGGAATGCCGGACATCGTGCGCGCCCGGGTGAACCTCACCGACCGCAGGGTCGCGGTCGAGTGGCGGGACGGCAAGGTCGATCCGGCCGGGCTCATCGACCGGCTGTCCGAACTCGGCTTCCGCGCCTATCCCTTCGATTCCGGCCGGTTCGCCGCCACCGAGAAGCGCGAGGGGCAGATGCTGCTGCGCTGCCTCGGCGTCGCCGCGTTCGCCGCGATGAACATCATGCTGCTCTCGGTGGCCGTGTGGTCGGGTAGTGCATCCGACATCACGCCCGAGCAGCGCGACTTCTTCCACTGGCTGTCGGCCCTGATCGCGCTGCCCGCCGCGGCCTATGCCGGGCGGCCGTTCTTCCATTCGGCGATCCGCGCAGTGAAGGCGCGCCGGCTGAACATGGACGTCCCGATCACGGTGGGCGTCCTGCTCGCGCTCGGGATGTCGGTGGTGGAGACGCTCAATCACGCCGAGCACGCCTATTTCGACTCCGCCCTGATGTTGCTCACCTTCCTCCTGGTCGGGCGCGTGCTCGAGCAGGCGATGCGGCGGCGCACGCGCGCCGTCGCCGGCAACATGGCGGCGCTGCGCGCGGAGACCGCGACGAAGTTCGTCGGCCTTCGCGAATTGTCCGAGGTGCCGGTCGCCTCGATCCGCCCGGGCGATCTCGTCTTGGTGCGTCCGGGCGAACGCATCGCCGTGGACGGTGTGGTGACGCAGGGCCGCTCGCAGATCGACCAGAGCCTCGTCACCGGCGAGACCGTCCCGGTCGCTGCCGGCGAAGGCACCATGGTCTATGCCGGCACGATGAACGTCTCCGGCACCCTGCGGGTCCGCGTCAGCGTCGCCGCCGAGGGCACGTTGCTCGACGAGGTCTCCCGTATGCTGGCGCGCGCGCTCGAGGCGCGATCCCAATATGTGCGCCTCGCCGATCAAGCGGCCCGGTTTTATGCGCCGGTCGTGCACGCGGCGGCCCTCGCCACCATCATCGGCTGGCTCGCCTTCGGCGCCGGCTGGCACGATGCGATCATCGCCGGCATTGCCGTTCTCATCATCACCTGCCCGTGCGCTCTCGGGCTCGCCATCCCGGCCGTGCAGGTGGTGGCGTCGGGCGCGCTGTTTCGCGCCGGCGTTCTGTTGAATTCCGGGGAGGCGATCGAGCGGCTGGCGGGAATCGACACCGTCGTGTTCGACAAGACCGGCACCCTGACTTTGCCGGAGCCCGAGGTGGTGAATGCCGCCCAGATTCCGGCGGACCGCCTGGCACTGGCCGGCCGTCTCGCTCTCGCAAGCCGTCACCCGCTGGCCGCGGCGGTGGCGCGGGCCGCCGGGGCGGCGGCGCCGCTCGATGCCATCGAGGAGCCCGGCCAGGGCGTTCGCTGCGTCCATGACGGGGTCGAGCTGCGTCTCGGCCGCCCCTCGTTCTGCGGCGCCGCGGGCGACGCCAGGGACATCGTCCAGTCCGATCCCGAGGCGTCGGCGATCGCGTTCTCCTGCGGCCGCGAGCATTACGTCTTCGCCGTGCGCCAGAAGCTGCGCAGCGACGCGGCCGATGTGGTCGCCACGCTCGAGCGCGAGGGCTTCGCCGTGGAAATCCTGTCCGGCGACCGCGCCACCGCCGTGACCCATGCCGCCCTGGCCTTGGGGATCGATCGCTGGCATGCCGGCATGACGCCGGCCGAGAAGATCGCCCGCATCTCGGCCCTTCAGGCGCAGGGGCGCAAGGTCCTGATGGTGGGGGACGGTCTCAACGACGCGCCTTCGCTCGCCGCCGCCGACGCCTCGCTCTCGGTGGCGACGGCCGCGCACCTGACCCAGGCGGCGGCCGATGCGGTCTTTCTCGGCGATCGGCTGGCTCCGGTGATCGCCGCGGTGACGATCTCGCGCCGCGCCCGGCGCATCATGCGGGAAAATCTCGCGCTCGCCGTGGGCTACAACGCGATCGCCGTGCCGATCGCCATGGCGGGCTTCGCCAGTCCGCTCATCGCCGCGCTGGCGATGTCGGGCTCCTCGATCCTCGTGACGCTCAATGCGTTGCGGGCCAGGCAGGCCGCACCCGCGTCCGCGGCTCCGGCGCATGCAACACGATCGCACGCAGAACCGGGGCGGCTTTCATGGAAGTCCTGATCTATCTCGTGCCGATCGCGCTGGGGCTCGGGCTGCTCGGACTCGCCGCCTTCCTGTGGGCGCTCAAGAGCGGCCAATACGATGACCTCGAAGGCGCCGCGTGGCGCGCGCTGATGGATGACGATCCCCCGGCGCAGACCAAGCCGCCGCAGCCGTGATGAGCAAACCTATCCGGACCTGGTCCTGACAGGAGCGCGCTCTTCGCGCGCGTCTCGAACGACGGCCCCGAGTCCGTGCCGTGCCTTCATCCTTCGAGACGCCGGCTGCGCCGGCCCTCGGGATCAGGTCCGAAACTTGACCATTCTCTCTTCCAGGCTCCGCTTCGCCCGCGCCAGGGTTTCCGCCGGCGTCCCTGCGGCATCGATCGGCGTCCATTCCATGGTGCCGAGCGCATAGCTCTCCTGTCGCGCTGCCACCGTGGCGTCGGCGTCCGAGGCGTCGCCGGCGCGGCCGCCGACCCGTGCGAGGCGGGTGGCGAGATCGGCGGTGAGAAACAGGCCGTGAAATGCCGCGCCGTCCGTGCGGCCAATCGCCGTCACCGCGTCGCGTTCCGCGGGGGTGGCGAACACGGCATCGATGACGGCCGAATGGCCTGCAGCGGTCGCGCGGTGCGCCTTGGCGGCGAGTGTCCCGTAGATGCGCGCGGTGACCTCCGGCGTGTACGCGGCGGAGGGCAGCCGGTCGGCCTCCGTGGCGCCGAACAAGGCCTTGCGCTCGACGTCGGAGCGCAGGACGACGGCGCCGGGCGCGGGCAGGAGATCCGGCGCAATCGCGCGGGCGAGCACCGACTTGCCGGTGCCGGAGAGCCCGCCGACGGCGACCAGCCGCGGCGGCGGCGGCGCAAGCAGCGTCGCGGCGAGCTCGAAATACGTGGTTGCCGACCGCGCGATCGCAGCGCGCTCTGCCGCCGGCGCCACCGCCGCGCGCGCCGCCGTGACCTTGGCGCGGATCGCCGCGCGCATCGACATCAGGAACGGAAGGGCGGCGAGGGCGTCGAGATCCTCCATCCGCCGCGTCTCGACGAGATAGCGGTTGAAGGCGACATTGGCGGCGGGCCGCAGCTCGCGCTCGACGAGATCCATGAGGAGGAAGGCGAGGTCGTAGAGCACGTCCCCCGACGCCACCAGGGGATCGAACTCGAGCGCATCGAACGGCACCGGCCGCCCGTCGATCAGCGCGATATTACCGAGATGAAGGTCGCCGTGCCCGCGGCGCACGAGGCCGCGTGCCGCGCGCGCCCGCAGCAGCGGACGCTGCCGCGAGAGGGCGGCGCGGCTTGCCGCGGTCAGCCGATCGATCGCGGCGACCGGGAACAACGCTGGATGGTCGCGGAACGCCGTATCGTTCTGCTCGACGTAAGCGGCGAGCGCTTCGATCCAGGGCGCGCCGTCGACGACCGGCGCGCGGGCATGGGCGGCGGCGATCTCGCGGCCGAGGCGGTCGGCGACCGCGAGATCGATGGCGCCTTCGCCGGCGAGCCGGTCGAGCGTCTTCGTCTCGTCGAAGCGACGCATGTCGACCGCCCATTCGACGGGCTCGCCGTCGCCGGCAAGCGCGAGGCTGCCACCGGGCTCCCGCGTGATCGCGACCACCCCGCGATAGAGCTCGGGCGCAAACGGGCGGTTCGCCCCGATCTCGGCCTCGCAGGCGGATTTGCGCTTTGCCAAGGTGGAGAAGTCGAGAAACGGAAAGCGCACCGCGCGCTTGACCTTGAGGGCGCGTGTGCCGGCCAGAAATACGACGCCGGCGTGAGTGTCGATGCGACGCACCGCGGCACCGCCGTGGGTGGACGGCCGCGCCAGTAGGGCGAAGACTTCGTCCTGCTCGGTGCTGCGCGGGTTCTGGCTTGCGGTTGGGGAGCGATCTGTCATGGCGGCGCTGCGGTCCACGCCGGCGACCTTATCAGCTTGCGCCTATTTCTCCACCGGCTCGACCATCTTCACCACGAAGGTATGAAGCTCGCCGTCCTCGTCCCGGATCGACACGTATTCGCCCGGCCGAAACGTGTGGAGGCCGAAACGGTAGCCCGCCTCGTCGTCGGTGGCGGCGCCTCTGCCGTATTCGAAAGTCCAGCGGGCGTGCTCGACGCCGCCCGGCTTGTGGACCAGATGTCCGACGATATCGACGTCGCCTTCCCAGAACCGGCGCACGCGGCAATCCTCGCGATGCTTGCGCCAGAGCTCGGTGTCGATGTGGCCGTCCTCGTCGAGCGGCGCGACGAGGTCATAGCCCCGGCGCGCCGAGCCGTCGGGAAAGTCCTTGGATCGTGCGAGCTGGAGCCTAATATGCTTGAGGACATGCTGGGGGATGGCCATCATTGCCTCTCGTCGGCGCCGGAGCGCCTTCAGGCATCGAGACGAACCAGCGCCTTGCGATTGCGCAACAGGATTCGCCGCGAGGTCGGGAGCGCGATCGCTTCCTTCGCTTCCAGATGCGTGAGGGTGCGCGAGACGGTTTCGATGGTCAGCCCGAGATAATCGGCGATATCCTGACGCGACATCGGGAGCTCGACGACCTGTTCGCTCGACCGGCGGCCGGCCATCTCGATGAGGAAGCATGCGACCCGCTGCTCCGCGCTCTTGATGAGAAGCAGCATATGGGTCCGAACCCGCTGCAGCTCTTCGGCGGTGAGCGACCACAATTGCCGCGCCACGTCGCCGTTGCGTTCCGCAAGTGCGATCAGCGCGCTCCGCTTGACCACGAGGACGACGCAATTCTCGATCGCCTCGGCGGAAAACTGGTGCGCCGCGCCGTGCTCCAGGCCGAACAGGTCTCCGGCAAAGTAGAACCCGCCGACCTGCCGCCGGCCATCGTCGAAGATCTTGTAGGTGCGCACCGAGCCGCTGATGACCTTGTAGAGATAATCCGCGGGCTCGTTTTCCCCGTAGATCTCGGCGTTGCGGGTGAACGACATCGGGGCGCCCAGCATCTCCACCTGTCCGACGAGGTCGAGCGCAGGGCCGAGCGGACGCGTCTGACGGTGCTGACTCGCAGGCCGGCCGGGCGGGAGTTGCGGCATCGGCTGGCGAACGGCGGGCTGCGTCTGCATGGGGTCAACTCCTGCGGGTGAATTCCTGCCGCAGCGATACCGGTGGACGTCGGAATCGAAAATTCAGATAATGTCCCTAAGGGGTTCTACTGAGGCAGACGGAGTGTCGGAAAACGGCTGCGCCGGCCACCTGTGGCCTTCCAGAAAAATGCAATTTTGCAATGACTTGGCTGACTTCAGGCGCGATTGCGGGAAAGCCGGACCGGCGCTCCGGGCGCCGGCGCGTCGCCTTGATCTATGCCGGATCGCTGGGCCTTGTCGCGATTGTCTTCGTGCTGCGCTCGCTGGTTGCACCGACCCTGGACGACCCGGCGCTGTACCTCCTGCTGGCCCCTCCAGTCCTCGTCGCAAGCGTGCTCGGCGGCCTCGGCCCCGGCCTGCTCGCCACCGCGGCCGGCCTCATCCTGCATCTGTATGTCATCGGAGGCGCGAGCCTCGTCAGGGGCGACGCGTCGTGGCTCTGGCCCGCCGCCACGTTCGGTGCGCTGGGCGCGGGCATCGCGTGGTTCGGAGAGTTGCTGCAGCAGACGCGGCGGCGGGCCACTTCCCGCGAAGCGCACCTGCAGTCGATTCTCGACACCGTGCCCGAGGCGATGATCGTCATCGACACGCGCGGCTCGATCCGGTCCTTCAGCTCCGCGGCCGAGCGCCTGTTCGGCCGCACCGCCGAGGAGGTGCTCGGGCAGAACGTCAAGATCCTGATGCCGGCGCCCTATCACGACAACCACGACGGCTACATCGATCGCTACATGCGGACCGGTGAGCGGCGCATCATCGGGACCGGCCGCGTCGTGGTCGGCTGCCGCAAGGACGGCTCGACCTTTCCGCTCGAGCTCGCGGTCGGCGAGATGAAGTCGGACAATGCGCGCTTCTTCACCGGCTTCATCCGCGACATCACCGAGCGGCAGGAGGCGGAGGCGCGGCTGCAGGAGCTGCAGTCCGAGATCGTGCACATCTCGCGACTGACCGCGCTCGGCGAGATGGCGTCGGCGCTCGCCCACGAGCTCAACCAGCCGCTTTCCGCCATCGCCAACTACATGAAGGGTTCGCGGCGGCTGCTGCAGGGGCGCACCGACGATCAGTCGAAGATGATCATGGAGGCGATCGAGAAGGCCGCCGAGCAGTCGCTGCGCGCCGGAGACATCATCCGGCGCCTTCGCGACTTCGTCGCCCGGGGCGAGACCGAACGCCGCATCGAGAGCCTGAACAAGCTTCTGGAAGAGGCGAGCGCGCTCGCGCTCGTCGGCACCCGGGATCGCGGCGTGCGGGTCACTTATGCGTTCGACCCCACCGTGGACCTCGTGCTCGTCGACAAGGTGCAGATCCAACAGGTCGTGCTCAACCTCGTGCGGAACGCCATCGAGTCGATGGAGCAGTCGAGCCGCCGCGATCTGCTCATCGCCACCGAGCGCGAGCGCGACGGCATGGCCGCGGTCAGCGTGACCGATACCGGCAGCGGGATCGCACCGGAAATCGCATCGCAGCTGTTTCAACCCTTCATGACGACGAAGGCGCAGGGTCTCGGCGTGGGGCTGTCGATCTCGCGCACCATCGTGGAGTCCCATGGCGGCGTGATCGCGGTCGCCCCCAACCCCCGCGGCGGTACGACGTTTCGCTTCACGGTTCGCGCCGTGAGCCAGGAGGACCTTCGCGATGACCGCTGAGGCAGACGTTCACGTGATCGACGACGACGAGGCGGTTCGCGCGTCCATCGACTTTCTTCTCCGCACCGCCCAGCTCAGCGTGAAGACCTACGACTCCGCGGCCGCCTTTCTCAAGGTCGCGGCCTCGATCGCCTCGGGGTGCATCATCACCGACGTGCGGATGCCGGGGTTGAGCGGGATCGACCTGTTGCGGCGCCTCAAGGAAATGCAGATCGGATTGCCGGTCATCGTCATCACCGGCCACGGCGACGTGCCGCTCGCGGTCGACGCGATGAAGTCGGGCGCGGTGGACTTCCTCGAGAAGCCGTTCGACGACGACGTCCTGCTGGCGTCGGTGCGCTCCGCGCTCAACCGCTCGGAGGCGAGCGCCGCGATCGAGACCGAGCGCGCCGAGATCCGGGCGCGGATTGCTGCCCTCACCCATCGCGAGCGCGACGTCCTCGAAGGGCTCGTTGCCGGCCATCCCAACAAGGTCATCGCCTTCCGGCTGGAGATCAGTCCGCGCACCGTCGAGATCTATCGCGCCAACGTGATGACGAAGATGAAGGCGGGCAGCCTGTCGGAGCTGGTGCGCATGGCGCTGCTGTCCGAACCAACCCAATTGTCCGGCGACTGATCGCCGTTGCCTTGGCGTCGGCGAGCCTCCTTTGACCTGGGTCAAGGCAGGGCAGCGGCGTGTGCGGCTCTAATTGCCGCTGCGACCAACCCCCGGGAGAAGGCATACCCGTTGACGCAGACGACGGTGGTCATCATCGACGACGATCCCGCGGTGCGGAATTCATTGAAGTTCGCATTGGAGGTCGAAGGATTCGCGGTGCGGACCTATTCGTCCGGCGCCGACCTGCTCAACGAGCCCGAACTCCCCTCCGACGGATGCCTCGTCGTCGATTACAAGCTTCCGGAATTGAACGGCCTCGACCTCCTCCTCGAGTTGCGAAAGCGCGAAGTCGACCTGCCGGCGATTTTGATCACCACCCATCCCAACACTGCGGTGCGGCTTCGCGCGGCGCGTGCCGGCGTGACGGTGATCGAAAAGCCGCTGCTCACCGATACACTGTTCCAGGGCATTCGTGCCGTCCTGGATGCATCGCGGGTTCGGTAATCCCGTTCCGTAAAGCTCCTTAGGGATTTCATCGGAATTTTCGAGCGCCGCGCGGCGCGCTATGGCACCAGCGCGGCAACCAAGTCGCTGTGGCGAGGCGCGACAAGCGCCATCCAAGGGGAGGCCATGTGCCCGTAAAAACCTACCGCGCGGTGTGGCCAGCCGGCGCCGGTTATTCCGCCGCCGGAGGCTTCGCGGGGCCTCTCCCCACTGCCGACGTGGCCTCGACTCCGTGCGCCGCAGACGTTGTCGAACGCCCGCAGGCGGTGCCGGGCGCGGGGCGGCCATTGCAAGGCGTCGGGCGGCCCTCTACGGTTGCGGTCCGGCAGATCGCAACGACGAAACGGCCAGCCGGCCGACGCCGCCCTCGGCCTCGCCGAGGCGTCAACGCGGTCACAACATCATTTGCCCACATCTGGGCGCTAGTCCGCGTCTATGACGGCTGGTCTGGGGAGATGCTCGTGAGAATGATCCCGCTCGCATTGGTGCTCGTTTGCGCGGCATCCGCAGCGGCGGCGCAGGGCGTCGCCGATCCCAAACGCGGCGAGGCTCTCGTCACGCGCGACTGCTCGCGGTGCCATGCGGTTACGCGCACCGGCGACAGCACGCATCCGGAAGCGCCGCCTTTCCGTACCCTCGGCAAGCGTTACCCCATCGAATCGCTCGAGGAGGCGCTGGGCGAGGGGATCATTTCCGGTCACCCGGACATGCCGGAGTTCACCTTCGAGAACAGCGACGTGGGCGCCATCATCGCCTACCTGAAGTCGATCCAGGACCGTTGACCCGTCCGCCGGGTGCGGTGTGCGGGCGGCTTCGTCTCGCCACCGCGTCCGATCCCATCGCGAGATTGATCCATCGCAAGTTTGATCCATCGGAAATTTGATCCATCGCAATGTGGGCGAACGGCGCCGCGGTTATTCGATGAGGCCTGCCGCGATCGAGCCGGTCGCGGCGTGCCGAAGTGATCTTGTTCGCGGTGAAAAGTAAGCGCAGCGGGAGCAGAGAAATGCCGCTGTTTGAATAGCTGCCGCGTCGAGCGTGCCTGCATGAGGGCGCGCTCTTTTTTGTCCGCGATCCGCGTCGTCGAGAAACCGAGCCGGTGCCGCGCGCGAGCCCGGGTCAATCCCGCAAGTTCAGATCACGCCGCCGGCCCACGTGACGAGGCTCGTCGCCGCCTTGCCGAAGGCCTCGTCGAGCGCGGCGGCCACGCCGGCCGCGCTGGTGTCTTTTGCCGGGACGGCGGCGTCGAAGGTTCGCGACCCGATGATGCGTCCGGTCTTGCCGAGCACCTTGGCCGTCAACTCGACATGGGCCTCGGGCGCTGCGGCGGTTCCGGAGATCTGAAAGCTGCGGATATCGATCAGGAGCTGGAAGTCCGAGGCGATCCCGTCCATCGGCCGGGCGACGGCGCCGACGTAGCGCGACTTCTCGAAGCTCTCGATGAATTTCTCCTGCAGCACCTTGGGAAGGCTGTCGTTCCATTGCGCATTGTCGGGCGGGGTGCCGACGCTCGGATCGACGACGATCTTCTGGGTGTCGAGGGTGACGAGCGCGGTCGGCTCGGGAATGACGAGCTGGGCGTTCGACGCCTTCGGCGGCGCCGGGAACGTGGTCGGCGCCTTGAGCGGGTAGGTCACGGGCTGCGCCTTGGCGGCGCCGCCGCCGGTCATGTGCTCGAGGCCGTCGAGGATCACGTCGACGCGATCGGAATTGCGGGCGAGCGCTCCGGTGAAGGTGTTGAGATTGGCGATCGCGCTGTGCAGCGCATCGGAATTGTCCGACAACAGGTTGTCGAGCTTCTTGAGGGCCTGGCGCGCCGCCTCGGTCACGCTCTGGCCGGCGGCGGGATCGGCGACGAGCACCGCGGGCTCGGTGTTAGTCGCGGCGAGCGGCGGCGCCGTCGGATCACCGCCGAGAAGCGAGATCACCGGCACCCCGGTGAGGCCCTGGAATTCGAGCCCGGCCCGGGTGTCTGCCCGCACCGGCGTGCCCGCCGCCACCGCAATCGACGCCGTGACCTCGCGCGGCTTGTCGGGGCTGAGCTGGAGCCCGGTGACCTCGCCGACGCGAATGCCGTTGAACAGGACGGCCGCGCCGCTGAGCAGTCCCGACACGTTGTTCTCGAAACGGACGCGGTACACCGTCCGCTCGCCGAGACCGCCGGTGTTGTGCAGCCAGTACACGAAGCCGAACACGGCCGCGACGGCCGCGAGCA
This sequence comes from uncultured Alphaproteobacteria bacterium, assembly GCA_963781195.1. Taxonomy (GTDB): domain Bacteria; phylum Pseudomonadota; class Alphaproteobacteria; order Rhizobiales; family Xanthobacteraceae; genus JAJPKK01. The sequence continues at coordinate 44,006 of CAWAEZ010000013.1, read as the reverse complement.
CGAACAGCCCGATCAGGGCATAGGGTGCGCGGGTTTCCATGGTTCTCCGCCAGCTCGCTTTCGATCAGTGGGGTTGCGCGGCGCGCGAGCGCCGCCCGCGGAAATAGGATTTCACCCAGGGATGCTCCGAGGCGAGCATCACCGGCATCGGCCCGTCCGCGACGACCTTGCCATCCGCGATCACGGCGATGCGGTCGCAGACGGTGTGAAGACTGTCGAGATCGTGGGTGACCATGAAAACGGTCAGGCCGAGGGTCTGCTGCAGCGTCCGGATCAGCGTGTCGAAGTCGCCGGCCGCGATCGGGTCGAGCCCCGATGTCGGCTCGTCGAGAAACACCACCTCGGGGTCGAGCGCGAGCGCGCGGGCGAGCGCGGCGCGCTTGGTCATGCCGCCGGAGATTTCGGACGGCAGCTTGTCGCCGTCGCGTTCGCTCAATCCGACCATCTCGAGCTTGGCGTCGGCCATCTCGTCCAGCAGGCGCGGCGACAGCTCGAGATATTCGCGCAGCGGAAACTGGATGTTCTGACGCACCGTGAGCGAGGAAAACAGCGCCCCCTGCTGAAACAGGACGCCCCAGTGCCGCGCCATGGCGCGGCTGTCCCGAACGGTCGGGCCATTCGGCCCCGCCGCGAAGAACGTGACGCTGCCGCTGCGCGTCGGGCACCAGGCCGATCACCGTGCGCAGCAGCACCGACTTGCCGCTGCCGGACGCACCGACCACGCCGAGGATCTCGCCCCGCCTCACGTCGAGAGAGAGATGGTCGAGCACGGTCTGCGTCCCGAAGCCGACGACGAGCTCGCGGGCCCGGATCGCCAATTGGGTGGCTGAGGCGTCCATACCGGCTCACATTCCGATCGAGGCGAAGAACACCGCGAACATGCCGTCGAGCACGATGACGAGGAAGATCGACTTCACCACCGAGGCGGTGGTTTGCGTTCCGAGCGACTCCGCGCTGCCCTTGACGCTCAGCCCTTCGCTGCAGGCGACGACGCCGATCGCCAGCGCCATGAACGGCGCCTTGATCATGCCGACCTCGAAATGCGTCACCGAGATGGCCTCCCGCAGACGGGCGATGAACACCGTGGGGCTCATGCCGCCGTAGAGCCAGGCGACCAGCCCGCCGCCGTAGAGCGCCGCCATGGCGCCGAGGAAGGTGAGGATCGGCAGCGCACAGACGAGCGCGATGATCCGCGGCAGGACGAGCACCTCGATCGGGTCGAAGCCCATGGTGCGCAGCGCGTCGATCTCCTCGCGCATCTTCATGGCGCCGAGCTCGGCGGTGTAGGAGCTGCCCGAGCGCCCGGCGATCATGATTGCGACGAGGAGCACGCCGATCTCGCGCACCACCAGGATGCCGACCATGTCGACGACATAGGCCTCGGCTCCGAACTTGCGAAAATGAAAGATGCCCTGCTGCGCGATGATGCCGCCGATCAGGAAAGTGATCAGCACCATGATCGGCACCGCGAGCCAACCGACGCGATAGAGCTGGTAGACCGTCGAGGTGAGCCGGAAGCGGCGCGGGTGCAGCATCACGCGGCCCAGCGCGACGGCGGCCTCGCCGAACATCGCCAGGAACATCGCGACGTCGGCGGCCAATCCGGCCGCGGTGCGGCCCACGGCTTCGAGCAGTGCCAGTGCCGGGTTCGTGGCCCGTGCCGGCGGTGGCGGCGCCAGATTGACGGTGCGCATCTCCTCGATCAGGCCGCGGTAGCGCGGCGACACGCCCGTCAGCTGTGCCCGGCCGCCGCTGCCCGGCCGCCGGATCAGGCGTTCCAGCAGCCACGCCCCGATGGTGTCGAGGGCCTCCACGCCGCCCATGTCGAGAGCGACGCGGCGGGCACCAGCGACCTGCGGCTCAACCGCATCGATCAGGCGTTCGAGAGCGTCGGCATGGGCAGCCGTCCACGGCCCGCCGGCCGCGAGGTCGAGCCGATCGGCGGTCATCGTGCTGTTGAGCACCGGGGTCGAAACCATGAAGCCCTTGTCGGAACAACCGAAGCCCTCAGCACATAGCGCCGCGCAGCGGCCAACTCAATGCCGCCGCCGCCACGTCGGCTACTGCAGGCTCAGGATGTAGGCAACCACGTTCCGCAGGTCGTCATCGGGAATGATGATGTTCGGCATCGTGCGATGGGGCGTGCGCAGCGCCGCCGTCAGCGCGAGTGCCGTCAATCCCGGCGTCGTCGCGATGGTCTCGAAGTTCGGCGCGAGGCCGTTCGGCGAGGGGCGCTGTCCCTTATCGATGTTGTGGCATTCCGAGCAGATCTGCTGGGCGAACTGGCGGCCCTTTGCCGCATCGCCGACGCCCGGATTGCCGGCAACTTGGGCGTGAGCGTCAAACGAGCCGGCCAGAAGCGCCAATGCGACCACGGGCGCCCATCCCATCAGCGGCGCCCATGACCTGATCGCCGCGCGTGGCGTTTCTCGGTGTGAAAGCTTCATGCGTTGTCCTCCCGGTCGCCAAGGCGGCGGTGCTCCCTTCATGGCGTTATCGTCGGCGAGGAGCGTTGATCCAACTCAAAGCAAAGCCGCACCCGGGCGCTTAGGAAGGAGACACCCGAGGTACTTCCAAGCGGCGAAGTCCTCAACGGCGAAGTCCCCAAGCGGAGCGCGAGCGATGAAAGCCGGCGATGTCATGGTGTCGAACGTCATTTCCGTCGGGCCGGATGCCACCGTGCAAGAGGTCGCGGCGCTGTTGCTGCGCAACAGGATCAGCGGCGTGCCGGTGCTGGGTCCGCAGGGCGAGCTTCTGGGCATCGTGAGCGAGGGCGACCTGATGAGGCGCCCGGAGGCAGGAACGCAACCGCGCCATTCCTGGTGGCTCAATCTGCTCGGCTCGAAGGACGGGATGGCCGCCGAATATATCAAGTCGCATTCGCGCAAGGCGGTCGACGTGATGACGCGGCGCGTGGTCACGGCATCGCCCGACACGCCGATCGGCGATGTCGCCGCGCTGCTGGAGAAGCACGGCATCAAGCGGGTGCCGATCGTCCGGGACGGCAAAGTGGTCGGGATCGTCAGCCGTGCGAACCTGCTGCAGGCGCTCGCGAGCTTCAAGGCCGTTCCCCCCGGCGCGACCGACGATGCGAGCATCCGTGCCAAGCTGACGGCTCGCCTCGACAATGAGCAGTGGACCAAGCCGTCGCTCATCAATCTCATCGTTCACGACGGCACCGTCGATCTCTGGGGCATCGTCGATTCCCAGACGGAGAAGAAGGCGGTGCGCGTCCTGGTCGAAAGCACGCCCGGCGTCCGCGCGGTGAACGACAATCTGATCATCCCCTCCACGATGTCGGGCTGGTACTGACCGTCCGTCGATCCAGCGCGCCACTCCCCCGAACCAACAACCCGGCCTCCAAGCGGCGGCCGGCTGCGGAGACCTGAAATGCGGAAGAACCATCGCTACGAGCTCGCGGCCCTTTGTGCGCTCTTCGCCGGCATGGCCCTGACGGGTGAGGCGGGTGCGGCCGACGCCTATCAAGGCGGACAGATCGCGCGCCGCTGGTGCGAGCCGTGCCATGTCGTCGCTCCGGATCAGGCGGGCGCCACCGGCGAGGCGCCGCCGTTTACGGAGATCGCCAAGAGGCCGGGGTTCGATGCCAGCCAGATCGCCATGTTTCTCCTCGACCCGCATCCGAAAATGCCGAACATGTCGCTCACCCGGATCGAGGCTGGCGATCTCGCCGCCTATATAGCGAGCCTGAGGAAATAGTTCCCATAGGCGGATAAGGCCTTGGCGCGGGACGCGAAACCGCGTCGGAGCGTCGGCGCCCGGGGCCGACCGCGCGAGCGCGAATTTTTCCCTGCCGGCCGGGAATAAACCGCCGCGCCGTCCCGTCTTCTCCCCATGGACCCGACAGGTCCGATGGAGAGACAGATGGCGCAGGATGACAAGGACAGCATCGACCGGCGCGGCGCGCTGGAGTGCATGATTTGGGCGGGAACGGGCGTGCTGTGGACGATCGCCGGCGGCGTCCCGCAGTCGTCTTCCCTGCTCGGGGTGACGCCCGCGAATGCCCAGGCCGCCGACGGGTTCAGCTTCCTCCAGATTTCGGACAGCCATATCGGCTTCAAGCAGCCGGCCAACCCCAATCCGCTGGCGACGCTGGACGAAGCGATCTCCAAGGTCGGCGCGCTTCCGAAGAAGCCTGCCTTCATGATCCACACCGGCGACATCACCCATCTCTCCAAGCCGGAAGAGTTCGACAACGCCGACCAGGCGATCGGCAAGGCCAAGCTGGACACCTATTACGTCCCCGGCGAGCACGACATCGTCGATGAGGGCCGCGGCAAGGCCTATCTCGAGCGCTACGGCAAGCGCTTGGGGGCGAAGGGCACCGGCTGGTATTCGTTCGACCAGCACGGCGTGCATTTCGTCGGCCTCGTCAACGTCGCCGACCTCAAGTCCGGCGGCATGGGCTCGCTGGGCGAGGAGCAGCTGGCCTGGCTCGCCGAAGATTTGAAGGGAAAAGGCCCCTCGACCCCCATCGTGCTGTTCGCCCACATCCCGTTGTGGACCGTCGCCGCCAATTGGGGCTGGGGCACCGACGACGCGAGCCGCGCGCTCGACCTCGTCAAGCGGTTCGGCTCGGTGACCGTGCTCAACGGCCACATCCATCAAATCATGCAGAAGGTGGAAGGGGCGGTGACCTTCCACACCGCGCGCTCGACCGCCTTCCCGCAGCCGGCGCCGGGAACGGCACCGTCGCCGGGCCCGATGAAGGTCCCGGAGGACAGGCTGCGCAGCGTTTTGGGGATCACCGAGGTCATGGTGAAGCAAGGCAGCCAGCCCCTCGCCATCACCGACAGCGAACTCGCCAAGGCGTAAGCCCCCAGGCCACGTCCGCGACCCACCTTCCGCCTGCGGCGGAAGGTGCCGCCCCGGCGCCCGCGCCGCGGTGCGAGCGGCTTTGCCACACCCAACGAGGTCATTTTCCATGTCCCTGATGAAGCAGAGCCTCCGCGCATTCGCGGCGGGCGTGGTGGTGTGCTGCGCGGCCTACGCGCTCGCCGCGCCGCCGGCCGAGGGCCGGGTCACCATCGACAACTTCACCTTCAAGCCCGATGTCGTCACCATCCCGGTCGGCACCCGGCTCACCTGGGAGAATGACGACGACATTCCGCACTCGATCGTCGAGACGACGGGCAAGTTCCACTCCCCCGCCCTCGACACCGAGGACAAGTATGCCTTCACCTTCACGACGCCCGGGACGTTCGAATATTTCTGCGGCCTGCATCCCCACATGAAGGGAAAAGTCGTTGTTACACAGTGACACTCCGGCAAAATCGTCTTTCGCCAGGTTCACGTGGCCGCGTTGCCGTGGTTAAGTCGATGGTTCGGGGATCGGGCCCCTTTGGTAACGAGATCTCCGACCTATGCGATCGTTCGGCCGCGCTCTGATCTCGGGCATCTTCGCCGTGGGCTTCGGTCCTTTGTCCGGCGGGCTTGCCGCGGCGGCGGAGACCTGTCCGCAGCCGGGCAGCGAGATCACCACCGACCGCCCGGACGTGACCAATTCCAGCCTGGTCGTGCCCCGGGGCAGTTTCCAGCAGGAGAACGGCGTCAACATCACCGGCAGGGATGGGGGCCAGGTCTTCGACGGCACCAACACGCGTCTGCGGCTCGGCATCGCGCCCTGCCTCGAAGTACTGGTCGACGTCCCGACCTATTTCGAGGCGATGTCCGGTCGCGCCAACTCCGGCTTCACCAACGTCGTGCCGGCGATCAAGTGGCAGATCAGCCCGATCCCCGGAACGGTCGATCTCTCCGCGGTGTTCGGCGCCGGGGTGCCGACCGGCACCAGGGCGATCGCGGGAGAGGGCGTTCAGCCCTACGTCCAGTTCCCGTGGTCGTGGGACCTGAGCGGTGGCTGGGGCGTGAGCGGACAATTCACGAACTTCCTCGCCCCTGCCGATCCCGTGAACAAGCTCACCACCGAAACCACATTCGTGATTGAGCGCGAACTGGGTAAGCAGGCCTTCGCGTTCGTCGAGTATGTCGGCGAATACCGCACCCATGGCGGCCCCGTCTACATGATCAATTCCGGTGCCGGCTACCGCATCACCAACACCCAACAGATCGATTTCCACATCGCGGTCGGCCTCAACGACATCGCGCCGTCCTACATCTTCGGCATCGGCTACTCGTATCGGCTCGACCGGCTGTTCTGACCGAAACCGCCGCCACCCGCGAGCCTGGCGCCGCTTCGGCCGCAGGCCCGGCCGGCGCGAAGAGCGTCCGCTGCCCGTATTGCGGCGCGTCGGCATTCCAACCACAATGCACGGGCGAAACGAAAACGGGCGGACCGTCGATCCGCCCCGTGCATCCAGGGAGGAGATCCGTGAGAACAACAGCATTCGCTGCGCTATGGCTCGCGTCGGCGCTGTCCGCAGGGACGGCCGTCGCGCAACCCGCGCCGTTCAACGAGACGGGCGTGACGATGGGGCACTGGCACGTCATCTCGAACGACGTGGAGGCCAACAAGAAGCTCTTCCTCGGCATGGGCGGCAAGCTCTACATGCCCGGCGGAAACCCGGTGATGATGTTCCCCGGCGTGTACATCAATCTCAATCTCGGCACCGAGAAAGGCGAGGGCGGCAGCCAGGGCTCGGTGGTGAACCATGTCGGCTTCATCGTCGACGACGTGCAGAAGCGGACCGCGGAATGGAAGGCCGCCGGGGTGCCCGTGCTGCCGGGCAACAATGGCCGCAAGGACCAGGCCTATGTCGAGACGCCCGACGGCGTGCGCATCGAGATCCTGGAGGACAAGACCCAGACGGTGCCGATCCGCAACGAGCACGTCCACTTCTTCCTGCCGGAGAGCGAGATTCCGAAGGCGCAGGCGTGGTACGCCAAGACGTTCGGCGGCACCGCCGGCACCCGCAACAACGCACCGGTGGTCGACGTTCCCGGCGGCCAGCTCCGCTTCGCCAAGGCCGACAAGGCGCAGGTGGCGACCCGCCATCGCGTGCTCGATCACATCGGCTTCGACGTCAAGGACCATCCGGCTTTCGTGAAGAAGCTCGAGGCCGAAGGGGTCAAGCTCGACGAGCCGCCCCGCACGTCGCCGACCGGGAACGTCATCACCTACATCACCGATCCCTGGGGCACCCGCATCGAGATCATCCAGCGCGGATCGCTGGGCGCGCTGGTGCAATAGTCGTCGCCTTGCAAGCGGGCGCGCCGCGTGGCGCGCCCCGAGCGCGGCCGGCTGCCGCATGGCGCATGTTCTCCCCGAGCACCACCGCTGCGCGGGTGGCGCGCCGCTTTCTGGAGTGAAGCCGGCGGCTCCTGCTATAAGTCCTCCAAGCGCGGCCGCCAAAGGTCGCGACAGCAGGGGAAACGCCATGGAGATCACACGACGCAATCTGGTCGGCGGCGGCGCCGCCATCGCGGCCACGCTGGCATCCAGCCAGGTGTTCGGCGGCTGGGAGCCGAGCGAGCGCTATCCCGATCCCGCCATCACGGCGCTCGACCCGAGCTTCCTGAAATATCGCCAGTTCAATGCCGGCATCGAGCGGCTCGCCACCGGGATGCGCTGGAGCGAAGGCCCGGTGTATTTCGGCGATGCGCGCTGCGTCATCTGGAGCGACATTCCCAACAACCGCATGATGAAGTGGGACGAGACGACCGGCCGCGCCAGCGTGTTTCGCAGCCCGTCGAACTATTCCAACGGCAACACCCGCGACCGCCAGGGCCGCCTCGTCACCTGCGAGCACGATGCGCGGCGCGTGACGCGCACCGAATATGACGGCACCATCACGGTCCTGATCGACAAGTTCGACGGCAAGCTGCTCAATTCCCCCAACGATGTCGTGGTGAAGTCCGACGGCTCGATCTGGTTCACCGATCCGGCTCCAGGGATTTCCGGAAACTACGAGGGCCATCTGGCGGCGTCGGAGCTGCCGACCAACGTCTATCGGCTCGATCCCCGCACCGGCCGGGCCACCGTGGTGGTGGGAGACATCCGCCCCAACGGACTGTGCTTCTCGCCCGACGAACGCAAGATGTACATCGTCGATTTCAGCGCGATCCCGCGCCTGATCCGCGTTTACGACGTCGTCGACGACGGCACCAAACTCGCCAATAGCCGCGCCTTCGTGACCTGCGAGCCCGAGGAGACGCCGGACGGCTTCCGCTGCGACATCGACGGCAATCTCTGGTGCGGCTGGGGCACCGCGCCGGCGCTCGACGGCGTCATGGTGTTCAATCCGGACGGCAAGCGGATCGGCAAGATCGCGTTGCCCGAGCGCGCCGCCAACCTCTGTTTCGGCGGCGTCAAGCGCAACCGGCTGTTCATGGCCGCGAGCCACTCGCTTTATGCGCTCTACGTCAACACCCAGGGCGTGCCGTTCGTCTGACCGGCGCGCGCCGATGGTTTTTCGAGGCCCGCGCGGCAATGCCGGCGCGAATGCGAGAGAAAGGACGACGATGAAAGCCTGGCGATGGGGGCTGGCCGGTGCGCTCGCGCTCGCGGCGACGGGCGCGATGGCGCAGGACCGCAGCCAGGGCCGCTCCATGGTGATCTCGCAATACGGGATCGTTGCGGCCGAGCATCCGATCGCGGCCCGTGCCGGCACGGCGATGCTGGAGGCCGGCGGCAATGCGATCGACGCCGCCGTCGCGGCCAATGCCGCCATGGGGCTCGTGGCGCCGATGATGAACGGCATCGGCGGCGACCTCTTCGCCATCGTCTATGACGCCAAGACGAAGCAGGTCTACGGCCTCAACGCCTCGGGATGGGCGCCGAAAGCCCTCACGCCGGAATTTCTCGCCGGCAGGGGCATCCGGCACATGCCCTACAGCGGCATCCATTCCGCCACCGTGCCCGGTGCGGTCGCCGGCTGGGATGCGCTGTTGCGGCGGTTCGGCACCAAGGGATTTGCCGATGTGCTCGCGCCGGCGATCGTTCATGCCAGGGCCGGCTTCCCGGTGAGCGAAATCTTCGGCGACGATTGGGAGGGGAGCGCCGACTATCTGCTGCGCGACCCGGAGGCGACCAGGGTCTATCTGCCGGGCCGCCGCGTTCCCGAGGTCGGGGAGATGTTCCGCAATCCCGACCTTGCCGCCTCGCTCACGGCGCTCGCCGAAGGCGGCAGCGACGCCTTCTACAAGGGGGCGCTGGCGAAGCGCATCCTCGCCACCTCGACGAGGCTCGGCGGCACCATGACCGGCGAAGACCTCGCGGAGTTCTCCGCGGAATGGGTCGAGCCGATCGCGACGGACTACCGCGGCTGGACGGTCTACGAGATGCCGCCGAGCGAGCAGGGCATCGCCGCGCTGATGATGCTCAACATCATGAGCACGGCGCCGCTCAAGCAATGGGGCGCCAATTCGGTGCCGGCACTCCACCTCGAGATCGAGGCAAAGAAGCTCGCTTATGCCGACATGATCCGCTACGTCGGCGACCCGCGTTTCGCCAGGATGCCGGTTGCCGGGATGATCTCCGCGGAATACGGCCGCGAGCGCAGCAAGCTCGTCGATCCCGCCAAGGCGAACTGCGCCGTCGGTCCCGGCACGCCGCCCTATGCCGGTTCGGACACCACCTATCTGTCCGCCGTCGATCGCGACGGCAACATGGTGTCGCTGATCCAGAGCAATTTCGGCCTGTTCGGCTCCGGCATCGCGGTCGAGGGGGCGGGCTTCGTCCTGCACAATCGCGGCGCGCTGTTCACGCTCGAGCCCGGCCATCCCAACGAACTCGCCGGTCGCAAGCGGCCGTTGCACACGATCATCCCCGCGCTGATGACCCATGGCGGCGTGCGCATCGCCTTCGGCATCATGGGCGGGTTCAACCAGGCCCAGGCCCACGCGCAATTCGTCTCGAACGTCGTCGACCACGGCATGAACATCCAGGCGGCGATGGAAGCCCCGCGGTTCTCCAAGGCGAGCTTCTCCGGTTGCGACCTCTACATCGAGGCGCGGGTGCCGGCCGCGGTTCGGACCGCTCTCGGCAAGCTCGGCCACCAGTTGCGCGTGGTCGGCGATTTCTCCCAGGCGGTCGGCGGCGGCCAGGCGGTGATGCGCGACGCCGCCGGCATCAATTACGGTGCCTCCGACCCGCGCAAGGACGGCGGGGCGATCGCGGAGATGCCGCCGCTGCGGTAACCGCGCCGCCGCGATGGCGATGGGATCATTCGGCCAAGCGCGAGGATGAGCTGCGCACCACCGAAACGGAGGGCGTACGCCACTTTGCGGCCGCCCTGCGTCACCTCGCGATGCCGGCGTCGCGGATGACGGCGGTCCAGTGGGCGACCTCGGACTTGATCCAGGCCGTCGCCTGCCCCGGATCGTCGCCGACCGGCTCCAGTCCCTGGTCGCGCAATTCTGCGAGCACGCCGGGCGTTCGCAGCGCCCGGTTGGCGGCGGCGTTGATCTGCGCCACGGCCGCAGCCGGCGTCCCGGCGGGAGCCGCGAGCCCGTACCAGCCGGTGACCTCGAATCCCGGCAACGCACCCTCCGCCAGCGTCGGCAGGTCCGGCGCGAGCGCCGACCGCCCGGCCGACGTCACCGCCAGCGCCTTGAGCTTGCCGGCGGCCGCCAGAGGAAGGCTGCTGACGGCGGGGGCGAACATCATGTCCACCTGGCCGCCGAGAAGATCGGTCATCGCCGGGGCGGCCCCCTTGTAGGGCACATGCAGAATGTCGATCCCGGCGCGCCGCTTGAAGAACTCGCTGGCGAGATGAATGGTCGAGCCGGCGCCCGCGGAGGCGTAGGTGAGCTTGCCCGGACGCGCCTTCGCGTCGGCGATGAGGGCGGCCGCCGAGGCGAACGGCGCGCGGGCGTTCACCACCAGCACATAGGCTCCCGACGCGGCCGTGACGACGCCGACGAAATCCCGCACCGGATCGAACGGCAGTTCCCGATAGAGCCCGGGCATCGCGGCGAAGCCGCTGTGGGACAGCAGCAGGGAATAGCCGTCGGCGCCGGCATGGGCGGCCGCCTCCATGCCGACGATGCCGCCGGCGCCGCCCCGGTTGTCGATGACGACGGATGCGCCGAGCTCCGCGGGGAGCGCCTTGGCGAGCACGCGCGCCACCGCGTCCACGGCGCCGCCGGCGGCGAACGGCACGACGAGGCGGATGGTGCGGTCGGGAAACGCCGCGTTTGCCAGCCGCGGCGTCAGCAAAGTGGCGCCGACGAGCCCTGCCAGTCTTGCAAAATCACGGCGCGATATCGGCATGGAAACACCCGGTGTCTCCAAAGCCTAGCATGGCATGCGATGGCGCACACCTCGGCCGTGTTCTGTCACCGCAGGGCGGTGACCGTCAGTGCGGCTTGATGTCGAGTTCGCGAACCACGTCGCGCCAACGCTCCGCGTCGGTGGCGATGATCGTGGCGAACTCGGCAGGCGTCGCGACGATCGGGTCGACCCCGACGCGCAGCAGCCGCTCCTGAAACTCCGGGCTCTTCTCCGCGGCGATGATCTCGCGCGCCAGGAGGTCGACGATCTCCTGGGGCGTCCGCGCGGGCGCGACCAGCCCGTTGTAGGTGATGATCGGTGCGCTGGGGATCGTCTCGCTCACCGTAGGCACGCCGGGCAGTTGCTTGGAGCGCGTTTCGCCGGACACGGCGAGCGGCTTGATCTTGCCGGAGTCGAGGTACGACTTGAGCTCGACCGGCGTCGCCGACACCATCGACACGTGGCCCGCGATCAGGTCGGTGAAGGCGCTGCCGAGGCCGCGATAAGGCACGTGCACGACGTCGATCCCGGCCGCCTTGAGGAACACGGCCGAGGCGACGTGGCTCATGCTGCCGGTGCCGGCGGAGCCGTAGGCGAGCGTGCCCGGGTGGGCTTTCACATAAGCGATGAATTCCGCGAGCGTGCTCACCGGAACGCCGCTACTGACGGTCACGACGAACGGGCTCGCGCCGACCGCCGTCACCGGCTTGAAATCCTTCGTCGCGCTGAACGTGGCGCTGGTGGTGTAGGGCGCCATGGTGATCTGGAACACCGGCGTGAACAGCAGCGTGTAGCCGTCGGGCGCCGCCTTGAGCATGCGCTCCGCGGCGATGACGCCGGCGGCGCCGGGGGCGTTCTCGATGATGAAAGGATGCTTGAGCACTTCCTGCAGCCGTTCCGCCATCAGCCGGGCCAGCACGTCGGTGATGCCGCCGGCGGTGAACGGCACCAGTACCGTCACCGGCCGCTCCGGCCACGCGGCCTGCGCAGCGGTCGCGACGAGGACGGCCACGGCCGCCAGCATCAGTTGAATCCATCGCAGCATGATCACCTCCAGGGCCGCCGCACTTGCACGACACATGCCAAGGCCGCGCCCACCGACGCGGCGAGGCTATGCGATGCACGCGGCTCAGGTCCACTTCGAGCGGGCCGTCCCCGGGAGGCCAATTGCCGCGCCGGACGCCGCCAGAACTCCGCCGGAACGCAAGCCTGCGCCCTCCTTTCCGCCGTGTGACGTCTCTCACGGAGCTTTTCGCGCGGTCGATCTATCAAGGGGGCCAAGCGCACAAACACGGCGCGATGAACAGAAAGGAAGCACGCCATGACCACGGAACTCATTGAGAACGAGACGGCCGTCGATGGAATGAAAGCCTTCGACGCGGTGGCGACGATCATCTCCGAGACCTGCGACATTCCGCGCGAGGAGATCAAGCCGGAGAGCCACGCGATCAACGACCTCGGCATCGACAGCCTGGACTTCCTCGACGTCGCCTTCGCCATCGACAAGGCGTTCGGCATCAAGCTGCCGCTCGAGCAATGGACCCAGGAAGTCAACGACGGCAAGGCCACCACCGAGCAGTATTTCGTCCTCAAGAACCTCTGCGCCAGCATCGGCGGATTGGTCGCGGCGAAGGGCGCGTGATGCCATGCGGCTCGAATATTTCCAGCTGATCGACCGGATCGTCGAACTCGACCTGGCGGGCCGCACCATCACGACGGAGGCGCAGGTTCCCCATGAAAGCACGGTCTTCGAGGGCCACTTCCCTGGGCATCCTCTGATGCCCGGCGTCCTCCTCACGGAGGCGATGGCGCAAACCTCGGGGTGGCTGATCATCGGGGCGACCGGGTTCACCCGGATGCCGTTCCTGGCCGGGATCACGCAGGCAAAGCTGCGGACCTTCGTGGTCCCCGGACAATTGCTCGAGCTGCGGGCGAGCCTGCTCCACGAAGGCTCCGGCTACGCGATCACCAGGGCGTCCATCACCATCGACGGCAAGCCCATCGCCGACAGCGAAATCAAGTTCAAGGTCATGCCGTTCCCCGACCCGCGCTTCCGCTCCAGCATGGGCGAGGTCGCGCAGCGGATCGGATTTCCAATGAAGGAGCTCGAACATGCCTAAGTCGCCTCGCGAAACCTGGATCACCGGCGTCGGCATCGTGTCGGCGCTCGGCGAAGGTCCGGACGCCCACTGGCAGGCGCTCGACTCCGGCACGGCCGCCGTCGACTGCGCGGCGTTCGCCCCGCACATCGTTCACCCGCTGGCGCCGGTGAATTTCGACACCCAGATCCCGAAGAAAGGCGACCAGCGGCAGATGGAGCCCTGGCAGCGGATCGGCACCTACGCCGCAGGCCTCGCGCTCGAAAGCGCCGGCGCCAAAGGCAATTCCGACCTGCTCGGGCGGATGGACATGATCGTCGCCGCAGGCGGCGGCGAGCGCGATCTCGCAGCCGACAGTGCGATCCTCAGCGGCCTGCACGATACGGCCGACGACGCGGCGTTCCTCAACGAGAAATTGATGACCACGCTGCGGCCGACGCTGTTCCTCGCCCAGCTCTCGAACCTGCTGGCCGGCAACATTTCGGTCGTGCACGGCGTCACCGGGTCGTCGCGTACCTTCATGGGAGAGGAGGCGGCGGGAATCGACGCGGTGCGCATCGGGCTTTCCCGCATCCAATTCGCCGACAGCGAGATCGCGCTCGTCGGCGGCGCCTACAACAGCGAGCGCAAGGAAATGCTGCTGCTGCACGAGTTCGCCGGGCAAAACCTCACCGAGGACTTCCGGCCGGTCTGGGAACGATCCGAACGTCCCGGCTTCGCCCTCGGCTCGATGGGCGCCTTCCTGGTTCTCGAAAGCGCGGATCATGCGCGCGCCCGGGGTGCGGCGCCGGTGGCGCGGCTGCGCGGTGTGGCGAGCGCACGGACATCGCGCAAGCCCGGCGATGTGACGGCGATGCTCAATCGCCTGTGGGACAAGATCGAGCCCGGCGCCGGCGGCGCCATCATCTCCGGTGCGACCGGCCTCGAGCCGGCAACCTCCGAGGAGCGCGCCTTCCTGGCGAGCCGTCCTCAATTTGCGGTGCGCGCCACCGGCAGCCAGATCGGCCACGGGGTCGAGCCGCAGTTCGCCATGAACATCGCGCTCGCGGCGATCGCGGTGAAGCGCGGCGCGCTGTTCGCGCCCCACGATGCGACCGGCTTCGAACGGCCCGCCGACGGCGCGCTCTCGCAGGCCGTGGTGACCGGCGTCGGTCACTGGCGCGGCGAGGGCCTGGCCCTGGTCGAGAAGGTCGACTGAACCCCTGGGATATCGATAACGCGAGAGCTTTTTGGAGGCGGTCATGTCAGCGATGCGCGATAAATACGGGCGGCCGGTGGTCGTCGTCACCGGCAGCGGGCTCGTCACCTCGCTCGGTGCCGGCAAGGCCGACAACTGGAAGCGCCTCGTCGCCGGCGAGTCCGGCATCCACGCCATTACGCGCTTCGCCACCGATGGCCTCAAGACCAAGATCGCCGGGACCATCGACTTCCTGCCGAAGCAGCCGAACTCGGCGCCCGAGATGGCGGAGCGTCTCGCCGAGATCGCCATCGAAGAGGCGATCGCCCAATCCGGGGTTTCGCGCGGCCACTTTCCCGGTCCGCTGTTCCTGGCGGTCGCCCCGAACGAGATCGAATGGAAGCAACGCCGCAAACTGGCGAACGCCGCGGACACCAACGGCGCGGTGAACTACGACGACCTGCTGCGCGCCGCCGCGAGCGGACGCTTCCGCTCGTATCATGCGCGCTTCGCATTCGGATCGGTGGGCGAGGCCCTGGCGGAGACGTTCGGCACCGAGGGCTCGCCGATCTCGCTCTCGACCGCCTGCGCCTCGGGCGCAAGTGCGATCCAGCTCGGCCTCGAGGCGATCCGGCGCGGCGAAACCGATGCCGCGCTGTGCGTCGCCACCGACGGATCGATCAACGTGGAGAGCCTGGTGCGGTTCTCGCTGCTCTCCGCGCTGTCGACCCAGAATGATCTTCCCCAGGCCGCTTCGAAGCCGTTCTCCAAGAACCGCGACGGTTTCGTCATGGCGGAGGGAGCGGGCGCCATGGTCCTGGAAAGCTACGAAACGGCGGTCGCCCGCGGTGCCAGAATTCTCGGCGTCGTCGCCGGCTGCGGCGAGCTCGCGGATTCCTTTCATCGCACCCGCTCGAGCCCTGACGGCAAGCCCGCGATCGGCTGCATCCGCAAGGCGATCGCCGACGCCGGCGTCACGCCGGACGACATCGATTACGTCAACGCCCACGGCACCAGCACGCCGGAGAACGACAAGATGGAAGGCCATTGCGTTTCGGCCGTCCTCGGCGCCCGCGCCAAGGACGTGCCGATGTCCTCCAACAAGTCGATGATCGGCCACACGCTGTCGGCCGCCGGCGCGGTGGAAGCGGTGATCACGCTGATGACGCTGGAACACCAACGCATTCCGCCCACCATCAACTACCAGGTGCCGGATCCGACGATCCCGCTCGACCTCGTGCCCAACACCGCGCGCGACGCCCGCCTGCGCTACGCCATTTCCAACTCGTTCGGCTTCGGGGGCCAGAACGTATCCCTGGTCCTCGCGCGCGAACCCGCGTGATGCCGAAATGCAGACCCGATGACTTAAACACGAATGATGGAGAGAACCGATGCATGCCATGACCGAATGCCTGCACGACAGACGAGCGCGTGCGTTCCGTGAGCGTTCACCCGTAAGGCGGATGCGGGCGCTCACCCTCGTCGCCGACCGCAAGGTCGAGCTTGCCGAGGTCGACGCACCGCCACCGCCCGGTCCGGGAGAAGTCCAGATCCGGGTGCGGGCCGTCGCCCTCAATCACCTCGATCTCTGGGGCTTCCGCGGCATGGCCTTCGCGAAGCGCAAGATGCCGCTGGTGGTGGGCGCCGAGGCTGCGGGCGAGATCGCCGCCGTGGGCACGGACGTCGCCGCTTTCGCGCCGAGTGACACCGTGGTGATGTACGGCGCCCAGACGTGTGGCGTGTGCGCGGCCTGCCGCGAAGGCCGCGACAACCTCTGCGAGGACACCCGCAGCATCATGGGCTTTCATGCCGACGGCTTCGCCCGCGAATACGTCAACATGCCCGCCCGCCTCGTCATCAAGGTGCCGCGCGGCGTCTCGATGCGCGACGCCGCCTGCGCGCCGATCGCCTACTCGACCGTCCAGCACATGCTGTTCGACAATGCCAAGCTTGCGCCCGGCGAGACCATCCTTGTCCAGGCCGGCGGCTCGGGCATCGGCACCGTCGCGATCCTGATGGCGAAGGCGATCGGCTGCACCGTGATCACCACGGTCGGCGACGACGCCAAGGCGGAGAAGGTGAGGGCGCTCGGCGCCGACCATGTTGTCAACTACCGCACCGATCGCTTCGAGAGTGCGGTTCGCAAGATCACCGCCAAGAAGGGCGTGGACGTCGCGTTCGAGCACACCGGCGCGGAGACCTTCAACGGCTCGCTGCTCTCGCTCAAGCGCGGCGGCCGTCTGGTGACCTGCGGCGCGACCTCGGGCCCGACCGTGACCTTCAACCTGATGCAGCTGTTCCAGCAGCAATATCGCATCATCGGCTCGTTCGGCGCCTCGATGCGCAACATCCGCGAGGGGCTCGCCAAGATGGCGGGGGGCATGCTGCCGGTGATCGATACCGAGGTGGAACTCGCCGACTTCGAGCGCGGTCTCGGCCGCCTGGAGGGCCGCCAGGTGTTCGGCAAGGTGATCGTGAAGTTCTGAGTGGTGGCTGGCCCCGGGTCATTGCGCGGCGTGCGGGGTGCGTAAGCGCTGCCCCGCACGCGGAGCGAGCAACCCGAGAATGGGCACCGCCAGGGCGCTCCCGCCCGGGGGGCGTGTGGTGTCGCGAGTTGCGCCGACCCACCGAGCCTGACGCTCGCCGTCCTCGTCGGCTGCACCGCGCGTCCCACGCCGCTGTGCCATTAGCCTGAATCGATTTGGGATTCCCGAATCACCCCGGTTTTGATTCAAGATGGGGCTGGAACGGAGGCCGGCATTCGATGGGGCGACCCTATTCCCTGGATCTGCGCGAGAAGGTCATTGCGGCCGTCGAGACGGGCGGTCTGTCGTGCCGGCAGGCGGCGGCGGAGTTCGGCGTCGGCGTCAGTTCGGCAATTCGCTGGGTCGAGCGGGTGCGCAAGACCGGCAGCGCGGCGCCCGGGCAGATGGGCGGGCACAAGCCGAAGACGATCTCGGGCGAGCATCGGACCTGGCTTCTGGCGCGCGTCCGGGAGGGCGAATTCACCTTGCGCGGCCTCGTCGCCGAGTTCGAGGCGCGCGGCCTCAAGGTCGACTACCGCACGGTGTGGAATTTCGTTCACGCGGAGAAACTGAGCGCGAAGGCCCACGCCAACGAGCGCGGCCAGGCGCGGCTGACGCAACCGGCGACAGCGGTCGAACGCTCTTCCTGAAGCGCCGCGCACCCCAGCGGCGGCGGCCGGCGCTCGCGAATCGTCGAGGCGGCTCTCGTCGGCGCGCGATGCATGGCCGGCTCGATGTCGGTTCGAGCAGTCAGCCCGCTGCCGACAGGCCGCTTTGAGCAAGGCCGAACGAGCCGGAAGCGAGGCTCGACAGGCTCAGCCTGGCGAGAACGCAGGGGCGTGCGGCGAGGTCGGCGGTGAGGCCGGCGGCGCCGAAGCGGAATCCGATCTCGGCGAGTCGTGCCAGCATCGCGGCGGTCGGCGGCATGCGATCCGCAACCCATTTGCGGCCCGGCAGCCTGTCGAATCCCGCCACGTCGCGCAGCGGCCGCCAGTCATGGTGCCGCGTCGCGCCCATTAGCGCCGAGGTCGCGCCGGCACACGACAGTGCGGCGTCGGAGAAGGTCTTCTGCAGGCGCGCGAACTGGAGTGCCGCCCGGGCGATGTGCTTCTCCTGGGAGGTGACCACGCCGACCACGTCGGTGGCGCGCGCGAACGTTGCCGTGCGATGCAAGGCGGTGCCGATCCGCCGCATGGCGGCGAGGCTGCTCAACTTGCCGGGCACGCCGAAGCTCACGATCTCCAGCCAGCTCCGGCCGGAACGGGTGGCATCGCCGGGCAGCCGGAACGCCTTGCGAACCGGCGACATCGCATCGAGCTCGTCGTCGCGAAATTGCCGCCAGTCGAGCACCTGCCAGTGCGCGATGGGCGTCGACCGGTCGCGCCGCGTCACCACCACATGATAAGTCGCGTCGGCGAGGTCTGCGGCGGCGGTGGAAGCGATCTCCTTGATCGCCATCGCGGCCGCGCTGTCGAGGAAGCGCATCTCCAGGTGCCGGCCCAGCGCGATGGCGCCGCCCGCCGGTAGCTCGACCTTGCGGCCGGACCGCGCGGGAGTGGGGGTCTTTTTGGCGGCAGCGGCGGGGGTGCCTTCGCGGCCGAGTTCATAGACCGCCGCACGCAGGAAGCTCATCTGCGCTTTCCGGTGCGGGATCGCGCTCAAGGCCTCCGGCTCGATCGGCTCGCCGATCCGGACGGAGATGGTCTGGCCGCGCAGGCGGAGGAATTCCGCCGGCAGTGCCAGGAAACCGAGCTCGGCTCGGACCCGCGCGGCGAGATAGTAGCGCAACCGGTTGCGCCCCGAGAACCAGACCGGCACCAGCAGGGCATTGTGGTGCCGGGCAATCCGCATGAACGCATCGCACCAGCGGCGGTCGGAGACGAGGCCGGAGAGGTGCAGCCGCGAGGAAATGCCGGCGGGGAACACGCCGAGCGCCTGGTATTGCGTGCCGAATTCGCGGCGCAGCCTGACGAGCGACTCCAGGTTGAGCGCGGCGGTGCTGGAGAACGGATCGACCGGGATCATCTTCTCCGACAGCGAGCGCACGAACTTCATGTGCTGGTTGCCGAGGATGCGAAAATCGGGGAACCGGCTCGCCAGCAACGTCGTCAGCCCGAGCACGTTGCCGCCGCCGGTGGGATGGTTTGCATAGAGCACGACGGGGCGATCGCCGCCGTCGAGATTTTCCAGGCCGGTGTACTCGTAGCGGATGTCCAGCGCCTCGGCGAGCGCGGCGAGTCCGTCGTTGCGTCCGCTGGCTTCGACCTTGGCGACGATGTCGTTGAGTTCCTTGAAGCCGAGCATCCGCTGGGCCGCGGCGACCCAGGCGGGCGTTTCCTCCCCACAACTCGTCAGCGTGCGCGCGAACGCCTTCTGCAGCCAGTTGCGGCCACCCTCGGCAGCCTGGGCAAGCGAACGGGCCGCCGCGCAGGACGGTGCGCCGAGGACAGCGGGGGCGGTCACATCTCGTGTGCAGGAGTGGGGCATGGCACGGCTTTCAGGTTCGGTTGACGGGTGCGAACCTGCCGGACACGCGGCGCCGAAGCTGTGAGTGCTGTCACACATAGGATTCGGCATTCGAATCCG
This sequence comes from uncultured Alphaproteobacteria bacterium, assembly GCA_963781195.1. GTDB lineage: Bacteria > Pseudomonadota > Alphaproteobacteria > Rhizobiales > Xanthobacteraceae > JAJPKK01. The sequence goes on along the minus strand of CAWAEZ010000013.1, from coordinate 24,431 downwards.
GCATTCGAATCCGCCATCGTGCGGAACCTCGGGAGGCAACGCAGGCGGTTTAGCACGGTGGGGCGCCGTCGCATTCCGGGATGTTCACGCGGGTGAACCTTTGCGCGACCTCGTCACACTATCCCGTCGTGAACGATGCAGCTGTAGCTCAGCGGCGAGAGCGCTTGGTTGTGGACCAGGAGGCGGGGTGTTCGACTCCCTCCAGCTGTACCAACTTCCCTTCGATTGCCGTGCCTGGGGCAAGCTCCCTGCCGGGTTCCCGCCGGCCGTGGTCGGAAACGGGTACAGCGAGGTCGGCACTCCTCTTGGAGATTGCGCGTGGTGAGCCGCCGAAGCCCGAGCCCGTCTTGCGCGTCGACTTCGCATCGGCGAGCGGAGGCTGCGCATTGTTGGTCGAACAACCGCTATGGTGGGCGTTGCGGACCATCGCATTCGAGGATGATGGCGTGCTTGATCTCATTCACCATCGCGCGTTGAGCGGACTCGCATGGCGCGGGATCAGGAGAAGGTTGATGCGCCATTTCTTCTCGTTGATGTCCGATCGCCGGGAATTGCTCCCGCCGACGCCCGCGCCGATTCCCTCGGCGCGACGCGGCCACGCCGCCGTGAACGGCATCAGCATCTACTATGCCGTTTATGGCGAGGGCCCCCCGGTGCTCCTCCTGCATGGTGCGCTCGCCAATTCCGACTATTGGGGCCATCAGGTTCCAGCGCTCGCGAAGCGCCACACGGTCATCGTGATGGACAGCCGCGGCCATGGCCGCAGCACCCGGGATGCACGGCCGTTCGGTTATGACCTGATGGCCGATGACGTGGTCGCGCTGATGGACGCGCTCGGCGTGCCGAAAGCCGACGTGGTGGGATGGAGCGACGGCGGCGTTCTCGCGCTCGATCTGGCGATGCGATACCCCGATCGCGTCGGCAGGATCCTCGCCTTCGCGGTGAACACCCGGACCTCCGGCACCCGCAACGGCGCCATCATGAACCCGGTCATCGTCGCCTTCATCCGGCGCGCCGGCTATGAATACAAGGCATACTCACCGACGCCGCGCGACTACGGCACCCTTGTCATGCAGATCATCAAGATGTGGTCCGGCGAGCCGAACTGGACCGACGAACAGCTCGAGACCATCGGTGCGCCGGTCCTGGTCGTGGACGGCGAGCATGACGAATCGATCAAGCGCAGCCATGCGGAATACGTCGCGGCGACAATTCCGGGTGCGGAGTTGCTCATCCTTCCGGACACCAGTCATTTTGCCTTCCTGCAGAATCCGGGGTTGTTCAATCGCGCGATGCTGCGCTTCCTGGGCGAACGCTGATGCGGCGGACGCGCAGGTTCGGAGGGAACATGGGGTCGGTGACGTGCAACAGTTCGGTTGAAGCGATCCGCTCTTTGAAGTCTTAATGGCGTCGATCCTCGAAAGGGATGCTCTTTCGGGATCCTGCGTGGGAGTGAGAGACAACAGTCATGGCGCTGAACATCTCGGCCTGGTCGATCCGACGTCCGCTCCCTTCGGTGGTGCTCTCGATCATCCTGCTCCTGCTCGGCTGGGTGAGCTTCACGCGGCTGCCGATCTCCCGGCTCCCCGCCGCCGATATCCCCATCATATCGGTCGTCGTGACGCAGTCCGGCGCAGGTCCCTCGGAACTCGAGGGGCAGGTCACCAAATATATCGAGGACAGCGTCTCCGGCGTCGAAGGCGTCCGTCACATCACCTCGCAAATCTCCGACGGAATGTCGGTCACGACCATCGAGTTCCGCCTGGAGACGAACACCGACCGCGCGCTCAACGACGTCAAGGACGCCATCGCCCGGGTGCGCCCCAATCTCCCCCAGAACATCGACGGCGAGCCGCTGGTCCAGCGGGTCGACGTGGTCAACCTTCCCATCGTCACCTATGCGGCGATCTCGCCCGGCAAGACGCCGGAACGGCTGTCGTGGTTCGTGGACGATGTCGTGCAGCGCGCGCTGCAAGGCGTACGCGGCGTCGCCCAGGTGGAGCGGATCGGCGGCGTCGACCGCGAAATCCTGGTGTCGCTCGACCCCGACCGGCTGCAGGCGGTGGGGCTGACGGCCGCCGACGTGAGCAAGCGGATGCGCGGCACCAATGTCGACGTCGCCGGCGGCCGTGCCGAAATCGGCGGCCTCGACCAGGCGATTCGGACGCTCGCCGGCGCCAAGACGCTCAACGACCTGTCCGGCATGATGATCGGCCTGCCGATGGGAGGCGAAATCCGCCTGAAGGATCTCGGCGTGGTCACCGACACCGTGGCGACGCCGCGGACCTTCGCGCGTTACAACGGCGACCCCATCGTCGCTTTCGGCATCTGGCGTTCCAAGGGCCAGAGCGACGTCGTCGTCGCGGCGGCCGTGCAGCAGAAGATCGACGAGATCAAGCAGCTCTATCCCGACGTCGAACTCAAGCCGATCGACAACTCGGTCGACTTCACGCTGGGCAATTATGACGCCGCCATCCACACCCTGTTCGAGGGCGCGGGGCTCGCGGTCATCATCGTGTTCCTGTTCCTGCGCGACATCCGCGCCACCATCATCGCCGCGGTGTCGCTGCCGCTGTCGATCTTCCCGGCGTTTTGGGCGCTCGACATCCTGGGCTTTTCGCTCAACCTGGTCAGCCTTCTCGCCGTGACGCTGTCGACCGGCATCCTGGTCGACGACGCCATCGTCGAGATCGAGAACATCGTGCGCCACATGCGCATGGGCAAGTCGCCTTACCAGGCCGCGATCGACGCCGCCGACGAGATCGGCCTCGCGGTCATCGCCATCAGCCTCACCATCGTCGCGATCTTCACGCCGGCGAGTTTCATGCCGGGCATCGCCGGCCAGTTCTTCAAGCAGTTCGGCATCACGGTGTCGGTGCAGGTGCTGTTCTCGCTGCTCGCCGCGCGGTTCGTCACGCCGATGCTGGCGGCGTATTTCCTGCGCCACCACACCATCGAGGAGAAGCCACCGGGGGCGGCGCTGCGCGCCTATACGCGTCTCGTCACCTGGTCGGTGAGGCACTACCTCGTCACGGTCGGCATCGGCCTTTTGCTGTTCGTGGCCTCGGTGTGGAGCATGAGCCTGCTCTCGAAAGGGTTTTTGCCCAGCGAGGACGAATCGAAATCGCGGCTCGCGATCGAATTGCCGCCGGGCTCGCGGCTTTCCGATACCGAACGCGTCACCGAGGAGATCGTTCGCAGCGTACGGCGCCGCCCGGAAGTGCGCAGCGTGTTCGTCGATGGCGGAAGGGTGCCGAAAGCGTCGAAGGAGGTCCGCCGGGCCTCGATCTACATCAATTACCTGCCGAAAGCCGAACGTTCGATCACGCAACGCCAGCTCGAGATCTCCATCAGCCGCGAGCTCGAGGACATGCCGGACCTGCGCTACTGGTTCGCCGACGAAGGCGGCACCCGCGCCATCACCCTCGATGTCACCGGTCCGGACAATGAGACAGTGACGACCGTGGCCGACGAACTCGCAGCCCAGATGCGCCGCGTCCCGCTGGTGTTCGACGTCATCTCGGAAACTGCGCTGGATCGGCCCGAACTCCGCGTTCGTCCGCGGACCGACGTTCTGGCCCGGCTCAATGTCTCCACCGAAGGTCTCGCCGAGACGATCCGGGTGGCGACCATGGGCGACGTCGCCCCGGCGCTCGCCCGTTTCGATACCGGCGACCGCCTCGTGCCCATCCGCGTCCAGCTCAACGAGCGCGCCCGCACCAACCTCCAGGTGATCGAGCAGCTGCGCGTGCCGATGGCGACCGGCGGCGGCGTTCCGCTCGGCGTCGTGGCCGATATATCACTCGACCAGGGGCCGACCAACATCGATCGCTTCGATCGCAACCGGCGCGCCGTGCTGACCGCCGACCTCGTGGGGTCCGCCTCGCTCGAGCAGGCGATGAAGGCAATCTACGCGCTGCCGGCGATGAAGAGCCATCCGTCCAGCGTGAAGTTCAGCGAGTCGGGCGACGCCGAGAACATGGCCGACCTGTTCGACGGCTTCGCCAACGCCATGAAGTTCGGTCTGATGATGGTCTATGCGGTGCTGGTCCTGCTGTTCGGCAGCTTCCTCCAGCCGATCACCATCCTGTTCTCGCTGCCGCTGTCGATCGGCGGCGCGATCATCGCGCTTTTGCTCGGCGGCATGCAGCTCACCGTCCCGGTGGCGATCGGCATCCTCATGCTGATGGGCATCGTCACCAAGAACGCCATCATGCTGGTCGACTTCGCCATCGAGTCGATCCATGGCGGAATGCCGCGCGACGCGGCGATCATCGACGCCGGCCTGAAGCGCGCGCAACCCATCGTGATGACGACCATCGCCATGGTCGCAGGCATGATCCCGAGCGCCCTCGCCTTCGGCGACGGCGGCGAGTTCCGTGCGCCGATGGCCTATGCGGTCATCGGCGGGTTGATGTTCTCGACCGCCCTCTCGCTCGTGTTCGTGCCGGCGGTGTTCGTGATGCTCGACAACGTTTCGAAGTTCTTCGGCCGCCTGGCCGCCCGGGTGATCTCGAAGACCGAGCCGGCGCCCCATGCCCCCGAGGGCGCGGCGACGCCGAAGGTCTAGGGCCTGAGCCGGTAGCCTAAATTGAGCGAAGCGAAAACCGGGTGCAGCCGTCTCCACCGCCGCCCCGGATTCGCTGCGCTCAACCCGGGCTACCCAGACAACGGGGAAAGCCGTCCGCCCTGGTGGCACGGTGCCACACACCGCGGATGTGCGAATACCGTAGGGGTCAAGCCGGGCAGGGAGAATTGATTTTCGCCGCGCTGTCGTGCCTTGCTGCGCACGCCTCGTCGCGCAGCTTCTTGACCGCGGTCACGCACCGGCCGCATTTCGGCCGATGACCGAGGCGCGCATAGAGCTGGCTGATCGGCGGCGGGCCGGCGGGCGCCGCCGCGACCAACGAGAACACCTGCTGGTCGCTGATGACGTTGCATGAGCAGACGATCATGACGCAACCCTTTCCCTCACGTGAATGATCGTCCGTACGCGACGACGCTGCCGTCTGCGTGGGCCCGCCGCTCAGATCATGTTGCAGGCCCGTAGCAGCTTGAACATGCGCGGTAGCGCGAACCCTTTGTTGAAGGCGAAGTAGGTCTGCTCGGCGACGCCGCCGAACTCGCGCTTGTGGGACGCATGTCCCTGCAGCGGGTAGACGAATCGGTTGAACACCGGCGACCAGAACGCGTAGCGGAAGTTCCTGCTGAGCAGCCAGCTGTGCCGGAACTCCTTGTCCTCGATGTCGGCCAAGGGCGAGAGGCCGAGCCAGAGCTCGTTACGCGTCTCTTTGCGGAAGACGTCCATGGCGAACTGGAAAATCGCCGAGCAGATGAACGCATCCGCCTCCGGCACGCGGCGCTTGAACGAGGTCGAGTAGCCGGTGACGTCTCCGTTCCGATAGATCGGATCGTAGAACGAGAACGCGACGAGCTTGCCGTCCCGATCGAAGGCGAAGAACCGACGCACGTCGACTTCGTCCTCGATGACGATCGGCCGGTTGACGAAGCCGACCTCCTTGCCCTTGTAAGTGCGGGTCTGACGCCAGCGTTCCGAGACGCTGGTGATCTCGTCGATCCCGACCTCTGCGGAGGTCGCCTCGCGGATCACATAGCCCGCTTCCAGGATCCTCTTGAGGGCACGGCGCAGGCTCCTGCGCTTGTAACCGACGAGATCGATCCGGATGTCGGTGCCCAGTTCGTTCACGCGAAAGCCGGCGCGCGCGAGGATCTCGGCCGTCGGCCGCGACACCTGGCAGAAGCACACGTCGGACTTGGCGGCGATGAAGTCGCGAATCAGCGTCTCGCGATCCTCCGGCGCGGCGATGGGATCGGCGAGCGCGTACGCCGTGGCGCCCACCATCCGGTAGGCGATGTATCCGCGTTCGCTGCCGAAATATTCGAGGTTGTCCTGAAACGCCGCGGAATAAGCGAGCGTGAAGCCGCCGTGCTGCCTCAACTGGGTCAGGCGCTGCGCCGCAGACACCGCATAGGTGGCGCTCGAGGCGACCGATTTGGACTGAGCCTTGCCGGGAAACGCGGCCAGTGCATCGAGGCCGTTGCCGCGGGCCGCCTGGTTCAGCGCATCAATGTAAGCCATCTGACGTCTCCTTTTGCGGATCGCACCAAGATGGCGTCACGCTAGGCGTCGGGGCTTGCCGGGTATGTGATTGAGGTCACCCCGTGCTGCGTCTTCGCGCTGGACGACGACGCGACATGCGCCGCGCCGCACCGGCGAAGCGCATGTGAGGTCGGTCACGGAACGCGCGGCCACAACGGCGTAGCGATGAGGTCAGGCCCACCAAGGTGCCGGTCACGCGAAAGGACCCACGCCATGAAGACGGAAAAGAACATGTTCGGATGCAGCATCCGGGACATCGACGCAAACACGGTGACGCCCGCGGAAATCGCGGAGCTCAAGGACCACCTCTACAAGAACCGCCTGATCGTCCTCAAAGACCAGAGCGTGACCGAGCAGCAATACTGCGATTTCGCCACCCGGTTCGGCTTCCCGGTGCCGTATCTGCAGGAGAACTACCACCACCCCGATTTTCCGCTGATCTTCGTCTCCTCCAACGTCAAGAGCGACGGCAGGCAGATGGGCGTCGCCCGGACCGGTGGCTACTGGCACTCCGACACCTCGTTCGAAAAGACGCCGAAGGTGCTCACCATGCTGATGCCGAAGGTGCTGCCGCAGAATCATCCGCGCAGCACCAAGTTCATCGACATGGCGGAGGTCTATGCCGCGCTTCCGCAGGCCACCAAGGACAGGCTCGCCGGCGCAGCGCTCCTGCACAGCGGCCGGTACCGCTACAAGGTGCGTCCCGACAATGTCGGCTACGACATCTTCGAGATCCTGCAGTTCATCGACATGGTCGCGCCGCCGTCGCGGCACCCGGCGGTGATCGAGCATCCCTACACCGGCGAAAAAGTCCTCTACGCCAATCGCGGCTTTACCATCGGTGTCGCCGACGGCGCGCTCGACGAGTCCGCTGAACTCCTCAAAGAGATCTTCGATTTCGCCGAAACCGACCGCTTCGTGCGTGAGGTGCGCTGGTCCATGGGCGACATCATCATCTGGGACAATCGCTTCCTGTCCCATACTTCGGGCCGCAACAGCGGGCCGGAAGAGGAGACGATGATGCACCGCATCACCCTGCGCGACGACTATCCCCTGTGCGCCACTCAGATCGCACGCAACGCCGCGGCCGCATAACGCGCCCATTCGAGGAGACCGTGTCATGAATGCAATTGCTCTGGAAGTCCGGCGGCCGACCCGCGGTGGCATCGCCGAAATCGTTCACCGGGCGGCTGCGCTCGCACCCAACCTGCTCGCGCACGAGGTGCGCGAGCGGCTTCCTCACGCCGCGCCGCGCTTTCCGATCTCGATCTCGGACTCGTTCGTCGCCGACATTCTCAAGCCGTATCGTCCCCATGCGCGATATCTCAAGTCGGCCGAGATCACCCGGGTCTGCGAAGAGATCCCCGACGCGACGTCTCCCAAGACGAGCCTCGTCACCGGAACCGGCCGGTTCTCGATCCCCGAGAGCTGCTACATCGACGACACCGGCCATTTCAACGCCGTGGAATTCAACATCTGCTACAACCAGCTTGCTTATGTCGTGTTCGGCAAGTGCGTCGCCGCCGGCCTGATGCAACGGGTGTGGCCCGCGAGCGCCGGCCACATCCCGTCTTTCACCGAATACAAGAAGCACCAGCTGCCGGCGATGCTGATCGTGCGGGTGGACGGCGTGCGCTTCTTCCGGGTGATGAAGAGCGACGATTTCCGCGCCGAGTTCCGCATCGATCGCATGACCATGCTCGGGCAGGCGGGCTTCTTCTACACCTCCATCACGTTTTCCGACTGTGAAGGCGTCAAGGCCAAGGGCAACGTCGTGCTGGCCTTCCAGCCGAACCTGACCCACCCCCAGGAGTGAGGCGCCATGACCAGACCCGTCGCCATTCAATCCGCCGAGACGATGGCCTTCATGAGGGCCGTCGTGACCGGCGAGAAGAACCTCGCCGTGAGGTCGGAGGACCGGCTGGCGAGGCATTTCGTCGGCCGTACCTACCGCCTGCTGATCAGCGTCAGCCTGCAGCCGATTTTGCGGCGGGTGGTCGAGTTCCTGGTGCCCGGAAGCTACGGCTTCACCATCACGCGCACCCGGCACTTCGACGAGATCCTCCAGGCGGAGTGCCGGACCGGAATTGAGCAGGTGGTGCTGCTCGGTGCGGGTTACGATTCGCGGCCGTTCCGTTTCCGCGAGGCCTTGCGCAACATTCGGGTGTTCGAGATCGACCATCCCGGCACGCAGGCGCGCAAGCGGGACCTGCTGGCGCGGATCGAGGAAGCGACCCCGTGCAACGTGGTCTTCATTCCCGCCGACTTCACCCAACAGACGTTGCCGGAGGTTCTCGCGGCCCATGGCTTCTCGGCGGAGAAGAAGACGCTGTTCCTGTGGGAGGGCGTGTCTTACTACCTGCCGCGGCCGGTCGTGGAAGGCGTGCTCGATTTCGTCGCCGGCTGCGCGGCCGGAAGCTCGATCCTGTTCGACTACGCCACCGCGGCGTATGTGAACGGCGACGTGTCCACCGTCGGCGGGCGGGAGGTGGCGCGCTGGCTCAAGAAGGTCCGTGAGCCCTTCGTGTTCGGCCTCGATCCGGCCCAGACCGAGGATTTCCTCGCGGCGCGCCGGCTCCAGGCGATTTCCGATCTCGGGCCCCGAGATCTCGCGCAGTCCTATTTGAAGTCCGGAGACGGCGGCAGCATCGGGGAGACCTTCGGCCACATCCGGATGGTGCATGCGAGAACAACGGGCCTGCGCCTGGCGTGCCCCGCCGCCGGGAACATCACCCGCAACACGACGGCTGCGGTGTCGCCCAGGACCCGACGCGCGGCCTCAACGACCGCCTGCGGCAGACCTTCACCGGCGGCCGCGTGGTGCTTTCGCCCGGCGTGCTTGCGCTACCGGCCGATGCCAATGCCGAGGTGCTCGGCCGTGTGCGCGACTTCACCGGGTTCGACGCCGACAACGCGCTTCACCATGAGTTCGGCCGCTTCGAGTTCTGCGGAATCGTCTACTGCTTCGAAATCGAACGCTGCACGCGTGCGCGGGATGGCTCCCGGGAATCCGGGGATGCCGGCAAGACGACGCGGGTGCTGACCATCATGCGTGCCGACGAATACTAGCGCTTTCCTCCCCCTCACCTCATCCGAACACGGGCACGCCGGAAGGCGCGTGCCCGTGCGGCAGTCGATGACATCCACGAAGGACAAGGTCCATGGCCGCGGCCGACTTCGCATCCCTGATCGCCCGTCACCGCGCTTACTTCCTGGACGGGAAGACGCGCCCGATCGCCTGGCGGGAGGCGCAGCTCGCGGCGCTCGAAAGGATGATGTCGGAATGCGCCGACGAATTCTTCGCGGCGCTGTGGAAGGATCTGCGCCGTAATCGCATCGATGCCGACCTCGTCGACGTAAAATACGTCGCCGACGACGCGGCCTATGCGCGCCAGCACCTGCGGCGCTGGATGCGGCCGCAGCGCGTGAGCACCCCGCTGATCATGGCGCCCGCCCGCACCGAGGTGCGGTTCGATCCGTTGGGCGTCGGGCTGATCATCGGCTCGTGGAACTATCCGATCGTGCTGTGCCTGTCGCCGCTGGTGGCCGCGATTTCCGGCGGCAATGCCGCGGTCATCAAGCCCTCGGAGGTCGCACCGGCGTCCGCGGAGGTGCTGGCGCGGGTGGTCCCGCAGTATCTCGATCCCGAGGCGTTCTCCGTCGTGCTCGGCGGCGTGCCGGAAACGACCGCGTTGCTCGACGAGGCCTGGGATCACATCCTGTTCACCGGCAGTGCGGAGATCGGCAAGGTCGTCATGGCGGCGGCGGCGAGGCACCTCACGCCGGTGGTCCTCGAGCTCGGCGGCAAGAGCCCGACCATCGTGCACAGCTCGGCGGATTTGCGGGTCGCCGCGCGCCGCATCGCCCAGGGCCGCTGGGTCAATTCCGGGCAGACCTGCACGTCGCCGGATTACGTGCTGGTGTTCAAGGATGTCGCGCAGGACTTCCTCGCCCATTTGAAGGCTGCCACGATCGGCTTCTACGGCGTCGATCCCCGACACAGCGCGGACTACGGCCGCATCGTCAACGTCCGGCACTTCGATCGGCTGATGCGCCTTCTCGGCAGCGGAACGATCTATCACGGTGGCCAGCACGATCGTGGCGACCGCTACGTCGCTCCGACCATCCTCATCGACGTGCCGCCCGATGCTCCGGTCATGCAGGAGGAGGTGTTCGGGCCGATCCTGCCGGTGCTGGAGGTCGAAAGCGTCGAACAGGTGCTTCGCTTCGTGAACGCGCGGCCGGCGCCGCTCGGTCTCTACGTGTTCGCGGAAGACGGCGACGTCTCCACCCGGATCCTGGATGCCACCCGTTCCGGTGATGCCGCGGTCAACGAATGTACGCTGCAGCCCCTGATCCAGAACCTTCCGTTCGGAGGGGTCGGGCAGTCAGGCATGGGCAAGTATCACGGCGAATGGGGCTTCCGCACCTACACCAACGCGCGCGGCGTGCTCCATCACAGCACCATGATCGATCCGGCAGTGCGCTATCCGCCCTATAGCGAAAATGGGCGGCTGCGGGGGATGCTGGCGCAAGGATGGGCCGGCGCGCGCCGATGACGGAAGGCACCGATGACGGGCTGCGCCGCTCAGTTCAGGGCGGTCGGGGCGGCCGTGCGCCATAGGTGCATCAACGGGCCGTCGATCCCGTAGACCGGATCCCGGCGCGGCCGTGCCACGCGCGATATGACCTTCTGCACGCGGCCATAGCCGATCGCGGACCCGCGACACTCGTCGTATTTCCCTCTGGGAGGATAGGCGCCGACCACCAGGAGATCGGCCGTTTTATGCAGCCGTTGGTGACCTGTCCCGGCGGGCAGGATCGCGACGTCGCCGGCCTTGAGATGGAGGACGCGGCCGCGGGCGCCGCCAAAGCGAACGGTTGCGGCGCCGCGCGCTACTCCGAGCACCTCGTGCGTGCGCGAATGGTAGTGGGCGTAGTTGTAGATGCCGTCTCGCCACGAGTTGTTCCAGTCATTGCGGGCAAACAGTATCTCGAACATGGCAGCCGGATCGAAATCCTCCGTGAGCCGGAGCGGGCTGCGATAGAAAACGAACGGCAGTGCCGGATTGTTGGGAATGCTGCCGTCGCCGTCGAACCAGAAGGCGTTCGGTTTGCGGAGCCGGACCGCATCACGGAGGTCGTTCGAGGACGGCCGGCCGAGCCCGGCAATCTCTTCGAACTTCCCTTTGAGGGTCTCGATCAGCGGCATCGCCGCCTCCATTCTCCAACGGATGGTTGCCAATGCGCGTTCGAGGCGGAAGTTCCGCCCCGCGGCGGCACGGCAAGGGTCGGCGGCGGCCCTGTGGCCGATCGGCTAACTCGCCTTCTTGTGCTTCGCGAGCTTCGCGGTTCGGGCAGGCTTTTTGGCGGTGGAGCGCGCCTGCTTTTTCTTCGGCGTCGCCTCGAGGCTCTGGCGCAACGCTTCCATCAGGTTGACCACGTTGGAAGGGCGCTGTTCCTTGGGCGCTTCGATCTTCTCGCCGTGCTGCTTGCGCTTGAGCAGCTCCTTGAGCGCCTCCTCGTAGTGATCCTCGAATTTCTCCGGCTGGAACTTGCCCCGCTTGGTCTCGACGATGTGCATGGCGAGGTCGAGCATCTCCTTGGGAACCTTTTCGTCGGTAATGTCGTCGAAATACTCCTGGTCGTCGCGCACCTCGTAGGGATAGCGCAGCGTCACCCCGAGCAATCCGTTGCCGCGCGGCTTGAGAGATATGACATGCTCGCGCGAGGTGAAGACGATCCGTCCGAGCGCGACCATGCCTTCCTTTCGGATCGCTTCGCGGATGACTGCGAACGCCTGGGCGCCCACGTCGCCGTCCGGCACGATGTAATAGGGGTCGCGCATGAAGAGCTCGTCGATGTCGTCCCTGGGAACAAAGGTATCGATCTCGATGGTGCGCTTGCTCTCGATCGCCGCCGCCTCGCGCTCTTCTTGCGTCAGCTCGATATATTCGCCCTTGGAAACCTGATAGCCGCTGACGATGTCGGCCGGTGGGACCTCGTCGCCGGTCTCGGCATCGACCTTGCGGTAGCGGATGCGGTGGCCGGTGCCCTTGTTGATCTGATGGAAGCTGATCTTCTCGCGCTCCGAGCTCGCGGGATAAAGCGCGATGGGACAGGAAACCAGCGACAGCTTGAGATAACCTTTCCAGTAAGCGCGGGGGGCCACGAAATCCTCCTGATCTTCAAAGCGGACGGGACCAACTGCAAATCGACCGCCGATTTTCGCTTCGTTCGCGGCGGCCGCTTGGTTACACTTTGCCCGGGCGGAGGCGATTTGGAGGCCCACGATGCATGCCACTGCAAACAAAAAGAAACTCAGGACGTTCCACGGCCACATGCAGGTGACGCGACTCGAGGAATGGTCGGTCGAGGCGGAAACCGCCGAACAGGCCAAAAAGCTGCTCGCCGCCGGCCAGGGCCATCGGCGCGCCCCCGGCGACAGTATTCACGCCGAGTTCGTCCATTTGCTGGAGGACTGATCGATGCCCGACAACAAGAGCAAACGCGGCAAAGCGGACCGGGCCAAGTTCTCGGGCGGCCAGGGCTATGAAGTGTATTACTTCGCCCGCAAGCACAGCATCTCGCCGGACAAGGCCCGCAAGCTGATCGATCAGATCGGCAATGACCGGGAGAAGCTCAACAAGGCGGCGGCCCGGCTGGCAAAACGCTGACGCGGGCGCGCGGCCCGGAATGCGCAGAGCTTTCGGGACGCTGACCCCGCCGGCGCGCAGTTCATGTCTTACCGAACAACGAGATATCCGCGCTGTCGTGATAGCCGGGCTGCCGCCAGCCGTCTTCGTCGTAGTCGGCCATGCACCGCTCCGCCAGCGCCTCCATCTCGTTGAGCGCGCCGGACGCCTGCGCTTGCTGCAGCGGGAACAGGCGGACCAGCTCGTGACTGCCTGAATAGTTCATCTCATAGAGCTCGTGCCGGGCACCGAACTCGGTGCCGACCGCGTCCCAGAGCAGCTTCATGATCTTGATGCGCTGCTTGTAGTCGATGCCGTTGGAGCCGCGCACATAGCGCGCCAGATACTTGTCGATGTCGGGATTCTTGAAGTCGCGGGAGTGGGAGGGAAGGTAGATCAGCCCGGATGCGATCACCTTCTCCACGATGGACCGCACTGCCGGATAGGCTTCCGTCATGAACAGGCGGTAGGCGCTCGAGGCGCGCCCATTGGGCAGGACGGCGCCGTTGACCCACGGCTCCGGATTGCAGGCCATGGCGTCGGTGAGCGACCAGAACAGGTTGCGCCAGCCGATCACCTCGCCGATCTGCGCCTGCACGCCGCGGAACGCCTCGACGCCGGTCGCCTTGGCGGCCTTGTGCAGCAGCCCGGCGATGAAATCGAGCTTCACCGCGAAGCGGGTGCACCCCTGCAGGGTGAAACCGTTGAAGAAGCCGGACTTGGCATAGAACGTCTTGAGCCGCTCGATGTCGCGATGGATGAGCACGTTCTCCCAGGGGATGAACGCGTTGTCGAAAACGAAGATGGCGTCGTTCTCGTCGAACCGCGACGTCAGCGGATAGTCCCATGGCGAGCCGGTGGCGGCGGCCGCAAACTCGTAGGAGGGCCGGCAGATCAGCTTGATGCCCGGCGTGTTCATCGGCGCGATGAACATCACCACCATGCTCGGATCGGTGATTTCCTGGCCCATGTTCTGCCCGAGGAAATTGTAATGGGTCAGCGCCGAATTGGTCGCCACCACCTTGGCGCCCGAGACATAGATGCCGGCATCTGTCTCTTTCTGGATGGTGATGTAGACGTCCTTGACCTCCTCGGCCGGCTTCATCCGATCGATCGGCGGATTGACCAGGGCGTGGTTGAGGTAGAGCACCGCTTCCTGCCCGCGCTTGTGCCAGGCCCGCGCGTTGTCGGCGAACCTGCCGTAGAAGTCCGCATTGGCTCCGAGCGTATTGAGGAAGGCGGCCTTGTAGTCCGGGCTGCGGCCCATCCAGCCGTAGGAGATGCGAGCCCAGGCGGCGATGGCGTCGCGCTGGCCGATCACGTCGTCGCGGGAGCGCGCGACCTTGAAGAACTTATGGGTGTAGCCCGCCGAACCGGTGTCGGTCGTGGCCGTCAGCACGTCCTTGGTCTCGGGGTCATGAAGGGCGTCGTAGAGCTTGGCGACGGAAACCGCCGCGTTGCGGAACGCGGGATGGGCGGTGATCTTCTCGACCCGCTCGCCATAGATGTAGACCTCGCGTCCGTCGTCGAGGGAGTCCAGGAACTCGGCGCCGGTGAACGGCCTGTGCTTCCCTTCGAGAATGGATTCGGGGGTCTGCGGCATTGCGTGCTCCGTTCTTTCCTGTCGGTCTGGAGAGGCAGTCTCGTGTTCTAACACGGGGCACGCACTGTGCCCTGCGGCCCACGCATGACGTCGGCCCGTTGGGCGAACTGGATCCGTAGCGGAAGTCTTGGGTCTTCGCCGGGATCACGCCCCGGGCACGTCCGCCCGACTTGACGCCCACGCGGTGGGCCGCCGCGTCCTGCGGCAATGCCCGAAAGCTGGAATAAAACATTTGTGATCGCCGCGTGAGCTGCGGTCCTGTCGCCTCTCGGCAGGATTGCACATCTGCTCGTAAATCGCGGTGTTCGGCGCTGGAGGGCGAGCGGTGAAAGCGTGATCCCGGGTGAATGAACCGGTTTGGTGCCGGGACTGACACAAATCGCAGGATACACCGTTTTAGTTCGGCCCTAGACGACACAGGCGGGTCATGTCGGTCACTCCATCATCGGCGCGACGCAAGCCGGAACGATGAAGACTCGTCCGGGGGTAGATCTCCATGCCTGAGGCCTTCAAAGAAGGGTACTTGGCCGGGTGGCGCCTCGTCCGAGGCGCCGCCGAGACCCCCGACGTCCCGGAGTTGTCCGCCGACATCGGCCGGGCCGCCTATCTCGCCGGCCTCGCCAGGGGGCTGCGGGACGCCAAGGCGCTGTCGCTCGTGGAGACGCGCCGCGAGCGCGAGGAGAAGTCGACGCCCGAGACGACCGGCGAATAGTAGCCTCGCGCGGATCCGGACATTCAGAGTCGGCCCCAGACACGCACTTCAGAGCCGTTCACTCAGAGCGGGTCGCTTCAGAGCCCGTCGCTCGGAGCCGATTCCGCTCAGCGCATCTGCATCATTGCCGGCATCGGCATCATGTTGTGATTCAGGTTGGCCATGATCCACAGCGAGCCGCCGATCACCAGGGCGACGATCAGCACGCCGAAAGCCAGCGCCAGGATATTGTTGGTGTTGTCCGGCGCCGTGGTGATGTGCAGGAAGAAGACGAGGTGCACCCCGATCTGGGCGACGGCGAGGACGGCGAGCGCCACTGGAATCGCCGGTTGCCAGATCAGGTCCGTGGACACCACGTAGAACGACGCGGCCGTGAGCGCGACCGCCAGGATGAAGCCGAGCACGTAGCCTTGAATACCCTCGCGGACGGTGTGGTCGCCCGCCTCCATGAAGCCGGGGCCGACGTCGTCGGCCTCACGCTCGATCTCGTCGTTCATCGGCCTTGTCCAATCAGGTAGACGATCGTGAACAGCGCGACCCAGATGATGTCGAGGGCGTGCCAGAACAGATTGAAGCAGATCAGGCGCCGCAGGATGTTCGGCCGGAAGCCCTTGACGAACACCTGCGCCATCATCGTGCCGAGCCAGAGCAGTCCGGCCGTGACGTGCAGGCCGTGGCACCCGACCACGGTGAAGAAGGCCGACAGGAACGCGCTGCGCTGCGGCCCCGCGCCGCTGGAAACCAGCGAGGTGAACTCCTGGGCCTCCAAAGCCAGGAACGCGAGGCCGAGCAGGCCGGTCGCCAGCAGGCCGAGCTGCGTCCAGAGCTGACTCCGGGCCTCGGTGGCGACCGCGGACAGACCGCAGGCGAAGCTCGAGGTGAGAAGCAGCGCGGTCTCCATGGCGACGCGCGTCGGATCGAACAGGTCGCGCCCCGACGGGCCGCCGGCGGTCGCCGACTGCAACACCGCGTAGGCCGCGAAGAAGCAGGAGAACATCACGATGTCGCTGAGCAGGAAGATCCAGAAGCCGTAGCCGACGATCACGCGCTTGGACGCCGGCCCGCCTTCGCCGCGCCCGGTTGCGAAGCCGTGGCCGCCCCCGCTGTGCTCGTGGGCGCGGCGGCCGCCCCGCCCGAGATTGTAGGGATCGCCCGGGCGCCCATAGGCTGGTTGCACGGCGTCGGTGCTCATGCCGGTGCACCCGTGCGGACGTGCTCTTGCAGCCAGCTCTCGCGGGCCTGCCGCCGGGCGCGATCGATCCGCGCCACCTCGTCGGCCGGGATTTCGTATTCATCCTGGTCGCGCCACGCGAACCAGACGAACACCGCGTAGGCGGCGAACAGGCCGAGGCCCACCATCCACCAGATATGCCAGATCAGCGCAAAGCCGGTGATGGTGGAAAAGAACGCGGTGATGAACCCGGTCGGGCTGTTCCGCGGGAGCTCGATCGGCTGGTAGTCCGGCTCGGCCGCCAGGTGCTGCGTCTCGATGGCGCGCTGCTTGATATCCCAATAGGGCTCTTCGCCGTGAACCTTGGGCAGCACCGCGAAATTGAACGCCGGCGGCGGCGACGCGGTGGCCCATTCGAGCGAGCGGCCGTCCCAGGGGTCGCCCGTCTCGTCGCGGAGCTGATGGCGGCGGCGGATGCTGACGATCAGCTGGATCACCTGGCAGGCGGCGGCGAGGAAGGAGATCGCGATGCCGCCGGCGGCGATCATCACCCAGGGTTGCCACAGTGCGAGGTCGTAGTGCTGCAGCCGGCGGGTCATGCCGAGCAGCCCGGCCATGTAGAGCGGGATGAAGGTCACGCAGAAGCCGATCAGCGTGAGCCAGAACGCCGCGGTGCCCCAGCGCTCGTCGAGCCGGAAGCCGAACGCCTTGGGAAACCAGTAGGTCAGTCCGGCGAATGCCGAGAACACCACGCCGCCGATGATGACATTGTGGAAATGGGCGACCAGGAACAGGCTGTTGTGGAGCTGGAAATCGGCCGGCGGAACCGCGAGGAGGACGCCCGTCATCCCGCCGATGACGAACATGACGATGAAGGCGAGCGACCACAGCATCGGCGTCGTGAAGCGGACCCTGCCGCCATACATGGTGAACATCCAGTTGTAGATCTTCACCCCGGTGCCGACCGCGATGATGCTGGTGGCGATGCCGAAAAAGGCGTTGACGTCGGCGCCCGCGCCCATGGTGAAGAAGTGATGCAGCCACACCATGAAGGAGACGAGGCAGATGAACAGCGTGGCCGCCACCATCGAGCGGTAGCCGAACAGCGGCTTGCCGGAGAACGTGGAGATCACCTCGGAGAAAATGCCGAACGCGGGCAGCACCAGGATGTAGACCTCGGGATGGCCCCAGGCCCAGATCAGATTGACGAACATCATCATGTTGCCGCCGGCCTCGTTGGTGAAGAAATGGAAGCCGAGGTAGCGGTCCAGCGTGAGCATCACGAGCGTCGCGGTGAGAATCGGGAAGGCCGCGACGATCAGCAGGTTCGCGGCGAGCGCCGTCCAGCAGAACATTGGCATCCGCATGTAGCCCATGCCGGGCGCCCGGATCTTGAGGATCGTGGTGACGAAATTGATCCCGGTCATGAGGGTGCCGACGCCGGAGATCAGCAGCGCCCACAGGTAATAGTCGACGCCGACGCCCGGCGAGTACTGGGTCTCGGACAACGGAGGGTAGGGCAGCCAGCCGGTGCGCGCGAACTCGCCGACCACCAGGGAGATGTTGACCAGGAGGGCGCCGGTCGCGGTGAGCCAGAAGCTCGTCGAGTTCAGGGTCGGAAAGGCGACGTCGCGCACGCCGAGCTGGAGCGGCACCGCGAAATTCATCAGGCCGATCATCAGCGGCATCGCCCCGAAGAAAATCATGATGGTGCCGTGGGCGGAGAAGATCTGATCGTAATGCTCGGGCGGGAGGTAGCCGGGCGCGTGGAACGCGAGCGCCTGCTGCGACCGCATCATGATGGCATCGATGAATCCGCGCACCAGCATCACCAGCCCGAGCAGGGTGTACATCACCCCGATGCGCTTGTGATCGACGCTGGTGATCCATTCGCGCCACAGGTAAGGCAGATGGCCCGCGAGGACGATCCAGGCGATCACCAGCACCATGATCGCCATCACCGCTCCGCCCGCAGCCAGCGGAATCGGCTGGTCGAAGGGGATCGCGTTCCAGGTCAGTTTGCCGAGCAGTTGCATTCACTGGGTTCCGTGAATTGCTTCATTTCCGTGGGGCGCCCCGGCGGGCGGGCTGTTGTCGCCTGCCGCCGGGCCGGGACCCGGCGGCAGCTGCTGGGTCGCGACGGCGTCGAACAGCTTGGGCTCGACCTCGCGGTAGGTGAAGGGGGCGACGTTCAGGCTCTGTCGGCTCAAGGCGATGTAGGCCGGCCGGTCGAGCGACGGCCCCGCCTGCTTTGCCGCGGCGACCCACGTCTCGAAGTCGGCCGGCGACACCGCGCGCAGCGTGAAATGCATGCCGGAGAAGCCGTCTCCGCTGTATTGCGCGGATTGGCCGTAGAACTCGCCGACATGGCCGGCCTGCAGATGCAGCTGGGTCACCATTCCGTTCATCGTCGCGATCATGCTGCCGAGCTGGGGCACGAAGAACATGTTCATCACGCTGGCCGACGTCAGCGAGAAATGCACCGGGGTCGCGGCCGGAACCACGAGCTCGTTGACGCTGGCGATGCCCTGGCCGGGATAGATGAACAGCCATTTCCAGTCGAGCGAAACGACCTGCACTTCGAGGGGCGGCGTTTGCGATGGGATCGGCTTCGCAGGATCGAGGTCGTGCGCCCCGATCCAGATCACGCCGCCGAGAAACAGAATCACCAGGATCGGAATCGACCACACGATGAGCTCGATTCGGCCCGAATAGACCCAATCGGGGCGGTAGCGCGCCCGCGCATTGGAGGCGCGGAACCACCATGCGAAGACGAGGGCGGCGACGATCGTGGGCCCCACGATCCCCAGCATGATTTCGAGCGCATTGAGCAGGATCTTGGCGTTGGCGTCGGCGATCGGGCCGCGCGGATCGAGCACCCCGCCTGCGCACCCGGCCAGCAGGCCGAGCAGCATCGCGCAACCCGCCACGCGCAGCGCCGCCGTCGTGCCCGGCCACAGGCCCGCATCCCGGGCGCCTTGACCCGATGGCGCGGCCGGGTCGCTTCTCCTCAGGCCTTCATTCAACATCGAGGCACCTGCCTGCGCCTGGCCCAGATCGTGGTCGCGCCGTCGTCGCGCCGTGCTGCGGAGGACCCTGCCGTGAACCAAACCGATTTCCGCACCCTCCGCGGCGAGCGCGCCTTCAAGGCCGCGACTTACGATGAACTCCGATCCGCGCATCCGCCAGCCTACCTTGGTCGAGCTTCCGGGGGAACGGCGTCGCCGGGTCGCCGGGTCGGATCTCGACGGGCACGGGCGTGTCGACATGCGGGGTCGAAACGTCGAAGAGGCTCGGGGGTGAAAGCGTGGGGTCGATCGCCGCGTTTCTCCTGTCATCCAGTGGCAGACGACGTTGTCCAGGGCATGACACTGTCCGTGCGCCCGGCCGTTGTGCCTCGCCCTCTTTGGCGCGGAGCTGAATCCACGTCTTCGTGCAGCGATGAAGCGCGGAATGAATTGGCCGCCCATCTGGCCAACGCGGGCTCGGTCGCCTAAATTCCCCTGCGACCGTCGAGAAAGCGGAAATCATGCGCCTGTTCGCCATCCTCCTTGCACTGTTGTTCGCCGGCTCCGCCCACGCGCACGAATGGAAGGAATACGAGAACCGCGAATACGCTTTCGCGATCCATTTTCCCGGAGAGCCGGCGGTCGAAGCCGCGACCTATCGCACCGCGGATGGGCGCTCGTTTCAGTCCCGCGTCTTCTCGGTCGGACAGGAGACCGGACTGTTCAAAGTGACCATCGTCGAGATGCCCGGGGAGCAGACAGGCCCCGACGCCGCGGTGGTCAAAGACGCGGTCAAGGTGGTGGCGGGACATGACGTGATCAAGTTCGACATCCCGCACCGCGTTCGCGCGGTCTACGGTCGTCAGCTCGGCGTTGCCGGTGCGAACGGAGGCTATTCCTACGTCGCGCTGTTTTACAACAAGAAGCGACTGTACCTGATCGAAGGCAAGGCGTTCGTGGCGGGAGGGCAGGCGGAGGTGGAGGCGATGCGCTTCCAGCAATCGCTCGATCTGACGTGACCGGGTCTACTTGCCCTCGCGCCTGATGAGCGGGCGGTGCGGAGCCTTCGTCACGCGCCGCGGCCAATGCTCGGCGCGGGTTTAACTCGGCGCGGGTTTAAGCGGTGCCGCTGTCGCGACACCGCTCCGGCTTCAATTGCGATCCGCCAAAAGCATCCTTATCGCGAAGCAGACGGCGAGCCGCTTCCGGTCGTGGACGGTTGCGGCTTCGGCTGCTTGTTCGCCTCGTGGTGGCCGATCACGCAGCCGGCGGCGGCGCCCAAAAGGCCGTGGTGACCGGCGAAGTGGCCCGCCGTGCCGCCGACCAGGGCGCCCTTGATGCAGCCTTTTGCCTCGGCCGGGGCCGAGATCGAGGCCAGCGCGAGCGCGATTGCAGCCACTCCAAAAATCTTGGTCATCATTCCCTCCTGCTGGGTCAAGCGTCGGGGAAGGAACTCGCTGAGGCGCAGTCGGTTCCACCGTTGCCGGCGCCCACAGCTGAAACTGTTTTCACGCGCGGTCGGCCGGCCCCCTGCTTGAGTATGGTTTGCGATCGTGATCGATAGCGGGGTGACCGGTAGGACGAAGCGCGAAGTGGCGGGTCGATGCGCAGAATGCTGATGTACGGACTCATCATTCTGGCGATCGTGACCGCAGGCGCCCTCGCCTGGCTCTACACCCCGGACAAGCCGCGCGCGGCGTTGGAAGCGCAGTACGCCCGGCCTCCGTCGGAATTTCTGGACATCGCGGGGCTGCGCCTCCACGTCCGCGACACCGGTCCCCGGGAGGCCGCGGCCGTGATCTTCCTGCACGGTTTTGGCGCGAGCCTGCACACGTGGGAGGATTGGGCGCGCGACCTCGAGAGCGACCATCGGGTCATCCGCTACGACATCCCCGGGTTCGGGCTGACGGGCTCGGACGCTTCCGGCGACTACACGGATTCCCGTAGCATCGCGGTTGTCCTGGCGCTGATGGACCGGCTGGGCGTGGCGCGCGCAAGCATCGCCGGCAACTCGATGGGCGGACGGATCGCCTGGAATTTTGCGGCGCTCCATCCGGAGCGCACGGACAAGCTCGTGCTGATCTCGCCGGATGGGTTTGCCAGCCCGGGGCAGAAATACGGCACGCTGGCGAGGGTGCCGGTGACGATGCGGGCGCTGCCCTACGTGCTCCCGTCATTCCTGCTGCGAGCCTCGCTGGCTCCCGCCTATGCGAACCCCAATGCCGTGACGGACGAGCTGTTCGCGCGGTACCGGGACATGATGCTCGCGCCTGGGGTGCGACGTGCGATCGTGGCGCGGATGAGCCAGCATGTGCTGGCGGACCCGGTGCCGCTGCTCAGGCGGATCGCGGCGCCCACCTTGCTGATGTGGGGCGAGAAGGACGCCATGATCCCGTTCGCTAACGCGGCCGACTACACGCGGGTGTTGCCGCATGCGACGCTCGCCGCGCTGCCAGGCATCGGCCACCTCCCTCAGGAGGAAGCGCCGGCGACCGTGCGCATCGTGAGGGATTTCCTCGACCGATAGGGACTTCGACGTCCCGGCGCGGCACGCGCGCGTCGGCCTGAGGCCACGATCGCAACCAGCAACTGATCCCCGGCGTGGTGAATGCGTGCCTGGGTTCGCGATGACAAAAGGGTGCGCCGATCCGGCGATGGCGCAGAAGCGGCAACTTTGGCGGGCCACGACCGATAGCGATGAGCACTACGCGTTCGCTGTAGCTCTCTCGTAGGCAAAGTCCGATTGGGGAAACGCGCGCGGCAGCTTATGATCGGCGTCTGAGGCTGACCGTGATCGAGGACAAGATGACGCCGTGGACCATACATGGACGTGTAGCTGCTGCGGCAGAACTTTCGACACCCTTCCAATGGACTACGGGTTTGCCGGGCCTCGAAACTGGTTCGGGCTTCCGGAAGCCGAACGCTCCACCCGAGCCAAGCTTACTGACGACATCTGCGTTATTGATGGGAAGGAGCACTATATCCGGGGTTGTCTGGAGATATCTTTATCCGACAGCTCCGAAACTTTGATCTGGGGGGTGTGGGTTTCCGTCTCAGAGGAGAGCTTTCGGTACATTCTTGACCGGAATTCTCCCATCCCCGAAGACGAGCCGCCACGTTTTGGCTGGCTCTGCACCTGGATAAACGGATACCCGGAACCGCACGAGATCCGGTGCCATGTTTTTCTACGATCAGGCAATCTACGCCCACGCATTGTTCTACAACCAACTGATTACCCCTTGGCAGTCGAGCAGCACAACGGGATAACCGTGGACCGCGTCAAGGGGATCGCGGCCGGTGCGGGCCACACCTGATCGAATAGGACGAGATAGGTATGGCGCCGTCAAAGAAGATCATTTTGGGCCCATCAGGGCGGCCGTATCAGGCCGGCGATCTTTATTCATTTAGCACCTCCCCCGCGACAGAATTCGGCCCTCAGGGGACCGGCAGGTATGCTGCCCTTAAAATAGTGGGATTTAAGAAGGATTCCATGTGCATAGCTGTGCTGGATGGTATCTTCGATCACCATCCTACGCTTTCCGATGTCGAACATTTATCGGTGATCCGAAACACACGGTTTCGCTTCCAAGGTGATCCAGCCAGCTGCTTTGTCGGGATCGACTACGAGAATATTCTGGAGGATGTGAAATATATCGGAAGCGTTGCGGTATCGAAGGCAGACGCCGACATACTTGCTGAATGCCGTTCGTACTCTGCTTGGAGTTGGGCAAGCGCCGTAGCCGAGGGCGAATGGCGATGGAAGCATGATCGCGTGGCCTATACGGAGGAAGTTCGTCTCAAGAATGAAGCGCTCTTGGCTCGCATAGCAGCCGAACGTGAGCGCCAGAAGACCCGGCTCAAGACACTTACGTGGGAGACACTACTGGCGGAGAAGCCGTTCTCTCGGTGGGATAGGTATCCGCCATTTCCGCCGGTCGAATTTGCCGAGGCGGCGAGGGAGCAGATTCGCTCGACGGCTCGGGCGCTTCAAGCCTTGGGGTCCAAACCGAGAAGGCCCCAAGTCCGCGGAATACTCAAGTCCTGTGTCGACTGGTTCAACGTAAAGGACGCGGAATTCGGCAACGTAATTGAGACGGAGGAGCGCGAAGATATCTGTGCCGTCCTCGAGGAATTGGCGTTCGTTGCGCGCCAAAAGGCACTGGTGTCGGAGATTGACGAATGGCGGGATTGGTAACACGGTACGAGTTGGGAGAGTGCAATCGGAGGGCCGATAAAGGCGGCACATTGCGGCTCGGTTGGGCGATTGATTTTGCTTCGAGTTTTCACCTATCCGGCAATGTGCGGCCTTGGGGCGCAATGTGCGCTGTACCGTCAACGTATTGCGTAACAACAACTTTTTGCACATTTCTCAGTCGGCGCTAGCCGAACTGCCGGATCAAATCCGCTTTCCATACTGAGCGTTCCTTGATATGGTTACATGTAACTATATCAAGGAGCCGAGTTATGACCCAGGCGAGAGGCGCTAAGCCCACAAGGATGAAGGTGCAGGAGCATCGCGACAGACTGCGGGCCCAAGGTCTGCGGCCGATCCAGATTTGGGTGCCGGACGTGCGCGCATCGTCCTTCCGGGCGGAGGCGCACCGACAATCGCTGGCCGTAGCGGCGAGCGCCCTTGCGGCCGAGGATCAGGCGTTCATCGACGCGGCGTCCGACTGGGACGATGAATGAGACGGGGCGAGGTCTGGACCGTCTCCGGCGGCAAAGACTATGCGGGCAAACCGCGCCCCGTCGTCATCATCCAAGACGATGCCTTTGACGCGACGGACTCGATCACGATCTGCGCCTTCACCACGGACCCGACCGAGGCCCCCCTGTTCCGGCTCTCGGTGGAGCCGAACGAGCGTAACGGGCTGCGATCTCCCTCCCGCCTGATGGTGGACAAGATCACCACCGTCCCGAAATCCAAAGTCGGCGAACGGATCGGCAGGCTGGACGACGAGGATATAGTCCGGCTCAACCAGGCCGTGATGGTGTTCCTCGGCTTGGCGGTGTCGCCGAGAACGGGCCGGAAAGGGGAATGATGAGCAGCGCCGCGACCGAGGTGTATCGGGGAGTGACGTGGCGCAATCATGGGCCATTCTGCTTGGCGCCCGCTGGCGC
>CAWAEZ010000012.1:0-481737 GCA_963781195.1 uncultured Alphaproteobacteria bacterium | reverse complement strand
TGCGAAGTTGTAATTGGGGCGACCATCGATTTCCTTCGCCGGCAGCATGGCCGGACGATCGAAATAGTGATTGAAGGTGCCGAACACGACGGCGACGCTCGCCGCCGCGGTCAGGTAGGCGTGAAAGGCGAAGGCGGTGTCCTGCGCCTTGGCGGCGCCGACCAGGGCGAGGATCGTCAGGGCCGAGAAGGCCAGAATGACCCCGAGCTCCCCTTCGGTCATCGACTTGCGCGATGCGACCTCAGTCATTGTTCGTTTCTCACTGTGGGTTCGAAGGATTCGCAGTTCGGATGGGTTCGCTGTCGAAAGGATTCGGGAAGCACCACGATTCGCCCGGCTCCCGGCACCGGCAAACTCGTCGCGCGGCGCGCTTCACGCATTGAGGCAGGTCAAGGCCACCCCCTACTTTGGGATCAGCCGGGCGTCAGTCGGCGGCCACGCGGACCGGAGGCGCGGCAGGTCCGCCCGCTTCGACGGCTTCGTCCGCAGGGTCGCAGAACGCCATGCCCGACATCGGCTCGACCCAGACGATGTGGCATTTCACGGCCTTCACCCCCGGCACCGTCTCGGCCACCACGCGGGCGGCATCGCGCTGGTCGGGATCGATCACGGTGCCCCACAGCTCGACGATGCCATCGTGGACGACGGCGTCGATCATGTGCCGCGGCGCCCAGGACTGGCGCTCCATTTCGGCGAGTACGGCAGCGCGGATCGCGCCGTCGCCGTTGGTCGTCGCGGTGTTGGCCGGCGGGGTGTTGGCCGCCGGCGCGGTCTCGCGCGAGAGCGTCGCCAGCGCGTGCAACAGGTTCGCGCGGCTGACGATGCCGACGAGCTTCGGTCCGCGCATCACGGGAAGGCGCTTGACGCGGCGCTTCTCCATCAGCGCCACGACGTCGCCGAGTTCGGTGTCCTCGGTGACCGTCTGCACGTCCACGGTCATGATCTCGTCGATTCGGCGGGCATGGGAATGGACGTAGTCCTTGGCGACGGCGCCGGGCCCGAGCACGAATTCGACCCATCGCGGCCGCTTGCGTTCGGTCCCGGTCTCGGAACGGCGCAGAAAGTCGCCCTCGGTGACGACGCCCCTCAGATTCCCGCCGGTGTCGACCACCGGCAGGCCGCTGATCCTGTTCTGCAGCATCACCTGCAGGGCTTCGAGAATGGAGGCGTCCGGCGCAATGGTGATCACGCGCGCGGTCATGACATCTCTGGCTTTCATCTGCGCTCTCCTGGGCCGCGGCGGATCGAACCCGAACAGCGCGCGCCAGCTTCCAAATCCGGGGCCGGGATCGAGCACCACCGTTGCACAGCCGCAGCAACACATGGCTCAGCCCGTCTCCATCGATGACCCACGCCGCGTCCGGCCCATTCCGCTGGCTGCGGACATTCTCGCCGAGGACATTCGCGACGCGCGTGGCGATTGTCACTCGCATGACACGGGCATGCCTACATTGAGGCAAATCAACAGCCGCGCGCGCACGGCACGCTACAGCGCGACCGCTCCAGGTCGCGTCCTGCAGCGTTGTTGAATTCGAGACAGGTCTCGTCGGCGACTGCTGCCCCTCGGGCGGTGCTCCGGCAGGAAGCTCCGATGCTCTAACGGTTGCGGAGGCACCGATGCTCGCTCGTCGTCCACACACAGCGTTTCAGGGTTAGCGCCATGTCCACTTACCGCCTGGACCGGCTGATTGCGCCGCGCTCGCTCGCCGTCGTCGGCGCAAGCCCGCGGGACGCCTCGGTCGGCCGCCACGTGATCGCGAACATTCTGGCTGCCGGTTTTTCCGGCCCGCTCCATGTCGTCAATCCGAACCACCCCGAGATCGAAGGTCAGGCGACCGTGAAGTCGCTCGACGCCATCGCGGGACCGATCGACGTCGCGGTGATCACGGTGCCGCCGGCGGCGGTGCCGGAAACCGTGGCGGCGGCGGCGGCGAAAGGTGCGGCCGCCGCGATCATCATCACCGCCGGCCTCGGTCATGGGGCGGGCTCGCTCGCCGCGGCGGCCGAGCAGGCGGCGCGCGCCACCGGGATGCGGCTGATCGGTCCGAATTGCATCGGCGTGCTGGTGCCGCCCGCGCATCTCAACGCGAGCTTCGCGACACGGATGCCGCTCAAGGGGGACCTTGCCGTCATCTCGCAGTCCGGGGCGATCGTCGCCGGCATCATCGAGTGGGCGGCCCAGCGCGCCATCGGCTTTTCGGCCGTGTTTTCCGTCGGCGACCAGGTCGACGTCGACTTCGGGGACCTGCTCGACCTGTTCGCCGCCGACAGCGGCACCCGCGCCATCCTGCTCTACGTCGAATCGATCAAGAACGCGCGCAAGTTCATGTCGGCGGCGCGGGCGGCGGCGCGCGCCAAGCCGGTGATCGTCGTCAAGGCGGGTCGCCACAGCCAGGGCGCCAAGGCGGCGGCGACCCACACCGGCGCGCTCGCGGGTGCGGACGCCGTCTACGACGCCGCGTTCCGCCGCGCCGGCCTGCTGCGCGTGTTCGATCTCCACGAGCTGTACGACGCCACCGAGACGCTCGGACGCCTCAAGCCGTTTCCAGGCAACCGCCTCGCCATCCTGACCAATGGTGGCGGAGTCGGCGTGCTCGCGGTCGATCGCCTGATCGATCTCGGCGGCGTGCTCGCGGAGCTCTCGCCCGAGACCAAGGCCCGGCTCGACGCGGTGTTGCCGCCGACCTGGTCCCATGCCAATCCGGTCGACATTGTCGGCGATGCCGATGCCGCGCGCTACGATGCGGCGCTCGCGGCCCTGCTCGCCGACAAGGACAACGATGCGCTGCTGGTGCTCAATGTGCCGACGGCGCTCGCGTCGTTGACGGCGACTGCCGACGCGGTGGCCGCAAGGGTGCGCGACTACCGCGCGAGAACGGCGCAGCCGAAGCCGGTGCTCGCGGTGTGGGTGGGCGCCGGAGCCGCGGTCGACGCCGCGTTCGATGCCGCGGGCATCCCGGCCTATCAGACCGAAGCCGACGCGGTGCGGGGCTTCTGTCATCTCGTGCGCTATGCGCAGGCGCGCGACGCCTTGATGGAGACGCCGCCGAGCCTGCCGGAGAATTTCGTGCCCGATGTTGCCGCGGCGCGCCGGTCGGTGGAGGCCGCGATCGCCGACGGCCGCCGCTGGCTCGACCCGCTGGAAGCCGCCGCCGTCATGACGGCCTACGGCGTCCCGGGCGTCCCCATCGCGCAGGCCGGCGACCCCGATGACGCCGCCGCCGCGGCGCGACCTTTCCTCGCCGCCGGCACACCGGTGGTCGTCAAGATCCTGTCGCGGGACATCGTGCACAAGTCGGACATCGGCGGCGTGCGCCTCAATCTCGCGTCGGAAGACGCGGTGCGGACGGCGACCGCGGCGGTGATCGCCGCCGCCCGGGCGGCGAAACCCGACGCCCGCATCGACGGTGTCACCGTGCAGCCCATGATCGTGCGGCCGAAGGCCCACGAGCTGATCGTCGGCATTGCCGACGACCCGACCTTCGGCCCCGTCCTCGCGTTCGGGGCCGGCGGAACGGCCGTCGAGGTGCTCGACGACAAGGCGCTGGCGTTGCCGCCGCTCGACCTCAAGATGGCGGGCGAGCTGATCGGCCGCACGCGGATTTCCCGCATCCTCAAGGGCTACCGCGACGTGCCTGCGGCCAAAGTCGCGGACATCGCGCTCACTCTCGTCAAGCTCGCCCAACTCGCTGCCGACGTCCCCGAGCTGCGCGAGCTCGACATCAACCCTCTGCTTGCCGACCAGAACGGGGTTCTCGCGCTCGACGTCCGCATCGCGGTGGCGCCGCTCGACGCCGAGCCGAAGTTCAAGGGCGTCGGCTACAACCGGTTCGCGGTGCGGCCCTATCCCAAGGAGTGGGAGCAGCGGCTGGCGCTCGACGACGGCACCGAGATCTTCGTGCGCCCGTTGCGGCCGGAAGACGAGGACGTGCTGCGCGGCTTCCTCGAAAAGATCACGCCCGACGATCTACGGCTGCGGTTCTTCGCCCCGGTCCGGCATTTCAGCCACGCGTTCCTGGCCCGCCTCACCCAGCTCGACTACGCCCGGGCGATCGCCTTCATCGCGCTCGACGAAGCGTCAGGCGCGCCCATGGGCGTGGTGCGGCTGCATGCCGACTCCAACTACGAGACGGGCGAGTATGCCGTGCTGGTGCGCTCCGATCTCAAGGGCCGCGGCATCGGCTGGAAGCTGATGGAGCTGATCATCCGCTACGGACGCAGCGAAGGGCTCAAGTCCATCGAAGGCCAGGTGCTGCAGGAAAACACCACGATGCTCGACATGTGCCGGCACCTCGGATTCGAGATCGGCGACGACCCCGACGACCGCACGATGAAGATCGTGCGGTTGCCGCTGGAGTGAATGGGCGCGGCGCCCGCCGGATCGAAGCCCCGGTCGGCGGCTCATGCGTTGTCGTGGCCTGGACCCAGGGCTACCTCGGCATAAGATACCGCGTCGCCCCGCGCCGGGCTCCCAGAACAAGAATCGCGGCAATGCCGCGCTCTCTGCAACTTCACCCGATGTCTATCGTGGCGACGTCCAGATGCTCGGGCTGTTCGCCCCGCCGATAGCGCTCGTACATGACGCGATAGGCCGATTCGATGTGACGACGGAATCGATCCGTATCGAACAAGGTGCAGGTGCCTCTGTTCAGTGAAAGCCGCGCCTTGATATCAGCCAGCATCGCCGGGTCCTTTGCGAGGACGAGCGCCAGGTTTTCATATTCCTGCAAACAGTCGGTAACGAGTTCGGGCACCCCTGCGGTTCGCATGAGGCTGCCGGCCATTCGAGATGCATAGGCTTCGCCGGAACAGGCGAGGACCGGTAATCCGGCCCAGAGCGCATCGCTGACGGTCGTACCGCCATTGAAAGGTAACGTGTCCAAAAACAGGTCCGCGCAACGGTACCGGTTGAGGTAATCGACGTAATTCGCACGAGGCGCGAATAACAGTCGCTCCGCACCGACGCCTCGGGCTGCCGCCTCTTGCCGCAAACGACCCTCGACTCCGCGATCGTTCGCCACCAGCCACAGCACGCTGCGTTCAACTCCTCTCAGAAGTCGCATCCAGACATCGAACATCGTCGGGGTGATTTTCTGGGTAGCATTGAATGAACAAAAGACGAATGCATCCGATGGTATTCCATGTGCGGCGCGGCTTGGCGCATGTTCCACGGACGGCCGCCGTCCGTCGTTTGCCTGAAACGTATCCGGCAGGTAGACGATCTTTTCCGCATAATGGTCGCGCTGCTCTCGTGGTATTACGAAGTGATCCGCGATGATATAGTCGATGAAACGTGCCCCCATCGTGCCGGGGTAGCCGAGATAATTGACTTGGATGGGAGCCGGACGCCGAGCAAGAATTTCCGTCCGGGACCCTTCAGTATGGCCCATGAGGTCGACGGCGATATCAACATCGAGTTCGCGCATCAACGTTGCGACTTCGGAATCGCTGCGCGCATCGACGTCGATGAATGTTTCGAACGAGCGCTTGAGGCGGTCGCGCATCTTGCTCTGGTCGTCGGGACCGAAAGAGATCGCGATTGTCCTGATTTTCGACCGATCGTGGCGTTCGAACAAATCCGCCATCAGGAGCGATACCGCATGCTCGCGGAAATCGCCCGACACGTAAGCGACGTTGAGCCGATCATGTGTGCCGATGTCGCGCCGCTGTGGATCAGCGAGCGCCCGGGCATACGCTTCACCCGCGAAGCGTTGCGCGCATTTGAGTTGGACGGATGAAGCCGACGTTGCACAGAGCATGACGAACGGCAACGCGACCGGCGCTCCTCGATTTACTCCCGCCACGAGTTGGGAACGATCGGTATCGAAGGTCCTCCAGTCGCATATGTTCAATTTTGCGAGAAAGCGGACACCTTCGACGCCCGTGGCAGCCGGGTCCAGCGCCAAAGCTCCGTCACAGGCCGCGATCGTCTCATCGTAGCGCCGGAGAGCCTGCATGACCGTGGCGATCGCGAGGCGCGCCTTGGCGGAGTTCGGGTTCGCGGCAACGGCTCGTTGGAACGCGGCGCCAGCTGCGTCGTAGCGGCGCTGCGCCAACAGCACGTTCCCAATGCCCAACCACGCATCCCCCAAATTCGGATTTATGGCGAGCGCCTTTTCATAGGATGCGTGCGCATCGACATGTCGCCTCAGAGCCGTCAAGGAGTTTCCGCGACCGAGCCATGCCTCTGCGAGCCGTCCATTGAGTTCGATCGATTTCTCGTAGGCGAATTTCGCTTCCACATGGTGCGACAGCGCCATTAAGCAATTTCCGCGGCCGAGCCAGGCCTGCGGCAGGTTCGGTGCCCGCAACATCGCACTTTCATAGGCGGCAAGAGCATCTTCGTAGCGGCGCAAATCAAACAGCGCATTCCCACGGTTGTTCAATGCATTGACGAAATTCGGCTGCGCAGTCAGCGCTTGGTCGCAATGGGACAAGGCCTCATGCGGGCGTCCGAGGGAGCGCAGAACTCCGGAATAATTACTGTGCGCGAGGGCAAAATCCGGTTTGATCGCCAGCGCTCTGAGATAGCCGGCAGCGGCCTGCTCGAGCTCTCCCTTCTCGAAATGCAGGTGGGCGAGATTTGCGCAGGCTTCCGCCGATTGCGGATTGACCTTCAAGGCGCGTTCGATCAACCGGATTGCCTCATCATAATTTCGTTGCTGCCCGAGTAGGATGCCGAGCATATTCAGGGCCGCGAAATTTCCATTGTCGTTCGCCAAAACGTGGTTGTAGAGCGTTTTCGCCTCGTCCAGACTGCCTTTGTTGTGGGCTTGAACGGCGCGTTGCAACGCGCCGAGCATCTCGGGCGAAAGGGGTCGCGGCACGCCTTGCATGAGAGCTGGAACCTTTCTGTCGCGAGGCGGGCGACGACGAAATCCGCCGATATCGAGAGTGGAGTTCCGATCGTCCTCCACTCTCGACCAACTACCTGATTGTTGGAGAGATCGGAAGCAGCGACATGAGGCCGAGGCCCCTTCGCGAACCAGCGTTTCGACCGGCTGCCGAGGATATCGCGGTTCTCGCCGATCATGGCTTTACGGCGCGCCGGCCGCCGGTCACACCCGTCGGGCCGGTTGATCTAGCGCATAATCGGCGGTCCGCGGCGGTACTAACGTCCACACTACGTGCCAACATTTCCGGCGCGGCTTCAGCGGAAGGCCAGCCTCGTGTCGTACGCAACGATCATGGTGCATGTGGATGCCGACCCCACGTCGAACGCGCGCGTGCGGCTTGCGGCGGAGCTGGCGGACCGCTTCGCCGCTCACCTGATCGGCATCTCCGCCTGCGTGCTCCCGCCGTATCCTGCCGAGGGCGCCTATTTCGTCACGCGGGAGGTCGTGGAGCAGGAGCGCCGCGACGTCACGGCATTGCTGGCGCGCGCCGAATTGAGCTTCCGCGCCGCCATCCCCGCCGACCGGTCGCGGATCGAGTGGCGCTCGCAGATCGAGCTTCCCGACGTCGTCCTCGCGACGCAGGCGCGCGCCGCCGATCTCGTCATCGTCGGCCGCCCGCAAGGGCGCATCGATCCGACCCGGGCACCCGACCCCGGCGGGGTCGTGTTGCGGGCGGGACGGCCGGTGCTGGTGGTGCCGCCCGGCATCAACTCGCTGTCCGGCGAGCGCGTCATCGTCGGCTGGAAGGATGCCCGCGAGGCCCGCCGCGCCGTGAACGACGCGCTGCCGTTCCTGCAGCGGGCGGCCGCGGTCACCCTCGTCGAGGTGCGCGACCCGGATTCCGAGGACGAAGGCCGGCGGCACATCGAGGACGTCGCGCAGTACCTCGCCCGCCATGACGTTCCGGTCGGTCCGAAGTTGGTATCGCACCCCACCGGCAGCGTTGCCGACGAACTCGTCCGCCTCGCGCGGGCCGAAGGCGCCGACCTCATCGTCGGCGGAGCCTATGGTCACAGCCGCTTCGGCGAATGGGCATTCGGCGGCGTGACGCGGGATCTTCTCGCATCGAGCCCGATCTGCTGCCTGTTCTCGCATTGAGCGCGCGCGCCGCATGCATAGCGCCGCCGGCGCGGCGCGATCCGGGCGGAAACATCGATCAAATGCTGGGCGTGCGCTCGTCTGCCAGTCCGGGCCTTCGCCACTTCAGCCGGCGCATCAGCATGCGCTCGAACCTCGCCAGCTCGCGGACGCCGAACAGCTGCGCCAGCGCCAGATAGATCCCGCCGCCGACCGTGCACAGCACGGTGGCGCGCACGAGGATGTGCACGACACCCGTCCCCGGCAACGCGGCGACGAGCGCAACGCGCAGCACAGACCCGATCGCGATGGCGACGGCCGCCGCGAGCGCGAGGCGGAGCGCCGCGTCGAGCATGCCCGGCACGTCATCGAGCGTGCCGCCCCGCGCCCGCGCCTCGATCTCGAACCGGCGGCGTTGCAGCCAGCCGAGCACGAGCACATAGACCAGGATCGCGATCGAGCTCGCGGTCGCGAGGCCGTTCTCGCCGAATTGCCGGCGCATCACGACATAGAGAGGCACCGCCGCGAAGGCGACCGCCGTGCCGACGAGGGTCGGGAGCCAGGTGCTGCCGAGCGCATAGAAGCCGCGGCTGATCACGCTCTGCGCCGCCCACCCGCACAGGCCGAGGCAGAGATAGGCGAGGACGACGCCGGTCGCCTGCGCATCGGCGACGGTGAAGCGGCTCGCGAACATGCCCCAGATCAGGTAGACCGCCTCGAATCCGGCGAGGGTCAGGCACACCTGCGCGGCAAACGTGGCGAACAGCATCAGGCGCACGGCGCCGCACAGCACGCCATAGGCTTCGGCGACGTTGCCGGCCGCGACCATGCGGCTGATGGTGGGATAGGCCGCCACCCCGGCTGCCATGCCGAACACCCCGATCGGCACCTTCATCAGGGTGCGTCCGTATTGTAGCTGCGACAGCGCGCCGGCCGCCAGGTACGAGGCCTGATTCTTGACGATCCACTCGTCGACCACCACGATCGAGAAGCCGATCATGATCGGGAACGACAGCCACAGGTAACGCTTCAAGTCCGGATTGGAGAACGACAGCACGAGCGACCACCGCATGTGGGTGCGCAGGCACCCGTAAAGCGGCAGCGCGAACGGGCCGACGGCCGACCCCACCAGCACGCCCCAGGCAAAGCCATCGGCGCCCGCACCGAGCTTGGCGCCGATGAGACCGCCGATGATGATGCCGGCGGAATAGACGAGCGGCGCCATCGCCGGCAAGAGATGGAGATCCTGGGCCTGGAGGGCCGCCGACATGAGCCCGCCGACGACGTGGAAGAACTGTGCCGGCAGGATGATGCGCATGAGGCGCACGAGCGTGTCGACCTCGTCCGGCGACGAGAAGCCGGGCGCCACCACGCCGGCGAGCGGTCGCGCGAACACCATCATCAGGGCGATGGCGATACTCCCCGCCACGACGATGAAATTCGCGATGACGCTGAGAGACCGCCAGGCGCCGTCGCGGTCGCCGCGGTTGAAATAATCGAGGAAGATCGGGATGAACACGATCGACAGCGCGCCGGCAGCGAGCAGGTAGTTCAGGAAATCCGGCAGCGTGAAGCTCGCGAAATAGAGGTCCGCCTCGCGGCTCGCTCCGAGCGTGCGTCCGATGATCTGCTCACGCACCAGACCCATGATGCGGCTCAAGAAGATCGAGCCGCCCCAGATCGCGGTGGCGATGCCGATGGTCCGCGCCTGGCTCTTGCGCTGCGGCGGCGAGGCGGCGAGGCCGGCCGGCGTTGCCGGCCCGGTCGGATGGTCGGCAGTCATGGGATTGAAGGTCATGTCCGCGGCCGGCAGATGTAGGCGCCTTCCTTGGAGAGGAGGCCGGAGCACCAGGGGCTCTTCAGCCGGGAGACGATCCGCCTGCGATGGTAGCTGCCGGACGTCGCGCCATCGCCGTTGCCCCACAGGCAGTCCTTGTCGAAGAACGGCCACGTCGATTCGGTGCAGGCCCGCGGCGCCGGTGCGGCCGCGGCGTCGGCGTGCGGAGGGCCGGCCGCCGCAGGCGTCTCGGCGAGCGTCGCAAACCGCCCGGCGCCTTCCAGAGCCGCGAAGTCGTGGGAAAGCGCCGCATAGCCGGGGTCGATCGCCGCTCGCGGCGGCGGCAACTCGCCCCTGATCAGAGCGAGCGGAGCGCCGATCGCCAAACCGGCGACGCCCGCCACCGCCACCACCGTCGCCACCACGGCGCGGTCATGCGGAAAGGACGGGGTTACCCCTCGGTGGACTGGCGGCGTCGACCCCATCGACCCTCATTATGCGCGCGACCACCGCGCGACATGACTTCGATCAATCCGGGGACGTTGCGGGCCGTGCGTGGCCGTTTCGTGGCCTTTACGGCCGGCGCCGCACATAGCCCTCCCATCCGGCGACCACCACGAGAATCAGCGTCACGCCGGCACCGAGCCCGAGCAGGTTCATGAAGGGCGCGAGTGCCGCGAGCACCACGAGCGCGAACAGGCCGGAAACGTGCGACAGCGGGGGGCGGCCATAGACCACCATCTTGTACAGCGTGTTGCCGCCGAGATAGAGCAGCGGACCGGCGAGCATCGCCACGCTTTGAGTGGTATCGGCGTGTTCGCCCGGGTGGGCGATCAAGAGGTCGTTGCCGACTGCAGAGACGATGATTCCTCCGATGATGACGACATGGACGTAATGAAAGGACGCGCCGATGCGACCGGGATCGCTCGAACGGGTGATTACTTCGGCGCCCGCCTTGCAGCTGGTGTCGAAATAGGACCACCAGATCGCCAGGCTGCCGACGAAGGCGACGAGAAACGCGCTCACCGTGGGCGCCGTCCAATGCATCGTTTCCGCCATGGTCGCGCCGCTGGAGACGATCGATTCGCCGAGCGCCACGAACACGAAGGCCTGGCATCGCTCGGCGAGATGGCCGCCCTCGATGGTCCACTCCGAGGTGTGGGAGCGCCCGAGGCCCGGTAACCAAAAGCCGAACATCGGCGCGATGTACTCGGCCGCCACCGCCGCCGCCCACAACCCAAGTCGCAGCTGCGGCTCGGCGAGGCCGCCCGCGATCCACAGCACGGCGGCAATGCAGACCCAGCCGACGATGCGGCGGAAATTCGGCGCCAGGGGCGAGTCGGCCGGGAGGCGCAACAGCACGAACAGCGTACGCCCGACCTGCATGGCGGCGTAGCTCGCCGCAAACAGGAGGCCGCGCTCACCGAACGCCTCCGGCAGCGCCGCCGCCATCACCAGCCCGAGCAGCATCACGCCGAACAGCATGAGCCGCACCGAGAGCGATTGCGGATCGAACCAGTTGGTGACCCAGCAGGTGTATTGCCAGCCGAGCCACACCGCGAACCACAGCAGCAGCGTTTGCAGCGCGCCGAGCGGCGTGAGTGCCGCCAGCAGGTAGTGCGAAAGCTGGGTGGCGGCGAACGCATAGACGAGATCGAAGAAGATCTCCTCGTAGGTCACCCGGGCGTCGCCGCCGTCGCGCGCTCTAAACACGCTGTGGAATTTTTCGGCGGTCATCGACCTCGTCCGTTGAAATGACGTTCGGAGCGGACTGTCCGCCGCAGGTCCCGTTGGCGTTCACCGCATTTCAGATATGCCGCTGCGGGGGAAACGCCGGCTACAGCACCGGCTTGCACTCGTTGTAGACTTGACCGCGCACCGTGGTGACGCCCTCGACGCAATGGGCGGGGTCGGTGACCTCGCCGGGGACGACGAAGTCGTAGGCATGCTCGCCGAGCATGAGCTCATAGCGGCCGGCCGGAAGCGAAAATGAGGGATCGTCGGGACTGAGCCGGACCAACTCCGCATCGCCTTCCACCGGCGACGCCCGCAGATCATAGCCCTGGTCGCGGATGATCCAGGTGTCGGTGGCCGGCGTCGTCATGACCGCCCGGCCCGCGGAGTCGAAATTCATCCCATGCGCAACCCGCGCCGCGATGCGCAGCGGCATTTTGTCGAGCGCTCCGGAAGCGATGTCACGGCGGAACACCACGAAAGCGGGCTTTCCGGGTGGCAGCAGGGTGCGGCTGGGGACCGTGATCTTCATCTGCCTGCTGATGCGGGAATCGACCGGGGTCGTCGGCACCTGCGCAAGCGCGGTGAGCCGGTCGTTGTCGATCGCGTAGACGCCGTAGCCGGGTGGCCGCGGGAAAGAAGCCCCGCCGGCGGTTAGGGTGGCGGGCGTCGCGTCGGCCGGCGCCACGGTGCTTGAAGTCCCGATGCTCGGCGTCGCCGCGGGCGGCGGCGCGGTGATTGGCGTGGCCGTGGTCGACGGGGCCGCGATCGAGGGGGCCGCGATCGAGGGGGCCGCGGCCGGGGGGGCCATGGTCGGGGGGGCCGTGGTCGAGGTGGTCGACGGAGCCGCGGCGGATTTGAGCGGCGCAGCGGCGCGCTGCGAGCCTCCGGCCATGGTGTAACCCGATGGCGCGGTGGCGCCTGAGCGCGCTGTCGCCACCGGGGCCGCATCGGTCGCCGTCTGGGCCGGACCGGTGCGCCCCGAGAGGGCGACGAGGAGTGCCGCGACCGCAACCCCCGCGACCACGAGCTGGAGCGCAATCATCAGCGCGGTTATGGCGAAGGGCGGGCCGGTTCGCCCATTCGCCGGCGCGCCAGCGGCCATCCGTTGGGCGATCTCCGGATTGACGAAGTCGGCGGGATTGACGAGGTAGCTCGGACGCTGGGGAGCCGACACCGGCTCGCGGCCCCGCGCGGGGCCTGCGCGCCGCCGTGCTTCGGCCGGCTGCGGGCGCACCGGCTCGGCGGGCGCGGCGGCTGTCGCCTCGTCGAGGTCGACGGGCCGGCCGAGGTCGACCGCCTGGTCGAGATCGATCGGCCGGCCGGGCTCGAACGACCGCCCGGACTCGAGGTCGAGGTCGACGGGCCGGCCGAGGTCGACCGCATGGTCGAGATCGATCGGCCGGTCGCGGATTCGTCGGCCCCTGGGCTCGGCCATATCGACGCCGCGCGACTTTGCGCTCGTGGTGCCGGGCACGGGTGCGGGACCTGCGATCGCGGGCGCATCGCGGGCGGCCACGAGCAAGGGCTCGCCAGCTTCGGTATCGCCGGCATGGCCGTTGTCGACCGGACCCACCGCGGGCGGGGCCAGGCCGACCGGGCTCACCTCGGAGGGGGCCGCGCCGGACGGAGCCAAGCGGGAAGGGAGGGCTTCAGACGGAAGGGCTTCAGACGAGAGGGCTTCGGTCGCGACAAGCGCGACAGGGAGGCGCTCGATAGGGAGGGGCTCGGTCCGATCCTGCCGGGCGGGCTCGGCACGGACGTCCTCACATTCGGCGTCGATGGCCGCAGCGCTGCTCTCGTTCGGCGGCACGGGCTGCGCCGCGATGGCATCCGCCGGCATTCTCGCGGCGGCTTCCGCCTCCAGGCGCGCAATCGCCTCATCGAGGTCGAGGATGTGGCGCTTGGTCTCGACGAGACTCATGGTCGAGCTTTGTTCGTGCACCTGCCAGCGCAGGGCCAGGCGCGCGGCTTCGTAGACGACCTCGCGCAGCTTGGCGGGATCGTCGTGAATCTGCTGAATCTTTCGCGTCAGAGCCGAGTAGTAATCCGCCATGCTGGCCGGTTTCGTGATGAAGTTGACTCCAAACATAACGGATGGCGCCGTGGCGTGCCAATTGCCGTTCGCCTCGAACGCCGACTGTCGGCCCGAAATGGGACATGATTTCGGCGGTCAGCCGATGAAAATGTTCCA
Source organism: uncultured Alphaproteobacteria bacterium (assembly GCA_963781195.1). Classification (GTDB taxonomy): domain Bacteria; phylum Pseudomonadota; class Alphaproteobacteria; order Rhizobiales; family Xanthobacteraceae; genus JAJPKK01. The sequence continues at coordinate 468,059 of CAWAEZ010000012.1, read as the reverse complement.
CGCCAGCAACGCCGCGATGACCCACAGGGCGGCGGTCTGCCAGCGCGCCCGGCGGGCTTCGGCGGCGCCGATGGCAGCCACGGTCTGCGGCGAGAGGGCAAGACCGTCCCGGGTCGCTTCGTCGAGCTGGCCGGCGATCCGTGCGCCGCGGGTGAGCAGACCGGGGATACCGGACAGGAACCGGCCGATCTCGCCGGCGCCCTGGGCCGCCCCTTCGAGCCGCCCGGCCGGCCCGAGATTGCGCCCGATCCACTCGCGCACCACCGGCTCGGCGGTGGTCCATATGTCGATCCGGGGATCGAGCATGCGCGCGACGCCTTCGACGACCACCATCGTCTTCTGCAGGAGCAGGAGCTCGGGGCGGGTGCGCATGTCGAACAGTCCCGTCACTTCGAACAGCAGCGTCAGCAGCTTCGCCATCGAGATGTCTTCGGCGGTGCGGTTGTGGATCGGCTCGCCGATGGCGCGGATCGCCTGGGCGAAGCTCTCGACCGTATGGTGCGAGGGTACGTAGCCGGCCTCGAAATGCACCTCCGCGGTACGACGGTAGTCGCGGGTGATGAAGCCGAGCAGGATCTCGGCGAGAAACCGCCGTTCCTTGGCGCCAAGCCGCCCCATGATGCCGAAATCGACGGCGACCAGCCGGGCATCGGCATCGACGAACAGGTTGCCGGGGTGCATGTCGGCGTGGAAGAAACCGTCGCGCAGCGCGTGACGCAGGAAGCTCCGGATCACCGCGCGGCCGAGCAGCGGCAGGTCGTAGCCCTTGGCGACCAGCGCTGCGCGATCGTTGAGCGGCGTGCCGTCGATCCATTCCAGGGTCAGCACGTTGCGCGCGGTCAGCGTCCAGTCGACGTCCGGCACGCGGAAATCGGGATCCTCCCGCGTGTTGTCCGCCATCTCCGAGAGCGCCGCCGCCTCGAGGCGGAAATCCATCTCCATGGTGACCGAGCGGGCAAGCGTATCAACGACCTCGATCAGTCGGAGCCGGCGCGCCTCGGCCGAAAGCGCCTCGGCATTGCGGGCGACGAAGCGGAAGGCGCCGAGATCGGCGGCGAAGCGGTGGTCGACCCCCGGCCGCAGCACTTTGACGGCGACGACGCGGCGCCCCTGCGCGGTCCGGGCGCGATGCACCTGGGCGATCGAAGCGGCCGCCACCGGCGTGCTGAATTCGACGAACACGTCGGCGAGCTTGCGGTCGAACGCCGCTTCGACGGAGGCCTCCGCCACCGCCTGCGGGAACGGCGGCATCTTGTCCTGCAGGCTCTCGAGGTCGCGGGCGATCACCGGGCCGACGACATCGGGCCGCGTCGCCAGGAACTGGCCGAGCTTGACGTAGGAGGGGCCGAGCGTGGTGAGCGCCGCGGAAAGCCGGTAAGCACCGGAGCCGCCGGAGCGGCGCTCGATCAGGCGGGCGAGGCGCACGGCGAGCCGGGCCGGAGCCGGCAGCGGGGCCGGATCGACCAGGCCGAACACCCCTTCGCGCGCGAAGACGAAGCCCGCCCGGCAGAGGCGGAAAAGGTGGGAGAGGGCGGCGATCACGGCTGCACGCAGGAACGTTTCACAGACGCCAGGCCGAATGCAGCGCCACCACGCCGCCGGTGAGGAGCCGGTGGCTGACACGGCGGAAACCGGCAGCGGAGATCATCTCCGCAAAAACCTGGGGACGCGGGAAGCGCCGGATCGATTCGACGAGATAGCGGTAGGATTCGCCATCGCCCGCCACCGCGCGGCCGAGCGCCGGGATGACGTTGAACGAATAGAGATCGTAGAGGGCGTCGAGACCGGGCACGTCGACCGTGGAAAATTCGAGACAGACGAAGCGTCCGCCGGGCCGCAGCACGCGGTAGAACTCGCGCAGCGCGGCATCGATGCGCGGAACGTTGCGGATGCCGAACGCGATGGTGCAGGCGTCGAGGCTGCGATCTTCGAACGGCAGCGCTTCGGCGTTGCCCGCGGCGAAGGTGACGAGCCCGGGATGATGGCCCGGAATCTGCCGGCGCTCCCGGGCGCGCTCCTGCCCCACGGCGAGCATGTCGGGATTGATGTCGCAGACCGTCACGGTGGTGCCGGGGCCGCCCGCCTCGGCGATCCTGAAGGCGACGTCGCCGGTGCCGCCGGCGATGTCGGCCACCGCGTAGCGGCCCGTGCGCGGCGGGTTGAGCATGGACACCATCGCATTCTTCCAGGTGCGATGAAGCCCCGCGGACATGAGATCGTTCATCAGGTCGTAACGCCGCGCGACCCGATGGAAGACCTCATCCACCATCGCCTGCTTGCGCGCGAGATCGACGGTCTGGAAGCCGAAATGAGTTTCGCCGGTGTCCGGCATGGAAAGCCCTCTGGTTGGCCGGACCATAGCCCGGGTGATCACGAGGCGCCATCGAATCCCCCCGGCTGCGCCGCAATGCAGCTCCCCGCTTGCGAGCCCGGCTGCCGGGACAATCGGGCCATGCCACCAGGTCCCCATTGCAAATCGGCGCCTGGAAATTCAACGTGGCGGGTCCCGCGGCGTGACAGGAACAGGTGCGTGCCCGAGCTTCCCGAGGTCGAAACCGTGCGGCGCGGACTCCAGCCGGTGATGGAGGGCGCCCGCATCGTCAAGCTGGAGGCCCGGCGCCCCGACCTGCGGCGGCCGTTGCCGGCGGATTTCGCCAGGCGGGTCGAAGGCAGCACCGTCACCGGCCTCGGGCGTCGCGCCAAATATCTCACCGTCGATCTTTCCACCGGCGACGTGCTGCTGATGCATCTCGGCATGTCCGGCTCGTTCCGGGTCGGCCACGACCCCGGCGGCACGCCGGGCGCCTTCCACCACCCGCGCGCCGCGGCTGCCGCCCATGACCATGTCGTGTTCCACCTGTCGTCGGGCGCGACGGTGACGTTCAACGATCCGCGCCGGTTCGGCCTCATGCTTCTGGTGCCGCGGGCCGAGCTTTCGCATCATCCGCTGATTCGCGAGATCGGTCCGGAACCGCTCGGCAACGCGTTCGACGCGACGCTGCTGGCGAAGGCCTGTGCCGGCCGCAAGACGAGCCTGAAGGCGGCGCTGCTCGACCAGACCGTCGTCGCGGGCCTCGGCAACATCTATGTGTGCGAGGCGCTGCATCGGGCGCGCCTGTCACCGCGCCGCCGCGCCTCGACCATCGCGACCCGCGGCGCGCCCAACGCGCGGGCGGTCGCTCTCGTCGACGCCATCAAGACGGTGCTCAACGCCGCCATCAAGGCCGGCGGCTCGTCGCTGCGCGACCACCGCCAGACCGATGGCGAGCTCGGTTATTTCCAGCACCACTTCCGCGCCTACGACCGCGAGGGCGAACCCTGCGTCACGCCGGAATGCACCGGGACGGTCAAGCGCATCGTGCAGAACGGCCGCTCGACGTTCTTCTGCCCGGTATGCCAGAAGTAAGGCCGGGCCGGCCGACGTTCGCCGCTGTGCCCGCGGCGACTACACCCGCATCCGGACCTGCATGGCGATGCGCACGAGCTCGGCGATGTTGCGCGCCCCGATCCGCTCCATCACCCAGGCGCGATGGTTCTCCACCGTCTTGGGGCTGATATTGAGGCGAGCGCCGATCTCCTTGTTCGACAAGCCGGCCGCCGCCAGCTCCATCACCTGACGCTGCCGTGCCGACAAGAGCTGGACCCGCGCCTGCATGCCGGCGAGCCCCGCGGTGTCGACGGCGTGGCGCCGCCCCTTCTCCACCGCGTCGCGGATGCTCGCCAGCAGGCGGCGTTCGTCGAACGGCTTCTCGATGAAATCGAAAGCACCGGACTTCACCGCAGAGACGGCCATCTCGACATCGCCGTGCCCGGTGATGAGGATGATCGGACAGGACGAACCGCGCTCGGCAAGCCGGCGCACGAGATCGAGCCCGGATATTCCGGGCATGCGGACGTCGGTCACCACGCAGTCGAACGGGTCGAAGGCATCGACGGCCGCGAGATATTGGTCGGCACCGTGAAAGCAGGTGACGCTCACATCGTGGCGCGCAAAATAAAGCTGCAGCGCATCGCGCACCGCCGCGTCGTCGTCGATCAGAGCAAGACGGATTACATCAGCCATGCTGCAATTCCTCCGCGGCGGGAAGCGTGAAACGGACGTCGGCTCCCGCGCCGTTGCGATCGAGCCAGAGCCGCCCGCCATGGGCTTCGACGATCGACCGGCACAGCGACAGGCCGATGCCGAGACCGTCGGCCTTGCGCGACGTCAGCGGAAGGAACGGATCGTCGGCGAAGTCCGGCGGAAATCCCGGGCCGCTGTCGGCGACGCGGACCTCGACATCGCCGGCGTGGCCCGGCATCGCCTCGATAGCGATCAGGCCCTCGCCACGCCGGCCTGCCACGATCGCCTCGATGGCGTTCCGCATCAGGTTGAGCAGCGTCTGCCCGATCTGGAGCGCATCCGCCGTGACGAGCGGAAGCGCGGGATCGATACCGACACGGACGGTGATGTGGCTCTGGTCGAGTGCCGGCTGGCACAGGGCGATGGTTTCCCTGACGATGCGTTCGACGCTGCAGGGCGTGCGGCTGCTGCGGTCGAGGCGAACCAGCGCACGCAATCGCCGCACCACCTCCGCGGCACGTTCGATCTGCGCGGCGGCCTTCTCCGCCGTCGCCGCCAGCATCGCGGGATCGCCGGAGCCGTCGCGCAGCGCGTCGTTGACGAGCCGGGTGTAGGTGCCCGCGGCGGCGAGCGGCTGGTTGATCTCATGCGCCACCGCGGCGGCGAGCTCACCCAGGTTGCCGAGCCGCGCCACCTGTCCCAGCGATTCGCGGTGCAGGCGCAGTTGCGCCTCGGTGCGGCGGCTCTCGGACACGAGTTCGCCGGCGACGAGTCCGGTAACCGAGAGAACCAGCATCAGGACCTGAAACGCCATCAAGTCCTGGGAATCATCACGAAACAGCTCCACACCCGCGATGAGGCCGAGCTGAGTCAAAAGGATGCCGCAGCTGACGCCTTCGATCCCGGTCCGCACCGCCATCCACACGACCGGCAGAAACAGCAGATAGAACAGCTGATACTGCTGCTCCTGCGCGAGACCGAAGATCAGCGCGAGAGCTGCCGCGATGGCGGCGATCTGCAGCGCGGCCTCGCGCGTGAGGCGTGGCATCGCCGGCCGCGTCAGCGCGATGAGCGCGAACGGGGTGATGACGGCGACGCCGATGACGTCGCCGACCCAATAGAGAACCGTCGCCGTCATCACATCCTTGGGCGGGAGCAGCCCCGCCACGATCACGATGCCGACGTAGCTCAGCGCAACCAGCCCGGCGCTGACGACGGCGGCGAGCATGAGTAGGGCAAGATCACGCAGCGACTGCAGCGACGGATCGAAGCGAAGCGCCGGACGCAGCAGGAACAACGAAGCCAGGCTGTATCCGCCGCCGATGGCGACCGCGGACGCGAGCGCCACGCCGGTCGGCAGCGGCGCCGGCAGGTTGACGAGCTCCGACAGCAGCGGGGCGAGGAACAGGTACGGCAGCATCCTCCGGCCGAACAGCAGAACCGCGGCGAAGCTCAGGCCGGTGCCCGGATTCCACGGCGTGATTCCGAACGGCGCGAACGGATGAACGAAGCTCACCCAGTCGAGCAGCACGTAGCCGGTGAGATAGGCCAGCGCGATCACGGCCTCGGGGAGCGCTCGCAGGCGCAGCACGATCGCCTGCGATCGCTCTCCCGACGCGTCGATTGCCCGCAGGATCCGCTCTTCCGGCAGGCGCCGAAACCGGGCCGGCGAAAGAAACCGCCCCGATGGAGGACTGAACGGGCGCATCGTCACGATTGGGCTTCACATGATGGCAAGTGCAGACGCCCACGAGGCTTCGACCCCTGGGGCGTTTCACCTGGATACTAACATGCTTGGCGATTTGGTGACGTCCGGTTCCGACCCTAGGGGGAACTACCTATCCGCCCTTGCGGCATTTCTTCGCAGGCGATTGGAAGGCCGCGCCGCATGCAAATCTCAATTGCCCGGGGACTGCTCGCCCACGACATGGGCCTGGCGCGCCCGCCACAACGAGGCGGCAAGCAGCGTGACCAGCATGCCGACGATCGAACAGGTAAGGCTGATGTGCTCCTGGGTCGCCGCACCGAGCGCCGCCGTGCGTTCGACGACGGCCACGTCGGACGCGATGACGCCTCCCGCGATCCATCCGAGCAGGGCAGCGCCGGCCCAGGCGATCACCGGGAGATAGTTCAGCACCGCCATGATGACGGTGGCTCCGGCCACAATCGCCGGAATGCTCATGCCGAGGCCGAACACCAGGAGCGAGAAATTACCGTCAGCCGCCGCCACCACGGCGATGACGTTGTCGAGAACTCATCACCACGTCGGCGATCGCGATCGCCCTCACCGCCTCCATCAGGGATCCGGACGGCTGCGCCACCGGCACGCTCGCGTTCGCTTCGTTGACCAGGAGCTTGGTCGCAATCCACAGCAGAGCGGCGCCGCCGATGATCTTGAGGTAGGGGATCACCAGAAGGCTCGAGACGACGCTGGCAAAGGCGAGCCGCAACACGATCGCCGCCGCCGTTCCGAGCGCCATGCCCATCAGGCGCTGCTTCGGCGCGAGGTTTCGACAGGCGAGCGCGATCACGATCGCATTGTCGCCCGACAACAGGACGTTGATCCAGATGATTTCGACGACCGACGTCCAGAAATGCGGATCGAAGTCGGCGAGATGGCCGCGCAGAATTTCTGTCATGCCCCTGCCCGAAAAAGTGGGTTCGTTGATCAGCGTCGGCTATGCGCCGATGATGCTTTGCCCCGCGGCAGCGATGGCATCGGCGGAAGCTGGTGCGCGGCGCGCCAGGCGGGATCTCGCGTATCCCTCCATCCGACGTAGAGAACGCCTGCGAGGCCGGCGATGCCGACGGCGACCAGAGCCCATTGGAACAACTCGGATCGCGCGATGGATGCATGGCCCAGACCATCGAGCACCGACAGATAGACGGGCGCCCAAAGCGCGATGATGGCCGCCCAGTTCACCAGCGTTATCTTGAGCACGACCGGCATGTTCAAACTCCCGACAAATGCGCGCCGGCACCCGGGTCCACAGGGGCCCGGGCGTCACGCGCGCACATCTTCCGTCCGTTCCGAAAGGGGACCGCGCCGACCCGCCTCGCCGCGGGCACGCGGCGATCGTCCGGCGGCGCGCAAGGCCACGAGCATGCGTTCGGCGTCGCGTTCGCGTCCGATCCAGCGCAGCTTGCAGAGTTGCTTGCGGGTCCGGTCGAGCGCCTTCTGTTCCGCGGATACGTCAGGCACGCCTGTGCGGGCGATCACGTTCATCATCCCTTTCCTGTGCCGACTCCAATGTCAGGCACCTCGGGAGAAAGGGTAGCTTCGCCGCACGTGACGACAATCCGGATGAGTGCTTGAGGTGAACTCCCTGGGTGGAAGCCCCTAGGGGACGCTCACTGGAGCCTGCTCCGCCGGCATGGAATCGCAAACGCGCTGCGCCGACGCCACGGCGCTCGACGCCAGCTTCGATGAAAGTCTCCGAGGCGGCGGAGCCGCCACGATCGACGGCGGCGGAATTACTCGTCCTTCAATTGAAGGGAGAGCGCCGCGCCCGCGAATGCAGCAAGCGCGACCAGGGCGAGCACCCCTGCGAATCCGGCGGCGCCGAAACTGATTCCCCCGGCCGTGACGCCGACGGTGCCGCCGAGAAAGCTCGAGGAATTGAGAATGCCCGAGCCCTTGCCGGACAGCGTCTGAGGCAGCGCGGCAAGGCCGATCTTCGGCGTGGACGCGTAGGGAAGCGCGATGCCGGCGCCGGCCACGAACAGGCCGAGCATGAGCACGGCAAACCCGGCGCCGGCGTGGGAAGCCCACGCCACGGCGCAGCCGGCGACCAGCAGCAGCGACCCGCCGGCGATCATCCGTCGCAGGCCGAATACACCCGCGAGACGCGGCGCCGCCTGCGAAAAGCCGAACAGCGCGACGGAGAGCGGCATGAGGGAGAGTCCGGCCGAGACCGGCGTCAGCGCAAGCCCATCCGCAGCCTGCGCGAAGATGTTGTAGTAGAGCAGCAGCGCCATGATGTCGAACATCAGGAGAAACGCCAGCGCGCAGGCCAGCGCGAAATTCCGGATTCGGAACAATGCCAGATCGAGGAGAGGCGCCTTGCTGCGCGCCTCGACGAAAATGAGTCCGGCCAACGCGACGGCCGCCACCGCGAACGGCACGAGCGTCGCCACCGGCGCGGCCGCCAGCCGGGCGACCCCGTGCAGTCCTTGCACCAGCGCCACCATGAAGACGGCAAGCAGCGCCAGGCCGAGCCAGTCGACGCGCTCCGCGCGCATCCTCGCGCCGGGCGGACGCAGCCCCAGCGTCAGCCCCGCCGGGAGCATGACGAGGACATTGAGCCAGAAATTCATCCGCCAACCGGCGTAGTGCGTGACCACGCCGCCGATCAGCGGCCCGACGCTGAAGCCGAGCATCAGGAAGCCGGTCCAGGCGCCGATGACGCGGGCATGCTCGGAGTGGTCGAACTCCTGTGTCAGGGCGGCGAGCGTCCCCGGCACGGCGAACGCGGCCCCGAATCCCTGGAGCGCGCGGGCCGCGACGACGATGTTTCCGTCGGGCGCGAGCGCGATCATCAGCGAGGCGACGACGAACAGCGCGACGCCGGCCGCCGAAGAGCGGGTGGCGCCGAACCGGTCGGCCGCTTCACCGCCGAGGACGATGAACACGGCAGAAGCCAGGAGATAGGCATTCACGATCCATTCGACGGTGGCAGCGTCGAGATGGAGTTCGCCCGTCATCGCCGGCAACGCCGCCATGATCGCAGTGCTGTTCTCGCCGACCGCCAGGATCGCCAGGCAGCACGCCGCCAGCACCAGCCTCGGATCGCGGAACATAGCCCCTCCTTCGAACATCGCTATCGCACGCCGGCGCCGGCAGCTCACCGCGCCATCGATCAGAAGAGGTCAGCGGTGCGTTGGAGTCACGATCGGAGCCGCCGGACTTCGAGCACGTCGCTGCCGCTCGCGCGGATGCGCGCCAGCGCTTCGCCGACCGGCTCCGCCGTCACCGCCATATGGAAGCCGTTGGCATGAAGCAGGGTGGCGGGATCGCGCATCACCGCCACATGCCCCTTCCAGAACACGAGGTCGCCGCGCCGCAGGGCATCGAAATCGTCCGCGGCCACCGGCGCGCCCAATACCCGCTGCATGTCGCTGTCGCGCGGGCAGGCGATGCCGCAGGCGGTGAGCGCGACCTGCACGAGGCCCGAGCAGTCGATGCCGAGGCTCGTCTTGCCGCCCCAGAGATAGGGCACGCCGATGAAGCGCTCGGCGACCCCGACAAAATCCGGCGCCACGGCGTCGAGCGGCGCGATGTGGCGCGCCGGCACGTAGCGGCCCGAGGCGAGCCGCGCGAGCTCGCCCTCCTGGCTGGTGATGGTGATGCGGCAGCCCAGAGGCAGGCCTTCGACCGGCTGCGCCTTGATGGAGCGTCCGGGAAACAGGATCGTGCGCAGCGCCGCGACCTTGTGGGTCGACGGCGGCCCCGGAGGACGCAAGGCGTTCATCGGCAGCCAGCCGACATAGCCGTCGGCAAGAAGCTGGCCCCAGCCCCAGCCTTCGCCGTCCTCGTCGTAGATGGTCACGCGCTCGCCCTTGAGGGCCTCGGTCTCGAGCGCGGCGTCGGGCACCGGGGCCTTGCGCACGGGAGCGACGGGATCGAAGACCTCGAAGTCCATGCCTTCGACGTAGCGCGGCGCGTCGACCTCGCCGCGCAGATGCGCGGCCGCGAGGTCCGGCCGCGCCGGCGTGACGCGCGGATCGAAGCTCATCGGCCATAGCGCTCCGCGAGCAGCGCGTAGAGGGCGCGCGCGGCCTGGCATTCGCCGCCTTCCGGGCGTCCGGGCTTCGCGGACGGCGCCCAGGCGTAGATGTCGAGATGCAGCCACGCCTTGGCGGCGCCCACGAAGCGGTTGAGAAACAGCGCGCAGATGATCGAGCCGGCGAATCCGCCGGTGGCGATGTTGTTGAGATCGGCCACTTTGGAATCCAGCATCTGATCGTAGGGGCGCCACAACGGCAGGCGCCACAGCGGGTCGTGCGCGGCGCGGGCGTGGCGGGCGACATCCCCGGCCAGCGTCTCGTCATCGGTATAGAACGGCGGCAGGTCGGGACCGAGCGCAACCCGCGCGGCTCCGGTCAGCGTCCCCATGTCGACGAGCAGATCCGGGCGCTCCTCGTCGGCCAGCGCCAGCGCATCGGCGAGGATCAGCCGGCCCTCCGCATCGGTGTTGCCGACCTCGACCGCGAGCCCCTTGCGCGACCGGTAGACGTCGAGCGGGCGGAACGCACCACCGGAGATGGAATTCTCGACCGCGGGGATGAGCACGCGCAGCCGCACGTCGAGCTTGCGGTCCATGATCATGTGGGCGAGCGCGAGCACGCTCGCGGCGCCGCCCATGTCCTTCTTCATGAGCAGCATGGCGCTGTCGGGCTTGATGTCGAGGCCGCCGCTGTCGAAGCACACGCCCTTGCCGACCAGCGTCACCTTCGGCGCCGCCGGATCGCCCCAGGTGATGTCGATCAGCCGGGGCGGCCGGGCGGCGGCGCGGCCGACCGCATGGATCAGCGGGAAATTCCGCGCCAGCAGCTCATCGCCCACGATCACGCCGAACGCGGCATCGTGGCGTCCGGCGAGCGCGCCCGCGGCCTCGGCGAGTTCGACCGGGCCCATGTCGTTCGCCGGGGTGTTGATGAGATCGCGGGCGAGATAGACGCCCTCGGCAATGCGCGACAGGTCGGCCCCGTCCACCCCGTCGGGCAGCTCCAGCCGAACCTCGTTGGCAGCCTTGCCGTAGCGGACGAAGCGGTAGGCTCCGAGCGCGATGGCGAGCGCGGCCAGCCGCAAATCCCGCGCCGCATTGGCAAAGCGATAGGTGCCGCGGGGCAACGCGCCGGCAAGCATCCCCGGCAGGAAGGGATTGTAGGGCTTCGCCTCGTCTTCAATTCCGAACAGCACCGCGGCGAGCGTGCCGTCGGGCGCCGGAAGCAGAGCGTGGCGGCCCGGCACGGGCTCGAAGCCGACCGCCGCGGCGAAGGCGCAGGCCCGCGGGTCGAGACGCGTGCGAATGTCCCCCCAGGTCGCGGCGGTTACGAACCAGATCGGCGTCGCGGCGTCGCCGCCGGTCACGAATGCAGGATGCATGAACGGGTTCCGAACGATGTTGGCGGCCCTGCTACCACGCGGCGGCGCCGAGTAGAAGGACGTTCGCCCGGCTCGCTCGCTGCCGTTGGGGCCGTGCCGGCATTAACCGATCGTTAGGGTTAACGTTCTATTGATGACTCTCGCAAGCTTGAAGGTGGGCAATCCGGATAACTCGTCACCCCTTCCCCGCTCGGCATCGCCGATCCCCGCGGGGCGTCGCAGTGGCCGCCCTCGGCCTCGCGCTGTTCACCGGTGGCTGCCAGAACATCGCGTCGCTGACATCCGCCACCCTGGTCGCGCAAGAGCCGCCGCCGGCCCCGACCCCGAAGACCGAGGCCGAATGGCGGACCGAGGCCGAGAAGATCGCACCACGCTATCGCGACAAGCCGGAAGACGCCGCCATCGCCCTCGCCTACGCCCAGGCCTTGCGCGCGAGCGGTCAACGCACCCAGGCGACTTCGGTGCTGCAGCAGGCGACCTTCTACCATCCCGGCAATACCGCCCTGCTCGGCGCCTATGGGCGCGCCCTCTCAGACGTGGGCAACCTCGAGCAGGCACTCGATGTGCTCAACCGCGCTCACACTCCCGACCAGCCGGACTGGCGAATCCTGTCCGCACAGGGCGCCGTGCTCGACCAGCTCGGCCGCCATGCCGAAGCCCAGCTGCACTATTCCAGCGCCCTCAAGATCAAGCCCGACGATCCCGGGGTGCTGTCCAATCTCGGACTGTCCTACGCGCTCGCCAAGGACCTCAAGAACGCGGAGGCGACGCTGCGGCGTGCGGCCGCCGTGGGCGGCACGGATACGCGGGTGCGTCAGAACCTCGCATTGGTGGTCGGCCTGCAGGGCCGGTTTCCCGAGGCGGAAAGCATCGCCCGCGCCGACCTGCCGCCGGGAGAGGCGGCGGCCAATGTCGACACGCTGCGGCGGATGCTTGCCCAGCAAAACGACTTCAAGACCGTCGAGCGACCGCGAACGGTCGCATCCGCCGCCGGAACCTGACGGCGTGACCTGACGGCACGACACCTGCGACGGACCGCCGGAAAGCGACGGCACCCGGCCCCTCCGCTCGCGCGGGTCGGCCTCACTTGAACTGGTCGATCATCTTGATGATCGCCGGCCCGAGAATCACGACGAACAGCACCGGCAGGAAGAACAGGATCATCGGCACGGTGAGCTGCGGCGGCAACGCCGCGGCTTTCTTTTCGGCCGCGGTCATGCGCTGGTCGCGATTTTCCTGAGCGAGCACGCGCAGCGTGGTCGCCATCGGCGTGCCGAACCGCTCGCTCTGCTGCAACGCCATGCACAGCGATTTGACGCCTTCCAGCGGCACCCGTTTGGCGAAATTCTCGAATGCCTGGCGGCGGTCGGGCAGGTAGGACAGCTCCGCCGTCGACAGCGTGAGCTCTTCCGCCAGCTCGATCGACTGCGAGCCGATCTCGTCGCTCACGCGCTTGAATGCGGCTTCGAGCGACATGCCGGACTCCACGCAGATCAGCAGCAGGTCGAGCCCGTCGGGAAACGCGCGGCTGATCGAAGCCTGCCGCCGCTGGATGCGGTTGTTGATGAACAGGTTCGGGAGGTTGATGCCGAAATAGGTGGCACCGATGCAGATGCCGAGCTTCAAGGTCCAGGCGATGTCGAGCTGGAGGATGATGAACACGTAGAAGAGGGAGAGGCCGAGCGCGGCGATCGGGGTGACGAAGCGGAAGAACAGGAACACCACGTAAGGCCCATGTCCGCGGTATCCGGCCTCGATGAGCTTGGCGCGCGCCGCCTCCTGGCCGACCCAGTCGGACAGTTTGAACTTCTCCACCACCGTCTGCATGTATTGGCGCGGCGACGTCCGCAGGCTCGCCTTTTCGCCGCGCGCCAGCCGTTCGCGCTCGCGCTGGCGGATCCTCTCGCGTTCGGTCGCAACCGCCGCCATGCGCTTTTCGAGCTGGTCGTTGCCGAGCAGCGGCATCGCCAGCGTGAACACGGTCGCTGCCGCGGCGATCGCCGCGAGGGTCATCGCCATCAGCCGCTTGTTGTCGAAAAAGGCGAGCAGGAAATCGAGCATGGCGCCCCTCAGAAATTGAAGTTGATCATCTTCTTCATGACCATGACGCCGATCGTCATCCACACCGCCGAACCGAGCAGCATGAGCTGGCCGAGCCGCTCGGTCCACAGCAGCGTGATGTAGTCGGGACTGGTGATGTAGACGATCGACATCACCGCGACCGGAAGCGCGCCGATGATCGCCGCCGAGGCCTTGGCCTCCGTCGACATCGCCTTGATCTTGCCCTTCATCTTCTTGCGGTCGCGCAGCACCTTGGAGAGGTTGCCGAGCGCCTCGGAGAGGTTGCCGCCGCTCTTTTGCTGGATCGAGATGACGATGGCGAAGAAATTCGATTCCGGCAGCGGCATCCGCTCGAACAGCTTTCCGCACGCGTCGCCGAGCGGCACGCCGACCGCCTGGGTCTCCAGGATATGGCGGAATTCGGTGCGGATCGGCTCCGGCGAATCCGTGGCGATCACGCGCAGGGAATCGCCGAGCGGCAGACCGGATTTGATGCCGCGAACGATGACGTCGATGGCATCGGGAAAGCGGTCGAGAAACTTGGCCTCGCGCCGCTTCTTCAGGAACGACAGCATCCAGCGCGGCAGGCCGAAGCCGGCCGCGAAGGCGAGCAGCGCGGCCGGCAGGATGCCGACGTCGAGAAGATAGATCACCGCAAATACCACGAGGCCGAGTGTTCCGCTGATGACGAAGAACCGCCGCTTCGACCACGACAGCCCGGCCTGGGTGAGGCGCACCGCCAGCGGCGGCGAATTGGTCTGCCGGCGCCTCTCCTCGAGCTGATTGAGGCTGTCCTCGACCTGCTCGCGGCGGGTCTTGAGCGCACGCGCGGTCACCTTGGTCGTGCCGAGCGTCGGCTTGGCCACGCTCTGCATCCGCTTTTCGGCTTCCTGTTCGCCGGACAGCCACGGGTAGATCAGAACCCACGCCATGGCGCCGGCGCAGAACGTCGCCAGCAGGAAAATCGCGAGCGTTTGCATGGCGGGACCTCGCGTCAGGTGGGCGGATCGGCGAGCGCAGCGTCGAGCGCCGCCGCGAGCCGGCTCTCTTCGTTGAAATAGCGCGCGCGCTCCCAGAATCGCGGCCGGCCGATGCCGGTGGACCGGTGGCGCCCGATCAGCTTGCCGTTGGCGTCCTCGCCCATCAGGTCGTAGACGAACAGGTCCTGGGTGATGATGACGTCGCCCTCGAGCCCGAGCACCTCGGTGATATGGGTGATGCGGCGGCTGCCGTCGCGCAACCGGGCGGCCTGGATGACGACGTCGATCGAGGCGCAGATCATCTCGCGAATGGTGCGCGACGGCAGCGTGAAGCCGCCCATGGTGATCATCGATTCCAACCGCGACAGCGCTTCGCGCGGGTTGTTCGCGTGAAGGGTACCCATCGAGCCGTCATGGCCGGTGTTCATCGCCTGCAGCAGGTCGAAGGCTTCGGGGCCGCGGACTTCGCCGACGATGATGCGTTCCGGCCGCATGCGCAGGCAGTTCCGCACCAGCTCGCGCATGGTGACCTCGCCGCCGCCTTCCAGATTGGGCGGCCGGGTCTCCAGCCGCACCACGTGAGGCTGCTGGAGCTGCAACTCCGCGGCGTCCTCGCAGGTGATGATCCGCTCGTCCGTATCGATGTAGCGGGTGAGGCAATTGAGAAGCGTGGTCTTGCCGGAGCCGGTGCCGCCCGAAACCAGGGTGTTGACCCGGCAACGGCCGATGATCTTGAGGATGTCGGCGCCCTCCGGCGAGATCGAGCCGAACCGCACCAGCTGCTCGAGCGTGAGCTTGTCCTTCTTGAACTTGCGGATGGTGAGCGTCGGGCCGTCGATGGAGAGTGGCGGCGCGATCACGTTGACGCGCGAGCCGTCGGGCAGGCGCGCATCGCAGATCGGCGAGGATTTGTCGACGCGCCGGCCGACCTGACTGACGATGCGCTGGCAGATGTTGAGCAGCTGCTGGTTGTCGCGGAATCGGATTCCGGTGCGCTGGATCTTGCCGGCGATTTCCACGTAGACCGTCGTCGCGCCGTTGACCATCACGTCGGACACGTCGTCGCGGGCGAGCACCGGCTCCAGCGGCCCGTAGCCGAGAACGTCGTTGCAGATGTCGTCGAGCAGCTCCTCCTGCTCGGAGATCGACATCACGATGTTCTTGATCGCGATGATCTCGTTGACGATGTCGCGGATTTCCTCGCGCGAGGAATCCGCATCGAGCTTGGCGAGCTGCGACAGATCGATCGCCTCGATCAGCGCGGTGAAGATGCTGCTCTTGACCTCGTAGAACGCCTCGGAATGCCGGCTCTCGAGCGCCGGCTCGGCGGGCGGCGGCGGGACGAACGGCGCCGGGGTCGCCCCGTTCCGGCCGGCGGCGACCGGCGCGGCCGCGGCGGGCGCCGGGGCCTGCGGCGGTACGAGACTCGGCGGCGGCGTCGGGGCGCCGCGCGGATCGGCCATCGTGCCGGAGCGCTTTCCAAACAACGGAGTCTCCGTCAGCGCCCGGCTCGACGGGCCAGGAGCTTGGTGAAGGGGGCGAACAGGCCGCCGCGCGTGAGCTTGTTGTCGCCGCGGCCGGTCAGCGACTTGGCGAGCGACCTGAAGGTCTCCGAGATACGGTGGCTGGCGGCGATTTCGGCGATCATCTGGCCGTTGTTCGACGCGGTGCCGAACATCTGGGCCTCGAACGGAATGATGGCGAGCGGCTGGTCCTCGATCGCCTTTGCAAAGTCGGCGGGCTTGATCTCGGGACGCTTGGGAACGCCCACCATGTTGAGGCAATAGACCGGGCGGCGGTCGTTCGGACGCGCGCCGCGCAACAGGTCGATGATGCCCTTGGTGTTACGCAGATTGGCGAGGTCGGGCGCCCCCACCACCAGGATGTCGTCGGCGCCGACGAGAATGCGCCGGGTCCAGGCGTTCCACTGGTGCGGCACGTCGAGGACGACATAGGGGACCGATCCGCGCAACACGTCGAGGATGGGGTCGAACGCTTCCGCGCCGAAGTCATAGACGCGGTCGAGGGTCGCCGGCGCGGCGAGCAGGCTCAGGTGATCGGTGCACTTCGACAGCAGGCGATCGATGAAGGCGGTGTCGACGCGATCGGGCGCGAACACCGCGTCGGCGACGCCCTGCGGCGGATCCTGGTTGTAATCGAGCCCGGCGGTGCCGAACGGGAGATCGAGATCGACGATCACCGAATCGAGATGCATGTCGCGCGCCACCGCCCACGCGACGTTGTGAGCGATGGTCGACGCGCCGACGCCGCCTTTGGCGCCGATGACCGCCAGGATCTTGCCGACCGGCTTCGCGTCGGGGGCGTTGAACAGCGAGCAGACCGTGCGCACCACGTCGATGGTGGTGACCGGTGCGATCATGTAGTCGCTGATGCCGCGCCTGATCAGCTCGCGATAGAACACGACGTCGTTGTGGCGGCCGATCACGATCACCCGCGTGCCGGCGTCGCAGACATTCGCCAGCTCGTCGAGCCCGCCGAGCACCCCGGTGCCGCGGTCCTCGGACTCGAGGATCACCACGTTCGGGGTCGGCGACGTCCGATAGGCCTCGAGCGCCGCGGCGATCCCGCCCATCTGCATGCGCAGGTGGACTTTCGCCAGCCGGCGATCCTCCGCCGCCGCCTGCACGGTCGACGCGGTCTCCGCGGTCTCGCAGAACGCCTGCACCGACACCCGCGGCGCCGGCGCGATGAACTCGTCTGCCTCTGCAATGCCGGGCGACTCGATGTGGCCGGCGTTTTCTTTGTACCTGATCATTTTCCGAGTTCGCTGATCTTGGCCTTGTCCAGGTCCGGGTAGACCGTCGCAGTGCTTTCGCCCTTCTTGTACTTGTCGAACACCTGGTCGCGGCGGGCGGTATAGGGCGGAATCTCCGCGCGCGGCTGCACGATGTCGGCCGGCTCGTCGAGCATCGCCGCGAGGTTGTGCTGCTGCGAGCAGCCGAAGTTCCAATAGGGCTCGTTCGTCATGTAATCGAGTCCCGCGCCGGGGCCGAGGTCGGTGGGCCAGCGGCCGCAGGGGCCCGCGCTGGCTACGATCTTGGGATACTCGAGCACCACCGGGACCAGCTGCGTCGGCGGGAACGGCGGCAGGTCGGTGACCACGATGCCATTGGCGGGAACGCCGGAGGCGACGAGGATCGACCGGATCTCGCCGACGGCGCGCCGCGCGGCTTCCTCGTTGGGCGTGCCGGTGGGAACGCGGATCGCGACGCCGCCGGTCGCGTGAAGGTGCCAGCCGTGGCCGAAATCCGCCACCTGCGCGCGCTGGGTCGGCGTGAGATCGGTGCGGTGGCTGCCGATGAAGAGCTCGACCGCCCGGGTGCCCTCGCGCAGCTTGATCGGATGCCGCAGCCGGGCATCCTGCGGGATGGCCGGCGCCAGCAGCTCCGCGGTCGCCCCCGGAGGCTCGGTGGTCTGACACGCCGCGAGCGCCGCCCCGGCGAGCGCCAGGGCTGCCGCCGTGCCGATGCGCCATGTCCTGCGCACCGCACCTCGCGAGGGATTGTTTGCCTGCATCGCCATCTCCTCGCCCCGCATCTCAATCGATGATGAAGCCGACACTGCCGCGATAGGGGCCCGGAGGGCCGCGATAAGGTCCCGGCCCGTCGGCGGCCCCCGGGCCGCCGTAGAGCTTATTGAGACGGCCGAGCAGGACCGCGGAAGGATCCGGGGCGTCGGCGTAGCCGTCGTCGGGGCGGCTCAGTTCCTTCGCCGCGACCGCGTGCACCACATAGGGCGTCACGATGATCATCAGGTCGGTCTTCTCGTTGAGGTAATCGCGGCTGCGGAACAGGGCGCCGACCACCGGCACGTCCATCAGCCCGGGCAGGCCGTTGAGCGCCTCTGCCGAATGATCCTGCAGCATCCCCGCCATGGCGAGCGCGCCACCGGACGGAATTTCGACCGTGGTGTCGGCGCGGCGGACCTTGAGCGAGGGTACGGTGATGTTCGAATTCGTGCCGGTGTAGTTCAACGTCAGGGAGTTCTCGGCAGAGAGGTTGGAAACCTCGGTGATCACCTTGAGGCTGACCTTACCCTCTCCCAGCACCACCGGCGTGAAGTTGAGGGTCACGCCATACTTCTTGTAGGTGACCGAAGGCGTACAGGCCGACAGCGCCCCGGCGGTGCCGTAGGTACAGGCCGGAATTCCGGGAATGGGGAATTCGCCGCCGGCGAGAAAGGTGGCGCTTTCGCCGGAGATCGCGGTCAGGGTCGGTTCGGCGAGCATGTGGACGACGCCGGCCCGCTCCATCGCCTGAATCGTCGCGGCGATCGAGCCGAACTGCGCCGTGGCGCTGCTGTTGCCGATGGTCGCGAGGGCGGCGGAGAACGGATTCGCGGTGACGAAGTTGAGCACCGCCTGACCCGAGCCGAGACCGGTGCCGGTGGACGCCAGGTTGATGCCGAACTGCTTGATGACCTCGCGTTGGACCTCTGCGACCGTGACCTTGAGCATGACCTGCTCGCGGCCGCGGATGACGATCTGATTTACGACCTTGACGGCGTCGCCGACGAGCTTGGTCGCGATGTCGTAGGCCTGCTGGGCTTCGATCGCGTCCCTGACCGCGCCGGTCAGCAAGACGCCCTCGCCGATCCCCTCGGCCCGAACGTTCCCCGCCGGAAACAACTGCTTGAGCGCCCCGCGCAAGCCGTTGAGGTCGCGTGTGACGGCGATATCGAAGCTGCCGAGCCGGCGCCCTTCCGCATCGAAGAAGAACACGCTGGTCTGCCCGACCGTGACCCCGATGATGTAGGCACGACGGGAGGTCCGGATGACCGCGTTGGCGATCTTCGGGTCCGCCACCAGCACGTCCTTGATGTCGCCCGGGAGATCGATGACCACCGACTTTCCAACGCCCAGCGGCACGAAATTCGACCCGAATTCCGAAGCCACGACCTTGACCGGCGGCGGGCTGGGCGACGCCGCGCCCGCGTCGCCCGTCCATCCGAAGCCGAGGCCCGCGGCGCCCAGCGCTGCGAGGCAGGCCGGCAGCAATGCGGCCCGGCGAAACATGCTCGTGGTCATCGGAAGCGCCTTTGTCATTTCGGAATCGTTGTCGTCGTTACGCCGAACCGGACCATGTTGAAGCGATTGGCACCCTCCGGCGGCGCATCGTCCCGACGCTTGGACGAATCCGCGTCGGCGAGGCTGCGCAGCGAGAGAGAAAGCGTTCCCATCAGGCGTCCCATCGCCAGGGTCTCGACCTGGCGAGGCGACAGCTCGAGCGTCGCGGTGCGGCCGACCACCACCTTCTGGCCGTTCTTCTCTTCGACCGTCTGGTCGATGGCGAGGACCTTGACGTCGTGAAGAAGGGTCTCGGCGGTCATCGTTTCGGCGCCGGTGATCCGCTCGGCCTCTTTGTCCCGGCGCGACAGGATCACGTCGACCCGGTCGTTCGGCAGAATGAACCCGCCGGCGCCGGTTTCCGCCGAAATCTCGGTCGAGACCGCACGCATCCCGGACGGCAGGATGGCAGCCATGTAGCCTGACCCCTTGGCCTTGATGAGCTTGCTTTCCCGCACCGGCTCGCCGCTCGCGATCGGCGCCCGGACGAGCCATCCGGACATCTGCTCAACGGCGTCGGGCCGATCGGTACGGCGCACATAGGCCGGGTTCACCGCCGAACTCGGCCACGCCACCCATTCCAGGTCCTGGGGCACGAGCGACTGACCGGTGCCGATGTCCTTCTTGGCCACCAGGACATCCACGGTGTTAACCGGCGTCGGCGGCACCGCGACCTCGACGGGCGGCGGCGGCGCATCGGAACGGCTGGCCAGATAGGCCGCCGTGCCGCCCGCCACGATGGCGATGCCGAGCACGGCGAGACGCGCGGGCTTCATACGCATTGCTTTCTGCAACTGAGGGGCGGAATGCGATCTAGCGAGGATTCCATCAGCCAAACGTCAATTCATGGTTAACGTGAGGTATCGAAATTGAGTTAATTAAATCTTTAAGCAAGTTATTAACGGGTCATTAACCAATGGGACGCGGCGGCTGAAGCGGGACCGGCGTGCCCGCCGGGCGGAAGGCGGCAGCCCGGACGGCGCGCACTCCCGCACGCGTCCGCGGGTGGGGTCCGTCCAGGAAGGTCCGGCAATCGGGAACGGGAAAGGCCTCAGCCGGGCGGCTGCATCCACACCGTCGACGGGTAGACCAGCAGGGCGGCGGCGGCGAGCGCGATGCCGTAGGGCACGCCGCCCGCCGGCTCATGGAGCCTCTCCGCCCACGGCTGGCCGGCGAGCGCCGACGGCAGCGAGCGCTTGCGAAACTCCAGGATGCCGAAGGTCAGTACGCCGCCCAGCAGCGAGGCATAGATCAGGTATTCATAGAGGTGGCTCCATCCGAGCCATAATGCCGTCGCCGCCGCCAGCTTGGCGTCCCCGCCGCCGATCCAACCGCGGGAAAAGAACAGGAAGCCGGCCGCGAGCACCAGCGCGCCGGCAACGAGATGCATGCCGATTTCCGTGGCCGGCAGCCCCTGCAGCGCCGCGAGCGCGACAAAGCCGACCGCGAGGATGAGGCAGACACGGTTGGAGATGGTCATGGTGAAAAGATCGGTCGACGCCGCGAAGGCCATCATGGCGGGAAACAGCAGCATCCGAACGGCTTCGACGAACATCACGGGTCTCTCCGGGCGACGGCTTCGTCTGCGCCCGGCCCGAAATTAGGTCGGCCCGCTTTACGAACGGTTAGCGATGCCCGGGAACTTGGCGGCGAGCGAGCCCAGGTACGTCGACCCCCGACGTTCCGCGGCCGGAGGCAACCGCGCTCCCATTGTCGCGTTCGGCTTCGGCCGCCCGCCCCCGGATGGAGCAAGGCGTCACGGCGAGGCCGACCACGGAGATGCTACTGCCATGTCGGCCTCGGACCAGCGCCCGAACGGCATCGGGCCGGAGCGCGCTCATTCAGGCGCCCGGTGATTTGCGTTAAAGTTAATTTCAAAACCAGAGGCATACTGAAACACCGATGTTGCCGCATGGTTAACATCACCATTCATAAACATGCTCTGATTTCGAGGGAAATACGCGTTGCGTCCGCCCGGACGGCTTGCGGAGCGCCGTGAGCCGCGCCCATGCTCGTCGATGATTCCGGATTGATTCATTGATTGGTCTCTAAGTTTGAACGCGATCCCCCGCGACGGCCGCATTGCGGTCGTACAGCATCGAGGCCTGTCATGCGTCCCTTCAATGCCATCGCCGCTTGCCGGTCCGTCCGAAGGGGAGCGATCGCCGCCGTGGTGGTCCTGATCTCGTCGGCCGCCGGCGCCGAGGTGATCAACGTGACGATGGACCAGGCGAAGATTGCACGGGTCCCGCCGCGCACCGCCACGCTGGTGGTTGGAAACCCGCTGATCGCCGACGTCACGGTGCAGGCAGGCGGGATCATGGTGGTGACCGGAAAGGGTTACGGCGTCACCAACGTCATTGCGCTCGACCAGGCGGGAAAGCTGCTGTTCGAGAAGCAGGTGCGCGTCAAGTCGCCGGTCGAGAGCGTCGTCGTCTACCGCGGCGTCACCCGGGAATCCTACAGCTGCGCGCCCTATTGCGAGCGGCGGATCACGGTCGGCGATACCCCCGAGTTCTTCAATCCGACACTGCGCGAAACCACCGATCGCAACGACAGCGCTCTCGGCAAGAGCTCGAGCCAGAGCGGACGCTGATCGTCTCCATTGAAAAACCGGGGCGGCGCCGTGGCGCCTCACGCGAGCGCAGTAGCCCCCTCGACAAAGCGGGTGACGGCAACCCCACGCCGGCGATTGCCGGGTTGGTTAACCGGCGGTTAATGCAATCACTCCGAATCGACGGAAGCGATGAACCATTCCCATAACGCTTTGTGACACTGTCTGACCATTCTCGACGGTCACACGGATCTCCTCCGCAATGAAGCCTGCCTGGCGATTGAAGTGCGTGCGCGCCGCTGCGCAAGGCGTCCCGGCGCGCAGACGTCTGTTTCTGCGGCACGAAGGCGCTGGTGCGGCCGTGGAGTTCGGCCTCGTGGTGCTGCCGTTCTTCATGGTGCTGATGACGATCATCGAGTCGGCGCTGGTGCTACTCGCCGGACAGGTTCTGCAAACCGCGGCGACCAGCGCGGCGCGGCTCGTCCTCACCGGGCAGGCGCAGAACGGGAACTTCACGTCCGCCCAGTTCAAGAACTCGGTGTGCGCGAGCCTGACCGTCATGTTCAACTGCTCGAGCAACCTCTACATCGACGTCGAGAGCTTTTCGAGCTTCACCACCATCAGCCTGCCCGCAGCGACCAATTCGAACGGCACGCTGAACACCGCGGCTTTCAATTTTTCCCCGGGAAATCCGGGCGACATCGTCGTGGTCCGACTGATCTACCAGTGGCCGATCTTCGCCTCCGGGCTCGCGGTCGGGCTCGTCAACTCCGCCAACAACACCAACACGCTGATCGCAACCGTCGCGTTCCGCAACGAACCCTATACGCCCAGCACATGATGCGGCGTCGGACCATTGCCGTGCTCGCATCCGCCCGGTCGAGATGCGCACGACTGATCGCGGATGACAGCGGCTCCTCGGCCGTGGAATTCGCGGTGTTGCTGCCGCTGATGCTCGTGATGTATTTCGGCAGCATCCAGATCACCGACGCGATCAGCGCGGACCGACAGGTCACGTTGGTGGCAAGCACGGTGGCGGAGATCACCTCGCAATACTCCTCCGTGTCGAACACCGACGTCTCGAACATATTGAGCGCGGCGTCGGCCGTGCTCGCGCCGTTCCCGGTCGCCAACGCGACCGTCACGCTGTCGAGCGTGACGATCGACAGCAACGGCAAGGCGACCATCGCCTGGAGCAGTTCGCTCAACGGCACCCAGCGCGCCACCGGCACCACCGTCACCAGCCTGATTCCGGCCGGGCTGATCGTCGCCAACACGTCGGTGATCTGGGGCGAGGCCACCTACAGCTACAAGCCGGTGATCGGCTGGGTGCTCACCGGAACGCTGCCGATGTACGATCAGATCTTTTTGCGGCCGCGGCAGTCCACCGCCGTCACCCACAGCTGATCGGCGCAGACCTCGGCCGCACTCACGGCGGCGGGACCGGCAGGGCCGTCGTCGACTTGATCTTCTCCATGGCGAAACGCGACGTCACGTTCTTGAGCGGAACGGCGGCGATCAGCTTCTTGTACAACCGGTCCCAGCCCGCAATGTCCGACACCACGACCCGCAGCATGTAATCGACATCGCCGGCCATGCGGTAGAACTCCATCACCTCCGGCATCGCCCCCACCACCTCGGCGAAGTTCCGCAGCCATTCTTCCGAATGATCTTCGGTCTCGATCGAGACGAACACCGTGACGCCCAGCCCGACCTTGTCCTGATCGACGAGCGCGACGCGCTTCTCGATCACCCCGTCGCTCTCCAGCCGCTGGATCCGCTTCCAGCAGGGTGTCGAGGAGAGCCCCACCCGATGGCCGATTTCGGCGACCGAGAGCGAGGCATCCTCCTGCAGGACGGCGAGTATCTTGCGGTCGATGGCATCCATGCTGGTGGTGCTCGTGCGGCAATCCGGCAGGCAACCGGCCGGGCGCGGCGCTCCCGGTGGTGAAATCATATCTTTTATAGAAGTTTCATTCTATCGCTGCCACGCATTTCGCGTACACTTAGAATAAATTTTCATGTCAAGGACGGCCTCCGGGGCACCCGCATGCGACAGCGGGATCGCCGAGACTCTACCCGGCGGCGAGCAGCGCCTCGACCTCGCTGCGGGACGGCGCGCCGGTGCTGCCCCCGAATCGCGTGCATTTGAGGCCGGCCGATGCGGCCGCGAAGCGCATCGCCGTCGCGATCCCGCGGCCTTCGGCGAGCGCGAGGGTGAAGGCTCCGTGGAACACGTCGCCGGCGGCAAGCGTATCCACCGCGGTCACCTTGAAGACCGGCATTTCGCGGACCGCTTGGTCGTCCCGCCACAGTACCGGCAGCGCACCGTTGGTCGCAGCGAGGAACGCGCCGGTGAATCTCGCGATCCGCGCGAGGCCGGCCGCAAGGTCGTCGGTGCCGGTGGTCCGGCGCAGGCTGTCGCCGGAAAAGATCACATGGGTCGCCATCGCAAACAGCGGATCGGCCTCGACCGTAAGCTTGTCGACGTCGATCACCACCGGAAGGCCGCGGGCGCGGGCCGCGCGGCAGATCGGCATGACGAACGCGGGGACGTAGTTGTCCACCAGCACCGCGTCGATGCCGTCGAGCAGGGGACCGGGATCATCCGGGGTCACGGCATCGAGCCGCCGGTCGTGATAGTTCGCGATGGTGCGTTCGCCTTGACCGTTGAGGAAGATCGCGGAGATCGGCGAGCGGACGCCGTCGACCCGCACGCAGCCGCTGCAGTCCACGGCTTCCCCGGCAAGCCCTTTGAGGATGCGATCGCCGACCGGGTCCTGGGCGGCCGGGCCGCCGAGCGGCGCCGCGAACCGCACCTTCCCGCCCAGGCGGGCAATCGCCACGGCGGCATTGGCGGCGTTGCCCCCGCCGATGGCGATGAACTCGCTGGCGTCGGCCTTGGCGTCGGGCTGCGGGAATTCACGGACGCGGAACACCTCGTCGAGAACCGCCATTCCTGCGCAGAGGATGTGCACCATCTCAGACCAGGCTCCGGTCCGCTTCGATCCACGCCCGGATGATGTGATAGGCGATGGCGACCGGATGGGCGACCGTGAGGCCGTCCGGATGGCGGCGCAACAGCATGGCGGTGGCCTCGTCACGGGAGAACCACCGCGCGTCCTCGAGCTCGGTGCGATCCACCGTGATCTCGGTGCTCTCGGCAGCGGCGTGACAGCCGATCATCAGCGACATCGGGAACGGCCACGGCTGGGAGGCGAAATAGGCGACGCGCCCGCAGACGATGCCGGATTCCTCGCGGGTCTCGCGCCGCACCGCCTCCTCGACGGTTTCGCCCGGCTCGACGAAGCCGGCGAGGCACGACCACATGTTCGGCGCGAACCGCGGGCTGCGGCCGAGCAGGCAACGCTCGCCGTCGATCGCCAGCATGATGACGACGGGATCGGTGCGCGGAAAGTGCTGGATGCCGCAAGCCGGGCAGTCGCGCCGCCATCCCGCATCCACCGGACGGGTCGGCGTGCCGCAATTGGCGCAGAAGCGGTGGCGCGCGTGCCACCCGAGCAGCGCCTTGGCCTCGGCGAGCGGCGGCAGATGCTCCGGCGCAAGGAGGCCGCCGGTCGCGATCGTCCGCAGGTCGGTGACGAGAAGATCGCCGCGCTCCTTGAGCGCTTCGGCAACGCCCTTGTCGATCCCGGCGGCGAACCGGGGCGCCTCGTTCCACAGCCCGAGAAATACTTTCTCACGCCACGGCGCGAGCGTCGCCGCCGCGGCGAAGGTGAAGGCCGGATCCTCCTCCATCGCGGTGGCCGCGCCGATCCGCGCCGCCGACTTGCGCGCGGCGACGAGCTCGCCGCCGAGCAAGTAGATCCGGGCGCGTGGGTCAGCCTCGAGTGCCGCCAGCGCCGCGGCATCCTGGCGGCGCTCGGCGGCGCGATCGAGCGCACTCGCGGTATAGCCGAGGTGCGGGGCGACCCCGAGATCAGGGCGTGACAACATGAAGGACTCCGGCGGGCCCGCGAAGACTCGCATGGCTCGCCGTCATGTGCAATCAGCGCCCGCCTCCCCCGCGCGCGCCCCGCGAGGATCAGCCCGCGACGAGCGGGCCCGGCCGCTTGAGATACTGTCCGGTGATCGCCGCCGCCGAATAGTAGGCGAGCGCACCGACGAGGCCGGTCGGATT
This sequence comes from uncultured Alphaproteobacteria bacterium, assembly GCA_963781195.1. Taxonomy (GTDB): domain Bacteria; phylum Pseudomonadota; class Alphaproteobacteria; order Rhizobiales; family Xanthobacteraceae; genus JAJPKK01. The sequence goes on along the minus strand of CAWAEZ010000012.1, from coordinate 442,066 downwards.
GTAGGACGCGTTCTGCGGAAACACCGAGGCGCCCATGACGAACAGGTTGTCGGCGTTCCACGCCTGCAGGTAGCGGTTGACCACGCTCGTCTTCGGATCGGTGCCGGTGACGGTGCCGCCGGTGTTGTGGGTCGATTGGTAAGGCACCACGTTGTAGTTGCCGCGCCGTACCGCCGGCGAGGACATCGCCGTGGGATTCATCGCCCGCGCGATCTTGCCGAGCGCGCCGCCGATATAGTCCGCGAGCTTGTAGTCGTTCTCGTGGAAATTATAGGTCATGCGCACCAGCGGACGACCCAGCGCGTCCCGATAGGTCGGATCGAGATCGAGATAGTTCTCGCGGTGGGCGTAGTTGCAGCCCGACGCGCCGATGTTGAAGGCGTGGTTGTACCATTTGGCGGTGGCCTTCTTCCAATCGCGGCCCCAGCGCGCCGTGCCGGGGGGCACCGGCCGGGTCTGGATCGGACGGCCGTTGGAGGTGCCGGCGGAAATCCACGCGCCGCCGAAGAAGCCGAGCCCGCCATGGTCGAAATTGTCGCCGTTGAAGTCGTCGATATTGGTGCCGAACGACGCCCCGGCGGCCATGAACGGATTGATCTCCTTGTCCTCGAAGAACACCGTCACGTTGTTGCCGCTGACCTGATAGCAGTAGTTGCGGCCGAGCGCGCCCTTACCGGTGGCGGGGTCGTATTGCTCGCTGATGCCGGCGAGACGCAGCAGCAGCATGTTGTTGAAGACATAGGCGCCGAGGATGACGATGCCGGCGGGCTGCTCGTAGTCCTCGCCGGTGCGGGTGTCGACGTAGCGCACCGCCGTCACCTTGCGGGCGGCCTTGTCGTAGACGAGTTCCTTGACGTAGGCGTGGGCGCGCAGCTCGAAGCGATCGTCGGCGAGCAGCACCGGCAGGATGCAGGCCTGCGGCGAGGCCTTCGCATTGGCTTCGCAACCGAACCGCTCGCAGTGGCCGCAATATTCGCAGGCTCCGAGCGTCACCCCTTCCGGATTGGTGTAGGCCTCGCTCATGTTGGCGGCCGGCGCGCGGAACGGGTGGTAGCCGAGCTCCCGCGACGCCTTCTCCATGATCGAGCCCGCCATGCTCATGGCGAGCGGCTTGTTGGGATAGTCGTTCTGGCGCGGCCCTTCGAACACGTTGCCGCCGTCGATCTTCTGCCCGCGCAGATTGCCGGCCTTGCCGGACACGCCGAGCAGCTTCTCGAAGCGATCGTAATAGGGCTCCAGCTCGTCATAGGAGACGGGGAAGTCCTCGATCGTCATCTCGGCGGGAATCGCGCCCTTGCCGTAGCGGCTCTCCAGGTGGGTGCGCAGGTTGTGATCGGTCGGCATCAGCCGCCACGTGACGCCGTTCCAGTGGGCCCCGGCGCCGCCCACCCCGGTGCCGGGCAGGAACGAGCCCAGCCGGCGGATCGGCAGCGCGGTCTCCGACGGCGTGTGCCGCAGCGACACCGTTTCGAGCTGGGTGTCCTGGAACAGCTCCTGGCGCACCGCGTATTTGAGATCGTCGCGGACGCTCGGCAATGCGAAGTCCTCGCGCGCCGAACGATGGGCGCCGCGCTCGAGGCCCACCACCTTGAGCCCGGCCTTGGTCAGCTCGCGGGCGAGAATGCTGCCGGTGAATCCCACCCCGATGCAGACGGCGTCGACTTCCTTGAGAACGATGGTCATGGCGCGCTCCTCACGTAAAGTCCGCGATCGAGCGCGGCGGCTTGTCGTATTTCTTGCCGAAGTAGGTCTTGATCTCTTCGCGATAGGTGGCAGGCAGGCCGGGATATCCGATCATCTTCCAGGCCGCCATGTCGCGGTTGCCGCCGTAGATCGGGTCGGAGAAAAAGCCTTCCATGGTGATCTGCAGGAGCGCGTTGAAGAACATCGCGCTGCCGAATCCGTCGAACGTCGCCTTGCCCTCCTCCATGGTCTTCAGCGCCGCTTCGCGATCTTTTTCGGACAGCCGGTCGAAGTCCTTGCCGTAGGTCTTGCGCGACCACGCATTGGCGGATTCGATCCCGGCGCGGAAGAATTCGCGGGGATTGAGGGACAGCTGATAGCCGAGTTCGGGCTTGGCCTTGGGGAACGGGCCCTGGCGATAGAGCCGCGCCCCCATGCCATAGGCGCCGGCGAGCTGGCGATCGATGAACACGGCGACGCCGCAGGCGCTTCCCGCCGGCGACAATTCATCGGCCGGGATGAGCGTGTCGACGGCGGCGACGAGGAAGGCGTGCTCGGTCGCGGTGAGGGTGAGCAGCGCCTCGCTGTCGGGATCGGCGGCCGGCGCTGCGGCGGCGGCCGCCGCAACGGGTTGCGCCTCGGCCGGCACCGCATGCACGGCCGTCAGGGCCGCCGCGGTTCCCACGGCACCCTTGAGAAAATCGCGCCGCGGAATGGTTTCGTCGGCCATTGAATCTCCTCCCAATCTCGAACCCGGCTGGACCCCGCGGGCTTTTGAAGCGTTCGAAGTTCAGGTTAGCGTGATTTGCCGGCGTGCGCGAGCGCTTTGCCGCGTCGCGAAACCTTCAAGGTTTGCCGGGCGTGATGCCGCGTTCGTCCAGGGCGACCGTCTTGACGAGGGCGAACACGTTCTGGCCGAGCGTCAGCCCGAGGGTCTCGACCGCCATGCGCGTCACCAGGGCGACCACGCGTCCATGGACCGGGAGATCGATGGTGACGGCCGCCAGCGGACCATCCTCCTCGTCGATCGCCGCGACCTTTCCGGACAACACGCTGCGGATGCTGACGTCCCGCGGCCGCTCGGTCGCCACCGTGACGTCGGTCGCCTTGATGACGAGGCGGAGCTCGCTGCCGGGCGTCCCGGCCGAGCCGACGATGAAGATCGTCCCCCCCGGGTGGGCGATCTCGGTCAGCCCGAATTTCTCGTGCAGGCCCACGATGCGGCCGGTCACCACCGAGGAGCGCGCGAACCGGCTTTCCTGGGGCTGCACCCGGCGCGGGCCGAACACTTCGTCCACGGCCCCGGCTGCCACCACATGACCCGCGCTGAACACGACCACCGGTGCCGCCAGCCGAGCCACCTCGTCGATCGAATGGGAGACGTAGACGATCGGCACCTTGAAGCCGTCGCGCAGGCGCTCGATCAGCGTGAGCACCTCCGCCTTGCGCTCGTCGTCGAGGGCGGCGAGCGGCTCGTCCATCAGGAGCAGGCGGGGCGACGACAGCAGCGCGCGGCCGATCGCCACCCGCTGGCGCTCGCCGCCGGACAGCCGGCCCGGCCGCCGGGTGAGCAGATGGCCGATGCCGAGCGTCTCGACGACGGCGTCGAACTCGATGGCACGCGCGGTGCGCGGCGCGAACCAGCGGCCGAACAACAGGTTCTGCCGCACCGTGAGGTGCGGGAACAGTTGCGCGTCCTGGTAGACGATGCCGATCCGGCGGTCGTGCTTGGGAACGAAGATGTTTTTCCGGGTGTCCACCAGCACGCGGTCGTCGACGACGATGACCCCGCGATCGGGACGCAGCAGTCCGGAGATCAGTCCGAGGGTCACCGTCTTGCCGGAGCCGGAGCGGCCGAACAGCGACACGCTCGCAGGGCTTTCGAACGCGGCCTCGTAGGAAAAGTCCCCGAGGCCGATGGCGGCGTCGAAACGGATCATTCGAACTGCGCGACCCGGCGATTGGCGATGCGCTGCACCAGCTCCGAGAGGACGAGGGCGGCGAGCGCGATCACGATGGCGACGCCCGTCAGGCGCCACGCCGCCGCATCGCCGCCGGGCACCTGGGTGTAGGTGTAGATCGCCGCTGAAATGGTCTGGGTCTCGCCGGGAATGTTGGACACGAAGGTGATGGTGGCGCCGAATTCGCCGAGCGCCTTGGCGAAGCACAGGATCGCGCCGACCAGGATTCCGGGCAGCGCCAGCGGCAGGGTGATCAGGGCGAAGGTCCACGGCCCATTCGCGCCGAGGGTGCCGGCCGCAGTCTCGAGGCGGCGGTCGATCGCCTCGAGGGAGAGGCGGATCGCCCGCACCATCAAGGGAAAGCCCATCACGCCGCAGGCGAGCGCCGCCCCGGTCCAGCGAAACGAGAACACGATCCCGAGATGGTCGGCGAGGAACGCCCCGAGCGGGGCGCGCCGCCCGAGCAGCATCAGCAGGAGATATCCGGTGACCACCGGCGGCAGCACCAGCGGCATGTGGATGAGGCCGTCGAACAGCATCTTGCCCGGAAACCGCCAGCGCGCCAGCGCATAGGCGGCGAGAATGCCGAAGGGGAGGCTGAACAGGGTTGCGGTGATCGCGATTTTGAGCGACAGCCACACCGCGGTCCATTCATCGGGAGACAGCTGCGGCACCGGCTAAGACTCGGTGCCGCCGCGAGAATTGGAGAAAGACATCGCCAGCCCGTCGGGGTCGTTTTGGCGGCCGCTGGCCCCCCGGAGGCGTCGCGGTGCAGGAATTTCCGGTGTTCTTCTTCGTATATAACGCGGTTCCCGATCCGTTGTCACCGGGCCTGGTGAGGACGAGCGCCGGCGGGGCGCCGCAACGGGGCGTCCGGGGGGCATCCGGTCGCGCTTGCAATCGCCATCCGTTCCGCCGATATATGGCCCGGGAGGTTGGCGGTGGACGAGCCACTCGCCAACCGGGTCAGGTCCGGAAGGAAGCAGCCCTAACGAGCTCCGGTTCGGGTCGCTCGTCAACCTCCTCGTGTCTTGTCTGCGACGCGCCACTCCTTGTCGTCCCCGGGCCCGCCCGGGGAGACGCCGGACCTCGACTTTGGGGCGAGCCATTTATGGCAAGCAGAAGCCGTGGCACCCTGCAGGAAGAGCTTGGTACCCTGCAGGAAGAGCGTGGCGCCGGAGGCGAGAGAGCGTGGCCCGAGGCAAAGTCTTGACCCTGGAATCCGGGGCCCGCGCGTTGAATGCGAACGCACGAGTGGGACGATTGGGCCGGCTGGAGTTCCCATGAGCGACGCCGAAGCATGAGTGATGCCGATTTGGCCGGCCATCTCGCCGAGCCGGGGCTCGACCTCGGGTCCGGTGCCGCAGCGCCGGCGACCCCCGCGGGCTATCGCGTGCTGGCGCGCAAATACCGACCTGCCACCTTCGACGACCTGATCGGCCAGGAGGCCATGGTGCGCACGATCTCGAACGCTTTCGAGACCGGACGCATTCCGCAGGCATGGATTCTCACCGGCGTACGCGGCGTCGGCAAGACCACCACCGCCCGCATCCTCGCCCGCGGGCTCAACTACGAGCTTCCGGACGCCTCGGTCACGGCGCCGACCATCAAGATGCCGGTGCTCGGCGTCAATTGCCGGCCGATCATGGAAAGCCGGCATGTCGACGTGCTGGAGATGGACGCCGCGTCCCACAACGGCGTCGACGACATCCGGCAGATCAATGACGCCGTCCGCTATGCGCCGGTGAGCGCACGCTACAAGGTCTACATCCTGGACGAGGTGCACATGCTCTCGAACCAGGCCTTCAACGCGCTGTTGAAGACCCTGGAGGAGCCGCCGCCCCACGCCAAGTTCGTGTTCGCGACGACCGACATCGGAAAAGTGCCGGTCACGGTGCTGTCGCGCTGCCAGCGCTTCGACCTGCGGCGGGTCGAGGCGGGGGTTCTCGTCGCCCATCTCGAAGGCATCCTGGCCAAGGAAGGGGTGACGGCGGAACCGGAGGCGCTGGCGCTGATCGCGCGCGCGGCCGAAGGCTCGGTGCGCGATTCGCTGTCGCTGCTCGACCAGGCGATCTCCCACGCGGCCGGCGCGGTGCGCGCCGAAGACGTGCGCCAGATGCTCGGCCTCGCCGATGCCGCGCGCATCATCGACCTGTTCGATGCGCTGATGCGCGGCGATGCCGCCCGCGCACTCGAGGAACTGCGCAGCCAGTACGATTCCGGCGCCGATCCCCTGGTGGTGCTCACCGAGCTCGCCGAGTTCACCCACTTCGTCACCCGGGTGAAGGTGGTGCCGTCCGTGGTGGAGGACCGTTCGCTCTCCGAGATCGAACGCACGCGCGGGCGCGAGCTCGCGGCCGGCCTGTCGATGCGGGTGCTCTCGCGCACCTGGCAGATGCTGTTCAAGGGTCTGCAGGAGGTCAAGGAGGCGCCGCGCCCGATCGCCGCCGCCGAAATGGTGCTGGTGAGGATCGCCTATGCCGCCGACCTGCCGCCGCCCGACGAGGTGATCCGCCAGATCAGCGACGGCGTCCGCCCGGCGCCGGTCCGCACCGCCGGGGCCACGCCGGCATCGGCGCCGGTGGCGTCCGCGCAGCCCGCGCGAGCGCCGGTGACAGCCCCGCGCACCGAACCGGTGCGGAACGAAGGGGCGCGTCACGAAGCAGTGCATGGCGAACCAATACGTGGCGAACCGGCGCGATCCCGGCCGACGCTCGCCTCCGGCGGGATGGCGCAGCCGCGCGATCCGGTTCCGCGCGCCGCCGAGGCGACGCAGGCCGCGCCCGTGCTGGCATTCGCCCGCTTTGCCGATCTCGTCGCGTTTGCCCATGACCGGCGCGACCTTCCGCTCAAAACCCTGCTCGAGCGCGACGTCCGGCTCGTCCACTTCGAGGACGGCAGGCTCGAGATCGCGCTGGAGCCGACCGCCTCGCGGGCCTTGATCGGAGATCTCGGCCGCAAGCTCGGCGCCCTCACCGGCCGGCGCTGGATGGTGGTGGTATCGACCGAATCCGGGGAGCCGACCGTCAAGTCGCAGGCGGAGGCACGCCGCAACGCGTTCGTGGCCGGGGTGCAGAGCGACCCGGTGGTGCAGACCGTGCTCGCCAGGTTTCCCGGTGCCCAGATCGTCGCGGTGCGCGAGCCCGATCGCAGCCTCGCCGCGCCGCTGCCCGCCGCGCCGGTCGACGACGACGAGTCGCCACCGGAGATGCCGCCTTATGACGAGGAATCGGCGTTCGGCGCCCACCGCCGCCCCGACGACGTGGACGATGACTTCTGAATGCGGGCGCGCGAAGCCCGGAGTTCGACTGACGGGCGCCGAGACTGAATTCCGGACCCCGGCCGCTGGCCGACCTCGGAACGACGGGGCCCTAGACGCGAGACAGTGAAAGGCGAAGTCGATGGCAGATTTTCTGGGGATGATGAAGCAGGCGGCCGAGCTCAAGTCCAAGATGGAGGCGATGCAGGCCGAGCTCGACCAGATCGAGGTCGAAGGCCAATCGGGCGGCGGCCTCGTCAGCGTGCGGCTCACCGCCAAGGGCGAGCTCAAGGCCGTCACCATCGATGCCTCGCTGATGAAGCCGGATGAAAAGGAGATCGTCGAGGATCTCGTCGTCACCGCCCATGCCGAGGCGCGGCGCAAGGCCGAGGTTCTGCTGCAAGAGAAAATGAAGAGCCTCACCGGCGGCCTGCCGCTGCCGCCGGGCCTCAAGCTGTTCTGAGCGCGCCGCGCGCCTTCCGGCGGCGGAATGCTGCCCCTCACATCACAGGTCTGAGCAGGTTACGCACCGACGCCCATGCCCGCCGCCATCGCCGGTCCTGAAATCGAGCGCCTGATCCAGCTCCTCGCCCGGCTGCCGGGGCTCGGGCCGCGTTCGGCCCGCCGTGCCGCGCTGGCGCTCATCAAGCGGCGCGAGCAGCTGATGGCGCCGCTGACCTCGGCCCTGCAGACCGCGATGGACAAGATCTCGGTCTGCAAGGTGTGCGGCAACATCGACAGCCAGAACCCGTGCGCGGTCTGTACCGATCCGCGCCGCGATCCGACCGTCATCGTCGTCGTCGAGGACGTCGCCGACCTCTGGGCGCTGGAGCGCGCCCATGCCGTCAACGCTCGGTATCACGTGCTCGGGGGCACCCTGTCGCCGCTCGACGGCATCGGCCCGCAGGACCTCTCCATCGACGCGCTGGTCACCCGCGCCCATCAGGCGGAGGTCAAGGAGATCATCCTCGCCCTCAATGCCACCGTGGACGGCCAGACCACCGCGCACTACGTCACCGACCTCCTCGGCGGAGCCGGCGTGACGGTGACCCGGCTCGCCCATGGCGTCCCGGTCGGCGGCGAGCTCGACTACCTCGACGAGGGCACCCTCGCCGCGGCGATCCGCAGCCGCACGCCGTTTTGAAATTCAGTCGCGCCGCCGGGGTTGCGACGTAGCCTGGATTGCCACCGTAGCCCGGAGTGAGCGCAGCGAACTCCGGGAGCGGCGACGGCGCATCGCGCGGAAGGACCTGCGCGAATGGCCGGTAGGATGGGCAAAGCGAAGCGTGCCCACGGCTGCGCACAATACGGTCCGCGTGGGCACGGCGGACCTGCACCGTGCCAAGACGGGCAGGTTCTCGGCCGCCTTTGGCCACCCTACGTTTCTATTCCCGCTTGCCGTCCAGCAGCTTGAAGTGCCCGCTGCGCTGGAGCACCGCGAGCAGCATCAGGCTCGGGATCGCCGCGGCGGCGCAGATCGCGAAGAACAGCGGCCACCCGGCATGTTGCGCGATGTAGCCCGCCGTCGCCGACAGGTAGGTGCGCCCGACCGCGGCGAGCGCGGTGAGGAGCGCGTACTGGGTCGCGGTGTGGAGCGGATTGCGGCACAGCGCGCTGAGATACGCGACATAGATCACCGTGCCGATGGCGCTGGTGAAGTTCTCGGTGATGATCGCGAAGGTGAGCCAGCGGATGTCGTGGCCGACGATCGCCTGCCAGGAGAACGCGAGATTGGCCGCGGCCTGCAGCAGGCCGCCGATCCACAGGCTGGTGGAGAGCGGATAGGCACGGGCGACGAAGCCGCCGGCAAAGCCGCCGAGCAGCAGCGCCGCGAGGCCGACGCCCTTGATGATGGCGGCGTATTCGTTGCGCGAGAAGCCGAGATCGATGACGAAAGGCGCCGTCATCGTCCCCGACAGCGCGTCGGTGAACTTGAACAGCACCACGAAGGCGAGGATCAGCACCGCATGGTCGAAGGTGAGGAAGTCGCGAAACGCGCCGATCGCCGCTTCGATGACCCGCTGCAGCGCGTTGAGCCGCGCATGCGCGGCAAGGGCGGGGGCTGATTTCTCGGGCTCGGTCGCGACGATGGTCGTGATCATGCCGATCACGACGAGCGACGCCATCGCGATGTAGCCGGCGCTCCACGCATCGTGCTTGGCGAGGCCAAGCCCCTCGAAGCCGCTGACGACGAACAGGGCACCCGCGGTCGAGACCAGCATGCCGATGCGGTAGGCGGCGACATAGGACGCCATGCCCGCCGCCTGCTCGCTCTCGTCGAGGCTCTCGACCCGGAATGCATCGACGACGATGTCCTGGGTCGCCGAGGCGGTCGCGACCAGAAGGGCGCCGATGGCGACCAGCATCGGGCTGGCGGCCGGATTGGTCACCGCGAGAAAGACGATCGCCGCGATCAGCAGCAGTTGCGACAGGATCAGCCAGGCGCGCCGGCGCCCCAGCAGGCGCGACAGCCCGGGCACGTCGAGGGCATCGACCAGCGGCGCCCACAGGAACTTCAGCGTGTAGGGCGTGCCGACCAGGGCAAACAGGCCGATGGTGGCGAGATCGACCCCCGCTTCGCGCATCCATACGAGCAGCGTCGAGCCCGACAGCGCCAGCGGCAATCCCGACGAGAAGCCGAGGAACATCACGATGAGGACGCGCCGCCGCAGATAGACCGACAGCGTATCGGCCCAGCGCGGCTTTGCCGCGACAGAATCGACAAATCGGCCGCGACGGAATCGGCCGCGGCCGCAGCGGCGGGAAGCGTGCTCACGCCGGGCGCCGGGCCGGCCGTCATTCGCCCGCCTGCAGGCGCAGGCCGGCGGCCAGCGCCGCGGGGTCCGCAGGGGCGCCGTCGCCAAAATCCAGCGCATCGATGCGGCCTGCCCGGCGGCCGATCTTTTCGGTCGAAATGATGATCTGCCGCATGTCCTCCGCCGTCTGTCCATGATGCTGCTGCAGCTTGACCACCCGGTCCTGCAGCCGGCCCACGTCCTCCATCATGCGGGAGACTTCGGCACGAATGAGGTCGGCCGCCTCGCGCATGCGAGCGTCTTTGAGGATCTGCTGCATCACCTGGACCGCCAGCATCAGGAGCGACGGCGACACGATCACCACCCGCGCGCGGTAGGCCTTCTGCACGAGGTCGTCGAAGCCGTCATACAGCTCCGCATAGACCGATTCCGACGGCACGAACATCAGCGCCATGTCCTGGGTTTCGCCCGGCAGCAAGTACTTGTCGGAAATGTCGGAAATGTGTTTCGACATGTCCTGGCGCAGGCGCTGGGCGGCGCGGGCGCGGTCGTCGTCGGTGCGGCCCTCGCGCAGCGCCGTGATCGCCTCCAGCGGAAACTTGGCGTCGATCACCAGAGGCCGTTGGTCGGGCAGGAAGATCACGCAGTCCGGCCGGGTGTTGTTGGGCAGGGTGTGCTGGAAGGCATAGAGCGATTTCGGCAGCGCGTCCTGGATGATGGTCTCCATGCGCGCCTGGCCGAAGGCGCCGCGGGCCTGCTTGTTGCCGAGCACGTCGCGCAGCGAGATCACCTGCCCGGACAGTTCGCTGAGGCTCTTCTGGGCGCTGTCGATCACGGCGATGCGTTCGTTGAGGCTTTGCAGCCGCGCCACGGTCTGCCGCGTGGTCTCGTCCATGGAATGGCCGATCCGGCTCGAGACCGCGTCGAGCCGTTCCGCCATCACCCGCGCCAGTTCCGCCTGTCGGCCGCCGAGCCCCTCGCCGAGCGCCTGCAGACGGCCCGCCGTCTCGGCCTGGATGCGGGCGAGGTCGGACATTCGGGCCTGCAAGGCTTCATCCTGCCGCGCCTGGCGCATCGCGTCCTCCAGCCGGCGGCGCGATCCCCGCGCAGCGAGGATCGCAATGGCGACCAGCAGGACGAGCACCATCGCCGCAAACGCGACGCAGGCGGCGCCGAGCGTGATGTCGAAGCCATCGAGGGTGAGGAGCGGCTGGTTCATCCGCACAGCATTACCCGATTCGGCGCACGCTGCGAACGAAGTGCGAACACCAACGGAGCGTCGCGGGACTTGGCGAGGACGACGCCAGAGGGCGCGGCTGGAACGTACGCTCCCTGTCGGAAGCCCGACGTTATGCGAAACGCGCGCGGAGCGGCGCGTGGGCCTTGGCGCTCCGCCCCTGGCGTCGAACCGCGCAGGCGCTTGAAATCGCTTGGCGATTGCCGAGAAGCCGCGGCGCAGGGCGTCGCGGAACCCGCCACCTGCGCGCTGGCGCAAGACTTGCTGCACCCCGCCCGTCTGGTCGCTCCCGGCAAAACGCGCACAGCTCGAACTCTGCCAGACGGCGCGCCCCCATGGGTCGATGTGGCGAGATCGTTAGGCCGAAGCCGCGAAATGTGCGAGTGGGACGAGTTCGCCCAGTCGCCGTCGCAGATGCGCGCCCTGCTCGATGAGGGGCGATCGGGGCGGCTGCCGCCGTTTCATCTGCTGTCGATCCCCGGCATCAGCGCGCGGGAGCAACGCAGCTGCTCGGAGCTGTGGACCCGCGACCGGGTCGCCGCGAGCGCTCCGGAACGGGACCGGCTCGCCTTCCGCCACGATCTCGCCGCGCGGGCGAAGCTCCGCATCGGCTATCTGTCCTGTGACTTTCACGAGCATGCGACGGCGCGGCTGCTGATCGAGACGTTCGAGGCGCATGATCGCAATCGGTGCGAGCTGCATGCCTTCTCGTTCGGTGCCGATGACGGCGGCGGCCTGCGACGCCGCATCAGCAACGCCTTCGATGTTTTCCACGACGTCTCGGCGCTGGACAACAGCGCGACCGCGCGCGCGATTCACGACGCCGGGATCAACATCCTGGTCGACCTCAAGGGGTACACCCTGGGCGCCCGCACCGGCGTGATGATGCTGCATCCGGCGCCGGTCCAGGTGAACTATCTCGGCTATCCGGGAACGCTCGGCGCCGGGATCTGCGATTACATCATCACCGATCCGTTCATGACGCCGATGGCGGCGGCCCCCGATTATTCCGAGGCGTTCGCCTACATGCCGCATTCCTACCAGCCCCACGGCCGGAGCTGCGTGATCGGCCGCAAACCGACGCGCGGCGAAGCCGGGCTGCCGGAGACCGGCTTCGTGTTCTGCTGCTTCAACCAGGCCTACAAGTTCACCCCGCCGGTGTTCGACCTGTGGTGCCGCCTGCTGGCCGCGACGCCCGGCAGCGTGCTGTGGCTGCTGCATTCCGAGCAGGCGATGGGCAATCTGCGCGGCGAGGCCCTGAGCCGCGGCGTCGCCCCGGACCGCCTGGTGTTTGCGCGCGACGTCGCGCAGAACGACCATCTCGGGCGCCTGCAGCTCGCCGACCTCGTGCTCGACACCACGCCGTGCGGCGCGCACACCACCGCGAGCGATGCGCTATGGGCCGGCGTGCCGATCGTCACCTGCGCCGGAGACACCTTCCCCTCGCGGGTCGCCGGGAGCCTCCTGCACGCGGTCGGCCTGCCGGAACTCGTTGCCGCGAACGCGGAAGATTATGTCGCCATCGCCCTGGCCCTGGCGAACGAGCCGGGGCGGATCGATGCCTGCAAGGCCAAGCTCGGGCGCAATCGCCTGACCACGGCGCTGTTCGATGTCGCGGCCTACACGCGCGCTTTGGAAAATCTCTACGAAACCATGTGGGCGCGCCGACAAATCGGGGCCGCCCGCCAGGCGATCTGGACCTCGACGACCTGATCGGCTGCCCGCATTGCGACGGCGGCCACCGGGCAGGAACGGGTCACCCGCCGCCGCCTTTGCGGATGCGGAACACCATCACGTCGTTCTCGCGCACCGTCGCCTCCAAGGCGTCGCCGGTCTCACGGACGAGGTTCGGAATGTCGATCTCGGCGAGCGGATCGGTGCACTCGACCACCAGCACGGCTCCGGGCGGGAGCCGCGACAGCGCCTTGCGGGTGCGCAGGGCCGGCAGCGGGCATTTGAGGCCGCGCAGATCGACGAGGGTGGGCTCCACGCTCGGGGCCATCGGCGTTATCCCCTTGTTTACGGGTCTAATCGGACATTGCGCGGGATTTGTCGGCGCCCCGGCTTGACCGGACCGCCACCACCCCGCCAGATACCGGAAATGGTTGCGTACCCGGAAGATCGCCAGCGCATCGAACGGCTGATGCCGGTGGCCGACGTGTTGGCACGGATGGCGAGTTCGTCGAGCCGGTGCTGCCTCGCCAGGTTCAGCCGGCGGTCGCACTGGGAGCGACGGTGGCCGAAGACATCATCGTCGCCACGGAGCGCCCGGCCGCGGCGCTCGCCCTGATCGACGGCTGGGCGGTCCGCGCCGACGCCACCACCGATGCCAGCGCCTATACGCCCTCTCCGCTCGCCGGCGCGCCGCCGATCGATGCCGGCGAAGCGATGCCGCCCGGAAGCGATGCCGTCGCCCCGGTCGAGAGCGTGGCGCTCCGTGCCGGCATCGCCGAGGCCCTGGCGCCGGTCGCCCCGGGGGATGGCGTGCTGCAGGCCGGCACCGACGCCGGCAACCGGGAAGTCCTGCGCCGCGCCGGCGAACGTTTGCGGGCGAGCGATCTCGCCGCCATGCGGGCGCTCGGCATCGGCAGCGCCCGGGTGCGCCGGCCGCGCCTCCTGATCGGCCGCGCCCGCACCCACCGCGATCCGATTGCCGACGCGGTCGTCGGCTGGCTCGCCCAGGCGATTGCTTCGGATGGTGGCGACCCGCTCACCGCGGCCGCCGGCGCGCACATGCTGGCGCTGCTGTCGGGTCCCAACGCCGACGGATTCGTCATCGTCGGCGGCACCGGCAGCGGGCGTGACGACCAGGCGGCGGCGACGCTCGCACGGGTCGGCACCGTCGAGGTCCATGGGGTGGCGGTGTCGCCCGGCGAGACGACGGCGTTCGGCATTGCGAATTCGCGGCCGGTGCTGTTGCTGCCGGGCCGCCTCGATGCCGCGCTCGCGGCGTGGCTGACGGTCGGCCGCGGCATGCTGGCACGCCTGCGCGGCGGCAGTGACGACGACCACGGCAGCACGGCGACGCTCGCGCGCAAGGTGGCTTCGACGGTCGGCTTGGACGAGATGGTGCTGGTGCGGCTGACCGCGGACGGCGCCGTGCCGCTGGCGGCGAAATATCTGCCGATCACCGCGCTCGGTCAGGCCGACGGATACATTCTCGTCGCCGCGGCCAGCGAAGGATATCCAGCCGGCGCCACCGTTTCGGTGAGGCCGCTGCCATGACCGGCGGGCGCGACGCGGCCGACCACGACGATCTCCTCGCCGCGGTCCGCGCGGCGGCGCGCCAGGACCAGTTCCTCGAAGTGATTCCGGCCGCGGAGGCGCGCCGCCGGTTCGAAAGGGCGATCGACTTCTCGCCCCTGCCGGAACAGGTGGTGGCGCTGGCCGATGCGCTCGAGCGCGTCCTCGTGGCCGACGTGATGGCGCCGACCGACGTGCCGGCGTTCGATCGCTCCGGCGTCGACGGCTTCGCGGTGCGCGCCGCCGACACCGCGGGCGCCGCCGAGCGCACGCCGCGCCGGCTTCGCCTCAATGCCGAAGTGATCGCCTGCGGCCACGTCCCCGCCCTCGAGGTGGCGCCGGGGACCGCCACCACCATCGCCACCGGGGGCGCCATTCCACGCGGCGCCGACGCCGTGGTGATGGTCGAGCACACCGAACTCCTGGAGATGCCGGACGGTCCGGCGATCGAGCTGCGCCGCGCCTTCGGGCCCGGCCAGTTCGTCTCGTTTGCCGGCTCCGACATCGCGCGCGGCGAGGTGGTGCTCCGGCGCGGCCAGCGGATCGGCTCGCGCGAGATCGGGATGCTCGCGGCCTGCGGCTTTGCCGAGGTTCCGGTGATGCGGCGGCCGCGGGTTGCGGTGCTCTCGACCGGCGACGAACTGGTCGCACCGGGCGACCCGCTCCGCCCCGGCTGCGTCTATGACAGCAACGGCGCCATCGTCGCCGCCGCCGTGACCGAGGCCGGCGGCGAGGCGATGCAACTCGGCGCCTATCCCGACGACGAGCGGATGTTGGAGGCCGCGGTGCGCGATGCGCTCGCCTCCTGCGACATGGTGGTGCTGTCCGGCGGCACCTCCAAGGGCGCGGGCGACCTGTCCTACCGCATCCTCTCGCGGCTCGGCTGGCCCGGCGTGCTGGTCCACGGCGTCGCGCTCAAGCCCGGCAAGCCGCTGTGCCTCGCCGTGGTCGACGGCAAGCCGATCGCGGTCCTGCCGGGCTTTCCGACCTCGGCGATCTTCACCTTCCACGAATTCGTCGCGCCGGTGATCCGCGCCCGCGCCGGCCTGCCGCCCCACGCCGCCGAATCGGTGTCCGCCACGGTGCCGATCCGGATCGCCTCCGAGATCGGGCGCCAGGAATTCGTCCTGGTGGCGCTGGTTCCGGGAGAGCAGGGACCGGTCGCATTCCCGATCGGCAAGGGCTCGGGCGCCGTAACCTCGTTCTCCCAGGCCGACGGCTTTCTCGCCATCGACGCGCTCAGCTCCGGACTCGACGCCGGCACCCGGGCCGAGGTGACCCTGATCGGCCGCGCCGCCCGCACGCCCGACCTCGTGATCATGGGCAGCCAGTGCGTGGCGCTGGACGCCGTGATCGGCCGGCTCGCAGACCAGGGATTTGCCGCCCGCGTGGTCGCCGTCGGCAGCATGGGAGGCGTCGCCGCGATCGAGCGCGGCGAATGCGACATCGCCCCGGTGCATCTGCTCGATCCGGCCTCGGGGGTCTACAACCGGCATCTGGTCCGGCCCGGCGTGACCCTGGTGCCGGGCTGGCTGCGCATGCAGGGCTTCGCGTTCCGTACCGGGGACGCCCGATTTGCCGGCCGCACCGCGGATGACGCGCTCGCCGCGGCGCTCGCCGATCCGGCCTGCCTGATGGTCAACCGCAACGCCGGCGCCGGCACCCGCATCCTCATCGACCGGCTGCTCGCCGGCCGGCGGCCGCCGGGCTACGCCAATCAGCCGAAATCGCACAATGCGGTGGCCGCGGCCGTCGCCCAAGGCCGCGCTGACTGGGGCATCGCCATCGCCACCGTGGCGCGGCTCTACGGCCTCGATTTCCTGCCGATCGCGCCGGAGCATTACGATTTCCTGCTGATCGAGAGCCATGCCGACCGCCCGGCGGTGCAGGCCTTCCTCGCCGCGCTCGCGGAACCGCAGGTGCGCGCCCACGTCGAAGCCCTCGGCATGACGTTCGCGTGAGGGGGCCGGCTCTCGCGTCGCGGCGTTGTGATGGAAGCCCGCCGGAATCTCGGCTAGAAATCCGCGCATGAACGCATCCCAAAACATGCCCGACGACGAGCCCGCAGCCAGCCCCGCCGACAAGCGCGGCTTCGCCCATGTGGAAACGTGGGTGTTCGACCTCGACAACACGCTCTATCCCCATCACCTCAACCTGTGGCAGCAGGTCGACGACCGCATCCGCACCTACATCTCCAGTTTCCTCGGCGTGCCGCCCGACGACGCCTTCCGCATCCAGAAGGATTTCTACAAGCGCTACGGCACCAGCCTGAAAGGCCTCGTGCTCGAGCACGGCATGGATCCCGACGCCTACCTCGAATACGTCCATGCGATCGATCATTCGCCGCTGGAGCCGAACCCCGCGCTCGGCGCCGCGCTGGAACGGCTGCCCGGCCGCAAGCTGATCCTCACCAACGGCACCAAGGCCCATGCCGACGCGGTGATGCGCCGGCTCGCCATCCACCACCATTTCGAGGACGTGTTCGACATCGTCGCGAGCGAGCTGCAGCCCAAGCCGTTCCCGGAAAACTACGACCGCTTCCTCGCCCGCCATGGCGTCGACGCCGGCAAGGCGGCGATGTTCGAGGATCTCGCCCGCAACCTCGCGGTTCCCCACCGGCTCGGCATGACCACCGTGCTGGTGGTGCCGCATGCGAGCTACGAGGTGGTGCGCGAGGGCTGGGAGATGGAAGGCCGGCAGGCCGACCACGTGGATTACGTCACCGACGATCTCGCCGCCTTCCTGCAGACGGCCGTCCCCGGAAAGTGAGCGCCTTCTCGCCCACCAAATCGTCACCGCCTGCATGACCGACGGCCCGACCGGCAATGGGCCTCTCGCGGGCTGTTCCGGTTGACATCGCCCGGGCGGTCCGCGACACCAGCGCTGCAAAAGCCGGGGATGTCCATGTCGCACAGCGAGCTTGCCAAGACCATCGACGACGCCTTCGAGCGCCGCGCCGAATTCGGACCCGCGACCACGGGACCGGTGCGCGACGCCGTGGAGCAGGCACTCGACCTCCTGGACGGCGGCGTGGTGCGCGTCGCCGCGCGCCAGGGCAACGGCGCATGGCACGTCAACCAATGGCTCAAGAAGGCGGTGCTGCTGTCGTTCCGGCTGCAGGACAACGACGTCATCCCGTTCGGCGACGCCGGCAGCCGCGCCTGGGGCTACGACAAGGTCCCGCTCAAATACGATCACTGGCGGCGCGAGCAGTTCGGGCAGGCGCAGTTCCGCGCGGTGCCCGGCGCTATCGTGCGGCGCTCGGCCTACATCGCGCCCAACGTCGTGCTGATGCCGTCCTTCGTCAATCTCGGCGCCTATGTCGATTCCGGCACCATGGTCGACACCTGGGCGACCGTCGGCTCGTGCGCCCAGATCGGCAAGAACTGCCACATCTCCGGCGGCGCCGGCATCGGCGGCGTGCTTGAGCCGCTGCAGGCGGGTCCCGTCATCATCGAGGACAACTGCTTCATCGGGGCGCGCTCCGAGGTCGCCGAAGGCGTGGTGGTGCGCCAGGGCTCGGTGCTTTCCATGGGCGTCTTCATCGGCGCCTCGACCCGCATCGTCGACCGCGACACCGGCGAGGTGTTCCAGGGCGAGGTGCCGGCCTATTCGGTGGTGGTGCCCGGCACCCAGCCCGGCAAGCCGGGCAAGGACGGCACGCCCGGTCCCGGGCTCTACTGCGCGGTCATCGTCAAGCGCGTCGACGAGCGGACGCGCTCCAAGACCAGCATCAACGAACTGTTGCGGGACTAACGCGTCCATGGCCGCCGATCCCGTCGCCTTTGCCCGTGACCTGCTGCGCTGTCGGTCGGTGACGCCCGCGGAAGGCGGCGCGCTCACCTGGCTTGCAGACAGGCTCGGCGGTGCGGGCTTTGCGGTCGAGCGCGTCACCTTCTCCGAGCCGGGCGCCGACGACGTCGAGAACCTCTATGCGCGGATCGGCACCGGCGCGCCGCATCTCGTGCTGGCCGGCCATACCGACGTGGTGCCGCCCGGCGACGAGACGCATTGGCATCACCCGCCGTTCGGCGGCGACATCGCGGACGGCGTGCTCTACGGCCGCGGCGCGGTCGACATGAAGGGCGCCATCGCCTGCCAGGTCGCCGCCGCGCTCGATCATGTCGCCGCCGCGGGCGGCCGGCGAAAAGGCTCGATCTCTTTCCTCATCACCGGCGACGAGGAGAGCATCGCCGTCAACGGCACGGTCAAGCTGCTGAAATGGGCGGCGGCCCGGGGCGAGGCTTTCGACCACTGCATCCTCGGCGAACCGACCAATCCGGCGCAGCTCGGCGACATGATCAAGATCGGCCGGCGCGGATCGCTCAACGGCACGGTGATCGTTCCCGGCACCCCGGGCCACGTCGCCTATCCGTCGCTCGCCGACAATCCGGTGCGCCGCATCGTCGCCATCATGAGTGCCGTGATGGCGGAGCCGCTCGATGCCGGCAACGCCCATTTCGATCCGTCCAACCTCGAGTTCACCTCGGTCGACGTCGGCAACAAGACGGTGAACGTGATTCCCGCCGAGGCGCGGGCCCGCTTCAACATCCGCTTCAACGACGTCCGCACCCGCGACGAGCTCAAGGCGCTGGTCGAGGCGCGCGCCCGTGCCGGCGCGCAGGGCGGCCGCCTGCGCGTCGAATGGGATCCGTCCAATGCCGACGCCTTCGTCACCACGCCCGGCCCGTTCGTCGAACTCGTCGCCGATGCGGTCGCCGCGGTGACCGGCCGCCGGCCGGCGCTGTCGACCACCGGCGGCACCTCGGACGCGCGCTTCATCCGGGACTACTGCCCGGTGGTCGAGTTCGGCCTCGTCAACCGCACCATGCACGGCATCGACGAGCGCGTCGCCACCGCGGACCTCGTCGCGCTCACCGCGGTCTACCGCGCGATCCTCGACCGCTATTTCCGGTGAGGCCGCGGCCACCAAGGTCATCGTCGGTTTCGTCCAGGCGACCCCGATCGTGCGACACTGCTTTGCCAAATCGCGGGTGTGGAAACGCCGTGCCCCCCTGATCGGGATCGCCGGAACAAGTCCGGCGATGACCGTGGGAGAGACAGGAGAATAAGACCGCGTATCAGTAATCCACCCTGACCAGATACAGCCCGTCCGGCGGCGCCACCGGACCGCAGGCGCGGCGGTCGCAGGCGGCGAGCGCACGGGCGAGGTCGTCGGCGCTCCAGCGGCCGTCGCCGACCTGCACCAGGGAGCCGACCATGGAACGCACCTGGTGATGCAGGAACGAGCGCGCCGAGGCGTGGACGCGCAGGTCGTCGCCGTCGCGCTCGACGTCCAGGAGGTCGAGCGTCTTCACCGGCGACTTCGCCTGGCACTCGGTGGCGCGGAACGTCGTGAAGTCGTGGCGGCCGAGAAGGCGCCGGGCGGCGGCGTGCATCGCGGCCGCATCGAGCGGGCGCGGCACCCGCAGCGCGCGGCCGGCATCGAGCGCGAGATCGGGCCGGCGGTTGACGATGCGGTAGACGTAATGCCGCTTGACCGCGGAGAACCGCGCATCGAAGTCGTCCGCCACCGGCGCTGCCGCGAGCACGGCCACCGGATGCGGCCGCAGATGGGCGTTGAGCGCGTCGCGCACGGTGTCGGGATCCCAGGCCTTCGCGAGATCGACATGGGCGACCTGGCCGAGGGCGTGGACGCCGGCGTCGGTGCGTCCCGCACCTTGCACATGCACCGTCTCGCCGCAGAACGCCGCCACCGCGGCGGTGAGGACGCCCTGCACCGAGGCGCCGTTTCCCTGCACCTGCCAGCCGACGAATGGGCGGCCGTCATACTCGACCGTGAGCCGGTAGCGCGGCATCACGGCAGCCGGGTGCCGGGCGGGACCGGAGAGCCGCGCAGGAATTCGTCCGCCGTCATCGGCCGGCCGCCGGCGCGCTGCAATTCGAGAATGCGGATCGAGCCTTCGCCGCAGGCGATGGTGAGACGGGCGTCGAGCACCGTGCCCGGCGGCCCGGCGCCGTCGCCGGCGACGGTGCGCAGCACCTTGATGCGACCGGCGCCCGGCAGCTCGAACCATGCGCCCGGAAACGGCGACAACCCGCGGCAATGGTCGTGCACGGCTTTGCCGGAGCGGCTCCAGTCGATCCGCGTCTCGTTCTTGTCGAGCTTCGCGGCATAGGTGACGCCGCTGTCGGCCTGCGGGGTGACTTGCAGGGAGCCGCGCTCCAGCGCACCGAGCGCACGCACCACCAGGTCGGCACCGCGCCGCGCCAGCACGTCGTGCAACTCGCCGGCGGTCATGTCGGGGCCGATGGCGACCCGCTCGGCCATGGCGACCGGGCCGGTATCGAGCCCCTCCTCCATGCGCATCACCATCACCGCGGTCTCGGCATCGCCGGCCATGATGGCGCGGTTGATGGGCGCAGCGCCGCGCCAGCGCGGCAGCGCTGAGGCGTGGAGGTTGAAGCAGCCGAGCTTCGGCGCATCGAGCACCGGCCTGGGCAGGATCAGCCCGTAGGCGACGACGACCGCGGCGTCGGCGTCATGGGCGCGAAACGTCTCCTGCGCCTCCACAGTCTTGAGGGTCTTCGGCGTGAGCACGGTGATGCCGAGCCGCCGTGCCTCCCGTTCCACCGGGCTGGGGCGCAGCTCCATGCCGCGCCCGGCGGGCTGCGGCGCACGGGTATAGACCGCCGCGACCTCGTGTCCGCTACCGACGATCTCGACCAGCGTCGGTACCGCGAAGTCCGGCGTCCCCATGAAAACGAGGCGAAGCGCCATCAAAGCACGTCAGCGAGCGGTCGCCTGCCCGAGCCTGACGGCGAGCCGGAGGAGAACGCCGCCTCACCCCGACCCACTCCCCCCACGCGAGGAGAAGGAGCCGGTGCGCCCTGCCAAACCGCGCGCCCGGGCGCTGACCGCCGTCCGAACATGGACTGCAATGCTCAGCCCTCCTCGGCCATCGTCCGCTTCGCGACCTTGGTGAATTTCTTGACGATGCGGTCGCGCTTGAGCTTGGAAATGTGGTCGATGAAGAGGACGCCGTTGAGGTGATCGATCTCGTGCTGGATGCAGGTGGCGAACAGGCCGCCGACCTCCGCCTCCTGCGGCTTTCCTTCCAGGTCGAGATACTTGATCTTCACCCGCGCCGGCCGCTCCACATCCTCGTGGATGTCGGGGATCGAGAGGCAGCCCTCCTCGTAGACCGACTTCTCCTCCGAGGCCGACACGATCTCGGGGTTGATGAACACCAGGGGCTCGCTGTGGTCCTCGCGCTTGGACAGGTCCATGGTGACGACCCGCACCGGCGCCCCGACCTGGATCGCGGCGAGCCCGATGCCGGGCGCCTCGTACATGGTCTCGAACATGTCCGCGACGAGGGTACGAATATCCGCGCCGATCGTCTCGACCGGCTTCGAAACCTTCCGCAACCGCTTGTCCGGCAGGATGATGATGTCTCGCAGTGCCATAATTCCGCGATGTAAGGGCTTGGCCGGGCGCGGTCAATCCGACACATGGCAGCTTTTCCACCGGCCCGGAGCGGCGGGAAGGGCCTGAGAACCGTTCCCGGCGCGCGCGAGGGCCGCCTCAGCGTCCCCGGCCCCGCTTCGGCTTGGACTTCGTCGCCGCCTTGCGGGCCGGAGCCGGCTTTGCCATGGCCTTGGGTTTGCTCGCCTTGGCTCGGGTCTTGGCTGCGGTTTTGGTCTTGGCTGGGGCCTTGGCGGCGGCTTTGGCCTTGGCTGCGGTTTTGGTTTTGGCGGCGACCGGCGCCCGCGCGGCCGCGCCGGTGCGGCCTTCCTTTTCGGCGAGCCGCATCGCCCACTGGTCCCATGCGCGCTCCATCGGCGCCGGGCGCAGATTGTAGGCGGCGGCTTTCCTGATCTCGTCGGGGCTCAGGCCGTGCACGGCGCCGAGCAGCTTCGCCTTGGTCTGCAGGTCTGCATTGCGCGCCGTGTAGATGGTGCGGAACACCAGCTCGCGCAGCGAGGCGCCGACCACGGTGGCGCCGTGGCGGCCCATCAGCACCATGGAATGCGGACCGAGTGCCTTGGCGAGCGATTTGCCTTCCGCCGGGTCCACCACCACCAGCGCGGTGTCGCCGAAGTCGTCGCGGCTGTCCCAGAACGGCACCGTCTCGCCCATCGACGCGCCGAGGTGATAGACCGGCACCATGTCGACGCGAGCGATGGCGTAGGGAAGGATCGAAGGCGCGTGATGATGGCAGATCGCCATCACGTCGGGACGGGCCTGGAAGATCGAGGCATGGATGGTGACCTCACCGTAGAGGCGGTGCGGCGTCGGCACCGCCGGCTTGCCGTCGAGGTCGAGCTCGAGAATGTCGGCCGGCTGCACCAGCTCCGGCGCGCGATGGCGCGAGATCAGGAATCGCTCGGGGTTCTCGGGATGACGCAGGCTGACATGGCCGAAAGCGTCGAACACGCCTTCATTGGCCAGCATGCGATTGGCGAGGGCGACGTCCTCCCGCACCTGGGCGAGGCTGTCCGGCATGGATTTTTTCTCCGTGAAAAATGATTCGAGGCGGGGGCGGGACTGTCGGACATTTGACGCCGTTTCGGTAGCGTCTTGATGCCGTGACCGGCCCGCCGCCCGCGTCAGCGCCGCGGCGCCATGAGGCAGAACGGACCGCCCTGCGGATCGACGCATTGCACGATGAAGCTCCCGCCCGGCACCTGGAACGGCCCGTTGAGGATGCGTCCGCCGCCGGCCTCCACCCGCGCCACCGCCGCGTCGATGGCCTCGACGTTGAAGTAGTAGAGCCAGCATGGCGCCGGCACCTGCGGCGGCCTCGTCATCATGCCACCGATGGCCTCCCCGCCAGCGGCAAACAACTGGTAGATGCCGAGCGGACCCATGTCGAAATGCTCGGCCTTGGTCCAGCCGAACAGCTTTGCATAGAAGGCGAATGCGGTTTCCCGGTCGCCGGCATAAAGCTCGTGCCAGCCGATGCTGCCGGGGGTGCCCGGCGCGAACGACGGCCCGCCCGTCATCGTGGACTTGAACAGGGAGACGGCGGCACCTTGCGGATCGGAAATGACCGCGAACCTTCCGACACCGGGAATGTCGTCGGGCGGGTGGTGAACCGCGGCGCCGTCGCTCACCGCCTGCGCCGCGCTCGCATCGACGTCGTCGACGTAGACATAGCCGGTCCAGAACGACGGCGGCGCGCCGGAGCTTCTCACCCGCTCCGGCATCTCCATCAGTCCCGCCGCGGGAACCCCGTCCACGGTCAGCAGGGTATAGGCCATGCCCGGCATGCCCGAATCCTGCCCACCCCAACCGACCACCGCGCGATAGAACGTCTCCGCTGCCTTGGGATCGATGGTCATCAACTCGTACCAGACGAACTTGCCGTGGGAATCGGACATGGCGGCTCCTTCGGGGGGTTGGCGCGGCGGCACCCTAGCCCAGTTCATTGACCGAATCATGAGCAACCGCAGGGACGATATTCCTCTCGCCGTACAGGGGAACCGCGCGTCATCATGTCATGCTATGGATACGCCGCTCTCGACCACGGCGCGGACGAATCCGCGCGCGAACGGTCAGGGATCGAAGGGCCAAAGCATGCGAACGCTAGAAATCGGCGACGTCACCATCACCAGCATCGTCGAGCGGGACGGCCCGTGGCGCCGACCGGAAGACATGTTCCCGGCCTACGACCCGGAGATCGGCAAGCGGCACCTCGCGGGCCTCGATTCCTTCATCTTCGATCCCCCGACCGGCCGGCTGGTGATCACCTATCAGACCTTCGTCGTTCGCACGCCGAAGCATACGATCCTGGTCGACACCTGCACCGGCGAGGATAAAGGCTATCCGGCCCCGATGGATTTTCCGAAAGCGCCGTGGCTCGACGGATTCCGTGCCGCCGGTCTGCGCTTCACAGACATCGACTACGTGTTCTGCACCCATCTGCACATCGACCATTGCGGCTGGAACACGATGCTGCGCAACGGCCGCTGGGTGCCGACCTTCCCGAACGCGAAATACGTGTTCCACAAGCGCGAATACGACGCGTGGGAAGAGGAGACCCGGCGCGGCGCCCAACCCCCCGGAAATGTCTGGCGGTTCAACTGCGAGCCGGTGGTGGCCGCCGGCCAGGCGTTGCTGGTCGACGACGATTTCGCCCTCGACGACACCATCTCGCTGACGCCGACGCCGGGGCATTCGCCCTGCCATTGCTGCATCAACATTCGCTCGCGCGGTCAGCGCGCTGTGATCAGCGGCGACCTGATGCACCACGCGCTGCAATGCCGCGAGCCGGACTGGTCGACGGTGTTCGACTGGGACCCCAAGGAGGCGGCGCGTTCGCGGCGGCGGTTTCTCGGCGAGGTCGCAGGAACCGGGATCGTGGTGATGCCGGTCCACTTCCCGCATCCGACCGCAGGACGAGTTGAGGCCGACGGCGACCGCTTCCGGTACCTGTTCCAGGGCTAGCAGCCAGAGCCGGCAACGACCGTCGCCGTGACGACCCTCGGCGCGGACCTTTAAGCGCGCGACCCGTATCAGCCGACCGCCGGTACCGGCTTCGGCAGGCTCTCGATGGCCGCCAGCCCGCTCAGCAGGCAGGCGAGGCTCGAGGTGCGCAGCGGCAGGAACCGGGTGGCGGATTGGCGGCACTGCCGCTTCACCATGCCCATGGCGTCGTGGCTGATGCAGTCGATCGGGAACACCACGACATCGGCGCGGCCGATCAGGCCCGGCAGCAGCGTCACGCTGTGCTCGATGCCGCCATCGTGATGAAGAAAGCCGCCGCCCGCGCGTTCCACGAGAGACTTGAGCTGCGGCACCTGGTGGGCACGGCCTCCGACGTAAAGCACGTGCGCGCCCGCGAGGTCGGGCGGCGCCGACGTCTCCTGTCCGAGCCAGCGGTTGATCTGCGCCTCGACGACCGCGAGCTCGCGGCGCAGGCCCTCGCATTCGACCGCGAGGTCATGGCCATCGCGCTCGGCCTGCGATTGTGCGAGCGCCGCGCCCTCGACCCGGCCTTCCAGCCGCTGGCGGTGCGCCACCTCGCGGCTCAGGCGGCGGTCGAGGTCGATCAGCGCGTCGCGGGCGGCGCGCAGATCGTCGCCCTCGTGTCCGACCTGCGCCGGTGCCTGCGCCAGGGCCCGGCTCAAGGCGGCGTTGAGCAACCGGATCTTCTCGTCGCGGGCGGTGAAGCCGTCTCGCAACTGGCGCTGCTGCGCCTCGAGCTTGGCGGACAGCGCCGCGTTTTCCTCTTCGAGCTGGCGCAGCCGGCGGATATCGGCGCGATTGGCCGCTCCCACCATGTGGGAGAGCATGTGCACGTCGCCGAACGCCCGCCGCATCAGAGCGTCGGTCGCCGCGGGATGGCTCAGCACCGCCCAATAGGCGCCGGGAATATCGCCGCGCTTGACGGCATCGTCCCACAGCACCCGCGCCGCGGCCTCGTCCTTGGCTTTGGCGAACTGCTTGACGGCCGCCTCGTGGCGGCGGTCGAGCGCCTTCTGGATCAGCTTGGCGCCGCCCTGGGCCCGCGCGGCCAGCGTCACCCCCTGCTTGTGGAGGTCGTGATCGCCGGCCGTATCGGCGCCGGCGACGCCGAGCTTTAGCATGAGCCTTCGCAGCTCCGCGCTCGAAAGACAGGTGCCGATGATCGAGCAGTGCACGCTCGGATGCATGTCCCAGATCGCGGTGCGCCGCTTGGCGACCGGCGGGACGAACTCGTCCGCCACGGCGGCGCGCGCCTTCATCGGGATCATGCCGCGCGACAGCGCCGGCGCTCCCGGCACGCGACCGGTCGAGAAGATGTTCGACAGCATGTCCGGCGCGCGGGATGTAAGGCTCATTCGTTATATCCATTATGATATAGCGCTTGTCGCACAGATCGGCGACATTGAAAAGAGGCTTGCGGCGGGGCGCGGTGCAAGCGCGAGGAAGGCCCCCCGCGATCCAAGGCAAGCTTCCGCCAGCGTGCGCGGTGAACCCCGCACGTCGGTTCAGGCGTGCGTCGCCTTCAGGACGGTCGCCCGGTCGCCGTGGCGCTGAGTGCCAGCAGCGTCTGCCCGACTTCGGTGAGCGTGGCAGGCGGAACCGCGAACATGAGCGACGTCGTACCGACTTCCAGCATCAGGAACGTCGTGTCGTCGTCGGTCTGTCCGACATTGATGGCGGTCACCGGCAACGGGATCGCCGCGGTCGGCGGGCCATCGGGCTGCGTCGGCGGCTGCACACGCTTCGCCTCGCAGCTCAACGCCAGCAGAATGCCGACGAGGTGTTGCACGTCGTCGATCCGCAGGCAGAGGTCGACCGGGCCCTCGGCGCTGCGCTGAATCCGCAACCCCACCGCCGCGCCGTCGGACGCCACCTCGCCCAGCACGTCGACGACGAAAGGCGGGGCCGCCGGCCGTTGCCCATGGTGCGGAACGGCGCGCGGTTCGGGCGCGGTCTCCTCGGCGATCCCCCCGGCGATCCCCTGCGCGATCTGCGGAGCGCGGACACGGCTCATTTCGCGAACTCGCAGAAAGTCTGCGTCGTCCCGCGGCGCCGCGCCGCGCCGGCTACGCCACGCCACCACGTATCGAGCGCGTCGCGCCGGCAGTCGAGCCGGACATTCATGCCCGCCGAGAAGCGTATCCAGTCCGCGAAGCGCTGCTCCGGAACGGCGATGAGCACCGGAATATCCGCGCCGAGCGCCTGTGGAATGAGATCGATCAGGCCCTTGCCCTCCGCCTCGGAGCGGCCGAACCGGTTGATTATGACGAGGTCGGCGCCGTGTTCGATGGCGGCCGCGAGGCGCACCGCGAGACCGGCGAGCCGGTCGGGGTCGAGCCGGCAGCCGCCGCCATGGCTTTCCTCCGGCAATGCGAGGCCGACGACCTCGCCGTCGGGCAGCACGACGACGCCCAGCCGGGGATCTTCCCGCTGGCAGCTGCGGCCGAGCTGCACCACCCCCACCGCGCGGCAGCCGCCGCTGCCGAGGTCGGCGGCGAACCCCGAGATCACATGGTCCGGATCGTCGCCGGCGCCGTAGACGACCGCCGCCAGATCGCATTGGGCGTCAAAGCTCACGCACCGCTCCTCGCAACACTGCTCGATATATTCTACTGTATATATCGCCCCGCAACGCGCTGGCAAGACGCCCGTTGACAGCGCGCGCCGACGCCGGCCCTCGATCGATCGCTTTTTGCGCCCCGTACCGATGCCCGGCGTCGCCCAGGAACGTCGCCGTTGCGGTCGCCGTTGTTGCATTTGCCGGAAGCCAAATTAGAATGACTCCAAACAAATCCGCCGGTGGCAAGCCCGGCATTCCGGGGAGGATAGCAAGTATGCCACACCATCGCGTGACGATTGCACCTGCGCGGCGCGCAGACCGGCTGGGGCTCGCTGCCGCGCTGCTGGCGATCGTCGTTGCCGGCCTGGCCGGCCACGCGGTCGCCGCCGACGGCGAGCGCTTCGAGGTGACCAGCATCAAGGCGGTGCGGCCGACCCTCGTCGACACCGTCGCCGCCCTCGAGCAACGAGATGTGCCGCGCGCCCGCGCCGCGTTCGATGCCTACGATTCCGCCTGGAACGGCATCGAGGTCTACATCAGCACCCGCAGCAAGCAGATGTATGACGTCATCGAGCACGAATACCAGGTCAAGGTCGGCAAGGCGCTGGAAGCGGCGCAACCCGACGCTGCCGCCGCACTCGCCGACGCCAAGGTCATGCTCGCGAAATTCGACGAGGCGATCGGCCTGGTGAGCGCGTCGCCGCCTCTCAACCCGGTCTACGACGATGTCGCGCGGCTGCGTATCGTGCGCGCGCCCCTGCGCGAGGTGGTTCCTGCGCTCAAGGCCGGGAACGTCCCCAAGGCGCGGAAATCCTTCGAAGCGTTCGACAGCTCATGGGACAGCATCGAGGACCTGATCAAGGCGCGCTCCGGCGACAATTACGTCGCGATCGAAAAAGGCATGATCGAGATCGAGCAGGCGCTGATGCCCGACAAGCCCGACGTCGCCAAGGTGTCCGCGTTGGTGAACGAGGTGATGGCGAAATACAACGCGAGCCTCGCCGAGGTGATGAAAGAGGCGCGCAGCCGTCCATAGCGTTTTCCGGAACATCCCGTCTCGCGACGTTTTCCGATTGCCCGGGCAAGTCGCGGCGACACACCGGACAGCTCGGTCGCGCCCGGCGAAGACAGCAAATGTGGAGCGGTCATGGAAACGCGCGGACCGGCGATCGACACCTTCGGGCTGTTGCGCGGCTGGATCCTCGCCGTGCTGGTGCTCGCCCTGGCCGGCACGGCGACCGAGCTGGTGATGCTCGAGCACTACGAGCAGGGACTTCAGCTCGTTCCGATCGTGCTGATCGCCGCCGCCTGCATCGCGATCATCTGGCATTCCATGCGCCCCGATGCCGCAAGCCTGATGGCGCTGGAGGGGATCATGATCCTCTTCGTGCTTGCGGGTCTCGCCGGTGTCGTCGCCCACTTCCACGGCTCGGCGGAATTTCAGCTCGAGCTCGATCCCAACATGGACACCTGGCAGCTTCTGGAAAAAATCGTGCGCGCGAAGGCGCCGCCGCTGCTCGCCCCGGGCATGATGTTGCAGATGGGGCTGCTCGGACTGGGCTATGTGTACACGGACGCCCGCAACCGGGCGCGCCTCGCCCGCTGGGCCGGATGGCGGCCGCAGAAATCGTGGCTTGAAAGATCGCAGCCTGGAAAGGAGTGACGAGGTGACGAGATTGCATCGCGCGCTGTTTGCCTTCGCGGGCGGGTTCGCTCTCGCGTTCGCGCTGTCGTTTCCGCTGTCGGGTGTGGCGACCGGCCCGATTGCAGCACAGGCGGGTAAGGCCGGACTGCTCGACGCCAACACCGCCAGCGAAGCCGATCTCGCGCAGGCGCCGCAGATGACGCCCGCGCTCGCCAAGGCGGTGGTCGAGCGACGCCCGTTCAAGACCGTGGTCGCACTCAACGCCGTCCTGGTGGAACAGAAGCTCACCGCGGACCAAGCCAAGGAATTCTACCGCAAGGTCTTCGTGCCCATCAATTTGAACACCGGGGCGCGCGAGGAATTCCTGCTGATCCCCGGCGTCGGCTCGCGCATGGCGGCGGAGTTCGCCGAATATCGACCGTGGAAGAGCTGGGCGCAGTTCGACAAGGAAATCGGCAAGTATGTCGGCGCGCAGGAAACCGACCGCTTCAAGCAATATGTCTTCATTCCGCCGGGCTGAACGGAGGCGACGTGCCGCATGCCGAACGGGCGCCTGTGCGCCGCAGGGCGCCTGAAAAGGCGTAGACTGAAGGCGCTTCGGTGCGCCCGAAGCCAATCGACGGTCGCGTCGGCAAACATCGTCCGGGAGGCACCATGGAATTTCCACGCCGCACCTTTCTGCAGCTCGCGGCCGGCGCCGCCACGCTCGCCACCTCCGCCACGCTCGCCACCTCCACCCGCGCCCAGAGCTATCCGACCCGGCCGATCCGACTCGTGGTCCCGTTTCCGCCGGGCGGCGCCTACGACACGCTCGGCCGGCCGCTGGCGGAGCGGCTCAAGGCCGTGCTCGGCACGGTGATCGTCGAGAACATCGGCGGCGGCGGCAGCTCGCTCGGCGCCGCCCAGGTCGCCCATGCAGCGCCGGACGGCTACACCATCCTCCTCGGCGGCACGCTGCCGCACATCATTGAAGCCTTGCTCAAGAACAAGCCGCTCTACGACCCGGTCAAGGACCTCGACGCGATCTCCAACGTGGCGAACAACTCTCTCGGCATCGCCGTCCATCCCTCGCTGCCGGTGCACAATCTCGCCGAGCTCGTGGCCTATGCCAAGGCGAACCCGGGCACGCTGTCTTACGGGCATGTCGGCATCGGCTCGCTCAACCATCTCGGCGGCGAGATGTTCAAGCAGCTCACCAGCACGCCGGGAATCGTGCAGGTGCCCTATCGCGGCGCCGGACCGGCGACATCCGATCTCATCAGCGGACAGATTCCGATGGCGGTGATCGCGGTGACCGCGCAGGCGATCGAGCTGCACCGGTCCGGCAAGCTGCGCATCCTCGCGGTAACGAGCAGACAGCGTCTGGCCGCCGCCCCGGATCTGCCGACGGCGACGGAACAGGGGATCCCGCTCGTCACCACCAATGCGCTCGGCCTGCTCGCTCCCAAGGGCACGCCGAAGGACGTCATCGACCGCGTCGCGCAGGCCACGCACACGGCGCTCGCAGATCCGGCCTTCGTGCAGAAGCTGACCGATCTCGGATTCGATCCCGATCCCAATTCCAGCCCCGAGGCCTTCCGGCAAACGCTGCAGGATGACGTGGCGCACTGGACGCCGATCATCCAGTCGCTGGGGCTCAGGATCGACTGAAGAACCCCCCGCCGCCCGGTGCCTTCGGTCGCGGCCCGGGTTCGCGAAATCTGCTTGGAGCGGCCGATGAGACACTTCGGGATCGGCGACCCGATCGTTCGCCGTTCGCCGCTCCCGCGCTGCGGCTGAGACCGAATAAGTGCCGGTTCCATAGGACGTTTTGGAACTTTTCGCGTCGGCGCCAGCCATAAATCGATCACGATCGTCGCCATGATGGGAGCACGGCGCGGGGGGATCGTGCCGCACCATGGGGTGGGGGCTTGCTCTGCTCGAAAAATCCGACGCGACGGCTCGCCGCCCTTCTGGCGGCGGCGGCTTGCTGTCTGTTCGCGACCGCATCAAGCGCGCAGCTTCGCGGCCTGCCGAGTGTCGGCGGCGCCGGCATCGGCGGAACCGGACTCGGGGGATCGGGGCTGGGTGGCCTCGGCGGCGGGATCGGCGGGACCGGGCTCGGCGACTCCGGTTCTGCTTCGCCAGGCCTGACGCTGCCGTTGCCGGGCCCGGCGGCGGGCGCCGTCAATAGCGCCCAGGGCGCGGTCTCCTCGACCCTCGATCGCACCCCGCCCCTCAACTCGGTCACCAATTCGCTGACCGGCGGCGTCACCCGCGCGGTGTCGCGCACCACGAACTCGCTGGTCAACCCGGGCGGCCCGCTCGGGCAGGGCGGCACGATCGCCCGTTCCACGCCGAACGCCGCGACGGCGGTCCGGAGCGGCGTTCCGCCGGTGGGCGAACGGCGCTACGTCGCGCGCGAGGTCGTCGCCGGGCTTGCCTCCGATCTATCGCCGGCCGCGCGCGACGCGCTCGCCCGCCGGCATCGGCTGACCCTCGTCGACAGCCATGAGATCGCACTGGTCGGCACCACCTATCACCGCTGGCGGATCGACGACGGCCGCAGCGTCTCCGACGTGATCCGCGCTCTCGAGGCCGACGGCGTGGTGCGCACTGCACAGCCGAACTATCGCTTCACCCTCGCCGAATCGGCTCCGCCCTCCGATGGCACGGTAGCCGCTGTCCAATACGCCCCGGCGAAGCTCCACGTCGCCGAGGCTCACCGCTTCGCGACCGGAGAGCGGGTTGCGGTGGCGGTGATCGATTCCGGCATCGACACGTCGCATCCGGAAATCATGGATGCGGTTGCCGACCGCTTCGACGCCATCGCGCCCGCGGGAACTCTCGATCCCCACGGCACCGGTATGGCCGGCGCGATCGTTTCCCGCGCCAGGCTGGCGGGGATCGCACCGGGCGTGCGGCTGCTCGCGATCCGCGCCTTCAACGGTCAAGGCGCCAAATCGGAAGCCACCACGATGAGCATCCTGACCGGCATCGACTGGGCGACCGCTCACGGTGCGCGGGTGATCAACATGAGTTTTGCGGGACCCTACGATCCCGACATCGCGCGCGGCCTCGCCGCAGCGCGGCAAAAGGGCGTGGTCCTGGTCGCGGCGGCCGGCAATGCCGGGCCGAAGTCGCCGCCGCTGTATCCTGCGGCGGACAAGAACGTCATCGCGGTCACGGCGACCGATGCCGGCAACCGCCTGCTGTCGGCCGCCAACCATGGGCGGTACATCAGCGTGGCGGCTCCCGGCGTCGACGTCCTCGTGCCGGCTCCGGGGGGAGCCTATCAATTGACCACCGGAACCTCGGTGGCCGCCGCAGAGGTCAGTGGGATTGCGGCGCTGATGGTCCAAGTGCGGCCCGACATCACGCCGGACGAGGTGCAAAAGGTCTTGCAGGCGACTGCCGAAGACCTGGGTCCGAAGGGATTCGACGACCAGTACGGCGCCGGTCTTGCCGACGCCGCCCGCGCCGTCATGGCGCTGGAACCCGCAGCGTCAGCCGAACGCCCGCTCCTGTTCGCCGACCGCTGGCCGGACGTTCCGCTGCTCAGTCCGTCCCAACAATAGTCGACCGGTCCTGCTCATTGCCGCGCGGCGCTGTCGCGGCTGAAATAGACGTCGGCCTTCATCCCCGGCGACAGCGGCCCCGGCTCCGGCAGGTCCACCAGGACCTCCACCACGCCTCCGTCCGACAGGCTGCGCTGGCCGCGGGGGCCGTCGGGCGCAGGCTGCACCAGCCGGGCGATGAAGGACACTTTTCCCGCGAACTCGCGCTCGCGAAACGCGACGGGACGTACCATCACCGACTGCCCGATCTTGACCTCGCCGATGTCGCGCTCGTCCACTTCGGCGCGCACCCGCAAGGCGGTGAGATCGCCGAGCACGAGCAACGGCTTCGGTTCGGACGGCGCGGCGAGCTCGCCGGCCTTGGCGTTGAGCTGCAGCACCGTGCCGTCGACCGGCGCGCGGATCGTCATCTTGTCGAGCGCCGTCTCCGCCACCGCGAGATCGCTGCGCGAGATGTTGAGCTGGCCTTCGGCCTGGGTCGGCAGCGGCGCATCGGCCTCCGTCTTGCGAAGCTCCGCCTTCTGCTGGCCGAGGCGCTCCTGGGCGCGGCTCAGGGCGGCACGCGCCGCCCCGACGTCGGCGTCCGAGCCGCGGCCGCCGCGCCTGGCAATGACGACGCTGTCGAGCGACGACCGCGCGTCCAGCACCGCCCTGTCGGCGTCGGCGACGGCGTCCTCGGCCCGGCGGCGGGCGACCGCCTTCGCGTCCGGCTTGTCGTCGTTGCGCACGCGCCGTCGCAGCGCGACCTGGACTTCCGACGCGGCGACCCGCGCGCGCGCTTCGTCATCGGTCAGGCGGATCAGCGGATCACCGGCCGCCACCGCCTCGTTGGCCTTCACCAGCACCTCGGCGATCACGCCGACGACGGGCGACGCGACCTTGATCTCGCCGGTTGCCGGCTCGACCCGGCCGGGAGCGACCACGAGCCAGCGCTCGTCTTCGTCGGAATCGGACTTTGTGGAATGCACCGGCTGCTGAGCGTGCGCCGGCGCCGCCGCAGCAACGAAGGCGGCGGGTATGCCGAGACAGAGAACGGACAGAACGATCGCCTTGGCTTTGCGCGTGTTCATGCGGCTCGACACTCCCACTCGTCTCCTGGAATGAGCTCGGACGAATCCGCGCCCATCGATGCTTGTAAGTCCGGATGACTGCAAGTCCGATGCCCGCAAATCCGGGGGACCGCAAGTCCGGTTGCTTGCAAGTCCAGACGCTTGCAAGTCCAGACGCTAGCAGGCTCGAGCGTCGCCCCCGAAACACCTGCAGCGTTTGTGGCGCGTTGCTCCGAGAGACATGCCAACCGTCGTGGACGCGGACGACGTTCGCAGTCCGGCGGCTTAGCCCGATGCATCATCGATTCGAGGCCTTTTAGCACACCGGTGGCGCCGCGGGGCGGCCATTTCCCGGCGGGAACCGCATCGTGAACGATGGGCTGAGGGATCGAGCCTCCGCCCTTCGGCGTCCTGCAGAGCGGCCGGCGCTGGCGGCTGGCGGTCGCCGGCACGGTATGGTAGCGACCCTCGCGTCGATTCCATCGTCGCATCCGGTCCCTGGTCCGAGGGAGCGAAGGGGAACTCATCCATGACCGCCAACATCCGACGCTCCACGCGGGGGATCGCGCTCCGACTCGCCGCGCCGGCCAGCCTTGCGCTCGCCGCTCTGCTGGCGCCGTTGCCCGTCTCGGCACAGGGAACGCCGGAGCAGCGCGCTGCCTGCGAGGAGGAGGCAAAATGGCTGTGCAGCAATTACATCCCGGACGCGGACCAGATCACGGCATGCATGGTACGCAACGTCCGCTCGCTCAGCCCGAAATGCCGCGCCACGTTCGAGACGAAGAAGCGCGGCAAGCATAAGTGACGACGGCCCCTCGCGCCGACTCGCAAGCCGCGCGGCGCGCACCAGGGAATGCGCGTCGCCGGCATCGCCGACCGGATCGGCGACCACATCGCGGGTGCGAGTCGGGGCCTCAGGCCGCGTTGACGGCCGGCTGCATGGCGCATTGCGCAAGCGTCTTTTGCCACGACGGCAACGCGCTCATCGTTGCGTACCACCGCTTGATCTCGCCATAGGGTTCGAGAGGCAGGTGGACGAGCTCCGCATAGATCATGCCGGCGCCGAGCGAGAAATCCGCCGCGGTCAGCGTGTCGCCGGTGACGAACTTGCGTCCCGCGAGCTGGCCGTCGAGCACCTTCGCAACCCGGTGAAACGTCTCCGTGCCCTTGGCGAGCGCCGCGGCGTCGGGCTCGTCGACGCCGAGCAGGGCGGGCTTGACGAGATATTCGAACACGAAAACCGCGCAGGCCGGGTCCCAGTGAGCGAGATCCCAGAACTGCCAGCGCGTCACGTCGAGCCGGGCCTTCTCGTCGCGCGGCAGCAGTCCGCTCTCGGGCTTCTTCGACGCGAGATACTGGATGATGGCGTTGGATTCCCAGATCACGAAATCGCCGTCCTTGAGGGTCGGCATGCGCATGTTGGGATTGAGGCGGGCGTAGTCGGGCGCGTGCTGCTCGCCCTTCTTGAGGTCGACGATGTGCAGCGCGCAGTCGAGACCGAGCTGATTGGCGACCGCGATCACCTTGAAGGCGCGCGGGCTCGGCGGAAAGACGTAGAGTTCGATGCTCATGGAAGCTTTTCCTCCGTTGTAGGACAGGCCTCGCGCTGAGCTTGCATGCGTACTAACGGGCGCGAGGGGCATCCAAAGGTGCGGGCGCGGCAGTGCCGGGAGATACGCGGAAGCTCACGCCTCCGCTTCCTGCCTGAAGTGCTCGAGCACCGTGGGCCATCCGCCGTCGACATCCTTGCGCATCTTCGCGCCGGCCGTTTCGCCCATCTGCTCGAACTTGCGATGCTCGAGTTCGACGACGGTCGCGTCAGGCCCGTCCGCGAGGAAACTGACCTCGACCTCGGAGCCGATCGCGGTGTCGGCTTTCCACTGACAGCTGATGTCCCAGCTGACGACGAAGCGATGCGGCGGCTCCCACACCAGGACCTTGCCGACCACTGCCTCCGTGCCGTCCTCGCAGCGTTGGTACCAGCGTCCGCCGAGGTGGGTTTCCATCACCACCGCCTCGACCGGCGCCGTGCCGATCGAATGCGTCAGCGGCCACCACCGGCCGATTCCGGCGGTGAACACCTCGAAGGCGTGCGCCTGGCCCGCCTTGACGCGCAGGCTCTTGCGCACGGGGGCGATGGTGACGGTGCGGGTGGTTATCGCTTCGGTCACGGCTGGTCCCTTTCCTTCTTCGCGCTGCGTTCCACTTCCGCCTGGAACGAAGCCAGCGCCTGATCCCAGAACTGATCGAGCCAGGCGCGCAATGCGGCGAGGCCCAGAGGGTCGATGGCGTAGACGCGACGCGTTCCCTCCGGGCGGTCCGTCACGAGACCCGCCTCCTTCAAGACCTTGAGGTGTTGCGACACCGCCGGACGACTGACCGGCAGCCCGCGCGCGATGGCCCCGACGGGCTGCGGACCCGCCTTGAGCCGTTCGAACACGAGCCGACGAGTCGGGTCGGCCAGGGCCGTGAGCGCCGCTTCGTAAGCCATGACTTACGGTAAGTCATAACTAACGCATAGTCAAGCCGGTGCGGGAGCGATCGCAAAAATTTCTAGTTCGGCGTCCTCAACAGCATCCGCCGTCGGCGGACGACACCAGGGATTCGCGCAGCCACGCAAACGGCAGATCGTCTTCGACGACCTGCTCCACCGCCTTGAAAATCTTGAATTGATGGCGCCGGTCGCCCGCCGTCCAGAACGCCACCACCGTCTCCAACGGTGGGCAGCCCGGCAGCCCGCAGGCGATTTCCGCCACCACGACCGGATCCTCCTCGCCCAGCCCGAAGCGCGTGCGCGTCCAGTCCCGTACGCGGTCGACCGCCTGCCGATGACCGACGTTCTTCCTGAAGCCGAACGGCGTCCGTCCTGCGGCGTCTCGCGGCCGCTGAACCCCGGATCGGCTCGTGCTGGGCTGCTTCATGGCCATGCGTTTGCAGCAAATTGCCCTTTGACGCCGCGGGATGCTAGCACCTGCGCAATCAACATCCCTGCGACTTCCCTGCAAAACCCGCAAAATCCCTGGAGGACACCGCCTTGGCCGAGAAAGTCCTTGCCGCCGTGAGAGTGGCACCGAGCACCACCGAGATCCGCGAATACCCGATGCCGGATATTCCCGAGGACGGCGCTCTGATGAAGGTCGAGGTCGCCGGCATCTGCGGCACCGACGTGAAGCTCTACAAGCATCCGCCCTCCAGCGCCCCGGTCATCATGGGCCACGAGAATATCGGCACCATCGCCAAGGCGGGACGCGAGTTCACGCGGCGCAAGGGCTTCAAGGAAGGCGACCTGGTGTTCGTCGAGCACTATGTGGCCTGCGGCAAATGCGAGTGGTGCCATCTCGGCCAGTACCGCCACTGCGAGAACACCGACTGGCGCTACAATCCCGACGCGATCCGCTACGGCTACACCTCCGCCGAGCGGCCGCCTCATCTGTGGGGCGGGTTCGGCCAGTACATCTATCTGCCGTGGAACGCGGTGCTGCACCACGTGCCGAAGAACGTCACGCCGGAGCTCGCCGGCATCGTCACCCCGATGGCGAACGGCATCGAATGGTCGCTGTTCGAGGGCGGCGTCGGCTACGATTCCAAGGTGCTGATCCAGGGGCCCGGGCAGCAGGGGCTGTCACAGACGGTGATCTGCAAGCAGGCGGGGGCGTCGCTCGTCATCGTCACCGGCACCTCGAAGGACGCAGCCCGGCTGGAGGTGGCCAAGAAGCTCGGCGCCGACTACGTGATCGACGTGCAGAAGGAAGACCCGCTCGCGCGCATCATGGAGATCACCGGCGGCAAGGGCGTCGACGTCTCGCTCGACTGCACCGCCGGCGCCGGGACCCTGCCGGTGCTGCTCGGCATCGAGGCGCTCAAGCGCAAGGCCGGGACCATCGTGGTCCAGGGCGAGATGGCGGATTTCCCGAACTTCCCGATCGGCCGGATGACGGTGAAATACGTCACCGTGAAAAGTGCGCGGGGCCACAGCTACAAGGCCTGCGAACTCGCGCTCGCCCAGCTCGCCTCGCACCGTTTCCCGCTGGAGCTGGTGACGACGCACACCTTCGGCCTGAAGGACGCCGACTACGCCATCAAGTCGGTCGGCGGCGCCGGCGCGAAGGACGTGATCCACGTCTCGCTGTTGCCGTGGGCGTGACACGCAGCCCGGATTGAGTGCAACGAAATCCGGGACGGCCGCCGACGCACGCGAGGCCGCCCGCAAAGGGACGCAGCGCCGCTCCCGGATTTCGCTTTCACTCAATCCGGGCTACGCGACTTTGACACCCGACGGATTGGCCAATGCGGCGTGATGCGATGCGGTCGCGCGACAGCGCCTCAGAACGCGACCTTGTCGCCGCCCTTGAGCGCCAGGATCTCACGCGCTTCGTCCGGTGAGGCGATGCTCAGCCCGAGACCTTCGACGATGCGGCGAACCTGGGTGACCTGCTGGGCATTCGACTCGGCGAGCTTGCCGGGGCCGATCCACAACGAGTCCTCGAGCCCGACGCGCACGTTGCCGCCCATCGCCGCGGACATCGCCGCGATCGGCATCTGGGCGCGGCCGGCGCCGAGCACCGACCAGCGATAGTTTTCGCGGCCGAGCAGCCGGTCCGCGGTGCGGCGCATGTGCATGACGTCCTCGGGATGGGTGCCGATGCCGCCGAGAATGCCAAACACCGACTGCACGAACAGCGGCGGCTTGACGAGGCCGCGATCGAGGAAGTGCGCGAGATTGTAGAGGTGGCCGATGTCGTAGCACTCGAACTCGAACCGCGTCTGGTTGTTCTGGCAGGTCTTGAGGACGAACTCGATATCCTTGAACGTGTTGCGGAAGATGAGGTCGCGGGTGCCCTCGAGATAAGGCTGCTCCCAGTCGAACTTGAAGTCCTTGTAGCGGTTGAGCATCGGAAACAGCGCGAAGTTGATCGAGCCCATGTTGAGGCTCGCCACCTCGGGCTTGAACACCTCCGCCGGCCGCACCCGCTCCTCGACCCGCATGGTCGGCGAGCCGCCCGAGGTCAGGTTGATCACCGCATTGGTGCGCTGCTTGATGATCGGGAGGAACGGCGCGAACGCCTCGGGCCGCTGATCCGGGCGGCCGTTCTGCGGATCGCGCGCATGCAGGTGCACGATCGCGGCGCCGGCCTCGGCCGCCCCGATCGCCGCCTCGGCGATCTCCTGCGGCGTGATCGGAAGATGGGGCGACATGGTCGGCGTGTGGATGGCGCCGGTGACCGCACAGGTGATGATGACTTTGTTCGACGTCGCCATGGGCAAGGGGTTCCTCAAGGATACCGAAGGACGAGCGGCGGCGGCGCAGGGCGCCAAGCGCAAATCCTCAAGCAGCTGATTTTATTTCGTTTTCACTTCACGCCCGCGGAGGGCGGGAGGGAAAATGCGCCACCGCAACGGCCCGGTCAACCAGGGGAACACGGGCTTTGAACCTTCGCCGGGGTCGCCGCTACCAACCCTCATCAGGGCGACAACGCCCGCATGTCCAGAGGGGATTGCACACATGTCCGCCACCAAGAAGATCGCCGCCGTTTCGATGGCTGCCCTGACCATGGGCGCCGTGCTTTCCACCGGCGGCGAGGCGCAGGCGCGCGGCTTCGGCCTCGGCCTCGGCATTGGCCTCGCAACGGCCGTCGTCGTCGGCGCGGCCGTCGCTTCGAGCCGCCCCAATTACGGCCCCGCCTACCGTTGCCATTGGGTCCGCCAGTTCGATGACTACGGCAACTACGCCGGCAAGGTTTGCGTGAACTGATCCATCGGTTTCCAAGTCTTCGTCGATTTCCAAGAGTCTTCGTCGGTTTCCAAGACTTCACCGGTTTCCAAGACTTCACCGGTTTCCAAGACTTCACCGGTTTCCAAGACCGATCGATGCTGCGCCCCCCATCCACCCTGCATCGATCTGGTAGGTCCGTCCGGGTGTCCCTGCCCGGACGGACCGCTTTGTTTCGACGTTGAGCCCGCCGCCGGTTTGCGCCATGTAACGCTGCACGTTCTCGACGCCGCATGCTCTCCCGCGCGGAGAGCTGCGGCGGCGGCTGTCGTGGAGGCGGGTGCATTGCTGATGACGAAGCTCAGGGCGCCGCTCGCCCTCTCGCTCAATCTCGCGACGGTGCGCCGGCAATGGGGCATGCGCGATGCCGTCGCCGCGGCGGCGCGGCATGGCTTTGCGGGCGTCGCGCCGTGGCGCGACATGGTGCAGGAGGCCGGCGTCGCCGAGGCCGCCCGCATCTTCCAGGCAAGCGGGCTGCGGGTCACCGGCTATTGCCGCGGCGGCCTGTTCGCGGCCGCGGGGCGCGAGAACCTGCAGGACGCCGTCGACGACAACCGGCGAATGATCGACGAGGCGGCCGCCATCGGCGCCGAGCAGATCGTCGTCATCGGCGGCGGGCTGCCGCCGGACTCGCGCGACCTGCCCGCGGCGCGCGCGCTGTTCGTGGAGGGGCTCGCCGCGGTGCTGCCTCACGCCCGCGCGTGCGGCGTGCCGCTGGCGCTCGAGCCGTTGCATCCGATGTACGCCGCCGACCGCGGCTGCGTCACCACCCTGAAGGACATGCTCGACATCGCCGATGCGCTCGGCAACGACGGGCTCGGCATCGCGGTCGACACCTACCACGTCTGGTGGGACCCCGAACTCGCGGCGCAGCTCGCGCGCGCCGGCCGGCGCATCATCGCCCATCACATCTGCGACTGGCTGGTGCCGACCCGGCATATTCTCACCGATCGCGGCATGATGGGCGACGGCGTCATCGACTTTCCCGCGATCCGCCGGATGATCGAAGCTGCCGGCTATCGCGGTATCCAGGAGGTGGAGATCTTCTCCGAGGACTGGTGGAGCCGCCCCGGCGACGCAGTGCTCGCGACCGCGGTGGAGCGATTCAGGACGGTGTGCGCGGTCTGAGCCGCGCGAATCCCCCGCGGGTGATCGCTTCAGCTCGCCTTGCCGGCCGGCCCGCGCAAAGTGTGGCGCACCCGCTCGAAGAAGCCGCCGATCACCGGCCAGAACAGCAGCACCAGCGCCAGCGTGGTGATGGTGCCGACGAGGCCGTTCGACCAGAACACCCGCAGGTCGCCGCCGGCGCCGATCATCGAGAGGCGGAAGGCGTCCTCGGTGCGGCTGCCCAGCACCAGCGCCAGGGTGAGCGGCGCCAGCGGATAATCGAGCTTCTTGAAGACATAGCCGAGCACGCCGAAGCCGAGCATCAGCCAGATGTCGAACATCGCGTTCTGGATCGCATAGGCGCCGATCGCGCACGACACCACGATCATCGGCGCGATCGCCGCGAACGGCACCCGCAGCACCGCGGCGAACAGCGGCACCGTCGAGAGCACCAGCACCAGCCCGACCACGTTGCCGAGATACATGGAGGCGATGGTGCCCCACACGAACTCCTTGTGCTCGACGAACAGCAGCGGGCCAGGATTGAGGCCCCACACCAGCAGCCCGCCGAGCAGGATCGCCGCGGTGCCGGAGCCGGGGATGCCGAGCGCCAGCATCGGCAGCAGCGCCGCGGTGCCGGCGGCGTGCGCCGCCGTCTCCGGCGCCAGCACGCCGTCGATGCGGCCGGTGCCGAAGGTCTCCTTGTCGCGGGCGAACCGCTTGGCGAGGTTGTAGCCCATGAACGATGCCGCGATGGCGCCGCCCGGCGTGATGCCGAGCCAGCAACCGATGAAGGCCGAGCGGGCGATCGTCGCCCAGTAGCGCGGCAGCGTCTTCCAGGTTTCCCAAACGACCTTCGGATTGATGTGCGCCACGTGGCCGCGCAGCGCGAGGCTCTCCTCCATGGTGATGAGGATCTCGCTGATGCCGAACAGGCCGATGACGGCGACCAGGAAGTTGACGCCGCGCAGCAGGTCGGTGAAGCCGAACGTCATCCGCAGCTGGCCGGACACGGTGTCCATGCCGATGCCGGTGAGCAGCAGGCCGAGCGCCATGGAGATGACGATCTTGTGCTTCTCCTCGCGGCCGAGCCCGACGAAGGAGCAGAAGGTGAGCAGATAGACGGCGAAGAATTCCGGCGGCCCGAACCGCAGCGCGAAATCGGCGATGCGCGGCGCCAGGAAAGTGATGAGGATCACCGCGACCAGCGAGCCGATGAAGGAGGACGTGAACGCCGCCGTGAGCGCCTGCGCGGCCTGGCCCTTCTGGGCCATGGGATAACCGTCGAAGGTGGTGGCGACCGACCACGCCTCGCCCGGGATGTTGAACAGGATCGAGGTGATGGCGCCGCCGAACAGCGCGCCCCAATAGAGGCAGGACAGCATCACGATGGCCGAGGTCGGATCCATCGAGAAGGTGAGCGGCAACAGGATCGCGACGCCGTTTGGGCCGCCGAGGCCGGGAAGCACGCCGACGAACACGCCGAGCACCAGCCCGACCATCATCAGGCCGAGCTTCTGGATCGTCATCAGGGTCATGAAGCCCTGAAACAGCAGCTCGAACGCCTCCATCGAATATCCCCGCCAGGCTGCTTAGAATCCAAAGGCCGCTTCCAGCGGTCCTTTCGGCATGATCACGTTGAAGGCGATCTCGAATGTCAGGAACATCGCCGCGGTGAAGAGGAAGGCGGTGAGCAGCGACTTCCACGCGGCGATATGGCCGATCCACCACATGAAACCGGCGACCAGCAGGAAGCTCGCCACATAGAGCCCGAGGTAATCGGTGGCGATCACGAAGCCGAGGGTCGGCAGGAACACCTGCAGCACCCGGATCAGCTGGCTGCGGGTGATGAAGCCTTCCTGGGACTGCACCGACGGGACGAGATGGCGCGCCAATCCGTAAAGGCACGCCGCCCCCATCAACACCGCCAGGTAGAACGGGAAATAGCCCGCCTGCGGTCCGTCATCCGCCCATGAATTGCCGACCCGCGCGCTGTCCCATCCGAGCAGGCAGGCGAGCCCCAAC
The DNA here is from genome assembly GCA_963781195.1 of uncultured Alphaproteobacteria bacterium. GTDB lineage: Bacteria > Pseudomonadota > Alphaproteobacteria > Rhizobiales > Xanthobacteraceae > JAJPKK01. The sequence goes on along the minus strand of CAWAEZ010000012.1, from coordinate 399,779 downwards.
AGCAGGACGAGGACGACGATGTCGACGCTGCGGGACTTTACGAGCGGCGGTTCGTCATCGGCGGCCGGAGGGGAAGCTTGCTGCGACATGGCTCATTCAACGCGCTGGGGCTTTCATCCGGCGAAGGGAATACCACTTCGCCGGAAAAAGTCCGCCGTAATCGTCGCGGACACCGCCCGGGTTTCAGTGCGTCGAGGTGACGAAGCCGGCCTCGGTCATGAGCTGCTTGTGGAGCGCCTCGTCCTTCTCCAGGAAATTGACCATGTCGGGGCCGGTGAGGAAGCTCGGCTTGAGCGCCTGCTTTTCCATGTAGTCCTTGAACTCCGCGGTGTCGGAAATCTTGCGGAACAGGTCGACATAGAAGGCAGCGACCTCGAGCGCGACCTTGCCGGGCAGGAACATGCCGCGCAGCATGGTGTACTGCACGTCGAGCCCCTCTTCCTTGCAGGTCGGGATATCGTTCCAGGACAGCTCGGGTGTGACCTTGGTCTTGTACGTGATGCGCTGCTCGTCGAACACGCAGAGCGCCTTCACCTGCCCGGCGCGCCAGATCTCGGCATTCTCGGACGGATTGTTGACGTTGGCCTCGATGTGATTGCCGACCAGCTGGGTCGCCGCCTCGCCACCGGACTTGTAGGGCAAGTAGTTGAACTTCGCGCCGGTCCGCTTTTCGATGAAGGCGGTGAGAATCTGGTCTTCGCGCTTGGAGCCGGTGCCGCCCATCTTGAAGGTCGGCGATGCCGACTTCGCGGCTTCGATGAACTCCTTCACCGTCTTGTAGGGCTTCGTCGCGTTCACCCACAGGCCGAACTGGTCGAACGCGACGATCGAGATCGGCGTCAGCTCGCGCCAGTCGAACGGGATCTTCGCCGACAGCGGCAAGGTGTAGATCAGCGAATAGGCGATGAGAAACCGATTCGGGTCGCCCTGGCCGGCCTTCATGTACATCAGCGCCTCGGCACCGGAGGCGCCGCCCTTGAGCGACACCACCATCGGCTGCTTCATCAGGCCGTTCTTCTGCACCGCGACCTGAAGCATGCGCGCCATCTGGTCGGAGGCGCCGCCGGCACCGGCGGCGACCACGATTTCGACAGGCTTGGTCGGTTCCCAGGCCAGCGCCGGAACCGACAACGCCAGCAGTGCCAGCGCAGCCCCGCCGCACAGACGCAAGCGATTGTCCATATTTGCCATTTTCGTCGTCTCCCGGGCGTTCCTGCAGCACCGGCCTTGATGCGGCGGTCGTTTTCTCGCGGCATCTTGCGCGTTTGGGGGCCTCGTTCAAGCGCAAAACTGCCGCGGCGGCCACCCGCGAACGGCACCCCCACGGCGCGTTTTGCCCGACGCAGACGTCCTTTTTGGCGTCGAGAGATCGCGTGATCGCGGAAGCTCTAACCGGCGATGCAGCGCGCGAGCACCCGCGCCACGTGGAGTGCCGTGCGCCCGGTCCCGTCCTTGATCTGATGGCGGCAGGACGTTCCGTCGGCGACGATCAACGCATCGGCCGGCGCGTTGCGCACCGCCGGCAGCAGAGAGAGCTCGCCCATGGCAAGCGAGACGTCCACGGTCGCGGCATCATAGCCGAAGCTGCCGGCCATCCCGCAGCAGCTCGACTCGATCGTCTCCACCGTGAGATCGGGGACGAGCCTGAGCGCGGTCTCGACGGCGCCCATGGCGTCGAACGATTTCTGGTGACAGTGGCCGTGGAGGACCGCCCGCGTGGAGAGCGGCGCCAGCGGCAGCGCAAGCCGTCCCGCCCGCGCCTCCGCGGCGAGGAATTCCTCGAACAGGACGGCGCGGGCGGCGACGGCGGCGGCACGGCCGTCCTTGACGATCGCCGGAATTTCGTCGCGGAACGAGAACAGGCAGCTCGGCTCCAGGCCGACGATGGGCACGCCGCGTGCCGCGAGGGGCGCGAGCGCGGCGAGGCTCCGCTCCGCCTCGCGGCGCGCTTCGTCGACGCGGCCGACGGCGAGGAAGGTCCGGCCGCAGCACAGCGGCCGCGCGGTGCCGTCGGTCGGCGTCGCCACCTCGACCCGGTACCCGCCGGCGTTCAGCACCGCGACCGCGGCGCGCAAATTCTCCGGCTCGAAATAGCGGTTGAAAGTGTCGGCGAACAGGACGACTTCGGGGCCGGCGGCGGGGGCGGTCGTTGCGGCGGCCGCCGTGCCCCTCTCAACCTCCGCATCCCCCTCCCCGGCCCTCCCCCGCAAGCGGGAGAGCGGGACGGCCTCGCCGGGTGCGGCCTCCGTGTCCCGGAACCAATCGCGGCGCCACCGCGGCAGGCTGCGCCGTGCCGAAAAGCCGGCCACCGCCTCCGACAGCGCGGCCGCGCCGGGGACGAGGTCGCGCAAATTGAACAGCCAGGGAAGCCGCGCCGCGATCGGCGCGTAGCGCGGCAGCCAGCCGACCACGCGGCTGTGCAACGACAGCCCGTGGGCCGCCGCCCGCGCGGCCTGCACCTCGATCTTCATGCGCGCCATGTCGACGCCGGTCGGGCATTCGCGCCGGCACGCCTTGCAGGAGACGCACAGCTTCATGGTCTCGGCCATGTCGTCGGACGCGAGCGCGTCGGGGCCGAGCTGTCCGCTGACCGCGAGGCGCAGCGTGTTGGCGCGCCCGCGCGTGACATCCTTCTCGTCGCGCGTCGCGCGGTAGGACGGGCACATCACGCCGCCGGCAAGCGCGCGGCAGGCGCCGTTGTTGTTGCACATCTCGACCGCGCCCTGGAATCCGCCGCCGACGCCCGGATAGGCCGACCAGTCGAGCGCCGCCGTCATCGGCTCGCCGTGATAGCCGGGGCCGTAGCGGAAGTTTTCGCGGTCATCGAACTTCGGCGCCCGCACGATCTTGCCGGGGTTGAACAGCCCGCCGGGATCGAAGCGGTCCTTGACCTCCTCGAAGGCGCGCACCAGCCGTTCGCCGAACATCGGTTTGTGAAACTCCGACCGCACCAGGCCGTCGCCATGCTCGCCGGAATGCGAGCCCTTGTATTCGCGCACCATGGCGAACGCCTCTTCGGCGATCGCCCGCATGGCCGCCTTGTCCTTGTCGAGGCGCAGGTTGAGCACCGGGCGCACATGCAGGCAGCCGACCGAGGCATGGGCGTACCAGGTGCCGCGGGTGCCGTTCCGCTCGAACACCTCGGTGAGCCGCGAGGTGTATTCCGCCAGATGCTCCAGCGGCACCGCGCAATCCTCGACGAATGAGACCGGCTTTCCCTCCTCCTTCATGGACATCATGATGTTGAGGCCGGCGGTACGGACCTCGGTGATCGCGGCCTGCAGCTTGGGATCGAGCACCTCGGCGACGCCGCCCCATTTGGGCCCGGAATGACTCCAGTCGAAACCGAGGTCGCCCATCAAGGCGCCGAGCTGGCGCAGCCGGCTCAGGTTCTCGTCCCAGTCGTCCTCGGCGAACTCGACCAGCAGCACCGCGTCGGGCGTTCCCCGCACGAAGGCATCGACGGTCGGCCGGAACATGTCGATGCCGCGCGCGAGCTCGATCATGGTGCGATCGACCAGCTCCACCGCGATGGGCTTGAGCTTGACGATATGCTGGGCTGCCGCCATCGCGTCGTAGAAGCGGGCGAAGTGGCAGGCGCCGACCGCGCGCCGGCCGAGCAGCGGCCACAGCTTGAGCTCAATCCGGGTGGAGAAGCCGAGCGTGCCTTCGGAGCCGACCAGGATGTGGGCGAGATTGTGGGCCGGCGCATTGGGCGCCAGCGCATCGAGATTGTAGCCGCCGACCCGGCGCTGCACCTTGGGAAACCGCGCCGCGATCTCGTCGGCCTCGCGCAGGCCGATGGCGAGGAGATCCTCGGCGAGCGGCCGCAGCGTCGCGGCGGGCGCGGGATGCCGCAAGGCGGCGCCGACCGGGCCGAAATGCCCGAGCGTGCCGTCGGCCAGGAAGGCATCGATCGACACGACGTTGTCGCGGGTGACGCCGTAGCGCAGCGACCGCGCCCCGCAGGAATTATTGCCGGCCATGCCGCCGATGGTGGCGCGGGAGGCCGTCGAGATGTCGACCGGAAACCACAATCCGTGACGCTTGAGCTGGCGGTTGAGATCGTCGAGCACGATACCCGGTTCGACCACGCAGCGGCGGCCGGCCACATCGAGGTCGAGGACACGGTTGAGGTACTTCGAGCAGTCGATCACCAGCGAATGATTGACGGTCTGGCCGCTCTGCGACGTCCCGCCGCCCCGCGCCAGCACGGTGACTTTCTCGGCCCGGGCGATGGCGATGGCGCGCTCCGCCTCGGCCATCGAGCGCGGCGCCACGACGCCGAGCGGCATCATCTGGTAATGCGAGGCGTCGGTGGCATAGCGCCCGCGGGTGAAGCGGTCGAACCGGACGTCTCCGGACAGCTCGGCCTTGAGCCGCCTCTCGAGCCCCGGGACCAGCGTCGCGGTCATGGTCTTCGCTCTCCATCCCTGCATTTTCGCAACAACGCGGTTTGCTGCCGCCGGAAAACCCGATGTACTTCATAGGTGAGAGCGCGGCCGGAGGCAAAATCGCCGGACGCCCCGCGGCGCCGCGAGCGTCCGGCCGGACTTGACTGGCCCTTGCATTCGTCCTTCATGACGCCACGTTTGGTGCTCAGGGCCGGTTACGGCGGTGGACGCACCTTTTGTCTGTTCTATCTTTCCAGAGGTTGAAGAATAGCCATGCCCAAGAATTCCTCGCGCAATCCCGGTCGTCACTTCCTGCAGATTCCGGGGCCGACGCCGCTTCCGGATCGGGTCATGCGCGCCATGGACACGCCGATCATCGACCATCGGGGACCGGAATTCTCCAAGCTTGCCAAGCGCGCCCTTGAGGGCATCAAGACCATCTTCAAGACCACCAATCCGGTGATCATCTATACCGCCACCGGAACCGGCGCGTGGGAAGCTGCCCTGGTCAACACGCTCTCCGCCGGGGACCGCGTGCTGATGGTCGAGACCGGCCAGTTCGCCACCTTGTGGAAGAACATGGCGACCAAGCTCGGCCTCAAGCCGGAATTCATTGCGACCGACTGGCGCACCGGCGCCGACCCCGCCGTGATCGAGGCGAAGCTGCGCGAGGACAAGGCGCACGAGATCAAGGCGGTGTGCGTGCTCCACAACGAGACCGCGACCGGCTGCGTGTCCCCGATCGCGGAGATCCGCCAGGCGATCACCCGCAGCGGCCATCCCGCCTTGCTCATGGTCGACACCATCTCCTCGCTCGCCTCCACCGACTACCGCCATGACGAATGGGGTGTCGACGTGTCGATCGGCGGTGCCCAGAAGGGCCTGATGCTGCCGCCCGGCATGTCGTTCAACGCGCTGAGCGACAAGGCCATCGCGGCGTCCAAGACCTCGAAGCTGCCGAAGTCGTTCTGGTCGTGGGAAGACATGCTGAACGCGAACAAGAACGGGTATTTTCCCTACACGCCGGCCACCAACATGCTGCAGGGCCTCGTGGTCGGGATCGACATGCTCCACGAGGAGGGCCTCGAGAACGTCTTCGCGCGCCACGACCGTCTCGCGGAGGCGACGCGACGCGCGGTGCAGGCCTGGGGCCTCGAGATCCTGTGCCGGGATCCGAAGTACTATTCGCCCACCATCACCGCCGTGGTGCTGCCCGAGGGCCATGACGCCGACAAGGTCCGCGGCCTCGCGCTCGAACACTTCGATATTTCCTACGGCATGAGCTTCGGCAAATTCGCCGGCCGCTACTTCCGCATCGGCCATCTCGGCGACACCAACGACCTCACCATTCTCGGCGCGCTGGCCGGCACCGAGATGGCGCTCTCGCTGTCCGGCGTGCCGATCAAGAAGGGCGGCGTGCAGGCGGCGATGGACTACATCGCCTCCGTCCACGGCGGCGCGCAGCGCGCGGCGGCGGAATAACCCGGAGGACCGCAGCCGATGGCCCTCACGCTGTACAATGCCTCGCAGTCGACCTGCAGCCAGCGGGTCCGCTTCGTGCTCAACGCCAAGGGTCTTGCGTTCGAGGAGAAGAAGCTCGATCTCCTCGCCGGCGACCAGCTCAAGCCGGATTATCTCGCCCTCAATCCCAACGGCGTGGTGCCGACCCTGGTCGACGACGGCGAGGTGGTGATCGATTCCTCGGTCATCATCGAGTATCTCGATGAAGTCGCCCCCGACGGCGAAAACTTCACGCCGGACGATCCCGTCGAGCGCGCCCGCATGCGCTCGCTGATGCGCTTCATCGACGAGATGCCGGCCGCGGCGGTGCGAATTCCGACCTTCAACCTCGCCTTCCTGCCGCGCTTCGCCAAGATGAGCGAAGCGGAGTTCATCGCCTTCGCCGAATTCGAAGCCGCTGCGCAAGGAGTTCATGCTGCGCATGGGCCGGCAGGGCTTTCCCGAGTTGGAGATGAAGTCTTCGCTCGACCGCATGGAGCGCACCTATGAACGGATGGATGCCGCCATCGCCCAGAGCGGCGGCCCGTTCCTGCAGGGCAAGCGGCCGACCCTTGCCGATGTCTCGGTGATGCCCGCGCTGGTGCGGATGGACGATCTCGGCCTCGCCCACATGTGGGCGGACCGGCCGGCGATCGGGCGCTGGTACGACGCCATCCGCGCGCACCCGGCATTCAGGCCGACCTATTATCCCGGCTCGCTGCTGACCGAACTTTTCCCGCATCTGCGGGAAAAGAAGAACGGAAAGTAAGCCGCGCAGGTCGGCCCGCCTTCGCGGCGGGACGGAAACCCCGGCACTCCGGAATTGCCTCGCTACAAACCCGCGCCCCCGTGCTGACCGTGGACATCCATGTCGCGTTCTTGACGCGATCGTGACTGTTTCGCGAATTGCGGTTATGCTTCAGCGCCGGTGTCTCTTTGCGAAGGAGGCGGGAATGCGGGTCGCACGCCTGAGGGCGGTTGCGCGGGCCGGAAAGGCCGTAATCGCGGCGACCGTAATCGCGGCGACCGTGATGGCGGCGACCGTGATGGCGGCAGCCCTGGCGCTCGGTGCTCCGGCCCAGGCCGAGTCCCTCTCGCTCGACGAGTTGCTGTCCGGCGTCGTTCGCATCAAGACTTTCATCAACCCCGACGGCACCACGCGGGAGAACCTCGGCCGCGAGCGCGAGGGCACCGGGATCGTCCTCGACGACGCCGGGCTCGTCCTCACCATCGGCTACCTCATGGTCGAGGCCCATGCCGCCGAAGTCACCACCAATTCCGGCCACACCGTCGCGGCCACGGTGGTGGGCTACGACAACGAGACCGGCTTCGGCCTGCTGCAGGCGATCACGCCCCTCAAGGTGCGCCCCTTGAAAATGGGCAGCGTCGCCGAGGTGAAGACCGACGATCCCGTACTGGTCGCCGCTTACGGCGGACAGTCCGGCGCGATCGCCGCCCGCGTGGTGGCGAAGCGCGAATTCGCCGGCAGCTGGGAGTACCTGCTCGACGAGGCGATCTTCACGGCGCCGCCGCATTCCGCATGGAGCGGCGCGGCGCTGATCACCCACGAGGGCAAGCTCGTCGGCGTCGGCTCGCTGATCGTGAACGACGCCACGGGGCGGGGCGACCGGGTGCGCGGCAACATGTTCGTGCCGATCGACCGCCTGCCGCCGATCCTCGCCGACCTCATTGCCGAAGGCCATCCGCTGCAGCCGGCCCATCCGTGGCTCGGCCTGAACACCGACAACGTGGACGGGCGTCTGGTGGTGAGCCGGGTTTCGCCCGGGACCCCGGCCGAGAAGGCCGGCCTGCGGCGCGGCGACGTCATCGTCGGCGTCAAGGGCGAGAGGCCGAAAGATCTGCCGGACCTCTACCGCAAGATCTGGGCCCAGGGAGCGGCAGGGACCAGCATCTCGCTCGACGTGCTCCAGGATCACCAGCCCCGGCACTTCGACGTGCCGTCGATCAATCGCCTCGACAATCTCAAGCTCAAGAGCACGTTCTAGGCGAGGGGCGTCCCCGCGCTCCCTCCACGTGACCCGCCGGCGACGCCGCGAGCGAAGGACATCCGCGCGGCGGAGGTGCTATTTTCCGGATTCGACTGCGGGCCGGGGCAAGATCTGGGCTCGACGCGGCTTCAGGCTCCTTTGCATGGGGTTGTTTTTCGAAAATTCCGGCGAAACGGCACGGCCGGGACGCAAGTGACGAAGACGCCACGGCTGGTGGCGGAGCCTGACAGCGTGCGGTTCCAAGGCCTTCTGGGACGCCAGAGCTTGGACCCGCGGAGATTTGCCTCCGGCGGCGAAGGCCCGTAAAATCGGATCGAGTTCGCGCCCGCGATTCCCATGTGAATCGATCGCCTCGAGCGACGCCCGCTCCGATGCGCGTTTCGCGCGCCAGGAGAGCGTCGACGTGAAATTTCTGTACCGGCCGGTCACGCCCAACCTCGTCCTGAGCACCGCTGCGGCGGCGTCGCTGCGCGCGCTTACGCTGTTCGCGATTGTGACGTCCCTGTTCGTGGAACACGGTTGCGCGGCCGGCGCCCAGTCGGGCAATCCTCACGCCGGCGAACCGATCGGGACGGCGCAGCAGATCTACGATGGCGCCCTCGCCCCGAACGTCGAGGTCAACACCTTCCGCAATGCCGATCGATTGTTTCCCACCCGCACGGTCGCCCGTGGCAGCAAGGTGTACCCGCTTCCGCCGGGCCGGCCGCTGCACGAAGTGCGGTTCGTGGTCGCCGGCAACACTTACGACCTGCAAGACTACATGGCGTGGAATCGGGTCACCGGCCTGTTGGTGATCAAGGACGGCCGGATCGCGCTTGAACGCTATGCCGGGGGCAATACGGAGAAGACGCGCTGGACGTCGATGTCGGTCATCAAGTCGTTCACCGCGAGCCTTGTCGGCGCCGCCATCAAGGACGGCCACATCCGCACCATCGACGATCCGGTGACCGATTATCTGCCGCAACTCAAAGGCAGCGCCTATGACGGCGTCAGCATCCGCAACCTCCTGCAGATGGCGTCAGGCGTGAAGTGGGACGAGAGCTACGCCGATCCGGCCTCGGACCGCCGGCGCATGCTCGAGGTCCAGATGAGCCAGAAGCCGGGCGCCCTCCTGGACCTGATGGCCGCGTTGCCGCGGGCGGCGGAGCCGGGCACCCTCTGGAACTACAGCACCGGCGAGACCCAGGTGGTTTGTGCGCTGGTGCGCGCGGCCGTCGGCAAGCCGCTGGCGCAGTACTTTTCGGAGCGGATCTGGGCGAAGTTCGGCATGGAGGCCGATGCCACCTGGTGGCTCGACTCGCCGGACGGCCTGGAGATCGGCGGCAGCGGCCTCTCCGCCACGCTGCGCGATTACGGGCGCCTCGGCATGTTCCTGCTGGGTGGCGGCAAGGCCGGCGGCGCCCAGATCCTGCCCGACGACTGGGTGCGCGAAGCGGGAAGCCCGAAGCGCATCGGCGCGACCACCGTCGACTACGGCTACATGCTGTGGCCGGTTCCCAACGCGGCGGGCACGATCAACGAGGGCGCCTTCGAGGCGCGCGGCATCTTCGGCCAGCACATCTACGTCAATCCGCGGGAAAACCTCGTGATCGTGGTGTGGGGGGCGCTGCAAAAGCCGATCGGCAATGTCGGGCTCAACGACAACGACTTCTTTGCCGCGGTGGCGTTCGCCTTGCAGGCGCAGAACAAGGGCCCGGAACGGGCTCCGTGATCACGGCCAGGCGCCCCGCGGGCCTTGCGAACGGCTGGAAACGCGCGACACGCGAAAATCCTTGATTTCCTGCGGCCTCCTGGCCGAAAAGTTCGCGACACATCGATCACGCTCGCGGAGAGGCACTCACGGACATGACTGGGATTGAGGGGCGGGAGCGGGTCGTCATTGTCGGCGCCGGGCCGGTGGGCATGGTGTGCGCACTCGCGCTCAACCGCCGCGGCGTGCCGGTCACCGTGCTGGAGCAGGAACCGGCCCCGCTCACCGATCAGCGCGCCGCCTCGCTCCACCCCTCGACGCTCGACCTGCTCGATGATCTCGGCGTCGCCGATGCCATCATTCCGCGCGGCTTGAAGTCCGCGACCTACCGGTTCCATGACCGCGTGAGCGGCTCCGTGGTGGCGGAGTTCGACCTCGACCGCATGAAGGATGAATTTCGCTTCCCCTTCGTGCTGCAATACGAGCAGTACAAGCTCACCGCGTCGATCGCCGCGGCCTATGCCGATGCCGGCAACTTCGACGTGCGGTTCTCCCACGCCGTGACGGATCTGCGGGACCGCGGCAGCCACGTGGAGATCGAGATCGCCGCGGGCGGGGCGACCGAGCGGCTGGAGGCGGCCTATGTCATCGGCTGCGACGGCGGCCGCAGCATCGTGCGCAAGCTCGCCGACATCGACTTCGAGGGCTTCACCTACCCGGAGAAATTCCTCAAGGTCGCGACGCCGTTCGACTTTGCCACCGTCAATCCCCGTCTCGCGCTCCGCAACTACTTCGCCGACCCGACGGAATGGTGCAACGTCTTCAAGGTCCACGGCGAACGCCCGGAAGGGCTGTGGCGCGTCATCGTCCCGCTGCCTGCCGAGGAGAGCGAGGAGCATGCGCTGGCGCCCGATCGGGTCGAGGCGCGGCTGCAGCGGTTTTTCCCCAAGGCCGGCCGCTATCCCGTCGAGTACGTCAACGTCTATGGTGTGAGCCAGCGGGTGGCGGCGACCTTCCGCCGGGGCCGGCTGCTCCTTGCCGGCGATTCCGCCCATGTGAACAATCCGATCGGCGGCATGGGCATGAACGGCGGCATCCACGACGCGATCAATCTCGCCGAGAAGCTCGCCAAGGTGGTGCGGGGCGAGGCCGACGAGACCCTGCTCGATCTCTATTCGCGCCAGCGGCGTCACGCGGCTGTCGCTTACGTCCAGGCGCAGACGATCGCCAACAAAAAGCTGATGGAAGAGCGCGATGCCCGGGTCCGTGCCGCAAATCTCGACGAGCTCAGGCGCACCGCCGAGGATCCGGCGGCGGCACGGGGCTACATGCGCCGCGCCGCATTGCGCGACAGCCTCGACTCCGCCAATGCGGTGACGTGACTGCCACCTCGGGAAACTCCGCTCAGAAGCGGTAGTCGACCCCGGCGCGGACGATCGACGCGCTCAGATTGGCCGTGGCGGTTCCCGTGAAGCCGGGCCCGGTCTGAACGGCGTTCTGGTTGGAGAAGCTGGTGTAGAGGTATTCGGCCTTGATGAACCAGTTCTGCGACAATCCGTATTCGACCCCCGCGCCGGCGACCCAGCCGACCTCGGTGTTCGAAAACGACCCGGCAAGCGTCGGTCCCGTCGTGCCGGTGATCGATTCCGAGAACTTGAAATTGGCGACCGCCAGACCGCCGGTCAGGTAGGTGAGCATGTTGCCGTTGGCGAAGCCCAGCCGCGGCCGCAGCGTGAACAGCCAGTTCGAATTGACCGTCGCCGAGGACGAGAACGTCGCACCGGGGAGCAGCCCGGCGCCGGTCACCCCGGAATTCGCCGACAGGTCCCAGCCGCTGAAGTCGCCCTCGACGCCGAGAACGAAGTGGTTGATCTGCCAATTGTAGCCGGCTTCGAGGCCGCCGATGACGCCGCGCGGGGCGGCCGAGCTCGTTCCGACGGCGGCAACATTGGCAGCGGATGCGCCGAAGCCCGTTCCCGGCGTTTCCAGGTACTTGGAGCTGCCGAGCGCGCCGCCGACGGTGCCGCCGACATAGAAGCCTGTGAAGGTGAAGGGCAGCGTGGCCGCCGGGTAGATGACGCCAGGGGGCAGGTCCGCGGCACGCGCGGCATCGGCACCCATGAGCGCCAGCACGGCGACGCCTGCGAACAAAAGCCGTTTCATCGGGGGCTCACTCGTCCTTTACGACGTCTACAGTCCCGAAACGGCGTCCCCCAGACGATCGCCGCGGTGGCTTTCGAGGGAACGCGCGAGGCGCCAAACTAGCACCGGCTCGACCGAAAGGCTGTGCCCCGCCAGCCACAGCCAATGCAAAAGCCGAGCAGGCCCGGCACCGCCGCGGGCCGCCGCGCCGGTCTCCGTTTGATCTGAATCAATGAAGGCCGGTACTGGAAAATCTTTAATGTTTTGGTGGCCATCCGCTGCCACGTCGACGCTTCACGCGGACCTTTTCACCCGGACTGCCATTCGCTTTGAACACGTCGCCCCGCCCCCCACGCCCGAAACCCTGCCCGATCTGTGGCGTCGCGATGCTTTCGAGCCGCAGCGCTGCAAACGGCGGACGCGCCGACCGCTTCGAGTGCCTGAGCTGCGATCTGGTGATCAATTATTCGAGCCCGGGCGCCCTTCCGCCCAGCAAGTAGGGCCGCGACCCCTCCGCACCGCACAAGCAAAAGCCCCGGCCGATGGCCGGGGCTTTGCATTCCGGATTGTACGGGCTGGTTACTTGCCGGCGGTGGCGAGCTGGGTCGAGATGTTGGTGAAGGTCGACTTCAGCTGCGAGCCGAGGGTGTTGACGACGGTGATGATGGCGACCGAGATTCCGGCCGCAATCAGGCCATATTCGATCGCGGTTGCACCGGATTCGTCGTTGGCAAACCGCTTCACGAGAGTGGTCATCAGTATGCTCCAGTCGATGAGACTTCTGTTGCGCCTGGTCCCCCGCCGGTGCATTTCGGGCCGCCCGGTCATCAGAACCTGTGGGCAACCTAAGCAACGCCGATTGCGGCGACGTTAATTTTGTCGCGAACAGTTTCGAGCAATTGCTCATTGGTTAAAGATGTGTATGCGAGTAGCCCGGCGGCTCCGGCGGCCGATTGTCACCCCTCGCCGGTCCGCGCGGCGCCGTGGCGGCACGGTTCGCCGGCGTGATAAGGACATCGTCACCCGTAATGGCTTCGAGCGAAGACAGGTCCATGGACGCACGCCAAGAGGTTTACCGCGACTCCGGTGTCGACACCGCCGAGGCCGACAAGGGGTTGAGCCACATCGTGCGGCGCGTGCAGGCCACATGGCCCCGGCACGGCACCGGCCGGGTCGTCCTCCCGATCGGCTATTTCGCCAACGTCATCGAGATGGACGGCACCGGCATCGCGCTGTGCACCGACGGCGTCGGATCGAAGACCATCATCGCCACCATGATGGGGAAATACGACACCATCGGCATCGACTGCGTCGCCATGAACGTCAACGACATGATCTGCGTCGGCGCGCGGCCGCTCTCGCTCGTCGACTACATCGCCCTCGACCAGGCGGACGCCGGCATGCTCGACGCCATCGGCGCCGGACTGTGCGACGGTGCGCGGATGGCGGGCATCTCGATTTCCGGCGGCGAGACGGCGCAGCTCAAGGACATCGTACACGGCTTCGACCTCGTCGGCATGGCGATCGGCCGCGTCGCTCTCGACAAGGTGATCTCCGGCAAGGACGTGCGCGCCGGCGACGTCGTCATCGGCGTGCGCAGCAGCGGCATCCACAGCAACGGCCTGTCGCTCGCACGGCGCGCCTTCTTCGGCAGCGGAAAGTTCGCCGTCGACCACCGGTTCGACGAACTCGGTATCTCGATCGGCGAGGAGCTGCTGCGACCGACCGACATCTATGTCCCGGAAGCGATGGAGATCCTCGAGAGCGTGCGCGGCGTCAAGGCGCTCATCAATATCACCAGCGACGGCCTCTTGAACCTCACCCGGGTCGAATCCGACGTGGGATTTCGACATCGACCGCCTGATCGAGCCGCATCCGGTGTTTGCGCTGATCCAGCGGTTCGCCGGCGTTGCCGACAGCGAGATGTACGAGGTCTTCAACATGGGCATCGGCTTCTGCTACGTGGTCGATCCCGCCGCCGCCGACGCCGTGCTGGCGATCCTGAAGAAACACGGGCGCCACGCCGCGAAGATCGGCCACGCCATCGCCGACGCCGAGAAAAAGGTCCGGATCCCGCAGCGCGGGCTCGTCGGCCAGCACAAGGCGTTCCGGCCGGCGTGAGCGTCCGATCCAGGAACCGGATTAGCAATTCCCGCAGGCGCCGTCGCTCCTGAGCGGAGAAGCGGATCCGGTCCTATTGCCCGGCGGACGCGAAGATCCGGTAGGCGCGCGGCCGCAACCCGACCTCCTGTCCAGGCACGAGATCACCCGCGCGCGGCACGTCGATCTCGACCACGGCACCGTCCTGCGCCCGTAGCGCGATCTCGATCCGGCGGGCCGGGCCGAGGCCATGGATGCGGGTGACACGCCCCCCGAGCGGCGCGTCGGCCGCGGGCACCACGGTCATGTCCCAAGGCCGCACGAACAGGCGCCCGGCCCCGCTCCGCAGGCCCTGCGAATCGACTCCGATGGGCTCTTCGGCAAAGCGCGCGACGCCGTCGGTGACGGTGATGGGAAGAACGACGGACTCGCCGATGAACTCGTGCACGAAGGCGGTGGCCGGCCGCTCATACACCTCCTGCGGGGTGCCGATCTGCTCGATGCGTCCATCGTTCATGACCACCACCCGGTCGGCGAGCTCGAGCGCCTCCTCCTGGTCGTGGGTGACGAAGACCGAGGTGACGTGGATGTCCTCGTGGAGCATGCGCAGCCAGCGGCGCAGCTCCTTGCGAACCTTGGCGTCGAGGGCGCCGAACGGCTCGTCGAGCAGCAGCACCTGCGGATCGATGGCCAGCGCCCTCGCCAGCGCGATACGCTGCCGCTGGCCGCCCGAGAGCTGGCTCGGGTAACGGTCCGCGAGCCAGCCGAGCTGGACGAGGTCGAGCAGCCGACCGACCCGCGCACGGATCTCGTCCTCGGGGAGCCGTTTCCGGCCGCGGCGCACCCGCAGCCCGAACGCGACGTTCTCCAACACCGTCATGTGACGGAACAGCGCGTAATGCTGGAACACGAAGCCGACATTGCGGGCGCCGACGCTGCGCGACAGCGCGTCTACTCCGTCGAAGAAGATCTCGCCTTCGTCGGGCCATTCGAGCCCGGCGATGATCCGGAGCAGCGTCGTCTTGCCGGAGCCCGACGGCCCGAGCAGGGCGATCAGTTCGCCGGACCTGATTTCGAGATTGACGCCCGCAAGCGCGGCGAAGGCGCCGAACCGCTTGGTCACGGTGTGGACCCCGATCTTCATTGGCCGGCACCGATGCGGCCTTCGAGCAGGGTCTTGGCGAGCGGCGTCACCAGGGCGAGCAGTGCAAGGAGGGAGGCGACCGCAAACGCGGCCGTGGTGTGATATTCATTGTAGAGAATCTCGATGTGCAGCGGCATGGTGTTGGTTTCCCCGCGCACATGGCCGGACACCACCGACACCGCGCCGAATTCGCCCATCGCCCGCGCATTGCAGAGCAGCACCCCGTAGAGCAGGGCCCAGCGCACATTCGGCAGCGTCACCCGGAAGAACGTCGCGAGGCCGGAGGCGCCGAGCGAGATCGCCGCCTCCTCTTCCTGGACGCCTTGCTCCTGCATCAGCGGAACGAGCTCGCGCACCACGAAGGGAAACGTCACGAACACGGTGGCGAGGACGATGCCCGGCAAGGCGAAGATGATCGCGATGTCGTGCGCCTGGAGAAAGCCGCCGAGATAACCCTGGGCGCCGAACAGCAGCACGAAGACGAGCCCGGAGATCACCGGGCTCACCGAGAACGGCAGGTCGATCAACGTGACCAGCACGCTCTTGCCGCGGAATTCGAACCGGGTGATCGCCCAGGCGGCGATCACCCCGAATACGAGATTGACGGAGACCGACAGCGCCGCAACGAGCAAAGTGAGCCGGATCGCGGCGACCGCGTCGGGGTCGGTCAGCGCCGCGAAATAGGGGCCGAGCCCGCGCGACAACGCCTGGGCGAACACCGTGACCAGCGGCAGCACGAGGAAGATCGTGAGGAACGCGACGGCGACGGCGATGAGGCACCAGCGCACCGGCGCGGATTCCGTGCGGGCCCTGGGAACCGGGGCCCGATGCCGCGCCTTGATGGTGGGGATCGCGACCGACACCTGCTCACCCCCCGCCGATCCGGCTCGCCGACCAGCGTTGCAGGCGATCGACCAGGAACAGCACCGCGAACGAGACGACGAGCATGACCACGGCGATCGCGGTCGCGTCGGCGTATTTGAACTCCTCGAGCTTGATCACGATCAGCAGCGGCGCGATCTCCGAAAGGTTGGGCATGTTGCCGGCGATGAAGATCACCGAACCATATTCTCCAACCCCGCGCGCGAAGGCGAGAGCGAAGCCGGTGAGCACGGCCGGCAGGACCGCCGGCAGGATGACGCGCGTCGCGATCTGCCAGCGGTCGGCGCCGAGGCTCGCGGCGGCGTCTTCGAGCTCGGCCTCGAGGTCGGCGAGCACCGGCTGCACCGTCCGCACCACGAACGGCAGGCCGATGAAGATGAGCGCGACGAGGATGCCCAGCGGGGTGTAGGCGACCTTGATCCCGGCCGCAGCAAGAGCTCCGCCCAGCATGGAATTTTCGGCGAAGAGAGCCGTCAGCGCGATTCCGGCGACCGCCGTCGGCAATGCGAAGGGAATGTCGACGATGGCGTCGAACAGCCGCCGCAGCGGAAAGTCATAGCGCACCAGCGTCCACACCACGAGCGTGCCGAAAACCAGATTGATGGACGCCGCCAGCAGCGAAATCCCGAAGCTCAGCTTCAGGGCGTTCAGCACCCGGCGGCTGGCGATGATCGACAGGAATTCGGCGGGGCTGAGTTCCGCCGTCTTGAGAAACAGCGCACCGAGCGGAATCAGAACGATGAGGCCGAGCCATGTCAGGGTCAGGCCGAGCGTGATCCCGAATCCCGGGATTACGCTCGGCTGATGCCATCTCGAGCCACTGGCGGGAGAGGTCGGAATCTGGCGCCCCATTCGGAGCGGAAGAATACCCGCATCGAGGCTCATTGACCATAAATCTCGTCGAACACGCCCTTGTCGGCGAAATGGGTCTTCTGGGCGTTGCGCCATCCGCCGAAGACGGTGTCGACGGTGATGAGCTCGAGCTTGGGAAACTTTGCGGCAAAGGCCTTCGCCACCTCGGGATCGCTCGGCCGATAGAATTGCCGCGCCGCGATTTCCTGGGCCTGCTTGCCGTAGAGGAACTCGAGGTAGGCTTGCGCCGCGGCGCGGGTGCCCTTGCGGTCCACCACCTTGTCGACCACGGCGACCGGCGGCTCGGCGCGGATCGACAGCGACGGCACCACGATCGCAAATTTGTCGGCACCGAATTCCCGTAACGCGAGGAACGCCTCGTTCTCCCATGCGATCAGCACGTCGCCGACGCCACGTTCGGCGAACGACACCGTGGATCCGCGGGCGCCGGTGTCGAGCACGGGGACGTTTGCGTAGAGCGCCTTGACATATTCCTTCGCCTTGGCGTCGGAACCGTATTTCTTCGCCGCATACGCCCAGGCCGCGAGATAGTTCCAGCGCGCGCCGCCGGATGTCTTCGGATTGGGCGTGACCACCTTGATCCCGGGCTTCACGAGATCGTCCCAGTCCTTGATGGACTTCGGATTGCCGTTGCGCACCAGGAAGACGATCGTCGAGGTGAAGGGCGACGCATTGTTCGGCAGCTTCTGCGCCCATCCCGGCGCAATGAGGCCACGATCGGAAATCGCGTCGATGTCATAGGCGAGCGCAAGCGTAACGACGTCGGCGGGAAGCCCGTCGATCACCGATCGGGCCTGCCGCCCCGATCCGCCATGGGACTGCTTGATCTCGATCGACTTGCCGCTCGTGGCGGCGAATTCCTGCGCGAAGGCCTTGTTGATGTCGGCGTACAGCTCGCGCGTCGGATCATAGGAGACATTGAGCAAGGTCACGTCGGCCGCGGCCGCCGCACCTCCCAGAGCAAGAGCGAACAGCGCGCCGACTGCACCCCGTGCGGACACCGATTTGAAACGGATCACGAAGATCTCCCCGACAGGAACCATTCCTGCTTCGACGCTGAGTGAATCGCCGTCGGCACAGGTTCGTCAATGAAAGCGATTTTCATATTTAGCGACACGACGCCTCAGCCGTTCTTCCGTTCGCATGCAGCGCGGTGGCGCCTTGCTGCAGCGAAGTCATGGAACGGCTCCTCGCCTCAGCGCGCCATCTCGCGCGGTGCAGCCGTCGCGAGCCGAACCAGCCGCCGGTGCCGCGCCGCCAGCCGGTCGTCGCCGGTGTCCTGGTAGAACACCGTATAGCGCGCGATGGCGGCGGCGAACGTCTCGGCGTCGCCGGGCTTCGACACCTCGAGCGCATCGAAGCCTGAGCGGACCAGGAACAGGAACTGGTCGCGCAACACCTGTCCGGTGGCGCGCAACTCGCCGGTGAAGGCGTAGCGCTCGCGCAGCATGCGCGCCTGGCTGTAGCCGCGCCCGTCCTTGAAATTCGGGAACGCCAGCACGATGAGCGAGAGCCGATCGAGGTACGGTGCGAGCTCGGCGACCTTGCGGCTGTTCGGCCACGCGACGCCGGTCGGCGCATCGCGACGCAGGATGTCGGCGGCGTCGGCGAGGAACCGGGCCGCGGGCACGATCGCCGGAATGCCGTCCGGAATCGGCGCATCGTCGAGGATGCGGACGTAATTGTCGTCCGTCACCCGGCCGTTCTTAATGAGTGGCATAAACTCGCTCCTTGAAGGGCTCGACCCCCAGCCGTTTCACGGTCTGCAGGAAGCTTTCATCGGGCCGCTCGCGCAGCTCGATATAGGCGGCCACGATGTCTTCGACGACATCGGCGACCTCGGCATAGGGCACCGCGGGACCGAGCAGCGCGCCGAGCTCAGCCTTCTCGTCGGCGCGGCCGCCGACGGTGATCTGAAAGAACTCCTCGCCGTTCTTCTCGACACCGAGGATACCGATATGGCCGACGTGATGGTGGCCGCAGGCATTGATGCAGCCCGAGATGTTGATGTGCAGCCGACCCAGGCTGTGGGCGAGGTCGAGGTCATGAAACCGCCGCGTCAGCTCCTGGGCAACCGGGATCGACCGCGTGTTGGCGAGACTGCAGTAGTCGAGGCCGGGACAGGCGATGATGTCGGACACGAGGCCGACATTCGGCGTAGCGACCCCGATCGCGTCGAGCGCCTGCCACAGCGCCGGCAGATCGCGCTGCGCGACATGGGGCAGCACCAGGTTCTGCTCGTGGCCGACCCGGATCTCGCCGGATGAATAGCGATCGGCGAGGTCGGCTATCGCGTCCATCTGATCCGACGTGGCGTCGCCCGGCGCGCCGCCCTCGGGCTTGAGCGACAGCGTCACGATCGCGTGGCCCGCGACCTTGTGGTTGCTGACAGCGTTGTCGAGCCAGGCGGCGAACCGGCGATCCGTCGTGCGGCGCTTCGCGAGTTCGGGCGGATTGTCGGGGAGCCGCGCATAATCGGGATAGCGGAACCGCGCCGCGATGTCGGCGACCACCGCGGGGTCGAGCGCCAGCGGCCCGTCCTTGATCGCGAGCCATTCCGCCTCGACCTCGCGCGCGAAGGCGTCGGCGCCGAGATCATGGACCAGGATCTTGATGCGCGCCTTGTAGATGTTGTCGCGGCGCCCGGCGAGATTGTAGGTGCGCAGGATCGCCTCGATGTAGCTCACGAGGTCGCGTTTGTGCAGGAACGGCTTGATCGTTTTGCCGATGAAGGGGGTGCGGCCGAGCCCGCCGCCGACGATCACCTCGAAGCCGGTCTCGCCGGCACCATTGCGATGCAGCCGAAGGCCGATGTCGTGGACCCTGATCGCCGCACGATCGTGGCTCGCGGCGGTGATGGCGATCTTGAACTTGCGCGGCAGGAAGGTGAATTCTGGATGCATGGTGCAGTGTTGGCGCAGGATCTCCGCCCAGATGCGGGGATCCTCGATCTCGTCGGCGGCCACGCCGGCCCACTGGTCGGTGGTGATGTTGCGCACGCAATTGCCGCTGGTCTGCATGCCGTGCAAGCCGGCGCGCGCGAGGTCGGCCATGGCATCGGGCAGGTCATCCAGCCTGATCCAGTTGAACTGGATGTTCTGCCGGGTGGTGAAATGGCCGTAGCTGCGGTCGTAGCGGCGCCCGATATGGGCGAGCATGCGCAACTGCTCCGACGACAAGGTGCCGTAAGGGATCGCGATCCGCGCCATGTAGGCATGGAGCTGGAGGTAGATGCCGTTCATCAGCCGCAGCGGCTTGAACTCTTCCTCGGTCAATTCGCCCGTCAGCCGCCGCCGCACCTGGTCGCGGAACTCCGTCACCCGCTCGTCGACGAGACTGCGATCGAAATCATCATAGAGGTACATGTCAGGCTCCGCCGGTGGGCAGCAGGGGTGCGAGCGCAACCGCCGGCAGCGCGATGGTCGGACCCTCGAGCCGGATCCGCTCGCGCAGATTGGCGGGCGCCACACCGCCCTCGGCATCGAAATGCACCGGGGCGAGATAGGCACCGACCGCACCGGCATCGTCGGCGACGGCGGCGGCAAGAAGCGCTGTTGCCGCAGGCGAATTGTCGACCACCGCCGCCTGCGCGAGCGCGGCCGACCAGTGGCCGTCGAGCGTGCGGTACACCACGGCGCCATCGCCCAGCCGGTTGGCGGTGACGACGACGGGACCGGTGATCTTCAGCTTCTGCTGCAGGGGTGACGTCATGCGGCCATCTCCTGGGGATGCGCGGCGAAACTCGGCTTGGAAGCGGAGACTGCAGCGCCGATGAGCACCGGCCGTTCGTCGGCGACCGCGGCCAGCGTGCCGGGCGCTCCCGGTCTCGGACCGATCAGCGCATCCCGGCCGGACCGCAGGGCCGGAAACGGCGGCAAAGAACGCATCACGGAAAATCCTCGTTGACGAGAAGATATTTCTATATAGATAGAATTAGCACGCTTCAAACAGAAAAATATTCTTGCAAAGATGAGAACCGTCTTGAAATACCGCGCCCTCAATCGCCTCCCTATGGAGATTGTTCTTCTCGACGTGGACCACTCCAGCCGGGCGGACGCGCCGCCGGCCCTCGAGGACCGGGGGGTGCTGGAGATGATCCGCGACGGGGGAATCTCGGTCGCCGACCGCCGGATCGGGCGCCTGCACCCGCCGGAAAAGGACGGGCTGGATGGGCCCCTTGCGGTGGAACCGTCCTCACGACTTGGCCGCCACGAGCTGAGGTCAGCGGGAATCCGCCGCCTCGACGTCCGCCTCGCCCCGGGCTCGGAACGGGAGTGACGGATGGACCGGCTCGACGAGCTTGAAGCGCAGAGCATCTTCATTTTCCGCGAGGCGTTCGCCCGCATGAAGAAGCTCGCTTTGCTGTGGTCGCTCGGCAAAGACTCCAACGTGATGATCTGGCTTGCGCGCAAGGCCTTTTTCGGCCACTTGCCGTTTCCGGCCCTGCACGTGGACACCGGCAGGAAATTTCCAGAAATGTATGCGTTCCGCGATCGCTATGCGGCGGAATGGAATCTCGACCTCATCATCGAGGAGTGTCCGCCGCTCGATGAGATCGACCCCACGCTGCCGCCGGCCGCCCGCTCGGCGGCGCGCAAGACCGAAGGACTCAAGCGCGCGCGCGGCAAGCACGGCTTTGACGGTCTGATCGCCGGGATCCGACGCGACGAGGAAGCGACCCGCGCCAAGGAGCGCGTGTTTTCACCGCGCGGCCTCGAAGGCCATTGGGACGTGCGCGACCAGCCGCCGGAATTCTGGGACCATTTCAACGCCCGGCTACCGGCCGGCGCGCACCTGCGCGTCCATCCGATCCTGCATTGGACCGAGACCGACATCTGGACCTACACGCGGCGCGAAGGGATTCCGATCATCCCGCTCTATCTCGCGAGGGACGGCAAGCGCTACCGCTCGCTGGGCGACGCCGACATCACCTTTCCGGTGCCGTCCCAGGCGCGCACCATCGACGAGATCATCGCCGAGCTCGACGCCACGAAGACGCCCGAGCGGTCCGGCCGGGCCATGGATCACGAGTCCGAGGACGCCTTCGAACGGCTGCGCGCGTCCGGCTACCTGTGAGGAAGAAGCCATGAATGCCCATTTTTCAACCGGGGTTTCGACCGGAGTGTCGCCTGGAGCTTCACGCGATGTCGCTGCCGGTGCGCCACGTGCGCTGGTCCGGATCGTGATCGTCGGCCATGTCGACCACGGCAAATCGACCCTGATCGGCCGTCTTTTGGCCGAGACCGGAAGCCTGCCGGACGGCAAGCTCGAACAGCTCCAGGCGGTGAGTGCCCGGCGCGGCATGCCGTTCGAGCTGTCGTTCCTGCTCGACGCGCTGCAGACCGAGCGCGACCAGGGCATCACCATCGATACCAGCCAGATCCGCTTCCGCACGGCATCGCGCGACTTCGTTCTGATCGACGCGCCCGGACACACCGAGTTCCTGCGCAACATGATCACCGGCGCCTCCCAGGCCGATGCGGCGCTGCTGATCGTCGACGCCGCGGAAGGCGTGCGCGAGCAGACCCGGCGACACGCCTATCTGCTGCATCTCCTCGGCGTCCGCCAGGTCGTCGTGGTCGTCAACAAGATGGACCGCATCGGCTACGACGACGGCAGGTTCCGCGAGATCGCCGCCGAGATCACCGGCCACCTCGCCGGCTTCGGGCGCGCGCCGGCCGCGGTGATCCCGATTTCCGCCCGCCATGGCGATGGCGTGGTGACCCGGACGGCGGCGATCGACTGGTACGGCGGCCCGACCGTCATCGAAGCGCTCGACACCTTCGCGCCGGCGCAGCCCGCGACCGCGCTGCCGCTGCGGCTGCCGGTGCAGGCGGTCTACAAGTTCGACGATCGCCGTATCGTCGCCGGGCGCGTCGAGAGCGGGCGCATTGCGGTCGGCGACGAGATCATCGTGGCGCCGTCGGGAAAGCGCGACAGGGTGCGGACCATCGAATCATGGCCGGTGGCCGCGCTCGGCAACAGCACCGATGCGAGCGCCGGACGCTCGGTCGGCCTCACTCTGGACCGCGAGCTCTTCATTGCGCGCGGCGATGTGATCGCCCCGGCCGCAGCCGCCGCGCCGATAGCCCGGGCGATCAAGGCCCGCATCTTCTGGCTGCATGACGAACCGCTGCGCGCGGGAGCCGTCGTCACCGTGCGAGTCGGGACCGCCGAAGCACGCGGAACCGTCGTCGCGGTGGAGAACGCGGTCGATCCCGGCGAGATCGTCCAGACCGGAGCGGCCGCCGTCGGCCAGAACCACGTCGGCGACGTCGAACTCGCGCTCGCCGCTCCCCTCGCGGTCGATCTCCACGAGGACAATGCGCGCACCGGGCGGCTCGTGCTCGAACACGGCGGGCGCATCGCCGGCGGCGGACTGGTGCTGGAACGCGCTGCCGAGGCGAGGCGGCCCGGCGCCGCCGCGATGGCACCCCTGCACGCGCATGCCGCGGCGTTGGATGGCGCGCTTGCCGCGCTCGACGCCGCAGCCCGCCTCGCCACGTTCCGCCGCGAGATCGCCGGGCGGATCGCGTTCACCACCAGCTTCGGGCTCGAGGATCAGGTCATCCTGCACATGATCTACGAGGCCGGGCTCGACATCGAGGTCGTGACCCTCGACACCGGCCGCCTGTTTCCGGAAACCTACGCCACCTGGGAAGAGACGGAGCAGCGCTACGGCCGGCGCATCCGGGCGGTCTATCCCGATCACGCGGCCCTCGAAGCGCTGGTCGCGGCGCAGGGCATCAACGGGTTCTACCGCTCGCGCGAGGCCCGGACCGCGTGTTGCGACGTGCGCAAGGTCGCGCCGCTCGACCGGGCGCTCGCCGGCGCGGCGGGCTGGATCACCGGGCTACGCGCCGACCAGTCGGCTCACCGCGAACAGGCCGGTCTCGTCGCCGCCGATCCCGTGCGGGGATTGATCAAGCTCAATCCGCTCCATGACTGGACCGCCGCGGCGGTCCGCCGCTTCGCCGACAGCCACGCGGTGCCGCGCAATCCGCTGCACGACACGGGGTTCGCGTCGATCGGCTGCGCCCCGTGCACGCGCGCCATCCGCCCCGGCGAGCCGGAGCGCGCCGGCCGCTGGTGGTGGGAGGACGACGGCAAAAAGGAATGCGGCCTGCACGTCGGAGCGGCGCGCCACGCTGAGATCGTCGAGCCGATCGCCGCCCTTCCACAGCCTTGACCTGCCCGACCTATGATTTCGGCCTCCTCACGGATATAACCGCGAATCGGTGCAGGCTGTCGCCCGACCGCGCCGAACAGGAGGCTTTCATGAAGAGACTCATTCTTGCCGCGCTGATTTCGAGCTTCGCCGCGACCGCCTATGCCCAGGGCCCGACCTGCAAGGACCAGGCTGACGAGAAGAAGCTCGCCGGCGCCGCGCTCAAGAGCTTCATGACGAAGTGCGAGAAGGATGCCGGCAAGTCGTGCGGCATCGCGGCGGCGGAAAAGAAGCTCAAGGGCGCCGCCAAGACGAGCTTCACGAAGAAGTGCGTCACCGACTCGGTCGGCGCGAGCGCCGCCGCAACACCGGCAAGCGACGCCAAGGCCCCCGCGGACAAGCATTAGGACCGAAGCCGCGCGCAAACGCGGTGTTCCCGGTCGCTCTCATCCGGTGCGCCATCGGCCGAAATGCGTTTCGGCACGGCGCACCAGCGCATTGAGCAGAATGGCCATCGCCGCCAGCGTGCCGATCAGCCCGAGC
This sequence comes from uncultured Alphaproteobacteria bacterium, assembly GCA_963781195.1. Classification (GTDB taxonomy): domain Bacteria; phylum Pseudomonadota; class Alphaproteobacteria; order Rhizobiales; family Xanthobacteraceae; genus JAJPKK01. The sequence continues at coordinate 375,334 of CAWAEZ010000012.1, read as the reverse complement.
AGCTTCGCCGGTTCGAAGTTCTGCGTGAACAGCGTCGTGAAATAGCCGATGCCGGTGATCGAGACGTAGAGCTCGGCCAGCAAAACACCGAGCAGCACTCCGCTCATGCCGAGCCGCATGCCGGCGAAGAAGCTCGGCACCATGTGCGGAAAGATGACGTAGCGGAACGTCTGCCAGCGGCTCGCTCCCATGGAGCGGGCGCTGGTCATGAGCACCGGCTTCATGTTCTGCACGCCCGCCACCACCGTCACCACCACCGGGAAGACACCGTGGGTGACGCCGAAGGCGATCTTCGCGGCGGCGCCGATGCCGAAGTACAGGATGAACAGCGGCAGGATGGTGATCTGCGGCATGCCGTAGAGCAGCAGCACGATCGGGAACACGCTGAGCCGCACGAACGGCTGCAGCCCGATCGCAAGGCCGAGCACAAGCCCGATCGCGACCGCGATCACGAAGGCGACGGCGAGCTCGAACAGCGTGATCTGCAACGCCGCAGGGACGCCGTCGGTCGCATAGAGCGCGCCGAGCGAGGCGATCACCCTGGACGGCGGACTGAGAAACAGCGGATCGACGAACCACCGCGCGGCGATCTCCCAACCGATCAGCAGCGCCGCGATGACGAGGAGCCGCGCGACCCCGGGGCTGGGCATCCGCCAGTGCCGACCGACCGGTCGCGACTGACGTTCCTGCGCGGTCAATTCCATCGCCCGCGCGCTTCGAGGCTGGAAACCAGCGCGTTGAGGATCGCCGCGATGGCGATGACGAACACGATGTAGGCGAACATGCGCGCCATCTCCATCGACTCGGCGAGCGAGACGATGCGGTGGCCGAGGCCGCCGAGCGACGCCAGCGTCTCGCTGCCGATGATCGCGAGCAACGCGGTGGTGAAGCCCATCCGCAGACCGGTCAGGATCACCGGCAACGCCGCCGGCACCAGCACGAAGCGGAACAGGTGGTAGCTCGAAGCGCCCATCGCGCGCGCCGCCGTCACGTAGACCCTATCGACGCCGGCGAATCCGGCGATCGTGCTCAGCGCGACGGGAAAGAAACCGATGGCGGCGCCGATCGCGATCTTGGAGGCGGGTCCGAGCCCGAAGAACAGCACGAACAGCGGCAGGAACAGGATGATGGGGATGGCGTAGATCGCGGCGAGCAGCGGCTCGATCACCCTGGTCGCGTAGAGCGAGCGGCTGACGAGATAGCCGGCGGCGAGGCCGCCGGCGACGGCGATGGAAAACGCGGCGGCGAGCTCGCCGAGCGTGATCCGCAGGTCGTCGATGTATTCGCCGGTGCGCAGAATGTCGAAGAGGTCGGCGGCGACGACGACGGGATTGGGCAGCAGAAGCTTGTTCACGCCCCACCGCGTCGCGGCGAGATACCACAGCAGGATCAGGCCGGCGAGAAAGCCCACCTGCACCAGGCGGCCGAGCCGCGCATCGAGCCTTCGCGGCGACGTCACAACGGCCCCGTCGGCGCCGGTGCGGTGAGGCCCGACTGCAGGATCGCTTTGCGGATCTCCGCATGCAGAAGCCCGTAGAGCCGGTTGCGCAGGTCGGCGAATTTTTCCGAGGTGACGAACTCCGGCCTGCGTGGATGGGGCTCGTCGATCGCGATGATCTCCTTGATCGAGCCCGGACGCGCCGAGAACACCGCCACGCGGTCGGCGAGAAACACCGCCTCTCCGAGGCTGTGGGTCACGAACACGATGGTCTTGCCGCTGCGGGCGAGCAGGACCGAAAGGTCTTCGCCGAGGATCATGCGGGTCTGCTCGTCGAGCGCGCCGAACGGCTCGTCCATCAACAGGATCGGCGTCTCCAGCGCCAGGGCCCGCGCGAGTGCCGCACGCTGCCGCATGCCGCCGGACAGTTGCGCGGGGAAATGCGCGGCGAACTCCGCAAGGCCGACCGCCGCGAGCGATTCCCGGGCCCGCGCCGCGCGCTGGGTCTTGGGAACGCCCTGGAACGTCATGCCGAGTTCGACGTTCTCGACCACGGTGTTCCATGGGAACAGCGCATTCTCCTGGAACACGAAGGAGACGTCTTGCGGCCGCGGGCCGCGCACCGGCCGGCCCAGCACCTCGGCGCTGCCGCCGCTCGGCTCGGTCAGGCCGCCGATGACGTTGAGGAGGGTGCTCTTGCCGCACCCGCTCGGCCCGATCAGGCAGACGAGCTCGCCGCGCTTCACGTCGAGCGAGGTGTCGAGAAGCGCACGGACGAAGCGCTGCTCGCCTGCCTCGCCGAATTGATGGGAGATGTCGCGCACCTTGATCGCGACGTCTTCCGTGACCATCCGGACACCCTGCCACTTCGCCGCGCCTACGTGGATGGCGGCGGCGCGCTTGAACGATGATTGCAAACAAGAGGCGCGTGGCGAACCGGCCCCGCGCCGCTTTCGACGTCGCGCGACGGAGCGCGACGCAACGTCAATTCTTCGGCAGGAATGCCTCGGTGTAAAGCTTGCTCATGTCGGGGCGCTCCGAAAGCACGCCCATCTCGACGAACGAGCGTGCCAGCACGTCGAGCGCCTTCGGACTGAACCGGCCGGTCCGGTTGAACGCCGGCATCGATTCATCGTAGTTCGCGGCGGCCACCGTCTGCGAGACCCCGGCCACCTTCATGGCGATGGCGATCGTCTCGTCACGGTGCTCGCTCATGTACTGCACGGTCTCGAGCACGGCGGCGACGAAGTTGCGGACGGCGTCGGGCTTCGTCGCCGCGAAGTCGTTGCGGGCGAACACCGCATGCACGTGAAAGTCGGGGATGCGCTCGCCGAACCGCACGAGGATGCGGCTGCTGCCCTCCTCGACCAGGCGCAGCACCGTGTTCGATTCCGTGATCACACCGTCGATCTGATGGGTTTTTAGCGCGGCCGCCTGCGCCGTCGAGGTGCCGAGCGGCGCGATCTTGATGCCGTCGCTGCCCCAGCCGTGGGAGCGCGACAGCTCCTGCGCCAGCCAGAAGGTGAGCGAGCCGGCCGTCGAGACGCTCACGGTACGACCCTTGAGGTCGTCCTCGGTCTTCACCGGTCCGTCCTTGGCGACCATCAGCATGATGGTGCTGGGCCGGTCGGCCAGCGCGGCGACCGCCATCATCGGCACGCCCTTGACCTCGAAGGCGATGGTCGGGCCGCCGCCGAGAGCAAGGTCGATGGCACCGGCCGTCATCGCCTGCGCCAGCTTCGCGTCGCCGGCGAAGTTCGCGATCTCGAGGTCGATGCCGTGCTTCTTGAAGATGCCGGCGGCGACGCCGACATCGGCCACCAGGAAGGCGAAATTCCCGGCCTGCGCCTTGCCGACCCGGATGTGCGTCTGTGCCTGCGCCGCCACGCCGGCGAGCAGCACGAAACAGGCGATCGCGGCGCCCGCGATGTATCGGGCGAGCGTCGTGTGGTGATGATCCGCCATCGCAATCCTTCCTGCGCGGGAGCCGCTTCCTGCGAGAGTGCCCGCTTCCTGCGAGAGTGCCGTGCCCGCGGACGGCCGCGGGACCGATGCGGCAGTGCAGCGTCCGCACCGGTAGGACTTTTCTCACAACACGTTGGGCGCTGCACGCGGAAAATCGGCGCCGGGCGCCATGTGAGTTGCTTTGCCGCTCCGGATGAAATATTCGTCCATGTGAACACAAGAACGGGACGACCCGTCGATTGCCGAGGCGATCAAGATTCGGCCGCGTGGCCGGACACCTTCCCCTAGCAGCATGAAATCGAGCGGAGGACACACTTCATGAGGACGAAACGCGGGTTATACCTCGGCGTGGCGGCGATTGCGCTCGCCCTCGCCTTCGGGGTCGCCCCGACACCGGCCAGCGCGCAGCAGGCCGCGGCCGTCGACATCGGCACCACGGATATCGGCGGCGTCGTGACCGGCCCCAAGGGACCGGAAGCAGGCGTTTGGGTGATTGCCGAGACGAGCGACCTTCCGAGCAAGATGAGCAAGACCGTGGTCACCGACGACCAGGGCCGCTACGTGATTCCCGACCTGCCGAAGGCGAACTACACGGTGTGGGCACGCGGCTATGGCCTCGTCGACTCCGCGAAGACCCAGAGCGAGCCGGGAAAGATCGTCAACATCACGGCGATCGCGGCGCCGACCGAGGCGGCCGCCGCCCAGTATTACCCGGCGATCTACTGGTTCTCGATGCTGAAGATCCCGGACAAAGGCATGTTCCCGGGCACCGGACCGAACGGCAATGGTATGGTGACCGCGATGAAGAGCCAGCTGCAGTGGCTCGATCAGGTCAAGACCAATGGCTGCTTCGCCTGCCACCAGCTCGGCAACAAGGCGACCCGCGAGATCCCGAAGGAACTCGGCACCTTCAAGAACTCCACCGAGGCCTGGGAGCGTCGGATTCAGTCCGGCCAGGCCATGACCAATATGGCCGTCGCGCTGGGCCGCCAGGATCCCAAGATCGCGATCGCGAATCTCGCCGACTGGACCGACCGGATCGCCGGCGGCGAGCTGCCGTTCGCCAAGCCGGAGCGGCCGCAGGGCATCGAGCGCAATGTCGTGGTCACGCAGTGGGACTGGGCGACCCCCACGGTCTACCTGCATGACCAGGTCTCCACCGACAAGCGCAAGCCGACGGTGAACGCCTACGGCAAGCATTACGGCGCTACCGAAGAGAGCTCGGACTTCTTCCCGGTGTTCGACCCCAAGACCAACACCGCCACCATGGTCAAGATGCCGGTGCGCGACTCCGACATGGAGTCGACCAAGAATAACACCATGGCGCCGTCGGCCTATTGGGGCGACGAGGCGATCTGGGACTCCAAGACCAGCATGCACAACCCGATGATGGACGAGCGGGGCGACGTGTGGTTCACCTCCCGCGTCGGCAACCCGGAAAACCCGGCGTTCTGCCAGAAGGGATCGAGCCATCCGTCCGCGCAGGTGTTCCCGATCAAGGAGTCGACCCGTCACCTCGCCTACTTCAATGCCAAGACCGGCGAGACCAAGCTGATCCGGACCTGCTTCAACACCCACCACGTGGTGTTCAGCGAGGACAAGGACAACACCATCTGGTTGAGCGCCGGCGGCCCGCAGCAGGGCGCGCTCGGCTGGGTCAACCGGCGGATCTTCGAAGAGACCGGCGACGAGCAAAAGGCCCAGGGCTGGACGCCAATCGTCATCGACACCAATGGCGACGGCAAGCGCGGCGAATATGTCGAGCCCAATCAGCCGGTTGATCCGACCAAGGATAAGCGGATCACCGCCGGCCTCTACGGCATCGGCTACAACCCCGTCGACGGCACCATCTGGGGCAATGTGCTGGGCTATCCCGGCTACATCATCCGCGTCGACCTCGGCTCCGATCCGTCCAAGACCGCCCTTGCGGAGATCTACGAGCCGCCGTTCCCGGGCTTCGGGCCGCGCGGCTTCGACATCGATCGCAACGGCGTCGCCTATGTCCCGCTGTCCAGCGGCCATCTCGGCATCTTCGACCGCCGCAAGTGCAAGGGCCCGCTCAACGGACCGAAGGCGGCGGAAGGCAAGCTGTGCCCGGAGGGCTGGACGCTCGTTCCGTTCCCCGGTCCGCAGTTCAAGAACGTGGCTGAGTCCGGCAGCGCCGAGGCGAGCTACTACACCTGGGTCGACCAGTTCAACACCTCCGGGCTCGGGGCCAACACCCCGATGGCCACCGGCGACGCCAACGAGTCGCTGATGGCGCTGGTGGACGGCAAGTGGGTCAACCTGCGGGTCCCCTATCCGATGGGCTTCTTCGCCAAGTGGATGGACGGCCGCATCGACGACCCGAACGGTGGCTGGAAGGGTCGCGCGCTGTACACGACCAACGGCAACCGCACGCCGTTCCACATGGAGACGGGCAAGGGCACCCAGCCGCGGGTGGTCCAGTTCCAAATCCGTCCCGACCCGCTGGCGCGCTGAGGCCGGGGAATTCGGCCGGCCCACGGGTCCGGCCGATCTCGGTTCGATTTCGAGGAATGCCCGGCCGCAAGGTCGGGCATTTTTTTGTCCGAGCGGCTTTGTCCTAGCGGCTTTGGCCGGGCAGCATTGTCATGGCGGCGATCCGACGACGGAGACGCCCCGGTGGCCAGGAGCGTCCAACCCCTTGGCAACGGTCTTTTTTCCGCGTGATTGCCGGTAAATGAGCGGTGGATGGAAGCGATCGCGCCGCGAAGCTGCGGCCAGGACTTGGCGGGCCCGCGAAGGCGCAGATCATCCGGCGGCAAACCGGGGGACGAGACGACGAGGCGGCAGAGGGTGCGACGAGCGGGGGGGACGAGGCGCCGACGAGAGGTCAGGCCGATTTCAAGCTGAGCTGCCCGGTCAGCTGGCGCGGCGCTGGGTCGGCCGCATCTTCCTGACCGACGGCGCGGCGGGAGCGCGGGGAAGTTCCGGCGCATTCATGAGGTCGTAGCGCACCCCGCTCGGCATCACCAGATAGCGCGAGACGATCCGGAGCTTGCCGCCCTTGGCGGGTTCGCCTTCGACGATGTAGCGGGTGCCGACCGGGAAACGCGAAGGAAGCCGCGGCTGCGATGCCATAATGTATACTCCGTCGTCATCCTGGACTGAAACGACAATACAGGCCGGCAGACGTGCGGATCGTGGGCCCGCGCCGGGAAAATCAAAGATGCGCATTAGCAGGCGGCCTCGCGGCCTCAGTGGGAACATGGTAGGAAAGCTTCGTGACAGGTGGATGTCGCCATGAATGCACTGCTGAAGGCCATGGATCGATCCGCGGAGATTGCCGCGACGATGCACGGCATGGGAACCGAGGCGCGTGCCGCCGCGCGCCGTCTCGCCCTCGCCGCGACGGAAGAAAAAAATAACGCGCTCAGAGCGATGGCCCGTGCCGTCGAGCGTTGCGGCGCAGCCATTCTCGCCGCCAATGAGGAAGATCTCGCCGCGGCCGGCAACGCCGGCGCGACCGCCGCCTTCCTCGACCGGCTCCGGCTCGACCGCAGGCGCGTCGCCGCCATCGCGGCGAGCCTCGAAGCCGTCGCCGAACTTCCCGATCCGGTCGGCACCGTTTCCGCCGCCTGGAGCCGTCCCAACGGCATGAAGATCGAGCGTGTGCGAGTGCCGCTCGGCGTCGTCGGCGTGATCTATGAGAGCCGTCCCAACGTCACCGCCGATGCCGGCGGTCTCTGTCTCAAGGCGGGCAATGCCGTCATCCTGCGCGGCGGCTCCGACAGCCTGCGGACGTCGCGCGCCATTGCGGCGGCACTCGGCATCGGGCTCCTCGAGGCGGGCCTGCCGGAGACCGCGATCCAACTGGTGCCGACGCGGGACCGCGCCGCGGTGGGCTTGATGCTGTCGGGGCTCGACGGCAACATCGACGTGATCGTTCCGCGTGGCGGCAAGGATCTCGTCGCCCGCGTGCAGGCGGAGGCGCGGCTGCCGGTGTTTGCCCATCTCGACGGCAATTGCCATGTCTACGTCGACCGCGCGGCCGATCCGGACATGGCGAAGGCGATCGTGCTCAATGCCAAGATGCGCCGGACCGGGGTCTGCGGCGCGGCGGAAACCCTGCTGGTCGACCGCGCCGTCGCAGGCCAGCTCGGCGTTCTCGTGCCGATGCTGCTGAATGCCGGCTGCGCGATCCGCGGCGACCGCGAGGTCCAGGCCGCGGATCCGCGGGTGACCGCGGCCACGCCGGAGGACTGGAGCACGGAATATCTCGACGCAATCATCGCCGCCAAGGTGGTCGATGGGCTGGACGAAGCGATCGCGCACATCGAGCGCTACGGCTCGCACCACACCGACGCGATCGTCACCGCCGATCCGGCCGCCGCCCATCGCTTTCTGCGCGAGGTCGATTCCGCGATCGTTCTGCACAACGCCTCGACCCAGTTCGCCGACGGCGGCGAGTTCGGCTTCGGCGCCGAGATCGGCATCGCCACCGGGCGGCTGCATGCGCGCGGCCCGGTCGGCGTCGAGCAGCTCACCACGTTCAAATACCGCGTCCACGGCTCCGGCCAGATCAGGCCATGAAAACCGACCGGGCCATAATCTGACCGGGCCATCAATCTCCCGGCCCATGAATTCTAAGGCATCGTCAGTGGGGCCTGCGGCGGGAGCGCGCGGTTCGTGGCCCGTCCAGAGCGTCGCGTGCGCAGAGGGTCTTCCCATTTCGATGCCGATACCAAGTCGTGTGCCCGCGGTCGCCGAAACCGAGACGGCAACGCCGGTCCCCGCGTATCTCCGCATTCCGCCGGTCGCGGCCGGCCAGCGCATCGGCCTGTTCGGCGGAACCTTCGACCCCCCGCATGAGGCGCATATCGGGGCCTGCCTGATTGCAATGAAGCGGCTGCGGCTGGACCGGGTGTGGTGGCTGGTCACGCCCGGCAACCCTCTCAAGGACACCCGCAACCTCGCCCCGCTCGGCGAGCGGGTGGCCGCGGCGCGGACCCTCGCCCGCCATCCGCGCATCGTCGTCACCGGCCTCGAGGCCGGAATCGGGGTGCGCTACACCTACGACACCATTCGCCACCTCGTGACCCATCGGCCCGGTGTGCACTTCGTATGGATCATGGGCGCGGACAATCTGCGCAGCTTTCACCGCTGGCAGAACTGGCGCGGCATCGTGGCGCTGGTGCCCATCGCCGTGATCGACCGCCTCGGTCCGAGCCTTTACGCGCTCGGCAGCATCGCCGGGCAGGCGCTGGGCCGCTACCGCATCCCCGAGCGGGAGGCGGCGCGGCTGCCCGACCGCCGCCCGCCGGCCTGGGTCTTCCTGCACGGTCTCAAGTCGCCGTTGTCCTCGACGGCCCTTCGTGCCTCACGGGAGTCGCGAAAGAGTCACTAAAATCAGTGCAGGATGCGGGCGTGACCAATGAGGCACACACAAGCGCCAATCGACGCGGAGCAACGCACGGAGCTTGAATCTGTTAACGGGTTGCACTTATCTTAGTCCCGTGGCCCCGGGCAGGGTGCCCGGCACAGTGGAACCGAAAGGGAAGGAACCTCTGTCCACAGTTGCAATCTTCCGGGCCGGCGCCGACCGCCCCGACCTCGTCTCGAAGGCGCGCCCTGACGCCCAGGAGACGCTCCGCATCGTCCTCGCCCGTCTTGATGACATGAAGGCCGAGGACACCACCACCATCGACCTGCGCCAAGATTCCGCGTTGACGGACTACATGGTCGTGACCTCGGGAAGGTCGAACCGCCATGTGGGCTCGATCGCGGATCGCGTGCTCGAAGATCTTCGCGAGGCCGGGCTAACCGGCTTGAAGGTCGAGGGCATGCCTCAGTGCGACTGGGTCCTGATCGACGCCGGAGACGTGATCGTTCACGTCTTCCGGCCGGAGGTCCGCACTTTCTACAATCTGGAAAGATTGTGGACGCGCGGACGCAGCACCGGGCGCACGAGCTAGCGTGGCCCCGACGGCGCAAGCGCGCGCGTTGCGCGCGTGGCATTCGCCGTGAGCATCGGCTGACGCTGCCCACCGGGCGACCGCGGTCGGTTGCCCGACACGGCCGGCGCCGCAAGCCGACGCCGCAAGCCGACCGGGCGGCGCTGAGGAAGCGAGCGATGCGAATCATGGTCGCGGCCGTCGGCCGGCTCAAATCCGGGGCCGAGCGCGAACTCGCCGAACGCTACCGCGACCGGGCGGCGAAGACCGGCCGGTCGCTCGGTATTCGCGATGTCGAAATGGTCGAAGTCCGCGACAGCCGCGCCCGCGAAGTCGACCGGCGTATCCTCGAGGAAGCGATCGCGCTCGCGAGCGTAAAAGCGGAGGACGCCGTCACGGTGGCGCTGGACGCCCGCGGGGAGACCTTGTCGAGCAAATCGTTCGCCCTGCGTCTGCGCGGCTGGAACGATGGCGGCCGCGCCAGCGCCTTCTTTGCCATCGGGGGTGCCGACGGGCTCGGTGCCGCGGTCCGGGACCGGGCCGACCTGACGCTCGCCTTCGGTCCCTGGACGTGGCCCCATCAGCTCGTGCGAATCATGCTGCTGGAGCAGATTTATCGAGCATTTACGATTTTGACCGGACACCCATACCACCGGGAATGAGGGTCCCGGCGGCGCTGCGCTGTCGGCGCTCCACCCTCCCGCGCGTCGAAGGAGACGGCGTGATCCTGCCCTATTTGCGCGCTAGCGTGGCCGCGGTTTGGGCCGGCGTTTCGGCCCATGACGCGCGGCCGAGGCAATGGGCGTCGGCCGGCGCGAACAGCCCAATGCGATTTGACGGACGTGGGATTGGCCCCTGACGGAAACTGGCCGACATGATGCGGCGCCGACGACGATGCCCTTCGCCATGAGGCGGGCGTCCCGGGGCCGGCGTTTCGCCGTCGGGGCCGGCGTGCTTCTGGGGTTGGGCCTTACCCTCTGGGCGCCTTCGGGGGATGCCAAGCCGGTCAAGCGGCCCGCACCCGATCATCCGAAACCGTCCAGCCCGGCCGATCCCGTACCGCCCAAAGCCGAAAGCGCGACCGACACCAAGGCCTCCCCCGCCGACGCCATCAAGGCGCGGGAGCAGGAGCTCGATTCGCTGCGCAACGAGCAGCAGCAGGCCACCGAGGCCCAGCACAAGCTCGCCGCCGAGAACGAGGCGCTCTCAGAGGAGCGCCGCAAGCTGTCGGCGGCGCTGATCGAAGGAGCCAACCGCATCCGCGCCGACGAGGAGCGGACAACGGCCGCCGAAACCCGCCTCCGCGAACTCGAGGACCAGGAAGCCGGCATCCGCAATTCGCTGGTCAGCCGTCGCACGGTGATCGCCGAGGTGCTGGCGACGCTGCAGCGGATGGGCCGCCATCCGCCGCCGGCGGTGTTCGCCGGCCCCCAGGACGCGCTCGATTCGATTCGTGCCGCGATGACCCTCGGCGCCGTGCTGCCGGAGATGCGGGAGGAGAGCCAAGGCCTGATGGCCGAGCTGTCCGAACTCCTCCGCGTGCGGCAGGACCTCGCGACCGAGCGCGATCGCCAGGCCGTCGAGATCGCTCAGCTCGCCGCCGAGCAGGCTCGCATGAACGCGCTCGTCGAGGAGCGCCAGAAGCGGCAGGCCGAGGTCGAGCAGGCGCTCGAGCAGGAGCGCCAGCGGGCGCTCGCGCTGGCGCAGCAGGCCGACAATCTCAAAGATTTGATCGGGAAACTCGAGCAGGGCGCCGAGGCCGCAAGGCGCGCCGCCCGGTTTGCCAACCGCACCGAAGCGCCGAAAACGGCTGCGCCGCGCCCCGGCGCCGCCGCTCCGGACCCCGCGCGGCTGGCTCCCGTGATCGCCTTTGCTGCGGCCAAAGGAACACTATTATTGCCGGCGAGCGGTGCTAAGATCAAAGAGTTTGGAGCAAATGACGGCGCCGGCGGCACCGAAAAAGGGACCTCGATCGCGACGCGCGCCGGGGCCCAGGTCACCGCACCCAGCGATGGCTGGGTGGTTTATGCGGCGCCCTACCGGTCCTACGGTCAACTCTTGATCCTGAACGTCGGTGGTGGATATCATGTGCTGTTGGCGGGTATGGAACGGATAACGGTCGATCTCGGCCAGTTCGTTCTGACGGGAGAACCGGTGGCGCTCATGGGAGCCGGCACACAAGTTGCTTCCTCGAACCAGACCAATGCTTCGACCGCGCCTGTGATGACGAGTGCTTCTGATTCGGTTTCACCGACCGCCGGCACGGCCCAGCCGGTCCTCTACATCGAATTCCGGAAGGATGGAGCGCCCATCGATCCGGCCCCCTGGTGGGCGACCAGCAACAGCCAAAAGGTTCGTGGATAATGCGCAAGATTTCTCTGGTCCTCCTGGGCGCGGTCGCCGGCGCCGCATTGACCCTCGTGGCCGCTCAGCCGTCGCGGCTGCTGGTGGGAACGAGCGCGCGGGCGGCGGGCGCGGCCGACACCTACCGTCAGCTCAACCTGTTCGGCGACATCTTCGAGCGGGTGCGGTCGCATTACGTCGAGAAGCCCGACGAGAGCAAGCTGGTCGAAGTGCGCCGTCAACGGCATGCTCAACGGGCTCGACCCGCACTCGAGCTACATGGACCCCAAGAGCTTCCGCGACATGCAGGTGCAGACCCGCGGCGAGTTCGGCGGCCTCGGCATCGAGGTCACCATGGAGGACGGCCTCGTCAAGGTGGTGACGCCGATCGACGACACCCCGGCCGCCAAGGCGGGCATCCGCGCCGGCGACGTGATCACCCACATCGACGACGAAGCGGTCCAGGGCCTGACCCTGAACCAGGCCGTCGACAAGATGCGCGGACCGGTCAACACCAAGATCAAGCTCAAGATCCTGCGCAAGGGCGCCGACAAGCCGCTCGACATGGCCGTCACCCGCGAGACCATCCGGGTGCGCTCGGTGCGCAGCCACAACGAAGGCGACGATGTCGGCTATGTCCGCATCACCCAGTTCACCGAGCAGACCACCGACGGCCTCAAGAAGGCGATCAACGACATCACCAACCAGCTCGGCGCCGACAAGGTCAAAGGCTTCATCATCGACCTGCGCAACAATCCGGGCGGCCTGCTCGACCAGGCGATCTCGGTGTCCGACACCTTCCTCGACCGCGGCGAGATCGTCTCGACCCGCGGCCGCGACCCCGAGGAGACCCAGCGCTTCAATGCGCGGCCGGGCGACCTCACCAAGAACAAGCCGGTGATCGTGCTCATCAACGGCGGCTCGGCCTCGGCCTCCGAGATCGTCGCCGGCGCGCTGCAGGATCATCGCCGGGCGACCCTGGTCGGCACCCGTTCGTTCGGTAAGGGCTCGGTGCAGACCATCATCCCGCTCGGCTCGGGCAACGGCGCCCTGCGGCTCACCACGGCGCGCTACTTCACGCCGTCCGGCCGCTCGATCCAGGCCAAGGGCATCGTGCCGGACATCGAGGTGCTGCAGGACGTGCCGGAGGATATCCAGGCGCGGGCGAGCACCGAGACCAAGGGCGAGTCCTCGCTGCGCGGCCATCTCAAGGCGGAAGGCGACGAGCAGGGCGGATCGCAGTCCTACGTGCCGCCCGAGGCCAAGGACGACAAGGCGCTCAACATGGCGCTCGACCTGATCCGCGGCACCAAGAACAACCCGGCATTCCCGCCGAACCCGAAGTCGGCGAACCTGCCGAACTGACGGCAGCATTCCGAGACAAAGCCGGCGGCCGCAAAGCCGCCGGTTTTTTTATGCGGCGCGGCGCAGCACGACGTGACCGCGGGTGTGGCTGAAGGGCCTGGCGGCGGCCGATGCGGGGCCGGATGCGCGTGCGTGCTAAACTGGCGCAATGATTCGCGAGGCAGTCATTCGTGGCGACCGATGACCTCTATGCCCCGTTGGGCTTGGGTAGCAAGCCTGCGCGAAGTCGCCGTTCGATCATCTATTCGATCGCCGGCGGATTGCTCGGCGTCACGTTCGCAGTCGCCGTGATCTGGGCGCTTGCGGGGCATGACCCGCTGGGCGGCCGGCCGGCTGCGGCCGCCAGGAGCGGGCCGGTCGGGACGGATGTCGGCGCCATCGCGCAGCTTCGCCCTTCGGCAACGGACCTCGCCCCACCCCAGGTGACCGGAGCCCTCCGACACGTGGACAGTGCCCCATCCGCGCAGGCGCATGACGCCGAGACGCCGCCGGAGCCGGCGCCCCCCGCAGCGAACGAGCGCATCATCACCATCATCGACGGCAGCAGCGGCGCCAGACGGGAGATCAGGATTCCGGCGCCGGCGCCCGCGATCGCAGCCCCGGCGCACGCTCCTGCGCTGGATTCCCGGCTCGTCCAGATGACACACGATGGACCGATCCCGCGCATCGCAACCGATGGGACGCGCGTCGCACAAGCGTTCGCGCAACCGATGCGCGCAAAACCCACGGCGCCGCAGATCGCCATCGTCGTCACGGGCCTCGGCACCACCGGGGGCGGCACCCGAGCCCTCACGAAGCTGCCGGCCGCGGTGACGCTGGCATTGGCCTCGTCCGGCGACGATCTCGAGCGGCTCGCCGGCGAGGCGCGCAGCCTCGGCCACGAGTTGCTGCTGCAGGTTCCGATGGAGCCGGCGGATGACGACGACACCACGGCTCCCGCGCCTCTCCTCACCACCCTCCCGCCGGAACAGAACATCGAGCGCCTGCATTGGCAGATGAGCCGGTTCCAGGGTTACGTCGGCATCACCAATCAGCGAGGCGAAACCCTCACCGCCTCCGAGGCCGCCATGACACCGATCCTGCGCGAGATCGACGGCCGCGGCCTCATCTATGTCGACGACGGTAGCTCGCCCCGCAGCGTTGCCGGCCAGATAGCAGGCAGCGCCGCATCCGGCTTCGTCCGCGGGAACCTCGCGCTGGATGCCGTGCCGACCCCGGCGGATATCGACAAGGCGCTGGCAAAGCTCGAAGCCCTCGCGCGCCAGAACGGCAAGGCGGTGGGCTTTGCCGCGGCGGGTCCGATGACCATCGATCGCATCGTGCGGTGGGCGAAGGCGGTCGAAGGCCGCGGCTTCGCGCTGGTGCCGATCACCGCCGTGAGCCGCGGCAAGCCGAACTGACCCTTCCGGATTGCGGGACCGATCGATGACGCGTTTCGAAGAGCTGCCTTATCGCCCCTGCGTGGGCCTCGCCGTGATCAATCCGGCGGGAAAAGTGTTCATCGGCCGCCGGTCGTCCGGGCCCGAGCACATCGACGCGACGCATGTCTGGCAGATGCCGCAGGGCGGCATCGATCCCGGCGAGGATCCCTGGCCGGCGGCGGTACGCGAGCTCTACGAGGAGACCAGCATCCGCTCGTTCGAGCGGCTCGGCGAGATCGCGGATTGGCTCACCTACGACATCCCGCACGACATCGTCGGACAGGCCTGGGGTGGGAAATACCGCGGCCAGACCCAGAAGTGGTTCGCCCTGCGCTTCACCGGCGAGGACGCGGAGATCAATATCGCCACTCCCGGCGGTGGCGCCCACGATCCCGAATTCATCGCGTGGAGATGGGAGCCGATGGCGCACCTGCCGGACCTCGTCGTGCCCTTCAAGCGGCCGGTCTATGAACGCGTGGTGCACGAGTTTGCGCGCTTCGCGAAGCCGTAGCCGGCGCGTCCGGGGCGCCTTCGGCGCGCGCGGGCGCGCTTGCGAGAGCAGGGTAAAATGGATCGCCTGACGCTGTTCGGATTGTTCGCCGTCACGGCGATGATGATCTGCTACGCGCTGGAGAAGCGCAGCCACTGGTTCGTCCTGGCTTTTGCCGGGACCTGCGTGCTGGCGTCGGCCTACGGGTTTCTGCAGGGCGCCTGGCCGTTCGGCCTCGTCGAAGGTGTGTGGTCGCTGGTCGCGCTGCGCCGCTGGCTGCAGGTGAAAAACGTATCGCCGGTGTAACGGGAGAACGGCGGCGCCACGGGAGAACCGGCCAACCAGAGCGCCGCGGCGCGCCGCTTACGGATGCCCGATCACGTCGCGCAAAGTCTGCAGCTGCTCGAGCCGCTGGCGCGCCTTGTCGCGGGCGACATCGGACTTGGCGTCGCCGATGTCTTCCTCGGCGTCCTTGATCGCTTCGGCGATCATGGCGGGATCGAACTCCTCGGCCGGCACCGCCTGCTCGGCGAGCACCGTGAGGCCGGTCGGCCCGACTTCGGCAAAGCCGCCGCGCACCACGATACGCGCCGGCGCATTGGAATTGCCGTAGACCTTGAGCATGCCCGGCTTGAGCGTCGCGATGTAGGGCGCGTGGCCGGCGAGCACGCCGAATTCGCCCTCCTCACCGGGAACGTCGACCTGCTCGACCTCGCCGGAGAAAAGCAACCGCTCCGGGGAGACGAGTTCGAAGTGGAACGTGGCCATGGTGGGCTACCCAAAAAGTCGCTGAACAAAAACCGGCGAGACGCGTCGCGGGCCGGGCGTCGGCCCGCGACGCGGCAGATCAAGCCTCCGCGGCGAGCTTCTTGCCCTTCTCGACCGCTTCTTCGATGGTGCCGACCATGTAGAAGGCGGCCTCCGGCAGATAGTCGTACTTGCCTTCGCACAGGCCCTTGAAGCCGCGGATGGTGTCGGCGAGGTCGACGAACTTGCCGGGCGAGCCGGTGAAGACTTCGGCGACGTGAAACGGCTGCGACAGGAAGCGCTCGATCTTGCGGGCGCGGGCGACCGCGATCTTGTCCTCTTCCGAAAGCTCGTCCATGCCGAGAATGGCGATGATGTCCTGGAGCGCCTTGTAGCGCTGCAGCACCTGCTGGACCTGCCGCGCCACGCCATAGTGCTCGTCGCCGACCACCAGCGGGGACAGCATGCGCGAGGTCGAATCGAGCGGATCGACCGCCGGGTAGATGCCCTTTTCGGCGATGCTGCGCGACAGCACCGTGGTGGCGTCGAGATGCGCGAAGGAGGTCGCGGGCGCCGGGTCGGTCAGGTCGTCGGCCGGCACGTAGATCGCCTGCACCGAGGTGATCGAGCCCTTGGTGGTGGTGGTGATGCGCTCCTGCAGTGCGCCCATGTCGGTCGCCAGCGTCGGCTGGTAGCCCACCGCGGAAGGAATGCGGCCGAGCAGCGCCGACACTTCCGAGCCGGCCTGGGTGAAGCGGAAGATGTTGTCGACGAAGAACAGCACGTCCTGGCCCTGGTCGCGGAAATATTCGGCGACCGTCAGCCCGGAGAGGCCGACGCGGGCGCGCGCGCCGGGCGGCTCGTTCATCTGCCCGTACACCAGCGCGCACTTGGACTTCACGTTGGGATCGGGATGATGCGGGTCGGCATTGACCTTCGACTCGATGAACTCGTGGTAGAGGTCGTTGCCCTCGCGGGTGCGTTCGCCGACGCCGGCGAACACCGAGTAGCCGCCATGGGCCTTGGCGACGTTGTTGATCAGTTCCTGAATGAGCACCGTCTTGCCGACGCCGGCGCCGCCGAACAGGCCGATCTTGCCGCCCTTGGCGTAGGGCGCGAGCAGGTCCACCACCTTGATGCCGGTGACGAGAATGGCGGCCTCGGTCGACTGGTCGGTGAAGCTCGGAGCGGGCGCGTGGATCGGCCGCTTGGTGTCGAACTTGATCGGCCCGGCCTCGTCGACCGGCTCGCCGATCACGTTCATGATGCGGCCGAGCGTGCCTTCGCCGACCGGCACCGCGATCGCCAGTCCGGTGTCCCTGACCTCCTGGCCGCGCACCAGGCCCTCGGTGGTGTCCATCGCCACCGTGCGCACGGTCGATTCGCCGAGTTGCTGGGCGACCTCGAGCACCAGGCGGTGGCCCTGGTTGTCGGTCTCGAGCGCATTCAGGATGGGCGGCAGGTGCTCGCCGAATTTGACGTCGACCACGGCGCCGATGATCTGGGTAATGTGTCCGACCGGGTTGGCCATTTCGTCCTCGTTCTCTGTTCTGCGCCCGTCCTACACCGCTTCGGCGCCGGAGATGATCTCGATGAGCTCTTTGGTGATCATCGCCTGGCGGGTACGGTTGTAGGTAAGGGTCTGCTTGCGGATCATGTCGCCGGCATTGCGGGTGGCATTGTCCATCGCGGTCATCTGGGCGCCGTAGAAGGAAGCGGCGTTCTCCATGAGGGCGCGGAAGATCTGCACCGAGATGTTGCGCGGCAGGAGTTCGGCGAGGATGTCCTCCTCGTCGGGCTCGTATTCGTACACCGCGCTGGCGCCGGTCGCCGCGGTGTGGGGAAATTCGGCGGGGATGAGCCGCAGCGCGGTCGGGACCTGCGCGATCACCGAACGGAACCGCGAGAAGAACAGCGTGCAGACGTCGAAGGCGCCGGCGTTGAACATCGCCACGATCTTGGCGCCGATCTCGTCGGCATGCTCGAAGCGGAGCTGGCGCACCGAACGCAGGTCCACGGTCTCGACGATGCGGTTCTCGTAGAGGCGGCGGAGCTGCTCGGCGCCCTTGCGCCCGACGCAGAAGAACTTCACCTCCTTGCCGTCGGCGAGGAGCGCGTTCGCGCGCTCGCGGGCGAGGCGCACGATCGCCGAATTGAACGGCCCGCACAGGCCGCGCTCGGCGGTGCAGACGAGCAGCAGATGGACCCGGTCGTCGCCGTTGCCGGCGAGCAGCCGCGGAGCACCGGGCGTGCTCCCCACCGAGGCCGCGATGTTGCCGAGCACCTTTTCCATGCGTTCGGCATAGGGCCGCGCCGCCTCGGCCGCCACCTGGGCGCGCCGCAGCTTCGAGGCCGCAACCATCTGCATGGCTTTGGTGATCTTCTGCGTCGCCTTGGTCGCGGCGATGCGGACGCGCATGTCCTTGAGGCTAGCCATGGCTGATCATCGGGCCCTGAGAGATGAGGCCCCCTCCGCCTGAAAGGGGAAGGGCGAAGAGGATTCCGAACACGCGCGGTGAGCCGTCGAACATGCGGCTAAGCGAACGTCTTGGCGTAGCCGTCGACGACGCTCTTGAGCTTGGCGGCGGTTGCGTCGGCGAGGTCGCCGGAGTCGCGGATCGTCTTGAGGAGATCGCCCTGCTGGCTGCGCAGCAGCGCCAGCAGGCCTTCCTCGAACGCCTTCACGCGATTGACCGGGATCGGATCGAGATAGCCGTTCACGCCGGCGTAGATCACGCAGACCTGTTCTTCCATCTTGAGCGGCGAGAACTGCGACTGCTTCAGGAGCTCGGTCAGCCGCGCGCCGCGGTTGAGCAGGCGCTGGGTGGTGGCGTCGAGGTCGGAGCCGAATTGGGCGAACGCCGCCATCTCGCGATACTGGGCGAGCTCGCCCTTGATGCGGCCGGCGACCTTCTTCATCGCCTTGGTCTGGGCCGAGGAGCCCACCCGCGACACCGACAGGCCGACGTTCACCGCCGGACGGACGCCCTGGTAGAACAGGTCGGTCTCCAGGAAGATCTGGCCGTCGGTGATCGAGATGACGTTGGTCGGGATATAGGCGGACACGTCGTTCGCCTGGGTCTCGATCACCGGCAGGGCAGTCAGCGAGCCGGCGCCGCGCTCGTCGTTCATCTTCGCCGCCCGCTCGAGGAGCCGCGAGTGCAGGTAGAACACGTCGCCCGGATAGGCTTCGCGGCCCGGCGGGCGGCGCAGCAGGAGCGACATCTGGCGGTACGCCACCGCCTGCTTGGACAAGTCGTCATAGATGATGACCGCGTGCATGCCGTTGTCGCGGAAATACTCGCCCATGGTGCAGCCGACGAACGGCGCGAGGTACTGCATCGGCGCCGGGTCGGACGCCGTCGCGGCGACGATGATGGAGTATTCGAGCGCGCCCTGCTCCTCCAGCACCTTGACGAACTGCGCCACCGTGGAGCGCTTTTGGCCCACCGCGACGTAGACGCAGTACAGCTTGATCTTCTCGTTGCCGGTGGCGTTGAGCGGCTTCTGGTTGAGGATGGTGTCGAGCGCGATCGCGGTCTTGCCGGTCTGGCGGTCGCCGATGATGAGCTCGCGCTGGCCGCGGCCGATCGGGATCAGGGCGTCGATCGCCTTGAGGCCGGTCGCCATCGGCTCGTGCACCGACTTGCGCGGAATGATGCCGGGCGCCTTGACGTCGACCCGCATGCGCTCGCCGGGGATCGGCCCCTTGTCGTCGATCGGATTGCCGAGCGCGTCGACCACGCGGCCGAGCAGGCCCTTGCCGACGGGAACGTCCACGATGGCGCCGGTGCGCTTGACGGTCTCGCCTTCCTTGATGTCGCGGTCGCTGCCGAAGATCACGATGCCGACATTGTCGGTCTCGAGATTGAGCGCCATGCCGCGGGTGCCGTTCTCGAACTCGACCATCTCGCCGGCCTGGACGTTGTCGAGGCCGTAGGCGCGGGCGATGCCGTCGCCCACCGAAAGGACCTGGCCGACTTCGGAGACCGCGGCCTCCTGGCCGAAATTCTTGATCTGCTCCTTGAGGATCGAGGAGATTTCTGCGGCGCGGATATCCATCAGCCGACCTCTTTCATCGCGTTCTTGAGTGCATAAAGCTTGGTGCGGAGCGAGCTGTCGATCATGCGGCTGCCGAGTTTGACGACAAGCCCGCCGATGATCGACGGATCGACCGTGACGTCGACCTTGACGTCCTTACCGGTGACTTGGTTGAGCGCGGCCTGCACCTCGGCAAGGCGCGCGGCGGACAACGGCTCTGCCACCGTCACCTGCGCGCTGACCTCGCCCTTGTGGCGCGCCACCAGGGCGTCGAAGCCGCGGATGATGTCGCCGACCGCGAACAGCCGGCGGTTCTTGGCGACGAACCGCAGGAAGTTTGCCGCGATGCCGCCGATCCCGGCGGCCTGAAGCACGGCGGCGAGCGCCTTCTCCTGCACTTCGGCGGTGTGGACCGGGCTGCGCACCAGCCGGGTCAGGTCCGCACTGTCGGCCATCAGGCCCTGAAACTTCGCCAGGTCGGCGCGGACCGAATCGATTGCTTTCGATTCGAGCGCCAGCTCGAACAAGGCGGTGGCGTAGCGTCCTGCCACTCCGGAAACGTTCGGATCTTCCCCAGCCACTGATGCGCTCATGTTAGGCCCGGCCCAGTCCCGGCGCGAAAGTGCCCGAGAAGAGACGCAAGCCCTTGGAATTGATGGAGGACTTGGATCGAATAGGTGCGCGCCATGGCGCGCCCCGGCAAAACCGCGCGTGTGCTATCACAGCGGGGGGTGCGGTGCAATACGGCCGAAGGCCAATAGGGAACCCTGTCCCGCGCGGACTTTCCGTCACCCTGCCCCGCGATGCTCGCGAATCACCTCGAGAAACGCCGCGCCGTAGCGCGCGAGCTTGGCCTCGCCGACGCCGTGGATCTCGGCCATCTCGGCCGCCGTCGCGGGCTTGCGGCGGGCCATGTCGATGAGGCTGCGGTCGGGCAGGATCACGTAGGCGGGCACCGCCTGCGCCTTGGCGAGCGCCGAGCGCCGCGCCCGCAGCGCCTGGAACAGGTCCTGGTCGGCGTCGCCGACCTCCGCCGCGGCGGCGGCCTTGCGGGCG
The DNA here is from genome assembly GCA_963781195.1 of uncultured Alphaproteobacteria bacterium. GTDB lineage: Bacteria > Pseudomonadota > Alphaproteobacteria > Rhizobiales > Xanthobacteraceae > JAJPKK01. The sequence continues at coordinate 354,553 of CAWAEZ010000012.1, read as the reverse complement.
GCCTTCTTTCCTTCCTTCTTGCCTTCGGCGACGGCGTCGCGGCGCAGCTCCAGCCTGGTCTTGCCGGTCAGCACCGCGCGGCCTTCGGGCAGCACGGTCCAGCGGCCATAGCCGGTGATGTCGAGCGACAGGATGCCGGCCGCATAGAGCTGGCGGAAGATCGAGCGCCACTGGTTGCGGTTGTTCTCCTTGCCGACGCCGAAGGTCGGCAGCCGGTCGTGGCCGAACTTGCGGATCGCCTCGGTGTCCTCGCCGATGAGGATGTCGATCAGGTGCTCGCTGCCGAACCGCTCGCCGGTGCGCAGGATCGCCGACATCGCCTTCTGGGCGGCGATGGTGCCGTCGACCATGGCGACGCCGCCGGCGCAGACGTCGCAATTGCCGCACGGGCCGACCGTCTCGCCGAAATAGCGCAGCAGGACCTGGCGCCGGCAGCCCGGCGACTCGCACAGCGAGACCAGCGCGTTGAGCCGCAGGCGCTCGACCCGCTTCTGCTCGTCCGAGGAGTTGCCGTCCTCGATCTGGCGGCGGCGCAGCGTGATGTCGCCGAGGCTGAACAGCGTGAGGGTGTCGGCGGGCAGGCCATCGCGCCCGGCGCGGCCGATCTCCTGGTAATAGCTCTCGATGGTGCTCGGCATGTTGGCGTGGCAGACGAAGCGCACGTCGGGCTTGTCGATTCCCATGCCGAACGCGACGGTTGCGACCATCACCACGCCGTCGTCCTGCAGGAAGACGTCCTGGTTGCGCGAGCGCTGCGTCGGCTCCATGCCGGCATGATAAGGCAGCGCCTTGACGCCTTCGCCGCGCAGGAACGACGCCAGCTCCTCGGTGGCCTTGCGCGAGCTGCAGTAGACGATGCCGCTGTCGCCTTTATGCGCCGCGACGAATTTCAGGAGCTGGCCGCGGCCGTCGCGGCGCGGGCTCATGGCGAGGTTCAGGTTCGGCCGGTCGAAGCCGTGGACGAACACCTCCGGCGGCGCCGTGAAGAGACGGTCGAGGATGTCGCCGCGGGTCGCGACGTCGGCGGTCGCGGTGAAGGCCACCGTCTGCGGGCCGCCGAGCGCCTCGCGCAGCGGGGCGAGGTTCATGTAGTCCGGGCGGAAGTCGTGTCCCCATTGCGAGATGCAATGGGCTTCGTCGACCGCCAGCATCCCGACCTTCGCCGACCGCAGCATCGCCATGACGTCGGGCTTGGCCAGCCGTTCCGGTGCGATGTAGGCGAGCCGCAATTCGCCGCGGGCGATCTGCTGGGCGATGTCGCGGTTCTCGGAGAACTCGTTTGCGGAATTGATGGCGGCGGCGGCGATACCGTAGCCGCGCAACTGCGCCACCTGGTTGCGCATCAGCGCGATCAGCGGAGAGACGACGACGGTGAGCCCGCCATGGAGCAGCGCCGGCAGCTGGTAGCACAGCGACTTGCCGCTGCCGGTCGGCATGATGGCGAGCACGTCGCGGCCGGCCAGGATCGTCTCGACGATCTCCGCCTGCCCCTCGCGGAACGACGGGAAGCCGAACACGCTGCGCAGCAGGTGATGGGCGGCGGCGAGGTCGGCCATTGATTTTACTGCCCCGTCTCCAATTGGTCGCACGCCTCTTTCACAAGCACACAGTCGTCATCGCCCGGCTCGACCGGGCGATCCAGTAACCACCAGACTTCTATTTGCGGCACGGACTGCGTCCTATCGACAGAACAGGGCTACTGGATGCCCCGCTTTCGCGTGGCATGACACACAATTCTCGCCGCGGGCGACCATGGCAGCCCTGAGCGGTCGCGCGCTTCACAAGAAACCGGCTTTTCACAAGAAGCTCATGGGATCGATGTCGACCTCGACCTTGATGCCGGTCGCCGGCTTGGTTTCCGCCTTGGGCGCGTGGCGCAGCCAGTCCCGCATGTAGCCGGAGAGATCATAGGCGCGCGGTGCTTTGATCAGGACCCGGAAGCGATGGCGCCCGCGCACCACCGCGATCGGCGCCTCGGCGGGCCCGAGAACCCGCACCTCGTCGACATGCGGCGCCGCGGCGCACAAGCGACGGGCGAAGCCTTCGGTCGAGGGACGGTCCGGCCCGGACACGACGAGGCTCGCCAGCCGCCCGAACGGCGGATAGGAGCTGCGCACGCGCACCTCGATTTCGCTGGCGTAGAAGGCCTCCCGGTCGCAGGCGATCAGCGCCCGCATCACCGGATGATCGGGCTGGTGGGTCTGCAGATAGGCGTAGCCGGGCCCGGATTCGCGCCCCGCGCGCCCCGACACCTGGTGCAGGAGCTGGAAGGTCCGCTCGGCCGCCCGTGGATCGCCGTTGCTCAGGCCGAGGTCGGCATCGATGATCCCCACGAGGTTGAGTTTTGGAAAATGATGGCCCTTCGCCACCAGCTGGGTGCCGATGATGATGTCGACGTGGCCCTCCTCGATCTCCTTGAACTCCTCGCGCATGCGCTCCGCGGTCGCGATCAGGTCACTCGACAGCACCATGATGCGCTTGTGCGGAAACAGCGCGGCCGCCTCCTCCTCCAGACGCTCGACGCCGGGGCCGCAGGCCACGAAGCTGTCGGTGGCCTGGCACTTCGGGCACGCCGCCGGACGCGGGGTGAAGAAGCCACAGTGATGGCACGCCAGCTGGCGCTTGAAGCGATGATCGACCAGCCAGGCATCGCAGTTCGGGCAGGCGAAGCGAAAGCCGCAGGCGCGGCACAGCGTGAGCGGCGCATAGCCGCGCCGGTTGAGGAACAGCAGCGCCTGCTGGCCGCGTTCGAGCGCCGTCTCGACCGCCTCGGCGAGCCGCGGCGCGATGTAGCGGCCGCGCGGCGGCCCCTCGCGGGTGAGGTCGATCGCCTCGACGCCGGGCAGGTGCTGGCCGCCGAACCGCTCCGGCAATTGCAGGCGGTGATAGCGGCCGCGCCGCGCATTGACCTCGGTCTCGATCGACGGCGTCGCCGACGCCAGCACCACCGGAAACCTGGCGATATGGCCGCGCACCACCGCCATGTCGCGGGCATGGTAGTGCACGCCGTCCTCCTGCTTGTAGACCGCGTCGTGCTCCTCGTCGACGATGATGAGACCGAGGTCCGCATAGGGCAGAAACAGCGCCGAGCGCGCCCCGGCGACGACGCGGACCTCGCCGCTCGCGACACCCTGCCAGGTGCGGGCGCGCAACCGGGGGCTCAGCTCCGAATGCCATTCCGCCGGACGCACCCCGAAGCGCGCCGCGAAGCGGTCGAGGGATTGCGCGGTGAGCGCGATTTCCGGCATCAGGATCAGGCTCTGGCGGCCGCGTGCGATCGCCTCGGCGACCGCCTCGAAATAGACCTCGGTCTTGCCCGAGCCGGTCACGCCGTCGAGCAAGGTCACCGAATAGCCGCCGGCGCGCACCCGTTCGCGCAACGCCGCGCCGGCGGCGGCCTGCGCCGGCGAGAAGTCGGGCACCGCGTAGCCCGGGTCGGGCGGCCGCACCATGTCCGGCGGCAGCGGCATCGCCTCCAGCGTGCCTTCGTCGATCAGCCCGTCGATGACGCCGACCGACACCCCGGCTTCCCGCGCCGCATCGCCCTTTCCCCGCCCAAGGCCGTCCGCGAGCAGCGCGAGCACCCGTGCCCGGGCGGCCGTCATCCGCTGCGGGGCCGCACCCACGAGCCGCACGCCGACGCGGATCCGCTCCGGCCCGAGCTGCTCGCCCATGCGCAGCGCCATCCGCAGCACCATGCCGCGTGGACTCAGCGTGTAGCCCGATACCCACTCGACGAACTTGCGCAGCTCCGGCTTGAGCGGGGGAAACTCCAGCTTGGCGGCGACATCCTTCAGGCGGTTGTCCAGCCGCGGGTTCGGCGTGGCATTCTCCCCCCACACCACCGCCGTGCATTCGCGGGCGCCGAGCGGCACCCGTACCAGATCGCCGGGCGCGAGATCGAGCTCCGGCGGCACCCGATACGAATAGGCCTGATCGAGGGCGACCGGCACCAGCACGTCGACAATGCGCTTCGCCATGAGGGTGGCCGGGGTCCCGAGGTCTTAAGAAAGCTCACACGAAGCGGTGAGATAACCAATATGGGGGTTCGAGCGCCATCGTTTCAGGCCGCGCCATGGCGGCAGGCCCGAGCGGGCGAGAGTTCGAAGTTTCTCCGTTGAGCATCATCCGGTCCGAAAAGACTGCCACCTTTCGGCGATGATTCGCTCTTTCAGGAATCGCGGGGGACGATGAGCAAGGCCGGTTCGAAACAGGCGGCAGAGGATAACGCGGCGCCGGCGTCCGCCGCTCCCGAGACCGCCCGCGAGATGGCCCAATGGCTTGCCCATCTCGGCGCCGAGCGGCGCATGTCGCCGGAGACGGTCGAGGCCTATGGCCGCGACGTGCGCCAATTCCTCGATTTCCTGGCCGACCATTTCGGGCGGCGCGTCACACTTCCGATACTGCGCGACCTCGCGCCGCGCGACGTGCGCGCCTTCATGGCGCGGCGGCGCGGCGACGGCATCGGTGGGCGTTCGCTGATGCGCGCGCTCGCGGGGGCGCGCTCGTTTGCGCGATTCCTGGAGCGCCAGGGCAAAGGCAAGGTCGGGGCGCTGTCGGCGATCCGCGCGCCGAAGATCGAGAAGACTCTGCCCAAGCCGATCGCGGTGGCGCCCGCCAAGCGGCTCGCCGACACCGATCTGCGGGCCGGCGAGGAGCGCGAGCCCTGGGTGCTGGCGCGCGACGCCGCCGTGCTCGCGCTGCTCTACGGCTCCGGCCTGCGCATCTCCGAGGCGCTCGGGCTCAAGACCAAGGAGGTGCCCGCGCCGGGCGCCGGCGACTCGATCACCGTGATCGGCAAGGGACGCAAGCCGCGCATGGTCCCGGTATTGCAACCGGTCCTGACCCTCATCGCCGAATACGTGGCGCTGTGCCCCTACGGGCTCGGCCCCGACCAGCCGCTGTTCGTCGGCGCCAAGGGCGGGCCACTGTCGCCACGAATCATCCAACTCGTCATGGAACGGTTGCGGGGCGCGCTCAATCTGCCCGAAACCGCGACGCCCCATGCGCTGCGGCATTCCTTTGCGACGCACCTGCTCGGCCGCGGGGGCGATCTGCGCGCGATCCAGGAGCTGCTCGGGCATGCCAAGCTGTCGACGACGCAGATCTACACGGCGGTCGATACCGAGCGCCTGCTGGAGGTCTACCGCAGCGCCCATCCGCGGGCGTGAGCCCGCACACATGCTCGCCTGCCCACTTGCGCAGCATACGCGCTTCACGGCATGTTCTGCCTCCTCATGAAATCGCCGGGAGCACGCGATGGCTGAAGCCCACGAGCAGGTCGAACATGCCGAGCATATCGAGCATGCCGCCGGATCGAATAAGAAGATCGCCCTCGTCATCGCCGTGATGGCGTTGTGCCTCGCATTCTCGGAGACGCTCGGCAAGGGCGCGCAGACCGAGGCGATGACGCTCAACATCAAGGCCTCGGACCTGTGGAATTTCTTCCAGGCCAAGACGATCAGGCGGACCGTGGTGCTCACCGCCGCGGAGGCGAAGATTGCGGAAGCGACGGCGATCGCCGACGCCGAGGCGAAGCAGCCGATCGCGAAACAGATCGCGGAATGGCAGAAGACCGCGGCCCGCTACCGCTCGGAGCCGGAAACCCGGGAAGGCACGGTCGAGCTCGCCGAGCGCGCCAAGGAGGCCGAGCACGAACGCGACACCCTGCTCGCCCAATACCACAATTACGAGCTCGCCTCCGCAGCGTTCCAGATCGGCATCGTGCTGTGCTCGGCCGCCGTGATCACCGGAATGGTGATCCTCGCCTGGGCCGCCGGCGGCATCGCCGTGCTCGGCGTTGCCATGATGGGTCTCGCAGCCTTCGCGCCCCACCTGCTCCATCTCGGCTGAGCGCTACACTCAATCTTCATCTTGAGGGAGCGCGAAGCTCTTTCATTCTGACCTCATCCTGAGAAGCCCGCGCAGCGGGCGTCTCGAAGGATAGTCACAGGTGGACGGGGCCATCCTTCGAGACGCGTCCTTCGGACGCTCCTCAGGATGAGGTACCAAAGATCAGGTGATCAGGGAGCCGCCGCACGCATGCGGCGGCGCACCCGCATCAGGTGGGTGACGAACCGGCCCGAGCGCGGCTGCAGGACGTAGCGCCATTTGCGCAACCGGCGCTTGATCGGCTCGACCTTCTGGTTGGCCCAGGCCCGCAACCAGACGAAGAACGCGTAGACCTTGCGGAACCACGCCATCTGCATGAGCTTGTCGCGCGTCACCTCGAAGATGAAGGCGGTGATGCCGAGACCGACGAGCTTCGCCGCGACCAGCACCAAGACGGCGCCGATCCACTGTTGCTTCACGAGCAGCCAGACTTCGAGAAACTTCAGCGGCAACAGCAGAAGGAAGGGGATGGCGAAGACGACGAGCGTCGCCGGCGGCGACAGGCGCGCGATGAGCCGCACCAGGGCCGCCTTGAAGCCCTGCAGCGGAATGAGAGCGACGACGCGCGCAACGATCGGCTCCAGGTGATCCCACAGCCAGGCTTCGATCAGGAACAACACGGCGAGCACCACCCAGAATACCCGGGTGACCTTGCGCAGGATTCCGTCGGCCGTTTGCGTCTGCATGGCTCCGCCGCTACATGCTGATGGCGCGCTTGTCGACCGCGAGCGCCGCCTCCTTGATGGCTTCGCTCAGGGTCGGATGCGGGTGGCAGGTGCGCGCAATGTCTTCCGCGGCGCCGCCGAACTCCATGGCGACCGAGACCTCGGAGATCATGTTTCCGGCATCGGCGCCGATGATGTGCACGCCGAGCACGCGGTCGGTCTTGGCGTCGGCGAGGATCTTCACGAAGCCGTCGGTCTGGTGGTTGACCTTGGCGCGGCCGTTGGCGGTGAACGGAAACTTGCCGACCGCATAGGCGATGCCGGCGGCCTTGAGCTCCTCCTCCGTCTTGCCGACCGAGGCGACTTCGGGGAACGTGTAAATGACGTTGGGAATGACGTCGTAGTTCACGTGCCCGGCCTTGCCGGCAATGATCTCGGCGACCGCGATGCCCTCGTCCTCCGCCTTGTGGGCGAGCATCGGACCGGCGATGACGTCACCGATCGCGTAGATGCCGGGGACGTTGGTGGCGTAATGCGAATCGACCACGACGCGGCCGCGGTTGTCGCGCACGACGCCGGCCGCCTCGAGGCCGAGGCCGTCGGTATAGGGCACCCGGCCGATGGCGATCAGGGCGGCGTCGGCTTCGATCGTCTGGGCTGCGCCGCCGGCCGCGGGCTCCACGGTCGCCGCGAGGCGCGGTCCCGACGAATCGATCGCGGTTACCTTCGAGGACAGCCTGAAGGTCAGCCCCTGCTTTTCCAGGATGCGTTGGAACTGGCGGGCGACCTCGTTGTCCATGCCCGGCAGGATGCGGTCGAGGAATTCGACGACCTCCACCTCGGCGCCGAGCCGCCGCCACACCGACCCGAGCTCGAGCCCGATCACGCCGGCGCCGACCACCAGCAGGCGCGGCGGCACCTTGTCGAATAGGAGTGCGCCGGTCGACGACACGATGCGCTTCTCGTCGATGGCGATGCCCTTGAGGCGCGCGACGTCGGAGCCGGTGGCGATCACCATCGCCTTGGTCTCAATGGTGCTCACGGCGCCGTCGGCAGCCTTCACCTCGATCTTGCCGGGCGCGACGATGCGGCCGACCCCGATATGGGGCTCGATCTTGTTCTTCTTGAACAGGTAGGCGACGCCCTTGACGTTGCCGTCGACCCCCTCGTCCTTGAATTTCTGCATGGCGGCGAGATCGAGCACCGGCTTGCCGACGCCGATGCCCATCCTGGCGAAGGCGTGCCCGGCCTCGTCGAACAGCTCGGAGGCGTGCAGCAGCGCCTTCGAGGGAATGCAGCCGATGTTGAGGCAGGTGCCGCCGAAGGTGCTGTCCTTCTCGACGACCGCCACCTTCATGCCGAGCTGCGCCGCGCGGATGGCGCAGACATAGCCGCCGGGGCCGGTACCGATGACGGTGAGATCGTAGGTGGGCATGGGACTTCAGCTCGCGATCAGCTTGTGGAGTTCGGCCTGCTTCTCGGCGTCGCGCCGAAGACCGTCCGCTCCGAGATCGATCTCCCGGCGCTTGTCATCGATCCAGAACACATGGTGTCCGTGTTCTTCGATCTGAACCTTGGCGAAGTTCTTGGGCCTCTGGAGCCATTTGAAGACGCCGCCCCGAGCGATCATCGGCCTGAGATCGACGACCCCCTCATAGCCATCGTTGAAGACGAGCTTGAGCACACCGTGGATCACCGGTTCTGCGACAGCAATTCGGGGCAATTTCTTCATGCGATGGTTCCCGGAAACCGCGATGCTTGCGTGTCTCTCCAGGCGATGTGGAGAGCGCCCTGCCGTGATGCGGCCCATTTCAACACACTTCGCAGCTTATGTTTGGGCAGATGGCCAGCAATCACCTCAAGAGTCTCGATGTCGATTACCGCACGGTTCTCGGCGAAAAGCGCATGAAAGTGCGCCGGGGCATGATCGTTCCAGTACATTACGAGCTTCACGCCCGCGACAATTGCAATCGTTGGCATGCCCGTTACAGAAACATCACAGATCCAGGACCAACCGCGACGGGTCCTCCAAAAGCTCCTTCACCCGCACCAGGAAGGTCACGGCTTCGCGGCCGTCGACGACGCGGTGATCGTAGGACAAAGCGAGATACATCATCGGCCGGATCTCGACCTTGCCGGCGATCGCCACCGGGCGGTCCTGGATCTTGTGCATGCCGAGAATGCCGGACTGCGGGGCATTGAGGATCGGCGTCGACATCAGCGAGCCGTAGATGCCGCCATTGGTGATGGTGAAGGTGCCGCCCTGCAATTCCTCGATCTTGAGCTCGCCGTCGCGGGCGCGGCGGCCGAGGCTCGCGATCTCCTTCTCGATCTCGGCAAGCGATTTGCGCTCGCAGTCGCGCACCACCGGCACCACCAGGCCCTTGTCGGTGCCGACCGCGATGCCGATGTGGCAGTAGTTCTTGTAGACGATGTCGGTGCCGTCGATCTCGGCATTGACCGCGGGAACGTCCTTGAGCGCCTGCACGCAGGCCTTCACGAAGAAGCCCATGAAGCCGAGCTTCACGCCGTGCTTCTTCTCGAACAGGTCGCGGTAGTGGCTGCGCAGCGCCATCACCGCGGTCATGTCGACCTCGTTGAAGGTCGTGAGCATGGCGGCGGTGTTCTGGGCGTCCTTGAGGCGGCGCGCGATGGTCTGGCGCAGCCGCGTCATCCGCACCCGCTCCTCGCGGGCGGCATCGTCGGCGGGGGACGGCGCGCGCACCTGCATCGCGGCCGCCGGCTGCGGCACCGGCACCGGGCTCATCGCGGCGCGCTCGATGGCGGCGAGCATGTCGCCCTTGGTGAGACGGCCGTCCTTGCCGGTGCCGGGCACCGTGCCGGGCTCGATGCCGGTCTCGCCGGCGAGGCGGCGCACCGACGGCGCCAGCGGGCCGTCGGCCCCCGGTGCGGCCACGGCGGCGGCGGGCACCGCAGCGGCGGCAGGAGCGGCAGGTGCAGCAGGAGCGGCAGTCGGCGCTTGCGCCTTTGGCGGAGCGGACGGCGGGGCCGCCGCGCCGGACCCGGGCGTGATCGCACCGAGCAGCGCGCCCACGCCGACGGTTTCCCCGTTCTTGGCGGCGATCTCCGAGAGCACGCCGGCCGTAGGGGCCGGCACCTCGATCGTCACCTTGTCGGTTTCGAGCTCGACCAGCGGCTCATCGACCGCGACGGCGTCGCCCGGCTTCTTGAACCACTTTCCGATGGTCGCCTCGGTCACCGATTCGCCCAGCGTAGGTACCCGGATGTCGGTCATGCGTTAAGGTCCTGACAATCAAGCAAGGGCGTCTTCGAGGAAGGCTTTGAGCTGGGCGAGGTGCTTGGAGGCGAGCCCGCTCGCGGTGGCGGCGGCCGCCGGACGGCCCGCATAGCGCGGACGGCGCGACACCCCGCCGACCTGGTTGAGCACCCATTCGAGGTAGGGCTCGACGAAATGCCAGCCGCCCATGTTGCGGGGCTCTTCCTGGCACCACACGATCTCGGCGTTCTTGAACCGGCCGAGCTCCTGCACCAGCGCCTTCATCGGGAACGGATAGAGCTGCTCGACGCGCAGCAGGTACACGTCGTTGGTGCCGCGCTTCTCGCGCTCTTCATAGAGGTCGTAATAGACCTTGCCCGAGCTCAGCACGACGCGACGCATCTTGTCGTCGGGCACGAGCTTGATCTTCTCGTCGGGAAGCGCCTGGGCGTCGTCCCACAACAGGCGGTGAAAGGCGCTGCCGGGCCCCATCTCATCGAGCCGCGACACCACGCGCTTGTGCCGCAGCAGGCTCTTGGGCGTCATCAGGATCAGCGGCTTGCGGATCTCGCGCTTGAGCTGACGGCGCAGGATGTGGAAATAATTCGCCGGCGTCGTGCAGTTCGCTACCTGCAGGTTGTCCTCGGCCGACATCTGCAGGAAGCGCTCGAGCCGCGCCGACGAATGCTCCGGACCCTGGCCCTCGTAGCCGTGGGGCAGCAGGCAGACGAGGCCCGACATGCGCAGCCATTTGCGCTCGCCCGACGAGATGAACTGATCGAAGATCACCTGGGCGCCGTTGGCGAAGTCGCCGAACTGCGCCTCCCACATGGTGAGCGAGTTCGGCTCGGCGAGCGAATAGCCGTACTCGAAGCCGAGCACCGCCTCCTCGGAGAGCATCGAGTTGACGACCTCGTAGCGCGGCTGATCGGGACGAATGTAGTTGAACGGCGTGTAGCGGTTCTCGTTCTCCTGGTCGATCAGAACCGAATGGCGCTGCGAGAAGGTGCCGCGCTCGCTGTCCTGGCCCGACAGCCGCACCCGATGGCCCTCGAGAAGAAGCGAGCAGAACGCCAGCGCCTCCGCCGTCGACCAGTCGATTCCCTCCCCCGTTTCGATCGCCTTGCGCCGCGAATCGAGGAAGCGCTGGATCGTCCGGTGAAGGTGGAAGCCCGGCGGCATCGTCGTAATCTTGGCGCCGATCTCCTTGAGAGTCGCGATGGCGACGCCGGTATTGCCGCGGCGCGGATCGTCCGACATCTCCGCGACCTTGAAGCCGGCCCAGCGGCCGTCGAGCCAGTCAGCCTTGTTCGCCTTGTAGCTGTGGCTCGCCTCGAGCTCGGCATCGAGCCGCGCCCGCCAGTCGCTCTTCATCTTGTCGACCTCGCCCTGGGTGACGACACCCTCGGCGACCAGCTTCTTGGAATAGATCTCCAGCGTGGTCGGATGCGACTGAATCGCCTTGTACATCAGCGGCTGGGTGAACATGGGCTCGTCGCCCTCGTTGTGCCCGTGCCGCCGGTAGCAGAACATGTCGATCACGACCGGCTTCTGGAATTTCTGCCGGAACTCAGTGGCAATCTTGGCCGCGAACACCACCGCCTCGGGGTCGTCCCCATTGGCGTGGAAGATCGGCGCCTCGATCATCTTCGCGACGTCGGAGGGATAGGGCGACGAGCGGCTGTAGCGCGGATAGGTGGTGAAGCCGATCTGGTTGTTGACGATGAAGTGCACGGAGCCGCCGGTGCGGTGGCCGCGCAGCCCCGAAAGCCCGAAGCATTCGGCGATGACGCCCTGGCCGGCGAAGGCCGCATCGCCCGAGATCAGGAGCGGCATCGCGCAGGTGCGATCCTCGGGGGTGGCGCCGAGCTGGTCCTGCTTGGCGCGGGTCTTGCCGAGCACCACCGGATTGACGATCTCGAGATGAGACGGATTGGCGGTCAGCGACAGATGGACCTTGTTGCCGTCGAACTCGCGGTCCGAGGACGCGCCCAGGTGATATTTGACGTCGCCGGATCCGTCGGCATCGTCCGGCGAGGACGAGCCGCCCTTGAACTCGTGGAAGATCGCGCGTTGGGGCTTCGCCAGCACGTGGGCGAGCACGTTGAGGCGGCCGCGATGGGCCATGCCGAGTGCGATGTCCTTCACCCCGAGCGCGCCGCCGCGCTTGATGATCTGCTCCAGCGCCGGGATCATCGCCTCGCCGCCGTCGAGGCCGAACCGCTTGGTGCCGGTGAACTTGGTGTCGCAGAACTTCTCGAAGCCTTCGGCCTCGACGAGCTTGTTGAGGATCGCGCGCTTGCCCTCGCGGGTGAAGCTGATCTCCTTGTCGAGCCCTTCGATGCGCTCCTGGATCCAGCCCTTCTGCTGGGGATCGGAGATATGCATGAACTCGACGCCCAGCGTCTGGCAGTAGGTGCGCTGCAGGATGGCGAGGATCTGCCGCAAGGTGCCGAATTCGAGACCGAGCACATGGTCGAGGAAGATCGGGCGATCGAGGTCGGAATCGACGAACCCGTAGCTGCGGGGATCGAGCTCTTCCGGGTCCTTGCGCGGCTCGAGGCCGAGCGGATCGAGATTGGCATGCAGGTGGCCGCGCATCCGGAAGGCCCGGATCAGCATCAAGGCGCGCACCGAATCGCGGGTCGCCTGCTGGACATGGCCCTCGGTCAGCTCGACGCCCTTGGTCTGGGCCTTCGCCTGCAGCTTCTCGCCGACCGACTTGCCGACCTCGCCCCAGTCGCCGTCGAGCGCCGCGACCAGGTCACCGCGCGGCAGCGGCGGCCAATCGGTCCGCTGCCAGGACGGCCCCTCGGCGTTCGACGCGACGTCGCGCGCGTCGTCCTTGAGGCTCTCGAAGAAGGCGCGCCATTGGCCATCGACGCCGTTGGGATCGGCCTCGTAGCGGGCATAGAGCTTGTCGATGTAGTCGGCATTGCCGCCGTAAAGGAAAGAGGTGCTGGCGAAAGCCGCGTTGGCGTCTTGGCGTGACATGGAACAGATCCTGGACCGCTGCGGATGATGGCGACGCGCGAGGCGGCGCCCGGATGCGCCGGGGCGGGTCGCATGATCCATGCCACCCGGCCGCGGTGCCGATTCTGTACCTTATTTATGTAGCGGCCCGGGCATAACAATTTGGCGACCGACTGGGCCCGTTAGGAATGAATTAAAAATCATCCCTTCCGAGGGCGGCGCAAGCTAAAAAATCGAACGGAATCAGCCCTTAAGCGCTTCCACCAGGGTCTTGCCCAGCCGCGCCGGGGATGGAGATACCTTGATTCCGGCCGACTCCATGGCCGCAATCTTGGACTCCGCGTCGCCCTTGCCGCCTGAAATGATGGCACCGGCATGGCCCATGCGGCGGCCCGGCGGGGCGGTTCGGCCGGCGATGAAGCCCACCATGGGCTTCTTGCGGCCGCGCTTGGCCTCGTCCTTGAGGAACTGCGCCGCGTCCTCCTCGGAGGAGCCGCCGATTTCGCCGATCATGACGATCGAGGTGGTGGCGGGGTCGGCGAGAAACATCTCGAGCACCGCGATGAAATCGGTCCCCTTGACGGGATCGCCGCCGATGCCGACCGCGGAGGTCTGCCCGAGGTCCTCCCGGGTGGTCTGGAACACGGCTTCGTAGGTCAGCGTACCCGACCGCGACACGATGCCGACCGAGCCGGGCTTGAAGATGTTGCCGGGCATGATGCCGATCTTGCATTCCCCGGCGGTCATGACGCCCGGGCAATTGGGTCCGATCAGCGTCGATTTCGACCCGCTCAGCGCGCGCTTGACCCGCACCATGTCGAGCACCGGAATGCCCTCGGTGATGCAGACGATCAGCGGCACCTCCGCCTGGATCGCCTCGGCGATGGCGTCGGCCGCCCCGGCCGGCGGCACGTAGATGACGCTCGCGTCGCAACCGGTCTTCTCGCGCGCCTCGGCGACGGTGTCGAACACCGGCAGGCCGAGATGGGTGGTGCCGCCCTTCCCCGGCGAAGTGCCGCCGACCATCTTGGTGCCGTAGGCGATCGCCGCCTCCGAGTGGAAGGTGCCGTTCTTGCCGGTGAAGCCCTGGCAGATGACCTTGGTGTTCTTGTCGATGAGAACCGACATCAGGCTGCCCCCCGCACCGCTTTGACGATTTTCTGCGCCGCGTCGTCGAGATCGTCCGCCGGCACGACGTTGAGCCCGGAGTCGCGGATGATCTGCTTGCCGAGGTCGACATTGGTCCCTTCGAGGCGGACCACCAGCGGCACCCGCAGGCCGACATCGCGCACCGCCGCCACCACGCCCTCGGCGATGACGTCGCAGCGCATGATGCCGCCGAAGATGTTGACCAGGATGCCCTTCACGTTCTCGTCGGAGGTGATGATCTTGAACGCCGCGGCGACCTTCTCCTTGGTGGCGCTGCCGCCGACGTCGAGGAAGTTCGCCGGCGATTCGCCGTAGAGCTTGATGATGTCCATGGTCGCCATGGCGAGGCCGGCGCCGTTGACCATGCAGCCGATGGTGCCGTCGAGCGCGACGTAGTTGAGATCGTACTTGGACGCCTCGATCTCTTTTTCGTCCTCCTCGGTGATGTCGCGCAGCGCCTGGATGTCGCCGTGCCGGTAGAGGGCGTTGTCGTCGAACGAGATCTTGGCGTCGAGGCAGATCAGCTTGCCGGTCGTGGTGACGACCAGCGGGTTGATCTCCAGGAGGCTCATGTCCTTGGCGAGGAACGCGAGATAGAGCTGGCCGAGCAGCGAGGCGGCCTGCTTGGCGAGGTCGCCGGTCAGCCCGAACACCTGGGCCAGCCGCCGGCCGTGGTGCGGCATCACCCCGGTGGCGGGATCGATGGAGAAGCTGACGATCCGCTCGGGCGTCTTGTGGGCGACCTCCTCGATGTCCATGCCGCCTTCGGTCGAGGCGACGAACGCGACCCGCGAGGTGCTGCGGTCGACCAGGGCCGAGAGGTAGAGCTCCTTCTCGATCGGCGAGCCTTCCTCGATGTACAGGCGGTTCACGACCTTGCCCTTGGGGCCGGTCTGGTGGGTCACCAGGGTGGCGCCGAGGATCCGCGCCGATTCGCGGCTCACGTCGCCGATCGACTTGACGACCTTGACGCCGCCCGCCTTGCCGCGGCCGCCGGCGTGAATCTGGGCCTTGACGACCCACACCGGGCCGCCGAGCTGGTGCGCTGCCTTCTCCGCCTCCTCGACCGAGAAGGCCGGGACGCCGCTGGGCACCGGCACGCCGAATTCCCGCAAAACGGCTTTGGCCTGGTACTCGTGGATATTCATGAAGCCCGCCTGCAGTTACCGCCGCACAAATTCAAACCGTCGCTCGCTCATACCCATCGCACGGACGTGCCCGAGGATCCCGTTTCCGGCGGGCTCGCGGCCGCCACGCCGGAACGGGTGCAGCACGAGCGCGCCGGCACGGCGAGGCCGATCGGTCAGCCGAGATTCGGCGCGATCTTCATGCAGGCCTCGACCAGCCCGCCGACCGAGTCGACGGACTTGTCGAACATCGTGCGCTCCGCGCCGTTGAGCTCGATTTCGACGATCCGCTCGACGCCCTTGGCGCCGATCACCACGGGAACGCCGACATAGAGGTCCTTCACCCCGTATTCGCCGTTGAGATAGGCCGCGCAAGGCACCACCCGCTTCTTGTCGCGCAGATAGCTCTCCGCCATGGCGATGGCCGAGGACGCCGGCGCGTAGAAGGCGGAGCCGGTCTTGAGCAGGTTCACGATCTCGGCCCCGCCGTTGCGGGTGCGCTCGACGATCGCGTCGAGCCGGCTCTGGCTCGTCCAGCCCATGCGGATGAGATCGGGAAGCGGGATGCCGGCAACCGTCGAGTAGCGCACCAGCGGCACCATGGTGTCGCCGTGGCCGCCGAGCACGAAGGCGGTGACATCCTCGACCGAGACGTTGAAGTCATCGGCCAGGAAGTAACGGAACCGGGCGGAGTCGAGGACACCCGCCATGCCCACCACCATGTGCTTGGGAAGGCCGCAGTATTTCTGCAGCGCCCACACCATGGCGTCGAGCGGGTTGGTGATGCAGATGATGAAGGCGTTCGGGCAGTATTTCTTGATGCCGGCGCCGACCTGCTCCATCACCTTGAGGTTGATGCCGAGAAGGTCGTCGCGGCTCATGCCGGGCTTGCGCGGCACGCCGGCGGTGACGATGCATACGTCGGCACCGTTCATCGCCTCATAGGAGTTGGCCCCCATGTAGCGGGTATCGTTGCCTTCGATCGGCGTCGATTGAGCGATATCGAGCGCCTTGCCCTGGGGGACGCCTTCGGCGATGTCGAACAGCACGACGTCGCCGAGTTCTTTGAGGCCGATCAGATGGGCGAGGGTGCCACCGATCTGGCCTGCGCCGATCAATGCAATCTTCTTGCGCGCCATGACGACGGAAATTCCTTGATGATCCGCCGGCATCCGACCGGCCCCGGGGTGTTAACGCGTTCCCATCTCCCGTTCAAGTCGACCAAAGACGATGGACGCCTCGGCCGAATTGACGGTTTTTTGAGCGCGATCCGACCGATCGCGCGCTAGGTTTCGACGATGCCGGCGGCCGAGCCGCTGGCGGTGGGCGCGCGCCCATGGGGCAGCGCCAGATAGTCCGTTGAACCCATCTCGATGAGGCGCGAGGCCGTGCGCTTGAACTCGTTCGCCTCGTAGCCTTCGTTCGCCTGGTAGAGCGCGTCCGGCTCGGCCGCCGCGGAGGCGACGAGCTTGACGGCGCGATCGTAGAACGTGTCGATCAGCGCGATGAACCGCTTTGCCTCGTTGCGGGTGGCGTAGTTCATCACCGGCACCCGGTCGATCAGCACCGAGTGGAATTCCCGGGCGATCCGCAGGTAGTCGACCGCGCCGAGGGGCAGTTCGCACAGGTCATGGAAGGCGAAGCGCGCGACCCCCTTGGCGGCACGGGGCACCCGCACATGGTGCCCCTTCACGATGAGGTCGAGCGGCTCGCCCTCGCGCCCGCCGGCGAGGCGGCGCCACGCCTCGTCGAGGGCGCGGCGGGCGGCCTCGTCCGCCGGAACGTGCCACACCTTGACGCCGGTGAGCTTCTCCATGCGGAAGTCGGTGCGCGCTTCGAGCCGAAGCACCTCCATGCGCTCCATCAGCAGCGCGATGAACGGAACGAACAGCGCCCGGTTGAGACCGTCCTTGTAGAGGTCGACCGGCGTCACGTTGGAGGTCGCGACTACCACCACGCCGCGCTCGAACAGCCGCGTGAACAGGCGGCCGAGAATCATCGCATCGGCGATGTCGGTGACATGGAATTCGTCGAAGCAGAGCACCCGCGCCTCCTCGGCGAGGTCGTCCGCCGTGAGGTGGATCGGATCCGCGGCGAAGGTCTCCCCGGACTTGAGCTTTTGGCGGTAGACGTTGAGGCGGTCCTGGACGTCCAGCATGAACTGGTGGAAATGCGCCCGCCGCTTGCGCTGCACCGGGCAGGCGGCAAAAAACATGTCCATCAGCATGGTCTTGCCGCGTCCGACTTCCCCCCAGAGGTAGAGCCCCTTGGGGCTCTGGGCCGGGCCGCCCCGCTGCCCGAACAGCCAGCCGAGCGATGAGGATTTGCGCGCCAGGCTATGCACCGCGAGGTGTTCGTTGAGGTCCGCGAGCCGCGCCACTGCCCGTTCCTGCGCCGGATCGCGCTCGATCTCCCCCGCAGCAACGAGGGCCGCATATTGCGCAGTGATCGTGGGGGGCATTGGGAGCATGGCCAGAACGAACGTGATCGCCGGTTATAGGGGCCGCGACCCGGACGGCAACCCATCAGGTCGTGGACGCGACAAAAAATCCTCGCATCCCCGGCGATGCCATTTCCATGCCGGCGCCCCCGTGCGCCGCCTGCAGAGCTCACATTCCGACTGCAATCAGCAGCCACTGGAAGGCGGCGCGACGTCGCTTATTGTGCGCAGCAAGTCGATGATAAATAAGAACTATCTAAAATCGTAACAATCATGACCCTTGATATTTTACTGCGGTGCACACAGATACGGCCGGCAGCTTGGCGCCGGAGATGGCACTTGATGCTTTCGGCGTTTTGCTGCAATGCAACATCATGCTTCCCGGGTCATTGGATCCGGCCGATCGAGGAGGACGCGCGACCAAGGGGCTCATCAAAAAACATGGAGCTCGACCATGAATTACGTAACTGCCGATGGGATTGTCCGTAAGCTTTGGGCATCCGACGCCGAGGCCTATGGCGACCATCTGCTGCGCCTCGATGAAACCAGCCGCCGCAACCGCTTCGGCGGCTGTGTGGCGGACGACTTCATCCGGGGCCATGCCGAGCGCGCCTTCGAACCCGAAAACGTCCTCTACGGCTTTCTGACCGACGGCGTCCTGCGCGGCGCTTCGGAATTGCGACCGTTCGGTCCGCATGCCCCCCAGGCCGAAGCCGCGTTCAGCATCGAGCAGCCCTGGCAGAGCCACGGCGTCGGCACCGAGCTTCTGGACAGGACCCTGCTTGCGGCCCGCAATCGCGGCATCAAGCATCTCCACATCACCTGCCTGTCCGACAACCGGCGCATGCAGCAGCTGGCGCGCAAGTTCGACGCCGAATTGCGCCGTGACGAAGATTCGGTGGTGGGCGAGGTCGAGGCGCCCTACCCGACCCCGGTCTCGCTGATGCGCGAGATGATCGCGGACGGCACCGGCCTCGCAACCGCCATGCTCGACGTCCATCACCGCATGCTGCGGGGGTCGTGACCGCCGCCCGTGACACCGGGGCAAGCGCCTGAGTCGGAGCGGTTAATCCCGCGGAGTTGATGACTCCGACACGGGCATCCGCAGCGGATTGATCGCGCTTGCCGGCCATCGTCAATCGTGCACAGTGCGCGAAAGTTCTCGGCGCCGTGGTGACACGGCGCCGAGATCGTCCCGGCAGTGGCGCCTGAAGGGGCTCGTCATGCGATTCGCGTTGCTTGTGACATTCGCGCTTGTGACATCCGCGATCTGCCTTGCCGTCCCGGCAGTGGCGCAGCAGCCCGCCGCCACCACGGTGCCGGTGGGCGTCGCCCGCGCCGAGCTCAAATCGATCTCCGCGACCTCGGACTTCGTCGGCCGCGTCGAATCGATCAACCGCGTCCAGATCGCGGCGCGGGTGAAGGGCTTTCTGGAGGAGGTCAAGTTCACGGAAGGCGACCTGATCAAGTCGGGCGCGCCGCTCTATCTGATCGAGCAGGGGTTGTTCAAGGCGGCGGTCGAGCAGGCGCAGGGCGCCCTCGAGCGCAGCAAAGCCGCAAAAACCCTGACCGAGATCCAGCTGCAGCGCGCCCAGGAGCTGCTGACTCGTCAGGCCGGAACGGCGGTGACCCGGGACCAGGCGCTCGCCTCCGATCAACAGGCGGCGGGCCAGATCCTGATCGACCAGGCCAACCTGGACACCGCCAACATCAATCTCGGTTACACCGAGATCACCTCGCCGATCACCGGCAAGATCGGCCGCACCAACATCACCAAAGGCAACGTGGTCGGGCCCGACAGCGGGCCGCTCGCCCTCGTCGTCAGCCAGGACCCGATGTACGTCACGTTTCCGGTGAGCCAGGCCGACGTGCTCGAGCATCGCAAGGACGGGCGGACCGACGTCAAAAGCGTCAAGGTGAGGCTGCGGTTTTCCGACGGGTCGATTTACGACCAGGTCGGCGAGATCAATTTCATCGACGTGACCGTCGACCGCAGCACCGACAGCGTGACCTTGCGGGCCACCATCGCCAATCCGAAGGGGCTGCTGATCGACAATCAGCTGGTGCGGGTGCTGCTGGAGAGCGGCGAGCCCATGGAAAAGGTGGTGATCCCCCAGGCCGCGCTGATTGCCGACCAGGAGGGGGTCTACGTGTTCGTGGTCGACAACGGCAAGGCGGCGGTGCGACGGGTCAAGGTCGGTGAGGAGAGCGGCACCGGCATCGTCATCGAGTCCGGCCTGTCGGTCGGCGACCTCGTCATCGTCGAGGGTCTGCAAAGCATCCGGCCCGGAGTGGCGGTCCGGGCGACCCCGGTCCCCGCCGGCCCCAGCAAGGGCTGACCCTCATGATCTCTGCCCTGTTCGTCGACCGGCCCCGCCTGGCCATCGTCATTTCGGTGGTGCTGACGATCGCCGGACTCGTTTCGCTCTACGTCATCCCGGTCTCGCAGTATCCGGATATCGTCCCTCCCCAGGTGTCCGTCACCACCCTCTACCCGGGCGCGAATGCCTCCGTGGTGGACGCGACCGTCGCCCAGCCGATCGAAGCGCAGGTGATCGGCGTCGACAAGATGATCTACATGAAGAGCGTGAGCGGCGACGACGGCAGCTATACGCTGACCGTGTCGTTCGAGCTCGGCACCAATCCCGACATCAACACCGTCAACGTCAACAACCGGGTGCAGATCGCGCTGTCCAAGCTGCCGCAGGACGTATCGCGGCAGGGCGTCACGGTGAAGAAGAAGTCCTCCGCGATCCTCGGGGTGATCGCGATCTATTCGCCCAAGCAGACCCACAATCCGCTGTTCATCTCCAATTACACCACCATCAACCTGCTCGATCCCATCAAGAGCACGCCGGGCGTCGGCGACGCGTCGTTGTGGGGTCCCCAGGACTACGCCATGCGGGCCTGGGTGAGGACCGACCGGCTGACCGGCCTCAACCTGACGACCGGCGACATCATCTCCGCCATCCAGTCGCAGAACGTGCAGGCGGCGGTGGGGCGGATCGGCGCCCGGCCGGCCGCGTCGGACCAGCAGCTCCAGCTCAACCTGCAGACCAAAGGCCGCTTGTCGACGGTGGCCGATTTCGAAAACATCGTGGTTCGCACCAACCCGGACGGCTCGGTGCTGCGGCTGGGCGACGTCGCGCGTCTCGAGCTCGGCGCCGCGAATCTCGACCGCGAAACCCGGTTCAACGGCTTCCCGGCCACCGCCGTCGCGATCTACCAGTCGCCCGGAGCCAATGCGATCACCACGCTGCAGGCGGTGAAGGACCGTCTCACCGAGTTGCAGAAGCGATTTCCCGAGGATCTCGCCTGGAAGGTGACGTACGATCCCACGACCTTCGTGAAGGCGACCATCTCGGAGGTCCAGAAGACGTTGATCGAGGCGTTCGTCCTCGTCGTCATCGTCGTCTACCTGTTTCTCGGCAGCATCCGCGCGACGCTGATCCCGACCCTCGCCGTGCCGGTGAGCCTGATCGGCGCCTTCGTCGTGCTCAATGCGATCGGTTATTCCGCCAACTCGGTCTCCCTGCTCGCCGTGGTGCTCGCCATCGGCATCGTCGTCGACGATGCCATCGTCGTGGTGGAGAACGTCGAGCGGGTGATGGAGGAGCATCCCGAGCTCACGCCCGCGGACGCCACCAAGCTGGCGATGCGCGAGATCACCGCCCCGATCATCGCGATCACGCTGGTGTTGCTGTCGGTGTTCGTGCCGGTGGCGTTCATACCCGGCATCTCCGGCGAGCTGTTCCGCCAGTTCGCGGTGACCGTCGCCGTGTCGATGTTCATCTCCGCGATCAATGCGCTGACGCTGTCGCCGGCGCTGTGCGGGGTCTTCCTCAAGCCCCATCACGGACCGCGCCGCGGACTGATCGGCAAGGTGATGGGCGCGATCGACTATGTGCGCGACCTCTACGGAGCGGCGGTTGCGCGCATCGTGCGCTTCTCGATCATCGGGCTGGTGCTGGTCGGCGTCGCCGCGGCCGGCACCTGGGGCCTCGCGCGGGTCACGCCGACCGGGTTCCTGCCCGAAGACGACCAGGGCGGCTTCTTCGTGGTCGTGCAGCTGCCGGGCGGCGCCTCGGTGGAACGGACCCTCGATGTGGTCAAGCAGGCGGAGGCGATGTTGAAGAACGAGCCGGCGGTCGAGGATGCGACCTCGGTGGTCGGACTGAACTTCATCGACAGCTACTCCCAATCCAACGCCGCCTTCATCGTCGTCACGCTCAAGGCGTTCGAAGAGCGCAAGTCACGGGCGCTCGGCGCCGCCGCCGTCATTGCCGACCTGGGCCGCAAATTCCACCAGATCCAGGGCGGCCTGGTCATTCCGCTGGCGCCGCCGCCCATCATCGGGTTGGGCACCGGCGGCGGCTTCACCTATGTGCTGCAGGACCTCTCGGGCGGCGATCCCAAGGCGCTCGCCCAGGCAGTGCGCGGGCTCGTCATCGCCGCCAACCAGGACCCGCAGCTGAGCAGCGTGTTCAGCACCTTCAACGCCACCAACCCCTCGATCTTCCTCGATATCGACCGCGACAAGGCACAGATCCTCGGCGTGCCATTGAATTCGATCTTCCAGGCGCTCCAAGCCTCGCTCGGCGGATATTACGTCAACGACATGAACCTGTTTGGCCGCACCTGGCAGGTCCAGGTCCAGGCCGAGGCCGCCGATCGCGCGAGCCTCGACGACATGAACCGGATCAATGTGCGCTCCAACGACGGCAAGATGATTCAGCTGCGCAGTCTGGTCGAGACCCGCGTGGTGGTGGGCCCGCCCGCCCTCATCCGCTACAACAACCTGCGCGCGGTCACGGTCCAGGGCAGCCCGGCGCCGGGCGTGTCGTCGGGCGCGGCGCTCAACGCCATGGAAGCCGTCGCGGCCCGCACCTTGCCGCAGGGCTATGGCGGGTCCTGGACCGACACCGCATTCCAGGAGAAGCGTGCCGAGGGCAAGACGACGATGATCCTCGGCTTCGCGATCCTGTTCGCCTATCTGTTCCTCGTCGGGCTCTACGAGAGCTGGACGATCCCGGTGCCGGTGCTGCTCTCGGTCACGATCGGCATCTTCGGCGCGTTCGCCGCCATCGTGGTCGCTGGCCTGACGCTCGACCTCTATGGCCAGATCGGCATGGTGGTCCTGATCGGGCTCGCGGCGAAGAACGGCATTCTGATCGTCGAATTCGCGAAGGAGCAGCGCGAGCGGGGCGTCCCCCTGCTCGAAGCGGCGGCCGAGGGCGCGCGCCTGCGGTTTCGCCCAGTGATGATGACGAGCTTCGCCTTCATCCTCGGCCTGCTCCCGCTGGTGATCGCCACCGGCGCATCGGAGCTCGCCCGGCGCCACGTCGGCACGCCGGTGTTCGGCGGCATGATCTTCGCGTCGTTCATCGGCATCTTCGTGATCCCGCCGCTCTACGTGTTCTTCCAGGCGATCCGGGAGCGCGTGCGGCCGGCCTCGGGGCCGCGAGCGCCCGCCGCACCGACGACAAAGGCGCCGGGGCCGACGCCCGCGCACGAAGCGTCCGGCACCGCTTGAAGGGCGCCGCGATCGACAGCGCGCTGGACCGGCGGGATTGTCGTCGCGACCGCCGGCCGTAAAACAGCCGGTGTGCACGACCTGTCGTTGTCGTGAAGAAGTGTCGATCTTGTCGAGATGCGTGAAGTGTCGCGGTGCGTGAAGTGTCGCGGTGCCTGACTTGCCGTCGCGACCGCGCGGTCAGTGCAGCGCGGCGATCGAAGCGCCGAGCATCGCGCCCGGCTTGTCGGCGGTGCCGCTCTGCAAGATGACGGCGACGGCATCAGCGCCGGCCGACTTGACGGTCTCGACCGGCACGCTGAAGCTTTCGCTCTTGCCCGACCACGCGCCGAGCTTGATCCAGCGCCGCACCACATTCGTGTAGGTGATGGTACGGCCGCGGTTCTCACCGCGGCCGATGCCGACGGGCACTGCCTTGCTGACGGGACACAGCCAGACTTCCCCGGCCGGGACCTCATCGTTCAGCTTGGCGGGGACGGTCACGGTGATGCGGCCTTCGCTGAGCGCCAGAGTCACCGGCACCGACAGCGTCTGCGATTTCTGGCGAATCTGCGCCACCGCCTTCTCGATGTCTTCGCGGTCGCTGCCGAGCACCTGCGCAACGCCGTTGACGACCACCTGGGGCGTGTAGACTTCGCGGTCGCCGCGCATCCGCGAATAGGCCTTCTGGCGGGCCGTGTGGCCGGGGCTGGCGAGGGTATCCTTCCAACCCAGATAGTCCCAGTAATCGATCGGCAGGCTCAACGTGATCAGCGACGGATCGCTCTTGAGTTCGGAGAGAACCTTGTCGGCGGCCGGACAGGACGAGCAGCCCTGGCTGGTGAACAGCTCGACCACGGCGCGCGGCTCGGCATTGGCCGTCTGCGCCGCGCCGAGGAGCGTGACACCGAGCAGAGCCGCATCGATGGCGCCCATGATCACCTTGCCCATGGCGATAGCCTCCCTGTTGCCTGCCCCCTGGTCGTCATCCCAACCTGTCCGTCCGATCGGGCAACTCCACCCACCAGCTTGTTGACGCGCCGACACCGCCGGACGCGTGTTCGTCCCGTCTTGTTCCTTCGGCCGGTCGTACTCTTTCGACCCGTCGCATACTTTCGCACGCTGCGACAAGCGCACGAACCGGCACCTCCGCGGCACCACCAGCCGCGCCATGCCCTCGAAAAAAATTCCTTGAGACCGATCACCCCGTACCGACGAGACGGCCTCCCCTCTTCATTACGTCGCGACGGGCTCACCCGCTACTCACTTCGCAGTGAGCGCGTCCAACAAAACGCCGCCGCGGGTCACGCGGCGGCGCAGCATTTCCGGCGTCCGGCGGCTCGGCTTACGCCGCGAGGTGACGCAGCACGTATTGCAAGATGCCACCGTTCTTGAAGTATTCCAGCTCGTCCAGGGTATCGATGCGGCAGATGAGGGGCACCCGCTTGAGGCTGCCGTCGCCACCGACGATCTCGGCGATCATGCGCTGATGCGGCTTGAGCTCGCCTTGCAGGCCGCGGATGGTCACGGTCTCATCGCCCTTGAGGCCGAGCGACTGCCACGACGCGCCTTCCTCGAACACCAGGGGGATGACGCCCATGCCGATCAAATTGGAGCGATGGATACGCTCGAAAGACTGGCACACGACGGCCCGGATGCCGAGCAGGATGGTGCCCTTGGCCGCCCAGTCGCGCGACGAGCCGGTGCCGTATTCCTTGCCCGCGAACACCACGAGTGGCACGCGCTCGGCCTTGTAGCGCATCGCCGCATCGTAGATCGGCATCTGGTCGCGCGACGGATAGTGGATCGTCACGCCGCCTTCGACGCCGGGGACCATCTGGTTCTTGAGGCGGATGTTGGCGAAGGTGCCGCGCATCATCACCTCGTGATTGCCGCGCCGGGTGCCGTACTGATTGAAGTCGGCCGGCTTGACCTTGTGATCGACCAGATACTGGCCGGCCGGCGAGGCGACCTTGATCGAGCCCGCCGGCGAGATGTGGTCGGTCGTGATCGAGTTCGAGGAACAGGCCGAGCACGCGGGCGTCGATGATGTCGGTGAGAGGCGTCGGCGTCCGGCTCATGCCGGTGAAGTAGGGCGGGTTCTGCACATAGGTGCTCTTGCGGTCCCACGAATAGGTGAGGCCGCCCTTGACCGCGATCTTGTCCCAGTTGGCATCGCCCTTGAACACGCCGGCGTATTTGCGCTTGTAGATCTGCTTGGTGATGTTCTTCTTCATGGCCGCGGCGATGTCGCGGCTGCTCGGCCAGATATCCTTCAGGAACACCTTCTTGCCGGCCTTGTCGACGCCGAGCGGCATCTTGACGAAATCGAAGTTCATGGTGCCGGCGATGGCATAGGCGACGACCAGCGGCGGCGACGCGAGGTAGTTGGCGCGGACGTCCTGGTTGACGCGGCCCTCGAAATTGCGATTGCCCGACAGCACCGCCGCGGCGACCACGTCGTTCTCGTTGATGGTCTTCGAGATCTCCGGCGGCAGCGGGCCCGAATTCCCGATGCAGGTGGTGCAGCCATAGCCGACGAGATTGAAGCCGAGCTTGTCGAGGTCCTTCTGCAACCCCGCCTTCTTCAGATATTCGCCGACCACCTGGGAGCCGGGGGCGAGCGAGGTCTTGACCCACGGCTTGCTGGTCAGTCCGCGGGCGACGGCGTTGCGGGCCAGCAGGCCGGCGCCGATCATCACCGACGGATTGGAGGTATTGGTGCACGAGGTGATCGCCGCGATCACCACATCGCCCTGGCCGAGATCGTGCTTGCGGCCGGGGACCGGATAGCGGATGTCCGCCGCGGCCGCCTTGCCGAATTCCTTGTCCAACGCCGTGGCGAAGCCGGCCTTGACGTCCTTCAGGGCGACGCGGTCCTGCGGCCGCTTGGGGCCGGCGAGCGACGGCTCGACGGAGGACAGCTCGAGCTTGAGGACGTCGGTGAACACGGGGTCCGGCGTGGTCTTGGTGCGGTACATGCCCTGGGCCTTGGCATAGGCGGCAACGAGCGCGACCCGCGCGTCCGGACGCCCGGTGTTGCGCAGGTATTCGAGGGTCTCGTCGTCCACCGGGGAGAAGCCGCAGGTCGCACCGTATTCGGGAGACATGTTGCCGAGCGTGGCGCGGTCCGCGATCGACATGGCGGCGAGACCGGGGCCGAAGAACTCGACGAACTTGCCGACCACCCCGCGCTTGCGGAGCATCTGGGTGACGGTGAGCACGAGGTCGGTGGCGGTGACGCCTTCCTTGACCTTGCCCGACAGCTTGACGCCGATCACCTCCGGCAAAACCATCGAATAGGGCTGGCCCAGCATCGCGGCCTCCGCCTCGATGCCGCCGACGCCCCAGCCGAGGACGGCGAGGCCGTTGACCATGGTGGTGTGGGAGTCGGTGCCGACCAGGGTGTCCGGATAGGCCAGTTCGCCGTTCACCGTCTTGCCTTCGACCGCCGCTGAGCCTTTGGAGGTGAACACGGTCTGCGACAGGTATTCGAGATTGACCTGGTGGCAGATGCCGGTCCCGGGGGGCACCACGCGGAAGCCCTCGAACGAGCCCTGCGCCCATTTGAGGAAGCGGTAGCGCTCGGCATTCTGCTTGTATTCCTCCGCGACGTTCTTGCCGAACGCGGCATTGTCGCCGAAGAAGGTGATGGCCACCGAATGGTCGATCACGAGATCGACCGGGACCAGCGGATTGATCAGCTTGGCGTCGCCGCCGAGGTGCTTCATCGCATCGCGCATGGCCGCGAGGTCGACGACGGCGGGAACGCCGGTGAAGTCCTGCATCAGCACCCGGGCCGGCCGGAACGCGATCTCGCGCTCAGAGGTCTTGGCCTTGAGCCACTGCACGAAGGCCAGCATGTCGTCCTTGGTGACGGTGCGGCCGTCCTCGTTGCGCAGCAGGTTCTCCAGCAGAACCTTCATCGAGAAGGGCAGGCGGGATATCCCCTTGAGGCCGTTTTTCTCTGCGACCGGAAGGCTGTAATAGATGTAAGACTTGGTGCCGACCTTGAGGGTGCGGGCGCATTTGAAACTGTCGAGCGAGGTCATCTGCGAGGTTCCATTCCGGCGGGCGGGGAGCCCGGCTTGGCAGCCGGGGATCACGGATCGGCCGTATCGCGCGGGGTCACCGCGGGTTCGCCCGAGTTGCGTTTAACCCCCGCGTTATAAGGGCTTTTCACGGGTTCTACCACATGCGCAAAAGTTTTGAACAAGCGATCCGGCAGGGAGTGTCCGGCTGCCCGCGAAGTGGGCACGATTTTCGCGGCGGCCCGCGCAATCCCATGAGTTCGAGCGTGATGCATCGACATTCCGCGATGCATGGTCTGCGGTTCATGCATGGATTGTGCCTGGGATATGGATTTCGACGGCAGGAAAGTCCGGTCGCCTGGGCGGGCCGCGCCTGATGGAGCTCACGGGCATCGATCTGAGCTGCGTGCGCGGCGGGCGGCGGGTCTTCGCAGGGATCAGCTTCGCGGCGCCGGCCGGCCGGGCCCTGTTGCTGACGGGCGCCAACGGAGCCGGGAAAAGCTCGCTCCTGCGCCTCATTGCCGGGCTGATCCGTCCCGATCACGGGCAGGTCGTCCTCGCGGGCGGGGACGGTGAGCTGACGGTCGGCGAGCAGGCGCATTATGTCGGCCATCTCGATCCTTTGAAGGCGGCCCTGACGGTGATGGAGAATCTGCTGTTCTGGGCGCGTTTCCTCAACGGCGGGGCGACGCCGGCGCATCGGGAGGCTGCGGAGCACGGGCTCGACACGGTGGGCCTGCGCGAACTCGCCGACCTGCCGGCCGGCTACCTGTCGGCGGGGCAGCGGCGGCGGCTGTCGCTGGCACGGATGCTCGCTTTGCCGCGGCCGATCTGGCTGCTCGATGAACCCACCACCGCGCTGGACGCCGCCTCCCAGGCACGTCTTGCGGGCGTCATGCAGGCCCACCTCGACGGTGGCGGTCTCATCGTCGCCGCCACCCATGGGCCGCTCGGGCTGTCCGGCGCGAATGAGTTGCGGCTCGGTCCCGGGGCCGCTCTCCCATGACCGGCATGCTGGGGGCGCTGGGCGCCCTGTTCGTCCGCGACGCGCGGATCGCCGTCCGCATCGGCGGCGGCGCCATGATCGGGGTGCTGTTCTTCCTCACCGTGGTGACGCTGGTGCCGTTCGCCATCGGACCCGACCTCGCTTTGCTGCGCCGGATCGGTCCGGCCATCCTGTGGCTCGGCGCCCTGCTGGCATCGCTCCTCACCCTCGACCGGCTGTTTGCCGGCGACCACGACGACGGCTCCCTCGACCTGATCCTGATGGGCCGCCTGCCCTTGGAGCTGGTGGTCGTGACCAAGGCGCTCGCCCATTGGGTGACCACCGGCCTGCCGCTCGTCATCGCCTCCCCGGTGCTCGGGCTCTTCCTCAACCTGGAACCCGCCGCCCTGGGGGCGACCGCCGCGACCCTTCTGGTCGGCACGCCGGCCCTCACCTTCATCGGCGTCATCGGAGCCGCGCTCGCGGTCGCGCTGCGCCGCGGCGGACTGTTGATGCCGGTGCTGGTGCTGCCGATGACGATCCCGGTGCTTATTTTCGGCGTCGGCGCGACCACCGCCGCGGTGGGCGGCCCGATGCCGTTCGCGACCCCGTTCACGATCCTGTGTGCGCTCACGCTGATGAGCGCGGTGATCGGACCTTTCGCGGCAGCGGCGACCTTGCGCCACGGCATGGAATGACCGGCGCCCGGGCTGCAGCCTCCGGTTCCCGCCGAGACGCCGCATTGCGCGGCTCCGGCCGCCGGACTAAAACTGCGCCATGGCACTCCTCGACCTCGCCAATCCGACCCGCTTCCTCGCCCTCGTCGAGCGCGTGTTGCCGTGGCTCATCGCGGCGACGGCGCTGGCGTTCGCGTTCGGGCTTCGCGGCGTCTACCTGGCGCCGGACGACTACCAGCAGGGCGCCACGGTCAAGATCATGTACATCCACGTGCCCAGCGCGTGGCTGTCCACGTTCGTCTGGGGCGTGATGAGCGTCGCCGCCTTGGGGACCCTGGTGTGGCGCCATCCGCTCGCTGACGTCGCGGCGAAATGCGCGGCCCCGCTGGGCGCCGCCTTCACCTTCCTCGCCCTCTTCACCGGCTCGCTGTGGGGCCGGCCGATGTGGGGCACCTACTGGGTCTGGGATGCGCGGCTGACCTCGGTGCTGGTGCTGTTCCTGATGTATCTCGGGCTGATCGCCTTGTGGCGGACGATCGACGATCCCGCGCGGGCCGGCCGCGCCGCGGCGATCCTCACCCTGGTGGGCGCAGTCAACCTTCCGATCATCAAGTTCTCGGTCGACTGGTGGAATACGCTGCACCAGCCCGCCTCGGTGTTCCGCATGAGCGGCCCGACCATCGACCGCAGCCTGTTGACGCCGCTGTTCGTGATGGCGGTTGCTTTCACGCTGCTGTTCCTCACCCTGCACCTCGCCGCCATGCGCAACGAGATCTTGCGGCGCCGGGTCCGCACCCTGCTGCTGACGCAGGCCGAACGGGCCTGACGCCCGACATGCCATAAAGAGGACGTCATGGATCTCGGACCGCATGCAGGGTTCATCATCGCCGCCTACGCCGTCGCGGTCGCGGTGATCGGCCTGCTCATCGCCTGGGTGACCACCGACTATTTCGCCCAGAAGCGCGCGCTGGCCGAGCTCGATCGTCGCGGCATCACGAGGCGTTCGGCGGCGCCGCGACCCTCCGGGGTAAAGGAGCCGGCATGACCGTCGTCGAAAATCCCCCCGCCGCGCCGCGCCGCCGCCTGGTGGTGCTGCTGCCGCTCATCCTGTTTCTCGCGCTGGCCGCACTGTTCTTCTACCGGCTCGGGTCGGGCGATCCATCCCGCCTACCCTCCGCGCTGATCGGGCACGAAGCCCCTGCCACCGAACTGCCGCCGGTGGCGGGCCTGGAGCGCAACGGCCAGCCGGTACCCGGCATCGTGCCGGCCGACTTCAAGGGCGCGGTCACCGTTCTCAATGTCTGGGCGTCGTGGTGCGTGCCGTGCCGCGACGAGGCCGCGTTGCTGGTGGCGCTCGCCGGCGACAAACGCATCCGGCTCGTCGGCATCAACTACAAGGACCAGCCCGACAACGCCCGACGTTTCCTCGGCCGCTACGGCAACCCGTTCGCCGCGTCCGGTGCCGACACCGGCGGCCGCGCGGCGATCGAATGGGGCGTCTACGGAGTGCCGGAAACCTTCATCGTCGGCCGCGACGGCCGGATCGCCTACAAGCTGGTCGGCCCGCTGACGCCGGAAAACCTCGAGCGCGTGGTCAAGCCGGAGATCGAGAAGGCGCTGGCGTCGTCGTAGTCGTGCCCTGATCGCCGAGGAGCCGTGCACAGCACGGCGTCTCGAAGGATGCCCCACACGGTGCGGCCGTGGCCGTCCTTCGAGACGCGGCCTGCGGCCGCCCTCGGGACGAGGTCAGTGGGCGCGTTATTCCTTGGCCGGCGCGGGCTCGACCGCATACTTCATCAACAGCGGGACCTGCAGCGCACCGAATATGAAGGTGAGCGGCATGAAGCCGAACACCTTGGCGTTCACCCAGAAGTCGGTCGTCTGCGTGCGCCAGATCACCTCGTTGAGCACGGCAAGCACGAAGAAGAACAGCGCCCAGCGCAGCGTCAGCTTGCGCCAACCCTCGTCGGTGATGTGGAACACCGAATCGAACACGATTTCGAGGAGCGGCTTGTTGAACAGATAGCCGCCGAGCAGCGCGCCCCCGAACAAGGTGTAGATGATGGTCGGCTTGACCTTGATGAAGGTGTCGTTGTGGAGCACCAGGGTCAGCCCGCCGAACACGACGACGATAATAGCGGACACCACCGGCATGATCGGCCAGTGCCGCGTCATCGCATAAGAGATGCCGAGCGCGACCACCACGGCGACCATGAACACCGCCGTGCCGGCGAAGATGCCGAGGCGCGCATTGGCCACGAAAAACAACAGCAACGGCCCGATGTCGAGGGCGAGCTTGAGGTAGGGATTGAGTTTCGGCTTGTCTGTCATGGGAAGGATTTAGCCCAGCCGGCGCGGCGTGTCTCGTGTCATAGCGCCGGGTAGAGGTTCCGGGGTCGTCATGGCCGGCCGTCGTCCGCGCCGGCCAGCGCGCGGGCGAAATCCCGGGCGGAGAACGGCGCCAGGTCGTCGACGCCCTCGCCGACCCCGATGAAATGGACCGGCAGCCGGTACTTGGCGGCGATGGCGGCGAGAATGCCGCCGCGGGCGGTGCCGTCGAGCTTGGTCATCACCAGCCCCGTCACCCCGGCGATCTTGGAGAACTCCTCGACCTGGGACAGCGCGTTCTGCCCGACCGTGGCGTCGAGCACCAGCAGCACCGCATGGGGCGCCGCAGGATCGAGTTTCTTGAGGACGCGCACGATCTTGTGCAGCTCGTCCATCAGCCCGGCCTTGTTCTGCAGCCGCCCGGCGGTATCGACGAGAAGCACGTCGATCCCCTGGGTGCGCGCCGCGGCGAGCGCTTCGTAGGCGAGGCCGGCGGCATCGGCGCCCTGGGCGCCGGCGATGACCGGACTGCCGGTCCGGGTGCCCCAGATCTTGAGCTGCTCGATGGCGGCGGCGCGGAAGGTGTCGCCGGCGGCGAGCATCACCCTGCGCCCCTCGCGGGAGAACCGCGCCGCGAGCTTGCCGATGGTCGTGGTCTTGCCCGATCCGTTGA
The DNA here is from genome assembly GCA_963781195.1 of uncultured Alphaproteobacteria bacterium. GTDB lineage: Bacteria > Pseudomonadota > Alphaproteobacteria > Rhizobiales > Xanthobacteraceae > JAJPKK01. The sequence continues at coordinate 322,863 of CAWAEZ010000012.1, read as the reverse complement.
CCCCCGCCACCAGGATGACGAACGGCTTGCAGGCGGCATCGATGACGAGCGGCACGGCGACCGGGGCGAGCACCTTCTCGATCTCGGCGGCGAGGATCGCCTTGACCTCGTCGGCCCCGACCTGCTTGTCATAGCGGCCTTCGCCCACGGCGGCGGCGACGCGGGCGGCGGCGGCGACCCCGAGATCGGCGCGGATCAGCACGTCCTCGAGCTCTTCCAGCACGCCGGCATCGAGCTTGCGCTTGGCGACGAGATCGGTGATCGCGGTGGCGATCGACGCCGAGGTGCGGGCGAGGCCGCCGCGCAGCCGGCGCCACCAGCTCTGGCGGCCCTCGCCCGTTTCCGAGATGCTGTCATTCATGTCGGCCGCCGTGATACCCGTTTCGTGATGCCAGGCAAAGACACGAGCTCAGACCTGCTGGCCCGCGTACTCCACCGCGACGGCCTGATGCTCGTCATCGACAAGCCCGCGGGGATGCCGGTGCACCGCGGGCCCAAGGGAGGCGGAAGCCTCGAAGACCATTTCGACGCGCTGCGCTACGGCCTGCCGCGGCCGCCGTCGCTCGCCCACCGGCTCGACAAGGACACCTCGGGATGCCTGGTGCTCGGAAGGCACCGCAAGGCGCTTGCTCATCTGGGGCTTCTGTTCAAGCACGGCAAGGTGGGAAAGACCTATTGGGCGGTCGTCGAAGGCGGCCCGGACGGCGAGGAAGGCCGCATCGAGATGCCGCTCGCCCGGCTCGACGAAAGCCGGGGCTGGTGGATGAAACCGGATCCCGCCGGCCTGCCCTCGGTCACCACCTGGAAGGTGCTCGGCCGATCCGCTGCGACGGGCGCGCCGCTGACCTGGATGGCCCTCACGCCGGTGACGGGGCGCACCCATCAGCTCCGGGTCCACTGCATGGCGATGGGATGGCCGATCCTCGGCGACACCATCTACGGCACCGCGCCGCGGTCCGGCGGCCCGATGATGCATCTCCACGCCCGCGAGATCACCATTCCGCTGTCGAAGAACAAGGAACCGGTGCGGGTCGTCGCCCCGGTGCCGCCCCACATGCGGGAGCGGCTCGGCGCCTGCGGGTGGGTCGATGACGACGCACAGGCGGCGGTCGACCCACAGCCGGTTGCGCCGGCCGCGGATGCGGCGGCGAAGTGATCCGCCGCACCGCAGCCGCAGGGGCTGCGGCCGTTACACGCCGCGCAGCAGGAACCGGCGGCGGCGCGGCTGCAGCGGGCGGGCATTCATAGGGAAGATGGCCTGGAAGGCCTTGATGTCCGCTTCGGCGACCTCGATCGGCTGCTCGTAGACATTCCAGTCGACGACCTCCGAGCACGGCGGCGTCGTCAGCGAGCCCTGGTAGCGGTACAGCACCCGGCTGGCGGGCAGGAGCTGGCGCGGGTCGAGGGGCTTGTCGAGGACCTTCTCGCCCTCGGTCCGCGGCGCCGCCTGCATGATCGCGGCGAACGCGGCATTGGGGCGGCCCGGCTTCATCAGCACGCCGACCACGGCGAGCCCGCCGCCCGGGGCGGCATTGACGAAGTGGACCTCCATCGCGGTCCGCTGGCCGTTCACCGCATGCTCGCTGGGCGCGTGGAAATGGAATTGGACGAGCGTGAAGGTCTCCTTGCCGATGGTCAGCGTGCTCCCCGGCTTGGCGTTCGCCTGGATGGTGTGGCCATTGTTGACGATCGCATAGGCCTGCGGCTTCCAGCTCAAAGCGAGAGGGGGTCGAAGTTCGCCTTGATCGCGCTCGAGAGGTCGATGGGCGATTGTTCGGCACCGACCGCGCAAGCCTGGTAGCTGGTGTCGAGATCGCCCCATTTCTCGGCCCCGCCGTGGCCGTCGTAGTCCCAGTGCGGACCGTCGGCGGCCTGCGCCAGCGCCGCGCAGGCCGGGCATGCCGTCAACCCCAGAAAGAAACTCCGTCGATTCAGCATCGTATCGTTCTCCCGCGCCGCCGCTCCCTACGGCTGCGGTCAGGCGCAATGCGCAGTATCCAGGAAGACGATTACACAATCGCAAAAGCAGGCGGCGCCGGCGGCCCAACCGGAGCGAACGCGGCCGATCGCGTTAATAAATCGTCGCCTGCAGGCGCTCCGGGGCGGTGCGGTCGTGCTCCGGCCCACCCAGGGTGCCCTTGGTGATGCCGGCGAGGATGGTGCCGGCGGAGGGCAGGGACTTGCGGTCGACCTGGGTCGACGCATCCCACAGCCGCGAGCGCATGATCGCCTTGGCGCACTGATAGTAGACCCGCTCCACGGAGACGACGAGGACGCTTCGCGGCACCTTGTCGTTGAATACGAAGCTCCGGCACAGCTCGGGATCGACCGAGATCGCGGCGCGCCCGTTGACGCGGATGACCTCGCCGCAACCCGGGATCATGAACATCAGCGAGATGCGGGGATCGTGGAGCAGGTTGCGCAGGCTGTCGATGCGGTTGTTGCCGCGCCGGTCGGGGATCAGCAACGTCTTCTCGTCGGCGACGCGCACGAAGCCGGGCGGATCGCCGCGCGGCGTGCAGTCGAGACCGTCCGCTCCGTTGGTCGCGAGCGCGCAGAACGGCGCCGCCTCGATGAAGGCGCGGTAATGCGCGTTGACGTGGTCGATCTCCTTGGCGATGGCGGGCCCGTACGGCGTGTCGTAGAGCGCCTCGAGCTCTTCCAGCGTGGTGACGAGGTGAGGGTCGGTGCCGTTCTCCGCCATGACCTGGGCTCCCGTTGTCATCAAATCCAACGCCTGGGCCTGTCCCGGCAGGCTGCAACGCTTCGGAACGCGGCGCTAGGCCGCGATCAGCCGCTGGCCGTCATGGCCCGACACCCGGGTCTCGATGATGACGCCGGGCGCCACCGCGCCGTCGAAACGGACCGCGGTGAAGTGCTCGCTGCGGCCGCTGTCCGCAGTCTCGGTGAGCACGAGCCGGCGCCGGCCGACCTCGCCGTCGAGATGGCGGCGCAGCGCCGCCGCGCCGACCTCGCGCAACCGCCGGGCCCGCTCCTTTGCGATGTCGCGCGCCACCTGGGGCATGCGCGCCGCCGGCGTTCCCGGTCGCGGCGAATAAGGAAACACGTGGAGGTGGGTGAGCCCGCAATCGGCGACGAGGTCGAGCGAGCGCGCGAACATCGCCTCGGTCTCGGTAGGAAAGCCGGCAATGATGTCGGCGCCCAACACGATGCCCGGCCGCGCCTGCCGCAGCCGATCGCACAGGGCAATCGCAGCCGCGCGGGTGTGACGGCGCTTCATCCGCTTGAGGACGAGGTCATCGCCGGCCTGCAGCGAGAGATGCAGGTGCGGCATCAGGCGCGGCTCCTCGGCGAACGCGGCGAACAGCTCGTCGTCGATCTCGACGCAGTCGAGCGAGGAGAGCCGCAGCCGCGCCAGGCCGCCGACGTGGCGCAGGATCTGCCGCACCAGGGTGCCGAGCCGCGGCGTCCCCGGCAGGTCGGCGCCGTAGCTCGTGAGGTCGACGCCGGTGAGCACCACCTCGCGATAGCCGTTGTCGACGAGGCGGCGCACCTGGGCCACCACCTCCCCCATCGGCACCGAGCGCGACGGGCCGCGCCCGAACGGAATGATGCAGAAGGTGCAGCGATGATCGCAGCCGTTCTGCACCTGGACATAGGCGCGGCTCTTGCCCTCCAGCCCTTCGATCAGGTGGGCGGCGGTCTCGCGCACCGACATGATGTCGTTGACGACGATCTTCTGCTCGCGGGCGAGACCGAAGTCGCTCGGCTGCGCGAGCGCGGCGGCCGCCGACGCCCACGCTTCCGCGGTGACTTTGTCGTCATTGCCGATGACGCGGTCGACTTCCGCCATGGCGGCGAAGCGCTCCGGGCTGGTCTGCGCGGCGCAGCCGGTGACGATGATGCGTGCCTGCGGCCGCTCCCGCTTGGCCCGGCGGATCGCCTGCCGGGCCTGCCGCTCCGCCTCCGCGGTCACGGCGCAGGTGTTGACCACCACCACGTCGGCAAGGCCCGAGGCGGCGGCCTCGCGCCGGATCACCTCGGACTCGTAGGTGTTGAGACGGCACCCGAAGGTGAGGACATCGACGCTCATCGTGCCGCGCCTTGTGCCGCGCCCGGGGCAAAGAGCGAGGGATCGAAGCGGCCCTCGAACTCGTATTCGACCGGCCCCGTCATCAGCACGTGGCCGTCGCGCTCCCGCCATTCGATGGCGAGGTCGCCGCCGGGCAGCGTCACGGTGACCGTGCGGCCGGTGCGGCCGGTGCGCGCCGCGGACACGGCGGCGGCGCAGGCGGCCGAGCCGCAGGCCCGGGTGAGGCCGGCGCCGCGCTCCCAGGTCCGCACGATCAGGCGCTCGCGAGAGACGACCTCCGCAAGCGAGATGTTGGCGCGATCCGGGAAGATCGGGTGGTGTTCCAGCAGCGGCCCGATCTTGGCCAGATCATAGGCTGCGACGTCCTCGACCCAGAACACGGCGTGGGGATTGCCCATGCTCACCGCAGAGGGGGAATGCAAAATCGGCTGGTCGATGGGTCCGATCTGCAGCTCGATCGCCCGGGTGTCGGAGAATTTCTCGGCCAGCGGAATCTCGTTCCAGCCGAATCGGGGCACGCCCATGTCCACCGTGGAGGTCAGGGGAGCGTCCCCCCGAAAGCACGCCAGCAGGCCCGCCTTCGTCTCCACCGTCAGGACGGAATTCCTATTTTCCTTGAACAGGATATCGGCAACGCAGCGCATTCCGTTGCCGCATGCGCCGGCCTCCGACCCGTCATTGTTGAAGATGCGCACAAACGCATCGGTTCCGTGGGCGCGGGGCGGATACACCGCCATCAGCTGGTCATAGGGAGCGGCAAGCGCGGCGGCGCGGGCCTCGGCGGCGCTGATCGCCTGGGGCCGGGCGCGCATGTCGACCACCACGATCTCGTTGCCGAGCCCGTTCATTTTGACGAAGGATTGGTTGGCGAGCGCGGTCATGCCTCGATATTGCCCGACTAAACCTGCCTTATAGGGTTGCAGCGAATAATTCGCCAGCCGGTCTTTGTGCCACATCCGCATCGTGTAATATCCGCGGCGCAGCCGGCGAATCTTTTGCTGGCTTCGCCGACGCCGGCGATGCCGGGGAGAAACCGATGATACTTTCACGTCTTTGGTGGTGTTCTGCGGCCGTCGCCGCAGCGATGAGCTTTGCAGTCCTCTCGCCCGCGTCGGCGCAGGCGCCCCCGGTGCCGGCCCCTCCCCCTGCCGCCGCGAATCCGAATGACCCGTTCGGCGAGGAGGTGACGCTGGCGGAAAAGCCCATCGTCTACATCTCCGGTTCCGGGATGTGGGATTCGGCGTTCGACACCATCGTCGGCGGGTTCAAGACCGTTTATGGCGCAATGGCCAAGCAGGGTCTCAAGGCGGCCGGATCGCCGATGACCATCTATACGTCGACCGACGACACCGGCTTCCAGTTCCAGGCGGCGGTGCCGGTCGACAAGGCCCCAACCCTGCCGCCCGACAGTGGGATCACGGCAGGGACCTCGCCCGGCGGCAAGGCGCTGAAATTCGTGCACCGCGGCTCCTATGACGCGATGGACACGACCTACGAGGCGATCACCAATTATCTCGACGAGAAGCAGCTCGAGGCCAAGGATCTCTTCATCGAACAGTACCTGAAGGATCCGGTGACGACCCCGGAAGACGACCTCGTGATCGAGGTCTACGTCCCCCTCAAGTAATTTTACGCGGGATCCGCCGGGCCGGTCATCTCCCAGGCCTGTCCGGGGCGCAGCACGCGGAAGCGGTCGCGATCGATCCCGGCAGCCCGCAGGGCATCCGCGAGCGCGATCACCGGCGCGTCGATCGCCTCGTCGGTGAGCTGGAACGTGCCGTGATGGTGGGCGAGCGCAAGCGCGGCCCCACAATCCTGGAACGCCTGCACCGCCTCCTCGGGATTCATGTGCTGGTCGCGCATGAACCAGCGCGGCTCATAGGCCCCGATCGGCAGGATGGCGAGGCGGAACGGGCCGTAGCGCTCCCGCGCCTCGCGGAACCTCGCACCGTCGCCGTAACCCGAATCGCTGACGTGGTAGATGCGCCCGGCCGGCGTCTCGATGACGAAGCCGGCCCACAGCGTCTTGTTGCGGTCGAACAGGCCGCGCGCCGACCAGTGCCGCAACGGCACCGGCGTGACGGCGAGGCCGGGCGCGAGCTCCACCCGCTGGTGCCAGTCGAAACCCTCCACCGCGATCGCCGGGTCATGGGCTCGCATCACCTTGTCGTTGCCGAGCGGGGTGATCACCCGCGGCCGGTGCGCCGCGGCGAGCCGCGACAGCGTCTCGAGGTCGAGGTGATCGTAATGCCCGTGGGACACCAGCACCGCGTCGATCGCCGGCAGGGCGTCGAACGCGATGCCGGGATCGTTGACCCGCTTCGGCCCGGCGAAGCTCACCGGCGACGCCCGCTCCGACCACACCGGGTCGACGAGGAGGTTGGCGCCGCCGGCCTGGAGCAGCAGCGAGGCGTGGCCGACGAATCCGATGCGCATCGTGCCGGGATCGACGCGGGCCGGCGGACGGTCCGAAAACGGGCTCGGAACCCGGTTCGGCCACTTGTGGCGGTTGCCGGACGTGAGCCATTTGAGCATGTCGAGCGCCCCTTTGGGCGCGGCGCCGTGAGGGTCGTGGAACCGGACGCCGTCGAAATGATCGGTGACCGGCCCGTCGTGATAGCCGGCGGCGCGCGCCCGCACCCGGGAGGCTTCGAGCCCGGTCGCCGCGGCGGCGGCGATCCACGAAAACAGGTTGCGACGAGATGGCGACATCGGGTCCTTCACAGGGGCCTTGCGGCGGCCCGTCTTACCGCCTACTCGTGGCGCAACAGCGACCTGATTGGATCCTGCGCCAAGGGAGGGAGATGGCATGTCGGAGTTGACCCCTGATGAAATCCGCGCGGCGGTGCATCCGCTCGACGATGCCGTCGTGGCCGAGATCATCGCCACCGGCGTGGATCATGACGAGCTCGTACAGGCGTGTCATTTCTTCGCCAGGGATCGCAAGAACAAGTACCCCCACCCCGTTCCGATGGGCCGGGTCGGCCACGTGGTGTCGATCCTGGAGCGGATCGGGCCGGAAGTGAAGGAAAGCTGGCTCGGCGAGTACGGAACCCGGTTCCAATAGGGCAGCCGGTCCGGTGGTTGACTCCCGCCCGGCCGCGACTTAAGTCTCCGGTAGCTCGCGAAAAGAGCCGTATTTGACCCGCCGCCCGGCCCCGTGAGGCCGGAGGCCAACGCCCGACAGCGCTGTGCGCCCTCGGGCGCTATCGGTGTTTGGATGTTCGAAGGCCTGTCCGACAAGCTGTCCGGCATTCTCGACCGGTTGACGCGCCGCGGCGCGCTCACCGCGGCCGACGTCGACGCCGCCGCGCGCGAGGTCCGCCGCGCCCTGCTCGAGGCCGACGTCGCCCTCGACGTGGTGCGCGAATTCGTCGACCGGCTGCGCGAGCGCGCGGTCGGCGTCGAGGTGGTGAAGTCGGTCACCCCGGGCCAGATGGTCGTCAAGATCGTCCACGACCAGCTGATCGAGACGCTCGGCGCCACCGCCGACCCGATCGACCTCAACGCCCCGACCCCGGTCCCGATCATGATGGTCGGCCTGCAGGGGTCGGGCAAGACGACGACCACCGCCAAGATCGCGCGCCGCCTCACCGAAATGATGCGGCGCAAGACGCTGATGGCGTCCCTCGACACCCGGCGCCCGGCCGCCATGGAGCAGCTCGCGGTGCTCGGCAAGCAGGTCGGCGTCGACACCCTGCCGATCGTCGCCGGCCAGTCGCCGGTGCAGATCGCGCGGCGCGCCATCGAGGCGGCGCGGCTCGGCGGCTACGACGTCGTGATGCTCGACACTGCCGGCCGCACCACCCTCGACGAGGCGATGATGTCGGAGGCTGCCGAGGTCAAGGCCGCCGCGCTTCCCCACGAAGTCCTCCTGGTCGCCGACAGCCTCACCGGCCAGGACGCGGTGAATCTCGCCCGCGCGTTCGACCAGCGGGTCGGCCTCACCGGCATCGTGCTGACCCGCGTCGACGGCGACGGCCGCGGCGGCGCGGCCCTTTCGATGCGGGCGGTGACCGGCAAGCCGATCAAGCTGATGGGCACCGGCGAAAAGCTCGACGCGCTGGAGGATTTCCATCCCTCGCGCATCGCCGACCGCATTCTCGGCATGGGCGACATCGTCTCCCTGGTTGAGAAGGCGGCCGCGACCATCGACGCCGAGAAGGCGATGCGCACCGCCGAGCGTATGCGCAAGGGCGCCTTCGATCTCAACGACCTGCGCGAGCAGCTCGAGCAGATGCAGAAGATGGGGGGTCTCGGCGGCCTGATGGGCATGCTCCCCGGCATCGCCAAGATGAAGAACCAGATCGCCGCCGCCAATCTCGACGACGGCCTGCTCAAGCGCCAGGTGGCGATCATCCAGTCGATGACCCCGAAGGAGCGGCGCAATCCCGACCTCCTCAAGGCGAGCCGCAAGAAGCGGGTCGCGGCCGGCTCCGGAACCAAGGTCGAGGAGATCAACAAGCTCCTGAAGATGCACCGCGGGATGGCCGACATGATGAAGGCCATGGGCGGCGCCAAGCGCGGCCCGCTCGCCGGCCTCGCCAACGCCCTCGGCATGGGCGGTGGCGGCATGGCGGGAATGGGCGGCGGGATGCCGAGCCCCGACCAGCTCGCCAAGCTCGCCGAGAAGATGCCGGGCGGGCTGCCAGGGGGCGGCCTGCCGGGCGGACTGCCCGGAGGGTTGCCCGGCGCGCCCAAGCTGCCGCCCAACTTTCCCGGCGCGCCAGGCGGACTGCCCGGCCTCGGAAGCGGCAAGGGGCCGCTGCCCGGGCTCGGCGGCTTTCCCGGCTTCGGAAAGAAGAAATAGCCGATTCAGTCGTTCGTCATCCCCTTCACCCCGAGATCGTCTCACCCTGATATTGCTGAGAAAGGACTGCCAATGTCTCTGAAGATCCGCATGGCCCGCGCCGGCACCAAGAAGCGCCCGGTCTATCACATCGTGGTCGCCGACAGCCGCTATCCGCGCGACGGCCGCTTCATTGAGCGGCTCGGCTATTTCAATCCGCTGCTGCCGAAGGAAAACACCGACCGGCTCAAGTTCGACCTCGAGAAGGCGAAGTCCTGGCTCGACAAGGGCGCGACCCCGTCGGACCGCATCCTGCGCTTCCTCGACGCCGCCGGCGTGCGCAAGCGCGAGGCCCGCATCAACCCGGAAAAGGCGATCCCCCGCAAGGAGCGCAAGGCGCTCGCCGAGGCCGCCGCCAAGGCCGCGCCGCCCAAGCCGCCCGCGGCCAAGCCCGCCGCCAAGCCGGCCGCGCGTTGACCGCCTCCCGTCGCGCGGCCGACAGCGGGCGCCCCCTACGGGGGAGCGCGTCCGCCCGCGCCGACGGCGTGGCCTCAGCGAGCGCCCCAGCGAACGTGGCCCCTTCCAACGTGGCGCCCTCCAACGGAGATCCTGCCACTGCGGAGGCCGGTGCGCCGGCCTCCGACGCGACCGACAAGCGCATCTGCGTGGCGCGAATCGGCGCCGCGCACGGGACGAGAGGCGAGGTGCGGCTGTGGTCCTTCACCGCCGACCCCAAGGCGATCACGCGCTATGGCGCGCTGACCACGGTCGACCGGCAACCGATCGAGATCGCCTCGGTGCGCGCGGGCAAGGGATTTTTCATCGCCCAGATCAAGGGCGTGGCCGACCGCAACGGCGCCGAGCGGCTGCGCAATGTGGATCTCTTCATCTCCCGCGACCGGTTGCCGCCGCCCGCGGCGGAGGAATATTACCATGCCGACCTGATCGGCCTCGCCGCCGTGGACCGCGAGGGCCAGCCGATCGGCACGGTCGTCGCCGTGCACAATTTTGGCGCCGGCGACCTCCTGGAGGTCGCGCCTGCCCGCGGCGAGTCGCTGCTGCTGCCGTTCACGGCAGCGGTGGCGCCGGAGATCGATATCGCGGGGCGACGCATCGTGATCGTGCCGCCTGACGAGATCGAGGGCGACGCGAAGGAATATTACCGGGCCAACGACTGACGCTCTGCCGCCGGTTTCCGCGCGGATCGATCTTTGCAGGCGTGACCGCCGAGGAGCATGCGCGGCTGCCGGGACCCGCTCCTTCAAATTCGTCCGGCAAAAGTCGGAGACAGCGCTTGATTTGCCCTTCTACCATCGCATGGTAGACCCTCCGAATAAATTGCTCGTTGATTGGATTACGACCATGCCTTTTTTGATCGGCTCTCGCCGCGCTCGTCTGTTATCCGCGATCATTCTCCCGTTGGTTTGGCAAACGATCGTCCCGGCCGCGGCTCAGCGCGTGACCGCCACGATATCGATCCCGCCGGACAGCGCCCCGGGGGCCATTGCGGTCAATCCCGTGACGAAGAAGGTGTACGTCGGCTCGGCGACCGGGACGTCCGTCGCGATCATCGATGGCGACAGCGCCACGAATGCCGCGACGTTCGTGCACACCGGAGGAAATCCGATGTCGTTCGCCATCGATTCCGCGAGCGATCAGGTCTACGTCCTCAACCGCGACAACACCTCGACAATCTCGCGGATCGACGGCGCGACCAATGCCGTCACGCAGATGGCGACGCTTCCGCGGCCGGCCGAGCTGTTCCACGCCCTTGCCGTGCTGACCGCGTCAAACAAGACGCGTCTGTATGCGTCGAGCCCGGGCGACGACACCGTGAACATCGTCGATGCGACGACCCGTGAGATGACGAGCGTGGGCGTGTGCCATATCCCACGGGGGGTCTATGCCAATCCGACTGCGGCGAAGATCTATGTCTTGTGCGAGAATGCCATCGCGGTGCTCGAAGGCATGACGGTGACGGCGACGATGTCGATAACCGGCCGCCCGGGCAAAGCCGCCTCCGTCGATCTCCTTCACAACAAGCTCTACGTGGCGACCGAGTCGCCGACTGCCCTGCTGGAAATCGACGGCGCTTCCAATGCGGTAACCCCGGTCGCTCTCGGCAATGTGCTCAGCGCAGGCGACGTGCCGTTCGACCTCGTCCTGCACCAAAGCCTGCAGAGGGTCTATCTGGCCGTCAATTATGGAGCGAACGGAAACAGACTGATCATCGTCGATCGGGTGGCGCAAACTGCGACGGCGATGACCGTCCCGTTTGCATCGGCTCTGGCGATCGACGAATCCGAGAACAGGCTGTTCGCGATCGGAGCCGGGAACGCCGCGTCGATAATCGACCCGGTCGCAAAATCGGTCGTTGGCGTTTCTCTTGCCGGGCTCGTTCGGCCATCCGGCGATCCTTCCGAAAGACGAAATCCGCGGCCTTCGCCCCAGGTCGTGGCCGTCGTGGCCGGGACCCACAAGGCCTACGTCGCAAGTCAGACCATGGTGGGTACGCGATATACAGGCATGGGCATCAACGGCGGGAATCCGGTCGGAGAGGTTGCCGTCATCGACCCTCACGCGGCCCCCTTGTCGCCCGTGCAAGTCGACAGGATCGAGGTGAGCCAGACGGTTCAGGACGTCGATCAAACGGTCCCCTTCGTCGCGACGAAGCCGACGGTCGTCCGCGTCTTTTTGAGCGGCGGTCCGGTCGCAGGGATCGGCGGTGTCCTTGCGTTCAATTCAGGCAACTCTCCGCCCAGCTATATCGCCTCTGCAAACGACGACCTCGCGGTCTCCGCGACACCCCCTTCGCTCCGCGCCCGGCGCGAGGATGCGAACCAGAGTCTCAATTTCTTCCTGCCTCCCTTTCTGCGCTCGCAAAATGTCTTCGACATCACCTTGGCTTGGCCCACCGATTCGGCCGGCGGCAGCGCGCCATGTACCAATTGCGCAACGTTCCATCAGCGATTGGCTGTCGGACCGCCGATCGAAATGCGGCTTCACGTAGTGGGCCTGCGCTATACCGGCGGCGAGCCGACGCAGACATTCGAGCCGCGGCAGATCGATTACAACCTGCTGCAATCGTGGCTCAAGCGAGGTTATCCGATCAGCAGCCTCGTCTTCACGCAGATGACGACGGCGATCCAACTGCCGCCGCCCAATGCGCCGCGGGCGACTCCGTTCGAATGCGAAGACGCCAACGCCCAGCTGATTGCCCTGCGCAACCAGGACGTCGTCAACGGCACCGATCAGCGCACCCACTATTACGGCATGGTGCTCGAGGACAGACGCAACGGAAGTTTCTTCATGCGCGGATGCTCGTCGGACCTTCCAGCGGCAGCCGACCCCTCGATTGTCGCGTCCGGGCCGACCGGACCGAGTGGTGTCGAAGCACCCTGGGACACCGATGGATCCTGGGGCGATTGGTACGGCGCGCACGAGCTCGGCCACACCTTGGGGCGTAGTCATGCGGGTCCGATCACGCGCTACCGGATCGACAACGGCACCACGCCTCCGCAGCGGATTCCGGTCGGCCCTTGCGGCGAAGATTATCCGGACACCGCTTTCCCCTATCCCGCCGGGCAGATCGGGCCCAACGACGGATCGGTCGTCGGGACCGATCTCGGGGACAGCGCGTTCGGAATCGTCGGCGGCCTCGTGAAGGTAACGGTCGGCCGCGACGTGATGAGCTATTGCGACTATCAGTGGGTTGGCAAGTACACCTATCTTGCCCTCATGAACCGCCTCCGCGCCGAGAATGCGCTTCCCGCACGGCCCACCGCCTCCAACCCGCAGGTGGCAGCCGTCGCGCCCAATGCACCCGGCACGGCCGGGGCCCCGGCGAGTTCCGGGCCATCGAAGCCGGCCGGCGTCGCGCAGAACGCCGGCCCGCACGGGCAGCCGGCGCCGGTCTACGAGGACGGCGATTTCATCACCATCGTCGGGACCGCCAACGTCACCAGACAGCAGGCGCTGATCCGTTTCGTCAATCGCGTGCAGCGCGCCAAGATCCGCGAGGCCGATCCCGCCTCCCCGGTTCGGCTGCGTGCCTACGATCGCGACGGCAACATCGTGCAGGATATCCCCGCGGTGTTCCTGCAGAACAGCCACAGCGAATCAGGAGAAGTCAGGGGCGTCGTCGAGGCGGTCATTCCCGCGCGCGCCGGTCTCAAGGCGATCGAGTTGGTGATCGCCGGGACGGTTGCGGCGCGCTATGAGGCCCCCGCGAGCACAAACCTCGCGCCGGTCGAGCTGCGGGCGACGCCGGCGCCGCCGCCGGTCACCGCCCAGGCGGTTGGAGCCCCATCGCCGAGTGTCCGGCTCGAATGGGGGACACCGCGCACGGCGGCCGCGGTACCAGCGGCGCCCCCGGGCGTCAGCTACGATGTCCAGGCGAGCGGCGACGGCGGCCGCACCTGGCAGACGCTGGCCGTCGGCCTGTCGGCGCCCGACGCGCAAGTGGATCTGTCCATGTTCAAGGACATTCGCGAGGTCGACGTGCGGGTCATCGCCAATGGCGGCTTCGATTCGAAGGTGATCGCGGAACGCAAGGTCCAGCGTTAGACAGGTCCGGTAGGCCGGAAGCCTGAGCACCACGCGCGGGCCCCGGCCTTCAGCCGTATCCGTGATAAGGGGAAGGCCCGGCAACCCCGTTCGATTCCCATGTGGCGCGCAACCGTACTCACCATCTTTCCCGACATGTTTCCCGGGCCGCTGGGCGCCAGCCTCGCCGGACGCGCGCGCGAGAACGGCCTGTGGTCGCTCGCGGCGGTCGACATCCGGGACTATGCCACCGGCAAGCACCGCGCGGTGGACGACACCCCCGCCGGCGGCGGCCCCGGCATGGTGATGAAGCCCGACGTGATCGCGCGCGCCATCGACGCGGTGGCGGCCGACGACCGGCCGCGCCTGCTGATGAGCCCGCGCGGCCGCCTGTTGCGCCAGGCGCGGGTCCGCGAGCTCGTCGCCGGCCCCGGCGTCACCCTGGTATGCGGCCGGTTCGAGGGGATCGACGAGCGGGTCATTTCCGCCCGCGGCCTGGAGGAGGTGTCGATCGGCGACTATGTGCTGTCCGGCGGTGAGATCGCCGCCATGGCGGTCATCGACGCCTGCGTGCGGTTGATCCCGGGCGTGATGGGCAAGGAGGCCTCCGGCGCCGAGGAGAGCCACAGCGACGGGCTGCTCGAGTACCCCCAGTACACCAGGCCGCAGCAGTGGGAGGGCGAAGCCATCCCGCCGGTGCTGCTGTCGGGCGATCACGGCAGGGTCAAGGCTTGGCGCCATGCCGAGGCCTGCCGGTTGACCCGCGAGCGCCGGCCCGACCTGTGGGCCCTCCGCGAAGCCGATTCGAGCAACAAGGGCCCAACCGGAGGGTGACAAAGGCGTGACTTTGTCGTATACGCGGCGCCGAAACTAGGCAGGTTGCCGTTCGACCCCCTTCCGGCACTGCCGACGGAGATAACCCCATGAACGTGATCCAGCAGCTCGAAAAAGAGCAGATGGCGAAGCTTTCCGCCGGCAAGGACATCCCGGAATTCGGTCCCGGCGACACCGTGCTCGTCAACGTGAAGGTGGTCGAAGGCGAGCGGACCCGTGTCCAGGCCTACGAAGGCGTCTGCATCGGCCGCTCCGGCAACGGCCTTCACGAGAACTTCACCGTAAGAAAGATTTCCTACGGCGAGGGCGTCGAGCGCGTATTTCCGCTGTATTCCCCGATGATCGAATCGATCCAGGTCATGCGGCGCGGTAAGGTCCGGCGTGCAAAGCTGTATTACCTGCGCGACCGGCGTGGCAAATCGGCACGCATTACCGAGCGCACCGAGAAGCAGGCGCCCGCTAAGCCGCATGCCGGGACCAGCGAAGCCGCGGAATAACCGGTTTCAGTCGCGCGGCGCGCCGGCAGGTTCATTGTTCGCGGGCTTGGGCCCGCCTGCGGGAACTTGCGGGACTGCGCACTCGGCCGAGGGGCCTTTGGGCTGTCCCGGCCACTCGGCATCCGGCAGGCCTCCGGCAAGGATCACCGCCGCGCGCAGGGCGCGGCGCCGGTACTCCGCCAGCTCGGCGCAGATTTCCGGCGTCATCAGATCCGGGTCCAATATCTCCGGAACCAATATCTCCGGGTTCGCCGCCTCTGCGGTCACGGCCGGCGACGGCGAGATCTCGGTGCGGCCGCGGTCCTTCGCCATCGCCAATCCGGTGGCCGCCGCGAGCACGGCGGCAAGGACATCGAGCCTTGACGGCAAGGGCATGGTCGGGCCTCCGTGACGGGCCTGGGCTTTGCAATTCCCTTGCCAGGGGCTCATGACGCGGCGGTGTCGGCACTTTCCCTCGCCGCCGCAAGCGACTAAATAGGCGCGACGATGCGCGACCGTGCTCACGGCCGGTCGCGCTCTAGAAGCCTCTGATCAACCACCACATCCTGAGTTTGGGAATCTAGGAATCACCGTCCATGGCCGCGCCGCGCACGCTTTACGATAAAATCTGGGAAGATCATCTGGTCGACGAGCAGCCGGACGGCACCTGCCTCATCTACATCGACCGGCATCTCGTCCACGAGGTGACGAGCCCGCAGGCGTTCGAGGGCCTGCGCCTCACCGGCCGCAAGGTCCACGCCCCGGACAAGACGCTGCTCGTGGTCGACCACAACGTCCCCACCACCGACCGCACCAAGCCCAATCCGGATCCGGAGAGCGCCGCGCAGATCGCCTATCTCGCCGAGAACGCCAAGCTGTTCGACCTCGAATATTACGACGAGTTCGACCGCCGCCAGGGCATCGTGCACATCATCGGACCGGAGCAGGGCTTCACGCTGCCGGGCACCACCCTCGTGTGCGGCGACAGCCATACCGCGACCCATGGCGCCTTCGGTTCGCTCGCCTATGGCGTCGGCACGTCCGAGGTCGAGCATGTGCTGGCGACCCAGACGCTCTACCAGAAGAAGTCGAAGAACATGCGCGCGGTGGTCGACGGCAAGCTGCCGGACGGCGTCACCGCCAAGGATATCATCCTCGCCATCATCGGCGAGATCGGCACCGCGGGCGGCACCGGCTACGCGCTGGAATACGCCGGGGACGCCATCGTCGCGCTGAGCATGGAAGGACGCATGACCGTCTGCAACATGTCGGTGGAGGCGGGCGCCAAGGCCGGCTTCATCGCGCCCGACGACAAGGTCTATGCCTATCTCGAAGGCCGTCCGAAGGCGCCCAAAGGCGCGGCCTGGGACGCGGCGCGACGCTATTGGGACACCCTGGTGTCCGATCCCGGCGCCCGGTTCGACCGCGAAATCCGGCTCGACGCCGCGAAGCTGCCGCCGCTCGTCACCTGGGGCACCAGCCCCGAGCAGGTGGTCTCGATCACCGGGCGGGTGCCGGTGCCCGGCGACATCGCCGACGAGAACAAGCGCATCGCCGCGACGGCGTCGCTCGCCTATATGGGCCTCCATGGCGGCGAGAAGATCGCCGACATTGCGATCGACCGCGTCTTCATCGGCTCCTGCACCAATGGACGGATCGAGGACCTGCGGGCGGCGGCGAAGGTGGTCGCCGGCAAGACCGTCAACGGCAACGTCAACGCGATGGTCGTGCCGGGCTCCGGCCTGGTGAAGGAACAGGCGGAGGCAGAGGGCCTCGACCGCGTGTTCGTCGCCGCCGGCTTCGAATGGCGCGAGCCGGGCTGCTCCATGTGCCTCGCCATGAATCCCGACAAGCTCCAGCCCGGCGAGCGCTGCGCCTCGACGTCGAACCGCAATTTCGAAGGCCGCCAGGGCTACAAGGGCCGCACCCATCTGGTGTCGCCGGCCATGGCCGCGGCGGCTGCGATCGCGGGCCGCTTCGTCGACGTGCGGGAATGGCGCTGAGGGCGAGCGGCGGCCACGCCCATCTGCAAAATGAAGAAGACCCGCCTCGCGGCGGGCCTTCGGGTGTCAGGCCTTCGGGCGTCAGGTCTTCGGGTGTCAGGTCTTCGGGTTTCGGCTGATCAGTACCAGCGGTACCTGGGATAGCAGACGTTCACGTGCCGCCAGCCGTACCACGTATGGACCCAGCGCCAGCAGCCGCGGTGGTAGAAATACGGCGTGACCCCGTAGCGGTAAAAGCGGTGATACCGGTAGGGATATCCGAAGCGATAGGCGCGATATCCGTAGGGGTATCGGTGAAAACCGCCGAACCGTCGGCCGACGAAGACGCGACGGCCACCGAACCCGCGGAAGCCGTGGAAGCCAAATCCGCGGCCTCCGAGGTGCAGCCCTCCGAAATGGCCGCCACCTAAGTGGAAGCCACCAAAGTGACCACCTCCGAAACCGCCACCTCCGAAGTGGCCGCCTCCGAAACCGCCACCACCAAAATGCCCGCCGCCTCCGCCAAAACCGCGGGCGCTTGCGGTTTGGGGCGGGGAAACGACGGCCGCAACGAGCAGAGCGAACACGACACACAATAGCTTACGACTCACGACACACTCCTGTGACAGACGTAAACCTCCCTTCCGTCGACAGGGTGCCGCGATCGTGGCGAAGCTGCGGCCGGCTTTGTCGTATTTATCGCAGTCCGGTATTTATCGCAGCGCCCACCAACAGTGCGTGCGCGGCACGATGGTCGGCCCGCTGAAGCGACGCTCGATGACGTGGGTGTCCTGGCATTCGCGGACCATGCGGCGCTGCGGTTCGATCTCGATGCGCAGCGGCGCGCGGCGCTGAACACGCGGACGCGGCTGATCCTCTTGTGCCGTCGCGGCACCGCCGGCGCCGAGCGCAACAAGAGCGGCAACAGCGAGCGTCGCAGCGGCGACCATGGCCGCCCTCGTCGTTGCGAACCTCAGTTTGGATGGCCGCATGATTGTCTGACCCCCGTTCACCCTGCCGGTTCCGTTTTGCGCGAACCGCCGACGGGCGCCGCCGTTTCGCGAGACCCAGCGCAGATACCGGAATCCGCGGACGCGATCGATTTCAATCTGAGACGATCGCGATGTAGGGTCAACCTCGCAGTGAGAATTGACGTTCCAGCCGTGCAGCGAGGCTCCATGCCCCAAAGTCCCATCGCCGATCCGCTCGGCTGGCGCGGCGTCACCGCGCCCTCGCTCGGCGATTTCGAAACCCTGGCCATCGAGGTCTATCGCGCTTTGCCGCAGACGTTTCGCGCGCTGTGCGAAGACCTCGTGATCCGCATCGACGACTTCGCCACCGAAGAGGTCCTCGACGAGATGAAGATCGACGATCCGTTCGACCTGCTGGGCCTATTCCAGGGCGTCGGGCTGCCGTTCCGTTCCGAGAGCGCGCCCCTGCAGATGCCCAACATGATCTGGCTCTACCGGCGTCCGATCCTCGACTATTGGAGCGAGCACGAGGACCCGCTCGGCGCCGTGATCGCCCACGTCCTCGTCCACGAGATCGGTCACCATTTCGGCCTGTCCGACGCCGACATGGAAGCGATCGAGGCGGACGCCGACTGAGCCGGCAGGCCTTGACCGGGCGGCATCGAGCGTTCATGACCTGAACCGTATTTCGGAGTTGCGAACATGGAAAAGTTCACCGTTCTCGAGGGCGTTGCGGCGCCGCTGCGGATCATCAATGTCGACACCGACGCGATCATCCCCAAGCAGTACCTCAAGACCATCAAGCGGACCGGGCTCGGCGTCGGCCTGTTCTCGGAAAAGCGCTATCTCGACGACGGCAGCGAGAACCCGGACTTCGTCCTCAACAAGCCCGCCTACCGCCATGCCAAGGTATTGGTCGCCGGCGACAATTTCGGCTGCGGCTCGTCGCGCGAGCATGCGCCCTGGGCGCTCAAGGACTTCGGCATCACCTGCGTGATCTCGACCTCGTTCGGGGACATCTTCTACAACAACTGCTTCAAGAACGGCGTGCTGCCGATCAAGGTGAGCCCGGACGACCTGGAGAAGCTGTTCGACGACGCCGAGCGCGGCGCCAATGCGCGCCTGACCATCGATCTCGAGAAGCAGGAAGTCCGCGGTCCCGACGGCGGCGTCATCACCTTCGACATCGACCCCCACCGCAAGCACTGCATGCTCAACGGCCTCGATGACATCGGCCTCACGCTCGTGAAGAAGGACAAGATCGCGAGCTTCGAGGACAAAGCGGCGGCGGCGCGCCCCTGGGCGTAAGCGGCCTTCCGGTTCCCCGCTCCGCGAAGTCATGGCGGGGCCTGTCGACCTAACCGGGCCATCCAGTATGCCCAGCTCGGCGGCAATGGGGTCGCCCGGTCAAGCCGGGCGACCGTAGTGCGGAGGGGTCGCCGCCAC
Organism: uncultured Alphaproteobacteria bacterium; assembly: GCA_963781195.1. Lineage (GTDB taxonomy): Bacteria > Pseudomonadota > Alphaproteobacteria > Rhizobiales > Xanthobacteraceae > JAJPKK01. The sequence continues at coordinate 303,766 of CAWAEZ010000012.1, read as the reverse complement.
GCATGGACGCCCGTTCCGGGAGCGGCCGTCCACGCCTGCCGAACCCCTCACGCGTCCTGCGCCGCGATCGCTTCCGCAATGGCGACGGTGCGCCGGGCCATCTCGGCATGCAGCCGCTCGACCATCCGCCCCTCGACCTGCACGACGCCCTTGCCGCGGTTCTCCGGCAGGTCGAACGCGGCGATGAACTTGTAGGCCTGCTCGATCTCGAACGGGGTTGGCGAGAAGACCGAATTGCAGGGCGCGATCTGGCTCGGATGGATCAGCGTCTTGCCGTCGAAACCGAGGTCCCGGCCCTGGGCGCATTCGCGGCGGAATCCTTCGACGTCCGACAGCTCGTTATAGACGCCGTCGAGGATATCGAGGCCATAGGCGTGGGCCGCAAGGAGGCAGTGGGAGAGCCACGACAGCATCGGCGCACGGCCGGGCAACTGCCGCGCCCGGGTCTCCTTGGCGATGTCGTTGGTGCCCATGACGAAGACCGCGAGCCGTTTCTCCTTCGTGACCGCGCTTGCGGCGATCGCCGCGGCGTTGAGGATCCCGAGCGGTGTTTCCAGCATCGCCCACAGCCGGATCGGCTTGTCCTCGGCGAGCCCGACCATATGGGCCGCGACGGCCTGGATGTCCTCCGGCGTCGAAACTTTGGGGATCAGGATGGCGTCGGGCCGCGCGGCGGCGGCGGCCGTCAGATCGGCCTCCCACCATTGGGTGTCCAGCGCATTGATGCGAACCACCACCTCGCGCGCGCCGAAGCCCCCCGCCATCACCGCCGAGGACACGTGGTCCCGGGCCGCCGCCTTGGCGTCGGGAGCCACGGAATCCTCGAGGTCGAGGATGACCGCATCGCAAGGCAGGGTCTTCGCCTTCTCAATTGCGCGGACATTGGCGCCGGGCATGTAGAGCACGCTGCGGCGCGGACGGGTGGTCATTCGGCATACTCCTTCGCTTGAGAGTCTCGGGCGCGACGGCGGCTATGCAAGGCGTGCACCAGAGGGCAAGGCGTCCTCCCCGGACGAAGCGCGCACCGAGAGACCGCGGATACCGGATTTATGGTATCTTCGCCATGCTTGAAGCGCGGGGCAAGGGCCCGCCTCATTTCCGGGGAGCGCGCCTATGAGGCGACGAGATTTCATGGCCTTGATCGGCGGAGCCGCGCTCAGCGGTGCGGGATTGGGCGGCACAGGATTAGGCGGCCTCGCCGCCCAGGCACAGCCTGCGTCCAGCGCGCTCGACGGCGCGCTTCGCCAGGCGGTGGAGAACAAAGCGGTCCCCGGCGTCGTCGCGATGGCCGCGAACCGCAGCGGGACGTTCTACCAGGGCGCGTTCGGGGTGGCCGACGCCACCGGCCGCGCGCTCGCAGCAGATGCGCTGTTCCGTATCGCCTCGATGACCAAGGCGATCACCTCGACGGCGGCCATGCAACTCGTCGAGCAGGGCCGCGTCGGTCTCGACGATCCCGTCGAGAAGTACCTGCCGGCGTTCGCCCGCCTGCAGGTGTTCGACAGCTTCGACGCCGCGACCGGCGCCTACCGGCTGCATCCGGCGCGGAGCATCGCGACCGTCCGGCACCTGATGACCCACACCTCGGGTCTCGGCTATCCCTTCACCAGCGCGATCCTGCGCGATTTCAAGCCGCGCCCCGGCGAGGACTACCCGATCGGCCCGCTGCTGTTCGAGCCCGGCGCACGCTGGCACTACGGCACCAGCACCGATTGGCTCGGCAAGGTGGTCGAAGCGGTGGCCGGACGGCCGCTCGACGAACATCTCCGGCTCCGCGTCCTGGAGCCGCTCGGCATGGCGGACACGTTCTACAACGTGCCGGCCAACAAGCAGGCGCGCCTCGTCGCCATTCACCACCGCGGCGACGACGGTATCGTCGCCGCCGACGCGACGCAGCCGGGACCGACGATCAACCCGATCGTCGGCGGTGGCGGGCTCGCCTCGACGGCGGCCGACTACATCCGGTTCGTGCGGATGATCCTCAACGACGGCGAACTCGACGGCGCGCGCATCCTCAAGGCGGAAACCGTCGCGGCGATGGGCCAGAACCAGATCGGTGCGCTCGGCGTGCCGGCGCTCGCGACCGCCCTGCCGAGGCGCAGCGACGACTTCAGCTTCATCGCCGACGGCAAAGATAAGTGGGGGCTCGGCTTCCTCATCACCGTCGACGCGGTCGCCGGCAAGCGCTCCGCCGGCAGCCTGAGCTGGGGCGGCATCTACAACACCTATTTCTGGATCGACCGCAGCCGCGGCGTCGGCGGCGTGATCCTGACCCAGTTCCTGCCATTCGCCGACCGCAAGGCGCTCGGGGTCTACGACGCCTTCGAGCGCGGCGTCTACCGGCTCGCCGACGCTGCGCAGTAGCGTTTCCGTGCTCCCTCTCCCGCTTGCGGGGGAGGGCTGGGGAGGGGGCGCTTGCCACGCGGACGAACTGCAGGGACGGGGATGACGCGCCGTCATGGTGCGCCACGATGTTGAGAATCGGGAGACGTCGGAGAGCCCCCTCCCTAACCCCTGCCGGCAAGCGGGAGAGGGAATTGCCGCCGTTGCTTTCGTGTTGCTACGCGCTCTTGCGGTTCTGGCGGTTGTCGATGAGGTCTCCGACCACGGCGGGTTCGGCGAGCGTCGAGGTGTCGCCGAGATTGCCGTACTCGTCTTCGGCGATCTTGCGCAGGATGCGCCGCATGATCTTGCCTGAGCGGGTCTTGGGCAGGCTCGGCGCGAACTGGATGAGATCGGGCGAGGCGATCGGGCCGATCTCCTTGCGCACCCAGGTCACGAGCTCCTTGCGCAGCTCCTCGGTCGGCGCTTCGCCCGCCATCAGCGTGACGTAGGCGTAGATGCCCTGGCCCTTGATGTCGTGGGGATAGCCGACCACGGCCGCCTCCGACACCTTGGGATGGGCCACCAGCGCGCTACTCGACCTCCGCGGTGCCGAGGCGGTGGCCGGCGACGTTGATGACGTCGTCGACGCGCCCGGTGATCCAGTAGTAGCCGTCGGCGTCGCGGCGGCAGCCGTCGCCGGTGAAGTACTTGCCGATGTAGGTGGAGAAGTAGGTCTGCACGAAGCGCTCGTGGTCGCCGTAGACCGTGCGCATCTGCCCGGGCCACGAATCCGCGATGCACAGATTGCCGGCGGTGGCGCCGGCCATCACCTTGCCGTCGGCATCGACGATCTCCGGCTGCACGCCGAAGAACGGCCGCGTCGCCGAGCCCGGCTTGAGCTTGGTCGCGCCGGGCAGCGGCGTGATGAGGATGCCGCCGGTCTCGGTCTGCCACCAGGTGTCGACGATCGGGCAGCGCCGTTCGCCGACCACGCGGTAGTACCACTCCCAGGCTTCCGGATTGATCGGCTCGCCGACCGTGCCGAGCAGGCGCAGGGAGGCGCGCGAGGTCTTCTTCACCGGCGCGTCGCCGGCCTGCATCAGCGCGCGGATCGCGGTCGGCGCGGTGTAGAAGATGTTGACCTTGTGCTTGTCGATGACCTCCCAGAACCGCGAATTGGTCGGGGTAGTTCGGCACGCCCTCGAACATCAGCGTGGTGGCGCCGTTGGAGAGCGGCCCGTAGACGATGTAGCTGTGGCCGGTGACCCAGCCGACGTCGGCGGTGCACCAGTAGATGTCGCCGTCGTGATAGTCGAACACGTATTGATGCGTGATCGAGGCGAACACCAGATAGCCGCCGGTGGTGTGGAGCACGCCCTTGGGCTTTCCGGTCGAGCCCGAGGTGTAGAGGATGAACAGCGGATCCTCCGCGTTCATCGGCTCGCACGGGCACTCGGCCGACAACGGTCTTGGCGATCTCGTCGTAATAGACGTCGCGGCCGGCCTTCATCGCGACGGCGGCGCCGGTCCGGCGCACCACGATCATGGTGGTGACGCCGGCGGCGTGATCGGCTGCGGCATCGGCGTTGGCCTTGAGCGGCACCTTGCGCCCGCCGCGCAGGCCCTCGTCGGCGGTGATGACGACCGCGGACTTCGCGTCCTCGATGCGGCCGGCGAGCGAATCCGGCGAGAAGCCGCCGAACACGACCGAATGAACCGCGCCGATCCGCGCGCAGGCGAGCATCGCGAACGCCGCCTCCGGGATCATCGGCAGGTAGATGGTGACGCGGTCGCCCTTCTTGACGCCGCTCGCCTTGAGGACGTTGGCGAACCGGCTGACCTCCGCATGAAGCTCGCGGTAGGTGATCTTGCGCTCGTCCTTGGGATCGTCGCCCTCCCAGATGATGGCGACCTGGTCGGCGCGCTTGGCAAGATGGCGATCGATGCAGTTCTGGGTGACGTTGGTGACGCCGTCCTCGAACCATTTGATCGAGACGCGATGCGGATCGAACGAGGTGTTCTTCACCTTGGTGAAGGGTTTGATCCAGTCGATGCGTTTGCCGTGCTCGCCCCAGAAGCCGTCGGGGTCGCTCACCGAGCGCTGGTACATCGCCGTGTACTTGGCGTCGTCGATGAAGGCGCGCTTGCTCCAGTCCGGAGGAACGTCGTAGATCTGCTCGCTCATGCCCTCACTCCTCCACGCTTGGATGTGCACGCTTCGATGTGCGCGACTGCTTGAACGTTTCCCTCGCCGCCATTATGCGACTTCCATTCGGATAGTCTCAAGCCTCGGAATGTCACACTTTGGTCGCGGTGGCTTGATCGAAATCAAGCGTCGCGACGCGCCGCCCTAGCAATTGGTAGGAGAGCGCGGTTTATCCAGGCCGGTTTATCCAGGCGGATTGGACGCCGGCCGGCAATGCCCGCGCCGCGGGCCGCACGAGCGCGGCGCGCCGGCCGAACGCTCAAACGCCCATCACGCCGATGACCATGCCCTGCGCGATCAGCACCGCGAGCCAGTGTCCGGCGTCGATCAGGTAGAGCTTGAGCGGGCGGCGGCCGAAGCTGTAGTTCACCGCGAGCGCCGTCGCGATGAAGCCGAGCCAGACGGCGGCGGCGGAGATCACCGCGTTCTCGAGCGTCACCTGTCCGACGCCGAGATGGCCGACGACGCCGGCGAGCGCAGTGGCCATGACGAGGTAGGCGACGAAGCCGAGGATGTAGGGCCACGGCGAGGGATCGGCCTTCATCTTTTCAGGGGTAAAGCCGTGGGCGTCGCTCCACGGCTTGGCGAATCCGCGATACCAGAACGCACCGACGACGCTACCGACGATCGCAGCGATCACGATCGCCCAGCTGTCGACTCCGCCGAAATTCATATGGGCCCCTCCCAGATTTTGTTATGACGCGTTCAGGTCGCGTCCTCATCGCCCGGCTTGGCCGGGTCGTTCGACAGGACCGGCCGGGGGCCGCCGGTCCGCCCGGTTCGGCCGGGCAGCAAAGTCACATCGAACCGCATGCATCGATCGGGCGGCGAAAGCTAGTCCAGCAGCTCGAGCTTGACGATTGCGGCGTGGTGATTGTTGCCGGCCCAGAACGTCACCGGCGTCGTGCTGTCGTCGATGAAGATGCGGCGGATATTGGTCTGGTGCGGCAGGAGGTATTCCACCGCGGCGCCGGTCTGTGGATCGAGCCGCAGGACGCGGTCGCTCGACATCGAGCCGCTCCACAGTTCGCCGTTCCGGTCGAGGTAGGCGTCATAGGGATAGGTGTGCGGCGTCGGCACGTCCCACTCCTTGAAGCTCTCATGCGCGGTGTCGAACATGCCGAGCTTGTTGGCGGCGAATTCGCCGAACCACAGCCGCCCCTTGTCGTCGAGCATGGTGCGGCGGGGCCGCGAGCGCGGCGTCGGCGTCGGATAGATGGTGCCGCGAAACGTCTTGGCGTCGATGCGCCCGACGCTCTCGTCGCCGAAGTCCATGAAGAACAGGTTGTTGTCCTTGTCGGCCACCATGCCGTAGGGCGAATGATTGCGGCCGACCGGCATGTCCGCGAACGGATCGACCTTCTCGTAGGCCCCGGTGGCGAGATCGAGCCGCAGGATCGCATGGGAATTGACGTCGTTGGTCCACACCTTGCCGTCGACGTGGGACTGGCGCGGCATCACCATCGACTGCTGCGCGGTGTCGCCGGCAAGCTCCGGCGGCAACGGATAGAGACGGAACGTCCTGGTGCGGGTGTCGAACTTGGCGAGGCCGCTCTGGAACATCAAAGCGAGCCACCAATTGCCGTCCCCGTCGGGCTCGAGCGCGAGCGCGCCGGCCGGGAAATCCGGCTTCGGCAGCGGATAGGCGAACTCCTCATGGGCGCCGGTGCGCGGATCGAGGCGGCCGAGATAGGGCTCGACGAAATTCGAGTACCACACGAAGCCCGCGGCGTCGGTGCGCACGTCATGGGGCGCGATGGTGGCGCGCGGCAGGTCGTATTCGGTGATGACGACGCGCGTCGCCCGCCCGGTCGGGCGCGGCAGCGGCTTGAGCGCATAGGCCCAGCGATCGGCGCCGCTGAGATTGACCGTCGCGAGGTACTCGGCGACTTTGCGGGCACGATCGTCGGGCACCGACCGCTCGACGATCCGCGGTTGCGGATGCGTCGTCGTCGAGTTGTTGGCGTAGTTCGCCATGCGCTTGAGCACGCCGACGAATTCGTCGGCGGTGAATTTCGAGCGCACCACCCGCTCGAGGGTATGGCAGCTCATGCATTCGATCAGCGGGCGCTTCTGCTCGGCGGTGCCGGGCATGCTGGCGAACCACTCGGTGCTGGTGAGCTGGCCGGAAATGTCGGCGACGGTGGCGAGTGTCAGGTCGGCATTTACTGGCCGCTCGGAATCGACGTCGACCCCGGCCGGCGTCGCGAGTTCATAGCCGATGGCACGGATCGCCAGCGCGTAGTGCCCGGCGGCCATCCGCTCGGCGGGAAAGCCGTAGCGGCCGGTCTTGTCGGTGACGACGGTGACGGTGATGGGCGAGCCGTCGCGCCTGGCACTCACCAGCACGCCTTCCATCGGGCCTTCCTGCGCCGACGTCACGCGGCCGATCAGCACGAAGCGCTGGCCGGCGAGAAATCCGTCCGCCGATGACGAGGACGCTGCCGCGATCAGGATCAGGAACGAAACCAGGGCAACGCGCACGCACATCACGATGAATTTCGAACCGGTTGGGGGGTCAGGGTTTGACCATCAGGCAATCGACCTCGACGGTGCTCACCTGATCGCCGGGGGCCTGGCGGCGGACCGTCCGCTGCAGCTTGTAGCCATCCTTCGTGCAGGTGATCTCGACGTCCTTGGGGTCGATCTCCTTGCTAAAGCCGGAGAACTTGAAGTGACCCTGATCGTCGGTGCGCGTCACCAGGCTCGCATTGCGATTTTTGATCTCGGCCGAGACCTTGGCGTCGGCGACGCCGCCGCCGCGGTTGAGATCCTTGGCGAAGCCGAAGAACGAGACGCCGGCATTGCTCTGGTCTTCCTCGTCCTCGTCGAGCGAGGCGCCGCCGGCGAAGGCCGCCGTGGTGACGGCGAGCGGAAGGATGAGTGCAAGCCCCAGCAACAAAGACGCGCGCTCCGATGTCTTCATGTTTCCCGCCCGTTAGCGTGCCATCCCAGGGATCACGGCGGATGGCTTCATTAGCGCCACTCTAGACCATGAAGGCGCCGGTGAGAAGGCATCCGCCGGGAAAAGCGGCCCCCGGCCAAGGCCCTGAAAGCCCGCCGGGCGCCCCGCGGACGGCGCCTGCAGGCCTGTCATGGACCTCCGCTCATGCCTTCGGGGACGGGCCTGGGACAGCGCGCGTGTCGACCAGCCGGGCAGCCGATGGATCCGCCCCCTGCCATGGTGAGCTTTTCGTTTCCCCCGACTTGTGCTGAAATATCCGGGACGTTCAGCCCATGGAGGATCCCATGCCCGTCCAAATCGTAATGGACGTGACCGGCGACACCCGTCACACCTTCGATGCCAATGATGAGGCGGCCATCGCCGAGGCCAGGAAACGCTTCCAGGAGCTGGCGGATGCCGGCTTCATCGCGGCGAAGCGAACAGGCGCCGGAAGGTCGGAACTGCTCCGCAGTTTCGATGCGACCGCCGAAGAAACGCTGTTCGTGCCGCCGCTGGTCGGTGGGTGACGGTGCTCATCTTCTTCGCGACGCCTGTGGTGATGATGTTTGGTCTGGCTCTGGCGTTGGCAACCGACCCGCGGGTGCTGTGGCGCATTCGGGCGCGACGGCCGGCGGAAAAAAGGGGCGTCGCGCTGCTCCGATCCTGGCTGTCGCCCGAGCAGGTCGAGCAGTGGGATAAGCGCGGCGCGTTCGACGTGATCGGCTGCGACACCGGCACGCGCTACCGCATCACGCGCGGCTCGTCTATGAACATCCATCAGCTCGATTCCGCCGGCGGCATCGTCGCGCAGTGGTGCTTCGCGCCCGCGGGAAGTTTGGTGACCGGAGACATTCTTCTCGCCCAGAAGATCGCACTCGAAACCATGGAGCGTGAGGTGCTTGCGTTGGCGAATACGCAGGCCGCGCTGTTTTAGCTCCGGTGCCGGGCTCTCTCGGGAGCGGCAACGGGACGCTTGCGTTCAGATGGTCCACGGAAGACAATTTCCTGCAAGGCGCGCACACGCGGTCGGTCACAGGCCCGCGCCGGGAGGCAAACGCGCTGGCAACCGCGCTGGCTGGGAGGCAACGATGCAAATCGGCATATCCATCCTACTCATCACGCACGGGATACTCGCCGTTCTGTTGCTCGGCGCGATTACCCACCAGGCAATCGCCGCCGCGTGGCCGGCGACAAAACGGGCGCCCGGCTTCTTCAATTCGTTGCGAAGCGTAAACGGGATGAACTACAGCAACGCCGTCATCGTCCTGTTTCTCGCGACGTTCGTGATCGGTACCTTCGTTTATCCGGCCTATCGGGTCGGCGTTCGCACGATGTTGCAGGATTATCATCTGTACAAACCGGAGGGGATGTTCGAAATGAAGGAACACCTCCTCGCCCTGTCGCTCGCCCTGTTGCCGCTCTACTGGCTGCTTTGGCGAAAGCCGTCCGGCGACAATCGCGTGGCGCGAACGGCCATCACCAGCATCATTGCCGTTGCGGTGTGGTGGAGCTTCCTCACCGGCCATATCCTCAACAACATTCGGGGGTTCGGGTCATGACGAAGACGGAGCGTCTGGCGGCCGTGTTCGCCATCGCGTTTGCGATCATCTACGCACCGACGATGGATCTCAACTGGACGGCGGCGACCTACCATCCGGTTCAGGGAATATGGCAGTTCGGCAAGGCCCCGCCCCTCGGCGGCGGCTCGCCGGCCATGTACTGGTACGGCTTTGTGATCACCGCGGCGCTGGGCGCGCTCGTGGTCACCGGGCTCGCGGCGCTCATTCCCGACAAGCTGATGGAACGGGTCCCGTGGGCCGGCCTCACCTGGGTGGCGACGCTGTGCTCGATCGCCTACATCGCGTATGTTCTGCTGCCCTATGCGACAAAGACATAACGCTTGCCCAATTGCCGCTTGCCCAAGTTGCGGCGGCCGATCCGAGCGCGGGAGAAACATGATCAGGCCTTGACGCCGCCCATGGCGCAGACCTGCTTCCACTCGGCGGCGGTGACCGGCTGAACCGAAAGCCGGGACAGCTTGACGAGCGCCATCTCCTTCAGTTTCGGCTCGGATTTGATGGCGGACAGCGACACCGGCGTTTTGAGCGGCGTCCGCGCGCTGACATCGACCGCGACCCAGGGCTCGCCGGCCGAGGCGGTCGGATCGGGAAAGGCCTCGCGGATGACCTCGACGATGCCGACGATCTCCTTGCCCTCGTTCGAATGGTAGAAAAAAGCGCGGTCGCCCTTCTTCATCTTCTCGAGGTTCTGCTTGGCGGTGTGGTTGCGCACGCCGGTCCAGGCCTCGCCCTTGGCGCCCGCCTCGACCTGCTGGTCCCATGACCAGGCGCCGGGCTCCGATTTGATCAGCCAGTGGTTCATCGTCATCCCTCCGCGCGTAACGGGCGCGACATCAGCGCCTCGATCGCCTCATCGATGCTCAGCCCGTCGTCGAGAACGGCGGCGACCGCGGTCGCGATCGGGGTCTCGACCCCGCGGGCGCCCGCCATGTCGACCAGCACCGACGCGGTGAAAGCGCCCTCGGCGAGCTGGCCGGCGCGGCGGACCTCGTCGAGCGTGCCGCCTTCGCCGAGCCTCACGCCGAGCCTGAAATTACGCGACTGCGGGCTCGAGCACGTCAAGATGAGATCGCCGAGGCCCGACAGCCCGGTGAGCGTTTCCGGACGGGCGCCCCAGGCGCGGCCGAACCGCATCAGCTCGGCGAAGCCGCGCGTCGTCAGCGCCGCCGCCGCGCTGGCGCCAAGCTGACGGCCGACGACGATGCCGGCGGCTATCGCCAGCACGTTCTTGGCGGCGCCGCCGATCTCGACGCCGCGCACGTCGGTCGAATGATAGGGACGGAACGTCGCCGAGCCGAGCGAATGGGCGAGCCGCCGCGCGGTCGCCTCGTCGGCGGCGGCGAGCGTCACCGCGGTCGGCAGGCCGCGGGCGACGTCGCCGGCGAAGCTCGGCCCCGACAGGATCGCCGGAACGGCCAGCGGCAGGGACGCGCCGATGATCTCGGTCATGAAGCAGCGCGTGCCGCGTTCGATTCCCTTGGCACAAGCGACCACCGGCGTGCCCGGCGCCACCGCGCCGGCAAGCGCGCCGACGACACCCCGCAACGCCTGGGCGGGGACGACCACGAGAATGGCGTCGGCCGCCGGATGTCCCGAAGCGAGCGCTGTGATGGCGACCCGCTCGTCGATCGGCACGCCCGGCAGCCGCGGGCTCTCCCGCCGCTCGGCCATGGTCGCGGCGAGCGCCGCGTCGCGGGCCCACAAGGTCACGCGGCGCCCCGCCCGTGCGATGACATTGGCGAGGGCGGTGCCCCAGGCGCCGGCGCCGATCACCGCGATTCGTTCGGCGATCATCGGTCAGGCCGACGCGGCGGGTGCATCCGCGGAGCGGCCGGGCTTATCGACCGTGTCGAGCGGCCAGCGCGCGCGGGGGCTCACGTCGAGGGCATCGCGCAGGCCGTGGGCGAGCCGTTCCGCGCCGGCCCAGGCGATCATCGCCGCATTGTCGGTGCACAGCGCCGGCGGCGGGACCACCAGCGGCACCTGGTCCTGGAGCGCGACGTCGAGCAGCGCGTCGCGGATCGACTGGTTTGCCGCGACGCCGCCCGCCGCGACCAGCGCGGTCGGCGCCCCGAAACGCTCGCGAAATATCCGCAGGCCGTGGCGGAGCCGGTCGGTCACCATCTCGACCACCGCGAGCTGGAACGAGGCGGCGAGATCGGCGACGTCCTGGTCGGAGAGCGGCGCGATCTTCTCGGCTTCGAGCCGCACCGCCGTCTTGAGGCCGGACAGCGAGAAATCGGCGTCATGACGGCCCGCCATCGGGCGCGGCAGCAGGAACCGGCCGCGGTCGCCGCGGGCGGCCTCGCGCTCGACCTTGGGCCCGCCGGGATAGCCGAGACCCAAGAGCTTTGCGGTCTTGTCGAAGGCCTCGCCGATGGCGTCGTCGCGAGTGGTGCCGAGGCGCACATGGTCGCCGACCCCGCGCACGGCGACGATCTGGGTATGGCCGCCGGACGCCAGGAACAGGCAGTAGGGGAACGGCGTCGCGTCGGTGAGGCGCGCGGTGAGGGCGTGCGCTTCGAGGTGGTTGACCGCGACCAGCGGCTTCTCGCACACCAGTGCGATCGCCTTGGCGGTGGTCAGGCCGACGATGACGCCGCCGATCAGGCCGGGGCCGGCGGCCGCGGCGACACCGTCGATATCCGCGAACTTACGCCCGCTGTTGCGCATCGCCGTCGCGATGATGATGTCGAGCACCTCGACATGGGCGCGCGCGGCGATCTCCGGTACCACCCCGCCGAACGCCGCATGCTCCTCGATCTGCGACAGCACCACATTGGAGAGGATGGTGCCGCGGCCATCGCGATGGCGCTCGACCACGGCGGCGGCGGTTTCATCGCAGGTCGTCTCGATACCGAGTACGATCATGGGGCCTCGCGCACCCCGCGGTGCTTTTGCCGCGGTGTTTTTTGCCGCGGTTTGCATTTTCGCGGCATGGTGCTTAGTCGTGAACGAAAATGGTGGCTGTGAACGCGTGGCGTTCACCGTCCGCGAGTAGCACTATGAGGTCTCATGACGCAATCCTCCGCCACGCCGTTTCTGCGGATCGGCACCCGCGGCAGCCCGCTGGCGTTATGGCAGGCGCATGAGGTGCGCGCGCGGCTCGCCGCTGCCCATGGCGTCGCGCCGGAAGCCATCGCGATCACGGTGATCAAGACCTCCGGCGACATCATCCAGGACCGACCGCTCTCCGAGGTCGGCGGCAAGGGCCTGTTCACCAAGGAGATCGAGCAGGCGCTGGACGACAACGCCATCGATCTCGCCGTGCATTCCAGCAAGGACATGCCGACGGTGCTGCCCGACGGCTTGGTGCTGACGGCCTGCCTGCCGCGCGAGGACGTTCGCGACGCCTTCATCAGCCGCAAGGCGGCGACGCTCGCCGACCTCGCTCCCGGCGCCGTGGTGGGCACCGCCTCGCTGCGCCGCCAGGCGATGGTCAAGCGGCTGCGGCCGGACCTCGAGGTGGTGCCGTTTCGCGGCAACGTCGAGACCCGGCTGAGGAAGCTCGACGACGGCGTGGTGGATGCGACGCTGCTCGCCATCGCCGGGCTCAACCGGCTCGGGCGGGCAGGCGCCGCGACCTCGGTGCTCGACGTCGACAGCTTTCTGCCGGCGGTGGGCCAGGGCGCGATCGGCATCGAGGCCCGCGCCGCCGACCGCCGCACCCGCGACCTCGTCGCCGCCATCGGCGATGCGGACACCCTCACCGCCATCACCGCGGAGCGCGCCTTTCTTGCCGTGCTCGACGGCTCCTGCCGCACGCCCATTGCCGGCCATGCGCGCATCGCCGACGGCCGGGTCACGTTCCGCGGCCTCATCCTGCGCCCGGATGGGAGCGAAGCCCTGGAGGCCGGCCGGAGCGGGCCGGCCGTCGACGCCACCTTCCTGGGCACCGACGCCGGGCGGGAGCTCAAGGGACGGGCGGCGCCCGATTTCTTCACGGCCGGATGAGCCATGCGCCTCCTGGTGACGCGGCCGGAACCGGAGGGCAGACGGACCGCGGCGTTGCTGCAGGCCCGCGGCCATGATGCCATCCTGGCACCGCTGCTGCGGGTCGAGCCGGTCCCGGACGTCGGGTTCGGACCTGGTCCATGGGCGGCGGTCGCATTCACCAGTGCCAATGCGGTGCGCGCAGTCGCGGCCCATCCCCGGTTCCCGGCGCTCGCCGCGCTGCCCGCCTTTACCGTCGGAGCCCGCACCCGCGAGGCCGCCGTCAGCGCGGGGTTTTCTTTGGTCACCTCGGCCGAGGGCGGGGTCGATGACCTCGCCCGGCTGATAGCCGCGCAAGCGGAGGATGCGTCGCTTCCGATTGTCTACTTTGCCGGCACCGAGCGCGCCGGGGATCTCGCAGGTGCGCTGGCCGACGGCGGCCGGGCGGTCGAGACCGTGATTGCCTATCGCGCCGCCATCGTGAGTGATTTCGACGCGGCGGTGCGGGAGCGCGCCGCCGCCGGCGACATCGACGCGGTGCTGCATTATTCGCCGCGCAGCGCGAGTGCCTTCCTGACCGCGGTCGCGGCCACGGGTCTTCGTGACTTCGCGAGAAGCGTCAAGCACTTCTGCCTGTCTCCGGCGGTGGCGGCACCGCTCCTGGCGGGCGGCGCGCGCCGCGTGAATGTCGCCGCGGCCCCGACCGAAGGCGCGCTTCTTGCCCTGATCGATCCGCCCTGATGAGATGATGAGGAAGTTCCATTGCCGGGGCCCGGCGTCCGCAGTATGCCGTGGGCAGGCCTGAATCATGGAGAGACGCCATGGCGGACAGCAATGACGAGGCGGGACGGCGCGGCGAGGGTCGCCGCCGACGACCGCCGCCCACGATCGACGCCAGGGCCGTGGAAGTCCCGATCGGGGACACGGCGGCAGCGCCCGCCGATCCGTCCTCTCACGAGACATCTGCTCACGTGACGCCCGCTCCGGAGCTCTCTGCTTCGGACGCATCTGTTCCGGACCCATCTGTTCCGGACGCACCTGTACCGCACGCATCGGTACCGGAGGTCTCTGCTTCCGAGGCTCGGATTTCGGAGGCTCAGGCTCCGGAGGCTTTCACGCCCGGCCGGGACACCGGCGCGGAGCCCCCATCGGTGGAGGCGGCTGCGGCGACCGCCGTGCCGGAGGCGAGTTCCGGTTCGCCCCCCATTTCGGATTCTCCGGCGCCTGCCTCCCCCGAGCCCGTAGGTTCCTCGTCCGGACGCGGCTCGGTGCCGCGCGTCGCGCCTGCGCCCCGGGCCCGCACCCCGTGGTTTGCGATTCTCGCCGCGGGGACGCTGGGGGCCGCCCTCACCGCCGCCGCCGCGGGCGCCGCCTGGGTCTATTATTCGCCGCTCGAGCCCCACGACACCAGCGGATTGGCCGCGCGCGTGGCACGCCTCGAAGTGCAGAACCAGACCCCCGCCGACGTCGCCGCGGCCACCGTTCCCGGAATGGGAAACGTTCCGACCGCCAAGCTCGACGAACTGGCGGCACGGCTGGCCAAGTTGGAGGCGGCCCCGCCGCCGGCCCCGCAGCCGGTCGCCGCAGCCGCCGACACCGCGAAGCTCGACGACCTGACGGCGCGCGTCCAGCACTTGGAAACCGCTGTTCCCCCGGCACCGGCCGCAGCGGCCGCACCGGAGACCGCGAGCGCGGACAACGCCGGGATCAAGGCGCTGGATGCCCGGATCGCCGCCCTTGAAACGTCGATAAGTCCGCTCGCCAAGCAGGTTACCGACCTCGGACAGCAGACGGCCGACACCGCGACCGCCGCCCGCGAGGCGCGCGAGCGGGCCGAGGCCGCGGCCAAGAGCGCGGCCGACGTGAAGTCCGCGGACACCGACCAGGACAAGCAGCAGCAGACTGCGCAGAAGGAACTCGCCGCGGTCGGCACCCGCCTCGCCGCGGTCGAGATGCTCACCAAGCAGGTCCAGGACCAGGTTGCCGAATCCTCCGCGCCGAAACTCGACGCCCCGCTCCGCGACGCCTTGATCGCCGCCGGCCTGCGCTCCGCGGTGGAACGGGCGCAGCCTTTCACGGCTCAGTTCGCGGCCGCGAAAGCGGCGGGCATCGACGCTGAACTGCTGGCGCCGCTGGCGCCGTTTGCCGGCTCCGGCGTCCCCAACCCGGCCGACTTGTTTCGCGACCTCGGTGCCCTCATTCCGGAGATGCTCAAGGCGTCGTCACCGGCCGAGCAGGACGGCGGCTACCTCGAGCGCCTGCAGGCCCACGCCGAAAGGCTGGTTCGCATCCGCCCCGCCGGCGACCGTCCGGGCGACGATGCGGCGACCGTGATCGGTCGGATCGAGCGTGACATGGCGCGGCGCGACCTCCCCGCGGTGCTCGCCGAACTCGCAAAGCTTCCCGCCCCCGCGCAGGCCATTGCGGAACCGTGGCGCAAGAAGGCCCTGGCGCGCGAAGCCGCCACCAAGGCCTCCGAGCAACTGGTCACCGTATCCTTCGCCAAGCTCGGCGCTGCCAAACAATGATCCGCTTCATTATCTTCCTGCTAGCAACCGCCGGGATTGCGTTCGGCGCCGCGTGGCTCGCCGACCGGCCCGGCGAAGTCGCCATCAACTGGCTCGGTTATCACGCCGACACTTCGGTGGCGGTGCTGGTCGGGGCCGTCGCCGCCCTGATGTGCGCCGTACTGATCGCGTGGACGGTGTTCGTCTATCTGTGGACGGCGCCGGGCAAGCTCTCGCGGCGCTCGGCCCAGCGCCGGGCCGCAAGAGCCCATCATGCGGTCTCGCGCGGCCTCGTCGCCATCGGCGCCGGCGATGTGCGTGCCGCCCTCAAGCACGCGCGGGACGCGGAGCGGCACGCCGCCGACCAGCCCCTAACGCTTCTGCTGCAGGCCCAGGCGGCCCAGCTGACCGGCACCGCGGACGGCGCGGATGTGGCATTCCGCGCCATGGCGGACCGCCCGGACACCAAGCTCCTGGGGCTCCACGGCCTGTTCATCGAGGCCCAGCGGCGCAACGATCCGGTGGCGGCGCGCGGCTATGCGGAAGAAGCGGCCAAGGCCGCGCCGTCGCTCGCCTGGGCGGGCCAGGCGACCTTCGATTTCTATTGCGCCGACGGCGACTGGGCCGGCGCGCTCCAGGCCCTGGAGCGCAACAACAAAGCCGGCCTCGTCGACAAGGACACCTATCGGCGCCAGCGCGCCGTGCTGCTGACCGCTCAGGCGATGTCGCTCGAGCATACCGACCGCCCCGCCGCGGCCGGGCTCGCCCAGGAAGCCGTCCGGCTGTGCCCGAGCCTGACGCCGGCTGCCGCGTTCGCCGGCCGCCTCCTGGCGGAGAGCGGCGAGCGCCGCCGGGCCGGCCGCATTCTCGAAGCCGCATGGCGGGAAGCGCCGCATCCCGATATCGCCGACGCCTATGGCGACCTGGTTCCCGGGGCTTCCGCGCGCGAGCGGCTGGCGCGCATCCGCACGCTGGCCCGGCTCGCGGAGAACCACCTGGAGAGCCGCATCGCCGTCGCGCGCGCGGCGCTCGACGCACGCGAATTCGCCGAGGCGCGGGAGAGCCTCAAGCCGCTGATCGCGTCGCCCACGCGGCGGGTCGCCGCACTGATGGCGTATCTCGAAGAGGCCGAAACCGGCGACATCGGCCGTGCCCGGGAATGGATGGCCCGCGCCGTCCACGCCGCGCTCGACCCGGTCTGGACCGCCGACGGCCTGATCGCCGAGCACTGGATGCCGGTGTCCCCGGCAACCGGCAGGCTCGATGCGTTCCGCTGGCGGATCCCGGTGGCGGACCTCACGCCGCGCGGCCCGCTGCTCGAACCGGCGCCGTCCCCGCCGGCGATTGCCGCCCCCGCGATTCCCGCTCCGGCGGCTCCCGCGGTGATCACCAAGGACGTCAGCCCCAAAACCATCGGCCCCAACACCATCAGCAAGGGCAGCGCCAGGAACATTTCCGAAGCGAAGCCGGAGCCGACGCCGGTGCCCGCGCCCAGCCTGGTCGAAACCAAGGTGCTGGAGCCCAAGACGCTGCCGGAGGCCAAGACGCTGCCGGAGACCAAGCCCTTGCCGGGGAGCGCCGGCATCGAGCTGACGCCCGACCCGACGACGATCGAGCTCGCGCCGACGTCGGGGGACCAGGCCCCGGGCGCCGCGCCTTCGGTCCACGTTCCCGACGACCCCGGGCCGGAGCCCGAGTTGCCGGACCCGCGGGTGAAGCCCGCGAATTCCGGGCGCGGCCTCCTGTCCTGGTTCTCGCGCGACGCCGCAGGGTAAGGCTGCGCGAAGCCGACCTCCCGGCTACTTGCGTTCTTCGACGCGGGTGTTGGAGGCCGGCCCTTCGCCGATGATGAGGATCGTCGTGTCCTCGTCCTTGGCGCCGTCCCAATGCACACCCTTGGCGAGGTGGGTGACGAAGGTGCCGGGTTTCATCGGCACCGTGAGGTGGTCCGGGTCGAACGTGTTGCCGGTGCCGACCCACCACGTCCCCGACAGCACGGTGATGAAGCGATCGTTGGGGTGGAAGTGCGGCCGGCTGAAATGGTTGCCCTTGAGCCAGGTGAGCATCTGGATGTAGAGGCCCGGTTTTTCCGGGTCTCCCACCAACGTCACCGTCCGGTTGCCGCCATTGTCTTTCCACTGGAGCTGGTCCGGCGTCTTGGCGGTGACGGCATCCGGATCGAGGCCGGTGAACGAGCCCTCGGCATGGGGGAGCTGGTTGTTGGTGTCGGGCCCATAGCCGGCGATCAGGTAGGCGCTGTTGTCCTCCTTGGTGCCGTCCCAATGCACCTTGAGGGCATGGTCGATCATGAAAGAGCCCTTGGGTAGCCGCATGGCATGCGCCGGATCGACCACCGGGCCGGTGCCCTTCCATCCGGTCCCGTCGACCACCGTGATGAAGCGATCATTGGGATGGAAATGCGGGTTGCCGAAGCGGTTCGGCTTGAACTTGTTGAGGTAGATGTAGAGCGAGCCGGGCTTGCCGGGTTCGCCGTGCAGAATGGTCCGGTTGATCTCGGCCTCGCCGCTCGGATCGCGCCAGACGAATTCATCGGGTGTCTTGAAGACGACCGCCGCGGGATCGAGCTCGACGGCTTGCGCCGTGGTCCCGAGGCTCCCCGCCACGACGCCGATGATCGAGCCGCAAAGCGCAAGACTGAGTCGCAGGCGCGCAGGTCCGTAGGGCATCATCGTCCTCCCTGATCTCCGGTGTGCACCGGCGCTGCTGCCGCGCAAAGTCCCGCTCGTGTCGGTCCGGATTGCCCCGAAGATAACGAGTTCGGTGGGCGGCTGACAGAGGCCGGAACGCTGCCCCATCAAGATGAACGTGGACGATGCCATTGCGCCCCTGCGCCGACACGAAAGCGCCCTCCGCGCTCGCGGGATTCGCCATGCCGCCGTGTTCGGCTCGGTGGCGAGATGCGAGAACCGGCCGGACAGCGACCTCGACATCCTGGTGGAGTTCGAGCCGGAGGCGGACGCTTCGATTTACGAATACATGCGTCTCAAGGATCACGTCGCCAGCTTGTTCGAGGGGCCCGTCGACGTGATCGACCGCGAGGCCCTGAGACCACACCTTCGCGCGCCATCGGCGCGTGAGGCGGTCTATGCGTTCTGAAAGGGAAATCGGCGCGCCGAGCGACATGCTCTACCACATGATCGAATGCGCGGGCGGTGGTTGGGGGGGAGCTTGATGCACCCTGACGCACTGCGTCCTCAGGGCGGCAAAAAAAGCGCGAACGGCTCCTCGGTGGTGCGCTTGAGATAGCGCTGGTAGACCGCGTGGCAGGGATCCCCGGCGGCGATGCGGCCGTAATGCACGTCGCGGAGCGCGGCGGGCGGGACCAGCACCAGCGGCGCCGTCACCGGCATCAATTGCGAGCCGCGGCCGGACATCAACGTCGTCATGATGCCGTACATCTCGCCCGAGATCGTCGGGCGGCACAGGATCACCAGCCGGTACTGGCCGTTGCGGTTGGTGACGAAATAAACGTAGCCGGACTGATTGGGCACCGCGACCGCGCCGGCCTGGGAGAAGGCGGCATCGGTCCGCTCCGATTCGCGAAACACGAGGCGCGAGCCCTCCTCGTCCCAGACGATCTCGGTCAGGTAGGCATAGATCGCCGCGGGGTCGCTGAACGAGGGCCGCAGCGTCACGTAGCGGCCCTCGAGCCAGGCGACCGACGGGCGCGAATAGTAGCCGAGCTCGCCCGGGGCATGACCGGCAGAGGCCGGAGCCGCCGCGGCGCCGGCGCGCAGACCGACCCCCAGCGCCCCCTCGAGCCGGATGGTGGTGGCAAGGGTGAAGGGCCGCCGGCCCGACAACACCTTCTCGAGCGTCGAAATGCTGATCTTGGCGCCGTCCGCCAGGGCGCGCCGCGACATCCGACGTCGCGCCAGCTCCTCGCGCACGCGCTCCGCGATGAGGCGACTTTGCTGCTCGGAGAGGTTCTGCTCGGTCACGCAAGCCTTCCCGCCCAGTTCCGTACATCTGCGCACAAATCCGCACAACCCGGATTCGACGTTGCGCACCACGCCTGTGGTCGCCGGAACAAGATCGGGAAAAACGCTCGCGGCGCACGGCTCCGCTGGCGCACAACTGAGCGCGCGGGAGCTTCTCGCTATCTCGTTCCCGCTCCCTTTCTCCTCGTGTTCCGCGTCCACTCCACCCACGGACCGCCGAGGAGAGCGATGACGGCACCCTCCCCCCACCCCCCGCCGTCATTGCCATGGCGGTCGTCACGAAGCGCATGCTTCGCGGCGGCCGCCATTTTCGCTTGCCCGGGGAGCGCCGCCGGCCCGATGCCGGTCCGGCAGGCAACTTGCGCCGCCGGCCGTTCGCCCTATAGTCCGCGCCGATTTCGAGTGCGGGAAGCGGCGGGAGACCGATTTGGCCAAAGGCGATATCAAGAAGGTGGTGCTTGCCTATTCGGGCGGTCTCGACACCTCGATCATCCTGAAGTGGCTGCAGACGACCTATGGCTGCGAGGTCGTGACCTTCACCGCCGACCTCGGCCAGGGCGAGGAGCTGGCGCCGGCCCGCGACAAGGCGCTGCTGCTCGGCATCAAGCCGGAAAACATCTTCATCGAAGACCTGCGCGAAGAGTTCGTGCGCGACTACGTGTTTCCGATGTTCCGCGCCAATGCGCTGTACGAGGGGCAGTACCTCCTGGGCACCTCGATCGCGCGGCCGCTGATCGCCAAGAAGCAGATCGAGATCGCCGAGAAGGTCGGCGCCGATGCGGTCGCCCACGGCGCCACCGGCAAGGGCAACGACCAGGTGCGCTTCGAGCTCGCCTATTACGCCCTCAAGCCGGACGTGAAGGTGATCGCGCCGTGGCGCGAATGGGACCTCACCTCGCGCACCCGGCTGATCGAGTTCGCCGAGCAGCACCAGATCCCGATCGCCAAGGACAAGCGCGGCGACGCGCCGTTTTCGGTGGATGCCAACCTGCTGCACGCCTCCTCCGAAGGCAAGGTGCTGGAAGACCCGTCGCAGGAGGTTCCGGACTACGTCTATTCGCGCACCATCGACCCGGAGAACGCGCCGGACCGGCCGACCTACATCTCCGTCGGCTTCGAGCGCGGCGATGCCACCTCGATCGACGGGCGCGCGCTGTCGCCGGCGGCGCTGCTGGCGCGCCTCAACGACCTCGGCCGCGCCAACGGCATCGGTCGCCTCGACCTCGTCGAGAACCGGTTCGTCGGGATGAAGTCCCGCGGCATGTACGAGACGCCGGGCGGAACGATCCTCCATGCGGCGCATCGCGGCATCGAACAGATCACGCTCGACCGCGGCGCCATGCACCTCAAGGACGAGCTGATGCCGAAATATGCCGAGCTCGTCTACAACGGCTTCTGGTTCGCGCCCGAACGCGAGATGCTGCAGGCGGCGGTCGACCACAGCCAGGAGTTCGTCATCGGCGAGGTGCGGCTCAAGCTCTATAAGGGCAGCGTCGGCGTGGTCGGACGCGACAGCCCCTATTCGCTCTACGACCAGGACCTCGTCACCTTCGAGGAAGGCGCCGTCGCCTACGACCACCGTGACGCCGCCGGCTTCATCCGCCTCAATGCGCTGCGCCTGCGCACGCTCGGCCAGCGCCGCAAGAAGCTGAAGATCTAAAGGTTCGCGGACTCGCGAATCCCCCTCCCGATGGTCGTGAAGGGACGGGCGGCAATCCGCTCGTTCGCCGACCATGCCGCCGCTCGCGTGCCCCTGCCGTCCCCTTTTAGGGGAGGCCGAAGCGACGCGACGATGAGACGGCGAAGCTTGGATCGAATTGCGGGCTTGGCGCGAAGACGTGCGGCCCAAAGAACTTCCGAAAGATCGCGCCGCGCCAACAAAAACGGGGCCGGCGTTTCGGCCGGCCCCGGATCAGACGTCTTGCGCGCAGATCAGTTCTGCGCCGTCAGCAGCGGCGTGATGCGGCGCACCGCGACGCGGCGGTTGGCACGCTCCGGAGCGGGCGTCGCGATCTTGAGGAACTGCCTGCCATAGCCCTGGCTGGTGAGGTTCTCGGGCGGCACGCCGAACTGGTTGGTGAGCGCGACGGCGACCGATTCGGCGCGGTGATCCGACAGTGACAGGTTGTCGGTGTCGTTGCCGACCGCGTCGGTGTGGCCTTCGATGAGGAACACTTCCGACGGATTGCGCTGCACCGCCTGCATCATGCCCTGGGCGACCGGGGCGAGGCGCTGCAGCTGGTCGGGGAGGATCTCCCACGACCCGGTCTCGAAGTTGACGGTATCGATGTCGACCCGCGGCATCCGCGCGCGCAGCGGCTCGTTGTAGCGGATCTCGTCGAGCGAGTAGCGGCGGGCGATCGGCTCGATCGGCGGAGCGGCGAGCGTCAGGTAGACGTCGGCCGGCGTCGCCCGCACCATCTCGCGGACGTAGAGCTCGGGTGCGACGCGCACCACCGGCGGCCCCAGGTTGAGGGACACGCCAAGGCCCGGGAAACCGACTCCCACCGCAATGCCCGGTGCGCCGATCGCAAGGACGGGACCGCCGACGACGACGGGGGCCACCACCGTGTTGTCGATGATGATGACCTCGCGGCCGAAGGCGTCGCGGCGGAGGCGGCGCAGCAGCCGGCCGTCGCCGTCGACTTCGGTGACGATGCGCGAGCCGTCCGGACGCAGCGCGACGGTGACGACCGCGTTGCCGCGATGCTCGACATTGACCTCGCGGGCGTTGAAGGCGAAACGGGCCGCCTCATCGTGCCGGATGATCTCGGTGTTGCCCTCGCGGATGATGACGCGATCGGGCTCGCGGATGATGGTGCGGTTGCCCTCCACCACTTCCTGCCGCTGGCTCTTCATCTGATCGAGGCGCTGAGGCATCGCGGCCGGATCGACGGGGCGGGTCGGCGGAGCGAGCGCCACCGCCGCGGCTGCAGGCCGCTGCGCCGGACCGGGGGTCTGCACTGCGGTCGGAGCGACGTTCGGCGCCGGGCGCATGGGCGCCGCCAAAGCATTTGGCGCGCCCTGCTGAGCCGGAGCCGTCGCAGTCGCCGCAGGCGGTGCGTGAACCGGTGCGGTCGCGGCAGCCCCAGGCGGCGTGTGGGCCGGCGGGATCGTCGCCGTCGTGGCGGCAGGAGGAGTCTGACCCGGTGCGATCGCTGCCGCCCCTGGTGCGGCGTGGACCGGCGGGGTGGTCGCCGTGGCGCCGACGGGAGGCGTATGAACCGGTGCGGTCGCGGCAGCACCAGGAGGCGTGTGGACCGGCGGGGTCGTCGCCGTGGCGCCGGCAGGAGGCGTGTGAACCGGTGCGGTCGCGGCTGCCGCGGGAGGCGTGTGGACCGGCGGGGTCGTCGCCGTGACGGCGGCAGGAGGCGTGTGAACCGGTGCGGTCGCGGCTGCCGCGGGAGGCGTGTGGACCGGCGGAGTTGTCGCCGTGGCGCCGGCAGGAGGCGTGTGAACCGGTGCGGTCGCGGCTGCCGCGGGAGGCGTGTGGACCGGCGGGGTCGTCGCCGTAGCGCCGGCGGGAGGCGTATGAACCGGCGCGGTCGCGGCAGCCCCAGGAGGCGTGTGTGCGGGCGGGGTTGCTGCGGCGCCCGCGGGATGCTGGGGCGCAGCCCCATTCGGGGTAGCCGAATGGCCCGGCTGGCCCGGAGCGGCCTGACCCGGACGCTGCGGCGGCTTCTGTTGCGGATCGACGGCCTGGGCGAACTGGAGCGTGTCGTCTCCCGCCGCCGCGATGCGGCCCCCGTAGCAGGTCGCAACCACGGCCAGCGCGGCAGCGGAAATCAAGAGCGTCTTGCGAGTCATGCGGTCTTCGTCCCCCGGTGGATCGTTGTCTCGTCCCCTCATGCTGCGGGTGCAGTGCGCGCTGAGGCCGACGCAGACCCCCGCAGGAAGGCCAACAAGACGACAAAACTACGGCGATGGCCGCGCCTGCCGGGGCGGTGGTGAAACACCGGGAGGGAACCGCGTCGCGCCGGCGACGGGTCACATGTCCGGCGTGTCGTTGCCAGGAAGCGGCGGGATGAAGTCGGGTTCCGCGCCGGGCTTTGCCGGGTCGGCGAAGCCGGGGTCATTCACCGGATAGGGCGTGCGCGGCCCCGCCGGACCTCGCTGGGGCTTTTCGTCGGGACGTTCGGGCACGGGACGCGGGGGCGTGGCCATTGCACTCACCTCGTGGGTTCTCTGGCGGAAAGAACCCGCGTCCGGGAGCATCGTTCCGGCCCGCGCGCGCCGGCCGGGAGACTTCACCTCGCGGTGGCGCCCCTCAGGCCTGCCGCTCGACCAGCAGCTTCTTGATGTCGGCGATGGCCTTGGCCGGGTTGAGACCCTTCGGGCAGGCCTTGGCGCAGTTCATGATGGTATGGCAGCGGTATAGCCGGTACGGATCCTCGAGATCGTCGAGCCGCGCTCCCTTGGCCTCGTCCCGGCTGTCGCTGATCCAGCGATAGGCCTGCAGCAGCGCCGCCGGACCGAGATAACGGTCGCTGTTCCACCAGTAGCTCGGGCACGACGTCGAGCAGCACGCGCACAAGATGCACTCGTAGAGCCCGTCGAGCTTCTCGCGCTCCTGGTGGCTCTGCCGCCATTCCTTTTGCGGCGCGGGGGAGACGGTTTCGAGCCACGGCTGGATCGACGCCTGCTGGGCGTAGAAATTGGTGAGATCGGGAACGAGATCCTTGACCACCGGCATGTGCGGCAGCGGATAGATGCGAATCGTCGGCGGGCTGTCCTTCATGTCGTGGGTGCAGGCGAGGGTGTTGACGCCGTCGATGTTCATCGCGCAGGAGCCGCACACGCCTTCGCGGCAGGACCGCCGGAAGGTCAGGGTCGGGTCGACCTTGTTCTTGATCCAGATCAGCGCGTCGAGAACCATCGGGCCGCAATCGCCGACATCGACTTGATAGGTGTCGAGCCGCGGGTTCTGGGTGTCGTCCGGATTCCACCGGTAGACGCGGTATTCGCGCAAGTTCTGCGCACCCGCCGGCGCCGGCCACGCCTTGCCCTCGGTCACTTTCGAGTTTTTGGGGAGGGTAAATTCGACCATTGCCTTCTCGCTCTGTTTGAACGCCCCGAGCGTTCAGCGGCCGTCGCGCCTGTAGACTTCAGTAAACCCGCGCCTTCGGCTCGATGTACTGCACCTCGTTGGTCATGGTGTAGGTGTGCACCGGACGGTAGTCGATGGTCACCTTGTGGGAGACGAAATCGAGCCACGCCAGCGTGTGCTTCATCCAGTTCTTGTCGTCGCGATCGGGATAGTCTTCGCGGGCGTGGGCGCCGCGGCTCTCGGTGCGGTTGGCGGCGGAGTCCATCGTCACCACCGCCTGGGCGATCAGGTTGTCGAATTCGAGCGTCTCGATGAGATCGGAATTCCAGATCAGCGAGCGATCGAACACCTTGACGTTCTGCACGCCGCCCCAGACCTCGTGGATGAGCTTGGAGCCCTCGGCCAGCACCTCGCCGGTGCGGAATACCGCGCAGTTGGACTGCATGACCTTCTGCATGTGCAGGCGCAACTCGGCGGTCGGGGTCGAGCCGTCGGCGTAGCGGAAGCGGTCGAGCCGCGCCAGCGCCATGTCGGCCGAATCCTTCGGCAGCTCGCCGTGCTTTTCGTTGGGCTCGATCAGCTCGGCGCAGCGCGCCGCGGCGGCGCGCCCGAACACCACGAGATCGATCAGCGAATTGGAGCCGAGCCGGTTGGCGCCGTGGACCGACACGCAGCCGGCTTCGCCGAGCGCCATCAGTCCCGGCACGATCGCGTCGGGATCGCCGTTCTTCTTGATCAGGACTTCGCCGTGATAATTGGTGGCGATGCCGCCCATGTTGTAGTGCACCGTCGGGAGCACCGGGATCGGCTCGCGGCTCACGTCGACGCCGGCGAAGATGCGCGCGCTCTCCGAGATGCCGGGCAGCCGCTCGTGGAGCACCTTGGGATCGAGATGGTCGAGGTGCAGGAACAGATGGTCCTTGAGCTTGCCGACGCCGCGGCCCTCGCGCATCTCGATCGTCATCGCGCGGGAGACGACGTCGCGCGATGCGAGGTCCTTTGCCGACGGCGCGTAGCGCTCCATGAAGCGCTCGCCCTCGGCGTTGGTGAGATAGCCGCCTTCGCCCCGCGAGCCTTCGGTGATCAGGCAGCCGGCCCCGTAGATGCCGGTGGGGTGAAACTGGACGAACTCCATGTCCTGCAGCGGCAGGCCGCCGCGCAGCACCATGGCGTTGCCGTCGCCGGTGCAGGTGTGGGCCGAAGTGCAGGAGAAATACGCGCGCCCGTAACCGCCGGTCGCGAGAATGGTCATGTGGGCGCGGAAGCGGTGGATGGTGCCGTCGTCGAGCTTGAGCGCGATCACGCCGCGGCACCGGCCCTCTTCCATGATGAGGTCGATGGCGAAATACTCGACGAAGAATTCGGCCGCATGGCGCAGCGACGCGCCGTAGAGCGTGTGCAGCATCGCATGGCCGGTGCGATCGGCCGCCGCGCAGGTGCGCTGGGCGATGCCCTTGCCGTAATGGGTGGTCATGCCGCCGAATGGGCGCTGGTAGATCTCGCCGTCCTCGGTGCGCGAGAACGGCAGGCCCCAGTGCTCGAGCTCGTACACCGCGGCCGGCGCATTGCGGCACATGTATTCGA
This sequence comes from uncultured Alphaproteobacteria bacterium, assembly GCA_963781195.1. Lineage (GTDB taxonomy): Bacteria > Pseudomonadota > Alphaproteobacteria > Rhizobiales > Xanthobacteraceae > JAJPKK01. Next base: position 277,678 of record CAWAEZ010000012.1, on the reverse strand, counting down.
TGGCGTCCTGGTCGCCGAGCCAGTCCGACCCCTTCACGGTGTCGTACATGTGCCAGCGCCAGTTGTCCTCGCCCATGTTGCCGAGCGCGGCGGCGATGCCGCCCTGGGCCGCCACGGTGTGCGAGCGGGTCGGGAAGACCTTGGTGATGCACGCCGTGCGCAGGCCCGCCTCGCTGCAGCCGACCACCGCCCGCAGGCCCGAGCCGCCGGCACCGACCACGATCACGTCGTAGCTGTGGTCCTCGATCGGATAGGCGCGCCCGTTGATCGCGGGGCCGGCGCTCTGGGCGGATCCATTGGTGGACATCGACTCAAACTCCAAACGACAGCTTGAGGATCGCGTAGACCGACGAGAAACCAATCAGGATCGCGAAGAAAGCATTGGCGATCAGCAGCGCGAATTTCGGCCCCTCGTGATGGACGTAGTCCTCGATGATCACCTGCATTCCGATCTTCATATGGTAGACGGTCGAGATCATGAAAAGGAGCATGACGATCGCCACCGGGGCCGATCCGAGGATCTGCACCACCGCCGCGTGATTGTGCCCCGTCAGCGAGATCACGATCAGCACCGCCGCGATGGTCAGCGGGACGCCGGCGAGCGCGGTGAACCGCTGCTCGATGAAATGCCCGGTTCCGAATTTTGCCGACCCGTAGCCGAGAACGCGGCCGAGCGGCGTGCGCATGTCCCGCGATTTCATCGTGCCGTTCTCCGCCCCGCCGCTCTCCATTCGGCTACTGTCGAAACAGTCGCCGTCCACTCAGCTGCTGTCCACTCCGACGTCCGTCTCATCGGAAGCCTCCCATCAGCAGTCCGCCGACGAGCCACAGGAGAATCGTCAGCACGATCCCGCCGGCGAGGTTGGCGCGGACCAGCCATTCGCGCTCGGCCGGCCCGAAGCCGTGGCCGGTGTCCCAGATCAGGTGGCGTATGCCGCCGAGCATGTGGTGCATCAGCGCCCAGGTGTAGCCGAACAGGACGATCCGGCCGATGAAGCTCGAAGCCACCGATTGGAAGGTCGCATAGGCATTCGGCCCCGACGCCGCCGCCAGCAGCCACCACGCCAACAGCAGCGTGCCGGCATAAAGCGCGATGCCGGTGATGCGATGCACGATCGACATCATCATCGTCAGCGTCGGCCGGTAAATCTGGAGATGGGGCGACAGCGGCCGTACGGTGGGGCCCTTGGCTTCAGCCATGATTTTCAACCTGAATTCAAGGTTTGTCGGTGCTTACGGACGGCGTTGTTCAAGCAGATGCGGCAGGCAAGCGCAATGCCAACCTTGGCATGACGCATAACCCGCCGCGGAATGCCCGCCGGCGAATTCGCGACCGGAAAAGTTGTCGTGAACGAGACAATCCTGTCTCGTCGCTTGTCTTCGTTGCCTGCGTCGTTGCGTCCATCGGCGAAAACCGGCCGCCTTGGCTGCGCCCGGGCCAGTCTGCGATACACGACGGGGATCAACGCGGCATGACTGCCCAATAGTCGAGATCGAGAATGACCGCCGGGTCGTAGTCCTGACCCGACCGGTGGGGAAAGTCGCCGCACGGACGGTTCTTGGTGGCGACGAGGCGCAGCCGCAACGCCCCGATGTCGCTGCGTCCGGGCAGCTCGAGCCGCTCGAGCACCTCCGACCACGCGAACACCGTGTCGCCGGCGAACAGCGGCGCCACGTGGCGCCCGCCATTGATGGCGGCGACGTGAAACGCGTTGGCGAGGCCATTGAAGGACAGCGCGCGGGCGAGCGAGATCACGTGGCCGCCATAGATCAGCCGGCGGCCGAAGCGGCCCTGCCCTTCGGTGAACTGGTTGAAGTGGACCTTGGCCGTATTCTGGTAGAGGCGGGTGGCGAGCTGATGCTCCGCCTCCTCCACCGTCATGCCGTCGACATGGTCGATCCGCTCGCCGGGGGCGAAATCGGCGAACCGGTGCGTGCTGCCGGCCAGCGCATCGTCATAGGCGCCGTCGCGCAGCGCCGGACAGGCCTTCCCGAGCTCCGCCGCGGCAACGGCCTTGGGCAGCTCGGGCACATGCTCTCCCGGCGCTGCGGCCTTGTCGTCGCGCTTGTGCACCATCACCCAGCGCACGTAGTCGAGCACCGGCTTCCCGCTGTCGGTAAAGCCGGTCGAGCGCACATAGACGATGCCGGTCTTGCGGTTGGAGTTCTCCTTGAGCCCGATCACTTCGGAGCGCGCCGACAGCGTATCCCCCGGATAGACCGGCGCGAGAAACCGGCAATTGGCGTAGCCGAGATTGGCGACGGCATTCAGGGAAATGTCCGGCACCGTTTTGCCGAACACGATGTGGAAGACCAGGAGATCGTCGATGGGCGCGTGCGGATAGCCGATCGCCTTCGCAAAGGCGTCGGAGGACTGCACCGCGAACCGCGTGCCGTAGAGCGCGGTGTAGAGCGAGGCGTCGCCCACCGTGACGGTGCGCGGCGTCGCATGCCGGATGGTCTGACCGAGGCGGAAGTCCTCGAAGTAGTTGCCCGGAAAATTCTTCGCCATGCGATCCGACGCCCCTGGAGTTCCGCGTTTCGGCGCAGGAACTTACCATGTTCTCCCGGCAATGGGCCTCGACCTTTAGGCTAACAGTGGGCATAGCCCCCACCATGCCGGCCGCAGGCCGCCGGCCGGTTCGCCATCGGCCAGGCGAACCGAGTGGATGAGGAGGGTGACGGGATTGTGAGGACGAGCGCGCCCGGCTTGAGATAGCTTGCCGCCATGACGATCGGCTCTGCAGACCTCGCGATGACGCCGGCCCGGGCCGGCACCGTGATCCACCCCGCCTGGGTGCGCGTCACCCATTGGATCAATGCCGCGGCCCTGTTCGTGATGATCACGTCGGGCTGGCGCGTCTACAATGCGTCGCCGCTGTTCCGCTTCGAGTTTCCTCCCGCGATCACCATCGGCGACGGGCTCGACGGCCTGGCCGGCGCGCTGCTGTGGCACTTCGCGGCGATGTGGCTGTTCGTGGTCAACGGGCTCGTCTATGTCGCGCTCGGCCTCGCCGGCGGCCGGTTTCGCCGCAAGCTGCTGCCGGTGCGGCCGGCCGACGTGGTCCGCGATCTCCGGGCGGCCCTGGCCGGCAAGCTCGGCCACGACGATCTCTCCGTCTACAACGCGGTGCAGCGGCTGCTTTACCTCGGGGTGATCGGCGCCGGCGTCGTGGTCGCGCTGTCCGGGCTTTCGATCTGGAAGCCGGTGCAGGTGCAAGGCCTGACCGCGCTGTTCGGCGGCTACGACATCGCGCGCTACGTTCACTTTTTCGCCATGGCGGCGATCGTCGCCTTTCTCATCGTCCATGTCGCGCTCGCGCTCCTCGTTCCGAGGAGCTTGCGCGCCATGGTGCTCGGCCGCTAGCCCGCGCTTGGCTGCAGGAAGCACCGGCTGGCAGGAAACCCGGTACAAAGAAGAGCTCCCATGGGGAAGATTCGCAAAGCCGTTCCCGGGGTCGATCCCCGGCTGCTGATCAAGGATGCGGCGCGGCTCCTGCCCGATCCGTCGCGGCGCCTGTTCCTGCGCGGCGCCGCCGGGCTCGGCGCCGTCACCATGCTCACCGGCTGCGACATCGTCGACAGCCTGTCGGCGGAGCATGCGCTGTTGGCGATGTCCCGGTTCAACGACCGGGTGCAGGCCCTCATCTTCAATCCGCGCCGGCTGGCGCCGACCTATCCGGAAACGGCGATCACCCGCCCGTTCCCGTTCAACGCCTACTACCCCGAGGAGGACGCGCCGGAAATCGACGGCGACACCTACATGCTCGAGGTCGGCGGCCTGGTCGAGAACAAGAAGCCTTGGAGCCTCGAGGAGCTTTACGCGCTTCCCCAGGAGAAGCAGATCACCCGGCACATCTGCATCGAGGGCTGGAGCGCCATCGGCTCCTGGACGGGGACGCCGCTGCGCGACTTCCTCGCCCGCGTGGGCGCCGACCTGCGCGCGCCCTATGTCTGGTTCCAGTGCGCGGAGGGCTATGCGACCACGATCGACATGGCCACCGCGCTGCATCCGCAGACCCAGATGACGTTCAAGTTCGACACCGAGGTCCTGCCGCGCAAATACGGATTCCCGATGAAGGTCCGCATACCGACCAAGCTCGGCTTCAAGAACCCCAAGCACGTGATGGCGATCTACGTCACCGAGAAGAACCTCGGCGGCTATTGGGAAGACCGCGGCTACAACTGGTTCAGCGGCAGCTGAGCGATCCTCGATATTCGAAAGCCCACTTTTGGTTGCGGTGAAGGCGGCGTATCGCTGCATCCGGTTCGCCGGAGCCTCGAAGGCTCGTATTGGGTCACAAGGAAGCGGCGCGGCGTCAGCGCAGGCGTCATTTCGCGCCGGAAGACGGCGGCGATGAGGTCGGCGAAGTGGTGGTAGACCATGCCGACACCGGCGTTGTCGGCGATGTCCCGCACGGGAGCGTCCGAGTGCGCCGCGGCCTCAAAACGAATCGAGGCACTGGGCCGCCGCGCCCCCGCCGTCCGCGCCGCCCGCTTGCCAAGCGCGAGGCCGCCCTCTAGCAATCCGCGCCGGCCACCCGCGGCCGTCCCCTATCAGACGAGGCATCCCTTCATGGCGACCTACAAGCTCCTCCTGCTTCCGGGCGACGGCATCGGCCCCGAGGTCATGGCCGAGGTGAAGAAGCTCATTGCCGTCACGAACAAGGCCGGGCTGACCTCGTTCGAGACCGAGGAGGGGCTGGTCGGCGGCGCCTGCTACGACGCCCACAAGGTTTCCGTCACCGAGGCCACGATGGCTCTTGCCAAGGCCGCGGACGCCGTGATCTTCGGCGCCGTCGGCGGCCCCAAATGGGATGCGGTGCCCTATGACGCGCGGCCCGAGGCCGGCCTGCTGCGGCTGCGCAAGGACCTCGGCCTGTTCGCCAACCTGCGGCCGGCGATCTGCTACCCCGCGCTCGCCGAAGCGTCGAGCCTCAAGCGCGAGGTCGTCGACGGGCTCGACCTGCTGATCGTGCGCGAATTGACCGGCGGCGTCTACTTCGGCGAGCCCAAGACCATCACCGACCTCGGCAACGGCCAGAAGCGCGCCGTCGACACCCAGGTCTACGACACCTACGAGATCGAGCGCATCGCAAGGGTCGGGTTCGAGCTCGCCCGCACCCGCCGGAACAAGCTCACCTCGATGGAAAAGCGCAATGTGATGAAGACCGGCGTGCTGTGGCACGAGGTGGTCAATCAGGTGCATGCGCGCGAGTTCAAGGACGTGCAGCTCGAGCACCAGCTCGCCGACGCCGGCGCGATGCAGCTCGTGCGGTGGCCCAAGCAGTTCGACGTCATCGTCACCGACAACCTGTTCGGCGACGTGCTGTCCGACGTCGCGGCGATGCTCACCGGCTCGCTCGGCATGCTGCCGTCGGCTTCGCTCGGCGAGACCGACCCCCGGACCAAGAAGCGCAAGGCGCTCTACGAGCCGGTGCATGGGTCGGCGCCGGACATCGCCGGCAAGGGACAGGCCAATCCGATCGCGATGATGGCCTCGTTCGCCATGGCGCTGCGTTATTCGTTCGCCATGGGCAAGGAGGCCGACCTGATCGACCAGGCGATTGCCGCGGCCCTCGCCAAGGGGCTGCGCACCAGCGACATCAAGTCGGAGGGCGGCACCACGGTCGGCACCGCCGAGATGGGTGCCGCAGTGATCGGCGAAGTGGAACGGCTCCTCGCGTAAGGCGCGTTCCGAGCCGGGACAACTTGCGGACGTCCCGCGCCGCCGACCGCAATCGCCGCTGTTTGTGGGTTGTATCGACGTAAATCAGAGCCACGCGGCCGGGATCGATTCACGCGAATCGATCCCGGCCGCGTGCTGGATTGGCGCCTTCCGGTCCGAAAAGCCGTCACCGGCTTTCCGGGACGGCTTTCCGTGGCGACGCTCAGTTCGCCGCGCGCAGCGGCCAATAGGTTCCGTCGAAGTCATCGCACGGCCCGGAAGAACCGAGCCGGGCGATCCGGCAACCCCTGGGTTTTGACGTGCCTGCGACGTTAGCCGCAAGCGCAGAGGTTGCCGGACGCTGCGCCGAGGCGAAGCATGACGACGACGGAATGCCGAGGTACCCCCCGGCTATCTGCAGAATCCCGGCAGATCGAAACAATTGGGGAACGGCGTCCGGTTGTTGTAATTGATGTACCAGGCCGTCGGATCGTAGAAAATGCTCGACGCCGAATCCGGCGGGAACGCGTAGTCGTGATAATGCTCCTGCAGCGGTCCCTTCTGGGCCGTGCCGGGATTGAGATAAGAGCGCCGGCTGACCGTCACCTTGGCCGGAGTCCGCGACGCCACCCGGCGCTCGGCGGCCACCGGGTATCCGGTGATCGGGTCGATCGGATAGCTCTTGGGCTTCCCAGAATTGCTCTGCGCCATGCTGGGCGTGGCCGCCACCATCGCCGCGGTGGTTCCGGCGGCAACGAGCAGCAATATCTTGTGAAGGCGCATGGACGTTCTTTCCCCAAAGCCACTGTCGTCACGCATGTTAGCGCATCATTCCTAACAGGGGCATATGTTTCCGGCGAAATTCAGTTCGGAAATCCGAGAGTTTTGCGGCGTGATGCCAAAAAGTCGCAGTCGGGGGCCACACGACGGGCATCGGCCATGACGCGCCTTAGAGCACCTTTGGAGCCCCCTTGCCAGCGCGCCGCCGTCGTGGCGAAATGCCATACTGGCGTGACGGAAAAATTAGAGCGATGTTCCAGGGCTTTAGCAAGGCGGCGCCAGGCCTCCGGCCGGCCCTGATGTGGGAGGAAGACAGATGATCAGCAGACGCCGTCTGCTCGAAAATGCCGGCATGGGCGCGGTTGCCGCCGGAATGGGCTTCGATATCCTCGACGTTGCGGCCGCACCGCTCGATTTGCCCAAAGGTCTTCCCGCCGGCACCCGCGCGGAAGCGGTGCTCGAAGCCCTGCCGGGCAAGAAGCCGCTGATCAAGCTGAGCTACCGCCCGCCGAACTACGAGAGCCCGATCTCCACCTTCCGCACCGCCATCACCCCGAACGACTCCTTTTTCGTACGCTATCATCTCTCCGACATCCCGGATGTCGATGCCAAGACCTGGCGGCTCAAGGTCGGCGGCGACGGCGCCAATGGACAGGTCGAGCTGTCGCTCGACGACCTCAAGGCGATGCCTTCGACCGAGGTGATCGCCGTGTGCCAATGCTCCGGCAACCGCCGCGGCCTGTTCGAGCCCCATGTGGTCGGGGTCGAGTGGGGCTATGGCGCCATGGGCTGCGCCCGCTTCACCGGCGTCCGGCTCAAGGACGTGCTCGACAAGGTCGGCCTCAAAAAAGAGGCGATCGAACTCGTGTTGGACGGCGCCGACGGTCCGGCCTTCGACAAGACCCCGGATTTCGTCAAAAGCATCCCGGTCGGCAAGGCGCTCGAGGACGGCATCATCGCGTATGAGATGAATCGCCAGCCGCTGCCGCACTTCAACGGCTTCCCGGCGCGCTTGATCCTGCCCGGCTGGACCGCGACCTACTGGGTCAAGCACATCACCTCGATTACGGCGACTACCAAGCCGTTCGAGGGTTTCTGGATGAAATCGGCCTACCGCATCCCGCTCGGCCGCTTTCCCATCATCGCCCGGTTCCCCTCCCAGGACACCGACGTCAATACCCCCATCACCGAGATGGTGGTGAACTCGCTGATCACCAGCCACGAGGACGGCAACGAGGTGAAGGCCGGCGCCCCCCTCACCGTCGGCGGGGTTGCCTGGGACGCCGGCTACGGCATCCGCACCGTGGACGTCTCCACCGACGGCGGCCACACCTGGACCGCGGCGCAACTCGGCGAGGACCTCGGCCGGTTCGCGTTCCGCACCTTCAGCCTCCCGCTGACCGCGGCCAAGGGCAAGCTCACCGTGACGGCCCGCGCCACCAACAAGGTCGGGCAGACGCAGGCCACCGAGCTGATCCAGAACCCGGCCGGCTATCATCACAACGTGATCCAGACCATCACGCTCAACGTCGCCTGAGAAAGAAGCATCATGCGCAGCCTTGCCATCGCCTCGTTCGCCGCGCTCGCCGGTGCAATCTCGGGTTCGTCCCTGGGCGCGTCCTGGACGACGCCTGCGTTCGCGCAGGAGCAGCCGGTCCAGCTCAAGAAGGCGCCCGGTCTCGACCGGGTGGAGGCGAATTGCGCCGCCTGCCACAGCCTCGACTACATCCAGATGAACTCGCCGTTCCCCAACGGCGCGTTGTGGGACGCCGAAGTCACCAAGATGATGAAGGCGTTCGGCGCCCCGATCAGCGAAGCCGACGCGCCGGTGATCGCCGACTATCTCAAGAAGAACTACGGCAGCTGACGGCGCTGGCCCGCCGACCGGCGGGTCACCCGCTTGAAATCGGAACCGACGCGTCGCAGATTGCCGGCGAGCCACCCGACAATCTGTGAGGCAGGAGTTCCCTTGAGCGACGAAAAGCACGGCATCGCGCGCGGCCTCACCAATTACGGCGACGCCGACTTTTCGCTCTACCTGCGGCGGTCCTTCGCCAAGTCGATGGGCTACTCGAACGAGATGCTGTCGCGCCGTGTGGTGGGCATCTGCCAGGCAGCAGGCGGGTTCAACAACTGCCACCGGCACTTTCCCGAGCTCGTCGATGCGGTCAAGCGCGGCGTGCTCGCGGCCGGCGCGCTGCCGATCGACTTCCCCACCATCTCGCTCGGCGAAATTTTCCTCAGCCCCACCAGCATGATGTTCCGCAACCTGATGGCGATGGACGTCGAGGAGATGATCCGCGCCCAGCCGATGGACGCGGTGGTGCTGGTCGGCGGCTGCGACAAGACCGTGCCGGCGCAGTTGATGGGCGCGGCCTCGGCCGACCTGCCGGCGGTGCAGCTCATCGGCGGCCCGATGCTGCCGATGGAGTATCACGGCGAGCGGCTCGGCGCCTGCACCGACTGCCGGCGCTTCTGGGCGAAGTACCGCGCCAAGGAGGTCACCGACCAGGAGATCTCGGCAATCGAGAGCAATCTCGCCACCACCGCCGGCAGCTGCGCGGTGATGGGCACCGCGAGCACCATGGCGTCGATCGCCGAGGCGCTCGGCATGACGCTGCCGGGCACGGCCGCGATCCCCGCGGTGCATGCCGACCGGCTGCGCGCGGCGGAAGCGAGCGGGCGCCGCGCGGTGGAGATGATCGGCACCGACCTGCGGCCGAGCCGGATCATGAGCGCGGGCGCGATCGAGAACGCGTTGCGCGTGCTGCTCGCGATCGGCGGCTCGACCAACGCCATCATCCATCTCGCCGCCATTGCCGGCCGGCTCGGCCTCGAGGTGTCGCTCAAGCGCCTCAACACGCTCTCCGACGAGACGCCGATCCTGGTCGACCTCAAGCCGACCGGCCAGCACTACATGTCGGACCTGTTCGCCGCCGGCGGCATCGGCGCGGTGATGCGCGAACTCAAGCCGCTGCTCCATCTCGACGTCATGACGGTGACGGGCGAGACGCTCGGCGAGCGCCTGTCCGGCGACGCGCCCTGGGTCGACCGCAAGGTCGTCCGCCCGCTGAGCCGACCCCTACCAGAAGCACGGCGGCCTGGTCGCCCTGTTCGGCTCGCTCGCGCCCAACGGCGCCATCATCAAGCGTTCCGCCGCCGATCCGCGCCTGTTCGAGCGCGAGGGCCGCGCGGTGGTGTTCACCTCGCTCGACGACCTCGCGGCGCGGATCGATTCCCCCGACCTCGACGTCACGCCGGACGATTTCCTGGTGCTGCAAAACGCCGGGCCGAAGAGCGGCTACGCCATGCCCGAGGCAGGCTACCTGCCGATCCCGGGCAAGCTCGCCCGCGCCGGCGTCAAGGACATGGTCCGCATCTCCGACGCCCGCATGAGCGGCACCGCCTACGGCACCATCGTGCTGCACGTCTCGCCCGGAATCCGCCGTCGGCGGGCCGCTCGCCTTCGTGCGCAACGGCGACCGCATCGCGCTCTCGGTGGCGAACCGGTCCTTGAACCTGCTGGTCGACGACGCCGAGATCGCCAAGCGCAAGGCGGCGCACCGCCCCGCCACCGCGGAAGGGCTACGCGGCTACAAGCGGCTCTACATGGAAACCGTCATGCAGGCCGAGGCGGGGTGCGATTTCGATTTCCTGCGGAAGGGGTGAGAGGCATCGAGGGGTGGGTGTCACCCTTCGCGTCTGACGGCTTCAGCCGCTCCGCATGACGCGCCCGAAACGACCCCAGCGCATGTTGCACAGCGATGCCGCGGTCGGGATCAGCCACCATGGCGTGGTAGGCTCTTCCAGGAGCCACTTCCAATCCCAGCGACATACGCCGTCTCATTCGCCACGGGCTGCGCGCTCTGCCAAGCGCTTGATGAGCTGCACTCCCGGCGAATTGCGGTCGCAGGGAAATCGCGGCAGCGGAAGCGCCGCCGCATGCAGGGCCGCGAGCAAATCGCCGAAGCGGACCTCGGCGTTCATCCGCTCGCTGATGTCGCGGCGGCTGATCTCGCCGCGACTATACGCCTCCAGCAGGGATCGATCGATCTGCATGTCCATGGTTTGTTCCTTATCGTGACAGGGGTTCGCGGGCAAGGCTCCTCAGGGGGAGGATGTCACGATCCCGGGGCGGGCTCCGCCACGCTGCTCACCCGTCCTTGGTCTGTAGCAGCTTCGATACAACCCAGCCGATTGGCCGCCGCTTCCCACCCAATCGTTGAATTGCCCGCCATTCCCCATTAGAACCGCTGCGATCCGCCCTGCGTTTGCGCTGCAGCGACGGACATTTTGGAGATGCATCATGGGTTTCAAGGTCGCCGTCGTCGGCGCCACCGGCAATGTGGGCCGCGAGATGCTGGGGATTCTGGCCGAACGGTCGTTCCCTGCCGACGAAGTCGTTGCACTGGCCTCCCGCAAGAGCCAGGGCGTGGAGGTGTCCTACGGCGACCGGACGCTCAAATGCAAAGCGCTCGACCACTACGACTTCGCCGATGTCGACATCTGCCTGATGTCGGCGGGCTCGGCGGTCTCCAAGGAGTGGTCGCCCAAGATCGCCGCCAAGGGCGCGGTGGTGATCGATAACTCGTCGTGCTGGCGCTACGATTCCGACGTGCCGCTGGTGGTGCCGGAGGTCAATCCCGAGGCGCTCGCGGATTTCCGCAAGCGCGGCATCATCGCCAATCCGAACTGCTCGACCGCGCAGCTCGTGGTCGCGCTCAAGCCGCTCCATGACCGCGCCCGCATCAAGCGCGTGGTGGTCTCGACCTATCAGTCGGTGTCCGGCGCCGGCAAGGACGCCATGGACGAGCTGTTTTCCCAGACCAAGGCGGTGTTCACCGCAGGCGACGTCGAGACCAAGACGTTTCCCAAGCGGATCGCCTTCAACGTGATCCCGCAGATCGACATCTTCATGGAGGACGGCTTCACCAAGGAAGAGTGGAAGATGATGGCGGAGACCAAGAAGATCCTCGATCCGAAGATCAAGCTGGTCGCCACCTGCGTGCGGGTGCCCGTCTTCATCGGCCATTCCGAGGCGGTCAACATCGAGTTCGAGGAGCCGCTCTCCGTCGAGGAGGCGCGGCAGATCCTCAGCCGCGCTCCCGGCTGCGTCGTGCTCGACAGGCGCGAGCCCGGCGGCTACGTCACGCCCTATGAATGCGCCGGCGAGGACGCGACCTACATCAGCCGCATCCGCGAGGACGCGACGGTGGAGAACGGCCTCGTGCTGTGGTGCGTCTCCGACAATCTGCGCAAGGGCGCGGCCCTCAACACGATCCAGATCGCGGAGGCCCTGATCAAGCGCAAGCTGATCGAGGCGAAGAAGAAGGCCGCGTAGCCGCGCCGACTGCCGCACCGTCGCCAACGATTTTCTGGGCGTTGCAAAGTGATGATGACCGGGCTCGATCCCGGTCATCACGTTTCGCACGCACGGTGCCGATTCGTGCCCGGCCCTCGCGAGACCCGTCCGCGCGCCGCCCGTGAAAAATCTCTCACGGCATTTTGCCGGCCACGTTCTCCTCCGTTCACGGAGAACGAATCGAGCGCCATTCCGCGGCGGCACGCGATTCGTTAGGCGCGCGTTAAACGGCGCCCGTTTTGTCGTGAACGGCGATCCGCTCTGACGATGTCGCCGGATCGAAAAAGACCACGCCCTCGCGATCTCAAATCGTGGTGCCCCGTCAATTCCCGGGCAGGAGATTGCAGTCGCGGGTGCAGCGTGGGCTGTAAACTCGAGCCCGACGCGCGTTCCACTCTGTTCACGCAGAACGAATCGAACGCCGTTGCGCGTCGCTCCGCGATTCGTTAGGCGGGGGTTAAGTCGCACGCGGGCATCGGAAGCAAAAATCCGATCTGTCGATTTCGAATGCGGGGCGCACCGCGCCCGGCGGCGGCGCGATCTGCCGACCGCGCCTTCGTTCCACTCTGTTCACGGGGAACGAATCGAACGCCGTGGCGTGGCAGCGATCGATTCGTCGGGCTGCTCGCTAAGCCGCGTCGGTTTGATCGGGCCGCGACCACGCGCCGTGCGATCCCGTGCAGATCGCCAGACTGAATGGCGATGCGTTGGCGCGTCGTCCGATGCGCGTTCCACTCTGTTCACGCAGAACGAATCGGATGCCGTCGCGCGGCAGCGAGCGATTCGTTAGGCGCGAGTTAAGCCGCGTCGGTTTGATCGGGAGCCGCGACCACGCACCGTGCAATCCGCGTGCAGAACCACTCGACAGAAATGGCTCAGCGTTGCGGCGCCGTCCCGTCCGATGCGCGTTCCACTCTGTTCACGCAGAACGATCGGATGCCGTGCCGCGGCCGCGATCGATTCGTTAGGCGCGAGTTAAGCCGCGTCGGTTTGATCGGGAGCCGCGACCCCGCACGATGCAATCCGCGTGCAGGACCGCTCGACAGATATGGCTCAGCGTCGCCGCGCCATCGCGCCCGATGCGCGTTCCACTCTGTTCACGCAGAACGAATCGGATGCCGTCGCGGGGCGACTCGCGATTCGTTAGGCGCGAGTTAAACCGCGTCGGTTTGATCGGAAGCCGCGACCACGCACCGTGCAATCCGCGTGCAGGATCGCTCGACAGGAATAGCGCAGCGTTGCCGCGCCGTCCCGTCCGATGCGCGTTCCACTCTGTTCACGCAGAACGAATCGGACGCCGTCGCGGGACGGCTCGCGATTCGTTAGGCGCAGGTTAAACCGCCCCGGTTTGATCAGGAGCAACGGCCCGCCGATGCCGATGTCCCGGAGGACACCGACATCATCGACAGGCGGTGAGCGATCCCGTGCCACGCAGCGTGCAATCTCGCCGACGCCATCGTGCGGTCCTGGAAGCGAAGGCGACCTGCTCATGGCTTCGGTCCGCGAGCGATGGACGCGGCTCGCAATCGGGGCGGAATCGCGTTCCACTCTGTTCACGCGGAACGAATTGAGCGCCGTCGCGTAACCGCGTTCGATTCGTTAGGCGCGGGTTAATTCTCACGCGTCATCGGAAGCGAATGCGATCTGCTGATGGCTTCGGTCCGCGAGCGATGGACGCGGTCTCGCAAGCGAGTCCGGCCGTTCCACTCTGTTCACGGGGAACGAATTGAGCGGTGTTGCGCAATGGCGATCGATTCGTTAGGCGGGGTTTAAACGACGCACTTGCCCCGTCGTGAACTGCAGGAGGCAGAGCACATTCCCCGCCGGTTGTGTCATGGGGGGTGGCCCCACCTGTGGCGCGAAGGCGACAGGTCCCGGCGTTTTTCGCGGCGACGCTTCGGCGGCACTTATCCGGCGGCGTTTTTTGGTATTCTGCGCGCCGGGGAATTTGCATCGGGGTGCTTCCATGATTCGGTCTCGCTTGTCGGCCGCGGCTGCGCTCGCGGCACTCATCGTCGCGTCGCCATTGTTCACCGCCGCGCCGGCTGCGGCGCGCGGCGAAACGGTGGCCATGAGCGGCTATTCGCCGGGCACCATCGTGGTGCGCACCAACCAGCGCGCGCTCTACCTCATTCTCGATTCCGGTCATGCGCTGCGCTATCCGGTCGGCGTCGGCCGCGCCGGCAAGCAGTGGTCCGGCACCTCCTACATCAACGGCAAGTACCTCAGCCCGGCGTGGTCGCCGCCGGCCGATGTCCGCCGTGACAAGCCGTCGCTGCCGGCTGTCATTCCCGGCGGCTCGCCGCACAACCCGATGGGTGTCGCGGCGATGACCCTCGCCGGCGGCGAATACGCCATCCACGGCACCAACCAGCCGGGTTCGATCGGCGGCTTCGTGTCCTACGGCTGCATCCGCATGCTGAATGCCGACATCACCGATTTGTTCGCCCGCGTCGGCTACGGCACGACGGTGGTGGTGCAGTAAAGTTTCACGGTAGACCCGCGTTTTTTCTGCGGGGGGAGCGCTGCCGGTCCAGCCGGCAGCGCTCCTTTTCATTTTGGGTGCATTCCATTCGGGTGGACGCGGAGCACCAGCCCGTCACCGCGCCGCCTCGCCGTCGCACCACGGGAGGCGGCGACCGCCGCCGTAGCGGCGTCCGTGGCCGTTCGCCAGCAGCGCCGCCGAGACGTTTGCGACCGCCCGCGTACCGGCATCGGCATCGACCCGGCCGCCATATTTGTCGGGGACGACGACGGACACCGAGACGCCGCCCGCGGCCAGCATGTCGCGCAAGGCGTCGCGGGCGGCTTCCGCCATCGCCCGCTCGGCCGGGCACCGCGCCTTGAGCTCCGGCGCGTCGATGCCGCGTAGCCGGACCTTGGTGGTGATGTCGAGCCCGGGCCACACGCGCACGCGCGCCTCGAAGGTGTCGCCGTCGATCACCCGCAGCACCTCCGCCGGATGCGCCGCAAGGCTCACGGGGGCGGGTTCGCTCATCGTCGGACGCGGCGGCGGGTCCGGCACGGCGGGCGCCGACCGGCCCTGCACCGTCAGCACCACCAGGCCGCCGCCGATGAAGCCGGCTGCAAACACCGCCGCCATGCCGATCCCGCCCGGGGACGAGGCCCAGGAGGATCCAGATCGGCGGCCGAGGGAAGCTGTGATCATATTCCTATGATAGCAACGATTCGTACGGCGGCAACCACAATCCTTGATTGTTCATGTGGAATTCAGACAACCCTTGGGTGAGGTCCGCTAGAAGTCGCTGGCGATGCCTTTGACTTCCCAGTCGCCGTAGCGCACCGGCTCGAGGCCGGGTCGGCCGTTGAGCTCCTTGGGGCGCTCTCTGGCGAGACGATCGATTTCGGCGCGCCGGGCCGCGGCCTCGGCGAGCGCACGTTCGGCGGCGGGGCTCAAGGGTCGCCGCACGGTCGTCCCAGGGCCGGGCGCCGCAGGGCCGGGTGCCGGGCTGGATGTTGCGGCGTCGGGCTGCCCCGACTGCGTTGAATTCAAATCAGCCATTGCCATTCACATGAGGGTTGGCGCAGAAACGGTCAAGAACACGAGGTCATCATTGTTTGCCGGCATTTTCGCGCCCGTTGAGGTCGCGACCAGATTCGTAGCGAGCAGATTTGGCGCGCGTTGATCCGCCGGCGGAGGTCCCCGGCCTCGCGGCGCGGCGCGTCGCGGCCGAGCTCCTGGAAGGGGTGCTTCATCGCGGGCGCCCGCTCGATGAGCAGCTCGACGGCGCGCTGGCCCCGCGCGGACTCGCGCAGCTCCCCGAGCGCGACCGTGCCCTGGTCCGGCGCATCGTCGCCACGGTGCTGCGCCGGCTCGGCACGCTCCGCCGGCTGCTCGACAGCCTGCTGAGCCGCGGCCTGCCGCGCGAGGCGCCCCGGGTCGAGACCGCGCTGTTGACCGGCGCCGCCCAGATCATGTTCCTCGACGTCCCCGACCACGCCGCCGTCGACCTCTCGGTGCGCCTCGTCCAGGCCGACCGGCGCGACAACCGCTATGCCGGGCTGGTCAACGCGGTGCTGCGGCGGATCGCGCGCGGCGAAGGCATCGCCGCCGTGGCCAAGCTCGAACCGCTCGACCTCGACACCCCGGAATGGCTGCTCGAGCGCTGGATCAAGGCCTATGGCGACGAGACCGCACACGCGATCGCCCGCGCCAACCGGGTCGAGCCGCCGCTCGACCTCACCGTCAAGGCCGACCCGGAGCGGTGGGCGGCGGAACTCGGCGGCATCGTCACCGCGACCGGCTCGGTGCGGCTCGCCGCCCACGGGCCGATCTCCGGGCTCCCCGGCTATGGCGACGGCGCCTGGTGGGTCCAGGATGCCGCGGCGGCGCTGCCGGTCCGGCTGTTCGGCGACCTCACCGGCCGCACCGCCGCCGATCTCTGCGCGGCGCCGGGCGGCAAGACCGCGCAACTGGCCATGGCCGGCGCCGCCGTCACCGCCGTCGACCGCGCCGAAGCGCGGCTCGGCCGGCTGCGCGAGAACCTCACCCGGCTCGGCATTGCCGCGACCACGGTTGCGGCCGCCGCCGAGGACTGGAAAGCGGGCCCATTCGACGCCGTGCTGGTCGACGCGCCCTGTACCTCCACCGGCACCATCCGCCGCCACCCGGACATTCCGTGGCGCAAGGTGCCGGCCAACGTCACCAGCCTCGCGGCGCTGCAGAAACGGCTTCTCCACAACGCAATCACATTGACCCGGCCCGGCGGAACGGTGGTGTACTGCACCTGCTCGCTCGAGCCCGAGGAGGGCGAGGACATCATCCGGGCGGCGCTCGCCGACGATCCGCGAATCGCGCGCAAACCGCTCGCCGCCAGCGAATTCCCGGGTCTCGAAGGGTTCGTCACGCCGGACGGCGACCTGCGCACCCTGCCCTGCCAGTGGCCCAATGCGGACGCCCGGCTGTCCGGGCTGGACGGCTTCTACGCCGCGCGGCTGCAGCGGTTGTGAGGCGGTCCGGTGCCCGGCTCCGGTTGCCCTCTGCAAACCACTCGTTATGGTGTCGCACGTTAGACTGCCGGCTCGTGCCGGTGACGAGAAGGGGCGAGCCTCCATGTCGGTCGTGATCGCATGTCCGTCGTGATCGCGGACCGTTCGCGGCTGTCCTGGCTGGCGCTCCGTCGCCGATTCAACAATCTCAAGGCCCGCCTCAAGGTCCACCCGGTCGCCGGGCTGTTCCACTGGATCGCCCCCGCCGAGCGCCTCGTCATCGCGCCGCAGGAGCTGCGGACCGCCGATCCGACCCGCGCCGGCGAGATCTATGCCGGCCGATTCGCCTTTGCCGGCAAGGTGGTGGTGTGCGACGGCCGGTCGCCCTTCGAGATGGCGCCGCCGTCCGACGAATGGGCGGACGTGCTGCTCGGGTTCGGCTGGCTCCGCCATCTGCGGGCGGCCGATTCGACCATCAACCGCGCCAACGCCCGCGCCCTCGTCGACGAATGGATTTCGCTGCAGGGCGGCTGGCATCCGGTGGCCTGGCAGCCCGAGATCGTGGCGCGGCGAATCATCTCCTGGCTGTGCCAGTCGCCGGTGATCCTCCACGACGCCGACCTGCGCTTCTACCGCCGCTTCCTGCGCAGCCTCACCCGCCAGGTCCGCTACCTCCGCGGCACCGCCAGCGACGCCCGCGACGGGCTGCCCCGGCTGCAGGCGCGCATCGCCCTCGTCTATGCGACGCTGTGCATGGCCCGGCAGACCCGCAATCTGCGCGGCACCACCAAGCGCCTCGTCGCCGAGCTCGAGCGCCAGATCCTGCCCGACGGCGGCCATATCAGCCGCAATCCCGGGGTCATCATCGAGATCCTGCTCGACCTGCTGCCGCTCAGCCAGGCGTTCACCGCGCGCAACGTGGCGCCGCCGCCTGCCCTGATCAACGCCATCGACCGCATGATGCCGATGCTGCGCTTCTTCCGCCACGGCGACGGCAGCTTCGCCCTGTTCAACGGCATGGGGCCGACGCCGCCGGACCTGCTCGCCACCGTGCTCGCCTACGACGATGCGCGCGGCACTCCGGTCGCCAATGCGCCCTATTCCGGATATCAGCGCATCGATGCCGGCCCCACGGTCGTGCTGGTCGATACCGGCGGCCCGCCGCCGGCGGAAATGAGCGCCGACGCCCATGCCGGATGCCTCGCCTTCGAGTTCTCCAGCAAGCAGCAACGCATCGTCATCAATTGCGGCATGCCGGGCAACGGCAAGGAAAACTGGCGCCAGGTGGCGCGCGCCACCGCCGCGCATTCCACCGTCACCTTCAACGACACCTCGTCGTGCCGGTTTCTCGAATTCGGCGGCGTTCCGCCGGCTGTTCGGCGTGCCAATCGTCGCCGGGCCGCGCAACGTCACCGTCGCCCGCGACACCGAAGAAGCGGCGATCGTGCTGCGCGCCGCCCATGACGGCTACGCCGACCGCTTCGGCGTCATTCACGAGCGCTTCATCGCGGTCGCGGCGGACGGCAACCAGCTCGAAGGCGAGGACGTCTTTCTCCCCGCCGACGGCACCGCTCTGCCGGAAACCTCGCCCGACCAGTTCGCGGTGCGTTTCCACCTGCATCCTACGATCCGCGTCAACCGCCTCACCGACGGCCATGGCGCCGTCCTGCTGCTGCCCAACAAGGACGTGTGGAATCTCGACACCCACGAGGACGAGGTCGTGATCGAGGAGAGCGTCTATCTCGCCGGCCATGACGGGCCGCGCCGCACCTCGCAAGTCGTGATCTATGGCCGCGCCCGCGAATTCCACCGCGTGCAGTGGACCTTCAGCCACGTGCCGCACCTCGGCCCGGGAGCCAAGCGCCCGCGAGGCCCCGAGCCCGAGTTGCCGCTCTGAAGATTGCGCGACCGCGCATCTCGTGTGATGACACGGCTGATCGCACAGTGTGACGCCCTGCGAAAGCGAGGCATCCAGTCACCCTGAGCGGCAATTGGAGCCGCGCTGTGCGCCTCTCGTCCCGTGGTTACCGGATCGCCCGATCGAGCCGGGCGATGACCGGGACTACAGGATTGACCCAGGACCTTGAGGAAACAGCCGTCATGCCCGACCAGCTCCGCCCGATCTCCCGCGCCCTCCTCTCGGTATCGGACAAAAATGGGCTGGTCGATCTCGCCCGGGTGCTCGCGGGGTATGGTGTCGAGCTGGTCTCGACCGGCGGGACGGCCGCTGCGCTCGCCGCCGCCGGCCTCACGGTGCGCGACGTCTCCGACCTCACCGGCTTTCCCGAGATGATGGACGGCCGCGTCAAGACCCTGCATCCGCGGGTCCATGGCGGCCTGCTGGCGGTCCGGGCCGACGCCGAGCACGCCCGCGCGATGCAGACCCACGGCATCGAAACGATCGACCTCCTCGTCGTCAACCTCTACCCGTTCGAGGATACCGCGGCGAGCGGCGCCGGCTACGACGCCTGTATCGAGAACGTCGACATCGGCGGCCCCGCGATGATCCGCGCCGCCGCCAAGAACCACGCCGACGTGGCCGTCGTCGTCGAGCCCGCCGACTACGCCGCCCTCACCGCCGAGCTCGACGCCCATGGCGGCGCAACCACGCTCGCCTTGCGGCGGCGGCTCGCGGCCAAGGCGTATGGTCGGACCGCGACCTATGACGCGGCGATCTCCAACTGGTTCACCGCCGCACTCGGCGAAGCCGCTCCGGATTTCCGCGCGTTCGGCGGCCGGCTGGCGGAGACCCTGCGCTACGGCGAGAACCCCCACCAGAGCGCCGCATTCTACCGGACGGCCGTGCCCCGCTTCGGCGTCGCGACCGCCCGCCAGGTGCAGGGCAAGCAGCTGTCCTACAACAACATCAACGACACCGACGCGGCCTATGAATGCGTCGCCGAATTCGATCCGGCGACCACCGCGGCCTGCGCCATCGTCAAGCACGCCAATCCGTGCGGCGTCGCCACCGGGGCGGATTTGCACGAGGCCTACCGCAAGGCGCTGGCCTGCGATCCGGTGTCGGCGTTCGGCGGCATCGTGGCGCTCAACCGGCCGCTCGACGCCGACGCCGCCCGCGCCATCACCGAGATCTTCACCGAGGTGATCATCGCGCCGCAGGCGAGCGAGGAGGCGATCGCGATCGTCGGCGCCAAGAAGAACCTGCGGCTGCTGCTCGCGGGCGGCGTGCCGGACCCGCGCGCGGAGGGCATGACCGTGAAATCGGTGGCGGGCGGGCTCCTGGTGCAGTCGCGCGACAACGCGGTGATCGACGACGTGAAGCTCGACAACGTGACCAGGCGGACGCCGACTCCGGACGAGCTCGCCGACCTGTGCTTCGCGTTTCGGGTGGCCAAGCACGTCAAGTCGAACACCATCGTCTATGCCAAGGACCGTGCGACCGTCGGCATCGGCGCCGGCCAGATGAGCCGGGTCGACGCGGCCCGGATCGCCGCCCTCAAGGCGCAGGACGTCGCGACCGCGAAAGGGCTCGCGGAACCGGCGACCCGCGGCTCCGTGGTCGCGTCGGACGCGTTCTTCCCGTTCGCCGACGGTCTCCTCGTCGCCATCGCGGCGGGCGCCACCGCCGTCATCCAGCCCGGCGGCTCGGTCCGCGACGACGAGGTGATCAAGGCGGCGGACGAGCACGGCATTGCCATGGTGTTCACCGGGGTCCGCCACTTCCGGCACTGATTGCGCCCCGGGAAACACCGCGCCGGCGTGTCGCGTGCCGGCCGTTGTCCGGTCTGCTACAATCCGGGCGGACGAGAAAAATAAGCCGTCGAGGGAAACACATGAGACGCCGGGAGTTCGTGGCCGCCTTGGGCGGTGCGGCAGCGTTCGCGTTCGCGGCCCGGGCCGAAAACGCGGATCGCATGCGGCGGATTGGCGTGCTGATCTACGGAGCGGAGGACGATCCGGTGACTGCGACGCGAAAGCTGGGGCTGCGCCGGGGGCTCGAGAGCCGGGACTGGGTGGAAGGCCGCAACCTGCAGATCGACTTCCGGTTCGGAGCGGCGGATCCCGAGCGGATTCAAGCCTGCGCCAGGGATCTAGTCGGCCGCGCGCCCGACGTCATCGTCACCGGCGCGGCGCCGGCGACCCGCGCCGTGCTGGCGTTGACGCAAAGCATCCCGGTGGTGTTCGTCGAGGTGACCAACGAGATGGGATACGGCCTGAGCGGCAAGCTGGCCCGACCCGAGACCAACGGCACCGGGATCACCAACCTCTATCTCGCCATCGGCGCCCGTTGGCTGGAACTGCTGACGACGGCGGCGCCGCATCTCGACAGGGTGCTGCTGCTGTTCAACCCCGCATTCGAATCGCCGGCCTACCTGGCGGCGATCGAAGCGGCGTCGGACGCCTACCGGGTGAAGACCATCCGCACCGCGGTCCGTGATGCCGGCGAGATCACGCAGGCCATCGCCGCAGCCGGAGCCAGTCCCAATGCCGGGCTGCTGGTGGTGCCGCCCACCCCGGCGTTTTCCGACATGCGGCTGATCTTCCAGCTCGCCGGTGCGTACAAGCTGCCCGCCATCTATCCGACCCGCGGCTTTGCCGCCGCAGGCGGCCTCATGGCCTATGGGGCCGACAGCGCCGACCTGTTCAGCCAGGCCGCGGGCTATGTCGACCGCATCCTGCACGGGGCGAAACCGAGCGAGCTCGCGGTGGGCTTCCCGACCAAGTTCGACCTCGTCATCAATCTCCAGGCCGCCCGCACGATCGGCCTCGAGATTCCGCCAAAGCTCATCGCCCGCGCCGCCGAAGTCATCGGATGAAGCCGCCGCGCAAACGATATCGGCCGGTGCGCAGGCGCGCGAGCCGGATTGCTGCGGCGGCCGTTGTGGCCGTGGTCAGCGGCCACCTCGCCGCGGCGCAGCCCGCAACGGCGCCGGCACTGACGCCGTCGCCATCGCCGGGCCCGCAGACCGCCGTGCCGTCGCTCGCACCGGTGCTCAAGCGGATCACGCCCGCGGTGGTGAGCATCGAGGCCAAGCCGCGAACGAGCGTCGATCCCAAGAACAAGAGGCGCGAGATCCGCGGGCCGGGCAATATCGGTTCCGGCGTCGTGTTCGACGCCAAGCGCGGCCTCATCATCACCAACAATCACGTCATCGATCGCAGCGACGATCTCGTCGTCACGCTCACCGACGGCCGCACCTTCAAGGCCAGGCGGGTCGGCACCGATCCCGACTTCGATCTTGCGGTGATCGCGGTGGATGCGAACACGCTGCCCTCGATTCCGTTCGGGGATTCCCGCCAGCTGGAGGTGGGCGATTTCGTGCTCGCGATCGGCTATCCCGCCAATATCGGCCAGTCGGTGACGTCCGGGATCGTCAGCGGGCTCCATCGCACCAATGTCGGCGTCGAGGAATTCGAGAACTTCATCCAGACCGATGCGGCGATTTATCCCGGCAATTCCGGCGGCGCGCTCGTCAATCTGCAGGGCGACCTCGTCGGCATCAACACCGCCTTCATCGGCGCGACCAGCACCAATCCCGGGATGGGATTTGCGATTCCGGTCAACATGGCGCGCATCATCGCCGACCAGATCGTGGAATTCGGCGACATCCGCCGTGGCTCGCTCGGCATCGCCGCCGACGACGCCGCGGACGCCGCCACCGACGGCGGCGTCGTGATCAAGGTGGTGCCGGGCTCGTCGGGGGCGCGGGCGGGACTGAAATCCGGCGACCTCGTCACCAAGCTCGGCGAGCGGCGCGTGACCGATGCCCAGTTCCTGCGCCGGCGGCTCGCTTTGCTGCGCATCGGCGAGACCGCCGACCTCACCGTGCTGCGCGACGGCAAGCCGCTGCAGGTCCACGTCCCGGTGGCCGAACGCGACCCGCGCGCCCGGCCGAAGTGAGGCGGTTGCCCCGGGCCGTCACACCGGTTCACCCGGCACGCCCGAGATCGCCCAGCATGCTCGCGGCGACCGAGAGCTTGGACAGCGTCAACCCCGAGGCGGCGATTTCGTGGACCGCCTGGCGGACCCGCTCGGCACCAGGCTTGGCGGCGACCCAGGCATCGACCGCCGCGGCGTCGCCGCCCGACGCGGTCATCTCGGCGGCGATGCGGCGCATGGCGTCGCCGATGGTGTCGAGCGCGCGGTCGAGCGCCAGCCGGTCGAAATAGTCCATCAGCTTGATGGTGCCGACGGCGCCGACGATGCGGTCGAGCTGGAAATACGCGATCGCCGCGTAATAGGTCTGCGCCGCCGCCGTCACCGGCTTGCCGGTGCGGTCGGAGATGAGGACCGCGTCCGCCGCCGCGGCGAGCATGGGAAGATCGGCGATCCGTTGCGCCAGCGAGGCCGGCACGCCTTCGGTGACGAGCTTCGCCGCCGCGACGCGCCGGGTCTCGGTCGCCTCCGCCGGCATCAGCTGATCGAGCGAACCGGCCACCGCGGCGATGCCCGACTGGTAGTGCGCGACGATGTCCGCGAGGCCCTGGGCGAAGTCGACGTTGCGCAGGAACCAGACGATGCGGTCGAGCAAAAGGTTCTGCACCGCCGCGAACAGCGCGAGCTGCGCCATGCCGTCCATCCTGCCGTCGAGCGCCTCGATCTCGGTGTTGAGCGCCGTGAGGGCGAAGCTGTCGCGCACCGCGGCGAAGGATGCGGCGATGCGGTCGACCGCGGCGCCGGTCTGGTCGGCGATGCGTACGACGAGGGTCGGGCCGCCGCGATTGATCATCGAGTTGGCGAGGCCGGTCGAGATGATGTCGCGGCGCAGGCGATGCCGCTCCAGCGCGTCGGGAAAGCGGTTCGCCACCGTCGGCGGGAAATAGCGCTGGAGTTCGCGGGCGAGATAGGGATCGTCCGGCACGCTGGAATGCAGCAGATCCTCGTGGAGCGAAAGCTTGGCATAAGCGAGCAGCACCGCGATCTCCGGACGCGTCAGCGGCTGGGCGCGGCGGCGGCGCTCGGCGATCTCCACGTCGTCGGGCAGGAACTCGACGGCGCGGTCGAGCAGCTGGCGCTTCTCCAGGGTCTGCATCAGGCGCTGTTGGAAGCCGAGCTCGTCGAGCCCGCGCCGCTGCTCGAGCGAGATCGCGAGCGTCTGCTGGTAGTTGTTGCGGAGCACGAGCGCCGCGACCTCGTCGGTCATCGAGGCGAGCAGCGCGTTGCGCGCCGCCCATGCCAGCCGCCCGTCATGCATCGGGATGCTGAGCGCGATCTTGAGGTTGACCTCGACGTCGGAGGTGTTGACGCCGGCGGAATTGTCGATCGCA
Source organism: uncultured Alphaproteobacteria bacterium (assembly GCA_963781195.1). Taxonomy (GTDB): domain Bacteria; phylum Pseudomonadota; class Alphaproteobacteria; order Rhizobiales; family Xanthobacteraceae; genus JAJPKK01. Next base: position 253,688 of record CAWAEZ010000012.1, on the reverse strand, counting down.
TCGGTGTTGAGGCGGATGCCGTGGAGCGCCGCCTCGATGCGGCCGCGCTGGGTCATGCCGAGATTGGCGCCTTCGCCGATGACTTTGCAGCGCAGCGCCTTGCCGACGGCGCGGATCGCGTCATTGGCGCGGTCGCCGGCCGCCTCGTTGGTTTCGGTCGACGCCCGCACATAGGTGCCGATGCCGCCGAACCACAGGAGATCGACGGGCGCCTCCAGGATCGCCTTCATGATCTCCTGCGGCGTCGCCTTCGCGGCGGTGAGGCCGAGCGCGGCGCGCGCCTGCGGGCTCAGCACGATCTCCTTGGCCGCGCGCGAATAGACGCCGCCGCCGGGCGAGATCAGGTAGCGGTCATAGTCCTGCCAGCTCGAGCGCGGCAGCTCGAACAGCCGCTCGCGCTCCTTGAAGCTCAGCCGCGCAGTCGGGATCGGGATCGATGAAGATGTCGCGGTGATCGAACGCGGCGACGAGCTTGATGGTGCGCTCGCGCAGCATGCCGTTGCCGAACACGTCGCCCGACATGTCGCCGACGCCGACCACGGTGAACGGTGCCGCGGCGATGTCGACGTCCATCTCGCGGAAATGGCGCTTGACCGATTCCCAGGCGCCGCGCGCGGTGATGCCCATCTTCTTGTGGTCGTAGCCGGTCGAGCCGCCGGAAGCGAAGGCGTCGTCGAGCCAGAAGCCGTGGTCGTGCGCGATGTCGTTGGCGATGTCCGAGAAGGTCGCGGTGCCCTTGTCGGCGGCGACGACGAGATAGGGATCGTCGCCGTCGTGGCGCACGACGTCGCGGGGCGGGATCACCTGCTCGAGGTCGAGGTTGTCGGTGATGTCGAGCATGGTCGACATGAAGATGCGGTAGGCGGCGATGCCCTCGGCCTGGATGGCGTCGCGATTGCCGGCCGGCAGGCGCTTTGGGACGAAGCCGCCCTTGGCGCCGACCGGCACGATGACCGCGTTCTTGACCTGCTGCGCCTTGACGAGGCCGAGCACCTCGGTGCGGAAATCCTGCGGCCGGTCCGACCACCGGATGCCGCCGCGCGCCACCGGCCCGAACCGCAGATGCACGGCTTCGAGCCGCGGCGAGCACATGAATATCTCGTAGCGCGGGCGCGGCAGCGGCATGTCGTCGACCTTGCGGCTGTCGAACTTGATCGCGATCGACCGCCTTCGGGCCGCCGGCCGGGTCGGTCTGGAAGTAGTTGGTGCGCAGCGCCGGTCGTCACCGCGTTGACGAAGTGGCGCAGGATGCGGTCCTCGTCGAGGCTCGCCACCTCGGCGAGTCCGGTCTCGATCTCGGCGACGCCGGCGGCCTCGCGCGGCGTCGCGTTCCGTCCGGCGCGACGTCGAGGTGGGGATCGAATCGCGTCTCGAACACCGCCTGGATCTTCGCGGCGAGCCGGTGATGCTTCACCAGCGTCGACCACATGTAGTCCTGGGAATAGCGCACGCCGATCTGGCGCAGGTAGCGCGACAGTGTGCGCATCAGCGCCACCTGCGCGCCACGTCAACCCGGCCACCAGCACCAGCGCGTTGTAGCCGTCGTTTTCGGCGTCGCCGGTCATGACGGCGGCAAAGCAGTCGTCGAGCCTCGTCTTGGCGGCATCGAAATCGACCGCGCCGCCGCTGGTGAATTCCAGCAGCATGTCGTGCAGCCAGAACTGCTGGGGCGTCGGCCCGTCGGGCTCGGCGTGGTAGGTGCTCTCGTCGACGACCGTGAACCCCATGTGCTCCAGGACCGGGACGCGCTCCGACAGCGGCAGCGGCCGGCCGTGGCTCCACAGCTTGAGGCGGGCGCCGCCGTCGCCGGCCGCGGGCCGCTGGAAGTCGACGCCGAGCGGAGCGTGCTCCGACATCTGCTCGATGGTGGCGATGTCGGCCACCGCGACCGCGGCCGAAAACGCATCGCGGTAGGTCGGCGAGAACGCACCGCTGTAGCGCGCGGAACAGATCGCGGGCGGCGACGGGAGCATGGGCCGCCGACAGCGCCTCGAGCAGGAAGTCCGGCCATGTCTTCATGATGAGCGACACGTCGGCTTCGAGCTTGGCGCGGTCGGGATGGGCGAGCGCGCCGTCCTTGCGCGCGATGATGAAATGCACGCGGACCAGCGGGCCCTCGGGGAAGTACGGCGCGAACGAGGCGACCTCGCCGTCGAACTCGTTGGCCAGCAGGCGGCCGATGATCGCGCGGGCGCCGCTGCCGTAAGGCTCGCGCGGCACGTAGACGAGGACCGAGACGAAGCGTTCGTAGAGATCGTAGCGCGGCAGCACCCGCACCCGCGGCCGTTCGTTGAGCTGCAGGATGATCCGGGCGAACTGGAACGAGCGTGTCCTCGTCGATCTGGAAAAGCTCGTCGCGCGGATAGGTGTCGAGCACGTTGGCGAGGGTGCGGCCGGAATGGCTGTCGGCGCTGTCGCCGGCGCGCGCCAGCACGCTCGCGACCTTGCGGCGCAGATAGGGAATGTTGCGGGTGGAGCGGGTGTAGGCGGTCGCCGTGAACAGGCCGACGATCTGGAATCCGCCGGTGGTCCGCCCGTCGCGACCGTAGCGCTTCATCGCCGATCGATATCCATCGGCACCTGCCGGTGCACCCGCGAGCGCGCGTTCGTCTTGGTGATGATGCAGCAGGCTGCCGCTCCTTGAACGTGGCCTGCGCCCGCGGCGAGAGCTCGATCGCGGCCGCCGTCGGGCGTCATCGCCTCCCCTTGATCGCCGCGCAGCACGCCGAGCGACGAGCTCGGAACGCCGGCGAGCACGTGGCCGTCGGCCTCCAGCCGCCATTCGCGAATGCCGAGAAAGGTGAAGTTGTTGTCCTTGAGCCATTCGAGGAAGTCGATCGTCTCGGCGACCTCGTCCGCCGGCAGCGGCGGCGGGTCGGTCCTGAGCGCATCGACGATGGCCGCGGCGACGCGGTCGAGCATCGAGCGCCAGTCCTGACCGCGAGGCGCACGTCGGAGACGACGCCGGCGAGCGCATTGGCGAGCGCGGTCCTTGCGGCTTCGTCGTCGATGCGGTCGACATGAACCTGGATGACGCTCTCGCGCAGCGGACCGGCGGTGTCGGCGCCGTTGGCGAAACGGGTGAGCGTGCCGGCCGCGTCGCGCGCGACGCGAAACACCGGATGCACCAGGAGATGCGCTTCGAGCCCGCGGTGGGTGAGTTCGCCCATGACCGAACTCGACGAGAAACGGCATGTCGTCATTGACGAGTTCGATAACCGAGACGTCCTTGAGGCGCGGACCGTCGGCGGCGCTCGGGGCCGACACGCGGATCTTCGCGGTTCGCGGCCGGCGCTCGGCGAGAAACCGCCAGCTCGCGGCCGCGATGTCGGCGAGCTCCGCCGCCTCGTAGCGGACGACATCCTCGGCGGCGGCACCGGCGAACAGCCGGGCCACGAAGTCGACCGGCGCGTCGGGCGCGCGGTCGCGCAGGATCGCGCCCGCCTTGGGCAGCAACACCCGCGCGACGCGCTCGTCCGCGCTCGTGGCCGCAGGTTCTCCCGCGCTCTGCGACGGCGTCGCAGGCCGCGCCGATGCGGCATCGCGGCCGGTACTGATAGTCATGGGCGCCTCCAAATCCTGGCGCGCAGATTGCGCTCGAACGCCGCCCGGCGAAAGGGCACAGGGTTTCGCGCCGGGCCGGGAAGCTGCTAGCCTTCCCCCAGGAAAAGGAGAGCGCCATGACCGGCAAAGCCACGCAGGCGAAACCGCAGACGCCGCCGGCACGCCCCGCCGCCGAGGGTGACGACACCATGATCACCGCGCTTGGGCTGGCGCCCGCCGCGCTCACCCCGGCGATTCAGGCATATTTCGACAAGTGCATGGAGAAGCTGGGCTTTGTTCCGAACGTGCTCGAAGGCCTACGCGTTCGACATGCCCAAGCTCGAGGCGTTCACCGCCATGTACAACGACCTCATGCTGGCGCCTTCCGGTCTCACCAAGCTGGAGCGCGAGATGATCGCGGTCGCCGTGTCGGCGGAGAACCGCTGCTATTATTGCCTGACCGCGCATGGGGCTGCGGTTCGCGGCCTGTCCGGCGACCCGGTGCTGGGCGAACTCATGGTGATGAACTATCGCGCCGCGCGGCTCGACCGGCGTCAGCGCGCAATGCTCGATTTCGCCGTCAAACTGACCACCGCGCCGCACGGCATCGAGGACGCCGACCGCCAGGCTCTGCGCGATGCCGGCTTTACCGACCGCGACATCTGGGACATCGCGGCGGTGGCGGGCTTCTTCAACATGTCGAACCGGGTCGCAGCGGCCACCGACATGCGGCCGAACACCGCCTACCACGGGCAGACCCGGGGGTAGCCGGGAGGCGCCGCCACGGCATTCCCGGCTGCGGCGGTGCGATGGTGGGACTCCGGTCGCCCTGCGACGACCGGGCCCTGGCGGCGGGCACGATGTTGTCCCAAATGCCTGCGAGACCCTGAAGGGAACCAGGCCCCGCGCAGCGGCCGGTCGGGGTTCGAGGAAATTGAAGGCGAATTGCAGGTCATGTCCGTCGAATTGTTCGTCCCCCGTCGCCGCGCCGGCTATCGCGTCGCCCTCCCCGTCCTCGCCATCGCCCTGTGGGCATGCGCGGTGGAAGCCCCGGCGGCGCAGGAGCGTTTCGCCCAGCCGGGCTCCGGTACCACGGCCGCCCAGGTGGCCACGGCCGCACACGGCATGGTGGTGAGCCAGGAACGGCAGGCGACCCGGATCGGGCTCGACGTTCTCACGCGCGGGCGGCAATGCGGTCGATGCCGCCGTGGCGGTCGGCTTTGCGCTGGCGGTGACGTTGCCCAAGGCCGGCAATATCGGCGGCGGCGGCTTCATGCTGGTGCATCTCAACGGCCGCCAGGATAACGGCCGCCAGGAGAATATCGCGATCGACTACCGCGAGCGGGCGCCCGCGGCGATGCGGCCCGACATCTTCATCGGCGCGGACGGCAAGGTCGATCCGCACACCTCCCGCGACACCGGGCTCGGCATCGGCGTCCCCGGCACCGTCGCCGGCCTCTCGCTCGCGCTGCAGCATTACGGATCGGGCAAGTTCACGCTCGGCGAACTGATCGCGCCGGCCGTGCGCCTCGCCCGCGATGGAATTCGAGGTGAAGGAAGACCTCCTCGACTCGCTTCTGCTCGCGCAGCCCCGCCTCGCGCAATGGCCATCCACCGTGCCGATCTTCCTCGACCGCCGGCGGCGAGATCCGCCAAGGAAGGCGATCGCATCGTGCAGTCCGACCTCGCGGACACGCTGGAGACGATCGGCCGCGAGGGCCCGCGGGCCTTCTATTTCGGTCCGATCGCCGACAAGATCGTCGCGGCGGTGCGCGGCGCCGGCGGCGTCATGGTGCGCAGCGATCTCGAGAAGTTACTACGCGGTCATTCGCGCGCCCGTCCGTGGGACCTATCGCGGCTACGACATCGTCTCGATGCCGCCACCTTCGTCCGGCGGCATTCGATCTCATCGAGATGCTCAACATCCTCGAAGGCTATCCGTCCCACGCCGTCGGCGACGGTTCGCCGGCGGCGCTTCACCTGCAGATCGAGGCGATGAAGCTCGCCTATGCCGATCGCGCCGTCTATCTCGGCGACGGCGACCGGGTCGAGGTGCCGCAGGACTGGCTGATCTCCAAGCAGCATGCGGCCGAACTGCGGGCGATGATCGATCCCGAGCATACCCGCCCGGCCCGCGAGCTGCGGCCGGACATCGCGGTCCCCGGCAGCGGCAACACCACGCATTTTTCCGTCATCGACGCCGACGGCAACGTCGTCGCCAACACCTACACGCTCAATTTCAATTACGGGGTCGGCCTGGTCGCCGACGGCACCGGCATCCTGCTCAACAACGAGCTCGACGACTTTGCCGCAAAGCCCGGCGTGGCGAACGCCTTCGGCCTTGTCGGCGGCAGCGCCAATGCGCCGGGCCCGGGCAAGCGTCCGCTGTCCTCGATGACCCCCACCATCGTGCTCAAGGACGGCAAGCCGTTTCTGACGACCGGCGCGCCGGGCGGCAGCCGCATCATCACCACGGTGCTGCAGGTCGTGATGAACGCCATCGACGGCGACATGCCGATCGGCAATGCCGTGGCGGCGCCGCGGTTGCATCACCAGTGGTGGCCCGACGAGGTGGTGGTCGAGCGGAATTTTCCCGCCGCCAAGATCGAGGCGCTCAAGGCGCTCGGCCACACGGTGCGCCTCGGGCCGCTGTTCGGCTCGGCCCATTCGATCGAGGTGATGCCGCAAGGCCTCGTCGGCGCCGCCGACCAGCGGGCGCGCGGCGCCTTCGCTGCCGGCTATTGAGCGGACCGGAATTTAGCGGACCGGAATTGAGCAGGCGGCAATTCAGCACGCCGCAGTTAATCGGGTGGCACGCTGAACCGCGTACGGCAGCCGACAAGAGGCGCAGGAAGACTTACGAGACTACGCGGCGCTGCTCGAACATCCGGGCGAGCCGCCGGCGGGCGTCGCTGTTGCGGCCGCGGCGGATGCCGATGTTGATCGACATTCCGCGATCATAGGCCGGTACGAAGATGCGGGCCACATGCTGCCCGCCTCCAATCGGCCGCGCCGACTTTTCGAAGCCTGCCTTGCCCAGCAGTCCAACGGTGAAACGCGACATGTTCACATCCAACGCAAGAGGCCGTCTGAGCAATCTGGAGCGGGCGAAGGGATTCGAACCCTCGACCCCAACCTTGGCAAGGTTGTGCTCTACCCCTGAGCTACACCCGCATCCGGACCGGCGGCGTGACCGCCGGCCGCTCTCTATGCCAAAAGGGACCGCGCTTTGCAACCGCCCCGATGGGACCTCGATGGGACCGCCGGGATTGGCGTTAATATTGCGGCCGACATCGGAAACAGAAGCTCTGTAACGACCATGCCCGCCACGCCCGCCGACCTGTTCGCATGTCTCGACCGCCTCGGCATCGCCCACAGCGACCGTCACCCATGCGCCGCTGTTCACCGTCGAGGAGTCGCGCGCGTTGCGCGGCCAGATCGCCGGCGGCCATACCAAGAACCTGTTCCTGCGCGACAAGAAGGACGCCTTCTATCTCGTCGTCGCGCCGGAAGACGCGGTGATCGCCTTGAACCGGCTGCATCGCCGCCTCGGCGCCACCGGTCGATTTTCATTCGGCGCGCCGAAATCGATGCAGGAGCTGTTGGGCGTCGCGCCCGGCTCGGTCACCCCGTTCGCGGCGATCAACGACCGCGGCGGCGCGGTCACGGTCGTGCTCGACCGCGCCTTGCTCGCGAACGACGTCCTCAACTTCCACCCCTTGGTGAACACAATGACGACTTCGATTTCCCGGGACGGGCTGCTCGCGTTCCTGGCGGCGACCGGACGCCAACCCCGGGTGGAAACGCTATCAGGGGAAGGGCTGCCGACGGACTGAGCGGCGGACCGGGGTCCGATTGCAATCGTTCCGCGCCACACCATTTAACCGGAAACCACGGGTCAACCGGAAACCACGGGGCGACCCGGATCATTGGCCCGGAAATCCTCGGGCCTGGAAACGCTCTCTGACGCCGCCTTCGACCCGGCAGCCGGAAAATGTCGGCGGGACCGGGCAAGCGGGCGGATTTCGTTACAAATGTGATGTATCTGGAGCAGTGTCCGATCATGAATGAACCGAACCTGTTGCGGGGCGAGGAAAGGCCGATGTTGACGAATGCCGGAGTGGCGGCGGAAGCCGCGGACACCCTGATCAAGGAAACCACGACCCAGACGTTCATGAAGGACGTGATCGAGGAGTCCCGCAAGCAGCCGGTCCTCATCGATTTCTGGGCCCCGTGGTGCGGGCCCTGCAAGCAGCTCACGCCGATCCTGGAAAAGGCGGTGAAGGCGCTCAAGGGCAAGGTCAAGCTCGTCAAGATGAACATCGACGAGCATCCGGCCATTCCCGGCCAGATGGGGATCCAGTCGATCCCGGCGGTGATCGCCTTCGTCGACGGCAAGCCGGCGGACGGGTTCCTCGGCGCCCTGCCCGAGGGCCAGGTGCTGGCGTTCCTCGAACGGCTGACCAAGCAGGACATCGGTGGCGAGGACAAGGAGCTCCTCAAGGAAGCGGACGCGGCGCTCGCGGCCGGCAACCCGGCCGGCGCGGCGACGATCTACGCTGAAATCCTGGCGGAGACCCCCGATCACGTTCAAGCCCTGGCGGGCCTGGCCCGCTCCTACCTCGAAACCGGAGAGATCGAGCAGGCCAAGGCGACGCTCGCCCAGGTGCCGGAAGCCAAACGCAACGAGGCTCCGGTGGCGGCGGCCCGCGCCGCGCTGGAGGTGGCCGAGCAAGCCGCTTCGCTCGGCCCGGTCGGCGAGCTCGAAAGCAAGGTCGCGGCCGACCCGCGCGACTACCAGGCCCGGTTCGATCTCGCCCTCGCGCTCAACGGGCAGAACCGCCGCCAGGAGGCGCTCGACCAGCTGATGGAAATCGTGCGCCGCGACCGCAAGTGGAACGACGACGGCGCCCGCAAGCAGCTGGTCCAGTTCTTCGAGGCTTGGGGCCCGACCGACGAATTCACCGTCGCCGGACGCCGCAGCCTGTCCTCCGTGCTGTTCGCATGACGATGCCCTGAGGCTCGGCGGCGCGGCCGACCGGCCTCGCCGCGGAGAGCATCCCGGGCACAGAATCAGGAGTTCGGCGATGCCGATCAATGCGGTCTATCGCGGTCCTGCCGACCTGCCGGAAATACTTTCCGTGTTTCCGCTCCCGGGGGCCCTGCTGCTGCCGCGTGGGCAAATGCCCCTCAACATCTTCGAGCCGCGCTATCTCGCGCTGGTCGACGACGCATTCCGCGATGGCCACCGGCTGATCGGCATGATCCAGCCGGACCCCGTCCATCCCGGCACCGAAGAGCGGCCCGGGCTCTATTCGATCGGCTGCGCCGGCCGGATCACCCAGCTCGCCGAGACCGGGGACAGCCGCTATCTCCTGCAGCTCACCGGGGTCGCCCGCTTTCGCGTCGTCGAAGAGCTCAAGGTTGCGACCGCCTATCGGCAATGCCGGGTCGATTTCACCGCCTTCCCCGACGATTTCCAGCCCCGCAAGGGCGAGGACGCGGTCGACCGCAAGGCCTTGCTCGTGGCCTTGAGCGACTTCCTCAAGGCGAACGACCTCAAGGCCGACTGGGCGGGCATCGAGACGGCCTCCAACGAGGCGCTGGTCAACGCGCTCGCGATGATGTCGCCCTACGATCCCGCCGAGAAACAGGCGTTGCTCGAGGCCCCCGACCTCAAGACCCGGGCGGAAATCCTGGTCGCGGTTACCGAGATCGCCCTCGCCCGGTCGAACACCGAGGGCGACCCGCCCCTGCAGTGAAATGCGCTTTCGTCACCAGCACACTTGAATACCGGACTGGAAGTCGGGATAACGGTCCGAACAACTCGTAGCGGATATCCCCATGACCCCTGCGTCCGACCGTCCCGCCTCCGCCGTCGATCCCAAGCTGCTCGAAATCCTGGTCTGCCCCCTCACCAAGGGCCCGCTCGAATACGACCGGGACAAGCAGGAGCTGATTTCCCGCGGCGCCAAGCTCGCCTATCCGATCCGCGACGGCATCCCGATCATGCTGCCGGAAGAGGCCCGGCGCCTCGACTAGGCCCGAGGACCTGGACCCGGAAGCTCGACCAGCCGGCGCTCTCGTGTGGCGCCCGACGCCCCTGTTTGTGATCGCCGACCCTCACCTTCATCGCGCCGACCGTCGTCGCCGACCGCCATCGCCCAGCCAGGCGCTCCAATAACCACCTCGAGAGCGATCGCTTCAGGTCGATCGATCGCAACGCCATTTTTCGTCAATTGCGGGAGCGGTCGTTTAGGCTTGCCGACCGCGAATGCAGCAGGGGATGATCATGCTCAAGATCTGGGGACGTAACACGTCGTCCAACGTGCAGAAGGCGATGTTCGCCATCGGCGAGCTGGGCCTCGCCCATGAACGCATCGACATCGGCGGGGCATTCGGCAAGAACAAGGAGCCGGCCTACCTCGCGATGAATCCCAACGGACTCGTTCCGACCCTCGAGGAGGACGGCTTCCTGTTGTGGGAGTCCAATTCGATCATCCGCTATCTCGCCGGCAAGTTCGGCGCCGGTACGTTGGAGCCGGCCGATCCCCACACCCGCGCGCGCGCCAACCAGTGGATGGACTGGCAGCTTTCGGTGATCGGCCCCGCCATCACCCCGGTGTTCTGGGGCATGATCCGCACCCCGCCGGAGCAACGCAACCACACGCTCATCGACGAGGGCAAGGTCAAGACCACGGCCGCGGTGAAGATGCTGGACGAGCAGTTCGCCAAGACCCCATACGCCGCCGGCAGCGCCTTCTCCATGGGCGACATCCCGATCGCGATCATGTGCTACCGCTACCGCGAATTGGTGCCCGAGCGGCCGGCCTTCCCGAATTTCGAGCGCTGGTACGCCGCCATCGCCGCGCGGCCGGCGTTCCGCGACCACGTCTCCAGCATCCCGCTGACGTAACCCTGCGCCGGAACCCGCCCGCGATGTAACCTGTCGCGCCGGCTTCGCACCGGCGCCGGCTGGGCTCAGAGCGCCTCGCCGCGCAGCAGCCGCGGCGTCTCGCCGGTGAGGCCGGCGGCCTCGCGGATGAACATGTGCTTGAGCGCCGGCAGGCGGTCCACCACCCCGAGGCCGATGTCGCGGACCAGCCGCAGCACGTCGGATTTGTTGGAGAACAGCCGGTTGAGGCCGTCGGTCGAGATGCCCATTGTCATGGTGTCGAACCGGCGCCAGCGCTGATAGCGCTCCAGCACGGTGACGTCGCCCGGGTCGAGACCGAGCCGCGCACCGTCTACCACCGCCTCCGCCAGCGCGGCGACGTCGCGCAGCCCCATGTTGAGGCCTTGCCCGGCGATGGGATGGATCACGTGGGCGGCGTCGCCGACCAGCGCCAGCCGTTCCGCGATGAAGCTGCGTGCCATCCACAGGCCGAGCGGATAGGCCCGTCGCGGCCCGGCAAGGGTGATGTCGCCGAGATGCAAGCCGAACCGCTGCTCGAGCGCGTCGCGAAACGCTGCGTCGGGCAGCGCCACGAAGCGCTCGGCCTCGGCGGTGCGCTCGGTCCACACGATCGAGCTGCGCCGGTTGGGCAGCGGCAGGATGGCAAACGGCCCGCCGGGCAGGAAGTGCTCCTCCGCCCGGCCGAGATGGTCGCGCTCATGGGCGACCGTCGTGACGATCGCCGACTGCCCGTAGGACCAGCCGCGCAGGACGATGCCGGCGCGCTCGCGCAGCCGGGAGCGGGCGCCGTCGGCGGCGACGAGTAGCTTGACCGTTCGCGTCGACCCGTCGCCGAGCCGAACCGCGATGCCGGACGCCGACGCGGTGAAATCCTCGACGGGTTGGGCGACGATGACGACGCCCTCGGCGGTAGCCTTCGCCGCGAGCGCGGCGACGAGACGCGCGTTCTCCACCATGTGGGCGAACGGCTGGCCCGGCTCGACCTCGCCGGCGAATGTCAGGAACACCGGGCGCACGGCATCCTCGACGCGGCTGTCGGTAACGATCATGTTGCGGATTTCCTCCGCCTCCGCGGCCACCGCGTCCCACACGCCCAGCGCCTCGAACATGAGACGCGGCCCCGCCGCGATCGCCGATGCCCGCGGGTCCTCGCCGCGGCCGAATTCGGGGTCGGCGACGGTGACCGCGAAGTGCGGCCCGAGTGCCTGGCGCAGCGCGAGGGCGAGGGCGAGCCCGGCGAATCCGCCGCCGGCGATGAGCACATCCCCCGCGGGGACATCGGAATGAGCGGTCGTCACGATGCGATGGCCTCTTGCAAGATGCTGATGCCGCGGTAGCGCCCCGCCGGAAGCCCGGCCGCCGGCACCGCTTCATGTTACGGGCGCGGCCGTTGCAGGTCGACAGGGATCGCGCCCGGCGATGGCCGCGCTCGGCGCGGGTGCGAATTGCGGGATTGACTTTACGGGTTCGCACGGGCGTGCTCGAGCTGCCTTCGGTATGATCCGCGCGGTTGCGGAAACCGGTTGGACCAGGTGCCGATGACCTCAGCCGTCCAGGACCTCCTCACCATCCTCGATCTCGAGCCGATCGAAATGAACCTGTTCCGCGGCCGCTCGCCCCAACAGGGCTGGCAGCGAGTGTTCGGCGGCCAGGTCATCGGGCAGGCCCTGGTCGCCGCCTGCCGCACCGTGGAGGACATCGCCGAGCGGCCCCCCCATTCCCTCCATGCCTATTTCCTCCTGGCGGGCGATCCCAAGGTGCCCATCGTCTACGAGGTCGACCGCATCCGTGATGGGCGCAGCTTCACCACCCGCCGGGTGGTGGCGATCCAGCATGGCCACGCGATATTTTCGATGTCGGTGTCCTTTCATGTGCAGGAACCGGGCCTCACCCACCAGGCGAAGATGCCCGATGTGCCGGCCCCCGAGGAATTGCCGAGCGATTCCGACATCCGCGACCGCGTGCTGCCGATGATGCCGGACGCGGTGCGCCGCTACTACGAGCGCGAGCGCCCGATCGAGCTGCGGCCGGTGGAATTCGAGCGCTACCTCGGGAAGAAATTTCCCGATGGGCGCTTCCATGTCTGGATCCGCACCACCGCGCCGCTGCCGGAGACGGCGGCGATCCACGAATGCGCGCTGGCCTACGCCTCGGACCTGATGCTGCTCGATGCCGCCCTCATTCCCCACGGCCGCACCGTGTTCGAGAAGTCGATCATGGCGGCGAGCCTCGATCACGCCCTGTGGTTTCATCGCCCGTTCCGCGCCGACGAATGGCTGCTCTATGCCCAGGACAGCCCGAACGCCGGGGGCGGACGCGGCTTTGCCCGGGGCCTGATCTTCACCCGTGACGGCCAGCTCGTCGCCTCGGTCGCCCAGGAAGGCCTCATTCGCGAGCGTCATGACGCGAAATCGTGAGGGATTCGACCGGCACATGGCGACGATCCGGTAGCGGCGCCGCACCGTGCTTGATATTGAGGCGCTGAGCCATCTTTTGATCACGCATGACGGGCGATACCGGTTTGCCCGCCGACCATGCCGAAACGCCGCGGCGTCCCATAAAGCCGGCGACAGGAGGAACGTCCGCCATGAAGCTCGTTGTTGCGATCATCAAGCCGTTCAAGCTCGATGACGTCCGCCAGGCACTCACCTCGGTGGGCGTCAGCGGCATGACGGTCACGGAGGTCAAAGGCTACGGCCGCCAGAAGGGTCACACCGAAATTTACCGCGGCGCCGAATACGCCGTGAACTTTCTGCCCAAGGTCCGCCTCGAGGTCGCGGTGCCGGCGGACCGTACGGCACGGACCCTCGAGGCCATCACCGCGGCCGCGCGGACCGGGCAGATCGGCGACGGCAAGATCTTCGTGATGGATCTCCAACAGGCGGTCCGCATCCGCACGGGGGAAACCGACAGCGACGCGCTGTGACGGTCGAACCATTCCGCCCGGGATATTCCGATGGCAGGAGCGCAATTGCCTATTAATTAGGCGCGGCGTTTCCGGCCACGGGTTTGCACTGATGGATTCCTGACCCTTCGGCGCCCCGAGGGCGTCGAATCACCCGTTCCCGTCATTCTTCCGGTCATTCAAAAACTGGCACGAGCCTTGATTGGCAAGTGCCGGCAACAGGCGCCGGCAACGACCGGTCGCAGGCCTCGCTGCGCCGACATCGCCGTCCGCGGGGTCGTAAGCCGCGTGAGTGGGGAAAGAGAATAATGAAGATCGTGATGGCCATCATCAAGCCGTTCAAGCTGGACGAGGTGCGCGACGCGCTGACCGCCATCGGCGTGCACGGCATGACCGTCACCGAGGTCAAGGGTTACGGCCGGCAGAAGGGACACACCGAGATCTACCGCGGCACGGAATATGCCGTGAGCTTCCTGCCGAAGCTGAAAATCGAGGTCGCGGTGCCGGCGAATCAGCTGGACAAGGTGATCGATGCGATCTCCGCGGCCGCCAAGACCGGCCAGATCGGCGACGGCAAGATTTTCGTCTTCGCGCTCGAACAGGCGGTGCGCATCCGCACCGGAGAAACCGATGCCGCGGCCCTGTGACGATAGGGCCCTGTAAAGATTGGGCCTCGTGCAAGCTGATGAGGTGAGGCGCTGAAAAAGTAAGGGCGACGCCGCCGGGGCAGGATTTTCCGAGCACCCGGCCCCCAAGGGCCGGGTCGCTCGAACAGAAACGGAGAGGGCAACTACCCGGCACTGCTCTCGCCGTCACGGGAGGCCCTGGCGCAAGCCAGGGCCTCTTTTATGTGTTTAGCGCAGGATCGTTTCACGCGGCACCCTTTTTTCGCAGAAGATGCCGCCACGGAACGCATGGGCCGGCATCACACCCCAGCATCCACCGGCCAGCATCCACCGGCCAGCACCTGCCGCCGCGCATCACCCCCGCCGCATCTCGCCGCCCGATCGGCTGCTTTTGGGGCGCGACGACGCCGCCGCGCCGCTCTGACGCCACAAACCCGCTGCCTTGACCGCGATGGTTAAACGGGCCTTAACCCTGCCGCCGCTATGCTTAACGAGGCGGCCGAGTCAGGCCGGGTGTGTAGATGTCCATGAACAGTGCCGAACGCGGGCTTCCTCTCTCGAGCGGTCGGGTCTCCGACACGCGTTCCCCGTTCGTGCGCCTGGCCGAACTCATTGCCGGGATCACGCCGGGCCAGCCGTCGATCGACCTCGGGGTCGGCGAGCCCAAGCACCCGGTGCCGGCCTTCGTGGCGCCGGTGATCGCCGCCCATATCAAGGAATTCGGCCGCTATCCGCGCAACGAAGGGACGCCCCAGTTCCGACGCGCCGCGGCGGACTGGGCGGCGCGGCGCTACGGCCTCGCCCGCGTCCCCGACCCCGAGCACGAAGTCCTCGTGCTCAACGGCTCGCGGGAGGGGCTTTTCCTCGGCGCAATCGCCGCCAAGCGGCACGTGACGAACCGCGCCGGCCGTCCGGCGATTCTCGTCCCCAATCCCTTCTATGCCGCCTATTCGGCCGGCGCGGTCGCGGCCGAGTGCGAGGTCGTCTACATGCCGACCACCCGCGCCACCGGCTTCCTTCCGGACCTCGATGCGCTCGACCCCGCGCTGCTCGCGCGCACCGTCGCCCTGTTCCTCGCCACGCCGTCGAATCCGCAGGGCGCGGTCGCCGACCTCGCCTACCTCCAGCGCGTCACCGCGCTCGCCCGCCGCCACGGCTTCCTGCTGTTCTGCGACGAGTGCTATTCCGAGATCTATACCAAGACCGCGCCGCCCGGAGCGCTGCAGGCGGCGGGTGACGGGTTCGAGAACGTGGTGCTGTTCCAGTCGCTGTCGAAGCGCTCGAACCTGCCGGGCCTGCGGGTCGGATTTGCCATGGGCGACCGCCGCTTCATTGCCAAGTTTTTGGAGTTGCGCAACGTCGCCGCGCCGCAAGTGCCGATCCCGACCCAGGAGGTCGGCATCGCCGCCTATGGGGACGAGGCCCATGTCGAGGCCAACCGCGACCTCTACCGCCAGAAATTCGACCTGGCCGACCAGATCATCGGCGACCGCTACGGCTACCGCAGGCCGGCCGGCGGCTTCTTCCTGTGGCTCGACGTTTCCGCCGTCGGCGGCAGCGAGGCCGCGACCGTGAAGCTGTGGCGCGACGCCGGCGTCCGGGTGCTGCCCGGCTGCTACATCGCCCGCGACCAGGCGGACGGCAGCAATCCCGGCGCGGATTTCATCCGCGTCGCCATGGTGCACGACAAGGAGACCACGGCGGAGGCGCTGCACCGCATCGCCGCTGTGCTCGGATAACGGAGTTCTGAACCGGTGGCGATGTCGACGGCGGAGCGCAGCTATCAAGGACCGTTTACGGTCGACGACTTCCGCGCGATCATTCACCGCCGGCTCCGCGAGCTCGCGGGATTGGCGCTGATCGCCGGCTCGTGTGCCGCGGCGGCCGCGCTCGCCACCTGGTCGGTGAAGGACCCGAGTTTCAGCCACGCCACCAGCGAGCCGGTGCGCAATCTCCTGGGCGAGCCCGGCGCCATCGCCGCCGATCTCGCGACCCAGCTGTTCGGCCTCGCCACCATCGCACTCATTCTGCCGATCGCGGCCTGGGGCTGGCGCTTGTTCACCCATCGGCCGCTCGATCGGTGGCGCTGGCGGTTGCCGGCCTGGCTGCTCGGTGTCGCCGCCGCTGCGGCGTTCGCCTCCTGCCTGACGCGCACCGCGCAATGGCCGCTGCCGACCGGAATCGGCGGGGTTGTGGGCGACGGCGTGCTGCGCGCCATCGCCACCATCGCCGGCGGCCCGCTGTTCGGAACCGGCCGCACCGCGGCGGCGGTCACGTTCGGCGCCTGCGCCCTCGCGTTGCTCCTGGTTGCCAGCGGCTTAGGCTTCCAGCGCTCCGAGGCTGCCGACACGGCGGCGGATGCCGACCGCGACGACGACGAGGGTGGCTCGATTTCGATCGGCTGGGTGGTGCACTATTTCCTCAGCCTGAAGGCCCGGGTGTTCCGCCCGGCGGTAACGGCGTTCATCGGCACCTACCGGTCGCTGTTGACGCGGCGGCCGGCGGCGGCGCCCGCCGCACGCACCGAGCCGCGCTTTGCACCGGGCGACGGCCCCGTTGCCGATGAGGCGCCGGCGGACGACCAGGCCCCGCCCGAGGATGAGGATGAGGCCGAGGACGAGGCACCCGCGGCGAAGGTGACGCGCCCGGCCAAAAAGCCCGCCCGCGCCGCGGCAAAGCCGGGCCGCAAGTCCGAAGACGGCTACGAGATGCCGCCGCTCAATCTGCTGGCCGCGGCGAAGTCCTCGGAGCGCTCCGCGCCGAGCACCGAGGCGATCCAGGAGACCGCAGGCTCGCTCGAGCACGTGCTCGGCGACTTCGGCGTCCGCGGCGCCATCATCAATGCGCGGCCGGGCCCGGTCGTCACCCTCTACGAGCTCGAGCCGGCGCCGGGCATCAAGTCGTCGCGCGTGATCGGACTGGCCGACGACATCGCGCGCTCGATGAGCGCGCTGTCGGCCCGCGTTGCCGTGGTGTCCGGCCGCAACGTCATCGGCATCGAGCTGCCCAACACGACGCGGGAAAAGGTCTATCTGCGCGAACTGCTCGCGGCCGACGACTACACCTCGAGCGGCGCGCGGCTGCCGCTCTGCCTCGGCAAGTCGATCGGCGGCGAATCGGTCATCGTCGATCTCGCGCGGATGCCGCATCTCCTGATCGCCGGCACCACCGGCTCCGGCAAGTCGGTCGCCATCAACACCATGATCCTCAGCCTGCTGTACCGGCTGCGGCCGGACCAGTGCCGGCTGATCATGGTCGATCCGAAGATGCTGGAATTGTCGGTCTATGACGGAATTCCCCATCTGCTCACCCCCGTGGTCACCGACCCCAAGAAGGCGGTGGTCGCGCTCAAATGGGCAGTGCGCGAGATGGAGGACCGCTACAAGAAGATGGCCAAGCTCGGGGTGCGCAACATCGACGGCTACAATGCGCGCCTGACCGACGCCCGCGCCCGCGGCGAGATGCTGTCGCGCACGGTGCATACCGGCTACGACCCCGACAGCGGCGAGGCGGTCTACGAGAAGGAAGAGTTCGATCTCGACCTGCTGCCCTATATCGTGGTGATCGTCGACGAGATGGCCGACCTGATGATGGTCGCCGGCAAGGACATCGAGGGGGCGATCCAGCGCCTCGCGCAGATGGCGCGGGCCGCCGGCATCCACGTCGTGCTCGCCACCCAACGGCCCTCGGTGGACGTCATCACCGGCACCATCAAGGCGAATTTCCCGACCCGGATCTCCTTCCAGGTCACCTCGAAGATCGACAGCCGCACCATTCTCGGCGAGCAGGGCGCCGAGCAGCTGCTCGGCCAGGGCGACATGCTCTACATGGCGGGCGGCGGCCGCATCAGCCGCGTGCACGGCCCGTTCGTCTCCGACGACGAGGTCGAGAAGATCGTGCGCCACCTCAAGACTCAGGGTGCGCCGCAATACCTCGAGGCGGTGACCGCCGAGGAGGACGGCGAGGGCGAGGACGGCGCGGTGTTCGACGCCAGCGCCATGGGCGAGCCGGACGGGGCCGATCTCTACCAGCAGGCCGTCCAGGTGGTGACGCGGGACCGCAAGGCCTCGACGAGCTACATCCAGCGGCGCCTGCAGATCGGCTACAACCGGGCCGCTTCGTTGATGGAGCGGATGGAGAAGGAAGGCATCATCGGCCAACCCAACCACGCCGGAAAGCGCGAAATCCTGGTTGGCGGTGAGGAAGACGAGCGTTATTGAGGACGGCTCGCGGGACCGGACCGGCGGGTTTGTCGTGAAAAGGCCATAGGTCAGGGCTAGCCCGGTCAAACCTGGAGCATAATCCCGAAAAGTTGCAGACTTTTCGGATCAGATGATGCTCAAAATGTCGAAGACAGATCGCGGAGATGGGCATGGGACGGGGGGGTGTGGCCGCGCTGGTCGGCTGGTTCGCGGTCGGGGGGTTCGTGGCCGGGTCGTTCGTCCTGGCGGCGCCGATGATCGCGGCGGCGCAGGGCGGCGTGCCGGTTCCGCAGGCGGCGCCCAAGCAGCGCGCCGCGCCCAAGCCGCAAGCCGCTCCGACCCCTTCGCTCGCCGATTCGCTCGGCAGCGAAGCCGGGCAGCATGCCCTGGTCGACCGGGTCAGCCTCTATTTGTCGACGATCCAGACCCTGGTGGGCAATTTCGTGCAGGTCGGGCCGGACGGCCGCAAGACCGAGGGCAAGTTCTACATCTCGAAGCCGGGCCGGGTGCGGTTCGAATACGACCCGCCGTCGCCCATCGAGGTGGTGGCGGACGGGTCATCGGTGGTGGTGCATGACCGCCGGCTCGACACCAAGGACCTCTATCCGCTGTCGCAGACCCCGCTGCGCTTCCTGCTCGCGGACCGGATCGACCTGTGGAACGACACCCACGTCGCATCGGTCGGCGCCGACGATAAATATGTCACCGTGACCATCGAGGAGCGGCAGCTCATCATCGGCACCAGCAAGCTGATGATGATGTTCAACGCCAAGGACTTCCAGCTGCTGCAATGGACCGTTACCGATCCGCAGGGCTATGAGACGACGGTCGGGGTCTACAATCTCGACACCAAGCAGAAGCCCGACCCCAACATGTTCCGCATCGTCTACGGCCGGGCCGAGCAGAACGTGCAGTAAGCCGCCGCGGCCGCCGCGGCTTCGTTGCAATGCAAGTCACCGCTCCGCACATCACCGCACCGCACGTCGACGCTGCGCACGTCGGTCCTCGGCGGCTCACGGTCTCGACCTGGAACATCAATTCGGTCCGGTTGCGCATCAACCTGGTGGCCCGGTTCCTGCGCGCCGCGTCGCCCGATGTGCTCTGCCTGCAGGAGACCAAGTGCCCGGACGACCGGTTTCCGCTCAAGCGCTTCAAGCGGCTGGGCTATACCCACTTCGCCCTCAACGGCCAGAAGGGCTATCACGGCGTCGCCATCGTCTCGCGCCTGCCGTTCGACTCCGTCGACCTGCGCAGCTTTTGCGGCAAGACCGACTGCCGCCACATCGCGGTGACGATCGGCGAGAAGGCCGGCTTCGCCGACCCGACGACGGTGCATAATTTCTACGTGCCGGCCGGCGGCGACGAGCCCGACCCCGCGGTCAACGTGAAATTTGCCCACAAGCTGGCCTTCCTCGACGAGATGCGCAGCGCAGCGGGGATGCATCCGGCGAACGGGGCGCGCGCGATCCTGGTCGGCGACCTCAACGTCGCGCCGCTCGAGCACGACGTCTGGAGCCACAAGCAGATGCTGCGGGTCGTCTCCCACACGCCGATCGAGGTCGAGAAGCTCAACGCGGTGCGCGACGCCGGCGCCTGGGTCGACATCATGCGCAGCTTCGTGCCCGAAACCGAGAAGCTCTACACGTGGTGGAGCTACCGCGCCGCCGACTGGCAGGCCGCCGACCGCGGCCGGCGCCTCGACCACATCTGGGTCTCGCCGGCGATCGCCGGCCGCGTCTCCACGATGACGATCACCCGGCAGGCCCGCGGCTGGAGCCAGCCGTCGGACCACGTGCCGGTGACGGTGGCGATCGAGGGGTGAGCCCTTCACCGCGGCCTGCGGTGATTCTGCTGCACGCCCGCCTGCGGGCTCCGGTGCAAGCCGCAATGAAGTGGTGGCGCGGCGCTACATCCCCGCGAGCGCGCGCCGATAGTACGACAGGTCGAGGTACCGCTCGACCGGGGGGACCGGGCCGCCCTCGTAGGCGGCACGCAGGGCGAGGACGTTCTTGAAGCCTTCGATGTCGAATGCGCCGTCCTTGGCGAAGCCTTCGGTCTTGTCGGTACCGACGGCGTAGACCGCGGCCGCGATGTCGGGCGACAGTTCCAGCCGCCGGGCGAGGATCTCGATGGCGGCGTCCTTGTTGGCGGGGTCGAGCGCCCAGCGCACGCCTTCGATGTAGGCCTGCAGATATTTGACCAGCGTGTCGCTGTTCGCCGCCGCCCACGAGCGCAGGGTATAGCCGGCGGGGCCCTGATAGGGGCCCATCATGGCGACAGTCGATCCGAGGTCCTTCAGTCCGCCCTTCACCGCCTGGATCGAGAACGGCGGATTGAGCACCGCCGCCTTGTTGCTGGGGTCGGTGAGCAGGGCCTCGAGCCGCCGCGGCGTCGCGCCGACGGTCTTGAGTGCATAATCGCCCTTTTCGAGGCCGTGCTTCTTCAGGATCGCGAACAGCACATAGGCGTAGCCGGACGTCACCGTATCCAGCACGATGGTCTTGCCGCGCAAATCCTCCAGCGAGCCGATGTCCTGCTGGGCGATGATGCGGTTGTGCGCGTTGTCGCCGCCGATGACGAGCGCGGCGTCGAGCTTGTCGGTGTCGACGATCTTCACCACGTTGTCGGACGTGCTGTGGATGATCTGCACGCGCCCGTCGCCGAGCACGCGCGGCAACTCGTCGGCGCTCGGGGCATAGACGACGTTGGCCGCGAGGCCGCGCTTGGCGAGGAAGCCTTTTTCCTGCGCTGCGAACAGCGGCAGGTTCTGGCCGCCGCGAAACACCATGATCGAGAGCTTGGTGGCATGGGCGTCGCCAACGCCGTCCTGCGCGTCGGCAGCGCCGCTGAGACCGAGCAGCATCGCCGCAGCAAAAGTCACACGGTGGCGCGTCGTCATCTTGTGCTCCGGGCTCCAGGCCATGCGCCTGATCCACGTGGCGGCGCGGCGCCAGTAAATGAAGGTGTCGCTCCCCCCGTCAAGAATTTTCGGCGGGCGCGCAGGTCCGGATATCGTCGGCGGTTGCCGGTCTGGGCCACGGCATGTATGCAGTGCGTCGCCTGCCGCGGCAGGCCCGAACATTGCGTTTGTGCCGACCACTGAGCACAGCTCTGAGCAGACCTCGCGCGTGCGTAAAACCCCCGTCATTTCCTGAACATGTCGCAGAGAGGAACTCGATGACACGGACTGTCCCTCCGGCCTCGGCCGCATTGCTGTTGACGCTGATTCTGTCCGCTGCTCCCGCCACCGCCCAGGCTCCTGCTACCGCCCAAGCTCCCGCGCCCGCGCAGTCCCCGGTGGAACGCGGCGCCTATCTCGTGAACACCATCATGAGCTGCCAGAACTGCCACACCCCGATGGGACCCAATGGTCCGCAGTTCGACCGCGCGCTGTCGGGCGGACTTCGCTTCGACGAGCCGGTGTTCGATGTGGTCGCCTCCAACATCACCCCGGATCCGGAGACGGGAATCGGAAAATGGAGCACCGAGGACATCAAGCGGCTGCTCACCACCGGGATCCGGCCGAATGGCGTGTCGGTGGCACCGGTGATGCCGACGGCCTTTTACAAGGTGATCCCGCCCGCCGATCTCGACGCCATCGCGGCCTATCTCAAGAGCGTGAAGCCGGTCAGCAACCAAGTCCCCGCGCCGGTCTACAAGGTGGCGCTCGGCCGTGAGGACGTGCCGGGCGCATCCGCACCGTTGCCGGCGTCCGACCTCGGCGACCCGGTGAAGCGCGGGTTCTATCTCGCGACCATCGGCCACTGCATGGAATGCCACACCCCGATGGTCAAGGGTGCCCACGATTTCAGCCAGCTCGGCAAGGGCGGGCGCGAGTTTCCGGGCCCGTGGGGGGTCTCGACCTCCCGCAACATCACCTCGAGCAAGACCGCCGGTCTCGGCAACTGGAGCGACGCCGACATCAAGCGGGCGATCACCCAGGGGCTCCATGTGGACGGCACCAAGCTCAAGCCGCCGATGGGGTATCCGTTCTACGCCAGGATGACCGACGGCGACCTCAACGATCTCGTTGCGTGGCTGCGGACGGTGCCCGCCAAGGATTGAGCGCGGCATCGCGACGGGGAGCGCGGGCACCGCCCGCGTTTCCGCCGATGGATCGGTTCAACCGCGCGCCGCGCGGAGCCTGGCCGAGCAGCACGAGGGCCGGACGACCTCACCGCCGCGGCGGCGGCACCAGCATGTCGCGGACGACATGGAGCTCGTTGGTCGCCTCGCTGGCCCGCACGGCCAGCCGGTCGCGCATCTGGCGCGCGGCGTCGGGAAAGCCTTCCAGCACCTTGCGGAACAGGCTGCGGGTGATCCGCATCACCGTCGCCGGCTCGACCGCCGTCGCGGTGACCGGACGCTTGGTCTCCGTGACCAGAGCGAGTTCGCCCAGGAGAACGCCCGGGCCGACGATCATGCCGGGATCCCCCGGGTCGGAGCCCGGCATGTCGAGCCGCAACGAGCCTTCCTGGATCACGTAGCCGCCATCGGCGGTGTCGCCGGCGGCGAACAGCACCTCGCCGCCCTCCAGCTGCTTCGCCTCGGAGCCGATGGCGATGATCTGCAAGGCCGAAAATCCGAGCTGGGCGAAGGTCGGCACCCGCTCCAGGAAAAAGATATCGTCCTCGATCGTCATGTTGGTTGCAACAGCACTCGCATCGACACGTCGGGCCGGGTGGAAAGCCGGGCGGGCTCGGCAGGCCCGCCGGGGTCGTCTTACGGGACCAGCTTGTAGCCGCCGGCCTCGGTCACCAGGATTTCGGGGGAGGCGGCATCCTTCTCGATCTTCTGGCGCAGCCGGTAGATGTGGGTTTCGAGTGTATGGGTGGTGACGCCGGAGTTGTAGCCCCACACCTCCTGCAGCAGCACCTCGCGGGAGATCGGCCGCTGCCCGGCGCGGTAGAGAAACCGCAGGATGGCGGTTTCCTTCTCGGTGAGCCGCACCTTGTTGCCTTTCGGGCCCATCAGCAGCTTCGAGCTCGGCTGGAAGGTGTAGGGACCGATGGTGAAGATCGCATCCTCGCTCGCCTCGTGCTGGCGCAACTGGGCGCGGATGCGGGCGAGCAGCACGGCGAAACGGAACGGCTTGGCGACGTAGTCGTTGGCGCCGGATTCGAGGCCCAGGATGGTGTCGGAGTCGGTGTCGTGGCCGGTCAGCATGATGATCGGGGCCTTGAAGCCGTTCTTGCGCAGGATGCGCACCGCCTCGCGGCCGTCGATGTCGGGCAGGCCGACATCCATGATGACGAGATCGATCTGACCACCCTTGGCGGCCTGCACCCCCTTGGTGCCGGATTCCGCCGCGACCGCCTCGAACTCCTCGTGCAAGGACAACTGCTCGACCAGCGCCTCGCGAAGCTCGGTGTCGTCGTCGACGATCAGGATTCTACGCGCGTTTGGCATATCGAGCCTCTGCCGGTGCGCTGAGCCCCAGCGCGAAAATGACGCCACCAACGAAATACCGAATCATCGAACGGGCGACACAAAGTAGGTTGAATCGGTTAAAGTTTCGGGGCCTATGCTTCCCGACGGACCGTGGATTCCGTTTCGTCTGCGGCAAGTAGAGCAAGACGACAGGAAAGAGCAAGCGCCGCCCGGGCTCTATCGGGGTCGGCGCGGTCTCATCGCAACCCCACCGGCCGCTTATGCACCGCAGCTCGCTCCAGAGGATCGACGTCTGGCCCCGCCCGGGCGACCGCCGACGCGGCTGGATCGCGGCCGGGACGCTGCGCATCGCGGTCGCGCTTGGGCGCGGCGGCATCGCAGCCGACAAGCGGGAGGGCGACGGGGCAACCCCCGCCGGCCGATTCCGCCCGCTCCGGCTGTGGTGGCGAAACGACCGCCTGCCCCGGCCTCGGACCTTGCTGCCGGTCCGCCCGATCACACCGGCCGACGGCTGGTGCGAGGAGCCGCACGACCGACGCTACAACCAGCCGATCCGGTTGGGACCGGGCGCCCCCGGTGATCGCCTGGCCCGTAAGGACGGGCTTTACGACATCATCGTCGAGATCGACCACAACACGCGGCCGCGCATCGCCGGGCGCGGCAGCGCGGTGTTCATTCATGTCGCGAGGCCCGGGCTCGGCCCGACCGCAGGTTGCGTCGCCATGCCGAGGCCGGCGCTCCTGCGCCTGATCCGGCGGCTCGGACCGAAGACGCGAATCGTGATTCACCGCTAGTGCTGGCCGGGCAGGCACGGCGCGCGCCGCAGCGCGCGGAGCCCGGATTCCGCTTCCAGATTGGGCAAGAATTCGTCTTGACCCGGCCTCAGGCTCCTTTGCATGGGGTTGTTTTTAAAAAAAGCGCCCGGGCACCGGCCGGCGGCGAAATCCGGGCGACGAAAAGGGCCTGGCGAAGGGCAGCCCGCCTTTGGCTAGGACGGCGCCGGCGGCGTCCGTGCGGCGTCGACCGTGTCGACGAGCTTGTCGAGTTCGGTGATCGGGAGCGAACAGCGCTCTCCGGCGCAGACGAGGGCCGCGGTTTCACCTACCGGCAGCGCGACGGCGCGCGCGGGATGTTGCGCGGGCAGATCCTCGGGGCCGGCAGCGCGGGCGACGATGCGGTCGAGGTAGGGCAGGGCGAGCGCCGCCTGGGCAAAGCGATCGGCCTGCGGCCCGACTGCGAGGATTTCGACGGCGCGCAGCCGCAGATCGAGGGCATTGAGCAGGCTCGCATGCATGTACATGCTTTCCGCGGCGACCGGCAGCAGGCCGTCGAACAGGATGTCGGCACGCTCGCGCCAGATGTCGTCGCCGGTGAGGATGGCGAGACGCACCAGGTTCTGCGCCGCGAGCCCGGCGGGGTTCGGGAGGGCCTCGTCGACCGTGGAGTCCGGCCGCACCACCAGTCCCTCGGCGTCGTCGGCAGTGAGGTAGTAGGCGCCGTTTTCGCGGTGACTGTAGTGGCGGTCGAGCGCGGCCTGCCACCCCAGCGCCGCGGAGAGATATTCGCGCGCGCCGGTCGCCTCGTGGAGCGCGAGCGCCGCGCGGATCATCGCGGCGTGGTCCGACGCGAGCCCCGGCAGGAGCAGCTTGCCCGCGCGCCAGGAGTGGCCGAGGCGGTTGCCGCGGGTCATCTGGGCGGCGATGAAGGCGAAGGCGCGTTTCGCCATGTCGACCCAGCACGGCTGCCCCAGCATGACGCCGACATTCACCAGGGCGGCGATCATCAGGCCGTTCCAGTCGGCGAGCACCTTGTCGTCGAGGCCGGGGCGAACCCGGGAGGCGCGCGCCTCCAGGAGCTTCTCGCGCAAGCCGGCGAGCCGGATCACGTTGTCGGCGCGGCGCTTCTGCCCGAGCAGGTAATCGACGTCGGGCGTCGGCCGGCGGCCGCCATTGCCGGCCGTTGCGATGTCTTTCTGGTGGCGCGCGTCGGCAGCCTGTTCGGTCTTCTCCACAGGCTCGCCGAGCGAGGCGAGGCGGTTGAGGATGTTGTGGCCCTCGAAGTTTCCGCCGGGCGTGACGTCGTAGACGCGGGCGAAGAACTCCGCGTCGCGCGGCCCCAGGATTTCTTCGATCTCGGCGCGCGACCACACGTAGAACTTGCCTTCCTCGCCGTCGGAATCGGCATCGAGGGAGGCGCAAAAGCCGCCTTCCGGCGTCGTCATCTCGCGGGCGAGCCAACCGACCGTCTCTTCGGCGCGCTGGCGGAACAGCTCGTTGCCGGTGCGCATGTGAGCGAGCGCAAGCAGCTCGAGGAGCTGGGCGTTGTCGTAGAGCATCTTCTCGAAGTGCGGCACCAGCCAGCGCTCGTCGACGGAGTAGCGCGAGAAACCGCCGCCGAGGTGGTCGTAGATACCGCCTTCGCACATATGGGTGAGCGTGTGCTCGACGAGTTCGAAGTAGCGGACCTCGTTGCGGCGCTGCCCGGTCCGCCACAACAGCTCCATCATCGAGCATTGCGGAAACTTGGGGGCGCGGCCGAGGCCGCCGTAGACGGGGTCGAACGCGCGCGCGATGGCGTTCGCGGTGGCGTCGAGCTCGCGGGCGCCGATCACCACCTGGTTGGCGGGACGCGCCTTGTTCGCGAGCGCCGCCATCAGCGTCTGTCGATTATGCTCGATGCGTTGCGGCTCGTCGCGGAACAGGCGCGCGACCTCCTGCATCACGTCGACGAAGCCCGGCCGGCCGTAGCGCGAGACTTTTGGAAAATACGTGCCGCCCCACACCGGCTCGCCGTCGGGCGTGAGGAACATGGTGAGCGGCCAGCCGCCCTGCTCGCCCAGCGCATGGATCGCGGCCATATAGA
Source organism: uncultured Alphaproteobacteria bacterium (assembly GCA_963781195.1). Classification (GTDB taxonomy): domain Bacteria; phylum Pseudomonadota; class Alphaproteobacteria; order Rhizobiales; family Xanthobacteraceae; genus JAJPKK01. The sequence continues at coordinate 227,243 of CAWAEZ010000012.1, read as the reverse complement.
TCTGGTCGATGTCCGGGCGCTCCTCGCGGTCGACCTTGATGTTGATGAAGAGCGCGTTCATCACCGCCGCGGTGGGCGCGTCCTCGAAGCTTTCATGCGCCATGACGTGGCACCAGTGGCAGGCCGCGTAGCCGATCGAGAGCAGGATCGGCCGGTTGCTGGCCCGGGCGGCGGCGAGCGCTTCCGGGCCCCAGGCCCACCAGTCGACCGGATTGTTGCGGTGCTGCAGAAGATAGGGGCTGGTCTCCAGGGCGAGCCGGTTTTCGTGGGCCGTCGAGGAGGTCGTCACGGATGTCATGGGCCGCTCAGGGTTCGGGGGTCATGGGGCAGGGCAGGCAGACGACATGTGGGGTCTCGAGGCCCTACCGGCCATCGTGACAACTGACCTATGGTCTGCCCGGAAAACATGGACCAGCCTGATACCATTTTTGCGTTGTCCTCGGGCCGCCTTCCCGCGGCGATCGCCGTGGTGCGAGTCAGCGGTCCGCAAGCGGGCGCCGCGCTCGTCGCGCTGGCGCGGCGCCTGCCGAAGCCCAGTAGGGCGATGCTGGTGCGGCTGCGCGCGCCGGGGAGTGGGGAGGCCCTCGACGACGCCCTCGTGCTGTGGTTTCCGGCCCCGCGCAGCGAGACCGGGGAGGACACCGTCGAGTTCCATCTGCACGGCGGCCGCGCCGTGGTGGCCGCGGTGGTACGCGCACTCGGCGGCATTGCCGGTTTGCGGCCCGCCGAGCCCGGCGAGTTTACGCGGCGGGCGTTCGAGAACGGCAAGCTCGACCTGACCGCGGTCGAAGGCCTGGCCGACCTGATCGGGGCGGACACCGAAGCGCAGCGGCGCCAAGCGTTCCGGCAGCTCGGCGGCCTGCTCGGGGACCGGGCGGAGGCGTGGCGGACCCGGCTGGTCGCGGCGCTCGCCCTGATCGAGGCGATCATCGATTTTCCCGACGAGGGCGACGTCCCCCATGATCTCGCCGCCCCGGCGCTGGACATTGCCCGCGAGCTGCATGGGGAAATCGGGGCGCTGCTCGCCGACCGGCGCGCCGGGGAACGTCTGCGTGAGGGTGCCGTGGTCGCCATCGCGGGGCCGGTGAATGTCGGAAAATCAAGCATTCTCAATGCACTAACTGGGCGGGAGGCCGCGATCACGTCGCCTCATGCGGGGACGACGCGCGATGTCATCGAGGTGCACCTCGATCTCGGCGGCTATCCCATGACCGTGCTCGATACCGCGGGTCTGCGTGATTCCGATGACCCGGTCGAGCAGGAGGGTGTCCGGCGCGCGCGCGACCGCGCCTCCAAGGCCGACCTCGTCCTGTGGGTGGTGGACGCCGGCGCGCCGGGGCCGGCGGCGCCGCCATCCGATTTCGCGGGCCGTTTCCCCGAGACGTGGGTGCTCCTCAACAAGTGCGACATCGCCGGGGCGGGCGTTGTCCCGCCGGACTGGATCGGCGAGCACACGTCCCTCGCCATATCGGCGCGGACCGGAGCGTCCTTCGACAGGTTGCTGGCGATGCTCGAACAGTTCCTGGTCGCGAACTTCTCGGCGGGCGACTCCGTCCTCATCACCCGCGAGCGGCATCGGCACGTGCTGGAAAGCTGCCGTGCGGCACTCGGGCGGGCGGTGGCGGAGCCCGAGGGCCGGGAGGACATTATCGCTGAGGAGTTGCGCCTCGCCGCGCGGGATCTCGGCCGCCTGACCGGACGGGTGGATGTCGACGACATTCTCGACGTCATCTTCCGGGATTTCTGCATCGGGAAATGAGGTTCGACGGTTTCGCGGGGCTGGATGTTTCACGTGAAACATCGGTTCGCGCGGAAGTGCTTTGACGGAATGTCGGCGCTCCACTAGAAGCGCGGCATTCGGGAATTTTGCGATGGATGCTCGGTTCGATGTCGTCGTGATCGGCGGCGGCCATGCCGGCTGCGAGGCTGCGGCTGCGGCCGCCCGCATGGGCGCGACGACGGCGCTCGTCACGCACCGCTTCGCCACCGTCGGCGCCATGTCGTGCAATCCGGCCATCGGCGGCCTGGGCAAGGGCCACCTTGTGCGCGAGATCGACGCCCTGGATGGCCTCATGGGACGGGTCGCCGACCGTGGCGGCATCCAGTTCCGGGTCCTCAACCGCCGCAAGGGGCCGGCCGTGCGGGGACCCCGGGCCCAGGCGGACCGCCGGCTTTATGCCGCCGCCATGCAGCAGGAGATCCGCGAATGCCGCGGCCTGTCGGTAATCGAGGGCGAGGCGGACGACATCGTGATCAACGGCGGGACGGTTGCCGGGATCCGGCTGTCCGATGGCCGGGGGGTTGCGGCAGGGGCCGTGGTGCTCACCACCGGCACGTTCCTGCGCGGACTGATTCACATCGGCGAGGAACGCACGCCGGCCGGGCGGGCCGGCGAGGCTCCTGCCGTCGGGCTTTCACTCACCCTGGAACGGCTGGGTTTTACGCTCGGCCGCCTCAAGACCGGGACGCCGCCGCGCCTCGACGGGCGCACCATTGCCTGGTCGCACCTGGAGATGCAGCCCGGCGATGATCCGCCCGAGCCGTTTTCGGCGCTGACCGAGGCAATTACCACCCGCCAGATCGAGTGCGCGATCACCCGCACCACTGCGGCCACCCACGCCGTCATCCGCGAGAACGTCCATCGCTCGCCCATGTATTCCGGCCAGATCCAGAGCCGCGGGCCGCGCTATTGTCCCTCGGTCGAGGACAAGATCGTCCGGTTCGGCGAACGCGACGGGCACCAGATCTTCCTGGAGCCGGAGGGCCTGGATGATCCCACCGTCTATCCCAACGGAATTTCCACCTCGCTCCCGGCGGAGGTCCAGCAGGCGTTCGTCGCAACCATTCCTGGGCTCGAGGCGGCCCGCATCATCCGGCCGGGCTATGCGATCGAATACGACCACGTCGACCCGCGCGAACTCACCCCGTCCCTGGAGACAAAGCGCCTGAAAGGCCTGTTTTTGGCCGGACAGATCAACGGCACCACCGGTTACGAAGAGGCGGCCGGGCAGGGGCTGGTGGCCGGGCTCAATGCGGCCATTCGCGCCGGCGGTGGGGCGGACATCGTGTTCGACCGCGCCGAGAGCTATCTCGGCGTCATGATCGACGATCTCGTCAGCCGGGGGGTGACCGAGCCCTATCGCATGTTCACCTCCCGGGCCGAGTATCGCCTCACCTTGCGCGCCGACAACGCCGACCAGCGGCTGACCCCGCGGGGGATCGCGCACGGGTGCGTCGGCGCCGAACGCCACCGCCGCTTCGCGGAGAAGCTGGGCCTTCTTGAAAGTGCGCGCAGCCGGGCCCGGACTTTGGCCGTGACGCCTTCGGAAGCCGGCCGCTATGGCTTCGCGCTCAACAAGGACGGACAGCGCCGGACGGCGTTCGATCTGCTGTCCTACCCCGACACCGGGATCGCCGACATCGGCCGCATCTGGCCCGAATTCCTGGCACTACCCGCCCCGATTGCGATGCAGCTCGAAACCGACGCCAAATATGCGGTGTATCTCGACCGCCAGGCCGCCGACGTCGCCGCCTTCCGGCGCGACGAGGCGTTCGCGCTGCCGGAGCACCTGGACTACGCCGCAGTGCCCGGGCTCTCCAACGAGTCCCGGCAGAAGCTGGCGGCCGCCCGCCCCCGCACCATCGGCCATGCCGGCCGGATCGACGGGATCACGCCGGCCGCCCTGACGCTCGTCGCCGCCTATGTGCGTCGCGGTCGCCTCGGGCGCGCATCGACCCGCTGACAATCCCTTCAGAGGCGCCTCATGGACAGTCCGGAATTTCGACCGGAGGCCCCGGTCGCCCCCGAGGACCCGGCGAGCATTCTCGCGCCCTTCCATGTTTCACGTGAAACAGCGGAGCGGCTGAACCGCTATGTTGTCCTCCTCCTGGAGCGCCAGAAAGCCCTCAACCTCATCGCTCCTTCGACCATTCCGCTGATCTGGACCCGGCACGTCGCCGACTCCCTACAGCTTCTACCGCTCGCACCCGGAGCGAAGCGCTGGGCCGACCTCGGCTCGGGCGGCGGCTTTCCGGGGTTGGCGATCGCATGCGCCCTGGCGGAAACACCCAACGCGCACGTCGACCTCATCGAAAGCACGGGCAAGAAGGCCGCATTCCTCTCCGAGGTGGTGCAGGAACTTCATCTCCCTGCCACCGTCCACCGCGGGCGCATCGAGGACGTTGCCCCGCAACTTGCGGGAAACGTGGAAATCGTCACCGCCCGGGCTGTCGCGCCGCTTAAGGAGCTGTTAACCCTGATTGCGCCTTTGTTGGAAAAAGGTGCACAAGGGTTGCTCCTCAAGGGTCAACATGTTGAGAGAGAATTGACCGAGGCCGCTAAATGTTGGAATATCGACCACGTCGCTGTTCCCAGTCAGACCAATCCCGCCGGACGCGTCCTGGTGGTGCGCCACGTGGCACTGCGTCCGGAGCAGAAGAGCAAGCGTCGATGACACAACCCTTGGTTGATGCAGCTCGCTCCTTCTGGGCGCCCGGCCGGCTTACGCCGCACCGCGAGGCCGCATGACCGACGCGACCTCGACGGCCCCGCAAACTCCGGCCCCTGCCGCCGCGCGAGGTCCGCGCATCCTCGCCATCGCCAATCAGAAGGGCGGGGTCGGCAAGACCACCACCGCGATCAACCTCGGCACGGCGCTTGCGGCCGTCGGCGAGCGCGTGCTGATCATCGATCTCGATCCCCAGGGCAACGCGTCGACCGGCCTCGGCATCGACCGCGCCAGCCGCCGCCATTCGACCTACGATGTGCTCGTGGGCGAAACGCGGCTGCGTGCCGCTGTGCTCCCGACCGCAGTGCCCCGGCTGTTCCTCGCGGCCTCGACCATCGATCTCTCAGGCTTCGAGCTCGAGGTCGGCCAGAGCCGCGACCGCGCATTCCGACTGCGCAATGCCTTGGCGCCGCTGCGCGTGCCGGGCCCGGACGAGCTCGTCTTCACCTATGTGCTGGTCGATTGTCCGCCGTCGCTCAATCTCTTGACCATCAACGCCATGGCGGCGGCCAATGCGATCCTGGTGCCGCTGCAATGCGAGTTCTTCGCGCTCGAAGGGTTGTCGCAGCTTCTCAAGACGGTGGAGCAGGTGCGCGACACCCTCAATCCCGGACTCAGCATCCACGGCATCGTGCTCACCATGTTCGACGCGCGCAACAATCTCTCCGGCCAGGTCGTCGCCGACGTGCGCGAATTCATGGGCAGCAAAGTCTACGACACGGTGATCCCGCGCAACGTGCGGGTGTCCGAGGCGCCGTCCTACGGCAAGCCGGTGCTCGTCTACGATCTCAAATGCGTCGGCAGCGAAGCCTATCTGCGGCTCGCCACCGAAGTCATCCAGCGCGAGCGCGCATTGCTGGGCCATCCTGCGAGCTGAGCACGACGCAATGCCGCGCGTATCGGGAGTGGCCATGAACGATTTTTCGGGAGAACCGGCGATGGCGGACGAGCCGACACGGTCGCGGCTGGGCCGCGGCCTCGCGTCGCTGATCGGCGACATGGGCACCGAGACGAACCCGGTCGAGCGTCCGCGCGCGGGACAGCGCCGCGTCGCGATCGAGTTCCTGCATCCCAATCCGCGCAATCCGCGCCGCCAGTTCGCCGCCGCCGAGCTCGACGAGCTCGCCGCGTCGATCAAGGAGCGCGGCGTCATCCAGCCGATCGCGGTACGCCCGGCACCGGGCGCGACCGGCGCGTTCGAGATCATCGCGGGCGAGCGCCGCTGGCGCGCCGCGCAGCGCGCCGGCCTTCACGACGTCCCCGTCGTCGTGCTCGAAGTCAGCGACGCCGAAGCGCTCGAACTCGCCATCATCGAAAACGTGCAGCGCGAGGATCTCAATCCGCTCGAGGAAGCCGCCGGATATCAGGCGCTCGGTGACGAGTTCAAATACGGCCAGGACGACATTGCCAAAGTGGTCGGCAAGAGCCGCAGCCACGTCGCGAACATGCTCCGCCTCCTCAAATTGCCGCCGCCGGTGCAGGCGGCGATCCGCACCGGCGAACTCTCGGCAGGGCACGCGCGCGCGCTGATCGGTCACCCGAATGCCGAGGCGCTGACGCGCGAGATCATCGCCCGCGGCCTCAACGTGCGGCAGGTCGAAGCGCTGGTGCGCGAGCCCGCCGCACGCACCGCGCGCAAGCCCGCCGTGAAGGATGCCGACACCGCCGCGCTGGAACGGCGTCTCGGCGACGCGCTGGGACTGAAGATCAGCATCGATCACAAAGGCGAGCGCGGCAGCGTGCACATCGCCTATTCCGATCTCGATCAGCTCCAGGACATCGTCCGCCGCCTGGAACGATCGCCGGGCTGACCTCGCCCTCTCACGCAAATCTTTCCGGGGCGGTGCAAGGCACCGAACCTGGAAAGAAGCGCGATGAGAATCATCTTTTCCTCCGACCTCATCCCGAGGAGCCGGCGCAGCGGCGTCTCGAAGGATGGCCACTGCATAAGGCTCAGATGCCTGGGGCCATCCTTCGAGACGCGCCCTGCGGGCGCCCTCAAGATAAGGTCTGACTGGATTGCGTACCAAACTCCGCCGCCCACGCCACGTCGAATTCTCACACGGGTCGCCGCCCTGACACGATCGTATGTGAACGTCGCACGCGTCTGGATGCGACCATTGCGAGCCGGGCCGCATTCGCTCACAGTGTGGACGTCCACGCCCACGCGAGGAGGTCCGATGTTGCGGGTCGTCGTGTTATCGCTCGCGCTGGCGATATCGATGCTGACGATATCGGTGCCGGCGGAGGCGCAGATGTGCGTCGAGAATGCGTCCATCGAAGACCTGCAGGATGCGCTGACGACCGGCAAGGCAACCGCTGCCGATCTGGTGCGGGCGTACACCGCGCGCATCGAGGCCTATGATCGCGGCGGACCGCAGCTCAACGCGGTGCGCGAGCTCAATCCCGACGCGGACGCCATCGCCGCCGGCCTCGACGCGCAAAAAGCCGCGCAGCGCCGGCCGCTCGAGGGCATTCCGATCCTGCTCAAGGACAACATCGCCACCGGCGATTCCATGCACACCACCGCCGGCGCGCTTGCGCTCGCGGATGCGCAGGCACAACGCGACGCCGTGCTGGTGAAACGCCTGCGCGACGCCGGCGCGGTGATCCTCGGCAAGACCAACCTCACGGAGTTCGCCAACATCCTCGCGCTCGACATGCCGGCCGGATATTCCTCGCTCGGCGGCCAGGTGCGAAACCCCTACGCGCCCGCGCTCGACGACAAGCAGGTCCCCATCGTCAGTCCCGGCGGATCGAGCGCCGGCTCGGCGGTCGCGGTTGCCGCCGGCTTTGCGGCGGCGGCGATCGGCACCGAGACATCGGGCTCGCTGCTCTCTCCTGCGACCATGAACGGCGTCGTCACGGTGAAGCCGACCGTCGGCCTGATCAGCCGGGGCGGAATCATCCCGATCGCCCACAGCCAGGACACCGCCGGGCCGCTGACCCGCACGGTGCGCGACGCCGCGATCCTGCTCAACGTGCTCGCGGCGCCCGACCCCGACGATGACGCGACGCGCGAGCAGAAGCGGCCCGCCGACTACACTGCGGAGCTCGACAAGGACGGCCTGCGCGGCGCCCGCATCGGCATTCCGAGCGATCCCGCCGATCCCGCGAACGACGTCTATTACGCGCCGCTGCGGCCGGCCGCGGCGCTGGTGATGCGCAAAGCGATCGCCACGCTCGAAGCCGCCGGCGCCGTGGTGGTCTACGCCAATATTCCGACCATCGGCTGGATGGGCGGACCCGGCACCGATGCCGCGATCCTCAATCGCAATTCGGAGAGCCCGACTTTCAATCAGCCGGAGCGGCGCCCGGTGGTCTACCTCTACGAACTCAAGCACGACCTCAACGCCTATCTGCGCGACTGGGCCAAAGGCACCAGGATGAAGACGATGGCGGACATCATCGCCTTCAACACCGACAATGCCGGTCTCGCCCTCCGGTTCGGCCAGGATATCTTCCTCGCCGCCGAGACGACCCGCGGCGACTTGAGCGAGCTCGAATATGTCGCGGCGCGGCAGATGGACATTCTCTCGAGCCGCACGCTCGGGCTCGACGACTATATGGACGGCCAGAAGCTCGATGCCATCCTGTTCCCGAGCCGCAGCGGCGCCGCCATCGCGGCGAAGGCCGGCTATCCGAGCGTACAGGTGCCGGCCGGCATGATTTCCGGAGCGGGCGGCCGCGCCACGGCGGACTATCCGTTCGGCGTCACCTTCACCGGCCGCGCCTGGAGCGAGCCGGTGCTGCTGCGTCTCGCCTATGCTTTCGAGCAGGCGACCAAGGCCCGCCGCATGCCGCCGGGGGTGCCCGCGCTCACGGTCGCATGCGAAGCGGCGGCGGCACCGATCACCCGTTGACCGCGCAACGCGGCGCGACGGAGCGACCGCAGGCCGCAGCCCCTGCCGCCGGTGCTGCCGCGCGGTTGCCGTGACATCGGAAAGCGGGCAGTGTGCGCCAAAATCGGCGGACCCGAAGCGGGTCAGGTGAGGGAACAGCCCATGCAGTCATCCGCGAGCGTCGCGCCCCGTGCCCAAGAGGAATTTCTTCGCGGCGCGAGCATCATTCGGGAGATCAAGGCGAGCGGAATCGAGTTCGTCGTCTCCGTCCCCGACATCACGACCAGCGAGGGCCTGCTGCGTCCGCTGGCGGAGGCCAGCGAGCCGCGCCTGATCCGCGTGTGCAAGGAAGACGAAGGGGTCGCGATCTGCGCCGGCCTCGCCTATTGCGGCCGCCGCTCGCTGCTCCTGATCCAGCAGACCGGTCTCCTCAATTCCATCAACGCGGTGCGCGGCGTCGCCGTCGAATACGCGCTGCCGATCTGCATGATGGTCGGCCTCCTGGAGAAGGAGCCGGGCGTTCCGCCGCGGCAGTCCAAGCGCTATGCCGTGCGCATCGTCGAGCCCGTACTCGATGCCATGGGCATCGCCTATCACGAGATCGAAAGCGAATCCGACGTGCCCCTGATCAGGCCGGCGATCGAGGCGGCCTATGCGCAGATGCATCCCGTGGTCATGCTGATCGGGAGGAAGCCGTCATGATGAAACGCGACGAATGCCTCAAGGCGCTGGCGCGCCATGTCGGCGCCGGCGACATCGTGCTGCCGGTCTACAGCACCGCCTTCGACTGGATCGACATCCGGCCGCATCCGCTCAACTATCTTTCCCATGGCGCGATGGGCCTCGCCTCGTCCCACGCCCTGGGGTTGGCGCTCGGGCGGCCGGACAAGCGCGTCATCGTGCTCGATGGCGACGGCAGCCTCCTGATGAACCTCGGGAGCCTCGTGACCATCGGCGCCGCCGCGCCGCCGAACCTCTATCACTTCGTGTGCGAGAACGGCACGTACGAGGCGAACGGCGGACACCCGATCCCCGGGCGCGACAAGATCGACTTTGCCGGCTTTGCCCGCGCCGCCGGCTATCGCGCCGTGTTCGACTTCTCCGACCTCGAGATTTTCGAGCGGCAGGTCGGCGCTTTGCTCGCCGAAACCGGTCCGGTGTTCGCCGACCTCAAGATCACCTCGAGCGGGCCGCAGGAGCGCGATTACTCGCGCCTGCACGGCCCCCATGTGCGCAAGGCTTTCAAGGACGCGCTCGCGGCGAGCTGATCGCACGGAGAAGGCCATGCCGTCACGCTCGGCAGGTATTGCGGCGCTCGCTCTGCTGGCGCTTGCGTTCGGACCCGCGGCAAGCGTCCACGCCCAGGCACCCGAGGCCGCGAAGCTCACCTTCATCGTCGGGTTCGCCCCCGGCGGCGGCATCGACACCTACGCGCGGGTGCTCGCCCAGGGGCTGTCCGAACAGCTCGGGCTTTCCATCGTGATCGAGAACCGGCCGGGCGCGGCCTCGAACATCGCGGCGAAGGCGGTGGCCGCGGCGCCGCCCGACGGCCGCACTTTGCTGTTCACCGGCAACAGCTACGCCATCAACCAGACCTTCTACAAAAATCCCGGCTACGCCACGGCGGACCTGCGCCCGGTGGCGTTCGTCGCGATCGACAGCCAGGGCTTCGCCGTCACCGCCGGCAATCCGGCGCGAACCCTGCCGGAATTCCTCGCCGCCGGAAAAACGCGGCCGTTCACCTTCGGCTATGGCGGCTCGTCGGCACACATCGTCGCCGACTACGTGTTCAAGGTGCTCGCCGCGGCGACCGCCGCGAACGCGACCGGAGTGCCGTTCCAGAGCGGCGCGCCGGCCCTCAACGCCCTGCTCGGCGGTCACGTCGACATCCTCACGGCGCCGGTCGCCGAAATCCATCCGCAGATGGAGCAGGGCGCCGTGCGGGTGCTCGCCGTGACCGGTCCGATGCGGTCCGCGGCGCTCCCCGACGTGGCGACCCTCGACGAGCTCGGCCTTCCGGGCCTCGGTATCAATGGCTGGGTCGGCATCCTCGCGCCGGTAAAGACCCCGGCCGAAATTTGCGCGCGCCTGAACGCGGCGGTGAATCAGGTGATCGCCCGTCCCGACATCGACAAGCGGCTGCGCACCCTGGGTTACGAGCCCTACCGGGGCGACTTCGAGGCCGCACCGGCCTTCCTCAAGCGCCAGATCGACACCTGGGGCGACCTCATCCGCGCCACCGGAATTGCGGCCGAATAGGGCCACACCCGGCGGGCCGCCTCATATCTGCCTCATCCCCCCGCAATGGATTTGATCGGGATTGCAGGGCAATGGGGGATTCGATGAAGGCACGCGGTCTTGCGGGAGTCCTTGGTCTTGCCGGGATCCTTAGTCTTGCGGGGAATCTTGGCTTCACGGGGTTCCTCGGTCTTGTGGGGATTCCGGCCCTCACGGTGACGTTTGCGCACGCCGAAGAACCTGCGCACCCCCAAGGACCTGCGCACCCCGAAGGACCTGCGCACGCCGACATGGCGGAGATGATCTCCAAGTATCGCCAGCAGCACGGTTTGTCGGCGGTCAAGTTCGACCCGGAGCTGACCAAGGTGGCCGAGCACCAGGCCAAGGCCATGGCCGCGTCGGGAATCATGGACCACAGCGTGGCCGGCCCGTTCGCCTCCCGGATCGCCGGGGCGCATGTCGGCATGGCGGGCGAGAACATCGCCGCCGGCACCAAGACCTGGGAAGAGACCCTGCGCATGTGGGAGAACTCGCCGGGCCACAATGCCAATCTCCTCCAGTCGCGCGCCGATACGCTGGGCGTCGCGGTCGCGCGCAACGACCAGACCCGGTACAAGACGTTCTGGGCCATGGTGATCGCCGACAAGTCGTCGAAGAAAAAGGGCGGCCGGGTGGTCGCCGAGGGCGATCATTCCGGCTCGTTCGGCGGTGCGCCCGTGTTCTCGAGCCTCGACAACCCGATCACGTCGGTGAAGAATTTCGTCTGCAAATATCTGTGCTGAGCGGGTCGATGCCCGTTCCGTCACCGTGATTTGCAAAGGACTCCTCGAGGGGTATCATGGCGATACGGCCCTGAGACGCGCGCGGCGGCCGGTGTGGGGAAGCGTCATGCTGTCGTGGCCCACGAAATCGTTCCGGATCAAGGCGGCCGCCGCGGTGGCGGCGCTTTATGCGTTGTGCATCCTGCTCCCGGCCACCGCCTTTGCGATGGCCGATGGCCGCATGGCGCCGCCCTGCCTGATGGACGATCTCGCCGCCGCCTCCATGCATGACCACGGCGCGATGCCCATGGAAGCGGTCGCCGTCGAATCCCACGTCGTCCACCAACACCACCATCACGCTGCGGACGACGCTCCCGCCGTCGCCATGACCCATCACCATGACGGCGAAGCGCCCATGGCCGGCGGCGTACCCCCGGACGATACCGGCCACGGCAAGAGCCGGCCCGGCACGTGCTGCGGCTTGTTTCCGACTGCCGCCCTTGCGAGCACCGATCGCGCGGCCCCGCTGCCGTCGCGGCTTGCCTCGCGCCTCGTCCCGCTGATGACCGACGCACTGGTCGGCCGCGGGCCCGACCGGATCATCCGCCCGCCGATCGCCTGACTGCCGCCGTGATCGCGCGCGGTGCCTTGCCGCCGCACGCATCCTCGTCAGCCAGGAGAGATTCATGCTTGCGCAAGCGTGCGCGCGTGCGGCCATGGCCATGCGGCCAGCCGCATCGGCGATACAATTGATCCGCCGGGGGGCGGTCGCATCCGTCGTCCTCGTGATCGCGGGCTGCTCGCCGCCGCCACCGGTGCCGCTGGCCGGTCCCGATCCCGCCGACCCGCAGGCCCGGGTGCCTGGGGTCGCCTACCGTTCTGCGGTCGGCCCCTATGTGGGGCGGCGACCGGTCGAGCCGTCGTCCTGGCAAGACCAGAATGACCAGACCGCGCCCGCCTCTGTCGCACCCGCGCCCGCCACCGCGGCCGGCCCGAAGCCATGACCGGCGGGACGCATCATCGGCATGCGCGGCGCTCCGTCGTCGCCGCACTCAGCCTCGCCGCCGCACTCGCGGGATGCAGCGGGTTCTCGCCCGACGGCGGCATGGGCGCCGTGCAGGACATCGCCGGCACCGAACTCGGAAAGGATGTCGCCGCGCTGCGATCGCCGGAGCAGGCGGAAGCCGCGCGAAATGCCGTCGTGCATCTTTTGGCCCGGCCGCTGTCGGCCGAGTCCGCCGTCCAGATCGCGCTCTTCAATAATCGCGATCTGCAGGCCGCCTATGACGAACTCGGGATTTCCGAGGCCGCCCTGGTGAAGGCATCGTTGCCGCCCAGCCCGACGTTCTCGCTGTCGGACATCGCGGGCGGCGGGGCGTTCGAATTCGAGCGCCAGATCGTGGTGAGCATCCTCGCACTCGCCACGCTGCCCGCTCGCGCCGAGATTGCCGGCGACCGCTTTCGCGCGGCACAGTTCAAGGCGGCGCTCGCCACCTTGAGGATCGCGGCGCAAGCACGGCGTGCTTATTACCAAGCCGTCGCTGCGCGAGCGCAGGTGCGCTTTCTCGAGCAGGCGGCCGCAACGGCGGAAAGCGCTGCGCTGGTGTCGCGGCGGCTCGGCGAAAGCGGCGCGGCGAGCAAGCTCGACCAGGCTCGCGACCAGGCATTCTACGCCGATCTCACCGCGGAGACCGCGACCGCGCGCCGTCGCGCCGCCGCCGCGCGCGAAGATCTGGTGCGGCGCCTCGGCGCGTGGGGAAGCGATCTCGGCTTCCGCCTGCCGGACACGCTGCCGCCGCTGCCGCGCCGCCCGCGTGCCCTCGCGAACGTGGAGGTCGAGGCGGTGGCCCGCCGCGTCGATCTGCAGATCGCGCGCATCGAGGTCGAGGTGCTGGCGAAATCGTACGGCCTCACGGGCGCGACCCGATTCATTAATCTGATCGACGCCGGCGGCGGCGCGAAGACGGCGCGCGAACCGGGCGGCTCCGATTACACCGAGCGCGGCGGCCGCGTCGAATTGCAGATCCCGCTGTTCGACTTCGGCGAGGTCCGCGTGCGCGAGGCGGAGGCGACCTACATGCAGGCGGTCAACCGCCTGGTCGCACAGGCCGTGAAGGTGCGCTCGCAAGCGCGCGACGCCTACCAGTCCTACCGCGCCGCCTACGACATCGCCGAGCACTACCGCCGCGACGTGCTGCCGCTGCGCAAGATCATCTCGGATGAAATGCTGCTGCGCTACAACGCGATGCAGGTCGACGTGTTTTCCCTGCTCGCCGAGGCGCGCCAGCGGATCGCATCGACCACCGCCGCGATCGCGGCGGACCGCGACTTCTGGCTCGCCGAAGCCGACCTCGCCGCCGTCGTCGCCGGCGGGTTCGAAGGCGCGGCCCCCGATTCATCGATCCCTTCCATCGCCGCGGCGTCTGCCGGCGGCCACGACTGAGCGAGGCGACCATGGACATCACGCGACGCGGCTGGGTGAGACTTTCGGCGACGCTGGCCGGGGCGGCGTTGGCCGGGGCGCCCGCGCAAGCCGCGGGCACGCCGGACGCGCCCCTCGGCCCGCTGGCGGCGACCCAGCCGCCGCTCGCTCCTTCCGCCGGGCCGCCCTATCGCCCGGTGGTCACGCTCAACGGCTGGACGCTGCCGTTCCGCATGAACGACGGCTGGAAGGAATTCCATCTCGTCGCCGAGCCGGTGCGCCGCGAAATCGCGCCGGGAATGGTCGCGCATCTGTGGGGCTATAACGGCCAGTCGCCGGGACCGACCATCGAGGCCGTCGAAGGCGACAAGGTCCGCATCTTCGTCACCAACCGGCTGCCGGAGCACACCACGGCGCACTGGCACGGGCTGGTCTTGCCCAACGGCATGGACGGTGTCGGCGGCCTCACCCAGCCCCACATCGAGCCGGGCAAGACCTTCGTCTACGAGTTCGAGCTCAGGCGAAGCGGTACCTTCATGTACCACCCCCATGCCGACGAGATGGTGCAGATGGCGATGGGCATGATGGGAAGCTTCATCGTGCATCCGCGCGAGCCCGAGCCGCAGCGCGTCGACCGCGACTTCGTCTTTCTGCTGGCGAGCTTCGACGTCGATCCCGGCAGCTACGTGCCGCGCGTCACCACGATGACGGAATTCAACCTGTGGACCTGGAACACGCGGGTGTTTCCCGGCATCGATCCGCTGGTGGTGCGGCGGGGCGACCGCGTCCGGGTGCGCGTCGGCAATCTCTCCATGACCAATCACCCGATCCACAAGCACGGCGAACCGTTCGAGGTCACCGGCACCGACGGCGGCTGGATCCCGCCATCGGCGCGGCGGCCGGACGTGACGACGGACGTCCCGGTGGGCGGGGTGCGGGTGTTCGAGTTCGTTGCCGAAGAACCCGGCGACTGGGCGATCCATTGTCACAAGGCGCATCACACCATGAACGCCATGGGGCACAATCTGCGGACGTTGATCGGCGTGCCCAGGCGCGACCTTCGCAGCGTGCGCAAACTCGTTCCCGACTACATGCCGATGGGGTCCACCGGCATGGCGGAGATGGGCGCGATGGAAATGCCGATGCCCGCCAACACGCTGCCGATGATGACCGGCTTCGGCCAGTTCGGGCCCCTGGAAATGGGCGGCATGTTCTCCGTGGTGAAGGTGCGCGAGGGACTGGCGCCCGACGACTACGGCGATCCCGGTCCGTATCGCCATCCGGCCGGCACGGTCGCCCATGAGTTCAAGGGCGATCCCGGCGCGCCGCCGCGACGCACCGCCAGCGCTGCAGGCCGCCCGGCCGCCGAGTTCACGGTGGTCAAGCCGGGCAACGGGCCCGCGCCGCATCAGCATTGAAGGCGACGACGATCCAACCCGGGAAAGGAGACTCCATGACCAAAGGTCCGACGCTGCTGCTCGCGTTCGCATTAGCGGCAATGCCCCATGCGGGGCTCGCGCAAGCGCTGATCGCTGGAGAGATCACCAAGGTCGATCCGTCGGCCGGCAAGATCACCATCAAGCATGGGCCGATCAAGAAGCTCGGCATGGACGAAGGCATGACCATGGTCTTCAAGGCACAGGATCCGGCCATGCTGACCGCCGTCAAGGCCGGCGACAAGGTGAGGTTCGACGCCGAGCAGGTGAACGGCCAGCTCACGCTGACCAAGGTCCAGAAGGCGCGGTGACGTTCGCCGACGGTCCCGGCTCGATCGCGCGGCACGCAATTCGGCACGCGGGGAGAGAGGCACACCCATCCCGCGCGGACATAGGTGCTTCGAAGCCGGGAGTGATAGCATTCGCGCTCGAGAAACTGCTCGACCAGGGAGGTTGAAGTGACGATCCGACGCCCGACGATGGTTCTCCTTGCGTGTGCCGCGCTGTCGCTGACCGGCGTCCCGGCATTCGCCCATGCGCATCTCGTCAGTGCCGTGCCGGGGTCGGGCGACACGCTGCAGGCGCCGCCGGGCGACGTGATGCTGCGGTTCAACGAGCGCCTGGAGCCGGCGTTCAGCTCGGTGGTCGTGCGCGACGCCGCCGGCAAGCAGATCGATAAGGGCGACGGCAAGGTCGACAAGAGCGACCGCACCGTCATCCGGGTCACGCTGCCGTCCCTCGAACCCGGCGTCTACAAGGTCGAGTGGCGCGCGGTGTCGGCGGACACCCACAAGGTCAGCGGCGATTTCACCTTCAAGGTCGGGCCCTAGCGTCGGGGCGTTCGGTCTGCGTCCGCGCCCCGGCATCCCGTGAGGCCGCCCGCGAGGCGGCCCAAGAGGCGGCCATGGACGACGTCCTGATCGCTGTGCGTTTCCTGCATTTGGCCGCGACGGTCGCGGTGGCCGGCGTGGTGATCTTCCACGCCATCGTCGCCGCGCCGGCGTTGTACGTCACCCCAGCCAGCTGGCCGATCGCCGCCGTCGGCCGCCGCCTCGCCGGCTTGGCGTGGGGCGGCCTCCTGGTGGCCGTGCTCAGCGGCGCCGCCTGGCTGGTGGTTCTGGCGGGGCAGATGAGCGAGCGGCCGCTCGTCGACCTGTGGTCCGGCGACGTCGTCTCGACGGTCCTGTTCGAGACCGACTTCGGCCGCGTCTGGCTAACGCGCGCCGCATTGACCGTACTGCTGGCCGCGGCCATCCATCCCCCGTACTTCACCACGATCGCGCCGGCGTGGCGGCGCCGCGTCGCGCTCATCGCGACGGTGGGCTTTGCCGGCGGGCTCGCTTTCGCCGGCCACGCTGGCGCCGGCACCGGGACCGCCGGCGTCGTCCAACAGGCCGCCGACATGCTGCACCTTCTCGGCGCCGCGGCGTGGGCCGGCGGGCTGGTGCCCTTCGCGCTCGTGCTCGGCGCCGCGGCGGATCGCGACGATCCTTGCGCCCTCGCCGCTGCACGGGAGGCGACGCTTCGGTTCTCGACGCTCGCCATTGCGAGCGTCGCGGCCGTGCTGGCGAGCGGGATCGTCAACACATGGCAGCTCGTCGGCAGCGTGGCGGCGCTGTTCGGCACGCTTTATGGCCGCCTCGTCGTACTCAAGGTCGTCCTGTTCCTGCTGATGCTGATGGTGGCCGCAGTCAACCGGCTGCGGCTGACGCCGCGGCTCGCCCACGGCATCGGCACGGCAACCTCGCAGCATGAAGCCCTGCGCCGCCTTCGCGCCAACAGCCTGGTCGAGGCGGTGCTGGCCGCCGCGATCCTCTTCATCGTCGGGGTGCTCGGCACCCTTCCGCCGCGGACCGAGGACGGCAGCGGCGCCGCGCGCGGCATGGTCGGCGGGAGCCCGGAAAGCGCCGCATCTCAGGCCGGGAAGTCGTAAAGCCTCGCCGGGTTGTCGACGAGGATGCGCCGGCGCGTCGCCTCGTCGGGCGTCCATGCCTGGAACAGCGCGAACAGGTGCCCGACATCGGGCATCTCGGCTTCCATGCGCGGATGCGGCCAGTCGCTGCCCCACACCAGGCGCTCGGGATTGGTGCGCATGAGCGCCTCGTAGAACGGCCGCGCGTCCGGGTAATCCGGCGGCCGCTGGCTGATTCGATGGGCGCCGGAGACCTTGATCCAGCAGCCGCCGTCGCCGAGCAGGCGCAGCAGGCTCAGAAAGCCGGGCGTCCCGGTGCCGAGATGGGCGTCGGTGCGCCCCATGTGATCGATCACCACCGGCCGCCCGATCGCCTCGAGCACGGGGATCGTCTCGGCGAGGTCCTTCACGTCGATCCACAGCTGAACGTGCCAGCCGAGCTCGGCCATGGTGGGCGCGAGCGCCTTCGCCGCCTCGAGCGGCACGCCGCCGCGGTAGTGCAGGGCGCCGCCGCGGAAGAAATGGTTGAACCGCAATCCGCGGACGCCGACGTCGTGCCAGCGCCGCAGTTCGGCGGGCGAGACCTGGGCGTCGGCGACGGCGACGCCGCGCAGCCGGTCGCGATGGCGCGCCAAAGCGTCGAGCATCGCGCCGTTGTCGCGGCCGTGGGCGCTGCCCTGCACCAGGACCCCGCGCGAGAAGCCGACCGTGTCGAGCATCGCAA
Source organism: uncultured Alphaproteobacteria bacterium (assembly GCA_963781195.1). Taxonomy (GTDB): domain Bacteria; phylum Pseudomonadota; class Alphaproteobacteria; order Rhizobiales; family Xanthobacteraceae; genus JAJPKK01. The sequence goes on along the minus strand of CAWAEZ010000012.1, from coordinate 209,400 downwards.
GGTACTTCGCGAGCGGGGCGTCGGGCGGCGTGTAGCTGCGGTCCGCCGCATAGGGGAACTGGCCGGCCGGCCCAAAGACATGGGCATGGGTGTCGCAGGCGCCGGGCGGCGGCGGAACCTTGGGCCGCGTCGGATCGCGCGGCGGCGGGCAGGCGGGGATCATCGCTGCGGGCTCATTTTGGGAGCGTCTCCGGCTTTGTTTTCTCGTTTCATGTCGTTCCCGACTCGACCCTATAGGATTCACACCACTGTTCAGGTGAGCACCTCTCCCGCCTGCGGTGGACAGCTCTCCCGCGTGCGGGGCTATGACATTCACACATCTGTTTTGTGGGCCACGGCGCCTCCGCTCCCTCGCCCCGCGTGCGGGGAGAGGGCCGGGGTGAGGGGGCCGTTCCACACGCCTGAGCGATTGTGTCGAATCCACTCATGAGCTCAGACTCGTGGAACGGCCCCCTCACCCGGATTGCTCCGCAATCCGACCTCTCCCCGCACGCGGGGCGAGGTGCCCAGGCGCCCGAGCAGCGATGGGTGAATCTTGTAGGCGCGCGGGGCGAGGGAGCAAAAGCGCCGCGCCGCGCAGAGGCGTGAGTGCGCTTGACCGGGCAATGACAGCGGAGCGGGCGATGTCACGCGGCTAGTCGATCCGCTGGATGCGATTGGGTTCGCCGGGCGAAATCGGGCTGTTGGCGCCGAAATACCGGTCGAGGGCGTCGACATCGTGGATGCCGACCCGGCGTTCGGTGCCGTCGCGGAACGCCGTGAAGAGATCGCCGCCGGTGGCGAGAAAGCCGTTCACCGTGACGCGATAGCTGCCCGCGAGGTCGATCGACTGGCCATTGAGCCTGATGCTCTCCACCGGCACGCGGCTGCCGTCCGGCTGCGAGCCGTCCCAGCGGTAGCGGAAGCCGCGCGAGACCTGCAGCATGTGCGGGTCGGTCGGGTCCGACCATTGCTGCTCCAGCGCGCGCTTGATCTGCGCCCCCGTCAGGGTGAGCGTCACGAGGTCGTTGCGGAAAGGCTGGGTGCCGAACAGGTCGGCATAGGTGACGGCCCCATCGCCCTTCTTGAGGATGTCGAGGCGGATGCCGCCGGCATTGGTGAATGCGATCACCGCGCCGCCGTCGGCGTCGCCGCGGGTGGCCTCGAGCTGCGCATCCGCAACGATGTCGCCGAGCACGGATTCGCCCGTCCGGGAAGGCTGCCGCGTCAGGTTGCCGGTGATTGTCCCGGCGCTGCGGTTCGCCAGCGGCTCGGCGCGCGCGGCATAGGGCGCGATCAGCGCGGTCTGCTCGGGGTCGCTCGGCCCGTCGGCGCGCACGATGCGGTTGTCGGCGGTGGCGCTGACGACGTCGTGAGACCGCGGGTCGAGCTTGAGGTCGATCGCCGTGACCATGGTGCCGTAGCGGTCGGCGCTGGTCACCAGCCGCCCGTCGATCCGGCAATTGTAGGCGCGGTGGGTATGGCCGGACACCACCACGTCGACCGCCTTGTCGAATTTCCCGACGATGTCGACGATGTCGCCGGAAATCCCGGGGCATTCATTGTAGCCCCCGGTCGGGATGCCGCCTTCGTGGATCAGCACCACGATCGCCTCGATGCCGCGCCCGCGCAGCTCCGGGACGAGCGCATTCACCGTCTCGGCCTCGTCGCGAAAAACGAGCCCCGCGGTGCCGGCCGGGGTGACGATGAGCGGCGTGTCCCGCAAGATGACGCCGATGAAGGCGACCGGGATGCCGTCGAACTCCCTCACCTCATAGGGCGGAAACACCGTGCCCCCGGTGGTCCGGTCGACGACGTTCGCCGCCAGGTAATGAAACCCGGCGCCGCGGAAGCGATGCGGGCCCTTGCACCCGCCGTCGGGGTGGCATTCGCCGTACTGCATGCGCAGCAGCTCGTCGCGGCCCTTGTCGAATTCGTGATTGCCGACCGTAGCGAGGTCGAGCCCCATCAACGACAGGGAATCGATGGTCGGCTCGTCGTGGAACAGCGACGACAGCAGGGGGCTCGCGCCGATCAGGTCCCCGGCGGCGACGAACAGGGTGTTCCGGCGTCCGGCCCGGAGCGATTTGACGAGCGCCGCCATGTGCGCGGAGCCGCCGGCCGGAACGGCGAGCATCTGCTTGCGGTCGGACGGATCGGCAATCCTGACGCCGCCCGGAGGCGGCATCAGGTTGCCGTGGAAATCATTGATGGCGAGGAGCGTCACCTCGACCGGCGCCGCGGCCTCGTGGGCGCACGCGCCGCCCGCGCAAGCGCATGACATAAGCAGCAGCGCCGCGGCGAAAGCTGGAAGTCTGGATGCCATGGTCATGCGGGCGGGTCCCGGACCGAACGCTCACTCCGCCTCGATGCCGGCGGCCTTGATGACGGGTCCCCACTTGTCATAGTCGGACCGGATCAACTTGGCGAATTCCGCCGAGGTGCTGCCGATCGGCGTCGCACCGAGGGTGCGAAAGCGCTCCTTTACCGCCGCGGTCTTCATCGCCTCCGCGCAATCGCGCGAAAGCCGCGCCTGGATCTCGGGCGGGAGCCCGGCCGGCGCGAGCACGCCCCACCACACCCCGGTATCGTATTCGGTGAAGCCGGATTCGGCGACGGTCGGCACGTCCGGCAGGAACGGCGAGCGCGTGATCGTGGTCACCGCGAGCGCCCGCACCGCGCCGGCTTGAAGCTGCCCGATCGCCTCGGGAAGGTTGTTGAGGGAGATCGGGATGTGGCCGCCCATGAGGTCGTTGAGCGCCGGCGCCCCGCCCTTGTAGGGAACCGCGGCGATGTCGATCTTGGCGGTCACCTTCAGGAGCTCGCCGGCGAGATGCGGCGAGGTGCCGTTGCCGGCATGGCCGTATGACAGCTGCCCGGGCTTCCGGCGCGCCGCGGCGATCAGGTCGCCCAGCGTCTTCATGGGCGAATCGGCCTTCACCAAAATGAGGTTGGGCGAATTGCCGAGCAGCGAGATCGGCGTGAAGTCGTTGAACACGTCGTATTGCAGCTTGGGAAACAGGAACGGCACGATGGCATGGCCGCTTGCCACGACCACGAGGGTATAGCCGTCCGGCGGAGATTTGGCCGTCGCCTGGGCCGCGATGGTGCCGCCGGCGCCGGGCCGGTTCTCGATGATGACCGTCTGCCCGAGCCGCTTGGCGAGCTCGTCGCCCAGGGTGCGTGCCACGAAATCGACCGCGCCGCCGGCGGGAAACGGCACCAGCAGGTGCACCGGCTTGACCGGATAGGCGTCCTTTGCCGGAGCGGGGTCCCTTGCCGGAGCGGCGTCCTGGGCCAAGGCCACACCCGCCGTCAGCCACGCCACCGCGGCAATGATGCCCCTGATCCAGGCGTTCATGCTGTCCTCCCTGGGACGGCGGTTTGCTGCCACCGCACGAATTGCTGCGCAACATCCTGCATGCTGCGGTGCAGCATTGCCGCGGATTTGCGCTGTTGTTGTCCGTTACTGTCATCCGGAAGCCGGCAGCGCGCAAGGTGCGACTTCGCCGCGCTCGCGATGCCCAACCGCGCCGGCCAGAGCCAGACGCGTGCGATCACGCAAGCGGCGCCGCGGGCATGTGGCCGTTTCCAGCTGGTTGGTTGATAACCGAAATTTCGTCGGTATTTCAGAAGGCTGAAGCAGGAAAACCTTGTGGATAGCCGGTTGACTGTGGCCCCAAACCCGCCGTCCGTCACGCCTTGCGGCGTGCGGCACCGACGATCGACAGCAGCGCGCGGTGCGCCAGGGGATAGGCCAAAGCGGGCCGCTGCCGGACCTCGAGGGCCGTATCCCCCAGCGCGCTCAACACGCGTTCGAGCCGCCCGCTGGTCCACGCCGACAGGGCCGCCTGCACCATCGCCTTGCGGCTGAAGTGGATGGCCGGTCCGGCGCTCTCCACGACGTCGCCGGCGGAGCGACCCTCCTCGACGGCGAGGCGCAGCCGATGAAGTGCCGCCGCCTGGCGCGTCGTCGCACTCACCAGCAGGCTCGGCGCTACCCCGGTCGATCGCGCCTTGGCGAGGTTGATCTCGACGTCCTGAGCCTTGCCGGCAAAAGCGGCATCGACGATGGCGTCGAGCGCCGTGGCGGAGGCGTCGGCAACGACGGCGAGCACGTCCTCTAGCCCGATCGCGGTTTGGCCCCGAGCATAGAGCGCGAGCTTGCGCAGTTCCGATCGCGAGGTGCCGCGGTCGCCGCCGATCAGCGCCGCCAGGGCGGCGCGGGCATCCGGTGCGATCGACAGCCCGCTCTCGCGCATCTCCTCGTCGATCAGGCGGTTGAGATCGCGGCCGCTGTCGGCATAGCAGGCGATCGCCGCCGCAGCCGCCGAGCGCTCGCACGCCGCCCGCAAGGGGGCCCCACGTTTGAGATCGCCCGCTTCGACCACGATGCGGCAGTCGCGGCCGGGCGGCGCCGCGAGCACGCGCTCGACCGCCGGGGTGAAATTCCGTCCACCGGCCTTGATCCACACGGCGCGGCGGCCGCCGAACAATGGAATGGTATGAGCCTCTTCGACCAGCCGGTCCGGTTCATCGGCCAGCGCGTCGCCGGCGATGCGGGCGAGTGCGAATGGATCGGCCATGTCGTCGACGGCGGAGGCGATCAGCGCTTCGGCACGCTCGCGCACCAGGCCGGCGTCGGGCCCGAACACCAGGATCACCGGGCGCGCCGGATCGGGCCGCGCGATGTAGCGTTCGACGTCGGCGTTCTTGACCGCCACCATCGGCGGCCGCTCAGGTGCCCGCGACGAAGAACGAGGAGAGCCGCGCCCGGATGTTGTCGGCGATGAGCTGAGCCGCCCGATCCTCGGCGTCGCGCAGGCCGCGGTCACGCGCGAAGCGCTGGGCCTGGCCCGGAATGTCGTAGGTGACCCGGGCGAAGGTCTGGCTGCTGAGGACCGGCTTGCCGCTCTTGGCTTCCAGAAGCGTATAGCTGGCGTTGAGCGCGTAGTCCTCGGTATCCGGCCGGCCGCTGTTGATGTCGACGATCATCGACTGGCTGGTGCCGCTGATGATGATATTGAGGCGATAGACCGGTGGCGCCGCCGCGGCGCCACCGGTGAGGCCGAACAGCAGCCTGTTGCGCACGCTGACGGCGATGCGCGACAGCGGGGTCCCGTTCGGCGCGGCGATCTGGGTGACGTCGACCGCCGACATCGCCGCGGCGACGCTCGGCGAGGTCGTCAGGGACGCGTCCCCGTACATCGGCTGGAAGCAGCCCGCCAACATGGCCGCGGCGGCACCGATGCCGGCGAAGCGCAGCATCAGGCGGCGGAGCGTGCGCGGATCAAGCGACCACATTGACGATCCTCTGCGGGACGACGATCACTTTCTTCGGCGCCTTGCCCGCCAGCGCCCGGCGTACTTCTTCGAGTGCCAGCACGGCGGCCTCGATGTCGACATTGCCGGCATCCCGCGGCACGGTGACGTCCGCCCGCTTCTTGCCGTTTACCTGGACCGGGAGCGTGATCGTGTCCTCGACCAGCAGCTCGCGCTCGACCACCGGCCAGCCCTGCAGGGCCAGCAGGCTGTCGTGACCGAGCACCGCCCAGCATTCTTCGGCGAGATGGGGCATCATGGGCTGGAACAGTTGCACCAGAATTTCGGCCGCTTCGTGGACGGCCCAGGCCAGGTCCGGCGCAATCGGAGCCGCCGGCACAGCGCTAGCGCCGCCCGCCTCGGCCAACGTGGCCTGCAACACGTTGGTGAATTCGTAAATGTGGGCGACGCAGCGGTTAAAGCGCAGCTTTTCGATGTCCTCGGAGACCCGCGCCAGCGCCCCGTGGGCGGCCTTGCGGAGCACCGTCGCCCGCGCGCCGAACGCAGCCGGCCGGCCGGTCGGAGCTGCGATGAGCGCGGCCTCGTTGACGAGGCGCCACAGCCGCTGCACGAAGCGCCACACCCCCTGGACGCCGTCCTCGCTCCAGATCACGTCGCCTTCGGGGGGCGAATCCGAGAGCACGAACCAGCGCGCGGTGTCGGCGCCGAACGACCCGATGATGTCGTCGGGGTCGACGGTGTTGCGCTTCGACTTCGACATCTTCTCGATCGGACCGATCTCGACCGGCGCACCGGTCGCGGTCAGCGACGCGCGGCGGGCGTCCCCGATCGCCTCGATCGTGATCTCGGCCGGCGATACCCATGAACCGTCGGCGGCGCGGTAGGTCTCGTGGACCACCATCCCTTGGGTAAACAGGCCGGCAAACGGCTCGTCGAGACCGGCATGGCCGGTCCGCTTCATCGCGCGGGTGAAGAAGCGGCTGTAGAGCAGGTGCAGGATCGCATGCTCGATGCCGCCGATGTACTGGTCGACCGGCAGCCAGGAATCCACCGCCTTGCGGTCGGTCGGCGCCGTCGCGATCCACGGATCGGTGAAGCGGGCGAAATACCAGGACGAATCGACGAACGTGTCCATGGTATCGGTCTCGCGCCGGGCGCGGCCGCCGCACTGCGGGCAGACGACGTTCTTCCAGGTCGGATGGCGGTCGAGCGGGTTGCCGGGCCGGTCGAACTCGACGTCGTCCGGCAATTCAACCGGCAGATCCCTGATCGGGACCGGCACCACGCCGCATTCCTTGCAATGGATGATCGGGATCGGGCAGCCCCAATAGCGCTGCCGCGAGATGCCCCAGTCCCGCAGGCGGAAGTTCACCTGGCGCTGCGCCATCGGACGGTTGCCCTGCATCACCTGTTCGAGCCGGCGGGCGACCTCCTCCTTGGCTTGCGCGATGGTCATGCGGTCGAGGAAATCCGAATTGATCATCCGCCCGTCGCCGTCATAGGCGACGTCGGTGATGACGAAGGTCGCGGGGTCCTGGCCCTCCGGGCACACCACCGGGGTGTTGCCGAGGCCGTAGCGGTTGGCGAAGTCGAGGTCGCGCTGGTCGTGCGCCGGGGTGCCGTAGATCGCGCCGGTGCCGTAGTCCATCAGGATGAAGTTGGCGACGTAGACCGGGATCCGCCGCGCCGGATCGAACGGATGGATCGCCACGACGCCGGTGTCGAAGCCGAGCTTGTCGGCCTTCTCGATCAGCTCCTGGGCGGTGCCGGTGCGCTTGCATTCCGCGATGAAGGCGGCGAGCGCCGGGTTGTTCGCCGCCGCGGCCGCCGCCAGCGGATGGTCCGGCGCCACCGCCATGAACTTCACGCCGAAAATGGTGTCGGGGCGGGTGGTGAAGATCTCGAGCTCGGTCTCGCCATTCGGCGTCGTCGCGGGATCGAGCGCAAACCGGACCAGCAGGCCCTCGGAGCGCCCGATCCAGTTCTTCTGCATCAGCCGCACTTTTTCCGGCCAGCGGTCGAGGCGATCGAGCGCCGCGAGCAGCTCCTCCGAGAAGTCGGTGATCTTGAAGAACCACTGGGTGAGCTCGCGCTGCTCGACCGGCGCACCGGACCGCCAGCCCCGCCCGTCGATGACCTGCTCGTTGGCCAGCACGGTCTGGTCGACCGGATCCCAGTTCACCTTGGACTGCTTGCGCTCGACGAGCCCCGCCGCCAGGAAGTCGAGGAACATCTGCTGCTGGTGCTTGTAGTAGCGCGGGTCGCAGGTCGCGATCTCGCGCGCCCAGTCGAGCGACAGCCCCATCGACTTGAGCTGCGCCTTCATGGTCGCGATGTTTTCGTAGGTCCAGGTGCGCGGATGCACCTTGTTCGCCATGGCGGCGTTTTCCGCCGGCATGCCGAAAGCGTCCCAACCCATGGGATGGAGCACGTTGAAGCCGCGCGCCCGCTTGTAGCGCGCCACCACGTCTCCCATGGTGTAGTTGCGCACGTGGCCCATGTGGATGCGCCCGGACGGATACGGGAACATCTCGAGAACGTAATATTTTTCGCGCGGGTCGTCGTTGGGGGTCGCGAATACGCCCCGCTCGTCCCACGCTCGCTGCCAGCGAGTCTCCGCTGTCCGGGCGTTATATCGCTCAATACTCATGACAAATGCGCCGCCGAATGACCACCGGACAGGGACATCATGACTGGGACATCATTGCGGCACCGTGCCCCCAGGCCGCATCCGGTCGGCCTGCCCCGGCAGCACCCTACCCCCATGCTGTGGAATTTTTGTTAAAACAAACAGATAGCGCGCTCAAGGAATTTCGGGCCGCGGCTGCATTTGCGGTTGCCGGTGTGGCCTTCCGGCGATACTGGATCGGCCGCCATGATGACATCGCCATGATGACCGAGGTTGCTCCGATCCCGAAACTTCCCGATCCGGCCGGCCCCGCGGAGGGTCTCGCCGCGGTGCGCCGCGACATCGCCGAGGCCTGCCTCGCCGCCGGGCGGCAGCCCGGCGACGTCACCCTGGTCGCGGTCTCCAAGACCTTCGGGCCGGAGGCGATCGCGCCGGTCATCGCCGCCGGCCAGCACGTGTTCGGCGAGAACCGGGTCCAGGAGGCGCAGGGTAAATGGCCGGCGCTGCGCGAGGCGCAACCCGGCCTGCAGCTCCACCTCATCGGGCCGTTGCAATCCAACAAGGCGCGGGAAGCGGTCGGCCTGTTCGACGCCATCCATTCCATCGATCGGCCGAGCGTGTGCTCCGCGGTCGCCAAGGAGATCGAGCGCCAGGGCCGCCACCCGACCCTGTTCGTCCAGGTCAACACCGGCGCCGAGCCGCAGAAGGCCGGCGTGCTGCCGCAGGACGCCGACGCTTTCATCGCGTCCTGCCGGGACGGCCATGGGCTCGCGATCGCAGGCTTGATGTGCATTCCCCCGGTGGACGAGGCGCCGGCGCCGCATTTTGCCCTCACCGCCAAGATCGCGGCGCGCAACGGGCTGGCGCTCCTCTCCATGGGAATGAGCGCGGACTTCGCGATCGCGATCCGCTTCGGCGCCACCCATGTCCGGGTCGGCAGTGCCATCTTCGGGCACCGGCCGATCCCGGCGGGACCTCAAGCGGCCGCCTGACCGGGCCGCCGCTCAAAGATTCGCGGCGTTTCCGACCCGCAACAAACTTCAGGGCGCGAGCCCGAGACCCTTGCGAAGCTCGGTCTTCACGGCATCGAAGTCGGACCGAAACTCCGGCTTCTGCATCATCAGCGTTACCATCACCGCGGCGCCGATATGTCCGCCTTCCCAGTCGGAGGGATAAGCGACCCCGCTCGCGACCCGCTGCTCGCCATAGGCCCAGCCGCGCTCGAACAGCTCGCGTTTCTTTTCCGGCACCATCATCGCGAGCAGGAAGGCGGCCTCCGCGCCGAAGGTGCTGTGGCCGCTCGGATAGGTCGGGCTCGTCGATGCGGCGGCGATGTCGGCCGGCGCCTTCACCTCCTGGCTCGCCTGGTACGGCCGCCCGCGCTTGTAGGCCTGCTTGATCGGCCGCACGCCGACCGCGGAGTCTTCCCTCACCTTGTCGAAGAACGGCCCCGCCAGTGGAAACCGATCCTTGGTGAAGGTCGGCCCGAGCACCGTGCCGGCAAAACGGTAGACCGATTGCTCGGTGTCGGCGTGGATCGCGGCCAGCCGGTCCGGCGTCAGATCCTTCTGCAGCTCGAGTACGGTCTTGAGATCGCGCTGGTCGCGCGCCGAGCCGTCGGGCGGGGGCGGCGGCAGCAGGCTGCCGAACTCGGCATCGCCGGCGTTGAGATAGGGCTTGTCGGACAGCGCCGCCGCCGAGGCGACGCCCCAGCACAGCAGCACGGCGCTACACAGAGCCACCTTGCGCATCGAATTTTTCCTCCCTCGGACTTTCTTTGGCGGACCGCGCCGGTCTCCGACATGGCCGCCGGGCCACTATCGGGCCTGCGACGCGGAAGTAAACCGGGTCCGTGCGGAAAGGCGCGAGGGAATGATCCACCAACCGCACCAGGCTGCAAACGACCGTGCTCGCAGCCCGTGCAGAGGGCCTGGTTTCCCAGGTTCGATCGAGATCGAGGGGTTCGGCGACCGACAGAACGAAGGGTTTCGGCGCCTTACGTATTCATCGACTCGAAGAACTCGGCATTGCTCTTGGTGTTGCGGAGCTTGTCGAGGAGGAAGTCGATCGCATCCATGGTGCCCATGGGATTGAGGATGCGGCGCAGCACGTACATCTTCTTGAGGACGTCGGGCGGCGTCAGCAGCTCTTCCTTGCGGGTGCCGGAGCGGGTGATGTCGATGGCCGGGAAGGTGCGCTTGTCGGCCACCTTGCGGTCGAGGATCAGTTCGGAATTGCCGGTGCCCTTGAACTCTTCGAAAATCACCTCGTCCATGCGACTGCCGGTGTCGATCAGCGCCGTCGCGATGATGGTCAGCGAGCCGCCTTCTTCGATGTTGCGGGCCGCGCCGAAGAAGCGCTTGGGCCGCTGCAGCGCATTGGCGTCGACGCCGCCGGTGAGCACCTTGCCCGAGGACGGCACCACGGTGTTGTAGGCACGTCCGAGGCGGGTGATCGAGTTCGAGCAGAATGACGACGTCGCGGCCGTGTTCGACCAGGCGCTTCGCCTTCTCGATCACCATCTCCGCGACCTGGACGTGGCGGACCGCCGGCTCGTCGAAGGTGGAGGAGATCACCTCACCTTTGACCGAACGCTGCATGTCCGTCACTTCCTCCGGCCGCTCGTCGATGAGCAGCACGATCAGGTAGCATTCGGGGTGATTGGCGGTGATGGCGTGGGCGATGTTCTGCAGCAGCACGGTCTTGCCGGTGCGCGGCGGCGACACGATCAGCGCACGCTGGCCCTTGCCGATCGGCGCCACGATATCGATGACGCGGGGCGACAGATCCTTCTTGGTGGCGTCCTCGTGCTCCATCCGCAGCCGTTCGTCGGGATAGAGCGGGGTGAGGTTGTCGAAGTTGATCTTGTGGCGCGACTGCTCGGGGTCTTCGAAATTGATGGTGTTGACCTTGAGGAGCGCGAAGTAGCGTTCGCCTTCCTTCGGGCTGCGGATTTCGCCTTCGATGGTGTCGCCGGTGCGCAGGCCGAAGCGACGGATCTGGGAGGGCGAGACGTAGATGTCGTCGGGGCCCGGCAAATAGTTCGCTTCCGGGGCGCGCAGGAAGCCGAAGCCGTCCTGCAGAACTTCGACGACCCCTTCGCCGATAATGTCGACCTCGTTCTGGGCAAGCTGCTTGAGTATGGCGAACATCAGCTCCTGCTTGCGCATGGTCGAGGCGTTCTCGACGCTGTGTTCTTCGGCAAAGACGAGCAATTCGGTGGGGGATTTGGACTTGAGGTCCTGGAGTTTCATTTCCCGCATGCGGGTGATCCTGTGAACGACCGACATGAAAAACGCCGATCGCAAAGATGGAAGGGAGGAACCGCAGGTCGTTGGGGAAGCGAGACGTCAACCCTCGGGCCCGATACAACGGGTGAGACCCTGATCGGGCCGCCCTCGAAAGTATCTGCCTGCGTTCGGTGAGATGGACACAACATAAGAAAAGTCGGAACCCATTGCAAGGGTTCCTGAAGCATTCCGCGCTTTTTTACTCAGAACGGCTTCACCACGACCAGGATGACGACGCCGATCATCAGGAGTGTGGGGACCTCGTTCATGATCCGGAAGAACTTCTGGCTGTGACGATTGCGGTCGGCGGCGAAGTCCTTGGTCCATCGCGACATCATGCCGTGGACCCCCGACAGTGCGAGCACCAGCACGAGCTTGCCGTGGAGCCAGGGCGCGGAGAACCAGTGTCCGCTCCAGGCGAGCCACAGGCCGAGCACCCAAACGACGATCATCGCCGGGTTCATGATCGCGCGCAGCAGCCGGCGTTCCATCACCTTGAAGGTCTCGGACTGCACGGACCCGGTCTCGGCGACCGCGTGATAGACGAACAGCCGCGGCAGATACAGCATTCCCGCCATCCATGCGATGATCGCGATGACATGGAAAGCCTTGAGCCACAGATACATTCCTGGTGTCATACCGTCGGTCCGGAAAAGCTGCGAACGCGTGCGATCATGCGTTCCACGTGGGAGATCGGAGTTTCCGGCAGGATGCCGTGCCCGAGGTTGAAGATGAATGGACGTGCCGCAAACGCCGCAAGGATCGCATCGACCTCGCGATCGAGCGCCGCACCGCCTGCGAGCAAGGCCAGCGGATCGAGATTGCCCTGCACCGGACGCCGCCGCTGGATCTCGTCGCGAGCAAAGCCGCGATCGACCATCCAGTCCAGCCCCACCGCATCGACGTCGACGTTTTCCACATAGGACTTCAGCGAGGTCCCGGCGCCGCGCGGAAATCCGATGATCTTCGCGCCCGGGACACGGTTGCGCACGCCGGTCACGATGCGCTTCGCCGGTTCGACGCACCAGCGCGCGAACTGGTCGGGCCCGAGGACGCCCGCCCAGGTATCGAACAGCTGTACCGCGTCGACGCCCGCCTCGAGCTGGGCTGCGAGATAGTCGATCGAGGCCTCGGTCAGACGATCGATCAGCGTCGAAAAGGCCTCGGCGTCTCGGTACGCGAACAGCCGTGCCGGGGCTTGGTCCGGTGTGCCGCAGCCGGCCACCATGTACGTGGCCACCGTCCATGGCGCTCCGCAAAATCCCAGCAGCGCAACGTGTTGCGGCAATTTGGCACGCACGAGCCGGATCGTCTCGAACACGGTCGCCAACGCATCGAGATCGATCCGCTCGGCAATCGTTCCCAGGCCATCGGCCCCTACCGTGGGTGAAAGTCGCGGTCCTTCGCCGGCAGCGAACGTCACCTGCTGACCCATCGCATGCGGAACCACCAGGATGTCCGAAAACAAAATCGCCGCGTCGAAGCCGAACCGATGCACCGGCTGCACCGTTACCTCGGCGGCGAGCTCCGGATTGAAACACAGATCGAGAAACGACCCCGCTTCCTCCCGTATCGCCCGATATTCGGGAAGATAGCGGCCGGCCTGCCGCATCAGCCACATCGGCGGACGGAGACACGTCTCGCCGGACAGCACACGCAGGATCGCCGGTTTGTCACGCGAGGAAGTCATCGATCGGTCCATTCAATAAAGAAGAGAAGATTCTAATTGTTGTTGTTGTTGGGCGTTGGATAAGACTCATGACGCGCTGTTCACAGGCGACCACGAGGTTGCCCACAGGCATCAAGCGATTCCTACTGCCCATGTTCCGTTTCGCCTAGCGGCAAAAAGCATCTGTGGCCGAGGGCTTTGACGCCCCCGCCGGTGGCGCGCTCAGCACCTTCTCACCCAGATTGCCGGCACGACAGGATCGATCCCGGCCACCCATGGTCGTCCCTGTGGGTATGTGGATGGTCGACCAGGGCCGCCGCGGCGGCCTTGCTCTTGTGGCACAAGCGTGGCTTTCTCCCCACTCATCCACAGGAATTCAATGCCGGGTATCGATGCCCCATCGCAGTGCCAGCTTCTTTCATCTTCATCTCGTCTCTGATTCCACCGGCGAGACGCTGATCACGGTCGCCCGGGCAGCTTGCGCGCAATATGTGAGCGCGTCGCCGGTCGAGCACGTCTATCCGGCGGTGCGCACCAACAAGCAGCTCGACCGGGTCCTCAGCGAGATCGAATCGTCCCCCGGAATCATTCTTTACACGCTGCTCGACCAGTCGTTGATCGCTCGGCTGGAGGACAAGTGCCACGAGCAGTCGCTGCCGTGCCTGTCGATCCTCGGACCGGTGCTGAGCCTGTTCCAGTCCTATCTCGGCGCCGAATCCACCCATAAGGTGGGCGCGCAGCACATCCTCAATGCCGATTATTTCAAGCGGATCGATGCGCTCAACTACACGATGATGCATGACGACGGCCAACTCGCCGACGATCTCGAGAATGCCGACGTGATCCTCGTCGGGGTGTCGCGCACCTCCAAGACGCCGACCTCGATTTATCTCGCCAATCGCGGCGTCAAGACTGCCAACATTCCGCTAGTCCCGGGCATGCCGACGCCGCCCGCCCTCGAAGCGGTGCGCCGTCCCCTGGTGGTGGGGCTGTTCGCGAGCCCCGAGCGGATCGTGCAGATCCGGCAGAACCGCCTGCTCGGCCTCAATGCCCATCGCGACGACGACCAGTACATCGATCGCCAGGCCGTCGCCGAGGAGATCGCGTTCTCGCGCCGCCTGTGCGGCAAGCACGAGTGGCCGCTGATCGACGTAACTCGGCGCTCGATCGAGGAGACCGCGGCCGCCATCATGTCGCTGCTGGCCGATCGGCGCCGGACGGCGGTGCAATGACGTCGCTGTGGCGCGCGGCCGAGCCGCTGGTGCTAGCGTCGCGCAGCGCCCCGCGGCGCGCGATGCTAGAGGCGGCCGGTCTTCCCGTCGAGATCAGCCTTCCCGAACTCGACGAGCGAGCGGTCGAAGCCGCGGCGGGTCCGCTCGATCCGGTCGCCGTCGCACGGCTGCTTGCCCGCGAAAAAGCACAGGCGGTCGCCCGTCGGCATCCGGGACGGGTCGTGGTCGGGGCGGACCAGACCCTGGCGCTGGGATCGCGGCGGTTCGACAAGCCGGCCACTGCCGCGGCCGCCCGCGCGCAGCTTACGGCGTTGTCCGGCGCCACCCACCAGCTCCATTCGGCGGTCGCGGTGGTTCGCGACCACGACCTGCTGTTGAACGTCGCCGACACCGCGAGTCTCACCATGCGGCCCCTGTCGGACCGCTTCCTCGACGCCTATTGTGCGGCGGCCGGGGCGGCGATGCTGGAAAGCGTCGGCGCCTACCAGCTCGAAAAGCTCGGCATTCATCTCTTCGAACGTATCGAGGGCGATCATTTCACCATCCTCGGCCTCCCGCTGCTCACGCTTCTCGCCGCCTTGCGGCGCGAAGGATTTCTCGCGGACTAGATGATGGTTTTGCTCGGTCTCACCGGTTCCCTCGGCATGGGCAAGACGACGTCCGCCCGGTTCTTCATGGAGGCCGGGGTGCCCGTCTTCGATGCCGATGCGACCGTGCACCGCCTCTACGCGGGCGAGGCCGTCGCTCCGATCGAGGCCGCGTTTCCGGGCACCACCGACGCCGGCGGCGTCGATCGCGGCAAGCTCGCCACGGCCGTGCTCGGCGACGCGGCGGCGCTTTCGCGCCTCGAAGCCATCATCCACCCGCTGGTGCGGCGGGAAGAGCGGCGGTTTCTCGACGCCGCCCGGGCGGCCGGGGCCGCGGTGGCCGTGCTCGACGTTCCGCTGTTGTACGAGACCGGCGGCGACCGCCGGGTCGATGCCGTGGTCGTCGTCTCGGCCCCGCCGGACGTGCAGCGCGTGCGCGCCTTCGAGCGGCCCGGCATGACGGAGGAAAAGTTTCTGGCCCTGCTGGCCAAGCAGATGCCGGACGAGGAAAAGCGCCGGCGGGCCGATTTCATCGTGGATAGCTCGAAGGGCAAGGATTCCGCACGGGCCCAGGTTCATGCCATTCTCGCGGCCGCCGCGGCGCTGCCGAGTTGGGCCGCGAACCCCTGACCGGGCGCGACCTGCAGCAGCAGGACGCATCGTGCGGACCGGGATGCGGCCGCGGCCGGAAGTGATCGAGAAAGCGGATGCGAGAGATCGTCCTCGATACCGAGACCACCGGACTCGACCCTTATCAGGGGCATCGCCTAATCGAGGTCGGCTGCATCGAGCTCGTCAACCGCTTTCCCACCGGGCAGACGTTTCACCGCTATCTCAATCCGCAGCGGGACGTTCCGGCGGAAGCCTTCGCGATCCACGGCCTGTCGCTCGAGTTCCTCACGGACAAGCCGCTGTTCACCGAGATCGCGGCGGAGTTCATCGAGTTCATCGGCGATGCGCCGCTGGTCGCCCACAATGCCAGCTTCGATCTCGGCTTTCTCAATGCCGAGCTCGAGCGCGTCAAGCTTCCGATCATCGCGCGCGAGCGGCTGGTCGATACGCTGCTGCTGGCGCGCCGCAAATATCCCGGCGGATCGAACCGGCTCGATGACCTGTGCGCGCGCTTCGGCATCGACAATGGCCGCCGCACCAAGCACGGCGCGCTGCTCGACGCCGAACTCCTCGCGGAGGTCTATCTCGAGCTGATCGGCGCGCGCCAGGCGCAGCTCGGCCTCGTCTCGGCGACACTGGCGCCGGTCGCGGCTGTGCAATCGATGCGGACCCTACGGATGCGACCGTCCCCGTTGCCGCCGCGGCTTTCCGAAGCCGAGCGGGAATCCCACCGCGTCCTCGTCGCCACCCTCGGCCCGAAGGCGATCTGGAACGAGTATCTCGGAGACGCCCCCGTCGCTGCCGCCTCGGTGTGACGACCGATTGCAGGTTGAGATGGAACCTTAAATTTCCGGCCCGGCCCGGCACAGTCACCGGCCACGGCCGCACGCAGCCGCTAGTTGAGCGTGCGCCGGGTTTCCGGACCGTCGAGCGAGAACGGGGGAATGTCGATCTCGAAGCGCTCGCCGTCGGTGGTCTCCATGCCGTAGCTTCCCGTCATGATTCCGGACGGGGTCGGCAATGGAACTCCGCTGGTATATTCGTAGGACGCACCGGGTTCCAGCACCGGCTCCTCGCCGACCACGCCGGTGCCGCGCACCTCCTGGATGCGCCCAAATCCATCGGTGATTCGCCAGTGACGGGTCTTGAGCTGCACCGTGACCGCGCTTCGATTCGCGATCCCGACGGTATAAGCCCAGAAATAAAGGCCTTTCTCGGCCGATGATTTTTCGGGCATGAAGCGCGGCGACACCGTCACTTCTATATCGCGAGTCACCCTTTGGTACATGACGTCCTCAAATCGTCCGAAAGCCTTATCATCGTTGCCGCTCGGTGAACAAGGTGCTGCCATCGTGGCGTGGCTCACCAGCTGCGGTGAAGTCATACTATCGTTGCATCGCCAGCACACTCCACGGTCTTGCAGGATTACGGTCTTGCAGGATTGCGTCGTGAAGGGCGCTCCGAACGGACCCGAAAGCTCGAGCTTCCATCAAACCGGTGCCGGATATGGTCTCGTTGGAAAAGTCTGCAACTTTTCGAGATCAACAGCCAGCGCCCCCGCCGGATCCGACCGCCGCACCGGCGACCGTGCCGCCCCAGGCGCCCGGCCCCGCGATCGTAGCGCCCCCGTCGCCATCGCCTCCCGGCGAGCGCGACCTGCGCCTCGATCTGTTCCGCGGCATCGCGCTGTGGCTCATTTTTCTAGATCACATCCCGTCCAACATCGTGAACTGGATCACGATCCGTAATTACGGCTTCTCGGACGCGACGGAGATCTTCGTCTTCATCTCGGGCTACACCGCGGCCTTCGTCTACGGCCGCGCCATGCGCGAGCATGGCGTGATCGTGGCGAGCGCTCGCATCCTCAAGCGCGCCTGGCAGGTCTACGTCGCCCACGTCTTCCTGTTCGCCATCTACATGGCGGAAATCTCGTACGTGTCGACGAGCTTCGAGAACCCGCTCTATGGCGAAGAAATGGGCATCTTCGACTTCCTTCGTCAGCCCGACATCACGCTCGTGCAGGCGCTCATGCTCAAGTTCAAGCCTGCCAACATGGACGTGCTGCCGCTCTATATCGTGTTGCTCGCCGGGTTTCCGCCTATGCTGTGGATCCTGATGCGGGCGCCCGCCCTCGGTCTCGGCGCCTCCCTGCTGCTCTATGTGCTGACGTGGAATTTCGGCTGGAACCTGCCTGCCTATCCGAACGGCGTCTGGATGTTCAATCCATTTGCCTGGCAGCTTCTTTTCGTGTTCGGCGCGTGGTGCGGTCTCGGCGGCGCGAAGCGTCTCGCTCCGCTCATCCGGTCGCCCATCACTCTCGTGGTCGCCGTCGTCTACCTGCTGTTCGCCTGCGCCGTCGCCTTGAGCTGGTATGTGCCGGGGCTCGAGCACTGGGTCCCCAAATGGATCGAAGACTGGATGTACCCGATCGACAAGACCAATCTCGACGTGCTGCGCTTCGCGCATTTCATTGCGCTCGCGGTGCTGATCGTCCGGCTCGTTCCCCAGCAGTGGAGCCTGCTGCGGTCGCGCTGGCTGTGGCCGGCCGTCGTCTGCGGCCAACACTCCCTGGAGATCTTCTGCCTCGGGGTGTTCCTCTCCTTTGCCGGCCATTTCGCCATGGTGGAGATCAACGAGGGTCTCGCCATGCAGGTTGGTGTGAGCTTGTTAGGGATTACCCTGATGGTGGCAGCCGCGGCGATGATTTCGTGGTACAAGAAGGTAGAAGGACGAAGTCCCAGATCGCGACCTGGACCACCAGGCGCCACCACCCTCTTGGGAGGAGGGCCATGAGAATATACGCCGCGGCGCTCCTGTGCGCCTTGATCGGTGGTGGCGGGGCTCTCGCCAAGGACGCCGAGGATTGCATCGCCGCCGCCGCGGCGGTTGCGCCCGATTTTGCGATGCCGCATGTCGCCGCGGCCATTGCGAAGAAGCAGCTCGACATCGCGGTAATCGGCAGCGCCTCGTCCGAACTCACCGGTCCGGCGGGGTCGAACCTCGCCTACCCGACCCGCCTCCAGGAGGCTTTGTCGCACATGCTGCCGGGGGTCGCGGTCAAGGTCTCGACGTTTGCCCGGCCGCGCGAGATCGCCGGCGAAATGGAAAAGAAGCTGTCGCGCATCGTCGCGGAAGCAAAGCCCGCACTGGTGGTATGGCAGACCGGTACGGCGGATGCGATCCGCGGCATCGATCCCGATGACTTCCGCGTCGCCCTCGACGATGGCGTCGAGACGCTGCAGAACGCCGGCACCGACGTCGTCTTCATGAACATGCAATACAGTCCCCGTACAGAGGCCATGCTCTCGGTCGGAGCCTATGCCGACGCCTTGCGCATGGTTGCACTTCAGCGAGAGATCGACCTGTTCGATCGCTTCTCGATCATGCGCAAATGGAACGAGGCCGGTACTTTCGATCTCTATGCCGCCACCCGCAAGACCGACGTCGCCGAGCACGTCCACGACTGCCTCGGCCGGCTCCTGGCCACCATGGTCGTCGATGCCGCCAAATTGACAAATACCGACAAAAAAGACATTCATTGATGATGTTCCGGCCCTCGAGTATCCCCTTCGCCCCGCTGGTCTTCGCCTGTTTCGCCGCCGCTTTTGCGGTCGCCGCGAGCGCGCCGGCGCGTGCGGAAACCGTTCCCGCGGCGCCGGCTTGCAACGACCAGAGCGTGCTGACGCGGTTGCCCAACCCGCTCACCCACGTGGCGCAGCGGATCGCTTCCGGGCACCCCGTCACCATCGTGGCGCTCGGCTCGTCGTCGACCGCGGGCGCCGGCGCGAGCGGTCCCTCGGCGTCATACCCGAGCCGGCTCGAAGCCGAGCTGAAGGCCGCCTTCCCGGAACAGGCGGTCACTGTCCTCAATCGCGGCACCAACGGCGAAGAGGCGGCCGACATGATGGCCCGCTTCGACGAGAGCGTGGCCGCCGAGCACCCGGACCTCGTGCTTTGGCAGGTCGGGACCAATGCAGTGCTGCGAGATACGCCGCTCGGACCCGTCGACCGCCTGGTGCATGAAGGCATCGCGCGGATCAAGGCGATCGGTGCGGACGTGATCCTCATCGATCCGCAATACGCGCCCAAGGTGATCGACAAGCCCGACGCCGAGGAGATGGTGAGCCTGATCGCCACCGCGGCCAAGCAGGCGAACATCGACCTGTTTCCGCGCTTCGCCGTGATGCGGGGCTGGCACGATCAGGACGGCATCCCGTTCGAGGCGTTCCTGTCCGGCGATCTTCTCCACATGAATGACTGGAGCTATGGCTGCCTCGCCAAGCTCCTCTCTGCGACGATGGTCGAGGCCGCGACCCGGTCGTTCGCCTCCGCCCGCGCCGGCGTCCGCACCAGCGTGCCGCAGCGCAACGCGCATTAACGGCGCGGTCGGCCGAACCGCGACCCGCACGTTCAGCGGCGCCGACCTGCACGACAATTTATTCATCAGCGTGAATCAGGTCTCGCTCCGAAGCTTCCATCTTTATTGATCGCCGCGTTCGCAGTCATCGCTGCGTTCGGCGTTGGCGCGCCGTAGCCACGCTGAAACTCACTCCATGGTGATGCCGGCGGTTTTCACCACGCCTTCCCATTTGCGCATCTCCGCGGCGAAGAAGACGGCGAACTCCGCCGGCGTCCCGATCGCCGGCGTTGCGCCGAGCCGTGCGAGGTGACTGCGCAGCTCGGCCGATTCCACGCTCTCGTTGATCGCGGCGTTGAGCTTCGCGACGATCGCGGCGGAGGTCCCGGCCGGCGCCACCACACCCTGGAAGCTCGATACCACGAAGCCGTCGACGCCGCTTTCGATCATGGTGGGAACCTCGGGCAACAGCGCGAAGCG
This sequence comes from uncultured Alphaproteobacteria bacterium, assembly GCA_963781195.1. Lineage (GTDB taxonomy): Bacteria > Pseudomonadota > Alphaproteobacteria > Rhizobiales > Xanthobacteraceae > JAJPKK01. Next base: position 189,282 of record CAWAEZ010000012.1, on the reverse strand, counting down.
CTTTTCGCTGGTCACCGCGAGCGCGCGCAGCTGGCCGTCCTGGATGTGCGGCATCACGCCCTCGATGGCGCCGAATACGTATTTGACTTGGCCGGCCAGCACCCCGGTGATGACCTCCGACAGCCCCTTGTAGGGAATGTGGACGACATCCACCGCGGTCTTGGCCTTGAACCATTCGGCCGCGAGATGGGTGGCGTTGCCGAATCCGGATGAGCCGAAATTGAGCTTGCCGGGATTGTCGCGGGCGAGCGCGACGAGCTCCTGAACCGTATGCGCCGAAAACGACGACGCCACCACCAACACTTCCGGGCTGTCTGAAACTTTGGCGACCGGCACGAAATTACGCGTCGGGTCGTAATCCCGGCGCTTGGAAACCGCGGGGATCACGGCGAGCGTGCTCACATTGCCGAACAGCAGCGTGTAGCCGTCCGGTTCGGCATTGGCGGCGGCCTTCGCCCCGATCACGCCACCGCCGCCGGCGCGGTTGTCGATGATGACGCTCTGCCCCAGGATCGGACCCATGCGCTGCGCCACCAGCCGCGCCACCACATCGACCGGGCCGCCCGGCGCGAACGGCACGATGATCCGGATCACGTGGTCCGGATAAATCTGCGCGATGGCGGGAGCGGTCGCGCCGCCCGTGAAGCCGGCGAGCGCGAGTCCCGACAAGACCATCTGCCAAAGCTTCAGGCGCATTCTCAGATGCCTCCGGCGCAGCATGGTAGCGCGAAGGCCGGTCCCGCGTCAGTGCCCTCTCGCCCATCACATAGACGTTGCTCGCGGCGGCATTTTCGGGCGAAATGACGGGGAAGGCCGACAAGCCCCTCGGCCAAGCGGGGCAGTCCGGCGCGAGGGAGGCTACATGAAAAATCTGCAGCTCACGTCGGTCGTCTGGTTTGCGGGCTTCGCGCTCGCGGTGTGTGTCGGAGCGGCCCGCGCTCAGGCGCCCGAGGCCAAGGGCCCGGTCGCCAAGCCGCTCCTCAATCTCGATCTCGCGCCGGAGATGGACAGCGTGCAGGGCCGCGTGATGCGCATGCAGCTCACGACCTACGAGCCGGGAAGCTCCAACAAGCCGCATAGCCACAAGGACCGGCCGGAAGTGGTCTACATGCTATCGGGAAAGGTGATCGAGCACCGCGGTGACGTCGCTAAGGAATACGGCCCGGGCGATACCTTCACGGCGGACAAGAACACGACCCATTGGATGGAAAACAAGGGCACGGTCCCTGCCGTCATGCTGGTAACCGGCATCGCCAAGAAAGAATGACGTCGCGTGCGCCACGTTCGTTTGGCGCGCGATCGCCGGCCATCGATAACTGCGCAGCGACAACGGACCACCGACAGCGGTTCATGAACAGCCGGGTTATCGACAGCGGGTTGTCATGGCGGAATTGAAAAGAGGCCCAGCTGATTGAACAGCCGGGCCTCCCGTTCGAAGCCATCCGCACGCTGGGGGGGCACGGGGATGCGTACGCGCGGAATATGGCTCCAGGCCTCGATGTGGGAACGGCAGGGGTTTCTTGAAGTGACGGGTTGCCGCACCCGGCGGCGTCGATCCGCCGCGGCGCTCTCCTTGAACCTCGACACCCGCCGCGGCGACGCGACGGCCTTGATCTGCGTCATGTCCGACGCAAATCCGTATTTGCTAGAAACAGCGTCCAGCAAAATGTCGGGACGGCGCGGCGCGAACGCGCGGAACGGCGGGAGGGAGACATCATGGGATCACGTCACCGGCGCGCGTGGCGGCAACGCTGCGCTTTGATGGCCGGCCTGGTGGTTGTCGCAGCCGTTTCCGGATCGGCGGCGTGGGGCCAAAACCAGACCGCCGCCACGCCCTCCGACGTGATCTTCGCGCGCAAGTCCGTCATGGACGCCATCTCCGAGAAAATGGATGCGCTGGAAGCGGCTGGCGCATCGAGCAAGAAGGTCGATCTCGCGGCGGCCCATGAACAGGGCGACGTGATCTCGGTGCTGCTGATGGCGTTTCCGCATATGTTTCCGCCGGCATCCAACCAGTGGAAGCCCAATGTCGACAAGGATCCGGCCATGGACACCTTCGCCGCACCGGAGGTCTGGACGCGATTTGCCGACTTCTACAAACAGGCTGGCGACGCATCGAAGGCCGCGTTCGAGGTCAGCCGCGCTCCCGGGGAGGCCGAGTTCAAAGCCGCGATGGGCCGGCTTCGCAAGGGCTGCGATTCCTGCCACGCCGTCTATCAGAAAACCGACTGACCCGGCCACGCTGGACCGCACGGCGGCGGAGGCCGGCGGAGCGGGATGTCGATGCGGCGCGCCTTCACTCCGAGGCGATCCGCCTGCGGATGACCCGGGCCCGTCGATGGTGCTAGAGTTCGCGGGCTCCATGCACGTGAGGGCATCATGCACCGTCACCGGTTTTGCCTTGCGATTGCGACCCTCCTCTCCGCTGCCGTGGTCTCCGGCTTCGCGGGTCATGCCGGCGCGGCGGGCTTTCCGGAGCGCGACATCACCTTCATCATTCCGAACCAGGTCGGCGGCGGGTTCGACGCCTATGTGCGCGCCATCGCGCCGGTGATGGAAAAGTACCTGCCGCACAAGGTCAACGTCGTCCCGCTCAACGTTCCCGCCGGCGGCGGCGCCAAGGGCGTGAACCAGCTCTATCGCGCCCGTCCCGACGGCTACACCATCGGCATCCTCAACATTCCCGGCCTGTTCGTCCTGCAGGCGCGGGGCGGCGGTTATGACCTCGCGAAGTTCACCTGGCTGGCGGGCCTCGGCCGCGATTCCTATGCCCTCGCCGTGCCGTGGAATTCGCCGGTCAAGTCCGTCGCCGACCTCAAGGCGCTTTCGGCCACGCGCCCGGTCAAGTTCACCACCAACGGCCCGGATGGCACCGCCTATGGCGTGACCCTGATCGCGACCGACCTGCTCGGCATCAGGATGCAGCTCATCACGGGCTACAAGGGCTCGTCGGAATACGTGGCGGCGGCGGTGCGCGGCGACGGCGACGCGGTGATCACCAACCTGCCGATCCTCGAACGCTTCGAGGCGAGTCAATCGCTCCGCCTGCTCGCGAGCTTCACCACCGACGGCACCCGGCCCGATCTTCCGAACGCGAAAGCGCTCGCCGAGCCGCAGCTCGCCGACATCTCCGTCGCGCGCATGGTGGCGGCGCCGCCAAATCTTCCGCCCGACATCAAGAAGATCCTCGTCGAGGCCATCGACAAGGCGGTGAGCGATCCCGAGGTCGTCGCCTTGTCGAAGAAGACCGGCATGGGACTGGCGCTGCAGTCGCCCGACGAGGTCGCCGCGGACGTGCGGTCTCAGGCCAATTTTTTCGACAAGTGGCGCAAATACCTGGTGCCGAACTGAGCGCGGCCGGGATAACAATGGGACAGTGGCGCTGACAGGGAGGCTGTCGACCGACACGCTCCGCCCGACGGAGCGAAGGTGAGGCAGGCGTCGCCGACGGATCGAAGTGGCCATGTTGGACGCGTGGGTTTCCGGCGTACAGGGCCTGCTGCAGGTGAGGGAGCTGATGTTCCTGAGCCTGGGCATGGGCATCGGCCTCGTCTTCGGCGCCCTGCCGGGGCTCGGCGGTGCCACCGCGCTCGCGCTGCTGATGCCGCTGACCTACGGCCTCGAGCCCTTCACCGCGGTCGCGCTCGCCGGAGGCGTCATGGGCGCGGTGCCGATGGGCGGCTCGCTCACCGCGATCCTCCTCAACGCGCCTGGCTCGGCGCCCAATGCGGCGACCTGCCTCGACGGCTATCCGCTCGCCCAGCAAGGCAAGGCGGGGTATGCGATCGGCGCTGCCGCGACCGCCAATTCGCTCGGCGGCATCATCGGCACGGTGTCGGTGCTCGCGGTGCTGCCGGTGGCGAAACAGCTGGTGCTGCTGTTCGGGCCGCCGGAGTTCTTCCTGTTGGCGATCCTCGCTCTCGTCACCGTGGCGGCGAGCCTGAGCGGCCGCATGCTGCGCGGCCTCCTCACCGGCGGCATCGGGCTGATGATCGCAACCGTCGGCTACGACAGCGTCACCGGCACCACGCGCTTTGCCGGCGGCATCGAATACCTGTGGGACGGCGTCCACCTCGTCCCCGCTTTGATCGGGCTGTTCGCGGTTGCCGAGATGATCAATCTCTCGGTCACCGGCGGCACCGTGGCGAAGGACATGCGCGCGGTGAAGATCACCAGCATGATGAGCGGCGTGAAGGCGACCTTCGTGCACTGGCGCACGGTGCTGCGCGGCTCGATCATCGGCACCATCGTAGGCGCCATTCCAGGCGAGGGCGGCACGGTCGCGGCGTTCCTGTCCTATGGCATGACGGTACAGGCCTCCGACGATCCCGACAGCTTCGGCAAGGGCAACATCCAGGGCGTCATCGCGCCCGAGGCGGCGATCAACGCCAAGGACGGCAGCGCGCTCATCCCCACCATTGCCTTCGGCATTCCGTCGGGCGCGGAGATGGCGGTGTTCCTCGGGATCCTGGTGCTGCACGGCATCCAGCCGGGGCCGTTGATGCTGGCGCAGAACCAGCATGAGATCTACGGCCTCGTCTGGGCCCTCACCGGCGCCTGCATCCTCGCCTCCATCATCGGCGTGCTGCTGGCCCGCCCGCTCGGGCTCATCACCCTCGTCGATTCCCGCATCTTCGTTCCCGTGATCATCGCGATCGCGATGACCGGCTCCTATGCGGTGGACCGCAGCATCGAAAATCCGATCCTGACGCTCGCCTTCGGCATCCTGGGCTACGTCATGATCCGCCACGACTATCCGCGCCTCACCATCGTCATCGCGCTGGTGCTCGGCGCCTCCGCGGAGCGCAACTTCCACCAGTCCATGATGATGGGGGACGGCAGCTTCCTAATCTTCACCTCGCGCTGGATGTGCTGGGTACTGATCGGGGCGATCGTGCTGTTCCTCGCGCTGCCGCCGCTGCGGGCCAGGTTGTTTCCGCCGCGCAGGCGCACCGCCGGCGCCGGAAAGGCCTGACCCGTGGCGCGCGTCTTCGGCACCGAGATCAAGGCATACCTGCCGGCGGCCGCGGCCGCCGCGGTGGCTGCCGTCTATCTCGGCGCCGCCTTCCAGTACCCGCCGGAGGCCCGCGCGGCCCCGCTGCTGATCGGCTGGGCCGTGATCGGCCTCGCGCTGCTCGACATCGCGTCGCGCACCGAGACCCGTCTCGGCCGCGCATTGTCCGGCTGGCTCAACCCCGTCACCGCGCGGCCGCGCCACGGCCCGGGTGCCCAGCCGCAGCCGATCGGCCGGCAGATCATGGCGGTGGCGTGGATCGCCGGGTTCGTCGCCGCCTTCGCGCTGATCGGCGCGACGCTCGCGATCCCGATCTACGTGTTCGCGGCGACCCGCTGGCGCGGCGGACGACCCTATGCGGTCTGTCTGCTGAGCGCCGTCTGCACGCTGGCGGGCATCTGGTTTCTGTTCTCCTGGCTGCTGCGGCTCGAGCTCTATCCCGGACTGCTGTTCGGAGGCGGATGAGGCCGCTGCCTGCCGTGCCCGCCTGGCGCCCGGGCGCTCAGGACGCGCAACGATCTTGTCGGACCGGTGACGCCGCGCCTATTGTGTGATCACAGCCGCCCAGGGAGAGAAAATCATGCACGAGATCACAGGCGAGCACTGGCACGAGCCGGAGGGAATGAAGAACGCCGGCTACGGCGCCTGGAAGCGGCCCAACACGGCCTATGACGATTACATGGAGGCGCAGGGCATCCCGATCTTCCGTGGCGTCGGCGTGCGGCGGGTGCAGGACATGCCGCTCAAGCGCTGGAACCGGATGGGCGGCAACGGCACCTTCATCCAGCTCTACGGCACCGAGGGCAAATGGGGCTGCTACGTCGTCGAGGTCCCCGGCGCCGGCGCCCTCAATCCCGAGCGCCACATGTACGAAGAGATCATGGTGGTGGTGGAGGGCCGCGGCACCACCGAGGTGTGGACCGACGACCAGAAAAAACCTCACACCTTCGAATGGCAGCGCGGCTCGATGTTTTCGATCCCGCTCAACACCTGGCACCGCATCATCAATGCGGCGTCGAGCCCGGCCCTCATCCTGGTGGCGTCGACCGCGCCCAACGTCATGAATATCTTCCGTGAGTCCGACTGGGTGTTCAATTGTCCGGTCACCTTTCCGTCGCGCTTCGACGGCAGCGAGAATTACTTCAAGCCGAAGGACGACGTCGCCCCGGATCAACTCCGCGGGCTCGCGATGCGGCGCACCAATCTCGTGCCCGACATCTTCAACGCCGAGCTCTATCTCGACAACCGCCGCTCTCCAGGCTATCGGCGCCTCGAGCCGGCGCTTGCCGGCAACGTGTTCTACCAGTTCGTCGGCGAGCACGTCACCGGGCGCTACTCCAAGGCGCACGCCCATCTCTCGGCGGCGGTGCTCGTGTGCATCAAGGGCAGGGGCTACACCTACACGTGGCCGCGCTCCCTCGGCATGACCCCGTGGCAGGACGGCAAGGCCGACCAGGTCTACCGCCAGGATTACGAGCCGGTCGGCCTGGTGACGGCTGCCCCTTATGGCGGCGACTGGTTCCACGCCCATTTCGGCATCAGCAAGGAACCGCTGCGGCTGATCGGCTGGTACGGTCCGAACAACCACCGCAAGGACCGGCCCGGAGTTCCCGGCGAGAAGGACACCGACGAAGGCGCCATCGACGTGACGGAAGGCGGCACCGCCATTCCCTATTGGCTGGAGGATCCGTTCCTGCGCAAGGAGTATGAAGAAACCCTCGCGCGCGAAGGCGTCGCCTCGCGCATGGAAGAAGCGCTCTACCAGCCGCCGGCCAAGGCCTGACGATCGCAATCGTCAGGGTGCGGGAAGACTAGGATTTGGGGCGCGTGTCCGCCCTTGCGCGCCGGCAGTGGCCGGGGCCGCCGTTGTCGCGTCGGATCGCCGTGCTACTGTGCGGTGGCCCGCCGACTTCGTCGGCGCCTGCCGTCCTTTAATTCGCCCTTCTTTGGTTCGCCTTTCTTTCATTCGCCTTTCTTTCATTCCCAGTGTCGAAGCAGCCCTAAGCCCGGAGTGATGATTCTGGACACGCCTGCCGCATCCCTGATTCCGCCGTCGCGCGCCAGCGCGCACCGCGGCGCCGTGCTGGCGCTGTGCCTCGGCCTCGCGCTGCTCGGCGGCGGGGTCGTGCTGGCGCAGAAGCCCGACAGCTATCCCGGCATGCCGCCGGTGCCGGACCGGGACAACGTGTACAGCGACACCGGCGCCGACCGCCTGAGCCCCGCGGTGGCCGGCGCGCTCGCGCGCGTCTATGTCCCCCATGTCAGCTCGAGCGATGTCTACGTGATCGACCCCGCGACGCGCGCGGTCCTCTACCATTTCCCGGTCGGGCTGGGCGCCCAGCACGTGGTGCCGTCCTACGACCTCAAGACGCTGTGGGTCGCGAGCGTCGGCGACCGCAAGACGCCCGGCAGCCTCACGCCGATCGATCCGACCTCCGGCGCGCCCGGGCGCGAGGCGGACGTCGACGATCCCTACAACATGTACTTCACGCCCGACGGCGGCTTTGCCATCGTCGTCGCGGAAAAGCGTCAGCGGCTCGACTTCCGCGATCCCCACACCATGGAGCTCAAGTCCTCGATCCCGGTGCCGGACTGCCGCGGCATCAATCACGCCGACTTCGCGATCGACGGCCGCTACGCGATCTTCACCTGCGAATACAACGGTTCGCTCGTGAAGATCGACATGATCGAGCGCCGCGTGATGGGCTATCTCAAGCTCGCCCGCGGCGGCATGCCCCAGGACATCCGCATCTCGCCGAAGGGCGACGTATTCTTCGTCGCCGACATGCATGCGGACGGCGTCTACGTGATCGACGGCGAGAGCTTCACCCAGACCGACTTCATCCACACCGGCATCGGCACCCACGGCCTCTATCCGAGCCGCGACGGCACCAAGCTCTACGTCACCAACCGCGGCTCGCACAGCATGCGCGGCCGCCGCCACGGCCCCGGCAGCATCGCCGTCCTCGATTTCGCCACCCGCAAGGTCGTGGCCGACTGGCCGATCCCCGGCGGCGGCAGCCCCGACATGGGCAATGTCAGCGCCGACGGCAAGACGCTGTGGGTGTCGGGCCGCTTCGACGACGAGGTCTATGCGATCGACACCACCGACGGCAGCGTGCAGAAGATCCCCGTCGGCCGCGAGCCGCATGGCCTCACCGTGTGGCCGCAGCCGGGCCGCTACTCCCTCGGCCACACCGGAAACATGCGGTAGCGAGCTGGCAGTCGGGACGCGAGCCTAGCGTTCGCGGGCACCTCTCCCCGCGCGCGGGGAGAGGTCGGATTGCGGAGCAATCCGGGTGAGGGGGCCTTTCCACGAGTCTGAGCTTGCGTTCGGATACGACTGTATCGCTCAGCCGTGCGGAAGGGCCCCGTCACCCCAACCCTCTCCCCGCACGCGGGGCGAGGGCGCAGAGGCGCCGTGCCACCCAACGCAGATGTTTGGTGGCCGCAGGCTCAACCGGGCGATGGCAGCAAGACAATCGGCTATTGCGCCGCCCAGTAGGCCGGATTGTTCTTGAACAGCTTCTTCGGGATCATGGCGTAGATGACCTGCGTCGAATCCACCGCCTCGGCGACATGGAAATCGACGCCGATGCTGGTGAGCGCGTAGGCGTCCGGCGCCGACAATCCGAACCGCTGGCGGAGGAAGTCGACCGTCTCCTGCACCGCTTCGTGCATGGCGACGTCGAGATCGAGATCGATCCCCAGGAGATAATAATTGGCGGCGTCTTCGGCGCGCGGCCAACGCATCGCCCGGCCTTCGCCCTTGTGCACGATGAATTGCATCGTCGCGGTCAACGACGCCTCGATGGCGGTGCCGTTGATCTCGCCGTCGCCCTGCACGGCGTGAGAGTCTCCGGTGAAGAACTGCGCGCCGTCGTTGAACACCGGCAGATAGAGCGTCGCGCCGGCGGTGAGCTTGTTGAAATCCAAGTTGCCGCCCCAGTGCGAGGGCGGCCGCGAGCTCACCATCAGCACGTCGCGCGGCGGCGCCACCGCCATGATGCCCATGAAGGGCGCCAGCGGCACTTCGATCTCCGGCGAGAACAGCGCGACATTGCGGGCGGGATCGAGCTTGATGATCTTCGGCGCCGGCACCTGGAGGAGATTGCCCAGCACGCCGGTGCCCGGACCCGAATTGTTGACGCCATAGGGAACGCGAAGGTCGAACTTGCGGATCCGCACCTCGAGCATGTCGCCGGGGGCGGCGCCCTCGACGTAGAGGGGGCCGGTGAGCACGTGGGCGCTCAGCCCCTTCACGCGGCCGACCTTGGCGTAGATGTCCTTGGCGTCCTGCAGCACCTCGCCGGGCGGGATGCCCGCGGTGCCGAAGAACGTCGCCGGGTCGTCCTTCGACATCAGGCCCTGGTGCGACACGGTGTCGATCTTCACCGTCTGGCCCGACTTGATGGTCAGCGCCGGCGGCAGGTCGGCGCTGAAATAGCCCCAGATCACCGTCTCCGGCGTCGAGCGTAGCGTCGCGTCGGGGGCCTGCGCCGTCGCCGGTGCGGCGAGGGCCGCGATCCAAATCCCGACGGCAAGACCCTGCAGAACCGATTTCATCGTGATCTCTCCTGTTCGCAAAAAACCCGGCGAAAGCCGTCCGCTAACCGCGCTCCAGCAGCGCGCGGGCGCGCTGCACCACCGGCTCGTCGACCATCTTGCCCTCGAAGGCGAAGGCGCCGCGGCCGTCCGCCTCGGCGCGCTCGTAAGCGGCGATCAGGCGGCGTGCGTGGTCGAGTTCGGCCTCGCTCGGCGAGAACGCGCGATTGAGGATCGGTACCACCGAGGGATGGACGCAACTCGCACCGTCGAAGCCGTACATGCGCGCTTCGCGGGCCGACTTCTCCATCGCGGCGAGGTCGTCGTAATCGGCGACGGTGCGCATCAGCCCGAGCGAGAGCACGCCGGCGGCCTTCGCCGCGTAATGCACCATCAGCTTGGGAAAGTGCAGAACCTCGGGGGTCGGCTCGGCGCCGAGCGAGGTCGCGAGGTCCTCGCCGCCGGTGATCAGGGCGCAGACCCGGTCCGTGGCCGCCACGATCCGCCGCGCATCGAGCACGGCGGCGGGATCCTCGATCATCGGCACCAGCCGCATCGGCTTGCGTTCTTCGAGATGCTCCACGCCGTCGAGAAATCCGGCGAGCGTGATCAGGCTGCGGGCGCTGTGCACCTTCGGCACGAACAATCCGAAGGCGCCGGCGCGGCACGCCGCGTCGGCATCCGCCCGGATCAGGTCCGCATCGGCATTGATGCGCACGAACACCGCGGCGCCGTAGCGTCCGACCGATGCCACCGCGTCCTTGAGCTTGGCGCGGGCGGCCGTCTTCTGGGCCGGCGCGACGGCGTCCTCGAGATCGAGGATGATCGCGTCGGCGCCGCGCTCGTGCGCCCTGGCGATGAAACGCTCGGACGTAACCGGCACGTAGAGAAGCGAACGGATCCGCACGTCGATGGCTCCCGGCGAGAAAATCTCGGCCGCGCGAATGTGGCAGATTCCACCGCCGTGCGACAGGGCGGACGCGACGCCGGGCGGTGTTGACCTTTGCCCGGGGAGGGGCAATGTCGGGGCGCGCGCGGCAAGCACGGAGACCCCAGTGGACAAGGCAGCTTCCCTCAAGGATTGGCTCGGCCATTCGCGTCAGGACGAGGACGAGGTCGTCCTCGGTGCGGTGCAGCGGCTGGCGGCCACGCTCGACCAGGACCCGCAGGCGTTCAAGCGCGGCAGCGTGCTGCCGGAAAGCTGGTACGCCATCCTGTTCGGTCCGCTGGCACGCGAAAGCCACCTCGGCCCCGACGGCCATCCCGTCACCGGCGATTTCATGCCGCCGATGCACGGGACGCGACGGATGTTCGCCGGCCGGCGCTCCACCTTCCACGCGCCGCTCGCGATCGGCGACCGGGTGACGCGCCGCTCGACGGTGTCCCGCGTCGAGCCCAAGAGCGGGCGCAGCGGCGACTTCACCCTGGTCACCGTCACCCACGAGATGAGCGGGCCGTCGGGCCTCGCCATCACCGAGGAGCAGGACCTCGTCTATCGCAAGGCCGTCGAGGCCGGCGTCACCGAGGTCGCCAAGGAGGCGCCGCGGGTGGACGAGAAGCCCGACTGGTCGCAAGCCATCGTGCTCGATACGGTGCTGCTGTTCCGCTATTCGGCGCTCACCTTCAATGCCCATCGCATCCATTACGACCTGCCTTACACCCGCGAGCGCGAAGGCTATCCGGCGTTGGTGATGAATGGCGGCCTCACGGCGCTCCTGCTCGTCGAGACGGCGCGGCCGCATCTGCCGCGGCCGATCGCAGGCTATGCCGCGCGCGCCATCCGGCCGCTGTTCGTCGACCAGCGCGTCACCTTCAATGGACGGCTCACGGGCGACACCGCCGCGCTGTGGGCCTCCGGTCCCGACGGCGGCCTCAACTACCGCGTCGACCTGACCCTGGCACCGGCGTCGTGAAAGGCCGTGCCATGACGGATTGCGGCACGAGGGAGCTCCGCGAGAGGGACTTCGGCGAGAACGACTGCGGCAGCAGGGGCGCCGTGCGATGAGCGGGGGCGCGCTCGCCGGCATCCGGGTCGTCGACCTCACCACCGTGGTGGTGGGGCCGACCGCCACGCTCTACCTCGCCGACTACGGCGCCGAGGTCATCAAGGTCGAGGCCCCCGGCGGCGACCTCCTGCGCACGCTCGGCGGCAAGTCGAACAGCGGCCAGCTGTCCGGCAAGTTCATGCATTTCAACCGCAACAAGCGGTCGCTGGCGCTCGATCTCAAGCAACAGCAGGGCCGCGACGCGCTGCACCGGCTGCTCGCCACCGCCGACGTGTTCATCGCCAATGTGCGGCCGGCGGCGCTGGAACGGCTCGGCCTCGGCGCCGCCGCGCTGAGCAGCCGCTATCCGCGACTCGTGCTGTGCAATCTGATGGGCTTCGGACGCGCCGGGCGCTACCGCGACCGGCCGGCCTACGACACCATCATCCAGGGGCTGTCCGGCGTGACCGACACCAACCGGCGGGTGCTCGGCGAGCCGCGCTTCGTGCCCATGGTGTTCGCCGACCACATCGTCGGGCTGATCGCGACCCAGTGCATCATCGCGGCGCTGTTCCAGCGCGACCGCACCGGCGCGGGCCAGGCGATCGAGGTGCCGATGTTCGAGAACGTCGCGGCCTTCGTGCTCGCCGAGCACATGGGCGACCTCACCTTCGTGCCGCCGCGCGGGCCGAGCGGCGACGCCCGCGTGCTCGATCCGCTGGGCAAGCCGGTCGCGACGCAAGACGGCTATATCTGCGTGTCCGCGAATACCGACGCCCAGGCCTTCGCACTGTTCGCCGCCATCGGCCGGCCGGAGTTGAAGGACGACCCGCGGTTCTCCTCGGTGAAGGCCCGGCTCGCCAATGTGCGGGCCTATTTCGAGGTGCGCGCCGAAGGCCTGCGCAGCCGCACCACGGCGGACTGGCTCGACATTCTCGCGAAAGCCGACGTTCCCGCCGGGCGCGTCCACACCCTGGAGAGCCTCACCGCGGACGAGCATCTCGCCGATGTGGGCTTCTTCCGCAGCGTCGAGCACCCGGTCGAAGGCGAGATGCTCGATCTCGCCTTTCCCAACCGGTTCTCGGCCGGCGGCCGCGACGACTTCACGCCCGCACCCCTGTTGGGCGGCGACAGCGTCGAAATTCTGCGGGAGCTCGGCTACGGTGATGCCGACATCGAAGCCCTGGTGAGCGCGCAGGTGACGGTCGACGGCCGTTCCGGCGCGGCCCAGGAGCCGGCAAAACGCAAAGGGAGCGCGCCATGAACAGGCGGATTTTCCTCCGTGGCGGCGCCGCGCTCGCGGCGGCCGCAAGCGTTCCCCGCCATGCGCTGGCGCAAGCCTGGCCGAGCCGCAACATCACCTTCGTGGTACCGTTCCCGCCGGGCGGCTCGAACGACGTGTTCGCGCGCGCCATCGCCGACAAGCTGGCCGCGGCGCTCGGCGTCGCCGTCATCATCGACAATCGCGGCGGAGCCGGCGGCACCATCGGCTCGACCGCCGTCGCCCGCATGCCGCCGGACGGCTACACCATCATGACCGGTCATATCGGCACCCTCGGCGTCAATCCGAGCCTCTATCCCAACCTCAGCTACGACACCCTGACGAGCTTCGACTACGTCGCTCCCCTTGGGCTCGTGCCGAACATCCTCGTGGTGAACCCCTCGCTGCCGGTGAAGAGCGTCAAGGAGCTCATCGACCACGCCCATGCCAACCCCGGAAAACTGAACTATGCCACCGCGGGGACCGGCAGCGCGGCCGACATCGCGATGGCGGCCTTCAACCTGGCGGCGAAGACCCAGATGGTCCCGGTGCCCTATCGCGGCACCGCGCCGGCCCTGACCGATCTCCTGGCTGGCCAGGTTCAGCTCACCATGACCGGCAGCACGGCGGTGCTGCAGCATGTGCAGGCCGGCACGCTGCGCGGCATCGGCGTCTCCACGCTCAAGCGGCTCGCCATTGCGCCCGACATCCCCGCCATCGCCGAAACGCTGCCCGGGTTCGAGGCGTCCCAGTGGTACGGCATCGTCGCGCCGGCCCACACGCCGGCTCCCATCCTCGCGCGCTATTACGAGGAGATCCGCAAGATCATGAAAATGCCGGATGTGAGAGAGCGCCTTGCGGCGGAGGGCGTCGATCCCTGGGACATCACGCCGGAGGAATTCCGCGCCTATGTCGCGAGCGAGATCCCGCGCTGGAAGGCGGTGATCGAGGCGGCGAAGATCAGCGCGCCGCGGTAGGGTTGACGAAGCTTTTCGGTTTCTCGCGCATCTCGCAGGCGGCGTGAGGCCGGTCGATTAAGCATCGGCGGCGACGGATCCGGCGGCCGCTTGTGCAACGCGTACGACTGCGCGAGAGTTGCTCCCAAGAAAAGTGCGCGTGTCGAAACTGCACGCGCGAAACTTGCACTTGGGATTCGAAAACCTTCGCACAGCCGAGGTCGATCATGTTCAAGTTCGTAATGTCCTCCGCCCTTTCCGCCGCCGCCGTGACGGCCTTCCTGAGTGCGCCGGCCCAGGCCAGCGTCACCATCGCGGTCGACAAGGGCTCCCAGCAGATGACGGTCTCGGTGAACGGGCAGCCGACCTACCGCTGGCCGGTGTCGACCGCGCGGGCCGGCTACACGACGCCGAACGGCGTCTACCGCCCGCAAAGTCTGCAGCGCAGCCACTTCTCGAGCCTCTATCACAACTCGCCGATGCCGCATTCGATCTTCTTCCGTGGCGGCTACGCGATCCACGGCAGCTACGACACCGGCCGCCTCGGCGGCCCCGCTTCGCATGGCTGTGTGCGGCTCGACCCCTCGAACGCCGCCGCGCTCTATGACCTCGTCAACCGCGAAGGGGCGGGCGGCACGACGATCGTGATCACCGGCGGGCGCCGCTGATCCGCGGGCTCTGGACGGACCGGACGAGGCGGGCGGCTTCGTGGTCGGCGCAGCCGGCCGCCTCGATCTTAGTTGCTCTGTCGTAATGGACACCGTGTACATATATCCGCGTGCGCCCGTTCAATCCCGGCTCACCTGATCGTCAGTTGCCGGCAACCGGCAATCGGGAAATCATGGGCGTGGCCGCTTCAGCACGAGGATCCAGCATGGGAATTACAGCATCCGCATCGCCCGCCGCGCCCGTCGCGACGCCCAAGCTGCCGGGACAGGTGGTTCTGGTGCTCCAGGGGGGCGGTGCCCTCGGGGCCTATCAGGGCGGCATCTATGAGGCGCTGCACGAGGCGGGGATCGAGCCCAACTGGGTCATCGGCACCTCGATCGGGGCCCTCAATGCCGGCCTCATCGCCGGCAACCGGTTGGAAAATCGCCTGGAGCGGCTGCGCGAATTTTGGGCAACCATGGAGTACAAGCCGTGGTGGGGCGAGACGCTGACGCCGTGGTTCGATTCCCGCCTGCTCGCGGACTGGACCAACCAGTCCGCCCACATGATGGCGATGTTCGGTGGGGTCGCCGGCTACTACACCCTCAACCACGCACTGACCCTGGGCGGCGCCAAAGCGCCGCTCGGCGTCGAGAAGGCCGCGCTCTACAACACCGAAAATCTTGAAAAGACGATGCGGGCGTTGACCGAGCCTGAATGCTTCAATTCCGGCCACCCCCGGCTGACCACCGGTACC
The DNA here is from genome assembly GCA_963781195.1 of uncultured Alphaproteobacteria bacterium. Lineage (GTDB taxonomy): Bacteria > Pseudomonadota > Alphaproteobacteria > Rhizobiales > Xanthobacteraceae > JAJPKK01. The sequence goes on along the minus strand of CAWAEZ010000012.1, from coordinate 174,116 downwards.
GTCAACGTCAAGACCGGGCGCATGCAATACTGGGACAGCGCCCGCATGAAGCTGACGCTCAACCACGTGCTCGCCTCGGCGGCTTTGCCGCCGGCTTTCCCCGCGGTCCGAATCGACGGCGACCCCTATTGGGACGGCGGCATCTATTCCAACACGCCCATCGAAGCGGTGTTCGAGGACAACCCGCGCCGCAACTCCGTGGTCTTCGCCGATCAGGTTTGGCACACCTCGGGCCCCGAGCCGAAGTCGCTGGAGGACGTGCTCAGCCGCCAGAAGGACATCCAGTTCGGCAGCCGCGACGACAGCCACATCGCCCGCCAGCAGGAGCTGCACCGGTTCCGCCACATCGTCCGCGAACTCGTGAAGCTGCTGCCGGAGGACAAGCGCGACATGCCGGAGGTGAAGCAGTTCGCCGCCTATGGCTGCGGCACCTTCATGCACATCGTGCGCCTCAACGGCCCCTATCTCGAGGGCGAGGGCAATTCCCGCGACATCGACTTCACCGCCAACGGCATCTGGACGCGCTGGAAGGCCGGCTACGACGACACCAAGCGCGCGCTGGAGATCAAGCCCTGGGAGGTCGAGGTCGACCCCATGGCCGGCGTCGCGGTCCACAATTGCGAGCCCTCGATGCTGGGCCACTCGTAACCGCCGCGAGCAGCCGCACAAACCACCACCGACATCGCCGGGCATGTCCCGGCGACTTTGCCCGGCCATTGCCATGAGGGTTTTCCCTTCCGGACCTCATCCTTGAGGAGGCGCATAAGCGCCGTCTCGAAGGATGGCCGCGGGCCGCAGAATATGGGGCCATCCTTCGAGACGCCCGCTGCGCCGGCTCCTCTGGATGAGGGCCGTTCGGCAACGGCGCCCTTCAGCCGCGCCCTCACGTCGCCACCCGCACCACGAGCTTGCCGAAGTTCTTGCCCTGGAGCAGGCCGAGGAACGCGGTCGGCGCGTTTTCGAGCCCGTCGACGACATCCTCGCGGTACTTCAATTGCCCGCTGCGCAGCCATCCGGCGGCGTCGCGCAGGAAGTCGTCCTGCCGCGCGGCGAAGTCCCACACGATGAAGCCGCGGATCAGCAGCCGCTTGCGCAACACCGTGAACATGTCCGGCCCCGGCATCGGCGTCGCGAGATTGTACTGGGCGATCAGCCCGCAGACGGGCACGCGCGCGAAGTCGTTGAGCAGCGGCCATACCGCCTGCTGCACGGCGCCCCCGACATTCTCGAAATAGACGTCGACGCTGGCCGGGCAGGCGGCCGCGAGCGCCGCGCTGAAATCGGGGGCGCGGTGGTCGACGCAGGCGTCGAAGCCGAGCGTGTCGACGACGAAGCGGCATTTGTCGGCGCCGCCGGCGATGCCGACCGCGCGGCAGCCCTTGATCTTCGCGATCTGGCCGACCACCGAGCCGACGGCGCCGGAGGCCGCGGCGACCACCACGGTTTCGCCGGGCTGCGGCTTGCCGATCTCCAGGAGGCCGGCATAGGCCGTCATTCCCGGCATGCCGAGCACACCCAACGCGGTCGATACCGGCGCGGCCGCCGGGTCGAGCTTGCGCAGGCCGGCGCCGTTCGAGAGCGCGTAGTCCTGCCACCCGCCGGAGCCGAGCACGATGTCGCCGGGCGAATATTTCGGATTCCGCGAGGCGACGACCTCGCCCACCGTGCCGCCCACCATGGGTTCGCCGAGCACCGCCGGCTTTGCATAGGACTTCGCGTCATTCATCCGGCCGCGCATGTAGGGATCGAGCGAGAGATAGAGCGTGCGCATCAGCACCTCGCCGTCACCCGGCTGCGGCACCGGCGCCTCCACGAGGGCGAAGTTGTCGAGGCCTGGCGCGGCCGCGGGCCGGCTCGCGAGCACGATCCGGCGATTCACGGGCGCAGCCATCTCAATCCTCCCTGCGGGGCGGCATGTTTCGACGGGGCTTCGGATGAAGCCGCCGTGGCGAGGTTTCATTCGCTGGCGGCGGCCCCGGCCTGGCGGACCACGGCGCCCCAGCGCACGATCTCGGATTTGACATAGGCCTGCAGTTCCTGCGGCGGCGGGGTCACCAGCGGCACCATGCCCCGCATCGACAGCTCCTCGCCGAAGCGCGGGTCGGACACGATCTCGCGCAGCTCGCCGTTGAGCCGATCCAGGATGTCCGGCGGCAGCCCGGCGGGCGCCACCACCATCTGCCACGACGAAGCATCGAAGCCGGGCAGTCCGGCCTCCGCGAGCGGGGGAATGTCGGGCGCCGCGCCGACCCGTTGCGCGGTCGAAACGCCGAGCGCGCGCAGCTTGCCGGTGCGCACCAGCGGCAGCGTCGTCCCGAAGTCGCCGAACATCAGCGAGACATGGCCGGCGACGACGTCGTTGAGCGCCGGCGCGAGCCCCTTATAGGGCACGTGGGTGGCCTCGATTCCGGTGAGGCTCTTGAGGAGCTCGCCGAGGAGATGCGCGGCGCCGCCGTGCCCGTTCGAGGCGTAGGTCAGCGCCCGGGGATTCGCTTTGGCATAGGCGACGAGGTCGGGGAGCGACTTCACCGGCAGCGCCGGATTGACGACGAGGATGAACGGCACGCCGGCGACGCTCGCCACCGGCACCAGGTCGCGGGTCGGATCGTAGGGCAGCGTCTTGTAGATGCTGACGTTGATCGCCATCGTCGTGCTGGTGCCGAGCAGCAGCGTGTAGCCGTCCGCCGGCTGCTTCGCCACATAGGCGGCGGCGAGCACGGTGCCGGCGCCCGGGCGGTTCTCCACCACGAAAGGCTTGCCGAGCCGCTGTTCCAGCCGCTGGCCGAGGAGACGCGCGATCAGGTCGGTGGCGCCGCCGGCCGCATAGGGAACGACGAAGCTGACCGGACGGAGGGGGTAGTCGGCCGCGCCGCCGGGCGTGACGCCAGCAGGACCGACGAGGACGGTGAGGATGAGCAGAAGCGCCCGCTTGAGCATGTCGGTCCGTTCGTTTCCGCCCGCGCCTGCCATCGAGCGTGTTCCGCCCGCGGTCCTTCCGCTGTGCGGCCGCATCCTGTTGCGCCACCCGGGTGGCGTCAATGGGCGGCGACGACGCGGGGGGTCTGCGAGCGCAACAGGATCAGCGCCACCGGAGCCATCACCAGGGCGACGACCGCAAAGTCGCGAAACACGTCCATGTAGGCGAGCAATGTCGCCTGCTGGCTGACGACCTGGCCGAGATAGGCGGTGGCGGCGGTCGCCGCATTCGCCGCCGAGACGCCCTGCGCGGTCAGGGCCGCGGTGACGCTCGCCATCGTCTGCTGATAGGCGGGCGACGACGGCGCGAGGTTGGCGACGAGATAGTTCTGATGCACCTGCGTGCTGCGCGCGATGATCGTGGTCGCGCTCGAGATGCCGATGCTGCCGCCGAGGTTGCGGGCGACGTTGATGAGCGAGGACGCCTCGCTGGTCTTGTCGGCCGGCAGGCCGCTGTAGGACGCCGACGTGATCGGGATGAAGACGAACGGCAGACCGACGGTCTGAAACACCCGCGCCCACGCATAGAAGGTGAAGTCCGCCTGCCCGGAGAGCGAGGTGATGTAGAACATCGCGAGGCCGACCGAGCACATGCCGGCCGCGATCAGATATTTCACCGGGACATGGGCGGCGAGCACGCCGACCACGGGCATCAGCATCAGCATCGCGAGACCGCCCGGCATCAGCGCGAGCCCCGACAGGGTCGCCGAGTATTGATAGACCTCCTGGAGCAGTTGCGGGATGAGCTGGGTGGTGCCGAACAGGATCGCGCCGATGGTCAGCATCATCAGCGACGACGAGGCGAAGGCGCGGTAGCCGTAAAGCCTGAGGTCGACGATCGGCTCCTTGCGCGTGAGCTCCCAGGGCACGAACAGGATCAAGGACACGAACGAGACGGTGGCGAAGAACACGATGAAATGCGACGAGAACCAGTCATCCTCCTGGCCCTTGTCGAGGACGATCTCGAGGCCGCCGAGAAACAGCGCGACGAGGATGAATCCGATCCAGTCGACCCGGAGCCCGCGGGAGATTCGCTCCTTGCGCTCGCGCTCCAGCACTTCGGGCTCGGTCACGAGCCAGTTGACCAGGAGGAGCGACAGCGCGCCGATCGGACCGTTGATCAGGAAGATCCAGTGCCAGGAGAAGTTATCGGTGAGCCAGCCGCCGAGCGTCGGTCCGACCGTCGGTGCCACCAGCACGGCGACGCCGTAGAGCGCGAAGGCGAGCGAGCGCTTGTTCTCGGGAAAGGTGTCGGCGAGCATCGCCTGCTCGCTCGGCGCCATGCCGCCGCCGCCGATGCCCTGAAGCACGCGGAAGAAGATCAGGGTCGGCAGATTGGGCGCGAGCGCGCACAGCACCGAGCTGACCGTGAACACGGCGACGCAGCCCATGTAGAAGCGCTTGCGGCCGACCACGCCGGACAGCCAGCCGCTGATCGGCAGGATCACCGCGCTGGCGACGAGATAGCTCGTCAGGACCCAGGTGCTCTCGTCGACGCTCGCCGCCATGCTGCCGGCGATGTATTGCAAGCGCGACATTGGCGATCGAGGTGTCGAGCACCTGCATGAAGGTGGCGATCGAGATCACCACCGCCACCAGCCAGGGATTGCGGTTGCCGGCGGCAGAGCGGCTTAGCGGATCGGCCCCCGCCCCGCGGGCGGCTGGGGGGCTCATCGCACTTTCACGGTCGGCACCGCCGACATGCCGGGGCCGATATAGACGTCCGGCGGGGTGTCGAACACGATCTTGACCGGCACCCGCTGCACCACCTTGACGAAGTTGCCGGTGGCGTTCTCCGGTGGCAGCAGGCTGAAGGCCGCACCGCTGCCGGCCTGGATGCTGTCGACATGGCCGTGGAAGATGCGTCCCGGATAGGCGTCGATCGCGATGTCGGCGGGCTGGCCGGGCCGCATCAGCGCGAGCTGGGTCTCCTTGAAGTTTGCGGTGACCCACTTGGTCTCGGGGACGAAGATCATCAGAACCTGTCCGGGCTGGGCGAGCGCGCCGACGGCCGCCGAGATCTTGGTCGTCCGGCCCGGCTCGGGCGCGGTGAGGCGGGTGCGTTGCAGATTGTCCTTGGCGTGCTGGAGCGTCGCCTGCATCTGCTTGAGCTGGGCCTCGGCGCTTTGACGTTGAGCCGCCAGGACCGGAATCTGCTTCTGCGCGGCGATCGCATTGGCCTGGGCGCTCGCCACGGTCGCCTGCGCCTGGACGAGGTTCGAACCCGTCTGCTGAGCCGCCTGCTCGGTGCCGGCACCGCGCTTCACGAGATCCTGGGCGCGCCCGCTCTCCTGCTGGGCGAAGGTGAGCACGGCCTGGGCCTGCACCACCTGCTTCTGGGCCTGATCGATTCGGGCCTGCTGCGCTTCAACCTGGGAATCGAGATTGACGATCGCGGCATTGGCCTGCTCGACCTGGGCTTGCGCCTCGGCGACGGAAGCCTCGTAGTCGAGAGGATCGATCTCGACCAGCAGGCCGCCGGTCTCGACGCGCTGGTTGTCGGTTACGGGAACCCTGATGATGGTGCCGACCACCTGGGGGCTGATGCTCACGTTGCGCGCATCGATGAAGGCGTCGTCGGTCGATTCGTAATCGCGGGCATGCAGCCACCACATGACGGCGGCCACCGTCGCAACCACGGTCGCGAGGACGACAAGGGCGACGATATAAGGGTGGCGGCGCAGCAGCCCCGGCGAACGCGGCTTGGCGTCGGCGTTTTCAAGCGGGCGCGTGGTTTCCGGCTGATTCCCGTCCCACTGGGCGGAGTCCCGGCGGTCCAGTGACTTGGGCGGGTCGGTGCGCCCGAGGCGCGCGGTGTCGGTCTTTGCGTCCATCACTGACATGTGAAAAATGCCAGCGACGGAAGGCGGCCGGCTCCTGGAGGCAATGGTTTCTGCCCCCCAAAGTTCCTTGCAGTGCGGAAAAGCGTGCTCTGCCCGGCCAGCCTCGGTCCGCAAATCTTGACAGATCGGCGTCCTCCCGTCATAACCGCCGGGCAGCGCGGGGCCGGCGACGGTTCCGCGCGCTTTGTTGCGTGCCTTCGTCGGTGGCTTGCCGAGGTTGGCTTGGTTGTGAGCCTGGTCCGTGGACCCGGGAACTCGCGAGCCGGGCCTGCGTTGTGGCTCTCGCCGTTGTGGCTCTCGCCATGCAAGGTGCGCAGCATTATCGCAAACCACGATCGAAAGAAGCCGGTCCGGGCCTCTTGCCTATGCACCGGGTTACGAACACGAGGACAAAAAGATGTTCGCGGTCATCAAAACGGGCGGCAAGCAGTATCGCGTCGTCGCCGAAGACATTCTCCAGATCGACCGGGTCGAGGCCGAGCCGGGCTCGGTCATCGAATTCGGTGAGGTGCTGGTGGTCGGCGGCGAGACGCCGGTGCTCGGCCTGCCCACGGTCGCCGGGGCGTCGGTCGCCGCCGAGGTGCTCGACCACGTGCGCGGGCCAAAGATCATCGCCTTCAAGAAGCGCCGCCGCAAGAATTCGCGCCGCAAGCGCGGTCATCGCCAGGAGTTCTCCCTGGTCCGGATCACCGAGATTCTGACCGAGGGCAAGAAGGCGTCGCCGACCCCTCCGCCGCGGCCGAAGCGCGAGCCGAAGCCGCAGGTCGAGTCGGAGGCCGCCGCCGAGGCGACCGACGCCGCATAAGCGAAGGTTTTGGGATTTCCAGGATGACGCCCCACCGGGTTGTTCGTCATCAAATCGCACAAATGAACTCTTAAGAACGGAGACAATCATGGCGCACAAAAAAGCAGGCGGATCGTCGCGCAACGGGCGTGATTCTGCGGGCCAGCGCCTCGGCGTGAAGCTGTTCGGCGGCGAGGCATGCCTCGCCGGAAACATCATCGTGCGGCAACGCGGCACGCAGTGGCATCCCGGCCCCAATGTCGGCATCGGCAAGGATCACACCCTGTTCGCGTTGATTGAAGGCCGTATCGCTTACCGTACGAAAGCCAGGGGCCGCGTTTACGTGTCGGTGGTGCCGATGCAGGCCGCGGCCGAATAGACGGTGGATCATTGGGGTCCACCGGCGCTCAGTCGCCCCGGTGGATCCGACAGGGTTCTTTCCAGGGGAGACGGGCAGCCGGCTCCCCTTTTGGCTTTTGCTCGGTGGCTTTGCCTTTCGGCATTTGCCTCCTGGTTTTGGAAACCGAAGGAACCCGACGATGCCTTTGCTCGACCGAACTCCGACCGACACCTTCCACGAGGGAAGTACCTTCGTCCTCGAGACCGAGCGGCTGTGCCTTCGCGCCCCGCGCTTCGAGGACGCTAAATCGATCGCTGCGCTCGTCAACGACCGCCGCATCGCCGAGAATACGTCCCGCATCCCGCACCCCTACGGCGTCGGCGATGCCCGGGCCTGGATCGCCGGCGCGAACGCGCGGGATGGAGAGCGGTCGTTCGTGATCACCGTGGCCGACGAGGTCGTCGGCGCCTGTGGCTTCGAGAGCGGCGAAGGCGCACCGGACATCGGCTATTGGGTCGGCGCCCCGTTCTGGGGAAACGGCTATGCCACCGAAGCCGCCCACGCCCTGATCGACCATGCCTTCGGCCATCTCGGCCACGACGCGCTTCTCGCCCGCGCCCGGGTCAGCAATCCGGCATCGCGCCGCGTGCTGGAGAAATGCGGCTTCCAGTGGACCGGGGTCGGGCTCTACCGCATCCACGCGATCCGCTCGTCGGCGCCGCTCGACCGGTTTCGGCTGGACCGCACGATCTGGGCCTCGCTCAAGGGCTGGGGCGCGGCCCGCGCCAGGCGGGTGCGCCCGCCGACGGTCTGACGGCCGGTATCTCGGGGGCTGGGTGCGACTTGCAACGCCACGCGCAAGGTCGCACCCGGGTCGCCCCGGAAGTTGCCACCTGAAGTCGCCCTCGAGAGCGAAAGTCTCTTGCAAAGCGCGGCGGGAATGACTTGATATCCCGATGAAATTCCTCGACCAGGCGAAAATCTATATTCGTTCGGGCAACGGCGGCGCGGGCTGCGTCTCGTTCCGCCGCGAGAAATTCATCGAGTTCGGCGGCCCCAACGGCGGCGACGGCGGGCGCGGCGGCGATGTCGTGGCCGAATGCGTCGACGGCCTCAATACGCTGATCGACTATCGCTACCAGCAGCACTTCAAGGCCCAGACCGGCGGCCACGGCATGGGCAAGAACCGCACCGGGGCGAACGGCGCGAGCGTCATCCTCAAGGTGCCCAAGGGCACGCAGATCTTCGACGAGGACAACGAGACGTTGCTCGCCGACCTCACCGCGCTCGGCGAGCGCGTGGTGCTGGCCAAGGGCGGCAATGGCGGATTCGGCAATGCCCACTTCAAATCCTCGACCAACCAGGCGCCGCGGCGCGCCAATCCGGGCCTCGAAGGCGAGGAACGCACCATCTGGCTGCGCCTCAAGCTGATCGCCGATGCGGGCCTGGTCGGGCTGCCCAATGCCGGAAAGTCGACCCTGCTCGCGGCCGTGAGCGCCGCCCGGCCCAAGATCGCGGACTATCCTTTTACCACCCTGCATCCGCAGCTCGGCGTCGTTTCGGTCGACGGCCGCGAGTTCGTGCTGGCGGACATCCCGGGCCTCATCGCCGGCGCCCATGAAGGGGCCGGACTCGGCGACCGCTTTCTCGGCCATGTGGAGCGCTGCCGGGTTCTCCTCCACTTGGTGGACGGCACCTGCGAGCATGCCGGAAAGGCCTACAAGACCGTGCGCCAGGAGCTGGCCGCCTACGGCCATGGCCTCACCGACAAGCCGGAGATCGTGGCGCTCAACAAGGCGGATGCCCTGACCCCGGAGCTGCTCAAGGAGCAGAAGGCGAGGCTCAAGCGGGCGGCGAAGGTGACCCCGCTGGTGATCTCGGGGGTGAGCCACCAAGGGGTTCCGGAAGCCTTGCGTGCCCTGGTCAAGGTGATCGACGGCGCCCGCGAAAGTGCCGAGGCGCCCGCCGAGGCGGCCGCCTGGGGTCCTTGAACCGGTCCCTAAGCGCAGGCCGATCACATTTTTTGCGCGTTCCCGGTGGCGGGACGGCCCAGGCGACGCTATATTTCCTCTTTGCGGGGCCGATGGTCCGGTTGACCTGCCGACAAGCGACGGCTTCGCATTTTCGAGCAACCGTGGGAACCCGACCGCCGCTCAGCGGCCGCTTTGGTTTTCCGTCACAGGCCGAACATGTCGTCCAATCGTACCGATCACATTCGTCTGACCTCCCATCCGGAACCGGGCGCCAAGGCGCGGTTCCCGATCCACTGGAGCGCCGCGACGGCGCGGGCTCGCGGGCCGGTGATCGGCACGGTGTCGCGACCGCATGACCGCAACGTCATCGGCAGCCATGGCGGCTCCTATGCGCTCTATCGCGCGCTGGCGGTCACCGCCGGCGCGCTCGATCCGATTCGTCGCCCCGACCTCACCAATACCCACCCGGCCGCCGTCATCGGCCCGCTTCCCGCAATGGTCGGAGCCGGGCACGAATCGTCTCGCTCGACCCCTGGGGACACCTGGTCGCCGACACCTTCAAGACCGAAATCGCCGAAGGGCTCGACGTCCGCCCGACCATCGCGGTGACCCGGGCCCGGCTCGACCTCATCGAGATGCGCGACGCCATCCGCGCCGGGCGCCTCACCCCCGACGGCAAGCACATTCACGACAATGGCAGCGTGTCGGTGGTCAAGGTCGCGATCGATCCCGGTCTGGTATCTGCCCGGCGTCGCCGAGCGCTTCGGCACCTCGGAGACGCATCTGCGCCGCGCGCTGTTCGAGCAGACCGCCGGCATGTTTCCCGAACTCGTCACGCGGCCGGACATGCACGTGTTCCTGCCGCCGATCGGCGGCACCACCGTCTATCTGTTCGGCGACGTGGAAAAGCTCTCCGACCCGCGGACCAAGATCACCTGCCGGGTCCACGACGAGTGCAACGGCTCCGACGTGTTCGGCTCCGACATCTGCACCTGCCGGCCGTATCTGATCCACGGCATCGAGGAATGCGCGCGGGCGGGCGCAGGAGGGCGGCCTCGGCGTCATCGTCTATAACCGCAAGGAAGGCCGCGCGCTGGGCGAGGTGACCAAGTTCCTCGTCTACAACGCCCGCAAGCGGCAGGAGGGCGGCGACTCAGGCCGCGACCTATTTCGAGCGCACCGAATGCGTCGCCGGGCGTGCAGGATGCGCGCTTCCAGCAGCTGATGCCCGATCCGATCCACTGGCTCGGCATGCGGCGGATCGACCGCTTCGTGTCGATGAGCGACATGAAGCACGACGCCCTGGTGTCCCAGGGCATCGAGATCGGCGAACGCGTGCCGATCCCCGACGAGCTGGTGCCGCCCGACGCCCATGTCGAGATCGAGGCCAAGCAGGCCGCCGGCTATTACTCGCCGGAGCCGCTGCCCCAGGAGCCCGCCGCCACCATCGGCCGTCCGCTCGAGAAATACTGAGCGTGGCCCGAGAACTGAGCGCGGCCTCCGACACCGACGCAGCCCTGTCGCTGTTGAGCGCGGCCGCCGTGCGCGAGCGCGCGACCGTCATGCTCCACAAGGGCCTCGCCGGCGAGCTGCCGCATTTCCGGGTCGATCTCGGCCGCCTCGATGCGGCGGTGGACGCCACGCTCGAAGTCACGACCGCGGCCTATCCCGATCTCGACATCCCGTTCCACTCGCGCTGGCGGCACTTCGTCCTCGACGGCGACGATCGCTGGGCGGCGATCGACGGCGGGGCCGGGTGGCGCGACTCCGCGGCGCGGGCCCGCGCCGAGTTCGATCTCGCCATCGTCAGCGTGCTGCTCGATGCCGGCGCCGGTCCGGCATGGCGGTTTCGCGATGCCGGCTCCGGACGCGACATCGGCCGGTCGGAGGGGCTGGCGCTGGCGAGCCTCGCGCTGTTTGCGGCCGGCGCATTCTCGGCCCGTCCCGGCGAGCCGCTGCGGGCCGACGCCGCGGCGCTGGAACGTCTGACAGACGCGACGCTGCTCGCCGGTTTCCAGGTCAGCGATGCCAATCCCCTGGCCGGAATCGCCGGCCGCAGCGACCTGCTGCGCCGGCTCGGCCGCACCGTCGCCGCGGCTCCCGCGATCTTCGCCACCAAGGATGAGCCGCGGCCCGGCGGCCTGTTCGACCACCTCGCGAGCCGCGCCGTGCGCGGGCACATCGAGGCGGCCACCATCCTGCAGGAACTGCTGCTGCATCTCGGGCCGATCTGGCCGTCGCGGATCACGCTGGGCGGAATTCCGCTCGGCGACTGCTGGCGTCACCCCGCCATGCCCACGGGGGATGCGACCACCCTGCTGGTGCCGTTCCACAAGCTCTCCCAGTGGCTGGCCTATTCCCTCATCGAGCCGATGGAGCGCGCCGGTTTCACGGTGACCGCGATCGACGGCCTCACCGGGCTTGCGGAGTATCGCAATGGCGGGCTGTTCATCGACACCGGCACTTTGAGCTTCCGCGATGCCGAGGACGTGCGCCGCCGCCACGACGTCTCCTCCCCCCTGGTGGTCGAATGGCGCGCGTTGACCGTCGCCCTGCTCGACCGTCTGGCGGTGCAGGTGCGGGCGCGGCTCGGGCGCGATGCCGCGAGCCTGCCGCTCGCGCGGATTTTGCAAGGCGGCACCTGGAGCGCCGGCCGCATGCTGGCGCAGCGGCTGCGGCCGGACGGCGCCCCGCCGCCGGTCGCCGTCATCAGCGACGGCACGGTGTTCTGAAGCATGATCCCGAAAGATCGCCGCGATCGCGGGCGAGACGATCCTCGAAAGCTGAGACTGCAGAGCGCGATCCGGTTCGATCGCAAGCGATCGCACGGTGACGAAGGAAGGGTTCCATGGAGGGCGTGACCATCGTCGGTCATCCGCTGGTGCAGCACAAGCTGACGCTGCTGCGCGACAAGGGGCGGTCGACCAAATCATTCCGCGAGCTGTGCCGGGAGCTCGGGATCCTGATGTGTTACGAGGTTACCCGCGACCTCCCGCTCGACTATGTCGAGATCGAAACCCCGATGGCGCGGATGATGGCGCCGCGGATCGCCGGCAAGAAGCTGGTGTTCGCGCCGATCCTGCGCGCCGGCATGACCCTCGTCGAAGGCATGCTGGAACTGGTCCCGGCGGCGCGCGTCGCTCATATCGGGCTCTACCGCGATCCCGACACGCTGGTCGCGGTGGAGTATTTCTTCAAGGCTCCGATCGACATCGCCGAACGCCAGGTGATCGTCATCTCGCCGGTGATCGCCACCGGCAACACCGCGGTGGCCGCGGTCGACCGCATCAAGGAGCGCGGCGCCAAGGACATCCGCTTCGTCTGCCTCATCACCGTGCCGATGGCGATCGAGCGGCTGCGCGGCGTCCACCCCGACGTCAAGATCTGGACGGCCGCGGTCGACGAGCGCCTCGACGACCACGCCTATATCCTCCCCGGCCTCGGCGATGCCGGAGATCGCGCCTTCGGCACTCGCTGAGTGAGCCTGTGACGGCCATGTCCATCGTGATGGTGGTATGATCGCACCACTCGACGCTCGGCTCCGCGGCGTGGTGCCGGGGGTTGGCGCGGCGGCCGTTTGGCCGTAGAAAGACGATAGGGCGCTCTGACGCGGAGGGGCTGGGAAGATGGGGTCGAGAACGCTGTCGCGCTATTTTGCCGGCCGCTTTTTCGTTTCCGTCGTGGCGGTGTTCGCCGGCGTGTTCTTCCTCGTCCTGTTCGTCGACTACATCGACCTGATGCGCCGCGCCTCCGATGCGCCCAAGGCCCAGGCCTCGATGCTGGTGCTGGTGTCGCTGTGCCGCGTCCCGCAGATCATGGAGCGCCTGTTTCCGTTCAGCATCCTGGTCGGTGCGATGGCGTGCTTCTTCAGCTTGTCGCGCCGGATGGAGCTCGTGGTCGCCCGCGGCGCCGGAATCTCGGTCTGGCAGATCATCGCGCCCGCCCTCACGGTGGCGCTGCTGCTCGGGCTGTTCGGCACGCTCGTCTACAACCCGGTCTCGGCGAACCTGCGCGAGCTTTCGAAGCGGATCGAGGCGCAGGTTTTCGGCCAGCTGCAGTCCTCGCTCGACGTCTACGACAGCGGCTACTGGGTGCGCCAGCGCGGCAATGACGGCGAATCCATCATGAACGCGCTGCAGAGCCGGCAGCAGGGCCTCCAGCTCACGTCGATCATCGCCTTCACCTTTGGCGCGGCGGGCGAGTTCAAGGAGCGCATCGAGGCCGAGAGCGCCGACCTCACGCCCGGTGCGTGGCTGCTGACCCATGCGCGGGTCTATGCGCCCAACGTGCTGCCGCAGGATTTCGAGACCTATTCCCTGCCCACCAAGCTCACCCGCGAGCAGGTCGCCGAGAGCTTCGCGGCGCCTGATACGGTCGGGTTCTGGCACCTGCCGACCTACATCCGCTACGCCGAGGATTCCGGCCTCGCGGCGGCGGGCTATCGCCTGCAGTACCAGATCCTGCTGGCGCGCCCGTTCCTGCAGGCCGCCATGGTACTGCTGGCCGCCTCGTTCAGCCTGCGCGCGTTCCGGTTCGGCGGCGTGCCGCAGCGCATCCTGATGGGCGTCGTCGCCGGGTTCTCGATCTATGTGCTCTCCAAGGTGACCGAGGATTTGAGCAAGGCGGATCTGCTCTATCCGCTGCTCGCGGCCTGGTTGCCGATCGTCGGGGGCGGGATGGTCGGATTCCTCATCCTGCTGCACGAGGAAGACGGCTGAGGTCGGCCATCGGAGGCACGCGGTCGAACAGGGTTACAGACTTGAGTCACGAGGCTTTTGACGTGGAGGCTCAACGCCATCTCCTAGCTAGGACCATTCCCGCTCGCCTGACAGCCGCAGTCTCCATACAAAATCCTACTCACTTGCTTCAAGATCGCTCGCCACCTTCACGCCTGTAACCCGCTTGATCTCGTTCCATATTTTGGCTTCCCGCCACGTAAGGTACGCGGCGTAATCATCAGTCCAAAACGGAGAGTTGTCTCCCGTCGGCAAAGAATGAGAAGCTAATACGGCGTCAAATGGGAAACCCCGGGTCTCGCGAATTTCGCTAAGATAATCGGAGGGCGCGCGTGCGCTTATCGTCTGATTAGTTGTGCGGTCGATTAGGGTGCGATTGAGGACACAGTCGCGCAGGCGAGACGACTTTATCCCCTTCTTCGTTTCCAGGTAATTCGATGGAAATACGTGGTGATCGTCAATGCCCTGCTCAATCATGAGTCGGCCTGTGATGGTGGCCTGAGTATGAAAATCGCGCGCGCCACCGACGATCAGACAGATCACGCCTCGGTAGACTGCGCGTTGACGGGGGGTGACATCACGAAGTACCTTTGGGTCGAAGCTCATTGTGTTGATTGTTTCAGGCGGGCCTCCGCCCTCAAGCCATATGAGCAACTCTATAACATCTTTCGCGGACTGGCTGTTTGGCGCCTTTTCATAAACTTGGCCAAAAACGGCGCACCAAAACCAACGCTTTAGATTTTCCCTCTGCGCCCCGGCTACAGGTGTCTTAGTCCGCCCTATTTTTGCTAGGACTGCGGCTAGTGGTGCAAGCATCGTTTGGTACGGCAACCACTTTGGTAAAACAACTTTGCAATCTTCTCGGAGGATATCGAGACCAGTTGCAAGCCCTTCAACAACCCGATCCCACCACCCTTCTATATCTTCGGTCGCAAGATCGAGGACGTCGCTACGCTTGCAGGACGGGGCTTTGCGGCACGCGAGCGAAATTGCTTGCAGAATGTAATAAGGATCAACCCCAAAATCAGAAATTATTGAATACTCTTCGCAGGCTTTATACCATAACGCCCGTAAATTGATTTTTTGTGGCCAAAACCGTGCGGTTAGTAGTTCAAAAACGCTGAGCTTTACACCGGTACGATTGAGTGTTTCAAATATTGTGCAAAGCGCATCGGGCCCGGTTTCGTTTGAAAGTGTGACGACGGGGAATCGATACTCGTCTATTGGCTTGATCCAGTTACTGTTTATCTTTTTAAGCGCGTCAAGCATGCGTGCCCGCTCATTTGAGCTCATAGGGCTGGTCGCGTTCAACATCCAGTCAAGAAACCCACCCGCACCTGCCTTAAGAACGCTAAGAGGTAAAATCAGTTCCTTTGCTTGGTGTTCGAAGCTCTCTCGCGACTTTACTCGTTTGGTCTTTGCGCGCTCGTAGCTAATCGCCTCTTCGAAGTCGGCCCCATTAATCAGCAATTTCAGGTCAATATAATACCGGTGCTCCCCGACCCCAAAAAACGCTTGATAAAGCGAAGTGAGTTGCTGCTGGCCATCTAGGACCAGGAATGTGTGCTTATAGTCGTTGAGTTTCGGAGCGCCTTCGAATTCGCGTGCGGCAAAGACACGTTTCTCATCACGCACGCGGAGAATACTCCCCGCCGGATAGTCATTGGCAATCGATACAATCAGCTCCTGCGTAGCGCTGGGTTCCCAGACGAAGTCCCGCTGGAAGTCGGGAAGCGCCATTGTTCGTGAATTTATTTCGCCTAAAAGATCTTTGAGAGCCTTAGGATTTGTGTCTTCAAATAAGCTCATTGGATTCTCAACTAGCTAAATGTACTCGGTGTCATGACGAGTGGTTGCAAGACTTCCACCATCAACTATGACAAGACCCATTGTAGGGCAGCAATCCGTCCAAATCCAGCTTCTAGCGGCTGCAAATGCTGCCGTCGGAACAGCTCAATTTTGCGTTCATGCACAGACCGGCGCAGTCGCCGGGCGTCGTGATTAGCCCGCGCCATATTTAGTTCGTACGTCCATCGGCCGATGGCATCGCAACTAGCCGTGGCCACCTGGAATGAGGAAGCGTTCGACGAAGCGTTCCAGCCCGCCGCCCGGTACGACTTCCGCGGCGATGCCGGCGGCGCGGCCGGCTTGCGCGTCGCTCTCCCTGTCGCCGACCATCACGCTCGCCGCAGCATCGACCGGCCATTGTGCGATGAGGTCGAGGATCATCCCGGGAGCGGGCTTGCGGCAGGCGCAGACGCGCCGATAGGGGGCGACCCCGATGTCGGGATGGTGCGGGCAATAGCGGAAGTCGTCGATCCCCGCGCCGACGGTGCGCAGGTCCTCCCGCATCTTTTCGTGCAGCGCCGTCACCGCGTCCTCGCCGAACAGGCCGCGCGCGACGCCGGACTGGTTCGTCACTACGAACACGAGGACGCCCGCGTCATTGAGCCGACGGATCGCAGCCTTGGCGCCGGAAAGCCAGTGGAAGTCGGCCCAGCGATGGACGTAGCCGGTGTCCTCGTTGAGCGTCCCGTCGCGATCCAGGAACACCGCGGGCCGCAACATCGCGGGTCGCGACGGCGCCCCGGACGATCGCGTGGTCCCGTCCATCCGGTCGCTCAGTGGAGCCGGAACAATTCGGCGGCGAGGCCGCCATTGATCCGGCCCGCGGTGGCGGCATCGACGCCGCTCGCGGCGACGATCCTGGTCGGGGCGAGGTCGCCGATCGGGAACGGCATGTCCGAGCCCATCATGATGCGGTCGCCGCCGACGACATCGATGACGAAACGCAGCACGCGCGGATCATGCAGCACGGTGTCGGTGTAGAGCCGCGACAGCGCCTCGGCCGGATCGCCGAGCCCCGGCGTCAGCTCGAAATTGCGCTGCAGCCGGCCGACCAGGAATGGCAGCCCGACGCTGCCCATGGGGGCGATGAACTTGACGTTCTTGTAGCGCGCGACGTGGCCGCTGTAGATCAGCCGCCCCACCGCGACCATGGCGTCGGTGATGCGGCCGACCGCATTCTGCATGCCGTAGTCGTGGGTGCGGGCGTCGCCGGAATCAAAGCTCGGGTGGATATGAACCGCGGCGCCGAGGTCGTCGGCCGCCGCCCAGAAGGCATCGAGGTCGGCAGTGTCGAGCACGCTGCCGATGCCGCGCGGCAGGGTCCCGATCATGGCGCCCGGGCACCCCGCGGCGACGGCGCTTTTGAGCACGGCGGCGGCACGCGCGCCGTCCTGCAGCGGCACGGTGGCGAGCGGGACGAGAGCCGGCTCGGCCTTTCTCGCCGCGACCATGGCGTCGTTGATCATCCGGCTCCAGGCCTCGCCTTCGGCGGCCGGCAGCTCATAGCCGAACATGTCGACCCAGCCGCCGCACACCTGGCGGTCGATGCCCTGTTGCTTCATCCAGGCGAGGCGGCCGGGAATGTCGCTCAGCGGCTTGGAGACGGGGCGCGTCGGCTTGCCCCCGGCAAAGGCGAAGGCGAGGCCGCCCTCCTCGATGAGGCGCAGCGAGGGAAATCGCGCCCGGTCGCGGCGGATGGTGTCGAGAAGATCCGGCGGTACGAGATGGGCGTGGGTATCGACGATCATTGGCCCTCACAACGGCAGACCGCGTTGGCTTTCTGTGGATTCGGCAGCTTCGCGGGACTCGAACGGATGTTCGACGCGGCTATTGCGCGACCACGCCCTCGGCGGCGGTCTCGAGATTGAAGGCGGCGGCAAACAGCGCCCTCGTATAAGGGCTTTTCGGCGCCTTGAAAACATCCGCCGCGGCACCGGCCTCGACCACCTTGCCGTGGCGCATCACGATGAGCTTGCTGGCGAGCGCCGCCACCACCCGCAGGTCGTGGGAAATGAACAGGTAGGTGAGGTCCTTGCGGTGCTGCAGGTCGCGCAGGAGGTCGACGATCTGCGACTGGATCAGCATGTCGAGCGCGCTGGTCGGCTCGTCGAGAACGACGAAGGTCGGCTCCAGCACCACCGCGCGCGCCACCGCAATGCGCTGGCGCTGGCCGCCGGAGAATTCATGCGGATAGCGGAACCGGGTCTCCGGATCGAGACCGACCTCGACCAGCGCGCGGATCACACGGTCCTCGCGCCCGGCCTCGTCGAGGGCGGGCTGATGCACCTGCAGCCCCTCGGCGATGATGTCGGCGACCGACATGCGCGGGCTCAGCGATCCGTAGGGGTCCTGGAACACGATCTGCATGTCACGCCGGAACGGGCGCATTTCCTTGAACTTCAGCCCCTGCAGGTCGTGGCCGAGGAACACGATGGGACCGTTCGACGAGATCAGGCGCAGGATCGCGAGCCCGAGCGTCGTCTTGCCGGAACCGGATTCGCCGACGATCCCCAGCGTCTCGCCGCGTCGCACGTCGATGCTCACCCCGTCGACCGCCTTGATGTGGCCGACGACTTTGCGCAGCACGCCGCGCTTGATCGGAAACCACACCTTGATGTCGTCGGTGCGGATGATGACGTCGCCCTGCGGGTTGAGCGGCGCCGGCTGCACCTTGGGTTCGGCGGCGAGCAGGGCGCGGGTGTAGGGATGCTGCGGCGCCTTGAACACCTCCTCGACGGTGCCGTGCTCCACGATCTTGCCCTGCTTCATCACGCACAGCCGGTCGGCGATCCTGCGCACGATCCCGAGGTCGTGGGTGATGAACAGGATCGCCATGCCGAGCCGCGACTGCAGCTCCTTGAGCAGCTCGAGGATCTGCGCCTGCACGGTGACATCGAGCGCGGTCGTCGGCTCGTCGGCGATCAGCAGGTCGGGCTCGTTGGCGAGCGCCATGGCGATCATCACGCGCTGGCGCTGGCCGCCCGAAAGCTGGTGCGGATAGCTCTGCAGCCGGCTCTCCGGATCGGGAATGCCGCACAGGGTCAGCAGCTCGACGATGCGCGTGCGCGCCGCCTTGCCGGTGAGGCCGCCGTGCAGCAGCATGATCTCGGCGAGCTGCTTCTCGATGGTGTGGAGCGGGTTGAGCGACGTCATCGGCTCCTGGAACACGATCGTCACGTCGGAGCCGCGGTGGCGCCTGATCTCTCGCTCGGAGAGGCGCATCAGGTCCTGCCCTTTGAAGAGGATGGCGCCCGAGGGGTGGGACGCCGACGGGTAGGGCAACAGCCGCATGATCGACAGCGCGGTGACCGACTTTCCGGATCCGGATTCGCCCACCAGCGCGAGCGTCTCGCCCTTCTTGATGTCGAACGAGACGCGGTCGACCGCGAGGGTCTCGCGACCGCCCTGGCGAAACGCCACCGACAGATCGCGGACCGAGAGCAGGGGTGAGGCCGATGCGTCCATGTTCACTCTGTTGGGTCCCGCGGCTTCAGGGGAAAGCTCGATGCTTGAACGTCTCGTTCAAAGTCTCGTTCACTGGAAAGTCTTGCGGGGATCGAAGGCGTCGCGGATGCCTTCGCCGACGAAGATCAGAAGCGACATCATGGTCGCGACGGTGAAGAAGCCGGTGAGTCCGAGCCACGGCGCCTGGATGTTCGACTTGCCCTGCTGCAGCAGTTCGCCGAGCGAGGGCGAGCCCGGCGGCAGGCCGAAGCCGAGGAAGTCGAGGGCGGTGAGCGACATCACCGAGCCCGACAGCACGAACGGCAGCATCGTCATGGTCGCCACCATGGCATTGGGCAGCAGGTGGCGGAACATGATGACGCGGTTGGACACGCCGAGGGCGCGCGCCGCCTGGATGTATTCGAAATTGCGCCCGCGCAGGAACTCGGCGCGCACCAGGCCGACGAGCGACACCCACGAGAACATCAGCAGGATGCCGAGCAGGATGAAGAATCCGGGCACCAGCACCGAGGAAATGATGAGCAGCAAATAGAGCTCGGGAATCGAGGTCCAGATCTCGATGAAGCGCTGGAACAGGAGATCGGTCCAGCCGCCGAAATAGCCCTGCACGGCGCCGGCGGCGACGCCGATCACCGACGAGATGACGGTCAGGATGAGGCCGAACAGCACCGAGATGCGGAAGCCGTAGATCATGCGGGCGACCACGTCGCGGCCCTGGTCGTCGGTGCCGAGCCAATTGTATTCGAGGTCGCTGCAGCTTTTGAAATGCTTGCGCTCGACCACCTCCTTGCACTGCGCCTCGGTGAGCAGCCAGGTCGGCGGCGACGGCGCCGGCGTCGGCAGGTCGAGATTGTGGGTGTTGTAGGAGTAGCGGATCGGCGGCCACAGCATGAAGCCGCCCTTCTCCGCGATCAGCTTCTGCAGGTAGGGGTCGCGATAATCCGCGCCGGTCTCGAAGTCGCCGCCGAAGGCCGTTTCCGGATAGTCGATCAGCGCCGGGAAGAACGACTTGCCTTCGAAGTTGACGTAGAACGGCTTATCGTTGGCGATGAATTCGGCCCCGAGCGAACAGACGAACAGCACCAGGAAGAGCCACAACGACCAGTAGCCGCGGCGGTTCGCCTTGAAGTTCTGCCATCGCCGCAGGTTGATCGGCGTCAGCGCGAAACGGCTGCGCGGCCTGTGGACGGGCGCGGCGGGAGCAGCCGGCGCCGCGGTGACCGCAGGCGGGGGCACCGCAGGCGGGGGGAGGGTGCCGGACGCGGTGGCGGTGCGATCGTCCACGTCACACCTCCCGGGTTTCGAAATCGATCCGCGGGTCGACCCAGGTGTAGGTGAGGTCCGAGAGCAGGTTGATCACGAGGCCGAGCAGCGAAAAGATGTAGAGCGTCGCGAACACCACGGGATAGTCGCGGTTGAGCACGCTCTCGAAGCTGAGCAGGCCGAGGCCGTCGAGCGAGAAGATGGTCTCGATCAGCAGGGCGCCGGTGAAGAACACGCGCACGAAGGCGCCGGGAAATCCGGCGATGATCAGCAGCATCGCGTTGCGGAAGATGTGGCCGTAGAGGACCTGGCGGTCGTTGCAGCCCTTGGCGCGCGCGGTCAGCACGTACTGCTTGCGCACCTCGTCGAGGAAGCAGTTCTTGGTGAAGATCGTCATCGTCGCGAAGGCGCCGACGCCCATCGCGAACAGCGGCAGCGTGAGGTGCCAGAAATAGTCGAGGATCTTTCCGTACCACGGCAGCGTCGACCAGTTGTCGGAGGTCAGCCCTCGCAACGGAAACCAGTCCAGGAACGAGCCGCCGGCGAACAGCACGATCAGGAACACCGCGAACAGGAAGCCGGGGATGGCGTTGCCGATGATGACGGCGCCCGACGTCCACACGTCGAACGGCGAGCCGTCCGAGATCGCCTTCTTGATGCCCAGCGGAATCGAGATGAGATAGGTGAGCAGCGTGGTCCACAACCCGAGCGACACCGAGACCGGGAGCTTCTCCTTGATCAGCTGCAGAACGCTGACGTCACGGAAATAGCTCTTGCCGAAATCGAACGTCGCGTAGTTCCACAGCATGATGAGGAAGCGCTGGTAGGCCGGCTTGTCGAAGCCGAACTGCTTTTCCAGGCGCTTGATGAATTCGGGGTCGAGACCCTGGGCGCCGCGGTATTTCGAGTTCGCGGCGTCGAGTTGCGACGCGCCCTGCATCTGGCCGCGGGAACCGAAGTCGCCGCCGGCGGAGCCGGAGATGCGCGAGGTCGCCCCGGTGTCGGCGCCCGAAAGCTGCGCGATCACCCGCTCGACCGGCCCGCCCGGCGCGAACTGCACCACCGCGAACGCGACCAGCATGATCCCCAGCAGGGTGGGGATCATGAACAGGACGCGGCGAACGATATAGGCGGTCATGGGGCGATTTTGTTATCCCGTTTGTTTTCCCGGCTTCTCGTTATCCCGGCTTGTCGGCCTTGGCTGCCTTGTCCCGATCATACCACCACGTCTCGGGAATTCCCCTGGAATATCGCGGCTTGGTCGCGGGCCGTCCGAACACGTCCCAATAGGCCACCCAGTGGGACGGCTTGTACCAGTGCGGCACCCAGTAATAGCCCGACCGAATCACGCGATCGAGGGCGCGGGCCGCGGTCACGAGCTCGGGCCGGGTCTTGGCCGCGATGATATTCTCGATCAGCGCGTCGATCGCGGGGTCGGAAATGCCGGCGAGGTTGCGGGAGCCCTTGGTCGCCGCCGCCTGCGACGAGAAATAGCTCCGCAGCGAATCGCCGGGAATGGTGGAGAAGCCGGCGCGGTCCACCGTCACGTCGAAATCGAAGTCGTCGACGCGGGCGCGGTACTGGACCGGGTCGACGAGCCGCAGCGTCGCCTCGATGCCGAGCGTCTTGAGGTTCTTGATGAACGGCATGTGGTGCGGTTCGAAGGTCGGCTCGTCGATCAGGAACTCGAAGGTGATCGGCTCACCCTTTTCATTGACCCGCTTGCCGCCCTTGATGGGAAAGCCGGCGTCGGCGAGGATCTGGCTGGCCTTGCGCAGCAGCACGCGATCCTGGCCCGAGCCGTCGGACACCGGCGGAACGAACGGTTCGCCGAACACCTGGTCGGGGATCCGGCCGCGCCACGGCGCGAGCAGCGCGACCTCCTCGGCGCCCGGCGGGCCCTTCGCCATCATGTCGGAATTCTGGAACACCGACTGGGTGCGCAGGTACGACCCGTACATGATCGACTTGTTGGTCCACTCGAAATCGAAGGCGTAGTTCAGCGCGAGGCGCAGCTGCGGATTGGCGAACTTGGCGCGGCGCACGTTCATGAACCAGCCTTGCGCGCCGGAAGGCGTGTCGTCGGGAAGCTCGTCGCGCTTGGCGCGGCCGTCGCGCATGGCGGGAAAGTCGTAGCGCGTCGCCCAGGTGCGCGAGGTGAACTCCTCGCGGAACAGGTAGCTCTTCGCCGTGAAGCCCTCGAAGCCGACCTCGCGGTCGCGATAATACTCATAGCGCAGGGTGTCGAAATTGTTCTGCCCGACATTGGCCGGCAGGGCCGCGCCCCACCAGTCCGTCACGCGCTGCAATTCGATGAAGTGGCCGGGCTCGAATCGTCCCACCTTGTAGGGCCCCGATCCCAGCGGGATGTCGAGGTTCGATTCCTCGAAATTGTGCGCGGTGTAATAGGCGCGCGAGAAGATCGGCAGGCCGGCGACATAGAGCGGCACGTCGCGCGCGCGCTTCTCGACGAAGCGCACCACGAGCGTCGCGTCGTCGGTCGCTTCCGCGCTCGCCATCTCGCGCAGCCGCTGCGTGATGATGGGGTGGCCCTTCTCCTTGAGGAGATTGAGCGAGAACGCGGCGTCGTGGGCGGTGAGCCTGCTGCCGTCGTGAAACCGCGCTTCCGGACGCAGCGCGAAGCGATAGACGAGCCCGTCGGGCGAGATGCGCACCGACTTTGCGGCGAGGCCGTACATCGCGTCCGGCTCGTCGGCGGCCGAGGTCATCAGCGTGGCGAAGGTGAGCTCCATGCCCTGGGCGGCGTCGCCGCGCAGGATGTAGCTGTTGAGCGAATTGAACGTCAGGAAGTTCTGATTGTACTGGCGGCTCGAACCGATCTGCGAGAAGGCGCCGCCCTTCGGCGCGTCCGGCGCGACGTAGTCGAAATGCCGGAAGTCGGCGGGATATTTGAGATCGCCGAAGCCGGAGATGCCATGGACTTCGGTGTCCTCGGCATCGGCTGCCGCAATGGCCCGGCCGCCGACGAGCGCGCTCGCGGTGACCGCGCCCGCGGAGAGCACCAGCACCTTGCGGCGCGTCAGCCCGTCCCCGTCGCGCTTCACCGGAGCCCGCATTACTGACGTCCCCCGGTCTTTGCGACCTTGGCGGCCTTCGCTTCGTCAAGCCACCAGATGGTCGGGAACGCCGCGGCGCCGTATTCGGGCATGGTTTGCGGATGGGAGTAGCGATCCCAAAAGGCGGCGCGCACTTTCCGGTAGGTCCACTGCGGCACCACGAAGTGGTTCCACAGCAGGACGCGGTCGAGCGCCCGCGTCGCCGCCACCAGCTCGGGGCGCGTCTTGGCGAAAACGAGCCGGTTGATCAGCTTGTCGACCGCCTCGTTCTTGATGCCGATGAGGTTGCGCGAGCCCGGCCGGTCCGCGGCCCGCGAGCCCCAGTTGCCACGCTGCTCGTTGCCGGGCGACAGCGACTCGCCCCACGAACCGACGATGATGTCGAAATCGAAGGCGCGGGTGCGATTCTCGTATTGCGCGTCGTCGACGGTGCGGACCGTGACGCCGATGCCGAGCCGTTCCAGCAACGGCTTGTAGAACAAGACGAACCGCTCGAAGATCGGCTCGTCGAGCAGGAATTCGACATCCATCGTCTCGCCGGTCTTGGCGTTGACGAGCTTCTGGTTGCGGACCTCGTAGCCCGCCTCGCGCAGCAGGCGCGTCGCCTCGCGCAGGTTGTTGCGCACCGCTTCGGGGTTGCCGTTGACCGGGTTCTTGTAGACCGCGGTGAAGACCTCGGGGGGCACTTCGCTCCGCACCGTCTCCAGGATTTCCAGCTCGAGGCCGGTCGGCAGTCCGCTCGAGGCGAGCTCGGTCCCGGTGAAGTAGCTGTTGATGCGCTCGTACTGGCCGAAGAAGAACTGCTTGTTCATCTCCTCGAAATCGAGCGCGAGGTTGAACGCGCGTCGCACCCGGGGATCGCTGAACTTGGGCCGCCGCGTGTTGAGCACGAAGGCTTGCATGATGCCCGAGCTGCGGATCGGAAATTCTTCTTTGACCACGCGCTTGTCCTGTACGGCGGGAAAGTCGTAGCCGGTGGCCCAGAACCGCGCGACATTCTCGATGCGCCAGTCGATCTGGTCGGCTTTGAAGGCTTCGAGCGCCACGGTGGTATCGCGGAAGTATTCGTAGCGCAGGAGGTCGAAATTGTCCCGGCCGACATTCACCGGAAGGTCCTTGCCCCAGTAGTCCTTGACGCGCTCGAACACGATGGAGTGTCCCGGCACGAACTCCTTGATGCGGTAGGCGCCGTTGCCGAGCGGCGGCTCGAGCGTCGTGACGGAGATGTCGCGCGGCTTGCCCGCGCTGTCGGCGGCTTCGAACCAGTGCTTGGGCACGACGCTGAACTCGCCGATGATCTGCGGCATTTCGCGGTTGCCGGGAGCGTCGAAGGTGAAGGTGATGTCGCGCTCGCCGGTCTTCTCGGCCTTGGTGACGTGCTGGTAATAGGCCGACAGTTGCGGACTGTGCTGCTTGTAGGAATTGAACGAGAAGATGACGTCTTCAGGCGTCACCGGCCTGCCGTCATGCCACTTGGCCTCGCGGCGCAGGCGATAGGTGACGGAGGAGAAATCGTCGGGGTAGCTCATGCTTTCGGCGAGCAGGCCGTAGGCGGCCGAGACCTCGTCCATGGACTGGATGGTCAGGCTGTCGAAGATGAGGCCGATGCCGGCCGCGATGTTTCCCTTCACGCCGGCGATCACCGGGTTGAGGTTGTCGAACGTGCCGATCGCCACCTGGCGCACCGAACCGCCTTTGGGCGCCGCGGGATTGACGTAGTCGAAGTTCTTGAAACCGGGCTTGTACTTGAGATCGCCGTAGAGCGAGAGCCCGTGCCGCCACTCGTTCTCCTCCGCGGCGCCGGCAGCCTGGGCGAAGGCCGGAACGCGCAGCGCCGCCACCGGGATTGCAACGAAAAGCGCCGCAGCAGCGGTGCGGCGGGAAATCCGGGCGTTCAATGGTGCCTCCTCCGGCGAAGTCGATGTGCGGCCAAGTTCTGCGACGTGCGAAGCGCATGCGACCAGATTCTTTGCGACTGCGCCCGCGCAGGAAAACCCCAGCCGGCTTCATTCGCAACGGGTCCGCACGCCGCGGCCGAGCAATTTATTATGATTTGATTACGGCGCCACCGTGCTGCAACGCGACCGGCCGCGCCCGTGTCGAATGGCCGCTGGACGGCGCAAGACGCCGCCGCCGCGCGTTTCTCGGGCGGTCCGCGCCTACTGCTTGGCGACCGGAAGCGGCTTCGGGCTGTCCGACAGCGTGTTGAGATAATCGATGACGTCGGCGCGCTGGCTGCCCTTGGGAAAGCCGCCGAACGACATCAGGGTCCCAGGAACGAAGGTCTTGGGACTCTCCAGGAATTTATTCAGGTCGTCGATGGTCCAGTCGCCACCCTTCGCCTTCATGGCGGGCGAATAGTTGAAACCGGCTTCCGAGCCGCGCGGACGGCCGACAATGCCCCAGAGGTTGGGCCCGACCTTGTTGGGGCCGCCCTTGTCGAAGGTGTGGCAGGTCGAACAAACCTTGGCGGAGGCCTGCCCGCGCTCGACCGTCGCGCTGGCGAGCAGCTTCTCGATCGGCTCCTCGGCGGCCGGCTTCCCCGCCTCCTTGGTGGCGCTCTCTTTGGGAATCTCGATCACATAGCCGGGCTTGGCCGGCTGCGGCGGAGCGTAAATCGCCTCCGCGGCGAAGCTGAGCGCCAGGAGAAACAGGCAGCTGCCGAGGATCGCGCCAGCGATCTTATTGAATTCAAAGGAGTCCATCGCCGAAGGGTCCCTCATGCCAGAAACGCCGGGGGCGGTCCCGCCGGCGCACAGATAGCCGGTTTGCCGCAGCCGTGGCAACCCGTATAAGCGGCCTCGAAATTGAACTTGCGTCGCATCGCTGCGGTCCGCGCAACACCGAATAGCGGCACCGCCGAGCTACGCACCACCGGGACCGCGCCCATGGCGGGACACGTCATCATTCTCATTCCCGCCCGCATGGCGGCGACCCGGCTGCCCGGCAAGCCGCTCGCGCAGATTGCAGGCCGGCCGATGATCGCCCACGTCGTGGACCAGGCGGCGGCGGCCGGGATCGGCCCGGTCTTCGTCGCCACCAACTCGCCGGAGATCGAGAGCGCAGTTTCCCGCGCCGGCGGAACGGCGGTGATGACGCGGAGCGATCACGCCTCGGGGTCGGACCGCATCTTCGAGGCGCTGGAACGGGTCGACCCCGGTGCAGCCGCCCGTATCGTGGTCAATGTGCAGGGCGATCTTCCGACCCTCGATCCGGCGGACATCCGCGCGGCGCTGGCGCCGCTCGACGACCCCGCCGTCGACATCGCGACCCTCGCGGCCGAGATCCGCAAGCCCGAGGAGCGCACCAATCCGAACGTGGTCAAGGTGGTGGGCACTCCGGTCGGTCCCGGCCGGCTCCGCGCGCTCTACTTCACCCGCGCCACCGCGCCGTGGGGGGAGGGGCCGCTCTATCACCACATCGGCCTCTATGCCTATCGGCGGACCGCGCTCGCGCGGTTCGTGCAGCTCGCGCCGTCGCCGCTGGAGCAGCGCGAACGCCTCGAGCAGTTGCGGGCGCTCGAAGCCGGAATGCGGATCGACGTCGCGATCGTCGGATCGGTCCCGCTCGGCGTCGATACGCCGGAAGACCTCGAAATCGCCCGTGCGGCGTTGACTTCGCCCGCCCGGCCCGCCTAGAGCCCTTCTCTCTTTTCGGAAACCTCGTTTCGTCGGGAAATTCAATGGTCACTCCCACCGCACCGCTGAAGATCGTTTTCCAGGGCGAACTCGGGGCGAACTCGCACATCGCCTGCGTGGAAGCCTACCCGGACGCGGTGCCGACGCCCTGTCCGACCTTTGAGGACGCCCTCAACGCCGTGGCGAGCGGCGAGGCCGATCTCGGCATGATCCCGATCGAGAATTCGGTCGCCGGCCGGGTCGCCGACATCCACCATTTGATGCCGGGCGCCGGACTGCACATCATCGGCGAATGGTTCCTGCCGATCCGCAACCAGCTTCTGGTGCTCAAGGGGGTTCGGCTCTCCGAGGTCAAGTCGGTCGAAAGCCACATCATGGCGCTGGGGCAGTGCCGCAACTACATCCGCACGCTCGGCGTCAAGAGCGTGGTGGCCGCGGACACCGCCGGCGCCGCCCGTGAGGTCGCCGAGCGCGGCGATCCCAGCTGCGCGGCGATCGCCTCGCGCCTCGCCGCCGAGATCTACGGCCTCGACATCGCCGCGGCGAACATCGAGGACGCGTCCCACTCGACGACGCGCTTCGTGGTGCTGTCGCGCACGAAAGGGTGGGCGCCGCGCGGCAACGGCCCGGTGCTCACCACCTTCGTGTTCCAGGTCCGCAACATTCCGGCGGCGCTCTACAAGGCGCTCGGCGGCTTCGCCACCAACGGCGTCAACATGACGAAGCTCGAAAGCTACATGCTCGAAGGCACCTTCGCGGCCACCCAATTCTATTCCGACGTCGACGGCCATCCCGACGATCCCAACCTCAAGCTCGCGCTGGAGGAGCTCGCGTTCTTTTCGCAGCCGAGCTCGCTCAAGATCCTCGGCGTCTATCCGGCTCATCCGTTCCGCAAGACGATCGGCCAGGGCCGGCCGTCCGCCGGCAATCCGGAATAGCCCGTCTCGCGCAACAGCCCGTCTCGCGCGCCAGCCCTCAACGGAGACCTGACCATGGCATCCCTCACCTTGGCGCAGGCCAATCGGATCATCGAAGCCATCCTCGCCCGTGGCGCGGAGCTGCAGACCCGGCCCCTCGCGGTGATCGTGGTCGAGCCCGGCTGCAAGGTGAAGGCGTTCCAGAAAGACGACGGCGCGTCGATGATCAGATTCGAGATGGCGTTCGGCAAGGCCTATGCGGCGCTGGCGCTCGGCCGCTCCTCCAAGCTGGTGCGCATCCGCAACGAGGAAAAGCCCGCCTTCATGCGCTATCTGATCGCGGCGAGCGGCGACCAGATCTTTCCGGAGGGCGGCGGGTTGCCGATCCGCGACGCCGGTGGCGAGGTGATCGGCGCCGTCGGCGTCACCGGCGACACCGAGGACCGCGACGAGGAGCTCGCAATCCACGGCATCCACGCCGCCGGCCTCAAGACCGACGACGATTGCCGGGACATGGGCCGGCACACCAAGCCGCGGCTCCCCGACCGCTAGCATCTCCGCGGCCCGGCCTCTCGCGTGTGACGGCCTCAGCGTTACTGCAGCCGGCCTTCTGCTGGACAAGTCAGCGGCCCCCTTCCCAGCCTGAGGTGGAGGGGACAAGGAAGGGCACCGGGCCTGGAGCGGGAGCAGTTCACGGTCGCCCGCGGGCGCGATCCGTTTCTTCCCCCTCCACCGCTTGCGGGGGAGGGCTGGGGAGGGGGAAGCTGACTCGCGTTGGCGGAGCGACATCGAACTCAGGAAAGTGCCGGGCGGAATCCACCGCGGGTGCGCCAGCGCTGCATTTGTCGCTCCGGGCGCGATGGCCTATGATCGTTTCGCTTCGGGAAGCCGACAGCGGGGAAGGCGGCCGTACCATGAAGACCATTCTCGTTCCGATCGAGTCCCACGAGGCTGTTCGTCCGGCACTCGAGACGGCGCTGATGCTGGCGCGGCGATTCGACAGCTACCTCGAAGGCTTTGCCCTGCGATTTCGCGTCAACGAGTTCGTCGCGGTCGACATGGCCGGCGCCATCCCGCTCGAATCGCTGCGCGACGAGAACCTCGAAGAGGCGCGGCGCGCGAGGGCGATGTTCGAGGCCTTCATGATGGAGCGGGCGGTGCCGCGCGCCGCCGGCGCGGGCAGCTCGTTCTCCTATGGCTGGCTCGACGATGCGCCGGAAGGCGAAGGCGTGGTCGGCAGCTATGGCCGGGTGTTCGACCTCATCGTCATGGCCCGCCCCGAGCCCAAGACGATCGGGCTGCAGGTGCGGGCGCTCGAGTCCGGATTGTTCGAGAGCGGGCGGCCGGTGCTGCTCGCGCCGCCCGTTCCGCTCAAGCAGTGCGGCACCAATGTCCTGATCGCCTGGAACTGCAGCACCGAGCAGGCGCGCACCACTGCGCTCGCCATGCCCCTGCTCAAGAGCGCCGAAAAAGTCACCGTGCTCTCGGTCCGCGGCGGCAGCGAGGTGCCGGGGCCGCCGGCGGACCAGGCGGTGCTCTATCTGCAACGCAACGGCGTGCCGGCGACGCCGCTCACCGTCGACATCGCCGGTCGGAGTACCGGGGAGGCGGTGCTTGCCGCGGCGCAGTCGCTCAATTGCGACCTGCTGGTGAAGGGAGCCTATACCCAGAGCCGCCTGCGCCAGCTCATCTTCGGCGGCGCGACGCGGCACATCATCAGCCACGCCACCCTGCCCGTGCTGATGGCGAATTAGACCCACCGCTCGCGCGATGATCCGTAGCCCGGGTTGAGCGCACGCGAAACCCGGGGCAGCCTCTCCGCTCCTCCCCGGATTCGCTGGCGAGCTACGATCTCGGCACGCCGCGCCGTCCCGGAAAGTCGGAATTCGACAACGCACCCACCGCTTATCGCGGCGTTTCCGTGCTATCGCCCGTCGCGACCTCGGCCGGATCGAACACGTACTTGCTGTTGCAGAACTCGCAGGTCACCGAGATGACGCCGTCCTGCACCATGTCGTCGCGGTCCGCCTGGGTGAAGCTCTTGAGCATGTTGGTCACGCTCTCCCGCGAGCAGGAGCACTTCGCCGCGATCTCCGAGGACTTGAACACCCGCACGCCGTGCTCGTGGAACAGGCGATAGAGCAGACGCTCGCTCGACAGCGTCGGGTCGATGAGCTCGATGTCCTCGACGGTGGCGATCAGCGAGCGGCCCTCGACCCAGGCCTCGTCCTCCGCGACATCGTGGCGGACCATGCCCGCGGGGGCGTCGCCGGGATCGAGATCGGGCCCGCGCATCCGCTCGGCCTTCTTGGGCAGGAACTGCAGCAGCATGCCGCCGGCGCGCCAGCGGTGGCGCGGGCCGCCGTCACCGGCGCTGAACTCCTCCGCGACGGCGAGCCGAACCCGCGTCGGAATCTGCTCCGAGCGCAGGAAATATTCATGTGCCGCATCTTCGAGGGTGCCCCCGTCGAGCGCCACCAGGCCCTGGTAGCGGCTCATCTCCTGGCCCTGATCGATGGTCATGGCGAGGTGGCCGCGGCCGAGCAATTCGCCGGCCGACTTGGAGCCGAGATCGGCGACGATCGCGGGGTCGAACTGGGCGCAGGCGCGCACCCGCCCGGGGCTGCGGTAGTCCACCACCAGCATGCGCACGGGGCCGTCGGTCTTCGTCTGAAGGATGAAGCGGCCCTCGAACTTGAGCGAGGAGCCGAGCAGCACGGTGAGCACGATCGCCTCGCCCAGCAGCTTGGAGATCGGTTCCGGATAGGCATGGGCATTCAGGATTTCGTCGAGCGCCGGCCCGAGCCGCACCACGCGACCGCGCAGGTCGAGGCTCGCCACCTCGAACGGCAGGATCATGTCGTCGGCCGCATCGGGTGCGGGCGCGCGCGAAGTGGCCTCGAGACCCGTCATCGCGTACTCGTGTTGAAGCACCAGACCAAGATACCCTTCTGCGCATGCAGGCGGTTTTCAGCTTCGTCGAACACCGCCGACTGCGGCCCGTCGATGACGTCGTCGGTGACTTCGTCGCCGCGATGCGCCGGGAGGCAATGGAGGAATATGGCGTCTGGTTTTGCTTTTGCCATAAGGGCGCTGTTGACCTGGTACGGCCGCAGCAGATTGTGCCGGCGCGCCCCGTCCTTGTCGCCCATCGAGACCCAGGTGTCGGTGACGATGCAATCCGCGGACTTCGCCGCGGCCTCGGGGTCGGTGCCGATCTCGATCGCGGCGCCCGACGACTTCACCCACTCCAGGACCTTGCGCTTGGGCGCAAGCTCCGGCGGCGTCGCCACCGCGAGCTCGAAGTCGAATTGGCGGGCGGCGTGCATCCACGACGTCAGCACGTTGTTGGCGTCGCCGGTCCACGCCACCTTGCGGCCGCGGATCGGCCCGCGGTGCTCCTCGAAGGTCATCACGTCGGCCATGATCTGACACGGGTGCGAGCGCCGCGTCAGCCCGTTGATGACCGGCACCGTCGCGTATTCGGCGAGCTCGAGCAGCATATCGTGCTCGAGGGTGCGGATCATGATCGCATCGACATAGCGCGACAGCACCCGCGCGGTGTCGGCGACCGTCTCGCCGCGCCCGAGCTGCATCTCCTGGCCGGTCAGAACGATAGTGTCGCCGCCGAGCTGCCGCATGGCGACGTCGAAGGAGACGCGGGTCCGGGTCGACGGCTTGTCGAAGATCATCGCCAGCATCTTGCCGCCGACGGGATGGCGGCTCGAGGTCCCGCCGCCGGCCTTCATGGCGCGGCTGTCGTCGATGATGGCGCGCAGTTCCTCGGGAGAAATGTCGATGAGATCGAGAAAGTGGCGCGGCGCGGCGGTCATGTCGCCGCCTCGCTCGCCACGCGCTCGCGCCGGTTCCGCTCGATCTTCCCGGCGGCGCGGTCGATGCGCTGGACTGCCTCGGCGATCTCGGCCTCCTCGATGATGAGCGGCGGCAGCAGGCGGACGACGTTGTCGCCGGCGGCGACGCTGAGCAGCTTTTCCCCGCGCAGCGCCTCGACGAGCTCGCCATTGGGGCAGCCGGCGACGAGGCCGATCAGGAGGCCTTCGCCACGCACCTCGGTGATCACGCCCGGGTGCCGGTCGCGCAGCTCGGCGAGATTCTGCCGGAGCAGGATCGCGCTGCGCTGGACCTTTTCGAGAAATCCGGGCGCCAGCATCACGTCGAGAACCGCATTGCCGACCGCCATCGCCAGCGGATTGCCGCCGAAGGTCGAGCCATGGGTCCCGGCGACCATGCCTTTGCCGGCCTCCGCCGTGGCGAGGCAGGCGCCGACCGGAAAGCCGCCGCCCAGCGCCTTCGCCACGCCCATCACGTCGGGGGTCACGCCGCAGCGCTGGTGCGCAAAAAAGCTGCCGGTGCGGCCCATGCCGGTCTGCACCTCGTCGAACACCAGCAACAGGCCGTGGCTGTCACACAGCTCGCGCAGCGCTTTGAGGAACGGCGTCGGCACCACCCGCACGCCACCCTCGCCCTGAATCGGCTCGATGAGGATCGCTGCGGTTTCCGGCCCGATGGCGTGCTTGACCGCCTCCAGGTCCCCGAACGGAACCTGGTCGAATCCCTCGACCACCGGACCGAAGCCTTCGAGGTATTTCTTCTGCCCGCCGGCGGCGAGTGTCGCCAGCGTGCGGCCATGAAAGGCGCCCTCGAAAGTGATGATGCGGTGGCGCTCCGGATGGCCGTTCGCATACTGGTATTTCCGCGCCACCTTGATCGAGCACTCCATCGCCTCGGCGCCGGAATTACAGAAGAACACCAGGTCGGCGAAGGTTTCCGCGCACAGCCGTTCGGCGAGCCGCTCCGCTTGTGGAATCCGGAACAGGTTCGAGACGTGCCAGACCTTGTGGGCTTGGGCGTCGAGGGCCTCGATGAGGTGCGGATGCGCATGCCCGAGCGCGTTGACGGCAACGCCCGAGGTGAAGTCGAGATAGCGCTCGCCGTCGGTGGCGATCAGCCATGCGCCCTCGCCGCGCTCGAAGGAGAGATCCACCCGGGCATAGGTCGGCAAAAGATGAGAGGTCACGACACGGCTCGTTCGTTGTTGCGTCGGATAAGCGTTGAATTGTGCGCAAAATGAAACGTGCCGCCTCTCCGGGCGGCACGCAAACGCATTGTATTTCGGGCTGCAATCCTGTCAACACGCGGCATCGGGCGGCAAATCGGCGGCAAATTTCGCCCGCCCGGGCACCGTCGGCGCGATGAGCTGTGGATGACGCCGGCCGAAACGGCCATCGGACTCCGGAAGGTGTGGACGAGGAGTCCCCGGACTCTGCGCGCGAGTCACGGCATATAGTAGCGTTACCGCGCACTGATACGACATCTCGTGCGGCGGCGATTTCTTCAAGTCTGAAGTCAGAGAAGCATTCACGGCGCCCGGCCTCGGGTCGAGCGACGGCGTAGAAGGATTCCGCCTGCTGCCGAGACGGGACAACGAAAGTGGGTGGCCATGACGTGGACTGACGAGCGGGTGGAATTGCTCAAGAAGTTGTGGGCCGACGGCCTGTCTGCGAGCCGGATTGCCGCCGAGCTCGGCGGCGTGTCCCGCAACTCGGTGATCGGCAAGGTGCATCGCCTCGGGCTGTCCGGCCGCGCCAAGAGCGCGTCCGCCGCGGTGCCGCGCCAGCGCAAGCCGCGCGCCCATCAGCACATGATGCGGATCGCGCGACCCGGCGTGCGCGGCAATACCGCGCTCGCGCCGCTGCAGGTGTTCGAGGCCGATCTCGAGCCCGAGCCGCAGGTCGTCGAAAACATCATTCCAATGGGACAGCGGTGCTCGATCCTGGAATTGAGCGAGAGCACCTGCCGCTGGCCGATCGGCGATCCGAGCGCGGCGGATTTCTTCTTCTGCGGCGGCAAGAACTTCTCGAGGGCCTGCCCTATTGCGGCTTCCACTCGCGCGTCGCCTACCAGCCGGTGTCGGAACGCCGGCGTGACAAGCGTCAGGAGCGCGGCTGAAAGTTTTCCGCGGGCCGGGGCTTTTCGCCCGGCCGGCCCGGATGCACGTGGCGGGCGGAGCGCGGCAACGCCCGCCGCGCCAGCGGTGATCGCGCCCCAGGCGCGGTTGCTCGAGACGAGGTCGCCCACCCTGATCGTGCCCGCCTCGTCTTGCCCAGCTTGGTCTCGACCACCTTGATCTCGCGCCCGGTGGGCCACCCGGCACTCCCGCAGCTTCCAGCTTGCAGCAGAGGGATGACCCCGCCTGTGCCGGTCGCCCCGGCGCGCGGCGTCACGCGCTTTTGACGAAGCGGTCGTTGAGCGCATATCCGGCGCCGCGCACGGTGCGGATCGGATCGGTGGCGCGGCCCCGATTGAGAGCCTTGCGAAGGCGTCCGACGTGGACATCGACGGTGCGCTCGTCGATGTAGACGTCGCGGCCCCAGACGCGGTCGAGCAATTGTTCGCGCGAGAACACGCGGCCCGGATTTTCCATCAGGAATTCGAGCAGACGGAACTCGGTCGGGCCGAGCGGGACGTCGCGGCCGGCGCGGGCGACCCGCTTCTTCTCGCGGTCGAGCTCGATGTCGCCCGCCGACAGCACGCCGGCGACCCGTTCGGGCTTGGTCCGGCGCAGCAGGGCGCGGATTCGCGCCAGCAGCTCGGGCACCGAGAACGGCTTGACGATGTAGTCGTCGGCGCCGGTGGCGAGGCCGCGCACCCGC
The DNA here is from genome assembly GCA_963781195.1 of uncultured Alphaproteobacteria bacterium. GTDB lineage: Bacteria > Pseudomonadota > Alphaproteobacteria > Rhizobiales > Xanthobacteraceae > JAJPKK01. Next base: position 139,582 of record CAWAEZ010000012.1, on the reverse strand, counting down.
TCGGTCTCCTCGCCCCGCGCGGTGAGCATGATGATCGGCAGCTGCTGGGTTTCGGGCCGTGCCCGCAATCGGCGGATCAGCTCGATGCCGGACAGCCCCGGCAGCATCCAGTCGATCACGGCGAGGTCGGGGGTATTCTCCTTGAGCTTGAGATCCGCCTCGTCGCCGCGAATCGCGGATTCGACGGAATAGCCCTCCGCCTCGAGATTGTAGCGCAGGAGGAGCGTCAACGGCTCCTCGTCCTCGATGATCAGTATGCGCGCCGACATTCAGCCCTCAAATCATGCGATCCCGTTACAGGCGATAGGGGACCCGCGTGGTGCTCGTGTTGTCGCCCTTCGGGCGCTCGTCCGGCAGAGACTTGCCCTCCACCATGTAGTAGATCGTCTCGGCGATGTTGGTGGCGTGATCGCCCATCCGCTCGATGTTCTTGGCGCAAAACAGGAGATGGATGCACACGCTGATGTTGCGTGGGTCTTCCATCATGTAGGTGAGGAGCTCGCGGAACAGCGAGTTGTTGACGGCATCGACCTCCTCGTCGCCGCGCCATACCTGCAGCGCCTTGGTGACGTCGCGGCGCGAATAGGCGTCCAGCACGTCCTTGATCTGGGTCAGCACCAGCTCGGTCATGTGCTCGACGCCGCGCATGACCTTCTGCAGATTGAGCTCGCCGTCGAGCACCATCACCCGCTTGGCGATGTTCTTGGCGAGATCGCCGATCCGCTCGAGATCGTTGGAGACGCGCAGCGCGCCGACGATGTCGCGCAGGTCGATCGCCATCGGCTGACGGCGGGCGATGGTGAGGATCGCCTTCTCTTCGATCTCTCTCTGCAGGAGGTCGATCTTGCTGTCCTCGGCGATGATGCTCTGGGACAGTACGTTGTCGTGCCGGTTGAGGGCATCGATCGAGTCGCCGATCTGGCGCTCGGCGAGACCGCCCATCTCGGCGATCATGCGCACCAGCTCCTGCAGGTCGGCGTCGAAAGCCTTATGGGTATGCTCGGTCATGACCATGTCGTATCTCTCCACCTGCGCGGCATCAGCCGAAGCGTCCGGTGATGTAGTCCTGGGTTCGCCGGTCCGTGGGCGTGGTGAACATCTTGCTCGTGGTGTCGAACTCGACCATCTCGCCGAGATACATGAAGGCCGTGTAGTCGGACACGCGGGCGGCCTGCTGCATGTTGTGGGTGACGATGGCGATGGTGTAATCGTCCTTGAGCTCGTCGATCAGCTCCTCGATCTTGGCGGTCGAAATCGGGTCGAGCGCCGAGCACGGCTCGTCGAGCAGGATGACCTCGGGCTTGATCGCGACGGTGCGGGCGATGCACAGCCGCTGCTGCTGGCCGCCGGAGAGACTCAGCCCGCTGGCCTGAAGCTTGTCTTTGGCCTCGTCCCAAATGGCCGCGCGGCGCAGCGCGGACTCGACGCGCTGGTCGAGATCGGCCCGCGATATCTTCTCATAGAGGCGGACGCCGAACGCGATGTTCTCGTAGATCGACATCGGGAACGGTGTCGGCTTCTGGAACACCATCCCGATCCGCGCCCGCAGCAGGTTGAGATCCTGCTTGGGGTCGAGGATGTTTTTGCCGTCGAGCAGCACCTCGCCCTCGGCGCGCTGGTTCGGGTAGAGGTCGTAGATGCGGTTGAGGATGCGCAGCAGGGTCGATTTTCCGCAGCCCGAAGGTCCGATGAAGGCCATCACCTTGCGGTCGTACAGCGGGACGTTCACCGCTTTGAGCGCCCGGTGGCTGCCGTAGTAAAAGTTGAGATCGCGCACCAGCACCTTCTCGGCGAGCTTGCCGTGCGAGGCGATGTCCTTGCTGGCGACCGGCACGGGCGGGACGGTCGCGGCACTGGCAGCGGGTTCCATGGAGTTCATGAAGACTTCCTCGTAGCGGTCAGGGCGCGCGCGGTAACGCTGAGCGCGAGAACTGCGAAGGTGATGATGAGCGCTCCGATCCAGGCCAGCTTCTGCCAGTCGGCGTAGGGGCTCAGCGCGAACTGGAAGATGACCACCGGGAGGCTGGAGATCGGGGCGTTGAGATCGGTGGAAAAGAACTGGTTGTTGAGCGAGGTGAAGAGCAGGGGCGCGGTCTCGCCGCTGATGCGTGCGATCGCCAGCAGCACGCCGGTGATCATTCCCGCCCGCGCTGCGCGATAGGACACGTAGCCGATCACGTGGGCGCGCGGCATTCCCAGCGCGGTCGCCGCCTCGCGCAGCTCCTTCGGCACCAGCGCCAGCATGTCCTCGGTGGTACGCACCACCACCGGGATGACGATCATGGCGAGCGCGACCGCGCCCGCCCAGCCGGAGAAATGTCCCATCGGCGCGACCATGATCTCATAGACGAACAGGCCGATGACGATGGAAGGCGCGCTAAGCAGGATGTCGTTGATGAAACGTACCACCATGCTGAGCCTGGCGTATTTTCCGTATTCCGCCATGTAGGTGCCGGCGAGCATGCCGATCGGCGTCCCGATGACGACGGCGATGACGCTGATCATCAGGCTCCCCACGATCGGATTGAGGAGGCCGCCCGCCGATCCCGGGGGAGGGGTCATCTCGGTGAAGACCGCGAGCGACAATCCGCTCAGCCCCTCGAAGATCAGCGTCCCGAGGATCACGACCAGCCAACCGAGGCCGATCACCGTCGCGCTGATCGACAGGAACAGGACGATCTGGTTGCGATGGCGGCGGCGTGCGTAGAGGTCCATGGTTCAGCCCACCCGCCGTTCGATCCGCATCAGCATGTAGCGCGCCAGCGCCAGCACGATGAAGGTGATCACGAAGAGGATCAGTCCGAGCGCGATCAGCGAGGAGGTGTAGAGGTCGCCGACCGCCTCGGTGAATTCGTTGGCGATGGTCGCGGAGATCGTCGTGCCCGGCGCGAGGATCGATGCCGAGACGCGATGCGCGTTGCCGATGACGAAGGTGACCGCCATGGTCTCGCCGAGCGCGCGGCCGAGCCCCAGCATGACGCCGCCGATGACGCCGACCCGGGCATAGGGCAGCACCACGTTGCTCACCACCTCCCAGGTGGTGCAGCCGACGCCGTAAGCCGCCTCCTTGAGCACCGGCGGCACCGCCTCGAACACGTCGCGCGACACCGAGGTGATGAAGGGCAGCACCATGATGGCGAGGATCAGCCCGGCGGTCAGCGTGCCGATGCCGTAAGGGCGGTCCCTCAAACAGCGTCGACAATCCGGGGACGTGCGAAAAGGTGCTGATCAGGAACGGCTGCACGAAGCGCTGCAGGAACGGCGCGAACACGAACAGGCCCCAGATGCCATAGATGATGCTGGGGATGCCGGCCAAGAGCTCGATGGCGATGCCGATCGGCCGCCGCAGCCAGGGCGGGCACAGCTCGGTGAGAAAGAGCGAGATCAGAAGACCGAGCGGCACCGCGATCACCATGGCGATGATCGAGGTCACGATGGTGCCGTAGATCGGCGCGAAGGCGCCGAACTTTTCGGTGACCGGGTTCCAGCGCTCTTCATAGAGGAAGCTGAAGCCGAACGCCTGGAGCGCCGGCAGGGAGCCTTTGATCAGTGCCGCGATGACGCCGCCGAGAAGGATCAGGACCAGGATCGCCGCACCGAGGGTCAGATTGCGGAACACCGTGTCGCTGAGGCGAAGCCGACCGAGAATTTTGGAACGCACGGCCACGTCATGCGAAACAGCGGGGCTACCGTGAGACAAGGCGAAATCGACCACCGGTTTTCTCCCGGGTTCTTGCATGTCCGGCTCTCCAGTCCACCGACAGTCGGCGGCCCATCGCGTCGTTCAGGGCCGTGACGGTGCGCCGGCGCGGGCCGCTCGAGGTATCAGATTCGACAGGACGGATGACGACGTAAAACCGGATCGTGAGACGAAGGTCCGGCGGTCGAGGAAGGTGCCCGCAGGCACCTTCCTCCGTAGGGATCGTTTAGTTCGACAGGGCGAACAGCGGCTTGCCGGACGGATCCTTGATATCGGCCGCCCACATCTTCTCGATCGTCGCGACGACCGGGGTCGGCATCGGCACGAAATCGAGATCCTGGGCCATCTTGTCGCCCTTGGTATAGGCCCAGTTGAAGAACTTGAGGGCCTCGCCGGCCGCGACCGCGTCCTTGGGCTGCTTGTGGATGAGGATGAAGGTCGCCGCCGTCATCGGCCACGACTGCGCACCGGGCTGGTCGCTCAGGATCACGCCGTATCCCGGCACCGAATTCCAGTCCGCATTGGCAGCCGCCGCCTGGAACGCTTCGGCCGTCGGAGCGACTGTCTTGCCGTCCTTGTTCATCATGTCGGCGTAGGTCAGCTTGTTCTGCTTGGCGTAGGCGTATTCGACGTAGCCGATCGAGCCCTTGGTGTTGGCGACGTTGTTGGCGACGCCCTCATTGCCTTTGGCACCGATGCCGATCGGCCATTCCACGGCGGTCGCCGAGCCGACCTTGGACTTCCAGTCGGGGCTGACCTTGGAGAGGTAGTCGGTGAAGTTGAAGGTGGTGCCGGACCCGTCCGAACGGTGCACGACGGCGATCGCCTGGCTCGGCAGCTTGGCGGTCGGGTTGAGCTTCTTGAGCGCCGGGTCGTCCCAGGTCTTCACCTGGCCGAGGAAGATGCTGGCGAGGGTCGGTCCGTCGATCACCAGCTCGCCCGGCTTGATGCCGTCGAGGTTGAGGACCGGCACGATCCCGCCCATCACCATCGGAAACTGGACGAGGCCGCTCTTCTCGAGGTCGGCGCCCGAGAGCGGCGCGTCGGTCGCACCGAACACCACCGTCTTGGCCTGGATCTGCTTGATGCCACCGCCCGAGCCGATCGACTGGTAGTTGAGGCCGACGCCGGTGTCCTTCTTATAGGTGTCCGCCCACTTGGCGTAGATCGGATAGGGGAAGGTCGCGCCGGCACCCGAGATGTCGGCGGCAGAAGCGGCCAGCGGCGCAACAACCGCGATCGCGCCGGCCGCAACCAAGGCGCGCAATGGGATGAAGTTGAGATTCACGTGTTTTCTCCGTCCGTTCGGCCAAAGGTAAAGCGCCACAGGATGACCTCCTGCGGCCTCCCCAAGGCCCGTTGTGGATTTTGTTCGAAAGCTGGCCTCTAAACGCAGAGTACCCGGGCAGGGAGCAGGGCCGAGCCAGCGATCGTCTCCCCTCGCTCCTTGAGAGAGACTGGAGCTGGCCGCAGGCTACGCTGCCGATGTCATCGTTCTATGTGACCAAGATGACAAATAAATGACAAAATAAGATTTTGAAATTACTTAAGAATATCTGCCGTAGCCGGTGTCATAATCAAAGGGAGCCGGACCGAGAAAGTCGCGCCGGCCCCCGGGGTGCTTTCGATCACCATGCGGCCGCGATGACGTTGGAGGATATGCTTGACGAGCGCGAGTCCCAGCCCGGTGCCGCCCTGGGCCCGGCTTTCGCTGATGTCGACCCGGTAGAACCGTTCCGTCAGGCGCGGCAGGTGCTCCGGCGCAATGCCCGGCCCGTAGTCCCGGACCGCCACCACGGCCTCCCGCGCATTCCCCGAGGGCTCGCGCCCGAGCGAGATGTCGACGCGGTGGCCCGGCGCGCCGTATTTGAGCGCATTCTCGATCAGGTTCTCGAACACCCGTATCAATTCGTCGCGGTCGCCGGGGACGGTCAGCGCGCTCGGCGCGTTGGCGATCCGGATTTCAACCTCGCGTTCATGGGCGAGCGGAGCGAGCCCGTCGGCGACCTCGCGCACGAGGGCGCCGAGATTGACCGGACTGTCGGGGTGGATGTGAGCCTTCTGCTCGATGCGCGACAGCGACAGCAGATCGTCGATCAGGCGCGCCATCCGCGTCGCCTGCTCCTTCATGATGGCGAGGAAGCGGTCGCGGGCCGGCGCGTCGCTGCGCGCGGGGCCCTGCAGCGTCTCGATGAAACCGGACAGAGACGCGAGCGGCGTGCGCAGCTCGTGGCTGGCATTGGCGACGAAATCCGACCGCATCTCCTCGACGAGCCGCAACGGGGTCAGGTCGCGCAATGTCAGCAGCACGAGATTGCGCGCCTGGCTCGGCGTCTCGCCGGGCAACAGCAACGGGGCGATGGTGGCCTCCCACCAGCGGTCGGTCGGCACCCGCTCGAAGTATTCGACGCGCTGCATCTGCCGGCTGGCGCTGGAGCTCCGGATCGCTTCGAGAACGTCGGGCGCGCGCAGCGCAAAGGAAATCGGCTCGCCGCGGGAGATCCCGGGGACGATCTGCTGGGCGCTGGCGTTGAAGGCGACGACCTGGCTGTCCGGCGCGAGCGCAAAGGCCGGTTCCGAGAACCCGGCAATGATGGCATCGACCATGCGGTCGGCCATGAGGGGCTTCCCACGCTCCCCGTAGAGCGTCACCTCGTCGGCTCCCGGCAACGCGGCTTCGCGGATCAGCACGGCGAGCGCAATGACGGCGAACCCGATCAGCGCCGGAATCAGCGCGAGCCCGGCGAACTGGAAGAGGCCGGCGAACAGCACGGCGGCCACGAGCAGCACCGGACGCGTGCGCACGAAGCGGCGCATCGCCCCGCCTGCCGCAAGCACCTCGTTTCGGTGTTCCTGGATCGCCATCGGTTTCTCGCGCCCCGATTTGCGTCGTTCAAAGCTGCCCTTCCGCATGCGGGCACGCCCATTTTGTCGCGTCGATGCAGGGCCTTCTCAAAAAAGGATCCGGCGAGGTGGCCGCGTCCCCGGCGCACGATTACAGTTTTTGCAGACGGTTTCCTACGCAAAAATCCCCCCATGCCTTCGCCGTGAAACGAGGCGACGACTGCGGGCACGAAATTCGCGACTACGAGGCAACGCTCAAATGGCGTCGTGATGACGGTTCTATGACGTTTTAGCCGGGCAACGGGCGGCTAGCCGGGCGGTTTGCCGGCGCCGCCGCGCGGCAGCGCGTAGCTGAACCACACTTCGCGGCCGCCGAGCACGGCGAGCGAGATCGCGAACGGCACCAGGTAATAGAGCAGCCGAAACAGCAGCAGCCCGGCGAGAAGATCCTCGGTGTCGAACTGCCAGAGCGCCACCAGCATGGCGGCGTCGAACACGCCGAGGCCGCCCGGGGAGTGGCTCGCAAATCCGAGCAGTGTGGACGCGACGAAGATCACGGCGAGGGTGACGAAGCCGATATAGGGCTCGTCGGGCACCAGCATGTACATCGCCGCGGCGCAGCAGGCGAGATCGACGATGCCGACCGCGATCTGCAACAGCGTGAGCGGACCGTTCGGCAGCGTCACCAGCCAGTTGTTGCGGCCGACCATGCGTGGCGTCCGCCACACCCACAGGACATAGGTCGCGAGCATCGCGATGATGCCGAAGGCGAACAGGCGGTTGAGCCAAGGCGGGAGCTGGTTGATCGCGGTGGCCGCCTGGGGCGCGTAGGCGACGCCGAGTCCGAGCACCGTGGCGTTGCCGAGCCAGAAGGTCAGGCCGGCGATGAAGCAGATCTTCGCGACCTCGATCGCCGAGATCCCGTAGCGCGAGTAGATGCGGTAGCGCACCGCGCCCCCGGTGAAGGCGCTGGCGCCGACATTGTGTCCGACCGCGTAGCTCGTGAAGCCGGCGAGCGCGGCCACCTTGTAGGGAATGTCCGGCCGCCCGATGGTGCGCAGCGCGAACAGGTCGTAGAACGTCAGCGTGAAATATCCGGCGGCGACGAACAGGGCGGCGTTGACGACGTCGTGCTTCTCGACCGCCTCCATGGCATCGATGACGTCCTCGAAATTGATCTCGCGCAGCATGCGATAGAGCACGACGCCGGCGATGGCGATGATCGCGAGACTCAACAGAAAGCCGATCCGGCTCCATCCGATCTTCGCGTCGATGGACACCACGAGGGACCGCAGGCTGCCGTTCATGCAAGCTCCGGACGATTCGGGGGCAACTGTAACCGCATCGGCCACGTTCCCCCGCGGGCATTTGGTCACGTCGGATGCAGGCCCGGTCCGCGCAAGCGGCGCAACGTCCGGCTCTTACATGGTCCGCAGCCTCCCGCCAAGCCGTACCGCGCCGCGCCCGTGCGGGATTTCGTCCGCTGAAACTAGGTTTTGACCGCGCCATCGCGGCCGCTTTATGGTGAGGCGCCAATCGACAGGGAGCGCCTGCGTCCATGGACATCGCGATCGTCGGCGGCGGGATCACCGGCCTGTCGCTCGCTTTGAACCTCCACCGCCGCGGCATCCCGTGCCGCGTTTACGAGCGTTCTCCGGAAATCCGGGAGCTCGGCGTCGGCATCACCCTGCTGCCTCATGCGATGCGGGAATTCGCTGGGCTCGGGCTGCTGGACGACCTTTGCAGCGCCGGAATTCCGATCCGGGAAAGCTGCTTCTTCAATCGATTTGGCCAGCTCATCTACCGCGAGGATCGCGGCCGCTTCGCCGGGTATCCCTATCCGGAGGTGAGCATCCACCGCGGCCGCCTGCACATGATCCTCTATCGCGCCGCGGTGACGCGCCTCGGTGCGGCCGCGATCGTGACCGACCGCGAATGCGTCGGCGATCGAGCAGGACGCGTCCGGCGCCACCCTGCGGTTTCGCGAAACGACCTCCGGCCGGACGCTGGACCCGGTCCGCGCCGCCGTGGCGATCGCCTGCGACGGCGTCAACTCGGGGGTGCGCAAGCAGTTCTATCCGAACGACGCGGTCGCCTTCGCCGGCATCAATACCTGGCGGGGCATCACCCGCCGCAAGCCGTTTCTCACCGGCCGGTCCTATACCCGCACCGGCTCGATCCTGACCGGCAAGATCGTGATCTATCCGATCATCGACGAGCTCGACGACGACGGAAACCAGCTCATCAACTGGATGGCCGAGATCAAGCAGGGCGCCTTCGAGAAGAACGACTGGAATCAGCCCGGCGACCTCGCCGACTTCTTCGACATTTACCGGGACTGGCATTTTCCCTGGCTCGACGTCGCCGATCTGATCCGCACCGCCGACCAGATCCTGGAATACCCGATGGTCGACAAGGACCCGGTGGCGCGCTGGACCTTCGGCCGGGTGACGCTGGCCGGCGACGCCGCCCACCCGATGTACCCGCGCGGCTCGAACGGGGCGGCGCAGGGCGCCATCGATGCCCGCACGTTGGCCGACTGCCTCGCCGGCTGCCGCGCCGCCGGGCGCGACCTGCCGGACGCCCTGCGGGACTACGAGAGCCGGCGCCTGGGGCCCGCTTCCGAGGTGGTGCGCACCAACCGCGCCCACCCGCCCGACTTCATCAACATCAAGGTGGAGGAGCTGGTCGGGGACCGGCCGTTCGACGACCTCGACAGCTTCATCACCCAGGCCGAGCTCCGGGCCCTGTCGGAGGACTACAAGCGGATTGCCGGCTTTGCCCTGGGCGACGTGACGGCAGCCTGACGGCGGCGTGCCCCGCTCCCCTTGCGGCGCGTCTTCTGCTAATCGTATGGCAAGACTGCCAATCGTAAGAAGACGCCGCCGGGATTCCGGCCGGCTCGTGTGGGAGGAAGACATGACAGAACACTCTTTGGTGCGGCCCGCGTCCATGCGGTCCGAGCTGGCGCGGCGCGACGTGATCAAGGCGGCCGGAACCGGCCTCGCCGCGAGCCTCGTCGCCGGCGCGCAGGCGCAGGCACAGACCCCCGCCGCCGCCCAGACCGGCGCGGAATTCTGGACCGCGGAATACACGGCGAAGAAAGGCGACGTCTCGCTCGCCATGTATCGCAAGCGGGTCGGCGCGCCGACCGCCGGCGGCGCCGCGAAGCCGGTGCTGTTCCTGGTGCACGGCTCCTCGAACGGCGCCCAATCGAGCTACGATCTCCACGTGCCCGGCAAGGGCGAGTACTCGATGATGAACGTGTTCGCGCGGCTCGGCTACGACGTGTGGACGATGGACCACGAAGGCTACGGCAAGTCGTCGCGGACCTCCGGCAATTCCGACATCGCCAGCGGCGTCGAGGACCTCAAGGCCGCGATCCCGATCGTCGTGAAGGAGACCGGCCGCGACAAGATGTTCATGTACGGCACCTCTTCAGGGGCGATTCGGGCCGGCGCCTATGCGATGGTCCAGCCGGAGCGGGTCGAGCGGCTGGTGCTGTCCGCCTTCACCTACAAGGGCGAGAATGCGCCCACCCTCAAGGAGCGGGCGAAGCGGCTCGAATATTACCAGACCCACAACACCCGCCTGCGCGACCGCGCCATGATCGAATCGATCTTCTCCCGCGACGGCCTCGCTTCGAGCTACGACCCGGCGGTGGCCAAGGCGCTGGCCGACTTCGAGATGCAATACGGCGACCAGGTGCCGACCGGGACCTATCTCGACATGACCTCGAAGCTGCCGCTGGTCGATCCGCTCAAGGTGAAGTGCCCGGTGCTGATGCTCCGCGGCGACCATGACGGCATCTCCACCAACGCGGACCTGCTCGCGTTCTTCGACCTGCTCCCCAACGGTGACCGTCAGTTCTCGATCATCCCCAATACCGCCCACAGCATCGGCAGCGCCAACAACCGGAACCTGGCCTGGCACGTGATGCAGGCGTTCCTCACCATGCCGCCGCAGGTGGCGTCGTAACCGCAGCGGGTTTGCATGCCATAGTCGTCAATGGCCGGGCTTCGTCCCGGCCATTTTGCTTCGGCTTGGACGCGTAACCGCCGGCGGCGTGCGGTTCGAGCACGTCGGGTGAGCAAAGGCGGCTACGGTGGCAAACCGCGCGGCGCGACTGTGCCCGCGGGATCATGCGCTATGCCGGGATCGTTTCCATCTCTTCGCCGATGGCGATGGGGTGCGCCATGGTTTCGTGGAGCTTGTCGACGTCGAGCTCGTTTTCCGAGCGGCTGATGACGATGCAGGCGACGCCGTTGCCGATGAGGTTGGTCAGCGCCCGGCACTCGCTCATGAACTTGTCGATGCCGAGCAGGATGGCGAGCGACTGCATCGGGATATCCGGGATGATGGCGAGCGTCGCCGCGAGCGTGACGAAGCCGGCGCCGGTGACGCCCGGACGCGCCCTTCGAGGTGATCATCGCGATGACCAGGATTTCGAGCAGCTGGCTGAACGTCAGCGGCGTGTTGGTCGCCTGGGCCAGAAACAGCGATCGCCAGCGTCATGTAGATGTTGGTGCCGTCGAGGTTGAAGCTGTAGCCGGTCGGAACCACGAGGCCGACCACCGACTTCGAGGCGCCGAGATGCTCCATCTTGCTGCATCAGGTTGCGGCAGCACGGTCTCCGACGAGCTGGTGCCGAGCACGATCAGGAGCTCATCCTTGATGTAGCCGAGGAAGCGGATGATCGAGAAGCCGGCCAGCCGTGCGATGGTGCCGAGCACGAGCAGCACGAACAGCACGCTGGTGAGATAGAAGGTCGCGATCAGCGCGCCCAGATTGACCAGCGAGCCGACACCGTACTGGCCGATGGTGAACGCCATGGCGCCGAACGCGCCGATCGGGGCGGCGCGCACGATGATGCGGATCATGCCGAAGAACATCTTGGCGGCGGTGTCGATGGCGCCCGAGATCTTCTCGCCGAGCGGCCCCATCTGGGAGACGGCGAAGCCGGTCAGGATCGAGATCAGCAGGACCTGCAGCAGGTCGCCGCGGGCGAGGGCGCCGAAATAGGAATCGGCGGAATGATCGCCAGCAGGTGGCCGACGAGGCCGTCCTCCTTGGCGCGGCTCGACATAGCCCGCCACCAGCTTGGGATCGAGCGTCGAGGGATCGATGTTGAAGCCCGCGCCCGGCTTGAGCAGCTCGCCGACGATCAGGCCGATGGCGAGCGCGAGCGTCGACACCAGCTCGAAGTAGACGAGCGTCTTGAGCCCGATGCGGCCGATCTTCTTGAGATCGCTCATCGAGGAGATGCCGTGCACCACGGTGCAGAAGATCACCGGCGCGATCATCATCTTGATCAGCGCGATGAAGCCGTCGCCGAGCGGCTTCATCGGGATCGCGATCTTCGGATAGAAATAGCCGAGCAGGATGCCGACCGCGATCGCGATCAGAACCTGGATGTAGAGGACCGTGTACCACGGGCGATGGGTTGGCGCGCGTCGCGGCGGCGGGGCGAGTGTGGCGGCGTCCATGGAGTCTCCTCACCGGATCGGGTGCGGCGCGCGACCTGCGCCTGCCTCTTCTGAGGTCATGATATCGCGGCGGATCGGCGGCTGCCATGAACGCCGCGAAATAATTTCGGGATTCGCCGAACTATGGGGCCGCGAAAAACCGGTGGAGCGCACCATAGGTTTCCTCGGGCGCCTCCTCGGAAAGGTAGTGCCCGCAGGGCAGCGCCTCGGCGCCGCGCATGTCGGCGGCGTAGTTCTTCCACACCTCCGCCGGCTTGTTCTGGCGTCCGACGGCGCCGGTCGCGCCCCACAACAGCAGCAGCGGAGTCTCGATCCGGCGGCCGGCGTCGAAGTCGACCGTGTCCATGGCGAGGTCGATGCCGGCGGTGGCGCGGTAGTCCTCGCACATGGCGTGGATCGTCGCCGGATTGCGGAAGCAGCGCATGTAGTCGGCGAGCGCCGCCTCGCCGAAGAAGCTCAGTCCCTGCTCGGTCTTCGAGAGTTTCTTGGTGATGTAGTAGTCGGGGTCGGCGCCCATCAGCCGCTCCGGCAGGTCGAACGGCTGGATCATGAAGAACCAGTGGTAGGAGCCGGTCGCCCACCTTCTGGGTCACGTGGTTGAAGAGGTGATGCTGCGGAATGATGTCCATGATGGCGGCCTTCGCCACCTTGTCGGGATGATCGAGGGTCATGCGATGCAGCACGCGGGCGCCGCGATCATGGCCGGCCGCCATGAAGCGGTCGAAGCCGAGGGCCGCCATGACCTCGATCTGGTCCTTCGCCATGGCGCGGAACGAATAGCCCGCGTGGTCCGGCCCTCCGGGCGGCTTTTCCGAATCGCCGTAGCCGCGCAGGTCGGTGCAGACGACGGTGAAGTCCTGGGCGAGCCGCGGTGCAACCTTGTGCCAGGTCGCGTGAGTGAAGGGATTGCCGTGCATCAGCAGCAGCGGCGGGCCGTTACCGCCGTAGACGGTGACGATCCGGGCGCCGCTGGTCTCGACCTCGGTCCGGGTGAAGTTTTCGAACATGGGGCTGCAACATCGCAAAACGTAAAGGTCGGGGGAGCCGAGGGTCCCGCCGGGTGCGTCGCGCCGTCGGATCGGTCAGTCGGCGGTGGCTCCGCTCGCCTTGATGGGCCCGGCCCACTTGTCGATCTCGCTCTTGACGAAGCCGCGCAGATAGTCCGGCGTCGCGCGATCCTCGGTGACGATCTGGGCGCCGAGGCCCTCGAGCCGTTCCTTGACCAGCGGGCTCTTCATCGCGGCGAGCGCCGCCTCGTTGAGCTTCTTGACGATCGGCTCCGGGGCATTCTTGGGAAGGAAGATCGCGTTCCAGGTATAGGCCTGGACTTCCGGCATCCCCTGCTCGGCAGTGGTCGGCACGTTCGGCAGCGCCGGCGACCGGGTGCTGTTCATCAGCGCGATCGCCTTCACCGTACCGCCGTCGATCTGCGGCTTGGCGGTCGTCACGATGTCGCAAAGGTAATCGATCCGGCCGGCCTGCAGGTCGCCCATGGCGGGCCCGGTGCCGCGATAGGGCACGTGGGTGATATGGGTGCCCATGGCGGCATCGAGCACGACGCAGGCGAGATGGGTCGCCGAGCCGGTTCCCGCCGACCCGTAGCTCATCTTGTCCTGGTTCTTCTTGGCGTACTCGACGAACTCCTTGAGGTTGTTGACCGGCATATCCTTGCGCACGATCAGCACCGTGGGAATTTCGGCGATCAGCGCCACCGGGGTGAAGTCGGTCGCCGCATTATAGAGCGGGCGCTTGTAGAGCGTCTGGTTCTGGGCATGGGTGCCGACGGTGCCGAGCTCGATGGTGTAGCCGTCCGCCGGCGCCGAGGCGACGCGCAGGCCGCCGGTCATGCCGCCGGCGCCGCCGACATTCTCGATGATGATCTGCTGGCCGAGGGCTTCGCTCATCTTCTGGCCGACCATCCGGCCCAGCACATCGGTAGGACCGCCGGCGGCGAACGGGATGATCATGGTGATCGGGCGGCTGGGATAGGTCTGGGCGCTGGCGGTTGAGATACCCGCGATGCCGAGCAGGGCGGCGATCACGAACTTCGACATCTGGCTGGGCATGTTTTCCTCCCGATTTTGGGCACCTTTGGGCCCGAGGTGGCGAAAGGTCAAGGTGCCGCTGTGCCGCGGTCGTGGCGTGGCTTGCCCGCAGCCGGGCGCCGGCTTGCGGCCGGCCGCGGCGCGGCGTATGAGGCGCACCTTCGCAAGGGAGCGCGCGATGAACGAAATCAGGGTGGCGATTGCCGGGCTCGGCGCGATCGGACGCACGCTTGCCAAGCGGCTCGCCGCCGGCATGCCGGGCCTCAAGCTCGCCTGCGCGGCCGCGGGCGACCGCGCCAAGGCGCAGGCCTGGCTCGACGGCGCCGGCATCTCCTGCCCGCTGGTCGAGCTCGAAGCGTTCCCCGACCATGCCGACCTCGCGGTGGAATGCGCCCCGGCCAAGATCCTGGCGGACATCTGCGCGCCGATGCTCAAGGCGGGCAAGCGGGTCATGGTGCTCAGCGCCGGCGCCCTGCTGCCGCGCCCCGAGATCGTCGCGCTGGCGCGGGAGCATGGCGGCCAGATCATCGTGCCGACCGGCGCGTTGCTCGGCCTCGACGCGGTATCGGCGGCCTCCGAAGGCGACATTCATTCCGTGCGCATGATCACCCGCAAGCCGCCGGGCGGCCTCGAGGGTGCGCCCTATCTCGTCGAGCACGGCATTTCAGTCGCCGGCCTCAACACCGCAAAGCTGGTGTTCTCCGGCACCGCGCGCGAAGCCGCCGCCGGCTTTCCCGCCAACGTCAACGTGGTGGCGGCGCTGTCGCTCGCCGGCATCGGGCCCGACCGTACCACCATCGAGATCTGGGCCGACCCCGCGGTGACGCGCAACTGCCACAGCATCGAGGTCGATGCGGACTCGGCGCGGTTCTCGCTGTCGATCGAGAACATTCCCTCGGAGAACCCCAAGACCGGCCGCATCACGGCGCTCTCGGTGCTCGCCGCGTTGCGCAAGCTCAACGCCCCGCTGCGGGTGGGAACTTAAAGGCGGGGTCTTCACGCGGGTGGAGGATTTCAGCGCGGCGTGACACATCCCGTCGCCTTCGTGGAGTTCCGTACGATCAAGGCCGGTCGGAGCAGGATGTCCACGGCAGGGCTTTCCGGGCTCTCGATTTTCGCCAGCAGCAGCCGTGACGCCTCGACGCCCATCTGGCGCTGCTGGATGCGCACGGTGGTGAGCGGCGGCATAACCATGTCGACGAAGGGCGCGTCGTTGTGGCCGGTCACCGAGACGTCGTGGGGGCAGCCGAGCCCCCGTTCGGCCAGGGCGTCGTAGCAACCGAGCGCCAACAGGTCGTTGGCGGCAACGATCGCGGTCACGCCGAGGTTGCGGTCGAGGAGTTCGCCGCACGCCACCCGCCCCGCCTCGCGTGAGAACGACGCGGCGGTGACGATGAACTGCGGACCGCCTGCGATATTTTTCTCCGCCGTCGCCAGCCTGAAGCCGCGGAGCCGCATGAACCCCGTCGAAAGCTCCTGGGGGCCTGCGATGTGACCGATTGTTCGATGTCCGATATCGACGACGTGGCGGACCGCCAATCCGATCCCGCCAAGTTCGTCATTGATCACGGAAGGGGCGCGGCCGGTGTCGTCGGTGCGGTTGATGAGGACCACCGGCGTGCCGCGCTCGATCGATTCTTCCACGATCGCATCGCGCAGGGTCGCGGTCGCCAAAATCAATCCGTCCACTTGGCGGTCGATCATGCCGGCGATGACCCTGCGGTGGACTTCTGCGTCGTTCCCCGTGTTGCCGACGATCATCATGTATCCGCGCTCGAGCAACGCGGCTTCGATCCCGAGAAGGATCGGTGGAAACAGCAAGCTCGCAATGTCCGGCACGACGACGCCGATAACGTGGGAGCGGCGCGTGCGCAGGCTCGATGCCACGGTATTGGTCCGATAGCCGAGTTGCTGGGCGACGTCGAGAACGCGGGTTGCGATGTCCCGCGTGACGCCGTCACGCCGGCGCGGATTCATCACCCGGGACACCGTCGAGTAGTGGACGCCGCAGACCTTGGCGACCTGCTTGAGCGTGATGCGGGGCTTCATCGGTCCTCGCGCGGTCGCTGCCGACCAATCCAGTGCAACCAAGTGCAATCGTTTGCACGCCGTATCAGATGCGAACGGGGGACGAAATTCAAGGCCAATCGGCAGAATCCCAAAGTGTAGCGCTTGACTCGGGCGATGATCGGGACTTGGATGAGCAAACGTTTGCTAACGCAGTGTAACGAGCGAATTGCCAGGAGGAAGCCCGATGGCTCAGCAACGCATCAGCTACGTCGATCCCGCCAAAATCACCGATCCCAGGATGCTGGCCGAGCTCGACCGCTGCCGGCGGGAGGGGACCCCTCGTCCCGAAAGCCAGGCGATCCGGGCTCATGTCCCGGCGACGTTCTGGTCGTTCGCCGACACCTGGGCCACGGTGTTCCACAGCGGCGTGCTCGACCACAGCGTCAAGGAGCTGTGCCGGGTCTATGTATCGCGCTCGGTGCAATGCGAGTATTGCGGCAACCAACGCTCGATCAAATCGGCCAAGCAGGGGCTCGTCGAGGCGGACTATCTCGATCTCATCAATTTCGAGAAATCCACGCGTTACAACGCCCGGCAAAAAGCAGCGCTGGCCTACACCGAGGCGATCACCTGGGACCTCCCTGCCGACGACGCGCTGTGGGCGCGCCTGCATTCCCATTTCAGCGAGCCGGAGCTCGTCGAGCTCGGCTACTTCGTCGCCATCACCATGGGGCAGCAGCGCTGGCTGCGCACCCTGAACATCGAGCATCATCAGGTGCTCGCCGGCACCGACGCGTCGATGGCGCCCGGGTTCGAAACCGCGGATGCGCTGGTCAAGAGCAAGGCCGATCCGAGCTACTGGGCGCGACAGGCTCCGGCCGCGGCCAAGAAAGCCTCGGCCTGAACAAGGGCGGCCGCACGCAATCGCGCGCGCTCACACCGCGACGCGGAAGCTGGTCGAGCTCGCCATTTTCCAGGCGTCGCGAAAGCGGTGGTCTTCGCATTCCCCGCTGAGAAGCTCGCCGGGTCGCAGCGTCGGGAACAGGTCGTCATAGGTCATCACTTCGCGCCCTGAGATGCGGCGGCAGAAGTGCGGCGGCATGAACTGGTTGGGGTGGTCGAGGCCGGCGGCGGCGACCAGTTCGCCGAGCGCCTCCAGGGTGGCGGCGTGGAAGTTCTTCACCCGCACCCATTTGTCGCCCACCACCAGGGCGCGCTGCCGGGTCGGGTCCTGGGTCGCGACGCCGACCGGGCAGGTGTCGGTGTGGCAGCTCTGCGACTGGATGCAGCCGAGCGCGAACATGAAGCCGCGCGCCGCATTGCACCAGTCGGCGCCCAGCGCCATGGCGCGGGCGATGTCGAAGCCGGAGATGATCTTGCCGCTGGCGCCGAGCTTGATGCGTTCGCGGGCATTGATGCCGATCAGCGCGTTGTGGACGAAGTTCAAGCCCTCCCGCATCGGCATGCCGAGATGGTCGAGGAACTCGAGCGGCGCCGCGCCGGTGCCGCCCTCCTTGCCGTCGATGACGATGAAGTCCGGATAGATGCCGGTCTGCAGCATCGCCTTGCACAGCGCCAGGAACTCCCAGGGGTGGCCGATGCAGAGCTTGAAGCCGGCCGGCTTGCCGCCCGACAGCCGGCGCATCTCGGCGATGAACTCCATCATCTCGATCGGGCGTCGAGAACGCCGAATGGCCCGACGGCGAGATGCAGTCGCATGCCCATCGGCACGCCGCGGGTCGCCGCGATTTCCGCCGACACCTTGGCGGCCGGCAGCACGCCGCCATGGCCGGGCTTGGCGCCCTGGCTCATCTTGAGCTCGACCATCTTGACCTGCTCGGGCGCGGCGGTTGCGGCGAACTGCTCCGGCGAGAAGGTGCCGTCGGGGTTGCGCGCGCCGAAATAGCCGGAGCCGATTTCCCAGATGATGTCGCCGCCGTTCTCGCGGTGATAGGCGCTCAGCCCGCCCTCGCCGGTGTCGTGGGCGAAATTGCCGGCCTTGGCGCCCTTGTTGAGGGCGCGGATGGCGTTGGGGCTCAAGGCGCCGAAGCTCATCGCCGAGATGTTGAACACCGAGGCGTCGTAGGGCTTGGTGCAGTCGGGGCCGCCGATGCGGATGCGGAACGGCTCGATCGCGAGGGGCCGCGGCTGCATCGAATGGCGCATCCATTCGAAGCCGTCGGCATAGACGTCGCGATGGGTACCGAACGGCCGCTTGTCGAGCACCATCTTGGCGCGCTGATAGACCACGGCCCTTTTGTCGCGGCTGAACGGCGTGCCGTCGGTCTCGCTCTCGAAGAAATACTGCCGCATCTCCGGGCGCACGGTTTCGAGGATAAAACGCAGATGGGCGGAGATCGGGTAGTTGCGCAGCACCGCGTGCCGCGTCTGCACGAGGTCGTGGGTTCCCAGGATCGCAAGGCCGCCGAACACCGCGAGCGGCAGGGCTTCGAGGTAGATGCCCGGGGGGTACCACAGCAAGGCGAGGAGCAGGGCCGCGGTGAAAAGGATGCTGAGGGTGTAGCAGATGAAGCGGGGCGTGAATGCGAGAGACAGCGTGCGCATGGAGGTCCCCTCCTGTAACGGCCCGCGGGTTCGAACCGCCTGTTAAGTCGAGGTAATCCGAACTCCAAGACGCAATTGTGAAAGGCCGCGCGCCGCGGCGCCGGTCGGGCTCGCTCTGCCTTTGGGAAACCGGCGGTTTCGGACGCTCAGTCCTTCGCCCGCTCCACGTAGGAATTGTCCGCGGTCGAGACCACGATCCGGGTGCCGGTGACGATGTGGGGCGGCACGGTGGTGCGCAGCCCGTTGGAGAGCACCGCCGGCTTGTAAGACGAGGCGGCGGTCTGGCCGCGGGTGACGGGCTCCGTCTCGACCACCTCGAGGACGACGCGCTGCGGCAGCTCGATGCTGACGGGCACGCCGTCATAGGTGGCGAGGTGCACCTTCATCTCGGGCTGCAGATAGGCCGCCTGGTCGCCGAGAATGTCGGCACTGACCGCGACCTGGTCGTAGCTTTCCATGTTCATGAAGTGATAGCCGTCACCGTCCTGGTAGAGGTACTGGAACTCGCGGTCCTCCACATGGGCGCGCTCGACCTGGTCGGTCGTCTTGTAGCGCTGCGAGGACTTCACCCCGTCGCTGATCCGGCGCATGTCGATCTGCGTCACCGGCGTGCCCTTGCCGGGATGGATGTTTTCCGCGGTCAAGATGACGTAGAGCTTGCCGTCGAGTTCGACGATGTTGCCCTTGCGGAGCGAGCTGGCGATGACTTTCACAGGTAAAATCCCTCGGTCGGTCAATGGCCGGGCCGCCGCAGGCGCCGTTCCGGCCGGATTCGTGGCCCGCAACATACTGATCCTGCGCCCCCGCGCCAGCCCTTTCGGCGCCGGGACGGTCGCGGTTTAGGGTCCCATGCTGCAGGATTCGCCGTGGTGGAAGCCCGAAATCCATGCCGACCGGCAGCCGTTCCTGCAAGCGCGCCGGCGCATCCTTTCGGCTCTGCGCGGCCATCTCGACGGCCTCGACTTCACCGAGGTGGAGACTGCGATCCTGCAGCGCTCGCCCGGCAACGAAGCCCATCTCCATGCCTTCGCGACCGAGCTTCTGAGCCCCGGCCGCGGCCGCCTGCCGCTCTACCTGCACACCTCTCCGGAGTTCGCCTGCAAGAAGCTGCTCGCCGCCGGCGAGCGGCGGATCTTCGAGTTCGCCCGCGTGTTCCGCAACCGCGAGCGCGGCGCGCTGCATCATCCGGAGTTCACGATGCTCGAATGGTATCGGGCGGGCGAGCCGTATGAGGCCGTGATGGCGGATTGCGCGGCCTTCCTCGCCGCCGCCGCAACCGCCGCCGGCAGCCGCGACATGAGCTTCCGCGGCCGCCGCGCCGATCCGTTCGCCGCGCCGGAATACCTTACCGTTTCCGACGCCTTCGCCCGCCATGCCGGGATCGATCTCCGGGCGACGCAGTGCGGCGGCGAGCCCGACCGCGACGCGCTCGCCGCCGCGGCCGGCGAAGCGAAAATCAGGGTCGCGTCCGACGACACCTGGAGCGACATCTTCAGCCGTGTGCTGGTGGAGAAGGTCGAGCCGCATCTCGGCAACGGCCGCGCCACCGTGCTGATGGAATATCCGCGTGCCGAGGCGGCGCTCGCGCGCGCCAAGCCCGGCGACGGCGTGGTCGCGGAGCGCTTCGAGGTGTTCGTGTGCGGCGTCGAGCTCGCCAACGGTTTCGGCGAGCTCACCGATCCGGCCGAGCAGCGCCGCAGGCTCGAAGCCGAGATGGCGCGCAAGCAGAACCTCTATGGCGAGCGTTATCCGATCGACGAGGACTTTCTCGCCGCGCTGGCGCTGATGCCGCCGGCGTGCGGTTGCGCGCTCGGCTTCGACCGTCTGGTCATGCTGGCGACCGGCGCCGCGCGGATCGACCAGGTGATCTGGACGCCGGTGCCGGAACCGGAGGATGCGCGATGACCCGCACCCTGCGCAGCCTCGCGGACTTGCGCGATGCCGGCCTCGTCGATGCCGCTCGCGCCGCCGCCCTCGAACCCGTCGCAGCCCGTTATGCCGTCGCGGTCACCCCGGCGATGGCCGCGCTGATCGACCCGGCCGATCCCGACGATCCGATCGCGCGGCAGTTCATTCCCGATCGGGCCGAGCTCGCCGCGCAGCCGCAGGAGCGTGCCGATCCGATCGGCGACGATGCCTTCTCGCCGGTCGAGGGCATCGTGCACCGCTATCCCGACCGCGTGCTCCTGAAGCTCGTCTATACCTGCCCGGTATACTGCCGGTTCTGCTTCCGCCGCGAGATGGTCGGACCCAACGGGCGGCCCGGCCTCACCGCGCGCCAGCGCGAGGCGGCCTACGCCTATATCCGCGCCCGCCCGCAGATCTTCGAGGTCATCCTGACCGGCGGCGATCCCCTGGTGCTGCCGCCGTCGCGCCTGCGCCAGGTGGTGGAGACGCTCGCCGCGATCGACCACGTCAAGGTGCTCCGCATCCACACCCGGGTACCCGTCGTGGCGCCGGAGCGCGTGACGACCGAGATGGTCGCGGCCATCAAGGCCTGGGGCCGCGCCGCCTACGTCGTGCTGCACGCCAACCATCCCCGTGAATTGACCGGTGCCGCCCGCGCGGCCTGTGCGGCATTCATCGACGCCGGCATTCCGATGCTGAGCCAGTCGGTGCTGCTCAAGGGCGTCAACGACGACGCCGAGGTGCTGGCGGAGCTGATGCGCGCCTTCGTCGCGGCCCGCATCAAGCCGTACTACCTCCACCACGCCGACCTTGCGCCCGGCACCGCGCACCTGCGCACTTCCATCGCCACGGGACAGGAGCTGATGCGCGCCCTGCGCGGCCGCGTCTCCGGCCTGTGCCAGCCGGCCTACATGCTCGACATCCCCGGTGGCGCCGGGAAGGTGCCGGTGGGGCCGGCGTATATCGGCGAGGTTGAGACGGGCGGCGATAGGATCGAGGTCGAAGGCATCGACGGGGCGAAGCACAAGTATCCATGATACCGCAGCCCGGATCGAGCGGACAGTTTGGGCGAGAATTCGTCTTGACGCCGACCCGGGCGACTTTGCATGGGGTTGTTTTTCGAAAAATGCCGGATGGACGTAGCCCGGATTGAGCGGACGCGAAATCCGGGATGGCCGGTGGGAGAGGCGGGGCTGCCCCGGGTTTCGCTGCACTCAACCCGGGCTACGAACGACCTCGGCCGGGGTGTGCCCATCGTCCCGGCACTGACGTAGCCCGGATTGAGCGGACGCGAAATCCGGGATGGCCGGCGGGAGAGGCGGGGCTGCCCCGGGTTTCGCTGCACTCAACCCGGGCTACGAACGACCTCCGCCCATCGTCCCGGCACCACCTACGACTCCTGCTTCGGCCCCGGCGGCGTTGGATAGCTTCCCATCAACCCGTCCACCATGGCTTTGCAGGTCGCCCAGTCGAAGGTGCGGTAGGAATGGCCGCGGGTGACGAAGGACGCTCCGGCATAGAACATCTCGTATTGCTGGTGCCGGGAGGCGAATTCGGAGCCGAGCGCGTCCCAGGCGAGCTTGAAGAACTTGACCCGATCCTGGGGGCTGAAGATCGGCGACTTCTGGGTCTTGTCGATGATGGCGGCGATGCCGGGGTCGTCGAAGTCGGCGATGCTGGAAGGGAGCATGATCACGCCGCCGCCGGCGAGGTCGCGGATCGCGGTGATCACCTTGGGGTAGAGCTGCTGGGTCAGCGACTGCGCGGCATAGAGCAGATGCCGGTCCGGCACGAAGTAGGCGCCGACCTGGCTTCCCTTGGCCTCCATGCCGTGCAGCAGACCGTCGACCAGCCCGACCTCGGCGGCGATCTGGCCGAGCGCATCGCGCACCTGGGGAAACCCGATGATGCCGTTCGCCTCGGCGATGCGGTGGGCGATGCCGGCGAGAAACCGCATCTTCACCACGAGGCGGATCTGGCACTGGTAGTTCTGGTAGACGTGAGCCGGCGTGCCATGGAACTGTTGCAGCGTCATGCGGATGTCCTGGTTCACGAACACCCGTTCCCACGGCACCTTGACGTCGTCGAAAAAGAGCACCGCGTCGTTCTCGTCGAACTGGCTCGACAGCGGATTGTCGAACTGCGAGGTGGCGTGCTCCTCGTAGGACTTGCGCGACAGCACGCGCAGCCCCTTGGCGTTCATCGGGATGGCGAACGACACCGCCTGCTTCTCGTCGCCCGGCTGGAGCGGCTGGATGCAGGTGACGAACACCTCGTTCGCCATGATGCCGGAAGTCCCCAGCATCTTGCCGCCGCGGATGGTCAGTCCGGCGGCGTCCTCGTCCACCACGCCCGCGGCGTGGAACGGGTCGGCCTGGGCATGGGCCGCCTTGGAGCGGTCGGCCTGGGGATTGATGATGACGTAGGTGAGGAACAGGTCGTTGTCGCGGGCGAAGCGGTAGTAGTCGTGCACCGCCGCGGCGCGCTTGCGGTCATAGGCGGCGAACAGGTCGAGGCCCATATACATCCCGCTGATGCAGGACGCGACGTGGTCGGGAGAACGCCCCATGAAGCCGTAATGCAGTCCGGCCCATGCCTCGAGCGCGCGGCGGCGCTCCATGAGCTCGCCATAGCCGGTGGGGAGCTGCCAGCCTCGGCTGACGCGCCGCCCGCTGTCCGGGCTGGTGAAGGTCATCGCCTCGACGCGGGCGGGTTCCGCCTGGAAGTCGTAGAGCCTTGCCGCAGACGCCACCGAGTTGCGGAAAGCCTTGTGGGTCGTCACGTCGGCGACGTGTTCTCCGTTGATCGAAACGTCGCGGTCGTCCCGCAGGCTCTCGATGTGTTGCCGTCCGCTTTTCGCCACCTGCATCTTTAAATCCTGTCCTTCGTCGTCGCGGTTCGCCGCGACCCCGCCCGGTTTGCCGACATCCGATCGAAGCGTCAGCGCGATACTCCGATCGTGGCAGGAGAGCAACACGCGGCGAGTAAATGGCGTTTAAGGCGTTTCACGGTGCGGCTTAAGAGAAGCTTTTCCGACGCTGTGTTAAACTCCTTCCAGTTCCGGAGGTTGTCTGCGGCCGGTCGAAGCGGGCGACCCTAAAAAAGCCGTCCTCGAATCGCCGAATCCGGTGGAAGCGCAAGAACGGGCCGCCTTCTTCATGGACATGATTCTCATAAAGATTTTGGCGGCCTTCCTGGCACTCAGCCAGGTGACCACGCGACCGGACGCGATCCAGACGCATTTCGACGCGGTGCAGGACGTGGCCCAGGTCACCGGCATCCTCCGCGACGGCTGCGCCCATATCCGCAGCGCGTTCGACGTCGAGTTCGATCGACCTCGACGATCTCATCAAGACCGCAATGGACGACCCGAGCGCGGTCTCGACCGAGATCAAGTCGTTGCACGGATTGAAGTTCGAGACCCTGCTCGTGGTCTATCGCCAGTTTTGCAAGAACGAGGACGTCAAGGACTCCCCGATCGACGTCGGCGCCGTGATCCGCTTCTACGACGACTCGATGGCGGACCTGCCCGACGAGACCCGCCTCAAGGGCCTGCGCACGGCCGGCGGCGGCGGCGTGTTCGACGGCAAGGGCGAGCGGTTCGCCGACCTCTCCGACAGCAACCGGCGCATCTGGGTGCCGCTCGACAACATCCCCCTGTACGTGCAGAAATCTTTCCTCGCCGCCGAGGACAAGCGCTTCTACGAGCACAAGGGCGTCGACGAGCGCGGCCTGATCCGCGCCATGGTGTCCAACCTCGCCCGCCCCGGCCGTCCCCAGGGCGGATCGACGATCACCCAGCAGGTGGTGAAAAACCTCCTGGTCGGCGACGACGTGACCTATGAGCGCAAGATGCGCGAGGTCGTCATCGCGTCGCGGGTGGAGCATGCGCTCTCCAAGTCCGAGATCCTCGAGACCTACCTCAACACCATCTATCTCGGGCGCGGCGCCTACGGGATCGAACTCGCCGCCCGCACCTATTTCGGTAAGCCCGCCTCCTCCCTGACGATGATCGAAGGGGCGATGCTCGCCGCTCTCACCAAGGGGCCGACCTACTACAATCCAGACCGCCATCCCGCGCGGGCCCAGGAGCGGCTCGCCTACGTGCTGTCGCGTCTGCAGGAAGACGGCACCCCCGGCATCGACGATCCCGCCAAGGCCGCGCTGCCGCGGATGGTCGCCTATGAGCACGTGGCGCAGCGGGATTCCGGCTATTACTTCCTCGATCACGTGACCCGGGAGGCGCGTACCGCCGCCGGCATCCC
This sequence comes from uncultured Alphaproteobacteria bacterium, assembly GCA_963781195.1. Lineage (GTDB taxonomy): Bacteria > Pseudomonadota > Alphaproteobacteria > Rhizobiales > Xanthobacteraceae > JAJPKK01. The sequence goes on along the minus strand of CAWAEZ010000012.1, from coordinate 114,759 downwards.
GAACATCGCCATCGCCGGGAACACGGTCCACACCACCATCCGGCCGGACCTTCAGCGCTCCGCCGAGGCCGCCCTGCAGGAGGGGCTCGCCCAGTACGAGATGCGCAACGGCCGGGTCGAATGGCATGGCGCCGAGGCCAATCTCGCCGACGCGGTGCGGCGTATCGAGCAGGCCGGCGGGCCCAAAGGCAAGCCCGCCTGGCAGCAGGCACTCGCAGCGGCGCGCGTGCCGCTCTACGACGTGCACTGGAATACCGCCGTGGTGCTCGGCTCCGACAAGAACGGCATCAAGGTCGGCCTCCCGGACGGCCGCGTGGTGCCGCTGTCCTCCAGCGTGCGGCGCGGCATCAGCACCTACGACGTCGTGTTCGTGAAGATGAACGAGGCCCGCGGCAAGCAGGCTGGGCGGGTCGAGTTGCGGGTGCGCCCGCGCGTGCAGGGCGCCGCGATCGTGCTCGACAACAAGTCCGGGGCGATTCTCGCCATGGTGGGTGGCTTCTCATATCCGGCGAGCCAGCTCAACCGCACCACCCAGTCGCAGCGCCAGCCCGGCTCCTCGATCAAGCCGTTCACGTATCTCGCGGCGTTGCGCCAGGGGTTGCAGCCGAACACGCTCATTCGCGACCAGCAGATCAGCCTGCCGCCGATCGGCGGCTCCTACAATGTGCGGGAACGCGACTACTGGACCCCGAAGAACGACGAAGGCTACGGTGGCGGCATCAGCACGCTGCGGCGCGGCCTGGAGAATTCCAAGAACCTCGTCACCGCGAACCTGCTCGATGGGGCCATCGATACCGATCCCGCCCAGAGCCTCGCCCGCGTCTGCGAGCTGACCCTCGACGCCAAGATCTACACGCAATGCGTCGCCTACTATCCCTTCGTGCTCGGCGCCCAGCCGGCACGCCTCATCGACATGGCGGCGTTCTACGCCGCCGTCGCCACCGAGGGCCGGCGGCCGGCGCCCTACGGCATCGAGTTCGATCGAGCAGAGCGGCCGCCAAGTCTATGCCCACAAGCCGGAATTCAAATGGCTCGCCTCCGGCGACCGCCCCTCGTTCTTCCAGCTGCGCACCATCCTGCAGGGTGTGGTGGCGCGCGGCACCGCGCGGTCGATGGCACAGCTTTCGCCCTATGTGGGCGGAAAGACCGGCACCAGCGACGACGAGAACGACGCCTGGTTCGTCGGTTTCACCAATGACGTGACGATCGGCGTCTGGGTCGGCTACGACAATGCGGGCAAGCGGCGCACGCTCGGCGGCGGTCAGACCGGCGGCAGGGTGGCGGTGCCGATCTTCGAGCAGATCGTTCAGGCGACCTGGGCGCAGTATGCGCGGCAGACCCCGCTCAATCCGCCGTCGCCGGAAGCCAAGAAGGAGCTGATCGCGCTGCCGATCGATCTCGCCAGCGGCACCCGCTTGACCGACCGCCGTCCCCAGGCCTTCACCGAATACTTCCGCCTGAGAAACGGGGAGCTGCAGGACACCCAGTACAATTTCGTCTCCCAGGGTGAAATTGCCGCGCCCGAGGACACCTACGCGAACGGCGGCTACGCCGCCGGCGGCGGCGCCTACTATCCCAACGGCTACGGCGACCGCTCTTCTTACGGCGGCGGGGCCGGGCTCGGTGGCGCCCTGGGAAGCTTCTTCGGCCTGTTCGCGCCCCAGCAGAGCTATCAGCCGCAGCGGCCGATCTATCCACCCGTCGCGCAGCCCCGGACGTATTCGCGTTCGACCGAGGACCGGCGCTACGCGGCGCCGCGCCGGATCGATCCCGATCCCTATCGGAGCCAGCGGTGGTGAACGAGATCCACCATAGGAATCCATTGCGCATGAAGAAATTTTTACTGGCTGCCGCCGTCGCTGCAGCCCTCGTGCCTTTTGCTGCGACGGCGCAGGAATTTCAGCTTCAGGAAGTGCCGTCGCTGCCCCCGCTTTCGGCCGGACCGGTGCCGCCGCGCACCATCGTCTTCACCGATCACCGCAAGGACGAACTCGTCGATCCCGTCACCGGGCTGATCAAATTCTCCGACTGGGAGCGGCTGCACCCGCAGCAGAAGAAGCTGCTGACGCTGTTCCCGTCCTACGAGGAGCCGATGGTTCCCAGCCCCGAGGCGGGCGGCAAGCCGAAGCAGCGGCGGCTCTATGTCTATGTCGCGGAGGCGCGCTTCGAGGTCCCGCGGGCGGCCGACACGGTCGACTTCTCCAAGCTGATCACCCTCGAGGTGCTCAACAAGCTCGACCCGTCGATCAAGCACAAGGTCATCCCGGCCGCGGACGCCATCCCGTACAAGGATCCGAAATACGAAGCCAACCGCAACCCCGATCGCCGCTGGTGCGAGGGCCCCGGAGCGCTGTGCATCCAGTCGAACTACAAGCTGGAAGGGCGCCTGCCCACCGGCATCATGCTCGTCAACAAGATCCGCGAAAGCGGGAAGCGCATCGCCGATTTCCTCGAATTTCAAAGCGAGCTGCGCCAGATTCCGGCCGCGGAGATCAACCAGGCGGCGTTTGCCGAGGCGACCGGCGTCGACACCCCGGTGGCCGGCGCGATCGAGCAGAACATCTTCTACGTCAACCAGGTGATGCAGTACGGCAAGTTCCTCGCGGTGCTGCAGCCGAGCCCCGCCGACCCGAAGAAGTCGATCGCCACCGCCTTCATCGTCCTCGCCGTCGACAGCGACCTGTTCGAAAAGAAAAAAGAGTTCGAGAACGTTCCGGTGCTGCGCAACCTGGTGCCCGCCCAGGTGCTCGCCGGCAACAGCTCGTTCAACACCGGCAACTCGATCAGCGGCGGATTGCCGAAATACTCGCGCAACCGCATCAAGGCGATCGCCGCGCTGCTCGAGAAGGAGTAGGCGCGGCACCGATTGCGCGATTCGGCTCGCTGTTTGCGAGTGAGCTTCCCGGTCGCGCGCGCGGCGCGAAGCCGGTGAATCCGCCGCGTTGTGCGGCTTCCACGCCCTTGATAAGACATCGCCCCCATGAGCGCCGCGGCAAAGCCGATCGACTGCGACGTGCACCCGGCGGTGCGCGGCCTCGCGGCGTGGCTTCGTGACTCGAAGGCGTTCCGGCACCACGGCGACGCACCGAGAGGGGCTGCACCTTGAACGCGCCTGAAGCCGGGCTGTGCCGGGGGGCGCGATGCCCGCGCTGGTGATCGACGACGTCTGCTGCGACTTTGGCGGCGTGGTGGCGGTCGATCGCTTCAGCCTCGCGGTCGAACCCGGTGAGTTCGTGACGCTCCTCGGCCCGTCCGGCTGCGGCAAGACGACAACCTTGCGCATGGTCGCCGGCCTCGAACGGGCGACCGCCGGCCGCATTTCCATCGGAGCGCAGGCGGTGAGCGACCCGGCTGCCGGCATCTTCGTGCCGCCGGAGAGCCGTCAGCTCGGCGTCGTCTTCCAGTCCTATGCGATCTGGCCGCACATGACGGTGTTCGAGAACGTCGCCTATCCGCTGCGGGTGCGGCGTGAACGCGCCGCCGCGATCCGGGAAAAGGTCACGGCGGCGTTGCGGCTCGTCGAGATGGAGGCCTATGCCGACCGGCCGTCGCCGGCGCTCTCGGGTGGACAGCAGCAGCGCATCGCGATCGCCCGCGCCCTGGTGTTCGAGCCGCGGGTGCTGTTGCTCGACGAGCCCCTGAGCAATCTCGACGCGCGGTTGCGCAGCCAGATGGGCGACGAGTTTCGCGCGCTGCAGCGGCGGTTGGCGATCACCACCCTCTACGTCACCCATGACCAGGAAGAGGCGATGGCGCTGTCCGACCGGGTGGTCGTGATGGAGCGCGGCCACGCATTGCAGGTCGGCCCGCCGGAGGCGATCTACCAGCGCCCGGCAAGCCGGCAGGTGGCGGCCTTCTTCGGTGCTCCGAACCTCCTCGACGCCCGGGTCACGGCCTGTGGGCAGAACGGCGCCGACGGATTCCACCTCGCGGTGGAAGGTCACGGCTGGCGCGGCGCCTGCCAGGCCGGCGAGCCCTATCGGCCCGGCGAACCCGTCACCGTGCTGGTGCGGCCGGAAAACGTGGCGATCAACCGCGCCGCCGTTTCCACGCAGCCGATCACCTGTTCCGCTCAGTCGATCACCTGGCAGGGCAAGGTGACGGAAACGATTTTCCGCGGCCCGCGGGTCTCCCTGAAGGTCGAGACCGGCGGCGGTGTCGTCCTGGTCGAGGCCACCGCGTTGTGCGGCGTTCGCCCCGGCGACGGGGTCGACCTCGCCGTGGCGCCGGACGGGGCGTGGGCGATCCGGCCGTAGCGGATCGCACAGGCCGCGCCGCCCGGCCCGGTCAAACCTTTTTGACGATGGGAATGGTCCAGGTGCCGTCGAGAATTGACGGGTCGTTTTCGTTGGGCCAGTACATGCGCAGCATCAGGATGAATTTGCCGGCAGGCGCGGGAAGCCAATTGGCTTCCCTGTCCGCACCCGGCGAGTTCTTCTGAACGTGGATATCGATGGATCCGTCCGGGTTCGGCTTGAGATTTTGCCGCGGGCTGATCGAGTAGCGGTTGATCGGATTGGCCACGAAGAAATACTGCGGGTCGTACATGGTGATCGACCAGAAGCCTTCGACCGGCGGCGTCCGGCCGCTCTCGAAATGGATCACATAGCTGTTCGCGCCGTCATACGCCGCGTCGTCTGCGTCCTTGAGAGAGGTTGGGTAGACCGCGTCCTGCGGCCGGTTCGCGCCGAGACCGACGGCCGTGACCAGCGCGCGCGTCAGGTAATCCGTGCCATAGAGCCCGGTCTTGGTCATGAAAGACCAGCCGTTGACGTGCTGCACGTCCTTGCTGATCTTGAACTGCAGCATGATGCGGTCGAAGCCGATCTGCGGGATGCGCTGGATGAAGTCCGCACGAAGCTTCGTGGGGTCGAAGTCCTTGCCGGGAACGAGGCCGATGCTCGCGAACTTCGCCAGCGCCGGTGCGTCGGCCGCGGCCGGCGGATTGACCTTCATGAGTTGGGCGAGAAGCGTGAAGAAGGACTTCGCGTCCATCCGGTTCACCTGCTCGCGCACCGCCGTCTTCATGTCGATCGAGGGATCGACGGTGCCCGGCGGCGGCACGAAGGTTTTGCCGTAGGCGCTGAGCGGAACGAGCTTGAACTGGTCCTGGAGCGCATGCACGTCGGCGTAATCTTCCGGCGTGCCGGTGCAGTAGATGCGTCCGAGAATCCAAACGAGGTTGGTGGGCGACTTGTATTGCTTGACGCCGGCCGGCAGCGTGCCGGACCAGCCGGGCCCGGTGATCACATAGGACTGGGCGCCGGTTCCCGTCGTGCGCGAGCCGGGCACTTGAAACACGTTGGTCCAGCCGTCGAGGAGCGGCACCAGGAAGTAGCGTCCCTTCATGTCGGGGATGCTCAGGACCCACGGCTCCTTGCCGAGGTCGAGCCATGCCAGCGTATACAGCGTGTCGGCATTCGGAGCGGTGACGTCGCGAAACGACGCATCGGGATATTGCCGCGCCTTGACGAATTGCCCCATCGGTCCGCGGCTGCCCTCGACCGCGACGACATTCGTCATGATGCGGCGGGTCATCTCCATGGTGACCAGCGGATAGCCGTAGATATAGGCGTCGGTCGCGACCCAGAAGTCTTCGAGCCCTTCGCCGAGCGTGCCGAATTCGCTTCCCCACTCGGCCTGTGCGAGCGGAGCGCTCGCGGCGCCGGCGATGACGCTCAGTCCACCGATTGCGGCAACGCGTCGCGTGACAGTCATTCAGTCCTCCCTCTTTCAATAGGCGATTCCCAACATATCCGGAACTCGCGCGAAGTGCGAAGCCCCCGCCGCGTCGCTTCGCGCGGCGAGCACGTCCTTGCCTGTCACGCAAAAGGCTGGGATAGGATCGGGACAAGCACCCAGAGATCGATTGGGCCAATCAATCGGGCAAAAGATCGGGAGAGCGACCATGGGTCTCACGCGGATCGGCCTTGCCGTGCTTGGCACCGTCCTGTTGTGGACGACGGCATCGACGGCGGCGGACAAGGTCTCGATCGGCAATCTGCCGGCGAGCAGCAGCTGGTGTTTCATCATCGCCGAGGAGAAGGGCTATTTCCGCGAAGAGAACATCGAGGCGGATGTGGTGCCCTATGATTCCGGGGCGAAGATGATCCCTCAGCTGAGTGCGGGACAGCTCGACGTCGGCGCGGGCTCCGCCTCTTCCGGCCTCTACAATGCCTACGGCCGCGGCATCCGGCTCAAGATCGTGGCCGATGCGGTGCGCGGGGTGAAGGGCGCCGGGCAGTCGCTGCTGGTGCGCAAGGACTTGCTGCGCAGTGGCGCGGTGAAGGGGATCGCCGACCTCAAGGGCCGGACCGTCGCGGTGACCGCGGAGGCGGGCACCGAAGCCGCCGTTCTCGCCTACGGGCTCAAGACGGCGGGCCTCGCCTATGGCGACGTCAACAAGGTCTTCCTGCCGTTCGCCCAGCACGGCGCCGCGTATCAGAACGGCGCGATCGACGCGAGCCTCACCGCCGAGCCGGCGGCAACCGCGGCGATCCGGCTCGGCGTCGCCGACCGGCTGATGTTCGTCGGGGATTTCTACCCCGACGCCGAATCGGCGGTCGTGCTCTACGGCCCGAAGTTCGCCGCCGAGCGCCCCGAGGTCGGCAAGCGGTTCATGAAGGCCTATGTGCGCGCCGCCCGCGACTACAACGACGCCATCAAGGACGGCCACATCGCCGGCAAGGGCGCCGACGAGATCATCGCCATTCTCACCCGGCGCTTCAAATATCCGCCGGAGGTGATCCGCGGCATGTGGGCCCATGCCATCAACCCCGACGGCGGCGTCGCGGTCGCGAGCATCCAGAGGGATTTCGAGTTCTTCAAGGAGCAGAACCAGATCAAGGTCGCGGTGCAGCCCGAGGACGTCCTCGACCCGCGGTTCGTCGCCTATGCGGTCGAGCAACTCGGCCCCTATCAGCGGCCCGCCAACTGAACCGTCGTTCGCGAGAGGTGACGACCCCCTGAGAGTGGACGTCCCCTCGAGAGTCGGCGCACCCGCCGTCGCCCGGCTCGACCGGGCGATCCCGTCATGATCAATCATCATTGAAGCATTTACCCCGACCGCGCCCACCGGAGCCGCCGATGCCTTACCAGGACTTCCGCCAGTTTCTCGACGTGCTGCGTCAGCAGGGCGAGCTCATCGACATCGACCGGCCGATCGCCCTCAACGACGTCGGCAAGGCGATGAAGCAGAGCTATGCGCACGGCGGCCCGGCGATCATGTTCAACCGGAACGGTACCGACTTTCCGCTGGTGTGCGGCCTCTATGCGACCCGCAACAAGGCGCTGCTGGCGTTCCAGACCGACGAGGCCGGCCTGTTCGACAAGGTCCTGACCGGCCTCGACAAGCCGATCCCGCCGGTGGTCGTGAAGGGCGCCGCGCCGTGCCAGGAGGTGGTCGTCACCGGCGACGACATCGATCTCACCCGGCTTCCCGTCCCGCAATACAGCCCGAAGGACGGCGGTCCCTACATCACGCCCGGCATCATCGTCTCCAAGGACCCGGAGACCGGCGTTCCCGACATCGGGCATTACCGGGTGCTGGTGCTCGGCAAGAACACCTTCTCGTATTCGGCGCAGCCCTTTCACCGGTTCGGCAAGAACCTCGCCAAGTGCAAGAAGCTCGGCATCGTGCCGCGCGCGGCGCTCGTCATCGGGGTCGACCCGATCCTCGCCTATACCTGCCAGGTCCAGGTGCCCGACGACACCAACGACTGGAGCGTCGCCGGCGGCTTTCGCGGCGCCCCGGTCGAACTCGTGCGCTGCAAGACCTGCGACCTCGAGGTGCCCGCCACCGCGGAAATGGTGATCGAGTTCGAGGTCGATCTCGACCGCCTGGTGATGGAGGGCCCGCTCGGCGAATACACCGGCTATTACACGCGGCCGTCGAACAAGCCGGTCGCCACCGTCACCGCGATCACCCACCGCAAGAACCCGATCTTCCAGGGGCTGCTGACCGGCAAGCCGGTGACCGAGAACCACATCCTCAAGCAGGTGCCGTTCGAGGCCTCGGTGTTCCGCATGCTCAAGCGCCAGTTCCCGACCATCGAGAAGGTGTCGGTGCGCGCGTCGGCCGGCGTCTCGTTCTACCTCGTGATCTCGATGCAGCCGCGCTTCGCCGGCGAGCCGCGCCAGGTGATCATGGCGGCGATGGCGAGCAATATCCGGCCGAAATGGACGATCATCGTCGACCCCGACATCGACGTGCATTCCTCGACCGATGTCGAATGGGCGATGGCGTTCCGGGTCCAGCCGCAGCGCGACGTCATCATCGTGGACAACGTGCCGGCCGGCCCCTCCGACCCGTCGGTCGACCTCACCCGCGAGCGCACCATGCGCACCGCCTCGATGATCGGGATCGACGCCACCCGCCCACACGGCGAGCCGTTCTACGAAGTCGCCGACGTGCCCGGCTGGGAGGATTTCGAGATGCCCGAGCTGGACAAATAAGGGCGCTGGACGAACCCGGTCGCGTCCGGCTTGCACCCTTTCCCCTGACCGGCCTGACCTGGCGATCAGACGAAACTTGGTAGGGTGGGCAAAGCGAAGCGTGCCCCCGGGTGCCGTGCGGTAAGGACCGCTTTCGATCGTACCGCGATCACGTGGGCACGGCGAACCAGCGCCGTTTTCGAATTGCGACGTCCCCGGCCGCCTTGGCCCACCCTGCAAATTAGCTCCCGGCGACCGCGCGGCGCGGCGAACGGGGCGTTCGTGCAGCCGACAGCTCCTCGACCTCGTGCTCGGCCGCCCGCAATGCCTTGAGGTTGGCGATGATGCGCCCGACATGGGCGAACACGCTGGCAAGCTCGGCATCGGTGAGCCCGCGGCGCGCCCGGCGGTTGGCGCGGGCCGCGCAGGCCGTGAGCGGCTTCTTCAATGCCGCGCCGGCGGGCGCGAGGAACACGTTGATCTTGCGCCGGTCGGTGGCGTTGCGCACCCTCGTGATCAAGCCCGCGGCCTCGAGCGAATCGAGGATCGCGGTCGATGACGCCATCTCGATGCCGACGCGCCGCGACAGCTCGGCCTGGGTCAGCCCGTTCTCGCCCCACAGATTGCTCAGGTGCTGGAACTGCCCGAAGGTGACGCCGTGGCGGGCGAGCTCCAGGCGCAGGTGCCGGTTGAAGCACATGTCGGCCTCGCGCAGCAGCTTCCCGATCCCGATCGCCGGCGGACGGCCGGTTTCGTCGCGGCGTTTGTCGTCACGTCGCTCGCTGCGACTTTTCGCCGTTCGCGCCAATGCGTTTCTCTCCAGGCAATTGACGATCATAAGGTACCTTATGATAGGATACCATAAGATCAACACGACTGAGGAAAGCGCCTGATGCCAGAGTTGCTGGTCTGCCGGGACGGCGAGATCGCGGAAGGGGGCGTGCGCATCGTGCGCAGCGGCCGTACCGAGATCGGGGTGATCCGCCATGGCGGCAAATACTACGCCTATCGCAATCTATGCCCCCACCAGGGCGGCCCGGCCTGCGAGGGAATCCGGATGCCGCAGGTCGTCGAGCTGATCGGCGGCGACGGCGTGTTCCACGGCAAGCGCTTCGACGAGGACGACATCCACATCGTCTGCCCGTGGCACGGCTGGGAATTCCACCTCGCGGACGGCCGGCATTGCGGCGACGCCCGGATCGCTCTGCAGCGCTTCGACGTGGTCGAGCGGAACGGGGAGGTCTATGTCGCCGTCTGATACGCCATCCTCGGCGAGGTCGCCGTCCGACACCGACTTCGCGGCCCTGGCGAGCGAGATCGCCGCGCGCTGCGCCGACGCCGTCGAGAACGATACCCTCGATGCCGTTCCCGACGAGGCGCTCGGCCAGGCGCTGGCGAGCCTCGTGCGCCTGTTCGCGGCCAAGGCGCAGGCCGGACCGACGCCGCGTCCGTTCGCGCGCAACAGCGGCATCGCGCCGACTGACGTAATGGTCGCCGCGAGCGCGATGCTCGACGCCACCGGCCTCAACGTGTTCGAGCTCGGCGCCTGGCAGTCGATGTCGCGCGTCGGCCGCCTGGCGCCAACCTGAAATTCTTCACTGCCCTGAAAAACTTTCCCTGCGAGGGACCATGAACACCCAGATCACCAATTTTCGCGACCTTGCGGTGGAGGAATTCGACACCAGCACGCTGCTGGAGCATGCCGCGCAGCAGGCGATCGACCGCAAATACGAGGACTTCCTGATCGTCGACGTCGATTCCCATCACTACGAGACGGAATCGATCCAGGAGATCGCGGACTACATGGACGATCCGGTCCTGCGCCACGAGACCAAGTACCAGGGCATGGCGCGCGGCGGCATCACCTCGGCGGACGGCTCCTACCAGGAGATCGGCGGCCGCATCACCCGCTACCCCGGCCGGCGCCGCGAGAAGGTGCCGCCGTCGCCGCATCGCGACATCACGCTGATGCGGCGCTGGATGGATGCCATGGGCGTCGACATCGCCTGCATGTTTCCGACCCCGATGCTCAATCTCGCGGCGTGTCCGCGCGTCGAGGTCGAGGTCGCGCTCGCCACCGCGTATAACCGCTGGCTGTGCGAACGCGTGCTGTCGGAGGATCCGCGCATCAAGTCGATGCTCTACCTGCCGTTCAATGATCCCGACGCCTGCTACCGCATCGTCAAGGAGTTCGGCGACAAGAAGGGCGTGATCGGGTTCATGATCACCGCGACCCATTATCGCGGCGTCTACGACAACGCCTACGCCCGGACCTATGCGGCGATCCAGGAACTCGGGATGCCGCTGTCGTTCCACGCCGCGTTCAACTGGTCGGATGCCGGCCTCGCCCAGACCAACCGGTTCATCGCGGTGCATGCGCTGGGCTTCGCCTGGCACAACATGATCCACCTCACCAACTGGGTGGTCAACGCGATGCCCGAGCGCTTCCCGCGGCTCAAGACGATCTGGATCGAGAGCGGGCTCGCCTGGCTGCCGTTCCTGATCCAGCGGCTCGACAACGAATACATGATGCGGACCTCGGATTGCGCGGCGCTCAAGAAGAAGCCGAGCGAGTACATCCGGGACATGTATTTCACCAGCCAGCCGATGGAGATGGTCGACAACAAGAAGGCGCTGGAGCTGACCTTCGAGATGATCAAGGCGGACACCCAGCTGCTCTACTCTTCCGACTATCCGCATTGGGACATGGACCTGCCGTCGACCATCCACGGCCTCTCGTTCCTGTCCGAGCAGGCCAAGCGCAACATTCTCGGCGAGAATGCGCGCCGCCTGTTCAACCTCACGCCGGTCTATTCCGAGCTCAAGCTCGCCCGCCGCGCCGCGCGCGGCCTCGGCCCGCCCGCGGCGGCGTGAGAGATGGGCGGCTGTTCGGCCCGCCGAGATCGGATAGAATAGCCGCACCCAGCAAGTCGAGGCACCGCCATGGAACTGGTTTCCGATCGTGACCGCCGCATCAGCATCGCCGATCTCAACACCAGCCAGCTGCTGGCGCATGCCACCCGCCAGGCGCATCAGCGCAAGTTCGACCAGATGCTGATCGTCGATGTCGACGCCCATCACTATGAGAACGAGCACTTCGGCGACGTCGTGCCGTTCATGGAGAACGACGTGCTCCGGCAGCTCACCGGCTCGGGGCGGCTCAAGGGCGGACGCGGCAGCAACATGATGTCGCCGCAGGTCGGCTTCCAGGACATGGGCGGGCGGGTGACGCGCTATCCGCTGCGCGACACCGAGAAGACCGGTTCGGGCCGGCATCGCGACGTCGAGCTCGGCCATCGCTGGATGGACGCCATGAGCGTCGACTATTCCTGCCTGTTCCCGACCGGCATGCTCAGCATCGGCCTGCATCCCCAGAAGGAGATGGAGACCGAACTGTGCTGGGCCTACAACCGCTGGGTCACCGAGAAGGTGCTGCCGGAGTCCGGCGGCCGCATGTTCTCCATGCTGTGCCTGCCGTTCTCCGATCCCGACGCCTGCGTGAGGCACGTCGAGACCTTCGGCCATCGCAAGGGGGTCGGCGGCTTCATGGTGACCACGGTGCGCACGCTACCGGTGCACGACAACGCCTACATGAAGGTCTACCGGGCGATCGAGGAACGCGGGCTCGTGCTGTCGTTCCATTCCGCGGCCAATTGGGGTGAGCAGGTGTTCCGCGGCTGCAACCGTTTCATCTCGGTTCATGCCCTGGGCTTCTCGTTCTATAACATCCTCCACTGCACCAACTGGGTGGTGAACGGGATGGGCGAACGCTTCCCCAAGCTGCCGGTGATCTGGATCGAGTCCGGCCTCGCCTGGATTCCGTTCCTGATGCAGCGGCTCGACCACGAATACATGGTCCGGCCGTCGGAGTGTCCGCTGCTCAAGAAGAAGCCGAGCGAGTACATGCGCGACATGTACTATTCCTCGCAGCCCATGGAGATCCAGGATCTCGCGGCGATGGAGCAGACCTTCCGCATGATGGATGCGGAGAACCACCTGCTCTACGCATCGGACTATCCGCACTGGGATTTCGACCTGCCCTCGACCATCTACGACCTGCCGTTCCTCTCCGAGCAGGGCAAGCACAACATCCTCGGCGGCACCGCGGCGCGGCTGTTCAATCTGCAGCCCCGCAACGAGAAGCAGAAAGAGAACCTGATCCGGTTCGGCAATCTCAATCCCGCCTGAGGCCCGCAGCCTGCGCACAGGCGGCTTCCCGCCGTGCGCATACGGGTTCACGGCTGTACGCAGGGAATTCAACGATCTGCCAGGGCCTTCTCAGGCCGCCGGGCAGGCGGCCGTGACCTGGATTTCGACCTGCGATCCGTCATCGAGATCGGCGACGACGGCGTAGACGCGCGCCGGCAATCCTGCGCCTCCCAGCCATTCGACCCATGCCTTGTTGAACGCCGGCTTGTTGGCGATGCTCTTGGCGCGGATCGTCACCGAGAGGAGGTTCTCCTTGGAGGTGCCGAAGGCGGCGAGCGCCCCGTCGATCCGCGCCAAGGCCTGTTGGGTCTGCCCGACGAAGTCCAGCTTGAAGTCGGTCGCCTGGATGCCGCCGGTATAGACGACGTTGCCGTGACGGACCGCGAGGCTGTTGAAGTTATTGGTGCTGGCGAGGCGCGTGATGCCGATCGCCTTGTCGGACGCCGGGCTGGCGGTTGCGGTCACGGTGGCGTCGGCGATGGCCGCGGCCGCCGCGGTCGTGGCGGCGACGATCATCCGGCGTCTGTGGAACGCTGTCATGCTGGATCCTCCCGGTTCGGCCCGTCATGGACCGCGCGGCGGGCGCCGCGCTACGCGGGGATCGTAGTATCCCGGGTCTGCGGTCGGAAGAGGATCGGAACGCCGTTGCGCCGTCCTGAAACAATCGTCCGCTCGACTCTAATCGTCGCGTTCGCCGAGGAGCTGCAGCAGCAACGTGAACAAGTTGACGAAATCGAGATACAGCGACAGCGCGCCCATGATCGCGGAGCGCTGGGCGGTGGCGCCGTCCATGGCGAAATAGATGTATTCGTTCTTGAGACGCTGGGTGTCCCAGGCGGTCAGCCCGGAAAACACCAGGACGCCGACCACCGAGATCACCCACTGCAGGGCCGAACTCGCAAGGAAGAGATTGACCACGCTGGCGATGATGACGCCGAACAGGCCCATCACCAGGAACGAGCCGACGCTGGTGAGGTCGCGCTGGGTCGTGTAGCCCCACAGCGACAGCGCGCCGAACGAGGCGGCCGTAATGAAGAACACCCGCACCACCGAGGTCTGGGTGTAGACCATGAACACCGAGCCGAGCGACAGGCCGACCAGGGCCGCATAGATCCAGAACAGCAGTTGCGCGACGCCGGGGCGAAGCCGCTCGACGCCGAAGCTGAGGGCGAACACCAGAGCGAGCGGCGCCAGGATGATCGGCCACTTCATCGGGCCGACGAACATCGTGTAGCCCACCGGCGTCAGGTACATGTTGAGACCGGCCAGCCGGATCGGAATGTCGATGCCGTCGCGGCTGATCTTGGCCGCAGCGGCGACGTCGCCGGTCACCGAGAGCGTATAGACACCGAACGCAGCGATTCCAGTGATCGCCAGACCGAGCACCATATAGTTGTAGATGCTGAGCATATGAGCACGCAGCCCGGCGTCCACGGCCGCGGCCTCGGCGCTCGTTATCGCTCCGACGAATGGCTGGCCCGCCCCACGACGGTCGTAGTCCACCATGTCTCTATTCCCCCAAGCCGCCCCGGGCGATAGCCGGGTTGCATCTCACACCCGCCGTCATCCCGATTCTCCACCACGGCTCTTCGATGTTGACCGAGCTTTATGACGCAACAAGGATAACAAAGCTTAGCAGCTGCCCGAACCGTCTTTAACAGCGCGCGGCTGATTGTCGCGAAGCCACCGCTCACAAATTACGCAGGACCGCCGCGGGTTTGCGGCTCAGGGCCGGCCAGGTGCCGATCAGGCCCAGGGTCACCGTCAGCACCACCGCGGCCAGCGCGGCGCCGAGCGCGGGGGCGAACTGCCAGTGAAATGGCAAGGTCATGAAATCAGCGACGATTCCCCAGCCTGCGAGCGAGCCGGCGATGACCCCGAAGATTACGGTGGCGCTGCCGAGCAGCAGGTACTCGGTGGCGTAGGCCGTCATCAGCTGGCGGCGGGTGGCTCCCAGCGTCTTGAGGATGACGGCGTCGTAGACCCGGTGGCGATGCCCGGCGGCGAGCGCGCCGGCAAGCACGAGCACGGCGGCGATCAGCGTGATCGCGCTGGCGCCGCGCACCCCGAGCACGAGATTGGCGACGACGGCCCGCACGGCGTCGAGCGCCTCCTTGACCCGCACCGCCGTCACGCCCGGAAACGCGTCGGCGACCGCTTTCATGAGCGCGGCCTCCTCGGCATCGTTGCCGCCGCCCGGAAAGGCCACGGTGGCGATGTCGGCCACCGGCGCACCGGCGAACGTGCCGGGGGAGAACACCATCACGAAGTTGATGCCGAGCGATTGCCAGTCGACGCTGCGCAGGTTGGCGATGCGGGCGGTCAGGTTGCGCCCGAGCACATTGACGGTGACCTCGTCCCCGATCTTGAGCCCGAGGCCTTGCGCGACTTTCTTCTCGAACGAGACGAGCGGCGGACCGGCGTAATCCGGGCCCCACCATTCGCCGTCGGTCAGTCGCGATCCCGCCGGCAGCTCGGCGGTATAGGTGATGCCGCGGTCGCTCTGAAGCACCCACGCCGCCTCCGGCTTCGGATGGAGGTCCTCGACCTTCGTTCCGCCGGCCGAAACGATCCGGCCGCGCAGCATCGGCACCTGCACCAGCGTGGCGCGCGGCGCCTTTTCGCGCACGAAGCCGGCGAACCGCGCAGTGTCCTGCAACGGGATATCGAGGAAATAGAACGACGGCGCCTTTTCCGGCAGCACCGCCGCGAACTCCTCGCGCAGATTGGCGTCGATCTCAAGCACGGTGACGAGCAGCGCGATGCCGAGGCCGAGCGAGATGACCACCGTGGGCGTCAGCGCGCCGGGCCGGTAGATGTTGGCGATGGCGAGCCGCAGCTCGGTCGACCGCGGCCGCGGCACCCGGCGTGCGACCGCCATGATGAGGCTCGCGATGACGCGCAGCAGGCCGAAAACGACGAGCGCGCTCGCGATGAAGATCACCGCGATCTTGCGGTCGTAGGCGGCGGCGACGGCGAGCGCGGCGAGCCCTGCGCCGGCGAGCGCGGTCGCCACCACGTAGCGCGGCCGCGGCATCCGACGCTCCGGCGCCACCTCGTCGCGAAACAGCGCGGAAACCGGCAGGTCGTGGGCGCGCCCGAGCGGCCACAGCGCAAACGTTGCCGCGGTCAGCACCCCGTAACCGAGGGCGAGCCCGAGCTGGCCGGGATAGACGCCGGCGGCGAGCGGCAATGGAATGAAGCGGCCGAAGAACAACGCCACCGCCGCGGGCAGCGCCGCGCCCACGGTCAGCCCGATGGCGATGCCTATGCCGGCGAGCATCAGCACCTCGACGAAGTAGATCGCCACCACGCGCGACCCGGTGGCGCCGACCGACTTCAAGGTCGCGATGACGGCCCGCTTGCCGTCGAGATAGTGCTTGGCGGAATTGGCGACGCCGACGCCGCCGACCAGAAGCGCGGTCAAACCCACCAGTGTGAGATATTGCGAGAACCGTTCGATGTTTCGGTTGAGCTGCGGCGTCGCATTGCCGCGGCTGCGGATTTCCCAACCGGCGTCCGGAAATGCGGCATTGGCCGCATCGACCACCGCATGCGCGTCGGCGTCGCTCGCGGCCGTCGCCGGCAGGCGAAGACGATAGGTCCACCGCACCAGGCTGCCCGGCTGCAACAGCCCGGTCGCGCGCAGCGCCGCCTCGCTGATGAGGAGGCGCGGGCCGAATCCGATGCCGCCGGCGAGCTTGTCGGGCTCGCTGTCGAGTGCGGCGCGCAGTTCGAGGGTCGTCGCGCCGAGCGTTACCCGGGTTCCCACGGTCACGCCGAGCCGCGTCAGCAGGGCGGGATCGACGATGGCGCCGAAGGCATCGCCGCGCTTCTCCAGCAAGGAGGCGATCGTCCCCGCTGGCGTCGCGACCACCCGCCCGTAGAGCGGATAAGCGGCATCGACGGCCTTCACTTCGGCGAGCGCCGTCTCTCCGGCGGCGGTGCGCACCATTGCGCGCAAGGTCGCGACCCCCGACACCTCGCCATGGGCGGCGAGAAAGCCACGCTCGGCCGGATTTGCCTCGCGCTGAATCAGCGAGAACGCCTCGTCGCCGCCGAGGATCTCGCGCCCCTGGCGGGCGAGCCCGTCGGCGAGGCCATGGGCGAACGATCCCACCGCGGCGATCGCCATCACCCCGAGCGCGATGCAGGCGATGAAGATATAGAAGCCGCGCAGGCCGCCGCGCAGCTCGCGCAGCGCCATCCGCAGCGTCAGGCCGGCATTCCCCAAAAGGCGACTTCCTGCGCCCGGGGTTTCCGCGATTGCGCTCATACGGTCACTTCCTGTTCCTCGACATGTCCGGAGCGCAGCCGGATCACTCGGTCGCAGCGCGCCGCGAGCGAAGAATCGTGGGTGACGAGGACGAGAGTCATGTCGCGGTGGGCGAACCGCGCGAACATGAGCTCGATGATCTGGCGGCCGGTGGCCTCGTCGAGGTTTCCGGTCGGCTCGTCCGCGACCAGGATGGGGGGCGCGGCCACCAGGGCGCGCGCCAGGGCCACCCGCTGCTGTTCGCCGCCGGACAGCTGTGCCGGATAATGACCGAGCCGGGCGCCGAGCCCGACGGTCTCGAGCTCGGCCGCGGCGCGGTCGAACGCGTCGCTGCCGCCGGCCAGCTCGATCGGCGTGGCGACGTTCTCAAGCGCGGTCATGGTCGGGATCAGGTGAAAGGACTGGAAGACGATGCCGACCTTGCGGCCGCGGAAGCGGGCCAGCGCGTCCTCGTCGAGGCGTCCGAGGTCTTCGCCGTCGATCGACACGTCCCCCGAATCGGGGCGTTCCAGTCCGGCCATCACCATCAGCAGCGTCGATTTGCCCGACCCCGACGGGCCGACCAAGCCAACGGCCTCGCCGCGCCCTATATTGAGGGCGATGTCCTTGAGGATGTGGACCCGCCCGGCGCCGCGGCCGAGCGAAAGGTTGACGCCCGAGAGGGAAATCGCCGGTATGAGGGGGCGAAGCGTCGCCGAGGTATCGTCCATGTGGTTGTGGTTTCCGCGTCTGAACTCGAAGCGCCCGCTCCGGTCATATGGGAGATGTGCTCCCGCAATGAAGATGGGCCGCCTCGATGCCGCTGTCACTCTGGCCGCGGCTGTCACGCTCGCCGCGGCGCTCGTCCCTCCGGTTGCGGTCGCGGCCGGCCACCCGCTGCGGATCGTCGCGTTGGGCGATTCGCTCACCGCCGGATACGGGCTGCCCGCCAACGCGGCGTTTCCGGTCCGGCTCCAGCAGGCGCTGGCCGCCCAGGGCATCGCCGCCGACGTCTCCAATGCCGGCGTGTCCGGCGACACCGCAGCCGGCGGCCTCGCGCGGCTGGACTGGTCGGTCCCCGACGGCACCGATGCCGTCATTCTCGAACTCGGCGCCAATGACGCGCTGCGCGGTATCGACCCCAAGGTGACCCGGGCGGCGCTCGAGTCCATGCTGGCGAAGCTCAAGGCGCGGCACATCCCGGTCCTGCTGTGCGGCATGCTGGCGCCCCGCAACATGGGCCCCGAATACGCCACTGCCTTCGACGCCATCTACCCCGATCTCGCCGAAAAACACGGCGCCCTGCTTTACCCGTTCTTCCTCGAGGGGGTGGCGACCGACCCCAGGCTCAACCAGCGCGACGGGTTGCACCCGACCGCTGCCGGCGTCGACCGGATCGTCGAGCGCATCCTTCCCGACGTCCAGCGCCTGGTGGCCGCGGCCAAGGTGGCCGGACCACCGTGACGGGCTCACGTCCGGAGGTTCGGGGGAAAGGTGGAGGAAGTGGGAGGTAAGCGCTTGCACCGGAAGTGCTAGCACTGGAAAAGCTCGGGCCACAGGATGCGTCCGACAACTTGCGCCAAGCCCGGGAATGCCCAATTGCTACGGCATGCCGCGTTGCGGTATCCCCGGTTGGATGATCTGATTTTGCTTGTCAGGTTCGCTGTCCCGCCATGCCCCGCCTGTTCACCGCCCTCGAAATCCCCGCCGAAATCGGTCAATCGCTCGCCCTGTTGCGCGGCGGCCTGCCGGGTGCGCGCTGGATCGACCCCGAGAACTACCACCTCACCCTGCGCTTCATCGGCGACGTCGACGATATCCTGGCAGGCGAGGTGGCGGACATGCTGGCCGGCATCAGGCGGCCGACGTTCGACCTCCAACTCGACGGTCTCGATTCCTTCGGCGGCAACAAGCCGCGGGCCGTGGTTGCGCCGGCCCAGCCGGTGCGGCCGCTGCTGGACCTGCAGGCGGATCACGAGCGCCTGATGCAGCGGGTCGGGTTCGAGCCCGAACGCAAGTACAAGCCTCACGTGACGCTGGCGCGGCTGCGCGACGCCTCGAGCCGCCAGGTCGCGGACTACCTCGCGAGCCGTCAGCCGTTCCGGCCGGCAGCGTTTCCGGTGTCGCGCTTCGTCTTGTACTCCTCGCGCGCCTCGGTCGGAGGCGGACCCTACGTGGTCGAGGCCGAGTATCCGCTCGCGGCGTAACGCGGTATCGGCTCGCGGCGCAACGCGCCGGGCCGTGATGCGTGCCGGCATGAAAAGCGGACCGGGGAAAACCGGCCGCTGTCTTCAATCGCGTTGGGATTTTGCCCGGGGTCCGGCCGCCACAAGGTCGGGGGGCTGGGGGGCTGGGGGGTTCCGAACTCGCACCGTGCCGGACCCTTAGGCAAGTGTGTTTTCACAAACTACCGCGTCCGACCGGCGGCCTAAGTTTGGCAGTATTATGGATCGTTTTAACGAATGTGTGATTGCCGCCGCGCCACAATAGCGCAGTCGATTTAATTTGCCGCACGCGGCGCTGCGGGCCTTGCCGCAAAGGCGCTTTCGGGGCGATCATGACACGTCGATGAAAGGAGGCGCCGTATGATGGGTTCCGGCGAGATCGATCCGAGTCAGCACCAGGGCGGCGAGCATGCAGGGCTCGCGCCGCCCTCTGCCAACGCCCGCGTCACGTTCGACCGCCGCGAGCTGACGCGGCTGCTCGGCCTCTACGGGCGCCAGGTGGCGGCCGGCGAATGGCGCGATTACGCCATCGATTTCCTCAAGGACCGCGCCGTGTTCTCGGTGTTCCGCCGGACCTCCGAAATGCCGATCTACCGGATCGAGAAAAATCCCCGCCTCGCACGCCGCCAAGGCGCCTATAGCGTGATCTCCGCCACCGGACTGATCGTGCGGCGTGGCCCGGAGCTCGAGCGCGTGCTGCGCGCCATCGACCGCTCGATCTGTGTCGTCGCGAACTGATGTTTTCGGGGTAGGTCGCCGCGGTCCCATCGATCGCGGCGGTCTTTCCTCACGGCGGCGTGGTCGCGCCGGCGCCGAGCGCGCGCTGCATGAGCACGGTGTCGAGCCAGCGGCCGAACTTGAAGCCGACCGCCTCGCAGGTCCCGATCATGCGGAAGCCGGCGGCGCGATGCAGCGCGATCGAGCCATGCTGCGCGGAATCGCCGATCACCGCGATCATCTGGCGAAAGCCGCGCGCCTCGGATTCTCTGATCAACCGGTCGAGGAGACCGCGGCCGACCCCGCGGCGCTGAAAGTCCGGATCGATGTAGACGCTGTCCTCCAGCGTGTTGCGGTACGCGACGCGGGTCCGGTAGAGCGCGGCATAGGCGTAGCCGACGACCCGCGCGCCCGACGCGGCGACGAGATACGGGAAGCCGCCGTTGTTGAGGGCATGGTATCGCTCCGCCATCTCCTGGGGGTCCGGCGGCTCGATCTCGAAGGTGGCGGTGCCGAACGACACCGCGTGGGCGTAAATCGCGGTGATGGCGGGGATGTCGGCGGCGGTGGCGGCCCGGATGGCGATCGACATGAGACGCCGATTACCCCGCCTTTGGCCGGCCGCCAAATCAAATCCGGGGGACGATCAAATCCGGACGGGTCGGCACGGCCACACCATCGGCAGTATAGAATGAAGCGGCCCCAATAAGAAAACGCGCCCCGGTTTCCCGGGGCGCGCAGCGTTTGGTCCAGCTCGTTACGAAGGCGCAGGCGTCAGCGGCGGTCGCCGAACAGCCTGAGCAGCATCATGAACATGTTGATGAAGTCGAGGTAGAGCGACAGTGCGCCCATCACCGCCTTGCGGCCGGCGACGGTGCCGTCGTCGTTGACGTCATACATTTCCTTGATCTTCTGGGTGTCCCAGGCGGTCAGGCCGGCGAAGATGAGCACGCCGATGACCGAGAGCGCCCAGTCGAGCCCGCTCGACTTGAGGAAGATGTTGACGAGGCTCGCGATGATGAGCCCGAACAGGCCCATGACCAGGAACGAGCCCATGGCGTCGAGGCTGCGCTGGGTGGTGTAGCCGTAGAGGCTCAGGGCGCCGAACGCCGCGGCCGAGATGAAGAACACCCGGGTGATCGACGTCTGCGTGTAGACCATGAAGATGGTCGCCAGCGACAGGCCCAGCAGGCCGGCATAGACGAAGAACAGCAACCGTGCCGTCGACGCCTGCATATGTTGGATGCGGAAGCTCAGGAAGAACACGAGGCCGAGCGGGGCGAGCACCAGCACCCACATCAGCGGGCTGCCGAACAGGGTCTGCCCGAACGGCGTCAGTCCGACGATCGCGCCGGAGGCATTGGTCACGACCGCCGCCTGATAGGTGAACCAGGCGACGATGCCGGTCAGCGCGACGCCGCTCGCCATGTAGTTGTAGATGGTGATCATGTGGGCGCGCAGGCCCGCGTCATAGGCGACCGCACGATCGGTGCCTACGCCGCGCAGGCTGGCATAGTTCCGGTCGAAATCCGACATAGGAAAGGTCCTTTCGTTCGCCCGGGACAGCCTGGGGCGCCAGGGGGCGGCGGCCGGCGGCCGCCACTCGGATGGCGTCGAACTTAATGCTTGTCGGGGTCGGCGGGAAGATGGTTGCGAGGATTTAAGTTACTGGGACGTAGCGTCGTATGGTCGCCCGAAAGGGTTTGAGGCGTGTGAAAAGCGCATGGCGCCGTGTCCATGATCCCCTTTTGGTCCCGTTCGGCGAGGACGTTCGCCTGACTTCAGCGCCGCGGCTCCCTCCCCAATCCTTCCCCGCAAGCGGGAGAGGGAGCAGGGCCGGTGCCGGGTGGCGCTTCCCGTCGCCCTTACAAGATGTGGAGCCGGGACGTCCTCCCCTTTGCGGGAAGGGGTTTCTCCGCGATCAAACGCGCATTCGCCGAGCGCAATTCAGGCCTTCTCCAGCGCGGCGGCGAGGTCGGCCATGATGTCGTCGCCGTGCTCGAGGCCGACCGAGAGGCGCACCAGGCCGTCGCTGATGCCGAGTTCGGCGCGCGCATCCGGGGTGAGCCGCTGGTGGGTGGTGGTCGCCGGATGGGTGATCAGGCTCTTGGCGTCGCCGAGATTATTGGTCATGCGCACCAGCCGCAGCGCGTTGAGAAAGCGGAACGCGGCGGGCTTGCCGCCGGCGATCTCGAAGGCGATCAGGTTCGAGCCGCCTCGCATCTGCTTCTTGATCGTCGCCGCCTGCGGGTGGTCGGCGCGACCGGGATAGACCAGCCGCGCGATCTTGGCGTGGCCCGCGAGCCTGTCGGCGAGCTTGCCGGCGGTCGCGGTCTGGCGCTCGACCCGCAGCGACAGCGTTTCCAGGCCCTTGAGCAGCACCCAGGCGTTGAACGGCGACATCGCCGGCCCGCTCTGGCGCAGCAGGTTGTGGACGTTGTCCTGGATGAATTTCTCCGAGCCGAGGATGATGCCGCCGAGGCAGCGGCCCTGGCCGTCGATGTGCTTGGTCGCGGAATAGACGACGCAATCGGCGCCGAGCGCGAGCGGCGACTGGAAGATCGGCGTCGCGAACACGTTGTCGACCACGAGCTTGGCCCCGGCGTCATGGGCGATCTGCGCGATGGCGGCGATGTCCAGCACTTCCAGCGTCGGATTGGTCGGGCTTTCGAGGAAAAACACCTTGGTGTTGGGCCGCACCGCGCGCCGCCATTCGTCGAGGTCGAGCCCGTTGACCAGGGTCGAGGCGACGCCGAAGCGCGGCAGGAAGTCCTCCACCACCCAGCGGCACGACCCAAACAGCGCCTTGGCGGCGACCACGTGGTCACCGGCCCGGACCTGCCCAATCACCGCGTTGTGGACCGCGGCCATGCCGCTCGCGGTGGCGCGCGCCGCCTCCGCCCCCTCGTACGCGGCCATCCGCGTCTCGAACATGTGGACGGTCGGGTTGGAGAAGCGCGAATAGAGATAGCCCGGCTCGGTGCCGACGAAGCGCGCCTCGCATTGCTCGGCGGTCTCATAGACGAAGCCCTGGGTGAGAAACAGCGCCTCCGAGGTTTCGCCGAACTGCGAACGCAGCGTCCCGGCATGGACGAGGCGGGTCTCGGGGTGGAGCGCATCGAGGCGCGGCGGAGCGAACGGGGACGACTGGGGGCTTTGGGACTGGGAGTCTTTGGGATTGGGGGTCTTGAAACGCGGACATCGCGGCCTCCTTCGGCCAATAAAAAAACCCGACCGTGGGGGGATTCCCCAAGGGCCGGGCACACGTGTCCCCGGCCTTTTAGCGATTTATTTAACGTGGCTGCAAGCCGGCCGGCTCAAATGACCACGGGATAACGAAGCTCTTAGGCGCGGCCGGCCTTTCCGTCAAGACGCCCACCGGCTAGTGCTAGGCCGATCGTTCGCCCTCCCTCGGTGCGCAGGGCCTTTCCCATGCGAGTGCTTCGCCTCTCACAGTTCGTCATCCCGCGGCTCGCGAACTCGCGCGGCGCCCCTGCTCCCTCTCCCGCTTGCGGGGGAGGGTCGGGGGAGGGGGCCGCAGCGCCTGCCGCAATTGCACCGCCTGTCGCACTCGCAGCGCTCCCCGCAGCCGCGCCGCCTGCCGCACTCGCACCACCTGAGGACGCCGCCCCGCCCGTTCCCTCTCCCCGACCCTCCCCCGCGCGCGGGGAAGGGAGAAGCTGCGCGGATCTTCCCGTGTCGCTGAACTTGCGGGCGGAGGACAAGGGCATCCTGCCCGACCGGATGATCGCGACCCTCATCGACATGGGAGCGATCATCCTCGCGGCCGCGCCTGACGACGACCAGATCCAGCCGGCGAGCATCGACCTGCGGCTCGGTGAGGTTGCCTACCGCGTGCGCGCGAGTTTCCTGCCCGGCCCGGAGTCGACGGTCGCGGAGCGCATCGACGACTTGAAGCTCCACGAGATCCCGCTGGGCGACGGCGCCGTGCTCGAGACCGGCTGCGTCTACATCGTGCCGCTGCTGGAAAGCCTGGCGTTGCCCGCCGACATCGGCGCTGCCGCCAACCCCAAGAGTTCGACCGGACGTCTCGACGTCTTCACCCGGGTGATCGCCGACGCCACCCGCGGCTTCGACCGCATCAGCCCCGGCTATCACGGCCCGCTCTACGCGGAGATCAGCCCGCGGACGTTCCCGGTGTTGGTGCGCGAGGGCTCGCGGCTGTCGCAGCTCCGGTTTCGCCGCGGCCATGCGGTGATCGCCGGCGCGGCGCTCGCCGCGCTGCATGAGCGCGAGAGCCTCGTCGACATCGCGGCGCCCGACCTGTCGGACGGCGTGCCGGTCGGCGTCGATCTCGCGGGTTTCGGCGTCGACCGCTTCATCGGCTACCGCGCCAAGCGCCATACCGGCCTGATCGACGTCGACCGCCGCGCGAGCTACGACGTCGGCGAGTTCTGGGAGCCGATCCGGGCGCGGCGCGACGAGAGCCTGATCCTCGATCCCGACGAGTTCTACATTCTCGCGTCCCGCGAGTCGGTGCAGGTGCCACCCGAATGCGCCGCGGAGATGGTGCCGTTCGACCCGCTGGTCGGCGAGTTCCGCGTGCATTATGCGGGCTTCTTCGACCCGGGCTTCGGCTATGCCGGCGCCGGCGGCCGCGGCTCCCGCGCGGTGCTGGAAGTGCGCTCGCGCGAGGTGCCGTTCATCATCGAGCACGGCCAGATCGTCGGCCGCCTGGTCTACGAGCAGATGCTGGCGCGGCCGGAAACGCTCTACGGCGAGGGCATCGGGTCCAACTACCAGGCCCAGAGCCTCAAGCTGTCGAAGCACTTTCGCGCGGTGTAGCCGCGGGGTTTTGCGGGGATAGGTGGGGTGGGTAAAGGCGGCCACTGCGGCTCGTATTTCCGACGGACGATGGACCGCAGTGCCCACGGGTCTGAGCATGGAACGCATCATTGCTACCGCGTAACTCACGAATCGCCAAACCGGTTAAGTTGACCGGGATGGTGGCGGACGGGAGACCGGCTCGTCCTAGGGCATTGAAGCCCGATCCTCAGCACGGGACTCCGTCCGCTCTTCCATCGAACCCGAACAGTCGCGTGGGCCGCGAAGCGAGCCCGATTGCGCAAGGATGGGTCAGGATGGACACGATCTTTGTTGGGATTGACGTATCGAAGGACCGGCTCGATGTGCATGTTCGGCCGAGCCGGCAGGCTTTCGCGGTGGCGCGCGACGGCAAAGGGCTGGAAGAACTGGTCGAACGGCTGCGTGCTGTGAGCCCGGCGCTGGTTGCGGTTGAAGCGACCGGTGGTTTCGAGACGATCGTGGCGGCGGCCCTTGGCGGCGCCGGGCTGCCGCTCGTGGTGGTCAACCCGGCGCAGATCCGCCACTTCGCGCAGGCTGTCGGCAAGCGGGCGAAGACCGATCCGATCGATGCGGAGATGATTGCCCGCTTTGTGGAAGCGGTTAAGCCGGAGCAGCGTGCGCTGCCTGACGAAGCCGCACGATTGCTGGCCGAGCTGGTCAGCAGGCGACGGCAGATCATCGAGATGCTGGTCGCCGAACGCCAACGCGAAAAGCGAGCCAATGCGACGCGGGTGCGCAGGAGCCTCGCGCGCCACATTGCGGCGCTCGAAAAGGAACTGCCCGTCATCGATCGCGATATCGACACGTTGGTCCGAGGCTCACCGGCCTGGCGGGAGAAGGAGGACCTGCTCGTCTCCTTTCCGGGCATCGCCAACATAACCGCGCGCACTCTTCTGGCCGAAATTCCCGAACTCGGCAGCCTCGATCGCCGCAAGATCGCAAGCCTCGCCGGCCTCGCGCCGTTCACCCGCCAGTCCGGCACCTGGAAGGGCAAAAGCACCATCGCCGGCGGCAGAAATTCGGTTCGCTCGGCCACCTTCATCGTCGCTCTTGTCGCCGTGCGCTGTAATCCCCTCTTGAAAGCCTTCTACCAACGCTTGCTTGCCGCCGGTAAGCCAAAAATGGTCGCCCTCATCGCCGTCGCCCGCAAAATCCTCACCATCCTCAATGCAATGCTCAGAGACCAAAAATCATGGCAACCCGCTTGACACGCGACACAGTCGCTGAGGAGCCGGCGCGCCGGCGTCTCGAAGGATGGCCACACATGCTACGACTCGTGGCCGTCCTTCGAGACGCCGTGCTGCGCACGGCTCCTCTGGACGAGGTCACCAGACCAGCGCTTGCGCGCGACCGCGATTGTGCAGGCCCGGCCGCTGCACTATTCTCGCCGCTCACGAACCGCGCGCCGCCGTCGCGGCGGTTTCCCACCCTTCTCATCCGACACCGGTGAATCCATGGCTGACGTTTCACGAGACATTGTTGCCGCATTGGCGCCGACCGGCACGCTGCGCGTCGCGATCAATTTCGGCAACACCGTGCTGGCGCAGAAGGATCCGGCGGGGGGACCACCGCGGGGCGTCTCCGGCGCGCTCGCCCGCGAACTCGCCGAGCGGCTCGGCGTGGCGATCACCTACGTTCCGTTCGACGCCGCCGGCAAGGTCACCGAGGCTGGCAAGGCCGGTGCCTGGGACATCTGCTTTCTCGCCGTCGATCCGGTGCGCGGCGAGGGCATCTCGTTCACCGCGCCCTATGTGGTGATCGAGGGCATCTACCTCGTGCCCAACGATTCGCCTCTCAAGACGGTCGAGGACGTCGACCATGACGGCATCCGCGTCGCGGTCGCCCAGGGCAGCGCCTACGATCTCTTCCTCACCCGCGCGCTCAAGCATGCGACGCTGGTGCGCAAGCCGAGCGGTCCGGAATCCCTCGACATGTTCGTCACCGACAAGCTCGAGGCCGCCGCCGGCGTGCGCCAGCCGCTCGCCGCGTTCGCAAAGTCGCGCAGCGACCTGCGGATCATCCCCGGCCGCTTCATGGCGATCGAGCAGGCGATGGGCACCATCAAGGGACGGGACAAGGCGGTGCCGTTCCTGCGCGCCTTCATCGAGGAGATGAAGGCCTCGGGCTTCGTCGCCCGCGAGCTCGCCGCGAGCGGGCAGGGCGAGGCCGCGGTCGCGCCGCCGGCGGCGTGAGGCGCCACGGCACGCTCAGGTGATCTGCGATCGCGCGGGAAGTTTGGAGCGGGTGAAGGGAATCGAACCCTCGTCGTGAGCTTGGGAAGCTCCTGCTCTGCCATTGAGCTACACCCGCGTCGAGAACTTTATAGCGCGAGCCGGCGCGCACTGGAAGTGGCTGCGAACCGGGTCTCGGGCAGCCCTGCGAAATTTCGCGACGAGCGCGCTGTCCGGCGCGCTTGGAAGCAGCCCGGGCGTGTCGTCTTCCCGGGGCGGCGTCCGCATGCCCCCGTTGTGGAGGAGTGCGATGATAGCGTAGGTTTCGCGCCGTCGATAATGCAGCATGCGGGGAAACACTCATGAGAAACGTCTTCATTGCGGCCGTTGCGCTGCCGCTAGCCCAGCTCGCGTCGGGCCAGATCGCTTCGGCGCAGGAGGTCGGCGATGCCGCGGCGGGGAAGGCGTATTGGGAACGCACGGCGCCGCGTCAGACCGAGTGCCGGGACTGCCACGGTGCCAACGGCGAAGGCGGCTTCGGGCCGGATCTCGCCGGCCGCGGCTTGAACGCCGCCCAATTCGAG
This sequence comes from uncultured Alphaproteobacteria bacterium, assembly GCA_963781195.1. GTDB lineage: Bacteria > Pseudomonadota > Alphaproteobacteria > Rhizobiales > Xanthobacteraceae > JAJPKK01. The sequence continues at coordinate 87,338 of CAWAEZ010000012.1, read as the reverse complement.
GTCGCGGTGAAGAAGCCCTGGGGCGTCATGCCGGCCTTCGTCGAAAGCCAGTTCAACGCCAAGGACGCCGCCGATGTCGCGGCCTATTTCGCCACGCTGCCGAAGCCTTCGGCGCCGGGCAAGTGGCGCACCGAGGTGCCTGCCAACGCGCCCGCCGGTCAGGCGGTTCTGATCAACATGGGCTGCGGCCAGTGCCACGGCGCGACCTTCAACGGTCCGCGCGGCAACACCTTCGGCGCCTACAACATCGATTTCGACGGCTTCGCGGACATGGTCTACAACCACACCGAGGCGATGCCGAAATACCGCGAGATCACCGGCAACAAAGCCACCAACCTCGACATGGGCAATTACGCGCGCAGCCGTCTGCCGGTCGAGCAGTTGCGGCTGATCTACAACTGGGTCCGCGACGAAATCGGCCTGCGCGCGCCTCTCGCCGGCCAGATCGCCAAGGGCGAACCGGGCGCCGCCGGCGTGACCTATCCTGTAACCATCACCAACAACGGCCTGCCGGCCCGCGGCGTGACCGCCCAGGACGTGACCATCGCGCTCACCATTCCGGCCGATACCACGGTGGTGGCCGCGACCGGCACCGGCTATGAGGGTGTCCACACCGATGCCAAGTCGAATGCCGTGGTCGCCACCTGGAAGCTTCCGCGCAGCGGCCCCAAGGAGCAGGAGAAGCTCAGCATCACACTCTCCAAGCCGGTCACCGCAGCCGCCAACCTCAAGGGCGACATTCGCTGGGCGAAGCCGTCGCCCAAGGACGGCCCGAGCACCGACTTCGTGGTGATCGCGCCGCCGCCGCTCTGACGGGCACGGGCGGTGACATGACGGACGTCGCGCCCGATTCTCCACAGGGAACCCGGTGCGCAACGGCCCGCCGTCGTGCAAGTGCATTGCATTCGAAAAGCTGACACCTTTTGTGGGGATGGTAGGGCCGCCGTTCGTCACGGCGCCCGTCCTCGGGATTTCAGGAAAGGATATCTTGTATGAAAACGCTCGCCGCCCTCCTCGCCGCCTGCCTCCTTGCCGGTGGCGCAGCCCGCGCGGAAAAGATCGATTTCTCGACCACCACCTGCCAGCAGTTCCTCGACTCCCACAAAGACGAAATGGGCGTCGTCCTGGCCTGGCTCGACGGCTATTATCGCGATGAGGACGATCCGCCGATCTTCGACACCGACCGCTTCCAGGCAAACGCCAAGAAACTCGGCGCCTATTGTGCGGCCAATCCCACGGTGGGGCTGATCACGGCAACCGACGAACTGTTCGGAAAATAAGCGGAGGCTGCCCAATGGGCCGCCATCGCGCGGGGTGCCATCACGGCATTTACACGTCGGAGGGCACCGCCTCTGCTCCCTCGCCCCGCGTTGCAGGTCGGGGGCGCGGGCCTTTTCCGCATGCCTGAGCGGTCGAGTTCGCGTGCACTCATAAGCGCGGGCCGGCTGGAATGGCGCCCACACCGGATTGCTTCGCAGTCCGACCTCTCTCCGCACGCTGTCCGCATGCGGGGAGAGATCGTCCCCGCTGGCCGGCGAACCGGCCGCGACATCGAGCCGATCGCATCGCCGCGAGGGGAGAGATCGGCTAAGCCTTCGGCGCGGTCGCCGGCTGGGCGTTCACCGTGCGGCCGTCGCTGATGTCGACCGGCGGATTGAGGATCACCTGCTCGCCCGCCTTCACGCCGTCGTTCACCTCGAGGGTGGTGCCGCGGTCGCGCACGACGTTGAGCTTGCGGATGCGCACCGTGCCGTTCTCCACGACGGCGACGCTCAGGCCGTTGCGGTTGAAGATGACCGCTTCCGCGGGAACGATCAGCGACTGGGTCTTGCGCGGAATCAGCAGCTGCACTTCGCAATAGGTGCCGGGCGTGAGCTGTCCTTCCGGATTGGGAACGTCGATCTCCGTCTGCAGCGTCCGCGTGCCCGGCTGCAGCGCATTGGCGACGCGGGATACCGTGCCGCGAAATTCGACGCCGGGTATTTCCGGCACCCGCACCACCGCTTCGACGCCCTTCTGCAGGCCGAACGCCTGGTCCTGGGGGACGTAGAGCTGGATGCGGATGATGTCGCTGTGCATCACCGTGAACATCGGGATGCCGCCGGCGGTGTCGGCCTGCACCAGGCTGCCGTTGTCGATGTTGCGCTGGGTCACCACGCCCTCGAACGGCGCCACCACCCGCTGATAGGACTTGTGCTGCAGCAATACCTGGAGCTGGGCCTCCTGGGCGCGGATGTTCGCCTCGGCCACCGCGACGGCGGCCTCCTGGCCCTGCAGATTCAGCCGCTCGGTATCGCCCTGCTGCTTGGTGACCCAGCCCTTGTCGAGCAGCTTGCTGTCGCGGTTCCAGGTGACGTTCGCGATCTCGCGATTGGCCTGGGCCTGGGTGAGTGACGCGTGGTTCTGAGCGAGCGTCGCCTGCGCCTGCGCGATCTGGTGATCGAGCTCTACGGCTGAAATCTCTGCGAGCACCTGCCCGGTGGTGACCCGATCGCCGATGTCGGCATAGCGCTTGGCGACGTAGCCGCTGATGCGGGCGAAGATGGTGGCGGCCTCGAACGCCTCGGTCGAGCCCGGCAGCTTCGCCGACATCATCGCATCGTTGGCGCGGATCGGAGCCACCCGTACGTTCAACACCGCGTCGCGGCGCTGCTCCGACGTCTCCTTGACCTCGGCCATGGCGCGCGAATGCTGCCAGGCGCCGAACGCCAGTCCACCGCCGAGCAGCAGGGCGGCGGCCATGAACACGCGGGCCGTCTTCCCCCTCGGTCGCGTCGCGGCCCGGTGGGGCAGAGCGGTCTCCCGATCGACCGGCACGACGTCGCGATTTTGGACGTCTCGATTTTGGTCGCGATCGTGCGGCTCGGGCATCCCCGGCATCGGTTTGAGAGCGTTCATAGGGATTCCTCGGAAAAGACGCCGTGGGAAACGTTGCCGTCATTGCCCTTGCGCAGCATCGCGAACAGGTAGGGCACGATCATCAGGGTGGTGGGCGTCGCGAACAGAAGGCCGCCGATGACGGCGCGCGCCAGCGCGGCGTTCTGCTCCTCGCCGGCGCCGCCGATCGCCATCGGCAGCATGCCGACGATCATCGCGGCCGCCGTCATCAACACCGGCCGGATGCGGGTGCGTCCCGCCAGCAGCGCGGCATCGAACGCCTTCATGCCGGCGAGCTGCTGCTCGCGGGCGAAGGTGACGAGCAGGATCGAGTTCGCCGAGGCGACGCCGATCGCCATGATCGCTCCCATCAATGACGGCACGTTGAGCGTGGTGCCGGTGATGAAGAGCATCGTGACGATCCCGCAGAAGGTCGCCGGCAGCGCCAGGATCACCACGAAGGGGTCCATGAAGTTCTGGTAGTTCACCACCATCAGCAGATAGACGAACACCGAGGCGAACAGCAGCCCGAGGGCCATGTCCTGGAATGCCGCGTTCATGCTCTCGATCTGGCCGAGCACCTCGATGCGGTTGCCGGGCTTGAGCTTCTTGCTCAATTCGGCGACCACCTTGTTGATCTCGGTCGAGACGGTTCCGAGATCGGTGTTCTCGACGTTGGCATAGACTTCGTAGACCGGCTGCACGTTGGCGTGGTTGGCGTTGGTCGGAATCGAATTCCGGGTCACCGTCGCCACATTCTCCAGCATCTGCGGCACCGGATTTCCGTTCGACGCCGGCACCGACCCGATCGGCGTGTTCTGGAGGTCTTCCAGCGAGGCGATCCGGTGCTCGGGCGTCTGCACCGCCAGGAAGTACGGCGTCCCCGTCGCGGGATCGGTCCAGAAGTTCGGCGACACCTGCACCGAGGACGACAGGCTGACGTTGAGATTGGTGGCGATGCTGTTCGCGGTGAGACCGAACTGGGCGGCGCGGGCGCGATCGATCGTCGCGTAGAATTCGGGCGCGTCGACCTCCTGCTGCACATGAGCGTCGGCGATGCCCGGGATCGCCGCGAGCCTGGTCGTGAGCTCGCGCGCCACCGCGAGATTGTTGGCGCGGTCGTAGCCGACCGTGCGCACGTCGATCTGGGCGGGAATGCCGAAGTTGAGGATCTGGGTCACCATGTCGGCCGCCTGGAAGTAGAAGGTGGCCTCGGGGAAGGTCGCCGGCAGCACCTCGCGCAGCTTGTGCACGTATCCCGCGGTGGGCGGATGGCCCTCCTTGAGGGTCACGAGGATGACGCCGTCATTGACCCCGATGGTGGTGCCGTCGGAGAAGGCGAGATTGTAGTTGCGCGCCGGCAGCCCGATGTTGTCGAGGATCTGCGCGCGCTCGCTATCGGGAATGACCTCGCGGATCTTGTCTTCGATCGCCTGGAACATGAGTTCCGTCTTCTCGATCCGGGTGCCCGCGGGACCGCGCACGTGCAGCTGGATCTGACCGCCGTCGATCACCGGGAAGAAGTCGCGCCCGACGTAGAAATAGAGGACGCCGCCGAGCGTCAGCATCGCGACCGCCACCACCGGTACGATCAGCTTGCGGGTCAGCAGGGTCGTCAGCACATCGGCATAGCCATGGCGGAGGCTTTCGAAGCCATGCTCGAACCGCGCATGCAGGCGTCCGAAGAATCCTTTCGGGGCATGCGGGTCGCCGTGGTGCTCGCCCTTGAGCAGCAGGCCGATGGTGATCGGGGTCAGGGTGCGGGACAACGCATAGGAGGCCAGCATCGCGAACACGACGGCGAGGCCGAGCGGCGTGAAGAGGTATTTGGCGGGTCCGTGCAGGAACAGCACCGAGACGAACACGCAGCTGATCGCAAGCGTCGAAACGAGGGTCGGCACCGCGATCTCGGCGGCGCCGTGGAGCGTCGCATAAGCCAGCGGCTTGTGCTCTTCGGTGAGCAGGCGGTGGGTGTTCTCGATCGTCACCGTCGAGTCGTCGACCAGAATGCCGACCGCGAGCGCGAGGCCGCCGAGCGTCATCGTGTTGATGGTGTGGCCGAGGAAGTAGAGCACCACCAGCGAGCTCAGAATCGACAGCGGGATCGAGATGATGACGACGAGGGTCGAGCGCCACGAACCGAGGAACAGGATGATCATCAGTGCGGTCAGCACGGCGGCGATGGCGCCTTCCCGGAGCACGCCGCTGATCGATTCGCTCACGAATACCGACTGGTCGAACAGCTCGGTAATCTTCAGGCCGGGCGGCGCCGCCGCCCGCGCCACGGTGAGCGCCTCCTTCACCCCGTTGACGACCGCGAGCGTCGAGGCGTTGCCGTTCTTGATGATGCTGAGCAGCACCGAGCGGCGCCCCTCGGTGCGCACCACGTTCGATTGCACGAGAGAGCCGTCGCGGACATTGCCGATGTCGCGGAGAAAAACGGTGGCGCCGTTGGCGAACTTGACCGGAATGTTGTTGAGGTCGTCCAGCACCACCGGCGTCGCATTGGTGCGAACGGAATACTGGGTGTCGCCGATTTTGGCGGTGCCCGACGGCAGCGTGAGATTCTGGGTGTTGACGGCGGCCACCACGTCGAGCGGGGTCAGTCCCTTGGCCCGAAGCTTGGCGGGATCGAGATCGACCATGATCTGGCGGTAGCGTCCGCCGGCCGGTGTCGGCAGCGTCACGCCGTGGATCGGCGCCAGCCGCTGCCGCAGGCGGTAGATCCCGAAGTCATAGAGCTGCTGCTCGTTGAGATTGTCCGAGCTCAGGCCGATCTGCAGAACGGGCACGCTCGACGCGCTGTACTTGACGACGATCGGCGCCTGGATTCCCGCCGGCATGATGCCGCGAACCGAGTTCGTGCCGGCCACGATCTGCGCGATCGCGAGGTCGAGATTGACGTCGGGCTGGAAGAATATCTTCTGAATCGAGATGCCGTTCAGCGTCTGCGATTCGATGTCCTTGATGCCGTTGACGCTGGAGCTGATGGAAAACTCGCCGTAGGTGGTGACACGCTGTTCCATCTCCGGGGTGCTGAGGCCGGTGTAGGTCCAGATCACGGTAACGACGGGAATGTCGATCTCGGGGAAGATGTCGGTCGGCATCGAGATCACGGCGGTAAAGCCGAGAAACGAAATCAGCAGCGCCAGGACGTAGAAAGTATGTGGAAACCGCAGCGCGAACCGGACGAGTCCCATCAGGCATTCCCATTTCTACAGCGCCACAAAGCTCGCGCGAGCGCGTCCCCGGCCGTCGACTCTTAGCCCCACCAGATGACCCTTATAGAGCGACGGTGACGGGTGTCTATCAAAGCCCTGTGATCGCGACCATTCATTGCAAGCATTTAATGTTGGGCGTCCACGCGATTGAACTTGTACTGATGCATTGCAGGCACAAACGCTGGTTTCAGGAAGGCAAATGCCGTACCAATCTGCGCCGCTCGCGCAAAACAGGTCGTGGTATAGCCGCTGCATTAATCGAGAATGCAAAAAATACTCGGCGAGCGGCGGCTCCGACGCCGAAACCATTACGCCCAAAATGCTAACTTTCCTCTGCGAGCGTCGCGCTGGCCGCGCCGATGATCACGGGGACGGCGAGGCTCCAAAAGCCGATCCATGCATAGAGCGCGGCAGCCGCCGCGCAGCCGGCTGCGAAGAAGAAGATCGCCATGAACATCCTGTTGAACCGGCCGCGCACCGCGGCGGCCTGACCAGGCTCCGCGCCGCGGGCACGGTCGACGGCATCGAGCACGAGCTGGGTCGTGTTGCCGGTCATCAGCGTGCTCGGCGGCAGGCTGCCGAGATGGATGCGCTGGACGGCGTTCTGGACCGCCATGGCGGCGACGCCGGCAAACCCGGTGAGGAGTGCCGCCGGCGTGTCGCTGTCGGCGAACGGTCCGAGCGCGACCGCAAGGGTGAAGAACGCCACGAGCAAAGCCACCTGTGCAGCCAGCAGAAGCCGCACCGCGGGCCATTGCCGCTTTTTCAGCGCAGCGCCGGCAACGCTGACGAGAGCGACCACCAGGGCGAATTCGGGGAGCGCGAAAAGCTTGGCGAGCACGCCGTGAGTGCCGAGCACGAGCGCGGCGCCGAGCGTCACGAAATTTCCCGTCACGTGGGCGGTGAAGAGTCCCTGCAATCCGAGGAAGCCGGCGGTGTCCACAAAACCCGCGGTGAAGCTCAGCAGGGCGGCGAGGCAGCGTATTCTCATCGCTTCACGGGTTCCTTCGGATGAACAGACTCTTGGCCTTGCCGGCGGCATGCGGGCGCGGTGCAAAGGCGGCGCAGGTGCGGCTCGACGCGGGGCCGCGACCGCGACGCGTCGGACCGTGAGCGATCCTGCATTTTGCCGGCGGATGTGGCGCAAAAGGTACATCAAAGTCGAGCCGCCGCGCTAATATGGCCTCCCAAAGCATCAGCCAGCGGTGGGTGCCCAGTGAAGAAGTTATCCGTTGCAAGCGTTGCAATCGCGGTCGCCGCATTGTCGGGCCCAGCGCTTGCAGCTGACCTGCCGCCGGTCCCCATGGCGGCTCCGATCGTTCTCGGCTTCGACTGGGAAGGGTTTTACGTCGGCGGCCATGTCGGCGGCGTCACCGACAGCCTGAGCTTCAGCCAGACCGACGTCACCTGGAGCGCCCCGCTTTCCACCAGCGTGAACACCGGCGAATCCGGCAACCTCCGCTCGAGCAATGTCAGCGGCGGCATCCAGATCGGCTACAACTGGGTGTTGCCGGGGCTGTACCTGTTCGGCCTCGAAGCCGACATTGCCGGTACCGGGCTGAGCTCGACCGCCCTCACCAGTCCGCCGGGCGATCCGTCCGCGGTGGCGCAGTGGAACGACCGCATCAACTCTTATGGCTCGGCGCGCGCCCGGCTCGGCTACATCTCGGGCAATTGGCTGTTCTATGGCACCGGCGGCTTCGGCTGGGTCTACGACAAGCTCACGCGCAGTCAGCTCACCGCGGTGAACCAGGACATCAACGCGCCCGAAGCCGGTACCGTCATCACGAAATCGAATGTGCGGGCCGGCTGGACGGCTGGCGCGGGCGTCGAATGGGCGTTCGCCCGCACCTGGACGGTCAAGCTCGAGTATCTGCATTTCGATACCCAATCCGAGTCCTTTGTCGGCAGCCGCTTCAATTCCGGCGGCGTTCCGACATCAACCTCGGTGGCCGGCACGTCGAGCAATCTGACGCTCGATACGGTGCGCGTCGGCGTCAACCACACCTTCAACTAGATTCTGTAGTAGGTTGCTCGTCGGGCGTTCGCGGCACGCGGGCGCCCCGAGCGGCCGCCTCCAATCTGCAGGACGGCGCCCTTGCCGTGCCGCCGCGGCGGCCGGGCAAACGGTGCCTTTTTACCCATCTTTTACTGCAAGTTAAGGGTGTCGCGAAAATCGAAAGGGCGTTTGCAGCGCGGCAATCAAGGCTCGCCTACAATCCTCCCCGGCAATGTCTCGCGCAGCCCAGGCGGTCGCGGGCATGATCGAACGGAGCAGTGGCAGTGGCAAAACCTCTGGGAATCCGTTCTCAGCTGCTGGGGTTGGTGGCTGCCGCCGCGCTTCCGTTTCTGGTGCTGATCGGTGTCGCCCTTTGGAACCAGTACATTACGGCCCGGAGCGAGTCCCTCGATCGCGCCTATAGCGAAGCCCGCCTTCTCGCCGCCCAGGTCGACGATCACATCGGCAATCTCGAGAACCTGACGCTCGGCCTGAGCCGCGCCATCAACCCCGATGCCGCGGACGCGGCGTCAAACGACGCCATCCTCGAAGGCCTGAGGCCGCAACTGCCCGCCTTCATCTCGGATGTCGCCGTGGTGTCGCCGGACGGCGAAAACATCGGGTCGGCCTCGGGCCAACGTTACGGCATCGCCGATCGCGAATATTTCAAGCAGGTCGTGGCCGGCGCTACGGTCGCGATCGGCGACCCGGTCCGTAGCCGGCTGGATCAGCAATGGGTCTTCCCGCTCGCGCGTGCGGTGAGGGACTCGCAGGGGAAACTGCGGGCGGTGCTCATCGTGGGGACTTCGATCGCCAAGTTCCATGATGCGCTCCGCGTCGAAAGCCTCCCGCCCGGCAGTATCGTGAGGATCATCAACGACAAGGCGATCGGCGTCGCCGCGTTCCCCGACAAGCCGGGTTGGATCGGAAGCGATCTTTCCGGCAACGATCTCATCAATCGGGGGCTGCGGGCCAAGGAATTCGCCGGCGTGGCCACCTGGGGAGACGAGGTCACCCGCTTCACCGCCTGCTCGACCGCCCATCGTGCGCCCTGGCTGATCAGCGTCGGCATCCCGACGGAGATCGTCAACGCGACCATCGTCTCAAGGCTCGAACATAGCGCGCTGTTCGGACTGATGGCCGTCGCGCTCGCCTCGGCGATCGCCTGGGCGCTGTCGGGCCGCATCATCCGTCCGCTGCGGCAGCTCGAGCGCGACGCCGCCATCCTGGCATCGGGCGATCTCGCCCACCGCACGTCGATCCCTGGGGCGGGCGAATTCGGGAGGCTGGCGGAAGCCTTCAATCAAATGGCGTCGTCGCTGGAGCGCCGCCGCAATGCCCGGGCCGAACACATCGACGACCTGCAGCGCGCCATCAGCACGCTCGACGCCGTCATCGACGCTTCGCCCCTCGCGATCGTCTGCTCGGATCTCGACCGCCGAATGTTCGTGTGGAACCGGGCCGCCGAGACCATGTACGGCTACAGCGAGGCCGAGGCTCTCGGCCATGTCGTCAAGGTGGTCCCGGACGCGTATCTCGATCAGGGGTGGGACGTGCACCGCCGCGCCTGCGCCGGCGAGATCGTGCCTCCCTTCGAGACCAAGCGACAGCGCAAGGACAAATCCCTGGTCGACGTTCGCCTTTCCGCCGCACCGGTGTTCGGCGAGGACGGCGCGGTGCGCGGCGTCGCCTTCGTGCATGAGGACATCACCGCCCGCAAGCGCGCCGAAGAGCAGCTGCGAAAATTCGCCCATTTCGATCAGCTCACCGGCCTCGCCAACCGCCACGCCATGCGCGAGATGCTCGCCGGCCTGCTCGAGGACGCCTCCCGGCACAGCGGTATCGTTCTCCTCGATCTCGACGGCTTCAAGGAGGTCAACGATACGCTCGGCCACCTCACCGGAGACGGGTTGCTGGTGGAGATGGCCAGCCGCCTGAAGGCCGCGGTGGCTGGCTGTGCGCCACAGGCGCTGGCGTGCCGCCTCGGCGGCGACGAGTTCGTCGTCGTCGTTCCCGATTGCGGCTCGACGCTGTTGATGGCCAGGATCGCGAGCGACACGCTCGCCGCGCTGTCGCAGCCCTACCGGATCGGTGAGCACCTCCTGCAGCTCGGAGCGAGCGCCGGCATCGCGATCGCGCCGATGCACGGCGCCAGCGTCGACGAATTGTTGTCGAATGCCGATCTTGCGCTCTACCAGGCCAAGAAGGGCGGCGGCCGCGGCTATCGTTTCTTCACGCCGTCGCTGCGGGCCAATGCGCAGTCGCGGCGGGCGCTCGACAGGGAGCTGCGGCGGGCATTCGCCAACCACGAGTTCGAGCTTTATTACCAACCGCAGGTTCGGCTCTCCGACGGCGGCATCACCGGAGCCGAAGCGCTGTTGCGGTGGCGGCATCCGGAACGGGGCTTGCTGGAGCCGCAGGCGTTCCATGAAACGCTGGCAGCGAGCCCGCTCGCCGTCGATGTCGGCAGATGGGTGGTGGACACCGGCTGCGCCCAGGCGGCGGAGTGGCGGCGTCAGGGATTTGCGCTCGGACGCATCGCCGTCAACCTGTTCCCGAAACAGCTCCACCATCCCGCCCTGGTGGAAGACGTCCAGGCCTCGCTGCGCCGCCACGGGCTGCCGGCGGACATGCTGGAGCTCGAGATCACCGAGGACATCGCCCTCAATCACGAGCAGGCGGCCAAGCCGCTGGCGCAGCTTCGCGAGGAGGGCGTCAAGATCGCCTTCGACGACTTCGGCACCGGCTTCGCGTCGCTGCATCACCTGACGCTGTTTCCGGTGTCCCGCATCAAGATCGACCGCGGTTTCGTGCAGGACATCGCGAGCGGAGCGAAGTCCGCGGCCATCGTGCGGTCGCTCATCGGCATGGCGCAGAGCCTCGGCCTCGAGGTGATCGCCGAAGGCGTCGAGACCGCCGCTCAGGCCGCGTTCCTGCGCAACGAGGGGTGCGAGGAGGCGCAGGGCTTTCTCTACGGCCGGCCGGTCTCGGCGGTTGATTTCGCAGTCTACATGAGCGTCGCGCGGCTGGTCGCGGCGTTTCCCGGAGCGCCCGCCGACGGCCTCGTCATCACCGCCGACGCGGCCGGGTAGACGGCGCGTCGTCCTATTCTTTCTCCTCGATGATCTGGCCGCCGTCATAACCGCAGGCGATGCGGCCGAGCGCGAGGCGGAAGGCCTCGGTATCGATCGCCGCGGCGAACTCCCCGGCGAGCGGACGACCGGACGCCGCGGCGCGCGCCAGGATCGCGGCGATGACCTCGCGATCGAGATACGGCAGGCTCGCCCAGAAGCCGTTCGCCAGCACGTTCGCCAGCGCGTGCTCGGGATGGCGCGGGTGTTCCGGCGCACGGCCGATCTCATACATGTGCACGACCTTGTCCCACGGCGCCCGTTCCGAAGGCAGGCGGGCGAAGATGTCGGGATGCTCCTGCGCGACGTAAAAGCGGTTGAGCGTGTCGAACAGCGCGAACCGGTAGCCTTGTGCCAGCAGTTGCGGCTCCCATTCGCTCCAGGCCGGCTCATTGGAGCCGGGAACCACCGCTTCGATCACGATCACCTTCGGACGGAACCGCCGCCAGTCGCCGCCAGCGAGCACGTCGGCCTCGCCGCCTTCGACGTCGATCTTGAGGAAGTCGATCGGGCCGGGCGCGTGGGCCGCGCACAACTCGGCGAGCGTCATGGCCGGCATGCGGACGGTGCGGTATCCGGCGCCGAACGCCTCCGCCTTGCGGGCGAGGTGCTCGACCGTGGTCGACAGACCGTGAAGACGATCGACCACGTGGAAGTCGATCTCTCCCGAGACCCGGCCAACGACACCGCAAATCACGGTGTCCCGCGGACGCAGCCGCGCGTAGAGCGCGGCGAGCTCCGGTTGCGGCTCGACGACGATCCCGCGCCAGCCGCGCTCGTAGAACCAACAGGAGACGTTGTCGGCGACCGGATGGCCGCCGCCGACATCGATGTAGAGTCCGGTCGGCTGGCCGGCAAAGGCAAGCGACAGGTGATAGTCCTCGAGATTCTGGGTGTAGGAGAGGTCCATTCGCAGCCCTTCCGTGCCGGCCCGGCGTCGCGTCGGCCCCGCCCCGCGCGGCCCGGCGGGCGGGGGGAGGCTCGGAACCGCGGCCTTGTCCGACCCGACATAAATGGTCCACCTTCGACGGTCTATGCTGCCGCGCCGGCCGGTCGATCGGCGTCATCCCAACGAAGGTCGTGGACGTCCCATGTTTCCCATCCCAAGATGCGTGTTCCTGACCCAGGGTGTCGGCGTCCACCGGCACAGCCTGACCGCATTCGAGTATGCGCTGCGCAATGCCGACATCGAGCAGCAAAACCTCGTCACCGTGTCCTCCATCCTGCCGCCGGGCTGCGAACTGATCAGCCGGGTCTCCGGGGTGGCGACGCTCAGCCCCGGCGAGCTCACCTTCAGCGTTCTGGCGCGGTCGGAGACCAATGAGCCGGGCCGCCGGATCGCCGCCGGGATCGGTCTCGCGCGGCCGAAGGATCCGACCCATTACGGCTACATTTCCGAGCATCACGCCTATGGCATGTCGGAACCCGCGATGCGCGACTATGTCGAGGATCTCGCGGCGACCATGCTCGCCTCCACCCTCGGCATCGAATTCAATCCCGATGCCGCCTGGGACGAGCGCAAGCGCGTCTACGCGCTCAGCGATCTCATCGTCGACAGCCTGTCGATCACCGCCGCAGCCGAGGGCGCTCCCAGCGGCGATTGGACCTGCGCCGTCGCCGCGGCCGTGTTCCGGTTTGCGCTGCCGCCCGTCTCGCAGCCATGACGGTGCCCGCGACCTACGCCGTTGCGCCGACCTTCCTCGGCGTCGCGCGCCGCGACCGCGAGGCGGCAATCTGCGTCGCCGGCATTCCGTTCGACCTCGGCACCTCGAACCGCAGCGGCACCCGGTTCGGCCCGGCGGCCATCCGCCAGGCGAGCCGGATGCTGGTCGACGGCGCCCACCCGTTCCACTGGATCGACCCGGCGGCCCTGCCGCTGGCCGATATCGGCGACTTCCCCATGGCGCTCGGCGACATCCCCGCGAGCCTGGCGCTGATCGAGCAGGCCGCTGCGGGACTCGCCAATCTGGTGGCGTTCGGAGGCGACCACGGCGTCACCCTGCCGCTGCTGCGCGCGCTGGCGAAGCGGCGCGGCGGTCCCGCCGCCCTCATCCACTTCGACGCCCATGTCGACACCTGGCCGGATACCTTCGGCCAGCGTTACGGCCACGGCTCGGTGTTCTTCAATGCGATCGAGGAAGGGCTGATCGAACCGCGTCGGACAATCCAGATCGGCATCCGCTCCCCGATGGGGCGCGACATCTACGACTGGACGGTGGGGCGTGGCGTCACCATCGTCACCGCTGCGGAGGCCCACGAATTCGAGCCCCGCCGCCATCGCCGCCCGCATCCGCGACATCGTCGGCGACGCCGCGGTCTATCTGAGCTTCGACATCGACGCGCTCGACCCCGCCTTTGCCCCGGGGACCGGAACTCCGGAGATCGGGGGCCTCGCGAGCTGGCAGGCCCAGGCCATCCTGCGCCGCCTCGAGGGGCTCGCCTTCATCGGCTGCGACGTGGTCGAGGTCGCGCCGGCCTACGACACCGCCGAGATCACCGCCCTCGCAGCCGCCACCATGGCGTGGGAATACGTCTGCCTGTTGGGTAAAGGGCGCGGCGATTGATGGTGAATGAGGCGCCTACCCCCCTTCCCTTTGGGACCGGGTGGGCTTACGCTGGCGAAGAGGGCATTAAAAAAACACGCTAAAAACACGCCCTTGGAAATACCCCACAAAAACAAAACAAAAAAATCTGAAAAAAGCGCCGCCGAGAAAGGCGCATATGAGGGAGAGAACAATGAAGCGCATTGCGGGGTTCGGGCTCCTCTTGCTGGCTTGCGGACATGGCGCCGCCGCCCAGGAGCCCGCCGACACTCTCACCGATCAGCAGAAGCTCGGCCGTCAGGTCTTCGCGCAGTCGTGCGGCGTATGTCATTTGCCGACCAACATGGGCGCCAAGACCTATGGCCCGGCGCTCAACAAGGAAGCCGGCGGCGGTGACGACGACGTCATGCGCGAATTCATGACCAATGGCACGCCGCGCATGCCGGCGTTCAAGCATTACCTCAAGCCCGAAGAGATGGACGCCATCATTTCCTACGTGAGAACCGTGCCGGTCCAGGCGACCGCCGCGAGCGGCGCGCCGCGCGCCGGCGGCGGGGAATAATCGATAATTTCGAGGGAACGCAGGAGGAACACCATGACGAACGTGCGTGGCAGGTTACTGGCAAGCGTGGCCGCGGTGGCGGCCCTTGGTTTCGTGGTCCCCGCTTCGGCCGATCAACTGCTCAGCGGCTCGGTCGCTACCGCGTCCGGCCAAAAGCTGGACGGTGTGCAGATTTCCGCCAAGAAGGAAGGCTCGACGATCACCACGAGCGTCTATACCGACCAGAACGGCGACTACGTCTTCCCGGCCCTGCCGGACGGCAAGTACAACGTGTGGGCACAGGCGCTGGGCTTCGCGACGTCCAAGGGCGCCGTCGACCTCACCGGCAAGAAGCAGCAGGATTTCAAGCTCGCCGAGATCACCGATCCGGAGCTGAAGATCAAGCAGATGCCGTCCGAGATGCTCGCGGCCGCCTTGCCTGAGGACACCGAGGCGGATGCGAACATGAAGCGCATCTTCCACAACCAGTGCACCGGCTGCCACACGCCGGGCTATCCGCTCCAATTCAGCTTCGACGAGTCCGGCTGGAACAAGATCATCAACCTGATGAAGCGGGTCGCCGGCACCGGCGAATATCTGGGGCCGAACGCCAAGCCCAACGGCATCATGGAGTTCAACCAGAAAGAGCTCGCCGCCTATCTCGCGCGGGCGCGCGGGCCCGGCGCCACCTCGATGAAGTTCGCGGACCGTCCGCGGCCGAGCGGCGAGGCTGCGCGCGTGGTGTGGACGACCTACGACGTTCCGCTCAATCCGGAGACCGGGATGGGCGCCCGCGGCGCCAAGTATCCGGTCAACGACGGCTCCGACTGGTCGCAGGGCACGCCGTCCAAGCTCGGCCAGCTTCCCCATGACGGGGCCATGGGCCTCGACGGCAATCTCTACTACACCGTCAACAACCCGAACCCCGACGTGACCATCGGCAAGGTCGACACCAAGACCGGCGAGGTGAAGTACCTCAAGGTCGATCGCCGGGACGGCAAATACGCCGCCACCGCGCACGGTCTCACCCGCGACGCCGAGGGCAACCTCTGGTTCGACGTCAATCCGGGCCGCCGCAGCCTCGGCAAGCTCGACCCGAAGACCGAGAAGATCAGCGTCTACGAGACCCCCGAGCCGATGTCGCCGCTCGGTGGCGCGGTGACCATGGACGTCGACGGCAAGGGCCGCATCTGGGCCTCGGCGCCGGACGGCGTCGTCGCCTTCGACCCCAAGACCGAAAAGTTCACCGACTTCAAGTCGATGACCCCGTTCAAGAACGCCAAGGGCACCAACAGCACCTACGGCGCTGCGGGCGACCGCGACGGCAACGGCTGGTGGGCGCAGATGGCGTTCGACACCATCGGCAAGGCCGACATGACGACCGGCAAGACCACCGAGATCACGCTGCCGTCGCTCAAGGACGAGATGGCCCGCCTGCCCGAGGCAAAGCGCGCCTTCTATGAGAACTTCGACGGCCGCACCAACAACAATCCGCTGCCGTGGGCGCAGGGTCCGCGCCGCATGGGCACGGACAAGAACGCCGACGTGCTGTGGGTCGGCAATTCCTGGGGCGCGACGCTCGCCAAGATCGACACCAAGACCGGCCAAACCTCGATCATCCCGTTCCCGGACAAGACCTATCAGCCCTATCACATCGCGGTCGACCAGAACCACAATGTGTGGGGCAACCTCTGGACCGCCGACCGCGTCGCCAAATACGACCCGGCCAAGGACCAGTGGACGCTGTTCGACCTGCCGGTGCGCGGCACCGAGATCCGCCACGTCTCCCTGCTGGAGCGTGACGGCGTCACCAAGGTCATCGTGCCGGTCTACCGCGACAGCAAGATGGGCGTGATGACGCTGCGCAGCGAGGCCGACATCGCGGCGCTCAAGGCGCAGGCGAAGTAACGTTCTGAGCGGCTTCTCGACAGGCCGGGCCCTGGAAACGGGGCCCGGCTTTTTTCGTGTGAGACAGCGGCCGGTGAGGGGAAGCTGCGGGCCGCGGCCCCGCCGTCAGTCATACACCGTGTCCACGTAGTGATCTGAATCGACCACGGCTTCGATGACGGTCGGCCCGTCGGCCGCGAGGGCCGCCGTCACCGCCGCGGCGAGCGCGTCGGCGGAACGCACGCCCCGCGCCGGCACGCCGAAATAGTGCGCCGGAGGCTCGCGATACTCTTCCTCCTGTAGGGCGGTGCCGTAGAGCGGGAACTGGCGGCGGATCTGCTTCACCTTGATGAGGGCGAGCCATTTGTCGTCGAGCACGACGATGGGCAGCGCGAGGCCGAGCCGCTTCGCCACCGCGACTTCGCCGCAGGTCATCTGGAAGCAGCCGTCGCCGATCAGGCAGACCACCGGCAGGTCGGGCCGCGCGAGCTTCGCCGCGATGGCGCCGGGCAGCCCGAACCCCATGGAGGACCAGCCATTGGTGACGTGGAAGGTCCGCGGCGCGTGGGCGGTCCACTGGCTTCGCGATCTGATGGGTGTGGGCGCCGACATCGAACGACAGCACGCCGTCGGGCGGCAACGCCTGGCGCACGGCATCGATCGCGGCGTGGGCGGTGAAGGCGGCGCCAGGCGGGCCGCAACGCGGCCTGGAAGGCGCGGCGGTGGTCGGCGAGCGCGGTGGAAGTCCAGGCGGGGGCGGATCCCGGCAGCGCCGTGAGCCGCGTCAGCGCCGTATCGAGATCGCCGGTCACCTCGTGCACGAGCTTCACGCCGGGCGCGACGTCGACCGGCTCGATGTCGATCTGGAGCAGCGGCACGTCGGCGATCCAGGCTTCGTATTCCACTTCGATGGTGTCGTAGCCGATGCCGACGATGAGATCGGCCGTGCGCAGGAGCTTGCGCTGCACCTGCCGGCACGCCCGTTCGATGCAGCCGACGGCCAGCGGGTGGTCTTCGTCGATCATGCCCTTGGCCATGGTGGTGGTGGCGAAGGGCAGGCCGTGGTGCTCGACCATGCGGCGCAGCAGGCCGGGATCGCGCATGCGCATGGCGGACGACCCGATCACCGCCACCGGCCGTTTGGCGCGTGCGATCAGCTCCGCGGCGCGGCTGACCGCGGTGTCGGACGGCGGCGCGAGCGGGCGCGAGGCCGCCGCCGGCGGCGCCGCCTCGCGCGCGGGCGCCAGCGCCACGTCCTCCGGCAGGTCGAGGTGAACCGGTCCCCTCGGCTCGGTCAGCGCGAGCGCGACGGCCGCGCTCACCATCTCGGCGATGCGTCCCTTCTCCAGCCGCCAAGTCGCCTTGGTGATCGGCGCGAACAGGGCGTGGTGGTCGATCCACATCTGGATGCGGCGGCCGAGCTGGTCGGTGTTGAGGTTGCAGGTGATCGCGATCAGCGGCGAACGGTCGAGAAAGGCGCAGCCGACCCCGGTCGCGAGATTGGTGGCACCGGGGCCGAGCGTCGCGATGCACAGGCCGGGGCGGCCAGTCATGCGCCCGGTCACATCGGCGGCGAAGCCGGCCGAGCCTTCGTGCGCCGTGAGCACGAAGTCGATCCCGCCGCTGCGCATCGCCTCCATCAGCGGCAGCACGTTGCCGCTTGGAATCCCGAAGCCGCGGTCGATGCCGGCCGCCTTGAGGGTCGCCACGATCAGATCAGCATTGTTCATGAGTTCCACGCCGCGGAAGGGGACACGGCGCGCCATATAGCATTTTCCGGCGGAGTCACACCCGCGCCGATGCGAACCCCGCGTCAGGCTGGAGCCCGGCCCTGAAACATTGCAAACTCCTTCCGGGCGAAAAGCAGCGGGCGACGGGGATTGCGGACCCCGCGCTCGCAAGGAGAACGTCATGCTGGATCTCGCGACGCGCGCGGCCGCGCTCGCATCGAGGCTCAAGGAGCGCAACGAAACCCTCGCGGTCGCGGAATCGTCGACCGGCGGGCTGATCTCGGCAGCGCTTCTCGCGATCCCCGGCGCGTCGGCATATTTCATCGGCGGCGCCGTGGTCTATACCCGCGCCTCGCGGCGGGTTCTGCTCGGCATTTCCGACGCGGCCATGGCCGGGCTCCGCCCGTCGACCGAGCCCTATGCCGGGCTGGTGGCGCAGACCGCGCGGGAGCGCTTCGCCACCACCTGGGCGGTCGGCGAGACCGGCGCCGCGGGGCCGACCGGCAATCGCTATGGCGATGCCGCCGGACACAGCTGCATCGCCATCGCCGGACCGCTCGCGCGCGCCATCACCATCGAGACCGGGAGCGCCGACCGTTTCGCAAACATGTCGGCATTCACCGCGGCCGCGCTCGACCTTCTCCTGCAGGTGGTGGAAGCCGCGCCCTGAGCGGCCCGCGACCATCGGTCAGCCCGACAGGCTTTGATTGCGTCTCCGGCGCCGCTACACTCCCCGGAGCTCCCCCACAATCCCCTGGTGTGCATCCGCATGACGCGAGCCTTCCTTTCCCTGCGAGCGTTGCTTTCCCTGCGAGCGTTGCTTTCCCTGCGAGCGTTGCTTTCCCTGCGAGCGTTGCTTTCCCTGATCGTCGGCGCGCTGTTCGTATCAAGCGCCGGAGCGCAGACCGTCATTACTCATGCGAGCCTGATCGACGGCAGCGGCGCGCCGCCGCAGCGCGATGTCACCGTGGTGATGGAGCGCGGGCACATCACCGCCATCGGTCCGTCGGCGAGCGTGCCGGTTCCGGCGGGCGTCACGGTGGTCGACGGCACGGGTAAGTTCGTGGTGCCTGGGATCATCAATGCCCACGGGCATGTCGGGCCGCCGGCGCGGGACCCGCAATTGCGCCAATACGCGCTCTACGGCGTCACCACGACCACCAGCATGTATTTCGACCAGGACGACATCGTCGCGTTCAAGGCGGCGCAGCGCGCCGGCGACCTGCGCGGCGCCCGCATCCTGACGGTGAAATATCGTTTCATGTCGCCGCCCTTCATTCCCGGTTCGGAGGTGAAGACGCCGGAGGAAGCGCGCGCCAAGGTCGACGAGATCGTCGCGCACGGCGCCGATTTCGTGAAGGTCTGGATCGACGCCCAGAACGGCAAGTATCCCAAGCTCACGCGGGAGTTCTGCGCCGCGGTGCTCGATCAGGCGCGCCGGCACGGCAAGATCACCATGGCCCATGTCTTCGAATATGCAGATGCCAAGATGGTCGTGGATGAAGGCGTCGACATCCTCGCCCACAATGTGCGCGACGCCGTCATGGACGACGACTTCATCGCCAAGCTCAAGCGCCGCAACGTCAGCGTGATCTCGACGCTCGCGCGCGAGGAGGCGATGTTCGCGTATGCGGATCATCCCGCCTTCATCGACACCCCGTTCTTCCAGAAAGGACTGTCGGCGGAGCGCCTCGCGCTGCTGCGCACCAAGAAGCGCGACGAGCAGCTCCATGATCCCGCCGGGCCGGGCTATCGGCGCGCCTTCGAGATCGACAAGATCAACTTGAAGAAACTGTCCGATGCCGGCGTGCGGGTCGCGCTCGGCACCGACTCGGGCGGCGATCCCAACCGCTTCTTCATCCAGGGCTTCTTCGAGCATCGCCAGATGGAGCTGATGGTCGAGGCCGGGCTCACTCCGATGCAGGTGATCCAGGCATTCTCCAGAAATGCATCGGAAGCGCTCGGCATCGACAAGGAATTCGGAACGCTGGCGGTCGGCAAGGCCGCCGATCTCCTGCTGATCGGTCAAAACCCGCTCGACGACATCACCAACATGCGCAGCATCGATGCCGTCTATCTCGGCGGCAGCAAATTCGAATGAGGAACAGCCCGTGACGACATCAGTCAAACCGCACGCGATCAGGCGGACTTCGACCGCGCAGATATCTCCCGCGCAGAGATCCCCCGCGAAGAGATCGATCGCGCGGACATCGATCCGATGCCTCGCCGGCGTTGCGATGCTCGGCGCATGCGGCCTGGCGGCGCCGGCGCTTCATGCCCAGACTGCGCCGAAATTCGAAGTCGACCCGTCGTTTCCGAAGGATCTGCCGGCGGGCTGGATCACCGGCCAGCTCGGCGGTGTCTGCACCGATGCGGACGACAACGTCTATGTCGTGAACCGCCGCGATATCACCGCCGAGGAGAAGGAGACCGCCAAGTCGGCGCCGTCGATCATCAAGTTCGATCCGGCGGGGAATGTGGTTGCCTCTTGGGGCGATCCCAATGTGGTGCCCGGCTCGATCCACGGCTGCTATGCCGACCATGAGCGCAACCTGTGGGTCGGCGGCAACAATGACGGCATCATTCAGAAATACGCTCCTGACGGCAAGCTGCTGCTCCAGATCGGCACGCGCGGCAAATTCGATTCCTCGGACGGCACCGCAAAGGGAACGGGGCTCAACGCCGATCCGCAGCAGCTCTTCAATCCCGCGAGCATCGCCGTCGACGAGGCGAATGGCGATGTCTATGTCGCCGACGGCTATGGCAACCGCCGGGTCGTCGTGTTCGACAAGACCGGCAAGTTCCTGCGCCAGTGGGGCCACCAGGCCACCAAGGAAGAAACCCAGGCCGGCGCGCCGGCCGCCTTCAGCGAGGTCGTGCACTGCATCGCGATCAGCCGCGCCGGCCTCGTCTATGTGTGCGACCGTCAGGGCGACCGGGTGCAGGTGTTCGACAAGACCGGCAAGTTCGTGCGCAACATCTGGATCAAGACGGGGACGCCGGAGCTGCCGGACCCGCGCGGCACCGCCTGGTGGGTCAGCTTCTCGCCCGATCCGGAGCAGAAATTCATGTATGTGATGAACGGACGCAACGAGCAGGTCCACGTCCTCGACCACGCCAGCGGAAACATCCTGGCGAGCTTCGGGCGGCCCGGGCATCAGATCGGCAATTTCACCCACGGCCACACGATGGCGATCGATTCCAAAGGCAATCTCTATGTCGCCGAAACGAACTTCGGCCGCCGCATCCAGAAGTTCAAGATGGTGAGTGCGCCGTAACGGGTTTACGCGACCGCGTCGGACGAAGCCCGGACGGCCTATTCCGCCGCGACCTGCATTTCCATGAGGAAAGGTGCGATCTCGACCGGGCGTCCGGCTTGCGCCACCACTACATGCCCGGGCGGCACGGCCTTCCAGCGGTTGGGGGTGTCGTCGAGCGGCTCGGAAACGATCACCGCCTCGTCGCCCGACGCGTCGTAGTACAGCGAGTTCGCCTTGTCGTTGCGCGAATAGCGGAACGCGTAGAGATCGTACCCGTTGGAGAGCGCGGCGGTGAAGCGCAGCGGCTCGTCCTTCACGATCTCGGTGAGCTGCGCCAGCACTCGGTTGGTGGCGGCGATCGGGATCGCGCTCGACCCCGGCACCCATGATGGCGAGGAACACCGCCTCGGAATCGGTGGTGCCGATGCGCGAGCCGTATAGCGCGTCGGGGATGAGCGCCTCGACCTGGCGGCGCACGCGCCTCCAGTCGCCGATCACGCCGTTGTGCATGAACATCCAGCGCCCGCAGGCAAACGGATGGCAGTTCGGCCGCGTCACCGGGGTCCCGGTGGTGGCGCGAACATGGGCAAAGAACAGATGCGAGCGGATGTGCCGGCACAGATAGCGCAGGTTGTCGTCCGACCATGCCGGGCGGACCTCGCGATAGAGCCCCGGCTCGCTGTGGTCGCCGTACCAGCCGAGGCCGAAGCCGTCGCCGTTGGTGCTGGCGGTCGATTCGAGCGCGTGAAGGCTCTGCGCAATCAGCGAATGCGAGGGCGACGTCACGTAATGCTCGAGCGCGATGGTGTCACCGCGATAGGCAATCCAGCGGCACATGATCAAGGTCCAATCTTGCGGGTGCGGCTGCGGCACCCGGAGGCAACTCCTGTGTGAGCGAGCCCGCAGGCTTCGCCGATGCGGGGGCTGTCATTCACGACCCGAACGATCGACTGTCGCGAAAGATCGACTGTCGCGAACGATCGACTTTGACTCCGACGATCGTTGCGACGCGGCCAAATCGTTCAGGATCGAATCGAACGGCCCGGAAACCCTGATTTTGAGCCTGATCGCGCGTTTGGCAACCCCGCCGGAGGCAGCGGAGCCGCCAATCATGTTGGTTTTCGGGCGCCGCGCCGATTCAACGCGACCGCCACACGAATGCGGCGCTGACGACGTAGTTCCACACCGCGCTCATCAGCGCGCCGCCGAGGCCGGCGAGCCACCAATTCTGCTGGTAGTCGTAGAGCCAGGCGGCCGCCCCCACGTTGGAGATGGCGCCGACCGCACAAATCAGCTGGAACCGCAGCAGGCCGCCGACGAACCGCCAGCCGGTCAACCGCTGGTCCCGATAGGTCAGCATGTTGTTGAAGACGAAGTTCCAGCACACCGCCAGCACGGTGGCGGCGACCTGGGCGACCTCGAAGCGCAGGCCGGCCGACTGCATCCCGACCTGCAGCGCCGCCATGTGGATCGCGACCCCGGTCAACCCGACGAAGCAGAACATCAGGAAGCGGAACGAGATCGCGTCGTTGGTCAGCTTGGCGACCAGGAGCGCGGCAAAATCGAGGATGATATGGGCGTCGAGCTTGCTCTCGCCATGCTGGCGCTGACGGAACGTGTAGGGCAGCTCGGCCGGGCGTAAGGCGCCGCGGGCCGTGGTCATGATGTCGAGCAGGAGCTTGAAGCCCTGCGACGACAGCCGTGGGGCGATCTCCTCCACCGCGTCGCGGCGGATCATGAAGAAGCCGCTACCGGAGTCGCTGAGGTCCACCTTGGTGATGGTGCTGGCCGCGACATGGGACAGCCGGCTCATGAAGCGGCGCTTGCTGGTGAAGCTGTCCGCCGAGCCGCCGGCGATGTAGCGGCTCCCGACCACAACGTCGACGTCGCCCTTGCGAAGCCGCTCGAGCATGGGTGCGAGCAGCGTCTCGTCGTGCTGGAGGTCGGCGTCGAGCACGGCGACGTAGCGGGCCTGGCTCGACAGCATGCCCTCGATGCAGGCTCCGGCGAGGCCGCGCCGCCCGATCCGGCGAATGCAGCGGACCCGGTTGTCGGCGGCGCCGATGCGGCGCGCCACCGCGGCGGTTCCGTCCGGCGAATTGTCGTCGACGAAGATGACCTCCCACCTCGCATGCGCGAGCGTGCGCTTGAGGAGCTCGACCATGAGAGGCACGTTGTCGCACTCGTTATAGGTCGGCACGATGACGCTGAGTTCCGGCGCCGGCGTCAGGGCGGCATCGGGCGCGACCGGGGTCTCGACCTCGCGGTCCCGGATCAGTGCGGGGTTCGCGTTGAGTTCGGGATTCTGGGTGAGTTGATCCATCGTCGCTCCGCTCACGACGCCGGCACGGCGCGGCGCGCCGGGGCGAGGTCCGTCCGGCGCGACGCGCCATCGTCGAGGACGCCGAGGGCCGCTGCGAGATCGTCGATGCCGCCCGCCAGCCGTCTGACCAGCGCGTTGCGCCTGAACGCCTCGCACCGGCGCGGCATCGTCTTCTCCAACACGGCCACTCCCTCGTCCTGCAGCCAAGCCGCGGCGACCAGGAGGGTCAGCAGCCAGGTTCCCAGATTATAGCGCACAAAATTGATGTAGGAGATCCCGATCCCGTGCTGCAAAAGGGTGGCGAGCGCGATCAGGCGGAGCCAGGGATCGAAGCGCGATCCGAACAGGCCGACGCGCAGCAGGGTTGCGATCCCGAAGGCGTGCAGCGGCACGGTGACGAGCCAGTCCTGGGGCCCGGACAGCCAGTGGCCGACCTGGACGAGGGCGCGCTTCACGTGATCGCCGCCGAAATCCAGGGTCACGATTTCGAGGGCCGCCCTCGCATAGTCGAGCGGCGGCATCAGCAGCGTCTGCGGCAGGTTCGCGCTGGTGGTGAACGGGATCAGCACGTGGCCGAAGAGATAGTTGTGCAGCGGCGCGACCACGAGTGCGCCGAACCCGGCGGCCAGCGCGAGCGCGCGGAGGAGCTGCCGTTGCCACAGCCACATGATGCCGGCGCCGCCGACGATCACCGCCGATGCAAGCACCAGGTTCGGCCGGCAGAACGTCGCCGCGGCGAGCAGCACGCCGGCCGCAAACACCCGCGGCACTCCCGGTGGCGCCCCGCTTTGCGCGGGCACCACCAGAACGAGGGCGGCAAACAGGAGGATGAAGGCGAACGGATCGGCGAAGCCGCGCCCGGCCCACACCACGTAGGATAACAGGCTCGATCCGAACAACGTCCCCACCGGCGTGGCGACGAACAACAGCACGATCACCAGCGCCCAGCGCGGCGTCAGGAAACGGCGGAACAGCGCGAACACCAGCAGCGGGAAGGCGAGGATCATCGAGAGATAGCCGAGGAAGGTGTCGCCGAACAGGAACCGCTCGAGCGCACGGAAGTAGCGTAGCCCCGGCGAGAAGTAATAGACGTTCTCCTCGCCCTTGAATGCGGCGGTGAAATCCCCGGCCAGGAGATGCCGCACGATGCGGCGCGCGAAGCCTTCGTAGGTCAGGCCGTCGTCGCCGGAATCGAGCGGCCGGAAACCGCCGATGAATTGCGCATCGACGAACACGACGAGCACCAAAGTGAGCGCGATCAGCGTCACCGGCAGCGCGAGGCGGCGCGGCTCGATCGGCACCAGCAGCACGACGATCCCGATCGCGCCGGCGAGCGTCAGACCCCAGGCGAGCGCGCGCCACAACAGAATGGCCCGGTTGGGCGCCAGCGTCATCCCGAGGCGGACACCGGGCGCGATGGAGATCGCGTAGATCCGTCTGCCGGCGTCGGCGGCGGTGATGTCCCGGCACTGCCGGGCGGCGGAGCCGAGGTCGTCGAAATGCTCGCCGTCGGTCTCCCACAGCACGGTGCCTTGCCAGCACAGCCGGCTGCCGGCGAAGGCGGCCGGAAACCGGTAGACGACGTACACCGGCAGCGTCATGCGATAGCGGTCGAACAGGTTGAGCGAGCGGCGGTCGCGGTCGAACCGCATGATGTCGCTCGAATGGTCGGGCCATGCATAGGCGAGCTCGTTGATGACGCCCAGCCGCAGGTAGACGGGATCGGAAAAGTCGATGCCGGTCACTCGGCGGGAGTAGGCCCGATGCGAGTAAGCCTGGTGCTGGAAAATGCCGTCGGCGGAAAATTCCGACCCGTCCGCTTTCGCGGTGCGGTCGGGCCGCCAGCAGCCCTTGGCCTTGTCGTCGCATCGGCGGTCGGGCGGATAGCGGGCGTCGAACTGGCGCGTCATCACCTCGAGCACGCCGGCCGGGAGTCCGGAGGCCTCCGCCGATGCGCCGGGCAGGAAGATGTTGTGCCCCTCATCGATGAGCGGCGCTGGCCACAGCACGTGGCCCGCCACGACCGCGACCGTCAGCGCGAGTGCCGCGGTCCAGCGGGACCCCGCGGCGGCGGGAGTTCCGGTGCAGATCACCAGCGCGGCGGCGACCAGCAGCGCATAGGCGACGAGGTCGTCGATGGGAAGTCCGAGGCTGGCGACGACGAGACACAAGGCGGCGAGGCGCCTTGCAACAACCCCCGGTCCCATTAAGACACGTTCTCCGGCACGACGGATCTCCGGGCGGTGAGGAACGCGGCCGGGGCGCCGCCCGGCCGGTGACAGATATGGCGCCCTGCCAATGGCCCCTGGTATCAATGGCGTCAAGACCGGCAAGATTGGGACGCCCAGGATCAAGGAGACGGCTGGTGCAGCGGAGCGCATCTGGCGGGCAGGAACGGCCGATCCACGATCCGGCGATATCCGGTTCCCCGCGCCTGAAAAGGTTCGCGGCCGCGATCGACGGCTCGGCGGCGCTCAACCGGCTGCTGGCCGCGCTCAGCGACCCGAAGCGCAGCGCCCGTACCGTCGCGATCGCGCTTGCCGTCTATTGCGTGCTCTGGACCGCCTATGCCGTCATTTCCAAGACCAGCCAGGACATCCATTTCGACATGGGCGAGATGGTGTCGTGGTCGCGCGAACTCGCGTTGGGCACACCCAAGCACCCGCCCCTGCCGTCGTGGCTGATCGCGGCGTGGTTCAGCGTGTTCCCGCTGCAGACATGGGCCTACTACCTGTTTTCCATGGTAATGGCGACGCTCGCGCTATGGGTCGCCTGGATGATCGCCGCGCGCTATCTTGAGGGCGAGAAGCGGGCATCGGGCCTCGCGCTTCTCACCCTGGTTCCGTTCTTCAACTTCCATGCGTTCAAGTACAACGCCAATTCGGCGATGACGCCGGCGTGGGCGCTCACCACCTGGTTCTTCCTGCGCTCGTTCGAGAGCCGCAGCGCCGGGTGGGCGATCCTGGCGGGGCTCGCCGCCGCGGCCGCCATGCTGGTGAAATACTGGTCCGTCGTCCTGCTGGGCGGCCTTGCCGTTGCGGCCCTCGCCGATCCGCGCCGCGCCGCGTACTTCCGCTCGCCCGCGCCCTATATCACTGTCGCCGTGGGCGCGGCCGCGCTCGCGCCGCACCTCTGGTGGCTTTCCACCAACGGCTTCGCCGCATTCGGATATGCGTTGGAATCGCATCCGGCGACGGTGTCCGAAGCGCTGATCTCCGGCTTCACCTATGTGGTGAGCGCCGCCGCCTATGTGGCGGTGCCGGTCGTCATCGCGATGGTGGCGGCGGCGCCGTCCGGCGTCGCCATCGCCGACACCTTGTGGCCGGCCGATCCGCCACGCCGCACCGTCGTGGTCGCCTTCGTGTTGCCGCTCCTCATCCCCGTGCTCGCCGCGGTAATCGCCCGCGAGGCGGTGATCCCGCTGTGGACCATCGCCAGCACGACCCTGCTCCCGGTGGTGCTGTTGTCGTCGCCGCTTTTGACGCTGCCCCATGCGGCGGCGATCCGCATCCTCGCCATTGCGATCGCGGTTCCGCTCGTCTGCCTCGCCGCCGCGCCGGTGGTCGCGCTCGCGGTCCATCTGCGCGGCGTCGAGAATCACGGCGCCCATTACCGGCTGGTGGCGGAGGAGGTGGAAAAGCTGTGGCACGATACCACCCGCCGGCCGCTGCGCCTCGTCGGCGGCACCGCGAACCTGCTCTACGGCTCGGTGTTCTATTTCGCCGACCGGCCGTCGATCCAGGAGATCGCCTCGCCGCAATTGACGCCGTGGACCGACGACGCCCGAATCGACCGCGAAGGTATCGCGCTGTATTGCCCGGCGGTCGATGAGGTCTGCCTGCGGGCGCTCAATGCCCGCGCCGACCGCAGCATCGTCGCCACGCGCACCGAGATCGAGGTGTCGCGCAAATTCCTCGGCATCTCGGACAAGCCCGAGCGCTACGTGATCGTGATCATCCCGCCGCGGTGATCGGTGTCGCGCGCGACACCGCCTTGCCGTGGAGCGATCAGTACCGGTGACTGATCGGCAGCTCCTCGGCGGGGAACAGGGTGATGACTTTGCAGCCCTTGTCGGTGACCACCACCTCTTCCTCGATGCGGGCCGCCGAAAAGCCGTCCTTGGCCGGGCAGTAGGTCTCGAGCGCGAACACCATGCCTTCCTTGATCTCGGTCGGATGGGTCATCGAGATGACGCGGCTGATGATCGGGCGCTCGTGCAGCGCGAGGCCGAGGCCGTGGCCGAATTGCAGGCCGAACGCGCTCATCTCGTCGGGGAAGCCGAAGTCCTCGGCTTCCGGAAACACGCTGCAGACCTTGTCGGTGGCGACGCCCGGCTTGATCAGCTCGATGGCGCTGTCGAGCCACTCGCGCGCCTTCTTGTAGGCGTCGTGCTGCACCGGCGTGGCGCGGCCGACATTGAAGGTGCGGTAGTAGCAGGTGCGATAGCCCATGAAGGACTGCAGGATGTCGAAGAACGCTTGGTCGCCGGGGCGCAGCATGCGGTCGGTGAAATTGTGCGGATGCGGGTTGCAACGCTCGCCGGAGATGGCGTTGATCGCTTCGACGTCGTCGGAGCCGTGGGTGTAGAGGAACTTGTTGACCTCGGCGACGATGTCGTTCTCCCGCACGCCGGGCTTGAGCTGCTCGTAGATCAGGTGATAGGCGCCGTCGACCATCGCGGCGGCGCGGTTGAGCAGCGCGATCTCGTCGGCCGACTTGATCTCGCGGGCCTCCAGCATCACCTGCTGGCCGTCCTGGACGTTGAGGCCGGCCTTCTGCAACTCGAACATCATCGGCGGCTCGATGATGTCGACGCCGATCGGCATGTCCGCGACGCCGGCTTCGCGCAGCAGCGAGGCGATCTCCTCGGCGTGGCGCTTCATCAGGCCGAACGCGGGATTGACCGTGCCGCGCAGCCCGATCAGCCCGGCCTTGCAGTTCTCCGGCGCGAGCCAGGGCGTGTAGAGCTTGTGATGCACCGCGGCCGAGCCGAAGTCCCACAGGATCGGCTCTCCGGTGCGGGTGAGCAGCGCCCATCGCGAGAGCTTGTCGCGTTCCCACTCGCCGATCTTGGTCGAGGTGATGTAGCGGATGTTGTTGACGTCGAACACCAGCAGCGCGCCGAGCTCGGATTTCTCCAGCGCCTGCTTCACCCGCGACAGGCGATAGCGATGCAGCCGGCGGTAATCGACCCGTTCCTCGAAGTCGACGCCCATGGTGCCGAGCGCCGGCAGCGCGCGTCCCCAGTTGAAGCGGGGATTGATATCCTCGGCGCGGATTTCACGCATCTTCTGGTCCATGTCGGTCTCCCTCGCTTCGTCGACCCGTGGCTCGCATGCGCGAAGCGACATGCCGGGACACGAGCTGGATATCACGTTACGGCCGCTCCCGGATGTCGCTTGCTCATCCGGGCTACCGGGTCATTGCCGGCGACCGCCGCGCCTCTGCGAAACGGCCGCTCCCCCTCCGTCGGCCTGTCGACCGCCTCAGCTTTCCAGGCCGGTCGGCACTTTCTTGTCCTCGCTCGCGAGCTTCATGCCGCTGGCCAGCGCCATGGTCTCCATCAGCGCCGCGAAGTCGCCGGCGAGATACTTCTCCGGGTCCTTCTGCAGCATCGCGGCGCCGAAGTGGGACTGCAGCACCTCCCGGGTCGCCGCGGTGACGGGCATCGGGACGTCCTGCTCGCGGCCGAGCTCGAGGCCGAGATCGAGATCCTTGCGCAGCAGCTCCGGCGTGAAGGTCGTCGTCCAGTCGAGATTGACCAGCGCGGGCGACTTGTAGGCGGTGAACATCGACCCCATGACCGAGTTGTTGAGGAACGACAGGAAGGCCTCGCGCGGCACGCCGAGCTTGTTGGTGAGCAGCGTGATCTCGATGAGGTTCTCGATCACCACGCCGAGCATCACGTTGTGGGCGATCTTGCAGATGCGTGCGAGCTCGCCGTCGCCGACATAGGAGACGCCGCGCGGCGCGAACACCTTGACCATCGGTTCGACCGTGCGGAACGCCGCCTCGGGCCCCGACGCCACCGCGGACAGCTTGCCGGCCTTGATGACCTTGGCATTGCCGCTCACCGGGCAGCACACGAACTGGGCGCCCCGCTCGTCGAGGCGGCTGCGGATCGCGGCGGACTCCTCGACGGCGATCGTCGAACAGTCGACGAGGATCGGGGGCATCTTGTTGGCGGTGCCGACGCCGTTGGCGCCGAAATAGACCTGCTCGAGGTCCTTTCCCGTGGAAACGATCGAAAACAGCACGTCGACGCCAGCGAGGTCGCTCGGCTTGTCGACGATCTTGCCGCCGGCCCCGGCGAGCGGCTCGGCCTTGGAGCGGGTGCGATTCCAGATCGACACGTCGTAGCCGGCCTTGAGCAGCCGCTCGGCCATCGGGTAGCCCATCCTGCCCATTCCAATCCAGCCGATCTTCGGTTTGTTGGGCATTCGGACATCTCCTGTATGCAGCACTTCCGGCCGCGCTGACGCGCCTTCAAACTCAAGGCGGCTGCGGTATCACAGCTTCCCCACCCCAGCAACACGGGACGATTTCACGTCCGGCATGCGGTCGCGCTTGTCGGCGGCCGGCAGCCGGCATTATGTTCGCGGCACAATGATCGGCGACGTGCATCGCCGCTGGTGGAGGAAATAATGACGCGCGCGCCCGGCGCAACTCTTCTCCCTCCCCGCGAAACGGGAAGGGTGGGGGAAGGATCGCGGCCCCCAAGCTCGGCATCTGCGATCCTCGCGCACCCGCCCACCCACGTCCGCTCGCTGAGAAAAGGGCGAGAAGGGCGGTCGCTCGCGGGTTCGGTTCGCACCGTCGGGCCTACCGTTCGTCATGACTGATGCCGTCGCCGCTCCGGCCCTGGGCCCGCCGTCGGCCGAGGGGCGCCGGGAGAGCCGGTGGCGCAGCCTCGCACGGACGGCGTTTCCGTTCCTCGTGGTCGCGGCGATCTGGGAGGTGCTGGCGCATGCCGGACTGTTTCCGCCGCGGCTGTTTCCGCCGATCGAAGTGATCGCGGCGACGTTGGTGCGCCTCACCGTGTCGGGGGTGCTGCCGCACCATGCCTTCGACAGCCTGCTGCGCCTGGTGAGCGGGTTTGCGCTCGCCGCCCTTGCCGGGGTCACGGTGGGCATCGCCATGGGGCGGTCGCAGTTCGCCGAGGACGCGCTGCTGCCGCTGGTCGCCATCGGGGCGCCGATCCCGGGTCTCGCCTATGCGCCGCTGTTCCTCCTGTGGTTCGGGCTCGGCAACGTCACGGCGGTGGTGCTGGTCGCCTTCGTCTCGGCGTTCCCGATCATCCTCAACACCTGGACGGGGGTGAAGGCGGTCAAGGAAATCTGGGTGCGCGCAGCGCAGGCCATGGGGGCGGGCGACCAGGCGCTGTTTCGCCTCGTCATCCTTCCGGGGGCGCTGCCCTATATCCTCACCGGCCTGCGGCTCGGGCTCGCCCAGGCGTGGCGCATCCTGGTCGGCGTCGAAATGCTCGCCGCGGTCCAATGGGGGCTGGGCTGGCTGATCTTCGGCGCGCGCGAGTTCCTCAACACCGACATCATGCTCGCCGGCATCGTGGTCATCGCGCTGATCGGGCTGGTGCTCGAAAAGCTGGTGTTCCAGCGGATCGAGGAGTTCACCCTGGTGCGGTGGGGGATGCTGACGTGACCGTGCGGGCGGACACGTGGCGCCGGGTCCGGCGCGGGACCGGAACCCTTCTCGTGGTGGCCGCGGCGTACGAACTCGTCGCCCGCAGCGGATACTTCCCCGCCGTGCTGCTGCCGACGCTGCCGGGCGTCGCCCGCGCCCTGTTCGCGATGATCTCGGACGGCACCCTGGTGCGCCATGCCGGCGCGACGCTGGCGCGGGTGCTGGCGGGGTTCACGGCCGCGGTCGCCGCCGGCGTGCCGCTCGGCATCGCCATGGCGCGCAGCCGCGGGGTGGAGAATTTCGTGCTGCCGCTCGCGAGCGCGCTGATGCCGATCCCGTCGCTCGCCTGGGTGCCGGTGTTCATCCTGTGGTTCGGCCTCGGCGATGCGGTGACGGTCGCCATCGTCTTTTACGCCGCGCTGTTTCCGATGATGCTCAACACCTGGACCGGCGTGCGCGCGGTCAATCCGCTGTGGCTGCGGGCCGCCCAGGCGATGGGCGCCGGGGAGCAGGCGCTGTTCTGGAAGGTGATCATTCCGGGCGCTTCGCCGCTGATCATCACCGGGCTGCGCCAAGCCTTCGTGCGGTCCTGGATCGCGGTGGTGGGGGCCGAGATGCTGGCGGCGTCCGACTGGGGGTTGGGCTGGATCATTTTCGACGCCAAGGAATTCCTCAACGCCGACGTCATGCTGGCGTCCTTGGCGGTGATCGGCGCCATCGGCTACATCTTCGAGCGCCTCGTATTCGGGTCGCTGGAGCGGTTCACCGTGCTGCGCTGGGGCATGGTCCGGACAGCCAAGGCGTAGGCGCAGCAATCCAACGACAGCGAGCAAAAGTTACACGAGCATAAGTTACAGCGAGCACAGGCAATCGGATGCTTCCCATCGAAGTCCGCGACGTTTCGCTGGTCTATGACACGCCGAGCGGTCCGGTCCATGCCGTGGAGACCGCGAACTTCCGCCTCGCCGCGTCCGAGTTCCTGTGCATCGTCGGGCCGTCCGGCTGCGGCAAGTCGACGCTTCTCAACATCATCGCCGGCTTCCTCACCCCCAGCGCGGGCGAGATCCGGATCGGCGGCAAGGCCGTCACCGGGCGCGGCATGGACCGCGGGGTGGTCTTCCAGGACTTCGCCCAGCTGTTTCCGTGGCGCACCGCGCTCGGCAATGTCGAGTTCGGGCTGGAAATGAAGGGCGTCGCCAAAGCGGAACGCGAGCGCATCGCGCTCGCCCAGCTCGCTCTCGTCAAGTTGGAGAAGTTCGCCCATTCCTACCCGCACCATCTCTCGGGGGGCATGCAGCAGCGCGTCGCGATCGCCCGGGCGCTCGCCTACAATCCCGCCGTGCTGCTGATGGACGAGCCGTTCGCCGCGCTCGACGCGATGACGCGCGACGCCATGCAGAGCCTGCTCGCCGAGGTGTGGCGCGAGACGCGCAAGACCGTCGTCTACGTGACCCACAACGTCGCCGAAGCGGTCTATCTCGCCGACCGGGTGCTGGTAATGTCTCCCCATCCCGGCCGGGTGAAATGCGAGGTTCCGATCGCGCTGCCCCGCCCGCGCGACCCGCTGAGCCTCGAATTCCTGGAATGCCAGAAGGGCCTCCTGCGACATCTCGGCGGGGCCCACGAGGACGACCGGGAGGCAAACTCAAGCTAAGATGAAGCGCCGCGATGCCCGTGAATGCTCTCCGACCTCGTCCTGAGGAGCCGTACCCACAGCATCGCCGTCCGGCCGCGGCGACAAGCGGCCGGGCCTCGCGAATCGCCCGGCCCAACCCCGGTCAAGCCGGGCAACGACAACGGGTCAGCCATGGAGGAAGCAATGATCGTCCGTCCGACCGGATTGACCCGCCGCCACTGCCTCGCCGCTGCCGGCGCCGCCGTGCTCGGTCCCGCTTTCGCGGTTCCGGCCCTGGCGGCCGCCACCATCCGGCAGGGCTACCAGACCAACATCTGGGGCATGCCGACCTACTACCTCATGCGCTCGGGCCTGCTCGAAAAGCACGGCATCAAGCTCGAGGAGTTTCCGGTCCCGTCCGGCAACCTCACCATGCAGCAGATGGTGGCCCGCCAAGTCGATGTCGGGACCTATGCCGGGCAGTCGATGATCCTCGGCCACGACAAGGGCGGGCTCGTCGCCATCGCCCAGATCGAGTTCGTCGGGCGCACCACCCAGCTGATGGTTCGCAAGGACCTCGGCATCACCACGGTGGAGCAGCTACGCGGCAAGAAGGTCGCCAACCAGACGGGCTCGTCGATCGGCAACGTGTTCGTCGACAGCATCGCCCCCCAGCACGGCCTCAAGAAGGGCGACTACCAGGAAGTCCGCATGGACGTGAACAACATGGTGGCGGCGCTCGCCTCGAAGACCGTCGATGCCATGGTCAATGTCGAGCCCTACAACGCCATCGCGGCGGCCGATGGGATCGCGACCGAGATCGTGGACTTCTCGTCGGTCGACAAGATGCCCCTGCTGATGGCCGCGACGCCGGACTTCGTGCAGAAGAACCCGGATGAGATCGTGGCCTACTGCAAGGCATGGCTCGATGCCGGCCGGGACTTCAAGGAGCATCCCGACAAGGTGACCGACGTGATCTACGGCTTCTACACCGACAAGGGCTACACCATGTCGCGCGACACCTTCGCCAAGGCGCTGGCGCGCATCGACGTCAACCCCGGCTTCCCCGACGACCTCAAGCCCTACATGCAGGAGCAGGCGGAAATCCTGCTGCGGGGGCGCAAGATCTCGGCGATCCCGGACTGGAGCAAGGCGCTGCGGCCGGAATTCATGGCAAAGGCGCGCGCCGGCGCGTGACCCCGCGCTTGTTTTTGTTTAGGTAGGCGTTCCCTTTCCACTGTCATCGCTCGGCTTGACCGGGCGATCCAGTAACCACCAATCCCGTGAGTACGGATCGCCCGGTCAAGCCGGGCGATGACAAGGATGAATGCGCCTGCCCGGAATCACTCTCCGGCGGCAGACAGGAGAACGCAATGAACAGTCCCTTGAACAAGAGCGCGGCGGAGAGCGTGTGCTGGAATTTCAAGCTGCTCGCCCACCACGAGCTCGACGGCTTCGGCGGCATGGGCGAGGGCATGGCGGTGCAGGTCGCCAAGGACGGCCGCCGCATCATCTGGCTCGCCCATGAAAGCGCGCCGAAAAATTTCACCGCCGTCGACGTCTCCGATCCGCGCAAGCCGAAGGTCGTGGTGCAGACCGACCTGCCGGAAAGCTTCATGCGCTCGAATTCCCTGGAGCTGTCGGGCGACATCCTGGCGGTCGCCTACCAGACCCAGAAGGCCGGCCAGAAGCCGGCGGGCTTCGAGCTGTTCGACGTCTCGGTGCCGGAGAAGCCGAAGTCCATCGCCTACGTCGACGCCTCGGGACCGAGCTCGCGCGGCGTCCATCAGCTGTGGTTCTGCGACGGCGAGTTCGTGCACATGGCGGCCGGCGCGCCCGACTTCAAGCCGACCCATCCCCAGGACGACCAGTGCTACCGCATCTTCGATGTGCGCAATCCTTCGAAGCCGGTCGAGGCCGGACGCTGGTGGCTGCCCGGCACTCGCGAGGGCGACAACGTGCCGCCGCCGGTCCGGCACCAGGCGCCGCTGCTCGATCGCGGCTTCCGCGCCCACAACACCAACGTCTATCCGCAGCGGCCGGACCGCTGCTACCTCGCCTATCTCGACGCCGGCATGTTCGTGATGGACATCTCCGACAAGGCGAATCCGAAGGCGATCTGCCAGTGGGACAACTCGCCGCCCTATACCGGCTTCACCCATACGGTGGTGCCGATGTTCGAGCGCAATCTCCTGATCGTCGCCGACGAGTCGACCACCGACGCCGCAACCGACTGGCCGAAGCTGATCTGGATCCTCGATGCCCGCGACGAGGCCCATCCGGTGCCGATCTCGACCTGCCCGATGCCGCCGGTCGACGCCTTCAAGAGCCGCGGCGGCCGCTTCGGCGCCCACAACATCCACGAGAACACGCCGTCGCCCTACGCCTGGCATTCCGAGGACATCGTCATCGGCACGTTCTTCAACGGCGGCATGCGGGCCTACGACATCACCAACCCGTACCAGCCCAAGGAGGTCGCGGCCTTCGTGCCGCCGGCGCCGGCGCTGTCCCCGGTCGGCTCGATCCAGCTCAACGACTGCTTCGTCGACGAGCGTAAGGTGGTCTACACCGTCGACCGTTTCACCGGCGGCCTCTACATCCTCGAGATGGATTTCTAGGGCCCGTTCAAACCCACGGCGCCATCACCCGGCTTGTCCCGGGGGCTTGTCCCCGGGGCTCGTCCCGGTGACCGCGATCAGGAGGGCAGGGCGGCTCCATCGCCGGTGCGATGGCGCCGTGCCATGATGAGCGGCGGCCGGGACAAGCCCGGCCATGACCGTCGATTGACCCGGCTGAGACCCATGCTCGAACTTTTCCCCTCATCAACGGCCGGTCGGTTCGGACGCCGGGTGAAGCGCGAGCGCGGCGCGCGAATTCCCGTCACCATCGTGACCGGGTTTCTCGGCGCGGGGAAAACCACGCTGGTCCGCCATTTCCTGCAGACCCCGGAAGGAGCCGGCACCGCCGTCATCGTCAACGAATTCGGCGAGACCGGCATCGACGACGCGCTGCTGCGCAACTCGAGCGACAACATCGCGCTGCTCGGCAATGGCTGCCTGTGCTGCAACGTGCGCTCGGACCTGCAGGTGACGCTCCATCGCCTGGTCGCCGACCGCGAGCGCGGCGTCATTGCGCATTTTCAGCGCATCATCATCGAAACCAGCGGGCTCGCCGACCCTTCGCCGATCCTCACCACCTTTGCGACCGATCGCGCACTCGGCAGCGAATTCCACGTCGAGGCGGTGATCGCCGTGATCGCCGCGCAATCGGGCGCCGAGACCATCGCCTCCTTCACCGAAGCGCGGCGCCAGGTCATCCTCGCCGACCGCATCGTGATCTCGAAGGCCGACATCGCCGACGACGACGCGCCGGCCCGGCTTGCGGCGGCGCTCCGCGCGCTCAACCCCCGTGCCGACATTCTCGAAGCGGTGCAGGGGGACGTCGACCCGAACTGGATTCTCGCCGAGAGCGCCATCACCCCGGCAGGCTTCGTCGCCACCGAAGCGGGGCATACCGACGGCATTGCGACCTTCACCCTGGTCGAGACGCAACCGATCGCCTGGGCCCCCTTCGCCTGCGCCATGGAGGCTTTGATCGCGCTGCGCGGCTCCGACCTGCTGCGGGTGAAAGGCGTGCTCGACGTCGCCGGCTGCCACGGCCCCGTGGTGGTGCAATTCGTGCAGCATCTCGCCCATCCACCGGTCGAGCTCGATCGCTGGGCCGAGGGCGAGCGATCGAGCCGCATCGTCTTCATCGCCCGCAATCTGGACGAGAGCGGCGTCCGAAACCTGTTTGCGGCGATGCGCGCGGTGGCGGGCTCGGATTTGTTACCGACTTCGACCTGAGCGGGCGCCTCGACTCGTCATGTCCCAGCCCTGCGTCACGTCCCAGCCTTGCGTCACTTCCCGAGCAGCATCAGCGCCTGCTCGCGGGCGGCCTTGTCGACCACCTTCTCGAGGTCGATGGCATGGGCGAGGCTGCCGTCGCCGACCAGCAGCTTCTGCATGAAATCGAGCCGCTCCAGAGGCACCGGCATCTCGGTCGCGATCGCCTTCGCCTTCACCGCCTCGTCGAACACGAAGGCTGCGCGCGGGTCGTCGGCCTTCATGCCGGTGATGTCCCGCGTGAGCTTGATCGTCTCGTCGCGGTGCCCCATGGCGAACCGCAGGCCCTCGATCTCGGCGGCGATGAAACGCACCGCGTCCTCGCGCCGCTGGCTCAGCGTCTTGCCCGTCATCTGTACGCAAACGCGCAGGAAATCCGGCACCACCTCGCGGGCCGGCATGATGTCCCGTATCCGCTGCCTGCCGGCGAGCGGCACGAACTCGTTGGAGATGATGGCGGCATCGACCACCCCGGCCATCAGCGCGCGGTAACGGTCGCTGTCGCCGCCCATGGCGGCGAACTTCACCGAAGAAACCGGAATTCCCGCCTTCTCGAAAGCGGTCCGGGCATAGATCTCCGGGAAGCTGCCGGGCGCCGATACGGCGACCGCCTTGCCCTTGAGATCGGCCATCGTGGCGATGTTGTCGCGCACGTACACGCCGTGGGGCGGCACCAGCCAGTTGCACCCGACAATCTTGACGTCGGCGCCGTGGCTCGCCGCGATGATCGCGCCGCCGGGGCCGCCTTCGTAGCTGTCGAGGTCGCCGGCAAGCAGCGCCTTGAGGGCGATGGTGTCGTTCTTGAGCTGGACGAACTCGACCTTGAGTCCGAACCGGGTGGCGAAGTCGCGCCGGCTCGCGGCGAACAGAATGCCGGCATCGCTCTTCGCTTCGATGATGCCGTGGCGCCACGCCTTGAGCGTTTGCGCCGGCGCGCTCGAAGCCGCACCGGCGGCAAGGGCCGCAGCCAGGATGAGACGCAAGACCGCAAAGCACGTCATGGCCGATCCTCCCGGAAGCAATTATTTACGTCGACAATGCCGCAGTCTAACCAACGGGCGCGACTTGCGGACACTTGCCGCATGCGGCGGAATGTCTCGACGGGCCCCGCGCCGTGCCGCCAGGCGCGCACCCACCCCGCTGAACTCGGCACGACCCGGCGGCCGCGCCCAAGATTTCCTCATTGCAACCGTTCCAATCCGCCGGCCGCTGGACTAGTGTTCGGGCCGGACACGCTCCAGGCACGCGCATCGGCGCTGCTGCCCTGCAACAAACGAGCGGTCCGGCGCCCCGTTAGAGGCTTAGCCGGCAGGAGGACACCGCACTCATGGCCCAGAAATTCAATCTCAACGTCAACGGCAAGGACCATACGGTCGAGGCCGATCCGGATATGCCGCTGCTCTATGCGCTGCGCGACGACATCGGGCTCAACAACCCGCATTTCGGCTGCGGCCTTGCCCAGTGCGGCGCCTGCACCGTGCATCTCGACGGCGAGCCGATCCGCTCCTGCGTGACCCCGGTCTCGTCGGTCGGAACCGGCAAGGTGGTGACCCTCGCCGGCCTCGGTACGCCCGAGAAGCCGCACCCCCTGCAGACCGCCTATGTCGAAGAGCAGGTGCCGCAATGCGGCTACTGCATCAACGGCTGGATCATGACGGCCGCCGCCTTCCTGCGCGACAAGAAGAAGCCGACCGACGCCGAGATCAAGACGGCGCTGGAGGGGCTGAAATGCCGCTGCGGCACGCATATGGGCATCATGCGCGCGGTCAAGCGCGCTTCCGAGATGATGGGTTGAGGGAGGCGAGCATGACCAGAATGGAAAAATCAGCCGCATTCTCCCGCCGCGCTCTGCTCAAGACCGGCGGCGCGCTCGTCGTATCGATCGGCATGCCGGTCAGCCTCGAGACCCTGCTGGCGGTCGGCGATGCCCGCGCCCAGGGCGC
Organism: uncultured Alphaproteobacteria bacterium; assembly: GCA_963781195.1. Lineage (GTDB taxonomy): Bacteria > Pseudomonadota > Alphaproteobacteria > Rhizobiales > Xanthobacteraceae > JAJPKK01. The sequence goes on along the minus strand of CAWAEZ010000012.1, from coordinate 48,743 downwards.
CAAGCCGCCGCTGACGCCGGACCAGCTCTCGTCCTACATCGCCGTCAATGCCGACGGCACGGTCGACGCCTATTTCGGCAAGATGGACATGGGCCACGGGCTGTTCGTCGCCATCGGCCAGATCGTCGCCGACGAGCTCGACGTGCCGTTCAAGGCGGTCAAGGTCTACATGGGCGACACCGCCAACAGCGTGAACCAGGGCGGCGCCTCCGGCTCCACCGGGATCCAGCTCGGCGGCAAGCAGTTGCGGATGGCCGCGGCCGAGGCGCGCCGCGTCCTCGTCGACATGGCGGCTGCGAAGCTTTCCGTCCCCGCCGCCGACCTCACCGTCGTCGACGGCGTGGTCCAGGCCAAGGCCGATCCCGCCAAAAAGGCAACCTATGCCGAGCTGATCGGCGGCCGCTACTTCAACGTGCAGCTCGACTGGAACAAGCAGTACGGCAACACGCTCTACGCCCCGGGCAAGGCCCAGCCCAAGAAGCCTGCCGACTTCAAGATCGTCGGTAAGCCGATCCACCGCGAGGACATCGCGCCGAAGGTGTTCACGCAGGAGGATTTCGTCACCGACGTCAAGCTGCCGGGCATGGTCCATGCGCGGATGATCCGTCCTCCGGTCGCCGGCAGCAAGCCTGTGAAGGTCGACGAGAGCTCGATCAAGGACATCCCCACCGCCCGCGTGGTGTGGCAGGACGCCTTCCTCGGCGTCGTCGCCGACAAGGAGTGGGACGCCATCCAGGCGATGCAGAAGCTCAAGGTGGAGTGGTCGCAGGTCAAGCCGCCGTTCCCGCCCCAGGCCTCGCTCTACGACGTGATCCGCAAGTCCCCGGTGCGCAAGCGCATGGTCGAGAAAGACGTCGGCAATGTCGACGATGCCTTCAAGACCGCGGCGCGGGTGATCGAGGCCGAGTACGAGTGGCCGTACCAGTCCCACGCCTCGATGGGACCGGCCTGCGCCCTCGTCGACATCAAGGACGGCTTCGTCACCTGCTTCACCGGCAGCCAGAAGTCGCACTTCGTCCAGGCGGGACTGGCGGCGACGGTCGGCGTCCCCCTGGAAAAGGTCCATGTGAAATGGGTCGCGGGGCCGGGCTCCTACGGGCGCAACGACGCCGACGACTGCGCGATGGACGCCGCCGTCATCGCCAAGGCGGTCGGCCGCCCGGTGCGGATGCAATACATGCGCGATCAGGGCACCGGCTGGGACCCCAAGGGCCCGGCCTCAATTCACCGCGCCCGCATCGGCCTTGATGCGGCGGGCAAGATCATCGCCTACGAGTTCACCAGCAAGGGGTTCTCGCGCGTCGACGTCGACACCAATGGCGGCAAGCCCCACGACACGCTGGCGGGCCAGACGCTCGGCGTGGCGCTGGAGTCCGGCGACGGTTTCGGCGTGCCGGCGGAATCCTACGACTTTCCCAACAAGCGTCTCGCCTGGGAAACCATTCCGCCGCTCCTCGATCGCGCCTCGCCGCTGCGCTCATCGCATCTGCGCGACCCGGTCGGCCCGCAGATCCACTTCGCCAGCGAATCCTTCATGGACGAGGTGGCCGCGGCGCTCGATCAGGACCCGGTCCAGTTCCGCCTGAGCAACGTCAAGGAGCCGCGCGACGCTCGCCGTCATCAAGGCGGCGGCGGAGAAGTTCGGCTGGGAGACGCGGACCTCGCCGCGCCGCGACCAGAAGGGCGACAAGGTCAACGGCCGCGGCATCGCCTATTCGCAGCGCAACGGCACCCGCGTCGCCGCCATCGCCGAGGTCGACATCGAACGGTCCACCGGCAAGGTCTGGGTGAAGCGTTTCGTCGTCGCCCATGATTGCGGCCAGATCATCAACCCCGACGGCCTCGCCAAGTGCATCGAGGGCAATGTCGTCCAGGGCATCAGCCGGACGCTGTGGGAAGAGGTCAAGTTCAACGACAAGACCGTCACCACCGTCGACTGGGTGTCCTATCCGATCCTCGACATCACCGAGGCGCCGGAGAAGATCGACACGGTGCTGATCGATCATCCGGAGATCGCGCCGTCCGGCGCCGGCGAGCCGTCGATGCGTCCGCTTGCGGCGGCGATCGCCAACGCGATCTTCGACGCCACCGGCGTGCGCATGCGCCGGGTGCCGTTCTCGCCCGGGAACGTCAAGCAGGCGATGTCCTGATCTGATTCGCGAATTGTCCGTCTTCGGACAAAGGGCCGGTCCCACGGGGCCGGCCCTTTTCATTGCGGCGCGATCGTGGTTATTCGGTCGGCGATGCCCCATCCACAGGCGGTCGGTCCCGGGCGCCGCGCATCGGCGAATCCGAACTCCGTGCGGTCCCGGCCGTGAGCCGCAGCGTGGATTTTTTCCGCTTCGCGCCGAAGGCGCGCGCCGGAATGACGATGATGGGACGGGTGCTGCCACGAGACCGGAAAAAGGGAAATGTCAGTGGAACTCCTCGAAGCCGCGGTGATCGGTACCGGCTGGTGCGGCGGCATCCGCGCCGAGACGCTGTCGCGTTCGGCGCTGTGCAAGAAACTGCATGTGTGCGAAATCCGTCCCGACCGGCTCGCCGAGATCAAGGCGCTCACCCGCCCGGCCACCGCGACCCTCGACTACCGCGACATCATCGCCAACGACGACATCAGCGTCGTCTACGTCTGCACCACGCCGGAGCAGACGCACTTTCCGATCACCCGCGACTGCCTGCGCGCCGGCAAGCACGTGCTGCTGGAAAAGCCGATTGCCATGGAGCTGTTCGAGGCCGATGAATTGATCGCTCTCGCCAAGCGCGCCGGGGTCAAGTTCACCATCGGCTATTCGCAGCGCTTCAACACCAAGATCGCCTACGCCAAGAAGAAGCTCGCCGACGGCACGCTGGGCAGGCCGGTGTCGCTGATGGTGAGCCGGCATCTCTCCCGCAGCCTCGGCAAGAAGATCGCCGGGCGCACCCGGCTGTCGCCGGCCGCGATGGAATTGACCCATGACCTCGACTTCGCGTTCTGGCTGCTCGAGCCGGCGAAGCCGGTGCGGGTCTATTCGCAGGGCGCCTATGGCTACATGAAGGAGGTCAACGGCTCTTTCGACATCATGTGGACCACGGTGACCATGGACAACGGCGCGCTGGTGGCGATCGGCGGCGGCTGGAATCTGCCGCCGAGCTACCCGAACTATTGCGCCACCTGGATCGAGATCACCGGCACCGAGGGCTCGCTGTTCCTCGACGACACCCAGCGCGACAACTGGCTCAACACCGTGAGCGAGGGCACCCGCTATCCCATGTCCACCATGCCCGGCGAACAGGTCGACCACGTGTTCGCCGGCCAGATGGGGCCGGAGACGCTCCACTTCCTCGAATTGGTCATGCTCGACCGTCCGCCGATGGTGGCGCCGGAAAGCGCACGGCGGGTGATGGAGTGCTACCTCGCCGCCGACCTTTCGGCTGAGCGCGGCGAGCCGATCGATATCCCACTCAACAACGAGGCGCTCGCCGCCGTGCAGGACCTCTACAAGAAATTCCGCACGCCGCTGTAGCGCGCGCTGCCGGACTCCCGGTATGCAGAGAACAGGTAGCGGCGGTGTTGTCTGCGCCGGCAAATTTGGCCACACTCCCACGGCCCCCATGGACCAGAACCCCGCCTCGATCCCCGCCTCCCCAACGCGTCCCGCCGCCCTGGCGCCGGCCCCGGCGATCCGGATCCGTCATCTCGTCAAGACGTTCGGGGCCTTCGTCGCCGTCGACGATGTCTCGCTCGACATCGGACAGGGCGAATTCTTCATGATCGTCGGGCCGTCCGGCTGTGGGAAGACGACGCTGCTGCGCATTCTCGCCGGCCTCGAAGCCGCCACCTCCGGCAGCATCGAGATCGACGTCCCCAGCGGCCGGGAACGGCCGCAGAACGCCATGGTGTTCCAAGGCGATTCGATTTTCCCATGGATGACGGTGTGGCAGAACGCGTCCTACGGGCTGCGCATGCGCAACGTTCCCGCCGCCGTGGTGAAGGACGTCGTGTCGCATTATCTCGACCGCACCGGACTGACCCGGTTCGCCCAGTACTATCCGCACCAGCTCTCCGGCGGCATGCGCCAGCGCGTCGCCATCGCGCGCGCCTTCGCCAACGATCCACAGATCCTTCTGATGGACGAGCCGTTCTCCGCGCTCGATGCCCAGAACAAGCTGCTGCTCCAGCAGGAGCTGCTGCGCATCTGGGAGGAGCACAAGAAGACCGTGGTGTTCATCACCCACAGCGTCGACGAGGCGGTGCTGCTCGGCGACCGCGTGATGGTGATGACGGCGCAGCCCGGTCGCCTCAAGCGCTTCGTGCCGATCCCACTGGCGCGCCCGCGCGACATCATGGAGCTGCAGGGCACCGCCGACTATGGCGGCCTCGTGCACCTCATTTGGGCCAATCTGCGCGACGAGGTGCAGCGCGCCCGGGAACGCGCCGACGAGATCGGGGCGCCGCAATGAGCCTTCCCACCGGCGCACCGGCCGCACCGCCGCGGCGGCGCGGCAAGCCGATGTCGGTGCGGGTGCGCGACCGCATCCTGAGCATCGCGTCCCCGCTCGCGCTTCTGCTGCTGTGGGAGCTCGCCGCGCGGTTCAACCTCATCGACACCCGGTTCTTCCCGGCGCCGTCGAGCATCTTCGCCCTGCTCATCGAGATGCTGCGGTCCGGCGAGCTCGTCACCCATACGATGGCGAGCCTGAGCCGCCTGTTCTGGGGCGCGCTGATCGGCGGCATTCCCGCCCTCGTGCTCGGGGTCGTGATGGGGCTCAACCGGACGGTGCGCGCGGTGTTCGATCCGCTGATCGCGGCGACCTATCCGATTCCGAAGAGCTCGATCCTGCCGCTGGCGCTGCTGATCTTCGGCCTCGGCGAATCGTCCAAGATCTTCATGGTGGCGATCGGCGTGTTCTTCCCGGTCGCCATCAACGCCACCACCGGCGTGCTCGAGATCAACCAGATTTATCTGGACGTCGGCCGCAACTACAAGGCCAGCCGGTGGAACATGTTCTGGACCATCGCGCTGCCCGGCGCACTGCCGGTCATCATGACGGGTTTCAAGCTCGGCATCGGCATCGGGCTCATCCTCATCGCGGTCGCCGAGATGATCGGCGCCAAGAGCGGCCTCGGCTATCTGATCTGGAGCGCATGGGAGACGTTCGCGGTCGAGCAGATGTATGTCGGCCTGTTCATGATCGCGCTGATCGGCTTCGTGCTGACCCTGCTGCTCAACGAACTCGAGCGCCTCATCATCCCCTGGAAGTCGAATTAATTCGATGTTCCGTAGGGTCGGTCCGCAGTCCGCAGAGTAGGCAAAGCGCAGCGTGCCCACCAGCGACGCCTGACGTGGGCACGGCGCGAAGGGGCCACTGCACACCCTACGGATTGCGCCCATCCGGGTTGCGCCCGTATCATCATCACGACATCTTCTGGGCGGCGAAGGAGCACCCATGCCGGTCATTGCCGACACTGTCGAGGACGCGCTGGCGCCGATCGGCGACGGCATCATGCTGGCGGTGCCGCGCGAGGTCGCCGGCGTGCCGATGGAGGCGACCCGCGCGCTGATCCGCCGCGGCGTGAAGGGCCTTCATCTCGTGGCGCTGCCGACGTCGAGCCTGCAGGCCGACCTCCTGATCGGCGCCGGCTGCGTCGCCGTGCTCGAAACGTCCGCCGTGAGCCTCGGCGAGCTGGGGCCGGCGCCGCGCTTCACCGCCGCCATCACCGGCGCCACCATCCGCATGCTGGACGCGACCTGCCCGGCGCTCCACGCCTCGTTCCAGGCGGCGGAGAAGGGCGTGCCGTTCATGCCGCTGCGCGGCATCATCGGCTCCGACATCCTCGCGCACCGGCCCGACTGGCGCGTCATCGACAACCCGTTCGGCGAGGATGATCCCATCGTGCTGCTGCCGGCGCTCAGTCCCGACGTGGTGCTGATGCATGCGCCCATGGCGGACCGCGCCGGCAACGTCTGGATCGGGCGCCAGCGCGAACTCGCCACCATGGCCCACGCGGCCAGGCGCACGGTGGTCACGGTGGAGAAGCTCGTCGACGGCAATCTGCTCGACGATCCCGTGCTCGCGGCCGGAACGCTGCCGGGTTTCTACGTGGAGACGATCGCGGTCGCGCAGAACGGCTGCTGGCCGCTCGGCCTGCCGGACCATTATGTCGCCGACCTCGCGCATCTTCGCGACTATGCCCGCCTCGCCGCCACCGCGGAAGGGTTCAACCGCTATCTCGACGAGCATGTCCATGTCCGCCGCGCCGCCTGACGACGCCGTGCGTCTCGCGCCGGCTTCCGGCGCCTTTCGTGACGAGGAGCTTCTCGCCGACGTCATCACCCGCCTGATCGGCGACGTGCGTCACATCGCCGTCGGCAATGCCTCGCCGATCCCGGCCATGGCGGCGCTGCTCGCACGCCAGCGCGGCCGCGGAATGCCCTATGTCTCGCTGCTGCAGAGCCGCAAGCACAACTTCTTCACCGACGGCGGCCGCGAGCTGTTCGACTGTGCCGGACAGGGCCGCATCGACGTGTTCTTCCTGTCCGGCGGCGAGATCGACGGCGAGGGCAACATCAACCTCGTCGCCATCGGCGACTACGACAAGCCGCGGGTGCGCTTTCCCGGCTCGTTCGGCTCGGCGCATCTCTATTACGTGGTGCCGAAGGTCGTGCTGTTCCGCACCGAACATTCGCGCCGCACGCTGGTGCCGCGGGTCGGCTTCATCAGCGCGCCGGGCGGCAGCCCGCCGAACGTCTATCGCCCCGGCGGTCCGATCGCGCTCGTCACCAACCGATGCCTGTTCGCGTTCGACCGCGCGGCGCGGCGGTTTCGGCTGGAAAGCGTCCATCCCGGCCACACCGTCGCGGAGGTCGCCGAGCACACCGCCTTCACCTATGACTGCCCCGATGACGTGCCGGTGACGCCGTCACCGAGCGCGGTCACGCTCGCCATGCTGCGGCAGGAGATCGCGCCGCAGCTCGCGGAGGTGTATCCGCAGTTCACCGCGGCGCTGTTCGATGCGAAGGCGAGGTGACCGGATTGTAGCCATGCCGCTCACATTTCCGTGAGTGGCCCCGCCCGGACCGCGGTGGCAAGGTCGTTTTGGACTCGTTCAAAACAAGCTATGATGGCGACACCGCAAAAGCAGAACATGTCGCCCCTACGAGGAGAAACCTTCGATGGCCCGTCTCAATGTGAACGGCAAAGCTTATGACGTCGATGTCGGTCCGGATACGCCGCTTTTGTGGGCGATCCGGGAGAACGTCGGCCTGACCGGCACCAAGTATGGCTGCGGCATCGCGCAATGCGGCGCCTGCACCGTGCATGTCGACGGCGTGCCGACGCGATCGTGCTCGTTTCCGGTCAGCGCTGCCGAGGGCAAGCAGATCACCACCATCGAGGGGCTCGCGGATAACGGCCATCTCACCAAGGTGCAGCAGGCCTGGATCGACAACGACGTGCCGCAATGCGGTTACTGCCAGAGCGGCATGATCATGGCCGTGGCGGCGCTCCTCAAGGAAAAGCCGAAGCCGACCGATGCCGACATCGATGCGGCGATCACCAATGTCTGCCGCTGCGGCACCTATCAACAGGTGCGCTCGGCGATCCATTCCGTCGCGAACGCGTAAGGGGAGGCGTCGATGAATTACATGCCCAGCATGAACCGCCGCAGCCTTCTCGTCGGCTCCACCACCGCCGGGCTCGCGCTCGGATTCCACATCCCCTTCGGCACCGAGGCGTCGGCGCAGGCGACCGGTCCGGAGGTCAACGCCTGGGTCGTCGTCAAGCCGGACGACAGCGTCGTCATCCGCGTCGCGCGCTCGGAGATGGGGCAGGGCACCTTGACCGGCCTCTGCCAGCTCGTCGCCGAGGAGCTCGAATGCGACTGGTCGAAGGTGTCCTACGATTTCCCGACTCCGGGCGAGAACCTCGCCCGCAAGCGCGTGTGGAGCGACTTCTTCACCGCCGGCAGCCGCGGCATCCGCGCGTCGAACGAGACCGTCCGCAAGGGCGGCGCCGCCGCCCGCGAGATGCTGATCCAGGCCGCCGCCGCCGAATGGAAGGTGCCGGCGTCCGAGTGCAGCGCGTCGAACAGCGTCATCACCCATAAGCCGTCCGGCCGCACCACCACGTTCGGCAAGGTTGCCAGCGCAGCCGCGAAGATCGAGCCGCCGGCGGATGTGAAGCTCAAGGATGCGAAGGACTGGAAGATCGCCGGCAAGGGCGTCAAGCGTCTGGACACCGCGCTCAAGGTGGACGGCAGCTGCGTCTACGGCATCGACGTCAAGTTGCCGGGCATGGTCAATGCGGCGATCCGGGCCTGCCCCGTAGTCGGCGGCACGGTGAAGAGCTTCGATGCCGACAAGGTCGCATCGATGAGGGGCGTGAAGAAGGTGGTGAAGGTCGGCGACAACGCCGTGGCCGTCATCGCCGACACCTGGTGGAACGCCAAGACGGCGCTCGAGGCGCTGCCCATCACCTGGGACGACGGCCCCAACGCCAAGGTCTCCAGCGCCACCATCGCCGACATGCTCAAGGCCGGCCTCGACGCCGACGAGGCGATCGTCGGCAACCAGGGCGGCGACGTCAAAGCGGCGCTCGCCAGCGCGGCCAAGAAGGTCGAGGCCGTCTACGCCTATCCCTACCAGCACCACGTCACGCTCGAGCCGCAGAACGCCACCGCGCTCTGGACGCCCGATAAATGCGAGGCCTGGGGCTCGGTGCAGGACGGCGAGCAGGCGCTCGCCGCGACCGCGGAAGCCGCCGGCATTCCGGTCACCCGCTGCGAGTTCTACAAAACCTTCCTCGGTGGTGGGTTCGGCCGCCGCTCGACCTCGGTCGACTATGTGAAGCAGGCGGTTCTCGTCGCCAAGGAGATGCCCGGCACGCCGGTGAAGCTCCTGTGGTCGCGCGAGGAGGACATGACCCACGGCTGGTACCATCCGATCACCCAGTGCAAGATGAGCGCCGGGTTCGACGACAAGAAGAACCTCACCGCCCTCCACATCCGCATTTCCGGCCAGTCGATCCTCGCCACGGTGGCGCCGGGCCGCATGCAGAACGGCATGGATCCCGCGACCTTTGCGGGCTTCTACAAGGGCGGCGCGGAGGCGGCGTTCGGCTATGACGTGCCGAACCTCCTGGTCGATCACGCGATGCGCAATCCGCCCATCAATCCCGGATTCTGGCGGGGCGTGAACATCAACCAGAACGCCATCTACATCGAGAGCTTCATGGATGAGCTGGCGAAGGAGGCGGGTGTCGATCCGCTCGAATTCCGCCGCCGGCTGATGGCCAAGTATCCGAAGCATCTCGCGGTGCTCAACGCGGTCGCGGAGAAGGCGGGTTGGGGCACGCCGGCGCCGAAGGGCGTCTATCGCGGGCTCGCCCAGCACATGGGCTTCGGCAGCTATATCGCGGCCTGCGCCGAAGTCTCGGTCGACGGCGACAAAGTGAAGGTGCACCGCATCGTCGGCGCCACCGACCCCGGCTATGCCGTCAATCCCGCCCAGATCGAGCGGCAGATCGCCGGCTCCTTCATCTTTGGCCTGACCGCGCTGTTCCTCGGCGAATGCACCGTCAAGAACGGCGCGATCGAGCAGACCAACCTCGACACCTACGAGATGATGCACATCTCCCAGATGCCGAAGGTCGAGGCGATCGTGATGCCGTCGGGCGGCGCGGTGTGGGGCGGCGTCGGCGAGCCGACCATCTGCGTGGCGCCGCCTGCCGTGCTCAATGCCATCACCGCGGCGACCGGCAAGCGCTATCGCACGTTCCCGCTCAAGAACCACGGACTGACCATGGTCTGAGGGCGGAGCAAAACCCGCGAATGACGACCAGCGGCGGCCTGCGGGCCGCCGTTCCAATCCCAGGAGTTGCTGGGACATCCCTACCTGAATGCACATATTGGGAACGCACGCATGAAGCCGACCCCCGCTTCCCGCGCGCTCGCCGTGGTCGCCCTTGCCGGCGCCGTCATCGCATCCACCGCGGCGGCCGCGGCCGACCCGCCGCCCGGCGCGAGTTCGTGCTCCGGCTGCCACTCCCCCAATGCGACCGAGACGTCGACGCCGCCGCGCCTCGTCGGACGGGATCCGGAAAAGATCGTCGCTGCGCTGCAGGAATTTCGCAGCGGGCAGCGCTCCGGCACCATCATGGACCGAATCGTGAAGGGCTTCACGCCCGAAGAGATCCAGGCCATCGCAGCCTGGTATGGCGCGCAGAAATAGACGGAGCCGATCATGGGACGTCAGCCGAGCCGCCGCCGATTCGTCGCCACCGGCCTCACCGCCGGGGTTGCCGCGGCGCTGCTGCCGCGCCCCATGCTGGCGCAGGGCGCGCAACCGAAGATCGTGGTGATCGGCGGCGGGTTCGCCGGCCTCACCGCGGCGCGCGCGGCGAAGCGCTACGACCCCAAGCTCGACGTGACGCTGGTCGAGGCGAACCCGATCTACGCCGCCTGTCCGTTCAGCAACGACGTGATCGCGGGGCTGCGCGACATCAAGCAGCAGCTGTTCGAGTACGGCAAGATCGGCAGCGACGGCCCGACCATCGCCCTGACCACCGCGACCGGCGTCGACGCGACCGCGCGCACCGTCACCCTCGCCAACGGCAGGACGCTGAGCTACGACCGCCTGGTGCTCGCCCCGGGCATTGAGCTGCGGTTCGACGCGCTGCCGGGCTACGACGAAGCGGCCGCCCAGCGCATGCCGCACGCCTGGAAGGCGGGCGAGCAGACATTGCTGCTGCGCCGCCAGCTCGAGGCGATGGACGACGGCGGCGTCGTGGTGATCGTGTCGCCGCAGAATCCGTATCGCTGCCCGCCCGGTCCCTACGAGCGCGCCAGCCTGATCGCGTATTACCTCAAGGCCAAGAAGCCGCGCTCCAAGATCATCATCCTCGACGCCAAGGACGCGTTCTCCAAGCAGCGCCTGTTCCAGAATGCGTGGAAGGAACTCTACCCCAACATCGAGTGGGTCTCGCTGTCGATGGGCGGCAAGGTCGGGTCTGTCGATCCGGCGACCAACACGCTCGCGACCGACTTCGATAAGGTCAAGGCCGATGTCGCCAATGTCATTCCGCCGCAGAAGGCGGGCCGCATCGCCACCATCGCCGGCACCACCGATCGATCGGGCTGGTGCCCGGCCGACCCGGTGACCTTCGAGTCGAAGCAGGTACCGAACATCCACGTGATCGGCGACGCGGCGATCGCCGGGGCGATGCCCAAGTCGGCCTTCGCGGCCAACGCCCAGGCCAAGGTGTGCGCGCTCGCGGTGGCGAAGCTCGCACGCGGCGAAACGCCGGAGACGCCGAAGCTCATCAACACCTGCTACAGCCTGGTGGCGCCGGATTACGGCGTGTCGGTCGCCGCCGTCTATCATCCGGTGAACGGGCAGCTCGCGGAAGTCGCGGGTTCCGGCGGCGTCAGCCCGATCGAAGCGCCGCACAGCGTGCGCGAAAAGGAAGCAGAGCTCGCCGATGGCTGGTTCCACACCATCACTGCCGAGGTGTTCGGCTAGGCCCGCGATGCGGCTCGCCGCGGTCGCGGCGCTGACGGCGGCGCTTGGCGGCGGGCCGGCCGGTGCGAACGAGGGGCTGCGTCCCTATATCGTGGTTGGGAACGCGATCCCGGAATCGCTCACCGGCGCACCCGGCGATCCCGTCCGCGGCAAGGCGATCGTCACCAGCCGGCAGACCGGGCTCTGCCTGCTGTGTCACTCGGCGCCGCTGCCGGAGGAGAAGTTTCAAGGGACCATCGGCCCCGATCTCGCCGGATCGGGGTCGCGCTATTCGCAGGGTGAGTTGAGGCTGCGCATCGTCGACTCGCGGCGGCTCAGTCCAGATACCATCATGCCGTCCTATTACCGCCTGGAGGGGCTGGATCGGGTCGCCCCTGCGTTCCGCGGCAAAACCGTGCTCACGGCGGAACAGATCGAGGATGTCGTGGCCTTTCTCAACACGTTGCGCGACGAAAAGAGGACACCATGAGGGCGACCGACCGAAGCCCGACGCGGCGAAAAGTTCTCGCCGGCGCCGGCGCCGCCGGTGCGCTCGGCACGGTGACGCTGCTGCGGGTCCGGCCCGCGGCGGCGACGCCGGACACGATGCGGGCCGCGATCAAGAGCGTGGTCGGCGAGGCGCCGGTGAAGAAAGGCCGGGTGACGCTCGATATTCCGCCGCTGGTCGAGAACGGCAACACCGTCGCCATGACGGTCTCGGTGGAGAGCCCGATGACGCAGGCCGATCACGTCAAGGTCATCCACGTCTTCAACGAGAAGAACCCGCAGCCCAACGTCATCGACGCCTATTTCGGCCCGCGGGCGCCCCGTGCGGTGTTTTCGAGCCGCATCCGGCTCGCCGACACCCAGACCCTCGTCGCCATCGCGGAGATGAGCGACGGTTCGTTCTGGTCCGACCAGGTCGACGTCATCGTCACCCTCGCCGCGTGCCTGGAGTACAACTGATGCACGGAATCCTTTGCGGACCTCGTCCTGAGGAGCGTCCGAAGGACGCGTCTCGAAGGACGGCCACAGGCCGCCGTGTGCGTTGCCATCCTTCGAGACGCCCGCCTTGCGGGCTCCTCAGGATGAGGTCTGAAATAGAATCACGGCCTCCGAGGACGAGGTCGGTTGAAGATATCGGTACGACTCAAATCTCGGAAGGGGCGCATTAACCATGGCCCGCACCCTCATCAACGTTCCGCCCAAGGCCAAGAAGGGCCAGGTCATCGAGATCAAGACGCTGATCTCGCACATCATGGAGACCGGCTACCGCCGCAACGAGGTCGGCGCGGCGGTGCCGCGCGACATCATCAATGCGTTCGTCTGCACCTATAACGGCGAGGAAGTGTTCCGGGCGAACCTCTATCCCGCGATCGCCGCCAATCCCTTCTTCAGCTTTTTCGCGGTGGCGACGGAAACCGGAAAGTTCGAGTTCAAATGGACCGATGACGACGGCCATGTCGAAACCGCATCGGCCGATATCACGGTGGAGTGAGATTGTGAGGCGGCCTGCGACCGCAAGCCAGTTCGAGCATGACCAGATGAGATCGAGCCACCCACAGCCGTCATGGCCGGCCATGACGAGGCTGTGGCAGCGGAACATGCTTTAGCGCCGTCATGTCACCTGCGAAAGCCATCGTCGCACTCGTCGCTCTGTTCGCCGTCCTTCCGGCACTCGCTGCCGAGATTGCGCCGGCTGAGCGCCGCTCCGGTTATGAGGACATGAGCCGGGAGACGCGGGCGATGGAAGACGACGACACCGCCAATCCCGCGATGCTCGCGGTGCTCGACGGCGAAGCGCTGTGGAACCGTAAGGCGGGCGCCGCCAACACGTCGTGCGCCGACTGTCACGGCGACGCCGCCGCGAGCATGAAGGGCGTCGCGGCCCGCTACCCGGCGTTCGACGCCGGGCTCGGACGCCCGGTCGACCTCGAAGGGCGGATCAACATCTGCCGCAGCGAGCGCCAGCAGGCCGCGCCGCTGAAGCTCGAGAGCCCGGATCTGCTGGCGCTCTCCGCCTATGTGGCGCGGCAGTCCCGCGGGATGCCGATCGCACCGGCGACCGACGCCCGGCTGGCGCCGTTCACCGCCGCCGGCCGCGCGTTCTTCAACCGCCGCCAGGGCCAGCTCGACCTGTCCTGCGCGCAGTGCCACGACGACAATTGGGGCAGGCGGCTGGCCGGAAACATCGTCCCGCAGGGCCATCCCACCGGCTATCCGCTCTATCGGCTCGAATGGCAGAGCCTCGGCTCCCTGCAGCGCCGGTTGCGCAACTGCATCTCAGGCATGCGCGCCGAGGTGCCGGAGTACGGCTCGCCCGATTATGTTAATCTCGAGCTCTTCCTCATGCAGCGCGCCCGCGGCATGCCGATGGAATCCCCCGCCGTAAGGCCCTGACCCTCCCGACCTACGGAATCCCCCATGACATCCCCGGTGATCGACACCCATAGCCACATCGTGCCGCCCGACATGTGGAAGGCGATGCGCACCGCCGGCAAGTCCTACGGCGTCGACCTCACCGGCGACGACAAGCGCTGGATCGTCCGGCTCGAAGGCAGCACCCACACCCGGCCCATGTACATGCCGCTCACCAACACCACCGAGCGTCTCGCCGCTATGGACCGGCAGGGCGTCGACATGCAGGTGCTCGCCGGCTATGTCGATTTCTCCGGCTACACCATGCCGCTCGACCTCGGGATCAAGTTTTCCGAGCTGCAGAACGACACCATCGCCGGCGTGGTCGCCGCCAATCCCGACCGCTATCTCGGCGCCGCCAACCTGCCGCTGCAGGACTCCAAGGCCGCGATCGCGCTCATGGAGCGCGCCATGAGCCAATATGGTTTCAAGGCGGCGCAGATCGCGACCTATCTCGGCCCGTCCCGCTTCCTCGACGATCCCGCGCTCGATCCGTTCTGGCAGGCGATGTCCGAGATGCAGGTGCTGCTGATCTTTCATCCCTATGACGAGCAGCCGGCGGCGGGCTTGCGCGAATACTTTCTCCACAACTGCATCGGCTATCCGCTGCAATCGACCATGGCGGTGGCGCGGATGATGTTCGGCGGCGTGTTCACCCGGTTTCCCGATCTACGGGTCAAGATCCCCCACGGCGGCGGCCTGCTGCCGGCCCTGATCGAGCGCTTCCGCCATGCCGCCGACAACCGCCCGGAGCCGCGCTCCAAGGGCTACAAAGGCGATCCGCTCGACGTCATGAAGCAGCTCTATTACGACACGCTGACCTTCAGCCCCGCGGCGCTGCGCTTCCTGATCGACATCGTCGGCACCGAGCGCCTGATGCTCGGCAGCGACTATCCGTTCGAGATGTCCGACCCCGACCCGGTGGCCAACGTGAAGGCCGCCGTCGCGCCGGAGCACCAGGACGCCGTGCTCGGCGGCACCGCCGCGCGCCTGCTGTGCGGCGTGGGCGGATGCGAGTGCGGCGCGGCGCATTGAGGCAGATCGCGCGGGGGGTGCCGACGCTCATTCCAATTGGGGATTGCCCTATTCCCACGGTCTTGGCCGGGCTTGTCCCGGCCAGCCCGATCATACGGCACGACGTTTCCTCTTTCGGAAGACGCCGCAGTGCCTTGCGATCGGGATCGCCGGGACAAGCCCGGCGATGACGGCGGTGGTTACCCGCGCAGCGCCTTGAGATCCAACGGGCCGGCGTAGAGCGTGTTCGCCACGGCCAGCGCGGCGCCGATGCGCGATTCCGGCCAGCCGCCGTGGCGGGCGTTGAGAATGAACTTGTCGTCGATGTCGGCGCGGGTCAGGGGCTCGTGGGCGCCGCCGCGCATGTGGGGCTGGCGGTCCTCGATCACGCTGCCGTCCTTCATCACCACGCGCACATGGCCGGTGAAGTTCTTGGGGTAGGGGTTGTCGGGATCGACGACGAAGCGGACCTTGGCGGCCACCGCGAGCACGTCGGGATCCTTCACCGCCGCGTCGGTGAAATCGCCGAGGCCGACATTGCCGCGCACGAAGCCCGCAGCGATGCAGTAGGGGGTCGAGAACTTGGCACCGTAGCCGTTGGGCGGGCGCTGCTTGTCGGCGAGCGGCTCCCACAGCCGGTGCACCGTGCCCTCGCCGACCTCGCACACGATTTCGCGGATGTCGTCGGCCTTGATGCCGCGCGCGCCGAGGCGGCGGGCGCAGTCGATATAGGGATGGGTCATGGTCCCGCAGGGATAGGGCTTGAAGGCCAGCGTCTCGGTGACCCAGTGGTCGCCGAAATCGCCGACCAGCGCGTCATAGTCGCCCTTGGTGGTGTGGGCGAAGCCGTGGAACAGGCCGTGGGTGCCTTCGAACACGGTGCGCGGCCCGACAAACCCGTGCTTTGCCAGCAGCGCCGCGCGCAGTCCCGATTGCGCCGCCCAGCCGGCATGCATGCGCTTGGTCCAGGCGCCCTCGGCGAGATACTCGATGATGCCCGCCGCCATGCTGCCGGCGATGCCGAGCGCATCGACGATGCCGCGGCGATCGAGCCCGAGCGCGGCTGCGACGCCCGCCGCCGCCGCCATGGTGCCGAACACCGCGGTCGGGTGGAAGCCCGCCTTGTGCACCAGCTTGGGCGTGACGAGCCCGAGCCGGCACACCGTCTCGACGCCGACCGCGATGCCGGTGAGCGCGGCGGCGCCGTCCGGGCGGTGACGCTCGCAGGCGGCGAGCACGGCGGGCACGATCACCGCTCCGGCGTGCACCGGGCCGCCCTCGAACGTATCGTCGAAGTCCTCGCCGTGAATGGCGGTGCCGTTGACGAGAGCCGCGCCGGCCGCGCTCAACGTGCGGGCGTGGCCGATGACGGTGCATGGACCATCGTCGTCGCAGGCATCGCTCGTGGCCTTGACGTAGTCGGCATCGCGGACCGTGAGGCAAAGGCCGATGACGTCGACCGCGAGATCCTCGCACTTCGATCGCAGCGCCGCCGGCAGGCCGGCCGGATCGACGGCGGCGATGCGGTCGGCGAGCTTCTCGGCGACGGAAACGGCAGGCAGGGGTTCGCTCATGGTCACGCTCGGTCCATCAGATGACAGCGATAGAGGTGGTGCCGATATGTATCAGAAACGGTCGACCCTTGGTGTTCTGTTTCCAACACTTGAATCCCTGGCTGTCATCGCCCGGCTCGACCGGGCGATCCAGTAACCACCGGATTGCGATCTGGGCACAGTCCCAGAACTACCCATGGCACAGGGGATACTGGATGCCCCGCTTTCGCGGGGCATGACACCGAGAGGGAATGTATCGACAGAGTCACAACGCTAGCTGTTGCGCAGGCGCACGCCGCCGAACCCGGGGATGCGGTTGATGAGGATGACCACGGCGAAGGTGACGACCAGCATGATCAGGCCGAGCACCGAGATCGCGCCGAGGTCGCCGCTCTCGTTGAGATCGAAGATCAGCACCGAGATCGTCTTCGTCTCCGAGGTGAACAGCATGATCGCCGCCGACAGCTCGCGGATGACGCCGACGAAGATGAAGCACCAGGTGGCGATGACGCTGGTGCGCAGCAGCGGCGCGGTGATGTCGCGCGAGCGTGCCGATCCGCGTCGCGCCGAGAATGCGGCTCGCCTCCTCGAGGTCGGGATTGACGACGCGGAACGCGGAATAGAGCTGCTGGTAAGCCGAGGGTAGCGCGATGGTGACGAAGGCGATCAGCAGGATCCACAAGGTGCCGTACAGCACCAGCGGCGGCCGCGTGTAGCTCAGGAACAGGCCGACGCCGAGCACGATGCCGGGCACCGCCACCGGCGCGGTGGCGAGGAAGCCCAGGGCGCGGTGCCAGGCGATCACCTTGCGGGCGGTCATGTAGGAGATCACCACCGCCATCACCGTGCCGATGGTCGCGGCCGCGGTGCAGAGAATGAACGTATTCTCGAAGGCGAGCCTGGTCGCCGAGAGCTCGAAGAAGACGAAGTTGACGTTGTGCAGGGTGATCGTGCTCAACGACACGAGCTGCGAGGCGACCGGCGAGAACGCCGCGTTGAGCAGCGCTCCATACGGCAGGAATACCGGGTTGAGGAGCACGATGAAGGTGGCGGCGAGCGCGACCCATTTCCATCGCCCGAGCGCGACGGCGCGCGGATTGCCCTGCCGTCCGCCGACCACGGCATAGCCGCGCCGCCCGAGCACGAAGCTTTCGGCGCGCAGCAACAGCACGGTGAGCACCAAGAGCGGCAGCGAGGCCGCGGCGGCGAGCTCGAGCTTGGGCGGATACTGGAACAGGCTCCAGATCTTGGTGGTCATGGTGTGGAATCCCGCCGGCAGCGCCAGGATCGCCGGCGAGCCGAACAGGGTCAACGCCTGGAGGAAGGCGATCAGCGCGCCGGCCAGCAGCGCCGGCATGGCGAGCGGCACGGTGACCCGCCGCGCCGTGGTCCAGGCGCCGCCGCCGAGAATCGAGGAGGCGTCCTCGAGGTCGGCGGGAATGCGGTCCAGCGCATTGGCGACGAGCACGAAGACGTAGGGAAACGTGTAGCAGGAGATGACGAAGATCAGCCCGGTCAGCGTGTAGATGTCGAACAGGTAGTCGTCGGATTCGGCACCGGTGAGGGCGCGGAAGGCCTGGTTGAGGAGGCCGCTGTTGGGCGCCGCCAGGAGTTCCCAGGCGATCGCGCCGAGAAACGGCGGCGTGACGAAGGAGGCGGTCACCAGCGCCCGCACCGTCCTGCGCAACGGCATGTCGGTGCGCGCCACCAGCCATCCCATCGGGGCGGCTACGGCGCAGCAGATCACCGCGGAACTCGTCGCGATGATGACGGTCGTCACGAGCGGATCGACGAAGGTCGAATCGGTGAACAGCTGGACGAAGTTGCCGAGGGTGAACCCGCCGGCGCGGTCATGGAAGCTGTAGTAGACGAGCCAGGACAGCGGCAGCAGGATCAGGGCGCACAGCACGATCACGAAGCCGATCAGGATCGGCCACGACAGGTCGAGGCGCAGGCGCAGGCGTGGTGCCGGGGCGGGGACTACGAGCGTCAACGGCTCACACCCGGAAGATCTTGGTGTAGTGCGCCTTGATCTGCTCCGCCTGCTTTTCCACCCCGGACGGATCTTCTTTCATGACCTTGATGTCGCGAAGCGGCCGGCGGCCGGGCTTCTCCTTCGCCAGGGGATGGAACGAGTGCATGCCGGCGATATCGATCACCAGCTGCTGGCATTCGGGGGTGAAGCAGAACGCCTGGAACAGCCGTGCCGCATTGGGATTGGGCGCCGCCTTGAAGATCCCGTTCGGACCGACGATCTGCGGCGTGCCTTCGGTCGGGTAGACGAGTTCCACCGGGCCGCCGGATTCCTTCGTCGCGGTCAGGACGTAGTCGTTGCCGTCGGCCATGATCGCGCGCTCGCCGAGCGCGATCTTCTTGGGCGGATCGGAGGCGGACTGCACCTGCATCACCCGTTGCTTGGCGAGCTTGTCGAAATACTCCCAGCCGAGGTCGCGCACCATCTCGAAGGTGGTCGTCATGATGGTGCCGCTGTAACCGGGATGCGCCTTGACGATCTTGCCGGCCCATTTCGGATCGAGCAGGTCGGCAAAGCTCTTCGGCGCGTCCTCCGCCTTCACCAGCTTGGTGTTGTACCCGATCACGCTCAGGCAGACGCGGAAGCTCGCGAACTGGCCGTCCGGGTCCTTCTGATCCGCCGGATAGTACTTCGCGACGTCCTCCGGCACGAACGGCGCCAGCAGGCCGTCGCGTTTCCACACGATGAAATGCGAGGCGTCGGAGGAATTGACGACGTCGACCGAATGGATGTTGCTCGCGTATTCCTGTCCGATGCGCTGGAACACCCGCTCGGCGCCGGTGCGCTCGACGCGCACCGCGATGCCCGGATATTTCGCCTCGAACGCCTTGGCGATCTTTTCCGACACCGGCAGGTCGATCGACGTGTAGTAGACGACCTTGCCTTCCTTGGTGGCGGCCTCGACCAGGGCCGGGGTGATCGCGGTCGGCTCGGGGGCGGCGGCGCGGAGCGGCGTGGCGAACACGGTCATGGCGGCCGCGCCGGATGCCTTGAGCATGTCGCGTCGTGAGAAGTCTCCCGCTGACATCGTTTCCTCCTGTTGTGCGCGAGCGCCTGTGCCGGGCTCAGCGCTCCAGCACGCGGCAGCGATCTGCCGGAAGGTGCAGCCAGACCCGGCTGCCCTGCGCAATATTTTGTTCCGGCGTGGTGACGATGCGGAGCGCCGTCCCGTCGCCGATCTCGACAGCATAGTCGCGACTGTTGCCGAGGAACACGTTGCGGGCCACCACGGCGGGGATGACATTTTCGCGCAGGCCCGGGGCGGCCGCCTCGGTGACGATGCCGATTTCGTGCTGCCGGATCGAAACCAGCGCGTCGGTGCCCGGCGCCAGGACGGCGCCGCCGCTGCAGGCGACGGCGGTTCCCGCGATCGAGACATGCGCGGCATCGAGCGCCTTGCCCCTGAGGATGTTGCTCGCGCCGATGAAGCGGGCGACGAATTCCGAGCGCGGGCGCGCATAAATTTCTTCCGGTGGCCCGAGCTGCTCGATCCGCCCGCCGTTCATGACGGCGATGAGGTCGGCGGTGGTCATCGCCTCGGACTGGTCGTGGGTCACATAGACCGTGGTGTAGCGGTACTCGTCGTGGAGGCGGCGGACCTCGAAGCGCATCTCCTCGCGCAGATTGGCATCGAGGTTCGACAGCGGCTCGTCGAGCAGCAGGGTCTCCGGCTCGACGACGAGCGCGCGGGCCAGCGAGACGCGCTGCTGCTGGCCGCCCGAGAGCTCGCCCGGATAGCGCGACGCGAGGCTCGCGAGCTTGGTGGTGGCGAGAATCCCCGCCACCTTGGCGGCGACCTCGGCGCGCGGCAGCTTGCGCAGGGTGAGACCATAGGCGACGTTCTCCGCCACCGTCATGTGCGGCCACAGCGCATAGCTCTGGAAGATCATCGACATCTTGCGGGCTTCCGGCGGCAGCGTGCGCGCCGGCGACGACACCACCCGGTCGCCCACCGCGATCTCGCCGGCAGTCGGCTCGACGAAGCCCGCGATCAGCCGCAAGGTCGTCGTCTTGCCGCAGCCGGAGGGACCGAGGAGGCACACCATCAGGCCGTGATCGATGCGCAGCGACACGTCGTCGACCACCGCCGCCGCGTCGTAGCGCTTGGTCAGGTTCCGCAGTTCAACCGACGCCACCTTGTGCCTCCGTTGAAGCCTGTTGCGCCGACGCCGAGCCCGTCGGCGTCGTGCTCAATCGATGTCCGTCTTCGGCCTGACCGGGCCGCACAGCCGGCCGGGCCGGGCCAGGGAATTGCCAGGAAATGACAAGGGATACTCTCGCGCGCCGCGAACGCGGCTCACGTCCCGGTGAACGCCGGCTTGCGCTTCTCCATGAAGGCGCGGCGCCCTTCGACGTAGTCCTTGCTCTCGAAGCAGTGCATGACCATGGCGGCGGCCTTTGCGAGGTCGCGCTGGGAATCCTCCTTCACCACCTGGCCGATGACGAACTTGGTGGTGGCGATGGTGAGCGGCGCATTGTCGCCGATCATCTCCGCATACTTCTTCACATAGGCCTCGAGCTCGTCGGCCGGCACGACGCGGTTGACGAGGCCCATCATGCGCGCCTCCTCGGCATCGAACTGGCGGGCGGTGTAGAAGATTTCCTTGGCGAAGGACGGGCCGACCACGTCGACCAGCTTCTTGAGGCCGGGATAGCCGTAGCCGAGACCGAGCTTGGCCGCGGGAACGGCGAAGCGGGAATTGTCCGAGCAGATTCGGAGATCGCAGCACAGCGACAGGCCGAGTCCGCCGCCGATGCAGTATCCGCGGATCATCGCGATGGTCGGCTTGGGATAATCGTAGACCGCGGCGTTGGCGCGCTCGACGGTCTTGTTGTAGCGCGCGATCGCTTCCTCGTTGGACCGCTCGTCCTCGAATTTCGAGATGTCGGCACCCGATACGAACGCCTTGCCGCCGGCGCCGGTCAGTACGACGACACGCACCTCGTCGTCCTTGCCGAAATCCTCGAGGATGCGCGCGGTGGTCTCCCACATCTCCAGCGACACGGCGTTGTGCCGTTCCGGATTGTTGAAGATCACGTAGCCGACCCGGCCCTCCTTGCGTGAGAGCATCTTGTCCGTCTGCGTCATGTCGTTTCGTCCTCGTCTGGGCCCGGCGGGTGGATCACGTGCGTGGCAGCACAGCCAAAACGATCAGATCGCGTCGGCGGCGCGGAGCTTGGAGATATCCTTGGCGCTGAAGCCGAACTCCTTGAGCACGCCCTCGGTGTGCTCGCCGATGGCCGGCGGCTGCGCGACGAGGCGGCTCGGCGTGCGCGACAGCGACACCGGCTGGCCGACCAGCGTGAGCGGGCGCTTGTCCTTGGTCTTGACCGGCTGGGCCATCGCGACATGCTTGACCTGCGGATCGTCGAACATCTGGTCGATCGCGTAGATCGGTCCGGACGGAACGCCCGCCTTGTTGAAGCGCTCGACCCAGTCGGCGCTGGTGCGCTTGACGGTGTGCTCGGCGATCGCGGCGTTGAGCGCATCGCGGTTCTTCGAACGGTTGGCGTTGGTGGCATAGTCCGGCAGCGTGACCCATTCCGGCGTCCCGAGCGTCTGGCAGAAGCGCTCCCAGATCTTCTGCCCGGCGGAGGCGATGTTGATGAAGCCGTCCTTGGTCTTGAACACGCCGGTGGGGATGCTGGTGGGGTGGTTGTTGCCCGCCTGCTTGGCGACCTCGCCCTTCACCAGCCAGCGCGCCGCCTGGAAATCCAGCATGAAGATCTGCGCCTGCAGCAGCGAGGTCTGGACTTCCTGGCCCTTGCCGGACACGTCGCGCTCCAGGAGCGCGGTGAGGATGCCCATCGCGCAGAACAGCCCCGCGGTCAGGTCGGCGATCGGGATGCCGACGCGCACCGGGCCCTGGCCCGGGATGCCGGTGATCGACATCAGCCCGCCCATCCCCTGGGCGATCTGATCGAACCCGGGCCGCTCGGCATAGGGACCGTCCTGGCCGAACCCGGAGATGCTCGCATAGACGAGGCGCGGGTTGATCTTGCGCAGCGTCTTGTAGTCGATCCCCAGCCGCTCCTTGACGTCGGGCCGGAAGTTTTCGACCAGCACGTCGGCCTTCTTGACCATCTTCTTCAAGGCGGCGACGCCCTCGGGCGCCTTGAGATTGAGCGTGATGGCCCGCTTGTTGCGGTGCAGGTTCATGAAGTCCGGACCGTCGCGGGGACCGCCCAGCGGCTCCCCGGTGTCCATCCGCGCGGGGGTCTCGATCTTGATGACGTTCGCGCCCCAGTCGGCAAGCTGACGCACGCAGGTCGGGCCGGAGCGAACGCGGGTGAGGTCGAGCACGGTAAAGCGGCTGAGGGCCTTGGAGGCCCGCGGAAACGGCATTTCCTTCTCCTGGACGATGTCTCGAACCTGCGAGGATGAGCGGCGCGAACATTCCTCGATATCGCCTGAATTGTCTACCGGGCTTGACCGCCGGTGCGCGGCCTGATTGGCATCGGCCGCCGGGCGAGCCTGAGCGCGTCCGAGCGTCGAACATGCGCGAGGATCCTGCGATGAGTGAAACCGGCGCGCCCGCGCCCCGTGTCCCGGTCGAGCGGTTGCGGGCCTTCATCGCGGCCTCCTTCGTGGCCGCCGGCCTGCCGCCGCACGATGCGACGGTACTCGGCGATTTGATCGCCGAAGCCGACCTGCGCGGGACCGACACCCACGGCGTGTTCCGCATGCCGCTCTATGTGCGGCGCATCAAGGCCGGGGGCATCAACCCGCATCCCGACATCAAGGTGATCGAGGAGCGGCCGGCGACCGCGCTGCTGGACGGCGACAACGGCATGGGCCACCTGGTGATGCGCCGCGCCGCGGAACTCGCCATCGAAAAGGCAAAGCGGACAGGAGTCGGCTGGGTCGGCACCCGCATGAGCAACCATGCCGGGCCGGCCGCGCTCTACGCCATGATGCCGCTCGCCCACGACATGATCGGGCTCTACTTCGCGGTCGGCAGCAATAACCACCTGCCGCCGACCGGAAGCGCGGAGGCGCTGCTCGGCACCAACCCGATCGCGGTGGCGGTGCCCGCCGGCCGGGAGCCGGCGGTGGTGATGGACATGGCGCCGACCGTCGCCGCCTTCGGCAAGGTGCGCCTCAAGGCGGCGCTCGGCGAGCCGATGCCGGTCGGCTGGATGATCGACCACGACGGCAATCCGCTGACCGACGCGTCCCGCGCGGCAGAAGGGCATCTCCTGCCGATCGGCGACTACAAGGGCTACGCGCTCGCCCTCATCATCGGCCTGCTCGCCGGGCCCCTCAACGGCGCCGCGTTCGGCCGCGGCATCGTCGATTTTCTGAAGCACCCGGCGACGCCGACCAACACCGGCCAGTCGGTGCTCGCGGTGTCGGTCGCGGCGTTCTGCCCGCCGGCTCTCTTCAAGGAGAACGTCGACGCGGCGGTGCGCGCCATCCGCGAATCGCAGCGTCTGCCCGGCGTCGAGCGGGTCTGGCTGCCGGGCGAGCAGAGCCACACCAAGCGGCTCGACCGGCTCGCGAACGGCATCCCGATCCCGCCCACGCTGCGCAAGAACCTCGGCGCGCTGGCGACGGAACTCGGGATCGAGGCGCTGGTGTGAGCGCCGGCCGGGCCGTGACGGGCGTTGCTGGAGCCGTGCTTTCGCACTTGGCCGGCGTCACATCCGCGCGCCGTTGACCGCGCTCTTGTCGCGGCGACGCTGCACCGACGACGCGATCCGCATCGCCTCGCGGTACTTGGCGACGGTGCGGCGCGCGATGTCGATGCCGGCTTCGCGCAGCTTCACCACGATGGTGTCGTCGGAGAGGATATCGTTGGCGGCCTCGGCGTCGATGAGCTGCTTGATGCGGTGGCGCACCGCTTCGGCGGAATGCGCCTCGCCGCCGTTGGTCGCGGCGATCGAGGCGGTGAAGAAGAACTTCATCTCGAAGGTGCCGCGGCTGGTCGCCATGTATTTGTTGGCGGTCACGCGCGACACCGTCAATTCGTGCATCTCGATCGCATCGGCGATGGTCTTGAGGTTGAGCGGCCGCAGGTGCTGCACGCCGTGCGCCAGGAAGGCGTCCTGCTGGCGCACGATCTCGCTCGCGACCTTGAGGATGGTCTTGGCGCGCTGGTCCAGCGCACGCACCAGCCAGGTGGCGGTCTGCAGGCATTCGGCGAGATAGGATTTGTCGGTGTCCTTTTTCGCCGTCTTGGAGACCGTCGCGTAGTAGCTCTGGTTGACCAGGACGCGCGGCAGCGTGTCGTGGTTGAGCTCAACGAGCCAGGCGCCGTCGCCGCCCTGGCGCACGAACACGTCCGGCACGATCGGCTGCACGATGCCCGACGCGAAGGCGAGCCCGGGCTTGGGGTTGAGGTGCCTGATCTCCCCGATCATGTCCACCAGGTCTTCGTCGTCGACGCCGCAGATCTTGCGCAGCGCCGCGAAATCGCGTTTCGCCAGAAGTTCCAGGTTGTCGAGCAGCGCCGCCATGGCGGGATCGAGCCGATCGAGCTCGCGCAGCTGAATGGCAAGGCATTCGGTGAGATTGCGCGCGCACACCCCCGGCGGATCGAGCCCCTGCAGCCGGGTCAGCACGGCCTCGATCCGCGCCGGCGGCGCGCCGAGCTTGTCGGCCGCCTCCGCGAGGTCGCCGGTGAGGTAGCCCGCCTCGTCGACGAGATCGACGAGGTACTGGGCGATCATGCGGTCGGCGGCATCGGGGAAAGCCAGCGCCACCTGCTCGGCGAGATGCCCGCTCAGCGACATCTCCTCGGAGACGAACGCTTCGAGATTGTAGTCGCCGTCGGTGCGGCCGCCGGAACCGACGCCCGCCCATTCCGAATAGGCGGCAGGCTCGGCCTGGCTTTGCCGGACGGGCCCGGCCGGGCTTTCGTCGGGGAACACGTTTTCGAGGCCGGTGTCGAGGCGCTGCTCGATGGTTTCGCGGCTGGTCTCCAGCCGATCTTCCATCCAGTCGCCGTTGCGCGGCTCTTCGGTCTCGCGCGGCGGCTCGTCAGCCGGTTCCGTCTCGCCGCGGACCGGCTGCTCCTCGGCCGGCCGCTCCAGCAGGGGGTTCTTCTCCAATTCCCCGTCCACATAGGCGGCGAGGTCGTGATGCGACAATTGCAGCAGCTTGATCGCCTGCATCAGCTGGGGCGTCATCACCAGGGCTTGGCTTTGACGCATCACGAGTTTTTGTACGAGTGCCATGTACGCTGCTGACTCGAAACGGTTGGTCCGTTTCTTGCATACACCGTTCCATCGGCGCTGTACACTCAAACTCTCGACTAATAGCAACGCATCGATCCCGTCCCCTCCCCGGAGGAGCGGACCGGCCCCTTGTGGCCACGGCTGAACGGCAAGGGCGGGATGACAACGGTGTCGCGGCACAGAATGCGGGCGGCGCCCACCCGGCAGAAAACGCGCTACATGCGGAATTCTTCGCCCAGATAGAGCCGCCGGACATCGGGATTGTTGACGATGTCCTCGGGGTCGCCCTCCATCAGCACCTGACCGGAATAGATGATGTAGGCGCGGTCGGTGAGGCCGAGCGTCTCACGCACGTTGTGGTCGGTGATGAGCACGCCGATGCCGCGCTGTGTCAGGTGTCGCACCAGTGTCTGAATGTCGCCAACGGCGATCGGGTCGATGCCGGCGAACGGCTCGTCCAGCAGCATGTAGTTCGGGCGGGTGGCGAGCGCGCGGGCGATCTCGACGCGCCGGCGTTCGCCGCCGGAGAGCGCGATGGTCGGCGTCTTGCGCAACCGGGTGATGTTGAATTCCTCCAGCAGGCTGTCGAGCTCGGCCTCGCGCCGGCGGCGGTTCGGCTCGATCACCTCGAGGACCGCGCGGATGTTCTCCTCGACGTTGAGGCCGCGGAAGATCGAGGCTTCCTGGGGCAGATAGCCGATGCCCAGGCGGGCGCGCTGGTACATCGGCAGCGCCGTCACGTCCCAGCCGTCGAGATGGATATGGCCGCGATCCGCCTTTATCAGGCCGGTGATCATGTAGAACACGGTCGTCTTGCCGGCGCCGTTGGGGCCAAGCAGGCCGACGGCCTCGCCGCGGCGGACATAGAGGCTGACGCCGCGCACGACCTGGCGGCTGCCGTAGCTCTTCTCGAGGCCGTGGATGGCGAGGTAGTCACGCTGCACGGTCCGCGGATCGGCCGTCGAGGACCGCGCCCGGGGCGGGCCGGCAGCCGCACCCCCGGACCCGTTTGCCTTGGGCTTGCCGGCCGGCCGGGTCGCGGACTGCGCCTTGCGGCGCCCATCCTTGCGTTTGAACAGGCCTATCAGGTCGACCACACGGGCCTCGAAGCCACCCCAGCGGCGGCTAAGGAACGGTGATAGTCCCTAGCGCTGGACCTTTCAACCGCACCCGCCGTGCGATCGCGCCGCGGCGATCAGTGCAGCACGGCCGTCGGAGCGGCCCGGGGCCGCGGGCTGTCATGGGCGGCGCCCGGAATGGAACCGGTTTCGCTTCCCGGCTTCTCATGGATCGAGTTGGGCTGAAGCAGCGCCTGGACCCGGCACTGCCCCTGCGACTTGCCGCATTCGACCCGCGACACGCCGGACGTGAGATCGACCGTGAGCCGGTCGCCCTTGACGACATTCTGGCCCTGGGAAATCACGACATTGCCGATCAGGGTCACCGTATTCGCCTGCATGTCGAAGATGCCGCTCTCGCCGGTCGCCGTCTGGTCCTTCTGGGTGACGAGCACGCCACCCTTGGCTTCGACCCGGCGAATCTGCTGGCTCATGGGCGGGGCGTCCGGCGCCCCCGCGGCGGCCGGCGGCTTCGCCGGCTTCGGCGGCCCTTTGGGCGCAGGCTCCTTGGAAGGGGGATCCTTCGACGCGGCATCCTTCGATGCCGGATCCTTGGACGCGGCATCCTTGGACGCGGAATCGTCGTCGTAGAAGACCTCGAGGGTCTTGCTGCGCAGCGTGGTGTCGCCCTGGACGAGGTGGACGTCGCCGGCGAAGGTGGCGACCTTGTCCTTGTCGCGCACCTCGAGGCTCGCCGAGCTGATCTTGAGCGGCTTGTCGCGGTTCTGCGAAAACCCCTGCAGCGCGTTGGCCGGCCCGCTGGGCGCCGCCGGCGCCGCCGCGGAAGTCGCGGCCGCCGGCCGGTTCGGCACCGGGGAGGCGGCGTGAGCGAAGGGGCCGACGCACAAAATCGCCGTCACCAGAAGCCCGGTGGTGCGCAGCTTCATGGCGATGGCGTCCCCGAGAGGTCGCTGCTCTTGGTCTCTTGATTGAGCATCAGCTCGACACCGCCGCTGAACCGGATCGAAGCGCCGTTATCCACCACCTCGAGGTGATTGGCGTTCAGCTTGCCGCCATTGAGGAGCTTCAACTCCACCGGGCTGTCGGACACGATGTGGCCGGTCCCGGTTTCCACGGTGGCTTCGGACAGCTTGCCCTCATAGCCGTTGGTGGTGCTGAGCACGATGTCGTCGTGCAGCTTCAGCACCTCCGCCTTGGTGTCGTAGAACCCCTTCGTGGCCTTGATCTGGACGTGCTGACCGTCCTTCAGCTCGACCTTGGCGTTGATGCCCTTGAGCTCCAGCATCTCCGGCTTGGTCACGTCCTGCGCGGCCGCCTTCGCACTCAGCGCATAGGAACGCGCGTCGTTGGTGAAGCCGCCCACCCGCGGCGACTCCATGGTGATGGTGGTGCCGGACAGCGAGATCTTGGCCAGATCCAGCGGAAATGCGGCGATCAGCTTGAACGGATTGAAGAACATCGCCACGACGATGACCGCGGCGACGACCACGATGCCGGCCGGGACGGCGCGGCGCATCCAGCGTACGAAACGGCTATGCCGGGCGGCCGCGCGAAACAGCCGGTCGCCATCGCGACGGCCGATCTGTCGCAACCGCGACCCGGCAGCCCCGGACGGCGCTCCTGCAGACACTGCTGGCGCAGACGCTGCTGGAACAGACGTTGCTGGCGCAGACGCTGCTGAAGCAGACACTGCTATGGTCGGCGAATAGCTCAGGCGCCCCCCCACAAACCCCTCTGCGGAATCGACCACTGACCCCATAGCACATCCCGCACGCCAACGCTCGCCTTTCAATGTGGCTTCGGCGCGGCGGTGCAGCTCAGGTATGAGCAAATATGTCTTCCGCGGCCCATCCCGCGAGGTCCAGGCGCACCCGGTCGGGAAGGAACCGGAAGCAGGCCGCCGCCAGGTCCTGTCGGCCCTCCCGCAGCAGCATCTGGTCGAGTTTTTCGCGCAATGCATGAAGGTGGAGGACGTCGGAGGCGGCATAGGCCACCTGGGCGTCCGAGAGCTCCTCGGCCCCCCAGTCAGAGGACTGTTGTTGCTTGGAAACTTCGATCCCCAGCAGATCGCGGGTCAAGTCCTTGAGCCCGTGCTTGTCGGTATAGGTCCGGACCAGCCGCGAGGCGATTTTGGTGCAATAGACCGGCTCGGGCATGATTCCGAACGTGCGCTGCAGAATGCCCAGGTCGAAACGGGCAAAATGGAAAATTTTCAGGACCTCCGGATCTGCCAGGAGGGCCCTGAGATGGGGCGCTTCGGCGCCGCCATGGGGGATTTTCACGACATCGGCGCTGCCGTCGCCCGGCGACAGCTGGACCACGCACAGCCGGTCGCGATGGTGGTCGAGGCCCATGGTCTCGGTGTCGATGGCGACCGTCCCCCGATAGCGGCGAAGGTCGGGGAGATCGCCGCGATGCAGGCGAATGGTCATGATTTTGCTCCGAAATCTCCGGCATCGGCGATCCCGGAGCTGTCCAACGAACCGTCTATTTTAAGGCAAGCTTTTGAAATCAAAAGACTTTCTCCATAGCGTGGCGGGGCGGTGTAGCACAGGCATGGCTGCCGCAAAAGCGGGCTAATTGGCTATTAGCATTTCCTGAGGGATTTCCTTGGGGTGGAGGGGTTATGAAAAGGTGGCTGGCGGTTTCCGCCGTGCTTGTTGTCGCGTGTCATGCCGACATCGCGGCAGCGGAAAGCCGGACTCCCTCCTTGTGGCAACGCGTCGTCGCCGTGTTCAGCACCCGACCGGCACCCCGCCATGCCGTCGGGACCGAAGGCACCCAGGCGACCCGCGACCATGAACCGGTCCAGAAGGCCCAGGTGGCGTCTGCGACCCCTGCGCCGGCAAACCCTGCAGCGACCTCCGCGGCGGTTGCCGGCGGCACCGCCTGGGGCCAGGCCGCGCCGACCCTCCAGGTCAGCGCGCCCCCCGCACCCATCGCAGCCCAACAGCCGCCGGCCACGGGTGAATCTCAGCCGGCGCTGGCGGCACCACCGTTCGAACTCGCCTCGGCCGCCAGCCGGCCGGTCAAACCGTCGAAGAAGTCCCGGAAGGCGGCCGCCAAGGCCGCGTCTGCCGAAGCGCTGGCCGTCGCCGCGGCCGCGCCGCCGCGCCAGCGCACCATCCCGGACCTCGCCGCCGAGCCGCAAGACGCGCCGATCGACTCCATGCCGCTCCCGAAGCCCCATGGGGATGCCAAAGTCAGCAAAAAATCCGGGCGGGCCAAGCCCGATCATGCGGTCGATGTCGCCCTCCTCGGCTCGCCCCACCTCAAGAACATCCTGCCGCCCGAGGGTATGCCGGGCGAGACGGCTCCGCCGCCGTCCGAAACGCCCCGCGTGCCTGCAGTGCAGGAACAGGGTGCCGGCTGCAATGGCGGGCACCGGATCATCACCGCCTATTATTGGGAAGGACGCCATACCGCGAGCGGGCAGCCGTTCGATCCGCATGCCATGACCGCAGCGCATCGCACGCTGCCGTTCGGCACCCGGCTCAACGTGACCAACCCGCGCACCGGCAAAACCGTGAGCGTCGTTGTCAACGATCGCGGACCCTATGTCCGCGGCGTGAGCCTCGATCTGAGCCTCGGTGCGGCCCAGGCGATCGGACTCCACGGCACGGGATCGGTCTGCATCCTGTAAGGATGGGCAGACCGCGCCGGCGATCGAGCGCCGCGGAAGGCGCTTGATCCCTCCGCCTGGATTTACATTGCCGCGGTCATCCTTCCGTTACCAACGGCACCAAGATTCGCACGCTTTCTCATTCGTTTTGAAATTTTCCCTGTATCTCAGTGCTTGCGGGCCGAGCTGTGTTCCCGTGATCGTCACACATGAGCGCAGGGTGCTGGAAAACCGGTTCACACATTGGTTGCTCCCTGCCTGGCATCGGGCCTGCCGGCGACGCTCGCTGTCCTCGCTCACCGTTGTCGGCATCGGCATCGGTTTGGCGATCTCCCTCGCCGCCTGGTACGGCCTCCTTCAGCGCGAAAACCGCTTTGCGCAGCAGGAATTCGACGCGCGTGCTTCCGATCGGTTGCTGGTTCTGCAGAACGGCGTCAGCCAGTACCTCAACGACGTCGCGGCGTTGCGCGCCGCCGTTCAGGCCTCCGACCACGGCATCAGCCGCCACGAGTTCCAACGCCTGACCGAAATTCTTTTCCGCGACAAGGACGCGATCCTGTCGGCCTCGTGGGCCCCCCGCGTGACCAGAGACCAGCGCCGCGCGTTCGAACACGAGGCCGAGAAGGACGGTATCGCCGGCTACCAGGTCAAGTCGATCGGGTCGGACGACAGCCTGGTGCCGGCCTCCGACGCCGACGAATATTTTCCCATCCTCTACACGGCGAGGCCGGCGGAGTCCGCGCTGGTCTATGGATTCAATCTCATCGACGGGAACGCAAGGCAGCGGGCGCTCGAACTGGCGCGCGACACCGACCGGCCGGCCGCAACGGCTAATTTTCTGCTTCGCAGGGGCACCGGGAATCGGACCGGCTTCATCGTCGTGCTGCCGGTCTACAAACAGGGCCTGCCGAGAGGTACGGTCGAGGAACGCCGGCGCAATCTCGACGGCTTCATCATCGGCATCTTTCAAACCGGCCTCATGATCGAGTCCATTCTCGCGGCCGGGGTTACTCCGGCGGGCCTCGACTCATCTTATTTTGCCGCCGACTCCGGCCCCGACGCATGGCCGTTCTATTTCCACAGCGCGCGCACGCGCGGTGTCGCCGTCGGACCCCAGCCGCGGGCCTCTCTTGCACGGGAGCTACACTGGTCGGGAGAGCTCGAGGTCGCGAACCGGCGCTGGACGTTCGTGGCGACGCCCGCGCCCGGCGGAGCCGGCAGCCCCACCCACCTTGCATCGTGGATGATGCTGCTCGGCGGCGTTTTGATCACCTCGATCATGGCGGCCTACATCCGAGGCATCCGACGCAGCAACCAGCGCCTGGAGCTCGGCAACGCGGCGCTCGACCGTGTCGTCGCCGACCTCGATGCCGCCAACGCGCGGCTGGAGGGACAAAACCGGCGCTTCGATGCCGCCATCAACAATATATCGCAGGGGCTCTGTCTCTTCGATGGCGAGCGTCGGCTGATCGTGAACAACCGGCGCCTGCTCGACATCTACAATCTCCCGCCCGCGCGCGTACGCCCGGGGATGACGCTCGCCGAACTGATTGATCTGCGCAAGGAGTTCGGCAGCGTCCCCATTATGGGCAAGGAAGCCTATCTCGCCTGGCGCAATTCGGCGGTTACCAGGGACCACCCGAGCGACTCCACCGTGGACCTGGCGGACGGCCGGGTAATCCGGGTCCGCCGCCAGCCGATGCCGGACGGTGGATGGGTGGCGACGCACGAGGACGTCACCCAGCAGAGGAAGAGCGAACAGACGGTTACGGAAGCACGCGTTCTCGCGGAGCGCGCACGACAGGCCGCCCAGGCCGCCCACGATCGGCTCGTCGAAGCCTTCGAGTTGATGCCCCAGGGAGTCGTCCTGATGGACGCCGAAGACCGCCTGGTGCTCTGGAACAAGCGCTATGCCGAAGCGCACGTTGGCGCCGGCAACACGATCGGCTGGGGGACTCGGTTCGAGGACCTCCTTGGGGTCGGCCTCGCGCGCAAAGAGTATGTGGACGCCATCGGCAGGGAACGCGAGTGGCTCGAAGAGAGGCTCGCGGGTCACGCCCGGCCGGAGAACCGGACCGAGCAGCGCCTGTCGTCTGGCCGCTATCTCGTCGTCGAGGAACGCCGGACGGCGGACGGCGGCAGCATCGGCATCCGCATCGACATCACGGACCTTAAACAGCGCGAAGACTCGATCCAACTGCTGTTCGACAGCAACCCGGTTCCGATGTGGGTCATCGAGCAGAACACCTTCAAGTTCCTGGCCGTCAACGACACGGCAGTGGCGCACTACGGATACTCCCGGGAGCGGTTCCTCGCCATGACGGCGTTCGATGTTCGCTCCGCACAGGAGCGCGCCAGCTTCAGGCGGTATGTCGACGAGACCGGGATGAGCAACGGCGCGCGAGTCTGGCGCCATCAGAAAGCGGATGGGACGAGCGTCCTGGTCCAGGTCCATTCGACCGCTCTCACCTATCGCGGGCGTCCGGCGTATCTCGCCGCAGTTATGGACGTGACCGAGCGGACCCGCGTGGAGGCGATGCTTCTGGAGCAGAAGCAGGTCACGGAATCCGCCATCGACAACATGATGCAAGGCCTGCTCATGTTCGACAAGGAGGCGCGGCTCGTCCTCCACAATCGGCGCTATCTCGAAATGTACAACCTTCCGGCCGATCTGGTGAAGCCGGGATGCACGTTGCGCCAGTTGCTGGAATATCGAACGCGGGTCGGAACGTTTCTGGAAGACCCGGAATCATACAGCCGCGCCACGCTCGCTACGATTGCCGCCGGCAAGACCCGCAGCGTCATCCTGGAAGGGCACGATGGACGGAGCTTCCACGTGGTCAGCCGGCCGATGCCGGGGGGCGGCTGGGTCGCGACCCATGACGACATCACCGAGCGCAAGCAGGCCCAGGCGCGGATCGAGCATCTCGCCCGGCACGATCTCCTCACCGATCTGCCGAACCGCGTCGCGTTCAACGAATTTCTCTCCAAGGCCATCGAGACGGCCGCCATGCGCGACGGCCGGATCGCGGTGATCTCCGCCGATCTCGACCGGTTCAAGGACGTCAACGACGTATTCGGGCATGCTGCCGGCGACATCCTGTTGTGCGAGCTCTCGCGACGCCTCGCAGAAGCCGCGGGAAGCGCCTTCATCGCCCGCCTCGGCGGCGATGAATTCGGCCTCGTGCTCACCGAAGGACAGCAGCCCGCCGCCGCCGAGCAGATGGCGGCACGCCTGCTCGCCGCCGTCGTGGTGGACGTCGAGATCAACGGACAGTCCGTCCGCAGTGGGCTCACCGTCGGCGTCGCCATCTACCCCGATGACGGTGCCGACGTCACCGCGCTCCTTACCAATGCCGATGCCGGACTCTATCGCGCCAAGCGCGAGGGACGCGGCTCGGTCCGATTCTTCGAGCCGAAGATGGACCAGCGGCTGCGCGAGCGCCGGGCGTTGCAGCACGATCTCAGGCTCGCGATCGAGCG
This sequence comes from uncultured Alphaproteobacteria bacterium, assembly GCA_963781195.1. GTDB lineage: Bacteria > Pseudomonadota > Alphaproteobacteria > Rhizobiales > Xanthobacteraceae > JAJPKK01. Next base: position 14,883 of record CAWAEZ010000012.1, on the reverse strand, counting down.
ACGCGAGTTGCGTTTGTACTATCAGCCCCAGGCGTCCATCGACGGCGACGTCATCGGCTTCGAGGCGCTGGTCCGCTGGCAGCATCCGACCCGCGGCCTCATATTGCCGGGCCTGTTCATCCCGCTCGGGGAGGACACCGGGGCCATCGCCGAGATCGGCGAGTGGATCCTGCGGGAAGCGTGCCGCGAGGCTGCCGCCTGGGGGCGTCCGCTGCAGATCGCGATCAATCTGTCCCCGGTGCAGTTCCGGCATGGCGATCTGCCCGGCCTCGTCCATTCCGTCCTGCTGGAGAGCGGACTCGCGCCCCATCGCCTGGATCTGGAGGTTACGGAAAGCGTGCTGATCGACGACTTTTCCCGCGCCGTCTCCATCCTGCGCCGCCTCAAGGCGCTGGGCGTCCGGATCGCGATGGACGATTTCGGCACCGGGTATTCCTCGCTGTCCTATCTTCAGGCGTTCCCGTTCGACAAGATCAAGATCGATCAGGCCTTCATCCTCAATCTCGGGCAGAATCCGCAGTCCGCCGCCATCGTTCGCGCCATCATCGGACTGGGGAGCTCGCTCGCGCTTCCGGTGACCGCCGAGGGCGTCGAAACCAGCGAGCAACTCGCATTCCTCAAGAAGGAGGCCTGCGACGAGGTCCAGGGATTCCTGATCGGCAGGCCGCTGCCCATCGAGGCCTATGCCGACATTATCCGGATGACGACTGATCCCGCCGGTCATGAGGCTGCGCAGCATCGAGACGCGGTTGCAATCCAGCCGGCCGTCGGCGGGACGATGTCGACGCGCTGATCAGCGGCGGCGGCAAAGCGGGAGGCGGCAGAGGGTCGCAGCCGAGGGGATCGGCCTGCGGCCGCCCCTTCGGACGCTTATGATGCGGCTCTCCGGCGGGCGGGACCGCTCGCTGCGGGTGTGAAGACGCGGTCTTCGAGGTCTTCGGGCGCGGCTTTTTCACGATCGCCTTCCGGCTCAGTTGCGGCGAGGACTCCATGCCGAAGATCGGACTTGCATTGACCCTGGCTCTGCTGACGCTCGGTCAACTGACGCTGGGTGAGCCGCTCCATGCCCAGCGCGCCTCGACCGACGACGCCCTGCGGTCCCGCGTCGGCGGCGGAAACCTCGTCACCCATCGCGCCGGCGCGCCCAGCATGCAGCTTTATGAAGCCCTGCACGGCGTCGGAGCGCTCGGCGCGCGCATGAATTCCTACGGCTGGCGCGACCTGCGCCGTAAGCCGACGCCGAAGGACTTCGACGCCGCGATGCTCCAGGCCTACCGGCAGGGGATCTCGCCGATGATCCTGCTGGAATACGAGGGCTCGTACCAGACCTTGAACCCGCCGCAGCCGATCGGGTCTTATGCGGACTGGTTCGCCGCCGGACAGGCGATGGCGCGGCGGTTTGCGCCCGGTGGAGAATGGGGCAAGGAAAACGGCATTGCCGGATGGGGCGTCTCGACCTATTCGGCGATCAACGAGCCCGACGTTCAGGCCACGATTCCGCGTGACGACTACCACAACGCGCTCGCGGGATTTGCCGACGGCGTGCACAGCATGGACAAGGCGCTCCGCGTGGTGCCCGGCGGCTTCGCGACCTGCAACTCCCATGGCGACGCCACGCTGCGCGGCTACGGCACCGCCATTGCCGATCTTTTGGAAGACGGCCGCCTCGACGGCATCGATCTCCACACCTACTACCATTCGCGCTGGTTTCCGCTGACCAAGGGACGGTACTTCTCCGCCCAGTCCTGTTTCGATCGGGTCAAGGCGGCGCTGGGTTTGCGGCGGGAGACGAATTTCTACAGCACCGAGTTCAACATCGCGGAGGTCGACGACTGGGCCGATCCCAAGGTCGCGGCGCGCCTGTTCCTCACCGCCTTCTGGGACGAGGTCGGGGTCGTGCGCGCAGACAAGCGCACATCCGCCACGGTCCTGGCATACCCGTGGAATCTCGGGGACGTCCCGAGCAAAGACGATACCGCCTACGCGATGGCACAATCGGAAAATCCATGGAGCCCGGATTTGCGCGCGGCCGTGCTGCGAACCGTGCTCCGGCTGGCCGGGGACATGCACTTCATCCGTCTCGATCCCCTCGCCACCGGAACCTATGCGCTCGAGGGCCGCGCCGGGCAGCTCTTGGTCTGGCAGAACCTGCACGACTGGACCGACCGGCCCGGCACCAGCTGGCAGGTCACCTTGCCGGACTGGGCGCAGATCGCGGAACTGTGGGGCTGGGACGGGCTCAGGCGCGTCATCCCCGTTCGCGGCGGCCCGTTCACGCTCGAGGGCCTCGCGGAAGGCGAGACCTACATGCTGCGGGTACCGCGGCCGTCGAACTGAGGGTGGGGTCGGAGCGCCGGTGTTGCCCACGCGACGTCGGGGCGACGGACCGGCATGCGGTTTGCGTTGCAAGACCGGGGAACGCGAGGCAGACGTTTCGGACCGCGCGTGGTCGGCGCGGCAAGTCGATGCGTTCGTCAAACCCCAATGCCGCGGATCCGTCCCGTTACCGCACGGATGGCGTCGCGTATCGGCTGTGACGTCGGGTGGTCCGCGAGCGGTGGGTCGCGCGAGATCGCGCCCCGCGCCTCGGCCGCTTTGGACCAGGCTTGCGCCAGGCTGTCGGCGACGATGTCGTGAGTGAAACGGGTCGCGACGTTCTGCTCGGCCAGATGGCCCTTGAGACGCAACGCGGCGGGATCGGCGGCGAGGCGATCGAGCAACGCTGCCAGCATCGCGGGGTCGCGCTCCGCGACGATCCAGCCGCCTTCGCCGACCACGTTGGGAATAGCACCGCAACTCGAACCGATCACAGGAACGCCGCAGCTCTGCGCCTCCACGATCACCCGGCCGAATTGCTCGACGACGCGCTTGCTGGTCCGGGTCAACAGGATCACGACGTCGAGGCTCTGCAAGAAGCGCGCGACCTCGGCCGGAGCGCCCCACTTCCGAATGGTGATCCGATCGGCAATTCCAAGGTCCTTGGCCCGCGCGCGCAAAGCCTCCTCGTGTGGACCCTCTCCCATGATCGCGAGATGCACCGGCGATTTAACGCGAGCGATCGCGTCGAGCGCGTCGTCGAGGCCCTTCTCTTCGATGATGCGGCCGATATAACCGATGCGCAGGCCAGCCCCTTGCGGGGCCGGCTCCTCAGCGGACGCGCGCGGTCGGAACGTGTGCCGATCGACACCGTAGCCGACGAGGCTCACCGGGCCGCGATACCCTCGCGCGCGAACCACCGCGGTCGCGTCGGGGCTACGCGACAGAACGAAGTCGGTCCGCGAGAGGACGTATCGGCGGATGGCCTCGAACGGCGGCGGCAGGCGTTTGAGAATGTTCTGGTCCACCTCCATCACCAGCGCGGCGTTTCCCTTCAGGACGGCCGCCTGGAGGGCGACCAGGCTCCAGGGTTCCTCCCACAGATGAATGACGTCGGGCTTCAGCGCCCGAACCAGCCGCCGCAGCCGTGGATAGACGTGCAGATACCAGTTCATAGGTCCGGCGTGCGAAAGCCGGATCGGCAGAATATGCACGGCGATGCCGGGATCGTCGGGGGGATCGGCGACCGTCGTCCGGCCGAATTGCCGCCAGCGCGCCGGCACCAGGAGATGGACGTCGAGATCGCGCCGCGCCGCCAGCGGGTAATAGCGCAGCCGGCCGACCGCGCGGCTCACGGCGGCGTGCGCGATCGAGAGGACCTTCAGCTTGGCGGCGTCAGACACGGCCGAGCACCCGCGCTGCCAATCCCGTCAATCCCTTGAGATGCATGTTGACCATCGGCAGGCTCTGATGCGCGCCGTTCAGGGTGTTGCGGGGGAGCTGAAAGGCGTCCTGGCCCGGACGGATCACACCCTTGCGCGTCGTCGCCGCGCTGATGAAGCCGGCTTGGCGTACCAGGTCGAAATCGCGCGGACCGCAATCGGCCGCCCGCCCATAGGGAAAGGCGAAATGCCGCGCCGTGACGCCGAGCTTTTTCATCATCCGATCGCGGCCGGCATTGAGTTCCGCAAGCGCCGCGGCAGGCGCGAGCGCGGAGATCCGTGCATGGGTCGCGCTGTGCACCCCGAGTTCGACGAGCGGGTCGTCGCGAAGCTGCTCGAGCATGGGCCACGAGATCGCGTGGCGCCAATGCATCGCCTCCGCGTCGATACGATTGACGGCGCAGAACGCAGCGTATTCGGCCGCGGGATCCTTGCGATCCCAATCGCTTTCGATGCGGGTGAAAGCCTCCCGCTTGCCCGCCGCGGTGTCCACTTTCAGCACATCATTGCCGACGATGACTTCGCGGCGCAGCAGCAGCGTCTCCTCGAGCCCGGTCCACCACATCGGAACGGCACCGTCCGGAACTCCGGTGGTCACGTAGAGCGTGAGGGGCGCGCCGTGACGGCGGAACAACGGAACCACCTGCTCGAACGTGTCGCGGTAGCAATCGTCGACCGAGAAATTGACGTAGCGGTCCCTCGCGTTGTTCCGGCTCGCGCGCTGGAGCACCTGCTCGACCGTCACGATCTCCCACCCGCTCCGCACCAGATAAGTGAGGAACGCGTCGAAAAAATCGAGATCGATGTAAAAGTTGCGATTGGGGAGCGTTTTCCAGACCGCTGACGGGGCGACGCGGTGGAACGTGAACAGGCATCCTCGCGATCCGAACCGGGAGGTCATCGCCGCCACCATCTTGCGAACGGATTCCATCGGACCTGGAAGCCAGAGGGCCGGCAGCAGCTGTCCCATGCTCAACCCTTTCCTGGCGACGAAAATCCACGCCGGACTTTGCGGAACAGGTCCCGGATCCCCGCGGGAACGAGGATCGCGGCGCCGAGCCCGATGCATGCGGCACAGGCGATGCCGCCGATGAGCAGGCGCTCGAGGGAGCCGGTGAGCGCCGTGTGGAGTTCCCACCCGATCAAGCCGAGGAGCGCACCGGGAACGGCGGCGATCGCAATCAGGACCATCAGCCGTCCGCTGCAGTTCAGTGCGAGCGCGGCCCCCGCCAGCAGCGTGCATCCGCGTGCAGCTTCGCCGAGACCCAGGATCATCGTTCCAGCTCCGCTGGTCTCCTGAACGCCCATCGTCGCGAGATTGACCGCTGCATTTGCAGCATATGCCACCACCAGAATGACGGCGACAGCGGCATTTCGGCGCGTACGATTGAGAAACCGCAACAGGATGTAGCCCAAGGTCGCCGCCCACAGGCCGACGGAGATGCCACGGAGCGCCTGACTGGTGAGGAGCACGCCCTTCTCGTCGAACGCGCCGCGAAGGAATACCAGCGAGACGATCTCCGGCGCGAACACGAACAGAAAGACGGAGGCCGGCACCATGATCGCGAGCACCGGGCGGGCGATGGCGTCGACCTCCTCATGCTCGTTCTTCCCGTGATGGTGGGCGAGGACCGCAAGTCCGACCGGCTGGCTGATGAGCACCAGCGCGCTGTCCGTGAGCGTGCGGGCATAGTCGAGCGACGCCAGCGAACCGCTGACCAGCCGCGACGCCAGCGCCCGTTCGATCCATACGTGCCCCTGCTCGGCCGTCGGCAGCGCGATGAGGGGCCGCAGGCGCCGCGCGAACTCGCGGCCCGCCGATGCGACGGCCGACGGGGTCAACCCGGTCACCGTCAAATGGCTCTCCCGCCACAGCAGCCACAGCGCGACGCCCGCCAGCGCGTTGAAGGCGACGGCGAAGGCCCACGCCAGCGCGTCGAGGTCGCCGGTCAAGACGATGAGGCCGATGCCGATGAGGACGGACACGTTGAGGAGGCTCGCGCGGATATTCGTCAAGCGCGACCGCCCGATCGCGATCTCGCCGGCCGCGAGACAATTCAGCAGCGCCGAGGCCGGCATGGCGAGTGCCATGACCCGCACGAAATCCAAGGTCAGCGCCTGAGTCTCGGGAGCGAAGCCGCCGACGAAGGCGCCGACCCATATCGGTCCCAGGGCCTCGATGACGAGCATGATCGCGGCGGCGACGAGGGTCAGCGCGATGGTCAGGGCGGTGAGCTGTAAGGCGGCGTCGCCGTTCCTCTGGGCGTCCCGGTGCATCGGCACCATGATGGCCGGCACGCTCTCGTTCTGCAGGAACACCAGGGGCAGCATGACGGCGGTGATGGCGCCTCGAAAGCCGTCGGCGGCCACCGAGGCGCCCAGCACCTGGGCCATCAGAATCTCACGGACGAAGCCCATGCCCTTGCTCAGCAAGGCGCCGCTCATCAGGGTGGCCGTGAAACGGAGACGCGACCGGCCCGGCCGCGACGCCTCCGATCGCGGCTCCGGCGAAACCGCCGGCGGCGCCGCGGCGCCGACCTCCGGTGCGCCGACTTCCGCGGTGTCTGTCGTCCCGGTCGGCTTCATCTGGACACGGGTCGCCCGGCCGCACGCGGCGGCAGCGCCGCCAGCACGGCAAAGGTCCAGAACAGGAATCCCAACTCGCCGGAGGTGACGTTGGCGAGGGGAATCTGGACCAATGCGCCGCATCCCATGGCGCCGATGAGGACCGACTCGCGCCGGTGGTCGTCCCATGCGGCGGCGATCATGCGCACCGTCGCGGCGGCCAAGGCCGAGAGGCACAGCAGCCCGACGACGATGCCCATGCTGAGCCAGCAGGAAATGATCATGCCGTCGATGGCGACCGCGCCGGCCGATCCGACATCCCGAAACGTGAATCCGACGCCGAACAGGGAGCTGTCGGGCTGCGACCACAAATCCAGGTACTCCGCGAAGCGCTCCTGGGCGCTCCCGTCGGCCGTCCCTTGATAAAGCGACGCCAGCCGTTCGCCGATCACGTCGGCAAACGGCGGCAGCGACATCGCGATTCCGACCGCCGCCATCGCGCCCACCAGGATGGCCATCGCGCGCCAGCGGGTGGCGGCGAACAGCGAGCAGAACAACACGCCCAAGGCGAGCGAGAGCCACGCGGTGCGGTAGAGCGACAGGAGCAGCGCGAGTGCGGCCGGCAGGGCCGGCATCAGCAGATACCAGCGCGACCGCAGGAAGCACACCAGCAGCAGCCCGGCTGCGGTGAAGGTGGCGAAGCTCGCCGGGCCGTTCATCGTGCTGAACACCCGCACCTCGTAGGGGCGCGGATAGCCGACCGAGGTGATCGGTGCGAACTGCATCCAATAGCGGTCCCAGTCGGGGGGATTGATGTATTGGACGATCCCGATCAGTCCGGTGATGGGCAGGATGATCAGGAAGGCCGAGGCGATCGCCTGGACCATGTCCTCGCGGTCGCCTTGGCGCAGCAGCGCCGCCGCATAGATCAGCGGCGCCATCCACTTCAGCGCACCGGACGCGGCGTTGAACCAGTCGCCCTGGAACATCGACAGCAGGGCCGCGTAGAGCACGCTTCCGGCGACGATGACGATCGGCATCATGCCGGTGCGCAGCGGCCGTTCCGCAAGATAGAATTGCAGCTGCGGCAGCGGCGCCAGGATGGCGAACAGCGGCCCGACCAGCATGATTTCGGTCTGGTCGTAGCCTACCGTGAGATCGACGATGCGCCGGGCCAACGGCGTAAACGCAAACAGATACAGCACGGCCTGGACGTGCGCGGCCGGACCGGCCCGCCAAGCGTACCATCCGGCGGCGCCGCATCCGACGATGAACAGCGGCCGGAACAGCGCACCCATTCTGGGACCCACGGTGACCGCCAGGACCAGCAGCACGATCGCCGGGACGACGCCCGGCATCGACCACTCGCGACGCGACCGCGCGCTGGTGAGCCCGGATGTCACGCCCGCCCTCCCGCGGCGGTCCGCGCCGTCGCGACCCGGCCGGTCGCGACGTCGCCGATGACGGCGGCGACGGCCTCGCTCATCGTGGCGACGCTGTAGCGGGCGCGGGCGCGCTCGTCGGCGTAGGCGATCTGGCCCGGAAGCCCAGCGGGCCGCGCGCGTATGGCGGCGATGGCGGCGGCGAGCGCGTGGGCATCGTTCGGCTTGACCAGGGTCCCGGCCTTGCCGCCCTCGAGAATATCCGACGCCGCTCCCGCGTCGCTGGCGATCAACGGCACGCCGGCCAGCATGGCCTCGACCAGCGTGCGGCCGAACGGCTCGGGATCGACCGAGGGGTGGATGACGATGTCGACGGCCTGCATCAGCCGCCCGACGTCATTGCGGTGGCCGAGGAAATGGACCCGATCGCCGAGCTGGGCCGCGCCGACCATGTCCCTGAGCCGGCGGGCATAGGCTTCCTCGCCGAACAGGGCGTCGCCGGCGACGATCAGTTGCAGGTCCGGAACCTTCGCAAGCGCTTCGAGCACGACGTGCTGCCCTTTCCACGGCGCCAGCCGGCTGAAAACGCCGGCCAGCGGGCCGGACGGCAATCCGAGCTCGCGGCGCAGCTCGGCCGGCGGCCGCGCATCCCGCACCATGTCGACGCCGTTGGGGACGACCTCCAGGAGATCCTGCCGGCCGCCGGCGCCGACGAACGCCGCCGCCGCTGCCTGGGAGGGGACGATGATCCGTGTCGCCAGGCGGTTCGCCAGCGTCACCTGGAGCCGCCGCTGCGCGGGAGCGAAGTGGGAGGCGTCGATGATGTCGTGCAGGTGCCAGATCAGGGGACGGCGCGCCACCGTCGCGGCGAGCGCGGACAGCACGAAGGCCTTCTGCGAATTCGCATAGAGAAGGTCGTGGCGCCGTGCCGCGAGCGCGATTTCGGCGGCGATGCCGCCGAGCCTGCCGACGAGCGGCGCGGCTGCCCACAGCGATTCGTCGCGGCGCACCTTGGCGAGCCCGCCGCCCCAGCGCGAGCGGATCACCGTGAGCCCGCGGTCCCGCAACGCGTCGGCCAGCGGGCCGTCCTCGAACAGAAATGCCGATCCGCCGCTCCACGGACGCACCAGATCCAGCAGGACGAGCTCGGCGCCCGCAACCTTGCTGGTGTGGTTGATGAAGAGGACGCGCGGCCGGGCCATCAACTCGCCTTCAGATAAAGGCTCGGCTCGCTGAACGTGTCTTCGTAGCGCGCTTGATCCGCGCCATTGACCATGGTGATGACGAGGCCCAGCACCTTGCCGCCGAACGCCTCCAGCCGCGCGGTGCTGGCGACCACGTCGGCGATCGCCGAATGTCCCCACCGCATGCAGCACAGGACGTCGCCCACGCGCTTGGCGATGACGCAGGCGTCCATCAGCACGTTCGCCGGCGGGCTGTCGAGAAGAACGAGCTCGTAGCCCTGCGCCCACAGCAGAAGCTCGGACATCTGGTGGCCCATCAGCAGTTCGGTGGAATCGACCGTCGGATCGCCGGCGACGATGACGTCGAGGTTCGGGGTCGCGGTCTTGAGCACGGCATCCCACGGCTGGGTCGTGCCGCGCAGCAAGTCGGCGAGCCCCGCCGTACGCTTCAGCCCCAGTACGCCCTCGATGGTCGGATGGCGCATGTCGCACTCGATCACCAGCACGCGACGCCCGGTCGCCGCCGCGAACTGCGCGAGCGCCAGCGTGGTGAAGGTCTTGCCTTCCTTGGCACCGGGCGACGTGATGAGGATGCGGCGGGATTTCCGGCCGCCTTCGTCGAGCAGGAGCTCCGCATAGAGCTTGCGCAGCGCGTCCTGCATCTTCGGATCGGCGCGGCTCGATTTGAGCACGCTCTCCAGCGGCGCTTCATGGTGGCGCGGCGGCATCAGCCGGCGAAGCACGCTCGCGCCCGGAAGCCGCAGATCCGGCAGCGCGGTGATCGTCGAGATCCCGGTCGCCCGAACCAGGTCGGCGGAGGCCCGAACGCTGCGGTCCGCGCGCTCGCGCAGGATCACCGCGGCGAGGGCGGCAAACAGGGCCGCGACCAGCCCGGCCGCCGCGAACGGCAGCGGCTTGGGGAAAAACGGTTTGGTCGGGAGCTCGGCGAGGCTGACGAGCCGCGTGCTTCCCTGCAGCACGCGGCGCTCGGTCTCGAGCTCGCTCGCGCGCTTGTAGAGGTCGGCATATTGCTGCCGCTTGACGTCGGCGTTGCGCACCATGTTCTCGATCGAGGCTTCGTCGGCGGTCGCGGTGGCGACCTCCGATTTGACCTGCGTCATCTGCTGGCGCAGCGAGTTCGCCAGCGTGTCGGCGGCCGCGTATTCCTTGTTGAGGCTCCCGGCGACGCTGCCGACCTCCTTCGACAGGCGCTGCTGCAGCTGGCCGAGCTGCTGCTGAAGCGCGTGCAGCGTCGGGTGATTGGGTCCGTAGGTCGACGCCGCCGTCGCAAGCTGCGCGCTGGCGACCGCGATCTGCTGCTTGAGGTCCGCCACCGCCCGGTTTCCCAGCACGGCGGGCGCATCGCTCGTCCCCGCGGCCTGGCCGGCCTTGAGTTCCCGCAACTTGGCGGCGGCGTCGGCGCGCGCGGCCTCGGCGACCGAAAGCTGCTGGCTGATGCTGGTCAACCGCTCCGAGGCGATCGGCGCGGTGGCGCCGCGCATGAGGCCCTTCTCGCGGCGGAACGCCTGGATCTTGGCATCCTCGTCCCGGACGTCGAGATCGAGCTGGCGCAGCTCCTGCCACAGCCAGTCCGCCGCCACCTGGCGGCCGGACGACATGCTGGCGCGCTGGTCGCCGAGGAACGCATTGATCAGGGCATTGGCCAAAAGCTGCGCGCTCGCGGGGAGCGGCGACAGATAGGAGATGTTGATGACACGCGACCGTCCCACAGCCCCGACCACATATCCGGCCTGGAGATAATCGAGCAGCGCCTCGCTGTCGGGCTTGAGCTTGTCGCAGGCGTTGGTGAACTGGGGAACGAGCGAGCTCAACACCCCGGCGCGCCGGTAGCGGCATTCCTTGAGCACGGCGTCGAGGGCGCCGGGGGCGTTCATCGCGGCGCGCAGGACGCGCGGCGAGCGGATCACCAGGAGCTGGCTTTCGAGATCGGCGGGGTCGCCGATTTTCTCGGCCCAACCGGGAGAGGCGTTCTGCACGCCGGGTTCCTGCTCGGCGACGATGATGGACCCGGTCGCCATGAAGCGCACCGGCAGCACCAGCAGCGCCACGAGGCTTGCCGCGAGGACGGCACTGAACACCAGCGCGAACAGGGTCCGCCGCCGCCAGATCTTTCGCAACAGGCTGCCACCGGCGCCCGCCACCATCGCGCTGGACCGTGGTGCCTCGTCACTCATGCGGGCTGTCGGGACTGGGCTGCAAGAAGGGTCATTCGCGGCGGCGCCGGCTCCATCCGGCGCCGATTCGCCTCGAGGGTTTCGTCGACGAAGGCCATGAACTCGGCGCGGAAGCGCTCGGGTGCAAAACGGCTGGCCTGGGCGCGGCACGCGTCGGCGGAGAACGTGTGCTCCTCGGCGACAAAATTGCGGACGCAGGCGGCAATGTCGTCGGGCGCCGGCGTCGGAAAGAACATGCCGGTGCGGCGCGCAGGCGACGCGACCACCGACTCTCTCACCCCGCCGCGCGCCAGCGCAAGCACGGGGGTGCCTTCCGACATCGCCTCGACCGGAATGATCCCGAAGTCTTCCTCGGCGGCGAAAACAAAGGCGCGCGCCGTGGCCATCAGGCGCCGCAATTCGTCGTCGGAGACGTGTCCGGCGAACGCGACGTTCGGTCCTGCCAGCGCTTTGAGCCGGCCCGCTTCGGGGCCTTCGCCGGCGACGATCAGGTTGAGGTCCGGCATCCGGCGGAACGCCTCGACGATCGGCTCGATGTTCTTGTAGTAGACGAGCCGGCTCGCAGCGAGGAAATGCGCGCCGCGCGGCGGCGGCGACGGCAGCTTCGACTGGTTGACCGGCGGATAGATCACCTCCGCGGAACGGCCGTAGATCTTGCGGATCCGGCGCGCGACGAAGCCTGAATTCGCGATCATCTCGTCGGGGCTGTTCGCGGTCCGCATGTCCCACATCCGGATGTGATGGAGCACGAGGCGTGCGAGCAGGCTCTTGAGTCCGCGCGCATAGCCGCGCTGGCGCAGATAGCTGTGCTGCATGTCCCAGGCATAGCGAATGGGCGAGTGAACGTAGGACACGTGAACCTGGTCGGGGCTCGTCAGGATACCCTTGGCGACTGCGTAACTGCTGGAGATGACGAGATCGTAGCCGGTGAGATCGAACTGCTCGATGGCCAGCGGCATCAGCGGCAGGAACGACCGATGATGACCTCTGATAAACGGCATCTTCTGAAGAAAGCTTGTATGCGCCTGCTTAAATCCGATGGTGTTGCGGTCGGCGGACGATAAAAAGTCGAACAGCGTATAGACGTCGGCCTGCGGGTAGCAGCGCAAAATCTCCGTGAGAACCCGCTCGGCGCCGCCGAGCGTGTAGAGCCAGTCGTGAACGACAGCGACACGCAAAATGGTCTTCCTTCTCGTCGTGCGAAAGGCGACCGCCCTTTGTTATTGTTAGGCTTCGGGCAGGTCAGGCAATCGCAAACTAAAACATTCGTTAACCGCGCCACAAAACCGCTGTGGCGGCTGGCCTGGCAGCGGTCTTATTCGATTAAAGAATCAGCCACTTAGGCTGTTCAAAGCGTCCCGGCGGCAGCAGGCTCCGCTGCACCGGCACCGTCTGAAGCGGCCCTGATGTATCATGGCACCGCGGGCGATGCAGGGTGTCCGCGTGTGCCGTTCGGTCGCAACAGCGTCGAGACGAGGCCATTTTTGCACATTTTGCGGCTGCGGAAGCAACTGACTTTCGTCGCATGCGGCAACTGCACCGGGTCGCCGCCGGAACGGCGACCGGGGTTATTCCCGCTGTTGGCTCAAAACCTTATTTTGCAGCGGGCCAACGCGGCGACGCGACAGCGCGCGGCCGGACGGCGCGGTTTGGGCGGGTCGACGGCCGCGTGCGATCGTCGCCGCTGGCGGGCGCGGTTGGGGGACGGGGCGATCAAATCTTCATGATCGTGTCCCTTCACAACAGCTGCGCCATCGTTACTTATCGCCCTCGATGACCGAGGTTCTGTCCCATACCCGTTCGACGCCCGCCGCCGCGGCCGTTCGCTGCCGCCTCATCACGCGCGCCGACATCGGCGCCGTCGCGGATCTGCTCAAGAAGGGCTTCGGCGCGCAGCGCAGCCGTCGATTCTGGCTCCGCATGCTCGACGTGCTTGAAAGCTATTCGGGGGCGCCGGGACTGCCGAAACTGGGCTATCTGCTCGAGAGCGGTTCACGGCCGGTCGGCGCGTTGCTGCTGATCTCCTCGACGGTGCAGTCCGGTGCGACGACGTCTATCCGCGTCAATCCGTCGAGCTGGTATGTGGAACCGGAATTTCGCCCCTACGGCTCGCTGCTCTCGTCGCGTGCCCTGGCGCATCGTGGCGTGACCTATTTCAACATCTCGCCGGCCCCGCACACCTGGCCGATCCTCGACGCGCAGGGTTATCGGCGCTATGCCAAGGGCCTCTTGATGTCGGCGCCCATGCTCAGCGCCAGGCCCTCCGGCGACGTCGAGATCCTCGCTGCGACCGCGGAGGAGCCCGGTTTCGACGCCGACCCGTTCGAGCGCGACGTTCTGCGCGACCACGCGAGGTTCGGCTGCATCAGCGTCTGGTGCCGCCACGACGGGCGCGTCTATCCCTTCGTCTTCCGGCGCCGTCTGGTGTGGCGCATCGTCCCCTGCTTCCAGCTCGTGTATTGCCGGGACATCGGGGATTTCGTCCGTTTTGCGCGGCCGCTCGGTACCTACCTGGCGCGGCGCGGACGCCCGCTTGTCCTTCTCGATGCGAACGGTCCGGTGGCCGGCCTGTTCGGGCGATATTTCGACGGCGTGAGGCCGAAGTATTTCAAGGGCCCCAACCCGCCGCGCCTGGGCGACCTCGCCTATACCGAAGCCTCGCTGTTCGGGGTCTGACGCTTTTCGGAAGCCGCGGTCGGCACCGGGACCCACTCACCGCCGGCGAGGCGGGATACATCCGACCGGCGCGGCGCTTGCTGTCGGCCGCGGGCACGCGACCACGCCTTCGGGCCGGCGCCGAGAGAGCTACGATAGGACGTGCCACTTCGTCCCCGCGCAGAAATACGTCGCCTTCATCTGAGCGAACATGTTGTCCGGCGCGGCCACGAGCATGAACTGCCGCTTCAAGCCATTGCTCACCGGAATCCTGAAAAGGAACAGCGTTCGATTTGCCGGCTCGTACTGGCCGGACCGCAGCCATCCGCTGGAGGCTTTCGCAAATCGTATCCGCACCATCGGACCCGGGCCGGTCTGGACGGTCGCTGTCTCGACATCGAAGATTTCGCCGATCTCGGCGGGCTCTACACCGTCGAGCCGGATCTTCGGCGAAAGGCGGACCTTCTGTCCTACCAACGCATTCATGGGACCTCCGAATTCGGCCGTCCCCCCCAACGTCCATTAGAATGCGCGGTGATTCGTTAACGATGCCTTAAGCATGGGTCCCTGGGCGAAAGGAACTGGGGCGAAAGGACCCGGGCGAAAGGACCCGGGCAAAAGGACCGGGCGACAGGTCCCTGGGCGAAAGCTGTTGGGGTGTAACCAAAACGCCAGTGTGATCCTCCTCACGGAGGCGAAGGGAAAAGACGCGCTACCTCGTCGGCGATCGTCAACGAGAGGTGCAGTCATGTTGCAGGATGTTCTTGGATTTGCGGGATTCGCTCTCGCTTTCGCGAGTGCCGTCGCATCCATTTATTGGCGCGTCCATTCGCGGTAACGGCGGCGCAAACGCCTCGCCCGCCTCATTTCGCCTGCAAAATCGAGCACGCGGCTGCTGCCGCGTCGCAGGTTGTGCTGCTCTGCGCATGGACTTCGCAGGGCCGGTGCCACGCGTGCGGCTGAGCGCGGCGCGAGTGAGCGGCAACTGATGGCGATCTTCGAAGGGTCGACTGGCAAGATGGCGCCGTACACGCGCGCTTCTGCTGCAAAAGTACAACCCCAGAACAAAACCGCCCGCATCTCGAGGCCCCGGGCGGGGCAAAAGCTAATAAGCGCGCTGAATCATTCGCTTAAAAAATAAATG
>CAWAEZ010000011.1:0-1107781 GCA_963781195.1 uncultured Alphaproteobacteria bacterium | reverse complement strand
ACCCGACACGTCGAATTCCGGCCGTCGTGTGGCACGCGAACTGACGGCGTTGATCGAACGACGCGGCAAGCCCGGCATGATCGTCTCCGACAATGGGACCGAGTTCACCTCGAACACGATGCTCGCCTGGGCGCAGGACAACAGGATCGTTTGGCATTTCATCGCGCGGGGTAAACCGATGCAGAACGGATTTGCGAGAGCTTCAACGGGCGCATGCGCGACGAGCTCCTGAACGAGAGCCTGTTCCTTGGCCTTGAACACGCCCGCACGAAGATCGCGATCTGGGCGGACGACTACAATCAGCGGCGACCGCACTCGGCGTTGGGCTATCTCACCCCGGCGGCCTATGCCGCCAATCTCTCCGCAACGTGCGACCGGCTGCGCAACCCCGACCAGCTCCGCCGCTCGCACGTTGCTCCACCCGCGCCGAACGGCGTAAAATCCGCCGAGGCTCTAATCGCCGCTGGATGAAAGTTCAGTGGCAGGTCAGTGACGATCTGGTACCGTGCGGTCACCAAGCCCGGCAGGCGGCAGGTGATCTTCCACGCCGGGTGTCAGTCTCCCGTCGTCGCGTGTTTTTCGCCGGGTCCTGAGAATGAGGCCCCCGTTGTGGATTGCCCCGCCAGCTTCGGAGGAAGTCCGGAGAGCATCGCCAGCGCGTTTGAACTAGGGTTGTCTAGCTGGTCCAATCTGCGGCGTGCGCACGGGCTTGGCCATGCCGTAGAAGACCACGACGCCCTGGCCGCCGCAGCGGGTCGAGAGCGCTTCGATAGGGGTACCGATGCAGCTGTCGATGTCCTGCCAGTTGTTCGTCACCCAGACGTTGCCTGCGGGATCGATGTCGATATCGACCTGCATCTGCAGGCCGCCGCCAACATACCCGCCGGGGGGCGAAATCTGGTCGCCGGTCTTCATGCCAGGAGGGCAGTTCTCGGTGCGGACGCCGCATAGCTGCACGATCGGGCTGTGCGGAGCGGCGAAGTTGGATATCCAGACGTTGTCATTGCCGTCGACGGCCGCAGCCCATGGCCCGGGGAGACCGCCGCCGGTGAATGGCGAGCCGGGAAATGGCGTTCCGTCCGGCCGCAGCAACGTCACGCTGCCCCCGAAGCGACCGCCTTTCTGCTCGGACATGGTCTTCGTCAGGTAGTCGGAGGCCGCCGTGACGCCCTCCAGCTTCAAGCGTACCCCCATATCGATCAGATGAGCCATGCCCAGCAGCCCGCTGCCGAACCGGTCGGTGACCCAAACGTTGCCGAGGCTGTCGATGGCAAGACCGCTGCTGTTGAATCCCGACCTTGAAGTTCTCGGCCTTGCTCGGATCAGCCGCGGGAAAGCGCGTGACGTGTTCGATGCCGCTATTGGACACCCAGATTCGGTCCTGCTGGTCGATGGCGAGGTGAAACGGCGCCCGGAAGGACTTGCACGGCTCCGCCTTGTCGCCCTCGCAAACGATCCGGCCCTTGGTCAGATCGCCTTTGGGGAAGTGGACGAGTTGGCTCTTCTCGATGCCCAGGACCCACACGTCGCCGCTCGGCGTGACGATGACGCCTTGCATCAGCCCGAGCTTGCCGTCGAAGGTGATGCCCTCGGGCGGGCGTCAACGGCTTGCCGGTCTTGTCGAATACCGTGATCGACTTGCTGCCGTAATTGGTGAGCCACGCATTGTCCTTGGCGTCGACCGCCGCACCGAATGTGCCACCTTCCATCCCGCCGCCGGTGAAGCCGGTGGTCATCGGGGAAAGCGGGCGACCGTTCGGCGCAAACTTGGTCGCATGACCTTCCCATAGACTATCCTGCCCCTGCCAACCGACCGTGAAATTATCGCCGACCCAGAGGTTGCCCTCACTGTCGAACATGGCCTTGCCGCCCGCACGATACCCGCCACCGTCGAACTTGAGTGGCAGCACCCACGCGCTAGGCGCCAGTTTGAGGTACGGCATGAACGGAACCGCTCGCAGGTTCTTGCCCTTCGGGACCGGATAGAACTGGTCGAGAAGGGCGAAGAGCCGCTCCGGCTGGTACCAAGAATTGCGGGCGATGGACTGGGCCGCAGCCAGTGTGTCGGTCGGGGCGCTCCCTCTCGGCGGTGTGGCGGCCGCGAACAGCTTGTCGCAAGCATCGACGCTCACCCGCGTGGCGCAGCCAGCCAGTACGTCGGCCAGCGTGGCGAAATTCGCCATCGTCGGCGTCTGGCCGCTGTTAAGCGGGCCCTGGATCGCCTCACCCCAGCCGCCAGTGTGAAGATCGACGAAGTTGGGCACATTGCCCGCGGCGATGCGCAGGCCCGAGCGCGCTGCCCCTTGATCGCGGTGCCGTCAAGGAACTGCGCATTGGTCCACACCGATGCCACGGTGGTCATCTCGTTGATGACGACATTAGCCGGAGGTGCGTTGCCCAACACCGTCAACAGAGCGATGGCGGGATTGTCGCACGTCACCTTTCGCCAACCCGCCGTGGGCGACCAGATACAAGCTGACATCCGCGCCAGGAGTTTCTGGGCTGAGAAGTTGGAAGCGGCCGTCACCGCCGGACTTCATCTGAGCCAGTTGTCTGGGTTCGCCCGCACTCGCGGCCCACAGAGTGACAGTGGAACTTGCGAGGGGAGCGCCACCCACTTGTACCTGCCCCTCAATGCGAACGTCAGCCGCAGCCGGGTTCCACGCCGAACCGAAGAGGCCGCACGTCGCCAGAACTGCGGCTCTGCTGGCTTTTCCAATCTCGATCATGAGCGCGCTCCCGGTGCTGAGAGTGCATTGATGCAAATGACCGCGCGCATTTCAATAGAGCGCGGCTCGCCCCGGATGACCGCGTCTCGGTTAGCTTCCGCAAGGGCCATCTCTCGAAAAGACTGATCGAGGGGCCAAAGTCCTCACAACGATAGGGCGATGACGTCGTTCTCGGGAACGAGGGGCACATACGCAGCTCTCACAAGTCCGAGAGGGCGACCTTGTTCAGAACGTTGGCGGTCACACCGCTGGTGCCTGGTGCCGGGAAAGACCTCCTCCATCGCCTTCCAGAAGCCGAGCGCGCCGTCGCCGACGGCGAGATCTGGCGCGATCTCAAGCCCGCGCCGTTTGATGTCGATGAGGAGTTCAAGCCAGCTCTGCGCACCCTCCCGAACCCCGGTCTGGAAGCCGACGAGCTCCTTCTTGCCCTCGGGGGTCGCCCTCCCCCCCCCATGCGCGCCTGCAGGTAGACGCCGTCCGCCCATACGCACACGTATCGCCGCGCCGAGAGATCGCGCTTCTGCCAAGCCTCGTATTCACCCTGCCACTCCGCCGTCAGCCGTGCGATCACGCCTCGAGACAGGTTGGAAGCATTTTTGCCTAACAGCGCGCCGAGCGCCTCCTTGCGGCGGATGGGGATAGAGGCACTTATCGCCGTCCGCGCACGACGAAGGCGGAACCCGGACACAAGATCCGTATCTCCTGCGCGGCAAGGAGATCACGCGACCGAACCAGGTATGGGCGATGGACATCACGTACATCCCGATGGGGCTGCGTCTATCTCGCTGTGGTGCTCGACTGGGCAAGTCGCCGCGTCCTGTCGTGGCGCATATCGATCACGACGGAAGCGGCATTCTGCGTCGAAACGCTGCAGGATGCCTTGGTGAAATACGGCAAGCCGGAAATCTTCAATACGGACCAAGGTTCGCAGTTCACCGGGGCAGCGTTCACTGGCGCGCTCACCGACAATGCCATTGCAATAAGCATGGACGGCAAAGGAGCTTCTACAATCGTCGTCGACCGCATTCGAGCCTTGACGGTACGACGCCCGATAGCACCTACTTCGACCCGCTGCCCATCCGCATGGCAGCATAATCCTGGCAGATGCTCCACTTATCGATGCGGAATATCTGTTCAGATAAACGGGACCAGCTCAACGACGCGACGGACGGCACCATCGAGCTCGAGTTGTCGGGCTGTAGGCATTAGCAATCCTCGCAAAGTTCTTGGATAACAATGCGATCGAAGGAAGGTGGTCCCTGATGGTGCAAGGTTGGGCGGGACGGGGCCTTAGACGGCCTGTAAGGCCGGCTCGGTTGTTCCGCTCGAGCCGCATGGCTCGCTAGCACGAGCTCGGCCGCGATTTTCAGGCAGGCGCGTGGGGCCGAAGAGATCGAAACGAGGTGAACTCTGCCGCCGCACTGCGGCCGCCATCGCCGATGGCAGGGTGGTGGGTTGGGTAGCAGGTCTTCTTATCGGAAATCGATCCATAGCATTTTTGATAGAATTGTTGCAACTAGCTAGTCGCTCGTCTACGATGTGACGCGAACCTCAACGCACATTCCCGCGAAGGCGTTGGGGGTTCCGACGAAACTTCCCGACACAGGCATAGCCTGCCGAATGTTGCGCACGACAGCCACGGGGATGAGGTTAGAGCCTCCCATGCTGCGATTTGTCGGATCGAAGGTGATCCAGCCCCCGCCGGGCACATAGACTTCCGACCAAGCATGAGTTCGATCCCCCGGCACTCGAACCCACGCTTTGCTGATCGGGATTGTAGAGATAACCGGATACGATCCGCGCACCGAATCCGAGGCTGCGCGCCGCTTCGGCAAAGAGCACCGCGAAGTCCCGGCACGAGCCCCGGCCGCGATCGAGCGTATCTGATGGCGACTGGGTGCCTTCGTCCTCGCGACTCTGATAGAGGATTGCCGTTGAAACACCGGTGCTCAAGTCTTTGAGCAAGGACAGCGTGTCAGTAGGATTGCTGCGCACGAACCGCTGGGTCCAGCTCCGCAGCCGTGCATTGGGATCCGGATATTGCTGGACCGCCAATGCACCCAGGTCGGTCCACACGTCATTGGAATAGCGGAAAGGATAAGAAATGGCCGACGCGGCGATGTCGAACACCGGCCACGCCGCCGCGTCGAGTTTAAGCTTCGCGATGCTATTGATTACGACCTGTTCGGCCATCGCTTGAAATGTCGCAGTCGCGACCGCGTTTCCGAAGACGTCGTGCGCCCATGTCACGGTCGCAGCCGGAGACACCGTTACATTGTTGTAAATCAAGCGTAGATCTCGGCTCTCCCTGGGACGGAGCATCAAGCGGTGTGGCCACAGGCTCACCTGCTCACGGAAGCGATATGTCGTGACATGATGGATTTTGAGCGTGATCAAAGAAGTCTCGAATTTGGTCGCCGCTCCTGGGCTGTTCTAAAAGGCAGCCTGACAAGCGACAGAGCCGATCACGGCGGTCTGCGGTGTAGATTTCCCCCCGCGCTCGGGACGGGTCACTCACCATAACGTCGACGATCTGAAAATGTGACTGAAAATGTGTCGACCAGGACATTAGACTAGCGGTATTATCGTCCCTGTCGGCTCTCTCGACCGCCGCAAAATGAAACCCCGGCATAGCGCCCCCGCGACTCCGCGGCGAGGCCCTCCCGGGGCAAACTTGAGAGGAGGAGGTGTGCAGCTTACTTCTGCTGCTCGCTGGGCTTGCTGACCGGCTTGTCGCCTTGATTCTGCTGAGGGGCCGGGGTCGCAGGACTCGAAGCGGGGGTCTTCGGGGCTTCGTTGGCGCCAGCCTGAGGAGTGTTTAGCGAATTTGCCATAAGTAAATCCTCGTAAAATGCTTGGAAAAACAACTTTCCAGGTACAGATTAGATCTGGTCATTCATTTCCGTAATACAATGGATCAGACCTTATTTATTTGCGATTACGCGATCGGACCGGATTGCCTGCTCGAATCCGCTTGGCTACGTCAGCTTGACGAGGGCGCTCTCCGAATGAACGCATGATCCTCCGGTCAACGTGCTTCGGCGCGTCCTGCACGAGATTTATTCAATCGACACGCACCAGCGGAGGTCAGCGAAAAAATTTGATGGTGATTTCCGGAGGCACCTTGTCCAAGGCATTCAGGATTTCGTCGGCGGCATTTGCCAGCCGGTTGGTGTCGATGTTGATGCCGACCTCGCATCCCTCGCAGCGCATTTGACCGCTCAATTTCAGATTCGCGATCGACTGTTCGAGCTCATGCCCACACTTCGGGCATTGAAATTTGATGAAGAGGGTATCGCCGCCACTCATCTGCATCCGTCATCCGTGTTCACCGATTGCGGCGAGTATTGCACAATGAAAGTGATCCGCCAGATCTATCTAAGCACGCAATCTTCTCTGACCCCAGAACGGCCGGTCGCAACTCCAATCGCCGCCGGTGAAGTCGAGATGCGCGTTGGCGGGGAGTTTGATGGCCATACACTCGCCGGCTGTTATTCGGCGTGCAAAATTGGCTCTGACGCAATTTTGGTGCGGTCTGACTTCAGGCCGGAGCGCCAATCAGCCGAGCTTGAAGCAAATCGATCTTGGCCCGCCCATACATCTGCCGTTTGACCAGCTTGAGTTTCGTGATTTTTCCTTCGGTCTGCCCGTTGGACCACGGTAGTGTGATCGCAGCCCGCACGGCCGGTTCATCTTTGGCGACGCCGCTGGCAAATGAAGCAACCAAGCCCGCGCGCGCTTCTCCGATCCATGTTGCCAGATCGGCATCGGTCTTTTTGCGGACCATAGCCTGGAATTCAGCGATCCTCTTTCGAGCCTCTACCAAAACCGGCACGCCAGTCTCGATCGCGGTGACCGTCACGGTCTCGGCTTTCGAGAGATTGTTACGCCCAAACGTCATCATGCGCGCGATACTGCGGGACGATGGGATGCGTTGCAGGTTCTCGGCATGAGCTTTCTCCGCGCGTCGGCGGCGGGTGGCCCACTCGGTGACCACGCGGAGGGAACCACGAAATCCCAGTCCTTTGAGGCGCCGCCAGAGATCCGTGCCGTTGCGACATCCCGATGACCACTGTGCATCGAGCCAAGGGAGGTGCCGTTCAAGCGAGCTCTGGCGGGTACGAAAGATGTCTTCAAGCTCTCCCCGATGACCCGGCGGACGAGTTGCCTGCTGTGTCCGAGACGCCGTACGATCTCTTTGATTGGCACATTGTCCTTCGCCAGCGCGTGAATTGAGGCGTTGATCTCTTCCCGCCGATGATAGCCTTCATATTGAAGGCGCTCGGCGGCAGTGAGTAGCTCCGGATTGATCGTCGTCGCGCCGATGGCGGCTCGGATCTGGCGCATTGTTTTGCGCACGGCATCGAGAAAGGCGCGACTGGCATTCTCCATCAAGTGCCAACGATCAGCGACCTGCGTCGCGTGAGGAAGCGCCTGGGTAACAGCTTCTCCGTATCCGCCGCCTCGGTCGCGGGCCACAACTGCAATCTCCTGATGCCGTTCAAGCCAGGCCCTGGCCGTTGCCGGCTCTCGATCCGGCAACAGCGTGACAGGGCGACGGCGTTCGAAGTCACACATGATCGTTCCATAACGATGGTTGCGCCGCCAAGCCCAGTCGTCGATGCCAATGACGCTGAGCGGCTCCGTTGGCACATGGGCCCGTCGGCGTATGACCCGGAGCAACGTGTCGTTGCTCCCCGGGAGCATTAGCCTTCGGGCAAAGCTCGCCGCCGGACATCCGCCCACGACAAGGCCGAGATGGTGGACGATGCAGTCGAGCCGCCCGGTCCGGCGCGCCGATGGCGCCAGAACATTGGTGGCGAACCGCTCTACGAAGATTTGCCGGCCGCACAATACGGCCTCGCACCGGAAGCGGCGCGCAATGACCACCAACTCAACGCTTCTTCCCGACAGCGGCAGGTCGCCGACCCGACGATGGTACCGACTGTGCACGCGCTGCAAAGCGGTACCGCAGGATGGACATGCCGAATTTTCCTTCGACGCACGAACCGTGATCGTGGTCTTCGCGGATCGTGGACTGCACTCACAACAGCAAAACCGCTGGGTACCAATGAGAATGGTCGCAACGATTGATGCATGGTGCTGATTCTCCCCGTAAATCAGCACATCGCGGCCAGCAGACTTCATCAAAAGTAAGTCAGAGCCAAAATTGGACGCCGATCAGGGGTCAAAATTGGACGCCGTTTGACAGTCGAGAGATACCACAGTCATCCCGTTCCGTCAGCCTGAAGCTATCGATGATCCCCTGACCGAAGTTGCGCGTGAAAGTGCCCGCCGCATGCTGGCCCAGGTGCTGATCGCGGAAGCCGACGCCTTCGTCGCCCAATGGATAGACTTGAAGCTGCCAGATGGCCGAGACCGCGTCGTGCGTCACGGCCATGGACCTCATCGCGCAATCCAGACCGGGGTTGGGCCCGTTGAAGTCAGGCGCGCCGAGGTGCGCGACCGGGCTGACGTGGGCGCGGAGGAGAAAATCCGCTTCACCTCGGATCCTGCCGAAGTGGGCGCGGCGAACGAAGAGCCTCGACGCACTCCTATCCTCTCCCTGCGCGGTGTGTCGACCGGTGACTTCCAGGAGGCGCTCGCAGCGCTGCCTCATGGAAACGAAGCTATGCGGTGCTGCGCGATCACGGTCAGGAAGTACACATTTCCCTGGCGATCAGTTTCCATTTGATCACCTCGTGGGATTTGAGTTCGGGTCACCTTAATGACCTCCGCATCCACCGACCCGCCCTCGAGTGCCACTGTCAAACGCTGACCTTGGAACAATCGTGGCGGGAAGGTCGCTCTCGTGCGATCGGTTGTGCCGTCGGCTCGTTCCAACTCTATCTCGTATTTCATAACTGTCACGCGTCCCCTCGGGCTACGTCGTTCACAGGCCAGCCCGCCCTATTTGGGCTTCCGGACCTTAGACCCTCTTGGGGCGGTGTCATCTATGAGGCTCTCCGGCCTTGCAATCGCTTTCGGCAGCTTTTCAAATGTAGCGTGGGTTACGGAAACGACCGTTCCGTTGATGCCGCTCGAAACGTCTACTCGGGCGTCGAGCTGTTGGGCGAGCGCGTTGACGATGGTGGTCCCAAGGCCGGATTTTGCTTGAGCAAACACGCCAACGGGTGCACCAATTCCATTGTCCGCAACCGAAAGCTTCCAATTGGTCCCGGCAACATCGAAACGGACATCGATTAGACGATTGGACTTTGTTTCGTAGGGAAAGGCGTGCTTCAGCGCATTGAGGATAAGCTCCGTGACGATCAAGCCGAGGCTCACAGCCTCGCGGGAGCTGACGCTCCCCCCATCGCTGGTTACCTTCAGCGTAGCGGGTCGATAGTCGCCAATCATCGACGTCCTGAGACTGTCGCACAGCCTTGAGAGATAGGGCGCCATGTCGATCGGACCGGCGGCGCCCGAGACTTGAAGATGTCGCTGGAGAGCGGCGATTGACATGACACGGTTGTGGGCGTCCTGCAGTTCCAGACGCGTTTCCTCGGAGGTCACCAGCTTCGACTTCATCAGAATAATGGCAGCGATGATTTGCAAGCTGTTGCCGACACGGTGCTCAAGTTCTTTGAGCAGGATGTCCTTCTCCCGCACCAGCAATTCCCTGTCACGCTCCAAAGCACGCCGCGAGGTGACGTCCTCGATTCCCAACAGCATGGTCGTGTGCGAATTTCCCTCGTAAAAAACCTTCCGCGCGTTCAACAACATCGTGCGCCTTCCGATGCCCGGAAAGTCGCTCTCGACCTCGTAATCTTCCATTACGCTGTGTTGCGGGACGATACTTTCCAGGCGTAAACGCAGACCAGGTCTGTCCCATTGGCCGTCGCCTAATTCACCCAGCAGCCTGCCGAGGGTCTCGGTCCGAGCGACCTTGAATGTCACGTAAAATGAGCGGCTCGCCGCCAGGACGCGTAGGTCCTTGTCGAGCACGAGAAGAGGCTCGCGAACAGTGTCCACGATCGCTTGTGCGAGTGCAGCTGCGTCTGTGTGTTCGGAAATGAGCGACGGCATCGCGGACCCCTCCTTCGCAGGCGGGAGCACTACCGAGCTCTCAGCCACCGACGCCCGTAAAAAAAGATCCGTGGCCGATGATGCCCTCTATATGGTTGCTATCGAACAAATAGCGAGCCGTTTCTTTTTTCGAGGAGGCCTTACAAAACGGTCGACGACACAGCGGCACGAGTACCGCGCGTCTGGCGTGTCGCCATCGAGCGGCCGCACACGCCAAGGAAGAGGCCGCGCCAGTATCCGGGACGAATCAAGAAAACCGAAAAATCTCTTCGCCGTGAGATTCAGTACGCGCGCGCAGGTCGCACCCCTCTTAGCGTAGCTCGCGAACAGCCGTTGCGCCGCGGCTTTTGCCCATTTCGGGCTGATCGCGTCAATTTCGGTGCGGCACATTGAGGCTTCGTTGGGCCCCATCACGTCGATCGTAAAGCGCATGTTCGAGCCCCTACGGGAAAGCAGGTATACCGGAGCGTGGGCTGCTCATCTATTCGCTAGGCGCGTCATGGCCCGACGGGTCGTTGAAGTGTTGGTCACCAAAAAGGAAGCCCCGCCGGTGCGGGGCCAAAGTCTGGTAAGAGACCGCCCATGCTCTGGGCACTCCCAAGAACGCTTGCTATCGCATCTTGGATCACCTTGCACGGCTGGTGGACCCGCCACAATGCTGCTGCGTGGGCGTGCCATCGGTGCCGGAATCGGAGCGAGAAGCGTACGAGGAGCCAATCATGAACGCCGCGCTTCCATTTTTCCTCTTGGTCCTGCCGCTTGTTTTGGCGGCATATGACTTGGGCCGAGTTCGACCGGATGGGACATTCGGCGGAGCTATCTCGCTATAATTTGGCCGCGAGCGGCGTGGACCGAGTAGTGTTCGGCTCCGATTATGGTCCTATCCCTGGCAGCAAAGAGCATGTGCAGATCCTCGAGGAGGTGCTACCTGTTGAGCCAACAGGCGTTCTGGAAGACAAACAACAGGGCATTCCGCCTCGGCCTACTCGGTGCCGATCTCGTTGCCTCCGCTTTTCACCACACTGACCACGCGCAACGAAAGGAATCCAGATGAGCGATAAACGTAAGGTGACCGACGAAGAGCGTCATATGGCGACCGACGATCGCCGTACGCTAGACGCGATTTTTCATCATCCGGTTCCGCACAATCTCAGCTGGATGGACACGCTGCACCTTCTTACGCATCTAGGATCAGCGAGCGAAAGAGCCGATGGCAAATATTCTCTGACAATAAACGGCAAGCACCTCATTTTTCATAAGCCGCACGACAAGCATCTCGACGCGCGCCAAGTCACTGACCTTCGCCACTTTTTCGCAACGTCCGGAATTTCTCCCGACAATCCCTACGGCACGCCTGCAACAGCCGAAACGACCTCGGTCGACGTTGTCGCCTTGATCGACCATCACGGTGCGAAGCTCTACCGCATTCACCTTTCTTCGAATCAGCGCGCCGAAACAGTGACTCCCTACGATCCGCATCATTTTCTGCATCACCTGCACCACCGCGACGAAACGCGTGAACAAGGGCAACGCCCTCCGGAAGATCTGACGTTCTACGACAGGGTCGCCGAGGCTCTGCGCGACGTCGACCGCATCGTGCTCCTCTCCCATGGCACAGGCGTGAGCAACGCCTCGAAGGTTTTCACTGAACGGTTGAAGACGCACCATCCCGGCATCTACGCGAGAATCGTCCGGCAGGCCGAAGTGAACACTTCTGCGATGACAGAAGCAGAAATTCTAGCCTACGGAAGGCAGGCCCTCGCGACTGAGGCGCTGGGGCCGCTTTGACCAGGGATCCGACCGAAATGTCACGGTCTTATGCGCGATCGCTCGAATCGCCCGACCGACCCCTTGATCGTTTATTATTCCGGAACGCGCTGCACGTCCTGCCAAATCATCTGTGCGATCTGGTCACGGGAAAGTTCAAGCAACCGGCCGGCATCGCTGATGGTGACCCGCGCCACCCAGCGGGTCGTAGGCGCGTGTCACCAGCTCCTCGGCATCTGCCACTCCCGTCGCGGCAATCTCCCGTACTTTGTTAGCGACCAACTCGGTTGCTCTCTCCCCCGCGGCGGTGAGCTGGAGCGTCGCACACACTGCTGACGGCCCGGCGCGTGTTGTCGTTCGCGGGGGATTGCAACGTCGGGGACGAGATCATAGGAGCCTCCTGTTGCGCGCAGCGGCGTTGATAGCTTCTGGGCCGCTGCGTTTCACCGTCGACAGGAAGTCTCCACTGAGGCCGCATTGAGGCGCGCCGCACGTCCCCAAGCGTTCCCCGCTTCTCGGGGGCGGTCCCGCAGCAGCCTAGCTGCCGGACGAGACCGGAGAGCCGCTTGAGTACCAATCCCCCATCCAGGGAGGAACGACGGTGCGAGGGCTGCGTTGCCATCCTGATCCTCACGCCTCCGGCTATGCGCGAGCCTCATCCGAGGCCCGGCTGGGCCCGCTTGTGCGATCCGCAGCGAGTGCCCCATGGCTTATACCTACGCACTTACCCCCGCTTATTCCCTCGTCCTCAGCGGCCTCGGGGAAGCCCTCCGCAGTGAACTAGTGGCCCCAGAGCCCGGCCCGCAGCGCCTAACCGAGCTTCTCAAGCAACTCGAAGCGCGGGTGCAAGCAGACATTACTCGGGACCGTTGGTACGCAGCGGTGGACCACGCCGTAGGCCGAATGGTCGACCACCAGCGGAACGGGGCGAAGACGCAGGAGCCCTGACTGGAACCTGACCGCGCTTGAGCCATCGCCATGGACTTATCAGACCAGCCCCAGGAGGGCATAGGAAGCCCGTGGGTGGGTGGGTGCGCTGTGGCTCAACTCCCCAGCGGCCGAGCCCTCAATGTTCATTACGCGGCACCAAGGCCCCCCGAGGCTCCTTGGTGACCATTGTTTCCCAGGAAGACGCGGAGCTGTGAGTGAGCAGCAGCAGCCTTAGCAGGCCGCTGAAATTTGCGAATTTCGGGACCGTATGCGGCCTTCGCGGTCAGCGGGGTGAACCGCCCCGGGTTTGCCGGAGGCTCCAACTCCTGAGAAGGTGGAGCCGCCATGAGCAAGACGACGAACAAGTTTTCGCCTGAGGTCGCAACCGCGCTGTTCGCCTGGTCCTCGAGCACGAGCACGAGCATCCGTCGCGCTGGGCGACGATCCTGTCGATTGCACCCAAGATTGGCTGCACGGGGCAGACGCTCAGCAACGACTGGGTGAACAAGGCGGAAGTAGATGCCGGCAAGCGTCCCGGCGCATCGACAGACATGACGGCCAGGATGAAGGCCCTGGAGCGCGAGAACCGTGAGCTTCGGCAGGCCAACGAGATCTTGCGCAAGGCGTCTGCCTATTTTGCGATGGCGGAGCTCGACCGCCGGCCAAAGACATGATTGCGTTCATTGACGATCATCGCGCGGTCTACGGGGTCGAGCCGATCTGCAACGTGCTGCCGATCGCCCCCTCGACCTACCATGATCATGTCGCCAAGCGCGCCGATCCTTCGAGACTGTCTGATAGGGCGAAACGGGATCTGGGATTGAAGACGGAGATTGAGCGCGTCTTTGCCGAGAACTTCGAAGTCTATGGTGCGCGCAAGGTCTGGCGGCAGCTTAATCGCGACGGCACCACGGTCGCGCGCTGTACCGTTGAGCGCCCGATGGCCGGTCTCGGCCTCCAGGGCGTGATCCGCGGCAAACCAATCAAGACGACGATCGCGGACAGGGCGGCGCCGTGCCCGCTCGACCATGTGAACCGCCAGTTCCACGCGCCAGCGCCTAACATGCTCTGGCTCTCCGACTTCACCCATGTCAGCACCTGGGGCGGGTTTGTCTATGTGGCCTTCGTGATCGACGCCTACGCCCGTCGCATCGTCGGCTGGCGTGTCTCGCGCACAGCGCATGCGAGCTTCGTGCTCGACGCGCTTGAGCAGGCCCTTCATGAACGGCGGCCGGCGCGACGCGGCGGTCTCGTCCACCATTCCGACAGGGGTTCTCAATACGTCGGCATTCGATACACCGAGCGGCTTGCAGAGGCCGGTATCGAGCCTTCCGTCGGCAGCGTCGGCGACAGCTACGACAATGCTCTCGCCGAAACGATCAACGGCCTATACAAGGCAAAGGTCATTCACCGGCGCGGACCGTGGCGGAGCTTCGAGACCGTCGAGTTCGCGACGCTGACCTGGGTCGACTGGTTCAACAATCGCCGGCTGCTGCAGCCCATCGGCAACATCCCGCCGGCCGAAGCCGAGGCACGTTACTACGCCATGATCAATGAGCAAAACCTGGCCGCGTGACTCAAACAACAATGCCTCCGGCAAACCCGGGGCGGTTCAATACCTCGACGGTGTCGGCGGTGCTCAAGGCACTGGCCAAGACCGGGCGGCGTCGATGATCTCCGTTCCTATTGGCGTGCGGGTCTGGTTGGCCACGGGGCACACCGACATGCGGAAGGGCTTCGCCAGCCTGTCGCTCCAAGTGCAGGAGGTGTTGCGCCGCGACCCGCTGTGTGGACATCTGTTTTGCTTCCGGGGACGTCGCGGCAACCTGTTGAAGGTGATCTGGCACGACGGCCAGGGTGCGTGCCTGTTCATGAAGCGTTTGGAGCACGGTCGCTTTCTGTGGCCGTCGCCGGCGGATGGCGTGGTGACGATCTCGTCGGCCCAACTGGGTTACCTTCTGTCCGGTATCGATTGGAGACACCCGCAGGAGACGTGGCGGCCGACATCGGTGGGATGATGCTTTTGCCTTGCGGATGATGACGGATGTGATTCCATCGTTGGCGTGACCGCCGCCCACGAATCGCTTCCCGCTGATCTTGCCGCTGCGCATGCGCTGATCCTTGCCGAGCGCACCGCTCGCGTTGAGGCGGAGGCGAGGCTCGCCGTTGCTCGTGCCGAAGCAGCCAACGCCCAGGCGGATCTGTCGAGCACGGAAGCGTTCATCAGCCATCTCAAGCTCGAGATCGAGAAGCTGCGGCGCCAGCTCTATGGCACCCGCTCGGAGCGCAAGGCGCGGTTACTGGAGCAGATGGAGCTTCAACTCGAAGAGCTCGAAGCGGCGGCAACCGAGGATGAACTGGCGGCCGAGAAGGCCGCGGCGCGCGCACAGATCCGTCCCGTCGTTCCAGCGCAATCGGCCTTCCCGCAAGCCCTTCCCCGATCATCTACCACGCGAGCGCATCGTGATCGCGGCGCCGGAGAGCTGCCCCTGTTGCGGGTCGAAGAAGCTGTCGAAGCTGGGCGAGGACGTCACCGAGACCCTGGAAGTGATCCCTCGCCAGTGGAAGGTGATCCAGACGGTGCGCGAGAAGTTCTCGTGCCGGGATTGCGAGACGATCACCCAGCCGCCGGCGCCGTTCCATGTGACGCCGCGCGGCTTTGCCGGACCGCAGCTGCTGGCCATGATCCTGTTCGAGAAGTTCGGCCAGCACCAGCCGCTGAACCGCCAGAGCGAGCGCTATCGGCGAGAGGGCGTTGATCTGAGCCTTTCGACCCTGGCCGACCAGGTCGGTGCCTGTGCGACGGTTCTGCAACCGCTTCATGCGCTGATCGAGCGGCATGTTCTGGCGGCCGAGCGGCTGCACGGCGATGACACCACGGTGCCGATCCTGGCCAAGGGCAAGACGATCAAGGGGCACATCTGGACCTATGTCCGCGACGACCGGCCGTTTGGAGGACGTGCGCCGCCGGCCGCTCTCTACTACGCCTCACGCGATCGTCGGCATGAGCATCCCGACCCGTCATCTTCATGGCTTCACCGGTATTCTGCAGGCTGACGCCTACAGCGGCTACAACGAGCTCTATGACCCCTCGCGCGTGCACGGGCCGATCACCGCCGCCCTGTGTTGGGCGCATGCCCGCAGGCAGTTCTTCGAGCTGGCCGATATCGCGGCCAATGCCCGGCGCGGCAAGAAGGCGGCGGCGATCTCGCCGATCGCGCTCGAAGCGATCAAGCGCATCGACGCCCTGTTCGACATCGAACGCGGCATCAATGGCCAAAGCGCCGAACAGCGTCTGCGGGTTCGTAAGGAGCAGAGCGCGTCCTCTTGTGGCGGGGCTCGAAGCGTGGCTGCGTGAGCAGCGACCTCGTCTCTCGCGATCTTCGTCGGTCGCCGAACCGATCGACTATATGCTTCGCCGCTGGGGCCGGTTCGCCCGCTTCATCGACGACGGCCGCATCTGCCTGACCAATAACGCCGCCGAGCGCGCCCTGCGCGGATTTGCATTGGGCAGAAAATCATGGCTCTTCGCCGGCTCCGAGCGTGGTGCCGACCGCGCTGCTGTCATGGCCACGCTGATCACGACGGCGAAACTCAACGACATCGATCCGCAAGCTTGGCTCGCCGACGTGCTCGCCCGCATCGCCGATCACACCATCCAGGATCTTGATCAGCTTCTGCCTTGGAACTGGAATCCGAGCGCGGCCAAGCTCGCCGCCTGACCGCTGCCACCCGCGGTACTTACCGGCTTTCAATTACCCACAATTTGAGCCCCGATGACGGCACCTAACCCGATGTCTGTGAGGCGGGACAGTCCTCTCCACATGACCATGTTTCCTGGGGGTGGATCAGTCGCGCGCGCGAGATAGCCGCCGAGTCTGGCGATCTTGGTTAGGTAGGCGCCGATAGTCTTGCGGTGAGCGGATGTTTTGCCTCTGTCATTGACGAGGCGGTCAAGCAGTTCGATTTCCGTCCGGGTTAGAGCGATGCTGGGCGGCGCTTCCGGTGCCGAACGGTTGATCATCGTCATCCAGAACACCCGCCAACTCAGAATGCAAAATACGGAGATCAAGTTCACGAGCCGTTCTGCGGTTCTGAGCTTCGACTCTTCAGCCCTGCATCCGGACTTCAGTATCTTGTGGAAGACCTCGATCTTCCACCGCATCGCGTACCATTCGAGCTTCTCAACGGCCTCTTGGCGGGATCGGACCGGTAGGTCAGTGATCAACTTCCACTCGATTTTCTTTCTGTTCTTGGGTGTCTCACGCTCTTCGGCGTGGATCACCGTCAACGTCAGCGCAGGGTAATGCTTCTGCTTTCCGATCGGCGGCAGGACCCGTATCTCGCCGGTACTTTATTTCCAGGACAGCGTCAGCCGGATCGCCATTGTTGTCTCGGACCTCGATGCAGTGAAGACCATTGCCTCAATCTCGTCCATTTCATCGGCAATCGTGTGATCACCCTCGCCAGCCAAACGATCCACGCAGGTTCTCACCAGGAAGTGTGTCCCAAGCTCGTGGGCCAGTGCAAAAAAGCTCGAAGATGTCGCTTTCGCGATCGCCGATATGAACGCATCGCCCTGGCTCAGCGACCAGCTCGGTCGCCTGCTTCATGTTCTCCAACCACCGGATGCTTTCTTTCTTCTCGATCGGCACCCGAGTCGGATTGATCTTCTTCTTGAGCGCGGCCGTTCCCTTGAACTTCTTCCTGGTCCAGAACTTGACGGCGGCCAACCCCAGGGGGATCCCTTCCATCGTCACCGCCAGGCTCGAATGCATCAGAATTCCGCAGACCGTGTGCGACCTCAGTCGCCCAGCCTTGTCGCGTCCACTGTTGATTCGATAGGTCAAGCCGATCGCATCCGTCTTCTCTCTTTGGAATGTAAATTCAGTCGTATCGTGCAGCACCAGGAGAGGGCCGCCGTTTGCCGCAATCCGATCTCTGGTTGATTGAAAATGGCCTGTCAGAATCTCCTCTTCGCTGACGCGGTCATTGGAGAAAAAGCGATAGGCAGCCTTGGTGTTCGCCCAATCCTGGCACACCAACGGGATGCTTTGACCCACGGCGCTTCCGATCCGCCCAAGTAGTTTGCGGAACCTCTTCGCAAGTCGCTCATCCCTAAACTCGCACCCAGCTACCTCTCGATCAACCCACGTCTCGGCGTCAATAGTAGAATCGCCATTGTTGCCCGCAGCGCGGGCCCTTGTCGGAAAATTCACGGAGCACCCCCCAGTCGCGAATCAGGTGCTCAGCAATGAATCACAAGCGATTCCAGCGATTCAAGTTTCACCGAAAAAACCGCACCTCGGGAGACATCCGGAATTGTGGGTAATTGAAAGACTTACCGGATGCTTACCCACCAAACCACCAAACTGTTCGCCGACGAGACTACGGCGCCGGTGCTCGACCCGGGCCGCGGACGCACCAAGACCGGCCAGCTCTTCGCCTATGCCCTTGATGATCGGCCGTTGGGGGGCGCCGATCGTAAGCGATGTCGCGAGCCCACCTTTTGGCCGCGGCGGTAATGGTCAAGGATGAGCGGTCTCTGAATTGGAGATCGGCTTGTGTCTACACTTGACTATACGCTTGAGCCGACGGCCGGCGGTGTTCGTCGGCTGGAGGTAATTACGGGGACGGGGCGGCGCCGACGTTTCTCGGACGACGACAAGGCGCGGATCATCGAAGAGACGCTAGCACCGGGCGCAGTGGTGTCGGATGTCGCGCGCCTGCACGGCCTCAGTCCACAGCAGTTGTTCACGTGGCGGCGAGAAGCGCGGCGGCGTCACGTGGTGGCTCCGCCCGATGCCGGCCCCGCGTTTGTGCCGGCGGTCATCAGCGTGAGCAGCCGCAAGAACCGCAGCGACGGTGGCAAGCAAATAGTCCGGCGGCGTCGGGGAAGCCAGGTGAGCGGCATCATCGAAGTCGAGATCGACGGGGTCACTGTTCGGGTCGGCTGTGGAGCTGATGCGAAGACGGTCGCGGCTGTGATCCGTGCACTGCTACGTGTTCCGCGCCAAGCGGGCCGACCGCGTGAAGCTGGTCTATTGGGACGGCACCGGCGTGTGTCTGCTAGCCAAGCGGATCGAGGAGGGCAAGTTCCGGATCTTGCACGTCCAGCGGGAGAGCCGTCCCACTCTGTGTCAAACGGCGTCCAATTTTGACCCCCTTGAGTTGGGCAGGTCGGCACAGAGCCTCAATCAGCTTGCATCGGACTTGATGTGCACAAAACGACGATTGCTGGATGAGGATCCATTCGGACAACGAAGACCATCGCAGGGGGCCCGCGAGGCTACACAAAGCGCGTAGAGATGAGCCCGGTCTGCGAAATCGCAGCCGTATAGGGATGCAAGCAACGCACTGAGCACAGGTAGTTTTCGTCAGACTTACTCAGAGCCGATGGCCGAGAAGCGAGATCGTGCGGAGCGCATCTTTGAAAGGTTCCAGTTCAGATCGGCGTTTAGAGTGATTCGAGCTCGGCATTCCCCATCCGCACTTCTCAGAACAATCGCGCATCTTTAGAAATGACGGCCAAAGGATTCTGCCAATCCGTGCTGCAGTCCCTTCTTTCGATGTCCGTACCATGAGGTCCGATCATGCTCTGCGCTCTCCGAACCATATCAGCCCTCTCCCTTTTAAGCCTCCCGCTGCTCGCCACGAGCAGTGCTCGGTCCGCGGACTTCGTGGAGCCGCCAGCATTCACGAGTGCTAATGGAGTGCTCGATCTTCTGATGATCGCGCTGCCAACACCAGTGGCCAGCATTTCTTATTTGCCGCCATACAGCCAGCCCATAAACCCGACCGGATGGGTGTACCAGATCTGTCAGCGATCCGTTGCTATCGGGAACGCGTGCCCGACTGGCTCCGCAACCGTATCATCCTATGGTGGCGCAAGGCTGGCATTGCAAAAGGGGGACCAGCTCAAGATACGTTTGGTTAATCAGCTTCCGGCCCTTGATGCGGTCAAGGTTACTCACTCGAAGGATCCTGGCGGGGCCAACCTTCCGATGAATCTCACAAACCTGCATACTCATGGGCTGATCGTCCAGGCCCGCGCACCAACTCTGAGCGACCCTACGTTCGGAGATTATGTTTTCGTCGAAATCTATAACTCAGCCAACGGCACTCCCGTGCCGCAAACGACGCACCAACATGGTTCGATCGTCAAGGGGTATGCTGACTATCGAATCAATATACCCGCAAATCATCCGGCTGGCGCGTTCTGGTTTCATCCACATGTTCACGGGATTGCTTTAAACCAAGTGTCCAGCGGCCTCTCCGGTATCATTTCGATTGGCAGTGTTGGCCAGTACGCTCGGGGCGATCTGTCGAACACATCGTTTCCTGATGCCAACGTTCGGCATCTCCTTCTCAAGGACATGCAGATTCTTGCTGCTGGAAGAATCACATTTGACAATGGACCTGCCAACGTCGCTAACGGGGAGGTACTTGCCCAACAAGATCCGGATTTCTGCGCCCAGTTTCCTGTCTCTCCTACCGAGGTGCGCCACGGCTCTTGCCCAGGCGCAGACAATTTCAACGATGGGGGTAATGATTACACAGGTGGTAGCTGGGTCTTCACTGTGAGCGGCCAACAATATCCTTTGATCACGTTGGGTGAGGCGGATGGCGAGATTTGGCGCCTTACCAACGCATCGGGGAGCCTTTCTTACGATCTTCAACTAATGAATAACGTCACCGGAGCGCCGATGGTGCTTCAGCTCGTTTCCGTAGACGGCGTAAGTATCAATGTGCCTCCCGGGTCAACCCTGGGAACTGAAATCCAACTCGCTGGCGCCCGCTTTTCCGTCGTTGCTTGCCCTGGGGCGCCGGCGACGATCGGTTTAAACTCTGCGCCTGTGTGCATTAATCAACTTGTGATGATGCCGAGTTCGCGAGCCGAAGTGTGGGTAAGCTACCGCGACGCACAGAATCGCCTCGCTGTCCCTCCGCTGGGCGCCACGGGTGTTTTGAAGATGGTCGGCTTGACGATGGGCCCTGACGGGAACTCGTGGCCGGCGGTTGATCTTGCGAGGGTTGCCTTCACACAGACGGCCCCCCGTCGGATCGTGACAACCGCGCTTAACATCTCCGGCGACGCTCTCGCCGTCGGTCAACCTAACGGCATCTTCAGCGCCCCCGTGCCATACGCGCAGGCGGTCCCGCTAACGGGCGGGTGCAAGGCTCTTCTCGCAGGACATCATCGGCGAGTGTTCTTTGGGCTGGCCGACTTTACGAACCCCAGCTCGTTCGGACTCGGCTACGAAGAGGTCGATCAGCGGGGCGTCGCGGTCCCCGGCACTCAGATCCCCATTACGCAATTCGATCCCTCTGCAAATACGATCTGCCTACCACTCGGGCCGGGACAAACGCCAGTGCACGAAACCTGGGAGCTTATCAACCTCGCAACCGAAAATCATAACTTCCACATTCACCAAACAAAGTTCCGCTCGATCGGTCCTGTACCTGCGACCACAATCGGAGGCGCCACTCCTACGCCGGCCAACGGCGGAATCCTAGAAGACAATGTGCCACTCTCCGTCGCAGTACCCAAAAACCTCGATTATATTACGACTGATCAGAACGGCTATTGCACCATCGCCCAATGGTACAATGGAACTTGTACCTCAAACCCCCTCATGGTAGACATTCCATTCTCCCAGCTTGGCGAATTCGTCTATCATTGCCACATCCTCGAACACGAGGATGGTGGTATGATGGCCAAAATTCAGGTCGTACCGGCACCTCGATGACGGGTCTCTCCGACTTGCTCGGACGACAGCCATCGCTAACAATTTAAGGAGGATGCCTTACCATTGATCCTCTCATGACAGTGCGGGTCCATTCCTGCTAGCCGGCGAATTTGGTCACCACCCCCGGCCAGGCGGCATTTTGAACAGCGCCAACGTACACATTGGAGCCTTGACGGCGCGATACCGATCAAGTCTCCTTCAATTCGCTGCCGCTCCACTTATCGATGCGGGGAATCTGTTCAGAGAACCGGGTCTGGCTCTCGACTGGACATATCCGTCGTTTCGGATTGTTGTGCGACAACACTTCACGTCCCCATTTTTTTGGTCTATGAGGACCACCTAGCAATAATTGGGGAGATTCATATGGCTGAAAAGTCGGCGATTGTGCGCATCAAGGAATTGGACGAAGAGCGGGCAAAGATCTTCGACCAGGCAAAACAAGAAGCCCTTGAAAAGGCCGAGGCCGCCGTCGCACAGCTCAACGGCCTCGGATTTGCCTATCGTCTCGTCAACGGTGCCGAGAAAAAAGCCAAGGGTGCGAGTCCGGCCCGCCGCATCAAGGCGGCTGTATGCCCGATCTGTGAATTTCGGACCGATCCGCCCCACGATGGCCGCACGCACCGCAATCAAAAAAAGAAGGCCCCTTTCTCGCCGACGGAGCTGAAAGAGAAGGGGCTCACAAAGGTCTAGCGTGACGTTGACCGGCCGGCTCGAGTTTTGACATTCTTGCACCTCGCGCATTTTCCCAAATTGAGGCGACGCCACTCGGCGAGATACGCGAGAAGGGGCACGTGATTGCACCTCCGCGGCGGCATTCGCGGCCGGGGGCATACGCCGGTCACCTGAAAGGCAGATATAAATGAAGCCTCGGCGGGGCGTCGCCGTCATCTTCGGAGTGACCGGCCAGGACGGAGCCTACTTGGCAAAGTTCCTGATCGAGCGGGGTCTCGAAGTTCATGGAACATCTCGCGACAAAGAGGCTTCGACTTGCGCTAACCTTCACCACCTCGGTGTTTATGGTCATGTCAGCCTTCACTCCGTTGTCCTCAGCGATTTCCGCAGTGTTATAGGCGTACTTGGCAGCGTCAATCCGACCTATATCTACAACCTTGCAGCGCAGTCCTCCGTAGGCCTGTCTTTCGAGCAGCCAGTCGAGACAATCGACAGCATCATGCATGGTACAATTAATATATTGGAGGCCATGCGTTTCCTGTCGATGGAATCCAAATTCTACAATGCCTGTTCCAGCGAATGCTTCGGCGACACCGACAAGGATCGACCCGCGGACGAGACGACGACCTTCCGGCCTCGGAGTCCGTACGCTTTGGGCAAAGCCGCATCGTACTGGGCCACCGCGAATTACCGTGAAGCGTATGGGCTGTTCGCGTGTTCGGGTTTGTTGTTCAATCATGAATTGCCGATCCGGCCCCCGCGTTATGTGACGCAGAAAATCGTTCAGGGAGCGATGGCGGTCGCTTCAGGCCGCGCGCGTAACCTGACGCTAGGTAGGTTGTCACTTTCGAGAGACTGGGGATGGGCCCCGGAGTACGTCGACGCCATGGCGCGAATGCTGGAGTTGGACGCTCCAGATGACTTCGTCATCGCGACAGGAGAAACCAACAAACTCGAGGACTTTGTCAGAGCCACGTTCGATTGTTTCGGCCTGGATTGGCGCGAGCATGTGGTAACGACCGAGGCCTTCTACCGGCCCACAGACATTATGTATTCCGGCGGTAGTCCTTTGAAGGCAGAACGACGCCTCGGTTGGAAAGCACGCAAAAAGATGCAAGATGTTGTCGCCCTGCTGGTCGACGCCGAACGCCAGCGTTGGACCCGTGAAGCGTAAGCGCTGTCGCACCCTTCCTTCTGAATCGTAAGCGTGTTGTGCTACCTTTCACCGAGCTATCGCCAAATCTTCACCCGTCGAGCAGTTCTGACGGCAAGGAAGCCCGTATGGCGTGAGTGACGTTGCCCCTTGAATTGATCCAAAGTGAATTGGAGTTTGGCCCCGAGGAAGGGCCGGACGATGAAGCGCACGAGGCATAGCGAAGAGCAGATCATCGTGATCCTGAAGGAGCACGAGGCGAGCCTCGCCTCCGCCTCAACGCGAGCGGTGCGCTCGGCAAGGATCAGCGCATGCGCAGCGGCAAGATCAGCGGGAAGCGATTCGTGGGCGGCGGTCACGCCAACGATGGAATCACATCTGTCATCATCCGCAAGGCAAAAGCGTAAGCCTGCGGTGGCGGCCGCCTTGTAGGGCGTGCAGTTTCGCGTGAAGTCCTGGGGCTAATCCTAGGACTAGCCCTATGACCAAGACGCAGCTTGAGGTGATCACATCGGTGCAACGACGCCGACGATGGTCACGTGCTGAGAAGGAGCGGATCGTTGCGGCAGCGCTGGAGCCGGGTGTCGTGGCCTCGGAGGTTGCGCGCGAAGCCGGGATCCACACGAGCCAGCTGTTCCGCTGGCGACAACAGCTCTGCAAGCGGACGCGGGCCCCCGTGACGTTCAACCCGGTAGCCGTCACGCCTGCACCGGAGACAGCAGCTTTACCCCTTCCAGCCCCACCGCCGGACCAGGCCGGCACGGTGGAGATCGAGTTTGCGACTGGCGGTCGAATGCGGATTACAGGCTCGGTCGATGCCTCGACGGTATCGGCGCTGGTCAGGGCGCTGGCCAAGACCAAGCGGCGTCGATGATCCCCGTTCCTACCGGCGTGCGGGTGTGGTTGGCCACGGGGCACACCGACATGAGGAAGGGCTTTGCGAGCCTGTCGCTCCAGGTGCAGGAGGTCTTGCGCCGCGACCCGCTGTGCGGACATCTGTTTTGCTTCCGGGGACGCCGCGGCAACCTGTTGAAGGTGATCTGGCACGACGGCCAAGGTGCGTGCCTGTTCACGAAGCGCTTGGAGCACGGTCGCTTTTTGTGGCCGTCGCCGGCGGATGGCGTGGTGACGATCTCATCCGCGCAACTCGGCTACCTGTTGTCCGGCATTGATTGGAGACACCCGCAAGAGACGTGGCGGCCGACATCGGTGGGGTAAGGTTTTGGCTTGCGGATGGTGACGAATGTGATTCCATCGTCGGCGTGACCGCCCGCGAATTGCTTCCCACCGATCTTGTCGCCGCGCACGCGATGATCCTTGCCGAGCGCGCTGCCCGTGTCGAGGCGCAAGCGCTCGCAGCGAGCGCCCAAGCCGAAGCGACCAGCGCAAAGGCCGAGGCTGCCAATGCCCAGGCCGACCTCTCCAGCACGGAAGCATTCATCAGCCACCTCAAGCTCGAGATCGAGAAGTTGCGGCGCCAGCTTTACGGCACCCGCTCGGAGCGCAAGGCGCGGTTGCTGGAGCAGATGGAGCTTCAACTCGAAGAGCTGGAAGCAGCAGCGACCGAAGATGAACTGGCGGCCGAGAAGGCGGCGGCGCGCGCACAGACCGTCCCGTCGTTCGAGCGCAAGCGGCCTTCCCGCAAACCGTTCCCCGATCATCTGCCGCGCGAGCGCATCGTGATCGCAGCGCCGGAGAGCTGCCCCTGTTGCGGATCGAAGAAGCTGTCGAAGCTGGGCGAGGACTTCACAGAGACCCTGGAAGTGATCCCTCGCCAGTGGAAGGTGATCCAGACGGTGCGAGAGAAGTTCTCGTGCCGGGATTGCGAGACGATCACCCAGCCGCCGGCACCGTTCCACGTGACGCCGCGCGGCTTTGCCGGACCGCAGCTGCTGGCGATGATCCTGTTCGAGAAGTTCGGCCAGCACCAGCCGCTGAACCGCCAGAGCGAGCGCTATCGACGAGAGGGCGTTGATCTGAGCCTTTCGACGCTGGCCGACCAGGTCGGTGCCTGTGCGACGGTTCTGCAACCGCTTCATGCGCTGATCGAGCATCATGTTCTGGCCGCCGAGCGGCTGCACGGCGACGACACCACGGTGCCGATTCTGGCCAAGGGCAAGACGATCAAGGGGCACATCTGGACCTATGTCCGCGACGATCGGCCGTTTGGAGGACGTGCGCCGCCGGCTGCCCTCTACTATGCCTCACGCGATCGTCGGCATGAGCATCCGACCCGTCATCTTCATGGCTTCACCGGTATTCTGCAGGCCGACGCCTACAGTGGCTACAACGAGCTGTATGACCCCTCTCGCGTGCAGGGGCCGATCACCGCCGCCCTGTGTTGGGCGCATGCCCGCAGGCAGTTCTTCGAGCTGGCGGATATCGCGGCCAATGCCCGGCGCGGCAAGAAGGCGGCGGCGATCTCGCCGATCGCGCTCGAAGCGATCAAGCGCATCGACGCCCTGTTCGACATTGAACGCGGCATCAATGGCCAAAGCGCCGAACAGCGTCTGCGGGTTCGTAAGGAGCAGAGCGCTCCTCTCGTAGCGGGACTTGAAGCGCGGCTGCGCGAGCAACGATCCCGTCTCTCTCGCGCTTCGTCGGTCGCCGAACCGATCGACTATATGCTTCGCCGCTGGGGTCGGTTCGCCCGATTTATCGACGACGGCCGCATCTGCCTGACCAACAACGCCGCCGAGCGCGCCCTGCGCGGATTTGCACTGGGCAGAAAATCATGGCTCTTCGCCGGCTCCGAGCGTGGTGCCGACCGCGCTGCTGTCATGGCCACGCTGATCACGACGGCGAAACTCAACGACATCGATCCGCAAGCTTGGCTCGCCGACGTGCTCGCCCGCATCGCCGATCACACCATCCAGGACCTTGATCAGCTTCTGCCTTGGAACTGGAATCCGAGCGCGGCCAAGCTCGCCGCCTGACCGCTGCCACCCGCGGTCCTCACCGGATGCATACGCAAAAGCATCATCCCACCGATGTCGGCCGCCACGTCTCCTGCGGGTGTCTCCAATCGATACCGGACAGAAGGTAACCCAGTTGGGCCGACGAGATCGTCACCACGCCATCCGCCGGCGACGGACACAGAAAGCGACCGTGCTCCAAACGCTTCATGACAGGCACGCACCCTGGCCGTCATGCCAGATCACCTTCAACAGGTTGCCGCGACGTCCCCGGAAGCAAAACAGATGTCCACACAGCGGGTCTGGCGGATGCCGCAAGAGGTTCGGCGGCCACAAGTCGCCGGATGATCTCACGCGAGACCAATTGACTCCTACCGCACGCGGCGGGGATTTTAGGCGACGAATTCAGCTTGAATCGCGGGTGTGACGCCATCCTCCGGTCCGCTCCCGACCGACCTTGCCGCCGCGCACGAGATGATCGTCGCCCAGCGTGAGATGCTGCGCCTGGCGCAGGGTGAGCTGACCGTCAGCCGGCTGGAGATCGAACGCTACAAGCTCATGTTGGCCAAGGCGCGGCGCGAGCAATACGGCCAATCATCTGAGCGTGCCCGGCATCTGATCGAGCAGCTCGAACTGGCCATCGAGGACCTCGAAGAAACGCGAGCGGCCGAACAAGCCAAGCTTGAGATGACGTCGCCGACGGGCGTCAACGACAAGCAGGTTCATGCGCCGCGGCAACCGCGCCGGCCATTGCCGGACAATCTGCCGGTCGAAAGGATCGTCGAACCGCCGCCGTGTGCGTGCGGCAAATGCGGCAGCATCCGCCTGCGCAAGCTCGGTGAGGTGGTGTCGAAGACGCTCGAATGCGAACCGCGGCGCTGGAAGATCGTCGAGCACGTGCGTGAGAAGTTCTCGTGCCGGGATTGCGAGGCGATCACCGAGCCACCGGCGCCCTCCCGTCCGATTCCCCGCGGGCTTGCAGGACCGAGCCTGCTCGCGATGGTGCTGGTCTCCAAGTTCCTGCTGCATCTGCCGACTTGGCCAACGTCATCGAAAGCTCGTTCGCGACCATCCGCCACCGGACGGTGCGATCAAAAGGGTGTCTCTCGAACAAGACCGCGCTCGCCTTGATCTTCAAACTTGCCGAGGCCGCCCAGAGGCATTGGCGCCGACTTGATGGACACAACCAGTTGTCCAAAGTCATTCTCGGTATAAACTTCGCCGACGGAATCGAGGTCGTCAGATCGCAAGCTCAAGCCGCCGCCTGATCCCTTCCGTCACCAAAATTTGGCGATTGCTCGGTATGTTATGCAGAGTTCGGGGCGAATGGGCCGCAACATCATGATGGCACGTACGGTTGTGGTCACCGGGGCTTCGAGCGGGATCGGTCGCGCGCTGGCGCTGCGCTATGCGCGCGAGGGGGGCCGGCTCGGCCTCCTGGGGCGCGACCGCCCGCGCCTCGACGCGGTCGCCGCGGAATGCCGCGAAGCCGGCGCGGACGTGCAGGTCGGCGCCGTCGACGTCCGCGCCAGGGCGGAGATGCGCGTGTGGCTCGAGGCGTTCGATGACGCCCGCCCGATCGACGTTCTGATCGCGAATGCGGGGATCATGGCCGGATCGCCGGCTGAAGGGGAGATCGAGGCGTCGGCGGACAGCGCGGCCGTTATCGAAACCAACGTGATGGGCGTCCTCAACGCCGTCCATCCGGTGTTGCCGAGAATGATCGCGCGTGGCCGTGGCCAGATCGGCATCATATCGTCGCTCGCCGGCTTCATCCCGCTTTCGGACTGCCCGAGCTATTGCGCCAGCAAGGCGGCGGTCCTGAGCTATGGCCTCGGACTGCGGGGCGCGGTCGAGGCAAAGGGCGTCCGCGTCAACGTCGTTTGTCCGGGCTTCGTCTCGACCCCGATGATCGCCCAGGAAACCGGCTGGAAACCGTTCGAGATGTCCGCCGAGGCGGCGGCCGGACATGCCCTGCGAGGGCTCGAGGCAAATCGCGCCGTGACCTCCTTCCCGCGCGTTCTTGCCACGATGTCGTGGATTGGTGGAATGCTGCCGGACCGGGTGCGCAGGCTCACCTCGCGGCCGTTCGGCCTGAAGGTCTCACGGAAGGACTTATCATGACGGACCGACGCGGCCGCGGGACGGCGCTTTGCAGTCCTTGATCTCACTGCTGACGCCGGAGCTGGCCCAACCGTCCGATCCGAGCGATTCAAACCGGGTGGCAT
Source organism: uncultured Alphaproteobacteria bacterium (assembly GCA_963781195.1). GTDB lineage: Bacteria > Pseudomonadota > Alphaproteobacteria > Rhizobiales > Xanthobacteraceae > JAJPKK01. The sequence goes on along the minus strand of CAWAEZ010000011.1, from coordinate 1,079,608 downwards.
TCGTGTCCCCGGTGTCGAATTCGAAATCCAGGGCGAAATACCACTGGTCGAGATGCGCCTGGATGATCGGCGCGATGACGGCGTCGAGCCGCCTCACGTTTTCGGCGAGGTCGGCCTTTCTGTCCCCGGTGCTGACCACCTCCAATGGCGGAAGGAATTGCACCTTGAACCGGGCCGCGTCGCCCAGGCGCAGACAGTACGCGGGAATAACGACCGCGCCCGTCAGGGCGGCAAGCCGCACCGCATAGGCGATGTTGGCATCGGCCCGCAGCGGGCGGCCGAATGACGGCGCCTGCACCCGGCCGCGGATGAACTCGTCGATGTAGACGATGAAGGGACCGTGTCGGGCCTTCAGTTCCCGCACCGCCTCGCGCACGCTGTTCGGGCCGGCCGCGACGAAGCGCGCTCCGTATCGCGTGCGCACCGCATTGGCGATGCGATGCTCGAAGCGATTTTGGGGCGGCTCGTAGAGTCCCGACCCGAAATGCCCGCACGCGATTCCGGCCACCAGGATCGCTTCCCAGTTGCCGAGATGAACGGGCGTGACCAGGATCGGCCTGCCTTGGTCGCGGGCGCGGTGGAGATGCGCGATGTCGGAGACTTCGATACGGCCCGCCGCCCACAGGCGGTCGAGGATCGAGTATTCGTGCATCGTGCGCCCGACGTTTCGCCATAGCCGGTCCATCGCGGCATCGACCGCAGCGGGATCAGCCTCCTGGGGCCGCAGCACCTTCCACACCCTGCGGGCGCGGGCGTCGCTCTCCGGATAGAGGTGGCGGGTAAGGTACGTTATGGCCGCGCCCGAAAACGAGCAGGCGTCGATCGGCAACAAGCGAATTGTGTGGTGCAGCGCGAGCTCGAGCGCGCCGATCGCTGGGTCGCGCAGCCAATAGCGCCACGCGACTCGTCGCCGCAGCGCATGACTGAACAGCCACCGCAGGGGAGGGGGCGTGGGCGCAATCACCTCGGCCATGGCGTCAGAGAACCCCCGACCGGACTGGATCAGATGCTGGCGTTCCTAACATGCCACCATTCGCATTTTGATATACGAGCGAGCGCTCGCAGGGCGAGGATTATTCGCCCGGTCACGGCCACACCCGAGGAACCGCAACGCCTGGACAGCGCGGCGAGGGGCCGCGCCGGCCAGCGCGGCGCGACGTCGCTCCCGATTTCCGTTCCGCCGCAGGCAGCCTTGCCAAGGCGGCGCGCGTCTGGACGCGGCACATCGCCTCGCCGCTTTTGTGGAGGCGCCCGCGTACGCTTGGGGCACGATGCTGTATAAAACGGAGCGTTGCCCTCGGCTGCCGCGCAATCCCGGCTCTAAGGGGTAACGGACGGGCGCGACGCTCTGCGCAGACGTGAAGGGAGTGCGGCAAATGATGATCATGGGGCGTCGGATCGGGCGTGCGACCGCGGCGGCTTTGGGTGCCGCGGTTCTGGTGGCCGTTGTGGGCATTGCGGACACCGGCCGGGTAGCGGCCCAGCCGCTCAACATCGCCGCCGAAGCACGGATCACGCTGCTCGCGAGGGCCTACAACGCCACCGGACAACAACTGTTCGGGCAGTTCGCGGCCACGCCCGGCAATGTGGTGTTCTCGCCCTATTCGATCGGCGCGGCGATGTCGATGGCGCTGATCGGCGCGCGCGGCGACACCGCCTCGGAGATGATGCGCGCGCTTTCGATGCGGATGTCCGCGGAGGCGGTCGAGACGGCGAACGCCGAGGCGCTGTCGATCCTCAACGGCTATGATCGCAGCACCGCGCCCCCGATCTGCCCGCCCGGGGCCACCGTGAACGGCCGCAATTGCGAGATGCGGCCAGCCGCCGACGCGACCAATCAGTGTCGCTACGGCCTCACGTTGCAGGGCGACCGCTGCACCGGCCCCGCGCAATTCCCGCCATCCGCAAAGTTGCTCGTCGCCAATGCGCTGATGCTCACGAAGCGCGGCGATCTCATCGCGGACGACTATATCTCGACGCTCAAGACCAAGTTCGCCGCCGACGTGTTCCAGAATGCGAGCCTCGACGTCGTCAACAATTGGGTCGCCCGCAAGACCGAGAACAAGATCCCGAGAATGCTGGACCAGCTCGATCCGGATTCCACCGCGGTGCTCCTCGACGCCGTCTACTTCAAGGCGCGCTGGGCGACGGTCTTCGACAAGAAGTTCACGAAGGATGAGCCCTTCCATATTACGCGGACGCAGGATGCCGAGGTTGCGCTGATGAACCAGACCGGCAACTTCTCGCTGGTGTCGCGCGGCGGCTATCGGGCGCTGCGGATCAATTACGAGATTCCCGAGCTGGGCCTCGTGATCGTGCTCCCGGACGATGTCGAGGGCGCGGCGGCGGTGGCGCGACGGCTCGACGCGAATGGGCTTGCGGAACTGTTTGCCGCATTGCGCGACGGCAAGGCGAGCAAGCCGGTGGCCCTCGCGCTGCCGCGGTTCAAGGCCGAATACAAGGTCGACCTGGTCGGCCCGCTCCGCCAAGCGGGAATGCGCAAGGCATTCGAGCCGGGCGCCGCCGATTTTTCCGGCATGACCGGACGGCCGGCGGGACAGGCCGGCGTCTACATCGGCGACGTCCTGCACCGCGCCGTCATCGACGTCGCCGAGGAGAGCACGGAGGCGGCGGCGGCGACCGCCGTCGTCATCCGACCCACGGCGATGCCGCGGCTGGTGATGCCGGAAGCCTTCCGCGTCGATCATCCGTTCCTGTTCTATCTCGTGGACGACACCACCGGGCTGATCCTGTTCGAGGGCCGCATCGCCGATCCGCGGTAGACTGGAATCGATCCGGTCGACACCACAATGTGATGTTCAGATCTCATCTCGGGACTTCCGCCCCCTGCCGCATGTTTGTAACGGCAGAGGAATGCGTCGAGGATCGGCGTGCGACGAGGCTTTTCGAGTTCCGCGTGAACACAAAAGGAGTTCCGGCATGAAGCTCTACCGCAACACGGCTCTCGCGTTCATCGGCCTCGTGCTCGGTGCGTCCGCGTGTTCCGCCCAGGCACTCCAGACCCACCGCATACCGGCGGCGCTGGCCTTGGAGGCGGTCGGCGAAGCGGTGTCGTCCTGCGCCCAGCATGGCTATCGCGAGACCGCGGTACTGGTCGATGCAGATGGTGCGACCATCGCAGCGCTGCGTGGCGATGGGGCCGGCATCCACACCATCGATAGTGCGCACGACAAGGCCTACACGAGCGTGTCGTTCAAGAGCGACACCATGGCCCTCGCCGAGCTCGCCAAGAATGAGATCGCAGGATTGGCGAAACTGCCCCATGTGCTGTTCTTCGGCGGCGGCGCCGTGATCAAGATCGGCGACGAGGTCGTCGGGGCGATTGGCGCGGCCGGTGCGCCGGGCGCGATGCTCGACAACAATTGCGCGCATGCCGGGCTGGACAAGATCAAGGACCGCCTGAAATAGGGCGATGCTCAGCCAGGCTCCATTCCATGGTGGCGCAGGATCGCCGCCGCCTGCGGTGCGGCCAGGAAGCGGAGCAGCGCGCGGGCCGCGTCGGGGACGGGCGCGGCGACATGGACACCCGCCGAAAAGACCGTGACGAACTGGATATCGGCCGGCAGCGGGCCGAGATAGTCGATGCCCTTGACCGACATCAGCTCGCTCATCTGGGTAAAGCCGATCTCGCCTTCGCCGCGCGCCAGCGTATCGCCGACCCCGAGACCGGGCCCGATCTGGGTGATCTTCAGCTTGAGCGCGTCGGCGATTCCCATCTTCTGGAACAGGCCCGGCAGGTAGAAACTGCTGGGCCCCGACGACAGGACGATCGATTTTGCGGCGAGGAGGGTGCTCTTGAGCGCCTCGACCGTCGATATGTCCGGTCGCGGTACGCCGCTGCGCACGGCGACGCCGACGCCGGACCTCGCGAGATCGGTGCGGTCCACGAGCTTCCCCTGGCGGACGAAGTCGTCGATCCGGGTGTTTGGAATGAGGACGATATCGGCGATCTCACCGCCAGCCACCCGTTTGACGATGTCGAGCGTGCCGCCCCAGTCCACCGTTACCCTGTGGCCGGTATCCTTCTCGAACTGCGGGATCAACTCGCGATAGGGCTCGCGGACGGCATTGGAGGCGATGACCTTGATCTCCGCGGCCCCCGCCGCAGGTGCCAGAATAGCCGCGAGCGCGGCGGCGACGCCGTAGAGAGCGATTTTCACGAGCGGCCTCCCGATTGCTGGCACGATCATAGCGCGCGGAAGACGCGATCGGAACCTGGTCGAGCCACCCCAGTCGGTAGCCCAGGCGCTGCAACACGCCCGCCATGGCGCGGATCGTATGTGATTTCGCTATGTCTTGTCGGAAGTGGTTCCGGGATCCCCGGCATTCCGGAGCGAGGGGGACTTAGGTCAGGGACTTTAGAGTGCCCTGGTCGCCGCACCCGCCTTCGCGCTTTGGCGAAGAGCTTCCGCTCGGACGGGCGCCACGCGCCCGCAATGTCGGCGACCGGCGATAGCCGGTCCGCACGTCGTCAGCTCAGGCAATCAGCAGGGTGAGCAGACCGGCGAGGGCAGAGCCGCCCAGAAGCATCAGCCAATCGCCGGCGTCAAACCCGAGAACCCGGCCTTCTGCAGTCATCCGCGCGATCATGTTTCCCTCGTCGCATTTACGTTCGCCGACAGGACACATGCGTAGCAGGTTGCATCGATTCTGGCTGTTGCGGTTCGGCAACAATCGTTTGGATTGTGCGATTTCGCCGCGTCACATCATGGTTAATAACTGCATAAAATCATGATGTTAATCGTTGAGTCCCAGGAGGTTCCAGTGGCCGATGGGAGGTGTTGCATTTCTACATCGGTCGGGCACGTTGCCGCCGCGGGTCTGCCACCTTTCGATCGCGATTCCGCAGCCAGCGCGACCAAGACGGCACGAAGCGGGACGGCCGGTCCCGCAAAGGGGACCGGCGTCCGGCCGAGAGCGCCAGAATCGAAGACGGAGCATCAGAAGCGATAGAAGGCCTGAGGGGTCTCGACCATGATCTTGCGGCGCATGGTCTCGTCGGTCACCCAGTCCCCGAAGGCGTCGACGAGATCGCCGTCGTTGGGATTGACGATGTACTTGTTGGGGTGCGGCCAATCGGTGCCCCACATGATCCGGTCCGGGGCCGCCTCGATCAAAGCATGGGCCAACGGCTTCACGTCGTCATAGGGCGGCAGGTCGGTGGCACTGACCCGGTTGGCGCCGGAGATCTTCATCCAGGTGTTTCCAGCGCGCATGAGGTCGAGCAGGGCCTGGAACCCGGGCGCTTGCACGCCGGCGGTCGCCGGCTGGTAGGCGAAGTGGCCGATCGACATCGGCACCTTGAGGCGCGTGAAGACCGGCATCAGCTCCAGAATATCCTTGCCCGGGAACAGGAACTCGATGTGCCAGCCAAACGGGGCGATCCGGGCCGCGAGGCTCGGAATGGCGTCGATCTCCAACGGCATGCCGCCCTTGTTGTCGGTATTGAGCCGCACCCCACGGGCACCGCTCGCATCCAGGGCGGCAAGTTCGTCGTCACTCACGTCCATGGTGATTGCCACCACCGCGCGCGCCCGGTCGGGTGTCGTCGCGTTGAGTGCCGCCACCCCGTTCAGGATCGCCGAATTGTCGACCCCGTAGATCGAGGGCTGGGTGAACACCACGCGGTCCACCCCGAGCGTTTCATGCAGGTGCACGAGGTCGGCAAGGGTCGAGTTCCGGCGGGGTATAGCCGCGGTCGGGCGACAGCTTGTAGCCCGGTTCGAAGACGTGCACGTGGGTGTCGACCGAGCCCTTGGGAAGGACGGTATGCGGCTTGCGAGGATTTCGATCGGGCGGCAAGCAGTCTCTGATTTCTCCGGCCATCGTCTTCGTGGTCCTCCGTCTCGTTCCTTGCCCGCGGCGGCAGCGCCGCGGGGGTCTAGTAAGCAACGATGGGGTGCGTGGCAATCCGGCTGTTGCATTCCGGCAATTGGCGATCCGGCTGGCGGTAACCCGTCCGACGAAAAGCGCAACGTCCCAGCATGCGCCCGCCCGGGTGAAGGGATGTCGGGCCGATCAAGGGCCGGGCAGCACCCCCTCGGCCCCGCGGACCTCGTCGGCCTGTTCGCGCCGTGAGACCAGCCGTTCCATGACGAAGTAGTAGGTCGGGATCAGGAACAAGGTCAGGAGCGTCGCGAAGAACAGGCCCCCGGCGACCACGGTCGCGAGGCTGCGCTGCACGTCGGAGCCGACGCCCGTGGCAAGCGCCGCCGGCAGCATGCCGGCCGTGGCGACGGTTGCCGTCATCAGCACCGGCCGCAGGCGTTCGCTCGCGCCGGCCACCACCGCGTCGAGGAGCGGCAGGCCGGAATCCCGCAGGCGGTTGAGGTTCGCCACCATGATGACGCCATTCATCACCGCGACGCCGGACAAGGCGATGAAGCCGACCGAGGACGAGACGTTGAGGGTCACGCCGCCCATGTGGAGTGCAATCAGGCCGCCGAGCGTGGCCAGCGGCACCACCAGGAGGATCAGCGCCACGTGTCGCAGCGCGCCGAACTCGGCGAACAGCAGAACGAACATCACCGCGAGCATCAGCCCGATGATCAAGACGAACCGCGCCTCGGCCCGCTGCTCGTTCTCGAAGTCGCCGCTCCACTCGATGTGGTAGCGGGCCGGATCGAACTTGACCTGTTCCGCGATGCGCTGTTTGGCGTCGGACAGCAGCGCCGGCAGGCTGCGCCCGTCGGAATTGAGCTTCACCAGCAGATAACGCTGGTTCATGTCGCGATTGATGGTGCTTTCCCCGTTCTGCAGCTGAATGCGAGCGACCTGCGATAGGGGCACGAGCGCACCCGAGCTCGATGTGAGAACCAGGTTGCCGAGCGCTTCCGGGTTATTGCGGGCGGTGTCCTGGAACCGCACCGTCACGTCGTAGCGCCGCTCGCCGATGAAGATCTGGTTCACCGCGGCGCCGCCGATCCCGGTCTGGATGAGATCGGCGATGTCGCCGACATTGATGCCGTAGCGGGCCGCCGCCTCGCGATCCGGCGTGATCAATATCTGGGGCAGCGGCGGGCGGTCATCCACCAGCACGTCGGCGGTGCCGGGCACCTTCTCGAGCACGGCGGCGACTTCCTTGCCGATACGGCGCAACTCCTTGATGTCTTCGCCATAGATTTTCACCGCGAGCTGGCTGTGCGGATCGAAGACCTTGTCCCGCACGCCGTCGATGATCGGCTGGCTGACGGCGATCTCGTAGCCGGGAAGCTCGGCGAGCCGCGCCGACATCCGGCGGATGAGGTCCTGCTTGTTGCCGCCCGACGGCCAGGTGTTGTAGGGGCGCAGCGTGATCCCGGCCTCGACATGCGAGGGGGTCCACGGATCGGTGCCGTCGTCATTGCGCCCGACATGGGTGACCACCGTGGAGATCTCGGGAAACTCCATGACGACCTTGCGCAGCTCGGCATCCATTTCCATCGCCTTGGTGAGCGAAATGCCGCCGGTCATTTCGGCGTGGAGCCAGATCGAGCCTTCGTCGAGCTCGGGCAGGAATTCCCGTGATGCCGTCAAGCCCAGTCCGACCACGGTCACCGCGGCTGCGGCGCTGAGCGCATAGACGATCCACGGCCGTTGCAGCGAGCCCTCCAAAAGCCAGCGATAGGCCTGCTCGAGCCGGGCGAGGACGCGGTTGTGAAAGGTCCGCTGCGGCTTGCGGAAGGCGAGGTAGGCGAGACCGGGTATCAGCGTCAGCGTCAGCAGCAGGGCGCCGAACTGTGCGAACCCGACGGCATAGACCATCGGATAGAACAGCTTCGCCTCGATGCGCTGGAACGCGAAGAGCGGAAGATAGGTGGCGATGATGATCAGCGTCGAGAAGAAGATCGGCCGCGCCACCTGGTGGGCGGCCACGGCGGCGTCGCTCTCGGCGAGAGGGCGATCGGGTTCGGCCTCGCGCCGCCGCAGGACGGCTTCGGTCATCACGATGGCGCCGTCGACGATGATGCCGAAATCGATCGCGCCGAGGGAGAGCAGGTTGACCGGGATGCGCAACAGATTCATCAGGATGAATGCCGTGAGCATCGCGAAGGGAATGGTGATCGCGATGATGAGCGCGCTGCGCGGGCTGCCGAGAAACAGCATCAGCACGAGCACCACGAAGCCGATCCCCTCGAAGATGGTGTGCGAAATCTTGTCGATCGTGGCGTCGACGAGGTCAGCGCGGTCGATATAGGGGACGATCTGCACGTCCTCGCTCTTGAGCCTCGCGTTGAGCTCGGCCACCTTGGCATGGATGCCCTCGATGACCCGCGACGGGTTCTGGCCGCGCAGCAGGAGCACGGTGCCTTCGATCGAGTCGCTCTTGCGGTCATGGCCGAGGATGCCGTGCCGCTCCTGGTTGGCGAGCTTGAGCTTGCCGAGGTCGCGCAGCAGGATCGGCGTGCCGTTGCGCTGCGTCACGACGATGGCGCCGAGATCGTCGAGCGACTGCACCATGCCGAGGCCGCGCACCACGAAGCCGAGATCGCCGCGCGGGACCACGCTGCCGCCCGCGCTGGTGTTGTTGGCGTTGATCGCCGCCTCGATATTGGCGAGCGACAGGTTGAAGCGGACGAGCTGCTGCGGATCGAGCTCGAGCTGGAACTGGGTGGTGATGCCGCCGAAGTTCGAAATATCGGCGACGCCCGGAACCTGCTTGAGCGCCGGGATCACGACCCAACGCTGGATCTCCGACAACTCGCGCAGTCCCTTGGTGCCGGATTCGAGGGTGTAATAGTAGATCTGGCCGGTGGGAGACGTCAGGGGATCGAGGCCGGGCGTCAGGCCGGACGGCAGGACCACGTTCTGGATGCGCTCGTTGATGCGCTGGCGCGACCAGTAGTCCTCGATGCCGTCGCGGAACACGAGGGTGATCAACGACAGCCCGAAGGTGCTCTTCGAGCGCATGAACAGCAGCCCCGGCGTGCCATTGAGCTCGCGTTCCAGGGGTATCGTGATGCGCTGCTCGACTTCCTCGGCGGCCAGTCCCGGCGCCTGGGTGATCACCTGCGAACTGGTGTCGGCGATGTCCGGATAGGCTTCGATCGCGAGCTGCGTCCACGAGTAATAGCCATAGACCGCGGCGAAGAACCAGATCATCGCCACCACGTTGCGCTTGCGCAGGGCGAGGGTGACGAGGGCGTCAATCATTGAGCAGCACTCCGCCCTTCACCACGATGCGGTCTCCGGCCTTGACGCCGCGGGTCAGGACCGCTTGGTCGCCCTGCTGGAACGCCACCTCGACCGGACGCGCCTCGAACACCCAGGGCGCGACCTCGACGAACACCTGGTCGGATTCGTTTCTCAGGATCAGCGCCTTGGTCGGCACGATCGGCATCGGTCGTTCCGGCGCCAGGAACGTGGCAGTGGCGAACATGTTGGGCTTGAGCCGCATGTCGGGATTGGGGAAGGCGATTCGCACTTTGGTGCGCCTGGTGTCGGGATCGAGCACGTCGCTGACGAATAGCACCGTGCCCTTGAAGACCTCGTTGGGGTAGGCGGTGAAGACGACGTCGACGGTCTGACCCTTGGTGACGAGCGCCGTGTCCTTTTCCGGAACATTGGCGGTGACCCACACGGTGCTGAGATCGGCGATCGTCATCACCGCCGCCGTGGGGTCGTTGAGGAAGGCGCCGGGCGCCATCTGCAGGTCGATGACGCTGCCGGCCCCCGGCGCCTTGAGCTGCAGCAGCCGCCGATTCCCCTTCGGATCCGAGGGCGCGCCGATGGCCTGCAGCCGCGACTGTGCCCGCTCGGCCTCGGACACGGCCTGCGCATATTCGCTCTGCGCCTGTTCGCGCTCCTTGACGGCAATCGCCGAGGTCTTCTCCAGGGTCACCAGGCGGTCGAGCGTCTGCTTGGTGAGCTTGAGCGCGGAGCGCGCCTTCTCGAGATCGGATACCGCCTGGGCGAGGTCGCTCGATTCGATGACGGCGAGCACATCACCCGCGGCGACCCTCGCCCCGAGCTGAACCTTGAGTTCGGTGACGCGGCCGGCGACCGGCGGCAGCACTTTTGCGGTACGCGCCGGGTCGGACTCCACCACCGCCGGCAGCGTCAAGCTGCGCGCGATCGCCTTGTCGACGACGTCGGCGATACCGAGCCGCATTCGCAACGGCGACGTGGAGGGCACCGAGATGCGATCGCCGTCCACCGTATAGAAGGCCGCCGTGTCGTGGAGGGAGGGCTCCTGGGCGCGCAGCCCGCCGCTACGGGAAGCGATGTAATAGACGCCGGCGCCGGCGGCCACGATGAACAGCAGGAAGCCGAGCACGGTGCCGGCGCGCATCGGCGGCCGCCGCACCGGTGTGCGGGGCTCCGCTGAACTGTCGGGTTGGGTCATCGAAGGGCCCGCCGAATGGCCGAAGGGTGTGCGCTGGCGGTGTGCTTTTGCGAGGATGCCTGCGGTCCGCGTGCGCGTGTGAAAAGGCGCGCGTCGTGCCGGGCACCGATTTGCGTCGCCGGCCGACGCAGACAATTACGAGAAAGGCGGAGCCCGCGCCTGGAAAATGCCGCGGGGGATCGCGACCAGGAGGGTGGAGAGGTCCGTCCAGTGCGACTCCGAGATGGGTGACGCCGCGAGGGGCTGCGCGGGCGGCAAGGACGGTAGGATGTTGCCGGCGAGGTGGATAACCCCGCACAACAGGCAATAATCGCCTGCGCCGGGCGTCGTCGGCTTGGTCAAGCCGACACCGTCGGGCGAGCCATGGGCGAGGGTCGCGACGGCGGCCTGCGCGGCCGGAGCACAGCTGTTCCAGCCGCAATGGACGTGGCCGAACAGGACAAGCAATTGGACCGTGAGCGCGAACAGCGCACACCACGTCCCAACCCTGAGATTCTTGCGAATCCAGCTCATCGAGCGCCCATCCAGGAGCGATTTGGTTGCGGGATCGGCGGCGCGGTTGTTGCAATCCGCTTCGGCAGGACGCGGCGCCGCCGATGATCCAGGCCGCTCCAGTTATCGTATATATACACAAGGGTGCCGCGAAATTTGTCAATGCGGCAACGCAACTCTATGGCTGAAACTTAATGTTCCGCTGAGGTTAAACTCATCGCACCCGCGGCGGGCGCCGATCGGCAAATCCGGCGCGGCGAGGCCGCCGGCCATGCGTGTGTGTTCGAAAACCTGGGCGCAGCGAATGGGTCGGGCGCGAGGCCCGACCCATCCCATTGCGTGAATAAGCGGTTGCGGTCAGAGGATGACGCAGCGCCGAAACCGCGGATGCCAGCGGAATCCCGCACCGCACACAACCGGCGGTGCGACGACCAGTCCCGGAGCCACGACCACGGGCGGCGCCACCACCACGGCCGGTCCGACCACTACGGGGCCATTGGCGACGCACCCGTTGAACGGGCCGCGATGGAAGCCGGGCCCGCAGCCGCCGGCCACCAGCGTCACGTCGCTCGTTTCCTGGTGCGCGCCCGAGGAGAACGGCATGGCTTGCGCGCTGAACGCCGCCAGTGCCGATGCCAGAATTGCGCACGCGACGGAGCTATGGATTGTCCTGAACATGGGGTGTTTCCTCTTTTTCACTCAGATCGAAGACGCCCCAGCTTTCGGACGGCCCGGCAAAACGCAAACCGTGGGCCCCCTGGAAGCTGCGGAAGTTCGGGCGGCCGGCACTGACGGCCGGCGCGAACCGACCCTACGCTGGCTTCAAGAATGCGTCCGTATTCAGGCATCCAATTCCGGGTAATGCCGGAAAATCCCGTCCTCGTTGAAGGCGATTCGCCGCTCCGAAGCGAGATAGCGCGCGATCCGCGGGCGCTGGGCGACGCGATCGTGCAGCGCCACGATCCGCGGCGTCTTCTTCTCCAGCCGCCGCATCGCCTTGGGGAAGGCGTAGCGCAAGCCCGCCGTGACCTGGAACAGCGACAGGTCGGCATAGGTGACGCGGCGACCGAGCAGGTATGGACCGCCGCTGCGCGCGAGCACGCTTTCGAAATAACCGAGGTATTTCGGCGAGCGGCTTTCCGTGAAGTCGGCGGCCCGCTGCTTCGCTTCGCGACGCTGGTCCTTGTAGTAGAGGTTGACCGAGATCGGATGGTGGGTGTCGTGCGCTTCGGCCACGAGGTCGGCGAGGGTGAGCTGCAGCTGATGGGTCCAGAGCCGTGAAGCTTCCTGCCGCGGCGCCAGCCCCTCGTGGGCGCCAAGGTAGAGAAGGATATTCGCAGTCTGCGCGATGACGAGCTTGCCGCTGCGCAGAAACGGCGGGGCAAACGGTGGATGCTTGATGCGTTTGCCGTCGAGCAGGGTCATCAGTGCGGGCATGCCGTTCTTGCCGGGTCGGCGTGCGATGTCGACGTAATCGGCCCCGCACTCCTCCAGTGCCAGGCGGATGAATTCACCGCGCCCCTGGATCGTGGGCCAGTAATAGAGTTCATAGCGCATGCCGATCGCCCTTCTGGAGACAGCGTATTCTGTCACATTGGCGCGAACGGGCGCAATTTTTGCGAGCTGCGCCGCGCCCGTCACCCGCGGCGCCCGATATTCAACAGGTGGCCTCGCAGGGGCCTGCAGGAGGACCGATGACCGAACTCACATCCGACGAGATTCGCACGCTGCTCGGGCTCGAGCCCAACGCGACCTGCGGTTTCGTGCGGGCGACTTTCGTCAGCCCGCAGGCGATCCCGGCGGGTGGATTGCCGGCGCCGTTCGACGAGGCGAGAACCGTCGGCTCAGCCTTGTATTTCATGGTGACGCCGGAGGCGCCGGTGCGACTGCATCGCATTCGCAACGACCAGCTCTACCACTATTATCTCGGCGATCCGCTCGAAGTGTTTTTGTTGAAGTCCGACGGCGCCACCGCCCGCGTCATCGTCGGACCGGACCTGCGCAGCGGCCACCAGGTGCAACTCCTCATCCCCGGCAATACGTTCCACACGGCGCGATTGCTGGGACGCCGGCGCTGGTTCCTCGGCGCGAGCACCGCGTGGCCGGGCGTCGTGCCGTCCGACGCGGAAATCGGCGACCTCGAAACGCTCGCTGGGCGATATCCCGCCGTCGCCCAAGACCTGCGCGCCATCGCCGCCTCGGTGCGGCGGGTCGAGCCGGGTCGGTGACGTCGCCTGGTTGCAGCGCCCGGACTTCAGGTTGCCGGCGTGCGAATCTGGCGCCACAGGAACAGGATCACGATGGCGCCGATGGTCGCCGAGATCAACGTACGGAAGAAGCCGAACACGTCGATGTTCAGAAGGTTGGCCAGCTCGCCGCCGAGAAATGCGCCGGCAATGCCGACAAGAATATTGGTGAGAATGCCATGGCGGGATTCCGTCACCATGCCGGCGATCCATCCCGCGAGGCCCCCGATGATCAGCATCGAAAAAAAGCCGACTCCGGGCTGGCCCATGAATGCTTGCGCGTCCTGCATTTGCCTGCTCCCAATTATCTAAGCAATGACCCTAATGAGACCGCGCCACCATTGATGGCGCTCGCGATGGTGCAGCACATGCCGTCCGGCAATGCTGCCGTCAAGCATATAGCTTCGTCCATGTAATGGCACTGTGTCGGGATTTGGTGTGTCAGGGGTGGCGTGCCGGGGTTGGCGTGCAGGCCGGCGGCGGTTGCTTGGGCGCAGTTGCTTGGGCGGGGCAGTAGCGGGCGGCAGTGGCGTGCTCGGCTTGGCGGTTTGCGCCGTCACCGCTATCGTGCCGGCAACGCCTGCAACGTGCTGTCCCATCGTTGCGATCGGGGAGAAGCGCCATGACGAGAACCACGTGCATCGCGGCTTTGTTCGCGGCGGCGCTGTCGACCACGGCGGCACACGCGCAGGACGCCGGTTCCCCGGGCACGTATCCGGACTGGTCGGGACAATGGCGGCGGCCGCCCGAGGTGGCGCCCGCCTGGGATCCGACCAAGCCGCCCGGCATCGGCCAGCAGGCGCCGCTGACGCCGGAGTATCAGGCGATCTTCGAGGCGACGCTAAAGGATCGCGCCATCGGCGGCCTCACCGGCGACCCGACAGGACTGTGCCTGCCGCACGGTCTGCCGCGGATGATGGTCGCGATTTTCCCGGTCGAGTTCGTCGTCACGCCGAAAGTCACCTACTACATGACCGACTACACGACGTCGCGGCGCATCTTCACCGACGGGCGGGACTGGCCGGAGGACGTACGGCCGAGCTTCAACGGCTATTCCATCGGCAAGTGGGTCGATACCGACGGCGACGGCCGCTTCGATCTGCTCGAAGTCGAAAGCCGCGGGTTCAAAGGCCCGCGCACCTTCGAAGCCAGCGGGCTCCCGCTGCACCGCGACGGCGAGAGCATCATCAAGGAGCGCATCTTCCTCGATAAATCGGATGGCAATCTGCTCCACGACGAGGTCACGGTCATCGACCACGCGCTGACCCGGCCATGGACGGTCACGCGCCACTATCGGCGCGACCCGGAAGGGGTCTGGGACTTCGTCGATTGCGCGGAGAACAATCCCCACGTGGTCATCGGCGCCGAGACCTACATGATGAGTGCGGACGGTTATCTGATGCCGACCAAGACCGGCCAGCCGGCGCCCGACCTGCGCTATTTCGGCGCGATCAAGAAGTAGCCGGTTGCGTGAGCGGCGCGTGTGCGGCGCGGCCGGTACAGCGGCGCGGCGGCTACTTGAATTTCACGCCGATCTTGTCGAGCCGGCGCCATGCGACGGTGCAGCTCCGCGTCTCGCCGTCGAATTGCAACTCGAACTCGGCAGGCACGGTGGCGGTATTGGGCAGCGACACCGCGGCCCCGGTGGCGGAGAGGTTGCGGACCGTGCAATCGAGCACCGACGCACCTTGATTCAGAACGATCTTGCCGGCCTTCAGGGTGCGATGCCGCTGCGCGCTCCTCCGTTCGGTATCGTTCATCGCTGGCTCCGCTGATCACTGCAAGGGGCCGACCCAGTTGTTGTTCTCCATCACGATGGCGCACCGCTCCGGCGATCGCTGCTTGCCGCAGCCGTCGAGCGCGCCCTTGCGCGCGTCACCCACCGCCTTATAGCCCCAGCCGCCGAACATGTAGTTGTCGGGCGTTGCGCGAGCGAGCGCCTTTTCGAACGGTGCGGCGAGGAAGCCCTCGACGAAGCTGCGGTTGCGCTCGGCGCCGTTGAGGCGCTTGAGAAGGGCGTCGACGTCCCGCCGCTGCCAGGTGGGAAGCCCGTGAAACCGCAGGAAGCCGTCCATCTCCGACAGCCACCGGTAGCGGCCGTCGCCCCGCGAGAACAGGGCATGGCCGTCCGCTCCGATCGCGTCATACATCACGAGCTTGACGTCGCCGCCGCCGGCGAGAAACGCGTCGTTCATGCGGCCGACGACGTCGGGTCCGAAAAAGCTGTCGTTCCTCGCGTACATCCACAGCGAGGGGACCCGGCTCGTCGACCCGAACTCCTTGAACGCCTGGACCAGCACCTCCTCCTTGGAACAGCTTTCCATCCGCAAGCCGCCGGAGATGTTGACGACGGCGCGCAGCCCCCGCGGGTTGCGCGCCGAGAGGGCGGTTACGGCGGCGCCGCCCGCCGAGACGCCGACCGCGATCATCCGCCCCCGGTCGGCGTCCGGCCGTGCGGCGATGACTTCGAGTGCCGCCTGGAGGTCGTCCGCATCTGCCGAGAAGCGCGGGACGAACGTCGTGCTCTGGCAGTTCACCGGCACCGGCATCGGACCGTCCGACTGGCCGAAGCCGCGCCGGATCACCGCGACCGCGAGCCAGCCGCGGCTCGCGAGGTCGCGCGTGACTTCGAGGAAATTGCCGGCGTGGTCGTCGAGCATGCTCTGCTGACTGGCCGGCTTGCCGTGGGCGATCAGGGCGATCGGAAGTGGGCCTTCGGCGCCGGTCCGCTTCACCGTGAGGGCTTCCAGGCGATAGTTGCGGCCGGCGATGGTGACCCGCAGGTAGCCGCTTTCCTCGATGAAATCGGCGGCCCCCGCAGGCCCGACGAGCGGCGTCATAAGCAGCGGCGTCACAAGCAGCGGCGTCACAAGCAGCAGCCTCAAAAGCAGCAGCGACAGGCGCGCGACGCGGGCGGTCGGGAAGCGCCGCGCCGGCCGGGATGCGCAGACGCGCGGGCGGCGGCCGGCCCCGGACCCGTGTCGCCACCGCGAAGCCGCGCGCCAGCCCCCGGCTGCGGTCCGGTCCGGCGCGGCTTCGGAAGGAGACATTGCAGCCTTTCAGGTGGCAAGGTGCGGCGATAAGAGGGAATGCCGTTTCGGCGGGCGATGTCAAGCAAGCGCGATGGCCCCCAGATGGCCCCCCACGACCATTGCTTTTGATCGTGAAACCGCCCCGCACCCGCGCCCTGCGTGACGCTTCCGGCACGAGGCCCGATATCGACGCCGCCCCATCCGCCGGGCTACTCCTACGAGTGCGGTCCGGACGCCATTTGCCACGCATGGCTGTGAACGCCCCGGAGAGAGCGCATCCGGTAGAACCTGCAGGCGGGCGCTCGCGACCAAAGAGGCGAGGGCCCCGCGAGGGCCCCGCGAGGGCCCTGCCGGACTTGCATCGCGGCCCGGCCTCAGGCATGAGAACACGGCGGCAGACCCTACGGATGTTTCGGCTGTAGGAGTGTAGCTCAATGGCTAGAGCACCGGTCTCCAAAACCGGGGGTTGCAGGTTCGAGTCCTGCCACTCCTGCCAGTTCGGTCAATCACTTGAGCTGTGTTCGCAACGCTGAAGTGGTTCAGCCCGCCGGCGGAGCGGACGGTCGCACCTGACGGCCCGACTCCGCGACCGACGGCAGCGCCTTCGGTGAGGCCACCACGGCAAGGAGGCGGCATGCGCGGACATTTCCTGTTGAACCGAACCGTCGTCGCCGTCGTGGCGGTCGCCAATCTGCTCGCGATCGCGACGGCGGGTGCGAAGTCGAGCGGCAGCAATCCAAAACTCGCCGCCGTTTCCGGAATCATCAGCGGCAATGTCCAGAAGGTCGGTTTCCGGGCCCTGATTCAGAAGCAGGCCATCGCCTATAATCTCGCGGGGGCGACGGCCAATAACGACGACCAGACGGTGCGGTTCACCCTGCAGGGCGACAAGAAGCGCATCGACAAGGCGTTGGCGATCATCGGCGGTGGCACCAAAAAATCCTCCGATGTGAAGGTGAGCCTGTCGCCGGCCGAGGTCGATCCCGGCCTGCACACTTTCACGATCGTGGGCTGGACGTCCAAGACCCGAAACATCAACACGCCCTATGATCTGGTCTTCACCCTGCGGCCCGACGACTCGACGATCAAGAAACAAGCTGCGAAAGCGGTCTGGCTGGGAATATGCGACCTCGCGGTCAAAGGCCAGGACGTGGGCAAATGCGAGAAGGACGACGAGTGATCGCGTGATGCGGCGTGTCGGAACGCAAGCCGCAAGAGCGAGCCGCAGGAGCGAACGGCAAACAGCAAGCCGCCCTGCGCGGTTTACTCCGCCGCGTAAGCCGCCGGCTTCTTTCTCCTCGGGCAAATGCGATGCACTCATGCGTATCATCGCACCGGAAGGTGCGCCGCCTCGGCTGGAAAGTTTGGACACCGGCTTCGGCGCGCCGGGCCGTCGCGGCTGATCATCTTTCAGCCCGTCATTCGTGCGGCAATTCGACCAATCGATTATGACGGCCACGAGCGGTTTGTGCGCCCTGCGGTGCGGGGAGGTCGCCCGTTCGGCACGAAATGTGCTGCCGGACTGCAACCATGAGCCGGCTTCCCGGTTGTGGTTACGCGACAGGCCGCGGTGAGGTGGCCTTTGCGGCGGCGCGCCCCATGCTCGGAGGCCTCACGGCCCAGAGCGGCTCATGTGCGCAAGCCTGATTTTCCAGTGCTGCCGACGTGCAGCGATAACGGGTGGTATCTCAACGCATGCATATATTTTCGATCGGCAATGCAGTCGTGGGCACTCCAATCGTCGGCAGGGCGACAGTCGGCAAGACAGTCATTAGCAGAACCATCATTTGCCTTGGGACGGCGGTGCTGATCACCGCGGGCGGGCATAGCGCGTGGGCGCAGGCGGCCGGGCCGGACTTGACGCCGCCGGTCGTCGCTCCCGCCGCTGAGCCGGCGGAAACAGCTGCACGGCGTGTCGTCGTGGAACCGGAAAAGGCTTCCGAGGGTAAAAGAGTAGCTGAGGGCGCCGCGGAACCGCGCCAGTCGTCCGAGCCGGCGGCTGCTCCCGTGAACCCCCGGCCTTCCGAAGTGGTTGCTCCGGCTCCGGGCGCGCCGGGCGCGACCGCTTCCGAGGTTGCCGCGCCCCAGGGGACACGCACGCCCGGGCACCTGGACGAGGTCAAAGCCTACCTCTGGGCCGTCTATCAGCGCTCCAGCACCAAGACGGATTCCCACGGCGACTTCACGTGGAAGGACGGCGCGGCCGCCGAGCATGCGGAGATCGCGCTGATCGACTACGTGATCGGCGGCATGGATCCCGATTTTCGCGAGCAGCTTTATGCGGCGGGCCAGGCGATGGATGCGGCGGGCGTCGAATGGACCATGCTCAGCGCGTTCCGTGACGACTTCCGGCAAAACCTCGCAAGCGGCTTCAAGGCTCATGGCGGCTATTCGTTCCACGGCGGAAGCGTAGCGACCGGAGGATACGGCCACGGCTGCGCGGTCGATCTCGCGAGCACCGCCGGACTGTCCGACGACCGGGTGTGGAATTGGCTCGACCAGAACGGCCGCCAGTTCGGCCTGTTTCGTCCCTTGCGCGCCGCCGACCCCGCCCATGTGCAGCCGGTCGCGGGATGGCATGGCTTGGGGGTCACGCTGCGCAGCCGCCGACAGCCCCTCGCGGCCGACGTCGGTTCCGCAGAGCGCGGCGGCGACGAGCATGTCCCGCGAACCGCGGCCGAGGCCGGAGTGACCGAAGCGCAGTTTGCCTGCTCCCGCGAACGGCCGATCGAGAGTGCCGCCACGACAGAGATGTTTCGCGGCGTCCGAGCCCGGTGGGTACCGCCGCGGCCCGCGCCGCATCGCGCAATGGTTGCCGCGGCGCATGGCGCAATGGTCCAGATGAACACGCGCCTTCACAGAGCCCCCGCACCGGTCGCCCATGGTGGCGCACCGGCGGTCAGAAAAGGCACCGCCGCTCTGAGACGACGAACAGTGTGATCGGCCGCCGGAGAGTCATGCCTCCGGCAAAGGGATTCGATAGAACCCTACCTATGCCTACGGACCCTTATTCCGTGAGACCGGCGTAGCGTAACGGTCTCACAGGTGGTCCGGATCGCATGCTTCCCGGTCCGGGCCACCGCCACCCGCACCGCGATCGCGCCATTCGCAGCACCCGTCGCCGCAAGCAGGCTTGCGCAGCGCATAAAAAAACATGCCGGCTTCCTTTGCCGGCATGGTCTCAGGATGGGCGCCGTCATCTTGGCGGCAGCGTCATCACTTCGGCGGCAGCGTCACCTGCGGCGGCGCGTAGTAAGCGGGCGGCGGCGCATAGTAAGCGGGCGGCGGCGGGGCGTACACGACGACCGGCGGCGGCGGAGCGTAGACCACGGGCGGACCGGCAATGGCTGCACCGACAACCGCACCGGCAACGATGCCGGCGCCGACGACGCCCAATCCCCAGCCAGGGCCGCGCCAGCCGGGACCGTAGCCGCCGCGCCAGCCGGGACCGTATCCACCGCGCCAGCCGGGACCGTAGCCGCCGCGCCAGCCGGGGCCGCCGCGCCATTGCACGGTCTCGATAGAGGTCGGGGCTGCATTTTTCAGGGCAAGCGCACCGGACAGCGGCGCTGCCGATGCTGCACTTCCAGCGATCGCGACACTTGCAGCCAGCAGTGCGGCGGCGGCAAGCGCAGGTGCGTATTTCGTCATCGGTCGAGTTCCCCCGTATGTATCGCCTTCGAGGCGCAGGGTCGGAATGCATCCGGCCCCGATTGAGCCGATTCCAAGTGCCCGCCATCCGCGTCAACACTGTGGCGGAACGTCACGAGATTGATGGTTTTGCTATAAATCGCAGGACGAAAGCGGTTTCGCGCCGGGCAGTGGCGCGCCGCCGCGAGCGGGTTTGACTCCGCGCGGCCAAGCGAGGACGCTCGCGGGGGAACGAGGTGACTCGTCAGGCGATCCGGAGGATGTCATGCGATTGAAAATCACGGCCTTGGCAATGGCTGTCGGCGCGACGGTGCTCGCCAACACGACGGCAATGGCGCTGCGGCTCCCCGACGACGTCTACTACTACAGCGGCGTCACCCGATCGTACGGCTACACGCCGAGCCATCACTTCATGCGCTGGGGCTATCCCGCTCTGTTCTGGGGCTATCCTGGTCCCGTACCGACGTGCTGGCACCGATCCTATCGCGGCATCCGGCACGTCTGCTGAACGCGGCCGGCCGCGGCGACACAACGCAAGAAAGCGGGTGACACGATGACATCCATCATTTGCGCCACCGCCTGCGGGTGTCACATGCCGACCCGGCGCAGCGTGGCCGCGGCGCTCGTTGGCATCGCGGTCGCGCCGGTCCTGACGCGTTCGGCGGCGGCCGCATCCGCCGAGGACGAGCGCTTCATGCGCATCGCCCTCGATGAGGCGCGCCATGCCGACTTCCCGTTCGGTGCCGTCATCGTCCGCGACGGCCACGCGATTGCACGCGGTCGCAATCTCGGGCGCACCAAGGACGATCCGACCGCCCATGGGGAGATGGTCGCGATCCGCCGTGCGCTCGCCGTCCATGATCGCACGGCGCTCGAAGGCAGTACGATTTACACGACCGGCGAACCGTGTGCGATGTGCATGGGGGCGATCCTGTGGTGCCGTTTTGGGCGCCTGGTGTTCGCGGCTTCGTTGGCGCAACTGGCGGCGCGCATCGATCAGATCATGATCACGAGCGAGGAGCTCGCGATGCGGGCGCCGCATGCACCGATCTCGATCACCGGCGGCGTGCTGGAGCAGGAGGCGCTGGCGTTGTTCCCCCCGCCCCGGTGAACTGGGCCGCATTTGGGTGCGACGGTTCGATCTTACCGCTCCGGCGGCCGGGCACTGCCTTCCAACGCGGCTTTTTCCCGGTATCAAACTGGCGCAAAACAGCATCGCTTGCTTTTGCGGGCTTCTGGCATTAGGACTGAAGGGACGCCTGCGGCCCGATTTCGGACTTCCGCGGCGATGCTAATCCCCAAAAAGGGCCCGGCAGGTTGGCTTGATCTCATGGTCAGGCGCTGAGCGGGCCTGTTCGGATTCATGAAATGGCGAAGGTCAGTCCATTCAAGTTCCTGCAGGAGGTGCGCCAGGAGACCGCGAAGGTCACCTGGCCGACCCGGCGTGAGACGATCATCACCACCATCATGGTGTTCGTGATGGCGACCCTTGCCGGCATCTTCTTCCTGCTTGCGGATCAGGTGATCCGCTTCCTCGTCACTCTGGTGCTGGGGATCGGCAGTTGAGGCTCAATCCGGGAACCGCCATGGTGAAGCGCTGGTACATCGTGCATGCGTACTCGAACTTCGAGAACAAGGTCGCGGAGTTCGATCCGCGAGCAGGCCAAGCAGCGCGGCCTGACCGACCTGTTCGAAGAGGTGATGGTACCGAAGGAAAAGGTCACCGAGGTGCGCCGCGGCCGCAAGGTCGACGCCGAGCGCAAGTTTTTCCCAGGCTATGTCCTGGTGAAGATGGAGCTCACCGACGAGGCGTTCCATCTCATCAAGAACACCCCGAAGGTGACCGGCTTTCTCGGTGCCGACAACAAGCCGATGCCGATCTCGGATGCCGAGGCGGCGCGCATCCTCCATCAGGTCCAGGAGGGGATCGAGCGGCCGAAGCCTTCGGTGTCGTTCGAGGTCGGCGAGCAGGTCCGGGTGTCCGACGGTCCGTTCGCTTCCTTCAACGGAACGGTCGAGGAAGTCGACGAGTTCCGTTCGCGTCTCAAGGTCGCGGTGTCGATCTTCGGCCGCGCCACCCCGGTCGAGCTCGAGTTCGCGCAGGTGGAGAAGATCTGACCACAGGCGCCTTGCCTCGGCTTGTTTTTGCCGCCATCCGCTCCTAGTTGCAGCGCTCGCGCATCGCGGCCGCAAAAAGGGGTGGCCATCCGCGACAGATGGTGTATGTCACGGCCCCGTCCGCGCAGGCGCGGACAGGGGATGCACCCCGCGCAGGCGCGGACACGCATTACCCCCCGCGCACAGGCGCGGACAAGCAAGGCCCCCGCGCGCAGGCGCGGACGGGCAACACGCCGCAGGCCGATGTTCCGGTCTGCACCCCGTGGGAGGCCAGCGCCGTCCGCCAACCGCCGCAACGAGCCCGACCACGAACCCGACGCCGCTAGCGTCGCAAGGAGTAAGTCATGGCAAAGAAGGTCACCGGCTTTTTGAAGCTGCAGGTGCCGGCGGGAGCTGCCAACCCGTCGCCGCCGATCGGTCCCGCGCTCGGTCAGCGCGGACTGAACATCATGGAGTTCTGCAAGTCGTTCAACGCGCAGACCCAGAAGTTGGAAAAGGGCACGCCGATTCCGGTGGTGATCACCACCTATCAGGATCGCTCCTTCACCTTCGAGATGAAGACGCCCCCGGTAGCCTATTTCCTCAAGAAGGCCGCCAATATCCAGTCCGGGGCAAAGGCGCCGGGCCGCGACAAGGCCGGGGTGGTCACCAAGGCGCAGGTCAAGGAGATCGCCGAACAGAAGATGAAGGATCTCAACTGCGACACCATCGAATCCGCGATGAAAATGATTGAGGGCTCCGCCCGTTCGATGGGCCTCGAGGTCAGGGAGTAACGGCGATGGCGAGCAACGGAAAACGCACCGTGAAGGCGCGCGAGGGCATCGATCGCGAGAAGCTCTACCCGCTCGACGAGGCGGTGAAGCTGATCAAGGACCGCGCCACCGCGAAATTCGACGAGACCATCGAGATCGCGATGAATCTCGGCGTCGATCCGCGCCATGCCGACCAGATGGTCCGCGGCGTGGTCGCGCTTCCCAACGGCACCGGCCGCACCACCCGCGTCGCCGTGTTCGCCCGCGGCGCCAAGGCCGACGAGGCGCGTGCGGCGGGAGCCGACGTCGTTGGAGCGGAAGATCTGGTCGAGAAGGTCAATGGCGGCACCATCGATTTCGATCGCTGCATTGCGACCCCCGACCTGATGCCGCTGGTCGGCCGCCTCGGCAAGGTGCTCGGTCCGCGCGGCATGATGCCGAATCCGAAGGTCGGCACCGTGACCATGGACGTCGCCGGAGCAGTCCGGGCCTCCAAGGGCGGCTCGGTCGAGTTTCGTGTCGAGAAGGCCGGCATCATCCACGCCGGGGTCGGCAAGGCTTCGTTCGCGGCCGACAAGCTCGTCGAGAACGTCAAGGCGTTCGCCGATGCGGTGCAGAAGGCGAAGCCGCCGGGCGCAAAGGGCCATTTCATCAATCGCATCGCGCTGTCGTCGACCATGGGCCCCGGCGTCAAGATCGAGCCGTCGACCGTGCTCGCGGCCGGCAGCACGGCCCACTGAGGCCCCTGCGTCACGTAAAGTCTGGTCCGCGCCGCTTGACGGCGCGGCCGGGCCCCGGGCGTCTCAGCGGGGTTCCAATAAAGTGCTTGCAAATCCTGGTGAGCGTCATAAATAGGTTGCAAGGGGCGTGCCGACCTACTACCGTCGGCGCGCTTTTGTGCGCTTTCTCGCAAAATCGGTGATCAGAACCTCATCCTTTCAGGCGTCCGATTTGGATTTTCTGGAAGGGGCGGTGAAGTCGTCGGTGCTGCGGGGTGCGCTTCCATCCGGGAGTTTCCCGGTGGGTCCTGTCCGAGACTGCAGGCGCCCGAGCATTGCGCGCGGGCTTAATTCTTCGGTGCAAGTGCCTGCACAGACGGGTGATGATCTTTAACGGGGGCAACCCCGCTACGGTTCGGACCTCGAGACCTCAGGCGATAATCCGCCGGAGGGGGCAGGGCATGAGGAGCGTCGTTCGCCCTCTGCCTTTGGCTGAGAGCGGGCGACAAGTCGCAACCGGCGGCTTGTTTCCCTGGGCTCGACCGGAACTGGGCAGAACCAGCACCGGCCATTGACCAGGTTGGCAGGCCGTCAACCGGAGAGAGCAAGTGGATCGAGCGGCCAAGAAAGAGATGGTCACGGAGCTGAACGAGGTCTTCAAGGCCTCCAGCGTCGTGGTTGTCGCTCACTATGCCGGCCTCACCGTTGCCGACATGCAGGTTCTGCGCAAGCAGATGAAGCAGGCCGGCGCATCGGTGAAAGTCGCCAAGAACCGCCTCGCCAAGATCGCTCTTGACGGCACCGACGTAGCCGCAGTCGCGCCCCTTCTAAAGGGGCCGACGGTGATCGCCTATTCGGGCGATCCGGTGGCTGCGCCGAAGGTCGCCACCGACTTTGCCAAGGGGCACGAGAAGTTCGTGATCCTCGGCGGGGCGATGGGTAAGACCACCCTGAACCCGGACGGCGTCAAGGCGCTCGCCTCGCTGCCGTCGCTCGATGAATTGCGTGCCAAGATCGTCGGCCTCATCCAGGCTCCGGCGACCAAGATCGCGCAGGTCGTCGTTGCCCCGGCGGCCAAGGTCGCGCGGGTGGTCCAGGCCTATGCCAGCAAGAATGAAGCGGCGTGACGCGCCAAAACCGTAAAAGATCGAACCTGAAGGACTAGCAGACAATGGCTGATTTATCGAAACTCGTGGATGACCTGTCGAGCCTCACCGTGCTCGAAGCCGCCGAGCTCGCCAAGCTTCTCGAGGAGAAGTGGGGCGTTTCCGCCGCCGCCGCCGTAGCGGTCGCGGGCCCGGGCGGAGGTGGCGCCGCCGCCGCCCCGGTCGAGGAGCAGACCGAGTTCACCGTCGTTCTCGCAGCGGCCGGCGAAAAGAAGATCGAGGTGATCAAAGAGGTCCGTGCGCTGACCGGCCTCGGCCTCAAGGAAGCCAAGGACCTCGTCGAAGGCGCCCCCAAGAACGTGAAGGAGGGCATCTCCAAGGACGAGGCCGAGAAGGTCAAGGCCCAGCTCGAAAAGGCCGGCGCCAAGGTCGAAGTGAAGTAACAGGGCCGCACAGCCCCAATATGGGCAAAGGCTCGGTATGGGAGGCAAGATCCGGACATCACCGGACCGGCATGAGGTGCCTGCATACGGCATCTCCCGGGTGGCCGGCTCGGCCAGCCCGGCGCATGTGGTGAAGGGCTTCCTGCGAACCTATATGAGTTCGCAGGGGCTCGCCCGCCGCAGGCGCCGCTGACTGCGTTGTCGGGATCTGCGACCGGTTCCCGGTCGCGCATTCGTTTTCGCCGCGCCCGCGTCCGCTCCGTGCGGACGTTCGAAGTGGAGCGCGGGATGAAGTTGGCGGAACCCGTTCCGCCGCCCTGATCATCTTCCGGCCGGCATGCCGCCCGGAAGACCCTGCCGCCCATCCGGGGCTGGCGGAGGAAGAAAGAGGCCACGATGGCACAAACGTTCACCGGTCGTAAACGGGTCCGCAAGTCCTTTGGAAAAATCGAGGAAGTCGCAGAGATGCCGAACCTCATCGAGGTTCAGAAGGCATCCTACGACCAGTTCCTGCTGGTCAAGGAGCCCGAGGGCGGGCGTCCCGACGAAGGGCTGCAGGCGGTGTTCAAGTCGGTGTTTCCGATCTCCGACTTCTCCAACACCGCGCAGCTCGAATTCGTTCATTACGAATTCGAGCCGCCGAAATACGACGTGGACGAGTGCCGCCAGCGCGGCATGACCTATGCGGCGCCGCTCAAGGTGACGCTGCGCCTCATCGTGTTCGATATCGACGAGGAGACCGGCGCCCGTTCGGTGAAGGACATCAAGGAGCAGGACGTCTACATGGGCGACATCCCGCTCATGACCAACAACGGCACCTTCATCGTCAACGGCACCGAGCGCGTGATCGTCTCGCAGATGCACCGGTCGCCCGGCGTGTTCTTCGATCACGACAAGGGCAAGACCCATTCGTCGGGCAAGCTCCTGTTCGCGGCGCGGATCATCCCCTATCGCGGTTCCTGGCTCGACATCGAGTTCGACGCCAAGGACATCGTCCATGCGCGCATCGATCGTCGCCGCAAGATCCCGGTGACGTCGCTGATGTTCGCGCTCGGCATGGACGGCGAGGAGATCCTCAACACGTTCTACAAGCAGATCATCTACAAGCGCTCCAAAGACGGCTGGCGGGTGCCGTTCGACGCCAACCGCATGCGCGGCTACAAGGCGGTGAACGATCTCGTCGACGCCGACACCGGCAAGGTGGTGGTCGAGGCCGGCAAGAAGATCACCGTGCGCCAGGCGCGCCAATTCGCCGAGCGCGGCCTCAAGGCCCTGCGCATGACCGACGACGAGTTGATCGGCCACTACATCGCCGAAGACCTCGTCAACACCAAGACCGGCGAGATCCACGTCGAGGCGGGCGGCGAGATCACCGATAAGCTGCTCAAGGCGCTCAACGAGGCCGGCTACAAGGAAATCCCGGTACTCGACATCGACCATGTCAATGTCGGCGCCTACATCCGCAATACGCTCAACGTCGACAAGAACATGACGCGCGAGGACGCGCTGTTCGACATCTACCGGGTGATGCGCCCGGGCGAGCCGCCGACGCTCGACACGGCCCAGGCGATGTTCCACTCGCTGTTCTTCGATCCGGAGCGCTACGACCTCTCGGCGGTCGGCCGCGTGAAGATGAACATGCGGCTCGACGTGCAGGCCGAGGACACGCTGCGGGTGCTGCGCAAGGAAGACATCCTCGGCGTCATCCGCACCCTCGTCGACCTGCGCGACGGCAAGGGCGAGATCGACGACATCGACCATCTCGGCAACCGCCGGGTGCGCTCGGTCGGCGAATTGATGGAGAACCAGTACCGCATCGGCCTCCTGCGCATGGAACGCGCGATCAAGGAGCGCATGAGCTCGGTCGACATCGATACCGTGATGCCGCAGGACCTCATCAACGCCAAGCCGGCGGCGGCGGCGGTACGCGAGTTCTTCGGCTCCTCGCAGCTCTCGCAGTTCATGGACCAGACCAACCCGCTGTCCGAGATCACCCACAAGCGGCGGCTCTCGGCGCTCGGGCCCGGCGGTCTCACCCGCGAGCGCGCCGGCTTCGAGGTGCGCGACGTGCATCCGACCCATTACGGCCGGATCTGCCCGATCGAAACTCCGGAAGGCCCGAACATCGGCCTCATCAATTCGCTCGCAACCTATGCGCGGGTGAACAAGTACGGCTTCGTCGAGACGCCCTATCGCAAGGTCAAGGACGGCCGCGTCACCGACGAGGTGATCTATCTGTCGGCGATGGAGGAGGGGCGCTACTACGTCGCCCAGGCCAACGTGCCGCTCGACGCCAAGGGGCGCTTCACCGACGATCTGATCGTCTGCCGACATGCCGGCGACGTGCTGATGATCGCGCCAGACCGCGTCGACTACATGGACGTGTCGCCCAAGCAGCTCGTTTCGGTCGCCGCGGCGCTCATTCCGTTCCTCGAGAACGACGACGCCAACCGCGCCTTGATGGGCTCGAACATGCAGCGCCAGGCGGTGCCGCTGGTCCGCGCCGAGGCTCCGTTCGTCGGCACCGGCATGGAAGGCGTGGTCGCCCGCGATTCCGGCGCGGCGATCGCCGCGCGTCGCACCGGCGTGATCGATCAGGTCGACGCCACCCGCATCGTGGTGCGCGCAACCGAGGACCTCGACCCCACCAAGTCGGGCGTCGACATCTACCGCCTGATGAAGTTCCAGCGGTCGAACCAGAACACCTGCATCAACCAGCGTCCGCTGGTGAAGGTGGGCGATTCCGTGAGCAAGGGCGACATCATCGCCGACGGTCCCTCGACCGATCTCGGCGAGCTCGCGCTCGGCCGCAACGTCCTCGTCGCGTTCATGCCGTGGAACGGCTACAATTTCGAGGACTCGATCCTGCTGTCCGAGCGCATCGTCAAGGACGACGTCTTCACCTCGATCCATATCGAGGAATTCGAGGTGATGGCCCGCGATACCAAGCTGGGTCCCGAGGAAATCACCCGCGACATTCCCAATGTCTCGGAAGAGGCGCTGAAGAATCTCGACGAGGCGGGCATCGTCTACATCGGCGCCGAGGTCCATGCCGGCGACATCCTGGTCGGCAAGATCACGCCGAAGGGCGAGAGCCCGATGACGCCGGAGGAAAAGCTCCTCCGCGCGATCTTCGGCGAAAAAGCCTCCGACGTACGCGACACCTCGCTCCGGGTGCCGCCCGGCGTCCAGGGCACCGTCGTCGAGGTCCGGGTGTTCAACCGCCACGGCGTCGACAAGGACGAGCGCGCGCTCGCCATCGAACGGGAAGAGATCGAGCGTCTCGCCAAGGACCGTGACGACGAGCAGGCGATCCTCGACCGCAACGTCTACGGCCGTCTCGCCGAACTGCTCGAGGGACGCCAGGGCATTGCCGGCCCCAAGGGGTTCAAGAAGGAATCCAAGATCACCCGCGCGGTGCTCGAGGAATATCCGCGCTCGCAGTGGTGGCAGTTCGCTTCGCCCAACGACAAGCTGATGTCGGAGATCGAAGCGATCCGCAAACAGTACGACGAGTTGAAGAAGGGCCTGGAGCAGCGCTTCCTCGACAAGGTCGAAAAACTGCAGCGCGGCGACGAACTGCCGCCGGGCGTGATGAAGATGGTCAAGGTCTTCGTCGCGGTGAAGCGCAAGATCCAGCCCGGCGACAAGATGGCCGGCCGTCACGGCAACAAGGGCGTGGTCTCGAAGATCGTGCCTTCGGAGGACATGCCGTTCCTCGCCGACGGGCAGCCGGTCGACATCGTGCTCAACCCGCTCGGCGTGCCGAGCCGCATGAATGTCGGGCAGATCCTCGAGACCCATCTCGGCTGGGCCTGCGCCGGCCTCGGCCACCGTATCGGCCAGGCGGCCGACGCCTACTATGCGCGCAAGGACCTCAAGCCGCTCCGGGAGACGCTCAAGAAGATCTATGGCGACGAGGAGACCATCAAGTCGCTCGACGAAGAGGGACTGATCGAACTCGGCGACAACCTGCGCCATGGCGTGCCGATCGCGACGCCGGTGTTCGACGGCGCCAAGGAGGCCGACATCGAGGCCATGCTCGATCTCGCCGGGCTCGATCATTCGGGCCAGGTGACCCTCCATGACGGCCGGACCGGCGAGCAGTTCGACCGTAAGGTTACGGTGGGCTACATCTACATGCTCAAGCTCCACCATCTCGTCGACGACAAGATCCATGCCCGCTCGATCGGGCCGTACAGCCTCGTCACCCAGCAGCCGTTGGGCGGCAAGGCCCAGTTCGGCGGCCAGCGGTTCGGCGAAATGGAGGTGTGGGCACTCGAAGCCTACGGCGCCGCCTACACCCTGCAGGAGATGCTCACGGTGAAGTCGGACGACGTCGCCGGCCGCACCAAGGTGTACGAGGCGATCGTGCGCGGCGACGACACGTTCGAGGCCGGTATTCCGGAATCCTTCAACGTGCTCGTCAAGGAGATGCGCTCGCTCGGCCTCAACGTCGACCTGCACAACTCCAAGCAGCCGCAGCGCGGCGAGGGTACCGCGGAGGCGGCCGAATAGCCCCCAGGCGAGACGCGCAGGCGCCGCTTCTTCGTGATGAAGGAGCGGCGCCCGGCGCGGCGTCGCGCAAGGAAATTTTGCGCAAGTCAGTCTTGCGCGAGGAATTCAGGACGGCCGGGTCGCCCGGCAGCTCCCAACGGAGAAGATAATGAACCAAGAGGTCATCAATCTTTTCAGCCCGCAAACCCCGGCTCAGGTGTTCGACCAGATCCGGATTTCGATCGCGAGCCCGGAAAAGATTCTGTCGTGGTCCTACGGCGAGATCAAGAAGCCGGAGACCATCAACTACCGGACCTTCAAGCCCGAGCGCGACGGCCTGTTCTGCGCGCGCATCTTCGGGCCGATCAAGGATTACGAGTGCTTGTGCGGCAAGTACAAGC
Organism: uncultured Alphaproteobacteria bacterium; assembly: GCA_963781195.1. Lineage (GTDB taxonomy): Bacteria > Pseudomonadota > Alphaproteobacteria > Rhizobiales > Xanthobacteraceae > JAJPKK01. Next base: position 1,049,806 of record CAWAEZ010000011.1, on the reverse strand, counting down.
GCATGAAGTACAAGGGCATCATCTGCGAGAAGTGCGGCGTCGAGGTCACGCTGTCGCGGGTGCGGCGCGAGCGCATGGGCCACATCGAGCTCGCGGCGCCGGTCGCGCACATCTGGTTCCTGAAGTCGCTGCCGAGCCGGATCGGCCTGTTGCTCGACATGACGCTCAAGGACCTCGAGCGCATCCTCTACTTCGAATACTACGTGGTGCTCGAGCCCGGGCTCACCGCGCTGCAGGACCGCCAGCTCCTCTCCGAGGACGAGTATCTGCGCGCGCAGGAGGAGTTCGGTCCGGACAGCTTCACCGCCGCCATCGGCGCCGAGGCGATCCGCGAGATGCTCAAGGCGCTCGACCTGGAGAAGCTGGCGTCCGACCTGCGGCGTGAGATCGCCGAGGCGACCACCGACCTCAAGCCGAAGAAGCTCGCCAAGCGCCTAAAGCTCATCGAGTCCTTCGTCCAGTCGAGCAACAAGCCCGAATGGATGATCCTGACCGTGGTGCCGGTGATCCCGCCGGATCTGCGGCCGCTGGTGCCGCTCGACGGCGGCCGCTTCGCGACCTCCGACCTCAACGACCTCTACCGGCGCGTCATCAACCGCAACAACCGCCTCAAGCGGCTGATCGAGCTGCGTGCGCCGGACATCATCATCCGCAACGAAAAGCGCATGCTGCAGGAGGCGGTGGACGCGCTGTTCGACAACGGCCGCCGCGGCCGCGTCATCACCGGCGCCAACAAGCGTCCGCTCAAATCGCTCGCCGACATGCTCAAGGGCAAGCAGGGCCGGTTCCGCCAGAACCTGCTCGGCAAGCGCGTCGACTATTCCGGCCGCTCGGTGATCGTGGTGGGACCGGAGCTGCGGTTGCACCAATGCGGTCTGCCGAAGAAGATGGCGCTGGAGCTGTTCAAGCCGTTCATCTATTCGCGGCTCGACGCCAAGGGCCTGTCGACCACCGTCAAGCAGGCGAAGAAGCTCGTCGAGAAGGAAAAGCCCGAGGTCTGGGACATCCTCGACGAGGTCATCCGCGAGCATCCGGTGCTGCTCAACCGCGCGCCGACGCTGCACCGCCTGGGCATCCAGGCGTTCGAGCCGGTGCTCATCGAAGGCAAGGCGATCCAGCTTCATCCGCTGGTATGCGCGGCCTTCAACGCGGACTTCGACGGCGACCAGATGGCGGTGCACGTGCCGCTGTCGCTCGAGGCGCAGCTCGAAGCGCGCGTGCTGATGATGTCGACCAACAACATCCTGCACCCGGCCAACGGCTCGCCCATCATCGTGCCCAGCCAGGACATCGTGCTCGGCCTCTATTACCTGACGCTGATGCGCGACAACGAGCCGGGCGAGGGCAAGGTGTTCGGCGAGATGGCCGACATCGAGCACGCGATCGCGGAAAGGGTGATCACGCTCCACACCAAGATCAAGTACCGCTGGTTCGGGGTGGATGAGGCCGGCAACACTTATCAGCGCTGGTTCGACACCACGCCGGGCCGGGTCATTCTCGGTCAGGTTCTGCCGCGCACCCACAAGGTCTCGTTCGACGCCGTCAACAAGCTGATGACGAAGCGCGAGATCTCCAACATGATCGACACCGTGTACCGCCACTGCGGGCAGAAGGACACGGTGATCTTCTGCGACCGCATCATGTCGCTCGGCTTCCACCACGCCTTCAAGGCCGGCATCTCGTTCGGCAAGGACGACATGGTGGTGCCGTCGACCAAGTGGAAGATCGTCGACGCCACCCGCACCTTCGCCAAGGAGTTCGAGCAGCAATTCAACGAAGGCCTGATCACCCAGGGCGAGAAGTACAACAAGGTGGTCGACGCCTGGTCGAAGTGCACCGAGCAGATCGCCGAAGAGATGATGCGCGAGATCTCGGCCGTCAAAAAGGACAAGGAGACCGGACGCGACAACCAGATCAACTCGATCTACATGATGTCGCATTCGGGAGCGCGCGGGTCGCCGGCCCAGATGCGCCAGCTCGCCGGCATGCGCGGCCTGATGGCGAAGCCGTCGGGCGAGATCATCGAGACGCCGATCATCTCCAACTTCAAGGAGGGGCTGTCGGTTCTCGAATACTTCAACTCGACCCACGGCGCCCGCAAGGGTCTCGCCGACACCGCGCTCAAGACCGCGAACTCCGGGTATCTGACGCGGCGTCTGGTCGACGTCGCCCAGGACTCCATCATCACCATCTTCGACTGCGAGACGGTGGCAGGCATCAAGGTGCGCGCCATCATCGACGCGGGTCAGGTGGTGGCCTCGCTGGGCGTCCGCATCCTCGGCCGTACCACCGCCGAGGACATCCGCGACCCCGCCGGGACCGCCGTGATCGTGCCGCGCGGTACTCTCCTCGGCGAGGCCGAGGTCGAGAAGATCATGGTGGCCGGTGTCCAGGAGGTGCGCATCCGCTCGGTGCTCACCTGCGAGGCCCCCAACGGCGTATGCGCGGCCTGCTATGGCCGCGATCTCGCCCGCGGAACGCCCGTCAACATGGGCGAGGCGGTCGGCGTCATCGCCGCGCAGTCGATCGGCGAGCCGGGCACCCAGCTCACCATGCGCACGTTCCACATCGGCGGCGCGGCGCAAATCTCGGAGCAGTCCTTCATCGAATCGAACTTCGAAGGAATGATCCGGATCAAGAACCGCAACATCGCCCGCAACAGCGACGGCGATCTCATCTGCATGACGCGCAACATGGCGATCATCGTGGTGGACCAGGACGGCACCGAGCGCGCCGTCCACCGCATCCAGTACGGTGCCCGCATGAAGGTCGATGAGGGCGATCACGTCACCCGCGGCCAGCGTATGGCCGAATGGGATCCCTACACCCGCCCGATGCTGACCGAGGTCGCAGGTTCGACCGCGTTCGAGGATCTGGTGGAAGGGCAGTCGATGTCGGAGGCGCTCGACGAGTCGACCGGCATCGCCAAGCGCGTGGTGATCGACTGGCGGACCGGCGCGGCCCGCGGTCAGCAGGACCTGCGTCCCGCCATCATCATCAGGGGCAAGGACGGCAAGATCCTAAAGCTCGCCCGCGGCGGCGAAGCCCGTTACCTCCTGGCGGTCGACGCCATTCTCTCGGTCGACACCGGCAGCGAGGTGAAGGCGGGCGACGTCATCGCGCGTATCCCGACCGAAAGCGCCAAGACGCGCGACATCACCGGCGGTCTGCCGCGGGTGGCGGAGCTGTTCGAGGCGCGGCGGCCCAAGGAGGCGGCGGTGATCGCCGAAGTCTCCGGGACGGTGCATTTCGGTCGCGACTACAAGAACAAGCGTCGTCTCACCATCGAGCCGAACGTGGAGGGTGAAGAGCCGCGGGAATATCTCATTCCCAAGGGCAAGCACATCCATCTGCAGGACGGCGACGTCATCGAGAAGGGCGATTACATCGTCGAAGGCAATCCGGCACCGCACGACATCCTGGCGGTCAAGGGCGTCGAGGAACTCGCCGCCTATCTCGTCAACGAGATCCAGGAGGTCTACCGGCTCCAGGGCGTCGCGATCAACGACAAGCACATCGAGGTGATCGTCCGGCAGATGCTGCAGAAGGTCGAGATCGACGATGCCGGCGAGACCGACCTGATCAACGGCGAGCAGCTCGATCGCACCGAGCTCGACGAGATCAACGCTCAAGGCGGTGGAGGAGGGCAAGAAGCCGGCGCACGGCTATCCGGTCCTGCTCGGCATCACCAAGGCCTCGCTGCAGACCCGTTCGTTCATCTCGGCGGCGTCGTTCCAGGAGACCACCCGCGTGCTGACCGAAGCGGCGGTGAACGGCAAGATCGACACGCTCGACGGCCTCAAGGAGAACGTCATCGTCGGCCGCCTGATCCCGGCGGGAACCGGCGCCATGATGAACGAGCTCCGCGAGGTCGCGACGAAGCGCGATCAGCTCATCCTCGACGAGCGCGAGAAGGAGCAGGCGGTGAAGAGCGATGTCCAGCCGGCCCAGCTGCCCGCTGCGGAGTGATCGCTTCGCTGCCGGCGCTACAGCAAAAACAGGGGCCGCCTCCGGGCGGCCCTTTTTTTGACGGTCGCCGTTCCCGAGAGCGTGCTGAAGCGTTGAGGCGGAGGTCTATGACGCGCCGCTCAGACGATCTCGCCGAGCCGGAGTTGGAAGGCCGGAAGTGCGGGGGTGGACAGCGCGTCGTCGGGACCACGCCTTACGATCGATGACCAGCCATCGCCGCTCGGGCCCGTGTGCACCCACGCGGTGCGCTCGTTGGCATCGATGACCCAATACTCGCTTACCCGATGGCGCGCATAAAGCCGCGCCTTCAGCCCGCGATCGTAGGAGAGGCTCGAGACGGCCACCTCGATGACCAGATGGGCCTCGCCGGGATCGAGCTGCGCAAATGCCGCCGCCGCGCTGGCCGATTTGGCGAACAACTCTTTGGGAAAGACCGCGATATCGGGTTCGAGCAACACCGTATCGGTGAGTCGCAAGGTGGTTTCGATGCCGATCGTCAGGTGCTCTGGCAGGGCATGAACCACGGCGATGGTCAGCGCTGATTTGATTCGCTCATGCGCGACGCCCTTGGCCGCTGCCATCAGGATGTCCCCCTCCACCAACTCGAACTTTTCGTCATGGCGGATGACGCCGACTTCGAGCATGCGGCTGACGTCCGCGACGGTGAATGCCCGTCGTGGGAAACCTTCGGCGGCTGAGGTGGTGGCCACGTTCATGCGGCTGGGCCCTGGTGCGATAAACGCGCTATGGATAGCACCTCCAGCGACGCGGTGCGACGGCCCGCAGCGGTCCGCGGACGGCGCGGGCGAGCGGTCCAGAGCGGCCGGTTCCTTGAAACAGGTGGATCGACCCCCATTTATGGTACAGCGGTGCGACGAAGAAGTGTCTGGCAGGCCGCATTTTCATTTCGGTCGGCCTTGACTTGGGTCCGTTGCGCCGATACAACCCGCAAACTTTTTTCGGCAGGCGGTGAGCTTCGCCAGTCGGAACGGCCGTTCAGCGGCATGGATGAATAAACCGTAAGGTTTTCCATGACTTGGCTGGGCACTCCGGGCCTCGACGAATGAAGCTCAAACGCTGCTCTGACACCGACTGTCAGATGTGAACGACATGACCGCGCCGCTTCGGCGTCGTGGTCCTCTGTGGCGCACAGCGTCATTTCGCGAGGTCTTCGCGGATTGGCGCGATTTCTTTTTGCGCGTGCCGGTTGGTGCGCGCGGGTTGCGGCTCAATGCCGGGGTGCAGACCCCGCAAGCTCGAAGGTGAAGGCTGACGATGCCGACAGTCAATCAACTGATCCGCAAGCCGCGGGTGGCGCAGAAGGCGCGCAAGAAGGTGCCGGCCCTGCAGCAGTCGCCGCAGAAGCGCGGCGTCTGCACGCGCGTCTACACGACGACGCCGAAGAAGCCGAACTCGGCGCTCCGCAAGGTCGCCAAGGTGCGTCTCACCAACGGCTTCGAGGTGATCGGCTACATCCCCGGCGAAGGCCATAACCTTCAGGAGCATTCCGTGGTGATGATCCGCGGCGGCCGCGTGAAGGATCTGCCGGGCGTGCGCTACCACATCCTGCGCGGTGTGCTCGACACCCAGGGCGTGAAGAATCGCAAGCAGCGCCGGTCGAAGTACGGCGCCAAACGGCCGAAATGAGCGAAGCCGAGAAGACGATGAAGCAAACGGATTCTGGAGCCTGATCGATGTCCCGCCGTCACCGTGCAGAAAAACGCGAAGTGCTGCCCGATCCGAAGTTCGGAGACATGGTCGTTTCCAAGTTCATGAACTCGATCATGTATGCCGGCAAGAAGTCGGTCGCCGAGTCGATCGTCTACGGCGCGCTCGACATGATCGAAGGCAAGACCAAGCAGAACCCGATCTCGGTGTTCCAGCAGGCGCTCGACAACGTCATGCCGACTCTCGAGGTGCGCTCGCGGCGCGTCGGCGGCGCCACCTACCAGGTGCCGGTCGAAGTGCGTACCGATCGTCGTCAGGCGCTCGGCATCCGCTGGCTCATCGTGGCCGCGCGGGAGCGTAACGAAAAGACGATGACGGAGCGGCTCTCCGCCGAGCTGCTCGACGCGTCGAACAACCGGGGAAACGCCGTCAAGAAGCGGGAAGACACTCACCGCATGGCGGAGGCCAACCGGGCTTTCGCGCATTACCGCTGGTAAGGAAACATCCATGGCCCGCGTCCATCCGATCGAAGACTATCGCAATTTCGGCATCATGGCCCACATCGATGCCGGGAAGACGACGACGACCGAGCGGATTCTCTATTACACCGGCAAGAGCCATAAGATCGGCGAGGTCCATGAGGGCGCCGCCACCATGGACTGGATGGAGCAGGAGCAGGAGCGCGGCATCACCATCACGTCGGCCGCGACCACCGCGTTCTGGAACGGCAAGCGGCTGAACATTATCGACACTCCCGGCCACGTCGACTTCACCATCGAGGTCGAGCGCAGCCTGCGCGTGCTGGACGGTGCGGTCGTGGTGCTCGATTCCAACCAGGGTGTCGAGCCGCAGACCGAGACGGTCTGGCGTCAGGGCGACAAGTACAAGGTGCCGCGCATCGTCTTCGCCAATAAGATGGACAAGATCGGCGCGGACTTCTTCCAGTGCCTGAAGGACATCGTCGATCGTCTCGGCGCGAAGCCCGTCGCGATCCAGCTGCCTATCGGCGCCGAGAACAATTTCAAGGGCCTTATCGATCTCGTCCGCATGGTCGGCGTGACCTGGGAGGACGAGGCGCTGGGCGCCAAGTATCACGACATCGAAATTCCGGCCGACATGCTCGACCAGGCGAAGGAATATCGCGAGAAGCTCGTCGAAGCCGCAGTCGAACTCGACGATGACGTTATGGCCGCCTATCTCGACGGCAACGAGCCCGACGTGGAGACCTTGAAGCGTCTGCTTCGCAAGGCCGTCATCACCGGCGCATTCTATCCGGTGCTGTGCGGCTCGGCGTTCAAGAACAAGGGCGTTCAGCCCCTGCTCGACGCGGTGGTCGACTTTCTGCCGTCGCCCCTCGACGTGCCCGCGATCAAGGGCGTCGACGAGAAGGGCAACGAGATCGAGCGCCATCCGGACGACAAGGAGCCGATGTCGCTCCTGGCGTTCAAGATCATGGACGATCCCTATGTCGGCACCATCACGTTCTGCCGCATCTATTCCGGCACGCTGACGAGCGGCTCCGGGGTCATCAACTCGACCAAGGAACGCAAGGAGCGCATCGGCCGCATGCTGCTGATGCACGCCAACAACCGCGAGGACATCAAGGAAGCCTATGCCGGCGACATCGTCGCGCTGGCGGGCCTCAAGGACACCCGCACCGGCGACACGCTGTGCGATCCGCAGCATCCGGTGATCCTGGAAAAGATGGAATTCCCGGATCCGGTCATCGAGATCGCGATCGAGCCGAAGTCGAAGGCCGACCAGGAGAAGCTCGGCGTCGCGCTGGCGAAGCTCGTGGCCGAGGATCCTTCGTTCCGCGTCAACACCGATCCGGAGTCCGGCCAGACCATCATCAAAGGCATGGGCGAGCTCCACCTCGACATCAAGGTCGACATCCTCCGGCGGACCTACAAGGTCGACGCCAATATCGGTGCGCCCCAGGTGGCCTATCGCGAGCGGATCACCAAGAAGGTCACGGTCGACTATACCCACAAGAAGCAGACCGGCGGCACCGGCCAGTTCGCGCAGGTCAAGATCGTGTGCGAGCCGCTGCCGCCCGGCACCGGTTTCGTGTTCGAGAATGAGGTCGTCGGCGGCTCGGTGCCGAAGGAGTTCATCCCCGGCGTCGAGAAGGGGCTCGAGTCCGTGCTCGGGGCCGGCGTGCTCGCCGGCTTCCCGGTCGTCGACCTCAAGGTCACCCTGATCGACGGCCGCTATCACGAAGTCGATTCGTCCGCGCTGGCGTTCGAGATCGCCTCGCGCATGGCGCTGCGCGATGCGCTGCAGAAGGGCGGCTCGGCACTGCTCGAGCCGATCATGAAGGTCGAAGTGGTGACGCCGGAGGACTACACCGGCTCGGTCATCGGCGACCTCAACTCCCGGCGCGGCCAGATCCAGGGCCAGGACATGCGCGGCAACGCCAACGTCATCAATGCGATGGTGCCGCTCGCCAACATGTTCAGCTACGTGAACAACCTGCGCTCCATGAGCCAGGGGCGCGCGACCTTCACGATGCAGTTCGATCACTACGAGCAGGTGCCCCAGGCGGTCGCCGCGGAGGTCCAGGCGAAATACGCCTGATCGCCGGGACGGCTGTCCGGACAACAGAACAAGATGCGGAATTCGAGTAACAACTGAGGATACCCAGCAATGGCAAAGGCAAAATTCGAGCGCAACAAGCCGCATTGCAATATCGGCACCATCGGTCACGTCGACCATGGCAAGACGTCGCTTACCGCGGCGATCACCAAGGTTTTGGCGGAGACCGGTCAGGCCAACTACACGGCCTATGACCAGATCGATAAGGCGCCGGAAGAGAAGGCCCGCGGCATCACCATCTCGACTGCGCATGTCGAGTACGAGACCGACAAGCGCCACTATGCCCACGTCGATTGCCCCGGCCACGCCGACTACGTGAAGAACATGATCACCGGAGCCGCCCAGATGGATGGCGCGATCCTGGTGGTGAGCGCTGCCGACGGCCCGATGCCGCAGACCCGGGAGCACATCCTGCTCGCCCGCCAGGTCGGTGTGCCGGCGCTCGTCGTGTTCCTCAACAAGGTCGACATGGTCGACGATCCGGAACTGCTCGAGCTCGTCGAGCTCGAGGTTCGCGAGCTGCTGTCCAAGTACAACTTCCCCGGCGACAAGATCCCGGTCATCAAGGGCTCGGCCCTGATGGCGCTCGAGGACAAGGACGAGAAGCTCGGCAAGGATGCGATCCACGAGCTGATGGATGCGGTCGATGCCTACATCCCGCAGCCCGAGCGTCCGAAGGACCAGCCGTTCCTGATGCCGGTGGAAGACGTGTTCTCGATCTCCGGCCGCGGCACCGTGGTGACCGGCCGCATCGAGCGCGGCGTCATCAAGGTCGGCGAGGAAGTCGAGATCGTCGGTCTCAAGCCGACCACCAAGACCGTGGTGACCGGTGTCGAGATGTTCCGCAAGCTGCTCGACCAGGGCGAAGCGGGCGACAACGTCGGCTGCCTGCTCCGCGGCACCAAGCGCGAGGAAGTCGAGCGCGGCCAGGTGCTGTGCAAGCCGGGTACGGTGAAGCCGCACACCAAGTTCAAGGCCGAGGCTTACATCCTCACCAAGGAAGAGGGCGGCCGCCACACGCCGTTCTTCACCAACTATCGTCCGCAGTTCTATTTCCGCACCACCGACGTGACCGGCGTGGTGCACTTGCCGGAAGGCACGGAAATGGTGATGCCGGGCGACAATATCGCGATGACTGTCGAACTGATCGTTCCGATCGCCATGGAGGAGAAGCTGCGCTTCGCCATCCGTGAAGGCGGTCGCACGGTCGGCGCGGGCGTCGTCGCTTCGATCATCGAGTGACGTATCGGCAACGAACGCAAAACCAACAAAGGGGACGGATCGGGCGTGCGCAGACGAAACGGATTTCATCGTTCGTCGTCTGCTGCCCGTCCGCCGCGTGAGCAATGAACGGCCAAAACATCAGAATTCGGCTCAAGGCGTTCGACCATCGGATTCTCGATGCGTCGACGCGCGAGATCGTTGCGACCGCCAAGCGGACCGGCGCGCAGGTGCGCGGACCGATTCCGCTGCCGACCAAGATCGAGAAGTTCACCGTCAACCGCTCGCCCCATGTCGACAAGAAGAGTCGCGAGCAGTTTGAAATGCGGACCCACAAGCGGCTGCTCGATATCGTCGATCCGACGCCCCAGACGGTGGACGCGCTGATGAAGCTCGACCTCGCCGCCGGCGTCGACGTCGAGATCAAGCTGTAAGCGTGGAAACGCAGTAAAGGACGAGCCTCATGCGTTCCGGAGTGATCGCGCAGAAACTTGGGATGACCCGCATCTTCACCGATGCCGGCGAGCACGTGCCGGTGACGGTGCTGCGACTCGCCAACTGTCAGGTGGTCGGTCATCGCACCAAGGACAAGAACGGCTACGTGGCGCTGCAGCTCGGCGCCGGCAGCCGCAAGGCGAAGACGCTCAGCCGTGCCGAGCGCAACAACTTTGCGGTCGCCAAGGTCGAGCCCAAGCGCAAGGTGGTCGAGTTCCGCGTCGATGAGAAGGCCATGATCCCGGTGGGCGCCGAGATCACCGCCGATCACTTCGTGGTCGGCCAGTTCGTCGACGTGGTCGGCACCTCGATCGGCAAGGGCTTTGCAGGCGGCATGAAGCGGTGGAATTTCGGCGGCTTGCGCGCGACCCACGGCGTGTCGGTCTCGCACCGCTCGATCGGTTCGACCGGTGGCCGCCAGGACCCGGGCAAGACCTTCAAGAACAAGAAGATGCCCGGCCATCTCGGCACCGACCGGGTGACCACGCTCAATCTCAAGGTGATGCAGACGGACGTCGAGCGCGGCCTCATCCTGGTCGAGGGCGCCGTGCCGGGTGCGAAGGGCGGCTGGATCACGGTGCGCGACGCCGTGAAGAAGAAGCTGCCCAAGGACGTGCCGCAGCCCGGCAAGTTCCGCGTCGCGGCGGCGAGGCGTCCGCGGACGCCGCCGCCGAAACGCCGGCCCAGGGAGCGTGACCATGGAGCTCAACATCACGACGCTCGACGGCGAGGCGAAGGGTTCGGTCGCCGTGTCCGACGACATCTTCGGGCTCGAGCCGCGCCAGGACCTGATCCAGCGCTGCATCGTGTGGCAGCTCGCCAAGCGCCGCGCCGGCACCCATGCGGTCAAGGGCCGCGCCGACATCGCGCGCACCGGCAAGAAGATGTACAAGCAGAAGGGCACCGGCGGCGCCCGCCACGGTTCGCAGCGTGCCAACCTGTTCCGCGGCGGCGGCCGTTCGTTCGGCCCGGTGGTGCGCAGCCACGCCATCGGCCTGCCCAAGAAGGTGCGGGTGCTGGCGCTCAAGCATGCGCTGTCGGCCAAGGCGAAGGACGGCGGCATCGTCGTCATCGAGACGGCGACGCTCGCCGATCCCAAGACCAAGGCGCTCAAGAGCCGCTTCGCCAAGCTCGGGCTCGCCAATGCGCTGATCGTCGACGGCGCCGAGATCGACAACGGCTTTCGTCTCGCGACCCGCAACATCCCCAACATCGACGTGCTGCCGATCCAGGGCATCAACGTCTATGACATCCTGCGGCGGAACACGCTGGTGCTGACCCGCGCCGCGCTCGATGCGCTGGAGGCGCGACTGAAATGACCACGAAAGATCCGCGCCACTACGACATCATTCTCGCGCCGGTGATCACCGAGAAGGCGACCATGGCGTCCGAGCACGGCCAGGTGCTGTTCCGCGTCGCGGCGCATGCCACCAAGCCGCAGATCAAGGAAGCGGTCGAGAAGCTCTTCGACGTCAAGGTCAAGAGCGTGAACACCCTCGTCCGCAAGGGCAAGGTGCGCAATTTCCGCGGTGTCCGCGGTGAATTGTCGGACGTTAAGAAGGCCATCGTGACCCTCGAAGAAGGTCACACCATCGACGTGACGACAGGGCTCTGAGGCGCGGAACAGGACCATGGCACTCAAGCACTTCAAACCGACGACGCCCGGCCAGCGCCAGCTGGTGCTGGTCGACCGTTCCGCCCTCTACAAGGGCGACCCGGTCAAGTCGCTCACCATCGGCAAGAGTTCGAGCGGCGGCCGCAACAACAACGGACGCATCACCGTTCGTTTCCGTGGCGGCGGCCACAAGCGGGCGCTGCGCCTCGTCGACTTCAAGCGCGGCCGGCACGACCAGCCGGCGCGGGTCGAGCGGATCGAATATGATCCGAACCGCACCGGCTTCATCGCGCTCATCAAATATGGGGACGGCGAATTGTCCTACATCCTCGCGCCGCAGCGGCTCGGGGAGGGCGATAGCGTGGTCTCCGGCGAGCATGTCGACGTGAAGCCGGGCAACGCGATGCCGGCGGGCAACATCCCGGTCGGCACCATCGTCCACAATGTGGAGATGAAGATCGGCAAGGGCGGCCAGATCGCACGTTCGGCCGGCTCCTATGCCCAGATCGTCGGGCGCGACCAGGAATACGTGATCCTGCGCCTCAATTCCGGCGAGCAGCGTCTCGTCCATGGCCGCTGCATGGCGACCGTCGGCGCGGTGTCGAACCCCGACCACATGAACATCTCGATCGGCAAGGCCGGCCGCAAGCGCTGGCTCGGGCGGCATGCCGCATAACCGCGGCGTCTCGATGAACCCGGTCGATCACCCGCTCGGCGGCGGCGAAGGCCGCACCTCCGGCGGTCGCCATCCGGTCACTCCGTGGGGCAAGCCCACCAAGGGCAAGAAGACCCGGACCAACAAGAAAACCGACAAGTTCATCATTTCCAGCCGCCATTCGCGGAAGAAGAAGTAATCGAGGACAACATGGCGCGTTCGGTTTGGAAAGGTCCGTTCGTCGACGGTTATCTGCTGAAGAAGGCGGAAACCGCGCGGGCATCGGGCCGGCATGACGTGATCAAGACGTGGAGCCGGCGCTCGACGATCCTGCCGCAGTTCGTCGGCCTCGTGTTCGGGGTCTACAACGGCCACAAGCATGTCCCGGTGATGGTGACCGAGGAGATGGTCGGCCACAAGCTCGGCGAGTTTTCGCCGACCCGTACGTTCCATGGCCATTCGTCCGACAAGAAGGCGAAGCGGTCCGGTCCTGGCGGCGGCTAAGCGAGAAGAACGATGAGCAAGACAGCACATCCCCGGGCGCTGCCCGACAACGAGGCCAAGGCGGTTGCGCGCATGCTGCGCATCAGCCCGCAGAAGCTCAATCTTGTCGCCCAGCTGATCCGCGGCAAGAAGGTCCACATCGCGCTGGCCGATCTCGAGTTCTCGCGCAAGCGTATCGCCAAGGAGGTGCGCAAGTGCCTCGAATCGGCGATCGCGAATGCCGAGAACAACCATGATCTCGACGTCGACGATCTCGTCGTCTCCCAGGCCCATGTCGGCAAGGGCCTGGTGATCAAGCGTTTCCATGCCCGCGGCCGCGGCCGCGCCGGCAAGATTCTCAAGCCGTTCTCGCACCTGACGATCGTCGTTCGCCAGGTCGAGGCGAGCGCTTAGGAGCACCCGATGGGTCAGAAGGTCAATCCGATCGGCCTGCGTCTCGGCATCAACCGCACCTGGGATTCGCGGTGGTATTCGGGCAAGGCCGAGTACGGCAAGCTGCTGCACGAGGACAAGAAGATCCGCGAAGCGCTGCAGAAGCAGCTCAAGCAGGCGGCGGTGTCCAAGATCGTGATCGAGCGGCCGCACAAGAAGTGCCGGGTGACGATCTATTCGGCGCGCCCGGGCGTGGTCATCGGCAAGAAGGGCGCCGATATCGAGAAGCTGCGCAAGGAAGTGGCGAAGCTGACCGACAGCGACGTCGTCCTCAACATCGTCGAGATCCGCAAGCCCGAGCTCGACGCCAAGCTGGTCGCCGAATCGATCGCCCAGCAGCTCGAGCGCCGCGTCGCGTTCCGCCGCGCCATGAAGCGCGCGGTGCAGTCGGCGATGCGTCTCGGCGCCGAGGGCATCCGCATCAACTGCTCGGGCCGTCTCGGCGGCGCCGAAATCGCGCGCATGGAGTGGTACCGCGAAGGCCGGGTGCCGCTGCACACGCTGCGCGCCGACATCGACTACGGCGACGCCACGGCGTTCACGACCTACGGCACCTGCGGCGTCAAGGTGTGGATCTTCAAGGGCGAGATTCTCGAGCACGATCCCATGGCCCAGGACAAGCGGATGGCCGAGAGCGACGCCGGCCGGCCGCGTCGCGAGTCCTGATCCGGATCTGATGAAGGTTTAGAAAGGCTAGAGTGCCATGCTGCAACCCGCGCGCACCAAGTTTCGTAAGGCGCATAAGGGCCGGATCAAGGGCGTCGCCACCAGTGGCGCGACCCTGAGCTTCGGCCAGTTCGGTCTCAAGGCGATGGAGCCGGACCGCCTCACCGCGCGCCAGATCGAGGCGGCACGGCGCGCGATGACGCGCCACATGAAGCGCGCCGGGCGGGTATGGATCCGCGTGTTCCCGGACGTGCCGGTGTCGAAGAAGCCGCTCGAAGTCCGCATGGGCTCCGGCAAGGGTGCGCCCGAACTGTGGGTGGTGCGGGTCAAGCCGGGCCGCATCCTGTTCGAGATCGACGGCGTGACGACCGCCCTCGCCAAGGAGGCGCTCGATCTCGCGGCGGCCAAGCTGCCGATCAAGACGCGTTTCGTCGAGCGCATCGCGGAATAAGGATCGGGCCATGCTCAAGACCGAAGATTTGCGGACGATGACTCCGGACCAGCTGGAGGACGAACTGCTCAAGCTCAAGAAGGAGCAGTTCAACCTGCGCTTCCAGCGCGCGACCGGGCAGCTCGCGAACACCTCGCGGGTGCGCGAGGTGCGCCGCGACATCGCCCGTATCAAGACGGCCGCGCAGGCGAAGCGCGCGGCCCAGCCAGCCATTTAAGGAGCGGGTGAGATGCCGAAACGCGTGCTGCAGGGCGAAGTGGTGAGCAACAAGCAGACCAAGACCTTGGTCGTGCGGGTTGAGCGGCGCTTCACCCATCCGGTGATGAAGAAGACGGTGCGGAGCTCCAAGAAGTACTACGCCCACGACGAGACGGGCGAATACGCCGTCGGCGACGTGGTGTGGATCGAGGAGCATCGGCCGATCTCGAAGCTCAAGCGCTGGACCGTGATCCAGGGCCAGAAGAAAGCAACCGTGGGCGCGTGAGCGCTCCGCACTAGAACCGCGTCAGCGCTCCGCAGTGGAAGCGCGTGATCGCTCGGGAATGGAAGAACGAGGCGTCCGATGATTCAGATGCAGACCAACCTCGACGTCGCGGATAATTCCGGCGCGCGTCGCGTCATGTGCATCAAGGTGCTGGGCGGCTCGAAGCGGAAATACGCCACCATCGGCGACGTCATCGTGGTGTCGGTCAAGGAGGCGATCCCCCGCGGCCGCGTCAAGAAGGGCGACGTCATGAAGGCGGTGGTGGTGCGGGTCGCCAAGGACATCCGGCGCGCCGATGGCTCGGTGATCCGGTTCGACCGCAATGCCGCCGTGCTGATCAACCCGCAGATGGAACCGGTCGGCACCCGCATTTTCGGACCGGTCCCGCGCGAACTGCGGGCCAAGAACCACATGAAGATCATTTCGCTCGCGCCGGAGGTGTTGTGATGGCCGCGAAGATCCGCAAGGGCGACAAGGTCGTCGTGCTCACCGGGCGCGACAAGGGTCGCACCGGAGAAGTCATCGAAGTGCGCCCGACCGAGGCGCGTGCGCTGGTGCGCGGCATCAACATCGTGAAGCGCCACCAGCGTCAGTCCGCCCAGCAGGAGGGCGGAATCATTTCCAAAGAGGCGCCGATTCACCTGTCGAACATCGCCGTCGCCGATCCGAAGGACGGCAAGCCGACCCGGGTCGGCTTCAAGACCGGAACGGACGGCAAGAAGGTGCGCGTCGCCAAGCGCTCGGGAGTCGAGATCGATGGCTGAGGAAGACAAGAAGGCCGGCAAGAAGGCCGGCAAGGCCGACGCCGCGCCGAAGGGCCAGGCAAAGGGCGATGGCGGCGACAAGGCGAAGGCGGCCAAGTCCGGCGGCGACAAGGCTCCGCGCGCGGCCAGAGGCGAGAAGGCCGATCAGGCCGAGACCGCCGGTGCGGAAAGCCATGAGCCCGAGCCCAAGGGTCCGCCGCGGCTGCGGATCCGGTTCGACGAGGAGGTGCGCAAGAAGCTCACCGAGCAGTTCGGCTACAAGAACGCCATGCAGGTGCCGGTGATCGACAAGGTCGTCATCAACATGGGCATCGGCGAAGCGGTCGCCGACCGCAAGAAGGTCGATTCCGCGGCCGCCGATCTCGCGCTGATCTCCGGCCAGAAGGCGATCATCACGCGGTCGCGCAAGGCGATCTCGACGTACAAGCTGCGCGAGAACCAGCCGATCGGCTGCAAGGTGACGCTGCGCAAGGCGCGGATGTACGAGTTCCTGGACCGCCTTATCAACATTGCGCTGCCGCGGGTGCGGGATTTCCGCGGCCTCAATCCGAAGAGCTTCGACGGCCGCGGCAACTATTCGCTCGGCGTCAAGGAGCACATCGTGTTCCCCGAGATCGATTACGACAAGGCGGCGGAGGTCTGGGGCATGGACATCACCGTCTGCACCACGGCGCGCACTGACGACGAAGCGCGCGCCCTGTTGACGGAATTCAACTTCCCGTTCCGGCAGTGAGGCTGGCGACATCCTCAAACGCGGATGCTCAGGAGACTTAGATGGCGAAGACGAGTTCGATCGAGAAGAACAACCGGCGGCGCAAGATGGCGAAGAAGTTCGCCGGCCGGCGGGCGCGTCTCAAGGCGATCGCCTATGACAGGGAGCGTCCGCTGGAGGAGCGCTTCGAGGCGCAGCTCAAGCTCGCGGAACTGCCGCGCAACTCCTCGGCGACGCGCATCCGCAATCGCTGCGAAGTGACCGGGCGCTCTCGTGCGTATTACCGCAAGCTCAAGATGAGCCGCATCGCGCTGCGGGATCTCGGGTCCAAGGGTTTGATCCCGGGCCTGGTCAAGTCGAGCTGGTGAGGCGACACGATGAACGTCAATGATCCGATCGGCGATATGATCACGCGCATCCGCAACGCCCAGCAGCGCACCAAGTCGAAGGTGTCGACGCCGGGCTCCAGGCTGCGCCGCAGCGTGCTCGACGTGCTCAAGAGCGAAGGCTACATCCGCGACTACTCGACGCTCGAGCACAGCGACGGCCGCAGCGAGTTCGAGATCGAGCTCAAGTATTTCGACGGCGAGCCGGTGATCCGCGAGATCGAGCGGGTGTCGAAGCCCGGCCGCCGCGTCTACGTGTCGGTGAAGAACCTGCCGCGCATCAACAACGGCCTCGGCGTCGCCATCGTGTCGACCCCGAAGGGCGTGATGGCGGACCATGCCGCTCGCGATGCCAATGTCGGCGGCGAGATTCTCTGTACGGTGTTCTAAGGGGCCCGCGATGTCACGTATCGGCAAGAAACCGGTTCCGATCCCGTCGGGCGTCACCGCCAACATCGAGGGTCAGACCGTCAAGATGAAGGGGCCCAAGGGCGCGTTGGCCGTTGTGCTTTCCGACGACGTCGTCGTGAAGATGGACAAGGGCACGGTCAAAGTCGACCCGCGCACCGAAAGCCAGCGCTCCCGCGCCATGTGGGGGACCTCGCGTACCCTGGTCGCCAACCTCGTCACCGGCGTCACCAAGGGGTTCGAGGACAAGCTCGAGATCACCGGCGTCGGCTACCGCGCTTCGGTGCAGGGCAAGAACCTGCAGATCGCCCTCGGCTACAGCCACGACGTGGTGTATCCGATCCCGGAAGGCATCGCGATCGTCACGCCGAAGCCGACCGAGATCGTGATCACCGGCATGGACAAGCAGAAGGTCGGCCAAGTCGCGGCTGAAATTCGCGGCTTCCGTCCTCCCGAGCCCTACAAGGGCAAGGGTGTGAGGTACGCGGGCGAATACATCTTCCGCAAGGAAGGCAAGAAGAAGTAACGCGGGTTTGTTTTGCAGTGCGCATGATGCCGTCGCAAACCGTGATGGTTCCGGATCAGGCGCTGGAGGTTACAGGAGCCGGCCATGCCGAGTAAGCAGATCGTACGGCGCAAGGCGCGCATTCGCCGCAGCATCAAGAAGGCGGCCGGCGGCCGTCCGCGCCTTTCGGTGTTTCGCTCGTCGAAGCACATTTACGCCCAGGTGATCGACGACGTGGCCGGTGCGACCGTCGCCTCCGCGTCCTCGATGGAGAAGGACCTGCGGGGCAACCTCAAGACCGGCGCCGACGTCGGTGCGGCGAAGGCGGTCGGCAAGCTGGTGGCGGAGCGGGCCGCGGCCAAGGGCGTCAAGGAAGTGGTGTTCGACCGCGGCAACTATCTCTATCACGGCCGCGTCAAGGCGCTGGCCGATGCGGCCCGCGAAGGCGGACTGAGTTTCTAAGGCGCGGCGGAAAGGTCGCGGATCTTTCGGTAAGCGCGGAATCGGAGCGGGCTGCGGCCCCAGCGGAAACGGATATTGGTCATGGCACGTGAACATCGGATCGGACGAAGAGCGAGACAGCGAGTTCACCGATAAGCTCGTTCACATCAACCGCGTCGCCAAGGTGGTGAAGGGCGGCCGGCGGTTCGGGTTTGCGGCGCTGGTGGTGGTGGGTGACCAGAAGGGCCGGGTCGGTTTCGGGCACGGCAAGGCGCGCGAGGTGCCGGAAGCCATTCGCAAGGCGACCGACGCGGCCAAGCGTAGCCTGATCCGGGTGCCGTTGCGCGAGGGTCGCACGCTGCATCACGACGTGGTCGGCCATCACGGCGCCGGCAAGGTGTTTTTGCGCGCGGCGCCGACCGGGACCGGCATCATCGCCGGCGGTCCGATGCGCGCGGTGTTCGAGACGCTCGGCATGCAGGACGTGGTGGCGAAGTCGATCGGCTCGTCGAACCCCTACAACATGGTGCGGGCGACCTTCGACGCCCTGAAGCATCAGGATTCGCCGCGCTCGGTCGCCGCCCGACGCAACGTCAAGGTATCGGCGCTGCAGGCGCGTCGCCGCGAGGGCGACACCGAAGCCGCCGCTTCCGAGTAACCCCGGCCGAAATCGACAGGCGACATCATGGCAACGACCAAGACCATCAGGATCATGCAGACCGGCAGCCCGATCCGCCGCATGCACGACCAGCGCGAAACCCTCGTGGGGTTGGGCCTCAACCGCGTCGGACGCGTCGCCGAGGTGCAGGATACGCCGTCGATGCGCGGCATGATCGCGAAGGTCGCGCATCTCATCCGCGTCGTCGAGGAATCGTGAGTTTCGTCGCCGCGCCGGGCGGGCGCGGCGGCCTCGAATGAGGCGGCCACGAGACGCTGACGGCTGCGACCTGCTGACAAAGAAGGACAGAGCTATGAAGCTCAACGAGATTTCAGACAATGCCGGCTCCCGCAAGGGGCGCATGCGGATCGGCCGCGGCATCGGCTCCGGCAAGGGTAAGACCGGCGGCCGCGGCGGCAAGGGCCAGACGGCGCGTACCGGCGTGCGCATCAAAGGGTTCGAAGGCGGCCAGATGCCGCTGCACCGGCGGCTCCCGAAGCGCGGATTCAACAATATATTCGCGATCGAGCTCAACGAGGTGAATCTCGGCCGCGTCCAGGAGGCGATCGAGAAGGGCAAGCTCGACGCCAAGGACGTGGTGGACGCCGAGGCGCTGGTCCGTTCGGGCGTGGTCCGTCGGGCGGGAAATGGTATCCGCCTGCTGGGCAGCGGCGAGATCAAGGCGGCGGTGCAGTTCGCCGTCTACGGCGCCTCCAAGCCGGCGATCGCGGCGGTCGAGAAGGCGGGCGGATCGGTCAAGATCCTCGGGCCGCAGAAGAGCGAAGACGGCGGCGATCAAGCTGCGTGAGCCTGGCCTTGCGCCGCCCCTCCGTGGCTTCCATGTTGTGGACGCCTGGATGGCCGGCTCGGCCGGCGTAGGGTGACGGGGGCGTCAAGGAGCCTGAACATGGTCTCTGCAGCGGAACAACTTGCGGCCAATCTCAACTTCTCGGCGTTCGCGAAAGCGGAGGAGTTGAAGAAGCGCATCTGGTTCACGCTCGGGGCCTTGGTCGTCTACCGGCTCGGGACCTACATACCGCTGCCCGGCATCGATCCCAGCGCGTGGGAGCAGATCTTCCGCACGCAGTCCGGCGGCATTCTCGGCATGTTCAATATGTTCGCCGGCGGCGGCATCCACCGCATGGCGATCTTCGCCCTCAACATCATGCCGTACATCTCGGCCTCGATCATCATCCAGCTGATGACGACGGTGTCGCCGACCCTCGAGAACCTCAAGAAAGAGGGCGAGTCCGGGCGCAAGATGATCAACCAGTACACCCGGTATCTCACCGTGTTGCTGGCGGCGTTCCAGTCCTACGGCATCAGCATCGGCCTCGAAGGCTCCGGCCAGGTGGTCACCGATCCCGGCATGTTCTTCCGCATCTCAACGGTCATCACGCTGACCGGCGGCACCATGTTCCTGATGTGGCTCGGCGAGCAGATCACCTCGCGGGGCATCGGCAACGGCATTTCACTGATCATCCTTTCGGGCATCGTCGCGGAGCTGCCGGCGGCGGTGGCGGGCACCCTCGAACTCGGCCGTCAGGGCGCGTTGTCGACCGGGTTGATCCTGACGGTGATCGTGATGGGCGTCGCGGTGATCGCCTTTATCGTCTTCATGGAGCGCGCCCAGCGCCGCCTGCTGATCCAATATCCCAAGCGCCAGGTGGGCAACCGGATGTTCGAGGGGCAATCCTCCCATCTGCCGCTCAAGCTCAACACGTCCGGCGTCATCCCGCCGATCTTCGCGTCCTCGCTGCTGCTGCTGCCGACCACGGTTGCCAACTTCAATGCCGGGCGGGGCCCGGAATGGCTCAACCTGATCACGACCCAGCTCGGCCACGGCCGGCCGCTGTTTCTCGTGCTTTACGTCGGCCTCATCATCTTCTTCGCGTTCTTCTACACGGCGATCGTGTTCAACCCGACCGAGACGGCGGAGAACCTCAAGAAGCATGGCGGCTTCATTCCGGGCATCAGGCCCGGCGAGCGCACCGCGGAATACATCGACTACGTGCTGTCGCGCATCACCGTGATCGGCGCCGGCTATCTGGCGATCGTTTGTCTTCTGCCGGAAATCCTGATCTCCTATGCTGCCGTGCCGTTTTATTTCGGTGGCACGTCGCTGCTCATCGTGGTCAGCGTCACCATGGATACGGTCGCGCAGGTGCAAGGCTACCTGCTGGCCCACCAATACGAAGGACTGATCAAGCGGTCCAAGCTACGGGGAAGGAAAAGATGAGGCTCATCCTTCTGGGTCCTCCCGGGGCGGGCAAAGGGACTCAGGCGCAACGGCTTGTCGATAAATACGGGATCATTCAGCTCTCCACCGGGGACATGTTGCGGGCCGCCGTGAAGGCAATGACCCCGACCGGGCTCAAGGTGAAGGACATCATGGCGCGCGGGGACTTGTGTCCCGACGAGGTCGTGGTGGCGGCGGTGGCCGACCGGATCGGCGAGGCGGACGCCCATCGCGGCTTCATCCTCGACGGTTTCCCGCGCACCGTGGCCCAGGCCGAGGCGCTGGACCGCATGTTGAAGGCGAAGGCCCTCGACCTCGACGCCGTCATCGAGCTGCGGGTCGACGAGACGATCCTGCTGCAGCGGATCGAGAAGCGGGTCGCGGAGATGGCGGCGCGCGGAGAAGCGACGCGCGCCGACGACAATGCCGAGGCCCTCAAGAAGCGGCTCGATGCGTATCGGCTGCTGACCGCCCCTCTGATCGGCTACTATTCCGGCAAGGGCATTCTGCGGACCATCGATGGCATGGCGCCTATCGACGAGGTCGCCAGCGCGCTGGCGACCGTGCTGGAAGAGGCCGCGGGGCATTCGGCCAAGGTGGCGTCGGGTCGGGCACGTCCGCTGATGGCGGCACGGCGCAAGGCGTCGGAGCGCCTGAGCGGGCGCAAGCCCGCCGGTCGGCCGGCGCCGGGACGCGGCCGTGCCCTGGGAGCCAAGGCCGGCGCCGTGGCTGCGGCGCGCGCAAAGGCCGGGGCAGGCGTCGAGACGACCGCCAAGAGCACCGGACGAGGCAAGTCCGGCGCTGCGAAGACCGCCGGACCCCGCGCCGCAAAGGCCCCGGGCAAGAAGTTGGCCGCCGGAAAGTCGGCTACGTCGGCTACCAGGACGTCGGCTACCAAGAAGCTGTCCGACAAGATTCGGCGCCCAGCAACTCAGCGGGCCAAAGCGCGGCCCGCAAAAGCCTCGGCCGCCAAATCTCGTGCGGCCAAAACAAGTCGAACCAAGTCTCGGGTTGCCAAGTCGGCGACGAAGAAGAATGCGGTAAAAGCCGCCACGACAGGGAAATCCCGCACCACGGCGGGGACGGTGCGCGGCCCAAAAAGTCGCGGTGGCCGCGGCGAGAAAGCCGGCAAGAAAAGGTAAGTGCAGTTGACGACACGATTTGGACGCCGTAAACACGCGGCAACCAGTCATTGAATTCGTTAGCGACGCTGGGCTCCGGTTCTCCGGGGAGGCGTCGTGTTCACGTTTACGTGATTGACGCCCCAGTGTTTTTGGGCGAATTCACTTGTAAACGAGAATAGACATCCAAAGGAGTGGCGGTCTTGGCCCGTATTGCTGGTGTTAACATACCGACCAATAAGCGGGTGCTTATCGGTCTTCAATATATCCACGGAATCGGGCCGTCGAAGGCCCGTGAGATCGTGGCGAAGGTCGGGATTCCTGACGAGCGCCGGGTTGCGCAGCTCACCGACAATGAAGTGCTGCAGATTCGCGAAATGATCGACCGTGACTATATTGTGGAAGGCGATCTGCGGCGCGAAACCTCCATGAACATCAAGCGGCTGATGGATCTCGGCTGCTACCGCGGGTTGCGGCATCGGCGCGGCCTGCCGGTTCGCGGGCAGCGGACCCACACCAATGCGCGGACCCGCAAAGGTCCAGCGAAGCCGATCGCCGGCAAGAAGAAGTAATCCAGACGGCGCGATCAAGACGATGAGGCTTGCGACGGCGAGCCGCGAAAGGGTTCTGTTATGGGCAAGGAAGCCACCCGCGTTCGGCGACGTGAACGCAAGAATATCGCGTCCGGCGTTGCGCACGTGAATGCGTCGTTCAACAACACGATGATCACGATCACCGACGCGCAGGGCAACACGATCGCGTGGTCGTCGTCGGGCACCATGGGCTTCAAGGGCTCGCGCAAATCGACCCCCTACGCCGCCCAGGTGGCGGGCGAGGACGTCGCGCGCAAGGCCCAGGAGCACGGCATGCGGACGCTCGAGGTCGAGGTCGCCGGTCCGGGTTCCGGCCGCGAATCGGCGCTGCGCTCGCTGCAAGCCGCCGGCTTCACCATCACGTCGATTCGCGACGTGACCCCGATTCCGCATAACGGCTGCCGGCCGCGCAAGCGCCGCCGCGTTTGATGACGTGCGGCAGGCGGACGCCTGCCGTTTTTTTTCCGAAGAAGTGGTGCGCGCCAGGGGCAGCGCGCCTTTCAATCGATGGGTGATGACGTGACGATCCAGAAGAATTGGCAGGAACTGATCCGACCGAGCAAGCTCCAGGTGGTTCCCGGCACCGATCCCAAGCGGACGGCGACGGTGATTGCCGAGCCGCTGGAGCGCGGCTTCGGCCTGACGCTCGGCAATGCGCTGCGGCGCATCCTGCTGTCCTCGCTGCAGGGCGCGAGCGTTCAGTCCGTCCACATCGACGGCGTGTTGCACGAGTTTTCCTCGATCACCGGCGTGCGCGAGGACGTGACCGACATGATCCTCAACATCAAGGACATCGCCATCAAGATGCAGGGCGACGGGCCGAAGCGCATGGTGGTCAAGAAGACCGGCCCGGCCCTGGTGACCGCCGGCGACATCCAGACCGTCGGCGATACCGTCGTGCTCAACCCCGATCTCGTGCTGTGCCATCTCGACGAGGGCGCCGAGATTCGCATGGAGTTCACGGTCAACACCGGCAAGGGCTACGTCCCGGCCGACCGCAACCGCCCGGAAGACGCGCCCATCGGGCTCATCCCGGTGGACAGCCTGTATTCGCCGGTCCGCAAGGTGTCCTACCGGGTCGAGAACACCCGCGAAGGCCAGATCCTCGACTACGACAAGCTGACGATGCAGATCGAGACCAACGGCTCGGTCACGCCGGACGACGCGCTCGCCTATGCGGCGCGCATCCTGCAGGACCAGCTCAACGTCTTCGTCAACTTCGAGGAGCCGCGCAAAGAGGTCGGCGTCGCCGAGGCTATTCCCGATCTCGCGTTCAACCCGGCCTTCCTCAAGAAGGTCGACGAACTCGAACTGTCGGTGCGCTCGGCCAACTGTCTCAAGAACGACAACATCGTCTACATCGGCGATCTCGTGCAGAAGACCGAGGGCGAGATGCTCCGCACCCCGAACTTCGGGCGCAAGTCGCTCAACGAGATCAAGGAAGTTCTGGCCCAGATGGGTCTCCACCTCGGCATGGAAGTGCCGGGCTGGCCGCCGGAGAATATCGACGAACTCGCCAAGCGGTTCGAGGATCACTACTAAGCCCGGCTCCCCGCCTTTCCTTTCAAGGAAGGGTGCGAGCGAGCCAGATCACAGGGGAATGCGATGCGTCACGGTAATGCCCACCGCAAACTGAACCGCACGGCGGAACATCGCCGGGCGATGTTCGCGAACATGTGCGCAGCGCTCATCAAGCACGAGCAGATCACGACGACCCTGCCCAAGGCGAAGGAGCTGCGTCCGATCGTCGAGAAGCTCGTGACCCTCGGCAAGCGGGGTGGTCTCCATGCGCGCCGCCAGGCGATCGCGCAGATCCGCGATGTCGTCATGGTCAAGAAGCTGTTCGACGTTCTCGGTCCTCGCTACAAGGAACGCCCGGGTGGCTATACCCGCGTGATGAAGGCCGGGTTCCGCTACGGCGACAACGCGCCGCTCGGGGTGATCGAGTTCGTCGACCGCGACGTCGATGCCAAAGGTCTCGATTCCGGCCCGGCGGCGGACGCCCATGCGGCGGCAGCCTGACGGGCGCGCTTCGTACGCCGGCCGAATTGGCCAGTGACGGAACCGCGGGACCGCAGGACCAACCGGCGCACTTTAACTCCGGCGATGCGTGATTTATATCTCCGGGCGACAGCGCTACGGGGGACACGCGTCATGACCCTGATGCTTCGTTGGCTTGGATGTCTTGCTCTGTGCGCCGCGCTGGTGTCCGGCGCGGCCGCGCAGGAGGTGCGTGCACCGGATCGGGTCCCGTCTTCGCCCGGCGAGATCCGGCTCACCTTCGCGCCGGTGGTGAAGCGAGTGACCCCGGCGGTGGTCAACGTCTACGCCGCACGTATTGTCGAGAACCGGGTGCCGCTGTTCGACGATCCGATCTTCCGCCGCTTCTTCGGCGGCGGCTCGGGTGGCCCGCAGGAACAGGTCCAGCGCTCGCTCGGCTCGGGCGTCATCATCGACTCGTCCGGCCTCGTCGTCACCAACAATCACGTCATCGAGAACGCCGACCAGATCAAGGTCGCGCTGTCCGACAAGCGCGAGTTCGATGCCGACCTCGTGCTCAAGGATGCGCGGTCGGATCTCGCCGTGCTGCGCATCAAGGGCAGCCACGAGAAGTTCACCGCGGCTGAGTTCGGCGATTCCGATGCGTTGCAGGTCGGCGACATGGTGCTCGCCATCGGCAATCCGTTCGGGGTCGGCCAGACCGTCACCCACGGCATCGTGTCGGCGGTGGCGCGCACCCAGGTCGGCATCACCGACTATCAGTTCTTCATCCAGACCGACGCCGCGATCAATCCCGGGAATTCCGGCGGCGCATTGGTCGACATCGCCGGGCGGCTCGTCGGCATCAACACCGCGATCTTCTCGCGCTCGGGCGGCTCGCAGGGCATCGGCTTCGCGATCCCGGCGAACATGGTGCGGGCGGTGGTCGCGTCGGCCAAGGGCGGCGCCACCGTGGTGCGCCGGCCGTGGCTCGGCGCCAAGCTGCAGGCGGTGACGCCGGAGATCGCCGAGACGCATGAACCTCAAGCGGCCGGTCGGCGCGCTCGTCAATGCGATCATCCCCGCGCAGCCCGGCGGCGCGGGCAGGGCTGCGCACCGGCGATCTCATCGTCGAGGTGGACACCCTGCCGGTCGACGATCCCAACGCCTTCGACTACCGCTTCGCCACCAAGCCGCTGGGCGGCCAGACGCAGATCGGCGTGATCCGCGCCGGCCGCGAGGTGAGGGTGGCGGTGGCGCTGGAGACGGCGCCGGAATCGAACCGTGAGGAAACGGTCATCAAGGCGCGCTCGCCGCTGCTCGGCGCCAAGCTCGCCAACCTGTCGCCGGCGGTGGCGGAAGAGCTTCGGCTCGATTACAGCGCCGAGGGCGTCGCCGTGACCGATGTGGAGAACGGCTCGGTGGCGCAGAGCTTCGGCTTCCAGAAGGGCGACATCGTCATCAGCGTCAACAACGCGAAGATCGCCACCATGCAGGACCTGCTGCGCGCCACCGGCCAGCCGTCGCGGCTGTGGCGGCTCACCATCATGCGCGGCGGCAAGGAGATATCCGCCGTCTTCGGCGGATGAGTCCCGGCCGCAAGCCCCAATCGCCGAGCCTGTTCGCGGCGGCGGGGCTTGAGCGCGATGCGCCGCGTCCGCTCGCCGACCGTCTGCGCCCGCAGACGCTGGCCGAGGTGGTGGGGCAGGATCACCTGCTGGGGCCGGACGGCGTGCTCACGCGCATGCTCGAGACGCGCAGCCTCGGCTCGCTGGTGTTCTGGGGACCGCCGGGCACCGGCAAGACCACCGTGGCACGGCTGCTGGCGGACGCGACCGCGCTTCACTTCGAGCAGATCTCGGCGGTGTTCTCCGGCGTCGCCGATCTCAAGAAGGTGTTCGAGGCGGCGCGCATGCGGCGCGAGACCGGAACCGGGACGCTGCTGTTCGTCGACGAGGTGCACCGCTTCAACCGCGCCCAGCAGGACTCGTTTCTGCCGGTGATGGAGGACGGCACCGTGGTGCTGGTCGGCGCCACCACCGAGAACCCGTCGTTCGAACTCAACGCCGCGCTGCTGTCGCGTGCGCGCGTCCTCGTGTTCAGGCCGCTCGATGCGGCGGCCGTCGAGAAGCTTCTGACACGCGCTGAGGCGATCGAGCAGCGGCCGCTGCCGCTCGACGAGGAGGCCCGCGCCTCGCTGGTGCGCATGGCGGATGGCGACGGACGGGCCGCCCTCACGCTTGCCGAGGAGGTGTGGCGCTCGGCGCGCAAGGACGAGGTGTTCGATGCGGCGAAGCTTCAGGAGATCGTGCAGCGGCGCGCCCCGATCTACGACAAGTCCCAGGACGGCCACTACAACCTGATCTCGGCGCTGCACAAATCGGTGCGCGGTTCCGACCCCGACGCCGCCCTGTACTATCTGTGCCGGATGATCGACGCCGGGGAGAGCCCGCTGTTTCTCGCGCGGCGCGTGGTTCGGATGGCGATCGAGGATGTCGGCCTCGCCGATCCTCAGGCGCTCGTGATCGCGAACGCCGCGAAGGATGCCTACGACTTCCTCGGCAGCCCCGAGGGCGAACTCGCCATTGCCGAGGCGGTTATCTACATCGCCACTGCGCCCAAATCGAACGCGGCCTACGCCGCCTATGGGGCCGCGATGCGGACCGCGAAGCAGGGGGGCTCGCTGCTGCCGCCCAAGCACATCCTCAACGCGCCGACCAAGCTCATGAAGGGCGAAGGCTACGGCGAGGGCTACGCCTACGATCACGACGCGCCCGAGGCGTTTTCCGGCCAGGACTACTTCCCCGAAGCGCTCGGCCGCCAGCGCTTCTACGACCCGCCGGAGCGCGGCTTCGAGCGCGAGATCAGAAAGCGCCTGGACTACTGGGCCAAGCTGCGGCGCGAGCGGGGAGGGGCGTGATCGGCGGACCGGAGTGAGCTATAATTTTGTGGGCGCGCTCGCTGCGGAGAATCGATGATGAACAAGAGACTGCAGGAAGCCATCTCGCGAGTCGAGGCGCTCCCCGACGATCGCCAGGACCAAGCGGCGGACGTTTTGCTTGCATTCCTCGACACTCACCTCGGCGACATTCATTTGAGCCCGGTGCAGATAGCTGAGATCGAGCGGCGTATGTCTGATGAGGAACCGTTTGCGAGCGATAAGGAAGTCCGGTCGCTGTTCGCCCGCCTGACCGAATGAAGCTTCGGCATAAGAATGAAGCTTCGTTATAAGAAGCGAGCGCTTGCGGACGTTGAAGCAATTCATAGTTATATCGCTGTTCACGATCGTGTGGCCGCAAAGGCCGTCATCCAAAGAATCCAACGGTCGATTGGACGTCTTTTGATCATCCCCCCGTCCGGCCGGCCTGGTTAGGTGCTGGGAACACGCCTTTTGGTCGTGTCGGGTCTGCCTTATGTTGTCGTGCATCGCCTAACCGACGACACGATCGACATCATCGCCGTATTGCACACGGCCCGTCGGCGGCGCAGTTAGGCTCAAGACGAGCACCAAAGGAACGAATCGTGAGACGCGGTACTGGACCAAGACAACCCGGCGGCGGGCGGCAGATGGCCGGACCACGCGGTCAGGACCGCAGAGGCAAGCCGGTCGGCAAGCCCGGCGCCAATCGGCCGGGCAAGCCTGCCGGCAAACCGGCAGGCAAGTCCGCCGGGAGGCCGGTAGGTGAGCCCGCCGGGAGGCCGGCAGGCAAGCCCGGCGGGAGGCCAACAGGTAAGCCCGCCGGGAGGCCGGCAGGCAAGCCCGCCGGGAGGCCGGTCGGCAAGCCGTTCGGGCAGCGGGCGGCGTCCGGGGCCGCCGGCGGCTCCGGCAAGCGTAGGCGTCCGTTCGCCGAGGCGGCCGAACGGCCGGCGTTCGGGAGCGACGCGAGGGCACAACGTCCGCGCAAACCCACGCGGCGCCCGGCGGCCGACACGATGAAGCGCCGGACGGCGGCGCCTGCCGAGGCTGCGACCCTTCAGAGAGCGGCCGAGGCGCCGGCGCCGCAACAGTCGACCCAGGTCCAGACCGTGACGGTGACGGCGGACGAGGCCGGCATGCGGGTCGACCGCTTTCTCGAGGCGAAATTCCCCGGGCTGTCGTTTTCCCATATCCATCGCGTGATCCGCAAAGGCGAG
The DNA here is from genome assembly GCA_963781195.1 of uncultured Alphaproteobacteria bacterium. GTDB lineage: Bacteria > Pseudomonadota > Alphaproteobacteria > Rhizobiales > Xanthobacteraceae > JAJPKK01. Next base: position 1,021,107 of record CAWAEZ010000011.1, on the reverse strand, counting down.
TTGCGGGTCAACGGCAAGCGGGTCGACGGCAAGGACCGGCTGGAGGCGGGGCAGGCGGTGCGCATTCCGCCGCTCAAGGTCGAGGCCCCGAAGCCGACCGTCTCGGAGGCCGACGAGAAGACCGCGGCCTTCCTCAAGTCGATCATCCTCTACGAGGATGACGACGTCCTCGTCTTCAACAAGCCGATGGGCCTCGCGGTGCAGGGCGGCTCGGGGACGACACGGCATCTCGACGGCATGCTCGACGTCATGCGCGACGCCAGCGGCCAGCGCCCGCGGCTGGTGCACCGTCTCGACAAGGACACCTCCGGGTGCCTGCTGGTCGCCAAGACGCGCTTTGCCGCGTCCGCGCTCGCCAAGGTGTTCCGCTCGCGCGAGGCGCGCAAGATCTACTGGGCGCTGGCGGCTGGGGTGCCGAAGCCGCACCAGGGGCGCATCAGCACGTTCCTGGCCAAGGAGGAGCGCGAGGACGAATTGGTGATGCGGATCGCCAAGCACGGCGAGGACGGGGCGAGCCACGCGGTGACCTATTATGCCGTGGTCGAGACCTCGGCCCAGCAACTCGCCTGGGTGTCGCTCAAGCCGGTGACCGGCCGGACCCACCAGTTGCGCGCCCACATGGCCCATATCGGCCACGCCATCGTCGGCGACCCCAAGTACTTCAACAAGGAGAACTGGCAGCTTCCGGGCGGTATCCAGAACCGGCTGCATCTCCTGGCGCGCCGTATCGCGGTGCCGCATCCCCGCGGCGGCGTCATCGACGTGACCGCGCCGCTGCCGCCGCATATGGTGCAGACTTGGAATCTCCTCGGCCTCGAACTCAAGCGCTACGACCCGATCGTCGATGCCCCGGAGGAGTGAGCCTCTCCCGAAGTTAGTAAGAAATGGCCGCCATGGACACGTCCGCTGAATTCGCGCGCTGGGAGCAGCGCTACGCCGGGTCGGAATATGTTTTCGGCACCGAGCCCAATGCATTCTTGAAATCGCAGGCCGGCTTGTTGCCGAAAAAGGGCAAGGCGCTCGCGGTCGCCGACGGCGAAGGCCGCAACGGCGTGTGGCTCGCCGAGCAGGGCCTCGACGTGCTGTCGGTCGATTTCTCGCCGACGGCGATCGAGAAGGCGAAAACGTTGGCGCGGCAACGCGGCGTCACCCTGCAAATGGTGCAAGCCGATATCATCGCGTGGGAGTGGCCGCAGGCCGCGTTCGACGGCGTCGTGGGGATCTTCTTCCAGTTCGTCGGCCCGCGGGAGCGCGCCGACATCTTTGCCGGCATGCGCCGGGCGCTCAAGCCAGGCGGCCTCCTGCTCGTCGAGGGCTATGGCCCGGGGCAACTCGCGTACAAGACCGGCGGGCCGTCGGAGCTCGAGAATCTCTACACCGAGGAGCTTCTCAGGGCGGAGTTCGCCGGTTTTTCCGAGCTCAGCATCACGTCCTATGACAGCATGATCAGCGAGGGCACGCGTCATGTCGGGATGGCCGCCCTGGTCGACCTCGTCGCGCGGAAATGAGCGGCGGGCGCGCCTGCGCCGCCGCGTCATCGCGGATGCCGATGCCGGCTGCGCGTGCGGCTGCGCGCAACTTGCGAGGTAAGCCCAATCGGCTAATCTGTCGCAGCCCAAACGCCCGGGGAATCAACGAGGTCCCGCCATGAACAAGCTGATCGCATTTTGTGCCGCCGCCGCCTGTGCTGGTCTCATGTTGTCGGCTGCTCCAGCGAGCGCGCAGAGCCGCATGAAGACCTGCAATGACGAATGGAATAAGATGAAAGCGGACAGCACGGTCGGCGACAAGAAGTACGCCGACTTCCGCAAGGAATGCCTCGCCCGCACCGCCGCGCCCGCCGAGACGCCCGCGGCCACTCCGGCCGCCGCCAAGCCGGCCGCACCCGCCAAGCCGGCCGCTCCGGCCAAGCCGTCGACCACGACCGCCGGCGGCGCGGTGTTCCCGTCCGCGGTGTCGTCGAAATATTCGAGCGAGTCGGCGGGCAAGGCGCGCATGCACACGTGCCTCGATCAGTACAATGCCAACAAGGCGGGCAGCGGAAACGGCAACCTGCATTGGATCCAGAAGGGCGGTGGCTACTACAGCCAGTGCAATGCCAAGCTGAAGAGCTGAGCCGGCTTCTGCTGATTTATCGATTGTTCAGGTGCGCAGCGCGAGCGCGGAATAAGGGTGCGCTGCGCGCCGTTGTTTGGGAACGTGCGTCCGGCGATAGCAGGCGGCCGGACGACCCCAATGCGCAACCCTCACACGCCCAGCCGCCGTCAGCGCCGGGTTCGTCCCTGCAACCCGATCGCAGGGGCAGGGCGTCACCTGCTTTCCGACCTCCACTTTCCGACCTCCCCTTTCCGACCCTCAGACTGAGGGCCGTGCGCGGCACGGCGTCTCGAAGGATGGTCCAATCGATCGCGGGCTGTGGCCGTCCTTCGAGACGCGTCCTGCGGACGCTCCTTCAGGACGAGGCCGGCTGGGTATACAGCGCAGGCGCCCACCATGCTTGTCGCCCGCGGAGGGCTGCCGTACAACGCCGCACCGAGCGAGCAAACGGCCTATCCCTTTGCACGAACATGAACGAAGGCCGCGGCACGGCCCGGCGGGAGAGCACATGGCGAGGAAACCGGGGACCGACCGCAAGCCGGCGGGAAAGACGAACGCGGCAGACGGTGCGGCCGCCCGTGGCTACCAGGACATCCTTTACGAGGTGAAGGACCAGGTGGCGTGGGTCACCATCAACCGTCCGCGCGTCCTCAATGCGTTCCGTGAGCAGTCGCTCGACGAGATGATCGACGCCTTGCAGTCCACCCGCGACGATCCCTCCATCGCCTGCGCGGTCGTGACCGGCGCCGGCGACAAGGCGTTCTCGGCGGGCGGCGATTTCTACGCCATGAAGCGGCTCAACTGGACCAATGCGGCGATGTGGAACGACCGCATGCAGGGCCTCGCCATGACGATCCGCGGCCTGCCGATCCCGGTGATCGCCATGGTCAATGGCTGGTGCATGGGCGGCGGCCATGAGCTGGCGCTGTGGTGCGATGTCGTCATCGCCTCGGACAACGCCGTGCTCGGCCAGACCGGCGCCAAGGTCGGCGCCTGCCCGACCGTCGGCGCCACGCAATATCTGCCGCGCATCATCGGCGAACGTCTCGCCCGCGAGATGATCTTCTGCGCCCGCCGCTTCACCGCGAAGGAGGCGGTCGAGATCGGCCTCATCAACAAATGCGTCGCGCCGGCGGACCTGCTGCCGGAAACGCTCGCGTGGTGCGAGACCATCAAGGGCCACAGCCCGCAGACGCTGCGCATGACCAAGAAGAGCCTGAACTTCGAATCCGACCAGCTCTATGCCTCGTGGCAGCACGGGATGGAATTGCTGGCCCATGTCTGGGGCTCCGAGGAGAGCCTCGAGGGCATGGACGCCTTCCTCGAGGGCCGCAAGCCGGACTTCCAGAAGTTCCGCATGCGCAACAAGCGGGAGCTGCAATCCTATCTCGACGGCTGCGCCCAGGACCTCAATGCGCCGCCGTCGATGCGCCCGGCGGGCAAGTCCTCCCGCCCCGGGGGCAAGTCCTCGCGCCCGGCGGAGAAGTCCTCGCGCAAGCTGGAAAAGTCCGGGCGCACGTCCGGCGCCAAGACCAAGGCGGCTTCATGAACGCACCGAACCAAGGCGCCCTGGCGGGCGTCCGTGTCCTCGATCTCACCCGCGTCCTCGCCGGTCCGCTGTGCGCCATGATGCTGGGCGACATGGGCGCCGACGTCATCAAGGTCGAGCCGCCCGAGCGCGGCGACGATACCCGCAGCTGGGGCCCGCCCTTCGCGGCGGGCGAGGCCGCCTATTTCCTCGGCGCCAACCGCAACAAGCGTTCGCTGACCCTCAACATGGCGACACCCGCGGGTCGAACGGTGCTCGCCGGCCTGATCGAGAAGGCCGACGTGGTCATCGACAACTTCAAGCTCGGCACGCTGGCGAAGTGGGGCTTCACCGACGCTTGGTTCGACGCGCAGGCGCCGCGCGCGGTGCGCTGCTCGATCACCGGCTACGGCACCACCGGCCCGAAGGCGGCGCTTCCGGGCTACGACTTCGTCCTCCAGGCCGAGTCGGGGCTGATGAGCATCTGCGGCGACCCCGAGGGAACGCCGACCAAGTACGGCGTCGCCATCGTCGACGTGTGCACCGGCATGCTGGCCTGTAATTCCATCCTCGCCGCGCTCAATGCCCGCCATCAGACCGGGCGCGGCCAGAAGGTCGAGCTGTCGCTGTTCGAGACGTCGCTGCTCATGTTGATCAACGTCGCCTCCAATGTGCTGGTGGCGGGCCGGGGAGGGGGACGCTTCGGCAACGGTCATCCGAGCCTCGTGCCCTACACCACCTATCAGGCGAGCGATGCGATGATTGCGCTCGCGGTCGGCAACGAGCCGCAGTTCGCGAAATGCGCCGCGGCCCTTGGGCATCCCGAATGGGCCGAGGACCCCCGTTTCAACACCAATCGCGCACGGGTGGAAAACCGAACGCTGGTCGACGGGTCGATCGCCGAAACGCTGGCCGGCGATACCGCCGGTGCCTGGATCGCCAAGCTCAAGGCGGTGGGCGTGCCGTGCGGCCGCATCAATTCGGTGGCGGAGGCGCTGGCCGATCCGCAGGCGGCGGCCCGGGCGATGATCGAGACGGTGATGCATCCCGCCATCGGCGAATTGAAGCTCGTCGGCATGCCCTACAAGTTTTCCGCCACCCCCACCTCGGTGCGGCGGCCGCCACCCATGCTCGGCGAGCACACCGACGAGATCCTCGCCGAGGAGCTCGGCCTCGCCGCCGCGGAGATCGCGGCGCTGCGCAGCGCCAAGGTGGTGTAGCGGCGTTCTTCTCCTCCCTGCGCGAGCGCGCTTTTTTCCCTCTCCCGCTCTTGCGGGAGAGGGAGTCCGGCTGCGGTCCGGGTAAGGGGTTGTTTTTCAAAAATCCTGATCGCGTTGGTCGGCGGACGCCTTGCATAGCGGATGCGGCGAGGGCGCCACATGACAACCTCCCGCCCGGTGCTATAAATCGCGGGCTCGCGCAACCAGGGCCGAACATGCAAGTCGCCGCCGACCGCCAGTCCCACATCGCCCGGGCGCCGCTCGTGATCCGCCGCGTCGACGCGATTCCGGTGGCGCTGCCGCTCACCAAGCCGGTGAAGATGGCGGCGGAAACGGTGACCCATGCGCGCAACCTCCTCGTGCGCATCGAGGCCGAGGACGGCACCGTCGGCTGGGGCGAGGCGGCGTCGGCACCGACCATGACCGGCGACACCCTGGCCGGCCTGGTCGCCGCCGTGCGCGAGCATCTCGCGCCGCTCCTCGTCGGCGCCGATGCGTGGTCGCGTCCGATGCTCGCAAAGCGCCTGCGCACGGCGCTCTATGGCAACACCGGCGCGCATTCGGCGGTGGAGATGGCGCTCCTCGATGTCGCCGCCCGTTCCGCCGGCGTCCCGGTGATCGACCTCGTCGGCGGCGCCGTCCGGCAGGCGGTGGCGCCGATGTGGCTCGTCGGCAATCCCACGGTGGATCTGGACGTCGCGGAGGCGCAGGCCCGCAAGGCCGCGGGCATCCGCTTCTTCAAGCTCAAGGTCGCGGTCAAGCCGCTGGCCGAAGAGATCGCCGCGGCGTTCGCCGTCCGCACGGTGCTGGGGCCGGACCTGCCGCTATGTGCGGACGCCAATTGCGGGTTCTCCCACGAGGCGGCGCGGCGCTATCTCGCCGCCACCCCGGAGGCCGGGTTGCTGTTCCTGGAGCAGCCGTTCGAGCCGGCCGACATGAATGGCCTCGCCGCGCTCGCCCGTGCGGCGTCGATCGCGATCGGCGCCGACGAGGGCATCCATTCGCTTCACGACATCGAGGCGCACGCCGCCGCGGGAGCCGGCGGCGTCTCCCTCAAGCTCATCAAGCTCGGCGGATTCTCCGGCGCCCTCGCCGCGGCGGCGCTGTGCCGGCGGCTCGGGCTCGCCGTCAACATCGCGGCGAAGATCGCGGAATTCGAGCCTCGCCTCGGCGGCGGCCGTGCACCTCGCCTGCGCCGTCGACACCGTCGACTGGGGCGTCAGCCTCACCCATTTCTACCTCGCCGAGGACATCGTGCGCAGGCCGCTCGTCATGGAGAATGGGCTTGTCCCGTTGCCGCTCGGCCCCGGGCTGGGCGTCGAAATCGACGACGGCGCGGTGGACCGTCTGCGCGCCGCCTGAGCGCATCGCAATCGACCTTCCAGAGCATGATCCGAAACATTGAGGAAGTGGCATGACGGCACCCCGGTTCTCCTGGCCGCACGGCAAGCGCGTGGCGGTTCTCATCAGCCTTCTCCTTGAAAGCTGGGGGGAGGGAAAATCGCCGAGCTATTTCACCCGCACCACGCCGCTCAAGGGCGGCGCGGTCGATCACGCCGGCGTGCAATGGTCGACCTACGGCGGCAAGGAGGGCATCTGGCGGCTGATCCGTACCCTCGATTCCTGCCACATGCGCGGCGCGGTGTTCTGCAACGCGTTGTCGGCGGAGCTCTATCCCGACGCCATCAAGCAGATCGTCAAGTCCGGCCACCTGGTCGAGGCGCACGGCTACTCCCAGGACCAGTATCTGCTGGAGATGCCGCCGGAGGTGCAGAAGGCGACCATCCGGCGGAGCCTCGACACGCTGGGCGACGCCTGCGGCACCAGGCCCGAGGGCTGGGTGACCTCGGTCTATGGCTGGAACCTGCACACGGCGGAGCTGCTGGTCGAGGAGGGCGTGAAATACTATTCCGACGCCCTCGACTGCAGCATGCCGCGGGTGGAGAAAAAGGCGGCCGGCGAGATCGTCGCGCTGCCGTGGTCGGAGTTCGTCGACAACCGGGTGCTCAAATCGAGCCCGCGCGACTTCTTCGACGTCTATAAGGACACCTTCGACTATCTCTATGCCCAGGAGCCCGCCGGCATCGTCCACCTCGGCATCCACGCCCATTTCGGCGGACGGCCCGCCGTGACCGCGCAGCTCTACAAGCTGCTGCGCTATTTCTCCGAGTTCAACGACGTCTGGTTCCCGACCCACCGCGAGATGGCGGACTGGTTCATCGAGAGCAAGGCCGAGAGCGTGCCCTACGCTCAGCGATTCTTCTGAGCGAGTCCGCCATGTCCGAAACAGCCGACATGAACTTCGAGTTGCCGCCTGAGCTCACCATGCTCAAGCAATCGGTGCGGCGCTTCGTCGATGCGGAGATCATCCCGGTCGAGATGCGCTCGCGCGTCGGCGGCGGCATGGATCCGCAGATCAAGGCGGACCTCGTGGAGAAGGCGAAGGTGCTCGGCCTCGCCCTTTTCGACGTGCCGGTGGAGCACGGCGGGCAGGGTTTCGGTCTGCTCGCCAAGGCGGTGGTGTGGGCGGAGCTTGCCCGCTCCATCGCACTGCCGCCGCGTGCGGTCGAGATCTTCGGGCCGATCATCAGTCCGCTCCTCTATCTGATGAACGACGCGCAGAAGGAGCGCTACCTCAAGCCGACCCTGCGCGGCGAGCTCGAATGGTGCTTTGCCCAGACCGAGCCCGATGCCGGCGGCGACCCCGCCGGGATCCGCACCTCGGCAGTCCGCGATGGCGACGGCTACGTCATCAACGGCCACAAGCGGTTCATCACCGGCGCCGGCGCGGCAGACTATGCCCAGGTGGTCGCGGTCACCGATCGCGACAAGGCCGCCCGTGGCGGCATTTCGGTGTTCGTGGTGGACATGAAAGCGCCCGGCGTGACGCTTCTGCGCCAGCAGCCGCTCGTCATCGACGACCGGCCGTGGGAGATCGCCTTCGAGAATGTCCGGGTGCCGGCGGCAGACTTGATCGGCCGCGAGGGCGACGGCTTCCGTCTGGCGCAGACCTGGCTCAGCGTCGGCCGCATCCGCCACGCCGCCCGCGCGATCGGCGTGATCGAGCGCTGCCTGGAGCTCGGCTGCCGCTATGCCCGCCAGCGCGTGACGTTCGGCGAACCGCTTTCGGAGCGCCAGGCGATCCAGTTCATGCTGGCGGACTCCTACATCGATCTCCACCAGTTGCGGCTGATGACCTACGAGGCCGCGGTGAAATACGACGGCGGCCACGACATCCGCAACGAGGCCTATATGGCCAAGATGTTCGGCGACACTCAGTCCTTCGTCGCCGCCGATCGCTGCATGACCATTCACGGCGGTACCGGGCTCACCACCGACCTGCCGATCGAGAAGTTCTGGCGCGACCAGCGCAGCATGATGATCACCGAAGGCCCCAACGAGATCCTCAAGATGGCGCTCGCCCGCCATGTGCTCAAAACCTATGGCGGGTAGCGGCCGACCGGCGGCGGGTGCGCGCGCACCCGGAATTTTCACGATGACGCCGCCGTGAATTTGCAATCCGGCGGCCGCCTGCGATCATGCCGGTCATGAGTTCCGACACGCCGCACGCCCTCGTTCTGATGCCCCTCGCGGGCATTCCCTTGATCGCGGCGGGAGACGACCTTGCCGCGACCATCGTCACGGCGCTGGCGGATTCCAGCCTCGTGCTCGAGCCCGGCGACGTGGTGGTGCTGGCGCAGAAGATCGTCTCCAAGGCCGAGGGCCGCCGGGTCGACCTCGCCACGATCATGCCGTCGTCGCAGGCCATGGCGCTCGGCGAGCGAGACCGGCAAGGACCCCCGGCTGGTCGAGCTGATCCTGCGGGAATCGACGCAGGTGCTGCGGCATCGCCCCGGGGTGCTGATCGTCGCCCATCGGCTCGGGATCGTGCTCGCCAATGCCGGCATCGACCGCTCGAACGTCGACGGCGGCGATGGCGAACATGTGCTGCTGCTGCCGCGCGATCCCGACCGTTCCTGTGCGAAGCTGCGGCAGAAGATCGGCGCGGCGACCGGCGTCGATGTCGGCGTGATGATCATCGACAGCGTCGGACGCGCCTGGCGCAACGGCACCGTCGGCACGGCGATCGGTGTCGCCGGGCTGCCCGGCCTGCTCGATCTGCGCGGCACGCCGGACTTGTTCGGACGCGCGCTGGAGACGACCGAGGTCGGCCTCGCCGACGAGCTTGCCGCAGCGGCTTCCCTCGTGATGGGCCAGGCCCAGGAGGCGAGGCCGGTGGTGCTGGCGCGCGGCCTGGGCTATGGCCGTCGCGACGGCGCGGCACGGGAGCTCATCCGAGCCCGGGAAAAGGACCTTTTTCGATGACGGCATCGTTCCCAGCCGGCCCCGAGCCGGGGTCCGAAGCCCGCCCGGAGCCGGTGTCCGAAACCGCGGCCGCAGCTCATCGCATGATGCGGGAGCGGCGCTCGATCCGGCGCTATCGCGGCGAGCCGATCGGCCGCGACGTGCTCGACCGCCTGTTTCAGAGCGCTGCGGCGGCGCCGTCGGCGCATAACCGACAGCCGTGGCGATATCTGGTGATCGAGGACGACGCCACCAAGGAGGCGCTGGCGCGCGCCATGGGTGAGCGGCTGGCCGCCGACCGCGGCCGGGACGGCGATCCGCCCGATGCCGTAGCCCGCGACGTGGCCCGCTCGCACGCCCGGATCACCGGCGCACCGGCGGTCATCCTGGTTTGCGTGAGCCTCGCGGAGACCGACGTCTATCCCGACGCCGCGCGCGGCACCGCCGAATTCTTGATGGCGGTGCAGAGCACGGCGATGGCGACCCAGAACCTGCTGCTGGGGGCCCATGCGGAAGGCCTTGCCGGCTGCTGGATGTGTGCGCCGCTGTTCTGCCCGGAGGTGGTGCGCGGGGCCCTCGATCTCCCGGCGGACTGGCAGCCCCAGGGGCTGGTGACGCTCGGTTTCGCAGCGGCCGGCGGACACGACCGCCCGCGCAAGCCGCTCGACGCCTATGTCCGCTACGCGGCGGACCCCGGTCCCGGCCCTGCGAAGCGCGCGAAAGGGTCGCCTTCGAACGCGGTGTCCGCGCCGTGACCGAACCCGCCGGAACGGTGGTCGCCCTGGCTGGCGGCGTCGGCGGCGCCAAGCTCGCCGACGGGCTGGCGCGCGCGCTCGGCGAGCGACTGACGGTGGTCGTCAACACCGGCGACGATTTCACCCATCTCGGCCTGCACATTTCACCCGATCTCGACACCGTTATGTACACCCTTGCCGGTATCGCCAATCCGCAGACCGGCTGGGGCATCGCCGGCGAAACCTGGAGCTTCATGGCCCAGGTGGAGCGATTGGGCGGCCCGGCCTGGTTCCGGCTCGGTGACCGCGATCTCGCGACCCATGTGTCCCGCACCGAGCGCCTCGCGCGCGGCGAGCCCCTCTCGGCCGTGACGGCGTCGTTGTGCCGGGCATTGGGCGTCGCCCCGGCGCTCCTTCCCATGAGCGACGATCCCGTGCGGACCATGATCGCCAGCGACGGCGGCGAGCTGGCGTTCCAGGATTACTTCGTCCGGCTGGCCTGCGCGGTGCCGGTCCGCGGCATCCGCTACGACGGCGCGGCGCGCGCCCGCATCAATCCGGCCTTGGCGGGGCGGGGGAAAAACCTGTCCGCCGTCATCATCTGCCCGTCGAATCCGTATCTCAGCGTCGATCCCATCCTGGCCGTCCCCGGCATGCGGCAGTGGCTCCGGTCCCAAGGCGGGCCGGTCATCGCCGTTTCGCCCATCGTCGGCGGCGCGGCGATCAAGGGACCTGCCGCGAAGATCATGGCGGAGTTCGGTGCCGCGGTCTCCGCTGCCGGGATCGCGCGGCACTATCGCGGCCTGATCGACGGCCTCGTCATCGACGAGACCGATGCCGGTCTCGCATCCGAAGTTGCGAAGGAGGGTATGGAGGTGTGCGTCGCGCCCACCGTCATGGCCGCACCTGAGCATCGCGTTGCGCTCGCCGACGCCTGCCTCGCCTTTGCCGCCGAGATTGCCGGGCGGATGCGGCGATGAACGTCGCGATCCTCATTCCCTGCAAGGACCTCGATCGCGGCAAGTCGCGCCTCGCCGGCTGCCTCAGCCCGCGCTCGCGCCGCGCGCTGTGCGAGTTTTTTCTGTGCCGGACCCTCGACGTCGCCACGCGGACCGTGCCGCCGGCCTGGGTGCGGGTCGTGACGTCCGACCGCCGGGTTCACGCCATCGCGCGCGAATACGGGGTCGCCGTCATCGATGACCGCGGCGGCGATCTCCAGGGTCCGGTGGATCTTTCCCGGACGCTCGACCTCAACGGCGCGCTTGACCGCGGCCGGACCGTCCTCGCCGAGGCCGGCGACTGCGCCGGCCTCGTGCTGCCGATCGACCTGCCGCTGGCGACGGCGGCGGACCTCGGCGCGGTCGTCGCCGCAACCCAGGACGTGGTGATCGTCCCCGACGAGGCACGGGACGGCACCAATGTCCTGCGGCTGGGCCCGCGCGCGCTGCCGCGGTTCCGGTTCTCGTTCGGACCGCAAAGCTATGCCGCGCATTGCGCGCATGCTGCGGCGGAAGGGCTGGAGCTGCACACCATCGCGGCGCCCGCTCTTGCCTTCGACGTCGACAGCCCCGCGCAATATCTTCGCTGGGCGCGCGAGGACCCCGCCTGGACTCCGCTGTGACCGCTTTGGGCACAGGCCTTGGCTGCCGCGGCGCCCGCCACGGCTGCGGTAGTGCGCCCGTTCAATAGTCGCCGGTATCACCGGTGCCTTGTGATCACACACCCTGGGCGTGTGATCACAACGCGACTTTCTCAACAGCCAAATCGTCACAAGGAGCGACATTCGGGCCGCTGGGGTGCTACAAGACGCAATCCTCCAAGCGCGGAAATGCAGCGATGCGCCAGGACATCATCGATCGGCAGGTTCATGCCATGAAGGCGGCGCAGCTCGACGCGATCCTGTCGATCTCGCCGGAGAACTTCGCCTACGTCACGGGCTTCCTGTCACCGACCCAGCCGCTGATGCGCTGGCGCCACGCCATGGCGCTGGTGACCGCGGACGGCAAGACGGCGCTCGTCGCGGTGGACATGGAGGCGAGCACCATCCGTGCCCGGGTCGGCGACGGGATCGAAATCGCGGTGTGGCGCGAGTTCGTTTTCGAGGCGATGAGCATCACCGCCGACCTGTTGCGACGTCATGGCCTTGCGGCGGCGCGCATCGGCCTCGAGCTCGATTATCTGCCGGCGGCCGATTTTGCCGAACTCGGCGCGCTGCTGCCGTCCGCGTCGTTCGCGCCCGCCCAGGCGTTGCTGGCGCGGCTGCGGCAGATCAAGACTCCGACCGAGATCGACATCCTGCGCAACCTCTCCCGCATCGCCGACCGCGCCATCGGCTCGGCCTATGGGGCGGTCGCGGCGGGGGCGACCGAGATGGATCTCGCCGCCGCGCTCACCCGCGGCGTCTATGAGCAGGGCGCGGAGTATTTCAAGCTGATGATCGTGGCGACCGGCGAGCGCAGCGTGTTTCCCAATGTGGGGCCCACGGCGCGCGTGCTCGCGCGCGGCGATGTCTGCCGGGTCGAGATCTTCCCCATCATCGCCGGCTACCATGCCGGGGTGTGCCGTACCGCCGTCGTGGAGACGCCGCCGCCGGAGGCCACGCGCATCTGGTCGAGCCTCACGGCGTGCAAGCACATGCTGCTCGATGCCATCAAGCCCGGCGCTTCGAGCCGCGCGATCTACGACCTCTATCTCGCAAAGACGGAGGAGCTGAAGCTGCCGCGCATTTCCTTCGTCGGCCACGGCATCGGCCTGCACCTGCACGAGGATCCCTATCTCGGGCCCACGCCGGACCAGCCGCTCGAGCCCGGCATGGTGCTCGGGATCGAACCGCTGATCTACCAGACCGGATACGGCTTCGGCATGCAGAACAAGGACATGGTGCTGGTGACCGAACGCGGCTGCGAGCTCCTGTCCGACGTGACCGACACCGACTCCCTGATCGTCGTGCATTGAAGCCGAAGTCATGAATGAAGCCGCGATCATGAGTGCATCCCCGTGAGCAAATCCCCGTCATGAGCGAATCCCCGATCGCCGGCATCGAGCTCTTCCAGGTCAGCCTGCCGACCCGGCGGGAGCACAAATGGACGGGGCTGCAGGAGCCGATCGGCGGCTACGTCATCCTCAAGATGACCGATGCCGACGGACGCGTCGGCTGGGGCGAGGCGCCGGTCCTCAAGGACTGGGGCGGCGAGTTCGGACGCTACTTCGGGGAGAGCCCCGGCACCGTCCGGGTGGTCGTCTCGCAGTATCTGGCGCCGGCGGTCATGGGCTGCCGGCCCGGCGACATTGCCGAGTTGCACGCGCGCATGGATCGCGCGCTCAAGGGCCATCCCTATGCCAAGGCCGGGATCGAAATCGCAGCCTATGATCTCGCGGGGCACCAGCTGAACGTCTCCAGCGCGCGGCTGCTCGGGGGGGTACTGCGCCGGCGCATTCCGGTCACGCATTCGATCGGCCTGATCGGTTTCGAAGAGGCCGAGCGCGAAGTCGCACAGGCGGCGAACGAGGGCATCCGCACTTTCAAGATCAAGGTCGGGGTCGATCCCGATCGCGACGTCGAGATGGTGTCGCGGGTGCGCGACACGGTCGGGGCGGGCATCGCGCTGTGCGTCGACGCCAACCAGGGCTATGCGACGCCGGCCGAGGCGATCCGCACCTTCAAGCGCATGGCGCCGTGCAACCTCGCCTATTTCGAGCAGCCGGTGGAGGGCATCGCGCGGCTCGCCGAGGTCGCGCGCGCGATCGACGCGCCGGTGATGGCCGACGAGAGCGCGTGGAACGCCCACGACGTGATCGAGATCGCGGAGCGGCGCGCCGCGCAGATCGTGTCGATCTACACCACCAAGCCCGGCGGCCTGTTCCGCGCCATGGAGGTGGCGGCGGTGGCGCGCGCGGCTGGCATCGTGTGCAACGTCAACGGCTCTGTGGAGACCGGCATCGGCAACCGCGCCAACATCATGCTCGCCTGCGTCGCGCCGGCGGTGACGCTGTCCTGCGTGGTGCCGGTATCGACGCCGGCCGAGGCCCAGTCGGGGCAGGTCGCGGGGATCTACTACACGGACGATCTCATCGCCGCGCCCATGCGGTTTGCCGACGGTGCGATCGACATTTCCACGCAGGCCGGAATGGGCATCCCGGTGGATGAGGCCAAGCTGCGGAAATACGCGGTTCGGGCGATGTGACGAAAAGCGCCGGTGGGCTGCACGGCCCGTGGTTCGGCTTGACCGCCCCGTCGCCCGGCACATAAACCAGCGCCAGGGCAGGAAAACGGACCGGGAGCACACCTCACGTGGCAACAAATGGAACAGGCGAGCTGGCGGGCCGGGTGGCGCTCGTCACCGGCGGCGTGCGCAGGATCGGACGTGCGATCGGGCTCGATCTTGCCCGCCGCGGTGCCACCATCGTGGTGAACGCGCGGACCTCGCGCGCCGAGGCCGAGGAGGCGGTGCGCGAGATCGAGGCGGTCGGCGGCACGGCGCGGGCGATGCTGGCCGACGTCACCGACGAAGCGGCCGTCGCAGGCATGGTCGACGCCATCACGCGCGACCTCGGCGGCGTCGACATTCTCGTCAACAACGCGGCCGACCGGCGAGAAGCGCCGTTCACCGAGATCAGCCTCGCCGACTGGCACGCCATCACGCGGGTGGTGCTCGACGGCGCCTTCCTGTGCAGCCGAGCGGTGATTCCCGGCATGGTCGCCAAGCGGCGCGGCACCATCGTCAACATCGGCGGGGTCACCGCGCATGCGGGGGCGACCCGCCGGGCCCATGTGGTCACCGCCAAGGCGGGGCTGGTCGGTCTCACCAAGGCGCTGGCGGTCGAATACGGCGGCGCCGGCATCACCGTGAATTGCGTGGTGCCCGGCCGCATCGGCGGCCACCGTTCGGCGACCTCGGGCCAGGGCGGCGCCATTCCCGGCGGTGGTCTTCCGCTGGTGGGCCGCGACGGCACGCCGGAAGAGGTCTCCGCGGCGGTGATGCTGCTCTGCGGTCCCGGCGGCGGCTATATCACGGGGCAGACGATCCACGTCACCGGCGGCATTTATTTGCCGTAACACCGGCCCGGTCGGCGGCGTCCGCTGCGCGACGCGGTGCGGCTATGTGAGCGCCCACAGATAGGCGACGGTGGCGGCGACGCCGAGCCCGGTCCGACCGGCGTGGAGCCGCCCCCAGGTCTCGATGAGACGGCGCGACTGTGGGCCGGCCGCGCCGGCGGGGATCGCGTTGAGCCGGTTGTTGGTCGGCATGATGGCGAGGAGGGTGAACGGCCAGTTCGCCAGAATGAGGATCGCCCCGACGACCCAGCGCCAGTCCGCCGCGAGCCACCCAGCCCACAGACCCATCACCCCGGCGATGACCGCGAGGCTCGCCTGCATCGCAAAGCCACGCGCATAGCTCGGTTTCCACACCGCCAGCAGGCTGTTGTCGTCGAGCCCCAGGCGGGCCGGTTGCTCCGCGAAATTGATGTAGAACGCGGCGCCCGCGAAGGCCGCGGCGAGGGCGAGAGCGACTTGACCTGCCAGCATGGAAGCAGCTCCTAGGATTGACAATATATTGTCAATACGGTACTGAGATGTCAATGACGCGACGCCTGCGATGAGACGGCACACCCCGGCCGGCGAGGCTGCGACCGAGCTGATCCTGGAGCTGTTCCGGCTCAACGGACGCGTGCTGGTCGCCGGCGACAGGATGGTCTCCGAACTCGGGCTCACCAGCGCACGCTGGCAGGTGCTGGGAGCGGTCGCGCTCGCCGTGCGTCCCGAACCGGTGGCCTGGCTCGCGCGCAGCATGGGCCTCAACCGGCAGGGCGTGCAGCGGATCGTCAATGAGCTGGCCGCGGACGGTTACGTCGCGCTCGAGCCCAACCCGCATCACCGCCGTGCCAGCCTCGTGGTGCTGACCGAGCGGGGGCGGGAGGCTTATGCCGCGGCCCAACGGCTGCAGGTACCGTGGGTCAATGCGCTCGCCAAGGGGCTGCGGGTCGAGGACATCGCCGCGGCGCGGGACACGTTGGCAGCCCTGCGCAAGCGCCTCGAGGAAGGAGATTGACCAATCCGCCGTCCCGGCGCGACGCCGACCAGGCGCCGACGTCGGCGCCGCGCGGAACGAGAACGGCGCCTCACTCCGGCTGGATGTTGGCTTCCTTGGCGAGCGCGGTCCATTTGACGACCTCGGTCTTCACGAAGTCGGCAAACGCGACCGGGCCCTTCCATTTCACCTCGCTGCCGGAGTCGAGGAAGCGCTGCTTCACCTCCGGCCGCGCCAGGATCTGCTCGAGCTCGCGGCCGAGCGTGTCGACCACCTCCGCCGGAAGATGCGCCGGACCGAACATGCCGGCCCAGGCCTCGATGTCGAAGCCCGGCATCACCGTCTCGTCGAGGGTGGGCACGTCGGGAAGGATGCGGCTGCGGTCCTTGGTCATCACCGCGAGCGCGCGGATGCGCCCCGCCTTTATCTGCGGCAGGCCGTTGGGATAGTCCGGCGCCGCCACCGCGATGTGCCCGGCGACGAGGTCGAGGGTGGCGGCGGGATTGCTGCGATAGGGGACGCGGACGACGTCGATGCCGGTCCGCTTCTTCATGGTCTCGAACACCACCTGGGTGGTGCCGTTGCCCTGGCCGTATTCGAGCTTGCCGGGATTGGCCTTGGCATAAGCCACGAGATCGGCCATTGAGCGCAGCGGCGACGCCGTGTTGACCGCGATCACCGAGCGGAAAATGCCGATCTGGGCGATGGCGGTGAAATCTTTCACCGGATCGTAGGGTACGTTCTTGAACAGTCCCGGCGCCGCCGCGTGGGTGGTGTTGGTCGTCACCATCAGCGTGTAGCCGTCGGGCGCCGCGCGCGCCACCGTGAGCGCCGCGACGATCCCGCTGCTGCCGGCCTTGTTCTCGACCAGGAACGGCTGCCCGAGCTTCTCCTGCAGCGCCTGCGCGATCAGCCGGGCGACGGAATCCGTCTGGCTTCCCGCGCTGTAGGGCACGACGAGGGTGACGGGCCGGTCAGGGTATTCGGCGCGCGCCGGAACCGTCGCGAGGGCGAGGCATGCGGTGGCGGCGACGAGCCCGAAACGTGCGAAGGTCCACGGTGGGGACGGCATGTGGTGTCCATGGTCGGTGCAGCCCGCACCGTAGACAATTCGGGTAGGCGAGACAATTCGGCGAGGCGGCCCGCGCCGTCGCGGCACGCCGTCTTTGCCCATCCTCGGCCTGCGAGGCAGACCTACTCCGCCGCCACCACGCGCTTGCCCTTCGCGCCGCGTCGCGCCAGCACCGGCGCGAGGAACTGGCCGGTGTAGCTGCGCTTGACCTTGACGATGTCCTCGGGGGTGCCGCTGGCGACGATCTCGCCGCCGCCGTCGCCGCCTTCGGGGCCGAGGTCGATGATCCAGTCGGCGGTCTTGATGACCTCGAGATTGTGCTCGATGACGACGACCGTGTTGCCCTGGTCGGTGAGTTCGTGAAGCACCTCCAGGAGCTTCGCCACATCGTGGAAATGCAGCCCGGTGGTGGGCTCGTCGAGAATGTAGAGCGTGCGGCCGGTGGCGCGCCGCGACAGCTCCTTGGCGAGCTTGACGCGCTGCGCCTCGCCGCCCGACAGCGTCGTCGCCTGCTGGCCGACATGGATGTAGTCGAGGCCGACCCGGTGCAGCAGCGCCAGGGGCTCGCGCACCCGCGGCACCGCCTTGAAGAAGTCGAGCGCCTCCTCGACGGTCATGTCGAGCACGTCGGCGACCGACTTGCCGCGGTACAGCACGTCGAGGGTCTCGCGGTTGTAGCGTTTGCCCTTGCAGACATCGCAGGTGACGTAGACGTCGGGTAGGAAGTGCATCTCGATCTTGATGACGCCGTCGCCCTGGCAGGCCTCGCAGCGGCCGCCCTTGACGTTGAACGAGAACCGGCCGGGCTCGTAGCCGCGCGCCTTGGATTCCGGCAGACCGGCGAACCACTCGCGGATCGGCGTGAAGGCGCCGGTATAGGTCGCGGGGTTGGAGCGCGGGGTGCGCCCGATCGGCGACTGGTCGATGTCGATGATCTTGTCGATGTGCTCGAGGCCCTCGATGCGGTCGTGCGGGGCCGGGGCCTCGCTCGCATTGTTGAGCTTGCGCGCGACCGCCTTGTAGAGCGTATCGATCAGCAGCGTCGACTTGCCGCCGCCGGAGACGCCGGTGATGCAGGTGAACAGGCCGAGCGGAATGTCCGCGGTGACGTTCTTGAGATTGTTGCCGTGGGCATTGACCACCGTGATGGTGCGCCGGTCGTTGCGCGCGCGACGTTCCGGCACGGCGATGGTGCGCGCGCCGGTGAGGTACTGGCCGGTGAGCGAATGCTTGTTCGCCATGATGTCGGCAGGCGTGCCGGTGGCGATGATCTTGCCGCCGTGGATGCCGGCGCCGGGCCCGACGTCGACCACGTGGTCGGCGATGCGGATGGCGTCCTCGTCGTGCTCGACCACGATCACGGTGTTGCCGATGTCGCGCAGTCGTTTGAGGGTTTCCAGCAGGCGCGCATTGTCGCGCTGGTGCAGCCCGATCGAGGGCTCGTCGAGCACGTAGAGCACGCCGGTGAGGCCGGAGCCGATCTGCGAGGCGAGCCGGATGCGCTGGCTCTCCCCGCCGGAAAGCGTGCCGGAGGCGCGGGCGAGGGTGAGATATTCGAGGCCGACATCGACCAGGAAGGTGAGCCGCTCGCGAATCTCCTTGAGGATCCGTCCGGCGATCTCGTTCTGCTTCGCCGTCAGGTCCGCGGGCAAAGCCGCGAACCAGGCGGCGGCGCGCTTGACGCTGAGCTCCGCGGCCTCGCCGATGTCGCGGCCGGCGACCTTCACCGCCAACGCTTCCGGCTTGAGGCGCTTGCCGTTGCAGGCGCTGCAGGGGATGCTGGTGAAATACTTCTGCAGCTCCTCGCGCGCCCATTCGCTCTCGCTCTCGCGGAAGCGGCGGTCGAGATTGGTGATGACGCCCTCGAACGGCTTCCTGGTCTCGTAGGAGCGCAGGCCGTCGTCGTAGACGAAGCGGATGGGGTCGGTGCCGGAGCCGTGCAGGATCGCGTCCTGGACCTTCTTCGGCAGATCCTTCCACTTGGTGTCGAGGCTGAATTTGAAGAACTTGGCGAGCGCTTCGAGGGTCTGGACGTAATACGGCGAGGTCGAGCGCGACCACGGCGCGACCGCACCCTTGCGTAGCGTCGCGTTGCGGTCGGGGATGACGAGGTCGATGTCGGCCTTCTGCTCGAGGCCGAGGCCGCCGCAGGCGGGGCAGGCGCCGAACGGATTGTTGAAGGAGAACAGCCGCGGCTCGATTTCGGAAATCGTGAAGCCGGACACCGGGCAGGCGAACTTCTCCGAAAACATCACGCGGCTGGCGTCGGACGCCGCCGCCGCCGCGAGCTTGGTTTCCTTGGCCTTGGCTTCGCCGCGGCTGCGGGCAGGGGGGGCGGCGGCCGGCGCATCGGCGAATTCGACCACGGCGATGCCGTCGGCGAGCTTGAGCGCGGTCTCGAAGCTCTCCGCCAGCCGCTGCGCGATGTCGGCACGCACGACGACGCGGTCCACCACCACGTCGATGTCGTGGGTGAATTTCTTGTCGAGCGCGGGCGCGCCGGCGATCTCGTGGAACGTGCCGTCGATCTTGACCCGCTGAAAGCCCTTCTTGAGGTACTCGGCGAGCTCCTTGCGGTATTCGCCCTTGCGCCCCCGCACGACCGGAGCCAGGAGGTAGAGCCGGGTGCCCTCCGGCATCGCCATCACCCGGTCGACCATCTGCGACACCGTCTGGCTTTCGATCGGCAGGCCGGTCGCCGGCGAATAGGCGATGCCGACGCGGGCCCACAACAGCCGCATGTAGTCGTAGATCTCGGTGACGGTGCCGACGGTGGAGCGCGGGTTCTTGGAGGTCGTCTTCTGCTCGATGGAGATCGCCGGCGACAGCCCGTCGATCTGGTCGACATCGGGCTTCTGCATCATCTCCAGGAACTGGCGCGCATAGGCCGAAAGGCTTTCCACGTAGCGGCGCTGCCCTTCTGCATAGATGGTATCGAAGGCGAGCGACGACTTGCCGGAGCCCGACAAGCCGGTGAACACCACGAGCTGGTCGCGCGGAATCTCGAGATCGACGTTCTTGAGGTTGTGCTCGCGGGCACCGCGGATCGCAATGACCCGGCCGCCGTCCAGGTTGCGGCGAGGACGGTTGTCGAACAGATCATTCATGCCCGGGTTCCGGCTGCTCTCTGTGCTTCATCGCGTTGAGAACCCCCCGCCGTGGCGGCCGCAAGCCGGCGCCAACCGAATGCATGACGCGCTGCGACCCGGGCCCGGATCCCTCGGCCCAAGGTAGTGTCTCGGGCCGGGGTCCGCCAGGGTGCCGCAGCCGCCTCCGGCGGCCGGACTGTGGACAAAGTCGCGGCACTGGGGGCCCGCTTCCGCCGCGACAGCCGCTCCGCTAGGGTGCCGACATTAAGAAAATACCAGCGGAGGAATCGTATGGGGATGTTGGACATGTTGCCGGCGCGCGCCGGCGGGGTTGTGGCGGCTGCGGTGTTCCTGACATTCGCGGCCCTGCCTGGGGCGTCCGCCCAGGGCTACGCGGTCGTCACCAAGCCCAACGTGCAGTATGTCGAGCATGACGGGGTCAAGCTGACCGGCGATTTCTATTCGCCCAAGGGGCTCGACAAGGCGCCGGTGCTCATCGCCGCCCATGGCGGCGGCTGGCAGGGCGGCAGTCCCGCCGCGTTTCAAAACCTCGGACCGTTTCTCGCCAGGAACGGCTATGCCGTCTTCGCGATCCGCTACCGGCTCGCGAAGCCGGGGGTGAAAATGTACCCGGCCGAGGTCTACGACGTGAAGGCGGCGGTCCAGTTCGTGCGCGCCAAGGCCGCCGAGCTCGGCGTCGATCCGGCCCGCATCGGGCTTCTGGGGGCCTCGGCGGGGGCCCACCTGGTGTCGCTCGTGGGCGTCGCCGGCAGCGAGCCGCAGTTCTCCAGCGAATACCGCGACGATCCCAATGCGGCGGTCTCGCCCGAGGTCAAGGCGGTGGTGTCGTTCTACGGCATCTACGACATGCAGGCGCAATGGGAGCATGACCAGTTGAGCCGGCCCGCCGATCAGATCACCGAACGGTTCATCGGCGTGCCCCCGATGAAGGACCGCCGGGTGTATTTCGAGGCGTCCCCCGCGGCGTATGCCACCTTCGACAAGAACCGGACCCGGTTCCTGCTGGTCCAGGGGATGGTGGACGACATCGTTAATCCCAACCAGGCGACGGACTTCCTGACCCTGCTCAAGCAGGCGGGTTTCAACGCCAACATCATCCTGGTGCCGGGCGCCGGGCATGCCTGGATCCAGGAACCGCTGGACGATCCGACCACGTTCATCTCGCAGGTGTCGCCGCGCCTCCTGCGGTTCCTGCAAGGGGCGTTGTAGCCACCCGGGAGCCGGCGCTGCCGGCGGCCGCGAAAACGAAAGGGCCGGCTAGTGGCCGGCCCCCGCGCTTCAATAGTGCCCAGGCTCCCGGCCACCTTCCCAATTGAAGCTGCCTGTCTATAGCGTGTTTTTCGGGCGACTGTCTGTATCGGACTTGCAACAAGCGGAAGAATCCCTGTCGAGAGCTTGCCATGAAGGCGTGCGTCGCGTAAGAACAAATATAGAACACTACGCCGGCGGGCGGCCATTGAAAGGAGCGTCGGCAAAGGCCATTTGCTTCCTGCCGGCTCGCGGAAAAGCGGCTCGGCTGTGCGCACGGCTTGCTGGCGGGAAACGCTTGCGCTTGCGGGAAACGCTTGGCTGGCGGGAAACGCTTGGCTGGCGGAAAACGGCTTCGCTGTGGGAAAGCGGTTCTGCCGTGGGAAAGCGGCTCGCCCTCGCCGCGGCTTTGGCGCAGGGTGGCTCGACAGGTGGACCCGCAGGGGTCCTCGGCAAAAATAGATTTCGAAACCGAAAGCGTGCGGAGAGCGGTCATGGCAGGCAGCGTCAACAAGGTCATCCTCGTCGGCAATCTCGGTGCGGATCCCGAAGTCCGGCGCACCCAGGATGGCCGGCCGATCGTCAATCTGCGCATCGCGACCACGGAGAGCTGGCGCGACAAGGGCTCCGGCGAGCGCAAGGAGCGCACCGAGTGGCACCGCGTCGTGATCTTCAGCGAGGGCCTCTGCAAGGTCGCCGAACAGTATTTGAAGAAGGGGTCGCGGGTGTACCTCGAGGGGCAGCTGCAGACCCGCAAGTGGCAGGACCAGCAGGGCCAGGACCGCTACTCGACCGAAGTCGTCCTGCAGGGTTTCAGCGCCCAGCTCGTCATGCTCGACCGCGCCGGCGGCAGCGGCGGAAGCTCGGGGCCGGATGACGGCGGCGCCGACTTCGCCCCGAGCCCGGGCGGTGGCCGCAGCGCGCCTGCGCGCCAGCCGGCGATGGCCGGCGCCGGCCGCCGCGACGACATGGACGACGACATCCCGTTCTGATCGACGCGCAGTTCGCCTGCTTTGCTGGACGGGATGATTCCGGGGCGGTGCGCCGCACCGAACCTGGAAAATCCGTCCTTCGGTGCCGCTGCAATGGATTGCGGATCCCGGCTGCGGCCGGCCCCGGAATGCAGCTTCCGCTGCCGCTTGCTTCCCCGCTTTTCCCTCCGCGATGATTGTTGCTAAACCGGGAGCGGTTGCCCCTGGCGGCCCCGTCGCCCGCAGGTCCAGCGGCACGTCCAGCGGAGGTTCCGTGATGAAAGCAGCGATCCTCGGTGACGCCGGTATCGAGATCGGCGAGGTGGCAAAACCCGCGCCGAAGCCGAACGAGGTCCTGGTCCGCGTTCGTGCCACCACGCTCAATCGCGCGGACCTCCTGGTCGCCTCAGGCCACCAGCACGGCCCGGTGGGCGGCAAAGGCGCGCGCATCGGGCTCGAATGCGCCGGCGAAGTCGAGGCGGTCGGCAGCGAGGTCGTCGGCATCGCGCCGGGCGACCGGGTGATGGGCACGGCGCCGGGCGCCCACGCGGAATATGTCGTCACCGACCATGTGCGGCTGCACCGCATCCCCGCCAACAACATGACGTTCGAGCAGGCGGCCTGCTTTCCGGTCGCGCTGCAGACCATGCACAATGCGATCGTCACCGCCGGCCGCCTCGAGCGCGGCGAGACGCTGCTGATCCAGGGCGCCAGTACCGGGGTCGGCCTGATGGGCCTGCAGATCGGCAAGCTGATGGGCGCGTCGTTGGTGATGGGCACCTCGACCAATCCGGCCCGGCGGGCGCGCCTTGCCGAATACGGCTGCGACCTCGCCCTCGATTCCAGCGATCCGGGTTGGCCGGAAACGGTCAGGCAGGCGACCGGCGGCAAGGGCGTCGACCTCATCGTCGATCAGGTGTCGGCCAGCGTCGCCAACCAGAATCTCGAGGCTGCGAAGATCCTCGGCCGTATCGTCAATGTCGGCCGCCTCGGCGGCATGCGCGGCGAGTTCGACTTCGATCTCCATGCGGCGAAGCGCATCGACTATATCGGCGTCACCTTCCGCACCCGCACGCCCGAGGAGGTCCGCGAGATCGTCCGGCTGATGCGCGCCGACCTGTGGCCCGCGGTGGAATCCGGCAAGCTCTCGATGCCGATCGACAGGACCTTTCCGCTCGGCGCCATCGCGGACGCGCTCGAGATGATGGGCGCCAACCGCCGCTTCGGAAAGATCGTCATCACGATGTGACGGCGGCGGCGTCGCGGGTGGTTCAGTGATTCTCCGGTCGATCTCTTCTGAGAGTGAGCCTGATGCGGGGATCCGGATCCGCACCAAGATAGCGGCCGGCGAAAACGACTTCGTTATTATAATGGCGGTTAACGTCGGCATTCAAATAGAGATATTTGTATGCTCCGTCGCGCCCGGCCGCGTACCCGGATATACCGGACAGATGTCGGGCATTCGTTTGATCTCCTGACACGTGTGCTGCATCTGCTCCGCCGAGCGCGAGCATCAATGCGCCGAGAGAAAATGCTCCGAGTCGGGTTTTCATCGACGGTTCTCCATTTTCTGAATGCGAGGCGTTATCCATGAAACTCGGCGCAGAGCCGAATAATTCCCGGACGCCGACGCGCAAACCAGAAGCGGTGCTCTTGAGGGATTTTCAGGTCGGGCGGGCGGCCGCTTGGCCCTGCGCCGGGGGCGCGCCGGTGCGGAGCTCGCGACGCGGCCGAGCGGGTAACACGCTCGTGATGTCGCCCGGCGGAATATGTCGACCGGGTGCCGGTCTTATCGGTGTCGACATCATTCCGATGTGAGGAGAATAACGATGTTTATTACGCTCAGAATAACCACGGCAGCGTCGATTTTGGCGCTCGGCAGCCTCCTGGCCTCTCCGAGTTTCGCCCGTGATGCACGCGACGAAATCAGTGCGTCGAAACAGGAAACGTCGGCTCCGATTTCGGAGTATCGCCAGCGCGACCAATATTTTCGTCAGTGCGCCGATTCTCCGGCCCGCTGCTGACGCGCAGCGTATCAAACTCGAGGCCCGTGATCGATGAGGAGCGTAGCTGTGGCGACCTTTTCGCCCGCTGGGATTGCTCAGCGGTTGCGCCTCCAGAAAAAATAAGCCCGGCACCGCGGTGCCGGGCTACGTTGTTCCGTTCGGGCGTGTCGCTCAGTAATGATAGTTGATACCGACGCGCACGGTTTGCCATGACGTGCCGGCGCGATCCAGCGCGTCCACCACACGCCCGGACGAACCGTCATTGCCGAAACCGGTGCCATGCAGCAGCAAGGTGTTGGTACCCAGATCGGTGTAGAGATATTCGATCTTGGCAGACCACTTCGGCATGCTCGCCGGCACCCATTCCACACCGGCGCCGGCGGTCCAGCCGACCTTCACGGTGCTCGCGGTCGCTGTTCCGTTCGCGTGGGCGCCGAGGAAGCCCCAGGCGGGAACGGCCGGGAACGTGGCGGTGTAGTCGAAGGTTTCGTTGACGCCGCCGTAGGCGAGACCACCCGTCCCATAGATCAGAAAGCCGGGGCTGAACGGGGTGATGCCGATGCGCCCGCGGAGCGTGCCGAACCAATCGACACGTTGCGACGTGTGCGCCGTTCCAACTTCCGGCCAAGCCGGCCAACCGCCCACGGGCTGCGGGAAAAACTGGACGGCCGTCGGAACCGTGGACCATTTGGAGCTCGAAAGGCCGCTTCCCTGGATGTCGGTCTCGACGCCGAGCACGAACGATGAGCTGGTCTGCAGGTTGTAGCCGAATTGCCCGCCGCCGAGGACGCCGTTCAGGTTGTTGCGAGCGTTCCACGCCGGCCCGGTATAGGTGGATCCCTGACTGTTGAGACTGTTCAGGTTGGCGTAGTGAGTTTGCTGGCCCTCATCGGAATCCTCGCCACCGAACCCATAGCCGATGTTCAAACCGCCATAGAAGCCGGTCCAGGTGAACGCGACCGGCGCAACGACGGGCAGTGCCTTGCGATAATTAGGCATCTCGTCAGCGAAAGCCGCCGATGTGAGTAACATAATACCAATAGTTAACCCTTTAGCAAATGCTGCACTTTTCACCTCAACCTCCCCCTGTACTGGACAAGTACAACTTTAAGGCGGCCAAATAAAAATGCAATACCGAAACTGTGTCTAATGGGTTACACTCGGGAAGGATGTGACGGGCGGGTTGTGCTCGGATGGCGATTCCGACGCCACGCCGCCGTCTTGTGGGTTCAGGCGGAACGTCGCATTGTGCCGCCCGCTTCGCGGCGGTTCGTCTAAAGAACGCGAGGGAGGAAAGAGATGACAGAGCAGGGCTTCGGCCGGCGTGATTTCATCAAGGGCGCGATGGTCAGCGGCGCCGCGGCGGCGACGAGCCTCGACGTTTCTCGCGCACAGGCACAACCGGCGCCGGCGGCGCCGGCCGCTGCGGCGTCGGCTCCCGCTCCCGGCTATGAGTATCTCAATCTCGACGAGGCGCCGTTCGTCGAGGCGCTGGTCGATCACATGATCCCGGCCGACCAATACACGGCCAAGGGCACCGACCTCGGCATCAACGTCTACATCGATCGCGCGCTGGCCGGCGGCTGGGGCAAGGGCGAGCGGCTCTACATGCAGGGGCCGTGGAAGAAGGGCCAGCCGAGCCAGGGCTACCAGCTCCCGCTCGTTCCCGCCGAGCTCTACCGGGCCGGTATCGCGGCGACCAACGCCCACTGCCGCAGCACCTATGGCAAGGCGTTCGATCGCCTCGAGGCGAAGCAGCGCGAGGAGGTGCTGGTCGGCCTCTCCACCGGCAAGGTGACATTCCCCGACGGCCTGCCGGTGCGGGACTTCTGGAGCGTGCTCTACCAGACCCTGATGGAGGGCATGTTCTCCGACCCGATCTACGGCGGCAACCGGGACAAGGCGGGCTGGCGGATGATCGGCTTCCCCGGCGCGATCGCGGTCAACCGGGAGAACGTCGCCAAATTCCGCGACAAGCCGTTTCCGGTCGATCCGGCCGGCATCGCAGATCTGAGCTGAGGGCAGGGCCATGGTCACGAAACTCAAGGAAGTCGACGTCGCCATCGTCGGGCTCGGCTGGACCGGCGGTATTCTCGGCAAGGAGCTCGCCCAGGCGGGCCTCAAGGTGGTCGCGCTGGAGCGCGGCTCGATGCGGACGACCGATGCCGACTATTCGCTGCCCAACATCCGCGACGAGCTGCGCTACGTGGTGCGGCAGGACCTGATGATGAACACGCAGCGCGACACGCTCACCGTCCGCAACGATCCGTCCCAGGAGGCGCTGCCGATGCGCCGGCTCGGCTCGTTCCTGCCGGGCGACGGCGTCGGCGGCTCGGGCGTCCACTGGAGCGGCCACACCTGGCGCTGGACCGACATGGAATTCAAGGTGCGCTCCCTCTACGAGGAGCGCTACGGCAAGAGCTTCATTCCGGAAGACATGACGATCCAGGACTGGGGCATCACCTACGACGAGCTCGAGCCTTATTACGACCGCTTCGAGTACACCGCGGCGATCTCCGGCAAGGCCGGCAATCTGCGCGGCCAAATCCAGCCGGGCGGCAATCCGTTCGAGGCGCCGCGCGCCCGTGAATATCCGCTGCCGCCGCTCACCGACATCCTGGCGAGCCAGATGTTCACCGAGGCGTCGCGCAATCTCGGCTACCATCCGTTTCCGCGGCCGTCGGCGAACGCCTCGCGCGCCTACACCAATCCGGACGGCGCCAAGTTCGGCGCCTGCCAGTACTGCGGCTACTGCCAGCGCTTCGGCTGCGAGGCGAATGCCAAGGGCAGCCCGCATGTGGCGGTGATCCCGGCCGCGTTCGCCAATCCGAACTTCGAACTTCGCACCCATTCCTGGGTGACCCGGGTCAACAAGGATTCCGACGGCAAGCGCGTCACCGGCGTGACCTACACCAACGTGCTCAACGGCGAGGAATACGAGCAGCCCGCCGGCATCGTGCTGCTGTGCGCCTATGCCATCAACAACGTGCACCTGATGCTGCTGTCCGGCATCGGCGAGGCCTACGATCCGGTCGCCCAGAAAGGCGTGATCGGCCGCAACTACTGCTACCAGACCGGCACCGGCGCGACGCTGTTCTTCGACGGGCGGCATTTCAACCCGTTCATGAACGCCGGCGGCTCGAACGCCACCATCGACGACTTCAACATCAACTGGACGTTCGACCGCGGCCCGCTCGGCTTCGTCGGCGGCTACAACGTCGCCGGCGGCTTCAACACGGTGCTTCCGATCGGCTACCGGCCGGTGCCGAGCGGCACGCCGCAATGGGGTACGGCATGGAAGGCCGCGACCTCGAAATATTACCAGACGGCGATGCAGATCGGCGCCAGCGGCAGCGTGATGGCGAACCGCTACAACTATTTCGACCTCGACCCGACCTACCGCAACGTGTTCGGCCAGCCGCTGATGCGCATGACGTTCGACTACAAGACGAACGAGCACAAGATGGGGCAGCATGCCGCCGAGCTCATCAACACCATCGCCCGCTCGATGAACCCGACCCATCTCAACCCGGCGGTGGCCCGCACCCAGCCGTGGACGGTGGTGCCGTATCAGAGCACGCACAACACCGGCGGCACGGTCATGGGCACCAATCCCAAGATCAGCGCGCTGAACAAATACCTGCAGAGCTGGGACTGCCATAACCTGTTCGTGGTCGGCGCCAACGTGTTTCCACACAACGCGTCGTACAATCCGACCGGCCCGGTGGGCGCGCTCGCCTACT
Source organism: uncultured Alphaproteobacteria bacterium (assembly GCA_963781195.1). Lineage (GTDB taxonomy): Bacteria > Pseudomonadota > Alphaproteobacteria > Rhizobiales > Xanthobacteraceae > JAJPKK01. The sequence continues at coordinate 993,044 of CAWAEZ010000011.1, read as the reverse complement.
GGACGGTGGATGCCATCAAGAACCGCTATCTCAAGAACCCCGGCCCGCTGGTGTCGGCATGAGGACGATGTCGATGAAACGGATGGGACGTAGGGTGGCTGCCGTCGCGCTCGTGGTGATGGCGGCGGCCGGCGCGGCGCGGGCGGACGGCGACGCCGTCCGCGGCGAAAAGCGGTTCGAGGAATGCGCGACCTGCCATTCCACCAAGGAAGGGGTCAACGGCGTCGGGCCGAGCCTCCACGCCGTGTTCGGCCGCAAGGCGGGCAGCCTCGACGACTTCCGCTATTCGCCGGCAATGAAGCGCAGCGGCATCGCCTGGACCCCGCAGTCGCTCGCCACCTTCATCGCCGATCCCCAGAAGGCGGTGCCCAACAACCGCATGCCGTTCGCCGGTATGCCCGACGCCGCCGAGCGCGCTGACCTCGTCGCCTACCTGGAGAAGGCGGTGAAATAGGGACCTCAGTCCGCGACTGGCACCAGTTCGAAAACGCGGCCGTATTTCGCGGCGGCGGCGATATCGCCGTGACGTAGCGCATCTCGGACGCTATCCAGCTTGGTGGCGTCCGCGATCGTGAGATAGGGCGACCAACCGCTTTCGTCCTCGATCAGGTTGACCTCGACCTCGGCCGCGTATCTGCCTTCGTGAACGAGCTTGATCTTTCGGCTCATCGGGGTTTCCGTGTCTTAAAGTCACCTGACCATCGCTTGGGATCGGGGCGGTATGCCGTTATCACGACGGCGGGCTCCGTGCATCCTCTTGGAATCCCCAGAGCACGTGCAGCGGCCGACCCGAGGCATCCTCCTGGAAGACCAAAACGCTCGGTCCCTTCGCAAACTGCGGATAGTCCTCAATCGCGACAGCGGTGACGATGCCGCCAAGTACATCCGCGACCAATATATCATCGTCGACAAGCTCGTCATACCCGTGTTCGGAGATGTGAACTTTGCCTCGATCGACCAGCGCCCTTACCGCGTTCAATGTATCACTCACGCCGCAGCCCCTATCCCACCAGCACCGCGCGCAGCCCGTCGATGACGTATTGGAACGCCAGCGCCGCCAGTAGCACGCCCAGATGGCGCGCCACCATTGGCGGGCAACCGCAAGTCTCTGATATTTTTGCCATAAATTTCCCCTGCCCGAAGCGGCTTTAGGTGGCAATCCGGCGCCGGAAACGCTATCTAAAGGCGATAGGAATCACGCGAGCTTTCAGGCGGTTTTTCACTTTTGGCTGACAACGACCAACCACCCGGCGAACCGGGTTCGCCGTCCGAGCGCCCGGTCTCCATCGTCGAGGAGATGAAGCGCTCCTACCTCGATTACGCCATGAGCGTGATCGTGTCGCGGGCGCTGCCCGATGCGCGCGACGGCCTCAAGCCGGTGCATCGGCGCATCCTCTACTCGATGCACGAGAATGGCTACGAGTGGAACAAGCCGTATCGCAAGTCCGCCCGCATCGTCGGCGACGTCATCGGTAAGTACCATCCGCACGGCGACCAGGCGGTCTACGACGCCCTGGTCCGCATGGCGCAGGACTTCTCCATGCGGCTGCCGCTGGTCGACGGCCAGGGCAATTTCGGTTCGGTCGACGGCGACCCTCCGGCGGCCATGCGGTACACCGAGGTGCGGCTCGCCAAGGTCGCCAACTCGCTGCTCGATGATATCGACAAGGACACCGTCGATTTCCAGTCGAACTACGACAACTCCGAGCGCGAACCGGTGGTGCTGCCGGCCCGGTTCCCGAACCTGCTCGCCAACGGCGCCGGCGGCATCGCCGTCGGCATGGCGACCAATATCCCGCCGCACAATCTCGGCGAGATCATCGACGCCTGCATCGCGCTGATCGACGATCCTGCGCTCGGTATCGACGACCTCGTCAAGATCATCCCCGGCCCGGATTTCCCGACCGGGGGGCTGATCGTCGGCCGCGCCGGCATCCGCGCCGCCTACCATCTCGGCCGCGGCTCCATCGTCATGCGCGGCAAGGCCGAGATCGAGACCCTCCGCAAGGAGCGCGAGGCGATCATCATCACCGAGATTCCCTATCAGGTGAACAAGGCGACGATGGTCGAGAAGATCGCCGAGCTGGTCCGCGAGAAGAAGATCGAAGGGGTCTCGGACCTGCGCGACGAGTCCGACCGCGACGGCTACCGCGTCGTGGTCGAGCTGCGGCGCGATGCGGTGCCCGACGTGGTGCTCAACCAGCTCTACCGCTTCACCCCGCTGCAATCGACCTTCGGCGCCAACATGGTGGCGCTCGACGGCGGCCGCCCGCTGGTGATGAACCTCAAGGACCTGCTCGTCGCCTTCATCGCGTTCCGCGAGGAGGTGGTGTCGCGGCGCACCAAGTTCCTGCTTAACAAGGCGCGTGACCGCGCCCACATCCTGGTCGGGCTCGCTATCGCCGTCGCCAATATCGACGAGGTGATCCGGCTGATCCGCTCGGCGCCCGACCCCAATGCCGCCCGCGAAGCCCTGATGGAACGGGAATGGCCCGCGACCACGGCGGTGGCCTTGATCGAGCTGATCGACGATCCGCGCCACCGGGTGTCGTCGGCCGGCACCGCACGGCTAACCGGCGAGCAGGCCAAGGCGATCCTCGACCTGCGGCTGCAGCGCCTGACCGCGCTCGGCCGCGAGGAGATCAAGGAGGAGCTCGACAAGCTCGCCGCGGAGATCGCCGATTATCTGGAGATCCTGCGCTCCCGCGCCCGCATCCAGTCGATCGTCAAGACCGAGATGCTCGAGGTCAAGACCGAGTTCGCCACCCCCCGCCGCACCGTGATCGTCGATCAGGAAGGCGAGATGGAGGACGAGGACCTGATCCAGCGCGAGGACATGGTCGTGACGGTGTCTCATCTCGGCTATGTCAAGCGGGTGCCGCTGTCGACCTACCGGTCGCAGCGCCGCGGCGGCAAGGGCCGCGCCGGCATGCAGACCCGCGAGGAGGACTTCGTCGCGCGGCTGTTCGTCGCCAACACCCACACGCCGGTGCTGTTCTTCTCGTCGCGCGGCCAGGTCTACAAGGAGAAGGTGTGGCGGCTGCCGCTGGCGGCGCCGCAGGCGCGCGGCAAGGCGATGATCAACATCCTGCCGCTCGAGCAGGACGAGCGCATCACCACCATCATGCCGCTCCCCGAGGACGAGGCGAGCTGGGCCAATCTCGACGTGATGTTCGCCACCACCAGCGGCACGGTACGGCGCAACAAGCTGTCCGACTTCGTCGACGTGCGGCGCTCCGGCATGATCGCCATGAAGCTCGACGCGGGCGAGGCGATCGTCGACGTGCAGATCGCGACCGAGCACGACGACGTCTTGCTGACGACGGCGAAAGGCCAGTGCATCCGCTTCCCGGTCCCCGAGGTGCGGGTATTCACCGGCCGCAGCTCGATGGGCGTGCGCGGGATCGCCATGGAAGAGGGCGACGAGCTGATCGCGCTCTCGATCCTGCGCCACGTCGATGCCACCGGCGAGGAGCGTGCCGCCTATCTCAAGCGCGCCAGCGCGGTGCGGCGTGGGCTGAGCGAGGAGCCGGAGGAGGCGGTCGATGCCGAGCCGGATGTCGAGGAAGCCGCCGGCGCCATCGAGCTCGGCGAGCAGCGCTATGTGGAGCTGTCGGCGGCCGAGCAGTTCGTGCTGACGCTGTCCGAGCGCGGCTACGGCAAGCGGACGTCCTCGTTCGAGTTCCGCACCACCGGCCGCGGCGGCAAGGGCATCGTCGCCATGGACAACCGCGAGCGCGACGGCACGCTGCGCGCCAAGATCGGCCGGCTGGTCGGTTCGTTCCCGGTCGAGGAGCAGGATCAGCTCGTGCTCGTCACCGACGGCGGCCAGTTGATCCGCTGCGGCGTCTCCGAGATCAGCATCAAGGGCCGCAAGACCCGCGGCGTGATCGTGTTCGACACCGCCGACGACGAACGGGTGGTGTCGGTCGAGCGCCTGAGCGAAGAGGGCGAGGAAACCGGCAGCGGCGAGAACGGGAACGGCGAGAGCGGTAACGGGGAGAACGGGGCCTAGCGTGACGGTCCCGATCACCCGGCCGCGATTTTCGGCGGCCCATGGGGGAGGGGCCGGGGACGCAGCCGCATCCCCTTGAGCCACAGCCGGGCGGCCTCCCAATGAATTGCCGCGGTCACCTTCAGCGTCACCGCCGGAATCGCTGCGAGAACCCGAAGCAGGGCGCCGTCGGTCAAGTCGCGGCGCCGGCCCTGCAGCCCGGCATGCATGAGGGTACCCTCGGCCGTGCCGACCCGGATCATGACGGCGACGCGGTCGTCGGGGGCGGCGACCCGGAACGCGTAGCTCAGGTCCATGTCCATGAACGGCGAGACGTAGAAGGACTTGCCGCAGGCTTGGCGCACCGCGCCGGACGGCGCATCGACCGGCATGACGTAACAGTGCCGTTCGCCGAAGGTGTTGTGGACCTGATAGACGATCGCCGCCAGCGCCCCGTCCGGGCGATGGCAGAAATAGAGGCTGAGCGGGTTGAAGCTGTAACCGAACGTGCGGGGCATGCAGAACAGCCTGATCGCACCGCCCGCGAGGTCGATGCCCGCGTCGGCGAGTTGCCGTGCCATTTGCGCACGCAGCGGCATCGCGCTGCCGTCGCCGTGATCGGCGTCGTGCAGGCTCAGCAGGTTCGCCCGGTTGTGCGAGAACAGCCGTAGCCGCGAGGACAGGCCTTCGATGTCGTCGAGATCGATCAGCATCCAGAAGGCGCGATAGCGGAACCGGTGTGGCCGCGGCCGCAGCCGCCGGTGCATGACCGTGCCCACATAGAGCGCCGACGTCGCGGTCATGCCGCCCAACTCCATGCCGCCCAACTCCATGCCGCCCAACTCCATGCCGCCCAACTGCGTTTCGCCCAACTTCGCGCCGCGCGCGTCATCGCGGCCACCGTCTCGCGGCCACCGTCATTACCGCCCCCGGTCATTGCTGCCCCGTCATGCCTGCAGCTCCGGGATTCGATCGCCCGCCGGCGTCTCAACGGTAATGCGGCCGGATTGGTTCGGCACCTGCCATGGCCGCCGCACCCCGCCGAGCGCTTCGGCGACCGCGAGTCCCGCCTGCAGCCCGTCCTCATGGAAACCGGCACCGAAGTACGAGCCGCAGAACCAGGTGTTCTGCCGGCCCTGAAAACTCCACAGTCGGCGCTGCGCCGCAACGGCGGTGGCATCGAAGATCGGGTGACCGTAGGATTCGCTGTGCAGCAGCGTGCCGCCCAGCGGCGCCCGCGGCGGGTTGAGGGTGACGAACAGCGGCGTCGTGGTCGCGATGTTCTGCAGCTGGTTCATCCAGTAGGTGACGAAAACGCCGTCGCCCCGCGAGCCTGCCGGACCGATGTAGTTCCAGCTCGACCACACCGCGCGCCGCTTCGGCATGAAGCTGGCGTCGGTGTGCAGGACCGCGAGGTTGCGGCTGTAGGCGAAGGCGCCGAGAAGCTCCCGCTCCTGCGCGCTCGGGTCGGCGAGCATGGCAAGCGACTGGTCGGCATGGGCCGCCATCACGACGTGATCGTAGCGTTCGCTCGCGCCGGCGGAGTCGATCACGATGACGCCGTCGCCGGTGCGCTCGATCGCGGCCACCCCGGTGTCGCGGCGGATGCGCTCGGCGAACGGACGGACCAGCCGCTCGACATAGCTCCGGCTGCCGCCGGACACCGTGCGCCAGATCGGACGGCCGCCCCATTGCAGCAGGCCGTGATTGTCGTGGAAGCGAATGAACGAGGCGGCGGGATAGGCGAGAATGTCGTTCGGCAGGACGCACCAGATGGCGCTCGCCATCGGGACGATGTGGTCGTCGCGAAACGCCGGGCCGTACCTCATTTTTTCGAGGTAGTCGCCGAGGCTCATGCGCTCGTCGAGAGTCTCGCCGTGCCGCTTGGCCGTGCGATAGAAGCGCGCGACGTCGCGCAGCATCGACAGGAAGCGGGGACGAAAAAGGTTGCGGCGTTGCGCGAACAGCCCGAACAGGTCGGTCCCGCTGTATTCCAGGTCGCCGTCGCCGATCGAGGCCGCGAACGACATGTTTGAGGGCTCGGTCGGCACCTCGAGATGATCGAACAGGGCGGTCAGGTTCGGGTAGGTGGGACGGTTGTAGACGATGAATCCGGTGTCGACGGGCACCGTGCGGCCATCGACGCGCGCCATCACCGTGTTCGAGTGTCCCCCGATCCGGCCGGAGCGCTCGTAGACGCAGACATCGTGGCGCGGACTGAGCAGCCATGCCGCCGAAAGCCCGGAAATGCCGGTGCCGACCACGGCAATCTTGAGGCGCTTGCTGCTTTGCATATATACCCCGAACCCTTGCGGAAGACGGCACCTGAGAGGCCGCGTGGCTTTGCGACGATGTTCCCCTGCAAAACGACCCCGGACTCCTTTTGGATCACCGAGTGATCCACACGGGGTTCGTGATCGTTTGGAGCATCATGAACGCCACTGCGCCATGCTCGGAAAACGCTTTGCCTGCGGTTCTTCTGGCCGCGCTGCGGACGGCCTCGCGGGACATGCGGGGGCGGGTCTTCGCCGTGGCGGCTGAACGGCCCGACGCCGCCGATCCGACGTATTGGAGCGGCCTCATCGCAGCGGTCGCGGCCCGTCAGGACCGCGACGCGTTCGCCGAGCTGTTCGCGCACTTCGCGCCGCGCGTGAAAACCTTCATGCGGCGCTCGGGCCTCGACGAGGGCAGCGCCGACGAACTGGCGCAGGAGACCTTGCTCTCGGTCTGGAGGAAGGCGGAGCTCTTCGACGGCGCGTCCGCGGGAGCCGCGGCGTGGATCTTCACCATCGCGCGAAACCTGAGGATCGATGCGCTGCGACGCCATCGACGTACGGGTCTCCACGAGACATCCGCCGTCGAGGCCGAATACCAGGTCGACGAGTCTCCGCAGCCTGACTCCCTCGTCGCGAGGACGCAGGCGGACGAGCGCGTTCGTGCCGCTTTGTCGGCGTTGTCGGACGACCAGATGCGGGTCGTCGAGATGTCGTTCTACGAAGAAAAGGCGCACGCGGAAATCGCCGAAATCCTGGAGATTCCGCTCGGCACGGTGAAATCGCGATTGCGCCTCGCGATGGCACGGCTTCGCAATGTGTTGGACGATCCATCATGACCGTTCGTCATCATCCTCCCGACGTCTTGCTGGCGGCGTTCTCCGCCGGAACCCTCGACCTCGGCCAGCACGTGGCGATGGCGACCCATATCGCCGGCTGCGCCCGATGCCGCGCCTTCGCGCGCGCGATGGAGGCGGTGGGCGGCGCGGTGCTGACGGCCCTGCCTCCGACCGCGATGTCGAGCGATGCCTTGTTTCGAGTCCAGGCGCTTCTCGAACAGCCGGGTCGGCCGGCGCCGCGCGCCGCGGTCGCTCCGCTGTCCGCCCTCGACGATGCGACCGGGCTTCCCGCCTTCATTCGCGGCTACCGCATGAAGGACTGGACCTGGATCGCGCCGCGGGTGCATTTGCGTCCGATCGTGCTGCCGGAGCCGAGCGAGACGCGGGTATTCCTTCTCAAGTCCGGGGCGGGCACCAGGATGCTGCAACATTCCCATACCGGCCTCGAAATGACCTGCGTGCTGTCCGGCGCCTTCTCCCATGACGGCGGCCGTTACGGCGCCGGCGACTTCGACCTCGGTGACGAGTCGGTCGATCATCAGCCGGTGGTGGACGCCGGCGGCGCGTGCATCTGTCTCGTCGCGATGCAGGGCGATCTGCGACTGAACGGATGGCTGGGGCGGCTGGTGCAGCCCTTCGTCCGTCTGTAGCCGCCCGCCGTTCTGGCGACAGCGGCCGTTCGGCGGGAGATTTGGCAGGAGCCGCGAATGAGCCTCCTTCAATTCATCCTGACGGTGGCCGCAACGGCCGCGGCGCTCTGCGTCGTCATGGCGGTTGCCTGGCGCGTCCAGCAGGCGAGCGGCAAATCCGGATGGGTCGATTCCACCTGGACGTTCGGCGTGGGAGCGGTCGCTGCCGTCGCCGCGCTGGTTCCGGTGGCGGGCGCCGCGTCGCCGGTCCGGCAGGTCGCCGTCGCCGCGCTGTGCGCGATCTGGTCGCTTCGCCTCGGCAGCCACGTGGCGGCGCGCAACCGCCGCAGCGGCGATGATCCGCGCTATCGCCAGCTGACGGTGGAGTGGGGAAGCGACTCGTCACGCCGGATGTTCTGGTTCCTGCAGTCGCAGGCCGCGGTCGGCGTCATCTTCGCGATGGCGGTCGCGCTGGCGGCCCACAATCCCTCTCCGGCATGGCGTTTCCAGGACGATGTCGGCGTCGCGGTCGCGCTCGCCGCGATCTTCGGGGAAGCGACCGCGGACCGGCAATTGCGCCGCTTCACGGCGTCTGCTTCGAACCGCAATGCGGTGTGCGACGTCGGCCTGTGGCGCTGGTCGCGCCATCCGAACTACTTCTTCGAGTGGCTCTACTGGTGGGCCTATCCGGTCGTCGCCATCGGCCCGCTGGGCGGGAATCCGCTGGGCTGGCTCGCGCTCGCCGCGCCGCTGTGCATGTACTGGCTGCTGGTGCACGTCTCCGGGATCCCGCCGCTCGAGCAGCACATGGAGCGGACCCGCGGCGACGCCTTCCGTGCCTACCGGCGCAAAACCTCCGCCTTCTTCCCGTGGCCGCCGTCGTAGCGCGGGCGGCCGTCGCGGAGGTTCACCGCCACCGCGCCCGCAGCCGCGCCGCGACGTCGATGCGGGCCGGCGCGCCGGTGCCGGTGCGTCCCGGATCGGCGGCGTGCACGGGCCAGGTGCGCTGCTCGAACAAACCCAGCAGGTCGTCCGGCACGAAACGGGTGCGCGAGGCATAGAGGTGGCGGTCGCCATTGCGCGACTGCTGGTGGACATAGAAGCGCTGCGGCACCATCAGCTCGAGTTCGTGCTTCGCCCGCGTCATCGCGACATAGAGCAGGCGGCGTTCCTCCTCGATCTCGTCGGTCTCGCCGGTGGCGAGATCGGAGGGGATGCAGCCGTCGACGGTGTTGAGCACGAACACCGAGGACCACTCCTGACCCTTCGCCGAATGGATCGTCGAAAGGATCAGGTAGTCCTCGTCGCGGTGGGGAGGGCCGGCCTCGTCGCTCGTCGCGTCGGGCGGATCGAGGGTGAGCTCGGTGAGGAAGCGCTCGCGGCTCGGATACCCCGCCGCGATCTGCTCGAGCTGCATCAGGTCGGCCTTGCGGGTGGGGGCGTCGTCATGAAGGCGGGCGAGGTGGGGCTCGTACCAGCGCCGCACCGCCCCGATCTCGGCCGGCCAGGCGGCGAGCCGCATCGCGAGATGGCGCACCATCTCCGAGAACGCCTGCCACTCCTCCCGGGCGCCCGCCGGCGCCCGCAGGTCGGCCATCGCGGCGAGCGGCGTGGCGCCGGTCCGCTCGAGGATCTGCCCGGCCTTCGCCGGCCCGATGCCCGGCAGAAGCTGGAGCACGCGGAAGCCGGCGACGCGGTCGCGCGGGTTCTCCGCCCAGCGCAGACAGGCCAGCATGTCCTTCACATGCGCGCTGTCGAGGAACTTGAGCCCGCCGAACTTGACGAAGGGAATGCCGCGCACCGCAAGCTCGATCTCGAGCGCGGCGCTGTGATGGGAGGCGCGGAACAGCACCGCCTGCGCCTTGAGGAGGCTGCCGCGCTCGCGGTTCTCCAGCACGCGATGGGCCACATAGCGCGCCTGGTCCGCCTCGTCGGCGACGGTGACGAGGCGAGGCCGCTCGCTCGACGTCCGCCCCGACCACAAGTCCTTGGTGAAGCGCTCCGCCGCGAGCGCGATCACCGCGTTGGAGGCGGCGAGGATCGGCTCGCTGGACCGGTAGTTGCGCGCGAGCGTCACCACCGCGGCCGGCGCGCCGAACTGGGCCGGAAAATCGAGGATGTTGCGCACCGTGGCGGCGCGGAACGAGTAGATCGCCTGGGCGTCGTCGCCGACCACGGTGAGCCCGCGCCCGTCGGGCTTGAGCCGCATGAGGACCGAGGCCTGGAGCCGGTTGGTGTCCTGGTACTCGTCGACCAGCACGTGGTCGAACTTCGCCGCGACGCTCTCGGCGATCGACGGCTCGCACATCATCTGCGCCCAGTAGAGCAGGAGATCGTCGTAGTCGAGCACGTGCTGGCGCTGCTTGGCGTCGAGGTAGGCCGCAAACAGCGTCCGCAGCTCATCCTCCCATGATGCGCACCACGGATAGGCCTTCGCCAGCACGGCCTCCAGCTCCTCCTCGGCGTTGACGGCGCGGGAGTAGATGGCGAGGCAGGTCGCCTTGGTGGGAAACCGGCTTTCCTTGGCCGATAGGCCGAGGTCGTGGCGGACGAGATTCATCAGGTCCGCCGAGTCCTCGCGATCGTGGATAGTGAAGGCGGGGTCGAGCCCGATGTCGCGGGCATATTCGCGCAGCAGCCGCGCGCCAATGGCGTGGAAGGTGCCGGCCCAGGGCAGCGCGTGGGTCAGCACGGTCGCCAGCACCGCCGCGCCGACGCCGGCACCACCGTGCGCACCATCCGCGCCCGCCACGCCGGCTGCGCCAGCGGCGCTGGCCTCTTGGCTGATCCGTTGCACCCGCCGGGTCATCTCGACGGCGGCACGGCGCGAGAACGTCATCAGCAGGATGCGGCGAGGATCGGCGCCGTTCGCCGCGAGATGCACCACGCGATGTGCGAGCGTCGCCGTCTTGCCCGACCCCGCTCCGGCGATGACCAGCAGTGCGGCATCGTTTTCCGCCGCCACGCCGTGCTCCACCGCGCGGCGCTGGTCGGGATTGAGCTTGTCGAGATAGCCCGCTGACATCGGCGAATCGCTCTGCGTGGCGCAAAGCAAGACGAACCATGCCGGGCAGATGGGCGCAACAGCGGCGGCGCCTCGCCTCAGAACTCGACGTCGAGCTCCAGCACCTCGTCGGGCTCGGACTTGGCGCCGGCGATCCATTCCTTCATCTCGGGCATCGCCATGATGGCGGCGCAATAGCCCGCGCATTCGCTGTCGAGCTTCACGTCGTAGGTGAGGAAGCGGGTGCACACGGGGGCATACATGGCGTCGGCGGCGCCGGGGGTGGCGCCGAACAGGAACGGGCCGCCCGAGGCGGCGAGGCATTCGCGCCAGATCGTGGCGATACGTTCGATATCGGCTTGCGCGCCCGCCCAGACCTTGAAGCCGGGATAGTGGCCCTTGATGTTCATCGGCAGGGCCGAACGCAGATTGGAGAAGCCGGAATGCATCTCGCCGGACACCGAGCGGCAGCGCGCGCGCTCGGCGGTGTCGCGCGGCAGTAGGCCCGATTGGGGATAAAGTTCGTTGAGGTATTCGGCGATCGCCAGCGTGTCCCAGACCTTGATCGCGCCGGTGGTGAGGCACGGCACCAGGAACGAGGGCGACAGCAGCAAAAGCTCGGCCCGGGTCGAGGGATCGTCGGCTGCGACCGGCTGGACGTCGAAGTCGAGGCCGGAAAACTTGCACAGCAACCAGCCGCGCAGGGACCACGAACCGTAATTCTTGCTTGCGATCGTCAGCTTGGCCTCAGCCATTCTATCCCCCTCGGCCGGGCGCTACCCGCCGGTCGGTACGAACTCATGCAACCCTCGCGGTCGGCGAGTCGGCGTTCGCCTCGCTCCGCAGGGTCCCGGCACGGGGCAGCCCGACCGGGCTGCGACGGCAACGATGTGCAAATTTTTGTCGCACTGCAACAAGAATTACACTAGCCTTGCTGCCGCGGGCAATTCGGATGCGGTGGCTGCCGGACCACTTCATCCCAGGGGCAGGGCCGAGAATGCTTTATCTCGCCTATCAGGCGCATACCGATTTCATGGTTCCGGTGCGGACTTTGGCCGATCTCGCCATCAATGTTCTCGCGCCGGGCCGGCCAGCCAATGCCACCGCCTTCGCGCGCAATCTCACTGCGGCCTATGAGCTGATTTCGCGCGCCGGGCTCACCCACGCCCGGCCCGCCTTCGCCATCGACAGCGTGATGGTCGGCAACGAGGAGGTCGCGGTCCACGAGGAGGCCGCGAAGGTCACGCCGTTCGCCACGCTGCTGCACTTCAAGAAGAACGTCGACGTCGCGCAGCCGCGGGTGCTGGTGGTCGCGCCGCTGTCCGGACATTTCGCGACCCTGCTGCGCGCGACCGTGCGCACGCTGCTTTCCGACAACGACGTCTACATCACCGACTGGCACAACGCCCGCGACGTTCCGCGGTCCAGCGGCCGGTTCGGTTTCGACGACTACGTGCAGCACATCGTCGAGTTCCTCGAGACCATGGGCCCCGGCGCTCATATCGTCGCGGTGTGCCAGCCCTGCGTCGCCGCCCTGGTGGCCGCCGCGGTGATGGCCCAGGACGACAATCCGGCCCAGCCGCGCAGCATGACCCTGATGGCCGGGCCGATCGACACCCGGGTCAACCCGACCAAGGTCAACGAGCTCGCCAACTCGAAGCCGATCGAGTGGTTCGAGCAGAACCTCATCGCCAGCGTGCCGATGCGCTATCCCGGCGCATTCCGGCGGGTCTATCCGGGCTTCGTCCAGCTCGCCGCCTTCATGACCATGAACATCGAGCGGCACATCAAGGCCCACCGCGACCTCTACGACCACCTCGCCAATGGCGACCTCGAAAAGGCGAAAGCGACGAAGGCCTTCTACGACGAATACTTCGCCGTGCTCGACCTCACCGCGGAGTTCTACATCGAGACGGTGAAGCTGGTGTTCCAGGAATGTGCGCTGCCGCTCGGCACGCTGACGTTCCGCGGCGTGCCGGTCGAGCCGCGTGCGATCCGCCGCACCATGCTGCTCACCGTCGAGGGCGAGCGCGACGACATCTGCGCGGTCGGCCAGACCCTGGCCGCCCACGACCTCTGCAGCAGCCTGCGGCCCTACCTCAAGCGGCATCACCTGCAGCCCGGCGTCGGCCATTACGGCGTGTTCAGCGGCAACCGCTGGACCAACCAGATCTACCCGATCCTCAAGAACGTGATCCTGTCGAGCGAGTGAGCCGCGCGCGGCCCTGCCGCGTCCTGGCGTCGGCATCCGTTCACCGGCTTTGATCCTCGGGGCGCGCGAACCGCGGGAGGCGTCGTGCGGCGGTCCGGGATGGCTCGAAGCGAACCCCCGACCACTACGGCGCATCCCGCTGCCAGTCGTGGCCGGACAGGGTGTGACGGGCGCGGTCGAGCTGCTCCGGCGCGACGCCGGCATGGGCGGCGACGGCGCGCAGCAGCGCTTCGTCGCCGGCGACGTAGTCGAGCACGCCGGCGAGAAAGCCGGGCTCTCCGGCGGCCGACCGGATGTCGGTAGGACTGACGCCGGTGAGGGCGAGGAAACGCTCGAGATGCTCGGGGTCGCCGGCCAGATAGCCGAGGGCGGTGATCGCCAGTGCCGATGCCGCCTCTTCGCGCGCCGCGCGATCGGTTTTGCCGGATCGACGGTCCCTCATTTCGTGCCGATTCCCGAGGTCAACGGCCGGGCAGGGGACGTCGCGGCGAGGATCTCGCGGGCCAGCGCGAGGATCGGCGGCGGCGAGGCATGGATTTCCTGCATCAGGCGCTGGACGTCGGCGCCGCCGACCGGCCTCACCTCGAGTGCGAGACCGCGCATCTCGGCGAGGTATTCCGGATCATGCATGGTGGCGTCGAAGGCATCGCGCAACGCCGCGATGCGCTCCGTCGAGACGCCGGGCGGTGCCGCGAACGGCCGCGCGATCGCCTGCCGCGAGACGATCAGCTTGAGCGCGGCTTGGCGTTCCGCATCGAGCGGCAATTCCATGACCGTGGGGACGTCCGCCAGGTCCTCATGGCGTTGCAGCGCGATCTGCAGCGGCACCGTGATCCGCCCGGCGGTGAGCATGTCGCGGTTGCGGGCGACGAGGCTCGTCCACGACCAGCCGCAGCGGCCGTCGATCTCGCCGCGCTCCATGGCGAGGACAAGCTCGGCACCGCCGGGATAGCCGGTGACGATGCGCATCGGGAGCGCGAACAGGTTGCGCAGCACGGTCGGGAAGACGTCGCTGTCGGCGCCGGTCCCGGACGCGCCGATCACCGTCCGGGTCGCGACCATGTCCTGCCAGATCTTGATGCCGCGAGCGGAATTGAATGCACAGACGCTGACTTCGTTGGCGACGCTGCCAATCCAGTTGAATTTCGGCGCCTCGAACTGCGCGCCCTCGGGATGGCCGAGGAGGGGCTCATAGACGATGCCGCGGGCGAAGGTCGCGAGCGTGGTGCCGTCCCGTGGGGCGGCATTGAAGAGGTAGTTCGCGACCTTCAGGCTGCCGGCGCCCGGCATGTTCTGGACGACGACGGTCGGTTCGCCCGGAATGTGGCGGCCGATGAACCGGCCGAGGGTTCGGGCATAGAGATCGTACCCGCCGCCGGGCCCGAAGCCGACCAGCAGGCGAACGGTCTTGCCCGCATAGAACGGTTCGGCGGCGTCGGCCGCACCCGTCGACGCCGCGACGTGAGCGAAGACGAGAGCGACGACCGCAAGCCCGAGCGCCGCCGGCATCGGCGTCCGGCGGCGCCTTGCGCCCGGGGGCGGGACCGGCACCGCTGCGCTATTCGGCGGCGACGTGAGCGCGCTGCTGCACATCCATATCGACGAGCTGCAGGGGAGAGGCGGCCTTGCCCAGCATGCCCCAGCTCTTCACCCAGTCGTAGGTGTGCTGCAGCTCCTCCTGCGGGATCGGTGCGGGGTCGCAGACGACGAGCCGGCTGGCGCGCAGGTCGGCGACCGTGAGGGTTCCGATCTCGGGGTCCTTGGCCTTGTGGTAGTCGATGAAGTAGTGGAGGTATTTGCCCTTGTCGGCGGCGATCCGGCGCACCGCCTCGCGCACCGCGCGGTTGAACGCGGCGTAGGTTTCCGCGTCCACCTTGTCGGATGCGACCTCGGTGCCATGGTAGAAGGCGGAGCAGATGACGCGGCAGCCCTGCTTTTCGGCGAGGCTGAGATAGGGCTCGGTGAGGGTGGTCGCCTCGACCTCGCCTGACATCATCGCCGCGAAACGCTGGCGCGAGCCGTTGCCCACGTTGCACACGATGATGCGGTCGCGCGGCATGAATCCTTCGAGCAGATGAAGCGCAAGGTAATGGGTGCCGAAGTAGAACGGCACGCCGACCCGGCGGCCGGCGAGCTGCTGGGCGGTGTAGACGGGAGAGTCCGGCCGCACCACGATTCCTGCAAAGGTCACGATGCCGCGGCGGCCGAGCTGCCGGCTGCCGACTGCGGTGTCCTGGACGCGGCAGTAGTTACCCCACTCGCAGGCGTTGTACATGTCGGCCTTGCCCTGCTCGAGCAGGCGCCCATGGCTTGCGAAGGGATCGACCCCGGCGGGGTTCGTGATCGAGCTGTCGGCGGACTTGATTTCCACGTCCTCGCGGTCGGCCCACTTGACCTCGAGGCCTTCCTTGGCGAACAGGCCCTCGTCATAGGCAACGAGCTCCGGCAGGCCTTGGAAAGGCGCAGTGGACTCCAGCACCAGTGTCTTCATGGATTAGTCTCCCTTGGAACGGCGTCCGGCCGTTCGCGTCCGGCCCAGCAAACAAAAGGTTTATCGGCCTCGCGAATTCCAGCTCGTATTCACGCCGGGTGAGCTAAAGGTAACCACTTCGGCAAGGAAAATTCCAGCGGATCGGCACAAGGGTGTACGAACCCATGTTAATTTGTCGTGCAATCGACGAAAAGCCCTGCCATCCGAGCATCGGCGTTTGTTCGGATTCGCCTTTCCGTAAGGATTGGCTACTACCGTCCGGCCGGAGACGCGGGCCGCCGGACAGCCCTGAATGACGCGCGCAATGGGCTGGCGATGCAGCCGATGGGGAACGTGGGGATGGCCAAGACCGTCCTGATCGTGGAAGACAACGAGCTCAATATGAAGCTCTTCCACGACCTGTTGGAAGCTCATGGCTACAACACCATTGCGACGCGCAACGGTGTCGAGGCCATCGAGCTCGCGCGCAAGCACCGCCCAAATCTCATCTTGATGGACATCCAGCTTCCGGAGGTCTCGGGCCTCGAGGTCACCAAGTGGATCAAGGACGACCCGGAGCTCCAGGCAATTCCCGTCATCGCCATCACCGCCTTCGCCATGAAGGGCGATGAGGAGCGCATCCGCCAGGGCGGCTGCGAAGCCTATTTGTCGAAGCCGATTTCGGTTGCCAAATTCATCGAGACGATCCGCCAGTTTCTTGGCACCGCCGAAGAGGGGCGCCGATGACGGCCCGGATTCTCGTGGTCGACGACGTGCCGGCCAACCTGCGCGTGCTGGAAGCCCGTCTGACCGCGGAGTATTTCGACGTCGAGGGCGCCGCCAGCGGTGCCGCGGCGCTCGCCGCCTGCGAACGCGGCGAAGTCGATCTCGTCCTCCTCGACGTGGTGATGCCCGACATGGACGGTTTCGAGGTGTGCCGTCGCCTCAAGACCAATCCGGCGACCCAGCATATCCCGGTGGTGATGGTGACCGCGCTCGACCAGGCGGCGGACCGCATCCGCGGCCTCGAAGCGGGCGCCGACGATTTCCTCACCAAGCCCGCGTCCGATGTGGTCCTGATCGCCCGCGTCCGCTCCCTGGTGCGGCTCAAGATGATGACGGACGAGCTGCGCATGCGCGCGGTCACCTCGCGGGAGATCGGGCTCGAGAATCCCGCCCGCGAAGCCGTCGCCGACCTCGGGTCCGGTGCCCACATCCTCATCGTCGACGATCGCCGGAGCTCTTGGGAGCGGATGGCGCAGGCGCTGGCGGGGGAGCATGTCGTCGATGTCGAGACCGATCCGCGCCGGGCGGTGTTCCAGGCCGCCGAGACCGCGTTCGACCTCGCCATCGTCTCGCTCGGCCTCGAAGACTATGACGGCCTGCGGCTGTGCAGCCATATCCGCTCGCTCGACCGCACCCGCAACCTGCCGCTGCTCGCAATCACCGAGGCCGACGACACGACGCGGCTGATGCGCGGCCTCGAGATCGGCGTCAACGACTACCTGATCCGGCCGCTCGACTCCCACGAGCTGCTGGCGCGGGTGCGGACCCAGATCAAGAAGAAGCGCTATGCCGAGAAGCTGCGCGACAATGTGCAGATGTCGATCGAGGCGGCGATCACGGATGCGCTGACCGGTCTGCATAACCGCCGCTACATGGAGAGCCACCTCGCCACGCTGTGCGAGCAGGCGGCCTCGCGGAGCCGGCCGCTGAGCCTGCTCCTTCTCGACATCGACTTCTTCAAGTCGATCAACGACAGCTACGGCCATGCCGCCGGCGACGAGGTGCTCAAGGAGTTCTCCCGCCGGCTGCGCAAGGCGGTGCGCGGCATCGACCTCGCCTGCCGCTACGGCGGCGAAGAGTTCGTCGTCGTGATGCCCGACACCAATATCGCCCTCGCCGGCCTGGTGGCGGAGCGGCTACGCCAGCGCATCGCCGCCGAACCGTTCCGGATCAACCAGAATACGCGCACCGTGCAGACCACCATCTCGGTCGGCATCGCCGCGATGCGATCGATCGAGGACCTGCCGGCCGACATCATTCGGCGCGCCGACCAGGCGCTCTACCGGGCCAAGCGCGAAGGCCGCAACCGCGTCGCCTCAGACGCCGCGTGAGCGGTCGCTTGGCGCGCCGTCTTGGGGGGCTGCGCGAATCCGCCTTTCGCGCGGGATGACGGCGGCAGGCCGGTTGCGTCAGAGATCGGCCGGCCCGTGGATGCCCGTCGACATCGCGACCTGGTCTCCCGGCGCAGCCCTCCGCATTCCGGCGGTGCTGCCCGACCACGCGGGCCCCGGAATCAAAAGGGCGCCGCGCGGCGCCCCTTGAAGCATCAACGGCCGGTGCCGCAGCTCACTTGATCTTGGTCTCGCGGAACTCGACGTGCTTCTTGGCGACCGGGTCGTACTTCTTCTTCACCAGCTTGTCGGTCTTGGTGCGCGAATTCTTCTTGGTCACGTAGAAATAGCCGGTGTCGGCGCTCGACAGCAGCTTGATCTTGACCATGTTGGCCTTGGCCATGGCGGCATTCCTCGATTGATGGCGATTGATGGCGCGGCAATGCCGCAGGTTGCGGCGAACCTAGCGACGGCCCTTGAAAAGTCAAGAAAGCCCGGAGTCTCGCTGGAGTCCCTCGGCCCGGCCGCCAACCCCGGCACGAGGCCTCACCCCCATAGCCGCGCGCGCCGCAAGCCGCCATACTGCACCGAGGCCGGGGACCATTTGCAGTGGCGGAGAGTGCAACCGTTCGTCTGAGCGACAGCCAGCGGCTCGACTGGCTCCGCCTGATCCGCAGCGAGAACGTCGGGCCTCGGACCTTTCGCTCCCTGGTCAATCATTGCGGCGGCGCCGGCGCGGCGCTGCTGGCGTTGCCGGACCTCGCACGGCGCGGCGGGGCGGCCCGGCCGCTGCGGATCTGCTCGCGCGAGGAGGCCGAGCGGGAATTCGCCGCCGCGGCGCGCATCGGCGCCCGGTTCGTCGCGCTCGGCGAATCCGACTATCCACCCGCCCTTCAGGCCGTCGAGGATGCGCCTCCCTTGCTCGCGATCCGCGGCAATGCCGCCGCGCTGGCCGGGCCGCTCGTCGCCATGGTCGGTTCGCGCAACGCGTCGGCAGCCGGCGTCAAGATCGCGGAGCGGCTGGCGCGCGAGCTCGGCGCCGCCGGTTTTGCGGTGGCCTCGGGGCTGGCGCGGGGCATCGACGCCGCCGCACATCGCGCGAGCCTCACCACCGGCACCGTCGCGGTGCTCGCCGGGGGCCAGGACCGGATCTATCCGGCCGAGCATGTCCCGCTGGTCGAAGCGCTTGTCGCAACCGGCGCCGCGATCTCGGAAATGCCGTTCGGCTGGGAGCCCCGGGCGCGCGATTTCCCCCGCCGCAACCGCCTGATTTCGGGGATATCGCTCGGCGTGGTCGTGATCGAGGCGGCGAAACGGTCGGGCTCGCTGATCACCGCGCGAATGGCGCTCGAACAGGGCCGCGAGGTGTTCGCGGTGCCGGGCTCCCCGCTCGATCCGCGGACCGAAGGCGCCAATGGCCTGCTCAAGCAGGGTGCGGTGCTGGTCACCGAGGTCGAGGACATCATCGCCGTGCTGCGGCCGATGCTGGGCCGCCAGATCGAGCCGCCGATGGCGGAGCCCGGGCCGCCGCCGTCTGCCGACGAGCCGGAGGTGGGGGGCGCACGGGCACGGATCGTCGCGCTGCTCGGCCCGACGCCGGTCGCCGTCGACGATCTCATCCGGCTGTCCGGCTGCTCGCCCGCAGCCGTGCTGACGACGCTGCTCGAACTCGAGCTCGCCGGCCGTCTCGACCGCCACCGCGGCGGCCTCGTGGCGCTGGTGTCTTAGGGGGGACTGGCTTCGTTGCGCATGGCGCAGACGTCGTGGAGCGGCCGCTGTCCCAGCAGGTGTCGCCCTCCCATGCGTGCCGCGGCCGAATCTCAGCCCGGCTTGTCCGGGCGCTGGCCGACCGCCTTGCCGGCGTTCATTTCCGCCTCCAGGCGGGCGATGTCCAAGAGATAGGCAAGGCCGGGGAGCCCGTGCTCACGCGCCAGCCGAGCCAATTCCGAAGCAAGTTCCGCGATATAGCTCGCGGCCTCGCGTGCGCGGGAGTCGAGGGGCACGTCGGAATTCATGTCCTGGCTGCAGGGGAATCGCGCACTGGAGTTGTATATATAATAATAAACCATCTTTGGTTGCAGACGACAACCCATAAATGCGCCAGCATCGAGCTATGCGTTCCTTGCCGTTTGACAGGTGGGGTTCAGTTACCCATTTTCCCCCGGACGAACGCCGTGACCGGGCCTCCGGAACTGCACAAATATAACAAATAACCGCGGTATTTCATGAAGATAGTCGTTGTCGAATCCCCCGCCAAGGCCAAGACGATCAACGGATATCTCGGCCGCGGCTATGAGGTTCTTGCTTCGTTCGGGCACGTGCGGGACCTGCCGGCCAAGGATGGCTCGGTCGATCCCGAGGCCGATTTCCACATGCTGTGGGAGGTCGATCCGAAGTCGCAGCAGCGCCTCAACAGCATTGCTTCCGCCATGAAGGGGGCCGACGGCCTGATCCTGGCCACCGACCCCGACCGTGAAGGCGAGGCGATCTCCTGGCACGTGCTCGAGGCCTTGCGGCAGAAGCACGCCATCAAGGACCAGCAGATCGAGCGCGTGGTCTTCAACGCCATCACCAAGCAGGCGGTGACGGAGGCGATGAAGCATCCGCGCCAGATCGACCAGGCGCTGGTCGACGCCTATCTGGCGCGCCGGGCGCTCGACTACCTCGTCGGGTTCACCCTGTCGCCGGTGCTGTGGCGCAAGCTCCCGGGAGCGCGCTCGGCCGGCCGGGTGCAGTCGGTCGCGCTGCGGCTCGTCTGCGACCGCGAACTCGAGATCGAGAAATTCGTCACCCGGGAATACTGGTCGCTGGTGGCGACGCTGGCGACGCCGCGGGCGGAGACGTTCGAGGCGCGGCTGGTCGGCGCCGACGGGCAGAAGATCACCCGGCTCGACATCGGCTCGGGCACCGACGCCGAGGCGTTCAAGCAGGCTTTGGAGACGGCCGCCTTCACCGTCGCCAATGTCGAGGCGCGACCGGCGCGGCGCAATCCCTATCCACCCTTCACCACCTCGACGCTCCAGCAGGAGGCGAGCCGCAAGCTCGGCTTCGCGCCCGCCCACACCATGCGGATCGCGCAGCGCCTCTACGAGGGCATCGACATCGGCGGCGACACCGTCGGCCTCATCACCTATATGCGAACCGACGGCGTGCAGATCGCCGACGAGGCGATCACCTCGATCCGCGGCCTGATCGGCTCCGAATACGGCAAGTCCTACGTGCCCGAGGCGCCGCGCCGCTACCAGACCAAGGCGAAGAACGCCCAGGAGGCCCACGAGGCGATCCGCCCGACCGACGCGTCGCGGCGCCCACGCGACATGCGTTCCAAGCTCGATGCCGACCAGGCCAAGCTCTACGAGCTGATCTGGCAGCGCGCGGTGGCGAGCCAGATGGAGTCCGCGGAGCTCGAGCGCACCACCGTCGACATCGCGGCGAAGGTCGCCGGCCGACTGCTCGACCTTCGCGCCACCGGCAGCGTCATCAAGTTCGACGGCTTCCTCAAGCTCTACCAGGAGGGCCGCGACGACGATCCGGAGGACGAGGAGTCCCGTCGGCTGCCGGCCATGAGCGCAGGCGAGCCGCTGACCAAGAAGGACATCACGGCGACCCAGCACTTCACCGAACCGCCGCCGCGCTATTCGGAAGCCTCGCTCGTCAAGCGCATGGAAGAGCTCGGCATCGGCCGGCCGTCGACCTATGCGTCGATCCTGCAGGTTCTCAAGGACCGCAACTACGTCCGCATCGACAAGCGCCGGCTGGTGCCCGAGGACCGCGGCCGCATCGTCATCGCGTTCCTGGAAAGCTTCTTTGCCCGGTACGTCGAATACGACTTCACCGCCGACCTCGAGGAGCAGCTCGACCGCGTCTCCAACAACGAGGTCGCATGGCGCGAGCTGCTGCGGCAGTTCTGGACCGGCTTCATCGGCGCGGTGGGCGAGATCAAGGACCTGCGCATCGGCCAGGTGATCGACGCCCTCGACGAGATGCTGGCGCCGCACCTGTTCCCGCCGCGCGCCGACGGCGTCGATCCCCGCGTCTGCACCACCTGCGGCACCGGGCGCCTGTCGCTCAAGCTCGGCAAGTTCGGGGCGTTCATCGGCTGCTCGAACTATCCGGAATGCAAGTTCACCCGGCCGTTCTCCGTCCCCGGCGCCGACGGCGCCGAGGACACCGCGACGCGGCCGCTCGGCCGCGATCCCGACGGCGTCGAGGTGACGCTGCGCAACGGACGGTTCGGTTTCTACGTCCAGCTCGGCGAAGCGCCGGAGGGCGAGAAGCCCAAGCGCGCGAGCCTTCTGCGCGGCATGGATCCCGGCGACGTCGATCTCGAAACGGCGCTCAAGCTGTTGTCGCTGCCACGCGAAGTGGGCCGCCATCCCGAGAGCGGCGAGCCGATCACCGCCAGCAACGGCCGTTATGGCCCCTACATCCAGCACGGCAAGACCTACGCCAATCTCGAGGCCGGCGACGACGTCTTCAACATCGGGCTCAATCGCGCGGTGACGCTGATCGCCGAGAAGCTCACAAAGGGGCCGCGCGGCAACCGCTTCGGCGGCGACCCCGGCCGCGCGCTCGGCGACCATCCGGACAAGGGCGGCCCGGTCGTCGTGAAGAAGGGCCGCTACGGGCCCTACGTGACCCACGACGGCGTCAACGCCACGCTGCCGAGCGACAAGACGCCGGAGGCGATCACCCTCGAGGAGGCGCTGGTGCTCATCGCGGCGCGCGCCGAGCGAACCGGCGGCAAGCCTGCGCGGGGTGCCAAGGGCGGCAAGAAGGGGTCGAAGGCAGGCGCCGCTGAGAAGGCGCCCGACAAGGCGGCCAAGCCGAAAAAGGCCGCCGCCAAGGGAAAGGCCGCCGCGGCCGCTGAGGCCTCTGATCCCGTTTCCGGCGGCCCGCCGAAGCCGAAGAAGCCGGTCCCCACCGCCCGCGCCAAGTCCGCCAAGAAGCCCGCGGCCGCTAAGCCGGCGAAGCCGGCCGAGCCCGCCGCCAAGCGCGCAAAGGCGGGCAAGTAATCGCACACGTCAGGCGCGTGCTGCCGCCAACTCCCTCTCCCGCGTGCGGGGGAGGGTGGGGAGGGGGCTTGCCGCGTCGGCCCCACGGCGGGTCGCATCGGGCCTCCCTGGGAGGAGGCGCTGCATTCCCCCTCCCCCAACCCTCCCCCGCAAGCGGTGGAGGGGGCGCGTTCAGCGAAGCCTGCCGAATCCGCGCCCAAGCGCGCAAAGGCGGGCAAGTAATCGCACACGTCAGGCGCGCACCGCCGTCGACTCCCTCTCCGCGTGCGGGGGAGGGTGGGGAGGGGGCTTGCCGCGTCGGCCTCACGGCGGGTCGCACCGGGAGCACGGGCTCCCTGGAAGGAGGCGCTGCATTCCTCCTCCCCAGCCCTCCCCCGCAAGCGGTCCGCAAGCGGGGGAGGAAGTGACGCGGACGCGGGGGAGGGGTGTGCGCATCTCCCCGCACGCGGGGGAGGGGTCGCGCGCATCTCCCCGCGGAGGCGGCGGCAGGGGCAGCGAAGGCGCAAACAACACGTGTCTTCGCTGGCAATTCATCGAGTCGCGGCCTATCTAAGAGGTGCGGGCGCTGTTGCCCGCTGCTCTGTTATTTCCGGATGAATGTTTGATTTCACAACCACATAAGAACACTTTTCCTACCAAAGAAGACGTGCTTGCCTTCATCGGCAAGGAAGCCGGCAAGGTCGGCACCCGCGAGATCGCCCGCGCCTTCGGGCTCAAGAACGCAGACCGCGCCGCGCTCAAGGAGATGCTGCGCGACCTCGCCGATCAGGGCCATATCGAAAAGCAACGCAAGAAGCTCCATCACGCCGGGGTGCTGCCGAGCGTGGTGCTCGCCGACATCACCGGGCGCGACCGCGACGGCGAGCTGATCGCCGTTCCCGTTGAATGGGACAGCGAGGCCCATGGCGAGGCGCCCAGGATCCGCCTCCATGTGCCGCGCAAGGCGCGGCCGGCGGAGGTGCCGGGCGTCGGCGACAAGGCGCTGCTGCGGGTCGAAAAATCGCGCGACGGCGAAGATGTCGTGGCCTACCACGGCCGCGCCATCAAGGTGATCGACCGCGCCAAGCACCGCGTGCTAGGCGTGTTCCGCAAGCTCGGCGACGGCGGCCGGCTGGTGCCGATCGACAAGAAGAACCTCGGCCGCGAGCTGTCGATCCCGGCGTCCGCCATCAACGGCGCGGAGGAGGGCGACCTCGTCGCGGTGGAAGTCTCCCGCGGCGGTCGGCTCGGCCTGCCGACCGCGCGGGTGATGGAGCGCCTCGGCTCGCTCGCCAGCGAGAAGGCGGTGAGCCTCATCGCCATCCACGCCCACGGTATTCCCCACGAATTCCGGCGCGAAACGATCGAGGAGGCGCAGGCCGCCCGGCCCGCCGGTCTCGACGCCCATCGCGAGGACTGGCGCGAGGTGCCTCTCGTCACCATCGATCCGGTCGACGCCAAGGACCATGACGACGCCGTCTATGCGCGGCCCGACACCGATCCCAAGAACCCCGGCGGCTTCGTCATCGACGTCGCCATTGCCGACGTCGCCCATTACGTGACCCCGGGCTCGGCGCTCGACCGCGAAGCGCTCGGGCGCGGCAATTCCGTCTACTTCCCGGACCGCGTCGTGCCGATGCTGCCGGAGCGCATCTCCAACGACCTGTGCTCGCTCAAGCCCGGGGTCGACCGGCCGGCGATCGCGGTGCGCATGGTCATCGGCGCCGACGGCCGCAAGCGCGAGCACCGCTTCCACCGGGTGCTGATGCGCTCGTTCGCCAAGCTCCATTACGCCCAGGTCCAGGCGGCCTGCGACGGCCATCCCGACGACACCACCGAGCCGCTGCTGGCGCTCGTCATCGCCCCGCTCTACGAGGCGTATCGTGCGCTCAAGCGCGCCCGCGACGAGCGCGGGCCGCTCGATCTCGACCTGCCCGAGCGCAAGATCGTGCTCAAGCCCGACAACACCATCGACCGGGTGATCTCGCCGGCGCGGCTCGACGCCCACCGGCTGATCGAGGAGTTCATGATCCTCGCCAATGTCGCGGCGGCCGAGACGCTGGAGCGCGCCCACACCCCGCTCGTCTATCGCGTCCACGACGAGCCGACGCCGGAGAAGTTCCACGCGCTGCGCGAGTTTCTCCAGACCCTGGATATCTCGTTCGCCAAGACCGGCGCGATGCGGCCGGAGCGGTTCAACCACATCCTCGCGCGGGTCAAGGGCCGCGACACCGAGAAGCTCATCAACGAGATCGTGCTGCGCAGCCAGGCCCAGGCCGAATATTCCGCCGAGAACTACGGCCATTTCGGTCTCAACCTGCGCCGCTATGCGCACTTCACCTCGCCGATCCGCCGCTATGCCGACCTGATCGTGCACCGCGCCCTGATCCGCGCGCTCAAGCTCGGCGACGGCGGCCTTCCCAATGCGGAGGACACCCGCTCGCTCGGCGAGATGGCGACGAAGATTTCCGCCGCCGAGCGGCGTGCGATGGCGGCCGAACGCGAGACCGTCGACCGCCTGATCGCCCATCACCTCGCCGACCGTATCGGCGCGACCTTCACCGGTCACATCGGCGGCGTCACTCGGTCCGGCCTGTTCGTGAAGCTCGACGACACCGGCGCCGACGGATTCATCCCGGCCGCAACCATCGGCAACGAATACTACCGCTATGAGGAGCGCGCCCATGCGCTGGTGGGCGTTTCGAGCGGCGAGACCCACCGGCTCGGCGACCCGGTCTCGGTGCGCCTCGTGGAAGCCGCGCCGGTCGCCGGCGCGCTGCGGTTCGAATTGCTGTCGGGACGCAGTGCCGGCACTTCGGACGGCCGGGCGCGGCCGTCGCATCCGCTTCGGCGCGGCAAGCCGCGCAAGGACCACGGTCCGCGCAGCGACAACGGCCCGCCGCACCGGCGCGCCCGGAGGGGCCGATGAGCTGGCAGGAGGTGACGACGGAGCCGCAGGCGCTGCCCAAGCGAAACAGCTGGACTGCGCTGCGGCGCGGCTTTCTTTGCCGCTGCCCCAATTGCGGCCGCGGCCGCCTGTTCCGCGCCTTCCTCAAGGTCGCCGATCACTGCTCGGAATGCGGCACCGCGTTCCACCACCATCGTGCCGACGACGCGCCGGCCTATTTCGTGATCCTGATCGTCGGCCACGTCGTGGTGCCCCTGGCGCTCGTGGTCGAGATCGAGTTCGCGCCGCCATACTGGGTTCATTGGCTGCTGTGGGGAACGCTCACGCTCGCGCTCGCGATCGGCCTCCTGCAGCCGGTCAAGGGGGCGATCGTCGGCTGGCAATGGGCGCACTACATGCACGGCTTCGATCCCAATGCGCCTCCGGAAGGTGAGCCCAAGGCCCATCTGCCGTAAAGCAAGCTGCACGCCGACCGGACGCGGTCGGCAAACCCGCAAGTTCAGACAAGCCAGACGAGGTGAGGGCACATGAGCTCCGATCCCACCGCACGCCTCGCCGAATTCCTCACGATCGGCGATACCCGCCAGAACCTGCCCAGCGTGCCGATCCGGGACGCCGCCACCATGCTGATAATCGACCGCAGCGCCGCGGCGCCCAAGGTGCTGCTCGGTCGCCGTCACCACGGGCACAAGTTCATGCCCGGCAAGTTCGTGTTCCCCGGCGGACGGGTGGAGCTCGCCGACCGCCGCATGGGCGCGGCGACCGCGCTCGATCCCCGCGTCGAGGCGCGGCTGTCGCGCGAGGTGCGGTATCCCGGTCCGCTCAAGGCCCGCGGCTTCCCGCTCGCCGCGATCCGCGAGGTGTTCGAGGAGACCGGCCTCGTGCTCGGCGTGCGCCGCGACGGGCCGATGACGCCGCCCAATGCGGAATGGGCGGACTTCGCCAAGAGCGGCGTCCATCCCGATCTCGCCGTGGTCCACTTCATCGCCCGCGCCGTCACCCCGCCCGGGCGGCCGCGGCGCTACGACACCCGCTTCTTCGCGGTCGATGCCGAGGCGATCGCCGCCCGCATCGAGGGCGTCGTCACCGCC
The DNA here is from genome assembly GCA_963781195.1 of uncultured Alphaproteobacteria bacterium. Taxonomy (GTDB): domain Bacteria; phylum Pseudomonadota; class Alphaproteobacteria; order Rhizobiales; family Xanthobacteraceae; genus JAJPKK01. The sequence continues at coordinate 966,513 of CAWAEZ010000011.1, read as the reverse complement.
GACACCGAGCTCGTCGAGCTGGTCTGGCTCGGCATCGACGACACCCTGCAGCTCGACATGCCCGGCATCACCATGGCGGTGCTGGAAGAGCTCAAGTTGCGCACCGCGGCGGGCTTCACCCACGATCTCCCGGTGCCGTATTACCGGATGCAGCGCGGCAAGCGCATCCGCGAGTTTTTGGAGTGAGAGGGCTGCGGGACGACTTCGCCTGCAAGGGACCGGCAGACCACCCGAAATCGTTTCAGACCTCATCCTGATGAGGAGAGTCCGGAGGACGCGTCTCGAAGGATGGCCCCTCGCTCGTGGCCATCCTTCGAGACGCCGCGCTTTGCACGGCTCCTTAAGGATGAGCTCCCTAACAGCGTAGGCTCTGCGGCTCTCGGCACGCTCCTGCTATCCCGCCCGCGCCCCGATCTTCGTCTCGGTGCCCGCCATGAGCCGCGCGATGTTGCCGCGGTGGGTCACCCAGATCAGCACCGCCAGCAGCACGAACAGCTCGGCCGGCGCGCGGTAGCCGAACGCCCAGAGGAGCAGCGGCGTCGCGGCGCAGGCGATGAGGGCGGCGAGCGAGGAGTAGCGGGTGAGGTAAGCCACGGTCAGCCACACCGCGCCGAAGCCTGCCACCACCGGCCAGGCGAGGCCGAGCAGGATGCCGATGAATGTCGCCACGCCCTTGCCGCCGCGAAATCCGAGCCACACCGGGAAGAGATGCCCGAGGAAGGCGCCGAAACCGGCGATGATGGCGAGCTCGGCGCCGCCGGCGGCGCGCGCGGCCAGGACGGCGAGGGTGCCCTTGAGGGCATCGCAGACGAGGGTCGCCGCGGCGAGCTCGCGGCGCCCGGTGCGCAGCACGTTGGTGGCGCCGATGTTGCCGGAGCCGATGTCGCGGATGTCTCCCATTCCGGCGAGCCGCGTGATGATCAGCCCGAACGGGATCGAGCCGGCGAGGTAGCCGAAGCCGAGCGCCGCCAGCCCCGCGGGCAGGGCGCTCCAAAGCTCACCGGCATCGGCCATGATGATTCCCCCGTGCAGACACGCACAATTCTACTTTGCATGGGGTTGTTTTGCAGAAAAAGGGATTCGCTTGTTTCGGGGAGGCTCGCGATGCGTTTTCCCTCCGCGCTCGCGGCGCGCAACTCCCTCTCCCGCCTTGCGGGGGAGGGGTGGGGGAGGGGGCCCGCTGACTCAGCCCAACCCTCCGCCGCCTCAGGAGCGAAGGCTGTGCCGGCAGGAAGCGCTGCATTCCCCCTCCCCAGCCCTCCCCCGCACGCGGTGGAGGGAGCGGGTCCGCGCCGCGGGCCTCCCAGGGAACCAACAGATCGTGCAGCCGTGTCAGAGCTGCGAGGCTGGTCTTCACACGAACTCGTACACGGTCCGTCCGGCGACGATGGTGCGGACGACGCGGCCGGTGAGGCGCGCCTCGTCGAACGGCGTGTTCTTGCATTTCGACTTGAGCTCGGCCGGCTCGAGGATCCACGGCGCGTCCGGATCGAACACCATGACATCGGCGGGGCTGCCGGGCCGCAGCGTGCCGCCGGCGAGGCCGAGCAGCTGTGCCGGGCGCGTCGACATCGCCTTGAGAAGGGCCGGCAGCGCGATGTCGCCGCTGTGGACGAGGCGCAGGCTCGTCGCCAGCATGGTCTCGATGCCGATCGCGCCCGGGGCCGCTTCCGCGAAGGGCAGGCGCTTGGTCTCGACGTCCTGGGGATTGTGGTCCGACATCACGACGTCGATCAGGCCATCGCCGAGCGCTTCGACCAGCGCCTTGCGATCGACCTCGCGGCGCAGCGGCGGCGTCACCTTGCAGAAGGTGCGGTAGGTGCCGACGTCGATCTCGTTGAGGGTCAGGTGGTTGATCGACGCCGCCGCGGTGATGGGCAGCCCGGCATCCTTGGCGCGGCGCAGCACGTCGAGCGAGTCCGCGCAGGTCACCGAGGCCGCGTGGTAGCGCGCCTGCGCCAGTGCGACGAGCCGGATGTCGCGCTCCAGCACCACCGTCTCCGCCGTGTTGGGCACCCCGACGAGGCCGAGCCGCGCGGCGAACTCGCCCTCGTTCATCACGCCTTCGCCGACGAGGTCGGGATCCTCGGTGTGGTGCACGATGAGCGCGTCGAAATCGCGGGCATAGATGAGGGCCCGCCGCATCACCTGGGCATTGGTGACGCTTTTCGCCCCGTCGGTGAAGGCGACCGCGCCGGCGGCCTTGAGCAGGCCGATCTCGGTCATCTCGGTGCCCCGGATGCCCTTGGTCAGCGCCGCCATCGGATGGACGCGGACAATGGCGGTGTCGCGGGCGCGGCGCAGCACGAAATCGACCATCGCCGGCTCGTCGATCGCCGGGCTGGTGTCCGGCTGCGAGACGATGGTGGTGACGCCGCCGGCCGCCGCGGCCCGGCTCGCCGAGGCGAAGGTCTCGCGGTATTCGGCGCCGGGCTCGCCGACGAAGGCGCGCATGTCGATCAGTCCGGGCGCCACCACCTTGCCGCGGCAGTCGATGATCTCGGTGCCCTCGGGCACCCCGGCGGCGCCGATGCCGCGGCGGGCATCGCGGACGACGCCGTCGGCGATCAGGAGGTCGCCGGCGATATCGAGGTCGCGCGAGGGATCGACGATCCGCGCGTTGGTGAGCAGGATCGGGCGGTTGTCCGAGCGCATGTCTTACTCCGGCACGGGCACGGCGGCCCGGTCACACATTCGGCAGGTTGCGCGACAGCGCCTCGAGCACGGCCATGCGCACCGCCACGCCCATCTCGACCTGCTCGCGGATCAGCGACTGGGCACCGTCGGCCACGCCGGAATCGATCTCGACGCCGCGGTTCATCGGCCCGGGATGCATCACCAGCGCATCGGGGCGCGCATAGGCGAGTTTTTTCGCGTCGAGCCCGAAATAGGCAAAGTATTCCTGGGTCGACGGCACGAACGAGCCGTTCATGCGCTCGCGCTGCAGGCGCAGCATCATCACGATGTCGGCGTTGCGCAGGCCCTCGCGCATGTCGCGGCAGACCTCGACGCCGAAATTCTCGATGCCCGGCGGCAGCAGCGTCGATGGCGCGACGACGCGCACGCGCGCGCCGAGCGTATTGAGCAGGATGATGTTGGAGCGCGCCACCCGCGAATGCAGGATGTCGCCGCAGATCGCGACGGTGAGGGCGTCGATCGGCCCCTTGTTGCGGCGGATGGTGAGCGCGTCGAGCAGCGCCTGGGTCGGATGCTCATGGGACCCGTCGCCGGCGTTGATCACCGAGCAATCGACCTTGCGCGCCAGCAGTTCCACCGCGCCGGAAGCATGGTGCCGCACCACGAGAATGTCGGGGTGCATGGCGTTGAGGGTCATCGCGGTGTCGATCAGGGTCTCGCCCTTGCGCATCGACGACGAGGAGACCGACATGTTCATCACGTCGGCCCCGAGCCGCTTGCCGGCGAGTTCGAACGAGGACTGGGTGCGGGTGGAGGCCTCGAAGAACAGGTTGACCTGGGTGCGGCCGCGCAGCGAGCTTCGCTTCTTCTCGATCTGGCGGTTGAGATCGACGAATTCCCCCGCGAGATCAAGCAGTCCGGTGATCTCGTCGTAGGATAGTCCTTCGATCCCCAACAAATGACGCTGGTGGAGAACGAACGCTGTTTTCGGGGCGATGTTCATTAAAGCGGCACTATTAGGCGGAGTCGGTCGCCCCGGCAAGGGCGCGGCAGGAATGCTCCCCAGCCTTGCGGAGGGAACCTGCGGATTCCTGCAAAAAACCTAGCGGCTATCCCGCCGCAGGCGGTCGAGGGCGCCCTGAAGGATATAGATCGCGGCGTGCTGGTCGATCACCGCCTTGCGCTTGGCGCGGCTCGCATCGGCGGCAATGAGCTCGCGCTCGACTGCGGCGGTGGAGAGGCGCTCGTCCCACAGCGCGATCGGGAGCGCGGTGAGCTTCGCCAGGTTGCGCGCGAAGGCCCGGGTCGCCTGGGCGCGAGGACCCTCGCTGCCGTCCATGTTGATGGGAAGCCCGATGACGAAGCCGGCGGCCTTGCGTTCGGTGGCGAGCGACAGCACCCGCTCGGCGTCGGCGGTGAAGCGGGCGCGGGCGACGGTTTCGACCCCGGCCGCGACCCGCCGATCCGGATCGCTCGCGGCGACGCCGATGGTCTTGGTGCCGAGGTCGAGGCCGATCAGCGCCCCGCGCGCCGGCAGGTGCGGGAGAAGCTCGGAAACGGGAACGATCGCAGCGGGCATGACCGGGTGCCTATCACGGCCGGCCGCGCCGCCCAAACGGTCTCTCGATGCGTTGATCTCGGCGCCCCGCGGGCTATGGTCCCGCAAGGTCCCGCCGCGTTCGCTCGCACAGCAGAGGTCCCGTCATGCAGATCACCTGGTTCGGCCATTCCGCGTTCCGGCTCGATTTTGCCGGGCACGCCGTGCTGATCGATCCGTTCTTCACCGGCAATCCTGCGTTCGTCTCGGACAAGCAGGCGGCCGTCAAAGGGGTCACGCATATCGTCCTGACCCACGGCCATGGCGACCATGTGGGTGATGCCCTCGAAATTTCCGAGGCAACCGGCGCGCCGGTGGTGACGAATTACGATCTGTGCATGTGGCTCGCCGCCAAGGGACTGAAGATGTTCGATCCCATGAACACCGGCGGCACCACCGACCAGGGCGGCTTCACCGTCACCCTGGTGCGCGCCGACCACTCCTCGGGGGATATCAGCGGCGGCATGCCGATCTATCTCGGCAATCCCTGCGGGGCGATCATCAAGTCCGCCGGTGAGCCCACCGTCTACCACATGGGCGACACCGATATCTTTTCCGACATGGGCCTGATCGCGGAAATCCATGCGCCCGAGGTCGCGATGGTGCCGATCGGCGACCGTTTCACCATGAGCCCGAAGACCGCGGCGCTGGCGGTCCGGCGCTTCTTCAATCTGAAGACCGTGATTCCCTGCCACTACGGCTCGTTCCCGATCATCGAGCCGAACGCCGATAAATTCATCGCCGAAATGGAGGGGTGTCCGACATCCGTCGTGGTGCCCGAGAAGGGCAAGCCGGTGCGCGTGTAGTCGCGAGCGCGACGCTCGCCGTCCCGAAACGACGCGGCGGCGCGTTGGCGCGCCGCCGGTCTCTTCAATCAGGCCGGCCTCGGAATTCAGGCCGGTCGCGCGAATCAGGAGCGGGGCCGAGGGCTCGTCCCGCGTCAGGTGTTCCGTCCGAGCACGCCCGCCGCCACCAGCCGGTTCCAGATGAACAGCACGACGACCGCGCCGATTGTGGCCATGATGAATCCGGCGCCCTGGTCCGGGCCATAGTGGCCGATCGCCTGGCCGATGAAGGTCGCCAGCGCGGCCCCGATGATGCCGAGCACGGCCGTCAGGATGAATCCGGAGGGATTGTTCGGGCCCGGGGAAATCAGCTTGGCGATGAAACCGGCGACGAGGCCGACGACGACGATATAAACGATTCCCATCATGGAATGCCTCACTGGTGTGTGCTGTTGAAACGGGTGTGTGCTGTCGAAACGGGTGTGTGCTGTTGAAACTGTGTGCTTTGTTGAACTAACGGATGCCGCCGGAGGGCTTCCCGCGGCCGCGTCAGGCGAGCTGCTTTTCGATCGCCGCGATCACCCGCGCATCGGTCGGCTCCACGTCTGAGGGAAAGCTCGCGGCGATCAGGCCGTCCCGGCCGATGAGGTATTTGTGAAAATTCCAGCGCGGCGCGTCGAGCGGGCGCTGGCCGACCGCCCATTTGTAGAACGGGTGGGAGTTGGGCCCGCGCACGTCGGCCTTGGCGGTGATCGGAAAGCTCGCCCCGTAGTGGTGCTGTGCGGTCTCGGCGATGTCGGACGCGGAGCCCGGCTCCTGGCCGCCGAAGTCGTTGGAGGGCACGCCGACGATCAGCAAGCCGCGGTCGCGGTAGCGCGTCCACAGCTCCTGCAGGCCCGCATATTGCGGAGTATAGCCGCACTGGGAGGCGGTGTTCACGACGAGGATCGGCTTGCCCGCGTATTCGGCGAGCTGGATATCGCCCCCCGAAAGGCCGGCGAAGTGAAACGCGAAGGCGGTCACCCGGCTCATTCCCTGGCCTTGGGCCCACGCCGACGTCGGTATCGCGCCGGGCAGGGCACCGGCCGCCGCGCCGGCGAGAAGGGTCAGGAAAATGCGGCGATCTTCTCTCATGGGACGTCTCCGTTTTTCCATCCTGCCACTATAGCCTCTATGCGTCACCGCTTCTACTTGTGAGATTTCCGCCGTGCGGTTAAAAAACCCGATGCGTCTTGTCCGGACTCCGGGAACGGCAGTGCCAAGGGGGCCCCTCCGGTGATCAGGTTGATGTTCGCGGCAATGGTCTGGTTCGGCATCTGGCATTCGGCGGGCTCCGCCGCCGCGGCCAGCGCCCGAGACTGCGTTTCGATCGAGGAGACCGAGGCCGACGACGTCCTGAGCTACCGCAACGAATGCAACCGGGCGGTGATCTTTTACTACTGCGTCGTCGATCCCCAGCACGCGGAAGTGGCACCGTGCCGGAAGATCATCACCGGCACCAAGCGCATCTCGTTGCAGCACCCCAAAGGCCCGACCTTTTTCACCACCGAGATGGATCCGCGCACGACCTACGAGGTCAAGCTGTGGGGCGGCAGCCGAATCAAATGGGCCGCATGCGACGCCGAACTCGGCGGACTCGAATCATTTCAGCCGAAGGGAAACGCGGCGCTCGATTTTTCCTACGACTGCCAGGAATGATCAAACCAAAGTCGTAGGAATGTTCGAACGAATTCGGCAGGGGGCAGTTTAGTCTGTCCATCGCGCCATTCGGTTCAAAGCCGTCCCATTCCTTGAACGCTTGTTAGTGATCGAGATCACGTTGCGCGACTGAATTTGTGTAGCGATCGCTTTTTTAGTGGAAAATTAGAGCAATAATGATGCATATAAGGTGCTGCAGGGGATCGGGAGCCGCCGGTCCTTTGGTGTGCGGTGGTGTTGCTCTCGGGGTGGGGCGTTCAGGAGTATCGATGCGCCCGAAAATCTCTATGTGGTCGGACTATGGAGCTCCAGCGCAGAAGCACTGGAGGTCGCCGTATCGGCGAAATGCCCAGTCCTCGATCGGTCCCAAAATCTTGCTTGCCGCCGTCGTCGTCGTCGCCGGCGTCATTGGCATCAGCGGAATCTATCCGCAGATCATCGACTCCGGGTGGATGCAGGATCCTGCGGCCCACTCGCAGCGCGTAGCCCATATCGATGCCGCGGCACCGCGGCGCTCGGGAATTGTGGCCGAGATTCCGTTGCCGCCGCGGCGCGCCGCGCTGACGACGGGCGAGGCCGCCGTGACGACCGCCCGCGCCGCCGCCCCTGCGCCAACTCCGGCATCGACAGCGGCAACTGCATCGACATCGACATCGGGAACTGCATCGACGGTGGCGGCATCGACGGTGGCTGCATCGACGGTGGCTGCATCGACAGCGGCCGCACCGGCGGCTGACACGCGGACATCGATCGCCATTGCCGCGCCGGCGCCTGCCGCACAGGCAGCACCTGCGCTTGCCATCGCCGATGTTCCGGACGCGCAGGCCAAGGTGGATGCGCCGACCGATCCCGCCCCGGCCCCGGCGGTTGTCGCCAAGCCGGTTCAGAGGGTCGCGCGCGCACCCGTGGTGAGAAAGCGCGTGGTCCGCACCGAGCACCACCGCGGCTATTCCGGCGCTTACGCCCAGTGGGGCGGCGGCGGCTGGGGTGGAGGAGGATGGGGCTCGCCGTTCCGCTTCTGATACCGTTGTCGAGGGCGCAATGGTCCTGATGCGGTGTGACGCGGTGGTGAGCCTGGATCCGGTGCTGCCGGGTCGGGCGATCTTGGGTCCGGAAAACTTGGTTCCGGAAAACTCGGGTCCGGTAAACCTGGGTTTCCGGTAATACTAGGTTCGGCGCCCAGAGCCGGCAGATATCGAGTTTCATGAAAACGGCGCGGGACGTGAGTCCCGCGCCGTTTCGTTTGCTGCCTGGCGCTTGTTACCGGCGGTTGCCGTCGGCGTTCGTGCCGTGAACGCGATCTGGGGTCCGCCGTCCACTCAGGACAGGACCCCGTATTTCTTGAACCAGTCGGTCATCTGCTTCCAGCCGTCCTCGGCCGCTTCCTTGCGATAGCTCGGCCGGTAATCAGCGTGGAAGCCGTGGGGCGCGCCCGGATAGATCTTGAACTCGGCGGTCTTGCCGGCCTTCTGCAGGGCCTCTTTCATCTGGTTGACGTTGTCGACGGAAATGCCCTGGTCCTCGGCACCGTAGAGGCCGAGCACGGGCTCCTTGACCTGGGCGGCGGAGTCGATGGCGTTCACCGGCATCGCTTCGGTGTGCGGATCGGCGAGGCTGCCATAGAACGCGACGCCGGCCTTGAGGTTCGGGTTGTGGGTCGAGTAGCGCCACACCGTGCGCCCGCCGCGGCAGAATCCCATGATGCCGAGCCGGCTGGTGTCGCCGCCCTGCGACTTCGCCCAGGCGACGGTGGCGTCGAGATCGGAAAACAGCTCCGCATCCGTCTTCGCGTTGACGATCGGGAACAGCGCCGGCATCTCGGTGACCTTGGTGAGATCGCCCTTGCGGAAATAGTAGTCGGGCGCGACGGCGAAGGCGCCGAGCTTGGCGAGGCGGCGCGTCACGTCCCGGATGTACTCGTGAAGCCCGAAGATCTCCATGGCGACGAGGATCACCGGCGGATTGGTGGCATTGGCCGGCTTGGCGAAATAGACCGGCATCTCGCCGCCGGGCACCGCCACCTTGACTTCGCCGGTGGCGAGGCCAGTGGCGTCGGTCTTGATCGCGTCGGCACGCACCGGGCCGGCGGCGAGGGTGTAGCCGGCGGTGGCCGCGGCGGTGCCGCTCATGAAGAGCCGGCGCGACACCGGTGCGAGTTTCGTGAGGCCCTGGATATCGGACATTCTCGACTGCACGTTCATTGCAAAACCTCCCAGTTGGATCTCTGCCGCGGAGCTTGTGGCCCGGCCGCGCCGCGTGCGGCGGCACACTATCCAGTTCGCCCTTCTGCCGCAGCAAAAAACCGCGGGCCGCGGACATCGCGCGAGGGCCGCACGCAGTGGCGACCCGCGCCTTCGTGATCGATGGGACGAGCGCAATGGGCCGTGCGAGCCATCGACGGGAGATCTGCGATGGGGGTGATGCGAGCCATCGCGCCGCGGAGGGTGTGCATTGCGCGCCCATGCGCTAGCATGCCGCCCGGTCCATCACAGGAGGTGTTGATGCCGGAAATCGTGTTCTATGCAATCAGTGGTCGTTCGGTGGAGCAGAAGCGCGCGCTGGTGAAGGATTTCACCGATGCGGTGGTGAAGAACTACAAGGTCGACCCCAGCGCGGTGACGATCACCATCGTCGAATCGCCCAAGGAGGATAAGGCGAAGGGTGGCGTGCTCTTCAGCGACATGGGCGCCCCCAAAAGCTGAGCTTCCCCGATCCGTCGAGGGCGCGCGATCGTGGCCGGGCCATCGCGGGCCGCGCGATCACGGCGCCTCGATCATTTCGCCCCCGGTGATTGCGCCCCTGGTCATTGCGCACTGGTCATTGCGCCCTCGGTCATTGCGCGCCGGTCATGACGCATCGATCGCGGCCGTTCTGGCGCCGAAGCGCGCGAACGGCCGCACCGCGCCCGCCGCATTTCCGCCACCTCCCATTCCCGCTATCTCCTTAGAGCTTTTCCAGAATCGTCGGGCATTTCGACATTGCGACGGCGGTCAAATCGGTATTTAGCTCAGCCGTAAAGCATTCCCGGGAAATGCCCCATGAACGCCTTGTCGGAAGCCTTGCAATCGGGATCGATCCTCCTGCGGGAGGGTCTGGAAGCTCTGCTCGTCATCGCCGCGCTGGCCGGATTTCTGACCCGCGCGGGCGTGCCCGAGAAGGTGAGGGCGCTCTATGCCGGCGCTGGTCTTGCGATCCTGGCGAGTTTCGGCGCCGCCGTGGTGTTCGAGCTGTTCTTCGACGGCGAGCATAACGACTTCGTCGAAGCCGGGGTGATGGTGATCGCGGCCGTCCTCATGCTCTACATGAGCGGCTGGATGTACCTGAAGCAGGATCCGAAGGCGTGGCTCGGCGATCTGCGCCGCTCGACCGAACGCGCGGTTGATTCCGGCGCAACGGTTTCGCTCGCTCTCATCGCCTTTCTGGCGGTGTTCCGGGAAGGCGGCGAGACCATCCTGTTCCTTCATGCGCTGGCCAAGACCAGCGGCGGTTGGACCTTCGGGCTGATCGCCGGCTTGGTGGTGGCGGCGGTCTGTCTGGTCGCGATCTTCTACGCCATCGAGAAGCTCGCTCTGATGCTGCCGCTGCGGCCGGTGTTTCTCGTGACCTCGGCGTTCCTGTTCCTGATGGGGTTGCGCTTCGTCGGCGGCGCCATCCAGGAGCTGCAGGAGCAGACGGTGGTGTCCTATACCGCGGCGCCGATCCCGCACTGGCTCGAGCAACTCGGCGTCAATCCCACCTGGGAGGCGATTGGTGCCCAGCTCCTGATCGCGGCGATTGCGGTGGCGAGCACCCTCGCGGTTCGGCTGCGCCAGAAGCCCGCCCAGCGGACCGCCCCCGCCGAGTGAGGCGGCGCTGCGCCGTCACGGCGCGGATCGCGCGCGCGAACGCGGCAAAAAGAATCCGCATCGGTCTCATCGGCGCACGGGATGTCGCGGGCGGTGATTCCCGGGGCTGCGTACGCGGCCGGCAGGCCCCACGCGGGTGATGACGGGCAGCGGAAAACGCGACGTTGCGCACGGACCGCAAGGTCCCCGCGCGGCGGAGTGAATGCCCCGATCGCCCGAGCGCACGCCGCCTTCGGCACATGAGGCGATTTTTAAGATTCAGCGGCTAAACCAACATGGAATCACCTGTTTCCACGAGAGTTGACGGCGTACGACCGGCGTTCCCCGGTGTTACGAGACGGCCCCGCAAACGGGCATCCGCGCGGAGCCGACGGCGCGCCGGGGCGGGCAAAAGCCCGGGCGCCGACACCAATTTGCCGGAAATGGGTGGTGGATGAGGGTCGGGCAGGAAGGGGTGGGTGCGGATGAAACAGGCGGTTCCATATCTCGGACGTTTTCTGTCCAAGCTCTGTTTCGAGATCATTCCCGGCGCGCTGGTGAGCATGCTCGCCGCGTATTTCCTCTCCATGTTGCATCTTGCCCAGGGCGCGGAGCCGGCGGTTGAAGCGCCTGCCGTCGCCGTGATCCAGAACGATGGACTTTCCGCCGACGAACGCCGCGAATTGACGCGCCAGATCCTCAAGGAGCGCCGCGAGAATCCGGAGGAACCGGCTGAGGTCAAGCCGGTGCCGTCACTGCGGCCGAACACGCCTCACACCGAAACCGCTGATCTCAGCCCGGTCACCGCCACCCCGGTGGCGGCGCCGCCGGCGAAAGCCGAGATCAAGACCGAGACCAGGACCCGGGCCGAGCCCGAGCTCAAGCCGCGGTCGGAGCCTCGGTCGGGGGGGATCGCCGTGGCGCCTGCGCCATCGACGCCGCTGCCGCGACCCCCGGCCCCGCGGGTCAGGAGTGAACCGGCGGTTGCAGCCTTGACGCCGGCCGCGGCGCCCACGTCGGCGCTCATGTCGGCGCCCGCCGTCACGGGGTCCCTGCCGCCGGCTGCGACCGGGGTGACCTCGCTGCCGCCGGTGAGCGTCACCGTTTCCCCACCGCCCGGCGCAGATATCAGCGCGGAGCCGCCGCGGCGCGGTATCGTCGGCAACGTGTTTTCCGGAATATCGACCATTGCCGGCGGCGCCGCCAACCTCACCGGCAACACGGTCAACTGGGTGATCGATCTCCCGGGGAAGGCGATTTCAGCCGGCGGCAAGCTGCTCGGCGGCAATTCGTCGGCCTCGTCGGCTCCGGCCCCCGCTGCAGCGCCTTCAGGGCTTCCGGCGGCAGCGCCGGCCGCGGTTCCGGCCCCGTCTTCGGCCCCCACGGTGGACCCGCAGCGGCGCAACTACCTGTAGTTCACGTCCGCCCACGCGTTTCAGCGCGGGCTCAACAGGTTGTCAGACCGTAAGAATTGGCAGCCTTGCGTATCAGTTTCAGTCACGCGTTCCGCTGCCGGGTCATGCCGATCGCAGGGCAGCCATACCGTTTCCGGGCGTCGCACTATTGTATTGCTGCGGCGCAATAAGTTGCGTGGTATACCAGTCTAAATCGACCATGCGGCGAAGGAAATTATGAGCGAAGTCTGGAAAACCAAATACGGGCCGCGCCGGGTAAGGCGGGATCCTCCGACTCTCCAGGAAGCCATTGCGGCTGCCCGGGGCCTGACCGACGACATCCCGGCGCAAGTGGAGATCGCGGCGTCGCTCATGGAAGTGCCGCCGGAGCAGGTCAAGGCCGAGCTTCTGAAATCCGGCGGCCAGCGCAAGGACATCAAGACCGTGGGCGTGACCACGGGACGCCCGGGCGCCATGCGCACCGTGGTCGTCGAGCGCAAGATCTCGCGGCGTCCGATCGCACCCAAGCGGATCATGAAGTAGCCCCGCTTCCGCTTTTGCCCGCAGTGCCTACATGCGGGCGAAAGCCGGAGGTCCTCATGAGCGTTCGTACATCCTGGTGCGCGGCGGCCATTGCCGCCGCAGTCGTTTTCGGCAGCCTCGCCGCCACGCCGGGGCGCGCCGCCGATGAGCCCGATCTCATCTTCAAGCGTTCCACCGTGTTCAAGTGGCTCACCCCGAACGACAAGCTCGCGACCTACGGCATCGACGATCCCGAGGTGGAGGGCGTCGCCTGCCACTTCACGGTGCCTGAGAAGGGCGGCCTGAAGGGCTGGATCGGCGTCGCCGAGGAGGTCTCCGACATCTCGCTCGCCTGCCGCCAGGTCGCGCCGATTCGCTTCACGAAGAAGTTCGCGCAGGGCGAGGACATGTTCCGCGCCCGCCGCTCGCTGTTCTTCAAGAAAATGCAGATCGTGCGCGGCTGCGACACCAAGCGCAACGTGCTCGTCTACATGGTCTATTCCGACAAGATCATCGAAGGCTCGCCGAAGAACTCGACCTCGACGGTCCCGGTGATGCCGTGGGGTGCCGGCGACCAGGTGCAAAAATGCGCGGATTGGGTGGAGTAGGGGGAATCCTCCGCGGCATACCCTGCCGTTAACCGGAAAGTTGCTCCTGGTGCGCTAAGGGCATGAGTTCGCGCGTGGTGCGGGGTGATTCCTTGGAGCTGGGCGTATTCGAGCTGGACTCCCAGGGCCGTCGATGTTTCCGGCCGGATGCGCCTTCTTTTCCCGACATCGACGACGTTTTCGATCGGCTCGGGCCGGCGACCGCGGCGCTGCGCAAGCTCGACCGCGCGCTCGCGAGCTGGCCGCGGCCCGACCTCGTCGGCCGGCTGTTCGCCGCGCTCGATGCCGTGCATTCCGCCGGCGCGGACGGGTCGGCGGTCACCTTCAGCGAGCTGATGGCGTGTGGGGGCTCGCGCCGCGTCGCGCCGGGTTCGGCGGATGCCGCCGTGGTCCTCGCTTGCGCCGAAGCGCTTCAAACAGAGCCTCGCAAGATCGACCCCGTCGCAGCGGCGCTGCGCATCCACCGCCGGCTGTCGGCGCCGCGGCTCGACATGGCCGCGCCGGACAGCATCAAGGCGCGCAGCAACGGCGCGCTCGATCGCGATGCGGCCGGCAGCCTCCTCTACTATACGCGCCCGGCCTCGGTCACCGCGGCGCTCGAGGATTGGCGGATCTTCGCGCTCGGTTTCGATCTCGATACGCCGGAACTCGTGCGGCAGATCCTGGCGCACTGGATGTTCGAGCACATTCATCCCTTTGCCGAGGGCAATGGCTGCATCGGACGGCTCCTGCTGGCGCTCCTACTTCGCAGCAAGGGTGCAACCAATTTTCCCTGCGCCGTGTTCGGCGAAGCCGTCCACCGCGGCCGCGATGTCTATGTCGACGCGCTGCGGGCGACCCGCCTGTCGGGCGATGTGACCGCCTGGACGCGGCTCATGCTCGTGTTCCTCGAACGCACGGCCACCGCAAACCTCGCCCGCCTCGACCAACTCGCGGTCCTCAGCCGCGCGTGGAGCCGCATCGCCGCGGGCTCCCGCCCGGGCAGCATGGTGCACGAGCTCATCCCCTTTGCGCTGACGCGGCCGGTGTTCACCCGGCGCGATGCGCTCGATTCGCTGGGCGGCACCGCGGCGGCCATGGGCACGGCGGCGTTGTGCCTCGTCGAGGCCGGCGTGCTGACGACCGCCGACGCCGCTGCCCCCGATCCGCTGTTCGAGGTCCCCGCGGTGCTCGATATTTTCGATCGGTTCCGGGACGGGCCCTGACCATGTGGAGGGCACTCGGAAGCAAGTGCCCGGCCCATCGACGCTCGCTTGGCGCCGCCTTGCCATACCAGACAGCATGGTCCGCGGACGTGCCGCGTTCGCCCTGACGCGGCCGGGCTTCACCGCGCGACCTTCAGCGGCAGCTTCCCGGCCGGAGCGCGAACCCGCAACCCTCAGTGCAGGTCGAGCGCCGAGACGGGCTCCCGAGCCCGATCGGTCGCGCCCGGCGCCGCCGCGAGTGCCTCGATATCCTCGACGAGCGTCGCGGCCTTCGCTTCCTCTGCGACGGCATCGCCGAGCTGCCGTGCGGCCGCGCGGAACGCGGGGTCTTCGAGGAGGCGCCCGAGCGCCGTCAGGATCTCGTCCGTCGTCGCGGTCCGTGAAAGCACGAGCCCGGCGCCGCGCTCGGCGATGCGGGCGGCATTGTCGGCCTGATCGCGGCCGTGGGGGATGACGAGCATCGGGAGGCGGTGCATCAGCGCCGTCATCACCGTGCCGTGGCCGCCATGGGTCACCACCAGCGCAGCCTCGGGCATCACCGCGGTGTGGGTGCGCAGGAGTGGCGCTCGCCGTGGCCGGAAGGCGATGCGCGTCCGCTCCTCCTCGTCGGTTTCTCGACGAGCTTCCAGGACGATGCCGGCGTGCTCCAGCGGGTTGATCGACGCGGCGGCCGAGCTTCCGTCGTCGGTTCCGGCGCAGATGCGAAACAATCTTACGACCTCATCGTGAGGAGCCGCGCACAGCGCGGCGTCTCGAAGGATGGCCGCGAGCACGACGCCGCCCAACGCACGCGAGTCCCTGTGACCATCCTTCGAGACGCGCCCTGCGGCCGCTCTTCAGGATGAGGTCGCGAGAAATTGCCGGTTGCTGGAGGCGCGAGCGAGTTACACTATCCGATATTCGGCGCGGCGCGTAGAATCCGGCTTGCCTGTCCCGCGAACAACGGATTTCGGATTCTGGCCTCCGGCGGCCCCGGACTGATACTACAAGATTGGCGAAAGCAAATGGCGAAGGAAATTTTGAGCAAGGCCAGCGTACCAGAGTTGTCGGAGCCCATCGCTGTGCCGGCAGAGGCTATATGCTCGCCTGCTCGACGGCACCCATTGCTCGGCGCACTTAAGGGTCTTCTGCGCGTAATGCCAGAGACGGATCTTACTAAGCCCGCGGATACAGCTTAATGTGTGAGGAGAGCAGCCATAAATGGATTAGGGCTTATATCCCTTCTTCTTGGCATCGCGAAGGAACTCCGTAACTTTGAACGGCAGCGGCCTTTGTTGCCCGCTCTTCCTTCTTTGATCGGCGTCGAATTCGCTCTTCCTGATTTCCGCAGCCTTTCGGCTTGGACCGCACTTCGTCATCACTTCCTCAACGCTGTTGCAAGTCGAGACGATGTGATCGGGGGCCAGAATAAAAGCCGCCGCGCGGTTGGCTTCTGATTCCTCACGTCGAATATTAAGTTTGGCTCTCTCGTACGCCTTCAGTTCCGTGTGTCGAAATCTGATCTCTGCGTGGCCGAGGATGGCGTGTGAAACCTCGTGTGCGATCGTGAAGCGTGCGCGAGGCTTATCATTGTTCATGTCAGAAAATATGCGCTCCGGTATCGCAAGTAATTTAGCATCCGGATTGTACATCCCCTCTACATCTGGCATTTCGTGGTCGGGGACGCGAACATAATTAAATCCCGGCAAATACTCCTTTGCTTTGACGATGAGGGTCATCATATCGAGGTGCCGCACCCCGTCGAGTTTGGTGGCGGCCATGAACTTAAGAATTTCTGACTTAACTTCCTCTGGGCCTCGGTTTCTGGTCATTTCTGCCTCTTATATTGCTGCACTCCCCTTTTGTTCTGTGCCGAACGGGGGGCTCAGGGGCCTAAACCCCCAAGCCGCTCTTCCCTCAGCTACACCCCGTCGTGCTCCCGCAGGTATTGCACTTCATGCACGTCCCGTTGCGCACCAAAGTGAAATTCCCGCATTCGCCGCACGCTTCACCCTCGTAGCCCTGAGCCTTGGCCTCGGCCCGCTTTTCGGCGGCGAGGGCCTTGGCGTCGGCGCGGGCTTCGGTCTTGGTGGGCGACCACGGCAGGTTCTCCAGCGCTTCGGTCGGGGAGGGCGCGCGCTCGGGCTTGAGTGCGGTGGCGCCTTCGACCGCGGGGCCCTGGGCGCGGGTCGCGGTACCCGCGATCGAGGTGATGTTGGAGGCGGCACGCGCTTCCGTCGCGCTGCGCTCGCCGCCGCCGGGCATCACCACGAGCTTGTCGGTGCGTGAGCGGGTGAGCCCGCGCGAGACGAAGCGGGAGGCGGCGTGCTCGGGAGCCTTGCCTTCCTGCACGCCCTTGCCGAGCGCGTCGAAGCCGGTGTCGCTCGGCTCCACATGGGCGAGATCGAAGCGCGACAGATACGACACCGCGAGCTCGCGGAACACGTAGTCGAGGATCGAGGTCGCGTACTTGATGGAGTCGTTGCCCTGCACCGGGCCGGACGGCTCGAACCGGGTGAAGGTGAAGGCGTCCACATACTCCTCGAGCGGCACGCCGTATTGCAGGCCGAGCGACACCGCGATCGCGAAGTTGTTGATGATGGAGCGCAGCGCCGCGCCCTCTTTGTGCATGTCGATGAAGATCTCGCCGAGCCGGCCGTCGTCGTATTCGCCGGTGCGCAGGTAGACCTTGTGGCCGCCGACCACCGCCTTCTGGGTGTAGCCCTTGCGGCGGTCGGGCATCCGCTCGCGCTCGCGGATCACGGTGATGCGCTCGACCACCCGCTCGACGATGCGCTCGGCCAGTGCCGCGGTGCGCGCCGCCTGCGGCTTCTCGATGAAGGACGACACCGTGTCCTGTTCGTCCTCCTCGTCGTCCTGGGCGATGAGCTGGCTCTGCAGCGGCTGGGACAGCTTGGAGCCGTCGCGGTAGAGCGCGTTCGCCTTGAGCGCGAGCTTCCACGACAGCAGGTAGGCCTCCTTGCAGTCCTCCACGGTCGCCTCGTTGGGCATGTTGATGGTCTTGGAGATCGCCCCGGAGATGAAGGGCTGCGCCGCCGCCATCATGCGGATGTGGCTTTCCACCGAGAGGAAGCGCCGGCCGGTGCGGCCGCACGGATTCGCGCAGTCGAACACCGCATAGTGCTCGGGGCGCAGATGCGGGGCGCCCTCCACCGTCATGGCGCCGCAGACGTGGATGTTGGCGGCGTCGATCTCGCGCTTGGTGAAGCTCAGCGCCGCGAGCATGTCGAAGTTCGGCCGCGCCAGCTCTTCGGCGCTGAAGCCGAGCTCGGTGCGGCAGAACTCCTCGCCGAGCGTCCACTTGTTGAAGGCGAACTTGATGTCGAAGGCGGCCGGCAGCGCCTTCTCGAGCTTCTCGATCGCCTCGGGCGTGAAGCCCTTGGCCTTGAGGCTGGCGTGGTTGATGCCCGGCGAGCCGCCGAGCGAGCCGTGGCCGACCGCATAGGCCTCGATCTCGCCGATCTCGGCGACGGTGTAGCCGAGCACCCGCAGCGCTTCCGGCACCGCCCGGTTGATGATCTTGAAGTAGCCGCCGCCGGCGAGCTTCTTGAACTTCACCAGCGCGAAGTCGGGCTCGATGCCGGTGGTGTCGCAATCCATCACCAGGCCAATGGTGCCGGTCGGCGCGATCACGCTCGCCTGGGCGTTGCGGAAGCCATGCTCGGTGCCGAGCTCGAGGGCGCGGTCCCAGGCGCGCTTGGCGTGCTCGACGAGCCGCGGCTCGGGGCAGGCGGCGTGGTCGAGGCGGACCGGCGGGGTCGCGAGCTTCTCGTAGCCGGTCTTCTCGCCATGGGCGGCGCGGCGGTGGTTGCGGATGACGCGAAGCATGTGCTCGCGGTTCTTCTTGTAGCCGGGGAAGGCGCCGAGGATCGATGCCATCTCCGCCGAGGTGGCGTAGGAGACGCCGGTCATGACGGCGCTCAGCGCGCCGCACACGGCGCGGCCGGCGTCGGAGTCGTAGGAGATGCCGGACGACATCAGGAGGCCGCCGAGGTTGGCGTAGCCGAGGCCGAGCGTGCGGTACTCGTAGGAGAGCTGGGCGATCTCCTTCGACGGAAACTGCGCCATCAGCACCGAGATCTCGAGCACAACGGTCCACAGCCGTACCGCATGCTCATAGCCTTCGACGTCGAACTGCCGGGTATCCGCGTTGCGGAATGCCAAGAGGTTGAGCGACGCCAGATTGCAGGCGGTGTCGTCGAGGAACATGTACTCCGAGCACGGGTTCGAAGCCTTGATCGGACCCGAGGCGGGGCAGGTGTGCCAGTCGTTGATGGTCGAGTGGTACTGCAGGCCGGGATCGGCCGACGCCCAGGCGGCGTGGGCGATCTTCTCCCACAGGTCCGAGGCCTTCACCGTCTTGGCGAGCTTGCCGGGCTTGGTGCGCCAGGTCAGGTCCCAGTCGCCATGGGCCTCGACCGCCTTGAGGAACTCGTCGGTGACGCGCACCGTGTTGTTGGAGTTCTGGCCCGACACCGTGAGATAGGCCTCGGAATCCCAATCGGTGTCGTAGATCGGGAAGTCGATCTCCTTGTAGCCCTGGCGGGCGAACTGGATCACCCGCTTGATGTAGCCGTCGGGCACGTAGCTGCGCCGCGCCGCCTTGATCTCGCGGCGGAGCACCGGGTTCTTCTCCGGGTCGAAGCAGTCGTCGCCGGAGCCTTCGCAGTTCACGCAGGCCTTGAAGATCGCCTTCAAGTGCTTTGCGTTCATGCGCGATCCCGAGACGAGGGCGGCGACCTTCTGCTCCTCGACGACCTTCCAATTGATGAACTGCTCAATGTCGGGATGGTCGGTGTCGACGATCACCATCTTGGCGGCGCGGCGGGTAGTGCCGCCCGACTTGATGGCGCCGGCGGCGCGGTCGCCGATCTTGAGGAAGCTCATCAGGCCCGACGACTTGCCGCCGCCCGACAGCCGCTCGCCTTCGCCGCGCAGGCGCGAGAAGTTCGAGCCGGTGCCGGAGCCGTATTTGAACAGGCGCGCCTCGCGCACCCACAGGTCCATGATGCCGCCCTCGTTGACGAGGTCGTCCGAGATCGACTGGATGAAGCAGGCATGCGGCTGCGGATGCTCGTAGGCGGTCTTCGACTTGACGAGCTTGCCGGTGGAGAAGTCGACATAGAAATGCCCCTGGCTGGGGCCGTCGATGCCATAGGCCCAGTGCAGGCCGGTGTTGAACCATTGCGGCGAGTTGGGCGCGGCGAGCTGCATCGCCAGCATGTAGCGGTGCTCGTCGAAGAAGGCGCGGGCGTCGTCCTCGGAATCGAAGTAGCCGCCTTTCCAGCCCCAGTAGGTCCAGGTCCCGGCGAGCCGGTCGAACACCTGCTTGGCGGAACGCTCGCCGACGGTGCGCTCCCTCTCGGGGGTCTCCTTGAGCGCGGCCTCGTCGGGGACGGAGCGCCACAGCCAGGACGGAACGGTTTCCTCCTCGACCCTCTTGAGGTGCGCGGGCACTCCGGCCTTGCGGAAATACTTCTGCGCCAGCACGTCGGACGCGACTTGCGACCACGCGGCGGGAACCTCGATGTCATCGGCATGAAAGACGACCGACCCATCCGGATTCCGGATCTCGCTCGTGGCGAGGCGAAACGCGATGTCCGCGTAGGGTGATTGGCCGTCTTTGGTGTAGCGCCGTTCGATTCGCATCGTCCTGCCCCTTTTGTCCGGCCAACCCGCTTTCGGGAGCCGGCCCCTTCCACCACGGTGCGCCTCTGTCCCGGCACACCTCCCGCTCGTTTGTCTCGGTTACGCCTGGCTACGCCCTGTCACTGCCGGCCGCCGCAAACGCGCAGGGCCGATCGCTTTTCTGGTTCGCACCCGCGAGCCTCATCCGCTCACTCGAGGCACGCCCGCGCGGGCAACACGAGACCGTCCCTCCAAAGCCATTTGGCCATGACGGCAGGGTGTCTCAAGCCTTCGCGGGGAATGCAGACAGGCACGAGGTACTTGTCCCGCCGCAACCCCAGAACGCTAGGACGACTCCGGCGGCCTCGTCAAGCATTAGTGACCGAGTTCTGAATCAAATACTAAATATGGTGTGGTTCTGAAGAATTATGGGGATTAGTCCGGGGAGGGTCCGCAAGTATCGGGAATCCGTGGGAGATTCGGAAGGGGGCGTGAGACGTTTTCGCCATGAATAATTCATCGGGATGTCATGGGAGGCCGCCGGCGCCCGATCGGTAGCATGATACGGCAAGAATCGCCGGCCGAGTCGCAACCCCGGGGAGCCCCGGACTCTTTCCCCTGGTAGGGTCTGTGGGATCGCCGGCACCGGCGTTCGGCCGGCTAATGCGGCCCGTGGCTGCTGCCCCGTGGCTATGGACATCGAAGCCGGGCGATGGCATGCAAACCCAGCGCGGCAACCTGGCGCCTCGGGCTGTCGCGATGGCTTGAAGCGGGCTCTTCCGCGAGCCTCTGCAGCGTTCGGATCGCACCCATGACATCGAAGGAATTTTTCCTCCGTTTCTTCACCTGGTGGAACGGGGCGACGTTCGGAACCATGCTGTGGACGGCACGATTCGGCGAACTCGTCGGCACCGACGATTACGGCAACCGCTACTACCGCACCAAAGGCGGCCGGATTGATCCCGCGCTCGGCTTCGAGCGGCGCTGGGTCATCTACAACGGCCTCGCCGAGGCCTCGACCATCGGCCCGGCCTGGCACGGCTGGATGCATCACATCGTCGACGTCCCGCCGACCGAGCAGAAGGTGACGCCGCGGGCGTGGTGGAAGCCGCATCGGCCCAATCTGACCGGCACGCCGGCCGCCTACCGACCGACCGGCTCGACCCTCGCCCAGAATCGGCGGCCCAAGGCGACCGGCGACTACAAGGCCTGGGTGCCCGGCCGCTGAGGCTGCTCCCGTCGACACGGTGCCGGCGCGCGCCCTTCCGGTGCCGCAATCACCGTGTTAACCGGCGGGGATGGGGGCGCAGGCTAGGCGCCGGTTCTCGAGGCTTCCGACCGATGATCGCTTGCCGCGTATCCGCGACGCCACCTGTTCCGACGCCGCCTGTACCGGCGCCATGTGTGCCGAAGAAGTCCGGGTCGATGCAAGCCGGCCTGTACGGCGGCGCGCTCGCGGTGGTGTTCGGAACCCTGATGTTCGGCGGGCCGGCCGCGGCCCAGTTCGGCAACTTCTTCAACGACCAGCCGCCGCGCCCGCCTGCGAGCGTCCAGAGCCAGCCGCCGGTGCAGCCGCGCTACCAGCCCCAGCAGGCTCAGCCGCAGTATCAAGCTCAGCCGCAATATCAGGCTCAGCCCCAAACCCAGCCGCAATATCAGACCCAGGCGCCGCCTTCGGCCCAGAGCACGCTGGCGGCGCCGCCTCCCGGGCCGGTCCAGAGCGAGGACTTGGCGCCGCCCCCCGGCAGCACGACGATCGCGCCGGTCCCGCAGTCCGCGGCCCTGCCGCGGCCGGCGACCGCGCCGGGCGCCCAGCCGTTGGCCACCGCGCCGGGCCAGCCGCTGGCGACCGGGCCCGGCCAGCTTCCGACGACCGCGCCGGGACAGCGGATGCCGCCGCGCGGCCCCATCCCGCCGACGGCTGCCGTGCCTCCTGCCGACGAGATCACGCCGCCGCCGGCCCAGAAGATCGTCAATCCCAAGGCGGTGTTCGCCGGCCTCGACAAGATCACCGGCCGCATCACCGCCTTCGACGCCGCGATCGGCGAGACGGTGCAGTTCGGCGCCCTCCAGGTAACGCCGCGCGCCTGCTATACCCGGCCGCCGACCGAGACCCCGCTCACCGACGGCTTCGTCGAGGTCGACGAGGTGACCCTGCAGGGCGAGGTCCGCCGCATCTTCACCGGCTGGATGTTCGCCGCGAGCCCCGGCCTGCACGGGGTCGAGCACGCGATCTACGACGTCTGGCTCACCGACTGCAAAGGCGCGGCCCCGGTCGTCGCCGAGGCGCCGCCGGCACCGCCTCCGGCGCCCGCCGCCGCTCCGGCCGCCCGCCCCACGCCGGCCCAGCAGCGCCCCGCGCAACGCCAGCCGCCGCGGCAGCCGCCGAGCGGCGCCGTGCTGCAGCCGCCACTCATCCGCTGAAACTTCATTCGCGCGTTGCGCATCCCTTCACAGCCGGCCCCGGCCTGCTAGGATAGCCGCCGTCGAAAAGGACCAGGATCGGCATGCGGTAAGCCCGATCCCTTCCGATGAGGAAGCTCCGTGTCGCCGTCTTGACGGCGAACCCGCGGCAAGCAACCGGCGTATCGCGTCGGCGGCTTGACGCGACGTGGTCTGACCGGCTGCTCCCGTTGAACCGTCGCGCGGTCCGCCTCCATCAAGGAGAAGTACCGTGCCGCTCATCAAAGCCAATGCCGGAATTGTCACCCAGATCAACGTCTTTACCGTGCCGGAAGGCGGTCAGCAGGCGTTGATCGACCTGCTGGAAGAGTTGGCGCGATTTGCCAGCCATGTTCCGGGATGGCTGTCGGCAAGCCTGCATCGCAGCCGCGACGGGACCCGGGTGGTGAACTACGCCCAGAGCGAAAGCCTGGACGCCGCCACGTCGATCATCGACCGGCTCCGTGCCGGCGGCTTCCTTGCAAGAAACAAGGCGTTGGGAGAGGCCCATCCAGGCCTCTACGATGTGGTGTTCACGCTGGAACGGTGACGAAGTTTCGTCAGCACTAGCCCGGCGGCGCGGTCGCCTTTGCGACCGCGTCAACGCCCGGGATCGGCCGGTCGAGCGGAAACGCTGCGAAATCCGCCTCGCCGACGAGGGCATCGGCCAGCAGCCGGTGGTAGTGGCGGCGCGGCACCTCGGTCGCTCCGAACGTCTTGAGATGGTCGGTGACGAACTGGGTGTCGAGCAGCCGGAACCCGCCGGCGCGCAGGCGCGCCACGAGATGCACCAGCGCGATCTTTGAGGCGTCGCG
This sequence comes from uncultured Alphaproteobacteria bacterium, assembly GCA_963781195.1. Classification (GTDB taxonomy): domain Bacteria; phylum Pseudomonadota; class Alphaproteobacteria; order Rhizobiales; family Xanthobacteraceae; genus JAJPKK01. The sequence goes on along the minus strand of CAWAEZ010000011.1, from coordinate 943,358 downwards.
GGCGCGATGGAACATGCTCTCGCCGAAAAACGTGCGTCCGAGGCTCACGCCGTAGAGTCCGCCCACGAGGTCGGCGCCGGCATAGACCTCGACGGTGTGGCAATGGCCGATGTCGTAGAGCTTGCCGTAGAGGCTGCGGATGCGCCCGTTGATCCAGGTGCGCGCGCGGCCGGGGCCGGGCTCGGCGCAGCCGTCGAGCACCGCGTCGAAATCGCGATTGCAGATCACCTCGAACGGTTCCGCGCGCACCGTGCGCGCGAGCCGCGACGGCACGTGGAAAGTCTCGAGCGGGATGATGCCGCGCAGCTCCGGCTCGATCCAGTAGAGCGCGGGATCGTCGGCATTCTCGGCCATGGGAAAGATGCCGCAGGCGTAGGCTTTGAGCAGCACCTCGGGAGTGATCTCCACCTGGGTTGAGTCGCGTCTGGCCATGCTGTCAGTATCGTGGCGGCTTGGTTAAAATTGGTCCTTTCGGACACGATCCGCAAGGACTTGGTTGGAAGGGACTTGGTTGATCAAGGGACTTGGTTCGAGCAAGGGACTTGGTTCGAGCAAGGGACTTGGTTCGAGCAAGGGACTTGGTTCGAGCAAGGGACTTGGTCCGACCGTCGCGCCGGGTTTGACGCCGAGCGTCGTCGCCGCGCGGCGACGGCCTGCTGATTCCGGTTAACCCAAATTTAACGCGTGTGGAGATAATTTGACTCACATTTGAAGCAGTCCCGCGCGTGGGCGCTGGGCTTGCGACGGTCGGCAAGGGGAGGCATCGAAATGGGCGAGGCTAGGCGGGCGGCATCCCCGGAGGTGCTCCTGGTCGAGGACGAGGCGCTCATCGGCCTGATGATCGAGGAGGTGCTCAGCGAGGCGGGGTTCGCGGTGCACACCTTCAGCAACGGCCGCGACGCGCTCGGCTATCTCGCCGCCGGCGGCCATGCCGATGTGCTCTTCACCGATATCGATCTCGGCGGCGACATCGACGGCGCCGAGCTGGCCCGCCGCATCCGCGCTCTCGATGCCGGCATCGCGGTGGTCTACGCCTCCGGTCGCCACGCCCGGTTCGACGATGCCGTAGCCGGCTCGGCGTTCCTGCCGAAGCCTTTCATCCTTGCGCAGGCCCGCGATGCGGTGAAGCGCATGGTCGCGTGCCGGCAGGCGGCCTGAGACAGAGCTTCCAAGCCGTCGATCGCTGCTCAGACGGCGTCCCGGGCCGCGGACTCAGGGGCGCTCCTCGATCGTATCGACGCGGTCGGGGTAGAAGGCCATATGGTCCTTGATGTCCGCCACCGCGGCGAACGGGGCCTCGTAAGTCCAAACCGCGTTGGCCGATCGCGAGCCCCCGAGGGGGATGCCGTAATAAGCGCAGTCGCCTTTGTAGGGGCAGTAGGTGCTGTGGTCCGTCCGTTCCAGCAGCGACAGTTCGACGTCGGCGCGCGGAATGTACAGGACCGCCGGGTAGGATGCCTCGCGCAGCGCGAGCGCATTCCGGGTATCGGCGATCACGCGGCCGGCCAGCGAGACCACGACCCGTGACGGGTGCTTCTCGATGACGATCGGATGATCAGGTCCGGGAAGCTTCACCGTTCTCGTCGTCCGGTAGGCGGTGTTGGCTTGGGCGGTTTTGGCTTGGGCGGTCTTGGCTGGGGTGGTGGTGGCTTGCGTCGGGATGGCTTCGGTGGTCATGGCGTGGGAACTCCTTCAGGGGAGGCTGCGCGCTCTCACAGGGCCGTTTTGCCGCCATCGACGCCGAGGATCTGGCCGGTGACGTAGGATGCGTGGCTCGACGCGAGATAAACGATGGCCTGGGCAACTTCGTCAGGGTTGCCCGCGCGCTTGAACGGCACCCCCTCGATGAAGCCCGCCTTCCGCTCGGCGGTGCCGGTGAAGCGATCGAGCATTCCCGTTTCGATCGGCCCGGGCGCGACGGCGTTCACGCGCACGCCGAACGGGGCCCCTTCGAGCGCCGCCGCCTTCGTCAGCCCTTCGACTGCGTGCTTGCTTGCGGTGTAGATGGACGCGCCGGCTACGCCGCGCTGCCCGACCAGGGAAGAAATATTGACGATGCTGCCGCTTCGCTGCAGCTGCATTACACGCAGCTCGTGCTTCAGGCTCAGCACGGTGCCGAGCACGTTGGTGTCGAACGTGGTCGCGTAGCTCTCTGCCGACTGCTCCGTCAGCGGTCCCGGCCGACCTTCGGTCCCGGCATTGTTCACCGCCACATCGAGCCGGCCAAATCGCGCCGTGGCCTGATCGACGAGATGACTTACCTCATCGTCGCGGCGCACATCGGCGCGGACGAATTCGGCCTCGGCGCCGAGGCCGCGCAATTCGGCGCTGAGCGCCTGACCCGCTTCGTCGTGCCGTCCCGACACCACGATCCGCGCCCCTTGGCGGGCGAATGCGAGCGCGGTGGCACGGCCGATGCCGGTAAGAGCGCCGGTGATCAGGACGACGGGGGTGCTCATGGGCTTTTCTCCTTGATGCCGACCGGCGTGGCCTGCCGGTCGCTTCAATATGTACGTCCGTATTGTTCCGTCAAGGTGGAATATGGGTGTCCGTATTGATTGTTTTGCGGCGGCCTGTTGATCTGCGAAGCGGGCGTCAAATGCCGTTGGGTCGCCGAGCCCCTTGGGAGCGTGATCGCGGATCGGGAGAGCGTGCGACCGTCCAGCGCCGCGGCGGAGGCGTCAGCGCAGAACCTTGGAAAACAGCATCCGCCTGAAGCACTCCAGCGGCGCCGCGCTGCGCTCCGCTTTCGCGACCAGGCTCGCGCCTTGCAGCGACGAGAGGACGAAGCCCGCAGCTTCGTCGCATTCGAAGTCTGCAGGCAGTTCGCCGGCCGCGACCGCCGCCCGCAGGCAATCTGCGATGGCTTGCGTCGTCTCGGCGAATATTTCCACCAGGCGGCGCCGGATGAGTTCGCTATGATCGCTGGCCTCGGCCGTGAAGTTGCCGAACAGGCAGCCGTTTCGCATGCCATGCCGACTGAGGGAGTTCATATTGGCGTCGATGTAGGCGCCGAGCCGCTGAAGCGGGGAAAGCGACGCGTCGCACAAGGTTTCCGTTCTCAGCGCGCGGGTGTTGGCCAGATAGAGATCCAGGATTTCGAGCCCAAACGCCTCTTTCGAGGGGAAGTGGTTGGTAAAGGACCCCTGGGGCACCCCGGCGGCCTGGACGATGTCGCGGACGCTCGCATTCGCGAACCCGCGCTCATGCACGACTCGCAGCCCTTGCGTCAGGATCTTCTCTCGGTTCGAAAGCCGGGACATGCGGTTAATATGGCCGTACATATTTTAGTGTCAAGCGTGTTCTCGCCTTGGTTTGGGGTGCAAGGGGTATCCCTTGATGATGCCGCGCGGGCCGGCTCGTATGACGAGCATCCGATCCCCGCGAAAACAGCGGCGCTCCCCCTCGTCGCAGCCCGTGCAGGGTCGGGAAGCGCGTTTCCGCCGTATCACCACCACGAGTTTCCAACTTCGCGCATCCCGTTGCACCGGGCCGGCACGGGGGCGTTTCCGCTCGCCGAAGCGCGGGGCAGCCCGCCTTGGGATCGTGGAGGACGTGGATGGCGTGTACACCGCCGATCCCAAGAGCCCGGGCGGGGCCGGGCGAAGTTGCTCCGAGAGACCGGGATGGCGGCGCGAGCGACCTCGCAGCCGCGATCAGGGGGGCGCTCCGCCCTCGGCCAGGAACTGCTCCAGCCAGTGGATGTGGTAGTCGCCATTGATGATGTCGGTTTCGCGCACCAGGGCGCGAAACAGCGGCAGCGTCGTCTCGACGCCGTCGAGCACGAACTCGTCGAGCGCGCGGCGCAGCCGCATCAGGCATTCGGCCCGCGACTTGCCGTGCACGATCAACTTGCCGAGCAGCGAATTGTAATAGGGCGGAATGGAGTAGCCCTGGTAGACCGCCGAATCGATCCGCACGCCCATGCCGCCGGGCGGATGATAGTGCACGATCTTGCCGGGGGAGGGCCGAAACGACACCGGGCTCTCGGCATTGATGCGGCACTCGATGGCGTGCCCGTGGAATTTCACGTCCTGCTGGCGGATCGTGAGCGGGTCGCCGTTCGCGATGCGGATCTGCTCGAGGATCAGGTCGATGTCGGTGATCATCTCGGTCACCGGATGCTCGACCTGGATCCGGGTGTTCATCTCGATGAAGTAGAACTGCCCGTTCTCGTAGAGAAACTCGACCGTGCCGACGCCAGTATATTTGAGTTGGCGCATGGCGGCCGCGACCACCTCGCCGATCGCGTCGCGCTCAGAGGCGTTGAGTGCCGGGCTCGGGCTCTCCTCCAGGATCTTCTGGTGCCGGCGCTGCAGCGAGCAGTCGCGCTCGCCGAGATGGATCGCGCCGCCTTCACCGTCGCCCAGCACCTGGATCTCGATGTGGCGGGGCCGTTCGAGGTACTTCTCCAGGTAAACGGCGTCGTCGCCGAACGCGGCCTTCGCCTCGGACCGTGCGGTGGCGAGCGCGACCGCGAGATCGGCCTCGCGGTGGGCGACCTTCATGCCGCGGCCGCCGCCGCCGGCCGCCGCCTTCACGAGCACCGGAAAGCCGATCTGGCGGGCGATGACGAACGCATCCGCCTCCGAAGTGACGCCGCCATCGGAGCCCGGCACGACGGGAATGCCGAGCCGCTGGGCGGTGCGCTTCGCCTCGATCTTGTCGCCCATCAGCCGGATGTGCTGGGGCTTCGGACCGATGAAATGCACGCCGTGCTCGATCAGGATTTCCGCGAAGCGGGCGTTCTCGGAGAGAAAGCCGTAGCCGGGATGCACCGCGTCGGCGCCGGTGATCTCGCAGGCGGTGAGCAGGGCAGGCACGTTGAGGTAGCTCTCCCGCGCCGGCGGCGGCCCGATGCAGACGCTCTCGTCGGCGAGGCGCACATGCATGGCGTCGGCGTCCGCGGTCGAGTGCACGGCGACGGTCGGAATGCCGAGCTCCTTGCAGGCCCGCAGGATGCGCAGCGCGATCTCGCCGCGATTGGCGATCAGGATTTTCTCGAACATGGCTCTGATGCCGGGGGCTCGTAGGGAGGGCCGAGCGATGCGTGCCCTGGCGGAGCGGCGCGCGGCGTCGTGCTCGATAGCGCGCTCACTCGATGATCATCAGCGGTTCGCCGAATTCGACCGGCTGGGTGTCTTCGAACAGGATCTGCATGACCGTGCCCGCCTTGGGGGCGGGAATCTGGTTCATCGTCTTCATCGCCTCGATGATCAGGAGCGTGTCGCCGGCCTTGACCACGGTGCCGACCTCGCAGAACGCCTTGGCGCCCGGCTCCGGCGACCGGTAGGCGGTGCCGACCATGGGCGATGTCACGAGACCGGGATGGTCGGTCGGATCGATGACCGCGGCATGCGCGCCGATTATCGCCGGGATCTGGCGACCAGCCTCGCTCGCCGCGATCGCGACCGGAGCCGCCGGCGCGGCCTGGCGGGCGACGCGCACGCGCAGCCCATCCTGCTCGATCTCGATTTCGGTGAGCCGCGTCTCGTCGAGCAGGCGCGCCAGCGAGCGCACCATCTCCTCGTCGACGCCGGTCCGCGGCTTTGACTTATCGGGGTCGCCGGTCACCGGTCAGCTCCGCTGTAATGAGGGTGGCAAGGCCATCGATGGCAAGGCCGTAGCCGGCAATGCCGAAGCCGCAGACCAGACCCCTGGCCGCCATCGAGAGATAGGATTGATGACGAAACGGCTCTCGGGCATGGATGTTGGTGATGTGCACCTCGATGGTCGGCACGCTGACCGCGCTGACGGCATCGAGGATCGCCACCGAGGTGTGGGTATAGGCGGCGGCGTTGAGCACGATGCCCGCCGCGCGCTCCTGGGCCGCTTGGTGGATCCAGTCGACGATCTCACCTTCATGGTTGGACTGCCGGAAATCGACGGTAAAGCCGTGGCGGCGTGCTGCGTCACGGCACAGCGACTCGACGTCGGCGAGGGTCGAGCGTCCGTATTTTTCCGGCTCCCGCGTGCCCAGCAGGTTCAAATTCGGACCGTTGATGACGTAGAGCGTACCCGGCATCGCATCCCATCTCGGTCGCGCACCCCGGTGGGGCGACGCGCGGCCACTCGCCTGGTCGGCGCCGGGACCGCATTGCCCGGCGTCGGCGGATCAGCAGGAGGCCTTGCCGCAGCGGGCGAGAGCGATCTTGCTGCGCAGGGCGTCGAGACCGACCGCGCCGACCACGACCTCGTCGCCGACCACGTAGCTTGGCGTGCCGTTGAGACCGAGCGTCTCCGCAAGCTTGAGGTCTTCCTCCAGGGTGACGCGGACCTCGTCGCTCGCCATGTCCTTTTCGAGCCGCGCCATGTCCAGCCCGACCTCCTTGGCGACCGCGACCGCGCGCGCCTTGTCGGCCTTGCCGCGGCCGCCGAGCAGCTTCTGGTGGAAGTCGAGGTACTTCTTGCCCGTCTTGTCCTGCATGCGCACCGCCACGGCGACCTTCGCGGCTTCCACCGAGCCGGGGCCGAGCACCGGGAATTCCTTAAGCACCACCTTGAGATTGCCGTCGTCCTTCATCAGGTCCATGAGGGCGGGAAGGGCGCCTTTGCAGAACCCGCAATTGTAGTCGAAGAACTCGACCAGGGTGACGTCGCCCTTGGTGTTGCCGAGCACGACCTGGCGTTCGGAACCGAACAGCGTCGCGGCGTTGGCGGCGACGGCGGCCTTGGCCTTTTCGGTGTCGGCGGCGGCCTGACGCTTGTCGAGCTCGCCGATCGCCTCTTGCAGGACCTCGGGATGGGTCACGAGGTAGTCGCGGATGATCTTCTCGATCTCGGTCTTCTGGGTGTCGTTGAAGCTCGGCTCGGCGGCCGGTGCGGCGCCGATGAGCATCGCGCCGAGCGCCACGGTGGCGACGCAGGCGGCTCCGGCCAGGCGAATCGTCTTGCGGATCATTGAGGGGAGTCCTTGCTGTGGATTCTCATGGTAAGAGCTTGTGAGCCGCTGGTGGCTTGAATGAGGCAATGTCGTCGGCCTTCACCCAGCCGGGCGATCCTATCGGAAAGCGCACCTTGGCGCGACTGGCAAGTTGGCGCGCCGTCGGCAGCTGCCCGCGCGACATCGCCGCCTGGGCCGAGGCGAGGTCGGCGTCGGCGAGATCGTTCTTGCGGCCATAGGCCATGGCGAGCTGATCGTAAGCGTCGGGAATGTCGGGGTCGGTGGCCAGGGCATGGCGCAGCGTCGCGATCGCCTCGTCCTGCAGACGGGGGTCGGAGGTCCCGACCAGCGCCTGGCCGAGCAGAACCCGCATCAGCGTCGGGTCGGGGGCGAGCGCGATCGCCCGCCGCAGCAGCGGGACGGCCTCCTGCGCCCGGCCCGCTTCGACCAAGGCCTGGCCTTTGAGCTCGTAGAAATAGGGATTGTCGGGCTGCGCCTGGATCAGGCCGTCCATCTGGGACAGCGCTAGCCGCAGGTCGGCGTGCCGGTAGGTGGAAACCGCCCGGGCATACCGCGCCGGCAGGCTGGTGTCGCTCGGCGGGTAGCGGCGCAGCAGGGTGTCGGGCCGCTCCATGAAGCCGAACAGCTTGGCGCGCATGAGGTCGTGGCGCGCCTGAAGCTCGGGCGGGTCCTTCTTGTTCCAGTTGGGGCTGGTCTTGGCGATTTCCGACAGGGCGGCGATACGCTCGGCCGGCATCGGGTGCGACTGCAGGTAGGGGTCGGCCCGGCTCGCCGAGAACAGCATCTGGTCGGCGAACCGCTTGAAGGTTTCGTACATGCCCTTCGGGGATTGCCCGCTGGCGGCGAGAAATCCCACGCCGGCGCGGTCGGCCTGCTCTTCCTGCTGGCGCTGGTAGGCGAGCAGCGAGCGCTGGATCACGCCCTGCGCACCGATCATGCCAACGGCGGGGTTGCCGCCGATATTGTTGTTGCGCGATGCCGCCGAGGCGGCCATGGCGCCGATCCCGAGCAGCATGGCGATGATCGCCGCGGTCTGGGCATTGGCGAGCTCGGCGCGCAGCTTGCTCAAATGGCCGCCGGCGATGTGGCCGGTTTCGTGGGCGAGCACGCCGATGATCTGGTTCGGCGTCTCGGCGTCCATCAGGGCGCCGGCATTGACGAAGATGCGCTTGGCGTCGATCACGAAGGCGTTGAAGCTGCGGTCATTGATGATGACGACGTGAATGTTGCGGTTGCCGAGGCCGGCGGCGTGCAGGATGGGCGTCGAATAATCGCGCAGCAGCTGCTCGACCTCCGCATCGCGGATGATCGGGAGGTTCTGGGCGCGCGCCGGGAAGCTGGTGCTCGTCAGGGCGACGGCGCAGGCAGTGATCAGGGCAATCCAACGAGGTGGCCGCATATTCGACCACTTTTGAGGAAAATATTCAGCTGTCATCTGAAATCGCTGTTGCTCCACCCCGCGGCATCACGCTACGGACGCGTCCTTGTCAGTCAACGATTGTTGAGTCGAACATCATGTCGAGTGGATCACTGGCCGCCCTGACAACCTGCTGCCGACAACGCATTTCTCGAAGAAGCGGATTCCGCCCTCCGGGTACCAAAGCGGCAAATGCGGCAGGAGAGGGGCGGGCCACGGAGGGTGAGAATGCTTGATCCCCGAGGATCTGATTGCGTGCGTCGGCTGGTGACGCCGTCGCTGCGCAGCGAGGTCCAGCCGTTCATCGTGATGGACGTGATGGCCGCGGCGGCACGGCTCGAGGCGACGGGCCGGCGGATCATCCATATGGAGATCGGCCAGCCGGCGGTGCCGGCGCCGACCACCGCGCGGGCGGCCGCCCAGGCGGCGCTCGGAGGTCCGATCGGCTACACCGAATCGCTCGGCATCGCGCCGCTGCGCAGCCGCATCGCCGCGCACTACCTCGACCGCTACGGCATCGACCTCGATCCCGCCCGGGTGGTGGTGACGACCGGGTCCTCGGCGGGCTTCATTCTCGCTTTCCTCGCCATGTTCGAGCCGGGCGACCGGGTCGCCATCGCCAGTCCGGGCTATCCGCCCTATCGCAACATCCTGACGGCACTCGGCTGCGAGCCGGTCGCAATCGAGCTCTCGGCGCAGAACCGCTGGGCGCTCACCGCCGACGCGGTCCTCGCCGCCCACCGCGAGCGGCCGCTCGCCGGCCTCCTGTTCGCGAGCCCGGCCAATCCGACCGGCACCATGATGAGCGCCAAGGCGCTCCGCGACCTCATCGTGGCGGCGGAAGCCGAAGGCATCCGCTGCATCTCGGATGAGATCTACCACGGGCTCGACTATGCGTTCCCGGCCGAGACCGCACTGGCGTTCTCCGCCAACGCCATGGTCATCAACTCGTTCTCCAAGTACTTTTGCATGACCGGCTGGCGGATCGGCTGGATGGTGGCCCCGGCGGCGCTGGTACGCCCGATCGAGCGGTTGCAGCAGAGCCTTTCGATCTCGGTGCCGACGCTCTCCCAGGTCGCCGCGCTCGCCGCCTTCGACGGCGCCGCCGAGATGGACGCCGTCAAGCACGTCTACGAAGACAACCGCCGGATCCTGGTCGAGGGGCTGCCGCGCGCGGGCCTCGACACCTTCCTGCCGGTCGACGGTGCATTCTACCTCTACGCCGACATCTCGCGCTTCGCCGACGACAGCGTCGCCTTCGCGAGCCGCATGCTGCAGGAAGCCGGCGTCGCCGCCACCCCCGGCACCGACTTCGACCCGGTGCACGGCAATCGCTACCTGCGCTTCAGCTACGCCGGCGCGGCCGCCGAAATGCGCGAGGCGGTGGAGCGGATCGCGGCTTGGCTCGCGCGGTGAGACCCGGCTGACGTCGCGGCGCCGGCAGGCGGGCAGCGCGGACGGGTGGAACGCGCCTTGCTTTGCGTGAGCCTGCGGACAATTCGGAGCGTCCGACGGCGGATTTACGCCTATCCGCTGTCGCGACTCCGACAGGCGGGCGCGCGGACATGCACAACAGGCGGCTGGAGGCGTTTCGCGGCAATCCCGGTGGACCGTGGATTCCCGCCGATTTCGAGATCACGGCCTCGCAATATGCCGTCAAGTTCCGCAAGGTGACCGGCACCCACGTGGTGTTCACCCATCCCTCGGTCCCGAACTGCGTTGCCATCCCGTTGAAGGCGCCGGTGCGGGCGGTTCACGCCAAGGCGTTCGTCGACATGATCGACCTGATGGACGCGCTCGACCCATGACCGGACCCGCCGGCGCACCTGCAAGCGATCCTGCCGCCTATCGCCACGAGCTGGCGCCGATCCCGCCCGAGGACGGCGGCGGCTATGTGGTGCGCTTTCCCGATATTCCCGGCTGTCTCGGTGTCGGGGATACGCCCGCGGAGGCTGTCGCGGACGGACGCAACGCGCTCGTCGCCTGCCTCGATGCCCTCAAGGCGGTCGACCGCGGGGCGCCCGTTCCGTCCTCGGCGGTTTCCTGACCTTGACGGACAGTCCTCACCCGGAAGCGACGATCCTCCCGGCTGACGACGCCAACGCCATCCACGCCGTGCCGGCGGAAGGACGGCCGTGCGGATTCCGGCTCCTGGTGCTGCGCGAGTTGCAGGCGGAAACCGAGCCGCCGGCCTTCGCTTTGATCGAGCAGCGACTGTTCCGGGCACCGCATCGAGTCACGCGTCACGGGCTGTTCTTCGGCCGCGCCTTCCTGCCCGACGTCACGGCGTGGCTGATCCGCGAGGTGGGCCGTCCCTCGACACGCGACGGCGGCGGCGGTCTGGTGCGCAATCCGCGCTGGCCGGTCACGACCTGGCAGCGCGAGCCGCGGCGGTGGCCGGGGGACATCCGCACCGTCGAATGGTTCGTCGACGTCGACTTTGCCAACCAGCGGTCATGGACCGCATTCCGCAGTCGCTGGCAGGCCCGGCTCGCGGGCGAGGTCGAACGGGCCGCCTGACGATGTGAGGCGATGGGGCCAACCGAGTGACGTCCGCTGTCCGGCGCTGCCGGCACGCCGCCGCGCGTGCTATGCGCCGTGCTCGACGAGGTCCGGCAGCCGCTTGGCGAGGGTGCGCAGCACGCTTTCCGAACCCTTGACCATCACCTCGAAGACGGCGTTCGTCGCGTCGTCGTTGGCGAAGCCTTCGTGGACGAAGCGGAAATGGGTGCCGCCGTTGGGCAGCGGCGCAATCGTCCACGTGACTTTCGTGTCCATGTAGCGGCCGAACGCCTTGAGCTCCTCTTGCCCGCCGTACCAGCGAAAGCTGAGCGTCCTGGGCGCCTCGAGCGCGAGCACCTCGCATTTGAACTCGCCGTCCCAGCGCTCGATCGGGCGGCCCCAGATCGTGAACTTGTGGCCGACCACCGGTTGGATGTCGTTCGGGAAGAACCACACCGCGAGCCATTCCGAATCCGTCATCGCCCGCCACACGGTCTCGACGGGATAGTCGAGATCGGCCTCCGTCAGCACCGAGCGCATGTCTATCGTTTCGGTCATGGGTCGAACTCCCAGTCGAACGCGAAGGTCGAGAGCGCGGGCACGACGCTCGCGCGTGTTCTCCGTGTCAGTTGCGGCGCGCCAGGGATCGCAGAAACCCCTGATACTCTTCGTTGAGCTCCATATCGACGGCAGGAGCGAGTTTGAGCAGAAGGTTGGCGACGAACGCCTGGTCGTTGCGTGGATCCTCCAGCGCCTCGCGCAGCACCGGAATGTTGTCCTCGATGTGCTGGAGGAAGGCGACGCCCTTCTCGGACGTCTCGGTCCAGCGCTCGCGGGTCCACTTCGCCAACGGATACATGATCTCGTAGATGAAGTTCGACCGCCGCGCCTTCTCGAAGAAGCGCAGCCCGGCGCTCCAATTCTCCTTGGCGCGCAACGGCGGCGGCGGGATGTCGCGGGTCAGCATCTTCTTGGCCGCTTGGCCGACGAAGTCCTCGAGGGTGACGGGCGCATCGATCGCGGCGCGGAAATGCCACAGCCCGAACGAGCCGGGAAACTCCTTGCCGAGGCTTTCCACCAGGGACGCTTCGATCTTGTCGACGGCGGGCTTGTCCGCCTGCATCGCGGCCGTCATGCCGAAGGCGAAAACGGCGTCGTTGCCGACGTCGTGCACCGCCGGCGTCTTCATCTGCTCGACCGACAGCGCCGGGGTCTTTCCGTCGGCGGGAATATCGGCCTCGCCGAGCCGCTGGACCTTGATGAAGGCGGTGATTTCGAGCCAGCTCACATAGTTCGCGACGAACGCATCGGGATCGACGTGCACGATCGCGAGATTGAGCGGCTCCTTTCGTTTTTTCAATTCCGCCATATCGGTCATGACGCTGTCCCCGAGGTTTCTCGATGCGGGCGTGGAAAGACGCGCGGCGGCAGGGTGCCGAGGTGCCGATCGCGGCAATGGAATCGGACCGGCACACGCATGGTCAGTCCCGGATTTCGGTCTGGATGGCGTGGATGTCGTAGGCCGGTGCATCCTCCGGGTTGGCGTAGCCGGACGCGAAGCCGAGCGCCATGCCGTCGGCCTCGAGCGGGTAGCGGGCGATCTTGCCGGTCTCGCCGCCATAGACGTGGATGCTGACCGAAACGGCGTCGCCGTCGATGCCGTTCGCCAGTTCGAACGCCTCGCCGCTGACCGACGGCAGCACTTCGACCGCGCCGGGACTGACGAGCCGCGCCTCGCCGTTGGGCTGGGGCTCGGTCCCCGGCTCCCACAGCAGGTGCTTGAGGTTCACGGAGCCGCGCAGCAGGCCGAAGATTTCCCACGCCCCGTCCTGGCGGACCAGCATGGCCTGGGTGCCGCGGAGGACCGTGCTGGTCACGCAAAACCGTTCGAGGCCGTCGCCGTAGAGCAGGTAATGCTGACATTGAGTGTCGGCGGGCAGGGCGAAGACGTTGGGCAGCCAGTCGTCGCGGGCCACGAGCCGGGCCATCAGATCGCGACCAATCACGAGAATTTCCCGTTCGCTCTCGGCCAATTCCACCATGGACTGGATGTCCCAGATGAAGCGCTTGAGCGGTTCTGGGACGGGGGCTCTCATGTCAGCACAGGCACCGGAGGCCGGACGCAGAGCGATCGGCGCAGCTTCGTCCGGTCCTGGTCGCAAATGTCGCCAACGAGACAAACTCCGTTCTCGATGGTGACGAGGCAAAAAGCAGGCCGGGGCTCAACGGCGTTGGTTTCACGCCAAAACGGCGTGCCCGACCGCGGGCACGGGTCTGCAATGCGACAATGGGGCCGGCGACGCTCTAGTCTAAAACCGGTTCGCGACCAGAAAGCCGGCGGTCGCCGCGAGCGCGGCGAGTACCGTGCCCCAGGCCATGTCGGTGAGCGAGAGGGTCAGCGTCCAATTGCGCAGCGTGGCCTGGTTGGTGAGATCATACGTGGCGTAGGTGAAGAAGCCGAACAGCGCGCCATAAACGGCAGCGGTCGAGAGCGACCCCGCCCGGAGACCCGGCGCCACCGCGAACACGACGAGACCGATGGGGTAGAGGGCGTAGAAGGCGATGGCCGGCGGCAGGTTGACGCCGGAGAGCGCGATGTCGCCCATGGTCGGTCGATAGACCCGGCCGGCCATCATGCTCAGCCAGACCATGTCGACGCCGAAAAAGACGATGAGAGACGCGATGTAGCCGGCGATGTAGCTCATAGCACCGGCCCCGCTCCGACGCGCGTCATCGTCAGGAACTCCTGGCGCGTCATGGCATTCTCGCGAAAGCAGCCGAGCATGCGGCTGGTCACGAGGTCGGCGCCCTGCTTGCGGATCCCGCGGGTGCTCATGCAGTGATGGGTCGCGCGGATGATGACGGCCACCCCCTGCGGCTTGAGCACGCTGTCGATGGCGTTGGCGATCTGGGCGGTCAGCCGCTCCTGGATCTGCAGGCGCTTGGCAAAGGCGTCGACCACGCGGGCGAGCTTCGAAATACCGACGACGCGGCGGTCTGGAACGTAGGCGACCCACGCCCGCCCGACGATGGGGGCGAGGTGATGTTCGCAATGACTTTCGAACGGGACGCCGCGCAGCACGACCATCTCGTCGTAACCGTCGATTTCCTTGAATGTCTTTTGAAGGATCGTCTCGGGATCCTCCTTGTATCCGGCGAAGTACTCCTCGAATGCGCGCACCAGGCGTGCCGGCGTCTCGCGCAAGCCGTCGCGGTCGGGATCTTCGCCGATCCATTCCAGCACGGTGCGAAACGCGGCCTCGACGTCGTGGCGGCCTGGACCGGCGGATTCCACGGGGTCGCCGGCAGAGAGCGGATGGACGAGGGCGTTCATTCGTGACCCCAGAAGCTTCAAGACGCACGGCGCGAGTGCCGCGTCGGAGCCGTAAACGCCACCCGTGTTGGTTTGGATCACTCGGCCGGAATGACGGGACGTGGCCGCCGCACCCGCACGGCGGCCGCCGCGGTTGGTGTCGCAGTGGCCCGAAGCAACGAGCGCAGCTTTTGCCGGCCGGGAAGAGGCGAGCGTCTACACGTCCAGGGTCGCAGGTGCGAACAGCTCCGCGATATCGACGCGGCGCGCGGCGAGGCCCTGGGCGTGGACGTAGTCCGCGATCGTCTCCAGCACCTTGCGCGCCGCCTTTACGCCATAGGCCATGGGGTCGGAGGCCACCGCCCGCTTCACCTCGTCGCCGAGGAGGCCGGTCTCGAAATGGCCGGCGAGCGCCGCCTCGCCTCGCCGCAGCACCGCGGCGCGGGCGGCGACGAAGGCGGCGTAGAGGTTGAGCGCGATCCACGGATGCTGCTCCACCAGGGAGCGGCGCACCACCACGGTGTGATTGATCGGATAGAGGCCGGTCTTGGCGTAGTAGCGGCGGCCCTCGGCGGCGCGGTCGGCGAACAGCGGCCGCACTCGCGGGTCGGCGCGCAGGTCGATACGGCTGCGATCGACCAGGTTCGGATTGGTGAGGTAGAGCAGTGTGGCATCGAGCTCGCCGCGCACCATCATCTCGCCGATATTCGTGCTCGCGGGAATCGGGTGCACGGTCACGCCGACCGGCGGCGCGAAGCCGGTGGCACCGCCGTGGCTCTTGTCGCCGCGCTCCATGAAGAATTCCATCTCCCGGGGCGCGACGCCGAACTCGTTCATCAGGGCGCCGCGGGTCCAGATCGCGGCGGTCTGCTGGTATTCCGGCACGCCGACGCGCTTGCCCCGCAGGTCCGCCGGCACCGCGATCCCGGCGTCGGAACGGACCAGGATGCGGGTGTGAAAGAACTCCCGGGTGGTGAACACCGGCAGCGCGACCCACGGCGTCGGTCCCCGCGCCGTCGCGATCACCAGCGACGACATCGACATTTCCGAGACGTCGAACTCGGCGAATTTGAGCTGCCGCCAGAACATTTCGGACGGATGCACCACGGTCGGCGTGAGGGCGATCCCCTCCGGCATCACCTCGCCGTCGATCAGCGGGCGGGTGTTGGGATTGTCCGAGAGCGCGATGCTGAGCGCGAGGCGGCTGCGGGGCATCCCCTCACTCTTCCTTCAGCCCGAGCTTGGCGACGACGGGAGCCCACTTGTCGTGCTCCGACTTCATGTGCCGCGCGAGGTCCTCGGGCGTGCCGCCGCGCGGCTGCGCCGAGAGTTGCGCCAGCGCGTCCTTCATCCCCGGCGAACGCAGCGCCTCGTTGGCGGCCTGGTTGACCCGCGCGATGATCGCAGGGGGCGTGCCGAGCGGCGCCAGCAACGCGACCCAGGCTCCGCTGTCGATGACGCCGTAGCCGAGCTCGGGCATCGTCGGCACGTCGGGCAGCTCGACGAGCCGCGTCGGGTTCGAGACCGCGAGCGCTTTGAGGCGTCCGTCACGGATGAACCCGAGCGAGGTGCCGGCGGTGTCGAAGGTCATCTGCACCTGCCCGGCGACGACGTCGGTCAGCGCCGGGCCGCCGCCCTTGTAGGGGACATGGACGATGTCGGTCCCGGAGAGCTGCTTGAACAGCTCGGCGGTGAGATGGGGCAGGGTGCCCGCGCCGCCGGTGGAGTAGTTGAGCTTGCCGGGATGCGCCTTTGCATAGGCGACGAGGGCGGCGACGGAATCGAACGGCGTCGCCGGATTGGCGACGAGCACCTGCGGGGTTTCGGCGATGAGCGCGACCGGCGCGAAACTCGTCTCGTCGTAGCCCGCGTTCTTGTAGACCATCGGGCTCATGATGAGGCCGCTCGCGGCGCTCACCAGCAGGGTGTAGCCGTCGGGGTCGGCGGCGGCCGCCGCCTTGGAACCGAGCGTGTTGCCGGCGCCGGCGCGGTTCTCCACGATGACGCTCTGCCCGAGAAAGGCCGGCAGTGCGTTGGCGAGAAGGCGCGCCATCACGTCGACCGGGCCTCCCGCCGGGGTCGGCACGATGATCTTGATCGGGCGGTTCGGATAAGGCTGCGCTGTCGCAGGCGAGGCCAGGGCGAGGCCGAGCGCCGCCAACGCGGCGCACAGGATGGTGCGGATCATGGTCCTCCCTCAAAGATTCGGCGGCGATCGCGTGCCGCTCGTTATCGGTCGCAATCAAAAGCTAGCCGGGCGAAGGGATTGCGATCGCTGGAGACCGTATCGGTCGCAGCATCTCGTGTACAGGCTGCGGCGGATCGCGTTTTAGGGCACGAGCTTCGCAACGAGCTCTTCGAACGCGCTGCGGAACGGCGTGAAGACGAACCGGATGCGGTGGTGTCCGGGCGCGACTTCGACCGCGCGGAACAGCACGTCCGCCGCGAGGATGGGAACCGGCGCGCCGTCCACCTCGGCGCGCCACCAGGGATGCCAGGCGTCGGTCAAAAGTACGAAGCCGGCGGTGCTGCAGTCGACGTCGACCGTGACCTCGGTGTTGCGATAGCTCGCGATCCGCGCCGTCCCGTCGATTGCGGTCCCGTCAATCGCCACGGCGTCGCCGCTGGTCGCCTCGCCCGCCGTCGCCGTCGGGGCCCGGGACGGAGCGCGGTCGAGAAGCAGGGTGCGCCGCGGGTCGACGGCCGCCGGCCATCCGGTGGCGAGAAGCTGCGCAAAATCGACGACCCGGTAATCGCGCAGGAACATGACCCGCGGCAGCGCCCGCTTGTTCTCGTAGACATAGGCGTCGCGGGTGCGCCCGATCATATCGAGATCGCCCGGCCGCAGCGCCGGATCGATGCGCTCGACCGGCACGCCGGTCAGGATGAAGCGCACGCCGAAGAGATCCGCGAGAGCGGAGCGGTAGGACGGGTAGAGCGGCGCAAAGCTGCGCTGCTCGGGCACCGCGACGGTGTCGCCGACCCCGGTCGCAGCCTCGAAATCCCGCAGCCGCAGCGGGTTTTGTGCGAACAGGTGATCGAAGCCGCGGGCGAGGCCCATGTTCGGCCAGTGGTAGGCGATGCCGATCAATTCGACGCGGTCGCGCCGGTCGGGCGCCGCAGTCGCCGCGAGCCTGCGCTCGACGATGGCGACGGTCTCGTCGCCGCTCGCCGGCCGCAGCGCGTCGTAGGTCGCCGGCGGCAGGCCGGTCGATTCGTCCGGCGCGTTGTTCCAGGCGAGATCGCCGGTGGTGAAGGCCAACAGCAGGACGGCGGCGAGCATCGCGTGCGCCGGCGCCAGCCGCTGGGTCACGGCGACCAACGCGATGGCCGCCATCGTGGTCGCCGTCGCGGTCGCGAGCGGGACGGTGGCGACGCCGAGCCGGCCGGCGGCCGTCGCCGTTGCCGCCGCGGCGACGATGACGCCCGCCATCAGCGCGGCTTCGATGGCGAGAGCGCGCTGCGCCGGCGGCGCCGTGCCGGACAGCAGGCGGTGGACCACGTAGCCGGCATTGATCGCGATCATCAGCCCGAGAACGAAAGTGGCGTCGGCGGGCCTGCGGAACAGGGCGACGCCGGGCATCAGGTCGTACATCGCGTGGAATGCCGGCGTGTACCAGCCGAGCGCATAGACGAGGCATGCCACCATCGCGATGAAGAAGAAGCGGATCTCGCGCGCCCACAGCAGCCCCCGCACGATGCCGAAGCCGAGGATGAGGATCACCGGCAGGATGCCGCAATAGATCCGGCCCATGTTCTGCGCCAGGAACAGGCGCCCGCCGCCGATCGTGTCGCTCCAGATCGGGCTCGGCGGTCCCCAGAACACCACCGCCGGATCGGCGGCGCCATAGAGGTCGGCGACCACCAGCATCAAGAGGTGCGCGGGGTGCAGCGAGCCGAGGCCGGCGGATGCGAAATCGATCGACGGGCGGTTCGATTGGGTCGCGAGCAGCGCCGAGAGCGCGACCGGCACCGCCGCGAGCATGATGGCGGTCGCCGCGCTCGCCGCGATCGGCAGTACGGTCGCCTTGAATTGCGCCAGGCGGCCCGGCCCGTCCAGCCAGAACGCGAGGACGGAGCCGGCGACGACGTAAAAGCCGATGAGGGCGACCTGGTCGCGCCCGATCACCATCAGCCCGATGAAGACACCCGCACCCACAGCCGCCGGCCAGGACGCGCGATCGAGCGTGCGCGCCAAGAGCCACAGCGCGAGAGGAAGCCAGGCGAGACTGACGATCTGGCCGGTATGCTGCAGCCGCGACGCCGCCGAGCCGCCGAAGGCGAAGACGAGGGCCGCGATCACCGCGCCGCCGGGATGCCAGCCGCGGTCGCGGAACAACAGGATCACCCCCGCGCTGCCCGCCAGCAGATAGGCGAAGGTGACGAGATCGGCCTCGCGAAAGCTCGGCGTCGGGGTGAGCGCCGCGAGCACCAGGTGGAGCGGGGAGAAGATCAGCGACTGCGGGTCGGCGATCTGCGGCCAACCGGCATAGAGGTTGGGGCTCCAGAACGGAGATTCGCCGCGCGCCAGCGAGGCCGCGAGAAACTGCAGCTCCGGCTGGAACTGCGACTTGGCGTCCCACGGAATGGTGACGGTACCGGAGAGCCACGGCCATGCCAGCAGCATGAAAGCGCCGACATAGAGCGCGAGCAGGGCGGCGAAGGCGCCGGGCGTGGTGCCGGCGGCAAGGCCCTTGATGCGGACCGGCATCGCGTTCAGTCGAGCCGTATGCCGGCCGCCCGCACCGTTTCAGCCCACTTCGGAATCTCGCCGGCGATCATCGCGCCGAAGCTCTCGGGCGTGCCGAAATTCGGCTCGGCGCCGAGCCGCGCGAGACTTTCGGCCGCCTCCTTGGAGCGAAAGCCCTCGATCACCGCGCCGTTGATTTTCGCCACGACCTCCGGCGGCGTGCCGGCCGGCGCCACGATGCCGGTCCACGACAACGAGACGAATCCGGGATAGCCGCTCTCGATCATGGTGGGGACGTCCGGCAGTTCCGGGCTGCGCGCCGCGCCGGTGACCGCGAGCGGGATCACCGTGCCCTCGCGCACGTGCCCGGCCATCACCGAGATCGGCTCGAACGCCATGTCCATCTGCCCCGACAGCACGTCGGTGATCGCGGTGGCCGCGCCTTTGTAGGGGATGTGGACGATGTCGATTCCCGCCCGGATCTTGAGCATCTCGGCGGTGAGATGCGGCAGCGTGCCGGTGGGCGCGCCGAAGTTCACCTTGCCCGGATGCGCTTTCGCATAGGCGACGAGCGCGGCGAGCGTACGGACCGGGAGACGCGGGGCGACCGCGAGGACGAACGGCACGCTGGAAATCATGCCCACCGGCACGAAGCTCCTGACGGGGTCGTAGCCGAGGTTGCGGTAGAGCGACGGCCCGGCGGCGAGCGTCGTGGAGCTGCCGAACAGCAGCGTATAGCCGTCGGGCTCGGCCATCGCCGCGGCCCGCGAGCCCAACGTGCCGCCGGCACCCGGCCGGTTGTCGACGATGACTTGGCCGAGCGTCATCGACAGGCGCTGGACCACGACCCGCGCCATCACGTCGACCGGTCCGCCGGGCGGAAACGGGACGATCAGCTTGATGGGATGCGAGGGGTAGGGCTGCGCCTGGGCGCTCGCCGCGCAGACGCCGAGCGCGAGGATGGCCATCAGGCGAAACCGTCGGACCATCGCTTTTCCCCGTCAGTCGCCGCGGACGCCGGCCGCCCGGATGATGGCGGCGAGGCGCTGCTGCTCATCGGCGATGAAGGTGCCGAACTCCTGCGCGCTGGGGAACCGCGCCTCGGCGCCGAGCGTGGCGAAGCGCTCCGCCATCTCCGGCGATTTCAGCGCGGCGACGATCTCGGCGCGCAGCCGTTCGATGATCGGCTGCGGCGTGCCGAGCGGCGCCAGCACGCCGGTCCACGACGAGCCCTTGAGTTCGGGGACGCCGCTCTCGATCATGGTCGGCGTGTCGGGAAGCGCGGCGAGCCGCGACGGCCGGATCACGGCGATCGGCTTGACGGCGTGCTCGCGGATGTGGCCGAGGATCACCGAGGTGGTCTCGAAGCCGCCGTCGATCTGGCCTCCGATCATATCGGTGATGGCGTTGGATGCGCCCTTGTAGGGCACGATGACGATGTCGGCCCCGGTCAGCGCCTTGAACGCGAGCGCCAGCATGTGGGGCGGCGCGCCGTTGGGAACGCCGAAGTTGAGCTTGCCCGGATTCTTTCGCGCATAGGCGATGAGGCTGCCGACATCGTTGTAGGGCGCGTGGTTCGCCGCGATCATCACGTAGGAGACGTCCGACACCATCGCGATCGGCACGAAGCTCTTCACCGGGTCGAAGCCGATGTTGGTATAGAGCGCGGGGCCGATGCCGAGCGTCGCGGCGCTGCCGAGCAGCAAGGTGTAGCCGTCGGGCTCCGCCGTGGCGACGACCCGTCCGGCGAGGGTGCCGCCGGCGCCCGGCCGGTTTTCGACGATCACCTGCTGGCCGAGCGTCAACGACAGGCGCTGGGCGATGATCCGCCCCATCACGTCCACCGGGCCGCCCGGCGGAAAGGCCACGATGAGCTTGATGATGCGATTGGGATAGCTCTGCGCCGCCGCCGGCATCGCGGCGGCGAGCAGCAACAGCACGAGCGCTGCCCGGATCTTCTTCATGACGTCGTCTGGCTCCATTCCCGGCAGGGATGGATCGGGGGTCCGCAGCGTGCACTCTATCGCGTTTTGCCTGCCCCTGCGAAGCGGGGTCCGCGCGGCAATTCCTCGCGGCCGCAGGTCTTAAGGCCGGAGGTCTAAGGACTGCGTACGGGCCTCGGCTCGGCGGCCTCCAGCATCCGGACCATTTCGTCGTAGCCGCGCATGCGCGCATGGGCGAGGGCGGTCATGCCTTGGCGGTCGGTGAGATTCACGTCGGCGCCGGCCCGGATCAGTGCGGCGACGATGGCGGTGTGCGCCGCGTTGCCGTTGCCGAGCGCGATGGTTTCGATCAGGGCGGTGAAACCGAGGTCGTTGAAATGGTCGAGCAGCGCGCGCGCCGCAATCAGCCGCTTGACGATTTCGACCTCGCCGAGATGGGCGGCCTCGATCAGCGCGGTGCTGTGATAGGTGCCGACGATGGCGCGGGCATCGGCGCCGGCCGCGAGCAGGATGTCGGTCATCTCCGCGTCGCCATTGACGGCGGCGATGGTCAGGGCGTCGAACCCCTGGCGGTCCCGGGCGTTGCGATTGGCGCCGAGCCGCAGCAGGGCGCGGGCGGCGTCGTGGCGACCGAACCAGGCGGCGACGTGGAGGGGCGTGCGGCTGCGGGCGTCCTGGAGGTCGGGCTTCTCGCCCGCCGCGATCAGCCGTTCGATGGCGGCGGCATCGCCTGCGGCCGCCGCGGCGTGGAGGCCGGCATAGATGCGCAGCTCGCCGTCGGTCGGGGCAAGCTGTGCGAAGGACAGCATATCCGCTGCCCCGGCCGTGAATACGAAGGTGGCCAGGACCAGAGCCGCAGCCGTCATCGCGAGGAGGAGGGGACGCATGACGCTCATCCTAGCGGGCCTGCCCGGCCGGCGCAGCGAAATCCCGGGCTTGCGCCGCTGCGCTCCCGCGAACCCAGCGCTAACCAATTAAGTTCATTGAGGAACTAATGTCCGTTCAAGGGCGGCCGGTGGACGGAACCGGTCGGTGTCCCGAGCCTCTGCGGTCGGGCGCCACGCGGCATCCTTGCCTGGGCCGGGCCCAAAGGCTAGATCGAGCCCATGCAACCTGTTGCCCTCTATGCCGGCTCGTTCGACCCCGTGACCAACGGGCACGTCGATGTCGTGCGCCATGCGGCGAAGCTCGCGAGCCGGCTGGTCATCGCGATCGGCATCCATCCCGGCAAGGTGCCGCTGTTTTCGCCCGACGAGCGGCTCGCGATGATCACCGAGACGTGCGGCGGCCTGGTGCGCGAGATGGGCTGCGCGTTCGAGTGCATGACCTTCGACGACCTTGCGGTGACCACCGCGCGGCGGGTCGGCGCGACGCTGATGATCCGCGGGTTGCGCGACGGCACCGACCTCGACTACGAGATGCAGCTCGCCGGAATGAACGCGGCGATGGCGCCCGAGGTGCAGACGGTGTTCCTGCCAGCGTCGCCGCTGGTCCGTCCCATCACCGCGACGCTGGTCCGGCAGATCGCCGCAATGGGCGGCGACATCTCGGCCTTCGTGCCGGCGACGGTCGCGAGCCTCCTCGAGAAGAAGTTCGCGGCCAAGGCCTCGTCCGTCGCGACGATGGCCGAGCGGACGCCGGCCGACAAGAAACCCGCCGGCATCGCCGCCGGCCACAAGACCAACTGACAGACCCTATCCGACGACACCTGAGAGGAAGTCCCCATGATGCGCATGCTCGCAGTGTTTGCCGTTCTCTTCGCCGTCGCGCCGGCCCTCGCCCAGCCGAAGCTGCCGGCCGGTGCCGACCCGCAGAACACCCTGATCATCGACACCACCAAGGGCCCGATCGTCGTGAAGCTGCGCAACGATATCGCGCCCAAGCACGCCGAGCGGCTCAAGCAGCTCGCCCGCGACAAGTACTACGACAACGTTCCCTTCCATCGCGTCATCGCCGGCTTCATGGCGCAGACCGGCGACGGCCAGAACGGCAACGGCACCGGCGGCTCGAAGTATCCTGACCTGCCGGCCGAGTTCTCCAACGTGCCCTATAAGCGCGGCATCGTCGGCATGGCGCGCACCAGCGATCCCAACTCCGCCAACAGCCAGTTCTTCATCATGTTCGCCGACGGGCCTTCGCTCAACGGCAAGTACACGGTGGTCGGCGAGGTGCTGTCCGGCATGGATGTGGTCGACAAGCTCAAGAAGGGCGATGCCCAGACCAACGGGACGGTGATCGGCCCGGACAAGATGACGAGCGTGCGGGTGGCCGCGGACGTCAAGTGAGCCGCCCCTCCGTCATCACCATCATCGACGACCGCAAGCCACGAAAGACGAAAAACATGACCACTGAAAACACCATGATCCTCGATACGACCCAGGGCCCGGTGACCATCGAAATGCAGCCGGAGGTCGCCCCGCAGCATGTCGCCCGCATCAAGGAGCTGGTGCGCGAAGGCTTTTACGACGGCATCGTGTTCCACCGCGTCATCGACGGCTTCATGGCGCAGACCGGCTGCCCCCAGGGCACCGGCACTGGCGGCTCCGGCAAGAAGCTCAAGGCGGAGTTCTCCAAGGAGAAGCACGTGCGCGGCACCGTCTCCATGGCGCGCGCGCAGAACCCGGATTCCGGCGACAGCCAATTCTTCATCTGTTTCGCCGACGCGCCGTTTCTCAACGGCCAGTACACCGTCTGGGGCAAGGTCACCTCGGGCATGGAGAACGTCGACAAGATCAAGCGCGGCGAGCCGGTCGCCAATCCCGACCGCATCGTCAAGGCGCGCATGGCCACCGACGCGGCCGCCTGATCACGGCCGGCGGGCGACGCTGTCGGGTGTCGCGCGTCAGCGTGCCCCCTCCCTGACCCTCCCCCGCAAGCGGGAGAGGGGACTGCAGAGGCTGGTGGCATTGATTGCAGAGGGAAGGCCTTTACCTCCGCCGTGCGGGTGCGTCCCTCCCTCTCCCACTTGCGGGGGAGGGGTGGGGAGGGGGGCCGGGCGGCCGATCAACCCGAGGCATCTGACGGAGCAGACACCCTCATCCCGCCGGGCGGGCCGAGGCCCAACGATCACCAATGCGCACCGACCTGTTCGACTTCGACCTACCGGCGGACCGCATCGCGCTGCGGCCGGCGAGCCCGCGCGATGCGGCACAGCTGCTCGTGGTGCGGGCGGACAAGGCGGAGCCGTGCGAGGACCGCATCGTGCGCGACCTGCCGGACCTGCTGCGCGCCGGCGACCAGCTCGTCGTCAACGATACCAAGGTGATCGCGGCGCAACTCCACGGCCGGCGCCTCGGCCGTGGAGCGGAGGTGAAGATCGAGGCGACGCTGATCAAGCGGCTCGACGGCGCGCGCTGGCAGGCCCTGGTCAAGCCGGCCCGCAAGCTCGCCGCCGGCGACGTCGTGCGGTTCGGCGCCGCCGGCAGCGTATGCTTCCTCGACGAGCTCGACGCCACCGTCGAGGCGAAGGGCGAGGCCGGCGAGGTGACCTTTGGGTTCGCCTTCCACGGGCCCGTGCTCGACGCCGCGATCGCGGCGCGCGGCGCGGTGCCGCTGCCGCCCTATATCGCCGCGCGGCGTCCGACCGACGCGCGCGACCGCGCCGATTACCAAACCCTGTTCGCCCGCGAGGAGGGCGCGGTGGCCGCGCCCACAGCCGGGCTGCATTTCACGCCGGACCTCGTGGACCGGCTCGCCGCGCGCGGCGTCGGCCTGCGCACCGTCACGCTCCATGTCGGCGCCGGGACCTTCCTGCCGGTCAAGGCCGAGGATCTCGCCGCCCACAAGATGCACTCCGAATGGGGGCACCTCGACACCGAAACCGCCGCTGCGCTCAACGCGACGCGTGCCGCCGGCGGCCGCATCGTCGCCGTCGGCACCACGTCGCTGCGCCTGCTCGAAAGCGCGGCGCGCGCCGACCGCAGCTTCGCGCCGTTTTCCGGCGAGACCGACATCTTCATCACGCCCGGCTATCGCTTCCGCGCCGTCGACGTGCTCCTGACGAACTTCCATCTGCCGCGCTCGACCCTGTTCATGCTGGTCGCTGCGTTCTGCGGCCTCGACGTGATGCGGCGCGCCTATGCCCACGCGGTCGCCGCGGGTTATCGCTTCTATTCCTATGGCGATGCCTGCCTGCTATTTCCCGCCCATGAATGATACCCCCGCCGTCTTTGCGTTTCGCATCGCCGCCCAGGATGGCGACGCACGCACCGGCATGATCCACACCGCGCACGGCGCGGTGCGCACGCC
This sequence comes from uncultured Alphaproteobacteria bacterium, assembly GCA_963781195.1. GTDB lineage: Bacteria > Pseudomonadota > Alphaproteobacteria > Rhizobiales > Xanthobacteraceae > JAJPKK01. The sequence goes on along the minus strand of CAWAEZ010000011.1, from coordinate 918,341 downwards.
CGCCTTCATGCCGGTCGGGACCCAGGGCGCGATGAAGGGCGTCCACTGGCGCGACGTGAAGGCCTCCGGCGCCGATATCGTACTCGGCAACACCTATCATTTGATGCTGCGGCCCGGCGCGGAACAGATCGCGGCGCTCGGCGGCCTCCACAAGTTCGCCAACTGGCCGCATCCCATCCTCACCGATTCCGGCGGCTTCCAGGTGATGTCGCTCGCGAGCCTCCGCAAGCTCGACGAGAACGGCGTGGTGTTTCGCTCCCATCTCGACGGCGCGACGGTGTCGCTCACGCCCGAGCGTGCCATCGAGATCCAGGCCCTGCTCGGCTCCGACATCGTGATGCAGCTCGACGAGTGCATCCGCCTGCCGCAGCCCCAAGCCGAGCTCGCGCGCGCCATGAACCTCTCGCTCGCCTGGGCGGAGCGCTGCAAGCGCGCCTTCGCGGGCGGTTCGCCCGGCCGCGCGCTCTACGGCATCGTCCAGGGCGGCGACGACCGCGCGCTGCGCCAGGCGAGCACCCGCGCGCTCGGCGAGATCGGATTCGACGGCTACGCCATCGGCGGCCTCGCGGTCGGCGAGCCGCAGGCGGTGATGCTCGACATGATCGAGGCGGTGGTGCCGCTGCTGCCGGCCGACCGGCCCCGCTACCTGATGGGGGTGGGCACGCCCGACGATCTCCTCGAGGCGGTGGCGCGCGGCATCGACATGTTCGACTGCGTGCTGCCGACCCGCAACGGCCGCCACGGCCTCGTCTACACGCGCTTCGGCCCGATCAACCTGCGCAACGCCCGCCACGCCGCCGATCCGCGCCCGCTCGATCCCGACAGCCGCTGCCCGGCGGCACGCGACTATTCGCGCGCCTACCTGCACCACCTCATCAAGGCGAGCGAACTCGTCGGCGCGATGCTCGCGAGCGAGGTCAATCTCTATTATTTCCAGGACCTGATGCAGGGCATGCGCGATGCCATCGCGGCCGGCCGGCTCGCGGACTTCCGCGCCGCCGTGAAGGAAGGGTGGGCGAGGGGGGACTTGCCGGCAGTGTGATGTGCGGAGGGTGCACTCACTACCAAAGCCTGTCATTGCCCGGCTTGACCGGGCAATCCAGTAACCCTTGTGCCATCGCTGTTTCTGAGACTGTGCCCACCGGGAGTCCGGTGGTTACTGGATCGCCCGGTCAAGCCGGGCGATGACAGTTCAGTGTGGGAAGTTTCTCCAGAACAACTGTTCAGAACGTGACGAGCGGATTGACCGGCGATCCGGTGCCGCCCTCCACCGGCAGCGGCGCGAAGGTGATCATGAACTCGTAGCGGTTGAGCCGCCGTGCCGTCGCCGCGAGTTCCTCGAGGTCGAGGCACTCGACGATGTTGATGCCCATCCAGATCAGCACCGCGACATGGATCGGGTTGCGCATTCCCTCCCAGCCCGGCCGCGGATTCCAGTCGATGTTGAAGTCGTGGCCGATGAAGGCGGGCAATCGCTCGTGCATCCACGGGATCGTGTCGGGATAGTAGCCCGCCACCTGGCCGGTCCAGGGCCCGAGCGCTTCGCGCCGCTTCCAGCGGCCGGTGTAGAGGAGTGGGATGTCGCCGGGGCCGATCTTCACGCCGGACTTCTTTTCCCACGCTTCGAGGTCGGCGCGCGTGACCGGCACGTTGGGATCGAGCCAGTCGACGCCCTTGAGCTGCGCGATGTCGTAGAGGACGGCACGCGTGGTGATGCCGCCCTTCCAGTTCATCACGTTGCCCTTGATGCATCCGGCCTCGCTGGTCAGGTTCTCCTTGACAGGAATGCCGTTGTACATCTGGCCGTTCTCGAAGAAGTGGCACCAGGTGTCGATGTGCGCCACCGTCTGGCCGTGGTAGCTCACCTGGTAGTTGTCGGTGGTGCCGACATCGGTGATGGCGTTGGTGACGCGGTGGAAAATGCCGGGCGCCAGGACATCGGCGGCCACCGTCTGCGGTTCAGCATGGGCGAGCGAAACCACGATGCCGTCCTTCACCAGCTTGGTCGCGCCGAGCACCTTCTCCGGCGTGATGAAGCTCGTCGTGCCCTTGGAGTCCTGACCGATGGGCGCCCAGCGGCCCCAGGTCTTGAACTCGGTCCGCCATTTTTCATATTGCTCGCGCAGCGCGGCCGTGTCCGGCGGAGCGGCGGGACCTGGCGGCTGCGCCGCCGGTGCAGGCTGGGCCTCCACGCGCGCGATCGCGCCGGCGAGGCCGGACATGACGAGCCCGGCGCACACGGCGACCGAAGCCAGACGAACTTGCATACGCTCCTCCCAAGACGTTTTCCAGCCGGGATTCTCGTTCGGACCGGTCTGGGACTTCGCCATGATACACACGCGGCGTTGGGGGCGATACCGCAGGCGCGTTTCCAGCTGCGCAGGTGCGCTGTCTCAGCTGCGCAGGCCGGGCGCCTCGTGGCCGGTGCGGGCCACGTATTCCGTGTAGCCGCCGCCGTATTTGCGAATGCCGTCCGGCGTCAGCTCCAGCACCCGGTTGGAGAGGGCCGCGAGGAAGTGACGGTCGTGCGAGACGAACAGCATGGTGCCCTCGTATTGGGCGAGCGCCGTCAGGAGCATCTCCTTCGTCGTGATGTCGAGATGGTTGGTCGGCTCGTCCAGCACCAGGAAGTTCGGCGGGTCGTAGAGCATCTGTGCCATCACCAGCCGGGCCTTCTCGCCGCCGGACAGCACCCGGCATTTCTTCTCGATGTCGTCGCCGGAAAATCCGAAGCAGCCGGCGAGCGCGCGCAGCGAGCCCTGGCCGGCCTGGGGAAAGGAGTCCTCCAGGGACTGGAACACGGTGCGCTCGCCGTCGAGGAGGTCCATCGCGTGCTGCGCGAAATAGCCCATCTTCACGCTGCCGCCGAGCGCCACCGTCCCCTCGTCGGGCGCGGTCGAGCCGGCAATCAGCTTCAGCAGCGTGGACTTGCCCGCGCCGTTGACGCCCATCACGCACCAGCGTTCCCGGCGGCGGACGATGAAGTCGAGCCCCTCGTAGATGCGACGGCTGCCATAGCCCTTGTGCACGTTCTTAAGGCTTACGACATCCTCGCCGGACCGCGGCGCCGGCGGGAAGTCGAACTGCACGGTCTGGCGGCGCTTGGGCGGCTCGACCCGGTCGATCTTCTCGAGCTTCTTCACCCGGCTCTGCACCTGGGCGGCATGGGAGGCGCGTGCCTTGAAGCGCTCGATGAACTTGATCTCTTTCGCGAGCATCGCCTGCTGACGCTCGAACTGGGCCTGCTGCTGCTTTTCGCCCAGCGCCCGCTGCTGCTCGTAGAACTCGTAATTGCCGGAATAGGCGGTGAGGGTGCCGCCGTCGATCTCCACCACCTTGTTGACGATGCGGTTCATGAATTCGCGGTCGTGCGACGTCATCAGCAGCCCGCCCTCGTAGCCCTTGAGGAAGTCTTCCAGCCAGATCAGGCTTTCCAGGTCGAGATGGTTGCTCGGCTCGTCGAGCAGCATGGCGTCGGGGCGCATCAGCAGGATGCGGGCGAGCGCCACCCGCATCTTCCAGCCGCCCGACAGCCCGCCGACGTCGCCGTCCATCATCTCCTCGCTGAATCCGAGGCCGGCGAGCACTTCGCGCGCGCGACCCTCGAGGGCATAGCCGTCGAGCTCCTCGAAGCGGCCCTGTACTTCGCCATAGCGGGCGACGATCTCCTCCATGTCGTCGGCGCGGTCCGGGTCGCCCATGGCGGCCTCGAGCGACTTGAGCTCCGCCGCGACCTCGCTCACCGGGCCGGCGCCGTCCATCACCTCGGCCACTGCGCTGCGGCCCGCCATTTCGCCGACGTCCTGGCTGAAATAGCCGATGGTCACGCCGCGATCGACCGCCACCTGGCCTTCGTCGGGCTGGTCCTGGCCGGTGATCATCCGGAACAGCGTCGTCTTGCCGGCGCCGTTGGGTCCGACGAGGCCGACCTTCTCTCCCTTCTGGAGCGCTGCGGAGGCCTCGATGAAGAGGAGCTGATGGCCGTTCTGCTTGCTGATGTTGTCGAGTCGGATCATAGGCGGGTGAATTCCAGGCCGTTGCTGCGGCCGTCCTTATGCCATGCGGCGCGGCGCACGGAAGCGCCTTGTGATACAACCCGCCCATGCGATCGAGGCGCTCCGGTTCAAGCCTCGCGGTTCAGCCTCGCGGTTCAGCCTCGCGGTTCCGTGCTGCGGACGGACCGGCGTCATGGGTCGCAAATCTGTGGCCGGCACGTGCCACATCAACCTCGCGCCTTCTAGGAGCAACGCCTTTGCAACAACTTACCGAGCAGGGCCGGCAGAGAATTGGCGAGCTCGCGCAACGCTACGGCGTCGGAACCGACGCGGTGATGACATTGCTGCAGGCCCTGGTGAACGGCAGGGGCACGATGGCGCAATTCAATCACCCGGATCTGGGTGGTGGCGGCCAGTGGATGCTCGGTGGCATGACCATGGTCGGCGACATGTTCAATCACGGCCTCAAGGCGAAAATCGAAGGCCTTTGCGGGGAGCTGTCCCAGCTTCTGGCACGGCAGCCGTTCGTGGCGGCGCCGGCGAGTTCGCAGTCGCAGTCGCAGTCGCAAGGTGGCGGTCAGCAGTGGGGCATGGACGCGGGCGCCGCTTCGGTGAGCTTGTTCGTCCCCGCGGCGCCGGGGCGGGCTGCAGGCCAATGGTGGCCGGCGGGTCTCGGGATTCCCAACGGCTCCGGGGCGCAGAATCAGGCTCGTTATGCCTATTTCAACGCCGCCCGTCGGCTGGCCGTGGAGCTCAACGGTCACGTCACCGTCTACGACACGCTCGACCATCAGATCGGCGGCGTCTCCCAACAGCAGGGAATCGGAGGCTCGCTCACCTTCACCAGCCAATACGGGACCGTCAGCGTCTCGCAGCTGCCCATCCTCTCCGCGGACGGCGAGATGAGCGCGTCCGCGCCGGCCGCGTTGCGTCAGCCCGAGCCGGTGCGGCAACCCGAGCCCGTGCAACCCGCGCCGCTGCGTCGCCCCGCGCCGGCCCGGGCGGAGGCCGTCCCGGAAGCCGACATTTTCGCCAAGATCGAGCGGCTGGCCGAGTTGCGGCAGAAGGGAATCCTGTCGGAAGAGGAGTTTTCCGCCAAGAAGACCGAGCTGCTCGCCCGGCTGTGAGCAACTCGCGCGGCAGCGGCGCTTCGTCGTTGCGGTCGTTTTTATGTTTGGGCAATGGTCCACGCTGCTGTTGCCGCGGATCGCGCCCGGTCAAGAGGTGGAGGCGGTGGCGACGTGATCCCTGGATCTGCTGTCGATGCCGGTGGGCACGCTGGCCGACTGCAAGCAGCGCCGGGATCGGGGAGGGGCGGCGCAACTCCAGCGTGTCGCGCCGGGCGAAGCGCGAACGACGAGCCGACGGTCGTCCGTGCCGCGGCCGCGGACTTCAGCCGGGCCAACGCAATCGTGACGGGATATGAGGGGCGGCATGAGCGAGTTTGAAATCCTCGATCCGCGCTTTGGCAAGCTGGTCATTGGCCACGCGAAGCTCGAGCGTCTGTGGACCGGCGCGCGGTGGTGGAGGGGCCGGCGTATTTTCCCGCCGGCCGCTTTCTCGTTTTCTCCGACATTCCGAACGACCGGGTCATGCGCTACGATGAGACAAGCGGTGCCGTCTCCGTGTTCCGAGAGCCGAGCGGCAACACCAACGGGAACTCGGTCGATCTCGAGGGCCGGCTGGTCTCCTGCGAGCACAAGGGAAGACGGATCACCCGCACGCAGCATGACGGAAGCGTGATGCCGTTGGCCACGCATTTCGAAGAAAAGCGTCTCAACTCGCCGAATGACATCGTGGTGAAATCGGACGGCAGCGTGTGGTTCAGCGATCCGACTTATGGCATCGACGGCGAATACGAGGGCGACGCCGCGCCGTCGGAGCTCGTGCAGGCCAACATCTACCGCTGCGACCCGCGCACCGGCGCGCTCGTCGCGGTCGTAACCGATTGCTTACAACCCAACGGGCTCGCCTTCTCGCCCGACGAGCGGATCCTTTATGTCAGCGACACCGGCGCGAGCCACGTGACCGGGCATCCCCGCGTGATCGTGGCCTATGAGATGCGGCCCGATAACACGGTCGCCAACCGGCGCGTCTTCGCCACCTTGCGGGAGGGATGCTACGACGGCCTGCGTTGCGACACCCACGGCAACGTGTGGACCTCGGCTTTCGGGGGCGTGCACTGCTACGCGCCGGACGGCACCCACATCGGCACGATCCCGATCCCGGAGATCGTCTCCAATGTTTGCTTCGGCGGACGCAAGCGCAACCGGTTGTTCATCACCGCGCAGACCTCGCTCTATGCCTTCTATGTCAACGCTCAAGGCGCACTGCGGCCGGCGCCGTGAGCGCCGGCGCGGAATGGCTTCGCGGGTGGAGCGCCCTTCGAAGCCGTGGAGCGGCGCGTTCGGTGGAGATGGAGGCCCGGTCCATTGCAGGCTGCCCGTCCTGGCGACTACAGTGACGGATCTGCCGCCCAGTGAGCAAACGACGTGCCTACTCAAATTCGTGAATCCGCACAATCCGTCCTGATCGTCGGGAGCGGTCCGGCCGGATTGTTCGCGGCCTGCGAGCTTGTTCGCCATGGCGTCAAGCCGCGTCTCGTCGAGCGCCTCGCCGCGCCGCATCACGAGACTCGCGGCACGGCGCTGCAACCCGCGGTGCTCGATATTCTCCACCGGAGTGGCCTCGTCGAGTCGTTCCTTCGCGCCGGTGCGCGCATCCGGCAGGTTCAGCTGCTCGGACCGGGCTTGCAGGAGGTCGTGACCGCGAGTTTTGCAGACCTCGGCTGCCGCTATGAATTTCAGTGCAGCCTTCCGCAGTGGCGCACCGAGACCATCCTGCGCGAGCATCTCGAAAGTCAGGGCGTCGAGATCGAATTCGGCACCGGCGTGACGTCGATCGAGGACGATCCGGCCGGCTTGCGCGTGACGCTCGATGCCGCCGGAACACCGGAGGTCGTCACGGCGGCCTACGTGCTGGGCGCCGGCGGCGGGCACAGCATCACCCGGCATTCGATGGACGAGCATCTCGCGGGGGAAACCTATGGCGGCCGATATATCGTCGCCGACGTGAAGGTTCGACTTGCCGCTCCGCCCGAAAGCGGGCGCGTCATCGTGGGGCGGACCGGGTTCGTCCTGCTGTCGCCGCTGCCGGACGAGCGTTGGCTCATCTTCGTCAACCGCGACGAGGCCGATACGCGCGGCGCGCTCCCGACCGCGGCGGAACTCGACGCGCTGCTCGGCACCCGGACCGGTGTCGACGTCGGGGTCAGCGATCTGCAGTGGGTTTCCTATTTCAAGATGCACAAGCGCGCGGTGGAAAGTCTGAGCGACGGCCGCCGCTTTCTGTTGGGCGACGCCGCTCATCTGTCCAGTCCGCTCGGCGGGGAAGGGATCAACGCGGCGCTGATGGACGCGGCCGATATCGCCTGGAAACTCGCCCTCGTGGTGCGGGGCGCCGCGAAACCATCACTGCTCGACAGCTATGCGATCGAACGGGGGGCCGCCGACCATCACGCGCTCGAGGTGTCGCACGAGGTCCACGGCCTGGTCACCGAGCTGGTGGCGATGTGCGCGGACGGTCGCGCGCCCACCGTGCCGCCGGGCGACCCGGCGCAGAATGCCGCGGCGGCGCGCCGACGGTCGATGCTCGATGTTTCCTACGCGGGAAGCGCGCTCGTGGGTCAGGCCGGCGCGACCGTCGACGGACCTGCCCCGGGGGAGCGCTTTCCCGACGGTCACCGCCTGCGCGGGACCGGGCACCATGTGATCGTGTTCGGGGACGCCCCGGGCCTGGACGATCTGCTCGCCCGCTGGGACCACCTCGTCTCGTTCATCGACGCGTCGCGCGCGGACTTTCACGCCGCCACCGCCGGCGTGCCCGACGGCGGCGCCGTCCTGGTGCGACCGGACGGCTTCATCGGGTTTCGCGCCGCGCCTGCCGACGCGGCGACGATGGCCGCCCTCGACGCGCACCTGTCGACCTATCTGCTGCCTCGCGCCCCCGGCGTCCGGTAGCCCTTTCTCCCCGCCGGGTCGTCGTATAGCGTGAGCCTAAAGCTGTCGGCAGGGTTGGATTTGGTCCGACCCTCGGCAACGGCAGCGATACGGTGCCGAGCGGTGGCCCTCTCGAGGTCGTGCGCGCGGTGACAGGGAGGATCACGATGCTCGTTCGCAGTCTGCTCAGCGCCATTGCACTCGCCGCGCTGCCGTTGTCGACGTCAACCGCCCAAATCCTGGATTACGCGAAATATCCCGATCTGAAGGGCCAGTGGAATCGGTTCGCCGTTCGCGGGGTGCCCGGCCAGCCGTCGTTCGACCAGACCAAATCCGGGGGCCTGGCCCAGCAGGCGCCGCTGACGCCCGAGTACCAGGCGATCCTCGAGGCCAGCGTGGCGGACCAGGCCGCCGGCGGACTGGGCGACAGCGAGCTGCATTCGCGCTGCAGCGCCGCCGGCATGCCCTGGATGATGGTCGCATTCCGCCCGCTGGAGTTCGTCATCTCGCCGGCGACGACGTACATTCTGATCGCCGATTTCGATCCGTTGCGCCGGGTCTTCACCGATGGACGCGACTGGCCCGAGACCATCGAGCCGACCTTCCAGGGCTATTCGATCGGACGCTGGATCGATGAGGACGGCGATGGCCGCTACGACGTGCTCGCGGTCGAGACCCGCGGATTCAAGGGCCCGCGCAGCTACGACGTCACCGGCCTGCCGCTGCACCGCGACAACCAGTCGGTCTTCAAAGAGCGCATTTTCCTCGACAAGGCGGATTCCAACATTCTCCACGACGAGATCACGGTGATCGACCACGCCTTGACGCGTCCCTGGGTGGTGGACAAGCGATACGTCCGCAACGCCGATCCCCGGTCGGAATGGCCGGAGTTGGTTTGCGCCGAATACAACGCATGGGTGTTCATCGAGAAGCAGCCCTATTACCTGAGCTCGGACGGCTACCTCATGCCCGCCAAGAAGGACCAGAGCCCGCCCGACCTGCGGTATTTCAGGAAAGCGAAGAGGTGACCGGAAGGCGCGCAACCGGCCCGCGCGACGCCATGCATGACACTCTCCGGCTCCCGCGCCGGCGTCTCCTGCAATGGGCGGCGGGGGCTGCTGCGTTCCAGGCGGCGATGCCGTTCGGAAGCGCGCGGGCCGAACCGGCGCCGTATCCGTCGCGGTCGGTGCGGATCGTGGTCGGCTTTCCGCCCGGTGCGGGGGCCGACATCGCCGCGCGGTTGATGGGGCAGTGGCTGTCCGACCGGCTCGGCCAGCCCTTCGTCATCGAGAACCGTCCCGGCGCCGGCGGCAATATCGGCGCCGAGTCGGTGGCACGCGCCGCCGCCGACGGCTACGCGCTGCTGCTGATCAACGCGTCGAACGCCTACAACGCGACCCTCTACGACAAGCTCAGCTTCAGCCTGACGAGCGACATCGCACCGGTCGCGGGGATATTCCGCGGGCCCTTCGTGATGGTGGTCGACCCGGCGTTTCCGGCGGGCTCGCTCACCGCGCTCGTTGCCTATGCCAAGGCGAACCCGGGCAGGATCAACATGGCATCGGCGGGTAACGGGACGGCGCCGCATCTCGCCGGCGAACTCTTCAAGATGATGGCCGGCGTCGACATGGTCCACGTGCCCTATCGCGGCGTGGCGCCCGCGCTGACCGATCTCATGGGCGGCACCGTGCAGGTCATGTTCGCCTCGATGCTGTCGGCGATCGCCTACATCAGGGCGGGCCAGTTGCGGCCGCTGGCGGTGACGGGGGCAGAGCGCTGGGCGGCATTGCCGGACATACCGACGGTCGCCGAATTCCTTCCGGGTTTCGAGGCGAGCGCTTGGTTCGTGGTGGGCGCGCCGCGCCACACGCCGGTCGCGGTCATCGACACGCTCAACCGCGAGATCAATGCGGGCCTCGCCGATCCCAGGATGAAACAGCGGCTCGCCGATCTCGGCGGTACGGCGCTCGTCGGCGCGCCGGCCGATTTTGGCCGGCTGATCGCCGACGAGACGGAAAAATGGGGCAAGGTGATTAAGGCCGCCGGCATCAAGGCCGAGTAGCGGCCGTGCGGCGCGAGCTGCGCATCACGAACGCCGGGCGTGACGAGCAAACGCCGGACGTGAGGATCGCCGGCTCTGCCCGGCAGCGGGGACAACGAAACGGATGACGATCTTCCTCGACGAAAAGACCGTGCTGCGGCTCGTGGGCATGAAGGACGCGCTCGAAGCGACGGAGGAGGTTTTCCGCGAGGCCGGGCGGGGCAACGTCACCAACGTGCCGCGCGTTCGCGTGCCCCTCAACGACGGCACGCTGCGGATCACCGCGGCAGTGCTGAACTATCGCGGCTATTACGGGGTCAAGGTGTCGAGCACGACGGTGTTCGGGCACAATGCCGGCCGCGTATTCTGTCTCTACCGGGAGCAGGGCGGCGAGCTTTGCGCCATCGTCCAGGTGTTCGCCATGGGCGCGCTGCGGACCGGGGCCGCGAGCGGCGTCGCGACCCGCTTTCTGGCGCGGGAGGACTCCCGCGTGCTCGGCGTGATCGGCTCCGGCCGCCAGGCGAGGACCCAGGTCGAGGCGATCTCGAATGTCCGCGCGCTTCGGGAGGTGCGGGTGTTCAGCCGCAGCGTCGAAAAGCGCGTCGCGTTCTGCCGTGACGTCACGGACAGGCTCGGGATCGCCGCGCGGCCGGTGGACACGCCGCAGGACGCGGTGACGGACTGCGACATCGTCGTCACGTCGACCACCGCGACGAGCCCGGTGCTGCACGGGCGATGGCTGTCACCGGGCACCCACGTCAATGCCATCGGCGCCAACTACGAGCACCGCCGCGAGCTCGAACTCCGAGGCGGTCGGCCGCGCGGCGTTCATCGCCACCGACGACACCGAGCAGGTGCAATACGAATTCGACGGACCTCGCCGCCCCGGTGAAGGAAGGGCGTCTGACCTGGGACCAGGTCCATCCGCTCGGCGCGGTCGTCGCCGGGCTCGTGACGGGCCGCTCGTCCGCTGACGGCATCACCCTGTTCAAGTCGCTCGGCGTCGCCATCGAGGACGTGGCGCTCGCCATTCGCGCGTACGAAAAGGCGTTCGCCGAGGGCATCGGCGTGCCGCTGCCGAACCTTTCGGGGTGACGGTCAGTCCAGCGTCTCGCGGTAGCACCACACGGCGATGGCGATCACCACCAGCGCGAACAACGCCAGCGGCCACAGCTCGGGCAGGATATCGTCGAGATTGTTTCCCTTGAGCAGCATGCCGCGCACGATGCGCATGGCGTGGGTGGTGGGGAATATCTCGCCGACATATTGCGCCCATACCGGCATGCCGCGGAACGGGAACATGAAGCCGGACAGCAGGAACGACGGCATCAGCGTGAGCTGGGCGAACTGCATGGCCTGCATCTGGTTCGCCGACACTGTCGAGAAGGTGATGCCGAGGGCGAGGTTGCCGGCGATGAAGAAGCCGAGTGCGACCAGAAGCAGCGGGATCGAGCCGCGCATCGGCAGCTCGAAGAACACCGCCGACGAGGCGAGGATGATCAGCACCTGGATGTAGCCGATGGCGACGAACGGCATGATCTTCGCGATCATCACCTCGAGCGGCCGCACCGGCATCGCCAGCAGGTTCTCCATGGTGCCGCGCTCGCGCTCCTTGGTGATCGACAGCGTCGTCATGAACATCGTCGACATCATCAGCACGATGCACATCAGGCCGGGCACGATGTTGAGCACGGTGAGCTGCTCGGGATTGTAGCGGGCGTGGACCACGAACTGGAACGCCGGGTTGGTCGGCTGGGCGCGCATCACCGGCGGCAGGTCGCGGTTGAGCACGGTCGCGATCGTCGCCAGCGCCGCGGTGGCGTTGCCCACCGCCGAAGGGTCGCTGGCGTCGGCATCGATCAGGATCGAGGGCACGTCGCCGCGATCGACGGCGCGGTCGAAATTCGCCGGCAGCTCGACGACGAACAGCACGTCGCCCTGCGCGATGGCGCGCTCGGCCTCGGCCTCGGAGGAGAGCGTACGGATCGCGTAGTAGCCGCTGTTCTGCAACGCCGCGGTGATGGTGCGCTCGTACTTGGAATGCTCGACCGACAACAGCCCGGTCGGCAGGTTCTTCGGGTTGGTGTTGATGGCATAGCCGAACAGGAAGAGCTGGAGCACCGGCACCAGGATGATGAAGCGCAGCGTGATGGCATCGCGCGTGACCTGGATCCACTCCTTGCGGATGAGCGCGGCGAGCCGCCGCAATGAGAGCGCGGTCATGATGCCGGCCGCCGGTCCTGGTCGACGCTCAGCATGTGGATGAAGACGTCCTCCAGGCGCGGCTCGACCTCGTGCCACGATAGCGCGCCGCCCACCGTGCCGTCCTGCCCGCCGTCGGCGGCGGCCTCGCCGGCGACCTCGGTGATCGCCCGCTCGATCGCCGCGCGGTCGGTCCCGGCGACATGGAGCGCCCGGCCGAACACCGCGGCCGCCTCGACGCCCGGCATGCGGCGCAGCCGGCGCGCGGCGGCGTCGATGTCGGCGCCGGTCACCTCGACGGTGATGAGCCCGGAATGCCGCGACACGTCGGCGGCGTCGCCCTGCACCACGATATGTCCGTTGGCGAGGTAGACGATGCGGTGGCAGCGCTCGGCCTCGTCCATGTAGTGGGTCGAGACCAGCACAGTGAGGCCTTCGCCGGCGAGGTCGTGGATCATGTCCCAGAACTCGCGGCGCGCCTTGGCGTCGACGCCGGCGGTGGGCTCGTCGAGCAGCAGGAGCTTCGGCTCGTGCAGAATGCAGGCGGCGAGCGCGAGACGCTGCTTCCAGCCGCCGGAAAGCTGACCGGCAAGCTGGCGGCGGCGGTCGGCGAGGCCCATGCGGTCGCTGATGTCCGTCACGGCCTGGCGCGCATTCGCCATCTCGTAGACATCGGCGACGAGATCGAGGTTCTCCGCGACGGTGAGGTCCTCGTAGAGGCTGAATTTCTGCGTCATGTATCCGACCTGGCGGCGGATGCGCGGCGCCTCCTTGATGATGTCGAAGCCGAGGCAGGTGCCGCTGCCGCCGTCGGGCACCAGCAGGCCGCACAGCATGCGGATGGTGGTGGTCTTGCCGCTGCCGTTGGCGCCCAGAAACCCGCAGATCTGTCCGGCCGCGACCTGCAGGTCGAGCCCGTCGACGACGCTCCGCGTGCCGAAGCTCTTGCGCAGGCCGTGGACGTCGATGACGAGGTCGGTCATCGCCCGATCACCGCCCGGGCCGCGACGCCCGCGCCGCGCGCACCGACGGGCCGGCGTCCGCGACCGCGCTTTCCGGCTGCACCGCGATGGGCTGGCCGGGATTGATCATCGCCGCCTGCTCCGCCGAAGGGCGTGCCTCCACCATGTAGACGAGCTTGGCGCGGATGGTTTCGCTGTAGATCACCGGCGGTGTGTATTCGGCTTGCGGCGAGATGAAGGAGATGGTCGCGGCGAGGTCCGCCGGGCAGTTGTCGCAGACGAGCCGGACGCGGTCCCCGATGTGGACCTCGGCGAGCCGCGGCTCCGGCACGAAGAACCGCACGAAGATGTTCTCCGGCGGCAGCAGCGACACCACCGCGCCACCGGCCGGAATCGTCTCGCCGGGCCGCGCCAGGACGTCCGCCACGATGCCGCCGACCGGAGCCGTGACGTGGCGCTGGTCGAGCCGCCATTGGGACATGTCGATGGCGGCGCGGTAGGCCTGCACGGCGGCTTCCTGGGCCTTGATCTCGCGCTCGCGGCCGAGCGGCGCGTGCATCTGGGCCAGCGCCGCCTCCAGTCCGTGGACCTTGGCATTGGCGGAGCGCAGGTCGGCCCGCTGCTGGTCGACGAGTTGCGCCGACACCGCGTTCGTCTTCACCAGCGCCTCGTTGCGCTTGAGATCGGACTGGATCTTGTCCCGCGCCGCCTGGGCATCGGCCAGATTTGCTTCGGCCTGGAGAATCTCGGTCGGCTTGCCGCTCGCCTGGAGATTGGCGAGTTGCTCCTCGGCCTGGTGCAGTTGCCGCACCGCCTGCTCGCGCGCAGCCATGTCGGCCGCGTCATCCTGCTCGAACAGCGCTGCGCCGGGGGTGACCCGGGAGCCGCGGCGTACCGCGAGCGTGGTCAGCAGGCCCTGCTGGGTCGGCCCCACCTTGACGAAATCGGCCTCGGCATAGCCCTGCCACTGGAGCGGAGGTGTCGTCCGATGGAGCCACCACCAGCCGCCGCCGGCGCTCGCGACGCCGAGCAGGAGAATCAATACCATTGCCCGACGGGACATCGGTTCCCCTTGGGTTCGGCCCTTGACCTATTGTAACCGAACTGTATCGTTGCATTATCACCGATGAGGTGACTCGGCAAGGTCGGTTCCCGCTGAGGGGACGATTGTGATGCCGCAGGTGCATGCGGAACGCAGGCCCACTTACGCGCATGGCTGCGCATTCGTTCTGCCGCAGCGGGCTTACGGGACGCGGGAGGCCCGGCGAGATCCGCGGTACCGGCGAGGAGATTTGGATTTGACGGACCGGGCGTTGGAAGGGAGCGAGTTCAAGCGGGGTCCGGGCGGGCGACCGACCCGGGAGGAAGCCGAGCGCCGGCATCGCGGCCTGATCGAGACCGCGTTCCGCGTGTTTCTCGAAAAGGGTTGGGAGGGCGCGTCGGTCGACGAGATTTCCCGCCGCGCCGGCGTCGCCAAGGGCTTCATCTACGCCCGCTATCCCGACAAGGCGGCTCTGTTCGTCGCCGCCATCGAGCGGCTGATGGAGGACGCCATGGGCACCCTCCAGGTCAGCGAGCCGCTGCCCGGGGATGTCGAGGAGGGGCTGTTTGCGTTCGGCCGGCGCCTGCTCGACCTGGTGCTGCGGCCGGAAGCGCTCGCCTTCCACCGGTTGTTCATCGCCGAGGCGCCGAAATTCCCTGAGCTGGCGAAACATTTCATCGCCCGCAACCGCTTGTGGGACCTCATCGCTGCGGTGCTGGCGGGCTATCCGGAGCTCGCCGCCGCGGGACCGCAGGAGGCGCGCGCCCGCGCGGAGCATTTCGCCATCCTCGTGATCGGCATTCCGCGCACCCTCGCGCTGTTGTCCGGACGCGAGCCGGCGGCGCACGAGGAGCAGCGGCTGCGCGCCGCCGTGCGCCTGTTCCTCGACGGCTGCCGCGCCCATTGAGCGCAGGGTCTTGGAACGCAGGGCCTCGACGCCGCCGCCGCGGCGTCGCAAAATGGCAAAATGGTCCGGCACGCGAGCCGGGGCAATTCACGAGGACCAAGGATGGCCGTCAGCATCAAAGTCAATGGCGCGGCGCGCGCGGTGCCGGCCGAGCCGGACACGCCGCTGCTCTACGTCCTGCGCAACGATCTCGCTTTGAACGCCGCCAAGTTCGGATGCGGTCTCGCCCAGTGTGGCGCCTGCACGGTGCTGGTGGACGGCAAGCCGGTGCGCTCCTGCATCACCGATCTCGGATCGGTTGGAAATTCCGAGATCACCACGCTCGAAGGGCTGGGCACGCTGGAAAAGCTCCATCCCCTGCAGAAGGCGTTCATCGAGGAGCAGGCGGCCCAATGCGGCTACTGCATCGCCGGCATGATCATGTCGGCCAAGGCGCTGCTCGACGCCAACCCGCATCCCAGCGAAGCCGACGTGCGCCAGGGCCTCGCCGACAATCTATGCCGCTGCGGCACCCACAATCGCATCATCCGCGCCGTGCTCAGGGCATCCCGTGAAATGGGGAGGACCTGACATGAACGTGATCTCACGACGCGACTTCGCCACCGGCCTCGGCGGCATCGTGGTCGCCTTCACCCTGGCGCCGCGCCTCGACATCTCTTCGGCGCTGGCGCAGCAGCCGGCGCCGCTGCCCGGCAGCCTTGCCCAGAATCGCATGCTCGACGCCTGGATCCGCATCCATCCGGACGGCATGGCGACGGTCTGCACCGGCAAGGTCGAGCTGGGGCAGGGGGTCACCACGGCGCTCGCGCAAATCGCGGCGGAAGAGCTCGACCTGCCGCTGGCGCGCCTTCACCTCATTTCCGGCGACACCGAGAAGACGCCCAATGAAGGCGTGACCTCCGGCAGCCAGTCGATCGAGTATAGCGGCGTGGCCTTGCGCCTCGCCGGCGCCCAGGTGCGCCAGATCCTGCTCGGTCTCGCCGCCGCGCACCTCGGCGTCGATGCCGCCACCCTCACGGTCGCCGACGGCGTGATCGGCGCACCGGACGGCCGCAAGGTGAGCTATGGCGAACTGGCGGGCGCCGCCGACCTCCATCGCGAGGTCGACCCGGGTGTCCGGCCGAAGCCGCCCTCCGCCCACAAAATCGTCGGCAAGCCGATCGAGCGCTTCGACATTCCGGGCAAGGTCACGGGGGGCGTGGCCTACGTGCAGGATCTGCGGCTGCCCGGCATGCTCCATGGGCGCGTGGTGCGGCCGCCGCAATACGGCGCCAAGCTGCAGTCGATCGACGAGGCCGCCGTCAAGGCGATGCCGGGGGTGGTCGCGGTGGTGCGCGACGGCAGCTTCCTCGGCGTCATCGCCGCGCGCGAGGAGCAGGCGATCCGGGCGAGCGTCGCGCTCGCCAGGAGCGCGAAATGGCTCGCCGGTCCGCCGCTGCCGGACGAGGCCGGCATCTACGACCACCTGATGTCCCTGCCGGCAGCCGCCGAGGTCATCAGCGAGAAGCAGGGCACGCCGCCCGATGGCGTCCGGGTGATCGAGGCGACCTATCGCAAGCCCTACATGGCCCATGCCTCGATCGGTCCGTCCTGTGCCGTGGCGCAGTGGCAGGACGGCAAGATGACGGTGTGGACCCACTCGCAAGGCGTATTCCCGCTGCGCGGCAATCTCGCCATGGGCCTCAAGCTGCCGGCCGACAAGGTGCACTGCATTCATCAGGAAGGCTCCGGCTGCTACGGCCACAATGCCGCCGACGACGTCGCCCTCGATGCGGCGCTGCTGGCGCGTGCGGCGCCCGCCGGCCGGCCAGTGCGGTTGCAGTGGATGCGGGGCGACGAGTTCGGCTGGGAGCCGTTCGGGCCGGCCATGGTCATGAAGACCAAGGCGGCGCTGTCGCCGGAGGGGCGCGTCGTCGACTGGAACTACGACGTGTTCAGCAACACCCATTCGACGCGGCCGAGCGAGCCGGGGGGCAACAATCTCCTGGCAAGTTGGTATCTCGCCGAGCCGCAGCCGCCGGCGCCGCCGCGCACGCTGCCCATGCCGGCCGGCGGCGGCGACCGCAATGCCGTGCCGCTCTATGACTTTCCGCGCCAACGGGTGGTAAGCCATTTCATCAAGGAGATGCCGCTGCGGGTGTCCGCGCTGCGCACGCTCGGCGCCTATGCCAACGTGTTCGCGACGGAATCCTTCATGGACGAACTCGCGCTCGCCGCCAACGCCGACCCGGTCGCGTTCCGTCTCGCCCACCTGAAAGACCCGCGCGCCCGCGCGGTGGTCGAAGCGGTCGCCAAGAAGGCCGGCTGGAAGCCCGGCGAAAAGGGCGACGGCCGCCGCGGCCGCGGCATCGGGTTCGCCAAGTACAAGACGCTTGCCACCTATGTGGCGGTGATCGTCGATCTCGAGGTCGACCCCGCCACCGGCAAGGTGTCGGTGCCGCGGGCCTATGCGGCGGTCGATTCCGGGCAGATCATCAATCCGGACGGTCTCGCCAACCAGATGGAGGGCGGCATCGTCCAGTCGACGAGCTGGACTCTCAAGGAGCACGTGCGGTTCGACCGCGGCGGCATCACCTCGCGCGACTGGCTCGGCTATCCGATCCTGACGATGCCCGAGGCGCCCAAGGTCGAGGTCGTGCTGATCGACCGCCCCGACGAGAAGCCGCTCGGCTCCGGCGAAGGCTCGCAGGGCCCCGCGGTGGCGGCGATCGCCAACGCCTTCGCCGCCGCCACCGGCAAGCGGCTGCGCGACCTGCCGCTGTCGCCGGACCGGGTGAAGGCCGCGCTGGGATAAGGCCGCTGGGAGCAATTGAGCCCGAGCGCGACTTCGACGGGCTACCGCCATTATTTCTGCGTCATCGCCGGGCTCGTTGTCCCGGCAACTCCGATCGTATCGCGCGCCCGCGTCCTCCTGCGGGAGTGACCGCTGTAGCCCTACTATCGGGGTGGCCGGGACGAGCCCGGCCAAGACGGGGAAAGGAAGGCGTGCATGGCCAACGAACGCCGCTGCGCACGTGGCGATACGGCCGATTGCGCCACACCGCCGTCTCTGCCAGAAAAAGTTCAAAGGCCGAAGCTCCCCGATCGCGCGGGCTTGGCCGTGATGCAAGGGAGGCGCATCGCCATGACCACCACCCATCGCCTGCGGGCGCTCGTTTGCGTTCTTGTCGCGTCGTTCGCGCTGGTTGCAAGTCCGGCGCGGGCGGCGGACACCTATCCGACCCGGCCGGTGCGGGTGGTCCTGCCGTTCGCCGCCGGAGGCATGGCCGACATCACCACACGGCTGGTGGCCGAAAAGCTGGGCGACAAGCTCGGCCAGCGCATCATCGTCGACAACCAGCCTGGCGCCGGCGGCATCGCCGCTGCGCGCACGGTGCTGTCTTCGCCCGCCGACGGCTACACCCTCGCCATCCTGACCAACGGCAGCGCCATCAGCGTGCCGCTGTTCAAATCGCTGCCGTTCGACCCGGTCAAGGATTTCGTCCCGATCTCGGCGTTCGGCACCTTCGATCTCGCTTTGGCGGTGAATGCCGCGTCGCCCTATCGCACGATCGGCGACTTCCTCAAGGACAGCAAAGCCAATCCCGGCAAGCTCAATGTCGCGACCATCAGCGTCGGCAGTACGCAAAATCTCGGCGGCGAGCTGCTGCGCTCGATATCCGGCGACAGCTTCACCATCGTCACCTACCGCACCGCGCCGGAAGCCCTGATCGCGCTGTTCCGCAACGACGTCCAGCTTCTCGCCGAGTATTATGCGACGGTGAAATCGGGCCTCGAGGACGGCAAGCTGCGGGTGCTCGCGATGTCGGGCGAGCAGCGCTCGCCGATGTTGCCGGACGTGCCGACGGCAAACGAGTTCGGTGCTCCCGGCTACATCGTGACGTCCTGGAACGCGCTGTTCGCCAAGACCGGCACCTCGCCGGAAATCATCGCGAAACTCAACCAACTTGTCCGCGAAGTGGTGGCGGACCCCGAGGTCAAGCAGCGCCTGCTCGACCTCGGCATCGTCGCCCAGGCCGGTCCGCCCGAGGAGATCGAGGCGCGGCTCAAGGCCGACATCGCGAAATGGTCCAAGGTGATCGCGGACGCGAAAATCCCGAAGCTTTGATTGCGTCGAGCCCCCCATGCCGGGCGGCCGGACATTGGCGATCAGACAGTGATGGCATGGTCGACGCCGATCGATCTCTATTGCGAGCGCACCGGCCCGTCGTTCTGGTCGGAGCCCGCCAACGCGGTTTCCAACGCCGCGTTCCTGTTGGCCGCCGGACTCGCATTCGTCCTGTGGCGCCGGCGTGGGAGCGACGACGGGCCGACGCTCGCGCTGATCCTGGCGGTCGTCGCGGTGGGCGTGGGATCGTTCGTGTTCCACACCGTGGCGACCCGCGGCGCGATTTTCGCCGACGTCATCCCGATCGCGGCGTTCATCTACGGCTATCTGCTGCTGGCGCTGCGGCGCTTCCTGCGCGTGCCGGTGGTCGCGGCGGTCGGCATCGTCATCGCCTACGCGGTCGCGGCCCAGGCACTGTCGGCCTTGGCGCCGCCGCGGTGGCTCAACGGTTCGGCCGGCTATCTGCCGGCGCTGGCGGCGCTGATCGCGGTCGCGGCCGTTGCGGCCTTGCAAAGAGGGGCGCAGCACGTGCAGCGGGGCCTTGCCGTCGCCGCGCTGCTGTTTGCGGTCTCGCTCGCGTTGCGCACCTCGGACCTCGCGCTGTGCCCGGCGTTTCCGCTCGGGACCCATTTCGCGTGGCACCTCCTCAACGCCGCCGTGCTCTACGTCCTGCTGCGCACCGCTATCGTCGCGCCGGATGCCGGCGCGCCAAATGAGATGTGATCCTCACGGCCTCCGCAGAGTGAGCACCCCGTGAGAGAATTCGCTGCAGAGAATCTGCTGCGTACAGACCCTGCGCAGCGCGCGAACCGGAAAATTTCTGCCCGTTCGCGTTGCCCCTCGTTTCTTCACCTTGCCGTGATCACCGGTGCGCGGCCGGGTTTGCCCTTGTCCGGCTTGGCGCTCCACTTTAGCAACGGAACGGACTAGACTTAAGTCCACCCGGCTAAGCCTCTTCGGCGCCAATGCCATGGCGGCATCGTCCGAATCCTTTGGGAGCAATGGAGGAATAGATGGCCTTCCAGTTCAAAATCAACGGCACGGAGGCGCACTCGGACGCCCCGCCGCAAACCCCGCTGCTGTGGGTGATTCGCGAGGAGCTCAAGCTCAGCGGCACCAAGTTCGGCTGCGGCACCGGCCTGTGCGGCGCCTGCATGGTCCACATCGACGGCCAGCGTGCGTTCTCGTGCCAGACCCAGGTGTCGCAGGTCGTCGGCAAGTCGGTCACCACCATCGAAGGCCTGTCGTCCGATTCCTCCCATCCGGTGCAGAAGGCGTGGCTCGCCGAGCGGGTGCCGCAGTGCGGCTACTGCCAGTCCGGCCAGATCATGAGCGCCGTCGACCTGCTGGCGCACAATCCGAAGCCCGACCGCGCCGCGATCGTCGCGCACATGAGCACCAACATCTGCCGCTGCGGCTCCTATCCGCGCATCGTCCGCGCCATCGAGCGCGCCGCGAAGGAGGCGTGAGCATGACCATCCACATCGATCGCGTCTCGGACAACGTCCCGCATCCGGCGCCGTCGCGCCGCGACTTCATGGTCGGCGCCGCCGGGTTCTCGTTCGCCTTCGCGCTCGCGCGCGGCGATGAGGCCGTCGCGGCGGCGATCGGCCCCGACGGCTCCGGCAAGGCGCTGAGCCCGTGGGTCGCGATCTCGACCGACGGCACCGTCGCCATCATGTCGCCGGCCGCCGAGATGGGGCAGGGGTCGCTCACTTCGCTGCCCTTAATCCTGGCCGAAGAGCTCGACGCCGACTGGGCCAAGGTGCGCGTGGTGGTGGCGCCGCCCAATGACGAACTCTACAAGAATCCGGGCTTCGGCTACATGTACACCGCCGGCAGCAATGCGGTGACCTCGTACTTCAAGGAGCTGCGCCTGTTCGGTGCGCAGGTCCGCAAGGTGCTGCTGGCGAATGCGGCCAGGCACTGGAACGTGCCGGTCGCGGAGCTGACCACCGGACCGAGCGTGGTGATTCACGAGAAGACCGGCCGCCGGCTCTCCTATGGCGAGATCGCCGCCTTTGCGCAGGTGCCGGACACGGCGCCCGAGGTCGCGGAGAGCGAGCTCAAGAAGCCCGAGCAGTTCCGCCTCATCAGCCACGACGTGATGCGCGTCGAGCTGCCGCTCAAGGTCAACGGCACCGCGCAATACAGCATCGACGTCCAGGTCCCGGGCATGCTCTACGGCGCGATCCTGCGCGCGCCGGTCGAGGGCGCGGCGCCGGACAAGATCGACGACGCCAAGGCGCGGGCGGTGCCCGGCGTCCTGCAGATCGTGCGGCTGCCCTATGGCGTCGGCGTGATCGCCGAGAAGCCGTGGGCGGCGTTCGATGCCAAGGCGGCGCTCGACGTGACCTGGACCCGGACCGGCAAGGCCTGGGGCTTCGACAGCGAGAAGGCGCTGGTCGCTTTCGCCGCGGCGGCGCGGGACATGTCCCAGCCGACCAAGCTGTGGGGAAAACAGGGCGATGCGCCGGCGGCGCTGCAGACGGCGGCGACGATCATCGAGGCCGACTACCGCAACGATCTCGTCTACCACGCCCAGATGGAGCCGCTCAACGCGGTCGCTTCGGTGTCGCCCGCGGGCGACGCCTGCGAGGTGTGGTGCGGCGTGCAGTCGAAGACCATCGCGGTCGACGTCGCGGCCAATGCGCTCGGCATCAAGCCCGACAAGATCGTCTATCACGACATGCTGATGGGCGGCGGCTTCGGCCGGCGCGGCCATCGCGACGAGGAATACGTCCACGACGCGGTGGTGCTCTCCAACGCGGTGAAGAAGCCGGTCAAGGTGATGTGGACGCGGGAGGACGACGTCCACAACGGCCGCTTCAATCCACTCTCCGCGCATTATCTGCGGGCCGGCTTCGACGCCGCGGGCAAGTTCGTCGCGTTCCATCATCGCAAAGCCTGCGACGAGGTGACCGCGTTCCAGGACCCGGTGCGGTTCGCGCGCCAGAAGGGCCGCGACGGCATCGCGTATAACGGCCTCGATGCGCCGTATTACGAGATCCCCAACCGGCTCGGCGAGGCGGTGCCGCGGGAGAGCGGGTTGCGGACTTCGAGCCTGCGCGGCATCGCGCACCTCACCAATATCTTCGCGATCGAATTGTTCATGGACGAGCTTGCGCGCAAGCGCGGCATCGACCCGGCGACGTTCCGGCGCGACCTCGTCAAGTCGAGCCCGCGTGCGCTCGCCATCATCGACAAGGTCAAGCAGATGGCGGAGTGGGACAAGAAGCGGAACGGCAGCGCGCTCGGCTTCACCTACATGAACTATTCGGGGACCCAGATCGCGCTTGCGGTCGAGGTCGTGCTCGACCGCAAGACCGGCGCGCTGCGGGTGCCGAAGGTGTGGACGGCGCTCGATCCCGGCATCACGGTGCAGCCCAACAACATCCTCGCGCAGACCGAGAGCAGCGTCATCTACGGCCTGGGCTTCGCGCTCAGCGAGCGCATCACCATCGCGGACGGCGCGGTGCAGGAGTTGAACTTCTACGACTATCACGTGCCGCGCATGAACGAGATCCCGGAGATCGCGATCGAACTCGTGCCGACCGACAACCACCCGACCGGGGTCGGCCAGATGGCGACCCCGCTGGTGGCCCCGGCGATCGCCAATGCGGTCGCCGAGCTCACCGGCGTGCGGCTGCGGCACACGCCGATGACGCCCGACCGGGTGAAGCAGGCGCTCGGCTGAGACGGCGCGTTTCGGATGGGCGGTCATCCGCCCATCCGTTCGGCGAACCCGGATTTCACTTGGTTCAATCCAGGCTACAGGGCTTGCCGCGGACCCGGGAAGGTAGCCCGGATTTTGCTGAAGGCGAAATCCGGGTCCGGCCTCTCCCCGGTAGCAAACGCGAATTTCACCTGCGTTCAATCCGGGCCACGCCGCGCGCGACTATGCCGCGACGCGGCCCAACAGCTCGCCCGCTGCCGCGCACAGCGCGACCACCAGCCATGGCGGGGTCTTCCATACCGTGAGCAGGAGGAGGGCCGTGACCGCCACCGCGAAATCGAGCGGGCTGACGATCGCGGCACGCCACACCGGATTGTAGAGTGCCGCCAGCAGGAGCCCGACCACGGCGGCGTTCACCCCGGCGAGCGCCGATTGCGCGAACGGCCGGCCGCGCAGCATCTGCCAGAACGGCAGCACGCCGATCACCAGCAGGAACGAAGGCAGGAAGATCGCGAGGAGGGCGATGGCGGCGCCTGCCCAGCCGTTCGGCTGCGGGCCCATCACCGCGCCGAGATATGCCGCGAAGGTGAACAGCGGCCCGGGCACCGCCTGGGCGGCGCCGTAACCGGCGAGGAAGGCGTCGTTGCTCACCCAGCCCGGCGGCACCACCGCCGCCTGCAGCAACGGCAGCACCACGTGGCCGCCGCCGAACACCAGGGAGCCGGCGCGGTAGAAGGCGTTGAACAACGCCAGTGCCTGGCTCGGAAACGCTCCCGTCAGCAGGGGAAGTCCGAACAGCAGCGCGAAAAACGCGGCGAGGCAGGTGATCGCGAGCGCATGGTGCACCCGCGCTTCGGCGGCCGGCGGCGAGGCCGGCCGCTCGGTCCGCAGCAGCATGACGCCGGCGAGGGCACCGAGCGCAATCGCGCCCAGTTGTCCGGCGGTGGTCGGCACCGCGAGGACGAGCGCTGCGGCGGCGACCGCGAGGCTCGCGCGCGTCTTGCCGGTCGCCATGGTGCCCGCCATGCCCCACACCGCCTGCGCCACCACCGCGACCGCCGCGATCTTGAGGCCGTGCAGCCATGCCGCATCGAGCGCGCCCAGCCGCTCGACGCCCAATGCGAACAGGACGAGCGCGATCGCCGACGGCAGGGTAAAACCGGTCCAGGCCGCGAGCGCTCCGGCGAGGCCCGCGCGGGTGAGGCCGATGCCGATGCCGACTTCGCTGCTCGCCGGCCCCGGCAGGAACTGGCACAGCGCCACGAGATCGGCATAGCCGGCCTCGTCCAGCCATCGCCTGCGGGCGACGAATTCCTGGCGGAAGTAGCCGAGATGCGCGATCGGGCCGCCGAACGAGGTAAGGCCTAGCCGCAGGAAGACGAGGAAGACCTCGCGGGTGCTTCTCTTGCCAGCGGTCGCGGGGACTGCGGTGGTGTCGATCGACATGGATGACGAACTGCGCTTGGGGAACGCCGAGGAGAGATACGCGCGAAGCGCCAATCTAGCACGGTAGCGGCGCGCTCATCACGGCCGCCGGCTACACCAATCCCCGAACCACCCCCTCCGCAAATGATCTGAACACCCCTGCGCTACGCCGCAGCGGGCGGCCCGAACCAGGTGGTTAGAGCGTCAGCGAGTCCCAACTGGGCGAGGTCGCCCACCCAAGCCACATATCCGTCGGGTCTGATCAACACGGCGGTGGGCGCGGTGACCGCGCCGAGCACCGGAAGCTCCCAAGTCCCGGCATACTTGGCGTCGATCACCGGAACGCGATCCGCCCACGGAGTGATGTCGAAGGCGCCGGGCTCACCGAGGTTGAGTAGCGCGGGCCAGGCATTGTGCAGAAGGGCGAAGACCCGCCGCGGCCCGTCGGCGGTGATCAGGTCGAGATCGGGCATGCGGCGCCCGAGCAGTTCGTGTCCCTCGCCGAGGTCGTAATGAACGCCCAGGCCAGAGATCACGCCGCCGAAACGCTTGCGAGGCTCGTCCATGCCGAGGAGCTCGGAAACCGTCTCGCGCAGGGCCTTGGCACGATCGTCGACGGGGCGCAGCAGCGCGACCTGCGCCATCGTGTCGTGCAGCACGCGGGCGGCGACCGGATGTCGTTCGGCATGGTAGGTGTCCAGCAGGCTTTCCGGCGACGTCGCTTTGACGACCTGAGCCAGCTTCCACCCCAGATTCACCGCATCTTGAACACCGATGTTGAGGCCCTGTCCGCCCGCCGGGTAATGCACGTGTGCGGCGTCTCCGGCCAGCAGGACCCGCCCCTTGCGATAGGCCGCCGCCTGTCGCGCCATATCGGTAAATCTGGAGATCCAGGTGGGACTGTGAATCCCGTAATCGGTGCCGTGAACAGCGATAAGCGCCTCGCTGAGATCGGCTAGAGTGGGTTCGCCAGCGCGGCCGAGCCGCTGCTCGGTCACCAAGACGCGCACCGCTCCTCCTTCCTCCAGCTTGCTAAAGGAATGGATGCCGCGAACGTCGTGGCGAAGACCCCATTCCGGCTCATCGGCGATCTTCACCTCGGCGATCAGGTTGCTGGTTGTCGCATCCCACCCCGCGAACTCGATGCCGGCCGCTTTACGGATCAGGCTGCGACCGCCGTCGCAACCGACGAGATATTCCGCCCGTAGCGACTGGCCATTCGACAGTTCGACGCCGACGCCGCCGCCGTCCTGTGCAAAACCCGTCACCTCACGTCCGCGATAGACCGGCACCGCCAGCTCGCCGATCCAATCGGCGAGTATGCGCTCGATATGGTTCTGCCACAGCGCGAGCCCGTAGTTATGCCGGGTGGGGAAATCGCTGATGTCCAAACGTATCCAGGCGAACCCCGCGACCTGGGCCACTTGTCCCTGCGCGAGGAACCGATCGGCGATTCCACGCTGGTCGAGGACCTCGATGGTGCGCGCGTGCAGACCGCCTGCACGCGAGCCGACGAGGTCCTGGCTGACGCGCCGCTCGACGATGGCAACGTCGACCCCCGCCAATGCCAACTCGCCCGCCAACATCAGCCCGGTCGGACCTCCCCCGGCAATCACCACCGCATGGCCGGTCATCGCGACGCTCCGGTCCGCGCCAGCGGCACGCCGACGCCGAGCCGGAGCTCGGCGAAGTCCGGCGACGCGCCCATCCACACCTCAGCGCCGAATCCTCGCAACCGCTCCACCACCAGTTCCAGAGGCGGTTCGACGTCCCCGTGCGATCCGCGCGTCGGCAACAACACACGCGTTTCGTGGCTCCATTCCCATGATTTCGGCTTAGGCCGGCAGTCTTACGGCAGGAGCCGGGTCTTGAAGCAAGTCCCTTGTGCGCCATATGTAAGAAGTGGAGATGAGTGGGCCTTCGCCTCGCTCCCCTCATCGTCTCTTTTCCCTCATCTTCGGCCTCACGAAGCTTTTCGCGAAGTGGCCGCGCGCCGTACGACGGTCGTCGTCACGATCGAAAGAGACGGGGAAATATCCGGATTTCATTCAGTGACGGCGCGGCAAGTCTCGATCTGGGGCCGCGACCGCAACGATTGAATGACGACGTCCGGTTGCCGGGTCGCAAGCGCGTCAATCCGGCACGGCTGCCGGCGTACTCCATACGCATGCCTGGGGCTTTGATCGCCGGCCGCGGAACGCTACTCTGGCGCTCGAAGGTTTGCGTTCGACAAGCCAATGCAGCTGCGGCTGCGCGAGGGCATCGCCATGGAGAATCTTTCGCGTTTCGCATCGGTCGCGCCGCTCGTTGCGCTGCTGACGACGTTCGCGGGAGGCGCCGGTGCGCAGGACCGCGCGGGTGTCGCTGCGGACGGATCCGCGCTCGCGGCGCAGATTGCGCAACTCAAGGCCGCGACGGCCGCTCGCGTCGCCGCCGAGAAGCCGGCTCTCGACGCGCTCGCCCCGCCACAGCGGCTGGCGGCGCCGCCCGCGGTGTGGCGGGTGCCCGGCGCGCTCACCGGGTTTCGCGACTGCGCCGAGTGTCCGGAAATGGTGGTGATGCCGGCCGGCGAATACACCATGGGCTCGCCGCCGGCGGAGCAGGGCGCCGAAACCCAGCATCGGGTCACCATCGCGGTGCCGTTCGCGGTCAGCAAATTCGAGATCACCTTCGCCGAATGGGACCGCTGCGTGGCGTCGGGCGGATGCCGGGGCTATCGCCCCGAGGACGAGGGCTGGGGCCGCGGCAATTATCCCGTGATGAACATCTCCTGGGAGGATGCCAGCGCCTATGCGGAGTGGCTGAGCGCCGCCACCGGCCAGCACTACCGGATGCTCACCGAAGCGGAATGGGAATATGCGGCGCGGGCGGGCACGACGACGACGTTCGCGCACGGCGACGCGCTTTCCCCCAGCAAGGCGAACTACGACGGCAGCACCGACGGGACGGGGCCGTCGGACCTCAACCGGCAGAGCACGGTGCCGGTCGGGACCTTCGAGCCCAACGGCTTCGGCCTGCACGACATGCAGGGCAACGTCTCCGAATGGGTCGAGGACTGCTGGCACGACGAGTATACGCCGCGCCATCCCACGGACGGCTCGGCGTTTCTGGAGGGAAACTGCAATGGACGGGTGGTCCGGGGCGGCTCGTGGGAGGATTCCCAGGCCGAGCTGCGGTCGGCCGCGCGCACCGGCGGCGACAAGACCGACCGTTTCTACACCGACGGCCTGCGGATTGCGCGCAGCCTCTGATGCCGAACGTCGACGACCCGTAAGGCTCAGGCCCGCAATGATCGCACGCAGGGATTTCATGGCCCTCACCGGCGGTGCGCTTGCCGCCGGTGCGCTGGCGGGCCCGCGCCGCGCGTTTGCGCAGTCCACCGAACTGCCGGTCATCGGCTTCCTTCATACCGCGACCGTCGAGAGCTATGTCGCCAATGCCGGCGCGTTCGCGCGTGGCCTCAAGGAAACGGGACTCGTCGAGGCCGGCAATCTCGCGGTCGAATACCGTTTTGCCAACGGTGAGGTCGACCGACTGCCGATGCTCGCGGCCGATCTCGCCCGCCGACCGGTCGTGCTGATCGTCGCGGCCGGCGGGGCGGCGGCCCTTGCCGCAAGGGCCGCGGCACCCGCCGTGCCGATCGTGATGGTCGCCGGCGTCAGTCCGGATCGGCTCGGCCTTGCCGCCGAACCCGGCGTGAGCGGTGCGACCTTCGCCACCGCGGGCCTGGCCGGACGGCGGCTCGCATTGCTGCGCCGGCTCGCCCCGGCGGCGGGCACGATCGGCTATCTCGCCGAAGACGCCGCCGTGTACGGACCGGGGTCACCGCTGGCGCAGGTGGGGGCGGATATGAAGGACGAATTCATGATCGCCGCCGCGGGCCTCGAAATCGTCGTCGTGGAGATCGGCCGCGACCGTGACCGCGCCTATGAGGCTGCGTTCGCCGCCTTCGGCGAGCGGCACGTCGACGCTCTGATGATTGCCCCTTCCGCCGTGTTCGCCGGGGATGCCGAGGAGATCGTGGCGCTCACGCTGCGCGATGCGATCCCTACGATCTTCACCCGGCGCGCCGACGTCGTCGCCGGCGGTCTCATCGGTTACGGCGCCAGCCCGACGGACGCCTGGCAGCAGGCCGGCGCGCGGGTCGGCGCGATCCTGAAAGGCGTCCATCCCGACGGTCCGGCAGTGGTCGAGACCGGACGGCTCGAACTCGTCATCAACCTGCCGATCGCCCAAACCCTCGGCGTCGCGGTGCCTGCCGATCTGATGGCGCAGGCGGACGAACTGATCCGGTAGGGCGAAGCGCCGAGGCGCCGTTCCGCGGCCCGGATCTCGGGCGCGACCGGGCCGGGGAATGCATCTCGGATCGGACTTCAATCGACTTCGCTCCGCCCTGCGCGGGGCCGCCGAGGGGAGTCAAACCGGCGTCATCTTGGGCGCGCAGGATTGGATGAGGCGCGCACCGCGCCACGGCCGGCGCGACCGTCAGGCGCCGTCATCGCAGGGCCCGCGGCCAAGCCCCCGAGGTTCATCCATGTCGAACATGCCGAGGTTCCCGCTCCGTCTCGTCCACGGGTATCGCGATTTCCTGGTCGGGAGGATGCCGACCGAGCGCGACCGCTATCAGGAGCTGGCGCGGCGCGGCCAGTCGCCCGATGTGATGATCATCGGCTGCTGCGATTCCCGGGTCTCGCCGGAGGTGATCTTCGACGCCCATCCGGGCGAGCTGTTCGTGGTCCGCAACATCGCCAACCTGGTGCCGCCCTTCACCTCGGACGGCGTCTGCCACGGCGTTTTCGCAGCTCTCGAATTCGCGGTCCAGGTGCTCGGCATCGGCCACATCATCGTGCTCGGCCATGCGCATTGCGGCGGCATTCGCGCCTATGCCGAGCATGGCCCGCCGCTGTCCCCCGCCGATTCCATCCACAAATGGATGTCGCTGATCGCGCCGGCCGCGGAGATCGCCGGTGAACCCGGCGACGGCTACCTGACCCGGCTCGAACAGGCCTCGATCACCAAGAGCCTGGAGAACCTGCTGACGTTTCCCTACATCGCCGCCGCGGTGGAGGGTGGCGCCCTGCAGCTTCACGGCGCCTATTTCGATGTCTCGACCGGCCAGGTGTTCGTACGCGGCGCCGGCGGCTATCACGAGATCGAGGCCGAGGCCGTGGCGCGGGTCGGCGCGTGATGCCGCCGGGGCCCGCTGCATCCGACGTTCGCTAATGGGCGGGATCGAGCTGGGAGTGTGGATCTGCCGCGGGTGACCGGCGCGCCGCCCTGCGTTCGAGCGTGTAATAGAGGCTCGGCAGGATGAACAAGGTCAGCAGCGTCGCCAGGATCAGTCCGCCGACCACCACGGTGGCAAGGCCGCGCTGCACGTCGCTGCCGACCCCGGTCGTGAGTGCCGCCGGCAACATGCCGATGGTCGCAACCGTCGCCGTCATGACGACCGGGCGGAACCGTTCGACCGCGCCCGCCATCACCGCGTCGCGCAGCGCGATGCCGGTCTCGCGAACGCGGTTGAGGTTCGACACCATGATGATGCCGTTCTGGACGGCGACGCCGAACAGGGCGATGAAGCCGACCGCCGAAGCCACGTTGAGGGTCTCGCCGGTGACGATGAGTGCGATCAAACCGCCCAGCGTCGCCAGCGGCACCACGCACAGGATCATCACCGCCTGTCGCAGCCGTCCGAATTCGGCGAACAGCAGCAGTGTCATCAGCCCGATCACGAGCCCCAGGATCAGGGCGAGGCGGGCCTGGGCCCGCCGCTCGTTTTCAAACTGTCCGGCGTATTGGATGCGATATTTCGACGTATCGAATTTGACGGACTGCGCCACCCGGTCCTGCACCTCCGCGAGATAGGAGACGAGATCGCGGTCGGCGAGATCGATGCGCACCGTCAGGTTGCGGTGGTTCATCTCGCGGGTGATCGTGCTCTCGCCACTGCGAAGCGTAATCTTTGCGACCTGTGCCAGCGGAATTTGTGCGCCGCCGGGGGCCGTCAAGGTCAGGGCGCCGAGCGCGTCCAGGTTGTTCCGGGCGCTGGTCGGGAAGCGGACCGTCACGTTGTACACGCGGTCGCCGACATAGACCTGGGTCACCGCGGCGCCGCCGATGCCGGTCTGGATGAGGTTGGTGACGTCGGAGACGTTGATGCCGTAGCGCGCGGTCGCGGCGCGGTCGACCTCGATGGCGATCTGAGGGATCGGCGGCTCCTGGAAGATCGACGCACTGGCGGTCCCCCGGATGTTTCTGAGCTCATCGACGATATCCCCGCCGATGCGCCGCAACTCGTTGAAGTCCTCGCCGATCACGAGAATGACGAGCGGACTGTGGGCGCCGCCCTCGAGGTCATTGACCATGTCGGCGATCGGCTGACTGATTCCGATCGAATAGCCCGGCATCTGCAGCAGCCGATCGTTCAGCTTCTTGACGAAATCCTTCTTGGTCTCGCCGGCGGGCCAGGTGTCGTAGGGCGTCAGCCCCACCGGGGCTTCGATGTGCGAGGGCGTCCAGGCATCGAGCCCTTCGTCGCTGCGTCCGAGCTGGGTGACGACGTAGGAGACTTCGGGGAATTCGAGAACCGTACGGCGCAGCTGGCTCGCCATGTCCATCGCGGTGTCGAGCGACAGCCCGGTCGGCAACTGGACCTGAAGCCAGAGCCCGCCTTCGTCGAGCTCCGGCAGGTAATCCCGCCCGACCCGCGGCGCCAGAACGCCGACCGCGATGAACGCGGCGGCGATGATCGCAGCCGCAACCTTGGGCCGGTCGAGCAACCGCCCGAGCAGAACCCGATAGGCGTCAGTCAGCCTTTCCAGCAGGCGGTTGTGGTGCACCGGTCGCGGCTTTCGCAACGCCATGTAGGCGAGGCCGGGGATCAGTGCCAACGTGCACAGGAGCGCGCCGAACAGGGCATAGCCCACGGTATAGGCCATCGGCGTGAACAGCCGTGCCTCGCCGCGCTCCAGCGCGAACAGCGGGAAGTAGGCGGTGATGATGATCAGGGTGGCGAAGAAGATCGGCCGCGCCACTTGGCCGGTCGCCGTCGTCACGTCGGCGGGGGTCAGCGCTTCCGCCGGCTTTTGCTCGCGTCGGCGCAGAATGTTCTCCGTCACCACGATGGCGCCGTCGACGATGATGCCGAAATCGATGGCGCCGAGCGACAGCATGCTCGCGGACATCTTGGTGAAACTCATCAGGATGAACGCCATGAACATGGCGAGCGGGATGGTGACGGCAACGACGAGCGCGCTGCGCCAGCTGCCGAGGAACATGATCAGCACGATGCAGACGAGGCCGATGCCTTCGAGCACCGTATGGGCGACCTTGTTGATGGTGGCCTGGACGAGGTTCTCGCGGTCGATGTAGGGGACGAGGCGGACGTCCAGCGCATCGAGCTGCGGTTTCAGCTCGACGATCTTTGCCTTCAGGTCCCGGATGACCTGAGACGCGTTCTGATACTTGAGCATCTGCACGATGCCCTCGATGGTGTCCGGATTCTCGTCTTTGCCGAGAATGCCCTCGCGCTCCTGATGGGCGTAGGCGAGTGTGCCCAGGTCGCGCACCAGGATCGGCATGGTGCCGCGCGTCGCAACCACGATATTGCCGAGGTCGTCGAGGCTGCGCACCAGCCCGACCCCGCGGACGACGTAGCTCTGCTGCCCCCGCGCAACGCGGCCGCCGCCGGCATTGGCGCTGTTGGCGTTGATCGCGGTGGTGACGTCGTTGATCCCGAGCCCGTAGCGCAGCAATTCGGTGGCATCGAGATCGAGCCGGAATTCCTTGGTGAAGCCGCCGAAATTGTCCGCCTCGGCGACGCCCGGCACCTGCTTGAGCGCGGGAACGACGATCCAGCGCTGGATCTCCGAGAGCTCCATCAGGTTCTTGCTGTCGGATTCCAGCGTGTAGCGAAAGATCTCGCCCTCGGGCGACGTCATCGGGATCAGCGAGGTCGATATCCCCGCTGGAAGGGTGACGTCGGCGATGCGTTCGGAGACGCGTTGCCGCACCCAGTAATCCTCATAGCCGTCCTTGAACCGCATGGTGATGATGGACAGCCCGAAGGTCGAGCTCGACCGCATGCGGGCGAGGCCGGGCACGCCGTTGAGGGCGCGTTCCAGCGGCACGGTGATCTGCTGCTCGACCTCTTCGGCGGCCAACCCGGGCGCAGCCGTCGTCACCTGGGAGTAGACGTCGCTGAACAGCGGATAGGCGTCGACCGGCAGTTGCGTCCAGGCGTAGACGCCGTAAACGCAGAAGAACAGCGCCATCATCCCGACCAGAAGTCGCTTCTGGAAACAGAGCGCGACGAAGCCGTCAATCATTGAACACGACCCCGCCCTTGACGACGACGCGCTCGCCCGGCTCGAGACCGCTCCTGATGACCGCGGTGCTGCCTTCCTCGTAATCGGTCACGACGTCGCGGCGGACGAAGGTCCACGGCTGCACCTCGGCGAACACGCTGGTGCGGTCGTTCGACATCAGGAGCGCGGAGGTCGGCACCACGAGGCGCGAGACCATGGGGGCGCTGAAGCTGACATTGGCGAACATGCCGGGCTTGAGGCGGCGGTCCGGATTGTCGAAGGCGATGCGAACCTTGGTTCGCCGGGTGTCGGGTTCGAGCACGTCGGAGACGAACAGCACCTTCCCATCATAGACCTTACCCGGGTAGGCCGGGAAGGTGACCGTGACCGGCTGGTCCTTGGCGATGAACGACGTGTCCTTTTCCGGGACGTTGGCGGTGACCCAGATGGTCTCCAGGTTCGCGATGGTCATCATCGCGGCGGTCGCGTCGTTGAGATAGGCGCCCGGTGCCACCTGCAATGAGAGTACGCTGCCGGACACCGGCGCCTTCACCGATAAGAGCCGCGAACTCACTTTCTGGCCGGCCGGCGCGCCGATTGCGCGAAGTCGGCCATCGGCTCGTTCGAGCTCCGACTGCGCCTGGGCGAAGTCGCTTTGCGCCTGCTCGCGTTCCTTCACGGCGATGGCCGACGTCTTCTCCAGGGAGATCAGACGATCGAGGGTCTGCTTGGTGAGCTTGAGCGCCGAGCGCGCCTTTTCGCCGTCCGAGATGGCTTGTGCGAGGTCGCTGGAGTCGATCACCGCGAGCTCTTCGCCCATCGAAACCCGGCCACCGAGCTGCGCCATGAGGTCGATGACGCGGCCGGTGACGGGCGGCATCACGTTCACCGTGCGGGCGGGATCAGCCTCGACCAGCCCGGGCAGCACCAGGACCTGCGCGACCTCCTTCATGGAGGGTTCTTCGAGGGTCAGCCGGGTGCGGAGCGACGAGGCCGCGGGCACCACGATGCGATCGCCGACGCGGGAAAAGGCGGCCTGACCAGGTTCGCTGGCCGCTACCGGATGGACCCCGGTCGAGGGCGCATATTTCGACGCCAGAAACCACCGATCGCCAGCAACGCCGGCGGCCAAGCCGACCAGCAGCAATAGCCAACCGCGTCCGTAGCGCGGACGCGAACGCAATGGCGGCATTTCCTCTGACATTTCGATCCCACTTCGGGCACGTCCGGCCTGCCGATCCGGCGCGCACGATTTTTCAAGAGTGGCACGCGGCCGAGCCGTCCTGCAAGGAAAACGGTTATAAGGGGGAGCGAGGCAGCCGCCGTCGTTAACGCCCGGCAACGATGGGAGAGCCGTCCTTGTAGCGCGACCGCGCGGGGTGCCAGGCGCCGCCGGGTGCGCCGCTGCGCAGCGGGAAGACGACGAGCCGGAGTTCGTCGCCCGGCTTGAGCGTCGTGTGCGACCAGCCGTCCCAGCTCAAACTATTGGGGCTGTTGCCCTCCAGGTTCCAGGTGACCGTGTGCTGGTCCTTGTCGGTCACGTCGAGGAGGATGAACGTGTGGGGGCTGCTGTAGCGGAACTCCTTGACCGTCCCCACCAGCTCGAGCGGGTGGATCTGATCGAACACCGCGATGGAGTGATGGGCACTGGCCGGGATCGCCGTGGCGGCGACGGCGAGGCTTGCCAACAATGGGATCACCAAAAATGGGATCACCAACAATGGGATCGAGAGCCGTTTCATGAGTTCCGCGGCTGCGCTTCGGGCTGGCCTGCGCCTCGGAGAGGCGTCTCACTTTAGCAGGTCGGAGGGATTTGCCTACCAGGACGGGCAGGCCACGCTCCCGGTTCGGATCCCGACCCCACGGCTCTTGTGCGTCGGACGGGAAACGGCGCCGGATTCGCGCCGTATCCCATCTTGTCACAGGGGTGTCTCGGGGATGCCGCGTCAGTAGATCGCCGGAACGTACATCTCGGCCGGGATCGGCTCGCGCGCATAGTCCGGCTGGCGCTCGCGCGGCGGCATCACGATGGTGTCGTGGACGACCTCCTGGTAGGGCACCTGCTGCAGGAGGTGGTGCATGCAGTTGAGCCGCGCCCGCTTCTTGTCGACGCCCTCGACGATCCACCAGCGCGATTCCGGCAGGCTGGTACGCTCCAGCATCTCTTCCTTGGCCTTGGTGTAATGCTCCCAGCGACGCCGGGATTCCAGGTCCATGGGGCTGAGCTTCCATTGCTTGAGCGGATCCTTGATCCGCATCAGGAAGCGCAGGTTCTGCTCGTCGTCGGTGATGGAGAACCAGTACTTGATGAGGATGATGCCGGAGCGCACCAGCATGCGTTCGAAGTCGGGCACGCTGCGGAAGAACTCCTCGGCCTCCTCGTCGGTGCAGAAGCCCATCACCCGCTCGACGCCGGCGCGGTTGTACCAGCTGCGGTCGAACAGCACGATCTCGCCGCCGGCCGGCAGGTGTTGGACGTAGCGCTGGAAGTACCACTGGGTGCGCTCGCGCTCGGTCGGCGCCGACAGCGCCACCACCTTGCAGGATCGTGGATTGAGCCGCTGGGTGACCCGCTTGATGACGCCGCCTTTGCCGGCGGCGTCGCGGCCCTCGAACAGGACGACGACCTTCAGCTTCTGGTGGACCACCCAATCCTGCAGCTTGACGAGCTCCTTCTGCAGGCGGAGCAGCTCCTCGAAGTAGATCCTGCGATCGATGCCGTGGGTGGTCTGGCCGGTTTCGTCCAGCAGCGCGGAGAGGCGGTCGTCGTCGATCTCGAGCTCCAGCTCTTCGTCGACGCTGTCGATGAGCTCGTCGTGGATCCGGTCGCGCAGGCTGGCCTGATTGCTGTCGTTCATTTGCATCCCATCGGCAATGAGCGGCGGAGGGTTCGGTTATGCCCGAACCCTGTGGGCGTCGCGCCCGGAAGAGCCGGGCTCGCGCTCGCAGCCGCGGCGGTCACGGATGTTGGTGAACATCCGTGACGGCAATGCGACATGCCGCGAGGGAGCAGAACGTCAGGCCTTGCCGACGATCTCGGCGATCGCCCGGCGCAGGATTTCGGCGACCCGCCGGCTTTCCTCGGGCGTGCCGCGCTTGCGCTCGTGCAGGACGCGCCGCAAGTCGCGCCGGGCCTGCCGCAGCTCGTTGGTGTCGCCCTCGTCGCCGGGGCCGTCCTGATCGCCGGAGAACGCTCGCTGGAAGTCCTTCATCTTGCGGCCGATGCGGTCGAGCTGGGCCATCAGCTCGTCGGTCTCCTCGCGGTGCTCGTCGAGATAGGCCTTGCCGTCGTCGCTGATGCGGTAGAGTTTTTTGGTGCCTTCCGGCTCCACGGTCGCGTGCCCCGCCTCTTCGAGGTAGGTCAGCGCCGGATAGATCATGCCGGGGCTTGGTACGTAATAGCCTCCTGACCGCTCTTCGAGCACTTTGATCAAGTCGTAACCATGACTCGGTTTTTCCGCGATCAGCGCCAGCAGCAGGAGCTGCAGGTCGTCGCCCGCGAGCTTGCGGCCGGTGCGGAAGCCGGAGCGGTCGAATCCCGATTCGCCCGCGATCGCCGAATACGTGGCCGAAACCACGGCCCCGGCGATGGTGCTTGCCGCGATGACGCATGTCGCCTGACAGATGCTGGCGCAGTTCATGAAAGATTCCATGGAGATGATGCATTAGAGTTCCTGTGTGTTTATCGTTAGAGCTATCTTTAGTCACAGCGAAAGATATATCTTACGATATTAAACTGTCAAGTGCGCCGCGGACCGGTTTTTGCTAGAACGGTTCATGAGCGGTGGTGGTCAAAATGGGTCGAATAAACGTTCGAGCAGACACCTTCCGGCCCGGTTCGTCGCCGCATTGTCATGAACCGCTGCTAATCGAAACGGGCGCGGCGGAGTCTCGGAAGTGTCTCTGTAGACCGACGTTTTTTGACGATCCGGACGCTCCAACGGAGGGACTTTATGCTTAGTCGCGAACCCAATGGCCACGCCAGCGAGCCTGCTCATCAGGACGACGAGGCTCACGCCGGCGATGCTCCCGAGGTCAACCCGGCCGTCAACGAGGCGGTTACGGTGGCGGCGACGGTCGGAGTTGTGGCGGTCGGAGTGGCGTTGTTCGAGGTCGCGTTGCTGCCCGGCATGGTAATCGGCGTCGCCGCGATGCTGGCCCCGCGCTATGTGCCCAAGATGGGAGCGGCGCTGTCTCCGATGTTCAAGTCGACCGTGCGCGGCGCCTATAAGTTCGGCCGCAAGACCCGTGAGATGGTGGCGGAAGCCAAGGAGCAGGTCCATGACATCGTCGCCGAGGTGCATGCCGAAGGCGATGCTGCCAAATCGACGGTGAATTCCGTCGGCGAACCTCAGAAAGCCTGACGTTCGCGTCCACCGATGAAAGTCAAAATCAAGATTGCCCATCAGGTGCCTGGGCGCGTGCGGATGAAAATTCCGTCCGCGAAAGGCAATCCCGCGTTGCTCGAAGAGATCCAGAAGACGTTCAGCGTCATTCCGGGCATCGAGAAGGTGGAGGTCAATCCGGAAACCGGCAGCGTGGTTCTGCGCTACGATGCGGACCGTCAAGCCGATTTCCAGGCGGGTTTCGTCAATCGCTTCAACGAGCACCAGCCGGCTCCGCCGCCGCGGCCGCGCAAGCCGCCCAGCAACGAGATCGATGCGCTCGCGACCAGGATCGAGGAAGAGGCGAACTTCCTCGCGGAGCATTCCGACGCCGCCAAGGCGGTGGTGGATTTCTGCCGGCACTGGGACCGCGAGATCAAGGTCGCGTCGGGCAACGTGCTGGACTTGAAAATGGTGCTGTGCGCCGGCCTCGTCGGCTTCATGATCTTCGAAGTCGGTGCCGCGGCCGCCACGCCGGTATGGGTCACGCTCACCCTGTTCGGCTTGAATCATTTCATCGAGATGCAGAGCGAGTTGGCCGAGAGCGCGCGCGAAGCCGAGGGCGAAGCTGCGCCGGCCTGACCACGAGACCGGGTGCGCAGATATGGAAGTCGCCGTACGTCATTACATGCCGGGCCGGGTACGCCTCCATGTGCCCGAACTGTGGCGCAAGACGGCGCTGGCCGACAAGGCGATGGCCTGGCTGCGGGCGCAGCCGGGCATCACCGGCGCGCGCGCCAATGAGGACTGCGCCAGCGTCGTGATCGAATTCGATCGCGCCAAGGAGCCGTTGCTCCAGGATTTGCTGTCCCACCTCAAGGCGGTATCGCCCCAGCAGACTCTCGGCGCTGCTCGCCTTCTCCGTGCCGGCCGCGCCGGAGTCGGCGTCGCCGGTGCCGGTGCCGGGTCCCGCCGCGCCGACCAAGGCCGACGTCCCCGGCCTGTTTTCCGCGCGTTCCCCGCTCAACCTGCCGACGCTGTCGCTCCTGATGGCGTTCAGCGCCAATCCGGTGGTCGTCGCGGTCAACATGCCGCTGATGTTGTGGAACGCGCTTCCGATCGCCAAGCGGGCGTGGCGGGTGTGGAGCAATGAGAGCCGCCTCAACATCGATGTACTCGACACCCTGGCGATCTCGGCCTCGATCATGCAGTCGAACCCGCTCGCCGGCTCGCTGGTCACCTGGCTGATCAAGCTCGGCGACTGGATTCGCGACCTGACCGCGGCGGGCTCGCGCCGCGCCATCGCCGGCCTGCTGGAATTCCGCTCCAAGAGCGCCTGGATCCTGCGCGACGGCCAGATCACCGCGGTCCCCGCCGTCGAGATCGTGGTCGGCGATCTCGTCGTCGTCTATCCCGGCGAAATGATTCCCGTCGACGGCGAGATCATCGACGGCACCGCCAGCATCGACCAGAAGACCATCACCGGTGAAGGCCTGCCGGTGACGCGCGCCACCGGCGATGCCGCGTTCGCCGCCACCGTGCTGCGCGAAGGCCAGTTGACGATCCGTGCCACCCGGGTCGGCAACGACACCACGGCCGGGCAGATCGCGCATCTCGTGGAGTCGGCGCCGCTCGGCGACACCCGCATGCAGAACCACGCCGAGCTGCTGGCCGACAGGCTGGTGGTGCCGACGATCGGGCTCGCCGCCGGAACCGCAGCGCTGACGGCCGACTTCAGCCGCTTCCTGTCGCTGGTCATCGTCGATTACGGGACCGGCATCCGCGTCGCGGCGCCGACCTCGGTGCTGTCCTCGATGACCCATGCCGCCCGCGCCGGCATCGTCATCAAGAGCGGCGGCCACATGGAGAAGCTCGCCAAGGTCGACACCATCGTGTTCGACAAGACCGGCACGCTCACCCACGGCGTGCCGGCGGTGATCGACGTCATCGGCTACGTCGACCACGTCACGCCGAACCATCTGCTCGGCCTCGCCGCCGCGGCGGAAACGCGCCTGCACCATCCGGTCGCCGAGGCGCTGCGGAGCCGCGCGCGCGAGCTGGCGGTCAATCTTCCGCCCTGCGACGAGACCCACTACCGGGTCGGCCTCGGCGTCGAGGGCCAGGTCAACGGCTACTATCTCCATGTCGGCAGCGAGCGCTTCATGCGCCAGTCGGCGATCAATGTCGACTGCGCCGCGAGCGACCGCAAGGCGCTCGATCGCAACGGCTATTCCTGCCTCTATATCGCCGTGGACGGCAAGCTCGGCGGCCTCGTCGCCTATGCCGACCAAGATCCGGCCCGAAAGCCGCGCGGTGATCAGCCGGCTGCACGCGTTGGGCGTGCGCAACACGATCATGCTGACCGGCGACAACGCGGTGGTCGCCAAGGCGGTGAGCTCGCGGCTCGGCCTTACCGGCGAGTTCGCCGACATGATGCCGGCCGACAAGGCGAGCGTCATCCAGGAGTTGCAGCGACGCGGCAACGTCGTCGCCATGGTCGGCGACGGCATCAACGACTCGCCGGCGCTGAGCTTCGCCGATGTCGGCATCGCCATGAAATACGGCGCCGACGTGACCCATGAATCGGCGCACGTGGTGCTGATGGAAGATTCGCTGTGGAAGCTCGTCAAGGCGGTCGACATCTCGCGGGGCGCGGTCTCCCTGATCAAGCAGAACTACGTCATCGTCGCGGGCTTGAATACGCTCGCGCTGGCACTAGCTCTTCCTGGAGGGCTGGTGAGCCCGGTGACCACCGCGATCATCAGCAACGGATCGGCGATCATGGCGGCGCTCAACGGAATGCGGCCCATCTTGCGATACCAGTAATCGCAGCTCGGGTCGGTGGAACCTGACGGTATTCCCCGACGGGCGTCCCGTGGGGTTGTTCGAGAGGTGGGCTCCGCTTGGGCATCCAGAACGTCGGGACGCAGGACACTGGGGTTTTGAACCTCGCGGCGCCTTTGCCGCGTGCCCATCACCGCGCGCTCGCCCGGGCCGTGCATTCGCTTGAAAATCAGAACTTCGCCGCCCGCCTCGCCGACTATGCCGGCGCCCCCGTCAACCGGGTGGTTCAATTGTTGCCGCGGCGGGCGAGCCGGGGCCTCTCGCGGGCCGTCGAGGCCGCGATCCAGAAATGCCTGAAGACCGCGATCGAGACGCTCGACGCGGCGCCGGCGCCTCCCGCCACCTGGCTCTCGACGGCGATCGCCGGGGTGAGCGGCGGCGTGAGCGGATTCTTCGGCATGCCGGGGCTCGTCGTCGAGCTGCCGCTGACGACCACGATCATGCTGCGCGCGATCGCCGATATCGCCCGCCATAACGGCGAGGATCTGCGCACGCTCGAAGCGCGGCTCGCCTGCCTGCAGGTGTTCGCGCTCGGCTCGCGCAGCAGCACCGCGGTGCGCACCGACCTCGGCTACTTCGCCGCGCGGGCGCTGATGACGCGGCTTTCGGGCAACGCCGCCGCCTTCGTCGTCGAGCGCGGGGCCGCCGAGTTTTCGACCGTCATGCTCAACAGCCTGGTGGCGGAGATCGTGTCGCGGTTCTCGATTGTGGTGTCGGACCGCGTCGCCGCGAGTGCGCTGCCGGTGGTGGGCGCGGTCGGCGGTGCCACCGTCAACGTGATCTTCATGAACCATTTCCAGCAGATTGCGCAGGGGCACTTCACCATCCGCCGGCTCGAGCGCGAGTATGGCGCCGAGACGGTGCGCCTGCACTACGCCGAGCTCGCCTCGCGGAGCCCGCGGGACCGCAAATGACGGCGCGGTCGTCACCGCGGAGCGGATCGCCATGCTGAGCCCGCCGCAACCCGCGCTCCGGCCCGCCGAAGATCATCGAGTTCGTCGAACTGCGGCGCATGCGGACCATCGCGACGCTGCTGCTCGTCGCGATGACGGTGATCTTCGTGGCGACCTCGTTCGGGCAGATGCGGTGGGGGTGGCTCGCCTATGTGCGGGCTTTCGCCGAGGCCGGGATGGTCGGCGCCTGCGCCGACTGGTTCGCGGTTGTGGCGCTGTTCCGCCATCCGCTGGGAATCCCGATTCCCCATACCGGCATCGTGCCGCGCAACAAGGCCCGCATCGCCGGCGCGCTCGGACGTTTCATCACCAACAATTTCCTCACCCCGAAGGTGCTGTCGCAAAAGCTGATCGAGGTCGATGCCGCGCAATGGATCGCCGATTGGCTCAGCAATCCCGAAAATGCCCGCGGCGTCGCCCGCAGGGCCGCGGTGGTGGTGCCCGAAGTCGTCCGCGCCCTGCCGCGCGACGAGCTGGCCGACGTTCTGGGCCGGTCCCTGGTGCGCGGACTCAAGGCGGTGCCGGCGGCACCGGTCGCCAGCAATCTGCTGGCGGTCGTATGGGCCCGGGGCGAGACCCAGAAGCTCCTCGAGCGCGCGATTGCATACGCGGAAACCTCGCTCCTGGTGAACAAGGATTTCATCCGCTCCCGGGTCGAGGCGAACTCGTCGCGCTGGGTGCCGCGCTGGCTCGACGGGATCGTCGCCGACAAGATCTGCACGACCGCGGCGTCGACGCTCACCGAGATGCGCAATCCCGCGCATCCCTGGCGGATGGAGCTCAAGAACGCCGTCGAGGGGCTGATCGAGCGGCTCGGCAGCGATCCGGCGCTGCGGGCCGATGTCGAGGCTTCCAAGGACGCGTTGCTCGACGACCCCGGATTTTCCGA
This sequence comes from uncultured Alphaproteobacteria bacterium, assembly GCA_963781195.1. GTDB lineage: Bacteria > Pseudomonadota > Alphaproteobacteria > Rhizobiales > Xanthobacteraceae > JAJPKK01. The sequence goes on along the minus strand of CAWAEZ010000011.1, from coordinate 876,668 downwards.
GCAGGTCACCGCCATGTGGCGGGAGATCGATGCCCGCCTGCCGTCGGACGTCTCCGCCCATGCCGAGACCATCGCCGCCGCGGTCGAATACTGCCTGTTGCGGGCCGGGCGCTGGGTCGCCGAGGATCCTGCCCTAAAGGCGCGGATCAACAGCTGGATCCGCTATCTCGTCCGCAACACCATCTCGCCGCGCCGCGCCGAGATCGGCGCCTTCGTCACCAACGTGGTGGAGGCCTGGGATTCCACGACGCTCGTCAACCGGCTGGAGCTGCAGGTCGGCAAGGACCTGCAGTACATCCGCATCAACGGCACGCTGGTCGGCGGCCTCGTCGGGCTCCTGATCTTCACCGTGTCGAGGTGGCTGCTGCCGGGGTAGGAAAGTCGCAACGCCGCATCATTTCGATTTGGATTGGGGGCTAGGCTCGTTCGGCGCACGTGCAGGCTGCGTGCTGAAGCGGGCCTCGTACCTCGCGGAAGCCAGGATATTGCTTGTGGCCGCCATTCTGCTTGCGAAGTCGGCGCCTATCGACATGCAAGTACTTGTAAATTTGTTGGTCAGTAATTCAGAATTGTTCATGATCGAAAGCCATTCGCTCGTTAAGGCCGACGCATTGGTCAATGGCGTTTTCTCGTCCGACGTGACAAGCGGTTTGGCGTCCAATTTGTCGTTCTGCGAGGCGCTCGTCGTCCTAACGGCTTGATTCTTCTCGGACGAGTCACGTTGTTTCGTTACAGTCGCGCCAGCCGCGTTCGAGATCGCGATGACAATCTCCCGGTTGAGTTTTGAACACAGTTCGATCGGGACGATGAAATTGAGAGTAGCGGTCAGATTGGCTATGTGTTCCTGATAGGTATCATCCGAAATCGCATGATTTATGTAGGCTTCGCAAAGGCGATACATCCCATCACGAAGGGCCTGTATCCCTTGGGACCGTTCGAACAGTTTTGAAATATCGACATTTACGAGTTGGGATAGATCGGCGCTCGCATTTTTATCACCCGCCGCACCAGAAATCTTCGACGCGAATTCCTTGGCGAGGGTATTAACGGCGTCGGGCACCGGCTCCGAGCAGAACTTGCCGTCCGCCGACACCATGATCGACCGTCTCGACGCGTCGAGCATAAGCATGTCGACTCTGCGTGATTTCACCGTGTCCATCGTCGAATAGAAACGCGCGTGCCAACAACGACGATTCGGCGCCGATCATCAACATGGATGCAGCAAGTATCCATCGAAGTGAATTATCAGAGAAGAAAGCTATCATTTGTACCTCGGCGACTAATGCTTAGAATGGTTTCCGAAAAATAGAACTGGCTCCGCCCCAAATTCCCTTTATGTCCGAGCCGGCTCTAGAAAATGGGTTGTCATTTTTTTCAACAGCGTCTGGCGGCGTCGCTACGACAATATTTCCGCCGGGCTCGCTCGCACTGAAGGACACCGATACGGAGGGCACAGCCAGAGCAAATGTGATCTCGCGAACCGCCGTCCCGGACGATGAGTTAGTGCCCGGAAGCAGTGCGACACGGCGCTTCGACGAAGTATCAAATTGCGCCTTGGTTCCGATGTACTGCCAGCCCGCGCCTTTTGGAAGCAATTCTGACACGGGGAGGAGAATGAGTAGCGGCACGTTCGGAGTTTTGACACCCGCGAGCGGAGCAGAGGTTTGAGACACGCCGAAAATGTCAGCCACTACGCCGATGCTGTTTCCATCCCTGTCGTCGAGAACGCTCGCTCCGGAGTTGGTTGTAGAGTTTCCATCCTCGGCCTCGGCAGCAACGAAAGGTATGATGATGCCGGTCGCGAAAACCAAGTTTAACAGGAAACGATGTCTCATCACGGCCCCATCTGCGGTAGACGCGGAGACCATAGCACAACCGAAGGTCGCATAAAACATCAAGATATTAGGAATTTAAGCCTGGCGCTTCGGCGCATCATTACCTGCAGGTAAGGGCGAACCGCCTTTTCCCGCATGGCCTGAACAACGGGTGCGCCGCTCGCCGAATCCGTCGGGACTCGGCATCCACACCCGTCCGGCTCCATCCGAATTCCAGGTTCGGTGCTGCGCACCGCCCCGGAATGACCGGCGAGGAGGCGCGCCGGCTACGCCGAAGCGCCGGCGAACAGGCTCTTCTTGACGATCGCGTGGATGCCCCAGTTGCCGTCGACCACCTGGGTCACGCCGAAGTCGACGGCGACCGAGATCAGCGAGATCGCCTCGTCCTCCGTCAGGCCTTTCGTGGTCATCAAGAAGGCGCGCATCTTGCGGAAGGCGTCCTTGAGCGCGAGGTCGATCGAGGACTTGGTGTAGATGTCCTGCTGGGCGTTCGGGCCGAGCTCGGCAAGGTAGTTGGCGAAGCTGAAGCCGTGCAGCACCCACTCGTCCTGGGTCTCCAGCAGCGGATAATCGAGGCCGGCGAGCGAGTCCGTGAGGGTCGTTCTTCTTGTGCAGCACGAGCTGGAAGGTGCCGGTGAGCGAGCACTCGATGGCGGTGCCGCACAGTTCCGAATCGCCCTGCGAGGCGTGGGAATCGCCGATCGAGAACAGCGCGCCCGGCACCGCGACCGGATAGTACATGGTCGCGCCCTTGCCGATGCGCCAGTTGTCCATGTTGCCGCCGAAATAACCGGGCGGGATCGAGTCGACGATGTCCGCCTCCTTGGGGGCGACGGCCCATTACGCCGAAATGCGGTCGGATCGGAATCCGCACGTTCTTGAGGATGCCGTGGTTCTCCTGCACGGTGGTGTGGTCGACCGGCACGCCCGGATAGTCGATCGTCTTGTGCACCACGCCGAACGGATCGGTCTGCGGCGTCCAGCGGAAATTGTAGACCGCCTGGGCCCAGTTGCGCTGCCCGGAGGCGTCGATCTCGTAGATGGTGCATGACCTCGCGCGGCTTCGGCTCGGTGAGCAGCTCCTTGTAATGGAAGCCCCACCACGCCGCGGCGTTGCTGCCGAACGCCTTGCCGGCATAGGCGGGGTTGGCGCACGGCCGCGGTTTCACGTCGATGATGCGCACCTCGAGGATGTCGCCCGGCTCGGCGCCGCGCACGAAGACCGGCCCGGTGCAGATGTGCACGCCGAAGCCTTCGCCGGCGCCGCGGCCCAGCAGCTTGCCGTCGACGGGGCCGGCGCCGCGGCGATTGACGCCCTTCTTCTCCTTGGTCCACAGGAACACGCTCTCGGCGCCGGGATCGCCCTTGACCATCCGCTCGGCGTCGTCATTGGCATGGTGGGTGAGCGCTTCGATGGTTACGTAGTCGCCGGAATCGACCTCGAGCTGCGGCTTGAGCAGCTTGCTGAAATAGCCCCAATGCACGGTGTCGGCCGTCGCCGGCAGATAGTGGTAGGTGGGCCGTCCCGGCTGCGGCGCCGTGCTTTGCGCGGCCGCCGGCGAGATCAGCGTGCCGCCGGTCGCCGCCCATGCGGCCGCCGCGCCGCCGCCGGCGGCGAAGGCGCTCTTGAGGAAGCTGCGCCGTTCCGCATCGAGATCGTCCAGCAGCTTCTGGCGATGCAGCTCGAACTGCGGACACGTGTGGTCGTCGCCTGCGCACATGGGAGATCCTCCTGTTTTCGCACTGAACGATCGTGGTTGCAGCCGTGGCGGCAGGCCGCCGCCTCATCGGGGTTTCGGGTCGTACCGGACCTTGGAATGCGAACGGACCGGAACACCATTCAAGCACCTATTTCGCCGGCGCGCCCGCATCGATCCACGCGGCGACGGTGGCGCGCTCGCCCGGGGTCATTTCGGTGATGTTGCCGGGGGGCATTGCATTTGACCAGGCGGCATTGCGCCCGATCAGGCGGGCATTGCGGCGGATGTGGTCGGCATCGTCGAGCAGGACGCCGCGCGGCGCGGTGGGAATGGAGGGCCACACCGGCTCCACCGCATGGCACATGCTGCAGCGCGACGAGATGATGTTCTCCACCGTCTTGAAGGTCGGCGTCGCGGCCGCGGTCGCGGCCTCGCGCGGCCCCGCGGCGGAGAGAAAGCCGATCGCGATCATGCCCGCCGCGGCGACGCCCCAGGTCCACCACGGCGATCCCTTGCCGGCATGCCGGCTGTTGTAGAAGTGCCGGATGATCGGCCCCAGCGCGAGCACGATGGCGACGATCGCCCAGTTGAAGCGGGTGGCATAGAGCAGCGGATAGTGATTGCTGATCATCAACAGGATGACCGGCAGGGTCAGGTAGTTGTTGTGGACCGAGCGCTGCTTGCCGATGATGCCGTAGGCCGGGTCGGGCTTCTCGCCGGCGATCAGTGCGGCGACGGTCTTGCGCTGGTTGGGAATGATGATGAGAAAGACGTTCGCCACCATGATGGTGCCGATGATGGCGCCGATCTGGTTGAACGCGCCGCGCCCGCTCAGCACATGGGTGAAGGCATAGGTGAGGGCGACCAGGAACACGTAGCCCGAGATCACGAAGGCGAGCTCGTGCTTGGCGAATTTGGAGCGGCACGCCGCCTCGTAGAGCAGCCAGGCAAGCGTCAGGCTCACCAGGCTGAACAGGCCGGCCTGGACCGGCGACAGGTCCATCACCGACTTGTCCACCAGGAACAGGTCGGCATCGAGATAGTAGACGACGATGACGAGGGCGAACCCGGAGAGCCACGTCGCATAGGCTTCCCAGTAGAACCAAGTGAGCTCGTCGGGCATCTTGGCCGGCGCCACCAGGTATTTGAGAATGTGATAGAAGCCGCCGCCGTGGACCTGCCACGCCTCGCCGTGGACGCCGTCGGGCAGCGCCTTGTTCGGCTTGAGGCTGAGGTCGAGGTGGATGAAGTAGAAGGAACTGCCGATCCAGCCGATGGCGGCGACCACGTGCAGCCAGCGGAAGATGAGGCTCACCCATTCCGTGACGATCGAATTGAGCATGTCGCGATGATCCCGTGACGGGTGGTAAGACGGTTGGACGTGGGACGGGCGGTCAGTCCGGCGCGGCATCGGCCGCGCCGCAGCGAAGCGGTCAGACGTGCTCGGAGGCGCCCGCGATCATCGCGGCTTCCTCCCTCGCGCTCTCGGCGCTGCCGACGCCGTTGAAGAACGCGTTGAGCAGAACCGAGGACATCGCCGCCAGCAGGATTCCCGACTCCAGCAGCGGATGGAGCTCGTCCGGCGTGTACTTGAAGAAGTTGGGCGCCACCAGCGGGATCATGCCGAAGCCGACCGAGATCGCGACGACGAACAGGTTGAAGCGGTTGGTCTTGAAATCGACCGCGGTGAGGATGCGGGCGCCGGTCGCCGCCACCATGCCGAACATCACGAGCCCGGCGCCGCCGAGCACCACCTGCGGCACCGCCTCGACGAGCGCCGCCATCTTCGGCAGGAAGCCGAGCACCACCATGATGCCGCCGCCGGCGGCGGTCACCCAGCGCGAGCGGATGCCGGTGACGCCGACCAGCCCGACGTTCTGGGAGAACGACGTGTAGGGAAAGGTGTTGAAGATGCCGCCGATGATAGTGCCGAGGCCGTCGGCGCGCAGGCCGCGGGCGAGGTCCCGCTTGGTCGATCCTGCGGCCGGTCATCTCGCCGAGCGCGAGGAACATGCCGACCGACTCGATCATCACCACGATCATGACGATGCACATGGTGACGATCGGGACGAGGTGGAATTGCGGCATGCCGAACCGCAGCGGCGTCACCACGTCGACCCAGGCGGCGGTGCCCACCTTGGAGAAATTCATCACCCCGAGGAGCGCGGCCAGGACGCCGCCGGCGATGATGCCGAGCAGCACCGAGACGTTGGCGATGAACCCCGTTGCCCCAGCGGATCAAGCCCAGGATCACGACGAGCACGAACAGCGCGATGCCGAGCCCCTGGAGCTGGCCGTAAGCCGGATTGGGGAACGCGCCGGGCACGCCGTCCACCACCTTGGTGAGGGTCGGCAAGCCGCCCCCCGCCCAGTTGATGCCGACCCGCATCAGCGAGATACCGATCACCAGGATGATGGTGCCGGTGACCACCGGCGGAAAAAGCGGCAACAGCCTGCTTATGAACGGGGCAGCCAGGAACGCGAACAGGCCCGCCGCGATGACCGAGCCGTAGATGCCGAGCAGGCCGATGTTGGGGGACGCCGCCATCGAGAGCATGGGGCCGACCGAAGCGAAGGTGACGCCCATCATCACCGGGAGCCGAATGCCGACTCCGGGAAAGCCGACGCTCTGGATGAGCGTGGCAATGCCACAGGCGAACAGGTCGGCGCTGATGAGGAACGCGACGTCCTCCGGCGACATTTTCAGCGCGCGGCCGAGAATGAGCGGCACCGCGACGGCGCCGGCATACATCACCAGCACATGCTGCAGTCCGAGCGTGAGCAGCTTTGGTGCCGGCAGAATTTCATCCACCGGGTGGGTGTCGGCGCTCATTGGGTTTAATCTCCTCGGCCGCGGGCAATACCGCCGGCACTCAAGAATTATGCCAATTAAACAGGCCGGTTCGCTGTCGTGGCGCTTCCTTGGCCGGCGGCCCCAGTTTGGCAAACCGGAATGGAACCGGCAATCTGCCCCTGGGGACGGGCGTCCCTCGGAGTTGGTGGTCGCGGATTTCGATGCAGTTGCGCCATATGCGGAGCTTCGGGCTGCGGCTACGAGGGTCCTGCCGAGATGAAGCTTGCCGAATGAAGCCTGCCGCGGAGAGGCTGCCGTCAGGGAGCCTGCCGACCGGGGGACTGCGCCAGCGTTCCCCGGAAATTTTGCGAAAACAACCCCATGCAAAGGTGCCTGCCGCCGAGGGACCCGCCGCTCAACGGGTCGTGCCGGGCGCCGCACCTTCAGCGAACCCGGCATCCGCGCCGGATGACGTCGTCCGGTGCCCTAAGTATTCCACCAAGTCCTTCAAGGGTATCTGGTAAAAACTTAAGGCCCCGCTCGCGGGGCCTCAAAATGCGCTGCGGCGGCATGCTCGTGACGCAGCCGGGACTTAGTTCTCGCCGCCGGCGTAACCGGTGATCTTCCAACCGGCGGCATCCTTGACGAAGCAGAGCTGGTCGATGTCGAGGGATCCGAGCGCATCGTCTGGCACATAGCCGACCTTGCCGGCCGGGGTGACGATCCGCACCAGCGTCGTGCCCGGCTGCGGCGGCGCATTCCCCTGCGCGCCGGGCGGCGGTCCCTCGGGCATGACGCGCACCAGGATCGACCCGAGCTTTTCGACGACGGGGGAATTGGGTTGAGCGGTGGCGTGCACGTCGAGCGCGCCCTTGATCGGGAAGCCCCAGTCGCCAGGGTCCGTGCCGGTCGCCTTGGCGACCTGCTCGGCGGCCTGCTGGTCGAACGTCGGACCGGCCGGGCTGCACATGACGCCCTTGCGGTCCGGCACCGCTTCCAGCGAGGGCTCGGCGGCGGCGGCAGCCAGAAGCTCCCAGCCCGAGCCGTCGCGGCCGTCGAGATTGATCGCGGCGGCCAGGTTTTCCATCGCGGACTTGCGCTTGTTCGCCTTGTCGCCGCGCTCGCCCATCCAGAAGAAGGTGTTGGTCACCAGCTTGGCGAGGGCAGCGCGGTCCTTTTGGCCGGCGATCTCCGCGAGCTGCTTGCGAAAGGCCTCGAAGCTCGGATCGTTGTAGGGCTGGGGCGGCGTCACGGCGACCGCCTTATAGGGCTTGGCCGGCGCCATCCGCGGCGGCGGTCCGCCGGGGCCGCGCCCGGGAGGGCCGGCCGGGCCGGCGCCGGGCGGCGGCGGCCCGGGGCGCACCTGGGCGGACGCACAGGTCCCGGCAAGCGCAAGAGCGAGCGCTGCGCAAACGACGGTTCGGCTGCAGAAGCGGAGGTCCGGCATCGCAATCTCCAGGTTCGCGATGGAAGAATTGGAAGGGAAATTAGCACCGGAATTGCGTCCGACACAGGGCATGGCTCGGGTTCGAAATCTGGGGTGGCGGGACGCCTGCCGGGCGCATTCGCGCATCGACGCAAGGCCCGCTCGACGCGCTGGCGGTGCACCGCGCGCTGGGACGGGCCGTCGATAACGCGGGCCCCATAATGATGATGGCCGGGGCAGGGCCCGGCCATCATCCGTTCAAACGGCAGGAAGCCGGTGTCTAGCGGGTCGCCCCGGCAACCTTGGTCTTGCTCTGTACCGGCTCGCTGTCGGCGATCCGGGCGCGGGAGTTGCGCAGCGCCACCGCGATGTCGTGCCACTTGGCGCTGGGCTGCACGTGAGCCGGATCCGGGCCCGGGATCGGGCGGTGGAGCCCGTACTTCGCGCCATGGGCGTCGATCCAGTGCCAGGCGGCGCTGCCATCGCCGTCGGCCGTGGTGAGGTCGATCGCCTGGCCATGTCCGTAGCCGCCGGTCGCGCGGCTGCCGCCGTGCTTGGAATTGCCGCCATGGGCCTTGAAGCCGGAGGCGAGGTTCTGGCGGTAGTCGTCGCGGAAGGCGCTCAGCATCGACCAGGAGATGCCCTGGCCGTCCATTGCGCGCCCGGCGTGATAGAGCTGCTCGCGGAAATCGGCGTCCATGCCGCGGATGACGTAGTCCTGCATCGACAGGCCGGCATGCTTGGCGGCGGCCGGGTCCTTCCAGCTGAAGTCGCCGGAGGAATCCGACTTGACCGCCTTGCGCTGATAGACTTCCCAAAGATAGCGGTCGACTTCGTCCATCATGCCGATGTCGCGCCGCTTGGCCGGGGCCGGCGCTGCGCGCCGCTCCGGGGTTTCCAACCGCGCCGCCTCGGCGGGCATCTGAATGGTGGCGGCAACTTCCGGCACGACCATGGCCGAGGTCCAGCGTTCCGCGAACGACACGCGGATAACCGGCTGACGGTCGATCGGAGCGGCCTGCTGGGCCACGGGGATCTTCATGACCGCGGACGAGGCCGCCTCGGACGGTCCGCGCGCCAGCACCGAAGTCGGCGCCAGGGACGAGACACGGGTCACGGTCGAGGTGGTTTCCGCAGGGGCCGGTATCGCCGCCTGGATGTCGTCGGGCTCTTCGGGTTCGGCAAAGGCGATGGCCGGCACGGCGCGCGGCGGATCGATCGCGACGCTCGACAGCGAAGCCACCTCGTAGACGGCGGGCGTCGTCGCGGAAATTGCAGCCGTTGGTGCGGCCTTGGCAGCGGGTTCGATGACCCAGTCGCTGCGGTTCGGTGTCGGGTATGAATTCGATAGTGCGAGCGGCAGCGCGATCGATAGGACGACGACCCCGCCCAATGCTCCCCAGATCAGGACGGCAGAGTTGTGCTTACGACCTGCCGATGTCTCGGCATGACTTGTGTTCATGTACACCCCTGTTGGCCTCGTTGGAGACCAATCCCCCAAGCCTTTACCGACGTCCCGGCACACCTGCCGGCCCCCCGTCGCCAAAGGCTTAATATGATGACCTCGTGAGAGGCCACCCCCCGAACCTTCACCGACGTGACCTGCCGGCCCGTCGCCAAAGGCGTAGCAAAACTGATGACCTGGTGAGGCCATCCCCCAGAAGCTTCGCAGACGCTGCCGTACGGCCGGCGTCACTGCGAAGGCGTAAACCAAGCTGATGATCTCAGATCGACGGCCGAGATCATCCCCCAACCCTTCACCGACGCCGGTGCGACCGGCTTTACCGCTGAAGGCGTAGCAAATTCATCATTATCTCTAACGGTTAGTGTGGAGTTAATCGCTCCCTTTTGCGGCCGAAGCCGGGTGATTTGCGGGCGCGGAATGCGGGCCGCCGCGGCAAAAAGCCGGCGATTTGGCGGCGAGGCGCCGGCCAGCGGCGCGATCACCGGACCGCATTGTTCCGCCGTGCACGAGGCGGCGAGCTTTTTTCGCGCCGCGGTCGCGGGAGCGGCCGGCGGGTCCAAATGCGCCGGTGTTACGGGCAGGCCGCAGTTCCGGGCGCGGCGTCGAAGGCCACGGAGGCGAGGTCCTCGAAGGGGTATGGACTGTCAAATTTTCATCGCGAAACGGTGTGCGCAAAAGCGACAAAACTTTGACTTTTCGGGGTATGGCGCGCAGTATCACCCTACCGGGTGGGGTTTTTCCAGACCTGCGGTATTTCCTGTTTTTTCGGAGGGCGGGGTGGCCCGAAGTTCGCGTGTGTGCCGCGTTGGCGTGTTGATCGGGCTCGGGCTCGCCGTCTCAGGCTGCTCCAGCGCCATGAAGCTCAACTGGCTGGACGAGCAACCTCTCGTCTCCACTGCCTCGGCGGCCCCCAGCCTCCCGGCGCCGGCAGCGGTGCCGGTGGCGCGAATCCAGCCCGGCGACCAGATCCATGTGACCGTCTATAACGAGGCCTCGCTCAGCGGGAACTATCTGATCGACACCGGAGGCTTCGTCGCCATTCCCCGCGCCGGAAAGTTCAAGGCCGCCGGTCTGACGTCGACTGAGCTGGCCGAGCTCCTGGTGAAGCGGTTCCGCGGCGAATATCTCAAGAATCCGAAGGTCACCGTCGCTCTGGTTGAAGCCCTGGATATGGGACCGCATCAGTATTGATCCCGAGATCTGCGTAGGCGACCATCGAACGCGATCGGGATTTCCTCAATCCTGGCCATATCGGCCGCGGCCCGCTTGCCGGCAAAGTCCCGTCCCCGATGCCGGACCAACTCGGGCGGGTCCGGCGGTGAAGCGGCAACCCGCCGGGGTCTCGGAACATGGGCCCACGCGGACAGCGATCCCCTGCACCGGCATGCACGGGCCTTGATCTTTGTTCTCGATATGTTCTTTCTAGGGGATGCGCCTGCGCGACTATCCCTATGTCATCGTCCGCGTTGCCTGCCGGCAGTGTCCGCGGCTCGGCCGCTATCGCGTTGCCATGCTGGCGGAGCGCTATGGGGCCGACATCGACATGGAGGACGTGCTGGAGGCGGTGTCGTCGTCGTGCCGCGCCCGCGGGGAACGCGCCCTTCGATGCGGGGCCTACTTTCCGGACCTGCCGCCGGAGAAGCCGCCGGACCTGCCGCGCGCGCTGCTTCCGCGCGAGCGGCTCAAGCTGATCCGCGGCGGGCGCGGGTAGGCTTGTCGGGGTTAGGCTTGGCGGGTAGGCGCCGCCTTGATGGGGCCGGCCGCGTGGGGCAAGGTCGCCGCCCATCCGGACACTCCATATTCAAGGAAATTCCATGTACGTCGCGGCAGCGAAGCGTCTCACCCATCGCGGGGCCAGGCAGATGGCGGCAACGGCGATCGCCAAGGCCGAGGAGGCCGGGATCGCCATCACCGTCGCCATCGCCGACGCCGGCGGTCACCTCATCGTGCTCGAGCGCATGGACGGCGGCCGGTTCCATACCGTCCACTCCTCGACCACCAAGGCGGTGTGCGCCGCTTCCAACAAGCGGCCGACGACGGCCCAGGGCGCCCAGGCGCAACCGCTCGATGTGGCGCATGCCATCGGCCTCGCGCTCGCGGCGGGCCCGGAGCGCTGGACCGCGATGGAAGGCGGCTTTCCCGTGATCGTCGACGGCGAATGCATCGGCGGGATCGGGGTGAGCGGCGGGGACTGGGAGACCGACGCCCGCATCGCCCGGGAAGCGATCGCGTCCATCGACGCGGCCTCGTCGCTCGACGGCCGATAGCGCATTTTGCCTGACCGCCCATTCGCGCAACGCGGTCGTTGCCCGGTCTGCCCTACGACATTCATACATCCGCGCCGTGTGGTGCGGCGCCTCTGCGCCCCGCGGGCCCGGTGAGGGGCAGGTGAGTGGCAGGTGAGTGCAGGTGAGTGCAGGTGAGTGCAGGTGAGTGCAGGTGAGTGCAGGTGAGTGCAGGTGAGTGGGGGTAGGTGAGTGGCAGGTAAGTGAGTTCTTTCCTCACGACTGAGCCGCGGCGTCCCTCACCAGATTGCTCTGCAATCCGACCGCCCGCGCGGCGCGGCGCGGCCCGCGCGCGAGGGGCCCGCGTACCCGAACAGCGATGTCACGCAAAATTCCAAACTCTCGACGCGGCCTGCGTGAAGCCGCAGCGGCGCGGTCGCTAACCGCGCCGCAATCTCGCTCCTGCATTCCCCGGACCCGGCGCGCCGGGGCCATCATTCCGACATCCGCGCACGACTGAATGCGGCAACACGAGACGGACGCGCTACGCCGTTGCGAAACGCTCTTCGCGGTGCAGCGCAGCAACCGTTTTCCGGGGATCAGGGAAGGCCGAGCCGCGCTCCGACGACGCGCAGGTCGATTTCGACAAGAGCTTGCGATTTAAGTAAGTGTTGAGTGAGTGGAGGAACGCATGCGTAAGACAACGCGACAGGGATGGAAATCTGCTTGTTTCAAACCGGGCTCTCTTCGCGCGGACGGCGCGTCGTCTCCGACCAACACGGGCTCTCCGACCAACACGGGCTCTCGGTGCAACACGGAGGCGCGCTCGCGGTCCTGGCCGATCGCCGGTGCGGCGCTGGCACTGGCGCTTGCGGCCGCCGGAACAGGCGCCGCTCATGCACAGGAATTTCCCGGCGGCCGGCCGGTCGAGATGACCGTGATGTTCGGCGCCGGCAGCGCTGCCGACGTGACCGCGCGCTATCTCGCGGAAGGCATGGCGAAATCGTTGGGCGTGCCGGTGCCGGTGGTCAATCGCACCGGCGGCGGCGGCGCGATCGGCTACAGCCATGTGCAGCAGCAGAAGCCTGACGGACATTCCATCATCTGGAATTCGAACTCGATTTCCACCAACTACCACGGCGGCATCCTGTCGTTCGACTACAAGGCGTTCGATGCCGTCGCCCGCGTCAGCGTGGAGACGCCGGTGATCGCGGTGCGCAACGATGCGCCGTGGAAGAGCCTCGAGGAGTTCGTCAGCTACGCCAAGGCCAATCCCGGCAAGGTGCGCATCGGCAATTCCGGCACCGGCAGCCACACTCATTTCGCGGCCTCGGCCCTGTTCGCCACCGGCGGCGCCAAGGTTATAAATGTGCCGTTCGGCGAAGGGCAGGCGATCGTCAATCTCCTCGGCAACCGCATCGAGGGCGTCGTGCAGCTTCCTGCCGCGCTCATCGCCCACGTCAAGAGCGGCGATGTGCGCGTGCTCGCGGTGCTCGGCTCCGAGCATGACCCGGTGTTTCCGCAGGTGCCGACGGCGAAGGAACTCGGCTTCCCGGTCGCGCTCGACATGTGGCGGGGCATCGCGGTGCCCGAGGGCACGCCGAAGCCGGTGATCGCCAAGCTCCAGCAGGCGATCAAGGAACTCGGTGACCTCGCCGGCTTTTGCCGACGCCGGCCGGACCATCGGCTTCACCCCGGCCTATCTGCCGGCCGAAGACTTCGGCAAGCTGATCGCGAGCGACGACGCCAAGCTCGCGCAGGTGATGGCCGAACTTGGCCTGAAGAAGAAATAACGCTAAGCCATCCGCATCAGCACTTCAGCGATGTCGATCCTCATGGACCAGTCACGGCGGGTAGGCGTGGGCTCGATGCTGCCGCGCGTCGTTTCCACGCGCCGCGGCGGCATCGTCGTCGCCGCGATTCTCGCCGCGGTCGGGCTCATCTTCGCCTGGCAGGCCTCGCTGCTCGACTTCGGCGGCTTCGACCTCCCGGGACCGGGCTTCTTTCCGCTGGTGCTCGGAGTCTTGGTGTTCGCCCTCGGCACGCTCATCGCCATCGAAGGATGGCGCGGGGTCGGGGAGGGGGAAACCGTCGAACTCGGCCACCGCGACATCCTGATCGTGCTCGCGGCGATGGTCGGAGTGGCGGCGCTGTTCGAACCGCTCGGCGCCTATCTGTCGCTCGGCCTGTTCGGGGCCGTGCTGCTGGTGGTGCTCGCCCGCGCCGCCGTGCCGGTCGCGATCGCGGCGTCCGCCGTCGCGATGGTGGCGTGCTGGTACTTCTTCCAGGTGCTGCTCGGCCTTCAGCTTCCCCTCGGACCGTTTTGAACGGAACGCTTATGACCGGGTTCGATCAACTCGTCGGCGGCTTTGCGGTCGCGTTGTCCTGGAAGGGGCTGCTGTACTGCTTCATCGGGTGCCTGTGGGGCACCGTCGTCGGCGTGCTGCCGGGACTCGGGCCGCTCGCCGGCATGACCCTCCTGTTGCCGCTCACCTTCGGCCTCGAACCGTCGATCGGCATCATCATGCTGACCGGCATCTTCTACGGCTCCATGTATGGCGGCTCGACGACCTCGATCCTGGTGCGGATCCCCGGCGAGGCGGCGTCCGTCATCACCTGCATCGACGGCTACGAGATGGCGCGCAAGGGCCGCGCCGGCCCGGCCCTGATGATCGCGGCGGTGGGCAGCTTCATCGGCGGCACGGTGTCGATTCTCGGCCTGATGTTCATCGCGCCGCCGCTCGCCAAGGTGATGATCGCAATCGGTCCCTCCGTCGAGGTGGTGCTGATGCTGCTCGCGCTCGCCGTCATCACCATGGTGTCGGCGGGCTCGCGCCTCAAGACCGCGCTGATGGTCGTGCTCGGCCTGCTGCTCGGCTCGATCGGCCTCGACAACCTCACCGGCGTCGCCCGCTTCACCTTCGGCTACACGAGCCTCGCCGGCGGCCTCTCCTTCACCGCGCTCGCCATCGGCCTGTTCGGCGTCTCGGAAATTCTCATCAACCTGGAGAAGTCGGAGACCATCAAGGCGATCCACCCCAAGCTGCGCGACCTCGTGCCGCGATGGAAGGACCTGCGCGACGCGGCGCCGGCGATCGGGCGCGGCTCGATCATCGGCTTCATCTTCGGCATCATCCCCGGCGTCAGCCACGTGGTGTCGACCTTCGTGTCCTACGCGATCGAGAAGAAGTTCTCCAAGCATCCGGAGGAGTTCGGCAAGGGGGCGATCGCCGGCGTCGCCGGCCCCGAGACCGCCAACAACGCGGTCACGGGCACCGCGATGATCCCGCTGCTGGCGCTCGGCATCCCGTCGATCCCGGCGACCGCGATCCTGCTCTCCGCGCTCACCATCCACGGCGTCCAGCCCGGGCCGCTGCTGCTGACCGACCACCCCGAGGTGTTCTGGAGCCTGGTGGCGAGCATGTATATCGGCAACGTGATCCTGCTGATCCTCAACCTGCCGCTGGTCAGCATCTTCGTGAACCTGCTGCGGATTCCCTATTTCTGGCTGGTGCCGATCATCCTCATCATCTCCATCATCGGCGTCTACAGCGTGAACTTCTCCGCGGCCGACATCTGGATCATGGTGATCTCGGGCGCGGCGGGCTATGTGCTGCGCAAGTTCGGGTACGAGATGGCGCCTTTGCTGCTGGCGCTGGTGCTCGGCGACCGGCTGGAGTCGAGCTTCCGGCTCGCGCTCACCATGTCCGGCGGCGACTACGCGACCTTCGCCGACCGGGCGTCGGTGGTGGTGCTGAGCAGCGCGCTGGGCATCCTGCTCGCCGTACAGGCGCTGGCGTGGGCGTTCGGCTATCGCAAGACCATGGCAGATGAAGCGGAGAGTGCATGAGCGTCGCCGACACCCCAGCGAAACCGATCAAATCCAGCGCCGAAGCCGGGAGGACGACGCCGCTGCGGGTCGCCGTGCTGGGCATCGGCTGGTGGTCGGACGTGCTCGCCGACGCCATCAAGCGCTCGAGCGCGCTCGAGGTCGCGGCGTGCTTCACCCGCTCGGACGAGAAGCGTCATGCCTTCGCGGCGAAATACGGCTGCCGCGCGGCATCGAGCTACGAGGACATCCTCGCCGACCCCTCGATCGCGGCGGTTATCAACACCACGCCCAACGGCGTGCATCTCGAGACCACGCGCCAGGCCGCGGAGGCCGGCAAGCACGTGTTCCTCGACAAGCCGATCGCCAACAGCGTCGCCGAGGGCCGCGAGATCGCGGGGGTCTGCGAGGCCGCGGGTGTAGTGCTCGCACTCGGCTATCAGCGGCGACGCGAAAACCATTTCCGTTGGATCAAGGCGGAGATCGACGCCGGCCGGTTCGGCAGGCTGGTGCAGGCCGAGTGCAACATCAGCCGCGACCGTCTCGGCAAGATCGACCTGTCGTCATGGCGCTACCAGTCCGCCGGGATGCCCGGCGGCGTGATGCTGCAGATCGGCATCCACTATGTCGACGTGCTGGAGATGCTGCTCGGCCCGGTGAAACGGGTATCGGGAATGTCGGCGCAACTCGTGCTGCCCGGCGATAACCCCGATGTGGCGAGCCTCGTGATGCAACACGAGAGCGGCGCGATCTCCAATCTCACCGCGTCCTACGCCTCGGCGTCGGAATATTACATGATGAACGTCTACGGCAAGGAAGCGAGCGCCTATTACGACCTGTTCAACGGGCTGCGCTGCCTGCGCCGCGGCGACAGGCAACCGCACGCCGTGCCGGTCGCGGAGAACGACACCATCCGCGAGGAGCTCGAGGAGTTCGCCGCCTGCGTGCGCAGCGGCGGCACGCCGGAAACCGACGGCTGGTGGGCCTCGCGTAATCTCGCGGTGATCCGGGCGGGAATCCAGAGCGCCCGCGAGAACCGCGTGGTCGACGTCGACGCGGTGGTCGCCGCCGGCGGGTGACGAGCGGCAACCACGCCTTTGGTGTTCCGACCGACCCGAATTGTGCCATCGCCCGGCCTGGGTCTTCTATTCATACGTTTGCGTTTTGCGGCACGGTGCCTCTGCCCCTCGCCCCGCGTGCGGGGAGAGGCGCCCCTGTGCGTCCGGTGATCGTGGTCGCCGGGACAAACCCGGCGATGACGGCTGAGGGCAGCGGACTGTTGCGAATACTCTGCACATTCACCGCCCGCGTCGGATTGTGGAGAATATGGGCCGCCGCTTAGTCGCTGCCCCAAACATTAAGCGGATTCCCATCATAATATCGGCGGATGCGGTTATCAGAATATTTACGTTGTATCGCGTGGGGAGGGCGGGTGATGCGGGGAAAATCGATAAAAGGAGTTTTATTCCTGGCGGCAGTGTGTGCCGTCGGCGCCATCGGAGCCGGCATCATGGGGATGGCAGCGGCGACGCGGGCATCCGCGCAGGCGATCCCGAAGTCTCTCGAGGAAGGCGGTACCGACAACGATGTCCGGAACCGCAAGAATATGTGGACCGTCGGCGTCGCGGGCGGGTTGATGTCCGGCACCAACATGACCTTCGCCGACGAGATGGCGCAAGTCCTCGACGACGGCGACAATCTCCGCGTCATCCCGATGGTCACCTACGGCGCGGCGTCGAATCTCGAGGACCTGCTGTACCTCCATGGCGTCGATGTCGCGGTCACCCAGTCGGACGTGTTCGAGTACTTCCGCACCCAGCGCAAGATCGCCAATCTCGAAGGACGCGTTCAATACATCCTGCGCCTGCCGATCTCGGAACTGCATCTGATTGCCGGCGACGACATCAAGAGCATCGAAGACCTGCGCGGCAAGAAGGTCAACTTCGGTCCGGCCGGCAGCGCGTCGAGCCTGACCGGATCGATCGTGTTCCAGCGCTTCGGCATCAAGGTCGAACCGACGCTCTACGACAATGCGATCGCGATGCAGAAGCTCAAGTCCGGGGAGATCGCGGCGCTGATCCGTGTGGTCGGCAAGCCGATCGACGTGCTGGCGAAGGTCCCGCCGAGCGCCGGGCTCCATCTCGTGCCGCTGCCGTTCTCGAAGTCGTTCGCGGACTTTTACACGCTGGGCGAGTTCACCAGCAAAGATTATCCGGGTCTGGTGCCGGAAGGTCAGACGATCGACACCATCGCGGTGCCGTCGGTGCTCGCGGTGTTCAATTGGCCCAAGAACAACGACCGGTATCGCCGGGTCGCGCGCTTCGTCGAAGCGCTCTACACCAAGTGGGACAAGTTCCAGGTGGCGCCGCGGCATCCCAAATGGCGGGACGTCAATCTCGCCGCCACGGTGCCGGGCTGGACGCGATGGAGCGTGGCCGACGACATGCTGCGCAAGCTGCGGCAGGATTCGGTCGCGGAGGCGCCGGCCGCGAGCAGCGAATTCAGCGCCTTCCTGAAGACCAGGACGGCGGCCACCGACACGCCGGAGCAGCGCGAAGCCCTGTTTCGCGAATTCCTGCAGTGGCAGCAGCGCCAGCGCGGGCGCCAGCCGGTGGCCCTGCATTGAGCATCTCCTAGAGAGCGACACGCCGGCGCGCCGCGCTGCGGCAATAGCATGCCGGGCCGGGGGCTGCAGGCACGGGTAGGCCCTGCGGTGCCCTGCGCGTGGTGATCGGGTCAAGAGCGCGATGCCCCAGGGACCGCGCTCCCATGAAAAACATTGGCCGTGACGATGCCGAGATGCCGGCAGGGAGTAGCGAGTGATGAACACATTCGTGGTGCCGTCCGAGCGATACCAACCAAGTGCGTCCGATCCGCTGACGCTTGGCCAAACGCAGGGCTACGGGCTGGCGGAAGACGCGCAGCGGGACCTGTTCGCGTTCTTTGCCGCAGCGGGAGAGGGCGCGCCTGCGCTGGCGCCGGGTGTCGGTCTGGAGGTGGGTGAGGCGGCGCCGTCGCGAGAGGACGGCGGCGGGCACGACAGCGACGTGAACCAGCCCTGCGAGCCCGCGACGCGGTCCCCCCTCGATGCGCTGGACGAGGTTGCGGGGGCCGATCTGCGCCGTCTTGAATTGTCCTTGAACTGGCTGCAGAGCGAGGCGGAGGCCTGCCGCCTGCCGCGGGCGGTGCAATTGCCGCCGATCGAAGGGCTCCCCGCCGTGGCGGGGGTGATCGATCGCAGCCCCTTGCAGCGGACCTTGCAGCGCGCGGCGCCGATGCCGGCGTGGCTCACGGCGCCGGAGGCGGCGCCTTCGTTTTCGCTGACGCGCCCCGGCCGCGGGGCGTGGCGTGGCGTCGTCAGGTTTCTCTCCGCCTGCGCCGTCGCCGCGCCGACCGCCTACCTGTTCGCGGTGGCGACGACCCCGTCGCATCGGATCCTGGACGACCTCGCCGACCTCGCGCCGCAGATCTTACGGTTGGCGCCCCTGCCGTGGGTGACAGCGTCGACGGCGCGGACGGGCGCGGGACTTGCCGGGCCGGTGGCGTCGGTGAAAGAGGACGGCTCGCCACCGGTTGGCGCTGCGCCGCTGTTGACGCCGCCGCCGGCCGCGGCGGCGGTTCATGCGGGTGTCGATGCCGCCGCCGAGAATCCCCGTGATCAAACGGCGATCGAGCCGCACGCGGCGGAGACGGCCGCCGCCGGCCCTTCGATCGCTCCGGAGAAGGCCGCCGCGGCGCACGGCGAAGTGGAGGATGCCGCTTCGCACGCGGTCCACGACGCTGTCGTAGAGGCCCCGAGCGCGCCGCGGGTTGTCGCGGCGCCGTCGTCGGAGCAGGGGCCTGCCGACGACGGGCGGGCGCCCGACCTCACGACCGGAGTTGGCGCAGACCCTGCAAAGCCTTCGCGGTCGAGCGATGCCGCGCCGGCGCGCGCTACGCCCGCGCCGCGGCAGATCACGTTGTGGATCGACCAGGGCCGGCAGTTCTTCGACGCCGGCGACCTCGTCGCGGCGCGGATCCTGTTCCAGCGTGCGGCGAATGCCGGAGACTCCGCCGCCGCGGTGGCGATGGGTGCGACCTACGATCCCGTCATCCTCGCCGGCCGCGGCTTCCGCGGTGTCGTCTCCGACCGGGAAAAGGCACGAAGCTGGTATGAGCGGGCGCGGGAGATGGGCTCGCCGGAAGGCCCCCGCCGCATCGAGATGCTTGCGAACCGCTGATCTGGGGTGGCTGGGCGCTTGAGTGGTGAGGCCGCGTCCTCGGGTGCGCCGTCGCGCGATGGCGGCACGGCGCCGGTCGCGGCCTGTCACAGCGCCAACGATCGGGGAAACCGCAGGCGGAAGTTGAGGCCCGGGGCGTTGTCGGTCATCTCGATGTCGGCGCCGTGCAGCCGCGCCACCGCCGCGACGAGGCTGAGGCCGAGGCCGTTGCCCGGCGTCCGCCGGCTGCGTTCCAGGCGATAGAAGCGCTTGAGCACATGCCCGCATTCCTGGCTCGGAATACCCGGGCCGTCGTCGCGGACGGAGATCTCGATCTCGTCGCTCGCCTGCGCGACCGCGACCGTAACGTGGCCGGCCGCCCGGCCATGCTTGATGGCATTGTCGACGAGGTTCGACACGGCATCGAACAGGAGGTCGCGGTCGCCCCTGACATAGGCCGGGAGCGCGCCTTCGGTCTGCAACGCGACCCCGCCGTCCTCGGCCGCGGCATCGAACAGCTCCACGACCTCGCTCGCGAGCTCGGCGAGGTCCACGGCGCGGAACGCGGCGGTGCGGACATTGGCCTCGATCTGCGAAATCCGCGTGAGCGAGGCGAACATGGCGAGGACGGAATCGAGTTCTGCAATGGTATCGCCGATCAACGTCTGATCGTTCGCTTCGTCGCGCGGCCGACCGAATGCCTTTTCCAGACGCCCGCGCATGCGCGTGAGCGGCGTGCGCAGGTCGTGGGCGACGTTGTCAGTGGCCTGCTTGACCTCTCCCATCAAGGCTTCGATCCGGTCGAGCATCAGGTTGAGGTTCCGCGCGAGCAGATCCCATTCGTCATGGGTGCCGCGCAGGGGAATGCGCTTGCCGAGATCGCTCTGCATGATCGACCGGCTGGTCGCGTTGATCGTCTCGATGCGCCCGACGGTGCGGCGCGTGACATAGACGCTCACCACGCCCGCGAGCACGAACACCATGAGGATGCCGAGGGCGAGCGCGGTGTTGATCCGCGCCGCCAGGCTGCGCAGATCGTCGATGTCCTTTCCCACCAGCAGGTGAGAGCCGTCGGCGAGGTTGACGACATGAGCGCGGAGCAGGTGCGGACTGCCCGAGGCCCCGTCTGCGGCGGGGAGGGTTTCCCATTCCCGCGGCTTCTTCAGGGCCGTCGGCCAGGCCTTGAGATCGCCGGCAAGCGGGGCGAATGCGGCGTCGGCGAGGAGATAGCGACCACCTTCGAGCCGGCCGCCCTCGATGTGCCGGCCGATCGCGGCGATCAGCGCGTCGCGGCCGCCGTCGTCGAACGCCTTCTTCAACACGGCCTGCTCGGCGGTGATGTCGCGGTCCGAGAGCACCTGCACATAGGATGCGGCGGACCAGTAGACGTAACTGAACAGCGCGACGACCGCGGCGCCGAAGATTCCGATCGAGATCAGCGCCAGCCTGAGCGTCGAGGAACGCAGGGTCTCAGCAAGGAGCACGGACGCAGAACCCGACGCCACGAACGGTGTGAATGAGCGGATAGTCCTGGCGGTCGTCGACCTTGCGGCGCACCCGGCCGACATAGACGTCGATGATGTTGGTGGTGGGATCGAAGTGCAGGTCCCAGACGTGCTGCAGCAGCATGGCCCGGGGGACCGCCTGGCCCTGGTTGCGCACGAGATATTCCAGCACCTGAAACTCGCGCGGCAGGAGCTCGATGCCGCGGCCCTTGCGGCTCACCGCGCGCGAGACGAGATCGATCTTGAGATCGCCGACGCGCAGCACGGTTTCCTGCATCACCGTCGCGCTGCGCCGCGCCAGCGCGTCGACCCGCGCCAGCATCTCCGCGAAGGCGAACGGCTTGACGAGATAGTCGTCGCCGCCGGCGCGCAGGCCGCGCACGCGCTCGTCGATCTCGCCGAGCGCGCTGATGATGAGAGCGGGGGTCACGATGCCGGTCTCGCGCAGCCGCCGGATGACGGTGATGCCGTCGACACGCGGCAGCATGCGGTCGATCGTCATGACGGCGTAGTCCGCGGCGGCGGCGCGGCGAACGCCCTGGTCGCCGTCGGTGGCGAGATCGACGGCATAACCGCTGCTCGCCAGCGTTTCCGCGAGCTGTGCGGCGGTCTCCTGATCGTCCTCGATGACGAGAACGCGGCGTCGCCCGTCCGTCATGGCTTTCATCTCCGGATCGAGATGACCCATTCTAGCATCCGGCCCGGGCGCGAAAACTAACTTATTCGTCAGGAACTGTCGCATTCGTAATTTGAGTATTCGGCGGCGCGGGCCTAATGCGAATCCAGCGCGCCGTTCCACTGCCGTAAAAACGCGAGACCGGGTTTTGCGTACTCGCATGCGGGGGAATGACGGGCCGCTTTCGATGCAGCGTGGATGGGCCGCGTTCGCCTCGGCAGGGATGCGTCGTCGTCGCAACGAATGGAGGAACACCATGGTGCGTGCAAAGATGATCGCCGTCGCCGCCGCTGCGGTTCTGGCTGTGGGGTCGGTCTCGGGCGTGGCCTGGGCCCGCGGCGGTGGCGGCGGCCACGGGGGAGGTGGAGGTCACGGCGGGGGAGGCGGTCACGGGGGCGGCGGGTTCGGCGGCGGCCACGCTGGAGGATTTGGCGGCGGCTCCGGGTTTGGTCATGCTGGCGGATTTGGCCACGGTGGTGGCGTCGGGTTCGCGACGCGGTCCGGTTATGCTTTCCATCCCGCGGGTGGCGTCGCCTACGGGCGGCCGGGCTTCTACGGCCACTTTGCGCGCCGCCGCTTCGCCTTCGTCGGTGGCGGCATTCCCTATGGATACGACGGTTGCTACGGCCGGGTTTGGACGCCGTGGGGATGGAGCTGGAGATATCTCTGCTACTAGGGAGGCTTCCATCCGGCCTACTCCCTCCTGCCGGTTTGCTTCGGGGGAGGGCCGGGGTGGGGATCCGACTGCCCCTCGATCTCCACCCCGTGTCTTTCGGTTCGAGTTGAGCGTGCCTCCTCAGCCCTCGTGATTGACGGCGCCGGGAATGTTGCGCAGCAGGGAGGCCTCGCGCAGGTCGAGCTCGCGTTCGATGTGGCGCCGTGCCTCGTCGATCAGTTCGCCGCGCTCGAGTTGATCGAAAATGTGCTGGCGCTCGGTGTCGATGAGCTGCTGCTCGATTTCGTCGTGCAGTGCCACGAACTCGCTCACCTCCGCCTTCTCGATCGCCTCGGCGCGGTTGAGCCGAGAGAGATGGTGGGTGCGCAGGCCGTCGACCACCGAGGGGGGAAGCGCGCGCTCGCGGGCGAGTTCGTCGAGGCGGCTCAGCACGGCATTGATGGCCGAGCGTCGCGCGGCGAGCTCGGCATCGCGCTCTTCCTTCTGCTCGGCCTCGACGATCTTGCCGAGCCCGAGCCAGCGCAGCACCGTGGGCAGCGCGAGGCCTTCGCCGACGAGCGTGATCAGGATGACCCAGAAGGTCAGCAGGATGATGAGGTCGCGGTGCGGGAACGGCATGCCGGTAGCGGTGGTCAGCGGCAGCGCCAGCGCGGCGGCGAGCGAAACGATGCCGCGAACGCCGAAGAACGACACCAGAAACGGCCGCTGCCAGATCGGGTAGGGGTCGGCCCGGCGCACCGACGGCAGCAGCAGCCGCGGCAGGTAGAGCGAGGGAAACACCCACATGAAGCGCGCCACCACCACAGCCACGGTCGTCACCAGCGCGGCGACCGCGAATTCGGTCGCGGTAACCTGGTCGACGCGGTCGAGCAGCGGCCGCGCTTCGAGGCCGGTGAGCAGGAACAGGCCGCCTTCGAGCAGGAAAATGAAGAGGTCCCAGAAGAAGATGCCCTGGAGCCGGGTATGGCTCGGGATGAGCAGCGGTCCGTTCCAGCTGATGTAGAGCCCGCACACCACGGTGGCGAGGACGCCGGAGCCGCCGAGCGCCTCGGGCGGCCAGTAGGCGGCGAACGGCGTGAGCAGCGAGAGGATGATCTCGACCCGCGCGTCCTTCGCCCAGCGGCGCAGCCGCAGGCTGAGGTAACCGATCGCGAGGCCGAACGCGATTTCACCGGCGATGATGGCGACGAACACGAGCACGGCGGAGCCGAACGAAAACGTGCCGAGCGACACCGCGGCCACGGCGAAGCGGTAGAGGATCAGCGCCGTGGCATCATTGGCGAGCCCTTCGCCCTCGATGACGACCATGGTCCGCCGCGGCATGCCGAGCCGTCGTGCGATCGCCATCGGCGCGACCTCGTCGGGCGGCGAGATGATCGCGCCCAGCACGAAGCCGACCGACCAGTCCCACCCGAGCAGGAAATGCACGACGGCGGCCACCGCGACGGTGGTGAAGGTGACCCCGCCGAAGGCGAGCAGGCTGATCGAGCGGATGTTGTAGCGGAACTCGCGCCAGCTCATGGCGACGCCGGCGGAATAGATCAGCGGCGGCACCACGAGGAGCAGCACCAGCTCCGGCGACAGCTCGACCCGCGGCAGCCCCGGCAGCAGCGACACCAGGAGCCCGACCACGACGAGGAGGATGGCGGCGGGGATCCGGGTGCGGTTCGCCGCAATGGCGACGATCGCCACCGTCACGAGAATGAAGATGAGGATGGAATAGGTCTGCATGGCCTGACCGAGCGGGGGGACTTCGGAGGGCGGTCCGAACTTCTGCGATTGAGATAGCGGCGGCGCCGGGCCGTCAACCCGGACGATCGGCGCAAACAACGGGGAATTGCGGGCAACAGGTCCATTTCGTACGTCGGCAACGCAGGGGGCCGGGGCTTCGCTGCTCCGCGGTGCACCGACAGCGGGCCGGCGCCGGAGCGTGTCCCGAAGGCGGCGGCGCGGAACTCCTTGAGGGTGAAGCCGCGCAAGCCCTAGCCGGACATTGCGGCACCGTCGCCCGCCGCCCGTCGCCCGTCGCCGAAGTGGTGGTACAGGTACTCGCTGCGGAACAGCTTGGCGATCCCGGGTCGGGTTTGCCGGGAGAGGCCGATGATCAGATACACCTGCGACCACGAATGGATTCGCGTCGACGGCGCCATCGGCACCGTCGGCATCACGCCGTTCGCCCAGGAGAAGCTCGGCGACATCGTGGCCGTCGCGCTGCCGAAGGTCGGTGACCTTCTGGAAAAGGGCGATACCGCCTGCACGATCGAATCCGTCAAGGCCGCGGCCGATGTGGTGGCGCCGGTTGGCGGCGAGGTCGTGGCGGTCAACGAGGTCGCGGCGGCGCAGCCCGGCCTCGTCAACGCCTCGCCCGCGCATGACGGCTGGCTGTTCAAGATCAGGATCGCAGACCCGAAGCAGCTCGACGGGCTGATGGACGAGGCAGCCTATCGGGCGGCCGAGACGTAGTCCGCGTCTGGGCGCGCCCGGCCGGTTGCGCCATGTCAACGCCGGCCGCGCGGTCTGCTGCCATTGAACTCTTTCGACGCTGAAAGCGTTTCTGCGGGAGTTGCTCGTGGCGACGTCGCCTGTGCCGCATTCCCGCGGGGTGCCCGATCAAGTAGTCGTTACGCGACCAGACCAGCAAAGCGAGGAGACATGAACGCTCGATCCCGATCCGCGACGCCGCCCCGCGCTCCGCGCACCCCCACGCTCGCGATTTCGCCGGAGAAGGTTTCCTACATCATCGCCAAGGCGCGGGAGTTCGACGTGAAGGACGTCGTCACCGATCCGGACTCCGGATCGAACGCGTCCGACGACGGGATGCTTTCGGTGCTCGAGGATCACAGCGACGATCCGGTGGTCACCGAATTGCGGGCGGCGATCTTCGCGCTCAACATCGATGAGCAGGTCGATCTCGTGACGCTCGCCTGGCTCGGCCGTGGCGACGGCGGCCTCGACGAGTGGGACGATCTCCGCGCCGAGGCGGGGCGCGCGCACAATGGCCGCACCGCGTCCTACCTGCTCGGGATGCCGTTGCTGTCGGACTATCTCGAGGAGGGGCTGTCGCAGCTCGGCATCGCCTATGACGAAGGTTCCGTGACGTAATCGCAGGCGGCGCTTGCCCGTCGATTCGGGGTCAGTGCCACGCCCAAACGGTCGGTTCGAAAGGGTCCCCGGTTCGCTCGACATTCGGCGTCCCGTCCTGCCGGACGTGTCCAACCGATCGACGGCCCTTTAATTGCGACGAGATCAGCAGGGCGCCGCGCACTTTTTGCCCGCGTGCCGCCACTTGCCCGGGTGCCGCCACGGCTGCGACGATGCCGGCTGGACCACGCGTGGGCGATAGGGCGGCCAAAGGGGCAGCGGCAGGAGACCTCCCACGCTGTCGTGACCGCCCGCGGCGGCCAGCATGACGGGCGCCTCGACCGCCGCTTCGACCCCAATGGGGCCACCCGTCTCAGCGCGCGCGTGGGCCGCGGCGGCGACAAGCAGGAGACAGGACAGCAACGGCACCGCTCGCTTCATGGTCGTTTCCGCCCCTCGCTCACCGCCCGCGTCACCGCGGCATGGATCGCCAGGCAATGGCGTTCGAGGCTCGGATGGGACCTGACGAACTGCCGGAGCGGCGTATCGATCTCCAGGAAATAGATGTTGGCGACAAACCCGTAAATGCCCGCATCGACGCTGGTGGGCTGCGGACCGAACACAAAACCGTGTTCGCTGATCCGGCTGGCGATCGCACCGAGGTCGGCGATGCCGCGCCGATAGACCGCCTCCGGCTCGTACCGTCCGATGCCCTGATAGTGGTAGCGCTCGAAGTTATGCGTCCGCGCAGCGTCCATCCCGGCGGCGGTCAGGTTCTCGTGGGTCCCGAGCATGGCGTCGCGGAACAGCGGCCAGAACTCCGGGTCCTTCCATCGCGAATAGGACATCACCCAGTAGAGGTCGTCGAGCGTGCGCCCGATCATCAGGCCGGTGTGGCGTTGGCTTTCAGTGAGGCCGTCGTCGATGGGCAGCCGATAGGTGCCGGAGAGATAGGCAATGATGGTATCGCTGTCGCCGACATGCCGGCCGTCGTCGTCGATGTAGGGAAGCTGGCTGCGCGGCGCCGCCTTGGCGTCGAAGATGTGCGCGTGGCGGAACGGCAACCCGGCGAGCTTGAGAAATGCGTAGACCTTGAGTCCGAACGGGTTGTTGTCGGGCAGGCCGAACAGTTCCGGATAAGAGTACAGCGTCAGCATCGAGCCGGTCCTTCGGGATGTCAGGGCGGGTCGGCGGAGCGAAGCGCCGTGGGCACCCGGCTCGTCGCGTCCTGCCCCTTGAGGAAGCGACGTACGAAGCCGCTGGCGAGCCACACCAGCGCAATGAGGATCAGCACCGCCATTCCGAACCGCATGAGGCCGATGAAGAAGGCGGTGTCGAGGACGGGGCGGGGGAATTTGGCGAGCTCCGCGCCGCGGTCGATCATCCAGTGCCAGCCGGTGTGGGCCACCAGCACCGACAGGATGATCACGCCGAGGCGCTCGTCGATGACGTATCTGAACAACAGGTTGAGAGCAGGCACCAGGACGATGAGGACGCACAGCTGCCCCATCTCGACGCCGAAGTTGAAGCCCAGCAGCGAGGTCACGAGATGGTCTCCGGCGAACTGCAGCTGCTCGCGCAGCGCGAAAGAGAAGCCGAAGCCGTGGATCAGTCCGAAGAAGAACGCGTAGATCCAGCGCCGCTCCGGCGTGATGCCGACGATGTTCTCGATGGCCATGAACACGATGGTGGCGGCGATCAGGGTCTCGATCAGCGGCGGAAACCACAGCGCGGCCGGCGCCAGGCCGAACGCCGAGGCGAACAGGGTGATCGAATGGGCGATGGTGAACGCCGTCACGATGATGACGAGCGGACGCAGACGGCGCACCGGAATGACGAGGCAGGCGAGAAACAACAGATGGTCGGTGCCGTCGAGAATGTGCCAGAAGCCCTCGACCACGAACCGCAGCACCGCCTGGCTCCAGCTCGGGTCGAGATAGACGAGGCCGGTCGCGCCGTGAAACTCGAAGGCGCGCACGGCGCCGTCCGGCGGCATGAAGCGCAAGGCGGTATTGACCGCGCCGCCGAGCCGGTCGACCCGCAGGTCCACCGCGAAGTCCGAGCGATCCGATGCGATCGGATAGTCGAGCAGCACGTCGAGGAAGATCTGGCTCCAGTAGAGGCCGAGGTCGCTTGACAGCGGCGGCCCCAGCACGTGGGCGCGGGCCTTCTCGAAGGTGGTGAACGACGTGTCGGAAGGCAGCGACACCAAGGCGGCGACGACGCGCGGCTTGTCGAGCGGCTTGCCGTTCTCGAAGACGTCGATGTTGTCGGTGAGCCAGACCTTGATGCCGCCGCGGATCGGCGCGTCGGCGCGGGCGACATCGAGGGAGCCGTCCGGCCGGGTCGGAAAGTCGGTATCGATCAGGGAGGCGAGGGGAAGCCGGACGAGAAGCTCGAGCGTTTTTCCGGCCGGTCTGAAGAAGATGTTGATCCTCACGTCGGCGGGAATGTCATGGGCTTTCGCCCAAGGCACGAGCAGGAGCAGGAGCACGAGGGCGGCCATCGCCACGGCAAGCGCGAGCGCGATCACGGCGCGGGCTGCGGCAAGCCCGGTCCCGGGGGCGGTCGCCGCGGTCCGCCGATAGAGCCCAACCGGTTCGAGACGCCGCACCACCGCTGCTCCTGACGCCGGTGCTGCTGACGCCGGCTCGGCGCATGATCGGCGCGCCGCATCTGTTCGGCTATAGGCTCGCGTTTGCGGACGCAAGCGTCCGTCGTGGCGATCTGGCGTCTCCCGCAGTGCGGTCGGCGGTCACGTCGACCTTGCGAAGGCGCCGGAATTGGCATTTTCAAGCGGTGCGTTTGAGCTATAATGACGCCAACCAATAAGCGTCCACGAACGGACGCTGATCAGGGGAGGTCTCATGCTCACGTTGCTGCGCCAGCGAACATTCCTCTATGGCTCGGCGCTCGTCGCGGGCATCTTCGCCCTCGGCATCGGGCAGGCCGCGCTGCAAAAGCGCGCCGAGGCGCAGGGCTCCGTGGTCCAGGCTCCGGTGTACGAGGTCGATCCGCTGTGGCCGAAGCCGCTGCCGAACAACTGGCTGCTGGGCTGGACCATCGGCGTGTGGGTCGACGAGCTCGACCACATCTGGATCATCCATCGCGGCGCCAGCGGGCTGCACAACAACGAGCGCGGCGCCGAGCTCAATCCGCCGATCGCCGAATGCTGCCGCACCGCCCCGCCGGTCCTCGTCTATGATTCCGATGGGACGCTGCTGCGGGCGTGGGGCGGTCCCGGCCCCGGCTACGAGTGGCCTCAGTCGAACCACGGCATTCACGTCGACTACAAAGGGAACGTGTGGATCGGGGGCAATGGCGAGAAGGATGCCCACATCCTCAAGTTCACCAACGACGGCAAGTTCCTGATGCAGGTCGGCCATCTCGGCGGCAACAAGGGCAGCAACGATCTCGAGAACTTCGGCCGGGTCGCCAAGATCTGGGTCGATCCCTCGACCAACGAGGCCTACATCGCCGACGGCTATCTCAACAAGCGCGTCGCCGTCATCGATGCCGACACCGGGGTGATGAAGCGCTACTGGGGCGCCTACGGCAACAAGCCCGACGACACCAATCTCGGGCCCTACAATCCGAGCGCGCCTCCGGCGCAGCAGTTCCGCAACCCGGTCCACTGCATCGAGCGGTCGGTCGATAATTTCATCTATGTCTGCGACCGTCAGAACGACCGCCTGCAGGTGTTCAGGCCGGACGGCACCTTCGTAAAGGAGAAATTCTTCGCCAAGAACACCAAGGGCGCCGGATCGGTCTGGGACATCGTGTTCTCGAAGGACCCGGAGCAGCGCTTCCTGATGCTGGCCGACGGCCAGAACGAGCGCGTCCGCGTGATCGTGCGCGACACCCTCGAGGAGATCACCTCGTTCGGCGACGGCGGCCGCCAGCCCGGCCAGTTCTACGGCGTGCACAGCATCGCTTCGGATTCGAAGGGCAACCTCTACACCACGGAAACCTACGAGGGTAAGCGCGTCCAGAAGTTCAACTACAAGGGCATCGGCTCGGTGCCGCTCGGCTACCAGGGCGTGGTGTGGCCGAAGAAGTCCTGAGCGCCGGCCGCATCCGTCTGGCGAATGGAAAACCCCGGCATTGCCGGGGTTTTTTATGAGGGACAATCCGTCGCCCGGGTTGACGATAGATTGGTAGGGCGGGCAACGCGAAGCGTGCCCACGCGGTCTTAGCCGTCGAACGCGTGGGGCACGGCGCGATAACTCGGTGCCAAACTACGGACTCACGTTGCGCGCCTTTGCCCACCCTACGCTCTCACTTCTGGTAGAAGCAGAAGTCGTCGACGTTCGCGGCCCAGTCGGCATTCGGCCAGGGCGCGCCGTTGCGGGCGAACCGGGCGAAGGTGTAGCCGCCGATCTCTTCCTCGTTGGCGACGCAGATGTCCGGGCCGGGGGTGACCTCCGCCTGGATCTTTTCCTTCTGGATCGACATTCCGGTGTGCGAGCCGCCGTTCGGGAACGACACGCACTTTCCCCATTCCGGACGGATGCATTCCTGCCCGAACACCGCTCCGCTGACCAACGCCGACGTGCCGGCGACCATCGCCGCCAAGACGATCAAGCCTCGCATTCCGTCCTCCCTGTTTTTGTCGGCGGACAGATATCACGGTTCGCCACCGCCCGCATGGATGCGACGCGATCCTCCCAAACCGACATCGGATGGCAGCGGAGCTTGCGCGGCGCCCGTGGTGGCTTAGGCGTACGGCCATCCCTTCAGTCCGAACGCCACCGCCGTCATCCGGGTGAGGAATGCGCCGGCGATGGTGACGACGACGCCGAGCCAGATTTCCTCCGGCTGCAGCCGCTCGGCCTCCCACCCCAGGAACAGGGAGAAGGCGAGGCCCCAGGTCGCCGCGATTTCCGGGTAGAGCTGGCCCCGCAGGCTCGCAAGCTCGCCGTCCTGGCGCATCATGTCGCGGATCAGGCCGCCGAAGGAGCTGCCGATCACCGCCGAAATCGGTCCCCACAGCCACAGGGGCTGCACCGAGGTGTCGAGGATGACGACGACGCCGAGGACCAGGAAGGCGGCGAGGCCGAGCGCGTCGCAGATCTCGATGAGATGGGTGCCGAGCCGCTTGCGGGCAAGCAGCGACTGCACCACCGGGAGGGCGCCGCCGAGCGCGGCGAGCCGCAACAGCCCCATGCCCAGCAGCACCGTCCCGATCACCGTCAGCACCACCACGGGATCGCGGACGACGCCGAGCGGCTCGCGCTGGACGATGAGGTCGCGCAGCACCCCGCCGCCCAGCGCCGGGACGCTCGCGAGCACCAGCGCCCCGAACAGGGTGTAGCGGCCGGCATGGGCGAGCACGATCCCCGAGACCGTGAAGGCGAACGTGCCGAGCAGAGCGAGGGCGCGGAACCAATGGCTGTCGAGGGTCTGGTGAACCAGGATGGGAAGCGCGTAGGTGTCGGCGATGCGCTGGAATTCGCCGCTTTCCTTGATCTCGTCGATGGCGCCGTTGACGCGATCGAGCATCGCCGGCGGCATCGAGGCCCGGCTCAGCATGAAATGGATCGCGGCGGAGATGTGGAGCGGGTATTCCTCGACCGCGTCGCTCTTGCGCTGTCGCCAGGCAACGGTCGCGGCGACGATGCGGTCGGCGATGAAACCGTCGATGCCGCGGCCGAGCAGATTCTGGAGATTCTGGCTGTCGTCGCCGACCTTG
The DNA here is from genome assembly GCA_963781195.1 of uncultured Alphaproteobacteria bacterium. GTDB lineage: Bacteria > Pseudomonadota > Alphaproteobacteria > Rhizobiales > Xanthobacteraceae > JAJPKK01. The sequence goes on along the minus strand of CAWAEZ010000011.1, from coordinate 845,565 downwards.
ACGATGACGTCGCTGTTGGCGGGGTCGGCGATGTAGGCGTTGACCTCGTCGCTCGCATAGGTGAACCCGGCGACCACGCCGAGGCGGAAATGCAACCGCGAAAACTCCTCCAGCATCTGCTTGACGGAGGTGAAGCCGTAGCGCGCGCCCTCGCCCCGGCGCAGCACGAGGACATCGGTCTCCTGCCGATAGGGTTTGGAGAAATGCGCGTAACGGTTGCGCTCGTCGCTGTAAGTCGCTCCGGCCGCGATGTCGGCCTTGCCGTCGGCCAGCGCCGCCAGATGCTCTTCCCACGACATCTCGGGCAGCAGCAGGTCGACGCCGAGGATTTTGGCGATGGCGCGCTCGATTTCGACGTCGAAGCCGGTGAGCATCGCGCCGCCGCGCCTGAACTCACGGTACTGATAAGGGTCCCAGGGATACCACCCACCGTGAAGAATTCTGACGGCCGGCTGCGCCGAAGCGGGGGGCGCCTGCTGCTGGGCGGCCGCAGAGCCCGTCGCGAGGATACCGAGGATGCCGAAGACGAGCGCGGCCAGCACGACGCGCACGATGCCGGTGCCGAGCACTCGCCTCGGCCGCGTGGCCGGCAGGGTCGATCGCGAGGGGGCGCGGCGCATCGGCCGATCATGCCGTCACGCTACGCGGGCAGCAAGTGCGCCTCGAAGGCTGATGCGCCGCTGCGCATCCTTCTCGACTTTGCGCTGCGGGAAGGGCATGGTCCCGCCACCGGTTTCGTGTGCAGCACGGGGCCGGCGAACCCGCTGTGTCTGTAGCTGTTTCGGAGCGCCGCGCTCCAGAAGGGGGACGACGATGGCAGATTCGTTCAAGGAAAAGCGTGAGAAAGCGGGATCCAAGCAGATGTCACAGATTGAAATCGACGCGCAGCAGATGCGCGAGAAGATGGCCCGGCTGCGCGAGCTCCGACTCGCCCATGAAGCCGCCAACCCCTCCGCCAAGCCGGCGCCGCGCAAGCAGAGCGCCGTGAGGGCGAGCTCCAAGAAGAAACTCGCCAAGTCGAGCGCACAGGCTCAGTCGCTGGCCGATTGGCTCGACGCCCAGCAAAACCAGGGACGCCGCGGCTGAACCGGCGCGCTGCGCCATGTCGTGACCTGGGGCGGTCGGCGCAACCCCCGCCCCGGCAGCCCGATGCCCCTGTGGCTCCGGCACGAGCGCTTCAGTCATGGGACAATAGCTTGAGCTCGCTCGCGCGGTCGGCGGTGGCATTGAGGATGCAGTCGTTGGCTTCCACCCGTGCCGCCGTGCCGCCGTCGGGATCGTTGTAGAAGCGGCAGTTCGCGTCGCGGAACCTCAGCCATGCGCGTTGCGCCTCCTGGAGGTCTTTTTTTCTTTCATTAGAGAGGCTTGACATCAGTTTCTTGTAGTTCTGATTGAGGCGGTCATCCTGACGCTTGAGCTCGGTCGTGATGCAGTCGATCATGCGCGGAGTGACGCCGCCGGCCTGATCGAGGCAGGCCTGGAAGTCTCGCGACAGGTCCCGTTCGGCGGCGGACACCGGACCGACGCCTGCGAAACACCCGGCGAGCCCGATCATGCCGGCACCGATGCGCCGTCGCGTGGCGCGGCAGGCAGCCCGTCGTCCGAGTGTGGAATTCATCGCGGCAATCCCCGTTGCGGCCAACTCGGATCGCGCCGCTGCGCCAGCGACCGGCTCACCTCGGCGCCGATCCAGACTAACCCGAAATCCCGGCCGGCGTCCGCATTGCGTTATCCGGCTTTGCGCAGCGCCGCCTGGCCGTGGTTTTCCATCGCCAGCACGGCCGACGCGGTGTTGGAGATGGGGACGTGATAGTTGCTGTGGAGCTTGGCGACCCGTCCGGTCAGGGCGCCGCGCATGGCGATCCAGTTGAGAAGCTCGACGCCCTGGCTGCCCGCCTCCTTCACGATCTCGAGGCTGGTCCGCCGCGTCAGCGCCTCAGGATCGGCGACGATCTTGTCGAGGCACCACAGGTCGAACTCCTTGTTGATGAAGCCCGCCCGCTTGCCGTCGAGCTGGTGGGAAAGCCCGCCGGTGCCGACCACCAGGACCTTGGTGTCCCCCGCATAGCTCTCGATGGCGCGCCCGACCGACTGGCCGAACTTGAAGCACCGGGCCGGCGACGGCAACGGATGCTGGACGGTGTTGACCGCGATCGGGACGGTGCGCACCGGACGGTTCTCGGCTCCCGGCCACAGCAGCCCGAGCGGGATCGTGAAGGCATGATCGACCAGCATCTCCTGGCAGGTCGTCACGTCGAACTCGTCCGCCACCAGGGACTCGATGATGTGCCAAGACAGCGCGGCGTCGCCGGGGAAGGGGCGCGAGACCGGGATGCCCCAGCCTTCATCGGAATTGCGGTATTCCGCCGCCGCGCCCACGGCGAAGGTCGGCATCTTGTCGAGGAAAAAGTTGAGGCCGTGGTCGTTGTAGAACACCACCGCGATGTCGGGCGTTTTGTTCGCAAGCCACTGATGGACGGCGGAGAAGCCGTCGAAAAACGGTCTCCAGTAGGGATCCTGTTGCAGTCCCTTGGCCACCGCGTTTCCGATCGAGGGGACGTGGGTGGTGCCGACGCCGCCGATGATGCGTGCCATAGAGATCTCCCGCCGCTAGGTTCCCGCCGCCTGCAATTTTGCTTTGAACGCCTCGACCGACATCCCGGTCTGCTGCGCGCCGATGTCCTGGACGCTGAGGCCGAAGATGCCGGCGAGCTTGGCGAGGTAGTAGACGTTCCCGCCCGCCGCGATCAGCTCCAGCACATTGCGGTGAGCGACGGCGGCGCGCTGCTCCGGGGTGAGGCCATATTTCCTGCAATAGGCGTCTTCGTCGCGCAGGAATGCGGCGCGGTTCGCGGCATCGTTGAAGGAGAAGCACATCTTGTTGAGCGCCAAGCCCTTTTGGGCCTGCGCGCCGTCGAATACGGTGGTGCCTTCGATCCCCTGCTTCATGGCGCTCCCCGTGTCCGGACTCGTGCCGGGTCACGCTGTTTCTACGCTCGCCTCCCGGGTTTCCCTTGAGATGGATCAAAGCCGGCGGCGCGACCGGCCGGCCGGCGCCGCGCCAAATGAAAAGGGCCGGGACGAGCCCGGCCCTAGAGGTCCGAGAACGGTGTCGTTACGGCTTGAGCGAAGCGAGGTAGGCCGCCGCATTGAGCATGTCGTCGGCATCGAGCTTGGCGACCACCGGGTACATCAGCGGGGTCCATGCGCCGGCGCGGTTGCCGTGCTGCATGTCGTAGAGCTGGCGACCGAGGTAGCTCGGCGAACGGCCGGCGAGGGTCGGAACCGGACCCATGCCGCGCAGGTCGGGGCCATGGCAGACCGTGCAGGCGGTCACCTTGCCGGCGCCGGTGGTGACGAGTTCCTCGCCCTTCTTGATGCTGCCCTTGGGGACATAGGCGACGAACGGGGAACGCGGGTTGCGCAGGTACTCGGTGTGCTCCGCGTTCTCCGGCGTCTCGATGATGCGTTGGCCGAGCGGCTCGGTGCCGGCGGCGTCGCCCTCGATGGTGAGGAACATGCCGTTGACGGCATTTGTCTTCGGCACCGTGTCGGTCTCGACCACCTTGATCCAGGGGGTAGCGGGAATCTGCGAGAAGTAATGCGCCGCCGCCTTGATCTCGTCGTCGGTCATGTTCTTCGCGAAGCCGGCCATCAGACCGGTGTTGGTCTTGCGCGGATCGGAGGTCTTGCGGGCGCCGTTCTTGAAGTCCATCAGCTGCTGAACGATGTATTCGTAGGACAAGCCGGTAACGTTGGCGTTCTCGGGCCGGCCTTTGCCGTTGGGATAGTGGCAGAGACCGCAAGCGTAGATCACCGGTTGGGCGGTATCGCGGCCGTGGGCGACGATGTCGGGCATCGCCGGGTGGTCCTCGGGGAACCAGTCGGCCGGGGCGTGGCGGTTGGCGACCTGCGCGCGGGTGAACTGGAATTTCGACCCCGGCACCGACAGCAGCTTGGCGTTGTCGAGGACCGGCGGCGGCGCCGGCGGGGCAGGGGGCGGCAGCACGGCCGGCGGCGGGGTGGTGGTTCCCCACGCCCACGGCATGGGAGGCCCCTCGGCGGCTACCACGGCGGTGGCGCAACCGGCGGCGGCCAGCGATAAAACAGCAGCGGTCACGAAGCGCTTCGTCATCGTCCTCCCCTTTTGTTTTGGCCGGTCTATCCCGGGCTTTTGTGTCACTGCGCCGCCGATGAGGGGCAGCGAGTTCCGCCGGAGAGTGCCGCAAGAAGCCGAAATCGGCAAGAGCTGCGCTACCGACAGAGCTGCTCTGCCGTGTGGCGGCCCGTCGCCGGCGACACCACTGTCCGGCGGCGCGCTGCCGGTCCGCGCAGGGCGGCAATTTGCACGCACGATGTGGCAATTCGTGCGCGCACGGTGTGGCAATTCGTGCGCGCACGATGTGGCAATTCGCCGTCTCACTCCCGCAACGCCAACACGTCACAATGTTCCGGGGGTGAATGATGGATCAGAAGAACGCCGATTGGTACCGTATGCAGGCGGCCGCCTGCCTCGCGAGGGTGGAGGCCGCGACGGACGTTCGAATCAAGGAATTCAACCAGGCGGAGGCGGAACGCTGGCTTCGCCTCGCGGAGCTCGCCGACAAGCCAAAGCCGGAGGGTGCGTAAAAACGGTTCGTACCCGCCGGCCTCGGAACCGGCCGACCTAGAAAATCCCGACGCCGAGCGCCGGCAGCAGCCGCTGCAGGATCGCGAGCAAGCAGATCAATCCGACCAGGATCTTGAGCAGGTTGGCCAGTCGTCCGTCGCGGACGAACCTGTCGATACAGGATCGCCCCGACGACGATCACGATCGCGATGTTGATCAGGACGAACAGCATATTCGGTGCCCCTTCATGGCTGAGGCGTCCATTATGGCACCAAATTCGTGATCCTGGCGCGACCTGAAGAAGCGGCGGGGCGCGCCGCGGTCAAAAACCGCCCGTCGTCACGCCGCCTGCGAGGTGGCGAGATAGTCGAAGTCGCGGTGATGCGACAACAGCTGCGCCAGCCGCTTGCGGGCATAGAACATGCGGGTCTTCACCGTGTTCTTCGGCAACCGGGTGATCTCGGCGACCTCGTCCACCGACTTCTCGTGATAGTAGACGAGATCGATGACTTCGCGGTGTTCCGGCGACATCTGAGCGAGACAATGGCGCAGCTGGGCGCTGCGATCCTCCTTGAGGACGGTCTCTTCGGGGGTGTCGGCGGTGTCCTCGACCAGTTCCATCGCCCCTTCGTCGAGCGCTGCCTCGCGGCGGCGGCTGATCGCGGTCAGCGCCTTGAACCGGGCGATCGACAGGATCCAGGTCGAGACCTGCGAGCGGCCCTCGAAACGCGCCGCCTGACTCCACACCTCGAGGAAAACCTCGCTCACGAGATCCTCTGCGCGCCCGGCATCGCTGACGATTCGGAGGACGAAACGATACACCTGCGCATTGTGCCGCGCGAACAGGGTCCGCATGGCAGCCTGGTTGCCGGTGGCGATGGCGTTGATGAGATACAGATCGGATGGCGCATTCAGCGACCGAAGCTGACCAACAGGCCGATTTGCGCTTGCGACTGACTTCCGCATGAGACCCCTCCCCAGCGCCAGTGTGGCGCCCCGTTCGCGGGGATAACTACCAAACAGCCGTTTCGTTCATTCTTCTTTCGTCGAAAAACAGGTTTCGTGGTTAGGGGAATTGTTTCGTTCGCACTGCGGCAACGAAACAAACGGGAACCGGACCCGGTCAGGCCAAGGCCAACCGTGCTCCGGCCGGCCGCTCGGCGATGGCCTCCGGCTTCGCAAAAGGACTGCCGCGAACGGCGGGGGCCACGCGCTCAATGCCGGTCAACGGTCGGCGCGGATGACGGCTGCTTCCCGACGCGCCGAGGCCGCGACGGCGAACCTCGGCCACGAATTCGGCGGGGCTCAGCCCGTCTCTATCGGCGTAAAGAGATACCCGCTGCCCCTGATGGTGCGAATCACGGACGGGTTGGCGGGGTCCGGCTCGATCTTGCGGCGCAGCCGCATGATGCGGATGTCGATGGCGCGGTCGAAGGCCTCGGCATTGCGGGCATTGGCGAGTTCGAGCAGCCGCTCGCGCGACAGGACCCGCTTGGGATTGGCGGCGAAGGCCTTGAGCAGCCCGTACTCGGACGACGTCAGCGGATGCTCGTTGTCGTCGTCGTCGCGCAGCGCTTGGGCATCGTGGTCGAGCCACTTGGTGCCGAACCTCACGAGGTTGCGGTCGGCCGGCGCAGCGCCGGCCGCCATCCCGGCAGCGGGCGCGCCCGGCGCGACACGGCGCAGCACCGAGCGGATGCGGGCGACGAGCTCGCGCAGCTCGCACGGCTTGGCGATGTAATCGTCCGCCCCGAGCTCGAGGCCGACCACCCGGTCGATCGAGCTCGCCGTCGCCGTCAGCATGATCACCGGCACCGTCGATTCCTGCTTGAGCGAGCGGATCACCGACAGACCGTCCTCCTGCGGCATGTTGAGGTCGAGGACGATCAGGTCCGGACTTCGGCTTGCCATCACGGTGCGCAGGCTGGCGGCGCCGTCGCACAGCGTCACCGCGAAGCCGTGCATGCGCAGGTAGTCGCCGACCATTTCGCGCGCGGCGGCCTCGTCATCGACCACGACGATGTGCCGGGTTTCGCTCATGGCGGCGGGATCGTGATCGCAAAGGTGCTGCCGGCCGGGCTCGTCTGCTCGACGCCGACGGCGCCGTTGTGGAGATCGACGATGCGTTTGACGATCGACAGCCCGAGCCCGGTGGACGGCTCGCCGCCGGTCGGCCGCGCCGACAGCCGCTGGAAGCGGCCGAACAGTCGCGTCACGTCGTCGGGCGACAGGCCGGGTCCCTGGTCGGTGACCCGGATCACCGTAAGGCCGTTCTCCGCGGCGACGCCGACCTCGATGTGTCCGCCGACCGGGCTGTACTTGACGGCATTGCTCAGGAGGTTGTCGACCGCCTCGCGCATCCGGTCGGGATCGCAGACCGCGACCAGCGAGTCCGGGGCGGCGACCGTGATCGACTGGTCCTTGCGCGCGGCCAGCGGCTGGCTCGCCTCCACGATGTCCTTGATGAGGGCGACGACGTCGATCGCCTCCGGCCGGATGGTGATGTCGTGGGCGTCGGCCATCGCGTCCTTGATCAGGCTGTTGACGATCTCGGTGACGCGGTTGGCGGCGGTGCGGATGTGGACGATCTGGGCCTGGACGCTCTCGGTCGAGGAGCCTGCGTCGCCCACCATCTCGGTCAGCATCTCGGTGCGGCCGAGAATGACGCTCAACGGGTTGCGCAGGTCGTGGGCGACGGTGCCCAGGATCTCGCTCTTGAACGCATTGGCGCGCTGCAGGCGCGACCACTGCGCCGACAGCCGTGCATTGGCCTGGGTGAGCTCGCGGGTTCGCTGGCGCACGCGTTCCTCGAGGTGGGCGTTCGCCTTCTGCAGCTGCTCGTACAGGATCACGTTGTCGAACGCGACCGAAAGCCGGCTCGAGAAGATCTGGATCAGCGCGCGGTCGGTGTCGGAGAGCTGCTTCGACGCTTCCAGCAGCACCACGAGCTCGCGGCCGCTGCCGGTGCGGATGTAGAGCACCGAACGGCGGGCCATGAACTGGTGGTCGCGGCGCCGGAACGCCTCCTTGACGACGGCGAGCAGCTCGTCGTCGAGGCCGTCGAGGCCATGGGTGCCGATCAGGCTGCTGTAGCAGCCCGATCCCGCCAGCACCGAGAAGTTGTCCTCGGTGTCCGCGGCGTCGCGCAGCACGAGGATGCCGGCGCAGTCGACATTGAGCAGCGACGCGATCTGGGTGAGGACGCCTTCGGCGAGCCGCTGCATCGACTTGAAGTCGTAGAGCGTCGAAGCGGCGTCGATGATGATCTCGAGGCCCCGCCGCGTCTCCACCATGCGCTGGAGCTGCTGGTAGCTCCGCAGCGCCGCCGTCAGCGAGGTGAAGAGCTTGTCGGCGGTGAGTTCGGTCTTGGCCTTGTAGTCGTTGATGTCGTAGTCGACGATGACGCGGCGCTCGGGCGCTTGCCCCGGCTGGCCGGTCCGCAGGATGATGCGGACGGTCTCGTTCTTGAGGGCGGTGCGGATGAACTCGACGAGGTCGAGGCCGGCATGGTCGGTCTCCATGATGACGTCGAGCAGCACGGCCGCGATGTCGGGATGGGCCCGCAACAGGTCGCGGCCCTCGGCCGCCGAATAGGCGGAGAGGATCTCCAGTCCCTGGCCGTTGAGCTGGTAGTCCCCGAGCGCGAACCGCGTGCCGTCGTGGACCGCGGTGTCGTCGTCGATCACCGCGATCTTCCAATAGGGACCGGCGTCCGCCGCAGCGGCGTTGTCCTCGAAGATCTGAAGGAAGTCGTCCTGGTCGCCCACTGCTATCGGTCCGTGGCTGCGGCTGCCGCGGCATCAGCGCGGGCAACCCGGGGAATGACGATGCGGAATACGGTGCCCTTCTCGGGCGTCGATTCCATCGAGAGCCGGCCGCCCAGGCTCTGGGTGACGAGGCTGTAGATGATGTGCAGGCCGAGCCCGGTTCCGCCACGGTTGCGGCGGGTGGTGAAGAACGGATCGAAGGCGTGGCTCTTGACGGCCTCTTCCATGCCGACCCCGTCGTCGGCCACCGTGATCTCGACCTCGGCGGCGCCCACGGTCCGTGCCGAGAACGACATCGTTCCCGCGCGCCCGTCCGGGAAGGCGTGGATGACCGCATTGAGGAACAGGTTGGTCAGCACCTGGCCGTAGGAGCCGGGCAAGCTGTCCATCGCGATGCCGGGCGGAATGTCGACCCGCAGCAGGATCGCGGTGGTCTTGAGGGCGGGCCGCAGGCTGGCGATGATCTGGTCGGTCGCCTCGGCGAGATCGAACTCGCGGCGGTCGGCGTGACTGCGGTCGACGGCGACCTGCTTGAAGGACTGGATCAGTTCGCCGGCACGCTGGAGGTTGGCGACGAGCTGGCCGGCCGCGGCATGGCTCGCCGCGACGAACTCTTCGAGGCGGGAGCGCCGCAGCGGCGGCTGCTTGAGCTCGGCCGAGAACGTCTCGCAGCGCCTCGCGAAGCTCGACGCCACCGTCAGGCTGATGCCGACGGGATTGTTGACCTCGTGGGCGATGCCCGCTACCAGGCCGCCCAGCGCCGCGAGCTTTTCCGCCTCAATGAGATCCTGCTGGGTCTCGCGCAATTCGGCGAGCGCGTGCTCGGCATTCTCCTTTGAGGAGCGCAGCTCCTCCTCCGCCTTGCGCTTGGCGATCGCGTTGTCGCGGAACACCTCGACCGCCCGCGCCATGTCGCCGATCTCGTCGCGGGCGGCGGTGCCGGTCACCGGTCGATCGTAGTGGCCGTAGGCGATGTCGCGCATCGCTCCCATCAGCCGCTGGAGCGGACCCCTGATGCTGCGCGAGACGATGATGGCGCTCACCACCATCGCGGACAGGAAGATCAGCGCCACCAGCGCCACCAGGCGGTAGACGTTGAAGAGGCTGCGGTCGAAATTCTCCTGGGCGTTGCGTTCGTGCTCGCCCATGCGGGCGGACAGGTTGTCGAGCACGGTGATCATGGCGCCCTGATTGCCGTCGATGGCGTTGCGCAGCAGCGACGTGCGTTTGGCGAAGAGATCCCCGAGGTATTCGAGCCCGTGGCGCAATGCCACGGCCTGCTGCTTCAAGGCATCGATCGCGGACCGCTCCAGGTCGTTGTCGGCGAGGTCGCCGAGCACCGGGATGGCGTCCTCGATCCGTTGCACGTCGGAATGGGCCTCGTCGGCGGCCTCGGCCGTGAGCGAGAGATAGTACGCGTTGGCGGCCACCAGCATGGCGGTGAAGGTTTCCCGCGACTTGCCGAGCGCCGGCGCGATCAGGGCGTCGTTCTTGCCGGTCGCGCCCTCGATGATCGCATAGAGCCCGGCCATCTGCTTGGCCGGACCCAGCACCTCGTTCTCGTAGGTCTGGGTGATCGCGGTCTGCAGCGCGCGCAGATCGCCGAAGGCATCGAGGAACCGCTCGGTGAGCCCCGTCAGTTCGGGCACGGCGGGCGCCAGCATGGGATCGGCGGCGCCGCGCGACTTGAGGGTGCCCAGCACGGCCTCGCGCAGGTGCAGGATTTCGGCGAAGGTCTCCGGACGAGGCTCGTTGATGTACTGGTGGATCAGGCTCTGCAGCCGGCCCGATTCGGTCCCCAGCAGCGCCAGCAGCGTATCCGACTGCCGAACCAGACGCACCTCGGCCCAGGCATTGTTCAGGATCCGCGCCCCGCTCCACAGCAGGGCCGCCAGGATGATGACCACGGCGCAGTTGAGCACGGTGAGGGAGAGGACGCGCCAGCGGATCGGTACCGAGCGGACGAGCCGCTCGATGCCGTCGCCGGGATCGCCGGCACGGTCCAAAACGCCACCCAATGGTTTCTGCCGGTCGAGCACGATCAAGGAATGCTCACTGCAAGGAATGCTCACTGCAAGGAACGCTTCCGCGCAGGAATGCTCACTGCACCTGCCGGATGCGATCGATCAACGGGCGAATGACGGGATCAGCCTCGGCCTTGGCGTGAATGTCCGCCATCGCCGCCTCGAAAGGCCTGCGGTCGAAATCCGAGACGATGAGGACGCCGGCCTGGCGCGCCTGGCGCTGCGACTGGGTTTCCAGCGCGTTCCACTGCGCGCGCATGAAGCGGTTCGATTCGCGGGCGGCGTCGCGGAAGACGATCCTGTCGGCGTCCGACAAGCTTTGCCAGGCGCGCAGCGACATGATCAGCACCTCCGGGCTCATGGTGTGCTCGGTGAGGGTATAGTTGCGGGCGAGCTTGTAGTGCCCGGTGGTGACGAAGGACGGCCAGTTGTTCTCGGCGCCGTCGATCAGCCCGGCGGCAAGCGCGGTCTCGACCTGGCCGTAGGGGAGCTCGACGGGCCGCGCGCCGAGCGCGCTGATCACCGCCGACATCAGGTCGGATTGCTGGATGCGGATGCGCAGGCCCGACAGGTCGGCGAGGCTGGAGACCGTCCGCTTGGAGTTGTAGATCGAGCGGGCCCCCGAATTGTAGAACGTCAGCCCGATGAATCCGAACGGCTCGAAGCCCGCCAGGATCTCTTCACCGATCGAGCCGTCGACCACCTTGTGGACGTGGTCGATCGAGCGGAACAGGAAGGGCAGGGCCAGCACGTCGGCCCCCGGCACGATCGTGCCGAGCTGGCCGACATTGATGCGGTCGATGTCGATGGCGCCGGCCCGGGTCTGTGCGATGGTGTCCTTCTCCTCGCCGAGCTGGCGCGAGTGGAAGACCCGGATCCGGTGGCGGCCGTCGGTGCGCTGCTCGATGAGCTCGCCCATGTATTCGAGCGCACGCACGGTCGGATAGTCGGCCGCTTGGTTATCGGCCGCGCGAAACTCCCGCGCCGCGCCGGCGGATGCGAACACCCCGGCCGATGCGAATACGCAGGCGCACACGGCGATCAGCCGGGACGCAAGCAGCACGGATCGAAGACCCGTGCGATGGGAAGCGGCCCGGTTTCGCGATGGCTTCATCGTGCAATACACTCGTGGCAGGCTGGCGTTCCCTGCCGTGGCGGTGGTGTTCCTGCCGCCTCATGTTACCCGGCGAAGCCCGGGTTGACCATGGACTTCCAGACCGCGGCAGCCGTGTGCCGCAGGGCGTCGGCTGCCGCGCTGCCGGGTGCCCCCGGCGCCGCGATCGACCACATCACGCTCCATCCGCCGACCGATAATCAGCGCCGCCTGCGCCTCGGCTCGGATTCGTGGAAGTGCCCCTCGGATTGCTCCGCAATCTGAGCTCACCCCGCGTGGGGCAGGGTTGGGGAGGGGGCTTGCTGCCTAAAGCCCACGGCGTGCCGCATCGGGAGTAGGGGCTTTGCTGGGAGGAGGCACTGCATTCCCCCTCCCCAACCCTCCCCCGCACGCGGTGGAGGGAGTGCGCTCAGCCGCGCGGGGCAGCCGTGCGATCAGCGCCTTTCACAGCCGCGATGCCGTGCGTTCGACAGCAAGTTTCACAGCCTCGACGCCTGGGTTTTTCGGCGCCGGTTTCCCTCTCCCGCTTGCGGGGGGGGGCAGGGAGGGGGCTTGCTGCGTCGGCCCCACGCGTGTCGCCCGGCGATGACAGCGATCGATGCCGTTCAACGGGGCGGGGTCAGCTCCACCGAGGCCGGCCTTGCGCGCAGCCCGAGGGTCGCAGTGCGGTGCAGGTTCGGCTCGGTGGTGGCCATCGCGTCGTTGAAGCGCTTGCGGTAGACCTGCAGGTTCTCCATGACGCGCTGGACGTAGTTGCGGGTCTCCGAGAACGGGATCCGCTCGACCCAGTCGACGGCGTCCACCTTGGGATCGCGGGGATCCCCGTGTGCCGCCATCCACTGCTCGACCCGGCCGCGGCCGGCATTGTAGCCGGCGAAGGTCAGGATGTAGGAGCCGTGGTAGTCCTTGAGCAGACCCGAAAGCTCGCCCGCTCCCATCTGGGTGTTGTAGACCGGATCGGAGACGAGCTTGTTCCAGTCGTAGCTCACGCCGAAGCGCTTGGCGGTGTCGCGCGCGGCGTCGGGCGTCACCTGCATCAGCCCCACCGCCTTGGCGGCCGATTTGTCGCCCTGGTCGAAGCCGCTTTCGGTGCGCACGATGGCGTAGACGATGCAGCGATCGAGCGCGGAGGCGACCGGGGTGTAGTTCGGCACCCCGATATCCGGGAAGGCGTAATGGTCCATCGGCATCCCGCGGCCGAGCGCCGCCTTGCCGAGTTGCATCATCGCTTGCGCGTCGTGATAACGGGCGGTCAGCCGGCCGACCCCGGAGATGACGGCGGGGTCTTTGCTTTCCTGCGCGAGGTCGGTCGCGAACGACAGCGCAAGATTGCCCTCGCCGGTCCGATAGAGCATTTCGGCGGCGCGCAGGACCTCGCTATGGCTGTCGGCCGGTTCCGGAGGCGTGCGCACCTCGACGACCTCGTCGAGGCCGAGGCGGGCGCGGGCGAGCTGTCCGTAATAGGTCGTGGGATAGCCGGCGGCGGCCTCGTATTGCTCGCGCATCTCGTCGGTCTGGCCCGCCGCTTCGGCGGCGCGGCCGCGCCAATACATGGCGCGCGAGATGGTGAGCGGGTCGATCGCGCCGTCGTCGATATGGGCGAAATGCGTGGCCGCGGTGGTGGGATCGTTGAGGAAGCGCAACGCGATCCAGCCGGCCAGGAAGTGGGTTTCGGCGCGATAATAAGGATTGACCGGCGGCGCGGCGGTGCGCGCCACCTCGTAGGCGTTGCGGGCATCGCCGATGTCGAGCAGCTTGCGGGCGAGCGAGCGGCGCTCGCGCCACCACTCGTCGGTATCCTGTCGCTTGAGGTCTTCCGGCGACGCGGAGAGCACGAGCTTGACCGCCGCGGCGTAGTCGCCCTTCGGGGTCACGATGCGGCCCTTCATGTTGGAGCCGGGCGAGTCGTTGCGCAGCAGCCAGTGCAGGCGGCACAAGGCGAAGCCGAGGTCGTCGCGGGCCTCGCCGTGCACGCCGTCGAGCTGCGAGCCGCCTTTGGAGGATTTCGCCTCCGCGGACGAGCAGGCCTTGATGATCGCGACATGATCCTCGCCGGCATGCTTGGCGGCGCGTGCCGCGGCGCCGAAATCCTTGGCGCCGATGCGGCGATCCATACGCGCCACATGGTCGGCGTGGGTGAGGACGTCGGGGAATGCTGCGAGCACCGCGGTCTCGAGCTCGCCCGACAGCGGCTCCGACTGCCACACCGTACGAATTTCGGCTTCGGCGTGGGCCCGGTTGCCCTCCGCCATCTCGACCCGGGCGAGCGCGAGACGGCCGGCCGCGCTGGCCGGCTGGTCGCCGACGAAGTTCCGGATGGTGGCGGCGTCGCGGTGCTCCTGCCACAGTCGCGCCTCGGCGCGGCGGCGCAGCAGCGAAATGCTCGGCCATTCGGGATTGGCCCTGACGAAGGAAGCGTAGCGCTCGAAGCCGCCCTCGCTGTTGGAGTGGCGCAGCAGGGCCCATTCGGTGAGCTTCATCACCACCGGGTCGCCGGTCGAGGCCGCGAGCGCGGTCGCGTCCTTGCCCTTGCCGTGGCGGATCATCTCGTTCGCTTCCTTCAGCGCGACGAGTTCCGGCGTCAGCGGCTGGGCAGCGTCTTCCGGCGGCACGATCACATGGCGATGGTGGTCCGCCTCGGCGGCCTTCTTCGCTTCTTTCTTGTCGCCTTTCTTGCCGTGGGCCTCGGACTTGTGGTGCTCCGCTCCGCCCTTCTTCTCGCTCTTCTTGGCGTGGGCCGCGGACGCCTCGGCGGCGCCGCATACGGCCATGGTCGAAGCCAGCAGCCAGACCAGGGCGCTGCGATGCGTTTTCCTGCTGCCGGGATCCTGGCGATGTCCGTTCTGACGATGATCCAAGGCAGAGGGGAGCTTGGACTGAGCTCGACCACAGCCGGCAGACGTCGATGATGTCATGAATTCCCCCTCTGTCCCCAGGCTTGCGCTTCGCGCAACGCGGATTCGACTGGGTCCCCCACGACAGAGAATGAGCTTCATTGTGTCCGAAGTGGGGACGCAGGCGGGAGTTGCGGTGGATTAGGCATGAGCCGCCTGAGATGTGCGGTGATGCGGGGCGCGGACGCGGGAGATGAACGCGGGAACCGCACCACGAGGGGCCGATACGTCGCCAGTAAGTTCCGGTTCCGCCGGCGCGAGGTCAGTCGGAACCGTAGCCAGGCTTGAATCGCGGCCGCCGCGGGTTCGATTTTACCGCGGTTGAAAGGCGATTCCTGATCCGAGATGTCGGCGCGATTGACCGGCTCGGTCGGCTTGGATAAGCACGTCGTAGGTCATCAGCATGTGCCGAGCCGCGCTTCTCATCTTTGCAGTCTTCGTGGCTTTGGCGGCGCCGACGGTCGCCGAAGCGAAGCGGGTCGCGCTCGTCATCGGCAACAATCTCTACGACAATCTCAAGCCCTACCAGCAGCTCGTGAAGGCCGGGAATGATGCCCGCGCCGTGGCCGCCTCCCTCAAGGAGGACGGCTTCGAGGTCATCCTGGCGGAGGACGTCCGGAGGCTCGACTTCCTGCGGGCGTGGCAGCGGTTCCTCGACACCGTCAAGCCGGGTGATGTGACGGCGCTGTTCTATTCGGGCCACGGCTTCGAAATAAACGGTTCCAATTACCTGTTGGTCCGCGACGTTCCGCAGGCGATCGACGGCGAAGAGGTGCTGAAGAACTCGGCGTTTCCGCTCCAGGCCCTGATGGAGCGCCTGAAGGACCAAAAGCCGTCGGTCTCGATCTTCATCGTCGATGCCTGCCGCGACAGTCCCTACGCGGGCCAGGGCGGCAAGCGCGGCATCGGTTCGCCGCGTGGGCTAAAGCCGGAAGAGCCCCCCAAGGGAACCTTGATCATGATGTCGGCGGGAGCCGGGCAGGAAGCGCTGGATTCGCTCTCGCCTGACGATCCCAGCCCGAACTCGGTCTACACCCGCTTGCTGCTGCCGCTGCTCAAGGAGCCGGGACTCGAAATCACCGATCTCGCCAAGCGCCTGCGCGGCAATGTCGAGGCGCTCGCCGCCACCGTCCGGCACGAGCAGCGGCCGGCCTTCTATCACGAATTGTCCGGGGACTTCTATCTGGTGCCGCGCGCCGCGGCGGCGCCGATCGTCGCCGTGAATGCGCCGGCGACGACGAACGAAGCCTCCATGGCCTGGGGGGCGACCAAGGACACGACGAGCGTCGCCGTCCTCGAAGCCTTCATCGGTCAATTCGGCGACACCGTATATGCCAGCATGGCGCGGGCGCGGCTCGACGAACTCAGGAAGATGCAGGTGGCGACGGCGCCTCCTTCCGTGCAGCGCCCGGCGTCGCCCGCCGCCTCGGCCGACGCCAAGAATGCAAGCGCCACAAACGAAGCCGGGCGCGCCTGGCTCGCCATCAAGGATATGGCGAACGTCGCGGTGATCGAGACGTTCGTTCGGCAGTACGGCGACACCCCCTCCGGCGCCGCTGCGCGGGCGAGGCTGGAAGAACTCAAGCGGACGCAGGTGGCGGTGGCTTCGCCGCCCGTTCTGCCGAAACCCACGGGGCCCGTGGCCGCAACCAGTCCGGAGCCCGGTGCGCCAAGGCCGCCGGCCACTCCAGCGGCCGTTGCCAAGCCGGAGACCCGGCGTCCGCCTTCGGTCTATGAGGCGGCGCAGTCCTGGGCGCGGGTGCGCGAGACGAAGGATCCGGCCGCTTTGGAATCGTTCCTCGGCCAATTCGGCGACACCATCTATGGCCCGATGGCGCGGGCACGTCTGGGCGAACTCGCAAGCACGCAAGTCGCAGTCGTCGTCCCGCCGGCTCAGACGGCCAAAGCATCGAGCGCCGCAATGCCGGCGGCCGTTGTGCCGCCGGTGCCACTGGTTGCCTCGCCGCCACCGCCACCGGCCCCGCCGGTCGCAACGCCCGGGGTCGGAGTTCCGGCGACGACGCGGCCGGCCGTGCCGTTGAGTGCCGCGGAGGAGGGGGCCCTCAAGCCCCGCGACAGCTTCACGGAGTGCGCCCATTGCCCGGAAATGGTGGTGGTCCCGGCCGGCAGTTTCACCATGGGATCGCCCGCGACCGAGGCGGGCCGCGGCGCCAATGAAGGCCCGGAGAGCCGGGTGACGTTCGGGCGTCCCTTTGCGGTGGCCAGGACTGCCGTGACCTTCGAGGAGTGGGACGCCTGCGTCGCCGCCGGCGGCTGCAACGGCTACCGGCCGGGCGACGAGGGCCGCCCGCGGGGCCGCTACCCGGTCGTCAATGTGTCGTGGGAGGACGCCCAGGCCTATCTGACCTGGCTCTCGAAGGCGACTGGCAAGCCGTACCGGCTGCTTTCCGAAGCCGAGCGCGAATATGTGACGCGCGCCGGGGCGACCACCCCCTTTTGGTGGGGCGGGTCGATCTCGACGCGGCAAGCCAATTACGACGGCACGGTCGCCTATGGCGGCGAAAACAAAGGCGAGTTCCGCCAGCGGGCTTTGCCCGTCGATGCCTTCGCCGAGAACGCCTTCGGACTCCATCAGGTTCACGGCAACGTCAACGAGTGGGTGACGGACTGCTGGCGCGACACCTATCAGGACGCGTCCGCCGATGGGACTGCGTGGACGGCGGGCGCCTGCAGCCGTCGCGCGCTGCGCGGCGGCTCCTGGTATGACGGTCCCGAGCACCTGCGCGCTGCGGCGCGTATCGGTTTTTATCCGGGCTACCGGTCCAACAAGATCGGGTTCCGGGTCGCCCGGCCGCTCTGAGCCGCGCCCGACCGGCGAACGGAGCGGATGCTCCGGTCTTTAAATCCCGAGGGTCTTCAAATCCCGAGCGTTCCCAATTTGGCGGCCGCGTAGCGCTCGCTCACCGTCTTCCAATCGACGACGTTCCACCACGCCTTGAGGTAGTCGGCGCGGCGGTTCTGGTAGTTGAGATAGTAGGCGTGCTCCCAGACATCGTTGCCGAGAATGGCGCGTCGGCCCTCGATCAAGGGCGTGTCCTGGTTGGGCTTCGGCGCGAGGGCGAGGCGGCCGTCGCCGTCGGCCGTTAGGAACACCCAGCCCGAGCCGAACACGGCCGCGCCCGCCGCGTTGAAGCGCTCTTGAAGCTTTGCGAGGCCGCCGAAATCGCGGTCGATCGCGGACTTCAAGTCGCTGTCGGGCTCGCTGCGATCCTTGCTCATGATTTGCCAGAACATGCTGTGATTGGCGTGGCTGCCGCCGTTGTTGCGGACCGTGGTCCTGATGTCCTCGGGCAATTCGTCGAGCCGGAACAGCATCTGCTCGAGGCGCATCTGCGCGACCTGCCCGTGCTCCTTGAGCGCAGCATTGAGGGCGGCGACCGCAGCGCCGTGATGCCTGTCGTGGTGAAGCTCCATGGTCCGCGCATCGATGTGCGGCTCGAGGGCACTCGCCGGGTAGGTCAGCGGGGGCAGACTGAACGGGCCGGACGCCGGCGCCTGCGCCCGACCGATCCGGGGCACCACCAGGGCGGCCGACGCTGCGGTCCCGCCCGCAAGAAATGAACGGCGACAGAGGTTCGGCACTGCGGCCTCCTGGGGTGACGCTCGCGCGGCGATGCTAATGCGACAGCACGCGGAACTCGATGCGGCGGTTCTTGGCGCGATTGGCCTCGGTATCGTTGGCAACGATCGGCCGGGTGTCGCCATAACCGGTCGCTTCCACCCGTGCGGCGGCAACGCCGCGTTGCGACAGGAAGGCGACGACGGAGCGCGCGCGCTGCTCGGACAGCTGCCTGTTGGCGTCTTTTCCTCCGACCGAATCGGTGTGGCCGGCGACCGCGATCTTGACCCCGGGACACCGGTTGGCGATCTCGGCCACGCTTTGCAGGATCGGCTCGCTCGCCTTGTCGAGTTCGGCACTCGCGGTTTTGAAGTAGATGGCGCCGGCGGTCGAGATCACGCTGAACCGGGTCTCACAGGCTTCGGCCGAGATATTGCTGGTCTCGGCTTCGGTCTTGCGCTTCTCGGCTTCTTCGCGCGCCGCCTGGAGCCCCGGCAGCTTGTCGCCGGTCTCGAAGACGAGATCGAAAGTGATGGTTGCGCCGGTGGCGATGACCGTCCCGCCGACCGCCTCCGACAGCTTCGCGATCCCGGGGCCGAAGCCAAAGGCGTCGGCCGTGATCACGATCGGCTTTGCGGAAGCCACCGATATGGATTTGTCGCTGATGCGGGTGACGTTGACCGGTGCTTCGATCTCCTGGGAGAGCCCGTGCAGCGACAGCTTGAACTTGAGCGGATAGGTGATCCGGGTCGTCGTCAGCAGGGCCTGGAGCGGGGCCATGTCGAGCTTCGCGGTCACTTCCGCGCTCGGGAACTTGTAGGTTTCGAACAGCAGGAAACGCATGCGGACGTCGCGCACATCGATGCCCGAAGCGACCGAGGTCAGGTCGATCTTGACGGTGGCGTCGCCGCTGCTGGTGATGCTGCCGTCGAGGCCGGTGAACTGGTGCACCTCGAAGATCGAATTCGCCTTCACGGTCTGCATGTAGAAGTGGGAGGCCCCGGAATTGAGCAACCATTCCTGGGCACGGGCGCCGCCGGCGCATGCCGCGGTGAGCGCGAGCACCACGATCGCGCGGGTCAGGAACTTTCGCATCGGCAACATCCTCATTGGCATCCGGTCTTCGCCCACTGCATCATCGCGACCTTCTCTGCGCCGCCATAGGGATGGGATTTGCGCAGCACGCTCTTCGGATCCTTGACGTAGGTCGCCCCTTGCTCGCACAGCGTCCTGCGATCCCACATGTGGCAGGCATTGCAGTGTTTCTTCCACACGCTGTCGTCGAGGCCCTCGATCGGAGGGAATACCGGGATGCCTTGCACGAGTTGCTCGAGCGAGCTGCCGTTGACCGGGAAAGGGCCGGTCGTCAACGGCACATCGAACCGAATGACCTCCTCGGCCGCAGCCGCCGCGGTCGGCGCGGCCGCGGGCGCGCCGCGAAAGGCGGCCGCCTCGGCGTCCGAGAGCGGTTTCAGCAACCGCAGGTTCGCCCATCCTTCGATCGGCTTGCGCTGATCGGGTTTCACCAGCTTGTGGTCGACGAAGGCCCAGTCGCGGTCGCCGACTTTTTCCTGCCGCGTCACGCAGACGATATCCGCGCCGTCGAGCACGTTGACGTAGGCCGCGTCGCCGCGCGGCTCCTTGCTGATGTTGAGGGTGCTCGGCTGAACTTTGAAGAGGCGGCATTGCGGGGTCTGCGCGACGGCGGGCTGAACCATGATCGCCGCCGCAATAGCCAATGCGATCCTCCACATCATACACACCTCACCGGCCCAGATTTCCTACCGCTGCCGCAACCGGGCACGGACAACCGGGTTTTGCTGATAGGGCGCCCAGCCGGGCCTCGACGCGACCGACGGCGGACGGGAGCGCGGATTGATCGACCGCAGCCGGAGACGTCATGATCCCTGTCCCAGGCTCGTGCTTCGCGCAACGCGGATTCCACTGGTTTCCTGCTTCAGAAAGGGCTTGATTGTGTCCGAAATGCGGACGCGGACCGCGGTTCGGCGCGATTAGGTGTGAGCCGGCCGGGTACGGTGAGCCGGGCCCCGATTATGGTCCTCAATCCGCGCCCGGCAGAGATCGGCTCGCTAAGCGTTGATCATCACGATCACGATGTATCCGGCAATCGCGAGCGCCTGGCTCGCCAGGTCGACGCGATTGATCCTGCGGACCTGCACCACGCTGTCGGCCGGAGATGAAGCGCGGAGCGCATTGGCGGCCCAGATGAAGATCACGAACAAAGCGAACGTGACGACGAAGGAAAAGGCGTAGAGCTTGTCGAGGAACGTGAGGTAGGGGATGGCGGGCAGGTTCTCGCGGTAGCTTTGCTGCATCAGCGCGATGCTGAGCAGGATCATCGCTGGAATGCTCAGCCGCTCGGAGACGAATGAACTCGACAGCGACGGCGTCAGCAGCATGATGAGCATGACGACGGCGAGCGGCAGCACCCATTTGACCGCTGCCGCGTAGGTATTGGCATCGTAATGGAGATGGAAGACGGCGCGGCTCTCGATGGCGGCTGCGCCGCCGAGGAGGCGCGTCGTGCGCTTGTAGGGTTCGTCGACGAATGCCCACCGGCTGAGATGGTAACCGCTCAATCCGGCGCGAGCCCCGAGCTCCGCGCCGTCTGGGGCGACCGCCAGACGAATGTCGCGGTCGAGGAGGTCGGCGGCTCCGATCCGCGGCTCGACGACGACGGAGAGCGAGATCGTTCCGAACGGAAAGTGCTGGTAGTCGATTTCATTGGAATAGAACATCCCGGTGAACTGGTAACCGCGAAACTGTTTGCCGTTCGCCAGTGTTGCCGGCCGTGGCGTGAGCAGCGCGATGGTGGAATCCCACGGATTGACGAGGTTCTGGAATCGAATGAGGTCGATCGGTTTGATGTCGCGGGCTTCCAGGACTTGCGCCAGCTCGGCATCGTAGGCCAGCCAGATGGTGCCATCCACCGCGTAGGTTTTATCCTTGGGCGAAAACCCCGAGATGTTGTCGAGGTGCATCGATATCTCGATGGTGGCGATATCGGCGGCCCATGAAGCGGTCGGCAGCAAGACCCCCGCGGCGAACATGCCCATCCGCACGAAACGCGACGCCAGCGATCGAACCCGACGCAACATGGGAACCCTCGGAAAGCAGGCATTGACGGGCCCGCGACATCCGGTCCGGCTTCAAAAGCGGGCGGAGCGGCGAGGCCGATCGAGCATACGTCGAAGAGGTTTACGATTCGCCGCTCAGGGCGACTTGGGTGGCCGAGGTCGGCGGAAACGGCGGCCGTGAACATGGCGGCCAGCCGTTAGCGGGCGTTGGCACCGGGCGGCGCCATGACGGCGTGTTGCGAGGACTCAAGGCGCCCGGTGCCCCACGCGTCGCAGGCGGGCGAAACCGCGGCGATAACCGAGGGAGCGCGGCGGATCGGGTCGCGTCCCGCGGGCGGGGCGCGCGGCGGGCTCACGTCTTCTTCTGGTGGTGCCCCTCGCGGATGTCGCGGGCGTGTCGCATGGTCTCGAGGCACGAATGCAATTCGATGTAGCTCGGAGGGCCCCCGCTGCCGACCTTGCTGTGGCAGTTCTTGCGGTCGGTGGGAGGATATTTCGACCAGGTCTTCAGTAAGTCCTGGTGTGCCTCGTTCTCGCTTTTCTTGCACGCGTCGATCGAGCGGCTGGCGTTGCCGATATGCATCGATTTCCGCCCGGGGGATTCGCAGCTCACCGCCGTGTTGTACTTGGGAACGGCATCCGACGCCGCGAAGCTCGCGCCGGCCCACAGAATGCCGGTGCACGCCACGGGAAAAACAACGAGCATTTTGAAGGAGCGCGCCATCACGATCACTCTCATTGCCGCAAAGCGCCATAGAGATCGCAATCGAGACGCATGGCAAGTGGCTGGCGGACCTGGATTCAAACCAGGATTAACGGAGTCGAAGTCCGACTAACCAAGTTGATTCCGAAGCAATTTATCGGCACAGGTCGCTATTTCACGGCCTCAGCGATATCAACAGGTTAGCGAGTGCGAAAAATACAACGAAGCTTCCCAGTGCCACGGGACGGCGCGTGACGTGTGTTCGGCGGCGCGCCGTCTGACCTGTCATGGGGGACAACAAGCCTTACCCGCCCGCGCGCAGGTCGGGCGCGGGTGACTCGCCAAGTCCTTAATCCTCGGCGGCTCGCGAGCGCCGGGATTTGTGCCTTGGGTGCGGGGGCCGGCGGCGAAGTCGGCGATCAAAAAAGCGGGCTGCTCCCCGCACGTCGGCGATACCGCGGCCTCAATGCTTGACCGGCTTGTGCGCCTTATGCAGCGTTTTCCACGAGCAGCACGACCGGTTCACATAGGTTTCCCGATCGGGGTTTGAATAGGTTTGATAGCCATTTGCCTTCGATTGATATGCGTACGCGCCAGTGGTCATGAGCGCCGCAGCGCCGATGACGAGAATTGCCAGCGTTGTTTTCATGATCACGCTCCTGTGGTGACGCTTCTCCCCAAGCAGACATGGGGCCACCTGGGAGTTGGCGCAAGACGACCACACCAAACCCGGCCTGAGCGAGGGCTCCACGGTTTCTCGACGTTCCCGTCAGCGTCGCGACACGATCGCGGTAATCTCCGCCCGGTCCGCGCCGGCTTGGATGGTATCTCCGACCTGTTTGCCCAGCAGAGCTCTCGCGACGGGGGATACATGGGAGACGAGCCCCCGCGCCGGATCGGCCTCGTCCTCACCGACGATCTGAAAGGTTTGTCGCCGCCCGTTGTCGCGCAGGATGGTGACGGCGTGCCCGAAATGCACCGTGTCCGTGTCGGCCGGCGGCGATCGAACCTGGGCACTGGCGCGACGCGCGCGCCAGTATCGCAGATCGCGTCCGGCTTTCGCCAACGCGTCGCGGTTGCTCTCCGCTTGAGCTATCCCGTGATCCCGGTGCGCGGTCTCGAGCGCCGCCTCGATCAGCTTCAGTCCGCGCTCGGTGACGAGATTCACATGCGGGGAAAGTGGCCGATCGGGCATCTCCTCGACGAAGCGGTCTTCGCTGACGAATGCTCTGCTCATGAGGGAAAGATGGGGTTCGTTTCGGAGACCGAAAGAGCCGCCACTCTCGGGCACGACTCGTGCGCGTTTCCTGCACCACTTGGTGGACATCTGAACGCAGGCTAGCCCGGGGGTCGTGGGCCCGAGTTCCGATGCTTCCCCCGCCGTTGGGGCGCTCTCGGGCAACACCGGCCATTATTCCGCGAAATCGGTCTGGCAGGCCGGCACGCGCTCCAGCACCGCCGACACGCAGCCTGAAGGAAATGGCGGTCCAGACCGCAGCAGCGGCTATCACGGTGCGAAGTCAGAAGTCACTGATTAGATGCAGCTTTTCGGAATTTAAATGAATTCGCAGCGCGTCACTGCTATAATCGATCCATGTCCGAACGTACCCAAAGCGTGACCGCCGTCCATATCCGCAAGATGGCCAAAGACCATCACGTGGCCTATGTCAGCACTGAGCGCGACCAGCTTGCCCATCACATTACGCGCCTCGCGGGTGATAACGTGGAGCTGGACGAAGTCGAGCAACTGCTCATTGCGTTGCAGCGGGGCGGATACCTGTCGCGCGCCGAGATGATCCAACTCCAGGCGACCTATCTGCGCGAAGTCAGGCCGTGACGTTCGATCCGTTCGGCGATTTCGAGTCGCAAGGGTATCTGCGTAATCTCGCGAAGGAAAAAGACCCCGATATCGTCCGCCGTCTCGAGCATGCATCGTTCATGACCGGCATCGATGCCGCACTCGACCGCCTCACGAAGATCACGCGTTTTCGCTACGAGGACGTGCTGGAAACGCACCGAATCCTGTTTGATGCGATTTACCCCTGGGCCGGACAGGACCGTCTCACGAATGCGCCCGACCTCGCGATCAGCAAAGGATTGGTCCTCTTCGCGCATCCTGCGCATATTCGGCAGGCGGTCGATTATGCGCTTACGCACGGTCAGGATCGGCAATTCATGAGGGGGAAGCCGGGCGTGGTCATGGGCTATCTGGCCTATGGACATCCGTTCCTCGACGGTAACGGCCGCGCCATCATCGTGGTGCACGGCGTCATGGCTCAGCGTGCCGGGATCAGCATCGATTGGGCTGCGACCGACAAAGCCGGTTATCTGGGCGCGCTGACCAAAGAGCTGGACGATCCGGACAAAGACCATCTCGACACCTATCTCAAGCCCTTTATCCGCGACGCCGCTGGACCAGACCGCTTGGCGGCGGAGATCGCGCTCGCACCCGGCCTCGATGGCAACGACGAGCAGAACGAGGTTCTCGGCAAGACGAGCGACCCGGCTCTGAAAGCGCGTTACGAGCAACAAGAGATCAAGCGAAAGCGCGATTGATGTTAGCGAATTCGCGCCGACGCCGTCGGTTGCTTTGTAAGCATTGACCGCTGCGCGGCGTTCGACGGGGAGTTGCTCGCAGCGCACCTGAGCGCTTGCATTGAACGACGTCGGGAAAAATCGTGAGATCGGAGTGGCTGGGGGACCTGGATTCGAACCAAGATTAACGGAGTCAGAGTCCGCTGTTCTACCATTGAACTATCCCCCAAGAGCCTTGGAATACAAAAAAGATCCCTGGGATACCAATCACCTGAGCGTGGCCGGGCGGTTCGCCGGCGCTGCTGCCACGCCGGTCGCGCCGCCGGCGCGGGGTATCATTTAGGGCATCGCCGCCGCGCTGCCAAGGCCGTTTGCTCGGCGGGCATGCGTGAGGGTTGATCGCCGCGCAGGGGACGACCGCGTCGGTGCGCCCTGGCGCCTCCGGGCCGAGGACTTAGCTGAGGTGGCACCGCAGCCGCCGCGGCGCCCCCGGCCTGACCCGGGCAGTCTGGGTGGCCGATTCCTTTGCCGCATGATGCGGCGCAGTCCCGCGCAGGAGATGACCGACATGATGATCGACCTCAACGGCACGCAGGCGGTGGTCACGGGCTCGACCTCCGGCATCGGCTTTGCCATTGCGCACGGGCTTGCGGAGTTGGGTGCGGCGGTCGTCGTCAACGGCCGTACCCGGAAAAACGTCGATGCCGCGGTGGCGCGCCTGCGCGAGGCGCTCCCGCGCGCGAAGGTCGAGGGCGTCACCGCCGACCTCGCGACGGCGGACGGCGTCGCCGCCTTCGTCAAATGGGTTCCGGCGGCCGACATCCTCGTCAACAATCTCGGCATCTTCGAGCCGAAGGCGTTCGGCGAGATTTCCGATGCGGACTGGCAGCGCTTCTTCGAGACCAACGTGATGAGCGGCGTGCGCATGTCGCGGCACTATCTGCCGGGGATGGTCGCGAAGGGCTGGGGCCGGGTGGTCTTCATCTCGAGCGAATCCGGGCTCCAGATCCCTGCCGAGATGATCCATTACGGCACGACCAAGACGGCGCAGCTCGCCATTTCGCGCGGTCTCGCCGAGTCCATCGCCGGCACCGGCGTCACCGTCAACGCCGTACTCCCGGGCCCGACCCGATCCGAGGGCGTGTCCGACTTCTTCGCCAAGCTCGCCAACGAGAAGGGCGTGCCCGTCTCCGATCTCGAGAAACAGTTCGTCGACACCCATCGACCGTCCTCGCTGATCAAGCGGATCGCGACCGTCGACGAGGTCGCGAACATGGTGGTCTACACCTGTTCGCGCCAGGCCTCCGCGACCACCGGCGCCGCCCTGCGGGTCGACGGCGGCGTGGTGCGGGCGATCGGGTAAAGCGGGGAGGGCGGCGGTTGCTCTGGTCTTCGCTCGCGGGCCTTGTGTCTTTGCCGCGCATCGGTACCGTCGCGCCGGCCAGCCCCGCGGAACTTTGCGGCGGGGCGCCGGAGAGAGCCAAGGCATGCGCGGTCCATCGATAGTCACGATTTTGAGCACAGCCGTCCTGCTCGCCGCGCTGTCCGCCGCCGCGGTTGCGGCCGACCCGCCGGCGTTGCCGCCGGTCGCGGTCGAGCTCGACGGCCCCGGCGAACTGTCGCAATCCGGCCCCGGCGGCTCGATCCAATCCGGCATCGTCGGCTGCGTCCTGTGGACCGACCGCTGCACCGTCTGCCAGCGCGCCGACGGCGTCGTCGCCTGCTCCAACATCGGCGTCGCCTGCCAGCCCGAGGCCCCGATCTGCCTGCGCGAGGAAGCCGCGCCGGCGAAAAAACCGGACACCGAGAAGGCGGACACCGCGAAGCCGGGCACCGAGAAAGCAGGCACCGAGAAGGCCGGCACTGAGAAGGCCGGCACCGAGAAGGCAGGCACCGAGAAGACAGGCACGGAGAAGGCCGATACGGGGAAGGCCGATACGGAGAAAAAGCCGGATCCCGGGACGGAGCCGTCGAAGGGGCCGGAGATAAAGCCGGCGACCGACAAGAAGCCTGCCAATTAGCGCGGATACCCCCCGCGGATCCTTGCGGGCGGTGCTTACCCCGCCCGCCGCGCCGCGACGGCGGCGTTCCACCACGGGCAGACGTCGGCCGCGGTCTTGTAGTTGCCGTCCATCACGTTGAGGGGCATGCGGGTGCCGGCGGCGGCGTGGTCGATGCGCAGGTCGCGGGCCTCCTCGAACGCTTCCGGGGTGAGCCATTGGCGGTCGTGGCCCCACAGGCTCGGGCCCTCGGTGCGTTCGTGCGGCGTCCATGAGGCGGGATCGATGGTGCGACCGCCCCAGCCGTATTCGAACAGGAACTTGGACGGCGACCACGAATAGAACGAGGTCACCTCGTCGTTGACGTGGCGCCCGAGCGTGGTGCCGATCATCTCCGGCCGGCGCAGCGCGAGGTCGTAGGCCTGGCCGACATCGTCGAGGAAGCAGGTCTCGATCATCAGGTGGTGGATGCCGTTCTTGCCGGTGTCGATGAAGGCGAGGCTGTGGTGGCGCCCATTGGTATGGAAGAAATAGGCGCCGAACGGTTTGAGGATGTAGTCGCTGGGCGCGAAGCCGAGCACCTCGGTGTAGAACGGGATCACGTCGTCGAGCCGCTCCGCGGTGAGGACCGCATGGCCCATGCCGAGCGGTCCGGTGCGGAAGCCCGAGATGGCGCGCCCCGGTACGAACGGATCGGACGCGATCTCCGGCCCGTGGAACACCTCGAGCCGGTTGCCGATGGGATCGGCGAATACGATGAGATCCGCGACGTGGCGCTCGGCGGCAAGCGCGGCAGAGCCGCGGGCCACCGGCACGCCGGCGCGCTCGAGATCGGCGGCGACGCGCTCCATGGGGGCGGCGTCGGCCGCCTCCCAGCCGTAGAAGGCGGGGCCTTCGCCGGCCTCTTCCTGGACCAGCAGGCGCTGGCGCCGGTCGTCCATGCGGAACGCCGCGGTGGTGGCGCTGCGGTCGACCTGCTGCATGCCGAGAAATCGCGCGGCATACGCGGTCCACTCTTCGAGGTGGCCGGTGCGGATGCCCACGTAGCCGAGCGCGTCGAGTTTCATGTCAGGTCGCTCCGTTCATTCCAAACATCAAATGCTGCGCGGTAAGATATTGCTCTGCATGGCGGTATTCAGTCACTCCCGGCGCGCCATTCCGTTCGCCTCTTCGTCAGCCTGCAGCATCGTCGCGAGCGGCAGGTCGCGCCGATCGGCGGCTCGCAGCCTGCGCCGGCCGCGAAGCCTGTACGCTCGGCCCATTTATATCCCGATTTTCATATCGATCACCCCTCGAAAGGCGAAGGTTGGCCGTCGCAGCGTCGCCGCGCCATGAAAATTCACGCGGTTCCACGCTACGTCCCCTGCGACAATACCGCTCCTGTCGCGGAAGAGGCGACGCTGGTCGGGACGCCGGCCGGGCGGTAAGCCGGATCATCCGGCCAAGTGGGTGCCTGCCGGCACCTCACATGAAAATGCCTGGACTTGCGGACCGCCGGGCAACGTCCGGAGCCTGCAAAGGGAAAACGCTCGGGAGGATGGCGATGCGCACATCGAGACGATCGCTCACGGTCCTGGTGCTGATGGGCCCGGCGCTCATGCTCCTCGCCGCAATGCCTGGACCGGCCCGGGCTCAGGCGTGGCCGGCACGACCCGTCCGGATCATCGTGCCCTATCCGGCCGGCGGCTTGAGCGACGTGTTCGCGCGTCTCATCGGCGACAAGCTCTCGCGGGCCATCGGCCAGCCCGTCGTGATCGAGGATCGGCCCGGAGGCACCACCATCATCGGCACCCAGGCGGCGGCCCGGGCGGAGCCGGACGGCTATACGCTGCTCCTGACCAACGCGGCACTGAGCATCAACCAGAGTCTCTTCGAGACGCTGCCCTACGACTACCGCAGGGATCTCGTCCCGATCGTCCATCTCGGCGAGAGCTATGCCGTGATCGCCGTCAATCCGACCGTGCCGGCGAAGACCCTGCCCGAACTGATCGCGGCGGCCAAGGCGGCGCCCGGCAGGTATTCGGTCGCGATCGGCGGTGCGAGCACCAATTACGGCATCGCGTTCGAGCAGCTCAAGCAGGTCGCCGGCATCGATCTCCTGATGGTCCCGTACACCGGCACGGCTCCGGCGATGAACGACGTGCTCGCCGGCCATGTATCCGTGATCATCGACAACCTCGTGCCGTTGGCACCCCAGGTGAAGGCCGGTCAGTTGCGCGCCCTGGCGGTGCTGAGCGCCACCCGGGCGCCCGACCTGCCGGACGTTCCGACCGCCGCTGAGGCGGGGCTGCCTGACGTCATGGTCTACGCCTACAATGCGTTGCTTGCGCCGGCCGGGACGCCGTCCGAGATCGTCGCGAAGCTCAATGCCGCGATCAACGAGATCCTCGTTCAGTCCGACGTGATCGAGCGGGCGCGTCTGCTCGGCATCCGGCTCGGCGGCGGAACGCCCGACCAGGCGCAGCAGATCATCGACAACGTCACCGGGATCTACGCGCGCGTCATCAAGGCGGCGAACATCAAGCCGCAATAACCGGCTCAGGCGAGGCGGTAAATCCGTGTCGCGCTGGCGCCGAGGACTTTGCCGCGATCCTCGGCCGACAGCTCCGAGAGCATCGTCGCGAGCCCGCTCCAGACATCCTGGTAGCTGCCGGAGAACAGGACCACCGGCCAATTGCTTCCCGACATCGCCCGGTCAGGCCCGAGGCTCGCGACGACGTGAAGGACGAAGCGGCGAAGACCATCGGTCGACCAGCGCCAGCGCAGCGCGAGGTCGAACCCGATCGACAGCTTGATCGCAAGGTTCGGGAGCGTCGCCGCGCGCGTCACCAGCGACGCCCATGGCTCCCAGCCGCCTTCCGCGACCGGCGGCCGCCCGAGATGGTCGACCACGATGCGAAGATCTGGAAGCCGCTCCGCAAGCGTGAGCACCTGTTCGAATTGGGCGGCATCCACCGGCACGGTCTCGAACACGAGCCCTGCGCCGGCGACAAGGGCCAGCGACTCCATGACCTGCGGCTGCAGGAGCCAGTTCGACGTGCTTTCGACCCGCATGAGATGGCGGAAGCCGACGAGCTTTTCGCGGCCGCGCAAGCGGGCGAGCGCCGCCGCGGCGGCGGCCGGATCATCGAGCGGAATCCAGCCGACCACCCCGCGGATCGATCTGGTTCGCGCCGCGAGATCGAGAAACTCGTCGGTCTCGCCCGGCTCGTTGACCGTCTGCACCAGGATCGTCCCGTCGATGCCGGCCCGCGCGAGTTCGGGCTCCAGGTCGGCCGGGGTGAAATCGCGGTTCATCGCGGTTCCGGCGCTCGCCGGCCAGACATGAACACGGTGCGCGTGCCACCAGTAATGGTGATGGGCGTCGATCATCCCGTCGGCATCCTCGTCTGCACCGTCGTTTGCGCCGTGGTTTGCGCCGTCATGGGCGGGCTGTCCTTCCGCCCTGCGCCGGGCGGTTGCGTGTGGAGGGGGGGAGGTCGCCACTCCGGCGCGGCCGGGGCTACATCGCCTATTCCTGCATCGCCTCCTCGCGCTTCGCGCGCAGGGTCGGTGCGGCGATCGCCACCAGGAGGATGAGGGCGGCGACGAGGAACGCGGCCGAGATCGGACGGGTGAAGAACACGCTGGCATCGCCTTGGGAGATCATCAGGGCGCGGCGCAGGTTCTCTTCCATCATCGGGCCGAGAATGAAGCCGAGGATGAGCGGCGCCGGCTCGCAGTCGAGCTTGAGGAAGGCGTAGCCGAGAGCGGTGAGTGCGGCGAGTTCGTAGACGTCGAACACCTTGGTATCGACGGTATAGACGCCGATGCAGCAGAACACGAAGATCGACGGATAGAGCAGCCGGTAGGGCACCGCGAGCAGCCGGATCCACAGGCCGACCAGCGGCAGGTTCAGGACGAGCAGCATCAGGTTGCCGACCCACATGCTGGCGATGAGGCCCCAGAACAGCTCCGGCCGCTCGGTCATCACCTGCGGGCCGGGCGCGATGCCCTGGATCATCAGCGCGCCGATCATCAGCGCCATCGTCGGGTTCGACGGAATGCCGAGCGTCAGCATGGGAATGAAGGAGGTCTGGGCGCCGGCATTGTTGGCGCTCTCCGGCGCCGCCACGCCGCGGATATCCCCCTCGCCGAAGTACCGCGGCGGCTTGGCGATCTTCTTTTCCAGCATGTAGGCGGCGAACGAGGCGAGCAGCGCGCCGCCGCCGGGCAGGATGCCGAGGATCGAGCCGAGGCCGGTGCCGCGGATGATCGACCAGAAGCTGGTGCGCAGGTCGGACAGGCTCGGCAGCACACTGCCGATCCGGGTCGCGAACACGTCCTTCTGCTCCGGGTTCTCCAGGTTGATGACGACGTCGGTCATGCCGAAGAACGCCATGGCGAGGGCGACGAAGCCGAGGCCGTCGGCGAGCTCGGACTGGCCGAAGGCAAATCGGATCGCCCCGGAATTGACGTCGGTGCCGACCATCCCGAACAGCAAGCCGACGCACACCATGGCGAGCGCCTTGAGGAGCGAACCGCGCGCCAGCACGATCGCGGCGACGAGGCCAAACACCATCAGCGAGAAATATTCCGCCGGGCTGAACTTGAGCGCGATGTCGGCGAGCGGCGGGGCGAACAGCGCGATCAGCACCGTGGCGACGCAGCCGGCGAAGAACGAGCCGATGGCGGCGATGCCGAGCGCCGGGCCGGCGCGCCCGCGCCGCGCCATCTGGTAGCCGTCGAGGGTCGTCACCACCGAGGACGCCTCGCCGGGGATGTTGACGAGGATCGCGGTGGTCGAGCCGCCGTACTGGGCGCCGTAATAGATGCCGGCGAGCATGATCAGCGCCGGGGTCGGCCCGAGCTTGAAGGTGAACGGCAGCAGCATGGCGACCGTCGCCACCGGCCCGATGCCCGGCAGTACCCCGACCAGCGTCCCCAGCACGCAGCCGGCGAAGCAGTACAGCAGGTTCTGCCAGGTGACGGCGACGCCGAGGCCGAACACGAGATCATGCAAAACGCCCATCTATCCCCGCCGCCCCCCTTGGCGCCCCGTCACTTTCGCGTTCCTCACCATTCCGGCCACACCTGGAGCGGCAGCCCGAGCAGCCACACGAAGGCGGCGACCGAGAACACCGTCAGCAGGACCGCGAGCGCGGCGCTCCTGACGAGGTTCACCTCGCGGTCGGCGTAGGCGCTCACCATCACCAGCACGACGATGGCGGCGACGAGCCCGAGCTTGTCGAGGGCCAGCCCGAACAACGCGACCGCCAGCAGCGTCACCAGCAGCGGCCGGGGGTGGAACGCCGCGAGCGGCGGCCCGTCGAACGCCAGGGCGCGTGCGGCGACGATGGTGCCGAGCACCGCCAGCAGCGCGCCGACCATGATCGGGAAATAGCCGGGGCCCATGCGGTTGGCCTCGCCGAACCGGTACTGGGACGCGAGGGCGACGAACAGGGCGGCGATGCCGACGAACAACAGGCCGGCCCAGAAATCCCGCGGCGAACGGATGCGCATCGCAGGTCAGGCAGCCGGCGCGAGCCGGGCGGCAGACGTCAGAAAACAGGTCACGTCCGTCACTCCGCCTGGATGTTGGCTTTCTGGATGATGGTCTTGTAGATCGCGGTCTCGCGCCGGATGCGTGCGCCGAGCTCGGCGGGCGTCGACGGGATGGTGGTCGCGCCGCCGGCGGCGAGCCGCTCCTTCACGTCCGGCATCTCGAGGATCTTCACCACCTCGGCATTGAGCTTGTCGATGATCGGCTGCGGCGTCGCCTTGGGGGCGAGGAGGGCGGTCCAGTTGGTGCCGTCCACCTCCGGCACGCCGCTCTCCTGCAAAGTGGGCAGGTCGGGATTGAGGGTGGATCGCTTCGCCGTGGTGATGGCGAGCATCCGAATCCGCCCGCTGCGCACATGGGGCGACGCCGAGGACACCGCGAGCACCCCGGCCGGCAGGTCGCCGCCGGCCAGCGAGGCTGCCGCCGGCGCGCCGCCCTTGTACGGAATGTGCTGGAACTTGGTCCCGGTGCCGAGGCCGGTCCACTCCATGATGATCTGGTTGACGCTGCCGTTGCCGGGCGTCGCCACCGCGATCTTGCCGGGCCGCGCCTTGGCGTCGGCGAGGAGGTCGTCGAACGTCTTGTAGGGGCCGGCGGCATTGACCGCGAACACGCAGGGCGTGTCGGTGAGCGAGGTGACGGGTGCGAGGTCGCGCTCCACGTCGTAGGGCAGGTCCTTGAACAGCGAGGGATTGATCGTGATCTCGCCGAGTGTCGATACCAGGAAGGTGTAGCCGTCCGGCGCCGCCTTGGCGACCGTCGAGACCCCGATGAAGCCGTTGCCGCCGGCGCGGTTCTCGACGATGACCTGCTGGCCCCAGGCCTCGGTGAGCTTCTGGCCGATGATGCGGGCGGCGATGTCCGCGACGCCCCCCGGCGCAAAGGGAATGACGAAGCGGATCGGCTTGGTAGGATAATTCTGGGCCGCGGTGGGAAGGACGGAAAGGAGCCCGGCACATGCGATCAGCCCGAGCCGGGCGAGACCGTTCCATCCTCCACCGATCCACCGCCTCATCGAATCCTCCCCGGAAAGCCGCGTTCGCCGGACGCTACCCTATCGGGGCGGTCCGGGGCAGGGAATAGATCGTCGCGGGCAGCCGCGGCGCGGTGCGCGCGCCTGCTTCAGCGCCGGCGCGAATTCCCGGGCATTATTTCTTGGCTTCCTTCGCCGGGTCCTTGACCATCGGGTAGGTTTCGAACTCGACGTTGGACAGCTGGCCGTCGACCCGTTCGACGCGGCGGATGTACTCGTTGTGGACGACGTCGCGGGTGCGCGGGTCGATCTCCATGGGGCCGCGCGGACTCTCCCATTTCATCCCCTTCATGGCCCCGACCAGGGCGTCGCCGTCGGTCTTGCCACCAGTCTTCTTGAGCGCCTCGAACAGGAGGTGCATGGCGTCGTAGCCGCCGACCGAGACGAAGTTCGGCCGCTTGCCGTACGCTTTCTCGAAGTCCGCGACATAGGTCTTGTTGAGCGCGGAGTTGTGCACGGCCGAATAGTGGTGCGCCGTGGTGATGCCCAGCATCGCGTCGGTCATGCCGGGAAGCTCGTCGTCGTCGGTGAGGTCGCCGGGACCGATGATGCGGATGGCCGACTTGTCCATGCCGCGCTCGACGAACTGCTTGGCGAACAGCCCGGCCTGGAAGCCGGGAAAGTAGACGAACAGAGTATCCGGCTTGTCGTCCCGCGCGCGCTGCAGGAACGGCGCGAAGTCGGGATTGGCGAGCGGCACCCGCATGGACTCGACGATCTCGGCGCCGCCCTTGGCGATGCGGTCCTTGAACGCCGCTTCGGCCTCGACGCCGGGCGCCCAGTCATTGACGATGGTGACGATCCGCTTCGCGCCGTTCTTGATCGCCCAGTCGGCGATCGTGGCGGATGACTGCCCGAGCGTGAAGCTGGTACGGACCATGTAGGGCGAGCGCTCCACCGTGACGGAGGCGCCGGACACCATGACCACGGTCGGAATCTTGCCCTCGGTGGCGAGCGGCGCCACGGTCAGCGCCGATGGGGTGATGCCGACGCCCATGATCGCGATTTGGTCGTTGACGATCAGCTCCTGGGCGAGCCGCTTCGCCGCATCCGGCGCGGTCGCATCGTCCTTGAGGATGACCTGGATCTTGCGTCCGGCGACGGTGTCGCCGTGCTCCTTGAGATAGAGCATGGCGCCGTTGACCGCCGCCTTGCCCGTGGTGTTGAAGGCGCCGGTCAGCGACTGGATCAGCCCGAGCTTGAGCACCTCCTGCGCCGCCGTCGGTCCCGATGATACGGCGAGCCCGGCGAGGCCCGCCATCGCCATGACGGCGCATGTCCTTGCTTGCAACATGGCGATCCGCTCCCTGATAGTCCGTTGATGTGTTGGAAAACGCGTCGGCGGGCGTCGGCGTCCGATCCGTGGAGTTTGGACTGCAGACCCCGCGACGAGCTTTCTTCATTTTTCTGCGAACCGGATCATGATGGCGGTCCGGTCCCGGGAAGGCTAGCAAAGGGTGGTTTTTGCGGCAACATGCCGCGACTCCGGTGCCGCAACTCCGGAGCTTGGGTCGTCACGAGCATGGCATGGAAAGTGGGAAAAGCGCGCATCTGGTCGTCGTAGGCCACGGCGCCGCGGGCCTCGCCGCCGCCGTCGCGGCGGCCGAAGCGGGCCGTCGCGACGGCCGCACCGTGGAGATCACGTTGGTCGACAAGGCCCCGGCGGATGCCGCTGGCGGCAACACGCTGTGGAGCCCGTCCTACATGCGGCTCGACGCGACCGACCCGGTCGCGCCGGATTTCGTCGCGGCGATGCTGGAGGCGACCGGGGAGCGCGGCGATCGCGACTACTTCCGCGCCCTTGCAGCGAACGCGGTGGCCACGGTGGCATGGCTGGAGCACCACGGCGTCGGCTTTTGCGTGCCGCCCTATTATCTCGCCGCCGGACCGCTGCGGATCCAGCCGATCGGCGG
Organism: uncultured Alphaproteobacteria bacterium; assembly: GCA_963781195.1. Classification (GTDB taxonomy): domain Bacteria; phylum Pseudomonadota; class Alphaproteobacteria; order Rhizobiales; family Xanthobacteraceae; genus JAJPKK01. Next base: position 810,753 of record CAWAEZ010000011.1, on the reverse strand, counting down.
CGGCCGCGCGCTGGTCGGCACCCTGGCGCTCGCGGCAAAGCGCCTCGGCGTGACCTGCCGCTACGACACCCGTGCCGTCGAGATCGTGCGCACCGACGGCCGCATCGCCGGCGTTCGCGTGGCCGACATCGTGGTGGCGGAGCAGGATCGCAGGCGCACGATCCCCGCCGACGCCGTCATTCTCGCCGCCGGGGGCTTTCAGGCCGACGCCGCCATGATGCGCACCCATTTCGGCCCCGGCGGCGAAACCGTCAGGCTGATCTCGCCGGGGACGCACTTCAATTCCGGCGACGGCATCAGGATCGCTGCCGCCCACGGTGCGCTGACGGCGGGCGACTGGAACGGGATGCATGCCGAGCCGATCGATCCGCGCAGCCGCAATTCGGCGCCGGTCGTGCTCGTCTATCCCTATGGCATCGTCGTCGACCGAACCGGCCGGCGCTTCTTCGACGAAGGCGGCGGGCTCGTCCACGAGACATGGGAGCGATTTGCGCGCCGCATTCATTTCGAGACGCCGGGCGGCATGGCCTATGCGATTCTCGACAGCCGGCTGTTCCAAATTTCCGGATATCAACGCGCCATTCGTTCGGAGGTCGCGCCCTACCAGGCCGAGACGCTGGATGCGCTCGCCGGGCTCGCCGGCATCGATCCCGGGGGCCTCGCGCGGACCGTCGCGGCCTACAATGCGGCGGCGACCGGCGACCCGGAGCAATTCGATGCGGCGCGGTGCGACGGCCTCGCGGCGGCGGCCACGCTCGATCCGCCGAAGTCCAACTGGGCGCGCGCGATCGTCGAACCGCCGTTCCTCGCTTTTCCGCTCGTCGGCGCGGTCGCCTACACCTTCGGCGGCGTCGCCACCGACGCGCGAGCCCGTGTCCTCGGTACGCAAGGCCCGCTCGCCGGCCTCTATGCCGCCGGCGAGATCACCGGGCATTTCTTCGGAACGGCACCCAACGCGGTTTCCGTGCTGCGTGCGCTGGTGTTCGGGCGGATCGCGGGCCTCGAGGCGATGTCGTTTCTCGCCGACCCCTGATCCCGGGCGAAGGAAACCCTGGTCGCCACGTAACCCTCTTGCCACACTTGGGGAAATAAGCTCGTGGCGGCGCGCACGAGCGGTGTTCCAGTGGTAAGGTGCATCATCTGCGGGGGATGCGGATGCAACTCACGCGCTTGGAAATCGCGACCGGGGGGTTCTGCGCAGTGACCAGGCCGATGCTCATGCGCCTACTGGTGGCGGCCGCTCTTGGCGGCAGCGCACCGTCCGCTTACGCGCAGTCATCCTGCGACGGCTACTGCCCGCCGCCGGTGCGGCCGGGCCCGGTGCTGCCGTCCAACGACCATTCGAACAACGTACCGGTCATCGCAATCGGCGCGGCGCTCGGCGCCATCCTCGGTGCGGCGATCATCAGCTCCCTGTTCTCTTCCCCTCCGCCACCCCCACCGCCCCCGCCCGGTTCCTATCCGCCGGACGGCGTGATGCCGAAGCAGTTGCATCTGTCGCCTGGTGGCGGTGGAGGAGGTGGTGGCGGTGGCGGTGGAGGAGGTGGCGGCGCCGGGGCAGGCGGCGGGGGTGGTGCGGCCGCGCCGACGGGCGGCGGCCCAGGCGGCAACGCGGGACGGCCGACCGTGCAGGCTCTGCGCAACGGCTGCAACCCGGCACCGGCCGGCGAGACGCGGTTCGTGCCGACCGAGGTGATCTTCGACATCCCGGCGAACGTCTCGGCGCAAGTCCTCGACGAAATTGCCATGCGTCACGCCATGACCCAGGTGGAAACCAGCACGATCCGCCTGACGGGACGAACGCTGCACCGCTGGCGCATCGACAACGGCGCCTCGGTCAACGACGTCATCACGGACGTCTGCACCAGCCCCGCCGATCGCGCCGTGGCCGGAGCGCAGCCGAACTACCTCTATGCGCTGGCCCAACCGGCGCAGGCCCAGCCATCGCCGCAGTCGTTGCCGGCCCAGGAGCCGGTCAACGCTGCCCAGTACGCGCCGGACAAGCTCAAGCTGCGCGATGCGCATCGGCTCGCGAGCGGCAACAAGGTGCTCGTCGCGCTGATCGATTCCGAGGTCGATGCCTCCCATCCCGATCTCGCCGGCACCATCACCAAGAGCTTCGAAGCCGCGGCCGACGAGCGGCCGCATCCCCATGGCACCGGCATGGCCGGAGCGATCGCTGCCCACCGCACCATGCTGGGCAGCGCGCCGCGGGTCGGACTGCTCACCGTGCTTGCGTTCAGTTCGACCGCCAACAGCGCGCAGGGCACCACCCTCAATATCCTCCGCGGTCTCGACTGGGCTGCCGACCAGCGTGCCCGCGTCGTCAATATGAGCTTTGCCGGTCCGCCCGATCCCGGCCTGCGGCTTGCGCTGCAAAAGGCCTACAACAGGGGCATGGTGCTGGTCGCGGCCGCGGGCAATGCCGGTCCGAACTCTCCGCCGCTCTATCCGGCGGCCGATCCCGGCGTCATCGCGGTGACTGCCACCGATACCAGGGACGCGATATTCTCCGGCGCCAATCGCGGCAGTCACATCGCCGTGGCGGCGCCTGGGGTCGATGTGTTCGCGCCGGCCCCGGCAGGCGCCTATCAGTTGACCACCGGCACCTCGGTGGCCGCCGCCGAGGTGAGCGGCGTCGTCGCCCTGCTCATCGAGCGCAATCCTTCGCTCACGCCCGCCGCCGTTCGCAAGATCCTGACGGAAACGGCGACCCGCCTCGGCCCCAAGGGGAGCGAGCGCGACTTCGGCGCCGGCCTCGTCAACGCCGCGGAAGCGGTGCGCGCGGCGCGGCCCAATATCGGGCAATAGGGCCTTACCGCGCCCGGTTGGGCCGCGGCCGGATCGTGGCGTCGAAGTAGGCGTAGGGCGCCCCATAGGTGAAGTGCCACCATTCGCGGTGATAGTTGGAGAAGCCGCGTCGCCGCATGACCTGGACGAATTGCATCCGGCGGCGGTGCTGCTCCGCGGTAATGCCGGAGCTCGCGGTGGCGCTGGTGACGTCGAAGCAGTCGTAGCCGGTGCCCATGTCGAGGCTGTCGTCGGGGCTGCGCTGGGCCACCGGCGCGGTGCAGGCGCCGTAGCTCGCCGCCGGATCGAACGGCGGCACTTTCGCCGGCGGCGCATTGACCAGCGTCAGGTCGACGGCGGTGCCGGTCGAATGGGCCGAGCGCGACGCGATGTAACCGGAGCCGAACAGCGTGTCCTTCTGCAGCCGCGGGTAGAACCGCTTGGTGCGTCCGCCGGGCCGGCCGTCGTTCGCCCATTGCGCCATGGTCCGCACCGCCCGGGTCGGCCGGTAGCAGTCGTAGACCTTGAGGCCGAGGTTTGAGGCGGCAAGGTCGCGTTGGACCTGTGCGAGGGCGGTGGCGACGTCGCGGCGCAGAATGCATTCCGGCGCATCGTAGCCGTCGAGCGGGCGACCGACGAAATTGTTCGTGCTCGCGTAACGGATGTCCTGGGCGATGCTCGGGTCGATGTCGCGCAGATAGACGAGGCCGTCCGGCAGCGTTCCCTCGGCGTCGACCGCGCTCGACCCCACCGCTGCGGCCGCCACCGCGCAAGCAAAGGCGACGCCCTGCGTCGTGCGGACGATCCGGCGGACAACGGCTTCGCGAGATTTCATGGGCGGCTTCGGATCTGGCGGCGGCAGGGCACTCTCGACGCATACCGGGGCAGGCGAGACCGTGCAAGCGCAGGCATCCCGGACGGCCGTGCCCAAAAGCAGCGGCATTGGGGCCGGGGCAACGGCGCTCAATGGGTTCCGAGCATGCCAAGCAGATGGATGCCCGCCGCGATGACGATGAGAATGCCCACCAGCAGGATCGGCGTCGTCGGAATGAGCGGCACGTTGAAATCCCGGCGCGGGCGGCGCTCGAGGAGAATCATCGCTCCGCAGATCGCAATCCCGAATGCCAGCAGAACTGTCGTGACTTCAGGACCCATCGGCTCCGCTCTCCAGGCCAGCCTCCAAATCGGCGCATGCCGGACCATCGGTGATGGCCGGCGGGCCGTCAAACGGCAGGACAGCTTGGACGAGAACTATGCCGCCGGGCGGCGAACCGCGGTCGCGACCAGCGTGGGCTTGTCCCGCCGCACCGGGGCCGTCTCGATGCGGTTGCGGCCGTTCTCCTTGGCTCGGTAGAGCGCGGAATCGACCGCGGCGAGCAGCGCCGCGTAGGTTTCCCCGGTCTCCGGCACCATGGCCGCGACGCCGACGCTCAAGTTCGCGTCGGCGATCCCGTAGGCGAAGCACAACTCGGCGAGGCACTCCCGGACCCGTTCGGCCACCCGGACCGCACCGTCGAGGGGCGTGCCCGGCAGCAGGATCGCGAACTCGTCGCCGCCATAACGCGCGGCGACGTCGGTCGCGCGCTTCACGCTCGCCGCCATCGCGCGGCCGATCGTCTGCAGGAGCTTGTCGCCGGCCTGATGACCATGGCGGTCGTTGTACTCCTTGAACAGGTCGGTATCGAGCATCATCACGGCGAGCGGCTGGCGTTCGCGCAGCGCCCGGCGCCATTCGCGGCTGATCGTCTCGTTGAACTTGCGGCGGTTGGCGAGGCCGGTGAGATCGTCGGTGGTGGCGAGCACCGCGAGGTTGATCTCGGCTGCGCCGCGTTTCCTGATCTCCGCGATGAGGTAGAGCACAAGTCCCGACAGGGCCATTGCCAAAAGCCCGACGGCGACGGCGTAGCGACGCCAGTCGAAGAAGATGTCCGCGGTCGCGCGCCCGATCCCGACCACCAGCGGAACATCGCCGACCCGGCTGTAGGCGACGAGCCGGTGCTTTCCGTCGGTCACCGAATTGGTCTCGAAGGATCCCGCGTTCTCATGGGCGACACGCTTGTTGAGCTGCGCGCCATTGAGGAAGCGGCCGATGAGCGCGCCATCGTAGGGCCAGCGCGCCAGCACCATGCCGTCCTCGCTCAGCAACGCGACCGAGTCGTTGGCGCCGAGCGCAAGAGATTCGAACATCTGTTGCAGGTAATCGAGCCGAAGGCCCGTGACGACGACGCCGGCGAACGACCCGTCCGGATGAGACAGTCGGCGGCTGAGGTTGATGACGGGCTGTCCGGTCGAAGCGGCGATCGTCGGTGGGCCGATATGCAGGGCGGTGGTGTCGTTCTCGCGGTGGAAGCGGAAATATTCGCGGTCGGCGCGGCTCACCGGTTCGGGATCGCGGGCCCTGGAATTGAAGCGGACGTGTCCGGATGCGTCGATGACGAGCATGCCGTCGAGCTGGCGTGCGCTGCCGGCGCGGTCGAACAGCAAATGCTGGCGCAGGTCCGGATCGATGCGGTCGATCTCGGGGCGCCTGAGATGATCGAGCGCCGCCAGCAGCGAGAGATCTAAGCCCTCGATCGTGAGCGAGATGTCCTGGGTGACCGCCGCGACCAGGCTGGCGGTCGAATCGCGCGCGCCTTGCCTGGCGTTGCTGCGCGCATCCAACAAAAATTTACCGCACACGGCGGTAAAGCACACGGCGAACACCAGAAGGATCGCGATCAGGCGGTTGGCAGTGCGGCGAGGTGCAAAATCGCCGGTACCGATATCGGCTTCTCGGTGAAACATGGCTGTTCGACCCTTCCCCTGGGAGGAACATGCCAGTCATTCGGTTTTGGCTGCGTTAAGAGGGGCGCAGCGCCAGCGGTTCGCGGTTAGCAAAGGGTAAAGCGAACGTCGTCGCGCTATTTCGTCATCATGCCCGCGCGCGCCGTGGCGCTTCCCGGGGTCGGGCTCGGCGGCGAGATCGTCAGCGACAGCCACGCATTGTAGCCGTGCGGCCGGTCCTGGGCGTCGAATTCCCCGTAACCCTTGAGATTCACGTAGCCCTGGTAATTGCCGACGGGGAAAATGTAGCCGATCTGCGGGCCGACGCCGATCACGCGGGACATGAAGGGCCCGATCCGATCCCCGCTTCCGCTGTCGCCGGTGACCTGATCGTAGACGTATCCGACGGCGCCGACAAGCAGTTGCTTGGTGAGGAACTGGGACGCCCCCCAGTCGACATGGAAATCGACGCCGCTCTGATAGTTCGTATAGGGGTTGACGAAATTGCGGGTAAAGCCCGCCACCGCGGACAATTCGTGACCGGTCTCCGGATTGAGGTAGGTATAGCCGACGCCGCCGTCGAGGGCATAATGGCCGATGCTGATGTTGGAGAGGGAGCTGGGATCATATGCCCCGACCGGGAGATCCCCGGTGACGTAGGCCATGTAATTGCTCACACCCTCGTTCCAACGCAGATTGAGCATCGGATAGAGGTCGCCAGCCTCGGTGATCGCGTCGGTGCGGCTGCCGGCGGCGGAAAAACCGAACGGTCCGAGCGTGCCTGTAATGTGACCCTGCACGGTCGTGTCCATGCGGCCCATGATGGTCAGCATCTGGACGGTCGCCTGGGCGCCGAGGAAGCGCTGCTCGAAGGTATAGGCGGGGATCAGCAGGCCGAGATCGACTTTCGCATTGAGCTGGGCATTGACGTCGGCGCGCACTGTCGGGGTGAAGCGGCCGATCGAGACCTCGCGGGCCAGGGCGACGTCCGCCCCGGCGTGCAAGGAGTCGTAATAGTTCATGGCGGTGACGGACCATCCCGGCTGCAGCGGGGCGGCGGCCAGGCTGCCGAACAGCCCCGGAAGCCAGAAGCTGACGCCGTTCTCGTCGGCCAGCGCGCCGGTGGGCGCGTTCAACGCCGCCCCGACCAGAGCCGCGATTGCGATCGCGCGCGTATCTCGCAAAGTCCGACAGCGCGGCATCCACTCCCCCAATCGCCTGCGTCGCGATGGTAGCGCGGCATGCCTCCTTCGGCAACGCGAGCAAAATGTTTTCGTCGGGCTGTTGCAAATGTGCCGGCGAGCGACGCGCCGCGGCTTTGCCAAAACCCGCGAGCGTTTTGCGCCGGTTTGTAAAACCCGTAGTCGCGGAATTTTTACGGGCGCCGGCCGCCGCTCATGGACGCCGAAGTGGTGGGCTTGGTCCCATGAGCCGAGGCTTTCTGGACGGGCGGAGTTTGCGGCGGCGGTGCGCCGGCGACAGCGCGCCCCCGCGACTCGCAATAGTCCTGGGCAGCAGCCACCACGGCATCGGCGACGATGGCGACGCGCTCGGGCTTGGCGAGCTCCAACTCGTCGTGGCGATTGATGATCGAGCCGGCCTCGAGCAGGACCGCGGGCATCTTCGTGGAGCGCAACACGATGAGCTGGTCGTAGCGGTACACTCCCGTCGCGGCGTCCACGAGCTCGCGCCGCCGGCTGCCCATGAAATGCTCGGTGTAATGCGGGGTGTATTTCAGTCCGCGCGACTTGAGCTGCGCCCCCAGCATCTTCGCGAATTCGAGGCTTTTGCCGCGAAACGGATTGTCGTTGGAAATGAAGATCGAATGGCCGGGAAAACGGTCGTTGTAGGTGTGCTCCTGGCCATCATAGCTCCATCGCTCGAGCATGCGGTCGGGAACCGAGTCGTGATGGATCGCGAGGAAGAGGTCGGCGGACATCGCGCTCGCCCGGGTCGCCCGCTTGTAGAGGCCGAGGTTGGGGGCCTCCGGCGTGATCATGAGGACGGTGCGGTCGAACCCGGCGGCCATCAACTCCTTCGCGATCTGCTTGGAGAGGCGAAGGTTGAACTCGTACTCGTAGACGCCCCGCGCGCTCGTGGCGCCCGGCACCTTGGCGGTGTGCCCGACGTCGACGACCATCCGAAAGGCGTGGCGGTCGCACGCCGACGGCGCGGCCGCCGCCGCCGCCGCCGCTGTTTTGACCGACGCCGTCGTTTGTCCCCACGCCGGCCGCAGGTCGCCGTGGAGCACAGGCATCGCCAGGGCGGCGAGCAGGATCATTTCCGAGCGCAGGCGCATGTGTCGGACCTCAAATCTTGATTTTTTCGTCATCGAGAACGCGCTGGGCGGCGGGACGCTGCACCAGGCGATCCTTGAACGCGGTGAAATTCTTCAGCTCCGCCACCGGGAGCTCGCGGCGGACACCCCAGATGTAAAAAACGAGGGCATAGGGATCGACCACGGAATACCGATCGAGAAACCATTCGCGGCCGGCCAGCATCCCGTCGATCTGCTTGAGATAGGCGTGGAAGGTCTTGAGCCCCATCTCCTTGATCGCCGGAAACGCGGCGGGATCGGCCGAGTAACGTTCGGCACGGGAGAAATGGGCGTGCGCCGGATGGACGCTTCCGGCAAAAAAACCAATCAGCGACAGCGCCTTTGCTTCCGCGAGCGGATCATCCGGCCACAGCCCGAAGCGTTTGCCGAGATACGGCAGGATCGCGGTGTTTTCCGACAGTGGCGCGCCGTCATCGAGGCGCAGCAAGGGGACGCGGCCTTGCGGGTTGAGCTTGAGGTAGGCCTCGGTGCGCTGCTCGCCCTTGGCGAAGTCGATCCGGATCGGGTCGTACGCCTCGCCGCTCTCTTCGAGGACGATATGCGCGGCCGTGGAGCACGCACCCGGAGCGTAATAGAGGCCCAACATCACCACACCCCCTGGCAACTCAATCCGAGCCACCCCCAAAGTCACGTAGGATGGCCTTGCCGGGGTGGCGAAAATCAGGCGGCGCCTTGCCGCCGCCTCAAAATTGCGGGCTATTTGTATAAATAGCTGAATTTGCGCGTTTATTTGTCGAGGAGATTGCCGTATCGAAGCCCCGCGACCGTCATCGCAACCCGGATAGGGCCAGCAGCAGCACGATCGACGCAGCGGCAAGGACGAGAACGGCGGTGCCGCCGCCGAACTGCCGCAGCGGCGACTGGCCGAGCGACCGGTTGAGGGCGAAGGCGCTGGCGAAGCGCGAGGCGACGAGCAGGCCGCCGAGGAGGCCGACCGCGATCGCCCGGGCGCCGGCAGCTTCGGCCATGGCGATCACGATCAGGGCGAGCGGCGCCTGCTCGACGAAATTCCCCTGGGCGCGGATCGCCCGGGACAGCGCTGCGACGCCGCCGTCGCCGGTTTCCACCTTCGACCTGACCCGGTTGGCGATCACGTTGATGGTGAGCGCGGCGCCGAGCAGGCCGAGGATGGCCGCGCACAGCGCGGTCGTCGCGGGAAACACTTCAGTCATGGGATTGCCTCCGGAACGGGCCTGACCAGCCGGCCCGAATGGGCTTGAGCGTCGGCCGGTTCGATGTCGAACGACCCGCGCCGCGTTCGACAACGTGTCCGGGAATTTTGCGCGCCGAACTCGCTGAAGCCGGCAGCGCTCCCTCCCGGATTGCCTTCGCGTAGGTCGGTGCCAGCCGCGATTGGAGGAAATCTCCGGCGGAGACCGGCGGATATTTCGCCGGCCGGCCGGGCGCGATGCAGCTCGGCAGGCAGGCGACGTCCGCTTCAGGACTGGGATCGAGGAAGAAGGCGACGGAATATCGGTGACGTCCGGGCGGGCTCACCACCTTGTGCGGCGTCGAGACGTAGACATCGTTGGTCCATCGCATCAGGCAGTCGCCGATGTTGCAGACGAAGGCGTTGGCGACCACCGGCGCGTCGATCCATTCGCCGGAGCGGTGGCGCACCATGAGGCCGCCGGCGGCATCGGTGGCCAGCAGAGTGAGATTGCCATAATCGGTGTGCTCCCCGGCGCCGAGCTGTCCGGCGAGCATGGCGGCCGGCGGCGGCGGATAGTGCAGGAGGCGCAGTGTCGCCATCGGCCGGTCGAACACGCCGTCGAAGAAGCCCGGGGCGAGGCCGAGGTCCATCGCAAAGGCCCGGTGCAGGCTACGGCCGAGGCGCCAGCAGGCGTCGAAATAGCCGAGCGTGGCGGCGCGAAAGCCGGGAATGTCCGGCCAGTAATTGACGCCGCGGAACGGCTTGCCGGCCAAAACCTCGGGGTCGTCGGGCGGCAGCTCGAGACCGATGTTGAAGGCCTCCTTCAGGTCGTGGGGCTTGCCCGGATCGAGCGCTTCATTGCCGAGCTTGATCCAGCCGCGGTTGCCCGACGGGCCGGAGAACGCGGCGCGCTGCTTGTCGGCGAGCGGCTGGCCGAAGAACTCCCGCGACATCGCGAACACCGTGTCCACCGTGGCGGCGGCGATGCCGTGCCCGACGACATAGAAAAATCCCGTCTCCCGGCAGGCGCTGCCGATCGCGGCCGCGACGTGGGTGGCGCCCGCGGCATCGGTCACGAGCGGGCCGATATCGATGACGGGAATCTCGCGCATCCAAACCTCCTGCTCCGGGCCGTGCTGCCCAGGTGCGCCGGCAAACGCCATGCCACCCGCAGCAGGATGGACCACGGGAACCGGAATGGCATGCGCCTTGCTCACCGACCGGTGGCACAAAATCAATTTCGCTATGGGAGAGCCATCTAATGAATCATCTGACACTATCGCGCCGCCGGTTTCTCAAGGGGACGGCGGGAGGAATCCTGGCCGCCGGATCAGGGGCCGGCATTGCCCAGGCGGCGAATGTCATCATCGGTATCGTCTATGTGGGCCCGCGTGACGATTTCGGCTGGAATCAGGCACATGCGGTCGCGGTGAAGGCGCTCAAGGCTCTGCCCGGTGTCAAAGCGGTCGAAGAGGAAAATGTTCCCGAGACCGACGCATGCGCCAAATCGATGGAGTCGATGGTCAATCTCGACGGCGCCAACATCGTGTTGGGGACCTCGTTCGGCTACTTTGATCCATTCATGGTCGATTTGGCTAAAAAATATGCAAAGGTCGAGTTCCGGCACGCGGCGCCGCTGTGGAATGCCTCCAAGCATCCCAAGAACCTAGGCAGCTATTTCGGCTATCTCAACCAGGCCCATTATGTCGACGGCGTCGCCGCCGGCCTGTCGACCAAGTCGAACAAGCTCGGCTTCGTCGCGGCGAAGCCGATCGCCTCGGTGCTGAGCAACATCAACTCCTTCATGCTCGGCGTCCGGAAGACGAACCCCAACGCGACCGTGCAGGTGATCTTCACCGGCGACTGGTCGCTGCCGGTGCGCGAGGCCGAAGCGGTGAACGCCCTGGTCGATGCCGGCTGCGACGTCATCACCTGCCACGTCGACGGCCCGAAGGTCGTGATCGAAACGGCCGAAAAGCGGGGCGCCAAGACCTGCGGTCACAATTCGTCTCAGGCACCGCTGGCTCCCAAGGGCTTCATCACCGGCGCCGAGTACAAGTGGGAGACGATCTACAAGGGCTACGCCACCGACCTTGCTGCCGGCAAGCCGCTGCCGAACATGGTGGCCGGCGGGTACGAGACCGACATGGTGCAGAACTCCCCGTTCGGCGCCGGCGCGAGCGATGAAGCCCGCAAGGCCGCGACCGCGGCGATTGCCGACCTGCGCGCCAAGAAGCCGATCTATGTCGGTCCGCTGAAGGACAACAAGACCGGCAAGGTCGTCATCGACAAGACTTACGACAACACCGATCCCTATCTCGACCAGATGAACTATCTGCTCGAAGGCGTCGTCGGCTCCACCACCTGAAGCCCTACGGAGCGTCACGCCGGATCGGCGTGACGCTTCACCGCGCACATTCCCCGTGACGCTTCCGGCGAACATTCCAGAGACATGGCAAACATATTAGAACCGCTCAGCGCAGGGCTCGTCAGTCCTGCGAAGGCCCCCAGCGACTTCTCGGTACGCGTGCGCAGGGGGGCGGAGTACGTCGCCATCCCGCTGTTCGCGCTGGTCGTGTCGTCGTTGCTGTTCTCGCTGTTTCTGCTTGCGCTCGGCAAGTCGCCGATCGAATTCTTCGAGCTCGTCGAACGCGGCGGGTTCGGCACCGCGTTCTCTTTGCAGAACACGTTGCAGCGCTCGGCGCCGCTCATCCTGACGGCGCTCGCCGTCGCGGTGCCGGCGCGGATCGGCCTCATCATGATCGGCGGCGAGGGGGCGCTGGTGATGGGCGGCTTCGCCGCAGCGGTGGTCGCCATCCCGCTGGTGCTCAACAACGCCCCGCCGCTCGTCGCGCTGATCGTGATGGCGATCGCGGGCATGATCGTCGGCGCCCTGTGGGTCGGCATCGCCGGATATCTGCGCTATGCCCGCGGCGTCAACGAGACGATCTCCTCGCTGCTGCTGACCTATATCGGCATCGCGATCATGAACTTCTTCGTCGAGGGCTCGCTGCGCGACCTCACCAATCCGAACAAGCCTTCGACCATGCCGATCGGCGAGAACTACATGGTCGGCAAGATCCCCGGCACCGACGTGCATTGGGGGCTCGCCGCCGGCATCGTCCTCGCCATCCTGCTTTACGTCCTGCTGTCGCGCACCACCTTCGGTTTCGCGGTGAGGGTCACCGGCGGCAATCCGCGTGCGGCGAAAGCCCAGGGACTGCCGGTCGGCTATCTCATCATCGTCTGCTCGATGATCGCGGGCGCCTGCGCCGGGCCTCGCCGGCTTCTACGAGGTGGCGGCGATCCAGGGCCGCGCCAACGCCTCGCTGGTCGCCGGCTACGGATTCACCGGGATTCTCGTCGCCTTCCTGGCCCGCCAGAACCCGCTGGCGATCATTCCGGTCGCGATCATGTTCGGCGGGCATCGTCGCCTCCGGCGGCCTCGTGCAGCGCCGCATGGATCTGCCCGACGCGACGGTGCTGGTGCTCCAGGGCCTCGTCTTCCTGGTGCTGCTGGTGTCCGAGACGCTGTACGGACGCTTCAAGATATTCCAGGTCTCGAGCGCGGCGGATCGCACATGAGCGACAACCCCTATATCATCGTCCTGTTCGCGATCATCGGCGGCGCTCTACGGGTCTCGACGCCCTTCATGTTCGTGGCGCTCGGGGAATGCCTCACGGAGAAGTCGGGCCGCGTCAATCTCGGGCTCGAGGGCACGCTGGTGCTGGGCGCGATGACCGCCTATGCGACGTCCTATCACACCGGCTCCCCGGTGCTCGGCGTGCTCGCCGCCGGCTGCTCCGGCGCGGTGCTGGGCGGGATCCACGGCTATCGTGTGCAAGCTGCCGAAGGTGAACGACATCGCCATCGGCATCGCCATGATGCTGTTCGGCACCGGCGTCGCGTTCTTCTTCGGCAAGGCCTACATCCAGCCGTCGGCACCGCGACTCGGCTCGTTCTCGCTCGGCGCGTGGACCGGAAACCCGCAGATCGAGACGGCGCTGCAGATCAATCCGCTGCTGATCGTCGGCGTCGTCGTCGCCTCTGATCATGGCGTGGGCGCTTCGCCAACACGCGATGGGGCCTGATCGTGCGCATGACCGGCGACAGCGCGGCGTCGGCGCGGGCGATGGGCGTGTCGGTCGATCTCGTGCGATTCCTCTGCACTGCGATCGGCGGATTTCTCGCCGGCGTCGGCGGCGCGTTCCTGTCGCTCTACTATCCGGGCTCGTGGAACCAGGGCCTGTCGTCCGGCCAGGGACTGATGGCGGTCGCGCTCGTCATCTTCGCCCGCTGGAAGCCGATGATGTGCGTGGTGGCGGCGCTGCTGTTCGGCGCCGCAGGCGCGATCGGCCCGGCGCTCCAGTCGGTCGGCATCACGCAAGGCTACTACTTCTTCAATGCCGCGCCCTACATCCTCACCCTGCTGATCATGATCGCGTCGGCCGGATCCAAGCATGCGGCGCGCGATGTGCCCGGCGAGTTGAGCATCACGAAGTGAGGTTCGGTCCGCCCGGCTGGCGGATCGGGATATGCGATTCAGCGGATGGCGAGGCGAGGGCTTGCATGAGCGGACTTGGCGGCCTGAACAAGACCCCCAACGGCGTGGTGCTGGGGTTGGTGCAGCTGCAATTGCCTGTGGTCGCGACGCCGGCCGATCTCGCGGCGCAGACCGAGCGCATCGTCGCCATGGTCGGCAAGGCGCGGCGCAACCTGCCCACCATGGACCTCGTGGTGTTTCCCGAATACGCGCTGCACGGCCTCTCCATGGACACCAACCCCGCGATCATGTGCGCGATCGACGGGCCGGAGGTGACGGCGTTCCGGCAGGCCTGCATCGACAACCGCATCTGGGGTTGCTTCTCCATCATGGAAAGCAATCCCGGCGGCAACCCCTACAATTCCGGGATCCTGATCGACGACAAGGGCGCGCTGCAGCTCTATTACCGCAAGATGCATCCCTGGGTGCCGGTGGAGCCCTGGGAGCCGGGCAACGTCGGCATTCCCGTCGTCACCGGTCCGAACGGCGCCAAGATCGCGCTCATCATCTGTCATGACGGCATGTTCCCGGAGATGGCGCGCGAATGCGCCTACAAGGGCGCCGAGATCATGATCCGCACCGCGGGCTACACCGCGCCGATCCGCGACGCCTGGCGCTTCACCAACCAGTCCAACGCCTTCTGCAATCTCATGGTGACCGCCAATGTCTGCATGTGCGGCAGCGACGGCAGCTTCGATTCCATGGGGGAGGGCATGATCGTAAATTTCGACGGCACCGTGCTCGCCCACGGCACCAGCGGACGTGCGGATGAGATCATCACCGCCGAGGTCCGGCCCGACCTGGTGCGCGAGGCGCGCGCCCACTGGTCGGTCGAGAACAACATCTATCAGCTCGGCCACCGCGGCTTTACTGCGGTCGAAGGCGGAGCCGGGGATTGCCCCTACACCTACATGCAGGACCTCGTCGCCGGGCGCTACCGCCTGCCGTGGGAAGACCAGGTGCGCCACGTCGACGGCACCTCCTGCGGATTTCCCAAACCGCGGCGCCGCTACGGCGAGCGGCTCGACCGTGCCGCGGAGTGACCATGACCACAATCCCGTCCACCCCCTATGCGTGGCCGTTCGACGGCGACGTGACGCCGCAGAACACAGCGTTCATCATCATCGACATGCAGACCGATTTCTGCGGCAAGGGCGGGTATGTCGATTCCATGGGCTACGACCTGTCGCTGACGCAGGCGCCGATCGAGCCGATCCGCCGGGTCCTCGCGGCGCTGCGCGAGAAGGGCTACCACGTCATCCATACCCGCGAGGGCCATCGCCCGGACCTGAGCGACCTGCCGGCCAACAAGCGGTGGCGGTCGCGCCAGATGGGCGCCGGCATCGGCGATCCCGGCCCGTGCGGCCGCATCCTGGTGCGCGGCGAACCGGGCTGGGAGATCATTCCCGAACTGGCGCCGAAGCCGGGCGAGCCGATCATCGACAAGCCCGGAAAAGGCTCGTTCTGCGCCACCGATCTCGAACTGATGCTGCGAACCAGCGGCATCCGCAACATCGTGCTGTCCGGGATCACCACCGACGTCTGCGTCCACACCACCATGCGCGAGGCCAATGATCGCGGCTTCGAATGCCTGCTGCTGGAGGACTGCTGCGCCGCCACCGATCCGGACAACCACCGCGCTGCCGTCAACATGGTCAAGATGCAGGGCGGCGTGTTCGGTGCGGTGTCCGATTCCAAGTCATTCCTGGAGCATTTGCCGTGAGCGTCGCCGAGATCCTGACCGCATCGCCCCCGCCCGCCACGGCGCGCGCCGTCTCGCTCGAAACCGTCGGCATGACCAAGATATTCGGGCCGCTGGTGGCGCTCGGCGACGTGTCGCTCAAGGTCGAGGCCGGCGAGGTCCATGCCCTCCTGGGCGAGAACGGCGCCGGCAAGTCGACGCTCGTCAAATGCATTATGGGGTTCTACTCGCCCGATCGCGGCTCCATCTTTCTCGACGGCAAGGAGGTCACGATCCGCAACCCGCGCGACGCCCGCGCGCTGGGGATCGGGATGGTCTATCAGCACTTCACGCTGGTGCCGTCGCTGACGGGGGCGGAAAACCTCGTCATCAGCCGGGCCGATGCGCCGGCTGTCATCGACTGGAAGAAGGAGATGCGAAACCTGGAGGAGTTTCTCCAACGCATGCCGTTCCGGGTGCCGCTCGACGTGCCGGTCGCAACGCTCGCCGCCGGCGAGAAGCAGAAGCTCGAAATCCTCAAGCTGCTTTATCTCGACCAGCGCGTGCTCATCCTCGACGAGCCGACCTCGGTGCTCACGCCGGGCGAGGCGGACGAGGTGCTCGGCCTCCTGCGCGGCATGGCCGAGCGCAAGGAGATCACGGTCATCATGATCTCGCACAAGTTCCGCGAGGTCCGCGCCTTCTGCGACAGCGTGACGGTGCTGCGCCGTGGCAAGAGGGTCGGCGGCGGCAAGGTCTCGGAGCTGACCACCGACGACATGGCGCGGATGATGATCGGCGACACCCAGATCCGCGAGCGCGCCGTCCGCGCCGATCGTCCGCCCGGCGAGACCGTGCTCGAACTCGCCGCCCTGTTCGCGGACGACGATGACGGGCTGCCGGCGCTGGAGAAGGTCAATCTCAAGGTCCACGGCGGCGAGATCGTCGGCATCGCCGGCGTTTCCGGCAACGGCCAGTCTCAGCTCGTCGAGGTGCTGTCGGGCCAGCTCCCGCTGACCGACGGCCGCATCCTCATCAAGAACGAGCCGTTCGAGCCCACGCGCGAGCGGTTCTACCGCCTCAAGGTGTTCGGGCTTCCGGAAGAGCCGCTCAAGAACGCCACCGTGCCGCGCATGACCATTACCGAGAACATGGCGTTCCGCACCTTCGACCGGCCGCCTTATGCGAAGCTCGGGTGGTGGCTCTCCCCCGGCCCGATGCGGGCGAAGGCCCGCGAGCTGATCGCCCGCTACCGCGTCAAGACGACGTCGCCGGAGGCGCCGATCGGCGACCTCTCCGGCGGCAACGTACAGCGCGCGGTGCTGGCGCGCGAATTGTCGGGCGAGGTCGACGTGCTCATCGTCGCCAATCCCTGCTTCGGGCTCGACTTCGCCTCGGTGGTGGAAATCCGCTCGCAGATCATGGAGCAGCGCAACCGCGGCGCGGCGGTGCTGCTGGTGTCGGAGGATCTCGACGAAATCCTCGAGCTCGCCGATCGCGTGGCGGTGATGTCGGAGGGGACGATCAACTACGTATCGCCGATCGCCGAGACCGACCGCGCCACCATCGGCAAACATATGGCGGGGCATTGAGCGTCTTCGATTTTCCGTCCGCGCAATGATATTCTGGCGACGGCATACCGATGGGGCGCGGCTCCCGATCGTCGGGCACCAATCGCTGAGCTTACGACCCTGAACCTCCGACTCTGAGCTTCCGACCCATGAGCCAAGCAAAATGAGCGACGAGAAATTCATGCAGCGTGCCCTCGACATCGCGCTCGAGCGCATGCGGGGCAACAAGGGCGGCCCGTTCGGTGCCGTGATCGTGCGCGACGGCGAGATCGTGGCCGAGGGCTGGAACGAGGTCACCTCGACCAACGACCCGACCGCCCACGCCGAGGTGGTGGCGATCCGCCGCGCCTGCGCGGCCCTCAACACCTTCAATCTGTCCGATTGCGATATCTATGCGAGCTGCGAGCCCTGCCCGATGTGCCTCGGCGCCATCTACTGGGCGCGCTTTCGCACGCTCTACTTCGCCAACACCCGGTTCGAGGCCGCCGAGATCGGCTTCGACGACGAGTTCATCTACAAGGAAGTCCCGCTCGCGCCGGAGGCGCGCAGCATCCCGGGCCTGCGTTTGCAGACGCCGCAATCCCACGTTCCGTTTGCGGAGTGGGCGGCCAAGCCGGACAAGATCAAATACTGACGATCGAAACCTGCGCCGCGGAAACGGCGGCGATCACGCAGGGATCGAGCGCTGCGAAGGTTTCCGCAGCCCAACCGCATCGACTCTGGAAACGGTCGGCGATTCTACCGGTGGGCGGTCTGCGCCGGTACGGGCTGAACCTGCTGGGCGTAGGTCCGCTGTTTGGCGAGTTCGCCGCGGCAGTATTGGTAGGCCGGCGTGTTCGCTTGATAGCCGTCCGTCTGGCACTTCTGGTCTTCCCGCGCCTCGTCTTCGGGCGTGAGCTGCGGCGCCATGGATTGCTGGGAGGAGAGGAGATTGGAGACCGAATTGCAACCCGTCACCAGCACGGCCAGACCGATCGCCACCACCCATAGTGAGCCCGTTCGCATCCCACCCGTCCCCATTTGATTCCCCAGCCTCCCGTCCGAAATCCAGGCCGCGGACGAAAGTAACTTTGCGCGCGTTCAGTTGGCGGAAGTGTGGCGGCGCGGTGGCTTGCGATACCGCACGACAGCCGGAGGCGCGGGCTGCCACAGGCCGCAGTATTGGCAGTAGGTCGGATAGGGCTGCGAAGGCCCGACCATGGGCGGCCAGCCGCCGCCGCCGGCCGCGCTCGCCGGAACGGTGAACAGGACGCTGATGGCAAGCGTCACACCCAGGATACACGTCTTCATCGGAACACTCCTTCGGGCAGGGCAGATCGAGACCCGGCTCGGATTCGTTCGGGTCGAGTTCCGCCGGCGAACGTAACAACATTCGAGCGCAGGCAAAAGCGGCGGCGCTCGCGTCATATCAGCCGGCAAAAACGAACATGCCCGGCGCGGAGGCCGGGCATGTCCATCAGGTCGGCTGATCCACGATCAGTTCGTGAAGTGGTAGGTCGTTCCGACGAAAGCAGTGCTTTCGATCGAGGTGTTCGGCGACAGGACGCTGAAGATGGCCGCGTTATGATCGGTGCCGAACTTGTTGTACCAGTAGCGGTAACCGACGTAGGTCTCCCACAGGCCGGCCTTGTTCCAGTACAGCTTGCCGACATCGAGCACGATGCGGTTTTCCGAGAACACTTCCGTCTTCGACTCGGCGCTGCACGGGTTGTTGGGGTTGTTGCCGCCGGTGGTGACGACACACCCGCCGTTTGCCTGAAGCCCGGTGAGCTGAGCCTGCGAGTAGCCCGTGCCCTTCGGCATGTTGACCGCAGTAAAGCTGTTGAAGGTCAGCGGCACCCACGGGATGAAGGTCAGCGGCTCGATGATCGCGAGTTCGAGGTGCGGCACCCATTTGAACTCTTGGTTGCCGGTGAACGAGCAGGCGCCGCCATTGGCACCATTCGGGCTGGGCTGGCCGAAGAACGGTCCGAAGGTGTTCGGGCAGATGGCGTTGTAGGTGTTGTTGTGGGTTTCCTTCTGGGCATAGACGGAGAGGTTGACCGTGCCCGGCAGGTTCAGCGAGAAGGTCGCGCCGATGTCGTACTGGTGGGTGTGCGGCGCGAGGAAGTTGTCCACCACCACGAACAGACCGCCGTAAGCCAGCGAGATGTCCTTCGTGATGAAGTTGCTGAAGAAGCCCTTACCCAGGAAAGCGTTGCCGCTCAGGGTGTTACGGACGAGGGCGTCGGCTTCGGCCGAACCCTGCGAGCCGTACATCGTCTGGATCGGGTCCTTGTTGCCGTATTGCTGATAGTTGAAATCGATGAAGTTCGTGCCCCAACGATTGACGTCGAAGTGGGTCATATCGAACTGATAGCGCGGGTTGTAGCTCGCGCCCCAGACGCCCGGATCGGTCGAGCCCGGGAAATACGTGAAGCTGACGGAGTTGTCGTTCACGATGAAGAAGGGCATCGCCGCTACCGGCGCCGCTTTGATGGGCATGTCCGCTGCGAAGGCGGCCGAGCCGGACACCGCAAGCCCTGCGATGAGCGCTGCGGATCTGAGATAGAAAGCGTAAGTTTTGATCGACATTGAGGTCCCCCCAGGGCCTGCATGAGCAACGAAATCTCACCCACCGCCAAGATAAATCGGAACGCCGCAGAGAGAAGCCTCAAAATTCTGCACGCCTTGACAACTCTTTGCTCAAGAAAGGCGTTCTGGCGCGTCCCGAACGGCTCTCAACGATCCCGACCGATGTCTGTTTTTCGACGATAAGCCATTGTAATCAATATATTTTTATCGTCATTTACAGGACCCGGCAAAACCGTCTCCCATCTGCACGGAAAGGTTCAACGCAGCATCCAGCGCGGTCTACCTCTGTGACAGTTTCCGCCTTTTTGTGACAAAAAAGCAACGTTTTTGGGGGCCGGAACGGGTCACACGGGGCAAAACTCGGGTCCGCAACGGCGCTAAATGGTCCGCGGGCCCGAACTCGGTCCCGCTTTACGGTTCCATATACGTACTTCCGCCGGGCGCCGATTTGGCGGACATTGCGTCTCGATCGATCGGAGGAACCCGCCCATTATGCGTCGTCACATCGAGTTTTTGCGTCGGGGAAAGATCGTCCGCCTGGAGAATGTGGCGCCGACGCTGACCCTGCTCGACTATCTGCGGCTGGATGAGCGCGCCATGGGCACCAAGGAGGGCTGCGCCGAGGGCGACTGCGGGGCCTGCACCGTCGTGCTGAGGCGGCATGCGGGTGAGCGCCTCGTCTATACCCCCGTCAACGCCTGCATCGTTCTTGCGGGACAGGCGCACGGCAGCGAGGTCATCACCGTGGATGATCTCGCGGCGGATGGCCCGGCCTCCCATTCGGCCGGCGGCCAGGGTGGGCTTCATCCCGTCCAGCGGGCCATGGCGGAACTGCACGGCTCCCAATGCGGCTTCTGTACGCCCGGCTTCGTGATGACGCTGTTCGCGCTGTTTCATGCGTCCGAATCCGCCACCCTGACCCGCGATACCGTGAATGATTGGATTGCCGGCAACCTGTGCCGTTGCACCGGATACCGCCCCATCGTCGAAGCGGCGCTGGCCTCCTGCAACGCGGCGGCCCGCGACCGCTTCACCGACCAGGAAGCCGACATGGCCCGCGCTCTCGCGGCCCTGGACGATGAGGTCGACCTTTTTTCCGGCACCCCGGAGCGCTTCTTTGCCGCTCCCGCCAGCATCGAGGCGCTGGCCACGCTCTACCTGGAGCATCCCGACGCCGTTCTGGTGGCCGGCGCGACCGACGTGGGGCTGTGGGTGACCAAGCAGATGCGGGATCTGCGCAAGATCATTTGGCTCGGCCGCGTCAAAGGTCTCGATGCCATCGCTCCGGCCGCGGACGGAGTCACTTTCGGCGCCACCGCGACCCATGCCGCGGCCGCGCCCCATCTCGCGGCGATCGACCCCGATCTCGGAGAGCTGCTGCGCCGGTTCGCCAGCAAGCAGGTGCGCAATATGGGCACCATCGGCGGCAATATCGCCAATGGCTCGCCGATCGGCGACACCCCGCCGGCGCTGATTGCGCTCGGCGCGACGCTGGTGCTGCAGCGCGGCAGCGCAATCCGCGAGTTGCCGCTGGCGGACTTCTTCATCGGCTATGGCCGGCAGCAGCGCGAGGCGGGCGAATTTGTCCGCGCCGTACGGGTGCCCCGGCTCGCCGCCGGCGAAGCGTTCCGCTGCTACAAGATCTCCAAGCGCTTCGACCAGGACATATCCGCGGTCATGGGCGCGTTCTGGCTGCAACTCGACGGTTCCCGGATCGAAGATCGCCGGATCGTGTCGGCGCGGATTGCCTTCGGCGGCATGGCGGCGACGCCCAAGCGGGCCCGGGCCGCCGAGAGCGCGCTCGCCGGGGCGCGCCTTGCCGATCCCGCCACTGCGGCGGCGGCCTGCGAAGGGCTCGCCGCGGACTTCGCCCCGATCACCGACCAGCGCGCCAGTGCGTCGTACCGGCTGCGGGTCGCGAAGGCGCTGCTGCGCAAAGCGCTGATCGAAATCGGCGGCGCCGCCACGGCGACGACCCGGGTGGTGGGACGGCGGGAGAATGCTCATGCAGCCGCTTCGTGATTCCCCCTCGCGCGACCCGTCGTTGCGAGTTGTCGGCGTCTCCACGCCACATGATTCCGCGGTCCGCCATGTCTGCGGCACCGCCGTCTATATCGACGACGTACGCGAGCCCGAAGGCACCCTGCACCTTGCCCCCGGAGGCGCCGCCGTGGCGCGGGGACGGATCGTACGGGTCGATCTCGATGCGGTGCGGTGCGCGCCGGGCGTGGTCGCGGTGCTGACCGCGGCCGATATCCCCGGCCGGAACGATGTCAGCCCCGTCATGGGCGACGATCCCATGTTCGCGGCCGACGCCGTCGAGTTTTACGGTCAAGTGGTGTTCGCGGTGGTCGCCGAAACCCGCGATCTCGCCCGTCGCGCGGCCCGGCTCGGCAAGATCGAGGTCGCCGCCGAGCCGCCGCTGGTCACCGTCGACGATGCGTTGGGCGCAGACGCCCACATCCTTCCCGACTACACCTTTGCCAAGGGGGACAGCGCCGCGGCGCTCGCGGCGAGCCCGCACCGCGTCGCCGGCACGTTCCGCATGGGCGGCCAGGAGCACTTCTATCTCGAAGGCCAGGTCGCGCTCGCGATCCCGGGCGAAGACGAGATGACGGTGCATGCCTCGACCCAGCACCCGAGCGAGCTCCAGCACATCGTCGCCCACGTGCTGGGGCTGCCCAATGCGGCGGTCACCGTCGAGGTCCGCCGCATGGGTGGCGCTTTCGGCGGCAAGGAAAGCCAGGCCGCGCAATGGGCGGCGATCGCGGCGCTGGCCGCCCGCCGCACCGGCCGGCCGTGCAAGTTCCGCCTCGACCGCGACGACGACATGAGTCTCACCGGGAAGCGGCACGACTTCCGGGTCGACTATGACGCGGGCTTCGGCGCCGACGGCCGGCTCGCCGCGGTGGACATCACGCTCGCCTCGCGCTGCGGCTATTCGGCCGACTTGTCCGGCGCGATCAACGACCGCGCCATGTTCCACGCCGACAATGCCTATTATCTGCCCGCCGCCCGTATCGTCACCAGGCGGATGAAGACCAATACGGTCTCCAACACCGCGTTCCGCGGGTTCGGCGGACCGCAGGGCATGCTGGCCATCGAACGCGTCCTCGACGAGATCGCGTGGTCGCTCGGCGTCGATCCCCTCGACTTGCGCAAGGCCAACTTCTACGGCCCCGGCCGGGACATGACGCCGTATGGCATGCAGGTCACCGACAACATCATGCCGGAGCTGATCGAAGCTTTGGAGAGAACGTCGGATTACCGGGCGCGGCGCCAGGCGATCGCGCAGTTCAACGCCGGCAGTCCGTTCCTGAAGCGCGGTCTCGCCCTGACTCCGATCAAGTTCGGCATCTCCTTCACCACGACGTTCCTCAACCAGGCGGGCGCGCTGGTGCACGTCTATCAGGACGGCTCGGTGCACCTCAATCACGGCGGGACCGAGATGGGGCAGGGGCTGTTCGTCAAGGTCGCCCAGGTGGTGGCCGAGGAGTTCGGCATCGACCTCGACAAGGTCCGGATCACCCCGACGACCACCGCCAAGGTGCCCAACACGTCGGCCACTGCGGCCTCCTCGGGGACCGACCTCAACGGCATGGCGGCGCGGGCGGCGGCGGCGGCGATCAAGGCGCGGCTCGTCGACTTCGCCGCCGCGACCTTCGATGTCCCCGCCGACCGCATCAAGTTCCTGGACAACCAGGTACTGATCGGAAACCGTACGATCGCGTTCCCCGATCTCGTCAAGCAGGCGTATCTCGGGCGCGTCTCGCTGTCGTCGACCGGGTTCTACCGGACCCCCGACATCCACTGGGACGCCAAGCGGGCAACCGGCCGGCCGTTCTATTATTTCTCTTACGGGGCCGCCTGCGCCGAGGTCATCGTCGACACCCTGACCGGTGAAATGAAGGTCGAGCGGGTCGATATCCTCCATGACGTCGGCCGCTCGCTCAATCCCTCGATCGATATCGGCCAGATCGAAGGCGGCTTCGTCCAGGGCATGGGATGGCTCACCACCGAAGAACTGGTGTTCGACGCCAAGGGACGGCTCCTGACCCACGCGCCGTCGACCTACAAGATCCCATGCGCGTCGGACGTCCCGGCCGACTTCCGCGTCGCGCTGTTCGACGGCGCCAACCGCGAACAGACGATCTACCGCTCGAAGGCGGTCGGCGAGCCGCCGCTCATGCTGGCGATCTCGGTCTTCGCCGCAGTCGCCGACGCCATCCACAGCCTCGCGCCCGGCCGGCCCGTCGCGCTCGATGCCCCGGCGACCCCGGAATTGATCTTGCATGCCATAGCGGCGTTGGAGCAGCATTGAGTTTGCGATGATCCAGGTCTGGCCCACGGTCGAACGCTTCCTCACCGAGCACGGTGCGGCGGTGCTCGTGACCCTGGCCCAGGTCGAGGGATCGAGCCCCCGGGAACCCGGTGCCCGGATGATGGTGCGTCCTGATGGCCGGTTTTCCGGCACCATCGGGGGTGGCGCGCTCGAATGGCTGGCACTCGCCGAAGCGCAGGCGATGATGGCGGGCCCGGGTGCCTCGTTCCGGCGGCTCAATAAAGCGCTGGGCCCGGAGCTCGGCCAGTGCTGCGGCGGCCGCGTGGTGGTGACGCTGGAGCGGTTCGCCGCGCCGGATCTCGATCGCGTCGGCCCGCTCGCGGCCGCCGAGCGGGCGGGGAGCGTCACCACGGTTGCAGAGCCGGGCCACCCGATGGCGCGCAACGCCGCGGCGGCCGGCCTGTTGCCGGCCGGCGTCCGCTATGCGCAGCTCGACGACGGACGGATCGCCGAGCGGTTCGGCTCGGACGCCACGGCGCTCTATCTGTTCGGCGCCGGTCATGTCGGGCAGTGCCTCGTGCTGGCGCTGGCGCCGCTGCCCTTCGACGTGACTTGGATCGACCCGCGCGCGGGCGCCTTTCCGAGCCACGTGCCCGCCAACGTGACGAGCCGCACCGGCAACGAGCCGGTCCGGCTCCTGGAGCAGGCCCCCGACGGCGCGTTCGTCGCCATCATGACCCACAGCCACGCCCTCGACCTCGACGTCGCCGCGGCGGCGTTGATGGCGCGGCGGTTTCCCTATGTCGGCGTGATCGGCAGCGCCACCAAGCGCGCCCGCTTTGCGAGCGCACTGCGGCAGGTCGGGATGACGAGCGACGACATCGGCCGCCTGATCTGCCCGATCGGCCTCACCGAGATCCAGGACAAGGCGCCCGCGGCGATTGCCGCGTCCATCACGGGCCAACTTCTGATCCGCCGCGACGCCATTATCGCGGACACCAAGGCGGTGCCGGGGCGCGTCGCCGCAGCCGGAGCCTCGCATGCTTGACCCGACTCCAGACCCGTCCTCGACGCGCGGCGAGCCGCTGCTCTCCGCCGTGCGCATCACCAAGCGGTTCGGCAGCTTCGCGGCGAACAACTCCATCGAGCTCGACCTCTATCCGGCGGAGACCCACGCCCTGCTCGGCGAGAACGGCGCCGGCAAGTCGACGCTCGTCAAGATCATCTACGGTCTCTTGAAGCCGACCTCCGGCGAGCTGCGGTGGATGGGCAAGAAGGTCGAGCTGAGCGGGCCGTCGGAGGCCCGCACGTTGGGCATCGGCATGGTGTTCCAGCACTTCTCCTTGTTCGACAATCTGACGGTCGCCGAGAACGTCGCGCTCGGGCTCTCCACCGGCGAGCCGTTCGCCGCGATGTCGAACCGGCTGGCGGCGCTGTCGCGCGACTACGGGCTGCCGCTCGAGCCCAATCGCGAGGTATGGCGGCTCTCGGTGGGCGAGCGGCAGCGCATCGAGATCGTGCGGGCGCTGATGCAGAACCCCAAGCTCCTCATTCTCGACGAGCCGACCTCGGTCCTGACGCCCCAGGAGACCGACCAGCTCTTCATCACTCTCGCGCGGCTCAAGAGCGAGGGGCGGGCGCTGCTCTACATCTCCCACAAGCTCGAGGAGGTGAAGGCGCTGTGCGACACCGCGACCATCCTGCGCGGCGGCAAAAAGGTGGCGACCTGCGACCCGCGGCGCGAGACGGCGGCGTCGCTGGCGCGCATGATGGTCGGCGCGGATATCGGCGAGGTGAAAGCGGCAGCGGGCCGCGCCACCGGGGTGCCGCGGCTGGTGATCCACGACCTCCACCTGGAGCCGGACGATCCTCACGGGGTGCGCCTGCAGGGCGTATCGCTGGAAGTCCGCGCCGGCGAGATCGTCGGCATCGCCGGCGTCTCCGGCAACGGCCAGGACGAGCTGTTCGCGGCGCTCTCCGGCGAGCGGCTGGCGCCGGAGGGAGGCAATGTGGTGATCGACGGCACCGGCGTCGGCACCATGTCGATCACCGAGCGGCGCCGCCTCGGCGCCGCCTTCGTCCCCGAGGAGCGGCTCGGCCACGGCACCGCGCCGCGCATGCGGCTGTCCGACAACGCCTTGCTCACCGGCCATGCCGCGAGCGGTATGGTCAAGCGCGGTTTCGTCGATCGCGGCGCCATGCTCGACACCGTCGACCGCACCACCAAGGTGTTCGACGTGCGCAAGGCCAAGCGCGACCCCGAGGCGGTGAGCCTGTCCGGCGGCAATCTGCAGAAATTCGTGGTCGGCCGCGAGATCCTGCGCGAGCCCGGCGTGCTGGTCGTGGCGCAGCCCACCTGGGGCGTCGATGCCGGAGCTGCGGCGGTGATCCGGCAGGCGCTGATCGACCTCGCGGGACGCGGGGCGGCGGTGCTGGTCATCAGCCAGGACCTCGACGAGCTCGAAGAGGTCGCCGACCGCATCACCGTGATCTTCCACGGCCACATGTCGCCGGCGATCGATGCCGTGCAGGCGACCCGCGAATCTCTCGGCCTGCTGATGGGCGGCGCCAAGCTGCGCAATGAGGAGGTCGGCCATGCACCTGGCCCTTGAACGGCGCCCGGAGCGCTCCGCCGTCATCGCCATCACCTCGCCGCTGATCGCGATCGCGCTCACCTTGGTGACCATGGCGGTGCTGTTCGCCATCCTCGGCAAAAACCCGATCACCGCGCTCGGGGTCTATTTCCTCGAACCGCTGACCGACAGCTATTCGCTGATCGAGATCGCGGTGAAGGCGACGCCGCTCGTCATGATCGCCGTCGGCCTCGCGCTTTGCTACATCGCCAACGTCTGGAACATCGGTGCCGAGGGCCAGTTCCTGATGGGCGCCGTATGCGGCTCATGGATCGCGGTGAAGACGCAGGGGACCGACGCCGGCCTCTGGGTGCTGCCGGCGATGATGGTGGCCGGGGCCATCGGCGGCGCGCTCTACGCGCTCATTCCCGCGATCTGCAAGGTGAGGTTCGGCGCGAGCGAGATCCTCACCAGCCTGATGCTGGTCTACATCGCCGAGCTGTTCCTCGATTATCTGGTGCGCGGCCCGTGGCGCGATCCCAACGGCTTCAATTTTCCGACCACCGCCGAATTCGACCCGGTGGCGACGGTGCCCACGCTGATCGAAGGCAGCCGTCTGCATCTCGGCGCCGTCATCGCCCTCATCGTGGTGATGATCGCGACGGTGCTGCTCGGCCGCACCATCATGGGCTTCGAGATCCGGGTGGTCGGCGCCGCGCCGCGTGCGGCGCGGTTCGCCGGCTTCGATTCCAACCGCCTCGTCATCGTGACCTTCCTGATCTCGGGTGCGCTGGCAGGCCTTGCCGGCATCATCGAGGTCGCGGGCCCGATCGGGCATCTCCAGCCCGGCATTTCGCCGGGCTACGGCTTCACCGCGATCATCGTCGCGTTTCTCGGACGGCTCAATCCGATCGGCATTCTGATCGCCGGCCTGTTTCTCGCGCTCACCTTCATCGGCGGCGAGCAGGCGCAGATCACCCTGAAGGTGCCGCTCGACCTCACCAAGGTGTTTCAGGGCATCCTGTTGTTTTACGTGCTCGCCTGCGATTCGCTCATTCTCTACCGAATTCGCCTCATTACGAACCGCTCCGGCGTTGCCGCGCAGGGGAGCGCGTAATCGGCCGGGATCGAATTGACTGCCTCATCCGGCCCGGCGGCCGGTCAGCTTGAACGGGTGTGCCTGAATGGGTCTCTTTGAAGCCATCCTATTGTCGGTGATCGCGGCGTCGACGCCCCTGTTGCTGGCTGCGGCGGGCGAACTCGTGGTCGAGCGGTCCGGCGTGCTGAACCTCGGCATCGAGGGCATGATGATCATGGGCGCCGCCTGCGGGTTTGCGGCCGCCTATTACACCGGCTCGGTCACGATCGGAGCGATCGCCGGGATGCTCGCCGGGGCCGGTATGGCGGCGATCTTCGCCGGGCTGACGCTCGGTCTCGCGGTCAACCAGGTGGCGGCGGGGCTGGCGCTCACGATCTTCGGTATCGGCCTGTCGGGACTGATCGGGGCGAGCTTTGTCGGCGAGCGCATCGAGCCGGCGGCGCATCTCTACATTCCCGTTCTCACCGACATTCCTCTCGTCGGCCGCATCCTGTTCGGGCAGGACGCCTTCGTCTACGCATCGATTGCCCTCGTCATCGGCATCTGGTGGTTTCTCTACCGCACCCGGCCCGGTCTCGTGCTGCGGGCGGTCGGCGACAGCCACACCTCCGCCCATGCGCTGGGCTATCCGGTGCTCAAAATCCGGACCCTCGCGGTGCTGTTCGGCGGCGCCTGCGCCGGCCTCGGCGGCGCCTATCTGCCGCTCGCCTATACGCCGTTCTTCGTGCCGGGGATGACCGCGGGGCGCGGCTGGATCGCGCTCGCCCTGGTGGTGTTCTCGTCCTGGAAGCCGGGACGGATCGTCATCGGCGCCTACCTGTTCGGCGCCGTCACCATCCTGCAGCTTCACGCCCAGGGGTTGGGGCTCGGAATTCCGTCCCAGCTGATGTCTTCATTACCCTACCTCGCGACGGTGATTGTGCTGGTGCTGATCTCGCGGGGGCGCAGCAGCGCCGGTGCGGCCGCGCCGGCGTCGCTCGGTCTGGTGTTCGTGCCGGACCGCTGAACTCGAAACCCCGGCAGCGCGCGGACGGGCGCCGCCGCCGGGACCACAACAGCTGCCCGTCGAGAACCCCGGAGTCCTCCATGAGATCATCCTTCTTCGTCCTTGGTGCTGCCGCCGCGGCCGTTGCCGCATTGGCGGTGGCATCGAACGTTCCCGTCGCCAAGGGCGCCGACAAGCTCAAGGTCGGCTTCATCTATCTCGGGCCGGTCGGCGACTTCGGCTGGACCTATCAGCATGAAGTCGGGCGTCAGGGCCTGGTGAAGGCGCTGGGCGACAAGATCGAGACGACGTATCTGGAAAATGTCAGCGAAGGTCCCGATTCCGAGCGCTCGATCGAGCAGCTCGCGCGCTCCGGCCACAAGCTGATCTTCACCACCTCGTTCGGCTACATGGAACCGACCCTGAAGGTGGCCAAGCGATATCCGAAAGTGAATTTCGAGCACGCCACCGGCTACAAGCGCGACAAGAACGTCGCGACCTATTCCGGCCGCTTCTACGAGGGCCGCTATATCCAGGGTCAGATCGCCGCCAAGATGTCGAAATCCGGCGTGCTCGGCTATATCGGCTCGTTCCCGATTCCCGAAGTGGTGTCCGGCATCAACGCGACGATGCTCGGCGCGCAGTCGATCAATCCCAACATCAAGGTCAAGATCATCTGGGTGAACACCTGGTTCGATCCGGGCAAGGAAGCCGACGCCGCCAAGGCGCTGCTCGACCAGGGCGCCGACGTCATCATGCAGCACACCGACAGCCCGGCCGCCATGCAGGCCGCGGCGGCACGCGGCGCCTATGCGTTCGGCCAGGACTCCGACATGATCAAGTTCGGCCCGAAGTCCCAGCTCACCGCCATCGTCGACAACTGGACGCCCTACTACATCGACCGGGTCAACCTCGAGCTCGCGGGCAAGTGGGCGTCGGCCGACACTTGGGGCGGCCTCAAGTCGAAGATGGTCGTGATGGCGCCTTACACCAACATGCCTGACGACGTGAAGGCCATGGCCGAGAAGACCGAGGCCGCGATCACCGCCGGCACGCTGCATCCGTTCGCCTGTCCGGTGGTCGACCAGTCCGGCAAGCCGGTGGAGTGCAAGGGCGGCAAGAACCTCGACGACGGACAGATCCTCGGCATGAACTTCTACGTCAAGGGCATCGACGACAAGCTGCCGAGCAAGTAACGCGCGCTCGGTCGCCGTCGCCGGGCTGGTCTCGGCGAGCCGGCGGCGAACGCGACAACCGCACACACCAGGCTCCCGGCCGGATCGATCCGGCCGGGAGTTTCTTCGAGGGGCGGCGGCGTCCGTATTTACTGGCGATCCCGCAACCGGACGGTCCGGCCATCCCGCGCGTAGCCATACTCGTAGGTGCCGAGCGACTGGGGCGCATCGGCATACGGCGCACGCGGGCCGGGCTCGGCGTAGGACGGGAATCCAAAGGCCGGGGAATAGCTCGATCCGCCCGGTGCGGACTGCGCAAATGACGGGGTCGCGCCGACGAGGGCCAGGGCGAGCGTCGAGAGCAGCAGGGTCGTCTTCATCGTCGTCTCCAACATTGTTGCCGGCGGATCGCAACCGATGCGGCCCGCCACACGGAGCAGCGCGGATGTGCCCGGCACGTCGTCACGCCGCTGCGCTGCCCGACAGGTGCATGTGCCGGGGTGCGCCCGGTAGCGCCGTCGGCGTCCCGCTGGCATGCGGGGGAGTGCGGTTGAAATTTCGAAACGCCGCGGCACGCCTGCGGCAACATCCGGCGCTGTCAGAGGAAACTTCTTCCCGCGCACGCCGGTCGGGGTGCGACAACGCCGCCCGTTCGCAGCAATGCGAAGCAAGTCGCGGCACGCGCGGCGAAGGAGTCCAAACAATCCGCACGCGCAAAATTTGTGCGCGCCCGACTTGGATTCATTTACGCGATGTCGCGCTCGCGCAAGACTGTCATCGTCCGGCGGCCCTTGGGGCGACCTTGGGTCCCTCGTTCGACCCGACCATCCGGCCACCCGCCCGGTGGTTACCGGTTCACCCGGCCCTGAACCGGCGCCGGCAACGTTGAATACGCTCGATTGTCGGTCCGGCTCATCCCACCGGCCGCGGCACTTCCGTCTCGCCGTGCTCGGCCAGCAGGGCCAGCAGGCGCTTGCGCATGATGAGGCCGGGGCGATCGGACGGCATGTGCATCTCGATCTTGCGCTCGACGTCGACGACGGCGTCGGGATCGGTCGATTCCAGAATCTCGCGGTCTTCTGCGATGATGGCGGCGTCCCAGTCGATCAGCTCCTTGGTCGAGCAATCCTCCTCGCGATCGTTGCGGAGCAGGATCTGCACGAGCTGGATGCTGCCGTCGTCGATCGGCGTCGCCGAGTTGAAGATGATGTGGCGCAAGCCGGACGGATACTCGATGTCGAGCGTCCGGCAGAACGGCATGAACCAGGCATTGCGCATATGCCGCGTCGTCATCGGGTCGGAGGTGCCGGTGACGCGATGGGCCTCCGGCGGGTTCTTGATCGGCACGATGGTCTCGGCGCGAAAGCCGTAATCGGTTTCGACGAGCTCGTATTTCTCCGGCTTGGGCTGATCCTGCTGGCCGAAGGTGGCGCGGTGCACGAACGAGAAGTGCGAATTGTCGAACGAGTTCTCCATCATCCGCAGCGCCGCGGTGTTCCAGCGATCGTCGAACTGGTGGATGCGGCGGAAGCCCGGCATGCGCTCCTCCAGCAGGTCGGGGATCGGCAGCAGCGGGTCCTCGAGCGCGACCCAGGCATAGCCGTAGCGCTCCATGCAGTGAAACGCCTGGACCGCGACGTTCGGGACCGGCTGGTCCGGCCCAAGCTGCGGGATCTTCACGAGCCTGCCGGTCGCGTCGTATTCCCAGCCGTGATAGCCGCAGATGATGTGGCCGTCCTTGCACCAGCCCTTCGACAGTTTGGCGGTGCGATGGCGGCAGCGGTCCCGCAGTGCCGCCGGCGCGCCGTCCTCGCCGCGAAACAGCACGATGTTCTCGCCCAGCAGCGTGAACGGTTTGGGGCCGTCGGCAAGCTTGTGGGTCGGCAGCGTCGCATACCAGAACCGCCGCAAGACCTTCTGTTTGGTGCAGAGCATGGCGTTCCTCGCTGTTCTCCTACGCGATTCACCTTAGAGCTTATGACGGCCTCATCCTAAGGAGCGCGCTTTTGCGTGCGTCTCGAAGGATGGCCCCACACTCTTGGCCATCCTTCGAGACGCCGTGCTGCGCACGGCTCCTCAGGATGAGGTCGAAGCGAGAGGCGGGAATCCTTTTCATCGACCGGCCCCGCTCGTCGATCAATGAACGAGCTTCGTCACGACGCGGGCGGCGTCGCGGCGCAGTTGCGCGAGATCGAAGCCGGGGATCGCGCCGTTCTCGACGACGACGCGGCCGCCGACCATCAGCAGTTTGAGGTCCGCCGCGCCGGCGCCGGCGACCGGTCCGATCAGGGGGTCGTGCAGCCCGAAATAGCGCGGGCTCGACAAGTCGAAGACCGCGAGGTCGGCGAGCTTGCCGGGGGCGAGCACGCCGAGGTCCGGGAAGCCGAGCACGCGCGCGCCGTTGACGGTGGCCCAGCGCACCACGTCCTCCACAGTCGTCGATCCGGCGCCCTTCACCGCGCGGTGGGTGTGCCACGCGCTGTTCATCTCGCTGATCATGTCGGCGGATTCGTTCGAGGCCGCGCCGTCGACGGCGAGCGACACCGCGCCGCCCGCGGCCGCCATCACGTCGGCCGGTGCGACGCCCGAGCCGAGCCGGCAGTTCGATTGCGGACAATGCGCCATCCCCGTGCCGGTCTCCAGGAGGAGACGGATCTCGTCGTCGTCGAGGTGGACGAGATGGGCGAACCACACGTCGGGCCCGAGCCAGTCATATTCGGCGATCCAGTGGATCGGCCGCTTGCCGTAGGTCTCCAGGCAGTAGTCCACGTAATCGGTGGTCTCCGACATGTGGCTGTGCAGGCGCAGGCCCCGGGCGCGGGCGACGTCGGCGATGACCTTCAGTTCGTCCGGCGCCACCGCCCACGGCGGTGTCGTCGGGGCGAAGGCGACGCGGCTCATGCTGGCGGGGGAGGGGTCGTGGTAGCGCTGCGCGCAGGCCTCCACCGCGCGGATCATGGCGTCGAGCGGCTCGGTCGGCATCGGCTTGAAGCCGGGGGTGTCGAAGGTGCGGAACACGGTCGCGCCGCCGCGGCAGAACACCAGCCGCAGCCCGAGGTCGCGCGCCGCCGCGAAGATCACGTCGGCCGGATCGAACCGGTAGGTGTCGGAGAACATGTAGTGATGGTCGGCGGCGGTGGTGGTGCCGGACAGCAGCAGCTCGACGAGGCCGATCCGGGCGGCGACGTACAGCTCCTCCTCGCCGATCTCGCTCCAATAGGCGTGGGGAACCATCCGCAGCCATTTCATCAGCGGCATGTTGATGCCGCCGCGGACGCCCTTGAGCACGCTCTGGAACAGATGGTGATGGGTGGAGACGAGGCCGGGATAGATGACGCATCCGCGGGCGTCGATGACCTGCTCGCCGGGCTCCGCGGCCAGGTCGCCGATGGCGGCGATCCGGCCGTCGGCGATGCGGATGGCGCCCTTCGCGCGCATGGCGTCGCCGGGCAGGCCGGTGAAGATGCCGTCCGCGCCGGTAATCAGCGTCGAGGTCATGTATCCGCTCCGATCTCGCTTTCGTGCCACTGTCCGAGCGCGAGCCTGGACAGCCCCACCATGAAGACGAACAGCGCAATCCCGGCAAGGGTGATGAGGAACAGCGCCGCGAACATGCGGGGAATGTCGAGCTGGAACCCGCTCTGCAGGATCTCGTAGGCGAGCCCGGAGCTGCGGCCGCCGGTTCCGGCGACGAATTCGGCGACGACGGCGCCGATCAGGGCGAGGCCGCTCGAAATCCGCAGACCGCCGAAGAAATATGGCAGCGCACTCGGGATGCGCAGCCGCAGCAGGGTCTGCAGCCGCCCGGCCCGGTTCATGCGAAACAGGTTGACGAGCCCGGGATCGACGCTGCGCAGTCCCAATGTGGTGTTGGAAATGATCGGGAACACGGCGACCACGGTCGCGCACAGGGTGAGCGCGACCTGGGTGTTCTTGACGAGGATGATGATCAACGGCGCAATGGCGACCACCGGCGTCACCTGCAGCAGCACGGCATAGGGCAGCAGGCTCTTCTCCACGAGCGGGCTCTGCACGAACGCAAACGCGATCAGCGTGCCGGCCACGACGGCGAGCAGGAAGGCCTGCAGCGCCACGCGCAGCGTCATCATCAGCGCCCCCACGAGCGCGGGTCCGTCGGACCAGAACTTCGCCGCGATGTCGCTCGGCTTCGGCAGCAGATAGACCGGCACGTCGCCGAGCCGGCAGGCGATCTCCCACACCGCGACAAGTACGACGCCGACCAGCGCCGGCGCCAGGATCGACATCACGGCGTTCGACGCGGTCAGGCGGCGCATGGGCTGTCCGAATCCGATGCAGTTCTGCTCCCTCCACCGCAAGCGGGAGAGGGGGAGGGCGAGTGAGAGGGAGAGGGAGCAGCCCGGCAATCCGGGCAGTGAGCGTGCAATCTCGCAGTCGCGGCCGGGGCGAGGGCGAGGAGGCTGTTCGCGCCGTGAGTACGCGGGCCGCTTGGGGTGGGCACGCTTCGCCTTGCCCACCCAATGATCGGTTGCACGGTGCCGGGATCGTCAACCATCATGCGCTCGCGGTGGCGGCTTGGGTGAGCCGGGCGGAAAGCGCGCGACAGTGCTCGGCGAAGCGGGCCGAATTTCGGAATGCCTCGCTGCGCGGCTGGGGCTCGTCGATCGCCATGGTGGCGAAGACGCGGCCGGGGCCTCCGGCCATGACGACCACGCGGGACGATAAAAACACCGCCTCGTAGATCGAATGGGTGACGAACACCGTGGTCAGCTTGCGCTCGCAGGCGAGACGGACGAGATCGTCGTCGAGGCGATTGCGGGTGAATTCGTCGAGCGCGCCGAACGGCTCGTCCATCAGCAGCAGGTCCGGATCGGTGACGAGGCTGCGCGCGATCGAGACGCGCATCCTCATGCCGCCGGAGAGCTGGCGTGGATAGTGGCGGGCGAAGTCGCCGAGCCCGACCCTGGCGAGCGCGGCGGCGACCCGCTCGCGGCTCTCGGCCTTGGGCTTGCGCGCGAGGTCGAGGGGCAGGCGCACATTCGCCGCGACGCGCGCCCACGGCATCAGCGTCGGGTCCTGGAACACGAAGCCGACCTGCCGGCCGGCGGCGGCGAGCGCGTCGTAGCTGCCGTGCCACCACGACAGGCTCCCCTCGGTCGGCGCGATCAGGTTCGCCATCAGCTTGAGAAGCGTGCTCTTGCCGCAACCTGACGGTCCGATCAGGGTCACGAACTCGCCGGCAGATATGGACAGATCGACGGGCGCTAGCGCGCGGGTGCCGTCAGGGTACACCTTGCCGGCGTGAAGAACCTCGATCGCGGGCACGTCCCGCGCTGCGCCCGCCGGCGACGATGTTTCATGGCGCGCCAGCACGACCGGCCTCCAAGATCACTTTGTCATCGAGATCACATGGACCGTGATCACTTGAAACCGAGATCACTTTGATACCGAGATCACTTGGATCGTGATCACATGGATATCTTGAGGTCCTTCACGAAGCGGTCGGTGTAGGCCGCCTTCCAGTCGACGGTGGCCTTCAGGAGGCCGGCGGCGACGGCGAAATCGTAGGTCGCCTTCCAGCGCGCGGCAGTCATGATACCGATGCCGAGGCTTGCGGCATCGCCGCCGTCCAGCGCCTGGAGGGCCTTGAGCTCGCCGACCGCAAAGGCGATCTGCTCGCCGCTCATGCTGGGGTTGTCGGCCTTGATGAGCGCGTTCGCCGGAGCGGGGTCGGCGAGATAGCTCTTCCAGCCTTCGAGCGAGGCCTTGATGAAGCGGGCGAGCACGTCCGGCTTCTTCTCGACCAGGGTGCGCGTCGTCACCATGGTGGTGCCGTAGGGCGGATAGCCGTCGCGGGCGAACAGGAAGAATTTCGCCTTCATACCCTTCTGCAAGGCCTGAAACGGCTCCGAGGTCGGGTAGGCCTGCTGCACCACGTTCGGATCGGCGAAGAACGGCTGAAGATTGAACGTATAGGGCCGGGTCTGCTCCTCGCTGTATTTGTACTTGGCCTTGAGCCACGGCCACCAGGTGGAGCGGCCGGAGGTGGCGACGAGGATGGTCTTGTCCTTGAGCGCGCCGAGGCCGGTCACGTCGTCATGGGTCATCATGCCCTGGAGGTCGAACTGGAACGAGGTGGCGACGGTGACGACGGGAAAGCCCTGCTCCAGCGCCTTGAGCACCTGGAGGTCGTAGCCCATCATCACGTCGGTTTCCCCGGCCAGCAGGAGCTGCATGCCGTTCACCTGGGGGCCGCCCATCTTCAAGGTGACGTCGAGGCCCGCCTTTTCATAAAGGCCGGTCGCCTTGGCCTGGTAGAAACCGCCATGCTCGGCCTGGGCGAACCAGCTGGTGAGGAACGTCACCTTGTCGGCGGCGCGGGCGGCGCCGGGCACGGCGAGGAGCGCGGCGAGCGCGCCACAGACAAGGCCGAGCCTGAAGCTTCGGCTGGACGCAAGGCACGGGCGCGAGGGGGCAGGCATGGGCACCTCCGATCCGGTTTGGTCACCCGGGAGCAAGGGCGATGCCAAACGCAACGGGGACGCCGCGCCGCGCCGCGGGAAGCCGGCTCACCGCGCGATTTGGCCGCCTCGGCCTGAACCGGCGCGAGACGGCGCATCGGGCATGCTCAAATCACGGGCATTCGCTTGATCCCGTGGCAGGCGAGGCGCGGGTGGTCACCCGCGCCTGTCGAGGTGAGCGTGGCTCACTCGGCCGGCTGGGCCGCGTGGGGCATGAGATCCTTCGGCGCCGGCATGTCCATCGCGACCATTTCGGGGTAGCGGCTCAGGCCGTAGATGAACGCCGCCACGATCAGGTAGGCGACCGCCACCGTCGGCGTGACCCCGATCCCGATCGCTTCTCCGTGCATGAAGCCGAAGAAGGTCAGCACCGCGCCCGACAGCGCAAAGGCCGAAGCCTCCACGAACTTGCGGTCGATCACCAGCGAGGCGACGGCGCCGAGCACGAGACCGGTGAGGATCGAGCCGCCGCCCATCACCTGGAGGCCCTGGTAGAGCACGCCCTGGCCGATCAGCTTGTCGAAGCCGACCGCGGCGGCGCTGGTACCGGCGGCACCCAGTGCACCGTCCATCAAGGTTTTGCACCACGCCGCGAGATGCGGCGTCAGCGCGAGGACGATGGCCGGGGCGTGGGAGGTCGGCGTGGTCTGGAACGCCTGGGCGCCGATGAGCATGCCGATGTAGAGCAGGATCGGCGAGATCGCGACGACCGGGATGAGTGCGAGCAGCACGGCGATGATCCCGAACCAGGCGAGGATGATCACCATGAGGCCGGTGGCGGCGGAATAGCCGATGCGGCCGCCCATCGCCTTCCAGCCGGGATGCCCGATGTAGACGGCGTTGATGAAGGGATTGCCCATCAGGCAGCCGATCAGGCTGACGATGCCGTCTGCTGTCAGCACCCGGGTGGTCGGATACGCGTCGCCGGCCGCCTCGGCGCTTTCGACGTTGTCCATGGCCTCGACGAGGTCATAGATGCCGAACGGAATCGCCGTCACCAGGATGACTCCGAGATATTCGAAGCCGGAGAACACGGTGTCGAACGCAGGTATCGGCACCGAGAAGCCGAAGCCGGCGAACGCCTTTTCGAGCCCCTCGACGCTCAGCCCGCCATAGTTGAGGCCGAACAGGTTGGAGCCCCATGCGATCGCCATGCCGACGATGATGGCGACGAGACCGGCCGGAAGGCCCTTCGGATATTTCACCCCGCCGAACCAGCTCACCATGATGATGGCGAAGCAGGTCAGCCCGATCACCGGCGTCATGAACATGTCGAGCGCCGGCCGCATGGCGATGAAGGTGACCGACACGCCGGCGAGCGTGCCGAGCAGCGCGGCGCGCGGCGTCACCCTGCGGATGAAGGGCGCGATGAATCCGCCGATCATCAGGATGAAGCTCTGGAAGAACACCCACACGAGTCCGGCCTGCCAGCCTTTGACCGGATCTCCGGTCTTGAGCGCGATCGGCAGCATGATCACGAAGGTGACGATGAACATGTGCGGGACGCTGATGCCCGACGGCAGGGCGCAGACGTCGCTGCGCCCGGTCGATTTTGCGAGCCGGTAGGCGAGCCAGGCGTAGTACATCGTGCTCAGGAACAACATCAGCCCGACGGCGGGAAGGATGCGTCCGAACACCAGCGCATCCGGCATCTTGATCACGAAGCGCAGCAGCGCCGTGAGCGTCAGCATGTTGACGAGGATGTTGGTTCCGAAACCGAAGAAAGCGTTCCAATCGCCGGGCGTCCACAGCGCCGGTCGAAAGGTCGAGGTCGAGGTCGAGGCCGAAGTCGAAGCCGCCATTGCGTCCTCCTGTGAAGACTTAGATCGACTGGGAAGAAACTCGAACGACAAAGTTTCCCGTCACGGACGCGGAGTATTTCAGGCAGGAACAAATCCACGGAACAGAGCGAGCCGCGTTCACGCCGGGGGGATTGGAGGAGGGGATGCTCGGCTGGCGGAAACTGCGCCATCTGCCGCTAAACCAGGGCGGCCGGAGCCGGAGTTCCCCGACACCAATGAGGTCTCCTTTTCGACCCCGCTTGGCCGCCACGCTGCATCAGGTCCGTGCGATCGATTTCGGGGGGTGTCGAAGGATCGCGCAGCGTGCTCGGTTTTGCAGGCTCGCAAAGAGCATGCCATCGCGGCCGCAGTTTCAGGCGATGGCGGGAATGCGCGCTTCTGCGCGGAAACACCGATGGGCGGCATTCAAAATGGAGCGGCGAGGCGGATAGTTTGGATATCCGGTTTATGACAAGCGGATCAAATCTCGATCAATGCATGGATGAAATCTGTGCAGGAATACCGATAATAATTGCGCAGCTTCCGCTCTCGTCATGGCCGGGCTCGTTTCGGACAAGCCCGGCGATAACGCCAGTATTGCGGACGCGGCCGGTCGGCTTGGTGGCCAGTCGGTTCGAGCCCGCGCGTCCTGCTACGCCGCGACCGCCAAGGCGGACAGAAGGGCCTGCGAGGATGCCACCGAGCCGAAGATGCCGCCCTGCGCCTTGATCATCGCGAGTCCGGCCTCGTGGAAATGCGGGAAATAGGAGGCGCAGCAGTCCGACAGCACGACGCAGCGATAGCCGCGGTCGTTGGCTTCGCGCACCGTGGTGTTGACGCATACCTCGGTGGTGACGCCACACACCAGCAGGGTGTCGATCCCGCGGTTGCGCAGCATGAGGTCGAGGTCGGTCTGGTAGAACGCGCCCTTGCCCGGCTTGTCGATCACCGGCTCGTTCTTCGCCGGATAGAGTTCGGGGATGATGTCGTGGCCGGGTTCTCCGCGCACCAGGATGCGACCCATCGGGCCGGGGGCGCCGATCCGCATGGCGGGGTCGCCGCGATCGACCTTGTGCGGCGGGGCATCGCTCAGATCGGGGCGATGGCCTTCCCGTGTATGGATGACGAGCATGCCGAGACCGCGCGCCGCCGCAAGCACATCCTTGCACGGGCCGACCGCCGCTTTGAGCCTGGCGACGTCGTTGCCGAGCGCGGCGCCGAAGCCGCCGGGCTCGAGAAAGTCGCGCTGCATGTCGATGATGACGAGCGCGCTGCGGTCGAGCGCGACGTCGATGGCGGCGGGTTCGGCGAACAAGTGAATGCGCGGCATCAAGATTTTCCTCCGTCAACTCCAAGCTGATCCGGTCACGTGTCGTCGGCTCCAAGGTCTCAGGTCCGGTGCCCCGTCCGTCTTGCTCGAGCCGCGCTGTCAAGACCTTGAGCACCGGCGGTCCGTCATCGCGACGTGGACGCAAGGGTCCTGAGAACGGGAGGTACGCTGTCGCCGGCTCGCAGCCATGCCGGCGCCGGTGGTGGAACCGAAACATTACCCGAGAAATTTCGCAAGAACCGTGCCACCGCAGCGCCGCGGTGGCACGAACATGGCCGGCTCACATGGCCGGCTCACCCTTGCCAGGGTTGCCGGAAAGCCGCATCTTCCCCGGCCGCCGCGTTCGGGTGCGGCGGTGACGCTGCGTCCGATACGCCAACGAGGATCGCCGCCCAGGCGACCAATGGGGAGGAATTCATGCGTTATCTCTTTGTGGCAGCGCTTGCCGTCGGGTTCGGCGCATGCGGCGGGCCCGTCGCGGCCGAGGACGAGGGGCCCCCGGTGGCGGTCCAGAACGCGTCCTACCACCTGCCGGTGTTCGCCAACGATCGGGTCCTCGTCCTCAACGTCTACATTCCGCCCGGACGCTCCTCGAACTATCACACCCATTCGCTCGACCAGATCAGCGTCCTCGTCGAGGACGCCGAGCAGACCGGCCAGGTGATGGGAGGCCCGCTCACGGGCCCGCGCCACGGCGTGCGGGGGAACGTGAACTATTCCGCCGATTCCCAGCACCACGTGACCCACCGCGGTTCGAATGTCGGCACGACGCCGTTCCACAACATCGTCGTCGCCCTCAAGAAGCCGAGCCCAGAAGGTCTCGCCGCGGGCACCCGCGAGGTGCCCGGCTATACGCAGGTGGTCGACAATGACCGGCTGCGGGCGTGGCGGCTCGTCCTCGAGCCCGGCCAGGCGGTGGATGCGATCACCCAGCAATCGCCGGGCATGCGCATCGTGGTCGACGGCGGCGAGATCGTCGAGAGCGCCCCCGGCGCGCGCGACCGCGCCAAGGCGGTCAAGTTCGGCGAGTTCTATTGGCAGGACGGCGCCGAGACCCGCGCCATCCGCAATGTCGGCACGACCCGCGTGCAACTCGTGGAGTTCGAGCTTAAATAGGCGCGCGACGCGCGGACGCGGCGCCGCGGCCGCATCATGTGCCGACGATACGGGGCCGACGGTGCCGGCCCGATTGCCCGAAAGGTGTGCCGCCTTTCAGGACCCCGCTCGAAGTGAGCCTTTGGAATGACCCTGCACCAGCTTCGAATCTTCATGGCGGTGGCGCAGTCCTCGACGCTGACGCGGGCCAGCAAGCAGCTGGGCCTCGCCCAGCCATCGCTGTCCCAGCAACTGGCGAAGCTCGAGGAAAGCGTCGGCACGCGGCTGTTCGACCGTAGCCACAATCGCATGGTCCTGACCGATGCGGGGCAGGTGCTGATCCGCCACGCCCAGGCCGTGCTCAAGGAGATCGAGGAGGCGGAGGCAAATCTCAGCCGGTTCGGCGCCGGCAAGCGCGCCATGATCCGCATCGCCGGCCTCAACTCGGTGGTGAAGGCGGTGCTGCCCGACGCCCTCAAGCGCTGCGCCGCCGACGGCTCGGAAATCGAGATCGACATCCACGAGGCGGCGCCGGGAGAGGTGCTGGAGATGCTCTACACCCGGCAGGCCAATGTCGGGCTGATCGCCGCGGATTCCGTGGCGCAATCGAGCGTCGGCTTCCGGCAGGTGCCGGTGGTGGACGACCCCTACGTGTTCGCGGTCCCCGGCTCGCTTCGCCTCGGCAAGGTCCGCCATCTCGATGCGATGCCGGCTGATGCCCGCCGCATTCTCAACAGCTGCATCCAGTTCCACTTTGGAACCGCCCATACGCTGCGCATCCAGCAATGGTACCAGCGCGTCCTGCCGGAGCACCGCACCGTTGCCCACTGCCGCACCTACGAGGTGGCGCTCGGCCTCGTGCATGCCGGATTCGGCGTCTGTCTCGTCCCGGCCCTCACGGCCTTCCTGGTCGAGGGCGCGCTCGACGGCATCGACTTCTTTGCGACCGACCACGGCACCCGGCATACCGTCGCCATGGTGGCCGACCAGTATCTGCGGATCGCGCCGTTCAAGGAGTTCATCGCCGCGCTGCAGGTGGCCGGCCGCAACATCGTGCTGCCGCCCATCAAGCCGTGGCCGAAGGCCATCGACCTCGTTGCCGACGCTCCCGCCGAGACGTCGCCGGTGACCGGCTGAAAGCCGGAGAAGGTCAGAACTCCTTCATGTCCCGGGCGATGAACACCGGGCCGGAGAAGTTCTTCTTCACCTCGTCGGCCCAGCTCGCGTAGTCGTCATCGGCCTTCCAGGTCAGATGGGTCAGCACCACGGCCTTCACCCCGGCGCGGCTGGCGAGCTTGCCGACGTCCTCGGTGCTGAGATGACCGCGCGCCATCTGCTGCTTGATGCGGTCCTGCTCCGCGGGAGTCATGACCTGCCATTGCCCGGTTCGCGTGAGGTCTTGCATCCGCTGCTCGATCGAGTTGGCCTCCGAGACCAAAAGGTCGGCGCCCTTGGCGAGGTCGACGAGCCCGTCGAAGGCGCCGGTGTCGCCGGTGAACACGACCACGCGGCCGGGGGTGTCGAAACGATAGGAATAGGATTTCTGCCGAGCCGCGTCGGCGACCTTCTGGAACGCGAAATGCGTGTTCTCGATCGCCGTCACGGTGACGTTGGCGTCCTGGTAGACTTGCCCGGTTCCGACATCGTGACCGAAGAACAACTGGCTGATCGGGATGCTGCGGCCGCCGTCGGCGATCCGGATGTCGGCGCTGATGGAGAAGTACTGCACCGCGGCCTTGACCAGGTCCTCGGTCTTCGGTGGGCCGTAGACATTGATCGGCGTGGTGCGCTGGTTGTCCCACGCGACCGACATCAGCGTGCCGATCCCCGCGGTGTGATCGTCATGGTGGTGGGTGATGAAGATCGTGCCGACGTCCCGCACCTTGAACCCGGCCGCGCTGATGCGGCGCGCCGCCCCGTCGCCGGCGTCGACGACGTACAAAGTGCCATTAACGACCAGCAGGTTGGAGGATTGCGCCCGGTTCGCGCGCGGCGGCGGCCCCGCCACGGTCCCGAGCGTAATCAGCCGGGTGCCGGGCTGCGCGGGCGCATCGGTTGTCTGGGCGATGCCGTTCGCCATGGGGATGGCGATGACGCCCAAACCCAAAACCAGGAGCGTTCGGAGCTTTCCCATGGTTCTTCCTCCCTCGATCGGCGTGAGCTTAGGATGGACGTGGACGGTTCGGAAGGGCAGCGCAGCGTGAGCGCTGCTGCGATGCCTCGCCGCCCAACCTGCTGCTTGGACTGCCCGCTGCGTGGGCTGCCTCCTGCTTGGGCTTTCATCGCCAGCGGCAGCGAATTATGCTGGCCGCCAGCGAGGGGTTTGCCGATGAAAAGTCCGCGTCGAAGATTTCTGCGCCTCGCGGGTGCCGCAGCTGCAGGCCCGGCTCTTTCGCGCCTCGCGTGGGCGCAAAGCTACCCTACCAAGCCGGTACGCATCGTCGTGGGCTTTTCCGCGGGTGGGGTCACGGACATCGCGGCGCGCCTGATCGGCCAATGGCTGTCGGAGCGGCTCGGAGAGCAATTCATCATCGACAACCGTCCGGGCGCCGGCAGCAATATCGCCACCGACGCGGTCGTGCATGCGGCGCCGGACGGCTACACCTTGCTTTTGGTCGGGCCGGCGGCGGCGATCAATGCGACCCTCTACGCGAAGCTCGGCTTCAACTTCCTGCGCGACACGGTGCCGGTCGCGAGCGTCTACAGCGCGCCGCTCGTCATCGCCGTCACGCCGTCGCTTCCGGTGACGACCCTTTCGGACTTCATCGCCTATGCGAAAGCCAATCCGGGCAAGATCAATTTTGCCTCGGCGGGCACCGGCACCTCGTCCCACGTCACCGTCGAGCTGTTCAAGCGGATGACGGGCACCGATATGCAGCACCTGCCGTATCGCGGCGACGCGCCGGCGATCACCGACGTGATCAGCGGGCAGGCGCAGGTGATGTTCGCCAACACCGCCGCATCGCTCGAGCACGTCAAGTCCGGCCGGTTGAGGCCGCTGGCGGTGACCACGGCGACCCGCTGGGACGGACTCCCGGAGGTCCCCACGGTGGCCGAGACGGTAGCGGGCTTCGAGGCGAGCAGCTGGCAGGGCATCGTGGCTCCCAAAAACGTGCCGGATGCGATCGTCGGCAGGCTCAATGCCGAGGTCAATGCCGGCCTGGCCGATCCCCGCCTGCGGGAGCGGCTGGCCGAGCTCGGCGCCGTGGCCCTGCCGATGACCCCGGCGCAGTTCGGGAAATTCATCGCCGACGAAACCGAGAAATGGGGCAGGGTGATCCGGGCGGCCAACATCAGACCGGAGTAGCGCGTCTGGGCGCCGATCGAGACGTCATCGCTGTGTAGCTTGATCGTCTTTTCTGGGATTTTGAGTGTGGGTGATCCAATTCGTCACCTCCGACGTAGTGGCCCTCATGCCTTCACGGTTTCAAGCAAATCCATTTGCTCGGTTCGGGCGCCCATGAGCGGGGAGCCGACGTCCGCATCGTCGCTTTTTTCGTCGGCCGAGGGAGCGATGCCGACGCCGACGAATCTGCGCTTCGACGTGCTGCGCGACGGCAGCTGCATCGGCCAGCACGAGATCTGGTTTCGCCAGGAGGGCGCCACACTGAGCGCCAACATTGCCCTGAGCCTCGTCGTGCGCCTGGGACCGATCCCGCTGTACCGCTATGCCCACAAGGCCCGCGAGACGTGGCAGGATGGCGCCTTTCTCAGCTTCGAAAGCGAGACCAACGACAACGGTACGCGCCACCAGTTTCAAGCCGTCCGAACGACCGAGAGTGTGGTGGCGAAGTCCGCAGCGGGCGTCCGGCAGGTTTTCGCAAGCGAGGCGATCCCGTTCACCCACTGGAACGAGCTCTGCATGCGGCGCCCGCTGTTCAATCCGCAGGACGGCGTCCCCATCACGGCCGGCGTCGAGAGCCGCGGGGAGGAGATGATCCGGCTGGCCAATGGCCGCAAAGTCGCGGCGACCCGCTATGCCGTCCTCCTCAAGCCCGTCCTGGAAGACTGGTATGACGGCGACGGCCGCTGGACCGCGCTGCGGACCAAGGCCTTCGACGGGTCGCTGATCGAATATCGCCGCAGGTAGGATCGTGGGGGCGGCGCTATCGGAAATGGCAATCGCCGTCATAGCTCGAATGCCGGCAGCCGGCACGGGAAAGCCCTGATATGATTTGGGCGGTCTCGCGCCACTTGTCGGGGTTTTCATGGCCATTCGATCCGATCTGAGTTCGCCGCTGTCGCTCGTCCAAGGCCACGGGCGGATCGTGCGCGGCGACGCCGGTCCGGCGGCCTGGGCCGACGATCTCACCCCGATCGCGACGCCGGACTGGAGCTACGATTTTGCTGCGCACCTGCTCGAGCGCGCCGGTTTCGGCGGCCCGCCGGAAGAGATCGCCCGGCTGGC
The DNA here is from genome assembly GCA_963781195.1 of uncultured Alphaproteobacteria bacterium. Classification (GTDB taxonomy): domain Bacteria; phylum Pseudomonadota; class Alphaproteobacteria; order Rhizobiales; family Xanthobacteraceae; genus JAJPKK01. The sequence goes on along the minus strand of CAWAEZ010000011.1, from coordinate 766,111 downwards.
GGCGATGACGCCGGAACAGGCCGTTGCCACGCTCGTCGACTACCAGTCCGTCCCCAACGACCATCTCGTGCCGTTCGATCCCTCCGGCGTGTGGGATCCCGGCCTGCGCAATTTCCCGCCGAGCCGCGTCGCCGCGACCCGCCGTGCCGAACGCACCGGCGAAGCGCTCGGCGTGCGTGTCAAACCCGAGGGCGAGCGGCGGCTGCAGCCGGTGGTCGACCGCTTCTTCTACTGGCTGCGGGCCACCAACCTGGAGACCCGCCGGCTCGCCAACTGGTGGGCCGACTGCATGGTCGCGACCTCCCGTCCGCTCGAAGAGAAGATGGCGCTGTTCTGGCACGGCCACTTCGCCACCGGGGAGGAGAAGGTCCGCGACTACCGCAAGATGGAGCAGCAGCTCGCACTGCTTCATCGTCAGGCGACGGGGAATTTCCGCGAGTTGCTGATCGCCGTGGCGCGCGATCCCGCCATGCTCGTCTTCCTCGACGCCGCCGAGAACGTGAAGGGGGCCCCCAACGAGAACTTCGCCCGCGAGGTGATGGAGCTCTTCACCATGGGGGTGGGCAACTATTCGGAGCCGGACATCCGCGAGGCGGCGCGCGCCTTCACCGGCTGGATCGACGACGATCTCGCCTTCAGGGTCGATCCGGCAAAACACGACGACGGTGCGAAGACCTTCCTCGGCCGTACCGGCAATTTCGACGGCCTCGACATCCTGCACATCATCCTGGAGCAGAAGGTCACCGCCGAATACATCGCCGGCAAGCTCTACCGCCATTTCGTGCGCGAGGACATTTCGCCGGCCATGCAGGTGCGGCTCGGCGCCGTGCTGCGCGACAACGACTACGAGATCGCACCGTTGCTGCGGACCGTGTTCCTGTCGCGGGATTTCTACAGTGCGCCGTCGTTCGGCACCCGCATCAAGGGGCCGGTCGAGCTCGTCGTGTCGACCTATCGCAAGCTCGGCGCCAGGCGCCTCGCCGGCATCCCCGATCTGTTCCTGGTCAGCCGCGAACTGGGTCAGATCCTGCTCAATCCGCCGACGGTGGCCGGCTGGGCCCAAGGCCGCGCCTGGATCACGCCCGGGCTGCTGCTGGCGCGCGGCAATTTCGCCCGCGACGTGCTGTTTCCCGACATCCTGAATTTCACCGACCCGAACTTCAATCCGGGCGGCGAGATCAAGCGCGTCAACGACCGCATTCTCGCCGGCATGGACATCCGCGAGGCGACGATCGAGCGCGGCCCCGCTGGGGGCGGCATGGAAGGCGGCGACATGACGATGGCGAACGTCATCGCCAGCGCCGAGGATTTCAACACCCGCTACGGCAGCCTGGTCGGCTTCCAGGAGGCGGTCCGCAAGGTGAAGCCGATCCCGCGGGCGGCGGCGCAGTTCGATCTGTCGCTCGCGGTGGCGTCGGCCGGCGGCAAGACGGCGGCCGACGCGGTCGATCACCTGACGCTGCGGCTGTTGCGGGTGCCGGTCGACGACGAGGTGCGCGCCGCCCTCGTCACGTTCCTGGAAAAACAGCTCGGCACCGGCGATCTCGAGCATGCCGCCGGCTATGCCGAGCGGCCGCTGCGGCTGACCGCGCACCTGATCATGAGCACACCCCAATTCCAGCTCTGCTGACGCGGGCTCCGGGCTCCGAATACGCGCAACTCCTTGGAGGCGAACATGGCGGCTTTCTCTCGCATCGGCGGCATGGCGCGGCGCGATTTGCTGCGCGCCGGCTTCGGCAGCGTCATCCTCGGCGCCACCGGGCTCGGGCGCTCGCCGTTCTTTTCGCAAGCCGCGGCGGCGCCGGCGGCCAAGCCCGGCCGCATCCTGGTGGTGGTCGAACTGTCTGGCGGCAATGACGGGCTCAACACCGTCGTGCCCTATGGCGACGACGCCTATTACCGGGCTCGCCCGAAGATCGGCATCAGGCCCGACAAGGTGCGCAAACTCGACGACCATTTCGGCTTCCAGAACACCATGGCGGGCATGGAGCGCCTCTACAAGGACGGCCATCTCGCCATCGTGCACGGCGTCGGCTACGACCAGCCCTCGTTCTCGCACTTCGCCTCCATGGCGTATTGGCAGACCGCGGCGCCCAACCGCGGCGAGCTCTACGGCTGGGTCGGGCGCCTCGCCGACGCGATGGATCCGGAGGGCCACAACAACTACGTCGTCAACATCGACACCCAGCAGTCGCTCGCGGTGCGCTCGCGCGGCCACGTGCCGCTGGTGTTCGACGATCCGACCAAGTTCGTACGCTCCGGCTTTGCCGCCGAGTCCGCGCCGCTCAAGCTGCTCGCGGCGGGCGGCCACGGCGCCAACGACGCCCAGGACTTCATGTACGGGGTGTCGCGCAGTGCCCTCCAGGCCGAGCAGCTGGTGCGCGATGCCTGGGCGCAATACCGCACGCCGGTGGACTACGGCCTCGTTCGCTTCGGGCTGGAGCGGGTGGCGGCGCTGATCGCAGCGGACTTCCCGACCAAGATCTACTACGTCGCCTACCGCAACAACGCCTTCGACACCCATGTCTACCAGGGCGACGTGCATGCCCGGCTGTGGACCTACACCTCGGATCACATCGCCGCCTTCATGAAGGACATCGCCCGGCTCGGGCGCGGCGACGACGTGGTGCTGATGGCGTTCAGCGAATTCGGCCGGCGGGTCCAGGAGAACACCAGCCAGGGCACCGATCACGGCACCGCCGGGCCCGCCTTCATCGTCGGCGCGCCGGTCAAGGGCGGCCAGTACGGCAAGGTGCCGAGCCTCACCGAGCTCAAGCAGGGCAACCTCGTCTACACCACGGATTTCCGCCGCGTCTACGCGACCGCCATCAACAAGTGGATGGGCTACGAGGATCCCGCGACCATTCTCAAGGGCGAGTTCGACCCGCTGCCGGTGGTTTAGGCTCCCTCTCCCGCTTGCGGGGGAGGGTCGGGGAGGGGGCGTGCGCGGCACAGCGTAAGTGGTTGCGGCGCGTAAGCTTGCCCCTCTCCAACTCTCCCCCGCAAGCGGGCGCAAGCGCGGGAGAGAGTCGGGGCACTGCGACCCTTACTGCGTCGCGCCGCCCTTGACCCAGCGGCGCACGTTCATCTTACCGGTCCAGCCGCCATAGATGATGCCCGAGGCGTCCGCCGCGATGCCTTCCGGCATGTTGGCGCCCGGCGCGATCTCCGGGATGAAGGCGACCACCTTGCCGTCCTTCGCGCTGCCGATGCGGACGCCCTTCTTGAAGCCGGGATTGACCTTGCCGTCCTGGTCGCCGGACTGGTGGTCGGCGGAATAGACGATGTCGTTCTTGTCGATGTAGAGCCCGCTCGGACGGCCGAACTGCTTCCACTCGTCGAGGAACTTGCCGTCCTGGTCGAAGATCTGGATGCGGTTGTTGACGCGGTCGGCGACGAACAGGCGGCCGGCCGAGTCCATTGCGAGCTGATGGGGTACGTTGAACTCGCCGGGGCCGCTGCCGCGCTTGCCCCATGACGTGATGTACCTGCCGTCCTTGGAGAACTTGAAGATGCGGTCGGTCGGGCGGGTGCCGTGTCCCTGCGACACGAAGATGTCGCCGTTGGGCGCGACATAGATGTCGGTCGGCTGGTCGAACGCGTCGGTCGAGTTCGCGTCGCCGGTGACGCCGGGCTTGCCCAGGGTCATCAGCAGCTTGCCGTCCTTGGAGAACTTCATGACGGTCTGGCCCCGGCCGTTCTCGGCGACGGTGTCGGACACCCAGACATTGCCCTCGCGATCGATGTGGAAGCCGTGCGGGTCGTTGATCATGCCGCTGCCGAACTTGATCTGCAGGTTGCCCGCGGGATCGAACTTCATGATCGGATCGAGGCTCGACCCGTGGCAGTTGGTGGCGGCGCAGCGGTCGAACGTCCACAGGCTTTTGCCGTCGGGATCGATCTCGATGCCGATGGTCGAGCCCCAGGTGCGCCCGGGCGGCAGCTTCGCCCAGTTCTCCTGCAGTTGGTACGGATTGGGATAGGTGTTGGGATCGGCAGCCTGGGCGAAGCTTCGCTCCCCCGGCAGCGCGGTGACCAGAAACAGCCCGGTCCCCAGTATCATCGCGACGCGGCCCGTGGTTCTCATGCGTATTCTCCCATTTGATCTTTTGTCCGGATCCCCGATCCGCGCGGGGATCGGCAGGTGTTTCATTGCTTCAACTTGAACACGCTTTTCAGCAGCGCCTTCACGTCCTGCTCCGTCGAATGGGTTGAAGCGGCCGAATAGGCGATGTGTGGGTTTCGTCCGACGCAGCTGTCGCTGTAGGCAAACGGCTTTTGGGTGTCTGCGTTGATGATTGTTCCTTGCGGCCCCTCGCGCAACGCGCACAGTGTCGTCTGCGCGTTCTGCGCCACGGTGGGGGTCGACGGTAGATTCGGAAAATCAAAGGCGTGCCAGGTGTCGGGATACTCGGTCATCCTGACGTCTTTGGCGGTCGTGCGGAGGCGTTCGAAATAGCTCCGGCACGGCCCGATCGGTACGTAGTCGTCGGATGCCCCGTGAAATATCCTGATGGGATGGTCGCTGACCTCGCCGTCGCCCACGTAGGTCGTGTTGCACACCGGATAGAGGGCGATGTAGGCCGCCGCATCAACGCCTCCGGGATTCCACATTTTCTGGAACCGCGTGACGCCGGCATAGAGGGAAGCTTGTCCGCCGCGGGAGAACCCGATGACGGCGATGCGATTGGGATCGACCCGCGGGTGAGCCGCAAGGACGGCGAGACTGCGGTAGATGTCCAGGATCATGTTGAGCCGACCAAGCTGGGACTGATCGACGACGGTGCTGACGATCCCGCGTCCGGCGAAGGAATCCATCGCGAAGGTGGAAATGCCCATCGCCTCGAATTGCCGGTCCCACACGTCGGTATTCGTATTGTGCCCACCGGATCCTTGAACAATGACGACGAGCGGGAGGCGTCCGGCCCCCTGCGCAATTCGCAACGTACCGGCGATCACCGTCGGACGCCCATAGGCATCGCCCTTCAGGAATTGCTCGTCTGAAATCGTCAGAGTCTGGATCGGAATGGCTTCGATGCGAGCCGCCATGTCCTTGGGCAGCTCGTCAGCCGCCGCCGCTCGCAACATCGCGAGGCCCGCGACCAGCACCGCGATCCCTCGGGCGAGCGTACGCGCTCTCATGACGTCCTCCATAATCCGGGTCCCGGCCGGCTCGTCGGTCGGATGGGCGGCGCCGGTGTTTTCTTCCGGCGCCGTGCAACGGGTGCGATGGCGATGATGTTCACATCGGCGCGTTGACCTCGTCCGGCGCGCCCTTCGGCACCGGGTAGCGGTCGACCACGAACAGCATGGTGAGCCCGGTGAAATGGCCGATGGAGCCCACGGTCTCGACGATGCCGCGCTCGCCGAAGCGGTCGGCCATCGCCTTGAAGTTGGCGTCGCTCACCTGCCGCGTCGAGAGGAGCTGGGAGGTGAAGTCGTAGACGGTCGCCTCCTCGGGCGTCATGTCGGCGGGCCGCTCGCCGGCGGCCATCGCGGCGATGAAGGCCGGGCTTAGTCCGGCGTCGAGCGCCTGCTGGCGGTGAGAGTACCAAACATACTGGCCGCCCCAATAGCGCGCCGTCAGCATGTTGGTGATTTCCTTGAGCTTGCGCGGCATCGGCGTCTTGAAGCGCAGGTAGTTGGCGAGCGGTTGCGACAGCTCGGCATATTGCGGGCTGCGCAGGTAGATGTTGAACGGGCCGGTGGAGGGGTTGCGGCCGGCGGCGAGCTCCTTGTCGGCGAACGCTTTCTGCTCGGGCGTGAGGTCGCTATAGGCGAGCGGCTTGAAGCGGTTGCCGCGGGTGTTGAACTCCGGTGCCGCGGTAGCTACCACCGCTCCGACGAGCCCGGCTCCGATCAGCACGCCGGCGGCGCCGGCGATCACCAGCTTTGCGATCATGTCGTTTCTCCCTGGATGCGCGCCGTGGGCCGGCGGCTTGTTTGGTCGAAAAAGCGTATTCCAACGGCGGCGCTGCCGCCACAACGCAAATCGAGAAAAGGCGCAAATCGCAAAACCCGTTGACGGCGGTGGCGGTCGGCATAGCATCCCTTCGCAGTTTTGCACGAAGAACGGTCAAAACGACCGGACAGGGGAGGCGACGATGTCCACGACGTGTTGGAATTCGACCGCGCTTGGTCTCGTAACGCTCGCGCTCGCGAGCGCCGGTGCACTTGCCCAGCAGCCTGCGGCAACCGACCCGACGAAGAACCTGACGCCGGTGACCGACGCCATGCTGCACAATCCGCCGCCGGCCGACTGGCTGATGTGGCGGCGCACCTATGACGGCTACGGCTACAGCCCGCTCGACCAGATCAACAAGGACAGCGTCAAGGACCTGCAGCTCGCCTGGAGCTGGTCGCTCACCAGCGGCGCCACCGAGACGACGCCGATCGTCCATGACGGCGTGCTCTACATCTTCAATTTCGGCAACAAGATCCAGGCGCTCAACGCCGCGACCGGCGACCTGATCTGGGAATACAAGCGCGACCTGCCGGCCAAGCTGATCGCCGATACGCCGAACCTCTCGACCCGCAACATGGCGATCTACGAGGGCAATCTCATCGCCGCGACCTCGGACGCCCACGTCATCGCGCTCGACGCCAAGACCGGAAAGCTGGCGTGGGACCATGCCACCGCCGACTGGACCAAGGGCTGGCGCTACACCGGCGGTCCCTTCATCATCAACGGCAGGGTGATCCAGGGCATGACCGGCTGCGGCAATGCCGAGCCCGGCGGCTGCTTCATCACCGGCCACGACGCCAAGACCGGCGCCGAGCTGTGGCGCGTCAACACCATCGCGCATCCGGGCGACGCCAACTACGACACCTGGAACGGCCTGCCGCTGGAGAGCCGGTTCGGCGCCTCGGCGTGGATTTCCGGCAGCTACGACCCCGAGCAGAACCTGGTGTTCTACGGCACCGGCCAGCCCTACCCGTGGATCGCCGAAATGCGTGGCACGCTGCCGGCAAAACCCGGTGCCAAGCACAACGCCATGTATTCGGATTCGACCCTCGCCATCGAGCCCGACACCGGCAAGGTCAAGTGGTATCACCAGCATCTCGAGGACGACACCTGGGACCTCGATTATGTCTACGAGCGGCTCCTGGTCGACCTGCCGGTCAACGGCGAGACCCGCAAGGCGGTGGTGACCTCTGGCAAGCTCGGGATCATCGAGGCGCTCGACCGCACCAACGGCCAGTGGCTGTGGCACAAGGAGACGGTGCCGCAGAACGTGGTCGCCTCGATCGATCCCAAGACCGGCGACAAGACCATCAACCCGGCGTCGATTCCGCACCTCGGCCAGACCACGGTCAACTGCCCATCCGATCCCGGCGGCCGCGGCTGGCCGGCGACGGCGTACAATCCGAAGACCGGCACGCTGTACATGCCGCTCAACGAATACTGCTCCAACACCACGCCGACCCCGCTCGATCCCGGGCAGGCCTATACCGGCGGCGGCCGGGCCGTGTTCGCCCGCGGATCGGTGCCCAACAGCGACGGCAATTTCGGCCGCGTCGATGCCATCAAGCTCGCGGACCGGTCCACCACGTGGAGTTACCGGCAACGGGCGCCGCACACGAGCTCGGTGCTGCCGACCGCGGGCGGCCTCGTCTTCGTCGGCGACATCGACCGCACCTTCAAGGCGCTCGACGACACCTCCGGCAAGGTGCTGTGGCGCATCCGCACCAACAATGCGATCAACTCGTTCCCGATCAGCTACAGCGTCAACGGCAAGCAATATGTCGCGGTCGCGACGGGCAACGGATCGGGACTGCTGAAATCGCTGGGCACGCTCGCCACCGAGATCAAGAGCCCCGACGGCGGCTCCATGCTGTGGGTGTTTGCGCTGCCGGAGAAGTAACTTGATCTCGCTGGAGAGAGAGCCTCCCGCTCTCTCTCGAATCCGAACTAGACCTGATTTTAATGCGTCGGCTAGAAATTTGTACAGGCTTTGAATTGCGACGGAGGGGAAACATGAAATTCAAATATCTTATGCTCGTGCTACTCGCCACTGCAGTGTCACCACCATTTTCGCCACCGGCTGATGCGGGCACTGCGGAGGATGCCACAGCAGCCTTTTCCAAATTTTTCCCTGCTTTTGTTGCGCGCAACCAAGCGGAAGTCGCCGCCATGTTCGCGCCGGATGCGCAATTCTACGGCACGCTTTCCCCTGAACTCGTAACGCAACCTGAAGGCGTTCTTCAATACTTCACAGCCGCGCTCGACCGTCCTGATGTCGTGGAGGCGAAACCGATCCAATTAACATCGACGGCCCTGTCGGACAGTCTGGCGCTGATCGCCGGTATGTGGAAAGTCGATCGCACGTTGGACGGCAAGACGACCTTCGGCGGCCCGCTGCGAGTGAGCGCCGTCCTTCAAAAACGTGGTGATCGCTGGCTGGTCGTGCAGTTCCACAACTCCCCGCGTCCTGTTCCGCCCACCTCCCAACCGGCAACCGGCAAATGACCGCAGGATAGCGAAGGACGGCGGCCCGCAAAATCACAACTCGAGGAGCGCGACATCCGCCACGTTCTCGATGTCGAGCAGCGCCGCGAGCAGCGCCTCCGTGCCCGGCCGGTGCCGGGTGAGGCGGCGGAATTTCGCGGCGATGTCGTCGCGCGACATCGGCGTCTCCGGGCACCCGCGGAACGATGCGAGGGAGCCGGCGATGCGGCGGCCGTCCCGTAGCGCGATCGTGACGGCGGTGCCCCAGCCGGCTTCGCCGGGCACGATGCGGACACGGCCGGCGAGGTCGAGAATTGCCGGGTCGTGGATGGCGTCGTCGGAGAATGCGGACGGGTTTGCGGGGTCGCGGCAGGCGGCGACGGCGAGCGAGAACGGCACGCTGTATTGCCCGAGCATCAGGTCGGACGGCCGCTGCTCGCCGTGATGGGACGCGACCTTGTCCGACGCCGCGACCTCGATCCCGGCAATGTCTTTCGCCGTGAAGCCGTGCGCGGCCATCAACTCGCGCAGCAGTTGGACCGGCGCCTGCGCCGTGACGTGGCACGCATAGGGCTTGATGCACAGCCGGCTCGTCTCGAAGAAGGTGCCCAGGTCGGCGGTCAGGCGCGCCGGGTCGGCCTTCGCGCAGAAGCTCTGCAGCACGCCGAATTCGCCCTCGAGGATGGTGCGGGGGCCGTCATAACCTCCGGCCGCCAGCAGGGCCGCCAGCACGCCGCTCTCGGCAGCGCGCCCGAGGTGAAGCCGTTTCACCATGCCGCCCTGGCCGCTTTTCGCAAACGCCAGCAGTCCCCCGGTGCAGGAGCCCGCGATGCCCAGCGCGTAGGCGAGTTGATCGGCCGACAGCCCCAGCAGAGAGCCGCTTGCGATCGCCGCGCCGAACGGGCCGACGATCCCCGGCGCATGAAAGCCCTGCAGCTCCGGGGTGTGGAGCGTCGCGGCGCCGATGCGGAAGCTCACCTCGCAGCCGGCCACGATGGCGGCGATCAGGTCGCGGCCGTTGCGCGACCGCGCCTGGGCCATGGCAAAAGCGGGGAGGGCGACGGTCGCGCCGGGATGTGCGCCGGCGCCCGGCTTGCGCAGGCTGTCGAGCTCGAAGGCGTGGGCGAAGGCGCCGAGCGCGAGCGCCGCCTGGCGCGGATCGAGCCTGCGGTCGAACCCCGGTACCGCGCACGCGCCGGCCGTTCCCGACGTGCCGATCACGCCGGCGATGGCGCGCGACCATGGAAAGTCCGTGCCGAAGATCGCGCAGGCGACCGCGTCGATGAGGCAGATCTTTGCGGTCGCCACGATCGGCGGCGGCAGGTCGGCATAGCGCAGGCCCGCCGCGTAAGCGGCGAGCCGGTCGGCCGCGGACGGGTCGGTGGCGGGAGCGTTCTTCATGGGGGTCCGGATGCGTGGGCGCCATCAGAACGGATCGCGGGCCGCCGTCAAGAGCCCGCGCGGACGCGCGGGTCGTGCCATCTTCCCTGGGATTCGCGGACCAAGATCGCGTAAGACACATGCGTTATCGACGACCACGCCCTGACGGAGGGGACATGACGGCGAAGATGATCTTGACCGGCGACGTGAACCTGATGAACGTCACCGATCCCAGCGTTCCCTTCGCCCAGGTCTCCGCAGAGTTCCATGGCGCGGACGTGGTGTTCAGCAATCTCGAGTGCTGCCTCGCCATCCCCGCCGCGCATTCGGTGAGCAACGAGGGGTTCTTCGCCGATCCGCGCGCCGGCGAGGCGCTGCGCCGCGCCGGGATCCACGCGGTCGGCATCGCCAACAACGTCCACTACGGCGCGTCGAACATCCTCTCCGCGGTCGCGTGCCTCGACGAATACGGCGTGCTCCACACCGGCGCGGGGAAGGACCTTGCGGCAGCGCGGGCGCCGGTGATCGTCGAGCGCAACGGCATGCGGTTCGGCTTCCTGCAGCGCAGCTCGGTGTACTGGCCGACCGATCACGAGGCCCGCAAGGATGCGACGGGGATCGCCGTCATTCGCGGCCACACCGCCTATCATGTGCCGGTGTTCAAGACCCGCGTCGGCGTGCCGCCGCCCAACCGGCCGGGGGTGCCGCCCGAGATCGTCACCTGGGCCGATGCGGATTATCTCGAACGGTTTCGCGAGGACCTCGCGGCGCTGCGCCCCCATGTCGATGTCCTGGTGGCGTCCTGTCACTGGGGGCTCGGCCGCGACGTCCTCGAATACATGACGGAGATCGCCCACGCGGCGATCGACGGCGGCGCCGACCTCGTGATCGGCCACGGGCCGCATACCTGCCTGCCGATCGAGGTCTACAAGGGGCGGCCGATTTATTACGGCCTCGGCAGCTTCTCGTTCCACACCGGCCATGGCGGCCGGCGGCATGCCGAGTGGGTCGGCATGATGGCGCGCGTGGACGTGGGCCGTCACGGCGTCGAAGCGGCACGCTTCGCCTTCGTCCGGCACAATGATCGCAACGAGACCTATTTGTGCAAGCCCGCAGACGAAGCGGCGGAGCTTGATCATCTCACAAAATACAGTAACCAGTTCGGCGCCCGCCTGACGCCGGACGGCGACGAGGTCCGGATCGAACTCGCGTAGCGCCTCAGGCGTTCGTTCGGAGGCGGCAAGGGCGGAACTTGCCGTTTCATTTGACCTTGCCAATCAGCCGGTTGAGCGTTGAAATGGCTGATCCCATCAATTCGCATCCCAGCCGGGGCCGTGTGGCTGCATGTCGGTAGATCAGGACGCCAAGCATTGGTACGTATTGCTCAAGGGCAAGCGGTATGGGCCATATGCCCTTGCCGCCCTGGTCCAGGCCGTCGAGAAGGGCGTCATCGACCGGGATGCCGGCGTGTGGTGCGTGGGCTGGGACGAATGGCGGATCGCGGGCGAAGTGCCCGAGCTGTTCAAGCCGGAAGCGCCGGAGGCCGAGCCCAGCGATTCTAAGAGCGAGGACAAAGCGCTCGCGCCGACCGCCGATGAAACCGAAGCTCGGTCTGAATCCGAATCCCACTCCGGAAAGCAGGACGATGCGGCGGCGGAGCCGGACGGCGCGCAGGGGAATCGTCCGCCGGTCGCGGATGCTGCAAAAAATCGCCCTGCCGAAGATTCGGGCACCAAAGACCTGACCGGCAAAGGCCTGACCGCCAAAGACCTGACCGCCAAAGACCTGCACACCACAGATCAGAACACCAAACAGGTCGAAACCAAGGACCTGGGCGTCAAAGACCTGGGCGTCAAGGACCTGGGCATCAAGGACCTGGGCATCAAAGATCCGGCCGTCAAAGATCTCGGCGTCAAAGATCTGGGCATCAAAGACCTGAACGTCAAAGATCTGGGCCTCAACGACCTGAGCGCCAGAGACCCGGGCGCCGGCGACGGGCGGGCTGCCGGCGCTCGTAGCCTGCGGGAGCGGGATTCGGGCGATGCCGGATCGAGCGAACGCGGCCGCCGCGAGCCCGGTGGCATCGGGTTTCTTCGCGGACGGCGCGATAGCGGACGCGACGCCGGCCGGCGCGAGCCGTCGCTCGGCACCCCTCGAAATCTCGACGACGCCGCTTCGGAGACGGCCCCGAAGAAAGAGCTGGTTCTGCCCGATCTGACGGCGCGGGACCCGGCCGTGCGCGAACCGGGTTTGCGGGTCTCCCGTGACGGCTCGCGCGAGATCGGTCGGGACGGCCGGCGAAAGACCGGCACGGCCGCGGACTTCCGCGCTGCCCGCGACGCGCCGGCGGACGCCGAGACCGCGGCGCAAGAGCCCGCTGATGACCAGACCGCGGAGCCGGAGGAGACCGCCGCCGTGGCGGCCGCAAAACCGCTGGTTCCGGAGCGTCGACTTTCCGACGTCAATCTGCGCAGTCCGCTTCGCGGCGGGGATACGCCCAAGGACGAGGCGCCGGCCGCCGATCTCGCCGCCGGTCCGCCGATCGCCGGACGCGGGAGCGTCTCCGCGCCAAAACCGGCCGTCACCACCGCGGCCGCCGGCACGGCCCCGAGCGCCCGGCGGGGTGGCGGCGTCGGACTTGCCATCGTCTCGGTCATCGCCGTTCTCGCGATCCTGTCGGGGCTGGTGTGGGCAGCGATGGCGCTGGGGATCATGCGCGTCGAATTCATGCCGAAACAGGGCCAGGCCAAGGTCGGCGGAAAGGCGCCGTCGTCGCCGTCCCTGCAGTCGCTGCGTGGTGCCGGCGCGGCGCCGGCACTGGCCCAGGCGCCGGTGGACGGCATCCCCGGCGTGGTGGCCAACCTGCCCGCGGTGGCGGCCCTCAAGACGGCCGATCCGGACGCCTACGCGAAGTTCATCAAGCGGTTCACCGCGGTCTACCACGGGGAAGAGGACGGTGACGAGACGCTGACGCGCGCCCGTAGCGCGCTACGCAAGAGCATCAAGCCGATGCTTGCGAAGGCGTCGACCGAGTCGCTGCTCGAGGTGACCGAGGTCAATCTCGCCTACATGCGGGCGCTCAGAGAGGGCAATCCCGGCAGCTGCGTGGCGCTGAGCGACGAAAGCAAGGGCGCCACCATGGACAGCAACCTGGCGCGCGATTTCCCTCCGCTGTTCGAGCGCGAAATGACGGTGCTCCAGCGTATCATCGCCAACGAAGGCGGCAAGGACCCGGCGCCCAGCGAGGCCGAGGTGCGACCGTTCCTCGAGGCCGTGTTCGGCCAGCTCAAGAAGAAGCCGGTGCAGACCCAACTGCTCGGCCACGACAAGCTGACGGCGGCCGAGTACGCGCCCTATTGCGATCTCGTCATCGCCTTCTACGAGGCGGTGCGTGCGCTGCCGTTCGGCGACGCCGTCAAGCTGCTGCGCAATCTCTACGCCGCCGCCGCCGTGGACCCCGACAGCGACCTGAAGTAGCTATTCCGTCCATTCCTCGCGCGCTGGCGCCGGCGAGCGCCTGCACCCGGGCTTCGTCGGCGGCGAGTTCGCGCGCCGGTCCGGAATAGACGATGCTGCCGTCGTCGAGCACATAGGCGTGGTCGGCGATCTCGAGGCTCATGCGCGCGTTCTGCTCGACCAGCAGCACCGAGATGCCTTCCTCGCGCATCTGCGAGACGATGCGGAACACCTCGCGCACGATCAGCGGCGCCAGCCCCTGCGACGGCTCGTCGAGGATCAGGAGCTTCGGATTGAGCAGCAGCGCGCGGCCGATCGACAGCATCTCCTGCTCGCCGCCGGAGAGCTGGCGGCCGCGGTTGTTGCTTGCGCTCCTCGCAGCCGCGGAAACAGCTGCGTAGATGCGCTCGATGGTCCACGGGCCCGGCGCGCTCCAGCGGCACCTTCAGATTTTCCTCGACGCTCAGATTGGCGAAGATGCGGCGGCCCTCCGGCACGTAGCCGACGCCGCTGCGCGGCGATGCGGAAGGTCGGCCAATGCGTGGTGTCCTTGCCGAAGATGGTGATCCTGCCCTCGCGCGGCGGGGTCAGGCCCGATCAGGCTGCGCAGCGTCGTCGTCTTGCCGGCGCCGTTGCGGCCGAGCAGCGCGGTGATCTTGCCCTCGGCGACGTCGAGGCTGACGCCGTGCAGGATGTGGCTCTTGCCGTAATAGGTGTGCAGGCCTTCGGCGCGTCAGGGCGGCGGTCATGCGGCCTTACCCAGATAGGCGGCCTGCACGGCCGCGTTGGCGGCGATCTCCTGCGGCGTGCCTTCGGCCAGCATGCGCGCCCTGGTCGAGCACGCTGATGCGGTCGGCGAGATGGAACACCACGCGCATGTCGTGCTCGATCAGGACGATGGTGTAGTTGCTGTCGCGGTGCAGCCGGCGGATCAGCTGGGTGATCTGGTAGGTTTCCTGGTCGCCCATGCCGGCGGTCGGCTCGTCGAGCAGCAGCAGATGCGGGCTGCAGCGCCAGCGCCATCGCGATCTCGGCGGCAGCGCTGGTCGCCATGGGCGAGTTCGCCGACCAGCCGGTCGGCCTTGCGTGTCCAGCCGACACCAGCTTGAGCATCTCCTCGACGGTGCGGTGGATCGCGGCGGCTTCGGCGCGGCTGATCCAGGGCCGCAGGCCGTAGCCGCCGGCGACCTCGGCGCCGATGCGGACGTTTTCGAACACCGTCAGCTCGGGAAAGATCTCGGTGATCTGGAAGGTGCGCGCCATGCCGAGCGCGACGCGCCGATGGGTCGGCAGCGCCGGTGATGTCGCGGCCGTCGAACACGATCGCGCCGGAGGTCGGCGGAAAGAATCCGCTGATCAGGTTGAAGAAGGTGGTCTTGCCGGCGCCGTTCGGGCCGATGATGGCGCGCATCTCGCCCTTGCGCCACGTTGAGCGAGACGTCGCGCACCGCGACGAGATTGCCGAACCGCTTGGTGACGTTCTGGATTTCGAGAACGTTCATGCCTTGCGCCGTCGGGCAGATGAAGCCGAGCAGCCCGCGCGGGAAGAACAGCACGACCAGCACGAACAGCAGCCCGACGAACGACATCCAGTTGACCGTCATGCTGGACAGATAATCCTGCAGCACCACGAACACGGCGGCGCCGAGCAGCGGGCCCCAGAAGCTGCGCATGCCGCCCATCACCGCCATCATCACGAAATCGCCGGACTGGCTGTAATGCAGGCCGCGCGGATCGGCGAAATTGTTGACCAGCGCGTAGAGCGCGCCGGCAAAGCCCATGAAGAAGCACGACAGCGTGAACGCGATCCAGATGTGCCGCTCGACGGGAATGCCGAGGAAGCGGGCGCGGCGCTCGTTCTCGCGGATCGCGATCATGGTGCGGCCGAACGGCGAGCGCAGGATGAACCCCATGACCGCCGACCGCCGAGCGCGAAGCAGAACAGCACGAAGATAGTAGAACGCGTTGGCGTTGGACAGGATGTCGATCTTGAACAGGCCGAAGTCGAGCGGCTGGCGCGAGAAGCCGCGCAGCCCGTCGTCGCCGCCGGTCAGCGAGCTCCACTGGAACGCGATGTAGTAGAACACCTGGCCGAAGGCGATCGTCACCATGGCGAAATAGACGCCGCGCCGGCGCACGATCAGCGTGCCGAGCAGCGCGCCGCAGACGCCGGCCGAGCAGCATGCCGAGCAGATCAGCGCCAGCGGCGTGCTCATGCGCCAGGAATTTCAGCGTCAGCCCGGCGCCGTAGGCGCCGAGGCCGAAATAGGCGGCGTGGCCGAACGACAGCACGCCGGTGAAGCCGAGCAGGAAATTCACCGACATCGCGGCGAGCGCCGAGCACCAGCACGCGGGTGCCGAGCGCGGTGTAGCCGCCGAGCGGCACCATCCAGTAGGGCGCGAGCAGCAGGATCGCCCAGATCGCCGACCAGCACGATCGAGCTTGCGGGTTTGTTCGGCGCTCAACGTCATCATTCCTTCTTCGCCGAACAGGCCGCGCGGCCGGATCAGCAGCACCACCGCCATCATGACGTAGATCACCGCCTCGCTGGCGGCCGGCAGAAACACCGCGGTGACGCCCGAGGCGACGCCGATCAGCAGGCCGCCGACCAGCGTGCCCGGCAGGCTGCCGATGCCGCCGACGATGATGGCGATGAAGCTCGGCATCAGCAGGCCGGTGCCCATGGTCGGCTCGAGCCCGAGCTGGCCGGCGGCGAGCACGCCGCTGAGACCCGGCGAGAAAAATGCCGACGCGCGAAATTGAGCGAGCGCAGCATCTGCACATTGATGCCGAGCGCGGCGACGGTCTCGAGATCGAGCGTGCCGGCGCGGATGCGGATGCCGAGCCGGGTGTAGCGCAGCAGCAGCGAACAGCAGCGCGACCGCGACCATCACCACCGCGCACCATGAACAGGCGGTAGCCGGTGATGAAGAACAGATTCGTTGCTCAGCGGCTGCGCCAGAAACGCCGGAATGGTCACCGGCTTGCCCTGCGCGCCCCAGATGAAGCGGGTGCCGTCCTCGATGATGAAGGCGAGGCCGAAGGTGAGCAGCAGGCTGTAGAGCGGATCGCGGCCGTAGAGCGGCCGGATCAGCACGCGCTCGACCACGAGCCCGATGATCGCGGTCAGGAGCGGCGCCAGCAGCAGCGCGCCCCAGAAGCCGACATAGGGCGTGATCGTGTAGGCGATGTAGCCGCCGATCACGAGAAACCCGCCATGGGCGAAATTGATGACGTTGCTCAGATTGAGGATCAGCGAAAGGCCGAGCGCCATCAGCACGTAGAAGGCGCCGATGATGAGCCCGTTGGTGACGTTGAACAGCAGAAGTTGCGTCATGGATCACCGTCGAAGCGCGTGGGCTGCGAAGCGGGCGGGGAGGGATCGCGAAAACGCGCCGGCCCGGAGGGTGTATCCGGGCCGGGTGTCGTCGTCGGGGCGGCCGTCCGTCAGGCCGGCCACTGCATGGTGCAGCCGGTCTCCGTTACCGGCGGCGAGGTCTTGTCGCCGGGCACGATGGAGTCGACGCGGAACAGGTCCTCCGGATCGGAGCCCTTGGCCTGGGCCTCGCCGACGAAGGCCGAGGTCATCAGTTGATGGTCGCCCTTGCGGTAGTAGACCTTGTTGGGCTGCAGCTTGACCTCGGGCGGCAGCTCGAAGTCGCCGAGCGCCTGGGCGAGCTTGACCGAGTCGAGGGTCTTCTCGCGGTTGGCGGCCAGCGCGAAGGTCTAGACCGAAGCGTAGCCGAACCAGTGCGCGCGGTCGGGACCTTGCCGCCGGAGCGCTTGCGAACCTCGGCGACGAACTCGGCGAGGTGCGGCGATGCCCGGCCTGTTTCCAGTACCATTCGAACATCCAGATGCCGATGCGCGCTTCCGGCGGCAGCGCCTCGAGCGACTCGAGCTCCTGCTGGGTGCCGGCGACGTGGATCTGGCTGTTGATGCCGAACTGGACGATCTGCTTGAGGCAGTTGACCATGTCCGAGCCCTGCGGCAGCAGCACCAGGACGTCGGGATTGGCGGCCCGCGCCTTGATCAGGTAGGCCGAGAAATCGCTGGTGCCGAGCGGCGCCAGCTCGTTGCCGGTGACGGTGCCGCCGAGCTTCTTGAGATTGGCCGCGCAGGCTTCCTGCAGCGTGTGGCCGAAGGCGTAGTCCGGCGTGATGAAGTGCCATTTCTTGCCGTACTTGTTGAACAACAGGTCGGAGACGGAATTGGCCTCCATCCGCGTGGTGTTGCAGACGCGGAAGACGTTCCACTTGCAGTCCTTGCCGGTGATGCCGTCGGTATGGCCGCCGGAGACCACGTGGAGAACCTTCTTCTCGGCCGTGACCTGGGCCATCGCCTGGGCGATGCCGGAATTGACGTCGCCGATGATGAAATTGACCTGGTCGCGCTCGATCAGCTTGCGGGTCTTCTGGACCCCGGTGCCGACGTCGTTTGCGGAGTCCTCGACCAGCAGCTCGAGCTGGCGGCCGAGCACCCCGCCCTTGGCGTTGATGGTGTCGACCGCGAGCCTGGCGCCGACCACCTCGTTCTGGGCGACGGCGGCGTAGACGCCGGTCAGCGGATCGACCATCCCGATTTTGATCGGGGTCTTCGCCGCGGGCGGAGATGACGAACGGGGATGCGATCTGGACGGCACCGATTGCGGCACCGGCCTGGAGCAGCGTGCGCCGGTCGAAGCCGCGCGCAAGGCCTGGGCTTGCCATGGGATTTCCTCCTGACGAATGTTTTGAGATCGCCCGATGCGACCTGTCGTTGTGACGATCTTATTGCAGTTTGCCGCCCCATCAAAAGAGGGTGGCGTTACCCTTTCGTCGCAGAGGGCCGCTGCCCACCATTCGGGGGTTCGTCGTCGCGGCTCGAGGGAGGCGTGCCCTGGTCGATGTTTTGCCGGAGTGCGCCGAGGCAGTCGGCGCTGCGATCGCTCGATGGCACAAAGCGGGAGGCGCGGCCGTCACCTCGAAGGGGCGGCCGCGCCGTCGCGCTTGCTCTATGGTGCCGCCGTCATTCTCCCGCCGTCATTCGCCGCGATGAAACGGGATGAAGCCGTCCCGATTGGGCATCTTCACCTTCGGCAGCGACTGCGCGTCGAGCGTTTCGGTTTCGCCGATCACCCCGTTCAGGTTGAGGACGTAGGCGGCGACGGCATAGACCTCGTCATTGGTCAGGGACTTCAACTCGTAATAGGGCATCGCGCGGCGGATATAGTCGAACAGGGTCGTCGCGTAGGGCCAGTAGCTTCCCACTGTCTTCACGGCCGGCTTTTCCCCGGCGAGCGTGCCCTGGCCGCCCACCAGACGGTCGTTGGGCCCGCCGGCCCCCTTGGCGGCGTGGCAGGCCTGGCATTTCGCGTTGAAGATCTCCTCGCCCTGCTTCGGCGTGCCGCTGCCGGGGGGCAGGCCGACGCCCTGGGGGCCGATGCTGATGTCCCATGACGCGAGGTCCTGGGGCGAGATGGGCTTGCCGAGATCGGGCGATTCGGCGAACGCGGCCGAACCGAGGGCAACGACCACGGCGGCGGCGATGAGCTCACGCATAGACATTCTTCACCTCGCCCTTGTCGGAGACGGACCAGCTCGTGATCATGTTGTTGTGATAGTTGCCGCGGTCGCCACGCAAAGCGATGAGCTGTTCGCGGGTCGGCTGGACGTAGCCGGTCTCGTCGGTCGAGCGGCTCTGCAGTGTGACCGGCGCGCCGTCCCACCGCCACGGCATCCGGAACCGGGTGAGCGCCTTGGATAGCACCGGCTCCTGCAGGGCGGCGAGGCCCCAGCTCTTGCCGCCGTCGGCCGATACCTCGACCTTGGCGATCTTGCCGTAACCCGACCAGGCGAGGCCGGAGATTTCATAGAGCCCCGGCCCGCGCATGGTGAGATCGGGTGAAGGGTGGGTGATCACCGACTTCGCCTCCATGGGGAAGACGAACTGCAGCGATTTCCCGGTCGGCAGGGTCACCGTGTATTTCGACGTCTCGTCCTTGGTCATGGTCGGCCCGTCCGTGAGCTTGATGCGGCGGAGCCATTTGACGTTCATGTTGCCTTCGAAGCCGGGCAGCAGCAGGCGGACCGGATAGCCGTTGGAAGGACGCACCCGCTCGCCGTTCTGGTAGAGCGCTACGATCGCGTCATCCATCGCCTTCTCGATCGGGAAGCTGCGGCTCATGCCGGAGGCGTCGGCGCCTTCGGCGAGCACCCACTTGGCGCCCGGATCGACGCCGGCCTCATCGAGCAGCACCGACAGCTTCACGCCGGTCCATTCCGAGCACGACAGCAGGCCGTGGATTCCCTGCACGTTGGCCTTTGCCGGATCTTTCTGGAACAGGATGCCGCTGTTGCCGGCGCATTCGACGAAGGAGATGCGCGAGGTCATCGGATAGCGCGTGAGATCGTCGAGGGTGAACACCAGCGGACGTTTCACCAGGCCGTGGACGACCACGCGGTGCAGATCGGGATTGATGTCGGGGATGCCGCTGTGGGAGCGCTCGTAATGCAGCCCGCTCGGCGTGATCATGCCGTCGAGCTTGTGGTGCGGCGTGCGCGACGATCCGGTGCCGGTGGTGCCCGGGGCCGACGCCCAGGTCCGGGCCACCTTGTCCTCGAACTTGGAAGGCTGGCCATAGCCGTTGAACCCGGCGCCGGGAAGCTTCATCCACGGTTCGACCGGCAGCGGCTCCGCGCTGACGCTCGACGGCACCGCGCTCGCGCCCGCCGCCGCTGCGCCCGCTGCCAGAAACATGCGGCGGTGCAGCAGGCCGTTGCCCGCTATCTGCTCAGGACTGTCCGGTCGATCTGTCACGATGCTTCCTCCCTGTCGTCTCTTGCCAGTCACGTTGGCGTTGCCGCCATTGTAATCGGTTTTGCGTGTCAGGGAAGGCAAGGACGGCGGCCGGGAGCATGATGTCGTTGAGGCGCGTCCATGCCCCGTCGATACGCTGATGGCCGGGCTTGCGCCCGGCCATTCCCGATCATCGGGCCCGGCGGCCGTCCAAACGAGCGCCGTGCATCGATCGCCGGCAACAAGCGCGGCGCTGACGTCACCGTTTACGCGGCCGATCGCCGCATCGCGTCAGGTGATCGAGCCGACGATGCCGTCCAGCAGATAATTGGTCTGCCACAACACGCCATCGTAAAGTCCCAGCGTCTTACCGATGACGACGTTGCCCCTGTTGTCCTTGAGTGGGCCGACGAAGATCGGTTTGCCCGCCTTGAGGTCGGCGATTGCCGCGGCGACGGCTTTACGCGCCGGCTCGCTGGCGCCGGCACCGAACGCCGTGCTCTTCACCATGTCCTTGTCGTAGCCGCCCTCGTTGATGTTCGGCAGCTTCTGACCCTTGGAGATAAGGGCGGCGTAGCTCGTGTAGACCGTGCCCCATTTGAGCTCGGCTCCGGTGATGAAGCCCTTGGGCGCGAGTGCGCTCTGATCGGCATTGTGGCCGCAGGTCTTGACCCCGCGCCCCTCGGCGCGCTCGACGACCACCTTGGGACTGTCGACGTGGCAGGCGATCACGTCGCAGCCGGCATCGATCAGGGCGTTGGTCGACTCCGCTTCGCGCACCGGCAGCGACCAATCTCCGGTAATGATGAGCCGGACTTCCGCGGCGGGATTGACCTTCTTGACGCCCATCAGGAACGAATTGACGTTGCGCAGCACGAGCGCGATGGGCTTTGCGGCGACGAAGCCGATCTTGTTCGACTTGGTCGAGAGGCCGGCGGCGATGCCGTCGACGTAATGTGCCTGGTCGAGGTAGCAGAAGTAGCCGCCGGCATTGGGCGGATGCTTGGACTTGTCCCACAGCGAGGTCGGATGACGGAACTCGACGTTGGGATACTTCTTCGCCATGTCGATCATGAAGGGATCGAAGTACCCGAACGAGGTCGGAAAGATGAGCGTCGCCCCGTCGAGCTTGATCATCGACTCCATCGACTTCGAGACCGCGTCGGTCTCCGGCACGTTCTCTTCCTCGATCACGTTGATGCCGCTGTCCTTGAGCGCCTTGGCGGCGACGGCGTGAGCCTGGTTCCAGCCCCAGTCGTCGCGCGGCCCCACATAGATGAAGCCGACGGTGGTGGCGGCCCGGCCCGGCGTCACGCCGGCGGCGAAGAGGGTCGAGGCAGCGGTGGCGCCGAGAAATCCACGACGTGTGAAATCGACTTTGTCCATGGTCATCTCCTTCCTGAAATTCCATCCAGCGGTTCTGCCGCAGCAACCGCGAGCGGGTGACGGCGGGTCCATTCCGCGAGCGGCAAGGTCTTGAGATCGAACTGGTCGCGGGTCGAGGCATAGCCGTGACCGCCCATGCGGCCGATGGCGTCCATCTTCTTCTGGTCGACGTATTTGGTGACGGGATCGACGGCGTCGGCCCGGATGAACATGCCGAGCACCTCCCCCAGAATGATCTCGCGGGAACGTCCCACTTCGAGGGTGATGTAGCGCCGGCATTCCAGCGCGGCGGGTGCCTCGGCGATGCGCGGACAGCGGACATGGGTGCCGGGCACCGCGGTCAGTCCGGCCATTGCGAGTTCGTCGGTCTCGGAGGGAAATGCGATGGCGCAGACGTTCATCGCCTCGACGAGAGCGTGGTCGACGATGTTGACGGTGAACTGCTCGGTGACGCGCACATTGTGCGCGGTGTCCTTGTAGCGCATATCCGGCTTGTTCTCGACGCCGATGGCGACGATCGCGGGATCGGCCGAGAGACAGTTGAAGAAGCTGTAGGGTGCGGCGTTGACGCGGCCATGCTCGTTCACGGTCGTCACGAATGCGATGGGGCGGGGGATGACCGTGCCGATGATCAGCTTGTAGCGGTCGCGTGCCGACAATGCGGCAAGATCGAAATGGACGTGGCCGCTCGCGGCGGTCTCGGTTTCCGCCAGGCGGGTTTCCGGCGTCATCGCGCGGCCGTCCGCTTGCGGGGCTTTAATGGCGTCACGCTCCGGGTCGTCTCGATGCCCGCCGCATAGCACGACAAGACGGCACCGAGGTCGAGGTTCGGTTCGCCGATCAGTGCACGTTCTTCGACCGATCCGACATGGTGGTCCATGAGGGCAGCGGCGGTCTCGGCATCGCCGCCGCGCAGCGCCTCGATGATCTCGCGATGCTCGGCAACGGCGCATTCAGGCGAATGCGGGCGGCCGTAGAGCGCAAGGATCAACGAGCAGCGCGACACCACTTCCGAGAGGTAGCGCTGCAGCAGCCGGTTGCCCGACATCTCGGCGAGCCGGATGTGGAACTCGCCGGCGAGTTGGATCGAAACCCGCGCGTCGCCGCGCGCCTTCGCCTGTTCCTCCTCGCGCACATGGCCTTCTAGGACTGCGCCGAACTCCGGCTTCCAGCGCGCGGCCACGAGCCGGATCACCTCCCGCTCCAAAGCCCGACGCACCTCGAAGTCGTCCTTGGCCTCATCGAGCGAGGGCCGGGCCACCGTCGCGGTGCGCTTGTGGCCGGCCTCGACGAGGCCCTCGAGCTGGAGCCTCGCCAGCGTCGCCCTGGCGAGCGTGCGGCTCATGCCGAATTGACTTCCGATGACATCCTCGGGGAGGCGCGTGCCCGGCGGCAGCGCCTGCTCGATGATGCATTGGCGCAGCGCTTGATAAGCGGTGTCGGTGCGCGATCGGTTCGCGGTCATGGCGTCTCTCGAAGGCCGCTCCGCAATTCGGGGGCACGCAAAATTACGCATACGAGAGCCGTGGAAACAAGTATGCGTGACGAGCCAATTTTGTGCGCAAGAATGCCTTCTATAAGGTCGCCTGCCTAGTATTTAGCCTTGATGATTGACCATAAAAGCGATTTTTTCGGGCAGAGGCTCGCAACTGGGCCAAGAGCGCGCATCTTCAAATCATGTATACCTGATTTAAACCGGGGGGCCTTGCATGACGAATGGGATCACAGTCACCTTGAAGCTCAATCAGCAACAGCTGGCGCTGGTTGATCGCACCATTGCTGCCGGCGTCGCGCAGGATCGCGCTGCGCTGGTGCGGCTGGCGCTGCGCGAATATGCCGCCGCCCGTGCCTCCGAAAGCAAAGGCGTCCAGCGATGAGCGCGCGTCAGGAGATCTGGCACTGTGTGATGGAGCCGGGCACCGGCAAGGCGATCGAGTTGCTGCGCGGGCAAATCCTGCGGATTGAACAGATCGAGGGCGGCCAGTGCGTCGACTTCAACTGCTTCAATCTCCATGACTACAAGGAATTCATGCATTGCGGGCGGACCCGCACGGTGCACGGCTTCCACCCCTCCCGCGGCACCTTCATGTGGTCGGCACCGCCGCGCGAGCGGGCCATGCTGTACATCCTCGCCGATACCTATGGCCGCAACGACGTGCTGTTTCCCCGCTGCAGCGCGTATGTCTACGAGAGCGCCTACGGGTTCGACGTCCACACCAACTGCCACGACATCCAGGCGGAGGCGCAACGCGAATACGGGCTGACGCCCGACGACGTGCACGACAGCTTCAACCTTTTCATGTGCACCGAGGTGACGCTGGACGGCCACGCCACCATGACGCGCCAGAACACCAAGCCCGGCGATCACGTCGACCTGTTGGCGCTGATGGATGTGCTGGCCGTGCCGAACGTGTGCGGCGCCGACGTGATGCGCACCAGCAACTTCTCCCTCAAGCCGATCCGGCTGACGGTCTTCGCTGCGACCGAGGCCGACCTCGCCGCGGTTCCCGAGGTGCCGGTATTGCGCAGCCAGCGGACGCCCGCGATGTTCCGCAACCCGACCATCAAGTCCGACCGCCCGTTGCGGCGCGATCCCGCCTACGCGCCCGAATTCGCGAACGTCCCCATCGTGGTCAGCGACCTTCCCGTGACGCTGTCGGCGGACGAGGCCGAATTGCTGAGGCAGGCGAAGCTCCCCCTCTACGGCGACGATGACGCGGCGGCGTTGCGCGACATCCTGTTCTCGTGGTGGGAGGAGCGGTTCCTCGCCGCGCATTCCGGGGCGCCGGCTATCGGTGAGCCGAAGGGCGGGTGATCTCCTCCGCCTGACGTGCGGCAGCAGGGCGCGGACATGAAGGCGGGTCCGCTTCTTGCAACGTTGCGCACGACGAGGCAGAAATCCGTATGGACCAGGCACGGCTACATCGCTTCATCTCCGCGATGCCGAAGGCCGAGCTGCACCTTCACATCGAGGGGACGCTCGAGCCCGAGATGATGATGGCGCTCGCGAAGCGGAACGGCGTGACGCTGCCCTATGCCGATGTCGAGGCGATCCGGACCGCCTACCGGTTCAACTCGCTGCAGGATTTCCTCGATCTCTATTATGCCGGCATGTCCGTGCTGCACACGCGGCAGGATTTCTTCGATCTCGCCTTCGCCTATCTGACGCGGATGGCGGAGCAGAACGTGCGCCACGTCGAGGTGTTCTTCGATCCGCAGGGCCACACCGGGCGCGGCGTTTCGTTCGACACGGTGTTGTCCGGGCTGACCGACGCGTTCGACCGCGCGCGCCGCGAGTTCGGCATCACCTCGAAGCTGATCATGTGCTTCCTGCGGCACCTCTCCGAGGACGAGGCGTTCGACACGCTGGCCCAGGGCTGCCGGTGCAAGGAGCATATTTTCGGGGTCGGGCTGGACTCCTCGGAAAAGGGCAATCCGCCGTCGAAATTCGCCCGCGTCTATGCGCGGGCGCGGCAGGAGGGCTTCGTGCCCGTGGCCCATGCCGGAGAGGAGGGGCCCGCTTCGTATGTCTGCGAGGCCCTCGACATCCTCGAGGTCAGGCGCATCGATCACGGCAACCGGGCGCTGGACGATTCCGCGCTGGTCGCCCGTATCGCGCGCGAGCGGATGCCGATGACGGTGTGCCCGCTGTCCAACAAGCGCCTGCAGGTGTGCCCGGACCTGCGCCGGCATCCGCTGCGCCGCATGCTCGAGGCCGGGCTGCTGGTGTCGGTAAACTCCGACGATCCCTCCTATTTCGGCGGCTACATGACGGAGAATTTCATCGCCGTGCAGGAGGCGCTGGCGCTGAGCCGGGCGGAAATCGAGACCCTCGGTCGCAATGCCTTCGTCTCGTCCTTTATGGCCGAGGGCGAGAAGGCGGCCGCGCTGTCCGCCTTCGACGCGTTTGCTGCGAAGTGGTGAAGAGCTGAGCGGTTTTCCGGTTGCTCGCAGGGCGCCGATGCGCGGGTGGGAGTGGCAGCGGCCGTGCGGCGAGCGCGCTTCGCGCGTCTGGCCATGACAGCGCCCGGCCGTCGGACAAGAAACGCGAATCGTTGACAACGAAACGGCACAAAGGAGTAAACCGATGGCCGAGCGAGGGAGGACTCATGACACCACAAACATCTTCGCTGCCCGTCCTCGTCGCAGGCGGCGGCATTGGCGGCCTTGCCGTCGCCTTGGCGCTGGTGCGCCAGGGCTTTCCCGTCACGGTGCTGGAGCAGGCGCCGGAGATCGGAGAGATCGGCGCGGGGATCCAGCTCGGTCCCAATGCATTCCACGCCTTCGACGCCCTCGGGGTCGGCGACAAGACGCGGGCGCGCGCGGTCTTCACCGACGAGTTGGTGATGCACGACGCCATCGACGGAACGCTGGTCGGCCGCATTCCGACCGGCGAGGCCTTCCGCAAGCGGTTCGGAAATCCCTATGCCGTCATTCACCGGGTCGACATTCATCTGTCGCTCCTCGAGGCGGCGCAGGAGACGAAGCGGGTCGAATTTCTGACCTCCACGCGCGTCGAGCGGGTCGAGCAGGACGCCGACGGTGTGACGGTCTTCGACCAGAACGGCGTCGCCCATCGCGGCCTCGCCTTGATCGGGGCGGACGGCGGGAAGTCGGTCGTGCGGGCCCAATACGTCGCCGATCCGCCCCGGGTCACCGGCCATGTGGTGTATCGCGCGGTGGTCGAAAAGAAGGATTTTCCGAAAGAGCTGCAGTGGAATGCCGCCAGCATCTGGGTCGGCCCGAACTGTCATCTGGTGCATTACCCGCTGCGAGGCGGCGAGCAATACAATGTCGTGGTGACGTTCCACAGCCGCGACCAGGAGGAGTGGGGCGTCACCGAGGGCAGCAAGGAGGAAGTGCAGAGCTACTTCCAGGATATCTGCCCGAAGGCGCGCCAGCTCATCGACCTGCCGAAAAGCTGGAAGCGCTGGGCGACCGCCGACCGCGAGCCGATCGGCCGGTGGAGCTTCGACCGGGTCACGCTGCTGGGTGATGCGGCGCATCCGACCACGCAATACATGGCGCAGGGTGCCTGTATGGCGCTGGAGGATGCGGTCGCGCTGGGCGAAGCCCTGCGGGTCAATCACAATGACATCGTCGCGGCGTTCGATCTCTATCAACGCTCGCGCGTGACGCGGACGGCCCGCATCGTTCTGTCCGGCCGCGAGATGGGGCGCATCTATCACGCCAAGGGCGTCGAGCGCCTGGTGCGAAACTCGCTGTGGAAGGGGAGGACGCCCGAACGTTTCTACGACGCCGTCGAATGGCTCTACGGCTGGAACGTGGGTAACTGCCTGACGTCGTAAAGCGGGTCCGACCGTTCCGGTCAGTCGGGACACGATTGTCCGGACCGGCCTTGCGGGTCGAAATCGTCACGTCTTCGACGTCGTCACGAAACGTGTTGGCTGTTCTGAAGCGTCGAACCCTCCCCGTTGGGGGAGGGTCGTCACCACGGATTCACGCGGGAAGTTACGGCAGGTAGACCGGCTTCGGCCGCTCGTTGATCTCGATATAGGTGCCCCAGGGATCGGTGATGAAGGCGAGCCCGATGCCATTGGGGTTCTTGGTGTAGGGCCGGTCGAGCTTGATGCCGTCGGCCTCGAGCTTCTTGACGAAGGCCTGGAGGTCGACCACGTCGAAGCCGATGTGGTCGAGCACGCGCCCCTTGGTGGGCGCCTGTGCAGCATCTGCCTTGTTGAACCGCAGCTGCGCGCCGGGGACGTCGTCGACCGGGGCGTTGTTGCGGGTGCTCGCCTTGGCGCCGAAGGTCTTGGCGTACCAGGCCTGGATCAGCGGGACCTGATCCTGCGGCACGAAGAAGTGGACGTGCTCGTGCCGGATCGGCTCGCTCTGATTCTTGTTTTCCAGAATCTCGATCTTCAGGCCGTCCGGGGTCTCGACATAGGCCTGGTCGAGCCGACCGTTGGTGCCGGGGAGCACCGGAACGCCAGCCGCCTTCCACTTGGCGACGGACGACGGCACGTCCTTCACGACGAAGCCGACATGGTTCACCGTCGAGCCCACCGAACCGGCGGTGGGCGGCGGTGCGCCGCCGGCGAGATTGAGGTTCACGACGACGCCGGGAAAGGTGACCTTCTGCAGGCGCTCATCGCTGGTGTCGACGCCGCCCATGCCGACGAAGATCTTCTTGTTGGCCGCGACGTCGCGAGAATTGAGGTGCCAGTGCCCCATGGTCACGCCGGCGTCGTTGGGCGTGTAGGGCTGGGCGATCGCCGTACCTGCGGCGAGGCTCGACACCAGGACCAGAGCGGAAAAGAGTGTTCTCATTGTTGCTACCTCCCAGTTGGCCACGCGCATCCGACGACGCGAGCGGCACCCTCGATGGTAGCACTCCGGACGGACCGCTGTAAGCGTGCGCGGCACCTCTCCGTGGGCGCGGCATGTCACTGCGCGCACGGCTCCCGCGTCCGCCGGCCGCGAAGGCGACGCTCGTCGAGCCTAATTCTGTGCCGGCGCCGGCACCGAGACCGCAGCGACCGGCCTCGATCCGCCATTCCTCGCCGTCTGGGTCCGCGAATCGTACTCGTCGAGCCGGACGAGAATATCTTTCACCGGATTGTCGGCCCAGGCATGGGTCACGAAATCGCGATGCGAGATCGGGCCGGCCGGCAGGAACGTCACGCTGCCCGCCATGTGGTCCGGCTTGAGCTCGGCGCCGTACGGTATCGAGCGCGCGTGCAAGATGGATTCGAGATCGACATTGTGGCCACGGGTGTGCGGCGTATAGGAACTCACGAAGAAGCCCGAGCGATTCTCCGTGATCCAGTTGGCGAACCGGTCGATGCCGCTGTAGAGCGCATCGAGCAGCACGATGCCGCGCAGGCGCGATTTCGGGATCCCGCCGTGGTCTAGTACCGCGAGGGTCGGACCGAAGCCGCCGCTGTAGGCGACGATGACGACCGGCATGTTGGCGAAGGTGCGAATGGTCCGCGGATCGCCGTGAAGCTTGGCGAGCTGCAGGGCGGCTTCGTCGAGGAACCGCTTGAATCCACCGGACTCCGAGAACTTCCCCGGATTGGAATCGGCGGCGTCGAATGCGAATTGCGGGGCGACGAGCACCGCGTTGACGCCCGAGGCCGCAATCTGGTCGGGCAGCTTCTGGCGATCGCGGACATCGCGCGCGAGGGTCGCCCGGTGGCCGTGGAAGTAAACGATCATCACCGCGGGCTTGTTGGCGTCGAACCCGGGCGGCACGGTCAACAGGACATGGGAATCGCTGTACGACCGGCCATCATGCGGGAACGGCGCCGACTGGAACGACACGAGATCGACCTTCGGCTCGCTGTCGAGCGGAATCCGCGGAAGGGCGGGCGCGATCGCGGTGCGGGGCACCGGAGGCACGGTCTCCAATGTCGCAACCCGGGTCAGCGCCTTGGTCTCCTTGGGCCGATCGGGTTCCCGATTGGCCGCGCTCTCGCGCAGCGGCGCGTAGTAGCTCGGAATCTGGATCCGGCTGGGCGAAGGGAGGCTCGCCGTGACATAGGTCGGGGCCGGCCGCGTATCCGGGCCGCCGCGAACCACCTGCTGGATCGCCTTGATGGCATTCGCTTCGTTGGCACCGATGACCACCGGCCGTCCGGACCTGATGAGCGAATTCGGATTTTCCCGTCCTCACGACCGTGGCGACGGGGTAGTTCTGGTTCGAATGCGGTGCGGCATAGCCGTCGGTGGTCGGCATGCGCAGGCCCGCCTGCGGCGGCGCCGCAAGGTCGGACGTGCCGAGCACGCCGTAGAGCAGCCAGAAGCAGCCGGCCGTAGCACCGATCAATCCGCAAGAAAGCAACAGCACCCCATAGTCAAAGCTGGTTTTTCGCCGTGCGGGGCGCCAGCCCGGTTCGAACCTGGCGGCGGCGTCCAGACGGACATTGGCAAGCGGCATTCGCGAAAGATCGCGCTCCGGGCGCCGTGGCACCCCTGCCGTTGCATTGATGTGGCGCGCACGTTGAGCCGCAGCCGCACTCGCAGGCGGCCTACGGACTAATCGCGGCGCCGGGCTAAGATCCCGGTTGATCACAATTCCCCCACCCCATGAACCCCAGCCTCAGGGAAGACTGTGTCACAAATTTGGTGATCGGGCCGCTTGCGGACGATGCGCCGGCGCGAAACGAAGCGCGAACGGAACGGGCGCGTACGTCTTCCCCGTCCGGTCCGGTCCCGGACCCGGGGCCGACCAGAGGTGTAACGCTATGAAATGATAGTTAAAATGAGCCTAATTCGGCTTCGACGCGGGCTTCGCATCGGCGTTTTTCTGGGCCAGCAGCAGGTTCAATTCGTTGACCCGCCAGCGATAGCCGAGGCCGAAATCCATCGGTGTCGCCTTGCTGCGGAACACCTCGGACATCTGCGGCTGATAGTGCTGGGCGAAGATCGAGATCGGTCCGAGATAGCGGCCGAACGGCTGGAGCTGCCATTCCTTGCGATCGAAATAGCGCACCGGAATTCCGGAATCGTCCTGCAGGATGGTGGCGCTGTGGTCGAGCATGAAGTTGCGAACGGTGGAGAAATTGCCGCTGTGCAGCAGGTAGGACGCGCTTTTCACGAAGGCGTCGGCGACGCCCAGCTTTTCGCAGAAGGCGAGGAAGCCGGAGGTCTTGACGCCGTCATTGGCGAGGTTGGTGCTGAAATAATACAGGGTCTGCTTGGGCCCGCCCTCGGCGGAGAACACGATCTTCACGCCCTTGGTGTTGCTGTTCTTCAGTTCGTCGGCGGGCTTTTCATTGCCGTCATTGTCGATGTTGACGAAGGTCGTCTCGTCAATGGTCTTTCCCGACCGCGCCAGGAACACGTAGATCACCGGCAAGGTGCCGTAGATCGGGCCGGAGCTGAGCTGGCTGCGCATGTTTTTGGTAATGAAGAAGCTGAGGGAGAGCAGCGAGCTCATCTCGCCTTCGATCTTGTGCAGGGTGTTCATCACCGTCGCGCGGGGCAGGCTGGTCAGCGGCGGAATGTTTCCAGCCGGCTCCAGGCCGGCGAGCACATAGGTGGTGGCGTTGGGAAACAGCGCGACCGCATGGAGCGCGTCCGGCCCGCTGAAGAAATAGAGCATCGTGTCGTGGGTCGTGGTCAGTCGCGCCTTGGAGAAGGCGCGAACCCTGCCGAGGTGCCCGCGGTCCTGTTGCGCGAAGATGGAATTGAAGCGATTGGCGTGCGCTTGCCAGTTCGGATCCTTGGTCAGGGGGGTGAGCGGCGAATCGGCGGATGGGGGCAGGCCTGCGAGAAACCGCGCGGTGTCGTTGGGGGTCGCGACCTCGGCGCTGCGCGCCGGCGCAAACGAGAGGGTCACGAAGGCGAGGAGAAGGGCGGCAACTCTCATGTTTCGCACGTTGACGGCATCTCGCATTGGTTGGGCCAGGATACGGCTGAGGCGCACACGGTATCGCCGCGAGCCCGGGGGACCGCGGCGGTATTAACGAATGATATACCATCAAAGCGCGTGGCCACAAAAAAGCACGTCGCTGCGCCGGCGCAAGCGCCGACCCTGCCGTCCTTTCCCGGAAAATGAGTTGAAGGTGCGGCGCCGAATCAGGGGACTCAATGAAAATCGCCCGGCCGGGGCCGGGCGATCACATAATCTGCCCCATGGGGCCGGCCGGGTCAGTCGGCCTTGGGGCCGACGATCTTCTGGGCGAACAGCAGGTTCGACTGGTTGATCCGCCACCGATAGCCGAGGCCGAAATCGATCGGGATCGGGTTGCCCTTGCGGAACAACTCGGCGAGCTTGGGCTGGTAGTTGTGCGAGAAGACCGCGATCGGGTGCACGTAGTGGCCGAACGGCTGCGGCTGCCACTTGGCACGGTCGAAGAAGCTGACCGGGATGCCGGTGTCGTCCTGCAGGATCGAGGCGCTATGGTCGAGCAGGAAGTTGCGCACGGTCGAGAAGTTGCCGCCATGCAGCAGGTATGAGGCGCTCTTCACGAACGCGTCGGCGACGCCCTGCTTCTCGCAGAAGGCGAGGAAGCCCGAGTTCTTCACGCCGTCATTGGTGAGGTTCGTGCTGAAGTAATAGAGCGTCTTCTTGGGGCCGCCGTCGGCGGAGAACACGATCTTCACGCCCTTCGCGGACGATTTCTGGTTGGGATCATCGACCGCATGCTCGTTGCCGTCATTGTCGATGGTGACGAAGGTCGTCTCGTGGATGGTCTGGCCGGAGCGCGCCAGGAAGACATAGATCACCGGAAGGGTCCCGTAGACCGGTCCGGGCCGCAGCTGGTTCTCCATGTTCTTGGTGATGAAGTAGCTGAGCTTCAACAGGTTTCCGAGGGCGACCTCGAGCCCGCGCTCGGTCCGGTCGACCGTCGCGCGAGACAGGCCGGTCAGCGCGGGAATGTTGCCGGGAGGCTCGAGCCCGGCCATCACATAGGTGCTGGCATTGGGAAACAGCGCCAGCGCATGGAGCGCGTCGGGGCCGCTGAACATGTAGAGCAGCGTGTCGTGGGTCGGGCTCAGCCGTTCCTTGGCAAAGGCGCGGACATGGGACAGATGGCTGCGGTCTTCCTCTCCGAACATCGTATTGAAGCGGCTGGCGTGTTGCTGCCAGGCCGGGTCCTTGGTGAGCGCCGCGAGCGGCGAATCGGGGGAGGGCGGCAGACCCGCCAAAAAACGCGCCGTGTCGTCGGGCATGGCGATTTCGGCGCTGCGCACCGGCGCCGTCGCCAAGGCGAGAAGGCTGGCGGCAACAGCGGCAACTTTCATGGTTCGCACTCGCATGTGCTTTATTCCTCGATTGCGGGTCGGTTCAGAAGGTGGCTGTTCAGAGGATGGCTGTTCAGAGGATGGCTGTTCAGAGGATGGCTGTTCAGACGGTGGCTGCAGGGGTATCGGCCGACATTCCCTTCGACAGCAGAAGGGACAGGCCGTAGATGGCGACGCCGGAGAGCATCATGGCGAAGCCCGCGAGCGACTGCATCGGCCGGTTCACGACGAGGTAGTACATCATCCACAGCATCACGCTGAGGAAGATGAGCGGCGTCACCGGATAGCCCCAGGCCCGGTACGGGCGCGGCATGTCCGGGTTCGTGATCCGCATCTTGATGACGCCGAGCACCGTGAAGAACGAGCAGAAGGTGAGGCTGAACTGGATGAAGTCCAGCACCGCCTCGAAGCTCTGGCTCAGCAGCAGCAGGCTCGACACGACCAATTGGAAGATGATCGCGGTCGCCGGCTGGCCCCGCTGCGAGCGGCGCGAGAACACGCGCAGCAGCGGCATGTCCTCGCCCATGGTCATGGTGACGCGCGGGCCGATCCACATCATCGCACTGATCGAGGAGACGAGCCCGACACAGATGAGCATGCCGACGATGCGGCCGCCGACGTCGCCGAACAGATGGGTGCCGGCGATCATGGCGACGTTGAGCTGGCCGGCCAGCTCCTGGATCGGCGTGACCGCGAGGAAGACAGCATTGAGGCTGACATAGAGGCCGATCACGATCAGGGTGCCGAGGAACAGCGCGCGGGGCAGGCTGCGATTGGGCTCCTGGATCTCGTCGATGATGTAGGTCGCCGCGTTCCAGCCCGAGTAGGAATACATGACGAAGACGAGGCTGATGGCGAACGGCACGCTGCTGATGAAGTTCAGGTCGGAGGCACTGGGCGCGAACGAGATCGGCTGCTTGTCGCCGAACAGCAGGCCCGCCGCCAGGAAGCCGAAGATCAGAAGCAGCTTGAGCGCCGTCCAGACATTGTGGAACGCGCTCCCGTAGTTCATGCCGCGCAGATGGACGAGCGAGATGATCCAGACCACCGCGAGCCCGGGGACGAGCGGGGGCATGCTGGGGATGATCGACTTGAAGTAGACGCCGAACGCCATGGCGGCGAGCGCCACCGGGGCCGAGAAGCCGACCGTCGCCGACAGGAAGCCGGCCATGAAGCCGAACGCCGGATGATAGATCCGGCGCAGGAAGTTGTATTCGCCGCTCGAGCGCGGAAACATCAGGGCGAGCTCGGCATAGGAGATCGCTCCGCACATGGCGACGACGCCGCCGACGATCCACAGCGCGAGGAGCGCGAAGCCGGAGCTGATGTCCTTGACCTGGAATCCGAGGCTGGTGAAGACGCCGACGCCCACCATGTCGGCCACCACGATCGAAGTCGCGGTGAGCCAGGTAATCCGCGAGACCGACGCACGGCCCGAAACGAGAGCAGTCATGAATCTTCAGTTCCCCACACTGCGGCATTACAAAGGCCGCAGGAGACAGATCGACCCAAAATTAGGCTTGTCTCCGCCAAAACTTAGTCGGCACTTGCAAACAAAGAGTTCAAAAGCCGGCCGACGCTTCGAAAAGAATTGGCCCGCCCCCCACGGAGCGCGACTGGAACATCCAATTTGGGCGCTTCTGTGTGGACGCCGCAATTGCATCCGCAGCGCTATTTCCCGCGCGGCGTCGTGATGAGCTGGGTCTGGGTCACGACCGCGGCGAGCCGGCCGTCGCCGCGGATAATGCGCGTCTGCCACACCATGGTGGTGCGGCCGCGGTGAAGCGGCGTGCATTCGACACGGACGGTGTCACCCGCCGGGACCGCGGCAAAGAAGTTCGTCTTACTCTCGATCGTGGTGGTGCCGGCGCCGGCGGGCATGTTCAGGAACGTGGCGGTGCCGCCCATATTGTCGGCAATGCCCATCACCGCGCCGCCATGCAGACCGCCATTGCGGTTGGTGAGCTCGTCGCGGACCACGACCTCGGCCACTACCTTGTCGCGGGAGACTTCAACGAGCTTGATCCCCATCAGGCGGGCGAACGGCGGCTGCTCGGCCGCAATCGCCTGGATGCGTCCGTCGTCGGAGGGAGCGTCTTGGACCGTCATGCTGCATTCCTGGGCGGGATACGGGAGAGCGGGATTTGAGCCGCCGGATTGCGACAGCGGGGTGGAGCAGGCAACGCAAAAGGGCGCGGCCTGTGCGGCTGCGCCCTTCCTTAGAGACAAAATCCAGGGCTGACGAGGGTCAGCGCGTTGGACGACAATTGCGCCGCGGTCAGCGCGGCTGGGGCACGATGCGCAGATAAGGCCGCGGCGCCTTCCAACCCTGGGGGTAGATCTTCTTGGCGTCGTCGTCGGAGACCGAACCGGCGATGATGACGTCTTCGCCCTGCTTCCAGTTCGCCGGGGTCGCTACCTTGTGCTTGGAGGTCAGCTGGAGCGAATTGATGACCCGAAGCACCTCGTCGAAATTGCGCCCGGTGGTCATGGGATAGACCAGTATCAGCTTCACCTTCTTGTCGGGGCCGACGATGAAGACGTTGCGCACGGTCTGGTTGTCGGCGGCGGTGCGCTGGGCGGCATCGCCGGAGGCCGCGGCCGGCAGCATGCCCCAGGCCTTGGCGATCTTGAGGTCGGTGTCGCCGATCATCGGATAATTGGGCGCGAAGCCCTGGGTTTCCTTGATGTCGATCGCCCACTTCGTGTGGTTGGTGACGGGGTCGACCGACAACCCGATGATCTTGACGTTGCGCTTGTCGAACTCGGGCTTGAGCCGCGCCATGGTGCCGAGCTCGGTCGTGCAGACCGGGGTGAAGTCTTTCGGATGGGAAAACAACACCACCCACGAATTGCCGATCCAGTCATGAAATCGGATGTGGCCTTCGGTGGTCTCTGCCTCGAAATCCGGGGCGGTGTCGCCAATCTGCAACGTCATACTGTTTTTCTCCACAATCCAACTCAGGCCCGTTCGGGCCGGGGCTGGTATAGCCTCGCGGGACGAGCGACGAAATATGCCGCTATCGATAAAAAAATCTTTCCGCCGCGGGCCCCGGGCGTGGCACGTTCTCGGGTCCTAACGCCCTTGAACGAAAGGAGTTTTTTGCCGCAGCCTGGGGGCGCGCTGCAAAATCTTCCAAATGGTAACGAAATTTGAACCTTCTTGTCGGTCGCCCGGACAAAGGAGCATCGGATGCCGTTAGGAAGCGGGTAATGCATCACCGCTAACCATGGCTCCGAACAGGGGTGTGGTCATGAGCGATCGGCAGTGCAGCCTACCGTCAGCGTCGCCCGTCCAGCCGGGATGTGCGCTCGACTACGTCAGGACGCTTGTGAGCGCCATCGAGCGGTCCCGCATCACCGTCGATCGTCCCCGTTCGAATCGCGGCCGTCAGGCGGACTTCAGGCACTATTTCGACGGCGTGGCCGACGTCGACACCGCCGTGCTCGAGTGGATCGTGTCCCAGGTGCCCAGCCGGCGGCGTTCAAAAGCCTGTTGAGGCGAGCCGTCGGCGACGGGCATCCAGGCCGCGGGCCGGGCGTGGGCAGTGAGCAGACGTTCGGCAGCCGACCCTGCATGATCCGACCGTTTCGACCCTCCGCGTCGCCGTCCACCCACAGCGTCCCATTGACATTTTGGTGCCGAGACCGCAAAGCCCGTTGGCCGGCGCTTTGGGGTATTGAACCGCATGTTCAAGCGCATTCTGATCGCCAATCGCGGTGAGATCGCCTGTCGAATCATCAAGACCGCGCGGCGCATGGGGATAGAGACGGTCGCCGTCTATTCCGATGCCGACAAGGATGCCCTCCACGTCGAGATGGCCGACACGGCGATCCACATCGGCCCGCCGCCGGCCGCCGAAAGCTATCTCGTCATCGACAAGATCGTCGCCGCCTGCCGGGCCAGCGGGGCCGCAGCGGTCCATCCGGGCTACGGCTTCCTGTCGGAGCGTGAGGCGTTCCCCATCGCCCTCGGCGAGGCGGGGATCGTCTTCATCGGTCCTAATCCCAAGGCGATCGCAGCCATGGGCGACAAGATCGAAAGCAAGAAGGCGGCGGCCGCCGCCAAGGTCTCGACCGTTCCCGGCCATCTCGGGGTCATCGAGGACGACGGCGAAGCCGTCAAGATCGCCGACGAGATCGGCTATCCCGTGATGATCAAGGCCTCGGCCGGCGGTGGCGGCAAGGGCATGCGGATCGCCCGGTCCCGCGCCGAGGTGGCGGAAGGATTTGCCCGGGCGCGCTCCGAGGCCAAGTCCTCGTTCGGCGACGACCGCGTGTTCATCGAGAAGTTCATCGTCGATCCCCGCCACATCGAGATCCAGGTGCTCGGCGACAAGCACGGCAACGTCGTCTATCTCGGCGAGCGCGAGTGCTCGATCCAGCGCCGCAACCAGAAGGTGATCGAGGAGTTGCCCAGTCCGCTGCTCGACGCCGCGACCCGTGAACGGATGGGGTTGCAGGCGGTCGCGCTCGCCAAGGCGGTGGGCTACGATTCCGCCGGCACGGTGGAGTTCGTCGCCGGCCAGGACAAGAGCTTCTATTTCCTCGAGATGAACACCCGCCTGCAGGTCGAGCATCCGGTGACGGAACTCGTCACCGGGATCGATCTGGTGGAGCAGATGATCCGGGTCGCCGCCGGCGAGCGCCTGGCCATCGCGCAGGCGGACGTGACGCTGACCGGTTCGGCGGTGGAGTCGCGCATCTATGCGGAGGATCCCTACCGCAACTTCCTGCCGTCGACCGGGCGGCTGGTGAAGTATCGCCCACCGGCCGAGGGCCGGACCGACGGCATTACCGTTCGCAACGACACCGGGGTCTACGAAGGCGGCGAGATCTCGATCTATTACGATCCCATGATCGCCAAGCTGGTCACCCATGCCGACACTCGCGCCAAGGCGATCGCGGCGCAGGCGAGGGCGCTCGATGCCTTCTATATCGACGGCATTCGTCACAACATTCCGTTTCTCTCGGCGCTGATGCAGAGCCCGCGCTGGCAGGACGGCCGGCTGTCGACCGGCTTCATCGCCGAAGAGTTTCCCGACGGCTTTGCGCCGGTGGCGCCGGCCGGCGCGGTCGCACGCCGCATCGCCGCCGTCGCGGCGGCGGTCGATCACGTGCTCGGCGAACGCAAGCGCCGCATCACCGGTCAGATGGTGGGACGCGCCGTGGTGCGCGAGCGGCAGCGCTCGGTCTGGCTCGGTGCCGACGAGTTTCGCCTCACCGTCGGGCGGGAGCCCGGCGGCGCCATCGACGTGCGTTTCGTCGACGACTCCGGTGAAGAGAGTGCGCCGCACGTCCTCAACTCCGCCTGGACCCCCGGCGAGCCGGTGTGGCACGGCGCCATCGATGGCGAACCGGTGGCGGTGCAGGTGCGTCCGATCCCGAACGGATTTCTGCTGGCTCACCGCGGCATCGAGACCCGGGCATTCGTCTATACCGAGAGCGAGTCCGCGGCCGCCCGCCTGATGCCGGTGAAAGTCGCCGCCGACAGCGGCAAGAAACTCCTGTGCCCGATGCCCGGGCTCGTGGTCTCGATCGCGGTGGTCCCCGGCCAGGAGGTCAAGGCCGGCGAGACGCTCGCCATCGTCGAGGCCATGAAGATGGAGAACGTGCTGCGCGCCGAGCGCGACGGAACCGTCAAGACGGTGCATGCGAAGAAGGGCGACAGCCTCGCGGTCGACGCGGTGATCCTGGAATTCGCTTAAGCGTCGTATCTCCTCCGAGGCGCCTCGCAAGCGGGCCGCGCTGGCGACCCTCGGCCGCGCCCCGTCACCGCGGGTTGAAACGCGTGTGTGAAGACTTGCCCGGCTCGGCGCGCTTGAAGAATCCGATCGGGTCGGGTTTGCGCTTTCCCAGCAGCGCGAACGAGGCGCCCTGCGGATCGGTGCATTGGACGATCCAGTTGCCGCCCGGGACCTCCGCGGGATTATCGAGAAGCTGTCCGCCATGCGCCCTTACGCGCCTTGCGGCCGCGTCGATATCTCCGACGTTGAAGTAATAGAGCCAGAGCGGCGCAAGCACGTTCGTCGGCCTGTCGACCATGCCGCCGACGGTCTGGCCCGCGACCGAGAACGTCTGGTAGGTGCCGGCGGCGCCGACCTCGGCGTCCGCCTTCTGCCATCCGAACAATGCGCTGTAAAACGCCAGCGCCGTCTCCCGGTCATCGGCAAGAAGCTCATGCCAGCCGACCCGGCCCCGCATGCTCAAGTCGGCCGGTTGCTCGTGGCCCGGCTCGATCCACTTGAACAGGGCGAATGCTGCGGCCTGGGGATCGCTGACCATGGAGAAGCGGCTGATGCCGGGGATCTCGAACGGTGGAACATGCACCGCGCCGCCGAGCTGTCGGAGCCGCCTGGTCGCTGCGTCGACATCATCGACGCCGACATATCCGATCCATCCGGGCTTCACGCCGACGTCGCTCGCATCGGGTGGCAGCATCATCACGCCGGTGACGGAAATCTCCGCAGTCGTGAACAACGTGTAGGGCACGTCCGGCACCGACGCGTCTCGGGTGCCCCAGCCGACCACGTTGGTATAGAAGGCCGTCGCTGCTTCCATGTCGGTCGTCATCAGCTCGTACCAGACGAAACGGCCCGGGGGATCAGCCATGTCCTGCTCTACCGTTGCGACCGTACGTCGCGCGCCGTACCGGTTGGTTTCGCGACGCAGATGGATGGTGACAGCCGGATCCGAAAATTCGATTTTCGCGATCGCAGGCTTCAGGCGCGGCGATTCGATTTCAAGGTGAATCGATTGCTACCTCATGCGCCCGCGTCAATAGCTGCGCGACCCGTGGACTGCAATGGCGGACAAGGAGGACAGTGAGGGAATTGCGCGATCCGGCAGCGACAAACGCAGTGTTTCCGTGCGCAAATCGTGCCGCACCAAAAAGGTTCCATGCGATCCACACCGCGCTGTGCGGTCGCCGACGGCGCTAGGCAGCGCGGATGAAAGATGTTACGCATGTCGGACTATTCGACCAGCGTTTCGTATCCAAGAAACGGGAGAAAGCTGACATGGCCGGCAAGAAGACTTCATCGACTCGGAAGGCTCTCAAGGAGGCGGCACCGGTACTGGGCGCCGTTGGCGCAGCGCTGACGTTTGCAGGCGGCGCGTCCGCAGCGGCCACAGGGCCGGCTATCGATACGCAGGCAAAGGACGTCGGACCTCGTCATCAGGTCACCATCACGGAAGAGGAAGTTTCGGACGTGAGCTTGGCGACGTTCTACGTGTTCGACAAGGAGAACACCGGACCGCGCGTCACCGGTGAAAAGGTTGCGTGGTGGGTCTATCGCGGTTGCCGTTGCGGCTGGGGCTGCAGGCGCTGCAGGGGTTGCGGCTGCCGGTGCTGAGCCGGAACAGCGGACCGGGAACTTCGAGTTCCCAATGACGATTTCTCGCTGGCCGGGCTTGTCCCGGCCAACAGCGTCTTGATAGCCCTGCTTCTCTGACTTTTTAGTCATGTTCACCCCGTGGACATGTTTGCTCTTGGCCATGTTCGCCCCTCTGGACATGTTCGCCTTGGACGTGTTGACGCGCGGCCGTCCCCGGGGCATGGCAACTCACGAAAGAAACCGGGGGCGCGAGCGCGGCAATGCTCGCGCCGCCGCAGCATAAGAGCTTCGGGATGGCGGTTTGGACGGGTCGCGGCGAACGAACAGGGGTTAAGCGCAAGAGTGGGGTTGCGGATAACGCACCCGCTGATCAAGCCCCCGCTGACAGCGCTCGCAGCGCGCTACAACATCCCAAGAGCGTCGTACCGCAGTTTTCCCCGAATCTCAGCGTGTATCTGCTGCCGCCTGATGCGGTCTGCCTCTATTCCGAGGACCGGAAATTCTTTTTGCGCGGCGAACTCTATTGCGCGCTCGCGGCGGCGATCGGCGCCGGCAAAACGTTCGGCGCAATCGTTGCGGAACTCGAGCGCACGTTTCCCGCCGAGACCATTCAGGAGGCGTTCAAGCGTCTGATCGATCGCCGCTTCGTCGTGATGGACGCACGGGCGGGAAGCGGCATTACGGCCGCTTATTGGGCGAGCCTCGGTCTGCCGCAGCAGGTCGCGGATGAGAATCTCCAGAGCTGTCGCGTGCGCATCCAATCGCTCGACGTCGAGGGTGCCAACGAGCTCGGCGCCGCCCTGAGCGCGCTCGGCGTTCGCGTCGTGAAGCGGGGCGGTGACCTCACGGTGACGCTCGTCGGGGATTATCTCGAAGGCCGGCTGGCGGAATTGAATGCGCAGCACTTGGCGGATGAGACGCCGTGGCTGCTGGTGCAGCCGTCCGGCCTCTTCCCGCTGGTGGGTCCGGTATTCGCGCCGGGCGAAGGTCCCTGCTGGGCCTGCCTCTCCGAGCGAATGAAGCGGAACCGCGAGATCAAGGCGCTCCTCGACCGTACCCACGCCCGCTGCGTCGCCGTGTCGCCGCTCGCCAGCGGGACCTTCGGGCAGACCGCCATCCAGCTGGCGTCGGTCGAGATCGCCAAGGCGATCGCCACTGGCCTCGGCACCGACCTGCGCGACCACGTGATCAGTCTCGATCTCCTGGGGTCCAGTGTCGTGAAGCATTACGTGGCCAAGCGCCCGCAATGTCCGGCCTGCGGCCGCGAGGAACTGCGTGATCCCGGCCGCGCGCCGGTGCCGATCGAACTTCACCCCGGCAGCAAAGTCGTCATGACGAGCGGCGGGTACCGCAGCATGTCGCCGGCAGCCACGGTCGCGCGCAACCGCAAGCATGTGAGCCCGCTCACCGGCGTGGTCTCGCGCCTGGAGCGGATCCAGGCCGACTTGCCGATGAACACCAACTACCAGGCCCTGCATAATTTCTCGCCCCGGCCGGAGACGGTGGACGAGCTCAAGGCGGGGCTCAGCGGCGGCAGCTACGGCAAGGGGAGCACGGCCGAGCAGGGCGAGGCGAGTGCCCTCATGGAGGCGATCGAGCGCTATTCGGGGATATTCCAGGGCGACGAGATCAGGATCACGCGGCGGTTCACGGATTTCCCGGCCGGAGACGCGATTCTTCCCAACGACGTCATGCTGTTCAGCGAGGCGCAATTCCGACGCGACGCTGCGACGGACGGAGAGGAAGGACCTGGGGCGCCGGCCCCCTTCGATCGAACCGCGGAGGTCGAATGGTCGCCGGCGTGGTCGTTGCGCGACGGGCGGTTCAAATATCTCCCGACCAGCCTGCTGTATTTCTTCCACGCGGGTCCTGGCTCCGGGCAGGCAGCCTCGGATTCCAACGGGTGCGCCGCCGGCAACACCCTGGAGGAAGCCATCCTTCAGGGCTTCCTCGAGCTGGTGGAGCGCGATTCCTATGCGACCTGGTGGTACAACCGGGTCCAGCGGGCAGCGGTCGATCTCGACCACCTCGACGACACCTATATCCGCGATCTGCGAACCCTTCTCGCCGAGACCGGGCGTCGCGTGTGGATGCTGGACATCACCAACGATCTCGAGGTTCCGAGCTACGTCGCGATCTCGCATTCCGTCGAGGGCGGCCACGAACTGGTCGAGTTCGGCTCGGGCTCGCATTTCGATCCGCGGATCGCCGCGTTGCGGGCGATGACCGAGCTCAATCAGTTCCTGTCCATCGGCCTGATGACGGGCGCCGCGGCGGATCACGCCGGCCATGACCATCCGCTCCTGAATCTCGCGGAGCATCCCTATCTGGTCCCGCGCGAGGGAGCGCTGGTGCGGCCGGACTTCGGCTCGAAGTTCGGCCATCTCGACCGGCGCGAGCAGGTGATGGCCTGCGTGCGCATCGCCGAGCGGCAGGGCCTCGATTTCCTCGTGCTCGA
This sequence comes from uncultured Alphaproteobacteria bacterium, assembly GCA_963781195.1. GTDB lineage: Bacteria > Pseudomonadota > Alphaproteobacteria > Rhizobiales > Xanthobacteraceae > JAJPKK01. Next base: position 724,151 of record CAWAEZ010000011.1, on the reverse strand, counting down.
CCAGACCCGCCCCGACATCGAAGTTCCGGTCGCCCGGGTGATCGTCCCGGGCATGCGGCATTTCTATCGCCGGTTCGCGCCGGGCCGGCTCTACGATGTCCCGGTCAAGATGGGGCTGCTGGACCGGCCGCGGGCGGAATCCGAACTCAACCCGCATCATCCCCCGACCTGAGGTCATCGCGGCTTGCGCGCTCCCGGCCGGAAGACAGTGAAACGGGCGGTGGCCACGCTCTCCGCCCGCCTCCTGCCGCGCGTGACCCTCGATGCACATGCCGACGGCAAGATCGTCGCCGCGTTCGACGGTCGTTCACTCAGCCTCGGGACTTACGGCGAAGATGCCGCCTCGCGGGCGCACGACCTGCAGACCGGCCTGCCGCTCGGCTCGTTCGCATCCGACCGGAATGAGCCCGACACGGATGTCCACCGGTTGATCCGCCGGCTGGCGGGGCATGGCCTGCTGGAGTACCGTCTGGCGTCGCCCGACGGCGCCGACGAGGTCGTCATCGAGCCGCAGGGTCCCGCGTATTGGCCGGACATGCCGCAACTCGATCCGGCGGACATCCTGGTCCTCTCGCGGTTTTCCTACCTGCGGCGGCGCGGCAACGAGATGGTGCTCGAATCGCCGCGCGCCGGCGCCGTGTTTCGGATTTGCGATCCGCAGGTCGCAGCCGCGCTCGCCTTTCTGGCGACGCCGCACACGGTTCGGCGGCTCCGCCAGGGCCCCGGCGCTCCCGGGCAAGCGCTGCTGGCTTTGCTGGTCGGTTGCGGGATGCTGTTCAAGGTCGACCCGGCGCGCGCCGGCCTGCGGGCAGACGAGGGCGGAGACGACGTGGTGCTGTGGGATTTCCACGACCTCTTGTTCCACACCCGCAGCACCGAAGGCCGCCACGCCAACCCGCTCGGCGGGGTCTACCCCTATGCGGCACTGATTGCCCCGCTGCCGGCGGTGCGGCCGCCTTGGCCCGGCAAACGGGTCAGCCTGGACGAAGGCCCGGCTCCGCCGAGCAGATCCGGCCTTGCGCAGCTCCTGCTCGAACGGCACTCGGTGCGCGGCTTCGATGCGGCGCGGCCGATCACGGTCGCCGAATTGTCGTCGCTGCTCGGTAGCGCCGCGCGCGTCCAATCGACCTGGGCGAGCAAGCTCGAGGAACTGGGCGAGGACAGCCCCGTGGTCTCCTACGCCATGAGGCCCTATCCGGGGGCGGGCGCAGCCTACGAGCTCGAGCTCTATCTCGCCGTCGGTTCATGCGAGGGTTTGGAGCGGGGGTTCTACCACTACGACGCCAACGACCACGCGCTGGTCGCGCTCGACGTTGCCGCGCCGGCCCTGGAGGCGCTGCTGACCAGCGCCGAATTCGCGATGGGGGCGTCCGGCGCACCGCAAGTTCTGATCACGATTGCCGCACGCTTCGGCCGCATCACCTGGAAATACAGCTCGGTTGCCTACGCGCTGATCCTCAAGGACGTCGGCGTCCTCACCCAGACGCTCTACCTGACGGCGACCGACCTCGGCCTCGGCGGCTGTGCCATCGGCAGCACCAACATCGACCTGTTCGCGAGGATGACCGGCCTCGACTTCTGGGTGGAGGGCGCGGTGGGGCAGTTCGCGCTCGGCCGCCCCGGCGAGTCGGACGACCCTCAGGGGCCGTAGTCTGGAAACGTCTCGTAGCCTGGAACGTCTCGTAGCCTGGATTGAGCGCTGAGGCCGGGCAAGAACCAACGGCCGCCGTCCGGCAGGTTCGTCTGCATCCGCCGCACGTCGCTGCCCGGGGATTTTTTGAAAAACAACCCCATGCAAAGGAGCCTGAGGCGGCGTAAAGACGAATTCCTGCCCAATCTGGCTGCGGAATCCGGGTGCCGGCGCTCCCGGGTTTCGCTTCGCTCAACGCGGGCTACAAGACACATGGTCGATCGCAAACAGTCCGGGCGCGCTCCGACTGTTCGCTCTTACCCCGCGGTGCGCCGCCCGCGGGGCTCGGGCCGCGCCTCGCCACCGCCTTCGAGGCGCTTGTCGAGGTAGGCCATGACCGAGGTCATCAGCACGTCGATCTTGCCGTCGAAGAAGTGGTTGGCGGCCGGCACGATCTTCTGATCGATGACGATGCCCTTCTGGGTCTTGAGCTTCTCGACGAGGCCGGTGACGTCCTTGTGCGGGACGACCGCGTCCTTCTCGCCATGGATGATGAGGCCGGACGACGGGCAGGGCGCCAGGAACGAGAAGTCATAGAGGTTGGCCGGCGGCGCAATCGAGACGAAGCCCTCGATCTCCGGGCGGCGCATCAGGAGCTGCATGCCGATCCAGGCTCCGAACGAGAAGCCGGCGATCCAGCAGTTGCGCGCCTCCGGGTTGATCGACTGCGCCCAGTCGAGTGCGGACGCGGCGTCGGCGAGCTCGCCCTGGCCGTGGTCGAACGACCCCTGGCTGCGCCCGACGCCGCGGAAGTTGAACCGCAGCACCGAAAAGTTGCGGTGCGCGAAGGCATAGTAGAGCTGGTAGACGATCGGATGGTTCATCGTCCCGCCGAACTGCGGGTGAGGGTGCAGGATGATCGCGATCGGCGCGTTCCTGACCTTCGCCGGGTGATAGCGGCCTTCGATCCGGCCGGCGGAGCCGGTGAAGATGATTTCTGGCATGGTTTCGACCTCAGTGGCGGCGCGCTTGTTTAGGCGGCGCATGTTGCCGTCGGATTTCGCGTCGACGGCTCTCCCGGTGCGCGAGGCGCTTCTGGCGAGCGCGCTAACTGTTTAAGACCATTCTGTTTTATCGGACCTGACGCCGGGCGGGACGGCAGGCCGCAAGAACCCCCGGCCGGAGGATATTCTCTTGCCCGATCAGAAGGATAAAAAGCAAGAACTTCGTGCATGCCGGGGCCGGAATGGCTACACCTGCGGGTGATGAGGACCGAGCCGTCATGAGCGCGCGAATCTACCTCGACTGGAACGCGACGGCGCCGTTGCGCCCGCAGGCGCGCGCGGCGGTGGTGGCGGCGCTCGACGCCGTGGGCAATCCGTCCTCGGTCCACCGCGAAGGCCGCGCCGCCCGCCGCCTGATCGAACTCGCCCGCGAAGATGTCGCGGCTCTGGTGGGCGGAGATCCCCGCCACGTGGTCTTCACGTCCGGGGCGACCGAGGCCAACATGCTGGCGCTGACGCCCGGTGGGCCGGCAGGCGACGGCGGGGCGCGCCGCGCGCACCTCGTGGTCTCCGCGATCGAGCATCCTTCGGTCCGTTGCGGCGGTCGCTTTCCTGATGCGGCGGTTCATGAGTTCGGCGTAACATCAGATGGATTGGCCGATCTTTCCGATCTCGCGCGCCGGCTCGCCGAGCTGGCGCACGGCGACGGTGCGCCGCTCCTGGTCTCGGTCATGGCGGCCAACAACGAGACCGGGGTGGTGCAGCCGGTGCGCGAAATCGCCCGAATGGTCCATGCGGCGGGTGGCCTGCTGCATGTCGATGCGGTCCAGGTTGCGGGACGTATTCCGTTCGATATCAATAGTGTGGAGGCCGACCTTCTATCGATTTCTTCCCACAAGCTGGGAGGCCCGATGGGGGTCGGCGCGGTGGTGCGCCGCGCCGCGGCGCAAGGCGTCCTAGACCCCCAGATGAAGGGGGGCGGCCAGGAGCGCGGTGCCCGCGCCGGCACGGAGAATGTCGCGGGGATCGCGGGCTTCGGTGCGGCGGCCGCCGCTGCCCGCGATGATCTTGTTTCCGGCGCCGCGCGGATGCGCGTCCTGCGTGATCGCCTCGAGGCGGGCCTCAAGCAGGGGCCGGTGACGATCTTCGGCGAGGCCGTCGGACGTTTGCCCAACACAACGCTGTTCGCAGCCTCCGGCATCAAGGCGGAAACCGCCCTGATCAGCCTCGATCTCGCGGGCTTCGCGGTCTCGTCGGGCTCGGCGTGCTCGTCGGGCAAGGTCACCGCCTCCCACGTGCTGACGGCGATGGCTATCGCCCCGGACCTCGTTTCCGGCGCGATCCGGGTGAGTCTCGGGCCGACCACCACCGAAAACGAGGTCGATTTGTTCCTGGAGGCTTGGAGGAAGCTCGCCGCAGGCCTATCTAGGGACAAAGGCGGTCTTGCCGCTTAACCTCAATCCGATAAAGGTGATCTCGGGAACCCGGACGGGCACACGATATCGCGCTACATCCAACCCGCGGTCCTTGAAACCGCAGCGGAGGGAATGAATGCCGGCCGTACAAGAGACCGTCGAGAAGGTTCGCCTGATCGACGTCGATCAATACAAGTATGGGTTCGAGACGCTGATCGAATTGGACAAGGCGCCCAAGGGCCTGTCCGAGGACACCGTCCGGTTCATATCCGCCAAGAAAGACGAGCCGGCCTGGATGCTGGAGTGGCGTCTCGAGGCCTATCGGCGCTGGATCACCATGCGCGAGCCGACCTGGGCCCGGGTCGATTATCCCAAGATCGACTACCAGGATTATTACTATTACTCGGCGCCGCGGCAGAAGGTGGCTCCGAAGTCGCTCGACGAAATCGATCCCGAGATCCTGCGCACCTACGAGAAGCTCGGCATTCCGCTGCGCGAGCAGGAGATGCTGGCAGGCGTCGTGCGCGAGGAGCCGGCCGCCGGGGCAGGGCGCCGCGTCGCCGTCGATGCGGTGTTCGATTCGGTCTCGGTCGCGACCACCTTCAAGGCGGAGCTCGCCAAGGCCGGCGTCATCTTCATGCCGATCTCGGAAGCGATCCGCGAGCATCCCGAGTTGGTGAAGAAGTATCTCGGCTCGGTGGTCCCGGTGTCGGACAACTACTTCGCCACGCTCAATTCGGCGGTGTTCTCCGACGGCTCGTTCGTCTACGTGCCGGAGGGCGTGCGCTGCCCGATGGAGCTGTCGACCTATTTCCGTATCAACGAGAAGAACACCGGCCAGTTCGAGCGCACCCTGATCATCGCCGACAAGGGCTCCTATGTCAGCTACCTCGAGGGCTGCACGGCGCCCAAGCGGGACGAGAACCAGCTCCATGCCGCGGTGGTCGAGCTGGTCGCCCTGGACGACGCCGAGATCAAGTATTCGACGGTACAGAACTGGTACCCCGGCGACGCCGAGGGCCGCGGCGGCATCTACAACTTCGTCACCAAGCGCGGCGACTGCCGCGGGCGGAACGCCAAGATCTCCTGGACCCAGGTGGAGACCGGCTCGGCGATCACCTGGAAGTACCCGAGCTGCATCCTGCGCGGCGACAATTCGCGCGGCGAGTTCTATTCGATCGCGATCTCCAACGGCCGCCAGCAGGTCGATTCCGGCACCAAGATGATCCATCTCGGCCGCAACACCTCGAGCCGGATCATCTCCAAGGGCATCGCCGCCGGGCACTCAAACAACACTTACCGCGGGCTCGTCTCGGCGCATCGGCGGGCGACCGGCGCGCGCAACTTCACCAATTGCGACTCGCTGCTGATCGGCGAGAACTGCGGCGCACACACCGTGCCCTACATCGAGACCAAGACGCCGTCGGCGAATTTCGAGCACGAGGCTACCACCTCGAAGATTTCCGACGAAATGCTGTTCTACTGCATGCAGCGCGGCCTCTCCCAGGAGGACGCGGTGGCGCTGGTGGTGAACGGCTTCGTCCGTGACGTCCTCCAGCAGCTGCCGATGGAGTTCGCCGTCGAGGCGCAGAAGCTGATCTCCATCAGCCTCGAAGGGTCGGTGGGCTAAGCGGCCCATCAAGACGGAGTTCGATGATGTCGCGCTATTGGTTCAAGCCCAAGCGATACGGCTACGGCCCAACCCCCGTGACCTGGGAGGGCTGGGCCTTGGTGGGCGCCTTTGTCGCGGTCGTGATCGGGGCGACCACTGTGGAGATGGGAAGCGGCACGCCCGGCATCACGCAGATGGTGATCGCGTCGGCCATCATCGTGCTCGCCGTCGTGGTGACCACGGTGGTGTCGAGATTCAAGACCGACGGCGCCTGGCGCTGGCGCTGGGGACCGGAAGCCTGAGGGGCGTCGGCCATCCGCCCGCCGGACCGGCGCCGCGGGCCGGCCTGAACGGGGGCCTCAGTCGGAACGGGTGCGCGAATGCGCGAAAGCGAAATGCGCGAACGCAAGATGCGCGAACGAATGAAGGAAAGTCGAAGTGAGCTTGCTCGATATCCGCGATCTTCAGGTCAGTGTCGACGGCCGTGAGATCCTCAAGGGGCTGGACCTCTCCGTCAACAAGGGCGAGGTCCACGCCATCATGGGGCCGAACGGCTCGGGCAAGTCGACCCTTGCCCACGTACTGTCCGGCAAGCCCGGCTACGACGTGACCGGCGGCTCGGTGACCTTCGAGGGCGCCGACCTGCTCGCGCTTTCGCCGGACCAGCGCGCCGCCCGCGGCATCTTCCTCGCCTTCCAGTATCCGCTGGAAATCCCCGGCGTCGCCACCATGACCTTCCTGCGCACGGCGCTCAATTCCCAGCGCAAGGCGCGCGGCGAGCCCGAGCTTTCGACGCCCGACTTCCTCAAGCGGGTGCGCGAGGTCGCCGCCAAGCTGTCGATCGACCAGGAGATGCTGCGGCGCCCGGTCAATGTCGGGTTCTCCGGCGGCGAGAAGAAGCGCAACGAGGTGCTGCAGATGGCGCTGCTCGAGCCCAAGCTCGCGGTGCTCGACGAGACCGATTCCGGGCTCGACATCGACGCCCTCAAGCTCGTCGCCGACGGCGTCAACCGGCTGCGCTCGCCGGAGCGTGCGATGATCGTCATCACCCACTACCAGCGGCTGCTCGACCATATCGTGCCGGACATCGTGCACGTCCTGTCGAAGGGCCGCATCGTGCGCACCGGGGGCAAGGAGCTCGCGCTCGAGCTCGAGGCCAGCGGCTACGCGCCCTATGTGGACGAGGCAGCGTGACGCCATGACGGCGGATCTCAGGCCCATCAGGACTGCGGCGGAAACCGGCCTCGTCGACGCCTTCGCGGCGCTGCGTCCACAGCTTGCCGGCACGGCGGCGGCTGCGCGCCGCGAAGCGGCGTTCCGCCGGTTCGAGGCGGCCGGCCTGCCGCACCGCCGCGTCGAGGCGTGGAAATACACCGACCTGCGGGCGCTGATGCGGGATGCGAAGCCCCTGGCGCCGCCCCCCGACGCGGCCGCGAAGGCGCGCGCCGGCGCGGCCGGCGGGGTGCTGTGCGGACTCGATGTCCGCCGCATCGTCTTCGTCGACGGCGCCCTGGTGCCGGAGCTCTCCGATCTCGCCCCGGAGCCGGGGCTGACGATCGCTTCGCTGGCGCAGGTGCTGGGCCGCGGAGATTCCGTCGCGCTCGCGCGGCTCGGAGCCGGGCCGGCGGAGGGCGATATCGCTTACGCGCTCAACACCGCCTTCATGGGCGACGGCGCCGTCATCGAGGTCGCCCCGAATGCACACCCGGCGCGGCCGGTGCATCTCGTCTTCGCATTCGCGTCGGAGCGGGCGGCCGCGGTGTTCCCGCGCTCGCTGGTGACGATCGGCGCCGGCGCGGCGCTCACGGTGTTCGAGAGCCATGAAGGTCCGGAGGGCGTCGACTACCAGGTCAACACCGCAATCGACGTCGAACTCGGTGAAGGCGCCGCCCTCGATCACGTGAAGGTCACGGCGGAAGGCCGCGAGGCGCTGCATCTCTCCACGTTCAGCGCGGTGATCGGCGCCGGCGCGCGGCTCGCCGACATGGCCTTCACCACCGGCGGCCGTGTGGTGCGCAACCAGCTGTTCGTGCGCTGCGACGGGCCGGGCGCGGAGCTTTCCGTCAACGGTGCGAGCCTGCTCAAGGGACGCCAGCACGCCGACACCTCCATGCTGGTCGATCATGCCGCCGCGCATTGCCGGGGCCGCGAGATTTTCAAGTCGGTCCTCGACGATGCGAGCCGCAGCGTGTTCCAGGGCAAGATGATCGTGCGCCACGGCGCCCAGAAGACCGACGCCCGCATGATGTCGCGGGCGCTGCTGCTGTCGGACGACGCGGAGGCCGACAACAAGCCCGAGCTCGAGATTTTCGCCGACGACGTGCAGTGCGGCCACGGCGCGACCTCCGGCGCGCTCGACGAGAACCTCAAGTTCTATCTGATGGCGCGCGGCATTTCGGAGCGCGACGCCGAAGCGTTGCTGATCCAGTCGTTCGTCGCGGAGGCGATCGACGAGGTCAAGCATGACGGCGCCCGCGAGGCGCTGATCGAGACGACGCGCGCCTGGCTCGCCGCGCGGGCCGCCGGCTGACGGGCAGGAGACGCAGCACACCATGCACCCGGCGTTGACCAATGGCAGCTACGACGTCGCCCGCGTGCGCGAGGATTTTCCGATCCTCGCCATGCCGGTCTACGGCAAGCCGCTCGTCTATCTCGACAACGCCGCCTCCGCGCAGAAGCCCAAGGCGGTGCTCGACCGCATCCAGCAGGCCTATACCTCGGAATATGCCAACGTCCATCGGGGGCTGCATTTCCTCGCCAATGCCGCGACCGAGGCCTATGAGGGCGCGCGCGAGAAGGTGAGGGCGTTCGTCAACGCCGAACGTGCCGAGGAGATCGTCTTCACCCGCAACGCCACCGAGGCGATCAACCTCGTCGCCGCTACCTTCGGCCGCGAGCGCATCAAGGCGGGCGACGAGATCGTGCTCTCCATCATGGAGCACCACTCCAACATCGTGCCCTGGCATTTCCTGCGCGAGCGCTACGGCGCGGTGATCAAATGGGCTCCGGTCGACGATGACGGCAACTTCCTGATCGACGAATTCGAGAAGCTCCTCACCGACCGCACCAAGATGGTGGCGATCACCCAGATGTCGAACATGCTCGGCACCGTGGTTCCGGTGAAGGAGGTGGTGCGGATCGCCCATGCCCGCGGAATTCCGGTGCTGGTCGACGGCGCCCAGGGCGCGGTGCATCTCGACGTCGACGTGCGCGACATCGATTGCGATTTCTACGTTCTCACCGGGCACAAGCTCTATGGGCCGAGCGGGATCGGCGTGCTGTACGGCAAGTATGCCCATCTCGCGGCGATGCCGCCGTTCAACGGCGGCGGCGAGATGATCCGCGAGGTCACGCAGGATTTCGTGACCTATGGCGATCCGCCCCATCGCTTCGAGGCCGGCACGCCGTCGATCGTGCAGGCGATCGGGCTCGGCGCGGCGATCGACTACGTCAATGCGCTCGGCCGCGCGCCGGTCCGCGCCCATGAGCGCGAGCTTCTCTCTTACGCCACCGACCGGCTGCGCGAGATCAATTCCCTGCGGATCCTGGGAACCGCGCGCGACAAGGGTGCGATCATTTCCTTCGAGATGAAGGGCGCGCATCCCCACGACATCGCCACCATCATCGACCGCTCGGGCGTCGCGGTGCGGGCAGGAACTCATTGCGTGATGCCGCTGCTCACGCGTTTCGGGGTGACTGCGAGCTGCCGCGCCTCGTTCGCCCTTTACAACACCCGCGAGGAGGTCGACGTCCTCGCCGGCGCGCTGCGGAAAGCACAGGATTTCTTCACATGAGAAATGATGCGGTGGACACTGCGTCGGCCCCCGCCGCGCCGCGGCCGGGCGAGACGGCAACGTCGCCGGCACCTGCCGGCGGGCCTGCTGCGGCCGCCGACGGCGCCGCGGGCTCGCCGCCGGTCCTTTCGCCGGATGTTGTTTCGCCGGATGTGCCTTCTGACGACGTGGCCCAACTCACCGACGGGATCGTGAATGCGATCAAGACCGTCTACGACCCCGAAATCCCGGCCGATGTCTACGAGCTCGGCCTGATCTACCGGATCGATATCGCCGACGACCGTTCGGTGGCCGTCGACATGACGCTCACGACGCCGAACTGTCCGTCGGCCCAGGAGCTGCCGACCATGGTGGAGAACGCCGTGGCGAGCGTGGCCGGGGTCGGCCCGGTCGTCGTCAAGGTGGTGTGGGAGCCGCCATGGGAGCCGAGCCGGATGTCCGACGAGGCGCGCGCGGTGTTGAACATGTGGTGAGGCGTACCGGCTCCTGTCGAGCCGGGCGAGGCGTTCCTATATTCGGGTAGAGATATCGGGTGGAGAAGGAGACGCGAATGGCACGGCCGAGACCCCAGGTGATGCGGCTGTCGGAAGCGGCGGCGGCGCGTATCCGCGACGTCATCGGCAGGGCCGAGCGGCCGGTCGCCGGCGTGCGGGTCGGTGTCACGAACGGCGGCTGCGCCGGGATGTCCTACACCATGGAATACGCCGAGACGGTCAACCCGCACGACGAGGTGGTCGAGGACCGCGGCGTGCGGCTGTTGATCGACCCCAAGGCCGTGATGTTCCTGCTCGGCACCGAAATGGATTTCAAGATCGACAAGATGTCGTCCGGGTTCGTGTTCAACAACCCGAACCAGACCGCGGCGTGCGGCTGCGGTGAGTTGGTCACGATCACGCCGGCGAACGCCGATGGCGAAGCGCCGCACGCTCACTGAGTCCGCGCGGCTGGGCCGGGGGCGGCTACACGTTTCACACATCGCTGAAAAGGTGCGTTGCGAGGCCCCTCCGCGCGTGCGGACTGCGTGCGGGGAAAGGTCGGATTGTCGAGCAATCCGGGTGAGGGAGGAGTTTGAGCCTACATTTGGATCCAACTCACCGCTCAGCCCGCCGCGCCGCACATCGCAGATGTCAATGTCGTGGCGGCGGCCCTGGGTAAGCCACCCGGCTTTCTCCGCGGTGCGATTTGTGACACCGGCCCGCGGTGAACGGACCGCTCCGGCTTCCTCACGAACGCAGTGGATGAGCAAGACGCCATCCCTGACCAGAGGAGAGATTGTCATGTTTCGCAAAATCACCGTCGCTCTCGTTGCCGCGGTTGCGCTCGGCAGCGCCGCCCTTGCCCCGACCTCGGCTTCGGCCTGGGGCCGCGGCTCTGGTAGCGGCGGGTGGCACGAAGGTGGGTTTCACGAGGGCTGGGGCCACCGTGGTTTCGGCTATGGCTATGGTTACGGCCCGGGCTGGTGTTACTGGCACCCCTATCGGTGCGAGCAGCCGCTGTGATGCCGGCTCGTGACGGGTGGTAAACGCCCGGTCTTCGGCAAAGCCCCACATCCGCCCGCGGCCGTCGCCGGCTGCGGTGGGTGTGGGTCTCATGCGTGTTCGGGGCGGCTGCCTTACCTTTCGGCAGCCCTCCGCCTCGCGGTCAGCCCCCCGCGCAATAGGTGCAACCCGCTTCCTGCGCGCGATTGACGCCCCACGTACCGGTCGGAATGACCGTGGCGCCCGGGACCAGGTTGGCGGTCCATTCCTTGAGCGCCTCTTCGGGGCTCACGCCGGCATTGCTCGCCAGCCGCTTGCTCAAGCCGCGCATGGCGACGCCGCACACGCCGATCACGGCGCCTTTGGCGAGCAGCTTGTCGACCGCGGCTTCGTCGTTGCGAAGCACGCCCGGCTTCGCCTCGAAGAAGGGGTTCTTCACCGCCGGGGCCTTGGTCTCGGGATCGTTGATCTTGAGGGTTTCCCCGATCTTGTATTTGTCCCACATGGCGCTGCCGAGCGCGAACGGCAGCCCCTTGTGACGGAAGATCAGGACCGCCGTCGCGGACTTGTTGGGCATCAGGAAATTGTGCGCGAAGCCGAGGGGATACCCGTCGTTGATGTCGTAGACGTCGAACACCTGGCGGTGCCGGCCCTTGAGCGGTCCGGGCCAGTTTGGACCGTCCGTCTCGGCGCGGGCGGCGGTCATGGCGAGACCGGAGAATCCGAGCGCCGCCATTCCGGCCATGCGGCCGAAGAAGCTGCGGCGGGGCGGAATCCCGGTATCGTCGATCGGATTGCTCATGTGCTCCTCCTTGCCGTGGCTGTTATCGGCCCGCGAGCCGCGCCGCCGCTGAGGACGGAGCGCTGGGGGCGTTTTTGGTGGGATGGTTCCCGGTCCGCACAATGGACCGTCCGCCGTCCGCCAGCAACCGGTGGACCGAGCGGCTGGGGCGGTCGGTTGCGATAATCAACCGGACAAATTCACCGGCCGAATCAAGCGTGTGGATTGCGCGAACGGATCAGGTGGCCGGCCCGGACCGTGGTCACCCGGCGCTCGTGCCGAAATCAGGCGGTCTGGACGCGGCCGTTCGGATCAAACGTGTCCTCCGAACAGATCGAAGTCCGTCCGCAGCGCCAGCGCCTCGTCGCGGTTCGCCTGAGCGTCGTCTCCGGCTGCCGCGAGACGTTGGATTTCGCCGAGGACCTTGGTCGCCTTCTCCGACAGCGCCTCGATCTCCTCGCTCATCCGCGCCACGGCGGCGGCGACATCGGCGGGCGGTGCCGATCTGATCGTGTTCACGAGTTCGCGCATCACCGAGACCTGAAACAGGATGTCGTTCGGCAGGGCGACGATCGATCTGGGAAGATTGGTCATGTTCCCTCACACAGTTCTGCAGCCGCACAGTTCTGCGGCCGCTCAGTCCATGCTTTCGTACAGTACAGTCGATGCCTTCGCGCAGCGCCCGCGCGGTCGACCGCCCGCGTGCAGCATAGTCGGACATGCCGCCGGCCTGCGAGCCCGCAAGAAGTCGTAGTTCGACGTCGGTCGGCGCGGTTAGCCGTGGCAGCCGTCGAAGTCGAAGCTTTCGGTGCCGTCCGGTCGCCGGCCGTCACCGGATCCGGCGGACTTTCGGCGGTGCCATGGCCTCGTCCTCGTCCTCCTCGCGCGAGGCGCGGGCGAGAAGCTCGGTGAGCCAGGTGTCGCGCCCCTTCGAAGTCGCGGTTGGAGGAGGGGCAGGCGTCCCGGCAGGAGGTGAGGCTGCAAGGGGTGCGGCTGCAAGAGGTGAGGCTGCAAGAGGTGCGGCAAGGGGTGTGGTTGGAGGCGCGGCGGCTCTACCAGCCGGCACGACGGGCGTGGAGCGCGGCGCGGGCTCGCGGCGCGTCGGCTCCGCACGGTGCCCGGTGCGCCGGAATACCTGCGACCACAGTTTGGTGAGCGGGCCGCGGCCTTCCGGCGTCTCGGCCGGTGCCTTGGCGGGACGAACCGGCGTCTTGACAGGCGTGTGCAGGCGGGCGTCTTCGGCGTGCAGGCGGGCGTCCTCGGCGTTCAGCACCTCGGCCTCTACCTTGGTGATGGCCGCTTCCAACGCCATGCGCGCTGTCAGGATCTCCGACTGATCGAGCGAAAGCTGCGTGTTGCGCATTTCCCCGGTCAACGCACCGCGGGCGCGGTCATACAGCCGCCGGCGCGCCTCGCCGGTGTTCGGCTGCAGCCCGTGCACGGCCTTGGCGATGATCGAGTAATAGTCGGACATCCGCCGCAATGTCGTACATTCCGCCAGCCCTGAACAGGCCATGCCAAGGCGTGGGCTACAGAATAATCGAGGCCGTTGCAGCTTTGCGTCTCTCCGCGCCGGTTGCCGGCGGGCCCAGGAAACGCCGTGCCGCGTTCCTCCATCGAGGTTTCGACGAGGCGATCGAAAAGCCGGCCACGACCGCTGGTCGGGGGATCTGGGAGCACGATCCCGCCACCGGTCTGCCGGCCAGCGCGCCCCCACGCCTTACCCCAGCCGCAGTTGGCGGCGACATGTTCACGGCGCCGTGTTGACAGATTCACGGTGCTCGATTACGAGAATGAACGTTCATTCTCTTTGCGCCGCACACGGGGAGGGGGGTCTCCATGCGCCCGGCCAATGCCCGGCTTCGCCATGATCGCCGCGACGAGATCCTCGCCGCTGCGGAGCGTTGCTTCGTGCGCGCGGGCTTCCACGGCGCCTCGATGCAGGACATCTGCGCCGAAGCGGGCATGAGCCCGGGCAATCTGTACCGCTACTTTCCCTCCAAGGAGGCGCTGGTCGCCGGCATTGCCGAGCGCGACCGCGCCGAGGTCGCCCAGGAGTTCGCCCGCGCCGATCTGTCGCGCGGGCTGTTCGCCGTCATCGAGGACATGGCGCGGCACCACTTCGCCCGGAAGGGCGGCGAGGAGGTGCTGCTGTGCACCGAGGTGATGGCGGAGGCCCGGCGCAATCCGGACATCGCCCGGATCTCCGCCGCCTTCGATGCCGACGTCAGGACGTGGCTGGGCGACCTGCTGCGCGCCGCCGTGGCGCGCGGCGACATCCCGGCCGACCTCGATCTCGACGGCGTCGTGGCCATGCTGATGGTCATCTCCGACGGCATGTGGTGGCGCCGCGCGCTCGATCCCGGCTTCGATCCGGCCGCCATGGTGCCGGTCTTCATGGACATCACCCGCCATATGCTTCGCGCCCGCCCGGGCGGGCGCGAAACCGTGCCCGAGCCGGTGCTGGAAACGCGGCCCGACAACGAGGAGTCATCATCATGAAAGCGAGCGGCATCACTGCGCTCGGTCTCGTCGCCGCCGCCGGCCTGTGGATCGCCTCCGGCCACCTGCTGCCGCGCGGTGCCGCCGAAGGCCACCCCGCCGCCCAGGCCGAGGAGCCGGCGAAGAAGCTGTTCCGCGTCGCCGTCGCCGAGGCGCGGCTGGTGCCGCACAGCCGCAGGCTCACCATCTCCGGCCGCACCGAGGCCGACCGCCACGGCACCATCACCGCACGCACCGGCGGCACCGTGACCGAGCTCAGGATCAAACGCGGCACCTTCGTGAAGGAGGGCGACGTCATCGCCGTCCTGTCCGACGACGCCCGCGCCGCGCAGGTGGCGCAGGGCAAGTCGCTGGTGTTCCAGCGCCGGACCGAGCTCGATTCCAAGCGCAAGCTCATCGAGACCGGCGCGCTGCCGCGGCTCGATCTCGTCAACATGGAGGCGGCGCTCAAGACCGCGGAAGCCTCCCTCGCGGCCGCCGAGGCCGAGCGCGACCGCGGCGTCGTCGTCGCCCCGTGGAGCGGGGTGATCAGCGACGTCATGATCGAGGTCGGCGACGCGGCGTTCTCGTTCCAGGGCCGTGAGCTCGCCAAAATCGTGGGCCTCGACCCGATGCTCGCGGTCGTCGAGGTGTCAGAACGCAAGCTCGCCGGCGTCAAGATCGGCGATCCTGCCAAAGTGCGCCTCGTCACCGGCGAGACGGTGTCCGGCCGCGTCCGCCACGTCGCCAAGAGCGCCAGCCAGTCGACCCGCACCTACCGGGTCGAGGTGGAGGTCTCCAACAAGGACGGCGCGATCCCCGACGGCATCACCGCGGAGGTCTCGGTCCAACTCGCCAAGGTGGCGGCGGCCCAGGTGCCGCGCTCGGCCCTGACCATCTCCTCCAACGGCGATATCGGGGTGCGCAGCGTGACTGCCGGCAACAAGGTCGGCTTCATCCCGGTCGAGGTGATCGAGGACGAGCAGTCGCTGATGTGGGTCGGCGGCCTCCATGACGGCGTCCGGGTGATCGTGCGCGGCCAGGACTTCGTGCGCGAAGGCCAGGAAGTCGAGGCGGTCGAGGCGGAAGAACTCACGGCGACGTTGAAATAATGCCTGGAAGTGATGTCGGCGCCAGGCCGATGACGGGGTGGAAATGACGGGGTTCATCGACTACGCCATCGATCACGCGCGGCTTACGGTCGCGACGCTCGCCTTCCTGCTGATCGCCGGGCTCGGCGCCTATATGACGATCCCCAAGGAGGCCGAGCCGGACGTCAAGATTCCCATCATCTATGTCCAGCTCTCCCAGCGCGGGATCAGTCCGGAGGATGCCGAGCGGCTGCTGCTCCGTCCGGTCGAGACCCAGCTCAAGTCGGTCGGCAACGTCAAGGAGATGCGCTCGACCGCCTATGAAGGCGGCGGCTATGTGCTGCTCGAGTTCGAAGCCGGCTTCGATTCCAAGTCCGCGCTCGCCGACGTCCGCGCCAAGGTCGACCAGTCGAAGCACGACCTGCCGCGCGACGTCGACGAGCCGCAGGTGCAGGAGGTCAACCTCTCGGCCTATCCGGTGCTGGTGGTCGGCCTCGCCGGCGAGGTGCCGGAGCGCACGCTGCTGCGCATCGCACGTGGCGCCAAGAACGCCATCGAGCAGGTCCCCGGCGTGTTGTCGGCGGAGCTGCGCGGCTCGCGCGACGAGGCGGTGGAGATCATCGTCGAGCCGACGCTGCTCAACAGCTACGGCATCGCCCTCGACCAGCTCGGCCAGCTCACCCAGAGCTTCAACACGCTGATCGCGGCCGGCGCCCTCGAAGGTCCGTCGGGCCGCTTCGCGGTCAAGGTGCCCTCGCTGTTCGAACGCCCCCAGGACATCCTGCGGGTTCCCATCGTGGCCTCGTCCGGCGCCTCGGTGACGCTGTTCGACGTGTCGCAGATCAAGCCGACCTTCAAGGACGCGACCTCGGTGACCCGCGTCAACGGCCGCCCGGCGATGACCATCGAGGTCTCCAAGCGCACCGGCGCCAATCTCATCGAGGTGGTGGATGCCACCAAGGCGGTCGTCGTCGCGCTGCAGAAGAGCTGGCCCGGGGACGTCCAGGTCACCTTCACCCAGGACAAGTCGAAGGTCATCCGCCAGATGCTCGCGGACCTGCAGAACTCGGTGTTCACCGGGGTGCTGCTGGTGTCGGTGGTGATCCTGTTCGCGCTCGGCTTCCGCTCCTCGCTGTTCATCGGCATCGCGATTCCCGCCTCGTTCCTGGCCGGCGTCCTCGGCCTGCAACTCGCCGGACTCACGGTGAACATCGTGGTGCTGTTCTCGCTGATCCTCGCGGTCGGCATGCTGGTGGACGACGCGATCATCGTCTCGGAATTCGCCGAGCGGCGCATGGCCGAAGGTATGGCACCGCGGGATGCCTATTCGCTGGCGGCAAAGCGCATGGCCGGCCCGGTGGTGGCGGCGACCGCGACCCGGGTCGCGGCGTTCTCGCCGCTGCTGTTCTGGCCGGGCGTGGTCGGCCAGTTCATGAAGTACATGCCGATCACACTGATCGCGACGCTCTCGGCCTCGCTCGCGGTGGCGCTGTTCTTCACCCCGACGCTGGGCGCGCTGCTGGGCCGCGCCGCGCCGGTGCCGCATGACGACCGCGCGAGCGACCGCGGGTTCTATCTGCGCACCGTGCGGCTGGTGCTGCGCCATCCCGGCGTCACGCTCGGCCTCGTGGTGGTGCTGCTGGTCGCGGTACAGACCGCCTATGGCCGGTTTGGTCACGGCGTCGAGTTCTTCCCGAGCGTCGAGCCCGACTATGGGCAGGTGATCGTGCATGCGCGCGGCAATCTCTCGCTCGCGGAGAAGGACCGCACGGTCGCCGAGGTGGAGAAGCGCGTGCTCGGCTTCGACGGCCTCAAGACGGTCTATTCGCGGATCGGCGAGCAGCCGCGCGGCATGGGCGAGATCAGCGAGGATACCATCGGCGTCATCCAGTTCGAGTTCGCCGACTGGCGGGCGCGGCCGGCGGCCCACGTCATCATGGATGCGATCCGCGACCGCACCGCGGACATTCCCGGCATCCTCGTCGAGGTGACGGCGCCCCGCGCCGGTCCTGCGACCGGCAAGCCGGTCCAGGTGCAGCTCGCCGCGCCCGATCCGGCCGCACTCGCTCCCGCCGCCAAGATCGTTTCCGCGGTGCTGGCGAAGCGCGCCGACGTCCGCGACCTCGACGACGGCCAGCCGCTGCCGGGGATCGACTGGCGCATCGAGGTCGACAACGGCGAGGCCGCCAAATACGGCGCCAGCGTCGGCGCCGTGGGCAGCGCCGTCCAGCTCGTGACCAACGGCCTCAAGGCGACCGAGTATCGCCCGGTGGACAGCGACAAGGCGGTGGACATCCTGGTCCGGTTCCCACCGGAGCGGCGCAGCCTCGACCAGATCGACGACCTGCGGGTCCAGACCCAGGCGGGCCAGGTGCCGATCGGCAATTTCGTCACCCGCCGCCCGGTGCAGCGGGTCGGCTACATCAACCGCGTCAGCTCGAACCGGGTGATGACGGTGTCGGCCAACGTGGCCGAGGGCGTGCAGACCGCGATCGTCCAGGCGGAGATCGCCCGCGAGCTGTCGCAGACCGACCTCGGACCCGGCGTCACCTTCAAGCTCAAGGGCGAGGACGAGGAGCGCGCCAAGGCCGGCGCCTTCCTGATGAAAGCGTTCGGCACTGCGATCTTCCTGATCTTCGCGATTTTGCTGGCGCAGTTCAACCGGCTGACCTCGGTGGTCCTGGTGCTCAGCGCGGTGGTGATGTCGACCTTCGGGGTGCTGCTCGGCCTGATGTTCATGGGCCAGCCGTTCGGCGTCGTGATGACGGGCATCGGCGTGATCGCCAATGCCGGCGTGATCGTGAACAACAACATCGTGCTGATCGACACTTACGACCGGCTCAAGCGCGAGGGCGTCGCCGCTTACGACGCCATCCTGGAAACCTGCCGCGAACGGGCGCGACCGGTGGTGCTCACCGCGGTCACCGCGATCCTCGGCGTGCTGCCGATCGCCTTCGGCGTCAATGTCGAGTTCCTGTCGCGCGAGATCACCGTCGGCGCGCCGGCGACCCAGTGGTGGATCAACCTCTCCACCGCGATCGTGTTCGGCCTCGGCTTTGCGACCGTGCTCACCCTCGTGGTGACGCCCGCCGCCCTGATGGCGATCGAGAAGATGCGGCTATGGCGGCTTCGCTGGGGTGCCAAGCTGCGCGGCGTGTTCGCGCGGCGGCAGACCGCGGGCGTGTAGCGCCGGGGTAGCCTGGATTGAGCACGCGCTCAATCCGGGTGCGGCGGTCCCGCATTTCGCTGCGCTCAACACTGGCTGCAGCGCCGCTTCGCGGCGCCCTCTGAGCGGAATGGTACGGTCTCTCCCGAAGCATCCGGGCGGGACGCGCGTTATCCTGCGTGCGCGCGGAACGCATCGCGCGCAGGAGGGACCGAAGCCATGGCGACCCACGCAATGTTTGCCGAGATCGCGGCGTTGGCCGGCGACCCCGGGCGCGCCGGGATGCTTCATGCGCTGATGGATGGCCGGGCGCTCACGGCGTCGGAGCTCGCGCGCGTCGCCGGCATCGCGCCGCAGACCGCCAGCGGGCATCTCGGACGCATGACGGCGATCGGCCTCATCAGCGTCGAGCGCCAGGGACGGCATCGCTATCACCGCCTGGCGACGCCGGCGGTGGCGCGCATGCTGGAAAGCATCATGCAGGTGGCGTCCGACCTCGCGCCGCCGCGACGGCTGACCGTGGGTCCCCGTGACGCTGCCCTGCGCCGCGCGCGGACCTGCTACGACCATTTGGCGGGCCGACTTGGCGTCGCCATCGCCGACGCGCTGGTGACCCATGGCCACGCAGAATTCGCCGGGGAGGGCGGGATCATCACGGAATCCGGGGTCGAACTCCTGGGCGCCGTCGGCATCGACGTGGACACCTTCGCGCCGTCCCGTTTGCATAAACGAACGCGGGTGTTGTGCCGTCCCTGCCTCGACTGGAGCG
Source organism: uncultured Alphaproteobacteria bacterium (assembly GCA_963781195.1). Classification (GTDB taxonomy): domain Bacteria; phylum Pseudomonadota; class Alphaproteobacteria; order Rhizobiales; family Xanthobacteraceae; genus JAJPKK01. Next base: position 704,930 of record CAWAEZ010000011.1, on the reverse strand, counting down.
AGCGTCGGCCGCACCTCGCCGGTGCTCTCGGCGCAGCGATATGCACCCACAGCCTCGCGCGCGGCTGGATCAGCCGGATGCCCGGCACCAGGGCAGTTCTGATCACGCCGACGGGTATCCGTTTGTTCCGTGAAAAATTAGGAGTGTCGCTCGACTGAGCGGGGCGCCCCGCTTCTACACGACCAGTTTACTGGCCGCCCCGGGTGGCGTCGGGCAGCCTCGGTTCCATCGCAACTGGATCGCGCCGCTCATGGGTTCCGTCACGCCGGCAAGAATGTCGCGCCGTTCTCTGTTGGCCTCGACGGCCGGCGCGCTGTTGCTGAGCGGCGCCTCCGGCCGCGCCCTGACGGTGAGCCAAGGCTTGCCATGGGCGCCGAACACGGCATCGCCGCCGGCCCTCGTACGCCCCGGTCCCTGGGTCTTCTTCACCGCCGACGAGGCGGCGCTGGTGGAGGCCGTGGTCGATCGCCTGATCCCGCCCGACGCGCACAGTCCCGGCGGCAAGGATTCCGGATGCGCCGTGTTCATCGATCGCCAGCTCGCCGGTCCCTACGGCCGTTCGGCCGGCCTCTACATGCAGCCCCCGTTCATGCCGGGAGCGGCGACTCAGGGCTACCAATCGCCGAATACGCCGGCCGCGCGCTATCGCGCCGGATTGAAGGCGCTGGGCGAATACGTCAAGGGCGCGTTCGGCGGCAAGGCGTTTCGCGAGCTGGCGCCGCAGGATCAGGACCGCGTGCTGACCGGACTCGAAAAAGGAACGGTCAGCCTCGATGACGTCAACGGCACGCAGTTCTTCGAGCTGGTGCTGCAGAACGTGCAGGAAGGATTTTTTGCGGATCCCATTTACGGCGGCAATCGCGACATGGCCGGCTGGAAGCTGATCGGCTTTCCCGGCGCGCGCTACGACTACCGGGATTGGGTCGAGCGCCACAACGAGCCGTATCCGCTGCCCCCGGTCGGCATCATGGGCCGCTCCGATTGGACGGTGCGGTAAGGATCGGGATTGCGAGAACGATGATGGCGCAAAAACTGCCTGCGAAAGACGTGGTGATCATCGGCCTGGGATGGACCGGCGCCATCCTGGCCTACGAGCTCGCGAAGGCCGGGCTCGACGTGGTGGCGATCGAGCGCGGTCCCTGGCGGGACACCGCGACCGATTTCCCGCCGGCCTACGTTCAGGACGAGCTGCGCTATGCCGTCCGCCTCGATCTGTTCCTGCGTCCCGCGCAGGAGACGCTGACGTTCCGCAACAACGCGACGCAGAAGGCACTCCCGATCCGCGAGTGGGCGAGCTTTCTACCGGGCAACGGCGTCGGCGGCGCGGGAGTTCACTGGAACGGACAGACGTGGCGCTTTCTGCCCACCGACTTCGCGCTTCGCAGCCATCTCGAGCAGCGCTACGGGAAGGACATGCTGCCGGCCGACATGACGATTCAGGACTGGCCCGTCAGCTATGACGAGCTGGAGCCCTATTACGATCGCTTCGAGAAGCTGTGCGGGACATCGGGCAAGGCCGGGAATATCCGCGGCGCCAAGCAGGACGGCGGCAATCCGTTCGAGGGCTGGCGCTCGTCGGAGTATCCGACCCCGCCGCTCAAGCAGCCCTATGGTCCGACGCTGTTCGCCGAAGCGGCGCGCAAGACCGGCCACAGCCCGTTCCCGCAGCCGGCATCGAATCTGAGCGAATCCTACGTCAATCCGCTCGGCATCAAGCTCGGCCAATGCACGTTCTGCGGCTTCTGCGAGCGCTTCGGCTGCGGCAATTATTCGAAGTCGAGCGCGCAGACCTGCGTGTTGCCGGCGTTGCTGCGATTCCCGAATTTTTCGGCGCAGACCGAATCCGAGGTGACGCGGATCAACCTGGACAGCACCGGTAAACGCGCCACCGGCGTCACCTATGTCGACACCTCGGGAAACGAATGGGAGCAGCCCGCCGATCTCGTTTTGGTATGCGCCTTTGCCCTGTTCAACGTGCGGCTCCTGCTGCTGTCGGGCATCGGCAAGCCCTACGATCCGCAGAGCGGGCAGGGCGTGGTCGGGCGCAATTACGCCTACCAGACCATGTCGGCGGTCAACCTGATCCTCAAGGACAAGGTGCTCAATCCCTTCATCGCGACGGGGGCCATCGGCATGATCATCGACGACTACAACGGCGACAATTTCGATCACGCGGGGCTGGGCTTCGTCGGCGGCGGCTACATGGGCGCATACCAAACCAATGCGCGCCCGATCCTGACGCGCCCGTTGCCCAAGGGAACGCCGCGATGGGGCGCGGAATGGAAGAAAGCCGCGGCGGAGACCTACCAGCGCGGGATGAGTCTCGGGGTCCATGCGAGCTCCTACAGCTACCGCGACTGCTGGCTCGATCTCGACCCGACCTACAAGGATCATCTCGGCCGGCCGCTGATGCGGATGACCTTCGATTTTCACGACAATGAGCTCAAGGCCGCCGCCTACCTCACCGACCGGCTGGCCGACGTCGCGCGCGCGATGGATCCGGCGGAGCTCACCCCGCTTCCGCGCAAGGGCCCCTACACGATCACCGCCTACCAGACCACCCACAACACCGGCGGCACCGTCATGGGCATGGATCCCGCGAACAGCGTGGTGAATCGCTACTGCCAGAGCTGGGACGTCCACAACGTCTTCGTTCCCGGTGGCGCATCGGTGTTTCCGCAGAATCACGGCTACAACCCGACCAATACGGTAGGTGCGCTGGCGTACTGGACGGCGGATGCGATCAAGGACCGCTATCTGAGAAATCCCGGCCCGCTGATGTGATGTGAAGACAAAGCCATGCGCTCGGCACTTTCATCCTTCCGTTCATCCTTGCGCCTGATTCCGCTCGCGGTGGCGGGCGCAGGCCTGGTCGCCGCCATTCTTGTCGCGGCCGTGAACGGCGCGCTCTCGGGACCGGACCGTCAGCGGTTCGAGCAGATCGAGCGCGGACGCTACCTTGCAACGCTTGCCGACTGCGGCGCGTGCCACACGCGGCCCGACGGACCGCCTTACGCGGGCGGCGTGGCATTGCAAACGCCGTTCGGCGTCATTGTCGGTCCGAACATCACTCCGGACGCGGAGACCGGAATCGGGAATTGGACGGACGACGACTTCGTCGCCGCGCTGCATGAGGGGAGGGGTCGCGACGGCATCCGGCTTTATCCGGCGATGCCCTATCCTGCCTACACCAAGATGACGCGCGACGACGTCCTGGCGATCCGCGCCTACCTCGCGACCGTGACGCCGGTCCACAACGAGATCAACCCCGATCAGCTGCCGTTTCCGCTCAACATCCGGTTCGGCATGGTGTTCTGGAACTGGCTGAATTTCACGCCGGGCCGCTATCAGCCCAATCCGCGGCAGTCGGCGGAATGGAATCAGGGCGCCTATATCGTCGAGGGGGCGGGTCACTGCGGGACCTGTCATACTCCCAAGACCGCTCTCGGCGGCGACAAGACCGATACGCCGCTCGCCGGCGCGGTGCTGCAGGGATGGTTCGCCCCGAACCTCACCAGCGATCCGCACAAGGGGATCGGGCAGTGGTCGAAGGAGGACATCGTCCAGTACCTCAAGACCGGCGTGAACGGCTGGACACTGGCATCCGGGCCGATGGCCGATGCCGTGACCCATTCGACCTCGAAGATGACGGACGAGGACCTCGCCGCCATTGCCACCTACCTGAAAGATCGCCCCGGCGGGACGGCGCAAAAGCCATCGCCGCTCGCCGCCGGCGACGCCGCGATGCGCGCGGGCGCGGCGATCTACAAGGACAGTTGCGCCGCCTGCCACAAGGATTCCGGGGACGGCGAAAGTCATCTCTTTCCGCGCCTGTCGGGCAGCGCGATCGTCCAGTCGGATGACCCGACGACCCTCGTTCGTGTCGTGCTTCAAGGGTCCCGCGCGGTCGCCACCTCCACAATGCCGACGGGGCCGGCGATGCCGGCGTTCGACTGGCGGCTCGACGACGCGCAGGTGGCCGCCGTCCTCACCTACATCAGGAACAGCTGGGGCAATGCGGCGCCCGCGGTAGCCGCGAGCGCCGTCACCAGCCAGCGTACCTCCTTGGCGAAGGCGCCGTGATGCGCCGTTGCCTGGAATAAACTAGCCGTACAGCCATTTTGCGAGCAGGCGCGTGTATCGCGGCATGATCACGTAAATCAGCAGCGCGACGATGGCGGCATCCACGAACAATTGCCGGACATAGGACACGTTTATCGCGGGGATGAAGCCGACGACCGGATTGAGCAGCAGCGGCACGATGAGAGTCAGCGGGTAGATCGCGGAGAGCGTGACCAGCAACTGCTTATAGGGCCGTGCGCTCTGCGGCTTGGACGGCGGCGTAAACCAGAATTCAAGTCCGGTTTTGATCTCGACGTTGTCGTCTCCGATCAGCAGCGGCATGACCTTGTCGACCAGTTTTTTGCGCTGCTCGGAATCCAGCCAGGACCGCAGGTTGTCGATGGTGTCGAAATGCAGCACGACGGTGTACGTCGTCGATCCGCTCGCCGGCCGAATGACGTTGACGCCGCGATGGCCCGGAGACTGCGACGCGAGCGGCACGATCTCCCGGAGCCAGGCTTCGTAAGCCGCTTGTTTCCCCGGCCGAACGGTGTGCCGAACGACCGACGTGACCTCGGAATGCTTCTCCGGCGGGCTTTTGGCTTCGGCCACAGACATCTTCTTTCCCTCCCGTCCGCGCAGTTCGAGCACCCTGGACGGGCTGCATGGCACAGACAAGTCAGCCGCGTGAACGCAATCGGCGGCGATCGGCAATCGGGCGACCTGCAATCGGGGCATCCGCAATCGACGGCGCTCGCGTGCGGCCGGCAGGGTTGCGCCGGCGCGCCATGGGTCGCTGCGCCGACCCCCGTGCGCCATCCCGCCGCGCCGGTTTTGCCGCCGCGCCGGTTTTGCTGTTCCAAGCCCTCGCGAATCTTGTAAAATGCGCTCGGGCGAGAGCGGGAAGTGGCTCGTGGTTATGGCCAGTGGCCAAACGCACGTATGGAGAAATCCGTGGCCGGCGTTCGTTGTCGCGCTGGCCCTGGGCGCCTGCGCGGGTCTCGGTGGGCAGAAGGCCGAGGTCGTCGACGAGAACGTCTATCCCAAGAACTATCGCTCGGCGATTGTCGATCAGCTTCGGCTGCAGCTTACGGACCCCAAAGGGATCCGCGAGGCCTTCCTCGCCGAACCAACCCTCAAGGCGCATGGCGAGGTGACGCGTTACATCGCCTGCCTGCGCTTCAATGCCAAGGGTGCGAGGGGCGAATACCAGGGCAGCAAGGAATATGCGGCGTTCTTTTTTACCGGCGGCCTGACCCAGATCGCCGTGGTGTCCGATGACCTCTGCAAGAATTCCGCCTATCAGCCGTTCCCGGAGCTGGAGCGGCTCTGACCCGTCGCTGCGGTCTCAGGGTGCCGGCAGCGCAAACACGCGGATCGTGCCGCCCGGGCGGGACGGCGGTTCGCCGGCGGGCCGGCCGGTCGCGACGGCCACATACTGCCGCCCCTTCACCATGTAGGACACCGGCGGCGCGCCGATACCGGTGCCGGTTTCGACGCTCCACAAGGTGGCCCCCGTCGCGGCATCGTAGGCGGCGAAGCGGCCGTTCGGCTCGCCGGTGAAGACGAGCCCGCCCGCGGTCGCCAGCATGCCGCCGACCAGCGGCTGCGGTGTCTTCACCTGCCACAGGACGCGACCGCCCTTGGTGAGGTCCAGCGCGGTGACCGTCCCCCAGGTGTCCGCCGCCGGCACCGGCTTGCTGACGATTTTGAAGAGGGCGGGGCCGTCGGGCACGTTGGGGATGCTCACGCGGGTCTGGATCGCCGGCGCGTGCCGGGCCGCCACGTAGACGATGCCGGTCGCGGGATCGTAGGACACCGGCGAGACGCTGACGGCACCGCCGCCACCCGGCGAGACGCGCACGCCCTGCGGCGATGAATCCGCGGGCGGGTAGGTGTTGATATGCGGCACCACCTCGTCGGAGCGGAACAGCAGCTTGCCGTCGGCACGGTCGATGGCGAAGCACCAGCCGGACTTGCCGCATTCGAGGACGGCCGGCACCGTGCGGCCGTCGATCCGGGCGTCGAACAGCACCGCCTGTCCGGTCGCGTCATACTGGCCGTGCGGCGATTCCTGGAAGAACCAGCGCAGCGCTCCGGTGCGCGCGTCGAGCGCCGCGATCCCGTTGGCATAGAGATTGTCGCCCGGACGCACGAGGTCGACGTCGCCGGGCGCGGGATTTCCGGTGCCGATGAAGATGAGCCCCGCCGCCGCATCGAAGGCGGGCGTCATCCAGGTCGAGTTCGAGCCGGCGGCCCAGCCGTTCTTGTAGCGCGCCGCGGCGGCCTGTTCCGCCGCGATATCGCGATGGAGCGGCGTGCCGTCGGGCGTCTCGGTCGCGTACCGGCCCTCCCAGCCGTCCTCCTTGGTGGAATACCAGCGCCATGCTTCGGCACCGGTGCGTGCGTCGAGCGCGGCGAGGAAGGCGCGGCGTCCCAGATTGGCGTCGATCCAGGCGCTGCCGACGTCGATGCCCGCGGCGAGGCTCGCCGTGACGAAATCATCGTCGAGGCGGTTCGCCTCGAACCCGGTGGCACCGACGATCACCTTGCCGTCATAGACCAGCGGCGCGGCGCGGAACTGGAATTCCGCGTCCGGCTTCTTGGCCCCGGCCGGCGCGAGGGCCGCCGGATCGAACGGGAGCACCGCGCGGTCCCAGACCACATGGCCGGTCGATTGGTCGAGGGCGATCACCCGGGCGTCGTCGGTCGCCTCGTAGACGAGGCCGTCGGCCACCGCCACGCCGCGGTTGCTCGGAATGCGCGGCAGCGCGCGGCGCGCCTGGTGGCGGTAGCGCCAGATCTCCGCGCCGGTCGCGGCATCGAGGGCGGCGACGTCGTTCCCGGCCATGCCGACATACATGACGCCGGCGACGACGATGGGGTGGGTCTGCACCGAGCCCACGGTGCCGAGCCGATAGCTCCAGGCGGGCACGAGCTGCGAAACGTTGGTGCGATCGATCGCGCGCAGCGGCGCGAAGCGCTGGTTCGAATAGTCCCGGCCGAAGCTCGCCCAGTCGCCTTCGGAGGCCGGACTTTGCGCCTGCGCGATGCGCCCCGACGATACGGCGACGGCGGTGGCGCACAACAGCGCGGCGATCAGATAATTTCGCATGGGGTGCTGTCCTCGCAATCCGACGCTTGTATCCGCGTTTCGAGCGGCATGCATCCTGGGTCGCCGGGTCGACACGCCACATGTCCGGCATCGGGGATTCGGGGCGAGGTGAGTTCCCGATGCGTCGACACATGCATGCGTCGATACAGGCAAGCGTCGACACGACTGCGGTGGTCATCGCCGGGTTCGTCCCAGGGGCTCGTCCCGGCGACCCCGTTGAGGAGGGCACGGTGCCTTCCCGATCGAGATGGCCGGGACACAGCCCGGCCATGACGACTGTGTGAATGGAATACGAAGGGGAGGGGCCGACACCGGCCTCGAGACGCAAGTATCGCCCCCCGATCCGGGCCTCAGCCCTTCACGAAGCGGCGCACCGCCATCTTGCCGGTCCAACCGCCGAACACGTTGCCGGCTTCGTCGACGCCTACGCCCTCCGGCGCTCCGGCTTCGGCGGACGCTTCGGGAATGAAGGCGGTGACCTTGCCGTCCTTGACGTTGCCGATGCGAATGCCCTGCTTGAAGCCGGGATTGTTGGTCGGAGTCGACTGGGAATCGGCGACGTAGATGTTGTCGTTCTTGTCGATGGCGACGTCGCTCGGCCGGCCGAACTGCTTCCATTCGGCGACGAACTTGCCATCCGGCTCGAACACCTGGACGCGGTTGTTGGCACGGTCGGCGACATAGACCCGCCCGGCCGAATCGAGCGCGATGCCGTGCGGGGTGTCGAACTCGCCGGCGGCCTTGCCGTGCTTGCCCCACGAGGTGATGAACTTGCCGTCCTTGTCGAACTTGGCGATGCGGTCGTTGGTGTTCCCGCCGTGGCCGTCGGCCACATAGAAGTCGCCGTTCGGGGCGACCACGACCGCGCTCGGCCCATCGAGCAGGTCGTGGGTGTTGCCGGGCATTCCCGGCTTGCCGAGAGTCATCAGCACCTTGCCTTCCGGGCTGAACTTGACGACGACGGCGCCCTTGCCGTTCTTCGCGCGTTCGTCGGCCACCCAGACATTGCCCCCGCGATCGACGTAAAAGCCGTGCGGCTGGTTGAACATGCCGCCGCCGAAGCCGGCGATGAACTTGCCGGAGGCGTCGAACTTCTGGATCGGGTTGAGGGTGGAGTTGCCGCAGTCGTTGCCGCCGCAGCGGTCGAACACCCAGATGCTCTTGCCGTCGCTGTGATCGACCTGGACCTTGATCGCGGCGCCGAACTTCCGGCCGTCGGGTAGCTTCGCCCAGTCGCCGTCCATCTTATAGGGGTTCGGCGCGGCGTTGGGATCGGCAGCCTGGGCGTGGGCGCGGTCGCCGGCCGCGATGCTCAGCGCGGAGACGGCCAGTCCGGCCAACACTGTGAGCCTGATTGTTCTCATGATTTCCTCCCAGTGGCCGAGGGTCTCACCGGACCGTCGGACCGCATCGCCCATAAGGCGGAGACGGCGGCCCGGCTGTTTGCGGCGCCTTCGTGCCGGCCGCATGATAGCGGGCGGCGGGAGGCGCGCAAAGCGGCGATTACGTCCGCGCCGGGTACCGGCTCAGGGGAAATAAAGGTCGCGAAGCATTGACCGGATTGAGATTTCGAAACGCTGCGCCGAAAACTCGTCGGACGCAAGTGCTTTAAATTACCGTAAGTTTTATGAAACTGATGTGACTTGTGGCGGCCTAAATTCGGACATATTGTAGCGCGCTATAGTAGTAATAGCGGGTGGGCAAGCATCGGCTATAATAGTAATAGCGGGTGGGCGAGCATCGCATGCTTCAGTGCTATTTCAACAGATTGAGCGCCTTCGGGTGTGGTTTCGCGAATTCGTTTCTAGAGCGCGAATGATGAAAGTTGTCATACTGGCAGGGGGAACCGGTAGTCGTCTCGCGGAAGAAACGGTGTTGAGACCCAAGCCGATGATCGAGATCGGCGGGCGCCCGATCCTCTGGCACATCATGAAGATCTACAGCCGATATGGTTGTTCGGACTTCATCGTCTGTCTTGGCTACAAGGGATATGTGATCAAGGAGTTTTTTGCGAACTATTTCATGCACATGTCCGACGTCACCTTCCATCTCGCGGAAAACCGTATGGAAGTGCATCGCAACACGTCGGAATCCTGGCGTGTGACGATGGTCGACACCGGGGATCAGACGCAGACCGGTGGACGCATTAAGCGAATACTTCCCTATGTCGCCGACGATCCATATTTCGCATTAACCTATGGCGACGGTGTCGCCGACATTGATATCGCTGCCGAGATCGCATTTCATCAAAAGCATGGGAGAAAAGCGACGGTGACAGCCGTTCGGCCGGCGAAACGTTTCGGGGCCATCGGGGTGAGAGGCGAACGAGTCGTGGCCTTCGAGGAGAAGCCGGAAGGTGACGGTGGGTGGATCAACGGAGGCTTCTTTCTGTTGTCTCCGTCCATCGGGGACATGATCGCGAACGACCAGTCCATTTGGGAGCGCGAACCCATGGAGCAATTGGCGACGCAAGACGATTTGCGCGCATACCTCCACAAGGGGTTCTGGCATCCGATGGACACGCTGCGGGATCGCAATTTTCTGGAAGAGCAATGGGCACACGGCGTCGCGCGGTGGAAGACATGGTAGACGCGGCGTTTTGGCATGGGAGACGTGTTTTTCTCACGGGGCATACCGGGTTCAAGGGGGCTTGGGCGTCGTTGATTTTGAGCGGCCTGGGTGCCGAGGTCCACGGCTTTGCCCTGCCGCCGGAGAGCGAAGGCGGCGTGTTTCTCGCCGCAGGTGTCGAGCGCGACGTACACCATGTCATAGGCGACGTGCGTGATCTTGCGCAGGTGCGGCGGGCCATGGAACGCGCGGCGCCGGAGATCGTCATTCACATGGCGGCTCAGGCGCTGGTGCGCCGCTCGTATCAGCAGCCGGTCGAGACCTATGGCACCAACGTCATGGGAACCGTTCACGTGCTCGAGGCGGCGAGGCAACTGGGTGTAAAGGCCGCCGTCGTCGTCACCACCGACAAGTGCTACGAAAACGTGGGATGGGACTGGGGCTATCGGGAGAACGATCGGCTTGGGGGTCGCGACCCCTACAGCAACAGCAAGGCATGTGCGGAATTCGTCGTAGACGCGTATCGCCACAGCTTTTCAGGGGCCGACAGTATGGCGGTCGCGACCGCCCGGGCCGGAAACGTGATCGGCGGCGGCGACTTCGCAGAGGATCGGCTTGCGGTCGATGCCATGCGTGCCTTTGCAGCCCGGCGGGTGCTGCGAATTCGCAGTCCGCGATCCGTTCGGCCGTGGCAGCATGTGCTCGACCCGGTGGCGGCCTATCTTTTGCTGGCCCGACGTCTCGTAACCGGGTCGGGTGAGTTTGAGGGGGCCTGGAATTTCGGTCCCGAGCCCGCGAGCGAGATCGCCGTCGCGGAGATCGCCGATCGTCTCGCGGCATTGTGGGGCGACGGTGCACGTTGGGAGCGCGATCACTCCGAACATCCCCACGAGGCATCCCGCCTTGCTCTCGACTGCAGCAAGGCCAGATTCCAGTTGGGTTGGCGTCCCATGATCGATCTCGGCGAGGGACTGCGCCTGACGGTCGCTTGGTACAAGGCGCTCCATGCGGGCGCCGACATGAGGCACCTGACGTTGCGCCAAATCGATTGGTTTCTCGGTGCTGTGCGCAGCCAGCGTCGCCAACCGGACGCGACGACGCTCGCGGTGTCCGCGATGCGGGCGTGACCAGCCAAATTGCATGCCGCCGCAAGCGTTGCGGCCTAGTCAGTCAAGCCGGAGCCCCCTTTGAAATCGATGCCCGATCACGACGTTGCGCCCGGCCCGCTGACCCGTTGCCAGATCACCGGGTCGGACAACCTCGAACTCGTCATCGACCTCGATTGCCAGCCGTTATGCGATTTACTGCTGGCGCGCGAGCAGCTCGCGCAGCCGGAAACCTACTATCCGCTGCGGCTTTTTCTGTGCCCCGAATTGGGCCTCGCGCAACTCGACTACGTGGTCGACGGCTCGTTGGTCTACCACCCTCACTATCCCTACCGCAGTGGAATAACCAAGGAGCTGGAAGTCTATCAGCGCGCCTTCGCCAGGGGCATTGTCGATGAGCTTGCGGTGCCGCGCGAATCTCTCTGCGTCGACATCGGATCGAACGACGGCACTCTGCTCACCGGGTTCGCTCAACTCGGCATGCGCACACTGGGTGTCGAGCCGACCAACATCGCGAGCATCGCGCGCCAGGAAAACCAGATCGAGACGATCCAGAAGTTCTTCACCGAATCCCTCGCGCGGGAGATCGTAAAAGACTACGGCAAGGCCAAAGTCGTAACGGCGACCAATGTCTTTGCGCACATGGCGCCGCTCGGAGAGGTCGTCCGGGGAATCTGCGCGTTGCTCGATGATGACGGCGTTTTCGTCACCGAGAGCCATTATCTCCTCGATGTGGTCGAGAAAAATCAGTTCGACACCGTCTATCATGAGCACATTCGCACCTACAGCCTCAAGTCGCTCGTCACCCTCTTCGCCTATTACGGGATGGAGGTGTTCGACGTGCGGCGCGCGGATCGATATGGAGGAAACATTCGCGCCTATGTCGCGAGGAAGGGCGCGCGCGCGATAAAGGCTGCCGTCCCCGACCTTTTGGCCCTTGAAGTCGAGCGCGGCCTGTTCGAGCCGAAGACATATGTCCGCTTTCGCGATCGGATCCTGGAAAATCGGGACATCCTCATGACGCTCGCCTACAAGGCGCGCCGAAGCGGTCTCGGCTTCGTCGGCAATTCATGCCCGGGGCGATGTTCGACGCTCCTCAACTATTACGGGATGACCCGCGATCTCATGCCGTACCTGGCGGAGCAGCCGACCTCGCTCAAGCTCGGGCTCTACCTTCCGGGCAAGCATATTCCCGTCGTCGACAACCGTATTCTAATCGAGGAGCAGCCAGAGTACGTCGTGCTGCTCGCGTGGCACTACGCCGCTCCCATCGCCGAGCAACTGCGTGCCCGCGGTCTCAAATCGAAATTCGTGGTTCCGCTCCCTCAAGCGCAGATCCTGGACGTTTGACGATGGAGTTGTCGGACACGCGAGGTATAGGCGCCGTTCGCGCTGATGGAAGAAGACGCCTGATTTCCCTTGTCGTGCCGGTCTACAATGAAGAGGCGAACGTCGATCGTGCCTGTAGCGCGTTGTCGGCGGTGTTCGCGAAATTGCCCCAGTACGACGTTGAATTCATCTTCACCGATAACCACAGCGAAGATGCGACGTACGATCGGCTGGCGGCGCTGGCCTCCGGCGACAAGCGAATCAAGGTGGTTCGCTTCAATCGCAACTACGGCTTCCAACGCTCGCTTCTGACGGCGTACCGACAAACTTCCGGCGATGCGGCAATACAGATCGACTGCGACCTTCAGGATCCGCCCGAACTGATTCCGGAATTCCTGGCGCTCTGGGAGAAGGGGCACGATGTCGTGGTCGGTTTGCGCCGCCGCAGGCAGGAGCATCCGTTACTGACGCTCGGGCGGCGAACCTTCTATTTGATGTTGAGCCGGATTTCCGACGACCGGATCACGCGCGACGCGGGCGACTTTCGCTTGGTCGATCGGTCGGTCATCGATCGCCTGAAGGAAGTGGATGACTTCAACCCCTTTGTCCGCGGGCTCGTCTCATCCCTGGCCGCCCGGGAAACCGGAATAGCCTACGATCGCGCACGCCGGCTCTACGGCCGGAGCAAGTTTCCCGCCAGAAGGCTGATCGGATTTGCCATGGATGGGATCTTCGGCCATTCGGTCTTGCCGCTGCGCCTTGCGTCCTATTCCGGTTTGCTTATTTCCATCATCGTTTTCGTCGTGAGCTTGTTCTACATTTTCGGCGCGATGTTCTTCGGAAGGTCGTGGCCGAGCGGTTTTGCAACGATGGTGGTCGTGACACTGTTCGGCATCAGTCTCAACGCGATCTTCCTGGGAATCATCGGCGAATATGTGAGTCGCATTTATCAGCAAGTCCGCTACCGTCCGCTGGTCGTGGTAGAACGCACGATCAATATCGACGCGGAGCCCCCGCGGAGCTGACGCTTGCCGACGATGACCTCGGCCGAAGCTGTCCGGTTCAACCGGCAGGGCAACGGCGCATTTCGCAGAGCTGGACGAATTTATTTCGCGTGCGGTGCGCCATGTGACTGGCGGCGGTTCGACAAATGCTCGCGGAGGGCTGCGACGTTGTCGATCCGGGACCACGCGGCCTCGTCGATTGGTGTGCCGTCGCCCGAAAGCTCCTTGCAGGCGTAGCGCACGGCGTCGTCGAAAGGCCGCCCCACGCGCTCCGCGAGCCACGCGGCTTGGTGCGCGAGATAGGGCCCCCGCAGATCGTCGGCGAGCCCGGCGGCCGGCATCGCGCGTTGCAGGGACAGGCGGGGATCCAGCGGCGCCCCTTCGACGCACGCCAGGAATGCGTTCAACATCGCCGCGAGCGGCGTTGGCCCATGGTTCCAGTCCGGGTCCCCGGTGCCGGCGAAACGAGGCGCTCGGATTTGGCCGGGCTCGCTCGCAAAATTGAGCCCGGCGCGGCCGGCCGCGGCCTGAATCGAAATTTCGCGGCGGCGGGCGGCGCTGTCGCGCGCCAACAGCAGAGAAACCGGGCCGCCGCTTGACGCGAGCGACAGTGAGAGCTCCGCCCCTCCGCGTCCAACTTGAAACGACTCGAGCTTCGGATCGGTTATCCGCATCGCTTCAAGCAGCGGCACGATGTGCGGCAGCACATCGTCGGCGAGCGTCACGGCGGCATCATAGCTTTTTGCTTCCCCACGCCGCGTCTCGGCCGCGCCGTCGGTCCATGTGACGACGCTGTGCTGGGGTGTGCCGTTGGCGACGACAATCTTCGCAAATTTTTGGAAATATCGCGCAAAGAGAAAGACATGGCTCGCAGCCATCACGACGCCGTGCCGCGTCGCAAGGTCGTGCAGCTCCACGATCCGGTCGTGCGAGATCGTCACGGGCTTTTCCACCAGCACCGGGATGCCGTGCCCCAGTGCGGCGCTGGCAGCGGCAAAATGATCGTCGACCCGGTTGGCGACGACGATGGCATCCGGGCGGTCTTCTACCTTATCAAATAGCGGCCAGGACGAACAGGCTCGCAGCCTTGCGGCGCGGGTCGGGTCCGGCAACCCAATCTCCTGGATCCACGCGGCGATTGCCGGTGCATTGCGCGGGGAATGTAGCACCACGTCGTCGGCGCGGGACGGCAGCGAGGTGAGCACGGCGGCGATCGTGCGCGCCCAGCGTCCGCCGCCCACGACCGAAATTCTCATCGGCCGGCGGTCGGGCGGTTCGTAAGCGTCGTAAAACCCGACCGGCCCGAGGGCGGATCGCCGCCCGCCCTCCGGCCACTCATGATGTATTGGGCGCCAAACGGCAGGCGAGACAGGAAACCGTCCAGGCGGCGGAACTGTTGCCCGGCGAAGGGAGTAAAGAGAACGTAGCTCGTACGCACCTCGGAAACTCCGCAACCGCTCATGAGCCGGCGCAATGTCCAGGGTTTGACCAGCACCGCATTGGCGTCGATCGGACAGGTCCTTACCACCCACTGCGTCGCGGGATTGAGGGGATTGTGTTCCACGAAGAGAACGAGGCCGCCCGGTTTGACGACACGCCGCATCTCATCGACGAAGGCGGGCCATCGTTCGACCGGCACGTGGTGGAGCACGCAGATGGCGAAGGTGGCGTCGAAACAGCCGTCCTCATAGGGCAACTTGCCGCCGTCATAGGTCGCGTAGTGGCCCGATGGATTCGCGCGGCGCGCAATGTCGATCGATGCGCCGGACACGTCGATGCCGTGAAGCTCGCCGACGCTGTTCGCGATGTGGGGATGGACCATCCCGGTCCCGCATCCGACATCGAGAACCTTCAGCGTGGATGCGTCCTTGCCGAGTTCCGCAAAGGCCGGCAGGAGGATCTCGGACTTATGCTTGACGAAGAAATCATGGCCCTTTCCGAAAACCGCGATCGCCGCGTCGATATCCCTCTCGTAGGATTTCGTGTAGCCGTCGAATTCCGGCACGGTCATCGGTTACTCCGCATTTCCCCTCGCCCGACCCCGCAAGGGCCCGTTGTGCCCGAGAACGTCAATTCCAGGCGCGATCTGCTCCGTATCATTCATAGCCTGCGCCCCATGTGCGAACAACCGAAGCGACCCGGTGATCGTTGCTGGCGTGCCGGTTCCGTGATCTAAACGCGCGCCGCATCCGCGCGGTCGACAAGGGGGCACTGGAGATGAAAACTCTCGGCAACGGGCTGTTTTTCGTCTCGGCCGTCGCCGCATGTATTCTCCCGCTGGCGTGGTTCGGCGTGCCTAACTCGTCAACCGATCTGGAAATCACGATTCTCGCGCGAACGCTGGCATCGCAGTTGTTTTGGCAACATGGTTTCTATCACCGGGTCCCGCAGATCCTGTCGGGAGTTGACGCCCTACCTTCGGGAATGTTTGCGATCAAGCTCGACAGCCTGTTCATGGCGCTGGTCACCTCATCGACGGGCGTGTTGCTGCTCCTTCTTGCGCGGTGCACGATCTTCATCGCATTGACGGCGACGATTCTCTGCAAGGTGTACGGCGCATCGTTTCGAGTCGCCGTCGGACTTGCCGCCTGCGCGTCGGCCGGCCTGAATATCCTCAATTGGCTCTATTACGGGCCGGATTACGTCGGCGGGGGCCTGTTCGGCTGGGGATACCCGCTGTTCGCGCTTTTGCTCTGTCCGATGGCGTTGGAGGAGGGGAAGCGCCTGAGCGTCGTGGCGCTGATGTCGTTCGGGTTTGGCGTCCTCTACGGGGCGTCGTCGCTTTACTTCATCGCGATATTCGGTGGCTACGTCGCATTTCTCTGGGTCGTGTTGCGTCCGGATCCGCTGCGCCACGCCGTGAGCGCCGCCGCGGGACTCGCAGGGGTTTTGCTCGCGATCGCGCCGGAGCTCCTCCGCTTCATGCAGACAAGCGCCGCCAGCGGGACGAGGAGCACCTTTGCGCTGTTTTTCGATTGGCGTCAGACGTGGGATATTCTGATCCATCGCGATGTCTCGGCCACGCGCATCGGACTGGCATTGGCCGCCGTTGCGTTGGGGGTCGCTCTCTGGCGGCCGGCGGCCCGAGCCGGGATCGCAGTGCTGGCCGTCGTCTACGTGCTCTCGATGTTGCTCGACCCGGTCATGAAGACGATGGGGCCCGATCTGCAGGGCGTGCTGCCGACATTCGTGCTGTCGGTATCCTACTATTCGTATGTCTTCAGTCCGATCGTGCTTGTCGCCATCCTCGCCGCGAGTTTCCGCCATGTGCGGGGCATTGCTGAGGTCGGCCTGGCGGTCGCACTCGTCGCCATCGCATTGAAGCTCACGTCGAGCGGATTAGCTGCGGGCCTTGTGCCGCGCGAGGGGCCGGGGCTGGCGGTCATCCGCGCCGTTGCGCGCGAGTTGCAGGCGCGCGATGTCGGGCTGCAGCGCGCCGTGGTGATACGCGAGACGGGGGCGGACTTTGAAAACGCCCACTGGCGTCTGGCGCGGCTGTCGCCCAATCACTTTGCGGCGTTCGGTCTCGCCATGGCGGATGGCTATATCCCCAATCCGGATGCCCGATATGCGCTCTTCATGTCGAACGTGGCAATTCCTCCGGGTGCCGGCAGCGTCACGCGATCGCGCTTCGAGCGCAACGTCGTGCTGGACGTTCCCGTGAGTTCCCATCTCAAGGAAGCCGCGGGCGGGTGCCTCGCGCAGGAAACCGCGATCCCCGTCGACGATTATTTATCGCTTCCGATTCTGCAGAACGCCGCCGTGCGCTACGTGATTTCCATGTTCCGCCTGGAGTCCCGACATCTCGTGCTCCGGACCGGGGGAAATCCGGTGTTCTGTCCAACCGGGCGCGGCGAGGGACGGCCGTTCGTCTATGAGTTTGTCACGCCGGTGTTTCGCTTCGCCTTGGCCCGGGAGATCACGACGGTGGAAGATCCGAACGAAGCTTATGACGTGCTGCGGGCCGACCCGTCTTTCGCGATCTCCGATCGGGCGGTCGTCGCCAAGGAAGAGGCCGGCAGGCTCAGGGCACCGGTGAGTGGGATCGGAGCACAATCCGGCGAAGTCACGCTCCTCGCAGACAGCGGCGATCGTCTCAGGCTCCGTGTCTCGACGCCTATGGACAGCCTGCTGATCGTTCGCGATTCCTATTCCCAGCCGATTACCGCCCGTACCGAGGATGAGGAACTGGACGTGATCCGGATCAATGGCAGCTTTGTCGGCGTCCGGGTGCCCCGCGGCATAAGGGAGATCGCGATGACCTTCCAGTGATCCCGGAGCGCCGCCGCCGCCGTCGTGCGATGCGGCTCCGCGTGCCGTTGACGGGGTGGCGTGTGACGCCTACAGACGAACGCGAAAAAGACTGAAAAGGGACGCTCATGGCTGGAAATCGCGTGAAAGTGGGCATCGTGGGGCTCGGTCGATGGGCGAATGTGCTGACCCGCGCCGCCAGCCAATCCGGCGCGATCGAGATCGTCGCGGGCTATAGCCGCACCGAGGAAAAGCGCGCCGAGTTCGCCAAGCGGTTCGGGGTTCGCGCCACCGCCGATCTCGAATCCATGCTTGCGGATCCGGACATCAAGGGGGTTGTCCTCACGGTTCCCAATGAGCAGCATCTTCCGCTCGCCCGCGAGGTCGCGAAGGCGGGCAAGCATGTCTACACCGAGAAGCCGATCGCCAGCACGCTGGAGGAAGGCCTGGAGATCGAGGCGCTCGAAAAATCATACGGCGTCACCGTGACCGTCGGCCACAGTGCGCGGCTGATGGCGGGCTTTCGCCTGATCCGCGAGGCGATCGACGCCGGCGAACTGGGGCGCGTCGCCTTCATCGAGGCGAACTTCTCCAATGAGCGCGCGCTGGAGCTCACCCCGAAGACGTGGCGCTGGTACAAGGACCGGGCGCCCGGCGGCCCGCTGTCGCAGCTTGCCATCCATCAGTTCGACGTCGTGCATTACCTCGGCGGCGAGATCGTCGAGGCGAGCTCGATGGCTTCCAAGCTGTCGCCGGTCGGCGCCGAGGTCGACGACCAGTCGATGACGCTGCTGCGTTTCGCCGACGGGAAGATCGCCTATGTGGGGTCGTCGTGGACCTCGCCGGGCGTGTTCGCGGCGCGGGTGTTCGGGTCGAAGGGCCTGATGCACTACGAGATCGATTTCGGCACCTGGGACACGCCGGACAAGATTCACGAGAGCTCGACGCTCTACATCCAGCGGGGCAAGGACGGCTACGCCAAGCGCGAGGTCCTTCAGGTCCCCGAAAGCGATATGTTCCGCGCCGAGCTGGAGATGTTCGCGGAGAGTTGCCGCACCGGGCGCACCAGCGAGCTCAATGCGCATAACGGCAATGTCGCGCTGGCGGTCGTCTATGCGGCGTTGCGCTCGATCGAGAGGCAGGGGCAGGCGGTGCGGATCGCCGATGTGATCGCCGACGCCAACAACAAGCTGGCAGAAAAGACCCGCCATGTTGCCTAGCCGCTACTTCGCCGATCTGACCCAGCCCGAGATCGCAGCCCAGCTCGTGCGGAGCGGGCTGGTGATCCTCCCGTGCGGCAGCGTCGAGCAGCACGGCCCGCATCTGCCCACCGGCACGGATACCCTCGCGGCCAACGTCATCGGTCACGCGGTGGCCGAACGGATGGACGGGCTGGTGCTGCCGAATACACCGTTCGGCGTCACGCCGATGCATGCGCCTTTCGAGGGGACGATCACCCTGACCCCCGACACCTATATGCGGGTGGTCACGGAAACCTGCGTCTCGGTGGCGCGCCACGGCGCGCGCGAACTGCTGATCGTGAACTGGCACGAGGGCAATATCCCGTCCCTGGCGATCGCGGCGGAATCGCTTCATCGCGACCACGGCCTGAGTGTCCTCACGGTCCAGGCCTGCTACGTCGCCGAGGAGCTCTACGGTCATTCCTGCAATGGTCTCACCCATGGCGGGGAGATCGAGGCGCTGGCGGTGCTGGCACACCGCCCGGAGCTCGTGCATCTCGACCGCATCGACTACTCCTCCGATCACAGCCACGGCCACAAGATGGATAAGCTGCGCCGCACCCGTAGCTACCAGCCGGTGCTCACCGACATTCGCTCGATCGCCCCGACCGGCTGGTTCGGCAGCCCGCAGAACGCCCGGGCCGACAAGGGCGAGCGCATGCTCGTCGACATCGCCGATGCCATCGCCGCCGAAGCGCGGGACATCTTCCGCCAGCTCGAGGCGGTGCAGGGCGGGACGGCCGAGATCAAGCGGCTGCGGCAGGTCGGCTGATGGCGCGCTTGCTCAAGCCTTCGCAGGCGAAGCGGCTGGGACTGCCCGGCCGCACGTCGCTCGAGCCGGTCTCCGGCGAGATCGGGTCGCGTCTCACGGTTCGGATCGCGGAGATTGCGGTCCCGAAGCCGGGAGACCCGGGCCGCGGGCCGCATCTGCACGATGGTTTCGAGGAGTGCATCTATGTGCTGCGCGGGACCGGGGTGACGATGGCCGAAAGCGGCGAGCTTCCGCTCGTTGCCGGCGACATCGTGCTCATTCCGCCCAACGAGAAGCACATGACCCGGAACACCGGCACCGAGCCGCTGGTCCTCCTTTGCTTCTTCGCCGCCTCCGACGTCACCTCCGGCACCACCGAATTTCCGAGCTTTTGACCGCCATGCCCGATCGCGTTCTCTGCCTTCGCCCGCAAGCGGATTTTGCGCGCGTCGGTGCCTTGCCGCCCGCCGGATTCGAGGTCGCCTATCACGCGCCCGCCGACCCGGACATCCCCGCCCTGATGAAGGCGTGTGCCGCGCTGGTGATCCCGGCCGTCGGCCCCAGGCTCAGCCCCGGGCTGTTCGAGGGGACGGCGCTGCGCCTGGTCCAGGTCACCGGCGCCGGCGTCGATCGCCTGGACCGCGACGCCCTCGTCCGCCTCGGGCTTCCCGTTGCCAACGTGCCTGGCGGCAGCAACACCGCGGTCGCCGAATATGTCGTGACCTCGGCTTCGGCCCTGTTGCGCGGCCTGTGCCGGGCCGATGCCGCGATCAAGGCCGGCGACTACGCGGGTTTCCGCGCCCGCATGATCGCGGACAATCTCGCCGGCATCGACGGCCTTGCGGTCGGCATCGTGGGCTTCGGCACCATCGGTCGCGCGGTCGCGCAGGCGTTCACGCGGGAAGGGGCCCGGGTCTCGTATTTCGATCCGGCCGGCGCTGCGGGCTCGGGTCCGGCGGGGCGTGTCGGCTCGCTCGCTGAACTTATCGCCGACGTCGACGTCGTCACGCTCCATGTGCCGTTGCTGCCGGAAACCACCAACCTGATCGGCGCCCGCGAGCTTGCCTCGATGAAGAAGGGGGCCATTCTCATCCAGGCCGCGCGTGGTGGGGTGGTCGACGAGGCCGCGCTCGCGGCAGCCCTGCACTCCGGCCATCTCGGTGGCGCGGCCGTCGATGTCTATTCCACGGAGCCGCCTGCGCCCGACAATCCGCTCTTGAGGCTGACCGGTGAGGCGGCCAGCCGGCTGTTGCTGACGCCCCACATCGCCGGTGTCACCCGGCAGGCGTCCGCGTTCCTGTTCCGCTCCGCGTGGGAGAATGTGTCGCGGGTGCTGATCGCAGGACAGCCGCCGATCAACCGGGTCTATTGACGACAGTCAGTCGGTATTGATGCCGGCGCGCTTGGCGACGTCGCCCCAGCGCACGACATCCTCGTGCAATTGCGCCGCGAACTGCTCGGGCGTGCTCGCGATCACGTCATAGCCGAGCTTCTTGATGCGCGCTTTCATGTCCTCGGTGGCGAGGATGGCGATGATTTCGTCATGAAGCTTCTTCACGATCGCCGGATCGAGACCCGGCGGCCCCAGCAGTCCGGCCCAGTTGCTGACCTCGAACCCGGGCAGCCCGGATTTACCGATGGTCGGCATGTCCGGAAGCAATGCCGAGCGGTTCTTTTCCGCCATCGCGATCGGGCGGACCCGTCCGGTGTTCTCCGACAAGAGGCTCGGCACGCTGGCGAACAGGACCTGCACCTGGCCCGACATCAGGTCGATCAGGGCGGGATTCATTCCCTTGTTGGGCACGTGGGTCATCTTGATGCCGCCCATCACCTCCAGCAATTCGGCGGCGAGGTGGGAGGCGCTTCCGACGCCGGCCGAGCTGAAATTGAGCTTGCCCGGATTGGCCTTGGCATAGGCGAGGAATTCCGGAAACGACTTCACCGGCAGGGTGGGATTGACCACGATGGCGTACGGGCTGATTGCGACGTCGACGATCGGGGTGAAATCCTTGGCGAGGTCGTAGGGCGGCGTCTTCGACACCACCACCGCCAGCGACAGGCTGCTCGGGGTGTAGAGCAGCGTGTAGCCGTCCGCAGGCGCGGCGATGACCGCCTTGCTGCCGATGATGCCGGCAGCGCCCGCCCGGTTCTCGACCACGAACTGCTGGCCGAGGCGCTCGCCGAGCTTCTGCGCCAGCAACCGCGCCATCACGTCGACGCCGCCGCCCGCGGCCACCGGCACGACGAGGCGGACGAGGCGATCCGGATAGTCGGCCGCCGCCGGCGTGGCGCCGGTCGCGGCGACGGCGGCGGCGAAAATGAGCGCGGAGAGACGCATGGCCGACCCTTTTGGTGTGCAAGTCCGCTTGATAAGCAGGTCCGAGGTGACGTCCGCTGTGCAACACGGACCGCGGCGACAGTACCGCGCTTCCGCACCGTGCCGCAATTCCACGAACGAGGGCGGAACGTCGCTACCGCACCGGGATGCCCTTGGTGACGAACTTCTGCCCCCGGGCTTGCGGGCGCGGCGGCATCCGGCGGCCTTCGCCTCCGGTCTTGCCGGTGCCGGCGGGCTGCCAGGTGGGCACCAGCTGGTGCTTGCCCGAGCCGATCAGGTCGGCGCGGCCCATGCGCTTCAGGGTCTCGCGCAGCAGCGGCCAGTTCTCGGGGTCGTGGTAGCGCAGGAACGCCTTGTGCAGGCGGCGCTGGCGCAGGCCCTTCACGGTCGGACCTTCTCCGAACCGCCGTGCCGTACCCCGCGCAGCGGGTTGACGCCGGAGTGGTACATGGCGGTCGCGACCGCCATGGGCGAGGGCAGGAAGGTCTGCACCTGGTCGGCGCGGTAGCGGTTGCGCTTGAGCCACAGCGCGAGGTTCAGCATGTCCTCGTCGGTGGTGCCGGGATGGGCGGCGATGAAATAGGGAATCAGGAAATACTGCTTGCCGGCCTTCTTGGCCGCCTCGTCGAACATCTCCTTGAAGCGGTCATAGGTGCCGATGCCCGGCTTCATCATCTTGGCGAGCGGGCCGTCCTCGGTGTGCTCGGGCGCGATCTTGAGATAGCCGCCGACGTGATGGGTGACGAGCTCGCGCACATAAGCCGGGCTTTCGCACCGCGAGGTCGTAGCGCACGCCGGACGCCACCAGCACCTTCTTCACGCCCGGCACTGCGCGCGCCTTGCGGTAGAGCGAGATCAGCGCGTCGTGGCTGGTGTCGAGGTTGGGGCAGATGCCGGGATAGACGCAGGACGGCCGCCGGCACAGCGCCTCGACCTTCTTGTCCTTGCAGGCCATGCGGTACATGTTCGCGGTCGGGCCGCCGATGTCGGAGATCACGCCGGTGAAGCCCGGCGTCTTGTCGCGGATGGTTTCGATCTCCCGCAGCACCGAGGCTTCCGAGCGGTTCTGGATGATGCGGCCCTCGTGCTCGGTGATCGAGCAGAAGGTGCAGCCGCCGAAGCAGCCGCGCATGATCGTCACCGAGAAGCGGATCATGTCCCAGGCCGGGATCGCCTGGTCGCCATAGGCGGGGTGCGGCGCGCGCGCATAGGGAAGGTCGTAGACGGCGTCCATCTCCGGCGTGGTCAGCGGGATCGGCGGCGGCGTCACCCAGAGCTCGCGATCGCCATGGCGCTGGACGAGGGCGCGCGCATTGCCGGGATTGCTCTCGCGGTGCAGCACCCGCGACGCCCGCGCATAGGCTTCCGGATCCTTTTCCACCTGCTCGAAAGCGGGCAGGCGGATTACCGTCGGGGTTGCGGTGATGGCGGCGCCTTCCTCGGCGACGTCGAGGTCGTCGGCCGGGGCCTCGGTCCAGCCCTCGGGCACCTGAGACTTCAAGAGCGCGACGCCGCGGATGTCGTCGAGCTCCGCCGGCGCGGCGCCCTTGGCGAGGCGGTGCATGACCTCGACCACGGCGCGTTCCGCGTTACCGTAGAGCAGGATATCGGCCTTGGCATCGGCGAGGATCGAGCGGCGCACCTTGTCCGACCAATAGTCGTAATGGGCGATCCGCCGCAGCGAGCTTTCGATGCCGCCGAGCACGATGGGCACGTCGCGAAATGCCTCGCGGCAGCGCTGGGCGTAGACGATCACCGCGCGGTCCGGGCGGCGGCCGCCCTCGCCGCCGGGCGTGTAGCTGTCGTTGTGGCGCAGCCTTCGGTCCGCAGTGTAGCGGTTGACCATGGAATCCATGTTGCCGCCGGTCACGCCGAAGAACACCGCCGGGCGGCCGAGCGCCGCGAACGGCTCGGCGCTCTGCCAATCCGGCTGCGCGATGATGCCGACGCGAAAGCCCTGCGCCTCCAGCAGACGGCCGATGATCGCCATGCCGAAGCTCGGGTGGTCGACATAGGCATCGCCGGTGACGAGGACGATGTCGCAGACGTCCCAGCCGAGCAGGTCCATCTCGGCGCGCGACATCGGCAGAAACGGCGCGGTGCCGAAGCGGTGCGCCCAATGCTTGCGGTATGAAAATAATGGCTTCGAGGTATCTGCGGGGGTTTTCATCGGCGACACATACGACGGTGCGGCGGCCAGTCAATGGGCGATGCGCAGCAAGGTGCGAAAACTCTCGCTAAATTCGCGGTGTTTTATGGGGATGACGCCGTGCGTGAGTCAAACTTTCGCCCCATGTGGCATTCAATTTGCTCGTGCGAGCACAGGGGGCACTAAGGGGCTTAACAAGGAGTTCCTTGCCATGTGTGACTATAGCCTACACGGCGTTGCGTCGCGCCCAGCTAAGGTCGGCGATAAGCTCATCACAAGAAACTTCGGCACCGGAACGCGCGGCTTCGCGGCACCGGAGGAACGGACCACGGCAGTCTGCCTGCTGCCGGGCACTGAAATCGCCTTTACCAAGGAAGTTGCTGTGGAATCGCCGCGATTCTTCGGCCGCAGCATCAAGAACCTGACCCATGCGACGGCGATCTTCCGCCAGGTCAACAGGGATACGCCGCACGTCCACCATGACTCTCTCGAGTTCCCGGACGGCCAGACCGTGCTCCTGACCGAACTCTGCGAAGGCCAGGAAGCCACCGTCCTGCAGCTGCCGGCGCAGCCGACGAATGCGGCTGAGGCGGAAGCCCAGAAGCGCGTCGTTTTCATCGGCTGATCTCTCGCGGCCCTACCGGGCCACCACCGACCAGAGGCCGCCCCAACCGGGGCGGCTTTTTTGTTGGCAGTGGCGGATTTGAAATACCCGCCTGGTTTTCGCGATCGAGGTGGAGTGGCCTCGAAGCGATACGGACGCTCCGCAAGGCGTAGCGTCCAAAATGCGCTCCTCCCTCCACCGCTCGCGAACCGCTCGCGGGGGAGGAGTGGGGAGAAGGAATGCAGCGTTTCCACCTGCACGGCGTCAGGGCTTTCGGCCGACGAGGGCCACGACCAAATTCACAATCGTTCGCAGCACTTGGATCGTCCCAGTGCGCGCTCCCTGACCCGCGCGCGCGGGTCAGGGAGGGCGCGCGTGAGCCTGTCGTCATGCAAAGGCCCGATCATCAGCCGATCATCTCCAGCAGATCGCCGACGTCGCGCTGCTGCTCGAGCGACCACACGAACGCCGCGGCGCGGGCGGCGCGCGCCTTGGAAATCACCGGGGCCGCATTGGCGAGGAATTTCGCCTCGATCGCCGCATTGCTCATGGGATTGGCGGCGGTGCCGCTCGCATGGGCGATATGGACGTCATGGGAGCCGTGCCCGGTGACGACGGTGGCGTACGCCTCGTCTTTTCCCAACGTCTCGTCGGCCACCGCCTCCACCTTTCGTCGCAGCGCCGCCACCAACGGGTCGTTCGCACGGGCGTCGGAATATTGGGCGACGCCGGCGGCGCCGTCGACCAGGGCCACCGCGGCGGAATGCACGGTGCTGAACTTCGACTGCAGTCCGCTCGAGGGTTCGACCACGTCGGTGATGGACAGCACGAAGGGATGCACCCGCAGGCGGATCTCGCTGACCTCCTCCGCCGCGATCCGTTCGCGGTCGCGCAGCGCGATCATGGCGTCGATCAACGGATGGAGCACGACGCCGCAGGCGTAAGGCTTGTGGCCGTTGGTCTCGATCACCCAGCCGTCGCCGAGTCCCGCAGTCAGCTCGCCGGTGGCGGCGGTATCGCTGTAGATGCGCGCAAAGCCCTTGCGACCCTCCACGATCTCCTGGGTGCTGTCGAAGCCACGTTCGGCGAGCAATGCCGCGAGCACGCCGTTGGCGGCCGCCTTGCCGGCATGGAACGACTTGCAGGAGGTGCCGCGGTTCTGCTGCATCCCGCCGGCCTGGGTGGCGGCGATGCCCATCGCATAGGTGAGCCGCTGGCCGTCGAGCCCGATCAGCCGCCCCGCCGCGACGCCCGCGGCGATGCTGCCGAGCGTGCCGGTCAGATGCCAACCGCCCTTGTGGTGACCGGGTGCCGTGCGCCCGGTGCGGACGCCGGCTTCGAAGCCGACGGCATAGGCGAGCATCAGATCCTGCCCGCTCACCGGCGCGCGCTCGGCAAGCGCGAACAGCGCGGCGAGGATCGGCGAACTCGCATGGAGGACGACCCCGCCCATGTGGGTGTCGTCGAAATCGAGGATATGGCCCATCTGGCCGTTGGCGAGCGGCGCGTCGAGGAGGCCGAGGCGCAGGTTGCGCCCGAGCACGCGGGCCTGGGGCCGGCCGCCCGTTTCCTCGAGCACCGCGATGAGCTTGTTAATGGTCGGATGGCCGCTGCCGGCAAGCGCGCAGCCGATCCAGTCGAGCACGCCGCGGCGGGCTTCGTTCACCGCCGCGGGCGTGAGGTCGGCGAATCGCGCCCCGGCGAGATGGCCGCATAGGGTCTTGGTCAGGGTGACGGCGGAAGGGTCGAGGTTCTGGTCCATCGCGTGACTCGAAGTACGGGGCGCGCGGAAGGACGCGCCCGGCAGCCGGGGGAGGGCCGTTATACCGAAAAAGACGCCCCGCTTCCCTCACCACCCGATTCGGACCGGCAAGTCGTCTGCAAATCTCTTCGCATAAGACGCGGGCTCAGTGTCGCACCGCCCGCGCCGAGGGGCCCGGGAACCCGCGTTCCCGAGTTGATGCCTTGCAGGGCAGGCGGAATGGGCCGGGCGGACGGCCGCAAGCCTCCAGTGAGAGGCCGCCGGCCCGGGCAATTTTTTCTGGTGCAGCCCCGCGCCATGCCATGATATAAGCCGCGCCGCCCGGCGGGACGGCCTCATGCCGGGCGCGGCCCATCGCGGGCGTGGCGGAATTGGTAGACGCGCTGGATTTAGGTTCCAGTGACGCAAGTCGTGGGGGTTCAAATCCCTCCGCCCGCACCACGCCGGCCGGCGGCGCGACCCAGACGGCCGTCCTCCGTTTGGAAAAGTCGCCGCACTGCCTTATGAGGACGGTCGGGGCGAAGTGGGGTTGGAAGACGGTGGGCGGTTTCGTCCGGACACCTGGGAGTTCCGTCAGACGTCGGATCGGCCGCACCGGGCGGCACCGCCGCATGATTCACTTGCGGCGCCGCCGCATGATTAACTGACGTCACGTTTCACTGACGTTTCGATCACGAAGGTTCAACACGGTCCGCAAATGCAAGTCACCGAAACCAGCACAGAAGGCCTCAAGCGCGAGTATCGCGTCGTCGTGCCGGCGACCGATCTCTCGACCCGGGTCAACGACCGCCTCGTCCAGATGAAGGACCAGGTGAAGATCAACGGCTTCCGTCCGGGCAAGGTGCCGGTTGCCCATCTCAAGCGCGTCTACGGCCGCGCGGTGATGGCCGAGACCATCGACCAGATGGTCCGCGAGACCAACGCCAAGATCGTGACCGATCACGGGTTCAAGCTCGCGATGGACCCCAAGATCACGATGACGGAGGACCAGGAAGAGATCGAGCGCGTCATCGAAGGCAAGACCGACCTTGCCTATACGGTGGCGCTGGAGGTCGTGCCCGCGATCACCCTGGCCGATTTCAAGACCATCGCCCTGGAGAAGCTCACCACTCCGGTCGCCGACGACGAGATCAACGAAGCGCTCCAGAAGATCGCCGACCAGAATCGCCCCTTCGCCGCCAAGCCGGAGGACGGCAAAGCCGAGGATGGCGACCGGGTGACGATCTCATTCACCGGGACGATCGACGGCGTGCCGTTCGAAGGTGGGGCCGGCGAGGATGTCCCGGTCGTGATCGGTTCGAAGAGCTTCATTCCCGGATTCGAGGACCAGCTCGTCGGCATCGGCACGGGCGAGAACCGGACGGTCACCGTCGCTTTTCCGGAGAACTACGGCTCGCCGCAGCTTGCCGGAAAGACGGCCGACTTCGCGGTGACGGCCAAGGCGGTGGAGAGCCCCGGCACGGTCACCATCGACGATGCGTTCGCCATCTCGCTCGGGCTCGAGTCGCTCGACAAGCTGCGCGCCGCGGTCCGCGACCGGATTGCCCAGGACTATGCGGCCGCGAGCCGGCAGAAGCTCAAGCGCGCGCTGCTCGACAAGCTCGACGCGCTGCACAAGTTCGAAGCGCCCCCGACCCTGGTCGAGGAGGAGTACAAGAACGTCTGGAACACGGTGATGTCCGACCTCAAGTCGCAGAACCGGACGTTCGAGGACGAGGGGACGACGGAGGAGAAGGCGAGCGCCGAATACCGCGCCATCGCCGACCGCCGGGTCCGGCTCGGCCTCGTGCTTGCGGAGATCGGCGAGAAGAACAATATCAAGGTGTCGGACGACGAGATGTCGCGCGCCCTGATGGAGCGCATCCGGCAATATCCCGGCCGCGAAAAGGAAGTCTGGGACTTCTACCAGAAGAATCCGGGCGCGACGGCGAGCGTGCGGGCGCCGCTCTACGAGGAGAAGGTGGTCGACTTCATCGTCGAGCTCGCCCAGGTGACCGAGAAGCCGGTCAGCAAGGAAGAGCTCTTCAAGGACGACGACGTCGAAGCCCCGGCGAGTTGACGAAGGCCGGTTAGACGGCGGGGCCGGAGCGAAGGGCCGCGGCAAGCGACGGGGCAGGCGGTCAGCGACGGGCAAGCGGCAAGCGACGGGCCGGAGCTCAGAACCGCCGCCCTTGCCGGTCGGCCGTCAGCCCCTATATCCGGTTCCGCCGAGGGTACCCGGGAGGGGCCTGCAACGAGGGGGCCGGCCGTTGGCCCGGCGGGC
The DNA here is from genome assembly GCA_963781195.1 of uncultured Alphaproteobacteria bacterium. Lineage (GTDB taxonomy): Bacteria > Pseudomonadota > Alphaproteobacteria > Rhizobiales > Xanthobacteraceae > JAJPKK01. Next base: position 676,387 of record CAWAEZ010000011.1, on the reverse strand, counting down.
CGGACAGAACAGGTTGGAACATGCGCGATCCGTTGGACACTTACATGAATTACCTCGTTCCCATGGTGGTCGAGCAGACCAACCGTGGTGAACGCGCCTACGACATCTATTCCCGCCTGTTGAAGGAGCGCATCATCTTCATCACCGGGCCGGTCGAGGACGGCATGTCCGCGCTGATCGTGGCGCAGCTTCTGTTCCTCGAGGCAGAGAACCCGAAGAAGGAAATCTCGATGTACATCAACTCCCCTGGCGGAGTTGTGACATCGGGACTGGCGATTTATGACACCATGCAGTTCGTCCGACCGGCGGTGTCCACCCTGTGCGTCGGCCAGGCAGCCTCGATGGGTTCGCTGCTGCTCGCGTCGGGGGCCAAGGATATGCGCTTTGCCCTGCCCAATGCGCGGGTGATGGTCCACCAGCCGTCCGGCGGTTTCCAGGGCCAAGCCTCGGACATCATGATCCACGCCCAGGAAATCCTGAACATTCGCAAGCGTCTCAACGAGATCTACCAGAAGCACACCGGTCAGGCGATCAAGAAGATCGAGGATGCGCTGGAGCGCGATCAGTTCTTCACCGCCGAAGGTGCGCGCGATTTCGGCCTGGTCGACAGGGTGATCGACAAGCGCTTCGAGGCGGTGGAGAAGGTTTGATCCTCGTTTCCAGAGGATCTGATCTTCGCATTCGGTCGCACTTGCATGACCGTTGTTGCCTGGCGGACACAATCCGCCGGGGCCGCGCATCGCTTTGATTCCGCCATAAAGATCACGCCAGATCAGGAGTTGGCGGGGTTTTTGCAGGGGTTCGTGGCGGTGGAAGCGCCACCGATGGTAGAATTGTCATCATTAGCGGAATCTTGATTATAGTGTCCGTAGCGTGCTTCGTTAGCGAACGAGTGATGACGTTTTCGCGTGGGGTTGGCGGCGGCGGCCGGAGTTCGCAAATATATAGGCAGGAGTCGGCATGCGCTTCGTAGTGCGCGCAGGTGCCAGGGATCCGCGGAGAAGGGAATGAGCAAGGTCGGCGGTAGCGATTCGAAGAACACGCTCTATTGCTCGTTCTGTGGCAAGAGCCAGCATGAGGTGCGCAAGCTGATCGCGGGCCCGACGGTTTTCATCTGCGATGAATGCGTCGAGCTCTGCATGGACATCATCCGTGAGGAGAACAAGACCTCGCTGGTGAAGTCGCGGGATGGCATCCCCACCCCCAAGGAGATCCGCAAGGTGCTCGATGACTATGTCATCGGTCAGGATCACGCCAAGAAGGTGCTGTCGGTCGCCGTCCACAATCACTACAAGCGGCTCAACCACCAGACCAAGCACAACGACGTCGAGCTCGCGAAGTCCAACATCCTGCTGATCGGGCCGACCGGCTCGGGCAAGACGTTGCTGGCGCAGACGCTGGCGCGCATCCTCGACGTGCCGTTCACCATGGCCGACGCCACCACGCTCACCGAGGCGGGCTATGTGGGCGAGGACGTGGAGAACATCATCCTCAAGCTGCTGCAGTCGGCCGACTACAATGTCGAGCGGGCCCAGCGCGGCATCGTCTACATCGACGAGATCGACAAGATTAGTCGGAAATCCGACAATCCGTCGATCACCCGCGACGTGTCGGGCGAGGGCGTGCAGCAGGCGCTGCTCAAGATCATGGAAGGCACCGTCGCGTCGGTGCCTCCGCAGGGCGGCCGCAAGCATCCCCAGCAGGAGTTCCTGCAGGTCGATACCACCAACATCCTGTTCGTGTGCGGCGGCGCCTTCTCGGGCCTCGAGAAGATCATCTCGTCGCGCGGCCGCTCGACCTCGATCGGCTTCGGCGCCCGGGTGGCGGCGCCGGAGGATCGCAAGGCGGGCGAGATCTTCCGCGAGGTAGAGCCGGAAGACCTGCTCAAATACGGCCTGATCCCGGAGTTCGTCGGCCGCCTCCCGGTGGTCGCCACGCTCGAGGATCTCGACGAGCCCGCGCTCAAGCGCATCCTGCTCGAGCCGAAGAACGCGCTGGTGAAGCAGTATCAGCGGCTGTTCGAGATGGAGAGCATCGACCTCAGCCTCGCCGAGGAGGCGCTCGGCGCGATCGCCCGCAAGGCGATCGAGCGCAAGACCGGCGCGCGCGGCCTGCGCTCCATCATGGAGAGCATCCTGCTCGACACCATGTTCGACCTGCCGAGCCTCGAAGGCGTCGAAGAGGTGGTGATCTCCAAGGAAGTCGTGGAAGGCACCGCGCGGCCGCTCTACATCTACGCGGATCGCGCCGGCGACGCGGGGGCGAGCGCCTGACCGCGCCCCGAATCTGCTATCCTCGCGGCTGCGGCGAACGACGCGCAGCCGCCCGCCCGGGTCGGTTGCTTGACACGCTCCGCTGCCGTCTCCACCTATTGGCAGTGGGGCGTTTCAATGTCGAGTAGAGCGTTCCTCATCGTATTCCCGGGCAGGATCTCGCGGCCGCATCGTGACGCTGTGGAGCGTGGCGGTCCGTCTCAGGAACAAGGCACTCCGCGCCTGCGCTGCTCAAGCGGGCAGGGACGGAGGGGCACAACAAGAAAAGGACTCATGTCATGACCACCCCTTCAAAGCCGCGTGTTCTGCCGAAGCCCGGTGAAGTTCGCGCTTACCCGGTGCTGCCGTTGCGTGACATCGTTGTGTTCCCGCACATGATCGTTCCGCTGTTCGTCGGCCGCGAAAAGTCGATCAAGGCGCTCGAAGAGGTCATGCGGTCCGACACGTTCATCCTGCTCGCGACGCAGAAGAACGCGTCCGACGATGATCCGGCGACCGACGCGATCTACGACGTCGGAACCCTGGCCAGCGTGCTGCAACTCCTCAAGCTGCCCGATGGGACCGTGAAGGTTCTGGTCGAGGGCGCGGAGCGCGCGCGCGTCATCAAGTACGGCGACCGCGCCGAGTATTACGAGGCCGATGCCGAGGTCATCGCCGACCAGGCCGGCGAGAAGGTCGAAGCCGAGGCGATGGCGCGCTCGGTCGTCAACGAGTTCGAGAACTACGTCAAGCTCAACAAGAAGGTTTCTCCGGAAGTCGTCGGTGTCGTTCATCAAATCGATGACTACGCAAAGCTCGCGGATACCGTCGCCTCGCATCTCGCGATCAAGATCCCGGACAAGCAGGCGATCCTGGAGACCCCGTCGGTCGCCGGGCGGCTGGAGCATGTCCTGCGCCTGATGGACAGCGAGATTTCCGTCCTGCAGGTCGAGAAGCGCATTCGCACCCGGGTCAAGCGCCAGATGGAGAAGACCCAGCGCGAGTACTACCTCAACGAGCAGATGAAGGCGATCCAGAAGGAGCTGGGCGACGAGGAAGGCCGCGACGAGCTCGCCGAGATCGAAGACAAGATCAAGAAGACCAAGCTCTCGAAGGAAGCCCGCGACAAGGCCACCCACGAGCTGAAAAAGCTTCGGCAGATGTCGCCGATGTCGGCCGAGGCGACGGTGGTGCGCAACTACCTCGACTGGCTGCTGTCGATTCCATGGGGCAAGAAGTCGAAGATCAAGAAGGATCTCGGGCACGCTCAGGACATCCTCGATCACGATCACTTCGGCCTCGACAAGGTCAAGGAGCGCATCGTCGAGTATCTCGCCGTGCAGACCCGCGCCAACAAGCTGACCGGCCCGATCCTGTGCCTCGTCGGTCCGCCCGGCGTCGGCAAGACCTCGCTCGGCAAGTCGATCGCGCGGGCGACCGGCCGTGAGTTCGTGCGCGTCTCGCTCGGCGGCGTGCGCGACGAGGCCGAGATCCGCGGCCATCGTCGGACCTATATCGGCTCGATGCCCGGCAAGATCATCCAGTCGATGCGCAAGGCGAAGACCGCCAATCCGCTCTTCCTGCTCGACGAGGTCGACAAGATGGGTTCGGATTTCCGCGGCGATCCGTCGTCGGCGCTGCTCGAGGTGCTGGACCCCGAGCAGAACAGCACCTTCAACGACCACTACCTCGAGGTGGATTACGACCTCTCCAACGTCATGTTCATCACCACGGCGAACACGCTCAATATCCCGGCGCCGCTGATGGACCGCATGGAGATCATCCGTATCGCCGGCTACACCGAGGACGAGAAGCTCGAGATCGCGCGCCGGCACCTGATCCCGAACGCGGTCAACAAGCACGGCCTCGACCCCAAGGAATGGTCGATCGACGACGATGCGTTGCTCACCCTGATCCGGCGCTACACCCGCGAAGCGGGCGTGCGTAACCTCGAGCGCGAGCTCTCGACCCTGTCCCGCAAGGCGGTCAAGGAGCTGATGACCTCGAAGAAGAAGACCGTGAAGGTCACTGGGGAAAACCTCGGCGAATATGTCGGCGTTCCCAAGCACCGCTACGGTGAGATCGAGGCCGAGGATCAGGTCGGCGTCGTTACCGGGCTCGCCTGGACCGACGTCGGCGGCGAGCTGCTCACCATCGAAGGCGTCATGATGCCGGGCAAGGGCAAGATGACGGTGACGGGCAACCTGCGCGACGTCATGAAGGAGTCGATCTCGGCCGCGGCGTCCTATGTGCGGTCGCGGGCGATGGCCTTCGGGATCGAGCCGCCGCTGTTCGACCGGCGCGACATCCACGTCCACGTTCCCGAGGGGGCGACCCCGAAGGACGGGCCGTCGGCGGGCGTCGCCATGGCGAGCGCCATCGTCTCGGTGATGACCGGAATCCCGATCCGGCGCGACCTCGCCATGACCGGCGAGATCACGCTGCGGGGCCGGGTGCTGCCGATCGGCGGCCTCAAGGAGAAGCTCCTCGCCGCCCTGCGCGGCGGCATGAAGACGGTGCTGATCCCCGAGGAAAACGCCAAGGATCTCGTGGACATCCCGGATTCCGTTAAGAGCGGGCTGGAGATCGTCCCGGTGTCGCGGATGGACGAGGTCCTGGCTCGCGCCCTGACGCGTAAGCCGGAGCCGATCACCTGGGAAGAGCCGACGGTGAAGGCGAAGCCCGATCCCGCAATCGAAGACGAGGCAGGTTCCGCGCTGACCGCGCACTGACCCCCGGCACGTCTGGACAATAAGCTTGGACGGCGGCCCTCGGGCCGCCGTTCTTATTTTGACAGCCATCAGGCGATGTGGCGGCGGCCCGCGCGCGGAGCAGCGGCTTGCGCAAATCCACTCGCCCGACCCCCACTGCCAAATCCACTTGCGCGGCGGCGCTTCAGCGCTAAAGCTGGGGCGAGGGCGGTTAGCTCAGTTGGTAGAGCATCTCGTTTACACCGAGAGGGTCGGCGGTTCGAGCCCGTCACCGCCCACCAAGGTTCGCCCCGCTCGCGTCGCCACCTATCTGGCCAAGCAGGGGGACATGCCCCCAGGTTGCACCGCGCCGCTTGCGTTCAGCCACCAGCGTGTTTTTTCGGCTTTCCAGCAGCCTCCGCCGGCACCGGCATCGAGTCGGCAAACGCGGCGAGCGTCGCGCAGGCCCTGTCGGACACGTCGTGGGGGTAATGGCCGTCCCGCGTCATGGCGTCGAGGCACAGGCGCAACGCCGCGGCGAGCGCGACATTGGCCGCGCGCAGCCGGGTGATCTCGGCGTCGGTCTTTGGACCGACCGCGGCGCCGAAGCGGATCAAGGCGGCTTCGATGGCGTCGTCACCGGGCATCGCGTCTCACGCACAGCGTGGCCGCGGTGGCTTGCCGGCGGCTCGTGATGGTGGCGGATACGGCGAAAGCCCGCACGACAAGGCTCCAAGCCCGCAACATGCGAAGGTTGTAATTATACTATCTATAATCTACAGGTTGCGTGTCGGCAACCGCCGTTGTGGCGGCATGAGGCCGGAAGCGCGGGAGTTCGGGGGGCTGAATTGTCAGCGGCCGCGGATCGCCATCGGCGCCCCGTAGAGGGGTCTTTGCAGATTTCGACACCCAGGGACCGAAGGCGACCACCCCGGCTCCGGCCGGCCTGCTCGGAGAAGGCGCCGAGGGATCAACTCACTTCGGTATTTTCACCAGCTCGGTGACCTGCTCCTTGGTCAGCGGCGCCGGGATGAACTTCAGCGTCACGGCCTCGGCGAGGAGCGAATCCATGCCGTGGATCTCGTCCGGCTCGACAAGGGAGCGCGGGAAGAACTCGTCGCGTACCCGCCGGGCGACGGCTTCGGAAACGCCGGCGAACGCGGCATAGTCTTTGATGACCTGGGGATTGTCGCCGTACATGTAGGCGATGGTCTCGCGATAGGCCTTCATGAAGCGGTCGAACACGTCCTTGCGCTTGGCGAGGGCGTCGGCGTTGGCGACCACGACGCGGATGGTCTGGCCGCGCACCAGCGCGGAATCGGTGGCCCGGGCGACCACGCGGGTCTTGCCCTCGTCGATCTCCTTGAGGCCAAACGGCGGCGAGGCCCAGCCGACATCGACCTGGTCGGTCATCACCTGGGTCAGCGTCGAGGAAGGATTGCCGGTCGTAATCGGCTTCACCTTGAGCTTGTACTCGTCGATGAAGGCCCGCACGATCGAATCCGTCGACGAGCCCCGCGTGGAAAAGGCGATGGTGTTCTTGTCGGTGAGATCGGTCAGCTTCTTGATCGGCGACGACGTCTTGGCATACCAGTAGTCGGCGGCGCCGGTCGCCTCGGCGGCGATGATGCGCACCGGCGCGCCCTTGGAGAAGGCGGCGATGGCGCCGATGGTGCCGACCGCAACGCCGGCATCCACCGCGCCCGAGATCACCGGCTGCAGCGTTTCGCCGCTTCCTCCGGTGAAGATCATCTCGACGTCGATGCCGTGTTTCTTGAAGATGCCGGCCATGCTGCCCAGCTGGGCGATCGAGGTGTCCCAGTTGGCGCGCTGGCCGACGGTGAGCTTGACGACGTCGTCGGCGCGGGCGGGCAGGGCGGCTCCGAGCGCGAGCGAGCCGAGCGTGAGCGTCGCCGCCAAGGCAAGGCCGGCAATCCTGTTCATGGTCGTCCTCCCGTTTTCCCGGTTTTAGCGCGGCGAGGGGGCAAAGCCAAATACAGCGGCCGTGCCTGCATGTCGCGACCGCCCGCGGCGGCGCGCGCAAAACCGCAGGGGGCAAAGCCCCGTAAGCACGCGAAGCGCCGACGCGAAGCCTGGGATCAACGCCGCGGGCGCGGCGCGAAGGGCACCTTTGCCCCTCTACGGAAGATACCGTCGTAACGGGCCGGTCATCAGCGCGGCCGGATCGAGCTCAGGCCGCCGAGGCGGCCGACCAGCGCGTTGGCGCCGATCGCCACCACGAACAGCACGATCAGCATCGCATACATGCGCGGCATGTCGAACAGGCTGTAGGCCTGGATGATGAGGAAGCCGACGCCCTGGTTGCTCAGCTTGGTCTCAGCGAGCAGGGTGCCGATGATGGCGACGCCGAGGCCGAGCCGGATGCCGTTGATCATGGGATGGCGCATGGCCGGGAGATAGATCTTGGTCGCCATCTGCCACGCATTGGCGCGGAAGCTGCGGCCGACCCTGATCAGCACCTTGTCGATTTGCCGCATCCCTGCCGCGGTCGAGAGCGCGATCGGGAAGAAGCAGGAGATCGCGCCCATCGCCACCTTCGATCCCGGCCCGACCCCGAACCACATGATCATCACCGGGAAGAAGATGATCTTGGGCGTGGGCCCGAGATAGTAGAGATAGGGCTCGTAGGCTCTCGAAAGGAAGCGGCTGCCGCCGAGCACGAGCCCGACGACCACGCCCGAGACGCCGCCGATCAGGAGCGCGGTGCCGACTTCGCCGGCGGTCACGCCGAGGTTCCAGTAGAAGTCGGCGGTCGAGAGCAGCTTCGCCAATGCGGCGCCGATGGCGAACAGCGACGGCACCACGTCGCGGTAGAGCAGGCCCGAACGCGCCAGGGCCTCCCAGGACACCAGAACGCCGGCGATGATCGCGAGCCGGACGAGCGTGACCGGATCGATCCACGGCGCCGGCGCTGCCGGCAGGGTTATTCGACCGGCCTCAGCCATCGTTCGATCCATTCCGTGAGGACGAAGAAGCAGACGCTGACCAGGATCACGAAGCAGATCGCGGCATAGGTGCCGGGCAGATCGTAGCGCTCCGCGAGGTCGTTGATGAGTTGGCCGAGGCCGCCGAAATTGATCAGGAACTCGACGCCGACCACGTTGATCAGGGTGAAGATCAGCCCGAGCCGCACGCCGACGAAGATCGTCGGCAGCGCCGCCGGAAACAGGATCTTGATGAACATCTGCGGCCCCGTCAGCTTGAGGCTGCGACCGACATTGATGAGCACCCGCCGGGTTCCCGACAGCCCCTCCACGGTCTTGAGGATGACCGGCGGCAGCCCAGCGACGAACCCCATCATGATGATGGTCCACACGCTGCGTCCGAAAATCACCAGGAACAGCGGATACATCAGCACCGTCGGCGCCGAGGCCATCGCCGCGACCCAGGTTTCGGTCGCCTGGCGCAGCAGCTTCACCCGGTAGAGCAGGATGCCGACGGCGACGCCGACCACGGTGATCATCACGCCGGCGGTGAACGCCTCGAAGAAGGTGAGGCGGAAGCGCTCGGCGATGTCCTCCTCGGTGATGACGCGCCCGAACGCCAGCGCGATCTGGGAAGGCAGCGGCACGATGAAGCGATTGATGACGCCGATGCGGATCAGCACCTCGACGGCGAGGATCGCGACGACGAGGGTGCCGAGCCCGAGCGCCGCCGGCGCCGCCCGCGACCGTGCGAGGGTGGCGGCGCTCACGCTCCGTGCTCCCCGCTGTGGAGCGCGCGGTCCTCGCTGTCGCGCATGCCGCGGCTCGCCTCTTCGCGCAGGTCGGTCCAGATGTCGGCGATGTAGCGGCCGAACGCTTCGCTCGACACGATCTCCGAGGAACGCGGCCGCGGCAGGTCGATCTCGACGATCCGCTTCACCTTGCCCGGCCGGTAGCTCATCACCAGGATGCGGTCGGCGAGCTGCACCGCCTCGGTGATGTTGTGGGTGATGAGCAGCGTGGTCTGCTTGAGGTCCTGCTGGATCTGCAGCACCTTGTCGCCGAGCAGCAGCCTCGTCTGCTCGTCGAGCGAGGCGAACGGCTCGTCCATCAGCAGGATCTTCGGCTCGGAGGCCAGGGTGCGGGCGATGGCGACGCGCTGGCGCATGCCGCCCGACAGCTCGTTGGGATAGCGGTTCTCGAACCCGGTGAGGCCGACGAGGGAGATGAAGCGCTTCGCCTTGTCGAGCCGCGCCGGCTTCGGGATGCCGGCAATCTCCAGCGGGAAGGCGACGTTCTCGATCACCGTGCGCCACGGAAAGGTCGATTCCTCCTGGAACACCATGCCGATCGCGGGATGCGGACCGCGCACCGTCTCGCCGGCCACGGTGACGGCGCCCTGGAAACTGTCGAGAAGCCCGCCGACCACGTTGAACAGCGTGGACTTGCCGCAGCCGGAGGGGCCGATGACGGCGAGGAATTCGCCGGGGCGCACCGTGAGCGAGACGTGATCGACCGCGACCACCGGTCCGTCGGGTGTTTCATATTGCACGTAAATGTCGTCGACGACGAGAATGCCGGAGGCCTGCGCGCCGCGCGCACCGTCCGTCCGTCCCGCCAGCGTTGCCGCGCTCGCCATCACTCCCTCTCGCCGCGCCCGACGTTACCCCGGCGCTTTCTCTTGGCGCTACCGGCGCCTCAGTGTCATCGCCCGGCTCGACCGGGCGATCCAGTAACAACCGAGCTCCGACTTGGGCACGGCATCAAACGATTCGATAGCGCGGGGGTTACTGGATGCCCCGCTTGCGCGGAGCATGACAGCGAAACCTGGGTGCGCTTGCCACCGCGACATTACCCGGTCTTGCGCGCCATGGCGCCACTGGTGTCGCGGGCGCCATAGCCCGGCTCGATACGGACGTCGACCACGGCGACTCCGCCGGCATCCACCGCCGCGATCGCCTCGGCGAGCACCGCGGCCAGATCGTCCGCCTTGGTGATCGGGCCGTAGCCGTGCGCGCCCTGGGCGCGGGCGAGGGCGGCGAGGTCGATCTCGGGATCGAGCATCTTCTGGCCGATCCATTTGTTCTCGACCGGACGGTTGCGCAGGATCGCCATCCGCTCCTGATGGACCTCGTCGTTGTAGAACGAACGATTGTTGGCGACCACGATCAGAAGGGGAATGCGGTAGTGCACCGCAGTCCACAGCGAGGTCACGCTCATCAGGAAATCGCCGTCGCCGCAGATTCCGATCGGCAGCCGCCCCGACCCCTTCACGGCGAGGGCGACGCCGACGGAAATTCCGGGTCCGCCACCGACGCCGCCGCCGCCGTCGGAGCCGACGAAATCGAGCGGGTGCCGGAAATGCCAGAACGAGCCCTGCCATGACAGCGGCAGGTGGGCGAGGGTCACGTCGCGCGTGCCGACGGCGCCGCGCAACGCCGCGGCGACGTCCTCGATGCCGAGCGCGCGCGCGCCCGCCTTGGGTTCGTGCAGCGGCCGTGCCGCGCCGGCGGCGGGCTTGGCCGGAGCCGGCCCGATCGCCTGGACCAGCGCTGCGGTCGCGGTGTCGGGGTCGGCCGAGATGAAGAGATCGACCGGCGGCAGCGCCTGGTAGTCCATGCTCCAGCCGTTGGCGAGCTGATGGTCGAGCGAGATCTGGATCACCTTGCCGGCCGGCGGGCCGTCGAGCGGCTTCAAGGTGCCGGCGAGATCGACCCAGTCGAGACTGAGGATGACGTCGGCCTCCTTGAGGAGTGGCGTCAGCTCGTCCTTGGTGAAGTTCATGGGCGCGTCGACATGGAGGGGATGGTCGGTCGGGAACGCGGCGCCGACCTTGAGGCCCGTCGTCACCCGGGCGCCGATCGCCTCGGCGAGCGCGACGCGCTGCTTCCAAGCGGTGGGATCGCGCGACACCCGGCCGGCCAGGATCACCGGATGCTTGGCGGCCTTGAGCCATTCCGCGGCCTGCTGGATGAGGTCCGCCGGGGCCGCATTGACGACCGGCGGCATATAGCGGTTCACGTCGCAGGGCGGCAGCGGCTTCTCCAGCACCGACTCCTGCATCTCCGCATCGAGATTGATGTAGACCGGCCCTTGCGGGGCGGCATTGGCGAGCCAGGTCCCGCGCAGCAGGGATTCGCGCGCGGCCGCGGGGGAAGCGGGCTGGTCGTCCCACTTCGTGTAGGGACGTACGATCGCGCCTTGGTCGGCAGCGGTGTGGATCCAGTCGATCCACGGCCGCCGCTTGGCGGCATCGACCGGGCCGGTGGCGCCGAGAATGACCATGGGCATGCGGTCGCACCAGGCGTTGAAGATCGCCATGGTGGCGTGGAACAGCCCGACATTGGAATGCACGGCGGCGGCCATCGCCTTGCCGGTGACCTTGGCATAGCCGTGGGCGATCGCCACCGCGGCCTCCTCGTGGAGGCAGAGCAGCATCTGCGGCGCGGCGTTGCCGATATGGTTGACGAGGCTGTCGTGGAGGCCGCGATAGCTCGCGCCGGGATTGAGCGCGATGTAGGGGATGTCGAGGTCGCGCAGCACTTCGGCGACGACGTCGCTGCCGAAGCCGGCGGCGTTGGTGCCCGACGGGATGGGGCGTTCGACGGCAGCGGTATCGGTTTTCTGCGCTTGAGGCTGCCGGCCGGCCGCCGCGACTTCGCGTGTGGACATCTGTTGGCTTTCTGATCAGTCGGATCGGGGAGGCGATCCAAGCCGATCACGCGTTTTGACGCAACCGGGCGAGGACCTTGAGACCGGCATAGCCGCCGCTGGGCAAAATGCCAACTTTTCTCTCGATCGCCTGGAACGGGCGGGTGCTCCCCGACGCGTCACCGCCTCCGGCATGTGGTCCGTGGCCGCTGCCTGGTTCCGACCGGCGACGGCGGTCCTGTGACAGAGACGTCACAGGTGCTTTGCAAACTGCGAGGATAACCGGCGCACCGGTTGATCCCCGCCGAAGATGACGTCCAGAGTGCCGGACGTGCCGAATTGCGAATCGCTTGACGCGGCCCGCAGTGGCGGGCCGTGCATCGCGGGCCGACCGGGATCCGCCCGGGGGGGCCTGCGAGCGGGCGGGGGGAGCGGCCGTGGGGCGGCCGACAGACGAGGGGTGGGAAATGGCTGAATTCGACGTCGAAGCATTCGTGGCGAAGATGGAGCGGTTCGGTCTCAAGATGACTGCGGTCACGCTTGCGGACGGTCGCTACCGGGTCAACCGCTGGCGAACCATGGACGCGGTCGCCCATACCCTGCAGATCCAAAATCTGTGGAGCGCGCAAATCGGCGGCGATCTCACCCGCATCGAGAAGCTCGCCGCGCATCTTCTGCTGACCACCGCCGCGAAGCCGCCGTCCTACGCGCAAAAGGGCCGCCTGTAGTTTTTGCATCGGTTGTCCATTCGCGTCTTCGCCGAAGGGCCGCGCGCCGCGGCATGCGCGGCTCGGCCCATTGTCCATCCGCGCAGGTTGGGGGACACTCCGGCGACATGGGCCAACCAGTGGGCGTCGCGATGAAGCTCTACGAGTATGCTGCCGCCCCCAACCCGCGCCGCGTGCGAGTTTTTCTCGCCGAGAAAGGCATCGCGGTCACGACCGTCCAGGTCGATCTCCGGGCCGGCGAGCAGTTCAGCGCGGCGTTCCGTGCGATCAATCCGGATTGCACCGTCCCGGTGCTTGAGTTCGACGACGGCGAGCGCGTCGCCGACGTGATGGCGATCTGCACTTACTTCGAGACGCTGCAGCCGGACCCGCCGCTGATGGGCACGGGGCCGCGCGACAGTGCGCGCGTGACCCTGTGGCAGCGCCGGGTCGAACGCGAGGGCTTCCTCGCGGTGGCCGATGCGCTGCGCAATTCGTCGCCCGGCTTCAAGTCGCGCGCGTTGCCGGGCGCGGACGACTACGAGCAGATCCCCGCCCTCGTCGAACGCGGACGTGCCCGGGTGGGCCGATTTTTCCACCTGCTCGACGACCGGCTCGCGGAAACCGAATTTGTCGCGGGAGATCGCTATTCGGTCGCCGACATCACCGCGCTCGTCTCGGTCGATTTCGCGCGCTGGATCAAGCTCGCCGTTCCCGACGCATGCGGGCATCTGCTCCGCTGGCACGCGGCGGTGTCGGCGCGGCCGAGCGCCAAAGCGTGATTTAGATCGCTCGCCCGACCATACAGCCTTGCCCGGCTGAGCGACGCGGCTCAGCTTCCTGCGCAAGCGGGCAAGGCAACCCGCGTGGGAGCGCGCGGCACCTGGTCGGCCGATCCGGCGGGGGCGGGAGCGGCTCGTTTGCCGTCACAGGCCTCCTCGCGCGCCGCGAGCTTCCACGAAAAGCCAAAATGCGGACTTAACCGTGCGCGCAAGCCGCGTGGGCTGATTTAGCGCCGCGCGGTTTGGGGGCTGTCCAGAGCGAATTGCGGAGCGGAGAGGTTTATGAGGAGCTTGATGGCGGCAATGGTGATCGCGGCGGTGGCGGGCCCCGCCTATGCCCAGGTGCCCGGGAGCGGTAACTCGAACGCGGCGAGGCCGAGCATCACGCTGGGAGGGGAAACGAAGTCCAAGTCCGCGGACGAGCTGAAGGAAGAAAAGGCGCGCGACGAGGCCTACAAGGCCGGCGTGGCCAAAATTCCGGATCAGAAAGCTAAGGCCGACCCGTGGGGAAATCTGCGCAGCGCGGCGTCGCCTGCCAAACCGACGGTGACGCACTCCGCCCCGAAATAGCGCGCCGCTCCGACCAGGCGTTACCCCCGGTTCAGGCGGTAAGCCGCACGCCTGAACCTCGTGAACCAAACGACCGGCTCGGTCTACCAACGAGGGGACCGCGCTGCGTCACCCTGTCCGCTTCATGCCGCTCGGCAATGAAGCGGACGGCACGCCGCACGGATCGGCGCCGGCTCCCGGCGCGGCAAAGCCATGGGGCAGACACAGCAATGATATTTCCGACGTTCGGCCGTCCGTTCAGTCTAATGGGTGCTGTCGGCGTGGCTCGCCAGCACCAGCTGCGGCGCAAGCGTCATCAGGGCGACCGACCCGGTGACGAGCATGAGTGCGAGAGCCGCGCAGGCGATGAATTTCTTCATGTCGATCCCCCTCCAAGTACAAGACGGATGATCGTTGATTTGGCGGTGCGAAAAGCCGACGGAATATTGGCGTTTCCACGGCGCCGCACCGTGTTGCAAGCTGGCGCAAGGAGCAGGCTCGCAGGGCGACTGTTCGCCGGGCGATGGAACTTTTCAGCGCCGTGCGGCCTGAATCATTCGGGCAGGGAGTGCCTCATTCCGGTATCCGGGCCGGCCTTATTGGATTACGCCGATGCGATCCGCGATCACTTTGGTCGATCAGAGGACGATACCGTGATGACCGCGAAGCGCGTTTCGGAAAACTTCCTCGCAGCGGGACTGAAGTTTCGCGAACGCACGACGGCTGCGATCGCCGCCGCGCCGCGACCCATCCGCGGCCTGCCATGAGGACGCCGCGGTTGCCAAGCCCCACGGGCGCCGGCGGACAGCGCTTTGAGAGCGCGCCCGCTCCTCGGCCGGCCGAGGTCGAAACGGGAATGGAAATCCCGCTCGACTGGGTGCCGACGCCGTATCGGCGCCACCGGCAAGATGAATATGTCGACGTTCCCGGCGTGGGCCGGTTGCGGATCAAGCCCTGCAAGGGCGGCTTTCGCCTCTTCCACGGGAAAGAGCCGATCGGTCCCACATTCCCGGCGCTCGACGCGGCGCGCGGCGCTGCCGCTCACTTCGTGCGGACCTACGGCCGTCGCGAGATGTGAGGCGTTAAACCGAGCTGCCGCGGCAGCGGCCTCGGTGGGCCGGCGTTTTTGGACCGACGGAGACGTAGCTCTAATGCAGGCGGCTCATGAAAATGATCACGCCGCCTGAAAAAATGGTCACGGCAATCGCTGCGCTCCAAAACAGAAATTCGTCCCACTTTCGATGTTGCCGCTCCTCGATAGGCTTCGCAGGCATGGTGCTCCCCATTTCTGGCGCACGCGGCAAATGGTTTTGCCGAGCCACGTCCCGGACAAAACCCGCCCCGTCTAACCAATCGCCAGGGCAAGGCTTTTTCGGGGCCGTTCGGAGCGGTTCGCCAGCTCCCGGTCGGTCCGCTTCGCGCGCCGAGCCGGGGGGCGCGGGTCAAGGCGTTTTCGGGGGAGCTGCCTTCGAGGCCACGGCCGGGATACCGTCGCTCGATGAAGCGGCGCCGGTTTTGGCGCTCTGTTTTCGCTTGGCGGCCGGATTCGCCACGGAATCCTGCGGCCGGGAGACCGCGTTTCGGACCGAACCCATCAGCGAATTGGTAACGGAGTTGATCGGCGACGACGGGCGGTCGACGGCCGTCGACAGCGACCCCTGGGACGCGCCGGCATTGCCGGCGACGCCGAGCGCGTTGTCTGCCCCTTGATCCAGCAACGGAAGGCCCGGGATCCGGCCGGCCCCGGCCGTTCCGGTCTCCGCTCCGTTGAACGTCGTCGTCGCGCTTCCGAAGCCGCCGACGCCGAGGCCCGCGGTTCCGAGGCCTGCGCTCCCCGGCGCTTGTTGGTTGCCCTGGCCGGCAAACGCGCGTAGCTGCGCACTGGCTTCGGTCGCACTGCAGCCGATTACGATCGCCAGCGCAATGCCGGCAATCCTCATCCCAGCGATGGAATTGGTCAAACAAGCCCCCCAATGCGAGATCGCGATTCCCCGCGCCGATCATAGCATTAAAATTCACGAATTCGATCGATTTATGTCCGAATCGCGGCGCGCCGCTTTCCTGCCTCCGAGTTGTGGACGCGACAGTGGGGGATTTGCCCGGATTTCCCTGGCGCGCCCTACGGGAATCGAACCCGTGTTTCCGCCGTGAAAGGGCGGCGTCCTGGACCGCTAGACGAAGGGCGCGCGGGAGCGGCGACATATACGTTCGTTGCCGGACCCAGGCAAGCGGTCGATCGTGAAGGAATCGTGGAGGATCGGGCGAATGATCGCGGCTCCCGCAGGACCCGGTCCGGCGCCTGAGCCGCTCAAGCGATTCGGGCGGCTGCCGCTTCCCTCATTCCGCCCTACCACTTCCCGGTATTGGCCATCGACTTCCACGGCTCGGCCGGGGGCAGGGGCGCGCCCTTCTGCAGCAACTCGATGGATTGCCGGTCGGGGGAGCGGACGAACGCCATCACGCCGTCGCGGGGCGGCCGGTTGATGGTGATGCCGGCCTTCATCATGCGCTCGCAGGTGGCGTAGATGTCGTCGACCTCGAAGGCGAGGTGGCCGAAATAGCGGGCCTCGCCGTAGTCTTCCGGGTCCCAGTTGTAAGTGAGCTCGAGGAGCGGCGCGCTGCGGCCGGACTTCTTGCTATCCTCGACCAGGCCCCTATCTTTCGGAGCAGCGAGGAAGACGTTGGTGTAGCGGGCTTTTTCGTCGGGCCTGCGGCTCTCTTCGACGAGGCCGAGCTGGTTGCAAAAGAAGTCGAGCGCGGCATCGAGATCGCGCACGCGCAGCATGGTGTGAAGAAATCTCATGGCGGGCCTCCGTCGTTCAACTTTACACTCGATCATCACTGTGGCGCGCGCGGCCACGGGCGTCGCGCGCATCCGTCGGACCCGCGCGCCGCGCCGCTGCGCAAAAAGGCAGGGCGGTTGCGGACGGGGCGAACCTACATGATCGCGCCCGATTTCGAGACCGCTAACCGTGCGCTACACGACCTCGTGAATGACGCCGCGGTTATCCTGCCCTTCACCGGCGCCGGCATCTCCACCGAGTGCGGCATCCCGGATTTCCGATCCCCCGGCGGCCTGTGGACCAAGTTCCAGCCGATCCCGTTCGATGCCTTCATGGCGAGCGCAGAGATGCGGCGGGAGTCGTGGCGGCGGCGCTTCGCCATGGATCCCCAGTTTTCCACAGCCCGGCCCGGGCGCGGCCATTTGGCGCTCGCCAGTCTTCATCGCGCCGGCAAGATTCCCGCGGTGATCACACAGAACATCGACAACCTTCATCAAGCTTCGGGTTTTGCTTCGGAACACGTCGTCGAGCTGCACGGCAATACGACCTACGCCACTTGTCTCGATTGCGGACGGCGTCACGAACTCGCGTGGATCCGCGAGCGCTTCGACACGGCGGGTGAGCCGCCGGAGTGCCGCGCATGCGGCGGGCTCGTCAAGACGGCGACGGTCTCGTTCGGCCAATCGATGCCCGGGGCGGCGATGCGCCGGGCCGAGGAACTCACCGGCGCGTGCGACCTGTTCCTCGCCATCGGGTCGTCGCTCGTCGTCTGGCCGGCCGCCGGATTTCCCTTGCGCGCCAAGAAGAACGGCGCGCGCCTCGTGATCGTCAACCGCGACGCGACAGATTTCGACGAGATCGCCGACCTCGTGATTCGCGCCGACATCGGCGCGACCCTCGCTCCCTTCATCGCGCATTAACCTCGCGCGCTCGGCGAAACGGGAACACCGGATCGTCTGGGCGTTCCTGCATCAGGGATGTGCACAAGCCGACATACGCAAAGGCGTTCAGAAACTTTTTATGCTTTTCCGGCTGCCCTTCGATGGTATCGTTCGACGAGAGATTCGTTCGGGGTAGCGCCCAGTTCAAGGGGCGCCCATCAAGCAACGGCGTGCGTCTTCATGGCGGCGGATGCGAGTGGGCCCAAGGGGCCGGGGACGGCGTTCGAACTGGAGCACGAAGCTCTCAGTGAACTCATCGGCGACGCCGCGACGAACGTGGTCGAGGTTGTCGGGGCCATCAAGTGGTTCGACGTCTCTAAAGGTTACGGCTTCATCGTGCCCGACAACGGCATGGCCGATGTCCTGCTTCACGTCACCTGCCTGCGCCGCGACGGCTACCAGACGGCCTACGAAGGGGCCCGCATCGTTTGCGAGGCATTGCAGCGGCCGAAGGGCCTGCAGGCGTTTCGCGTGCTCTCCATGGACGAGTCGACCGCGGTGCATCCGGCGCAGATGCCGCCGCCCCGCACCCACGTCACCGTCACCCCGACCAGCGGCCTCGAACGGGCCATCGTCAAGTGGTTCAACCGTCTGCGCGGATTCGGCTTTCTAACGCGCGGAGAGGGCACGGAGGATATCTTCGTGCACATGGAGACGTTGCGCCGCTACGGCATCACCGAATTGCGGCCCGGCCAGACCGTGTTGGTGCGCTTCGGCCCCGGCCCCAAGGGCATGATGGCGTCCGAGGTGCGGCCGGACGGCGGCCCGCACATGCTGGCGTCCCATTAGACCGGGTTCCTGTTCCACAGGCGCTGTTTCCGTTCCGTAGTCTCTCCGTTCCGGAGACCTAACGTGACGGCCGTTTCCGCACGTCCGGCCCGGTAGGGCGGGCAAAGGCGCGCCCTTCGCGCCGTGCCCACGGCGGACGGTGGGGTGACGCGAGCGTTGCGGCGCAAGACGCGTGGGCACGCTTCGCTTTGCCTACCCTACGAGCGATCCTTCATGGAGAGGCGGGACACAATCGCGCCGCGCGCGGGGAAGCGGCCGGTGCCGTCCTGCTCGCCGTTGCAGTTGCACGGCAGTTGCGGTAAACGCGCGTCATGACTCAAGCCTGCAGCCGTCGCATCGCTCTCATCCGCACCTTCGCCGTCGTCGTGGCAACGGCCGCGGCCATGGTGTTCGCGCCGCTTCCGGCGGGAAGCATGGAGCAGCAGACGCTCGAGATCGTGTCCAAGAACGGCGTCCATGTGTTCTCGGTGGAACTCGCCGTCACCGACGAGGAGCGGCAGAAGGGACTGATGTTCCGCAAGTCGCTGCCGGAATCCGAAGGCATGCTGTTCGACTTCAAGCGCGACCAGGATGTCTCCATGTGGATGCACAATACCTATGTGTCGCTCGACATGATCTTCATTCGCGGCGACGGCCGCATCCAGCGGATCGCCGAGAATACCGAGACCGAGTCCGACCGCATCATTTCCTCGGGCGGGCCGGTGCGCGCCGTGCTGGAGGTGGTGGCCGGCACCGCCAAGAAGCTCGGCATCGCGGCCGGCGACCGCGTGGCGTCGCCGATCCTCCGCAAATGACCGTCGCGTCGGGCCGATTGCCGGCCCCGGGCGGAGCGTGTATCGAAGGCGGCGGGCGCCCGTTGCCCGGCGTGCCGGCGGGGTATAGCGCAGCCTGGTAGCGCGGGAGTTTTGGGTACTCCAGGTCGCAGGTTCAAATCCTGCTGCCCCGACCAACAACATAGCGTCGTTATTGCAGAATCTCGCTCGTCCTTGGGCCACAAGTTGGCACACAACTGAGGACGTGCTGTTGCAATTCTCCATGCCGAAGGTGTCGAGGCGGACACGCCGAGATCAATCCGGGCGGGTACGTCCCTACCGCGACTACTACTCCCGCATCATTCTGCCGGCCGATCTCACAGCATCGGCAGCCCCAAAGAGAAGGCATCCTGGCCAATCACCATGAACGTTGCCGCAGTCGAACGGGCGGCTCCGCAATGGGCGATCGACGAAGCTGCCCGCTTCGACGCCATCAGGCGGGCGCGGGAAGGCGGCTCCAATCTCTTTCCCACCGGGAAATCCACGCCCTGGCGGGCCGCTGGTGCGTCGAATACGTCGGGGCACGGGAATGCCTGCCACCCCAGCCGGGCGATTGGGAGGCCACCCTACACGCCTTCGCGGACCATCAGGACGATGTGGCCGAAGTGGTGAGGGCGGACAAGTGGCTACGGGGGAAGGGATATGCCTTCGATCCCCAGCCATCTGGCGTTCGTGGCAGTCCTCGAAGAGCGCTACCTTGACGCCCTAGTCCTGCTGGCCCGGCGTGCTCGGGGCGACTTTGGCCATGACCCGGTGCTGGACACCATCCCATCGAAGGAACCGAAACTCGAGAACTCGCCGGACCTTGCCGGGCAAGCCGGTGCGACCATGGGAGGTCTTTGAGAAGCGGAAGAAAGAGGTAACCCGGCAGACAGCACGAAACGACGCTGGTCGGCAGCATTCCAGGCCATGAAGGCGAGGCCGGACCTGCGATCAAGGTGCACACGCCACTCGACGCGGCCAAGCGGTGGTTCCGCTACTGTCCGCCTACACGGGCTACCGCGCTGGCGAAGCGTCGCAGATGCGTGGCCGGGACGTAGTAGAGCAGGGCGGGATATGGGCATTGCGGATCACCCCAGAGGCGGGCACCACCAAGAATCGGAAGCCCCGAATGGTGCCGCTCCATGAGTACGTCGCGGCTCTTGGGTTTCTCGATTTCGATCAAGTCGCGTGGTAGTGGCCCGCTGTTCTTCGACGGAGACCACAAAGATCGGCCATTGTAGATCGTGAAGAGCATAGGGCGATGGGTTAGGTCTATCGGCGTGATGGACCCGGAGTTACGACCCTCACATTCGTGGCGACACACATGGAAGATCGCCGCAAAGCGTGCTGGCATCGAAGAGATTGACCGTGACGCCGTGTGCGGCCATGAACCGGCCAGTGTGGGGCAGGACTACACACCTCCGGATTTGCAAGACTTGGCCGGGGCGATGAAGAACCCCGCTACGACTCGTGATACCGCCCTTTCGGCCGCGCACGCCGCCTCAATGCTGCCCTATTGCCAGACGCAGGTTCCATCGAGGTAGGAGGGTGTCACGCATAGCGTCGGGGCATGGGGCAGTTAGCTCGTGCCGTCGTTTAGGGGGCACGGATTTATGCGCGGTCTCAGCTATTATTCAGGTGCTATTTTGGGCACCTGTTTGTTTCTGGCGTCTTTGACATTGCTGGCTCATTCGCAATCACCAAACAGACAAAACGACAGCCGACAGACATGGTGGTGGTGCGAACCTGCCCGAGCCTATTATCCAACAGTCCCGACATGCACATCTCCATGGCGAGCGGTCGAGGGATCAGTCGGACAGAATCAAAAGTCCACTGCGCAGACGACCGCCGCTCCCCTCGACATCCGTCCGCCGGTTGCGAGCAAAGGCTCCGCCGCGGCACCGGCTGCGCAGGCGACGACTTCCCGCACGACGAGTCGGCCTGCGCCCTCACATGAGATGCGCACTGCCACCTTAAGCACAGCGAACACCGAAGCCGTCAGAAGTCTATTCTCAGCAAACACAGCGTAACGATGAGTCGGCTTCGCCCGCTGTGGCTGTGATTTTGTTTGCTGTCATCGCGGTGATCATCGTTGTAATCACCTTTCTGGCTAACCTGAATCACCGTGAGAAGAAGAGACTTCGGGAGCAAGCCCTCGCTTCCATTGCGGCGGCTGTCAAAGCACATTCTCCGGCATTGGTCCGACGACGGGCGCAGTTGGTCACTACCGACGCCTATGGCAAAGTCAAGTATGAGAAGTGGTTTAAAGAACTCGAGTATTTTCATAACGAGCATATAATAACGATATTATCGCCCTACGAGCAAGAACTTCTCGCCAAAGATCAATTTGACATCAAAGCAGCGACCTTTTTGTACGTCGAACAGGAGACTAATCAAAATCCCGCCTTTCAGACTTTCACGAGCGACATGAAGCCAAATGAATTTGAAACGTTCTGTGCCGAGCAGCTAAAGCGTGCCGGATGGGACGCAAGGGTCACAATGCAGAGCCGCGATCAAGGCGTCGATGTTGTCGCGGAAAAGAACGGAGTGAGGGTTGTCGTTCAATGCAAGCTTTACTCACGCCCCGTAGGCAACAAAGCAGTGCAAGAGATCGCTGCGGCCAGGGCTCACGAGAAAGCTGATTACGGCATCGTGGCCTCAAACAATCGATACACACAAGATGCGCAGCAACTAGCTTCGACAAATAGCGTACTACTTTTGCATTATACCGATTTGCCGAACTTAGATAGCCTCATCTGGAAAACTGTGAATGTTTCCGATCATTGGTACTACAATGACGGCGTAGCGCAAGGCGGCCCAGTCTCTCTTGAGGAATTGAGAGAAATGCTCGCCAGCTTATCCAAGGCCGATGATCTTTTTGTCTGGTGCGAGAAGTTGACAGCCTGGGAGCGAGCGTGCCGTGTGCCTGAGCTTCAGATGCCCGCACACGCGAACTGAATAGAACGGCGGATATTGTAAGTGCCTGACCTACTTACCGCTTCGATCCGAGAGAAGCTATGGCACTCGATGCGCAATGATTTGGCCAAATTTATTCCAGAGATTGCGACAAACAAACTATTGATGTGTTGTACTTGCGGTCGTTTTCTTCCCCAGACTGATTTTGACCTTGAACATCTTATTCCGCGGCAGGCGTTAAAGCTAGATGCCGATGAGATTCGGGCCCATCCAGATACCCCCGTAAACGTTAGGGCTGGAAATTTGTTGCTCTGCAAGAAACCTCTCACACTTCGTGGCACGACGGTATATAAAAACGGATGCAATAGCTGGAAGGGCAGATTTTATGACAAAAGGATTGCCGACCTAGTTTCAGGCAAAGTGCTGGGGTCCGATGTCCCGATAACTAATGTGCACATCATTGCGGCTCTCAGTCTAGCATATCTGGCAATGGTGGCTGAGTTTGGCTACATTGTCGCTTCGATGAAGAGCGGATTGCTGTTGAGAGAGCAGTTTTTCAATCCATATAAATACCATCGCGATCTTGGCGCCAGACATAAGATTGCTGGCTGGTGGGAGAATGCCAATTTCCTCTCCAAACGTTCGGTTTTGGGCGCATCCATTTTCTTTCGGCTTCGACCGTCCAGGTGCCTGTGACTTCGGCGCGCGTAATTTTACTCTCCTGGTCCCGGTCTCTCGTGATCCACGCATGCCCTATGCGATGCACCTTTCCTTTGTCCCGCCGAAGCACAAACTTCGACCCAATTTCAGAACGGTCTTCAGCTAGGCACTGGTTAAGTCGGCGCTTGCGACCGCTGCGCAACGAGCATGCGCACCATCCGATCGAACGCGCGATGGTCGCGGGGTGACGCCCTCATCGTGGTATAAGGAAACCCTCCCTGAAATCCGCTCCCGCAAAAGCCCATTCCATCGGTGTTTGCGACGTCGTGTTGCGGTGTAGTCAAAACCATTTCCTTGGGGGTGAAACGAAACGCAGGAAGGATGCTGTCCTCAATGGTCCGTGCCCGTTCGGCGGTTGCCTGGGATGCTGGGCATGATACACACGTAGGAACACAGGGATGAGAGGGAACTGCGATATCGGTAATTGAATCAGAAGGATATCGGTCGATCTGACGAGTTCAGTACTCCATGTCGCAGTTGCAAATCCTGCTGCCCCGAGCAAACCACACGTTGACGAGCGGGATGTAATCGTAAAGTTTTCGGTCCGGCCGGAAGGTTCCGACCGGCAGACGCGATCGACCACGGGGCCGTCATGACCGCACGCATCTACAAGCCAGCCAAGTCCGCCATGCAATCGGGCACCGCCAAGACCAAGAGCTGGACGCTCGATTTCGAGCCGGCCCAGCCGAAGGAGGTCGAGCCGCTGATGGGATGGACCGCCTCCGGCGATACCCGCCAGCAGCTCCGCCTGCACTTCGACTCCAGGGAGGAGGCGATCGCCTACTGCGAACGCAATGCCATTCCCTACCAGGTGTTCGATCCCAAGCAGCCGCAGCGCCGGTTGATGTCCTACGCCGACAATTTTGCCTTCACGCGGCGGACGCCCTGGACCCACTGATCCCCCGGTGATCTCCCCGGTGCGACCGCGCGGCCCGCTCCGGGGGCGTGGAATCCGGGTGACACGGCCGAGCGGCATGCTAATTTAGCCATCCGCGGTACCCCAATCAAAAACCGCAAGGAATTGCAGCAAGCGTCGCGCAACAGCGGACGCGGCCGAGGAGGAAATAATGGCACGCAGAGGCAATGGTGGCCGGGACGCCGGCGCGGACGCTATCGGTCCGAACGTAAGCCGCCGCAACTTCGTGGCCGGGGTTGCCGTTGCGGGCGCCGCCGGCGCGGTGTCCCCCGAGGCGGCCAACGCCGCTGCAGCGCCGGCCGCCGACCTCGTCGATACCCCGGCGCGCCGTCCGTCCGCGTTGCGGCCGAACGCCCATGTCGCCGCCGCCGAGACCGGCGTGCCCAAGGAGATGCCGAAGGCGCAGGGCCCCGACGGTTCCGACTTCATGGTCGACGTCATCAAGACCCTCAACATCGAATACGTGTGCTCGAACCCGGCATCGAGCTTCCGCGCGCTGCACGAGTCGCTGATCGATTACGGCGGCAACAAGAAGCCCGAATTCATCACCTGCACCCACGAGGAATCCTCGGTCGGCATGGCCCATGGCTACTTCAAGGCCACCGGCAAGCCGCTGATGATGCTGTGCCACGGCACGGTGGGGCTGCAGCATGCCACCATGGCGATCTACAACGCCTGGTGCGACCGCGTTCCCGTCATCGTCATCGGCGGCACCGATATCGATGCCGCCAAACGCGCGCCGGGGGTGCCGACCTTCCACTCCGCCCAGGACATCAACGCGATCGTCCGCGACTACACCAAGTGGGACGACCAGCCGGTGTCGCTGCAGCATTTCGCGCAGTCGATGGTCCGCGCCTACAAGATCGCGATGACCCCGCCCTACGAGCCGGTGATGCTCGCGCTCGACCTCGGCCTGCAGCAGGAGCCGATGCGGGCGCATGAGCGCGAAAGCATCTACATCCCGAAATACGTGCCGACCGCGCCGCCCCAGGCCGACACGGGCGCCGTTCGCGAGGCGGCGCGCCTGCTCGCCAGTGCGGAACGTCCGGTCATCGTCGTCGACCGCGCCGCACGCACGCCGAACGGCGTCAAGCTGCTGGTCGAGCTCGCCGAGCTGCTGCAGGCCCCGGTCGTGGACCAGGGCGGCCGCATGAACATGCCGAACACCCATTACCTCAACCAGACCGGCCGCGGACCGGCGCTGATCGGCAATGCCGATGTCGTCCTCGGCCTCGAGCTGTCGGACTATTGGGCGACGGTGAACGCCTTCGTCGACAACGGAGACGAAGGCATCGGCTTCAACGAGTTCGAAGATCAAGCCCGGCACCAAGCTGATCGGCATCAACTCGACGCCGCTGGTCACCAAGTCGAACTACCAGGATTTCCAGCGCTTCCAGTCCCTCGACGTCGACATGATCGGCGACGCCGAGGCGAGCATGCCGGCACTGATCGAAGCGGTGAAGGCGGCGATCCCCAACGATCGCAAGGCGGCGCTCGAGAAGCGCGGCGAGGCCCTCAAGAAGGCCTATGCCGACGGCCGTGACCGGACCCGGGCGGCCGCCGCGGTGGCATGGGACGCGAGCCCCATCAGCACCGCCCGCCTGTCGATGGAAATCTACAACCAGATCAAGGATCTCGACTTCTCGCTGGTGTCGAGCTCCGGCAATGTCAGCGGCTGGCCGAACCGGCTGTGGCGGATGGAGCACCACCATTCATGGCTGGGCGGCTCCGGCGGCTATGGGGTCGGCTACGGCGCACCGGCCGCAGTGGGCGCCGCGCTCGGCAACCGCGACATCGGCGGCCGCTTCTCGGTCAACATCCAGTCGGACGGCGACCTGATGTTCGCGCCGGGCGTGCTGTGGACGGCGGCCCGCCACAAGATTCCGATCCTGAGCGTGATGCACAACAACCGCGGCTACCACCAGGAGGTGATGCACGTGCAGCGCCTCGCCAACCGGCGCAACCGCGTGGCGGCGCTCGGCATGGATCGCAGTCCGATCGGCACCAGCATCGAGAACCCGGATATCGATTTCGCCGGCCTCGCGAAGTCCATGGGCTACTGGACGGCCGGCCCGATCAAGGATCCGGACCAGCTCGGTCCGACCATCAAGAAGGCGGTAGAGGCCGTCAAAGCCGGCGAGCCGGCCTTGATCGACGTGTGGACCCAGCCGCGGTGAGGAAAGCATTCATGAACTCGCGTCGCGTAGTGTTCGCGCTGGCCGCTGTCGCGGCCGGCATCGCGCTCGGCAGCACGCCGGGCTTTGCCGCGTCGGCCGAACGGGGCAGGGAACAGTTCCTCAAGAACGGCTGCTGGCAGTGTCACGGCGAAAAAGGGCAGGGAGGCCTTGCAGGCCGGACCCTGGCTCCCAACCCGCTTCCGTTCGAGGCGTTGCAGAACTTCGTGCGGACGACCAACCGGAACATGCCGCCCTATCGGGAAGAGATCCTGTCGAATGACGATCTGGCGGACATCTACGCCTATCTTCAGTCGATCCCGAAAACACCCGACCCCAAGAGCATTCCGCTTCTCAACCAGTGACATCGCGACCCGTGACATCGCGACCCGTGACATCGCGATCCGTGACGTCGCGACCAGCGACATCGCGATCAACGACATCCCAGCCGGTGACATCTCCACCGGCCACACCTCGATTATCGATATCTTAACCAACGGCATCTTAACCATCGACATGGGGCCCCGGCGGCGCCGGGGTAAGGACGTGACGCAGCCGATGCCAGCCCTCGCTCCCGCGGCGGCTGGCATTTTGCGTCCGCTAGTGCCGACGAGATGAACCATGAAACCGTCCCACGGACCCGATGACGTGCAGGACGCGGTCTCGCCGAACGGCGCCCGGGCGGAGGGGCCACGGTGGGAGGCGGTCCGTGGCAACGGATGCCCGGCGCCCCGCTCCGAGCCCGGGGTCGTCGACGCCCTTGGCATTCCCCGGACGCCGACTAGATACAGCGGCGAACGAGGCCCGGAGGGTGTCGTCTTGAACCTCCCCAATCTCATCACGATCGGGCGCATCCTTCTGGTGCCGGTGGTGGTGTGGGCGATCGCCTCCAATGAGATGCAGGTCGCGTTCTTCCTCTTCGTCCTCGCCGGAGTGAGCGACGCGGTCGACGGCTTTCTCGCCAAGCGCTTCCACATGAAGAGCGAGCTCGGCGCCTACCTCGACCCGCTGGCCGACAAGGTGCTGATCGTGTCGATCTATGTGGCGCTCGGCATCACCCAGGAGATCCCGCGCTGGATCGTTATCCTGGTGGTGTCGCGGGACATTTTGATCGTCGGTGGCGTCATGCTTGCGGCGCTGCTCGGCAAGCCGATGCGGGTCAAGCCGGTACTCGTGTCCAAGCTCAACACCGCGGCGCAGATCGTGTTCGCCTGCCTGGTGCTGGGGGCGCTCGCCTTCGGCTTCACCGCAGAGACCGGCGAGCGTTTCATGATGGGCGCCGTCGCGGTTCTGACGCTCGCGTCGATCGGTTTCTATGTCCGCCAATGGGTGTTCCACATGAGCACCGCCGAGCTCCGGGGATGAAGCCCAAGGGCCCGGAGCCGGCGTGATGACCCCGCCGCGCCAGCTCGCCTTCGACCTCGATCCCGCCGAGAACTTTGCCCGCGAGGACTTTTTGCGCGGGCCGGGCAACGCCGCCGCGCTCGATCTCGTCGAAAGCTGGCCGCACTGGCCGGCGCGCGCGGTGGCGCTGATCGGACCGCAAGGCTCGGGCAAGAGCCATCTCGCCGCGATCTGGGCGTCGCTCTCGGGCGCCCGGCGGCTCGCCAGCGCCGCCCTCGATGAGGCCGGCGTGCCGGTCGCGCTTTCCAGCGGCGCGCTGGCGATCGAGCGTGGCGACGCGCGAGATCCCCGCGATCTCGACGAGCGCGCCATGTTCCACCTGCTGAACCTCGCCCGGGAGCAGCAGGGTTTCCTGCTCCTCACCGCGCGCAGCGCTCCGGCGGGCTGGCAGATCGCTCTTCCCGACCTCGCCTCGCGGCTGCGCGCATTGCCGGTGGTCAATTTGGCGGCCCCGGACGACGCCATGTTGCGCGCGGTCCTCGTGAAGCTCTTTGCGGATCGGCAGCTCGAGGTCGACGACGGCCTCATCACCTACCTGGCGGTTCGCATCGAGCGCAGCTTCGCCGCCGCCCAGGCCATCGTCGCCGCACTCGATCGCGAGGCGCTGCGCCGCCAGCGCCCCGTGACCCGGGCGTTGGCGAGCGAAGTCCTGGGTGCGGAATAACGGCGGCACGGGCCGATTTCGGCGGGTCTTCTGGGTGTCGCGTCGATCGCGGGAATAATGGCGCGGGCCGGGCCGCATGACCTCGATTGGGGCATAGCCGGTGGCGCGGCGGAACAGGAGTTGCCTCGCGACCGGGGGTGCGCTCACCATGCTGGTCCTAGGCGGCCGGCCGAACGGCGCGGCCGGCATTGTAAAATGCCGTAATTCAAGGCCATGCGGGCTCGCGCCGCGGCAGTAGTCTCTTGAACCGGGTTACGGCCGGTCCGGGGTTGCTGCTCTCATCCGCAGCGCGGCATGCTAGAATATTGCACTCGCTCAACGGGCACAGGAGGCCCGGGTTACATGACAGACCCCGTCGAGGCAGACATTCTCTCGGTCGAATCGGCCGGCGCGCCGAAGCCGGTCAGCATCGATGCGGCACCGACGTTCATTCCCGGCGGCCCGGATCTCTACATCAATCGCGAGTTGTCGTGGCTCCACTTCAACAGGCGCGTGCTGGAGGAGGCGGACGATGTCCAGCATCCGCTGCTCGAGCGGGTCCGCTTCCTCTCGATCTCGGCGAACAATCTCGACGAATTCTTCATGGTCCGCGTCGCCGGCCTCAAGGGGCAGGTGCGGGCCGGCATCCTCACCCGCAGCCCGGACGGGATGACCCCGTCCGAGCAGCTCGTCTGCATCAACGACGCGGTCTCACGGCTCGCCAGCGACCAGCAGACGCGCTGGCGCGAGCTTCGCGCCGAGCTCGCCGGCAACGGCGTCGTGCTCGTCGATCCGGATTCGCTCAAGAAAGCGGATCGGGCGTGGCTCTCCGACCATTTCCTGCGCAACATCTTTCCGATCCTGACGCCGCTCGCAATCGACCCGGCCCATCCGTTCCCGTTCATTCCCAATCTCGGCTTCTCCCTGGCGCTCCATCTCGTGCGTGCCAGCGATGGAGAGACGATGAACGCGCTGATCCGCTTTCCGCAGAAGATCGAGCGCTTCATCCGCCTGCCGTCGCCGCCGGACAGCGCCGCCCGCCTGATCACCCTGGAGCAGATCACCTCGCTCTTCATCCCCAAGCTGTTTCCCGGCTACATCGTCAAAGGGCAGGGCGCCTTCCGGGTGATCCGGGACTCCGACCTCGAAATCGAGGAGGAAGCGGAAGACCTGGTGCGTCTGTTCGAGACGGTGCTCAAGCGCCGCCGGCGCGGCTCGGTGATCCGCCTCGAGCTCGACACCGCGATGCCCAACGATCTGCGCCGGTTCGTCCGGCGGGCGCTGGCGGTGTCCGAGGACGAGGTGTTCGTGGTCGACGGCGTGCTCGCCCTTGCGGAGCTGTCGCAGCTCACTGCGGTCGACCGGCCCGATCTCGAGTTTGTGCCGTACAATCCGCGGTTTCCCGAGCGTATCCGCGAACACGCCGGCGACTGCTTCGCCGCCATCCGGCAGAAGGACCTGATCGTCCACCACCCCTATGAATCCTTCGACGTCGTCGTGCAGTTTCTCCAGCAGGCGGCGCGCGATCCCGACGTGGTCGCGATCAAGCAGACGCTCTATCGGACTTCCAAGGACAGCCCCATCGTCCGGACGCTCGCCGAGGCGGCAGAGGCGGGCAAGTCGGTCACGGCCCTCGTCGAACTCAAGGCACGGTTCGACGAAGAGGCCAATATTCGGTGGGCCAGGGATCTCGAACGCGCCGGCGCCCAGGTGGTGTACGGTTTCATCGAGCTCAAGACCCACGCCAAGCTGTCGCTGGTCGTGCGTCGCGAGGCCGGTTCGCTCACCTCCTATGTGCACGTCGGCACCGGCAACTACCATCCGGTGACGGCGCGCATCTATACCGACCTGTCCTATTTCACCGCCGATCCGGCCGTGGGCCGCGATGTCGCCCGCATCTTCAATTTCATCACCGGTTATGCCGAGCCGGCCGATCTCGAACGCATGTCGGTGTCGCCGATCGGGCTCAAGCGGCGCATTCTCGACCATATCGCCGCCGAGATCGCCCACGCCAAGGCGGGCCGCCCGGCGGCGATCTGGATGAAGATGAATTCGCTGGTCGATCCCGGCATCATCGACGCGCTCTACGAGGCGTCCCAGGCCGGCGTCTCGGTCGACCTCATCGTGCGCGGCATCTGCTGCCTGCGTCCGGGCGTAGCCGGCCTGTCCGACAACATTCGCGTCAAGTCGATCGTCGGCCGCTTCCTCGAGCATGGCCGCATCTATTGTTTCGGTGCCGGGCACGGGCTACCGAATCCCAAGGCCGCGGTGTACATCTCCTCGGCCGACATGATGCCGCGCAATCTCGAGCGTCGCGTCGAGGCGCTGTGTCCGATTCTCAACGCCACCGTCCACCAGCAGGTGCTCGATCAGATCATGATCGCCAACCTCAAGGACAACGAGCAGAGCTGGACCCTCTTGCCTGACGGCTCTTCGGTCCGTATCAAGGTCGCGCCCGGCGAAGAGCCTTTCAACGCGCACAAGTATTTCATGACCAATCCAAGCTTATCGGGACGCGGAGAGTCGCTCAAAGACTCCTCCCCACGCAGCCTGACGCGGCGTCGCGACCTTGAATGAGCGGCGGCCTCGGCGCGTCAGCAAGGTGCGGGCGCAGGGTCGCATCGACAGCGGCCCGCCGGTGGCGGTCGTCGACATCGGCTCGAACTCGGTCCGTCTCGTCGTCTACGAGGGGCTGAGCCGCAGCCTGACCCCGACCTTCAACGAGAAGGTGCTCGCCGGCCTCGGCCGCGAGGTTCTCTCGACCGGTCTGTTGGCCGAGGATGCCGTCGACAAGGCGCTCGGCGCGCTGGTGCGGTTTCGTGCGCTCGCCCGCGGCATGCGGGTCGGCAAGCTGTGGGCGATCGCGACGGCCGCGTGCCGCGATGCCCAGAACGGCCGCGAGTTCATCGCGCGCGCCGAGGCGGTGTGCGGGGTGCCGATTTCCATCCTCACCGGCCGGCGGGAGGCGGAGCTGTCGGCGCTCGGCATCGTCTCGGGTTTTCACAAGCCCGACGGCATTGTCGGCGACCTCGGCGGCGGCTCGCTGGAGCTGACCGACGTCCGCGGCGTCAAGATAAGATCCGGGCTGACGCTGCCGCTCGGCGGCCTCGCGCTGCAGGACCTCTCCTCGAAGTCGATGGCGAAGGCGGAGAAGATCACCAGGGAGGCGCTGTCCGGCGTCAGTATCCTCAAGGCCGGGCACGGCCGCGACTTCTATGCCGTGGGCGGCACTTGGCGGTCGCTCACCCGGCTTCACATGTGGCAGACCGGATATCCGCTCCATGTCATGCATGGCTACGTGATCCCGGCTGCGGAAGCGCTCGAATTCTCGAGCCTGGTCCGCCGGGTCGATCCGGAGACGCTGTCCAAGATCGAGATCGTCACCTCGGCGCGCCGCCCGCTGCTCGCCTACGCGGCTCTGGTGCTCGAGAACATCGTGCGCCGGGCGCGGCCGCGCCGGGTCGTCGTATCGGCGCTCGGGGTGCGCGAGGGGCTGCTCTATTCGCAGCTTTCCGAGACGGAGAAGAAGCGCGATCCGCTGATCGCCGCCGCGCAAGAGCTCAACGTGTTGCGGTCACGATCACCCGAGCACGGCGAAGAACTCGCGACCTGGTCCGACCAGTTCATGGCGTCCTCGGGGATCGACGAAACGCTGGAGGAGAAACGGTTGCGGCGGGCGGCGTGCCTTCTCGCCGATATCGGCTGGCGCGCTCATCCCGACTATCGCGGCGAACAATCGCTCAACATCATCTCCCACGCGGCGTTCGTCGGCGTCGACCATCCCGGCCGCGCCTTCATCGCGCTCGCCGTGTTCTTCCGCCATGTCGGTCTCGCCGACGACGAGCTGTCGCCCCATGTGCGCGAGCTGGCGACCGCCCGCATGATCGATCGCGCCCGCGTCCTCGGCGCCGTCATGCGGGTCGCCTATCTCGTCTCCGGAGCGATGCCCGGAGTGCTGCCCTACACGCCCTTGGTGGTGGAGCGCGGCAAGCTCAAGCTCAAGCTGCGCGGCAAGCACCGCGACCTCGCCGGCGAGCGGATCTTCGCCCGGCTGCGCCAGCTGGCGCGCTTGATCGGACGCGAGCCGATGGTGGTGACGGATTAGCCGGCGTTCGCGGTGGGCCTTCTAGACAAAGCCTGAAGGCCGGTGTTTCGAGATCAGACGCGTGGCGCGCTGCCCCGCTCGACCACCACGACCCGGCCCTTCTCCACGGCGAGCGCGAGCTGGCCGCGCTTGAGGGCGATGGCACGCTCGCCGAACAGCTCGCGCCGCCAGCCGTGAAGCGCGGCAACCTCGGCGCGATCGTCGGCGGCGATCCGCTCCAGATCATCGACCGTGGCGATCACCTTGGCGGCGACTCCGTAGCGTTCCGAGGTCATGCGCAGCAGGACCTTGAGCAGTTCCACCGTTGCCGACCCATTGGCCCCCTGGCGAGGCCGGTCGAGCGCGGGCAGGGTGCCGGGGTCGCGGGCGATCCCGCGTTTCACGGCCTCCAGGATGTCCTGGCCCCATTTCGACCGTTCGAATCCCCGCGGCAGCGAACGCAGCGCCGCGAGGCGCTCCGGGGTGGTCGGGGCATGGGTGGCGATGTCGCCGATCGCATCGTCCTTGAGAACCCTGCCGCGCGGGACGTCGCGAGACTGCGCTTCGCGCTCCCGCCACGCCGCGATCTCGATCAGTACGGCGAGCTCGCGCGGCTTTCGCACCCGGGTCTTCAGCCGCTCCCAGGCGGTCTCGGGTTCCATGCGGTAGGTGTCGGGGGAGGTCAGGACCTCCATCTCCTCGTCGACCCATTCGGTGCGCCCGCGCTTCTCCAGATCGGTCGAAAGCGACAGGAAGACGTCGCGCAGATGGGTGACGTCGGAGGTCGCATAGGTGACCTGGGCGGCGGTGAGGGGGCGGCGCGACCAATCGGTGAAGCGGTTGGACTTGTCCAGGGTGTCGCCGGTGATTCGCGCCACCAGCTGGTCGTAGGAGATCGAGTCGCCGTATCCCAGCACCATCGCCGCGACCTGAGTGTCGAAGATCGGATGCGGGATGAGCTTTGCCCGATGCCACATGATCTCGATGTCCTGGCGAGCGGCATGGAAGACCTTGGTGACGCTTTCGTTCGCCATCAGCGCGAAGAATGGGGAAAGGTCGAGGTCATTCGCCAGCGTGTCGATGACGATGGCTTCGTCCGCGGTCGCCATCTGGGCGACACACAACAGCGGATAATAGGTGGTTTCGCGCAGGAACTCGGTATCGACGGTGACGAAGGGGTGGCGCGCCATGCGCTCGCATGCCGCCGCGAGATCCGCGGTCGTGGTGATCAGATCCATGGCGATTCCTTACCGGAGTTGGCCCGCGCTGTCGCGCCCGGAAAATGCAGGATATCCTCCCGGCCATGCGATTTTCTGCCACCCCCGCACAGAGACTTAGGACCATGAGGCAGTTCCTTATTTTCGTTGTCCTTTGCCTGTGTCCCGCGGTGGCCTCGGCGGCCCAGATCGAGGACTCCTCGGGCCGCCTCGTCGCCATCCCCGATCGCGTTGGGCGTGTCATGGCGGCGGGCCCTCCGGCTGCGGTGGTGCTCTACGTGCTGGCGCCGGAGAAGATGATCGGCTGGAGCGCCGCGCCGCGGCCCAACGAGCGCGAGTTCCTGCTGCCGGCGGTGCGCGAGCTGCCCGAGCTCGGCCGGCTGACCGGACGCGGCGATACCGCCAATATCGAGGTCGTGCTCAAGGCGAAGCCCGATCTCATCTTCGATTACGGCTCGGTCAACCCGACCTATGCCTCGCTCGCCGCCCGCGTCCAGGACCAGACCGGCATACCCTACCTGCTGCTCGACGGCCGGCTCGACCGCACCGCCGACACCGTCCGTCTTCTCGGCAAAGCCCTCGGCGTGCGCGAGCGGGCCGACCGCATCGCCGATTACATCGAGGAGACCGAGGAGCAGCTGGAGGACCGGCTGCGCGATCTGCCGCCGGCGTCGCGTCATCGCGTCTATCTCGCCCGCGGGGCGAACGGCCTGGAAACCGGGCTCACCGGGTCGATCAACACCGAGATCATCGAGCGGGCCGGCGGCATCAATGTCGCCGAGCGCGGCAGTCTGCGCGGCGGCATCGCCAATGTCTCCATGGAGCAGGTGATCGCCTGGGCGCCCGATACCATCGTGACCTTGGACCCCAACTTCTTCGCCAGTTATGCCAGCGACCCGCTGTGGGCGACGGTTCCCGCCGTGACGGCGAAGCGCGTCTACCTCGCGCCCCGGCTACCGTTCGGCTGGATCGATGCGCCGCCCTCGATCAACCGGGCGATCGGCCTGCGATGGATCGCGAAGCTCCTCTATCCCGACCGTTTCCCCGAGGACATCCACGTGACGGCGCGTGCCTTCTTCAAGCTGTTCTATCAGACAGAGCCGGACGACGCCGCCCTCGATCGCATCCTGGCCGGGGAGCAGCCGGGGGGACGCGGCCGCTGATGTTCAAGCGCGGGGCGGTGTTCCTGGTGCTGACGCTGGTGCTGCTCGGTGCCATCCTGGTGGCGCTCGGCTACGGCCCGTTCCCGCTGACATG
The DNA here is from genome assembly GCA_963781195.1 of uncultured Alphaproteobacteria bacterium. Taxonomy (GTDB): domain Bacteria; phylum Pseudomonadota; class Alphaproteobacteria; order Rhizobiales; family Xanthobacteraceae; genus JAJPKK01. The sequence continues at coordinate 642,173 of CAWAEZ010000011.1, read as the reverse complement.
GACGGACGTCATTCGTGCGACCCGGCGGCTCGCCGGCGACGAGACGGGGACGGTGACGCCCGGCGAGATCGTTTTCGCAAGGGTGCGGCTGCCGCGGGTGGCGGCAGCCATCCTGGTGGGCGCCGCACTGTCGGGGGCCGGCGCGACCTACCAGACCCTGTTCCGCAACCCGCTGGTGTCGCCCGATATCCTCGGGGTCTCCACCGGGGCGGGGCTCGGCGCCGTGCTCGGCATCCTGATGTCGCTGTCGGTGCTCGGCATCGAGACCCTCGCTTTCGCCGGCGGTGTCGCCACCGTGCTTCTCGTCTTCCTCATCTCCTCCTCGCTGCGCGGTCACGACCGCACCCTGGTCCTGGTGTTGTCCGGCGTCGTCATCGGCGCGCTCGCCGGCGCCTGCATCTCGCTGGTGAAGATCCTCGCCGATCCCTATGACCAGCTTCCCGCCATCACCTTCTGGCTGCTCGGCAGTCTCGCCGGCATCAAGCTCTCCGACCTCGCGGTCACGGCGCCGCTGGTCCTGATCGGCGCCGTGCCGCTGGTCATGGAGCGCTGGAGCATCGGCGTCCTGTCGCTCGGCGACGACGAGGCCCGCTCGCTCGGGGTCGATGTCGGGCGCCTGCGTGCCCTCGTGATCGCCGGGGCGACGCTGATGACGGCGAGCGTCGTCGCCATTTCCGGCGTCATCGGCTGGGTCGGGTTGATGATGCCGCACATCGCGCGCATGCTGGTGGGACCGAATTTCAACCGGCTGCTGCCGGCGTCGATGCTGCTCGGCGCCGCTTTCCTGCTGCTGGTGGACACCCTGGCGCGCAGCATCGCCCGCGTGGAGACGCCGATCGGCATCCTGACCGCCGTGCTCGGCGCCCCGTTCTTCCTGTGGCTGCTCGCCCGCGGCCGCAGGACCTGGGGTTGACGATGTGGGGTTGACGATGTGGGGCTGATGATCTGGGGCTGATCGATGCGCGTCACCGCCAATAATCTCACCATCGGCTACGGCGAGCGCGTGGTCGGAAGCGGCATTTCGCTGGTGATCCTGCAGGGCGAGGTGCTGTGCCTGCTCGGACCCAACGGTGCCGGCAAGACGACGTTGTTCCGCACCCTGCTCGGGCTGCAGCCGCCGCTCGCCGGCGCGGTCTCGATCGACGGCGTGCCGCTCGAATTCCTGCGGCCCTCCGACATCGCCCAGCGCCTCGCCTATGTGCCCCAGGCCCACGTCACCGAATTCTCCTATTCCGTGCTCGACGTCGTCCTGATGGGACGCACGGCGCGGCTGCGCTCGTTCGCGAGCCCGGGCAGCGAGGACCGCCGCATCGCGCTCGGCAAGCTCGCCAGCCTCGGCATCGCCGACCTCGCCGGCGAGGACTACACCCGGATTTCCGGCGGCCAGCGCCAACTCGTGCTGATCGCCCGGGCGCTGACCCAGGGCGCGCCGTTCCTGGTCATGGACGAGCCGACCGCGAGCCTCGATTTCGGTAACCAGGCGATGGTGCTCGCGCGCATCCGCGAGCTCGCCGCCGAAGGCTACGGCATCGTGCTCTCGACCCATGATCCCGACCACGCGCTGCTGCTCGCCACCCGCGTCGCCATCATCGCCGAGGGCGGCGTCAAGGTGATCGGCAGGCCGCGCGACGTCGTCACCGCCGCAACGCTGTCGGCGCTTTACCGCACCGAAATCGTGGTCGAGGAAACGCCGTCCGGCCGCAGCGTCTGCGTGCCGGCGTGGCAGACCGGCGGACCGGTTCGCAGCGCCGGCTAATCGATCGCCTCGGCGACCGCCTTGCCGCAGGCCGTCGTGTCGGCATTGCCGCCGAGATCGCGGGTGCGCAGGGTCTTCTCGCCGAGCACGGTCTCGATCGCATGGACCACCGCGTGCGCGGCTGCCGGCTCGCCGAGGTGTTCGAGCATCATCCCGGCCGACCAGATCTGGCCGATCGGATTGGCGATGCCCTGGCCGGCGATGTCGGGCGCGGAGCCGTGCACCGGCTCGAACACCGAGGGGAATTTGCGCTCCGGATTGATGTTGCCGCTCGGCGCGATGCCGATGGTTCCGGTGCACGCCGGACCGAGATCGGAGAGAATGTCGCCGAACAGGTTCGAGCCGACCACGACGTCGAACCAGTCGGGATGCAGCACGAAATGGGCGGTGAGGATGTCGATGTGGAACTTGTCCCAGCGCACGTCCGGGAACTGCTTCGCCATCGCCTCGACCCGCTCGTCCCAGTACGGCATGGTGATGGAGATGCCGTTCGATTTGGTCGCCGAGGTGAGGTGCTTGCGCGGCCGTTTCTGGGCGAGCTCGAAGGCGAATTTGAGCACGCGGTCGGTGCCGATTCGGGTGAGGAAGGTCTCCTGCACCACGAACTCGCGCTCGGTGCCGGCGAACATGCGGCCGCCCGTGTTGGAGTACTCGCCCTCGGTGTTTTCGCGCACCACGTAGAAGTCGATGTCGCCGGGCTTTCTGTTGGCGAGCGGGCAGGCGACCCCGGGCATCAGGCGCACCGGCCGCAGATTGACGTACTGGTCGAACTCGCGCCGGAACAGCACCAGCGAGCCCCACAGCGAGATGTGGTCCGGCACCTTCGCCGGCCAGCCGACCGCGCCGAAGAAGATCGCGTCATGGCCGCCGATCTGGTTCTTCCAGTCCTCGGGCATGTAGCGCCCGTGCTTCTCGTAGTATTCGACATTGGCGAAGTCGAACCAGTCGAGCTGCAGCGAGATGCCGTGTTTCTTGGCCGCCTGCTCGAGCACGCGCACCCCTTCCGGCACCACTTCCTTGCCGATCCCGTCCCCGGGAATGACCGCAACGCGGTAGGTCTTCGTCATCGCAAGGCTCCTCGGGGACGGCGGCGGGCCTCCTGATAACAGACGTGCCGCACGGGCGGAAGAGAGCGGGACGGCATCCCTCGCCGGCCGGGAGCGCAGGCTTGCTGGCCTCGTTTCGACCGTCTACTAGACTTTGAACCGCCGCCCTGCGGCACCAATGACGAGCCCTTGCGTCGCCGGTGACGAGCTTGCGATGATGTGCTGCCATGCGATGCCGGAAACCTCGAAGCATTAAGGGAGAAACCGCATTGAGCCGGTTGAAGGCGTTCACCGCGGTGGCGCTCACGTGGACCTCGTTCACAAGGATGTGTCGGCGGGGGGCGGTCATCGGCGCCGCCACGGTCGCGGCGTTGGTCGTCGTATCGGTGGCGGCGCGGGCCGAGTATCCGACCCGGCAGGTCACGATCGTGGTTCCGTTCGGGCCGGGCAGCGTGACCGACGCCGCCGCGCGCCTTCTCGCGCATGAATTGCAGATCGTGATGGGGCAGCCCTTCGTGATCGAAAACAAGGTCGGCGGCGGCGGCCTCATTGCGGCGAGCGCGGTGGCGCGCGCGCTGCCGGACGGCTACACGCTGCTCGTCACCACCAACAGCACGCATTCGGCGGCGCAGGGCCTGTTCCGCAACGTCCCCTACGATCCCATCAAGGACTTCGAGCCGGTGGCGCGGATCGGGAGCTTTCCCTCGTTCGTCGCGGTCAATCCCGCGCTTCCGATCCGCTCGATGGTCGAGCTCGTCGCCTATGCCAAGGCCAACCCCGGCAAGCTCGAATACGGCCACGGCAACTCGACCGGCCAGATCGTCGGCGAGGCGATCAAGAATCGCACCGGGATCGATGTCGTGCGAGTCGCCTATCGCAGCAATCCCGCCGCGGTGACCGATCTCATCGCCGGGCACATCGCCGTGGCGATCCCGGACTTCGGCACCGGGCTCGAACAATCCCGCGCCGGCAAGATCCGGGCGCTCGCGGTGCCGACCCTGTCGCGCAACGCCCAGATCCCCGACGTGCCGACCCTCGCCGAAACGGTGATGCCCGGGTTCGACCTGCTCGCCTGGGTCGGGATGTTCGCGCCGGCGGGAACGCCGCCGGAGATCGTCGACCGGCTGGCCGTCGTGATCGGGCAGATACTCGCCAAGCCGGAGATGCATCAGCGCTTCATCGATTCCGGAACCAATGTCTTCTACACCGGCCGCACCGAGTTCCGCGCCTATGTGAAGTCGGAGCTCGTGAAGTGGCTGGCGCTCATCAAGGAAGCCGGCATCGAGCCGGAATGAGCCCCGGGTCTTCGCGTTCGGGCGGCGCGCCTTCGGATGCCTCGCCCGTGCGAATGATGCTGTAAAGCCGCCGTGTGAAGGGATACGATCCCGGTCAAACCGGGACGACAAAACCGGGTGCGGTACGCACGAGCTGAATCAAGGAGGAGGACACATGAAGCATCATTGGTTGCTGGGGCTTGGCGTGGCGATGGTCGCCCCCCTCGCGGTTCCCGCCTGGGCACAGGAGAGCGTGCCGCAAATCCCATTCGAATCCGTGCCGAACTTCCTCAAGCTGCCGGCCGACATGAACCTCGGCGAAGCGGCGGGCGTGGCGGTCAATTCGAAGGGCAATGTCTTCGTCTATTCGCGCAGCGGCAGCAGCACCGGCCCCGCCTATGGCAACGCCGCCTCGCAGCTTCTCGAATTCACCCCCGACGGCAAGTTCATCCGCGAGATCGGCCGCAACCTCTATGCCTGGTCGTTCGCGCACACGGTGCGGATCGACAAGGACGACAACATCTGGGCCACCGACAAGGGCTCGGACATGATCATCAAGTTCAACGACAAGGACGGCAAGGTGGCCATGGTGTTCGGTCGCAAGTCGGAATCGTCCGACTCCGACTCGCATCCGCTAGAGCACCCCAAGCCGCCGCTGCCGGCCCAGGACGGCCGCTTCCGCCAGCCCACCGACGTGACCTGGGACCCCCAGGGCAACATCTACATCAGCGACGGCTACATCAATTCGCGCGTCGCCAAGTACGACAAGAACGGGAAGTGGGTGAAGCAGTGGGGCGGCCCCGGCACGGGACCCGGCCAGTTCAACACCGTGCACTCGATCGCCTCCGACGCCAAAGGCAACATCTACGTCGCCGACCGCGCCAACCGGCGCATCCAGGTGTTCGATGGCGACGGCACGCTCCTCAACACCATCAAGATCGACGTGCCCTTCGATGAGAACACCGTCCCGGTGATCGGCAACAAGCCTGATCTGAGCAACTACCAGCAGACCGGGGGCACCTTCGCACCGGGCGCTCCGTGGGCGCTGTGCATCACGCCGGCGCCGAACCAGGTCCTGTACGCCTCCGACTCCTATCCGGGCCGCATCTACAAGATGACCCTCGACGGCAAGGTGCTGGGCGTGCTCGGCGAGACCGGCCGGCAATTGAAGCAGTTCGGCTGGATCCACGAGATCGCGTGCCCGTCCGAGAACGTGCTGTTCGTGGCCGAGATCATCAACTGGCGCATCCAGAAGCTGCTGCTCCATCCCGAGCAGAAGAAGTCGGCGAGCCGGTAAGGCCCGCGGGTTCTGAAGCGCAGAAAAACGCCCGCGGCGAAAAACGTCGCGGGCGTTTTGGACTTAGGGGATCACCTTTGCGGCATCGGCGGCGCCGGATAGCGCCCGGTCATGGCGTTCCAATAGGCCCAAGACCGCTCGTCCATGATGCCGGGGGGCGCTCGATCGAGCGCCTCGCGGAAGCCATCGAGATCGACATATCGGCGGACCACGGCAATCTCGTCTTCCGTCCCATAGGTCATCACGTAGACGAGAAACCGGATGGGATCGGCCAAGGCGCGTTCCGGAGCCTCGAACCATATGACGCGCGGCGCAATGCGCAGCAGATCGGCGCTGCGGGGCAGGGACCTCATGTGCCCTCCCGACCATTCGCGCCATCGTTCCGGGGCCGCCGCAGGCGGAACCCGGAACCTAGGTTGAGTTGCGTCGAGGGCGATGGATTCCGGGGATCGTGCAAGAGCCGCGCCCCGGAATGACAAAGTGAGGGCGGCGCCCCGAGGTCACCCGCGATACACCGGCTCGGGTTGCGAGAAGAAGCTCAGCAGGATGTGCAGCGCGAGCTCGTAGTTCTTGCCCTGGAAGCTTGCGTGCGAGATGCCGGGCATGACCGCGAACTGCTTGTCGGGATTGGGCAGCAGCTTGAAGAACTCGATGAGGTCGTCGAAGCTCGCGATGCCGTCCCACTGGCCGCGCATGATGATGGCGGGCACCGTGATCTTGGTCGGGTCGCACACCGGCAGGTTCGCGCACATGTCGACATAGGTGCCGTTGGGGATCGAATTGTCGAGCGAGAGGATGGCGTCGGCGAACGCCTCGATGACCTTGTCCTCGGCCGAGCCCGGATGGTCGCGGTTGAAGATCGAGTGCACGAAGGCGCGGTCGATCGGCCGCCGGTTCTTGGCGCGGAACTCGGCCAGCTTCTTGGCGCGGTCCGCGAGCGTCGGGCTGCCTTTTCCGGTCCAGACGAAGGCGTCGAGGGCGAGCCTCGCGACCATGTCAGGGTGGTTCTGCGCGAACAACGCGGCGCGCAGGGCGCCGGAGGAGATGCCGTAGACCAGGAGGGGCCGCTTGCCGCGCAGGCCCTGGATGTAGGTCGCGGCGTGGTAGCAGTCCTCGGCGCCGGAGGCGATCGGGGCGTTGTTGTCGCGGGTCTTGGTGGACCGGCCATAGCCTTCCATGTCGACCGACCAGGTGTCGTAGCCGTGCCGCGCGAAGAATTCCATCGCGGACGAATCCGGCCGCCCGGGCACCTCGAGATCGAAGGTCGGCTGCGAGGCCATCGAGGAGCCGTGGACGAACAGGATCGTCGCCTTGGCCTTGGCGGGGTCGCCGGCGCACTTGTTCCACATGAAGAGCTTCACTTCGCCCTTGTTGGTCCAGTGCTCCTTGCCGGTCAGGCGATGCTGCAGGGTCGTCTCGTTCATGGATCGGCCTTTCGATGTTCGCACGGTGTCTTCGTACGGGAGGTGGCGGACTTGTCCGACAAGACCATGCGCGATGTCAAAGGGATTGGCGCAGGCGGAAGCGCCGACTCGGGCTTCCGCGGGCCCGGTCGGGGCGTCATCGTGGCGTGAGACGAAAGGCGTATGGCCGCGGGGCCGTCATCGGCACGAAAATCGCGGCCGGGCATCGGTCGCCAACATCGGCTTGCCTCACATGCTGCACTGCGCTAAGGCTCGGCCGCTTCCCACCTTGGAACCGATCCAGGTTTGCTTGATTCCGGCGGCGCCTGCTCCGGTCGGGCCGGGCCGGGTGGATCAGGCGGACCGGGCAACGGTTTGCAGGAGAGGGTGAAGATGAACGTGCTGTTGCAGGAATATCTTCCGCTCGTCATCTTCATCGGTGTTTCCGCGGTGATCGGTTGCGCCCTTCTGATCGCACCGTTCATCGTCGCCTACAGCAATCCGGATCCGGAAAAGCTCTCGGCCTATGAGTGCGGCTTCAACGCGTTCGACGACGCGCGCATGAAGTTCGACGTACGGTTCTACCTGGTCGCCATCCTTTTCATCATCTTCGACCTCGAAGTGGCCTTCCTGTTCCCGTGGGCGGTGGCGTTCGGCAAGGTCGGCGCGTTCGGCTTCTGGTCGATGATGATTTTCCTTGCGGTGCTGACCGTCGGATTTATCTACGAATGGAAGAAAGGAGCGCTCGAATGGGATTGAGCGAGCGAACTCCGCAGGTCGCGCCCGCCGCAACGGGCCTCATCGACCCCCGCACCGGACAGCCGGTGGGCGCCGATGACCCGTTCTATGTCGGGCTGAACACCGAACTCGCCGACAAGGGCTTCCTGGTCGCCGCCGCCGATGATCTCATCGTGTGGGCGCGTACCGGCTCGCTGATGTGGATGACGTTCGGCCTCGCGTGCTGTGCGGTCGAGATGATGCAGATGTCGATGCCGCGCTACGATGCGGAGCGCTTCGGTTTCGCGCCGCGGGCCTCGCCGCGGCAATCCGACGTGATGATCGTGGCGGGAACTCTCACCAACAAGATGGCCCCGGCGCTGCGCAAGGTCTACGACCAGATGCCGGAGCCGCGCTACGTGATCTCCATGGGTTCCTGCGCCAATGGCGGCGGCTACTACCACTATTCCTACGCGGTGGTGCGCGGCTGCGACCGCATCGTGCCGGTCGACATCTACGTCCCCGGCTGCCCCCCGACGGCGGAGGCGCTGCTCTACGGGGTACTGCTGCTGCAGAAGAAGATCCGGCGCATCGGAACGATCGAGCGGTGACCATGACGAATGAACAGCTCGAATCGCTCGGCCAAGCCGTCGTCGCGGCGTTGCCGGGCGCGGTGACATCCTTCACGGTGACGCGGTTCGCTCATGCCGTCGGCGAACTGACGGTGCATGCCAGAGCCGGCGACATCGTCTCGGTCGTCAAGCATCTGCGCGATGATCCGGGCTTCGCGTTCTACGCCTTCGTCGACATCACCGCGATCGACTGGCCGCAGCGCGAACGGCGCTTCGACATCGTCTATCACCTGCTGTCGCCGACCGCGAACGCGCGGATCCGGATCAAGATCGAGGTCGGGGAGGCCGAATCCGTCGCCTCCCTCATCGACGTGTTCCCCGGCGCCAACTGGTTCGAGCGCGAGGTCTACGATCTCTACGGCGTGGTCTTCACCGGCCATCCCGACATGCGCCGCATCCTCACCGACTACGGCTTCGAGGGACACCCGTTGCGCAAGGACTTCCCGATGAGCGGGTTCGTCGAGGTGCGTTGGGACGACGAGGAAAAGCGCGTCGTCTACAGCCCGGTGCGGCTCGCCCAGGAGTTCCGCAATTTCGATTTTCTCTCGCCGTGGGAGGGTCCCGACTATCCGCTGCCCGGCGACGAGAAAGCGGGGAAGGCAGGCTGACGCATGAGCGAGGTCCGCAACTTCACCATCAATTTCGGGCCGCAGCATCCGGCTGCCCACGGCGTCCTGCGGCTGGTGCTGGAACTCGACGGCGAGGTGGTCGAGCGCGTCGATCCGCACATCGGGCTGCTCCACCGCGGCACCGAGAAGCTGATCGAGTACAAGACCTACCAGCAGGCGATCCCGTATTTCGACCGCCTCGATTATGTCGCGCCGATGAACCAGGAGCATGCCTTCTGCCTCGCGGTGGAAAAGCTGCTGGGGCTCGAAGTGCCGCGCCGCGCCCAGCTGATCCGCGTGCTCTATTCCGAGATCGGCCGGTTGCTGTCCCATCTCCTCAACGTCACCACCCAGGCGATGGATGTCGGCGCGCTCACGCCGCCGCTGTGGGGCTTCGAGGAGCGCGAGAAGCTCATGGTGTTCTACGAGCGCGCCTCCGGAAGCCGCATGCACGCGGCCTATTTCCGGGTCGGCGGCGTGCACCAGGACCTGCCGCCCAAGCTGATCGACGACATCGAGGCGTTCTGCGATCCGTTCCTCGGCGTGTGCGACGACCTCGAGTCTCTGCTCACCGGCAACCGCATCTTCAAGCAGCGCAACGTCGACATCGCCGTCGTCAAGCTCGCGGACGCCTGGGCCTGGGGCTTCTCCGGGGTGATGGTGCGCGGCTCCGGCGCCGCCTGGGACCTGCGCAAGGCGCAGCCCTACGAGGTCTATTCCGAGCTCGAATTCGACATCCCCGTCGGAAAAAATGGCGACTGCTTCGACCGCTACTGCATCCGCATGGAGGAGATGCGCCAGTCGGTGCGCATCATGAAGCAGTGCATCGCCAAGCTGCGCGAGCCGGAAGGGCAGGGGCCGGTCCACGCCTCCGACCACAAGATCGTGCCGCCGCGGCGCGGCGAGATGAAGCGCTCGATGGAGGCGCTGATCCATCACTTCAAGCTCTACACCGAGGGCTTTCACGTGCCGGCCGGCGAGGTCTATGCCGCGGTCGAGGCGCCCAAGGGGGAGTTCGGCGTCTATCTCGTCGCCGACGGCACCAACAAGCCCTACAAGTGCAAGATCCGCGCACCCGGCTTCGCCCACCTGCAGGCGATGGATTTCCTCTGCCGCGGCTACATGCTCGCCGACGTCTCCGCCATTCTCGGTTCGATCGACATCGTGTTCGGCGAGGTCGACCGATGATGGGTGGCTCGCGCACTGAGGTTTCCGCACGATGGCGCTCTTCCCCCTCTCCCGCCTGCGGGGGAGGGTCGGGGAGGGGGCCGGCGGCCGTTTCGCCTCCGCAGCCGCCCGAGTTTGCTCGTCCGCCGTGTCCCCCTCTCCACCTCTCCCCCGCAAGCGGGGGAGAGAGCCGGCTGCGACGCGCAGCCACGGCGTCGACAGGCGCCCGCTTCTCCTCTTCAGCGGGAGCTGAATAGACATGTCCGTCCGCCGTCTCGCACCCGCCGATCTGCAGCCGAAGGAGTTCTCCTTCACGGCGGAGAATCTCGAATGGGCACGCGGCCAGATCACGAAATATCCGGAAGGGCGGCAGGCCTCGGCGGTGATTCCGCTGCTGTGGCGGGCTCAGGAGCAGCACGCCGGCTGGCTGCCGCAAAAGGCGATCGAATACGTCGCCGGGCTGCTCGGCATGCCCAAGATCCGCGTGCTCGAGGTCGCGACGTTCTACACCATGTTCCTGCTCCAACCGGTCGGCCGCAAGGCTCACGTGCAATGGTGCGGCACCACGCCGTGCCTGCTGCGCGGCGGCGAGGAGCTCAAGAAGGTCTGCGAGCGGCGGATCAACCACGAGCCGTTTGCGCTCTCGGCCGACGGCGACTTCTCCTGGGAGGAGGTCGAGTGCCTGGGCGCCTGCGTCAACGCTCCGATGGTGCTGATCGGCAGGGACACCTATGAGGACCTGACGCCGGAGACGTTCGAGATGGTGCTCGAAGCGATCGCCCGCGGCGAGACCCCGAAGCCGGGTCCGCAGAACGGCCGCCAGTTCTCGGCACCGCTCGGGGGCGACACGACGCTGCTGGATGAGGCGCCGGCCGCTCCCTCGGCACCGAAGCCGCAGCCCGCGGTGACCGACGCCGAGGCGAAGAAGCCGGCCGAGCCGGCCAACATCCGCGAGGCGCCGGCCTCGACCGCGGCGAGCGCGGGCGGCGGCGGGGCAGCCGCCGCGGCTGCGACGGACGCGCCGTCCGCGGAACCCGTTTCAAAGGCGCCCTCGCCCAAGGAGGCGGCCGCCAAAGAAACCGAAGCTTTTGCGGCGGCCGAAGAGGCGGAGATCAGCGCCAAGCTCGCCAAGCTCGCCAAGGATGCGACGCCCGAGCAGAAGGCCGATGCCGTGGGCACGCGACCGCAGGGGCTCGCGGCGCCCCGTCAGGCCAAGGCGGACAACCTCCAGCGCATCAAGGGCATCGGCCCGGTGAACGAGCAGAAGCTCAATGCGCTCGGCATCTTCCATTACGACCAGATCGCCGGATGGGGCCGCCCCGAAATCCGGTGGGTGGGCACTTATCTGTCGTTTCCCGGCCGGATCGATCGCGAGATCTGGGTGTCCCAGGCGTCGCGGCTCGCCACCGGCGCCGACAAGCCAATCAAGGCCTAGCCGATGCTCCAGGACAAGGACCGCATCTTCAAGAACCTCTACGGCCGCCACGACTGGGGCCTCGCCGGCGCACGGGCGCGCGGCTCCTGGGACGGCACCAAGGCGATCCTGGAAAAAGGCCGCGACGGCATCATCGCGGAGATGAAGGCGTCGGGCCTGCGCGGCCGCGGCGGCGCCGGCTTCCCGACCGGGCTGAAGTGGTCGTTCATGCCCAAGCAGATCGGCGAACGGCCGCATTATCTCGTCGTCAATGCCGACGAGTCCGAGCCGGGCACCTGCAAGGACCGCGAGATCATGCGGTTCGATCCGCATCTCCTGGTCGAGGGTTGCCTGATCGCGAGCTTCGCGATGGGGGCGCATGCCTGCTACGTCTATGTGCGCGGTGAATTCATCCGCGAGCGCGAGCACCTGCAGGCCGCGGTCGACCAGGCCTACGAGGCCCGGCTGATCGGCAAGAACAACGTCAACGGCTGGGATTTCGACCTCTACGTCCACCACGGGGCCGGCGCCTATATCTGCGGCGAGGAAACCGCGCTGCTGGAAAGCCTGGAGGGCAAGAAGGGGATGCCGCGGCTCAAGCCGCCGTTTCCTGCCAATATGGGCCTCTATGGCTGTCCGACCACCGTCAACAATGTCGAATCGATCGCGGTCGTTCCCGACATCATGCGGCGCGGCGCGGGGTGGTTCGCCAGCATCGGCCGGCCCAACAACACCGGCACCAAGCTGTTCTGCATCTCCGGCCATGTGAACCGGCCGTGCAACGTCGAAGAGGCGATGGGCATCCCGCTGCGCGAGCTCATCGACACCCATGCCGGCGGCGTGCGTGGCGGCTGGGACAATCTCCTCGCCGTCATTCCCGGCGGCTCCTCGATGCCGATGGTCCCGGCCGCGCAATGCGTGCCGCTGCCGATGGACTTCGACGGCACCAAAGACGTGAAGTCGGCGCTCGGCACGGCGGCCGTCATCGTCATGGACAAGTCGACCGATATCATCCGCGCCATGGCCCGCATCTCCTACTTCTACAAGCACGAGAGCTGCGGCCAGTGCACGCCGTGCCGCGAAGGCATGGGGTGGATGTGGCGCGTCCTCATGCGCATGGCGGAAGGCCGCGCCCACAAGCGCGAGATCGACATGCTGATGGAAGTCACCCATCAGATCGAGGGGCACACCATCTGCGCGTTCGGCGACGGCGCGGCGTGGCCGGTGCAAGGCCTGCTGCGCAATTTCCGCCACGAGATCGAGCGGCGGATCGACGAATACGCGGCCAACCCGCATCCCGATCCGGTGCGCGTGGCGGCGGAATAGGGGAGGGTCCGATGGAATCACGAGCCTTCATCCCAGGCCAGACCGCCTTCGCTGAACTCCAGGCAGGCTTCACGGGCGTGCGGGAAGCCTTTGCAGGCGTGCAGATCGCTGCGGCTGCGACGGTGCACGCGCGCGGCGCCAGGCAGGGAGCGCGCCGATGAGCAAGATCATCATCGACGGCAACGAGATCGACGTCCCGCCCGAATACACGCTGCTGCAGGCCTGCGAGGCCGGCGGCGCCGAGATTCCGCGCTTTTGCTTCCATGAGCGCCTGTCGATCGCCGGCAACTGCCGCATGTGCCTCGTCGAACTCGTCGGCTCGCCGAAGCCGGTGGCGAGCTGCGCCTGGGGCGTCCGCGACTGCCGGCCCGGCCCGAAAGGCGAGCCTCCGGAGGTCAAGACGCGCTCGCCCATGGTGAGGAAGGCGCGCGAAGGGGTGATGGAGTTCCTGCTCATCAATCACCCGCTGGATTGCCCGATCTGCGATCAGGGCGGCGAGTGCGACCTGCAGGACCAGGCCATGGCCTACGGGGTCGATTCCTCGCGATTCCGCGAGAACAAGCGCGCGGTCGAGGACAAGTATCTCGGCGCCCTGGTCAAGACCTCGATGAACCGCTGCATCCAGTGCACCCGCTGCGTGCGGTTCGCGACCGAGGTGGCAGGCGTCCCCGAGCTCGGCGCCACCGGGCGCGGCGAGGACATGGAGATCACGACCTATCTGCAACAGGCGATGACCTCGGAGCTGCAGGGCAACGTGGTGGACCTGTGCCCGGTCGGCGCGCTCACGGCGAAACCCTATGCCTTCGTGGCGCGGCCCTGGGAGCTCGGCAAGACCGAGTTGTTCGACGTCCAAGACGCCGTCGGCGCCGCGATCCGGGTCGACAGCCGCGGCCGCGAGGTGATGCGGATCCTGCCCCGCGTCAACGAGGACGTGAACGAGGAGTGGATTTCCGACAAGACCCGCCACGTTGTGGACGGGCTGCGGGTGCAGCGGCTCGACCAGCCCTATGTGCGGGTCGGCGGCCGGCTCGAGCCCGCCACGTGGCAGCAGGCGTTCCGCGCCATCGCCGCGAAGGTGAAGGAGACCCGCAAGGGCGGCATCGGCGCCATCGCCGGAGATCTCTGCGGCGTCGAGGAGATGTTCGCCCTCAAGGAGCTGGTCGGCCGGCTCGGCTCGCCCCATCTCGACTGCCGCCAGGACGGTACCGCGCTCGATCCCAAATGGGGACGCGGCAGCTACCTGTTCAACGCCACGATCGCGGGCATCGACGAGGCCGACGGAGTCATGATCATCGGCTCCAATCCGCGCAAGGAAGCGCCGGTGCTCAATGCCCGTATCCGCAAGCGCTGGCGCAGCAGCGGTCTCAAGATCGGCGTCATCGGCGAGCGTGCCGACCTCACCTATGATTACGCCTATCTCGGCGCCGGCACCGACACGCTGGCGTCGTTCGTCGATCACAAGCCGGCCGATCTCAAGCGGCAGATCTGGCTGGTCGGGCAGGGCGCGCTGACGCGGCCTGACGGCGCCGCCGTGCTCTCGGCCGTCGCCAAGGCGGCGGTTTCGGTCGGCGCGCTCGCCGACGGCTGGAACGGCTTCTCCGTGTTGCACACCGCGGCGGCCCGGGTCGGCGGCCTCGACATCGGCTTCGTTCCGGGCGCGGACGGCCTCGCGGCTGCGGCGATGGCCCAGGGCGGCGTCGATCTCCTGTTCCTCCTCGGGGCCGACGAGATCGAGGTCGAGCCGGGCCCGTTCGTCGTCTATATCGGCACCCATGGCGACCGCGGCGCCCATCGCGCCGACGTGATCCTGCCCGGCGCCGCCTATACCGAGAAGTCCGCCATCTACGTCAACACCGAAGGCCGGGTGCAGCGTGCCGGCCGCGCCGCGTTTCCGCCCGGAGATGCGCGCGAGGACTGGTCGATCCTGCGCGCGCTCTCCGACGTTCTCGGCGTCAAGCTGCCCTACGACTCGCTGGCGCAGCTTCGCGGCGTGCTGTTCAAGGCCCATCCTCACCTCGGCGCGGCCGACGCCCTCATGGCGGCGAGCCCCGACGACGTGAGGACGCTTGCGGCGCTGGGCGGCAGCCTGGACAAGGCGCCGTTCCGCTCGCCCATCGAGGACTTCTACCTCACCAATCCGATCGCGCGGGCCTCCGCGGTGATGGCCGAGTGCTCTGCGCTCGCCGAAACCGCGGCTGAGGCGGCGGAATAGGACCAAGGGACGACGAGTAGGACCGATGAGCATGGCCGAGCTTTGGACCGACTACATCTGGCCGCTGATCATCATGGTCGCGGAAAGCGTCCTGATGCTCGTGGTCCTGCTGGTCGCGATCGCCTACGTGCTCCTCGCCGACCGCAAGATCTGGGCGGCGGTGCAGATTAGGCGCGGCCCCAACGTGGTGGGTCCGTGGGGCCTCCTGCAGAGCTTCGCCGATCTTCTCAAATTCGTGCTCAAGGAGCCGATCATTCCGGCGGGCGCCAACAAGGGCGTCTTCCTGCTGGCGCCGCTCGTCACCTGCGTGCTGGCGCTCGCGGCCTGGGCGGTGATCCCGGTCAGCGCCGGCTGGCTGATCGCCAACATCAATGTCGGCGTACTCTATATCTTTGCGATCTCGTCGCTCGGCGTCTACGGCGTCATCATGGCCGGCTGGGCGTCCAATTCGAAGTATCCGTTCCTCGCGGCGCTGCGCTCGGCGGCCCAGATGGTGTCGTACGAGGTCTCGATCGGCTTCGTGATCATCACCGTGCTGCTGTGCGCGGGCTCGCTCAACCTGACCGCCATCGTCGCCGCCCAGGAGACCCGTGGGCTCGCGAGCCTCATCGGGGTGCCGTGGCTCACGGTGCTCAACTGGTACTGGCTGCCGCTGTTCCCGATGTTCATCATCTTCTTCATCTCGGCGCTGGCCGAGACCAACCGGCCGCCGTTCGATCTCGTCGAGGCGGAATCCGAGCTGGTCGCGGGTTTCATGGTCGAGTACGGATCGACGCCCTACATGCTGTTCATGCTCGGGGAATACGTGGCGATCGCGACCATGTGCGCGCTGACCACGATCCTGTTCCTGGGGGGCTGGCTGCCGCCGGTCGCGGTGCCGCCCTTCACCTGGGTGCCGGGCATCATCTGGTTCGTGCTCAAGGCCGGGTTCGTGTTCTTCATGTTCGCCTTGGTCAAGGCGTTCGTTCCGCGCTACCGCTACGACCAGCTCATGCGACTCGGTTGGAAAGTGTTCCTGCCGCTGTCCCTCGCCATGGTGGTGATCGTCGCCGCATTCCTGCAATTCACCGGGCTGGCGCCACAATGAGGATTATCCGATGAGGCTCGACCAGGCGGCCAAATCAGTGTTTCTGGCGGAGTTCGTCGGCGCCATCGTGCTGTCGATGCGGTACTTCTTCAAGCCGAAGCCGACCCTGAACTATCCCTTCGAGAAGGGGCCGATCTCGCCGCGCTTTCGCGGCGAGCACGCGCTGCGCCGCTATCCCAACGGTGAGGAGCGCTGCATCGCCTGCAAGCTGTGCGAGGCGATCTGCCCGGCCCAGGCAATCACCATCGAGGCCGGCCCGCGCCGCAACGACGGCACCCGCCGCACCACCCGCTACGACATCGACATGGTGAAGTGCATCTATTGCGGGCTGTGCCAGGAAGCCTGCCCGGTCGACGCCATCGTCGAAGGGCCGAATTTCGAATTCGCCACCGAGACGCGCGAGGAGCTCTACTACGACAAGGAGCGCCTGCTGGCGAACGGCGACCGCTGGGAGCGCGAGATCGCGCAGAACATCGCGCTCGACGCGCCGTACCGGTGACGTGACGCCATGATCATCGCGGCCCTGTTCTTCTATCTCTTCGCCGGCATCTGCGTCGCCTCGGCGGTCATGGTGATCGCGTCGAAGAACCCGGTGCATTCGGTGCTGTTCCTGATCCTCGCCTTCGTCAACGCGGCGGGCCTGTTCGTGCTGATGGGCGCCGAGTTTCTGGCGATGATCCTGGTCGTCGTCTATGTCGGCGCGGTCGCGGTTCTGTTCCTGTTCGTGGTGATGATGCTCGACGTCGATTTCGCCGAGCTGCGGCAGGGCTTCCTCAGCTACCTGCCGATCGGCGGCGTGATCGGGCTGGTCTTCCTGGTCGAGCTCCTGCTGGTGCTCGGCGCCTGGGTGATCGGACCCGGCGTCACGCGGACCTCGCCGATCCCCAACGTCGATGCGGTGACGAACACGGCGGCGCTCGGGCAGGTGCTCTACACGCGCTACGTCTACTACTTCGAGGCGGCCGGGCTCATCCTCCTCATCGCGATGATCGGCGCCATCGTTCTCACGTTGCGCCACAAGCCCAACGTCAAGCGGCAGAACGCCGCCGACCAGGTGGCGCGCACCCGTGAGGCTGCGATCGAAATCCGTCAGGTGCCGTCCGGACAGGGCATCGCGGGTCCGGGCCAGGGAATCTAGGGGGCGGCGATGACCATCGGGCTGGGCCATTTTCTCACCGTTGCCGCGATCCTGTTCACGCTGGGCATCTTCGGCATCTTCATCAACCGCAAGAACGTCATCGTCATCCTGATGTCGATCGAGCTCATCCTGCTCGCGGTGAACATCAATCTGGTGGCGTTCTCGACCCATCTCGGCGACCTCGTCGGCCAGGTCTTCGCACTGTTCGTGCTCACCGTCGCCGCCGCCGAGGCGGCGATCGGGCTCGCCATCCTCGTCGCCTTCTATCGCAATCGCGGCTCCATTGCGGTCGAAGACATCAATCTCATGAAGGGCTGAAGCGCGCGATGTATCAAGCCATCGTCTTTCTCCCTCTGCTGGGCGCGATCCTCGCCGGCATCATCGCGCTGGTCGGCGCCCATGGCCGGTTTCCGGGCGGACCGCCGGCCGCGGCCGGCCACGGGCCGGTGCACGCGGCGACGGCTCACGACCCGGTCCACGAGGCGGGCGGCACCATCCATCACTCTCACGGCGAGGACGCGCCGGCCGAGCCGCTGGCGGTCGGATCGCGCTCGGCCGAGCTGATCACGACGACGCTGCTCTTCATCGCCATGGTGCTGTCGTGGATCGCGCTGTGGCGGGTCGGTTTCGGCCACCACGATTCCCGCGACACCGTGATGCCCTTCATCGTCTCCGGCGATCTCAAGGTCGAATGGGCGATCAGGGTCGATGCCTTGACCGCGATCATGCTCGTGGTGGTGACGACGGTGTCGGCGCTCGTCCACCTCTACTCCATCGGTTACATGGCGGAGGATCCTTACCAGCCGCGGTTCTTCGCCTACCTCTCGATGTTCACCTTCGCGATGCTGATGCTGGTGACGTCGGACAACCTCGTCCAGATGTTCTTCGGCTGGGAGGGCGTGGGGCTCGCGAGCTACCTTTTGATCGGCTTCTGGTACCAGAAGCCGGCGGCGAACGCGGCGGCCATCAAGGCCTTCGTCGTCAACCGGATCGGCGACTTCGGCTTCGCGCTCGGCATCTTCGCGGTGTTCATGATGACCGGCGCGGTCGATTTCGACACCATCTTCGCGCAGGCCCCGGCGCTGACCGGCAAGACCATTCCGCTGCTGCACTGGAACTTCGATGCTCCGACCTTGATTTGCCTGCTGCTGTTCATGGGCGCGATGGGCAAGTCGGCCCAGTTCCTTCTGCACACCTGGCTGCCCGACGCCATGGAAGGTCCGACCCCGGTGTCGGCGCTGATCCACGCCGCCACCATGGTGACGGCCGGCGTCTTCATGGTGGCGCGGCTGTCGCCGCTGTTCGAGCTCTCCGACACGGCGCGGGTGGTCGTCACCATCATCGGCGGCACAACCGCGATGTTCGCGGCGACCGTGGCGCTGGTGCAAAACGACATCAAGCGCATCGTCGCCTATTCGACCTGCTCGCAGCTCGGCTACATGTTCGTCGCCATGGGCGTCGGGGCCTATTCGGTCGGCATGTACCACCTGTTCACCCACGCCTTCTTCAAGGCGCTGCTGTTCCTGGGCTCCGGCTCGGTGATCACCGCGATGCACCACGAGCAGGACATCCGGATGATGGGCGGGCTGCGCACCAAGATCCCGTTCACCTATGTGATGATGGTGGTCGGCACCCTCGCGCTCACCGGCTTCCCGCTCACCGCCGGCTACTTCTCGAAGGACGCCATCATCGATGCCGCCCATTCGAGCACCAACCCGGCGGCCTTTTACGGCTACCTGATGACGCTGATCGCGGCGGGGCTCACCTCGTTCTACTCGTGGCGCCTCATCCTCAAGACTTTCCACGGCCGGCCGCACGACGCCGAGCATTTCGAGGCGGCCCATGAGAGCCCGCGCTCGATGCTGATCCCGCTGTTCGTGCTCGCGGTCGGATCGATCCTGGCAGGGCTGCCGTTCTACCAGATCTTCGTCGGTTCGGGCGTCGAGGGCTTCTTCCGCGACTCGCTCAAGCTCAACACCGAGCTGCTCGAGGAGATGCGCCACACCGACCTCTGGATCGCCTCGCTGCCCACCGTGGCAATGGCGGTCGGCTTCGCGGTGGCGTGGGTGTTCTACATCCGCCGCCCCGACATCCCGACCGAGCTCGCGCGCCAGCAGCCGCTGCTCTACAACTTCCTGCTCAACAAGTGGTACTTCGACGAGATCTACGACTTCCTCATCGTGCGGCCGACGCTGTGGCTCGGACGCCTGTTGTGGAAGGGCGGCGACGGCTGGCTGATCGACGGCTTCGGGCCGGACGGCGTCTCCGCCCGGGTACTCGACGTTACCCGCAACGTGGTGCGGCTGCAGACCGGCTACCTCTACCACTACGCCTTCGCGATGCTGATCGGCGTCGCGGCGTTCATCACCTGGTTCATGTTCGCGGCGGGAGGCCACTGATGGCAAGCTGGCCTATCCTTTCCGTCGTCACCTTCCTGCCGCTGGTGGGCGCGTTCCTCATCGCCCTCATGCCGACCGAGGACGCCTCGGTCGCCCGCAACGCCCGCTGGGTGGCGCTGTGGACGACGCTCATCACCCTCGCCATCTCGTTGATCCTGGTGTGGCGGTTCGATGCCGGCTCGGCGGAATTCCAGTTCGTCGAGCGGAAGCGCTGGCTCGCCGAGACGATCAGCTACCACATGGGCGTCGACGGCATCTCGCTGCCGTTCGTCATCCTCACCACCGCGCTGATGCCGATCTGCATCATCTCGAGCTGGCTGCCGATCCAGCGCCGGGTGAAGGAATACATGATCGCCTTCCTGGTGCTCGAGACGCTGATGATCGGCACCTTCTGCGCGCTCGACCTCGTGCTGTTCTACCTGTTTTTCGAAGGCGGCCTGATCCCGATGTTCCTCATCATCGGCATCTGGGGCGGCCCGCGCCGGGTCTATGCGACCTTCAAGTTCTTCCTCTACACCTTCCTCGGCTCGGTGCTGATGCTGCTCGCCATCATGGCGATGTACTGGGACGCCGGCACCACCGACATCCCGACGCTGCTCCGCCACGGCTTTCCGGCCTCGCTGCAGACCTGGGCCTGGCTCGCCTTCTTCGCCTCCTTCGCGGTGAAGATGCCGATGTGGCCGGTCCACACCTGGCTGCCGGACGCCCATGTGGAGGCGCCCACGGCAGGATCGGTGATCCTCGCCGCCATCCTCCTGAAGATGGGCGGCTACGGCTTCCTGCGGTTCTCGCTGCCGATGTTTCCGCACGCCTCGGTGACGTTCGCGCCGTTCGTGTTCACCCTGTCGGTGGTCGCCATCGTCTATACCTCGCTGGTGGCGCTGGTGCAGGAGGACATGAAGAAGCTCATCGCCTATTCCTCGGTGGCGCATATGGGCTTCGTCACCATGGGGATCTTCGCCGCCACCGCCCAGGGGGTGGCCGGCGGCATCTTCCAGATGATCTCCCACGGCATCGTCTCGGGCGCGCTGTTCCTGTGCGTCGGCGTCGTCTACGACCGCATGCACACCCGCGAGATCGCCGCCTATGGCGGCCTCGTCAACCGCATGCCGCTCTATGCCGCCGCGTTCATGGTGTTCACGATGGCCAATGTCGGCCTGCCCGGCACCTCGGGCTTCGTCGGCGAGTTCCTGACGCTGATCGGGACTTTCCGCATCAACACCTCGGTCGCGTTCTTCGCCACGCTCGGCGTGGTCCTTTCCGCCGCCTATGCGCTGTGGCTCTATCGCAAGGTGATCTACGGCACCCTTCGGCCCTCGCTCGCCGCGATCACCGACCTCGACGGACGGGAGTTGCTCACGCTCACGCCGCTCGTCGTGCTCACCATTCTCATCGGCATCTACCCGAAGCCCGTGATCGACATGTCGGCGGCCTCGGTGACGGCGCTGCTCGAGAATTTCCACCAGGCGCTCGGTGCGGCGAAGGCGGCCGCGCTCACGCAATAAGGCGTTTCCCGCGATGACCGAAGGCTTCGACTTCGCCGCCGTCTATCCCGCGCTGCCGGAGATCATACTGGCGGTCGGCGCCCTGGCGCTGCTGATGATCGGCGCCTGGCGCGGCGAGCGCAGCGCGGCGCTGCTCAGCGGGCTCGCGGTGATGCTGCTCATCGTCGCCGGCGTGCTGATCGCGATGATGTCGGGCGACAAGACGGTCGCGTTCGGCGGCAGCTTCGTGGTGGACCGGTTCGCCCAGTTCCTCAAGCTGCTGGTGCTGATCGGCGCGATCGGCGCCATCCTGCTGTCGGTGGAATTCCGGCGCGACGCCGAGCGCCGCCGGTTCGAATACCCGATCCTCATCCTGCTCTCGACCACCGGCATGCTGATGCTGATCTCGGCGGCCGACCTCATCGCGCTCTATCTCGGTTTCGAGCTGATGAGCCTCGCCCTCTACGTGCTCGCGGCAATCGACCGCGACAGCGCGCGCGCCACCGAGGCGGGCCTCAAGTATTTCGTCCTCGGCGCGCTGTCCTCGGGCATGCTGCTCTACGGCGCCTCGCTGGTCTACGGCTTCACCGGCACCGTGACGTTCGCCGGCATCGCCCAGGCGACCGGCGAGGGCGGCCTCGGCCTCGTGTTCGGACTGGTGTTCCTGTTCGCCGGGTTCTGCTTCAAAGTGTCGGCAGTGCCGTTCCACATGTGGACGCCCGACGTCTACCAGGGCGCGCCGACCCCGGTGACGGCGTTCTTCGCCTCCGCCCCCAAGGTGGCGGCGATCGCGATCTTCATGCGGGTCTCGATCTCGGCGTTTCCGGGCATCACCGGCCAGTGGCAGCAGATCATCGTGTTCGTCTCCATCGCGTCGATGGCGCTCGGCTCGTTCGCCGCCATCGGCCAGCGCAATATCAAGCGCCTGATGGCCTATTCCTCGATCGGCCACATGGGCTTCGCGCTGGTCGGGCTCGCCGCCGGCACCAGCGACGGCATTGCCGGCGTTCTCGTCTACATGGCGATCTACATGACGATGACGCTCGGCACCTTCGCCTGCATCATCGCGATGCGCCGCAAGGGCAAGCCGGTGGAGGACATCACCGACCTCGCCGGCCTCGCCCGTACCCGCCCGCTGATGGCGTTCCTGTTCGCGGTGCTGCTGTTCTCGATGGCCGGCGTGCCGCCGCTCGCGGGGTTCTTCGCCAAGTTCTACGTGTTCCTGGCGGCGATCCATTCCGGGCTGTTCGTGCTCGCGGTGCTCGGCGTGCTGACCAGCGTGGTGGGGGCGTACTACTACCTGCTGATCGTCAAGATCATGTATTTCGACGAGCCGACGGATGTCTTCGATCCGATGCCGAGCGAACTCGGCGCCGTGCTCGGCTTGAGCGGATTCGCGGTGCTGTTGTTCTTCGTCTACCCGGGCCCGCTGGTCGCCGCCGCCGACGTCGCCGCGAAGTCGCTGTTCTAGCCCATGAAAGCGGCGCGTGCGGTGTCTTCTTTAGGGTGGGCAAAGGCGGTTAGGCCCATCCCGTCGGCGTTTTGCGCCGGGTCCGCCGTGCCGGGGTCTGACTGCGGGTGCGTCGCGACGCCTGCGAGCGATGTCTGAGCGGCCCGGGCGGGCGGGCGAAGCCCCCATCGTCTTCCTCGACACCGTCGATTCGACCAATGCGGAGGCGCTGCGCCAGGCGCGCGCCGGCGTGCGGGGGCCGCTGTGGATCGCCGCGGCGGTGCAGACGGCGGGCCGCGGCCGCCGCGGCCGGGCCTGGGTCTCGCCGCCGGGCAACCTCCATGCGAGCCTGCTGCTGGTCGATCCCGCACCGGCGGCGGTGGCGCCGCAGCTCGCCTTCGTCGCCGGTCTCGCCGTTCACGATGCCTGCGCGGCGGTGGCGCCCGGCGTCGCCCCGGCGCTCGCGCTCAAATGGCCGAACGACCTCCTGTGCGGCGGCCGCAAGCTCGCGGGCATCCTGATCGAAGGCGAGGGCGAACCGGTGGTCGCGGCGATGGGCATCGGCGTGAACTGCCGCCACCACCCCGCCGCGGTCGAGACCCCCGCGACCGATCTCGCGGAGCAGGGCGCGACGGTCGCCGCTACGGCGCTGCTGCAGGCCCTGGCGGCCGCGATGGCCGCGCGCATCCGTCAGTGGGATCGCGGCGAAGGCTTCGGCGCGATCCGCGCCGGCTGGCTCGCGCGGGCGGCCGGCCTCGGTCACATGATGCGCGCAAGGCTCCCGGATCGCGAAACCCGCGGCGTGTTCGAGGCGATCGACGCGGCCGGGCGGTTGCTCCTGCGGCGAGCCGACGGCGGCCTCGAGATCGTCACCGCGGGCGAAGTGTT
The DNA here is from genome assembly GCA_963781195.1 of uncultured Alphaproteobacteria bacterium. Lineage (GTDB taxonomy): Bacteria > Pseudomonadota > Alphaproteobacteria > Rhizobiales > Xanthobacteraceae > JAJPKK01. The sequence goes on along the minus strand of CAWAEZ010000011.1, from coordinate 618,875 downwards.
TCCGGTGCTCGAAACCGCCCCGCAAGATGCGGCGGGCTTGACCGCGGCCGGCCGCGGTGCACCATTGCAGCGATGATCTCGCCAAAAGAAGAACTCGTGTTTGCGCCGCTCGGCGGTGTCGGCGAGATCGGCATGAATTTGTCGCTCTACGGCATCGGCACGGGGCGCAAGAAGTCCTGGCTCGCCATCGACCTCGGCGTCGCCTTCGCCGGCGAGGACCTGCCCGGCATCGATCTCATCATGCCGGAGATCCGGTTCCTCGTGGAGGAGCGGCGCAACCTGGTGGGGCTGGTGCTCACCCACGCCCACGAGGATCATTTCGGCGCCTTGCTCGACCTGTGGCCGCGGCTCCGGGTGCCGGTCTATGCGACCCCGTTCACCGCGGCGCTGTTCGAGGCAAAGCGGCAGTCGGAGCCGGGGGCTCCCGACATTCCCGTGAAAGTGGTGCCGCTCGGCGGCCGCATCACGCTCGGTCCGTTCGACATCGAGTTCGTGTCGGTCGCCCATTCGATCCCCGAATCGAACGCGCTGATCATCCGCACGCCGCTCGGCGCCGTGCTTCATACCGGCGATTGGAAGCTCGACCCGACGCCGGTGATCGGACCGCCGACCGACGAGGCGAAGCTGCGCGCGCTCGGCGATGCCGGATGCCTGGCGCTGGTCGGCGATTCCACCAACGCCGTGCGCGAGGGCCGCTCGCCCTCGGAAACCGAGGTCGCCAAAACGCTCAAGGAGCTGATCGCGAACGCGCCGGCGCGGGTCGCCGTCACCACTTTCGCCTCCAACGTGGCGCGGCTGCGCGCCGTCGCCGAGGCCGCCCGCGCCTGCGACCGCGAGGTCGTGGTGGTCGGCCGTGCCATGGACCGGATCGCCCAGGTGGCGCGCGAGACCGGCTATCTCGACGGCGTGCAGGAGTTTCGCGGCACCGACACCTACGGCTACCTGCCGCGCGACAAGGTGGTGGCGCTCTGCACCGGGAGCCAGGGCGAGGCCCGCGCCGCACTGTCCCGCATCGCGTCGGACGAGCACCCCGACGTCACGCTTGCCGCCGGGGACCGCGTGATCTTCTCCTCGCGCACCATCCCGGGCAACGAAAAGGCGGTCGGCCGGGTCATCAACGGGCTGGTCCGCCAGGGCATCGAGGTCATCACCGACCGCACCCATCTCGTGCACGTCTCCGGGCATCCGCGGCGGGGCGAGATGGCGGATCTCTACGGCTGGGTCAAGCCGCGCATCTCGGTGCCGGTCCATGGCGAGGCGCTGCATCTCGCCGAGCATGCCGACCTCGCGCGCAAGGCGGGGGTGGGGCAGGTGGTGATCTGCGAGAACGGCGACGTGGTGCGACTCGCGCCGGGGGCGGCGAGCATCATCGACGAGGTGCCGCAGGGGCGGCTCTACAAGGACGGCCGGCTGATCGTCGACGGCGAATCCCGCACGGTGGCGGACCGGCGCCGGCTCTCCTTCGTGGGTATCGTGTCGGTCGCCCTCGCGCTCGATTCCAACGGCGGCCTGGCCGGCGATCCCGAGGTCGAATTGATCGGGATTCCCCAAACCGGCGCCGACGGCGCCTCGTTCCACGATCTCGCCGTCGAAGCGGTGGTGGACACCGTCAAGCAGCTGCCGCGGGCGCGGCGGCGCGATCCCGATACGGTCGAGGAGGCGGTGAAGCGCGCGGTGCGCGCCGCCGTGGCGTCGAACTGGGGCAAGAAGCCGGTGTGCCTCGTGCACGTCTTGACGGTATGATGGGTGCGACCGTGCCCGTGAAACCGTGTCCCGGGAATTCGTCGCTCTCGAATTCTGCTTCTCGAATTTCTGCTTCTCGAATTTTTGCTTCTCGAATCGCTGCGCAATGAAATCAGGCGGAGAACGATGATCGGCAGGCTCAATCATGTCGCCATCGCGGTGCGCGACATCGCATCGGCGACGAAGCTCTATCGCGACACCCTCGGGGCCGAAGTGTCGGCGGCGGAACCGCAGCCCGAGCACGGGGTGACGACGGTGTTCATCAGCCTCCCCAACACCAAGATCGAGCTCCTGGAGCCCTTGGGGGCAGGCTCTCCCATCGCCAAGTTCCTCGAGCGCAACCCCGACGGCGGCATCCATCATGTCTGCTACGAGGTCGACGACATCATCGCGGTGCGCGACCGGCTCAAGGCCGACGGGGCGCGGGTTCTCGGCACCGGCGAGCCCAAGGTCGGCGCCCACGGCAAGCGCGTGCTGTTCCTTCATCCGAAAGACTTCCTCGGCACCCTGGTCGAGCTCGAAGAGGCGTAACGGTGGCCTGGACCACGATTGCCGCGATCTATTTCATCATCTGGTGGCTCGTCCTGTTCACCGTGCTGCCGTGGGGCGTGCGATCCCAGCACGAGCACGGCGAGATGCCCGCCGGCACCGATCCCGGCGCGCCCTCGATCCCAGGCCTGCGCCGGAAGGTGCTGTGGACGACGCTGATCTCCAGCGTCATTTTCGGGCTGTTCTATTGGGCGTTCGTGACCCGCGCCATCGTGTTCGAGGACCTCGTGACGCTGTGGGGGCTGCTCAAGCCGCCTCCGCACGCGCCGTGAGGGCTCGCTGTCTTTACACCATTATGGTGTATTTTGATGCCTGAAAAGTCAACACCGCCCGGCCTCGGATACGGTTCGCCAGAGATCGTTGCGATCGTGCAAACGATGGTGAAGGCTCACTTCTACAAGTCCATGACCTCAAATTACAATAATACCGTATGGCAGGACGTGTATCATGTGCCCTATCCGGACGGCACGCTCTACGTAAAGTTCACCGACAACGGTGGCCCTGCTCCTATCGTTCAAGGAGAAGTAAGTTGAGCAAGACTCCGGTGTGTCCTGAAACCGGAAAGCCCATGGTTCGCGACACGCGGCCAATGACCATCACCTATAAGGGACGGTCGTCAACTTTCGACATGCCCGGATGGTACTGTCATGAGTCCGGTGAGAGCATCCACACCGCCGAAGACATCCAGGTATCCGATGCGGAGCTCAAAGAGCTCAAAATTAAGGTCGAGAACCTCCTTCGTCCGCAAGAGGTAAGACGGATAAGGGAGAAGTTTGGGCTTACGCAAAGAGAAGCTGGAGCGCTGATAGGCGGCGGGCCTAATGCATTTCAGAAGTATGAGCAGGGGACCGTCACTGTCAGCAAGGGCATAAGCAACTTCCTCCGAGTCCTGGAGCGGCACCCCGAAGAGATCGAAGAATTGAAGAAGCAGGCCTGAGTTCAAACGCGGTGTGGCTCGTTCTTCTTTGGCGCTGCCTTTCCGGAAGCGTTTTGAAAAGCGGCCCGGGCCCGTTTGGCCCGCAGGGGTTGCCGGTCCGTGTTGCCGGCCCAAACCGGTCGCCATCGGGTGGGTCTCGCTGCCTGCGATAGGCCCCCCGAAACCTTCGTCTGACCCACCGAATACGTCATTGCTTGTGTGTGGCCTTTTTGGCATGGTCCGCGCCGATTTAGCCGGGACCGGGCCGTGTTACCGTCGAATAAGCATTTCGCCGGGCAGGGGAGCGTCCGGGCGGTTAAAAACCGGGGTCTAGCTCTATGATAGCTTTGTGGATCATCATCCTGTGCGGTGCGGCGGGCATCGGGTACGCCGTGTGGGCGACCCAGTCGGTCTTGGCGGCGGACGCCGGCAGCGCGCGGATGCAGGAAATCTCCGCGGCGGTGCGCGAAGGCGCACAGGCCTATCTGAAGCGGCAATACACCACGATCGGCCTTGTCGGCATCGTCATCTTCGTCATCGTCGGCTATTTCCTGGGCTGGCTGGTCGGCGTCGGCTTCGCGATCGGCGCCATTCTCTCCGGGCTCGCCGGCTTCATCGGCATGAACGTTTCGGTGCGCGCCAATGTGCGGACCGCCCAGGCGGCGATCAGCTCGCTCGCCGGCGGCCTCGAGATCGCGTTCAAGTCCGGCGCCATCACCGGCATGCTGGTCGCGAGCCTCGCGCTGCTCGGAGTCACCATCTATTTCGGCTTCCTCACCGGCACCCTGCACCTCGCGCCCAATGACCGCATCGTCGTCGATTCGCTGGTCGCGCTCGGCTTCGGCGCCTCGCTGATCTCGATCTTCGCCCGACTCGGCGGCGGCATCTTCACCAAGGGGGCGGACGTCGGCGGCGATCTCGTCGGCAAGGTCGAAGCCGGCATTCCCGAGGACGATCCGCGCAACCCGGCGACCATCGCCGACAATGTCGGCGACAATGTCGGCGACTGCGCCGGCATGGCGGCCGACCTGTTCGAGACCTATGCGGTCACCACCGTCGCGACCATGGTGCTGGCGGCGATCTTCTTCAACGGCACGCCGATCCTGCTCAACATGATGACCCTGCCGCTCGCCATCGGCGGCATCTGCATCCTCACGTCGATTGCCGGCACCTTCTTCGTCAAGCTGCCGCCGAGCCAGTCGATCATGGGCGCGCTCTACCGCGGCCTCATCGTCACCGGCGGGCTGTCGCTCGTCGGCATCGCGCTCGTCATCGCCGTCCTCGTCGGATTCGGCTCGCTGCCGGGCGTGACCTTCACCGGCCTCGGCCTGTTCGTCTGCGGCATCGTCGGCCTTGCGGTCACCGGTCTCATCATCTGGATCACCGAGTACTACACCGGCACCGATTTCCGGCCGGTGAAGTCGATCGCGGCCGCATCGGTCACCGGTCACGGCACCAACGTGATCCAGGGCCTCGCGATCTCGCTGGAATCGACCGCGATGCCGGCCCTCGTCATCATCGCCGGCATCCTCGTCACCTATTCGCTGGCGGGTCTGTTCGGCATCGCCATCGCGGTGACCACGATGCTGGCGCTGGCGGGCATGATCGTCGCGCTCGACGCCTTCGGCCCGGTGACCGACAACGCCGGCGGTATCGCCGAGATGGCGGGCCTGCCCAAGGAGGTCCGCAAGTCGACCGACGCCCTCGATGCGGTCGGCAACACCACCAAGGCCGTGACCAAGGGTTATGCCATCGGTTCGGCCGGCCTCGGCGCCCTGGTGCTGTTCGCCGCCTACAACGAGGATCTCAAGTTCTTCATCGCCGATGCCGCCCATCATCCCTACTTCCGCGGCGTCCAGCTCGATTTCTCGCTCAATAATCCGTACGTCGTGGTCGGCCTCCTGTTCGGCGGCCTCTTGCCCTACCTGTTCGGCGCCATGGCGATGACGGCGGTCGGGCGCGCGGCGAGTTCGATCGTCGAGGAGGTGCGGCGGCAGTTCAAGGAAAAGCCGGGCATCATGCAGGGCACCGACAAGCCGGATTACGGCCGCGCGGTGGACATGCTGACCCGCTCGGCGATCAAGGAGATGATCATCCCGTCGCTGCTGCCGGTGCTGTCCCCGATCTTCGTCTACTTCGTGATCTACCTGATCGCGGGCGGCGGCACGGCGGGCAAGTCCGCGGGCTTCTCCGCGGTCGGCGCGATGCTGCTCGGCGTCATCGTCACCGGCCTGTTCGTCGCGATCTCCATGACCTCAGGCGGCGGCGCCTGGGACAACGCCAAGAAGTACATTGAGGATGGCCACTACGGCGGCAAGGGCTCCGATGCCCACAAGGCCGCGGTGACCGGCGATACCGTCGGCGATCCCTACAAGGACACCGCGGGTCCGGCGGTCAACCCGATGATCAAGATCACCAACATCGTGGCGCTCCTGCTGCTCGCCGTGCTTGCGCACTGAGGCAGGAGGTCGCCGGGCGCGCGTCCTTGGCGAAGCCGGAAACAGAAAAGCCCCGCAGCCTGCTGCGGGGCTTTTTTCATGGCTCGCCGGTCGGATGTCGGCGGCCCGGGGTTTCGCGGGCAGCGAAACCGGGGAGGGCGGTCCCGCATTTCGCGGCGCTCAACGCGGGCTACAGGGCAGGAAACTTCCTCCACCCGGACCACAGTCTCCTTTGCATGGGGTTGTTTTTCGAAATTTCCCGGGGGGGGCCATCGCCGGCGAGACGGACCGCTGCGGCGGGCGCGTGTCGGACCTCGTCGTGGACGAGGCCGAGCCGGAACCGCAGAATCGAGGGGCCTGCGCCCGAGTCTAGAACTTCGTGATCTTGAACACGAAGGCGAGGTAGTTCTGCTCGACGCCGCCCGACGGCGTGGTGCGGCTGATGGCGTCGAAGATCTTGCCGTCCTTGAGGGCGTAGTCGGCGAGGCGCTGGACCCGGCGGTTCTTGTCGAAGTAGACGGCCACCACGCGGCGGTCGATCTCCCGCTGCGGCATGAACGAGATCTGCTCGGAGCGCTGGGAGATATAATAGAATACCTCGCCCGAAAGCGTCGCCACGGTCGAAGGCGTGCCCAGCACGATCAGCACCTGATCCTGGGATGCGCCGAGCGGAATCTGCTCCAGTGCGCCGTCGGGAACCATATAGCCATGGTGATAGGTCTGAACGGCGCCGCAGCCGCTCATGAGCGCCCCGACGAGCGCCATCACGGCAACCCTGCCCGCGAGGCGGCGGGTACTTTTACGAACCCGGCTCAAACCATCCCCCTTGCACTCCACGGTCCAATGACCTACCCCGCGGCGGACCGGAAAACAACTGCACGTTCCTTCCGGCCGATGGCTGCCGCATCCATGTTGTCACGGATCTTTCGCCCCCGGTTCCAGGCCGCGACCATCGACACGCTCTATGGCGCCATCGTGGCACAGGCGCGACTGCCTGAATTTTATGAGGAATTCGGGGTCGCGGACACCGCCGAGGGGCGCTTGGAGCTGATCCTCCTGCATCTCGCCGTGGTGATGCGGCGGCTGGAGCGCGAAACCGGTGGGCGGGCAGCCCAAAGCAATGAGACGAAGGGTGGCGTCGCAGGGCGCGGTGCGGCACTCGGGCGCGCCCTGCTCGACGCGTTCGGGCGCGACATCGACCACAACCTTCGGGAAATGGGTGTGGGCGATCTCACTGTCCCCAAGCAGATGAAGCGCGTCTTCGAGGCCTTCTACGGTCGCGCCCGCAGCTACCAGGGCGCCCTCGCGCAGGCTGATCCTGCGGCGCTCGAGGCGGCGTTGGCCCGCAACGTATTCGACGGCGCTTCGGCAACCGAGCCTCCTCGAGAGCCGGACATCGAAACGCCGCGCAGCGAAGCTCAAGCCGTCACCCCTGCCCACGTCCACTCCGGGGCCGTCCGGCTCGCGCGCTATGTCAGGGGCGCCGTGGCGCACCTGGACCGCACCGACGACGCGCAAATCCATGCCGGCCGCCTTGCTTTTCCCGCGCCTCGCGCCATCTTGGCCGATGATGAAAACCGAACCGACCGTCAAGACTGAAGGGTGGCACCTCCCGATTCATCGGGAGGACGTGCCGGACGACGGGCTGCATCTGGAGCGCGAAGCCGACGCGCAGGTGAGGGAGCGGCTCTCGCTCCTGGCCGGGGACGTGGTGACGCGGGTGATCGAACTCGCGCTGGCCGCCGAACTCACCCCCCATGGCGAGGGCCTGCGGGCGACCGGACGGGTCACGGCGAAGGTCGGGCAGACCTGCGTCGTCACTCTGGAGCCGATCGAGAACATGGTGGCGGAAAGTTTCGACGTGCTGTTCCTGCCGCCGGACGGCGCGGACGGGGACGCGGCGCCGTCGGGTGCCGAGCCCGCGGAGGTCGACGAGACCCCGGAGACCCTGGTCAACGGCACGGCCGACATCGGCGCGGTGGCGACGGAATTCTTCCTGCTCGGCATCGACCGCTATCCCCGCAAGCCCGGCGCCGTGTTCGCGCCGGCGGCCGAGGACCGCGCCGCCGACAGCCCGTTCGCGGCCCTGGCCAAGCTCAAGCCGGAAAAGCCGTGACAACTCCAGCGGTTTGTTCGAGTCGTTCGATAGATCGCTGAAGTCTCCCGCGTTTCAAATTCACCACCGAGGGCGGCCTCCGGCTTCGCCAAATCGCCAGTTGTTTCCGCGATGCGAAGCGCTATGTTCACGCCGAAATCGGCGCCCGGTCGGCGGTACTGCAATCCGGCGCTGGCCCCCCAAGGTTGATCATGCCGCACAAGGTTCGCATCGCGCTCGACGCCATGGGAGGTGATCACGGCGCGCCCGTCACCGTCGCCGGCGCTGCCGTGTCGCTCGATCGCCATCCCGACACCGAATTCATCCTGGTGGGCGACCGTACCGTGATCGAGCCGCTGCTCGCGGCCCGCCCGGCGCTCGCCGCCGCGTCGCGGATCGTGCACACCGACGTCTCCGTGAAGATGAACGAGAAGCCGAGCCAGGCGCTGCGTCACGGTCGCTGGAAGTCCTCGATGTGGATGGCGATCGACGCGGTGAAGAAGGGCGAGGCCGACGCCGTCGTCTCCGCCGGCAACACCGGCGCGCTGATGGCCATGGCGCGGTTTCACCTCAAGACCATGGCGGGGATCTCGCGCCCGGCGATCGCCGCGCTGTGGCCGACGCTGCGTGGCGAATCGATCGTGCTCGACGTCGGCGCCACCATCGGCGGCGATGCCCGTCATCTGGTCGATCTCGCCGCCATGGGCAGCGCCATGGCGCAGGTGCTGTTCGACCTCGAACGGCCCACCGTCGGCCTGCTCAATATCGGCGTCGAAGAGGTCAAGGGCCTCGAACAGGTGCGCGAAGCCGGCCGCATCCTGCGGGAGGCCGATCTGAGCGACCTCGACTATGTCGGCTTCGTCGAAGGCGACGACATCGGCAAGGGCACCGTGGATGTCGTGGTCACCGAGGGGTTTTCGGGCAATATCGCCTTGAAAACTGCCGAAGGAACCGCCAAACAGCTTGGCGAATATTTGCGCAACGCCATGAGCCGGACCTTGTTCGCCAAGCTCGGCTACCTGCTCGCCCGCCATGCGTTCGCGGCTTTGAAGGACAAAATGGATCCACGCAAGGTCAATGGCGGGGTGTTCCTCGGGCTCAACGGGGTCGTCATCAAGAGTCATGGCGGCACCGATGCCGAGGGCTTTGCTGCGGCGCTCGATCTCGGTTACGACATGGCCCGGTACGAGCTGCAGGCCAAGATTTCCCAGATCCTGGGAAAAGAGAAAGCCCGCCTGGGCGACAGCGCGGTAGCTGAAAGCATTCCATCGTGACGGTGACGCGTTCGGTCGTAGTCGGCTGCGGGAGCTATCTGCCGAGCCAGGTTCTCACCAATTTCGACCTCGCGCGGAAGGTCGACACGACCGACGAGTGGATCACCCAGCGCACCGGCATCCACGAGCGCCACATTGCCGCTTCGGGGGAGTTCACCTCGCATCTCGCCGTCAATGCCGCCCGTGCCGCGCTGGCCTCGGGCAACATCGATCCGCATTCGATCGACCTCGTGGTGCTCGCGACCTCGACCCCCGACAATACCTTTCCCGCGACTGCGGTGGCGGTGCAGGCCGCTCTCGGTATCACCGGAGGCGCTGCCTTCGACATGCAGGCGGTGTGCTCCGGCTTCGTGTTCGGCCTCGCGACCGCCGACGGATTGCTGCGGACCGGTGCCTTCAAGCGGGCGCTGGTGATCGGGGCCGAGACGTTCTCGCGCCTGCTCGACTGGACCGACCGCACCACCTGCGTGCTGTTCGGGGATGGCGCCGGCGCCGTCGTGCTGGACGCCTGCCGGCAACCCGGCACCCGCGAGGATCGCGGCCTGCTGACGGCGCATCTGCGCTCCGACGGCCGCCACAAGGACAAGCTCTATGTCGACGGTGGGCCGTCATCGACGGGGACGGTCGGGCACCTGCGAATGGAGGGCCGCGAGGTGTTTCGCCACGCGGTCGCCAACGTCATCGACGTGGTCGAGGATGCCTTCGCGGCCACCGGCTACACGGCCGCCGATATCGACTGGTTCGTGCCGCACCAGGCGAACAAGCGGATCATCGATGGGTCCGCGCACAAATTGGGCATCCCGCTGAGCAAGATCGTCACGACGGTGGATCGGCATGGCAACACGTCGGCGGCGTCTATTCCGCTTGCACTCTCGGTTGCGGTCGAAGACGGCCGGATCAAGCAGGGCGACCTCGTTCTTCTGGAAGCGATGGGCGGCGGATTCACCTGGGGCGCGATCCTTCTGCGCTGGTGACATTCCTCCCCGTCATTTTTGCGTGTAGGGCGTGAGTGCGATTGACCGGAGACGTTCAACTCCATATCCTTGAACAATAAACAAATATCGATTTGCGTCGGGGCTGGAGGATGGCCGAAAAGACAGTAACGCGTGCCGACCTCTGCGAGGCGGTCTATCAGCAGGTCGGTCTGTCGCGCACGGAATCCGCCGCGCTGGTAGAACTCGTCCTCAAAGAAATTACCGACTGCCTCGAACGCGGCGAGACCGTGAAGCTCTCCTCGTTCGGATCATTCGTCGTGCGCAAGAAGGGGCAGCGCATCGGGCGCAACCCGAAGACCGGGACCGAGGTGCCAATCTCGCCGCGGCGGGTTATGGTGTTCAAGCCCTCGGCGATTCTCAAGCAGCGCATCAACGGTGAGTCGGACGGCCTCGGTACCGAGTAATGGCCCCGACACGACAGAGAGGCGGCTTTGAACAAGGCGCCCGATGCTTTCCGGACGATCAGTGAAGTAGCGGAAGATCTCGATCTGCCGCAGCACGTGCTGCGGTTCTGGGAGAGCCGCTTTCCGCAGATCCGGCCGATGAAACGGGGCGGCGGGCGACGCTATTATCGTCCCGAGGACGTCGACCTGCTGCGCGGCATCCGTCATCTCCTCTACGGCGAGGGCTACACCATTCGCGGCGTCCAGCGGATCCTGCGCGAGCAGGGGCTGCGGACGGTCCAATCGGTCGGGCAGGGCCGCCCCGTGGCGCTGCCCGGGCCCGCGCGAGACGATGCGACGGACCTCGATGATAGCAGCGATGCCGAGGATAGCGGCGACGCCGAGGAACCCCGGGACGCCGACTCCGGGCCGGGCTTGCTCAAGTTTCTGCCGGCGCGGCTCTCCGGCGCATTGGCCCGGGAGGCGACGGACGCCGACAAGGCCGACGCTGCGGACGACGGCGGAGCAGGGCGTGCCCGCGACGAGGACGACACCCACACCCGCCATGGCTCCGCATTCGCAGAGCGGACGGCCGGCCCGCCATCCAACGCACCGGACCGCATGGCGGCCGAGCCGGGTGCCGCGCACGACAGCGCGCGGGATGCTGCCGCCTTGCCCGAGAAGCTGTCCAACGAAGCGGATTACGAGGATGCCGAGGCGGCCCCTGCGGCAGCCGTGCCTCCCGGAGCGCTGCCGAACGGCCCGGTCGCGGGGCTCGCGCCGGAGGACCTAGATCGCCTGCGAACCGCATTGCTCCGGCTGCAGGAATGCAGGCAGCTCCTCGACCAGACCCACGCTTAGGTTGGTCGGGTGCGCCCGGGCGGGCAGGTCAGCGGCTTTGATCCGCGGCGAATTAATCGGCCGAATCATCAGTTTCGCACATCAAAGGGCCCAATTGCGGTGTCACTCTCTCGTTTGGATTGATGAGGGAGGGGCCGAGACGATGTTCAGGTTCATGTCGGTTGTGATGGTGACGGCGGGGATCGGCCTTGTGCCGGTCGCGGCGGGCGCTCAGGAGCGGCTCGGTGACGCCGCCATGGGCGCGTTGTCCGGTGCGCTTGTCGCGGGGCCGGTCGGCCTCGTCGCCGGCGGCGTCGTCGGCTTCACCGCGGGCCCTGCCATCGCGCACAGCTGGGGGCTGCGGCATCGCCATTATCGCGCACGCCACGTAGCCACGCAGCCGAGCAACGACGGCCGCTGATCGCAGCTGCCGCGGCAAGGGTCCGCGGCCTTGCGGCGAAAATCGAAATGGCCGGGCAATGTCCCGGCCATTTGCACGAATCCTGGAAACACGAATCCTGCGAACACGAATCCCGCCCGCATCAGTCCTCAGCTCAGTCCTGTCAGCTCAGTCCGGCGAACGCGACGCCGGGACGGGCCCGGTGTCGCCATGCTCAGGGCAGCACTTCGATGAAGCCCATGCGGCCCGGGATGTTGCCCGCGAAATAGATGCGGTTCGGATTGGTCGGATCGATGTCGATACGGCGACCGTCGGTCTCCGCCTCGGGCAGCGGGAACTCGACCCACTCACCGGTCTTGGGATCGAAGCGATCGATCACGTCGGCCTGCTGTCCGCTCATCCAGACGTAGTTGTTCTTCTTGTCGACCACGATCGAATAGGAGCCGCTGGTGCTGGTGGGCGGCGTGAACAGCGTCATCTCCTTGGTCTTGTGGTCGATCTTCATGAGCTTGCCGGCCCGCCACAGCGCGACCCAGAGGTCGCCGTTGCCGTCGGTGTTGAGCCGGCGCGGATAAGCGTGGCCCTGGTACGGGATCTTGTACTCGTCGACCTTGCCGCTCACGGGATCGACCCGCGCCATCAGGTCGGCTTCGTCCTCGGCAAACCATACCGAGCCGTCGCCGGCCACCGCCATGCCATAGGCGCCGGGATCCTTGCGGACCTTGGCGGCCGGCGCGACGTAGAACTTGAACTCGCCGGTCGCCGGGTTGAGCTGACGCGCCTGGTTGTTGCCGCCGGTGGCCCAGATGGTGCCGTCGGGATGGATCGCCATGCTGTTGCCGCCGGCATTGCCCTGGCCCTTGGGCCACGCATAGGACACGAACTTCGAGTCGTTGGTGTCGTAGCTCAGCCAACGCGCGTTGGGGCCGTCCGGTACCCACAACACGCCCTTGGAAGAGATCTGCGGATTGCCGAGGCTCTGGCGGTCGGCGGCCGCGGGGCCGGGCGGCGTGTCGATCTCGGTGAATTCGAGGGTCTTCGCATCGAGATGGCCGAGCTTACCGGCGCGCTCCGCGACCCACGGATTGCCCTTGGGATCGACGGCGACGTCGTGCGGCTCGGCGTGATGGTTCACGAGCTCGTACTGCACGGCGCGGTAGTTCACGGCCTTGCCCGTCAGCGTGGCATGGGGCAGCCGGCTGTTCGGGTCGTAGGGTTGGATGAGCGGGAATTTCTCCGCGAGATAATTCACCACCTGTTTCGTTTCATCGGCCGTCAGGTCCGGAATCTTCGCCACCATCATGCGGGTGCGCATGCGGCCGACGGTGTGGTTCCAGTCGTCCGCATCGGAACGCTTGACGAGCACGCGCTGCAGGTCATGGCAGCTGACGCACCGCTCGGCGATGAGCTGGCGGCCCGGTCCTTCCGGCAGCCCGGTCTCGTCGGTCGGGGTCTTGTCGACCTGGTCTTCGGGGACCCGCTGCGGCCACGCCGGCGCGAGCGAAGGCCCCCGTTTGGTGTTGAGGATCAGACCGACCTTGGGATCCTCGCCGCCGGCCTTGACGGTGACGTTGCCGAACCATTCGCTCTGATTGTCGCCGGCGACGCCCTGCACGCGGTACTGGCCCGGCGGCAGGTCTTTCACCTCGAACCGGCCCTGGTCGCGGCTGATCACCATGAAGGTCAGACGCCGCTGGTCGTCCTTGAGCTTGACGAAGGCGCCGGCCACCGGCTTTCCAGAGGCGTCGCTGACGACCCCCGTCACGGTGCCGCCGTCGGCCGCCCACACCGCAGGCGCCGCGATCATGAGGGCGGTGGTGGCGATTCCCGAAGCCAGCGCGCGCTGAATGCCTCTCGACGACATGTGTTTCCTCCTGGCGGATCACGCATTCGACTGTGGTGATCTTCTCCCGCCAACGTATCGCAGCCCCGGTGAGCTATCAATGGCGGCGACCGCGATGCACCGGACGCAGCGGGCGTCGCGCGCCGGCGCTCTTTGCGGCACGCCCCGGATTCCCTAAACTGAGCAGCCGACCGGGCGTCTGCTCTCGAGATCGTCGAGAGGCCTCCGCTTCTCGCGGCGCCGGCGGCGCAGGGTCACGAGGTGTCAAATGGGTATCGCGAAAGCCTTCCTTACGGCGGCGTTTCCTATGCTCCTTGCGCTCGCGGTGCCGCTCGGCCCGGCGCGGTCGCAGGCGCCGGACCTCACCGCCGCGAAGCGCGAGTTCCGCCGTCCACCGCCGCTGGCCGCGGGCGATCCCGCGCTCGTCGCGCTCGGGCGCGAGCTGTTCTTCGATCCGCGGATCTCCGCCTCGGGCAAGACCGCCTGCGCGAGCTGCCATACCCCCGAGCTCGGCTGGGTGGTGACCGAGCCACATCCGCTCAACGATTCCGGCAAGCCGAGCGGCCGCAAGGCGCAGCCGCTGATCGGGCTCGGCCATGCCGGCGCGGCGCCGGTCGGCTGGGACGGGCGCAATGCGACGCTCGAAGCCCAAGCCAGGAACTCGATCGCCACCGGCTCGATGTCGATGCGCGAGACCGCGACCCCGGTCAAAGTCGAAACCATCGTGGACCGCATCCGCGCGGCTCCCGAATACGTGGCCAAATTCGATGCGGCGCTGCCGGGAAAGCCGATCGATCTCGACGCCGTCGCCGCGGCGGTCGCCGCCTTCGAACGCACCATCGAGCCGGGGATCGCGCCGTTCGACCGCTGGATCGGCGGCGACGAAGCGGCGATCTCCGTCGCCGCCAAGCGCGGCTTTGCGCTGTTCAACGGCAAGGCGGGCTGCTCGGCCTGTCACAGCGGCTGGCGGTTCAGCGACGACCAGTTCCACGACATCGGCACCACGACGACGGATCTCGGTCGCGGACGGGAGGTGAAGGACGAGGCGCTCAATTACGCCTTCAAGACGCCGACGCTGCGGTCGGTGGCGCTTCGCGCGCCCTACATGAACAACGCCTCGGTCCCGACGCTGGAGGATGTGGTGAAATTCTACGAGAAGGGTGGCATCGGGCGTCCGAGCCGGTCTCCCATGCTGATGCCGTTCGCGCTGACCGACCAGGAGCGCCTCGACCTCGTGGCGTTCATGCAGACCCTGACCGGAGACGATGCGAAGCAGGGAAAATGAGTTGAGAACGCCGTAGCGGGTAAGGCGAGCCGTGCCCATCGTCTGCGCGATCCGCGTTGTCACGGCGGATCGAGCCCCGTGCCTCGCCGCGGGTTTCACGGCCTTACCCACCGTACGGATCGCATGGCCTTCTTCCACCGGCGGCTCGTGCTGGGTGGATGCCGGGCATGACATTCATCAGACTGGCTCCAATCGGGCAGGAGACTCGCCGGTGCAGAAGTTCGGAATTGGTCAGGCGGTGCCGCGTTTCGAAGACCCGCGGCTGGTGCGCGGCGGCGGCCGCTATGTCGACGACATGGTGCTGCCCGGCATGGCGTTCGGCTGCGTGCTGCGGTCGCCGCATGCCCACGCGCGGATCAAGGCGATCGACACCCGCAAGGCGGCTGCGGCGCCGGGTGTTCTCGCGGTGCTGACCGGCAAGGATTGGCAGGCCGCGGGCTTCGGCGACCTGCCGGTGCCCGGCGGCATGAAACGCCGCGACGGCAGCGCCATGTACCGGCCGCGCTATTCGGCCCTGGTCGCCGATCGCGCCCGCTGGGTCGGCGACTATGTCGCCTTCGTGGTGGCGGAGACCTACCTGCAGGCGGTCGATGCCGCCGAGCTGATCGAGGTCGCATACGAGCCGCTCCCCGCCACGGTGTCGATCGCCGAAGCCGCGGCGCCGGACGCGCCACGGGTATGGGACGACTGCGCGGACAATGTCTGCTTCGTCCACCTCGAAGGCGACAAGACCGCGACCGAGGCCGCGTTCGCCGTCGCGGCCCATGTGGTGCGCGGCCACTTCGTCATCAATCGCGTGACCGCGGTGACCATGGAGCCGCGCGGCAGCATCGGCGACTACAACGCGACCGACGGCCGCTACACCATCTACACCACGCTGCAGCGTGCCCATCCGTTCCGCGCCGAGCTTGCCCACAATGTGCTCAAGGTGCCGGAAAGCCGGGTGCGGGTGGTGGCCGGCGACATCGGCGGCAGCTTCGGAATGAAGTCGGCGGTCTACAACGAGGTCGCCCTCGTGCTGCTCGCGTCCAGGCTGGTGGGCCGGCCGGTCAAATGGGTCAGCACGCGCTCCGAGGCTTTCCTCAGCGACGCCCAGGCCCGCGACAACGTCACCGACGCCGAGCTCGCGCTCGCCGCCGACGGCACCTTTCTCGGGCTCCGCGTCAAGAGCCTGGTGGGCGTCGGCGCCTACCTGCAGACCGGAATGACGGCCGTGGTCGGCAACCTCGGCTCGCTCGCGGGCGTCTATCGCACGCCGGCGATCCACGTCGATGTCACCGGCGTCTTCAGCCATACCAATCCGATCCGGCCGTATCGCGGCAACGGACGGCCGGAAGCGGCGTTCGTGATCGAGCGCATGGTCGATCTCGCCGCCGACGAACTCGGCATCGACCCCGCCGAGCTGAGGCGCCGCAACAACATTCCGCCGGCCGCGATGCCGTTCAAGACCGGGCTGAGCTTCACCTACGACAGCGGCGCGTTCGCCGAGAACATGGAGATGGCGCTGCGCCTCGCCGACGTCGACGGCTTCCCGGCGCGGCGCGAGGAGGCGCGGCAGCGCGGCAAGCTGCGCGGGCTCGGCATCTCGAACACCATCGAGCGCGCCGCTGCGCCGAGCTTCGAAGGCGCCGAGATCCGGTTCGACCGTGGCGGCACCGTCACCCTGTTCACGGGATCGATCACCCAGGGCCAGGGCCACGAGACCGTGTTCAAGCAGATCGTCTGCGACCGGCTCGGAATCGACCCGGGCGACATCGTCTATCTCCAGGGCGATACCGACCAGGTGTTTTTCGGCGAGGGCACCGGCGGCTCGCGCTCGGCGACGCTGGGCGGCTCCGCCGTGGCGGCGGCGGCGGCGAAGGTGATCGAGAAGGCGACGCGGATTGCGGCCGCTGCGCTCAAGGCCGACATCAAGGCGGTGAGCTTCGCCGACGGCGTGTTTTCGGCCGCCTCGACCAACGAGACGCTCACCATCAAGGACGTCGCGAAGCTCGCGGCCAATCCGGCGCGGTTGCCCGCGGAGATCGAGCCGGGGCTGGTCGCCACCGCCGTCTACCGCGCCGAGGTCGAGAACTTTCCCAACGGCTGCCACGTCTGCGAGCTCGAGATCGACCGCGACACCGGCGAGGTCGCAATCGTGCGCTACAGCGTCGTCGACGACGTCGGGACCGTGCTCAATCCGCTGCTGCTGCACGGCCAGATCACCGGCGGCATTGCGCAGGGGGCCGGGCAGATCCTCAAGGAGGACATTCATTTCGATCCCGCCTCCGGACAACTCGTGACGGGCTCCTTCATGGACTACGCGATGCCGCGGGCGAGCGACCTGTCCGCGGTGGAAGTCCGGAGCAATCCGGTGCCGACCAGAACCAATCCGCTCGGGGTCAAGGGGGCCGGCGAGGCGGGCACGGTCGGCGCAATGCCGGCGGTCGCCAACGCGGTCGTCGACGCGCTGTCCGAATTCGGCGTTCGCCACATCGAGATGCCGGCGACGCCGGAGCGCATCTGGCGGGCGATGTCGGGCGGGTGATTGGCGAACTCCGCGCCGCCGCGGGTTTGTGCCGGTGCTCTCCGCGCCCTATCATGGCCCGAAGCCCGCACAGGGCAGGGGAGTGATTCCGAACGGAGCCTCCCGCGACATGCCCGCGCCGATCAGGCGGGATGCGAACCGGGAGGAAGCGGATGAGATCTTTTCCGATGATCTGCGCGGCGGCAGTCGCGGTCTGGAGCGGCACTGCGGCTTTTCTGGCGGGAGGCGCTGCTTGGTCGCAGACCCCGGCCGCGCCGACCGCGGCCAATCCCTGGGTTGCGCTGGCGCCTTTTCCGGAAGGCTCGGAAGAGGTGCTCGGCGCCACCGCCGGCGGCAAGCTCTATGTGCTTTGCGGCCTTGGACCGGGCTTCAAGCCGCTCGGCCTCGTCTATGAGTTCGATCCGGCGACCGGCGCCTGGACCAAGAAGAAGCCGATGGCGCTTCCCGCCCATCACGTCGCTTTCGCCGCCCTCAATGACAAGATCTACGCGTTCGGCGGCTTCAATCTGCCGGCGTCCGGACCGCCGGCCTGGAATCCACTGGACAATGCCTGGGAATACGACCCGGCCGCGGACGCCTGGAAGGCGCTGGCGCCGATGCCGACGCGGCGCGGCGCCGCCGGCGCGGCGGTGCTCGACGGCAAGATCTACGTGGTCGGCGGTGCCGCCTCGCTGCCCGGCGTAACCGAGAACGGCATCCACCCGGCGCGCCCGCACAACGTGCTGGCGACCGTCGAGGAATATGACCCGGCGACCAACACCTGGCGGGCACGGCGGCCGATGCTGGTCGCCCGCAACCACCATGGCGTCGCCGCCGTCGGCGACCGGCTCTACGCCATCGGCGGGCGGATCGGCGCCGCCTTCATCACCAGTGGCAGCAACAACATCGATCTCGTCGAAGCCTACGACCCCGCGACCGACCTGTGGACGCCGCGCGACAAGATGCCGACGCGGCGCAGCGCCATCGGCGCCGCCGTCTATGGCGGCAAGATCATCGTGCCCGGCGGCGAATTCCAGGACCGCCGCGAGCTCGCGGCATTCCGTGCCGTGGAGATCTACGATCCCGCCGTCAACCGCTGGCAGATCCTGCCCTCGATGCCGCATCCCCGCCATGGCCTCGCCATCGGCGTGATCGGCGACCGACTCTACGCGGTGAGCGGCGACGGCCAGTCGGCGGCGAGCGGGATCGAACACTCCGCCGTCAACTTCAACGAAGCCTTGCAGCTCAATCTGGTCGTCAAATAGGCTGGCGCGAGCCGCACGTCCCCCGGAACGGCGACATGGCGATTGCGGATAATCCCATCTGGACGGACGGCGCGGCCGGGCCGGCGGCGATGCCGTCGCGCTCTGCCGTCCGGCTCGCACGGATCTACTTCGCCGTCCTGTCCGTCCTCGGCGTTGTCGCCATGGTGTTCGGGATCGAAAACCGGCTGGCCCCGGTCGGGGCCTTCCTGTTCGCGCCGCCGATCGACGCCGTGCCGCCGCTGACCGGAGCGGCCTGGTTCGGTGCCTTTGCGGTTCATCAGCAGGACCCGGTCTTCGTTGCCTGCGGCGGCTCCGAGAACCTCGCCCAGTTCAAGGCGCTCTACTGGTGGGAGTGGATGCGCGAGGCGAGCCTGGTGCTGCTCGTCGCCGTCGTCGCGCTCGGGCTCGTGGCCGCGTTGCTGCGGTTTCGCTTCGCGTTGCGCTGGTTCGCGCCCGCGAGCCTCGTGGTGGTCGGGTATTTCATCGCCACCGCGCTGTTCGACGTCGCGGCACGCGAGGTCGAGACGCTGATCCGCTACAACGTCGGGCAATACCGGCACGCCATCGACCTGACCTTCGCGTGTCTTGCGGTCGGGACGGTGCTGGCGACCGCGATCGCGCCGCCCGCCATGGCGCGGACCAACGCGCCGCACGCGCCGGGCGGGTTCGCCGTGGCCGCCGTGCTGCTCGCCGTGCTCGGCATCGTCACCGGCGCGCTGTTCGCCTCTCGCAACGCCGCTGCCGTATGGCCGAGCGTGCTCGGCTATGAGGGCGCATGGCTGCCGCCGGCCAGCCGTTTTTCGGGCTTCGATCCGCTCTGGCTCAATGTCACGTTCAATCCGTACACGATCCAGCTCCTGCACCGTCTCGCGGCGGTCGTGCTGTGGCTCGGCCTTGCCGGTGCCGTCGTCGCGATGGCGCGGCGCAAGGCACCGGGCCTGTGGACGGCGGCCCTGGTGCTCGTCATCGTCACGGCCGAGATCACGAGTGGCGCAGTGGCGCTCGTCTTCGGCGTGGAAGCCGTCCCGGCCCTGGTGCACGAGGTGGGGACGGTCGTGGTCGTCGCGGGCGTCCTGTGCCTGGTGCTGGTCTCGCGATCTGCCCAGGGGCTGGCCGTCCCAGCCTCGCCGTGCAAGAAGCGGGCGTCGGCCGAAGGTTAAGGTTAATCCTGCTTTGGGGTCGCCGCTAAAATTTGGTTTAACTAGTCTCGACCTCGCCGGGCAGCGGTCGACGGATTGAAATGAAAAATTTGCGGGCGGGTCCCGTTCCCACGCCGAGAGGCATTCACTGGCGCGAGGCTCGTTACCTCGCGCGGGTGGTGCAGATGCTCGTCAAGTCGCCCGACGACAGGGCAGAATTCCGGCGCGAACTCGAGAACCTCCTGCGCGCCGCCGAAGCGTTGCGGACGGGCATGTCGTCGCGCGCGATCGAGTGGGAAACCGACGACTTCGAGCCGGTGCATTCGGCTTCGATGCATCTGGGGCGGCTCCCTGCGCGGATGGTGCAGGCCGGGCCGGCGCACGCGGTGGCGCGGGTGGCGCCCGCGGCCCAGCCCCGGCCGCGACCCGCCGTGCAAAACGAGGCGGAGTGGGCCGCGGAGAGCGCGGTCGTCGCGTTGTGGCGCTCGCATCCGGCGGCGGCGCTGCCGCGCGGGGTCGTCGAGTTCCCCGCGCGTAACGTCGACGCGCGGCCGGTCGACGATGCCGAGCTTGCGCTCGCGCTCGAAGAGATCGAACTCGCGGCAGCCGTGTTGCGCGCCGAGGAACTGTTGCCGCAACCCGTCCGGTTGGGATCGGCCGTCCGCGAAAAGCCGACGCCCGCCCGCCAGCAGCTCATGGAATTCTGGCTCCCGATCACGGCCGCGGTGGTCGGAATCGCCGCCGCGCTGATGAGCTTCATGCGCTAGCTGGCCTCGGTTTGCCTTGGTCGATGACTTGCCCGGCTGGTCCCTACGACATTCACACAGCCGCGTGGTGTGACACGACCTCTGCTCCGTAGCCCCGCTTGCGCGGAGAGGGCGAGGTGAGGGGTGAGCGGCGAGGGGGCCTCTTCCACACGGCCGAGCGATTGGGTCGTTCGTAGGCCGATCAGAGGTGGCGGGTGTCACCGCGTGCGCCTGCTGATGTGGGTTGGAGGCCCGGCTTGGATTTGAACCAAGCTTTAGGACCTTGCACAGTCCTTGCGTATCCGCTCCGCCACCGGGCCGACACCATCCGTACCCGTCCTGGGCGCCGTTTTCAATCACCCAACCGATCTTAACGTTAGCATCGCAAGCGCCTCAAAAAACTCGCATTTCGTGTTGTCTCGCCTGGAAAGGCGGCGCCGTCGCGGCGGGGGTGGCGCGACGCCGCCGGCAACGCGCCCGGGCGGTGGGTGTACGTGATAGCGGCACTTGATTTTCACCCCAAAAGCGCCGAAGGGCACAGCGGCCCGGCCGCCCTCATGGCGCCCGGCTTCACGCGCGGCGATCGACGGCTTCGATCGCGCGCCCCCTATCTTGGTCGCGTAAATCGAGCGGAGGATCCGGGCGATGGTGGTTCGAGCGGGGCGAGAATTCATGGCGGTGCCCGGGCCGACCATTGTTCCCGACGAGGTCTTGCGGGCGATGCATCGCCCCGCCATCGACATCTATTCCGGCCCGCTGCTCGCCGTCACCGACAGCCTGCTGCGCGACATCGGCCGGCTGTTTGCCACCGCGGGGCGCTGCTACATCTACATCGCCAACGGCCACGGCGCGTGGGAAGCCGCGCTGACCAACGTGCTGTCGCGCGGCGACAAGGTGCTGGTGCTCGAGAGCGGGCGGTTTGCGCTGAGCTGGGGCGAGGCGGCGGGAAAACTGGGTGCCGAGGTCGAGGTGCTGCCCGGAGACTGGCGCCGGGCGGTGCGCCCGGAGGCCGTCGAGCAGCGGCTGCGCGCCGACACATCCGGAGCGATCAAGGCGATCCTGGTCGCCCACATCGACACCGCGTCCGGAGTCGTCAACGACATCGCCGCCATCGGCAAGGCGATCAAGGCGGCGCGGCACGATGCGCTGCTGATGGTCGATGCCGTGGCTTCGCTCGGCTGCGTGCCGTTCGAGATGGATGCCTGGGGCGTCGATGTCGCGATGTCCGGATCGCAGAAGGGATTGATGTCGCCGCCCGGGCTCGGCTTCGTCGCTGCCGGCCCGCGCGCCCGCGCAGCCCACGCAAGGGCCGGGCTGCGCACGCCCTATTGGGACTGGACCGCGCGCGACGGCGACGTGCACTACATGAAATATGCGGGCACGCCACCCGAACACCTGATGTTCGCGGTGCGCCAGGCGCTCGACATGCTGTTCGCGGAAGGACTGGAGAACGTCTTCCTGCGCCATCGCCTGCTGGCCGAGGCGACCCGCCGCGCCGTGGCGGCGTGGTCGCAAGGCAAGGTGCTCTCTTTCAACATCGAGGCGCCGGGCGCGCGCTCGGACACGGTGACCACGGTCCTTATGGCCGAGGGCCACGACCCGCGCCGGCTGGCGGCCTATTGCAACGCAAAGTGCGGAGTCGTGCTCGGGATAGGGATCGGCGAACTGTCCGGCAAGGCGTTCCGCATTGCCCATATGGGCCACGTCAACGCGCCGACGCTGCTGGGCGTGCTCGGTGTCGTCGAGGTTGCGCTCGCGGCGCTCGGCATTCCCCACGGCAAGGGCGGTGTCCAGGCGGCCATCGACTGGCTGGGCGCCAGCGTGAAGCCGTAGAGCCGCGCGGCGTCAATCGATTCCGACCATTACGTCGGGGGATTTGATCACCGCATAGGCCGATTGTCCCACCGTCAGCTTCAGATCGTCGACAGACTCGTTGGTGATCGAAGCGGTGATGATCGTGCCGCCGACGTCGATCAAGACATGGGCCGTGGTGGTGCCTTTTTTTACTTCGGTGATCTTGCCCTTGAGGACGTTGCGCGCGCTGAGCTTCATGAAAATCTCCTGATGCGGCTCTTCAAAGGGAAGAGTTTCGCTATAGCCGTCTAGCTATAACGACAAGTGCGCACAAGGCGCAACCCTCGCGTCGCACGCTCGCCAGACACGATGTGGCGCGCGCGAACCCGGCTGCGCCGGGCGCGCCGCGCGCAATCCGCCGAAAGCTACGCCTTTACCCCGAGCAGGCGCGCGGCATTGCCGCCGAGGATCGCCACCTTCTCGTCGTCGGAGAGCGTGGTGGTCGCGAAGACATGATCGACCGGATGCTGCTCCCAGACGAACGGATGATCGCTGCCGAGCATGATCTGGCCGGCGCCGACCTGCGCCACGAGGTGGCGCAGCGCCTCCGGCGTGAACACCAGCGCATCGAAGTGGAGCTGGTTGAGATATTCCGTCGGCTTCTTCTTCAGCTGGATGTCCGGATTGCACGCACCGGGCGGCGCGACGAAGCAGGCGTGGTCGTCGCGCGGCGCGTAGGAGCCGAGATAGCCGCCGCCATGGGCCGCGAGCACTTTCAGCCCGGGAAAGCGGTCGAGCGTGCCGTCGAAAATGAGGTGCTGGAGGGCGATCGTGGTGTCCAGCGGATTGCCGATGGTGTTGGAGAGCCAGCCGTTGCCCTGGAAGCGCTTGGCAAGCTCCGGCGTACTCTGCGGATGGACGAACAGCACCGCGCCGAGCTCTTCCGCCTTTGCCCACACCGGATGAAACATCGGATTGGAAAATTCGGCGCCGGCGACGCTGCCGCCGATGGCGGCGCCGCGCATGCCGAGCCGCTTCACGGCATCCTCGAGCTGCTGCACGGCGAGATCGGGGAACTGCAGCGCCAGCGAAGCGAACGCGGCGAAGCGTTCGGGCTGCGTATGGGTGAGCTCGGCGAGCTTCTCGTTCTGCAGCTTGACGATGGCGGCAGCGGTGTCGCGATCCTTGCGATACCAGTACGGATTGATGGAGAGCACCTCCATGTCGATCGCCATGGCGTCCATCTGCTTGAGCCGTTCGGCGACGACGATGTATTGATTCTCCGCGCCGTTCACCGGCACGAATACGCCGCGGGCCTCGTCTCCCATCAGGTTGACGGCGTCATGGAACAGGCAATGCGAATGGACGTCGATGGTCTTGACCCGCTTGCCGTTGACCATGACGGGCAGCCGTGCCGGCACGCCCTGCTGTGCACGGGCGGCGTCGAGCAGGCCGCAGCTGCAGAAGGCGATGCCCGCAGCGCCGGCGGCCTTGAGGAAGCCTCTCCTTGTCGTCATCCGTCTCCCCTTGCGTTTTTATCGGTGCCGCCTCGCGCGGCCTCGGTCGATCCTAACCGACCGCAACGCCGCGGGCGAGGTGGGGTGGCCGGGGCCGTGACGAGGTGCAGCGGTTCGCCGCAGGCGATGGCGCCGACAGCCCGGTCGTCCGGCAAGGCCGGCGTTGCGAAACCGGCGGTCGTGTTCCAGGCGATCGTGTCCCACGCGCTCGCTGAAAACAAAACGCCCGGCACACGTGCCGGGCGCCGCAGAGCGTGATGTCGCGAAAGGTCAGTTCGCCGCGAGCGCGGGAGCGATGTCGGCCTGCTTCGCGGTGGTGCCGTGACCGCCGGCGATGAGGGCGCCGGTGATGTTATGCTTGCGGAGGGCTTCGCCCACCGCGGCGGTGCCGGGGTTGCGGGTGATCGGACCGCGCGGCGACACGAGGTCGGTGACCCAGAGGATGTTCTCCTTGGGCAGGTGCACGAGGAGCATGCCGTCAACGTGCGGATTGGGGATGTTCATGAGGTTGATTTCCTCCGAATCATCCTTGAGTGACTGCGTGTCGGCGACACCCTGGACGCTGGCCGGCTTGTTGGCCTTTTGCTGGGCGTCCTGGTCGATGGCGTGCGGGGCCTGGATGACCCGCTCGAAGTAGGCCTTGTCCTGGGCCGGGACGAGGACGGTCGCGCCCTCGGCCGCGAACGCGCGCATGCCGCCGGTGTGGTCCATGTGGTGGTGGGTGAGCACGAGGTACTTGATCGGCTTGCCCGGATACTTCGCCTTGGCGACGTCGATGACGTGGCGCGACTGGCCCTCGTCGGTCGGTGCATCGATCACGGCGATGCCGTCCTTCATGTTGACGATGAGGTTGTTCGCGCCGCCGCCCTGGACCATCTGGACGTTCGGTGCGAGCTCGACGACCTTGAAGCTGCCGTCGTCGCCGAAGTAGATCTTGTCGCTGTCGGTGAAGCGGCCGAGGAAGATGCGGCGCAACACCCACTGATAGGGGACCGGGACGCTCGCGGCCTTGAAGGCGGCCTTGGCGGCCTCGGGCACCTCGAAGGTGTTGGCAGGGATCGTCGTGTTCGCGGCGATGTCCTTGAAGGTCATCCGCGAAATCTCTTTGTCGCCGAGGAAGTGCGCGCGCTGGTAGGGCATCTTCGCGCCGTTGACCGCCCGCCAGTCGCTCAGCACGAGGTCATAGGTGGTGTCGCCCCAGATGTTGTCGGCTTCGGCGACGCGCACCGCCGCCGGCAGCTTGGTGCTGCGATCGAACAGGATGACGTAGCGGTTCGGACCCTGGGTGAAGACGGCGGCGGGGAGCGTCTTGTCGCCGAGCTTCTGGTCCTCGATGGCGGACACGTTCTGCGGATTGTCGAGAGCACGCAGCAGCAGCAACGGCGAGCCGCGGGTGGTTTCGCGGCGCTCGGCGGCGAAGCGGATGCCGGACATCGCCTTGGCCTGGCCCTTGTCGTCGATCACGACGCCGAAATTCGGATAGAAGATCTCACTGTATTTGAGCTTCTCGACCGCGGGATATTTCATGTCGCGGTCCCAGTCGAAGCGCAGGCGCACGGGATCATTGAGGTCCACGGTCGCGGTGAACGTGGAATCGCCGAGAAAGCGAGATTCCCCATTGACGCTGTAGGACTGTCCGGGCTCCCAATGCTTGGCCTCGCCCTTGCTGACGAGAGTCTTGATGGCCCGCAATGCATCAGCGCCGCCCTGGGCCTCGATGCCGAGCTTGATCAGGTCGTTGGGATTGGTCTGTGCGGATGCCGTGTGGGCTGTCGCCAACAAGATGGCGGCCGAAATCATGAAACTATATTTCATGCCGGATTCTCCCTTTGTAGCGGTGACGGTCGCGTTCGACGGCCTTGGCTGCAATGCGGCCGTGCGCTCCCTTAGGCGTTCTTTACCACGACCGAGTGACGGGTGGATACGGGCGGCGAAGCATAAAATATCGGCGTCGAGATGATGCCCGGGATCAGGGACTTGTCCGACCGTGCATGACGAACGAATGTCAAAACGACGGTCGTCGATGCGCGCGGCGCTCGCGGCTCAGGTGAGCCGCTCGATATCTTCCGGCCGAAACACCGTTACTTCGAGATCTTTCACGAGGCCGTTGGCGAGCGAGTAGACCCAGCCGTGAACGGCGAGGTTCTGGCCGCGCCCCCAGGCATCCTGCACGAAGACGTCGGAGGCGACGTTCCTGACCTGGCTGATGACGTTGAGTTCGCACAGGCGGTCGAGGCGGGCGCGCTGGTCGGCGATCGCCTCGAGTTCGTCGCGGTGGGCCTTGAAGACCTCGCGGATCGGATGGAGCCAGTGGTCGACGAGGCCGCGCCGTTCGCCATCCACCGCGGCGCTCACGCCGCCGCATCCGTAATGGCCGACCACGATGATGTGCTTGACCTTGAGAACGTCCACGGCGAACTGCAGCACTGAAAGATAGTTCGCGTCCTGGGGTGGGGCGAGGTTGGCGACGTTGCGGTGCACGAACAGCTCGCCGGGATCGAGCCCGACGATCTCGTTGGCCGGCACCCGGCTGTCGGAGCAGCCGATCCACAGATACTCGGGCGCTTGCTGGCTCACGAGGCGGCGGAAAAAGCCGACGTCGGCGGCGACCATCCGGTCTGCCCAGGCGCGGTTATTGGCCTTGAGGTGGTCGAGCATGGCAGTCGAGAGATAGCGATTGGCGCGCTGCACTGCAACCAAACAAAAAAACGCCCAACCGGGCATCAGGCCTAAATCATGGGCGCATTCCGGGGCAGGGCCTCCTGCGGCCCGAAGCCGCTAGGGCCGTCGAAGCCGCTGCGGCTACCGGTGCAGCCGCAGCGCATTCGGTTCGGGTGTCGGCGTTATGGGCAGGGGTGCCGGGCGCCGTCAAAGCCGAGATAGGTGCCGGTGGCCGGATCGAAGGACCGGTAGCGCTGCGCACAATAGTCGACCGCGCTCACATTGGCCGGCGGCGGGGGCGGCGGAGCGTAGGCAACCGGAGGCGGCCCGGGGGGGCCGCAATAGTTTGGCGCCACCGCGACCCAGGCCCCGTCCGGCTGTTGGATGTAGCAGCCGTTGTGCCAATAATAATAGGCGCCGCGGCGCTGGCCTTCCGCCGCGATGACGGCGCCGGTCGCGCCGCCGATCAGGGCGCCGATGGCGGCGCCGCGTCCGCCCCCTGCCGCGCCGCCGATGATGGCACCGGCAGCGCCTCCGAGCAGTCCGCCCAACAGCGGATCCTGCGCCGCGGCCTCCTGAGCCGGCATGGCCATGGCGAGCGCCAAGAGGCCCGCAACTCCGGAAAAGCGAAACATGTCGTGATTCTCCCCGTTCGTGTCGATGCCCGGCGCCATCTGCGCGCCGGAGCGTCACCGACTCTCGCCCAGACCTCGTTTTGCATCTCGCGGCGGGCTGGCGCGAATGCACCGGCCCGAACGCGGCGATGTTTGGCAACAATTTGGGCCGTTTGAAGGGCAACGGGGAGGTTATGTCGGAGTGAACCGGCTGCGTCTCCGGGCCAAACGCCCTGGAGCGGCGGGTGATCAGGCCTCGTGCCAGGCGTGTCCGGAACCGTCGCCCAGCCGGGCGGCGACGCCGGCGAGCATGCCGGTCAGCGCCCGCACCGTCATGGCGATGAGATCGGCCGGCCGCGGATGTCCTCGCCCGATCCCGAACAGCCACACCAGAGATGCGAATGCCGCGATCCACAACAGGACCAGGAGCAGGAGCGTCGTGAGCCTCAGCGCCGGCGTCCGGGCGAACATCCGGGCGAAGGCTTCGGCGTTACGCAGCTCGGTTTTTGCGTAGTGGACGGCCGGAAGCAGGAGGGCGCCTGCCGCGAAAGGCATCGCTGCGATCGAAGGCTGGCGGCGCGGCATTGCGGGTCTCCTGGCGGCGGTTTGCGGCGACTCGATTGCCGCTGGCTTCGTCACGCCCGGACGGTCGCATGGGGCCGCGCGCGTCACTGTGATGGCCGTCACAATGGAACGGCGGCGTCGGGACGGCCGCGGAATTCGCCGCGGATTGATTTGAATTGCGCGGGAATTTGTCGGGGTTTGCCGACGGCGTTCGAGCGAAGTCGCCGCGAATGATGACGACCGTTCCCCCGCGTCATTTTTGACAGTTGGCGCATTGCTCCGGAACCGGTAGCCAAGACCATGGCTCTTTTCGAAGAGCTCGGTCCCGACCTCCCCAGGCCCCCCAGCCCATCCCCCCCGAGGTCGGGACCTCCCTTCGCCCGCCGTTCGCCGCCGTGACCCTGCGCCCGCTCCCTTGTGGTGAACATTTGGCGTGGTCGCGACGCGCCATGCCCTCGGACACCGAGTCGTGGTAATCTGACACGGGATCGGCTGTTGTCAGGACCGGCGCCGGGCGATGCCGCCGCGGCTCAACGCGGGTGTCGGCACGACCCAGTCGGACGAGGGGATCGGACCATGAGTTTTGCTTCATTCATCCGCGCGTCGGCGATCGGTATCGCCGCGGCCGGCGCGATCGCGGCGGCCGGCTCGGCAGCGCGGGCGCAAGCGCCGGCGACGACGCTGCTCAACGTCTACGAAGAGGCGGCATCGAGCCAGTGCTTCCGCGCGCCGGGCTGCCGGGTCGATTTCTCCACCGTCAGCAAGAACCTCAAAGTGCTGCGCGTGTCCTGCCTGATCGACATCCAGTCGAGCGGCGTCCCGGCCCTGATCTCCGATTTCGAGCTGGGCAACGCGTCCTCGGACCGCAACAATTTCTTTTTCGGACAGTATCTGGCGCCGATCGAGCTCCTGAGCACCACCGGCACGGACCAGTTCTACGTCGCCAACGTCCAGACGCTGCACGTGGTGCCGGCGGGGTCGCGGCCGTCGGTGTTCGTCTTCACCCGCATCAACCCGAGCGTCCCGATCGCCGCCCAGTGCTCGATCGCAGGATCTTTCGTGGAATGACGAATCTCTGTCGTGGGTGCGCTTCCGGGCAGGTTCGCTTAAATTCTTGTAAGCTAAATTTTCATAAAGCCGTTTGCAGCCCGACCCTTCCATAAGATTGAAACGTTTGCCGCCTAATTTTTGCTCGTCCGCGGATTCGACGAGAAACGTCGGAATTCGTCATCCAGAGGAGGCACACAATGAAAGGTATCATTTTCGCGTTGGTCGCCGGTGCAGGAATTGCTTTGGTTCCCTCCATGCAGGCTTCCGCGACCGCGTCCAACGGCGCCGCCGTCACGAGCTCCGTCCAGCAGGCCGACTCCGTGATCACGACCGCCGCCAGCAAGAAGCGCTGCCGCGCCGACTTCAAGCGCGACCGGGCCGGTTACTGCGTGCCGAACCACAACGCCTGATCGCGTTGCGGGGCGGGCAGGGAAGCTCAGCCGTTCGCGATCCGCCGGCAGGCGACGCAAGCCCGCCGGCGGCCGTTTGACGCGACCGTCTGCGGCCCGCCAGCGGACGTCAGTGCATGACCGGAGGTCCCGATGCCGGGCAAGCGAGTCCAGTTCGACGATGAGACCTGGCACGCGCTCAACCTGCTCGCCCACGACCGCATGCAGGACTTCCAGGAACTTGCCGACGAGGCGTTCCGTGACCTCCTGCAAAAGCACGGCCGTCCCACCGACCTGAAGACGGCCCTGCGCCGGAGCGCCGCCGCAGAAGCGAAGCCACGCGCCGCGAAAGGCCGCCCCAAGCGCTGATCCGACGACGCTCACAGCCGCCGCCGGCGGGTCTACCTACCGGGCCTGTGCATCGAGCCAGGTGCGGACCTGCGCCGGCTCGGCCGAGCCTTCGATCGTGGTCACCGTGCCGTCGCGCGCAATCAGCAGCGTCATCGGGATTTCGCCGTGCCACCGCGGATTGATCTCGAACCGCAGGCGTTCGACGAAATCGTCCGCGAACATCCAGTTCTCGGCGCCGGAGAGGCCGGTCTTGGCGAGCATGTCCGCGACCATATCCGCCGCGTTGGGGATGAGGTCGGCGTCGATCGCCACCAGCTCGAGATCCTCACGCTCCTGGAGCAGCCGTCCCCATTTCGGCATTTCGACCCGGCATGGACCGCAGGACAGCCCCCAGAAATGCACGACCAGGGGGCGGCCGGCGTGCGCCCGCCTGATCTCCTGCCAGCTGCCGCGCTTGAAGGCGTGAAGCTCGCCTTGCGCGTCGACGGTCCCGGCGACGCCGAGCAGTGCGAGACCCGCCAGCGCGACGCCGAGCAGTGCGATCGACATGGAGGTTCGCTTCGACGTGAAAATTCGCTTCAACCCGGAGGTTCGCTTCGATGTGGAAGTTCTCATGGCGCATCCTCGAGAGGCAGGAGCCGGTAGCCATCGGCGCGGCTCATCCATGACAGGAACACGCGCGCGCCGTCGCTTACCAGCAGGGGGTGATCGGAGGTGTCGGTGGTCTGGGTGACGGCATGCGGCGTCGACCAGTTCAGGCCGCCGTCGTGCGAGGTCATCATCTCGACGGTGGTCTGCTCGCCGTCGAATTCCTTCCAGACCATGCGGAGCGTGCCGCCGTGGGCAAGAACGTAGGGACGCGACGGGTTGCGTTCGGCGCGACCGATCGGCATCGGCTCGGAGAACGTCCGGCCGCCGTCGGTCGAGCGCGCATAGAACAGGCCCTGGCGAACGCGTCCCTCGGTGAACCAGGTCACGTGATAGCCGCCGTCCGTACCGAGGGCGAGGCTCGGACCGTGATGAGGGCAGACGTCGATGCCCCAGTCGTCGGTGCTGACGCGATAGATCGGCCCCGGCGCATCGGGGGCGGCGAAGGTCGTGATGGCGTGATCGCGCGTGGTCTCGCCGAAGATATTCCGGAACAGCAGCACCGGGCGACCCGCGCCCGCAAAGGCGAGGCCGAGGCGGCAGCATTCGCAGGTATGGTCCTTGGCGATTCGCGCCGCGGAGAACGTGGCGCCTTCGTCCCCCGACCACGCAAAGGCGAGCGACGCACCGGTGTAAGGTTCGCCGTTCGCCCGCGACACCGCGCGTCCGCGTTTGTCGAACCAGGCGGCGAACAAAGCGCCGGCGGGATCGAATCCGATCGTTATGAAACGTTGGCTCTCGGGATCGGGGGTAATCGGGCGCGGTGGCGCGAAGGTCCGGCCGCCGTTGCTGGACCGGCTGTAGAAGACCTGGCCGTTGAAGGCGCTGTCCTTGAAGATCGCATAGGCGACGGCGATCCCGCCGGTCCGGTCGATCGCAATCGCCGGCCGCTCGTCGGGGCCGGTGTCGAGCCGCAACGGCGCGGGGTTGACGGCGACCGCCGGCGCGAACGTCTTGCCGAGATCGCTCGAATGGGCGACCGAGACGTGGCCCGCGGCGGCGAAGGCGATCCATAGGCTGCCATCGGGCGCAAAGGTCGGCGTGACGGACGATGCGCAGCGCAGCACCGGCTCGGCGCAGGTGCTGGTCCCGCCGTCATGAGCGGCCATCTGAGCCGCGGCGTCGCCGGACCACAGGGCCGGCAGGATCGTCAAAACGGGGAAAAGCTTGGAAGCCGCGCGCAGGTGCAAGCGGGGCATGATGATCTCCTCCAGGGACGAGAGTGACGCAGCGGCGCACGCCGCCAGTGTCACGCCGTCGCAGGCGGAGCGCGTGCACCTCCCGGACGGGAGCGCGAAGCGGAGGGGGCGCGGACCAGCGGCTGCGCTTTGGCCACCGTGGTGGCAGCGGCGCAGATGGCGAGCCGGCTATGATCCTGCGGCACCAAAAGCGGCGGCGGGGATGACAAGCACAGCGCGCAGTGGCCGGACCCGTCCGACGTGCCGTGGCCGCCGGGGATGTCCTGCGCCGCATCGGTGCCGCCGCCATGGGTGCTCAGGCAAATGATGGCGATTGCGTCGGCCGCCAGCACGATGTCCGTCGACGCCGTCGCTTGTGGTGCGACGTGGAGCGCGACGCCGGCCAGGATCGTCTGCAGCGCCAGCACGTAGGCCGCGAGCAGTCCGATCGTTCGACGCAGCGTGAGACGCAGAGGAATTGTCAACGGAGGTACCACCGCGCGACGCTAACACGACCGTCTTTTGCGAGAAAGGGCGTCCCGCAAAGAGCGCCGGCGCGCGTGCCGCCATCTCGCATCGCGGGCGCGTTGGTGCAGGTTCGCTCGTCAGTCCGGACTGTTGCCGCGACGCATCATGCACGGCGGATCTACGAGGTCGGAGTGATGCCCACCATTTCGGCAGGCGTTCACGGCACCGGTCCGATCGAACCGCTAAGCGACACCGCCGGCAGAGGCGCCCGGATGACACCTCGCCTCGAGGGACCCGGGAGCATTTGCCTTCCACCGCTTGGAAAGCCCGAAAAGCGTTGCTGGCGCGTGCGATCTGCCCGCAATCCGACGCCGGGGCGCCGCAGTGACTTGCTGTGGTTAGTTTAGGATCGTTCCAGTCTAAAAATTTGAATTAGAATAATTCCAGATATTTTAGATTGGAATTAGTCAAATAAAAAAGAGCCTTTCTGCTGGTCCGATTGAGCGTTTAGACAGATTTTACTGCGCTCTGTATTCAGTTTCCCCCGACTCTGCTCTATCCATCATCGTGTTTGCTGGTGGGGCTAACCGGTGCCGACGCTCGGTGGGGTGGGCATGGTTCCGGAAATGATACGGGGATTGGCGTTATGGGGGGCTTCAGTGAGAGGCTGTGCGGGCCGCTGCGTGTGGACCCGCTGGAGCCGACAAACCGGGTGCCGCTCGCG
This sequence comes from uncultured Alphaproteobacteria bacterium, assembly GCA_963781195.1. Taxonomy (GTDB): domain Bacteria; phylum Pseudomonadota; class Alphaproteobacteria; order Rhizobiales; family Xanthobacteraceae; genus JAJPKK01. Next base: position 586,500 of record CAWAEZ010000011.1, on the reverse strand, counting down.
ATGGATCCGGCGTCACGTGCGGCACGGTCAGGTGTCGCGACGCGGTCGTCGCCGCAACGGCGGACCGCGACCGGCCGGCGGGCGCTGACGGCGGCGCTGCTTGCCACCACGATCGCAGGCACGCTGACGGGCGCGCTATTGGGTACGCTGGCAGGGGCCGGTGGAGCGCTCGCCCAGGACAATGTGAAGCCCTCGACCGCCGGGGGCATTGTGCCGGCAACGCCGCTCGCATCCTCGCCGCCTGCATCCTCGCCGCCATCGTCACCGCCGTCGCCGTCAACGCCTTCATCAGCCGCTGGCGCGGCGCCGCCGAGCGACGACATTGCCAAGAAGTTCGAGGCGATGGAGCAGCGCATCAAGGCGCTGGAGACCGATCTCAAGAAGAAGAATGAAGCCGCGGCTGCTGGAACGCCCGGCGCGCCCGGCACGCCGGGTGCCACCCCGGTCGCCGGAAAGCCCGGCAAGCCGGCCCCGCCCGGGGCGCCGGATTGGGTGACCTCGACGCAACCGGGCGCCGCGCCCGCCAATCCCGCATCGCCGGCGGCGCCGGGTGCAACGCCGGTCGCGGCGAAGCCCGGAAAGCCGGGCCTGGCAGGCGCGCCGGATTGGGTGACCTCCACCCAGCCGGGCGCCCAGCCCGCCACGCCGGATGCCGCGCCGACCGCTGACGGCAAGCCGGCAACGCCGCCCCCCGGCGACACCAAGTGGACGACGCCGACCACGTCATGGAACGGGCCCGGCACGGCCACCGCGAACAAGGGACTGCTCGGCATCGCGCCGTCTCCGGTGACGGGCCTGAGTATCGGTGCCTATGGCGAGATGGCGTTCGGCTTCCAGCAAAACCCTGCCGCACTGGGGCAATGGCAGAACGGGTTCGACGCCCATCGCCTGGTGCTGCTGCCGACCTACCAGATCACCGAGAACATCATCTTCAACGCCGAGATCGAGTTCGAGCACGCCGGCACCGGCTTCGACGGTGACGACAAGCTGCACGGCACCGCCGAGATCGAGCAGGTCTGGGTGGATTTCAAGATCATGGATCAGTTCAACTGGCGCGCGCCCGGCATCGACCTGATCCCGTTCGGCTACATCAACGAGCACCATGAGCCGACCCAGTTCTACAGCGTGATGCGGCCCGAACTCTACAACGGCCTCATTCCCTCGACCTGGAAGGCACCCGCGAGCAGCATCTACGGCATCATCACCGAGGGGCTGACCTATACCATCCAGGCGAGCTCCAGCCTGGAAGACTTCGGCGACGATTTCGGCGCCCGCACCGACGCCAATACCGTCCCGCCATACCCGATCGGATATGTCGCCGGCATCGACGGGGCGAGCGCGCTCGGATTCTCGCTGCCGGCGCGCGGCGACTTCAAGCAGCTCAGCAACGACATCGGCGTCGCCGTGCAGCTCGCCTATTCGCCCTCGATGCTGCCGGGCTTTGCCGGCACCACGAGTTTCTACTACACGCCGAACACCACCCCGCGCGGCGCCTATGCCGACAACGGCATGCTGCTCGGCCGCTCCAGCCTGTCGATGTTCGATTCGGAATTCCGCTACCGCATCGCCAACACCGGTTGGGAGGCGCGGGCGGAATACGTGATTGCCGAGTTCGGCAGTCCATCCAATCTGCGCGCCAACAACGACAGCGATCCTACCAACAATGTCGGCAAGAGCATGTACGGCTATTCCGCCGAACTCGCCTATCATCTGCCGCTCGGCAACATCCTCAACAGCGACTGGGAGCTGGTGCCGTTCTATCGCTACACGTTCCAGAACTTCCAGACTGCGGGATACGCCGGCACCGACGTCAACGCGCCGACCGGCGCCGGACAGACGCGCTTCCACAACGTCGGAATCGCGGTGTTCCCGTCGCCGCAGATCGTCCTGAAGTTGACGTGGCAAAAGGTGATGAACGACGACCCGTTCGGGGCCAGGTCGGATTCGCTGCTCGGCGGCGTCGGTTTCTTCTTCTGAACGCGCGGACCGTTCGGCCGCGGCGATGTCACGCCGCGCGGCGACGGTCCGGAGAACAAGGTGCGACGGTCATGTCGGATTGGATACGTTGGACGGTTCCCGCCGCTGCGGTGGCCACGATGGCTTCGCCGGCGCATGCGGTCATCTATATGAGCCTGGCGGCGGCGCAGAAGGCGGCGTTCCCCGCGGCGACCCGTTTCGTCGACTATGACGGCCGCTCCTGGAAGGCGATGGCCGGCGATCAACTGCTCGGTCTCGTCGTGCTCGACCACGTGATCGGCAAGCATCTCTTCATCGACTACACGGTTGCGCTCGACACCAGCGGCCGGGTGAAGCGGGTCGATGTTCTGCAATACCGCGAGTTGTACGGCGGCGAGGTCCGGGAGCCGGGCTGGCTCTCCCAGTTCGTCGGCAAGTCCAACGGCAGTGCGCTGCGTGTGGGTAGCGACGTTCGCAACATCTCCGGCGCCACCCTGTCCTCGATGCACCTCGCCGAGGGCGTCAAGCGGGTGCTCGAGACCTACGGCGGAAAAGGGCGATGACATGCACGCGCTCGATTCGTCCGTTCGCTCTTCGTCGAAATTCTGCAGCCACGGCGGGCGTGCTGCAGCCGGTGAACGCCACCGTGAAATGGGGGGTCTCATGAGAAAGCTTCTTCTTGCCGGTGCCGCGTGGGGCCTGCTGTCCGCGGGTGCGACGGCGGCCGACATGCCGATCAAGTCACCGCTTCCGCAGGTGCCCGTCTTCAGTTGGACCGGACTTTATGCCGGCGGCAATGTCGGCTGGGCGCAGCTCGAGGACAACGGGTTCCCGTTCTGCCTCGACCCCACCGGAGCGCTGGGAGCGCCCGGCTGCGACGTCATTCCGGGCGGACAGATCGGGGCGAACGGCCTGATGGGCGGCGGCCAGGTGGGCTACAACTGGCAGGCCGGCAAGCTCGTCCTCGGCATCGAGGCGGACATGCAGGGGACCGGCCTGAAGGGTTCGGTCAACGTGTCCGGTCCGTTCGCCATCGTCGGCTTCGCGGGGACGGAGCCGGGCAGCTTCACCGCCTCGGAAAGCGTGACATGGCTCGGCACGCTCCGAGGCCGCTTCGGTGTCGCCTTCGACCGCCTTCTCGTCTATATGACCGGCGGCCTCGCCATGGGCGGCGCCGATGTCAGCCAGACGCATATCGTGGGGCTGGGTCTTTATTCGTCGAACACCTCGCGCACCTTGAACGGGTGGACGTTCGGCGGCGGCGTCGAGTGGGCATTCCTGGGCAACTGGTCGGTGAAGGGCGAAGGCGGCTATTACGATCTCGGCACGATCGCGACGTCGAGCGCCGCCATCCCGGCCTCGCCGGTGAGATTCCTCTCGGGCAAGAACTTCGACGCGCGCGGAGCGTTCGCCCGGGTCGGCTTGAACTTCAAGCTCTGGGAGCCGCCCCCCGCACTCGATGCGACGACGTATTGATCCGAGGCCGCGGCATCCGCACGCGGTGCCTCGTCTGGACGGGAGCGCCATCGAGCACATGAACGTCGATGAAGCCGGTTGGAGCGGGGACGCCACGTCGGGGAATTGCAAGACCCGTGGACGCACGGGCTTCGCCTCGGACTGCGCCGTCACGCGCCGCGCGCGCCCGCTGCTCGGCACCTTCGTGGAGATCGCGGTTGCGGGTGCCGCTTCGGACGAAACGGAGGCGGCCGTCGAGGCCGCGTTCACGGCCGTCGCGACCGTGCACCGCCTGATGAGCTTCCACGACGACGACAGCGACGTGAGCCGCCTCAATCACTATGCTTCCTCGCGCCCGATCGCCGTGCATCCCTGGACCTGCGACGTGCTTCGCATCGCGGCCGACCTGCACCGCCGGTCCGCCGGCGTGTTCGACATCGCCGTCGCCCCCATCCTGCAGGACCTGGGCTTGCTGCCACGTCATGAGGCGCCGCCGTGCACCCGCGCGCCATCCGGCCGGGGCGACGCGGTCATGCTGCGCGCCGATGGGCAGGTTCGCTTTCGCGACGGCGGGGTCCGGATCGACCTCGGCGGCATTGCCAAGGGATACGCAGTCGATCGTGCGATCGTGACGCTGCGTGCGGAAGGGATCACGGCGGGCGTCGTCAATGCCGGCGGCGACCTCGCCGTGTTCGGGCCGGAGCCGCAGCCGATCCATATCCGCGATCCGCGCGCGCCGTGGCGTATGCTCGCGGAAGTCGGGCTGCGTGAGGGCGCGCTGGCGACGAGCGGCGGCCGGTTCGATCCGCTCGCGTCCGCGGAGGTCGGGGAGAGCGCGGTGATCGATCCGCGCACCGCCGCGCCGGTGCGCAGGATCGCCGGCGCCACCGTGCGTGCGCCGACCTGCGTCATGGCCGACGCGCTCACCAAGATCGTGATGGCGATCGGGGAGGACGCCGCGCCGTTGCTCGCGCATTACGGCGCGAGCGCGCTGTTCGTCTCCGGGAGCGGGGTCCACGTCAGCCCCGACTGGCTGGATGGCGTCCGCCTTGCGTCTTAGCCCCGCCTTTCGCTACTCGCTGTATGCGGTCTTCGCGGCCCTGTTTCTCAGCGGCGCCGCATGGTTCGTCGCCGACCGGCTGAAGGACACGGCCGATGGCGAGTTCTGGCAGCAGACGGCGGCCACGTTGCTGATGATCCATGGCGGCGGCGCCATGGTCACCCTGTTGCTGCTCGGCGCGCTGGTGCCGATTTATCTGCGCTACGGCTGGCGTCGCCGCACGAACCTCGCGACCGGCATCGCCATGGCGGCGGTGTGCGCCATTCTCATCGTCACCGCGTTCGGCCTCTACTACCTGGGCTCGGAAACCGTGCGCCCGGTGATGAGCAACGTGCACCTGTGGCTCGGCCTCGCCAGCCCGGTGCTCCTGGTCGGACACATCTGGTGGGGCAGGGGACGCGAGCCCCGCCCCATGTCGGCGTTTCCGGGACCTCGTCCCGGGGGTTAGAACTTGTAGCCAGCGCCGTTTTCGGCCATTTTCTGCGCTCGCTCTTTTGTTCCGGCAGCAAAACGTCGTCAATGCATCACGCCATTCACCACCGCACAGCTACCCGCGTGCTCGGCGCCGCGGTGCTTTTCTGCCTCGTGGCCGGGCCGCTCGCTGGGGCGCAAACGTCGTTGCAGCCGGATGCGGCGGCCGCCCCGGCTTCGGCTGCGCCGTTCGCACCTGGCGCGCCCGTGCCGGCCGCGGCGACCTCCCCAAGCCCCCCGGCTGCCGCTGCCGCCGACGCCGGCGCGCAAGATCAACCGGTCGCGCCGCCGGCGATGGATGTCGTGCCTGGCCTGCTGCCGCGCGACCTGACGCCGCTGGGCATGTTCATGGCGGCCGACGTCATCGTGAAGGCGGTGATGCTCGGCCTCCTGTTGGCTTCTGTGCTGACCTGGACGATCTGGCTCGCCAAGTCGCTGGAGCTCGTCGGTGCGCGCCGCCGCCTGGCCCGTGCCCACGGCATCCTGGAGCATGCGCGCACGTTCGCCGAAGCAGCCAGGCCGGCAGGCGCCGCCAGCCCGCAGGTCGCACGTTTGATCGCGGCCGTCGAGAGCGAGCTGCGCCGCTCGCCGGACCGCCGCGACATCGACGGCATCAAGGAGCGCATCGCGGCGCGGTTCGAACGCATCGAGGCCGCGGTCGGCCGGCAGATGCTGCGCGGCACCGGCATCCTCGCCACCATCGGGGCGACGGCGCCGTTCGTCGGCCTGTTCGGCACCGTGTGGGGCATCATGAACAGCTTCATCGGGATTTCGAAGCTCCACACGACCAATCTCGCGGTGGTGGCGCCGGGCATCGCCGAGGCGCTGCTCGCCACCGCCTTCGGCCTGGCGGCGGCCATTCCCGCGGTGGTGATCTACAACATGTTCTCGCGTTCGATCGCGCAGTACCGCGCGCTCTATGCCGACACCAGCGTCGAGGTGATGACCCTGGTGAGTCGCGACCTCGTGCAGCGGCCGGAACGCTACCCGGCCGCCGTTCCGGCAGCAGAGTGATCCCATGAGCATCCGTCTCGACCACGGTGAAGATTCTCTCGGCGAGATCCACGATATCAACGTGACGCCGTTCATCGACGTCATCCTGGTGCTGCTGATCATCTTCATGATCGCGGCGCCGCTCGCCACCGTCGACGTGGCCGTCGACCTGCCGACGTCCAACGCGGTGCGCCAGCCGCGGCCGGACAAGCCGATCTTTCTCACCGTCAAGTCCGATCTCACGCTGGCGGTCGGCGATGCGCCGGTGTCGCGCAACGCGCTGCAGTCGACGCTCGATCAGCTCAGCAACAACGACCGTTCGATGCGCATCTTCCTGCGCGCCGACAAGAGCGTCCCCTATGGCGAGTTGATGAACGCCATGAACGCGCTGCGCAGCGCCGGCTATCTCAAGGTGGCCCTGGTCGGGCTGGAGTCCGATACGGCGCAATGACCGCGTGCGCCGCGGAGCCTGCTTCGCAGCTCGCAGCCGTCCCCGCGGAACGGCTTCGGCGTCACGGCGCGGCGAAGATCGACTTCGGGATCATGCCGTGGATGCCCTTGGTGCCGTCGACCACCTGGGTGACGTGATAATCGACCGCGATGCTCGCGATCATGTAGGCCTCCTGGCGGCTGAGCTTGGGAAACCGCTCGGTGAGGAAGCCGATGGTTTCGCGCACCGCGATCTTCATCGCCTCTTCGAGGTTGGGATTGAGGCCCATCACGATCCAGTGGGTCGGGGTTTCGGCGCGCGGCCAGGTGATCTTCATGTCCTTGCGCACGATGAACTGGAACTTGCCGCGCAGCCCGGTTTCGACGGCGCTGAGATCGACCTCGCCCTGGCCCTGGGTGCCGTGGCCGTCGCCGACCGAGAACAGCGCGCCGGGGGCATAGACCGGCATGTAGAGCGTGGTGCCCGCGGCCACGTCCTTGTTGTCGATATTGCCGGTGTGGATGCCGGGCGGTCCCGAGCCGATCCGGCCCATGGACGCCAGCGGGGCCACGCCCATGGTGCCGAAGAACGGCCGCGTCACCGGAACCACCACGCCCGGCGCGATCTCGGCGGTCTTCGCCTGGCGGTTGATCGGAATGATGCGCTGGAAGAACCCGGGAAATTCCTCCGGCAGGGCGCCGTTGTAGGGACGCTGGCGATTGTAACCGTAGTCCACCGCGAGATCGATCTCGAGGATGCGCACTTCGAGCACGTCGCCGGGCATGGCGCCGGTGACGAAGACGGGGCCGGTCAGGACGTGCGGCCCGGGACCGCGGTCCTTCACGTCGCGATAGATGTCGCGGACGTATTGCGGCACGGCGCTTGCGGGCACCACGCCGGACTGCTCGATCTCGGCGGGTTCCATGGCGGCGGCCGTCTCGATGACCACCGTGTCGCCCGACTGGATGGTGAGGGCCGGCTTGCTCGCCGCGTTGAAGTTGCCGATGTTCACCGTTTGCGGGCTCGGCATCAGGGTGTATTCGGCGGCCCGCGCGACGTTGCCGGCGCCCCCGGCGAGAGCCACGCCTGCCACCAGCATCAAAGTCTTCGTCGCACGTCGCGTCATCGGGATCCCGCTTTCAACTGGTGGAGACAAGAGGCTGAAGGGCCGCGGCGCTGCGCGCGGCGGACGCTCAGTTGAGCTTGAGGCCGATCGAGCGGAACACCGGCGTCCACCGCGCGATGTCCTGGTCGAGGAATCTCGCCGTCTTTTCCGGCGTCGAGTGGCGGTACGGCTCGAGGCCGGAGTCGATCAGCATGGCGCGAAAGTCGTCCTGCTCCATCGCCGCGTCGGTCGCCGCCGCGATCTGCTCGACGATGGCCTTGGGGGTGCCGCGCGGGGCGAACAGCCCGGTGAAATTCACCGCGATCATCCCCGGCAGGCCGGCTTCGACCGCGGTCGGCACCTCGGGCGCCGCGACCAGGCGATCCGGCGCCGTCACCACGATCATGCGCAGCTTGCCGGTGCGGTTGAGCTCCAGCACCTGGCCGGTGATGTTGGCGACCACCATGGGCACGTGACCGCTCACCACGTCGGCGAGCGAGGGGCCGGAGCCCTTGTAGGGAATGTGGGTGATGTCCGGGGTTCCCGCGAGCGACTTGAACAGCTCGCCGGCCAGGTGCGTCATCGATCCCGTCCCCGCCGAGCCGTAGACGAGCTTTCCCGGATTGGCCTTGGCGTAGGCGATCAGCTCCGTGAGCGTATGGACGGGGACCTCGGGGTTCACCACGATGGTGAGCGCCGGCACGGCGAGCATCGCGATCGGCTCGAAATCCTTGATCGGATCGTAGAGCGGCTTGGTCATCCCGATCGGATTGAGGACCAGCGCACCGGCGCCGCCCAGCAGAAGGGTGTAGCCGTCGGGCAGCGCATGGGCGACCGCCTGCGCACCGACCGCGCCGCCCGCACCGCCCTGGTTCTCGATATAGACGGTGCCGAGCGGCGCCTTGAGCCGCTCGACCAGCAACCGCGCCACCGCATCGTTGACGCCGCCCGGCGCGAACGGCACCACGAGCTTGATCGCGCGGTCGGGATATTTTGCCTGCGCCGTCGCGGCGCGCGCCATCAGCGCACCCCCGGTGAGCGCCGCGAAGCCAGCCAACACGTCACGACGCTTCATCGCAGAATTCCCTGCTTGGAAGGGGAAACGATATCGCGAGAGGAGCCCGAAATCGCGCGGGCGGAACGAGCATCGCCTTCCGGCCCGCCGGTTCTCCGCAGGATGCGATAAACCGCCGGCATCGGCAAGCGCGTCCACCCGCCGCATGTTGGCGCGCGGCAAACGCGCTCCTCGCGGCGCGGAGCCGTGCGCTACATCCCCAGCAGCTTCCTCGCATTGCCCCCGGCGATCGCCGCCACCGCGGTCGGGTCGAGGCTCTTGGTTGCGGCGAGGTGCTCGAGCGGGTCGTACTCCGCCATGTCGTAGGGATAGTCCGTCCCCATCATCACGTGGTCGACGCCGAAGGTCTCGACCAGTTCGGCGAGCTGGTTCGGCGTGAACACCACGGTGTCGAAGTAGATCTTCTTGAGGTAGCTCGACGGCGGATTCGGAAGGTCGCCATGGGCGTCGCTGCGCGCGCCCCAGGCGTGGTCGATACGGCCGGAATAGGCGCCGAGGAAACCGCCGCCATGGACCGCGATGATCTTGAGGTTGGGATGCCGTTCCAACACGCCGTCGAAGATGAGGTAGTGCAGGGCGATCGTGGTTTCCAGCGGATTGCCGATGACGTTGTTGAAGTAGAACCGGGACATCCGCTGCGCTTCGGTGAAGCCGTTGGGGTGGATCAGCACCACGGCGCCCAGCGCCTCGGCCTTCGCCCAGAATGGTGCGAAGGCGGGATCCGAGAGCTCCTTGCCGGCGACATTGGTGAGGATCTGCACGCCCTTGAACTTGAGCGTGGTCATGCAGCGTTCGAGCTCGGCCGCCGCCGCCCCACCGTCCGGCATCGGCACGGTGCCGAGCGCGGCGAAGCGGTCGGGCCTGCCGCCGACGTATTCGGCGATGCCGTCATTGATCATGCGCGCCGCCCCGACCGCGATGTCGATCGGGACCGTGTAGTAGCACTGCGGCGGCGGGCACATCACGAGTTGGAGGTCGACTCCCATGGCGTCGAGATCGGCCAGACGCCGGTCGTAGGAGGTCATCAGCGGCCGGCGGTCGACGTCCTGCTGGAGATTGACCCGCTTGGTGTCCGGCGACGCGAAATGGGCGAGCGGAATGGTCGAGAAATCGAGATGCGGCTTGACGAATTCCGACGCCGAGGGAACCGCGATGTGGGAGTGAATGTCGATGGTGACGCTCTGCGGCCGCACCATGCGGCCGGGCTTCGCGCCGGCCGGGCGGGCCGCGGTCGGGCCGTAGCGGTTCCAGTCCTGGGGCATCGGGGTTCCTTGCGGTGGGGTGTCGGGCTCGGGGAGGGAGGTGCACCTACATCCGAGCAAAGCTGAATGACATATGTACTTCGCGACCCGCGTTTTTCGCAACGACCGCGCTACGATTTCTTCCCCGGCTTCGTCCGCGCCTTGACCTGCGGCTTCGGAGGAATGATCGGCAGCAGCACGTAGTTCGCCATGGTGCGGCCGAAATGCAGCGTCGTGGTGCCGCCGAAGATTTCCGGCGGGCGGTCCTGCGGGTCGTCATGGAGGAACGGGCCGCACCCCGTCAGCTCGTTCTTGAAGTTCGAGAGCCGGCCGCCGCTCGGGCCGCCATATTCGTAGTCCTTGCCGCGGATGGTCAGCGCGACCCGGTAGCCCGGCGGGACGACGATGGAGGTCGGCCAGATCTCGATGTCGAGCTCCACCACCTCGCCGCTCTTGAGCGGCTGCTTCTTGTCGTGGGTGTGATAGGGGCGATAGGGCAGGGTCAGCTTGGTGTCGAGCTTGCGGTGGGAAGCCCGCAGCCACCCCTGCGCGATGGGCGTGTGAGGATCGATGGCGCCCTGGAACACCACCTCCTTGAGATCCGGCGAGAAGACCCGGACAACGAGGAAAAGGTCGGCATCGCTGGTGGAGGACGAGACGAACAGCTTCGCCGCGATCGGTCCGGTGATCTCGGTCGCTTCGGCCATCGGCGCGGTGAGGAAGGTGAGGCCGTCGCCCATGGCGGCAAAGCTCAACGTCGCCTTGTCGGCGGCGCGCGTCTCGCGCAGCGTGCCGTCGAGCGGTTGAAGATAGAACCGCGTCCAGCGCGTGCGCGCGAGCGGCCATTCGTTCTCGGCGCGCGGGGTGAACGTCTCGCCGGGATGGCGGACCTGCAGCATCACCTTCGGCTGTTTCTCCCAGCCGCTGTCCTTGCCGTGGAGAAAATGGTCGAAGAAGGCGAGCTGCTGGGCACGTCCGTAGTCGGTATAGAAATGCGTCCAGTGCTCGATGCCGTGGGCCTCGAGCCATTTCTGCTTCGAGGCCGCGCGCACGAAGCCCTCGAAATTGCCGCGGGGATGCAATCCCTGGCCGCCCCAGTTCGCGGCGGAAAACAGCGGCACCTTGATCTTCGACCACATCGCCGAGCGGGCGCGGTGATAGGCGTCGTCGAGCGGATGGGCGAGGATTTCGCCGCCGAGATCGGCGCGGTTCCTGGCGAGCTCGCTCTCGGACAACGTTTCCGGCCCGCACACCAGTTCGCCGTGAATGGGCGACCGCCGGCCGCGCTCGCCCGCGCCGTATTGCACGGTCTTGACCTGCATGTCGTACCAGTTCTTCCAGAACGTCGAGACGATGCCGCCGTGATGGGTCATGTCGCGGAACCAGTCGGCGGCGCCCTCCCAGATGCAGATGGCGGCGAGGTGCGGCGGCTGCAGCGAAGCGACGTGCCACTGGTTGATGCCGTAATAGGAGATGCCGTTCAGCCCGACCTTGCCGTTCGACCAGGGCTGCACGCCGGCCCATTCGATGCAGTCGTAGAAGTCCTTGGTCTCGCGGGGAGAGAAATGGTCGATCACACCCGGCGAACCGCCGCAGCCGCGCGAATCCACGCGCACGCAGGCGTAATCATGGGGCACCCATTTCTCGGGATCGACCACCTCCCAGTTCTGGTACGCGTTGGACGACCCCGCCGCGACGTCCGGGTGCTTCTCCACCATGCGCTGCCACGCGCTCGGATAGCCTTCCTGGAAGGCGAGCCCCTTGGCGTAGGGGCCGTAGCTCAGGATCACCGGATATCTGCCTGGCTTGATGGGACGGTACACGTCCGCGCGCAGCACCAGGCCGTCGTCCATGGTGATCGGCACGTCCCAGTCGATGTGCATGCCGTCGCGCACCTCGCCGCGCGGCCGATGCGATTTGCCGGTCTCTGCCGCGAGCCGGTCGGCGCTTTCGCTCAAATCCATGATGGCGTCCTCGTTGATGGCGTGCCTCGTTGATGGCGTGCGAACCCGTTGATCCGTGTGAGCCTCATCCAGGGGAGGCGCGGTAGCGCCGTCTCGAAGGATGGCCACGGACCGCGGCATGCGGGGCCATCCGAGACGCCGGTGCCGGCTCCTTCAGGAAAAGGTCTCCCGAAGATACCCATGCTCCAGGGCTGACATCAGAGCGAAGTCATGGCTCCAGGTTCTTCGCCGGCGGATAATCGCGCGCGTAGACCGGCGCGGCCAGGAACGCCTTCTCGTCATAGGTCCAGAACTGGGTGACGTTCGGATAGCGCTTGATCACCGCGTTGACGAGCGCGCCGTTGCGGCGCTCGCATTTGCGGATGAACACGTCGCCGATCACGTTGCCGTAGGCGTCGAAGCGAACCGGGCCGCGCGGCGTGTCGGGGAGCGAGACCTGCCGCAGCGCTTCGGCGAGCGCCTTGCGGTCGTCGGCCCTGCTGCCGAGCTTCTCCATCGCCGCCTCGATGCACTGGCCGGCGATATAGAGGCCGGCCGAATAGCCGCCGGGCAGCACGCCGTAATCCTTCTGCATCCCGCCGACGAAGCGCTTGTTGGCCGGGGAATCGAAATCGGCGGCATACCAGTGCGCGGACGTCACCCCGATCGCCTCGTCGCCGAGGCTGCGCAGCAGCGCGTCGTCCATGGCGGTCCAGCCCGCCAGCATCGGGATTTTCCCCTTGAGCCCGAGATCGGCATAGGCGCGCATGAACTTGACCGGGTTCGAACCGGCAAAGCCGCTCACCACGCAGTCGACATTCGCGATCTGGGCGATGTAGGGCGTGTAGTCCGGGCTGACCAGCGGCGGCCACAGCTTCTTTACTACCTTTCCGCCGTCCTCCTCGAACACGCGCTGAAAGCCGGCCAGCTGCTCGTAGCCGAACGCGGTGTCCTCGGCGATGGTCGCGGCGCGCTTGTACTTGAGGTCCTTCGCCGCGTAGTCGCCGAGCACGTGGCAGCACTGGGCGGAGCTCGAGGAGGTGCGTATGAGGAACGGGTTGGCCCGCCGCTGCGTGACGTCTTCCGCCGCCGCCATGCTGACGAGCGGCATTCCGCTGTCGCGAATGTAGTCGGTGATCGCGAGGAGCTCGAAGGCCGCCAGCGGACCGACGATGACGTTGACCTTGTCGCGATCGATCAGCTCCTGCGCCTTGGTCCTGGCGCCGGCCGGGTTGCCGCCGGTATCCGCGGAGATGAGCTCGACCTTGCGGCCGGCCAGGGTATTGCCTTTTTCCTTCAGGAACACCGACAGTCCCTGTTCCATCTGGATGCCGCCCTGGGCGAGCGGGCCGGTCTTCACGGTGAGAAGACCGATCCTGAAAGGAGCCGACTGGCCGACGGCGGGCGCCAAGGGCGTTGCGGCCGTGGCCGCAACCGCGGCGATGAATGCGCGGCGGTTGACCTGCGACATGGAGTCCTCCCGATGATAGGTTCGGGCGCGATGCGCCTCGTTTGCGCGCAGTCTGACGCAAAACGGAGGGGCCGGCAAAGACCGTCGCAAGATGTTTTGACGCAGGGCCGGTTTTGACGCAGGGCGGGTGCTCTTACGCAGGTTAAGCCCACGCCTGCCCATCACGGCTGAGGGGGCGTTCCCGGCCGCGGCGCGACCATGAACTCACGCAACGCTTTGCCTCAGCTCCGTTTGCCGCGCTTGCGCCGCGTCGCGCCGGCCTGCTTCTCCAGCACCGCGCACACCGCGGCGGTGTCGCGGTCGCCGAGGCCCGATGCCAGCGCCTCGGCGTAGACGGGGATGGCGGCCGAGAACAACGGCGTCGGCACGCCGAGGCCCTTGGCGAAGTCGTCGATCACCGCGATGTCCTTCTGGTAGAGTTGGATCGACATGCTGGCGTTCTCGTACTTGTCCTTCACCATCATCGGTCCACGCACCTCGAACACCCGGGAGGTCCCGACCCCGGCGCCGATGAGGTCGTAGACCATCTGCGGATCGAGGCCGGCCTTGATGCCCATCACCATGGCCTCGGCGGAGGCGACGTTGTGGATGGTGACGAGCAGATTGGCGATGTATTTCATCCGGCTCCCATTGCCGAATGCGCCGACGTCGTAGGCGGCACGGGAGAACGCGCCGAACAGCGGCTTGAGCTTCGCGATCGTCTTCTTGTCGCCGCTCGCATAGACGACGATGTCCTTGACCGCGGCTTGCGCGCCGGTGCCGCTGACCGGGCAGTCGAGCATCACGTGCCCGGCCTTGCGCAAAGCCTGCTCGGCCCGCTGCTTGTCGGCGATCTTGAAGGTGCTGGTCTCGATGATCGTCTTGGCGGGGCTCGTCTTAATTGGGCTTGTCTTGGCTTTGCTCGTCTCGGCCGGCGGCTCGTCGGCGGTAATGGCAGCTATGGTCTCCTCCAGCGCGCCCGCATTGGGCAGCGAGAGAATGATCACCGGCGCCGCGCCGGCGAGCGTCTTCACGTCGGGCGCGAGCTCGACGCCGGCGCGCTTTGCCGCGCGCTTGCGGCCGGCATCGGGGTCGAACCCGAGTACCCGCCATCCGGCCTGGGCGAGATGCCTCGCATAGGACCCGCCCATATTGCCGAGGCCGACGACGCCGACCGTTCCTTTGCTTTTCTTCGCCATGTCGCGTGCCGCTCCTTCGATGATTTGCCGCAGCTATTGAAATAGTTCGACCCGCCCGTCCACCCTTTTCGTTTCGATCGCGGCGCCGCCGCCTGCGTCACGCGCGCCGATCGTGCGGGCCGTCCGTGCGGGCTTCCTACCGAAGCCCCGATCGCCTATCGTCCGCGCCGCGCGACGAAGCCGGAGACGTGAGGCAATGCATATCGGAGTGGCCGGACTCGGCAAGATGGGAGCGGCGATCGCGCTCCGACTGATCGAAACCGGCAATCGGGTCACGGTCTGGAATCGCAGCGTCGACAAGACCGTGCCGCTCGCCGCCGCGGGAGCGGCGGTCGCCGCGAGCCCGGCCGCTCTGGCCGGTGCCGTCGATGTCGTCATCACCATCCTCACCGACGCGGCCGCTATCGACGCGGTCTATGGCGGGCCCAAGGGCCTGCTCGCCGGCGACATCGCCGGCAAGCTCGTCATCGAGATGAGCACGGTGCTGCCCGAGGTCGAGACCGCGCTCGCGGCGAAGGTCCATGCCGGCAGCGCCGTGTTCGTCGAATGCCCGGTCGGCGGCACCACGGGTCCCGCCCGCCAGGGCAAGCTCATCGGCCTGATGGGCGCGGAACCGCTCGACGCCGAGCGGGCGCGGCCGGTGCTCGAGCAGCTGTGCCGCCGCATCGAGCTGTGCGGTCCGGTGGGTGCGGGCGCGGTGATGAAGCTCACCATCAACCTGCCGCTGCTCGTCTACTGGCAGGCGCTGGGCGAGGCGCTGGCGCTGTGCCGCCCCCTCGGGATCGACGCCGCGCGCCTGATCGACCTTCTGGCCGACACCTCCGGCGGCCCCAACGTCCTCAAGGTTCGCGGGGCGGCGCTCGTCAAGATGCTCAAGGGCGAGGACGCCGGCGCCGTGACCTTCAGCCTCGACACCAGCGCCAAGGACTTGCGCACCATGCTGGCGGCAGGCGCCGCCCGCGGCGTGGAAATGCCGGTGGTCGCGCAGACGCTCGCCTGCTACGAGCAGGCGAGCCGCGACGGCCTCGGCGACGGCGAGGTTTCCGCGCTCCCGGTCTACTGGCAGAACAGGAAAGCCGGGACGCCGTAGCCTTCGCCCGGTTTCACCCGATCGCGTTTCAAGGAGCCCACCATGTCCGTGACCCTCGCCCAGGCCAGCACCATCGTCGATGTCGCCCTCACCACGGCGCGGGAGATGAAGCTCGTGCCGATGACCGTCGCCGTGCTCGATGCCGGCGGCCATCTCGTCGCCTTCAAGCGCGAGGACAAGTCGGGCCTGCTGCGCTACGACATCGCCTACGGCAAGGCGTGGGGCGCACTCGGCATGGGCTTCGGGTCGCGCACGCTGTTCGAGCGGGCCGCCAGCACGCCGCAGTTCTTCAATGCGCTGTACGCTGCGAGCGGCGGACGGGTGGTGAGCAATCCCGGCGGCGTGCTGATCCGCAACGCCGATGGCGACATCATCGGGGCGGTCGGGATTTCCGGCGATACCTCGGACAAGGACGAGGCCTGCGCCATCGCCGGGATCACCGCGGCGGGCCTCAAGGCCGATCCCGGCGGCCAGAAGGGTTGAGCACAGGTGATGGAGATCGTGAACCTTATGACCTCCTCCTGAGGAGCGTCCGCAGGACGCGTCTCGAAGGACGGCCACAGGCTGCGGCACTTGGGGCCATCCTTCGAGACGCCTGCTTCACAGGCTCCTCAGGATGAGGTTGTCGAGCTAGGCGAGGGCACATCATGATCAAGCTGTATTCGTTCTGGCGATCGCTCGCGACGTTCCGCGTGCGCATCGCGCTCAACCTCAAGGGCATGGCGGTGGATGAGGTCGTCGACGTCAACCTCATGAAGGGCCACCAGCATCATCCGGGGTACCGCACGGTCAATCCGATGATGGCGCTGCCGGCGCTGATCGACGGCGACGGGCCGATCCTGTTCGAGTCCCTCGCCATCATCGAGTATCTCGACGAGACCCGACCCGAGCCGCCGCTGCTGCCCAAAGACCCGCGGGGCAGGGCGCGGGCGCGCGGTCTCGCCCAGATCGTCGCCTGCGACTCCCATCCGCTGCTGGTGCCACGGGTGCGCGACTACCTCGACCAGCAGCTTCAGCTTCCCGAGGCCGCCCGCATGGACTGGTGCCGTCACTGGATCGCCCAGGCGCTCTCAGCGCTGGAAACCCACCTCAAGGACCCGCAGACCGGCATTTTCTGTCACGGCGACGAGGTCACGATCGCCGACATCTGCCTCGCCAGCCAGGGCGCCGGCGCCCGCTTCTACGGCGTCGACATGGGACCTTATCCGAACGTCTCCCGCATCATCCACACGTGCCTGGAGATGGACGCCTTCGCGAGCGCGCATCCGTTGCGCCAGCCGGGTGCGCCGGCGGCGTAAGGTTTGCGACAGCGGCCGGGGCTTCTACCGGGGTGCGACCGACGTCCCCGAACTTGTATTCGGAGCGGCAGGCCGTTAAACGCATGCCAACAAATCACCTCGAGGAGGAACGGATGGGAGCGAATTTCGGCATCGCCGGCATGGACTGGCAGCAGCGCGTCAATTGGGACCGCCTGCGCAAATACCGGATCGAGCGCGCCCGCGAGATGATGAAGAAGCACGGGCTCGGCGCCATGCTGTGCATGTATGACGAGAACTGCCGCTACATCACCGGCACCCTCACGCCGGGCTGGAACCGTCTCAAGCCGGGCCTGCGCTATGCACATGCTGTGCGGCGACGGCGATCCCGTGCTGTTCGAGCAGGGCGACCTCGGCTTCCACATCGAGCGCCACTCGCCGTGGATCCCGAAGGAGAACGTCCGCTACTCCTACGCCTGGATCAAGGGCGCCGCCGGTCCCGCCTCGACCCAGCAGGTCAACAAGTTCACCGATGCCATCATCTACGAGATGAAGCGCCACGGCGTCGGCGGCCAGAAGCTCGGCTGCGACTTCATCGACATCAACATGATCAACGTCTTCAAGGAGAAGAACATCAACTGGGCCGACGGCATGAGCCCGATGATGGAGGCGCGCGCGGTCAAGAACGTCGACGAGCAGGAATGCATGCGCATCGTCGGCGCGATCGGCGACGCCACCCATTGGGAATGCATGAAGTTCCTCAAGCCGGGGCTCACCGAGAACCAGGTCACCGCGCACCTGATGAAGTTCCTCTACAACATCCCCGGCATGGAGGACGTGGAGGACGTGATCGTTTCCTCCGGGCCCGAACACCTGGCCGAACTGGCGCAACTTCTCCGACCGCATCATCCAGCCCGGCGACATCGTGTTCATGGATTTGGCGGCGCTCACCTGGAACGGCTACAAGTCCTGCTATTACCGCACCTACTGCGTCGGCAAGGAGCCGACCAAGGAGCAGCAGGACACCTACGCCACCGCGCTGCAGTGGCTCTACGACTCGATCGGCGAGGTGAAGGTCGGCGCCACCACGCGCGACATCGCGTTGAAGTGGCCCTCCGCCAAGGAAGCCTGGGGCTACGAGGAGGAAGACCAGGCCGCGGCCAACCTGTGGGGCCACGGCCTCGGCCTCGCCCAGTACGATCCGCCGGTGATCTCGCGCATCTGGTCGCTCGACCATCCCGTCGAGATCAAGGAAGGCATGACCTTCGCGCTCGAGACCCAGCACGGCAAGAAATTCCGCTACGGCGTGCGCATCGAGGAGATGCTGATCGTGAAGAACGACGGCATCGAGATCGTCTCCAACTTCCCGGTGAAGCAGATCACCGCGGTCGACCCGATCCCCGGCTACGGCGACCATGTGAAGTGATGCGTTCTCCCTCTCCCGCTTGCGGGGGAGGGTCGGGGAGGGGGCGCGGCGGCGCCACACGCTCAGGCGGTGTGAAACCTCAGCATTCCCCCTCCCCAACCCTCCCCCGCAAGCGGGAGAGGGAGTCCCGTTCACGCCGAGGATATCGCCGCCGCCATGACGACCGCCGCCGCCAGCGTCTCAGCGTCCCACCGCTTCGTGCCGCTGGCGAGCCCGGCGGCGAATGATGCCGAACGCGTCGGCCCCAAGGCGGCGAACCTCGCGGCGCTCGCGCGCGCCGGCCTGCCGACGCCCGGCGGATTCTGCCTCACCGCCGATGCCTATCGCGACCAGATCGCGTCGCTCGGCCTCACCGAGGCGCTGACGCGCTATGGCGCGGCCGACGTCCGCGAGCAGCGCCGGCTCTCCGTGGAGATCCGGCTCGCGCTCTACGAGCAGCCGATCGTCCCGCACATTCTCGCCGCCCTCCACGAGGCCTGGCAAAGCGCGAATGCCGGCCCGACGCGGCCCTATGCGGTGCGCTCCTCGGCGCTCATCGAAGACCGCAAGGGCGCGAATTTCGCCGGCCAGTTCGAGAGCTTCCTCGGCATCACCGACGAGACCGCGTTCATCACCGCGGTGCGCGCCTGCTGGGCCGCGCTGTGGACGACCAATGCGCGCCGCTATATGGAAAATCACGGGCTTTCGCCGGGCGACACCGCCATGGCGGTCCTGATCCAGCCGGTGGTCCAGGCGCGCGCCTCCGGCGGCGGCCTGAGCGAGAATGCCGAGGGCCAGATGCTGCTCAGCGCCACCTGGGGGCTCGGCTCGGCGATTGCCCAAGGCGAGGTGGTGCCGGACCGCATCGTGCTGTCGCGCCAGGGCTTCCTGCGCAGCAACACCGCCGGCCGCAAGGATCACCGCGACACCTGCGGCCACGGTGCCGGCGCGGTGCCCCAGGCGGTGCCCAGGGACCTCGTGGACAAGCCGTGTCTCGATGCCGGCGAGGCGGTGACGCTCGGCCGCATGCTGCGCAAGGTCGAGACCCTGTTCGGCATGCCGGTCGAGATCGAATGGGCGCTCGACGATGCCGGTTTCAAGCTCCTGCAGGCGCGCCCGCTCCATGTCGAGCCGGCGGTGGTGCCGGACGCCATCTGGCTTCAGCATCCCGGCCTGCGCGGCCATCCCGCCGGCATCGGCTGGGGCACTGGCCGGGCCGTCGTGATCAACTGCGAATGCGAGCTGGCGCGGGTCGCGCCCGGCGACATCCTGATCACGCGGGTCGCCGGGCCGGCCCTCAGCCAGGTGCTGCCCAACGTCGCCGGCGTCGTCGCCGAGCTCGGCGGCTCGACCTCGCATCTGGCGTCGCTGGCGCGCGAGCGCGGCCTGCCGATGGTGCTCGGCGTGCTCGACGCCACGCAGAAAATCCCGGACGGCGCCCAGGTGGCGGTCGATGGGGTTGCCGGCATCGTGCGGTGGATTGCGTGATGGTGCGGGTGTTCGTCACCCAGCCGGTGGTGGAGAGCGCTCTCGTCCGGTTGCGCACCATGGCCGAGGTGACCGTCAACGCCGACAGCAGCCGCGTCATTCCCAAGGCGGATCTCATCGCGGGCGTGCGCGCCTGCGACATCCTGTTCAGCCTGCTGCACGATCCCGTCGATCGCGAGGTGATCGCGGCAAATCCCGCGCTGCGGGCGATCACCTCGATGTCGATCACCCCGGACAACATCGACGTCGGGGAAGCGACCGCGCGGCGCATCCCGGTCACCGTGGTGCCGGCGCTCGCGGTCGAAGTCGACGGCCGACATCCATTTCGCGTTGCTGCTCGCGGTGGCGCGCCGGCTCGTCGAAGGCGACCACGCGGTGCGCGCCGGGATATTTCCGGGATCGCAGTCGAACCACCTGCTCGGTGCCGGCGTCTACGGCAAGACCATCGGCCTCGTCGGCGGCCGCGGCCGGATCGGGCAGGCGGTCGCGGCACGGGCCCGAGGGTTTTCCATGCGCATCCTCTACAGCGGGCCGCGTCCGATGGAGGCGGCCGATGCGAAGCGGCTCGATGCGACCCATGTTCCGCTCGAGCGGCTGCTCGCGGAATCGGATTTCGTCTCGCTGCATCCCCAGCTTACGCCGGCGACGCGGCACCTCATCGGGGCCCGCGAGATCGCGCTGATGAAGCCCACGGCCTTCCTGGTCAATACCTCGCGCGGCGCTGTCGTCGACGAGGCCGCGCTCACCGTAGCGCTGGCGGGCAGGCGCATCGCCGGCGCCGGTCTCGACGTGTTCGAGAGCGAGCCTCACGTCGCGTCCGCGCTCACTGCGCTTTCCAATGTGGCCTTGACGCCCCATCTCGGCAGCGCCGTCGTCGAGGTCCGCACCGCCATGGCCGAAACCGTGGTCGACAACATTGCGGCGCTGCTTGCCGGGCAGTCGCCCCCGAACATCGTCAACCCCGAGGTGCTCGCATCATGAGCCGGACCGTGATTGCCGTCACCGACAGCCCGTTTCATTCGCTCGACCCCGCCGTCAAGGCGCTCGCGCGCGTCGATCCCGAATTGCGGATGGCGAAGTCGCCCGCCGCCGCCGACATCCTGGAGGTGGCGCGCGAGGCCGACGCGGTGCTGGTGACCTACGCCAAGCTGCCCGGCGATCTCCTCAAGGAGCTCAAGCGCTGCAAGGTGATTGGCCGGTTCGGCCTCGGCGTCGACAACATCGACATCCCGGCCGCGGCCGCGCTCGGCATCACCGTCACCTACGTGCCGGACTATTGCCTGCGCGAGGTCTCCGACCATGCCATGGCGCTGCTGCTGGCGCTCGCCCGCAAGGTGCCGTTCTCCAACAGCCTGGTGCAATCGGGCCGCTGGGAGGTGCCACCGATCGTACCGCTTCACCGGCTCGAAGGCCGCGTGCTCGGCCTCATCGGGTTCGGAAACATTCCCCGCGCGGTAGTTCCCAAGGCAAAGGCGTTCGGGCTCACCGTCATCACCTCCGACCCCTATGTGGCGCCAGAGCATCTCGCGACGTTGGGAGTCGAGAACACCAGCCTCGACGACCTCCTGGCGCGGTCGGATTTCGTCTCGGTGCATGCTCCGCTGCTGCCGGCCACGCGCGGACTGATCGGCGCCAAGGCGTTCGCGGCCATGAAAAAGGGCGCCATCCTCATCAACACCGCACGGGGGCCGCTGGTGGACGAGGCGGCCCTGGTCGCCGCGCTCGACAGCGGACATCTCGGCGGCGCCGCGCTCGACGTCGTGACGACCGAGCCGCTCGCCACGGATTCGCCGCTGCTTCATCGCGACAATGTGATTCTCACCCCCCACACCGCGTTCTATTCCGTCGAAGCCCTCGAAGAGCTGCAAACCAAGTGCGCGAGCGATGTAGCGCGGGTGCTGAGCGGCGAAAATCCGGTCTACCCCGTCAAAATGAACTGAGGTGATGCAGCGACGCCCGCTGCCGCCAAATTCGGCCGTCGCGCGCCGAAATTCTTTGCATTGGGCCGTGCGCGGCTGCATAATTTGTGCGCTGCAACGTCGCGATGTCCGCGTTGGAGTGGCTGGCGGGGGCGCCGGCTTCGGGGGACGGGTGCTTACGATGAGGCGTTTGCTTGCGCTGACGCGCGCGAGGATGATCTTCGCGCTGGCTATTGCTGCGGCCTGCGGACAAGGGGCGGCCTGGGCGCAAGCGCCACTCGAACTTCATCCCCCACAAGTTCACGCCCCACACGAAGTTCATGCCTCACCCGAACTTCATGCTCCGCTCGACCTTCACGCCGTGGCAACGAGCCCGGTCAGGACGTCGCGCGCCGTCTCGGCCTTGAATTCCGGCCCGCGCGCCATTCCGAGCGTCACCGTCAGCCCGAATGTCCAGGCGGGGAGTAACGGGGTCAACGGCGCGGCCACCGGTACCTATGTCACCCAAGCCTATCGCGGCGGCGAATTCCAGGGCGCCATGACGGCCAACTTCTGGAGTGCCGGCACCACGGCCGGCTGTCTGGCGTTGTCTCCGATCGTCGCCGGCTATCTGGTCAACGCCAACGAGCATCGCGAACTCACCTCGCGCGAGGTTCACGTGCTGCTGGCGGATTGCACGATCCCGCTCGTCGGCGGCTGGCTGATGAACCGGTATTTCGACTCGATCACGCCGGCCCCGGCGCCCGGCGCGCCCGCGGCTGCAGCGCTGCGGTAGCGCCTGCGCGGTCGGTTTTACGGCAGCGGGGATCTACGTCAGCACGATCGCATTGACGTGGCGGCCGTAATCGGCCTCGCCGCGATGGGTCATGCGGCGATAGCTGTAGAACCGCTCCGCGTCGGCATAGGTGCAACGGGCGAGGTCGTCGACCACGCCGACTCCCGCCGCGGCGAGCCGGGCCGCCACATATCCGGACAGATCGAACATGAAATGACCGTCGCGGGAGGCCGGCGCGAAGAAGCGCCGGTTGGCGGGCTCGGCGGCGACGAAGCGGTCCAGCAGCTCCGCGCCGACCTCGTAGTTCGGTTGGCGGATCATCGGGCCGATCGCCGCGACGATCCGCTCCCGGGCGGCGCCGAGACGCTCCATGGCGGCGATGGTGGAATCGGTCACGCCGCCCAGCGCGCCGCGCCACCCCGCATGGGCGGCGCCGACGATGCGGGCCTTCGGGTCGGCGAACAGCACCGGGCCGCAATCCGCCGTCGAGACGCCGATCGCGAGCCCCGGACGGTTCGTCACGATGGCGTCCGCCCGCGGGCGGGCCTCGGCGCTCCACGGGGCATCGGCGACGACCACGTCGGGCGAATGGATCTGGTAGCAGGTGAGGAACCGGTCCGCACCGACGCCGAGGGCCGTGGCCATGCGGGCGCGGTTGATCGCGACCCGGTCCTGGAGATCGTTCGATCCGACCCCGGCGTTGAGACTGGCATAGATGCCGTCCGACACCCCGCCGCCGCGGGTGAAGAAGGCATGGCGGATGCCGTCGAGCGGCGCCAGCGCGGGCGCTTCCAGTCGTCCGGCCTCGATGGCGCCTGTCGCCGCCGAATCTCGTTTCGGCCGAACTTGTTTCGGCGGAACATGTTTCGGCGGAGCCCGCATCGATGCGGCGGTTCATGCCCGGAACCCCGGCAGGTGATCGATCGCCGGCGACGAGATCGCCATCGCCTTGAACAAGCTGCCCATGTGGGCCGATCCGCTGCCGACGAGCCTCATCAGGTCCTCCTCGATGTGGACGCGCTTATCGTCCGCGACGGCGTTCTGCAGGGCGCGGGCGCGGGTTTCGATGCCGATGCGTTTGAGCATCACGCCTTGCTCCACGGGGCCGTGAACGCGCCCGCCGGCCGCCACGGCCGCCGCGGCGAGGGCTGCGAAGTCCACATGGGCAGTAAGATCGGTGCGGCCGGGCAGGGCGAGAGGGCTCGCATAGCGGTGGGACCGCACCGCCTGGAAGGTGTCGCCGATGCCGCTTTCAACGTGGCCATAGTCGATCACGAGCGCGACCCCGTTCTCGCGCACCCGGGTTGCGACCTCGGTCGCAAACTGCGGCGAGCGCCACTCGAAAACCGCACCGGCCGGCGCGTTCGCGACCGCGGCCGGCAGACTCGCCGGCAGCATCTCCAGCGGGCGCGGCGAGTGCGTGAAGGCAAGCTCGCTGCCGGCATTGAGGCCGATCTGCCGCTCATGCCAGCCGGTCGCCCGTCGCTCGGCCTGGTGGATGGGCAGGGCGTCGAAGAACTCGTTGGCGAGGATGATCGCAGGCCCCGGCGGCGCTTCGCCGAGCGACGTATGCCAGCGGACCGGGATGTCGCCGGCATCGCGCAGGGTCGCCGCCTGACGCTGCTGCAGGGCCGGGCTCACCTCGATCAGTTGCACGCGCAGCGCCCGGCGGAACGAGGGGACGGCGCGCGCCGCCCGCAGCGCGTCGAGCATCATGGTACCGCGGCCAGGTCCGAGCTCGATGAGCTGGAGCACATCGGGCGCCCCCATCTCCTGCCAGACTTCTGCCGCCCACAGCCCGATCATCTCGCCGAACATCTGGCTGACCTCCGGCGCGGTGATGAAGTCGCCGGCGGCGCCGATCGGGTCGCGGCAGAGGTAGTAGCCGTGGTCCGGATCGTAGAGGCACAGCGTCATGAACGTCGACACGGGCATCGGCCCATCGCGCGCGATCCGGGCGCGGATCTCGACATCGAGCGGCGTACGCTCTGCGGTCATGATGAGTGCAGCGGCTGCCGCCGCATCGCATAGGCTGCAAGGCCTGCTCCGGCGATGAAGAGCGGGATGCTCAGCAGCATGCCCATGGTGGTATGTCCCCACAGGAAGCCGAGCTGCAGGTCCGGCTCGCGGAAGAATTCGCAGAACGAGCGCATCACCGCATAGATCATTGCGAAGCAGCCGATGATCAAACCGGGCCGCCGCAGCGCCCCGGCGTTGATCAGGAGGGCGAGGATGATCAGCAGTCCCAGGCCTTCGAGACCCGCCTCGTAGAGCTGGCTCGGATGGCGCGGCAGCGGACCGCCGAGCGGGAAGACCATCGCCCACGGCACGTCGGTGACCCGCCCCCACAATTCGCCGTTGATGAAGTTCGCGATCCGCCCGAGCAGGAGGCCGATCGGACCGACCGCGCAGGTGACGTCGCCGAGCGAGAGCGCCGACAGGCCGCGGCTGCGGGCGAACGCGAGCACCGCCACCACGCAGCCGGTAAAGCCGCCGTGGAACGACATGCCGCCTTTCCACACCTGCAGGATTTCTATCGGATGGGCGAGGAAATGCGGCAGGTTGTAGAACAGGACGTAGCCGATGCGGCCGCCGAGGATGATGCCGAGCGTCACCCACAGGATGAAGTCGTCATAGTCGGCGACCGTCAGCGGCGCCGGGCCGCCCCAGAACCGATCATTGGCAATGATCATGCGGGCGTAGAGCCAGCCGAGCAGGATCCCGCAGATATAGGCAAGGGCATACCAGCGGATCGCGAAAGGGCCGATCGAGACCAGGACCGGATCGAACGTCGGGAACGGGATGAGGGAGGTCGGCATGCACCTGGTTCCGGCGGCCCGAATGACCCGCGTGTTGTAGGATCTGCTGCGGAATTACCCTCACTGACCACTTCGATTGCGAGCATCGTGCGCCGAAACCGGGGCAATTTTCCGCGCCGATGCTCTAGCCGCCCGTCATCCCGCGCACAAGGCCTCGCGCGGCCTTGGCGGTGTGGGTGTGGCCTTGCGCAGGACGGTGGCGATGACCATTGTCTCTGCGTCGCTGCCTCGATACCGGGAGATCCAACCATGGCGCAGACCACCGGCCGGCTTTATGACGAGTTCGCGAAACTCATGAACGACGCGACCGGCGTCGCCACCGGCATGCGCCGCGAGGTCGAGACCGTGATGCGCAGCCAGGCCGAACGCATCCTGCGCGACCTCGACGTGGTCCAGCGCGAGGAATTCGAGGCGGTCAAGGAGATGGCGCGCCTCGCCCGGGAGGAAAACGAGGTCCTGAAGGCGCGCATCGCCGCCCTCGAGGCGAAGGTTTCGGCCGCGCCGCCCCCGGCCGCTCCGGTCCCGCCCCAGCCCGGTCCGTCTCCGACCACCATGTAGCCCGCGGTTTATACGTCGCGTTTTCGGGGCCATTTACGCAAAGTCCGGCCGTTTTCGGCCGAGCGGTTTCTTGTCATTTGTCCGTGCTGAGGCTATAAGCCCGCCGATTGCGGCTCCAGACACCCCTGGAGGTTGGCCGCATCGGTTGCGGGTATCGTCGCGGACGGCGCCCGCACCACATCACCGGAAAGCATGGGACGCGCACCGCCCGATCGGGGGGCCGTCATTGCTGTTGAAAGAGGAACGAAGACATGGCGACCGCCAAGGATATCAAGGCGATGGCGCGCCCGCGGGCAGGCAAGGGGGCCGCTCGGGCAGTTCGTCGCGAGGGCCGCGTGCCCGGCGTCATCTACGGTGGCAGCGAGCCGCCGATGACCATCTCCCTCGAGGATGCCGAACTGCGCCAGCGCATCTATGCCGGCCGGTTCCTGACCAGCATCTACGACATCGAGATCGACGGAAAGAAGCACCGGGTGATCCCGCGCGATTTCCAGCTCGATCCGGTGCGCGACCAACCCGTTCACGTGGATTTCATGCGTCTCTCCGAA
The DNA here is from genome assembly GCA_963781195.1 of uncultured Alphaproteobacteria bacterium. GTDB lineage: Bacteria > Pseudomonadota > Alphaproteobacteria > Rhizobiales > Xanthobacteraceae > JAJPKK01. The sequence goes on along the minus strand of CAWAEZ010000011.1, from coordinate 560,264 downwards.
GGCGCGACCATCCGGGTCAGCATCCCGATCCACGTCATCAATTCGGATCAGTCGCCGGGCATCAAGCGCGGCGGCGCCGTCAACATCGTGACCCATACGCTCGACGTGCGCTGTCCGGCCGACGCTATCCCTGACGCCTTCGAGGTCGACGTCTCCGGGCTCGAGATCAACCATTCGCGCCACCTGAGCGATCTCACACTGCCGCCCAACGTGCGGCCGGTGGCCAAGGGCAACGCGACCCTCGTCACCATCGTGCCGCCGTCGGGCTATGCGGAAGAGCTCAAGGCCGCTGCCGATGCTGCCACGGCTGCTGCCGCGGCTGCTGCTGCGGCTGCGGCCGCTCCGCCGGCACCAACCGGTGCGCCGGGCGCTGGAGGGGCCGCCGCTGCGGGCGGTGGAGGCGCTGCGAAGAAGTAAGGCGGCGCGGCTATGCGCCTCCTCGTCGGGCTCGGCAATCCGGGCGCGAAATATGCCGGCAACCGGCACAATATCGGCTTTATGGTCCTCGAGGCGATCGCCCGCCGCCACGGCATCGGTCCGTGGCGGCGGCGCTTCCAGGGCGTCACCGCCGAAGGCGTGTTGGCCGGAGAGCGCGTCCTGCTGCTGCTGCCCGGCACTTTCATGAACGAATCGGGTCACGCGGTGGCCGAGGCCGCGCATTTCTACAAGCTCGGTGTCGGCGACATCGTCGTGTTCCACGACGAGATCGACCTTCCCCCGGCCAAGGTGCGGGTCAAGACCGGCGGCGGCATCGCCGGTCACAACGGGCTGCGTTCGATCTCATCGCATATCGGCAACGACTATCGCCGGGTGCGGATCGGGGTCGGCCATCCCGGCGTCAAGGAGATGGTGCAGCATCACGTGCTCGGCGATTTCGCCAAGGCGGAACGGCCGTGGGTCGAGGCGGTGTGCGACACCATCGCGGACAATGCCGGGCTGATTGCCAAGGACGAGGACGCGAGCTTCCAGAACAAAGTGCATCTCGCCATGCTCGCGAGTGGCTTCGATCCGGAGTCTTCCGGCAAGCCGGGTCCAACTTGACACGGAAACACGAAAACACGATATCCGTGTTGTTGGATCACCATGAAGAACGTGACAATTACTCTCGATGATGCTCTTGCGGTGCGTGCCCGCGTCGAAGCGGCCGGTCGCGGCAAGAGCCTGTCCAAATTTGTCGGCGAATTGATCGAGCGAGAGATCGGCCGGGACGAGCGAAGAGCCATCGAGGCGCTCGAAGAGTTCTTCCGCGGTCCCGGCTACCCTGGCATCAGCAAGAACTGGCGTGGGCGAGAGGAACTATATGCCGAGCGGGAAGATCAGCTGCTTCGTCGACACCAACCTGCTGATCTACGCGGTCGATCCTCAAGAGCCGGAAAAAAGAATGCTGATCGGCGACCTTCTCACCCGGATGATCAAGGGCGGCCAACTCGTTCTAAGCGTTCAAAGCCTTAACGAATGCTACCGGGTCGTAACCGACAGGCGGCGTCTAATGCTGCCGGCGGATGCGCGCCGATACGTCGCAAACCTGAGCGCCTATTGCCTGGCGCCCGCGGGGTACCAAGTGACGCAGCAGGCGTGGCGCATTCAGGACGCGACCAATTTCAAGTGGTGGGATTGCCTCCTACTGGGAGCCGCCTCGCTCGCTGGCGTCAAATATTTTCTCAGCGACGACATGCAACATGAGCAAAAGGTTCTCGCAATGACCATCCTGAATCCGTTCCGGCTTACCCCTAACCAGCTGACTTTCTGAGCATTCCATGGGCTTCAAATGCGGCATCGTCGGCCTGCCGAACGTCGGCAAATCGACGCTCTTCAACGCGCTGACCGCGACAGCGGCGGCGCAGGCGGCCAATTACCCCTTTTGCACCATCGAGCCCAATGTCGGTGAGGTGGCGGTGCCGGACCCGCGCCTCGACACCCTGGCGAAGCTCGCCAAGTCGCTGCAGATCATCCCGACGCGGCTCACCTTCGTCGACATCGCCGGCCTCGTGCGCGGGGCTTCGAAAGGCGAGGGACTGGGCAACCAGTTCCTCGCCAATATCCGCGAGGTCGACGCCATCGCCCACGTGGTGCGCTGCTTCGAGGATGGCGACGTGACCCATGTGGAGGGCCGCATCGACCCGATCGCCGACATCGAGACCGTAGAGACCGAGCTGATGCTCGCCGATCTCGACAGTCTCGAGCGCCGGCGCGACGCCCTCGAGAAGAAGGCGAAGGGCGGCGACAAGGACGCAAAGCTCAACGTCGAACTGATCGACCGCGCGCTCGTTCTGCTGCGCGAGGGCAAGCCCGCGCGACTCGTCGAGGTCAAGCCCGAGGAGGAAAAGGCCTTTGCCGGCCTCGGCTTGCTGACCGCGAAGCCGGTCCTCTACGTCTGCAATGTCGACGAGGCGTCGGCTGCCGCGGGCAACGACTTCTCACGCCGCGTCGAGGCACAGGCGAAGGCCGAAGGGGCCGCCGCGGTGGTCATCTCGGCGCAGATCGAGGCCGAGATCGCGGTCCTGCCGCCGGCCGAGCGGGCCGAGTATCTCGACGCCATCGGACTGCAGGAGGCCGGACTCGATCGGCTGATCCGCGCCGGCTACAACCTTCTCCATCTCGTGACCTTCTTCACCGTCGGTCCGAAGGAGGCGCGGGCCTGGACCATCACGCGTACCACGCGGGCGCCGCAGGCGGCGGGCGTCATCCACACCGACTTCGAGCGCGGCTTCATCCGCGCCGAGACCATTGCCTTTGACGACTATGCGAGGCTCGGCGGCGAATCCGGCGCCCGGGATGCCGGGCGACTTCGCCTCGAAGGCAAGGATTACATCGTCGCCGACGGCGACGTGATGCATTTCCGCTTCGCCACCTGACCGTCCCGGGCTCGCCATGCGCTGTTACGAGGATTTCTCGGTGGGCGAGGTGGTCGAGGCCGGCCCCGTCGTCGTCACCGCCGAGGAGATCGCGGCGTTCGCGACGCAGTTCGATCCGCAGCCGATGCATCTCGATGCCGGGCGCGCGCAGAGCGGCGTCGTCGACGGCCTGTTCGCCTCCGGCCTCCACACCGTCTGCCTCAACATGCGCCTTCTGGTGGATGCCTTCCTGCGCGACACGCGCTCGATGGGAAGTCCGGGCGTCGACGAGATCCGCTACCTCGCGCCGGTGCGTGCCGGCGACAGCCTCGCCATGCGGCTGGAGGTCACCGGCCTGCGCCCATCCGCGGGCCGCCCCGACCTCGGCTTTCTCAAGTTCACGAGCGAGATGCGCGACGGCGCGTCCGGCAAGCCTGTGATGCGCATGACGGGGACCCTGATGTTCGCGCGGCGCGATGGCGCCGGCGCCGCCGCGACGCCGGCGCCATGAACTTCTTCGAGGATCATGTGGTGGGCACCCGCTTCGAGGTCGGGGGCCACACCTTCACGGCCGAGGAGATCAAGGCGTTCGCGCGTCAATTCGACCCGCAGCCCTTCCATGTCGACGAGGCGGCGGCCGCCGCCTCTCATTTCGGCGGGCTGATTGCGTCCGGCTGGCATACTGCCGCAGTCTGCCTGCGGTTGATGGTCGAAGACCGCCACCGGCGGCAGGACGAATTGCGCCGCCGCGGCGAGCCGGTGGCGAAGACCGGGCCGTCGCCGGGGCTGCGCAACGTGCAGTGGCCCCATCCGGTCCGGGCCGGCGATACCATCACCTTCGCCCATGAGATCGTCGAGCTGCGGATCCTCCCGGACCGCCGCAATGTCGGGCTGCGGATCGCCCGCAACAGCGGCGCCAACCAGCATGGCGCCCTGGTCTATTCGGTCCAGAGCAGCACCTTCATCGAGCGGCGCGACCAGGGTTAGGCGCGGCCCCGCCGGGGCGGTGCCGGGTCCCGGGAGTGGGTAGCGGGTACTAAGGTGTTGTCTTGCGTGGGGGAGGCGAGGGTACTCAACGGGAAGAAGGTGGCCCGGCAAGCTGGAAATGCCCGGGGGGATCGTGTAATGACCCCGCAGCTTCCTATATGACGTCGGTCGGGTGTGCCGCCACGCGGCGCTTCCTGACGGTCCAAGAGAAAACGCAATGCTGACGGTTGTTATCGTAATTCATCTGATGATCGTGCTGTCCTTGATCGCGGTCGTGCTGCTCCAGAAGTCGGAGGGTGGCGGGCTCGGCATGGGTGGTGGAGGGGCCGGCGGCTTCCTCTCGAGCCGCGGCACGGCAAACGTGCTCACCCGCACGACGGCCATCCTGGCCATGGGCTTTTTCATCACCAGCTTGCTGCTTTCGATCCTTGCGGGCCTCGATCGCAAGCCGCGCTCGATCATCGCGCCGGCTGGAGGCACTCCGACCGCGCCGGCGCCGGGCGGCGAGCCGCTCAACCCGGCAGGCGGTCTTCTCGACACCCTGCGGGGCGGCGGGCAAGCGCCCGGCGCGCCCGCTCCGGCGGCGCCATCGGAGCCTCAGGTTCCCAGGTCCCAGTAGGACGGTTCGAGGGCCGGGTTTCCGGCCCTTCGGTTTTTGCGGGGCAGGTCGTCGTTTTGGCTCGGGGAGGTCGGCTCGGCCGGCGTCCGCTCGCCCGTGGCGTTGCGGCCGGCGCCGAGAGATCACCGACGCTGACGTCCATTGTCGGACAAAGACCACTGACGGCGAAAGGACTTGCGGCTCATGGCCGGGGGCGAATGGCGACCCCGGATTCTGACGGGCCCGGAGATTGTAGGTATGACGGAGAAGACGTTGGATATCGCGCGCATGGTCTTGCATTCCCGCTCGTCGAATTGGCGGCGGCGGGATAGAAGTTGAGTCCCATGGCGCGGTACATCTTCATCACCGGCGGCGTGGTCTCTTCGCTCGGCAAAGGTTTGGCCTCGGCGGCGCTCGGGGCGCTGCTGCAAGCGCGTGGCTATTCGGTCCGCCTGCGCAAGCTCGACCCCTACCTCAACGTCGATCCCGGCACGATGTCGCCGTATCAGCACGGTGAGGTGTTCGTCACCGACGACGGCGCCGAGACCGACCTCGACCTCGGCCATTACGAGCGCTTCACCGGACGGCCGGCGACGCGGCAGGACAACATCACCACCGGCCGCATCTACCAGGAGATCCTCGCCAAGGAGCGGCGCGGCGACTATCTCGGCGCCACCATCCAGGTGATCCCCCACGTCACCAACGCCATCAAGGATTTCATCCGCGACGGCAACGAGGCGCATGATTTCGTCCTGGTCGAGATCGGCGGCACCGTGGGCGACATCGAAGGCCTGCCGTTCTTCGAGGCGATCCGCCAGCTCGGCAACGAGCTGCCGCGCCAGCATGCCGTCTACATCCACCTCACGCTGCTGCCCTTCATCCCGTCGGCGGGCGAGCTCAAGACCAAGCCGACCCAGCACTCGGTCAAGGAGCTGCGCTCGATCGGCATCCAGCCGGACATCCTGCTGTGCCGCACCGACCGGCCGATCCCCAAGGACGAGAAGCGCAAGCTGTCGCTGTTCTGCAATGTGCGCGAATCCGCCGTCATCGAGGCCCGCGACGTCGACAACATCTATGCGGTGCCCGAGGCCTATCACGCCGCCGGCCTCGACACCGAGGTGCTCGACGCCTTCGGCATTACCCCCGAAGCGCTCGACCTCGGACGCTGGCGGCTCATCAACGCGCGCATCCACAATCCCGAAGGCGCGGTGACCATTGCCGTGGTCGGCAAGTACACCGGGCTCAAGGACGCCTACAAATCGTTGATCGAGGCGCTGTCTCACGGCGGCATCGCGAACAAGGTCAAGGTCGATCTCGACTGGATCGAGAGCGAGGTGTTCGAACGCGAGGACCCGACGCCGTTCCTGGAGCACGTCAACGGCATCCTGGTCCCAGGCGGCTTCGGCCAGCGCGGTGCGGAGGGCAAGATCCGGGCGGCCCAGTTCGCCCGCGAGCGCCACGTGCCCTATTTCGGCATCTGCTTCGGGATGCAGATGGCCGTGGTCGAGGCCGCGCGAAACCTGTGCGGAATCACCGACGCGAACTCGAGCGAGTTCGGTGCGACGTCCGAGCCGGTGGTCGGGCTGATGACCGAATGGCTCCAGGGCAACGAGTTGCAGAAACGCGGACTGACCGGCGACCTCGGCGGCACCATGCGGCTCGGCGCCTATGACGCGGTGCTGGAGCGCGGCAGCAAGGTTGCCGGAATCTATGGCTCGGCCGCGATCTCCGAGCGCCACCGCCACCGCTACGAGGTGAACACCGCCTATCGAAACCGGCTCGAACAGCACGGCATGCGGTTCTCCGGGATGTCGCCGGACGGCGTCCTGCCGGAGATCATCGAATATGCCGACCATCCCTGGTTCATCGGCGTCCAGTTTCATCCGGAGTTGAAGTCGCGGCCGTTCCAGCCTCATCCCCTGTTCGCCTCGTTCGTCGAGGCGGCCGTCGAGCAGAGCCGGCTGGTATGATCCGCGCGAATTGACGCGGCGTTCGACCGGGATCAAGGTCCGACGGCGCGAGAGACGGATGAGGCCGCTCCACGAAATCGGGCGTCGACCCGAGAAAAAATTCGGACCTCGTCCCGAGGAGCCGTGCGGCGCACGGCGTCTCGAAAGATGCGGTCATCACCAGCGGACCCGTTGAATGAACGTGACGATCAAGCCAGCCCCGCAGCCCGTCGTCGCCATCGGTGAGGTGCGGTTCGGCAACGACCTTCCGCTGGCGCTGATCGCCGGGCCATGCGCCCTGGAGAGCCGCGCGCATGCGCTGGAAATGGCGGCGGCGCTCAAGGAGATCACCGCCCGGCTCGGCATCGCGCTGGTGTTCAAGACCTCGTTCGACAAGGCGAACCGCACCAGCGCGGGGAGCGCGCGCGGCATCGGGCTCGACGACGCGCTGCCGATCTTCGCCGAGATTCGCAGCGCCATCGGCCTTCCCGTACTCACCGACGTCCATGAGATCGAGCAATGCGCGCGGGCGGCCGAGGCCGTGGATGTGCTGCAGATTCCCGCCTTCCTGTGCCGGCAGACCGACCTTCTGATCGCCGCCGCCCGCACCGGCGCGGTCATCAACGTCAAGAAGGGCCAGTTCCTCGCGCCCTGGGACATGGCGAACGTGGTGGCCAAGATCACCGGCGCCGGCAACGGCCGGGTGCTGGTCACCGAGCGCGGCGTCTCGTTCGGCTACAACACCCTCGTCTCCGACATGCGCGCGCTGCCGATCCTCGCCCGCACCACCGGGGCGCCGGTGATCTTCGACGCCACCCATTCGGTCCAGCAGCCGGGCGGGCGGGGCGGCACCTCGGGCGGCGAGCGCGAGTTCGTGCCGGTGCTGGCGCGCGCCGCCGTCGCGGTCGGAGTCGCCGGGGTGTTCATCGAGACCCACCAGGATCCGGACCACGCGCCGTCCGACGGGCCCAACATGGTGCCGCTGCGGGAGATGGACGGACTGCTTCGCCGGCTCATGGCGTTCGACCGGGTGGCGAAGGACGCGCGCGACGACCCTCCGGCCGGAACAGAGCCGGCGAAAGCCGTCGGGCGATGACGGTGTCCGGGCCGGCCGGCGTCACGCCGGTCCCGGTGGCACGCGTCCTGGCGATCTCCGCCTTCGCGAACTTCAGCTCGAGCCTGTTCATGCGGGCGATCGACCCGCTGGTGCCGCAGGTCGCGGTCGACATGTCGACCGATCCGGCGACCGTAGCGCTGCTCACGACGGCGTTCGCCCTGCCTTACGCGCTGCTGCAGCCGGTGCTCGGTCCGCTCGCCGACATGATCGGCAAGACTCGGCTGATGACGATATGCCTCGCGCTGATGGTGGTGAGCGCCTTTGCCGGCGCCGCCGCGCCCAATTTCGCGTTCCTGTTCGCGACCCGGCTCGCGACCGGCGCCGCTGCCGGCGGCATCTTCCCGAGTGCGCTGGCGCTGGCCGCCGATCTCGTGCCGGTGCAGCACCGCCAGGTGGCGGTGAGCCGCCTGCTGGCCGCGGGCATGCTGGGCAACCTGCTCGGCACTCCCGGCGCGGGCCTCGTCGGCGATCTGCTGGGATGGCGCGCTTTCCTCGCCTTCATCGGCATCCTGTGCTCGGCCTCGCTGGTGACGGCGATCGTCGGCTTTCGCCGGCTCGAGACCAAACGCTCCGGGATCGACCTTGCCGCCGCGGCCAGGGGCTACCGCGCCATCTTCCACAATCCGCTGGCGAAGTTCTGCTTCGGCGCGGTGTTCCTGGAAGGCATTTTCCTGATGGGGCTGTTCCCTTACGTCGCCGTGCTGCAACAGCAGGACGGCGGCAGCACCCGCGCGGTCATCGCCGGGCTGATCATCGGCGCCTTCGCGCTCGGCGGCGTGGTGTATTCGCTCACGGTGTCGCGGCTCCTCACCCTGATCGGCGAGAAGGGCTTGATGCGCATCGGCGCCGTCCTGATGGCGAGCGGCCTCCTCGCGGTGTCGCTGCGACTGTCGTGGCCCTACGAGGCGATGATCTTCATGGCGCTCGGCTGCGGCTTCTACATGATGCATGGCGTGATCCAGATCTACGCCACCGACCTCGCCCCCGCCGCGCGCGGCTCCGCAGCGGCGATCCATTCCGGCTCGTTCTGCCTCGGCATGGCGATCGGCCCGGTCTATTACCGCTTCGGCCTCGGCACCCTGGGCCTCACGGCCACGGTCGCGCTCGCCGCCGCGGTGCTGCTCGGCGTCGGTGCGGTCTGCTCGATCAAGTTGCGCCGCCCCACAGCGCGCAAGGCCGGGGCCTAGTTCCCAAGGCGTGGCACGCGAATTGCTGCGAGCGCCGGGCACAGCTGTGCTTTGGAGCGAACGCCATGCTTCCACGGACCGGGGCCGAGGATCGCGCGCTTGGAAGAGCCGTCCGCAAGGACCGCTCGCAGGTCCTGATCCTGTCGTCGGCAAATCTGCTGGAGGGCCGCAAGGCGCTGCTGATGGACCGGCTGACGGCCGCCGAACGCGAGATCGTGCTCGCCCAGTGCACCCCCAAGCTGGCCAAGCGCCACGCGACGATCTTCCGCCAGGGCCAGGAGCAAACGAGTATTTACCTGATCATGTCGGGCGGCGTCAGGGTCTTCTACGTGGCGCCGTCCGGACGTGAGATCACCCGCGCCTACTGGTTCACCGGCAATTTCATCGGCGGCCCTCACGTGTTCGGGGAACTGCCGCACATGTGGTCGGCGGTGGCGATGCGGGACACCAGCCTGCTCATGCTGCCCTGTGCGACGCTGCACGCGCTGTGCCTGCGCATCCCCAACCTCGCGATCGGACTGATCGAGGCGATGGGCTTCAAGGGCCGATGCTATTCGGCGATGGCACAGATGCTCGGAACCCGCAGCGCCGGCGAGCGCATGACGCAGGTGCTGCTGCTCCTCGCCGAAATGTATGGACAGCGCAGCGAACGCGGCACGGCCGTCAGCGTGCCGATTACCCATGAGGAAATCGCCCACATGGTCGGCGCCACCAGGCAATGGGTCACCGTCGGGCTGAAGCAGCTGCAGGGGCGGGGGGTGATCGAGGTCAGCCGCGGTCACCTGCTGATCCGGGACATCGAATCGCTCGCATGCGCCGCCGGGTAGCGCCGCGACCATGCTCGGCCCGCGTTGGCAATATCTTGCTGTTGGCGGACCTATCTTTGTTGTGCGTCACCAGATGATGGGCAAGGCTTGCAATGCATGACCATTCATTCCCTCGCCGCTCCCGGTGACCCGGCAACGCACGAAACGGCCGCCGCTTTCATAAAGCCGATCGTGCGGATCGTGCCCGCCCGCGATCCGGCCGATATGGCTGGGCCGAGCCCGGCGCGCGCGCCGGCCCTCGGACGTCGGCGCGGCGATGCGATCAGCGTCGGCCGCATTGCGGGCCGCGGCCTCGCGATGCACTTCGCGGGCAACGGCAAGGGCGAGGGAACCGTCGCGCTGGAGGCGCTCGACATCGACATCCGGCCCGGGGAATTTCTGGCGTTGCTGGGTCCGTCGGGCTGCGGCAAATCCACTTTGCTGAACCTGATTGCGGGAATTTTGAAGCCCACCAAGGGCACCGTCACGATCGACGGCGCCCCCGTGAAGGGACCGAATTCCGGATGCGGGATCGTGTTTCAGCACCATTCGCTGTTTCCCTGGCTGTCGGTGCTCGAGAACGTCGCGTTCGGCCCCCGCATGCTTGGCCACGCCGATCCGGTCGGAACCGCGCGGACCTTCTTGTCCCTCGTTGGCCTCGAAAAATACGGCGCGGTCTGGCCTTCGAGCCTGTCCGGCGGGATGCAGCAGCGCGTCGGCATCGCGCGGGCGCTCGCAAACTATCCGCCGGTGCTGTTGATGGACGAGCCGTTCGGCGCACTCGATGCGCAGACCCGATCCATCATGCAGGAAGAGCTGCTCAAGCTGTGGTCGCAGTTCCGCACCACCGTCGTGTTCGTCACCCACGACATCGATGAGGCCATCTTCCTCGCCGACCGCGTCGTCGCCATGAAGACCCAGCCGGGCGGCATCAAGCGCGATGTGACGATCGACCTGCCGCGCCCGCGCGAGCCGGGCATCATCAAATCGGAAGCGTTCAACCGCTATCGCAGCGAGATTTTCGAATTGATCCGCGAGGAGACACTCAAGGTGTTTCGCGCGGCCGGTTGAAGGCGGGTCGCTGACATGAAGCGCTTCATTCCGTCGCGTTCGCGCCTGGAAGCCGCGGCATGGATGCTCGCCGGTATCGCTCTTTTCCTCGGCATCTGGGCGGCTGTGTCCCGGCAACTCGGCAACCCCATTCTGCTTCCCGATCCGCGCGCCGTGATCGCCGGATTCTTCGATCTGCTGGGTGACGGGACCCTGCTGGCGGATATCGCCGCGAGCCTGAAAAGGGTGGTCGGCGGGTTCCTGATCGCGTCGGCGCTGGCGGTGCCGCTTGCACTGGTGATGGCGTTCTTCCGGCCGCTCGATCTCCTGATTTCGCCGATCGTCAGCTTTCTGCGGCCGATTCCGCCGATCGCCTGGATACCGATCGCGATCCTGTGGTTCGGCATCGGCGATCCCCCCAGCTACTTCATCACCGCACTCGCTGCGTTCTTTCCGATCTTCATCAGCAGCTATGCCGGCGGTCATGCGGTCCGCCCCGAGCATGTCCACGCGGCGCGGTCGCTCGGCGCGGGGCCGAAGGCGCTGTTCGCGCGCATCTACCTGCCGTCGGCCATGCCGATGATCGCGACCGGGCTGCGCATCGGTCTCGGCCAATCCTGGATGGCGGTGGTCACCGCCGAATTGATCGCCGCGCAGTCCGGCCTAGGCTACATGATCCAGGCCAATCGTCTTGCGCTCGAGACTCCTCTCGTCCTCGTCGGCATGTGCGTGATCGGGCTGCTCGGAGCGGCGATGTCGCTCGCGCTGGTCGCCCTTGAACGGCATGTCCTGGTGCCCTGGAAACAGGGTTGATCGCGAACCTCGGAGCGCTCGATGCCCGCAACACGACGTCATCTCCCGCCAGCGCTGGCCGGGCTCGTGGTCGTGGCCGGGCTTCTGGGCATGCTTGCGCACGGACGGGCGGCCGACAGCGGCCCAAGAATACGCATTGCTTTTCCGAGCGGGATGAACGGGCAGATCGTCGTCGCCATGGACAAGGCGGGGATCGCCCGGAAGCACGGGCTCGACGCGGAGTTCACGTCGTTTCAGTACGGCCCTCCGATGATGGAAGGCCTCGCCGCCGGGTCGATCGACGCCGTGGTGACGAGCCTGATGCCGGTGACGTCCTATGCCGCGAAGATTCCCGGCGACGTCAGGATCGTCGCGATGGTCGGCCGCTCCAGCCATTCGCTGATGGTGGGCAAGGACAGTGCGGTGGATGCCGCCGCCGCGCTGGCGGGCAGGAAGGTCGGCGTGTCGTTCGGCTCGGACTCCCATCTCGACACGCTGGTCTGGCTGCGGGAAAACAGCCTTGCCGGCAAGGTGACGCTGGTGAATATCGCCCCGACCGAACTCGCCACCGCGCTCGCCAATCATTCGGTCGACGCGATCGTGATACGGCAGCCGCAGGTGGCGCGGCTCCAGGAGCAGGCCGGCGCCCGCATCCTGCAGTCGTGGCCGTTCCATTTCGTCGCCATCGTCAAGACCAAGTTCATGAAAGAGCACCCGGAGGCGGTCGCAAACTTTCTCGCGGCGTTGCAGGACGCCATTTTCTTCGTTGCGCAAAATCCCGAGCAGTCCGCCGCGTGGTTCGCCGAATACCTCAGGACCGATGCCGCGATCATCCGGAAGGTCTCCGGGGAGGATCCTAATTATGCCGCCCGGTCCCTCGGGCAGATTGATCTCTCGGTGACGCCGGCGGATCGCACGATGATCGCGAAGTGGGCCGCGGATGCCTATGCGGAACGGATGATCAAGATGAAGTTGGACACCGGCGCGCTGCTCCCGTGAGGTCGGGCGACGTTGGCAATTACTTGTAGCGGAAGCGTCGTTTGTCGTTTCGCCGCCTGCCGCTTTCTCACAGATTGCGGATCGACACGGCCGCCGGCGATGACACCCGTCATGATGGAGCCGCCGGTCCAGGGACCATTTCATGGCGGAGCAGCAGCAACCCTCCGGGCCGCGCGGACAAGAAGCCGAGACCTTCCATCTATGGGTGTTCTCGGATGCCCATGTCGCCACCGACAGGGCCGTGTCCGAGGCGATCCGCAACGGCATGGAGTTCATGCCCCCGGCCGGTTACCCGGAGAAGTCTCGCCTCCGCCTTGCGGCAATCCGAGAGCGGGGGGGCGCTCGGCGGCCCCGCCTTCCGCTGGGACATTGCGCTCGATCTGGGCGACCACGCGGGACTGTGGGATCTGCCGGACGACAAGCAGGGCACCGAGGTGGTGCGCCAGTTCGGGGCGCTGCGCGACCATCGACGAGAGCAGATCTATTCGATCGCGGGCAATCACGACGCTTCTCCCGGCGACGCGCCGTCGAGCGCGGGAAAGCCCGCCAATTGGTGGTACCGAAAGTGGGTCGATCCGATGGGAGAGAACCCCGCCTTCTCCGGCGTCGAGGCGTCCCGCCGGCCGTTTGCCGCCGAAGGCAGCTGGGAGCGATATAGCTTCAAGGTCGGTAATGTCCGCTTTCTCATGATGAGCGACCGCAACGACCTGCCATACCCGGTCGGCCGCCGCGAGTTCGGCGGTGGATCGCCGGCCGGCGCGGTGACCGGCGAAACCTGGGCGTGGTGGAAACGGCACGTCGAGACCGCCGGCGACGACATCGTCGTGAGCTGTCATCATCACATGTTGCGGGAGACGACCGTCGCATCGGGCGACTTCGAAGGTGTTTCGCAATACCCGGACGGCCGGTACCGACACGGCCGTTACCACGGCGTGGACGGCGTGCCGGAAGGCGCATCCTATCTCTACTTCGTCGATGACGAGCCCAAGGCGCAGCGGTTCGAACGCTACCTTGCGGAGCACCCCGGCGCCGTCGACCTCTGGCTCGGCGGCCACACCCACACCCATCCCGACGACACCATGGGCGGCCGCGGCCATGTCGCAAACAAATGGGGCACGAATTTCGTCAACTGCGCCCAACTGTCGAAATACCACTCATTTGTGACCTGTCCCCCTATGAGCCGGCATTTCACCTTTACCTCCGGCTCACGGTTGGTCCGGGCGCGCTGCTACCTGCATGACGACAGCCACGCTCCACAAGGTTGGTACGACCGCGCGGAACGCGTGATCGAGCTCGGCAAGCCGTTCTTCATGTCGTGATGAGAGCACGGCCGGGCTACTCCCGCGCGCGGTAGCCGCGCACGCCCTGGTCGGGGACCCAGACGTGGGCGGGCAGGCGTCCGGCCTGGAAGAACACGTCGATCGGCATGCCGCCGCGGGGATGGAAATAGCCCCCGATCCGCAGCCAGCGCGGCTTGAGGAGCTTGGCCAGGCGCTGGCCGATGTCCACCGTGCACGCCTCATGAAAGACCGCGTGGTTGCGGAAGCTGTTGAGGTAGAGCTTGAGCGATTTCGATTCGACGAGGAAGCGCCCCGGCAGATAGTCGATCACCATGATGGCGAAGTCGGGCTGCCCGGTCACCGGGCACAGCGAGGTGAACTCCGGAAACGTGAAGCGGGCGACGTAGTCGGTGCCCGGATGCGGATTGGGGACGCGGTCGAGCACCGCTTCCCCAGGGGAGGCCGGGATCGGGGTCGCCCGACCGAGTTGAAGAGCCTTGCGCGCCATGCGGTCTGTTGCCTGGAGTTGCGGTCTGCGGATCGCCCGTCGGGGTCGGATTGGCCCCGGGCGGCCGTGTTTCTCCATGAGCCCCTAACGAATTTCCGGGGTCCGCACCAGAGCCGTGTCGGAGGGCGGGGGAGGGTGCGTCCCATGGCGGCTAAGTTCGAACGGCCGGTGGGGGCGCCTCGGCGTTTGCGGTTTCATGTGCCCGGCCCGCCACAGAGTGGCACCGAAACACGAGGGTTAACGAATTTCCATTGCGTGTATTAGAGGCCCGCCGGTACGCTGTAACCGAGGGTGGGGATTCTCATGGGCGGCCGGACGCAGGGATGGCAGAGGTGGCGGCGGTTGACCGCAGGCCTGCTCGTCGCTGCGCTGCTTCTTCAAGGCCTCGGTTTTTCGTTTGCCAGCGCCGCGCTCGCGGCCGGGCATGCCGATTCCCCCGATTGGGCAGGCTTCGAACTGTGTCGCCATGACCAGGCGAATCCCGATCAGCCGGGTTCACCAGACCAGCCCGCCGTCGATGCGCACTGCGTGTTCTGCGTGGCCGGCCCGGGTTTCGTCCTGGAGCCGCCGGCGCTGACCTTTCTCTTCCTCCCGGTAGAGATTGAAATCGCGCCATGGCCCGTGGTGGCCTGGCGCCTGGCCCCGGCCACCGTCGATGCCAGCTCGCGGCCACGCGGTCCTCCAACCGCGGCGTGACGCCGGCGGCCGTGAGCCGCCGTTCTTTGCCTTAACGCAAACTCAGTCACGCGGGCCTTCGCCGCACGTCGCTCCCCAGCAGGTGAGGGCGTGGCGCCGGCGCGCAGCATCGGGGATCCATCATGTTTGTTCGTCACGCCGGGCCATCGCCCGCTCACGGCGCGCATCCGCGTTCGCGCCACGCCAAGCTCGCCGTTCTCCTGGCCGCACCATCGTTCATGCTGTCGGCGGCGGCCGGTGCGGCCGATCTGTCGGTCAGGCCGGCCGCGCCGTACAACTGGGGCGGCTGCTATATCGGCGCAAACGCCGGCGGATCGGAAAGCGGGTCCGATTTCACCACCGCGGTCGGCACCGGGACGCATCTCGGCTCAGCCGACATCGCGTCGGTCGAGGAAGGCGGCAGCGGCTCGGCAAACGACCCCAACTTTCTGGGCGGCGGTCAGATCGGGTGCAATTGGCAGTCGGAAACGATGGTCTATGGCGTGGAGGGCGACCTCGATTATTTCCACAGCAATCCGCACTTCATCAACGGGACGTCCACGCTGAGCGACGGAGCGACCACCTTCACGTTGGCGCAGTGGGTGACCACGAATTATCTCGCGACGCTGCGCCCGCGCGTGGGCGTGGCCGCCGATCGCAATCTCTTTTACGTCACCGGCGGCGCCGCGTTCACGAAGGCGAACTACACGCAATCCTATCTGGATGCCGGAGCACCGGTCGGGACCGGGGTCGCGACAGGGTCAAAGTCGCTGGTCGGATGGACCGCCGGTGCCGGCTGGGAATACGCCTGGACCACCCACTGGACGATCAAGTTCGAATACCTGTTCACGAGCTTCCAAAAAACGAGCGGTGTGGGTGCCATCACGGACGCCGCGGGCGGCACGAATCCGCTTCAGGGCTCGGCGGACCTCGTAATCCAGACCGCCCGGGCCGGCGTGAACTTCAAATTCTGACGGCGCGAAAATCCACATGTGTGAGATCGCGTCGTTCGCATTCCCTTCCAACTCGCGCTCGCGGGCGCGCCGGCATTCGGCTGCGTCGCGACGTGTCAACCCAATCGGTGCCTTCATGTCGACCATCAAGTTTTCGGCTCCGTCATGCCGGTCGCGCGGACGAAGCGCCGTCGCCCTCGTCACCTTTCTCGCCTCGCTCATCGTGGCGATGGTCCCGCTTCTCGGCCTCACGACCACTGCGGCCCGCGCCTGCGCCTGCGGGTGCAGCGTGTTCGACGTCGGCGGCGGAATGCTGCCGCAGGAAAACGACCACGGCGGCCGCATCTTCCTGGAATATTGGACCATGAACCAAAACAACAACTGGATCGGAACCTCCAAAGCCAATCCGGGCCTCAACCAGGACAAGAAGCTCGTCAGCACGTGGGTCAACGTGGGCTTCAGCTACATGTTCAACCGGCAATGGGGCATGATGGTCCGCGTGCCGACGGCCGATCGCAATTTCACCACCACGACCGATCCCACGCTCGGGACGGAGCAGACCTTCAATTCGAAATCGGTCGGCGACATCGAGGTGGTGGGCATGTACACCGGCTTCTTCGACGACATGTCGACCGGCGTCACCTTCGGCTTGAAGCTCCCGACCGGCACCTACACGGCATACGGTCTCGACCGCGACACCCAGATCGGGTCAGGCAGCACCGATCTCCTGCTCGGCGGCTTCCACCGCGGCATGATCACCGGCGACAACCACTGGCAATACTTCACCCAGGCCCGCTGGCAGGTCCCGTTCCTGTACAGCGCCGCCTACGATTCCGATCTCGGCACCGTCGCGCTCTACAAGCCCGGCTATCAGGTCGATGGCGCGCTCGGCGTGATCTACAACAACCTCTACAACGTGTTCGGCTTCGACAAGATCACGCCGCTCGCGCAGCTCATCGCCTCGCACCGCGTGCATGACAACGGGCCCGCGTCCGATCCGCTCAACACCGGCCTCGACCGGCTGATGATCTCGCCGGGCGTCGAGTTCACCAAGGTGGTGGACGAGGCCAACAACCGCGTCATGAAATTCTATGCGGACGTCGAGATCCCCTTCTATTACCGCGCCAATGCCGCGGACAACGGCGGGCCCCCGTCGGTCGGCGGCACCGAAGGGCAGTTGGTCGCTCCGGTCCAGATCAAGGCCGTGGCGAGCTACAACTTCTGACGAGGGGCGCATCCATGCGGTTCGTCCGTCCTGCGCTCATCGCTTGCGCCACGGCGAGGAGCGACCAACGCGTCGCTGAAATCACAACGGCCCGCGCCGCCGAAATTGGCTGTGCACGAGCAACGTCCAGCTCCAAAGACAGGATTGTCATCATGAGAAACCTCTTCATCGGCGCAGCATTCGCCGCGCTCGTCGGGACGCCCGCGCTTGCGGCCGACATGCCTCTCAAGGCACCGGCGGCACAAACGTACAGCTGGGAAGGCCTCTATGTCGGCGGCAACGTCGGCTGGCTGGGGATCGAGGGTGCCGGTCTCTCCGGCACACCTGCCGACAGCGACACCCTTGCCTTCCTGGGGCCGTGCTCCGCAGCCGGCGCGTGCCCGACCAGCGTCGCAGGCGCGAGCGCAAATTCGGTCACCGGCGGTGGCCAGTTCGGCTTCAACTGGCAGATCGGCAACTGGGTCGTGGGTCTCGAGGCCGACGCGCAGGCGGCGAGCGCCAACGCCTCGAGCAGCACGAACGTCAACGCGCTTGCCTTTGCACCTTACTCGGCCACCCAAAGCGTAAAGGAAACCGCGTTCGGCACGGTCCGCGCGCGAGCCGGCATGCTGGTGACGCCGACCCTGCTGGCCTACGTGACGGGCGGCTTCGCCTGGGCGTCGACGCACCAGAGCCTCACCCTGGGGTTTCCGACCCTCTCGCAGACCGCCACCGGAAGCGCGGGACCCGGGGCTGTCGGCGGGACCGTCGGCGCCGGCCTCGAATGGGCGTTGGGAAACAAATGGAGCGTCGCCGGCGAATATCTGTATGCGCGGCTGGGGGCCACGAGCCTGGCCCTCCAGACTGCGCCCGTTGGAGACGGGTGCTCGCCCGGTGGAACGCCATCCTGTCAGCTCAACGTTTCACAATCGAGCTTCAGCAACAATCTCGTGAGGCTGAAGATCAACTACAAGATCTTCTGACGGTTGCGCATGCGCGAGCGGGCAGGGCCGGCTCGCCCGACGCTGGATCGAGGTTTGGAACGGAGAAGCACCATGCGGCTTGTCGGCCTCATATCCGGCCTCGCGGTCGGCATCCTGGCGGCGGCGCTCGCCGTCGGTCCGGGGCATGCCGCCGCCGAGGCGCACGCTCCGCCGGCCGCGCTGGACATCGGGCAGCCGGCGCCGCCGCTCGTCCTCACCGCCTTCGACGGCAAGAGCATCGATCTCGCCAAGTTGCGCGGCAAGGTCGTGCTCGTCAATTTCTGGGCGACCTGGTGCGCGCCATGCCGCAAGGAGATGCCGACGCTCGATGCGTTTTACCGCCGCCACCGCGGCCAGAACTTCGAGCTGATCGGCATCAGCATCGACTTCGCGCGCGATGCGGCGAAGATGCGCAAGGTCGCGGCCCCATTTGCCTATCCGATGGCCTGGATCTCCGACATCGGGGTCAACGGATTTGGCCAGCCGGACGGCGTGCCGATCACCTATGTCATCGACGCCGACGGAATCATCCGCGACACGTTCATCGCGGTGCCGAACAAGCTGTTGAACGACGTCGTCGTCCCCATGTTGTCGAAGTGAGAGCGATGCGATCCTCGATCAGGTTCTGCGCCGGCCTCGCGCTCGCGCTGTCCGCCCTGGCGGCGCTGCCGCCCGCTGCGCGCGCCGCCGAGACCGGAGCCTGGATCCTCGACACCGGCGGCGGCTGCAAGGTGTGGAATCCGCATCCGCAGCCCAATGAGACCGTCCGCTGGACCGGCGCCTGCGCCGGCGGAATGGCCCAGGGCCGCGGCGCTGCGCAATGGTTTCGCAGCAATCTTCCGTTCGAGACCGACGAAGGCGAGTGGCGGGAAGGGCGGCAGATCGGGTACGGCACCCAGGTCTGGCCGACCGGCCGTTACGACGGCGAACTCGCCGACGGCGAGCCCAGCGGCCACGGCGTGCTCATCGTCCAGGGCTCGCGCTATGAAGGCGAACTGCGCAACGGCAAGCCGAACGGCGTCGGCAGCCTGGTCAATTTCAACGGGACGTTTCGGGGCGTCTGGAAGGACGGCTGTCTCCTCGATGCCAAGCAGAAGGCATCGTTCGGCGTCCCGTTGTCGGCCTGTTGACTTTCGATTCGTGAAACCATCTATCCGACAATGTCACCCAACGCCGTCACGCAAGCGACGTCGTCACGCAAGCAGCGATGTCACGCAAGTCACGATGCCACGCAAGTCACGATGCCACGCAAGTCACGATGCCACGCAAGTCACGATCTCATCCGAATAGGAAAGGAACTGATATGACCAGAACTGTCGCTTTCGCTTCCGCCTTGCTGGTTCTCGGCGTGATCGCCGCCCCGACGGTGGCGTCGGCCCAGGCCAAGACCTGCCACATGGAGCAGCAATGCCATTGGGTGAATTTCAAGAAGATCTGCACCTACGTAAAGGTCTGTCGCTGACCGTGCCGCGACGGCTGCGCGGACGGAATGGTCCGCGTGAAGATGGAGCGCGCGGCGTCGACCGGATGTTCGCCGACTGAGCAACGCCGGCGAAGCTCGCCAGGTGACGGTGCCGATCCGCTCGATGTGATCGGCCCTCGTCGCCGAACCTGAGCCCTCAGGGTTCGGGGATGACTTCGAACAGCCCGTCGGCCTTCATGACTTCGTTGTAGCGGCCCATCGGATCGAACATGCGATTGATGTCGACGAGGCGGCCGATCCAGCCGTCCGCGACCGTGTATTTCACCGCTCTGTGGGTGGCCTTGCTGCGCACGATGACGACGGCCATGGCGCCCGCCGGAGCCTTCTGCGGAGAAATTTTCAACGTCCGCTGCCCGACCGTGGCGACCGTGGCCAGCGCAACGCCGTCGGCCACGCACGCGCAGGGCGCTTTGTCGCTGTCGAAGTAGATGACCGTCACCTCGCGCGGTTTGGCGTCGAGGCGCTCCAGTGCATCGAGCCCGATGCGAATGCCGACCGGGAGAAAGGCGCCGAACGCGCCGTGGACCCGGGCGCCCAGCGTGACCCATTGCTCAGGCGTCTCCGCCCGCGCCGACGTCTGCCCCGTCACCGGCAGCGTCTGCCAGGACGCGAGGGCAATCAGGCCCGCGAGGACGGCCTGAGGCGACTTTGTCGATCTTCCCATGGGCGGCCTCGGTGTGCGGATTGTGGAAAGTCATCATACCGCGCCCGCGAGCGTTCTAGAACACGCCCGTCACCGTGGCCCGCACCGCCAACGGCTCGGTGGGATGCAATATGCTGTCCATGACGCCGGTCTGGCAGACCGCCACCGGCGGCGGAGTCGCGGAATTGCATTGCGCATACAGAGGATCGGACCGCAGCAGCGAGCCGTACGCGTACATGATCTGGTTGGCCTTGGCGCCGAAGAGATTGAGCGCATCGAGCTGGACCTTCCAGCCGTTGTCGAACGCGTAGCCGAGGCGACCGTTGAAGGTGCTCGATGGCGACGAGCGGAACGCGTCGTCCTCCGTGAGCGGCGCCGTCCCCAGATAGCGCCAGCGCAGCGCGCCGAACCACCCGGTCCTCTCGCCGAGCGTGACCCCGGCGGAGGCGATCAGCCAGGGCGCATTGGGAATGTAGTTGCCGGGCGCGTTGCCGATCTGGACCTGCGGATATCCGGCGAGCGACTGGTAGAGGTCCGCCTGATCGTAGTCGTAGCCGAGAAACCGGGCGTGGGAGAGCGCCAGGTTGCCGTCGAAATGGACCCAGGAAACCGGGCGGTAGTCGTTGGTGAATTCGACGCCGTAGCGCTCCGAGGCCCGTCCCGCGCTGGTGTTGCCGGTATCGCCCTCGAAAACCAGCTCGGAGGCCTGATCCAGAAAGAACAGGCTGACCGAGGAATCGAACCCTTCGATGGCCTTGCTGCGAACCCCGATCTCGGCGCCGCGGGTTCGCACCAGCAGCGGAACCGCACCCAGGGGCGATGACGTGATCGACGGGATCGCCAAACGGTCGACGGGATATTCGGTGATATCGGTGCCGCGAACGTCGTTGCTGTGGAAACCCATGCCGGTGGCGACGAAGAACTCCGTCTTGTTGAACGGCCCGAACACCATGCGCGCCTTCGGGCTGCCGATCGCGGCCTCGCTGTGCCCGGAATTGAACTGATCGTAGATCGAGTTGTCGCGGCCCTCGAAGTAATCGCCGCGCCAGCCCAGCGTAGTCCGGAACCAGTTGGTCCAGTGGATCGTGTTTTCCCCGTAGATGCCGACGCTGCCTTCGCCGACCTTGTCGGTACGGATATTGGCGATGAACGTACGCTGGGAAACGTCGGTCAGTCCGAGGCTGATGGCATCGTAGCGGGCCTGGATGCCGAACGTGGTTTCGGTCGGCAGGCCGCGGTAGCTGTACGTGTAGGTCCGCGACGCGCTGCCGCCGGCATAGACTCGGTCGTCGCGCTGATGGAACTGGTCGCCGTAGAGCGGGGAGCATCCGGCCTGCCCGCCGATATCGGGCGGGATGGCATTGCCGCAGGAAAGCTGCGGGACGTAGTTCTCCCCATTCGGGGTGTCCCATTCGAAGTTGTTGTAGAGGTCGAGCGTGTAGCGGATCACGTAGGCATTGGCCTTCCACGATCCGGCGTTGTCGGATTGGGCGATGCGCGCCGACAACGAAGACTCGGCTGGTATCGCCGCCGTCGGTCGGATCGAGCTCGCCGTAGAGCGGAATGACCCCGGAGGCGATGGCGCGGAGCGGCACCTGGTCGCTCGAATTCCATGTGTTGGAATAGGCCATGGCGGTGACGGAGAGGCCGTCGGTGGCGGTGCCCTGGCCGTAGCGCATCATGCCGCTGAACTTGCGCATGTCGTCGGGATTGACCCACGGGCCGTTGTAGGCGACCGCTTCGGCAGCGACGAGGAGGTTGCCGTCTCCGGCCCGGGTCGAGCCGATCTCGAACAGCCGCTCGTAGCCGAAGCTTCCGGTGGACAGGCCCGCCGTCCGTGTTGCGGAGTCCTTCAGGCCGATCGCCAGCGAGCCGGCATTGCCGAAGTCGCCCACGTCGGCAAAGAAAGGCCCTTTGCGGATATCGAGGGAATTGACGGTTTCCGGCATCAGAAAATTCAAGTCGGCGTAGCCCTGGCCGTGGGCGTGGGTGCGCAGGTTGATCGGCATGTCGTCGACGGAGATCGCGAGGTCGGTGCCGTGATCGAGATTGAAGCCGCGCAGGAAATACTGGTTGGCCTTGCCTTCGCCGCTGTGCTGGGTCACCGACAGACCCGGCGCGGCTTCGAGGAGCTCGCCGGGCCGCGTGACCGGCCGCGCATTGAGGTCGTCACCGCTGACCGACATCTGGCTCGCTAAACCGGGCACCGTCGGCGGGCCGGACCCTGCATTGGGCGCGCCGGACGCTGGCCCGGCTTGCGGTTTTGCAGCCTGCGCCGATCGCGGGGGCGCCGCCGATGCGGCCCGGCGCAACCCGGCGGCCGCAGGCCGTGCGCCCTGCTGCGGACCGGCCGGCCGGGTGGCCGGGCGGGCATCCGCGGGGCGTGGCTTGGCCGCCGGGACGGTCACGTTGATCGCCGGAAGCGCGGTCGAGCTGCCGTCACCCGGCGGAGCACCTCGGGGTGCACCTTGGGGCGCTGGGCTTGACGGTGCGGGACTCCCGGATGCGGGACTTGCGGGTGCGGGACTTGCGGGTGAGGGACTTGCGGGTGCGGAACTCTCGGGAGCGGGCGTCGGGGACGCGGCTGCGGGAGACGCGTCCGGGACGCGATCCGGCTCCTGCGCCACCGCTGCGGTGGCCCAAAGGGAAACCGACAGCAATGCGATCTGATGCAAAGCCTTCAACCCGCCCCCCCCGCCGATGGAGCGACGTGCTGAAACGTTCGTGTTGCCCGTATCAACGCGATACGGTGCAACTCTGCCACAGCCGCACGATCGGTGCGCCCGCCAGTATGAAGGCAACAAGTATGATGTCAACGAAGATTCATCTTACTGTCGGTGGGAGATCATCATGCAGCGCCTGACCATCACCATCGATGACGAGCTGGTCGCCGAGATCGACGGCTTCATCGCCGCGCGCGGCTATGCCAACCGCTCGGAGGCGCTGCGCGACCTCGCGCGCAGCGGCCTCGAGAAGTTCAGCACCGAGACGGCGCCGACCCGGGACTGCATCGCGACGGTGAGCTACGTCTATGACCACGCCGCCCGGCAGCTTGCGCGGCGCCTCACCCATGATTTTCACGAGCATCACAGCCTGGCACAGGCGACGCTCCATGTTCACCTCGATCACGACAGCTGTCTCGAGGTGACCGTGTTGAAGGGACCGAGCGCGGAGGTGAAGGCGTTTGCCGAGCACGTCATCGCCGAACGCGGCGTGCGCCACGGCCACGTCGCGTTCATGCCGGCGGATGGCGCGGAGCCCGGACGCGATACCGACGCGCACAGCCACGGCGGCGCCAAGCCGCGGCGCTGAAGGGAACCCCGTGCGCGACAGCCGGGTTCCGCTCCGCCCTATGGCCGCCGGGCCGGCGATCCTGTAGAAGCCCGGCAAACCAACGCCGGAGCCAGCATGACTGCCATCGTCGACATCATCGGCCGCGAGATTCTCGACAGCCGCGGCAATCCCACCGTCGAAGTGGACGTGGTGCTCGAGGACGGCAGTCTCGGCCGCGCCGCGGTGCCGTCGGGGGCATCCACCGGCGCCCATGAGGCAGTCGAGCTGCGCGACGGCGACAAGAAGCGTTATTTCGGCAAGGGGGTCCGCAAGGCGATCGACGCCGTCAACGGCGAGATCTTCGACGCGGTGGGCGGCATGGACGCCGAGGCCCAGGTCAAGATCGACGAGACCATGATCGGGCTCGACGGCACGCCCAACAAGAGCCGGCTCGGCGCCAATGCGATCCTCGGGGTGTCGCTCGCCACCGCCAAGGCGGCCGCAATGGCGCGGGACCTGCCGCTCTACCGCTATGTCGGCGGCGCGGCGGCGCGGCTCCTGCCGGTGCCGATGATGAACATCGTCAATGGCGGCGTCCACGCCGACAACCCCATCGACTTCCAGGAATTCATGATCATGCCGGTCGGCGCCCCGAGCTTCGCCGAAGGGCTGCGCATGGGCGTCGAGGTGTTCCAGACCCTCAAGAAGGCGCTGCACGACGCCGGCCACAACACCAATGTGGGCGACGAGGGCGGGTTCGCCCCCAATTTGCCGTCGGCCGACGCAGCGCTGGGCTTCGTCACCAAGGCGATCGAAAGCGCCGGCTACCGGCCTGGCGAGGACATCGCGCTGGCCCTCGATCCCGCTTCTACCGAATTCTTCAAGGACGGCTCCTACCACTATGAAGGCGAAGGAAAAGTCCGTTCCGTAGACGAGCAGGTCCGCTATCTTGCCGAGCTGGTCGGCCGCTACCCCATCGTGTCGATCGAGGATGGCATGGCGGAGGACGATTTCGACGGCTGGAAGGCGCTCACCGACGCCATCGGGGCGCGTTGCCAGCTGGTCGGCGACGATCTCTTCGTCACCAACGTCAAGCGCTTGGCCGAGGGGATCCGGCAGGGGCTCGGCAATTCGATCCTGGTCAAGGTCAACCAGATCGGCACCCTCACCGAGGCGCTCGCCGCGGTCGAGATGGCGCACATGGCGGGATATACCGCGGTGATGTCCCACCGCTCCGGAGAGACCGAGGATTCCACCATCGCCGACCTCGCCGTCGCTACCAATTGCGGGCAGATCAAAACCGGCTCGCTGGCGCGCTCCGACCGCACCGCGAAGTATAATCAGCTGTTGCGGATCGAGCAGGAGCTGGGCGCCCAGGCCCGCTATGGTGGCCGCGCCGCGCTGCACGGACTCGCGTAAGGGATGCGGAGGGCTTGAAGGGCGCGCCGGGCGGCGACCGGCGAGAGCGATTGCGGCCGCAAAACGCTCGCGGCCCTTTACGTTAAGCCCGCTTTAACGGGCACACATCAAACATCGCATATGGTCATTCGTCCCCGGATTCGCGCGTTCCTTGCTGCGCTCGGCCTTTACGTCCTGGCCGGGCTGTTCATCGGCTATTTCGGCGTCAACGCCTACACCGGCAACCACGGCATCCGGGCGAAACAGACCCTCGACCAGCGCATCGCCGACCTCAACCGCGACCTCGACACCGTCAAGACCGAGCGTGAACGGTGGGAGCGCCGCGTCGCCCTCCTCAAATCCGACCGCATTGATCCCGACATGCTCGACGAACGGGCGCGCCAGCTGCTCGACTTCACCGATCCGCGCGATGTCCTGATGCTGATCAAGCATCGTTGAGACTTGCGCCGGGCGCGCTTCCGCCGGCCACGGAATTAAGATATGGGATGGGTCCGCCACGCACCCGCCTGAGGACATCAATGGCGTTCGCCCAAGAGAACAAGCAAGCGTCTCAGCAGGTTGCTGACGCCCCCCACACCGTGCCAGACAACGGAAATGGCGAGCATCGCATGGTTCCCGAACTCCCCAAGGAGGTCGAGCTTCGGGCCCATCGCGACATGCTGCTGATCCGCCGCTTCGAGGAGAAGGCGGGCCAGATGTACGGCATGGGCCTGATCGGCGGCTTCTGCCACCTCTACATCGGCCAGGAAGCCGTCGTGGTCGGCATGCAGATGGCGCTGACCCCGGGCGACCAGGTCATCACCGGCTACCGCGACCACGGCCACATGCTCGCCTGCGGCATGGATCCCAAGGGCGTCATGGCGGAACTGACCGGACGCCGCGGCGGCTACTCCAAGGGCAAGGGCGGCTCGATGCACATGTTCAGCGTCGAGAAGGGCTTCTACGGCGGCCACGGCATCGTCGCCGCCCAGGTCTCGCTCGGCACCGGCATCGCCTTCGCGAATCGCTACCGCGACAACGGCAAGGTGTGCCTGACCTATTTCGGCGACGGCGCGGCGAACCAGGGCCAGGTCTACGAGAGCTTCAACATGGCGGAGCTGTGGAAGCTTCCGGTGGTCTACGTCATCGAGAACAACCGCTACGCCATGGGAACCGCGGTGACCCGGGCCTCCGCCCAGACCGATTTTTCCAAGCGCGGCCTCTCCTTCAGCATCCCGGGCGAGCAGGTTGACGGCATGGACGTGCGCGCCGTCAAGGCGGCGGCGGAGCGTGCGGTCAAATGGTGCCGGGACGGTAACGGCCCGATCATCCTGGAGATGATGACCTATCGCTACCGCGGCCATTCCATGTCCGATCCCGCCAAGTACCGGACCCGCGAGGAGGTCGACAAGGTGCGCAGCGAGCACGACCCGATCGAGCAGGTGCGGGAGCGGCTCCTCGCCACCAAGCGGGCGAGCGAGGACGCACTCAAGGCGACCGATGCCGAAGTGCGCCGGATCGTCAACGATGCGGCCGAATTCGCCACCCACGATCCCGAGCCCGATCCCGCCGAGCTGTGGACCGATATCGTACGCTGAGCGCCAGCCAAGTTCCGGAATATCCCAAAATGCCGATCCAGGTTCTGATGCCAGCGCTGTCGCCCACCATGGAAAAGGGCAACCTCGCCAAATGGGTGAAGGGGGAGGGCGACAAGATCAAATCGGGCGACATCATCGCCGAGATCGAGACCGACAAGGCGACCATGGAGGTCGAGGCGACCGACGAAGGGACGCTCGGCAAGATCCTGGTGCCCGAAGGCACCGCGGACGTTGCGGTCAACACCCCAATCGCCGTCATTTTGGGCGACGGCGAGGATGCCTCGGCACTCAATCGCGCCGCGAACCCGGCGTCGAACGCCAAGGCTGCGGAGTCGAGCGCTCCGGCCGCCGCCGAGGCCAAGGCCCCGGTGAGCCCGCCGCCGGCGACGCCATCCTCTCTGTCCGCCCCGGCGGCTCTCGAGCCCGCAGCGGAAACGGACGTGCCGCCCGGCACCGAAATGGTGACCATGACCGTGCGCGAAGCCCTGCGCGACGCCATGGCCGAGGAGATGCGGCGCGACGGCGACGTGTTCGTCATGGGCGAGGAGGTCGCGGAGTACCAGGGTGCCTACAAGGTGACCCAGGGCCTGCTGCAGGAATTCGGCGCCCGCCGGGTGATCGACACTCCGATCACCGAGCATGGCTTTGCCGGCCTCGGGGTCGGCGCCGGACTTGCCGGGCTCAAGCCGATCGTCGAATTCATGACCTTCAACTTCGCCATGCAGGCGATGGACCAGGTCATCAACTCGGCGGCGAAGACGCTCTATATGTCCGGCGGCCAGCTCGGCTGCGCGATCGTATTCCGCGGTCCCAACGGGCCGGCGGCGCGGGTCGCCGCCCAGCACAGCCAGGACTATACCGCATGGTATTCCTCGGTGCCGGGGCTGACGGTGGTCGCACCCTATACCGCCGCCGACGCCAAGGGGCTGCTCAAGTCGGCGATCCGCTATCCTAATCCGGTCGTGTTCCTCGAAAACGAGATTCTCTACGGCCACTCGTTCCCGGTCCCACGGCTCGACGACTACCTGGTGCCGATCGGCAAGGCGAAGATCGCGCGGCCGGGCGAGCAGGTGACCATCGTCTCGTGGTCGATGGGCATGAGCTACGCGCTCAAGGCCGGCGAGGAACTGGCCAAGGAGAACATCAGCGCCGAGATCATCGACCTGCGCACCATCCGTCCGATGGACACCGAGACCGTGGTGCGCTCGATCGAGAAGACCGGGCGCTGCGTCGTGGTGGAGGAGGGCTGGGCGCAGTCCGGCGTCGGCGCGGAAATCGCCGCCCGGCTGATGGAGCATGCCTTCGACTATCTGGATGCACCGGTGGCGCGGGTGTCCGGCAAGCCGGTGCCGATGCCCTATGCCGCCAACCTCGAAAAGCTCGCTTTGCCTTCGGTCGCGGAAGTGATCGAGGCCGCCAAGGCGGTGTGCTACCGCTGAACGACCGATGATCCGTGCGAGCATGAATTCTGGCTCGCGCCGAACCGCAACCGCGCCGCCGGACGCGCGCCAAGACCTGAGGCGGGCCGATGCCCATCAACATTCTCATGCCAGCTCTGTCGCCGACGATGGAGAAGGGCAACCTCGCCAAGTGGCTCAAGAAGGAAGGCGACAAGGTCAAGACCGGCGACATTCTCGCCGAGATCGAGACCGACAAGGCCACCATGGAGTACGAGGCCGTCGACGACGGCACCCTCGCCAAGATCCTGGTGCCGGAAGGCAGTGCCGACGTCGCCGTCAACCAGCCGATCGCCATCCTCGCCGCCGAAGGCGAAGACGTGAAGGCGGCGGCGAGCGGTGCCGCGCCTGGGAAAGCGCCGGCCAAGGCGGACGCCCCGGCGGCTCCCGCTGCGGCGCCGGCCTCGCCCGCGCCGGGCCCTGCGCCGGCCAGCGCGTCGCTGCCGGCTGCCAAGGCACCCGCGAGCGCAGCGCCGGCGCCGGCGCCGTCCGGCAATGGCCGCGCCCGCATTTTCGCCTCGCCGCTGGCGCGCCGCCTCGCCAAGGCGGCGGGCATCGAGATCGGACGGATTCCCGGCAGCGGCCCGCATGGCCGCATCGTCGCGCGCGACGTCGAGACGGCAAAATCGGGCGGCGCCACTTTGCGCGCGCCCGCGGCGGCGCCGGGCACTGCCCCGGCCGCAACCGCGGCATCGCCCGTGCAGGCCCCGTCCGACGACAAGATCCGGGCGCTGTTCGAGCCCGGTTCCTACGAAGTCGTGCCCCACGACAACATGCGCAAGATCATCGCCCAGCGCCTGGTGCTGGCGAAGCAGACGATCCCGCATTTCTATCTCACGGTGACCTGCACCATCGACAAGCTGCTGGCTGCGCGCGAGGACATCAACGTCACGGCGCCGAAGGGCGCCGACGGCAAGCCGGCGTTCAAGCTCTCGGTCAACGACTTCGTCATCAAGGCAATGGCGCTCGCGCTGATGAAGGTGCCCGACGCCAACGTGACCTGGACCGAGACCGGCATGCTCAAGCACAGAAGCGCCGACATCGGCGTCGCCGTCGCGATTCCCGGCGGCCTCATCACCCCGGTGATCCGCAAGGCCGAGACCAAGACGCTGTCCGCGATCTCGCGGGAGATGAAGGACTACGCCGCCCGCGCCCGCGCCCGCCGGCTCAAGCCCGAGGAATACCAGGGCGGCTCGACCGCGATCTCCAATCTCGGCATGTACGGGATCGAGGAATTCGCCGCGGTCATCAATCCGCCCCACGCGACCATTCTCGCCGTCGGCGCCGGCGAGGAGCGCCCGATCGTACGCGACGGCAAGCTCGCCATCGCCACCCAGATGACGGTGACGCTCTCCACCGACCACCGCGCCGTCGACGGCGCGCTCGGCGCCCAGTTGCTCGGCGCGTTCCGCACCCTGATCGAAACCCCGATGATGATGCTGGCGTGACGGCACAGGTCTGTAGAGCCGTAGGGTGGGCAAAGCGAAGCGTGCCCACGGCCGACTGTCCCCAGTTCACGAGCGCGGACGTGGGCACGGCGCGAAGAGCGCGCCTTTGCCCACCCTACCGGATAGATCCGCGAGACGGCGATCTCGCCTGGCTCAGATCGCGCCCTTGGTCGGCGGCCCGCCCGGTTGCAAGCCCTTGTCCGTGAGCACGGCGGCGCCTTCGGGGGAGCGCAGGAAGCCGACGAAGGCGCGGGCCGTGTCGGGGGTCTTGGCGCGCGCGAGCACGCCGGAGGAGAGCAGGGTGATGCTCTGCAGCGGGTCGGGCAGGGGGCCGACGACGTCGATGCCGGCGACCGACTTGAGCTCGGGAAGCTGCTGCACCGCAATCTCGGCCTCGCCCTTGACGATGAACTCGCCGGTGAGGCCGCCCTGGCCGAGCCTCGCCTTGGCATTGACCGCATCGGCGATCCCGAGCTCCGCCAGCACCTTGACGAAATGGATGCCGCTGGCGCCGCCGCTCTTGGGATCGGTATAGGCGACCGACTTGGCCGCCAGCAGCGCCGCCTTGAGAGCTGCCGGGCTTGAAATATCGGGCTTCGGCGCACCGGCCTTCACGGCGATGCCGATTTCGGAGCGCGCAATGTCGACTCGCGAGCCCGGCACCACCTTGCCGTCCTTGATCAGGCCGTCGATGCCGGCGCCGGTGCTGATGACGAGGTCCGCGGTCTCGCCATCGGCGACCCGTTTCGCCAGCGCGCCGGAGGTGCCGAGCACGAGGTCGATCTTGTCGCCGGACGCCTTCTCGTACATCGGCTTGAGCGTCGCGAGGCTGCTCGCCAGCGCCGCCGACGCCAGCACCTTGATCTCCGCCGCCCCCGCCTGCGTGGCGAACAGCAGCGACGCGGCCACAAGACCGCGCCAGCAGATGGTTGTCGAGGACGTCGAGCTCATGGGCATTCTCCCGGTTCGGCTTTTTTCCGCCGTGGCGCGATTAGACCGGCAACGGGAGGGGTTTGCAATCGCCCCGCGGGGCGCACGAGGGGCGTACGCGGCCCCCGCTCGCAATGGCGCAGCGAACTGCCTACATGCGTTCTGCACCGGCTGACTCGGCGGTTCGCGTGGGATAGTGTCGGCGCCCGCCGCGCACCCGGCGCGGCTGAACGGGCAAGCCCAATACGGAGACCGCAGTGGCCGAATCCTTCGACGTCATCATCATCGGCTCCGGCCCGGGAGGCTACGTCGCCGCGATCCGCGCAGCGCAGCTCGGCTTCAAGACCGCGATCGTCGAACGCTCGTGGCTCGGCGGCATTTGCCTCAACTGGGGCTGCATCCCGACCAAGGCGCTGCTGCGCTCGGCGGAGATCTACCACTACATGGAGCACGCCAAGGATTACGGGCTGTCGGCCGAGAAGGTTTCCTACGACGCGGCTGCCGTGGTGAAGCGCTCGCGTGGGGTCTCGAAGCGCCTCAACGACGGCGTCGGCTTCCTGATGAAGAAGAACAAGATCACGGTGATCTGGGGCGAGGCGGTGATCGACGCGCCCGGGCAAGATCACGGTGAAGGCGTCGAAGGCCGAGGCGCCGAAGGGCGCGCTCGGCCCCGGCAGCTACGAGGCGAAGCACATCATCCTCGCCACCGGCGCCCGTCCGCGGGTGCTGCCCGGCCTCGAGCCGGACCAGAAGCTGGTCTGGACCTATTTCGAGGCGATGGTGCCGGAGCGGATGCCGAAGTCGCTGCTGGTGGTCGGCTCGGGCGCGATCGGCATCGAGTTCGCCTCGTTCTATCCGCACTTTCGGCTGCCGAGGTGACGGTGGTCGAGGTGCTGCCGCAGATCCTCCCCGTCGAGGACGCCGAGATCGCAGGCGCTCGCGCGCAAAGCGCTGGAGAAGCAGGGCATCAAGTTCCGCACCGGCGCCAAGGTGACGAAGCTCGACAAGAAGGCCGACAGCGTCACCGCGACCATCGAGGACGGCAAGGGCGACCGACACGCTCACCGTCGAGCGCGTCATTTCCGCGGTCGGCGTGGTCGGCAACACCGAGAATCTCGGCCTGGAAAAGCTGGGCGTGAAGATCGAGCGCGGCATCATCGTCACCGACGGCTACTCGCGCACCAATGTCCCCGGCCTCTACGCCATCGGCGACGTCGCCGGGCCGCCCATGCTCGCCCACAAGGCGGAGCACGAGGGTGTCGTCTGCATCGAGGCCATCAAGGGAATGAATCCGCATCCCATGGACAAGCTGATGATCCCAGGCTGCACCTATTGCTCGCCCCAGGTCGCCTCGGTCGGGCTCACCGAGGCGGCGGCCAAGGAGAAGAAATTCGACATCCGCGTCGGCCGCTTCCCGTTCGTCGGCAACGGCAAGGCGATCGCGCTCGGCGAGGACCAGGGCCTCATCAAGGTGATCTTCGACAAGGCGACCGGCCGCCTGCTCGGCGCCCACATGGTCGGCGCGGAGGTCACCGAGCTGATCCAGGGCTATGTGATCGCAATGAACCTCGAGACCACCGAGGAAGAGCTGATGCACACGGTGTTCCCGCATCCGACCCTGTCGGAGATGATGAAGGAAGCCGTGCTCGACGCCTACGGCCGCGTGCTGAACATGTAGGTCGGCCCTCGCGGCTACAGCGCCGCGATGCCCTTGGCGAACTTGAGGGCGAGCGCGCCCACCAGCACGAACGGCCAGAGGTGTGACACCGCGAAGCCGACGATCCATTCGACGACGGTGTCCGGCACCGGCGTCTGCATGGCGGCGATCCTGTCCAGGATCGCCTGCCGGCTCGCTTCGAGCCTCGCCTGTTCCGCCATCCCCCGCGCCGCCGCTGCGCCGGCGGCCGCGGGAGGCATGGCTTTGTTGTCCGCGATCAGCTGCTCGGCATGGGCGAGCTCGTCACGCAGGTCGACGAGGGTTCGCGTCGCGTTGTTGCTGATGAACAGAAGGACCACCCCGAGGATCGCGAGAGGATAGTAGACCGGATCCACCCATTTCCAGGATTTCGTCGTCCTCCACGCACGGGCGGAGGCAGCGGCGACGCCGAGGCAGGCCACGGCCCAGATCAGCAGGACAAGGTTCGTCGTGTTCATTTTCACCCTCAGCGATGCAGGGGGAAATTTTAAACCCGGTCGCGGTGCGAGATCTCCACCACGCGGGCGCGCCGTGCCAGCTGGCCCACCAGCGCGTCGGCGATCTCGCGGTTCGACAGGTCGAGATTGGCGTCCCATTCATCGAGCAGGTAGATCGACGCCTCGGTATGCGCCACGATTTCCTGAAGCGACTTGAGCTGGCGCTCGCCGGAGGAAAAGCCGGGCGGCTTGGCGGCGACGCGCTCCAAGACCTCGCCGTCCCCACCGAGCTCGTCGAGCGGCGGCTCATCGAGCTGTGCCTTGGCGGCGAATTCGAACGCCAGACGATCGGTGGTCGGCCAGTAATAGGCACGGTTCTTGATCTCGGCCTTGAGCGCTGCAAGGAGCGTCGACTTGCCGGATCCGTTGCCGCCACGCACCACGATGCGGCCGGTCGGTTCGGCATAGACGAGGCGCAACGCCTCTTCGACGGAGTGGCATGTCTTGGCGTGGTCGCCGCTGCGCAGCAGCAGGCGGTCGAACTTGATGCGGGCGTTGAAATGTGGGTCGGCGGTCGGCTTCATGTTGTCGACGACGTCGCCGATGCGCGTCCACACCGCGATGACGTCGTTCCAGCCCGACACGATCTCGTGGACGTGGTTGGTCATCTCGATCTGCCGCGGCAGGGTGGCGGCGAGCGCCACCAGCGTCGCCGGGTCGGAGGCGTTGTGGATCGCCACATAGGCGAGCGTGGTGAACACCACCATGAGGCCGATGATGCCGCCGGCCACGCTCAAGCCCTCCCGCGCCATGATGGCCCTGATCTGCGCGCGCAGACAGTCGCGGATGCGCGATTTGAAGCCCGCAGTCCACAGGCGCAGATTGTAGCGGTTGCCGGAGAACACGTTGTCCCAGGCGGTGTAGCCCTGGGACACCACGCGGTTGTTCTGCCGCTGGTTCTCCAGATAGAGATACGCCACCCGTCCCTGCAGGGTCCACTGCAGGATCATCAGCAGCGTGAACACCACCGCGAATGCGAGCGAGAGCCGCGGATCGATCTCGATGCCGAGCACGAGCGCGTTGAACACCACGCCGAGCAGCAGCTTGAGCTGCGCTTCCATCTCGTACATCATCTGGAAGATGTTGTTGAAGGTGGTTCCGGTCAGGAACGGCTCGGCCCGCTCGCGCGCCGCCTTGTCGTGCAGCAGCTTGCTCTCGTCGCGGTTGTCGCGGGCGAAGCGCAGCATGTAGCGGCCATAGCAACGAAAGCCGGCCCGCTCGGCGAACACCCAGCTCACCGCGCCCGCCACATAGGAGGCCGATTGGGCGGCGAGGATCCACAGCAGGTCGGCGACGAGGAATTCGTCGTCCGCCACGTCGCGGCCGGCCTTGATGATGAAATAGGTGGTGGCCGCGGCGAGCAGCGCCTCCACCACCATCAGGATCATCATCATGTAGAGCGACGGACACAGCAACTGGCTGAGGAACTGGAGACGCGTGATCGGCTGCCGGGTCATGACGCGGGGAATGGTCCATTTTGGGGATCAGTTTTGGGGATCAGCGAAGCATCCTATCGCAAAACGACGCGCCTTGGGCCGGCGCCACGGGATCCGACCCCCGCATAATGGACCGGCTCAACGGCGCGCTTGCGACACCGCCCCCGCGTAAGTAAGTAGGGGGGCAGAGGTTCCTGATGGTCGTCGTGCTCGATACTGTCAACGGCCCGCGGCCGCGGCACCCGGAGAAGGCGCATCGCCCCGATGCGCCCGCGCTGCGCAAACCCGACTGGATCAGGGTGCGGGCGCCGGTCTCCAAGGGGTATGCCGACACCCGCGACATCGTGCGCGCCCACGGTCTTCATACCGTGTGCGAGGAGGCGGGCTGTCCCAACATCGGCGAATGCTGGGACAAGAAGCACGCCACCTTCATGATCATGGGAGACACCTGCACCCGCGCCTGCGCGTTCTGCAACGTCAAGACCGGGCTTCCGGGCGCCCTCGACCCGCAGGAGCCCGCGCGCGTCGCCGACGCGGCCGCGAAGCTCGGCCTCTCGCACCTCGTTATCACCTCGGTCGATCGCGACGATCTCGACGATGGCGGCGCCGCCCATTTCGCCGCGGTGATCCG
Source organism: uncultured Alphaproteobacteria bacterium (assembly GCA_963781195.1). GTDB lineage: Bacteria > Pseudomonadota > Alphaproteobacteria > Rhizobiales > Xanthobacteraceae > JAJPKK01. Next base: position 525,852 of record CAWAEZ010000011.1, on the reverse strand, counting down.
CGCGATCCGGGCGCGCTGCCCGCATACGACCATCGAGGTGCTCACCCCCGATTTCCTGCGCAAGGACGGCGCGGCGCAGACCGTGGTCGCCGCGCGGCCCGACGTCTTCAACCACAACCTCGAGACGGTGCCGTCGCTCTATCTGACGGTGCGGCCCGGGGCGCGCTATTTCCACTCGATCCGTCTGCTGCAGATGGTCAAGGAGCGCGATGCCGGAATGTTCACCAAGTCCGGCATCATGGTCGGGCTCGGCGAGACCCGCCACGAGGTGCTCCAGGTGATGGACGACCTGCGGTCCGCCGACGTCGATTTCCTCACCATCGGCCAGTATCTGCAGCCGACCCGCAAGCACCATGCGGTAGCGAGCTACGTCACGCCCGAGGAGTTCAAGGCCTACGAGACGATCGCCTATGCCAAAGGCTTTCTCATGGTGGCGGCCTCGCCGCTGACCCGCTCGTCGCATCACGCCGGCGAGGACTTCGCCCGCCTGCGCGCCGCCCGGCAGGCGCGCGGCTGACCATGCCCCAATTCTCCACCAAGCGCCAAGTCTCGCATTCCGCCGCGGATATGTTCGACCTCGTCGCCGACGTCGAGCGCTATCCCGAGTTCGTGCCGCTGTGCAAGGCGATGCGGGTGATCCGCCGCACCAGGAATGGCGACCGCGACATCGTCGTCGCGCAGATGACGGTGGCCTACAAGCTGATCCGCGAGAGCTTCACCAGCCGCGTCACGCTCGACCGCGAGCACCGCCAGATCCTGGTGGAATATCTCGACGGCCCGTTCAGCCGGATGGAGAACCAGTGGCACTTCCATCCGGTCACCGAGACGGCCTGCGAGGTCGAGTTTTTCATCTCGTATGAATTCAAGAGCCGAACGCTCGGCTTGCTGATGGGGGCGATGTTCGATGCCGCCTTCCGCCGCTTCGCCTCGGCGTTCGAGCACCGGGCCGACCGCGTGTTCGGCAGGGCCACCACGGTCTGAGCGGCACGGTCGGCTCCCACCAAGGTCGTTGCAAACGTGGCTGGCGCGGGCCGGCGCCGCGCATCGGAATTTCGATTGACCGAGGCCGGCCCGCGCGCGTCATAATCGCTCCGGTTGCGCTGCGGCGGCGTGAAGCGGGGGGTGCCCCGTACCAGGCGCTGATGGGCAGCCCACAAAAGGCCGACAAGGCCCGCTTTTATCGGGAGGAAACATGCGACGTCGGATCACGGCTTTTGCCGCGGTGATGGTGGCTGTAGCGGCAACCGGGCCGCTATCCGCGCAGACCTTCCCGTCGCGCCCGATCACCATGATCGTGCCGTTCAGCGCCGGCGGGCCGACCGACGTCACCGCGCGGATCGTGGGCGAGCACATGTCGCGCACGCTCGGCCAGCAGATCATCATCGAAAACGTCGTCGGCGCCGGCGGCACCACCGGCTCGGTGCGCGAGATGCGGGCGGCTCCGGACGGTTACACCATCGAGATGGGGCAGCTCGGCACCCACGCCGCGTCCGTCGCGCTCTATCCGAACCTTCCCTACAGGCCGGATGTCGACTTCGCGCCCATCGGCCTCGTCGTCGACCAGGCCGTCCTCATCATCGCGCGCAAGGACTTCCCGGCGAACGACCTCAAGGGCTTTCTCGCCCAGCTCAGGACGGATTCCACCAAGCTCAACATGGCCCATGCCGGCATCGGCTCGATCACCCATTTCAGCTGCCTGATGCTCAACGCGGTTCTCGGGGCGAAGCCGACGCTGGTGCCGTTCAACGGCTCGGCCCCGGCCATCAACGCGCTCATCGGCGGCCAGGTCGATTACATGTGCGACCCGATCTCGGACATCGTGCAGCAGATCCAGGCCGGGACGCTCAAGGTCTATGCGACCGGGACCCCCAGGCGCAGCGCGGCGCTGCCCGACGTTCCGACGACCGCCGAGGCCGGGCTGCCGGAGTTCGCGGTGTCCGCGTGGTACGGCCTGTTTGCCCCGAAGGGAACGCCGCAGCCGGTGCTCGATACGCTCACCGGCGCGCTCGACAAGGCGCTCGATGACGCCACCGTGCGCAAGCGTCTTGCCGACCTCGGTTGCGACATTCCTGAAAAGTCGAAGCGTGGCCAGGGCGAGCTTGCAGCCCTGGTGAAGGGCGAGATCGCCCGTTGGACCCCGATCATCAAGGCGGCGAGCAGCCGGGAATAGTCCGCCGTCCCGGCGCAGGCAGGCCGAAGCCGGATCCCCGCGAATCAGGAGCTACGAGGTCGCCAGCTCCTCCAGCATGGCGAGGGCTTCGATGACCGCGTGCTGGCGCACGGCGGATCGGCCGACGTCGCCGAACCGGCGCTCGCGATGGATCAGCCGGCCGTCGCGCGCGGCGGCGGCGAAATGGACGAGGCCGACCGGTTTTTCGGTGCTGCCGCCGCCCGGCCCGGCAATACCGGTGATGGAGACGGCGAGATCCGCCGCCGCATGAGCGAGGGCGCCGCGCGCCATCGCTTCGGCGACCGCGCGGCTCACGGCGCCATGGCGTTCGAGGATCGCGGGGGGCACGCCGAGCATCGCTTCCTTGGCGGCGTTCGAATAGGTGACGAAGCCGCGGTCGACCACGTCGGAGGAACCCGCGATCTCGGTCAGGGCCGCCGCGACGAGGCCGCCGGTGCAGGACTCGGCGGTCGCGACCATCCATTTGCGAGCCCGGCAGCACTCCAGCACGCGGACGGCGGCGCGTGCGAGGTCGTCGCCGATCAGGGTCATGGGTGCGCGGCCGGCAGACGGATGGTCGCCGTGGCCATGGCGGCGATCCCTTCACCGCGACCGATGAAGCCGAGCTTCTCGTTGGTGGTCGCCTTGACGGCGACGCGGTCGACGGTAACGCCGGCGACCGCGGCGATGCGGGCGCGCATCGCGTCGCGGTGCGGGCCGACGCGCGGCGCCTCGCACACGATGGTGATGTCGAGGTGGGCGATGCGCCCGCCGCGCTGGCGCACGCGATCCGCCGCGAAGGCGAGGAAGCGGTCGGAACTCGCTCCCTTCCACTGCGGGTCGCCGGGCGGAAAGTGTGAGCCGATGTCGCCGTCGGCGAGGGCGCCGAGGATGGCGTCGACCAGCGCATGCAGCGGCGCATCGGCATCGGAATAGCCGGTGAGGCCGCGGTCATGGGGGATGCGCACGCCGGCGAGCCACACGTGGTCCCCATCACCGAACGAATGCACGTCGTAGCCGGAGGCACTGCGGACATCGGCAAGTGCGGCGAACTCCGCCGCGGCGATGCGCGCAAAATCCTCTTCCGTGGTCAGCTTGATGTTCCCGCTCTCGCCTTCGAACACGTTCACGTCCATCCCTGCCCATTCCGCGAGTGCGGCATCGTCGGTAAAGTCGTCGCGGCCCGCCGCAACGGCGCGCCGGTGGGCGGCGAGCAGGGCGGCAAAGTCGAACGCCTGCGGCGTCTGCACCGCGCGAAGCCGGGTGCGGTCCACGGTGTCGACGACATGGCCGGCCGCGTCGACCGTCTTGAAGGTGTCGGTCGGCGCCAGCCCGGGGATCGCGGCACCGCCCGAGCCGGCGGCGATCGCGCGCGAGATCAACGCAGCCGAGGCAAACGGCCGGGCGGCATCGTGGACGAGGACGACGTCCGGCCGTTCCGGTTCCAGCGCCTCGAGACCGGCCCGAACCGAGCTTTGCCGGGTGGCGCCGCCGAACACTGCCGGGCGCAGGGCGAGCCCGGCAGCCGCGACCTCGAATCGGTGGACGTCGTCCCGGTGGATCACCGGCTGGACGAGTTCGACCCCGGAATGCGCGGCGAACAGCCGCAAGGTGCGGGTGATCACAGGCTCGCCATGAATGGCGCGATATTGCTTAGGGGCGTCGCCACCGACGCGGGTTCCGCGTCCGCCCGCCACCACGACTGCTGCGACCTTGTCGCCCGGCATTGACCGTTTCCTTATATGCAGCGTGGATGTATCGCGGGCACCGGCAGGGCGAAAGCCCCGAACCGATGGCCTGTGACATATTGCACTGCAGCACTTGCATCTTGGTTGGCTTTGGCTAAACTGTATGCAAATGAGCATTCGCCTACTATGTAGGCAAGAAAGATGGACGTGAACACTGCTCCAGTGTCTCCGATCATGGTCGGAAGTGTGCGGCTCCCCAATTCCGTCGTGCTGGCGCCGATGTCGGGCGTGACCGATGCCCCTTTCCGCCGTCTGGCGGCGCGGCTCGGGGCTGGCCTCGTGGTATCCGAAATGGCGGCCTGCGCCGCCCTGGCGGCGGGTAAGCGCAACGCACGCCTGCGGCTGGAAGCGCCAGGGAATGCCCATCATGTAGTCCAACTGGCCGGCTGCGAGGCGAGGTGGATGGCGGAAGGGGCACGGATCGCCACCGCGGAGGGCGCCGAGATCATCGACATCAACATGGGGTGTCCGGCGCGGCATGTCACCAACGGCGAGGCGGGGTCGGCGCTGATGCGCGACCTCGACCATGCGATCGCCCTGATCGAGGCGACCGTCGCCGCGGCTCCGGTTCCGGTCACGCTCAAGATGCGGCTCGGATGGAACCACACCTCGATGAATGCGCCGGAACTGGCGCGGCGGGCGGAAGCCGCCGGGGTAAGGCTCATCACCGTTCATGGCCGCACCCGCTGCCAGTTCTATACCGGCTCGGCCGACTGGGACGCGGTGCGAGCCGTCAAGGTGGCGGTGACGATCCCGGTCATCGTCAATGGTGACATCACCGATTTCGAACACGGCCGGGAGGCGCTGGCCCGTTCCGGGGCCGACGGCGTCATGGTCGGGCGAGGCGCCCAGGGACGGCCGTGGTTTCCCGGTCAGCTCGCGCGCTATCTCGCGTCGGGCCGCAAGGAGCCGGCGCCGCCGCTCGCCGCGCAGCGCGAAATCATCTTCGCGCTTCACGACGAAATGCTCAGCCATCACGGCGAGCGCATCGGCCTCAAGCATGCGCGCAAGCACCTCGGCTGGGCTCTCGACAGCGCCGCCGCCACGGCGGGGGCGGGCGAGGAGGCCCGCAAGCAATGGCGCCGCCATGTTTTGACCGCGCCCGACCGGCGCGAGACCGAACGCCGGCTCGCCGAATCCTTTGACGCCTTGGCATGGAGGGCGGCCGCATGAGCCTTCCCGGAACGCGTAACGCGCCGAGCGTCCTCGGCGCTGCGGAGGCGGTGCTCAACTCGCTGCCCCATGCCGTCGTCGTCATCGGTCCCGACGCCAAGATCGTCGAGGCCAATGTGGCGGCCGAGGACTTCTTCGACATGTCGGTGATGATGCTGCGCCGCCATTCGCTGCGCGACCTCGTCCCGTTCGGCAGCCCGTTGCTGGCGCTGATCGAACAGATCCGCCATCGCGGCGGCGCGGTCAACGAATACAAGGTCGATCTCGGCACCCCGCGCAATCCGGGCGAGCGCATGGTGGACCTTCATGTCGCGCCGGTGCCGGAACGGCCCGGGCACGTGGTCATCATGCTCCAGCAGCGCACCATCGCCGACAAGATGGATCGCCAGCTCACCCACCGGGGCGCGGCGCGCTCCGTGATCGCGCTGGCCGCGATGCTCGCCCACGAGATCAAGAACCCGCTGTCGGGCATTCGCGGTGCGGCGCAGCTGCTCGAGCAATCGGCCAATGACGACGACCGTGCGCTCACGCGGCTGATCTGCGACGAGGCCGATCGCATCGTGAAGCTGGTCGACCGCATGGAAGTGTTCGGCGACGAGCGCCCGGTGGAGCGCGAGCCGGTCAACATCCACGTCGTGCTCGATCACGTGCGCCGCCTCGCCCAGTCGGGCTTCGCGCGCCACATCCGCTTCGTCGAGGACTACGATCCTTCGCTGCCGCCGGTGCTCGCCAACCGCGACCAGCTGATCCAGGTCTTCCTCAATCTCGTGAAGAATGCATCGGAGGCCATGGGCGGCCAGCCCGAGGCCGAAATCCTCCTCACGACCGCATTCCGGCCCGGGGTGCGGCTGTCGCTTCCGGGCAGCAAGACGCGGGTTTCGCTCCCGCTCGAATTTTGCGTCAAGGACAATGGACCCGGTGTGTCCGAAGACTTGATGCCGCATCTGTTCGACCCGTTCGTGACCACCAAGCCGACGGGCAGCGGCCTGGGTCTTGCACTCGCCGCGAAGATCGTCGGCGACCACGGCGGCATCATCGAATGCGAATTGCAGCCGCGACGAACCGTGTTTCGCGTGCTGATGCCCAAGTTCACGGGTGACGACGCCGAGCCGGGCGGAGAAACCTGAGAGGATTCCGATGGCAGCCGGAAGCATATTGATCGCCGACGACGACGCCGCGATCAGAACCGTTCTGAACCAGGCCCTGTCGCGTGCGGGTTACGAGGTGCGATCGACCGGCAACGCCGCCACGCTGTGGCGCTGGGTCAGCCAGGGCGAGGGCGATCTCGTCATCACCGACGTCGTGATGCCGGACGAGAACGCGTTCGACTTTCTGCCCCGCATCAAGAAGCTGCGGCCGGACCTGCCGATTATCGTCATGAGTGCGCAGAACACCTTCATGACGGCGATCCGGGCGTCCGAACGCGGCGCCTACGAGTATCTTCCCAAGCCGTTCGACCTCAAGGAGCTCACCTCGATCGTCGGCCGCGCGCTTGCCGAACCGAAGGACCGCCAGCCGGCGAGCGGCGCCAAGGGCGAAGAGATCGACTCGATCCCGCTGGTCGGCCGTTCCCCGGCGATGCAGGAAATCTACCGTCTGCTGGCGCGGCTGATGCAGACCGACCTCACCGTGATGATCTCCGGGGAATCCGGGACCGGCAAGGAATTGGTGGCGCGCGCCCTTCACGATTACGGCAAGCGCCGGTCCGGTCCCTTCGTCGCCGTCAACATGGCGGCGATTCCGCGCGAGCTCATCGAATCCGAGCTGTTCGGCCACGAGAAGGGCGCCTTCACCGGCGCCAATACCCGCAATGCCGGACGCTTCGAGCAGTCGGAAGGCGGAACGCTGTTTCTCGACGAAATCGGCGACATGCCGACCGAGGCGCAGACGCGGTTGCTGCGGGTGCTCCAGCAGGGCGAGTACACGACCGTCGGCGGGCGTACGCCGATCAAGACCGACGTGCGCATCATCGCCGCGACAAATAAGGATCTGCGCATCCTGATTCAGCAGGGCGTGTTCCGGGAAGATCTGTTCTTCCGACTCAACGTGGTGCCGCTGCGGATTCCGCCGTTGCGCGAGCGGGTGGAGGACATTCCCGACCTCATCCGCCACTTCTTCACCCAGGCGGAGCGCGAGGGTCTCCCGCCCAAGCAGATCGAGACGGCGGCGATCGAGCGGCTCAAGCGCTATCGCTGGCCGGGCAATGTGCGCGAGCTTGAGAACATGGCGCGGCGGCTGGCGGCGCTTTATCCCCAGGAGACGATCACCACCGCCGTCATCGATAACGAGCTCGCCCCGGCCGCCCCGGCCCCCCTCGACGAGGAAGGCGAGGGCAACGAGGACCTCTCCTCGGCCGTGGAACGCCACCTCAACAAATACTTCGGCGGGTTCGGGGATGGACTGCCGCCGCCGGGGCTCTACCACCGCATCCTGCGGGAGATCGAATATCCGCTGCTGTCGGCCGCTTTGGCGGCCACGCGCGGCAATCAGATCCGCGCCGCCGACCTCCTCGGGGTGAACCGGAACACCCTGCGCAAGAAGATCAGAGACCTGGAAATCCAGGTGATTCGGACCAGCAGCTGACGCCGCGCCTGCAGCGTCTCGCAGAAACCGCTCCTCTCGCGCTCGGCTCTTACTCTCGACGCGGCGAGCCCGACGGCGCGCACCGAACTTGGAGAGGCGCGGTCTGCGTCTCGCGCAAGGCTTGGGCTCGTGCTGATCTCGGTGTTGCGACGACACCCGGAGTCGCACTGCAAGGCGCGTTCGTGAGTTGGGCGCGCAGCCCGTTGATGCCGCGGGCATCCCCTCGCTCGATCGAGCGGTTGTAACCAGCGCGACGCACAGCCTCGGCTGGATGCAAGTTCCGCCTTCATGAATTCCGCTGGAAACGGGGCCGCTTTTGACGGTGCCCTGCCGCGGAAATGTCGGATTCCGGCAACATTGTTGTAGTTGCGCATCAGCAGCGGCACTCCCGCCGCAGTGATCAGGTTTATCGCCGGGGGGCGAGGGGGCAGACGGGAGTCGATGGCGACGGTCGGAGATACGCTGGCGGCAGAGGTCCCACAGGCCCCTGTCGAAACCGCAAGATTTGCCACCGGTCTGCTGGGTCCGGCGGCGGTCGGCGTGGCCCTCATGTCCGCTTTCGCGACCTTCGTCGTGCTCGCCGGGCTCACCCCGATCAATCCCACCAACAACGTCGTGGTGACGCTGCTCGGCGTGAATGCGCTGGCGGTGTTGTTGCTGCTCGGCATCATCGGCCGCGAGGTTTGGTACGTTTTGCAGGCGCGGCGCCGCGGCCGGGCGGCCGCCCGGCTGCATGTCCAGATCGTCGCCTTGTTCTCGGTGATCGCGGCGCTGCCGGCGATACTCGTCGCGGTGGTGGCGAGCGTCACGCTCGACCGCGGGCTCGACCGGCTGTTTTCGGTCCGCGCCCGCTCGATGATGGAAAACTCCCTCGTCGTCGCGGACGCCTATATCCGCGAGCATGCGCAGTCGATTCGCGCCGATGCCGATGCCATGGCGATCGATGTTTCCCGCGCCAAGCCGCTGTTCGAGCAGGACCGCGACCGGTTCCGGCAGTTCTTCACCGCCCAGGCGTCGCTTCGCGACCTGCCGACCGCGATGATGATCGCCAGCGACGGCTCGGTCATTCTCACCGCCGACATCCAGCTGCCGCCGGAACTGAAGCCGCCCGCGGTGCCGGCGGCCGACACCTTGGCGAAAGCCGGCGAGGGCCTGCCGCAGGTCGGCTTCCTCAACGACGCGAATTATGTGGGCGCCGTGACCAAGCTGCGCGGCTATGACGACACCTACCTGTATGTCGCGCGCTTCATCGATCCGCAGGTGCTCGGCCAGATCCGCGAGACCCAGACCAGCATCGCCCAGTACGCCAACCTGGAATCGCGCCGCCTCGGCGTCCAGATCGCCTTTGCGCTGATGTACACGGTGATCGCGCTGACGGTGCTGTTGTCCTCGGTGTGGATCGGCTTTGCGTTCGCCAATCGCTTGGTGGCGCCGATCCGGCGCCTGATCAGCGCGGCCGACATCGTCTCGACCGGCAATCTGCACGTCCAGGTGCCGGTGCGGCGGTCCGAAGGCGATCTCGCCCAACTCGGCGCGACCTTCAACAAGATGACCCAGGAGTTGCGGACCCAGCGCAACGATATCGTTCGCGCCCGCGACCTCATCGACAGCCGCCGCCGATTCACCGAAGCCGTGCTGGCCGGCGCATCGGCCGGCGTGATCGGTGTCGACGGCAAGGGACGCATCAGCATCCTCAATCGCTCGGCCGAGAAGCTGGTCGGCTGCAGCGAGGTGGACGCGCTCGGCCGCCCGCTCGACGAGGTGGCGCCGGAGCTCAAGGAATTCATCGAACCGGCCACCAGCGGCTCTCAGCGGCTGATCCAGGGCCACACCACCATCAGCCGCGGCGGCCGCGACCGGACCGTGTCGGTGCGGGTCACCACCGAGCAGTCCGCCGAGTCGGAGCGCGGCTATGTGGTCACGCTCGACGACATTACCGCGCTGGTGTCCGCCCAGCGCACCGCGGCCTGGGCCGACATCGCCCGCCGCATCGCCCACGAGATCAAGAATCCGCTGACCCCGATCCAGCTTTCCGCGGAGCGGCTGCGTCGCAAGTACGGCAAGGTCATCACCGAAGATCGTGCCATATTCGAGCAGTGCACCGATACGATCGTGCGGCAGGTCGACGACATCCGGCGGATGGTCGACGAGTTCTCGCGCTTCGCGCGAATGCCCAAGCCGGTGATGGTCCCTGAGGACGTCGCCGACACGGTGAGGCAGGTCGTCTTCCTGCAGCGCGTCGGCAACGCGGACATCGACATCGACGTCGAACTCGCCGAGGATCCGATGCCGGCGCAGTTCGACCGCCGCCTGATCTCGCAGGGACTGACCAACATCATCAAGAACGCCGGCGAGGCGATCGCCGCCGCGCCGGCCGATCCCGCGGTGCGCGGGCGCATCCTCGTTGCGGCGGCGCGCGACGGCAGCGACATCGTCATCGACGTGATCGACAACGGCATCGGTCTTCCCAAGGAAAACCGCAGCCGCCTCCTCGAGCCCTATGTCACGACCCGCGAGAAGGGCACCGGGCTGGGACTAGCCATCGTCGGCAAAATCCTGGAAGAGCATGGCGGCAGCATCGAGCTGTACGATGCGTCCGAGCGAATTCCCGGCCAGCGCGGCGCCTGGATGCGTCTGCGCTTTGCGTCCGATCCGATTGCAGCAACCATTGATGAAAAGAAAACCACAAACGAGCAGGGCGAATGGCTTCCGACATCCTGATTGTCGACGACGAGGCTGACATCCGCGAATTGGTGTCGGGTATCCTCGAAGACGAAGGCTACACGACGCGGGTTGCGCGTGACAGCGACGATGCGTTGGGCGCAATTCACGCGCGACGCCCGAGCCTGGTGTTCCTCGATATCTGGCTGCAGGGCAGCCGGCTCGACGGTCTGCAGGTGCTCGGCAACATCAAGACCGAGCACCCGGACCTTCCGGTGGTGATGATTTCCGGCCATGGCAACATCGAGACCGCCGTCGCCGCGATCAAGCAGGGCGCCTACGACTTCATCGAGAAGCCGTTCAAGGCGGACCGGCTCGTGCTGGTCGCCGACCGCGCGCTCGAGACCTCCCGTCTCAAGCGCGAGGTGAAGGACCTCAAGCAGCTGACGCCGTATTCGGCGACCCTCGTCGGCGGCTCCGGCTCCATCAATCACCTGCGTCAGACCATCGACAAGGTCGCGCCGACCAACAGCCGCATCCTGATCGTCGGCCCGTCGGGCTCGGGCAAGGAGCTCACGGCGCGCACGCTCCACGCGCTGTCCGCCCGTGCCTCCGCGCCGTTCGTCGTCATCAACGCGGCGGCGATCACCCCGGAGCGGATGGAGGTCGAGCTGTTCGGCGTCGAGCAGGCGAACGGCGAGCAGGCGCGCAAGGTCGGCGCTCTCGAGGAGGCCCATGGCGGCACGCTGTTCATCGACGAAATCGCCGACATGCCGCGGGAGACCCAGAACAAAATCTTGCGCGTCCTCGTCGATCAGACCTTCCAGCGGGTCGGCGGCACCCACAAGGTCGAGGTCAATGTCCGCATCATCACCTCGACGGCCCGCAATCTCGAGGAGGAGATCGCGTCCGGACGCTTCCGCGAGGACCTCTATCACCGCCTGTCGGTGGTGCCGATCCGGGTTCCGCCGCTGGCCGAGCGGCGCGAGGACGTGCCGGCGCTCGTCGACTACTTCATGGACCAGATCTCGCAGGCGACCGGCCTGCCCAAGCGGCGGATCGGTACCGACGCCATGGCGGTGCTGCAGACCCACGACTGGCCCGGCAATGTGCGCCAGCTCCGCAACAACGTGGAACGCCTGATGATCCTCGCCGGCGGCGACGCCGATGCGGTCATCTCCGCCGACATGCTGCCGCAGGACGTCGGCGCGATGGTGCCGGCGATGCCCAAGGGCGGCGGCGAGCAACTGATGGGAATGCCGCTGCGCGAGGCCCGGGAAGCGTTCGAGCGCGAGTATCTGAAGGCTCAGATCAGCCGCTTCGGCGGCAATATTTCCCGCACTGCCGAGTTCGTGGGGATGGAACGTTCGGCGCTGCATCGCAAGCTCAAGGCCCTGGGCATGGACTGATGTCCCGGGTCGCCTATGTCAACGGCCGCTACCGGCCGCACGCCCAAGCCATGGTGCACATCGAGGACCGCGGATACCAGTTCTCCGACGGCGTCTACGAAGTGTGCGAGGTCCGGGGCGGGCTCCTGGTCGACGAGCGGCGCCACATGGCCCGCCTGCGCCGCTCGCTCGACGAGCTGCGTATCGACCTGCCGATGCCGCTCGCCGCACTCGGCGTCGTGCTGCGCGAGACGGTGCGCCGCAACCGCGTGCGCGACGGTCTCGTCTACCTGCAGGTCACCCGGGGCACCGCGCGGCGCGATCACGCCTTTCCGCCGCCCGGCACCGCGCCGAGCATCGTCGTCACCGCCCGAATTCTCGACCCGGCGCGGGGCGAACGGACCGCCTTCGACGGCATTTCGGTCATCACCGTGCCGGACAACCGCTGGGGACGGGTCGACATCAAATCCGTCTCGCTGTTGCCCAACGTTCTCGCCAAGCAGGCGGCGCGGGAGCAGGGCGCTCGCGAAGCCTGGTTCGTCGACGCCGCGGGATTCGTGACGGAGGGGTCGTCGGCCAACGCCTGGATCGTCACCGACCGCAACGAGGTGGTCACCCGGCCGGCCGGACCCGACATCCTGAGCGGCATTTCCCGCGCGGTCGTGATGGACGCGGTCACCGCCCAGGGACTGACGCTGGTCGAACGGCCGTTCACCCCGAAGGAGGCGCAGGCGGCGCGAGAGGCCTTCGTCACCGCGGCGAGCCAGATCGTGTTTCCGGTGGTGCAGATCGACGGCAGGCCGGTGGGCGACGGCCGCCCCGGCCCGGTCGCGACGGCGCTGCGGCGGGAATTCCACCGTCACGCCGAGTTGAGCTGAGGGCCGGCCGGAAGCCTGCTATGGAAACGCCGGGCGTCGCGCAGCTCCAGGGTGCAATGCGGTAAAATGCCGTCGAAAACTGCCTTTTCGCCTTCCGGTTGGGCTTGCGTGGCTTTGAAATCCTACCATCTAATGATATGTTCGATGCTTCATCCACGGTCATTATCGGCCGGGACAAGAGCGGCACCATTGATTGCAGCGGGGGCTGCGTAACAAGAAACGGAAAAAACGGCCATGGCAGCCGAACGCGCACAGAATCTTCAGGACACTTTCCTCAACCACGTACGCAAGGCGAAAATTCCCCTCACGATCTTCCTCGTGAACGGCGTGAAGCTGCAGGGCGTCGTGACTTGGTTCGACAACTTTTGCGTGCTGTTGCGGCGCGACGGGCACTCCCAGCTCGTCTACAAGCACGCCATCTCGACCATCATGCCGGGGCATCCCGTGCAGCTCTTCGAGGGGGGTGAAGAGGGCGCCCCCGCCGTAGAAAAGACCTGAGTTGGAGCCGCATCGCCGCGACAGCCATCCCCTGAGCCCGCCGGAGGGCTCGACCGGCCGCGCCTTGGTCATCGGGCCCTATCTGCGGCGGCGGGATACCGCGGCGGAGCTCGGGCGGGCGCCGGAAGCGCGCCTCGATGAGGTGGTGGGGCTCGCCCAGGCGATCGATCTCGACATCGTGGCGTCCGGAATCGTGGCACTCTCGGCGCTGCGGCCGGCCACCTATGTCGGCAAGGGGAAGGTCGAGGAGCTTGCCGGCCTCGTGAAGACCCACGAAGCCGGCATCGTCGTGATGGATTGCGCGCTGTCGCCGGTGCAGCAGCGCAACCTCGAAAAAGCGTGGAACGCCAAGGTGCTGGACCGCACCGGCTTGATCCTGGAGATCTTCGGCCGGCGGGCGCGGACGCGGGAAGGCGCGCTTCAGGTCGAACTCGCCCATCTCAACTACCAGCGCAGCCGGCTGGTGCGGTCGTGGACCCATCTCGAGCGCCAGCGCGGCGGCTTCGGCTTTCTCGGCGGCCCCGGCGAAACCCAGATCGAGACCGACCGCCGCCTGATCGCCGAACGGATCGCCAAGATCGAGCGCGAGCTGGAGGGTGTGAAGCGGACCCGCAAGCTCCACCGCGACAGCCGGAAACGCGTGCCTTATCCGATTATTGCGCTGGTTGGTTACACCAATGCTGGAAAGTCGACGCTGTTCAACCGCCTGACCCGCGCGACGGTGCTCTCCGCCGACATGCTGTTTGCGACGCTCGACCCGACGCTGCGCGCGGTCACCCTCCCGCGTGGCAACCGGATCATCCTGTCCGACACGGTGGGCTTCATCTCGGACCTGCCGACGACCCTGGTGGCGGCGTTCCGCGCAACGCTGGAAGAGGTGATCGAGGCCGACCTCATCCTCCATGTCCGCGACGTCTCCCATGGCGACACCGAGGCTCAGTCCCATGACGTCGCCGAGGTGTTGCGCGACCTCGGCATCGAACCGGAAGACCCCAGGATCATAGAAGTCTGGAACAAGATCGACAGGGTCGATGCCGGCGAGCGGTCCCGGCTTGAAAACCTCGCTTTGCGCCACCGGGAAGGCACCGCTCCGGTGCTCGTCTCGGCGGTCACCGGGGAGGGGACCGATGCCCTGATCGGGGCCATCGAGGCGCAGCTCGCGATCGCGCGGCTGACTCTCGAGGTCGCGGTCGACGTGGCGGACGGCGCCGGCATGAGCTGGCTGCACCGCCACGCCGAAGTTCTGTCACGGAGCACCGACCCCGACGGGCGGCTCCACGTCACCATCCGGGTCGACCCCGATCAGGCGGGCCGCGTCCGGGCGAAGTTCGGCGACGCCAACATCGCCGGCATTGCGGGAAGCTGACGCGCGCCGGAGATTGTCTCCGCAGGTGACCACTGTGAGCCACCCGCCGCCGTCATCGCCGGACAAGTCCGACGATGAGCAGCGCCAAGGGCCGAGGCCGTCCGCCTAAACTCGGCCCGCGGGCTCCGAAACCCCTAGAATCCGACCGCCGTCCCATAGAGGTCATAGGCCTCGGCGCGCTCGATCTTGACCGTGGCGAACTCGCCGACGCGCAGCGGGCGGCGCGAGGCGACGTAGACCGTGCCGTCGATCTCCGGGGCATCGCCCTTGCTGCGGCCCTTGGCAACGGTCGGCCCCACCTCGTCGATCAGCACCTGCTGGCGGGTGCCGACGCGGCGCTTGAGCCGCTTGGCCGAGATCACCTGTTGGCGCTGCATGAAGCGGTGCCAGCGCTCCTCCTTGACGGCGTCGGGCACGGCCGGGCCGGCGTCGTTGGCGCTCGCCCCCGAGACCGGCTCGTAGCGGAAGCAGCCGACGCGGTCGAGCCTGGCTTCGTCGAGCCAGTCCAGCAGGAAGGCGAACTCCTCCTCGGTCTCGCCGGGGAAGCCGACGATGAAGGTCGAGCGCAGGGTGATGTCGGGGCAGATCTCCCGCCAGCGCCCGATGCGTTCGAGCGTCTTCTCCTGGGCGGCCGGGCGGCGCATGCGGCGCAGCACCTCGGGGCTCGCATGCTGGAACGGCACGTCGAGGTAGGGCAGGATCTTGCCCTCCGCCATCAGCGGGATGACGTCGTCCACGTGGGGGTAGGGATAGACATAGTGCAGGCGGACCCAGGCGCCGAGTTCGCCGAGCGCCCCTGCGAGGTCGAGGAAGCGGGCCCGCAGGTCGCGGTCCTTCCACCGGCTCGCGGCATAGCGGATGTCGACGCCGTAGGCCGAGGTGTCCTGGGAGATCACCAGCAGCTCTTTCACTCCCGCGGCGACGAGCCGCTCCGCTTCGCGCATCACGTCGGCGGCGGGCCGCGAGACGAGATCGCCGCGCAGCTTGGGGATGATGCAGAAGCTGCAGCGGTTGTTGCAGCCCTCGGAAATCTTCAGATAGGCGTAGTGGCGCGGCGTGAGCTTGATGCCCTCCGGCGGCACCAGGTCGATGAAGGGGTCGTGCCGCGGCGGCGCGGCCCGGTGGACGGCGTCCAGCACGCTCTCGTACTGCTGCGGCCCGGTGATCGCGAGCACGTTGGGAAACCGCGCCGTGATCTTCTCCGGCTCGGCGCCCATGCAGCCGGTCACGATCACTTTCCCGTTATCGCGGAGCGCCTGGCCGATCGCCTCGAGCGACTCCGCCTGGGCGCTGTCGAGGAAGCCGCAGGTGTTGACGATCACGAGGTCGGCGCCGTCGTGGCGGCGCGCCAGCTCATAGCCTTCGGCACGCAGACGCGTGACGATGCGCTCGGAATCGACCAGCGCCTTGGGGCAGCCGAGCGAGACAAAGCTGATGCGGCGCGCCGGTTCGGCCGGCGGCAAGGGTTTGACGTCCTGTGAGGTCATGGCCCCCGATATAAGCGGTTCGCGACCGGGAAGCGAGCGTCGCGCAAAGCCCGCATGGGGCAGTTTGCGAACGGAGGAAGCCGTGGCGCGCCGCCATGTCACGGCCCGCACGCCACCTTGCTCCTGCGACAAATGGGTCCCCGGGGCTTCCCAGATTCCGCCAACATCGCTACAGGTTTGGCCGCGGTCCAGCGCCGACCCGACCGGTCGGTCGCGGCGCGGCATTTAAGAAAACATGGCATTTTCCAAGGAGTTCGCGCGATGAAACATCGATCAGCCGCGGTCCTGCTGGTATTGGCGACGCTCGCTGCGCCAGCTCTCGCCGGACCCGCCTCGGCCGCCGAACCCAACAAGGACGTCAAGGGTCTTTACCTGCTCACCGACTATCCTGCGGTCTCGGTGCGGCCGGGCACGACCTCGACGGTGTCGCTGCGCCTCCAGAACTACGGCCTGCCGCCCGAGCGCTTTGCGCTCTCGGTCGACGGCACGCCCCCGGGCTGGACCGCAACGCTGCTCGGCGGCGGACAGCCGGTCGCCGCCGCGATGCCCGCGACCGACCAGAGCGTCACTTTGCAGCTCCGCGTGGACGTTCCCGCCAATGCCGACCTCACCGCCCAGACCCTGACGGTGAAAGCGGCGGGCGACGGGAACGCGGTCAGCCTGCCGCTCACCATCAATCTCGCCAAGGAGCTGCCGGCCAAGCTCGCCATCACGCCGCAGCTGCCGTCGCTGCGCGGCACCCCGAAGTCGAGCTTCGACTACACCCTCGCCATCAAGAACGACAGCGGCCGCAATCTCACCGTCAGCCTCGCCGCCACCGCGCCGCGCAACTTCGAGGCCTCCTTCACCGAGGCCTACGGCACCCAGGAGTTGTCCTCGGTGCCGGTCGATGCCGGCGCCTCCAAGGACGTGAAGCTCAAGGTGCGCCCGCCGTCCTCGGTGGATGCCGGGACGTTTCCGATCCAGGTCACCGCCTCGGCTGCCGACGCCACCGCCAAGACCGAGCTCTCCATGGAGATCGCCGGCCAGCCGCGGCTCTCCATCGCCGGACGCGACGGCCTCGTGAGCGCCCGTGCGGTCGCCGGCGAACAGACCACGGTTCCGATCATCATTGCCAATGACGGCACCGCACCGGCCGACAACATCGATCTCTCGGGCTCGGCGCCGAGCGGCTGGAAGATCAGCTTCGAGCCCAAGACCATCGACCGCATCGCGCCCAACGCCACCAGCGAGGCCAATGCGCTGATCACCCCGACCGAGAAGTCGCTGGCCGGCGACTACATGGCGACGATCCGGGCGGCGTCGCGCGGCGAGAACGCCTCGACCCAGTTCCGCATGTCGGTCGGCACGTCGACGACCTGGGGCATGGTGGGGGTCGGCGTCATTGGCGCGGCGCTGCTGCTGATGGTCGGCGCGGTGGCGAGGTTCGGACGGCGATGAGCGAGCCCGTCATCACCGCGCGCGGCCTGACCAAACGGTACGGCACCAGCGTCGTCGTCGACGGCATCGACTTCGACATCCTCGAGGGCGAGACCTTCGGTCTCCTCGGACCGAACGGCGCCGGCAAGACCACCACCATCCTGATGATGCTCGGCCTCACCGAGGTGTCGGGCGGCGAGGTGCGGGTGATGGGCCACGATCCCGTGCGCGAGCCGCTCGCCGTCAAGCGCCGGGTCGGCTACCTCCCGGACGCGGTCGGCTTCTATGACGGCATGACCGCTGCCGAGAACCTGTCCTACACCGCGCGGCTGATGGGATTTTCGCGGGAGGTGCGGCGCCGGCGCATCGCCGACGCTCTGGCGCGGGTGCGTCTCGGCGACGTCGCCGACCAGCGCGTCGCCACCTTTTCGCGCGGCATGCGCCAGCGCCTCGGCCTCGCCGAACTGGTGATGAAGGGCGCCGAGATCGCGATCCTCGACGAGCCGACCTCGGGGCTCGATCCGCAATCGACCCACGAATTTCTCGACATGATTTCCGGCCTCAAGCGCGAAGGCGTCACGGTGCTGATCACCTCGCACCTGCTCGACCAGGTGCAGCAGCTGTGCGACCGCGTCGCCCTGTTCCAGCGCGGCCGCATCCTGATGCTTGGCACGGTGCCGGAACTGGCGCGGGAGGTGCTGGGCGCCGGCTTCGTGGTCGACGTCGAGGCGACCGCGTCGCCCGGCCACGACCTCGTGCCGCGGCTGGGCGCCATTCCCGGCGTCAAGAACGTCGAGCGCACCGGCGACATCCATTATCGCCTCACGGCCGAGCGCGACGTCCGCCCGGACGCCGCCCGCGCGGTGGTCGCGGCCGACGGGGCGTTGACGCGCCTTTCGGTCGCCGAGCCGAGCCTCGATGCCATCTACACCCGCTTCTTCGAGCGTTCCGACAGCAAGGAGATGTGCGATGCGGCGTGAGGGCTCGCCGTGGCAGGGCCTCGGCACCGTCGTTCTCAAGGAGCTTGGCGACCATCTCGGCAGCGCGCGCATGCGCATGCTCGAGTGGCTGATGCTGCTGACCGCGGCGGCGCCGCTCTACATGGCGATCACCAGCCTGCGCGACACCACCGCGGAAGATCCGTTCCTGCTGCTCAAGCTGTTCACCGTCGACCGGCCGCCGCTGCCGTCCTTCGTCGGCATTCTCGGCTTCCTGATTCCGCTGATGGCGATCGGCCTCGGCTTCGACGCCATCAATGGCGAGCATAACCGCCGCACGCTCTCGCGCATCCTGGCCCAGCCGATCTATCGCGATGCGCTGCTGGCCGGCAAGTTCATCGCCAGCCTGCTCACGCTGGGGATCAGCCTGGTGTGCCTGTGGCTGCTCGTGGTCGGGCTCGGCGTGCTTTTCCTCGGCGTGCCGCCGAGCGGCGAGGAGATCGCGCGCTCGCTGATCTTCCTTCTCGTCTCGCTCGCCTATGCGGGCGTGTGGCTCGCCGTCGCCATGCTGCTCTCGGTGCTGTTCCGCTCGCCGGCGACCGCGGCGCTGCTCTCCCTCGGCGTCTGGCTGTTCATGACGCTGTTGTGGCCGATGATCGCGCCGGTGCTGGCGCAGATGATCGCCCCTCCGGACATCCGCTACGTCATGCTCGGGCTGCCGAGCCCGGAGACCCTGCAATGGCAGGTCGGGCTGTCGCGGCTCTCGCCCAATCAATTGTATGGCGAGGCCGTGCTCGCGGTGCTGTCGCCGTCGACCCGGGCGCTCGGCCCGATCTTCCTCGAGCAATTGCAGGGTGCCGTCATCGGTTCGGCGCTGCCGCTCAAGGAAAGCCTGATGATCGCCTGGCCGCAGGCCGTCGGGCTCATCGCCGGGGCGATCATGCTGTTCGTGGTCACCTATGTGGTGTTCCAACGGCAAGAGGTGAGGGCGTAAGCTTCGCGCTCGCGCCCGGCGGGACGCCCTTGAAGCCGGCCACGGAAGTCCGGCTCCAGGAACCCGGCCGGGGCCGGCGCGTTGCTGTCGGAACTTGCGCAGGGCACCCGCCCGCGCCGTCGTCCGAGCCGCGATGGAGCCCATGCACGGTGACTTCAGCTTCGGCATCGAAGAGGAGTATTTCCTCGTCGATGCCGAGACCACGGCGCTCACCGGGACCATGTCGCAGCCGTTCCTGCAGGCGGTCACGGACGCGGTCCGCAAGGCGGGCGTCGGGCAGGTCACGAGCGAGATGCTGCAGGCGCAGATCGAGGTCGCCACCGATCCCCATGTCGACATGCGCGCAGCGCACGCCGAGCTTCTCCAGCTGCGCCAGACCGTCGCCGCCGTGGCTGCCGCGCATGGCCTCGCGATCATTGCTTCCGGCACTCACCCGACCGCCGCCTGGCACGAGACCCTTCAGACCGAATCCGACCGCTACGACAGCGTGGTGGAAGACCTCCAGATGATCGCCCGGCGCAACCTGCTGTGCGGGATGCACGTGCATGTCGAGCTGCCCGATCCCGACGCGCGGGTCGGCGTGATGACGCGGATGCTGCCGTTCCTGCCGCTGTTCGTTGCGCTCGCGACCTCTTCGCCGTTCTGGAATTCGCGGCCGACCGGGCTGATGGGCTACCGCCTCGCCGCCTACGACGAGGAGCCGCGCACCGGCATGCCCGAGCTGTTCCACGACAAGGCCGCGTTCGACGCCTATGTGGCGGCGCTGGTGAAGTCCGGGGTCATCGCCGATGCGAGCTTTATCTGGTGGGCGATCCGGCCGTCGATCGGCCACCCCACGCTGGAGCTTCGGGCGCCCGACAGCTGCACGGTGGTGGACGACGCCGTCGCCATCGCCGCGCTGTTCCGCGTGCTGGCGCACCGGCTCTACCGCGAGCCCGCGCTCAACGCCGATCTCGACCCGGTGGGACGCGCCATCGCGGTCGAGAACAAATGGCGGGCGCAACGTTATGGCGTCCACGGCACCTTCGTCGGCAAGGACGGCGCCATCACCGTTGCGCAGATGATCGACCGGCTGATCGAGGAGACGCGGGCAGATGCCGCGGCGCTCGGCTGCACCGCCGAGCTCGAGCGTTGCCGGACCATCGCCGCTGCCGGCACCTCGGCCGACGCCCAGCTCGCGCTGTTTCATGCCCACGCGCCCACCCGCGGCCGGGCCGCCGCGCTGCAGGCGGTGAACCGCTGGCTCGCCGCGACCACGCGCGGCGAGGCGAGCGCAACGCCCGCCTGAGCAGCCATCCGACGCGGAAACCGGCCCCTGCTTTCCATCGCCGGGGCGCGATGCCATATCAGCTATCGCAGCGCTCGCGTCACGATGGAGTTCAAGCCATGAGCTGGATGCCCGACAAGGACCCGGTGTTAGGCGACAAGACGTCCTGTGATGCGCTGGAGCTCGCGATCGTGCCGCGGGTCCGCGATCTCGGCGGCTTCGAGGTGCGGCGCGCGCTGCCGCACGGCAAGCGCCAAATGGTCGGGCCGTTCATCTTCTTCGACCAGATGGGGCCGGTGCAGTTCATGGCGGGGCACGGGATGGACGTGCGTCCGCATCCCCATATCGGGCTTGCGACCGTCACCTATCTGTTCGACGGCAAGATCATGCATCGCGACAGCGAGGGCAACGCGCTGGAGATCACGCCCGGGGGCGATGAACTTGATGACGGCGGGACGCGGCATCGCCCATTCCGAGCGGACCCCCGACGCGGCGCGGCGGAGCGGCCAGGGCATGTTCGGCATCCAGAGCTGGATCGCGCTGCCCCAGGCCCACGAGGAGACGGCGCCGACCTTCCAGCATTTCGATGCCGCCAGCCTCCCGGTGGTGGAGGATCGCGGCGTGTGGGCGCGGGTCATCGCGGGCGCGGCGTTCGGGCGGCGCTCTCCGGTCGGCATGATGTCGGACTGGCTCTATGCCGAGGTCGTGCTGGAGGCGGGCGCATCGGCGCCGCTCGATCCCGATACCGAGGAGCGCGCGATGTATGTCGTCGAAGGCGAAGTCGAGATTGCCCGCCAGCGTTTCACCGGGCCGCAGCTCCTGATTTTCCGCCCCGGCGACCGGATCACCGTGCGCGCCGTCAGCCGCGCCCGCACGATGTTTCTCGGCGGCGCGGCGCTCGAAGGGCCGCGCTACATCTGGTGGAACTTCGTGTCCTCCCGCCGCGAGCGCATCGAAGCGGCGAAGGAGGACTGGAAGACCGGCCGGTTCTCTCCGGTCCCCGGCGAGACCGAATTCATTCCGCTTCCGGAGTACTGAGCGAGGCGCTCCGTCGCGTCACGCGAAGGCGGCGCCTCGCAAAGCCGGCGTGGGCACGCTTCGCTTTGCCCACCCTGCGGCCCCCACGACAATTACGCATGTCGATGGTGACGCGCTTTTCGTAGGGTGTGCAAAGACGCGTTCGCGTCGTGCGCACGCCGTCCCGCTCGACCGGGCACGCTTCGCTTTGCCGCCCCGCTTGCAACCCCGCCGCCGTTGCCGCTCCCGACGCGCTTGGCTATGCAAGAACCGAAGCGGTATCACAGCCGCCAACCGGGAAATCGGGATGGAAACGTCGAGCGCCAGAGGGGGGCCGACCCGCCGCCGCGTCCTTGCCGCGATCGGCACGGCAGGGTCCGTGCTGGCGTTGCCGGCGATCGATCCCGGTGCCGCCCGGGCCGAGGCGGCCTATCCGGTGCGCGCGATCAAGGTCGTGATCCCGTTCTCGGCGGGCAGCGTGACCGACATCTGCGTGCGCATTCTCGCCGAGCGGCTGGCGCCGCGGCTCGGCCAGCAGATCGTCATCGACAACCAATCGGGCCCCGGCGGGATCGCCGCCGCGCGGGCGGCGTTGTCGGCGCCGCGGGACGGCTACACCCTGGAGATTTTTGCGAACTCGACCGCGGTGGCGGTGTCGCAGTTCAACAACCTGACCTACGACCCCTTCGCCGACTTCATCCCGATCTCCGGCATCAGCGATTTCGGCTACGTGATCGGCACCCACAGCGAGTCGCGGTTTGACAGCCTGGGGCAGGTGCTCGACGAGATGCGCCGCCGGCCCGGCGCGGTGAACATGGGCACCAGCGCCGCCGGGACCAGCCCTTATTTCATGGCCGAGCTTCTCAAGATCATGGCCAAGGTCGATTTCGCCATCGTGCCGTACCGCCTGACCTCGGAGCTGACGATGTCCATGCTGCGCGGCGACGTCGACGTCTACATCGACACCTTCGGCGCCTTCAAAAGCGCGTGGGAGGGCAAGCGGGCGCGCGCGCTGGCGACCACCGGGGCGACGCGGCTGCCGCTGCTGCCGGACGTCCCGACGGTGGACGAGCAGGGCGTGCGCGGCTTCGACGTGACCTCCTGGAACGGTCTGTTCGCGCCCGCACATACGCCGCCGGAGGTGGTGGCGCGGCTCACCAAGGACATCGCCGCGACGCTCGCCGAACCCGCCGTCGTCAAAGGCTTCCGCGATGCCGGCGCGATCGCGGCGCCGCTGTCACCCGCCGCCCTCACCAGGCGCCTGCACGAGGACACCGAGAAATGGGCGCGGGTGATCGCGCTGCTCAACGTGCCGAAGAAGTAAGCCGGACCTGCCGGCCGGCGCCCGCGATGGGGACGAAGCGGCCGGCCGTCGGGGCAGCGCGAACGCGGCTACAGGTACTTCGGGTCGCGGGTCTGCCGTTCCGCCCACCACAGCGTCAGCGCAAACCCGATGAAGGCGGCGGTGATCACGCCGACGATGAGAATGGCTTCCGTTGTCATGGTGCGTCTCCCCTTCGAAAGGAGCGCAGGATTCCCGAATTGGCCGTTTCCGGCTTTGATCGAAGTCAAAGTTGGCGACGCCGCGTGCCCACGACAGGCATTGCAACAAAGCCACACTCAGCAAAGTTTTGCCATCTGATCCACCGGACTTTTTGACGGCAGGGCGGGGTTAACTATACACTTGCCGCGGGACTATCGAGGTGGGTGGGAGCAGCATATCATCGCAAAACCTCAGAAATCAGCGGGTCTTGGTCAAGACCCGCGGACGAACCGCATTTCCGCAGATATCTTTCGTCGATCGCGTCCAGCAGCCGTGGCCTATATTCAGAAAACAACCGATCCCGCCGATGTCGCGTTGATGCGGCGCTGCATCGAATTGTCCCGCGCCGCCATCCGGGAGGGGGAATATCCGTTTGCGACCGTGATCGCGGTGGACGGCAAGATCGTCGCCGAGGCGATCAACCACGCGGTCCGCGAGCGCGACGTGTCGCGCCATGCCGAGGTGATCGCGCTGTCGCAGGCGCAGAAGATGCTGGGTCGCAAGGGGCTGCGCGCGGCGACGCTCTACACCAATGTGGAGCCCTGCGCGATGTGCTCGTTCTGCCTTCGCGAAGCCCAGGTCGGCCGGGTGGTGTACGCCATCGGCTCTCCGGTCATGGGCGGCGTGTCGAAGTGGAATATCCTGCGCGACGACGACATGACGGACCGGCTCCCGCAGATCTTCGGGGGCGTGCCGGAGGTCGTCAGCGGCCTCCTCAACCGGGACGCCGAAGAGGTGTGGCGGGAGTGGAATCCGGCCGCCTGGCAGATGATCAAGCGGCTGGGCTTCATGACCGATCCGGCGGCGCCGGTAGTGCGGGTCGAGCCCGCCCGCAGCTGGTCGATATGGCGCTATCTGCGAAGCCTGATGGCGTCGGGGGCCTGAAGCCGGGTCGCGACGGGACGGCGGTCAGGCCGCCGTCAGCTCGTAGATGATCATCGATTCGATGTAGAGCGAATGCTCATGCACCTGGCGGGCCCGGAATCCGGCCCGCTCGACCAGTTCGCCCAGGAGATCGAGGTCGGAGTCCGAGGAGACCATGACGTACATCAGGCCTCCCGGCTTGAGACGCTCGCGGGCGTGGCTGAACAGCGAGGAGATGTAGCGATACTTCGGCCCGGCATGCCAGCCGAGATCGGCGAGGTTGCGCGGCTCGCCGGCGTGCTTGGGTGGGCTCGATAGTATGACATCGAACAGCGGTCGTGGCGCCAGCGCCGAGAGCAGGTCGCTGCACACCCCCGACACGCGGTCGCCATAGCCGTTGGCACGGGCGTTCTCGCCGGCATTGAGTGCCGCATTGGGATTGATGTCGGCGGCCACGACGTGGGCGGCACCGGCCCGCGCGGCGGCAAGCGCCAGGATGCCGGTCCCGGTCCCGATATCGATCACCTGCTTGCCGGTCAGGTCGAGCCGGTCGATGAAGGCGGCGAAGGCCTCGCTGCTGATGAAATAGCGCGGATGGAAAACGGTCGGTCGGACGGTGAGGGTGAAGCCCGCCGCCCGGGTGGTCCGGATGCTGCGCCGCGCCAGGACCAGATGATACGAGAAGAAGTGGATGACGCCGCGCAGCATGCGCCGCAGGGGGCCGTGGGGCGTCCCATGGCGGCCGAGTGCGCCGGCGTCGTCAGTCGCGGTCGGTGCCGTGGCGCCGGTGATTTGATCCATTGCTGATCCTTGCTCCGGGGAAGGTCGATTGGTCGATTTGCTCGGTCATCCGACCGCGCCGCCATGCGGCGCCGGACTTACGTGGCAGTTCGTTTCGATCCGTCATGGCAAACTCCAGATCGACGCAGCTTCATGGAGCAGTATGCCGTCCGGTGTCAAAGCGGTTTGTCACGCGCCTGAGACCGGTTTGACACATGTCAATGCCGGGCGGAGGCTCGCCGCATTGGCTCGGTGTCATCGGGCGACCGGTTCCCGATTGGATATGCCCATGCAATCGCGAAGTTTTCTCGCCACGCGCCGGCCGCGGCTGGCGGCCATCAAGAACCATCCGCGGCTGGACTTCGCCGATTACGAGCGGCGTCTGCAAACACTGCAGGCAACGCTTCAACTCATCCAGCAGGCCTATCTCGGCACCTCCGAGCGTGCGCTCCTCGTGCTCGAGGGCTGGGACACCGCGGGCAAGGGCGGGATCGTTCGCCGTCTCGGCTGGGCCCTCGACCCCCGCAGCTTCAAGGTCCATCCGATCGCGGCGCCGGACGAGCACGAGCGTGCCCAGCACTATCTCCAGCGATTCTGGCAGCGGCTGCCGGAGCAGGGGCAGATCGTCACCTTCGACCGCTCATGGTACGGCCGCGTCCTGGTCGAACGGGTCGAGGGCTTTGCGACGGCCGAGGAATGGCACCGCGCCTATCGCGAAATCAACGAATTCGAGCACGTGCTCCTCGATTCCGGCATCCGGCTGGTCAAGCTGTTCCTGCACATCACCCCCGACGAGCAGGTCCGCCGGTTCCGCGAGCGGCTCATCAACCCGTTGAAACGATGGAAACTTTCCTATGAGGACTTTCGCAACCGCCGCGATCGAGGACATGATCCACGAGACCTCGACGAAGGCGGCGCCGTGGTACCTGATCCCGTCCAACAGCAAGCTCTACAGCCGGGTCGCCGCGATGCGCATTTTGGTCGATCGGCTGGGCAAGGATGTATCGCTGGAACCGCGTCCCCTCGACCCGAAGCTCCTCAAGCAGGCCAAGCGGGCGCTTCAGCTGTCCGCGGCCGATCTGCGGCGCGCACGCATGGGGGGAAAGCGCATCACCGAGGCCAAACGGCGACCGGAACGCCCGTGAGCGCCGGCCGGGCGCATATTGCGCGCCCGACGAAGCTCCGGGCATTCCCGCGCGCGATCGCGGGCGGACTGGTCAGGCCGTCGGCGTGGGCTCGGGCTTAGGCTCGGACTTGGGCTCTGGCTTGGGCTCGGGCGGGAGCCGCCCGGCCAGGGCTTCGCGCAGCGCCGCCTCCTTGGTCTCGTCGAAGGAGGTGCGCATCACCGTACCGCCCACCCCCTTGAGGTCGGCCAGAACCTTGTCGGTGGTCATCTTGCGGACCAGCAGGAACAGGCCCGCGGTGCCGGGCCGCAGCGCCTCGGCCGCATCCTTCATGAACTGATCGTTGATTCCGACATCCGTCAGGCTTCCGCCGAGGGCCCCCGAAGCCGCCCCGATCGCGGTGCCGAGCAGGGGGTTGAGGAAGATCAGGCCGATGAGCGTGCCCCACAGCGCCCCGGACACCGCGCCGGCCGCCGTCGTGTTCATGAGCTGGTTGAGCTTGATCCGGCCCTTGTCGTCCTTCACCGCGACTACGGCGTCGCCGAGCTCGATCAGATATTCCTTCTGCATCTCGAGGACTTTTTCGCGGACCTCTTCCGCCTTTTGCTCGGTGGGGAAGGCAATGAATACCAGGTCACTCATGATGTGTTTTCTCCAGACGTTGAGCGGTCTTCGCCCTGGCGTGCAGTCCTGATCCGATCTCCTCCAGATTGACCCCGGTGGTCTCGATCCGGAAAAGATAGGTGACGAGCGCGCCGAGCAGTGAGGTGACGATCAAAATGGTCAAGAGCATCCGGGTGCCGATGTCTGCCATGAGCATCGGAAACAGGAAAGCGGTCATGACCGCACCGATCTTGGCGAACGCCGCGGCAAAACCGGCGCCGGTGCCGCGGACCTCGGTCGGAAACACCTCTCCGGCGAGCAGATAGGTCTGTGCGTTCGGACCGAGATTGGTCATGAAGTTGAACACCATGAATCCGGCGAAGATGAGCGGCGTCTGGGCGGCGGCGGGGACCGCGGTGGACGCTGCGGCGACGGCGAGGCCGGCGGCACAGCCGATGAAGCCCCAGATCTGCAGCCGGATGCTGCCGAACCGGTTCACCGACAGGATCGCGCAGACGATGCCGACGATCAGCAACAGGTCGATCAGCGCGGCCCCCTTCGCCGCCAATTCGTCGTTGCCGATGAGATCGGCGAGGTTGCGCACATGCGCGCTCTTGTGGCCGATCGAGGCGGCCAGGATCGTCGGCGTGAAAATGCCGATGCCATAGGTGCCGAGGTCCTGGAGAAACCAGGGGACCGAGGCGAGGACGGTGGCGCGGATGTTGGCGGGGCTGAACAGAGCCAGCATGTTCTGCCGGGCGTGAGCGATGCGGGGGGTGCTGAATTCGACCGCCTTCGGATAGATCGGCTCGCGGGCCAGAAGGCGCATCACCTGCGCCCGGGCGTCCTGGCGCCGGCCGCGAACCAGGAGCCAATGCGGGCTCTCGGTGATGGTGAAGCGCCCGAGCGTGACCAGCAGGGCCGGGATGACCGCGGTCGCGTACATCCAGCGCCACGCGCCGAGGTCGGGAATATTCTTGAGCACCAGATAGCCGACGATGGTGCCGGTCAGCGCTCCCAGCGCCTGGAAGCCGAAGGCGCCGAGCACCAGGCGACCGCGCATGCTGCTGGGGATGCTCTCGGAGATGATCAGATGGGCGGTCGGATAGTCGCAGCCGAGCGCGACGCCGAGCCCGAACAGGAAAATGACCAGCCAGAAATAGCTCGGGCTCATCACCAGCAGCACGAGAAACACCATGAAGATGATCATCTCTGCGATGAACATCGACTTGCGGCCGAAATAATCCGACAGGCCGCCGAGGCCGATGGCGCCGATGAGGATGCCGAACAGGCTCGCCGCGCCGACCATCCCGTGCTGCGCCCGCGTGAGGTCGAACTCTTCCGCGATCAGCGGCATGGCGACGCCGGTCATGAAGACGACGAGGCCTTCGAAGAACTTGCCGGCAGCGGCGAGCGTCCAGATGCGCCACTGCATGGCGGTCATCGGGACCGACGGCAGCGGTGTCCCGTCCGACCAGATCGGCGTCTCGTCGATGTAGGCCTGGACCGATTGCTCGCGGGCCGGCGCCGGCGCTGGCGCCGGCGATATCGCCTCGAGACCGGCGGCAGCTTCGACACTCACCATGGTCGGCCTCTTCGCGAGCACGCCCCGCCGCCGGGATCTTAGCGCTCGCAAGCCGGATCCCGCATCGGCTGCACCAAGAGCACGGACAGGTGACAGCCGGACGACCTGCCGGCGGGACCATTCGGCGGCTCGGGGACTGTGCAGGAAGCCTTGGTGCGCCGGAGATGACGCCCTGTCACGACGCCATGACGCTCCGTCCGCAGTGAATTTCCGTCTCCACCCTCGCCAACGAATGGGCCGAGCCGACGCTCTCGGCGGCGGGACCGTCTGGGCTCAACGATGCCGGCGGTGAATCACGGCTGACGGGTCAGTCGCGCGCACACCGATCGTGGAGAGCGCCCCGTCTCGCTGTAGCAATAATCCAGGGTGTTTTGATCGACGAGGTCGAAGAGGTACGTTCCTTCGTCATCCGATCCCATAATGAGGTTGCCGCCGGGAGTGAAAGCTCCCCACAGCGGCTCATCCTCGTCGCCGGTCGAATTCGACCGCTTGAGATGGCCGGCGAAGGTGTTGCCCTGCTGCTCCGTGATGATCAGGGTCGCGAGGCCGCCGCGGCGTCCCTCGACCTTGGCAATTCTGTCCCTTTGGCCGGTCCACGTGCCGACCAGCGACACCGTGTCAGCGCTCAATGCAGGCGTTGCAATGAGAATGGCGATGGTCGCCGCATACAAAACAGCCTTCACGTGGAGCCTCCCTGCCAGCGTCGATCGCGCGTCAGAATGCGTGCGAAACAGTTACCAACTCTCTCAAAAAAACACTCAATCGTCGTTGGACGCGTTGAGCTTGTCGATCGGGATCGACTGCGGCCCCTTGCGCGCGGGGGCAGGCGCGGGGTGCCCCGCCTTGGCAAGCATCTCGTCCATGCTTTTGAGCAATTCTTGAGAACGCGCGATCGTCTCCTGGCTCGATCTTATCTGCTCGGCCAACTGATTGCGCTCGCGGCGCAACGCCTCGATCTGCTCTTTGGCCCGGTCGGCCGACTGATCAGACATGACTGGGAACCCTTCCTCGACGGAGACAGTGACGAACGCAAGAAGCGGCCATTCGGTTCGAATGGACCCGGCCAGATTCGCGAGCACCGCTCGATCACGCGATTCCGGCCTCATCGTCTCAGACTTTCTTAGCATCGATCCTGTAATCGGGCGGAAGGGTGCTCGATCGCCTTTCAACGATTTCCGATCACTCGAACCCGACTTGCCTTGCAGCTCAGTGCGGAAGGATAGCCCGTCGGCCCGCGTTTATCGATCGCTCCGCTCAAGCCGCCAGGCCGAAACAAACCATTCGGAAGCATTCCGACCTTATCAACACGTTCGAGGAGAACACTATGCGCGCATGTGCCATCGTCGTTTTGGTCGCCTTCTCCAGTGGGACAGCCATGGCCGCCGCACCGAACCTGGTCGGAAGCTGGACCCGCACCGCCGAGTCCGCCGCCCTGGTCGGGGAGAGCGCCGGCTACCCCGCGAGTTCCAAGCCGAGCATGGTCAACAGCGCGGACCATGACTGGAAGATGCAGATCGTCGCCCAGGACGGCAACGCGTTTTCCGGGACGCTGACCGGCCCCGTCGGCAAGCCCCAGACCATCGTCGGCGCGTTCCGCCAGGACGGCAAGCGCTTCGTGTTCTCGACCGAGGGCGATTCCGGCGCCGGCGAGGCGACCGCGGACGAGATCGAATATTGCTGGACCGCCTCCACGGCGCACTTCGTCGGCGCGGGGTGCTCCACCTTCAAGCGGAACAAGTGACCCCGCGGACCTGACAAAGTCCCGAGCGGTGGGGGAGGGGTTTCGTCCAGAACTCTCCCCTCGTCGCCGTCGCAGGACTTGTCGAGGAACAGTCGCGCGATCCCGCGATCGCCGCGCCGGGAATGTTGTGGTTCAGCCACACCTTTTGGAATTCGAATTCGCGTTCCGCAGTTTTAGCCCCACTGACACATTCGCGCCGCCCTGGCGGGGTCGTTGGAGGGAAGTGCCGTGCTGTGGGGGCGCGGCTGAAGCACCGGAAACGCACTCGTGCCAACAATCGCTGTAGTCGATGACGATCAGAACATCCTGACATCCGTCACCATTGCCCTCGAGGCCGAGGGCTACAAGACGGTGACCTATACCGACGGATCCGCCGCGCTCGAGGGGTTCATGATGAACCCTCCCGATCTCGCGATCTTCGACATCATGATGCCGCGCATGGACGGACTGGAGACGCTGCGGCGGCTTCGCGACAAGTCCGCCCTGCCGGTCATTTTCCTGACCTCGAAGGTCGACGAGATCGACGAGTTGTTCGGCCTCAAGATGGGCGCCGACGACTTCATCCGGAAGCCGTTCTCGCGCCTGCTGCTGTCGGAGCGCATCAAGGCCGTGCTGCGCCGCCACGCGGCGATCGACAGGGAGACGAAGCCCGCAAAGGTCCTGGAGCATGGGGCGCTGCGGGTCGATCCGGAGCGGCTGGCGTGCACCTGGAAGGGCGACAATGTCAGCCTGACCGTCACGGAATTCCTGATCCTGCAGGCGCTCGCCGAACGTCCCGGCGTGTTCAAGAGCCGGGATTCCCTGATGGATGCGGCCTATGACGAGCAGGTCTATGTCGACGACCGCACCATCGACAGCCACATCAAGCGCCTGCGCAAGAAGTTCAAGCAGTGCGACGACGCCTTCGACATGATCGAGACGATCTATGGGGTCGGCTATCGGCTGAAGGATTAGGGCCGCTCTGCATCGGCAGATGACGGACAAGGGGTGACGGTCTCCGCGAACACGACAGAACGCGCGGCGACGACGGAATGCCGTGAACGGCATTCCGTCGTCTGTACATCGCGGTGACCGTGTTGTGTTGGGCAACTCGGCTGCGTCGTGCACCTGTGGGGCGCAACTCCGCCGTCACCGCGGCGGTCGGCGGCTGTGCGGGCCGCCGGCAGCCGATTACGTGATCATCCGATTACTTGATCATCCGGTTACTTGACCATCCGATACATCGTCACGCCGAGCCCGGTCGGGCAGACGATGCTCTTGACCGGCACGACGAAACGGGTCGTCACGGGAGCGAGGACAAGTCCGCACGCGTCCGGAAGGGTGTGGAAGAAGGCCCCGGTGCAGGTCACTCCGCTGCAAACGCCGGCGCCGACTCTTGCGAAAACATAATGAGGATGATGATGACGGGCAGCGGCGGGTGACATGGATGCCGCGGCAAACGCCAAGCCCAGCGCGATCGATGTGGCAATTGTTTTCATTTCCCAGCTTCCTCTCTCTCCCCGCGCATGCGCGCGTGCCGGCAATATATTGCGGCGCATCCACGGCTGGCAACGGGGCGCTCGTCCAACGTCGTGGCGTTGTCACCAGCAGGTTGACGCCGGCAACGAAAAAACACGCCGACGCCGTCCTTCATCGCCTCCGAGGCCTTGACGTCGGGCCGGTGCTCTTCGCCGATGCTGTCGAGGCCGGGACGGCAGGCGTGTGTGGCGCATGACGGCCGCGCCGACGCGGCCTCTCTGGAGGCGATTACCAATTCGCACCTGCTCCGCTCAACCAACCGCATCCAGCCAACCGCATTCGGCAAGCTCTTGCGGCAACACGCTGACGGCGTATCCGACGCTGAAGCGCCGATCGAAGTGCGCACCTCGGCGAGGGACATCACCGCCGCTGGCATACTCGGTCAGGGATCGAGGTGGCTCCTGCCGGAGCGCTCCGCGGACACGGCCGCCACTGGCGCAAGCGCTCGCTTCCATGGCGGGCGAATTAGACGCGTTCAAAACGGCTCGATGCACGAAGTCTGGCGGAAGGAGTGGGATTCGAACCCACGAGGGAGCGGACCCCCTGCTGGTTTTCAAGACCAGTGCCTTAAACCACTCGGCCATCCTTCCCGTTTGCGCCGGTGCCTAGACCGCCGGCCGGGCGCGCCGAGACGCTCCGACCGCAGGGCGGCGGCGTTATAGCATGCCGCGGCGGGGCGTCGAGCGGGACGCGCGGGCGTCTCGACAGGCATGGCGACCGCGGCGCGACGGCCTGCGCCGCGGACCTTCCTTGGAAGGCAGGGAAGGGCGTGCCCACACGACACGCGGTTCGGTCGGCCGGACCTGGCGGCCGATCCCTCTTGCGGACCTCGTTCTGACACGCGCCCGCACATCACATGCGGGTCCGCACGAGCGAATCGGTACAAGCGAGTCGGTCGGCCGCCGGACTTAACGGCCGATCTGCTTGCTGGTCTGGTTCTCCTGCTGATTGAGCGCTTTCTGCTCGGCCCCGGTGATGTGGCCGTTGTTGGTCTTCGCCATCGCGCGTTCTTCCTGCCGGATCGCATGGTCTTCGCCGTGAAGGGCCTTCGCCTGACCTTTGGAGATCTCGCCCTCGCGGACCTCTTGGTTGATCCGCTTGTTCTGGTTCTGCAGCCGATCATTGACCTCCTCGCGCCGCGGGTGATTGCGATCCCAGGCGGACTGGGCCATCGCCGTCGTGGCGGCCATCGCAACCGCGAGACCAAGAATGGCGGCTTTCGTCGATACCTTCATGGACATTCCTCCTCGTGAACGACCCGGCCGCGGGGATCGAGCGTATGGACCCGCGCTGCGCAGGGCATGCAGTCTGAGCGATGGGTACCTTTTCACGCGGGCTTTGTTCGGGCGGAATGCAGCCGGCATTTCGAACGTTTCTTGGCGTGGTGGGGCGCGGCGCGAGCCGCGGCCCCATAGCCGCAAGCGATTGGTGATCGTGGAACCAATCCGAAACTTGGCTCGCGCACGGCACGAGAAGATGCGCTTCCGCGTGCAGGGGCAATCGCGGCGAATGGAACAGTTCGTTAACCGCTCGACGCTTTTTCTTTAAAATGATCAGCGGGCTCCGAGGTTCGATGGCGGCACTTCCGTCGGGCTCGACGTCGGCGTGGGTGCTTCGACGTGGGGCGTTGGCCTGGGCTCGCCGTCGCGTCGTAGCGTCATTCCCGCCGGCGCCGAATCGCGGCGACAGGCCCATTCGCAAATCACGTCGCGCTTGGCGCCGCACCTGTGCTCCCGCCGCAACACGCGAAAAATATGATGAGCCGCCGGGTGGGGCGCGCTTGACCGGCCGGTTCCGGCGGTTAACGAGATTGTCTTCATTTTGCTGTATTTGTTGCCCCAATCTGCACCGGGTTCCTTCGCCTCGGGGGAGACGCCATGCCAAGGCGTTCCGAGGACGGGTGGGGCGCAGATCGGGGAGGCCGGCTCACCCAGAGCATGGCCGTGGAATACGGGGGTTCCGGGTTGACGAGAGCGGCGCAACAGCACCGTGGATTTTGCCGTACCCGCAGCCTGTTCTGCCTGCGCCTCGGCGTATTGGCGTCGGTAGGCGTGCTGGTCGCGAACTGCTCCGGCTCCGGCAGCTTCGGTTCGATCGATCCGCGCTACGGCGTATCGAGCAGCCCGCGGGTGGTGGGCCTCGGCGAATCGGCACCGAAAGGCGGCGGCAACTACCGGGTCGGCGCTCCCTATACGGTCGCCGGCAAAACCTACACGCCGCAGGAAAATCCCAATTACCGCGCCGAAGGGGTGGCGTCCTGGTACGGCTCGGATTTCCACGGCCGCCTGACCGCCAATGGCGAGGTGTTCGACATGCACTCCATGTCGGCCGCGCATCCGACCCTGCCGCTGCCGTGCTATGTGCGCGTCACCAACATATCGAACCACAAGTCGGTGATCGTGCGCGTCAACGACCGCGGTCCCTACAGCGGCAACCGCCTCATCGACGTCTCTGAGCGCGCCGCGAACCTGCTCGGCTTCTACGGCAGCGGACTGGCGCCGGTGCGGGTGGAGTATGTCGGCAAGGCTCCGATCGAAGGGTCCGACGACGTCATGCTGATGGCGACGCTGCGCGAGGGCGAGCCCGCCCCGTCGCCGTCGCT
This sequence comes from uncultured Alphaproteobacteria bacterium, assembly GCA_963781195.1. Lineage (GTDB taxonomy): Bacteria > Pseudomonadota > Alphaproteobacteria > Rhizobiales > Xanthobacteraceae > JAJPKK01. Next base: position 491,905 of record CAWAEZ010000011.1, on the reverse strand, counting down.
GGTCCGCGTCGCCTCGGCCAAGGGTTTCGTGCCGGCATCGCTCTCGTCGCGCCCGGCCGTGCGCGATGTGCCGACCCCGCCGGATCGCCCCTATGGGCTCGGCGACGGACAGATCGCTTCGAATTTCAAGGCCGGCGGCAAGACGTCGGTGGCGCGCGCGCCGATGGCCGAGCCGGTGGCGCGTCCGCCCATGCTGTCGGCCTACGCGCCGGTGCCGGCGGCGTCCGGACGGGCGGGCGAAGTTCCTTATACGAGCGCCGTGCGCGGGCTCTACTGAGACACACGCCGAGGCTTGCCTCGGACGTTCTGTCATCACCTTGCGATCCGGCGGCGGGATTGTTTCACCGCCGCTGGACTGCTACTTGGGGGATCGGGGCACGTGAAAGACAGGGAAGGGAGGCGGTTGCTCGCCCGCGCGGGCAGCCGAAACGGTGGCGCGATGTCCGGCTCCAAATCCAAATCAGGATCCAGGTCTCTTGCGAACGGGCTCCGCGGCGCGGCCGCGCTGGGCCTGATCGGCTGGGCGGTCGCCGCGCTCGCCGCGCCCGCGAATATCGGCCTCGTCGGCGGCAAGACCGCGGCCGATTTCGAGACCACCGCTCCTTATGTCATGCTGATGGACGCCGAATCCGGCACGGTGCTGTACGAGAAAAACGCGGACACGCTGACGCCGCCGTCCAGCATGGCGAAGATGATGACCGCCGAGGTCGTCTTCAACGAGCTCAAGGCGGGCACCATCAACCTCGACACGGAATATCTCGTCAGCGAGGACGCCTGGCGGCGCGGCGGCGCGCCGTCGCACACTTCCAGCATGTTCCTGCCGATCCACAGCAGGGCCCGGGTCGAGGACCTCATCCAGGGCGCCGTGGTGCAGTCAGGCAACGACGCCTGCATCACGCTCGCCGAAGGGATCGGGGGCAACGAGCACGCCTTCGTCGAAAAGATGAACAAGCGGGCGCGCGAGCTCGGCATGGAGAAGTCCTTTTTCACCAATGCCACCGGACTGCCGGACCCGGCGATGAAAGTCACCGTGCGTGAGCTCGCCCGGCTCGCCCGTCACATCATCCGCACCTATCCGGACTACTACCGCTATTTCGGCGAGCACGATTTCACCTGGAACAAGATCCACCAACCGAACCGCAATCCGCTGCTCGCCACTTACACCGGTGCCGACGGACTGAAGACCGGCTTCACCGTGGCCGGGGGCTACGGCCTCGCCGGTTCGGCGGTGCAGAACGGCGTCCGGCTGATCGCCGTCGTCAACGGCCTCAAATCGGTCAAGGAGCGCGGCGACGAGGCGAAGCGGCTGCTGGATTTCGGCTTCAAATCGTTCGAGCCGCGTCCGCTGTTCAACGACGGCCAGGTCGTCGGCGACGCCAAGCTGTTCGGCGGCGCCGCGGGGCGGGTTTCGCTGATCGGGCAGGGCGCGATCAGCGTGCTGGTGCCGAAGAACTCCTCCGAGCGGCTGTCCGCCAAGATCGTCTATGCCGGCCCGGTGCCGGCGCCGGTCGCCGCCGGCCAGCAGGTCGCGAGCCTCAACGTCTACCGGGGCGATCGCCTCGTGCTCGAAGTCGCCGCTCTACGCCGCCGAGAACGTCGGCCGCGGCAACCTGCGGCAACGCGCCTTCGACGCCGCCTCGGAGCTCGTCATCGGCCTGATCCGGATGGGAACCAAGGACCTGCTGGCGACCAAGAAGAGCTGAGATCCTGGACGTAACGCCTGCCGCCGCTGTCACCGCCGGCTTGCGCTCACATTGGCAAGTGCGCCCCTGCCACCTCTCCCCGCATGCGGGGAGAGGTCGGAATGCGTGCAATCCGGTTGAGGGGGCCTTTCCGCGAGTTTGAGCTCGCGTAGGGACACAACTGAACGGCTCAGGCCTGCGGAAAGCCCCCCTCACCCCACCCCTCTCCCCGCAAGCGGGGCGAGGGAGCAGGGGCGCCGTGCCGCAGAACCGGGTTGGTGGAACCTCTGCCCGCGTGCGGCTTGGGATTCGCGTGCTGCACGACACCGAGTCGGGACGCAGCGTTCCATGTCGTCGGCCGAGGTGCCTTTCATTCGGGAATGCCCTATCTCTTTGGCGCAGGTCGTCGATCGGATGACCGGCAGCCGCGCTGATCGTAACCGGCAAAGAGCGACATGGCAGGGCGTTTCATCACCTTGGAAGGCGGCGAGGGCGCGGGCAAGTCGACCCAGGCGGCGGCGCTGGCGAAGCGGCTCGGCGCCCTCGGGATCGAGGCGGTGCTGACCCGGGAGCCCGGCGGATCGCCCGGCGCCGAGGTCGTGCGCGAGATCCTTTTGTCCGGCGCGGCGAAGCCGTTGGGGCCGCAAGCCGAGGCGCTGCTGTTCGCGGCGGCCCGGCGCGACCATGTGGACAGCCTCATCGCGCCCGCACTGGCCGCCGGCAAGTGGGTGGTGTGCGACCGTTTCATCGATTCCACCCGGGTCTACCAGGGCGTCCTCGGCGAGGCGGGCCAGTCCTTTGTCCGGGCGCTGGAAAGGCTCACCGTGGGCGATATGATGCCCGACCTGACCCTCGTTCTCGATCTGCCGGCGGAAGTCGGCCTCGCCCGGGCCGGCGCCCGCAGGGCCGGCGGCACGGCGGACCGCTTCGAGGGCGAAGGCCTCGGCTTCCACCAGAGGCTCAACGCCGCGTTCCGCGACATCGCCGCGCAAGAGCCGCAGCGCTGCGCCGTGATCGACGCCCATCGCGAGCCCGCGGCGGTCGCCGCCGACATCTGGGCGCGGGTCGAGGAGCGGCTGGCGCCGCAAGCCCCGCGGATCGCCGCACGGGGGCGCGTGTGAGCCGCGACAAGTCGAAGGCCGCGGCGGCCGAGGATCACGAGACCCCGCTGCCGCGGGAGACGACCGTCCTTTACGGCCACGAGGCGGCCGAGCAGGCCTTCCTGTCGAGCTACCGCAGCGGCCGCGTCCCGCATTCCTGGCTGATCGGCGGCGAGCCCGGCATCGGCAAGGCGACGCTCGCCTACCGCATGGCGCGCTTCGTGCTCGCCCATCCCGATCCGGCCTCGCAGGCCGTCCGGGCGGCGACCTCGCTCGCGCTCGATCCCGGCCATCCGACCGTGCGCCGCATCGCCGGCAACGCCCATGCCGACCTCTTGGTGCTGGAACGGACCCTGAGCGACGCGGGAACGCTGCGAACGGTGATCACCGTGGACCAGGTCCGCCGCATCGTCGGCTTCTTCGGGTCGACCGCAGGCGAGGGGGGCTGGCGGGTCTGCGTCGTCGACAGCGCCGACGAGCTCAAATACCCGGAAGCCTCGAACGCCCTCCTGAAGATGCTGGAGGAGCCGCCGGCGCGCTCGCTGTTCCTGCTGGTCAGCCATTCGCCCGGGCGGCTCCTGCCGACCATCCGCTCGCGCTGCCGCCGGCTCATTCTCCAGCCGCTCGCCACCGCCGATGTCGTGGCCGCGGCCCAGGCGGCGCTGGGCGCGCACGGGACCGCGGAGTTCGACGAGGCCGGCCTCGTCGCGGCGGCCCAGGCCTCCGGCGGCAGCGTCGGCCGCGCCCTCGCGCTCGCCGGCGGGCCCCAGCTGGCGCTGCGCCAGCAGGTCGAGGCGATGCTCGCCGCGCTGCCCGGCACCGACCCGAACGCGCTCCACGCGCTCGGCGAGCGGCTCGACCGCGACCGCGGCCTCCTAGAGACCTTCGTCGACGCCGTGGGCGACTTCCTGCGACGCCGCCTCGATGCCGAGGTGAACGGCCCGCAGCCGGACCGCGCCCGCCTCGCCGGCATCGCCGACCTGTGGGAGCGCCTCAACCGCACGGCGCGCGACGTCGAGACCTTCAATCTCGAGCGCAAGCCCCTGGTGTTCACGGTGTTCGGTCTGCTTGCCGACGCGACCCGCGGTTGATACCACCGTCGCCTGACGCGCCGGCCGCCTGCAGCGGCCTCAACCCGCATTTGGTCAATGGCAGACAAGTCCCGCTTCTACATCACGACGGCGATCTCCTACCCGAACGGGCCGCCGCATATCGGGCACGCCTACGAGGCGATCGCGACCGACGCCATCGCACGCTTCATGCGGCTCGACGGGCACGACGTCTATTTCCTCACCGGCACCGACGAGCACGGCATCAAGATGCTGCAGACCGCGGGCCGCGAGGGCCTCGCTCCGCGGGAGCTCGCCGATCGCAACGTGGAGCTTTTCCGGGCCATGGTGGAGCGGCTCGACTGCTCCAACGACGACTTCATACGCACCACCGAGGCGCGCCATCACCGCTCCTCGGCGGCGATCTGGGAGCGCATGGAGAAGGCCGGCGACATCTACCTGTCGAAATATGCCGGCTGGTACTCGGTGCGCGACGAGGCCTACTACGCCGAGGGCGAGACCACCGTCGGCGAGGACAAGGTGCGCCGCGCGCCCACCGGGACCCCGGTGGAATGGGTGGAGGAGGAGAGCTACTTCTTCCGGCTCTCCAAATATCAGCAGAAGCTGCTCGATCTCTATGAATCGCAGCCGGATTTCGTGCTGCCGCGCGAGCGGCTGAACGAGGTCGCGAGCTTCGTGCGCGGCGGCCTGCAGGACCTCTCGATCTCGCGGACCACCTTCGACCTGGGGCATCCCGGTGCCCGGCAATCCCAAGCACATCATGTATGTGTGGGTCGATGCGCTCACGAACTACATCACCGGCGTCGGCTTTCCCGACACCGAAGGCGAGATGTTCAAGCGCTGGTGGCCGGCCGACCTGCACGTGATCGGCAAGGACATCGTGCGCTTCCATGCGGTGTACTGGCCGGCCTTCCTGATGTCGGCGGGCCTGCCGGTGCCGCGCCACATCTTCAGCCACGGCTTCCTGTTCAACCGCGGGGAGAAGATGTCGAAGTCGGTCGGCAACGTGATCGACCCCTTCGCGCTCGCCGACGCCTACGGGGTCGACCCGTTCCGCTTCTTCTTCCTGCGCGAGGTGCCGTTCGGCCAGGACGGCAACTACAGCCACGAGGCGATCGTCGCCCGCATCAATGCCGACCTCGCCAACGACCTCGGCAATCTGGCGCAGCGCTCGCTTTCCATGGTGGCGAAGAACTTCGGCGGCGTACTGCCGGTGCCGGCAGAGCTGAGCGCCAACGACGCCGCCATGCTCGCCGCCGCCGACGCCATGCTCGACAAGGCCCGCGAGGCCATGAAGACGCGCCAGCTCCACCAGGTGCTCAACGCCGTGTGGGCGGTGGTCGCCGACGCCAACCGCTATTTCGCCGGCGAAGCGCCGTGGGCGCTCGCCAAGACCGACCCGGTACGCCAGGGCACGGTGCTCCACACTACGGCCGAAGTGATCCGCCAGGTCGCCATCCTGGCGCAGCCCTTCATGCCGAAGTCGGCAGCCAAGTTCCTCGACCTGCTGGCCATCCCGCAGGGCGAGCGCGACTTCGCCGCGCTCGGCGGAGGCAAGCGCATCGCCGGGGGCACGACGCTGCCGGCACCGGCGGCGGTGTTCCCGCGTTATGTGGAGCCGGCCGTGGCGGAAGCGGGAAGGTGACCATGCTCGTCGACAGCCATTGCCATCTCGATTTCCCGGACTTCACCGACGACCTCGACGCCATCGTCGAGCGGGCCGGCGCAGCCGGGGTAGGGCGCATGGTGACCATCTCGACCCGGGTCCGCCAGTTCGATCGTCTGCTGGCGATCACCGAGCGATTCTCAAATGTCTACTGTTCCTTGGGGACGCATCCTCACAACGCGCATGAGGAGTTGGACGTCACCACGGCGGATCTCGTCGCCAAAAGCCGCCATCCCAAGGTGGTGGCCTTGGGCGAGGCCGGGCTCGACTATCATTATGATCTCAGCCCGCGCGACGCCCAGGAGACCGGCTTTCGCCGCCACATCGCCGCGGCCCGCGAGACCGGGCTGCCGCTTGTGATCCATGCCCGCGAGGCCGACGCCGACGTGGCGCGCATCCTGACCGAGGAGATGGGGAAGGGCGCCTTCCCCGCCGTCCTGCACTGCTTCACCGCCGGCCCCGAGCTTGCCCGCACCGCGATCGCGCTCGGGCTGTCGATCTCGTTCACCGGCATTCTGACCTTCAAGCGGTCCGAAGACCTGCGCGCCATCGCGGCCGCGCTGCCGGCGGACCGCATCCTGGTCGAGACCGACTCTCCCTACCTCGCGCCCGGCAAGTTCCGCGGCAAGCGCAACGAGCCGGCCTATGTGGTCGAGGTCGCCAAGGTGCTCGCCGAGACCCGCGGGGTTTCGTTCGAGGAGATCGCGGCCCAGACCACGGAGAACTTTTTCCGCCTGTTCAACAAGGTGCCGCGGACCTCGGCCGCCGCGGCATGAGCTTTTCCGTCACCATCCTCGGCTGCGGCTTTTCCGGCGGCGTGCCGCGTCCAGGGCTCGGCTGGGGCAAGTGCGACCCGGCGAACCCGAAGAACCGGCGGCGGCGCTGCTCGATCCTTGTGGAGCGCACGGGCTTGGCAGAGCGCACGGGCCCGGCAGAGCGCGCGGGCGAGGGCGCCTCGACCCGGGTTCTGGTCGACACCTCGCCGGACCTGCGCGAGCAGCTCCTGGACGCCGAGGTCAACTGGCTCGACGGCGTGCTCTACACCCATGAGCACGCCGACCACACCCATGGGATCGACGACCTGCGCGGGCTGTTCATCGGCAACCGCCGGCGTGTGGACGTCTATACCGACGAAGCGACCTGGCGGGTGCTGGCGCTGCGGTTCGGCTACTGCTTCGTCACGCCGCCCGGCAGCAACTATCCGCCGATCGCCACCGAGCACCATATCGCCCCAGGCAAGCTCGTCACCATCGGCGGCCCCGGCGGGCCGGTCACGGCCATGCCGTTCCTCCAGGACCACGGCGACATCGCCTCGCTCGGCTTCCGGTTCGGCACCATGGCGTATTCGAGCGACCTGATCGACCTGCCGCCGGAAAGCGTCGCCTTGCTCGAAGGTATCGAGCTGTGGATCGTGGACGCCCTGTGGTACCGGCCGCATCCGAGCCATTTCCACCTCGACCTCACGCTCGAATGGATCGACCGCATCAAGCCCAAGCGCGCGATCCTCACCAACATGCACAGCGACCTCGACTACGACGAGCTGCGCGCCAAGCTGCCGGCGAACGTCGTGCCGGCCTATGACGGCCTGCGCACGGACTTCGCAGGCTAGCCGCCGGCCGGATGGCCGAACCGTCTCGATGGGAATTGCGTCTTGGTGCGATCTGCGTCTCGGTGCGATCTGGCTGCACCGAGGGCAGAGGAAATGCCCGTCCGGCTTTGGGTGGCACAAAATATTCCATAATATCTCTTATGCGAATCGGAGATGAAGGTCCCCAGGCGCTCGCCAGGCGCTCCCCGAACGCCGCGCACGGCACCCGCGGCCGTCATCGCCGGGCTCGTCCCGGTGATCCCCGCTGAGGAAGGCACCGCTTCTGCCACACCTGCCCTGCCACACGATCGGGATGGCCGGGACAAGCCCGGCCATGACGGGGTGGGAACGCCGGGTGAGGTCGCCAGGCTCGCCAGGCGCTGCCCGAACGCCGCGCACGGCACCCGCGTGCCGTCATCGCCGGGCCCGTCCCGGCGATCCCGCTGAGGAAGGCACCGCTTCTGCCACACCTGCCCTGCCACATGATCGGGATGGCCGGGACAAGCCCGGCCATGACCGCATGGGAACGCCGCGGACCGCTGAACAGCCGGCCGTCATCGCCGGGCTCGTCCCGGCGACGCGTTCAGGAAGGCACCGCTTCCGCCACCGGTCCTGCCACACGATCGGGATGGCCGGGACGAGCCGGCCATGACCGGGTGGGAACGTCGCGCGCGGCAGCTGAAGCGCCTGGAAGTGTCGGGGCAAGACGCTTATTGGACATGCCTCCTGTCTCGATCTCCCAGGTCCCGTCTCGAAGGTGCCCCCCATGAAGCCCTCCCCCGACATTGCGCGGCTCATCGAGATCATGGCGGCGCTGCGCACGCCGGGCACCGGCTGTCCGTGGGACCTCGAGCAGGATTTCGCGACCATCGCGCCCTACACTCTCGAGGAAGCCTACGAGGTGGTCGACGCCATCGACCGCGGCGACCTCGAGGATTTGCGCGAGGAGTTGGGCGACCTCCTGCTGCAGGTGGTGTTTCATGCCCGGATGGCGCAGGAAGCCGGCCGGTTCGCCTTCGGCGACGTCGTCCAGGCGATCACGGAAAAGCTGATCCGGCGCCATCCCCATGTGTTCGGCAATGCCCGCGAGCTGTCGGCGGGAGCGGTCAAGGGGCTGTGGGACGAGATCAAGGCCGGGGAGAAGGCCGCGCGGGCCGCCCGCCGCCTAGGCGCGGCGCGCGGTGACGGCCGCGAGCCGGCCGCGGAGCCCGGCGGCGCACTGGCCGGCGTGCCGGTGGTGCTCCCTGCCCTCACCCGCGCGCTCAAGCTCCAGGAGAAGGCCGGCAAGGTCGGCTTCGACTGGAACGACCCCCAGGCCGTGCTCGCCAAGATCCGCGAGGAGACCGAGGAGATTTCCGCAGCGCTCGCCGCCGGCGACCGCACCGGCGCCGCGGCCGAGACCGGCGACCTCATGTTCGCCGTGGTCAATCTCGCCCGCCATCTCGGCGCCGATCCCGAGGCCGCGCTGCGCGGCACCAACGCCAAGTTCGAACGCCGCTTCGCCTTCATCGAGCAGGCCTTGGCGGCCCGCCACAAGACCCCGTCGCAATCGAGCCTCGAGGAGATGGACGCGCTGTGGAACGCGGCGAAGGCGGCGGAGGGAAAGGCGGGCGGGTAGCCGGCGACTTCGCTGTCGCGGCACGTAGCCCGCATTGAGCGCAGCGAAATGCGGGACGGCCGCACCCGGCATGCCAAACCCACCGCCGTCATCGCCGGGCTTGTCCCGGCGACCCCGATCAATCGGCACGGCGGCGTCCCTCGGCGTTAAGGCCGCACTGTGCCTGATGATCGGGATGACCGGGACAAGCCCGGTCATGACCTGCGCGGGGAACGCCGGGCGCGCGCGTTCGCCGGCCTGCGGGGCTGGCGGGGCGGTCGTGGCGAGGGCGCCGTCCCCGTCACGCCGCCGGCGTCTCGCCGGCCAGCACCTGCGCCATCACCGCGGTATCGATGTTCTGCCCCGTCAGCACGAGGCCCACCCGGCGGCCTTTCATGCGGTCGCGTTCCTGCATCAGGGCGGCGAGCGGTGCGGCGGCCGCCCCCTCCGCCACGGTGTGGGTGGCGGAGAAATAGAGCCGGATCGCCGCCGCGATCTCATCCTCGGAGACCTCGACGATGCGCTCGGCGCCCTGCCGGATGACCGCGAGCGCTCCGTCGTCGGGCACTCGCACCGCCATGCCGTCGGCGAAGGTCGCGGCGGTGGCGGTCGGCACCACATGGCCGGCGGCGACCGAGCGGGCATAGGCGTTGGCGTTGCGCGCGACGACGCCGACGACGCGGGTTTCGAGCCCCAGCATGTCGCGCACCCCGATCATGCCGCAGATGCCGGAGCCGAGCCCGATCGGCACGTAGACGGTGTCGAGATCGGGCACGGCTGAGAGCAGTTCGTAGGCACAGGTGGCGACCCCGATCACGAGGTCGCGGTCGAACGACGGCGTGAATTCGTAGCCGCGCTGGCGCGCCACCGTCGCGGCATGCGCCTTCGCCTCGTCGAAGTCGCGGCCGTATTCGACGAGCTCGGCGCCGAAACCGCGCATCGCCGCGTTCTTCTCGACCGAATTGCCGTGCGGCACCACGATGACGACGCCGAGCCCCGCTTGCCTCCCGGCGAGCGCCAGCGACTGCCCGTGATTGCCGCGGGTCGCGCTCACGATCCCGGCGACGTGCGGGCGGGCGCGCTTGAGACGGTCGACATAGACGAGCCCGCCGCGCACCTTGAAAGCGCCGGTCGGCGTGTGGTTCTCGTGCTTGACGACGACATCGGCGCCGGTAGCCGCAGCGAGCAGCGGCCAGGCATAGTGCGGGGTCGGCGGCACCACGGCGCGCACCGCGGGCAGCGCCGCCTCGATGTCGGCACGCGTGAACTGGAAGGTCAAGACCGGGTCGCCGCTCCCACCACCTTGACCACCGCATCGGTGAGGGTGCGGAGCTCCTCCGGAGCGATGGTGAAGGCCGGCGTCAGGTAGACGATATTTCTGAACGGCCGCACGAACACCCCTTCGGCGACGAACGCCGCCCGCAGCGCCTCGACATCGGCGATGCCGTCGAGCTCGACCACGCCGATTGCGCCCATGACGCGGACATCGCGCACGCCATGCATGTCGCCGCACGGGGCGAGCCCGATGTTGAGCGCGTGCTCGATCTTCGCGACCTGTTCCAGCCGCGGCTCGCTTTCGAACAGATCGAGGGAGGCGTTGGCCGCCGCGCAGGCCAGCGCATTGGCCATGAAGGTCGGCCCGTGCATCAGGGCATGGGCCGGATCGTCGGACCAGAAGGCGTCGAACACCTCGCTGCGGGCGAGCGTCGCGGCGAACGGCACGGTGCCGGCGGTGAGCGCCTTGGACAGCGTGACGATATCGGGAGTGACGCCGACGCCCGTGCTGGCAAACATCTTTCCGGTGCGCCCGAAGCCGGTGAAGATTTCGTCGCAGATGAGCAGCAGCTGGTAGCGGTCGGCGATGGCGCGCAACCGGCGCAGCGTCTGGGCATCGGAGAAGCGCATGCCGCCGGCGCCCTGCACCAGCGGCTCGACGATGATGGCGGCGATCTCGCCGGCGTGGGTCTCGAGCAGCCGCTCGAAATGCATCGCCCGCTCCTCGCTGTCGGGCAGGTCGCGCACGAAGTGGCGCGGCAGCAGCCCGCCGAACGCGCGGTGCATGCCGTCTTCCGGGTCCGAGACCGCCATCGCGCCGGTGGTGTCGCCGTGATAGGCGCCGCGGAAGGCGATGAAGCGGGTGCGGCCGCGGACGCCTTTGTTGAGCCAATACTGCACCGCCATCTTCATGGCGACCTCGACGGCGACCGAGCCGGAGTCCGAAAAGAACACGCGGTCGAGCCCGGGCAGCGTCGCCGCGAGCCGGCGCGCCAGCGTCAGCGCGCCCTCATGGGCGAGCCCGCCGAACATCACGTGGGGCATGACATCGAGCTGGCGCCGCACCGCGGCGGCGATGGCCGGATGGTTGTAGCCGTGGCAATTGGTCCACCAGGAGGCGACGCCGTCGATCAGCTCGCGCCCGTCGGACAGGATGATGCGGCTGCCGCGGGTCGCCGCGACCGGCAGCGGCGGAGTCGCCGTCTTCATCTGGGCATAGGGCAGCCAGACATGGTCGAGATCGTACCAGTCGGACCGGTCGGCCGCGCTGCCGGCGATTTTTTTGCCTGAATTGGGGTGCATCGCGTGATGTTCGCTTTCTCTTCAGACCCTGGAGCGCTACATGCGCGCTTTCGTTCCGCAAATTCGAGCCTCGATGCGCCGGGCCCGCCGCTGCCCGCACACGAAAAACGGAACCCTGTGCAGTGGACTAAACTCCTATCGTTGCCGCCCGGTCCAGCGTTCATAGCAGATAATGTCCTCCCTCGACGAGTTCGCCAACGCCAAGCTGGCCGGCCTCGAGAGCCAGCACCTGCGCCGCAATCTCGTCACCACCGCGCGCCGGAACGTCGTGGTGGAACGCGACGGCCGTCGGCTCGTCTCGTTCTCGTGCAACGACTATCTCGGCCTGAGCGACCATCCCGCCGTCATCGAGGCGGCGCGCGCCGCGCTCGACCGTTACGGCCTCGGCGCCGGGGCGTCGCGGCTGGTCACCGGCAACCATCCGCTCTACGACGCGCTGGAGACCCGGCTCGCGCGCCTCAAGGGCACCGCCGCGGCCTGCGTGTTCGGCTCCGGCTATCTCGCCAATACCGGCATCATCCCGGCACTGGTCGGCGGCGGCGACCTCGTGCTGATCGACGAGCTCGCCCATGCCTGCCTGTGGGCGGGCGCGCGGCTCTCCGGGGCCACCGTCGTCCCGTTCGGGCACAATGACCTCGACGACTTGCGCGCGCTGCTCGGCGAGCGCCGCGGCGGCCACGGCCGGACGCTGATCCTGACCGACGGCGTGTTCTCCATGGACGGCGACCTCGCCCCCCTGCCTGCGCTGGGCCGGCTCGCGCGCGACTTCGACGCCTGGCTGATGGCGGACGACGCTCACGGCATCGGCGTCGTCGGCCACGGCCGCGGCTCGACCTTCGCGGCCGGGACCGCCGCCGACGTGCCGCTGCAGATGGGGACGCTGTCGAAGGCGATCGGCGCCTATGGCGGCTATCTCTGCGCCTCGGTGCCGGTCGTCGAACTGATGAAGAACCGCGCCCGCACCTTCGTCTACTCGACCGCGCTCCCGCCGCCGGTCGTCGCCGCCGCCATGGCCGCGCTCGACCTCATCGCCGCCGATCCCGCGCTCGCCGCCGCACCGCTCGCCAAGGCGCGCGCCTTCACGACACGCGCCGGCCTCGCCCCGGCGCAGAGCCAGATCGTGCCGCTGATCGTCGGCACCGCCGAGGCGGCGCTCGCCGCGGCGCGCCTGCTCGAGGCCGAGGGCTTTCTGGTGGTGCCGATCCGCCCGCCCACGGTGCCGCCGGGCACCGCGCGGCTGCGCTTCGCCTTCACCGCGCGCCACGACGACGGCGACATCGCGCGCCTCGCCGACCTCGTGCGCACCCGGGTCGTGGCGGTGGCATGACCGCCGTCTTCATCACCGCCACCGGCACCGATATCGGCAAGACCTTCGTCGCCCGCGGTCTGATCGCGCAGTTGCGGGCGCGCGGACGGACGGTGGAAGCGCTCAAGCCCGTCGTCACCGGGTTCGATCCGCATACCCCGCAGGTGTCCGACACCGGCCGGCTGCTGCTGGCGCTCGGCCGGACGCTGACGCCGCAGACCATCGCCGAGGCATCGCCCTACCGGATGTGCGCGCCGCTTTCCCCCGACATCGCCGCCGCCCGGGAGGGCACGCGGGTCGACTTCGCGGCGCTGAATGCGCACTGCCGCCGCGCCGTCGCGGCGCACCGCGACGCCCTCGTGATCGAGGGGATCGGCGGCATCATGGTGCCGCTCGACGACCGCCACACCGTGCTCGACTGGATGATCGAGCTCGACCTGCCGCTCATCCTCGTCGCCGGCACTTATGTCGGCACGCTGAGCCACACCCTGTCGGCCCTCGACGTGCTCGACCGCAGCGGTCTCAAGATCGCCGCGGTGGTGGTGAACGAAACGCCGGGCAGCGCCGCGACCCTCGACGACACCGCCGCCACGCTCCGCCGCTTCTCCGGCGGGATCGAGGTGTTCGAGCTGCCGCGGCTGCCCGCGGGCATGCTGGAGCACCCGGTGATGGCCTGGCTCGCCGACATGGTGTGAGGGCGGCGCGAAGCCGACCGGTCGACACGCTTCAGTCGCACCGACGCCCGGGCGACTTGCACCGAGCCCGGCTGGCGAGAGCCCCCTTTTTGCCCTTGCCGGAGCGCCCTACAGCCACCCCATCACGAACATCGTCTCCACCACGCTTTCGAGGTTGAGCAGCATGTGCATCGCGATGACGAGCGTCGTCGATCCGGTTCGCCAGCGCACGAAGCCGAACAGCACGCCGATGGCGAACACCTGGGCGGTGCCGAACCAGTCGTACTGGACGTGCAGCATCGACCAGATCAGCGCGATCACGAGAATGCCCGGCAGCGCATCGCGCGGCTCGCGCACGAAGCCGCGGAACATGAAGCCGCGGAACAGGATCTCCTCGCCGACCGGCGCCGCGATGATGATCGCGAGCCACAGGAACGGCAGCGTGCCTTCGGCGCGCGCGGTGCGGTGAAGCTCGAGCTGGAACGCCGGCACCAGCTCCTTGCCGAGCGCGAGCGTCACCGCGTCGGCGGCGACGATCATCGCGGCGAGCGCGGCCACCGCGATCGCGACGTCGCGCCGGTGCGGGATGTCGAGACCGAGGTACTCGCGCGCGCTCGTCCCCAGGAGCTGGATCGACAGCACCAGGGTGACGATCTCGACCGGATTGCTGATCAGGGTATAGATCGCGACCGCGGTGCCGTCGGTGTCGACCCGCGCCGGATCGAAGCTCTTCACCAGGCTCAGCAGCGCGAAACCCATCGCCTGGCCGAGCACGAAGGCCAGGATGGCGAACCCCAGCGTCGCCCAGATTCCCCAGACCTTCATTCCTTGCGGCCTTCCGCCCAGGCCCCGAGCCGGTCGCGCTCCGCGTCGGTCATGTCGGTCTCGTTGCCGAGCGGCATCGCCTTCTCGACCACGACCTGGGTGACGATGTCCCTGGCGTGACGGCGCAGGTCATCGAGCGTCTCCAGGCGGATGCCCTTGGGCGGCTTGGCGAACGCCGGGTGGGCCGGCTCGGCGGCATGACAGGGGACGCAGTGCCTGGCGGCGAGCGCCACGGCGTCGGCGTCGGTCAGCGGGCTGGCCGCGAGCGCGCGCGACGAGAGCGGTGCGAACGCCGCCATCATGGCGACGACGGCCGCCATGCCGCAACCGGCCGGGCGCAGAGGCGCGCCGTCCTCGCTCATTCAGCTTCCCCCCGCAGGCGCATCAGGGAACCAGGATCGTGGCGCCGGTGGTGGCGCGGGATTCCAGGTCGCGGTGCGCCTTGGCGGCGTCCTTGAGCGGGTATTTCTGGTTGACCGGGATCTTCACCTTGCCGCTGGTGACCATGGCGAACGTCTCCTCGGCGAGCTTGAGGAGATCCTCGCGCTTGGCGGCGTAGTTGTTGAGCGTCGGCCGCGTCGCGAACAGCGAGCCCTTGGCCTGCAACAGGCCGAAGGGAAACGCGTCGATCGGACCCGAGGCGTTGCCGAAGCTCACGAACATGCCGAGCGGGCGGATGCAGTCGAGCGAACCCGGGAACGTGGTCTTGCCGACACCGTCATAGACGACGTCGCACAGCGCGCCCTTGGTGATGTCCTTGACGCGGGCGACGAAATCCTCGTCGCGATACAGGATGGTGTGATGGCAGCCGTTGGCGCGCGCCAGCTCGGCCTTCTCCTTGGTGCCGACGGTGCCGATCACCGTGGCGCCCAGCGCGTTCGCCCACTGGCTGGCGATCAGCCCGATGCCGCCGGCGGCGGCCTGGATGAGGACGGTGTCGCCCTTCTTCACCGGGAAGGTGCGGCGCAGGAGGAAGCACACCGTCATGCCCTTGAGGATGCAGGCCGCGGCCTGCTCGTAGCTGATGCCGTCGGGGAGCTTGATGGCGCGCTCGGCCGGCAGCAGCCGTTCGCCGGCATAGGCGCCGAACGCCACCACGTAGCCGACGCGGTCGCCGACCTTGAGGTCGGTCACCCCCGGCCCTACCGCCGTCACCTCGCCCGCCCCCTCATTGCCGGCGACGAACGGCAACCCGACCGGCGACGGGTAGAGGCCGGTGCGGAAATAGGTGTCGATGAAGTTGACGCCTGCGGCATGCTGCTTGAGCCGGACCTGGCCCGGACCCGGGGCCGGAATGTCGATCTCCTCGTAGGTGAGCACCTCGGGACCGCCCAATTTATGCACGCGCACTGCCGCGACCATGTTTCTCTCCGCTCTCGTTCGTGTCGTTCGGACAGGTTCCGGCACCAAAGCCTTCCGGTGCCCGAGGCTGCCCCGTGTCCAAGGCGCGGGATCATAGGTAGTCGCGGCGGCGACGCAAGCTGCACGTTCCCCGGCGAATCACGGCCTCAGGCCGTGGCCTCAGTCGTGGCCTCAGGTCGTGGCCCGGGTTCATGCGCGCGTCACGACCACGCCGCGTCGTTGAATCGGAGCGCGGCCCGGCTTATGTGACGGGAAATCGGCCGCGGCGCCTTTTCGGGGGCTGTGGATCGCCGCCGACGGGGACCCCGAACATGCGCCGTGCCGCCTTCGCCACCGCCGCCCTGCTCGCCGCCATCGTCGCCATCGCCACACCGGCGGTCGCGGAATGGACCGAGTACGCCTATCCCACGGATGCCTTCACGGTGGCCTTTCCGGCGGAGCCCACCGTCGAAGCCACGACCTATCGGGCCGCCGACGGTCGCGCCGTGCCGGCGCGCATCTATTCGCTGACGCAGGGAAACACCGTGCTGCAGATGACGGTCGCCGACCTCGGCGGGACCGCCAAGGATGAAACCGCCGCCGTCGACCATGCGGTCCGGGCCTTGACGGAGGGCGGCACGATCAAACTCGACATTCCCCACCGCATCAGCCGCATGTACGGACGCCAGCTGAGCGTCCTGCGGCCCGGGGGCGGCCGGACACTGGCGGCGGTATTCTATGCCAATGGGCGGCTCTATCTCATCGAGGGCAAGGCGCTCCCCGGCGGCGCCGACGGGACGGCGGACGCCATCCGCTTTCAGCAGTCGCTGACCTTCACCGACGGCGCGACCAACCGCACGGACTGAGGCGCCGGCACCACTGAGGCGCCGCCGCACCACTGGTCGGCGTCAGCGTCCCCCGGCGACCCGCAGCACGGCGCCGGTCGTGAACGACGCGCGGTCGGACAACAGGAACATCACCGCCTCGGCGATCTCCTCGGAGGTGCCGGGCCGGCCCATCGGCACCGCCTTGGTGATGCGCTCGAGCCGCCCCGGCGGATGGATGCCGGTCGCGATTGGCCCCGGCTCGACCACGTTGACGCGGATGCCCTCGGCGGCGAGCTCGCGGGCGAGCCCGATGGAGAGGCTTTCCACGGCGCCCTTCGAGGTGGCGTACATCACGTATTCGCCGGCGCCTCCGAGCGTCGCCATCGCCGACGAGATCATCACCATGGCGCCGCCTGCCCCGCCGTGGGCGTTCGACATCCGCGGGATGGCGGCGCGGGCGCACAGGAACGCGCCGAGCACGTTGAGCTCGATGATTTCCCGCGCGGCGTCCGTGGCGAGGCCTTCGATCCGCGACATCGGCCCGGTGATGCCGGCATTGTAGACGAGATGAGTGAGGCGTCCGAGCCGCTCGTCGATGGTGGCAAACAGCCGCGTGACGTCCGCCTCGCGGCTGACGTCGGCCTTTATCGCCACGGCGCGGCGCCCCGCCTTCTCGACATCCGCCACGACCGCGGCGGCGCCCTCGGTGTCGCGCACATAGTTCACCGCGACGTCGTAGCCTTGCGCGGCGGCGAGCCGTGCGGTCGCGGCGCCGATGCCCCGGCTCGAGCCGGTCACGAGGATGATGTTCGTCATGTCTTCTTCCCGGTATGCCGCCGCCTGCGGGCGGCCAGCACATTGAAGGTCTCCACCGCGGCGGCGAACGCCATGGCGAAATAGATATAGCCGCGCGGGATGTGGAATTCGAAGCCGTCCGCCACCAGCGCGACCCCGATCAGCAACAGGAAGGAAAGCGCCAGCATCTTGGTGGTCGGATGGTTGGCGACGAAACGCGCCACCGGCCCGGACGCCGCATACATGATCGCGACCGCGATCAGCACCGCGGCGATCATGATGCGCAGATCGCGCGACATGCCGATCGCAGTGACGATGGAGTCGATCGAGAACACGAGGTCGATGGCGACGAGCTGGAGGATGACGAGGCCCATCGACGCGGCGGCCGGCGCCGTCGCCTGCCCGGCCGCCTCCTCCGCATCCGGAATGTCGATCTCGGCGTGCATCTCGTGGGTCGACTTGGCGATCAGGAACAGACCGCCCCCGATCAGGATGAGCTCGTGCCAGGAGAACGGGTTGTCCCAGATCGTGAACACGGTGGTAGACAGGCCGAGCAGCGAGGTCAGCGCGAACAGGAGCGCGATGCGGAAGATGAGCGCGAGCCCGAGGCCGATCCGGCGCGCGGTCTCGCCGCGGCGGGGATCGAGACGCCCGACCAGGATCGAGATGAAGACGACATTGTCGATGCCGAGCACGATCTCGAGCGCGGTCAGGCTCAAGAGCGCGGCCCACGCATTGAGGTCGGTCAGGAGGTCAAGCACGATGCCCTCACGGCCGGGTGCGGAAATAGCCCGCGCTCACAACATAGACCCCGATCGCGCACAACGCGACGGTCACCCATGACGGCGGCCGCAGGTCGAACGCGATGGCGACGACCGCGAGCCCGCTCCACACGATGAGGGCCCCGACGTTCACGGCGCGATATCGTCGCACCCGGAACGGGTGGATGAACGGAAACGGCACGAAGGTCAGCGCCACCAGCGCAGCGACGCCGGCGAGCGCGGCGAACGGCGGCGGCCGCAGGAGGAGCAGGTAGAACGCGGCGATGTTCCACAGCGCCGGGAAGCCGCGGAAATAGTTGTCCGGGGTCTTCATCGCACGGTCGGCGAAATAGAGCGCCGCGCTCACCACGATCGCCACTCCCGCCACCGCGGCAAAGCCGTCCGGCACGACGCCGCTCGCGGCAATCGCATAGGCCGGCACGAAGACATAGGTGGTGAAGTCCACCACCAGGTCGAGAGTTTCGCCGGACCAGCGCGGCAGGGTGCGGGCGACCTCGAGACGCCGCGCCAGCGGACCGTCGGCGCCATCGACCGCGAGGGCAACGCCGAGCCAGGCGAAGATGGCGGCCCAATGCCCCTGCGCCGCGGCCATCAGGGCGACGAGCGCACAACCCGCCCCGGCGGCGGTGAGCATATGCACGCAGAACCGGCCGAACGTTCGGCCGTCGAGTTGATCCAACGACCGCCCCTGTTGCCATTCGCCGCGCCGGCCCGGACGGCGGCGCGACATCACGCGAAGCATAGCATTTCAATTCGGGCATGCAGGAAACCATGGAGCAGCTACGGGTCCTCACGCCTGCGCCGCAACCGTGGCCTTCCACGGTCGCAGGACGGCGAAGCGCATCGGGACCATCGCGACCGCGAAGGTCGCGATCCACGCCAGCCTCGCGCCATAGCGGTCGTGCGGGTTCGACAGCACCCCGCACACGACGGCATTGGACAGGAGGGCGATCACGACCGTGGCCGCGAGCCCGCGCAGGTCGCCGTAGCCGCCGCGCCCCGCCAGCAGGACGATCGGCAGCAGGAGCATGGAAATCAACGCGACCGGCACCTGCACCGCGTTGAGAACCTGGAAGCTCATCTCGCCGTGCTGCTGGCGGGCCGCGCGCATCGCCGGCGCGATCGAGGGCATGTAGTGGTCGACGATCCCGTAGGTGTGCCAGATCGTCGTCAGCACGCCCTCCCCGCTCTTCACCTTGAAGAGCTGACGGGCGCTCGCCGCGACCGCCGCCTCGATCTGCTCGGCGGGATAGGCGGCGATGCTCCCCAGC
The DNA here is from genome assembly GCA_963781195.1 of uncultured Alphaproteobacteria bacterium. Lineage (GTDB taxonomy): Bacteria > Pseudomonadota > Alphaproteobacteria > Rhizobiales > Xanthobacteraceae > JAJPKK01. The sequence goes on along the minus strand of CAWAEZ010000011.1, from coordinate 472,804 downwards.
ACGATGGTTCGCATCTCGTCGCCCAGTCCGGTGAAACGGCCGAGCTCGGTGAACGCGCCGTCGCTCCACAGGAACTCGTCGGCGGTGCGCGGGAACTTGTGGCGATAGGGGCAGAGCTTGAACCGGGTTTCCGGACAATGCTCTTCCAGGTATCTCGCCACGAAACCGTCCTGCATCATCCGCGCGAACACGATGCCATAACCGCCGGGCGTCCATGCCAGCCGGCCGGACAACGCAAAGTTGGTGCCGAGCAGCATCGCGACGCCGAGCGCCAAGGCCGCGGCGCCGCGCCCGAGCGCCGGCAGGGTGGGCGCTTCCCGCCAGCAGAGATGGGCAAGTCCCGCCGCAGCGACGATCGCGAGCAGCACCGCGAGCGTCGCGCTATGGGTTGCGGCGGCAAAGCCGACCAGCAGCACCAAGCCTGCCGTCTCGCGCCGGCTCAACGCCGCCGGCGTGAACAGCAGAAGGTGCAGCCCCAGCACCGCCGTGCCGGCGAAAATGTCGGTCAGCAGAATGTCCGCAAGCCATGGCAGCGAGGTCGTGGCCGCCAGGACAGCCACCGTGCCGAGGAGCGCTAGCGGCCGGTCGCCGAAGCCGTAGACCCGCAAGACCAGCGCAATGATCCACACCGCGACCGCGGCTTGCAGCACCACCTCGGGCCAGAGATGCAGCGGCCAGCCCGCTACCGCGAACAGCCCGTACACGGTGGAGCGGCTCGGCACGAGGTAGCCCTCGAACCAGCGGGCAAGATAGCCGCCGCTGTCGTATTGCAGGAATGGAAAGCCGTTCCACATCGCCGGCGCGAGCAGCAACAACGTTGCTGCCAGCCCCTCGGCGAGGCGCGGATATCCCTTCATGCTCAATCATCCCCCTCGCGCTGTGCGGTTCACATCCGCGTCGCGCGGCGGCATGATAGTCGCGCCCCGCCGGGGCGCAAAGGTACTCGGGCCCGGCTGCGACAACGCTGCCGCGACATCTCGGCTCTCGCATCTCGGATCCCACATCGCGGCTCCCACATCGCGGCGGCCTTGCCGGTGTCGCGCCGGGCGATGTAGAGCAATTCCATGACGGACAGCGGCCTCCCTTCTTCGTGCGCGGTGATCGGCGGCGGCCCGGCGGGGCTGATCGCGGCGCTCGCCCTGGCCGAACGCGGCGTTCCGACCACGCTGGTGGCCCCGCGGCCAGCCGCAATCGATAACCGCACCACCGCGCTGCTGGCAGGCTCCGTCGAGGCACTCGAACGTCTCGGCATCTGGGAAGCGTGCCGGCCCCATGCGGCAGCGCTGCGGGTGATGCGGATCGTGGACGATACAGGGCGGCTGTGGCGGGCGCCGGAGGTGCGGTTCGAAGCCGCCGAGATCGGACTTCCGGCATTCGGATGGAACATCGAGAACCGGCGCTTCGTCGGCGCGCTGTGGGAGCGCGTCGCCGCCGCGGCGGGCCTCACCCATATCGATGCCGCGGCCCGGACGATCGACATCGGGCCGGCCGGTGTGACCGTCACCCCCGCCGCAGGGGCGTCGTTCCAAGTCCAGCTCGTGGTCGGCGCCGACGGCCGCAACTCGCAGTGCCGGCGTGCGGCGGGGATCGCGGTAACGGAACGCAGCTATCCTCAGACTGCGCTCACGTACATTCTGAGCCACTCTCGTCCACACAATGATATTTCAACGGAATTCCACACGCCGCACGGGCCGTTCACGCTCGTCCCGCTGCCCGGCCGGCGTTCCAGCCTGGTGTGCGTGGTCGCGCCCCGCGAGGCCGAGGGCCTGCTGGCGCTCGACGGCCCTGCGCGCGATGCCGAAATGGAACGGCGCAGCCATTCGATCCTGGGCAAGGTCACCGTCGAACCGGGGCATGGCGCCTTTGCGCTGACGGTCGCGACGGCGCGCCAGGCGGCCGCACGGCGCGTGGTGCTGGTCGGAGAGGCGGCTCATGTGTTCCCGCCGATCGGCGCCCAGGGCCTCAACCTCGGGCTGCGGGACGCCTTGGCGATCGCCGAGGTTGCCGGCGCTGCCCTGCAGGCCGGCGACGATCTCGGTGGCGACGCGGTAACGGCCGCCTATGAGCGCCGGCGGCGTGCCGACATCGGCACCAGGACGCTCGCGATCGATATTCTCAACCGATCCTTGCTCTCAGGATTCCTCCCGCTTCAGGGGCTCCGCGGGCTTGGGCTCTATGCCCTTGATCGCGTTGGTCCTTTGCGACGGGCCTTGATGCGCGAAGGGATCGCGCCGGGTCCGGCGAGGCCGGCGCGCATCGGGCGCCCCACCTAGGCGGAGACCGCCGGATGCTTGCGAATGAAACTTGCCGACTTGCCCTCTTCATGTGCGAGGGCCATCTAACTGCAGCTTTCTTGGATAGAAGACGCGGAGGAACTCATGGGACTGATGGATGTGCTCAATGGAATGCAGAATGGCCCGCGCGGTGGCGCCCGTCCGGCCGATGCGCCCAGCGGCGGCACCAGCGGCGGCGGGATGTCGCCGTTGATGATGGCTTTGCTCGGCCTGCTGGCCTTCAAGGCGATCAAGAGCGTAACCGGCAGCGGCCACAAGCCGGCGACAGCGCCTGCTCCCTCGCCCGCCCAGCCCCCTGCCCGCCCCACCGGCGGCACGGTGGCAGCCGGAACGTCTCCCGGCAGCATCGGCGACCTGCTCAAGGGTGGACTCGGCGGTCTCCTTGCCGGCGGCGCGGCCGGCACGGTGCTCAGCGGCGGCCTCAACGACCTGCTCAAACAGTTTCAGGAGAGCGGGCATGGCGAAGTCGCAAAGTCCTGGGTCGGAAGCGGGCCCAACCAGACGATCTCGCCGAAGGATCTCAGCTCCGCCCTCGGCGCCGACCGCATTCAGACCCTCACGTCGGAATTCGGCTTGACCCAGGACGAGCTTCTCGACGGCCTGAGCCAGCATCTGCCCCAGGTGGTCGACCACCTGACGCCCGGCGGCAAGGTGCCCTCCGCCGAGGAGCTGGAACGCCTGATCTGACGCACGATCCCGGAGAGTTGCAGCCTCTCCGGACTTGAGCCCCGCACGTTCCCCGAGGCTTGCGCCGGGACTGGCGCAGGCCGCGCATCCGGCTAGGATGCCGTCAGGGAGAACCGCGCCGGGGATTTTCGATGCAACGCAAAGTCATGATTTCCTGCGCCGTCACGGGGTCCGCGGACACGCCGGCGAAGAACCCGGCCGTTCCGGTGACGCCGCAGCAGATCGCCCAGTCCGCGGTCGATGCCGCCAAGGCCGGCGCGGCGATCGTGCACATCCATGTGCGCGATCCGGTCACGACCCGGCCCAGCATGGACACCGCGCTCTATCGCGAGGTGGTCGAGCGCATCCGCGACAGCGGCACCGACGTGCTGATCAATCTCACCACCGGCCCCGGCGCGCGCTTTACGCCCGGCGCCGACGACCCCCTCAAAGCCGGCCCGGCCACCAACCTGAAATCGCCGGCGCAGCGGGTGGAGCACATCCTGGCACTGCGGCCCGACATCTGCAGCCTCGACATGGGCAGCATGAACATGGGCGGCTATGTGTTCGTCAACACGCCCACCCATCTGGAGGCCATGGCGGCCGCCATTCGCGACGCTGGCGTGCTGCCGGAGCTCGAGGTTTTCGAGGCCGGCCACGCCCTGCTGGCGCGGCGGATGATCGAGACCGGGCACATCAACGGGCCCGGCATGTTCCAGATCTGCCTCGGCATCGCGTGGGGCCAGCCGGCGACGCCGGAAGCCATGCATTACATGCGAGGCCTCCTGCCCGCGGGATCGCCGTGGTTTGCATTCGGAATTTCGCTCCACCAATTCCCGATGGTGGCCCAGGCGGTGCTGCTCGGCGGCCATGTCCGGGTCGGCATGGAAGACAACGTCTACCTCGGCAAGGGGCAGCTCGCGCCCAGCAACGCCGCGCTGGTGGAAAAGGCCGCGAAGATCATCGAGATCCTCGGCGACCACGTCGCCAGCCCCGCGGAAGCGCGCTCAATGCTGGGATGCTTGCCCCATTGACCCGGCGACGGACCGCGGGCCGTTCACTGCCCCCGCAGTGGCCGTCACGCCGCCCCGAACACAGCTCGCCGCCCTGAGCAAAGCTCGCCGGGATCCGCTCTCAGCGCTGCGGCTGCCGCAGCCTGGACCTGCCGCGGGCGGTATCGGAGACGAGCTTGAGGGTCACCGCGGTGATGAGCGCCACCACGGCAAAGACGCCGACGAGCCCTAACTCGCGCAGACTGTGCACCGAGAAACTGTTCCGCGGCGGAATGACGAAGAAATGGATGGCGACCTGGCTCGCCAGAGCGGCGGTGAATCCGCATTTGGTCCCGAATAGAATCTGGGCGGTGACGATCGGCAGCAGGAACAGGCCGAATGCGCCCGGCAGCGAAAGCGTCTTGAATCCGATAAAGGCCGCGGTCGCCGCGATCACCAGCACGAGCGACATCGCCATCCGGTCCCACAATGGCTGCCCCCGCAGCGCGCGCAGCACCGCCGCGAGACGCGGGCTGTCACCGGACAGCGCCGCCGGAAGCAGCCAACCGATCGCGAACCCGGCACCGGCCGAGAACGGCAGCGTCCACCACGGCGCGCCGATCACGAACAGGATTGCGCCGACGAGGAGACCGGCGGTTGCGCCTAGCAATTGAAGGGTGATTTTCACCTGCGTCGTCCGCCCAGCCAGTTATTTTATTTTCTGAGAAGTATGTTTGATAGGGATCATACCCTAACTTCATCGCTATAGCGATTGTGCGAAGGACTTTGCAGACAATTTTTGTGATTGGTGAAGACCGCGTGGATTAATACGCGTTGCTGCAACGCAGCATGACCGGCGACGGCGGTCGCGGCTCAGCGCGTGGCGCCGACGAGATCGCCAGCCAGCTGGTTGTGCCTCTCGACCAGCAGCGGCAAATCGAGCGTGGTGATCCGCCCGTCCCGGACCACGATCCTTCCGTTGATGACGCTGAGCGCCACCTCGCCCGGCGCGCAGAACACCAGCGCCGAGACTGGATCGTGCAGCGCGCCGGCAAGCCCCACGCGGCGCAGGTCGAACGCCGCGAAATCCGCCGCCATGTCCGGCGCCAGCGAACCAATGTCGTCGCGGTTGAGCACCTTCGCGCCGCCCAGCGTGGCGATCTCCAGAGCCTCGCGCGCGGTCATGGCGTCGGGGCCGAAGCCGACGCGCGCGAGCAGCATCGCCTGGCGCGCCTCGGCCATCAGGTCGCTGGTGTCGTTCGACGCCGAACCGTCGACGCCGAGGCCGACCGGCACCCCGGCCGCGCGCATCTGGCGGACCGGCGCGATGCCCGACGCGAGCCGCATGTTCGAGCAGGGACAGTGCGCGACGCCGGTGCCGGTGCGACCGAACAGGTCGATGCCGTGGCCGTCGAGCTTGACGCAGTGGGCGTGCCAGACGTCGTGGCCGACCCACTCGAGGCGCTCGGCATATTCCGCCGGCGTGCAGCCGAAGCTCTCGCGGCTATAGGCGACGTCCTTATCGTTCTCGGCGAGATGGGTGTGCAGCGACACCCCGTAGCTGCGGGCGAGCTTCGCCGCTTCGCGCATCAGGTCCGGGCTCACGGTGAAGGGCGAGCACGGCGCGACCACGATTCGCAGCATCGCGAGCGGAGACTGGTCATGATAGGTCTCGATGAGGCGCCGCGTGTCGCGCAGCACGGCATCCTCCTCCTCGACCAGGCTGTCGGGCGGCAGGCCGCCCTTGCTCACCCCGAGACTCATGCTGCCGCGGCTGGCGTGGAAGCGCATCCCGATCTCGGCTGCCGCCTCGATCTGATCGTCGAGCCGAGCGCCGTTGGGATAGAGGTAGAGGTGGTCCATGGCGGTGGTGCAGCCGGACAGCATGAGCTCCGCCATCGCGGTCTTGGTGGAGACCGCGATCATCTCCGGCGTCAGCCCCGCCCAGATCGGAAACAGCGCGGTCAGCCAGTCGAACAACTCGCCGTTCTGCGCGGCCGGCACGACCCGCGTCAGACTTTGGAACATATGGTGATGGGTGTTGACGAGGCCCGGGATGACGATGTGACCGGTCAGATCGAGCACCTCGTCGGCGCCCGCCGGCAGGGTCGCGCTCGGACCGACGGCGACGATGCGGTTGCCTTCGATGAACAGCCCGCCGCCGCGAATCTCGCGGCGCGCGGCGTCCATCGTCACGAGCACATCGGCGTTCTTGACCAGCAGCGTCTTGGGCATCGAGGTCTCGTTCCTGAGTTGGGCCGTGATTTCGGCAGCCGTGGGTGACCTTGAAAAACGGCTCCGTTGCGGCTGCAGGGTGTTCGCAAGGATCGCGCCAGCCCGGCGAAGTCGCGGCAGCTCAGGCTAGAAATACGAAGGGCGCCGGCAAAACCGGCGCCCTTTTCAGTCGATGAGCAGTAACTGCAGCCCCTGATTTCAGGGACCAAACTTCACGTTGGCGCCGATGCGAACCAGCGAGCCGGTGTACTTGAAGTTCGCCGTCTCCGTGATGCCGTTCACCGCCCGCATGGAGATCGTCTCCGAACCGAGGTCGTAGAACAGCCCTTCCACCTTGGCGCTGAAGTTGTTGGTGAAGGCATATTCGAGGCCTGCACCGGCAACCCAGCCGGTGTGGACCGACGAAGACTGCGGGTTCATGTTGAGGAACCCGGCCGTCGGGAACACCACGTTCAGCGACGAGACCTGCTCGCCGTACATCACGCCGCCGGTGCCGTAGATGAGGGCCCGATCCCAGAACGCGATGCCGAGGCGACCGCGCGTCGTGCCGAACCAATCCAGGCTTTCGCTCCGGGTCGCAGACGCTCCCGGGAGAATGAAGTTTATCGGGAACGGCAATGCCAGCGGAACGGCGCCGGTGCTGTTCTGCATATTCGTGACCTGGATGTCCGTTTCGACGCCCCACACGAACATTCCGGTCTGGTAATTGTAGCCGACCTGACCGCCGACAAAGCCGCCTTGCGGCTTCGTGGCGCCGGGCGAGCCCGCCGAACACGGGAAACCGCCGACGGTACCGAAGAAATTCGTGCAGTAACGGTCTCCGGTGGTGTCTTCCCAGCCGTAGCCGGCGTTGACGCCGAGATACAGACCGGTCCAGGTGAACGCCGGAGCGTAGACCGGAGCCTTCAGCGGCATGTCCGCCGCGTTGGCGGCGCCCGCCGTCATCATGCCTGCGATGGCCAGTGCGGCCCCCGCCAAGATTGCCTTATTCATGGAAAACCCCCTCAAAGTGCCCCGATATGATTCTTCCCGACCCAATTCATAACTCAATTGCCGTCATTTTTATGTGACATTCACGCCACATCCCCGATTAATCAGGACTCGCGTGGGCGCAAAAACTGCCTAAGTAGCAAGCACTTGCCCAAAATTTTGCGTCCGTTGCCCATCGGCCGCTCACGTATTGTCGAAGACCACACGCCCGGGCACGTGGCACCAGTTTTGCCGCGGTTTCGGCGCAACTGCCAATTCCACCGGCCGAATCCGGCTCGGGATCAAGATCGAGAGTGTGCGATGAAGCTTCCGCGTCAGTTCTTCAAACCGTTGGCGATCGGCGCGCCGGCCCCGCTGCGGGAGTTGCCGGTGCGGCTCGAGCGGATGATCCACTTCGTGCCGCCGCACATCGAGAAGATGCGCCAGAAAGTGCCGGATCTCGTCCGCCAGGTGGACGTGGTGCTCGGAAACCTCGAGGACGCCATCCCTGTCGACGCCAAGGCAGCGGCGCGGCGCGGCTTCATCGAGATGGCCAAGGCCAACGACTTCGGATCGACCGGACTGTGGACGCGGATCAACGCCCTCAACTCGCCATGGGCGCTCGACGACGTCATCGAGATCGTCGCGGAGGTCGGCCACAAGCTCGACGTGGTCATGCTGCCCAAGGTCGAGGGCGCCTGGGACATCCATTACCTCGACCAGTTGCTCGCCCAGCTCGAAGCACGGCACCGGATCGAGCGGCCGATTCTCATCCACGCCATCCTCGAGACCGCCGAGGGCGTCGATAACGTCGCCGGCATCGCGGCGGCGTCGCCGCGCATGCACGGAATCAGTCTCGGTCCCGCCGATCTCGCCGCGTCGCGGGCGATGAAGACGACGCGGGTCGGCGGCGGCCATCCGGACTATGTGGTTCTCGCCGACGCCGGCGACGGTCCCCGCGCCCGCTTCCAGCAGGACCTGTGGCACTACACCATCGCCAAGATGGTCGATGCCTGCGCCGCTGCCGGCATCAAGCCGTTCTACGGACCGTTCGGCGACTTTTCCGATTCGGCCGCCTGCGAGGCCCAGTTCCGAAACGCCTTCCTGATGGGCTGCGCAGGGGCATGGACCTTGCATCCGAACCAGGTGGAGATCGCGAAGCGGGTGTACTCTCCGGACCCCGCCGAAGTGGCCTTCGCGAAGAAGATCCTGGCGGCGATGCCGGACGGCTCCGGAGCGGTCATGATCGACGGCAAGATGCAGGACGATGCAACCTGGAAGCAGGCCAAGGTTGTGGTGGACCTCGCCCGCATCGTTGCCAGCAAGGACCCCACCATGGCAGTGTCCTATGGACTGTAGGGCCACTGCCCCCACCGGCCTTCAGGCCCCTGGCGGTGTGGCGTGCGTTGTCGAGGCGTGCGTTGTGAAAGCGTGCGGAGTTGAGGCGTTCAGCGTTGAGGCGTGCGGCGTTGAGGCGTGCGGCGTTGAGGCGTTCGACATGGAGTGCCGCAATCGGGGGGTGTCGCCATGAACAAGATACGAATCGCCAAATACACCATCGGCCAAGTCGTCAGGCACCGCCTCTACCCGTTTCGCGGCGTCGTGTTCGACATCGATCCGTTGTTCAACAATACCGAGGAATGGTACCAGTCGATCCCCGCCGATGTCCGGCCGAGCAAGGATCAGCCGTTCTATCATCTGTTCGCGGAGAACGCCGAGACCGAATACGTCGCCTATGTCTCGGAGCAGAACCTCCTGCCCGACGAAAGCGGCGAGCCGGTGCGCCATCCGCAGGTCGCCGAGGTGTTCGACCTCGACGACAAGGGCGGCTATCACCCGCGCAACAGCGTGATGAACTGAGCCGAAAAAACCGCCGGGTTTGTCCCGGGGCCGGTCCCGCCGACCCCGATCATCGGGCGCGGCGATATTTCGGATAAGCCAGCCGCCGCAACAGGGCTTGCAAACGGGCAAGTCTGCGCCGCGAGCCTGCGCTTCAATTCTGGAAAGGCCGGGACGAGCCCGACCGCGCCCATTCAAGCGAGGATGCGGCCGTCAGCGCCGGCCGCTGCTCAGCCCAGCCGGGTCAGTGGGCCGGAGCCGCGCCGCCCTGGGACTCGAGCTTCTTGCGCGCCTCGTCGGCCCGCTTCTGGAGCTCGTCCTGCAGCTTCTTCTGCTGCTCCTCGAACACCTTCGGATCGGTCGGCGGGCCTTCATTGGCCTTGGCGAAATCGACCAGCGGCAGCGGGAAGCTGATGGCGGCGCCGGCGAGATTGATCGCCTGGATCGTCAGCATCTGACCGTGCTTGAGCTTGCCGATCAGGTCCGGCGTCGCCTCGTAGTCCGCCATGCAGCCATTGGCGAAGCAGGTGAAGAACGGACCGGTCATCGGCGGCTGCTGGTCGACGATGACGCGGGTGCCGTATTGCAGCTGCAGCGGGCTCGGCAGGGTGATGCGGAACAGCTTCTTCGGCTCGCCGTCCGGCTCGATGAGCGCGGCGGCGATGACCGGCTGGCCGGCCTCGGTGCGGGCGTCCTTGCCGGTGAAGCAGACCTGTTTGGCGGCGGCGTCCTGGCCCTTGCCGCAGAACTTTGCCCACGGCGAATAGATGAGCTGCGGCATTTCCGGCGCCGGGCCGGCGGCGGCGGCCTGGGCGGGCGCGGCGGGAGCAGCCTGGGCGGCCGGAGCGGCCGGCTTTGCGGGCGGCTTTACCGCGGGCTTCGGCGCCGGCTTGGCGGCCGGAGCGGCGGGCGCGGCGGGCGCGGCCGGTTGCTGTGCAAGGGCGCCCCCGAGGCAACCCGCCGAGAGAATCGTCGCGGCGAGAGCCGTCGTCATCGTCTTGGCCGTCGTCATCGTCTTGCGCGTTCGCCGCGCCGTCACGATCGCGTTGTTCATCGGAAACCTCACCTCTGGCCGCCCCACGGCTTGTCTATCCAGGTCAAAATTAAAGGCGGAATGGCCGAAATCCGCTGTCGCGGAGAACCCCGCCTGATCTTGTCGATTCGATCAAACCCACCCATCCGGATTGTTGCCGATGCCCGCTACAAACCCATCATGACCGACTTTGCCGGCCGCGCGCGCACTGCACCACTCGCCTTTGGTCTCACCGCCAAATACGGCAGCAAAGTGACCTTCCGCCTGTCGAGCCCAAATCATCTGCCACCGGAAAGCCCTATCCATATGCGTCAACGAGCGCGCGCAAGGATCAGGCAACCCCATGCTACACACCGTCATCGAATCGAACGCGTGTATCCAGGTGCCCGACACTCTGCTCATCTGCGATGCCCGACCGGCTGCCCCCAAACCGCTGCCCGCGAGGACAGCGGCGATCGCCGTGACACGCTCGATCGCCACCGCCGCTTTCGTCGGGCTCGGAATGGTCGGGCTCGGGATATTCGGGGTCGGGAGTTTCGGGCTCGGCGCGGTGCTCACGGCCGTTGCGGTGAAGGCCGAGCCGCGGCACGCCATCGCCATGCATGGCGAGCCGGCGCTTCCCGCGGGCTTTTCCGCCTTCCGTTACGTCAACCCGGACGCGCCCAAGGGCGGACGCCTGGTGCGCGGCATCCTCGGCACTTTCGACAGCCTCAATCCTCTCATCGTCAAGGGACTGGCGCCCCCGGAAATCCGCGGCGCGGTGTTCGAGAGCCTGATGGCGCGCGGCTATGACGAGCCGTTCACGCTTTACGGCCTGCTCGCGCGCACGGTGGATACCGACGGCGACCGGACCTTCGTGACGTTCGACATCGATCCCCGCGCCACCTTCGCCGACGGCAAGCCGGTGACCGCCGACGACGTGATCTTCTCGTGGGAGCTGCTGCGGGACCACGGACGCCCGAACTACCGCGCCTATTACCTCAAGGTCGCACGGGCCACCGCGCTCGGCGAGCGCACCGTGCGTTTCGACTTCGCCTCCGGCGGCGACCGCGAGTTGCCGCTGATCCTCGGCCTGATGCCGATCCTGCCGCGTCATGCCATCGATCCCGCGCATTTCGAGGAGACGAGCTTCTCCCCGCCGCTGGGGAGCGGTCCCTACAAGGTGGCGGCGGTCGATCCCGGACGCAGTCTGACGTTGCGGCGCAACCCCGACTATTGGGGCCGCGATCTCGCAGTGAACCGCGGCTTCTGGAATTTCGACGAGATGCGGTTCGACTTCTATCGCGACGCCAACAGCCACCTGGAGGCCTTCAAGAAGGGCCTCTACGACGTGCGCGACGAGACCGATCCGGGGCGCTGGGAAACCGCCTATGATTTTCCCGCGGCGCGCGACGGCCGCGTCGTCCGCGAGGCTTTCGCCAGCGGCATGCCGAAGCCGATGATGGCGCTGGTGTTCAACACCCGCCGCCCGATCTTCGCCGACATGCGGGTGCGCGAAGCGCTCACATTGCTGCTCGATTCCGAGTGGCTGAACAAGAATTTCTTCTACGGCCTCTATCAGCGCACCGCGAGTTTTTTCGAAGGCAGCGAGCTCTCGGCGCGCGGCCGGCCCGCCGATGCCGCGGAGCGGGCGTTGCTGGCGCCGTTTCCGGACGCGGTGCGGCCCGACGTCCTCGACGGGACGTATCAGCCGCCGTCGACGGACGGCTCCGGCCGCGATCGCGAGACGCTCGGCCGCGCGCTCGCGCTGATGCGCGAGGCGGGCTGGGACCTCGCCGGCACCGCGCTGCGCAACCGCGCGAACGGACAACCCTTCAGCTTCGAGATCATGGCGATGAGCAAGGACCAGGAGCGGCTCGCGCTCGCCTACGCGCAAAGCCTGCGGCGCGCCGGCATCGATGCGCGCATCCGCATGGTCGATGCCGTTCAATACGACCAGCGGCGCATCAACTTCGACTTCGACATGATCCAGAATCGCTGGGACGAGTCGCTGTCGCCCGGCAATGAGCAGGCCTTTTACTGGGGCTCGGCGGCGGCCGGCGAGCCCGGCAGCCGCAATTACATGGGCATGCGCAGTCCTGCGGCCGATGCCATGATCGCGTCGCTGCTGGCGGCACGCGAACGCGGCGAATTCGTCGCCGCGGTGCGGGCGCTCGACCGCGTCCTGATGTCGGGCACCTACGTCATCCCGCTGTTCCACCTGCCGGCGCAGTGGGTGGCGCGCTGGTCGTATGTGCGCCATCCTGATGCGACGTCGCTGTCCGGCTACCTGCCTGACACCTGGTGGCGCGCAACGCCGTAGCGAGATCATGACCGCCTTTCCGCAGCCGCCGGAGCCTGCCGGCGAACATCTCACCCTCGATGAGCTGTTCGGGGCCGCGGCCGCCCTGCGGCCGGACGCCATCGCCCTCATCGACCCGCCCAATCGCGAGGCTTTCGCGGCCGGGCCGCCGCGCCAACTCACTTATGCCGAGGCCGATCGCGTCATCGATGCCATCGCCGTGCGGCTGCGCCACGACGGGCTGGCTCCGGGCGCGGTCGTCGCGCTGCAGATGCCCAACACCATCGAAGCCGTGCTCGCCTTGCTCGGCGTGCTGCGTGCCGGCCTCGTCGCTTCGCCGCTGCCGCTGCTGTGGCGCGGCGTCGACTGCGTCGCAGCGGTCCGCGCCGTCGGCGCGCGCGCGTTCATCACCACGGACCATGTGGGCGCGACCGACCACGTCCGCCTCGCCGCCGATGTCGCCAAAGCGGCCCCTGCCCTCGACCGCCTCTACGCCCTCGGCAGCGGGGAATTCTCGGTCGACGCGCTGCTGGCCGACGCGGCGGAGCCGCCGGTGGAGCTCGAGCCCGCCCGCTATGCCCGCACCTCCCTCGTCACCTGGGACGTGACGGCGGCGGGCCTGATGCCCGTCGGCCGCACCCAGGCCGAGGTGGTGATGGCGGGGCTCGAGCCGATGCTCGAAGGCCGCCTCGATGCCGACGCGCGGATCCTGTCCTCGCTCTGCCTCGGCTCCATCGCCGGCATCGCCCCGGCCCTGATTCCCTGGCTGCTGGCCCACGGCAGTCTCACGCTCCACCACCCGTTCGATCCCGTCGCGCTGCGGCGGCAGCTGATGTACCTGGAGTGCGACACCGCCCTCCTGCCCGGCAGCCTCGCGGCGCGCACGGCAGGTTCGGGAATGTTCGCCGACAGCCCGGTCCGGCGGATCATCGCGGTATGGCGCAACCCGGAACGGCTGGCCACCGGCGCGTCCTGGCAGGCGTCATGGCCGGAGGTGATGGACGTCGTCGCCTTCGGCGAGGCGGGCCTGATGGCGGCGCGGCGCGGCGGCGACGGACGGCCCGCCGGGATCATCCAAGGTCCGGCGCGACGCGCGGTCGACTTCGGACCGGTGCTGATCGAAGCGACACGGACCCGCCAGGGCACCGTTGCGCTGCGCGGGCCGATGGTGCCGCGCCTGCCGCTTCCTGCCGACGCGCCGTCGCCGAGCCCAAGCCAGAGCCAAAGCCCGAGCGACGGCTTCCTCGACACCGGCTATCCCTGCCGGGTCGCCGCCGGCGGGACGCTCGTCGTGACCGGTCCACCGACCGGCGTGGTGAGCATGGGAGGCTACCGCTTCACCCTGGCGCAGCTTCAGGAAAAGGTGGCGCAGCTGGAGCCGGGCGCCATGCTCGCGGCATTCCCCGACGCGCTCGCCGGGCAGCGCCTCGCCGGGTTTGCCATCGATCGCGATGCGGTCCGCGCCGCGCTCGCCGCGCTCGGCGTCAACCCGCTCGTCGCGAACGCTTTTCGCGCGCGGCGCGGCGGCTGACCCGCGGGAACGCGGGGCCACGGGCGCTCTCGATACCGTGTACCGGCCCGATCCCACACGTTCGCGCGCGAAAGACGGCGTCGTTGACGAGCCGTTAACAGCGTTCGCCTAGGTTGCCTCATTGTTTAGGAAACCGAGCAGACCATGTCGCTTCCAGGCCCGATTCTCGTCGTTTCCGATCAGCACGACCGCAAGCTGGTGGCCGGCCTCGCCGGCGCCGGGGCGTTCCCGGTGGTCGAGAGCACGCTCAACGGCGCAGCGGCCATGATCGGGCAGCTCGGCCCCGCTGCCGTGGTGTTCGCCGACCCCGAATCCGCCCCTTCGGGGCCGGTACTCGACGAGCTCATCGGCGCCATCGACGCCGCACCGGCGCCGTTCCTCCCGGTGGTCGCGCGCGTCAAGGACTGCGGCGCGACCGTTCTCGACGTGCTCCCGGTGGAGGCCGCGGCCAGCGCCGAGCAGGTCATCGCGCGGGTGACGGCGGCGCTGCGGGTGCGCACGCTTCACGCGACGGTGCTGCGGCGGATGGAGACGCTGCGCGGCAACGGCGCCGAGGTCCCGGCGCTGCCGGAATACGATCCGCTCGACGAGGCGACGGTGCTGATGGTCGGCCGCGGCCGCAACCACCCGGCGCTCGCCGCCGCAGCGGGCGGCAAGGTCAGCGTGATCAGCTCGCAATGCGTCGAGCTTGCCGCGCGCCATCTCAACACCCAGGACTTCGACGGCCTCTTCATCGGCGACGGCTTCGGGCCGAGCACGCTCGAGGCCTTCCTCACCGCGCTTGCGGCGGATTCGCGCTTTCGCGACCTGCCCATCGGACTTGTGCCGGAGCTGCCGAAGGCGATCGCGCCCGGACGGCTCTCGAGCCTCGAGCCGCTACGCGGCGACCCCGCCGATGTCGTCGCGCACATGCTGCCGCTGATCCGCGTCCATGCCTTCGGGACGAGGCTGCGCCGGCAGATCGTCGCGCTCGACAGCCGCGGCGCCGTCGATCCGCAGACCGGGCTCTGCACCATCGGCGCGTTCGCCCGCGAGCTGCCGCGTGTCGTCGTCGCCGCCAACAAGGTCAAACAGCCGATGTCGGTCGCCCGCTTCGTCTTCCCGCCGGGACTGGGCTGGCGGTTCCGGATCGACGCCGCGCGGCTGACCGGCCGGCTGCTGCGCCCGATCGATTTTGCGTGCCAGATCGAGGACGGTTCGATCGTCGTCGTGCTCGCCGAGACGGCGCCGCGCAATGCCCATGTGATGGCCCGCAAGATCGCCAGCGTGATGCGCCACACCATGCTCGATTGGGACCTCGGCGGACGCGGCAAGGGCGGCATCGACCCGGTCGTGACCCTCGCCTTCCTCAAGCTGACGGACACGCCGGAATCCCTCCTCGCGCGGGTCTCCGACCCGATCACGGTTGCCGCGGAGTAGGCCACACCCCATCTTCTCCGTGGCGCCGCGGCCGGGAGGGCCCGGATGCCCAGGCCGCGAGTGCCGCCAGTCCAGAGGAGAAGACGCCGATGCCCGCCCCGAGCCCCGAACCGCTGATCATCGATGTCGTCTCCGACGTCGTCTGCCCCTGGTGCTTCATCGGCAAGCGCCGGCTGGAGCAGGCGATCGCGCTCCGGCCCGACATTCCCGTCGAGGTCCGCTACCGGCCCTATTTCCTCAATCCGTGGGTGCCCCGCGAAGGCATCAGCCGCGAGCAATACCTCACCACCAAGTTCGGCTCGGTGGACCGCTACAAGGCGAACGCCCAGCGCATCGTCGACGCCGCGGCGCAGGAAGGCCTGGCCTACAATCTCGATCGCATCGCCCGGCAGCCCAACACCATCGATTGCCACCGGCTCATCCTGTGGTCCGGTGCGACCGGCGATCCAGCGCGCATGAAGCAGCGCCTGATGGAGCTTTATTTCACCGACGGTGCCGACCTGTCCGATCCCGAGGTGCTCGCCGGGGCCGCCCGGGACTGCGGCATGGATGCCGACGAGGTGCGCCGCTGGCTCGCCACCGACAAGGACGTGGACGTGATCGAGCGGGAGGCCCAGGTCGCCAAGGATGCCGGCATCGAAGGCGTTCCCTTCTTCATCCTGGGCGGCGTTCTTGCGGTCTCGGGCGCCCAGTCGCCCGATTACCTCGCCGACGCCATCGAACGCGCCGCCGCGAAACGGGATGCCGCAGCGCCGGCTGACGCTGTGGTTTAGGCCGACCTCTTCACCGGGCGGGATCAGGTCGATCGGAGCAGGAGGCTCCGGTCGCCGCGCTCGGGGCGAGGCGCGCATAGATCCCCGGGATTTGCGGGGCGAGGTCTTCCGAGATCATGCCGGGGCCGGCGGCGCAGGCGGCCGCCCCGTGCAACCAGACGGCCGCGCACGCGGCCTCGAACGGCGGCATGCCCTGGGCGAGCAGGCCGGCGGTGAGCCCGGCGAGCACGTCGCCGGTGCCGGCGGTGGCGAGCCAGGGCGGGGCATTGGCATTGATCGCCGCACGGCCGTCCGGCGCCGCGATCACGGTGTCGGCCCCCTTGAAGATCACCACGGCACCGGAACGCCGGGCCGCGGCGCGGGTGAGGTCCGTCTTGGCTTGCGTGTCCGTCTTGGCTTGCAAGTCCGTCTTGGCTTGTGCGCCTGTCTTGGCTTGTGCATCCCCTTCGGCTTCCGCCTGCGTCGCCAGCGCCCCCGCGAACAGGCGATGGAATTCGCCGGAATGCGGCGTCAGCACCGCGCGGCCATTGGCGGCGAGCGCGGCGAACAGTGTGTCCGGACCGCCCTCTCCTCCGGCTTGGGCGAAGCTCGTGAGCCCGTCGGCGTCGATCACCGCCGCGCGCTCGCCGCGGAGCGCCGTGAGCACCAATTCGCGGGTGCCGGCGCCGACCCCCGCGCCGGGACCGATCGCCACCGCGTTGAGGCGCCGGTCGGACAGCAGCATATCGAGCGCCGCCGCGCCCGCCACCGACCGCACCATCACCGCAAGCTCGGCCGTCGCATTGATGAGGAGCGCCGCCGGCGGCGAGGCGATGGTGACGAGCCCGGCGCCGGCGCGCAGCGCCGCCATGGCGGCAAGCCGCGCGGCACCCGTGAACGAGGCCCCGCCGGACACCACCACGGCGTGGCCGCGGCTGTATTTGTGCCCCGTGATTCCGGGAATCGGAAAGTGGCGTTGCCACAGCGCCGGCACGTTTTCAAAGGTCGCAGGCCTGATGGCCGTGAGCGTCGCCGCCGTGATGCCGATCTGGGCAACGCTCACCTGCCCGCAATAAATACGGCCGGGAAGAAGCAGATGGCCGGGTTTTTTGCGAAAGAAGGTGACGCTCTCGGTGGCTTGGACCGCGGCTCCCATCACCGCCCCGGTGGTGCCGTTTATGCCGCTGGCGAGGTCGACGGCCACGATCGGGCAGCCGGCCGCATTCATCGCCGCGACCGCGGCGAGGGCATTCCCGGCGAGCGGCCGATCGAGCCCGGCCCCGAACAAGGCATCGACGATGACATGAGCTCCGGAGAGATCGGGCACCGTCGCGACCTCGCCCGTCCACCCCCCGGCCGCCCAGGCGGCGTCGCCCTTGAGCGCGGAAAGCGCACCGACCAGGGTCACCCGCACGCGAAATCCCGCCGCCGCGAGATGTCGGGCGGCGACGAAGCCGTCTCCGCCGTTGTTGCCCGGCCCGGCCACGACGGCGACCCGGCTGCCGGGAGGATGCCGCCGCATCACGGCGCGCGCGACGGCCGCGCCGGCCTTTTCCATGAGCGTGGTCCCGGCGACGCCGGCGGCGATGGTGGCGCTATCGGCGGCCGCCATCTCCTGATTGGTGAGCAGTTCGATCATCCCGGCACGCTACCGCGCGCGAGGCGCGGCGGTAGAGGACAAAATTCGCCTAAATGATATTCATTTCCCTCAGACTTCGCAGGTCGCCGACCGCACTTGCACGCGCGTTGTGCGATGTGCCAATGATTTAATCAGGGGCGGGAAAGGTGGTTCGGGTCCCACTGGTCCGTCGGCCCATAGCCGGCTGAGCGCACAGGCATTTAGTCGCCTCCGGCCAGTCTGGCATGGACCCTGCTAACATCTGCGCGCCCGCCGAAATACTCGCGCCACGCGAGCAAAGGACACGCTCAAATGAAGAAAATTGAGGCCATCATCAAGCCTTTCAAGCTCGACGAGGTGAAGGAGGCTCTTCAAGAGGTGGGACTTCAGGGCATCACGGTGACCGAAGCCAAGGGGTTCGGCCGTCAGAAGGGGCACACCGAGCTTTATCGGGGTGCGGAGTATGTCGTGGATTTTCTGCCCAAGGTGAAAATCGAGATTGTGCTCGGCGACGAGATGGTCGAAAAGGCCGTCGATGCGATCCGCCGCGCCGCCCAGACGGGTCGGATCGGCGATGGAAAAATCTTCGTTTCCAAGATCGAGGAAGCGATCCGGATCCGCACCGGAGAGTCGGGGCTGGATGCCATTTGAAGACGCCGGTCCGCAGCCGGCCAAGTTGGAGAGGAAACCATTCCAATGACGACGGCGAAAGATGTCCTGAAGCTGATCAAGGACAACGACGTAAAGTATGCGGACTTCCGCTTCACCGATCCGCGCGGCAAGTGGCAGCACGTGACCTTCGACATCAGCATGATCGAGGAGGAGACCTTCTCGGAAGGCCAGATGTTCGACGGCTCCTCGATCGCCGGCTGGAAGGCGATCAACGAATCCGACATGTGCCTGATGCCCGACCCGTCCTCGGCCTGCATCGATCCGTTCTTTGCCGAGACGACCGTGGTGCTGGTCTGCGACGTGCTGGAGCCGACCACCGGCGAGCCCTACAACCGTGACCCCCGCGGCATCGCCCGCAAGGCCGAGGCCATGGTGAAGTCGATGGGCGTCGGCGACACCATCTACTTCGGCCCCGAAGCCGAGTTTTTCGTGTTCGACGACGTGCGCTACGCGGCCGAACCCTACAATACCGGCTTCAGGCTCGACCAGATCGAGCTGCCGATCAACTCGCCGACCGAGTATGAGGGCGGCAATCTCGGCCACCGCATCCGCACCAAGGCAGGCTACTTCCCGGTGCCGCCCCAGGATTCGGTGCAGGACATGCGCACCGAGATGCTCGCCGCCATGGCCAAGATGGGCGTCAAGGTCGAGAAGCACCACCACGAGGTGGCCTCGGCCCAGCACGAGCTCGGCATGAAGTTCGGCCCGATGGTCTCGATGGCCGACCAACTGCAGATCTACAAGTATTGCATCCACCAGGTCGCCAACATTTACGGCAAGACCGCCACCTTCATGCCGAAGCCGGTGTACGGCGACAACGGCTCCGGCATGCATTGCCATCAGTCGATCTGGAAGGACGGCAAGCCGGTGTTCGCCGGCAGCAAGTATGCCGACCTGTCGGAGTCCTGCCTGTCCTACATCGCCGGCATCATCAAGCACGCCAAGGCGATCAACGCCTTCACCAATCCGACCACCAACTCCTACAAGCGGCTGGTGCCGGGCTTCGAAGCGCCGGTGCTGCTCGCCTATTCGGCCCGCAACCGCTCCGCCTCGTGCCGCATTCCGTGGACCAACTCGCCCAAGGCCAAGCGCGTCGAGGTGCGGTTCCCCGATCCGCTCGCCAATCCCTATCTCGGCTTCGCCGCGATGCTGATGGCGGGCCTCGACGGCATCAAGAACAAGCTCGATCCCGGCCCGGCCATGGACAAGGATCTCTATGACCTGCCGCCGGCCGAGCTCAAGCAGATCCCGACCGTCTGCGGCTCGCTGCGCGAAGCGCTGTCGAGCCTCGACGCCGACCGCGCCTTCCTCAAGGCGGGCGGCGTGTTCGACGACGACTTCATCGACTCCTACATCGACCTCAAGATGACCGAGGTGATCCGGTTCGAGCACACTCCCCACCCCGTCGAATACGAAATGTATTACTCGGGCTGAGGCACGGTTCCTCCCGGGATCGAGCAGCCGATCCCACCTTGCGGGCGCCTTCGAGGCGCCCGCTTTTTTTGCGGGGCTCGCGCGCTTCCGGGCACTGCGTTTCAAAGACCGCGCAATAAAAAACGGGGGCGTTGCGCCCCCGTTCTTGCAGTCATCCGAATGACGGTCGATCAGCGCTTCGAGAACTGGAACGAGCGGCGGGCTTTGGCCTTGCCGTACTTCTTGCGCTCGACGACGCGGGAGTCGCGGGTGAGGAAGCCGCCGTGCTTGAGCACGCTGCGCAGCTCCGGCTCGAAATTGGTGAGCGCCTTGGAGAGGCCGTGGCGCACCGCACCGGCCTGCCCCGACAACCCGCCGCCGGACACCCGGCAGATGACGTCGTACTGGCCGTTGCGGTTGGCCACCGAGAGCGGCTGCTGGATCATCATCCGCAGCACCGGGCGCGCGAAATAGACGTCGAACTCGCGGTCATTGACCACGATCTTGCCGGCGCCGCGCTTGAGCCACACCCGGGCGACGGCGTCCTTGCGCTTGCCGGTCGCGTAGGCGCGGCCGTACTGGTCGATCTTCTGGACGTATTTCGGGCCTTCCGCAGCGGCCGGCTTGAGGGCCGACAACTGATCGAGCGACTGGATCGTCTCGGCCATGGTCAGGCGCTCCTCACGTTCTTGCGATTCATCGATGCGACATCCAGCGGTTCGGGGGTTTGGGCGGTGTGGGGATGATCGGGCCCCTTGTAGACGCGAAGATTGCCGAACTGGCGACGGCCCAGCGGACCGCGCGGCAGCATGCGCTCCACCGCCTTCTCGACGACGCGCTCGGGAAACCGGCCCTCGAGGTAGAAGCGCGCGGTGCGCTCCTTGATGCCGCCGATGAAGCCGGTGTGGTGGTAATAGACCTTGTCGTTGAGCTTGCGGCCGGTCAGCACCACCTTCTCGGCATTGATGATGATGACGTTGTCGCCGTCATCCACATGCGGCGTGTACGACGCCTTGTGCTTGCCGCGCAGCCGCATGGCGACGATGGTGGCGAGGCGGCCGACGACGAGCCCGGTGCCGTCGATCACCACCCATTTCTTCTGGATGTCGGCCGGCTTGGCCGAGAACGTCTTCATTGGGAATCCCCTGGACACGAGCGCGGGCCCGCCTGCGCGGCCCGGAATTGGAGGCGCTGATGTAGCGGACCCATCGGCCCAGGTCAACGCCGAGACACCCGGTTTTCATCAACGATTCCATCGCGATATAAAAATGGTATTATAATGCCATTCGCTAGTGCGCGAAACGACCGCAACAACCCGCCGCGGCGCCAAGCGGCTCGACGGAGTGTAGCCCGGATGGGAGCGCAGCGGATATACGGGGCGCCCGCCCCGGGTTTCGCGAGGGCTCAACCCGGGCTACGGGCTGCGAGGCCGGGGCGACGCCCCCGTCAGGCGCGGGCGGCGGGAATGGAATAAGTCGCGGTCACGTGGGCGACGAGGTCGTCGCTGCCGGCCGACATCAGCGCCACCTCCCCCACCGCCAGGCGCTTGCCGAGCTTCAACAGCTTCGCTTGCGCGATGAGGTCGCCGCGGCCCGGCCGGCGCAAGAAGTTGATGTTGAGACTGGTGGTGACCGCAAGCCCGACCGGACCGATGGCGGCGAGGACGGCGACGTACATGGCGAAATCGGCGAGCGCCATCATGGTCGGTCCGGAAACCGTGCCGCCGGGCCGCACATGCGCCTCACGCCACGCCTGCCGCACCTGGGCGCCGCCATGCCAGGCGTCCTCGATGACGACGCCGCTCGCGTCGTTGAACACCTGGGGGAATTCGGCCCGCAGGAAAACCTCCAGTTCGGCGACCGTGAGGGCGGCGGGCTCGGCGTGATGATCCATCGCGTTTCCAGCGTGCCTGTGGCGAAGTGGTCGGGATCCCAAAATCCGCAAGGGCGCGGGGGCGACATGTCGAAACCGCGCGCGTGCCGGACGCGCAAATGCTACACAATTTCATCAGGCCGGCGGTGAGAAACCCGCTGAGCGCGGTTCAACGCAGTCGACCAAGATGCCGCCGGAACGGAGACGAAGCTTGAACGCACCTTCTGCCCTGCCGGTCGCGGCTCGTTCTGCCCCGCCGGTCGCTGCACGCGAGCCCGTCTTGCTGCGCGAGAACCTGGACGGCGTCGCGGTGCTCACACTCAACCGGCCGGCGCAGCGCAACAGCCTTTCCCTGGAGATGCTGGAGCAGGTGACGGCGGCGTTTGCCGCGCTCGCCGAAGATGCCGCCATCCGCGCCGTCGTTCTCGCCGCCAACGGACCGGCGTTCTGCTCCGGCCACGACCTCAAAGAGCTCACTGCGCACCGCGCCGACGCGGACGCCGGCCGCGCCTTCTTCACTGGCGTGTGGAAGCGCTGCAATGCCATGATGCGGTCGGTGCGCGGTCTGCCGAAGCCGGTGATCGCCTGCGTGCAGGGCATCGCCAGCGCCGCCGGATGCCAGCTCGTCGCGACCTGCGACCTCGCGGTCGCCTCGCCGGCGGCGAGCTTTGCGACTCCCGGTGTCAACATCGGCCTGTTCTGTTCGTCGCCGATGGTCGCGCTGTCGCGAAACGTCGCGCCGAAGCATGCCATGGAGATGCTGCTCACCGGCGATGCGATCCCGGCCGAGCAGGCGCTGCGGATCGGGCTCGTCAACCGGGTCGTGCCGGCGGGCACCGAGCGCGCCGAGGCGATCGGGCTCGCGCGCCACGTCGCGTCGAAATCCACGGGGGCGATCGGGATCGGCAAGCCGGCGTTCTATGTCCAGCTCGACATGCAGCTCGCGCAGGCCCAGGATTTTGCCGCCCAGGTCATGGTCGAGAACATGCTCGATGCCGAGGCCGTCGAAGGCATCGGCGCCTTCTTCGCCAAGCGGCCGCCGAACTGGCGGGGCGGATGAGCGGTCCCCCGTCGGTGATGGATCACGAGCGTTACGACGACGGCTTCATTCGCGGCATCCTCAACACCGTAAAGACCATCGCGGTGGTCGGCGTCTCCGCCAACACCGCCCGGCCGAGCTACTTCGCCTTCAAGTACCTGCTGGAGCGCGGCTACCGCATGATCCCGGTCAACCCCGGCCTCGCCGGGCAGAACCTGCTCGGCCAACGGGTCTACGCCCGCCTGCCCGACATTCCCGAGCCGGTCGACATGGTCGACGTGTTTCGCGCCAGCCCCTACGTTCCGGACATCGTCGAGCAGATGCTCACGATGAAACCTCTCCCGCGTGTGCTGTGGATGCAGCTCGGCGTCCGCCATGACGAGGCCGCCGCGCGCGCCGAGGCAAGTGGGATCAAAGTCGTCATGAACCGGTGCCCGAAGATCGAATACGGCCGGCTGTCCTCGGAAATCTCGTGGATGGGGGTGAATTCGCGCACCCTCAGCTCGAAGCGCGCCCAGCCCGGCCGCGGCGTGCAGCGGCTCTCGCTCAATCGCGTGACCATGGCCGGCGGCACCAGCGATGCGGCGTCGCGCGCGACCCGCACCGGGTCGGTTGCCGACGACGCGGCACCCGCATCCCCACCGCCGCGTGCGGGGGAGACTTAAAGGCTCTTTGGACGCAGATGCCCCTCCCCCACCTTCCCGAGCAGGCGGGCATCGGGGCGCAGGACGCAGCGCTTGAGCGGGTGAGTTGCGTTCGATAAAGCTGGTGCCCGCGTGACGTGGCGGGCGAACCTCCGGCGAAAGGGACCAGTCATGAGCGAACGCATGCCCGGCTTTGCAACCCTCGCGGTCCACGCCGGGGCACAACCCGATCCCACCACGGGGGCGCGCGCAACGCCGATCTACCAGACGACCTCGTTCGTGTTCGAGGACGTCGACCATGCCGCTTCCCTGTTCGGTCTGCAGGCGTTCGGCAACATCTACACCCGCATCGGCAACCCGACCAACGCCGTGCTCGAGGAGCGCGTCGCCGCGCTCGAAGGCGGCACCGCGGGGCTTGCGGTCGCGTCCGGACATGCGGCCCAGGTCCTGGTGATGCACGCAATGCTCACCCCGGGCGACGAGTTCGTCGCGTCGAAGAAGCTCTATGGCGGTTCGATCAACCAGTTCAATCACTCGTTCAAGAGCTTCGGCTGGAACGTGATTTGGGCGGACCCCGACGACATCGCGAGCTTCGAGCGGGCGGTGACGCCGAAGACCAAGGCGATCTTCATCGAGTCGATCGCCAACCCCGGCGGCATCGTCACCGACATCGAGGCGATCGCCGCGATCGCGCGCCGCAACGGCATTCCCCTCGTCGTCGACAACACGCTCGCGACGCCGTATTTGTGCCGGCCGTTCGAGCACGGCGCCGACATCGTCGTGCATTCGCTGACCAAGTTCCTCGGCGGCCACGGCAACTCGATCGGCGGCCTGATCGTCGACGGTGGCAGCTTCAACTGGTCGCGCGACGACCGCTATCCCATGCTGAGCAAGCCGCGCCCCGAGTACCAGGGCATCGTCCTGCACGAGACGTTCGGCAATTTCGCCTTTGCGATCGCATGCCGCGTCCTCGGGCTGCGCGACCTCGGCGCGGCCTTGTCTCCGTTCAACGCGTTCCTGATCCTCACCGGCATCGAGACGCTGCCGCTGCGCATGCAGAAGCACTGCGACAATGCCGCGGCAGTGTCGGCGTGGCTGTCGTCCCATCCGAAGGTGGCCTGGGTGAGCTATCCCGGCCTCCCGGGCGACCGCTACCACGCGCTGGCGCGCAAATACGTACCGAAGGGCGCGGGCGCCGTCTTCACCTTCGGGCTCAAAGGCGGCTACGACGCCGGCGTCAGGCTCGTCTCGAACGTGAAGCTGTTTTCGCACCTGGCCAATATCGGCGACACCCGCTCGCTGATCATCCACCCGGCCTCGACCACCCATCGCCAGCTCTCCGACGACCAGAAGGTCCAGGCGGGCGCCGGTCCGGACGTGGTGCGGCTGTCGATCGGGATCGAGGACAAGGAGGACATCATCGCCGATCTCGAGCAGGCGCTCGCGGCGGGGTAGATGGGTCGCGACGGAGGCCGTAGCCCGCGTTGAGCGGAGCGAAATGCGGGACGGAGTACCTGGATTTCGCGCCGCTCAATCCAGGCTACGGATTCGTCACCCCCGGTCATCCGCCTCCGGACATCGGAATCGCCGGGACCAGCCCGGCGATGACATTTTGGGAGGCTCGAGGACGTCAGACGAGCATCAGGCCTTCGCCGAATGGCCGAACAGCCGGCCCCAGATGCTGCGCTTGGGCGCCTCCGGAGCCCCGGCCGTCGCGCCGGGGGTCGCGCCCGAGGCCGTCGCACCGCCTGCGGCTCCCTCAGACTTCTTGACAACTTCCGCCGTCATCTCCTTGAAGCCGCTCATCTTCGCCAGCGTCGCAGGGCCGGCGAGACCGTCCGCATCGAGACCGTTTTTGGTCTGGAAGTCGCGCAACGCCTTCTGGGTACCGGGGCCGAAATGGCCGTCCGCCGTCACCCCCAATGCCTGCTGGAGCTTCTTCACCGCCTCGCCCGAGGTGCCGGGCCGAAGCAGGACGAGCTCGAACAGTCCCATCTGCGCGAAGGTATCCGGGCCGGCGACGCCGTCGACATGCAGCCCGTGCTTCTTCTGGTACTCCTTGAGGGCCGCTTCGGTGCCGGGACCGAAAATGCCGTCGGCCGCCACTCCGAGCTTTTCCTGCATCACCTTCACGGGCTCGCCGGACAGTCCACGCTTCAAGATAGCCATCATCGCCTCATTCAAATCAGGCGCCTCACGCGCCGAGACCAAACATCGTTTTCAGCCGAGGAGTCGAAACCGCCCATCAAGGCCCGAGCTGCTGCTCCAGCGTCCCGTTCGGGCTCAGCTTGTCGACGGTGGCCGGGAGATTCTGGGACAGCTGGGCGAGCAACTGATCGACCGGGATGCCGAGCGACGTTGCAATCTGCCGGACTTTCTCATCGCCGAGCGCGGCCTTGAGCTGGTCGACGGAAATCGGCAGGTTCGCGCCGTTGCCCAGCCACGAGGTCACCTGGGCGCCGAGCCCGGATTTCTGCAGCTGCTGAAGCAGCCCCCCCAAATTGCCGAAATCAGTATTGGCGAGAACCTGCGAAAGGATCGGCCCGAGGCCGCCCTGCCCTTGCTGGCCGGTCATTCCCTTCAACACGCCACCGATGAGATCACCAAATATATTGCTCACGAAACCCTCCTCATGGACACAAATGCACCGAATATCGCTTGCCTGTGACACATCGGTAACTTCCTAGCATTTCTGCACGGCCGATGCCACCGGGCGCGCACGCGGGGTGGATCACTATGAGTTCAGCAGTCCCGAAGCCAGCCGGCGGGCCGGTACCGTCGCGGGAATGACGATGGCGCGGCTCGCGTGAAGGGTCGCAACCGTGAGCACGACCAGCGCCATCGCCTGATGGAGCATTGCGAGCGCGATCGGCGCCGCGGCAAGCAGCGTCGCGATCCCGATTCCGGCCTGCACGACGATCGCGCCCGCCAGGACCGCGGCACTGCGGCGCAGCCGCCGGCTCTCGTCGCAGCGCCAGACAGCGGTGAGATGCACCAGCGCCAGCGCCAGCAGCCCATAGGCGACCATGCGGTGATCGAACTGCACCGTCAGCGGATTCTCGAACACGTTGCGCCATGCCGGATGATCGAACAGCAGGCTCTGCGGCGGCGGAATGAGATGACCGTCGATCAACGGCCACGTGTTGTAGATGAGCCCGGCATGCAAGCCTGCGACCAGGGCGCCGAGATAGATCTGGCCCACCGTCAGGAGGACGAGCAGCGCCGCAGTCACCGCGATGCGCCGCGGCACCGGCGCCCGTTTTTGGTGCTCCGGTCCGGGACGCGCGGCGACCCGGTCGGCCGTGATCACGAGGGCCGCATAGATGAGGCAGGCAAGCGTGAGATGGAAGGCAAGACGGTATTGCGATACGGCGACGCGCTCGCTCAAGCCCGAGGCCACCATCCACCAGCCCACCGCCCCCTGGAAGCCGCCGAGCGCGAAGATGCCGAGCAGCGCCCCCCCGAGCCTGCGGTCGATGAAGCCGCGCCAGAGAAACCACAGGAACGGCAGCAGGAACACTACGCCGAGCATGCGGCCGAGCAGCCGGTGGCTCCATTCCCACCAGAAAATGGTCTTGAACTCTTCGAGGCTCATGCCGCGATTGAGGCGCTGATACTGCGGAATCGTCTTGTACTTATCGAACTCCGCCTGCCACGCCTCGCCGGACAGCGGCGGCACCACGCCGGTGACCGGCCGCCACTCGACGATCGAAAGGCCGGATTGGGTGAGCCTCGTCGCCCCGCCCACCACGACCATGGCGAACACCAGGGCGGCGAGACAGCCGATCCACAGCCGAAGGAGGCGGACCCGGGCGTCGTCCGCGCGATCCGGCGACGTCATGATGGTAAGCGCTCTTGTGTCATGCCGATGCGCGACCCTATAGACCTCACTGACGCCCGCAGCAATACGCCGGCGGCGCGCTCGAGGTCATGATGCCACCGCGCATTCGCAAATTGATCGGAACCGTTGCGCTGCTCGCGCTCGTCATCGTCTGGTCGCTGCTGGCGATGGCGCTCGCGCAGTTCGTGCTGGTGCGCACCAGCGGGCTGCTCGACTTCGCCTATTACGTCGTGGCGGGCCTCGGCTGGGTCCCCCTGGCGATGATGTTGGTGAGCTGGATGTCGCGCGGCGAACCAGCGCGCCCGGGGGAGTTTACGACGGCTGCACGCGGAGATTTTGCTCCGCGCGATAGGCCGTCAGCACGCTGACCGGTATCGCGAAAAGCGCCAACGTGCGGGCCAGGCCGAACCATGCCTTGGGCCGCGTGGCATCGAAATACTTCCACTGGATGCGCGCGCGGTCGGTGAGCTGGCGTCGCCGGTTCTTCATCGATACGCCGGCCATCGACACGCTGTAGTCGAGCAGAAATTCCGGCAGGTTGGCGAGCTCGAACGATTGCGACATCCGGCGCAGCAGCTCGTAGTCCTCCGCGGCCGGATAGTCGTGGGAATAGAGCCCCGCCGCGCGCAGCGCCCGGGTCCGCACCATCCAGGTCGGGTGCATGATGCAGCTGTTGAGGAACAAGGCCTCGCGAATGTCGCGCCCCTCGCAGGGCGGACGGAAGTGATAGACGATCTCGTGGGTGTTCTCGTCGAAGAAGCGGGCCCACGCGCCCACCAATGCCACGTCGGGATGCGCAGCGAGAAACGCCGCCTGCTTGGCGAGGCGCTCGGGATGGCTGATGTCGTCGGCGTCCATCATCGCGACGTATTCGTAAGTCTGGGCCAGCAGCCGCTCGAGGCCGAAGTTCTTCGCCCCAGCGACCCCGAGGTTCCGATCCGGACGGATGATCTCGACGCTGCCGCCCCCGGTGCCCGAAAGCTCCGAACCGAGGAACTCGGCGAGCGGCCGGCGACTGCAATCATCGACGATCAGGAGATCGAATGGCTCGCTGCTGCGGCGAAGGCTGTCGAGCGCCCGGCGGACGGTCGCCTCCGCGTTGTAGGCGGTCATCAGCACGGCGAGAGGCTGCGGCACTTCAGAACTCCGTGGCGCCTTGCGCGTGAGGGGGAAACCCGGCAAACCTTTGCAATAGTCCGGCGCAGGTCGAGAATAAAGAGCGCATCGCCGGGCGCTGGCGCGAGCCCGGGCGCAAACTCCGATCTCTCGTCCATCCGGTCGTGGTAACTGCCATCGCATACCAACGCTTAATTTTTGTTTGCGACGCTCTCCCAGCCGCGCGTTAACCAAATGGAAATCACCGAAGTTTCCCGCATGAGTCTCGCCGTGCCGACACCATCGGAGGGACTGCGCGGCAATGGAACCGGCGCGAGTTCGGTGCTCGTGCTCGAGGATCTCGCGGCCGCGGCCCCGATGTGGCGCGAGCTCGAGCGGAACGGCGCGCTTCTCAGCCCCTATCAGCGCTTCGAATGGGTCGCCCAGTGGTACGAACACGTGGGCCGCCGCGAAGGCGCGCTGCCGTTGATCGTGGTCGGCTTCGATCGCGACGCCCGCCCCCAATTCATTCTTCCTCTGATCCGCCGGCGCCTGCGCGGCGCGCAGCTTGCGACGTTCTTCGGCGGCAGGCATTCGAACCTCAACATGCCGATCTTCACCGCAGCCGCCGACCTCACGCCGGGGCGCCTGCGCGGACTGCTGGGCGAGCTCGCCGCCGCTCACGGGATCGATCTGTTTGCGCTCGTCGGCCAGCCCCGCGCGTGGCAGGGCATCACCAACCCGTTTGCCGCCCTGCCGCTCCAACCCTCCCCCGACGACGTCTATTTCGGCACGCTGACGCCGGAGCGCCCGGCGCCGCCGCGATTGCCGTCGGGACTGCGCAAAAAGGAACGGCAGATCACGAAGATGGAGGGATTCCGCTACGGGGTCGCGACGACCGCCGCGGAGACCGATCGCATCCTCGCTTTCTTTCGCGCCCACAAGGCGGCGCGGTTCGCCACCCGCGGAATCCACAACGTGTTCGAGGACCCCGGGGTGATGGATTTCATCTCCGGCGCCTGCCACGATGGACTGGGCGAGGGGCGGCCGGTAATCGAGCTCCATGTGCTCGAAGCCGGAGGCGATGTGCTCGCCATCATGGGAGCGGTGAGCAATCACCAGCGCTTCTCAGTGATGTTCAGCTCGATCACGCCGAGCCCACATTCGCGCAAGAGTCCGGGCATCATTCTGTCGTCCCATGTGCTGGCCCGTTGCGCCGCCCGGGGGGTCACGACGTTCGACTTCGGGGCCGGCCGCGCCGACTTCAAGGATCACTTCTGCCCCCAGGCGGAGTGCCGGTTCGACAGCTACGTCGCGCACTCCCTGCGCGGTCGCCTGGTGGCAGGGACGCTGCGCGTCTCCAATGCGCTCAAGCGGGCGCTCAAGGCCAACGTCGTGCTGATGAATGCCGTTTCCGCGGTCCGCCGCCGCGGGCCGGGGTGAAGCCCCTGCCCGCGCGTTCAGCGCCGGCCAAGATCGCTAGAGACACTTCGAATCTCTTAACTTGACCGTGAAGGCCGATGGAACCCGGCTAACCGTTCTCTAACATGCGTGTGGCAAGGCTGTTTCCGAGGCGGCGACAGTTCTACAGGCGGAGGAAATGAATCTGCGGGCGCTCGACACCTGGCTGCGCGCCGCGCTGCAGCCGGCCACATGGTTCGGCCTCGCCATGATCGCCGTCTGCTGGATCGGCCTCATGTTGCTGCTGTCCGTCGAGCGAAACCGGGCGCTGGAGGGCGCAATCCAGCAGTCGGAGAACCTCGTCCGCCTGTTCGAAGAGAACACTGTCGGCGCTTTCGAGCGGTTCGATCGCACCATCCTGCTGCTGCGCAAGAGCATCGAGGACGATTCCGATCACTTCGACCTTCGGGAATGGGCCGAGCGAACCTTCCTGGTCGGCGACAGCACCATCCAGCTGGCACTCATCGGGCCAGAAGGGCAACTCAAAGCGACGACGTTGAATTACGAGGGGCCGCCGCCTTACCTCGCCGATCGCGATCATTTCCGGGCCCACCTCGAGACTTCCGTCGACAAGCTCTTCATCAGCACGCCGGTGCTCGGGCGCTCCTCGGGCAGGCTGACGATCCAGCTCTCGCGCCGCGTCCGCGGACCGGACGACAGCTTCGGCGGCGTCATCGTCATTTCGATCGACCCGAACTTCATCGACGCCTTTTATCACGCGGTCGATCTCGGACCGCACGGCAGCGTCACGGTACGCAATCTCGACGGCGTCGTCCTGGCGCGGCGTGGCGTGTCCGGCAACGGAATCGGACGGAAGACGCCGCAGTACGCGCGGGACGCCCTGGTAAAGGCCCCAACGGGCCATTTCTGGACCCAGGGGTCGAGCGACGGCATCCAGCGCCTGATCGCCTATCGCGCGTCGGACAAATTCCCGCTGATCTTCTCGGTCGGCCGCTCCGACGCCGACATCTTCGGCGCCGCCGAACGCCACCAGCGGATTTATTATGCCGTCGCCGCGTTCTTCACTCTGCTGGTGCTGATCGCCATCGTGCTCAGCATCAACCACCAGATCAAGCTCGACCGCATTCGCGACAACCTGGCGCGCAGCGAAGCGGATGCTCGCGAACGGGCAGAAGAGCTGGAACACAAGTCGCGCGAGATCGTCCACATCGCCCACCACGATCCGCTGACCGGACTGGCCAATCGCGCCCTGCTTCACGATCATATCGAAGAGGCTTTCGCCCGCGCCCGCTACTGCGGGGAAAAATTCGCGATCCTCTGCGTCGATCTCGACCGCTTCAAGATCGCCAACGACACCCTCGGCCACCAGTCCGGCGACGTGCTGCTGCGCCTCGTCGGCGAGCGGCTGCGCAAGTGCGCGCGCGAGGTCGACACCGTCGCCCGCATCGGCGGCGACGAATTCGTGGTGCTGCAGACCAATGTCTCGCATGCCGAGGACGTGACGCCGCTCGCCGAGCGGATCCTGCTCACGGTGAGCGCGCCCTATGACGTCTGCGGCAACCCGGTGGTCATCAGCGCCAGCATCGGGATCGCGGTGGCGCCCGCCGACGGCGCCACCATCGACAAGCTCTTCACCAATGCCGATCTCGCGCTCTATCGGGCCAAGGCGAACGGGCGGAATGCCCTGTGCTTCTTCAACCACGAGCTGGAGGAGACCGTGCTCAAGCGCGCCCGCCTGGAACTGGAGCTGCGCGACGCGCTGGAGCGGGACGAATTCGAGCTCTGGTATCAGCCGTGGTTCGACATCAGGTCCGGACGGATCGTCGGGTGCGAGGCGTTGCTGCGCTGGCGCCATCCGACTCGCGGGCTGATCGGTCCGATGGAATTTCTCGCCATCGCGGAGGAGACCGGACTGATCGGCCGCGTGGGGGATTGGGTGCTGCGGCGCGGCTGCCGCGATGCGGCGGCGTGGCCTGGGGGCATCCGCCTCGCGATCAACCTCTCGGCCGCCCAGTTTATCGGCGGCACTCTCTTCGAGAACGTGATCGGCGCCCTCGTCGATTCCGGCCTCGAGCCCAGCCGCCTCGAGCTCGAGATCACCGAGACGCTCATCATCGAGGATTTCGAGGGCACCAGGGAAACGCTCGGGCAGCTCCGCCATCTCGGCGTCGGCATCGCGCTGGACGACTTCGGTACCGGCTATTCCTCGCTCACCCACCTGCGCCAGCTGCTGTTCGACCGGATCAAGATCGACAAGTCGTTCGTCGCCGAGATGCTCACCCGGTTCGAATGCGAGGCGATCGTGTCGGCGGTGATCGCGCTCGGCAAGGACCTCGGCGTCGCCATCACCGCGGAAGGCGTCGAGACCCAGGAGCAACTCGCCGTGCTGCGCGCGGCCGGAATTGTCGAAGTCCAAGGATATTTCTTCAGCCTGCCGGTTTCCGGGGCCGAGATCGGCGCCCAACTCGTCCGAAACGAGGACGTCATCGCGGCCTGACGCGGCGGCTTGCGCGGAGCCGAGCCCCGGCGGTCAAGAGCGTCCTCACGTCGGGTGACCCCTTAAGTCGAAACACCCACTCGCTTCACCCGGCGCCCTGCATTCCCGGGGCGCCGGGTTCGTCGCGCATCAGGCGGCCGCAAGGTCGTGCGGCTGCCCGGAACCGGCAACGGCCGGCGCCATGGTGACGACATCGGAAAAGCCCGCAGCGGACATCGTCCGCGTGGCCGAAGCCGCGGCCTGCTCCGCATCGGGCGCCGCGACGACGACGCCACGCGGCGCGATGGCGGCGAGGCGCAGGCTGGCGGTGTGCAGATCGCCCGCATTGACGATGACGTGGTCATAGGCCTTGGCGAGAGCGCCGATCATGGTCTGGAAGCGGCGCGAATTGAGGATCGTGTCGATCTCGAGCTGGGGCCAACCGGCCGCGACGAGGTGGGCACGGGACGACTTGTCGCGGCGGATCACCTGGCCGAACGACGAGGCGCCGCGCACCACCTCGGAAATTCCCGCCGTGTCCGCGGCCAGCCCCATCGCATCGGCGGCCGGCTGTCCGGGCACGAGGTTCACCAGCACCACCTTGGCGTCACCGGCGAGCACGCGTGCCAGCGCGAGGGCCGAAGCCGTCGTCGCGTCGCCCGGCGTGGCGGCGACCACGGCGATGCCGCGGCCGAGCCCGGCATTCGCGCGCTGGCGCTGTGCGACCTCCTCCACGGTGTCTTGCCGGACCCCGGACGGCTCCGGCGGCGCGACGGCGGTTTCTGCGACGGCCGAAGGACGCTCGGATTCGGGGCTGACGGCGAGCGCCGCCCGCGCCCGCGCGGCGAGATCGACGCGGGGTTCGGACCTCTCGACGGGGGCCGGGATCAGCGGGGCCGAGCTCGCACGCAACAGCTCTCCGGTCGCCACCAGACCGGAGCACAGCAGGAACGTGATGAGGGTCGCCACCGCGACGATCGGCAGCTTCTTGGGGAAATACGGCGTGTTCGATGCGATCGCGGCCGAGATGATCTTGGCATCCGGCGGGGCGCTGCCGATGGTATCCCGCGCGGTCGTCTCACGGTATTTGGCGAGATAGGACTCGAGCAGGTCGCGCTGCGCCTTGGCCTCGCGGTCGAGGGCGCGCAGTTGGACGTCCTGTTCGTTGGTCGAAGCCGCCTGCTTCTTGACGATGTCGAGATTGGCGCTCTGCGCGTCGACCTTGGCGCCGGCGATGCGGGCCTCGTTCTCGAGATTGCGCACCAGCTTCTCCGCCTCGGCGCGGATCTGCTTGTCGAGATCGTTGATCTGGGCCTTGAGCTCCTTGATGCGGGGATGGCCGTCCAGAAGCTGCGTCGACTGCTCGGCGAGCTGGGCGCGCAAGGTGCCGCGCTGCTCGGAAAACCGGCGCATGAGCTCGGAATTGACGACGTCGGACAACTCGATCGTCTCGCCGCGCTTGAGCATCTCGCGGATGATCTTGGCCCGGGTCTCGGAGTCGGCCTTCTGGCCCCGGGCGGCGACGACCTGCGAGTTGAGCTCGCCGAGCTGCTGGCCGCTCAGGGTGGTGTTGTTGGTGCCGACCAGCAGGTTGGTCCGCGCCCGGAACGCCTCCGCCTTGGCTTCGGCGTCTGCGACTTTCAAACGCAGCCGTTCGATCTCCCCGGACAGCCAGTCGCCGGCGCCGCGGGTCTGCTCCTGGCGTGCGCTCTGCTCCATGCGCAGGTAGGTGTCGGCGATAGCGTTGGTGACCCGGGCGGCGAGCTTGGGGTCGAAGGATTGGAACTCGATCACGATGACCCGGGACTTGTCGACCGAGTAGGCCGTCAACCGGTCGTTCCAGGATTCGAGGACCCTCTCCTCCGGGGTCATCGCCATGTAATCGCGGGCGAGGCCGAGCAGCGACAGGATATGGCGAAACGTGCTCGTTCCGCGCAGTACCGGATCGAATTCCGGTAGGTCGTTGAGCTTGAGCTGCCTGATGACGTCGAGCGCAAGCTGGCGCGACAGGATGATCTGCACCTGGCTGGTCAGGGTCTCCGCGTCGGCCGCCGGCCGGTCGCCGTTGACCGACTTGTCGGCCTCCGGGCGCAGGAACACGTTTTCCCGGCCGTCATAGAGGATGCGGGCCTCCGACTTGTAGCGCGGCGTCATCATGTTGACGCCGATGGTGGTGAGGACTGCGACCAGCAGGGTCGGCCACAGGATCCAGGCCTTGCGCCGCCACAGTGCGCGACCCAGGGCCCGCAGATCGATGTCGCCTTCGTCCGCGACCGTCTCGGCTGCCATTCTCACCATTGTCGCACTCCAGCCCGACTTTGCGGGGCGCTGCGGCGTCCGGGCTCCGGACGCCAGTGCCACCCTGCCTTCATTTTGCAACGATTATGGTTGCCGGCCGGTTAACCTTGCCGTTTATGAGGGCGCGGCGTGGGTCCTCGAATTAACGCTGTATTCCACAATACCGGGCTAATCTTGGCGTTCCAGACGCGGCGAGGCCGCACATCGCATAAACTTTCGCCAGCCTCCGTGCGGCCATCGACACCTGCAGGATTTCGTCATGGACAGGCCGAATCGGCTCAAGATCGTCCACGTGGTCCGTTCGCCCATCGGCGGGATCTTTCGTCATATCCTCGATCTGGTCGATGCCCAGACCCGCGCCGGCCACGACGTCGGCATCATCTGCGACTCCACGACCGGCGGGCGCTTCGAAGACGAGATCATCGCGGCCGTCACTCCCAAGGTGGCGCTGGGCGTCACCCGCTTTCCGATGCGACGCAGCGTGGCGCTGAGCGATTTCGTCGCGGTGCGGCGGGTGCTGGACCATCTCGGCAAGGTATTGCCGGATGTACTACATTGCCATGGTGCCAAGGGTGGGGCTTACGGCCGCTTGATCGCCGCGTGGCTCGGACGACGGCGCCCCATCGTCAGTATCTATGCGCCTCACGGCGGCAGCCTTCACTTCGACGAGAATTCGCTGGAAGGCAGGTTCTATTTCCGGATCGAACGCATGCTGGAACGGGTCACCGACGCGATCATCCATGTGAGCGCCTACGAGGCGGAGGTCTACCGCCAGAAGATCGGCATTGCGCGCTGCCGCACCGCGATCATTCGCAACGGGCTGCGCGAAGAGGAGTTTGGCCCGGTCGTCCCGCGGAACGACGCCCGCGACCTCCTGTTTCTCGGCATGTTGCGTGATCTCAAAGGGGTTGACGTCTTCCTCGAGGCCATTGCGCGCCTGGAGGCGGTCTACGGCCGCAGCCTCACCGCCCACGTGGTCGGCCAGACGGAGGAACCCGGGCACTACGAGGCCCTGGCCCACAATCTCGGCATCGGCGACCGCATCGCCTTTTCCGACCCGATGCCCGCCCGCGACGCCTTCGCGTCCGCCCGGATGATCGTCGTCCCCTCGCGCGCGGAATCGATGCCCTATGTCGTGCTGGAGGCCATTGCCGCCAGGATGCCGATTATCGCCACCGACGTCGGGGGCATTCCCGAGGTGTTCGGACCGGCTGCGGGTGCCCTGGTACCACCCGGCGACGTGGCCGCCCTCGCCGCGGCAATAGATGCCGCCCTCGCCGACCCGCGGCGGACCGACGAAGAGGCCGCCGCGCGTCGGGTCTGGCTGTACCCGCGTTTCAACATCTCCACCATGCAGAGCAAAGTCGAGGCGCTGTACCGTCTCATGCTTGAAAGCAAGTACGCGGACGCCGCATAACGGTCTGGTTCCTGCATCCGGACGTCAGGGCAGTCGGCCCGAACGGGATAAAACGCATGAATTTCGTCGGCAAGCCGAACGATGCCAGCGGCGACACCCCGGCGCCGCCGCGGGAACTCAGCCCGCTGGCGCGCGCGATTGCCGCCGAACCGGTTGCGGACGCCATCTCGCCCGTGGTCCTGATCGGTCTCGTGCGGCTGTTCGAATTCCTCGTCGCAGCGGGCACCGGGCTTGCGACCTATGCGGCCTATCTCTCGCCCTACGACGAGGCGAGCGTCACCTATGCGGCGGCCATCCTGATGATCTCCGCCGCCGCGGTGCTCGCCTTCCAGGGATTCGAGATCTACAGTATCACCGCGTTCCGCTCCCACATCCACCAGCTCACCCGGCTCGCGGTGGCGTGGACGCTGGTGTTTCTGGTGGCGTTCGCGATCTCGTTCTTCGGCAAGTTCGACAGCATGTTCTCCCGCGTGTGGGTGGCGAGCTGGTACACCATCGGCCTCGGTTGCCTGCTGATCGGCCGTCTGGCGCTGACCGCGATGGTGCGACGCTGGGCCCGTGATGGCCGGCTGGTCCGCCGTGTCGTCATCGTCGGCGGCGGCCGCGAAGGCGAATCCCTCATCCGCGCGCTGCAGAGCGAATCCGATTCCGACGTGCGCATCTGCGGCGTGTTCGACGACCGCGGCGGCGAGCGCTCGCCGGCGGTGGTGGCCGGCGTACCCAAGCTCGGGACCGTCGAGGACCTGGTGCGCTTCACCCGCCTCACCCGCGTCGATCTCGTGCTGGTGTCGCTGCCGCTGACCGCCGAAGAACGCGTCCTGGAGATGGTGCGCAAGCTGTGGGTGCTGCCGGTCGACGTGCGCCTCGCGGCCCACATGAACCGGTTGCGATTCCGCCCGCGCGCTTATTCGTATATCGGCAACGTTCCGGTCCTCGATATTTTCGACAAGCCGATCGCCGACTGGAACATGGTGATCAAGACGCTGTTCGACCGCGTCGCCGGACTGCTGATCCTCATCCTGCTCGCGCCGGTGATGCTCATCACCGCCGTCGCGGTCAAGCTCGACAGCCCGGGCCCGGTGTTCTTCCGCCAGCGCCGCCTCGGCTTCAACAACGAGATCATCGAGATCCTCAAGTTCCGCTCGCTCTATCACGAGCACGCCGACCCCAATGCCCGGCGCGTCGTCACCAAGGGCGACTCCCGGGTGACCCGGGTCGGCCGCTTCATCCGCAAGACCTCGATCGACGAGCTGCCGCAGCTTCTCAACGTGCTGCGCGGCGAGCTGTCCCTGGTCGGCCCGCGCCCTCACGCGATCGAGGCGCCGACCGCCAACCGGGTGTGGGAGGAAGTGGTGGACAGCTACTTCGCCCGCCACCGCGTCCGTCCGGGCCTGACCGGCTGGGCCCAGATCAACGGGTGGCGCGGCGAGCTCGACACCCCGGAGAAGCTCGAAAAGCGCGTCGAGTGCGACCTCTATTACATCGAGAACTGGTCGCTCGGTTTCGACCTCTACATCCTGTTTCGGACCCCGTTCGCGTTGCTGCGCTCCGAGAACGCCTATTGACCGCCCTCGCCGTCCAGAGCCCGACGGGGGCCCGCCAGACCCCGCCAGGGGCCCGCGAATCCCTGCCGCGGACCGCCCGCGTCCGCAACATCACGCGGATCCAGCGCGCCCTGATGTGGATCATCGGCGCGTCCGGCGGCATCGTCGTCATCGAGCCGGCGCCCTACGAGTTCGCCGTGCTGCTCGCCATGGTGGTGTTCGTGGCGACCGGACTGACGGTGAGCCGCGCCCACCTGCCGCTCATCTTCTTCCTCATCGCCTACAATGCCGGCTACCTCATCGGGGTGCTGCCGGTGAGCAGTCTCGAGGACACCGTGCAGTGGACGGCGGTGTCATGCTTCATGTCGGTGACGACGCTGTTCTTCGCGCTCGCGCTGACCGATGACACCGAGCGGCGGCTCGCCCTCCTCCTCAACGGCTATCTCGTGATCGCCGTCCTGGTCTCGGTGTTCGGCATCGTCACCTATTTCCGCCTGATCCCGGGCTCGGACCCCTTCATCTTCGCCAGCCGCTCGCGCGCGACGTTCAAGGACCCGAACGTGCTCGGCGCCTTCCTGGTGCTCCCCGGCCTGCTCGCCATCCAGAAGACGATGACCGGGCGGCTGCGCGATTTCCTGATCGGCGGGGCGATGACGGCGGTGTTGGTGATCGAACTGCTGCTGGCGTTCTCCCGCGGGGCCTGGGGCGCGTTCGGCGCCGCCGTCGTCCTGATGCTCGGGCTCACCTATCTCACCAGCGGCTCGGGGCGCGAGCGCCGGCGCATCATCCTGATCGCAGGCCTCGGCGGACTGGCGCTGGGCGCCCTGCTCGTCGTCATCCTGTCGCTGCCGCAGGTCGCGGACCTGTTCCAGGAACGGGCGGCCCTGACCCAGGACTATGACACCGGCCGGTTCGGCCGGTTCGGCCGGCATATCCTCGGCGCCGCGCTCGCGCTCGACCATCCCTGGGGCATCGGCCCTCTGCAGTTCTCGAAGTACTTCCCCGAGGACCCCCACAACTCGTTCCTCGAATTCGTTCATGGCCGGCGGCTGGCTCAGCGGCGCCGCTTACATCGCGCTGGTCCTGACCACCCTCTTCATCGGGCTCCGCCAGGTG
This sequence comes from uncultured Alphaproteobacteria bacterium, assembly GCA_963781195.1. Classification (GTDB taxonomy): domain Bacteria; phylum Pseudomonadota; class Alphaproteobacteria; order Rhizobiales; family Xanthobacteraceae; genus JAJPKK01. The sequence continues at coordinate 434,326 of CAWAEZ010000011.1, read as the reverse complement.
TTCGTGCGCACGCCCTGGCGCCCGGCCTACATCGCCCTCTACGCCACCTTCGCGGCCGAGACCGGCGAGAGCTACATCATCGACGTCCAGCACTGGCGCCATTATTTCCTGATCATGGGGGCGCTGTGGGGCCTGTTCGTGGCCGCCGCGGCCTACCGCCGGGCAGTGCGGACCGAGCGTGCCGCGACGGCGCTGTCCGCCCCCTACCCGGCCTGACGGCGAGGTGGTGCCGTGCCGCGGGCACATCGCGCACCACGGCGACGCAATCGGTTGCGTCCCCATCCCTCAGTCACTATAGTCCGCGGCCGTTCGGAGCGTAGCGCAGCCCGGTTAGCGCACCAGTCTGGGGGACTGGGGGTCCCGAGTTCAAATCTCGGCGCTCCGACCAATTAAATCAGACACTTACCCTCGACGTTGCCGTCCCGGAAAATGCCGCGGGGAAGGTAATGGGAAGGAATCGGATCGTCGGGAGCTCGAGCGACCGCCAAAGCCCGGGTACCGACAGTGAGCCGCTGGAACCGATGCCCAGACGAGACCACCCCATTCCGGACGTGATCAGCGACGCCTTCGGCGAGGCCCTGGTGCTGCTGGTTCAATGGAAGGGCGGCCCGGACGAGCCGATTGCGATCCTCGACGGCAAGTCTCTGAAGATCAGCCTGATCTTCGAACTGGTGGCCAAGCGGGCCTTCAAGGACAAGATGCCGCCGAGCATGCTGGAGCTGTTGCAGGCTTACGCCCTCAGAGACCGCGAACGTCAGAAGGAAATCGCCGGACTGGCCCTCGCTCCGACCTACGAGACCGCGGCGCGGTGTCTGCTGAAATGGGTCGAGTACAAAAGATCGAAGCTCGGAAAATAAGCCGCGGGGGCGCGACGGACGGATAGGCCCCCCTGCCCGCTGCCCCGAGACTTCGCGATCGATCGCACGGGCTCACCGCGAAATTCTTTCGGCCTCACGCAGCCAGACCTTCACCTGCTGCCAACGGTTGCCGGCGTATTTGAATTCCAGCAGCCCCGGCCGCTCGCGTCCCAGGTAGCCGTGGAACTCGAATCCCTGCGTCTCCGTCCCCCTTTGCCCTTCGGGGACCTTTCCCTTCACCCACTTGTCCCACTCCTCAATGATCAACACTCTCTCGGGCGGTTCTTTCCTGGGCTTCTTCGGCATTCGGGTTCCCTTTGCTTCGTCCAGCGCGACTCTATCTCAAATGAAGTCCTACGGTGAGGCGGCGCCCAATGCTATCTCCCGCGCGGGCGCGCGAGCGGCCCATGTGGGCGTTGGGACGAACAGCTCCATCCGCATTACGCCGCACGGCGGTGTCGGGGGCGACGGGAAACGCCGGAGCTTTTGCAGGGCGATCCGTTATCCGCGCAATGCCCCCAGGCCGGCCAGCATGCGCTCCGGCGTGAAAGGCACTTCGCGAAGCCGCACGCCGGTGGCGTCGAATATCGCATTGGCGATCGCGGCGGCGCTCGGAACGGACGCGGATTCACCGACGCCGAGCGGGGGCTCGTCGGGGCGCGAGAGCATGACGATGTCGATCTCCGGCACTTCCGGGAAGGTGATGATGGGGTATTCGCTCCAATCCAGCGACGTCACCGCAGACCGGTTGAAGCCCACGGCCTCCTTGAGAATGCGCCCGGTCGACTGCACCACGTTGCCGTGGATCTGGTGGCGCACGCCGTCAGGATTGATGATCAGTCCGCAATCATGCGCCACCGTCACCTTGCGGACTTTGATCTCGCCGGTCTTCTTGTCGACGGAGACCTCTGCGACCCAGGCCGCCCAGGCGGCGCCGAAACCTGGAAACTTGCTGTGGAAATACTGGGCGTAGGCGACGCCGCGCCCGGTCACGACATCTCCGTTACCGGCCGCGGGGTTGGGCGAGGGCCGAGACTGCCAGCCCGCCTTCGCCGTGACGGCTTTCAACACTTCGATGCCGCGCGGGTCGGACAGATTGCGCAGCCTCACCTCCACGGGATCGAGTCCCGCAGAAGCCGCGAGTTCGTCGATGAAAAATTCATGCGCGAAGACGTTGGGCAGCGCCGAAACGCCGCGCAACCACGCCGCGCGGACGATGGGTGCGGCGTCGTTCGCAACGATCAAAGCCGCGCCGAGCGTGTAACCGGGGACCGCGGTCCGGTCGCCCATTTCGAGGACAGCGGGAACCGCCGGACTGACGCCCGTCAACAGCAGCGCGAGCGTCGGCGCCATATTGGAGGGATACCAGGTCCCGAATTCGTAGGCCGCGAGACGACCACCGCCATCGAGGCCGCCCCGCACGTCGATCAGCTGCGCGGCGCCTTTGGGCTCCCACCCGAACTCCTGGGCACGGGTGAGCTGCACGCGAACCGGCCGCCCGACCGCCTTGGACAGCAAGACCGCATCCGCGCTGACGTCATCGGCGCAATTGCGCCCGTAGCAGCCGGACGCCTCCATCCGCACCACCCGAACGGCCTCGGCGCGGATGTCCAGCAGCTTTGCGAGATCGGCTTGCAGGTCATGCGGATTCTGTGTCCCGGACCAGACCGTCACCGTGCCGTCGCCGCGAACATCGGCGAGAGCGCAGGACGGCCCGATCGAACCGTGCATCTGATACGGCCAGACATAGCTCGCGGCGGTTCGCGTCCTGGCACCCCGGTACGCCGCACCCACATCGCCTTCCGACTTGAGAACGCGCCGCTCGGACGGGAGGGCACGCAAGGCGGGCCCGGGCTGCGCGAGGTCGGGGAGTGCATCCCACGGCTTCCAGGTCGTCTTGAGCGCTTCGGCGGCTTGGATCGCCTGTTCCTCACGTTCCGCGACGATCCCGATGAAATCCCGGATGACGACCACGCGGACGATGCCGGGGATGTCGCGGATGGACGACTCGTCCACCGCGATGAGGCCATGCCCGACCGGCCAGCCGCTATCGACTCCCGCATAAGGCGGCCGGACGACGCGCGCATGCAGCATGCCGGGCAACCGCATGTCGTGGACGAACACGAGGCCGCCGCTGACCTTTGCAGGAATGTCCACGCGCGGCGTCGATGTGCCGACGACGACATAATCGGCCGGTTTCTTGACGGGCGCATCGGCAGCGATGCTGAGATGGAATTGGTGGCCGCCGATGAGCTCGCCGTAGGAGACCCGAGCCTCCGCGTTGTCACGTTGCAGGATGACGCCGTCGTGGACGACCAGCGTTTCGACCGGTGCCTTGAGGCGTTCGGCAGCCCTCCGCAGCAGAAAGACCCGGGCCTGGGCGGCGGCGCGCCGTAGCGGAACCGCAGCCACCTGAATGGTCGCGCTGGCGATCGTCGCACCCTGATTGGGCGTGCGGTCGGTGTCGCCGAGAACCATCCGGACCCGCGAGACCGGCACGTCCAGCTCTTCAGCAACGATCTGTCCCAACGCGGTACGAGCCCCGGTACCGAGATCGACGTGCCCGCAGCACGCCGTGACGGTGCCGTCCGGTTCAACGGCAATGAAGGTGTCCACCTCGCCGGCCGCCGGGGACGACGTTTCGGACGCGGCCTCCGCGGACGACCCGAGGGCGGAGGGAAGCACCGCCGATACCAGGAGCACGCCAGCCGCTTTGAAGAGGTCACGGCGTGGAAGACGCAGGGCGGATGTCATCGCCACCTCCTCACCCGATCTGTGCTGCGCGGCGCACCGCGCGCAGAATTTCGATATGGGTGCCGCAGCGACATAGATTGTTCGCGAGCTCGGTGCGGATGTCGGCCTCGCTGGGGCGCGGGTTGCGACCGAGCAACGCCTTGGTCGTCATGATCATCCCGTTGGTACAGTAGCCGCACTGTGCGGCCTGCTCATCGACGAAGGCCTGCTGTACCGGATCGAGCTTGCCGGAGGCGCCGCGGAGCCCTTCCAGGGTGACGACGGCCTTCCCCACCACGTCGCCGGAGGACGTGATGCAGGAGCGCGTGGCGACACCGTCGATGAGGACCGTGCAGGCCCCACACTGACCGAGGCCGCAGCCGAACTTGGGCCCGTTGAGCGCGAGGTCGTTGCGCAGCACGTAGAGGATCGGCGTGTCCGGATCGACCAGCACGCTCCGCGCCGCACCGTTGACATTGAAAGTCAGCCTCTGAGGTTGGGCCATGGTTTCCTCCGCAAGGCTCAGGCATCGCACATGTAGCATAACTTTTGACGAGAGGATTCCGGAGGCTGGCTCAAATCGCATCGCTTTTGACGCAGGGATAACAAGAGGATAAGGCGGCCTTTGACGGACCAGGGGGCAGGCCGTGAGGCCCTCGAGGCAGGGAGGCGCCCACAGGATGCGGGCGGATGCGATCCGTCCCAATCACCACGCGACCCGCCGGCCGCAGAATCCAAGGGAGCGCACCCAGACCAGCGACACGTCGCGCACGATGCAGGCAAGCGGCCGGCATGAACGCGGGGGCCATGATGCAGATCAAGGCGGAGGACGTCCGACCGGCTCAGGGTGCGACGGTTCTGACCCCCGGGGACCTCCTTCATGCACGATACCGAAGATCTTCTTCGCCTTGCGCGCCTTTGCCTGGAGCAGGCCTTCAAGACCAGCAGCGCGGGCGCAGGACTCCGGCTGATCGACCTCGGCAAGGAGTGCTTGGTTCGGGCCGGTGCGTTGGCGGCGGACCCGAAGTTCGAGATCCCGGAGCCTCCGGTTCTGGCCGCGCCGCGGGCCGCCTTCCGGCACCGCCGAAAGGTTCCCGCCTCTGCCGGCCGACCGGGCTGATCACGCAAGCCCCGGGGCTGCGGGGGCAAACCGTCGTCCCGCCGCGACCTCGTCGCCCTGCTCCGGATGAATCATGCCGCCGGTCGGATAGCCGCGGTGTTCCCCCCTGTCGCGATTTCCGATACCGCAGGAGGCGGGGCACGCCGCTGATTCCCGCGCCCATCGAATAAGGCGAAGCCATGAGCCTCGAGCCACTGCTGGCGGCCGAGCCGCAAATCCAGGTCCATGCCTTCGCCGCCTTGGCGGCGTTTGCACTGGGGGCGATCCAGCTCGCGGCGCCGAAAGGCACGCTGCCGCACCGCACGATGGGCTGGGGATGGGTCTCCCTGATGCTCGTGGTGTGCATCAGCTCGTTCTTCATCCATCAGTTTCGGACCTGGGGGCCCTGGAGCCCGATCCACCTGTTGTCGCTTTTCACGCTGATCATGGTGCCGAGGGCGGTGGTGGCGGCGCGAAGGCACGCCACGGAGCGCCACCGCAAAGCCATGACCGGCCTGTTCGTGGGCGCACTGGGAATTGCCGGCCTGTTCACGCTACTGCCGGGCCGCATCATGCACGCCGTCGTCTTCGGGCATTGAGCCCTGGCGGACGGCGCGCGGCGACCTGCGCGCGCCGCAAGCCTGTTGGTTGGGAGCGGGCCGGCCCGAAAGCCTCCCGGCCCCGGAGGGCGGCGGCGCCGGTCGTGCCGGTCAGTTGCCCGCGGGCATCCTGTCGAGCGCATCCACCAGCGGCTGGAGCGGCGCCGGACCGGTGCCGTGACCACCCGCCCAGGTCGTCGGCATCACCCCGACCTTGCGGAGCCCCGCCACGAACTCCTTGTGGGAGGCGAGTTGGCCCGGCACGTCGCGGGTCGGGCTCCAGATGTCGACCGCCCAGCCGAAATCGGCGTCGGGAATGTGCGCGACCAGCATGCCCTTGGCATGGGAATTATCGATGACGTAGAGGTCGATCTTGCGCTGCCCGTCGGTGAGGGTCAGCGTGTCCTTGACCTCCGTGAGACCGACGGTGCGGGGATTGCGCCACAGCTCGTCGTTGCGGATGCGGTTCGGCGCCTGCATCTGCCTCGCGAACATCTCGCGGTCGCCGGGACCGAACACGAGGTCGGCGCCCTTGGCGGCGAAGGCGCGGGCGCCGTTGACGTGGTCCATGTGGTGGTGGGTCAGCACCAGATACTTGAACGGCTTGCCCGGAAAACGCCGCGCGGCCTCGGCGATCGTCATGCGCGACATCTCGTTGCCGATCGGCGCGTCGAAGGCGACGAGGTAGTCCTTCATCTCGACCACCAGCGCGTTGTGGCTGCCGCCGGTGATGTGCCAGATGCCCGGCTTGATCTCCGTCCATACGTTGCCGGGGACGACCGCCGGATCGTAGGCGAGCTGATCGGAATCGATGAACGAGCCCCAGTTGGCGCGCCGCAGCATCCACTGGATGTTGACCTCGTCGGGCGCCTTCTGCTTCGCCGCCGTCTCCGCGACCAGCTTCGGAATGCGGAAGAGATCGTCCCCCAACTTCGGATTGACCACGACCTCGTCCACGTCGATGTGCTGGACCTCGTGGCCGTTGAGCGTGAACGACTGGTCGAACGCGAACTTGACGCCGCCGACCTCGCGCCAATCGGCGAGGATGAGATCGTAGTTGCTGTCGCCCCACACGCCGTCGGCGTCGATGGTGCGGATGCGGGCCGGCATCCCGTCGCTGCCGAACAGCACGTACCAGGTGGCGTCCTCACCCTTGTAGGACACCACCGACAGGGCCTTACCGTCGACGCTCTCGTCGGGCAGCGCCGCGAGGCGGTCCGGGTGCCCCAGCATCTCGACGAGAAGCCGCGGCGACTGGCGGTGCAGCTCCCGCTCGTGGGCGACCACCCGCGACGCGCTCATGGTGTGCAGCGCGGGCACCGTCTCCTTGGCCTGCTTCGACAGCACGATGTTGTCCTCGCCGAGCACATAGCCGAGCCCGCCCGCGAATACCTCGGTGTAGATGAACGTGCGCACCATCGGCGCGATGCGGAAGCGCACCCAGTCGTAGCGCGCGCGGTGGCCGGCGATGTCTTCCGTCAGCGTGAAACGGGCGGTGCCGCCGAGCCGCGTTCCGGTCTCGGGGACCAGTGTCTCCTGCGGGTCCCAGTGGCGATGACGGGCGATGATCGCCAGCGTCGAGATCGCCATGAGCTTGTCGGCGCCGCCGAGCTTCTCGATCGCGCTTCCGATGACGGCGGCTGGCTCCGCCGCCTGCCCTGCCCGGCCGCCGGCCAGCGTGATGCCGACCGCGACCAACACGACGCCAAAACGCATGATGTCCTCCCTGGTGCTCAACGCCCGCTGCTTGTCTGGCTTTTGTTCATCTGCCATTCGGCCCGAACTTCGTGACAATGTCACGTGCCATGGCGCGCGCTTTGACCTGTAAGCCCGGATCGAGGCAGAATGGACGCCATAACAAGACTTTCAGGGAGTGAGCCCGTGACGATGATCCCGCGCCGTCGGTTTCTGCATCTCGCCGCGGGAGCCGCCGCGCTCCCGGCCGTCTCGCGGGTCGCCACGGCCCAGAACGCGATGCCGCCCTATCCGACGCGGCCGATCACGGTGATCGTTCCATTCGCCGCCGGCGGACCGACCGATGTGGCGGCACGCGTCGCCAGCGAGCACATGTCGCGCACCCTCGGCCAGCAACTCGTCGTCGAGAACGTCGTGGGCGCCGGCGGCATCGTCGGATCGCTGCGGACCATGCGCGCCACTCCCGACGGCTACACCATCGAGGTCGGCCACATGGGAACCCACGCGATCTCGATTTCGCTGTATTCCAATCTCGCTTACAAGCCGGACACCGATTTCGAGCCGATCGGGATCATCGTCTCGCAGCCGCTCCTCATCGCCGCGCGCAAAAACTTCCCGGCCAAGGACGTCAACGAGTTCATCGCCTATGTGAAGGCCAATTCCGACAAGCTCAATCTCGCCCACACCGGCGTCGGCTCGATGTCGTTCACCTACGCGCTGGTGCTCGACGCCGACCTCGACGCGAAACCGACCCTCGTCCCGTTCGGCGGCAATGCTCCGGCGATGACGGCGCTGCTCGGCGGCCAGGTCGACTACTTCATGGGAACGATCCTCGACGTCGGCTCGCACCTCGGCGCGGGCGCGGTGAAGGTCTACGCCTTCGGCGCCGCCGAACGGCATCCCACGATGCCCAATGTTCCCACCACCAAGGAAGTCGGCCTCGCCAACCTCGATGCCGCGCCGTGGTGGGCGATGTTCGCGCCGAAAGGCACGCCCAAGCCGATCCTCGACCGTTTGTCCGACGCGCTCGACAAGGCCTTGGACGATCCCGCCACGCAGAAGCGCCTGCTCGAACTCGGCGCCGTCATTCCGACCAAGGCCGAACGCGGCCAGCAAGCATTGGCGGGGCGAGTGAAGAGCGACATCGCGCGGTGGGCGCCGATCATGAAGGCGGCGAACGTCAAGGTGGATTGAGGGCGGGCAAGGCAAGTTGCAAGCCATGCGAAAAGCCGGCGTGCTGAGCGCTCGAACCGCAGCGGAGCGAGGCGCTACTCCAGTGCAATCGGCTGCGGGCCCGGCGACGTCTCGAGCTGCACCCAGCGCATGAACTCGACGAGCATCGGATCGACCCGGATGTCGGCCGGGCGCAGCGGCCGTGCGAACGACAGGCCGGCCATGCTCCGCACCCGCGAGATCGCCACGTAGACCTGGCCCGGCGCGAAGGCACCCGATCCGAGATCGATGCGCACGTCGTCGAGGGTCAGGCCCTGCGCCTTGTGGATCGTCACCGCCCACGCATGGATGAGCGGGATCTGCCGATAGGCGCCGACCACCTCGGTGTCGATGCGCTTCGACGTCTCGTTCCACTGCTGGCGCACCTTCTCCCAGGCGACCGGCGACACCAGGTGCTCGCCGCGGCCGCGGTCGAAGGCGACGGTCGCGCCGTCCTCGCTCAATTCAGTGACGGTTCCGAGCGAGCCGTTGACCCAGCGGCCGCCGGCGTCGTTCTTGACCGCCATCACCCGGGCGCCCACTGCGAGCTCGATGTATTCCGGGACGGGAAGGCTCGCCGGCGCCAGCGTGAAGGCGCGTTCGATCCGGGCCTGGAACGCGGCGCGCGAGCCGCCGAGCGCATGGAGGCCGCGCTTGTTGTAGCCCTCCGCGGCGGCGCGGGTCGCGGTGAGGAGCAGCGGCGCGACGCCCTCCCGGTGCGGGCCGACGCAGCGGCGGTTGAGCCGCTCCAGCGCCGCCTCGACCTCATGGCCCGCCCGGATGTGGCCGAGCACCTCGATGAACTCCTGCTCGTCCTGGCGCCACACCCGGTCGAGCGTCACCGTCTTCACCGGGAGGTCGGCGAGTGCATGGGCGTTGAAGGCGAACGGCCCCTGATACCCCAGCGCCTCCAGCACCGGCCAGTCATCGGGCGCGATGACCGGCGGCAGCTGCAGGAAGTCGCCGACCATGACGACCTGAACGCCGCCGAACCGCCGCTGGTCGGCGCGCACCCGGCGCAGCCGCGCATCCATCGCGTCGATGAGGTCGGCGCGGACCATGGAGATCTCGTCGATGATGAGGCGCTTCATGCGCCTATAAACCCCGCCGAACCTCCCGGCGTCGGCGAGGTTGGCGGCGTCGAGGACGTTGGGCTCGAGGCGGAAGAAGGAATGGATGGTCTGCGCCTGCGCATTGAGGGCGGCGATGCCGGTGGGCGCCACCGTCGCCTGCAATTCGCCGCCCGGCCTCGCCTTGAGGTATTGCACCAGCCGCGTCTTGCCGGTGCCCGCCCGACCGACCACGAGGATCGCCGGGGCTCCGGCGTCAACCGCGGCGAGCGCCTCGCTGACGCCCGGCGAAGCCTCGTAGTCCTGGTCCCGCTGGAAGTCCGCGGCGGCCCGCGCCCGCATCATCGCCGCGAGCCCGATGCCGAACTTGGCCACGGCCCCGGCCTTCGGCGGCGCCGGTGGCGTTGCCCGAGGATTCATGCGCCGCCTCCCTCGCCGCTTCGGGCGGGCACGGCGGACCGGCGCGGCGCCGTCATGCAGGCTTCGGAGCCGCTGTTTCCCTGCCTCCGTGCGGACGGCGGTGCCGAAGGGATCTGCGGTTGGCGCGGCTTCATCTCGACCGGTACCCCAGAAGGCGAATTGTCCGTGGAACGTGCGTAGCGATACCCATCTGCGCCCGCGGTGGCTTTCGCAAGACCCCAACCGACGAAGGCTTTCGGGCGGCGCGCCCGTTCAGTCGCCGTCATCATGGACAAGCCCACGCCCGACCGGCACCGAGGGAACTCATAGTTCGGGCGACGAGCTGCACGGCCTTCCTGTGCCAGTGTTGTCGCCGCCCTGGAAATCATTCAACATTGGCCGCGCGGCCCGACTTGCAATTCAAGCGCGAAGCGGAGTTGGATCATGACCCTCGTCGAAAAATCCCATGAGACCGTCGAACAGCTTCTCGCCCGTCGCAAGCTGCCGAAGACCTACGACGAAAAATGCCAGTATGCTCTCGACTTGATCGACATGCACCTGCATGAGGAGAATCCCGACCGCATCGACGAATGCATCAAGCTCTATACCGAGGATGCGGTCTGGGAGACGCCGGCGCGCGGCGTGACCTACCGGGGACGAGAGACGATCAAGAAGATGTATCTGCGGGTGTTCGGTTCCGCGGAGGGGATCTCCTTTCTTCCGATCGAGCGCTTCGCGACCCCGGATCGGGTATTCGACGACATGTGGGCCACGTTCCGCATTTCCGGCGACGGCTTCGAGAATTGTCCGTTTCCGATCGGCACCAGAGTGAAGATGCGGCTGCTGCACAACTTCCACATCCGCGACGGAATGATCGCCAAGGAAATCGGATACGAGATCTGGCGACGCGACGAGTAAAGTTTCAGCCGATCGGCCACGCTCGATCATCACGACGTGCGTGAACGCCGGCAAGACGCCGAGGCGGTGCTCTCACCGGCCCCCGCGGTCACCAACAAAAAAACGATGAGGGAAACGCCAGATGTCTCGTCACATGGGAAGACCGACACGCCGCACCCTGCTGCGGGCCACCGCGGGCGCGGCGGCGGGCGTCGCGGCGTATGGAATCCTCACCCGGCGCGGCGACGCGGCGGAATTCATATTCCGCTACGCCAACAACAACGTCGCCGCCCATCCCATGAACGTGCGGCTGCGCGAGGCGGCCGCGCAGATCAGGAACGAGTTCGGCGGGCGCATGGAGATCGAGCTGTTCCCCAACAGCCAGCTCGGCGGCGACACCGATATGCTCTCGCAGCTGCGCACCGGCGCGATCCAGATGTTCAATCTGTCGGGCCTGATCCTCGCGACCTATGTCCCGGTCGCCGCCATCAACGGCATCGGCTTCATCTTCAAGGATTATGCCCAGGTGTGGGCGGCCATGGACGGGCCGCTCGGCGGCTACGTGCGCGGCGCGATCGGGAAGGCCGGGCTCCAAGCCTTCGACAACATGTGGGACAACGGCTACCGGCAGGTCACCAGCAGCACCCATCCGATCAACACGCCGGACGACTTCAAGGGCTTCAAGATCCGGGTGCCGGTGAGCCCGTTATGGACCTCGATGTTCAAGTCGCTCGGGGCGTCGCCGACCAGCATCAACATCAACGAGGTTTATTCCGCGCTGCAGACCCGGATCGTCGAGGGGCAGGAAAATCCGCTCGCCCTCATCGACCTGTTCAAGTTCTACGAGGTGCAGAAATACGTCTCGCTGACCAACCACATGTGGGACGGCTTCTGGACGCTCGCCAATGCCAGGGCCTGGGCGGAGCTGCCCAAGAACCTGCAGGAGATCGTGGCCCGCAACGTCAACGGCGCCGCCCTGAAGGAGCGCGAGGACGTGCGGCAGCTCAACGAATCCATGCAGGGCGCGCTCGCCGCCAAAGGCATGGTCTTCAACCCGACCGACCCGGAGAAATTCCGCGCGACCCTGCGCAGCGCCGGCTTCTACGCCGACTGGAAGCAGAAATACGGGCCGGAGGCCTGGGCGGTATTGGAGAAGCAGGTCGGCACTCTGGGTTGACGCCATGGCTTCGGGCGGCGACGGCGCGGGGCTCGTTTCCGCCGCGGAGCAGGCGATCGACGGCGCGGTCGCTGGCCCGGGCGCGCCGGCGCGGTTCGCGCGCCTGGAGCGCGCGCTCGCGCTCGCGACCGAAATCCCGGCGGCCGCGCTGGTCGCCGCCGAGATCGCGGTGCTGCTGATCGGCGTCGTTTCGCGCTACGTCTTCAACGCGCCGCTGACCTGGTCGGACGAGCTCGCCTCCGCGCTGTTCCTGTGGCTCGCGATGCTGGGCTCGGTGATTGCGCTGCGCCGGGCCGAGCACATGCGGCTCGCTTTCCTCGTCTCGTTGGCGCCGCCGCGCTGGCGGGCCTTCCTCGAGATTTTCGGCACCATGGTGGTGGCCGCCTTCCTGGTCCTGCTGATTCCGCCGGCCCGCGAATACGTCGAGGTGCAATCGTTCATCACCACGCCGGCCCTGGAGATCAGCGACGGCTACCGGGTCGCGGCGATTGCCGTCGGCGCCGCGCTCATGCTGGTGATCGTGGTGGCGCGGCTCCTGGAACGGGCCCGCCCGCTCGACGCCGTGGCCGCGCTCGTGGCCGTGCTGGCGATCGCCGGCGCGCTGTGGCTGGCGCGGCCGCTGCTCGCGGGCCTCGGCAATTTCAACCTCCTGATCTTCTTCGTCGGCATGGTCGGACTCGCCGTCGCGCTCGGCGTGCCGATCGCCTTCGCGTTCGGCATCTCCACGATGTCCTACCTCGCCCTCACCACCCGCGTGCCGCTCACCATCATGGCGAGCCGGATCGACGAGGGCACCTCCAACCTGATCCTGCTGTCGGTACCGCTGTTCGTGTTTCTCGGCCTGCTGATCGAGATGGCGGGCCTGGCGCGGGTGCTGGTCGACTTCATGGCGGCGCTGATCGGCCATGTCCGCGGCGGCCTCTCCTACGTGCTGCTCGGCGCCATCTACGTCGTGTCCGGCATCTCCGGTTCCAAGGCCGCCGACATGGCCGCGGTCGCGCCGGTTCTGTTTCCCGAAATGCGCAGGCGCGGCGCGAGCCCCGGCGAGCTGGTGGCGCTGCTCGCCGCCTCGGGCGCCATGTCGGAGACCATTCCCCCGAGCCTGGTGCTGATCACCATCGGCTCGGTCACGGGGGTCTCCATCGCCGGGCTGTTCACCGGGGGGCTGCTGCCGGCGCTGGTCGCGGCCATCGCCCTCGTCGTCGTGTGCCGCTACCGGTCCCGCGGCGAGGACCTGTCCGGCGTCGAGCGTGCGGCATCGCGCGAGGTGCTGCGCAGCTTCTTCGTCGCCCTCCCCGCCCTCGCGCTGCCATTCCTAATCCGCACCGCGGTGATCGAGGGGGTCGCAACCGCCACCGAGGTATCGACGGTGGGTGTCGTCTACACCATGGCGGCGGGGCTCTTCATCTACCGCCAGTTCGACTGGCGCCGGCTCTATCCGATGCTGATCGAAACCGCCTCGCTGTCCGGCGCGATCCTGCTCATCATCGGCACCGCGACCGCGATGGCGTGGGCGCTCACCCAGTCCGGCTTCTCGCGTCAGCTGGTGGCGATGATGAAGCAGGTGCCGGGCGGGCAGTTCGGCTTCCTCGGCGTCACCATCGTGGTGTTCGCCATTCTCGGCAGCGTGCTGGAGGGCATTCCCGCCATCGTGCTGTTCGGCCCGCTGCTGTTTCCCGCCGCCCGCGCCCTCGGGGTCCATGACGTCCATTATGCGATGGTGGTGATCCTCGCCATGGGCATCGGCCTGTTCGCGCCGCCGTTCGGGGTCGGGTTCTATGCCGCCTGCGCGATCGGACGGGTTGCCCCCGACGAAGCGATGGGGCGGGTCTGGCCCTATCTCGGCGCCGTGCTGCTCGCGCTCATCGTGGTGGCGCTGGTGCCATGGCTTTCGGTCGGTTTCCTGTAAGCCAATCGGTGGCAGGAGATCCAGTCTAAGCGGCCCAGCGCAAAGCGAGGACGAGAATTGCGATCGCGGCGATCCAGGATCCCGCGACCCGCACCGGGATGCCCTGCCACGGCCTTGCCAGGAGCGCCACGGCGGCAGACGCGGCGGCGAACAGGGCCACCCCGGCGCAGGCGGTGCCGATCAGGCCGACAACCGCATCCCGGATCGCGATCGCGTCGGGGGGTGAATCCAGGCCGATACCGAGCCCGATGACGAAGGTCAGCGTGGCCGCGAGGCTCGCCGGCACAGCCACGGCCAAGGCCGCTGCGAGCCCGCCCAGGGCAGCCGCGACCAGCAGCGCATCGCCGGCCGGAGTTTCGCCGACCCCGAGGGCAACCGCGCCGAGCCCGCTCGCCAACCCGCCGGCGAAGGCCGCAAGCAGCCACAGGGTGCGCCAAAGGTCGGCCTGGGCCGTCAGCAGCGCCGCCGCGACCACCGCCACGAGGTGTCCCGGAATGAAGACCTGGGCCATGCCGCCGAGCAGCGCCGTCACAGCGCCGCCCGCAGAAATGCCAGTCCGGCAACGGCGATCGCCCCGCCGGCGAGGCGCACCGCCAATCGACCGACCGGCCAGCGCCCGACTGTCCCGAAGGCGATGCCGGCGAGATGCAGCAATCCCGTTGCCAGGACAAATCCAGCCGAAAAGGCGATGGCGTCGGCCCCGGCCGGTAGTTCAGTCCCGTGGGCATAACCGTGGAACACGGCAAACGCGGCCACGAGGACCACCGCCACCGCAAGCGGCGCCGGCGCCGCGCAGGCCACCATCAGGCCGAGAATGACGGCGGAGAGGGCGATGCCGATCTCCACCCCGGGAATCGGGACTCCCACGATGCCGAGAACACCGCCTGCCGCCATGACCAGCGGAAATGCGACCGGCAAGACCCACAGCGCCGGCGGTCCCAAGACCGCCCCCCACAGCCCCACCGCCAGCATGGCGGCGACATGGTCGGGTCCGAACAGCGGATGCGCAAACCCGCCGGCGAATCCCGAAGCGACATCACCGCCACCATGGGCATGTGCGGGACCGATAGCGCCGACGAGCGTCCACGCCATCAGGACGATTGCAACGGTTCGGCCTTCCGCATCCGCCGGCTGGCGCATACCGTGACCCTATCCCGTTGCCGCGGAATCGTCATCGGCGTAGGCGTCGCTGCCTTCGTTGTGACCACGGAGGCCCGCGGCGTCGGCAGTCCCAGGCGATGGACCCTGCAGCTTCAGCAGCCCCGGCAGATACGGAGCCTATCGTCGATGTGATTTTGCGGGTCGGCGTCGGCTTTGGCGTCGTCCGGGGGCGCGGCAGGTGCAGGGGGCACATCCGAAAGCCGGGGCTGACGGTGCCCGACCGGCGCCTGCCACACGCGGCCGGGACTTTGTGCCGGCGCGGCGACGGCGCGGCCATCCGGACCGTTCGGCGCCTCGGGGGCGTTTTGGGCGGCGACGCCCCCCGCCGCCATCGCGATCAGGAGACCCGACATTGCCCCAAGCGGCTTGCGAGCTTTCGACACGGCGGAGATCCTTTGGTTCGCCATGCAACCGGCGCCCCGACGGACGCCCAACGCTCTCATAATGATCGTGGGCCCCGGTCGCCATCATCTTTTGGTCTTGATTCTGTCCGATGGGCCTCGCCGTCAGCTCGTCGGATATTTCTTACGGATATTTCCGCGATTTGCTGCGGCTGGGCTGGTGGCTTACCGTCATCGAGTTCGATTGTGTAACTCCCCACAAGCATTTTTTTGCCCCTGGCCCCGTCCCGATATCTGCCATTGCAACGTGCACAACATACCCACCCCTCCCCTTCGCGGCAGCACGCTGGTGGGACCATTTAACCGCCTCCGCCACCCACTTTAAGTCCCCCGCCGTCTTGGATTTTCTGTAGGTAGAGCCCCATCAGTAGTTCCTGCCCAAATTCAATGTGTGAAAGCCCCATACTCCACCAATTTGTTACACGTTTTTCAGCGATGCGCGGCTCGCATGGGATGAGGGGATCCAACTAAATTCGAAGAAAAAAGCCTCGAGAAAAAACCCTTGGACACACCTGATTACCTGGATTACCGAGGTCATTACATCCCGCATTACCATGGGCCTCCCGCGACAAACACCCTCTGATACCGAAAATCGCGGCATCGCTTAAAGGGCTGCGGTTTTCGCATGGCTGAAGGAAAAGTTGCGGTTTGTTAGGCCAACACTACAGCCCTCCAGTCGGCACGATTGGGGGGCGATCTGGGGCTTCCGAAAAAAGATCGGCTCTGACCGTTTTCACCTTTCAAGGAACCCCGCTGCAGGTACGACCAGGCGAATCCGTCGTGTGCCACCTACTGCCCTCCGTCTTCGCTAGCGACAATCATTCGGCTCCGATGTGTCTTACCTATCCCCGACCGCTTTGCCGTCGCCAGGACCAAGGTACTAAGGAAGGTCCAGGCGAGCTAGATAACTTTGTGAGCGATCCCGTTGATTGCGAAGACAAACCTCGAGCCGGAAGGATGGACGTCGCTAGCAGGAGGCCGTCACGCGAGGGCTTGCTCAAGGCAGGCCTGGGCGGGGTCGCTCGCAAAGGCTGGAGGAGGCACTTGAGCTACGTTGGATTTCCTTGGAGCCGCCCCTCGCGGGAAGCTAGCTCAAGCAGCCCTCCGCGGGTACGTCGCGTAGCGGGAGTGAAGACTGAATTCGATGCGTCATGGGGTGACGTAAAGGGGCTCTGGGCGACTGTTTGCAGGCATGGGAGTCCCAGTCGCAATTTGGTGCATGGTGCGGTTTTAACCCGCAGCACCGGCAACTTCAGGTGCATACAGAGGAACCTTCGGGCGCACCGAATCCATGGTCCTACTCACGGCCGAGGGCCACGGGTCTTTTGTCTCCGTCTGTGCGAGTTGCGCCGGGGTCGAGCATCTTGAGCGCGCCAACTTGAAATCCGAGAGAGCGGCGCACCGGCCACGGTCGTGCCGCCCGGAGGTGATCGTCTTGCAAAAGTAATTCAGAAAGGTTGTCGGATTCAAACGGTGCCGAACGTCTTAACAGATAAGCCCGGTTTAAGGAGGTCTCTTGGGCGCGGTGCGTATAGCGGGTTTCGCAGTGTCCATTAATCGGAGGTGGCTACGACCAGAGCCTACAGCATCGCTCGGCAAAGGGGGCCGGGAGTGGCACATTGGTCTGCCCGACCCGTACCTTTCGATTGAAGTCGTGTCGACCGGAGAGTTCTGGCACAATCTTTACTTTACCGTGCGACTGCCGCGTCACTAAGCCCTCGCGGCGTACCGGTGACGGGATTGGAGGGGGGCTTCTTGGCCTTCCGTTGTCAACGCGCAACAGTCGTGACGAAAAAGTTGGGCTGACTGTATTTTCATCTTTAGATGGCGGCGCTGCAGTGGCCTCGCAGTCCGCTTGCGAGGCCCATCGGGCAAATGCCACTGGCGGACGGCACAGGACAGGAGATTTTGGAGCGGAAAGTGAAACAAGCTTTCGATGAAAGAAACGGCTGGGCACCAATCGAGCGGGCCCCGCTTGACCAAGATGTCCACTTGGTGGTCCAGGGCGACCAGGGCGATCCCTATATGCTGCAGACCCCCTATCGGTTGACTGCGACTGGTTGGATCAGCTCGGGCAACGGAACGCCCCTGGGGGTTACCCCGGTGAAATGGAAAGCCTTCCGGCGATAGGCTGGCCGACGTCGATGGCGTGGGTCGAGAGCAGCCCCGTAGCAACTCATTCCGACTCGCCGCGCACGGTCGTCGCTTCGAGTGCGCCGGCGTCGAGCGGGCGGAGGAGCTGCTCTTCGCTCTTGCTCAGACGGAGCCAAGCGCCCCAATCCTCGGGACGCAGCACCACGACCTGTCGGCTGTGGTACGGGGCGACGTCAGGCCCGGGCGCGGTTGTCAGCATGGTGAACGAGGGCGGATGGTTGCCCTGTGGTGGCTTCCATATGCCCGAGATCGCGGTGATTGGCGAACCCTTCAACTCGAACCGGTGCTTCGCCTTCGGGTACTTCCTGCCGGTGAACTCGAGCTCGCGGGCGACCCGGGTCCCCGAGATGGAGGTATCAGGGATCAGGGCCAAGCACTCGCGTGTGCAGTCGTCGACCAGGACCAGGATGCGAAGCCGGCGGCCGTCGACGAACTGATCGGATACGAAGTCGAGCGACCAGCGGTCGTTCGGCAGCTGCGGCACAACCATCGGCGCGCGTGTTCCCAATGCCCGCTTGCGGCCGCCCCGTCGGCGGACCACGAGGCGCTCCTCACGATAGAGCCGGAACAGCCGCTTGTGGTTCACCTTGAAGCCCTCTCGTCGCAGCAGCACGTGCAGGCGTCGGTAGCCGAAGCGCCGGCGCTCGTGGGCCAACGCCTGCAGCCTCACCCGCAGGGTCGTGTCGTCCGCGCGACGGCAGCGGTAGCGCACCGTCATCCGCACACAGCCGATGGTCCTGCACGCCCGCCTCTCGCTCATCTCGAACGCAGAACGCAGGTGAGCGACAGCCTCTCGCTCGGCAGCGGGCGTAAGCATTGATGGGATGACCTGCCCCACTCTCCAGCCTCAATATGAGGCGCCACACCTCCTCGATCGCCTTCCAGAAGCCGAGCCCACCGTCGCCGACGGCGAGATCTGGCGCGATCTCGAGCCCGCGCCGCTTGATGTCGATGAGGAGTTCACGCCAGCTCTGCGCACCCTCCCGAACCCCGGTCTGCAATCCGACGAGCTCCTTCTTGCCCTCGGGGGTGGCGCCGATCAGCACCAACATGCCTTCGGCGTTCTCTTCCATGCGCGCCTGCAGGTAGACGCCGTCCGCCCATACGTACACGTATCGCCGCGCCGAGAGATCGCGCTTCTGCCAAGCCTCGTATTCACCCTGCCACTCCGCGGTCAGCCGTGCGATCACGCCTGGGAGACAGGTTGGGAGCATCTTTGCCCAACAGCGCGCCGAGCGCCTCCTGGAAGTCGCCGGTCGACACCCCGCGCAGGTAGAGGATAGGCAACAGCGCGTCGAGGCTCTTGGTCCGCCGCGCCCACTTCGGCAGAATCGACGAGGTGAATCGGATTCTCTCCTCCGCGCCCACGTCAGTCCGGTCGCGCACCTTGCGCGCCTTATTTCAACGGGCCCAACCCCAGTCTGAATGGCCCGCTGAGGTCCATGGCCGTGACGCACGACGCGGTCGCGGCCATCCGGCAACTTCAAGTCCTTCCATTGGGCAACGAAGGCGTCGGCTTCCGCGATCAGCGCCTGCGCCACCATCCGGCGGGCACCTTCACGCGCACCTTCGGTCAGGTCTGCTCGCTCGATATCATTTGTTATCCGCCTTCGGAATCTGGTTTGGGTTTTTTCTGGTCGCGACGCGCTGCTTTTGGTCAGGCGCCATTTCTGCGTGGCTGGGCGCGCTAAGACGGACCCCAGGTCGCCTGTGATTGAGAAATTCAATTCCAAGGGCCTCTAAAGCAATTTGCACGCTGTGGACGGTCACCGCGCCACTAGTAATGAGGTTGGCACCCCGCGCCTCCATATTGCGAATGGTATTCACGTTGACGCCGGCAGCGTCTGCAATCTGCTGCTGGTCGACCCCCGCTAAGGCCCGCGCTGCCTTCAGCTGATTTCCCGTGGTAAGCGTCATTAGTTCTCGCACCCAAAATAATGGTTGACAACCTGCAGATAAAACCCTACATATTATGTATGGTACCTAATAAATTAGGTACATTACGGGCTGAGCACCCCTTCACCGTGAGATCAAACGATATTTTTGGATTCGGAGGAAGCCGTGAAAGCAGCAGTGCACACAAAGTCTTACCAGGACCGCCGTCAATTCATCGGGGGTTCCGACGCCCGCATCATCATGGGCCAGGACGAGAAGGCCCTCCTCCGCCTCTGGCAGGAGAAGCGCGGCGAGGTCGCGTCGGAGGATCTCTCGGCGAACCTCATCGTCCAACTTGGCTCAGCGACCGAGGACCTCAATCGACGGTGGTACGAACGCAATACCGGCCGCGCGATCACCGACGTTCAGAGCCGGGTCCTCCACCCGGTCATCCGGTGGATGGGCGCCACCCTCGACGGGATGGTCTCAGGGACGGGGGCGGTGTTCGAGGCCAAGTTCATGCTGCCGTGGTCGTTCTCGGAGGAGGCGGCGGCGGAAAAGCACATGGCCCAGCTCCAGCACAACATGTGGGTCACCAATTCCAAGACCGGCGGTGCTCTCCATCATCACCGGCGGCGGGAAATGGGTGGAGATCTCGATCGCCGCCGATCAGCTCTACCAGCACCTCCTGCTCACCGCGGAGAAGAAGTTCTGGCGCTGCGTCCAGTCCGGCGAACCGCCGCGTCTGTTCGGGGTCCAACCGCCAAAGCCGCGGATCGAGGCGGTGCGGATCGTCGACATGAGCGGATCGAACTCCTGGGCCGAGTTCGCGGCCGTGTTCCGTCTCGACACGAGGGGCGTTTCCTCGACATGAGCGAGCCAAGGCCGAGCTCAAGAGGCTGATGCCGGAGGATGCCAAGGAGGCCGTTCGGCCATGGCGTCCGGGCCAAGCGCTCCAAATCCGGTGCGGTCAGCTTCGATGTGATCGAGGCGGAGGTGAGCGATGCAGCGGTCCAGTGAATCCATCGCCTCGCTCGCAGCGGCCTTGGCCAAAGCGCAGTTCACGCTCGCCAACCCGGAGAAATCGCTCACCGGGACGGTCCCAGCCCGCCGATCCGATGAACCCGGGCGGAGCTTCCGCTATGCGCCGCTCTCGAGTGGTCTCGACATCGTGCGGAAAGCGCTGGGGCAACACGAGATCGCCACGCTGCAGACGACCTCCATCGACCAGGCGGCACAGGCGGTATCTCTCACCACCGTCCTTGCGCATTCCTCGGGCGAGTGGATTGCCTCAGAGTGGCCGGTCTGTGCGCTGAGTGAGATCGGAACGCCACGTCGGATGGGAGCCGCCCTCACCTATGCCCGGCGTTATGCCCTCTTCACGATGGTCGGCATTGCAGGGGAGGATGACCTCGACGCACCGGAGGTCGCCGGGCATGCCCCCGAGCAGTCAAAACCTCCTGGCAACAGGGCTGGCAGTGGCAAGCCAAACGGAAGGAGCGGCGACGAACCTCTCGGCTCATTTGCCAAGGGCCAAAGCCCTGGTCGCCTCCTCGTCAGCTTCTCGACCCGACCAAGTCAGCGGGGCTGCGCGACCGGCTTCTGGAGGAGCTCGCAGCCTTTACTGACCCTGACCAGGTGACGGCCTGGGCGCATCGTTCGCTCCGTGCGAAACATCTCCTCGTAGTTCCCGATGCCGCGCGAATCGAGACGGCGTTTGCGGCCCGGGTTGCGGCATTGGAGGGCAATGACTTTGCCGAAACTCAACTACCCTCATCCGACACTCACACCGCGGGCACGTCGATCTACGGCATGCTAGCCGAACCTCCTGGCCGGCCCGTGCTGATGGCCGCTCTGCGGGCAAGCGCAGAACTCGCCACAGTGGAGCGAGCTACGGCTCCAGTCACGCCCGACGACACCTCAGTTCGCCACACGCAGGTAAACGATGCCGTGGCTTGGCATATCGACAGGACCGCCCTCCCACTGGGCGAGCCGCGCCGCTACCGTGACCGAGAACACCTGAAATTCGTTTCATTGCAGCCGTGCCTGGTCTGCGGGCGTTGCCCCTCAGATGCCCATCATCTGCGATTTCTGCAGCCGCGGGCACTCGGGCGAAAGGTTAGCGATGAGTTTACGGTTCCTCTTTGCCGGGCCCATCATCGTGCGCTTCATAGGCGTGGTGACGAACAGACTTGGTGGCGGGAGGCCAATCTCGACCCCGCAAGCTCTTCCGGCATGCTCTGGGCTCGCAGCCGGCTCGGCGGGGAAGCAACCGTGCGCTCAGGCGTCGCGTCCAAGGATTGGACCACCGATCCCGCAGGGGGCACTGACCTATGACGTCCCTCGGGCGATTCGATGCGAACCGCCGCAATGCGTTGAGAAGCACCAGCCCGGACTCCAGGAGGAAAACACCCATCAAGACGTAATGCGCTGCGGCACGGCCTAGCAGTTGAAGGGTTATGCGGGAGATTGGGTGATGATGTCCGCGACCATCAGCGGATCGTCGGCGGGGAATCGCCTACACCGAACTCAAGCGCACTGCGTCTACTCCCCATTCCACCGGCAAACGCTGCAGGAGCCCAGGGATGCCGCGAAAGGCGGCCCGGGCTGTCAACGGCGCTGCCGCAATTTGCCGCCACGAGGTGAGCCCGAACGAGGACCTAGGCCACGCCGCCGAACAGCGTCGTCACAGCGTTGCCCGCAGAAACGCCAGTCCGGCGACGGCGATCGCCCCGCCGGCGAGGCGCACCGCCAGTCGACCGGCCGACCAGCGCTCGACCGCGCCAAAAGGCGATGCCTCATCTTTTGGACTTGATTCTGTCCGATGGGCCTCGCCGTCACGACCTATCGAGATCGCCGCGGGGGCTGGCCGTCGACAATATTTTGTTTTGATATCAGTGACTTAGTGCCGCTGCGCGGCGTCCCGGCGGCGTTCCGCGCTGTGTCGCACGAAACGCCCGTTGGCAGGCCGCCGACGCGCGCCAGAATACGATCGTGGAACCCGGCACCACGCCCCCTCGATACGTCGCCAACGGACTGTAATCGCTAGCTATTTTACGCTCGCGCGCCCGCGTCCGAACGTCGCGGAAGCGGCCGTTCGCGAGCACATTTACCGCGACTGTGGCGGGAATATCACAGCCATCTGACCGATTTTGCTTTAAGTTGATTTATAGTCGGACAGGGCTAGACCAAGGGGGAGTGCTGGTAATGAAGAAGGTTATGCTGGGAGGCGTGGCGTTGATCACGCTCGGTTTCGTCGGGGCGGCTGCCGCGGCCGACATGCCAATCAAGGCACCGCCCATCGTCGTGTCCAATACTTGGACCGGCTTCTACGTGGGCGGTGACATCGGCGGCGGGGATTTTAAGAATTCCCAGTCGTTTACGCAAACGGCCGATCCGAACCTCAATCCTATCGGCATCGTCTTCGATCCAGTGAATTACAGCTCCACCGGAACTTGGGGCCTCACCGGCGGCATTCACGCCGGCTACAACTGGCAGCTCAGCCCGAGCTGGCTGGTCGGTGCCGAAGCTGATTTTGACAAGGCGCAGGTTGGAAACACGCCGGCGCAGACAAACTTGACCTTTGGTGGTGTGGCCATCCCGCCGTGCAATGGCGCGCCTGCCAACTGCCGCGCGCTCCTGATGTCGCAAAATCTGGAGTATACGGCTTCGGTGCGGGGCCGGCTGGGTTACATCTGGGGAAGCACGCTGTGGTACGGAACCGCAGGCGCAGTCTGGGCAAACGAGGAGCGGAGCGGATCCGTCACGGGCACGACCTTCAACGCCAGCAGCATTGCGATGTCCGGCCACCACAACGATAGCGGCTGGGTCGCGGGCGGCGGCGTCGAGTTCATGGCGACGGCTAACTGGCTGCTCCGCATCGAATACCTCCACTATCAGCTCGGTGGCGGCACCACCACCACCGCGGCCTGCACGTCGTGCCAATTTGGCATTTTTGCCGGCCCTGGAAACTTCACCTACAGCAGCTCGACCTGGGACGTTCTCCGGGCTGGCCTGAGCTACAAGTTCTGATCGTTCGATCTTTTCGAAGCGAGAAGCCCCGGGCAATCGCCCGGGGCTTTTTGTTTGCATTGCGATGCCGCATCCTCAGCTTGGCAAGTTTCTACTGACTGACCCACGCTTGGTTTAACGCCGCCTTGGCGCGCTCGGCGCTTCCGACTATCGCCCGCGGGATACGCGCCGCGCCCTCGAGGCCCTCTTCCGGTTTTTCCGAACCGGATAGAAGAACGAGACCTTCGGATCGGGCGGATCCGGGCATCCCTGCCCTGCTGGCGATATAGGCGATGAGCCCTCGGGGTCGGCGAAGCGGTCGTCGCGGAACGACACCACCGCAACCCACCGCGCCGACCTCCCAACCCGGGTCCTTGTAGCTCGGCATGGCGCGGGTTACAAAAACGCGCGGTCCGGAACGTGCGATTACTTTCTCTCTCTTGCAGCTTTTCGGCGATCCCAACGAACCGCTTCATCGACCCGGGCGACGCGCCATGGGGCAGAGCCGGTGCGTGACGCCCCAAAACCAACAGCCCACAGGGCAGCCATGACCCGCAATCATCGAACGGCAGAATCCCAGCAGAGCCCTGACACCGTCGTTGTGGAAACTCTGGACGCGGGCATCACGCATCATCAGGCCGGGCGGCTGGTCGAAGCCGAAGCCTCCTATCGCCAGGTGCTGGCCGCGCAACCGGACCACCCCGATGCGCTGCACCTGCTGGGCGCCATCGCTCAACAGGCGGGGCGCCACGACCTGGCCGTCGAGCTGATCCGTCAAGCCATACGCCTCAATGGGCAGGATCCCTTCTACTTCTGCAATCTCGGCCTTGCGCTGAGAGATCTCGGGATGATCGACGAGGCTGTTGCCGCCTGTCGGGAGGCCCTCCGCATCGCCCCCGATTTGGCGGAAGCCCATGCCAACCTCGGGCTCGCGTTGCGCGATCGCGGCCTGCTCGACGCGGCCGTTGCCGCATATCGCGAGGCCACCCGCATCAAACCGGATTTGGCGGAAGCCCACTCCAACCTCGGCAGCGTATTGCGGGAGCAAGGCAAGCTCGACGACGCCGTCGCGGCGTGTCGAGAAGCGATCCGCATTCGGCCAGGCTATGCCGAGCCCTATTCCAACCTCGGTGCCGCACTTTGCGAGCAGGGAAAGTTTTTCGAGGCGGCTCGGGCGTGTCGCGAGGCGATCCAACTCGAAAGGAACTCCGCCGGGGCCTATTCCAACCTCGGCTCCATCCTGTACCGGCAGGGCAAGTTCGGCGAGGCTGTCGCGGCATGTCACGAGGCCATCCGCATCAAGCCGGATTATGCCGAACCCCACGCCATTCTCGGCACTGCCTTCCATGGCCAGGGCAAGCTTGGGGAGGCCGTTGCCGCTCTTCGCGATGCAATCCGCATCAGACCCGATTTGGCAGATGCTCATTCCAGCCTCGGGAGCGTGCTGAAAGATCAGGACAAGTACGAAGACGCCATCGCGGCATGTCGTGAGGCGATCCGCCTCAGTCCAGACGATGCCGCGGCCCACTCCACTATCGGCGCCGCCTTTTATGATCAGGGCGACTTCGACCAGGCGATTGTCTCGTATCGCGAGGCGATCCGCATCAAAGCGGACTTTGCCACGCCTCACTCCAGTCTCGGTGCCATATTCTATCAGCGGGGCGAACTGGAGGAAGCGATCGAGGCCTGTCGCGCGGCCATCCGCATCAAGCCCGACTACGCAGAGGCGTATTGCAACCTCGGTTGCGCACTCTTCGATCGCCACGAATACGACGAGGCCGCCGCCGCACTCCTGCAAGCGCTCCGCTTCAAACCCGGCCTGACCGAGGCTCATTCCAACCTGGGCAAGGTATGGCGCGACCTGGGCAGGCTCGACGACGCCATCAAGGCCTGTCGCCAGGCGATCCAGATCAATCCTCAATACGCCGACGCCTATCTGAATCTCGGCGCAGGACTCTGCGACCAGGGCTTTTTAGAAGAGGCGGTGGAAGCCTATCGCAAGGCCATCGCGGTCAAGCCTGAATTCACCGAGGCCGGCAGCGGCATCCTGGCTTGCCTCAATTATAGCGATATGTCGCCCGCCGCACTTTATGAGGCTCATCACGCATGGGGCGAAGTCCATGGCCGCGCGCTGGCACAGCCCGATTCCTATGCCAATGAACGGGGCGGCCCACGGCCGCTGCGGGTCGGCTATGTCTCGCCCGATTTCCGGCAGCACTCGGTGGCCCGTTTCCTCGAACCTCTGCTCCGCTGCCACGACCGCGATGCCGTCGAAGTGTTCTGCTATGCCGAGGTCGGTTGGCCCGACGACAAGACGAGGCATTTCCAGGGCCTTGCGGATCACTGGGTGACAACCGTCGGGATGTCGGACGCGGATGTGGCGGAACGCATCCGGCGCGACCAGATCGACATCCTGGTCGATCTGGCCGGCCACACCGCGAAGAACCGGCTACCCGTGTTCGCAGCCAAGCCGGCGCCGGTGCAGGTGACGTGGCTCGGCTATCCCAACACCACGGGGCTTCCCGCCGTCGACTACAGGTTGGTCGACGAGGCGACCGATCCCGAGTCCGAAGGCGGCGCCTTCTCCAGCGAAACCTTGGTGCGGCTGCCTGGAGGCTTTGTCTGTTATGGAGCGCCCGACGACGCGCCGGTGCCGATCGTCCCTTCCCGTCTCCCGAACGGCGCCGTGACCTTTGGTTCGTTCAACAACCCGTCCAAGCTGTCCGCGCCCACAATCGACGCGTGGGCGCGACTGCTCGCCCAACTCCCCACGGCGCGCTTGCTGCTCAAGGGCAAGCCGTTTGCCTGCGCCGTCACCCGCGCGTCGTTCCTGGAGCGCCTGCGACTGCGCGGCGTGGCGAAGGAGCGCGTAGAACTCGTGGCGTGGCTGCCGGATCGAACTCATCTCGCGCTCTACAACCGCATCGACATCGCGCTGGATACGTTTCCCTATAACGGCACCACCACCACTTGCGAGGCGTTGTGGATGGGGGTGCCGGTGGTGACGCTGCGGGGCGATCGCCATGCCGGCCGGGTCGGCGCCAGCCTGCTCACCCAGATGGGGCTGACCGATCTCATCGCCGACTCGCACGAGGCCTATGTGGAGACCGCGGCGGCATTGGCGGCCGATCCCGAACGCCTCGTCGAGCTGCGCCGATCGCTGCGGCCCCGCATGGCCGCGTCGTCGCTGTGCGACGCTCCGGCCTTCGCACGCAAGATCGAGGCGGCCTATCGCACCATGTGGCAGCGCTGGTGCGCGGCGCCGGACGCCGCGCTGCCATGACAAGATGGCTCCCGTGAACCGCCAGCAACGCCGCGCCGCCGCAAAGCAGAGACCGCGCGGACCGGAACCCGCTGTCCCGAAGGCTCCGTCCGGCCCTTGCGGAGTTGTTTGCGGCGGGCGTCGCCCACCATCGGGCCGCGCAGCTCAATCAGGCCGAGACCTGTTATCGGCAAGTGCTGGCGGCCCAGCCGGACCACGCCGACGCCCTGCACCTTATGGGCGTCATCGCCCAGCAGGTGGGGCAACACGACGCGGCGCTCGACTTGATCCGTCGGGCCATCGCGCTCAACGGAACGAATGCTTCCTACTTCTGCAATTTTGGAGCCGTCCTGAGAGATATGGGCTTTCTCGGGGAGGCCGTCGCCGCATGCGAACACGCCATCCGAATGCAACCCGACTTCGCCGCGGCCTATTCCAACCTCGGGCTGGCGTTGAAGGGCCAAGGCAAGCTCGACGAGGCAATCACAGCGAGCCGCGAAGCCATCCGCATCAGTCCGTCCTTGGCCGAAGCCCATTACAACCTCGGCAATGCGCTGCGCGAGATTGGAAAGGTGGACGAGGCCGCCGATGCGTGCCACCACGCCATCCGCATCGATCCCCTTTCAGCCAAGGCCCATTGCAATCTCGGCGCCGCGCTCTGTGACCGCGGCAGTTTTGAGGAGGCAATCGCCGCATATCGCGAGGCACTTCGTCTGCAGCCCGATCTTGTCGAGGCCTTCAGCGGCCTGCTGGGTTGCATGAACTACCCCGACGGCGTTTCGCCGGCCGGACTGTTCGAGGCGCATTGCGGTTGGGATCAGCGTTACGCTCGGCCGCTGCCGCAACGCGATTCCTGGGGCAAAGATCGTGTTCTCCGGCGACGGTTGAAGGTTGGTTATGTCTCGCCTGATTTCCGCCAGCACTCGGTGGCGTATTTCTTGGAACCTCTCCTGCGAAACCACGATCGCATCGAGTTCGAAGTGTTCTGCTACGCAGACGTCAGCTTGCCGGACGCGATGACCGAGCGGCTCAAGCAGTCGGCCGATCATTGGGCGGTGACCGTGGGGAGGTCGAATGAGGCCCTGACCGAACAGATCCGACGCGACGGCATCGATATCCTGGTGGACCTGGCCGGGCACACCGCAAAGAACCGTCTGCCGGTGTTCGCTTATAAGCCGGCGCCGGTTCAGGTCACGTGGCTCGGCTATCCCAACACCACCGGGCTCAAGGCCATCGACTACCGCCTGGTCGATGCGGTGACTGATCCTGAGGGAACGGCTGACGCGTTCGCGCGTGAAACTTTGGTGCGGCTGCCGGAAGGCTTTCTCTGCTATCGCGGGCGAGACGAGGCTCCCCTGCCCGGGCCCGCACCGTGGCTCGCCACCGGCGCCATTACGTTTGGATCGTTCAACAACCCGTCCAAGCTGTCGGCGGCAACGCTCGATGGCTGGGCGCAGCTGCTGACCCGGGTCCCCACCGCGCGCCTCCTGCTCAAGGGCAAGCCGTTCGCCGACGCCGCGACCCGCGCGCTCTGTCTCGACCGCTTTGCCGATCGCGGCGTAGCCGCGGAGCGGCTCGAGCTCGTGGCGTGGCTGCCGGACCAAAATCATCTCGCGCTCTACGACCGGGTCGACATCGCGCTGGATCCGTTTCCCTATAACGGCACCACGACCACCTGCGAGGCGTTGTGGATGGGCGTGCCGGTGGTCACACTGCGCGGCGATCGCCACGCCGGCCGGGTCGGCGCCAGCCTCCTCACCCAGATTGGGCTGACCGATCTCATCGCCAACTCCGTCGAGACCTATGTGGAGACCGCGGCGGCATTGTCGGGCGACCCTGCGCGCCTGAGTGACCTCCGGCGATCTTTGCGACCGCGCATGGCCGCCTCGCCGCTGTGCGATGCCCCTGCCTTTGCCCGCAAGATCGAGGCAGCTTATCGCACCATGTGGCAGCACTGGTGCGCGGCGCCGGACCTCGCGCCGCCATGAAAGGGTGGCGCCCATGAACCGCCAGCAACGCCGCGCCGGCGCGAAACACGGGCAGCGCGACCCGGGCCTGGTTGCTTTGACAACTCCGACCGGACTTGCCGAGCTGTTCGCGGCCGGCGTCGCCCATCATCGGGCCGGACGGCTGACCCAGGCCGAAGCCTGCTATCGGCAAGTGCTGACGGCCCAGCCCGACCACGCCGATGCCCTGCATCTCTGCGGCGTGGCGGCTCACCAGGCCGGGCGTCACGAATTCGCGGTTGACCTGATCGGCCGTGCGATCAGGCAGAACGATGCCAATCCGATTTACGTTTCGAACCTCGGCTGCGCGCTGCGCGACCTCGGCAGGTACGACGAAGCCGTAGCCGTGTTTCATCAAGCGATCCGAATCGACCCCGAGACCGCCGAGGCGTATTGCAGTCTTGCCGTGACGCTTCGACAGCTGGGCAAACTCGATGAGTCGATCGCGGCTTCCCGTGCGGCGATCCGCATCCGACCCGGCTTCGCCCAGGCATATCTGAGCCTCGGTGCCGCGCTCAAGGATCAAGGCCGGCTCGACGAGGCGCTTGCGGCCTATCGTCAGGCGAAAGCGATCAAACCCGATCTGGTCGAAGCCTGTTTCAACCTCGGCAATGCGCTCAAGGCACTCGGCCGCCTCGACGAGGCGGTGGCAGCCTATCGTCAAGCGATCCACATTAAGCCCAGCCTGGTGCAGGCACACTGCAACCTCGGCAATGCGCTCTGCGACCAGGGTAAGCTCGCCGAAGCCGTCGCGGCATTACGCCAAGTCATCCGCATCAAACCCGACCATGCCGCGGCCCATTTGAATTTGGGCGGCGCGCTTCTGGAGCAGGGCAAATTCGACGAGGCCATCGGCGCTTGTCGCGAGGCCATCCGGTTTAGGCCGGACTTCGCCGAAGCCCGCAGCAACCTGGCGTTCTGCCTGAACCACGTCGACGGCATTTCGGTCGGCGAGGTGTTCGCAGCGCATCGGGAGTGGGATGCGTGTCATGGCCGCGCAATGCCGGGGCCCGCCGCCCATGTCAACGATCGCGCCACCGGTCGGCGGCTCAGGGTCGGCTATGTGTCGCCGGACTTCCGAATGCATTCGGTCGCCCATTTCCTGGAGCCGCTGCTGCGCAGCCATGACCGCAACGAAGTCGAGGTGTTCTGCTATTCCGAGGTGAGCGCGCCGGATGCCACCACGGCCCGATTCGAGGAACTCGCCGATCGGTGGACGGCGACGGTCGGAATCTCGGACGACGCATTGTCGGGCACAATCCGAAATGACGGCATCGACATCCTGGTCGATCTCGCCGGTCATACTTCGAGGAACCGCTTGGCGGTGTTCGCGCGCAAGCCGGCGCCGGTGCAAGTGACCTGGCTCGGCTACCCCAACACCACCGGCCTTGCAGCCATGGACTATCGCCTCGTCGACGCAGTGACCGATCCCGAACCAGAAGCCGACGCGTTCGCCAGCGAAGCCTTGGTGCGGCTCCCCGGCGGCTTCCTGTGCTACGGCGTGCGCCAAGAAGCGCCCGCGCCTTCGACG
This sequence comes from uncultured Alphaproteobacteria bacterium, assembly GCA_963781195.1. Lineage (GTDB taxonomy): Bacteria > Pseudomonadota > Alphaproteobacteria > Rhizobiales > Xanthobacteraceae > JAJPKK01. The sequence continues at coordinate 404,278 of CAWAEZ010000011.1, read as the reverse complement.
GCGCCGTGTCTCACGAACGGCTTTGTGACCTTTGGTTCGTTCAACAATCCCGCCAAGCTTTCGGGCGCGACCCTCGATGTCTGGGCGCAGTTGCTGGCGCGGCTCCCTGCCGCGCGCCTGCTGCTCAAGGGCAAGCCGTTCGCAGAAGCGGCGACCCGCACGCTCTACCGCGACCGCCTGGTCGAACGCGGCGTGGCCGCGGATCGGGTCGAACTGGTAGGCTGGCTCCCGGACCGTGCGCACCTCGCGCTTTATGACTCCATCGACATCGCCCTCGATCCGTTTCCCTATAACGGCACCACGACCACCTGTGAGGCTTTATGGATGGGCGTTCCGGTGGTGTCGTTGCGCGGCGACCGCCATGCCGCGCGGGTCGGCGCCAGCCTGCTCGGCCAAGTCGGGTTGAGCGATCTGGTGGCGGCTTCGACCGAGGCTTATGTGGAGGCCGCCGCAGCGTTGGCAGGCGACCCGGCGCGCCTGAGTGAGCTGCGCCATTCACTGCGGCGTCACATGGCGGCGTCGCCGCTGTGCGATGCGGCCGCCTTCGCGCGCAAAGTAGAGGCCGCGTACCGCACCATGTGGCGGCGTTGGTGCGAGACCCCTCGCCCTGCGCCACTGGGAGAACATGCCGATGAAACTGGGTCGACCTGACGCCGGCCAACCTCCCTCGGGTACAGGCCGGGCTGCCGACCTCCTTGGTGCTGCCGTGAAACACCACCAGGAAGGACGTCTGGCCGAAGCCGAAGCGAGTTACCGGCGCGTGCTCGAGATTGAACCCGGCAATGCCGACGCGCTGAATATGCTCGGCATCGTCGCCCTGCAATCCGGTCGCAGTGACGCAGCCGTGGAGATGATCGGTCGGGCCATCAAGGAGAACGCGACGAATCCCGCATATTTCTACAATCTCGGTGTTGCGCTGCGCGCAAATGGCAAGATCTCGGAAGCGACCGCCGCGGCACGGCAGGCGGTCAGCCTCAAGCCCGACATGGCCGAGGCGCATTTCAGTCTCGCAAGCTTCCTCCACGAGGATGGAAAGCTCGCGGAGGCGATCGCCGCCTATCGCCAGACGATCCGCTTCCAGCCCCGATTGGCGCAGGCGCATGCCAACCTCGGCGACGTTCTGAGACGGCAAGGACAGCTTCGCGAAGCGGCAGCGGCGTGTCGCGAGGCCATCCGTCTCGATCCAAGTCAGCCGGTCGCCCATTGCAACCTCGGCTGCGCTCTCCATGACGAAGGCGAGCTCGAAACGGCCGTCGCCGAATTCCGGCATGCCATTCGCCTCGTGCCGGGCTTTGCGGAGGCGCATTGCTACCTCGGCGCCGCACTGAGCAAACAGGGAAAACTCGAGGATGCGATCGCTGCGACGCACCGCGCGATCCAGATCAAACCGGACTACGCGGAGGCGTATTCCAACCTCGCGGCCATGCTTCACCAGCTCGGGCGGCTCGACGAGGCCGTCGTTGCCAGCCGCCAAGCGATCCGCATCGCGCCACACTACGCCGATGCTCACTACAATCTGGGCTGCGCGCTCTTCGATCGGCAAAACGGCGCGGATGCCGTTGCGGCATGGCGCGAGGCAATCCGCGTCAAGCCCAACTATCGCGAAGCGCTCGCCAACCTCGGAAACGGCTTGCGCGAGCTGGGCCAGATCCAGGAGGCCATCATCGCGTCTCGCGAGGCGATCCGCATAAGTCCCGACCATGCTGCCGCTCATTCGAGTCTTGGCGCTGCGCTTGCCGACCAGGCCGATCTCGAAGGCGCTTTCGCCGCGTATCAGGAAGCCATCCGCCTGAAGCCCGATTACTTCGAGGCCTCGAGTGCTTTGTTGGCTTGCATGAACTACAGCGAGCACGTTTCACCGACCGCCCTGTTCGATGCCCATCGAGCTTGGCACGAGCGGCATGGCCGCCCCGTGCAGCGTCCCCACGCCTATGCGAACGAACGCAATGACGGGCGACGCCTCAAGGTGGGATATGTTTCGCCGGACTTCCGTGGCCATTCGGTCGCGCAGTTTCTGGAACCTCTGCTGCGAAACCACGACCGCCACGCGATCGACGTCTTCTGCTATGCCCAGGTGAGTGCGCCGGATGCGGTCACCGCGCGCTTCCAAAATTTGGCTGATCACTGGATGCCGACCGTGGGGATGTCGGACGACGCCCTGGCGGAGCGGATCCGTCGTGACGGCATCGACATCCTGGTGGATCTGGCCGGCCATACCTCGAAGAACCGGCTGATGGTGTTCGCCCGCAAGCCGGCGCCGCTGCAGGTCAGTTGGCTCGGCTACCCGAATTCCACCGGCCTGGAAGCAATGGATTACCGGCTGGTCGACGCGGTGAGCGACCCCCCTGGAGAGGCTGATGCGCTCGCCTGCGAAACCCTGGTACGCCTGCCGGGGGGCTTTCTTTGCTATGGGGGTGGCGCTGACGCCCCTGCGCCGACTTCCGCGCCCGGTCTTGCGACCGGTGCCGCCACCTTCGGCTCGTTCAACAACCCCGCCAAGCTGTCGGGAGCAACCCTCGATGCCTGGGCGACGTTGCTGATGCGGCTGCCGCAGGCGCGCTTGTTGCTGAAGGGAAAGGCGTTCTCCGATGCCTCGACGCGCGCCCTGTATCTCGATCGGCTGGCGCGACGGGGCGTGGCGGCGGCACGAATCGAGCTGTTTGCCGAGATACCGGACAGCGCGGCGCATCTCGCGCTTTATCACCGCGTCGACATCGCGCTGGATCCGTTCCCCTATAACGGCACCACAACCACCTGCGAGGCGTTGTGGATGGGCGTGCCGGTGGTGACGCTGCGGGGCGACCGCCATGCCGGCCGGGTCGGCGCCAGCCTGCTCACCCAGATCGGCATGCCAGATCTCATCGCCGATTCGATCGAGGCCTATGTCGAGACGGCCGTTGCCCTGGCGGGCGCTCCCGGACGTCTCGCCGACCAGCGGCATTCGCTGCGGCCGCGGATGGCGGCATCGCCTTTGTGCGACGCGCCGGCATTTGCGCGCAAGGTCGAGCAGGCCTATCGCACCATGTGGCGGAGATGGTGCAGCGCTCCGCACTCCGCGCCGCCGGCGGCAACACGGAGCGTGTCATAGCCGCTTCGCGGCGCGCGATCGGGCAAACGCAGCCGACTTTCCGAAAGCGGTCCCCGGGGGGGGGGCTCGCAGCAAATCGAACTCAACGCGGACGATGAACTCACCGCTCATTGGCGCCCGGTGCGGGCTCCAGATAGGCGATCCAGTCTCTGCCATTCGGGGTGGGAGTCTCACGCACCACAAGCTGGTCGCCCGGCCGCATGACGCCGAGATCCACCTCCTTGTTCGGCAGGATGATGACCATCCGATTCTTCACATAGACGACGATGCGGATTCGGTCGGCCTCGGCGATCGCGTATTCCTTGAGCTGCCGAAAATAGGGGTCTCGCCGCCAAGCGCCGGGGTCGCCGGCGTCGACCCACACGGCGAGCACGTTCCCCCCACCCTCGATACACAGCACCATTTTCGATTTGGTGGGCCGCCATTCCGGCCCGAGGTTCGGCGTGGTCAGCCACGAGCAGTGAAACGTCCGGCACTCGGCCGGACGCTCGGCGTAGATGGTGCAGCCTTTGCCGGGTGCGCAATGCGGGCACCACGAACCTGCGGGCTTGTTCAACGCGTCGATGCCGATGAGCTTGCAGCACAGCGTACAGTCGCCGCATGCGCGGCCCGGCACCAGCGGGATCGAATTCCCTGCGCCCGACATCCGGAGTTACACCCTGCAGGTTGCCTGCAGGCGGCAGGCTCGCGTTAAGCTCAAGAAACGCCCATTCCTACGGACGTCGCAATGCTCCGGTGGGAGCCGGACGAAAGCGACCGGGGCAGCGGGTCCGGTTCCCCGCATGTCACAACCGGCCGCGATCTTGTGCGTTCGAGCGTCGCGATTTGTCGTGATGAGGACGTGTTTGATCTTCAGCCGCGGCGCACCAGCGGCGCCACATGTCGCGGTAGGCGCACTCGACAGCGCGAGCGTAACGTTGCGGATCGCCGAGGACGGAGCCGGCAATGTGCGGGCGCAGGCTCGCGCGCAAGCGGGCCAACGCATCGAGGTCGTTTCCTTTGGCAATGGCGAGCTTCACATAGCTCTCGGCATCAGCGGCAATGAAATCGACGAGATTGAGGGCCGTAAGGCTCGCAGCGGCCAGCCTGGAGGATATGGACCGGCCGGGCCAAGTCACCACCGGCACGCCCATCCACAAGGCGTCGAGTGTTGTCATTCCACCGCTATGGGGAAAAGGATCCAAGGCAATGTCAATTTTCCGGTAGGCGGAAAAATGTGACATTCGATCTGAATCCGCCAGAGTTGTCAGCCGCTCCGCCGAGATTCCCTTCACGGCAAAAGCAGTCTCGATGCGCGCCCGTTGGCCGAAATCCGCGAGCATTCGGTCTTTCAGAACCAGCCGTGCCCCCGGCAGCGCATGCAAGACCGTCGCCCACAGGCTTATGACCGGATCTGAAATCTTATCGAGACGGTTGAATGAACCAAACGTGAGATGCCCTTGTGCAATCGCGGGCAAAGACCCCGCCTCTGGCAATGCCTCGGGGACCCAATACCCGAGGAAATTATCCAATTCGACGACACGCTCTGTGAGGAGGCCGCGTTCTGCCGGGGGGACCAGGACGGGATCTGCAAGCAGGTAGTCCATAGCCTGCAGGCCGGTGCCGGTCGGCTCGCCCCACGCTGTAACCTGGATCGGTGCCGGCTTGCGCGCGAAAACGCGGAGCCGGTGGCCCGCCATATGCCCGACGAGATCCACCAGGATGTCGATTTGATCATGGCGGACCAACTCGGCGAGCTTATCGTCCGACACGCCGCTCGTGTCGCGCCACCGGTCGGCGCGACTGCGAAAGCGAGCGGTTACATCGTCTTCTTGCAGGGTGTCCGAGTAGCAAAACACCTCGACCTGGTTTGCATCGTGGCAGAGCAGCACGCCGCCGAAAGCGTAAGCCGCCGCCTGACGCCGAAACCGATCTGTAACATACCCGACGCGGAGTCGCCGGTCAGGATCCGGGTCGTTCGCATGCGGCCTGGAATCATCGAAGAAGCGTTGTGCATGGCGCTCGTTCCACCGGGCGCGCTCGTCTTGTTTGTCGGCCGCCGAAGCGGATGCATCGAAATTGAGAGCGAAGATCAAGTTGGTATGAATGGCAAAAGCATCGGGTTTGATGGCCAGCGCGGCTCTGTAAGCAGAAATCGCCTCATCGATCCTGCCCTGAGCCTGCAGGATTGCAGCGCGGAGTGAGAGCGCCTCGGCACAATCCGGCCGAACACCGAGCGCCCGACCGCAACTCGCCAGCGCCTCGTCGAACCGCATCATCTCCATGAGCACGATGCCACGGTTTATATGGGCTTCCGCGTAATCGGGTTTGAGTTTGATTGCACGGTCGCAACTTCCGAGCGCCTCATCGAAGCGCCGAAGCTGCTGGAGCGCGTTGGCCCGGTTGTTGAAAGCTTCGGCGTAATCGGGCCTGATCGCGATCGCTTTATCGTAACTAACCGCCGCCTCATCCAGCCGTTTGAGCGCCTCGAGCGCATTGCCGCGACAGTTGAAAGCTTCGGCACAATCCAATCTTCTTTGGATCGCCATATCGAAGCTCGCCAATGCCTCGTCGAACCGGCTCAATTCATGAAGCGCAATGCCGCGGTTAACGTAGGCCTCCACATAATCGGGCTTGAGAGCGATCGCCCCATCGAAGCTCGCCAATGCTTCGCCGAACCGTTTCAACTCGTGAAGCACGATGCCGCGATTGACGCGGGCCTCTACATGACGGGGTTGGAGGGCAATCACCTTTTCGTAGCTCGCCAACGATTCATCGAATTGTGCGAGCTGCCCAAGCACATTGCCGCGGTTGTAATAGGCGCCTGCGTGGTCGGACGCGAGCGCTATCACCCGATCATAGCTCGCCAACGTCTCGTCGAGCCGCTTCAGGTCTTTTAGCGCATTGCCGCGGTTGTAATGGTAATCCGCACTGTCGGGCTCCAACGCAATCGCCTGATCGTAGCTCGCCAGCGCCTCATCGAAGCGCTTCAGATGCTGGAGCACGACACCGCGATTGTTGTACGCGGACGCATGCCGCGGATTTATGCGCAGCGCGAAGCCGATTTGACGGACTGCCTCCGCATGATCGCCCAGTTGATGACAAACCACACCGAGCAGATGCCGGCTCTCGACATGATCGGGGTGAGCTTTCGCGATCTGCCGGTATATCTCCTTCGCATCGGCCAATCGTCCGGCGCGGTGGAGCGCTAGCGCCTGGTTGAAAGCCGAATGCGGATCCACCTCACTCATGGGCCTGATTTTCTGCAACGACGACGCGCCCTCTTTCAACTCCGCTTTGGCCCGTATCAAAAATCCAGTTTTTTACAGAACCACGCAAGATTGAAATCTTGTCCGCCCGACAGCCGGGGTCATATCCGTCGCATCGCCTGTGGGCGGGGCTCGTGAGAACCCGAGGAAACGCCCCGTCTTTCAGGGCGTCGGAGAACTCCGGCGGAAGCCCGAACGAAAGAGACCGGGGCACCGCCCCGGTCTCATCTCTTACTATAGGCCGCGATCTTGGAAAACGATCGTGCGCCGGATCAGTTCGCAGTTCCTTGAGCGGCACTCCGGTAGACGGCGATACAGCCGTTGGTGGTGCCGCAGGTCAGGAAGCTGTTGCTCGTGGTCGCCCGGTTGCCGGTGGTATCGCCGCCGATGACGTTGAGGTTTGCCGCGACCGTCGTATTGCAACCCGCCGTTTTACAGGCAGGCGCTACGAACCCGACGAAGATGTAATTCCGGATCGCATCGGTCGCGACAGAGTGCGAACCGGTCGACACCGGGATGGTTCCGATCAACGGCAACGCGTTGTACCCGAGCGCAGCAGCAAACGTCGGGGTCGAACCGAGGATCCCCAGAACGGGACCGCTGGTCGGCGCCCCCGTCTGCGTACCCTTCGGGAAGCCGTTGAGGGTGTAGCTATAGGTATTGTTCTTGCTCGCGCCCACGTAGAAGCGCTGATCCCCGTAAACGCCAGCACACTGAGCCCGCGACGGCGCCGGCTTCACGTTCATGGGATAAGTGCAACTGGCAAAGTTGAGCCAGATTTCGTCGCCGCCGGTGACCCCCGGAGACGGGAAGTTGTTAACGTTGAACTGCAACGGGTTGGTCAGATTAGTAGACTGAAGGGCCCCCGTCGTGACGTCGTTGGGGTTGTTGCCTGGAGTACAGGCCAGGCCGAGAATCCCGTTATTCGGGTTGAGGGCGACGCCGTTCGGGCTGCAGCCGTTATAGAAAGCCCCCGCCGGGGCGGTATAATTGGTGGCCGTTATCGGAATGACGCCCGTCTGAGTTCCCGCGTTCCAAGCCCCCAGGGTGACCTGGATGGTGCCCGCAGGCGGGGTGTCGAGACCGGCCGGTGGAACGCCGGTGCTGGTAGTGTTGGTGGGATCGATGACCAACACCGCGCCGTCGCAGGAGATCGCGGTTGTGAGCTGGCCATAATTACAAGCCGGGAGTGCAAAGGCGGCCGCGTTGACGATCGGAACGCCAACCACGAACCGACCCGTACCGCCAAGACCGGGAACCCACCGAGGTTGCTCCAACGAGAGGCCTTTGCCAGGTGGCATGATCGTCGCATCGACTGACCACTGGATCTTCGGCACCGGCGCGGACCCCGGCGCCGGAGCGTCGCCCTCTGCGAGGAACTGGGTTGCGAACGGCGGATCTTCGGCGTTGTTGGCAGCGAGAAGGGTCAGGCCATCCGGCGTGATGTCCATTTCGTCGAGGCGCGTCAGAGTTGTCACGGAGGGCGCGACAGTCGAAACGGTCCAAAGCGGTGCCGAGCTGGACGAATCGAGGTTGAATACCTTGAGGGTGCTGTTGCCGTCGCCGCCGTAGACCCACGAGTTGTGACTGACGACGCCGTTCGGCCCGGACAGATTGCTATTGATGCTCAAGCCACCGGGATTCAGAACCGCGCCCGCAAAACCCGTCAAACGGCGTGAGTAGGTCAGATTGGTCGCGTTGATGACTTCGATGCCCGCGTTTGAGCGATTGGCGAGAAGAAACACGCCGACGCCGCCGGAACGGAACGAATCGACCCAGCTGATGTCGAACGAATTGGTCTTGTTACCGGGAAGCTGAATTACGGCGAGGCAGCTGACGTCAGCCGGTGGCGTCAAGGTTGCCGGCACCGTCGCGGGGCACGGCGCAGTCACCGCAGGAAGATTTTGCGCATGGCCTGCCGACGCGAATAACGATACGGCGCTCACAGATCCGCACAGCGCAGCCATGAGCTTCGAGTTTTTCGACATGAAGTTCCCTCCCATTGAGCCAGTCCCCGGCCCGATGGATTCGATTATTGCTGCTATCGGCGGCATTTTCAAGAGACGGAAAGTTAATTTGGTATTTTCTTACCGTCGACGCCCGAATAGGTGTAATTTCGCCGATGAATATGGGCTTCAGCGCGTCCGAGGCAGGGACTTCGCGTTGCATCGTTTTGGTTTTTTCACAGCAAATCATTGACCTAAGGGAGGACAGGCCCGGCTCTCCGCGACCGCACGGTCCCTCGAAGAAAACGTTCGTTCCCATGTCGCCGTTTCGGAAAATCCCGCAATCGAGGGCGGCCGCCATAATTCGCTGCGCAATGTGGTGTCTCATTGGGCATTCGCGTGTTCATTTGGTAAGCTCGTTCGCTTGCTTTATATAAATTTTGAATAAACGGGGGGAGTCGGCGCTACGTGGCACGGGACAGCAAGAGCGTCGACGTGCGGCGGTCGCTTCGCAGCGGACCGCTGGCCCTGCTGTGCGCGTGTGCGCTCGGCGCGCTGGGCGCACTCGGCTCTTGCACCAACCTGCCGGTGGCGACCGAGGACGCCAAGACACCCGACGTGTTCGACCGCATCCGTGCGCTGGACATTCTCCCGCGCTCGCCGCAGCCGGTCGACAACGGCTCGACCGGCGGCATCCGCGCCAAGCCCGTCATCTATACCGGCACGCTTCCCGAGGCGGGCGGCCGCGGGCAGCTGAGCAGCGGCGCCGGCAGCGGCACCGGCAGCGGCGCGGCCGGCGGCGAGGGCTATGAGCTCAATTTCGAGAACACGCCGATCACCACCGTCGCCAAGGCGGTGCTCGGTGACATCATGGGCGTCGGATATTCCATCGACCCCCGCGTCCAGGGCGCGATCAGCCTGTCGTCCGGCCGCCCGGTGCCCAAATCCGATCTGCTGTTCGTGCTCGAGAACGCGCTGCGCATGAACAATGTCGTGCTCGTCCGCGACACCGCGGGCTATCGCATGATCCCGCTCGGCGACGCCGTCGGCGGCGGCAACACCGACGCGGTGGCCGGCCATCCCGAGCCCGGCTGGGGCGTTTCCGTGGTGCCGCTGCAGCATGTGTCGGCCAACGCGCTGGTCAAGCTGCTCGACAGCTTCGCCACCCGCCCGGGAATGGTGCGCGCCGATCCGGCGCGCAACCTCGTCCTGATCCAGGGCACCGGTCCGGAGCGGCGCAGCACCATCGACACCGCGCTCAGCTTCGACGTCGACTGGATGCGCGGCCAGTCGGTCGGCATTTTCCCGGTCGAGTTCAGCAATCCGGAGCCGATCGTCGCCGAGCTGGAGAAGATCCTCGATTCCGGCGACGGCGGCATGAGCCAGGGCAACGTCAAGTTCCAGGTCATGGCGCGCATGAACGGCATCCTGGTGGTCACCAAGAAGCCCGACCTGCTGCGCGCCGCGGAGACCTGGATCAAGCGGCTCGACACCACCGACATCAACCGCACCGGCGTGCATGTCTACCGGGTCAATTACGGCGAGGCCAAGCAGGTCGCCAAGGTGCTCAACGACATCTTCGGCAGCGGATCCGCCTCGTTCGACACGCCCGGAACGACGGCGCCGCGCTCGGCGTCCGAGCGGCTGTCGCAGGGCGGCGGCGGACAGACCGGCCTCGGCGGCAGCAGCAGCGGCGGCCTCGGCAGCAGCAGCAGCAGCCAGTCCGGCAGCCGCAGCAACAGCTCGGCCGGGTTCCAGAGCACGATCGGGGTGGCGAACGGCAACACCGGGGCCGACGGCCGAAACGCCGGAATGGCGAGCCTCGGCGCCGGCAGCGGCATGGGCGGCGCCTCCGGCAACAACGCCCCGCTGCTCGAAGGCGTGCGGATCACCTCCGACGCCTCCAGCAACTCGCTGCTGATCTATGCCAGCAACGAGAACTACCAGCTCATCCTGCGCACGCTCTCCCAGCTCGACCGGCCGCAGCTCCAGGTCGCCATCGACGCCACCGTCGCCGAGGTCAAGCTCAACGACACGCTGTCCTACGGCGTCCAGTTCTACCTGCAGAAAGGCAATGTCGGGTTGCTGAACTCGACCGGCACCACGGCGGCCGGGGCGGTGAGCGCGACCGGCATCGCCAGCGCCGTGCTCGGCCAGACCCTGCCGGGGTTCAACTTCCTGGTCGGTTCGCAATCCCAGCCCAACGTCATCATCGACGCGCTGCATTCCGTCACCGACGTCAAGGTCCTGTCGAACCCGTCCCTGGTGGTGACCGACAACCAGGTGGCGACCCTGATGGTGGGCGACGACGTGCCGATCTCGACCGGAACCGCGAACGTCCTCACCACCTCGAACACCATCGTCAACACCATCGACTATCGCAGCACCGGCATCATCCTGCGGGTGATCCCGCGGATCAGCGCCAACGGCAATGTGCGCCTCGACATCGAGCAGGAGATCAGCCAGGTCAGCAATTCCGGCACCGCCACCCCCTCCGCCCAGAACCTGACGCCGACCATCTCGCAGCGCAAGGTCAAGAGCTCGATCTCGGTCGCCACCGGACAGACCGTCCTGCTCGCCGGACTGATCCAGGAGCAGAAGGAGGTCGATCACAGCGGCATCCCGCTGTTGGACCAGATTCCCACCATCGGCACCGTCGTCGGCAACACCGGTCACAACATCACCCGTACCGAGCTCATCATCTTCATCCGCCCGCAGGTGATCCGCGACCCCGTCGACGCCCACTACGTCGCCGAAGAGCTGCGCTCCAAGCTCAAGGGCACCCTGGCGCCGGCACCGCCCTATGTCGGCCCCGCGCCGCGCCTGCGTTGAGGCGGGGCGCGCGATGTCGGCACGCTGGCTCAACTCCCTGTCATCGCCGCGGGCAGGCGCGCCGACGCTGGAAGACGTCACCCTCGTCGCCGCGGCCCTTTTCACGGTGTCCGCGAGCATGATCGTCGTGCCGGGCTGGCGCGGCGTCGCCGGCGCCGGCCTCGGCTGCCTGATGGTCGCGATCGCGGCCGTCGATGCCCGCCGGTTCATTATCCCCGACGAACTCAGCGCCGCCGCGCTCGCGCTGGGGCTCGTTCACGCGGCCTTCCAATTCCCGGCGCTGGACCTCGGATGGCTGTGATGGCGAGCGACCCGCAAAGGACGGCGCCGCAAGCAGGGTGGGAAAAAGCGATGACAAAACTCGTCAGCCTGGTTGCAGGCGCTTTGATGCTCGGATACGGGCTGGCGGCCGCCCCGGCGAAGGCTGCGGAGGCGGTGATCGACGAGAGCACGATCGCCGCGTTCGGCGATCCCGACGCCGCACTGCGGCGCATCGGACCGATGGCGCGGCGCGGCAATGCGCACGCCGAAGCTTTGCTCGGCTACATGTACGAGCACGGCCTGGGCGTGCCGCAGTCCTGGCCCGCAGCGGTCGACTACTATCTGCTGGCCGCGGAGCAGGGCGACGCCACCGGGCAATATCTGCTCGGCCTGATGTACGACAAGGGCTTCGGGGTCTCCCGCGACGTGGTGCAGGCCTATAAATGGCTCAACCTCGCGGCCTCGCACGGACCCAAGGGCAATCGCGAATATTTCCTCCAACTCCGTGACGCCGTGGCGTCCAAGATGACGCGGGCCCAGCTCGACCTCGGCCAGCAACTGGCCCTCGAGTGGTCGATGATGCGGATGGCCCGTTAGATCGATCCCGGCTGCAACGCCGCCGCCCGACACGCTCACGCCGCCTTGGCGCGCTCGGCGATTCCCACCAGGGCCCGCAGGATGCGCGTCGCGCCCTTGAGACGGTCTTCGGGTTTTTCCCAATCGGCGAAGAAAACCACCTTCATATCCGGGCGCACCCGGGCCTCCCTGCCCTGCTTAGCGATATAGCCGATGAGCCCTTCCGGGTTGGCGAAGCGGTCGTCGCGGAACGACACCACCGCGCCCTTGGGGCCGGCCTCGATCTTGGCCACGTTGGCGCGACGGCACAGCGCCTTGATCACCACGGTGTCGAGGAGATGCCGCACCTCCGGAGGCGACGGGCCGAAGCGGTCGATCAGCTCGGCGCCGAACCCGTCGATCTCGCTCTCGTCGTCGAGTTCGGCCAGGCGGCGATAGAGATTGAGCCGCACCGCGAGGTCCGCGACATACTCCTCGGGAATGAGCACCGGCGTGCCGATGGTTATCTGCGGCGACCAACGGTCGGCGACCGGCGCCGAGATGCCGGCCTTGAGGCTCGCCACCGCCTCCTCCAGCATCTGCTGATAGAGCTCGAACCCCACTTCCTTGATGTGGCCGGACTGCTCGTCGCCGAGGAGATTTCCGGCGCCGCGGATGTCGAGATCGTGCGAGGCGAGCTGAAATCCCGCGCCGAGAGTGTCGAGCGACTGCAGCACCTTGAGCCGACGCTCCGCCTGCCCCGTGATCTTGCGTCCGACCGGAAGCGTCAGCAGCGCATAGGCGCGGGTCTTCGAACGCCCGACCCGGCCGCGCAGCTGATAAAGCTGGGCCAGGCCGAACATGTCGGCCCGATGGACGATCAGGGTGTTCGCGGTCGGGATGTCGAGGCCCGATTCGACGATGGTGGTCGACAGCAGCACGTCGTACTTGCCGTCGTAGAAGGCCGCCATCACGTCCTCGAGCATGGTCGGCGGCATCTGGCCATGGGCCACCGTCACCCGCGCTTCCGGTACCTGCTTGTCGAGGAAATCCTTCACCTCGGCGAGGTCCTCGATGCGCGGGCACACGTAGAACGACTGGCCGCCGCGATAGCGCTCGCGCAGCAGCGCTTCCCGCACGATGAGCGGATCGAACGGCGCCACCGAGGTGCGCACCGCGAGCCGGTCGACCGGCGGCGAGGCGATGATCGAGAGCTCGCGAACCCCGGTCAGCGCGAGCTGGAGGGTGCGCGGGATCGGCGTCGCGGTCAGCGTCAGAACGTGGACCTCGGCGCGAAGGTTCTTGAGCCGCTCCTTGTGGCTGACGCCGAAGTGCTGCTCCTCGTCGACCACCAGGAGGCCGAGATCGCGGAACTTGATCGTCTTGCCCAGCAGGGCGTGGGTGCCGACGACGATGTCGATGGTGCCGTCGGCGAGTCCCTGCCGGACCTTGGCGAGTTCGGCATTGCCGACCAGCCGCGACGCCTGCGCCACCTTGATCGGGAAGTGGCGGAAGCGCTCCGAGAAGCTCTTGAAGTGCTGGCGCGCCAGCAGCGTGGTCGGCACCACGACGGCGACCTGCTTGCCCGACATGGCGACAGTGAAGGCGGCCCGCAGCGCCACCTCGGTCTTGCCGAAGCCGACATCGCCGCAGATCAGGCGGTCCATCGGGCGGCCGGAGCCGAGGTCGTCGAGTACGGCGTCGATCGAGGTGCGCTGATCGTCGGTCTCGTCATAGGGGAAGCCGGCGCAGAACTCGTCATAGACGCCATGGCCGATGGTGAAGCGGTCGGCCTCGCGCAGATGGCGCTCGGCCGCGATCTTGATGAGGCCCGCCGCCATCTCCAGGATGCGCGCCTTCATTCGCGCCTTGCGCGCCTGCCAGGCGCTGCCGCCGAGGCGATCGAGCTCGACCGCGGTCTCTTCGGAACCGTAGCGCGACAACAGCTCGATGTTTTCGACCGGCAGGAACAGCTTGTCGTTGCCGGCGTAGTGGATCTCGAGACAGTCGTGAGGCGCGCCGGCGGCCTCGATGGTCTTGAGGCCGATGAAGCGGCCGACGCCGTGGTCGACATGGACGACGAGATCGCCGGCGGCGAGGCTCGACACTTCGGCGATGAAGTTCTCGGCGCGCTTCGCCGTTTTGCGCGGGCGCACGAGGCGGTCGCCCAGGATGTCCTGCTCGCCGATCAATGCGAGGCCGTCGGTCTCGAAGCCCTGCTCCAGCCCGAGCACCGCGAGCCCGATCTGCGGCTTCGGCAGCGCGAGGAGCGCGGGCCAGTCGTCGATCCGGCTGAGGTTGTGCAATTTGTGGTCGACGAGGACATGGCTCATGCGATCGCGGGCGCCGTCGCTCCACAGCGCGAACACCACGCGCTTGCCCGCGGACTGCAGCGCCGCGACATGGTCCCGCACCGCTTCGAACACGTTGGCCTCGGGCCGAGCGCGCTCGGGCGCGAAATTGCGGCCCTGGCGGGTGGCGGCATCGATGACCGAAGGCGTGCCCTCCGGCGCCGAAAACGGCGTCAGGCGCGCCAGCCGGCTGTTGTCGAGCCGCTGGTGCCATTCGGCATCGGCGAGATAGAGCCGGTCCGGCGGCAGCGGCTTGTAGACGGTCCCCGACGCGCCGCCCGGGGCCATGCCCTGGGTGCGCGCCTCGTAGTAGTCGGCGATCTGGGCGAAGCGCTCCTTGGCGGCGTCCTCCGCCAGCGGCTCGAGCACCACCGGGGTGCCCGGCATGTAGTCGAACAGGGTGTCGAGGCGCTCGTGGAACAGCGGCAGCCAGTGCTCGATGCCGGGATAACGCCGCCCCTCGCTCACCGCTTCGTACAGCAGATCGTCGGACGGCGCGGCGCCGAACGCCTTCACATAGCCGGTGCGGAAGCGGCGGATGGTCTCGGTGGTGAGCTGGTATTCCGCGACGGGCACGAGGTCGATCGCGTGAAGCTGGTCATGGCTGCGCTGGGTCTCGGGATCGAAGGTGCGGATCGATTCGAGGGTGTCGCCGAAGAAGTCGAGCCGCACCGGCTCCGGCAGGCCCGGCGGATAAAGGTCGATGAGGCCGCCGCGCACGGCATACTCGCCCGCTTCGCGCACCGTGGAGGCCCGGGTGTAGCCGTTGAGCTCCAGCCAGGCGACGATGTCGTCCATCGCCAGCATGTTGCCGGGCGTCGCAGAGAACGCCTGGCCGGCGACGACCGCGCGCGCCGGCACCCTTTGTACGACCGCATTGACCGTGGTGAGCACCACCGACGTGCGCTCCTGCCCCTTCAGCCGGGCGAGCCGCGCCAGCGCCGTCATGCGTTGCGCGACGATCCCCGGGAGGGGCGATGCGCGGTCATAAGGCAGGCAATCCCAGGCAGGAAACTCGGCGACAACGATGTCGGGGGCAAAGAAGCTCAGGGCGCGGTGAAGCTGCGCCATCCGCGCGCCGTCGCGGCAGATCACCAGGAGGCTCGTCGCCGGCGCGTTCTTCTGGGCCGCCACGGCGCGGGCGAGATCGGCCAGTACGAAGCCCTCGGCGCCGTCGGCGACATCGGCAAAGACGAGAGGACGGCCGGGTGCCAGCAGGTCGGCGGGCGAGCGGGCGTGGGGCGCGCGGATGTTCATGCCGCTCCCATGGTGTGAAAGTCCCTCAGGCAGCGGAACAGCTCGATGTCGTATTCGGGCGGCACCGGCCGGCTGCCGGATACCCAGGCATAGAGATCGGGATCCGGCACGTCGCTCAGGCTCTCGAACGCATCGACCTCGGCCTCGCTGAGGTCGCCGATCGTGGCGTCCGCAAAGCGGCCCATGATGAGGTCCATCTCGCGCGTCCCGCGGTGCCACGCGCGGTACAGGAGCCGCCGCCGCCGTTCGTCAAGGCCTGCACTCGATCGTGTTGTTCCCGTCATCACTTCGCTCAACGCTCAAAGCCCGGCGGATGTGCCGGGGCGTGGTGTTCATATAGTCGTGCGAGGTCGCGATGTCAGCGCACAACATGTGCCGGCGGCACGACCGGCTCAGCGACGCACGGTCCCGTTAGCCGGCGCGTGTTGCTCCAATGTGTCTGACAATCGATTGTGCTCCAGTGTTGCCCGAGCGATACAGACGATAAGTGCCGCCGGGGTTATGCTCGTTTTACGTTCAGATTTTCTCTACCCCCCGACTAAGGAGATTATAAATGAAGCGTCAATTTTTGGCGGGAGCGGCACTCGCAGCGTTGATGGCCGGATCGGCCTTCGCCGCTGACATGCCGCTGAAGGCGGCTGTTGCACCGGTTGCGCTCTACGACTGGAGCGGCATGTATCTCGGTGGCGTCGTCGGCGGCTCGTGGGGCACCAACGATGTGTCCGATCCGGGCCTCGGCATCATCGGCACCCTGCTCGGCGTGCCGGTCGTTCAGTCCAACAGCGCCAGCGGATTCATCGGCGGCATCGAGGGTGGCTCGCGCTACCAGTTCGGCAAGCTCGTGATCGGCTACGAGGGCGACATCGTTTGGGGCAACCAGAAGAACACCAGCAACACGACGTTCGGACCGTCGTTCATTCCGCCCGGCGTGTTCAGCGTGACCCGTTCGCTCAACGCCGACACCAAGTGGGTCGCCACCGCGACCAGCACGGTCGGTATCGCCCACAACAACTGGCTGCTCTACGGAAAGGCCGGCGTGGCGTGGGAGAACGTCAGCTACACCGACAACTGGAACGCCCAGATCGTCGGCATCGGCTTCCCCGTGTTCGCGGGCACCGGCAGCGACAGCCGCGTCGGTTGGACCGTGGGCACCGGCATCGAGTGGGCGGTGTGGAACAACTGGTCCATCAAGGCCGAGTACGACTACCTCGACTTCGGCACCCGCAACGTCGCCATTAATGGGTCCGTCCTGCCGGGCATCATCGGCCTGCCCGTCTCGGCCGGCATCCAGGACAACAACCACGTCAACCAGTTCAAGTTTGGCGTGAACTGGCACATCATGCCGAACCTGTGGTGAGAGCGATCTGCCCAGGCAGGTTCTGGTGAAAGGAAAGGCCCCGGCTCGTCCGGGGCCTTTTCCTTTGTGGCGGGGTGCTTCGACGGAATGGCTTTGAAAGCGATCGACGTTGCAAAGTATCGCACGCCGCCGTGCCCGCTGGATCGTCAGAACCGCGATCGTCAGAATTCGGGTCGTCAGAACTGGGCGTGCAATCGCATCGAGAGGACCGACACCGGGCCGCGGTCGCGGTTGTAGGCGGGATTGAGGAAGAACTGGTAGTCGGCGGTCGCCCGCAGCGCGCCCAGCGGGAACGCGTAATAGGTCTCGATGACCTGCTCGGGCCCCGGATGCGGAAGCTGGCCGTCGCCCACCAGGATTCCGAGACCGCCGGCGTTGAGATAGGCGATGTGCGGGGCGGAGATCATGTTGACGATGCCGGCGAACCCGAAGGTGTCATCGGGCCGGCCCCACAGCTTGCCCGCCAGGGAAATCCCGGTCGAGGCGGTGCGGTCGACATCGGTGAACTCATACGGCTCGAGGTTGCCGTCCGCCCAGCCGAACCGGCCGAACGCGCCGACATTGGGCACGATCTGCTGCTCGAAATTCACGTTGAAGCCGATTCGGCTCTGATAGCGACGCACGTCCGCCGTGTTCGCCGCGCCGCCGAACGTCTGGGCGTAGACGATGGCGTCGTCGAAGCCTCCCATCCGCCCGCGGGTGACGAAACCGTCGAACATGATGCTGCCGGGCTGGCCGGCAATTTCGTGCCGGCGCTCGATCTCATAGACGATCTGGAATTCGTGAAAGCGATCGAGCTCCCGGCTGTTCGGCACGACGGAAAGATCGAACAGGCCGCCGCGCACCGCCCACGGGCCGTGATACCACTCCGCGGTCGCCCCGTAGGTATAGCCCCAGGCATCCGCCGCGTAGTCGAAGGTCCCGGCGTCCACCAGCGTCCAGTTCAGGAAATCGGAGCGCGGGTCGTGGGCGTATTTCACCGTATCGAACACGTCGGAGACGCTGAACTTGCCCACGGTGAGCACCAGGCGATCGGCCGCCTGCTTGCCGGCGAACTGGTTGATGTCGGCATCCACCTTTTCGCTGGCGACGCCGAAGTCGATCGTCTGGCGAAAAAAGTAACGCGGCACCCGCAGATAGGGATCGTCGGACCCGAGCTTGTAGGCCTCCGCGCTCGGAAAACCAGCGAGGCCGAGGGTGTTGCTGAGCCCGAATCCCTGGTCGATCTCGGGGTTCACCCAGATCTCCGCACCCTGCCAGGGCGACACGCCGACATAGAGGGTGGCGTCCCAGGTCTCGCGGCCGGCGTTGGAGTCGAGGCTGTTCGCGCCCCGGTACGGCGCATGGAACGCCGGCGCGAACTGGCTCACCAACGTGGTCTGGCCGTGAACCGCCCAGTTGACGCCTTCGAGCGGCGCAAGGCCGGTCGCCGCCGCCTTGGTGTCGCTGGGGCCGAGCTGGTAATTGAGCCCGAGCCGAAGCTCCTGGGTGGAGAGATTGGAATCGAAGCGCTGCCCCGCCAGCGGAAAGGTCGTGCCCGTGGTGCCGTAAGCGGAGTAAAGATATTCGATCCGGGCGGTCCAATGGGGGACCACCGGCGCCTCGATCCCTGCCCCCGCCGTCCAGCCGCTCCGCACCGGGAATTTGTTCTCGACCGTTCCGCCGGCGGTCGTCGCGGTGCCGCTGAGTTGGGTGCGCGTGAGGTTGTCCTGGGTCCAGGCAAAACCCGCCGTCGCGTAATAGAGCCAGTTATCGAACGCATAGCCGATGCGGCCGCGGGCCGACCCCGACATGCCGATCAGGTCGCTGTAGGTCGCGGTGCCGATCCTCGGCGTTGCCAGCGTGGTGGTGCCGGTCATGAAGCCCGGGAACGAGACGTCCGCCTCGACCCCCACGAGCAGCCCCGATGTGGACAGGACATTGTAGCCGGCCTGGAATCCGCCGATATCGCTGCCCTCCCCGGTGTAGAAGTCGAACCGGCGGAACAGGTCGACGGTGCCGGCGAGAGCGGGCGCTCCGCCGGGCTGGGTCGCCGAGAAGTCGGAGCCCCCGGTCGCAAATCCGATGTGGGTTCCCACGTAAAGGCCCGGCCAGCCGGAGCTGGTCGCGGATGGCGCCGGCAGGTCCGCGGCGCGCACGCCGGTGGCAACGAGCAGGGCGGCAAGCGCGACCCCGGACTGCAGCCGCGCCGCGCGCGTCACCGGACGCGGGCGCGAGCGCGACATGCATGGCGTGGAAATGGGGTGTCTCCGCATGGGGCGTCCGCCGTCATTCCTTCATCGACGCCGTCGAGGCATCCGGTCCGAGCCGCGTCGGGCCGGGGTCCTCGCCTTGTCCGTCCGAACCGATCCGCGTCTCCGCCTGCCAGCGTGCAGCCGACACCGTCGGCTCGAGGCTCAGCCGGCCGACGATCTTCTCCACATCCGTATCGACTCTGTGCGACGCCGTGACAAAAGCGCTGACGGCGACCCGGCCGGTGGCATCGAGGTCGGTGCTGTCGAGGCGCCGCAGGGCGAGCGCGCCCCCGGCGAGCCCTTGCAGCAGCAGCGCGCGGATATGTGCCTCGTCCGGGCTGCGGCAGGTCACGGACAGACGGTATCCGACCTCGAGCTCGGTCGCCGTGAGCGGCTGGCTGTTGATGAAGTTGACGATCGGACGCAGCAGCAGGTTGACGAACACCACGAAGCCGGTGGCGATGGCCGCATAGAGCGGATGCCCCGATCCCGACAGCACCCCGATCGCCGCCGAACACCACAGCGTGGCCGCGGTGTTGAGCCCGCGCACGCTCAGCCCTTCGCGGAAGATCAGGCCGGCGCCGAGGAAGCCGATACCGGACACCACCTGCGCCGCCACCCGGGTCGGGCTCGTCTCGCCGGGGTAGAGCTGCGCGAATATGACAAAGGTCGCGGCGCCGAGCGCGACCAGGGTGTTGGTCCGCAAGCCCGCCAGCCGGTTCCGCCATTGCCGCTCGAAGCCGATGATGGCGCTCAGGCCGAGCGCCACGGCAAGATCGATGGCCGCGTCTTGAGGCGTCATCCGCAACACTCCGGCGGCATGCGATCCAATGCCGACCCAAGGACAGCGGAATCCACGTTCAGCACGCGGACCGCTGGGTCCAATTCCATCTTGAAAAGTTGGGAACGACGACGCGCGCGCCCGAATCTCGGCCGCAACCACCACCCCCGGAACTCACGATAACCCGTTCACCCCGATCCGTCATCCGCCTTCATGCGAAGGCCGGATGTGATGACAGGAAAACCCCTAGTGTATGTCAGCCATGTGACAGGCCGGGGATGGGGACGCCCAGGGTCTGCACGATGAGGAACCCGTTCAGGGCCAGGACGATCACGGCACCGGCGATCGCCGCCACGTTGGTGAGCGGCGTGTTGGCGAAGGCGCCCATGAGATCGGCTCGCGAGGTGAACATCAGAAGCGCGATCATCGGCAGCGGAAGTGCGATGCTCAGCACCACCTGGCTCACCACCAGGGCCTGCGTGGAATCGACCCCGAGGCCGACCACCACGAAGGCCGGAACCATGGTGACGAGCCGGCGCAGCCACACCGGGATGCGGAAATTGACGAAGCCTTGCATGATGATCTGGCCCGCCATGGTGCCCACCGCCGAGCTCGAAATCCCCGACGCGATCAGCGACAGCAGGAACAGGCCGGCCGCCGCGCCTCCGAGCAGCGGCGTGAGGGTGTAATACGCCGTCTCGATCTCGGCGACCTCGCTATGGCCGGCATGGAAGGCGCTCGACGCCATCATCACCATCGCCATGTTGATGAGCCCGGCGACGGCGAGGGCGATGACGACCTCTCGGTTCGAAAACCGCAGCACGCGGCGCCGCTCGTCGTCGCTGGTGACCGGCGTGCGCGCCTGGGTCAGTCCGGAATGAAGGTAGATCGCATGGGGCATGACCGTTGCGCCGATGATGCCGACGGTGAGCATCAGCGCCTGGGCGTCGGGAATCCGCGGCGTCACCAGGCTGGCGGCGGCGGAACTCCAATCCACCGGCGCGATGAACATCTCGATCAGGTAGCACAGCCCGATCACGCCGATCAGGGCCGCGATGATCAGTTCGACCGGACGAAAGCCCCGCCGCTCGAACGTCAGGATGCCGTAGGTGACGAGCGCCGTGATCGCCATGCCGGCGAGGAGCGGGATGTGCAGCAGCAGCGACAATCCGATCGCACCGCCGAGGAACTCGGCGAGATCGGTCGCCATCGCGGCGATCTCGCTCACCACCCACATCGCCCACACCACCGGTCGTGGAAACTGCTCGCGGCAGTGTTCCGCCAGGTTTTTTCCGGTGGCGATCCCGAGCTTGGCTGACATCGCCTGGAACAACATGGCGATGAGGTTGGCGACCAGCACCACCCACAGCAGCTGATAGCCGTACCTGGCGCCGGCCTGGATGTTGGTCGCATAGTTGCCGGGGTCGATATAGGCAATCGAGGCGATGACCGCCGGTCCGGCGAAAGCGAGCCATGCCATCGGGCCGCGGCGGCGCCCGGCGAGCACGTCGCGGGTCGTGGCCACCGTGCGCGCGGTCAAGCCGCGAGGCGCGAGCGACCCTTCGGGGCCGATCGATCCGGTCATTCGTATATCGGTCGTCAGCTTCGACCCCAAAATGTAGCTCCAGCTACAAACTTGGGGGGGCTGACGGGGCTTGTCAAGCATGCACAAAATGTAGCTTATGCTACACTTTGAATAACGGATTGATCCGGCTGCGATGCGGAGCTAGACCGTCCGCGCCTGTCCGCGCCTCGCCGCCCCTTGCCGCGGCAGCGGGCGGCATCAGGAAACGACCATGTCCGCCAAAGCGCCTCGCGCCCCGACAGCCGCGCAACCCAAGCTTCCGACCGAGGTCGCGCAGGCGCGCCGGTTCGGGAAGACCCGATCGGCGCAGTCGACGGCGCTGATCGAGGACTATGTCGAGCTGATCGCAGACCTCCTGGCCGGAACCGGCGAGGCGCGCCCGACCGACATCGCCCGCCGCCTCGGGGTCTCCCACGCCACCGCCATCAAGATGATCGCACGGCTCAAGCGCGAGGGCGTCGCGACCGCCCGCCCCTATCGCGGCGTGTTCCTGACGCCGAGCGGGCACGAGCTCGCCGCGCGCGTGAGCGCCCGCCACCGTCTCGTGGTCGATGTGCTGATCGCGCTCGGCGTACCGGGCGAAGCCGCGGAGGCCGATGCCGAGGGCATCGAGCACCACGTCTCCGACGCCACCCTCAAGGCGTTCGCCCGTTTTTTGCATGGCCCCAGGCAAGGGGCCTGACGGCGCGCGTGCCGGAGGCCCAACTGGGCCCGAACCAGGCCGGAGACCAACCGCTTGCTCTTGCCTGTTCTGCCAGCCTCGCTATGTTCCGTCGCGACAACCGGAGATCGAGCCGCGTGAAATACGGATTGTGCACAACCCTGTTCACTGTCCTGGCGCTTTGGACGGCATCGGCGCCGGCCCAGGAGGCCGCCAAGGATACCGCGAAGAAGAATTTGATTACCGCCCCGAGCCCGCAGGAGTGGGCGGACCTCGCCAAGCTGCCGGATTGGAGTGGGGTCTGGAATCCCAAGATTACCGACCAGGATGCCCAGATCCGGAACAACATGCCGCCGTGGACGCCCAAGGCCGCTGAGCAGATCCAGCACATGATGGCGGAGGAGCGGGCCGGCCGGCCGCCGCCGCTGTTCGTCGAATGTCTGCCCGAAGGCATGCCGGCGTGGATGCTGGTGACCCACAACGCGCTGGAATTCCTGTTCACGCCCGGCCGGGTCACCATTTTGGGCGAGTCCGACGGCAACCGGCTGCGGCGGATCTACACCGACGGTCGCCCCCATCCGGACGACCCCGATCCGACTTTCCATGGCCACTCGATCGGTCACTGGGAAGGCGACACGCTGGTCGTCGACACCGTCGGCGTGATGCCCCAGGTCTATGTTGCCATCAGCGAGGCCGCCGGCATTCCCAACAACGGCGACATGCACATCGTCGAACGCATCCACCTCGCGGGATTCGACTTTCTGCATGACGACCTCGAGATCACCGCTCCCAAGGTGCTGACAAAACCTTGGAAAACGACGCGGGTGTTCACGCGCCAGAGGTCGCGCAAGTACGAGATCGTCGAAGGCGTCTGCATCCAGGGACAGTTTTCCGAGCGCGTCGACGAGTCCGGCAATGCGGTCTTCGAGGTCATGCCGCATCAGCCCGGAGGAAATATGGTCGCGCCCAAGTAAGGAAGGCGCCGGATCCAATAATCGAGCGGTCTCAGGAAACGCCCATCACCGAACCCTGAAGCTAGGCTTGAAGAGTTTTGGAGAATAGCATGAAAACATTGACTAAAGTTGGCCTCTTGATGGCCGGCGCGACGCTCGCCATCGTGGCGGCGAGCGCGCCGCTCCTGGCGCATCACTCGGCCTCCATGTTCGATTCGTCGAAGTCCGTCACCCTCAACGGCACCGTCAAGGAGGTTCGCTGGACCAACCCCCACGTGACGCTGCTGGTGAACGGCAAGGTCAACGAGGCCGATCAGGACGCCGACTGGCTGTTGGAAATGAGCAGCCCCTCGAACCTGATGCGGGTCTCCAACTGGGCACGCACCTCGGTCAAGATCGGCGACCATGTGAAGGTGCTGATGGCCCCGCTTCGCGACAGCACCGCCCGGGGCGGCAATCTCAAGACGCTGACGCTGACCGACACCGGCCAGAGCTTCACGCCGAACATTCGCGACCGCGAAGAGCCCGGATTGGAGTAGACCCGCTCTGCGCCGGGTGCTCCGTCCGGGTGCGTTCGCCCCGGACGGCCTGCCTCGCTGCCATGAGCCCCGATGGCCCGCCTGATCGCCGTTGGCGTTCAGGCTCTCAGCGCACCTTGCCCCAGGGATCGAATTTCTGGTCGGGAATGCGGGTGACGGCGTCCTTGTAGGCTTTGTCCTCGGCCTTCTTCTGCTCGGGGGTCGCCTGGTTCTTCTTCTCCTCGGGCGCTTTTGAGCTCGGCCGGGCGATCGAATTGGTCATCCCCGACTGAGAATAAGCAGGAATGGCGGGCACGCTCAGCAATGCTGCCGTGATCGCCACCGTGAACAGTCTCATCCACCCCTCCGTCGGTCGGCGCCCCCCGCGCATTCCAGGCCCAAAGGCCTGCGCAAGGGAGTCGCCAGCATTCCGATGGCCTGAAATGATATAAAATCGCGGCCAAAAAACGAAATTGTGCGGCAAGCGCCGCGATCGGACGACCACGGCAGAGATTTTCTTCGTCCGGGCCTCGTGCACGGCTCAAACTGGGGACGCGTGGTTTGGAGGAGATCGAAGGGCACGATATCCCGGGCAACGACAATGTCGTGGGGACGCGAAACATCGTCGGCACCTGGCGTCTCGCCATGACCCGCGCCCATGACGACGCCGGACGGCCCATGCACGCGCCCTACGGACCGCACCCCATGGGCGTCCTCGTGTTTTCCGCCGATGGGCGCATGATGGCGGTGCTGTGCGACGCCCGCGCGCAATTGCCGGCCGACGAGCCGGACCGCGAATACAGCTCGTATTGCGGAAATTATTCCTTCGACGGCACCACTTTGGTAACCCGCGTCGATGCCGCCGCCGATCCCGGCCGGCTGGGCGGCGACCAGATGCGCCGCGTCCGCTTCGATGGGGACCGCCTGGTCCTGATGCCGCCGCCGCGGCCTTGGCGCGGCGTGATGCAGCATCGGGAGATGTTCTTCGTGCGTATCGGCTGAAGGCCGTCGCCGCCGGCGGTCACACCGCCCGGCTCGCGTCCGGCTGGGTTCTGCGCCGCTTACTGCATGTTCTGATTCATCAACTCCGAACCGAGGATCACGATGGTCCAGATGATGGCGTAGATGGCCAACCCGATGACGACTTCCACGTGGCTTCTCCCTGCCAAGGTCTCCGCCGCCCGGGGGCGGCGCAGCGGCAACCTAGTGTGCCTCCTGCGCGGGTTCAATCGCTAATGTACGGCCGTCCCCGCCGTCGGCCCGCCTAACCCGCGGTGACGTCGACCGCTTCGTGGCCGTCGAGGACGCGCAGGGCCGTGGCGCGGTCCAGGTCGCCCTCCCAGGCGGCGATGACGACCGTCGCCACGCAATTTCCGATCAGGTTGCCGGCGGCGCGCGCCATGCCGATGAACCAGTCCACCGACAGCACGAGGACGAGGCCGATCGCGGGAATTGCCGGCACCGCGTTGAGCGTCGCCGCCAGGATCACGATGGCCGAGCCGGGAACGCCATGGGCGCCTTTCGAGGTGACCAGCGAGACCCCGAGCACCAGCAGGAGGTCGCCCAGCGAGAGCGGCGTGTTGGTCGCCTGGGCGATGAACACGACGGCGAGCGTGAGATAGATCGAGAAGGCGTCGAGGTTGAACGAGTAGCCGGTCGGGATGACGAGCCCGACCACCGATTTCTTCACCCCGAGCCGCTCGAGCTTCTTCATGATCTGGGGCAGCACGGCGTCGGAACTCGCGGTAGCCAGCACGATGGTGAGGTCCTCGCGCAGGTAGGCGAGAAATTTCAGGATGTTCAGGCCGGCGAACCGCATCACCGTGCCGAGCACCACCACGACGAACAGTGCGATCGCGGCATAGAACAGCACGACCAGGGACACGAGTTGCTTGAGCGAACCGACGCCGTAGCGTCCCACCGTGTAGGCCACCGCGCCGAGGACGCCGAGCGGCGCTACCCGCACGATCAGCCCCATCGCCTTGAACAGCACGGTCGAGACGGCATCGATCAATGCGGTGACCTGCGCCCCCTTTTCGCCGCCGACCAGGGCAAGCGCGACGCCGAAGATGATGGCGAAGAACAGCACCTGCAGCACGTCGTTGCGGGCCAGCGCATCGAACGAGGTGGTGGGGATGATGTTGAGCAGGAAGCTGCCGACCCCGGCGCCCTGGAGCTTATGGGCGTTTTCCGCATAGGTGTTCAATGCCTTGGCGTCGAGCGTCGAGGTGTCGATGTTCATGCCGTGGCCGGGGCCGGCCAGAAAGGCGAGCACGATGCCGAGAACGAGCGCGACCGTCGTCATGACCTCGAAATAGACGAGCGCCTTGACGCCGACCCGACCCACTTTCTTCAAATCCCCGGCCCCCGCGATGCCGTGCACGACGACGCAGAACACGATCGGCGCCACGATCATGGAGATGAGCTTGAGGAAGGCGTCGCTGAGGACTTTCAGCCCGATGGCGAAGTCCGGCGCGACGACGCCGAGCAGGATGCCGGCCAACAGGCCGATCAGCACCTGCACGAACAGCGATTTGAACACGGAAGCGCGGCCGGAGGATGCGGCGGTCGGTGCAACGGCGATCGTGGACATGCGGAACTCTCCTGGCACCGGGGCCGGGACCCAACGGCGCAGAACGTCGTCGAGCGACGCCTCAGGGCAAATTGGACGGCGCTTTCGAAATCTTGATGCGGAGCCTCGACGTGTTCCGAATAGGCTGCAACTTTTCGGAGCATGCACGCAAAATCAACATTCTGATAAAAGCAACGAGCATGCCAGCCGCCGCAGTCGGTCGCCGAACGCGGCCGCGTTCGCCTCGCCGTGCTCACAATGCTGGCTATGATCCCGAATCCTGTGAAGGCAAGTCGAGGCTATGCAAACGATGAAGATGCACAAGATCCCGGGTGGGCTCCTCGCTGCGGCGATGGCAATTGCGCTCGCCTCGCCAGGTGCCGCCGAAGTGAGAAAGGTCGCCTATCCCGAGGTCAAGGTCGCCCTCAACACGCCCTACAAGCCGGATGCCGCTTTCGACAAGATGCATGCGGCCTTCCTCGAAGCGGTCAAGCGCAAGGATCTCGCCGCCCTGTCGGCGCTCGTCGCGCCGAGCTTCCTGTGGACGGTGAGCGACCAGCCCGCCGACGAACTCGATCTCGGCCGCGACGCGGTCCACAATTTCAAGGTGGCGTTCGGCTTCCGCGCCCTGGGCAAGGATGTCGACGGCGGCGTCGACAACGGTCCCTACTGGGATGTCCTCACCGCTTTCGCCGAGGACACCTCCTATTATCTCGCGACCGATGCGGGGAACTTGGTGTGCGGGCCGGTGGCCGCCGAAGTGGCCGACGACAAGGCCTATGACCAGGCACGCCGGAAGGTCGAGACGGCGGATGAGCCTGCCGAGTGGTACTTCACCCTCGGCGACACCGCCGTCGCCAAGGCGCCCGGCGACACCGGGGCGCCGGTCGCGAAAGTCGGCGTCATCGCGCTACCGCTGCTGAGCTTCTATCCGCCGGAGAAGGAAGGCGCCCCTCCCCCGGCCCCGACCCATTTCGAGGTGCTGCTGCCCTCCGGCCGGACCGGCTGGGTGCCCGTGGCCGCGGTGCGTCCCCTCAATGCCGACCACCTCTGCTACGCCCGCACCCCCGCCGGCGAATGGAGGATCGCCGCCATCGACCAGGCAAGCCAATAGGCTCGCGACCTATGCCAGCGCCCGGATTACCCCCACGGCGGCGGCGAGAAACGCCGCTGCGGCCGCGGCCATGGTGATCATCGCCCCGAGGTGGCGCTTGCCGGCATCCTGAACGTAGGCGCGCGCATAGATCAGGCGGCCGATCACCCAGGCCACGCCCGCGACCGCGGCGAGGAGGTCGGACGCGTAGACCGCGCACAGCCACAGCGCCGGAAGGAACAGCGCCATCTGCTCCAGGGTGTTCATCTGCACCCGGAACACGCGCTCGAAATTGTCGTTTCCGGTTATCGCCGGCGCCTTGACGCCATATTGCGTGCGCGCCTTGCCGACCAGGACAATGGTGTAGAAATAGACGGCCAGCACGACGAGAGTGATCGCGGCCGTGTAGGGCTGGAACATGCTCGAGCCTCTTGATGCGGTTTTCTTCCCCGGCGGCATGCGGCATGCGCGAGGTTGCCCCCAAGCCGCTCCCGGGAATTGGCCCTCCCCGACGCGCGGGGAAGGTACTGCGAGTTACGGGGTCCGGCGGCAGGGCCGATGCCGAGATCCGCGCGCCGCGTGGCCGAGCCCGGCGGCCTTACTTGCCCGACCGCCCTACTTGCCCGGCCGATCGGGGCCGTGGGCGAGCGTGTCGACCCGGTAAAGCCCCTCGCGGGCGGTGATGTAGAGCGTGCTCTTGCCGGGACCGGCGAAGGCCACGTTCGCCCCCTGGCGGCCGGCCTTGATGGTCCCGAGATACTGGCCCTTGGCGTCGAACACCTGCACCCCGGCGACGCTCGTGATGTAGAGGCGGTCGTCGCGGTCGATCGCAAGCCCGTCGGCGCCGCTTTCCTTGCCCGCGGGAATGTCACGCAGCGTCGCGAACGGCCGCTTGTTCTTGACGCTGCCGTCGGGCTGGACGTCATAGGCAAACACGGTCGGACCGATGGTGTCGTCGACGATCAGCGTCTTGCCGTCGTTGGTCAGCGTGAGCCCGTTCGGGCGCGCCACCTCGCCGTCGATCAGCACCGGCTCCTTGGCGCCCGCGGCCAGATAATACACGGTGGTTGGGCGCCCCGGCACCACAGGCCGCGGACCGGGATCGGTGAAATAGATGCCGCCCTTGGCGTCGACGATGAGATCGTTTGGCGAGAGCAACGGCTTGCCGGCGGGCCCCTCGGTGAGGGTCGACATGCTGCCGTCCTTGTTGCGCTTGCTGATGCGCTTGCCGTCGCCCTCGGCGAACAGGAGTTCACCGTCCTTGTTGAACGCGATGCCGTTCGCGCCGTTGGTGTTCTCGCGCACCATCGCGATCTTGCCGCCGGGGTCGAGATAGAACGTCTTGCTCACGGGAATGTCGGAGAAATAGAGCCCGCCATCGGCGGTGCCGATCGGTCCTTCGGTGAACTTGAAGCCCTCCTGCACCAATTCCGGGGCAGCGCCCGGCGCGAGCACGCCGGGAATCCCCGCGGGCGTTTGCGCCGTCGCCGGGAGCGCCACGACCAGCAATGCCGCAGCGATTGGATAGACGTGCCACTTGTTCATCGCGCTTCCTCCCATGATCGCGCATTGTAGCGCGGTTGGAAGCGCGATGTTACCGCGATTGCGCGGTCAGGCGCGGGCGATGCCGAGACGACTGGGTTCGGCGACCTCCGTGCCGGGTCCTCGTCAGATTTGCAGGATTGCGCCGAAATCCCAGGTCACGCCGGGCGGATTTTCGCCGACCCGCAGCGTCTGGTCGTTGACGAAACGATAGGGCGGGACAGGCAGGTTGTAGGGTGCCGGCACGCTCTTGAAGACGCGGCCGGCGAGGTCGTATTTCGAGCCGTGGCACGGGCAGAAATATCCGCCGAGCCAATTCGCCGCAGGGTCGCTCGGGCTCGGATCGGGGAAGAATTTCGGAATGCACCCGAGATGGGTGCAGATGCCGACCAGGACCGCGAATTCCGGCTTGACCGACCGGTACGGATTTTCCGCATAGGGCGGCTGCTGGCGCTGCGCCGAATTGGGATCCGCGAGTTGGTCGAGGAGCTTCGGCGCCTTGAGGGTCTCCAGCGCCGACGGCGGCCGGTTGATGATGAAGATCGGGCGGGCGCGCCAGAAGATCATCGCCTGCTGGCCGACCGCGAGCTTGCTCACGTCGAAATCGACCGGGCCGCCGGACGCGATGGTCGACGCGTCCGGGTTCATCTGGGCGATCAGCGGGATCATCAGCGCTGCCCCGCCCACGCCGGCAAACCCCGCGGTGGCGAGGTAGAGAAAATCGCGACGGGTGGTCTCGGTCACGGCTTGTGCCATCGGGTCCTCATGGGCGAGTCCAGCGCCCCCACCGTCACTATAGCGGATCGCCGGCCACCGCGGCGACCCCGACGATGCGCGACGCCTTGCCCCGTGCCGGCATCTGGCGCGGCGCCGTCTCCTCCACGCGGAGGAGACGGATGACGCCGCGTGCGTCACTCCGCGTTGGCGGACTGCAGCGTCCAAGTCAGCGGCACGTTGCCGGCGCTCAGGGGCGATATGACAGTGGCTCCGTTCATCAGCCACATGGCGAGATTTCCGCTGCCGTCGCGCCACAGGATGTCGCTCTTGCCGTCGTAGTTGAAGTCGCCGGTGATGAGCACGGACCAAGCGGTGGGAATCGTTCCGAGCCCCGGGTTCGACACGACGGTAGCCCCATTCATCAGCCACATCGCCGTGTTGCCGCTGGTGTCGCGCCACAGGATGTCACCCTTGCCGTCACCGTTGAAGTCCCCGGTTCCGACCACCGACCACGTGCTTGGCACGTTGCCCACCGGGGCGGCCGAGAGCAACGTGACCCCATTCAGGAACCAGATCGACACATTGCCGCTGGTGTCGCGCCACAGGATGTCGCTCTTGCCGTCGCCGTTGAAATCGGCAACGCCGACGATGGACCAGGTGGCAGGCGGCGCGCCGCCGATGTCTCCTGACGCGATCACATAGCCGTCTTTGGGAGCACGATTGGCATCGATCAGCCACACCACGACATTGCCGCTCGAGTTCCTGCCAGAGAATGTCGCCGAGGCCATCGCCGTTGAAATCGCCGGTTCCAACCACCGAAAACGATGGCGGGACCATCCCGAGACTGAGCGGGTTGGCGCGGATGGTCGCCGGAATGGCCTGAGTGCCGTTCATCAGCCATATGCTGGTATTCCCGGCGCTGTCGCGAACCAGGAGATCAGCCTTGCCGTCGAGATTGAAGTCGCGCTGGCCGACGATCGCGCCGGCATTGGTGAAATTGCCCACCGACCCCTGGGCAATGATCGAGGCGCTGTTCATGAGCCACGCCGCAACATTTCCGCCGGCGTCACGCCACAGGAGGTCGCTTTTGGCATCGCCGTTGAAGTCGTGCGTCGACGGTGCCGGGTCGCCGGTGCTCCCGATGGTGTTGATGAAGTTCCTTTCCCCATTGATGGTGACGACCTGCGCCTGACTGCACCAGTTGGGATCGACCACGCCGGTGCAGGAGATCGTCAGTCCAGCGGAATCCGTGGGCCCGGATTGCAGCACGAGTTGATAGAGCCGGCCTTTGAGATCGGCTGCCGTAAAGGTGCAAGGGTAGCCGGTGGGATAGAACTCGACCGAGGGATGGAGGGGATCCACGTCGGTGAAATCGGCCTGCTGACTGCAGACCCCGACCGACGACCATTGGGCGACGCCGATGTTCTTGACCTGCAACGTCACGACGACCCGCTTCTTCTTGTCGAGCTTGGTCGTGTTGTCGAGACCGGAGGGGCCGCCCACGGTGATAATGAGACCGTCGCCCTTATAGCTCTGAAAGCCGATGGCATCGTCCACCGAGAACGCGTACGCGGCCATGTCCAGGTATTTGGGATCGTGGATCAGCTTCACATAGGGATTGAACGAGTAATCGGGCGTGTACATCAAGTTCTTGATGTAGGCCGCCTGCAGGATGTCGAACTGCTCTTTTCCAAAGGTGAAAAGCAGGTCGTTGCTGCATGTGGCCGTCTTGAACGGCACCCAGCCGTAGAGCCGCTGGAGCTTCGCGAGCTGAAGCTGGCCGGCATCGGTGATCGGCGATCCTTTGCACGGACCGTTGGGATCGATGTAGTCGGTGTAGTTCTTGTCGAACAGCGCGATCACCTGGCGGTAGGGTGTGCACAGTGCAGCTGTGCCGTTATTGGTGACGCAGGTGTCGTAAAGAGCTTTCATCGCTTGCGCCGAAGCGCCGGGCGGATTGGGACTGAGAAGCAGGCTCTTGGGATCGAACCCCGCGACGAAGACGTTATAAGCACCCGGAATGCGAACCGGCAGGCCGGTGTTGGTGGGGTTGTAGATCGGCCAGCCGGGGTAGTCCTTCAGGAACTGCTGGAGCTCGTATCTGAACGTATTCGGCGTCGTCGCGTCGCCCACGGGCGACACGGTGCCGATGTAGGGGACCACCTTGTTTCCCAGCGGCTGCATCGCCACCGGCAGGTAGACCTGGTCCACCGACGAGATGTTGTAGCCCACTCCCGAGAGCTTGATCGGATAAGGCAGAGTGCCGCCGGCCGTGATCGCGTCGGCGAAGGTGTATTCCAGCAGCTGCGAGCGATCCGCGTCAGGAAGTCCGTCGGCCGCCGAAAAGACATTCACCGCTTTGCATTTGTTCGGCCAATCGAGCGTGGCGCAAGGCGTACCCGTGATCGGGGCAACGGGGTTCTTCGCATCGACCTTGTAATCGGCTTCGATCTGACTCTTCTGGTCATAGAGAAGGATGCGGCCGCCGTTCCACCAATCGATGTACTGGTCCGCATTGCGGCCATCCGGACTTCCCACCAGCTGCGAGTAGAAAGGAATGGTGATGGTCGCAGAGCCGCGGGGCGGAATTCCAAACTCGTCGTTCACGTAAAAGCGGTAAATCTTGGTCGTGCCAAACTTATACGCGAAGTCGGTCACGCCGAATTGGGCTCTCAGCCAGTCATCGACCGGCCTGATCCCGCTGTAGATGATGGGATAGAGAACGGTGTTGGTGTTGTTGAAGATCTTGATCTGCTTCTGAGGAATTTGCGCGGCCGCCGGCCCGGCTGCAATGCCGTTCGCCGCCAGCAATGCCATAATAATAATCGCGAAAACTCGCATTGATCCCGCTCCAAATTTTTCTCCCGTCGTCTTATGGCCCACAGCGAGCGAAACAGCAATTTGTGCTATCCGGGACCGGTAAAGCGGAGCGGGGCATGGAGCTGGCGTGGCATGCAGCCTGCCCATCCCACGTTTCCCGCCTGCAGCCGGTCACCGCGCGCGGCAGCCGAGCGATCTGCATGCATTCGAACTCGGATGCCACGAGGCCCGTCTTCATCGACATCGGCTGTTCGGACACATTGCCCCGCACGGCGAGGTGCAACACACTGGCGCCATGCGTCCCAGCATTCTCAACCCGTTGTTTGCGGCGATCACCACGCTGCCTGGGATCGGCGACAAGATCGCGCGGCTCTATCGCCGGCTGTTCGGCCGCGAGGAGATGCCGCGCGTCGTCGATCTCGTATTCCATCTGCCGTCCGGGGCGATCGACCGCCGCGCGCGGCCGTTGCTGCGCGATGTCGTGGCGGGCACGGTCGCCACTGTCGCGGTGACCGTCGATCGCCACCGCCCTCCCCCGCCGCAGCGGTCGCGGTCGCCGTTTCTCATCTATGCGAGCGACGGCACCGCGGATCTCGTCATCACCTATTTCAACGCGCGCAAGGATTACATCGACCGGCTGCTGCCGGTCGGCGAACGGCGCATCGTGTCGGGCACCACGGCCCTCTATGACGGGGTGCTGCAGATGGTGCATCCCGATTTCGTAGTCGATGAGGCGGCGCTCGCGACGCTGCCGGCGATCCAGCCGGTCTATCCGCTCACCGAAGGCCTGACGCCTATGGCGCTGCGCCGCTCCATCGCGGCGGCGCTCGAGCGGGTGCCGGCGCTCGACGAATGGCTCGACGCGGCGCTGCTCGCGCGCGAAAAATGGCCGGGCTTCGCCGACGCCGTTCGCACGCTGCACCGTCCCGCAGAGCCTGCCGACCTCGCATGGGAAGGACCGGCGTGGTCGCGTCTCGCCTATGACGAGATGCTGGCGGGACAGCTCGCGCTCGCCTTGACGCGCGCCCACATGGGCCGGCGCAGCGGCCGCGCCCGTCCCCACGATGGCCACCTGCAGGCGAAGATCGTCGCGGCGCTGCCGTTCACGCTCACCAGCAGCCAGCGCGTCGCGGTCGACGCCATCAACGCCGACCTCGTCAAGCCCGAGCGGATGCTGCGGCTCCTGCAGGGCGACGTCGGCTCGGGCAAGACCATCGTCGCTTTGCTTGCGGCGGCGGCGGTGATCGAAGCAGGCGGTCAGGCGGCCCTGATGGCGCCGACCGAGATTCTCGCCCGCCAGCACCTCAAGACCGTGTCGCCGCTCGCGGCCGCCGCCGGGCTGCGCGTCGCGATCCTCACCGGCCGCGAGCGCGGCCGCGACCGTACCGCCGTGCTCGAGCGCCTCGCCGCGGGCGAGATCGATCTCCTGATCGGCACCCACGCGCTGTTCCAGGACGAGGTCGGCTTTCGCGACCTCGGGCTCGCCATCGTCGACGAGCAGCACCGCTTCGGCGTCCATCAGCGGCTGTCGCTCGCCCGGAAGGGCGCGGCGGTCGACATCCTGGTGATGACCGCGACGCCGATCCCGCGCACCCTCGTGCTCACCGGCTTCGGCGACATGGACGTGTCGGAGCTGCGCGAGAAACCCGCGGGGCGCCTGCCGATCGACACCCGCGCGGTGCCGCTCGACCGTCTCGACGAGGTGGTCGGGGCGGTCGGGCGCGCCATCGCGGAGGGCCGCCGCGTCTACTGGGTCTGTCCGCTGGTGGAGGAATCGGAAACCAGCGACCTCGCGGCCGCCGCAGACCGTTTCGCCGCCCTCGAGGCGGCGTTCGGGGATGCGGTCGACCTCGTGCACGGCCGCATGAAGGGGCCCGACAAGGACGCGGCGATGACACGGTTCGCCGCGGGCGAGAGCCGGGTCCTCGTCGCCACCACGGTGATCGAGGTGGGCGTCGACGTGCCGGAGGCGACCGTGATGGTCATCGAGCACGCCGAACGCTTCGGCCTGTCGCAGCTTCATCAGCTGCGGGGACGGATCGGCCGCGGCAGCGGGCAATCGACCTGCTTGTTGCTCTATCGGACGCCGCTCGGCGACACCGCCAAGGCGCGGCTCGCCATCATGCGCGACACCGAGGACGGCTTTCGCATCGCCGAAGAGGACTTGCGCCTGCGCGGCGGCGGCGACGTGCTGGGAACCCGCCAGAGCGGCATGCCGGGGTTTCGGGTCGCCGTGCTGGCCGCGCATGGCGAGTTGCTGCGCATGGCGCGCGACGACGCCGCCCTTATTCTCGCGCGCGACCGCGACCTCGCGAGCCCGCGGGGGACGGCGCTCCGCACCCTGCTCTACCTGTTCGAGCGCGACGAGGCCGCCCGCCTGCTCGGCGCCGGCTGAGTCTTGCGCTCGGAGCCGCCGCCGGCGGGGCCTGCCGTGCGATGAACGCCTCGCGGCCTCAATGAAGCGGCGCCGGCTGGCACCCTCCCCCGTCTCATGTCCGGCAGAGGGCGCGGCCTTCCCTGCATTCGGGTTGCCGATCGTTTCTGGCACACCTCTTGCTGCGGCGCCCTCATTCGGCGGGCCGCCGAAGCTACGTTCGCGGTCCACCGCCTGCCGGCGTCATGTGCCGGCACCGGGAGAGAGGACGCGACGATGGATTACCTGAAACCGGCGGACGTTGCGAAGGCAATGGTCGACACCGCGAACCGCAAGCTCGCGCTGTCGGTTCCCGACCTTCTCATTCGCGGGATATTGTCGGGGGCGATCTTAGGGGTTGCGACGAGCCTGGCGTTCAACGCCGCCTTCACGACCGGACAGCCCCTGGTGGGCGCACTGATCTTCCCGGTCGGCCTCGTGATGATCGTCCTCCTCGGCCTCGAGCTGATCACCGGCAGCTTTGCCCTGCTGCCGTTGCCGGTCCTCAATGGCGACGCCAGCGCCAAGACGGTGCTCGTTAATTGGGCATGGGTGTTTCTCGGCAACCTGATCGGCAGCGTCGCCTATGGCGCACTGCTCGCGATCGCGCTCACCGACATGGGGGCCATCGCCCCCGCCGGCGTCGCCGCCCGCCTCATCGCCGCCGCCGAGCTCAAGACCACGGGCTACGAGGCCTATGGCTTTGCCGGCATGGTGACGGTGTTCGTCAAGGCGATGCTGTGCAACTGGATGGTCTGCCTCGCGGTCGTGCTGTCGATGTGCGCGACCTCGACGATCGGCAAGATCGCGACCGCCTGGATGCCGATCCTGATCTTCTTCGCGCAGGGTTTCGAGCATTCTGTGGTCAACATGTTCATCATTCCGACCGGCATGATGATGGGTGCCAAGGTCACGGTCGCCCAGTGGTGGCTGTGGAACCAGATTCCGGTGACGCTCGGCAATTTCGTCGGCGGCTTCTTCTTCACCGGGCTCGCGATCTACATGACCTACCGGCCGCAGCGTGCGCCTTCGCCGTCGCTCGTCGCCACGTCGCAGGTCGCCGCGTCGCAGGTCGCGGCGGAATGAGCGGACGGCGTTCGCACGCGGTCGCCGCAGGTACGTTCCGAGGACGCCATGACCGGTGATTTCGAGCCCGAGCAGAAGCGCTATCTCGAAGGCTTCGTGGCCGGACTGCAGATCGCGAAATCGGCCGGCGGGTTTCCGCGCCCGGCGAGCCCCGCTGCGGCCGAGGCGCCCGCCGCGGTCGTCACCGGCCCCGACGCGCCGCACCTCGCCGCGCAGGACCGCGTGACGAAAGCCGGCGGCAAGCTCACCGACCAGGAGAAGTTCAAGCGCGAGCTGCATCCGTTCGACGGCTATGAAAAGCTCAAGGCCCAGGCCGCCGCCAACGAGCCGCCCAAGCCGGACGACAATTTCCGCTGGCGTTTCTTCGGCCTGTTCTACTGCGCGCCGACCCAGAAGACCTACATGTGCCGGCTGCGCATCCCCAACGGCATCCTCAAGCACTGGCAGTTCGACGGCCTCGCCGACCTCGCCGAGCAGCTTGCCGGCGGCTACGCCCATGTGACGACCCGCGCCAACCTGCAGATGCGCGAGATCGAGCCGAAGAACGCGGTCACCATGGTCGAGAGCATCCAAGACCTCGGCCTGTGCTCGCGCGGCTCCGGCGCCGACAACATCCGCAACGTCACCGGCACCCCGACAGCGGGAATCGATCCGCAGGAGCTCATCGACACCCGCCCCTATGCGCGCGAGTGGCACTTCCACATTCTCAACGACCGCACGCTCTGCGGCATTCCGCGCAAGTTCAATGTCGGGTTCGACGGCGCCGGCGTGATCCCGGTGCTCGAGGACACCAACGACATCGGGTTCTCGGCGGTCGAGGTGAAGGACGGTTTCGGCGTCGTCCCCGGCGTCTGGTTCCGCCTCGCCATCGGCGGCATCACCGGGCACAAGGACTTTGCCCGAGAGACCGGGGTCATCGTCGCGCCGGCCGATGCGACGGCGGTCGCCGACGCCATCGTGCGGGTGTTCATCGACCACGGCGACCGTACCAACCGCGCCAAGGCGCGGCTCAAATACGTGCTCGACGCCTTCGGCATCGAGAAGTTCCTCGGCCTCGTCGAGGAGAAGCTCGGCCGCAAGCTCGTCCACGTCGCCACCGACGCGATCGCGCCGCGTCCCGCCTTCGATCGCTTCGGCCACATCGGCGTTCATGCGCAAAAGCAGGCCGGGCTCAACTGGATCGGCGTGGTGCTGCCGGTCGGCCGCCTGACCGGACCGCAGATCCGCGGCCTCGCCGCGGTGGCGCGTGACTTCGGCGACGGCGACCTGCGCCTGACGGTGTGGCAGAACCTCCTGGTGTCCGGCGTGCCGGACGGCCGCGTGGCGGCCGCCCAGGAGGCGATAGCCGCGCTCGGCCTCACCACCGCGGCGAATTCGATCCGCTCCGGGCTCGTCGCCTGCACCGGCAATGCCGGCTGCAAGTTCGCGGCTTCCGACACCAAGCGCCACGCCGAGGAGATCGCGGCCTGGTGCGAGACCCGGGTCCAGGTCGACACCCCCGTCAACATCCATCTCACCGGCTGCCATCACTCCTGCGCGCAGCACTTCATCAGCGAGATCGGCCTCCTGGCGTGCAAGGTGCAGGAGACCGAGGACGCCGAGCCGATCGAGGGCTACCACATCCTGGTCGGCGGCGGCTTCGGGCCGCAGGCCGCGCTCGGGCGCGACATCTATCGCGACGTCAAGGCCGAGGATGCCCCCAAGCAGGTCGCGCGCATCCTCAAGGCGTACATGACCCATCGCGCCTCGCCGCAGGAGAGCTTTCTCGCCTTTTCCCATCGCCTCGACGTCGACGCGCTCAAGGCCCTGTGCGAGCACGAGGCGGTGGAATGAATCAGCCGCGACCGCCGATCCTGGAGATCCTGCCGGAGTCGGCGCCGTTCACGCCGGAGCAGCGGACCTGGCTCAACGGCTTTTTCGCCGGCCTGCTGCAACTCGATGCGCCGGCGAAGCCGCTCTCGGCGGAAGAGGCGGCGGGACTTATTCCCGGCCTGTTCGCACCGGCAGGCGTCCCAGCCGTTCCGGGGACCGGCGCCGGCGCGGACGATGGCGCGGACGATGGCGCACCCTGGCATGATCCCGCGATGGAGATCGCGGACCGCATGAAGCTCGCGGAGGGGCGCCCGCTGCCCCGCCGCCTGATGGCCGCGATGGCACAGCAGGACTGCGGCCAGTGCGGCTCGAGCTGCGAGGAGTATTCGCTCTCCATCTTCCTCAAGAAGGAGGAGCGGCTGAACCTGTGCGTGCCCGGGGGCAAAGATACCTCGCGCATGCTCAAAAAGCTCTCCGACGAGATCGGAGCGTCGGCGCCGGCGGGCTCCGCCGCCGCTCCCGCCGCGGAAACGGCCGCCGCGGCTCCAGTCCGCGCGGAGCCGGGCCGGTCGCGCGAGAACCCGGTCACCGCCACCGTGGTGTCGCGGGTGCGCCTCAACAAGCCGGGCTCGGAAAAGGAGACTTGGCACGTCGAGTTCGATCTCACCCAGTCCGGTCTGCAATACGCCGTCGGCGACAGCTTCGGCATCTTGCCGGTCAACGATCCCGCGCTGGTCGACGCCATCATCCGGGCGCTCGATGCGCCCGCCGATTTTCCGATCGGAGGACGGACGTTGCGCGAGGCGCTCATCGACAGTGTCTCGCTCAGCCCCGCGCCGGACATGCTGTTCCAGCTCTATTCCTACGTCACCGGCGGCGAGCGCCGGCAGAAGGCCAAGGCGCTCAGCGCCGGCGACGACCCGGACGGCGACGCCAAGACCCTCGACGTGCTCGCCGCCATCCAGAAATTCCGCGGCGTGCGGCCGGACCCCGAGGCGTTCATCGAAGCGCTCGATCCGCTGCAGCCCCGCCTCTATTCGATCTCCTCCTCGCTCAAGGCGCATCCGGGACGGATCTCGCTGACCGTCGACACCGTGCGCTACAAGATCGCCGAGCGGCAGCGGCTGGGCGTCGCCTCGACGTTTCTCGCCGAGCGGGTGCGCCCCGGCGACACGGTGAAGGTCTACGTGCAGAAGGCGCACAACTTCGGCCTGCCCGCCGACCCGGCGCTGCCCATCGTCATGGTCGGCCCCGGCACCGGCATCGCGCCGTTCCGGGCCTTCCTGCACGAACGCATGGCGACCAAGGCGAGCGGACGCAACTGGCTGTTCTTCGGACACCAGCGCCGCGACCGCGATTTCTTCTACGAGGACGAGCTCGCGGCGATGCGCGCCGCCGGCGTGCTGACCCGGCTCTCCCTCGCATGGTCGCGCGACGACACCGAAAAGTTCTACGTCCAGGACCGCATGCGCCAGCTCGGCGCCGAGCTCTGGG
Source organism: uncultured Alphaproteobacteria bacterium (assembly GCA_963781195.1). Classification (GTDB taxonomy): domain Bacteria; phylum Pseudomonadota; class Alphaproteobacteria; order Rhizobiales; family Xanthobacteraceae; genus JAJPKK01. The sequence goes on along the minus strand of CAWAEZ010000011.1, from coordinate 365,102 downwards.
AATGGCTCGACGCCGGCGCGCACTTCTACGTCTGCGGCGCGGTCCGCATGGGCCAGGACGTCGAGCGCGCGATGGTCGACATCGTCGCCGAGCATGGCCACCGCACCCCCGACGCGGCGATCGCCTTCGTCACCGATCTCAAGAAGCGCGGGCGGTACCAGGCCGACGTGTATTGAGCCGGCTGTGATCCGGCGCCGGCCGGCGAGGACGCAAAAGCCGGCTGCTTCATCCGTGTGATTGGACCATACCCGGCGCGTCGTCGTGCGCCCGAGCGGAAGTGTCGGCAATCTCCGGCAATTCGAATTCTCCAAAGCTGAGCGATTGCAGGAGCGATCGTTCGCCGGATGCGACATCCGGTCCGTGGGCCGTCACGCGAAGCAGGTTCGACAACAGTTCGCCTTGCACTCCGGCGCTCTGCAATTTCTCGACCCGCAACGCCTGCAAGCGGCTCTCGAGCGAGGGGTGGCTTGCAGATTCCGACGTGTAGACCGCTCGCCAGCCGATCGCGATTTGACCATCGTCGCAGCCCGATCGCCGCGCTTTCGCGATGTATTCGAGCATCGCGACTTCGATCAAGGCAGTGGCGAATTCCCGTCCGAACGCACGGTGCGCCACGGCATCGAAATCGTATTCGGACTCGTGAAATTCCCTCCGGTACAATTTGGTCAGCTGCTTCACCCAGATGTCCTGGAATTTATAGAACAGGCGACCGAGATGGTAGCTCACCTCCCGACTTCCATCCTGGATGATCGGAGGATAGATCCACGTCACCGCTCTGATGGTGCGGCGAAACGGGGTGGTATCGTCCTCGGTGACCAGCTGCGCGTGAAGAAACCCGACGAACATCGAGGCAAATCCGAGAAACGCGCAAGGGATCGATCGCCGCGACCCCAGATGACAGTATTCGTGCGCCACGATCGACGCGGCCTTGGCGCTCCCCAGCGCATCGACGATCGACCGGTCGAAACACAGCACCGACACCCCCGCGATTTTGCAGACTCCGACATAGTAGTCGGGGCACCCGGTGATCGCGCTGAACGGCTTCATTCCGACGGCTCGCGAAGCGATGTCCGACGCTTGCTTCACACCTTCGTCCACCTGTTCCCGCGACGAACGAACCGCAAAATAGACCTGGAACGGGGACACGATGAACGTGATCGCCACGGCCACGATGAACCAGAACAGAAGTATGAAATTCAGGACGATGATGACGACCGCAAACAGCAGGAATGAATATTCGCTGGTATGGGTCCGAAACCACGGAAACACCGCGTCTGCCAACATCTCCAGGAGCATGAAGGCGGCCACGAACAGCGAATTTGCCAAGAATGCATATAAAATAAGAACAAACAGGCCGAACAGGCTGAATGAAACATAAATTAAAAAGAGTACAGCGAGCTCGAACAAGCCAATCGTCGCGCCGATCTCGATCTTTGCCTTCGAGATTATTTCGGACATTCGAGCGATCTATCCCTCACGACGCGCGATCTGGACGACGCCGCGGGCCGGACGGAATTTGCGGGCCTCGGGGGGCGGCACGGCTCGTCTTTACAGCTTCCGCGTGCAATCTAGCAAAACGTGCCTGCGCCGGCTACGCGACGACGAGAATATGACGACGAGAAAGTAAATCGTCGAAGCTTCGCCTCGGAAGGCAGCTCGGGCGAGCAACCCCGATTCGGCATTGCGGGGATTGCGCCGGGAGCATCCGCGCAGGCGCTTCTCCGCCCCTGCCCGCGCGACGCACCGAGCCGCGAGGGTGTGCCTTGCCCCGCGCGCATTTCACGCAAGCGGCGGAATTTCTCAGCCGGCCGTTTTTGCGGTAAGCCCCTGCCGAGACATCGGAGGAGCACCCATGAATCCCGAGCGACGCCGTTTCCTGCAATTGGCCGGAGCCCTGGCGGCCGTCCCCGCCCTTGCCGGCGAGGCGGCGGCACAGGCCTATCCGACCCGCGCGGTCCGGGTCATCGTACCGTTCGCGCCGGGAGGCATTACCGACGTGGTGGCGCGTCTCATCGCGGAGAAATGGGGCGAGCAGCTCGGCAGGCAGTTCTACGTGGAGAACCTCACCGGCGGTTCCGGCAATATCGGTATGGGCCAGGGGGCGAAGGCCGCGCCGGACGGCTACACGATCCTCACCGCGTTCGTCTCGTACGCCATCAATCCGGCCCTGTTCGTGCGCGTGCCCTACGATCCGGTGAAGGACTTCGACCCGATCAGCCTCGCGGTGAGCTCGACCACCGTGCTGGTGGTCAATGCCGCGGTGCCGGCCAAGACCCTCGACGAGCTGATCGCGCTCATCCGCTCCAACCCCGGCAAGTACAATTATGCGTCGGCCGGCTCCGGCACGACCTCCCATCTCGTCGGCGAGCAGCTTCGCATCTCGCTCGACCTCGACATGGTGCACATCCCCTATAATGGCGGCGCCCCGGCCATGGCGTCGGTGATCGCCGGCCACACCCCGATCGGGCTGGTGGCGCCGAACGTCGTCCTCCCGCAGCTTCAGGACGGCAAGGTCCGCGTGCTCGCGGTGACGAGCCCGACACGCGCGCTGACGCTTCCCGATGTGCCGACCATGACCGAAGCCGGCCATCCCGGCATCGTCGGCGAAAGCTGGGTCGGCTTCGTCGCTCCCGCCGGCACGCCGAAGGACGTCATCGCGACGCTCAACCGCGGCATCGTGCGCATGCTTGCCGAGCCCGAGATGAAGGAGCGCCTCGCGACGCTCGGCTTCGATCCCGTCGCCAGCACGCCCGAGGGATTCGCGACCAGGCTCCAGACCGAGCTCGCGATGTGGAGCAAGGTGATCCACGCCGCCGACATCAAGCCGATGTGAGGGCGAGGCTCGTCCGCAGACGTGCCTTGATCGACGTGCAGAGGCTGGGGCAAGCGCCCCCTCCCCACCCTCCCCCGCAAGCGGGAGAGGGAGTCCGGCAAGCGGGCGCGGCCGGTCCTGTCGAATCTCCTGGGGTTCAAGCTTGCATGAACACCCCGCCAAGGGGGAGCGTTCAGGCCTGTGTTTATCCGCAGTGGCAGGCCACCATCGTCCCCTCTCTCGCTTGCGGGGGAGGGTCAGGGAGGGGGCTCCCCGCGGCGAACCTCTGCCCCGCTCCCGCCGTGCTACCGCACCGCCGCTTCGCGTGGGTAGAACTTGCTGGCATAGGGCTTCGGCGTGAACTCCGGGTGCCATGCGCACGGGCCTTCGAGGCTCGCGCGAAGCTGCTCGCACGTCGCCGCAATCGACTGCGCGGTCGGCTTGACGCCTTTCTCGACCCACTGCACGACCGCGTCGAGCGCGGCGGCGAGCTCCGCGGCGCTTTGCGCGGTGTGGCCGCGCTCGTCGGTATAGGCCTGGACCAGGCGGTCGGCGCTGCCCGCCGACGCGACGGCGTCGTGATAGACCGACTGCGCCTCGACCGGCACCTGCGGGTCGTTCATCGAATGGATCGACACCACGGGGATCGGGAGCTTGCCGGTCAGGTCGCCGTCGGCCTTGAGGGCGGCGGCAGCCGCGGGATCGGCCGTGAAGCGCGCGACCGTGCGGTTGAGCTCCTCGTCGTTCGTGGAGCCGTGATAGCGCACGCCCGTATTATCGAACGGATTACGGCCGCCGGTGGTGCGCTGGACGATGTCACGGAACAGCAGGGTCGCCGCCTGCATGTGGCGCACCAGGAGGCTTTCCGGATAGCCCATCACGCCGATGATCGCGGCGAGGTTCTTCTTCTGCTCGTCGGTGCGCTGGGCGGCGGGCTTGGAAACCCCGGTGCACGTGTCGACCACGGCGTCGAGATCCGCGAGCGTCATCCTGGAATCGGCGGCGACGCCCATCCACAACGGATACGGCGCCTCGTCGGGGCGCGGCAGGTTGTTGCAATAATGCTCGTAGACCGCGCGCAGATCGACCCGATGCTGGTAATTGAGCGTGGCCCCGCTCACCGCTCCGCTGTTGAACAGCGCGCCGTCGAACGCGGGGCTGCCGTCGGCATTGCGGCCCATGGTCTCGATCAGCTTGGCGCCGACGAGGCCGCCATAGGACGCGCCGTGCAGGTAGGTGTGACGGGGCTTGGCGATGCGCTCGACGAAGAAGCGGCGGGCGTTCTCGGTGTCCTCGCCCGCCATTGCGACGCCATAGCCCTCACGCCGGTAGCTCGAGGCCACCCAGCCGAAGCCGCGCTGCAAGGCGAACGCATACTTGGTGGCGTCGCTCTTGCTGCCGTTCGGCGTCGGCGGCGCCAGCGACGGACCGCCATGGGCGAACACCACGAGGTCGCCGTTCCAGGTCTTGGGCATCGCCGCGAAGATATAGGCGCCGCTGTCCTGCTTGACGCCGTAGCAGGTGGCGAGGCTCGCAATCGCCTCGGGACAGGCGATCGGCTCGGGCGGGGTCGCGCCGGCCTGCTGCGCCGACGCCGGCGCGCCGGCCAACAGGACCGCGAACAATGCGCCGACCGGCGCCCGTGGTGTGATGTGCTGCATGGTGATCCTCCGGCGAACGTTACTTGAAGAATTTCAAATCGGGCGGCGCCTGGTGCTTCTTCGCCGGCATGATGAAGCCGTCGGCGCTGATCATGTAATCCTCGCCGCCGAGCTTGAGGTGATCATTGCCCTCGCTGCAGATCGCCTCGACCCAGATCGGGTCGGCGCACGCGGACATAGCGCTTGTTGACGGTCCACGGACGCGTCAGCGCGTTGTCGATGGTGGTGACGTCGTCATGCAGGAGATCGTGATTGGCCGGGTCGAGATAGAGCCGCTCGCGGACGATGGTCTGGTTGTCGCGATGGAGCGGCAGGCCGCTCGGCTCGAACGAGCGCGGCCCCTTGAGGAGCCGGGTCTCGACCTCGAGCACGTCGTATTTGCCGTCGCCGTTCTCGTCGATCCACTTGCCGATCGAATAGCCCATGAAGGAGGGCTCGAAGGCCTCCGGGAAGTCGCGCCCATCGGTGTAGACGCGGCGAAGCATGCTCAGATATTCGATCATGATGTGAGTGATCTTCGGCTGGATCACGATCTCCATCGGGAAGATCACGTTCATCGCCCGCGGCATGCCGTCGGGAATGCAGATGCCGGTGGGGTCGTTGCCCTGGCCGCCCTCGGCCTGGTCGGCGATGCTCTCCTCGAAGATCTTCTGGTATTCCGGCGTCAGCGGCGCCTGCTGGGGCAGCCCGTTCGGCTTTGTGATGTCCCACTGATTGGCGACGCCCGGCGGGCGTTTCCACTGCCCGGCGAAATCCGGGTATTTCGATTCGTCGAACGCCTGCGCCGGCGGACAGGCGGCCATGACCGCCGTCGCCACGGCGAGCGCGCCGATCCAATTTCGTGCGAGGCGGCCGCTTGGCGGCCAACTCCCTGCGTGCCGGTTGCCTGCGAGCGAAATGCGTATGCGCACGGCGTCTCCTCCCTCGGTTGGGCGATCTTTGTCGCCTCGCCCGAAGCGTGCTTCATATTCACAACGAATTCAATCACCCCGGAGCCCCGAACCGGCCGCGGAAGAACGACCCGCCCTCGCTCGTCCGGCAGAGCCGAAAGCGCCGGAAGACGAGGAGCCCGAAAAGCACTTTCGCCGGCGGCCCATCTGCCGCATCCTGCCATCGCGACAACCGAGCATGGAGACTGACATGGCAGCGGCGCTCGGGGCGGCCCGGATATCCGGCGCCGCCCTGCCCATCATCGACATCGGCGATCTCACCAGTCCGAACCCGGCCGCACGCGGGCGGGTCGCGGCCCGCCTTCACGAGGCCTGCTCCGACAGCGGTTTCTTCTACATCCGCAATCACGGTGTGCCCGAGCGCCTCGTCGACGCCGTGTTCGAGGAAGCCAGGCTGTTCTTCGCCCTTCCGGCCGCCGAGAAGGCGGCGGTCGACAAGGCGAAATCGCCCGCCAACCGCGGCTACGAGCCGCTCAGCGGCCAGACCCTGGAGCCGGGCGCGCCGCCGGACCTCAAGGAGGGCTTCTACATCGGGCCGGAGCTTGCCGGCGACGACCCGCGGGTACGGGCCGGCAAGTTCAATCAGGGGCCGAACCAGTGGCCGGCCGGCCTCGCGGACTTCCGGGGCACGATGGAGCAGTACTTCGCGGAGATGCTGGCCCTCGGCACGCGCCTCATGGGCGGCCTCGCGCTCTCGCTCGGCTTGCCGGAAAACCATTTCGAGGCGTTCTGCCGCGAGCCCTTGGCGACGATCCGCCTGCTGCACTACCCGCCGCAGCCGGCGAACGCCGCCCCCGGCCAGAAGGGCGCCGGCGCCCACACCGACTTCGGCGGCCTCACCTTGCTGCGCCAGGACGACGCCGGCGGCCTGCAGGTATGGCACCAGGCGAGCGAGGGCTGGATCCACGCCGATCCGGTGCCCGGCACTTATGTGGTCAATCTCGGCGACATGATCGCGCGCTGGACCAACGACCGCTACCGCTCGACCCTCCATCGGGTGGTCAACGCCTCGGGACGGGAACGCTATTCGGTGCCGTTCTTCTTCGTCGGCAACAGCGACCACGAGGTGAGCTGCCTTCCGACCTGTCTGAAGCCCGGCGAGAGCCCGAAATACCCGCCGACCACCGTGGAGGCGCATCTGCGGGAGATGTACCGGCGCACCTATGCGCCCGCGGCAGGCTGAATCCGAGCCGCGAATGCCGACGGCATGCCCCGCCCCTGCGGGGCTCTGGGGTCGAGCCACCGGGAAATCCGAACGTGGTCCGGGGTCCTGGCCCCGGGGGCTTGGCTCGGTCCTTGCCTTGCGGGCTGCCGAGCAAACCAGGAGGGTTCCGATATGTTCTCGATCCAGTCCACATTGCGCCCGGTCTCAGGCGCCGCGGGTGCGCCGGGGCTCCTCCTGCGCGGCGCGGTCGCGGTCCTGCTGCTCGCCGGTGCGACGGCGTCGGCCGCGGCGGCCGAGAAAGTCACCTTCATGATCGACTGGCTGCCGGCCGGCGACAAGGCGGTGCCCTATCTCGGCGTCCAGAAGGGGTTGTTCGCGGCGGAGGGGCTCGACGTCACGATCCAATCGGGCCGCGGCTCGTCGGACGTGGTGACCAAGCTCGCGACCGGGTCGGTCGACATGGGCACCGGCGGCCTTGCCGCGCTGCTCCAGGCCAAGGCCCAGGGCGACGTGCCGGTCAAGGCGGTGATGTCGCTCTACACGCTGCAGCCGGATGCGATCTTCACCACCGAAGGCTCCGGCATCACGTCGCTCAAGGACGTGGTCGGCAAGAAGGTCGCGACCGCGACCTTCTCCTCGTCCAACGTCGCCTGGCCGCTGGTGCTGCAGGCGAACGGCATCGACCCCGCCAAGGTCAATCTGCTCAAGGCCGATCCCGCGGCGCTGGCGCCGATGCTGGCGACCGGACAGGTCGCGGCGACCATCAACTGGATCACCGTCGCGCCCGCCTTCCAGGGGCCGCTGTCGGAGACCAAGAAGAAGCTCAACGTCATCCAGTGGTCGAACTACGGCTTCGACGGCTACGGCCTGTCGGTGTTCGCGTCCGACAAGATGCTGTCCCAGCGGCCCGAGACCGTCAAGAAGTTCCTGCGCGCCTATGCCAAGGCCAACGAAATGGCGATCGCCGATCCCAAGCTGGCGGCCGCGGCCGTCAAGGCGATGGTGCCCGAAGTGGATGTCGCCGTCGCCGAGAAGGAGTTCGCGGCGTCGGTGCCGCTCATGGTCAATGCCATCAGCAAGACCGACGGCCCGGGCGCCTTCGAGAAGGCCCTGCTCGCCAAGACCTGGGAGTGGACCGCGAAGGCCCAGGGACTGCCGCTCGACAAGCTCGATCCGGAGAAGGCCGTCGACCGCTCCGTGCTGCCGAAGTGACGGCGCGGCCGCGGATCCGCGCGCGCCGCCGGCCTGCGGCGGCTTCGCCGGGTGACCGGTGATGACGCCGGTGACGGCACCGATGACGCCGCCGCTCGCGCCGGTGATCCGCTTTGCCGATGTCGGCCAGACCTTCGGCAAGAACGACGGCACCGCCGTCACCGCCATCGAGTCCGTGACGTTCGACATCGGGCGGCATGAATTCGTGGCGGTGCTCGGCCCATCCGGCTGCGGCAAGTCCACCCTGCTCCGCCTGATCGCCGGCCTGATCCGGCCGACCCGGGGACACGTCGAGATCTACGGCACGGCGGTGACCGAGCCGCGCGACGAGATCGGCATCGTGTTCCAGCGCCCGACCCTGCTGCCGTGGTTCGACGTCCTCGGCAACGTCACGTTTCCGATGCGCCACAAATACGGCCGCGTCACCGACGCGGAGCGCGCCCGCGCCAAGGAGCTGCTGGCGCTGGTCAGCCTCTCCGATTTCGCGACCAAGCAGATCGACGAGCTCTCGGGCGGCATGCAGCAGCGCGTCGCGATCGCCCGCGCGCTGCTGCTCGATCCGGACATCCTCCTGATGGACGAGCCGTTCTCCGCGCTCGATGCGCTCACCCGCGACGAGATGAGCCTCGAGCTCCTGCGCATCTGGACCGAACGCCCCAAGACCGTGCTGTTCATCACCCATTCGATCCCCGAAGCGCTGCTGCTCGCCGACCGCGTCATCGTCATGACGCCGCGGCCGGGCCGCATGCGCGAGATCATCGAGGTGCCGCTGGCGCGCCCCCGTTCGATGGCGACCCTGACCGATCCCGCCTTTCACACCCTGGCAAACCACATCCGTGGACAGCTCTTCTCCCGCCCCGCCGCCTGAGGCGCGGGCCGCACCCGTGCCCGCAGCGGCGCGCCCGGCGGGCGCAGCGCCGCCGCGCGAGGCCGTTCCGCCATACGGCCGCATGGCCGTGCTGCTCGACCGCTTCGCGCCGGGGCTCACCTTCGTGGTGCTTATCGCGGTGTGGGAGGCGGCGTCGCGGCTTCTGGAAATCCCGTCGTTCCTGCTGCCGGCACCGAGCGCCATCGTCGCGGCCGGGCTGGCGGTGCCGGCCACCGTCTGGCTCGGTCACATCTGGGCGACGCTGCGGGTGGCACTGATGGGGTTTGCGCTCGCCACCGCGGTCTCGATCCCGCTCGCGGTGGCGCTGACGAATTCCCGCCTGCTGTCGCGCACCCTCTACCCGATCCTGATCATCATCCAGTCGACGCCCATCGTCGCCATCGCCCCGATCATCGTCGTCACGCTCGGCGCCTCCGACCTGCCGCGGGTCGTCATCACCTTCCTGATCACCTTCTTCCCGATCGTGGTGACGACATCGACCGGCCTGCTCGCGACGCCGGAGGAGCTGATCGAGCTGTCGCGCTCGCTGCGGGCGCCGCGGCTGCGCGAGATCCTGCACATCCGCCTGCCCTATGCGGTGCCCTACATCTTCAGCGCGCTCAAGATCGCGACCACGCTGGCGGTGATAGGCGCGGTGGTCGCGGAGTTCGTCGCCGCCGAGCACGGGCTCGGCTTCTTCATCCTGTTCTCGACGTCGTTCTTCAAGATCCCCCAGGCGTTCGCCGGCCTCGCCGTGCTCGTCACGCTGTCCCTGGTGCTGTTCCGCCTGTGCGGGCTGGCGCAGCGCTGGTTCGCGCCGTGGTCGCTGCCGAAGGGGCAGCGGTGAGGCGGGAGCGGTGCAACGGGCGCACCTCTCCCCGCGTGCGGGCGTGGGAGCCGAGGCGTCGGCTCACTTCGCCGTCGGCGCCGGCTGGTCGGGTCCGGTGTACTTCAGGATCCACAGCCCCCAGTGCTTGTCGTCGATGTAGATATTGCCGCGGGTGTCGACCAGCACGTCCTCGGTCTGGGAGACGAGGTCGTTGGGCGGCTGCGGGCCGAGGCGCTTTTCCGGCTGCGGGGCGATGAACCAGCCGGTCTCGACGGGCTCGATCGGGTCCTTGATGTCGAACACCCGCAGGCCGGCGTTGAAATAGGTGAGATAGATGAGGTTGCCGGGCTTCTCGACGTCCGGGAGATGAATTTCCTGGTTGGTGTTGTGGGGCCCGAACCGGCCGCCCTTCTCGCAGAAGTTCTTGTAGGGCGCGTCCTTCGGCGGGTGCGGCAGCGGAAACAGCGACAGCAGCCGCGGGTTGGCCGGGTCCTTGTTGTCGATCAGCCCGGCGAAGTTCAGCGCCTCGTTGCAGCGTTCCGCGCTCGCCTCGGAATTGGCGTAGACGAGGTTGCGGTCCCACAGCGGCAGCGCGGTGTGCAGCGACTGCGAGCCCGCGCTCAGGAACGGCGGGCTCATGCGCAATTCGCCGATCACCTTGGGATGGGCGACATCGCTGATGTCGAGATTCACGATGCTCGGCGAATAGCCCATGACCAGCCGCTTGCCGTCGGGGCTGAGATTGGCCGGGCCGTGGAAGCCGCGCGGGCCGCCGATCGGCGCCTCGCCCTCCTTCTGGCCGGGCTGCCACCAACGGCCGGCCTCCTTGGGATTCTTGGGATCGCTGATGTCGAGAATGACGAGGATGTTGCCGGCGCCGGGATAGCCGGGCATGCCGGCGGACAGGAAGGCGTACTTGCCGCCCGGATAGGAATTGCGGTGGGTGCCGGTGCCGCCGGTTTTCCACTCCGAGATCTGCTTGGGGTTCTCCGGGTCGCTGATGTCCCACAGGATGATGCCCTCATGGAACGGCTTGCCCGGGTCGCCGCCCCACGACGGCGCCTGGCGCTCCATCGCGGCGATCAGGATGTTGTCGTGATGGGTGAGCTGGATGTCCCAGTTGTTGGCCGGCATCTCGACGAACTTGACGTAGCGCGGCGCCTTGGGGTCGGTGACGTCGACGATGGAGAAGCCGTAGTTCCACAGGTGGCCCATATAGAGGTACCACCGGCCGTTGACCTGCTTGATGGTGAGCTTGAAGGCCCCGCCGCGCCCTTCGAGGTCGCTGTAGCCGATCGGCTCCATGTTGCTCGCCTGCCAGCCCGGCGGAATCGGATCGGCACGCAGCGCCGTCGCCGGCACGAGACCCAGGCCGCCGGCGATCATCGCGGCCGCGACATGCTTCGACGTGTTCATTCCTCAACCTTCCGTTGGTTTCTTCATTCCGGGGATTCCGCACGGCATCGGTGCGGCGCTTGGATTCCCGTTGATGCCGACGGCGCACGACGCCAGATCGTTCGCAGCGCGCAGGCGCCGCGAGGGCCCTGTTCGGGCCGCCTGACTCGGGTGTTTGTCCGCGACATGACCGGGAAATGGCGGGAGCGACCGGGCTCGAACCGGCGACCTCTAGCGTGACAGGCTAGCGCTCTAACCAACTGAGCTACGCCCCCGTAAACCGCGCATTTGCCGCGCGTCTTCGGGACCGGTCAGATACGACCGGGTCGGATCGAAGTCAAGCCGAGGGCGACAGATGAGTGCGGCGGCGCGGCCGGCGCCGGCCGACCTCCCGAAAGCCCCGGTTTTACGGGCTTAAACGGGCTCCGACGCGGCGCAGCATCGCTCAAGAGCCCGTAAATCGGCCATTTCTTGAAAAGAAAACGTAGAATCCCCACAAAAATCGGGCTTTTTACGATTTCTGGCATGGTCAAACCCCGCCAGAATCAACTATGTCTCGCCCGTGACGCCGGCAACCGGCGTCATTTTTGGCCCGTAAAAGGAGGAGCTTTCATGGCAAAGGCCGCAGTAGCACAGACCACCGTCACCCTGAAGCATCTCGCGGCTGCCCTCGCCGACAGCCACGAGATGGCGAAGAAGCAATCCGAAGCTCATCCTCAATGACCTCGTCGGCATGGTGGTGAAGCACCTCAAGAAGGGTGACCGCATCCGCATCGGCGGCCTGGGGATCCTTCAGGTGCGCAAGCGCGCTGCACGCATGGGCCGCAATCCTGCGACCGGCGAGCCGATCAAGATCAAGGCGAGCAAGAAGGTCGCTTTCCGGGCTGCGAAAGAGCTCAAGGAAGCCGTCTGATACGTATCGGGAATAGGAACGCAGCCAGGGCTGTCCGGGGTATCCGGACAGCCTTGCTGTTTGCAGCGCAAGTTTCGCCCGCACCAAAACCACGCGTAGTGAGCCGAACGACGCGCGGGATCGCAAGCGACCTTCCGGACCGCGCTCACGGCGCGTCGCGCGCGCCCTTCGCAAACACCGCGTGACAAGGTGAAGTCCGGCTCATGCCGTAGGTTGATCGGGCCGATCACGCGAGCCGCACCCCGAACGTCCAGGGTCCGGGAATATCATGAGCGCACCATCATGAGCGCCCCATCATGAGTGCAATGCCATGAGCACGCCGCGCCAAGTCCGCCGGACCGACCGCCTGATGCCGGACGAACGCGTCCTCGCGATGCTGGCGAACGGCTTCTGCGGCCGGCTGGCGACCGTCGACGCCGACGGCGCGCCGTATTGCGTGCCTCTCCTCTACGTCTGGGACGGCAACGAGGTGCTGCTCCACAACACGCTCGCCCGCGGCCACCTGCGCAGCAATGTCGAGCACGAGGCGCGGGTGTGCTTCGAGATCGACGAGCCCGGCGACGTCTTCGACTACGGGCGCTTCGAATGCGATTCCTCGGTCGCCTATCGCAGCGTGATCGTGTTCGGCCGGATCCGCATCGTGACCGACGCCGGCGCCAAGCAGCGGTTCTGCGAGGCGCTGATGGCGAAGTACGGCAAGCCCGACACGGTGCGGCCGAAGGGCTTTTTCCCGCGGCTCGACCAGATCACCGTCTACGCGATCGCGGTCGAGCGGATGACCGGCAAGGAGCTCGCTTTGCCCGAGGTGTCGCAGCAATGGCCGGCGGTCGACATGACCCGCACGCCGCACGCCCGGGCGCCCTGACGGCCGGTTTTCCCAAAAGCGTCGACTCCACGCCGGCGGCCGCGAGGGGCGTGGACGGCGCTTTTCCCAATACGGGCGAGTGAACAGAGGTGTTCGCCGCATTGGATCGATTCCAGGGTGGGCGAATCACCCGCCCGGCATTTCGTGCTATGGGGTGGACCCAAAATCCGGAGGTTTCCCATGTTCATCGCCATGAACCGGTTTCGCGTCACCAAGGGGTCGGAAGCTGCTTTCGAGCACGTCTGGATGTCGCGCGACACCCATCTCGACAAGGTCCCGGGCTTCGTCGAGTTCCATCTCCTCAAGGGTCCGGAGGCCGAGGACCACACGCTCTATGCCTCCCACACCATCTGGGAGAGCCGGGCGACCTTCGAGGCGTGGACCAAGTCCGAGGCCTTCCGCGCCGCCCACCAGCGCGCCGGGGACAACAAGCCGCTCTACCTCGGACACCCGCAGTTCGAGGGCTTCGAGGTCCGCCAGACCGTAGCCGCCGGCAAGGCCCGGGTGGCGTAACGAGCGTCGCGCGCCACCTCGCGCAACGGGCGGCCCCTGACGCGGCGCGGCGAAGCCATCGCCGGGTTCAGGAAGCGCCGACCGCGACCCGGCACGGCGCTTCTGGCCCGGTTCCTGCCAGACGGACGATCGACGGCGCGGCTGCCCGCGGGATTTGTGCGGTTGCAGTCAAACGCCCGACGCGATCGCCATCGATGAACCTGCCGGGACTGCATTCATGCCGCTCTACAGCTTCCATTGTAAGAAATGCGACAGCGACATGGAGTTGCTCGTCGACACGGACACCGCACCGACCTGCACCCGCTGCGGCAGCCGCCGGCTGACGCGCCTGATGTCCAAGGTGGCTCCGTCCGGCAAGTCGCGCAGCTTCGCCAAGACCATGCGCGCCCAGGCCGGCCGCGAGGGGCATCTGAGCAACTTCAGCCGCTCCGAGCGACGCTAGTCAAGAACAGGGACGACGGCGCGAGTCGCGGCTGCGGAAGGGGGCTTTACAGCTTGAAGGTCTCGTAGACCGAGGGGTGGAACAGCTCCTCCACCTTCATCAGCCGGGGCGACAGGCCCTGGGAGTGGTGGTGGTGCAGGAACGCCTCCAGCGTCTTGCGGTTGGGCGCGACGCCGTAGGACCAGTAGTCGTAGCCCATCATGTCGCGCACCGCCTTGAGGGTCTCCTCGACGAACGGCAGCGTCACCTTGGTGGCGGAGGTGTCGGAGAGCGCGGCGAGCGCCGCCGTCTTCGACTGCTCGAACGCCTTGAACACCGCGACCGGCAACCAGGGATGCTTGTCGACGAGGGTCCGGCGGATACCGATGAGGTGCATGATCGGGAAGATGCCGGTCCGCTGGTACCAGTCCTTCGCCGCCGCGGTCGGATCGCGGAACAGCCAGCCCACATTGGGGTGGCCGCGCTCGATGAAGGACGGCGGGCGCGGCGCGATGAAGCCGTCGATCTCGCCGCGGTCGAGCAGCGCCGAGATGGTGGCACCCTCCGGCGCATTGTCGAGCCGGACCCCCGGCGGCAGCTTCACTGTGATCTTCTCCGGCCGTCCCGCCTCCTCGATGCCGCCGCGGATCCAGTGGATGTCCGCGGGGGTCACGCCGTAATCGTCCTCGAGGATGGCGCGCGCCCACACATTGGCGGTGAGCTGATATTCCGGCACGCCGACTTTCTTGCCCTTGAGATCCTTGGGCTCCTTGATGCGGTCGGTGCGCACATAGATCGAGGTGTGGCGGAACGCCTTCGACACGAAGGCGGGGATGCCGACATAGGGGCAGTCGCCGAGCGCCGTCTTCACCGTGAAGCTCGACAGCGACAGTTCGCAAATGTCGAAGTCGACCGAGCGGAAGGCGCGGAAGAAGATCTCCTCCGGCGACAGCGTCATGAACACGGGATCGACGCCGTCGATGCGGACGGCCCCGTTGATCAGGGGACGGTTGCGGTCATAGTCGCCGACCGCGACGGACAAAGTGAGATTGGACATGAGGATCCCGGTGTGCCTGCGCGAGAGGTGGAGCCGCCCCCTTGTAGGACGGGTTGCGCCTTTGCGAAACCCGTCCCCACCGCATGGCCCCGCATGGCCCGACGCGGCATGGCCCCGACGCGGCATGGCCGGACCGCGTGCCTCGACGGCGGCGTGACCCGAAGAAGATACGCGCCCGTCCGGGCCGCGGCGGCACCCTCAGAGCCCGTGAATTTATTAGACGACCTCATGCTGAGGAGCCGTGCGCAGCACGGCGTCTCGAAGCATGGCCACAGTACGCTGCGGCCTCAGGCCATCCTTCGAGACGGCGCTGCGCGCCCCTCAGGATGAGGTCTTTGGCAATGATGCACACGCTCTCAATGCTTGAGCCGGTCGACCGGGTCGGCGGAGGCGACGTCGATCAGGCGAAGCTGCGTACGTTCCTCGCCCTGCCAGCGGTCGAGGGAGAGCGAGCCCACCGCATGGACCGGACGTCCGCGGTTGGCGAACAGGGCCTGGCCTAGCTTCTGACCGGCGGCGCGGAAGGCGATTGCGTTGATCATGCTGCCGTCGCCGGCGCGCAGCCGCGCCCGCACATGGGCCTGGCCGACCTCCTCGGCATAGGCGACCGTGTGGCCGGGAAGCGCGATCACCGGCTCGGGGTTGCCGGCGCCATAGGGGCCGGCCCGGGCGATGGTCGCATGCAACTCGGCATTGGCCGCCCGCGCCGTGAGCGCGCCGTCGACCAGGAGGGAATCGTCGCGCCGCGCCGCCTCCACGGCGCCGGCGAGGGTCTCCTCGAGATAGGCGCGGAATGCGCCGAGCGCGTCCTTGCGCAGCGTGATCCCGGCCGCCATGGCATGGCCGCCGCCCTTCACCAGCAGCCCTTCCGAGACCGCGTGGCGCACCGCGCGGCCGAGATCGACCCCGGGGATCGAGCGGCCGGAGCCGGCGCCGGTGTCGCCGGGCCCGAGCGCGACCGCGAAGGCCGGGCGCCCGAACTTCTCCTTGAGCCGCGCGGCGACGAGGCCGACCACGCCGGGATGCCAGCGCGGCGAGGCGGTCACCACCGTGGCGCCGCGCTCCTCGAGACCGAGGGCCGCCATCGCTTCGATCTCCGCCTCGGCGACCGCCGCGATCTCGATGGTCTGGCGCTCGCGATTGAGATGGTCGAGTTCGGCGGCCAGCGCCGCCGCCTCGGACGGGTCTTCGCACAGAAGCAGCCGGGCGCCGAGGTCGGCACGCCCGATCCGTCCGCCGGCATTGATGCGCGGACCCAGCATGAAGCCGAGGTGCCACGGCTCCGGCGGCCCGGTGAGCCGCGCCACGTCGATGAGCGCGGTGAGCCCGACCCGCTCGCGCCGCCGCATGGCGATCAGGCCCTTGGTGACGAAGGCACGGTTGAGCCCGATGAGCGGCACCACGTCGGCGACGGTGCCGAGCGCGACGAGATCGACGAATTGGAGAAGATCGGGCTCCGGCCGCGTCGCGGTCCAGTAGCCGCGGCGCCGCAGCTCGCGGTTGACGGCGACGATGGTGAGGAACACGAGGCCGACGGCGGCGAGATGGCCGAGCTGCGAGAGATCGTCGAGCCGGTTGGGATTGACGATGACGGCCTTGGGCAGTTCCTCGTCGGCCTGGTGGTGGTCGATGACGACGGTGTCGAGCCCAAGCCGCGCCGCCTCGGCGAGCGGCTCCAGGCTGGTGGTTCCGCAGTCCACGGTGACGAGCAGCTTGGCGCCGCGCGCGGCGAGCGAGCGGATCGCCTCGACGTTCGGCCCGTAGCCTTCGAAGATGCGATCGGGGATGTGGAGCAGCGGATCGAGCCCGGCACGGCGCAGGAAGCTCGCGAGCAGCGCCGCCGAGGTCGCGCCGTCGACGTCGTAGTCGCCGAAGATGGCGACCGGCTCGGCGCGTTCCACCGCGTCGGCGATGCGCGCCGCCGCTACCGCCATGTCGGTGAGGACGTCGGGGTCGGGCATCAGGTTGCGCAGCGTCGGGTCGAGATAGCGGTCGACCGCGTCCGCCTCGACCTCGCGCCCGGCGACGATGCGGGCGAGCAGCTCCGGTACGCCATGGCGCTGCACGATCGCCAGCGCCCGGGCGTTGCCGCGCTGGTCGAGGCGGTCGCGCCAGGCGCGTCCGGTCGCCGAGCGCTCGACGCCGAGAAAATGACGGTTCAACGCGGTGATGCTCATGCTCGCTGCCGGCCACGCGCGGACCGATCGGCCGCCGCGTGGCGAATTGCGATTATAGCAGAGCGGACGGGCGCAAACGGCGTTTGTCCCCGTCATCCACCGGCGTCACGGCGATGCCGTACGCGGAGGGATCCCCCGCGCCTACCGCTGGAACTTCTCCAGGTGCCGGTGCTCGGCGCGGATCCAGCGCACGGTGCCGGTGGCGGCGCGCATCACCACGGTCTCGGTCACGACCATGCCGTGCTTGAAGCGGACGCCTTCCAGCAGGGAGCCGGTGGTGACGCCGGTCGCGGCGAACACGCAATCGCCGCGCACCATGTCGTCCATGCGGTATTTCTTGTTCGGGTCCTTGATGCCCATCTTGGCGGCCCGGCCACGCTTTTCCTCGGTGTCGAGGATCAGGCGGCCCTGGATCTGGCCGCCGATGCAGGCGAGCGCCGCCGCCGCGAGCACGCCTTCGGGGGCGCCGCCGATGCCGAGATAGATGTCGATCCCCGTGGTTTCCGCATCGGCGGTATGGATGACGCCGGCGACGTCGCCGTCGGTGATGAAGCGCACCGCGGCGCCGGCCTTGCGTACCGCCGCGATGAGATCGGCGTGGCGCGGGCGATCGAGGATGAGCGCGGTGATTTCGGCCGGCTTCACGCCTTTCGCCTTGGCGAGCGCACGGATGTTCTCCTCGGCGGGCACGTCGAGATCGACGGTGTCCGGCGCATAGCCGGGACCGATGGCGATCTTCTCCATGTAGACGTCGGGAGCATTGAGCAGCGAGCCGCCCTCGGCCATCGCCATGGTGGCGATCGCGCCCGGCATGTTCTTGGCGCACAGCGTCGTGCCCTCGAGCGGATCGACCGCGATATCCACCTTGGGACCGCGGCCGGCGCCCACCTTCTCGCCGATGAAGAGCATCGGCGCCTCGTCGCGTTCGCCCTCCCCGATCACGATGGTGCCGTGCGATCGGCAGGTTGTTCATCTCCTGGCGCATCGCGTCGACCGCGGCCTGGTCGGCCGCCTTCTCGTCGCCGCGGCCGCGCAGATGCGCCGCCGCCACCGCTGCGCGCTCGGTCACGCGCGCAATCTCCAGCGCGAGGACGCGGTCCAGCATGGTGCTGGTAGTGCTGCTGGAGCTCGACGTCATCGGATGTCCTTCCGTTTTCGGCGGCAGCGGCCCGCCTAGTTCTTCTCGATGCGAATGACTTGGGGCTGGCCGGCGAGAACGCCCTCGTCCTTGATCGCGGCGAGGGCACGGCGCACCGCGTCCTCGGTGGTGGCATAGGTGATCAGGATGACCGGTGCCGGGGTCGCCGGGCTGTTGGGATCGTCGCCGCCATGGGGGCGTTCGCCGCGATGGCGCTGCACGATGGATTCGAGCGAGATCATCTCGTCGGCGAGGTGCTTCGCGATGGTCGCGAAGGTGCCGGGACGGTCGAGCGCCAGAAGGCGGATGTAGTAGCCGCCCTCGTGGCGCTGCATCGGCGCCTGCCGGATCTCGGCGAGCGACCCGGGGGGGCGCCCGAACGCCGCGACCCGCACCCCGCGCGCGATGTCGCCGAGGTCGGCGACCACCGCCGAGGCGGTCGCGGCGCCGCCGGCTCCCGGGCCGACCAGCGTGATCGGCAGGATGCCGTCGGCGTCGATCGAGACCGCGTTGGTCACGCCCATGACCTGGGCGATGGCGCTCTCGCGCCGCACCATGGTCGGATGCACCCGCTGCTCGATGCCGTCCGCGGTGCGCACGGCGACGCCGAGCAGCTTGACCCGGTAGCCGAGTTCGGCCGCGGCCTCGAGGTCCTCCGCCGCGATCGACGAGATGCCCTCGACGAACACCGCATCGGGATTGACCCGTGTGCCGAACGCGATGCTGGCGAGGATCGCGAGCTTCTGCGCGGTATCGAAGCCTTCGACGTCGAACGTGGGATCGGCTTCGGCATAGCCGAGCCGCTGGGCATCCGCGAGACATTCGGCAAACGACAGCCGCTCCTGCTCCATCCGGGTCAGGATGTAATTGCAGGTGCCGTTGAGGATGCCGTAGATGCGCGCGAAGGAGTTGCCCGCGAGCCCCTCCCGCAGGGTCTTCACCACCGGAATGGCGCCGCCGACCGCGGCTTCGAAGTTGAGCGCGCCGCCGTGCTTCTCGGCGAGATCGGCAAGGGCGCCACCGTGCTTGGCGAGCAGCGCCTTGTTCGCGGTGACGACCGACTTTCCGGCGGCGAGCGCGGTTTCCACCGCGCGCTTGGCGGGATCACCGTCGCCGCCCATCAGTTCGACGAACACCTCGATTTCGGGATCGGCGGCGAGCGCGACGGGGTCGGCGACCCAGCGCGGCGTCGCACTGCCGAGATCACGCTCCCGCTTGGCATCGCGCGCGCTCACCGCGACCACTTCGATGGGGCGGCCGCAGCGCAGCGCGAGCACGTCGCGGTGCTGCTCCAGAAGCCGCACCACGGCGGAACCGACCGTGCCGAGCCCGGCAAGACCCGCTTTCAAGGGCGCGACCATGCATCGTCCGAAAAGAGCCGGAAGCGCCGCGGATCAGCGGCGCTTCGCAAGAGGGACGACGTTGTGCAACTTTTCCGGACCGGTTTCAAGGAAGCGCCGCAGGTTTCGCGCCGCCTGCCGGATGCGCTGCTCGTTTTCGACGAGCGCGATGCGCACATGGCCCTCGCCGTGCTCGCCGAAGCCGATGCCCGGGGCGACCGCGATCTCGGCCTTTTCGATCAGCAGGGTCGAGAAGTCGACCGTATTGAGGGTGCGGAACGGCTCCGGCAGCGGCGCCCACGCGAACATGGAGGAGCGGGGCGCCGGAATGTCCCATCCGGCGCGGCCGAAGCTCTCCACCAGCACGTCGCGGCGACGGCGGTAGATGTCGCGCATCTCCCGGATGCAGTCGTCGGGACCGTTGAGCGCGGCGGTGGCAGCCACCTGGATCGGCGTGAAGGCGCCGTAATCGAGGTAGGATTTGACGCGCGCCAGTGCCGCGATGATGCGCTCGTTGCCGACCGCGAAACCGATGCGCCAGCCGGGCATTGAATAGGTCTTGGACATCGAGGTGAATTCCACCGCCACATCCATGGCGCCCGGCACCTGGAGGATCGACGGCGGCGGATTGTCATCGAAATAGACCTCGGCATAAGCGAGATCGGACAGCACGATGAGGTTGTGCTTCTTCGCGAAGGCGATGACGTCCTTGTAGAAATCAAGGTCGGCGACGGTCGCCGTGGGGTTGGACGGGTAGCACACGACGAGGGCGAGCGGCTTCGGGATCGAATGCATGCAGGCGCGCTCGAGCGCCTCGAAGAACGCCGGAGTCGGGTCGGACGGGACCGAGCGGATGACGCCCCCCGCCATCAGGAAGCCGAAGGCATGGATCGGATAGCTCGGATTGGGAACCAGCACCACGTCGCCGGGCGCGGTGATCGCCTGGGCCACGTTGGCAAAGCCTTCCTTGGAGCCCAGCGTGGAGACGATCTGGGTCTCGGGGTTGAGCTTCACCCCGAACCGGCGCGCGTAATAGCCGGCCTGGGCGCGGCGCAGTCCGGGGATGCCTTTGGACGCGGAATAGCGATCGGTGCGCGGCCGGCCGATGGTCTCCTTGAGCTTGTCGGTGACATGGGCCGGGGTCGGCAGGTCCGGATTGCCCATGCCGAGGTCGACGATGTCGGCGCCGGCATTGCGCGCAGCCGCCTTGGCTCGATTGACCTGCTCGAACACGTAGGGCGGCAAGCGGCGGATGCGGTGAAATTCTTCCATCTTCCCAATCTCCTGCAT
This sequence comes from uncultured Alphaproteobacteria bacterium, assembly GCA_963781195.1. Lineage (GTDB taxonomy): Bacteria > Pseudomonadota > Alphaproteobacteria > Rhizobiales > Xanthobacteraceae > JAJPKK01. The sequence goes on along the minus strand of CAWAEZ010000011.1, from coordinate 344,496 downwards.
GCGGATCGGCCGCACGGCGGGCGTTTCGAGGGGGTTAGATTTCTAACACGGGAACACTGGCATGCATCGCCTTTTGCCGCAGGCGCGCGGTCGTCAATTCGGATTCGCGGCCGAGGATTGGGCCCGCCGGGCCTGCTCCGCCCGCATCACTGCGAGTTCGGCCTCGGCCCGCTTTTTCTCGTCTTCGGTCAGCATCTTGCCGGTTCGGGGCGGCGGCATGTCGTGGACGGCGGGAAACGCCACCGGCGTCGACGACCGCTCGGGCACGCCCTGGGGCAGTCCACCGATCGATGCGGGAATGTCACCCCCCATCGACGCGCACGACGCCAGCGCCCCGGCTCCCGCGAGCGCCAACAGCGTTCCGACCACGAGCGGGTTGATTTGGCGCCGCTCGCGACCAACTCTGGTTAACTTTGACATCTTTGCCTGATGGTGCCGATGGTATGCGCTAGGCAGATGATACAATGGCCGCACGGTTCGGTATCTCGTTTTAATATGTCCAAACAATGGAGTGCAGTCGCGGATGGCCAAGCCACCCCAAGCTGGAAGCCCTCCTGCAGGGCGACGGCGCCGATCCTCCGGCACGTCCGCCGCGAAGGGCGCGCAAAGCGTGCCCCCCACGGGCAATTCCACTCCGCCGACCACCGCGGTCGCAGCATCCCCCAGCAAAGTTAACGACGCCTTGACCCCGGATGCGGCAGCGTCGGGCCGGACGGTTCCGGCCGGACCGGCCGCAACCGCTCCAAAACCGCCTTCGCCCGGTGCACCGGCGGCGCGCGCCAAGAACGCACCGAAACCGGCGACGCCTGCTGCGGCGAAGGCGCGCCGTGCACCCGAACCGAAACCGGCCCCCGCCCGCATCGCCGATCCGACCGAGCCGCCGATGCACGTCCAGCCGGCGATCTTCAAGCCCGGAATCCCCAAATCGGCGCCACGGTCCTTGATCCCGCCGACGACGCCGGCCGTCGCCGCGCCGGCGGCGCTTCCAGTTCCCGCGCCGGCCGCTCCGGCACGACCTGTCGGCCCGGCCATGCCGCCCGCAGCAGTGCCCCCGGCCCCCGCAGTGCCGCCGGCCGCAACGGTGCCGCCGGCCCTCTCCGTGCCGTCGGCCATCTCGGGGCCGTCGGCCGCGACCTTGCCACCCGCCGCCGCGGTGCCGGCGGCCGCGCCGTTGCCGTCAGCCGCAACGGTGTCGGCGCTCCGGACGGCGTCGACGCCGGCTCAACCGGCCCCGGCAGCCGACGCGGCGCCTCAGATCGACCTCGACGCGTTGACCAAGAACTTCGCCAGGTTGGTGGAGGAAGGCGGCCGCGCGGTCGCCGCCTACCTCAAACCCCGGGAAGACGGCGCCAAGAAGGTCGGCTACTCCGACGAGATCAACGACGCGGTGAAGACCCTGGGCCAGGTGTTCGAATATTGGCTCGCCGACCCGCAGCGCACGATCGAGATGCAGACGCGGCTCGGCAGAAGCTGGCTCGAGCTGTGGGCGAGCGCCGCCCGCCGCCTCGCCGGGGAGCCGAGCCAGCCGGTCGCGACGCCCGATCCGCGCGACAAGCGCTTTGCCGACCCCGAGTGGTCGTCGAACCAGTATTTCGATTTTCTCAAGCAGGCCTACCTCGTCACCTCGGACTGGGCGAAGCATCTCGTCGAGGACGCCGACCAGCTCGACCCCAAGGTCCGCCAGAAGGCGGACTTCTATATGCGCCAGCTCGTCAACGCGACGTCGCCGTCGAACTTCGTCTTCACCAATCCCGAGCTGTTGCGCACCACCATCAACCAGAATGCGGACAACCTCGTCCGCGGCGCCCATATGCTCGCCGAGGACATCGAGGCCGGCGGCGGCGAGCTGCGGATCAGGCAATCCGATGGCTCGAAGTTCGAGGTCGGCCGCAACCTCGCGGTCTCGCCGGGCAAGGTGGTCTATCAAAACGAGCTGATGCAGCTCATCCAGTACGCCCCGACGACCGCGAAGGTGCTGCGCCGCCCCCTGCTGATCGTGCCGCCCTGGATCAACAAGTTCTACGTGCTCGACCTCACCCCGGAGAAATCCTTCATCAAGTGGTGCGTCGATCACGGGGTCACCGTGTTCTGCGTGTCCTGGGTCAACCCGGACGAACAGCTCGCCCAGAAGGGCTTCGCCGACTACATGCGCGGCGGTCCGCTGCAGGCGCTCGACGTCATCGGCAAGATCACCGGCGAGACCGAGGTCAACGCGGTCGGCTATTGTGTGGGCGGCACCCTGCTCGCCATCACGCTCGCCTATATGGCGGCGACGGGCGACCGCCGGATCGCCGCCACGACGCTGCTCACCACCCAGGTGGACTTCGCCTATGCCGGGGACCTCAAGGTGTTCGCGACCACCGAGGAGCAGATCGCGTCGGTGGAGCGCGAGATGGCCGAGCGCGGCTATCTCGAAGGCGAGAAGATGGCGACCGCCTTCAATCTGCTGCGCAGCAACGACCTGATCTGGCCCTACGTGGTCAACAACTACATCAAGGGCGAGGCGCCGTTCCCGTTCGACCTGCTGTACTGGAACTCCGATGCCACCCGCATGCCGGCCGCGAACCACTCCTACTACCTGCGCAACTGCTACCTCGAGAACAACCTCACCAAAGGCAAGATGACGATCGACAACGTCGTCATCGACCTCGGAAACGTGAAGACGCCGATCTACAATCTCGCCACCCGCGAAGACCATATCGCGCCGGCGAAATCGGTGTTCGTGGGGTCGTCCTCGTTCGGCGGACCGATGCGCTACGTGCTGTCGGGGTCGGGCCACATCGCCGGCGTGGTCAATCCGCCCGCCAGGAAAAAGTACCAGTACTGGACCGGCGACACGCCGAAGGGCGAAGATCTCGACGGCTGGCTGAAGACCGCGACCGAGCACCCGGGCTCGTGGTGGCCGGACTGGCTCGCCTGGATCAAGGCCCAGGACAGCGCGGAAGTCCCCGCCCGCGCGCCCGGCGGCGGGGTGTACGCGCCGATCGAGGACGCGCCCGGCAGCTACGTGAAGGTGCGGAGCTGAAGCCGTAGCGTCGGCAAGGCGCGCTTTTCGCGCCGTGCCCTCCGCAGCATGCGGCGTGGGCACGCTGCGCTTTGCCCCCTACGAGAGCTCCATACTTGCGGCCACGCCGTTTGGATCCAGGGTTCGATTGGTGCGCACCGCCCCACGGTGGCGCGGCTTCACGGAAACAGCGCCACCTGCTCGAGCCCGGTCGTCTCGGGAAAGCCCAGCACCAGGTTCATGTTCTGCACCGCCTGGCCGGCCGCGCCTTTGACGAGGTTGTCCAACGCCGAGCAGATGATGGCGCGCGGCGCAACGCGGTCGGCGGCGACGCCGATGAAGGTCATGTTGGAGCCCCGGACATGGCGGGTCTGCGGCATCTCGCCGAACGGCAGCACGTGCACGAACGGCTCCTGACCGTAGGTCTCGGCGAGGATCGCGTGCAGATCCTGCGGCGTGCGGGCGCCGAGCCCGCGCACATAGATGGTCGAGAGAATCCCGCGGTTCATCGGCACGAGGTGCGGCGTGAAGCTCACCGTGACCGGACGTCCGGCGGCCGCCGAAAACTCCTGATCGAGCTCGGCCATGTGGCGATGGTTGCCGACGCCATAGGCGTGGAAACCTTCCGACACTTCGGAGAACAGCATGTTCTCGCGCGCCGCCCTGCCCGCCCCCGTCATCCCCGACTTGGCGTCGACCACGATCTCGTCGACATCGATCGCCTTCGCCTTGATGAGCGGCGCCAGCGGCAGGATCGCGCAACTGGTGTAGCAGCCGGGATTGGCAACGAGCCGGCTTTTCCTGATGCGGTCGCGATAGAGCTCGACGAGCCCGTACACCGCTTCGCCCTGGAGCTCCGGCGCGTGATGGGCGTCGCCGTACCAGCGCGCATAGGCTTCGGTGTCGGCCAGGCGGAAGTCGGCGGAGAGATCCACCACCTTCACGGCCGGCGCCTTGGCGAACAGCTCCTTGATCACCTTCTGGGTGGTGGCGTGCGGCAGCGCGCAGAACACGAGGTCGAGGCCGAGCGCCGGCCAGTCGAGGCCATCGATCGAAACGAGCTTCGGCAGGCGATACGGCGAGAACTGCGCGAACACGTCGCGCATCTCCTGCCCCGCCTTGCGATCCGCCGTGAGCAGCGCGATTTCGACCCGGGGGTGGCGCAGCAGCAGGCGCACGCATTCCGATCCGGTGTAGCCGGAGGCGCCGAGAACGCCGATCTTCGCGAGCTTGGACATACCCTCTCCTCTCCGCAGCAGATGCCGCCGGGAAACCGGAAACCGCGTCGAATTTCTTCAAGGGAAATGCGCCCGCGGAAGCCGCCGCAGGTGACGAATTACGCGCTCTCGCAAGCCCGTTCGCCGGCCGCGGCCGAACGTTCGCAGCGGCGGCGCTCCGAATAATGGCGCGAGGCGAAAGATTTGCGCGAGGCGAAAGTTTTGCGCGATGCGATCATGGCGGCGCCTATAGCGGCAGGGGTGGTTTTCGTCAATGTCGGGAACTCCCGTGAGCGCGGCATCGCGACCGGTGGTTTTGCTGGCCCGGTCACGCCAAGCTCGCGCCGGTCACGGCAGGGACCGGCAAGGATCAACTAATCCCCGGAGGTGACAGATGCTTGAATTACGACCCAACTGCGAATGCTGCGACAAGGATCTGCCGCCCGCGGCGACCGACGCGGTGATCTGCTCGTTCGAGTGCACGTTCTGCACCGTGTGCGCCGACGCGCGGCTCGGCGGGCGATGCCCCAACTGCGGCGGTAACCTGGTGGCTCGCCCGATCCGACCCGCGGCGAGGCTCGCCAAGCACCCGGCCGCGACGCGCCGGGTCTTCAAGCCGGAGGGTTGCGGGGCCGCGGCCAAACCGTAGTCCGGCCACCCGGTCCCGGGCCGCGGCGTCTGGTGGTTGAAGCCCGCAGCGCCGGGCCGGGCCTCGTTGTCGAATTTGGTTCGGATTCCCACGCCGACACCGCAAGAAAGACCGGCCCGGCGCCGCCGACCGCGCGGAATTTTCATTTTATAACCAACTGAAATATCTAATGAAATTTTGTCAGCTAGAATTTCTTAACAAATAATGAACCTTTGCCGCGGCCGCCCGGACTAATGGGCAACAGGGCAGCAGGGCTGATATCCCGAACGAAAGGGAACGAAGATGGCGCAGTTTGCAATTTCTCGGGCCGAGCGCCGCGTATTTGGTCTCGATGTCGGTGACTGGTCGATGCTGCTCGGCGGCTCCATGCTCATCGTCGTCATGGCGGTCCTGGTCTGACGCCGGCTCCAGCCCCCTAACGGTTTTTCCGGGCGCCACCTACCCCCCCACCCCCCCGGGTGGCGCCCGGCCCTCTCTGCGACGACATACCGAGTTTACGCGGGCGCCGCCTTACCCCCCCACCCCCCACCCCGGGGCGGCGCCCGTCCCTCTTCCAAGAACGAAGGTTCAGGATTGCCGGGTGGCCGCGATGGCCGGAAACCGGCTCCAGCCAACACCGAGTTTATGCGGGCGCCGCCTTACCCCCCCACCCCCCACCCCGGGGCGGCGCCCGTCTCTCTTCCAAGAACGAAGGTTCAGGATTGCCGGGTGGCCGCGATTGGCCGGAAACCGGCTCCAGCCAAACACCGAGTTTTATGCGGGCGCCGCCTTACCCCCCACCCCCCACACCCCGGGTGGCGCCCGTCCCTCTTCCAGAAGACATCCTGCAAGGACAAAAAAGTTGCCGGGTCTGGCTCGCCGCCAGGCCCGGCATAAACACGTGCGCCGTCGGCCCCTACAAGGTTCGGCCGTGCGGACAATCAGATACGGCGCGTCTCGGCCGCAGGTTGGCAGGTCACGTCCAGATGAACTTGAAAATTTGGGAGATGCCGTCGCCGAGGGTCAGCAGCATCGCCGCCCACACGAAGGCGGAGGAGAAATTCGCCGCCTGGAACCTCCAGTAGGGCATCTCGAAGATGCCCGCCACCAGCGGCACCGAGGCGCGCAGCGGCCCGAAGAAGCGACCGATGAAGATCGCCAGCGCGCCCCACATCTTCACGAACCGCTCGCCGCGCGGGATCAGTTCGGGATGGCGCGACAGCGGCCAGACATGCGCGACCGTCGGCCCGACCTTGAGGCCGACCCAATAGGACAGCCAGTCCCCGAGCGCCGCGCCGACCGCCGCCGCGATCAGGATCGGCCAGACGTTGATGCCGCTGCCGCTGATCAGCGCGCCGATCGCGACCAGCATCGCCCACGCCGGCAGCAGCAGCGAGATGAAGGCGAGCGATTCCCCGAACGCCAGCGCGCCGACGATGGGCGCCGCCCAGGTCTCGTGGGCGCGGATGAATTCGACCAGCGCGTGCGTGTAGTCTTCGAGCATGCCGACATTGTACCCGGAACCACTGCGCCCGCGCCGGTATTCAGGGACCGGGCGGTGCTGCGAGTCGTCGCGGGGCAGACGGATGCCCTGCCGTGGGGCGCCCCCTCCCCACCCTCCCCCGCAAGCGACCCGCAAGCGGGAGAGGGAGTTCCAGCGTCAGCGTCCGGGGCAAGGCCGTGCGAGCTACGACCCACGCAAGCCCCTCGCGTCCCCTCTCCCGCTTGCAAGCGGGGGAGGGTCAGGGAGGGGGCGCCACCCGGCACCCCATCGAGAAGGCCTACTTCGCCGCGGCCGGGAATGCCGGCAGCTTTTCGACGTCGCGCGGATCGTGCTGGATGATCACGGTGGCGTTGAGATTCTTCGCGATCTGCTTGACGCGCTCGATCGACGCGATCGTCTGGGAGCGATCGGTGTTGAAGCTCGGCACGCCGTCGAGGTCATAGTTCTCGTGGAAATGCGCCATGTCGCCGCTGAGGATGACGGGGCCCTTGTCTTTGAGCTTGACGAGCAGGGCGTGATGGCCGGGCGTATGCCCCGGCGTGTTGAGCATCACCACGGTGCCGTCGCCGAACACGTCCTTGTCGAGGCGGACCGGTTCCACCTTGCCGCCGCCGCTGGTCCAGTTGGCGAAGTTCGTGGAATCGGTGCCGGCGGCGATGGCCGCCTTCGGGTCGACCAGCACGTCCCAGTCGCCCTTGCCGATCAGGAGCGTCGCTTTCGGCAGCGATCCCACCTGGCCGATGTGGTCGCCGTGATAGTGGCTGATGCCGATATATTTGATCTGCTCGGGCTTGAGCTCGAGCTTGCCGAGAAGTTCCGTGAGCGGCACCTTCGGCGCCACCGCGCCCGCCGTGGTGGCGTGGCCGCTATCCCAGACCATGTAATCGTCGCCGTGCTTGATGAGATAGCAGCTGTAGACGAGCTGCATCTTCACGCCGGCATAGGCGTAGGTGTCGCTGAAGCGCTGGCTGAGCTCGATCGGCGGATTAGGGGTGCCGCAATCGAGCCGGGTGAGCGTCACCTCCGGCGTCGCCTGAGCCGAGGCCGCCGCGGTGACGAGGGCGTTGGCGCACACGCCGAGCGCCAGCAAAAGCAAAGCTTGCCGCATGATGTCCTCCCGAGACCGATCCAAATGCGATCGGTATGTCCGTGCTGTTGAGCCGTTGGAACCCGGCTTCGGGATGTTTGCCCCGTCGCGGGATGCCGGTCAATCGAAGGCGGCCCGTCCCGGCCCCTTCCGCGTCGCTATTCGAGCCTTCCGGGTAGGGCGTGATTATCGGTCATGATTGGACCATGGCCGTGGCATACTCATCATTGATGATTCGCGGGCAGCGCTTATATGCGTTGTCAGGAGATCGTTACAACCCCTTGTTTTAACGAGAGCTAATGTCGCCGGCCCGCCGGCTGTAACCGCATCGGACCCGCATGGCCAAATCCGCCGCCAAACCCGCTCCCAAGGGTACGCCCAAAGCCGCTTCCACGGGCCAGGACCTGTTCGCCGATGTCCCGGCGCCGCGCCCCGCGCCCAAGCGCAACGAGGCGCCGCGCGCCGGCAACGGGGACACCTACACGTCCCACGACATCGAGGTGCTGGAAGGGTTGGAGCCGGTGCGCCGGCGTCCCGGCATGTATATCGGCGGCACCGACGAGAAGGCCCTGCATCACCTGTTCGCCGAGGTGATCGACAACGCCATGGACGAGGCGCTGGCGGGCCACGCCACCTTCATCGACGTGGAGCTCGCCGCCGACGGCTTCCTCGCCGTCACCGATAACGGCCGCGGCATCCCGGTCGATCCGCATCCGAAGTTCCCCAAGAAATCCGGCCTCGAGGTCGTGATGTGCATCCTGCATGCCGGCGGCAAGTTCGACTCCAAGGTCTACGAGACCTCGGGCGGCCTGCACGGCGTCGGCGTGTCGGTGGTCAACGCCTTGTCGGAGCGGCTCGAGGTCGAGGTGGCGAACGGCGGCCAGCTTTATCGCCAGGTGTTCGAGCGCGGCATCCCCGTGAGCGGGCTGGAAAAGCTCGGACGCATCGCGAACCGGCGCGGCACCAAGGTGCGGTTTCGGCCGGACCCGCAGATCTTCGGCGCCAAGGCGAGGTTCAATCCGCAGCGCCTGTTCAAGATGGCGCGCGCCAAGGCCTATCTGTTCGCCGGCGTCGAGATCCGCTGGCACTGCGACAAGGAGCTCCTGCACGGCATCGAGGGCGTCCCGGAGGACGACAAGTTCCACTTCCCCGACGGCCTCAAGGATTATCTCGCCGCCGCGGTGGCGGGGCAGACGCTCGTCCATCCCGACATCTTCACCGGCAAGTCGGGCCGCCCCGGCGCCAACGGCGCGGTCGAATGGGCGGTCGCCTGGGTCGCCGATGCTGACGGCTTCATGTCCTCGTATTGCAACACCATTCCGACCGGCGACGGCGGCACCCACGAATCGGGTTTCCGCACCGCCCTGCTGCGCGGCCTCAAGGACCATGGCGAGCGCGTGGGCCAGGGCAAGCGCTCGGGCCCGGTGACGAGCGATGACGTCATGACCGGCGCCGCCGGGATGCTCTCGGTGTTCATCCGCGAACCGGAATTCCAGGGCCAGACCAAGGACCGCCTGGCCACCGCGGAGGCCGCGCGCATCGTCGAGACCGCGGTCAAGGACCAGTTCGACCACTGGCTCGCCGGCAACCCGGCGCAGGCGAACCGCCTGCTCGACTGGGTGGTCGATCGCGCCGAGGAGCGCATCCGCCGCCGCCAGGAAAAGGAGATCGCCCGCAAGTCCGCGGGGCGCAAGTCGCGCCTGCCCGGCAAGCTCGCCGACTGCACCGACACCGCGTCCGAGGGCTCGGAGATCTTCATCGTCGAGGGCGATTCGGCCGGCGGCTCCGCCAAGCAGGCGCGCAACCGGAGGAGCCAGGCGATCATGCCGCTGCGCGGCAAGATCCTCAACGTCGCGAGCGCCGGCAAGGACAAGCTCGCCCAGAACCAGCAGCTCACCGACCTCGTGCAGGCGCTCGGCTGCGGCACTGGCGCCCATTACCGCGACGAGGACCTGCGCTACGAGAAGGTCATCATCATGACCGATGCCGACGTCGACGGCGCCCACATCGCCTCGCTGCTGATCACCTTCTTCTACCGCCAGATGCCGCAGCTCATCGACGGCGGCCATCTCTATCTCGCGGTGCCGCCGCTCTACCGGCTCGCCCATGGCGGCAAGGTGTTCTACGCCCGCGACGATGCACATAAGGCCGAGATCATGGCCCGCGAATTCCGCGCCAACGCCAATGTCGAGGTCGGCCGCTTCAAGGGCCTGGGCGAGATGATGCCGGCGCAGCTCAAGGAAACCACGATGGACCCGGGCAAGCGCACCATTCTCAAGGTGATGCTGGTTCCCGACGACCGCGCCGACACCCAGCAATCGGTGGAACGTCTGATGGGCACCAAGGCGGAGTTGCGCTTCGAGTTCATCCAGGAACGCGCCGAGTTCGCCAGCGCCGAAATGCTGGACGTGTGACGGGCGGCGAGCCTTTGGCCGGGCGCCGCGATGTGAGGGCGAGGCGCTTAGAAGGTGCGCTATGAGGGAAGGCCGCTGCGCTTCAGTCCCCTCTCCCGCGGCGGGGGAGGGCCAGGGAGGGGGCCTCCGGCCTTTCGATCATGACGCCGCTCTCGCCAATATCCCGGCGACGGCACTTTCGAACGTCCCTGCCGAGCGGCAAGAGCCCCCTCCCCGACCCTCCCCGCAAGCGGGAGAGGGAGTAGCCCCACGCGCTTGCAGGGGGAGGGAGTCACGCGCGAGGGCAGCGACAGCTAACGCGGCTAACCGGGCGCACGCGCTGTGTCGGACATCAGTCCCCGTTTGTCACAAATCCAACACCAGCGTGTCGCCCTTGGCGCGCGAGACGCACGGCAGGAAATAGCCCTCGGCCTTCTGCTCGGGCTTGAGCCGCTTGTCGCGGTGGTCGGCCTCGCCCTCGAGAACCTTGACCTTGCAGGTGCCGCACACCCCCTGCTCGCAGGAGGTCGGGATCTTGACGCCCTTTTCCTCCAGGAACGCCGTGACCGACTTGTCGCCGGGGACTTTGAACACCGCACCGGTCGAGGCGATCTTCACGTCGAACACCTTGTCGAGCGCGGCGGCCGCAAGCTTGGCGGTGAAGCGCTCCACGTGAATGCGCTCCTCGGACCAGCCTTTCTGCTGCGCGGCCTTGATGATCGGGTCCTGCCACCAGTCGACGCCGCAGATGAAGAGCTGGGTGTCCTCGGGCTGCTCGGCGAGGAGCTTTGCCGCGTCGAGCAGCCGGTTCTGCTGGGAATCCTCGATATAGAACCGGGCGTTCTCGGCGAACGCGGACTCCTTGATCCGGCCCTCGAACGCACCCGGCGACATCAGCGCGAACACATAATGCAGATCGAACGGGATGCCCCTGGACTGCAGATCGTCGGCGATGCTCAGGATCGGGGTGAGGCCGATCCCGCGGGCGATCAGCACGGCCCGCTTCGTGCTCTTCGGCACCCGGAAACGGTTGCGCGGCAGGCTGATCTCGAGGGTGTCGCCCTCCTTGACCACGTCGTGCAGCCGCTTCGACCCGCCCCGGCTGTTGGCATCCCTCCACACTCCGATCAGGTAGCGGTGGCGCTCCGACGCGCTGTTGGCGAGCGAATATTGCCGGACCAGGCCATTGGCGATCGTGACGTCGATGTGGGATCCCGCGGAAAACGCCGGGAGTTCCGCGCCATCGGGATCGACCAGCTCGAACGAAGCCATGTTGTGGGCCTCGTTGACCTTCTTGGCCACGATGACCGACCGCAAACCGTCTTCTGACATCGCCATCCTCGCTTTCGGGACATGTCTCCCCGCGTGGGTTGGCTTGTGCGATGCAATATCGAGGCCCTGAAATACTGGCGGAAACCCGACAACGAACTTCACCCGGCGTCGCCCGCAGCGAAGTCGCCCGCAGCGAAGCGAAAGCAAACCCGGGGATCGGCCCGGTCGGCGGCGGTCGCGAGGCCATCCCCGGAGCAGTCGGCTCCTTTGCATGGGGTTGTTTTTCGAAAAAAATATTTCGGGATGAGTTCGTAGAGTTCGTAGCCCGGATTGAGTGCAGCGAAATCCGGGTGGGCGTAGGCGATGATGGCGCCCGGGCCGGCCGTCATGCCGCCCCGGATTTCGCTGCACTCAATCCGGGCTACAGTTGCGCTGCGGTCGCTGTATCATCGCCCGGCATGAGCGAGACAACCCTGCGCCATCCTGAAGTCGCGCGCCCCGCGCCGGCCGATTTCCTCGGCCATCCGCCGGCGTTGCCCTACCTGTTCGCCACCGAGATGTGGGAGCGCTTCTCCTACTACGGGATGCGCGCACTGCTCGTCCTCTACATGGTGAAATACGCCTTCCAGCCCGACATCGCGGGCGCCGTGGTCGGCCTCGGCCCGCTCCGCCACGTGCTGGAGGCGCTGTTCGGCCCGCTCGACATCCAGCCGCTCGCCTCGCAGATCTACGGGCTCTACACCGGGTTCGTCTATCTCACCCCGGTGCTGGGCGGCTTTCTCGCCGACCGCGTGCTCGGCCAGCGCCGCACCGTCATCATCGGCGCCTCGCTGATGGCGGTCGGCCACTTCATGATGGCGTTCGAGCATCTCCTGCTGTTCGCGCTCGCGCTCCTGATCCTCGGCAACGGTGCCTTCAAGCCCAACATGTCGGCCCAGGTGGGCGAGCTCTACCCGGCGGGCGATCCGCGCCGCGACCGCGCCTATTCGATCTTCTATGTCGGCATCAATCTCGGCGCCTTCCTGGCCCCGCTGGTGTGCGGCACGCTGGGCGAGCGGGCCGGCTGGCATTACGGCTTCGGCGCCGCGGGCGTCGGCATGCTGATCGGCCTTGCGATCTATCTCTACGCGGCGCCGAAGCTGCCGCCCGATCGCCTGTCGGCGCCGAAGACGCGGGAACGCCTGCCGCTCGACCCGGACGAGCGGCGCGCCATCATGGCGCTGCTGATCCTGTTCGTGCCGGTGAGCCTGTTCTGGGCGAGCTATGAGCAGGGGGGCAACACCATCGCGCTGTGGGCCGACCAGAACACCGACCGCACCGTGAACCTGCTGTTCTTCACCGCGGAAATTCCGGTGACCTGGTTCCAGGCGTTCAACCCGTTCCTGATCTTCGCCTTCACGCCGCTGTTGGTCGCGCTGTGGGCGCGACAGGCACGGCGCGGCGCCGAGCCCTCGACGCTGACCAAGATGGCGCTCGGCTGCTTCGGCTGCGCCGCGGCGAACCTGATCATGGTTGCGGCCGCGCTGTCCGCGGGTCCGGCCAAGGCGAGCTGGCTGTGGCTCACCGCCTACTTCGTCGTCGTCACGCTGGGCGAGCTCTACATCTCGCCGATCGGCCTCTCGCTCGTCTCCAAGGTGGCGCCGACCCGCCATCTCGCCATGATGATGGGGGTCTGGCTGGCCACGAGCTTCACCGGCAACTTTCTCGCCGGCTATCTCGGCAGCTTCTGGTCGTCGATGGGCAAGCCCGCCTTCTTCCTCATGATCGCGGCGGTGGCGACCGCGGCGGGCCTCGCGATCCTCGCCTGCAACCGTCCCCTGCGTGCGGCACTTCGCCATTGAAACGAAGCGAGTTTTTCCGTCGGATCAGGATTGCGACGGCCCCTGCCCTGTCTTATTGTCGCACGGACCCGACGGGACTTTTGGTCCAGCGGCCGCGCTTTTCCGGAGATGGGTCGCCGGCCGATGTCCCGACCACGGGCCTCTTGAACATCTCCTTGGGAGGATTTTGGAAATGCGGATGCGCAACGCGCTGCTCGCGGGCGTTTGTCTGACCTTCGTGATGGGCGCCACCGTCGATCTGTCGCTCGCCCAGGGCGCCGCAGCACTGACCGGCGTCGTCACATCCGACCAGGAAGGCCCGATGGAGGGCGTCCTCGTCACCGCCAAGAAGGCCGGCGCGACCATCGCCACCACCGTGGTCACCGATAAAGAGGGCCGCTACAGCTTCCCGGCGTCGCGCCTCGAGCCCGGCGACTACACGATCAAGATTCGCGCCGCCGGCTACGACCTCGACGGCAAGGGCGCAGCGCAGGTCGCCGCCGACAAGGCGTCGACCGCCGACCTCAAGCTCAAGAAGACCCACAATCTGTCGGCTCAGCTCACCACCGCCGAGTGGCTCCAGAGCATGCCCGGCACCGCGAAGCAGAAAGACGGCGTCCTCGCCTGCGTGAGCTGCCACACCATCGAGCGCATCGTGCGGTCGACCCACGACGCCGACGAGTTCGTCCAGGTGCAAAAGCGCATGGGCACCTACGCCAACCAGAGCGTGCCGACCCGGCCGCAACTGCGCAAGGCGGAGCGCCTGCTCGAGGAGCGCGGCAACACCCGCAACAAGGCTCAGCAGGACCGCGCCGAATACTTCGCCTCGATCAACCTGAGCGAATCCAACACCTGGACGTACCCGCTCAAGACCATGCCGCGGCCGACCGGGCGCGCCACCCAGGTGATCATCACCGAGTACGATTTGCCGCGCGACTCGATCGAGCCCCATGACGTGATCGTCGGGAAGGACGGTACGGTCTGGTATACGAACTTCGGCGAGCAGAACATCGGCAAGATGGACCCGAAGACCGGCAAGGTCACCGAGATCCAGCTGCCCGAGCTCAAGAAGGGCTGGCCGGAAGGGTCGTTGAGCCTTCACGAGGCCAAGGACGGCAACATCTGGTTCGGCATGATGTACCAGGGTGCCATCGGCAAGTACGACATCGCTTCGGGCAAGGTCGAGACCTTCAGCCTGCCGGCGGACTGGAACAAGCCGATGACGCAGGTCAACATGGTGCGCCCGGAGTTGGTCGCGGCCGACGGCAAGATCTGGACGCAGAACAACGGCTTCGCCGCCCTGCACCGGCTCGACCTCAAGACCGGCGAGATCGAGACCATCATGCCCTTCAAGGGCTCGGCGGGATCGGAAGAGTTGCACAACATCTACGACATCATTCCGGACTCCCAGAACAACATCTACTTCACCGACTTTGCCCAGCAGCACATCGGCCGCGTCGACGCCAAGACCGGCCAGACCACGCTGTTCGAGCTGCCGACCAAGGCTTCGGCCCCGCGCCGCGGCATGATCGACAACCAGGACCGCATCTGGTTCGGACTCTATCGCGGCAACAAGATCGCGATGTTCGACACCAAGGAGCAGACCTTCAAGGAGTGGGAGATGCCGTCCGCATGGGCGGCGCCCTACGACGTGACCATCGACAAGACCGGCGACGTCTGGACCGGCTCGATGCTCAACGACCGCATCTCCCGGCTCGACCCGAAGACCGGCAGCTTCACCGAGTACCTGCTGCCGCAGGAGACCAATGTGCGACGCGTGTTCGTGGACAACACGACGACGCCGGTGACGTTCTGGGTCGGCAACAACCACCGCGGCTCGATCGTGAAGGTCGAACCGCTCAACTGAACGGCTGACCGGCTTCGCCGATCGCCGCGCTTTTGATGCGTCGAGGGACCGGCGGCGCCGGTCCGTGCAAACGCGAAACCTATCCGCCCGCGAACCCAGCGTTCGCGGGCGTTCGCCACAGACGGGGACGGCGTTCGGCGGCCCTCCCGGCGCAACCAGAAGCCGACATCCGCGCGTGCATTTTGCAACGCCATTGAGTCTCGGGAGGCAAACGATGCGCATAGGCTGGTCGCTCACCACCGCCGCGGCTGCGGCCGCTCTGTTCGTCTGGTCCCATGCCGCGCGGGCGCAAGCCCCCGCCGCGCTCGCCGGGCAGGTGACGTCCGCCAAGGAAGGCGCCATGGAAGGCGTCGTCGTCAGCGCCAAGAAGGACGGCGGCACCATCACCATCAGCGTGATCTCGGACGCCAAGGGGAACTACAGCTTCCCGGCCGCCAAGATCGGTCCCGGCCACTACACCCTCGCGATCCGCGCCATCGGCTACGAACTCGACGGCCCGAAGACCGCCGAGGTGCCCGCCGCCGCCACGGCGACCGCGGACATCACGCTGCGGCCGACCAAGAAGCTTCCGGCCCAGCTGTCCAACGCCGAGTGGCTCGCGAGCTTCCCCGGCAGCGACGACCAGAAGCGCTCGACGCTCGGCTGCATCAGCTGCCACGACCTCGACCGCATCGTGCGCTCCCAGCACAACGCCGACGAGTTCATGCAGATCTTCCAGCGCATGGCCGGCTACTATCCGGGCAGCACGCCGGAGCGTCCGCAGCGGCTGATCGGCGATGCCCGCCGCAATGTCGGCCAGGGCCCCGGCGCGCGCGGGCTCGCGGACTTCCTCGCCTCGGTCAATTTGAGCGAGGACGAAACCTGGGCCTATCCGCTCAAGACGCTGCCGCGGCCGACCGGGCGCGCCACCCGCGTCATCATCACCGAGTACGACCTGCCCCGCAAAGAGATCCAGCCGCACGACGTGCTGCTCGACAACGAGGGCACGGTCTGGTTCTCCCATTTCGGCGAGCTGTTCCTCGGCAAAATGGACCCGAAGACCGGCGAGGTGTCGCAATACCCGCTGCCGGTGATCAAGCCGGACTTTCCCGTCGGCACTCTCGACCTGGAAGCCACCCGTGACGGCGAGCTGTGGCTCTCCATGATGTACCAGGGCGGCGTCGCGCGGTTCGACAAGAAGACCGGGACCTTCCAGACCTGGTCGGTGCCCAAGCAGTGGCAGACCGATGCCACCCAGCAGGCCTTCGTGTCGCCGAATGCGTCGCACGTGGACGGCAAGGTGTGGGTGAAGAACTCCGACCGCGCCCAGATCCTGCGGCTCGACCCCAAGACCGGGGAGTGGGAGAATTTCGGCTCGTTCAAGAATCCGACGTCGGACCGGAACATCCAGTCCTACGGCATTCCCGTCGATCCCGAGAACAACCTCTATCTGCTCGACTTCGCCGGCAACGGGGTCGGCAAGGTCGACAAGACCGGCAAGCTCGTCGGCTACTATCCAGGCCAGATCAAGAACTCGCGTCCGCGCCGCGGCCGCATCGATGACCAGGGCCGGCTGTGGTACGCCGAATACGGCGGCAACTCGATCGGCATGCTCGACCCCGCCACCAACACGGTCAAGCAATGGACGGTCCCGACGCCGTGGGCGCAGCCCTACGACGCCGTGCGCGACAAGAACGGCGAGGTATGGACCGGCTCCATGCTCAGCGACCGCGTCTCGCGGCTCGATCCCAAGACCGGCGAGTTCGTCGAATACCTGCTGCCGCAGCGGACCAACATCCGCAGGGTGTTCGTCGACAATACGACGACGCCGGTGACGTTCTGGACCGGCAACAACCACGCCGCTTCCATCGTCAAGGTGGAGCCGCTGGACTGAGCGTTCGGCCCGTCGAAACCTCGACGTTCCGGGGCGCGTCTCGGCGCGAACCCGGAACCCGCCACTCGCTCGTTTCCCGTCATTGCACGGGGTTCGACACGGATTTCAGGGGTCGCTGCTGCGCGGCCCCGGAATGACGTCGCGGCCGCGGAATGATCGCGAGCCGGAATGATCGCGCCCCGGAATGCCATCGCGAAAGCTCCCGGGGCGGCGAACGATCGCCACCCCGTATAATTCAGCCCGTTTGCTGCGCACGCCGCGACAGCACTTTGACGTGCTGCGGTCCGTGCAGCTCGTAGGTGATGCCGGCCCAGGTGGTCTTTCGCATTGCCAGCGCCGACCAGGCAAACCCGGCATTGCAGACGGCGGCGACCGGCGTGAGGAACGGATCGACCAGGAGGAACGGCAGGTTCTGCGCGAGACCGGCGCGGCCCCATAGGCGGGTGACGAGGACGGCGCGGCCGATGTCGCGCAACACCCCGCACGCAAACGCGCCCGCGAGAACCGCCAGAGCCGTGCGGTGGCCGAGCATCGCCCCGCCGATCGCCGTCAGCCATCCGGCGGCGAGGAAGCTCGTTCCCGCCAGCACCACGGCGTAGGTCGCCGGCACGTAGACCCGCACCAGCATATACCAGCGCCGCGCCTGAGCCGTGATCGCGGCAAGCCCGTCGGTGTGGGCGATGGTGCGAGGCAGCACCCGCGGCGGCGCCGCGATGCGACGCTGCTCCCGCTGGGCGACCGCGGTGAGCTGCAGGTCGTCGCTCAGCGTTCCGCGCCACGCCTGCGCCATCCCGAGTTCGGAGAAGGTCTTGCAGGCGAGCGCGGTCGAGCCGCCCCAGGCCGCGTTGAGAAACGGCAGCCGCGGAATTGTCGAAAGCCCCGCCGACATCGACGCGAGAATGAACGTCGCGGGACGGCGGTCGGCGACGACCACCCAGGTAAAGCCGGAGACGAGATCGGCGGTGCCCGCGGCGAGCGGCGCCACCAATTCCCGGATCCAGCCGGGGTCCGCGACAATGTCGGCATCGGCGAGAACGAGCACCTCGTCGCGCGGCTCCAGCAGTGCGATGGCCGCGCGCAGGTTCGTGGTCTTCTGCCCTTCGTCGACCGACAGCCCGGCGACCACCAGGGCGATCTGCGCGCCGCGCCGTTGCCGCCACGACTCGATCGCGGCAACTGCGGGATCGTCCGCGGACTCGACCGCGAAGATCACGCGATAATTCCCGTAGTCCTGTGCGAACAGGGATTCGACGAACAGGTCGAGCTGGAAATTGCGCCCCTTGACGGCGACGACCACGACGACGCGAGGCTCGCGCGGCAGCCGCGCGGGCTGCCCCAGCGTCGCGCAGAACACGACGACGGCGAGGACCGACATGACTTGCGCGGCGAGCCACAGCAGAAGGAAAGTGGTCATGATTTGCCGAACGGTCCTCGAAAAGCGCGATGTTGTCGCAGGCTTTGCCGTGCCGATCAATCCGCCGGCGACGGGTCGGCGAACCCCACCGAGGGGCGCCGGCGATGCCGGGGTTCGTGGTCGCGTTTTTGTCGCGTTCCTTGCAAACGAAACGGGACTGCCAGCGGGCATGCTTAAGCAATAGCCAGACACACAAATGACTTATTGGACCATGAGCATTGACTTTGCGCGCACCACGCATATGTTCCCCGCGTTCGGTCCGATCAACTTTCAACGGACCGCCCAAACCCGCGCACATCGCACGCATCCATGCCCGGCGCGGCCTGAAGCACCGGGCGGTTGTGCAATGAGGGTTCATGACGTTTTCAAATCTCGGCCTGTCCGATAAAGTTGTCGCCGCGGTGGCTTCCGCCGGATACGCCAATCCGACGCCGATCCAGGAACAGGCCATCCCGCACGTGCTCGCCCGGCGCGACGTGCTGGGCATCGCCCAGACCGGCACGGGCAAGACCGCAGCCTTCGTCCTGCCGATGCTGACCAAGCTCGAGCAGGGCCGCGCGCGGGCCCGCATGCCGCGCACCCTCATCATCGAGCCGACCCGCGAGCTCGCCGCTCAGGTCGAGGAAAGCTTCATCAAGTACGGCGTCAACCACAAGCTCAACGTGGCGCTGCTGATCGGCGGCGTCTCGTTCGACGACCAGGACAGCAAGCTGGTGCGCGGCGTCGACGTGCTGATCGCGACCCCCGGTCGCCTGCTCGACCACTTCGAGCGCGGACGCCTGCTGATGTCGGGCGTCGAGCTCCTCGTCATCGACGAGGCCGACCGCATGCTCGACATGGGCTTCATTCCGGACATCGAGCGCATCTGCAAACTGGTGCCGTTCACCCGGCAGACCCTGTTCTTCACCGCGACCATGCCGCCGGAAATCCGGCGCATCACCGAGCAGTTCCTCCACAATCCCGTCCGCGTCGAAGTCGCCCGTCCGGCCTCGACGCTGTCGACCACCACCCAGAACCTGGTCAAGGCCGGGCGCGAGCCGCACGAGAAGCGCGACACGCTGCGCCGCCTGATCCGGGCGTCGGTGGGCATGAAGAACGCCATCATCTTCTGCAACCGCAAGCGTGAAGTGGCGACCCTCCATCGCTCGCTGGTGCGGCACGGCTTCTCCGCCGTCGCCCTGCACGGCGACATGGATCAGTCGGCGCGCACCCTGGCGCTGGAACAGTTCCGCAAGAACGAGGTCACGCTCCTCGTTGCCTCCGACGTCGCGGCGCGCGGCCTCGACATTCCGGACGTCAGCCACGTCTTCAACTTCGACGTTCCGCACCACGCCGACGACTATGTGCACCGCATCGGCCGCACCGGCCGCGCCGGCCGCAGCGGCGTTGCGATCACCATCGTCTCGCCTGCCGACCAGAAGGCGGTGGCGTCGATCGAAAAGCTGATCGGGCAGCCGATCCCGTGGGCCGAGGTTCCGGCCGGATCGGCCGAAGAACCGGCCTTCGCCGAAGAGGAATCCGCCCGTCCGCCGCGTCGGCGTGGCGGCGAGCACGGCCGCGGACGAGATCGCCAAGAGGGACGAGAGCGCCAAGACGGACGGGAGCGTCAAGAAGGACGGGCTTCCCAGGGCCAGAAACAGCCCGCCCAGCGTTCCCATGGTCAGAAACGCCCCGAGCACAAGCGGCCCGACGAACACGCCGAGCGGCCCGCCCAGGCGCAGGACCGCAGCACCGGGGAGCGGGCTGGCGGAGAGCGGCGTAGTGGCGAGCGGACTGGTGGTGAGCGGACTGCCGGCGAGCGGACTGCCGGCAAAGTCGCGTCGCTGGAGAATGTCCGGCCGCGGCGTCCGGCCCCGCCGGCGCGGCCCCACGACGATGAGCCCGATCTCAGCCACCTCCCGGCCTTCCTGTTCCGCCCGATCCGCAGCGTCAAGGCGTAGATCGGGCGCACTAGGCGGGGATGTCAGCGCCGGGCTCGCCCCGGCGTTTTTGTTTTCGTTCGGTCGAAGAAGGGCGCTCGGGACGAGCCTGCCCCGCGACGACGTTCACAGCGGCTGAGCCGTATCTAAACCTACGCTCAGGCTCGTCGAACGGCTCCCCTCACCCGGATTGCTCCGCAATCCGACCTCTCCCCGCACGCGGGGCGAGGTGGCCGCCGCACGGTCGGTCGCGGGCCGTCTCGGCGCCGGCGCAGCCGCGACGCCGACGCGACGCTCAATGGGCTGTCAGCCACGTGGCGGCATAAAACCCAAAGGCGCAGGTGGCCGCCAGCAGCACGGCCAGGATCAGCATCGCCAGAATCTCGCGCGAAGGCGCCATGGGCTGCGGTCCTAATCGTGCGGCATCATGAACACCGCGACCGACACGCCGGCCAGCACGCCGAGCACGAACAACCCGAGCAGCACCCACTTCCTGGGAATGCCATGGCGGGGCCGCGCCTCCTTGCGGGCCAGCGCTTCCCGCCCGGCATCGCTGATGCGAATTCGCAGTATCGGACGCGACGAGGGCTTGCCACGCACCTGGGTCCGCTCGGCGCTCGCGAAACCGTCGCGCACCAGGCGATGCAGCTCCTCGACCGTGCAGCCATTGCGCACCAACGCCGGCACCGTGGAGCCTTCCGTGGCGCTGGCGAGCAGTTTGAGAGCTTCCTGTTGGGCACGCGTTAGCACCATGACCCCGCGACTATACCAAGCCTCGGGCCCCGGTCAGCACCCCCTGCGCAGCCTCGCGCCAAAGCGGCCGGTCGGGGACGAGGCGGGCCGCGGGGAGCCACGGGCGCCGCCGCGTCATCCACGCCGTTGGATGACGAATGCGCGGAGCGAAACGGTCTGACTGGCTTCGCGCAGCCGAATGCTGGAAGGGCGCCGCGATGGTGCGCGACGGTGTGCTGGACCGGGTTCCCTATGCGGGTTAAGAGCCCGCAGCCGAAAGTGGCTGGAGGGCATTATGCGGACAATGCTTAAATTCACCGTTCCCGTTGAGAAGTCGAACCAGGCAGTCAAGGATGGTTCACTCAAAAAGACATTGGAATCTCTTATGAAAAGGCTGAAGCCGGAAGCGGCCTACTTTTCTCCTTTGGACGGTAAGCGAGGCGGGATGATATTTTTCGACATGGCCTCGCCGTCGGAGATCGTGGAGATTTGCGAGATGCTTTACCTGAACTTGGATGCAACGGTCGAGTTTGTGCCGGTCATGAGTTTGGATGATCTCGGCAAGGGTTTTGCGAATTCGGGCCTGTAACGCCTCGCTCCGGGCTGCGTGAAAGTACCGTAGCCCGAAGCGCGAAGGGTCGCCCGTGAGGCGGCCCTTTTTAATGGACGCGCCGTTCGCCGTTACCGCACGGGAGTGCATTGCAGGTCGGCGCCGACGGTCAACGGCCCCGTATAGGCCGTCTCGAGGTCGGCGATGCCGGCATCGAGGGCCGGGCCTGTGAGCCCGATGTGGCTCACGATCAGCCGTTTCGCTCCCGCCTGCTGTGCGATTCGCCCGACTGTCGCGGGCGCCGCGTGCAGCGGGCTGGTCGCGCCCGGCGGAATCTGGAGGTGCATGACCAGCACGTCGGCGTTTCTCGCGAAGTCGACGAACTTCGAATTGGTGCCGTTCTGATCGGAGCTGAACACGACCGATCCCTCGCTGGTGTCGACGCGATAGGCCAGCGTCGGCATGTTCGCATGCGGGATGCCGAGCGCGGTCACCTTGAGGCCCTGCCCCTCGAACACCGTCGAGGGCTCCGGCTTTTTCACGTCGACGACACTGACCTCGAGACGCACGCCATTGCCCTTCTCGGCGCCCAGGGTATGGCCCAACACCTGGAACGCACCGGTCTTGGCGTCGAACAGGCGCGCGAGGAAGGTCGGAAAGTCCGGCGCAACGTCGTTGCCGGATGGCCCGACGATGGGCAGCGGCTCCTTGCGCAGTTCGTGGCTCAGCCACAGCAGCGCCGGCAGGTCCGAGACATGGTCGGGATGCAGGTGGCTGATGGCGGCGAGCGCGAGGTCGCTCAGATCGGCCCCGGACTGGCCGAAGCGGAGATAGGCCCCTCCTCCCATGTCGACCAGCATTCTCGCCTTGCCGTCGACCCACAGCAGGTAGCTCGCCGACGCCCGCTCCTTGCTGATGCGGGGACCGCCGGAACCCAGGACCTGCACCGCGAGCGGACCCGCGCAGCCTTGCGCCTCGGCTGCGGCGGGGATGGCGAGAGCGACCAGGCCGCACAAATGACGAACCGGAAAAGCTTGATCATGCTTGCGCCCTTCGTTGGCTTCGCCCCGCCGGGTTTCACGCGTCCATGGGCGATCAGCCGGACTCTCTGCGCCCGGCATGGCCACCCAGACTAACAGGTTTCAGGGAACAGTTCGCAGTTGCCAGCCGACCCCACTGTCCGTCAACGACGACGGCTCCTCCCGCTTCATCGGAAGCGCGACATCCCGGTTCGGGAGCGTGGCCGCGTCGACACGCCGACCAACTCGGTCGCATCGGCCCTAACGACGGGCTCGCGGCCGCAAGCGGCCGGCGGACGGCGCGTGCAGTTGGCCCTGGAAGTCACGAACCATCGTTCCGAGACGATTGCGAAGGTGCAAATCGTGTGCACGCGCGCATCGGCCGGTCACCCGGCCGTGTCGCGCGTCGGAAGCGACAGCCCCCTGCGGGAGGCGTTCGGCTAGGCGACGTTCAGTGGATCGTCGCACCTTCATACGTGACTTCGATGGTGCGGCCTCGGTCGGCGTCGCGGACGACCCAGCCCGGCACCAGCACGATCCAATTCATGGCCACGTCGATCGTACGGATGCCGCGCCTTGCGATTCGTTCCCCGTCCACGACGATGAAAACGTGCTGGCCCTCGGTTTGAACTTCGCAGGCGAATTCGTCGAACATTGCGCACCCCCTCCGATCGATCCCACGGAAGGAATGCTCAGATGCCGATAAGGCGGGACCAAGGCGGAGCGGAGCGAAGCGGCGCGCGTTCCGCCCGGAACTCGACGTTCAGTCCGGCCCGTCTCCGCCGAGGCTGGGCGACGAATTGGAATGAAACAAAGTGATCTGCTCAGGCGGCCCATTGTTCCGGATTACTTGGAAACCAACCCGACCGGTCTCCAGATTCGCACGGAATCAAAGCTAGCGGGGGTTTGAAAAACTGATCCGACGCAAAAGCAGAGCAACTGAAACGCAAACTCAAAAATGCCGAACGATTTAAATGTGGTGCCCAGGGGCGGGATCGAACCACCGACACCGTGATTTTCAGTCACGTGCTCTACCAACTGAGCTACCTGGGCGCCGGGCCCGCAACGCGGGCCGCAAGGCGAGCGCGCGTTATAAAGGCTCGGCCGGGCGCTGTCCAGAACAGGCCGCCGCGGGCGTCAGGCCTCGTCGGCGTCGCCGGCGGGCGAGCGCGGGGGCGGGTCGGGATCGTCCGGGTCTTCCTCGGAGGCGGGGATCGCATAGACGCCGGCGAGCCAGCGGTGGAGGTCGACATCGGCGCAGCGTGTGGAGCAGAACGGGGCGTTTCCGGCCGCCTGGGGGCGGCCGCAGATGACGCAGGGCTTCGGGTCGGCAGTAGCCATGGGGTCTATGTAGACACGGCCGGCCGGATTGCGACCGGGCGGTCCGAAGCGTAGTCGCCGGGGCCATCATGGCGACGGATGCGAGGGTATGGTTCCGCCGCAAGCGTTCCTCGCGCGCAACGGCGTTCGACCTTTTCGCATTCGCGTCCGCCGCCCGGCGCGAGGCGCGCGCTGGGCCCCCGGACGCGAGCGGGACCGCATGGCCTGTTGATGAGGCAGCGGCTGCCGATAACGCCGGCTTGTCTCCCTGCTGCCGTGGAATTCATATAGAGATGTCCGCTTGACGACATGAGCCTGACGACCCCCGCCGGCCTCACAAGGACATCCCGATGGACAACGGAAAGAAGATCCGGCGTGTTCTCCTGCTCAAATTCACCCTGCCGACCAGCGAGCCCACACAATTCGTGAGCTTCATCAAGGCCTCCGAGCCCTACTACGAGCTGTTCGGCGGCAAGGCGGTGCGGCTTCTGCAAAACGTCGATGCGCCGGCCCAGTTCATCCAGGTCGTGGACTACGAGGTCCACGAATCCTTCGAAACCAACCGCCAGCAGCTCGCCGGCGACCCCCGCCTGCAGACCTTTCTGCAGGCATGGCGGGCGATGTTTCCCGGGACCGTCGAGGTCGACGTGTTCCGCGAGGTCAAGACCTGAGCGGGGACAGCGGGCGCGAGCTGGGCTCGGCGCCGTAGGCTCGGGGCCGTAGGGTGGGCAAAGCGAAGCGTGCCCACGCGGAAGCCGCAGCACAGACTGCGTGGGCACGGCCCTTCGGGCCTTTGCCCACCCTACGAACCCAGGCTTGGAGATCGACCCCGGGCGCAGAGCTCGCGCCTACCCCGTGATGGTCGTGGTCCAGCCCACCGTGGTCGGAAAACCCTCGCCGGCGAGCAGCGCCACCGTCTCGTAGAGCGGCAGGCCCACCACATTGGTGTAGGACCCCACCAGCTTGACGATGAAGGCGCCCGCGAGCCCCTGGGCGGCATAGCCGCCGGCCTTGCCGCGCCACTCCCCGGAGGCGAGATAGGCCTCGAGCTCCTCGCCCGAGAGGCGCTTGAAGCGCACCCGGGTCTCGATCACGCGCTGGCGGAACCGGCGCTTGGGCGTCACCAGGCAGATCGCGGTATAGACCTTGTGGTTGCGCCCCGACAGCAGGCGCAGGCACTGGGCCGCCTCGTCGATCAGCTCGGCCTTGGGCAGGATGCGGCGTCCGACGGCCACGATGGTGTCGGCGGCGAGGACATAGGCGCCGAAGGCCTCGTCGCCTTCGCCGATGCCCGCGAGCGCCGCCTGTGCCTTGGCGTGGGCGAGGCGGTTGGCGCAGACGCGCGGCAGCTCCCCGCGCAGCGGGGTCTCGTCGATGTCGGCCGGACGCAGCTCATCGGGCTCGATGCCGGCTTGGTTGATGAGGCTCACGCGGCGCGGCGAGCCGGAGGCGAGGACGAGCTTGGGACGGCCGATCATGATGATTGTCGCGGGTTGGCGCACAAACTGCGCGGACAGGCGCCGCCCGTCGGGCAAGCTGACCGTGCGTAGCGGAAACAGGTTGGAATCTCAACCACACCAAGGGGCAGCCAAGGGGCAGCCATAAAACGTCGCGGCCGCAGGGCGGCTTCCGGAAGGTGCCGGCGCCCTCCCCCTATTCGTTGCCGGCCGGCGCGGCTCCGAATCGCTGCTTGATGCGGGTGAGGAGCTGGTCGCGCACCGCGCGGTAGGACTCCAGGCGCTGCTCGCGGTTCCCCTCGGCGATGGTCGGGTCCGCGGTCGGCCAGTACTCGACGTCGAGCGCGAGCGTGCGGGTGAGATCGAGGGCACGGTGATGCGCCTCCGGCGCCAGCGTGATGATGAGATCGAAATTGAGGCCCTCGAGGTCTTCGAGCTCCTCGAAGGTGAGCGGGCGGTGCTTGGCGATGTCGAGCCCGACCTCCCCCATCGCGGCGACCGCGAACGGGTCGAGCTCGCCCTTGCGCACCCCGGCCGAGCCCACATAGGTCACGCGGCCGAACAGGTGCTTGAAGAGGGCGGCCGCCATGGGAGACCGCACCGAATTGAGGCCGCAGGCGAACAACACGGCCTGCGGACGGTCCCCGGCCACCACCTCAGCCCTTCCAGTGCAGCACGGTGAGCAGGGTGAAGAGCCGCCGCGCGGTGTCGAAATCCAACGCGACCTTGTCCTTGAGGCGCTCCTGAAGCAGCTCGGATCCCTCGTTGTGGAGGGCCCGCCGGCCCATGTCGATCGCCTCGATATGGCTCGGGGTCGCGGTGCGGATCGCCTGGTAGTAGCTCTCGCACACCAGGAAATAGTCCTTCACCAGGCGGCGGAACGGCGACAGCGACAGATGATGGGCGACCACGGGGTCGCCGGCCTCGGTGCGGATGTCGAACACGAGGCGGTTTTCCACCACCTGGAGGGTCAGGCAGTACGGCCCGCCGTCATGGCCGAGGGGCGCGAACGCGTTGTCCTCGAGGAGGTCGTAGATGGCGATGGCGCGCTCGTGCTCGATGTCGCGGGAGGCGGCGCCCATCGAGGCGTCGTCGAGCGACACCTTGACGAGACGCTTTCGGTCGGGCGCCGGCGCCGTCATCACCGGTTGAGCCGGATCGCGATCGAGCGCGCATGGGCGCCGAGGCCTTCCGCCTCGCCGAGCGCGATCGCCGCAGGGCCGAGGCGGGCGAGCTGCTCCGGGCCGCATTTGAGGATCGAAGTGCGCTTCATGAAGTCGAGCACGCCGAGCCCGGAGGAGAACCGCGCCGACCGCGCCGTCGGCAGCACATGGTTCGAGCCGGCGACATAGTCGCCGATCGCCTCGGGCGTATGGGCGCCGATGAAGATCGCCCCGGCATTGCGGATGCCCGCGGCGAGGTCCTCGCCGTCCTCCGCCACGATCTCGAGGTGCTCGGGCGCGACGGCGTCGACGAGCGGCACCGCGGCACGCAGGTCGGGCACCAGGATCACCGCGCCGTACTCCTGCCACGACGCGCGGGCGACCGCGGCCCGCGGCAGCGTCGCGAGCTGGCCTTCGACGGCGGCCTCGACGCGGGCGGCGAGCGACGCGTCGTCGGTCACCAGGATCGACTGCGCGGCGGTGTCGTGCTCGGCCTGGGCGAGGAGGTCGGCGGCGATCCATTCGGAATTGGCGCTGCCGCTGGCGAGGATCAGGACCTCGGAGGGCCCGGCGATCATGTCGATGCCGACCTTGCCGAACACCAGCCGCTTCGCCGCAGCCACATAGGCGTTGCCGGGGCCGACGATCTTGTCGACGGGGGCGATGGTGGCAGTGCCGTAGGCGAGCGCCGCCACCGCCTGGGCGCCGCCGACCCGGTAGATCTCGTCGACGCCGGCAAGCTCGGCCGCCGCGAGCACCAGCGGATTGAGGATCCCGTCCGGCGCCGGCACCACCATGACGAGGCGCGGCACCCCTGCGACCTTGGCCGGCACCGCATTCATCAGCACCGAGGACGGATAGGCCGCGGTGCCGCCGGGCACGTAGAGGCCGGCCGCCGCGATCGCGGTCCAGCGCGAGCCGAGCTCGACGCCGATGGAATCGGTGAAGCGCTCGTCGCGGGGGCGCTGGCGGCGGTGGTAGGCCTCGATGCGGTCGCGGGCGAGCATGAGCGCTTCGCGGGCGCGGGGATCGCTCGCCGCGACCGCGGCCGCGGTCTCCTGCGGGGTGACGCGCAGGGCCGCCGCACCGACGTCGTTGCGGTCGAACTTGCGGGTGAACTCGACGAGCGCCGCGTCGCCGCGCGCCATCACCTCGGCGATGATGCCGCGCACCACCCCCTCGACGTCAGCCGCAGCTTCCCGCTTGGCGGCGAGAAAGGCGGCAAATCGCGCGGCAAAATCGTCGGCGCGGCTGTCGAGACGGATGGGCATTGCGGTCCTTCGAACCCGGCGCGCAGGGCGCCGTGATGGTACAGCCCCGCCAGGGGGCCTTCCCTGTTTGGATAAGTCGCCCCGCGAAAGCAATACGCTCGCGTACCGATCGCGTCGGAACGACGGGCCGGAATCCGGCAAACGGGGGATCGGCGGGCGCTGACGGGTGCCGCGGCGGGGGTCCGGGTGGCCAACCGGGACCAAGTCCCGGCGGTCGGACCTGACTTGCCGGACCTGACTTGCCGGACCTGACTTGGCGGACCTGATTTGGCCTGCCGAACGTACTTGCCGGACCCGACCTTGTCGAACCCGACCTGCCGAGTCAGGCTTGGCGCAGGCTCGGCGCGCTGACGCTGTCGCCGGGGACGACCTCATGGGCGGGGCAGCAGGTAGTGGTCCAGATCGGGCCGAGATCGGCGAGCTCGCATTCGAGGCACTCGACCTCGAGCCGCAGCGCCGCGCCGCCGGAGAAGGTCAGGGTGACGACGCCGGCGGGTCCGGCGGTCTCCTCGAACGATACCGCGAGGAGATTGAGCATCGCGGACTTGTCGCAGCAGTTGACGTTGCGGCACTTGAACGAGCTGACCCGCTCGAACCGCAGCGCGGTGCTGCGCCGCTGATAGTCCGGCTGCCCGGTCTGGGCGCCTTCCCAGTCGAACCGCGCGAGCCCGATCACCAACCGGTTCTCGGCGGGTCGCCAGCGCACGTCGCCGACGCTCACGACAGCGTCTTGCAGATGGGCCGATACGACCTCGAGATCATCCGTGTCCAGCGCGACGAGCTTGAGGAGCTCCATCCGACTTCTCCCCTCAAAGAGGTTATTGTTCAAGCGTAGTTAGGTGGCATTTCAGCCACCGCAAGGCGTTACGCACTTAGAATGTTTTCCCAATTTCAGGAACCACCCCGTCATCGCAGCGACCCCGATGATCGTGCTCGGCGCCGCCAGCACCGTAGCCCGTATTGAGCGCAGCGAAATGCGGGACGGCCCACCCGGATTTCGCCACGCTCAATCCGGGCTACAGCCACTCGGCCGGCACCCCGATCAACGTGCACTGCGGCATCAGTGTGGCGAGACAGCACCGTAGCCCGTATCGAGCGCAGCGAAATGCGGGACGGCCGCAGCCGGGTTTCGCCAGGAGACTGGGCAAGGCTCAAGCGAGGCTCGATCCAGGGCCGCAGCCACGTCACGTCCGTAGCCTACTTCGCCTTGCCGAACAGCTTGGTGAAACGCTCGGTATCCGATTTGACGAGGGCGCTGAACTCGTCGGGCGTCGACACCTTGAGATCGACGCCGAGCCGGGTGAAGCGTTCCACATGGTCCGGCATCTTGGACGCCAGCGTCACCGCGCGGTTGATCTCGTCGATCGCGGCCTTCGGGGTACCCGTGGGCGCCAGGAGGCCGAACCAGGGATCGTAGACATAGCCGGGCAACCCGGCCTCCTGCATCGTCGGGATGTCGGGCATGATCGCGAGGCGGTTCGCCGTGGTGACGCCGATCGGGCGCAGCTTGTTGGCCTGGATCAGGTCGCCGCCGGCGGAGAAGAAGGTCATGAAGACGTTCGAGTTGCCGCGCATGACGCTGGTGTGGGCTTCCGGCAGGCCGCGATAAGGCACGTGCACGATGTTGACGCCGGTCTGGGCCTTGAGGAGCTCGAGCCCGATGCTGGACGCGCTACCGAGGCCGGCGGAGGCGTAGTTCATCTTGCCGGGATTGGCCTTGGCCTGCTCGATCAGATCCTTGACGGTCTTCGGCCCGGTCTCGGGGTTGACCACCAGGATGCCCGGAATGACCGCGATCTTGGCGACGCCGACGAAATCCTTGACCGGATCGAAAGCGAGATTGGCATTGAGGCTTTCGATCATGGCGTGCCCGTTCGACACCAGGAGAAGGGTGTGGCCGTCGGCGGGCGCCTTTGCCGTGCTCGCAGTCCCGGCGAGACCGGGCTTGTTCTCCACGATGACGTCGCGCTTCCAGATCTCCTGCAGCTTGTCGGCATAGGCGCGACCGAGAATGTCGGTCTGGCTGCCGGGGGTGAACGGCACCACGATCCTGACGAGCTGGCTCGGGAACGCCTGCGCGGCCGCGGGCCGCGGGCCGACCGCCAGCATCGCCGTGCCGGCCACCGCGAGCGCCGCCACCACGATCCGCACGCAGGCATGCGGGCGGCGTTCGGCGCACCGCACCGCGTGGGCCCACGGGGATTGCGAAGTCGGGACACGCCCGATAGGCGATCGTGATGTCATCATGGTCCTCTTACGCGTCACGCGGCGAAGCGCCCGGCTCGGGGCTTCGCCCGGGCCTACTTGTAAGTGGCGAGATAGGCGACGAGGTCGTCCGCCTCCTGCGGACTGCCGACGCCGCCGAACGGCATCCGGTTGCCCTTCACCTTGGCTTGCGGATCGATCAGATAGGCGCGCAGGTTCTCGGCATTCCACACGAGGTTCGCCCGCTTCATCGGATTGGAATAGCGGAAGTCCTCCAGCGCGGCCGACTTGCGGCCCACAACGCCCTTGAGGGTGGGCCCGATGCCGTCCGGCTTGTCGGTATGGCAGGCGGCGCAGGCCACGAAGAGCTCCTTGCCGCGCTGGGCATCCGCCGCCAGCGCGGCGTCGCCCAGGCCCGATACGAGCGCGACGCCGCCGGCGCCCATCAACATCAGCGCGGCGGTGCCGGCACGGAACAACGCTGTCACCCTCATGCTCATTTCACTCCCTGCACGTTTTTAACTGCGTCCTTCAAGGTAAGTGGCAAAGGCGGCCGCTATCACCAGCGACGGCCCTCACCTGCTTTCGCTCGACGAAACCGTCAGGCCGCCACCAGCGGACCGGGCTTCTTGAGATACTGCGAGACGATGGCATTCGCCGAGAAGTAGGCGAGCGCGCCCACGGTGCCGGTCGGATTGTAGCCGTGCTGCTGCGGGAACACGGAGGCACCCTGGATGAAGAGATTGTGGGCGTCCCATGACTGCAGATAGCGGTTGACCACGCTCGATTTCGGGTCAGCGCCCATCATCGTGCCACCGGTGTTGTGGGTCGACTGGTAGGGCACGATGGTGAAGTTCTTCGGCCGCGCGTGCATCTCGTAGTGGGTCGGATTCATCGCCTTGATGATCCCTTCGAGCTTCGTCAGCAGGTAGCGCGACATCTCGTGGTCGTTGTCGGTGCCGTTGTAGGTCAGCCGCACCAGCGGCCGGCCGAACGCATCCTTGTAGGTCGGGTCGAGGTCCATGAAATTCTTGCTGTTGGCATAGACCGAGCCCTGGGTGTTGAACCGCGCGAAGTGGTGATACCATTTCGCCGTCGCCCGCTTCCATTCCGAGCCCCAGGCCGGCGTGCCGTGCGGCACCGCGCGGCCGGCGATCGGCGGCGCTCCCGCCTGTCCGGCGAGGAAATAGCCGCCGCCGAAAAAGCCCAGCCCGGAGTGGTCGAAGTTCTCGCCGTTGAAATCGTCGATGCACACGCCCATGCCGGCATTGCCCATGAACGGGTTCATCTCCTTGTCTTCGAAGAACGCCTCGGCCGCCGGCCTCGAACTGGTAGCCGTAGTTCTTGCCGACGAGGCCCTTGCCGGTGACCGGGTCATACGGCTCGCCGATCCCCGACAGCAGGAGCTGCTGGGTGTTGCCGAACACGTAGGACGACAGCATCACGATGCCGGCCGGCTGCTCGTATTCCTCGCCGGTCCGCAGGTCGGTGTAGACGACGCCGGTGAGCTTCTTGCCGGGCTTGTCGTAGATCAGCTTGGTCACGTAAGCCCGCGTGCGCAGCTCGAACTTCGGCTCGTAGCGCAGCACCGGCAGGATGGTGGAATTGGCCGACGCCTTGGCGTTGGTCTCGCAGGCCATGCGGTTGCAGATAGCCGCAATACTCGCAGGCGCCGAGCGCAACCCCCTCGTTGTTCCGGTAGGCCGCGCTCGCGATCGCGATCGGCGCCGGGAACGGGTGATAGCCGAGGCTCTGCGCGGCCTCGCCGAACAGCACGCCGGCATGGGACGACTTCACCGGCTTGTTGGGATAATCGGTAGCTGCGCGGTCCCTCGAAGGGATTGCCGCCCGCGACCGTCTGGCCGCGCAGATTGCCGGCCTTGCCGGAGACGCCGCACAGTTTGTCGAAGCGATCGTAGTACGGCTCGAGCTCGGCATAGCTCACCGGCCAGTCGGCGATCGTCATGTCGTCGGGAATGGCCTTGGCGCCGTAGCGCTCGGTGAGCGCCGAGCGAATGCGGAAATCGGCCGGCAGGTTGCGCCAATGCAGGCCGCCCCAATGGATGCCGGAGCCGCCGACGCCCTCGCCCGGCAGGAACGCGCCCCAGCGGCGGATCGGCAGCGCCCGCTCCGCGGGCTCGTTGCGGAACGTGATGGTGTCGATGGAATTGTCCGACATCAGCTCGAGGCGCTGGGAATACTTCATCTCGTCGCGCACGCCCGGCAGGATGAAGTCCTCGCCCGGGGTGCGGTCCTGACCGCGCTCGAGCCCGACCACATCGCAGGCCGGCCTTGGCTGAGCTCGCGCGCAATGATGGCGCCGGTCCAGCCCATGCCGACCATCACCGCATCGACTTCCTTCAATCGCGTGACCATGTTTTCCTCCCCGCCCTTTACGAAAAGTCCGCGATCGATTGCGGCGCGGCGACATATCGCTTCTTCTGGTAGGCGTCGACCTTGTCGGCGTAGGTCGCCGGCAGGCCCGGGAAGCCGAGCATCTTCCACGACGCCTTGTCGCGGTTTCCTCCGTACAGCGGATCGGAGAAGAAGCCCTGCATGGTGATGGCGAGAAGCTGGCCGAAGAAGGCGCGCGAGGAGAAGCCGTTGAACTCCGCCTTGCCCTCCTGCATCGCCGTGAGCGCGGCGTTGCGGTCGGCGACGGAGAGCCG
This sequence comes from uncultured Alphaproteobacteria bacterium, assembly GCA_963781195.1. Taxonomy (GTDB): domain Bacteria; phylum Pseudomonadota; class Alphaproteobacteria; order Rhizobiales; family Xanthobacteraceae; genus JAJPKK01. Next base: position 312,112 of record CAWAEZ010000011.1, on the reverse strand, counting down.
GTCGAAGTCCTTGCCGTAGGTCCGTCGCGACCACTCGTTGGTGGCGGCGATCCCGGCCTGGATGAATTCCTTGGGGGTGAGCGAGAGCTGATAGCCCTGCTCCGGCTTTCCCTTCACGTAGGGACCCGAGCGATACATCTTGGCGCCGCCGCCCCAGGCGCTAGCGAGCTGCCGGTCGATGAAGGTGACGATTCCGCAGTCGGTGCCCGACGGCGACAATTCGTCGGCCGGGATCATGGTGTCGGCGGTGGCGGAAAGGAACTCCTGCTCGGTCTGGGTCAACACCAGGAAGGTGTCGGGCTCGGCCGCGTGGGCCGCGGCGGCCGGCGCCTGGGGTTGAGCCTGAGCCTGCGCCTCCGTGGGCGCCAGCCCCGGCGCGAAACCCGTCGCGACCGCGGTGCCGGCGAGCCCGGCGCCGAGGAGAAACCGGCGCCGTTCGATCGGATCGTCTACCATGATGTCCTCCCGCTATGCTGCTTCTTGGGGGATATGCTGCGTCTCGAAGGATCTCGGGGAATTGCGGCGCATCGTAGAGCTATTCCAGGGTGAGGCAAGACGGTTCCGCCACCTCGCGCCGACACGTCGCACACGTCGCTCAACCCGGCTCCATGCCTTTCTCGACGATCAGCGCGCGGTGCTCCGGCGCCGCGAGGAATTTCAGGAAGTCGCGCGCCGCCGCGGCCTGCGCGGCATCGGCGCCGACGCCGGCGACCTGCACGATGTAGTTCTGCACCTCGGCCGGCAGCGGGCCGACGAGCGTCACGCCCTTGACCGAGAGCAGTTCGCCGATCGGGGTGATGCCGATCTCCGCCTCGCCCTTGGCGACGGTCTCGGCGGTCAAGGGGCCGCTCGCGATCGGCTTGAGCTTGTCCTTCAACGCCTCGGTGAGGCCGAGGCGGCCGATCAGACCGACGAGATACATGCCGCTCTGGCCGCCCGGCGGAAAAGCGATCGAGTTCGCCTGGAGCAGCGTCTTCTTGAAGGCATCGACCGTGCTCACGTCGGGCTTCGCCGCACCGGTGCGCACCATCACGCCCATGCCCGACCGCGCCAGCACCGTGCGGGTATCCGCCGCGATCCTGCCCTGCTTCACGAGCGCGTCGATCTGCGGCGGAGCGAGGATCGTGATGTCGAACGGCTCGCCGCCCTCGATCTGCTTGCCCAGCACGGCGGCAAGGCCGTAGCTCACCAGGAGCTTGTGACCGGTCGCCTTCTCGTATTGCGGACCGATGACATCGATCACCGCATGATATCCGTTGGAGCAGATGAGCTTGATCTCGACGGCGCGGCCGGCGGCGGGCGCGGCCGCGACGCCGGCCACGGCAAGCGCTGCGGTCGCGGCGAGCATTGCGAGCTTCATCAGGTTTCTCCCTCACTTGATCCTGGCCTGAACGGCGCATGATCTTGGCCGGACCACGCGCAACCGCGCGCGACCGGCTCGATGGCTTTACCGGCAGGCGGCGGCGATCGCCAGGAATTCTTCCGCCTTAAGGCTGGCACCGCCGACCAACGCGCCGTCGACGTCGGCCATCGCCATCAGCTCCGCCGCATTGGCGGGCTTCACCGACCCGCCATAGAGGATGCGCACGCCCTGCCCGGCGGCGCCGAGCCGCGCCGCGGCCTGGCTGCGGATGAAGCCGTGGACCTCGGCGACGTCGTCCGGCGTCGGCGTCAGCCCGCTGCCGATCGCCCAGACCGGCTCATAGGCGATGACGAGGGCGTCCGGCCGCGCCCGGTCGGGCAGCGATCCCTGGAGCTGGGCGCCCACCACCTTCAGGGTGCGGCCGCCGACCCGGTCTTCCCGCGATTCGCCGACGCACAGGATGGCGATCAGGCCGGCCCGCCACGCCGCCGTCACCTTGCGCCGCACCTCGTCGTCGGTCTCGGCGTGATAGGAGCGCCGTTCCGAATGCCCGACGATCACCGCCGTCGCCCCGAGATCGGCGAGCATTTCCGCGGAGATGTCGCCGGTGAACGCGCCTGAGGGCTCGGTATGGCAGTCCTGGCCGCCGATCGCGAGGCCATCGGCGACCGCGGCGAACCGCTCGATCAAGGTCGACGGCGGGCACACCATGAGGTCCACCCGCTCCCGCAGCTCGCGCGAATCGCGCACGATCTTTTCGAGTTCCGCGACCGACGACTTGAGCCCGTTCATCTTCCAGTTGCCGGCGACCAGCGGCCGTCGCAGCGGGCTCATCGTGATCCTCCGAGGGAAGGCCGGGCACCGCCCGCCGCGGCGCGGTCGGACGGGTCAGAACCGGGAGATGACGCCGGCGCGCGGCCGCGCCCTTGCTTTTGTCGCTTCATGCCAGCCGGTTAGCAGACGCCGAGGTCGCGCGGAAGGGGCCGCAGGCCGTTGATACCGGGTTTGTATCCCGCGTGATGCCGGTTCTTTCGATCGCCCGCTTCGGGGGAGCTTGGCCGGCCCGCCCGGCTGCGATGGCGGACCGCAGGGGGGTCGGTTGCGGGGGGCCCGCGCGAATCCTATGATGCGCCGGCACATGAAGCCGGCTATAAGGCCGCCCTGTTCGTCGGCGATTGGCCGGTCCTGCTCGCTCAAAACCGGGTTTGCTCGCTTAAAACCCGGTCCTGCTCACTCGAAACCCGTCCCTGCTCACTCAGAAACCAGTGTTTGCCCTATGCTTCGAGGTCTACGACAAGCCTCCTCCAACTGGCTCGGCCGCATCATCATGGCGGCGGTGGTGCTGTTCCTGATCGTCAGCTTCGGCATCTGGGGGATCGGCGACATCTTCCGCGGCTTCGGGGTCTCGACGGTCGCCAAGATCGGCCGCACCGAGATCTCGATCGAACAGTTCCGCCAGCAGTACAACGATCGGCTCCAGCAGCTCAGCCAGCAGCTGCGCCGCCCGATCACACCCGATCAGGCCCGCGCGCTGGGGCTCGAACAGCAGATCCTGGGCCAGATGATCGCGGAGGCCGCCCTCGACGAGCGCGCCCGCCAGCTCGGGCTCGGCATCTCCGACGCCGAGGTGGTCAAGCGCATCAAGGACGACCCCGCGTTCCGCGGCATCAACGGCCAGTTCGACGAGAACCGGTTCCAGCAGCTGATCCGCCAGGCCGGCTTTACCGAGCAGCGCTTCGTCAGTGAGCAGCGCCGGCAGACCCTGCGCCACCAGATCGCGACCGCGATCACCGGCGAGCTTCAGCCGCCGCGCACCACGTCCCAGCTGATCGACCGTTACCAGAACGAGGAGCGCAGCATCGACTTCGTCACGCTCGACGGCTCCAAGCTCGGCGAGATCGCGGCACCCACCGAGGAGCAGCTGACCGCCTATTTCGACGGCCACAAGGCGGCGTTCCGGGCGCCGGAGTACCGCAAGCTCGTGGTGGTGACGGTGTCCCCGGAGGAGCTCGCCAAGACCGTCGAGGTCAGCGACGAGGACGCCAAGCGCGCCTATGAGGTGCGCATGAGCCGCTATGTCGTTCCGGAGCGCCGTGAGCTCCAGCAGATCTCGTTTCCTGACGCCGCGGAGGCGGAGGCTGCCGCCAAGCAGATCGCCGACGGGATGACTTTCGACGCGCTCGCGACCGAGCGCAAGCTCACGGGCAAGGACATCGACCTCGGCACCGTCACCAAGGCCGAGATGATCGATCCCGCCATTGCCGACGCCGCCTTCTCGCTTCCCGAGGGCGGCGTGAGCGGCGTCGTGAAGGGCCGGTTCGCCACCGCGATCCTGCACGCGGTCAAGATCGAGCCGGGCTCGACCAAGCCGTTCGCGGAGGTCGAGAAGGACATCAAGCACGAGATCGCCGTCGACCGCGCCAAGGGCGAGGTCAACAAGATCCGCGACAGGATCGAGGACGAGTACGCCTCCGGCGCCAAGCTCGAGGACATCGCCAAGAAGCTCAGCCTGCCCGTGGCGGCCATCGACGCCGTCGATCGCGCCGGGCGCTCGCCGTCCGACCAGCCGGTCGCCGGCCTGCCCAAGGGTGTCGACATCCTCAACGACGCCTTCCTCGCCGATACCGGCGCCGAGAACGATCCGCTGACGATCCCGGGCGGCGGCTTCGTCTGGTACGAGGTCGAGGGCATCACGCCGTCGCGGGAGCGTCCCCTCGCCGAGGTCAAGGACAAGGTCGAGGCGCGCTGGCGCGACGACGAGAGCGTCAAGCGCCTCGACGCCAAGACCACCGAGATCGTCGACAAGCTCAAGGCCGGCAAGTCGCTCGCCGACATCGCCACCGCCGACAACCTCAAGGTCGAGACCACCTGGGGGATCAAGCGCCAGGGCGGCGGAGCCGTGTCCCCGGCGCTCGCGGCCCAGGTGTTCCGGACCCCGAAGGACGGGATCGGGAGCGCCGACGGCAAGAGCCGCGACGAGCGCATCATCTTCAAGGTGACCGACATCAAGGAGCCCACCTTCGACGCGGCGGCGGCGAAGCCGCTGGTGGACCAGCTCAAGAACTCCTATGGCGACGAGATTCTGAGCCAGTACGTGACCCAGCTCGAAACCGACCTCGACACCAACATCAACCAGCAGGCCCTGAGCCAGGCCACCGGTCGCGGCGGCGGCAACTGAGAGCCTGTGAACTTTACAGGGGACCTGGGGCCGGCGCAGCCGGCGTCTGACCTCATCCTGAGGGCCGGCGCAGCCGGCGTCTCGAAGGATGGCCACGCATGCTGCGGCCGGCGGCCATCCTTCGAGACGCGTCCTGCGGACGCTCCTCTGGATGAGGTTCACCGGAGGAGGTTCACCGGGTGAGGTTCACCGGATGAGGTTCACGTCTGGACGAGGTTCACTGGATGAGTTCCCAAAGATTCACAGGCGCGCCCCCTCGCAGGAAAGCTCCCGGCCACCTTTGTCGACCCGACTTACATTGCCTACTCCAAGCACCTCCGACACCCTGATCATCCCATGCAGATAGAACCCTCCGCCAGCGTGTTCGCGGCGCGCTATGGGCAGCATCAAGCCCAGGTCGTATGGACCACGCTGGTCGCCGATCTCGACACGCCGGTGTCGGCGTTTCTCAAGACCGGCGCCGACAAGCCGCTGAGCTTCCTCCTGGAGTCTGTCGAGGGCGGCGCGGTGCGCGGGCGTTACTCCATTATCGGCCTCGATCCCGACGTGGTGTGGCGCACCCGCGGCACGCACGCCGAGATCAACCGCAACGCCCGCAGCGAGCCGGACGCCTTCGCGCCCTGTCCGGAGCCGCCGCTCGCGGCGTTGCGCGCCTTCGTCCACGAGAGCCGGGTCGAGATGCCCGCGAGCCTGCCGCCGATGGCCGCGGGGGTGTTCGGGTATCTGAGCTACGACATGGTCCGGATGATGGAGGAGCTGCCGCCGCCCAACCCGGACCCGATCGGGATTCCCGACGCTATCCTGGTGCGGCCGACGGTGGTGATCATCTTCGATTCCGTGCTCGACGCGCTGACCATGGTGACGCCGGTGCGGCCCGCCGCCGGCATCACCGCCGAGCGCGCGCTCTCGCGCGCCGTCGAGCGCCTCACCGCGGTGGTCGACGCTCTCGACAAGCCGCTCGCCAAGGAACCGGCGGGCGCGCTGGCGACCACGCCCGATGTCCCCCCGGTGTCGAACACCACGCCGCAGGACTTCCACGCCATGGTGGCCCGGGCGAAGGAGTACATCGCCGCCGGCGACATCTTCCAGGTGGTGCTGGCGCAGCGCTTCGAGGCCCCGTTCGCCCTGCCCGCCTTCGCGCTCTATCGCGCGCTGCGCCGGGTCAACCCGTCGCCGTTCCTGTTCTACCTGGACTACGGCAGCTTCGCGGTGGCCGGCTCGAGCCCGGAGATCCTGGTGCGCGCCCGCGGCGACACGGTGACGATCCGGCCGATCGCCGGCACCAAGCCGCGCGGGCCGACGCCGCACGAAGACAAGGCGCTCGAGGACGAGCTGCTCGCCGACCCCAAGGAGCGCGCCGAGCACCTGATGCTGCTCGACCTCGGCCGCAACGATGTCGGCCGCGTCGCCGCGATCGGCACCGTCGTCGTCACCGACCAGTTCTTCGTCGAGCGCTACAGCCAGGTGATGCACATCGTCTCCAATGTCGAAGGCCGGCTCGACCCGCGCTACGACGCGCTCGACGCGCTCGCGGCGGGCTTTCCCGCCGGCACCGTATCCGGCGCCCCCAAGGTGCGGGCGATGGAGATCATCGACGAGCTGGAGAAGGAAAAGCGCGGCCTCTACGCCGGCTGCGTCGGATATTTCTCGGCCACCGGCGACATGGACAGCTGCATCGTGCTGCGCACCGCGCTCGTCAAGGACGGCAAGATGTACGTCCAGGCCGGAGCGGGCATCGTCGCCGATTCCAATCCGGCGAGCGAGCAGCAGGAATGCATCAACAAGGCGAAGGCGCTGTTCCGCGCCGCCGAGGAAGCCCGCCGCTTCGCCAGCGCCGCCCGCAAGGGCCAGTGAGCGATTCGACCACCTCATCCTGAGGAGCGTCCGCAGGACGCGTCTCGAAGGATGGCCACCAGCCGCAGCATGCGTGGCCATCCTTCGAGACGCCACGCTACGCGCGGCTCCTCTGGATGAGGTCCCGATAAAACTCAGGCATGCCGCGGTGAACGTTGCGTCATTCGCGCCGGCACCCTTCATCAGTGGGGCGCAACATCGGCGCCGCCCGCGTGCCGCCGCAATCGCACCCGGCTCGGCGCGAAATTTCCCGCGACGCCGTCCGCCGCAACCCTTCCTTAACTGCGCCCGCCCGAGGATGCCTGCCGAGGGGTTGGGGTGTTCTCGACAAATTGTTCGACCGTGCCGGACGGGTCTCGCACCGCATCCGCAGGTCGCCGTCGCGTCCACGACTGCCCTTCTCGCGTTTTAGCGTGGAGTGAAAGTAGCGTGGAGTAACAAAAATGAAGATCAACATTGCCAAGGTGACGGGCCTCGCTCTGCTCGCAGCCTCGTTCGCCTTCAGCAGCTCTCTTGTCTACGCCGATCCGGAGGACACGGTTTCTGCGCCCCAGGTCGTCGCGCTCGATAACGGCGCGACCGACAGCGGGATCATCGCCGTACTGGACTGCGACACCAATGACGGCGTCGGGGCCTGCCCCGTCGAAGCGACGCTCGCGGCCGACGCCAGTCAGCCCGCCACCGTCGAGATCGCAACCGCCGAGACCGCGGCCGTCGCGCCGCCCGCAACGGAGCCTTCCGAGGCCCCCGTGGCGGTGGCCGCGACGGAGACCCCCGCAGCCGAAGAACCCGCAGCGGCGATGCCTGTCGTCGATGCCATTATCGCCGAGATCCATGCGACGGTGATCGTCGCCGTTTCCGGCGACGACGCGAGACTGCCTGAGCAACCCACCGGAACGATTGCGGAGCCGCCGGCGGCGGATCCGGTGTTGGCCGCCGACGACCAGACCACGAACGGCGCTTCCGCGGCGCCGGTCAATGAAGGGACGGCCACTCAAGCCGCCGCCGCCATCGTGGTCGAAGTCACGCAAACCGTCACCGTTGCAGCCCCCGGCCAGGAGGTCGCGAACGATGAACCCGCCCAAGCGGGATCGATCGTCGCCACCGCCGGCGAGGAAGCCGCCAACGATGAGCCCGTTCACACGGGATCGATCGCGGAGACCCCCGCGACCGCGCCGGTTTCGATGCTCGACGGCAAGTCCTGCGACGAAGACGACTTCTGATTTAGCGACGTCTGATTTGCGCCCCCCGTGCGGCGGGATGGTATGGTCCCGCCGCACACCCTCTTCTCCCGGTGAACTCTCTTCTCCCCGCGACCTCTTCTCCCCGCGCTTGCCGCCGGGTGCGACGACCAGCCGAAGCCTCCGAGAAACGCCGCAGCGCCTCGTCGAGTGAACCGGCCTCCCCTGCCCGACGCTCTGCTTATCAATCCCAGCTACAGCGTTCCGCCGTCCGGTGCCGCACGGCCCCGTGCTCAACCGCCGCGGGCGCCCTGCTTTGTCGTGGCGATCAGCTGAAGAACGGCCGCCACCACCGCGGCCGGCGCCTCCTGGGGGACGTCGTGACCGATCCCCGCCAGTGTCCGGTGCTCGATCGCGCCGGAGAAGAAGCGCTTCTGGGCCGCCGGGTTCGCCGGTGCCGCAACGCCGTCGGCGTCGCCGTGCAGTGCGATCGTCGGCACCGCGATCGCCGGCAGCGCGGCGAGCCGCGTTTCGATCGCCTCCAGGGCGGGAACGCCGGCCACGTAGCCGAAGCGATGGCGGTAGGAGTGGATCACCACGTCGACGAAATCCGGATTGTGAAACGATGCCGCCGTGCGTGCATAGGTGGCATCGTCGAACTTCCAGGTCGGCGACCACAATTCCCACAGCAGCTGGCACAGCGCGTCGCGATTGGCCGCGAGACCGGCCCGGCCGCGCTCGGTGTGGAAATAATATTGGTACCACATCCGATGCTCGCGCTCGGGCGCTGCCGGTTTCACCGACCCGGCGATATCCTGGATGTTGTAGCCGTTGGCGGTGACGAGGCCGCGCACCCGCTCCGGCCACAGCGCGGCGGCGACGCACGCTCCGCGGCCGCCCCAGTCGAACCCGACCAGCACCGCGTTCGGCAGGGACAGCGCATCCATGAGGTCGAGGAGATCGCGGCCGATGGCGGCCTGCTGGCCCGAGCGCGGCGTCTCGGCCGACCGGAATCGGGTCGGACCATAGCCGCGCAAATAGGGCACGATGGCGCGGCAGCCGGCCTCGACGAGTGGCGGCACGACGCCGTCATAGGCGCGGGGATCATAGGGAAAGCCGTGCATGAGGAGCACCGGAACGCCGGTCCGCGGCCCGCTGTCCTCGAAGGCGATTTCGAGGGTCCCGGTGCGGATGCGCGTGAGCGCGCCGCCCGCCGGCCCGGTGGCTTCTGCCATGGTGCCTCCATGTTCGGATGTCTGCTGCGCCCGCGCCCGCATGATGGGCATCGCGGCAAGGCCGGCGAGGCCGACGACGAAATCTCTGCGCCGCATCGGAAGTCTCCAGCGGTCAAGCGACATTTCGAACCCGACGACCCCGCCCGTGGCCAAACCGGCGACCCGTCCGAAGTGGAGACTACACCCATTCGCTCCGGGCGTCCTCGCACGAGGCTTGCCTGCGGGCGGCCGTCCTCTTTGCGATGGAGCGCCCGCGCGATCCGCGCTAGTCTTCCCCGCTCGTGATCGAGCATCACCACCGGCGAAAAAACATCCGCCGCAGCGAAAAGATTGGGAGGAACATGAAACGTCTCGCCATCACCTTGTGCGGCATGAGCGCGCTCGGCGCCATCGCCGCGCTCGCCGCGCCGCCCGCGTCCGCCATGGACATCACCAAGGAATGGGCCACGGTGAAGCCGCCGCCGGTGCCGGAGCTCAAGCCGGCGACCGTCGATCCCAAGACGACGGCGCTGCTCGTGCTCGACCTCATGAAGACCAATTGCGGCACCCGGCCGCGCTGCGCGTCGACGGTCGCCCCGGTCAAGAAGCTGATCGACGAGGCGCGCGCCCACGACATGATGGTGTTCTACACGCTGGTCGGCGACAACCCGACGCCCGCCGGCATGGTCGATCCCGGCCTCGCGCCGAAGGATGGCGAGTGGATCCCGCGCGGCGGCGCCGACAAGTTCATCAACTCCGACCTCGATGCCCGGCTCAAGGCGAAGGGCATCAAGACGGTGATCGTCACCGGCACGTCGGCCCAGGGCGCCGTGGTCGGAACGAGCAACGGCGCGGTGCAGCGCGGTTACAGCGCGGTCGTGCCGGTCGACGGCATGTCGGCGGAGGAACCCTATAACGAGCAGTATGCCGCCTGGCATCTGTCCGGGGGCGGACCTGCGGTCCTCACCAAGAGCGTGACGCTCACCCGCAGCGATCTCATCAAGGTCGGGAACTGAGTTTCCGGCAGACACGAACCGACGACATGAAATCGTCATGGCCGAACCAGTCCGGCCATGACGGCGCGTCGGCCACATCGCGAAGCGCGCCGGTCCAAGCGGCCTGCCGGTCGTCTTGCATCAGGAGCCGAACCTGCCGCGGGCGGTGACGCCGCGCCTATTCGCCCTTGATGCCGGCGTCGCGGATCACCCGGCCATAGGTCTCGTAATCGTGGCGCATCAGCGCCGCGAAGTCGGCGCCGCATTCCGTGGCCGCGAACAGGCCCTGGACGCCGAGCTTGTCCTTCACCTCGGGCGCCTGGCGGGCGACCGCAACCCAGTCCGCGAGTTGCTTGACGATCTGCGGCGGGGTCTTGGCCGGGGCGACGAGGCCGAACCAGATCAGGTATTCGAATTCCTTGTAGCCGGCCTCGGCCACGGTCGGCAGCTCCGGCAAGGTCGCGACCCGCGACGGCGTCAGCGTCACCAGGGCGCGCAGCTTGCCCGACTGCATGTGGCCCGTCAGGTCGGCGAAGTTGGCGATGCCGGCGGTGACGTGGCCGCCGAGCAGGGCGTTCACCGTCGGGGCGTTGCCGGGAAACGGCACGTAGATGATGTCGAGGCCGGTCGCGTGCTTGAGATTCTCCAGACCGATCTGCGAGGGAGACGCCGGCCCGGTGCTCGCGAGCGTCAGCTCGCCCGGCTTGGCGCGCGCCGCCGCCACGAAGTCCGCCATGGTCTTGTAGGGCGACGTGCTGTTGACCATCAGGAGCTGCGGCGACTGCGCCATGTTGCAGACCGGCTCGAAGCTCGCGAGCGAATCGAAGTTGAGCTTGCGCAGGTGCGCGTTGATGAGAAGCGCCGGCGTGTTGATGAGCAGCGTGTTGCCGTCGGGCGCCGCGCGGGCGCCAACGTCCGAGCCGATCACCGTGCCGGCGCCCGGCCGGTTCTCGATCACGAAGGCGACGCCCTGGGCGCGGCCGATCTGCTCGGTCAGCAGGCGGATGATGATGTCGGCCGTGCCGCCCGGCGGATAGGGATTGATGATCTTGATCTGCCGCGCCTGCGACCAAGCCTCCTGCGGGACCAGCGCGAACGGCGCCGCGGCCGCGAGGCAGACGAGCGCAGCGCGGGCGGCGGTTCGATGCATTTTGATCACGCGCAGCTTGATCACACAAAGCTTAGCGACCGCGCGAAACGGAGCGACCATGCGAAACAGAGCGGTCGCGCGCCGAGCAATCCGGGCCATCATTGGAGCCTTCCTCCTGCAATCGACGTTTTCCGGTTCGCAACGGGCGCAGCCGCGCGCGGATCGCCGTGACGCGCAAGCTAGACAATTCCGGGCGCGACCGATAGCGCGGCGCGTGCGCTGCGGAACCAGGGTGGCGGCGATGGCGTTGCGAGGTGAGATCACCTTCACCATGGAGACGTGCCATGCCGCTTCTGCTCGGGATCATTCTCGGAGTGATACTGACCATTGCCGGAGCTTTCGCCTACGACACGACGACCGGCCGCGTTCCCAACGGTCTGCCGCCATCCGCTGCGGGCGGCCAGCCGCCGCTCGTGAACTGGGACGTCGCCAACGAGCACTGGCAGGGCGTTCGCACCGACCTCGAGAAGTTCGGCACCAGCGTCGAGACCGGCTGGAAGCGCATCGGCGGCTGACGGCCTTCCGAACGAACCTGCCCTGCCCCTCGGAACGGATCGGCGGCCGGCGCGCTACGTCCAGCCGAGCTTCTCGCGGATCGCGCGTCCCATGATCCAGTCCTTGTCGTCTTCCGACAGGAAATCCAACGTCTCGGTGAAGTGAGAGATGCGCTGCCGGTAGGTCGCCTTGGCAAGCGAATTGGTGATGTCGGTGCCCCAGTGGCAGCGCTGCGGACCGAACGCGTCGTAGCAGCGCTTCAGGTGCACCGTCATGTCGCGGAACGGGTACGGCTGCGACGAATACAGCGGCGACGACGACAGCTTGATCGAGACGTTAGGGTATTTCGCGAGCTTGACGGTCTCATCGAGTGCCTCGGTGATCCTGCCTTCCTTTGCAACCTCCGCCGACAGCGACATGTGATCGATCACGAGCGGAAGCTGGGGGTGGCGCTCCGCGATTTTCATGAAGGCCGGCGAGTTGCCGGGCGCGAGGAACATCACCGGCAGGCCGGCCCGCTCGGCCGCCGGCCAGAACCAGTCGGCCGTGCCGTCGGACAGCCACCCCGCCGCACCGGCGAGGCGCGTGAAGGTCAGGCGGACGCCCAGCATTCCCGGCTGGTTCCTCCACTTCGGCAGCAGCTCGGCCTGCTTCGGATCGGCGAGCGTCACGCGTCCCATGACGCGAAAGCGGTCGGGATAGCGCCGCACCGCCTCGAGCCCATAGTCGTTGCGATCGCCCGGCCATGACGGCGGCACCACCACGACGCGGTCGACGCCGGCCTCGTCCATCATCGGCACGAGTCGCTCGATGGTGAACGGCTCGGGAAGCTGCGGCGCAAGGCCCGGCACCCACTTCCAATCCGGCGTCTCCGCCTTCCACAGGTGGACCTGGGCGTCGACGATCAGCCGTTTGGGCGCGGGAGCCGGAGCTTGCGCCTGCCCGGGCCGGGCGCCCTGGGCGGCCAGCGCGGCGCCGGCGAGCGTCGAGTGGATGAAGCCGCGACGTGACAGCATGGACGGACCTCCCGGTTGATTCTGTACGTCCGGGCGCTGCACCCTGCATCAGCCCGGCGGGACCGTTGTGCTCTCAGCCCTTCGCGTGCAGGGTCCGTCCGCGCGCGAATGCCTTATCCAGGCCGCCGCAGGGTACACCAGCGTCCGGCGCCGAGAAAGGCAGCGGGCCCCCATGACTTGCGCCCCGCCTTGACCCTCCCGGGGGCGGCGGCTACACGAAGGCTCCGCAAGCCCAACGGTATGTGGCCTTTCCAGGCACCGCGCCGCCGCACGCGGAGCGCGTCTTTCCGGGACCGACCCCGGCGGCGGGTGGAACGGGTGCCATGATCGTCCTGATCGACAACTATGACAGCTTCACCTTCAACCTCGTCCATTACCTGGGCGGCCTGGGGGCCGAGGTCGTGGTCCACCGCAACGACAAGGTGGCGAGCGCGGACGTCGTCGCGGCCGACCCTGACGCCATCGTGCTGTCGCCGGGCCCCTGCACCCCCGACGACGCCGGCATCTGCCTCGAACTGATCGAGAAGGCGTCCGCGACCATTCCGGTGTTCGGCGTCTGCCTCGGCCACCAGGCGATCGGCCAGGCGTTCGGCGGCCACGTGGTGCGCGCGCCCGTTCCCGTGCACGGCAAGCTGTCGAACGTCAGCCACGAGGGCCGCGGCGTCTTCCGCGGCATCAACGGTCCCTTCAAGGCGACGCGCTACCACTCGCTGGTGGTGGACCGCGCCTCGATGCCGGGCGAGCTCGCGGTCACCGCCGAAACCGGGGACCACCTGGTGATGGCCCTGCAGCACCGCAGCCTGCCGGTGCACGGCGTCCAGTTTCACCCGGAAAGCATCGCCTCCGAGCATGGCCACCTGATCCTGAAGAATTTCCTCGACCTCGCCGCCGACTGGAATGCGGCGACCGGGCGGCGCGGCGCCGGCGGGAGGCACTGAGGACAGCATGGCCGATATCAAGGCACTGATCGGACAGGTTGCGACCGGCGCGGCGCTGAGCCGGGAAACCGCGTTCGAGGCCTTCGAAAGCATGATGTCCGGCGAGGTGACGCCGTCGCAGATCGGCGGCCTCCTGATGGCGCTGCGGGTGCGCGGCGAGACCGTCGAGGAGATCACCGGCGCGGTGACGGCGATGCGCGCGAAGATGCTCCCGGTCGCCGCACCGCCCGGCGCCATCGACGTCGTCGGCACCGGCGGCGACGCCTCCGGCTCCTATAACATCTCGACCTGCGCCGCCTTCATCGTCGCCGGCGCCGGCGTGCCGGTCGCCAAGCACGGCAACCGCGCGCTGTCGTCGCGCTCCGGCGCGGCCGACGTGCTGACCGCGCTCGGCGTCAACATCGACATCGGGCCGCGGGTGATCGGCACCTGCATCCGCGACGCCGGCATCGGCTTCATGTTCGCCCCGGCGCACCATCCCGCCATGAAGCATGTGGGACCGACCCGGGTCGAGCTCGGCACCCGCACCATCTTCAATCTGCTGGGACCGCTGTCCAACCCGGCCGGCGTCAAGCGGCAGATGGTCGGCGTGTTCTCGCGGCACTGGGTCGAGCCGCTCGCCCACGTGCTGCGCAATCTCGGGTCCGACCGCGCCTTCGTCGTCCACGGCTCCGACGGGCTCGACGAGATCACCACCGCCGGCAGCACCGCGGTCGCGGCGCTCGCCGACGGCGAGGTGCGGCTGTTCGAGATCGCGCCGGAAGACGTCGGCCTGCCGCGGGTCAAGTCGGAAGCGCTGCGTGGTGGCGACGCCGATGCCAATGCCGAGGCGCTCAAGGCGGTGCTCGAAGGGATCAAGGGCCCCTATCGCGACGTGGCCGTGTTCAATGCCGCCGCCGCCCTGGTGGTGGCGGCAAAGGCGAAGGATCTCGCCCACGGCGTCGCGCTGGCGCAGCATTCGATCGACAGCGGCGAGGCGGAGGCCTGCCTCGACCGGCTGATCGCGGTGTCGAACGGGTGACCGCGGCATGCTGATCGTCGCGGATTTCTAACCTCTCCCCGCATGCGGAGAGAGGTCGACCGAGCGAAGCGAGGGAGGGTGAGGCGGCGGCTTCACGAGTCTGAGCTTATAACTCCGAGTCTGAGCATATGAATCATCGCCTCGCCACCGCTTGGACCGAGGAACCGCCCCCTCACCCCGACCCTCTCCCCGCCCGCGGGGAGAGGGAGAAACTCGCGCGAGGACAAAAGGCATTTGTGACGGGTAACATCAACCATGGCTGACATCCTCACCCGCATCGAAGCCTATAAGCGCGAGGAGATCGCCGCCGCGAAGCGCGTGCGGCCGCTCGGCGTGGTGGCGGCAGCGGCCCAGTCGGCCGGTCCGCCGCGCGGGTTCCTCGCCGCGATCGAGCGCCGGCTGGAGCGCGGCGACTACGCCTTGATCGCCGAGATCAAGAAGGCGAGCCCCTCGAAAGGGCTGATCCGCGCCGACTTCGACCCGCCGGCGCTGGCACGTGCCTACGAGGCGGGCGGCGCCGCCTGCCTCTCGGTGCTGACCGACGCGCCGTCGTTCCAGGGCTGCGCGGACTATCTCGTGGCGGCGCGCGCCGCGACCGCGTTGCCGGTGCTGCGCAAGGATTTCATGTACGAGCCCTACCAGGTGGCGGAAGCCCGCGCGATGGGCGCCGACTGCATCCTCATCATCATGGCGGCACTCGACGACGGCGCCGCGGCGGAGATCGAGGCGGCGGCATTCGACTACGGCATCGACGTGCTCGTCGAGGTCCACAACGAAGCCGAGCTCGACCGCGCGCTGCGGCTGCGTTCGCGGCTCATCGGCATCAACAACCGCGATCTCAAGACCTTCGTCACCTCGCTCGAGGTGGCCGAGCGGCTGGCGCCGCGGGTGCCGCGCGAGCGGGTCGTGGTCGGCGAGAGCGGCATCTTCACGCCTGCCGACCTCGCGCGGCTGGCGCGCGCGGGCATGTCGAGCTTCCTGGTCGGGGAAAGCCTGATGCGCCAGGCCGACGTCGCCGCGGCGACGCGCGCCCTGCTCGACCGCGGAACGGCGCGCAGCGCGGCAGCCGGGTGACGCCATGACGGGGCCGAAGCTCACCCATATCGACGGCGGCGGCGCCGCCCGCATGGTCGATGTCTCGGACAAGGCCGCCACCGAGCGGGTCGCGGTCGCCGAAGGCCGGGTGACGATGAGCCGGGCGACGCTCGACCTCGTGCTGTCCGGCAATGCCAAGAAAGGCGACGTGCTGGGCGCCGCGCGGATCGCCGGCATCATGGCGGCCAAGAAGACCCACGACCTCATCCCGCTCTGCCATCCGCTGGCGCTCACCAAGGTCGAGATCGACATCGCGCCCGAAGCGCCGGCCGCCGGCGACGCGCCGCCCGCCCTCGTGGTCCGCGCCACGGTGAAGGTGACCGGGCAGACCGGCGTCGAGATGGAGGCGCTCACCGCGGTGTCGGTCGCCTGCCTCACCGTCTACGACATGATCAAGGCGGTCGAGCGCGGCGCCGTGATCGGGGGCATCCGCCTGGTCGAGAAGCGCGGCGGCAAGTCGGGCCATTTCCGCGCCGGGGAGGCGTGAGCCGTGGCGCTGCTTTCGGTCGCCGACGCCCTTGCCGCGGTGCTGGCGCACGCTCATCCCCTGGGTTCCGAGACCGTGCCGCTCGCCGATGCGGTCGGCCGGGTTCTCACCGCCGATCTCGCGGCGCTACGGACCCAGCCGCCGGCCGACGTCTCGGCGATGGACGGTTACGCCGTGCGTGCCGAGGATGTCGGCGCGCCGGTGGCGCTCCGGGTGGTCGGCGAGGTCGCCGCCGGCCAGCCGTTCGCGGGCACCGTCGGGCCCGGCGAGGCGGCGCGCATCTTCACCGGGGCGGTGATGCCGGCCGGCGCCGACACCGTCGTGATCCAGGAGGTCACCACCCGGGACGGCGACACCGTGGCCATCGCGCGGGCGGAGAAAGCCGGGCGCCATGTCCGCCGCAAAGGTTTCGACTTCCGGCAAGGCGAGGTGCTGCTGCCGAAGGGCCGGCGCCTCACCCCGCGCGGCATTGCGCTCGCCGCCGCCTTGAACCACGCCACGGTGCCGGTGCACCGGCGGCCGCGGGTGGCGGTGCTCGCCACCGGGGACGAACTCGTGGAGCCCGGGACGCCGCCGGCGCCGGGCCAGATCGTGCATTCCAACGGGATCGCGCTCGCCGCGATAGCGCGCGGCGAAGGCGCCGAGGCGACCGATTTCGGCATTGTCCCCGACCGGCTCGAGGCCACCATCGCGGCGCTGCGCCGCGCCCGGGCGCTGGACGTGGACGTGCTCGTCACCAGCGGCGGCGCATCGGTCGGCGATTACGACTTCGTGCAGCAGGCCTGCGCCGCCGAGGGCATGGCGCTGTCGTTCTGGAAGGTGGCGCTGCGGCCCGGCCGTCCGCTGATCTACGGCCGGCTCGGCGGCATGCACGTGCTCGGGCTGCCGGGCAATCCGGTATCGGCTTACGTCTGCGCCGTGCTGTTCCTGATACCGCTGCTGCGCCGCCTCGCCGGCCGCAGCGACCTGTCGCTGCCGCCGGAAAGTGCCGTGCTCGGCAGTCCGCTCGGCGCCAATGACGACCGCGCCGACTACATGCGGGCGACCCTTCGCGAGCTTGCGGACGGCACCCGGGTGGCGACGCCGTTTCCGGCCCAGGACAGCTCCCTGCTGGTGCCGCTGGCGCGCGCCGACTGCCTCCTGCTGCGCGAACCTTTCGCGCCTGCGGCGGAGGCCGGCGCCCCCTGCATCATCCTCAACCTTCTATTTTGAACACGGCTCGATTTGTTCACTCCAAATTAAAGGGTTGCGGAACACATATGGAACGGATAGTGTCCGTTCATGATTTGTTTTATGGGCTTGGTCCGGTGATCGCGATGGGATCGACGATCGGGAACAGCCATTCGGGGGACCGGGAACGATGCTGACGCGCAAGCAATACGAGCTGCTTCGTTTCATCCACGAGCGGCTCAAAGAGTGCGGCGTGCCCCCCTCCTTCGATGAGATGAAGGAAGCGCTCGACCTGCGCTCGAAGTCCGGCATCCACCGCCTGATCACGGCGCTGGAGGAGCGCGGCTTCATCCGCCGCCTGCCCAACCGCGCGCGCGCCATCGAGGTGATCCGGCTGCCGGAGTCGGTCGCTCACGGCGTGTCCAATGGACGTTCGCGCGGCTTCGTTCCCAATGTGATCGAAGGCAATCTCGGCCGGGTGCGGGCGCCCATGCCGGAAGAAGATACCGGACGCCCGGTGGCGATCCCGGTGATGGGCCGCATCGCCGCCGGCACCCCGATCGAGGCGATCCAGAACAAGAGCAGCGTCATCAACATGCCGCCCGACATGCTGTCGCCCGGCGGCGAGCACTTCGCGCTCGAAGTGCGCGGCGACTCGATGATCGAGGCCGGCATTCTCGACGGCGACATCGCGCTCATCAAGAAGAGCGAGGCCGCCGATACCGGCGACATCGTCGTCGCGCTGATCGACGAGGAGGAAGCGACGCTCAAGCGGTTCCGCCGGCGCGGCGCCTCGATCGCGCTCGAGCCCGCCAACACCGCCTACGAGGTGCGCATCCTGCCGCCCAACCGCGTGCGGATCCAGGGCAAGATGATCGGGCTGTTCCGGCGGTATTGAGAGCCTGATCGACTCTCCCGGAAACTCGCGAAAAGCTATTTCCGCAAGTCCTGACTGAACACGACAAACCACTTTGTAGCGCCGCGGATGAACGCGCGGGCGATCGCCGATACTTTTTGGCAGCGCGTTACCTGGCGCAGAGCAAATAACTCTGTGACTTTCCGGGTTTGAAACTTGGCAGGAAACCGGGCCGCGATTACGAGTCCGATACATCGTGGGGGTGGAAAATGATTCGTCGCGAAGACATCCCGATCATCGTCCTGAGCCTGTTGAGCTGCGTCGTGCTGGCGACGTTCGGCGCGACGGTGCTCGGGCTGATCTGAGGCCTTGCACCGAGAAGTAAGCGCGGCGCGTTCGCGCGCCGGTTCGTTCGTACAGAGCGTTCGTGCAGAGTGTTCGTACAAAGTGCTCGTGCAGAGTGTTTGTAACTGATTGCTTGTAACTGAATGTGTTGGTGTCCGGGCCGGTTCGGCTCGCGTTGCCGGGAAATCGCGTTGCCGGCGGCTCGCATTGCCGGCCCTGATGGCCGCGCCTGATTCTGATGGCCGTGTTCCCGGCTGCGCCGGCCCCTACTCCTCGGCATCCGCGTCGGGCGGCGGCGTTGCGTCGGGTGGCGGCGAAAGCGGCGCGGACGGATTGGACCGGGGCGTGCCGACCGCGCGCGAGGCCCAGGGCCGGTCGAGCGTTGCCGGCCGGGCCGGCAGCATCTCGAACGTTTCGCCGCGGTGAAACAGCGCGAGCGCGCGGGTGTCGCGGAGCAGCCTGCGGTCGATCACCATCGCCGCGCATCCGGGTGGCGGCGGCCGCGGCGTGACGAGCAGTGCGGCGCGGCTGCAGTCGTCGGCGAGCGCGGCGGGACTGCGCGCCACCGCGACCACCGCGCCGTCGGCGAGACGGCCGACGCAGCCGTCGGGATCGCACGCGAAACTCTGCGCCAAGGCGCGGTCGGTGGTGAGCCTCGCATCGCCGTCGGCATTGAGCCAGTCGCCCACGGAAAGCGCGTCCCCGGCGCCCGACTTCAAAATGGCGAGGCGGCCGTCGGAACCGCGGACCGCCACCACGTCGCCGGTCGCGGATACCAGGACGTCGGGCCGCGCCGCCACCATCGCCACGATGCAACCGGCGGCGGCGAGCCCCGCGCCGGCAAAGCGCAGCGGGCTGCGGAGCAGGCACAGCACGACGAGGCCGGCGGTGGCGAGCAGGAGCGCGCCGATGCCGAAGGCGTGGATGTGGCCGACCGCGCCGGGCAGATGCGCCACCCAGGTCGCCACCATCACCATCCAGTCGATGCCGACGCCCATCAGCTGCCACAGCGGCCCGTCGAAGCCGAACGGCATGGCGACGAGCGCGAGCAGGCCGGCCGGCATCGACAGCGCCGAGATGACCGGCATGGCGAGCAGATTGGCCACCACGCCGTACGGCGCCAGCCGATGAAAGTGGTAGGCCGCATAGGGCATAGTGGCGAAGCCCGCCACCAGCGAGGCCAGGATGAGAAAACCGGCCTCGCGGGCTCCCCACAGCGCGGCGCGGGCGCCGAGGGAGGTCTCGGGACCGGCGGAGATCCAGGGAATGCCGCGCTCGTAGGTGGCGATCAGCGCGAGCGTCGCGGCGAACGACATCTGGAAGCTCGGATGCACCACCGCTTCCGGCGCGAGCAGCAGCACGACCAGCGCCGCCACCGCGATGGTGCGCAAGGTCAGCGCTGGCCGATCCGCCATGACGCCGACCAGCACCACCGCGGTCATGATGAAGGAGCGCTGGGTCGCGACCTCGGCACCGGAGAGCACGAGATAGCCCGCCGCGGCAGCGAGCGCCGCGCCCGCCGCCCATTTCTTGATCGGCCGGCGCAGCGCAAGGCCGGGGACCAGCGCCAGCATAGCCCTAACCATGAAGAAGACCACCCCCGCCACCAGCGCCATGTGATAGCCGGACACCGACAGCACGTGGCCGACACCGGAAATGTACATGGCATCGAACACGCTGCCGGTGAGCGCGTCGCGCTTGCCGGTGACCAGCGCCGATGCGATCGCGCCCGGCATCGCCCGGGATCGCCGCGCGGATGCGGCGGTCGATGGCGTCGCGCACGCCTTCTCACGGCGGTGGCGAAAGCGAGCCGCCACCCCGGCGGCCCGGGCGCCGCCGCCGTGGTGATCGCGCCGAGCGCCAGCCCGGTCGCACCGATGCCGCTGGAAGTACAAGTCGCGCGCGAGGTCGTAGGCGCCGGGGTGGAGCGGCGACGCCGGCGGATCGAGCCGTGCCTTCATGGCGACGAAGGTGCCGACCGCCGGCGCCCGGCCCTTGCGCACCGTGAGCCGGATGCGCAGCGGCCGATCGGTCAGGCGGGCGCCGTCGAGCGTCGCCACCCCCAGCACGATGCGGTCGCTGCGCTCGCGCTCCTCGCGCGCCTCGACGAAACCGGAAACCGCGACGCTGTAGGCGGTGGCGTGAAGCACGGGGTGGCTGACGAGGTGGGCCTTGATCGCCGCCGCGGCAAATCCGGTGGCGAGCGCGGCGCAGCCGAGAACCACCGGGAACGCCCCACGGGCCCGCATCGACGACCGCGAGCGCGACCGCAGCGAGTGCGGCGGCGGCCGCCACCCACCACACGGGTTCCCGCTCCGCGCTGAAATAGACGGCAATGCCGGTGCCGAAGGCGACCGGCAGCCACGGCATCAACCGTCCCGCCGCGAGCTCCAGGGCGGCCCATTCGCGCAGCTTTGCCGCGAGCGGCCCGGCCAGCCCGGCGAGCGGCATGGTCCACGGCGCCACCCACGCGCCCGGCCGCGGCCACGTGCCAACCCGTCCCTGCGCCCTGCCCTGCCAGGCCATCCGCGGCTCCGCCTGGTAGCAGAGTAGCCGATTTTAGCCGACTGGGGATGACTGCGCCGACGTTTCTCCCGTCCGACGGACCGCTCCCAAGCAAAAGCCCCGGGGGGCGCCTCCGGGGCTCTTGCCGCTGGGGTCGCCTCTCAGGCTTCTAGACTAGAACTTGTAGCTCAGACCGGCCCGCACCACGCTCGCCGTGGTGTTGCTCCAGGAATAGCCCGACGGAAACCCGGGGGAATTGCCGGAGACGGCCACCACGGACGGCGAGCTTTCCAGACTGTAGTAGAGATATTCGCCGCGCAGCAGCCAGTTGTTGGTGATCATCCATTCGAGGCCGCCACCCGCCACCCAGCCGCCCTGGGTGCGGGAGAACGCGGTCGAGGTGGCATAGGGGACCGTCCCCCCGTTGTTGCTGGCGGCATAGTCGATCTTGCCCCAGGCGCCGCCGGCCGTGCCGTACAGCATGAAATTGGGCAGCACGAGATAGCCGAGGCGGGCGCGCAGCGACGACACCCAGTCGAGGTTCGAGCTCATGCTCGTGAACGAGCCGGGCACGGCACCGCCGCCGGGATTGTTGAGCCAGGGTGCGTTGACGCTCGAGCCGCTGTTCGTCCACGACCAGTCGCCCTCGAGGCCCACCACCCAGGTCGGCGCGACCTGCCAGTTGTAGCCGGCATGAATGCCGCCGATCGCCGCATTGCCGCCAGTGTCCCCGGCGGTCGGGAACGCGGCGAACGCCGCCGACGAGGGCAGCGGCTGCCACAGGGCGTTGTTGCTGGTCCACACGCCGCCGACATCGCCGCCGATATAGAAGCCGTTCCAGTTGGCGTATACCGGCGCCGGGACGGGCGTGCGGTAATACGGAGCGATGTCCGCGGCTCCTGCCGTATAAGCGCCGCCCGCGATGGCGGCCGCCGACGCAAGTCCGATTACAACCCGTTTCATCTGCCAGTCCCCCAAACGCTTCTGTTGGCAGGATTGTCGGACGGAAATGATTAAATTATGGAAAATTTGACCGGATGGCGCCACTTTCCGAGGCCGCGGGGAAGGCCGGAAAGGTGGTAGAAAAATAGAGCACGTTCAGTCGTCTACGCCATCTTTCTAAGGCCATTCTGAAGGGTCGGCACGTTAAGGTTAATCGGCAGTTTTTTGGAGCTTGCTCGGGTTCCATGGACGCGGGTCATTCCCTGCCTCGCGCGCTCCTCGGCTTGTCGGCGCGGCCACGGCCGGCAGCAAAAAGAGGCAGAGAACGACCGTTCGTCGAACAGGACGCCCGCTCGCGTCCCTTGGTTGAGCGTTCCTCCCGCCGCAGGGTCTCCTCACATGCCGCGGTCCTCACTAGACTAAGAGCGGCCCTGCTCGCGGTTGGGCCGAAGGTGACAAGTTTCGGCTCTCCCACCGGACGTCACTTCGCACACAGACCGCTCTCCGCGCCCCGTGCTCACCGCCCCTTGGGCCAGGGCGGCTCACGTGCCGCCGACTTTCCCGGCGTGAGAGCGAAGCGGACCGACCTGTTCCCGAAATCAGAAGAGCCTGTAGTTGATCCCCAAGCGCATTACGTTGTCGTGCTCACTGAAAAAGCTCGTCAACGTGCTGGTGTTCGAACCGTAGCCATACGTTATCAAATCGCTCTGGCTACCGAGATCCACATAGAGATACTCCACCCTCACGCTGAGCGACGGCGCGAACATCCATTCGACGCCCCCACCGACAGTCCATCCCGCAGATATGATCGAACTCTGTACGTTCGCGGCTGGTGCAAACGGCGGCGGCGTGCACGCGTTACAGGAATAGCCGGATCCAACTTTGGTATTGGAGAAGGCGATGCCGGCCGTTGCATACCAAAGGATGCTTTCCGAAGGCAGATAGCCCACTCTCGCCCTGACGGTGCCTAGCGAATCCATGCCCGCATTGTAGGCCGTGGTCATCGGCGCGATGGCTGCCGACCCCGGAAATGAAAAACCGATATCGCTGCTGCCTTTTGCGATTCCGTCGAAATCGGCCTCGACCCCCCACAGGAATTTGCGCTCCACCTGCCAATTGTATCCAATCTGGCCGCCGCCGAGAAACCCGCTGTGCTCGATTGCCAGTTTCGCCGGTATTGCACCGGCCGACAGGGCCCGACCGAAGCCGGCAGATCCGGTGTCGGTCGCGGAGTTCGTGACCGCGGCATGCGATGACCCGATCCAGCCGCCATTTATTCCAATGTAAAATCCCGACCAGTTTTGCTGCGGCGCCTCCTCCCCGGTCAGGAGATGCAATGGCGGAGCCGCATCAGCGGCGGCAGCGACGCGAAGGCTCCAAAAGAGCGCGCACAGGCTGTATGTAAACCGTCTCATGGGATGCATGCACCTTTCGCACAGCCCTCAACATCGCAGCGGGCGACTGCCGATCATTCGGTGCCGGCTAGTCAGGGACTGCCATAGGCACTCGTACACAGATGGTCTTCGTCACAGTAATAGGCTTCGACACTTCCATCGGCGTGCGTGATGGCGTCACACAACGTTCCTGGCGGGTTTTTTCTGCAGTCCGCGCGGTATCTGCGCGTGCCGAGGCGTGGCTGCGCTTCGATCTCGGCTTGAGGTCGCGCCTGCCCGAGGTATCGCCATTTTTGCTCCTTCGCCTCGCTCTCGGTTCCAGGCACGTTTATTCCATCAATGATCGGCATGCGTGCGTCTCCTTCAGGTTATGGAACTGGCGTACTGGCTTGAAGTGCAGTTGCGACGGCTTGGCCGATTTGAGCCGCCAGGTGAGAATCGACGGCAGCCTGGCCGGGTCCGCGCTTTGCGGGCTGGGCTGCTGCCGTCGCCGTCTTCGGTTGCGGGATCTCGGTCGGCCCCATAGTGATCAGCAGGTCATCCTTGCGGTCCCGAGTGCCGCTGATGAGCGTGCCTGAACCCGTGTTCGCGGAAACATTTGCGAGTTTCCATGTGGGCGTCACGTTTCCGCTGATATTGACGTCGAACGTTACGTGATGCTCGATGACGTTCAGCGGGCCCACCGACGGCTGCGCCACCAGACCGATGGTCGTTCCAGCCTGTACCGCAGAATAGAGCCCCTCCTGAATCAAGAGCGACCCTTGGATCGGATAAGTGCCGGTGAGCCCGCACGGCTTGTTTTCGGCCTTCAAATCCTCGATCTCGCTCTTGAGGTCTTTGAAATCGAGATACCAGCTCATCTTTTCGACCCGGTTCGCGTCCGCGGCTGCCGAGGCCCCAAAACCTATGCCAACGCTTTGGCCGCTCGTCAGGCTTGTCCCGTTCGGAAAGCGGTTGGTGAGGCTCGGCAAAAGTTTCGATAACGACAGACCCGGCGCGAGGGCTGACTTCTCGTCGACAGTCAGCGTGAGCGTGATCTGTGCCGACCAATTCCATAGCCACGCAGCATCGAGGTCATGCGCTGTGTCGTAAATTGCGCGCCGCAACTCGCAATGCACATGGCCGGCGACCGATCGAACGAATTTGGCCGAACGAACCTCGGCGTCCTTTGGTGACGTTTCGCCGAATTCCATAGGGGGAACGCTCATTCCGCATCCGGCCAAAAGCAATGCAAAGACTAGGACGAGGGGATTCATCGCAAAGCTTCCCATTCCGGAACGGAACGGGGGGAACGTAACTTAAAGATGTATTAATTGTATATAACAATCTTGGGTTGCGACCCGATGAGCGGCTTAGTGTGTTGCGTTCGCAACAGCGCAACCGCAGGGGTAAGCGCGGCGCTTACGGCCACACTCCTATCAGACACGCCCCGAGAAATGATTGCGTGCTCGCGGCTCGCCTACGGCGCCCCCTTCGCCTTCACCCAGCTGTCGCGCAGCCCGACGGTGCGGTTGAACACCAGCCGGCCGGGCTCGCTGTCGTTGTCGCGGATGAAATAGCCCTGGCGCTCGAACTGGACCACCGCGGCGGAATTGTCGTCGGCCAGCGCCGGCTCGACCCTGGCGCCCGCGATCACCTCCAGCGAGTCCGGATTGAGGTCGCCGGCGAAGTTGCCGGCATCGGGATCGGGCTTGGCGAACAGCGGATTGTAGAGGCGCACCTCGGCCGGCAGCGCGCTCGCCGCGGCGACCCAGTGCAGGGTCGCCTGCACCTTGCGGCCGTCCGGGGCGTTGCCGCCGCGGGTTTCCGGATCGTAGGTGCAGCGCAGCTCCACCGGCTCGCCCGCCGCATTCTTCACGACCTCGCGGCAGGTGATGAAATAGGCGTAGCGCAGGCGCACCTCGCGGCCCGGCGACAGGCGGAAGAACTTCTTGGGCGGGCTCTCCATGAAATCCTCCCGCTCCACATAGAGCTCGCGGCCGAACCGCACCCGCCGCACGCCGGCGCCGGGATCGTCGGGATGGTTGACGGCTTCGAGCTCCTCCGCCTCCCCTTCCGGATAGTTCACGATCACCACCTTGAGGGGGCGCAGCACCGCCATGCGGCGCAACGCGGTGCGGTTGAGCACGTCGCGGATCGCGTGCTCGAACATCGCGACGTCGACGATGCTGTTCGCCTTGGCGACCCCGATCTGGCGGACGAACTCGCGCAGCGCCTCCGGCGGCACGCCGCGCCGGCGCAGCCCGGCGAGCGTCGGCATGCGCGGATCGTCCCAGCCGCTCACATGATGACCGCGCACGAGCTCGGTGAGCACGCGCTTCGACAGCACCGTGTAGGTCAGGTTGAGCCGCGCGAACTCGTACTGATGCGGGTGCGACGGCACCGGCAGGTTCGCCAGGAACCAGTCGTAGAGCGGCCGGTGATCCTCGAATTCCAGCGTGCAGATCGAATGGGTGATCCCCTCGATGGCGTCGGACTGGCCGTGGGCGAAGTCGTAGCTCGGATAGATCGACCACGCCGTGCCGGTGCGGGGGTGGACCGCATGGAGGATGCGGTACAGCACCGGGTCGCGCAAATTGATGTTGCCGGACGCCATGTCGATCTTCGCTCGCAGCACCCGCGCCCCGTTGGGAAACTCTCCCGCCCGCATGCGGCGGAACAGGTCGAGGTTCGTTTCGATCGGACGGTCGCGGAACGGGCTGTTGCGGCCGGGCTCGGTCAGGGTGCCGCGGTTGGCGCGGATCTCCTCCTGGGACTGGTCGTCCACATAGGCCTTGCCGGCGCGGATCAGGTCCTCGGCCCAGGCGAACAGCTGCTCGAAGTAATCCGAGGCGTGGTAGAGGTGCTCGCCCCAGTCGAACCCGAGCCAGTGGACGTCGCGCTTGATGGCGTCGATGAACTCCTGCTCTTCCTTGGCCGGATTGGTGTCGTCGAAGCGCAGGTTGCACTGGCCGCCGAACTCCTGGGCAATCCCGAAATTCAGGCAGATGGATTTGGCGTGTCCGATGTGGAGGTAGCCGTTCGGCTCGGGTGGAAACCGGGTGATGATCTTGCGATGGCGGCCGCTCGCGAGGTCGGCGACGACGATATCGCGGATGAAATCACGCCCCGCGTCCCCGGTGGTTTCCGCTGCGGTCATTGCTGCCAGATATCCTTCGACGCGTGTTGACGCCTCGCCCCGCAGAGGGAGAGGCCGGGGTGTTCCTGCCCCGTGACCGAAGCCTGCCGCTTACACCAAGCCTGCCGCTTACACCAAGCCTGCCGCTGACACGAAGCCTGCCCCTTACACGAAGCCTGCCCCTTACACGAAGCCCAACCGGCGGTCCAATTTAATGGGATAGCCGTGGGCGCAAAGTGAATTGGCAATGGCGCGAAACGATTTGGCGTGACATCGGTTGCCCGACCTATGTTACAGGGGCCGCAACCCGTCAGAACCCTCCCGTCCAGTCCCGAGGTGTCGTTTCCGTTCATGGCCGAAGACGTCGTCACCCGCTTTGCTCCATCGCCGACCGGATTCCTCCACATTGGCGGCGGCCGCACCGCGCTGTTCAACTGGCTTTACGCGCGCGGCCGCGGCGGGCGGATGCTGCTGCGCATCGAGGACACCGACCGCGAACGCTCCACCAAGGCGGCCATCGATGCCATCCTCGACGGGCTGACCTGGCTCGGCATCGATTGGGACGGCGACGTCATCTACCAGTTCTCGCGCGTCGCCCGTCACCGCGAGGTGGCCGAGCAACTGCTCGCCTCCGGTCAGGCCTATCGCTGCTACGCCTCCCAGCAGGAGCTCGACGCGATGCGCGAGAAGGCGCGCAGCGAGGGCCGCTCCAAGCTCTATGACGGGCGCTGGCGCGACCGCGACCCGGGCGAGGCGCCGCCCGGCGTGAAACCGGTGATCCGGCTGCGGGCGCCGCTGACGGGCGAGACGGCGATCGAAGACCAGGTCCAAGGCCGCGTGGTCTGGCAGAACGAGCATCTCGACGACCTCGTGCTGCTGCGCTCGGACGGCACGCCGACCTACATGCTCGCCGTCGTGGTGGACGACCACGACATGGCGGTCACCCACATCATCCGCGGCGACGACCATCTCACCAACGGCGCGCGGCAGTCCCAGATCTACAATGCGCTCGGCTGGAAGGTGCCGGTGATGGCCCACATCCCGCTGATCCACGGCCCGGACGGATCGAAGCTCTCCAAGCGCCACGGCGCGCTCGGCGTCGATGCCTACCGAGCCATGGGCTACCTTCCGGCGGCGATGCGCAACTACCTGGTGCGGCTCGGCTGGAGCCATGGCGACCAGGAGATCTTCACCACCCAGGAGATGGTCGCCGCATTCGACCTGCCGCAGATCGGCCGGTCGCCTGCCCGCTTCGACTTCGCCAAGCTCGAAAGCCTCAACGGGCACTACATCCGCCAGACCAGCGACGCCGACCTCGTCGATGCCATCGAGCGCCTCCTGCCCCACCTCGCGAACGGCGCCGCGCTCGCGGCCAAGTTCACCCCGGAATTGCGGACGCAGCTCATAGCGGCCATGCCCGGGCTCAAGGAACGCGCGAAGAACCTCGTAGAACTAATTGACAGTGCCAGATTTTTGTATGCAGACCGGCCGATCGAGCTCGACGACAAGGCGAAGGCGCTGCTCAGCCCCGAGGCCTGCGCCATCCTGGCCGACCTGATGGAGGATCTCGCGAGCGTCGAACCCTGGACGGCGGCGGCGACGGAAAACACCGTGCGCGCCTTCGCCGAGCGCAAGGAGGTCAAACTCGGCGCCGTGGCGCAACCGCTGCGGGCGGCGTTGACGGGACGACCGACCTCCCCGGGCATCTTCGACGTGCTGCAGGTGCTGGGCAAGAACGAGACTCTGGCCCGCCTGGCCGACCAGGCGCGTCGCGCCGCGTAACCCCCTACGTGTTTGCCGCAAACGCGTTACCGGGAAACGCGTTACCTCGCACGCCGTGGTGCCGGCGGATGACGGCCGATGGGCGTCGGCGGCTGCGCACCGGCGACCGCGCCTTGTACCGGCGAAGGCTCGCACCTGATGCAGGCCTTGCACCTCGTGACGGCACGAATTTAATAACGGCCAGGGCGTATCTTGCAGCGCACACTCATCTGCGCTAGCAAATATTGGCTGCCGAAAGTGCACGCCCGCGGAACAAGCGAACGACCCTTGGCTCGTTCGCCGCCGCACTGCAGCGCAATCTAATCGAGGACATGAGCATGGATGCGTCGACCGGTGCGAACACCAAGAGTGGCACCCTGACCCTCGGCGACAAGAATTACACCTTCCCGCTGTACGAAGGCACAATCGGTCCGGAGGTGGTCGACATCTCCAAGCTCTACCACGATGCCGGAATCTTCACCTACGACCCCGGCTTCACCTCAACGGCAAGCTGCGAATCCAAGATCACCTATATCGATGGCGACGAGGGCATCCTGCTCTACCGCGGCTATCCGATCCAGCAACTGGCGGAGCACGGCGACTTCCTGGAGACCTGCTACCTGCTGCTCTACGGCGAACTGCCGACGTCCGCCCAGAAGGCCGAGTTCGACTACATCGTGACCCGCCACACGATGGTGCACGAGCAGATGAGCCGGTTCTTCCAGGGCTTCCGCCGCGACGCCCATCCGATGGCCGTGATGGTCGGCTCGGTCGGCGCCCTGTCGGCGTTCTACCACGACTCCACCGACATCTCCGATCCGGTCCAGCGCAACATCGCCTCGATCCGGATGATCGCCAAGCTGCCGACCCTGGCCGCCATGGCCTACAAGTATTCGATCGGCCAGCCGTTCGTCTATCCGAAGAACGACCTCGATTACGCCGCCAATTTCCTGCACATGTGCTACGCGGTGCCGTGCGAGGACTACAAGGTCAATCCGGTGCTCGCCCGCGCGATGGACCGCATCTTCATCCTCCATGCCGACCACGAGCAGAACGCGTCGACCTCGACGGTGCGGTTGTCCGGCTCGTCGGGAGCCAACCCGTTCGCCTGCATCGCCGCCGGCTGCGCCTGCCTGTGGGGACCCGCCCATGGCGGCGCCAACGAAGCCGCGCTGCGCATGCTGGCGGAAATCGGCTCGGTGAGCCGCATTCCCGAATACATCAAGCGGGCGAAGGACAAGAACGACTCCTTCCGCCTGATGGGCTTCGGCCACCGGGTGTACAAGAACTACGATCCGCGCGCCAAGCTGATGCAGAAGACCTGCCACGAGGTGCTCAGCGAGATGGGCATCAAGGACGACCCGCTGCTCGACGTCGCCCTCGAGCTCGAGCGGATCGCGCTGCATGACGACTACTTCATCGAGAAGAAGCTCTACCCGAACATCGACTTCTATTCCGGCATCACGCTCAAGGCGATGGGCTTCCCGACCACCATGTTCACGGTCCTGTTCGCGGTCGCCCGCACCGTCGGCTGGATCGCCCAGTGGAAGGAGATGATCGAGGATCCGAGCCAGAAGATCGGCCGGCCCCGTCAGCTCTATACCGGACCGACGACCCGAGAATATCAGCCGATCTCGCGCCGGAAGTAACCGCGCGGGGAGAGCGGCGACTGAGTGGCCCATCGGCCTATCCACGGGGCTGAGCGGTTAGGTTGCATCTCAACGTAAGCTCAGGCTCGAGGAACCGCCCCCTCACCCGGATTGCTCCGCAACCCGACCTCTCCCCGCACGCGGGGCGAGGTGCCTACCGCACCCGGAGGGGCCATGTAAATCTTGGGGTCCAGCCGGGTGATGAGGAACGGACAGGCGCCGCGCAGTCCTCCGCCCGGAAATGTTCCTCACACCACCGCATCATCAGATCCACCGCTTCCTCAACGCACGGTCCCTCACCACGCGCCGCGCTTGAAGCCGGTCGCGAGGTAGCCCCACAGGGTCGGATGCGACCATAGCTGTGACGGCAGGTCGACTTTGCGCGGCGTGAGCGTCCCCGCTATCGCGTCCTTGGCGGCACGCTCGATGAGAGGCAGCGCAGCGGCGAGCTGCAGGTAGGAAAAGGTCGCGTAGTTGTCGTCGCCGGACGGCTGCAGACGCACCTGGTAGAGCACCTCGCCGGTGTCGATGCCGGGGTCGACGAGGTGCACGGTGGCACCGAAATTGGTCCGATCGCCCTGCGCATTCGCCCAATAGCCGCCGTGGATGCCGCGGTATTTCGGCGTGATGCCGTCATGGTAGTTGATGAACGGCGCGTCGACCGCGGCGAGCACCTTGCGGCTGATGATGCGCGTGCCGACCACGAGGACCACTTTCGGCCGCAGCGCCTGCAGGCGGGCGATCGTCGCGGGCGCGTTGACCGAGGTGACCTTGATCATCTCGACGCCGTCGGGCCAGCGGACGTCGAGTCCGGCCGAGCTGATGATCTGGGCGATGCGGCGCGCCGCGGTGCCGCGAATGAGCCGCGAATACAGGATGAAGGCGATCTGACCGATGGTGTGGATGACGCCGAACCGCTTGATCCGGCCGCGGACGAGCGTGAGGCGCGGGAAGTTCTGCTCGACGACGATGATGAGGCCGGGAAACCGGGCCGCGAGCCTGCACGCCGCGATGCGGCAGAGGGCGTTGTCTACGACCAGGAGCACCACTTCGCCCGCAGGCATTCGAACTCTCCGGGGACCTGATGCCTCAGCACGAGATCTCGACAGGCCGACGCCCGTCTCCGATCGCGAGCCCGACCGTCCGCGCCGTCATCCCATAGGCCGCGAAACTCTCGATGGCGAGCCCGCTGAAAAAGTCAGCATCTTTTGGAACCTCGCCGTCGTCTTGAAGGCCTGTTGCAAATTGACCCGTCACAAACTCACGCCGCATTTTTCATCACGCCGCATTGATGCGGCGGAAGCGGTTGAAGAGGGCGGTCGCGGTCCCCGACATCAGCACTTCGAGGTATCGCGCCTCCTGATAGTCGCCGTTGAGGGAGAGCCGCGGCAGCGCCATCAGATGGGCGGCATGCTCGGGAAACAGAACGCCCGGGCGGGTCGTCACCGCCGTCCGGTAGCCGACTTCGGCGGCGAGGCGAAACTCGCGTTTGCCGACGAGATCGGGGCCGCCATAGGGATAGGCGAAATGCCGGACCGGTCTTCCCAGCGCCGCCGCGATGACGTCGCGGCTTACGGCGAGCTCCTCCCGCGCGGTCGCTTCCGTCGCCTTGCCGAGCATCACGTGGTTGACGGTATGGGCGCCGATGGTCACCAAGGCGTCGTCCGCAAGCTCCCTGATCTCGTCCCAGGTCATGCACAGCGCATCGCCCACGGGGGTCATGTCCAAGCCGTGCCGCACGGCGAGGTCATCGACGAAGGCGTGAATGGCGGCTTCGTCGGCGAGCCCGCGGAGCCACCAATAGATGGCGTCGTAGGTTTCGCGCTTCTGCGCCACGGTGGCGCAGTCATGACGCTGCTCCTGCCCGTTCATCGTCACGACGACGCTGTCGTTGCCGGCGATGACCATCTCGAGCGCCAGCCACCACAGCTTGCCGCGGCGGTCCGGAAAGCTCGTCGGGATGTAGATCGCGAACGGCGCATCATTGGCCTTGAGGATCGGATAGGCCCACTCCTTGTTGTCGCGGTAGCCGTCGTCGAAGGTGAGGCACACGAAGCGGCGGCCGAAGTCGCGCTCGCTCATCCGGCGGCACATCTCGTCCAACGATACGATGTCGATCGCTTCCCGGCGCAGCCACTCGACGGTGTGGGACAGGAATTCGGGCGAAACCTCGAGCCCATGGTTGGGCTGGAATTCGTCACGACGCGGCGGCCGCACGTGGTGGAGCATCAGGACCGCGCCGACGCCCTCGAAGAAACGGCGCAGCAGATTGTGGAGCCCGCTGAAATAGAGCGTATCGAATCCGGTACGAATGATGGTGGATTTCATCGACGCGGCCCTTCTTTACGACCCGTCCTTATCATGCGACCGTAACGATCCGTCTTACGCCGCTGCGCAATCTCCACGGTGGTTAACGGCTTTTTACCAGGTCGCCTGCGCCGCCGTCACCGGGCGCCGCCGCCCCAGGTGACGTAGGCCCCGGCCCAGGTGAAGCCGCCGCCGAACGCGGCCATGACCAGGTTGTCGCCCGGCGCGAGGCGGCTTTCATATTCCCACAGGCACAGCGGGATCGTCGCGGCGGTGGTGTTGCCGTATTTCTGGATCGTGATCATCACGCGCTCCAACGGCACGCCCATCCGCTCGGCGGTCGCCTCGATGATCCGGCGGTTCGCCTGGTGCGGCACCAGCCAGGCGATGTCGGCCGCGGTGAGCGCGTTGCGCTTCATGAGTTCGGACGCGACCTCGGCCATCTTGGCGACCGCGAACTTGTAGACCGCGGCGCCCTCCTGGTGGACGTAGTGGAGGCGGTTGGCGACGGTCTCGGCGGTCGGCGGCATGCGGCTGCCGCCGGCCTTCTGGTGCAGGAAGGGCATGCCGCCGCCATCGGAGCGGATCACCGTGTCGATGATGCCGTGATCGTCGACGGAGGGCTCCAGCAGCACCGCCCCTGCCCCGTCGCCGAACAGCACGCAGGTCGCACGATCGGTGTAGTCGATGATCGACGACATCTTGTCGGCCCCCACCACGACGACCTTGCGCGCGCGCCCGTTCTCGATGAATTGGGTCGCGATGGTCAGCGCATAGATGAAGCCGGAGCATGCGGCCTGGACGTCGAAGCTGCCGATGTTGCGAATGCCGACCATGTCGCAGACGAGATTGGCGGTCGACGGAAACACCATGTCCGGCGTGGTGGTCGCGCAGATCAGGAGGTCGACCTCGGACGGCGCCGTTCCGGTCTTCTCGAGGAGCCCCTTTACGGCGCCGCTCGCCATATGCGACGTGCCGAGCCCGTCGCCCTTGAGGATCCGGCGCTCGCTGATGCCGGTGCGCTCGGTGATCCAGGAATCCGTGGTGTCGACCATCACGGCGAGTTCCGCGTTGGTCAGGACATAGTCCGGCAGCGAACCGTGCACCCCGGTGATCGCCGCGCGGATCGCATGGGGGTGCCGTGTCTCGGTCTTATTGTTCATGTCGTTGAGGCGATCCTTTTCGGAGTCCCTGTTAGCATGCGGCCTCCGGCGATGAAACCGGGCGCGTCCGGTTCGCCGTGGCGAGAACGACGGCGGCCGCCCGCGCACTCGGCACGGCGACCCCGATCTCCATGATCGCGTCGAGTCGCGCCAGCGCTTCGCATTGGCGGCGCCGCTCGGGCGTATCGCCGATGAGGGCGACCAGGTGGTCGGCGAGCTTGTGCGGGCTCGCGTCCCGCTGCAGCAGTTCCGGCATGGCCTTATCGTCGAGAATGAGGTTGGCGAGCCCGATCATGTCCGTCGTCACCATCACCCGGGCGATCAACTCCTCGAACAGGGCGACGCGGTAGGCGATGATGGTCGGGATGCCGGCGAGCGCGAGTTCGAGCGTCACCGTTCCGGAGGCGGCGACCGCGGCGCGCGCCCGGCGGAACGCCGCCCATTTCTCCTCGGGGTCGATGACGATGCGCGGGGCCGTTGCCCAGCGGCGGGTCGCCTCCCTAACCTCCGCGGCAAGATGCGGGACGGTCGGCAGCACCACCTCGACGGCGCCGACGCGCCGCGTCACCGCCGCGATGGTCTCGCCGAACACATCGATATGTCGCCGGACCTCGCCGCGGCGGCTTCCCGGCAGCACCAGGACCACCGGCGGAGAGGCCTCGCGCCGGACCGCCTCGCCGGCGTCCGGCCGCAGCGCCGTCACCTGCTCGATCAGGGGGTGTCCCACGTAGGTGCAGGGCGGCCCGCCGAGCCGCAGGTGAGCTGCCGGCTCGAACGGCAGCAAGGCGAGCACATGATCCACATAGTGCCGCATCGAGGCGGCCCGGCCGGGGCGCCACGCCCACACCGTCGGCGAGACATAGTCGACGATCGGGATGCTCGGCGCCGCCGCACGCACGCGACGCGCCACGCGGTGGGTGAAATCCGGGCTGTCGATGATCACGAGCGCGTCCGGGTGCGCGGCGATCACCGCCGCCGTCGTCTGGCGCAAGTGGCGCAGGATCGTCGGCAGCCGCCCGGGAATGGCGGCGAAGCCGTTGATGGCGAGGTCGGCGATCGGCAGAAGGCTTTCGAGGCCCTGCGCCGCCATGGCATGCCCCCCGACGCCGGTGAACACCACGGGGCGCCCGGCCTGCGCAGCGAGGGCTCTCATCAGCGGCGCACCCAGCCGGTCGCCGGATTCCTCGCCGGCGATGATGAACAGGCGCAGCGCATCCCGGGGCATGGACTGCAACACGGCGGCGGCCATCAGCCGGTCTCGCGCTCAGTCCACCCGAGCACGAACAGCCCGTGGGTGTCGGCCGCCGCGATCAGGCGCTGGGGCTCGGCGACAATGGTGCCGCCGGCGACGATGGCGACGCCGGCGAGCCCGGCCTTGGCCGCGTTCTCCACCGTGTCCGGCCCGATCGAGGGCAGATCGAACCGGCGGTCCTGCCGCCGCTTCGGCGCCTTCACCAGGACGCCGACGCCGCGCGGGAGTCCGATACGTCCTTCCTCGCGCAACGCGATGACCCGCCGGAGCATCCCGTCGGTGCCCTCCGCGGCCTCGAGCGCAAGCACCCGGCCCTTCGCGACCACCGCCGCCTGCCCGACGTCGAACGGACTCATGGCGGTCAGCAGTCCGAAGCCGCGCGCAATGTCGGCCTGCGCCATCGCATCGGGCCGGTAACGCCCGAACGGCCCCTCGGGGGCGGCGATGTCCGGCGCCACCTCGTGGGCGCCGAGAAGCCGGAAGCCGTCGGCTTCGAAGATGCGCCCGATTCCGGTCAGCAGGTGATCGTCGCCGCCCCGGAATGCGCGCATGATCCGCGGCATTTCCATGAGCGTCGCCCAGTCGAGCCGAACTTGGAGAAGCGAAGGTCGGACCAGGCCGCCGACCATGACGAGATCGCGGCACCCTTCGGCGCGTGCGAGCCGCCGGAACCGGCCGTATTGGCCGACCGCAACCCAGCGATGCGGATAGCAGGCCACCATTTGCGCATCGGCAAAACCGCGCAGGGGAAACAGCACCACCTTGCGGCCGAGGCGCTGGACCGCCGCAGCGACCGCCGGGGGTACGGCGCCGCCGCCGCAGATGATGCCGAGCGGTCCCTGCTCCGTCGCCGCGATCGTCATTGGTCGTCGGGTGCGCCGTCACTCCCACGACGGACGGCGGTGCTGAGCGGCCGCTTACCGCTGCTGATGAAGGCGAGGACGTTCTCGACCAGCGGCACGCCCGCATAGGCCTTTTCGGCCGCGGCCAGCCGGTCGCGAAACATGCCTTCTCCGAGAAACAACTCCTTGTAGGCCGCGCGCAGACGATGGATGTCGGCCTTGGGAAAGCCGCGCCGCCGCAGGCCCACGATATTGAGGCCGACGAGATTCGCCAGCGGCCCCTGGGCCATGCCCCACGGAATGATGTCGGCCCTGATGCCGCTCAGTCCGACGATCATCGCCCCTTCGCCGATGCGGACGAACTGGCGCACCGCCGCCTGGCCGCCGAGGAAGCTGTTGTCGCCGACGCTCGCATGGCCGCCGAGCACGGCATTGTTGGCCATCACCACATGGTTGCCGACCTTGCAATCATGGGCGACGTGCGAGCCGGCCATGAGAAAGCAGTGGTCGCCGACCTCGGTGAGGCCGCGATCGTCCTCGGTCCCGGTGTTGATGGTCACGGCCTCGCGAATGTCGCATCCGGCGCCGATGGTCAGCCGCGTCGGGCCGCCCCGGTATTTCACCGATTGCGGCGGCGTGCCGAGCGACGCGAACGGATAGACCACCGTGCGGGCACCGATCGTGGTGTGCCCGGTGACGTGC
This sequence comes from uncultured Alphaproteobacteria bacterium, assembly GCA_963781195.1. Taxonomy (GTDB): domain Bacteria; phylum Pseudomonadota; class Alphaproteobacteria; order Rhizobiales; family Xanthobacteraceae; genus JAJPKK01. The sequence goes on along the minus strand of CAWAEZ010000011.1, from coordinate 276,119 downwards.
ACATGGGCGACGAGGCGGCACGCTACACCGATCGATACGTCGGGCCCGACGACGCAATAGGGTCCGATGGACGCGTCGGCGGCGATTTGCGCGCCGGGCGCGACGCGGGCGGTGGAATCGATGTCGGCCATGCGGCTCACGCGGACGCTATCATGGCGCCGACTTCGGCCTCGGCGACGATCACGCCGGCGACCTTCGCCTCGCCGCGGAACCACCACATGGTCTTGCGCTTGGCGATCTTCGTCATGTGATACTCGACGGTGTCGCCGGGAATGACCGGCTTGCGGAACTTGGCCTTGTCGATGGTGAGGAAGTAGACGACGCTCTCCTTCGCCTTCCGCCCCAGCGCCAGCATGCAGATCACGCCCGCGGTCTGCGCCATCCCCTCGATCATCAGCACGCCGGGAAACACCGGATTGTCGGGAAAATGGCCGAGAAACTGCGGTTCGTTGAACGTCACGTTCTTGATGCCGATCGCAAAATCGTCGCCCCGCATCCCGCGGATCCGGTCGACCATGAGGAACGGATAACGGTGGGGAAGCGATTTCAGGATGACCGCGATCTCTACCGATTCGATCGTGTCTGCGATCTCGTTCATGACTGAGCCTCAGCGTTCATCAGTGCTCCCGGCCGCGGTTGGATCGTTGGGAGACGGGCGCGCCGCCAGTCGCTCCAGTGTCTTCATTTCCCGGAACCACAGCTTGGCCGGCTTGGCGGGGGTGCCGCCCCAGCGCGCCCCGGCAGGTACATCGCCGTGGACGATGCTGGTCGCGGCGATCTGGGCGCCCTCCCCGATGGTGACGTGATTGTTCACCCCGACACGGGCACCGAGAACGACGAAATCCTCAAGCATGACGCTGCCTGATATTCCGGTCTGCGCGACAAGCACACAGTGGCGGCCGATGCTGACATTGTGTCCGATCTGCACCAGGTTGTCGATCTTGGTCCCCTCGCCGATCACGGTGTCGCGGGTGCCGCCGCGATCGATGGTCGTGCCGGCCCCGATCTCCACGTCGTCCTGGATGATGACCCGCCCGATCTGCGGGACCTTCTGATGGCCCGACGGCCCCATTACGAAGCCGAACCCGTCCTGCCCGATCCGAACGCCGGGATGAATGATCACGCGGTCGCCGACGAGCGCATTCATCAGCGAGGCGCCCGGCCCGATCGAGCAATGGCGGCCGATGCGCACCCCGGGACCGATCACCGCGTTGGCGCACACCACAGTGTCCATGCCGATCTCGACGTCCGGACCGACCCTGACGCCGGGGTCGAGCACCACACCGGCTTCGAGCCGCGCGGTCGGATGGACGGTCGTCCCGGGATCGACGCCCGTGCCGCCAAACAGCGAGGACGGCCGCAAGGATTGCGGGAACAGAATGCGCGCCACGGCGACGAAGGCGCGATAGGGATCGCGGGCCCGGAGCACCGGGACGTGCGCCGGCACGACAGCGAGGAAGCGGGGCGCGACGAGACACGCTCCGGCCCGGGTCGAGGAGATCTGGTCGGCGTATCGCGGATTGTCGAGAAAGGCGAGGTCGCGGGGCGTCGCGGTGTCGAGCGGAGCCACGCCCGAGATCGCCCGCTCCAGCGGAGCCTGGGGTCCTGCCTCGGCACCCGTCAGCGCGGCGATCTCGGCAATCGTCAGCGACTTGGCGCTGGTAAAATAGAGCGGCTCGGTCATCCCACCCGTCCGCATTCGCGGCGTAAAAACGAGATTCTCTCCACGGCGGGCGGAAGGCACGCCGCGGAGCGGAATGAATAGCCCAAGAACGCGTCGCGATCCAATCGTTCCGGCCGTCGGCCGGAACCCCGAGGTGTCGTTTTGGGAAGATCCCGAAACGACACCCGAGAACCCGATGGTGCCGGGCGCAGCGCCGGACTTAGAACCGCGACCCGCCGCCGAACCGGAAGATCTGGGTTTTGTCGTAAGGCCCCTTGGTCAGGGCATAGGCGAAGTCGAAGCGCAGCGGGCCGAACGGCGAGTCCCAGATGAGGCCGGCACCAACCGAAGATCGCACGATCTGGGATTCGTTCAGTTGCAGCGATTCGCCGGTCTGGGCCCAGTAGGTCGGACCCTGGTAGTCCCACAGCAGGCCGGCATCGGCGAACACGGCGAGCCTCATGCCGAAGTCCTTCGGGACGAGTGGCATCGGCGTCTGGAACTCGAGCGAGGTCGCCCAGTAGGCCGAACCGCCGAGCGCATCCTGCGTGCCGCCATATCCGTAAATGATCTGGCTGATGTCGCGGGGACCGAAGCCGGCCGGCTGGAAGCCGCGCACCAGCGACGGACCGGACTGGAACTCGTCGAGCATGCGGATGTGGCCGTCGAAGCCGACCGCATAGCCGGCCTGGCCGCGGAGCACGCCGACGATGTCCGGAAACACCTCGTTGTAGATGCGTCCGTCGATCGTCGACTTCACGTTATGCACGTCGCCGCCCACACCGGCGAGATCCTGCTTGAACTCGACCAGGACGCCCTGAGTCGGCGCCTTGTTGTTGTCGAGCGTGTTGTAGGCGAGCGTGTAGCCGGCGACCGACGCGATGACCGGACCCGCGGCGAGTTCCTTGCGCACCGCGAGCGAGGCTTCGCCGTCCTGGTAACAGTTCGTCTGGTCCGGCGAGCCGGCGGCAAGCCATGCCGCATTGTAGGCGCCGCTGGCGAAGGCCGACGGCGTCGGGAAGTAGTTGATGAAGTCCGGCGTCAGGTTGTTACAGTTGTCGAGGTACGTGCGGCAGCGTGATCGACTGCTGGTAGACCGTGTAGCGGACCTGGGTCGACAGGTTCTCGGTGATCGGAATGCCGGTCTTGATGTCGCCGCCGATCGTCTTGGTCAGGTACGTCGTGTACTGGCTCGACGTCTGCTGCTTGGCGAAGACGTCGAAGCCGATCGCGAGCCGGGTGTCGAGAATGTAAGGCTCGATGAACGACAGGTCGAAACCGCGAGAGCGCTGGCCGTACTGCACCGACGCCTTGGCGACACGGCCGGTACCCAGCAGGTTTCGCTCGCCGACCGACACTTCCGCGATGGCGCCGTCGGAGGTCGAATAGCCGCCGGCCACCGAGAACTCGCCGGTCGACTGCTCTTCGAGGTCGACGTCGATGATGATGCGGTCGGGTGCCGATCCCGGCTCCGTCGTGATCTTGACGTTCTTGAAGTAGCCGAGGTTCTTGAGTCGGCGCTCGGCGCGATCGACCAGGGCGCGGTTGTAGGGGTCGCCCTCGACGATGTCGAATTCGCGCCGGATCACGTAGTCGCGGGTCCGGGTGTTGCCGCGCAGGTTGATGCGCTCGATGTAGGTGTGCGGACCTTCCTCGATGACGAAGGTCACGTTGACGACATGCTGGTCGGGAATGCGGTCGCCGCGCGGCCGGGCGGCCGCGAACGGATATCCGCGCTTCGCCACTTCCACCGTCGCGAGCTCGGCCGACTTCTCGACCTGGTCCGCGTTGTAGATGTGGCCCGGCTCGGCCCGAATCAGCGGGCGCAGGCTGTCAGCCGGGACTTCCGGAATGTTCGACCGGATGTCGACCGCGCCGAAACGATACTGATCACCTTCCTCGATGGTGAAGGTGATGATGAATCCCTTCTGGTTGGGATCGTACTCGCCGGCCGCCGACACGACGCGGACGTCGACATAGCCGTACTTGAGGTAGTGACGCCGCAGCAGGTCGCGATCGACCTCGACCCGGTCGGGATCGAAGATGTCGTTCGACTTGAGGAAGCTCAGCCAATTGGACTCGCCGGTCTTGATGACTTCCTTCAGGCGCGTATCGGAAAACGCGCGATTGCCGACGAAGACGATCTTGGCGACGCCGGTCTTGGCCCCTTCGTTGATCTCGAACACGAGATCGACGCGGCCGTTCGGCAACTCGATGATCTTGGGGACCACGGTGACGTCATAGCGTCCGCCGCGCTGATAGACCTCGACGATGCGCTGGACGTCCGATTGCACCGTGGCGCGCGAATAGGTGCCACGCGGCTTGGACTGCACCTCCTGGGAGAGCTGCTCGTCCTTGGCCTTCTTGTTGCCCTCGAACTGCACCCGGTCGATCACCGGGTTTTCGACGACGGTGACGAGAATCCGATTGGGTCCGGGGGTGATCCGAACGTCCTGGAACAGCCCCGTCGCGTAGAGCCCTTTGAGGGCCGAATCGATCGTGGCGGCGTCCAACCGGTCGCCGTTACGAACGCGAAAATATGAACGGATCGTATCGGCTTCGACGCGCCGGTTGCCCTCGACGTCGATTCGCACGCCTTGCGCGACCGCCACGTTCGCCGTCCCGATCGCTGTCGCGAACGAGCCGAAAACGATCAAGCCGAACAGGGCAGCAGCGGCCCCAATCCCCCGCACCAACTGCACGCTCATTCCCATGCCGAACTGGCCCCAAATTTTCCGGTCCGACCGCCCCCGCGGCCCCGGAACCCCCCAACGCTATTTACCGACTTCCCGTCAGTGCGCAACCTTCGCGAACCGACGCATTCCAATTTGCAAACCCAACGTAACCCCCGAGTGACAGCCTAAGACGCCCGCAGGTGAAGGATGTCGTTGACCGTGGCAAAAATCATCAACATTACGACGATTGCAAGGCCGATACGGAACCCGACCTCCTGGGCACGCTCCGAGAGCGGCCGGCCGCGGACGGCCTCGATCAGGTAGAACAAAAGGTGCCCGCCATCGAGTAATGGCACCGGAAACAGGTTTAACAGGCCGATCGACACGGAAATCACGCCGACAAAGTCGAACAGGGCCCCCCAGCCCAGCTCGGCCACCTGACCCGAAATCCGGGCGATTCCGATCGGTCCGCCGATCTGATCCGCCGACTGTCTCCCAACGAACACATCCCGGATATATGTCAGGGTCGTATCCACGATGAACCAAGTCTTGTCGACGCCGAGCTTGATGGCGTCGAGCGGGCTCACCGACTCGACGTGAACATCGCCCGGCTGGTTCGACCGGGTGACCCCGAGAATGCCCCGGTTGTTCTTCATCTCCGGCGTCGCCTTCAGCGTGACCGGGACCCCGCCGCGGTCGACCACGATGGTCAGGGGGTGTCCGCCCGAGAAGCCGACGATGCGCTGCATGTCGACGAAGTTGTCGACCTTGCTGCCGTTGATCGCGGTGACGAGGTCTCCGGGCTCGAAGCCGGCGGCGGCGGCAGCGCTGTTGGGCTCGACCGACGCCACCCGAGGCACCGCGATCTGCTTGCCGACCACCATGAAGACGCCGGCGAACAGGACGATCGCCAGGATGAAATTGGTCAGCGGGCCCGCCACCACCACGGCGGCGCGGCGGCCGACCGATTGGCCGAAGAAGCTCTGCTTGCGCTCCGCCTCGGACATCGCCGCAAGGGTGCGTGCATCGGGAATGCTCGCCTCGTTTTCGTCGCCGAAGAACTTGACGTAGCCGCCGAGCGGAATGAGGGAGAGCTTCCACCGTGTCCCCAGGCGGTCGGTGAAGCCAGCCAGTTCCGGTCCGAACCCCATCGAGAACACGAGCACCCTTATGCCGCACCAGCGGGCCACGAGAAAGTGGCCAAGCTCATGAAAGAACACAATAATCGTCAGCGTGAACAGAAACGGGATAATCCAGGCCGTGTAGTTGCCGATGAGCGTCGTCAGCGAGGTGAAGGCATTCATACTCGTCAGGGCCTCACGGCTACGGGGACGGAAGATACTAAAGGCAACGTTAAAGTGCCTTTACGGCAATTTCCGGCAAGAGGGACCGGGCCAACGATCTCGAAATATGGTCAACAGATATTGCATCTTCGACGCTTGTCGGCTCACGCATAATGCCGCGCCCCTCCGCCGCATCGATGGTCGCGTCGACGAGCGCGGCAATTCCGGCGAAGCCGAGCCGGCGATTGATGAACTCGTGAACCGCCACCTCGTTCGCGGCATTGAGCACCGTCGGCACGCCGCGGCCGGTTTGCAGCGCATGGCGGGCCAGCGCCAGGGCGGGGAACCGGATCGGATCCGGGGCCTCGAAGGTCAGGCTCGCCATTTGCGCGAAGTCCAGGCGGGCCGCACCCGGCATCCGCTCCGGCCATGCCAGGCAGTTGGCGATGGGAACCCGCATGTCGGGCGGACCGAGCTGGGCGATCAGGGAGCCGTCGCGGTACTCGACGATGCCGTGAACGACCGACTGGGGGTGCACGATGATATCGATCTGGTCGGATCCGTAGCCGAACAGGTGATGGGCCTCGATCAGCTCGAGCCCCTTGTTCATCATCGTCGCGGAATCGATGGTGATCTTGGCGCCCATCGACCAGTTGGGGTGGCGGAGCGCCTGCTCCAGGGTCACCGTGCGCATCTGCTCGCGCGAGTGGGTGCGGAACGGGCCACCCGAGGCGGTGAGCACGATGCGGCTCACCTCGTCCCGCCGCCCCGCCGAGAGCGCCTGGAAGATGGCGTTGTGCTCGGAATCGACCGGCAGCACGACGGCTCCGACCTCATGGGCCCGTCGCATGAACAGGGCGCCGGCGCACACCAGGCATTCCTTGTTGGCGAGGGCGACGGTCGCACCACGCTCGAGCGCCGTCATGGTGGGGCGAAGCCCTGCGGCGCCCGTAATGGCCGCCATGACCCATTCCGACGGCCGCTGGGCGGCCTCGACGATGGCGCCCTCTCCGGCGGCCGCCTCGATCCCGGAATTGCCCAGCGCGTCCCGCAGCTCGTCGTAACAGGCCTCGTCGCCGATGACGGCGAGGCTCGCGCCCATCTCGCGCGCGAGGTTGCCCAGCGCGGTGGCGTTGCGCTGCGCGGTGACGGCCACGATGCGGAACCGGTCGCGGTTCTTGCGCACGAGATCGAGCGTGCTCGATCCGATCGAGCCGGTGGCGCCGAGCAGCGTGATCGAGAGCTCGCCGTTACGGGTGCGGGCTTGAGTACGGTCGAGGGGAACGCCGGTCATCGGTTCACCATGACAGCAGCCCCGTCGCCGCCGCATCAGGCCCGGCCCGCACCATGCCGATCAGCAGGGCAACCCCGGCCGCGGCAATAAAACCATCCAGGCGGTCCATCAGTCCTCCGTGGCCGGGTATGACATGGCTCGTGTCCTTGACCCCGAACCGTCGCTTGATCGCGGATTCCAGGAGGTCCCCGCCTTGCGAGACGAGCGACAGCACGACGGCCATCGCCGCAGAGCCCACCATGGAATAGCCCGACAGCGCGGCAAAACCAACTCCCGCCGCGACCGCACCGGCAGCCCCGCCCGCCGCGCCCGACCACGTCTTCTTCGGGCTGATGCGGACGGCGAGGCGCGGACCGCCCACCATCCGCCCGACGAAGTAGCCGAGAATGTCGGTGGCCCAGACCACGGCGAACAGGAAGTACAGCGCCGCCGCCCCGAATTGCGGATCGCGGCGCAGCCCGGCCGTCGCCAGCCCCAGGATGCCGGCATAGAGCACCCCGGCCGCGCGCCATGCGGGGCGTGGGGGGCCCAATGCCGCGACCGCCACCGCGCCCGCGGCGACCGCGCCGACGGCGATGCCGAGGCGGCCGGCCCCGGCCGCGGCAGCCGCCGCAAGCAAGGCCGCGGCGGCGACGGCGAGCGGCGCCTTCGCGCCGTCGGACACCATGGAGTTCCATTCCCAGTAGATGACGATCGCCGCCCCCGCCCAGAACACGACGAAGGTCCACCCGCCGATCGCCACGGCGGCGATGGCGAGTACCACCATCACGATGGCGGAGGCGACACGGTTGCGAAGGTCGCCCGCGGATGGGGCGGAAGGGGCGGAATCGTTTTGCGCGGGAAACGGCGCGCGATCGTTCACGGCGTCATGATCCGGTTCGCGCCACCAGCCCGCCGAATCGACGCTCGCGGCGCCAATACTCGGCGATCGCCGCCTCCAAGGTCGCACGGTCGAAATCCGGCCAATAGGTCGGAACGAATACCAGCTCGCTGTAGGCGCACTGCCACATCAGGAAGTTCGACAGCCGCTGCTCGCCGCTGGTGCGGATGAGAAGATCGGGATCGGGCAGTTCCGGCGCGTCGAGGTGCTTCGCCAGAAGCTCGGCGGTGACGGCGGCGGGCGCCAGCGTGCCGTCCGCGACCTGCTGGGCGAGACGACGGGCGGCCCGCGCGATCTCCTGGCGGCCCCCGTAATTGAAGGCGACGACGAGAAGCAGCCCGGTGTTTTCGCAGGTGAGGTCCTCGGCCTCCTGGAGCAGGCGGTCGATGTCGGGTGCGAGCCCGACGCGCTCGCCGATGATGCGGACGCGGACATTGTTCTTGTGCAGATCGGCGAGGTCGTTACGCACGAAGCGGCGCAGCAGGCCCATCAGGTCGCGCACCTCGGCCAGCGGGCGGGACCAGTTTTCGGCGCTGAACGAGAACAGGGTGAGGGTTTCGATTCCGATTTCGCCGGCCGCGCGAACCGTGCGGCGCAGCGCCTCGACCCCGCGCCGGTGGCCCTCGCCGCGCGGCAGCCCGCGCTCCGCGGCCCAGCGTCCATTCCCGTCCATGATGATCGCGACGTGGCGCAACGGCTCGAAGCCCGAACCGGGCTTCATGGGCGATAACGCCGTCTCGGGCATTCGTTTCTCCAGTCGCAGGGTTTGCAACGACTCAGACCGTCATTATCTCTTTTTCTTTGGACGCGAGCGATTGATCGACTTCGCCGATGATCTGGTCGGTCGCCTTCTGCACCTCGGCGGCCATGCGCACCTCGTCGTCTTCGCTGACCTTCCCGTCTTTTTCAAGCTTCTTCAACAGATCGAGCGCGTCGCGGCGGACATGGCGGACCGACACCCGGGCGGCCTCCGCATATTTATGCGCGACCTTCACCATTTCTTTACGTCGTTCGGTGTTGAGCTCGGGAATCCGCAGGCGGATCACCTGCCCCTCGGTGGACGGACTGAGTCCGAGATTGGAATTGATGATCGCCTTCTCCACCGCATGAACCATCGAGCGGTCCCACACCTGCACGCTGAGCAGGCGCGGCTCCGGCACGCTGACGGTGGCGAGCTGGTTGAGCGGCATATGCGTGCCGTAGGCTTCGACCTGCACCGGCTCCAACAGATTCGACGAGGCGCGGCCGGTCCGCAGGCCGCTGAGCTCCTGCTTGAGCACTTGAATGGCGCCCTGCATGCGGCGCTTGATTTCGTTGAGGTCGTAGGTCGCGGTAGCCATCACGCGTCTCCCGGAAAGCCGCGCTGCGATGCTCCGCGGCGCGGTGCTCCTGTTCGTATTTGCAACGAGGCCCGACGGGCGCTCATCTCGTTCTCACCCCGGCGATGTTCCCGCCGGCGATGTTCACACGCACACGACGTTCACACGCACGACGGCCACACGCCGACGACATTCACACGCCGACGAGGGTCGCCCGCGCGGTCCCGCCCAGCACCGCCGTGATCGCGCCCGGCTCGAGGATCGAGAACACTATGATAGGCATGCGGTTTTCGCGGGCAAGAGCAAACGCCGTGGCATCCATCACCTTCAGCTCCCGCATGAAGGCTTCGTGGTGGGTCAGCTGCTCATAGCGCTTTGCGGCCGGATCCTTCTTGGGATCGGCGGTGTAGACGCCATCGACATTGGTGGCCTTGAGGACGGCGTCGCAGTCCATCTCCGCCGCACGCAGCACCGCCGTCGTATCGGTCGTGAAGAACGGATTGCCGGTGCCGCCGGCGAACACCACGACGCGGTTCTCGTCGAGATGGCGGCGCGCCCGCGCGCGCTCGTAGGTCTCGCACACCTGCGGCATGGCCAACGCCGACATGGTGCGCGCCGACACGCCCGCCCGCTCGATGGCGGCTTCGAGCACGAGGCCGTTCATCACCGTCGCCAGCATTCCCATGGCGTCGGCGGTCGGCCGCGACACGCCCTGGGCCGCGACCTCGACGCCGCGCAGGACGTTGCCGCCACCCACCACGACGCCGATGGTGACGCCCAGCGCACGGGCCGCGACGATATCGGCGGCATAGCGGTCGATCGTCGGCTGATGGATGCCGAACCCTTCGGGGCCGCTGAGCGCCTCGCCGGAGAGCTTGACGATGACGCGACGGTAGTTCGGCACGGCCATGCCGCGGTTCCCCTCTCCTGCCCCGATCCCGGCTCGCGCCGTTCGGTCAGTGTCCTGCGGCGGCGGCCACTTCGGCGGCAAAATCGCCGTCCGGCCGATCGATGCCCTCGCCCAGGGCGTAGCGCACGAAGCCGACCACCTTGATCGGGCCGCCGACCTTGCCTTCGGCTTCCTTGAGCGCCTGGGCGACCGTCTTGTCCGGCTCGTGGATATACGGCTGGTCGAGCAGGCAGGCCTCCTTGTAGTAGGTCTTGAGGCCCAACTCGACGATCTTGGCGATCATCGCCTCGGGCTTGCCCTGCGAGCGGAACTTATCGGCGAGGATGTCCTTTTCGCGCGCCACCACCTGAGGATCGAGCCCTGCCGGATCGACCGCCTGGGGATTGGACGCCGCGATGTGCATCGCCACCTGGCGGCCGAGCGCGGCGAGTTCGTCGGACTTGCCCGAGGATTCGAGGCCGACGATCACGCCGATCTTGCCGAGCCCCTCGCCCGCCGAATTATGGAGATAGCTGCCGACCGCGCCCGGCGCCGACCGTGACCTCGGCGGCCCGGCGCAGCGACATGTTCTCGCCGATGGTGGCGATCGCCGAATTGATGGCGTCGTTCGCCGTCACGTCTCCGACCTTGGCGGCCTTGATCTTCTCGACGTCCGGGCCGACGTCGAGCGCGATGCCGGCGATCATCCGCACGAGACCCTGGAACTGCTCGTTCCGGGCGACGAAATCGGTCTCGGAATTGACCTCGACCACGACACCCTTGGTGCCGGCCACGGCAATCCCGATCAGGCCTTCGGCCGCGACCCGGCCGGCCTTCTTGGCGGCCTTGGACAGCCCCTTCTTGCGCAGCCAATCGACCGCGCTTTCCAAGTCGCCCTGGGTTTCGCCGAGCGCCGCCTTGCAATCCATCATGCCCGCGCCGGTCTTGTCGCGGAGTTCCTTGACCATCTGAGCGGAAATCTGAGCCATCGTCGAAATCCTGTTTTGATCGGCCGCAACGAATTCGCGCGTCCCTGCCAGACGGTCGCGCATTGCAGACGTCGCCTGCCGTTTGCCCTTGCCCCTGCCAGAACCCGCCAGGGGCGCCCTTGCCAATCGTGCCCGATCCCGAGCGGCGCCGCCGCTGCGGGAGCAGGTTACTCGGCGCTAAGCTGCTTGGCGTTGGCGATCCAGCTGTCGACGCGTCCGGGGAGCCCCACCTCTTCGCCGATATTGTGGGTCGCGACCGGGTTGAGGCCGGCGATCTGCCAGTAATGGAAGATGCCGAGATCGTTGAGCTTCTTCTCGACCGCCGGCGACACGCCGGGCAGCTTCTTGAGATCGTCGGCGACGCCGCGCGGGCCCGACAGGGCTTCGAACCCGAGGCCGGCCTCCGGGGGCACCTCTTCGAGGATCGGCTGTTCGGACTCGCCGATGTCGACGCCATGCTCGCCCTGGGCGCGGGAAATGCCGTCGATCGCGGCCTTGGCGATGAGGTCGCAATAGAGCGTGATGGCGCGGCCGGCATCGTCATTGCCGGGCACGACAAAGGTGATGCCGTCCGGATCGCAATTGGTGTCGACCACCGCGGCGACCGGGATGTTGAGGCGCCGGGCCTCCTTGATCGCGATGTCTTCCTTGTTGGTGTCGATCACGAATACGAGGTCGGGCAGGCCGCCCATGTCCTTGATGCCGCCGAGCGCGCGGTCGAGCTTGTCGCGCTCGCGGGTGAGCGTCAGCCGCTCCTTCTTGGTGTAGGCCTGGGCCTCGCCGGAGCCGAGCATCTCGTCGAGCTTGCGCAGCCGCTTGATCGACTCGGAAATGGTCTTCCAGTTGGTGAGCGTGCCGCCGAGCCAGCGCGAATTGACGTAGTACTGGGCCGACTTCTTGGCCGCACCGGCGACCGCGTCCTGGGCCTGGCGCTTGGTGCCGACGAACAGGATGCGACCGCCCTTGGCGACGGTATCGCTCACCGCCTCGAGCGCACGGTGCAGCAGCGGCACGGTCTGCGCGAGGTCGATGATGTGGATGTTGTTGCGGGCGCCGAAGATGAAATTCTTCATCTTCGGATTCCAGCGGTGGGATTGATGACCGAAATGAACGCCGGCCTCGAGCAGCTGGCGCATGGAATAATCAGGCAGCGACATGGACTTCTCCGGTTGATCCGCCGCGGACCCGTGAGCGTCACGAACGACTTGCGTCGCCGGTCGGCCACCGGACGGCTGTTGGGCCAAGATCCGCGTGTGAGATGGGCGGGCTTATAACGAGGTGGAACGGGGGATGCAAGGACGCTCGGATCAACGGATTGGAACACCGCCGATCAATCCGGACCGTACCGCCCTGCCTTAATTGGGGGTAATGCCCGGGCTTTCAAGGTCCCGACGGTGCGTCGGGACGGGCCGAGGAGCCCCTTCCCCACCCCTCCCCCACCCATGTTCCCGTCCGAACAACCCACGCGGGAGAGCGAGCAGGCTGCGCACGGTGCATGCCGAGGCCGGCGGCACCGAATGTTCCCTACCGACCGCGAATCACTGGAGACTGAATTTGAGCATCGCGCCTGGCCGTGCGTCGCCTCCACCGCTTGCGGAGGCGGGTCAGGGAGGGGAACGCGGCCCGTCAGCAGCGCGTAGCCGGCGCCGCACGGCGCGCCCGCCATCATCCCTACATCGCCTGGACTTCGACCACGCCGGGGACCGCCTTGATGGCGCCGGCGATCTGCGGCGAGACCTTGTAGCGGCCGGGAAGCCTGACCTCGACCTCGGCGCCGGCTTCGAGCAGCAGCACCACGTTGACCTCGCCGTCGCCCTTGCCGTCGAGCCGCTTGGCCACGGCATCGAGCGGCAGCCCGTCGCGCAGGAAGATGCGCAGGCCCTTCTGGACTTTCGCCGCCGCGGTATCGAGCGCCTCGACGCTCTGGATGCGGGCGCGCACCTCGTCGCCCTGGGCCTCCGCGGTCACCACCAGCAGCACCGCGGCGCCGGGCTCGAGGAGGTCGCGAAACTGGTGCAGCCCTTCGGTGAAGATCACCGCCTCGTAGTGCCCGGACGGGTCGGACAGCCCGATGATGCCCATCTTGTTGCCGGTCTTGGTGCGCCGCTCGGCGCGCGACACCACGGTGGCGGCGACCTTGCCGGCGGTGACGCCGGACTTCACCTGGCGGGAGAACTCCGCCCACGACGGCACCCGCATGCTGCGGAGCACGCCGGCATAGTCGTCGAGCGGATGTCCGGTCAGGAAGAATCCGATGGCGTCGTATTCGCGCTGCAGGCGCTCCGCCGGCAACCACGTCGCCACGTCGGGGGCGACCAGCTTTTCCGGCGCGGCAGGGCCGCCGAACAGCTCGCTTTGGCCGAGCGTGGCCGCCTCGAACGTCCGCTGCGCGGTCGCGAGCACGGCGTCCATCGCCGCGGCGGCGCGGGCGCGGTCCGGCTCGATGTCATCGAACGCGCCCGCCGCGGCGAGGCTTTCCAGCACCCGCTTGTTGACGGCGCGCGGGTTGATGCGGCGGGCGAAGTCGGAGAAATCGGCGAACGGCCGCTCCTCGCGCGCCGCGACGATCGTCTCCACTGCCGCCCGTCCGACGCCCTTGAGGGCGGCCAGCGCGTAATGGATGGAATTGCCGGAGACGTCGAACTCGACGCCGGAACGGTTCACCGACGGCGGCAGCACCTTGATGCCGAGCCGCTTCGCCTCGTCGCGGAATTCCGCGAGCTTGTCGGTGTTGCCCATGTCGAGCGTCATCGACGCCGCCATGAACTCGACCGGGTAGTTCGCCTTCATGTAGGCGGTCTGGTAGGTGATGAACGCGTAAGGCGCCGAGTGCGACTTGTTGAAGCCGTATTCGGCGAACTTCGCGCAGGCGTCGAAGATGGTGTCGGCGGTGGCCTTGTCGGTGCCGCGCTCGACCGCGCCGGCGAGGAACCGGTCGCGCTGCGCCGCCATCTCGGCCTTGATCTTCTTGCCCATGGCGCGGCGCAGGAGATCGGCCTCGGCGAGGCTGAAGCCGGCGAGATCGCGGGCGATCTGCTGCACCTGCTCCTGGTAGGTGATGATGCCGTAGGTCGGCGCCAGGATCGGCGCCAGCTTGGGATGCAGGTATTCGATCTGCTCGCGGCCGAGCTTGCGCGAGCAATAGGTGGGAATGTTGGCCATCGGGCCGGGACGATAGAGCGCGACCAGCGCGATCAGGTCCTCGAAGCGATCCGCGCGCATGTCGAGCAACGCGCGCCGCATGCCCTGGCTTTCCACCTGGAACACCCCGACGGTCTCGCCGCGCGCCAGGCTCTCGAAGGTCTTGGCGTCGTCGAGCGGGATGCGGGTGAGATTGATCTCGATGCCGCGCGCCGCCACGAGCTTCACCGCGGTTTCCAATACGGTGAGCGTCTTGAGGCCGAGGAAGTCGAACTTGACGAGGCCCGCCTGCTCCACCCACTTCATGTTGAACTGGGTCACCTGCATGTCGGACTTGGGATCGCGATACAGCGGCACCAGCTCCGACAGCGGGCGGTCGCCGATGACGATGCCGGCGGCGTGGGTCGAGGCGTGGCGGTAGAGCCCCTCGAGCTTCTGGGCGATGGCGAAGGCGCGCGCGACGATCGGCTGGTTGTCGCGCTCCGCCTGCAGCCGCGGCTCGTCGGCGATGGCGCGCGAGAGCGTCACCGGCGCGGCCGGGTTCTGCGGCACGAGCTTGCACAGCTTGTCGACCTGGCCGTAGGGCATCTCGAGCACCCGGCCGACGTCGCGCAGCACGCCGCGCGCCTGCAGGCTGCCGAAGGTGATGATCTGCGCCACCTGGTCGCGGCCGTAGCGGCTCTGCACGTAGCGGATCACCTCGTCGCGGCGATTCTGGCAGAAGTCGATGTCGAAGTCGGGCATCGACACGCGGTCGGGGTTGAGGAAGCGCTCGAAGATCAGCCCGAATCGGATCGGATCGAGGTCGGTGATGGTGAGCGAGAAGGCGACCAGCGAACCGGCGCCCGAGCCGCGGCCCGGCCCGACCGGAATCCCCTGCGACTTCGCCCATTGGATGAAGTCGGCGACGATGAGGAAGTAGCCGGGATAGTTCATCCGCTCGATGACGCCGAGTTCGAAGGCGAGCCGCTCGTCGTATTGTTCGCGCGAGGTGCCCTCGGCGAGCCCGTGGTCGGCGATCCGCCGCGCCAGCCCATCGGCGGCCCGCTTGCGCAGCTCGCTCGCCTCGTCGACCGCCTCGCTGCCGGGCAGCGAGAACCGCGGCAGAATCGGTTTGCGGGCCTTCGGACGGAACGAGCAGCGCTCGGCGATCTCGACGCTGGAGGCGAGCGCTTCCGGCAGATCGGCGAACTGCGCCATCATCTCCGCGCGGGTCTTGAAGCGGTGCTCGATGGTCAGATGGCGCCGGTCCGCCTCGCCGAGCACGCGCCCTTCGGCGATGCAGAGCAGCGCGTCATGGGCTTCGTAGTCCTCGACGGTGGCAAAGCACGGCTCGTTGGTGGCGACGAGCGGAATGCCCTTGGCATAGGCGATATCGATGAGCGCGGCTTCGACGGTACGCTCCTGGGGAAGCCCGTGGCGCTGCAACTCGACATAGAGCCGGTCGGCGAAGGCGGCGACGAGCGCATCCATGCGCGAACCCGCGAGATGCGGCTGGCCGGCGAGGATGATGCGGTCGATCGGGCCGTCGGGACCGCCGGTGAGCGCGATCAGCCCGTCGGTGTAGCCCTCGAGCCAGGCGAGCTTGACGTGGGGCGGTTCGGTGCCGTCATGACCGAGAAAGGCGCGGGAGTTGAGCCGCAGCAGGTTGCGGTAGCCGGCCTCGGTGGCGGCGAGCAGCACGAGACGCGGCAACGACCGCGCGGCGGCGGACGTCCCGCCTCCCGGGCGCATCTGGCTGTCCAGGTCGCCGAAGTCGATCGACAGCGAGCAGCCGATGATCGGCTGGATGCCGGAGCCCGCCATCTTGTCGGAGAATTCGAGCGCCCCGAACATGTTGTCGGAGTCGGTGAGCGCCAGGGCCGGCTGGTGGTCGGCCTTGGCAAGCTCGGCCAGCCGCGCGATGGGCAGCGCCCCCTCGAGGAGCGAATAGGCCGAATGCAGATGAAGATGGACGAATCCGACCATTGTTTCCTGTCAAAGGAGTCGCTGTGAATGGCCCGCGAACGCAAGAGGGAGCCGAGGTTCGAGGCCCGCCGACCCGCCTCTCCGTCCCCGGACTCTACGCCGGCAGCCGGCTTGAGCGGCGATCCTGCGAAGCGGGCCCGGCCGTGTCCAGCGCCCAGCCGAAACCGCTAACAGCTTTCGAGCGCCCGGCCCTCCGTGCGACCCCCCGGGGGCCTGGCAGGGCCTACAGGACGGACAACACCTGCGCCCAGACGACGATCATCCCCACGAACAGGGTGATCGATGCGAGTGCGGCAGCTTCCTCGACGACAGCGCGGATCATGATGTTCCCCCGTGTACTGAACATACAGGGAACATAGTTCATGTTATGTTCTCAGTCAACGACCTCACGCCGCACGTTGGTCGGCCTGGTTAATGCAGCCGTGCCCAAGGTCCCACGGGCGCTTCGTTTCGGTGAAGTCGTTTCCCTTGAAAAGCAGGGGCACGTTCATCTGCTTCGCCAAGGCGTAAGCCGTGCAATCACCGAGATTTAGGCGGGCCTTCGGATGGATGCCCTTCCCGTAACGGGCGTAGGCGTCAAGGGACAGCGTTACATAAGGTTCGGCGAAGGGCACCACTTCGATCCCCAGGTCCTGAATGAAGTCCATCAAGTCACGCGCACTTTCGCGGCCCCGGCGCATCCCGATGACGATCCCAGTTTCATAGATTGTCACGGCGCTGATGAAACGACGCGGTGCCTCTAGGATGGACAGGAAATGCTCGGCCTCCGGCTCGTTTTCGAGAATTGCGATCAAGGCCGAACTATCGACCACGATCATCCGGCGCGCCCCCACGCGTCATCGAGGATCGCTTTCGGCGGGCGCGCATCGCGAAGCGGCCGGGAAGCCACGCGGTGGGCAATCTCTCGCGCCCGTTGCGGATCAACCTTTCGGGTCACCGGACCAACGTCGTCGACAACGGCGAGTCCCACCAACAATGCTTCGGCTTCGACCGCCTTTCTGAGAACTTCTTCCGGCGTGAGGCCGCTGAGCGCCGCAACCCGTCTGGCGAGCTGTTCCGTCTGGAGAGGAACCGTCATCATGATCTCACCTCCCTGGCCGACCGCCGCTGTCCGCAGTCTCGCGCGGACGACCGGGACCAACCCAGTTCTGCGTTGGCGATCATCGAACACGCGGCGCATCGGGACATATAGGCCTGGGGACGTCGCAGTTCCAATTCCTGCGCCTGAGGGCTTCACGCCCCGCCCCTACTCCACCTCGACCAGCTTGCCGTCGCGCAAAGTCACCCGGCGGTCCATGCGGGCGGCGAGGTCCATGTTGTGAGTGGCGATGACGGCGGCGAGGCCGGAGGCCTTTACGAGCTGGGTCAGCGCGGAGAACACCCGCTCCGAGGTGCGCGGATCGAGGTTGCCGGTCGGCTCGTCGGCGAGCAGGATGCGCGGCCCGTTGGCGACGGCGCGGGCGATGGCGACGCGCTGCTGCTCGCCCCCGGAAAGCTCGGCCGGCCGGTGCTCGACGCGCTCCTTGAGCCCGAGATAGGAGAGCAGCTCGCGGGCGCGGCGGTCGGCGTCGCTCTTGCGCAGGCCGCGCACCATCTGCGGCAGCATCACGTTCTCCAGCGCGGTGAATTCCATCAGCAGGTGGTGGGCCTGATAGATGAAGCCGACATCGGTGCGGCGCAGCCTGGTGCGGGCGGCGTCATTGAGGGCGGAGGTCGGCGCGTCGTTGATGAAGACCTCGCCGGCGTCCTGGTGCTCGAGCAGCCCGGCGATATGCAGGAGCGTCGACTTGCCGGCGCCGGACGGCGCGATCAGCGCCACCGACTGCCCGCTCCACACCGCGAGATCGATCCCGGTCAGAATGTCGAGCGTCGCGTCGCCCTGCTTGTAGCGGCGCTCGATGCCGTTGAGATAGATCACCGGTGTTCCGTCGGCCATCTGGCTCACTCGTAGCGCAAGGCTTCGACCGGATCGAGCCGGGCGGCCCGCCAGGACGGATAAAGCGTCGCGAGGAAAGACAGCGTCATCGCCATGATGACCACGGCCGCGGTTTCGCCGACGTCCATGTCGGCCGGCAGCTTGGAGAGGAAGTAGAGCTCGGGGGAGAACAGCTCGGTGCTGGTGACCCAGGAGAGGAATTGCCGGATCGATTCGATATTGAGGCAGATGATGGTGCCGACCAGGAAGCCGGTGATGGTGCCGACGACGCCGATCGAGGCACCGGTGATGAGGAAGATGCGCATGATCGCGCCCTGGGTGGCGCCCATAGTGCGCATCACCCCGATGTCCTGGCCCTTGTCCTTCACCAGCATGATGAGGCCGGACACGATGTTGAGCGCCGCGACGAGGACGATCAGCGTCAGGATGAGGAACATGACATTGCGCTCGACCTGCAGCGCGTTGAAGAACGTCGCGTTGCGCTGGCGCCAGTCGATCATGTAGATCGGCCGCTGCGCGGCTTGCGAAATCGCCTTGCGATACTGGTCCACGCGGTCGGGATTGTCGACATAGACCTCGATCGCGGTGACGTCGCCGTTGCGGTTGAAATAGGCCTGGGCCTCGGGCATCGGCATGTAGACGAAGGCGGCGTCGTATTCCGACATGCCGATCTTGAACACCGCCGCCACCTTGTAGGGCTTGATGCGCGGGGTCGTGCCCAGCGGCGTCACCGCGCCGCGCGGCGACACCAGGGTGACGTTGTCGCCGGCATGCACCGAGAGCTGCTCGGCGAGCCGCGCGCCGATGGCGATGCCCTGGCCCTGGTCGAAGCCCTCCAGGGTGCCCTGCTGGATGTTGTTGGCGATCGAGCCGAGCCGCGCGAGATCGGGCCCGCGGATGCCGCGCACCAGCACGCCGTTGGCATTGAACGGCGAGGAGGCGAGCGCCTGCCCTTCCACCACCGGCGCGGCGAGCCGCACCCCCGGCACCATGGCGATGCGGCCGGCGACCGCGTCCCAGTCGGTCAGCGGCGAATCGAGCGGCTGGATCAGCAGGTGGCCGTTGAGGCCGAGGATCTTGTCGAGCAATTCGGCCCGGAAGCCGTTCATCACCGCCATCACGATGATGAGGGTCGCGACCCCGAGCATGATGCCGAGGAAGGAGAACCCGGCGATCACCGAGATGAAGCCCTCGCGCCGTCGCGCCCGCAGATAGCGCAGCGACAGCATCCACTCGAAGCGGGCAAACGGCGGTGTCGAGTTGGGTTCGCTCATCGATTATCCGTTCCCTGCCCCGTATCCCGGCCCCAGACCCAGCACCGGACCTGCCCCCAGACCTGCCCCCAGACTTGGCCCCAGAGGACCTGGCTGCCCTGGATCCGGCCGCCAGCCCGGCCCCGGCTTCGGCCTGCGAGCCCCCGCTTTCAATTTCATCAGATTCTGGCGTGAATGCGCCACTGCCATTATCGTCGCGTCGGCCGTCGCGCACAGCTTCGTCACGCCCGGCGGCGTGGCCATCCTCTGGATGCCTCCCCGGGGAATCGCACCCGGCCGCATCGGGCCCGGCGTCGTCGCCTCGCGTGGGAGCGCACCAGGCGTCATCGCGCCAGACGCTCGATGGCGTCGGCGGGCGCCATCGACTGCTTGGTTCCGTCGGCCCGGCATTTGAGCTCGATCTTGCCCTCGGCGAGCCCGCGCGGCCCGACCAGGATCTGCCACGGGATGCCGATCAGATCGGTCGACGCGAACTTCGAGCCGGGACGTTCGTCGAGATCGTTGTACAGCACCTCGACGCCGCGTGCCGAAAGCTGACGGTAAAGGTCCTCGCTCGCCGCGTCGGTCGCCGCATCCCCCTGCTTGAGATTGAGGATGGCGACCTTGAACGGCGCCACCGCCTCCGGCCAGACGATGCCGTTGTCGTCGTGGAAAGCCTCGATGATGGCCGCGACGAGACGGCTCGGCCCGATGCCGTAGGATCCCATGTGGACCGGATGCTCGCCGCCGTCGGGGCCCGCCACCACCGCCTTCATCGGCGCGGAATACTTGGTGCCGAAGTGGAAGATGTGGCCGACCTCGATGCCGCGCGCCGACATCCGCGCATCGGTGGGCAGCGCCTCGAACACGTTCGGCTCGTGCTTC
The DNA here is from genome assembly GCA_963781195.1 of uncultured Alphaproteobacteria bacterium. GTDB lineage: Bacteria > Pseudomonadota > Alphaproteobacteria > Rhizobiales > Xanthobacteraceae > JAJPKK01. The sequence continues at coordinate 255,944 of CAWAEZ010000011.1, read as the reverse complement.
TCGGAGGTCGCCGCATAGCGCGACGTCCACACGTCGACGAGGCGCTGCATCGCGTCGGCATCGTCGAAATCCACGTCGGCTCCCGGAATCTCGAAATCGAGATAGTCGCGGTGGCAGTAGACCTCGCTCTCGCCGGTGGTGGCGAGGATGATGAACTCGTGGCTGAGATTGCCGCCGATCGGCCCGGTGTCGGCGACCATCGGGATGGCGCGCAATCCCATCCGCGCGAAGGTGCGCAGATAGGCGACGAACATGCGGTTATAGGAGTGCCGCGCGCTGTCGTAGTCGAGGTCGAAGGAATAGGCGTCCTTCATCAGGAATTCGCGCGAGCGCATGGTGCCGAACCGCGGCCGCACCTCGTCGCGGAATTTCCACTGCAGATGATAGAGATTGAGCGGCAGGTCCTTGTAGGAGCGGACGTAGGCGCGGAAGATCTCGGTGATCATCTCCTCGTTGGTCGGCCCGTAGAGCATCTCGCGTTCGTGGCGGTCTTTGATCCGCAGCATCTCCTTGCCGTAGTCCTCGTAGCGGCCGCTCTCGCGCCACAGGTCGGCGGACTGGATCGTCGGCATCAGCATTTCGATGGCGCCGGCGCGGTCCTGCTCCTCGCGCACGATGCGGCACACCTTCTGCAGCACCCGATAGCCGAGCGGTAGAAATGCGTAGATGCCCGCCGACTCCTGGCGAATCATTCCGGCCCGCAGCATCAGCCGGTGCGAGACGATCTCGGCCTCCTTCGGAGTTTCACGCAGGATCGGCAGAAAAAAACGAGAAAGTCGCATGGGCTCCGCGCACGATTCGGGAAATGGAAAGCGCACGCAGTCAAACCGGATCACCTCGCCAATTACAAGCACGGCAATCGATTCAACGGGTTCGCGCGTGGGAATCCGGCGTCGAAGCCGGCCTTGATGATTTATGGTGCAGTGCACGACAACCCTGGTGACAAATTGGACCGGAATAAGGTATGCAGTAACTTATCCGCTGAATGGAGCGTATCTGCGCAACAAAATTGCGCTCCGACGGTTGCGGTCCAAGTCTGTGGGAGGAAAACCGGCGGCGCGATCCAATTCGCAGCCACTCCAAAAAACAAAAAACGGAGACGACCGGTACTGTGTGAGCGCATTGAAGCAGGGCTTTGGCCCTGCTTTCTTTTTTCCGATAACGCCCAATTGGTTTCTACTGCAACAATCGAACGTAATTAGTTATATTGTATACCAGGGCCGGCCACGACCGAGCCGAACGACGGTTTTTTCGCGCTGCAACAAATTTTGGCAGCGACAAAACCCAGCAAGTCGCGGATCAGGGCGCAACAAAATTCTGCGTGTTGTAGTCGTAAATCACCCGGCCATAGGGCAGCGTGAGGTCGGCCAGGAAGTGGTGCGCGCCGACGATGCGGTGGACTGGAAGGTCGGCGACCGGCGCGTTGACGTGGGGAACGAGGTGCAGGCGGCCGGGCCCGATCCACGATCCCTTGACCACGATGTCGACGATGTTGATCCCGACGAGCTGACAGATCTCGGGGCGTCCATCGACCCCGGGGATAAGCTTGAGGTTGATCTGCGTCTTGGAAAGCGTCGCGCGGGTGCGCTCGCCGTTACCCGCCATGCTTTCGTGCTTGTAGCCCATCGTCCCCATGGCGACGAGCTGTCCGGCATAGGACAGGGTGCCGGTGAGAGTGTCCTTGACGACCTCGAGCTTGGGATGGGCGTACTTCTTGGGAAAGCCCCAGATCTCGCGCCCGGCGGCGATCGGGGGATCATCGTCGAGATACATCTGGGAGACGAAGTTGACCTCCTCGCCGCGCAGGCGCGCCGGGATCACGATCCCGGACTCGGTATAGCTGCCGAACCCGGAGCTGTCGGGCATCCTGATCCATTCGTAATGCACGAGCGGCTGCTCGATCGGCTCGAGCGGCTCCGGCAACTGGTCGCGGATGAGCGCCGGATCGGTCTCGTAGGTGATGACCAGGAACTCGCGGTCGATGAAGCGGTAAGGGCCGGCCGGATAACTCGGGCCGGCTGCCGGCATCGACGGCAGCTTGAGAACGTCTTCCTTGCGCATGGGGACCCCGTCTTTGAGCGCGGCGCCGCCGTCGATCGCAGGCCGACATCGGGCCGGGCCTGCGTTGCGTAGTTGGCCAATCTGACAGTCCGGTGAAGCAATGCCTGCGGATCGATGACGGCCGCGCGCGAGGCCGGCCCGCCGCGGCTTGGCGCGTCATGAGCGCGTCACCTCCGGTCGCATAGGTTCGCACGGGGTTCGGAGTGCTCGACGATGGATGCGAAAACGACGAATGTGCGGGACTATCACTCCGGCGGGTCGTGGCGGCCCGATGGGTGCCAGCGCATCGCGCTCGTGCTGCAGGGCGGCGGCGCCCTCGGTGCCTATCAGGCCGGCGTCTACCAGGCGCTGCACGAGTCCGACATCGAGCCCGACTGGGTGTCCGGCGTCTCCATCGGCGCGATCAACTCCGCGATCATCGCCGGCAATCCGCGGCGCCGCCGGATCGAGCGCCTGCGCGCCTTCTGGGAACTCATCACCGAGCGCAAGATCTGGCACTTCACGCCCGACGGCGACGCCTTTCGCAAGGCCCGCAACGTCGCCAGCTCGTGGATGACGATGATGCAGGGACAGCCCGGGTTCTTCACCCCGCGCAATCCCAACCCGTGGCTGAGCATTCCGGGCGCGCAGAGCGCCACCAGCTATTACGACACCGCGCCGCTGCGCGACACGCTCGAGGAGCTCGTCGATTTCTCCATGATCAACGAGAAGCAGGTGCGTTTCTCGGTCGGCGCGGTCAACGTGCTCAGCGGCAACTTCGTCTATTTCGACAATGCCACCGAGGTGATCGGGCCGGAGCACGTCATGGCGAGCGGGCGCTGCCGCCGGCACTCCCGATGGTCAAGATCGGCACCGACCATTTCTGGGACGGCGGCATCGTCTCCAACACGCCGCTGCAGCATCTGCTCGACCAGGACGATTGCCTCAACACGCTGATCTTCCAGATCGACCTGTTCAGCGCCCGCGGGGTCCTGCCGCGCGACCTGCAGGACGTGTTGGCCCGCCACAAGGACATCATGTATTCCTCGCGCACGCGCTACAACACCGACGTGTACCGGCGCATCCACACCTGGAAGAAGCGGCTGCACCTCGCGCTGGACAAGATTCCCGCGGAGCATCTTTCGGATGAGGAGCGCAAGCTCAAGGAAGACCTCGACAACATGCCGGAGATCACCATCCTGCAGATGATCTACCAGCAGAAGGCCTATGAAGGGCACGCCAAGGACCATGAGTTCTCCGGCACGTCCATGCGCGAGCATTGGCTGAGCGGCTACGAGGACACCAAGCGCGCGCTGCGCCGCAAGGATTGGCTGAGGATGCCGCCCCACGGCGCCGGCATCGTGGTCCACGACGTCCACCGCGAGGACGACCACTGATCCGATCGGAGCCAGTCGATCGAAGCGACGCGATGAAAGCGATTGGATCGCAGCGCGTGACGTCATCAGGCCGTCGCGCGCAGCCGACCGCACTAAAACGGATCGCGCGATGCCGGTCGTGACGGCCGCGGGTGCGTGGGCAGATGAGGAACCATTTGCCCCACGGGGCATTCTTCCCGCACTGGAGCGGGAGCCTCGCATGCCCTACACGCGGCCGACCCGGCGCTTCTATCTGACGCCGCCGAAACTGGTGACCTTCGTCATTTCCCTCGTTCTCGCGATCGTTGCCTTGCTCACGGTCTACGGCCATTTCGCGCCGCTCCACGAGATCAACGGCTTCCTGGTCCTCCTGGTCGCCTGGATCGTGCTCGCCGCCGGCACCCTGGTTCGCGGCATCTGACCGGCGTTCTTCGACCGGCGATCGCGGTGGATCTTTCCTGGCCCTCTTGACCGGCGCGATCCGCTGTCGCCTGATCGCGCGGCCGCACGAGGAGCCCCCGCGATGATGCAACGCCGTCGCTTTCTGTCGCTCGCTGCAGCGGCGGCCTTTGCAGGCACGCCGGGCCGGACGCGGGGCCAAACCTATCCGCGCGCACCGGTGCGCATCATCGTCGGCTTCGTCGCCGGCGGACCGAACGACATTCTCGCACGCCTGATTGCGCAATGGCTCTCCGGCCGTCTCGGGCAACCGGTCGTCGTCGAGAACATCGCGCGCTCCAACGATGCGACGCTCGCCGTCGTCGAGGCGCCGGCGGACGGCTCCACTCTGCTGCTCGTCGGTCCCGCCAACGCCATCGACGCCGCCTCGACCACCCATGCCGCGTTCGACTTCCTCCACGACATCGCACCGGTCGCCGGGCTGACCCGCGAAGCGCTGGTGATGGCGGTGCACCCTTCCCTGTCCGCGCAAGACGTCGCGGCCTTCATCGCCGACGCCAAGGCCGCGCCCGGCGCGATCAGAATGGCGATGACCAGCGCGGGCAGCGCCCCCCACGTCACCGGCAACCTGTTCGTCGCGATGACCGGCGTCGAACTCGTGGCGGTGCCTTACGCAGGCGGCGCACCGGCGCTGCGCGACCTCGTCGCCGGCAAGGTCGCGGTGATGTTCGAGCCGATGTCGGCGGCGATCGGGCCTCTACGCGCCGGCACCCTGCGGCCGCTCGCGGTCACCACCGCGGCGCGGGCGCCGACGCTTCCCGGCATTCCGACCGTCGCGGAAACCGTGCCCGGCTTCGAGGCGAGCGCGGTGACCGGCATCGGCGCGCCCCGCAGCACCCCGCCGGAGGTCATTGCGCGGCTCAATGCCGAGATCAATGCCGCGTTCGCCGATCCTGCGATGAGGGCGAAGCTCGCCGACACCGGCGGCAGCGTGCTGCCGGGAACGCCGGCCGAATTCGGCGAGACGTTTACCAGCGAGATCGAGAACTGGCGCCGGCGGCTCGAGTTGACTGGCGAAGCGTCACGTTGAGAGAAGGTGCGAAATCCATTGTGGGATCGCTATAGGCGGAATCCGGTCTCCCGGCTTCGGGGCATCGCCATTGGAGCGGGTGCGCGCGAAGACGCTCCTCCCCCCGGGAATGCCGAGATTACCCTCAGAAATGGCTGTAGGACGGGCGCTTGAAGGCGAGCGCGTGGCCGTCGGCGGTGACGAAGCGCGCCTCGTGCGGTCCTGCCACGACGACGCCGATTTCGGTGAGCGCGACGCCGGCTTCGGCGGCTTCGGCGCGGAGTTCGTCGACATCGGCCGCCGGAACCGCCGCGACCACCTCGAAATCGTCGCCGCCGGTGAGGATGGTTTCGATCGCGGCGGGATCGCTGGCGAGCACCTGGCGCGCCGCCGGCGACAGCGGCACCTTCTCGACCGCGACGGCGGCGCCGACGGCGGAAACGCGGCAGAGTTTGCCCAGATCGCCGGCAAGCCCGTCCGAGACGTCGAGGGCGGCACTGGCGTGGCGGCGCAACGCTTCGGCGACGGCGGTGCGGGGCTGCGGCAGCAGATAACGGTCGAGCAAATGGGTGCGCATGGCGTCGTCGAGACGCCAGCGCGCCGCCGCCGTGGGATCCTGGCGCAGCACGAGGCCCAGTGCCGCATCGCCGATGGTGCCGGTGGCCACCACGAGGTCGCCCTCCCGCGCCCCCGCCCGCCGCACCATGGTGCCATGGGGCAAGGTCCCCAGCGCGGAGATGTAGACGGTGATGGCGCCCGGGCTGCGATCGGTATCGCCGCCGAGCAGCGGGCAGCGGTAATGCGCGGCATCCTCGCGCAGGCCTTCGGCGAACCGGCGCAGCCAATCCGGCGGCAGGCCCGCCGGCAGGCCGATCGACAGCAGGAAGCCGAGCGGCGCCGCCCCCTTGGCGGCGAGATCGGACAGGTTGATGCGCAGCGCCTTGCGCGCCACCGCGTCGGGCGGATCGTCCACGAAGAAGTGCACGCCGCCGATGACGCCGTCGGTCTTGAGCACGAGGTCGCATCCCGGCGGCGGCGCGATCGCGGCGCAATCGTCGGTGAGGCCGAAGGCGCCGGGATGGGTCGCGATCGGCCGGAAATACGTCGCGATCAGACGGTCCTCGCCCGATCCCTCGTCGCCTTGGGCCATGTGTTTCTGCCGCCTCGTAAAGTGCGCGGAATGTTAGACGGTCTCATGCGACTCGGAAACGCTCACGCGTCGTCATGGCCAGCGAAATCGGCGCTGCGCAGCTTGCGGGCGCGGTGGTCGAGCACGGCATCGACCATGCCGGTCTCGGTCTTGTGGACGAAGGCGTCGGCGACGTCGCCATGCCCTTCTGGCGGTGGCCGTTTTTCGTCCGAAGCTCATCTACCTTCGGGCCTGTCGGCACGCGGATCGCCGCTCTCTCGTATGGATTTTTGGCATGAATGCATTGCCGCGCACTTGCTGCTGCGCCGCAGCCATTCGATAGACGCCGGCGCTTGACCGCAATACCCGATGGGGTATTGTGCAGGAACATCTATTCTGGGTAGCAATCGAGAGGGGGGTCTCGTGCGCAACGCCACTTTTGCGCTTTTCGCCGTTGCCTGCGTGGGTACCTGGTACCTGGGCGGCACCGATGCCCACGCGCAGAACCTGCGCCGCGTCTCCGCGACCGACATCCGTATCGCGCCCGACCTCACAGTCACCGAAACGATCCATGTGGAGAAGACCCCGCTCGTCGAGAGTGCCGTGCGGGGAGCGGCGCAGAGCCAGTTTGGCCTGCACGGGAATCAAACCGTCGAAGTGGTCGAAGCCTTCACGCGCAAGGCAGACGGCCGCGTGATCCAGGCATCTCCGAGCGACTTCGTGACCCAGGACGGCTCCGTCGGTGCCGCGACGTCCTACGTCGACCTCAAGATCCAGCAGATCCCGTTTCGCGACGTTTCCGTCGGCGACACCGCCATACTCACGCTGCGCATCACCGAGCACGAGCACTACATCCCCGGTCAATACTCGTGGAGCCTGATCGAACCTCCGGGTCTTATCCAGCACACCATCGACGTTACGCTGCACGCGCCGTCCACGCTCTCCATCAACCACGACGAGCAGAAGTTCTCCTATCAGGAGTTCTCGCGACGGCGATGACCTCGTCCGGCACTGGTCAGGAAAATTCGACGCCGACGCGAACGACGAGAAAAACGTCGCCGACCTCGTCTTCGCCGTGCCGTCGTTGCGCTTTTCCACGTTCGCAGACCACGAGGCGATCGCCGCCGCCTACTTCGAACAGGCCAAGACCAAGGCTGCGGTGACGCCTGAAGTGCAGCGGATTGCCGACGAGATCACCCGGGACAAGACTGACGTGCGGGCGCAGGCGGAAGCGATTTACAATTGGGTTTCACGCAACATCCGCTATGTCGCGGTGTATTTCGGCGCCGGGCGCTACGTCCCCAACGACACCGGCACGATCCTGTCGCGCCGCTTCGGCGACTGCAAGGACAACGCGACCCTGCTGTCGGCGCTGCTGGCCGCCAAAGGGATCGAAAGCGCGCAGGTGCTCATCGACACCGAGCCTGTCTACCGTTTCGCGAAGACGGCGACGCTCAATGCGTTCAATCACGTCATCATCTACATTCCCGCACTCGACCGCTATGTCGATCCAACGGTGCCGTTCGGCAATTTCGCGCGGCTGCCGTCCGGCGACGCTGGAAAGCAGGTCGTCCGCGTCTCCGATAAGGGTGTCGCACTCGCCAAGACACCCCTCCCCTCGGTCGAGGACAACGTCATCGAAATCGACACGCGGATGGTCGCGAAAGGCGACGGCCATCGCGAGGGCGAAACCCACATCGAGGCCCGCGGCGAGTTCGCCGACACGATGCGCGCCTTCGTCGCCGTGGCGGAGTCGAAGGGCAAGGATACCGCGCTCGCCGCGCTGGGGCAGCTGCGGGGCCTCACCGGCGAATTCGACATGGATGCCCCCGCCTGGACCGATGCCGCCGAGCCGTTCCGCATCACCACCCGCTGGAAGTCGCCGAAGCCGGCGACCCCGGCCGAGGCTGCGCTGCGCGTGCCGGCGAGCTTCAGTCCGATGATCCCGACCCTCGAGACCTTCTTCGGCACCATCGATCCGAAGAAGCGGGTTTATGCAGCAGGCTGTCGCGCCGGGCGCGCGGTGCATACCGTGCATTTGACGCTGCCCGACAACGTCTCATCCATCAAGCTGCCGCCTGCGGTGAAGCGCAACACCTCGGAATTCACGTATACCGAGGAGTGGTCGCGCAACGGCCGCAACATCCAGCGGCGCACCGAAATACGATCTTCCGTTGCAAGCCGGGTTTGCAGCCCGGCGCAAATCGCCGAAGTCGACACCGTATTCCGCGCCTTGCAGAAGCGGACCGACCCCATCGTTTATTACGCCCAGGCCGCCGCTCCGGCCGCCTCCGCCGGCCGTCCGGGCCTGATGCAGCAATTCTTCGGCGGCGGTCAGCAGCCGCCTGCACGTCCCGCGCAGGCCGCCCGTTAGGTCCGTGCCTGTCGGTTCGTCGCGGAGCCGACCTTCGGCGCCCATCTCGTCACGATGAGAACGACGCTCCTACGAGCAGGCCACGCGGTCATTCCGACGTCGGCTTTGCGCAGCCGAAATCGTCACTGCGCAGCTTGCGGGCGAGCTGGTCGAGCACGGCATTGACCATGCCGGTCTCGGTCTTGTCGACGAAGGCATTGGCGACGTCGACATATTCGGAGACGATGACGCGGGCCGGAATGTCGGTGCGCTTCTCGAGCTCCCAGGCGCCGGCGCGCAGCACCGAGCGCAGGATCGCTTCGATCCGCTTGAGCGGCCAGGTCGCCGCCAGGGCCTCGTCGATGCTGGGGTCGAGCGAACGCTGGGCGCCGACCACGCCGGTGACGATGTCGCGGAAGAACGCCGCCTCGGCCGGCAGATACTGTTCGCCCTCGACTTCGCGGCCGAGCCAGTGGCTTTCGAACTGGGCGAGAATCTCGTTCACCCCGGCGCCCGCCATGTCCATCTGGTAGAGCGCCTGCACCGCGGCGAGCCGGGCGGCGCCGCGGCGGTTGGCCTTGCGCGGGCCGGCCTTCTCCGGAACGCGGCTCATCGCGGTTTGCGCGGCGCGGCGCGATCCCGTTTGAGGCGCACCAGCGCGAGCGCGGCAGCGGCGGCGACCCCGCCCTTGTCACCGGCCTCGAGAGCGGCGCGCCGATGCGCCTGCGCGGCGGTATCGACGGTGAGGATGCCGTTGCCGACCGGCACCCCGCGGGTGACGCCGATCTCCATCAGCGCGCGGGCGGACTCTCCGGCGACGATATCGTAATGGCTGGTCTCGCCGCGAATGACGCAGCCGAGGGCAACCACACCGTCATAGGCCTCGGCGCCGCGCGCCGCGTCGAGCGCAATGACGACGGCCTGCGGGATTTCCAGCGCGCCGGGCACCGTCACCACGTCATACGTCGCGGCCGCCGCATCGAGGGCACGCTGGGCCCCGGCCAGCAGGGTATCGGCGATTTCTTCGTAATATCCGGACTCCACGATGAGAATGCGCACGCCCTCGAGGGGCGCGGCCGGTGTCGTCTTGCGTCTGCGCGCTTCAACCATGCGGTTCCGTCGGGAAGAACAGGAGACGCCGTCACTACCAAGACGGCGACGCCACAAGCAAGCGCAACCTCACATGCCTGTCAGTCGTGCGACATAGCGCGCCATCAGGTCGACCTCGAGGTTGACGGCATCGCCCGTCGCCAGGCTGCCGAGCGTGGTCACCGCCAGCGTATGGGGGATGATCAGCACCGAGAACTGGTCTCCGGCGACCTCGTTCACCGTCAGCGACACGCCGTCGAGCGCCACCGAGCCCTTGGCGGCGATGAAGCGCGCAAGCGCGGGCGGGGCGAGAAACACGAGGCGGGCCATGTCCGCGAGATCCTCGCGGATGACGAGCGTGGCGATGCCGTCCACATGGCCGGCGACGATATGTCCGCCGAGTTCGTCGCCGATTCGGAGCGCGCGCTCGAGATTGAGCCGCGTTGCGATCCGCCAGGCGCTTGCGGTGGTGATCGCCAGGGTCTCGGCCGCCGCATCGGCGGAAAACCAGGTCCGCCCGTCCTCCTCGCCGGCGCCGACCACCGTGAGGCACACCCCGTTGCAGGCGATCGAGGCGCCGTCGACGATGCCGGCGCGCGGATAGCGGCAGGCGATCTTCAAGCGCCGCAGATTGTCGGCACGCGGATGGACCGCAACCACCTCGCCGATGTCGGTAACGATGCCGGTGAACATGACCCGCCTTTAAAGCCTCAGCCTGAAATCGCAACGCGTCCTGCGTGGAGTGCAAGGGCCCCGCATCACGCGGGCCTTTCGAACATCTCGAGGGTGTCCGCACCGACCGCCTCGATACCATGCGAAACGAGCCGCGGCGATGCCGTAAGCGCCGATAACGGCAGCCCTTCCAGCGCAGCGATGCCGTCGGCCCCGATCGCGGCCCCGCCGCGGAAGATCGCGGCCTCGTCGACGAGATCGGCTGCCAGGAGGGCGGCCGCGACCGTCGGGCCGCCCTCGACCATCAGGCGGGTGATGCCGCGGTCGGAGAGGAGATGCAGCCCCGCCGCGAGGTCGACGCGGCCGCCCGTGGCCGGCGCCTGGAGGATTTCGACGCCGCGGCGGCGCAGGCGTTCGGCCCCCTCGCCCGCCGCCGGGCCGGCGATCACCCAGAGGGGCACATCGCAGGCGGTCCGCACCAGGGCGGAGGTGTCGGGCAGGCGCAGGGTGCTGTCGAGCACCACGCGCACCGGCGAGCGGGACGCGAGCCCCGGCAGCCGGCAGGTGAGTTCGGGGTCGTCGGCGAGCACGGTGCCGATGCCGACCAGGATGGCGTCGTTCATGGCGCGCATCAGGTGCACCCGGGCCCGCGCCGCTTCGCCGGTGATCGCCACCGGCCGCCGGCCGGCCAGTCCCGCCTTGCCGTCGGCGGAGATCGCGAGCTTGAGGGTGACGTGGGGACGGCCGTCACCGACACGGCGGATATGACCGGCATGGGCACGCCGCGCCGCCGCTTCGCGCAGCCCCACCTCGACGGCAACGCCGTGCGCGCGCAGGTGGCGGTGTCCCTGCCCTGCGACTTCCGGATTGGGATCCTCGAGCGCGGATACCACCCGCGCGATGCCTGCGGCCACGATGGCCTCCGCGCAGGGCGGCGTCTTGCCGTGGTGGGAGCACGGCTCCAGCGTCACGTAGAGGGTGGCCCCGCGTGCCCGCGCTCCCGCCTGGCGCAGCGCCTCGACCTCGGCATGAGGCCGCCCGCCCGGCTGCGTCCAGCCGCGCCCGACGATCACCGGGACGCCGCCTGCGGGATCGACCACCACGGCGCCGACGGCGGGATTGGGCCACGCATTGCCCAGTCCGCGACGGCCGAGCGCGAGCGCGAGGTCCATGAAGCGCTCGTCCTGACCGGTCTGTGTCGCCATGGGGTGCGGATCGCGCGCGGCCCGTGGTTGTCGGAATTCGCTCTCGGGATGCGCGAGGTCACGTCTTTGCGGCATCCGGGGCGCAAAATCCACCCGGATTTGCGCATGCGACGTTCCCATAAGAAGGGGGCGACCGCGTGGGACACCTGGTTTTGCAGGACGTTGAAGCGGCGGCCGACGGGCCGCCCGGTTTCGCCTAAAAGTAAAGGGGCGGCCGATGGCCGCCCCCTCTGGGTGTCGTTGCTTGTCGTCCGGATCAGAAGGGATACCAGCGCAGCGAGGAGAAGAAGATGTTGTCGTCGGTGTGGACCGCACCGACTCCCGCAAGAGCGGTCGTGGTGGCGGACGCCGCGACGGCGCCGTAACCCGCGAAACCATCGCGACGGACGTACTCATACTCCAAGCCGGCCGCGACCCGGCCCATCGGGCCCTTGTAGACGTCCTGCCAGAAGCCGGCGGTGAACGACATCACGGACTTGTTGACCGCCGCGCAGTTCGAGGTACCGCCGGTGAACGAAGCTGCGGTCGTGATGTAGCAGCCGCCGTTGACCAGGTTGGGAACGCCGAAGCCGGAGAGTCCACCGGTGCCGGCAAGGTTTGAGAACACGCCCGACTGCTCTTTCTCGATGCCGCCATAGGCATAGACGTCGAGGCCAGCCCACGGATGGGCGACGGCGCCGACCAGCGCGTGAATCGCCGTGATCGTCTGAAGCGAACCGTCCGCCCCGACATAAACGTCGGACAGGTTGGACGCGCCGTAGCGCCCGATTCCCCGGCCGTACATCGTCGAAGCCTGCACGTCGAGAAACTTCGGAATGAGCGGCAACAGCACCGAGCCGCCGACACCATCACCGAGCGTCGTCTTGCGGCTCGACGTCGTAGCAAACTGAGAGCCGGCACCGGTGGTCGCGCAAACCCCGGTCGCCGAGATGTCGGCGACGTTGCAGTTGAGCAGGTTGTCGTTGAAGAAGCGCGCAATGCCGAACGCTTCATAGTGACCCCAACCCGGGTCGAGGGCGACTTTGGCGATGAGGTCCGGCGCGTTGTCGGCCGTGAAGTTGCCAGTGCTGGGCAGCGTGCCGGCGCCGGCATTCTGGAAGTTCACGATGAAGCCGTTGGCCGATCCGCCGTTCGCGATCGCACCGGAGCCGGCGAAGACGAGGGCAGCCGGAGCTTCGACGGACGCGCCGACGGACACCCAGGGTGCGAGCTCCTGCACGACGCGCAACTGCCAGTTGCGGGTATAGTCGAAGCCGGCGGAGTAGGCCGCTTCGATGGTGATCGGCACGTTTTCCTTGCGCGGGGTGATGCCGACGGTGTTCTGGGTGACCAAGCTCCATGCCTGACCGCCGAGGAAGTGGAAGCCCCAGTCGTTGTTGTCATAGGTGAAGTAGCCCTGGCGCAGGCGCGGCGCCCAGCTGTTGCTCTGGTTGTAGTTGGAATTCACGGCGGCGCCCTGGAAGTCCATTTCGAAGTAGCCGGTCAGCTTCTGGGTCGCGGTGACCGGGCCTTCGACGAGGAGCGACAGCCGGCTCTGCCGGGCGCTGGCGCGGAACTCGTTCTCTCCGTAGGTCGGCTGGTACGCATACGGGATCGCGTTGAACGACGTGTTGACGTCATTCACGGTGCTGTGGTCGCGGTAGACCGCGTCGGCCGCGAAGTAGCCGCCCCAGGTGAGCTTCACCTTGTCGATGATGCTCGGCGCCTTGGTCGGGAACGCCTTGAGGTCGGCGCCGTAGGCGCCATTGAAAGCGGCCGGAATCTCCGCCTTCACCTCGGCGGCCTTCTTCTTGGCCTCGACCAGCTCGGTCTTGACCTGCTTCATCTGATCCTGAAGCTGCTGCATCTGCTTCTGCATCTGGTCGACCTTGTCGAGATCAGGCGCCTGCTGCGCGCTGGCCGAGCTCGCGACGAAAACCGCCGCAGTCGCCAACAGCCCCCAATGACGTTTCAACATAGACTACTCCTGTTTCCCTGCCCCACGACCCCCGTCATGGGTTTAATTGAGACGAGCCCAAGCATTCGGGCCCGTGGACGATGTCCCCGGCACGGTCTTCCATCCCGATGTGGAGTTGTTCTCGAAGTCGTTCGCCGCACTCGACTGGTCGAACGGCCGGCGCCACATGACCGAATGGCGCCGCCACCCAGCCCAGCCGTCCTTTCGGTGTGCCGCCTCGCCCCCGTGGGCAAAAATTCGCATCGCGAAAAGCGCCGGAACAACCTTCCGTACCGTCGTTTTCCGCGATGGCCCCGTACACGGAGAGAAGCCGCACTCCAGCGCGATCTGGTTCCCCAACCACCCGCAACCGCAATCTACCCCAAGTATTCGACGCATCAATACGGACAACGCGGAATAGATGAGCCGCCGCCTATAATTGTCACCGGTGTTGCAGCCAAATCACTTCATCAATCCAACATATTCGCCGCATTAATTTTTGCGTCTGATGTGAATTATCCCGCTGCCGGCCCCAATCTCGCGAGCCAATACATTCTTTGACATAAATATTTCACAAAAAGTTCATATCTATTCTTGTCCTTACGAATTTGTTAGGTTTATCTGAACGTTAAAAGTGGGGAAGAGATGCGCGGTTTTGCATCCGACAGCCTGCAATCGGCCACCGCAGGCGCTGCGAAGCGGTTGAGTAGGCCACCGCTTCCGTCAGACCGCGGGCATTAAAGCGCGGCCGCAGCCTCCTCGAGCGTCAGTTGATGTCGCGGGGGCGGGAGGGCCCACGCCGTGACGCCCGTGCCGTCGAAGTCCAGCCGCGAATCGAACTGGCTATCGCGTTCGCGCGAGCGAGTCAGGGCAAACTCATTTGATCGTGGGGACGGCCGGAGGCGGCGGATCCTCGGACGACAGCTCGCCGAGCACCGCCTCGAAGTCCTTGGCCTCGCGGAAATTGCGATAGACCGAGGCGAACCGCACATAGGCGACGTCGTCGAGGTCGCGCAGATGCGCCATCACGGTCTCGCCGATGGTCTCGGTGGTGACCTCGCTCTCACCGAGATTCTCGAGATCCCGCACGATCTTCGAAACGGTCTGTTCGACCCGCTCGGGATCGACGTTGCGCTTGCGCAGCGCGATCACCACGGAGCGGGCGAGCTTGTCGCGGTCGAACGGCACCCGGCGGCCGTTGCGCTTGATGACGGAAAGCTCGCGCAGCTGCACCCGCTCGAAGGTGGTGAAACGGAAGCCGCAGGCGAGGCACAGGCGCCGCCGCCGGATGGCGGCGGAATCCTCGGTCGGCCGGGAATCCTTCACCTGGGTATCGAGACTCGTGCAGTTGGGGCAGCGCATGGGCCCTCGTCAGCCGTAGATCGGAAACCGCGCCACCAGGCTCTTGACCTTGTCGCGCACGGCCGCCTCGATGAAAGTGTCGGCCTCGACGCCCTTCTGGGAGAGCACGTCGAGCACATCGGAGATCATCTCGCCGACCTGGCGGAACTCGGCGACCCCGAAGCCGCGGGTGGTGCCGGCCGGCGAGCCGAGCCGGATGCCCGAGGTGACCGCCGGCTTTTCCGGGTCGAACGGGATGCCGTTCTTGTTGCAGGTGATGTGGGCGCGGCCCAGCGCCGCCTCGGCCACCTTGCCGGTCAGCCGCTTCGGCCGCAGGTCGACCAGCATGAGATGGGTGTCGGTGCCGCCCGACACGATATCGCAGCCGCGCGCCTTGAGGGTCTCCGCCAGCACCTTGGCATTGTCGACGACGCTCTTCGCATAGGTCTTGAACGACGGCTGCAGCGCCTCGCCGAACGCCACCGCCTTGGCGGCGATGACGTGCATCAGCGGGCCGCCCTGGAGGCCCGGGAATACGGCCGAGTTGATCTTCTTGGCGAGGTCTTCCTGGTCGGTGAGGATGACGCCGCCGCGCGGGCCGCGCAGGGTCTTGTGGGTGGTGGTGGTCACCACATGGGCATGGGGGAACGGGCTCGGATGGACGCTGCCGGCGACGAGGCCTGCGAAGTGCGCCATGTCCACCATGAGGAGCGCGCCGACCTCGTCGGCGATCTCGCGGAACCGCTTGAAATCGATGATCCGCGGATAGGCGGAGCCGCCGGCGATGATCACCTTGGGGCGGTGCTCCCGGGCGAGCCGCGCCACCTCGTCCATGTCGATCAGCTGGTCGTCGCGGCGCACGCTGTAGGGCACCACCTTGAACCACTTGCCGGACATGTTGACCGGCGAACCGTGGGACAGATGGCCGCCGGCGGCGAGGTTGAGGCCCATGAAGGTGTCGCCGGGCTGCATCAGCGCCATGAACACGGCGGCGTTGGCGGACGCGCCGGAATGCGGCTGCACGTTGGCGAAGCCGCATCCGAACAGTCTGGTCACCCGCTGGATTGCCAGATTCTCCGCGACGTCGACGTACTGGCAGCCGCCGTAATAGCGTTTGCCCGGCAGGCCTTCCGCATACTTGTTGGTCATCACCGAGCCCTGCGCCTCGAGCACGGCGCGGCTGACGATGTTTTCCGACGCGATCAACTCGATCTCGTCGCGCAGGCGGCCGAGCTCGAGGCGGATCGCCTCGGCGATCTCGGGGTCGCTCTCGGCGAGAGTCGCCGTGAACATGGTGCGTGGGGCAGCGCGGGAGGGTTCTGAAGATGGCTGCATGCGCGTGGTCCAAGACAGGGCGCCGCGGGCCCGCCTGCGGCGCGGCCGCGAGCCGAAGGTTGCCGGCAACGGGAACGGTTGAGGTCGCGATATCACATCGTTCCCGCGCCGCCAAGTTTGGTCTGGGCCCTTTGCCCTCGGCGCAAGATGTTGTGGGCTCCCGCCGCACGCGGGGGACCGCACGGCGGCGCGGCGGCGCAAAAACGAAACCCCCGGCGCGACGGCCGGGGGCTGGAGGGGGCGGAGCGGAGACGCAGGAGTTTCAGAGCCGGTAGAGGATCTGATCGGTCCAGAAACGCTCGAGGCGGTGCAACGCCTTGTTGAGCGTAGCGAACTCTTCGGCATTGATGCCGCCGACCTGCTCCACCGTGCGGACGTGCTTGTGGTAGAGCGCGTCGACGATGTTGCGGACCTCGCGGCCCTTGTCGGTCAGCTTGATGCGCACGGATCGCCGGTCGACCCGCGAGCGCTGGTGGTCGAGAAAACCGATCTCGACGAGCTTCTTGAGGTTGTAGGAGACGTTGGAGCCGAGATAGTAGCCGCGGGTGCGCAGCTCGCCGGCGGTGAGCTCCTTGTCACCGATGTTGTAAAGCAGCAGAGCCTGGACCGAATTGATGTCGGCGCGTCCGCGGCGATCGAACTCGTCCTTGATGACGTCGAGCAGCCGCCGATGCAGTCGCTCCACGAGCGTCAACGACTCCAGGTAGAGCGGGCGGATGTGCTCGAAACGCTGATCGCGATCCGCCGGTTCAGCCGCCTTCATCACTGCTTTCATGGGTGACGCCTTCCTGATCTTATTTTTCGAGCGCGGGGCTCCTGTTCCCCGGCTGCTCTGTGTGTATGTAAACTGTACGCACAACGATCTAAAATCGACTTAAACAATACTGTGAAGGTGAGGTTTACGGCCGGCCGCGAATACTTGCGAACGCGTTAACTGCGCGCGCGCTCCGTGCAGCGGGAAAGCCCGCGCAGGCGCCGCCGAAGCCCCCAGGAAGTACCCGTTTTTGCTGGACGAATCGACATCGTCCGGACGCGCGCCGGCGACGCCGCCGGTATCCGAAGAGGTGAACGGCTTCATCTTTCGTTCACTGCAAAACCGCAGCTTTCGTTCACCGAGATCAGCGTTGTTCGGCGCCAAAACCGTGGTGCGGAACAGATGTCCATCGCGCCCGAAAACGCTCCCGCACCGCGCCGCCGCCGAAGCGGGCTACATCACGGCTGAACCGGGTCTCGTCAGCGCGGATGCTGGCGCGCGGCGAGGAGCGCCAGGACGAGATAGGCGATGATCGCAACGAGGTTGAGTCCGATCACCACGAGATTGATGCCGTAGACCTGCGGCAGAAACACCTGGACGACGATCATCGAGACCGTCGAGGTGAGCCACACCACGGCGCCCCACGGCGCGATCAGCCACAGCCCGACGGCGGCGACGAGATCGATCACCGCGAAGAACGCCGTGGTCACCTGCCACGACTGGATGTGCGCCTCGAAGCCGCCCTCCTCGCCGATGATGCCGCACACCTGCGCCCAGCCGTAGAGGCCCTTGATCATGGAGATGCAGGCCATCACCCGCAGGAACAGCGCAAGACGGCCGGACCAGTCCATCCCGACCCAGTCGAACACCGCGACGCGAACCGGCGGCAGGTTCTCGATGGCGTCATCGGTCCGCGGCTCGCTCATGGCAGGACCTCACTCATGGAAGGACCTCGCTCATGGCAGGACCTGTTCGTCCAGCACCAGCTCGTCGTCCACGGCCGCGAAATGGCGATCGACCTCGGCCGCGCCGACGTCGGACAGGCTCGCAGGCCGCCACTGCGGCCGGTTGTCCTTGTCGATGATCACCGCGCGTATTCCCTCATAGAAGTCCTCTCCATAGGCGACTCGCGAAACGATGCGCCATTCCGCCCGCATGCATTCGGCGAACGACCACGCGCTCCCGCGCCGCACCTGGGCGAGCGCGAGCTTGAGGCTGCGCGGCGCTTTGGTGCGGATCGTGGCCGCCACTGCGGCCGCCCACGGCGCCTCGTCTACCGGAGACGAGCCCGCAGCGTCGAGCCGCCCAAGTATATCCTCGACGCGGTCGGCGGCGAAAATGCGATCGATCGCGGCGCGGTGCGCGACGAGCGTCCCCTGCCCCGCCGGCTCGGCAAAGGCGCCGAGCAGAGCATCGACCGGCGTCGCTCCGCACAGGCCATCGAGAAGCTCCCCGAACCGCGCCGACGACACGCGGTGGGTGGCGATGCCGGCGGCGAGGCCGTCCGCGGCCCTGAGGCGCTCGCCGGTGAGGGCACAGAACGTGCCGAACTCGCCCGGACACCGCGGCAGGAACCAGGTCGCGCCGATATCCGGAAAGAAGCCGATACCGACTTCCGGCATCGCGAACAGGAAGCGGTCGCCGGCGACGCGGTGGGAGCCATGCACCGACAACCCGGCGCCACCGCCCATGACGATGCCGTCGATCAGTGCGATATAGGGCTTGGGATAGAACCTGATGGCCGCGTTGAGCCGGTATTCCGCGCGCCAGAATGCGAGCGAGTCCTGCTGGCGGCCCGCCCGCCCCGCCTCGTAGATCGCCCGCAGGTCGCCGCCCGCGGAGAACGCCCGCTCGCCCGCCGCGGTGACGACCACGCGGGTGACGGCGGCATCGTCCCGCCACGCCGTAAGCTGCGTGTGCAACCGGCGCACCATGCCCGGCGTTACCGCATTGAGGGCCGCCGGCCGATTGAGGGTGACGATCCCCGCAGTGCCGCGGCGGTCGAACAGAATTTCGGAATCTTCGTCCGCCATCGTCCTGCTTCCCACAACGACGCTCTACATCCCGGCTTGACCGCAAGGGTCCGAACTCGGCGCCTAATCCCGGCAAGGAGGGAGAGAGCGAGGTCCGTTCATGAACGAGCTTTCTCGGAACATCCAGCCCCACCTCACCGTGCCGTCGACGGCAGGCATGCAAGATGCCCGCGTCGCTGCGGGCCATCTCCCCGCAACCCCTCGCCCGGCGACCCCTGCCCATGCAACCCGGGCGCCGGCAAGGCGTGTCGACGTCCTGACCGGCGACGAGGTGAGGCAGTGCCGTCGGTGGTCGCGGTCCTTTGCCGGCGAGCGCAAGGATCACCGCTTCTACGAGATCGTCGAGCGCACCATCCGCCAGGGTTTCGACTATCGCTATTTCGCCCTGCGCGACGTCGGCGGCGAGGTGCGCGCGGTGGCCCCGTTCTTCGTGCTCGACCAGGATCTCTGCGCGGGCCTCTCGGGCGTTGCGCCGCGCATCGTCGCAACGCTGCGGGTGCTGTGGCCGCGGCTGCTGATGGCGCGTACCCTCATGATCGGCTGCGCCGCGGGAGAAGGGCATCTCAGTGCCGCAGACGGACTCCCGCACGACGAGCAGGTGCGGCTTCTCCTCGACGGCATTCCCGCCCATGCCGAACAATTCGGCGCCAGGCTGGTGGTGTTCAAGGAATTCCCCGCGAGATATCGGGCGGCGCTCGCCGGCCTCGTTGCCGCCGGCTACACGCGGGTGCCGAGCTATCCGATGACGCGGATCGATGTCGACTATCCCTCTTTCGAGGCGTACATGGCCGCCGCCCTGTCGCGAAAGACGCGCCAGGATCTGCGCGCAAAATTCCGCGCTGCGGCCGCCGGGGGCGCCATCTCGCTCGACGTGCGCGACGACATCACGCCGCTCATCGACGAGGTCTATCCGCTCTACTTGCAGGTGTTCGCCCGCGCCCGGTTCCGGTTCGAGAAGCTCACCCCGGAGTTTCTGTGCGAAATCGGCCGGCGGATGCCCGACAAGGTGCGCTACTTCGTCTGGCGGCGGGCTGGGCGCATGGTCGCCTTCAGCCTGTGCATGGTCGATGGAACGGACATCACCGCCGAATATCTCGGGCTCGACTATGTGGTCGCACTCGACCTGCACCTCTACCACTACGCCTTCCGCGACGTCGTCACCTGGGCCATCGCCAACGGCTACAAAAGCTTTCGCAGCAGCGGCCTGAACTACGATCCGAAGCTGCATCTGCGCGCCCGGCTCGATCCCCTCGACCTCTACGTCCGCCACCGGTCGGCGCGGCTCAACCGGATTTTGGCGAGGCTGCTGCCGCACCTCGAGCCCACCCATGCCGACCCCGTGCTGCCGCGGTTTGCGAACTACCGCGAGCTGTGGGCGCAGCCGTAGCGCGGATCGGCGTCACGAAGGTCGTGCGGCGGTCCCGGGTTTCGCGGAGCGCTCAACCCGGGCTGCGGGACGGCGGCACCGATCGGCAGAATAAGCAAAGGCGCTTCACCGGTAGCCCGGATGGAAGCGCAGCGCACATCCGGGGCCGCCGGGTGTCACTGGCTGTCGCAGCCGCCGCCGGCTTACTGGAATTGCAGCAAATTTCAGGATAAAAGAGGTGCACCACCCGTGAGGAGCAGTTCATGGCGATCAAGTACGGCCGCCCGCTGGAGCCGACCGTCCGGTTTTCCCCCGTCGAGGCGAAGTCGAAGGGCCGGAGCGCGCCGCCGCTCGACCTCACCGTGCGCCACCGCCGCAATCGGAAGTGCGACTGGGCGCGCCGGATGGTGCGGGAGAATGTCCTCACCACCGACGACCTGATCTGGCCGCTGTTCCTGGTGGACGGCGAGCACAAGCGCATTCCCATCGCCTCGATGCCGGGGGTGGAGCGCATCTCGGTGGACGAGGCGGTCCGCGACGCGGAGCGGGCCGCGCGGCTGAACATCCCCTGCATCGCGCTGTTTCCCTATACCGAGCCGAGTCTGCGGGACGAAACCGGGTCCGAGGCGCTCAACCCGGAAAACCTCGTCTGCCGCGCCATCCGCGCCATCAAGAAGGAAGTGCCGGAAGTCGGCGTGCTGTGCGACGTGGCGCTCGATCCCTATACCAGCCACGGCCATGACGGCCTGCTGCACGAAGGGGTGATCCTCAACGACGAAACGGTCGACGTGCTGGTCCGCCAGGCGCTCATCGAGGCAGAGGCCGGGTGCGACATCATCGCGCCGTCGGACATGATGGACGGCCGGGTCGGCGCCATCCGCCGGGCCTTGGACGCACGCAGCCTGTTCGACATCCAGATCATGGCCTATGCGGCAAAATATGCCTCGGCCTTCTATGGGCCGTTCCGCGATGCGGTGGGCTCGTCGGCGGCGCTGCGCGGCGACAAGCGCACCTACCAGATGGATCCGGCGAACACCGACGAGGCGCTGCGCGAGGTCGAGGCCGACATCGCCGAAGGGGCCGACCTCGTCATGGTCAAGCCGGGGATGCCCTACCTGGATGTTGTGCGCCTGGTGAAGGATGCCTTCGGAATGCCCACCTTTGCGTATCAAGTGTCGGGGGAATATGCCATGATCATGGCGGCGGCGGGCAATGGTTGGCTCGACGGCGACAAGGCGATGATGGAAAGCCTGGTTGCTTTCAAACGCGCGGGCGCGGACGGCGTACTGACGTATTTTGCGCCACGCGTAGCGGAGAAGCTTCGAAGCGACTGACGTCGACCGGTTGGGGCCGGAACGTCGGATGGGGATTGCGGGGGTCGGCAATGGCGAAAACCAGCCTGAAATACGAGGAACCCAGTTGGACCTCGAAGCTGCTGGTTCTGGGCTTCAGCGTGGCGGTCGCCTTCATGGCGGGCTGGCTGGCCCTGGCGGTGGTTTTGGGCCGCGGCGGCTCGATGGTGGTGGCCACGGCCGACGAAGACGTCCCGGCCATGGCGACCAAGCTGCCGCCCCGGGTCGAAACGCCGCCGGCCGCCATGAGTCGGCCTCTGGTCGCCTCGACGCAGCTCCTCTCGCCGCAACGCGACCCGGCCGGCGCGCCCGGCGCCGCTGCGACCGCAACCGCGACGGCTGCCCCGGCCAGCCCCCGCCCAGCATCTGCGATGGCGCTCGCCTCGCTTCCGGGCGCTCCGCAGATCGCCGCACCTGATACCGTCCCCGCCGGCGCGACGGCGAGCCTGTCCGCCACCGATCGCGTCGGGACGGGTGACATCTACGGCCAGATCACCAACAAGATCGCCGAGGACGAGCCTGCGGAGTCCGCCGAGGCGGTGCCGTTGCCGCCGCACCGTCCGCGGGTCGCCGCAGTGCCCTTCCCCCGCCCACGCCCGCAGGTGCATGGCGAGGAGCAGGCCCAGGCCCAGACCGACCAGCCGCAGACCTTCATGGATTTCCTGACCAGCGGCTGGCGGTAGGAGCGGAACTCATCCTCTGCCGGCAACCCGCTGGCCCGCATGGGGGCGGCGGCGAACAGCTGTGCGCTCGGGCTACAAGTACTTTGCATGGGGTTGTTTTTCGAAAAAATTCCCGGGACGGGCGTTCGGCCCGGCCGAGACGTCCGGTAGCCCGCATTGAGCCGTGCGAAATGCCGGACGGCGGCGCCCGGATTTCGTGCGCCCAACCCGGCTACATCTCTGGCCGGACAACAGCTTATCCTACACGGCTAATCCGTGACATCACCGGTGGCGATGCGGACCGGCTGGTAGCCGCCCTCCGCCAGCGCCCGCAATATCTCCTCGCTGTGGGCGCGATCTCGCGTCTCGACCACGATGTCGAGCTTGGCCCCCTTGGCGGGGACGTCGAGAAACAGCCGGCGGTGGTCGACCTCCAGGATATTGGCGCCGAGCTTGCCCAGCAGGGTCGCGATCGGCCCGAGCACGCCGGGACGATCCGCGATGGTGAGCCGGAACGCCACGATGCGGTTCTCGCGCTGCAGCTCGCGCACCATGATCGAGGCGAGGATGCGGGGATCGATGTTGCCGCCGCACAGGATGAGGCCGACCTTGCGGTTGCGGAAGCGCTCGGGCGCCGCCAGCATCGCGGCGAGGCCCGCCGCCCCGGCGCCCTCCGCCATGGTCTTCTGCAGGGTGAGGTAGGCGTTCACCGCCCGCTCGAGGTGGGCTTCGTCGACCAGGACGATGTCGGACACGAGTTCGCGCACCACCGGCAGGGTCAGCGTCCCGACGTTCTTGACCGCGATGCCTTCGGCGAGGGTCGGCCCGCCGATCGGGTCGTTGGCGCCGGTGATGGCATTGCGCATGGAGGGGTAGAGCGCAGCCTCGACCCCGACCACTTCCACCTGCGGCCGCAGACCGCGCGCGGCGATGGCGTTGCCGGCGATCAGCCCGCCGCCCCCGATCGGGATGACGAGCACATCGAGGTCGCCGACCTCCTCGAACATTTCCAGGGCGACGGTGCCCTGCCCGGCGATGATCGCGGGGTCGTCATAGGGGTGGACCGGGACCAGACCCTGCTCCTGCGACAGCGTCGCGGTCCGCTCCTGGCATTCGGCGAGCGTCTCGCCGTCGAGCACGACCGTGGCGCCATAGGCCTCGGTGGCCTTCACCTTCACGAAGGGCGTCGTCACCGGCATGACGATGGTGGCGGGAATGCCGAGCCGCCGGGAGTGGTAGGCCACCGCCTGGGCGTGATTTCCAGCCGACATGGCGATCACGCCGCGGCGGCGCTGCGCCTCCGACAACGCCGAAAGCTTCACGAAGGCGCCGCGGTCCTTGAACGAGTTCGTCACCTGAAGGTTTTCGTATTTGACGAAGACCTCCGCCCCGGTCAGCGCCGAGAGCTTGGGCGCCGGGAGCATCGGGGTCCGCAGCACCGCACCCGCCAACGTGCGGCGGGCGGCCTGGACGTCGGCAAGGGTGATCGTCATGGTCTTCCTCGAGAGCTCGGCGCCCGCAAGGGCTTGGAATGGCGCAAGACGAGGCGAGCTTCAACCGTTTCAAAGGTATCGACCGCCTGCCCGCCCTTGCGAAGCAATTATTCGACCCCAACATGCTGGATGACGGCCCGCCAGCCCGTTGATGGCGCGCAGAACTGACGCAAAGCAACTGAAAACGCCACCCAAGGATTGCGCAGGGCCGACCTGCTCATTTTCCGGCGGCGCCGTGCCAGCGGACCGGGGAGACCGTTCATGACCGAGCAACCCTCAGCACGCGGCGGCCTCGACGTCGAGGTGAAGCCGCACGCCTACGACCCCGTTGCCCACCCCGAGCTTTTCGAGGGGGTGGCGACGCGACGCGTGCTCGCCTTCATCATCGACGTGCTGATCATCACCATCCCGGTCATGCTGGTCAGCGTCTTCATCTTCCTGTTCGGAATCTTCACGCTCGGATTCGGCTGGGTGCTGTTCTGGCTGGTCAGCCCCGGCTCGGTGATCTGGGCGATCGTCTACTACGGCATCACCATGGGCAGCCCGGCCTCCGCCACCTACGGCATGCGGGCGTTCGATCTCGAGATCAGGACCTGGTACGGCGGCCCGTGCTATTTCCTGCTGGGGGCCATGCACGCCGTCCTGTTCTGGATATCGGTCTCGGCGCTCACGCCGTTCGTGGTGGTGGTCGGCCTGTTCAACGAGCGCCGCCGCCTGCTCCACGATTTCTTGCTGGGCACGGTCATCATCAATTCGGAACGGCATGTGAGCGAATATCGCCGCCTCGGGCGTTAGCCGTGCCGGCCGTCGCCCGACCGCGTGCGGCCCTGCGACGCAAATCGCCTTTGACGAAAGCGAGTCGGCGCGCAAAGCTAGGGGTCGGCCGGTTTCATGTCGCCTCAGGAAACGACACTTGACCCAGCACTCCCGTGATACGCCGCAGTTCTACCTGACGGCGCCGTCGCCGTGTCCCTACCTGCCCGGCCAGGAAGAGCGAAAGGTGTTTACCCACCTCGTCGGGGAGCGCGCCGCCGAACTCAACAACCTGCTGACCCATGGCGGCTTCCGGCGCAGCCAGTCGATCGCCTACCGGCCGGCCTGCGAGCGTTGCCGCGCCTGCGTCTCGGTCCGCGTCATCGCCGACGAATTCCGCCCGACCCGCAACATGCGCCGGGTGCTGGACCGCAACGGCGACCTCGTCGGGGAAATGCGGGTCGGGGTGCCGACCTCGGAGCAGTATTCGGTGTTCCGGGCCTACCTCGACGCCCGCCACTACGACGGCGGCATGGCCGACATGACCGTGCTGGACTACGCCATGATGGTGGAGGACAGCCACGTCCAGACCCGCCTCATCGAATATCGCCACCGCGGGCCGGATACCGGCATCACCGGCCGCGGCGAAGGCGAGCTCATCGCCGTCGCGTTGACCGATGTGCTCAAGGACGGCCTGTCGATGGTCTATTCGTTCTACGAGCCAGGCTTGAACCGGCGCTCCCTCGGCACGTTCATGATCCTCGACCACATCGCCCGCGCCCGGCGGATGGGCCTCGCCTACGTCTACCTCGGCTACTGGGTGCGGGATTCCCGCAAGATGGATTACAAGGGCCGTTTCCTGCCCCAGCAACGGCTCGCCCCGGAAGGCTGGCAGCGTACCGACGCCTGATCTCGCCGGTCGAGCGCCGCCCGCTCCCGCGTCTCTTCGTCCCGCCATCATGTTTCGCATCGCAAACGCTGTTTCGCGGTGCAGCGCAGCGGTAACGAGAGAGTGACCACTCCGTTTACCGAATGTCGAAGTTGCGGATTTTCAAATTCGTAAAACCGTAGAAGATATTCGGCAGACTAATACCCGACCCGCTAAAGGGCCGGCGGAACCGCAGCCCCAACCCTGCGTTCCCTGGTCTCTCGGTGTCGGCCCCGGAGTTGGAAGATGCAATCGTTCGTGAAGCGTTTCATGATGCACTACGGGATCTACCGCCGCTATCCGCTCGGACGGCTGCCCGCCCTGCGCAATGCCTGGCGGACGTCGCGGGCTTGAGGCGCCCCACCTCGCTTCCTTGAAAGGGTGGTCCGCCGCCCGACGCGAGCGCCGCGATCACTCGAACTTGTTGCTGCGCGGAAAGCCTTTGGGCGGCAATCGTCCGGCATCGGCTCGATTGCCCCGCCAATCGGCAAGCTCCTTGAGCGTCAGCTTGAACTGCCGCCCGGCGGAATCCGACCACGTCAGCCCGACCTCGGCCTGGAAGACTTTGATGTCCGACAGCCCGCCGTCCTTGTAGCGCTGCAGCCGCACGCCGCGCCCGCGCGTCATCTCCGGCACCTGATCCAGCGGGAAGACCACCATCTTCCGATTGGTGCCGATGGCGGCCACGAGCTCGCCGTCGGCGACACCGACCGTGCAGGCCTCGTCCGGCATGGTGACGTTGAGGATCTGCTTGCCCTTGCGCGTATTGGCGAGGCACTCGTCCTCGGGGACGACGAAGCCCCGGCCTTCGCGGCTCGCCACCAGGAATTTGCGCCCTCCCACCGCGGGAAACACCGACACCAGATCGGACTCCTGCTCGATGTCGATGAACAGGCGCACCGGCTCGCCATGGCCGCGGCCGCCCGGCAGCTTTCCGGCCTCGATCGTGTAGAAGCGCCCGTTGGTCGCGAACACGAGGCACTTCGACGTGGTCTCCGCCGGAAAGGCGAAACGCAGGCCGTCGTCGGCCTTGAAGGCGACGCTGGAGAAATCCGTCACGGTGCCTTTGAGCGCGCGGATCCAGCCCTTCTGGGACACCACCACGGTGATCGGCTCGCGGATCACCATCGCCTCTTCGATGGCCGCCTCGTCGTGGGCGGGCGCCAGCGCGAACGTGGTGCGGCGCTTGCCGAGCGGCGTCTTTGGGCCGAACGTGGTGCGCACCGCCCTGATCTCGTCGCTGACCTTCTTCCACTGCTCCTGTTTCCGAGCCGATCAGATCGCTCAGCGTCTTGCGCTCCGCGCGCAGATTTTTCTCCTCGGTCTTGATCTCCATCTCCTCGAGCTTGCGCAGGTTGCGCAGCCGCATGTTGAGGATGGAGTCGGCCTGCACCTCGGTCAGCTTGAACGCCCGGATCAGCGACCGGTTTCGGCTCGTCCTCGGTCCGGATGATCTTGATGACGCGATCGAGGTTGAGGTAGGCGATGAGATAGCCGCCCAGCACCTCGAGGCGGTCGTCGATCTGGCGCAGGCGGAAATTGCTGCGACGCAGCAGGACATCGCGGCGATGGTCGAGCCAGGCGCGCAAGGCTTCGGCCAATCCGAGCACCTTGGGCACCTCGCCCCTGCACCAGCACGTTCATGTTGAGGGGAATGCGGCTTTCGAGCTCGGTGAGCTTGAACAGGGATTCCATCATCAGCTCGGCGTCGACCGTCCGCGCCCGCGGCTCGATGATGAGCCGCAGGTCTTCTGCGGACTCGTCGCGGACATCGGCGACAAGGGGAAGCTTCTTGTCGTTGATGAGCTCGGCGAGCCTCTCGACGAGACGCGACTTCTGCACCAGCCAGGGAATCTCGGTGATGACGACCTGCCAAGTGCCGCGGCCGGTCTCCTCCTTGTCCCACCGCGCGCGCACGCGAAACGACCCGCGGCCGCTGAGATAGGCCTCCGCAATATCGCCAGGCGGATCGATGACCACGCCACCGGTGGGAAAATCCGGACCGCGGACGAACTTGACGAGGTTGCGGGTCTTCGCCGTCGGATGCTCGATGAGGTGGAGGGCGGCGTCGCACAGCTCGGCGGCATTGTGCGGCGGGATCGACGTCGCCATGCCGACGGCGATGCCTTGCGAGCCGTTGGCCAGCAGATTGGGGAACGCGCCTGGCAGCACCGCCGGCTCGTCCTCGGAGCCGTCATAGGTCGGGCGGAAGTCGACGGCGTCCTCGTCGATGCCGTCGATGAGGAGGCGCGCCACCTCGGTGAGCCGCGCCTCGGTGTACCGCATGGCGGCCGGGTTATCGCCGTCGATGTTGCCGAAGTTGCCCTGGCCGTCGATCAGCGGATAGCGCTGGGCGAAATCCTGGGCGAGGCGGACGAGGGCGTCGTAGACCGACTGGTCGCCGTGAGGATGAAACTTGCCGATGACGTCGCCGACCACGCGCGCGCATTTCTTGAAGGCGGCGCCGGGATCGAGGCGCAGCAGCCGCATCGCATAGAGCAACCGGCGATGGACGGGCTTCAATCCATCGCGCGCGTCGGGCAGCGCCCGGTGCATGATGGTGGAGAGCGCATAGGCGAGATAGCGCTCCTCCAGCGCCGTGCGCAGGGCGATCTCCTGCACAGTCGGACGGCTCGGGAATCATTTTTTCATTCATGGCCACTCGATACTCAATGCGGCTCCGGCAAACAACGGCCGGGCGAATCTGTTTTCTTTTACCACGCGGCGAACTTTCCCCTCATGAACCCGGCCTGAACGGCGCAGCCATGAATTTGTTGGGAAAAAAGTGCTAGTGTAGAGCCTTGGGGTGGACAGCCTGATCGTTCAAACGATCCCGAAGATCAAGGAGGACCAAGATGCGCAAGTTCGCTCTGCTGGCGGCGCTCGCCGGCGCTATCTTCGTTAGCCTGTTCGGCTTGTCAGGCCGGGCCGACGCCATGACGTTCAGCACGCCCGCCGGTGTGATGAATGCCGCGGCTGCAGTCGATGTCGCCCAACCCGAGCAAGTCTACTGGCGTCGCGGCTGGGGCTGGCGGCGCCCGATCTATGTGGGGCCCCGCCCCTACTACTACGGCTACTGGCGCCCCGCCTACCCGGCTTACAGCTACTATTATCCCTACGGCTACTACACCCCGTATTGGGGCTGGGGCTGGCGCCGCTGGTGGTGGTAATCCAATAGGCCGCATTGGTGGCCCTGACGTTGTGAAAGCGCGGTCCGCCTGAAAAGCGGACCGCGCTTTTTTTAACAGCTCGGGCATCATTTCGCGCGCATCATCCCGCGCCCCTCGTTCCGCGGGGCATAACGTGACCTCACGATTCCGCATTCGCTCTGAACGATTCGCGCCGATGCGGGGACCAATGGCGGACGACGCCTCCGATCAGAGGATCGGCCGCGGCAACGGAGGAAATCCATGCGTTCATGCGCCCTGTCGGCAGTGGCCGGCGCTTTCATCATCGCGGTTGTCGGCTCGGTGGCCCCGGCCGGCGCGACGACCTTGCACGGTGCTTCCGGCCTGGTTTCCGCCGCTGACCTCGCCGGCCCGGCGCCCGTCGAACAGATCCGCTGCGGGCGCGGATGCGCGGGCGGCGTTCCGTATTGGCCCGGGCCGCCCTACGGGCTGTGGCAGACGGCGCCCTATGTCGGCAACAACATCGTGCCGGGCGGATATTATTACCATCCGCTGGTGTGGCCGCGCGCGTGGGGTTATCGCCCCTGGTGAGTCACGGCGCCCAGAACGCGCGCGGCGGCGGCGTTGCGCGCGCCCGCATCACCGCGGCGATGAAATGCTGGCGGGCTTCCGGCATCGGTTCGCCGCGCGGCTCGAACACGTAGCGCGCGAGAAAAAACCCGGTGAGCGTGAAGCCGGCGTCGAGCGCCGCCGCGGGCGGCTCGCCCGGCGCGGTGTCGCTCAGGAACGCCGGCAGCACCAGCAGCCGGTCGTGCCACGGCTCGCCGGCACCGCGTGATACCGCACGGCCCGACTTCGGCGAGACATAGGCGAGGTCCGCGCCGCTGCCGGTGACCGCGCAGGCGGCGAGATCGAGGCCGAACCCGAGCTCCGCCAGCAACTGCAGCTCGAACCTGGCGACCATTGCCGCGGCGGGCGCAGGCGCGGCAAGGCCGCCGATGGTGTCGTCGAGGAGATCATACACCGGCGGATGCGGATCCCGCTCCGGCAGCAATCGGCATAGCGAAGCGAGATGGTTGAGGCCGTAAAGCGCGTGCGCCGTCGACAGGAAGGACGCCGCGCGCAGGTCGAGCGCTTCGAGGACGTAGTAGCCGAGTTGCTCGTCGAGACGCGCGCGCCAGGTCGCGCTCACCCGGTTGCCGGCCTGCAGTACCGGCTTGAGGCGAGAGCCGGAGCCGCCGCGCACCAGTCCGAGATGCCGACCATGCTCGCGCGTCATCAGCTCGACGACCGCGTTCGCCTCGCCGTGGCGCCGCGCGCCGAGCACGATTGCGGTGTCGGTCCACTCCACGGCTGTCCT
Organism: uncultured Alphaproteobacteria bacterium; assembly: GCA_963781195.1. Lineage (GTDB taxonomy): Bacteria > Pseudomonadota > Alphaproteobacteria > Rhizobiales > Xanthobacteraceae > JAJPKK01. The sequence goes on along the minus strand of CAWAEZ010000011.1, from coordinate 226,171 downwards.
GTCTCCAATCCGCGGTTGCGCGCCTTGCTGCCTCAGCCGGGTCGCATCCCCTCTCCCGCTTGCGCCCCTCTCCCGCTTGCGGGCGAAGGGAGGCCGAGGTCTCACGCGACGAAAGGCCGGGTGACACCGCAGTTGCCCCTCCCCGGCCCTCCCCCGCAAGCGGGAGAGGGAGTTTCGCCTCCGTGCACGAGGGCCGTCGCGCGCGTCGCCGAAGCTCAGGCCGGCGCCGCGACCCCTGAATAGCACGCCTGCGTCATTCCTTGGGAAACTCGAGGCCCATCTCGCGGTACCGCTCGGGATCCTCGCTCCAGCCTTCGCGCACTTTCACGAACAGGAACAGATGCACCGGCTTCTCGATGATCTCGGAGATTTCCTTGCGCGCCTGGGCGCCGATCGACTTGATCGCCTGGCCGCCCTTGCCGAGCACGATCTTGCGCTGGCTTTCGCGCTCGACATAGATCGTCTGCTCGATCCGGACCGAGCCGTCCTTGCGCTCCTGCCACGCCTCGGTTTCGACGGTGGAATGATACGGCAGCTCCTGGTGGAGCCGCAGGTAGATCTTCTCCCGCGTGATTTCGGCAGCCAGCGCACGGATCGGCGCGTCGCTGATCTGGTCTTCCGGATAGTGCCACGGTCCTTCCGGCAGGTGCGCGGCGAGCCACTTGCGCACCTCGGGGACGCCGTAGCCGGACAGCGCCGAGATCATGAAGGTGGCCTCGAACCTGGTCACCTCGTTGGCGGTGGCGACGAGGCCGAGCAGGCTCGGCTTGGGAACGAGATCGACCTTGTTCACGATCAAGATCTTGGGCGTCGCCGCCTCGGCGAGCTTCGCGGCGATCGCCGTGGTCTCGTCGTCGAGGCCGCGCTTGGCATCGATCATCAGCGCGATCACATCGGCATCATGCGCGCCGCTCCACGCCGTCGCGACCATGGCGCGGTCGAGCCGCCGCCGCGGCAAGAAGATTCCGGGCGTGTCGACGAAGATCAGCTGCGCGTCGCCATCGATCGCGATGCCACGCACGATCGCCCGCGTGGTCTGCACCTTCGGGCTGACGATCGTCACCTTGGCGCCGACCAGTGCGTTGACCAGGGTCGACTTGCCGACGTTCGGCGCACCGATGATGGCGATGAATCCACAGCGCCGCCCGTCGGCGGCGGCGGACGGGCCGGCCAAGGTCTCGCTCATGCCGGGGTGCCTACGCCCTCGCGGGACAACAGGGCAGCGGCGGCGGCCTGCTCGGCGGCGCGCTTGGAACGCCCGAGGCCCTCCGCCGGCATGAGCTCCGGCAGCAGCACGGCGACCCGGAACTCGGGATCGTGGTGCGGACCGGTGCGGGAAACCTCGCGGTAGGACGGCGTCGGCAGGCCGCGGGCCTGCGCCCACTCCTGGAGCGCGGTCTTGGGATCGCGCACCGGCCGCGCCGACGCGCGCAGGCGATCGCCCCATAACTGCTCGACCACCGCCACCGAGGATTGATAGCCGCCGTCGAGGAACACCGCGCCGATCAGCGCTTCGCAGACATCGGCGAGGATCGCCACCCGCTGGCGGGCGCCGGCATTCCCCTCGGAGACCCCGAGCTTGATGGCAGCCCCGAGATCGATGCTGCGGGCGACCTCCGCACACGTCTCCTTGCGCACGAGGTCGGCGAGGCGGCGCGACAACTCGCCCTCGTCGGCATTGGGAAATCCGCGAAACAGCATGTCGGAGACGACGAGCCCCAGCACGTGGTCACCGAGAAATTCGAGCCGCTGATAGCTTCCGACCCGGCTCTTTCCGCTCAGCGCCGAGATGTGGGTCAAGGCACCGTCGAGCAGCGAGGGGTCGGCAAACGTATGGCCGATCTTCTGCTCGAGCTCACGCCTTTCGGATGCCGATCTGCGGCTCATCGCACGATCGTGAACAGCCTGTTCCATCGCACCGCCCAGGGCCAGGTCCAGATGTGCCAAGCGGGCTCCCCATCGCCGATCGAGAAGAAGATGATCTGGGCGCGGCCGACGAGGTTTTCAAACGGGACATAGCCGACCTGACTGAGCACGCGGCTGTCGGTCGAGTTGTCGCGGTTGTCGCCCATCATGAAAAAGTGGCCGGCGGGGACGTTGTAGACCTGGGTGTTGTCGAGGAACCCGTTGTCCTGCAAGTCCAGCGTCTCGTAGCTCACGCCGTTGGGCAGCGTCTCGCGCCAGCGCTTGACGCGCACCGGGCTGCCGCTCTCGTCGTCGATGAAGTCGGTAATGCGCTCGCGCTTGACCGGGACGCCGTTGATGTGGAGAAGCCCGTCGATCATCTGGACGCGGTCGCCGGGCAGCCCGATGACGCGCTTGATGTAGTCGGTGGAATCGTCCTTGGGCAGGCGGAACACGACCACGTCGCCGCGTGACGGCTCATGGCCGAAGATGCGCCCGGAGAACAGCGGCGGCGACAGCGGCAGCGAGTAATGGCTGTAGCCGTAACTGTACTTGGAGACGAACAGGTAATCCCCGATCAGCAGGGTGTCCATCATCGAGCCCGACGGGATGTTGAAGGGCTGGAACAGGAACGTGCGGATCAGCAGCGCGATGATCAGCGCATGGATGATGACCCGCACGGTCTCGGTGACGCCACCCTCTTTGCGCTTTTCTTCACTGGACACGCTCATCGGCCTTCTCGTCTCTCATCTGTCGCCCTGCGGACGGGTCCGTCCGGCGGGCCGCGGCGGGCCACGCGCCCGCAAAGTCCCCTGTCGGCATCGAAACCGAAAAGCCGGCGGATTTCCGGACCGAACGATGCTCGATATCAAGGGCTTGAGAGCGCCACTCGATTCTGTCGAAACGAAGTGCGCTCCAGCGAACCAACCCGGGGTCTCCGCAGCAAAAACCCGTTAAATGACCATACGTTAAGCACCAACGACGAAGACCTGCGAAAGCCGGGAATCCTAACACTTTCTATCTGCTCGCGCGGCAACGCGCAATCAGTCCTCGCCGTTCGGCGCCCCCGACGCCAGCGCCGAAATGACGACGAAAGCCTGCGCCATCGGCCATTCGTCGGTGATCGCGAGATCGATCCGGACGGAATGACCCGCCGGGGTGATGGCGGCGAGCCGGGCCGCCGCACCATGGGTGAGGCTCATGGTCGGCCGCCCTGAAGGCAAATTCACGACGCCGAGGTCGCGGAAGAACACCCCTTCGCGGAACCCGGTTCCCAGCGCCTTGGCACAAGCCTCCTTGGCAGCGAAACGCTTGGCATAGGTCTCGACCCGGTTGGCCCGCCGCTCCGCCAGCGCGCATTCGGTCTCGGTGAAGACGCGGTGGAGAAAACGATCGCCATGGCGCTCGATCGCCTTGGCGATGCGGCGGATGTCCACCAGATCTGTGCCGATCCCGAGGATCACGCAAGCCGGTCCGGTTTCGCACGACCGCGGTCCATTACCGCACGCATCTGCCGCACCGCCGCCTCGATGCCGACCATGATCGCTTCGCCGATGAGGAAGTGGCCGATGTTGAGCTCGACCACCTCGGTCACCGCGGCGATCGCCTCGGCGGTGACGTAGTCGAGACCATGGCCGGCATGGACTTCCAGTCCCAGCCGATGAGCGAGCGCCGCGCCCGTCCGGATCCGTTCGAACTCCGCCGCCGCCCGTTCGCGCTCGCCCTCGAGCACCGCCTCGCACCACGCGCCGGTATGAATTTCGACGACCGGCACGCCGAGCGCGGCCGCCGCTTCGATCTGCCGCGCCTCCGGCGCGATGAACAGCGACACCCGGATCGCCGCCGCCCGCAGCCCGGCGACCAGCGGGCGCAGCGCCGCCTCCTGCCCGGCGGCGTCGAGGCCGCCTTCGGTGGTGCGCTCCTCGCGCCGCTCCGGCACGATGCAGGCGGCGTGGGGCCGCACCCGCGTGGCGATTTCCGCCATCTCCGGGGTCGCGGCCATTTCCAGATTGAGCGGCTTGACGATGCGCGCCTTGAGCGCGGCGATGTCGGCATCGCCGATGTGGCGGCGGTCCTCGCGCAGATGGGCGGTGATGCCATCGGCGCCGGCGGCGACGGCGAGCTCGGCGGCGCGCAACGGATCGGGCGAGCGGCCGCCGCGCGCGTTGCGCACGGTGGCGACGTGATCGATGTTGACGCCGAGGCGCAGATGCGGTGCCGCGCTCATGATGTTAGCCGTTCACCCGCTCGACCTTGGCGACCATCGGCTTGGCGCGCAGTTGCGCGATGATGGCGGTCAGATGCTTGAGGTCATAGACCTCGAGGTCGATGGTGATCGAGGTGAAATCGGGCGCCCGCCGGCTCATCCGGATGTTGTCGATATTGCCGTCATGCTCGGCGATGACCCGGGCGATCTGGGCAAGCGATCCCGGCTCGTTGACGGACTGCACGGCAATCCGCGCGGGAAACCGCTGCTGGGTGGCGCCGTCGACGTCCCAGCGCACGTCGAGCCAGCGTTCCGGCGTCTCCTCGAAACCCTTCAGCGCCGAAGACTGGATCGGGTAGATCGTGATCCCCTCCCCCGGGGTCAGGATGCCGACGATGCGGTCGCCGGGAACCGCGCCGCCGTCGGGAGCGAATTGCACCGGCAGGTCGCTGTTGATGCCGCGGATCGGAATGGCGCTGCCGCTGTCCTCGCCGCCCGGGAGCTTGAATTTCACCGCATTGCCGCTGCGCAGGCCGAACCAGCCCGGCTCCGGATTGCGGATCCCGACCGTTGCCGCCCGCTCTTCCTTGTAGTCCGGATACATCGCCCGCACGACGTCGGAGGCTTTCATCTCGCCGCGGCCCACCGCGGCGAAGACGTCGTCGATCGAATGCCGCGCCAGCCGCGGCAGCGCGCCGACCAGCCGCTCGTCGGAATATTCGCGCTTGGCCCGCTGGCACATGCGCTCGACGATGCGCCGGCCGAGCTCGGCATACTGGACCCGGACCGCGTGTCGGGTGGCGCGCCGGATCGCGGCCCGCGCCTTGCCGGTGAGCACGAGGGACTCCCAGGCCGCCGGCGGCGCGAGCTGAGCCTTGGAGGTGAGGACCTCGACCTCGTCGCCGTTCTGCAGCTCCGACACCAGCGGTGCGATCTTGCCGTTGATCTTGCAGCCGACCGCGCGGTTTCCGACATCGGTATGGACCGCATAGGCGAAGTCGATCGTGGTCGCCTTGCGCGGCAGCGCGATCAGCTTGCCCTTGGGGGTGAAGCAAAACACCTGGTCCTGGAACAGCTCGAGCTTGGTGTGCTCCAGAAACTCTTCCGGGTTCGACCCTTCGGCGAGCAGCTCGATGGTCCGGCGCAGCCAGGCATAGGCCCTGGACTCCCGCGACAGCAGCTCGATCGGGGATTCGGTGACGCCGTCCTTGTAGAGCACATGGGCGGCGATGCCGTATTCGGCGATCTCGTCCATGTCCTCGGTACGGATCTGCAGCTCGACGCGCTGGTTGCCCGGACCGATCACGGTGGTGTGGATCGAGCGGTAGTCGTTTTGCTTGGGCGTCGAGACGTAGTCCTTGAAACGGCCGGGCACCACCGGCCAGGTGGTGTGGACCACGCCGAGCGCCTGGTAGCACTCCGGCACGCCTGGCACGATGACGCGGAAGCCGAAGATGTCAGACAGCTGCTCGAAGCCGACCGCCTTGCGCTCCATCTTGCGCCAGATCGAATAGGAGCGCTTGCGGCGTCCCTTCACCCGCGCCTCGATGCCGCGGTTGGCGAGCTTGCGGACGAGTTGCTGCTCGATCTCCGCAATCAGCGCCACATGACGGGCGGCGAGCGAATCGAGGCGTTCGTTGATGACCTTGTGAGCCTCGGGGTTGAGTTCCCGGAAGGAAAGGCTCTCGAGCTCCTCGCGCATCTCGTACATGCCGATGCGGCCGGCGAGCGGCGCGTAGATGTCGAGCGTCTCCTCGGCCACCCGGCGGCGCGCTTCCGCCGGCATGTGCTCGATGGTGCGCATGTTGTGAAGGCGGTCGGCGAGCTTGACCAGCAGCACGCGGACATCCTCCGCGATCGCCAGCAGGAGCTTGCGCAGGTTTTCCGCCTGCTTCGCCTCACGCGAGACGAGGTCGAGCCGCTTGAGCTTGGTGAGGCCTTCCACCAGGTGCCCGATGTCTTCGCCGAACAACTGGTCGATCTCGGCGCGGGTCGTCTCGGTGTCCTCGATGGTGTCGTGCAGCAGCGCGGCGACGATGGTCGCATCATCGAGCTTGTGGTCGGTGAGGATCGCGGCAACTTCCAAAGGATGGGAAAAATAGGGATCGCCGGATGCGCGCTTCTGCTCGCCATGCGCTTTCATGGCGTACACATAGGCGCGGTTGAGCATATTCTCGTCAGTATTGGGGTTGTATTTGCGCACCCGCTCGACGAGCTCGTATTGCCGCATCATCGGCTTTACCGGCCGCATCGGCGGCTCGGATCCGGGAACCAGACTGGGCGCTCCCGGCTGGCGCGACACTCGGCCGCGCGCTTTGCCCTGGGTCTCCATCCGCGGCAGATCTGTCGACGTCTTCGCCATGTCCATCCTTGCCGTGCGCAACGGCTCGCGCGGCTCTCGCGAAGATATCATGGCAATGGCGGCCCTCAGCAAGCGTTTCGGATTTGCCTTTCCGTTCCTTGCGGCGTCGCGGGCGCCGGATGGCAAAACGGGGAGCCGGAAACAGCGACGGCCCGGTGGTTCCGGGCCGTCTGCAGGTGCGATTAAGGACATTTCCGGGATGACGGGGTCAACGCACCGCGCCGATCACGATCGCTGGAAACTCTTGATTTCCAGCGAGATTTCTTCAGTCGTCCTCGTCCGGCTCCGGCGGCTCGGGCCGCTCTTCCGGGGGCGCGAGGCCTTCGAGGCCCTTGAGAAGCTCTTCCTCGGTCATGCGGTCGACCGTGACCTCGGTATCGTCGGCCTCGATGCCGCCGGCGCCGGAGATCAGGGGAACCGCCTCGGGCTCGGGCTCGTCGACCTCGACATACTTCTGCAGCGAATGAATCAGGTCTTCCTTGAGATCGCCGGGCGAGATCGTCGAGTCCGCGATTTCGCGCAGCGCGACAACCGGATTCTTGTCGTTGTCGCGATCGATGGTGATCTGCGCGCCGGACGACACCATGCGCGCGCGATGGCTGGCGAGCAGCACCAGTTCGAACCGGTTTTCAACCTTGTCGATGCAATCCTCGACAGTGACTCGCGCCATTCGGAACTCCTTCGCCGCGCGATGCGGCAGAATGCATGGATTTTGGCCTGACTACAGTTTACCGCATTGCGGCGCAAGAATAAAATGGTGGCTGCGACGCTCTCGCCATAAATTCGGCTTGGCGCAGTGGCAAACCTCTGTTAGCTCAGAAAGGCCTTGGGTTTTCGACGCCGAGCTCTGAAGCGGTGGGGCACACTGCAGAGCCTTTCGTGTCGCAGCCCTGTTTCTACGCCCAGCAAGGCCTATTTAAAATCCTACAACGGCGTTTGGCCGCTGGAGCGGCAGCCAGCCGTAAGAATAGAGAACTTCTATGTCCGTACCTGGTGAAAAGACCGCGCTGTTCATCGACGGCGCCAACCTCTATGCAACTGCGAAATCGTTGGGTTTCGATATCGATTACAAGCGTCTGCTGCGTGAGTTCCAATCGCGCGGATATCTCGTCCGTGCGTTCTACTACACTGCAGTCGTCGAAGATCAGGAGTATTCGTCGATCCGCCCCTTGATCGACTGGCTCGATTACAACGGCTACACTGTCGTCACCAAAGCGACCAAAGAATTCGTCGATCAGACCGGCCGCCGCAAGGTGAAAGGCAACATGGATATCGAGCTCGCGGTCAATGCGATGGAGATCGCAGGACACATCGATCACATGGTGTTGTTCTCGGGCGACGGCGATTTCCGGTCGTTGGTCGAAGCGGTGCAACGGCGCGGCGTGCGCGTCACGGTGGCCTCCACGGTCTCGACCCAGCCGCCGATGGTCGCCGACGAGTTGCGCCGTCAGGCCGACGTGTTCCTCGACATCGCCGAACTTCAGTCGAAGATCGGGCGCGACCCCGGGGACCGTACGACACGGGAGCCGCGCGAGCCGCGTGGCGAACCGAGGCAGCATACGCCGCAGTTCCTGCAGCGCAGCACCGCGGCGGCGCGGACTCCGGTGACCACCGCAGCCGACGACGACGATTTCGACGATTGAGCGGGAGCCGACGTCGTTCCGACGCGGCATCCGCGGTCGCGGGTGCGGTCTCGGATTCGGTCTCCACTGCGGTCTCATGTGCGGTCGCCATGCCGGCCATGGCGGAGGCGCGTTCGGACGCCGGCCGTGACTGCCCGCGCTGTCCGCGGCTGGTGGCGTTCCGCGACGCCTGGCGCGCCAGGCAACCGGAGTGGTTCAACGCGCCGGTGCCGTCGTTCGGGCCGGTCGGCGCCAGGCTGCTGATCGTCGGTCTCGCGCCCGGATTGCAGGGGGCCAACCGCACCGGGCGGCCCTTCACCGGCGACTACGGCGGCGACCTCCTCTATCGCACGCTGTTCGACTTCGGATTTGCCGCCGGCCAGTACCGAGCCCGCCCCGACGACGGCTTGGCGCTGTGCGATGCCCGCATCACCAACGGGGTGCGCTGCGTGCCGCCGGAGAACAAGCCGAACGGCCAGGAGGTTGCGCAGTGCCGCGAGTTCCTGCGCGCCACCATCGCCGAAATGCCGAATCTCGCGGCGATCGTCGCGCTCGGCCGGATCGCCCACGACACCACCACGGTCGCTCTCGGCCGCCGGGTCTCGGCGCTCAAATTCGGTCACGGCGCAACCCACGCGCTGGAGCGGCTTACGCTTTTCGACAGTTATCATTGCTCGCGGTACAACACGAACACCGGCGTGCTCACGACCGAGATGTTCCGCACCGTGTTCGCAGCGGTCCGCGGCTATCTCGACGCCCGCAACCACGCCGCGACGGCGCCGGCGCTCTGATCGGGCGGAAACACCGGGTAGAACACCTTGGCGACGATGCCGTCGTCGATGACGAGCGCCATGCGCTTCTGCAGCGTCATGCCGGCGACCTCGAAGGTGGGCAGGCGCAACGCGCGGGTGAAGCGCAGCCCGGCGTCGGAGAGCAGCGCGAACGGCAGGTGCAGGCGCGCGGCCGCTTCGCGCTGATAGTCGGTATCCTGGGTCGACATCCCGTAGAGATGCGACACGCCCAATCCCTTCAGTTCGGCAAAGTGATCCCGGAACGAGCAGGACTGCGGGGTGCAGCCGCGCGCGCCCGGGATCGCGTCCCAGCCGTCCGGCAGCGGCTGCCCGGGCCGCCCGGTGCGCGGATAGATGTAGAGCACGGTGCGGCCGCGCAGGGCGGCGAGATCGACCTCGCCCGCGGCGGTCGCCGGCAGCCGAAGCGACGGCAGCTTCATGCCTTCGAGGTGGCGCGCGGCGCCGTCGTCCTGCGGCGCCGGCAGGTCGGCCGGCAGGATGTTGGGATCATGGCTCATGCGTTTCACCGATAGGACAGGAACTCGATCAGCGAGCCGTCGGGATCGCGGAAGTAGACGCTGGTGCCGCGACCCTTCGCGCCGTGGCGGGCGACCGGGCCGAGCTCGATCGGCACCTGCGCGCGCGTGAGGTGGGCGATGGCGTCGGCGATCGGGCCGTCCCACTCGAAGCAGAGGTCGCTGTTGCCGGGCGCAACCGGGAGCCGGGCCACCGGCTCGGCCGCTACGCCCGGACCGTGGCAGTTGAGCTGGCAGTCGCCGAACCGGTAGGCGAAGCCGGCTCCGCGGGGCACCATCTCCGCGCCGATCACGTCCCGATAGAAAGCATTCGAACGGTCCCAGTCGGACACGTGGATCACGCAGTGGTCGAACCTCACCGGCAGCGTCATGGTCCCTCCGGCGCGCCGCGCGTCATCCCTTGATGCGCATCAGGCGGCTGCGCTCGCGGTCCCAGGTCCGCTTCTTGTCGGTCTCGCGCTTGTCGTGAAGCTTCTTGCCGCGTCCGAGCGCGATCTCGATCTTGGCGCGGCCACGCTCGTTGAAGAACATCTTCAGCGGGATGATGGTCATGCCCTCGCGATCGACGCCGGCGGCGAGCTTGTCGATCTGGCGCCGGTGCAGCAGCAGCTTGCGCGGCCGCTTCGGCGTGTGGTTGAAGCGGCTGGCCTGGAGGTATTCCGGGATGTTGGCGTTCACGAGCCAGATCTCGCCGCCTTTGGCGTCGGCATAGGACTCCGCAATCGTCGCCTTGCCCTGGCGCAGCGATTTCACCTCGGTTCCGGTGAGCGCAATGCCCGCCTCCACCACCTCGCCGATTTCGTAATTGAAACGGGCCTTGCGGTTCTCGGCGATGATCTTGAACGGACGCGGTTTCTTTTCTGCCATGGTGTGTCGGGCGCGTCAGCGGCGCCGCAAGCCCTCAGCTCTTCTTCAGGAGGTCACGGATTTCGGTGAGCAACGCGACCTCCGCAGAGGGCTTGGCCGGGGCTTCCGCCTGGGCGGCCTTTTTCTGCAGGGTCGAGATCCCCTTGATCACCAGGAATAGCACGAAAGCGATGATGAGGAAGTTGATCACGATCGTGATGAAACTGCCCCAAGCCAGCACTGCGCCTTGCTTTTTTGCCTCCGCCAGCGAATCCGCGGTAACCTTCGAGGACAGCGGCAGGAAATAGTTCGAAAAATCGAGCCCGCCGGTGATCGCTCCGATCATGGGCATGATGATATCCCCAACCAGCGAGCTCACGATGCTGCCGAACGCCGCGCCGATGATCACGCCGACCGCGAGATCGACGACGTTGCCGCGCATGGCGAATTTCTTGAAGTCTTCCAGCATTCGCGGCCTCCCCGAAAAACTGCAATGGGTCGGGCGTGAGCTCGACCCGGCCGTGCCGGTGCGGAGCCGCTAATTGAGCAGCCCCGCCTGCACCATGGCCTCGCGGACCACGGCCTTCGACTTGTCGGACAGGGTCACCATGGGCAGGCGCACGGCGTCGCCGCACTTGCCGAGCACCGACAGCGCGTACTTCGCCGGCGCCGGATTGGTCTCGACGAAGAGGTGCTGGTGCAGCGGCATCAGCTTGTCCTGCAGCGCCAGCGCCGCGGCATAATCGCCGCGCAGGCAGGCGCGCTGGAACTCGGCGCACAGGCGCGGCGCGACATTGGAGGTCACCGAGATGCAGCCATGGCCGCCATGGGCCATGAAGCCGAGCGCGGTGGCGTCCTCGCCCGACAGCTGGTTGAACTCCGGCCCGAGCGCCGCCCGCTGCTGGGACACCCGCACCATGTTGGCGGTGGCGTCCTTCACTCCGGCGATGTTCTTGAGCTCGTAGAGCCGCTTCATGGTGTCGACCGTCATGTCGATCACCGAGCGCGCCGGTATGTTGTAGATGATGATGGGAATGCCGATGGCGTCGTTGATCGCCTTGAAGTGCTGGTAAAGGCCCTCCTGGGTGGGCTTGTTGTAATAGGGCGTGACCACCAGCACGGCATCCGCCCCTGCCCGCTCGGCATGCTCGGCGAGTTCGATCGCCTCCCGGGTCGAGTTCGAGCCGGCCCCGGCGATCACCGGCACGCGGCGCTTCGCTTCATCGATGCACCACTCCACCACGTTCTTGTGCTCGTCATGGGAGAGCGTCGGGCTTTCGCCGGTCGTTCCGACCGGAACCAGCCCGTTGGTGCCCTCTGCAATCTGCCACTGGACGAGGTCACGGAAGGCGCCTTCGTCGACCGAGCCATTCTTGAACGGGGTCACCAGCGCGGTGAAAGATCCCCGAAAGCCCGTCTTCACGCCCATCACACGCTCCTGGAGGTTCGGGAATCGGCGCCCGGCGCGCGGTCCCGCCGCTATTGATAACCATTCCGGCCCCTCGATTAAAGCCCTCCATCACCGGCTGTTTCCGGCGCTGCCGAACCATTGCCACGATTTCGGCCTTAGGGTTTATTTAACCGAAGCGAACCAAGGGTAGTGTGCACCTATCCGGACGGGGGAACACTTGACCCGGCAGCCCTGTGGAAGTCGCCTCGCAATCAGCGCCGCGGCCAGTATCGTCATACTCGCATCCGGCGCGGTCGCGGCGACTCCTGCGCCGAGCAAGCCCGCGGACAAGCCGGCCGGCTCCGCCGTGTCCAGGCATGTGCCGTTGCCGCGGCCACGGCCGCGGCTCGTCGCCCATCGGGAGCCGGTGCCGACCGGGACGGTCCGCGCCTCGCTCGATGCCAACGAGCCGCTGACCGCCTCGTCCGAGCCGCTCGCCCCGCCTGCGCTCACCGCCTCCCAAGCCGACCTCGCGACGCTCAAGGACGCCCTCGCGCTCGCCCGTCGCAGCAAGGCGCGCGACGCCACCGACCTTCAGCAGCGCATCAGCGACCCCACCGCGCGCAAGCTGGTCGAATGGGCGATCCTGCGCGGCGACGACAACGGCCTCGATTTTTCACGCTACCGGGCCTTTCTCGCCGCCAATCCCGGCTGGCCCAGCACCATCATGTTCCGCCGCCGCGCCGAAGCCATGCTGTGGCAGGAGAAGGCCGACCTGGCGACCATCCGCGCCTTCACCGGCGACAAGCCGATCTCCGGCAAGGGCAAGCTTGCGCTCGCCCGCGCCCTGCTCGCCCAGGGCGACCGCGCCGGCGCGGAGCCTCTCGTGCGGGACGCCTGGCGCACCGAGCCGCTGACGAGCGACGCCGAGGACGACATCTTCGATACCTTCGGCGGCCTGATCACCCGCGAGGACGACAAGGCCCGCATGGAGCACCGGCTCTATGCCAACGACGTCTCGACCGCGCTGCGGGCGGCGCATCGCCTCGGCGGCGACGAGCCCAACATCGCCAAGGCACGGGCCGCGGTCAACGAAAGGTCGCCCACCGGCAAATCGCTGATCGAGGCGCTGCCGCCGAGTGCGCACCATGACACCGGCGTGCTGTTCAGCCGCATTCAGCTGCTGCGGCGCGCCGAAAAGTACCCCGAGGCCGCCCAGCTCATGCTCGCGGCGCCCCATGACGTCGCCCAGATCTACGATCCGGACGAATGGTGGATCGAGCGGCGGCTGATCGCACGCAAGCTGCTCGACCTCAATTCCGCGGCCAACGCCTACAAGATCGTGCGCGACGCGGCGCCGCCGACCAAGGAGAACTTCCGGGTCGAGCACGAATTCACCGCCGGGTGGATCGCGCTGCGTTTTCTCAAGGACCCCGCCCTCGCCGCCCAGCACTTCGCCCGCATCAACGGCACCTCGAACCCGATCGCCCAGGCCCGCGCGAACTACTGGAAGGGCCGTGCCGCCGACGCGATGAACAAGCCGCAGGACGCCCACGGGTACTACCAGCAGGCCGCCCGCTTCAGCACCGCCTATTACGGCCAGCTCGCCCGCGCCAAGCTCGGCATCGCGGACCTGTCGCTGGCGTCGACGCCGGTCTCCATGGCGGACAAGCGTGCCGCGCTCGCCCACAGCGAGATCGTCCGCGCCGTCGAAACGCTGTACGCCATCAACGAGCGCGATCTCGTCATCCCGATCGTCGCCGACCTCGCCGAGCGCAGCCCCGACCTCGCCACGCTGGCGGCGCTGGCCGAGGTCGCCGAAAAACATGACGACGCCCGCAGCGCCCTCCTGATTGGCAAGGGCGGGCTGGGACGCGGCCAGCCGTTCGATCACTACGCCTTCCCCACCTTCGGCCTGCCGCGCTATTCCTCGATCGGACCGGAGGTCGAGCCGGCGGTGGTCTACTCGATCGCCCGCCAGGAAAGCGCCTTCAATCCGAAGGACGTGTCGAGCGCCAACGCCCTCGGCCTCATGCAGGTGACGCCCGAGGCCGGACGGTACGTGGCGAAGAAATTCAACGTGACCTTCGACCAGGCGCGGCTGCTCAACGACAACGTCTACAACATGCAGATCGGCGCCGCCGAGCTCGGCGACAACATCGCGAGCTACAACGGCTCCTACATCCTCGCCTTCGCCGGCTACAATGCCGGACGCGGCCGGGTCCACGAATGGGTGACGCGCTATGGCGATCCCCGCGACCCCAAGGTCGATCCGGTCGACTGGGTCGAGCGCATCCCGTTCTCCGAAACCCGCAACTACGTCCAGCGCATCCTCGAGAACATCCAGGTCTATCGCACCCGCTTCGGCGCCGGTAGCCGCCTGCTGATCGAGGCCGACCTCCGCCGCGGCGCCGCGCACTAGCGTCGCCACCGCCGCGGCCAGCCTTCTCAATCGCGTTATCGCAATACGCGGGTCGATGATATCCGCGTGAGCCGCATCGCGGCGCGATTGCTTCGCCGATCGGGACGCGCCAAAACGGTCCTCCCTGGCGCCCGCACTCCGTCTCGAGCGACGGTCGCCAGCCTCGTGCCAGGAACGTTCGGGGATGCAGCGCGGCGCAGACATCGAGAAGGCGATTGCCCTGTTCAAGGCGGGAAACGCCGCGGCGGCCGCGCAGGCCGCCCGCGCCGCATTGCGCCGCGACGGCCGCAATGTGATGGCGCTCTACCTGCTGGCGCTCGCGCAGATGCAGGACCGCAAGTTCGAAGAGGCGGAGCGGCAGTTCGCCAAGGCGACTGCGATCGATCCCACGGTTGCCGAGATCTGGGCGAACCGCGGCAACAACCAGATCGCCCTGGGCCGGCCCGGCCCGGCGCTCGAATTCATTTCGCGCGCGCTGGCGCTCGCACCCGATTTTCCCGAGGCGCACTACAACCAGGCGAAGCTGCTGGCGGAGGCCGGACGGCTTGCCGAGGCGCTGGCGGCCTACGACCGCTGCCTCGCCCTGGTGCCGCGGTTCGCCGACGCCATGAACAACCGCGGCGTCATCCTCGCCAAGCTCGGCCGTCGCGAGGAGGCGCTGGCGAGCTACGACCGATGCCTCGCCGTGGCGCCGCGCGCCGCCGACACCCTCAACAACCGCGGCAACCTGCTCGCCGCGATGGGGCGCCATGCCGAGGCGCTGGCGAGCTTCGACGCCAGCCTCGCCGCCGCGCCTGCGGCCGATACGCTGACCAACCGCGGCAATCTCCTCGCCGCGCTGCGGCGTCCCATGGAGGCGCTGGCGAGCTACGACGCCGCGCTGCGCCTGACGCCCGACACGGCGGCCCTTCTCGAACGCCGCGGCCATGTGCTCGCCGCGCTCGGACGCGACGACGACGCCGCGGCGAGCTTCGAGCGCGCGCTCGCGGTGGCGCCCGACAACGCGGCCGCATCGCTCGGCCTCGTCCGCCTCCTGATCGGCCGCAAGCGCCTGGCGGAGGCCGGCGGGGTGATCGGCCGCCTGCTCGCGGTGGCGCCCCACAGCGACTTCGCCCGCGGCCACCTCGCGTTCGTCAAATTGAGCCGCTGCGACTGGAACGGCCTCGCCGAGGTCATCGCCACGCTGCGCGACGAGATCAACAGCGCCCAGGCGGTGACCCTGCCGTTCCACGGCGTGCTGACGCTCGCCTCGCCACAGGAGCAGCTCGCCTGCGCCACCGCGCGGGTCGCCTACGAGTTTCCGCCCGGCAGCGTGCCGCGGATGGCGCCTCATGGCGCGACGCATGATCGCATCCGCCTCGCCTATGTCTCCGCCGATTTCCATGAGCACGCGACGGCCTACCTGCTGGCCGGCCTGATCGAGCATCACGACCGCAGCCGGTTCGAGACCATCGGCATCTCGTTCGGGCCCGATGACGGCAGCGCCACCGCGCGTCGCATCCGCACCGCGTTCGAGCGGTTCCACGACGTCGGCGGACTGAGCGATCCGGCGGCGGCAGCGCTCATCCGCGAGCTCGAGGTCGACATCGCGGTCGACCTCAAGGGCTTCACCGCCGACTGCCGCCCGGGAATCCTGGCGCCGCATCCGGCGGCGCTGCAGGTCGCCTATCTCGGTTTTCCCGGCACCATGGGCGCCGACTTCATCGACTACGTCATCGCCGACCGCCGGGTCATCCCCCGCGAGGAGCGCCACTGCTACGCCGAGCAGGTCGTCTATCTGCCCGACAGCTACCAGTGCACCGACGACACGCGGGCGATCGCGGCGACGGCCCCGAGCCGCGCCGAGGCCGGATTGCCGGCGCAAGGCGTCGTGTTCTGCGCGTTCAACCACACCTTCAAGATCACGCCAGAAGTCTTCGACGTATGGATGCGTTTGCTCACGAAGATCGACGGCAGCGTGCTGTGGCAGCTCGGCGACCATCCGGACGCGCGGGAAAACCTGCGCCGCGAAGCCGAGCGTCGCGGCGTCGCCGCCGAGCGCATCGTGTTCGCCGACCGCGTGCCGCAAGCCGCGCACCTCGCGCGCCACCGGCTCGCCGACCTGTTTCTCGACACCCTGCCCTGCTGCGCCCACACGACCGCCAGCGACGCGCTGTGGGCCGGATTGCCGGTGCTGACCTGCAGCGGCACGACCTTCGCGGGGCGGGTCGCCGCGAGCCTGCTCGACGCGCTCGGCCTGCCCGAGCTCATCATGCCTTCGCTTGCCGACTACGAGGCTGCGGCGCTCAGGCTGGCAGCCGACCCGGCCGCGCTCGCGGCCCTCAAGGCGAAGGTCGCCGCCCATCGCGAGACTCATCCGCTGTTCGACACTGCCCGCTTTTGCCGCGGGATCGAAGCGGCCTATGACGAGATGCACGCGCGCGCCCGGCGCGGCGAAGCGCCGGCGGGCTTTTCCGTGCCCTCACCCGAATCCTGAAACCGCCGATGGAGGTCCCCATGGCACAGAGCCGTTTCATCACTGCCGCGGACGGATTGAAGCTGCACGTCGTGGAATACGGCGACCCCCGCTCGCCGCGGCTGCCGGTGGTGTGCCTGCCGGGCCTGTCGCGCAACGCCCAGGACTTCACGGAGCTCGCCACCACGCTTGCCGGCGACCGGCACGTGCTGGCGCTCGACCTGCGCGGGCGCGGGCAATCGGGTTACGACCCCGACCCCACGCATTACGTGGTCGACGTGGAGACCGAAGACGTCGTCACCGTCCTGACCGCGTTCGCGGCGACGCCGGCGATCATCGTCGGGACGTCGCGCGGCGGGCTCGTCGCCATGACGATGGCGAAGAAGCACCCCGGACTGCTCGCCGGCGTCGTCCTCAACGACATTGGGCCGGTGGTGGGCATGGCGGGCCTGATGCGGATCAAGGGCTATGTGGGCAAGCTGCCGCCGCCGAAGAATTACCACGAGGCGGCGGCGATGCTGCGCGGCGCCTCCGGCGGCCAATTCCCGAACCTCACGGAAGCCGACTGGCTCACCGCCGCGCACCGCGCCTTCCGCGAGCACAACGGGCAGCTCGTCACCAACTACGATCCCGCGCTCACCCGCACGCTGCGCGACGTCGAGCCGGACGAGCCCTACCCGACGCTGTGGCCGCAGTTCGAGGCGCTGGCCGGCGTGCCGGTGATGGTGGTGCATGGCGCGCTGTCCGACATCCTGACCGCCGCCACGGTGAAGGAGATGCAGGCGCACCGGCCGGACCTCGAGGTGGCGGTGGTCGCCGACCAGGGCCATGCGCCGCTGCTCGCCGACGCCCTGACGATCGGAGCGATCGCGGCGTTCGCGGCGAGCTGCGATGCGCACCACGAAGCGCCCCGGACGACAACCCCGCAGTAACCGGCGCGCGGGTTATTGGGCGCTGCGCTGCTGCTCGCGCCAGCGCAGGAACTCGAGATAGAGCGCGGCCTGCTCGGATTCGCTCATCGGAGGACGCGCTCCATCGGCCGCCGCCTGGGCCTGCCGCGGCATCGGCCGCGCCGCCGGCCGCACCGGAGGCCGCTCGGCGCGCTCTACCTGGCGCTCCACCGGGCGCTCCAGAGCACCCGTGGGCGGGTCGGCCGCTCCCACCGTGGCGTGGAGATACCAGCACTTCCGGTCGGCCGTCCGATCCATGTGGTAGTACCAATGGCTGCCCGCCGGCGCATCGCGGTTCGGCGCGCCCAGGCATTCGGAGGCCGCCATCGCGGGATCGGCGCCGAGCACGCCCGCACCCATGACGCCGGCGCCCCCCACGGCCGCCCAGATTACGCCTGCACCCAACACGCCCGCACGGATCCCCGCACGAATCATGCCCGTGCCGATGGCGCGGATGGCGCCGGTGTGGATGGCGCCGGTGCACAGGACGCCGGTATGGCGGGCGCCGTCACGCATCGCGGCAACGCAAAGACGAGAACGCATCGACATCCGGACGACTCCATCGCTTTGCGCGGGGATCGCGGCCGCGGCCGGACGCGCCCCAAGCAGAACCAACGGACGGAAGCGCGACTACCCTGATCGGTTCCCCGACCGGAGCCGAACGCGCCCAACGCTCGCATCAATGGATGTTCGCATGCCGTTCGCGCGGATATTGGGCCGCAATGGGCTGCAATTCCGGCGACGCCCGAGCGGCCGATGCCGCAATTGGGGGCGCAGCCGGCGAAACCACCCCGGACGACCGCCCGACCGCCGAATTGTGGCGCCGTCGCGACGCCAAGCGCCGGATTCACAGCCAACCGAGCCCCGCAGGCGCCCCCCGACCGCCCCCCACATTCCCTTGCCAGCCCGGCGCCGCTCGGGCATATGGGTCGCACGGAGATGTGGCCGAGTGGCTGAAGGCGGCGGTTTGCTAAACCGTTATACGCTCTCAAGGCGTATCGAGGGTTCGAATCCCTCCGTCTCCGCCAACTCGGAACAGAATTGCGAGCGCCGGGCGTAGCCGATTTTGCGCCCGAGGCGGCAGCAAGGTTCGGAGCAAAATCGCCCTTCACGATACGCCATGACTTAATGTACCTGTCTGACGGCGGCCGAGGCGCGGTCAGAAGCCGGGGTGGCGCGGAACGCGCCGGCCTTGAGGGGCCGACGACGGTCCGGCCTCCGCGCCGCCAAGCGGTCGTTGCTCAACTCGCCTTATGTGAGACTGTGAGCGGAAGCTCGAGTTGCACCCTGTCATGCGTCACCTTCGGCATAATCCGCCCGCGCTCGCCCCGTTCCAGGCGGACGAGACCGTAGCCCGCCATCGTTCTCAACGTGCGTGACAGGTTGGATTTCGCCTTGCCGGTGATCCGCGCCAGTTCATCGAGCGAGCCAGGGGCCTGCTCCACGATCACCCGCAACAGGTCGCGGTTGCCGGCTGACAGCACCTTGGCGAAGGATTCGGTCGAGGTGAACCACACCTTCGGCTCGTCGGACGCGATGCGTTGCTCGCCGCGCGCCACGGCCATGGTGCGGGCCTTCATGTCCTCGTAGCTGGCGATGCCCACTTTCAAGGTCGTCACGGAATCACTCCTCTCTCGCGCAACACCGCGTCCACGGTGGTCCAGAAATCGCCGAGCAGCGTCGCCGCGTCCCGGTAGTCGTAAGCCTTGATCGTGCGCAGCCGGTGGCGATGGTCCTTCGGCCTGCCGCGCTTCTGCTTCGACACCGGATGAGCGTTGTCGAATCCGACCAGCCGCTCGCCGTCCGGGCCATGCAGGGTCAGCGAGTAATCCAGCCCGTGCGGCTTCTCCGGCGATACCGGCACCCGTGTCACCACGAACCGAACCCAGTGGCAGCCCTCGGGGTCCACGATGAGCACCTGGCCGTCGAGGTCGAGCAGCACATCGAGCGTGGGGTCGCGTGGGTCCGTCACGCCATAGGATTATCAGATTGAAGCAACTAAAACAATGTAAGCCCTCGGCGGGACGGTTGCACATCAGGGCGAACTCCTTACTCTTGCATGTAAAAGTAAGAAGTTGAACCGTGCGCATCACGTCGAAGGGCAGGTGACCATCCCGGCCGATATGGCCGCGGCCGAGTGATCGGCCCCGATGGACTGACGCGCCACAACGCCGCGGCGGAAGGTTATCCATCGGTGTTTTTCTTTCCGCCGCCCCCCGACTGATCCAACTTTGCCACTGTCCGACGACGGCTTAAGCCTGTTGGATGGGGGCTCCGTCAGAGGCTATAGCATACACGTAGTGCTCATCACCGTCGGTCGTGGTCCGCCAATTCTACGCTGCGGCACTCCGCACTGTTCCCGCCGCGTCCGAGTGACGATCAAGTTTGATGCTGTGATTTGAGACGCGCGTTGGCTTGCGTGGTCCGCGGAAGCCCTCGAGCGTGCCGCCGACCGGTATCCTGGCGCGTGCGGATTACAATGCGGCCCGGGCCGCGATAGGCTCACCGGCGATCATCACCGGGGACCGCGGATGCGACGGCGAGAGTTCATTGCGGCACTGGCGGGGGCGGCCTTTCCGTTTTCCGTGGGCGCGCAGCCCTCCGGCGCGCTGCCTCTTGTCGTCTATGTGGCGCAGGGGCCCGAAAGCGATGCCGAGCTACGGGCGCGGGCGGATGCGTTTCGCTCGGGGTTCGAAAAGCTGGGGTGGGTAGCGGGCCGCAACGTTGCCATCGAATATCGCTGGGGCAAGATCGAGTGGGGAAAAGAGCGCGGGGTCGCATCCGAAGTCGTGAGCAAGGCTCCGAGCGTCATCGTGGCCTGCGGCGCGACGATCACCGAGGCGCTTCGCGACGCGACCAAAACCATCCCGGTCGTGTTCGTGAACGTGACCGACCCCCTCGCCGCAGGGCTCGTGAACAGCCTGTCGCGCCCCGAGGCGAACCTGACCGGCTATGCCGACTATCAGTTCTCGATGGGCGGCTACTGGCTCGCCATCCTCAAAGAGGCGGCGCCGCGGGTGAAGCGCGCACTCGTCCTGTCCGCCCCGGGGGATTTCGGGCAGGAGGGCCTCATGCGCGCGGCGAGCTCCGTCTCCGGCGGGATCGGCGTGAAGGTCGTGCCGGCCGCCGTCGTCACCGCTGCGGAGGTGGAGAAGGAAATCACCGCCTTCGCGAAGGAGCCCAACGGCGGCATCATCGCGCTGCCGGGTGATCCGGGCCGGGTTCACCGCGACGTCGTCGCCACCCTGGCGGCGCGGCTGCGCTTGCCCGCGGTCTATGGCGACCGTTTCGCCATCGCCCGCGGCGGCCTGATGTCCTACGACGCGGACGTGGTCGACCTCCACAGGCGTGCGGCGTTCTATGTCGACCGCCTGCTCAAGGGGGCGAAGCCGGGCGACCTTCCGGTGCAATTGCCGGTCAGGTACGACCTCGCCGTCAGCCTCAAGGCGGCCAAGGCTCTTGGGCTCACGATTCCGCTCTGGTTTCTGGCGACCGCCGACGAGGTTGTCGAATAATGCCGGAGCGCGGGACTGGATACGCGGCGGCACCTTCGCCATTCGCGCATCCGGTCTCCGATGTTTCTGCGAAGTTTCTGCGAACCGGAGGCGGCGGCAGCTCTGCGAGCCTCGCGCAAATTAGAAACCCCAGCCGGTGGGTGAGTCCGGCTGGGGTTTTCAGCAGCCTCGCGTCGGGAAGAATGGCGCGGAGCCTGAGTCTCCTTGTGACAGTTGGATGAATGCTCGCGAAGGTCAAATTGTAGGCTCCGGGGTGTTTTCGATTCGCCGTTGCAACGTCGCAACGCAGTCCGGGGGCCTCCTCGCCTGAATGAAGGTCGCCGCGGCCGAGCGACCCGGCATCGGCGCAGCCGGTAGCGGCCGGTTGCGAAGATGCGCGGTGCAATCGCTCGCCTGCGGAAACGACCGTCGGGACCGGCGTGGGAAGCATGGGCGACGGGTTTGCTGGACTTTCCCGGAACATCGTTTCGTGCGACCGTCGCGCGGTCCCACCATCGCGAGGCTCACCATGAGACTTCCCCGTCGCAAGTTCCTGCATCTCGCCGCGGGTGCTGCCGCGGCGGCCACCGGCCCGGTTTCGGCGCAACCGGCCCCGCAGCCGGCACTCGGCGCCCGACCCAAGGGGCCGCCGGTGTGGCTCGACATGGATCAACAGGCGCTCGACGACGCCTACGATCAACGCGTCTACGCTCCCAACATGGTGCAGGTGCTGGCGCGTTGCGAGCATGTCGGCGAGCTCGGGCGCAAGCGCATCGGCGAGCCCCGGCGGCTCGCCTATGGACCGACGCCGATCGAGGGGATCGATCTCTACCCCACCAAGGCGACGAACGCGCCGGTCAACATCTACGTGCACGGCGGCGCCTGGCGGGTCGGTTCTGCCAAGGGCAACGCCCACCACGCCGAGATGATCACCAACGCCGGCGCCCACCTCGCCGTGCTCGATTTCAGCAATGTCGACGAGACCGGCGGCGATCTGATGGCGATGGCCGACCAGATCCGCCGCGCTGTCGTCTGGGTCCACCACAATGCCGGAAGCTTCGGCGGCGACCCGGACCGGATCTACGTCAGCGGCCATTCCTCCGGCGGCCACTGGGTGGGCGTGCTGCTCACCACCGATTGGCAGGGCGCTTACGCCATCGCCCCCACGCTGATCAAGGGCGGCGTCGCCGGCAGCGGCATGTTTGACCTCGCCCCGGTGCGGCTCTCGGCACGGTCCAGATACGTCAAATTTACCGACGAAGTGGAAGCGGCGCTGAGCGCGCAGCGCCGCATCGATCGGCTGGTGGCGCCCATCGCCATGGTCTACGGCAGCGCCGAGACGCCTGAGTTTCAGCGGCAGAACCGCGACTTCGCGGCGGCGGTGCGGATGGCGGGCAAGCCCGTCTCGTTATCCGTCATGGACGGCTACAACCACTTCGAGGTGTGGGAGCAGCTTGCCAATCCCTACAGCCTGTTCGGCCGCGCCGTGCTCGAGCAGATGAAGCTGCGCCCGATCTGAGCCGCGAAGCCGGATCGCAGTTCGACGAGCCTCGTGGGGCGCGCGCTACTTCCTGGCGTGGGATTGCGAGGCGAGCCCCGAGGCGCGCGGAATCACGTGCGTCCGCACCGCCCCGGCGGGCCGTGGTGCCACCCCGGTGTGCGGCACGGCGGGCCTCGTCATCATCATGCCGCGTGACGAAGCCGGCGCCAGCGTGGCCGGGTCCGGTGATTGCGCCCATGCCGGCAAGGCGTAAGCCACTCCCGCAGCAATCACCACCGATACGGCCACCGCCCGCAACATGCGCTGCTCCTCAAAACCCTGCGTCAAAGATCTGCATCGAGACGTCGGACGGAGAAACGCAGCGCTTCGCGATTTCGTTCCGTCGCAAGGAGCGCGGCGCGCAGCGCGTCGGGATATCCTCTCCGGCCTACGGGTTGCCTGAGCTGTCGGCAGCGCTTGCGTGGACGCCGTGCGGCGGCACCGCCCGCTCGCGCCCGTCGCTGCGGCGGCGCTCGCGACACGCCCGCGGCAGGAAGCGCGCCGTCTCGGTCGGGAAGCGCCCCACTCTTCCTGGTCGCGCGGCAATCGCCGACCACTGCGCACCACACTGATATGCACGGGTGCTGCTTCGGACCACCCTCTCCTCCGCGATCAGTGGCGCAGCCAGTCGCGGGCCGCACGCTGGGCGGCGGCGATCTGGGCCTCCGACATTTCCAGAGCGATTTCCCGGCGCAGGCGCGCCGCATCGGAGTTGCCGCGCATGGCGGCGAGATTGAACCACTTGTGTGCCGTCACCAGGTCGGTCGGCATCTCGGCGCCGATCGAGTACATCATGCCGAGCCGGTAGAACATGTCGCCGGAGGTTTCCCCCATGCCGGCGTTCTCGATCGCTGCAAGCTCCCCACGTCCCATTATGGCCTCCCAGGCCTCTCCGCCGGTGTGACCGGCCCCGTCTTCTCCGGCCCCCCGGAGTGTCTTGATCATGTTCGGAAGCTTTGAAATCACGCTTTAAGCGACGCGATGAATCGGAGGTGAACGGCCGGTGCCCGCATCGCCTGGCGGGTGCCGCGTTAATCTCGAGAACGCCGAATATGTAAGGGGTTTTATGCGATCGGGCTCAGCCGGCGCTAACCTTGCTGCTCAAGGGGACGCTAACTATGCAACGCGGTCGCCGGACCGCATGACGCCGAGGGCGGCGGGAATGGCGGCGGGGATGCTGCGGGGTGACGGCCATCGGCAGGCAAGCACGGCGCCATCGCAGCTCACCATCGGGGCTGCTGACCGTCCGAGCCGGATCGGCCGCCGCGCAATCGAGCCTGGGGCCGTCCCCATCGAAGACCGCGCCCCTCTGGACGGAGCCGAACGGACATCCGACGCTTGCAGACTGTGATGTGGAGATTGCCCGAATGGCCGGACGTGGCTTCGATCGGCGCAACGACGACGCTCCAGCGACGCCGCGGAAGCAATCGTTCTCGCCCGTCTAACCGGCTCTGGACGTCTATATGGTTGAGCTTTACGAGGCGTCGGCGAGAATTCCGAGGGCCAGAATTTCGTCAGCGGCTGCGCTGACGAGATGGTACGGGATGTTTCCGCACCGTGTTCCCAAGTCGGCCGTGCAGGGACGGACCATTTGCAACGGCGCCAATCTGTCCTGGCGCTTGGGAGCTTCAAGCCTCAATCTCGCCGACGCCCTCCGTCGCCAACCCCGGCGTCATCACCGACTGCATCCCCAAAAATCATGCGCGATGTCGCCGGGCTGACCATCGGGTCGTCGATGGTTCGGGAGCGTCAATCGCTCCGCGTTACTTCTTCTTGACGGCCTTCCGCTTCGCGGGAGCCTTCTTCTTCGCAGCGGGTTTCGCCTTCGCCTTGGCCTTCGTCGTCATTGCCTTCTTCGCCATACTGCCCTCCTAGTCAAGTTGAGCTGGCGGTGTCGCATCAGTGTCCACGCGAATCGTGGGCACTGCATTCCGATTACTACAGCACAACGAAAAAAACAGCTTCCGCATTAACGAAACGTGTATCGCAGCGCGCCCGCTGCTGTCGCGCGCAGCATGCCGACACCGCGCGAGCGCGACGATGCGAGCGCGCGCGCGCTTCCACCGTGGTGCTGCATGCGCAACCACGCGAGTTCAAGAAACCACTGCGAATTGGGCATTTCATCCATGTCTGAAAACTCGTGCACAACGCCGCGGGCTCGCCTTGACAGCACTTTCGGCGGTTTCGCGAAGCCATCGCAGCGCCGCGCGGCGCGTGATTTTTCCGACGAAAAAATTTGTGCGCAATTCCTTCCGCATACGGATTTTGGAGCCGCACCGTCGCGCGCGTCGGCATGCATTCGACCAAAAACGTGTCTGCCAATTCGCAAACATCGCGTTTCAAAACGCTCTCGCAGCCGGTTTGGCGGGCGCTGCGGCCATCGTCGAGCGGTCGATTTCCGTCCGTCGCGCGACGTGCAGCGTGGTCCTGCGACGTGCAGCGTGGTCCTGCGGTGCGCGTCGCGACGCGCAGCGATCCGCTTGCAGCGCGTGTCAGAGACCGAGCTTCGCCTTGAGAAGATCGTTGACCGCCTGCGGGTTTGCCTTGCCGCCGGACGCCTTCATCACCTGCCCGACGAACCAGCCGATCAGCGCCGGCTTCTGCCGCGCCTGCTCCACCTTGTCGGGATTGCCGGCGACGATGGCGTCGATCAGCTTCTCGATCGCGGCAACGTCGGTGACCTGCTTCATGCCGCGCGCCTCGACGATGGCGCGTGGGTCGCCGCCGTCGGTCCAGACGATCTCGAACAGGTCCTTGGCGATCTTGCCGGAGATGGTTCCATCGCTCATGAGGTCGAGGATGGCGCCCAGCGCGGCGGCCGACACCGGGCAGGCGTCGATCTCCCTGCCCTCCTTGTTGAGCCGTCCGAACAGTTCGTTGATCACCCAGTTGGCAGCGATCTTGGGATCGCGCGCGGTGCCGTCGGCCCTTCGCACCACGGCCTCGAAGAAGTCCGCGCTCTCACGTTCCGCCACGAGAACGCCGGCGTCATAACCGGCGAGGCCGAATTCCGAGATGAAGCGGGCCTTCTTCTGGTCCGGCAGTTCCGGCAGCGCCGCGGCAAGCGCCGCGACATAGTCCGAGGTCAGTTCGAGCGGCAGCAGGTCGGGGTCGGGGAAGTAGCGGTAGTCGTGCGCCTCTTCCTTGGTGCGCATCGGCCGGGTCTCGTTGCGGGCGGCGTCGTAGAGCCGGGTCTCCTGCGCGATCGTGCCGCCGTCCTCGATGACGTCGATCTGGCGTCGCGCCTCGTAATCGACGGCCATGCCGACGAAGCGGATCGAGTTGACGTTCTTGATCTCGCAGCGGGTGCCGAGCGGCTCGCCCGGCCGGCGCACCGACACGTTGACGTCGGCACGCAGATTGCCCTTCTCCATGTCGCCGTCGCAGGTGCCGAGATAGCGCAGGATGGCGCGCAGCTTGGCGAGGAACGCCTTGGCCTCCTCGGAGGAACGCAGGTCGGGCCTGGAGACGATCTCCATGAGCGCAACGCCGGCGCGGTTGAGATCGACGAGCGACATCGCCGGGTGCTGGTCGTGCAGCAGCTTGCCGGCGTCCTGCTCGAGATGAAGCCGCTCGATGCCGATGCGCACCGCGCCGTCGGGCATGTCGACCACCACCTCGCCCTCGCCGACCACCGGCGACTTGTACTGGCTGATCTGGTAGCCCTGCGGCAGATCCGGATAGAAGTAATTCTTGCGGTCGAACACCGAGCGCAGGTTGATCTGCGCCGACAGGCCGAGGCCGGTGCGGACCGCCTGGGCGACGCATTCTCCATTGATCACCGGCAGCATGCCGGGCATCGCCGCGTCGACCAGCGACACCTGGGCATTGGGCGGGGCGCCGAACGCGGTGGCGGCGCCGGAGAACAGCTTCGCCTGTGAGTTCACCTGGGCGTGGATCTCCATGCCGATGACGACTTCCCAGTCGCCGGTGGCGCCCTTGACGAGCTTGGTGGTCTTGGTCGGAGCGTTCATCGTCGTTCCCACGCTGTTGGCCCGCGAAGGAATTGCGCGGCCTGCAATTTGCGTCAAGGCCCGCTGTCCCGCGCGGTCGCCGCGGCTTATGCTTGCGTGGGCCGGGCACCGCGCCGCGCGTCATCGCGGACGGGCCACCTCCGGACTGGCCACCGCAAGGGAGAAGACTATGAAGATGGGAGCGATCTGCGCAGGAGCAATGTTGAGCATGGGTGGATGGCTCATGGCGGGGCCCGCGGCGGCCGCCGAGATCAAGGTGATGGCGTCGGCCGCCATCCATGACGCCTATGGCGAGCTGATCCCCGCGTTCGAACGCGCGACCGAGAGCAAGGTCACCACCTCGTGGGTGCCGACTGCGGAAATGATGCAGCGCCTCAAGGGCGGCGAGACCGTCGATCTCGTGATCATGGCCTCGAACGGCATCGCCGAGCTCAACAAGCTCGGCAAACTCGGCCCCGGCACGCCGGTGGCGAAGTCCGGCATCGGCGTCGCCGTCCGCGACGGCTTGCCGAAGCCCGACATCTCCTCGGCCGACGCGGTCAAGCGCACTTTGCTGGCGGCGAAGTCGATCGCCATCTCCACCGGCCCGAGCGGCGTCTACCTGGTCGGGATGTTCGAGCGCCTCGGCGTCGCCGACGCCATCAAGGGCAAGCTCAAGCAACTGCAGGGCGTGCCGATCGGCGAGGTGGTCGCCCGTGGCGACGCCGACATCGGCTTCCAGCAGGTCAGCGAGCTCCTGCCGATCAAGGGCATCACCTACATCGGCGCGCTGCCCGCCGACATCCAGCAGATTACTGTGTTCGACGCCGCCGTGCACAGCGGCGCCACCGCCGCCGACGGCGCCCGCGCGCTCATCAAGTTCCTCACCACGCCGCAGGCCGGGGAAGCCTTCAAGAAGACCGGCATGGAGCCCGGCTGAGGCAGGCTGGGGAGGAGTTGAGGAGACGACAGGCGGAACTCATCGCCCATGATGTTCGGGGGCTTGCCCCCCGGACTTCATCCGGTGCGGATGCTGCGGCATCCGCGGGCAGCCGTTCGCAAGCGCGGCGGCGTGCGTGCGGGGGGGGTCAGGGGTCGCTGCCACCGGATCCGGCCGGCGCGCGGCGTGATCCCGCACCCCGGCAGCGCCTCCTGGGGTGCCTAAGATTTGACCGCCGCGCATATCCATACGTCTTGGATATGAGGTTCCCATTTTTAAATATTTCAGCACGGTCGACGCCCACTCATAAAGTGACAGCCTTCTATGTCCGTTAGAGGTGCCAAGCTTGCGACACCGATTGCATGGCGCGCCTCCGCAGGAACTGGAGTGAACATCATGCGGCGAGGTTTAGAGGCTCTGCTCGTATTCGCCGCGCTCGCATTCAACGCCACGGCAAGCGTTCACGCGCAAGACTATCCGCTCCGGACCGTCCGCATAATCGTGCCCTTTGCGGCCGGCGGCGCCGTCGATGTCGTCGCGCGTTTCATGGCAAAGCAGCTGTCGGACACGTTGAAGCAGGACTTCGTCGTCGAAAACCGGCCCGGGGCGTCGGGAAATTTGGGCGCCAATGCCGTCATGCAGTCAGCCGCGGACGGCTATACCTTCATGATCAGCGCATCGACCTTCGTGGTCAGCCCGATCGTCGCCGCCGAAGCGCCGCGCTTCGACCCCTTGAAGGACTTCACGCAGATCGCGCTGGTCGCCAAAGGCCCCTTGCTTTTCGTGGTCCATCCCGACGTCGCGGACTCGGTGCAGGGCTTCATTGCGAAAGCGAAGGCCGACCCCTCGAAATACAACTTCGCCACCGGCGGCTATGGCTCGGCCGGACATGTGTCGGCCGAAGCCTTCAAGCTCAAAGCGGGTCTGAACATTCCGGTCCTGTTGTATCGCGGCACAGCCCCCGTCCTGACCGATCTGATGGGCGGGCATGTCAGCGGACTGATGGATCCGCTGCTCACGTCGCTGCCGCTGGCCAAAAGCGGCGCCGTCCGCGCGCTGGCCATTTCTGATACCAAGCGCAGCGCGCTCACGCCGGAAACGCCGACCTTCGCGGAACTCGGCTTCGCCGGTTTCGAGTTCTATACTTGGTATGGGCTGTGGGGGCCTGCCAACCTGCTTCCCGGCGTCACGGCCAAGGTGACCGCCGTCCTGGCCGAGATCGGGCGATCGGCGGACGCGGTGAAGTGGTTCGAGGCGCAGGGTCTGGAATACTCCGGGGCGACCGGCGCGGCCTTTACCGACTTCGAGCGTGCCGAGCAGACGAAATACGCCGCGATCATGAAGGCCGGGAACATCGCCAAGCAATGACGAGCGGGCGCGCCGGGTCAGGCCTTCCATTGGGTCACCGGCCGACCACTTGAGCGAGCAACTGCGCCTGCAACACTTTGCCGTAATGAGAGCGCGGCAGGCTCGCGACAAACCGCACGGTGCGCGGCTTCTTGTAGCTCGCCAAATGAGCCCGGCAGTGCTCCTGCAGTTCACTCTCCGATGCCGCAAAGCCCGGCTTGAGCACCACGAACGCGGTCACCGCCTCGCCCCACTCGACGTCGGGAATGCCCAGAACGGCGACCTCGCTGACGGCGGGATGCTGCACGATCACGTCCTCGACCTCTTTCGGAACGATCGTGCTGCTGCCGGACCGGATGACGTCCTTCAGGCGGCCGACGATAAAGAGATTTCCCTCCGCGTCGAACTGCCCGATGTCGCCGGTATGCAGCCAACCATCGCGCAGTGCGCTTTGGGTCGCCGCCTCGTTGCCCCAATAGCCCGCCATCACGTTGTCGCCGCGGATCAGCACTTCGCCCGAACCGTTTTCGCCTGCCCCGGCGAGCTCGACCTCGTAACCGAACAATTCGCGGCCGACCGCATGGATGAGGCGTTGCCGTTCCGGCAGCGCGCAATCGATCTGCCGAGGTTTCAGGTAGCACGTCACCGGCGCTTCGGTGAGGCCGTACAGCACCCCGATTTTCGGTCCGAGCGCATCGAGGGCACGCTCGAACACCGGCGGCGGAATCCGCGAGCCGCCGACATGGATCGCCTGCAAGCCATCAAGCCGGGTGTCGCCGGCGCCGACATGCTCGACAAACCGCACCAATTGCGTCGGCACCAACGACGTCCGCGTCGCGCCGGCACGGTGGATCTGCTCCGCAAGCGCTTCGGCGTCGAACCGTCCACCGAGCACGACGGTGGCGCCCGCCATGAGGTAGGACATCATGACGACCTGCGCGATCGGCCAGAGCGGGCGCACATTGAGAAAGATCGCTTCCGGCTCGATCTCGAACCCGCCAATGGTATTCTGTGCCACCGCCATCAGGTTGCGATGGCGCAGCATGGTCGCTTTCGGGTCCCCCGTGGTGCCGCCGCTGAAATTCAACGCCGCGAGATCGTGGGCGTCCCCTACCGGCAGCGCGCCATCCGACGCGCGCTCCAGCACGGCTTCGTAATCCAGGGCGTCGTGCACCGTGCCGCCGATGGCGATGATGTGCTCGAGGCCCCCGACCTCCTCGCGCAGTCCATCCATCCTCTCGGCAAAGGACACATGCGACACCAGGGCCCGTATGCCGGCATGGCGCATCAACGCAATGGCTTCCTTCCGGGTCAGACGCGGGTCCAGCGGAACCCGCACCAATCCTGCGGCCATGGTGCCGTAGTCGACCTCGAGATATTCGCGGATGTCCGGGATCATCAGCGCGACGCGATCGCCCGCCTGGAGCCCGAGCCCGCGCATCGCATGCCCGAACCGATTGATGCGCGAGACGAACTGCCGATACGTCCATGTGCCGGCATCGTCGATGATGGCGGTCCGGTCCCCGTGCCATCGCCCGAGTTGGGCCCATTTCGCGCCGATATGCATGTCACCAGCCGTTCAGGACGACGCGGCCGACCACGGCCTTCTGCTCCATCAGCGCATGCCCCTTCGCCACGTCGGGGAAGGGCAGGATGCGTCCGATGAAGGGCTTTACGGCGCCGGTCGCCAGCAAATGCAACGCGCGATGCACGTCGGCATACGTGGCGTTGCCCGAGCCCGCGATCCTGATCCGCCGCGCGATCACCAGGCCCGGATCGACCTCGACTGGGCGCGTACCGATATTGCCCAGCACCACCACCATCGCACGCTGGGCCGTCGATCGCAGGCTCTCGCCGAACGTACCGCTGACGACGTTCTCCAGGACCGCGTCCACGCCCTGCTTGCCGGTCAGCCGCCATACCTCGCGGCTGAACTTCAGGTCCGGGCTGATTACGACATCGTCGGCGCCCGCTTGCTTGATGATGTCGGCCTTTTCGCCGGAACTCGTCACGGCGATGACATGGGCGGCGACGCTCTTGGCGATCTGAATTTGATGCAGTCCGAGGCCGCCACCCGCACCGGTCACCAACACGACGTCGCCGGGGCCGATCTGCGCAACGCCGAGCGCGGCGCGCACGCTGGTGCCGACCGGGCATACCGCAAGCGCTGCGGCCGTCATGTCCAATCCATCCGGCATGCGGATGGTGTTGCGGGCGGGCACGCAGGTGAACTCCGCATAGCCCCCGCCGCCGTTCTCGCCCAGGACGCGACTGTTGCGGCACAGGTCATGACGCCCGCCCAGGCAATAGCGGCAGGTGCCGCACGACAGGCGCTGATAAATCACGACGCGCTCGCCGACACGGTCGGGCGACACGTCCGACCCGACCGCCGCGATTTCACCGGCGATCTCATGGCCGAGAATCTGACCGGGCTGGTCGCGGGGAATCTTGCCGGCCCGCGACAGCACATCGTGGTAGCAGATGCCGGCCGCATGAATTTTCACCAGCACGTCGCTCGGGCCGGGCTCCGGCTTGGCGACCTGCGTCAGTTGCAGCATCTCGGGGCCACCGAAATCGCGGAACGTCACGGCTTTCATGAACGTCATGGTATTTTCCGATCGTGTGGTCGAGTGCCGTCGCCCGCCGCGTCGTCAGGCTTGCCGTACGAAGGCCGCGGCCCCTTCCCTGTAGTCGTTCTGGGTCTCGATCCAGGTGCGCGCCGACTCGATCTCGGAACGTTCGGCTTCCTGCAGGCGCCGCCCGAAGATCGCCAGGCGCTTCGTCGCCTGGACCGCGGCGGCTGAATAGCCGGCGATCATCGACGACCATTTGTCCGCTTCGGCGTGCACGTCGTCGACCACGGCGTTGATCAGGCCCATGCGATGGCCCTCCTCGGCCGAGATGTTCTGTGCCCTCAGCATCAGTTCCATGGCGAACGCACTGGGAATGACTTGCGGCAAACGAACCGCGCTGACACCCGAAATCATGCCGTGCTTGACCTCGGGATAGCCGAGCACGGTATTGGTCGCGGCGAGACGCAAATCGCAATGCAGCGCCAATGTCATTCCCATGCCGATGCAATAGCCGTGCATCGCCGCGATGACCGGCTTGAACAATTCGATACCGACGCCGGGGATCGCCCGCATCAGCGTCTCGGTGGAGACCATCTTGCCGGTTCGATTGATTTCCTTGATGTCGGAGCCCGCGCAGAACGCCCTTTGGCCGGCGCCGGTCAACACAACCACGCGCACCTGCGCATCCTCTGCTATTTCCTGCCAGATCGTACCGAGCCGCTCCTTGGCGGGGATGTCCAGCGCGTTCATCGCTTGCGGTCGGTCGATCGTGACCCACGCCACGCCGTTGGCTCGTTTGTCCAAGAGAACCGACATGTCACTGTCCTTGCCCGCATGCATCGACCGGGATCGGCGGCCGCAGCCGCGCCGTCATCGATAAATTAGATCACACGCGCACCCGGGCGGCGTAATATTATTCCTTGGGAATATCATGCGACGACGTCATGAACCGTCGCCCACGGTCTCAAGCTCAGGCCACTCGAGCTCAGGCCCCCGTCGCGCTCAGGCCCCGGTCGTGCTCAGGTCCCGCCTCGCGTTCAGGACCTGCCGGCCACGAACGGCGCGCTGCCCAGCGTTTTCGCCAAATGCTCCAGCAGCGTGGTCGCAACGATCGAGAGAATCCGATGCTCGGGGTAAATCAGGCGGAACCCGAAATTCACGTTCGGACGAAACGGCCGCTGTTCAAGTCGGCCATGGGTGAAAGCCGCGGACGTAAAGGGATCCACGACCGCCACGCCGAGCCCTTCCGCCACCATGGCGCAGGCGGCGAACGACGTGAGCGTTTCCACCCGCGCAACGACGCTCACGCCCGCTTCGACGAGGATGTGGCTGAGCTGCTGCCCGGCCATGCTGTTTGCCGGCAAGGCGATGAGCGCCTGACCCTGCAGATCGGCCGGCCGCACGACCTTCCGGGTGCACAGCGGATGTCCCCGCGGCATCACGCAGACGCAGTCGGAGCGAAACGACGAGTGGATGGCAACGCCGGGATACGACGCCGGCACCTGCGCAATGCCGATATCGACGTATTGGCTGGCGATGCTTTCGACGACGCGCTGCGAGTTCTGCGCTTCGAAATTCACATGCAGAAGAGTCGTATCGGTCGAGAAATGTCTTGAGGGCGCGCGGCACCGCCCCAAAGCACAGCGCCGGCATCGCCAGGACACGCACATGGCCGCGCCGCAACTGCCGGATGTCCTGTGCGGTCTTGGCAAGTCGATCGAGGCCCGTGAAGCTCCGGGTGAGTTCCTCGTAGAAGGCCGAGCCCTCGGGGGTGATGAACAACCGCTTCTTGTCGCGGATGAACAAGGCAAAGCCGATGTCGCGCTCGAAATCGGCGAGACTCCGGCTGATGCCGGGTTGCGAGACATTGAGGAACTTGGCGGCGCCGGTGATGCTCCCGGCGGAGACAATGGCGCCGAAGACTTCCAGTTGGTGCGGCTTGAGGCGTCGCGGCGGCAGGTCCGGCGTCCCGCTACGTGGTGCCGAGCCGGTCTTGGTCTTGAGCGTCGGCTTCCCCTTCATCGGAAGCTCCGCCACAGCGCCAGAGGCGCCGCGGCGCGCGCGGCCGGCGGCGCCCACTTCGTGAGAAAACGCGAAACCTCCGCCGGCGTCATCGACACCTCCGCGGCGAAGATATCACCACCATTGCGGCGGCGAGAACCGTCCGGCCGCCTGCTCGATCACCTCGCCGAGCGCGAACAAGGTCTCCTCCCCGAACGGCCGGCCGATCAGCTGCAGGCCGAGCGGGAGGCCCTTGGCATCGAGGCCGCCGGGGACGGAAATGCCGGGCAGCCCCGCCATGTTCACGGTCACGGTGAAGATGTCGTTGAGATACATTTCCACCGGATCGCCGGCGCCCTTCTCGCCCACCGCGAAGGCGGACGACGGCGTGGTCGGGGTGAGGATGGCCTCGACGCCCGCCGCGAAGCAGTCGTCGAAGTCGCGCTTGATCAGGCTGCGCACCTTTTGCGCCTGGAGGTAATAGGCATCGTAATAGCCCGCGGACAGCACGTAGGTGCCGATCATGATGCGCCGCCGGACCTCCTTGCCGAAGCCTGCGGCACGGGTCCGCTCGTACATGTCGATGATGTCGCGGCCGGGCTCGCGCAGCCCGTAGCGCACGCCGTCATAGCGCGCGAGATTGGACGAGGCTTCCGCCGGCGCGACGATGTAATAGGCCGGCAGCGCGTACTTGGTGTGCGGCAGCGACACCTCGATCACCTCGGCGCCGGCCGCCTTGAGCCATGCGGCGCCGCGTTCCCACAGCGTCTCGATCTCGCCGGACATGCCGTCGACCCGGTACTCGCGGGGAATGCCGATCCTCATGCCCTTGACCGAACGCCCGAGCGCCGCCTCGTAATCGGGAACCGGCATGTCCACCGAGGTGGTGTCCTTAGGATCGAACCCGGCCATCGAGCGCAGCAGGATCGCGCCATCGCGCACCGTGCGCGCGAACGGTCCCGCCTGGTCGAGCGAGGAGGCGTAGGCGATGATGCCGAAGCGCGAGCAGCGCCCATAGGTCGGCTTGATGCCGACGATGCCGGTGAGCGCCGCGGGCTGGCGGATCGAGCCGCCGGTGTCGGTGCCGAGCGCGCCGGCGCACAGGCGCGCCGCAACCGCCGCCGCCGAGCCGCCGGACGAGCCGCCCGGCACCAGCTTTGCGTCCGATCCCTGGCGCCGCCACGGCGAGACGACCGGACCGAAGCAGGAGCTCTCGTTGGACGAGCCCATGGCGAACTCGTCGTTGTTGAGCTTGCCGAGCATCACCGCGCCGTCGCGCCAGAGCCTTTCGCTGACGGTGGACTCGTAGGCCGGCACGAAGCCGTCGAGGATCCGCGAGCACGCGGTGGTGCGGACCCCGGCGGTGCAGAACATGTCCTTGACGCCGAGCGGGATCCCGGCGAGCGGGCCGCCCTCGCCGCGCGCCAACGCCGCGTCGGCACGCGCCGCCATCTCGTGCGCGAGCTCCGGCGTTTCGAGGACGAACGCATTGAGCGCTCGCGCCTTCTCGGCGGCCGCGAGGTGCGCCGCCGTGAGCTCGGCGGCGGAGAAGCCGCGTTTGCGCAGGCCCGCGAGCGCCTCTGCAACGGTCAGCGACGTCAGCTCGCTCATTCCGCCGGCGACTCTTCACAGGCGAACGGCGGGGCATCCGCGGGCGGCGGACGCCGGCCGGGCTCCCTCGCCCGCTCGCCGCGGAGGGCTGGGGAGGGGGAAGCTGAGGAGAGGCTGGCGCGCGGGGCAAGCGCCCCCTCCCTACCCTCCCCCGCAAGCGGGGGAGGAAGAGATATCGCCGCCGGCAACTCTTCACAGGCGAACGGCGCGGCATCCGCGGGCGGCGAACGCCGGCCGGGCTCCCTCGCCCGCTCGCCGCGGAGGGCTGGAGAGGGGGAAGCTGAGGAGAGGCTGGCGCGCGGGACAAGCGCCCCCTCCCTACCCTCCCCCGCAGGCGGGGGAGGAAGAGATATCGCGGCCGGCAACTCTTCACAGGCGAACGGCGCGGCATCCGCGGGCGGCGAACGCCCGCCGGGCTCCCTCTCCCGCTTGCGGGGGAGGGCTGGGGAGGGGGAAGCTGAGGAGAGGCTGGCGCGCGGGGCAAGCGTACTCTCCGTTCCCTCCCCCGCAGGCGGAGTAGGAAAAGATTTCGCTTCGCCGTAATCTTGGGGACAAGGAGGCGCGGCGCTCTGTTCCGGCGGCGCCTCACCCTGTTCTGGGGACGCCTCACCCCGTTCCTGGGGCGCTTCACCCTGCGCTTCAACCACCTCGCGAGCGCGCGCTTCCAGGGCGGCAAACCACACCGATTCCATCTCGCAGGCGAGGCACATCAGATCGCTTTCGGCGCCGCGTCGGGATCGTCGCAGACGAACGGAGTGGTGGTGACCTCGAGCGGGGTCACCGGGCGCACGTCGATCGCCCAGGAATTGGGCGTGACCTTCTGCGCCGGCCGCCACAGCTTGCCGCCCGCCTTGTTGTAATAGGCGACGAATTGCGGCGGAAACTCCTCACATTCTTCGCACATCACTCCACCACCTTCGGGACCATGAAGAAATCGCCCTGACGGGCCGGCGCGTTGCGCAGGATGTCCGCGGCGATGCCGCCATCGGTCACCGCATCGGCGCGCTGCCGCATGGTCATCGGCGTCACCGAGGTCATCGGCTCGACCCCTGCGACATCGACCTGCGCCAACTGTTCCACGAATGCCAGCATGGCGTTGAGCTCACCCTCGATGTGCTCGACCTCATCGTCGGCGACGGCGATGCGGGCGAGACGGGCGATGCGCCGGACGGTGGCGTTATCGACGGACATTGCAACTCCAACGAGTTCGACTCCAACGAGGCGATTCCAACGACGCGCCCCTTCGGGGGGCACGCCCAAGCCTATAGCAGAGCCGCTTTTGCCGCGGCAACCATGCCGACGGCGCCGGCGCCGTCCCCGAGCGGTCATGTATGGAACGGCCCCTTGTCGGCAAGAGGCCGTCCTTACCTGACGGTGAAGGGGGAAACTCGCCCGCCGCCGCGACGGGAGCCGCGGATATTGCGGACCGGGTGGCGGAGGCATTATCTGGACGGACCGACCACAGGCCCTGCTCCGATGCAAAGCAAACCCCGCCGCGACGCCTCGCCCCTCGACCTGATCGACACCGAGATCATCCAGGAGCAGGCCTCCGCCCTGGGGCGGCTCGGCCGCGCCCTCGAGGCCGCGCTCGCGATGCTACGCGACTTCGATGCCGCGGCGGGGTCACCGGTGTCCGACCCCGACCGCGCGCGGCGGACCGCCCTCGTCGCCGCCGCCGGTCACGCCCTGTGGATGTTCGTCGTCCAGCGCGAGTCCTGCGGCCTGCGCGACAGCCGCGCCGTCATGCGCGACTATGCGGTGCCGCCCGAGGTCCAGGTCCGCATGGGCCTGCTGCCGCCGCAACCTCCAGGCAAGCGGCGGCGCACCGGACACTAACCGCCCTGCCCCACGCACGCTCCGGCCGCACAGGCCTGGGCTTCCACGACCGCGACCGCCGTCATGTTGACGATGCCGCGCGCGGTGACCGAGGGGGTCAGGATGTGCACGGGCCTTGCCGTGCCGATCAGGATCGGTCCCACCGCGAGCGCATCGGCCATGGTCTTGATGGACTCGTAGGCGATGTTGGCGGCATCCAGCGTCGGCATGATCAGGGCGTTGGCAGCGCCGGTGAGCCTGGAATGCGGATAGACCCGGGCGCGCTGCACCGGATCGAGCGCGGTGTCGGCGTGCATCTCGCCGTCCACCTCGAAGTCCGTCTTGCGCTCCCACAAAAGGCTCGTCGCGGCCCGCATCTTGCGGGCGGTCGGGCTGTCGTAGCTGCCGAAGTCGGAATGCGAGACGAGCGCGATCCGGGGCTCGATGCCGAACCGGCGGATATGGGCGGCCGCGAGCACCGCGACCTCCGCGATCTCCTCGGCGGTGGGGTCCGGGCGCACCTGGGTGTCGGCGAGGAAGATGTTGCCGCGCCCGGTGATGAGGAGCGACAGCGCGGCGAAGTCGTCGACCCCCGGCGCGGTGCCGATGAGGTCGCGGATGTGGCGCAGGTGCCCCATGAAGCCGCCTTCGACCCCGCACAGCGCGGCGTCGGCGTCGCCGGCGCGCACCATGGCGGCGGCAATGACGGTCGAGTTGGTGCGGACCACGGTGCGGGCGGCATCGGGGGTGACGCCCCGCCGCCCCGCCGCCTCGATGTAGAGGTCGACATATTTGCGGTAGCGCGGGTCTTCCTGCGGATTGATGAGGACGAAATCGCGCCCCGGCCGGATTGCGAGCCCGAACCGCTGCAGCCGCGCCTC
Source organism: uncultured Alphaproteobacteria bacterium (assembly GCA_963781195.1). GTDB lineage: Bacteria > Pseudomonadota > Alphaproteobacteria > Rhizobiales > Xanthobacteraceae > JAJPKK01. The sequence goes on along the minus strand of CAWAEZ010000011.1, from coordinate 188,531 downwards.
GATCACCGCCGGACGGCCGATCAGGATCGGCTGGGCGATGCCCTCCTCGACCACCACCTGGCTCGCCCGCAGCACCCGCTCGTCCTCACCCTCGGCGTAGACGACGCGCTTCGGCGCGGTCTTGGCCTGGGTGAACAGCGGCTTCATGATGAAGCCGGAGCGGAACACGAATTCGTTGAGCCGCGCGCGATAGGCTTCCATGTCGGCGATCGGCCTGGTGGCGACGCCCGAAGCCATCGCCGCCTCCGCCAGCGCCGGGGCGATCCGCAGGATCAGCCGGGGATCGAACGGATTGGGGATCAGCGAGCCGGGACCGAAGGTCGGCGCCTCGCCGCCATAGGCGCGGGCCGCAACCTCGGAGGGTGCCTCGCGGGCGAGCGCAGCGATGGCGTCCACGCATGCGACCTTCATCGCCTCGTTGATCTCGGTCGCGCCGACGTCGAGGGCGCCGCGGAAGATATAGGGAAAGCACAGGACGTTGTTGACCTGGTTGGGATAGTCCGAGCGGCCGGTGCAGATCAGCGCGTCCGGGCGCGCCTTGAGCGCCTCCTCGGGCATGATCTCCGGCGTCGGGTTGGCGAGCGCCATGATCAGCGGTCGCGGCCCCATCCGCGCCACCATCTCCGGCTTGAGCACGCCGGGTGCGGACAGGCCGAGGAAGATGTCGGCGCCGTCGATGACGTCCCCGAGCTTCCGTTTGTCGGTCTTCTGGGCGTAGACGCTCTTCCAGCGGTCCATCAGCACCGGGCGCCCTTCGTAGACGACGCCTTCGACGTCGGTCACCCAGATGTTCTCCCGCCGTGCGCCGAGCGAGACCAGCAGGTTGAGGCAGGCGAGCGCCGCCGCCCCCGCGCCCGAGGCCACGATCTTGACGTCCTCGATGCGCTTGCCGCTCAGCGACAGCGCATTCTTGACCGCGGCGGCGACGATGATCGCAGTGCCGTGCTGGTCGTCATGGAACACCGGAATCTTCATGCGCGCCTGCAGCAGCGTCTCCACCTCGAAGCATTCCGGCGCCTTGAAATCTTCGAGGTTGATGCCGCCGAAGGTCGGCTCGAGTGCCGCCACGACGTCGACGATGCGGTCGACCTCCTTGGCGTCGATCTCGATGTCGAACACGTCGATCCCGGCGAACTTCTTGAACAGCACCGCCTTGCCTTCCATCACCGGCTTGCCGGCGAGCGGCCCGATGCTGCCGAGCCCCAGCACGGCGGTGCCGTTGGTGACGACGGCGACGAGATTGGCGCGCGCGGTGAGCTGTGCGGCTTCCGCCGGATCGGCGGCAATGGCGAGACAGGCGACGGCGACGCCCGGCGTATAGGCGAGCGCGAGATCCTGCTGGGTCGCGAGCGGCTTCGTCGGCTGGATCGCGAGCTTTCCGGGCTTGGGAAAACGGTGATAGGCGAGCGCGCGGGCTTTGAGATCGTCGGATATGTTGGCGGGCACGCCGAATTCCTCCATGGTCAATCCGCATTTTAACCGTTTCGGAGGCCGCACGGGAACCGGCAATCGGGAAGCGCAGGAATGCCTTCGCGCTTGACCTCTCCCGCGAAACTGCGAAGTCTCCCACCCGCGAAGCGCCCCGAGGAGTTCCGAAAGACCGCAAAGCGACGGCGGACCGCAAAACGAGGGGCGATCGTCAAAACGAGGATGGACGCACGATGAGGATGATCGCGAAACCACGCCCGCTCGGCGGATGCACCTGCTGCGCAACACCCGGCTTTTCCGCCGAGGTTACGACCGACCGCCGCGGCTTCCTCGCCGGCACTGCCGCTTTCGGCATCAGTGCGGCCACGGTGCTGCCCGCATCGCGCGCGCCGGCGCAGAACGCACCCGCCCGCCGGATCGACGTGCACCACCATTTCCTCCCGCCGTTCCATCGCGAGGTGCTCGCGGCCAACCGCGGCGGCGCGGCGCTGCCGAACTGGACGGTCGAAGGCTCGCTGGAGGACATGGACAAGGCCGGCGTCTCGACCGCCATGCTGTCCATCATGCAACCCGGCATCTGGTTCGGCAATGTCGAGCAGGCCCGCAGCCTCGCCCGGCGTTGCAACGACTACGCCGCCCAGCTCGTCAAGGATCACCCCGGCAAATTCGGCATGTTCGCCACCATCCCGATCCCCGATGCGGAAGGAAGCATCAAGGAGATCGCCTACGCCCTCGACGTGCTCAAGGCCGACGGCATCGCGCTCCTGACGAGTTACTACGACAAGTATCTCGGCGACCCCGCCTTCCTGCCGGTATTCGAGGAGCTCAACCGGCGCAAGGCCGTGGTCTATGTGCACCCGACCACGCCGGACTGCTGCAAGGCGCTGGTCAAAGGCATCCCCGTCGGCACCATCGAGTACGCCACCGACACCACCCGCACCATCTCGAGCCTGATCTTCGGCGAGGCCGGCACCGCCTTCAAGTGCCCCGACGTGCGCTTCATCTGGTCGCACAGCGGCGGCACCCTGCCCTTCCTCACCGGCCGGCTGATCCGCCTCGCCCGCGAGCGCAAGGACCAGCGCATGCCGGACGGCCCGATCCCGATCCTGCAGCGCTTCAACTACGAGATCGCCCAGGGCAACACGCCGGGACAGCTCGCGGCGCTGATGAAGCTCGTCCCGATCTCCCAGGTAATGTTCGGAAGCGACTATCCGTTCGTCCGCGGCTTCGAGGCGGTCGAAGGCATCGACGAGTACCGCTTCAGCGACGCCGACCGGCGGGCCATCGACCGCGACAACGCAGCGAGGCTGCTGCCGGGGGTGAAGGCGGGGTGAGGGCGCGACCCACGGCGGCACCACGGTCACTCCGGGGCATTTTCGCGGACCCGGAATCCGGCCCCTGGTTCGGCGTGACGATGGAACTCAGCCTCGCGAGGCTGTTGCTCAACACTCACCGTGTCATCGCCCGGCTCGACCGGGCAATGACAGAGGGGATGGCGATCAGACCGCGCCGCTGAACCGGTGCCGGGAAACGGACCCCTGCCCTACCCCGCGACCGTGCTCCAGTTCTTCGCCAGGTTCTCCGCGCCGCGCAGCGACAGGGCGAATACCGTGTAGGTCGGGTTCGAGGCGCCGCAGGTCGGAAAGATTCCCGGACCGGCGACGTAGAGGTTCGGAATCTCGTGGCTCTGGCCGTGGCTGTCGACCACCGAGTTGCCGGCGTCGGTGCCCATGATGGTGCCGCCCATCAGGTGGATGGCGTTCATGCCCGTGCGCACCTGCCACACCTCTTTGGCGTCGGTGGCATGGGCGATCTTGAGGCCCTCCTCGAAATTCGCGTTCCACAGCGCGGCTTCGTTGTCGTCGTAATTGTGCACGATGCGGGCGAGCGGCATGCCGAACTCGTCCTTCTGGCTGACGAGATCGACCCGGTTCTCGATCTTGGGCTGCTCCTCGCAGGCCGCGGTGTAGCGGGTGAAGCCCTTCACGGCGCGCTTCATGAAGGCCTGCAGCGCGGCGCCGAACAGGTCGGGCCGCGCGTTCTGGATGCCGGTCACGCCGCTGGTGCGGCTGGCGGCGCCGACGGCGAACAGGGTCGAGCCGAACGCGCCCTTGTGGGCCGTCTTCGAATAACGCTCGTAGGACATGAACTGGCCGCCGATGGTGCCCTTGTAATTCTCCAGGTCCTCATCGAACAGCGCGTTGGTGACGGCGGTGAAGTGCGTCATGATGAACTTGCCCAGCAGCCCGCTCGCATTGGCGAGGCCGTTGGGGTGCTTGTCGGTCGCGGAGTTGAGCAGCAGGCGCGGGTTCTGCGCCGCCCACGAGGCGGCGATGATGACGCTCGCCGGCTGGAAATGCTTGCCGTGCTGCGCATCGTAATATTCGACACCGGTCGCCTTCTTACCCGACGCATCGGTGAGGATGCGCGTCACGGTCGAGAGCGCGCGCACCTCGGCGCCCGCCGCCCGCGCCTCGCCGAGATAGGTCACCAGCGGATTGGCGAGCGCGCCGATCGGGCAGCCGACATGGCACCAGCCGTCGTAAATGCACGCCGGCCGGCCCTTGAACTCGGTGGAGTTCATGGCGACCGCGGCCGGCACCAGGCGGATGCCGTTCGCCGCGAAGCCCTTGCGCCACACCTCGCCGTTCTTGAAGGTCTTCATCGGCGGCATCGGATAGTCGCGGCCGCCCGGCCGCCACAGCTCTTCGGCCTTGGCATCGCCCGAGATGCCGATGTCGTGCGCGACCGTGTCGTACCACGGCGCCACGTCTTCATACGCGATCGGCCAGTCGTGGGCGCGGTTGTGCTCGCTCTTGATGCGGAAATCGTTCGGCAGCAGGCGCGGGACATTGGCGAACCAGTGCAGCGCCGCGCCGCCGACGCCCCAGCCGCCGTGGTAGCCGATCGGCGCGACCTGCTTGCCCTCGAGAATGAAGGGCGGTCCGGCCGGCTTGATGCGGCGGCCCCAGATGTCCGACGAGATGAGGTCGGTGAGCTGCCAGTCCGGGCCGTTGTCGAGCAGCACGACCTTTTTGCCGGCCTTTGCGAGCACCGCCGCGAAGGTGGATCCGGAAGCCCCGGCGCCGGCAATGACGACGTCGACTTTTTCGTGGGTGGTCAGGTCATTGGCCATCAGAGCGCCTCACCACTTGAGCTCGGGAACGATGTGCGGCTGGTAGGGCACGCCGAGCTCGGCATAGCCGTCCATGGTCCCGTAGACGACGTCGGAACCGTCGCTGCGTAGCACGAAATAGACGAGGCCCTGGGCCGGCCCCTGCCAGCCTTCGAGCTTGCCCTGGCGCATCAGGTCGACGAAATCGTGCTGGTCGAGGGCGGCGAGCGCGGCGAAGCGGCGGCCGCTGCGCGCCATGCTCGCCTTGTCGACCGCGCCGGTCGCGGCCCGGTAGAACGCCAGGTAAGGCGGCTTGACGTTGACGATCCGCGCCTCGAGCAGCGCCTCGCCCGGCGGCACCGACACCTGCTGGTCGATGAAGTGCGCGACCCCGGCCTGACGCGCGCCCGGCACCAGCGTCTCTCCCAGCGCCTCGATCGTCTCGGCCTCGTCGGCACCGAGAATTCGGAACGGCACGGCCCGGGCGCGGGCCTCGCCCGGCGTCATCATCACGCTGGCGCCGCCGACGGTGAACGCGAACAGCCCCACCCCTGCGACCTTGAGGAAAACGCGCCGCTCCAACTCGTTCATGAAATCCTCCCACTGCGCCGGGTTCGCTCTTGGCTTGGCGGACATCAACGCCAACCGGCAACCGGAATCAAGGCTCAATTCCGCACATGACGATGCCGCCGGTGCACGAGAAAGGCAGTTTCCGCTCTCTTTGTCATTGCCCCGTCAGGGCCTGCCGCATTCACACATCTGGTTGTGAGGCACGGCGCCTCTGCTCCCTCGCCCCGCTAGCGGGGTGAGGTCGGGGTGAGGGGGCCTTTCCGCACGCCTGAGCGGTTAGGTCGTATCCGTTCGCAAGCTCAGACTCGTGGAACGGCCCCCTCACCCGGATTGCTCCGCAATCCGACCTCTCCCCGCGCGCGGGGCGAGGTGCCCCGAGCGCCCGAACCGGATGCGTGAATCTCGTAGGGTCGAGCCGGGCAAGGATGCGATCACAAGAGCGCCGCTGATGCGGCGCCCCGACGTGACGAAGGGCGTGCCCTGCCCTATCCCGCGACGGTGCCCCAGGTCTTCGCCAGGTTCTCCGCGCCACGCAGCGACAGGGCGAACACGGTGTAGGTCGGGTTGGACGCTCCGGCGGTGGCGAAGATGCCGGGGCCGGCGACGTAGAGGTTCGGGATCTCGTGGGTCTGGCCGTAGCTGTTGACCACCGAGTTGCCGGCATTGGCGCCCATGATGGTGCCGCCCATGAAGTGGATGGTCGGCTGCTGGGCGCGCACCTGCCAGACGTCCTTGGAGCCGGTCGCGCGGGCGATCTTCATGCCTTCCTCGAAGTTGGCATTCCACAACGCGGCGTCATTGTCGTCGTAAGTGTGGATGATGCGGCCGAGCGGCATGCCGAACTCGTCCTTCTCGCTCGCGAGCTCGACGCGGTTCTCGATCTTGGGCTGCTCCTCGCCGAACGCGGTGATGCGGGTGAGGTTCGTCACCGCGCGCTTCATGAAGGCGTGCAGCGCCGGCCCGAACAAATCCGGCCGGGTGTTGGCAATGCCGCCGAGGCCGGTCACTTTGCTGGCAAAGCCGGCGACGATGAAGGTCGAGCCGAACGCGCCGTTGTGGGCGGTCTTGCCGTAGCGCTCGTAAGACATGTACTGCGCGCCGATGGTGCCCATCGGCGTCTCCACGTCCTGGTCGAACATCGCGTTGGTGCCGGAGGCGAAGTGGGTCATGACGTATTTGCCGACCAGGCCGCCGGAATTGGACAGCCCATTGGCGTGCTTGCCCGCCGCGGAGTTGAGGAGCAGGCGCGGATTCTGTCCGCCCCACGCCGCCAGCACCACGACGCTCGCCGGCTGGACCTGCTTCTCGTGATTGCGGTCGTAGTATTCGATGCCGGTCACCTTGTTGCCCGACGGGTCGGTGAGCACCCGCGTCACCGTGCTCCAGGCCCGCACTTCGGCCCCGGCCTTGCGTGCGTCGGCAAGGTAGGTGAACAGCGGATTGGCGAGCGCGCCGATCGGGCAGCCCACGTGGCACCAGCCGTCATAGATGCAGGCCGGGCGGCCCTTGAACTCGGTCGAGTTCATGCCGACCGGGGCCGGCACCATGCGGATGCCGGCGGCCTCGAAGCCCTTGAGCCACACCTTGCCGTTCTTGAAGGTCTTCATCGGCGGCATCGGATAGGCGAGCCCCTTGGGCCGCCACAGCTCCTCGGCCGCGGCATCGCCGGAGACGCCGACCTCCTGCGCCACCTTGTCGTAGTACGGCGCGACGTCGTCATAGGCGATCGGCCAGTCGTGGGCCCGGTTGTGCTCGCTCTTGATGCGGAAGTCGTTCGGCAGCAGGCGCGGGAAATTGGCGAAGTAGTGCAGCGAGGCACCGCCGACGCCCCAGCCGCCCTGGGCACCCATGCTGACGGGATGCTTGCCTTCGAGCACGAAGGGCGCGCCCGCCGGCTTGATGCGACGGCCCCAGATGTCGGACGAGATGAGGTCGGACGGCTGCCAGTCCGGCCCGTTGTCCATCACCACGACCTTCTTGCCGGCCTTCGCCAGCACCGCCGCATAGACCGAGCCCGACGCGCCCGCGCCGACGATGACGACGTCTACTTTTTCCTGGGTTGCCATCTCACCACCTCCGGTCCGGAGCGACGTGCGGCATGTAGGCGACGCCCAGGGACTCGTAGCCTTCCATGGTGCCGTAGACCACGTCGACCGCATCGCTGCGCAACACGAAATAGACGAAGCCGCCGGCGGGACCCTGCCAGCCGTCGATCTTGTTCTGGCGCATGAGGTCGACGAAGTCGTGCTGGTCGGGGGTGGCGAGCGCGACGAAGCGCCGGCCGCTGCGCGCCTCGCTCGCCTTGTCGACGGCGCCGATGGCGGCACGGTAGAAGTTCACGTAAGGCGGCTTGACGTTGAGTTGGCGCGCCTCGAGCAGCGCCTCGCCGGGCGTGACCGATACCTGCTGGTCGATGAAGTGCGCGACGCCGGCCTCACGCGCGCCCGGCACCAGCGTTTCGCCGAGCGCCTCGATGGTTTCGGCCTCGTGCGCCTTGAGGAGCCGGAACGGCACGCCCTGGGCCCGCGCCTCGCCCGGCGTCATCATGACGCTCGCGCCATTCACCGTGAAGGCGAGCAGGCCGAGCCCTGCGCCTTTCAAGAATACGCGCCGCTCCATGGCGTCCATGGGGTCCTCCGTGATGTGCCCGGTCGACCAATGCGCCGGTGCGATTGTGTGGCCGGAGTGAACGCTAAAGAGGGTGGGGAATCAAGCGGGCCGTGGCTTCTCCGACAGCTCCGTGAGGACATCGAGAAAACCGGCGGGTGTCAGGATCGGAATGCCTTGAAACGTGTCGAGGACCAGCAGATCCTGGTCGCCTGTTACAAGGCAATCTGCGCGGCCCACGGCCGTCATCTCCAACAGCTTGTCGTCGTCCGGGTCGCGACAGACCTTGACTGCGCCGGCCAACTCGACTTGAACCGCTACCATCGCTAAATCTGCCACGACAGCGCGTCGCCGTGTCTCGCTCAGGTATTTGGCGAACTTAGGTCGCGCGAGGCGCGTTTCAAGCTCTTCAACGAGCTCGCGAGACATGATGAGCGTCGCGTTGTCGATCACCCAGCTCAGACACGCGAACGGCTTGCCGAGCGGCGAGAGAAAGGCGCTGATCAGGACATTGGTGTCGAGAACAACGCGTTCAATCCTCATCGGCCATGAGCCGCTCGAGCTCTGTGTCGGTCAATCCGTGTTCGGCCGCTTCCAGCTGGATGGTAGAAATCGTTTCCTTCAGCCTCGCCATGGCCTCGCGGCGGATGCGATCGTGCTGCTCGAGCCGCTCGAATTCGGCCGGAGACAAAGCGACCATCGCCGGCTCACCGTTTTCCAGAACCGTCACCGCCTCATTACGGACGGCTTCGATCAGTTCACGGAGCTCGATCTTTTCAGCGTCTGCGGAAAGCGTTCGCATTGATTAACCCTCTGCCCGACTACTAGCATGCCGCGCGCAATACGGGCAAAGGCGTTATCGTTGTAAACCCTTCGCCAACCTGCAGCCATCGAAGGGAGCGCACTGAACCCGGCGTATTCACGAAGGAACGAGCCGCTTGGGCGCCGCAAAGCGCCCCGCCTCACCAGCCTTCGCAACTAATCACTGCGGCAGGTTCAGCCTGATGTGCAGCTCCCGCAGCTGCTTCGGCGTGACTTCCGAGGGCGCGCCCATCAGCAGGTCTTCGGCCTTCTGGTTCATCGGGAACAGCACGACCTCGCGCAAATTCTCCTCGCCGCACAGGAGCATCACGATGCGGTCGACGCCGGGCGCGATGCCGCCGTGAGGCGGCGCGCCGAGCGAGAGCGCGCGCAGCATGCCGCCGAACTTCTGCTCCAGCACGCTCTCGTCGTAGCCGGCGATGGCGAATGCCTTCTTCATCACGTCGGGGCGGTGATTGCGGATCGCGCCCGACGACAATTCGATGCCGTTGCAGACGATGTCGTACTGGATCGCCTTGAGCGCCAGGATCTTTTCCTGGTCCCCGGCGTCGAGCGCCATGAATGCGTCGGGCGTCGCATTCGGCATAGAGAACGGGTTGTGGGAGAAGTCGATCTTCTTCTCCTCCTCGTTCCATTCGTACATCGGGAAGTCGACGATCCAGCAGAGTTCGAAGCGATCGGACGCCACGAGGCCGAGGTCGGCGCCGACCTTGGTGCGCGCGGCGCCGGCGAACTTGACGAAGTCCTTGGGCTTGCCGGCGATGAAGAACACGGCGTCGCCGACCGCGAGGCCGAGCTCTGCCCGCATCGCCTCGGCACGCTCCACCCCGATGTTGCGCGCGAGCGGACCGGCGCCGCCCTCCTCGCCCTCACGCCAGAAGATGTAGCCGAGGCCGGGCTGGCCCTCGCCCTTCGCCCAGTCGTTCATGCGGTCGCAGAACGCGCGGTTGCCGCCTTTCGGCGCGGGGAGCGCCCACACCTCGACCGCCGGGTCGGCGGCGATCATGTTGGCGAACACCTTGAAGCCCGAGCCGCGGAAATGCGCGGTGACGTCGGCCATGGTGATGGGGTTGCGCAGGTCGGGCTTGTCGGTGCCGTATTTGCGCAGCGCCTCGGCATAGGGGATCAACGGAAACTTCGGCGTCACCGGCCTGCCGCCGGCGAATTCCTCGAACACGCCGCGCAGCACCGGCTCCACCGCCGCGAACACGTCGTCCTGGGTGACGAAGCTCATCTCGATGTCGAGCTGGTAGAACTCGCCGGGCGAGCGGTCGGCGCGGGCGTCCTCGTCGCGGAAGCACGGCGCGATCTGGAAATAGCGGTCGAAGCCCGACACCATGAGGAGCTGCTTGAATTGCTGCGGCGCCTGGGGCAGCGCATAGAACTTGCCGGGATGGATGCGCGACGGCACCAGATAATCCCGCGCTCCTTCCGGGCTCGACGCCGTGAGGATCGGGGTCTGGAACTCGAAGAAGCCCTGCTCCTTCATGCGCCGCCGCAGCGAGTCGATGATGGCGCCCCGCTTCATGATGTTGTGGTGCAGGCGGTCGCGCCGCAGGTCCAGGAAGCGATATTTGAGGCGGATGTCCTCGGGATATTCCTGGTCGCCGAACACCGGCATCGGCAGCTCGCCGGCCGGGCCCAGCACCTCGATGTCGGTCGCGAACAGCTCCACCGCGCCGGTCGGCAGGTCCGGATTGTCGGTGCCGTCGGGGCGCCGGCGCACCCGGCCGTCGACCCTGACCACCCACTCGGAGCGCAGCTTTTCCGCCGTCTTGAAGGCCGGCGAATCCGGATCGGCCACCACCTGGGTGATCCCGTAATGGTCGCGCAGGTCGATGAACAGCAGCCCGCCATGGTCGCGGATGCGGTGGCACCAGCCCGAGAGCCTGACCGTGGAACCGATGTTGTCGGCACGCAGCGCGCCGCAGGTGTGGGTACGATAGCGGTGCATCAAGCCCTCGAAAGCGCGCGGGTCGCCGCGCGGTCCTGTCCGCGCGCCCCCGTGGCGGCGGCGGTGCGGCGGGCAGGGTTTAGCCGACGCCGAGGCCGATGGGAACACCCTCGACAGCCCGGCGGCGATCTGGGCAAGTTTTGCCCCGCGAAACGGGCACACCGCGTGCAGCACGAATGGAGCCGAGGCCGCGATGACGCAGACGATGACGACGGCCGAGGCCACCGTGGCGTCCCTCGTCGCCCATGGGATCACCACGCTCTATGCCCTGCCGGGGGTCCACAACGACCACCTGTTCGACGCGCTCTACAAGGCGTCCGACCGGATCGGCGTGGTGCATCCCCGCCACGAGCAGGGCACCGCCTATATGGCGCTCGGCGCCGCGCTCGCCACCGCGCGGCCCCAGGCCTATGCCGTGGTGCCCGGCCCGGGGCTCCTCAACAGCGGCGCCGCGCTGCTCACCGCCTATGCCTTGAACGCCCCCGTGCTCGGCCTCGTCGGCCAGATCCCGGAGGCCGCCATCGGCCGCGGCATCGGGCACCTGCATGAAATCCGCGACCAGGCCGGGATCATCAGCCGCCTGGTCGATTACTCGGCGCGCATCGGCGGCCCCGAGCGCGCCTCGGCGCTCGTCGCCGAGGCGCTCGCGGCGATGGGGTCGGGGCGCCGTGGCCCCGCCGTGCTCGAATGCGCCATCGACGTGTGGGGGCGCTCGGGCCCGGCCCCGCTGCAGGCGCCGCTCGTGCCCCACGAGCCGCCGATCGACGACGATGCGGTCGCCGCCGCCGCCGCGGCGCTGGGCGCGGCGCGGCGTCCGCTGATCGTCTGCGGCGGCGGCGCCCAGGGGGCAGCCGCCGAGGTGACGGCGCTCGCCCACATGCTGCAGGCGCCGGTGCTCGCCTATCGCAGCGGCCGCGGCGTCCTCGACGGCCGCGATCCCCTGAGCGTCACCCTGCCGCTCGGCCGCGAGCTGTGGGCGGAGGCCGACGTGGTGCTCGGGGTCGGCACCCGGCTGTACTATCCGTTCCAGCACTGGGGCATCGACAACGACATCGCGATCATCCGCATCAATTCCGATCCCGAGGAACCGGCACGTGTGCATGCGCCCGCGGTGGCGCTCATCGGCGACGCCGCGCCGATCCTGCGGCGCCTCATTGATGCCGTCGCGACCCGCAACGCGCGCCGGCCCTCGCGCACGGCGGAGCTGCAGGAGCGGCACGCGCGCTGGGACCGCAAGCTCGCGAAACTCTCGCCGCAGCGCGCCTTCCTCGATGCGATCCGTGCCGAGCTACCGGACGACGGCCTGTTCGTCGACGAGGTCACCCAGATGGGATTCGCGGCGCGCCTCGCCTTCCCCGTCTACAAGCCGCGCACCTTCCTGTCGCCGGGCTACCAGGACAATCTCGGCTGGGGCTTCGCCACCGCGCTCGGCGCCCAGCATGCGCGGCCCGACGTGCCGGTGGTCGCCATCAGCGGCGACGGCGGCTTCATGTTCACAGCGAACGAGCTCGCCACCGCGGTGCGCCACCGCATTCCGCTGGTGACGGTGGTGTTCGCCGACGGCGCCTTCGGCAATGTGCGCCGCATCCAGGACGAGCAGTACGGCCATCGCCTGATCGCCTGGGACCTCGCCAATCCGGATTTCGTGCGCTTCGCCGAGAGCTTCGGCGCCAGCGCCGAGCGTGCCGCCGACCCGGTCGCCCTCCGCGCCGCCCTGCGTCGCGGCTTGGCGCGTCGCGACGGCCCGACCCTGATCGAGGTGCCGGTCGGCCCGATGCCCTCGCCGTGGGAGTTCATCCACATGCCGAGGGCGCGGGGCGCGTGACGGCGCGATCGATGCGCATCGTTTGAAAAAGCGTTTGTCGGCGGCGGCCCACGCAACGAGAAAGCGGCGACAAACCAAGGCCTGCGCGTCGGCGCACCGCGCCAAACGCAACCGTCCCGTGCATGGGACGACGCCGTTGCCGGCGCGCGACCTCTACTTAGTGCCTGCGCAATCGCCGCTTTGTTACCGCCATTTGGAATTGGTAACATTCTGATAGGAAGCTCACCGCGTCCGGCTTCATGGTCGCTGTCGTGGCGCCATTCCGTGCGAACACAAAAGGAGACGTCACATGAGGCGTTTGGTTCTGGCTTTGTCACTTCTCACCGGCGCGGCGGCGGTCGCGTCCGCGCAGGACGCTATTCCCGATCTCAAGGGCACCTGGACCGGAAAGGGCAAGTCCATCGTGTTCGGCGCCAATGCCCATCACCCCGGCTCGCAGGCCACGAACGATCCGCCGCGCATCCACGAGATCGAGGACACCTATGTCGTCGACGGACAGGACGGTCGGCTCATCTGGGGCCACTCGTCCTCCACCGCGGCCGACACCCACGAGCCGTTCGCCTGGGCCATGGCGAGCGACAACAAGACCATCGAAGGCGCCGACGTCGACGGCTATTTCCACATCATGCTCGTCTCGCCAGACCGCATGGAGAAGTGCTACGCTCAGAACAGCGTCGGCGGCGGGCACGCCATCGTTGCGACCTGCCACATGATGGACCGGGTGAAGCGGTAGGGTCCTCCACCGCTGAGGCGTTTCATCTCACGGGGACGCCCCTACCCGCCCCCGAACTGCACCTGCTGGCGCCGGGTCGCCCAGCGCGTCAGGCGGCGTTCCAGGGCGGCGAACACCACATAGGTGGCAATGCCCATGGCGGCGATAACCGCGAGGCCGGCGAACATCAGGGGCACCCGGAACTGGGCGGCGGCCTGCATCATCAGGTAGCCGATGCCGTCGTTCGAGGCGATGGTCTCCGACAGCACGGCGCCGACGAAGGCGAGCGTGATCGCGATCTTGAGAGACGCGAAGAAATACGGCAGCGTGCGCGGCAGCCCGACCTTGCGCAGGATGTCGAGGCGCGACGCGCCGAGCGAGCGCAGCACGTCCTCGAGCTCGGGCTCGACGGTGGCGAGCCCGGTCGCCACGTTCACCGCGATCGGGAAGAACGACAGCAGGAAGGCGGTCGCGATCGCCGGCAGTTGACCGGTGCCCACCCACAGCACCAGGATCGGGACCATCGCCGCCTTCGGAATCGAATTGAAGCCGACCAGCAGCGGATAGAGTTCCGGCATAGGCGAGCGACGACGAGCCGATCACGACGCCCAGCAGGCCGCCGACCGCAATGCCGATGGCGAAGCCGGTCATCGTGTTGCCGAGCGTGAACAGAGCGTGATCCATGATCGGCGCGCGATACTGCATGAACGCATCGAAGATCGCGGTCGGCGCCGGCAACACGAAACTCGCGATGCCGAACAGCATGACGGCGCCCTGCCACACGATCAGCAGCCCGACGATCACCAGCCACGGCATGGCGATCTCGAGCCGGCGATGGGTCGCGGCCTGCATGTCTCAACCGAACGTGCGGTCGGACACGGCCGGCAGGAAGCGGGTGTCGAACACCTGCTCCACGGTCGGCGGCTTGGCGAGCTGGAACCCGTCCTTGAGCACCTCGATGCCGCGGGCGAGCCGCCCGGATTCCACATAGCCGAGGCCGTTGGCGCGAACCGAGGGCGTCATCACGAGCTTGTCGATCACCCAGTCCATCCGCGCGCGCTCCGTGGCCGGCACCAGCAGCCGATCGCGCCGCAGCACGGACCCGATGGCGCCCACCCGATCCCGCGCCGAGGCCACCCAGGACTTCGCGACCGCAAGCGCCATGCGGCGCACGAGGTCGGGGTTTTTGGCGATGGTCGCCGGGCTCGCGATCAGCGAATTGCCGGGGAAGTCGAAGCCGAAGTCCGAGAAATAGAGAAGGTTGATGTCGTCGAGCTTGATGCCGTTGTCGACCAGGTTGAAGCTCGCGGTGTAATCGAATCCGACGATGGCATCAACCTCGCCGCGCAGCAGCATCGCCTCGCGCAGCTTCACGTCCGTCGTGAGCCGGTGAATGGAGGCGGGGTCGATGTGATTGAGGGCGAGCAGCGCGGGCAGGATCTTCGCGCCGGCGTCGACGATGCCGGTGCCGACCCGCGCACCGACGAGGTCCTGAGCGGATTTGATCGGCTTGCGCTTGAGGCTCAGGACCACCGCGGGAAACCGGTCGAAGATCGTCATCACCACCTTCGGGGCCGCTTCCGGATTCTGTGCCGCGAACTCGACCACGGCGCTGGCGTCGGAAAGGCCGAAGGTGTGCGTTCCGCTGGCGACCCGAGTGAGCGAATTGCCGGAGCCGCCCGACCCGTCGAAGCCCGGTTCGATGCCGTGGTCACGGAAAATCCCGGTCTCCGCGCCGAAGAACATCGGCGCATTGGCGCCGTAGATGCGGAACTCCAGACTGAGCCTGACCGCGTCCGCAGCCGACGCCGTACGGATCGCCGGCAGCGCGAGCGCCGCCGCGGCGGTACTGGCCGTCTGCATCAGTCGCCGCCGTGTGATCACACCCGAATGGGCCATGAGACTTCCCCGTGTTGCGGCCGCCGCTGCGTCGAGCCCGGCGCGGCCATCTCGACGCAGCCTAATGCAATTTCCGCACCGCCGCGCCCAGCCATCGCGTCGCATCCCCACGAACGCAATCGCGCGGCCTCGCCCGTCGCGGCGCGGGCCCGCAATCCCGTTGACATCGACCGTCCGCTGCCTCCTCGTTGCGCTTCGGCTTCACTCTCAACCCCTGACGCAAGGACTGCGCCATGCTCGTGATCACAGGCGGATCGATTCACAATGCCGCAGCGGCCCGCGGCGAGCCGGCCGACATCGTCGTCGAAGGCGACACCATCGTCGACATCGTGGCGCCCGGTGCCGTGCGCAATGCCAATGCCGAGGTGATGGACGCCAGCCGCCGGCTCATCATTCCCGGGCTGATCAACGGCCATACCCACAGCCATGGCGGTCTTTCCAAGGGCATCGGCGACCTCTGGGGCCTCGACCTGCTGCTCAATGCGGCGCCCTGGATCGGCGGTCACCGCCGCCATGACGACAAGCATCTGTCGGCGCTGATCACCGCCGTCGAGATGGTCGAGAAGGGCGCCACCGCCTGCTACGACCTGTTCTTCGAGTTTCCGGCGCCGACGCCGGAGGGCATGGAAGCGGTGGCCAGCGCCTATGCCAAGGTCGGGCTGCGCGCCGTGGTCGCCCCGATGGTTGCCGACCTCACCTTCTACCAGGCCGTGCCGGGCCTGATCGACGCCCTCCCCGACGATGCCCGGGATCACGCCGCCGGCCTGCGCATGGGCGGCGCGGACGCCACCATCGCGGCGCTGCGGCGGCTCGCCGAGACGTGGTCCTATCCGCGCGACCGGGTGCGCCTCGGCATCGCACCCACCATTCCGCATCATTGCACCCGCGAATTCATGATGGCCTGCCGGGACGTCGCCCGCGAGCATGACCTTCCGATGCAGACCCATGTGAGCGAGGCGAAGTACCAGTCGATCTCCGCCTTCAAGGTGTTCGGCATGTCGACCACCGAGATCATGGACGCTTGCGGCCTCATCGGCCCGTGGCTGTCGGCCGCCCACGCGATCTGGATCAGCGAAACCGACATGGACATCCTGGGGCGGCGGGGCGCCCAGGTGTCCCACAACGCCGCCGCCAACCTGCGGCTCGGATCCGGGGTCGCCGCGGTGCGCGACTACATGCGCCACGGCGTCACCGTCGGCATCGGCACCGACGGTTCGGCCTCATCCGACAACCAGAACATGTTCGAGGCGATGCGCAGCGCGGCATTCGTCTCCCGCGTACGGGGCGCACCGCCGGACGACTGGGTTTCGACGGCCCAAGCCTTCACCATGGCGACCGAGGGCTCGGCACGCGTGCTCGGCATGCAGGATTTCATCGGCCGCATCGCCAAGGGCTACAAGGCCGACCTCGTCCTGCTCGATCTCGACCACGTGAATTTCGTACCGCTCAACAACGCGACCAACCAGATCGTGCTCACCGAAAACGGCGGAGCCGTCGACCGGGTGCTGATCGGCGGCAAGCTCGTGGTCGCCGGCGGGCGAGCCGTCGGCATCGATCGCGCCGCCCTCGCCCGCGAGGCCGATGCGGCGGCGGACCGCCTCGCCGCCCTCAACGCCGACGCGCGCCGCTTTGCCGAGCGTCTCGAACCCATCGTGACCAATTTCTGCCGCGGCCTCGCCGACGACGACCGCATGCATCGCCTGCACCGCGACCTCGGCCCGCTGGCGCCGCGCTGCGCCCATTGCGGGAAGCCGCCGCACGGGTGAGGTGATCTGCCTGATCGCACGGCAGCCCCGCGCGGCTGAGCGCGCCCACCTCCACCGCGTGCGGGGGAGGGTTGGGGCGGGGGAATGCAGCGCCTCCTCGCAGCGAAGTTTCTATACCCGATGCGGCACGCCGAGGGGCGATGCAGCAAGCCCCCTCCCTACCCTCCCCCGCAAGCGGGAGAGGGAAAATAGGTGTGCCGGGAAGACTCAATAGTCGCTGGGAAAGGCGCTGTTGATCGCACGGCATCGCGGCTACCAACGGCGATCCGCAGGGTCGATCGCACGGCATCTCCTCGCGGCTGAGCGCACTCCCTCCACCGCGTGCGGGGGAGGGTTGGGGAGGGGGAATGCAGCGCCTCCTGTCAGTAAAGCCACTACTCCCGATGCGGCACACCCTCGGGCCGAGTTAGCAAGCCCCCTCCCTACCCTCCCCCGCAAGCGGTGGAGGGAAAAGTAGGGACTGGAGCCGCGCTGCGTCCCATTGCCGGAAGCTTGCACGGGAAGCGCGCGACCAAGCGTGTCCGATCGTCGGTTACGGCTTGGCCTGCGCCTGCTCGGCCAGCAGCGCGTGCAGCATCGCCTCCTCCACATCCGCCTCCAGCGTGCAGCTCGCGGGATCGATGAACGGATTGGGAGCGCCCGCTTTGAGCTTGGCGTACTTCTCCTGCATGTTGTACTGCGCACCGTGGTCGCCGAGCTGCACGTCGCACGGCAGCGCGCGCACCGTCTTCAACGAGCGGTCGAATTCCGCGGCGATCTCCGGCGTCACCGTGGCGGGCGGCCGCAGGCTGCATCCGAACATCACGTTGTAGGACTTTCCGTTCTCCTGCGCGGTGGTGGTCCAGGTGGTGCAGCCGCGGGTATGGCCCGGCGTGAGATGCGCGACGAGCGTCACGCCGCCGAGGGTCACGCTGTCACCGTCGTGCAGCACGCGGTCGATCGGGTGCTCCTTGTCGCCGGGCTTCATCGCCTGCAGCGCCGGCACGTCCTCGGCCATCGCCATCACCTGCGCGCCGGTCTTCTGCTTGACCAGGGCATCGCCTTCCTGATGGTCGCGATGCGCATGATTGCCGAGAAGAATCTTGGTGTCGGCGAACCTGAAGCCGAGATCGGCGACGGATTTCTCGATCACCGGCACGTTGCGCTCATAGGTGCTGTCGATGAGGATGTTGCCCTCCGGCGTCACCACCAGGAAAGAGCTGAGCGTCCGCGTCCCCACGTAATAGATGTTGCCGATCACCCGGTGCGGCGTGAACGCGGTGGTCTGGTCGGCCTCGGTCCCCATGTTGCGCGCCAGCACCGAGCGCGGCGTATAGGCCTGCCCCCGCACGGTGACCGACGGGTGATCGGCCGGCGGCTGCGCCTGCGCGAGGGCGGCGCCGGTTTCCGCCAGGACGAAGGCGGCGAGCAACGGCGCCGACAGGCACATGCGGGCATGGGTCATCGCGGACATATCCTTTGCCGTTCACCACCCCACGGACCGTCCGATGGGCGCGGCGCGAAGGGCATCTTCGCCCCTCCGCGCCGCCGTGTCATCAGGCCTCAGTTCTTGACCACTTCGAGACCGGGCTTGTCCTTGTCGAGGATCACGAGCTCGACCGAACGGGCCGGCTTGTCGGTGAGGTTCTGGTTGCGGTGGATGGTGCCGCGCGGGATGTAGACGCTATCCCCGACCTTGAGCACCCGCGGCGGCTGCCCCTGCACGGTGAAGGTGATCTCGCCCTCCTGGACGGCAGCCCATTGGTCGCCGGGATGACGATGGAACTCGTTCCCGGCCCCGGCGGGGATGTTGACGGTCTGCATGCGGACGATCCGCGAGGCGTCGTTCTCCAGCGGCGTGGTGAAATACTGAACCACGTTGTTGTTGGCCGGCGGCGTCTGCGACCAGGCGACGGCGGCGGCCAGACCGACCGCCGCGATGACGGCCGGAGCTATCAGCTTCCTCATGTAATCCTCCCAGGGATTGTGATTGATCCGTGTGCGCGCCGGATTTGCGCTTGCCTCGGCGCGCCGCGATGTGGACGCCGAAGCGAGCCCAAGTCAAGCGCGCGCCAAGTCAAGCGCGAGCCAAATCAAGCGCGAGCCAAATCAAGCGCGAGCCCAAGTCAAGCGCGAGTCAAGCTCGAGCGCGGGTCAATCCCACACCGTCGGCTCCTGCGGAAGGGGCTGCATCTCGACCTCGAGCCGCAGCTCGCGGTCGATCTCGACGTCGACCGGCGCGGCCTCGAAGCCGGGCTTCCAGACCGAGAGGCTGAACCGTCCGGCGGGCACATCGAGGCTCGCGAGCCCCGCCGCGTCGGTCGCTGTCCGGTAGGGACCGAGCGCCAGCTCGACGCCGGCGAGCGGCGGGGCTTCGCGCCCGGCGACCCTTTGGCCCCCGGTAACCTTTTCGCCCTCGGGGAGCCTTTCGCCCTCGCTGAGCATTTCGCCCTCGGTGACACGGACCGTGAGCCGATGCTCCGGCGGCGGGACGGTGGTGAAACCGAACGCCGCGCCGCTCGGGTCGTGAGCGAGCTTGAACTCCTGGGCGGGGAACGTCGCCTGCCAGGAAAACGCGCCTTCCCGCGGTGGCGCGGCAAGTGCGATCTGCGCAAAGTAGAGTCCGGTGCCCGGCCACGGCGTGTCGCCCAGCACGCCATGGCCGATGGCGACGCCAGCGGCGTCGAGAATCTCGACGCGCGCCCGCGCCAGCTCGCAGCCACCGGCGCTCTTGACCCCGACGGTCGCCGAAATGGAACCGCCCGCCCGCACCGGCGAGGCAACGCCCCACACCGCGACGCTCGTCTGGTGCGCCACCGTGCGAAAGGCGATCGGCAGCGCCGCTTCTTCATAGATGTCGCGGCCGATCTGCTGGCGCGGGAAAACGAGACCGAGGCGATAGGCGCCGAGCGCCGCCGGCGCCCTGACGGCGATCGTCTGCGGTGTCGCAGCCGCCGTCCGCCGGATCGACGAGCTGCGGGGTCGCCACCACCTGCTCCGACGCCACGACCTCGACGCGGGCGCCGCGCAGATCGGCATCGCCGCAGGCCACCCTGTCGGCGCAGGTCACCCGCACCTTGAACCTGATGCTCGTTCCGACCGGCACCTCCGCCGGCACCGGTGGGATCGCCTCCAGACCGACGCGGTGACGCCGGATCTCCGCGCCCTCCCCGCGCGGCGCGCCGCCGCCCGGGGCCGACTGGGCCGTCGTCGCCATGATCCGCCTCACCCTTCCTGCGCGGCGGCGTTGACCCCGGCGAGGCGGCCGAAGGTGGCGGCGCGGCAGATGCCGTGCTGGCCGAAACCGCCCGAAGAATCGCCGCACGCGTAGAGGCCCGGGATCACCTTGCCGTGGAGATCGATCACCTCGGCGCCCGCGCTGATGCGGATGCCGGTATAGGAATCGTGGAGGGCCGGCGTGTGCCAGGCGGCGTAGAATGGCGGCTTCTCGATCTTGTGGAGCGGCCGCGGCTTCTTGAAGTCGGCGTCGGTGCCGGTATCGACGAACGCATTGTAGCGCTCCACCGATTTGCGCAGCGCATCCGGCGGCATCGGCCGCCATTGGTATTCGTTCTTGATCCGCGCGGCGAGCTCCTCGACGGTGTCGCCGCTGAAGAAATAGCCGTCGGGATCGACGTGGGGCGGCTTGACGTCCCACTTCTCGCGGACGACCGCGTCGGCGTCGAAGATCGCCCAGATCGGGCCGCCGCCGTTGAACTTGTTCGGGTCGCCGGTCCATGCGAGCGCGGCGGCATAGTATTCATAGTCGCGGGTCGGCACCGTCTCGTTGTAGAAGCGCAGGCCGTTCTCCTTCACCAAAATCACGTTCTGGTAGTCCTTGACGACGAGGCCGAGGGCGCGGGCGCGAAAGAAATGCGGGCTCGTCGGGTAGAGCTCGGTGATGGTGCCGTTGCACTTCTTGCCCATGCGCCCCTTGGTGATGAGATTGTCGTCCTGGGTGGTCTGGCACGCCGTCGCGCCGAGCGCCGCACCGATCTCCATGGCGGCGATCTCGCCGTCGCCGGTACGCTCGGTCCACTCGCTGTTCTCCGCCTGGTATTCGTCGGTGAGCCTCACGTCGAACATGGTGCGGAACACCGGATTGCCCGCGCTGCCGCCGGTCGCGATGATCACGCCTTTGCGCGCGCGGATGTTCATGGTGCGGGTCTTTTGGCGGTACCACTCGTCGACCTCGATGACGCCGATGCCGGTGACCCGCCCCGACAGCGGCCCCTCGCGGTGGATCCTGGTCATCTGCTGCTGAAGCAGAATCTCGATGCCCATCTTCCGCGCCGTCTTTTCCAGCGGGCGCACGAAGCCCGAGCCGCGCGCCGGCGTCGTGGGCTCGTTGGGCCAGCGCACCACGTTCAACCGGGTGCGGTTCCGGTCGAGCCGGTCGGGAGCGCCGCGATAGCCCTCCCAGACGACGCCGTGGGTTTCCAGCCAGTCGAACAGATCGAGATTGTTGTCGGCCCAGACGCGCACCAGCTCGCGGTCGCTGAACCGTCCCATCGGCTTTTCCGGACGCGACCAATCGGCGAAGGCGAGATCGGGGGTGTCGTTGAGGCCCTTCGCCTTCTGCAGCCGGTTGCCACCGCCGATGTAAAGGCCACCATAACTCATCATGGCGCGGCCGCCGATGTCGAAGTTCTTTTCGACGATGAGCACCGCGGCGCCCTTCTCCCGCGCCGCGATGGCGGCGGTGAGCCCGCCGGCGCCGGCGCCGATGACGATGACATCGACCTCGCGGTCCCAGGCGATGCCGTCCGCTGCTTCGGCGGGCGCAGCCGCGATCGCGGCAGCCGCGCCGGCCGCAGCGCCCGTGGTGAGGAAGCTGCGCCGGTCCACCGCCGCCAGGGGGCGACCTTCGGCCGGCTTCTCAGCGGCGTCCCCGGACGTTCCCGACATTTTTGTCCTCCCTGGGCGGCGCCGGGGCTCGTTGTGCTGCATGACAGCCGCCCGCCGATGCGTTCCGCGCAACGGCGATGATAACGCGATTTTCCGGGCGGTCGATAGGGATCGCGGCCGCGCCGACCGGCGATTCCGCGGCGTCTCCGGCGCGGTCGGGGCGGGCGAATTTGTCTGCGCTCAGGTTCCGACTATGATGCCCGCGCGGCGCGCGCCGGACCGGCGCGCCCACATCACGCCGGCGGACATTGCAGACCGGCGGCTCGCGGGAGAACGTCATGCCAAAGCCACACATCGGCACCTTCGCCGCCCGTTACGATCGCGGGGTGGCGCTGCGGCGGAAGACGCCGCGCGAGGCGCATGCCGATCTTTCCGACCCCGGCAATCGCAATCCCGTGAGGCTGCTGGAAGCGGGCGACAAGTTCCGCGTTCCCGAACTCGTTCCAGAGCGCTACCGGCGGATGCTGGTCAGCCCGTTCACCTTCCTGCGCGGCGCCGCCACCGTGATGGCCCACGACCTCGCGCACGAGCCGAGCGCGGGAATTCCGCTCCAGGCCTGCGGCGACTGTCACCTCATGAACTTCGGCGCGTTCACGACGCCCGAAGAGATCATCCTGTTCGACATCAATGATTTCGACGAGACGCTGCCGGGGGTCGACTTCACCGTCGACCTCAAGCGGCTCGCCGCCAGCGTCGCGGTGGCGGCGCTCGACGCCAAGTTTCCGGAAAAGCGCGCCCGCGCCGCCGCGGCCGCCACCGTCGCGGCCTATCGCCTGCGCATGCGGACGCTGGCCAAGCTGTCGCCGCTGGAGATCTGGCACAGCCGCATCGAGCTCGCCCGCGAGATCAAGCGCTTCCAGGACCCGGCGCTGCGGCGGCGGCTGCAGGCGATCGTCACCAAGGCGGGCCAATCGATCAGCCGGAACCGCGACGATAACTTCCCCCATCTCGTCAAGGGCGACAGGATCGCCGACAAGCGCCCCACGATCTACCACTTCAACCGCAGGAGCGATCCACGCGAGCGAGTCGATCCGGAAAAGGTCTTTGCCGGCTACAAAAAGCGCCTGCCGCCGGAACGGCTGTGCCTGTTCGACCGCTATACGCTCGAGGACACCGCCTTCAAGGCGGTCGGGGTGGGAAGCGTCGGCACCTTCTGTGCGGTGAGCCTGTTCAACAGCGGCGACGGCTCGCCGCTGTTCCTGCAGTTCAAGGAGGCGCGGTCGTCGGCGCTCGAATGCCTCGGGCCAAAATTCGACGGCCATCCCGGCCGCCGCGTCGTCGAGGGCCAGCGCACCATGCAGGCGGCGAGCGACATCTTCCTCGGCTGGACCGAGGACAAGGTGTCCAACCGGCACTTCTATGTTCGCCAGCTCAAGAACCGGCGGCTCGGATCGATCGCCGACCTCGTCGAAGGACAGGCACTCACGAGCTATGCCCAGCTGTGCGGGCGAACCCTCGCCCGCGCCCACGCCCGTTCCGGCGATCCGGCCGTGATTGCCGGCTACATGGGCAAGAACGGCGCCATGGACGACGCATTGGCCTCGTTCGCCATGGCCTATGCGGCACGCACCAGGCAGGACTACGATCTGCTGGTGAAGGCAAAAGGAAAGCCCGCGAAGGCAAAGGTCGCCGGAAAGGCGTGAGCGGAAATTTCGGCTTGGCGATAGGACGGATCGTGCTACCTCGGCACGACTTGCGCCGCATTGCATCGGATCGCGTGCCGCAGGCCGCACTGTGCATCCTTCATTCGCGGTCGCCGGGCCGCTGTCGTAGAACGTGACCGATGGCCGACTCGCATTCCAAAACCCGTCCCCTGCTCGTCTGCAACGGTTACGTGGTGCCGGGCGCCCACCGCGCCCATCTCGACTGCGCCGACATCCTGATCGACGGCAGCCGGATCGCCGCGATCGGTCCCGACCTCGGGTCCGACGAGGCGGTGGCGCGTCGCAACCCCCTCGTCATCGACGCCCGCAAACGCATCGTCATTCCCGGCTTCATCAACGCCCACACCCATTCCAACGAGAGCTTCTGCCAGGGCTTCTGGGATGCCCTGCCGCTCGAAGTCTGGATCCTTCACGAATATCCCCCGTTCGCGCTCGAGCCGCTGCCCGAGCGCGCGCACTATCTTCGCACCATGCTGCTCGCGGTGGAGTGCCTGCGCTCCGGCATCACCACGGTGCAGGACGATCTCATCAATCGTCTCGCCGAACCGGCGGCATTCGACGGCTCGGCGGCGGCCTATCGCGACATCGGCCTGCGCGCGGCGATCACCACGTCGATGTCGGACCGCGCCTTCCTCGACGCCCCTGCCGTGGACCGACGAGCTCATGGACCCCGCCATCAAGGCGGAGCTCGCGACCCTGCCGATGCCCTCCAGCCGAGACCAGATGGCGATGTTCGAGCGCAACTCCGCGCGATGGCACGGCGCCGCCGACGGGCGAATCCGCGCCATTCTCGGTCCGGTCGGTCCGCAATGGTGCATCGGACGAGCTGCTGCAGGAGGCGACCGAGATTTCGCTCGCGCGCGGGCTTCCGGTCCATACCCACACGCTGGAGTCGAAGCTGCAGGCGGTGCAGGCGCAGCTGATGTATGGCCGGCCGATGGTCGAGCATCTCGACAGTCTCGGCGTGCTCACCCCGAACTTCACGCTCAACCACGCGATCTGGCTGACCGACGGGGAGATCGAGCGGCTCGGCGACCGCGGCTGCTCGATCAGCCACAACCCGCTCTCCAACCTCAAGCTCGGCTCGGGTGTCGCGCGGATCCGCGACCTCAAGAATGCCGGCGTCAACGTCGCACTCGGCACCGACGGCACCTCGACCTCCGACCGCGCCGACATGCTGCGCTCGCTCGGCATGGCGGCCCTCCTCCACCGCATCGGCGACATGGACTACGAGACCTGGGTGACGGCCGAGGAAGCGTTCGAGATGGCGACCACCGGCTCCGCCCGCTCCTGCGGCCTCGCCGACGAGATCGGCGTGATCGAGGTGGGCAGGAAGGCCGACCTGGTGCTACTCGACCGCGAGGACTACGGATTCATCCCGCTCTACAAGCCGATCCAGCAGCTCGCCTATGCCGTCAATTCCGACGCCGTGCGCACCGTGGTGGTCGACGGCGAGGTGGTGATGGACGAGCGCCGGCTCACCAACATCGACGAGGCCGCGATCAAGGCCGAGATGATCGAGACCGCGACCGCCTATGTGCGCGATCACATGCCGCTGATGGAACGCATGGCCGCGCGGTTCCTGCCCTACTACCGCGCCGCCCATATGCGCGCCGCCGTCACCGACGTCCCGGCCTCCCGGGCGCCGGTGCGCCTCCCCTGCGGCTGCCACGCCGGGTTCCGGCATACGCGCGCGAGGTGAGGTGGACGGCCGTGCCCGGACCGTCAGCCGCTGTGGCGGCCGGACAAGCCCGGCCATGACCCGCGTGGACGGGAAACGCGGCCATTCGGGCCTCCCGACTCGGCTCCCTCCTCAGACCTCGTCCTGAAGGAGCGCGTTCTCGCGCGCGTCTCGAAGGACGGCCCCAGACCACAGAGCATGGGATCATCCTTCGAGACGCCGGCTGCGCCGACCCTCAGGATGGGTCCGGGGAGGTGCCGCCTCTCCGCTATGTTCTCCCGCCACCGCACCGATTGATTTCGCGCGGCCGCCGTGGTTGCTCGGGAGATCAAAGCAAGGAGACAGACGGCATGGCGATCGAGGTCGCGAAGATCGAACTGAAGAATGTCCAGGACGCGAGCGGACTCACCGACGCCATCGCGGCGGGGCAGTTTCGCGCCGACGAGGTCATCGCCGTGGTGGGCAAGACCGAGGGCAACGGCGGGGTCAACGACTTCACCCGGATTCTCGCCGACCAGGCCTTCCGCCGCGTCCTGTTGAAGGAAGGCAGCCGCAGCGAGGCCGAGATTGCCAACGTCCCGATGGTGTGGTCGGGCGGCTGCGACGGCGTCATTACGCCCCACGCCACCGTGTTTGCCCGCAACGCCAAGACCGGACCCGCCGCGCAGGCGCGGCTCGTCATCGGCACGGCGCTGAGCGCGGAGCTGCTGCCCGAGGACATCGGCCGCCCCGCCATGGTGGAGAAAGTCGCCGCCGCCGTGACCGCGGCGATGCGCGACGCCGGCATCACCGACGTCAAGGACGTGCACTACGTGCAGACCAAGACGCCGCTGCTCACCATCGACTCGGTGCTCGATGCCGAGCGTCGGGGCAAGCAGGTCGCCTGCGAGGTGCATGATTCGATGGGGGTGTCCAACGGCACCACCGCGCTCGGCATCGCGGTCGCCCTCGGCGAAATCTCGATGCCGCGCGCGGAGCAGATCTGCCACGACCTCGACCTCTATTCCTCGGTGGCGTCGTGCTCCTCGGGCGTCGAGCTGACCCAGGCGCAGATCGTCCTCCTCGGCAACAAGGCGGGCGCGGGCGGGCGCTACCGGATCGGACACGCCGTGATGCGCGACGCTCTCGACATCGACGGCATCTATGATTTCCATCCGCGACGCCGGGCTCACCCTTCCCGAGCGGCCGCGGGCGGAAGACCTCAAGGGCCGCGTCGTCAACTGCTTCATGAAATGCGAGGCTGACCGCCACGGCACCCTGCGCGGGCGCCGCCAGATCATGCTCGACGATTCCGACGTGCATCACCACCGCCACGCCAAGGCCGCGGTCGGCGGCGTCGCGGCGGCCGCGATCGGCGACCCCGCGGTGTTCGTCTCGGTGGACGCCATGCACCAGGGGCCGCAGGGCGGCGGCCCGGTCATCGCCATCGTCGACGTCGGGGAATGACGGGGTAACGGCGTTCGGCCGAGTGCGCCGTTCCGCGGCGAGCGGTGGCGTTGGTTCAGGGCTTCGGCGTCACCCGCAGATTGGTCGCCGGCTGCGGGATGGTCCCGTCGCGGATGGTGGGCTGCGCCCGCCATTCGGCGCCGAGCGCGGCGAGCGCCCGCGCGCGGGCCAGCATGACCTCGAGGATTTCGGGCGTCTGCGCGTAGTGCGCCGCCACTTGCGGGTAGCGGGCCAGAAAATCTGCGAATGTGTGCTGCCCGTCGGGGGCACCTTCAAAGGCCATGGCGACCTCGTCGAGCGTCTCTTCCATTCGCGCCATGGCCACCAGAAAGCGCCGCCACCGGTGCGCATCGAGCTCGAACGCGGTGCAAAGCTCGGTGCCGGCCTCCGCGCCGTACCCGACGAGATTCCTGATGGCGGGCTCGGCCATCGTCAGGTTGAGCCCGCCCTCATCCGGCTTGAGGACGACATGGACGATGCGCTCGCGATAGCCGGGCAGCACGCTCTGCAGATTGTCCTGCCAGTTCTTCGCCGAATCGAAAAGCCGCATCAAAAATCCACCGAGTCCTTCGAACGACCGGATCGGCAGCTGGCTTCCGCTGCCGGGCGCCGCCGCCGGCGGCAGCCAGACGCGGTCGTTGTCGAGATTTCGCCTGGGATCGAATTCATCGAGCGAAATCGCAAAGGTCGGCCGGTTCGGCAGCAGATGGTCGAAGAAATGAATGGGGAAATTGCTCGACAGGCCGCCATCGCTGAAGAGACAGCGCCGGAGCGTGTTCTGCTCGGCCTCGTCCCGCAGCGTGAAGTCGCGACGCCATAGCGGGACGGCACAGATCAGGCCCGGAAAGCTGAGGCTCATCCGGGCGGCCACCACGAGCGGCAACCGGTCCGCGTCGGGGAAGCGGTAGAATTCGCCCCGCTCTCCCTGCGACGCCACGACCCGTGGGCATTGCCGCATCAGGAAACTCATGATGCGGGCGGGGAACAGCTTGTCCCATTCGCTCTTTTCGAAGACGAACTGATGATTGGTCATCGGCAGCGTGTAAGGGCGCTGCTCCATCAGGCTCGTCGTCATCATCGCGAGCTGGATCGGCGGCTTGCCGTCGGGCAGGTTCGCGAGGTCTCCGAAGGTCAGCGGGCGGATGGTGTCCCCTTCGC
Source organism: uncultured Alphaproteobacteria bacterium (assembly GCA_963781195.1). GTDB lineage: Bacteria > Pseudomonadota > Alphaproteobacteria > Rhizobiales > Xanthobacteraceae > JAJPKK01. Next base: position 160,997 of record CAWAEZ010000011.1, on the reverse strand, counting down.
GCCCCGCCGCCTCGTCGATCAGGCGTGCAAGCCAGTCCGTGAAGGCCTCGGCGGTGGCGTATGGCTGTTTCAGTCCGGGGCAGAGCCCGTAATCATTCGCGCCGAGTTCCGACCCCACCGCCGTGGCGAGGCGCCACGCCAGCGCGCCGAGAAGGCCGAGCGCCGCCAGCACGAGCCCGAGAAAGAATGCGGCGGCGCTGCCCCGAAGCAAGGCCCCGGCCATGACGACGATTCCCACGGAAAGACCGGCCGCCGCCACCCCGCGGTAGCCGCTGATCGCCGCCCCCAGGCCCGACAGCAGTCTCGCAGACCAGGTCTTTCCCCTCAAAACGGCGAGGAAGATTTGGTAGGCCGGCTTCAAGGCCGGGGTCGGCTGGAACAGGTCCAGCAGATGCGGCCCGATCTCCCGGGGAATTTGAGACAGCCGGTCGAAGCCCCCGCGCCCGGTCTGGCGGCCATATTCGGCAGCGGCGGCGGCCGCCGCCGCGATCGCACCGGCCGAAGTCCCGCCGATGCACGAAAACCGGTATTTCGCGGCGAGCGAAGTGAGGGCCAGAGGGTAGACCACCCCGCTGGTGATTCCGCCCTTCAAGACAATGTCGCAAACCTGGTCAGACATCGGGCGCGGATTCATAATTTCCCCCAAATGACAGGTTTGTGTCGTTGCGAGGCCGGCCTGCGCTCTGCTTGGCGTGGCCGGCTCCCTCCGGAGCCTCTGGTGGTTTCATACTACCGTCGCGCCGGAGATTTGGCGCCTACCAACTGAAGTTCAGCCCGTTGCGGTCGCTGCGTCCAAAGCAAATTGCCTGCGCCGACCGAACGGGATCGCCGTCGAGACTGCCTGCCGGTCGCAGGATGCCATGAGGGATAGAAACGTGACATCAAAGGGAACGCCGGCCACATTCCTGACCGTACTTGCGCTGTTCTGCAGTGCGATGACGAGCCCTGGCGTCGCCGCCTGCGGCGGCGATTTCGACGCCTGGCTCACCGATTTCAAAGGCGAAGCGGCGGGCCAGGGGATTTCGCAGAAAGTCATCGCGGCGGCGCTCGACGGCGTCACCGAAGACCCTGCGACGCTGACCCGCGACCGCAGCCAGAAGGTCTTCACCCAGACCTTCGAGCAGTTTTCCGGCCGCATGATCTCGGCGGACCGCATGCGCAAGGGCCCGACCCTGATGGCGAAGAACGCGGCGATGTTCGACCGGATCGAGCAGCAGTTCGGCGTCCCGGCGCCCATTCTGGTCGCCATCTGGGGCCTGGAAACCGACTTCGGCGTCAACCAGCAGGGCAAGTTCTCGATCGTGCGCTCGGTGGCGACGCTCGCCCACGACTGCCGGCGGTCCGACAAATTTCGCGCCGAACTGTTCGACACCCTGCGCATCATCGACCGCGGCGACATGGCCCCGGCGGAACTGCGCGGCGAGTGGGCCGGAGAAATCGGGCAGACCCAGTTCCTGCCGTCGTCCTATTTCCAGTTTGCGGTCGATTTCGACGGCAACGGCAAGCGCGACCTGATCCACAGCGCCCCGGACGCGCTCGCCTCCACGGCGAACTATCTCAAGAACAAGGGCTGGCAGGCCGGCGAGCCGTGGGACGAAGGCAGCGCCAATTTCAACGTCATCCTCGAATGGAACAAGGCGAAGGTCTATGCGAGGACGATCGCGCTGTTCGCCGATCGTCTGCAAGAGGCCATGGCCTCGCGCTGACCGGGCCCGGGATCACCGCCGCGGCGTGATCCACGCGCCCCGGCGCGCGATTTCCTGCTGCACGGACTTCGCTGCACGCGTCCGTCACCCCGCCTTCGACACCAACTCCCACAGCCGCGCCGGGCTCAGCGGGATCTCCAGGATCTCGGTGCCGCCGGCGGCCAGGCCCAGCGCATCCTCGATCGCCTGGGCATAGAGCGCACCGACGGGGATGGCGCCCGCCTCCCCGGCGCCCTTGATGCCGAGCGGATTGAGCGGCGACTTGGTCACGGTGTGAGCCAACTCCACCGCCGGGACATCGGTCGAGGACGGCAGCAGGTAGTCGGCGAGCGACGCGTTGAGAAGCTGGCCCTCGTCGTCGAACACCAGCTTTTCGAAGAAGGCGTTGCCGATGCCCTGCGCCACCCCGCCCTGGATCTGTCCGGCGAGGATCAGGGGGTTGATCACGGTCCCGCAGTCGTGGACGACGACATATTTGCGGATCTCGACGGCAAGCGTCTCCGGGTCCACCTCGATGATCATGGCGTGGACCCCGCTCGCGGTGGCGCCCATGGGCGGACCGAAATACTTGGTCGATTCCAGGCCGGGCTCGGCGCCGGGACGCACCGCGCCGCGCATCGGGTTCGCCATCACGGCGAGTTCGCCGAGCCGGACCGATTTTCCCGGCACCCCGGCGATGGAGACCCGGCCGTCGGCGATCTCGAGGTCCTCCTCTGCACACTCGAAGTGCTCGGCCGCGAGCCGCAGGATCTTCTCGCGTACGGCGCGGCCGGCCTCGTGGACCGCCGTTCCCGCCACCACCGCGCCGCGGCTCGCGAAGGTGCCGGCCCCCCAGTAGAACTGGTCGGTGTCGCCGGTGACGACGTCGATGTCCCGCACATCGACGCCGACCTGGTCGGCGGCGATCTGGGCGAAGCTCGTGAAATGCCCCTGCCCCTGGGTGCCGATGCCGGTCAGCACGCTGACCTTGCCGCTCGCCTGCACCTGGATCTTGGCGCCCTCGTAGGGGCCGATGCCGGTGCCTTCCACGTAGCAGGCGATGCCGATGCCGGTGCGGCGTCCCTGCGCCGCGAGGCGCGGCTGCTCCTCGCTGAGGAAGCGGTCATAGCCGACGAGCTCCAGCGCCCGTTCCAGGATCGGCGCGTAGTTGCCGCTGTCGTAGGACAGCCGCGTGAAGTCCTGGTAGATGAGCTCGTTGTCGTAGGGAAAGGCGTCCGCCGGGATGAAATTACGCCGTCGGATCTCGGCGCGGTCGAGGCCGAGGTCGCGCGCGGCGAGATCGAGCAGGCGCTCGATCACGAACACGCCGTGCTGGCGCCCGGCACCGCGATACGGCGTCACGATCGGCTTGTTGGTGAACACGGCGGTGAAGGTGCTGTCGTAGTTCGGCACCACGTAGGGTCCGAGCAGGGTGCACTGGCTGTTGATCGGCACGGTGAGGCCATAAGGATCGTAGGCGCCGCCGTCGTGGAGGAACACGTCCTTGACGCCGAGGATGCGGCCGTCGCGCCCGAGCGCGATCTCGGCATCGTGGACCTGCCCGCGCTCGTGGGTGGTGGCGAAGAAGTGCTCCCGGCGGTCCTCGATCCACTTGATTGGCCGGCCGAGCCGCATCGCCGCCCACGGCAGCAGCACCTCCTCGGGATAGAACAGCATGATCTTGGGGCCGAAGCCGCCGCCGACGAACGGCGCGATCACCCGCACCTGGCGCTCGCTCAGGCCGAGCAATCCGGCCAGGCCGCCGCGCAGGAACACCGGCGCCTGGGTGGTGTCCCACACCGTGAGGTGGTCGGCCCGGGCATCCCACGAGGCGACGATGCCGCGCGTCTCGATCGGCGAGGAGGCGCCGCGGTCGTACAGGAACCGGCGCCGGATCACGTGATCGGCGCGGGCGAGCGCCGCCGCATAGTCGCCCTTGGTCTGGCGGACATGGGCCGAGACGTTGGTGCCGAGGTCGTCATGGACCAGCGCGGCACCGGGCGCGAGCGCCTTTTCGAGATCGACCACCGCCGGCAGCGGCTCGATGTCGACGACGATGTCGGAGAGCGCATCCTCCGCGATATAGCGGCTTTCGGCGACGACCATCGCCAGCGGCTCACCGACATGGCGGACCTTGTCCTTGGCGAGCGGCACGTGGGTGCGCAGGTTGAAGGTGATGCCCGGGATCGGCGGCGGCGGCACCAGCAGCGGCCCCGGCTTCCAGTAGTCGCCGAGGTCGGCCGCGGTATAGACCGCGATGACGCCCGGACGCCTTCGCGCGACGGCGGCGTCGATGCTGCGGACGCGCCCGTGCGCCACCGCGCTGCGCAGGAACGCCACATGCATCATGTGGGGCAGCGTGACGTCGTCCACGAACAGCGCCCGCCCGCGCAGCAGCCGCGGATCCTCGTTGCGCTTGATGGGCGCGCCGAAATATCGCGTCGTCATGGCGGGATGGCTCCGGAGCTCGTCACGGGAAACGAGTATGGGAAGGAACACGCGACGGAGTCAAAATCTCGCCCTGCTCGCGCGCTTGAGGACCGACCCTCGTTCTCGACCGGCAACGGTCAGCCGCCCGGCGTCATCGGCTGCGAAGGCGCAATGCCTCCTGGTGAAGTTGCGGCAAATGGGGCGGCAAGTGTGGCGGCAAATGGGGCGGCGATGTCGGCACGATCCCCGACGTCCTCGATCTCGCCGTCCCCCGCTTCCCCCACCTCGGCGCGAATCCGGGCGATGCCGCGGCGGGCCACGAAGACAGCCGCGGTTTCGTCCCGTCCAGCCTCCCGGCGATAGAGGGCGACGAAACGCGCGACGGCGCGCAGCACCCCCTCTTCGTCGCCGACGGTCCGGAGAACCTCGCCCCTGCATGGCATCGGCCCCACGATGCCGCCCACATGGATATCCCAGTTCCCACCGCCGATGGCGATCGCGCCCACTTCGCTGGTCAGCGCTTCCGGGCAGTTGCGCGGGCAACCGGCGATGGCGAAGGTCAGATCGCGGGCGTCGTCACCCTTCCACCGGTCCTCGATCGCGGCGGTGAGCGCCATGCTGTCGCCCTGCCCGAAACGACACGCCGTCGTCCCGACGCAGGTCCGTAATGTCCCTCGCGCGGACGTTGCGGACGCCGGCAGAGGCGGCGATGCGGCGCCGATCCGCCCGTCCTCAGGCGCCCCCACCAAGGCGATGCGCGGCCCCAGGATAAGAGCTCCCCGCCACAGGAAATGTGGGACGCCCGGTGTCGGCGCCCGCGACCGTGGGGATATCGGATGGCAAAGAAGCCGGAATTCGCGCGGCGGCGACCTCGGACGGTTGCTCCAGCGCGGAGGACGCAAGCCAGGCGACGATTTCCGTGACGAGGCCTTTGCACGATCCGCAGCCCTTGCCGGCGCGCGTCGCATTCATCACCGCGGCGGCATCCTGCAGGCCGTCCGCGAATACGCCGGCGATCGTGCCCTTGGAAACGCCGTTGCAGTTGCACACCTGCATGTCGGCGGGCATCTCCTGCGGCGCGAGCTTGCGGGTCGGTCCGGCAAATTCGAACAGCAGCGACGCCCGCTCCTCGGGCAGCGGCGCGTCGCGATCGAAGCACTGCATCAGGTAGGCGGCCTTGCTGATGTCGCCCATCAGGATGCCGCCGACCAGCCGGCCGTCGCGCACGATCAGCTTCTTGTAGGTGCCCTTCTTCGCCTCGGTGTATTGGATGACCTCGTCGCGCTCGTCGGCGGCCTCGGTGATCCCCATCGACGCCAGCTCGACGCCCATGACCTTGAGCTTGGTGGCGAGCCGGGACCCGGCATAGGCGGCCTCCGGATCGTGTCCGGTGATGCGGTCGGCGAACACCTTGGCCTGCTCCCACAGCGGCGCCACCAGGCCGTAGACGCGGCCGCGATGCTCCGCACATTCGCCCACCGCATAGACGTCGGGATCGGACGCCGTGCACATGCTGTCGTCGACCACGATGGCGCGTTTCACCTCGAGGCCGGATCGCGCGGCGAGCTCGGCATTGGGCCGGATGCCGGCCGCGACCACCACCATGTCGCAGTCCAGCGAGCTGCCATCCTTGAACGCGAGCCCTTCGACCGCTTCATCGCCGAGCACAGCACTGGTGAGCTTGCCGAGATGGACCTTCACGCCCATCGCTTCGATGGTCGACTTCAGGATCGCGCCGCCGACGGGATCGAGCTGCGTTTCCATCAGATGCCCGGCAAGGTGGACGACGTGAACCTCGCAGCCGTGGTTGAGGAGCCCACGGGCGGCTTCGAGCCCCAACAATCCACCGCCGATCACCGCCGCCCGGCGGCTGTTCGCTGCCTTGGCGATGATCGCCCCACAATCGTCGATGGTACGAAAACCGAACACGCCCGGCTTGATCCTGCCGTCCGCGCCGTTCGCGCCGGCCATCGGCGGAATGAAGGCGCGGCTGCCGGTGGCGATCAGCAGCTTGTCATAGGGCTCGCGCGCGCCGTTGCCCGAGACCACCTTGGCGGCGCGGTCGATGTCGTCCACGGTTACGCCGGCGTGAAGCCGCACATTGTTGCGGGCATACCAGTCCAGCGGATGGATGAAAATCTCGGCCGCCTCCTGGGCGCCGCTCAGCAGACCGGACAGCAGGATGCGATTGTAATTGCCATAGGGTTCGGCGCCGAACATCACGATCTCGAACCGGTCGCCGGCGCGCGCGATCACCTCCTCGACGGCGCGGGCACCCGCCATTCCGTTGCCGACCACGACGAGCTTCGTCTTCGCCATGCTCACTCCGCCCCGGTCGCCGCGAGCGACGCGGCGGGCGTCCTGCGCCCCGCCCCGGCCCCGTCAACCCTCTCGAGGCGGACCGCACAAACCTTGAACTCGGGAATCCGCGAGATCGGGTCGAGCGCGGGATTGGTCAGCGCGTTGGCGCTTTGTGCGCCGCCCCAGTGAAACGGCGCGAAGATGGTGTCGAGACGGATGTCACGGGTGAGACGGGCCTTCATCACCGCCTGCCCGCGCCGGGTGACGAGCCGGACCTTGTCTCCCGACGCAATGCCGAGGCCGGCCGCAGTCTCGGGATGGATTTCCACGAAGGGTTCCGGCTCCGCCGCGGCGAGTTCCTTCACGCGGCGGGTCTGGGTGCCGGACTGGTACTGCGCCAGCACGCGCCCGGTCGTGAGATAATAGGGATACGTGCCGTCCGGCAGCTCGGCGGAGGGCCGGTGCTCGATCGGGTGGAAGCGGGCGCGGCCGTCGGCGGTGCCGAAGCGATCGAGAAACATGCGCGGCGTGCCGGCGTGACTTTCATCGGGGCACGGCCAGAAAACCCCGTCCTCGTCGACGATGCGCGCGTAGGTGACCCCCGCATAGTCGGCGGTGCCGCCAGACGTGGCACGGCGGAATTCGGCGAACACCGCGCGGGTGTCGGCGGAAAACTGAGCCCCCGACCCGAGCCGGTCGGCCAATGCCTTGAGCACCTGCGCGTCGGTCCACACGCCCTCGGGCGGCGCCTGAACGCGCCGCCGCAGCAGCACGCGGCCCTCCAGGTTGGTCATGGTGCCCTCCTCCTCGGCCCACTGCGCCACCGGCAGCACGACGTCGGCATAGGCTGCCGTCTCGGACAGGAAGGGATCGGCAACGACCAGCAGGTCGAGCGCGGCGAGCCGCTCGCCGAGCTGGACCGCGGCCGGGGCAGATACCGCAACGTTGGAGGCGAACACGAAGAGGCCGTGAACCGTGCTGCCGAGCGCCGCGAGGAGCTCGGCAGCGGAGAGGCCGGCGCGAGGCAGCGCGGCAGGATCGATGTTCCAGACCACCGCGATCTCGGCGCGGTGCCGGGGATTGTCGATGCGGCGATAGCCGGGAAGCTGGTCGGCCTTCTGGCCGTGCTCGCGCCCGCCCTGGCCGTTGCCCTGCCCCGTCAGGCACCCATAGCCGCAGAACGGCTTGCCGGACTTGCCGAGCGCCAGGACGAGATTGATGAACGCCAGCGCATTGTCGACGCCGTGGCTCTGCTGCTCCGGCCCGCGCCCGGTGAGCACCATGGCGGTCGCCGCCTCGCCGAGCAGGTGCGCAGCCTCCTCGATCCGGCGCGCCGGCACGCCGGTGATGCGCTCCACGCGATCCGGCCAATAGGACGCGACGACGCCACGGACGTCGTCGAAACCAGTGGTACGCGCGGCGATGAAATCGACGTCGATCAGGCGGTGGCCGATGGCGACGTTGAGAAGCCCGTTGGCAAGGGCGCCATCGGTGCCGGGCGTCGCCTGGAGGTGCAGCGAAGCGAGCTTCGCCGTGGCGGAACGGCGGGGATCGACGACGATGAGCTTGCCGCCGCGCCGGCGCTGCTCCTCGAAATACTGCATCAGCGGCGGCATCGTGTCGGCCGGATTGCTGCCGGCGAGGAGGATCGCCCCGGCGCCCGGAATATCATCGAGCGGAAACGGCAGGCCGCGGTCGATGCCGAAGGCCCGCAGCCCGGCGGCGGCGCCGGACGCCATGCAGAACCGGCCATTGTAGTCGATGTTGGCCGTCCGCAGCGCGACCCGCGCGAACTTGCCCAGCATGTAGGCCTTCTCGTTGGTGAGACCGCCGCCGCCGAACACGCCGACGGCGTCGGGCCCCTGCGCTGCCTGGATCGCCTGCACGCCCGCGGCGATCCGGTCGAGCGCCGCATTCCAGCTCACCGGGCGCAGTGCGCCGCCCTTGTGGCTGCGCAGCAGCGGCGTCGTGAGGCGGTCGCGCGCGCCGAGAAGCTCGGCGGCGGTGAAGCCCTTGCGGCACAGGCCGCCCTTGTTGGTCGGGAAATCGCGGGAGGCCACCACCAGGCGGCCGTCCTGCTCGACGAGCGTCATCCCGCATTGCAGGGCGCAGTACGGACAGTGGGTGTCGCCGCCTCGATTGCTGCTGCCCGTCATACGTTTCCCTAAATGCGCGCCGCTGCCAGCTTGGCCCCCCAGGTGGTTCGCCAACGGGTCTTGACGCTGGTGAGCCCGACCAGCGCCAGGACCGCCAATGCGGCAAACACCAGCAGGCCCGCCTGATAGCTCCCAGTGAACTGCTTGGAGTAGCCGAGGCTCGAGGCGAGATAGAAACCGCCGACGCCTCCCGTCATGCCGACGAGCCCGGTCATGACGCCGATCTCCGAGCGGAACCGCTGCGGCACCAGTTGGAAAACGGCGCCGTTGCCCATCCCCAGCGCAAGCATGCCGACCACGAAGGCGGTCAGCGCCATCCACGCCATCGGAAGATGGAAGCTCACGACGGTGAGCGCCACCGCCGCGGCGATGTACATGATGGTCAGGGCCCGGATGCCGCCGAAGCGATCGGCAATGGCGCCGCCGATCGGACGCACCAGCGATCCTGCGAACACGCAGGCTGCGGTAAAATACCCGGCCGTAATGGGATTGAGCCCGTAATCGACGTTGAAATAGATGGTGAGCGAGGAGGCGAGACCGACGAAGCCGCCGAACGTCACCGAATAGAAGAACATGAACCACCAGGCGTCGCCGTCGCGCAGGACGGTGAGATACTCTGTCCATCCCTTGGGCGGCGGCGCGGCCGGGCTGTCCTTGGCATAGAGGACATAGACGATGAAGGCGACGAACAGCGGGATGAGGGCGAGGCCGAACACGTTGATCCAGCCGAACGCCGCGGCGAGGCTCGGTGCGAACAGCGCCGCGAGCACGGTGCCCGAATTGCCGGCGCCGGCAATGCCGAGCGCCGTGCCCTGATGCTCCGGCGGATACCACCGCGAAGCGAGCGGCAATGCCACCGCAAACGAGGCGCCGGCAACGCCGAGCACCAAGCCGGCGAGCAATACGCCGGCAAAACTATGGATGCCGATCATCCAGATCGCGAAGATGCCGGCGAGCACGATCACCTGGGCGATGATGCCGGTGCGCCGCGGCTTGAGATGATCGACCATCACGCCGAGGATGACCCGGATCACCGCGCCGGCGAGCACCGGCACCGCCACCATCAGACCTTTTTGCGCGTTGTCGAGCTTGAGGTCGGACGCGATCTGCGGCCCCAGCGGTCCGAGCATCACCCAGACCATGAAAGAGATGTCGAAATAAAAGAAGGCGGCAAACAACGTAGGCGTATTACCGGACCGGAAGAACGCCCTATCGATCATCGCAGCATGATCCTCGAATTGATTATAGGATGTGCTGACCAAAATGAATGCACGGCCTCTCAAATTGCAATCACAGCGATGACGTACTTTTTTGCACGAGTTTGGCGGCCCGCATCGCGCAAACGGCGAGAAACGCCCGCCCCCCCGCGCGCAAATCGTGCCGCACCGGTTTGCATGGTTCGACGGCATGTCCGCGCATATTTTGTGCGTCCGGGCCTGGCCCGCCGCGGCGCACGCTAGGCGATCGGGTCGACCCGCATGCGGCGACAAAACGTACCTGGCGACATCGCGGCCAACAGTCCGAGCCGTCTCGAGCTACGTTTCGGCATCGCCACCGACGCAGGTCCGCGCAAGGCGAACGAGGACTATGCAGCTTTTTTCCCGGACAGCCGCACGCAGCAGGTTCAGCTCGGCGCGGTCGCTGCGATCGCCGACGGCGTCGGTGGCGCCAAAGGCGGGCGGGTCGCGGCCGAGCTCGCGGTGCGCTCCTTCATCGAAGGTCATCTCGGCCAGAACGCGACGCTCGGCATCCATCGCAACAGTGCCCGCACGGTTGAAGCCTTCAATTCCTGGGCCCACGCCACCGGGCGCCGCGACGAGACTCTTGCCGGGATGGCGACGACGCTGACCGCACTCGTGCTGCGCGGCCGACGCATCCACGTCATCCATGTGGGCGATACCCGCGCCTATCGCTGGCGCGACGGCCGCCTCGACCGCATGACCACGGACCATGCCATGGCCGGCGCGGGGCTGCGGCACATCCTCACCCGCGCCCTGGGGGTCGAGGAAGGCGTGCGGATCGACTACGCGACCGACACGTTGCGCGTCCACGACCGCTATCTTCTCTGTTCCGACGGCATCCATGGCGGAGTCGCGGACCGCGAGTTCGCGGACATCCTGGCGCGGCGCAATGCGCCGGAGGAAACCGCCCGCGATCTCGTGGCGGCAGGAATCGCCGCCCGCACCGGGGACAATGCAACCGCCATGGTGGTCGACGTCATCGGACTGCCGCCTGCCGACGAGACCGACCTCGCCTTCGCCGCCGACGCCCTGCCGCTGCTGCCGGTGCCCAAGGCCGGCGCCACGGTCGACGGCTTCCAGTTGCAGTCGATGCTGGCGGACGGCCGCTACACCCGGGTGTTCGAGGCCGAGGACCGGCTCGAGAACAGGCGCGTCATCCTGAAGTTTCCAAAACCGGTGACCGGGGCGGAGCGCGTCCTGCGCGACGCCTTCTTGCGCGAGGCGTGGATCGCGGCACGCATCCGCAGCCCGTGGGTCGGCGAGACCATCGAGCTCGTCTCCGGGCGGCAGACCGCACTTTATTCGGCGATGCCGTTCTACGACGGCGAAACGCTGGAGCGGCGCCTGTCGCGGCCGCCGCCGCTCTCGCTCACGATCGGGCTCGACTACGCGATCAAGCTCGCCGGCGGCGTCGCCGCCCTCCACCGGGCCGGCATCATCCACCGCGACATCAAGCCGGACAACGTGATCCTCGAGGCGATCCGCGCCCATGAGGTGCCTGGGCTGCGGCTGATCGACCTCGGCGTCGCACGGCTGCCCCATATGGAGGACATTCCGGCCGCCTATGCGCCGGGCACGCCGAGCTACATGGCCCCGGAATTGCTCGCGGGCGCCGTCGGTGATGAGCGCTCGGACCAGTTCGCGTTGGGGGTGACGATCTACCGGATGTTCACCGGCGAATATCCCTATGGTGAGATCGAGGCCTTTTCCCAGCCACGCTTCCGGCGGGCGACCGCACTCACCGGGCACCGACCCGACTTGCCCGCCTGGCTCGACGAGGCGCTCGCCCGCGCCACCTCAGCCAATGCCGACGACCGCTTCGGCGACGTCCTGGAATTCATCTTCGCCCTGGAGCATGGCAAGATCCGCGCGGCGCCGCCCCGGCCGCGCCGGCAACCGCTCTATGAGCGCAACCCGCTCCTCGTCTGGAAAGTCCTGGCCGCAGTGCTGGTGATCGCACTCGGCCTGTCGCTCGCCCTCAATCCCGCCCTGCGGCACGGAGCGCCGGTGGAGCGGCCCGGCGCGAGCCACCCCCGATAACGGCCTATGGTGGGTATAGCGGCAAAAGGCGCCTGGCATGTCCCCGCGATTTCGCTGTGAGCCCGCCGCGCAGTGCCCACGTCTGACTTCACCCTCGCGACACCGCACGCGTGGGCACGGCGCGAAGAGCGCCTTTGCCCACCCTACGAGGCTGGCCGCAGTGCTGGCGATCGCGCTTGGCCTGTCGCTGCGCTCAACCCCGCCGTCCGACAGGGAGCGCCGGCGCAGCGGCCCGGCGCGAGCCACCCGCGATAATGGCAGACGGTGGACTTCGGCGTCACGAAGGTCGCCGCAACGACGACCCGCTTCACTCCGCCGTCGCCGGCTCCGGCTTTGCCAACTGCGCCATCCGGGCAGTCTCGGCCAGCGCGGCGAGCCGCTTCGGGCCATCGGCCGCGGTCGGCTGGATCAAGCCGGCCGACATGATGAGCTTCGCCGCGGCCTCGACCGGAATGTCGAGTTCGACCACGGCGCTGCGCGGCACGTAGAAGAAGAAACCGGTGGTCGGGTTCGGCGTGCACGGCATGAACACCGACACGTGCTCCGCCTTGTTGGGGAGCACCGACGTGATCTCCGACGAAGGTGGTTGCGACAGGAACACCAGCGACCACATGCCCGGCGCGGGAAATTCGATCAGGCCCACGGTGCGGAAGCTCGAGCCCGACTGCGAGAACAGGGTCTCGAACACCTGCTTGAGGCCCTTGTAGATCGAACGCACCAGCGGCATCCGGTCGAGGATGCGCTCGCCCGCCTCGACGAGCGTGCGCCCGACCAGGTTGGCGGCAAGGAACCCGAGCAGGGTGAGTGCCAGCAACGCGATCACCAACCCGGTGCCCGGGATCTTGCCGGGCAGATAGGTCTCCGGCCGGTAGGCCACCGGAATGAGGGGCCGCACGATGTCGTCGACCCAGTTGACGATCGTCCAGGTCAGCCAGATGGTGATGGCGACCGGCCCCGCGACGACGAGGCCGGTGAGGAAATAATTGCGCAGGCGGCTGCCGATGCCTTGATGGTGCACGGGCGGCTTGCCGGGCACGGGCGACTTGCCTGGCATGGGCGGCTTGCCTGGCACGGGCGGCTTGCCTGGCACCGGCGGCTTGCCGGGCGCGCCCGGCGGCGACTTGGATTCGTCCAACGAGGTCATGATCCAAACTCTATGGCTTGATGCCTGCATGCGCCATGCCGGCCGCGACCGATCAGCCTCAGTGCGACGAGGTGGCTACTTTCGGCCGCGCTCTTCCGCCGCCCGGCGACCCTACTCCACGGTCACCGATTTGGCGAGGTTTCGCGGCTGGTCGACATCGGTGCCCATGATAACGGCGGTGTGGTAGGCGATCAATTGCACCGGGATCGCGTAGACCAGCGGCGTCACCGTGGATGGCATCTCCGGCAGCGTCAGGGTTACCAGGGAGTTGACGGTCGCCTCGCGCGCGCCCTTGGGATCGGTCACCAGAATAATGCGGCCGCCCCGCGCCGCGACCTCTTGCATGTTCGAGACGGTCTTGTCGAACACCCGGTCATACGGCGCGATCACCACCACCGGCATGGTCTCGTCGATCAGCGCGATCGGCCCGTGCTTGAGCTCGCCGGCGGCGTAGCCCTCGGCGTGGATGTACGAGATCTCCTTGAGCTTGAGCGCGCCTTCGAGCGCCAGCGGATAGCTGGTGCCGCGGCCGAGATAGAGCACGTCGCGGCACTTCGAGAGATCGCGCGCGAGCTTCTCGATCTGGGGCTCGAGCGCGAGCGCCTCGGCCATGTGCCGGGGCGTCTCGATCAGCGCCTTGACGAGGTCCGCTTCCGCGTCCTCGTCGAGCACCCCGCGGGCGCGCCCGGCCGCGATGGCGAGGCAGGCGAGGACGGTGAGCTGGCAGGTGAACGCCTTGGTCGACGCGACGCCGATCTCGGGACCTGCCAGCGTCGGCATCACGGCGTCGCTTTCGCGGGCAATGGTCGAGGTCGCGACGTTTACGACCGAAATGATGTGCTGCTTCTGCTCGCGGGCGTAGCGCAACGTCGCCAGCGTGTCGGCGGTCTCGCCGGACTGCGACACGAACAGCGCCAGGTTGCCGGGGCTGAACGGCGCCTCGCGGTAGCGGAACTCGGAGGCGACGTCGATCTCCACCGGCAGGCGGGCGAAGCGCTCGAACCAGTATTTGCCGATCAGCCCGGCGTAATAAGCGGTGCCGCAGGCGGAAATCGAGAGCCGGTCGATGGACTTGAAGTCGAACGGCAGGGGCCCCGGCAACGCGATCCGGCCCTTGGCGAAATCGACGTAATGCGCCAGCGTGTGGCCGACCACGTCGGGCTGCTCGTGGATTTCCTTGGCCATGAAGTGGCGGTGGTTGCCCTTGTCGACGAGGAGCGCCGAGGCGCTCGACCGGATCACCGGACGGGTCGCCACCTTGCCGGTCGCATCCTGGATCACCGCGCCGCCGCGGGTGAGGACGACGAAGTCGCCGTCCTCGAGGTAGCTGATCTCGCTGGTGAACGGCGCCAGCGCGATGGCGTCGGAGCCGAGATACATCTCGCCGTCGCCATAGCCGATGGCGAGCGGGGAGCCGCGCCTTGCGCCGACCAGGAGATCGTCCTCGCCGGAAAACAGGAAGGCGAGCGCGAACGCGCCCTTGAGCCGCGGCAGCGCGGTGGCGACCGCGGTGATCGGTCCGGCCCCCTTCTGCATTTCCTCGGTGACGAGGTGGGCCACCACCTCGGTGTCGGTCTCGGTCATGAACTTGGCGCCGCGGCTCTCGAGCTCGGCGCGCAGCTCGGCGAAATTCTCTATGATGCCGTTATGGACCACCGCGACCCGGTCGGTCGCATGGGGGTGGGCGTTGATCTCGTTGGGACGGCCGTGGGTCGCCCAGCGGGTGTGGCCGATGCCGATGGTGCCGGACAGCGGCTCCTTGGACAGCCGGACCTCCAGATTCCGCAGCTTGCCCTCGGCGCGGCGGCGGGTCAGGTGACCGGCCTCCAGCGTCGCGATGCCGGCCGAGTCGTAGCCGCGATACTCCAGCCGCCTCAACGCATCGACCATACTCGTCGCGACCGGCTCGGTGCCGAGGATACCGATGATTCCGCACATGAAACCAAACCCCTGGCCTTGAGGATGCCACCGCCCCGGAACGTCTCCGGACCGCCCTCTGACGTCGTTGTTTTGAGCATGATCCGGTCCGGAAAGTCTGCAACTTTTCGACCCAATGCTCTACCGCCCGCGTCACGCCAAGCCGTCACCCGCGCATGCCTGCAGGGTGACCCCGGCCGTGGCGATGCCGGGAACCCTCGCGCGACGCCTCCCCTTTGTCTCAAATAGAAGCGAAAAAACCGTTATGGACGCATACGGTTATTTCGCTTCTCTGGTGTGTTTCACGAGCCACGGCTTCGCGCCACGGGTCCGGGCCTGAATGGATGAGGCCTGAATGCGTGAGGCCGAAGCCCCCATCAGGACGATTTGCGCGCCGCGACCATGCTGCGCAGCCGCGCCGCCCAGCCTTCCTTGACCACCTGGCGGCCACGCGCCAGCGCGAGCGCGTCCGCTGGAACCTCGTCGGTGATGACCGAGCCGGTGCCGACATAGGCGCCGTCACCGACCTTGACCGGCGCCACCAGTGCCGCATTCGAGCCGATGAAGGCGCCCTTGCCGATCTCGGTGCGGTGCTTGAAGGCGCCGTCGTAATTGCAGGTGATGGCACCGGCGCCGATGTTGGTGCCCGCGCCCACGCTGGCATCCCCGATATAGGAGAGGTGGTTGGCCTTGGCCCCCTGGCCGAGGCGCGCCTCCTTCACCTCGACGAAGTTGCCGACATGGACGTCCGCCTCGAGGCGGGCCCCGGGGCGCAGCCGGGCGTAGGGCCCGACCCGGGCGCCCCGCCCCACGGTTGCGCCCTCGAGGTGGGAGAACGAGCGGATGATCGCCCCGTCGTCCACGGCGACGCCGGGGCCGAACACGACATAGGGCTCGACGACGACATCGCGGCCGAGCCGGGTGTCGACGCAGAAATGCACCGTGTCGGGCGCCGTCATCACGACGCCGGCCTCATGGGCCGCCGCCCGCAGCCGGCGCTGGAGGACGGCCTCCGCCTCGGCGAGCTGGGCCTGGGTGTTGACGCCGCGCACCTCATCTTCGCCGGTCTCGAGGGCCATCGCCGTCAAGCCGAGCTCGCGGGCGACCGCGACGGCGTCGGTCAGATAGAACTCGCGCTTGGCGTTATCGTCATTGATCCGCTCCAGGATGGCGAGAGCGGCGTCGCCGCGCAGCGCCATCAGGCCGGCATTGCAAAGGCCGATGGCGCGTTCCACGGCACTGGCGTCTTTCTCCTCCCGGATCGCCTGCAGCGCGCCATCCGCCCCGACGATCAACCGGCCATAGCCGGTGGGGTCCGCCGGGCGAAACCCGAGCACCGCCACCGCGGCGCCCTGGGCCAGCGCGGCGCGCAGCCTTTCCAGGGTCTGCGGGGTCACCAACGGGGTGTCGGCAAAGGCGACGAGGACGTCGTCCGCGCCGCGCGCCAGCGCCGCCTTCGCCGCCAGCACCGCGTGGGCGGTGCCGCGCCGCTCCTGCTGCACGAAGATTTCGGCGCCGGGCGAGCCCGCCTTGACCGCGGCGGCCACCGCATCCTGGGCGGGGCCGATCACCACCGCCTGCGTCCCGCCCGCAGCGCCGGCGGCGGCAAGCACATGGGCGATGAGGGTCCGGCCGCCGATGGCGTGCAGCACCTTCGGCCGCGACGCCCGCATGCGGGTGCCCTCACCGGCGGCGAGAACGATGGTGAGACAGGTCCTTGCATTCATCTGATCCACCCCTCCGGTCGAGCGGCCGGACTCAACCTCATAACGCGGCACGCCGGGTCGAGGAAAGCGCCGCGATGAGGCCTTTTTCCCCTTCCGCCGCTGGCCGGGAAAGCGACAGGCAGGGAGACTCGGCGGTGCGACCGAATATTTTGGCTGACCGGCGGCGTGCCGACGGCGCACACAGCACCGCCATGGTGGGTGGCAGCTCCCACCCCCGCAAAGCAAAAGCGGAGGTCCGGCCGCGATTCTGCCGGCCAGTGCGTCCGCATCCCGTACTTCCGCCTTGCGGAGGGCATGCTATGGAAGCCGCCATGTCTGCGAACGATACTCCCGCACCGCCCTCCGACGCCCCGCGCCCGCGGCTGTTCGCGCCGTCGGCGGCTTCGCTCAACTGGGTGATCTCGATCGGCTTCGTCGCGCTGGGCTACGCCATGTACATGCGCTACCTGGTCATCGAGCAGCCGAGCGTCGGGCTCGCCTGCGACCTCGGCCTGAAGACCTGGCTGTGTCAAAGCCGCAAGGTCGCATCCGCCCTGTTCGACCATGACGTGTTCGGCTGGGTGAGCCTCGGTGCCGCGATGCTGGCGCTGATCCGGCCGTCGGTTGGACTGTTCACCATCGGCCTCGTATTCACCGCGTTCGGCCTCGTGCTCTACAATGCGGGCCTCTCCGGCTTTGCCGCGGCGCTGCTCGTCATGTGCTTTGCACGTCCCGTAACCGAAACAGTGTGATCGCGAGCAGGACGAGCATCGCGGCAAACCACGCCGCCTGCCAGTTCACGAAACTCTCGTTGAGCCCGATATAGACCGCCGATCCGGCGAGCGTCAGCGCCGCGATCCGTTCCGCCCGGCCGAGCCGCGCCCTCCCCCGCAGCCCCACCACCGAGGCCACCGCATAGGGGATCACGGCGGCGGTAAGCGGCGCGAAGGTGAGGTCGCGGTAGCGCGGATCGAACACGAGGCCGAGCGCCGTCTGCAGCGCCAGCACGGTGACGGCGACGAGGATCGCCCCGGCAGCGAGAGCCGGTCCGCCGCGCGGACGGTGCGCCGCCCGCGCCAAGACGCTGGCGAAGGATGGCACCGGCAAATCCCGCGACAGCGTGACGCCGGCCGCGACCGGCGCGGCGAGCGACACCGCGATGAAGGCGAGGCCGCGCACCCATCCGCCGGGGCCGAGGCTTTCGGTGGCGGCATTGGCGACCGCCCAGGGCGCCGCGATCCCTGCGGCGAGCGCGGAGAGGATCACGCCGCCCAGTGCCGGCGCCGCCAGGCCGGCCGATTTCGCCTGCGGCGCTGAGAGTCCGGCTCCGAACACGAGCCCGGCGAGCGCAAGGCCGCCCAGCATCTGCCAGACCCAGGCCGGATGGTTCGACACCGGCTCGCCCCAGGTGAACTTCGGCGCCCGCCCTCCCGAGGTGAGGAGGCCCCAGTAGCCGCCGACCGTGCCTTCGAGCTTGCGTTTCCACGGCTGGTCGAAGGCCTCGATGAGGTTGACGCGGTAATGGCCGGCACGCGCCCGCGCCATCACCTCCTCGAGCACCCGCGCCTGGTTGGCGGGCGACGGCAGCGCGCCCTCGCGCATGCGGCCGGCGCTCGGCCAGCCGACCTCGCCGATCAGGATATCCTTGCCGGGGAAGCTCGCGGCCACCCGGCCGCGGATCGAATCCACGTGGGCGCCGGCCTGCTCGGCGGAGATCGGAAAGTCCTCCCAGTACGGCAGGATGTGGATGGTCACGAAATCGACCGCCTGCGCAATCTCCCGGTTGCGCAGCCAGTACTCCCAGACGTCGGCATAGGTGACCGGCATCGCCGTCGCCGCCTTGACCTCGTGCAGGACGTTGACGATGTCGGCCGGCGCCAGCTCGCCGCGCAACAGCACCTCGTTGCCGACGACGATCGCCGAAATCGTGTCGCGGTAGCGCTTCGCCAGCGCGACGACGGCGTCGATGCGGATGCGATTTTTCTGGCGGTCGCTGCCGAGCCAAAGGCCCTGGATCACTTTGAGGCCGAGACGCTGGGCGATCGCCGGGACCGCGTCGAGGCCGTTCTCCGTCGAATAGGTGCGCACGCAGTCGGTCAGCTGCGCGAGCTTGACGAGGTCCGCCTCGATGTCGCTCGCCGGAACCTGGGTGGCCGGGTCGAGCGGGCTGTCGTTGCCGCGGAACGGCGCGTAGGACATGCACTGGATGCGGCCGGGATCGGCGGCGACAGCGGGCGCCTCGAGCGGGCGGCCGAGCCACCACCACGTCAGCGCGATCACCGCCAGTGTCGCCGCGCAAAGGGCGCGCGCCCGTTTCATGCAGGACCCCGTCGCTTTCGCGTCGCAGAATGCGCGCGGGCTGCACTTAGCCGAGACCGGGCCTCGCGCCAAGACCGCAGTCAAGGAAGACCGCAGCCGAAGAAGTCCGCGGCCAAGGACTTTGCTGGCCCGGACTGCGGGCGAAGACTTCCAGTCGGGTTATCCGACCAAAACTTCGCGCCATCCTCCCAACCAAGACTCCCGCACCATGAGACTCCCGACCAACGCTTTCCGGCGCGCCGCGGCTCCGGTTCGGTCAGACGTTGCGGCGTATTATCCAAACCAGGGATCGCGGCTGGACAAACCGACCGAGTTCGGCCATTGACGAAAGACACGGAGCCGGGGCCGAACCCACCACTATCCTGCCCGATTGCAGCGGCATGGGAAGTTCAGCTCCCGGCTATCCCGGCCGGCAACTGACAGCGATTCAAGATGGTCCGTCCTGTTCTGCGTCATTTCGCGACCTGGGCCTGTGCGGCGATGGTGGCCCTGGCTCCAGCGACATCCTTCGGCCAAGCCGCGGAGCAAAAGCCCGCCGAGCAAAAGCCCGCAGAGGCGGCCAAGCCCGCCGACACCCCCAAAGAGACCACCGGACGCGGCGACGATCTCGCAGATGCGAACCGCGCCGTGACAACCGGTCCGGCCGCTCGCTCCGAGTGCGTGTGGCTCGGCGAACGGGCGGTCGGGCTGATGTGGCGCGACGACCTCGACACCGCGTTTCGCCACCTCGATCTTTATGACCGGTTCGGTTGTCCGGGTGAGCACATCCAGATTTCGTTCCGCTGCGTGGTACGCCAGGGAAACATCGATCCGAAGGCCACCGAGACCTTCAACGCGCGGGTCCATTCGTGCTGGATCAACCCGGCTCTACCGCCGACGGCGGCAGCCAATGCCGCAGCCGATAAAACGGAAAAGCCGGGAACCAAATAAGCGAAGCGCGGTTGAGCAAACGGTCGCGAATTTCTCCCTTAAAAAAATTCGCGGCCCTCAATTCGCCACGCCTCTCTCGTACTTGAAATCCATCCGCAGTCTGGTACATTTTGCGCTGCGGTAGCATCCGCGACGGTGTCTAGGGGACAGACGCCGTTCTCCTACTCCCGCCCCATTCGGTATAGCGCTATGCGCTCGCTTGTTGCCGTGGTCGCGCTTGTTGCGTGCCTGCACGCTTGTGCTTGGGCAATTTGGCAAAGCCAAGCTTCGGCTCCCAACATCGAGGGAGTCTTGAACAGTGTTTCCTACTCTCCATTCCAGGGCTCGGCGCATCCAGACGACGGCGGCAATCGACCGACCGAAGCGCAGATCCGCTCCGACCTGAAAACCATCGCGCCTTACACCAATTCGATCCGCCTCTACTCATCGACGGGCGGCGTCGAGATGGTGCCGCCGATCGCCGCCGAGTTCGGTCTCAAGGTGACGCTCGGAATCTGGCTCGACAAGAACGAGAAGCGCAACGAGCGGGAAATCCGCTCGGCGATCGACCTCGTGCGCAAGAACCACAACGTCAACGGCGTCGTGGTCGGCAACGAGACGATCTACCGCGGCGAGTTGAAGGTGCCGGATCTCATCAAGACCATTCAGCAGGTCAAGCGCGAGATCAACAATTCGGTCCCGGTCACCACCGGTGAAATCTGGCACGTCTTCATCGAATATCCCGAGCTCGCCTCGTCGGTCGATTTCGTCGCCGCCCACGTGCTCCCCTATTGGGAAGGCATTCCGGCTTCGGGCGCCGTCGACCAGGCGGTTCGGGTCTACAACGACCTGCGCAACGCCTTCCCGGGCAAGCGCATCGTGATCGCGGAATTCGGCTGGCCGAGCGCGGGCTACAACCGCCAGACCGCCGTACCGGGCAAGCTCGAGCAGGCGAGCGTGATCCGCTCGTTCCTGTCGCGGGCCCAGGCGCTCGGCATGGACTACAACATCATCGAAGCGTTCGACCAGCCGTGGAAGACCTTCGAGGGTAGCGTCGGTGCGTATTGGGGCCTGTTCGACAATGCCCGCGAGCTGAAGTTTCCGTGGAGCGGGCCGATCGTCGACGGCATGCGATGGAAGATCAGCACGGTCGCGGTCGGCGTCGGAATCCTGGTCTCGCTGCCGATCCTGAGCATCGCCGGCGCGACGGCGCTGCAGGCGCTGCTGCTCGCCATGGCGGCCCATGGCATCGGGGCGTGGACCGCCACCGTGTTCGAATACTGGAACGGCCACTACTTCGTGTTCGGCTCGGCGTTCGCGCTCACGCTCGGCATGGTTCTTCTGGTTCCGCTGGTTGTGATCACGCTGCGGCGGATCGACGAGATCGCGGTCGTGTGGTTCGGCCGTCCGCCGGGGCGGCTGCTCGCGGCCGGCGGCGCCGGTCTGCCGGCCTACAAGGCGGCGGATGTCACGCCGGCGGACGCCATATCCGCAGATGCCAAATCCGCCAGCTACCGGCCGAAGGTATCGATCCACATTCCGGCCTACATGGAGCCGCCGGAGATGCTCAAGGCGACGCTCGACGCCGTCGCCCGGCTCAACTACCAGAATTACGAGTGCATCATCGTCATCAACAACACGCCGAACCCGGCGATGTGGCTCCCGGTGGAGGAGCACTGCCGCACCCTGGGCGAGCGCTTCCGCTTCATCAACGCGCCGCGGATGGACGGCTACAAGGCGGGCGCCCTGCGGCTCGCCATGGCGCAGACCGCGGCCGACGCCGAGATCATCGGCATCATCGATTCCGACTACGCGGTGAGCCCCGACTGGCTCGGCGACCTCGTGCCCGCCTTCGCCGATCCCAAGGTCGGCCTGGTCCAGGCGCCGCAGGATCATCGCGACGGCGAGCGCAGCCCGCTGCACCATGTGATGAACGGCGAGTATGCCGGCTTCTTCGACGTCGGCATGGTGCAGCGCAACGAAGTGAACGCCATCATCGTCCACGGCACCATGTGCCTGATCCGCCGCGCCGCGCTCGATGGCGCCGGCGGCTGGTCGAGCGACACCATCTGCGAGGACACCGATCTCGGCCTCACCCTCCTGGAGCAGGGCTGGCTCGCCCACTACACCAATCGCCGCTACGGCCGCGGGCTGCTGCCCGACACGTTCGAGGCCTATAAGAAGCAGCGCGACCGCTGGGCTTCGGGCGGCTTCCAGATCGTGCGCAAGCACTGGCGGGCGTTCCTCCCGGGCGCCAGCCTGCTGACCTCCGACCAGAAGCGCGAGTTCTTGTTCGGCTGGATCAACTGGCTGGGCGCCGAGAGCCTCGGCGTGCTGGTCGCGATCCTCAACCTGCTGTGGGTGCCGGTGGTCGCGTTCGCCGGAATTGCGGTCCCCGACAAGGTGCTCACCCTGCCGATCATCGCGACCTTCGCGGTTTCGGTCGTTCACTTCATCGCACTCTACCGGCGGCGGGTGCCGATCCCGATGGGCCAGGCCACCGGCGCCATGGTGGCCGCGATGGCGATGCAGTGGACGGTGGCGCGCGCGGTCGCGAACTCGGTCATCAAGGACCACCTCGCTTTCGTGCGCACCGCCAAAGGCGGCAAGGGCAGCGGCGCCCGCCGGGTCGCTTTTCCGGCGTTCAACGAGGCGATCCTGGGCGGCCTGCTCCTGCTCGGCGCCCTGATCATATTCCAGACGAACTATGAGCGGGTGCAGGAGATCAACCTGTTCGGCTACGTGCTGCTGGTCCAGAGCCTGCCGTTCGTCGCCGCGGTCTCCCTCGCCGCCTTCGAGAACTCCCGCGTCAACGACTACGCCTTGTGGACCGCGATCGAAGCCAAGGCCGTGGAGCTTCTCCCTCGCGAGCTGCTGCCGCGGCGCAACCGCATCACCGAGGCCGCGGCCGCCCCCGAAAAGCGGATGGAAGCGGCGCCCTGAGCCCGGCGGCGCTGACCCGCCGGCGCGGTGCCCCGACGACGCGCTGATCGTCGGCGGCCTGACCGTCGGCGCCTGAGGACCCCAACCGCAGAACATCCCAAAGTGACGCGGCAGGCGTGCCGGGGGGCTGACGCTTCGATTGGTAGAATTGTCACGGTTTCCTGACGCGCGAATTAAACGATTCCCGCTACGCATTCTCCGACACGAGAGGTCGGGTTTGCACGGCTATGCAGGACTTGTCGATCAAGGCGGACGGCGCTGACGCCGCCGCCCAGCAGGCCGCCGCTGCGGAGATCAACGCTCCCCAAGCGCACGGCGTCCGCATGGATGGCTTCAGCGCCGCGGACTATTGCCATCTGGCGGAAGAGTGCTTTTTCCTCGCGGCGCTCACCAAGGATCCTGACGTCGCCGCCGAGCTGCTCAAGACCGGGGAGGCCTACTTGGGCATCGCCGCCGGCTGGGTCGCCGACCAGCTCGGGACGGATTAGTCTAGTCTGGCGCGCGTGTCGCCGAGCCGCCGCTCGTAGCCCGGGTTGAGCCAAAGGCGAAATCCGGGAGCAGCCCGGTCGCCCGAGGTTCGTTCGCTCCGCTCAAGCCGAACGGCCCCGGGTTTCGCTCTCGCTCAACCCGGGCTACGCGCTCAAGACCGGGGAGGCCTACTTGGGCATCGCCGCCGGCTGGGTCGCCGACCAGCTCGGGACGGATTAGCCGGGCGCTTGTCGGCGAGCCGCTGCTCCCCGTACTCCCCGTAGCCCGGATTGAGCCAAAGGCGAAATCCGGGAGCAGCCCACGCCGTCGCGAAGATCCCGGAGGCTCCGCTCGAGCCGCGCAAACCTGCCGGACGGGAGAGCCCCCTCGCCCGAGTCCGCCTTCGGGGCCCTACCCGGCCATGGCGGTCTCGACGAGCCGCACCCAGTAGGACGTGCCGAGCGGGATGATGTCGTCGTTGAAGTTGTAGGCGGGATGGTGGAGGCCGGCGGTGTCGCCGTTCCCCACGAAGATGAACGCGCCGGGCCGCGCTTCCAGCATGTAGGAGAAGTCCTCCCCGCCCATCACCGGCGCCATGGCGGTGTCGACGCGGTCGGGGCCGGCGACCTCCTTGGCGACGGCGGCTGCGAAGGCGGTCTCGCGCTCGTGATTGCGCAGCACCGGATAGCCTTTGCGCAGCGTCAGCTTGGCGGTCGCGCCATAGACCGTGCCGGTGCCCTCCACCACCTCCCGGATCCGCCGGCCGAGCAGCTCACGGACCTCGGCGCGCAAGCTGCGGGCGGTGCCGCGCAGCCGCGCCGTTTGCGGGATCACGTTGTCGGCGCTGCCGGCCTGGAAGGCGCAAATCGAAACCACCGCGGCATCGAGCGGATCGACATTGCGCGCCACCACCGACTGGAGCTGGCTGACGATCTGCGCGCCGACGAGGACCGGATCGACCGCAAGATGCGGACGCGCCGCATGGCCGCCGACGCCTTCGATGTCGATCGTCAGGCTGTCCGTCGAGGCCATGATCGGCCCGGTGCGGATCGAGAACTCGCCGGCCGCCAGCCCCGGGAAGTTGTGCATGCCGTAGACTTCGTCGATGCCGAAGCGGTCCATCATGCCGTCCTTCACCATGGCGAGCCCGCCGGCGCCGCCCTCTTCCGCCGGCTGGAAGATCACCACCGCCGTGCCGGCGAAGTTCCGGGTCTCGGCGAGGTATTTCGCGGCGCCCAGGAGCATCGCGGTGTGGCCGTCATGGCCGCACGCGTGCATCTTGCCGGGCACGGTGGACTTGTAGGGCAGATCGCCGAGCTCATCGAGCGGCAGCGCGTCCATGTCGGCGCGCAGCCCGATCACCTTGCGGGCGCCCTCCCGGTTGCCACGGATCACGCCGACCACCCCGGTCCGCCCGATGCCCGCCACCACCTCGTCGCAGCCGAACGCCTTGAGCCGCTCGGCCACCGAGGCGGCGGTGCGGTGGACGTCGTAGAGAAGCTCCGGATGGGCATGGAGATCGCGCCGCCAGGCGGTGATCTCGGGATGGAGGTCGGCGACACGATTGACGATCGGCATCTGCGGCTCCCAATGGAGCGATCCCGACGGCCGGCTGTTCGTCCGTCGCCTGCGTCGCCCACGGCTTAGGTCAATGGGCGCGGGCCGCGCGCCCTGCGGCGCGGCGGACCCGCAAGCCCGTGCGCCAGCAGACCCCGACTGCGCGGCCCGGTCAAGGCACGAAATCCGGCAAATCCGCGCTGTGGCGACCCGCAAAACCGCTCTTCAGGGCTTCTCAGGGGTGCCCCTGCGCTCGCGCCGGCCGCGCCTGCCCGACATCCCGGCCCGCGATCCGCGCTGGCGCCAACGCGGGTGCGTTCGCTATTGACCGGCTCCCCGCGCGCTTCTACACCCGCCCGGCGAGCCCGTAGCTCAGTTGGTAGAGCACTTGACTTTTAATCAAGTGGTCCTGGGTTCGAGTCCCAGCGGGCTCACCATGTAACTCACAGTTGTCATTCGATAATTTCTGCGCGATCTGCGGACGTTCCGCGATCGTCCTAACGTGACAACCGCAGGAACAATCGGACGAAAAGTTGTCGATGACGGCGCGGCGGCGGATGAACTCCCGGATCGCAGACTGTCTTCGTAGCTGCGGGACCGCCGGTCAACCCAAGGCACAACATCGTCAAGTATGCGGCCCTGGTGCCCATTAACCGCTGTGATTTTGATTGCCGTTTTCGACATCTGGAAGTTCTCCGCCCCTCATCGCGGCGGCTCGGATTCGGTATCCTTTGGCCAGAAGCCTCAGTTCGTCCCTCATGAACTCGCTTCGCGCTACCCGCGCCTGCTCATTCAAAAGTTGGGCGAGCTCTACTAATTGGTCATATGTGCGTAAAGGCATAAGCTGCCCTACCTACGCGCCCGCCTGGCAGCTTTGATCTCGATCAATCCGGCCGCGGATGCCGCGCCAGAACGGCCAGCGGCCCCCGGGACCTTCAGCGTTTTCTAATTTTGAATTGGAAAAGTGGGTCAAACAGAACATTTAGTGAACATTGCGCGGAGAATCAGGTAGGATGCATCCCCGATTTGATGGTTCACAGAGGGTAAAATGGCCGCCGCCTTCGCAATCGACCAAGTCAACCTCACGCGCATCTGCGAGTTCACCCGCCATCTGCATCGCCTTCACCGGTGCGGGGACGATGACGCCATCGACCGGGAGTTCAGCGCGGTGTGCCGGGCCATTTGGGGCTACACCCTCGACGATTTTTCCGACGACGACCTGTCGCCGGACGATCATGTCTGGCTCGATAGCCTGACTCAGGAACTCGCCTTCGATTTTGCCGCGCGCCACGGCTACGACCTCAAGGACTACGTCCACGGCGGCTCTGTCGCCGACTGGTGGGGTTTTGCGTGGATGATCCTGGCCGAGGCACGGGGCGTGCTGACGCCGGAGAAGCGTGCCGCCGCATGGTGCCGGCATGGTGAGCAAACGTGGTGGGCCTGATCGGAGGTCCGACCGTGCGGCGAGGCGCGTCAGGCCGCTCCGGACGCACGGCGGAACTGAATGCGATCGTTCTCGTCGTCGGCCGGCGGCAATGCCGGTGCGGCTTCGCCAAGCTCGTTCGGCCCGCCCGCGGCCTTGGGCTTTCCGTCAGTCGGTCAATTCGCTCGCAATCTCGGACAGATCGGGCACCAAGCCGGACGTCCGGGCGCCGCCGCTCAAGAGAGTGAGCAAGTCACGGGCCTCGGTTCGGGACAAATTCCGCCCGATGAGATCCTTCGGGATCATCGTCACCAGATCGGGGTCCACCGCATAGCCTTCGTCGAACAGCGAGGGTCGACACAAGTCCTTGGCCACGGCAACCAGCCGGGCGTGGGTGAGCGACTCCGCCTCGACGATGACGGCAGCCCCCTCTCCCCTGAACGACAACAGCCACAGTTCCATATCCCATCCCTCGAGCGGCGCCCCCGCGCCTAGCTGATTCCCGAGCAGAGGGGTGGAGACTGGCGTTTTTGTGGCGCCCGAGGCCCGGCCGCGGCGTGGCGAGACGCCCTTCGCGATCCCTTTGGGGCGTCGCCGGCAAGTGACGCTCGTGCAAATTCCGGCGGCGGAGATCGCCCCAGCCCCCTACCCTTTCTTGGTGGCCCCCTGAATGATCGGCGACCACCGTGCGATCTCTGCCTTGACCAGGGCGGCCAAGGGGGCCTGCCCTTGCTTCGCCTTGGCGGGAATTTCGCACCCCAGATCTGACAGCCGCGCGCGGGTCTTGTCGTCCTCCAGCGCCCGGCCGAGGGCGTCGCTGAGCGCGTTCAGGACCGTCGGCGGCGTGCCCTTCGGGGCGAACATGGCGTACCACGCCGACACGGCGAACTCCGGCAGCCCGGCCTCCTTCGTGGTGGGAACCGTCGGCAAGGCGGGGTTGCGTTCCGCCAGCCCGGTTGCATAGGCCTTGATATTTCCCGACTTGACCTGTTGCACGACTTCCGAGATGGGCTCGCACATGTAGTCGACCTGGCCCCCGATCATGGCGTTGATCGCCGGCGCGCCGCCGCTGAACGGGATCAAAGTCGGGCTCACCCCCAACACGCTGTTGAGCAGCAACCCGCTGAAATGCGAGATCGAGCCGACGCCGGAGTGAGCCATGTTCAGCTTCTCGGCATTGCCCTTCAGGTAGGCGATGAACTCGCGCAGATCCTTGGGCGGAAGATCACGGCGGGCGACGATCACGACGGCCTGGTCGACGATGAGCCCGATCGGCGCAAAATCCACATCCGGCTTATAAGGAAGGTTCGGGTAGAGCGCGACGGCGACCGCGTGGGTCCCGATCTGGCCGAGCGCGATCGTGTAGCCGTCCGGCGCGGCCCGCATGGCCCGCGCCGAGCCGGTGGTGCCACCCGCGCCGACGACATTTTCGATGACGATCTGTTGGCCGAGCGTGCGCGACATGTGCTCGCCGACCACGCGCGCGACGAGGTCCGCCGGGCCGCCGGCATTAAAGGGCACGATCAACGTAATCGGTCGCGCCGGATAAGCCTGGGCCACCGCAATGCCGGAGACGGCCGGGAGCGCACCCGCCCCCGCGATCAGGTGCAAGAACTTGCGGCGGTGAAAGGTCATGAGGTCTCCGTTGGGGCGTCTCGCGCGGCCGTCGAGCTCGGCGGATCGGGTTTGTAGCTCGACCGTAGGCCGGTGTCGCGTCCCAATGCGCCGCCTCGCTTGTGCCAGAGGCAGGCGCATCCGGCCGCCTTGCGCAGGGGAAGGCTGACCGTTCGTCGCCAAAGGCTTCGCGGCTTTGACCGGCAAAACGCGGCGGTCCCGCGTTCCGGGACGACTCGCAGTCACAATTGTTTTCGGCGGATAGCCTTCGACGAGGAACACCAAGTCAAATCGCGACGTTAGCGTCCGATATCACGACGTGGTGGCGTCGGCACGCCGAAATTCCGCACTCACAGGATCCCGCGATGGACGACACCGACGCGCAGCCCCGCTTATTTCAATGCCAACGGTGCGGGGCGCCCATGCAATTCGTCGCCGAAATCCCACGGGTGACGGAACCCGGAACCGTGCACCTGTTCCGTTGCATGGAGTGTGAATTCACCGCGTTTCGCGACCAAGCCTAGTCCGCGGAGTGACCAAATTCAGTGGCGGCTCGCCAGGATCCCGATCGCGCGCCCTCTTCCGAGCGCCTCGCGCAGCGCATGCCGCGTCGGATGACTTGCCCTATCGCAATGCTTACCCGGTGCCGCACGACGAAGCGCCGCCGGCCTCCTGGGGAAGCCGCCGGTCGCTTCTGTTGTTCTGTTGTGATTGTCTTGCAGGCTCCGGGCCATCATCAAGGACTGAGCGCAAACGACAGGTCAGGAGATGCAGCGGCCGATCACATCGGCCTTATCGGGCGCCGCGTAGGGGCTGAATGCGCCTTCGCAACCCTCGGGAAGCGGCAACCGGACCGATGGTGTGCTCACCGGCGAGGACGCCGGAGCCGACGCTACCGGGCGTGTGGAACCATGTCCGGTCCGCTTGCCGACGGTGGTGGTGCGGGCGGCGGGATCAATTCGGTAAATCAGGCTGCCATCGCGATCGCGCACCGTGAATGCCGAGCGAGGCTGGTCCGCCAGCTCCACGGACACCCCGGGAGCACCGATATTGAAGGGAGCCACGATGCGATCTCCCTTTGCATTGCCCGTCGAAGCAGACAGGGCGACGGTGGGGAGAACTTCGAAAGGAACCGAAGCGTGCAGAGCGGCTGCCCAAGCGCACAACGGAATGGCGCAGACTGCCGCAGACATCGCGAAGTGAATGGACCGCATGGAAGCCCCCCTGGCTACTGAACATTTTGATAACAACCAACTCCAGAAAACGTTCCACAGAATTTGCTTGACCACGGCTTGGAGGGCGGACGGGGCGAGAATTCACGCAGAGGGACAGTTGCGGCACGGCCGGAGATGCGCGACGCTTCGCCAGACAAATCAGGACATCTGGGTGTTCGCCGGTGATGGGATTGGTGGTTTCCATGACGGGGGTCGCGACGGCCGCGTCCCCGCAACGCGGCCCCCGGGCCTGGCGCCGGACGGTGCGAGACGCGACCGCGCGGGTTCCGCAGACGCGGCAGCGCGGACGATGTTTGCAGATCGCCCGTGCCGTTAGGCGTACCTGGCCGGCGAGGTCCACGAACCCCGTTTGGCCCGCCGCGAGAGCCGCCTCGTGCTGACGGCATTCGGCGCGTCGACCGGGGAGCGCCACGCGCCGTCGGACGAGATCCCCCGCGACGCGGTTTGGATCGATCTGCTGAATCCCACGTCCGAGGAGTTGGCTCTCGTGGAAAGCCTGACGCACGTCCGGGTGCCGTCGATCGAAGCGCTCAGCGAGATCGAGGCGTCCAGCCGGTTGGCGGCGGACGGGGACATCATCTACCTCAGCATCCCTGCCGTGGCGGCCGGCGATACGGCGGACGCCTTCCTGTCGCCGACCGGATTCATCCTGACGCGGAGTTTGCTCGTCACCGTTCGCTTTGCCCCCTTATCGACGTTCGACGTCGTGACGGAACGGCTCAGGCAGGAGGAAAAAACCCAAAGCTCGGTCGGCGTGTTCACCGCCCTGCTCGAAGCCACGGTGGATCGGGGCGCCGACGTCCTCGAACGCCTGGGGTCGGAACTCGACAAGGTTTCAAAAGCCGTTTTCAGGCGCGATCCGTCGCGGCCGAGGCGCCTGGCGCGGTCGAACAATGCGTTGCGCCGGGCGCTGATGTCGGTCGGCGCCACGGGCGATCGCTTGGCGCTCGCCCGCGACGCGCTGCTCGGCGTCGGCCGGGTTGCGCCCTATGTGCTGAGCCTTCGGAAAGACTGGATTTGTCCGGAATGCCAGTCACGGCTCGAAGCCATCAACAAGGACGTCGTTTCTCTCAACGATTATGAAGCGCATCTGTCGGGCAAGGTCCAATTCCTGCTGGACGCCATCCTGGGATTCATCAGCATCCAGCAAAACGACCTGTTTCAGGTTCTCACCATCGTTTCCGTGGTCGGAATCCCGCCGACCCTCGTTGCCGGAATCTACGGCATGAACTTCAAATACATGCCCGAACTCGGTTGGGTGGGAGGGTATCCGTTCGGCCTTTCG
The DNA here is from genome assembly GCA_963781195.1 of uncultured Alphaproteobacteria bacterium. GTDB lineage: Bacteria > Pseudomonadota > Alphaproteobacteria > Rhizobiales > Xanthobacteraceae > JAJPKK01. Next base: position 130,624 of record CAWAEZ010000011.1, on the reverse strand, counting down.
ATGATCGCGCTCAGCGCCATCATCCCGCTCGCGTGGTTCAAATGGCGAGGCTGGTTCTGATCCGCGAACGCCGCGCAAGCGCGGGCGTCGGCATCACTGTCTGCGGCATCACTGTTGCGGCCTCACGCTTCGGAGGCATCACTCCTTGATGATGCCGCAAGCGATGCGATCGCCGGCATTGCCGGCAGGGTCCGTCTTGTAATCGTCGGCGTTCGCATGAACCACGACGGCGGACCCGTCGGAATCGAATACCGAGTTCGGCTTCCCCCTGGCCAGGGTGATCTCGGTATTCAAGACTTCCACGGTCAGGTTCCCGCTCGGAGGGATGTGGAGGTTCGGCATGTCGCCAGCGTGCGGCCCCTCGGGCAACTCCAGGCCGTGCTTCTTGTTGCCCGGATTGAAATGCGGCCCTGCCGTCAGAAACGGCGCTTGGCAGATACCCACCGCATGGACATGGAAGGCAAGGTCCCCCGCCGGCAATCCTTTGACGGCGACCCTCATCAGCACGCCGTCGGGGGTTTGACTCAGATTGATGTCGCCGACGACCTTACCGTCGGCATCCTTGAGCTCCGCCTTGGCGACCTGCGCCGCGGCTGGATACGAAAGCCCGATCAACAGAACCGTCGTCGCAAGGGATGCCAGAGTGGCTTTCATGGGTTTCTCCAGACGGCCCGCGGCCCGAGTGAAGCGCGGGGATCGATCGCAGACAATGCATCGGGTGGGCTCGGGTTCCACTGTGGAACACCGTCGACGAGGTTGCCGCGAATTGCACCTCGCGGGCTTCTTCGGCAGGTGAGTGCGCGAACGGTCAAGCGCGTCGATTTCTTTACGCGGGGCGAGGTATTCCCCACGATGCTGGCATGAGGATTGCTTTTGTCCCGCCCAACAGGAGGACACACCATGACAGCACCCGGCTTTTCACGTCGCGGACTACTGATTGGCGCGGCGGCCGCGCTGGCCCTGCCGGGCGCCGCCTGGGCCGCCACGCTCGCCGAAATCAAGAAGCGCGGTTACATGACCGTCGCCACCGAGGACGACTACCAGCCGTTCGAATTCACCCAAAACGGCAAGCCGACCGGATACGACCAGGAACTGCTGGAACTGTTCAAGAAGAAGGCAGGGTTCGAGGTTCGCCAGGACATCATCCCTTGGACCGGCATCCTGCCCGGCGTCACGACCGGCAAGTACGATGCCGCCGTGACCGCCATCCTGGTCACCCAGGAACGCATGAAGACGCTGGATTTTTGCAGTCCCGTGGTCGAGTCCGTGGATTACTACCTCAAGCGCAAGGGCGACAAGAAGATCCAGGGCATCAAGGACCTCAGCGGACTGCCGCTCGGCGTCGAGGCGGGCAGCGCCATGCTCAAACTGCTTCCCCAGTTGGAAGACATGCTCAAGGCGACCGGCGGCAAGCTCGGGAAAATCGTCTCCTACCAAGGATATCCCGAGGCCTATCAGGATCTCGCGCTGGGCCGCATCGACTTCGTCGTCAATACCCGGCTCAGCCTGGAATCGATCGCCAAGGCGAAGCCCGATACCTTCGAAGTGGGCGAGCCCGTCTCGAAGCCGACCTACATCGCGTGGGCGGTGGTGAAGGGCAACACCGAGCTGCTCGCCATGCTCAACGAGTTCCTGCTCGGCACGCGCAAGGACGGCTCGATGTACGCGCTGCAGAAGAAATGGTTCGACGTCACCTTCGAGAATATGCCGGAGGTGCCTTCCGCAAGCGTCTGATCCCGCCATGGGACCGGGGGATTACCTGGCGTTGGCCGCCGGGGCGGGCAACACCATCGTGCTCAGCCTGATGGCGATCGCGCTCGGCACGCCGCTCGGGCTCGCCCTCGCCCTCGTGCGCTGGGAGCGGGTGCCGATTCTCAACCCGGCGGTGGCCGCACTGGTCAGTCTGTTGCGCGCCACGCCGGCGGTGACGCTCGTGTTGCTGGTGTACTTCGCGTTGCCGACCATTGGTCTCGAGGTGCCGCGATTTACTGCCGGCGTCGCCACGCTGACGCTGGGATCGATGGCTTATAATTGCGAGATCTGGCGCGCGGCGCTGCTCGCCTTTCCCCTCGACCAGCTCGATGCCGCACGCGCGTTCGGGATGCCTCGCGGCCTGCGCTTTCGCCTCATCGTGCTTCCTCAGATCGCGCGCGCCGCATTGCCGGCGCTGGTCAACGAGATGACGCTTCTCATCAAGGTCAGCCCGGCCGTGGCGGTGATCGGCGTCACCGAGGCGACGCGCGCCGCGGTTCGCATCGGTGCTGCGACTTACAAGCCGATTCCGCCGTTCCTGGTCGCGCTCGCGATCTATCTCGTCGTCATCGGTGGTTTCGTGGCGATGCAGCGGGTGCTGGAACGTCGCCACCAGGCGAGCGAGTTCGCATGATTCCCCACGGCATCGAAGTGCTGTGGGAGCAGCGGGAGGCTCTGCTTGCCGGGTTTGGCACCACGATCGCCATCGCCGCCGCATCGGCGATCGGCGCGGGAGCGCTCGGGCTCATGCTCTTCGTCGTGTTGATCTCGCGTATCCGTGCACTGGCCGTGCCGCTGATCTGGCTGATCGACCTGATGCGATGCGTGCCGTTCATGCTGTTCTGCTACCTGATCTACTATGGGCTGCCGTCGTTCGGCATCACCATCGACAATCTGATGGCGGGCGTCGTCGCACTCACGATCTACAATGCCGCCTACATCGCCGAGCTGCTGCGCGGCGGCTTCGTCGCGCTGCCGCGCGAGGGCATCGAAGCCGGGCAGGCTTTCGGGTTTCACGGCTGGCGCCTCGTCGCGCGCATCATACTGCCGCCGGTGCTGCTGTCGTCGATCCCGATGCTCGGTAACCAGATGGTCCAGATCATCAAGGACAGCGCCTTCCTCGTGATCATCGCGGTGCAGGAGCTGACCTTCGCCGCCAACGAGATACAGGCGACCTACTATGTCCCGTTCGCCAGCTTCGTGTGCGCGATGCTGCTATACTGGCTGCTGTGTCTGGCGATTGAGGGAGGGGTGCGGGCGGTGGTGACCATGGCCGAAGCGCGGCGCTGACGGAGGATGCAATGGCGAAGACGCTGACCGATTCTCAGGTGACGCATTTTAAGGAGCTCGGCTGGCTCGCGCCGATGCGCGCGATGGATCAGGAAAAGGCCGCCGATTGCGCCGCGCGGATCGCCGCCTATGAGGCGAAGATGGGCGAAAGCGCCAATCGCAGCCTCAAGATCAAGGGACATCTGGCGATGCCGTGGTTGGTCGAACTCGGCCGCAGCCCGGCGATCCTCGATGTCCTCGAGGATCTCTTGGGCCCCGACATCATGCTGTTCGGTGCTTCGATCTTCGCCAAGGGCGGAAAGGATCGCGCCTATGTCTCATGGCACCAGGACAGCGCCTATTTCGGCCTCGATCCGCATGAGGAGGTAACCGCCTGGGTCGCCTTCACGCAGACCAGCGCCGAGAACGGCGCGCTGCAAGTCCTGCCGCGCACCCATATCGGCCCGGACCTGGTGCACGAGGAGACCTTTGCCCCGGACAACATGCTGGCGCGCGGACAGTCCCTGCGAATCGCCGACGAAAGCAGTGCGGTCACCATCGCGCTGCAGCCCGGCGAATTCTCGCTCCATCACGAGCGCACGGCCCACGGCTCGAAGCAGAACCGCACGGCGGCGCCGCGGGTGGGATTTGCGTTCTTCTATATTCCGACCCATGTCCGCTCCACCATCGGCCGGCGCAGCGCCACCCTGGTGCGCGGCGTGGATCGATACGGCCATTGGGATCCCGACCCGCTGCCCCGGTACGATCTCGACCCGGTCGCATATGCCGCGCTGCGCGGCGCCTGGGGGCAGTATCGCGACGGCGAGATCAAGCAGGCCGCCGACGCGTGAACGCCAGCTTGGTTCTTCGGGTCACCGGCCTGTGCAAATCCTTCAAGGACCATCGGGTGCTGGAGGGCATCGAGCTTTCGGTCTCGGAAGGCGAGACGGTGTGCATCCTCGGGCCGTCCGGCGCCGGCAAGTCGACACTGCTCCGCTGCATCAACTGGCTGGAGGTGCCGGACAGCGGTGCGGTGTATCTTTCCGGGGAGCGCGTCGGCGTCGGGGCGAAAGAGAGCGCGATGTCGGACCGCGATCTGGCACGGCTGCGCATCCGCATGGGCATGGTGTTCCAGCATTTCGCGCTGTGGCCGCATCTGAGCGTCTTGGACAACCTGATGGCGGCCCCGCTTCACGTGCAGCGGCGACCGCGCTCAGAAGTGCGCGAGCAGGCCGAGGCGCTGCTCGGCAAGGTCGGACTCTGGGACAAGCGCGATACACCGCCGGCGAGGCTGTCCGGCGGGCAGAAACAGCGGGTCGGGATTGCGCGCGCCCTGATGATGCGCCCGGTGCTTCTGCTGTTCGACGAGCCGACCAGCGCGCTCGACCCCGAATTGGTCGGCGAGGTGTTGGCGGTGATGAAAACGCTGGCGAGCGAAGGCATGACGATGATCGTGGTCACCCACGAGATGGGGTTTGCACGGGAGGCGGCGACGCGCGTCGTCTTCATGGATCAGGGGCGCATCGTGGAGACGGCGGAACCCGAAGCCTTCTTCACCCATCCGACGACCGAGCGTGCCCGGCAATTCCTCGCGCGTTACGCGCCGAACACGGCCCGCAACCAAGCTTAGGCGGCCCCGGACAACGGCCGGATCGTGCGGCTCAGCCGGGTGCCGCATTGCACGCAGCCGTGGGTGACCTCCTGGAGGTCGTTGGAGGGAGTGCCGTTGGCAAGGCGCGCAGGCTCGACCGTCGCGATCACCATCCGGTGTCCGCAATGTGGGCAGGGAAGAAAGAGCGACGGCAGGCGTGACGGAGCGACGTCCAAGTAACGCATGGAAACTCCTCGTCCCAGCCCCGCAACGCCATTTCGTGACCGTTCGGTGAATTAGTCAACGAAAATTTGTGCGTTGCACAAACTTCATTCAGGACGGCTGGCTTCCGGTTTCCGGCCCGCATCTTGCCTGCCTGTGCCGCGGCGATAGCGATTGCCGAGAAAGGCGCCTCAGGCGCCCTTTATCGGGAGCAGTCGTCCGCCATCAGGAGCCGTCATGGACAATCCCTCAGCAGCATCAGCGCCGGGCCCGGATGCCCTGAACCGCGCGCGGTCTGCTGAGCAGATGGCCGGGAAGACGGGAGCCGAGCGGCGCATGTTCGGTGTCGATGATCGCGTGGCCTGTTCGACCTGTGGCCAGGATACCTACCTGCGCAGGCGCTGCCCGCACGCCGCCGACGGCAAGGCGTATGAACTGCAGACCTTCGCGTGCCGCGCCTGCAAGTCGTTGACCACGCGCATCGTGGATCCCGAGGGCCGGCCGGCATTCGGACTTCCCTGACGGCTATGGACCTGTGAAGCGGCCGCCCTATTCCGGCCGAAACGGCAGGGTGGCGGATCATCCAATGAGAAGTCCGTGGAACGGCAGATGGCGGGCAAACCAAACTCGGTCAGCCCGCCGTCAGCGCTTTGCCGGCTCAGCTGTGAAGCTTCGCCCAGGTGATCGGACCGACGATACCGTCCTCTTTAATCCCGGCCCACTTCTGGAACGCCGTGACGGCGGCCGTCGTGTGCTTTTCGAACACACCATCGACAGTTCCGGGATTGGCGCCGGGCACGCCGGATTTGATCAGCAGGTTCTGCAGCAAATAAACGTGCCGGTGATCCGGCGAACCTTCTTTTATCTCGGGAGGATCCAGCCGACCCCACGTTTCTGGGCCGACCACGCCATCGACATTGAGCGGCCAGCTTAAGGCATAAGGGCCGGGCGGGGGCGGCGGTGGCTTTGCACCCGGACTCCGATCCGTCTGGTACTCACGAACACACTTGTAAGTGAGGGGGCCGAAGCTGCCATTCACCTCCAACGGCCCGTAACCTCGCTCATTGAGCCGCTTCTGAGCTACCTCGACGTCAGGACCTTTAGAACCCAAGTGAATTGTATGATGTGGCGCCATAAATGTTCCCTCCAATCGATCCCGTAACGGGATCCGGCAATCCGTTTTCGGTGTTGCCAATCGCGCGGGAGCTTTAAATCACACCCTTTTTCTGAAATCAACCTGAACGTGTATATGCTATAAATACACAATTTATACGAGTATGGGCTCGCGTGCGCTCCGCGCGCACCGCGTCGAGGGCCGTCCCGGTCAGACACTCGGCAAACGTCGAGACAGCCGGCGCTATGTCCGGTAGTTTGGCAGGTCATAACGTGCGCGGCTGACCTCCGAAAACTCCACCCCGGTCGGCCTTCGGCACGCGACCAATGATCCGAGGGAAACGCCATGAGACTTCCGCGCCGTCACTTCCTGCGGCTCGCAGCCGGCGCTGCGGCGCTTCCCGCGGTCTCCCGGGGCGCGCTCGCCCAGACCTATCCATCGCGGCCGGTGCGCATCGTCGTCGCCTATGCGGCGGGCGGCGGGGTCGACATCACATCACGGCTGATCGGACAGTGGCTTTCCGAGCGGCTCGGACAGTCCTTCGTCACCGAGAACCGACCGGGCGGCGGCGGCAACATCGGCACCGAGGCGGTCGTGAACGCGGCGGCGGACGGCTACACGCTGGTCCTCGCCACCGTGCCCAACGCCGTGAACGCGACGCTCTACGAGAAACTCAACTTCAATTTCGTCCGCGACATTGCGCCGATCGCCGGCATCATTCGGGTGCCGATGGCGATTCTCCTGCACCCCTCGGTCCCGGCCAAGACCGTTCCCGAGTTCATCGCTTACGCCAAGGCCAATCCCGGCAAGGTCAACATGGCCTCGGCCGGTACCGGCAGCGCGCCGCACATGGCGGGCGAACTGTTCAACGTGATGGCGGGCGTCAACATGGTCCACGTCCCCTATCGCGGCCAGGGCCCGGCGCTCGCCGATCTCCTGGGCGGCCAGGTCCACGTCCTGTTCGCCACGACGCCGGGGACGGTCGACTACATCAGGACCGGCAAGCTGCGGGCTCTTGCGGTGACCACCGCGGCGCGGGCGCAGGTGCTTCCGGAGCTACCGCCGGTCGCCGATTTCGTGCCCGGCTACGAGGCAAGCCAGTGGTATGGGCTCGGGGCGCCGAGGAACACGCCCGCCGAGATCATCGGCAGGCTCAACACCGAGATCAACGCGGCGCTCGACGACCCCGCGATGCGGACGCGGTTTGCCGACATCGGTGGCGAACCGCTCACCGGCTCGCCCCAGGAATTCGGAAAGTTCCTGGTCGATGAAACCCAGAAGTGGGCGAAGGTGGTGAAGTTCGCCGGCCTGCGACCGGAGTAACGCGGCGCGTTGACGTGAAGCGTACGGTCGGAGACCCGCTCCGCCCCAGCACCATGATCCAGATCGCTTCATGCGCCGCGCCGCCGCCCTACGCTCGGCGGTCGATCTGCCTCGCCATAAATTCTGCGTAACCTCCTTATGCGCCCGTCGCGCAACCCTAACGATCAGTAATCTTGCGGTCATGGGCTCGCAATGTCGCCCCCGATACCTTCGCTCGATCGGGACCCGGGGGGGTGCTCATGCCAAGTTCGACGTGCGGGGAAAGGTCTCCGCGAGATAGCAGGCAGCATCTGCGTTCGACCGGCCAATTGCCGGGATGAATGCGCATGTTCAAGAGACTTTGGCGCAAAGCGCTGCGGCGTGGCGTCGACTATGATCCCTATGACCGCGCCGTCCGTGCCCAGCTGGCGGAACGCCTGTTCGCGCCTCATCGGAATGAGCCGCCGACCGGCACCGTGGAACGGGCACGGCTGCTCCTCGACATCATCCAGGCAAGCTTTCCCACCGAATTGCTGACCGCGGCGTATTTCGACAATCTGGATCTGCTGCTGGGCACCAGGACGCGGCGTGCGCTGCCGGGCCGCGTGGTACTCGGCATCGGCAGCGGCCGCAACGGCTCGACGAGCCTTGCCGCATTGCTGGCGCGCGTCGAAGGAAGCTGCTGCACCCACGAGAACCCGCCCCTCGTCTCCTGGACGCCCGAGCCCGAGGAACTGCAGTTTCACATCCGGCGGTTCGAGCGCCTGGTCGAATACTTTCCCCTCGTCGGCGACGTTTCGCACTGGTGGCTCAATGCGATCGACCGCGTGTTCGCGCATTTTCCCGATGCCACGGCAATCGGCGCGTCCCGCGCGATCGAGAGCTGCGCGGTCTCGTTCATGAAGATCAAAGGCTTCGGTCCCGGCTCGTGCAATCACTGGGCGCCCTATGGCAACGGCATCTGGACCGCGGAACGCTGGGACGCGACCTATCCGTCCTACGACGTACCGCAGGACGCGTGGCGCGATCCCGACAACGCGAAATTCGAGCTCATCGTGCGCTATGTTCAGGAATACAACGAGGCGATGACGGCGATGGCCGTGCGCTTCCCACAACGGGTCCTGCTGGTCCAGACCGAGCAACTCAACGACGACGCGGTGCAGAACGCGATCTTCGACTTCGTCGGCCTGAAGGGATTCGTCGCGCAGGCCCAGCTCAATGTCGGAACGACGACCGACGGAAGACACTTCCGCGAACGCTACCTGCTCTGACACGGAGCGTGCGGTTTTCGACGCAACGAAACGCGGCGAAATCAGCACTTCCTCGTGCCGCTCCGATCGCCGCAATAACGCGGGGGCGCGAGCAATGCTGCACAAGCGAACACGACGTGGCGCTCCCACCTTGCGTTGGTCGGTCACCGGACCGCCCGAAGGCGATGACCTCTGGCTGCATCAGAGGCATCGCCGAAGGCGGTCGTCCGTTCCCTCCCGTCAGCGGGAGGACGGCGCACGACCGACCCATCTCGGCATAACGGAGAATAATGATGAAGAGGCTTCTTGCTTTGGTCGTGATCGGCGGTGTCATGGCGACTCCGGCGTTTGCACAGTCCCCGCCCCGCACCTACCGGGGCGTTCCCCCGGCTTATCAGCTCAACGGCACCAATCGCGTCCACGTCTACGGGGCCGACACGCCGCAGCCGCGGTTCCGCGAAAGCGTTCCCCACAATCCCGACTTCCAGCTCGGCAACAGCGAAGAGTGAACCATGCGGACGGGCGGCGTGAAGCCGCCCGTCGCATCGCCGTCGTACGCACGCCGCAACGTCGCGAGACAATCGGCACCGAAAGACAATGGCACCGAGCGACGATCGGCACCGAGAGACGATCGGCACCGAAACACAAATGGCGCCGAGAGAGAGTTGGCGCCGAAGGACACACAGGATTGCTCGGGTCCTGTAATGGAGATTCCCATGAAGGCGCTTCTGGCCCTCGTCACGCTCGGCTCCCTTCTCGTGACGCCGGTTCTCGCCCAGCAAACACCGCATGCGCGTCGCGACTTCTTCGCGCCGAGCCAGCAGACATTGACCCGGGTCGCTCCTTTTGCCCCGAACCCGGCCGACATTTTCTACGAGAATCCGACTGGACCCACTGCCGGCGCTGTTGACGGACACTGAAGAAAACATGGCCGCGATCATCAAAGTCCGAGTTCGGACAAGCCGGGGTGGTCGGCGGGGCGAGTGCCGTGTGGCCAGAAGTATTTCCGGTCGGATTCCTTGATCGGCAGGTCGTTGATGCTCGCGATTCTCCGCCGCATCAGACCGTCGGCGTCGAACTCCCAGTTCTCATTTCCGTACGAGCGGAACCATTCGCCGGCATCGTCGTGCCATTCATAGGCGAACCGGACCGCGATGCGATTTTCCTCGAACGCCCACAGCTCCTTGATGAGGCGGTAATCGAGCTCGCGGGTCCATTTTCGGGTGAGGAATTCGACGATGGCCGGGCGTCCCTGCAGGAACTCGGCACGATTTCTCCACGCACTGTCGGCCGTGTAGGCGAGCGACACGCGCGCGGGATCCCGACTGTTCCAGGCATCCTCGGCCATGCGAATCTTCTGGATCGCGGTCGCGCGGGTGAAGGGCGGAAGCGGGGGGCGGGCATTCGACATGAGGCTCTCCCATCGGGTCTCGGAAAACAGTATCGGACAGAAAATGCGCCAGCGCCGCGGACGCCGTCCTTCCGACATTCCGGCACGGATCACGCAGCGGTTCTCCGCGCGCCGGCGAATCAGCGCCCCGCGGGCGCACCGATTTCGGTTCGCCCAGGCCGCGCGGTCCTGCACCGCGGCGGCTGGAGCAAGAGCCGGCAACGCAACGCAAGCCGGAACCAGCAGCAACCGACCCGGCACGCCACTTCTCCCGTCATTGCGGAGGAGAAGTCTCTTGCCCCAGAGAGCCTGGTTTGCCGAGTTGCTGGTCCTTGCAGCGGTCATCGCCGCGCTCATCGCCGTCATGGAAGCTCCTGTCGGCGCCGCCGCACGGAGCGAGCATCGTCATCATGTAACAGTTCCGTATTCTGGATATACGTTCGACCACGTGCCGCCTGAGTTCTCGCCTTCGCCCTCTTGGCCGAATCCCGATCGCGGGCCGTATCCCCCGCCGTGCAACGGCGCATCCTGCTGAAGTCTTTTGGAACTATGCCATCATTGCGGCGGACGAGATATTGGACGAACGCAAAAACGTGAACGGAAAGCACGGCGGCCGGTCTTGTCTGATCGGACGGCCGCTCCATTTGTGGCCAGGGGAAGCTTGCAAAAAATTTGGAGGACACGCCGGAGGAGTTAACCATCGACGACACAGGAATAAGCTCATGAGCTCTTTCTGCCTCCAGGCTTCCAAAGACCCTTCCCTCGGAGTTGCGTTTTCCCCTCCCGACGCGGTGCGACGCCGGCGGACCACGTGGGGTGGTATTCACGGCGACGTGATCGAGCTCACACGCCTGGACCGTTTCGAGTATGGCGTGAAATCCCCCTACCATGTGCTGATCGCGGCCGAGCGCGCCGAGCGCGAAGCCGGCGAAACCGTGGTGGAAGGCTTCCAGCGCTCGACGCAACGCGAATTCAGCCGCAAGATGACCTTCGTCCCCGCCGGCCACTGTTTCCACGGCTGGCAGGATCCGCGCGTGCTGACCCGCGCCACTTATCTCTACATCGATCCGGTGGGCACGCTTGCGGACCCCGAGCTCGGGTTTGCCGACATCGAGTTCACGCCGCGGCTGTTCTTCTTCGACCAGGACATCTGGGACACCGCGCTCAAGCTCAAGGCCCAGGTCGAAAACCCCGTGTCGTCCGGCTATGCCGAGGCGCTCGGCGCAGTCCTCGCCCACGAGTTGGTACGGCTCGAGCGCGGCGGCCTGGAAGCGCCGAATTTTCGCGGCGGTCTGGCCGGCTGGCAGCAGAAGAAGGTGGCCGAGTTCATCGAGGATCACCTGGACGAGGACATCACATTGGCGCAGCTTGCCGAGGTCGCGCAGTTGAGCCGTTACCACTTCGCGCGCGCCTTCAAGCATTCGTTCGGGCTGCCGCCACATCGCTATCACATGAGCCGCCGGATGGAGCGCGCCAAGGCCCTGCTGCAGGAGCGCGCCCGCTCGGTGACGGAGGTCGGCCTCATGCTAGGGTTCGCGGAGACCAGCTCCTTCACCACCTCGTTTCGGCGCGCGGTGGGAGTGACTCCGTCCGACTATCGCCGGACCGCCGTGTGACTGGATTTCAACACGACCGAGGAGTTTGGCAGCGGGCGGCGCCACAGCGCTGCCCGTCGCGTGCGTGGGATGCGCTCGGGCCGCATTTCGTGGCCGGCGCGTGATGAAGAGGAGAGACCATGACAAGTATTAAGCGCGCCGTTGCCTCGGCGCTCGGGGTAGCGGCGCTGGGCATGTCCGTCCCGGCGCAGGCAGCGGATGACGTCGCGACGCAGATCGTCGATGCGCTCAACAAGATCTCTGGCGTTCATCCGGGCTTCCGCGCCAACCATGCCAAGGGAATCGTGGCCGAAGGCTATTTCAAGCCGTCACCGGAAGCCGCGGCGCTGACGACGTCCCCGATCTACGCGGGCCCGACCGTGCCGGTCACGGTGCGGTTTTCCGATGCCGGCGGGCTGCCGGACGCGAACGACGGCGCTCCCGGTTCCAACCCCCACGGCCTTGCCATCAAGTTCCACCTTCCCGACGGCGCCGAGAGCGACATCGTGTCCAATTCCCTGAAATTTTTTCCGGTCGCGACCGGGGAAGATTTTCGCGACCTGCAACTCGCCGTCGCCGCGAGTCCTCCCGGCACGGCGAAGCCGACGCCGCTCGAAACCTTCATCGCGAGCCACCCGAGCGTGCCTCAGGCGATCGCGACGCTCGGCACACCGGCGAGCTTCGCCGACGAGCAATACAACGGCGTGGACGCCTTCGTGTTCATCGACAAAGGCGGCCGCAAGCAGGCCTTCCGCTACGTCATCACTCCGGAGCGGGTCGTCCACCTGACGAGCGCCGAGGCCAAGGCGAAGTCGCCCGATTATCTGGTGCAGGGCCTTCCCGAGCGCATCAAGGCAGCGCCCGTCGTCTTCCACCTCAAGGCGCAGTTGGCCGCACCGGGCGACCCCACCGGGGATGCGACGAAGCCGTGGCCGGACGACCGCAAGGTCGTCGACCTCGGTGTGCTGACGATCGGGAAGGCGACGACAGACAGCATCGACGCTCAGAAGACGCTGTTGTTTTTGCCGGGGAACCTGACCGACGGTATCGACGTCTCCGACGACCCGCTGATCGCCGCGCGCGACAACGCCTATGCCGTGTCATTCGGACGGCGCAGTAACAGCCAGTAAGTCCGCGACGCGGCCCCCGGCTACCCATCCACGTGGCGTGGCACAGCGGCAGTGGCTCCCTCGCCCCGCTTGCGGGGATTGGCCTTTCCGCACACCTGAGCGATTTAATCGTATCCATATGTGAGCTCAGACGCGTGGAAAGGCCCCCTCATCCGGGTTGCTCCGCAAACCGACCTCTCCCCACACGCGGCCCGCACGCGGGGAGAGGTGCTAGCGCCCGGGCGATCCGATGACCACCTGACGTTCCCAATCGTGGTCCGGTGGCTACCGGATGCCCCGCTTTCGTGTCAGCGTCGGTGGAACAGGTTCAGCGCGAGAGCCTCCTCCCGCGCCCCGCCCCTTTCAGCGCCTGGACCCTCACGTCGCCGGAGCGCGCGTCTCGACGCGGCGGCCGTCGGTGAGCTCGACCGTGGGATTGAGCACCAGCTGATCGCCGGGCTTCACCCCGTCGCGCACCTCGAGCTGCGTTCCGAAATCGCGGGCGACCGAGATCTTGCGGATATGCACGATGCCGTTGTCGACGACGGCGACCTGCAGGCCATCCTTGTTGAAGATGACGGCATTCGCCGGCACCAGCACCGACGGCACCTTGCGCGGGATGTGCAGCTCTACCGAGCAATAGACGCCGGGGCTCAGCGCGCCGTCCGGGTTCGGCACGTCGATCTCGACGAGCAGGGTCCGGGTGCCTTGCTGCAGGGCGTCGGCGATCCGTGTGACTTCGCCGGGAAACGTCCGGTCGGGCATCTCCGGCACCCGCACGACGGCCTCGACGCCCGGCGCCAGTCCGAACGCCTGATCCTGCGGCACGAACACCTGGGTGCGGATGACGTGGCTGTGCATCAGGGTGAACATGAAAGTGCTGCCGGACTGCACCAGGCTGCCGACATCGACGGCGCGCTGGGTGACGACCCCGTCGAACGGCGCCACCACCTGCAGGTAGGACTTCTGCTGGGTGAGCACGCGGATCAGGCTCTCCTGCGCCTTGATATTGGCCTCGGCGACACCCACCGCGGCGTCCTGGGCCTCGAGGCTCAGGCGGTCGGTGTCGCCGAGCTGGACGGTCGCCCATCCCTGCTTGACGAGGGTGCCGATGCGATCATTGGTGACCTGGGCGAGCTTCTTGCTCGCCTGGTTCTGGCGCAACGTCGCCTGCGTCTGGGCGAGGGTCGCCTGGGCCTGCGCGATCTGGTGGTCGAGCTCGGGCGCACTCAACTCGGCCAGCACCTGGCCCGCCTTGACGTGATCTCCGATATCGACGTTGCGCTTCTGGATGTAGCCGTTGGCGCGCGCAAAGATGTTCGCGGCTTCGTAGGCGAAGGTGGTGCCCGGCAGGGTCACGTCGATAATCGCGCCGCTCGCGCGGACGGCGCCCACCATCACCGACGGAACGAAGTCGCGCTGCTGCTGTGCCGTCGCGGCCACCTCCTGGCGCTGCAGATGGTCGCGCCACCCGCCGTAACCCAGGCCGCCGCCCAGCAGCAGCACGACGCCGGCGCCGAGCCACCAGCCGAGCCGGCGGCCACGCGCCTTGCCGGGATCGACCCGGTGCGGCAACGCCGCGGGCTCGGCGACGCGATCGAGCGGCGGCCCGCGCTCCGCGGGCCCGATGGACACCGGTTGGGGCGACACCAGATGCGGTCTCTCGTTCATGCGATTTCATGCTCCTCGAACACGCCGCGGACCGGCTTGCCGTCATTGCTCTTTCGCAGCATCGCGAAGAGGTAGGGAACGATCAGAAGCGTCGTCGGCGTCGCGAACAGCAGCCCGCCGATCACCGCACGGGCAAGCGCCGCGTTCTGCTCCTCGCCCGCGCCGCCGATCGCCATCGGGATCATGCCGACGATCATCGCGGCGGCGGTCATCAGCACCGGGCGGATGCGGGTGTGGCCGGCGCTCAACGCTGCGTCGAAGGCGCTGTGGCCGGCGACCTGCTGCTCACGGGCAAAGGTGACGAGCAGGATCGAGTTGGCGGAGGCGACGCCGACCGCCATGATCGCGCCCATCAGGGACGGCACGTTGAGCGTCGTCCCGGTGATGAAGAGCATCACCAGAATGCCGCAGAGGGTCGCCGGCAAGGCCAGGATGACGACGAAGGGATCGCCGAAGTTCTGGTAGTTCACGACCATGAGCAGGTAGACCAGCACGGCCGCGAACAGGAGCCCGATGCCGAGGTCGCGGAACGAGTTGTTCATGCTCTGGATCTGGCCGACGACCTGGATCGTGTTGCCCGGCTTGAGCTGTTTCTGCAGGCCCGCCACGACCCCGTTGATATCCGCCGAGACGCTGCCGAGGTCGCGGCCCTGGAGGCTCGCATAGACGTCATAGACCGGCTGGATGTTGGTCTGGTTGGTGTTGGTCGCCACGCTGCCGCGCTTGAACGTCGCCACGTTGCTCAGCAGCCCCGGGACGACGACGTTTCCAGTGCCCGGCCTCGCCGCCGACACCGGCGTGTTGGCGAGGTCGTTGAGGGAGGCCACCTTGGACTCCGGAGTTTGCACGGCGAGGTAATAGGGAATCCCCGAGGCCGGATCGGTCCAGAAGTTGGGCGTCACCTGCTCGGACGAACTGAGGCTGACGTTGAGATTCGTCGCGATCTGGCTCGCATTGAGTCCGAGCTGGACCGCGCGGGTGCGGTCGATCATGGCGTAGAAGGCGGGGCCGTCGATCTCCTGCTGCAGATGCGCATCGGCGATTCCGGGAATCGCGGCGATCCGTTCTTTGAGCTCCTTGGCGACCTTCAAGTTGGTCGCGCGGTCATAGCCGACGGTGCGCACGTCGATCTGCGACGGCAATCCGAAATTGAGGATCTGGGTGACCATGTCCGCCGGCTGGAAATAGAACAGCGTATCCGGGAAGGCGGCCGGAAGCACCGTGCGCAGCTTGCGTACATAATCGGCGGTGGGAGCGTGTCCATCCTTGAGCGCCACCAGGATGACGCCGTCGTTGATGCCGATGGTCGAGCCGTCGGCGAAGGCGAGGTTGTAGGCGCGCGCCGGCAGCCCGATATTGTCCACGATCCGCTCGCGGTCGCGGTCGGGAATGACCTGGCGGATCTTGTCTTCGACCTCTTGGAAGATCCGCTCGGTCGCCTCGATCCGCGTCCCCGCCGGGGCGCGGACGTGGAGTTGGATCTGGCCGCCGTCGATCAGCGGGAAGAAGTCGTGCCCCACCAGCATCAACATGACGCCGCCGAGGCCGAGGATGAGGACCGCCGCCGTCGGCACGATGAACCGCCGCAGCAGCAGGGTCCGCAGCAGCGCCGCATAGCCGTCGCGCAATTGGGCGAAGCCGCTCTCGAAGCCGGCATGGATGCGGCCGAACAGGCCGCGTCCGCCTTCGCCGGCTTCGCCGTGGCGCTCGCCCTTGAGCAGCAAGCCGATGGTGATCGGCGTCAGGGTGCGCGACAGCCCGTAGGAGGCCAGCATGGCGAACACCACGGCGAGCCCCAGCGGCGTGAACAGGAACTT
Organism: uncultured Alphaproteobacteria bacterium; assembly: GCA_963781195.1. GTDB lineage: Bacteria > Pseudomonadota > Alphaproteobacteria > Rhizobiales > Xanthobacteraceae > JAJPKK01. Next base: position 114,542 of record CAWAEZ010000011.1, on the reverse strand, counting down.
CGCCGGGCCTTCGAGAAACACCACCGAGGTGAACACGCAGCTGATGGCGAGGGTCGACACCAGCGTCGGCACCGCGATCTCAGCGGCGCCATGCAGCGTCGCATAGGCGAGCGGCTTATGCTCCTCGTTGAGGAGCCGATGGGTGTTCTCGATCGTCACCGTGGAGTCGTCCACCAGGATGCCGACTGCGAGCGCGAGGCCGCCCAGCGTCATCGTGTTGAGCGTGTGGCCGAGGAAGAACAGGGCGATCAGCGACGTGAGGATCGCCAGCGGGATCGAGATCATCACCACCAAGGTGGAGCGCCACGACCCGAGGAACAGCAGGATCATCAACGCCGTCAAGCCGGCCGCGATGGCGCCCTCGCGCACAACGCCGACGATCGCGTCCGTAACGAACACGGACTGATCGAACAATTCCGAGATCCGCATTCCGGCCGGAGCCGACGCGCGAAGGCTCGTGAGTGCGGCACGCACGCCGTTGACCACGTTGAGGGTCGAGGCGTTGCCGTTCTTGATGACGCTCAGCAGCACCGAGCGGCGGCCGTCCTCGCGAACGATGTTCTGCTGCACCAGCCAGCCGTCGTGCACCTGTCCGACATCCTTGACGAAAACGGTGGCGCCGTTGGCGGTGCGGATCGGGATGTTGTTGAGGTCCTCGATGCTCGCCGGCGTGGCATTGGTGAGCACCGAATACTGGGTGTCGCCCATCTTCGCGGTCCCCGACGGCAGCGTCAGGTTCTGCGCATTGACCGCGCTGACCACGTCGAGCGGCGTCAGGCCGCGCGAGATGAGCTTCGCCGGATCGAGATCGACCATGATCTGGCGATATTTTCCGCCGGCCGGCGTCGGCAACGTCACGCCGGGCACCGGCGCCAGTTGCTGGCGCACGCGATAGATCCCGTAGTCGTAGAGCTGCTGCTCGCTCAGCGAGTCGGAGCTCAGGCTCAGCTGCAGAATCGGCACGCTGGAGGCGTTGTAGGCGACCACGATCGGCGGCTGGATGCCGGTCGGCATCAGGGCGCGGATCGCGTTGGTGGCCGACACGATCTGGGCAATGGCGAGGTCGAGATTGACGTCGGGCTGGAAGTAGATCTTCTGCACCGACAGGCCATTGAGCGTCTGCGCCTCCATGTTCTTGATGCCGTTGACGTTGGCGCTGATGGAGTACTGGCTGTAGGTCGATACCCGCTGCTCCATTTCTGGCGTGCTCAGGCCGGTGTAACTCCAGATCACCGACACCACCGGGATGTTGATCTCCGGAAAGATATCGGCTGGCATGGTGCGCAGCGCGATCACGCCGAGAAAGACGATGAGCGCAGCCAGCACATAGAACGTGTGCGGGAACCTGAGCGCGAACCGAACGATACCCATGTGTCTTCGCTCCGGATTTGCGAACGCTTGGGGTTGGGCCTTGGGCTGTGGACTGTGGGCCTTGCGCATTAGAAAGGCCGCTAGGCGCGACGGCCCCGCGGCAGCGGATGCTTGGTGCACTGCAGCGGCTGTCGTTTGATGTGCGCGCACCGCCGCCGCTCGCAAGGCGACCACGGCGCGGATTGCGCAATCCCGGAGGAAACGGCGCAAGCTCGCGAAGATTCCTGCGCGCCGGCGACGTAGTTAGGGGTTTGTGCTTTCCATCACGCCGAGGCCCGGGGAGCTCCCAATGCGGTTTGCGATCGCCATCGCGCTGGTCCTGTCATCCAGTTCCGGCCTTGTGCAGGTGAGCCTTGCGCAGGTGAACCTTGCGCAGGTGAACCTTTCTCAGGTGAACCAGATGAACGCGCCGGCCGCGGGCGCCGCGCAGCCGTCCACGTCGATGATCGACAGCACGGCGGCCCCCGCGCCGTCCGGGGAGAACGCGGCTCAGGCGGCGCTCGGCGGTGCCGGCGTGCCGCTCGGCACGACGGAACTGTTCGGGGGCGGCCTCAGCCCCGCCACGACCGACACGGGGGCCGCCTGTCCCGGCATCAGCTTCCCGTCCGGCGTGGGCCCGCTCGGCACCGGCGCCGTATTCTCCGGCGACGGGACGCTCGCCACCTCGCCGAGCGACATGGCCGGCGGATCCGGCGCCGCGGACGGCGGCTGCGGAACGACCGCGTCCGCGGCCGTGGGACCGCTCGCGCCGGCCTCGAGCACGGGCGCCGCGGCGGCATTCGCCGGCGGCAACATTCCGCTCGGGGCGACCGGACCGAGTTCCGCCGGGCTCGGTGGCGGCATCAGTCTGGCTGCGCCCGCGAGCACCACCATCGGGGGCGCGGTCGGCGCGCCGGCTTGCGGCGCGACTGCCGTCTCGACCGGCGCATGCTGACGCCGTTCGGCGGGCACCCTCGCCCGGCCTCTGCCGCGCACGCTTGGCTGCCCCACTTGGCTGCCCCACTTGGCTGCCCCACTTGGCTGCCCCACTTGGCTGCCGGGGCTGCCCCACTTGGCTGCGCAAGCTCGGCTTTGCCGGCGGACAATCGGGTTTCGCCATGGCAAACTGGCGACCGGCGCGGGGCGCCGTGGGTACGCCCCCATCTGATGGAATGACACCGGCCGCTGCGATGAACGACACCGGAACGAAACGACGCACCAGGATCCAGCTCAAGACCGAACGTCCGCGCCTGCACAAGGTCATCCTCGTCAACGACGATTTCACGCCGCGCGAGTTCGTGGTCTCGGTGCTCAAGGCGGAATTTCGCATGAGTGAGGATCAGGCCTACCACGTGATGATGACCGCCCATCAGCGTGGCTCCTGCGTCGTCGCCGTCTACCCGCGCGACGTGGCCGAGACCAAGGCCACGCGGGCCACGGACGCCGGGCGGAATAAAGGCTATCCCCTGACCTTCACGACCGAGCCCGAGGAGTAGTTTGGACCACCCGCCGGCGCCGCGACGCCCTGGCTGCCGCTCCTCCCGACGGCTATAGTGGCGATCAAATGAACGCGCGTGCCGACGCCGTCGCCGCGACGTACACAAAAGCGACCAGGGAGGAGAACGCCATGAGGACCGTCGCGGGCATTGCCGTCACCGCAGGATTGCTGGCCGGTTCGCTCCTGCAGGCAGGCTCGGCGCACGCCGCCGAGGTGCGGATGCTGGTCTCCAACGCACTCAAGACGACCATGGAGGAGTTGGCGCCTCAGTTCGAGGCCGCAAGCGAGCACAAGCTCGCCATCACCTTCGGCGCCGGTACCGAGCTCAAGGCATCGATCGACAACGGCGCCCCGTTCGACGTGGCGATCCTTGCCCCCGGCCAGATCGACGCCTTGATCAAGGAAGGCAAGCTGCGCAGCGCCGGACGCACCGAGATCGCCAAGGCGGGCTTCGGCATGGCGGCACGCAAGGGTGCGCCGAAGCCGGACATCAGCACGGTCGATGGTTTCAAGCACGCGCTCCAAAGCGCGAAGTCCATCGCCTATGTCGAAGCGGGTGCCGGCTCGCCCTATTTCAAGGGGCTGCTGGAACGGTTCGGGATTGCCGACGAGGTGAGGCCCAAGTTGCGGCCGCTGCCGACCAGCAATCCAACCGCCAAGGCGGTCGCCAACGGCGAGGCGGAGATCGGCATCACCGCGATCAGCGAAATTCTGCCCTATGCCGGAGCCGAGGTGGTGGGGCCGCTGCCTCCCGAGATTCAATTCTATTCGGTCACTGCGGCGGGAATCGCAGCCGATACGAGAGCACCCGAGGCGTCGCTGGCAATGATCCGCTTCCTGAAGACGCCGGCGGCGGCGACCGTGCTCCAGGCGAAAGGTTTGACGCCGGGCTGACCCGCATCAGGCGCATCGATCTTTCCTAAGACACGTCCTGCTCAAAATTCGAGCAGACCCAGCCTGCCGGATTCTTGCTCGATTCCGCGGTTTTGGTGCGGTCCAATGGAGGGCGCGGGGTTTTCAGCCTGCGCGCCGGACACCAACCCGCCGATTTGACGACCGTGCGGCGGCGGAAGGGCGAAGACGCTATGCAATTGAAGCAACGCAGCAAATCGCTGCGTTGCACGGCGCCGAATGTGCAATCCCGAATATCCAAATTTTTATTTGCCGCGGCGCACATCTCGATTCAAGATGCGTACGGGTCAGCCCAGGCCTCCCGGCGGGTTACTGACCTAGCGACGGCCCCAACCCCACACTTCCCCGGGGTTGGGGCTATCTTTTTGTCACCCGCGGCGCTGCGCGTTTGCCCGTCACTTCTCTTCCGATGTCAGCGGCCGGCAATTGCCGGTGCGGTTGCTCCGCGTTTGATCGGCGGGACAGGCCGCCTTCGCCGCATTTTCGGTCTTGGCCTTCTTCTTGGTGGTCGCGACGGTGACAACCTGATCGATGGCGACGCGTGCGTCGGCCAAGCCATCTGCCGGCATCGCGGAAGCCAGCGACGGCATGAAAAGCGGCATGCCTGCCGCGAGCACAACTGCCAGAGCCGTGATCCTCATTGCTTCCTCCTTGACGCTCCGCGCGGCCATTCCCTCTGAAACGGTGAACTGTCGCGAGGCGCGGTATTTTCGCCCCGCCGATCATACTACGTGCAGTCTGGCTTAATTGCTTTGACCTTCATCAAAAGGTCTCCGCGACGCCAGATCCGCCCCGGCAAAGGGTAGTACCCCGAAGTTTCTGCGATCGCGGAAAGACGGCATTTACCTTGGCAATTTGTATAAAAGTTTTCGCAATCGGATTAACCCTGCGGCAACGGCCGGAACGTACAAGGGTCGCGTTCGGCCTGACCGGGAACCAAAAAAAGGACCGGCGCGGACGCGGGCAAACAGAACCAACACAGGAGTTTTCAATGACCCACCTCGTGAAGCGCTTTGCCGACGACGAATCCGGCGCCACCGCAATCGAATACGGGCTGATCGCAGCCGGCATCTCGGTCGCCATCATCACCGTCGTCAACACTCTGGGCTCCCAGCTGAAGTCCACCTTCACCAACATTTCCACGCAGCTCGCGACCGCCGGCAAGTAACCGTCCGGCCGCATGCACGTTAAAGGCCCCGGCCGCGCGCCGGGGCTTTTTGCGTCACGAGGCGACCGCCGGGCCGGGTTGTCACCGCGCCGCGGCCGCATCGACTGGTCCCGGCCAAGGCCGACGGGACCCCCGCGGCCTGACCGCACCGCGGCCATTGTCACTAATCATTAACCATCCCCGACCTAGGCTCATTGCATTCTCCAACACCGGGGGAATCGGGCCCGATGAACGTAATTACCTTGGCGTCGCGCAAAGGCGGTGTGGGCAAGAGCACGCTCACCGCCCACCTCGCCAGCTTTGCGCACCTCATGGGGCACCGCTGCATGCTCGTCGATGCCGACCCGCAAGGGTCGCTGACGCTGTGGCACTCCTTGCGGACCAACAGCGGGCTCTCGCTGCAGAACGCCGCGCAGGGCGTGAACCGCATTGTCGGCAGCGCTCTCCTCAACGGCTGCGACTGGGTGTTCATCGATACCGCCCCGACCACCTGGCTCGTGGTGCAGGAGGCGATCCGCGCCGCCACCCTGGTGCTGATCCCCGTGCGTCCCGGCTTCTTCGATCTCGCCGCCGTGCGCGAGACCGTGGCGACGGCGCGCGAACTCAACAAGCCCTATGCAGTGGTGATCAACGCCGCCCCGGTGAAGCGCGAAGAGAAAGAAGCGCCGGCGGTCGCGCTGTCGCGCGCTCAATTCGAACGGCTGTCGATCCCGGTGTGGTCCGGCCAGATCAGCCAGCGCACCGGTTTTCTGGGCACGCTTGCCGCGGGGGCCAGCGCCGGCGAGATCGCCGGCGACTCCGCCTGCAAGACCGAAATCGCCCGCCTGTGGTCGGCCGTCGAGCGCTCGGTCGACGCCATCAACCTCGCCCAAGGCGGTTCGCGCCGCGGCCAGGCCGCCTGAAGTGCCGTCGGCCAAGGTCTCGAGGACTTGAATCGGCGCGCGGTTCTCGCCATCTGGAAGGCAATTGAAGCCATCCGGGGAAGCCGCCTGCCATGACCGTTGCCGATGACACCCGCGCCGAAAGCCGCGTGTTCGAAGCCGATGTCGCCAAGCTCCTGCACCTCATGGTGCATTCGGTTTATTCCGACAAATCCGTCTTTCTGCGCGAGTTGATTTCGAACGCCGCGGACGCCTGCGAAAAGCTCCGCTACGAGGCCATTGCCGACCCCGCGCTGCTCGGCGACGACCCCAAGCCGCACATCACCCTCGCCGCCGATCCCGACAGCCGCACCCTTTCGGTCGAGGACAACGGCATCGGCATGAGCCGCGAGGAAATGATCGAGGCTTTGGGCACGATCGCCCGATCCGGCACCCGCGCCTTCCTGGAGCGGGTCGAAGCGGCCAAAGGCAGCGACGGCGCGACGCTCATCGGCCAGTTCGGGATCGGCTTCTATTCCGCGTTCATGGTGGCGGACCGGGTCGACGTGTTCTCCCGCCGGGCCGGGAGCGAGGAGGCGTCGCTGTGGTCCTCCGACGGCAAGGGCACCTTTACGGTCGCGCCGGTGCCGCTGGCCGCTGCGCCCGCCCGCGGCACCCGTGTGGTCCTGCACCTGATGGAGGACGCCAAGTCCTACACCGAGCGCTTCACCCTGGAGCGCATCGTCAAGGAGCAGTCCGGTCACGTGCCGGTTCCCATCGCGATCGTCGACAAGCCCGGTGCCGAGCCGGCCGAGGTCGCCGACGGCGCCGCGCTATGGACCAAACCCAAGTCCGAGATCGCCGCGGCCGACTACGCCGATTTCTACCGCGGCCTGACCGGGCAGTTCGACGAGCCGGCGCTGACCGTGCATTTTCGCGCCGAAGGGCGCCATGAGTACAGCGCACTCATCTTCGTGCCGGGCTCGCGGCCGTTCGACCTGTTTGACCCCGACCGCACGGGGCGGGTGAAACTTTACGTCAAGCGCGTCTTCATCACCGACGACGCCGAGCTCCTGCCGCGCTACCTGCGATTTGCGCGCGGCGTGGTGGATTCGGCCGACCTGCCGCTCAACGTCTCGCGCGAGATGATCCAGGAAAGCCCTATTCTCGCCGCCATCAAGAAGGGGGTGACGAGCCGGGTGCTCGGCGACCTCGAGAAGCTCGCGGAAAAGGAGCCCGAGAGCTACGACAAGATCTGGGACCTGTTCGGCCCGGTGCTCAAGGAGGGCCTCTATGAGGATTTTGAGCGTCGCGACGCGCTCCTCGCCCTCGCCCGCTTCAAGACCACCGCTTCGGCGGGCGCGTGGCGCAGCCTCAAGGACTATGTCGCCGCGCTCAAGGAGAACCAGACCGCGATCTACTATCTCGCCGGCGACGACATCGCGCGGCTCGAGAACTCGCCGCATCTCGAGGGATTTCGTGCCCGCGGCGTCGAGGTGCTCTATCTCGCCGACCCCGTAGACAACTTCTGGGTGACGTCGGCGCCGTCCTTCGACGGCAAGCCGTTCAAGTCGGTGACCCAGGGCGCCGCCGACCTCGCGCTCATTCCCCGCCTCGACGCCAAGGATGACGCCGCCCCCGCGAGCGATCAGGCGATCACGGACTTCCTCGCCTTCCTCAAGACCGTGCTGGGAGAGGCCGTGGCGGATGTCCGGGTGTCGGACCGGCTCACCGACAGCGCCGTATGCCTCGTCGCCGCCGAACATGGCCCGGACCGCCAGTTGGAGCGACTGCTCGCCGGGGCCGGGCGCATCAGTAGCGCGGCGAAGCCGATCCTCGAAGTGAACCCGCGTCATCAACTCGTTGTGGCGCTTGCGGGTTTGAACGACGATCAGCGCGCGTTCAAGGACGATGCCGCGCACCTTCTGTTCGACGAGGCACGGGTGCTCGACGGCGAGCGCCCGGCCGACGCGCGCGGGTTCTCCGATCGCCTCGCCCGCGTTCTCGAACGTGGGCTGCGCACGCCCGGCGCATCAAATGCCTGACGATCGCGAAAACCGCGTCGCCGCCGACAAGGCGTCCTTAGCCGGTCCTCGCCTTTCATTCGGCCGACGGCTCGAGCGCGGCGCCGGTGGAACCGACCGGCTCGACGCGCGGCTATGGCAGTCCGAGCCCGCGACGGGTCAATCGAAGCATGCCGACAGCAAGGCCGATTCCCGCCGGACCAGCCGCGCCGCGGTGCGGCGGATCGGCTGGCTGTCGCGCATGCGCGGCGAGCAGGTCCGCGAATGCCTGGTGTGGGATGAATCCGAGACCGGCATGCGCATCGTGGTCAACGCGCCGGACGAGATCCCCGACACCTTCTACGTCTACACCAGTCTCGATTCCGCCTCCCGCCGCCAGTGCCGCGCAATCTGGCGGTCGGACGGCCAGATCGGCGTCGAGTTCCTCGCGTAGCGGGCGGTTTCTTCCCCAGGCTGACGGCGCAGAGGCCGCGCCGGACGATCGTTCGGCCGGTCGCCTCAGGCGAGGTCGATCGTGCCCCGCATGACCGGGACGCAGGTGCCGCCGACGAAGGTCGCGGTCACCGCGCCGGCGGCCTTGACCGCCCGGGCCTCGAGCAGGCTCGGCCGCCCCATGTCGAACCCTTGGGCGATCACCTTGCGCAGATCGAGGTCGGGCTCCGGCCGCAACTGGGCAAGCAGGCCGATGAGGGCGACGCTGGCACTGCCGGTCGCGGGATCTTCGGGGATGCCATGGAGCGGCGCGAACATCCGGCAGTGGATGTCGGCGCCTTCGGCGCCGGCCTGGACATAAAGATGAATGCCGGTCGCGCGCTCCCGCGCCAGTTCGCGCGCGAACACGTCGGCACGGGGCTGCGCCGCGGCGAGCGCGTGCCGGTCCTTCAATTCCGCGAACACGAACGGCGCGCCGCAGCTCGCGATCACCGGCCCATGGTCGCGCGTCTCGATGGCGGTGACGGCGATGCCACAGGCCTCGGCCACCACCTCCGGCGCCACCGCCTCCCCGACCGCGAGCGGCTGCGGCGCAGCGAGGCTTGCACCGGCGACGGCCGCGCCCCGCCGCGTCAGCTCCATCCGAACGAGGCCCGCGACCTCCTCGAAGATCATGGTGTCGCCGGCGGACCGGCCCTGGCTCTCGCCTTCCCGCGCCAGCGCGAACGCGGTGCCCACATTGGGATGGCCCGCAAACGGCATTTCCGCGCGCGGCGTAAAAATGCGGACCTGTGCAGTGTGCGCAGCGTCCTCGGGCGGAAGCACGAACGTCGTCTCGGCGAGGTTGAACTCCGCCGCGATCGCCTGCATCTGCGCCGACGACAGGCCGCCCGCGTCGAGAACCACGGCGAGCGGATTGCCGCCGAACTGCCGGTCGGTGAAAACGTCGACGGTCACGAAAGTCAGCCGCATGAGGATCCGGGGGTGCGAGGGCCGCAGCGGCCCTCTCTGAGAGCGCGATCGTTTCCAAGGTGAATTGGCTCGCCTCCAAATCTTTGATGATCTCCCCCGAAAAGTCGCCGGCTTTTTTTTTGCCGGCCGGCTGCACCCCGATCCGGCTCGGCTCAGCCCGGCCCCTGGATGGAAATGTCCCGCTCGGTTCCGATGATGGTCAAAGGGGCCTGGTCCGCAAGCCCCAGCCAGCTCCGCGCCATGCTGCGCAGCAGCACCTTCACCGCCGGATCGGTTTCCTTTTCAGCCAGGCGCAGGCAACTGCCGGCTTCGATCTCGCACGCAACAACGTCCACCATCACAACTCCCCATCTGTTGTGTGACGCTGGAGGAAACACGGTCGGCCCGGCGAAAGTGAGGGGACAACTCGGCCCTTCTGTGCAGGTTGCGGCCCTCCAAGCGGACACATGAAAGGGTGAAGCGCCCGGCTGATCGGTCTATCCTGCACACTTGCCCGCCCGCGCCCGGACCGTTGCGGAACCATAAAGCGCCGGACCGATAATTCGCGGGACCTGCAGAGGGAGGCCACCCGGTGACCGGTTTGACGTCTTGGATCGCATTCGCCTTCGCCGCAGCCGTCGCGGCCTTCCCCGCCGCCGCTCAAGACAAGCCCCAACCCGCCGACGCGGCTTTCTCGCTTCCACAGCAGGTTCCGGCCAAGGAAGGCCTCGCCATCCTGCCCGACACCCGTCTGTGGTACTGGGACACGGGCGGCGACGGGCCGCCCATCGTGCTGCTCCACCCCGCCACCGGGAGCGCACTGATCTGGAGCTATCAGCAGCCCGCGTTCGCCAAGGCGGGCTACCGCGTGATCGGCTATTCGCGTCGCTCCTATTTCAATTCCGACCCGGTGGCGAAGGATCATCCGGGCGTCGCCTCGCAGGACCTGCACGATCTCGTCGAATTTCTCGGCGTCCAGAAATTCCACGTGGTCGGCTCGGCGGCCGGCGGCGCGATTGCGGCGGACTATGCGGTGTCGCATCCGGACCGCCTCTTGAGCCTCGTCATCAGCTCCAATCCGGCCGGACTTTCCAGCGGCTCGATCGTCAAGCTCTACGAAAGCCTGCGGCCCAAGGGGCTCGCCGACCTGCCCGCCGATTTCCGCGAACTCAGCCCGTCCTACCGGGCCGCCAATCCTGCCGGCGCGAAGTTCTGGCTCGACCTGGAGCACAAGGCGATCACCAGCCGGCCGTTCCGCCAACCGGCCGCCAACGAAATCTCCGAAGCGACGCTCGCGGCGCTGAAAGTGCCGACCCTCCTGATCACCGGCGATGCCGATCTCTACTCGGCACCGGCCCTCATCCGCATGGTGGCGGCGCAGATTTCGTCGAGCGAGGTGGCGGTCATGCGCGAGGCCGGCCACTCTTCGTATTGGGAGCAGCCGGACGCGTTCAACCGGGCGGTGCTCGACTTCATCGGGCGGCATCCGAAATGAGCGCCTGAACCCGCCTCGCGGCGGGGTTGCCAGCGCGCCGGCCAGCCGCTACCGAGGGACCGGACCTGAAAGGATGACGATGCAGTCCCTGGCGGAAATCCGCTCCGGCACGATCGACGGTTTCCTCGCTTGGTGGCTGTCGAACGCGGTGCTGCCGCCCGCGGAGCAGAAGACGTTCGACCATTACTACCGCAGCTACCGCAGGCATTTCGGGCCTTACGTGCGGCGATGGTATGCACGGCAGAGCCGCGAGCTCATCGGGCTGGTCCGAGCCCGCACCGCGGCGCGGGTGCTCGAAGTCGGCTGCGGATGCGGCACCGAGTCCCTGTGGGCGGCGATACAGGGCGGCGACGTCACCGGCATCGACATCGATCCCGAGCTGCAGGCGGTCGCCAAGGCGCGGCTCGGCCTCATCGAGCGCGAGACCGGAGCGACGCTGCGCTGCGAATTCCGCCGCACCTCGATCCTCGACGCCGACGAGACCACGCCGTTCGACATCATCTTCCTGGAGCAGAGCTTCCACCATCTCGAGCCGCGCGCCGAGGTGGTCGCCAAGCTGGCGCGGCTGGTCGCACCGGGCGGTCACGTCATCTTCTCCGAGGCGAACGGCTGGAATCCGCTGCTGCAGGCGTTCCTCTTCAAGCTGCGCGGCACCAAGACCATCATCCATCACATGGGGCATACCTGGGGGCACGAACGCATCACCGTGCCGTCCGCCCTCATCCGCGATTTCGCGCCCTACCAGCTCGCGCCGGTGGACCTCGAATATTTTCGCGTCTTCCCGAACACGCCCGCGGCCGACCGGTTGGGCTTCGTCGATCGAGCCATCCCGGCCTTCGTAAGACCGGCGTTCACGCACTACAACTTGGTGCTGCAGCGGCGTTGATACGGGCAACTTTGAGAAGATCCCGCTCAGGATCTCGTGGCCCGCGCGCGGCCATCCGGCTTTCCGAGCCTCGCCAGCATTTGAGAATGATCAAAGGACGCGTCCGGCTCTTGGCGGTACACTGCCGGTCGTCGTGACAACGCCGGGAGCCCATCATGACAGTCGTAGACGAACTGCTGCCGAAGGCTGCGGATTGCAGACGACGGATCGCCGAGGTCGAAGCCGAAAAGGCGACGGAATTCCTGCGCAAGGAGAATGCCGCCGAGGCGGAGAAGCGAGAGCTCCTCGCGCGGCTCTCTAATCCGTCGGGCGTTTCCGATGATGAGCGGATGAAGCGGGCGGCCGTCATCATCAAGCGCGCGGTCGACAACGGCCTGACCGAGGTTCGGGTCGGACGGTTTCCGAACACGCTTTGTACCGATCGGGGGCGCGCCATCAATCAGCAGGAGCCGGGGTGGGAGGAGACTCTCACCGGCTTGCCAAAAGAACTCTTCGACTTCTGGAAGAGCTACCTGCAGCCGCGTGGCTATCAATTGAAATGCGAGGTCGTCGATTTCCCCAACGGCATACCGGGCGACATCGGCATCACGTTGAGCTGGAAATGACGCCGACGACGTTGCGCGTGCAAAGGACCACCGCCATGCCAGGCAAGGCGAAAGATCACGGCCACACCGGCAAGCTCAAGCGGAAGGACTACGAGAAGGAGCTGCGCAAGCTTCAGGTCGAGCTGTGCCGCCTGCAGGACTGGGTCAAACACAAGGGATTGCGCACCATCATCATCTTCGAAGGGCGCGACGCGGCAGGCAAGGGCGGGACCATCAAGGCGCTCACGGAGCGCGTCAGCCCGCGGGTGTTCCGCGTGGTCGCGCTGCCGGCCCCCTCGGAACGTCAGAAGACGCAGTTGTTCGCGCAGCGCTACATCGAGCAATTCCCGGCGGCCGGCGAAATCGTGATCTTCGACCGCAGCTGGTACAACCGTGCCGGCGTCGAGCAAGTCATGAATTTCGTCGACGAAACCGCGCACCGGCGTTTCCTCGAAATATGTCCGGAGATCGAGCAGGTCATCATCGAGGGCGGCGTCCGCCTCATCAAGATTTGGCTCGAAGTCGGCAAGGAAGAACAGGAGAGGCGGTTTGCCGCCCGCATCAGCGACCCGCTGCGGCAATGGAAGCTGAGCCCGATGGATCTGGAGTCATACCGCCGCTGGTATGGTTATTCGCGCGCGCGCGACCGTATGCTCGACATGACCGACACCGCGCATGCGCCGTGGCACATCGTGCGCTCTGACGACAAGCGACGCGCCCGCCTCAACTGCATCTCGCATATTCTTTCGCTGATCCCTTATAAGAAGGTGCCGCGTCCGGCCGTCCAATTGCCGAAGCGGTCGAACAAGGATCACTACGACGATCAGGCATCGCTGCACGGCAGAAATTTCGTCGTCGAGAAATATTGAGCGTGGTGATCGCGCGGCCCCGTGGACCGTTGGGGGACGGCCGCAGTGACGTCCAGCCGAGCGAGGCGCCGCCGGGAGCGGCTGCCTGCGAGGCTATTCTACTGTGGACTCGGCTGCCTCGTCCGCGCGGGCGCTCCGCTGGTATGAAATGAGATGCGGCATCACGTGGTCGGGCCCGATCGCGATCGACAGCCGCCGCGATGAAGGCGGCTGCGTCAGCTCGTTGAACGCCTTGAGCAGCTTCATCATCGCCGGAATGGTGAGCTCGTTGCCGCTGTAGCGGCATTCGCACAACCCCTGCAGGTTGGGCGGCAGCTCGACCACCTCCTGGAGCAGCAGGATGAAACTGCGGCCGTACAGCGCCATGGCCGCGCCGATCTCGATCAGGACCTCCCCGGCCACGGCACCCGCAGCGGCCGCTTGCCGATCGGCGCCGACGTGAATGACCGCGGTGTCGCATCCGCGCATCTCATCCATAAGCTGGCAAAGAAAAGGCCCCGCCCCGTCGCGATCCCGCGCCACCACCGGCTCGAACTTGCCGAACGTCACGAGCTCCTTGAGCTGGTCGATGATCTTCCTGTTCCGGTGACCGGTGATGAAGACGCGGTTGCCGCTGCGTGCCGCAGCCCGCGCAGGGGCGGCTCGGCCCGAGAACGCGCCGTCGGTCACCGCATCGGAAGCGCCGCGTCGCAAGTCATCGACGAACGCCCGCGCGCAATCGGCGAGCTCGAAGCGGGTCTGCTGGCCTTTCCTGCCGACGAGCAGGCGTCCGAGCCCTGCCCCCTCGGCGATCCGGAAGAAGCAAACGATCTGGTGGTTGAGGATGCCGAACTGGGACTCGTCGCGGTAATCGCGGTGCCAGAGCGCGGCGACGTCCGGGGCGAGGATCATGGTCTCGTCGCGCTGCACCGCGCGTGCGAGCACGGCCGCATAGGCCGGGATCGCGGCCACCACCTGGCCCAGCGCCGTGGACCGATACGCGCCGCCGTCCTGGACGACCAGACGGCCGCGGGCGGTCAGCCGGATCAGGCCGCCAGCCTCATCGACCAGCCCCCAGAACCTGACGGCAGCCAACTTGCGGGGATCGACGACCTCGTTGCCGAGAGCAGATGTCATCTCGCCGGCGTTGGCGCCCTCGGGCCGCGTCGCCAGATATCCGCAGATCGCCTCGACGTCGGGAAGCGCTGTTCGCACCGGCAATGGCATGGCGGGGGCCTCCTCCCGGTCAGTAAGCATTTTCCTCCCCGCGTCCAGGCTTGCGCCTTGCGCGGTCGGCGTATGAACGCGACGAAAACTCACCTGGTCGGCCGGGATCTTGTCACTCGTCCCCGACACCGACCGCACGACCGGGTCTCTAGCCCCCTGCGCCCCTTGCGAGGGAAGCTAGGAAAACAATCGGTCGCCGTTTACGAAAAAGGCCCCACAGCGTGCTGTGGGGCCGGATGGGTCGTCAACCCCGAACGTCGATCACGAGTGACGGCGGGTGGTGCGCGTGGCCGGGGTGCTGGCCTTTTGCGGGCAGGCCGTCCACGTTCCCCAGGTCGAACTCGCTTCCCGAGGCATTGTTCTTCCAGCACTGGCCGTTCTGCTTGATCGGACCGCCCATAAGGCGCTCGGCCGAAGCGGGGGCCGCGGCGATGAGGGCTGCGATGGCGACGGTGGCGGCTGCAATGGTGAATTGACGCATGGATGCCTCTCCCTTGTGAATCGGCCTCTGGCCGGCTTGTCATCGATGGTCCGGTGCGCGGACGGTGGATTTATAAATCACCGATATAATGTTTATGCCGATTTAATCTGCCGTGCAACGAAATTTACGGAGGGGCCCTCGTGCAGGCATCACATTTCCTTAACCGAAGCAAGCTTATCGTAAATTCCTTATAAATATCAATGCATTGAATTGTTACAACGATGCCGAAAAATACGGCAGGGCTGCTGTGCGCATCGCCGCGGCTCAGCCCGTGCATTAATTTGCCATAACGATCTTTGATCTTGGCCTTGGCTCCCAGCTTCACTTTCACGTGTTGGTCGCCCAGAGTCGCTAAATTTGTGTACGTTCGGGGAACGCGTAATGTCGGCCCTCGGCAGGCAAGGGGCCGCGCCTTCTTGCTCTCGCCTGCGCCCGGAGCGCGCGATGCCGGCCAAGTCACATCCCGCCGCCTTCCAGCCCGAGCAGATCGAGGCGATGCACCTCGCCTACGAGAAGGCCTGCGCCGCCATGCGTCCCCAGGGGCCGACCGACGCGGTCAACGATCTGGTCGCGACCAAGATCGTGGAGTTCGCCAAGGCCGGAGAACTCGACCCCGAGCGGTTGTGCAGGCGTACCCTCGAGCATTTCGGGGTGGTGTGCTGACGGACGGAGCGGCGATCGCGCGACCACCGCCTCCCAGCGGAGCCCCCACTTCCGATTCGGCGCGCCGTGGGGCCGACGCAGCGAGCCCCCTCCCTACCCTCCCCCGCAAGCAAGCGGGAGAGGGAAACCCGATTCGCAGGGTTGTTCGCACGGCAACTCCGCACGGCTGAGCGCGCTCCCTCCACCGCGTGCGGGGGAGGGTTGGGGAGGGGGAATGCAGCGCCTCCTCCCGGCGAAGCTCCTACTTTCGATGCGACACCCCGTGGGGCCGGAGCCCCCTCGCTACCCTCCCCCGCAAGCAAGCGGGAGAAGGAAACCAGGGCATCGGGGTTGTGACTGGCGCTGTTGATCGCGCGGCATCGTGGCTGCCAAGGCGATCCGCAGAGTTGCTCGCATCGCTGCCAGCGGGCCGAGTGCGCCCCCTCCACCGCCCTGAGTTGGGAATGCAGTGCCTCAGGTCACCTCCGACCGCGGGCGGCGAGTATGCGCTTTATGTGATCGGCGAGAATTTGGTGGTCGTAGGGCTTTTTCACCATCGGCCCCGCCTCGCAGAGCTCGCCGGCGGCGGCGGAGGTGCGTACGCCGTTGCCCGCGAGAATCACGTCCACCCCCGGCAACCTGGAGCGCGCCCACCGCGCGAGTCCGAATCCATCCATCGCCCCGGTGAGATCGACGACGCACAGGATGACGTCGATCCGCATCTCGGGGCAGGACAAGACGGTGACGGCCTCATCCGCGCTTGTCGCCTCGACCACCCGATACCCGCATTCGCGCAGGTAATGGCAGATCATGAGCCGAACGAGCACATCGGGTTCCGCCACGAGCACGGTGGCGGCGGCCGCCGACGGGGGGCTGGGTCGAGCAAGTTCCATCACCCGAAACTAACCGCCCTGCGCGCCCCCGGTTCCGATACCGAGCAATGCAGCAAGGCTGCGGATCACCGTGTCGGCGCTATATGGCTTGGCGATGAAGACATCAGCCGCCGATGAAACCCGGTGTGCCGAGGTGACGACCACCCTCACCTCCGGCCGCTCGCGCGCAAGCCATTGGGACAGGGCGATGCCGTCCATGGCACCCGGCATTCGTACGTCGGTGAGCACCGCGTGAACCGGCACCGAGCTGGTCAGGACCTGGAGCGCCTCCGCGGCATTGGCCGCCTCATGCACGATGAAGCCGCGTTCCCGCAGCTCGTCGGCAATCCACAGCCGGAGCATCACCTCATCCTCGACGACGAGGATGGTCCGAGGCGCACTTATGTCTGACTCCGCCGAAACGGAACTCCCGGGCGGCAACGCATTCATCATCGGAAGGACAGCTCCCCTCAGGGAGAGAATTATATACACTCCATTTTGTTCCCTGGGGTGCGGCGCGCGCCGCGGCCAGGATCAACGCGCGCGGACGGTGCGGATGGAACCGCTCAGACCTCGCCCCCGGTTGCCGCCAGCGGCCCGAACCCGGGGCCAGCGATGTCGGCCTAACGTCGTTCGGCAGGCACGTCATTGGTGGAGATGGTGAGCGCCCTGCTCCGGCGTGCTTCTCTGCGCGACCGGCACCCATTTCCCCGGCCACCTGACCGGCGTCGCCTGGGTGAACCCCGTGAACGTTCTGAGCAGGTTCATCATCGCCGTCATGTTCAACTCGTCGCCCCGGTACCGGCACTCGCACAGGCCCTGCAGGCCGGGCGGCAGCTCCACCGCGTCCTCGACGAGCAGCACGAAGTTGCGGCCGTAGAGAGCCATCGCCGCCCCGATCTCGATCAGGACGTCGCCGCTCAGTCCCGGCCGCCGATCGTCCTCCATCAGGACGGACGAGTCGACATGGACGACGGCGGTGTCGCAACCGCGCATTTCTTCCATCAGGCTGGACAACCGCGGCCCCGCGGTTTCGCGCTCGCGCGCCGGGACCGGCTCGAACTGTCCGAACGCCACCAGCTCCTTGACCTGGTCGAGGACCTTGCCGGGGTGGCGCCGCGTGATGAACACGCGCCGGGTCCGGCGGACCGCGACCGGGTCGTGAGGGTCCCGACAGTCGGCCGCGGCGGCGCGGACGATGACGCCGTTCGCCTGCGGCGGGGTTTCCCGCACGAAGCGGCGCGCGTCATCCTCGCGAAGCTCGAAGCGTGTTTCCTTGCCCTTGCGGCCCACCACCAGGCGGCCGAGATCGGCCCCCTCGGCGACTCGAAGGAAACAGACGATCTGGTGGTTGAGCGTGCCGGCGTGGAAATGCAGATAGGCGCGAAAGTCGCGCTGCCAGTGCGATGCGACATCGGACGACAGTACCAGCGCCTCGTTGCGCTCGACCGCGCGGGCGATGACCGAGCGGTAAGGCGGGGTTGCTGCCACCACGTCCCGCATCGCCCTCGCCTTGTGGGCCCCGCCGTCGGCGACCACGAGGCGGCCGCGCTCGGACAGCTTGAGCCGGCTGCCGACGCTCTCGATCATCCCCCAGAACTGCAGCGCGGCCAGCTTGCGCCCATCGATCGTGCGTTGGACCAGCAATTCGGCCGGGTAGACGCCGTCGGGGCGGGTGACGAGATATCCGCAGATGGCCTCGACGTCCTGTGGAGCAGTCCGAATCGGGAGCAGCACGGCGGTCTCCTCGCGGGGTCTAGGAGTTCCTGATGACTCGCAGAGTCCGCCGCCGCCGGCTGCAAGAGCGTCGCGGACGCGTTCACGCACAAAAAAGGGCCCCACAAGGATCGCGGGGCCCCGAGCGGAGGTCAGCCCCCCATAGCGGGCAGGTCAGATCCGACGGCGCGTGGTGGTGGTCGCCGCGGGGGCGCTGGCCGGCTTCGCGCATTCCTTCCAGGTTCCCCAGGTCATATCGGCGCCAACCGAGTGGGATTTCCAGCACATGCCGTTCTGCTTGATCGGACCACCCTGG
The DNA here is from genome assembly GCA_963781195.1 of uncultured Alphaproteobacteria bacterium. GTDB lineage: Bacteria > Pseudomonadota > Alphaproteobacteria > Rhizobiales > Xanthobacteraceae > JAJPKK01. The sequence continues at coordinate 96,280 of CAWAEZ010000011.1, read as the reverse complement.
ATGCGCTCGGCCGAGGCCGGCGCGGCGACGAACAGCGTGATGGCAACGGTGGCGGCTGCTGCGACGGTGAACTGACGCATTTGAGCTCTCCTTGGCGTTTTCGAGATGGTGTTCTTAATATTTCTGCATAAGTTGTTTATGCAAAATTTATATCAGCAGCAACAAAATTAATGAGACGACGCTCAGAACGTGATCAAGTTTTGTTAAGCAAACCCTGGCGTTGAAATTTTTTCTCATAATCTACAAAGCGTTACGTCGTTACTATGCCGACACTCCCTCGTCAGCGGCGTCGCGCCGAATAAACGCGAAGTCGATCAGGAGGTTAAAACGCCATATATGACGACGAGGCCAGGTGCGCTCCTGAAAGCTTATCGTCCGCCGCCGATGCCCCCACGCCGGCCGACGATTGACGAGGATCAAGGTCGACGCAGCCAAAACGCGTAGCGTGATGCAATTCAGTCGAGCGAACCCGACAATGGAAAAAGCCAAAGCCCGGGCTCGTTTGATCCAATTGGATCAAGCGCGCCGCGATCACGAACACCAGATCTCCGACGCCATGTCGCACGGAGCGTTCGACTATCTGAAATCTCGTCGAGCTCAGGCGGGGGGTCGTGTTCCTGACTGAGGAGATCGAGCGCATGCGGGGTGAAATCGAATCGTAGTCCCGAGCTCGGCCGTGCGAACCGGGCGCGGTCTCGCATGGGCTGCAGCTGGGGCCGGCAACCGCATCCACCGTGATGCGACCACCGCGCGAGTCAAAGGGGCGTTAGGTGGCCTATGATTGTTGGGCCGTTTTTGCCTTTGCAGTGAGTTGCACCCCCATGGTGTCCAGCACCTGCACAATCGTCCCGAATTCAGTCTTGGCGTTTCCGCTGAGCGATCGGTAAAGGCTCTCCCGCGACAGATTGGCTTCGCGGGATACAGCCGTCATGCCTTTCGCTTTGGCGGCGATGCCGATCGCCTTGGTGATGAAAGCAGGATCGTTGGTCTCGAACGCCTCATTGAGAAACTCGGCGACATCCGCTGGAGTGTTGAGGTATTCGGCCGCATCGAATGGGCCGGTATTGGTCTTTGCCATTTCAGTCCTCCAAGCCGGCGGCCAATTCCTTTGCCGCCTCGATGTCCTTCGTCTGCGTCGACTTAACGCCGCCACATAGCGCGACGTAGGCGTCTTTATGAGCCTTGTAATAGACGCGATATCCCGGTCCGTAGTGGATCCTCATCTCGCTGATCCCCTCGCCGACCGGCGCAACATCGCCCGGATTGCCATCGCCCAATCGTAACAAGCGCACGACCACCTTCTGTCTTGCCCTGGCGTCGCGCAAAGCACCGAGCCACTTCGAAAAGTCGCCCGTTTGTTTGATGTCCACGCGTCGGCCGCCCGTGTAGTGACTTTCACTACATGTAGCCTATCGGCTACGGTTCTTCAAAGAGGTGCTCACAGCGGCGAGTCAGGACCCAACCACACCGGCCATTCGACTGAAGGCTCAATCTGCCCCTTCGGCACTCGGCGCGGCCTCGAAAAGACTGCAGCTGGGCGGGCAAACGCATCCGCCGTGATGCGACCACCACGCGAGCCAGCGAGCGGGCTCCTATGCCTTGAAGCTTTTGAAACTGGTGCGGTCGAGAGGACTCGAACCTCCACGAGTTGCCCCACTAGCACCTCAAGCTAGCGCGTCTACCAGTTCCGCCACGACCGCATGGGAAAACGCCCGACCATCAGGCCAAGGCGTCGAGGCAACGGCGCACGATGTAACAAATCGGCAATGCGGGTACAAGGGCACTCGTGGCCGCAAATGCGTGGCGGCCTGGCGGCTGGCGCCCGTCATGGACAGGACGGCCGAGGGTCCCGATATTGAGGTTGCGATAAGAGGGCTTCCGATTGGGCAGGATGGGTGCCTAGCCCGCACGCTTCATGCGGGAAGCCCGCAGCCGCCGCGCGCCGATCGGCCCATGGCAGCCGGAGAGCGAACCAGGAATGACCACCCGTGGCGATCTCATTGTGGCGGCAAGTCCGCGGTTCGCCGGGGCGGCGGCCGGCTGGCGCGTCGCGACCGCCCCGGTGGCCTATGAGGAAGCGCTCGCCGCCATGGACGCCCGGGCGGCCGCGATCGCGCAGGGCACCGCGGGCGAACAGGTCTGGCTCCTCGAGCACCCCCCGCTGTACACCGCCGGCACCAGCGCCCGTTCCGAGGACCTGCTCGACCGGCGCTTTCCGGTGTTCGCCGCCGGGCGCGGCGGCCAGTTCACCTACCACGGCCCGGGGCAACGCATCGCCTATGTGATGCTCGACCTCAAGCCGCGCGGCGCCGACGTGCGCCACTTCGTCGCCGATCTCGAGGAGTGGCTGATCCGCACGCTGCGCGCCTTCGATGTCGTCGGCGAGCGCCGGGAGGACCGCGTCGGAGTCTGGGTCGCCCGGCCCGACCGCGGCGCCGGACATGAGGACAAGATCGCCGCCATCGGGATCCGGGTGCGGCGCTGGGTGAGCCTGCACGGCATCAGCCTCAACGTCGATCCCGATCTCTCCCATTTTGCCGGCATCGTGCCCTGCGGGGTGGCGGACCGCCGCTACGGGGTCACGAGCCTGCGCGATCTCGGTCATGCCGTCTCGCCGGCCGAGGTCGATGCGGCGCTGCGGCGCGAGTTCGAGGCGGTGTTCGGCCCAGTGCAGAACGAACCGTAAGCCAGCCGCAGGCGCGCCGCCCGGAACGAAGGGGTGCTACTCCGTCGCCAGCAGCGAAAAGTGCTCCAGCGGACGCCGGTAGCCGAGGTCGAGCACGGCCGCCTCCTCAACGTCGATCGAATCGACCTTGGCGAGCGGCGGGCCCTTGCGGCAGCGCGCGATGAAGTCGGAGACCGCCTCCGGCGGCCCGCCCACCAACACCTCGACCGAGCCGTCGCGGCGATTGCGCACCCAGCCCTTGAGACCGAGCGCCAGCGCTTCGCGCTCGGTCCAGACGCGGAAGCCGATCTTCTGCACCGTGCCGCGGATCCTCAGGCGTTTGATCTCACGCACTTCGCTGCTCATACCTCACTCCGTTCGGCGCGACGGCCGCCCGCGACGGCGCGCCGGAGAGCCGCTCCAGACGCCCCACGTAGTCCGCGGGAAGGCCGGCTGCGCGCGCCGCCGCCGCGACGATCTCCATATAGCCCGCCCGCGGCCGCCCGGGAACGGCGCTGCGCCCGACATAGACCAGCGCCCTCACCGCGCACCGGTTCGTCCGGACCGCAAGATGGACGGCGCGGTAGAGGCCGGCATCGAGGTTCTCATAGGCGTTGAGCGCGGCGAGATCGCGGGGGGAGAGCCGCCACACCAGCCCGTGAACCACCCCGCCGGGCGACGGCGCCACCGAGGCATAGCCGTCCTTGGTGATGAGGAGGCGATGATTGCGCAGCAACGCGCCGCCGACCAGACGGGCGTCCTGACAGCGGGCGCGCATCAGCCCCGTATGCATGTTCGACCCGTAGGCGAAATGCAGCATCAAGCCGTCCCGGGCCGCGCGATGACGCCCCCGGTCATGGCATGCGCGACCCCCGTGGTCCCCGGAAAGGTGATGGGCAGGCCGCGCAGGTGGCGCGCGGCCAGGAAGGCGAAGGCCTGGGCCTCCAGCGCATCGGCCGACCAGCCCACCGCCTCGGCGGTCTCGACGGTGGCCGGCGCCAGCCGTTCGCCGAGCATGCGCATCAGGGTGCGGTTGCGGGCGCCGCCGCCTGCCACGATGACGCTGCGCGGCGGGCGCGGCAGGTGCGGCACGATGCTGGCCACGGTGGCCGCCGTAAAGGCGGCGAGGGTCGCCGCCCCATCGGCCAGGGAAAGCTCATCGAGCCCTTGAGCAAGCCGCGCGAAAGCATTGCGATCGAGAGATTTTGGTGGCACGGCCGCAAAGAATGGATCGGCCAGAGCACGCCCGAGCCACGCGGTATCGACGGTCCCGCCGGCCGCCGTCGCGCCGCCTTCGTCGAACGCGGTGCCGGTTCGCGCCCGCATGAAGTCGTCGATCAGGGCGTTGCCCGGGCCGGTGTCGCAGGCGATCGGATCATCGGCGGCGTCGCCGAGCCAGGTGACGTTGGCGACCCCGCCGACATTGAGCACCATCAGCGGACGCGGGCGGTCGAGATCGGCGGCCAGCGCGCGGTGGAACACGGGTACCAAGGGAGCCCCCTGCCCGCCCGCCGCGACGTCGGCGGCGCGGAAATCGTAGGCCACCGGAATCCCGGTGAGGCGCGCCAGGGCGTCGCCGGCGCCGATCTGCACGGTAAGGTGGCGCTCCGGCCGGTGCAGCACCGTCTGCCCGTGAAAGCCGATGATGTCGGGGCGCAGCCCATGTTCGGCGAGAAAGCCCCTCACCGCCTCGCCATGCGCGGCGGTCACCAGGCGGTCGGCGGCCGCCAGCGCGCCGGGCCGCGCCGCGCGGTCGTCCAGCAGCACCGCGTCGGCCAGCGCCTGGCGCAGCAGCGCCCGCTCCGATTCCGCATAGGGACGATAGCCGCGCGGCCCGAGCCCCATGATTCGCTCGCCGTCCGTGGTGACGGCGGCGATATCGACGCCGTCGAGCGAGGTGCCGCTCATCAGCCCTATGGCCTGCATGCCGTGTCCCGCCTCCCCGGTTGAATCCGATGCCGGACCTGATACACCACCCGGCCTGAAACGAGAACGTCCCCGCGAGGGGCGAGCGAGCCGCCGAATGACGACGTTCAAGTCCGATTTTCTCAATGTGCTGTCTGCCCGCGGCTTCATCAACCAGATTTCCGAGCCATCCGACGCGCTTGACGAATTGGCACGGCAAGGCGGCCTCACCGCATATATCGGCTTCGACTGCACCGCACCTTCTCTGCATGTCGGTTCGCTGATCCAGATCATGATGCTGTACTGGCTGCAGCAGACCGGCGGCCGACCGATCGCGCTGATGGGCGGCGGCACCACGAGGGTCGGCGACCCCTCCGGCAAGGACGAGAGCCGGCGGCTTCTCACCGAGGAGGACATCGCCAAAAACCTCGACGGCATTCGCGCCGTGTTCGCCAAATTCCTGCAGTTCGGCGATCGCGCGCCCGGCGCCCTGATGGCGAACAACGCCGACTGGCTCAATAAACTCAACTACATCGATTTTCTGCGCGACGTGGGACTTCATTTTTCGGTCAACCGCATGCTCGCCTTCGATTCGGTGAAACTGCGACTCGACCGCCAGCAGGAGCTGTCGTTCCTCGAGTTCAACTACATGATCCTCCAGGCCTACGACTTCGTCGAGCTCTACAAACGCCACGGTTGCATGTTGCAGATGGGCGGCTCCGACCAGTGGGGCAATATCGTCAGCGGCATCGATCTCGGGCGACGCATGGTCCGAGCGCCGCTCTTTGGGCTTACCACACCGCTTCTACTGACTTCGTCTGGCACGAAGATGGGCAAGACGGCAACGGGCGCCGTCTGGTTGGATAAAGATTTGGTGAGCCCCTACGATTATTGGCAATTCTGGCGCAATACTGAAGACCACAACGTAGGAAAATTCCTCAAGCTCTTCACCGCGCTTCCACTGGACGAGATCGAGCGACTTTCGAAATTAAGTGGCCAGGAGATCAACGAAGCAAAGAGACGCCTTGCCACCGAAGCGACCGCGCTTGCGCACGGCCGCAACGCAGCCGATTTGGCCGAGGGTACCGCCCGCCAGACCTTCGAGGAAGGCACCCTCGCGGCGAGCCTGCCGACCGTCGACATCGCGCGGGCCGACCTCGACCACGGCCTCGGCGTGCTGGCGGCGTTCTCCGAAAAGGCGCGGCTCGTCGCCTCCAACGGCGAGGCCCGCCGCCAGATCAAGGCCGGCGGCCTGCGGGTCAACGACCATGCGGTGAGCGACGAGAAAGCGGTGCTGACCGCAGGCGACCTGACTGCAGAAGGCGTGATCAAGCTGTCGCTGGGCAAGAAGCGCCACGTGCTGCTCAAGCCGGTGTGACGGCCGGCCCGGATCGACCGCAGCCGAGGGTACGGTCGGACTTATCCAGGCGCCCGATTTACCAGGCCGCTTGCCGCAAGAGAATCCGTAGCCCGCGTTGAGCGGAGCGAAATGCGGGACGGCGGCACCTGGATTTCGCTGCACTCAATCCAGGCTACCGCTTGCTGGGGCGGCGCCGCGGTGCCTGAGGATGGGGTCGCCGGGACGAGCCCTCGGCTGAGTCCGCGTTGACCCTCAGATAACGGCTGCGTCCGCTCTGACTGCCTTCGGTCGCGGACGTCTGGTCAGCAAGAGAATCCGTAGCCCGCGTTGAGCGAAGCGAAATGCGGGACGGCGGCACCTGGATTTCGCTGCACTCAATCCAGGCTACAGGCTGTGTTCCATCGCGGCGGGGTCAGGTCAGGCGGTTCGCCCTCAATTCCGCGAGTTCTGCCACGGGTCGGCGAAGCGATCGCCGCCCGGGACGGTGCTCGGGAATTCCAGGAACTTGCGCACAAAGCCCGGCGCGACCATCGAGATCGGGTTGACGCGCAGCACCGGCGCGCCGGGCGTGCCGACCACTTCATAGGTCATGCTTCCGATCAGCCCCTCCTTGCCGCCGAGGAAGAAGCCGACGATCGGGAGTTCGCCGAACGCACTGTTGAGTTCGTGCAGCGGTACGAAGGTGCCGCGCAGGTGCAGCTCGTTGTTGGCGTAATCCATCAGGCCGTCGATGCTCGCCCCGATCATCGGACCGCTGACCAGGCCTTCGCGGATCGACATGCGGCCGGGCGCACGGGTGAACCCTACCCGCATGCGGCTGAACGGGATGCCGTTGTTGGCGCCGTTCGGCGAGCCGGCGACGATGCGGTCGAGCGCCGCCTCGCCCCGCACCATGAAATCGCTGACGTTGATCAGGCCTTCCTGGGCGCCGCCGTCCGAATTCGGCGGGTCCATCGCGATCCACATCTGGCCGCCATACATGCGCGAATAGGTGTCGGTGAAGCGGAACAGCGCGCCGGCATCGTTGGATTCGATGTAGACCACCTGCCGTTCGCCCTGCCTGCCGCGAATCTCGCCGGTCAGCGTGCCGTCGCTTCCGATCCTGGAATTGAGCGAGAGACTGCGCAGCGTGCCGCCGCGCCGCAGCAGATGCAGATCCACATTGTGCAGCGACTCGCCCTTGAGGCCGACGAAAGCTCCGATCTTGGCGTCGAGGTCGAAATCGAGTCCCGGCTTGCGCTGCTTGGGATCAGTGCTCGCCCCCGACATCGACGCCTTGATGAAGCCGCGGCCGTCATAGACGTCGCCGCGGACGGTCGCCTTGTAGAGATTGTCCGGCGTGCGTTCGACCTTGACGGTCGCCTTGTCGCCGTCGGACATGCCGAACACCGGGAAATTCGCGGTCAGCAGGTCGCCATTGGCGTCGGTCTCGGCGCTGCCCCGGATCGAGGCGCCGCCGCCGTCGATCGCGATGTCCTCGAAGCGGCCCGACTTGCCCTTGCCGATATAGTTGAACGTGGCGCGGGCCGGCCGGTTCTGCGTCTTCACCCAGCCGGGCAGCAGGTTTTCGACCTTGGCCTGCGTCAGGTCGGCTTCGACCGCGAGCCGGTTCTCCTGGTCGCCACCGAGGTCGAGCCGTCCGCCGACCTTGAGGGTGACCGGGCCGCTGAGCGTCCCGGCCGTCTCCCAGCCGAGGCGGCTGCGGGACGCGTCGTCGAGGGTCGCCTGCAGCTTGACCTCGGCATCGTGATCGCCGGCGCCGCGGCGCATCTCGGCGGAGGCGGGAACTCCGCCGATCCGCATGTCGCCCTTGATCTGGTAGCCCTGGTTGTTCGCGAACGCCCGCAACGTCTGCGCTTCGACCCGCTGCGACATCAGGAAGTGGTCGGCCGAGAAGTTCGCGATGTCGGCATTGATCGAGTAGGTGATCGTGCCGTCCTTGATCTCCTCGCCCATCGGCAGCGACATGTTGAACGTCGCGAGAATGTTGCCGCGGCTGGCGGCCGGATCGATCTGGATACCGACGGTGTCCTTGAGGCGGTCCGTGCTGAGGAGCTCGATCCCGGCCGGCACCGGCCCTTCGATCCGCGTCCTCACGTAGGCCGGCGGGTGCTCGCCGAGCGTCTCGGGAACCTCGAACACGCCGTTCGCCATGGTCAGGCGGCGGCCGGACGGCATCTCCACATTGGCGCGCCCGAGGGAGACGGTGGCGCTGCGGCCTTTGATACGGGTGACGAGATCGGCGTCGCGGATCTCCGGCAGCCCGTCGAACGGCCGTACCGTGGTGCCGCTGGTCACGATCTGGATCGACAGGCCGTCGTCGGGCACCGGCGGACCGCCGTTGCGCAAGGTCGAGATCGGCGCATTGGTGGCGATCTCGCCCTGCTCGATGACGCCCCCCGATACGCGCTCCATCACCCACTGGCGCACGGGAGGATTGATGAACGGCGGCCACAGCTGCTTGAACGCGGCGAAGGTGACGTTGCGGGTCGCAAGCCCGACGGCGAGGCGCGGGTCCGCGGTCGAGAAGTCCAGATGGCCCGACATGGCGAGGCCGACGCCCTTGCCGGAGGCCTCGGCTTGAATGATGTTGAGACGCTGCGCGACCGGATCGAGCACGCCGCGCATCACGATCCGATTGAGCATGACCGGCTCGTCGTCCGGCTTGGTCGGCGACAGCACCACCGACCCGCCGGACAGGCCCAGCGCCCAGTTTCCCGCGAGCTCGCGCGGCGATTCGGCCCGCGCGATCAGCGTGAACCGCGAGCCGCCGGCGACGATCTGGAACGGCATCGCCAGCGCATGCTGGGCGTTGCTCCAGTCGAAGGTCATCTCGGCGCGATCGATGGGAATCCGTAATTCGGCGCTCGAGGGATCGATGATCTCCCCCTTGACCAGCATCAGGTGGCCGGTGGCGATGTTCGGGGTCCCGTCGGCGGCGATCTCACCGCGCAGCGAACCCGAAATATACCCGTCCGCCTCCATCGAACCGCCGTTCACCCGCATCGCCAGCAGGAGGTCGCGCACCGACACGGCGCTGGCATCGAGGCTCACCGTGCGCGCACCGTCGCCGTCGGGGCGGATCGAGGCCTGCACCAGCCACGGCCGGGCGGCATCTTCCGAGCCGAGCTTGGCTTCGAGCTCGCCCGAATGGGGGCGGGTGAGACTGAGATGGATGTTTTCGAACTTGGACTGATGGCCGTTGCGCAGGTCGTCGACCACCAGGTTGCCGCTCTTGAGGCCGATCTCGGTGAGATCGCCGCCGTCGAGACCGAGCGCACCGAGACTGTCGAGCCAGGCAAGGAAGGCGGCAACGCTCTCCTGCACACTGCGCTTGGGGTCGGCGCGAGCGGCGTCGGCCGCCGGTGCAGCCGGCGCCAGGGGTCCGCCCACCGAGGCGAGCGTCAGCTTGGTTCCGACCGCCGACCGCGCGGTGCCGGTCGAGACCGAGATCCGGCCATCGGCTTCGACGCGGATCGCGAGCTCGGCGCCGACCAGATTGAGGCGTTCGGCCCGCGGGCTGCCGCTCAGCAGGCTCGCGCTGGACAGTCCGACCTCCGCCTTTGGCGCGCTGGCGATGATGGTGCCGTCACGGTCGCGCACCTTGATGTCGCGAATTCGCATGGCGGCCCGGCCATGCTCGTCGCGCTCGAGCACCGTGCCGCCGACCTCGATCTTGAACTGGCTGCCGATGTTTTCGGCGATCGCGGCGGTCAGCCACGGGGTGAAGATGTCGAGGGAGATCGGTCCGCTGGCCAGGCGCCACCACAAGGCGCCCCCGATCAGCAAGCACACCAGAAAGGCGCTGCCTACGGCGATCCCGGCGCGGCGCACCCAGCGCTGCCTGAAAACCGCGCAAATCGGTTCGACGAGAGCGGCGCAAATCCGCTTCGACCGCGGCGAAGTCTCCGTGAAACACCGAGCGGGCACGTAGGCCGGGCCGCACCGGCGCGGACGCGGCGCGGCGGCAATTCGTTTGCCCCGACCATCGGCGTTGGCAGAACCGTCGGGTCTGAAAGCACCATCGGGTCTGGCAGAACCATCGGGCCTGGGAGAACCATCGGGTCTCGGAGCATCTGGCCCGGGAGGACCAGGATTGCCGGAGCCATCGGGCTCGTGGGCAGCGGCGGGATCGCCGGACATGGCTGCGCGCCTGGCCTGCGCACGCTGATGCATGTGCAGGGCAGCCTCTACGCTGTACAAGGCTCCGAGCTTCGGTCTCTTCTCAGCCGCCATGCCCTACCGGACGTCCCCTGATCCGCGACGCGAAGGTCCTACCGGGTCCCTCACCGCAAATCGCCCCGATTATGGGAGGCTGGCCGAAATGCGTTAAATCCCATTTGCTGTCCCCCCCAGCACAGAATGGTAACAAGGACCAAAGCGGTCGAAAGCGACGAAAGGAAGGCATATGTCTGGCCCCCCGGTGGAAGGTGCTCCGGCCCCCGATTTTTGTCTGCCGCGTGACGGCGGAGCCACCCTCTCCCTGTCCGATTACAAGAACAAGAAGCTGGTGCTGTTCTTCTACCCGAAGGCCGACACGTCCGGCTGTACGATCGAGGCCAAGGACTTCTCGCGGTTGAATGCCGATTTCGCCAGGGCCGGCGTCGCCGTGGTCGGAGTGTCGGCCGACCCGGTCAAGAAGCAGGATGCCTTCAAGGCCAAGCATCAGCTCACCACCCCGCTGGCCTCCGACGAGACCCACGCCATGCTCGAGGCCTATGGGGTGTGGGCGCAGAAGTCCATGTACGGCAAGACCTACATGGGCATCAACCGGACCACCCTCCTGATCGGCGACGACGGGCGCATCGCCCGCGTGTGGCCCAAGGTCAAGGTCGCGGGCCACGCCGAGGAGGTTCTGGCGGCCGCCAAGGCTCTGTGACCGCAGGCCGGTGCGCCGACACCGCCGTCCGCTCTGCGGATCGCTCGCATTTTCAGAAAATTAACCACGACATGCTCCACTCAGGCTCCCACCACAGGTTCCACGCATCGAACCGGGACCGGAGCGTACATGTCTTCTGGGTCTTCCCATCCCGCCGGCACCGACGCGCGCGCCAATTCCGGCCACCGGAATCACCGCCACGAGCACCGCGGCCATCACCACGCCCATCCGCAGGCCCACACGCAGGCCCACGCGCAGGCCCATCATGCGCGCCACCGCAAAGAGCAGCACGGCGCCGCCAAGCGCGCGAATGCCAAGCATCCGCCGAAGGATCGCGCGGCGCCTTACACCCTCGGCCACAAGGGCCGCCAGGTCCGCATCGGCCCGGTGGCATTCTGGACGGTGGTCGGCACGCTCGTGATCATGGCGGGGTGGAGCGTGATGACCGCCACCTATTTCGCGTTCCAGGACGACGTGCTCGCCCGCATGGTCTCCCATGAGGCCGACATGCAGTCGGCCTACGAGGACCGCATCGCCGAGATGCGCGCGCAGGTCGACCGCATCACCAGCCGCCAGCTGCTCGACCAGGAGCAACTCGACCAGAAGCTCGACCAGATCGTTCGCCGGCAGTCGATGCTCGAGCAGCGCACCACCACCATGGGCGCGGTCTCCGACCCCGCGTCGACCGGTTCGACCCGGCCGGCGCGGCCCGGCCAGGCGTCGGGGCCGCCGAAGGCGGCGCCGATCTCAGGGCCCGCTTTGTTCCGCGCGCCCCGCGACAGCCGCGCCGACGCCGGCGGCTACGCGCTCGCCAGCCTGGGTCCGGTGCAACGCACCGGCTCAATCGACGGCGTGCTGGCGCATCTCGGCGAATCGCTCGACCGCATCGAAGGCCGCCAGGTCAACACGCTCGCCTCGCTCGAGGAGAGCTACGAATCCAAGGCGCGCCGGATGCGCGCGGTGCTCGCCGACGTCGGCATCGATGCGGCGAAGCGCGGCGACACCGCGACCGGCGGACCGTTCGTCTCCTACCGCCTGCCGCCCAATGCCGGGCCGTTCGAAAAACAGGTCTACCGCATCAACGTCGCGCGCGCCCAGGTCGAGCGCCTGACCAGCGCGGTCGGCGCGGTGCCGCTGCGCCGGCCAGTGGTGGGCGAGATCGACATGACATCGAGCTTCGGCGTGCGCATCGATCCGTTTGTCGGCCGCCCGGCCATGCATACCGGCATCGACTTCCGCGGCGACGTCGGCGAGGCGATCCACGTGACCGCGGCGGGAACAGTGGTCTCGGCCGGCTGGAGCGGCGGCTATGGCCGCATGGTCGAGGTCGACCACGGCCACGGCCTGTCGACCCGCTACGGCCATATGTCCGAGATCGACGTCCAGGTCGGCCAGGCCTTGAAACCCGGCCAGATCGTCGGCCGGATGGGCTCCACCGGGCGCTCCACCGGGCCGCACCTGCACTACGAGACCCGCGTCGACGGCGAGGCGGTCGACCCGCACAAATTCCTCAACGTCGGCACCAAGTTCGGAATGCTGTAGCGCGGCCGCGCGTCACGGTTTTCCCCGTAAATGTCGTCGCCTGGGGCGACCGATGAGAGTGGCGGCGTCGGCGCCCGCGAAATCACCCGAAAAGGGCGCCGTACAGAATCAGGTGAAATCGAAAGCGCTGCGCAACGCCTCACTCCACCGAGATATTCGCGAACTTCACCACCTTCGCCCACTTCTCGGTTTCGTCGGCGATGAGCTTGCCGAACGCGGCCGGCGTCATCGGCATCGGGATGCCGCCGAGCTCGGCGAGCTTCGCTTTCGTCTTGGGATCGGCGAGCCCCGCGGTCACCGACTTGTTGAGGAGCGCGACGATCTCCGGCGGCGTGCCGCGCGGCGCCGAGAGCCCGTACCACACGCTCGCCTCGTAGCCGGGGACGGTCTCGGCGACGGCGGGAATATCGGGTAGCGCCGGCCACCGGGTCGCGACCGTCACCGCCAGCGCGCGCAGCTGCCCGGTCCGCACGAACTCGATCGAGCCCGGCAGATTGTCGAACAGCACGTGGACCTTCTCGGTCATGAGGTCCGGGTAGGCGCCGGCCGCGCCGCGATACGGTACATGGATCATGTCGACCCCGGTCATCGACTTGAAGAGCTCGCCCGACATGTGAACCGAGGTGCCGTTGCCGGACGAAGCGAAGCTGAGCTTGCCCGGATGGGCTTTGCCGTAGGCGATGAAGTCGGCGACGGTCTTGAACGGCAGCGACGGCGGAATCACCATGATGTTGGTGAGCCGCATGATGCCGGCGACCGGCACGGTATCGCGGATGAAATCGAACGGCAGCTTCTTGTAGAGCGACGCGCTGATCGCATTGTTGGGCGCGTCGAACAGCAGGGTGTAGCCGTCGGGCGGCGACGTGATCATCGCCTGGGCGCCGATGTTGCCGCCGGAGCCGCCGCGGTCCTCGACGAAGACCTGCTGGCCGAGATCGCTCGACATCCAGTCGGCGATGACCCGGGCGGTGATGTCGACCGCGCCGCCGGCGGGAAACCCGGAGATCAGGCGGACCGGGCGGATGGGATATTTCTCCGCCGCGCGCGCCGGCGCTACGCCCATTGGCGCGACGCCCGTCGACGCAGCGCCTGCCGATGCAAGGCCAAGGATCAGCACCGCCCTTCGCGAAGCGCGCATCGCATCCTCCCTGTCGCGGCGGCTTGGTTTCGGACCGCCGTGCGGGCAAGGTAGCACCAGCAGACCGCCGCCGCTGCGGACATTTGGCAGCACCCGCTGATGCCTGGAGCGACGCGACTGAACCGAAGCGAGGCCCGAACGCATGACCGCCTACGTCGACGATGCGATCTGGCACTGGCAAGGCCTGACCTGGTGCCACCTGCTGGCGGACGACGATGACGAACTCCACCGTTTCGCCTTCGCCCTCGGCATCACGCGCTTGTCCTACCAGGGCCCGCCCAAGACGGCGGTGCCGCATTACGACCTGACCGCCTGGGAACGCCGCCGCGCCCTCGCGCTCGGCGCCCGCCCCTGCGACCGCCACGAGATCGTCGTGGTGCTGCGGAGGGTGCGGTTGGCGGGGCGGCGCCGCTGAACCCGCGAAATGCGGCTATGAGCGCGCGAATGGCGCAAGTTCAACGCAAAAAATGGGACGAGACGGGAAGTTTCCCGGCCTGGAGTCGGACTGAAACCACGGCAAGACCGGATGGACTAATCCACGTCCTCCACCACGATCGGCTCTTCGCCGAACGCCTTGTGCGCGAGGGCGGCGGCCATGAACTCGTCGAGGTCGCCGTCGAGCACGGCGCCGGTGTTGGAGGTCGAGACGCCGGTGCGCAGGTCCTTCACCATCTGGTAGGGCTGCAGCACGTAGGAGCGGATCTGGTGGCCCCAGCCGATGTCGGTCTTGGCCGCCTGTTCGGCCTCGGCCTGGGCTTCGCGGCGCTTGAGTTCGCGCTCGTAGAGGCGGGCGCGCAGCATCACCCAGGCGGTCGCGCGGTTCTTGTGCTGGGAGCGCTCGGCTTGGCAGACCACGGCGATGCCGGTCGGGATGTGGGTGAGGCGCACCGCCAATTCGGTCTTGTTGACGTGCTGGCCGCCGGCGCCGCCCGAGCGCATGGTGTCGGTGCGGACGTCCGCCTCGTTGATTTCGATGATGATGCGGTCGTCGATCACCGGGTAGACGTTGACGCTGGCGAACGAGGTGTGGCGGCGCGCGTTGGAGTCGAACGGCGAGATGCGCACCAGCCGGTGCACGCCGTTCTCGCTCTTGAGCCAGCCGAAGGCGTTGTGGCCCTTGATCTGGACGGTCGCCGACTTGAGGCCGGCCTCTTCGCCCGCGGTCTCTTCGAGGTACTCCACCTTGTAGCCGTGCTGCTCGGCCCACCGCGTGTACATGCGCAGCAGCATGTTGGCCCAGTCCTGGCTCTCGGTGCCGCCGGCGCCGGCATGGACCTCGAGGAAGGTGTCGAAGCTGTCGGCCTCGCCGGAGAGCAGCGCCTCGAGCTCACGCCGCGCCACCTCGGTCTTGAGCCGCCGCAGCACCGTTTCGGCGTCGGTCACCACGGTCTGGTCGCCCTCGGTCTCGCCGAGTTCGATCAGCATCACCTGGTCGTCGACGTCGCGCTCGATCCGGCCGATCGCGGTGAGGCTGTCCTCGAGCGAGGTGCGCTCCTGCATCAGCCGGCTGGCCTGCTGCGGGTCGTCCCAGAGTTTCGGGTCTTCGGCGAGGTGGTTCAGCTCGGCGAGACGGGCGCGCGCCTTGTCGAAGTCAAAGATGCCTCCTCAGCAGCCCGACCGACTGCTTGATCTCTTCGACGAGGTTGACGATTTCAGCGCGCATGATGTTCTCGACCCGTGGTCAGCCGTGTTCCAGACCCGATGGCGCCCGGCAAGCAGCTCCTGGCAGGCAACTCCCGGGCAGTGGTACTGGATCGCCCGGTCAAGCCGGGCGATGACAGTGAGGGAATAGGCCCTGGCGGGATGTAGCGAGCTTGCCGCCAATGCGCAACCGGCGCCGTCGCGCCACCTCGCGCCGCCAGGGAGCGCCTCGACCAAGGCCGCCTGAGTCAAGCACCCGCCTGGATCCGGCAATGCCCGAATCCAGTACCGCCTCAGTACAATCCGCCGGAACGGACGGCGCGCTCGGCGTCGGGGCTCGGGCCGGTATCGCCGCCGCTGCCGCTCATGCTGACGAGGGCGCCGCTGTCGGGCGGAGCGGTGCCCGGCTTGAAGGCCTCCAGGATCGCGCTCTGGGTGCTCGGCGTCGCGCGCTGGCCGGTCTTGACGTCGACCCGGATCAGCTTGATGCCGGGCGGGACGCGGAACGGCATCGCCGGCTTGTCGGCGAGCGCGGTCTTGAGGAAGTCCTTCACGATCGGCGCCGAGAGATGGCCGCCGGTGGCGTCCTTGCCGAGATGGCGCGGCTTGTCGTAGCCCATGTAGACGCCGACCGCGAGATCGGGCGTGAAGCCGACGAACCAGGCGTCCTTTTCGTCGTTGGTGGTGCCGGTCTTGCCGGCCACCGGCTTGCCGACCTCCCGCACCACCGTTCCGGTGCCGCGCTGGACCACGCCTTCCATGATCGAGGTGATCTGGTAGGCGGTCATGGGATCGAGCACCTGCTCGCGGCGGTCGATCAGGCCGGGCTCCGGCTGGTTCTCCCACTTGGTCGCATCGCAGGCCGGGCACTCGCGCTGGTCATGCTTGTAGATCGTGTGCCCGTAGCGGTCCTGGACGCGGTCGATCAAGGTTGCGGTCACCCGGCGTCCGCCATTGGCGATCATCGAATAGGCGGTGACCATGCGCATCACCGTCGTCTCGCCGGCGCCGAGCGCGTAGGAGAGGTAATTCGGCAGATTGTCGTAGACGCCGAAGCGCTTGGCGTATTCGCCGATCAACGGCATGCCGATGTCCTGCGCCAGCCGGACCGTCATGACGTTGCGGGAATGCTCGATGCCGAAACGCAGCGTCTGCGGCCCGAAGAACTTGACCTCGTAGTTTTCCGGACGCCAGATCCCGATTCCGGGGCCCTGGTCGATCTCGATCGGAGCGTCGACCACGATGCTCGACGGCGTATAGCCGTTGTCGAGAGCCGCCGAATAGACGATGGGCTTGAAGGCCGAGCCGGGCTGGCGCATCGCCTGGGTGGCGCGGTCGAACTGGCTCTGGTCGAACGAGAAGCCGCCGACCAGCGCGAGCACGCGGCCGGTGAGCGGATCCATCACCGCCATGCCGCCGGACACTTCGGGAATCTGGTGCAGCTTGAACTGGCCGTCCTTGCCGGGGCCGAGCGGCTCCACGTAGATCACGTCGCCGGGCGCCAGCACCTGGCTCAGCCGCAGCGGCTGCTTGGGCGTCGATGCCTTGGCCCACTTGGCCCCTTCGAGCGGGATGATGCCGATGGCGCGGTCGCGCACCACCGCGCCGCCCGGCTCGCGGGCGGGCTGCAGGCCGATGCGCGCGGACTGGTCGCCGGTCTCGAGCACCACCGCGAGCCGCCAGCCGATGTCGGAGAACGCCCGCACGTCGGCGAGCTTGACGCCCCAGTCGCCGCCGATGTCGATCTTGGTGACCGGTCCGCGGAAGCCGCGTCCCTCGTCGTAGCGCACGAGGCCGTCGGCAAGCGCCTTGTGGGCGAATTCCTGCATCTTGGGGTCGAGGGTGGTGCGCACCGAGAGGCCGCCCTCGTAGAGCCGCTTCTCGCCGAACTTTTCCAGAATCTCGCGGCGCACGTCCTCGGCGAAATAGTCGGCGGCGAAGATGTGCGCGCCGGTCGTGCGCTGGGTGACGGTGAGCGGCTCCTTCTTCGCCTTGTCGCCGGCCTCGGCGGTGATGTAGCCGTTCTCCACCAGCCGCTCGACCACGTAATTGCGGCGCTCGACCGCGCGGTCATGATTGCGGAACGGGTGCAGGTCGGTCGGCGCCTTGGGAAGCGCCGCGAGGTAGGACGCCTCGGCGACCGTGAGCTCGTTGACCGGCTTGTCGAAGTACAGCAGCGAGGCGGCGGCGATGCCGTAGGCGCCAAAGCCGAGATAGATCTCGTTGAGGTACAGCTCGAGGATCTTCTCCTTGCTGTAGGTCCGCTCGATCTTGAGCGCGAGCAGCGCCTCCTTGATCTTGCGGTCGAACGACACCTCGTTGGTCAGGAGGAAGTTCTTCGCCACCTGCTGGGTGATGGTGGAGGCGCCTTGCGGGCGGCGGCCCTTGCCGACGTTCTGTAGATAAAGCATGCCGGCGCGGGCGACGCCGCTGAAGTCGATCCCCGGATGCTCGTAGAAGTTCTTGTCCTCGGCGGATATGAAGGCGTTGATGACGAGCTTGGGCACCGCCTGGATCGGCAGGTAGAGCCGCCGTTGCTTGGCGTATTCGGCGAGCAGCTCGCCGTCCGCGGCGTGCACCCGCGTCATCACCGGCGGCTCGTAATCCTGGAGCTGCGAATAGTCCGGCAGGTCCTTGTTGAAATGGTAGATCAGGCCCGCGAGCGCGCCGACGCCGACGATGAAGACCAGCGACCCCAAGGCGAACAGGAAGCCGAAAAACTTGAACAGCAGCTTCATCGACGGTCAAACCCCCGTTGAAGAGACCTCGAGCGGTCTCCCCATCCCCGGCTATCGCGTGGTCGCGACGGCCGCCCCTGCAGCGACGATCATAGCTGCGCGATCATACTTGCGATCGTGGGATTCCTCGCCCGGTTTTATGGTTAAACTTTGTCGAACCGCTTTTCCTGCGCCGCGATCCGCGGGGCTCGAAGGGCCGCCCCCCGCTTACGGGTGGGCCGCAGGGCCGGCGGCGAATCGGGTGGTGAAGTAGGTGTTGACGGCCTGGGCGACCGCGTCGCTCGCCCGTAGCCGCCATTGCTCCGAGACCAGTTGCTTGAGGTCGGCCGCGTTGGAAACATAGCCGAGTTCGATCAGCACCGAAGGGATGTCCGGCGCCTTGAGGACCCGGAACCCGGCCGAGCGGATCGGATTCTTGTGGAGGCGGGCGGCATTCTTGAGTTCGGCCGCCACCGCGCGGGCGAACGACGCCGAGAAGGCCTTGGTTTCCCGCTGCGCGAGATCGATGAGAATGTCGGCGATGTCGTCGGGTTCCGCGGCAAGATTGACGCCGGCGATGATGTCGGCGCGGTTTTCCGCGTCGGCCAGCCGCTGCGCTTCGGCGTCCGAGGCCTGGTCGGACAGGGTGTAGATCGTCGCGCCGTCGGCGGCGCCGCCGCCGCGGGCGAGCGCGTCGCAGTGGATCGAGATGAACAGCTGCGCGTTGCGTGACCGGGCGAATCGAACGCGTTCGGACAACGGCACGAAGGTGTCGTCGGACCGCGTCATCACCACCCGGTATTTGCCGGTCTTTTCGAGCCTGTCGCGCAGCACCGAGGCGAACTCCAGCACGAGATTTTTCTCGTGCTCTCCGCTGGGGGCGCGCGTCCCGGTGTCGATGCCGCCGTGGCCGGGATCGAGGACGATGATCGGCCTCGCGTCCCCCGCCTTCGCGGCGTCCTCGCGGGGCGCCGGCGGCGGTTCCGGCGGCCGCGGCAGGTGGTTGTCGATCGCCGCCGCACGCAGGAACGCCTCGCGGTCGACCGGGGCGAGATCGACCACCAGACGGGCCGGCTGGCCCTCGGCGGCGTCGACGACGAAGGCCCGCGCCACCCGGACCGGACCGGTGACGTCGATGACGATTCGGGAGCGCCCACGGGCCACCAGCCCGAATCGAAACGCCTTCACCATGCCCCGGCTGTGCTCGCCGGTCCGTTGCGGAAACTGGAAATTCACCTGGGGAATGTCGAGCACCACCCGGTAGGGATCGGCAATGGTGAAGGCGCGGACGTCGATCTTCTGGGAGAGGTCGATGACCAGCCGGGTCTGCTTGTCGTCTCCGGCGAGGCGGGCATCGGTCGCGGACGGAACGCCGTCTCCGGCGGCCGGCATCGGCATCTGCGCCGCCGCCGCGGACGGCCACAGCACCGCGCAGCCGACAAAAACGGCGGCAGCCAGCCCCAGTGCAACGCTCAACCCGCGGTTCACCACCCGAACCTCCAGCCCTTCCCCTTCTGGAGCCGTTCTACCCTTGGTAAGGCCCCATGGTTAACCGATCTTGAAGGTCCAGGCCATTTCCCCGAAAACCCACCGATCGCCCGCAGCCCGCAGCCCGCAGCCCGCAGCCGACCGCACGGGAATTGCTGGCGCCCGACAACATGATACCCTGCAAGTGATCGGCCGTCTCGCCGGGCCTGAGAGTTGCGACTTGCCATGACCGGGGACACGCCGTAGATAAGGAGTTGCTGAAGGTTCGAAGTATCCGGTTCTGCCGCGCAGGACATACCCCGTCCAGCGGCGCCTCCCATCGACCCCTCCGTAGCGGATCGGGCGATCGGCGGCTCTCCTCAAAAGGATAACCGGAAGGCGTGGGCGGCCAGATGGGCCGGTCGCGCGAATTGTTCAGCGAGAACAAGGCGGCGCGCCTTCGCGTTGCTGATCCAGTTTAAGGGTCGAAACCGCCGATGCTGGCGAAAGCAGACAGGCCATGCCTCTATCCCGGTCGCAAGACCGCGATAGGCGTCTGTCCGTCGCGATGGCCGTCACGCCGTTCGACCCTTGTCCCCGCCTTCCATTCACACCCCTTACCGAAGGCGACGCGCCCTGCGCCGCAGCAGCGTATCCACGCGCGCCTTCAAGAGACGCAACAATGCCGAACAAGATGCTTATCGACGCGACCCATCCGGAGGAGACCCGGGTGGTCGTGCTTCGCGGTAACCGGGTCGAGGAGTTCGATTTCGAAGCCGCCAGCCGCCGCCAGCTTCGCGGCAATATCTATCTCGCCAAAGTAACCCGGGTCGAACCGTCGCTGCAGGCGGCGTTCGTCGACTACGGCGGCAACCGCCACGGCTTCCTGGCCTTCAGCGAAATCCACCCCGACTACTACCAGATCCCGGTTGCCGACCGGCAGGCGCTGATCGACGAGGAAGAGCGCGCCCACCGCGACGCCGAGGCGGAGGCCGATCGCCGTGCCGGCATGCGCCGGCCGCGCCACCGCCCCGCCGCCCGCGGCGGCGACCGGAACGCCGTCTCGAGCCCCCCGGTCGAAGCCCCAGACGACGACGAAGAGCACATCAAGCACCCCGGCCTGGAACCTGGCCCGGAGCACGAGGAGCGGGCCGAAGCGGCTCACCTCGAGGGCGCCGGGACCGAGCATGCCGCGGAACCGTCCGAGGCCGGAGAGTCCGCCCCCGCGGCGGCCGGCGAGCACGGCTATAACGAACCCGTCACAGTTTCCGAGCATCGCGCCGCGGATGAGCACTCCGGCGCGCCGCAGACGGTCGCCGACGCGGCTGAAGGGCACCAGTCGACAGCCGAAGCCGAGCGGCATGACGACGACCATGGCGATGACGATCACGAAGACGACCATGGTGAGGACCATCATGGCGACGATCATCATGGTGACGACGACCATGACGGCGACGACCATCATGGTGGTGACGGCCACGAGACCGAGCACGCCGCGGAAGGGCTGCGCGCCGCACCGGCGCGGGAGCGCGGGTCCAGCGAGGACCACGGCGAGAACGGCGACGGCGAAGCCGAGGAAGAGGAGATCGTCGAATCGGTCGGCGGCGCCGACGCGATGGAGGAGGTTCCGGACCGCACCCCGCGACCCCGCCGCCAGTACAAGATCCAGGAGGTCATCAAGCGCCGCCAGGTGATGCTGGTGCAGGTGGTCAAGGAAGAACGCGGGACTAAGGGCGCCGCGCTCACGACCTACCTCTCGCTCGCCGGCCGCTATTCCGTGCTGATGCCCAACACCGCCCGCGGCGGCGGCATCAGCCGCAAGATCACCAACGTCCAGGATCGCAAGCGCCTCAAGGAGATCGCCGGCGATCTTGAAGTGCCGGAGGGGATGGGCGTCATCCTGCGTACCGCCGGCGCCGCGCGCACCAAGCTCGAGATCAAGCGCGACTTCGAATATCTGCTGCGGGCCTGGGAGACGGTGCGCGACCTCACCTTGAAGTCGACCGCGCCGACCCTCGTCTACGAGGAAGGCTCGCTGGTCAAGCGCTCGATCCGCGATCTCTACAACAAGGAGATCGACGAGGTGATCGTGGCCGGCGACGACGCCTACCGCGACGCTCGCGACTTCATGCGCATGCTGATGCCGAGCCATGCCAAGAACGTGAAGCCGTACCGCGAGAATCAGCCGTTGCTCGCCCGCTACGGCATCGAGGCCCAGCTCGACGCGATGTTCTCCCCGGTGGTGCAGTTGCGCTCCGGCGGCTACATCGTGCTCAACCAGACCGAGGCCCTGGTGGCGATCGACGTCAATTCGGGACGCGCCACCCGCGAGCACCACATCGAGGACACCGCGCTCAAGACCAACCTCGAAGCATCCGAGGAGGTTGCGCGTCAGCTGCGACTGCGCGATCTGGCCGGGCTGATCGTGATCGACTTCATCGACATGGACGAGAAGCGCAACAACCGGGCGGTCGAGCGGCGGATCAAGGAGTGCCTCAAGAACGACCGCGCCCGCATCCAGGTCGGCCGCATCTCCCATTTCGGCCTCCTGGAAATGTCGCGGCAGCGCATCCGCACCAGCGTGCTCGAAAGCTCGACCGACAAGTGCCCCCATTGCGGCGGCACCGGCCATGTGCGCTCGGTCTCGTCGGTGGCGCTGCAGTGCCTGCGGATGATCGAGGAGCAGCTCCAGCGCGGGGCGACCCATAACCTCACCGTGCGCACTCGCCCAGAAATCGCGCTCTACGTCCTCAACCACAAGCGCCCGCATCTCTACGAGCTGGAGCGGCGCTACCAGATCACCATCACCGTGAGCGCCGACCCGGGCATCGCCGGACAGCAGCCCTTCAACGTCGAGAAGGGCGAGTTGGTGCACAGCATGGAGCAGGCGCGCACGCTCGCGGCCCAATGGGTCAACACGGCCGCGCCCCTGATCGAGCCCCCCGAAGAGGACTTCGTCGAAGAGCCGATCGAGGACGAGATCGAGGCTGAGGCCGTGGAGGTCGAAGCCGAATCCGACCGCGACGAGGAGGACGCCGAAACCGGCGAGGCCTCCGAATCGGCCGAGGCGATGGAGCGCGGCGAAAATGGCGATGGCGGACGCCGCCGCCGCCGCCGCCGTCGTCGCGGCGGCCGCCGCGACGAGCAGCCGAGATCGGATGTCTCCAATGCGGACCTCCCCGCGTCGGAGCTCGGCGCCGCAGATCGCGCCGAGGGCAGCTTCGGGGGATCCACGGAAGCGGTCAGCGACGAGGACGACACCGAGGCCGACGACGAGGAGGCCGTTTCCGGCGAGGACACCACCCGCGCGTCGGGCGCGCCCAACGGCAATGGGGACGGCGATCGCCGCCGCCGCCGGCGCGGCCGCCGCGGCGGCCGGCGCAATCGTCGCGAGGACGGCGAAGGCCGGCTGACCCCGCCGGAGTTCGGCGCGGCTCCGATCGACGAAGAGGTGATGGCGGCCGCCGCAGACTTCGGCGGCCCGCCGGTGGAGCACATTCCCCATGCCGTCGGCGATTATGCCGCCGCAGACGCGGAAGTTTCTCGCGAACGCGCCGCGCCGCGGGGCCGCCGTTCGACGCCCCCTCCCGAGGCGTCACCGCCGCCCGTTGCGGTTTCCGCTGCGCCGGCGGTGGCCGAACCCGCTGCGCCCGAGCCGGTGAAGGAATCCCCGCGTCGGCGGTCGACCGTCCGCGAGCCCGTGCCATTCCTGGTCGGCGGCACTCCGACGCCACCCCCTGCCGCGGAAGCGCCCGCGCCCGCTGCGGCGCCCGTTGCGACAGCGCCGGCGGCTCCCGCCGACGCCCCCGCGGCGCCGCAATCCGCGTCCGATGCGCCGGCCGCCCCGCGCCGCGCCGGCTGGTGGGCCAAGCGTATCTTCGGCGAGAAGGGGTGAGCGGGGGCCCGCCTCCCCTCACCTTCACGCGGTCGCGCGAACCACGATGAGCGCGACCGCAAACTGACCCGGTCTGGGACTGGATTACCGCGCCGCCTTGGAATGTCCGGCGTCGACCAGATCGCGGTCGGTCAAGGTTTTCAGGAACGCGATGATATCGTCGATTTCCTGAGCTGAGAGGCGCGCATTATCCCCGGCGCGGCGATCGAACGGCGGCTCCACATTGACGTTGGCGTGATATTCGGCCGGCAGGTCGTCGAACTTGCGGACCGTGCCGTCGCTGCCGCGCGGGTACCACTTCTCCGGACGGGTATCGCGCTCGGCGTAGAATTCCAGAACCTGGCGCAGACTGTGGAAGGCGCCGTTGTGGAAGAACGCGCGGCGCAGCGCCACGTTGCGCAGGCTCGGTGCCTTGAACATGCCGCAGTACTCGCCGTGACCCCGCAGGTCGTCGCGCAGCGGCCCGCACAGTCCGAGATCGTGGAATGACGGGTCGGCATTGGCCGGAATATCGCGATTGCGCGGCACGCCCAGCGCGGCGTGGCCATAGTCGGTGAACTGCGGCGGCGTGCCGTCGAGCCCACGTGCGCTCGGGTGGCAATGCGCGCAGTTTCCCCGGTCGGGATCGTCGAAAGCCGCGAGGCCGCGCAGCTCGGCGGACGTCAGCTCCGCCGTGCCGGCGAGATAGGCGTCGTACCTGCTGCTGTACGGATAGAAATCCGTGTAGCTCTGCTCGTAGGCTTCGAGCGCCTGAAGGATGCCGTCGAAGGCCCGCGCGGGATGGGCGAAGACCCGCCGTCCGAAGGCCTGCCGCATCAGGCCCGCCGCAGGTGTGCGCCTGACGGCTTCGACCACCGCGGCCGGGCTGGCATTGGCCATCTCGATGGGCGACAGCAGCGGCAGCCGGGCCTGGTCGCGGCCGCGGTCGATCCGGCCGTCCCAGGTGAGCCCCCCGGTCGGACCGTTGTCCACGCTGGCATCGCCTTCGTCATCGGAGTTGCGGAAATGCTCGGTGAACGGCGGTGTCGCCTGCACGTATCTCAGGGACGGGACGGCGCGCAAACCCTTCTGCCGCATGTCCGCGCCGCCGGTCATCACCGCATCCCCACGGGGCGGCCCATAGGCATGCGCGGGGTCATGGCAGGACGCGCAGGACAGGGTGCCCGAGGCCGACAGCGCGGGTTCGAAGAACAACCGCTTTCCGAGCTCGGCGAGACGGCTGACCTGGGCGTAGACGGCCGCGCGCGTGGAAAGGCGCGCCTCGGCCGCCGCGGCCGACGGCCCGGCCGCGAGCACGAAGCCGCACAGCGCCAGGGGAAGCAGGCACAGCGGCGCGGCGCGGGAAGATCGTGTATATGAAGGCCGGGCCATGGTGCGATACCAAGGAACCTCAAGATAACTTACGCTTACGGCAGGGTTTCGATGAACGGAAAGATTACGCTTCTTGCGACGGCTTGGGCAGCGACCTGCGCGAGCGCCGGCCTGCACGCGCAGACCCCGCCGGCGCGGAGCCTTGATGAGATCCAGACCGTCGTCGTCATCTATGCCGAGAATCGCGGTCTCGACCACCTCTACGGTTTCTTCCCCGACGCCGACGGCCTGCAGAATGTCACTCCCGACATGGCCGTCCAGCACGACCGCGACGGCAGCGTTCTCAAGGAGCTTCCGCCGGTATGGGGCGGGCTCACGGTGCGCGGCGTGACCCCGCCGGTGACCGAGGCGCAGACCCAGCACCTGAAGAACGCGCCGTTTGCGATCGACGATCCCAACGGCTTCCACATCGGGCTCGACGTCATCACGCAGAGCCCCTGGCACCTGTTCTATCAGAACATCATGCAGATCCACGGCGGCAAGAACGACAGATTCGTCGCCTTCGCCGACAAGGGTGCGCTCGTGATGGGCCATTACGCGACCCATGCCGGCGATCTCCCGCTGTGGGACGTGGCGCACGAGTACACCCTCGCCGACAACTTCTTCATGGCGGCGTTCGGCGGCTCCTACCTCAACCATTTCTGGCTGATCTGCTCCTGCACGCCGAAATATCCCGATGCGGACCAGAGCCCCGCCAAGGGCCAGATCTCGGTGGTCGATGCCGACGGCGTGAGCCTGAAGCTCGCCGACAATTCGCCGAAATCGGCGCTCGACGGGCCGCCGAAATTCGTCCGCGACGGCGCGCTGACCCCCGACTTCTATTCCGTCAACACGATGCAGCCGCCCTATCAGCCGAGCGCCGTCAAGCCGGCCAAGGATGGCGATCCTCGCTTGGCCGATCCGGCGAGCGGCAGCGTGCTGCCGCCGCAGACCGAGCCCACCATCGGCGACCTGCTTTCGGCCAAGGGGATCGGATGGGCATGGTATGCGGGCGCCTGGGAGGCGACGCTCGACGGGATCAGGGTATCGCCGCCGCCGATCTTTCAGTACCACCACCAGCCTTTCAACTATTTCGCCGCCATGGCACCCGGCACCGCTGCGCGCGCCGAGCACTTGCGCGACGGCGGCGTCGACGGCGTCGCCTTCATCAAGGCGATCGACGACGGATCGCTGCCGCCGGTGACCTTCTATAAGCCGCAGGGAAACCTGAACGAGCACCCCGGCTATGCCGACGTACTGTTGGGCGACCGTCACACCCTCGACGTCGTCCGGCACCTGCAGAAGAGCCCGCAATGGCCGCACATGCTGGTGGTTGTGACCTATGACGAGAATGGCGGCTTCTGGGACCATGTCGGCCCGCCGAAGGCCGACCGCTGGGGCCCGGGCAACCGCGTGCCGGCACTCATCGTGTCGCCGTTCGCCAAACGGCACCACGTCGATCATACCCTCTACGATACCACCTCGATCCTGCGCTTCATCACCCGGCGCTTCGGGCTGCCGAACCTGCCCGGCATCACCGAGCGCGACGCCGCCCTCGCGGCGAGCGGCAGCCCGCCGATGGGCGACCTCACCGGCGCGCTTGATCTCGCGACGCGCTGAGACCAGCCGCCGGAAGTCGTGGCTGGTGGCGAGCATTTCCCTGTCGGGCTGCTCCCTGCGGCGGCTCCATCGGTGGCCAATTCCGGCTGTCGGTGCCCCACCCAAAAGCGGCCCATCGACGAGGTTGCCGGAACCGATTGCGAGCCCGCACGCGGGCCCCACCGACGTGACGATGCGATGCCGCAAGTAGACCGATTTAGGAGGTATCGCATCGACCGATAATTAATCCGCGTCGATTAGACCTTTGTTCGGCATTGCCAGGGCAGCGGCGCCAGGGCGCGGCACGTCAAGCGAGGCCTACAGCCGAAAACTTTGTTGAAAGAGATGGGATATGTCTTTCGGTAAGCGGGGCAAAAACCTCCCGGAGCATGTTTCGTTACAGTCTCGCCATCAAAGTACGCGCAATGGGCGGCAATTGCGGGGCCCCGAGTTCGGACGAGGAGATGGGTGTTGTCGACGTTCTGCTGTTCGGCGCAGCGTTCGTCGCCGTCGCGGCATGCGTCGTGCTTTTTTTGAGGATGACGCCGAGCCAACCCTCGCGAGCAGACTCTGCCGCTGCGGGGGCCCCGATCGTTACCTCCGACGTGCCACCATTGGATACCATCCGGCAGCGTTTGACGACCGGCGAAGCTGGACGAACGTTCGAATTCGCCATCATCGCCGCGCCGAGTTCCCGGTGCTTCGAGCGCCTCAACTCGGTTCGACCCTGGAGACACCCGGGCTGGACCAACCGTGCACTCGATGAAGCGAATGGGATATTGAAATTCGAATATGAGGTTGCAGGTCTGGCGCTGAACTGTCTCATGACCGAGGACAAAAGTCGTTTTTGCAGGGCCGAGGAACGGGCAAAGATCGTCAAGGCTGTTTCGTTCTATCTTAAAAAATATCGCAGGGAGCTCGCTTTCAAGAAGAGGGAGAAGGAGCGCACCACTCCCTTGACCGCGCAGGAACAGATGTACAAAGACCTCGCCGGGCGGATGAAGGCGATGGACCCGGCGGGCGGCGATGATGATGATGTCGACGACACCGCGGAGTTGTTCGCGGGCATCGCGAGCGTGACTGCCGCGGGCTATTTCACCTCAGCCGATTTTGGAAGTTCAGCGCCCGAACTCGCGACCCACATTCGGCCGGCGTCATCAAAACCGTGCCGTTGAAGTCGTCGTCACGTCGACAGACATGATGCATTGCGAGGAGCGGCAAAGAGGGAGCGTCATAGAGGGAGGCGTGCGCTTCGACGCTGCCGCCTATCCCTTCGTCTCGCGGCGCAGCGCCCACAGCGTGAGCGCGCCGACCGCCGCGGCGGGCAGGATCAGGATCCACGGTCCGAGCGCGGTGTAGGTCACGCCGCCGCTCATGGTGCCGGCGAAAAACGCGAGCGGCAACGGCAGGCTCGCGCCCAGCCGGCGGCATGCCGCCTCGTGCTCACGCGCGAGTTCGGGACTGCCGTCGCGGCGGAGCGCCCAGGCGAGCGTGGCCTGGGTCGCGTCGATCGCGATCTGCGTGGTGTTGGTGGTCATCACGTTGGTGGAGGCGACCCCGCGCAGCAGCAGGCGCACCAGGGCGCTCTGCACGCCCATGGCGGACAGGCCGACCAGCACCGCGATGAATGCGGCGGGCGGCGGCGAATTGGGGAACGGCGCCCCCGATCCCATGATCACGGCCAAGACCGCGAGCAGCACCGTTTCGAAACCGAGCGCGCACGCGAGCGCCGGCAGGCCGTTGGCTGCGGCGGCCGTGACCAGCAGCGTCGCCGCGACGCCGCCGGCGAAGAACATGGGAACCGCGAGCAACACCGTCGTCTCCGGCCAGCCGGGCGCCACCAGCGAGGAGCCGGCAATCACGTAGCTTCCGGTAAGCTGGGCGATGAAGAACCCGAACAGCCCCACGAAGGTGCAGGCATCGACGAATCCGGCGGTAAGGGCGAGCGTGATCGCCATCCAGCGCGGCGGGTCGATCTGCGCAACGCTCGCGGCCCATTTCATTGCAGCTCCCTCGCCTTGCAGTCATTGGCTCCGCCCCGGGCCATTGTCGCGGCCGTTGGACACATCGTCGAGACGGGTGCGGAAAAGGCGTGATCGATGAACACGCCCGACCCAGGCGCTGCCGCCGCGGTCGTCCTCGGCTGCGGCATCCCGCAGAGCCGATCCTCGCAGGGAGTGGCGCGGAGGAGCGGTTTTGATCACGACCTCGCGGGACGAAGTGGTAGCGCGTCGCTGCGCCGACGTCTCACGGACAGAGCGGCAGCCACATCCGAAGGTCCGCCGGCTTGCGGCAGTCCGCGGAGGGCTGCGGCGGCGGGGCTCCCGCGGCGGCGGGCGGGGCGCCCGGCGTGGTCGCGGCGGGGACGAAATTCTTGGAATCGCTATAGCCCTGCCGCGACATGCAGGTGTCGTAGATGTCGGGGCGGCCCACGTTGCGGTCGAGCGCGGCCGCGCGGTTGGTCGCCGCGACTGCTTTCTGCATTTCGTCGCGGCAGGTCGCCTTGGCGGCCTCGAGCTGGTCCGGCGCCCCCGGATTGCCGTCGGCGCGATACCACGGCTTGGTCTCCATGTCGGCGCAGGCCGCGAGCCCGAGGCACAGGAGGAGCCTTAACGCCTTCACCGGCTTGATCCTTTGGCTATTCCGCTGTCGTGCTGATTATAGACGCATATCGGCCGCGAACAGAAGACCCCGGGAACCGGCCGCGCCGCGTCCGGCGAGGTCTCGAAACGTACTCAGAGACGAACCCGGACTCAGGCTATGATGCCGCAAACCAATCCGGACGCAGCGATGGTCGGCTTCTGCCGTGACTGCCTTGCCGACGCCGCCGCGGGCGCTGCGCGCTGTTCCGCCTGCGGGTCGCCGCGGCTGGCGCGCCACCCCGAGCTGCTGCGCCTCGCCATCGCCCATGTGGACTGCGACGCGTTCTACGCCGCAATCGAGAAGCGCGACAACCCGGCGCTGCGCGACAAGCCGCTGATCGTCGGCGGCGGCCATCGCGGCGTCGTCGCCACCGCCTGCTACATCGCGCGCACCTATGGGGTCCGCTCGGCGATGCCGATGTTCGAAGCGCGGCGGCTGTGTCCGCATGCGGAGGTGGTGCGGCCCGACATGACGAAATATGCCCACGCCGGGCGCGAGGTGCGTACACGCATGCTCGACCTCACGCCGCTGGTCGAACCGCTGTCGATCGACGAGGCTTTCCTCGATCTCGGCGGCACCGAACGGCTGCACGGCATGGCGCCGGCGAAGGCGCTGGCGCGATTCGCGCGCCGCATCGAGCAGGAGATCGGCATCACCGTCTCGATCGGTCTTTCGCACAACAAGTTCCTCGCCAAGATCGCGTCCGACCTCGACAAGCCGCGCGGCTTCTCGGTACTCGGCGCCGCCGAGGCGCCCGCGTTCCTGGCGCCGAAGCCGGTGACGTTCATCTGGGGCGTCGGCAAGGCCATGGGTGCGAGCCTGATGAAGGAAGGCTTCCGCACCATCGGCGACCTGCAACGCGCCGACGAGACGACGCTGATGCGCCGGTTCGGAGCCGAGGGGATGCGGCTCGCGCGGCTCTCCCGCGGCATCGACGCGCGCCCGGTCAGCCCGGACCGCGAGACCAAGAGCGTTTCGGCAGAGACGACGCTGACCGAGGATGTCGCGGCGCTGCGGCTGCTCACCCGTCATCTGTGGGACCTTACCGAGAAGGTCTCGGCGCGTCTCAAGGCCAAGGAGCTCGCCGGCGCGACGGTGACGCTGAAGCTCAAGACCGCGGATTTCCGCCTGCGCACCCGCGCCCGCTCGCTCGCTTCACCGACCCAACTCGCGGCGAAGATCTTTGCTGCCGGCCGCGAGCTGTTGGGACGCGAGACCGACGGCACCCGATTCCGTCTCATCGGCATCGGCGTGAGTGCGCTCGCCGACGCCGCGCTGGCGGACCCTGCCGATCTCGTCGACGTCGATGGCCGCCGCAACGCCGCCGCCGAGCACGCGGTCGATGCGCTGCGGGCGAAGTTCGGCCGCGACGCCGTGATCCGCGGCATCGCGCTCGATGACGAGGCGAAGGAGTAGCGCCGCGTGCGAGCGCCTAACGCGGCTGGCTATCCCATCCCACGCCGTTGCTCCGGGCGTTTTTAGCGCTCAGCCAAGACGTCGTCCAGCGCCTGCGGAGTGTTGCGCCGGGCAGGCTTGAACTCCTCGTCGTAGGTCCCGGACGCCACGGTCGAGTCGACGCGGCGCTGCGGCTCTAATTGAGCGCGTTCTTGAACACGGTGCCGCCGCGCATGATGAGGGCGATGTGCTCGCCCTGCCCGCTCAGCACGCCGAGATCCTCGAGAGGGTTGCCGTCGACGATGAGCAGGTCCGCAAATGCGCCCGGCGCGAGAACGCCGAGCTTTCCGGTGTGCTGAAGAAGCTCGGCATTGACGAGGGTCGCCGCGCGCAGGACGTCCGCGTTGCTCTGGACCTGCGCGCGCAACGCAAGCTCCTTGCTCTGGGCGACGTGGGTTTCGCCGAGCAGGTCGGTGCCGAGCCCCACCTTGACGCCCGCGGCGAGCGCGATCTCGATCGCGCGCAGGCCCTTGTCGAGAACATCCCCGAGCTTTCGCAGGCTTTCTTCCGGAAACTTGAGGGATTTCCCGAGCGCGGCGATCTGATCGTAGGTGACGAGCGTCGGCACGAGAAAGGCGCCGTTTTCCGCCATCACGCGGGCGGACGCCTCGTCGATCAGGTTGCCGTGCTCGATCGAGCGCACGCCGGCTTTCACGGCACGCTGGATCAACTCCGGGATGTAGGCATGCGCGGAGACGTAGGTGCGGCGGGCCTGCGCCTCCTCCACCGCCGCGCGCATCTCGTCTGCGGTGTATTGCACCATGTCGATCGGGTCGTAGGGCGTGGCGACGCCGCCGCCGGCCATGATCTTGAGGTGGTGGGCGCCGGCCTTGAGCTCCTCCCGCGCCGCCCGCCGCACGGCGTCGGCACCGTCGGCGATATGGCTGAAGGCGGTGGTGCGGATCGCGCAGGCGCAGATCTGGGGATGATCGCCGACCGGCAGGAGGTCGCCATGGCCGCCGGTCTGGCTGAGCACACGGCCGGAACGGAAGACGCGAGGCCCCTTGATCAGGCCGCGGTCGAGCGCGCTCGAGATGCCGGCATCGAGACCGCCGGAATCGCGCACCGTGGTGAAACCGCGGCGCAGCATGCCCTCGAGGATGAGCTTGGTCTCGATCGCGATCCACGACGCCGACCGGCGCACCAGCGCCGCAAGGTCCACCGTGGTGAGGGCGGCGTGGACGTGAGCGTCGATCAGCCCCGGCATCACGGTCCGGCCGGCGGCGTCGATGCCCTCGACGTCATCCCCACCCGTGAGGCCGCGTCCGTCGTCGGCGACCTCGACGATGCTGTCTCCTTCGATCCGCAGCGAGGCCCCGGGCCTGAGCGCGGCCGCCCCGATGTCGAGAAGCGTGGCGTTCCTGATGATCTTCCCGGCCATGATCCGTCCTCCCGACAATCGCAATTCCCCGACCCGCGCGACGCCGCGTGCGCAAAACGGGTGGGAAGATTAGCTGACTTGTCGGACGTTCGCGCGACAGGTTTGCCGCCCGCCGGATGGCGAATGCGGCAAGGCGACGGCCCTCTCCGCGCGCCGCCATCGTTCGAGACGGCGCATCGACATCCTCTTCAGGATGAGGTCTTAAAGGAAAGCCTGCTGCCGGCCGGGCAGATGGCCGTTATTTGCAGGCCGGGGCGTCCTTGAGTTCGAGCTGGGACATGTTTCCCGACACGACGAAATCGCCGTAGTCGAGCGAGAGCGCGCGGGAGATGCCGTTCTCGAACAGCTCGAACCCGATGGCATAGACCGGGAGCTGCTCGCCCTGGGAGGCACCCTGCTCGAAATAGCTGATCGTCACCGGCCAGCGGCGCATCTTGGCGAGTGCCGGCTTGCCGGCGCTCGCGTCATCGGGCTTCTTCTCGTCGGGGGGGATTTCCTTACCGATCACGGTGAGGGTCGAATAGGTCTTCTGGCCGTTCTCCGAGCCGTCATAGACCGGCAGCTCCAACAGCGTCTTGCCTTCCTTCGCCGCATCGATGATGCGGCGCATGTGCTCGGTCGGAAACACGATCTTGGCCGCGAGATCGAGGGTTTTCTCGTCCGGCTTGGTCAGCTTGACCTCGACCTGCGAAGCGCCGCGCTCGGCATTGCCGTTGACGCTGTCGACGACGCGGTCGTTGACGGTGTTCTGGGAGTTGAAGCGGAACGTCTTGGCGTCGCCGTCCTCCCACGTGGTCGCCTGCAGGTCGCTCAGCGCCGTCTTGCCCTCGCCGCTGTCGATCTCCGAGACTTGGCGGAACTGCAGCGCATAGCCCTCGCAGGGGCTGCCGTTGAAATCATAGAGGATGCGTCCGCGCACCGACTCGATCTGGCGTTTGCCGCGGGTCCGCGTGAGGGTGAGATCGTAGACCGCCCGATGGGGTGCGAGCACCGTCGAGGCATGCGCCGGGACGATCCCGGATTGACCCATGAACGCGACCACCACCAAGGTGGCGGCCGTCGGCACGGCGAGATGGACACGCGTCAATCGAACCTCCTCGTGGTCTGACCCGGCACCGGTCCACGCCCGGGCGAGCCTGCCCGCCTGCGCGACACCTTGAGCGGCCTGAGCAACCGTTGGAACCCACCCGTTCGGCTTGCGCCGCTCACATGCCGCCCGGCGTTCGGGCGGCTCCCAGCGGGCGGGCGACTCGGGCCGGCCAGATCGGTGACAATAGGATTCAACCGCGCCCCCCGCAACAGTGGGGACCGGCGAGGGTCCGAACCTATCGCCCGCGAACATATGGCGATCATGGTCATTGTCTGGCGACTGCGCCCATATGCCCTCCTAAAATCCCCGGTCCATGCATGCTTGCAAGAAGTCGGCCGATCGGCGAATGATCCCTCCCGCAAACGGCAGGAGGGGCGTATGTCCGGATCGATCGACAAGAAACTGGAAGAGCTTGGTATCATGTTGCCGACGCCGGTGGCGCCCGTTGCCAATTATGTGGGCTTCGTGCGATCCGGACGGCTGTTGTTCGTCTCCGGCCAGCTCTGCTTCAAAGACGGCGCGCTGGTCGCCAAGGGCAAGCTCGGGGGCGGCGTCTCCATCGAGCAGGGACAGGCGGCGGCCCACGCCTGCGCGGTCAACCTGCTGGCGCAGATCAAGGCGGCGCTCGGCGACCTCGACAAGGTGGTCCGCGTGGTCCGGCTCGGCGGCTTCATCAATTCCCAGCCGGACTTTCTCGAGGGCCCGAAGGTGATGAACGGCGCTTCGGATCTCATGGTGGCGGTGTTCGGCGACAAGGGCAGGCACGCCCGGACCACCGTGGGCGTCGCCGTGCTGCCGAGCGACGCCGCGGTCGAGGTCGAGGGTACGTTCGAGGTGTCGTGACCACGAAGGTCGCGATCCCACTCCCTGCCCGCTCCGCGGCGCGTGACCTCGCCGGGCTCATCGCCCGGCCGATCGCCCATCGCGGGCTCCACGATGCCGCCCGCGGTCTCGTCGAGAACATGCCCGGGGCCGTTGCCGCGGCCATCGCGGGCCACTACGGCATCGAGGTCGACCTGCAGATCACGGCCGACGGCGAAGCTATGGTGCATCACGACGACGCGCTCGGCCGGCTCGCCGAGGGCGACGCCGCGCTGCGCGATCTCACCGCGGCCGCGCTCAGGCAGGTGGCGTTCCGCGCGACCGCCGAGCGGATGATGACGCTCGGCGAGCTGTGCGACCTCGTCGACGGCCGCGCACCGATGATGATCGAGCTCAAGAGCCGCTTCGACGGCGACCTGCGGGTCGCCGGCCGCGCCGCCGCCGTGCTCGCCGCCTATCCGGGTCCGGTGGGCGTCGCCTCGTTCGATCCGGCCCTGGTCGTCGAGATGCGGCGGCTAGCTCCCCGGCTCGCCCGCGGCATCATCGCCGAGCGGCATTACGACCATGCGGAATGGCGTCATCTGGGCGCTGTCCGCAAACTGGAACTGGCATTGCTTCTGCATGGCTGGCAGAGCCGCCCGGATTTCGTCGCCTACCGGGTCGCCGACCTGACAACGGTTGCGCCGCGGACGGCGCGGCATATGTTCGGGTTGCCGCTGCTGACCTGGACGGTGCGCGGTGACACGGACCGCGCCATCGCGGCCCGCTTCGCGGACCAGATCATCTTCGAGGGATTTCGCCCCTGACCATGTCCCGTAAGCCGGCCGCCTCCGTCGAGACCCCCGACTTGCGCGTCCGCGTGGTGACCGCGATCGGCGACGTTGCCGCGGCGGACTGGGACCGCTGCGCCGCCGGCGTCTCGACCAGCCCCGATCCAGCAAGCCCCGGTTCAGCCGGCCCCGGTTCAGCCGGCCTCAACCCGTTCACCCGCCACGCCTTCCTGGCGGCGCTCGAGACCTCCAAATCGGCCACCGCGCGGACCGGATGGCAGCCCCAGCATCTCGTCGCCGAGACCGCGGACGGCACCATCATCGGCGTCGCGCCGTGCTACCTCAAATCCCATTCGCGCGGCGAATACGTGTTCGACGCCGGCTGGGCCGACGCCTATGAGCGCGCCGGCGGGCGCTACTATCCCAAGCTCCAGGTCTCGGTGCCGTTCACGCCGGCCGCCGGCCGCCGCCTGCTGGTGTCGCCCGGCGAGAAGGCGGCGATCGCGGGGAACGCCCTGGCCCAGGGCCTCGTCCAGCTGTGCAGCCTGCGCGAGGCCTCCTCGGTGCACGTCACCTTCATGACCCAGGAGGAATGGAAGGATCTCGGGGCGCGCGGATTTCTCCAGCGCACCGACCAGCAATTCCATTGGGAGAACGGCGGGTTTTCCAGCTTCGAGGATTTTCTCTCGGTGCTCGCCTCGCGCAAGCGCAAGACGATCCGGCGCGAACGGCGCGACGGCCTCGGCGAAGGCATCGAGGTGGTGTGGCTCACCGGCTCCGATCTCACCGAGGCGGCGTGGGACGCCTTCTTCGCGTTCTACATGGACACCGGCTCGCGCAAATGGGGACGCCCTTACCTGACCCGCGAGTTCTTCTCGCGGCTGGGCGAGACCATGGCGGACCAGACCGTGCTGATCATGGCCAAGCGCGCCGGCCGCTACATCGCCGGCGCGATCAATTTCGTCGGCGCCGACACGCTGTTCGGACGCCACTGGGGCGCCATCGAGCATCATCCCTTCCTGCATTTCGAGATCTGCTATTACCAGGCGATCGAATACGCGATCGCGCACAAGCTGGCGCGCGTGGAGGCGGGCGCGCAGGGCGAGCACAAGCTCGCCCGCGGCTATCTGCCGTCGACGACCTATTCGGCGCACTACATCGCCGACCCCGGACTGCGGCGCGCCATCGACGATTATCTCGCCCGCGAACGCGCCTATGTGGAAGCCGCCGGCCGCGAGCTCCTGGAGGCGAGCCCGTTCCGCAAGGACCTCGCCCAGGACGCCCAGGAAGACGCCGGCTTTTGAGCGGCAAGCTTTTGAGCGGCAAGCTTTTGAGCGACAAGCAAACGCTACACGCTCCCGTCATTCCGGCGCGGCGCGCAGCATCGACCCCGGAATCCCGCGGCGGCTCAAATGATGGTTTCGGACTGCGCCCGTGTCGCGGAACGACCGCGCGCAACGAGGGCGAAGACGACCGGACCGGCCGCACGCCTTGACGGCGGCCGGCGCGCCCGCAAGATGGCGCCGGCGAGGAGACCGCGATGGCGAGCTATGATCCCAACAACGTGTTTGCGAAAATCCTGCGCGGCGAATTGCCGAGCTACAAGGTCTACGCGGATGACCGGGCGTTCGCCTTCCTCGACATCATGCCACGCGCGCCGGGGCATACGCTGGTCATCCCCAAATCGGCGGCGCGCGGTATTCTCGACATCGACCCCGACGATCTCGCCCATGTCGCCAAGATCGCGCAGAAAGTCGCCAAGGCGGGAGTGAAGGTCTTCAACGCCGACGGCGTCACCGTGCAGCAGTTCAACGAGCCCGCCGGCGGCCAGGTGGTGTTTCATCTCCACGTCCATGTGATCCCGCGCCGGGACGGCGTCGCGCTCAAGCCTGCGGCGAGCTTCAAGGAGGAGCCGGCGGTGCTGTCCGAGCACGCGCTCAAGCTCGCCGCCGCGCTGCGCGAAACGTGAAGCTCGGCAAAGCGATGGGCCGGATCGTTGCAATGGCAGCCTGATCTTCGGCCCGCGCGCTTCCTGCTTCAGCCGCGTGCCGCGATTTCCAGCAGGCGCTTCTTGTCGAAGCGCATGACCGCAAGGTCGGTCGCCTCTTCAGCGCAAAGTCTCCGATAGAAGGCGGCCCCGACGACGTTCATACGCCAGAGCTCCCAATATACGGCCACGCAGCCGAGTTGCAGCGCGTGGCGGGCAACCGCGGTCATCAGCGCGCCGCCTATTCCGCTGAGGCGGGCCTGCGGGCTCACGTAGAAATCACCGAGCCACAAGCGCCGACTGGCCGTATGGGCCTCGAACCCTCTGCACATGAGTGCATACCCCACGAGTTGGCCGGCGATCTCCGCGACCAGACAGTCGAACCAACGTTCGGGCCCGGAGCCGTCGCGGACGAGGTCCGAGTCCGTGAGCATCGGCTCGGCGTCGCCCACCGCGGCCGCCAGCGCGCGGGCCATCTCGACGACGCCCGCGGCATCTTGCGCACGCATGGCGCGGACCACCGGACGATCGTCTCCGAAGATCATGGGCTACCCCGTTATCCACGCGCCGAACAGAATTCCGAGCATGCCGACGAGAACGCCAGCGAGCACCGAGTGCCGGAGCAGGAAGAACGCCGCCATTCCGGCGCCGGCCGCGGCAAGGCGGATCGACAGCGGCACCGTGGCGAGCGCCCCCGGGGCGAACACGATGAGCTTCGCGACCACGCCGGTGAGGATCGCGGTCGCCACAGCACGCACCCAGACGACGAGCTCGGAGTTCTCGTCGATCCCATGCGAGACGACGACGCCGATCATGCGCCACACCTCATTGGGCAGGAAACCGACGCCGATCAGCACGAGATAGGGCCACAACCCGTCGAGCACGCCGGTGCTCATCGCATCGCCTCGCGCAGCCGGTGCAGGCCATAGGCCGCGCTGCCGCCGATGAGGCCGGTCCACAACAGGTCGAGCCCGACCTGCTCATAGGCGAGGAGCGGCCCCATCACCACGCCGATGACGAAGGCCGCCCGGTCCGCCAGCAGCCGCGCATTGCGCAGCGACGCCGTGAGGAACGACATCGGCGTGAGGAACAACATCGCGGCGACCACCGGCACCGGCAGCACACCCGCGAGCTGGTAGCCGATGATGGTCGAGATCACCGCGGCGATGACGAGACCCGAGCCGAGCCCGTTGGCAAAGGAGACGCGGTGCTCGCGCGGCAACGCGGGCGCGAGGCGCAGCGCCTCTATCCACATGCTCACCGCAGTGAGATGGGCCGGCAGGATGAGCTCGACGGCCCGGGTCTTCGCCGATTTGAGCACCGGCAGCAGCGCGATCACCATGGGCAGGAGGCGCACCGCGCTCAGCCCCACCGCGAGCCCGGCCTCCAACGGCGGCGCCCCGGCGCCGAGCGCGGAAATCAGGATCACCTGCGCCGGCGCCGCCCAGATGAGGACCGTCGAGAGCACCACCCACGGCAGCGAAAAGCCGAGCCCGTGGGCGAGCGCGCCGATGCTGACATAGGTCCCCGAGAGCACCAGCAGGAACACCGAGCGCAGGGCCGCCTTGAGCCCTTCGACATAGGCCGCACGGCTGTCGGCGGGGACGGAGGCTTTCGGGGACATGACCGCAGGCGGAGACATTGGCGTCTGTCCCACAGGAAGCCGGCGAGCGCAATGCAAGCGGGCGCGCCGCAGCCATGCCGTGTGCCGCCACCGCGCGGTTGCCCAGGGCCGGCGCCCATGTCAATCAGGCCGCTGGGAAATCCGGAACCTCGTCATGCGCATCGCAGCGAAAGAGATCGAAGCCGAAGCGACCTACAAGCTGATCACCGGCGTCCTGGTGCCGCGGCCGATCGCCTGGGTAACGACGCTGTCGGACGGCGGCAGCGTCAATCTGGCGCCGTTCTCCATGTTCACCTGCGTGTCGTCCTACCCGCCGCTGCTCGCGGTCAGCTTCGGCCACACCGGCGGCGTCTACAAGGACACCGCGCGCAACATTCTGGCCCGCGAGGAATACGTCATCCACATCGCCGACTTTCCGCAGCTCGACGCGCTTCACCAGAGCTCCGCCGAATATCCGCCCGAGGTGAGCGAGGTTGCGGCGGCCGGGCTCGCGACCCTGCCGAGCGACGAGGTCGCGGTGCCGCGTCTCGCCGACGCGCCGGTCGCCATGGAGTGCCGCTTCCGGCACTGTCTCGAATTCGGCCGCACCCGCAACCGGCTCATCATCGGCGAGGTGGTGGTGTTCCACATCCGCGACGGTCTTCTCAAGGACGGCAAGGTGACGACGCGCGAGCTCGACCCGATCGCTCGGCTGGGCGGACCGACCTATGCCCGGCTCGGGGAGGTGCACACCATGACGACGCTGCATAAGACGAAGAAGGCGTGACGCGCTAGCGCGCCTTTGCCCACCCGACAGCTCCGCGATGCAAGCATTCGCCGAGGCCCCCAAAAGAAAAGCCCGCCCGTCAGCACTGACGAGCGGGCTCATGATCTCACGGAAGGGCCGGTCGTCAGACCTTGACGAGCGGGATCTTCGGCACCGAGCCGCGACTCGGGGGTGGACCACCCTTCGGGCCCGGCGGCTTGGAGCGGCGCGGCGCGCCACCCCCACCGCCACTGCGGCGTTTGCTGCGGGCGCGCACGGGCGGAATCTTCTCCGGCTTGGGCGTGATCGGGCCGTCGAGATATTCGAAGCCGAGCTTGTCGTCGCCCGCCTCGTCCTTGGTGACGATCACGCGGACATGGCCGCCGTCCTTGAGCTTGCCGAACAGCACCTCGTCGGCGAGCGGCTTCTTGATGTGCTCCTGGATCACGCGGGCCATCGGCCGCGCGCCCATCTGCTCGTCGTAGCCGCGGCCGATCAGCCACTTGGCGGCTTCGTCGGAGAGCTCGATGGTCACGTCGCGATCGGCGAGCTGGGCCTCGAGCTGCAAGACGAACTTCTCCACCACCTTGGCGATGATCTCGGTGGTGAGATGCCCGAAGGTGACGATCGCGTCGAGCCGGTTGCGGAACTCCGGGGCGAACAGGCGGTTGATCGCCTCGACGTCGTCGCCTTCGCGCTTGTTGCGCGTGAAGCCGTACGCCGCCTTGGCGAGGTCGGAAGCGCCCGCGTTCGTGGTCATGATCAAGATCACGTTGCGGAAGTCGACCTGCTTGCCGTTGTGATCGGTCAGCTTGCCGTGGTCCATGATCTGCAGGAGCACGTTGAACAGGTCCGGATGCGCCTTCTCGATCTCGTCGAGCAGCAGCACGCAGTGCGGATGCTGGTCGACGCCGTCCGTCAGGAGGCCGCCCTGGTCGAAGCCGACATAGCCGGGAGGCGCGCCGATGAGGCGCGACACCGTGTGCCGCTCCATGTATTCGGACATGTCGAACCGGATCAGCTGGACCCCGAGCGAGGCGGCGAGTTGCTTTGCCACCTCGGTCTTGCCGACGCCGGTCGGCCCGGAGAACAGGTAGGAGCCGATCGGCTTCTCCGGCTCCCGCAGGCCCGCCCGCGCCAGCTTGATGGCCGCCGACAGCGCCTCGATCGGCTTGTCCTGGCCGTAGACCACCCGCTTGAGCGTGTCTTCGAGATGGCCGAGCACCTCGGCATCATCCTTCGACACGGTCTTCGGCGGGATCCGCGCCATGGTGGCGATGGTGGTCTCGATCTCCTTGAGGCCGATGGTCTTCTTGCGCTTGCTCTCGGGCAGCAGCATCTGCGCCGCGCCGGACTCGTCGATGACGTCGATCGCCTTGTCCGGCAGCTTGCGGTCGTGGATGTAGCGCGCCGACAATTCGACCGCCGCCTTGATCGCCTCGCTGGTATATTTGAGCTTGTGGTAGTCCTCGAAATAGGGCTTGAGGCCCTTCATGATCTCGATCGCGTCCGGCACGCTCGGCTCGTTCACGTCGATCTTCTGGAACCGCCGCACCAGTGCACGGTCCTTTTCGAAATACTGGCGGTATTCCTTATAAGTCGTGGAGCCGATGCAGCGCACGGTGCCCGATGCGAGCGCCGGCTTGAGCAGGTTCGACGCGTCCATCGCGCCGCCGGAGGTCGCGCCGGCGCCGATCACGGTGTGGATTTCGTCGATGAACATGATCGCGCCCGGATAGGCCTCGATCTCCTTGATCACCTGCTTGAGGCGCTCTTCGAAGTCGCCGCGGTAGCGGGTTCCGGCGAGCAGCGTGCCCATGTCGAGCGCGAACACGGTCGCGTTCTTGAGCACGTCGGGAACCTCGCCATGGACGATGCGCCGCGCCAGCCCTTCGGCGATCGCGGTCTTGCCCACGCCGGGATCGCCGACGAACAGCGGATTGTTCTTCTGACGGCGACACAGCACCTGGATGGTGCGGCTGATCTCGGAGTCCCGCCCGATCAGCGGGTCGATCTTGCCGTCGCGCGCCTTCTTGTTGAGGTTCACACAGTAATTCTCGAGCGCGTCGCCCTTCTTCTTGGGCTCCTCGCCGGACTTCTGCTCGGCCTCCTCGTCGACGCCGCGGGTCGGCCGCGATTCGGTGAGCCCCGGCCGCTTGGCGATGCCGTGGCTGATGTAGTTCACCGCATCGTAGCGCGTCATCTCCTGCTCCTGCAGGAAATAGGCGGCGTGACTTTCGCGCTCGGCGAAGATCGCGACCAGCACGTTCGCGCCGGTGACCTCCTCGCGTCCGGAGGATTGCACGTGGATCACCGCACGCTGGATCACGCGCTGGAAGCCGGCGGTCGGCTTGGAGTCTTCGCCACCGTCGGTGACGAGGTTCTCGAGCTCCGACTTCACATAGGCGACGAGGTTTCGTCGCAGCTTGTCGAGATCGACATTGCAGGCCCGCATGACGGCCGCGGCATCCTGATCGTCCACCAGCGCGAGCAGCAAGTGCTCGAGCGTGGCGTACTCGTGGTGTCGTTCATTGGCGAGAGCCAATGCCCGATGAAGCGATTGCTCGAGGCTGCGCGAGAAGGTGGGCATCAGAATCTCATCTCGTTGGTTTGCACGGCAGTTCAATCCCCCTAGATGACTTTTTTTCGGCGCGTCCCTCGAACGTCATTTTTTCTCCATCACGCATTGCAGAGGATGCTGATGTTTTCTGGCAAAGTCCATCACCTGCGTGACCTTGGTTTCGGCGACCTCATACGTATAAATGCCGCATTCCCCGATTCCGTGGTGATGGACGAGAAGCATGATGCGAGTCGCGGCTTCGCGGTCCTTGTTGAAGAACCGCTCCAGAACGTGGACCACGAACTCCATCGGCGTGTAGTCGTCATTGAGAAGCAGCACGCGATAGAGGTTCGGCTTCTTGGTCTGCGTCTTGGTCTTGGTGATGACCGCCGTTCCGGGACCACCAGGCTCTTTGCGCTTGCGGTCGTCGTCCGCGGCGGTGGGCGCGATGCGCGCCGGCCGCGACGAACTGCCGGTGATGGACGAACTGCCCGGGATGTTTGTGACGGTAATCATGGATGGCAGAGGCCTTCGACGTCCGTTCCGGCACAAGCATGCCGCAAAGCGGCGCGGCGGTGTAGTGCAAAATTGCGTGCTCGCGACAGGGCTATAGATAGGCAGCAGGTCGGAAATCGCCACTGCCGTCGCCTCCCTGCCCGTTGGTTGTCGAGGCGGTGCGCAAAACTGCGACCGCGGACCGCCGTTCTCACGGGCAAAAGTAATGCCATGTCGGCAGGTCCCGCTCCGGATGACGCCTCGTGAGATGAGAAAGCATATCGGGATGACGCACTTTGGGGATGACGCACTTTGGGGATGATGCTTTGGGAATGACCCACCTGGGGAATGACGCAGCCGCGGCGCATCGACAGTGATGAGAACCCGGCGCGGTACCACCCGGTTCCCAGATGGCTCCAACCTTCGCTGCGGCAAAGCTCGCGCGTGGATTGGATGCCGTCGCAGCGCCACCTCATCCGGCCCCGAGGTATCGCGCGGCGCCCGACGCGAAACCCCTGCAACAGCGTGATCGATCCGTGCGCGAAAGGTTTCTCAACTCGCTAAAGTTCATGTGTTTGCGGGGCTGCTGCTCGCTCGATCGCCGGCGAGGCGGCACCCGTGGCCTACTTGCGGCAAGGCGACCACGTTCGGCGGCCGCCACGACGGTTCAGGCGGCGATCGGCGGCGCGCCGCTGCCACACGAGACGTCCCCTTCCTCGATATTCGCTGCGGCTGCGAATGCATCTATGTCGCAAACCCGCCATTCCGCGCGGCGGCACGTCTCCCGCCCGGGCCGTCGGGGTTCGAGCCTTCGCGAACGACAATTGTGATCGAAGCCTGGAAAGTCGGGCGTGGCTCAATGACGGGACCGGAGCACCGCACCAAGACGGGGGCGCGAACGGTCTGGCGACGGCGCCAGCGGCGGATGCGTCAGCCTGTCGTAGGCTGCGCCGCGGACGCGGCGAGCCAAAGCAAGGTTACTTGAATGGACTTATGACAAAGGCCCCGCGGGGGCTGGTCGAGCGCCCTCGCGAGGACACTCGACGTGCGATCGGCAGAGCAAGAGGCCGACGTGGGCGAAGCGCTTCGCAGCGCTACTTCACGGCCGCCTTGGCGGCAAAGCTCTCGAAAGGCTTGTAGGTTTCCTTGGCCAGATCGGCATAGAGTTCGCCGAGCTTGGTCGCCTGGGCCACGAAGCCTTCATAAGCCGACTTTGCATACGCGGTCTGGATCTCCATGGCCTTATCGAGCGACTTGGCGCCGAACAGCTTTTCCAGGGTCGCGGAGCCTTCTTCGAAAGACTTCTTGGAGTAGTCGGCCGTCTCGGCGGCGATGGCCTGAACGCTCTTGGACACCTGTCCCCATACCTTCATGGTCGCGTCCACGTTGTCCTTGCCGTACTTTTGAACATCGTCGAAATTCTTGAGCATGGTGGTTTCTCCCGCCGGTATTTTCCGGCCATGGCGTTGGCGCGACCCTCACAGGCCGTCGCTTTTTCAGTTATGCCGCACTGCACAAAAAGTCAACAATCATTTCGCAACGCAATATCCTTGGGCACGTTTGTGGACATTTAACTCTGTGGCAACTTTGGAACCCTATTGTGCTTTTCGTGCCATGGTGCCGCCCGTTTTCGCAGGCAGGAATCGCATTGGGTGGAAGGGCGCGAC
Source organism: uncultured Alphaproteobacteria bacterium (assembly GCA_963781195.1). Taxonomy (GTDB): domain Bacteria; phylum Pseudomonadota; class Alphaproteobacteria; order Rhizobiales; family Xanthobacteraceae; genus JAJPKK01. The sequence continues at coordinate 52,883 of CAWAEZ010000011.1, read as the reverse complement.
GCCGCCGGCCACGGCTGTGCGGTCCGCCGTTCCGACGGGATGATCCTGGGGAGGATCATCTCGAGCGAAAATGTCTGGCAACGACCGGACGGGGGATTGGGGGATAAATTGACTCATAAAGCTCTTCGTGCGCGCGGCCGCGGTCGTGTCGCGTTCAGCCTCGTGGGCGTCATCGCCGTGACCACGGTCACGCTGGTGCCGGCCGAAGCCAAGCACTACCGGGCCCACGTGGTCAGCCATGGCGGCACCAGCGGCCGTGAGGAATCCGCCTCGCCGCGCTACGCGGCGATCGTGGTCGACGCCAATTCGGGCAATGTGCTCCACGCCGCAGCGGCGGACGAGTTGCGCCACCCGGCCTCGCTCACCAAGATCATGACACTCTACCTGCTGTTCGAGCGCCTCGAGGCGGGGAAACTCAAGCTCGATACCGAGCTTCCGGTGTCGGAGCATGCCTCGGTCCAGGCCCCCACCAAACTCGGCCTCAAGCCCGGCCGTACCATTGCGGTCGAGGACGCGATCCGCGGCCTGGTGACGAAGTCGGCGAACGACGCGGCCGTCGTCGTTGCGGAAGCGCTCGGCGGCACCGAGGGCGACTTCGCCGAGATGATGACCCGGAAGGCGCATGCCCTGGGCATGAGCCGCACCGAGTACCACAATGCCTCGGGCCTCCCCAACGATGCGCAGGTGACCACGGCGCGCGACCAGGCCCTGCTCGGCCGCGCCATCCAGGAGCGCTTTCCGCGGTATTACCGCTATTTCTCCACCATGAGCTTCACCTATCACGGCGAGACGATGGGCAATCACAACCATCTGCTCGGCCATGTCGAAGGCGTGGATGGAATCAAGACCGGCTACACCCAGGCCTCCGGGTTCAACCTCGTGACGTCGGTGCACCGCAACAACCGCCACATCGTCGCCGTCGTGCTCGGCGGCACTTCGGGCGGCGCCCGCGACGCGCGCATGCGCTCGTTGATCGAAGAATACATCAACACGGCATCGATCCAGCATTCGGCGCCCCTGATCGCCGAGAACGCGAACGCGAAATCGACGACGTGGACCGCAGAGGCAAAGCCGGAATCGGTCAGGTCCGAGACAGCCAGGCAGGAGACGGCGCGGCGCCAGACCGCCAAGTCCGGAACCTATGAGGTCGCCTCGGTCCCGCAGCAGACGTCCGCGCCGCAGCAGACATCTGCGCCGCAGCAGAATTGGCCGGCCTCCAAGTTCGCCGCGGCGCACCGCGACGCGACCGCAGCGGCGTCGAAGGCGGTGCCGGTTGCGGCTGACGACGCCATCAAGCCGATCCCGGTGAAGACCATCAAGGTCAAGCTGACGCAGATGCAGACCGCCGGCCTCGGCCCGATCATCACCATGGAGGCGCCGGCCACAGCACCCGTCGCCAGGCCTGTCGCCTCGGTCACCAAACCTGTCGCCTCGGTCGCAACGGCGATCGCGCCGGTCGTCGCGCCGATTGCCGTACCGGTCGCGGCGACGCCACCGGCACCGGTCGCCCCGGCGCCTATGGCTGCCGAGCCGGTCGCGCCCGCGCCGAAGCATACCGCTCCCGCCGTGGTGGCGATGGCCGAGCCCATCGTCGCTGCGCCGGTGAAAGCGCAGGCCCCTGTCGCCAAGCCCGCTGTGATGACCCTGGCATCCGCCGCGTCGGTGCCGGTCGCGCCGGCTCCGGTCGCCGTGGCGACCCCGGTCGCTCCGCCCGCCCCGATGGCCACTCAGGTCGCGCCGCCGGTGGCTCCCGTCGCGACCGCGGCGACCACCGAGCGCGTCTTTCCGGTGACGGCGGCGTTTCGGGCAACCAAGGTCCCCGTGTCGGTGGCCGGCCTGACCCAGAACACCGCGCCGGCTTCCGAGAGCGCGGCGATTGAAACGGCTACGCCGGAGCCCGCGCCCGTCGCGGCTGCGGTCCAGAAGACGTCACCGGCCAAGACCATCGCCACGGCGCCGCCGGCCGCGCCCGCGGTCGAAGCGGCGGCCCCGGTCGCTTCCGCACCCGTCGTCGAAGCAAGCGCGCCGGAGGCGAAAGCCGCCGCGTCCGCCCGCACCGCGCCGCCGCGCGGCTGGGTCATCCAGATCGGAGCGTTCGACGTCGAACACGACGCCCAGCAGCGATTGAACATCGCGCACGCCAAGATCGGCCACGTGCTCGACCGTGCCGATCCCTTCACCGAGCCGGTGGTCAAAGGCGAGAAAACGCTGTACCGCGCGCGCTTTGCGGGGTTCCAACAAAAAGACGAGGCCGAGGCGGTTTGCAAGCAACTAAAACGTAACGATATTGATTGTATGACTATCAAGAACTGACCGCAGACGTCAGACGTTCGATGACATTGGGGCTCAACAACAGGAACGGATCGGTCTTGTAGTACGGGGAGTGGAAAGCTCCTCGCGTACGCGTGCGGAGTTTTCAGCGATGTCGTCGAAGCAGCACATCCTTCGCCTCATTGACACGGGCGGCGAGGTACGTAGAGCCCCCCTGGTCGGGGTGAAGTTTCTTCATGAGCCCACGGTGGGCGCGACTGATGTTCTCGGCGCTCGCTCCCGGCTCAAGGCCAAGGATCTGATAAGCCTCCTCCTTGGTCATTTTGCCGGATCGCGCCGCGCTGCCCCCCGCTGTCGCATCGCCCTGCGCGTCTTCACGCCATCGGGGATGCCGGCGGTCAAGATACGCTGCCAGTAGATCCCGGCTCTCGGCATCGAACTCGCCCAACAACGGCACCAGCGCGCTCAGCTCGAGCTGGTCGAGCTTGGTGCCCGCCAACCGTCCCGCGATGATCTCACCGGTCATCGCGCCGGTGTCGTGATCGAGCGCGACGACGAGGAAGTTGGAGCGCACTTGCGAGGCCTGGCCAGAGCTCTTCTGGTTGCGGTGAAACAATCCCGAGGCTCCCGTCGGCAGGTAGCCGAGGAGGCCGAGGCCGGTAATGCCGAGCGGCACGGCGACCGCGAGCTCGCCGCGGATGCCGAGAAACGCTGCGCCCGCGAGCGCGACGATGCCGCCGGCCGCGCGGGCGACCTTGAGCAGGTATTGCGGGTCGGCCTTGGCGAACGACTTCGCCAGCCACAGCATCAGGGCGAGCGCCAGCAGGCCGATGAAGATCGTCGGCATATTTATCTCATCTGCTCCAGCAGCCGTATCGCACCCGCGCTGTGCCGCGCCGAAAGGTTGTCGAGCGCCTTCATTCCGCCGGCCGCATAGGCGGCGACCGCGCGCAACAACTCGCGCAGCTCATGGGCCGCTCCGGCGTCGAAGCGACAATAGGCGCCCCGCGACAGCCGCGCGATCTCGCGGAACGCACGCTCCGCTACCGCATCGCGTCCCTCCTGGAACATGAAGGCGGGAACGCCGCGCAGCGCCAGTTCTCCTGCCCGGGCACAGAGGTCGTCGATCCCTTCCTCCATGGCGTCTCCGACATAGACCAGGGCCTGCACCTTGGCTTTCTCGGTCTCGGCGCGCGCATGGGCGAGCACCTTGCCGAGCTGGGTGTGGCCGCCACGGCAGTCGATGGTCTCCATGAGTGCCGCGAGCGCCGCCGGCGCGGAAACCCAGCGCGACGCCCGGCATTCGTTGAGGCCGCGGAAATAGACAAGCTGCACGTCGAGCCCGCCGATCGCCTGCGCCTCCAGGAACATGTCCGCCTGCAGGCGGCAGGCGGTGTCCCAGGTCGGCTGCCGGCTCATGGTCGCATCCAGCGCAAAGATCAGGCGACCGCGCCGGCCGCCCGGTGCAGCGCGCCCGAGCCCCCGGACCTTGGCGAGAAAGGCATCGATCTCGGCGCGCGAGGCCGTCGCGGCAGGCATGCCACCGCTCCCCGCCGGCGCCGGCGTGCGATCCTCCGGTAACTTCGCCATCTGGCGACCTCTGTGTTGGGCCGATGCTGTCGGCCCGCATAAGGTGGCCGTCGCCGCGCCTTCGCGCAATGGGCCCCGGCGGACACGACGCGCGGGATGGCGGGACCAGGTTCCGTTTGTTAGGTTCGCCGCGATTCCGGACCCGGGAGAGGACCCCATGGCGCGCGGACCGGCCATTGCCCGCACGATTGCAGACCTGGACGGCATCACCGGCGCATACCGCGCCGCCCGCCAATCGCTGGCGCTGGTGCCGACCATGGGGGCGCTCCATGCCGGCCACGTCGCGCTGGTCGAGGGCGCCCGCACCAGGGCGGACCGGGTGGCGGTGTCGATCTTCGTCAACCCGACGCAGTTCGCGCCCCACGAGGACTTCTCGAGTTACCCGCGCCCGTTCGATGCGGATGTCGCGGTGTTGCGCGACCTCGGCGTCGACCTCGTCTGGGCGCCCTCCCCCGACGTGATGTACCCGCAGGGCTTCGCCACGAGAGTCCAGGTCAAGGGGCCGGCGGAAGCCGACCTCGAGGACCGCTTCCGTCCGCATTTCTTCGGCGGGGTCGCCACCGTGGTCGCCAAGCTGTTCGCCCAGGTGCGGCCGGACTACGCGCTGTTCGGGGAGAAGGACTACCAGCAGCTCAAGACCGTCACCCGCATGGCTGCGGACCTCGACCTCAAGGTCGAGGTGGTCGGCATCGCCACGGTGCGGGAAAGCGACGGCCTCGCGATGTCCTCGCGCAACGCCTATCTCGATCCCCGCGAGCGCGGCGTCGCGCCGACGCTCCATCGCGTGCTGCGCGAGAGCGCCGCCCGCATCGCCGCCGCCGAGCCGATCGCGCGGGTGGTGGCGGAAGGCTGGGTCGAGATCGAGGCCGCGGGCTTCACCGTCGATTATCTCGAGGCCCGCAACGCCGAGAATCTCGCCCGCGCCGAAACTCTCGCTGACGGTCCGCTGCGCCTTCTGGCCGCCGCCCGCCTCGGCAAGACCCGGCTGATCGACAACGTCGCGGTGTGAGCGATCGAGCGTGATCGCGACGCCGCGCCGCCGTCAGGTCTCCGCGTTCACAGCGACGCGAGATAGCGCGCGATGGTCTGGCGCTGGGCCGGCGTGAGCGCCTTCATCAGCTTCATCATGTCGGCGCTGTTGGTACGCTCGTCGTCGGCGAAGGCGTTCATCTGGGAGAGCAGATAGTCGTAGCTCTGCCCGGCGAGCCGCGGCGCCGGCAGGCCGCCTTCGAAATTCGGCTGGTGACAGATCCGGCAGACCGCGAGCCCCTCGGGCGCCGCGACCGGCGTCACGGCCGGGTTCTTCGCCGGCCATGTCTTGGCGGCGAAATAGGTCGCGATCTTGCGGATGTCCGGCTGTTTGATCTCTTCGGCGAGCGGCGACATGATCGCGTTCTCGCGATCCTTGCTCTTGTAGTCGTGCAGCTGCTTGACGAGGAAGGACGTCTGCTGCCCCCAGATGATGGGAATGTTGACGTCGATGGGCTGGCCGTTCTGGCCGTGGCAGGCGCTGCAGGTCTGCGCCTGGGTTTCGACGTCGTCGGCGGCGTTGGCCGGCACGGCGAGCAGCGCGGCGATCACCATGGCGCCGGACAGCATGGAAAAGCGGATTTTTTTCATGTTTGGACGTCCCTCATATACGCTCGGGTCCCTGGTTGACGTCGGGACGCGCCAAAGCGGTATCAACCGCGAAGACATGCCGCGGACGCCGGGACGGCGCAAGCCCTGATTTTGGCCGCATACCCCAGCTTCGCAGCGCGTCGCGCTGCACAGACAAGCGTCCTCGGCCGACGGTTGACGCGAGCACGCGACCGCGATCATGCCGCGGCGCGCGCGCCGGTCAGGTCCGCCTGCTCACGCCCGCTCGAGGCGCTCGATGAGCGGTCGCTCGCCCTGCACCTTGTCGGAGATCGGCGGCCGCGGCAGCTTGGCGGTGCCGGGCTCGATCTTGAAGGTGTATTCGAGCGAATACCATGGCCCCGTGACGGCCGGATCCGGCGCCGGCCCGTCGTGGCGCACATAGTGGCCGATCAGCGCCTGCGTCACGCCGAACTGGGAGTCGGTCTCGAGGTTCGGATCGTCGTCGGCATAGACCTGGGAAATGTGGGTCTTGAAGCCCGGCTTGTAGATGAGGAAATGCAGGTGAGACGGGCGCATGTTGGCGCGGCCCTGGGCGCGCAGCAGCGCCCCGACCGGCCCGTCCACCGGGATCGGATATCCGGACGGCTTGATGCTGCGGAAGCTGATGCGGCCGTCCGTGTCGGTGGTGAACTTGCCGCGCAGGTTCATGTCGGCCTGCTCCGGATCCTGGTTCTCGTAATAGCCTTCGTTGGAGGAATGCCAGACGTCGATCTCGGCCCCGGCCACCGGATGGCCGGCCATGTCCTTGACGAAGGCGTCGACGAAGATCGGCTCGCCCGGCGTCGGCGACCGCACGATGGTGCCGCCGTTCTCGGTGTGCGGCGAGTTGGTCCGCCAGAACGGTCCGAGCAGGTTCGCGGTGGTCTCGGTCTGGCCGTTGTTGCCGTTGTTGAGCAGGCAGACGAGGCTCGAGACGCCGAGCGAGCCCGCCATCAGCACGACCTCGTTGTGGCTCTCCGTGGTGCGCTGGCCGAGCGCGGCAATGATGGCGCAGGCGCGCTGGAATTCCTCTTCGGTGAGCTTCACCTCGCGGGCGAAGGCGTGAAGGTGGCGCACCGCGGCCGACATCACCTCGCGGAACCGCGGATCGGGCGCGCGGGCGATCTCGGCGAGCACCGCCGGGGTGACATCCTCCTGGCTGCGGATAATCATGATGGTCTCCATACACGAGCGCATGATCTCGAAAAGTCGCAGACTTTTCGGACGGGTGATTGCGCCGAATCAAGGCGGCGGGATCGGCGCCATTGAATTTCCCCCAATTCGGGGCACACTCCCCGCAGATAAGAGCACAATCCGCGATTTGCCCGATGGGAGGACGTTCCCCGTGTCCATAGCGAGCCCGCATCCTGCTGCCAAGACAACTCCTGCCAAGACGACTCTTGCGAAAGCCGCCGGCCCGCGCACGAACGCGCGCGAGGCGATGGAGAGCCTCAATGCCGAAGCCGGCCGCTTCAACATCTGGCTGCGCACCCAGGCCAACGCACCGGCGCAGCGGCCGTGGTTCCGCGACACCGGGATAGATGCTGGCGGCACGGTCGCGGCGGGCCGCGTCGGCGCCAACCAGATCAAGGCGGCGCCACACCGCTGGCGCTGGCGCGAGATCAGTCCCTACCTCGACCGCATCGCCGACCTCGCCAAGAACTCCGACGTGTCGCCGATCGAATTCGCCGAGCGCCAGCAGTTCCTGCTGACCAATCCCGGGCTCGGCGGCCGCCTGCAGGTGACGAACACCATCCGCTGTGCGGTCTCGATCTACAATCCGGGCGACGTCGCGCCGGTGCATATCCACACGCCCAATGCGAGCCGCACCATCCTCTCGGAGAACGGCGGCTACACCGTGGTCGAGGGCGAGCGCTGCGCCGCCGCGCGCGGCGATCTCATCCTCACGCCCCACGGCACCTGGCACGATCACGGCAACGACGGCGCGACCCCGGTGGTGTGGATCGACGTGCTGGATTTTCCGCTGATGGAGTTTCTCGACTGCGTGTGGCTCGACGACGAGTTCCACGGCGCGCGCGACGGCAACAGCCGCGCCCAGGCGGCGCGCCATCCCGACGGCTATTCGCGCAAGCTCTATGGCGCCGGCGGCCTGCTGCCGGGCTTCGTCTCGCACCAGCGCGGCATCGGGGCCGGCGCGACGCCGATGATCCATTACCGCGGCGCCGACGTGCGCGCCGCGCTCGACGGACTGGCCGACGAGGCGGGCGACCCGTACGAGGGCATCACGCTGCGCTTCGTCAATCCGGCCACCGGCGCCTCGGTGTTCCCTACCCTCACCTACGCCGCCCAGATGCTGCGGCCGGGCGAAGCGACGCGGCCCAAGCGCGAGACCGCGAGCACCATGTACACCGTGATCGAAGGCGAGGGCGCCACCCAGATCGCCGGCACGCGCTTCGCATGGGAGAAGAACGACATCTTCGTCGTGCCGAACTTCCTGTGGCGCCGCCACATCAACACCGGCACCGGCAACGCCGTGCTCTACGCGGTCTCCGACGCGCCGCTGATGGAGAAGGTCGGGCAGTATCGCGCGCAGGGCCGGCGTGCCGACGGCTGCGTGGAGGATCTGGTCGCGTAAGGCTCGCCGACCGGGCGTCGAGCCAAGCCTCGACGCAGGCGTCAGCGTCGAACCTTCCCAAGTGCGGGGACGTAGGGACCTGGCCCCCGTTGCCGCCGTGGGCCATGGCTTTGATCGCTTCCAACCTGAGGCTGGCGCACTCCTCTTTCATCCGCGGTCGATTTACGGCAACGTGTCGACGCGCGCCGCGCCGCGGCCTCGGCAAAGCCCGTGAGCCGTCGGCCCCGAAGGGGAATGTGCCGCGCAAACCCTCTCCCGCAGAACGCCGTCTCTGGGAAGGCCGCACCTGCAAACGGCGACGTGTGACTGGAACCCGCATCGTGCAACTCGATCTGCCGACCTTGGTGCTGACGGGAAGCGTGGCGTCCGCCTGCGCCGGCCTCGTTCTCCTGGTCGCTTGGTGGCAGAACCCGAGGGTACCGGCGCTTGGACTGTGGGGCCTCGGCAATTTCGTCGATGCGGCCGGAATCTGCTGCCTGATCGTTGGTCCGGTCCTTCAGCGGCCGGCCGTCGTCACCGTGGCCGACGGGCTCGTGGCGCTCGGTCCCGGACTGATCTGGAAAGCGGCGCGGTCGCTCGACGCGAAGCCGGCTTCGATGGCCGTCGCGGTGCTCGGAGGGGTCGCGGTCGCGCTCGCCAGTGCCCTCCCGACGGCGCGGAGCACCATCGACGCGTTCAGCTTCGCGACCGGCGCCCTCTATCTGTTCGCTGCCGCGCATTCGCTGTGGCAGTCACGCGAGGAGCGGCTCGCCGCCCGCTGGCCGCTCATCGCCTTGACCGCGCTGCATGCCGTCGTCCTGTCGGTCGGCGCAGGCGCCTTTCTCAGCGGCGCGATGGTCGAAGACAAGGTCCCTTCGGTGACGAGCCTTTACGGGATCGTCCATTTCGAGAGCCTCCTCTTCCTGCTCGGAACCGCGGTGTTCCTCCTCGCCCTCGTCAAGGAGCGCGCCGAGGCCGCGAGCCGGGCCGCCGCCAGCACCGATCCGCTGACCGGGATCGCGAACCGCGGCGGGTTCATGCTGCGCGCCGAGCGGGTGGCGGAGCGCTGCCGCCGCGACGGATCGCCCCTCTCGGTCCTGATGTTCGATCTCGATCGCTTCAAGGAGATCAACGACACCTTCGGCCATGCCATCGGTGACGCGGTCCTCCTCAAATTCTGCGAGGTGGCGAGCGATGCGTTGCGCGCCACCGACGTGTTCGGCCGGATCGGCGGCGAGGAATTCGCCGTGGTATTGCCGGGCTCGAGCCTTGAAGCGGCCTGCGCGCGGGCCGAACGAATCCGGACTTCGTTCATGGAGACCTGCCGGCAGGTCGGAGAATTCGACGTCGATGCCACCGTCAGCGGCGGCGTCGCCATCGGGCTGGCGCCGCACCAAACCATCGAAGCCCTGCTCGCGGCCGCCGATGTCGCGCTCTACAACGCCAAGATCGAGGGGCGAAACCGCATCAGGCGATCCGATGCCCCGCCGACGGACGGCGACGAGCCCGGCGTGATCCGGATCGCCTGAACAGGTCGCCGGCAATCGTCGGCCTATGACCGGCACCTGTCCCCGCGCTTGTCCCGGCCCGGGTCCCGCCATGGCCGTGCTGACGGAATTGGCGCCTACAAGAGCCCCATGTCACGCAACTCGCGGCGCAGCGCTTCGGGCATGTCCTTGGCGCCGGGGGCGGCGCGATCGAGATCGCGCGGCGCCTCGGCCGCGACGAGGTAGCGCCAGCCCTGGAAGGCGCGGCAGGGCCGCGGCTCCACCAGCACCGGCTTGCAGTCCAGCACGATGTGGCAGCGGCCGATGCCGTCCTTGTCGACGAAGGGGCGGATGTCGAGGATGCGCTCGCGGCACATGATCTGGCCGCGGATCACCCAGTAGAGCGAGCCGCCGCCGACGATTTCGTCGGCGCGCTTGGGCGCCATGCGGGTGGTGTGGTTGCGCTCGCGCTTGCGCGGCGCCGGCTTGGGCGCCTTGAGCTTCTGCTTTATCCAGTCCCGGAGATCCTCGACGGAATCGCAGCCCACGCAAAGCTTGATGAGATGCAGCACGCGGCGCCTTCCGTATCAGGTCATGAGGTTTCGAGGACCGGCCAATCTAGCGTCGCGCCCGGCGCGGGAGAAGTGCGCGCGGCGCATCGAAGATGCCCGAAGAACCACGCCGATGCCGGCGCTCGTCATGCAGGAGATCGCTTTCCCGCTTCCGCCTGCGGGGCGCCGGGTTCGAGCCGCACCACCGCCGCCCCTTCGGCGACCTGCGCGCCGACGGCGGCCGTCTCTGCCACGACGCCGTCGCGCGGCGCGGTCAGGCTGTGCTCCATCTTCATCGCCTCCATCACCGCGACGCGCGCGCCGAGCTTCACCTCCTCGCCGGGCGCGACCAGGACGGCGATCACCTTGCCGTTCATCGGGGCGCGGACGGCGTCCTCACCGGGTGCGGCGCCGTAGGACGCGTCGGCGCGCTTGAAAGCGACGTGATGGGGACGGCGGCCGGCGACGATGACGCCGTCGGGCATCTCGACCAGGCGATGGGCGTGCTGCGCTGCGAGGCCGTCGACGCTGACCTGCGCGCCGCCGCCGTCCCACGCGATCAGCGCCTGTCGCGGTGCGCCGTCGACCACGATGTCGAAGGCGAGGCGGCGCGGCGGCCCCAGCGAAAAGCCGTCATCGGCGCCCCACGGCGAGCGCCACGAGGCCTCCACCGCGGCACTGCGCCCGCGAACACTCAGGCGCTGTTGATCGAGCAGAAAAGCGATGCCGTCGGCAGCGGCGCGGGTCACCTCGGACGGATCGGCGGCAACGAGCTCCGGCAGGTGCGCATCGATGAAGCCGGTGTCGAAACGGCCGGAGCGGAAGTCCGGATGAGTGACGAGCGCGCGCAGAAACGGGGTATTGACCCGCGGACCGATCACGATCGTGTCGTCGAGCGCGGCAGCCAGCCGGTCGAGCGCTTCGGTGCGCGTCGCACCGTGGGCGATGACCTTGGCGATCATGGGATCGTAATCGGGAGGCACCGTGAGCCCTGCCGCGACCCCTGCATCGACGCGGATGCCCTCGCCCTGCGGCAACTCCAGCGCCAGGATGCGCCCGGGCGACGGCAGGAAACCGCGGTCGGGATCCTCGGCATAGAGCCGGGCCTCGGCGGCGTGGCCGCGCAGGGGCACGTCGTCCTGGCGCACGCCGATAGCCTCGCCGGCCGCGATCCGGAACTGCCATTCGACGAGGTCGAAGCCGGTGACCGCCTCGGTGACGGGATGCTCCACCTGCAGGCGCGTGTTCATCTCCATGAACCAGAAGCCGCCGGACTTGAGCCGCGGCTCGGCGGCGGCGATGAACTCGACGGTGCCCGCGCCCACGTAGCCGATGGCGCGCGCGGCCTCGACGGCGGCGCGGCCCATCTCGGCCCGCAGCTCCGGCGTCATGCCCGGCGCCGGCGCCTCCTCGACGACCTTCTGGTGGCGGCGCTGCAGCGAGCAGTCGCGCTCGTTCAGGTGGATGACCTGGCCGTCGGCGTCACCGAACACCTGGAATTCGATGTGGCGCGGCGCCTCGATGCACTTCTCGATCAGCACCCGGGGGTCGCCGAAAGCGGATTCGGCCTCGCGTTGCGCGGCGGCGAGCGCATCGTCGAATTCGGCATGCTTGTCGACCCGGCGCATGCCGCGGCCGCCGCCGCCCGCCACCGCCTTCACCAGGACGGGGTAGCCGATCTCATAGGCCTTACGCTTGAGGAAGGCCGGCGTCTGCTGGTCGCCGTGATAGCCCGGCACCACCGGGACGCCCGCCTTCTCCATCAGCGCCTTCGCGCGATCCTTGAGCCCCATGGCGCGGATCGCAGCCGGCGACGGCCCGATGAAAGCGATGTTGGCGCGCAGCGCCGCCTCGGCGAAGTCGGCATTCTCCGACAGGAATCCGTAGCCGGGATGAATGCACTGCGCGCCGGCGCGGCGCGCGACCTCGATCAGCCGGTCGATGTTGAGATAGCTCTCGCGGGGCGCCGCGCGGCCGATCGGGAACGCTTCGTCGCAGGCGCTCACATGGAGCGCCCCGGCATCGGCCTCGGAATAGACCGCAATGGTGCGCAATCCGAGGCGCTTGGCGGTACGCGCAATGCGAACGGCGATCTCGCCGCGGTTCGCGATCAGGACCGATGAAAACATGAGCCCGGGGATATCATCCTCGCCGTCACGATGGATAGCATGGGGCCGGCGGTTTTCCACCGGCGGCGAAAAAGAATGCCGGCACGTCGTCCGGCCGCATCGGCGGCGGCGTGCCGGAGAACGCGAAACCGGAAGCGGCCCTCCACGCGCCGCGGGGCGCCGCCCAAATCGAGCTGGCGACGACCGCGACCGGAAAACCGGGCGTCCGCGCGACTAACGGACCGACGGCGGCCCGCGAAGCGGGTCCGAGGCCGGCTCGGCCGGAGGGGTGACCGGACGCGGCGGTGGCGGCGCGCGCACCTGCGGCGGCCGTCGCGGCGGCACCGGCGTGACGGGGCCCGGGGCAACCGGGGTGACCGCAGCCGACTGTGACGGCGGCTCGGCAGCTGCGGGCGGCGACGCGGAGTCGCGGGCCGGCGCGGCCGCCGACGGCATGGCTTGCGGCATCACATCACGGGGCGGCGCGGTCTCGCGGGCGGCTTCCTTCGGCGGCGGACCTTCCGGCGCCATGATGCTGATGGGAGGGATCGATTTGGAGGATGGGAAATCATAGCGCGGCGCGACCACGCCGGGCCCGGTCGCGCCCGGCAGCGCGACCGGCGGGCCGACCGCAGCCACCACGCCGTCGATCGGCCGCGGTGCGTTCCACGCCGCGGTGTATTTCTTCACCTGCTCTTCGAAGGTGCGGTCGCGCAGGTTCGCGACCACGCGGGTCGTGTCGCCGAGCCCCGCGGCGGCTTCGCAGTGATCGGCAGTGCAGCCGTGCTGGTCCCCGAGCACGTGGGCGACGAGCCCGAAGCGGTCGAGTTCGACGGCCGTGCGCAAGGGCGCGATCTCGGCGGCGTAGCTTGGATCGCGCCGCGCATAGGCGGCGCCGTCCTTGAGCAGCGCGATCTGGGCGGATACGTATTTGACCGCCGACGCGACGGACTCGGGGCTGGCGAACACCGCCTTCTCGCAGGCCACCTCGACCGCCTCGCCGGCCATCTCGTCGAGGCAGGAAAGCGCCGAGCCCGGCGCGATCGCCCCCGCCATCAGCGCGGTCTTGCGGTCGTCGAGGGCACGGCGGTCGCCGCCCGCCGCAGCACCGGTCGCCGACCCGCGCTGCTGCACATAGAGCCATGCCCCGAGAACCAGCGCCGCAATCAGGCCGACCCGGAACAGCGACTGAATCAGCGCCGCTCCGCCCGCCCGCTTGACGGCAAGCAGCACGGCGACCACCAGGATCGCGGCTCCCGCTCCGGCCAGCCAGATCGGAACCGCCAGCGTTCCCGCCGCTGCATCAACGCCCGGCATCATGTACCCCCTGTTCGCGCTAAGCCCGCCCAGCCATTCGGGTTTTGCCCATTATGGCGCACCGGACAGGCGCTGGCTACCATCTATCTTTCCCCTGCGAACCGCGGTCAAATCCCGCTTGGTCACAACCGGCGAATTGGCTATGAGAACGGCGGCGGTTCCGTCCTGCGGCAAGGCATGAGGCGCGATCTGTCCAAAGGTTCGCGATTTTTTCAAGGCCGTCCGTGCGGCGCGGTTCCGGCGGCACCGGGGGTCCCTCCCCGGGTCCCGGCGAAATCGAGCGCAGGGAGCCGTCCGGGGGCATCGGCCCGGCTGCATCGCCCGAAGCGGGCCAGGTTCAACGTGGAATTGGTCATAGGCCCATGAACGATCACGCAAGCACCCCGGCGCCGCGTTCCGGCGGTCCAGTCGATCCCACGGCGATCGAGGATCTCGTCGCGGCCAACCGCATCCTCGCCGACCAGGGCGTCCTCGACGGCTACGGCCATGTCACAATCCGCCACCCGCATGCGCCCGACCGCTATTTCCTGTCGCGCTCCAAGGCCCCGGCGATCATCACCGTAGCCGACATCATGGAGTACGATCTCGATTCCAACCCGGTCGACCAGGCCGGGCGGCTGATGTACATCGAGCGCTTCATTCACGGCGAAATCTACAAGGCCCGTCCCGACGTCAACGCCATCGTGCACAGTCATTCGCCGACCGTGATCCCGTTCAGCGTCAGCAAGGTGAAGCTGCGTGCGATCTGCCACATGTCGGCCTTCCTCAAGCAGGACGTGCCGAATTTCGAGATCCGCGACTGCGACGGCATGACCGATCTCCTGATCCGCAATGCCAAGCACGGGGCCGGGCTCGCCCGCAGCCTCGGGCCCCACAACGTCGCGCTGATGCGTGGGCACGGCAACGTCTGCGTCGGCCCCAACGTCATGACGGCCGTCTACCGGGCGATCTACACCGAGGTCAATGCGCGGCTGCAGGCCCAGGCGATCGCGCTCGGCGGCCCGATCGAATTCCTCACGCCCGAGGAATGCGAGCTGATCACTGGACGCAAGGACACCAATTTTCAGCGGCCCTGGGCGATGTGGAAGAGCCGAATCACCCTCGCATGAGGCCGCCTGCAGCCCGTGCCGGCGCCTCTTCACGCAACGCGGCGGCGGACACAGCGCATCGTGCAACTCATCGAGGGCACTGCAAGCATCGAGGACCCTGCAACCCACCAAGGACCCTGCAACGCATCAAGACGGTGCAACGCATCACGGACGGGAGCCCGCACGAATGATCTCGAAACTGCCTCGCGCACTGATGGGTGCCGCGCTCGGCCTTCCCCTGCTCGGCGCCGCTCTCGGCCCCGGGGCACAGGCCGAGCCCCTCGCCACGCAGGGCATCGGGACATCGAGCTGCGCCCGCCTCGTCAATGATCTCGTGCCCAACGAGGGATTGAACAATCCCGTCAATATGATGCTTTATGCTTGGGTGCAGGGCTACGTCAGCGCCGCCAACATCGCGCTGCTGGAGGACGACAGCAAGCATGTCGATCTCTCGACCCTCGACGAAGGGAAGGTGCTCAACCTCGTCGCGAGCTTCTGCAAGGCCAATCCGGACAAGAAGCCGGTCGCCGCGATCGACGAACTGATCCGCAAGGCGACCAAGGTGAAGGCCAAGTGGGACTCCGGCACCATCGACTGGGACGGCTGAGCGCAGCGCATCGACAACAAGCTCGCAGGGGCGGCCGGCACCCCGCCATATGGGCGTGATGGTGTCCCGCCGTCCCGCGTCGCCGCTCATCCCCGCCCGTTACGACAGCGTGATGGTGCGGTGAGCACGCTTCGCCTGTCCTCCCCGAAGGATGTCGCTGTGCCGTGCGCCATGCGCCCCTACACCAGCGCGAACACCCTCGTGAGGCCGCCGCTCGCGCCCTTCACCTTGGGGGCGCCGACCACCAGCGTCGCGCCGCTTGCGGGAACCTGGCCGAGATTGGCGACGTTTTCCAGGCCCCAACGGCCGGACGGCAGCCAGACCTTGTGGGTGTTGAAGTCCTTGGACGGCCCGTTGTCGAGCGACAGGGTATCGACGGCGATACCGGCGACCCGGCGCTCCCGGATCATCCAGTCCGCCGCATCGGGATCGAAGCCCGGGAAATGAAACGTGCCGTCGATGTCGCGCCCGGAGAACTTCGCCTCGTCCTTCACGAGGAGCTCGCCCCAGCCGGAGTAAAGCGCGACGCAGCAATTGTCGGGCAGCCGGCCGTTCTTGGCCTCCCAGGCCGCGAGGTCGTCGCGCGACAGCAGGTAGTCGGGCTCCTGCTCCGCCTTGTAGGCGATGTCGACCACCGCGAGCGGCACCACGAGCTGTTCGACCGTAAGCGCATCCACCGCCGCCCCGTGCGCGGAGAAATGGATCGGCGCGTCGATGTGGGTCCCGGCGTGCTCGCTCAGGTGCCACCAGCTCAGATTGTAGCCGTCCTTCTTGAGGGCGAATTCCCGCGTCACCTCGATGCCCGGCTTTCCGTTGAAAGTCGGGAATTCGCCCGACATGGGGTGGGTGAGGTCGACCACCTTGGTGAAGCTGCGCGGCGCTGCCGCCACGGCGCTGCCGGTTGTCGTCGCCGCGAACCCTGCCACCGTCGCCCCTTTGAAGAAGCCGCGCCGCGTCAACGCGTCGCGCACCGCGCGCTCACATCCGGCTACGCACATTTCGTCCCCTCGCATTTCCGCCGCGCCCCGGCCGGACACGGCGGTTGGGGCGATTGTGGAGGCAGCGCCGGGGGTCTGGCAACCCATGGCCGGCGCGACACCAGGAAGCGGTTGCAAGGCGGGCACCATTGCGGCCATACCACCGCATGCTGGTGATCGACGATGTTTCGCTACGCGTCGCCGGGCGGCTCCTGATCGAGCACGCCTCGGCGCAGATTCCCGACGGCGCACGGGTCGGACTCGTCGGCCGCAACGGCACCGGCAAGAGCACCCTGTTCCGTGCCATCGTGGGCGATCTCGCCGTCGAGCACGGCCGGTTCTCCTGGCCGACGCGGGCGAGCATCGGGCGGCTGCCGCAGGAAGCGCCCAACGGGCCGGAAAGCCTGATCGACATCGTGCTCGCCGGCAACCGCGAACGCAGCGCGCTCCTTGCCGAGGCGGAAACGGCGGACGATCCCCATCGCATCGCGGAAATCCAGTCGAGGCTCGCCGATATCGGTGCCCATGCCGCGCCGGCGCGCGCCGCGGCGATCCTCGCCGGGCTCGGGTTCTCCCATGAGGACCAGAAACGCCCGTGCGCCGAATTCTCCGGCGGCTGGCGGATGCGGGTCGCGCTCGCCGCCGTACTGTTCGCCGAGCCGGACATTCTGCTGCTCGACGAGCCCACCAACTATCTCGACCTCGAAGGGACCTTATGGCTCGAGGATCACATCGCGCGCTATCCGCGAACCGTGATCGTGATCAGCCACGATCGCGATCTCCTGGATTCGGCCGTGGATTCCATTCTGCATCTCGACCGCACCAAGCTCACCTTCTATCGCGGCAACTACACGTCGTTCGAGCGCCAGCGCAACGAACGCCTCGCGCTCGACCTCGGTCTCGCCAAGAAGCAGGAGGCGCAGCGCAAGCGTCTCACCTCGTTCGTAGAGCGCTTCCGCGCCAAGGCCACCAAGGCGCGCCAGGCGCAGTCCCGGCTCAAGCTGCTGGCGAAGCTCCAGCCGATCGACGTGCGCATCGAGGACGACGTGCGCGAAATCGCCTTCCCCTCCCCCGACAAGCCGCTGTCGCCGCCGATCATCGCCCTCGACGACACCGCGGTCGGCTACGAGCCCGGCAAGCCGGTGCTCCGCCGCCTGACGCTGCGGGTCGATGCCGACGACCGCATCGCGCTGCTCGGCGCCAACGGCAACGGCAAGTCGACGCTCACCAAGCTGCTGACCGGACGGCTCGCGCCGTTCTCGGGAACGGTGACGCGCGCGGACAAGATCAAGATCGCCTACTTCGCCCAGCATCAGCTCGACGAACTCAATCCCGCCGCGAGCGCCTACGACCATGTCCGCAAGCTGATGCCCGACGCCCCCGAAGCCAAGGTGCGCGCCCGCACCGGGACGATCGGCTTTTCCGGCGCCATGGCGGACACCCCCGTCGCCAACCTCTCCGGCGGCGAGAAGGCGCGGCTGCTGCTCGGCCTCGCAACCTTCGAGGGGCCGCACCTCGTCGTGCTCGACGAGCCCACCAATCACCTCGACATCGACAGCCGCAGCGCACTGATCGAGGCGATCAACGACTATACCGGCGCGGTGATCCTGGTGTCCCATGACCGCCATCTGCTCGAAGCCTGCGCCGACCGGCTGTGGCTCGTGGCGGACGGCGCGGTCAAGCCGTTCGACGGCGACCTCGACGACTACCGCCGCCTCGTTCTCGGCGGGGGCGCCGACAGCGAGGCCCGCGCCGGCAAGGACGAGGGCCGGCAATCGCGCGCCGACCAGCGCCGGGCCGCCGCCGAGAAGCGTGCCGAGCTCGCCCCGCTCAAGAAGCGCATCGACGCGCTGGACAAGTCCATCTCGAGCCTGACCAAGCGCATCGCCGAGATCGACGCGCTGCTCGCCGACCCCAAGCTCTACGACCGCGACCCCACGCGAGTGGCGACCCTCGGCAAGGAGCGCGCGGAGGCCGCGAACGCGCTCGCGAGCGCCGAGGATCAGTGGCTCACGCTCAGCAGCGATTACGAGAACGCGGTGGTGGTGTAGCGCCCCGACGCCGGTTCGCCGTGATCGTCGGCGGCGCCGCGCCGGACGAATTTGCTCTGCGAACAAAAACAGCCGGGACAAGCCCGGCCGAGATCACCTTCGATTGCCGAGATCACCTTCCGAAAGTCGCGCCTGCGTTCAGGCGCGCATTTCCAGCGAAGCGATATCCTGCTGCGGCCACGAAACGAAGGGGTGCTGCGCGAGGTAGCCGTTGTAGTACGACGGCTTTCCCGTCACCTCCGCACCGATCCAGGCGGGCAGCGCGACGGTCTCGTTCTCGTGGCGCAATTCGATCTCGGCGATGATGAGGCCCAGATTATCGCCGGTGAAGACGTCGATCTCCCAGCAGAGATCGCCGCACGGAAGCCGATGGCGCACCTTCTGAACGATCGAACCCTGGCGCAGAGGCATCAGGGCCTCGGCCTCCAGAACCGGGATCGGATATTCGAGCTCCAGCCGGCGCAACTCGACGGGACGCGACTTCACTGTCAGGGTCGCACTGTGGTTGTCGGTGATCCGGACCCGCACCGACGACTTGGTTTCCCACGCCAGATAGGCTTGCCGGATATCCGTGCGCGATGTCACGGATGCGCGCCACTCGTCGCCCCGCACGAGGAACTTACGCTCGATCTCGAAACTCATTCATCGACTCATCAATGTCGCCCGCCCGGTGTCTAGCGTGACGGGGATAGGATGGCAATTAGACGAACGGGCATCTCGCAGCAGTCCGATAAAGATTACCGCAGACTATTATCAAGCCTTTGATCTAAATCGCAATGTCGCGGAGTTTTGCGCCACATTCAGCCCCAAAAAATACGCAAAATGACTCGTCATGCCTTCATCACAATGGAGCCATGGGCTTAGCGGTTGCCTTGCCCGGCACCTTTACCAGCGCTTCACCATCGAGGACGATTTCGTCGCCGACCTTGCAGACGCAGGCGAGCCGGGCGCGCGATTTTTCCGGCATCAATTCGGCGACGGTGACGACCACGGTGACGGTATCGCCGATTTTCACGGGCGCGCGAAAGTTCAGAGTTTGCGAAATGTAGACGGCACCCGGTCCAGGCAGCCGGGTGCCCAGCAGCGCCGATATCAGGCTTGCGGTGTAGAGACCGTGGGCGATGCGCGTGCCGAACATCGTGCGCGCCGCAAAGTGCTCCGATAAATGGATCGGATTACGATCGCCGGTCACTTCGGCGAAGCCGACCACGTCGGAGGACGACACCGTCTTCGAAAACGTCTCGGTCATGTCGACCGCAAGATCCTCGAAATACAGAACGCGCAGCGGCAGGATCACGAGGCTAGGCCTTGGCGAGTTGCTCGTCTTTCGCCTGGGCGCGCTTGGCGGCCGGGCGATCGGCGAAACGGGCGATGTAATCGGTGAATTCTTTGCGTTCGGGGATCAGCTTGAACATCGTCGCCCACCGCAGGTTCGAGCCGATCACGACGTCGGCAGCGGTGAACTTATCGCCCATGAGGAACGGGCCCGGCGTCACCGCTTGGGCGACCACGTCCATGGCGGTGTCGAAGTCGCCATAAGGTAGCGCGGCACGCGTCGGCTCGCCGGTTCGTGGAAAGGCGCGATCCAGGACCGCCGGCTCGAGGGTTCCAGGCCCGAAGAACAGCCATTTGAGATAGCTGCCACGGCCCGCCTCGCCGATCGGAATGTTGAGCCCGGCCTGCGGAAACGCATCGGCGAGATAACAGCAGATCGCCGCCACCTCGGTAACGATGGCATCGCCGTGCCGAAGCGCCGGCACCTTGCCCATGGGGTTGATGTCCAGATAGGAAGAATCGCGATTATCCCCCTTTTTCGCGCTGAGAAGATGGATGCCGAAGGGCTGCCCGACTTCCTCCAGCATCCACAGCGCGACCGACGAGCGTGACGGTGCGATGTGATAGAGCGTAAGCGCCGACATGAAACCTCCTCGTCGCCGGTTTGAGCACGTCGATTAGCCGGCAATGACGACCGCCGGATGGCGGCATGCCGCGGCGTTCCGCCTCGGGGCAGCGACGTCTCAGGGCTTGGCGGGTTCCATACCCTTCGACTTGAACAGCGCCTGGGCCGACGGGCCGCTCAACGTCGCGATCACCGCCTTGGCCGCATCGGGATATTTGGTGTTGGGACCGACGCCGGCCGAATAGACGGTGTAGCTCTGGATCTCGGCGGGCAGCGGCCCCACCAGCGTGACCCCCTTGTGGGGAATGATCTCGCTGATCTGGTGAATGCCGAGCTCCGATGCGCCGGACGCGATCAGGTCCGCGACATACCCGCCGTCCTTGAGCCTCTCCTTCGGCTTCACCTGATCGGCGATGCCGAGACGCTCCAGCAGCTTCGCCACGTAAATGCCGCTCGACCCGCCGCTCGCCGGGTTGATGAAGGAGACCGACTTCGCATCGAGCACCGCCTTCTTGAAGGCGTCGACGGTCGAGATGTCGGGCGCCGGCGCGCCCTCCTTCACCATCACACCGACGCCGACCCGCGCGAGATCGGTGCGGCTCGACGGCGCCACCTTGCCCTTGAGAGTGAGCTCATCGATCGCCGCCGGGCTGAGCACGACCACGTCGAAGGTCTCGCCGGCTTCCACCCGCTTGACCAGCGCACCGACCGTGTCGTTGTCGATGACGAGCTTGTTCCCGCTGGCTTTCTCGTATTCCGGCGCAAGCGCGAGCACGGTCGACTTGAAGGCGCCCGCGGTGAGCACCTTGAGTTCCAACGCGTCCGACGGCGACGACAGCATGGCACCGATTGCGGTTGCGACAACGAGCAGGTTGTACCTCATCGCGTTCCCTCTGGATGATCCTAGGCGACAGCAGGATGTTTGGCGCCGGATGCATTGCGGTTGACTCCAAACGGTTTTCCAATATCCAGAGGTCCGATGCAACCTATCCATGTCATCGGCGGCGGACTGGCCGGAAGCGAGGCCGCCTGGCAGATCGCTTCGCGCGGCATCCCCGTCGTGCTGCACGAGATGCGGCCGCAACGCTCGACCGCCGTCCACAAGACCAGCGGCTTTGCCGAGCTCGTCTGCTCGAACTCGTTCCGCTCCGATGACCGCGAGCACAACGCGGTCGGCCTTCTCCATGAGGAGATGCGACGGCTCGGCTCGCTCGTGATGCGCGCCGCCGATGCCAACCAGGTTCCCGCCGGCGGTGCGCTCGCCGTCGATCGCGACGGCTTTTCCCAGGCGGTCACGCGCGCGCTGGAAGTCCACGCCCTGATCGAAATATCCCGCGAGGAGATCGCCGGCCTGCCGCCGGCCGCGTGGGACAGCGTCATCGTCGCCACCGGTCCGCTGACCTCGCCGGCGCTCGCCGGCGCCATCGCCGAGACGACGGGGGAGACGGCGCTCGCCTTCTTCGACGCCATCGCGCCGATCGTCCATCGCGACAGCATCGACATGAACGTCGCCTGGTTTCAGTCGCGTTACGACCATGCGGGCCCCGGCGGCAGCGGCGCCGACTACATCAATTGCCCGCTCGACCGCGCCCAGTACGAAGCCTTCCTCGATGCGCTGCTCGCCGGCGACCGCATCTCGTTCCACGAATGGGAGCGCGCTCCCTATTTCGACGGCTGCCTGCCGATCGAGGTGATGGCGGAGCGCGGCCGCGAGACGCTTCGCTGGGGCCCGATGAAACCGGTCGGACTGACGAACCCCCACCGGCCCGGAGAGAAGGCCCATGCCATCGTCCAGCTGCGCCAGGACAACCGGCTGGGCACCCTGTTCAACATCGTCGGCTTCCAGACCAAGCTCAAGCATGCCGAGCAGGCCCGCGTGTTCCGGATGGTGCCCGGCCTCGAGCACGCCGAGTTCGCGCGGCTCGGCGGCCTGCATCGCAACACCTTCCTCAATTCGCCGCGGCTGCTCGACGGAACGTTGCGGCTGCGGACCCTGCCGCGCCTGCGCTTCGCCGGCCAGATCACCGGCTGCGAGGGCTACGTCGAATCCGCAGCCATCGGCCTCATCGCCGGCCGCTTCGCCGCGGCGGAGCGCCACGGCGAGACCTGCGTCGCCCCGCCGGCAACCACCGCCCACGGCGCCCTCCTCGCCCACATCACCGGCGGCCATGTGGAAACCATCGACGCCGGGCCACGGTCGTTCCAGCCGATGAACGTCAATTTCGGACTGTTCCCACCGCTGGCGCGCGCCGCGACCCGCGCCGCCGACGGCACCCGGCTGCGCGGCACGGAGAAGACGCTGGCAAAGCGCCGCGCCCTGACCGCGCGGGCGCTCCTCGACCTCGATCTCTGGAGCCGCGGCCTGCCGGCATCGGAGGAGGCCGGCGCGGCCCTGGTCCCGGCCGTCGCGCCCGACGGGGCACCGGCGGCCGAGCCGGCCATGCCCATCGCTGAAGCCGCGGCGTGGTCGAAGACCGATCCCCGATGAAGGCGACACGGCAAGCGCAGGATTTTGCCGGACGATGGCAGACCGCGGTCGTGCTCAAGCGCGACGTCTTCTCCACCGTCGAGCGCGGCACGTTCCGCGGCGACGCCGGCGAGCTTCCCGGCGTGTTGCGGCGGCTCGACGAAGTCCCCTGGTGGTCGCGGCCGCTCGCCGTCCATCTCTTCAATCGCGAGAGGCGCGCACTCGCCATCGTGACCGGTCTCGGGGTCGCGCCGCCCCTGCTCTATGCCGACGACAAGCGCCTGGTGCGCGGCTACATCCCCGGCAGCGCGCTCAAGATCGCGCGGCCGTTCGGCGATCTCGCCTATTTCCGCTCGGCGCGGGCGGCATTGCGCGCGGTCCACCGGCTGCGGATCACCCACAACGACCTCGCCAAGGAGCAGAACTGGCTGCGCAGCCCGGACGGACGCGGCTATCTCCTCGATTTCCAGCTCGCCTCGGCGTTCTCCCACCGCAACCGGCTGTTCCGCATCCTCGCCTACGAGGACCTGCGCCATTTTCTCAAGCACAAGCGCCGCTACGTGCCGGACGCGCTGACGGCGATGGAGAAGCGGGTGCTGGCGCGCAAGAGCCTGCCGACCCGCATCTGGATGGCGACCGGGAAGAAGTTTTACATCCTCGTCACCCGCGGCCTGCTCGGCTTCATCGATTCCGAAGGCGGCGGCAAGCGCATGGCCTATGACGCGCCCGCCATCGAGGGCGCGGCGAAGGCGGTCGACGGCGTGCGCGACGTCGCCGTGCTCGATTTTCCCGATCGCAAGCGCGGCATAGGACTTTATGCGTTCGTCGAAGCCGACCGCAGCGTCACCGAGGACCGCCTGCGCGCCGCCCTCGTCGCCAAGATCGGCACCGAACGGCTGCCGGAGTTCATCCAGCTCGTCGACGCGCTGCCGCGACGAGATGAAGGCACCGTGCGGCGCGACGTGCTGCGGCTGGTGAGCACCAACCAGGTCGACATGATCGAGCCGCTGCTCGCCTCACCGCAGGAGGCGCGGCTGGTCGAGGCCATCGTGGCGGGGCGCAAGAACCTGTTCGGTGCACCGGCCATCTCCGCCGCCCTCGCCTCCCATCCCGAGGTACGCGACGCCGCCGTCCTGGTCTATCCCGACCGTCTCGCCGGTGCCGGGCTTTATGCATTCGTCGAAACCAAAACGCCGGTCGGCGAAGAGCAGCTGCAGGAATTCGTCGCCGCAAGAATCGGCCGCGATAACGTGCCGCAATTCATCCAGGTCGTGCCCACCCTGCCCCGTACTGCCGGCGGCGCGGTGCGCCGCGACATTCTCCAGCTCGTCGCCACCAACCAGGTCGACGACATCGAGCCCCTGATCACCTCGGATGCCGAGCGACATGTGGTCGACGCGATCCTCAACGCCCGCCACAACATGCGCGATCGCTTCGTGATGTAGAGGCCGGATCCGGGCGCCTCCGGCGCGGCGAGGTGCGTCGAACGCGCGGAGGCCGCCGGGCGGCGGCGCTCGGTGCGGGAGCCATCAGGGCGGGAACCATCAGTCTGCCAGACTCTCCGAACCCGGCTGGCGGGCCAGTCGCGTCTGCGCGGCCAGCCGAATGGTGGCATTCGCGGCGCCGAAGCCGACGTAGCCGCGCCGCTCGACGATTTCGAAGAAGAAACCGCCATCGAAGCTGCGCGTATAGGCTTGGAGATATTCGCCCGCGCCGTCACTGTCGTAAAGAATGTTGTGCGTCCTGAGCTGGTGAATCCGCTCCGGCGCAAGGTCGGTCTTTGATTCGAGATCCTCGTAGTAGTTGTCCGGAATCGGCAACAGCTCGATCCCGTTTTCGCTCAGCCGCGCAACGGTCGACAACAGGTCGGCGGTCGCGAGCGCGATGTGCTGGACGCCCGACCCGAACGCCTCGGCCAGGAAACGCGAGGACTGGGTACGTTCGGATTGCGAGGCGTTCAGCACGATGCGGAGCGCTCCATTCGATGACTGCACCACCTGGCTTTTGACCAACCCGCCGGGATCGAGCACGTCCTGTTCAGGGGTTTTCTGGAGCGCGAGGAGCGAGGTGTAAAACAGCACCCAGGACAGCATTTCCTCGTAATGCATCGATTGCGAAATGTGATCTATGACGACGAGGCCGGCACCCGTGCCGGGCTCACCAGTCGGCTCGAAATCGATGTCCCACACGCGGCCGAGCTCGCTCTTGTGATCAATGAAATAAATGAGGCTGCCGCCGAGGCCGCGAACCGCCGGAATATCGAGTTCGCCCGGGCCCACCGCCTGGTGGAACGGCTTGTCGCGCAGCGATTGCGCGCGGCGCAGGGTTGCCGCCGCGTCTTCTACGGCCAAGCCGATGGCGCAGACCGAAGTGCCGTGGGTGATGTTGAAAGCGTGAGCGAAGCCATCCTTTTCTGTATTGACGACGAAATTGATGGCGCCCTGCGACCATCGCGTCACGGCCTTCGACTTGTGCACGCCGGCGCGCGCAAATCCGAGCCCCCGCAACAACGCTTCGAACGACGGCGCGTCGCTTTCGGCGATGGCGAACTCGATGAATGCGGTGCCGGTGACCGCGGGGCGCGGCGGCAGAGCGGCACGAAGACTGCTGCCGGTCCCATTTCGGATGCGCAACTCGTCCAGAAGAAACAGCAGGGAGCGCTGGCCGTCCACGGCAACGCCGCGGGCGGACCCGGCACGAAACTGATCGTTGAAGATCTCCAGCGACAGCGGGCCGTCGTATGTCGTCGCCTGCAGCACCGCCATGAAATCGAGCAGCGGCAGTTCGCCCTGGCCGGGAAAATTCCGGAAATGGCGGCTCCATGACAGCGCGTTCATTTCGAGCATCGGAGCATCCGCCAACTGCACCAGGAACACACGGTCCTGCGGGATGGCGCCGATCGGCGTCAGGTCGGTCTTGCGCGCGAAGATATGAAAGGTGTCGAGGACGAGGCCGATCGCCGGATGATCGGCTCGCCGCACGACTTCCCAGGCATCGCGGTAGTCGCTGATGTGGCGGCCCCACGCCAGCGCTTCAAAACCGACGCGCATTCCATGGCCGGCGGCACGCTCCCCCAGCGCATGAAAATCTTCCGCGGCGCGATGGATGCCGCCCAGGCTCTGCGGCGACACGTTGGAGCAAACGAGCAAGAGATCGGTGCCGAGTTCGGCCATCAAGTCGAATTTTCGTTCCGCGCGCGAGAAGATGCGTTCGCGGCTCGCCGGCGGCATGCATTCGAAATCGCGGAACGGCTGAAATGCAATGATGTCGAGCCCGAGGTCGGCGACCATGCGGCGCACTTCGGCCGGCGTCCCGTTGAACGACAACAGATCGCTCTCGAAAATCTCGACGCCCTCGAAGCCGGCGGCAGCGACGGCTGCGAGCTTTTCGGCCAGATCTCCGCTGAGCGAAACCGTTGCGATTGAAAGCTTCATCGTTCGGAGTACCTAAGGTCCGACGGCGAGCGAAAACACGCCATCGCGTGAACGGTGCAGGCCGCGGAGTTCAGGTTGGCCTCGATATTCACCCGTGGCATCCGCACGCGCAAGGCGCTCGCCTCAGCCACGGCCGTTTTTTTGGCCGCCAACCGGAGACTTCGCCCGCAAGCTTCGACGCAGATCACAGCCTCGGCCAGCGCCGGGCGGCGCGCCAGATGATCCATTGGCGCCGCCACGGCGCGAGTTCGACCGCAGTGAACGGGTCGCGCCCGGCCCGCCCGAGCCTTGCGAGCCACGCCGGCACCACCGCCGCGGCAAGGAACGCCGGGGCGCAACGCTCCGGAATATCCGCAGCGGCGCGGCGAAAGTCATCGAAAGCCGCGGCCGCATCGCCGCGCAAGTCGGCGAGCGCCGCCTGCAGTCCCGGCGAATTGTGCCGCGCCTCGACATCGGCGCGCGAGACGCCGTGGCGCTCCAGAGTGGCGAGGGGCACGAACAGCTGCCGGCGCGCGAGATCGGCGGGAAAGCTCCTCAGGCGCCGAGTTGCCGCTGCAGCGATTCCCGCGGTGGCCGCGGCGTCCGCGGTGGCTGCGGCAATCCCGGCGCTGCCTGCCAGAATGCGGGCCGCGAGCGTCATCAGCACGCCCTCGGTGTCGCGGCCATAGGCGTCGAGCTCGGCGGCCGTCGCCATCGCGTCGTCGTAGAGATCGAACTCGTGGGCGTCGATCAGGCGGACCAGCAGCTCTGACGGCAGATCGAATTGCGCAACGGTGTCGCGCAGCGCCGCGGCGATCGGATTGGCGTCGACCTCCCCGCGGCCATCGTCGGCGATCACGTCGCGCCACCACTGGAGGCGGATTTCGCCGGGCAGCGCCTCGCGCGCCAGCTCGCGCACCCGCGAGATCTCACCGTTGAAGGCATAGAGCGCATGAAGGTGCTTGCGATCGGCGACGGGGGCAAACAGGGCCGCGACGAAGCGGTCCTTGTCGCCGGTGCGCACCACGGCTTCGCAATGGGCATAAGCGTCGTTCATGTTTTCAAGAAAGCCTCAGGCGGGGGACGAGGCACGTCGATGCAACGCGAACCGACGCCGACCTGTTCAGCCGGGGTTGGGCGGACCCGTCAGTTCGCCTCTCCGGTGGCGCCCAGGACGGCGAAGGATTCCGCGAGCTGCGGGCTCATCGGGATGTCGAACCGCTCGCCGTTGGGCAGGCGGGACGCGAACCATTTGTCGTAGATCGGGCCGATGTCGCGGGCCACCACGAGATTGCGGATGGCGCGCTCGACGGTGTCCCGCAGCTCCTTCTCGTTGCGGCGGAAGGCGATGCCGTAAGGCTCGTAGGAGAGCATCTCGCCCACCACCTTGAACCTGCTCTGCGCACGGTGCTGGGCAATGAGGCCGCGGAGCAGCACCTCGTCGGTCGCCAGCGCATCGGCGTCGCCGTTCTCCAACAGGCGATAGGCGTCGTCGTAGCCGGGCGCCTCGACGAGCGTGATGCCGAGACCGAACTTGCGGTCGAGTGCGCGGAGCGCGTCGGCATTGGTGGAGCCGCGCGCGACCGCCACCCGGCGCCCCTTGAGATCGTGGAAATCTCGCCACGCGGTCGTCGCCGGCACCATCACCTTGGTGCCGGTGACGAAGATCATCGGCGAGAAATCCACGATTCTACGGCGTTCGGCATTGTTGGTGGTCGAGCCGCATTCGAGATCGATCCGGTTCGCGACGACCGCGTCGAGCCGGTCGTCCGCCGTGACCCGGACGAAGTCGAGCTTGAGATCGTCGCGGTCGAGAACGCGGCCGATCTCTTCGACGATGGCGCCGCACAGATCGAGGCTGTAGCCGACCGGCCGGCCCGCAGGGTCGAGGAAGGAGAAGGGAACCGCGGCCTCGCGGTACCCGATCCGCGCCACGCCGGTGGTCTTGATGCGCGCGAGCGTGCCGGCAACGGTGTCGGCGGCGAGCGGCTCGCCCTGGGCGCGGCACTCCGCCGTCGCCGCAAGAGCTACGGCGACGATCAGGCCAAGTCCGAGCCCACCGAATCGCAGCCGCCCGAATTGCAGCCGGCCGAACCGCAGTCGTCCGAACCTCGGACAGCTGAGCTGCGAACGCGTGGGGACACGCACCGCCCCTACTCCGCCGGCGCCGGCGTGGCCGTTCCGGGTGGCAGCGGATGCTCGATGGTGGCGCCTTCGTCGATGCCGGGCAGCTCCGGACGCAGGTTGCCCTCCCACTTGGCGATCACCGCCGCGGCGACCGAATTGCCGACGACGTTGGTGGCGCTGCGTCCCATGTCGAGGAACTGGTCGACTCCCATGATCAGCAGGAGGCCCGCCTCGGGAATGTGGAAGGTCGACAAGGTCGCCGCGATCACCACCAACGAGGCGCGCGGCACGCCGGCCATGCCCTTCGACGTCACCATGAGCAGCAGCAGCATGGTGATCTGCTCGCCCCAGCTCAGGTTGATACCGTAGGCCTGCGCGATGAACAGCGTCGCGAAGGTGCAATACATCATCGAGCCGTCGAGATTGAAGGAGTAGCCCAGCGGCAGCACGAAGCTCGCGATGCGGTTGGGCACGCCGAACTCCTCGAGGCGCTCGAGCGTCTTGGGATAGGCGGCCTCGGAGCTCGCGGTGGAGAAGGCCAGCAGGATCGGCTCCCGCACGAGGTCGGCGAGCCGGAACGCCCGCGGTCCGATCACCAGGAAGCAGGCGCCGAAGATCGCCGCCCACAGCACGATGAGCGACAGGTAGAAGCCCCCCATGAACTTGCCGAAGGTCAGGAGAATGCCGAGGCCGTTGGTGGTGACCGTCGCGGCGATGGCGGCGAACACCGCGAACGGGGCCGCCTTCATGACGTAGCCGGTGATCTCCAGCATCATGTGCGCCACCTGCTCGATCACTTCGGTGAGCTGCTTGGCGCGCTCGCCGAGCGACGCGAGAGCGACGCCGGCGAAGATCGCGAAGACGACGATCTGCAGAATCTCGTTGTTCGCCATGGCTTCCACCACCGAGCGCGGCGCGAGGTGGGTGACGAACTCCTTGAGCGTCAGGCCCGAGGTCTTGAGGTTGGTGGCGACCCCGGCGTCCGGCACCGGCAGCCCGAGGCTGACGCCGGGCTGCAGGAGATTGACCATGATCAGGCCGAGGAAAAGCGAGACCAGCGAGGCGGAGACGAACCAGCCCATGGTCTTCGCCCCGATCCGGCCGAGCGAGGACGTCGCGCCCATGTGGGTGATGCCGACCACCAACGTCGACAGCACCAGTGGCGCGATGATCATCTTGATGAGGCGCAGGAAGAGGTCGGTGACGAGCGAGATGTATCCGGCGATCGTCGCCTCTGTCGCCGGGTCGGGATAAACGGTATGCAAGCCGTAGCCGACCACGATACCGAGCAACATCGCGACAAGGATGATCGTCGTGAAACGGTTCGGCATGACATCCTCCCGGCCGCCGCGGGGCGCGCGTCGGCGCATGTCGCAAAATATGGAGCGAGGATGATCGTTTTGCCGAGCGGCGGCAAGGGCAGGCGCGCCGCAACCGCCGCGCCGGCGAGAATTTAGGGACGGACGCGAGGCCGGACGCCCGAACCTATGGCGACCTTCATTCAGACGACCCGGCTCCCTTGGCGAGAACGCCGATGCGCATGGGCAAGGGCAAAGGCAAAGGGGCGAGCGACCGCCTCGGCTGCCACGCCCGAGGTCCCTACGACGGGACCGCCTTCACTTCGCGGCGTCTTCGGAGTCCCATACCGGTTCGTTCAATTCGGCGGCCCGCTCGCCACCGGCCTGCGCCTCGAGTTCGGAAAACACGAGATCGCACGCCCCAGAAAACATCGTGTACGGCAGATACCAGAGAAGAATTGGCATGCTCGCCTCCCCCTCCCCGTGTCGGGCCAAGCGTGGCTCAACCCCGAGGTCCCCAGGGCGTCGGCCAGGTTTGGCGGCAGGCCCCGAGACCAAAAAGCCTACCTGAGGCAGAAGGCTCTTTGGTTGCGCAATTGTCACATTAGTCGGCAAACTCAGCCCACAAAACGGGCATTCCTATGACCGCGCGCGTTTGCACGTGCGACAACCCGGTGTCGATCCCGACAGCGCAGACGTCGCGACGCAATCGCCCCACATAGGGGTCGCCGCCTGAATTTCCGCGATGTCCCGACGGACGCTCATCGGCTATGAGCTTGCCCTGGTGGACCTGCTCTGCGCGCGGGGCGTAAAATGCCGCGGTTCAGGATCGCGCCGGGGGCGGCACTGATCTTTCGCTCGAAGTGATGGGACGAGGCACGGCAATGCTCAGGGACGACAGAAGCAGCGGCGAGGGTGGGCGCAGCGCCCCCCGCAACGTGTTCGGCGAACCCATCGAGCCGTGCTCGCTCCATCCACTGACCGGCTTCTATCGGGACGGCTGTTGCAACACCGGTCTCGACGACGCCGGCAGCCACACCGTGTGCGTGGTGACCACGGCCGAATTCCTGGATTTCTCAAAAGCGCGCGGCAACGACCTGTCGACGCCGATGCCGAAATTCGGCTTCGCCGGCCTCAAGCCCGGCGACCGCTGGTGCCTGTGCGCTCCCCGCTGGCAGGAAGCCTTCGAAGCCGGCAAGCCGCCCCGCGTCGTTCTGCGCGCCACCCACGAGGGCGCCCTGAGCCATTGCGCGCTCGCCGACCTCAAGCGGTTCGCCGTCGACCTGGCGTGACGGTGATTTGAGCACGGCCGGCGGCACGGCGGCCATACCGTCGTCGCACCCGCCGTGCCCCCGACCTAGCGACCGAACCAGCGTTCGGTGTCGAGGATGACATCCCGCAGTGCCGCGAACTCGGCGGCCAGCAGGACCGCGGCGAGCCCCAGCCCGACCGCCAGCAGCAATCCGTCCTCCTCGAGATAGGCGAGCGATATCAGCGCGATCAGCAGCGCCGGAGGGACATTCGCCAACGGAAACGGAAACAACATCAGGGCCAAGCTCAACAGGACCACCGCGACCCCGACCACACGTCGCGTCGCGTCGGGCGGGGTCGGCCAGCGCGGATGGACCACCTGCTCCACATAGCGCAGCATCGGGAGGGCCCGCTGCAGAAACGTCGCGAGATGCCGCTTGGGCAGCGGCCGATCGGCGATCACCGCGGGAAAGGCCGGAGCGGGACGGCCGGCGATCATCTGGACCGCGGTGATGATGAGCAGCACGCCGGCGACCAGGGAAATGCCGGGAACGGAGCCGAGCAAGGCGCACAGCAGCATGACGGCGCCGAACGACCGCTTTTGCAGGCCGCCCACGAGTCCGCCCAGGGTGAAATGATCGCCCGGCGCCTCGTCATGGAGGCGCTTGAGCATGGCGGAGGCGAGGAGTGACGCGTTGGCGGAGGGTTCGGTCATCCCCGCGGCTCGAAATCGTGCACGGCCAGTCTCCAGGCGATACGTACCGCGTCTCCCGCGCGCCGGGCTCGATCCGACACCGATTCGGCCGCGCTTGCAATCGATGCGTGCCCGACGGCCGAGCCGCAGTGCGCCGCCGGCCACGGGATGCACGCTACGAGGTGATGGCCTGGACGATCAGGATGCAGCCCGAGAGGAACAGGAGGCCGAGGATGACGCGCTGGAAGGTCTGGGGCGAGACCCCGACATAGATCCGGGCGCCGAGCCACGCGCCGCCGAGCGTTGCCGGAAGACACAGCAACGCCATCCAGAGCACGTGCGGCGTGACCTGCCCGGTCACCGCCATGGCGATGCCGGCGAGCGTCAGGACGATCAGGTTGAAGGGCTGGTAAGTCGCCCGCTGTGCGTCGGTCTTGCCGCCACGCAGTTGCAGCCAGATCAGCGGCAGCGGGCCGGACAGCCCCGCGAACCCGCCCAGGAAACCGCCGCCGAGACCGACGATGCCGTCGGCCGTCTTGCCGCCCCACGTCCCGATCTGCCACGCGCGGCGGTGCAGGAGCAGGTGCGCCGGGTAGAGCACCAGAAAAACCCCGATCGATATCCGCAACAGGAACGGCGACACCGCCGCCAGCGCCATGACACCGACCGGCACGCCGAGCGCGCCGCCGATGAGATACGGCAGGGTTCGCGCCCAGTCGAACGACCTGCGGACCGTCATCAGCCCGACGATCTGCCCCGCCACCGAGGCCAGCACGGCGAGCGGCGGGACCATCGCGGGCGGCAGCGCGTGAAACCACAGCCCCGACGCCACGAGCGCGGTGCCGAACCCGGCAAAGCCCGTGGTGAAGCCGGCCAGCAGGGCGCCGGTGAGCACGAGCGCGAGGGTGGAAAAATCGAACACGGGGCTGAGCATCATCCGGGACCGCGCTGCCCGCTCCTGCGGATGACCTGCGGGGCCGCCCTCTTAGCTCAAGACCCGGACGACCGCCATGGCCGGACGACGGTCACGGCAAGCTCCGCGCGGCGAGCGGGCAACCGGCGACGCCGGGAAAACCGATCCGCACCGGATTGCCTCGCAGTTCGGCCGCGCCAAAGCCGGCGCGGGCATCAACCCGGGACGCAAAACCGAGTGCGGCTGGAACCGCATCCTGCGGGGCTACCGCAGTGTGGGGCTACCGCAGTGTAATGACGAGCCCGTTGATGTCGGCGGCGACGATCAGTCCGGCTTGGGCGCCCGACAGCGTGAGCACGGCGCCGTTCTGATTGGCCAGCACGATCACGCCCCCGCCGGGACCAACGGCGGCGCCGGCGCCACCGGCGACATAGATGCCATTGACATCCTCTGGCGTTCGGATGTTGCCGACGGTTCCGACAAAATCGGTCACCGAGCCGCCAAAGGTAAAGCCGTAACTCACCCCGCCGATGAGGAGCGGATAAATCCGGCCATGAAAATTCATGGCGCCGTTGCCGGCGGAACCGCCGATGACGAACCCCGCCTTCACCACATTGAAGCGGATCGAGCCGCCATCGGCATAGGCGGCCGTCGCCAGGCCCACACCGATCACCGCGAAAGCGAGCAGCGCAGCACGAACGGCGATCAACGGTCGCATGGACGTCCCTCCATTCGCGCTCTCGCAGAGCGCGGGTCAAACAAAAGAAGAGCCCCGCCGAAGCAGGGCCAGCGTATTGTTTCTATGGTCTCGGGCACGCTCCGAAACCCCCTTGTTTCCATTTGATGATGCGCTTCCGGCGAAAGTACGGCGATCGGCCGCAAACAAGGCCGAACTTTGCGATAATTTGATAGGGTTACCAAACGGTGAAGCCGGCTTCGACCCGGCCGATCCTACCGTCGTCAAGGCGGACGCTTGAAAGGATCCGACGTCAGGGGCCGCGGCGAAGCGGCAGCTGATCGGCCCGATGATTTTCTCGGTGATCGAGATCGAGCGTAATGGAACTCCGCTGCGCGAAATCGTAATGACCTGCGCATGAGGCGGCTGGAAATTGTTCACCCCGCGTGAGATTGCCGCCTCGACGTGATCTATGAGAATTTGTTTGAAAATCGCCGGACCGGTGGAGGGAATATGCTTCCGAAGCCTGAATTAGCCTATTTCGCCATTGCCGATATTTCCGGGTACACCAACTTCCTCGCAGGGGTCGAGCTCGACCATGCCCAGGACATCATCGCCGATTTCATGGACACGGTGGTCAGGGGTCTCCGGCCCCCCTTCCGGCTCGCCAAGTTCGAGGGCGATGCCGCCTTCGTCTACGCGATGGCGGAGAAGGTCGATGGATCGCTTCTGCAGGATTCCATCGAGTTCCGCTTACTTCAAGTTCCGCCGGCGGTTGCGCGACGTGAAGCAGGCCTCGGCCTGCGAGTGCAAGGCCTGCGCTGCGATGGGCGATCTCGACTTCAAGTTCGTCGTCCATCACGGCGAGATGGTGAAGCACAAGATGAGCGGGCGCGACGAGCTCGCCGGACGCGACGTGATCCTGGTTCACAGGCTCCTCAAGAATACGGTCAGCGAGAAAATGGGCGGCCGCGCCTACGTGCTGTACAGCGACGCCTGCATTGCGGCGATGGGCGTCGATCCGGCAGCCCAGGGGCTGCTGGAGCATCACGAGACGGTCGACATCATCGGGGACGTCAAGCTGTGGCTGGGCGACCTCGACGCGGCGTGGAAGATCGAGGACGAGCGCACCCGCAACGAGGTGACGCGGGCCGATGCCCATGCGATCTTCGAATTCGATATCGACGCGCCGCGCCAGACCGTGTGGGAATACATCACCGTGCCCGGCCAATGGCAGAAATGGTGGCCGACCGACGCGATCATCGAGAACTCGAGCAACGGGCGCAGGGGCGTCGGCACCAGGGTCCACTGCATGCACGGCAAGGACGCGATCATCGAGGAGTGTCTCGACTGGCGCCCGGTCGACTACCTGACGATGAGCATCCTGCTTCCGATGCCGGGCGCGCCGAAGATCGTGATGACCCGCGCCCTGCAGGAGCGGCCCGACGGCACGTCACGCCTGGAATTCCGGATTGCGAAACCCAAGCCGAAGGACGCCGCCTTCGTCGATCATGCCGGCGCCAAGTTCAAGGAAGACGTCACCGCGGGGATCGCAAAGTTGCGGGCGATTCTGGCAGGGCAGCCGCCGTCCGCCGCGGTGATCGACGAGCCGCCGCTGCTGCCTACGAGCGAGCGGTTTTTGACCGAGCCGGTCAAGTGATGGCGCGCCCCGGCTGATGAAGATGGGCAACTATTCTATCGCCGTGGGGCTGTTACGCCTCGTGCGACAGTACGCGACCCCGGGCGGGCTGCGACGCAGTCGCGCGCGGCGTCGCGCTTGAGCGCCCCAGTCACGCGTAAGCCATCCGTTGACAACAGTCAGCTAATCGCTTACGATGTAAACAGCATGATCAGAAGCTTCAAGAGCAAGCCTCTCGCCGAACTTTGGGAGATGGGGCGAACTTCGAAGATCGATGCGAAGATGCATGAACGTATCCTTCGTCGTCTGGATCGCTTGGATGCCGTGGCGACGCCGCAGGAAATGAACATCCCGGGCTTTGATTTTCATGCTTTGAGAAGCTTCAAACCCACGCGCTATTCGGTCCATGTAAATGGACCGTGGTGCATCACGTTTGAATTCGAGGACGGCGATGCCTGCCGGGTTGGCTTCGAACAATATCACTGAAGTGAGATAATCATGGTCTATGGCGCTAAGCGCAATCCCGATCGCTGTCCGACCCATCCTGGCGCTTTGCTGAGAGAGGACGTGATCCCGACGACCGGCAAGACCAAAACCGAGATTGCGCAACTTCTCGGAATTTCACGGCAACATCTCTACGACATTTTGCGCGAGCGCAAGCCGATCTCTCCGGCGGTTGCGGTTCGACTCGGCAAGTTGTTCGGCGACGGCGCCGGAGTTTGGGTGCGCATGCAGGGGGCTTACGATACGTGGCACGCGGAACGCGACGAGGATGTGAGCGGCATTCCCACGCTTCGTCCCAGAGCCGCCTAGACAAGCGCGATCACCCTGGCAGGGACACCGCAGTCCCCAGGAATAGGCGCATTATTTGCTTGTAGTTGGTACCTCGCCCGTGCCCGCGGCAAACCCAGCCGAGATAAAGCGCCAGTTTGGGAGCTCTGTCGATTTTGTGGGCGACAATCGTGTCATCTTTCGATCGAACCACCCGATACGGTCGACGCCATCCGCTATCGCATGGAAATGGGCGAATACACCCGGCCGATCCTGGCCGCCTGCTCGGTTCGCGCCAGCGTGCATCCGACATCCTGACGAGGACGCGTCCCTTGACGATGGGCATGGCGTGGAGACTACACCGCGAGTGGGGTATTCCGGCGGAAGCGCTGATCGCGCCGCCGTCGACGCGCAGAAGAGCGTCGACGGCATAAGCGGCCCGGGGCGGGCACATCGGCGCGCGACGGTGGAATGTGTCTCGATTTAATCAAGAAGGCTGTGCCGACTTTCCACAAGGAGTTCAACAGCCTGTTAGGGCCGAAGTCGGTTCAGGAGGCTCTTTTTCGTCTTGCAACGGCGCGGAAGATGTCATGAAAAGCTATCAGCAATCAATTTTCAATGGCCAACGACAAAGTGGGTTCGGGACATGATAAAGCGGGGCGCTATTTGTCACAGCGCTGACAATCAAGAGATTAGGACCTAGGACGGGACGTTTATCGATTCGGCTCCCGCTGACGCTAAATTTAACGGCATTTACGTGGGACCGATCGGTCGGGATTGCGCCAACCGGCGTCGCGTCCGGATGCAAAGCGCTTGCCACGATGCTGTTCAAGCCGGCTCCGGTTCCGTTAGACGAGAGCTGGACTAGCGCGAGGAAGTCGTCCTCCGTGGCCCCGACGAAGTGAAG
Organism: uncultured Alphaproteobacteria bacterium; assembly: GCA_963781195.1. Lineage (GTDB taxonomy): Bacteria > Pseudomonadota > Alphaproteobacteria > Rhizobiales > Xanthobacteraceae > JAJPKK01. Next base: position 16,585 of record CAWAEZ010000011.1, on the reverse strand, counting down.
CCACACCAAGGCGGGATTTTTACTTGTACATTGGTCCGCGGCCTTTTTGATAACGTCAACTGACCGGCTGCCCAATTCTGACGGCTTATGAAGTCGAAGAGACAGACCGACCGCAAAACCGTCGACAGTCGTGAACGAGCATGCGTGTCCGGCATTAAAATCCGGATCAAGCGAGCGCGTAGAGATAAACTGCTCGATTTGGCCCGCCTTGAGCAATGCCGTCCAGAGAGGCTTCGGAGTGAAGGCAATCTCGAAGTCGTTCCCGTCAAATTTGTCAAACGCTCCTGACTGAAGCGCATCACGGAATCTCGAAACCAAATTGGTGCAGTCGTCTCCGCGCTTTCTAAGAAAAAGCGAAAACACTCCAGATTCGGTCACGGAAACGCGTCGCAACTTAGAAACGCATCTAACAAACGCATCGAATAGCTGCGCGATCATCTCAATTTTTATAGGCGCTCCCGTATCCTCGGCAACGGTCTTACACTCCAGTTCCACAGGTCCTGAAGGCCCATCTATCAGTAGATCAAAGTTGCCGAGCCCTTCAAGATCGGCGTGGGTAACCTTAAAACCCCTTCGAGCAAAGTGAGTTGCACATCGCAACTCGTGTTCTAGTTGCCTAATATCGCATCCAGCTTTCAAGCCTCCAATGATCATCCGACGTAGTCGTGAGGCCCCTTTCTCCGACAGCGATACTTTCACTCTGTTGATGTCCGCGATAAGTCTAGCGGCGCGAACCGCAACGGAATCTGAGATGTCCAAATGAAACGGTGCCGTCCCCTCGGTGAAGCGCAGGAATTGTTCATGGAAGTAGTACCGATCTCCGTACAGAACCCTCGTGCTCGGGAGAAGCTGCTCAAGTTTACACGTCACCTTTCTCAGCGCGGCATCCAAATCGGCGGCGCCGATAAAGTCCACGAAACCTGCCAGTTGTCGCGGGAATTCAGATTGCGCAAGGAGGAAAGGGTCAGCGGTTCGTATTGAGCCGGTCAAGGCGGCTTGAAGAAGGTCCGGATATGGCATCGGCCGCCCGCTCTCCCACCCCTGAAGTGTCCGAACTGAGACCCGAAGTACCGCCGCGGCTTCCGCCTGTGACAGGCGTTCGCGAGCACGCCATAATTTCAATATGTCGGCGGTAGTGTCCGCTTGAGAGCTATCGTGACTCATTCGATTAAACTATACGCAAATTGCGTATCTAGCAAGCGAGCCGGGCTGACAGGCCGGACGAAAGCGTTGGGGCCTTGGCGTCCAAGTTGCGTCCAAATCGCCGAAATCCGGACGCCACTCCCTTTCGGGCTATGTGCAAGTTATGCCGATTTGACGGGGGTTTCTTTCTGGCGCGCTCGGAGAGATTCGAACTCCCGACCCTCAGATTCGAAGTCTGATGCTCTATCCAGCTGAGCTACGAGCGCGTGCAGGCTGCGGCGGGGTGCGAATCCCGTGGCGGCGCCGGCGGGCGCGAACATACCGCCCAGTTCCGCCCGGCGCTACCCTCCGCAGCCCGGCTGGCCACAGCCAGGATGCGGGCGCGCCTCCCCAACGCGACTGTCGGTAGCGGGTCATCTGTCCGCCGCTCGGAGCGCGTGAGCTGTCCGCCATGTTCGTGGGCTGTTCTGGACTGCGGCGAAGTGGCTTCCCAACGGTGCCGCCCGCGCCCTATGGTCCGCGGCCGATGGGGGAAACCCGGAGATTTTCATGACGAGCCGCCTCGCCTGCATTGCCTTCATCCTGGTGCTCGCCAGCCCTGCGCTGGCGCAGCATCCCGAGCAGGACCCGAACGCCGGGCGTCGGGGTCATTCCACGGTCCCTCCCGGCGGCATCTACTATTCGGGGCGCAGCAGCGACACGACCAGCGCCCAGTGGAAGACCAACGGCAAGCACAAGGCGCACGCCACGCCCAGGGCCCCTGCCCGGCACCACGCGGCTGTGGTTCGGAAATGACGGTAAGGGTTGGCGGCCCAGCGACAGGAGAGCCGATGTCGAACGCGGACATACTGGACACCCGGTTCCGTTCGGCGCTGCGGCGCATGCTCGAGCAGGGGCGTTTGCGCGCCTATGACCGCGCGGCCGATCCGCGGCTCGAGGTGGCGGCGATCATGAAGAGGTTCGACGCCGAGGACGCCGCGATCCTGTTCGGCGACGTCGTCGGCCACGACCTGCCGGTGGTCGGCAACCTGCTCTCCAACCGGGGGAACTGCGAGGCGGCATTCGGCTGCGACTTCCGCGCCATCCGCGATTTCATCGGCCGCGCCATCGGCACGCCCCTGCCCCCGGTGGTGGTGGAGCGTGCCCCCGCCCACGAGCATGTCCACCGCGACGGCTTCGACGTCGGCGCCATGCTGCCGGTGCTCACCCACACTCCGGACGACGGCGGGCGCTTCATCACCGCCGGCGTCGTCATCGCGCGCGATCCCGAGACCGGCGTGTACAATGCGAGCTACCACCGCCTGCAGCTGCTGGGGCCGAGACGCACCGCGATCCGGCTCGATTTCGGCCGCCATCTGCGACTGGCATGGGAGCGCGCCAAGGCGAAGGGCAAGCACCTGCCGATCGCCATCTGCATCGGCGCCGACATCGCCCTGCAATACACCGCCGCCACCATGGGTTCGCAGATGCCGGAGAACGCCGACGAGATCGCGGTCGCCGGCGGGCTATGCGGGCGCCCGCTTCCGGTGGTCAAGGCGGTGAGCCAGAACCTCCTGGTGCCGGCCGAGACCGAGATCGTGCTGGAGGGCGTGATCCGCACCGACGAGACCGTGGTCGAGGGGCCGTTCGGCGAGTTCGTGGGCTATCTCGCCAATGCCGAAGCGATGCCGGTGGTCGAGATCACCGCGCTGACCCACCGCCGGCGGCCGGTCTATCACGCCATCAACGGCTACGGCCGCGAGACCATCATGCTGCGCAAATACGTGCTCGAGGCGAGCCTCCTCAAGGTGCTGCGGGCCGCGGTGCCCTGCGCCATCGATGCCGAGATGACCGCGGGCGGCCTGCACCGCTTCCATGCCGTCATCCAGGTGAAGAAGTCCTCTCCGGGGCACGAAGGGCTGCAGCGCAATGCGATCCTGGCGGCATTCGGCGCGCTCAAGGACCTCGACCTCGTCATCGCGGTGGATCACGACATCGACATCCGCGATCCCCAGGACGTTGAATACGCCCTCGCCACCCGCATGGAGGCGTCGCGCGATCTCATCGTGGTGCCGCAGGCGCGCGGCCACGAATACGTCCGCATCGGCGACAACGGCATCATCGCCAAGCTCGGTATCGACGCCACCGTCCCGTTCGCCGAGCAGGCCCGGTTCGCGCGGTGCAGCTTCGCACCGCCGCCGGCCGACGCCGCCGCGCACTTTTCCGCCGACCGCGCGAAGATGCAGGCGACGCTCGACCTGTGACCGCCCGGATACGCGGGTCCGCGATCCGCATGGGAGCGGCGGGTCGGCGTTCCCTGGTGTAATCTGCCTACCGGTCGCCGGCGCGGGCGATCTCTTGGAAAGGACCGACAGGATGGACGTGCGTGCGGCAGTAGCGGTGGCGGCGGGAAAGCCGCTCGAGGTGATGACCGTGCAGCTCGAGGGCCCCAAGGCCGGCGAGGTTCTCGTCGAGATCAAGGCGACCGGGATCTGTCACACCGATGAATTCACGCTATCGGGCGCCGATCCCGAGGGCCTGTTTCCCGCGATCCTGGGCCATGAGGGCGCCGGCATCGTGGTCGAGACCGGCCCCGGCGTGACCTCGGTGAAGGCCGGCGACCACGTCATTCCGCTCTACACGCCCGAGTGCCGCCAATGCCCGTCCTGCCTGTCGCGCAAGACCAACCTGTGCACCGCGATCCGCGCCACCCAGGGCCGCGGCGTGATGCCCGACGGCACCTCGCGATTTTCCCTCGATGGACGGCCGGTGCACCATTACATGGGCACCTCGACCTTCGCGAACTACACGGTGCTCCCTGAAATCGCGGTGGCGAAGATCCGCGACGACGCGCCGTTCGACAAGGTCTGTTACATCGGCTGCGGCGTCACCACCGGGATCGGCGCGGTGCTCAACACCGCCAAGGTCGAACCGGGTGCCAAGTGCATCGTGTTCGGGCTCGGCGGCATCGGCCTCAACGTCATCCAGGGGCTGCGGCTCGCCAGCGCGGACATGATCATCGGCGTCGACCTCAACAACGACAAGAAGGCGTGGGGCGAACGCTTCGGCATGACCCACTTCGTCAACCCGAAGGAGATCGGCGGCGACCTCGTCCCCTACCTCGTCGACATGACCAAGCGCGGCGCCGACCAGATCGGCGGGGCGGACTACACGTTCGACTGCACCGGCAACGTCACGGTGATGCGCCAGGCGCTGGAAGCCTGCCACCGCGGCTGGGGCGAGAGCATCGTCATCGGCGTCGCCGGGGCCGGCCAGGAGATCGCGACCCGGCCGTTCCAGCTGGTGACCGGACGGGTATGGCGCGGCACCGCGTTCGGCGGCGCGCGCGGCCGCACCGACGTCCCCAAGATCGTCGACTGGTATATGGAGGGCAAGATCGAGATCGACCCGATGATCACCCACACCATGCCGCTCGCCGACATCAACAAGGCGTTCGACCTGATGCATCGCGGCGAGTCGATCCGCAGCGTGGTGATGTTCTAAGTCCGATGCCGCAACTTGCGTCCCCGGCTGTCACCGCCCGGCTTGACCAACGGGTCGGCCGGGCGATCCGGACCGTCAGATCGCCCCCGATCTCGACCGGCTCGTCGATATTCGGGCGGACGCGCTTGCCGCGGAACCTTGGGATGCTAAAGACATTGTTGTTCACACCGGCCGCGCTTGGGCCGGCAACAAGGCGGACCTCATGTTCGAAATGTGGAAGTCGTGGATGGATGCCGCCCAGTTCGGCCTCGAAGCGCACAGTGTGATGACGCTGCGGCTGATGAAGATCGCCGGCGGCGGTCCTGCCGGTGCCGCCGAATGCGCCCGCATGGTCAGCGAGAAATTCGTCGCCGCAGCGGCCGCGCAGAGCGCCGGCGCCATCGCGCTCGCCAGTGGCAAGAGCCTCGAAGACGCCGCCGCGCTCGCGATGGTTCCTGTCCGGAGTTGGGTACGGGCCAATCATCGGCGGCTTTCGCGACGGTAATCCGACGCTCAGCGGGTGATGCGGGGCGCTGTGCCCGCTCACCCGATGCCGCGCTCGAAATCGAACGTCGGCATGGGGCGACCCCATCCCGCTTTCCAAAGACCGCTGCAATTGATGAGATAACAGGCTTTTCGACCAGCAACTGACCGCCGCATCGCTGCCTTGCGCGACGCCGCGGCAAGCGGCGGTGCTCCGCGAATTGTCGCAGTCCCGCGGACGCGCGAAGACGGCGCAAGCGTGCGGCGTGTGTCGGCGGGTGGGCGTGCCCTATTTGCGGCGTCCGTTTTTCTCCCCATCATGTTCATCGCGGTCAATCCGGGCCGCCACCGGCAACCGCGACGCGCACCAGCCATTGCCGGATCGCTAACTCGTTTCTCTTCGTCAACCCCGCGACGAGCCCGGCTTCCAGGGTCTGTACCCGCGCCTTGCAGCGCGCGAGCGTCTGCTCGCCCTTCGGGGTCAGGCTGAGATGGCGGATGCGGCCATGTACGGCGTGGGGCGTGCTCGCGAGCGCACCCGCCCGTTTGAGGTTGCCCACGATGAGGCTGACGGTCTGCGGCGTCAGCAGCGACAGCCGCGCGAGATCCGCGTTGGAAAGGCCGGGATAGGAAGCGACCATGGTCAGCACCGCGAACTGCGGCTGGGTGACGCCGAGACCGGCCAACTGTCGATCCATGCGGATGCGGAACGCGACCGACGCCTGGCGCAGCAGATAGCCGAGATGGCCATCCTCCCCGCGTTTGCCCTCGCCGGGGACGGGAGCCGGAACGGCGGCGGTAACGATCGCACCAGGAGACAATCCGGGCTTGCGCATGATATCAGGGCTCGAATATGTTATTCGTGCTCTTACATTATGCCGGGAACGTCCGGAGGGCCAGCATGGCGGCATCGCACACCAGGGTGGGCTACGAGGTTTTCTCCCGGACCGCGGCGACCTCGCACGCGGCGCTGCTGGCGCTCGGCCGCAGCGTCGACGATTCGGGCTCGAAAAACCGCTGACGGAGCTCGTCAAGCTGCGGGTGTCCCAGATCAACGGCTGCGCGTTCTGCCTCCAGCTTCACCTCGACATCGCACGCAAGCTCGGCATCGCCGCCGAAAAGCTCGACCTCGTCGCCGTGTGGCGGGAAGCCGGCGTGTTCAGTACGCGCGAGATGGCGGCGCTCGCCTGGGCGGAAGCGCTCACCGCGCTTTCCCCGGAGGCAAGCTCCGGACAGGCCTACGAAGCCGTGCGGCGGGAATTCTCCGAGGCCGAGGCGCTGTTCTTGACCGTCGCCATCGGCACCATCAACCAATGGAACCGTATCGCCATCGGCCTCGGCTTTCCACCCTCCATCGCAAAGCGCCCACCGAGCGCGGCGTAACGGTGCCGCCGGAGCCGTTGGAATTCCAGGCGGTCGGCGAAGCGCAGGTCGGCGCCTGCTTTGCGCTGATGCGCCAGCTGCGCCCGCATCTCGTCTCGGTGGAGGACTTCGCCGCACGCTGGCGGCGCCAGTCCGCCGACGGCTACCGCATTCTCGCGCTGTGGTCGGCCCGCGGTCCCCACGCGCTCGCGGGCTATCGCTTCACCGAAAACCTCGTTCACGGCCGCTTCCTCTATGTGGACGACCTCGTCTGCGAAGAGACGGAGCGCGGCTGCGGCCACGGCGCGCGGCTGCTCGACCGGCTCAAAGCCGAAGGCCGTGCGCACGGCTGCGCCAAGCTCGTCCTCGACACCGCCCTCGATAATGCGCGCGGGCACCGCTTCTATTACCGGCAGGGGCTGCTCGCCCGGGCGCTCCGGTTCAGCCAGCCGTTGTCGTGAGGCTGATCCTCGCTTTCCGGGCCGGCGAAACGCTCGCGGAAAACACTGGTCTGCCGCATGACCTCGCCGAACAGCGGGTGACGCAGGGCCAGCTCAAAGGCGAACCGCCCTGCCCCACGATCGACGTGGCTGATCGTCAACGCGCCGGGGTTCAGCCAACCCGGCAGGCGCAGCCGCGCGCCGCCTACCGCGACGAAATAGTGGTCGCTGTGGAAATGCAGGGCCTGGGCATCGGCGCTGATCCGGAGCGCGATGCCGAACCCGCCGCCGAGATATTCCTCCAGGCCGGTAGGGCCGCCGAAGCGCTTGCTGCTGTGGATGACTTGCGGAAACCCGCAGCGCCGGCCGTAGATCCGGGTCCAGAACTGGCCGCCGGCCGCGCCATCCTCGGTGACGGTGACGATGGCGGGAACGCCGATGTCGTCGCACAGCGGCAGGGGCGCGCCGATGAGGCGGCAAAGGTGAGCCAGGAGTACGCCGAACCGGCTCCGGCAGCTCTCGACGATCTCCCCGGCATAGGTCACGGAGACGCCGGCGCCGAGCCGCTTGCTGAAACGCCGGCGGATCGCAGACGGCAGGCGCGACCATGCAGCAGCGCCCAACAAGGCGCGAAACCGCAGGTCTTCGAGGCCGCGGTCGTAGGCACACCGGTCGTCGGGAAACTGATCATGCGAAGGATCATTGGGGGGAAGGTACCGCGGCGGAAGCTCGTCGGCGAGGTGCTGACCGGGGAGATTGAACTCATTCCCGATCGCCGCCGGCCCGTCATCACGTGCTTTCGGCGACACCGCCCGATGCGCTCCCATCATCCGATCCTCACAACTGACACTTCCGACACGACAGAAATCCAAATCCAAAAAAATCAGCTCTTCCCGGCTTTGTCCCGGCTGAGGCCCAACAGATTGACCACCCGCGCCCCGAGCTTGATCAATCGCATGAGCGTGCTCGGCGGCACCGTCAGCATCTGGCCGAACCAGGTGTCCAGCGTAGCCAGGAACACCTGCATCTCGCGCAGCCGCGTGCGCGCCACCCTGCCCAGGGCGGGATCGCCGTCCGCAGCCTCCAGCGCCTTGTGAATCGCCGCGACGGCGGGATCGATCTCGCGTTCCTTGCGGCCCTGGGCGATGCGGGTCAGAATCTGCCAGAGATCGGCCTCCGCCTCGTAGTGGTCGCGGCGGTCGCCGAGCAGCGGCACGCGCCGGATCAGCTTCCAGGCGATCAGTTCGCGGATGCTGTTCGACACGTTCGATCGCGCGAGGCCGAGCTGCTCGGCAATGTCCTCGGCGGTCAGCGGCCGGTCGGAGAGGTAAAGCAACGCCTGGATTTGCGCGACCGACCGGTTCACCCCCCACTGGCTGCCCAAATCCCCCCAGCGGAGCACGAACTCCTGAACGGCGGACGACATGCGATTGGTATCGACTGACGTTTCTGTCATGACAGAAACTTATGTTGCAACCGGCCCGCGGTCAACCCCGCTTCCGCATCCTGGCGGGGTGGCGCACACCCTTCGGCCTCGACTTGGTTTTGGCCCCACCCTGCTCGACGTGGTCTCAGCGCCGACGGAATGCGGCCTCGCCGCCTGCGCCCATAATCCGATGGCCCACGAGTGTTGGAAGCGGTGACCGTGAGATGCGCCGGGTTTGCTGCACGGACCGGCACAACGAGCAGTCACGTCGCCGCGGCAAAAGCCTTCGCATAGTCCTCCGGCCTGAAGCCGACGAGGAGGTGCCCGCCGCGATCGAGCACCGGCCGCTTGATCATCGAGGGCTGCGCCACCATCAGAGCGATCGCCGTCGTCTCGGTGAGGCCGCTCTTGTCCTCCGCCGGCAATTTGCGGAACGTCGTCCCGGCGCGATTGAGCAGCCTTTCCCAGCCGACTTCGCGCGCCCAGCCCTGGAGCATCCGGGACGAAATGCCGGCGGTCTTGTAGTCGTGGAAGTCGTAGGCGACGCCATGGCCGTCGAGCCAGGCCCGCGCCTTCTTCATCGTGTCGCAGTTCTTGATGCCGTAGATCGTAACCGGGTTTTCCTTCGCCACGTTCGCCAACTCCCGCTCGCTTCCGGACAGGCCCCGCACATCGAATTATGAGCGAACGGCTTTCGATTGGAAGTCGACGTCTTCAAATTCCGGTCGAGCAGGAGTTCCTGACTAACGGGAGTTCGCTGGCGCTTGGCCGAGCCGGCGCCTTCTGCGGATCGAACCGAACCCAGAACATCCGACGTTCCTCGAGCTGAGCAATCCGTCGAAGCACGACCGTGCGATTCACCCCGAGGCGCCCCGCGGCGGCTCGGACCGAGACCCTTACCCGACGGCGTGAAAGTGGCGAACGGCATCCCACTCGGTCATGGTGCGTTCCCGCACCGCGGATTGCAGCTTTTCGAAGCCCGTATCCGACACATCGTACAGCAGGACGGGCTGTCGCCATGCCCTGTGTCGCCGAGCGCGGCCAGAACGGCGGACACCGCTCGCCGCCGGTTGGCGCCCGTCGTCCAGTGGATCGATTTCGCACCACCGATGTGCACGCTTCCGCACTCAACAGCGGACGCCGGCGGACCCATTTCGAGGATCGCGGAGGCAGATGCCATCCCGACACCACGGAAGGAGAAAGTCATGGGAAAGCTCGAGGGTAAGGTTGCCGTCATCACGGGTGGATCGAGCGGCATGGCGCTGGCGAGCGCCAAGCGGTTCGTCGAAGAAGGCGCTTACGTTTTCATCACGGGCCGAAAACAGGAAGCCCTCGACGAGGCCGTCAAGCTGATTGGCCGGAACGTGACCGGCGTGCGCGGCGACGCCGCCAATCTCGACGACCTCGATCGTCTATTCGCCACGGTCAAGCGGGAAAAGGGCAGGATCGACATCCTGTATGCGAGCGCCGGCATGGGCGAAGCCGTGCCGCTGGGCGAGATTACCGAACAGCATTTCGATGCGACCTTCGGCCTGAATACGCGCGGCACGCTGTTCACCGTGCAAAAGGCGCTGCCGCTGTTCAACGATGGCGGATCGATCTTCATGACCGGATCCGTTGCTTCGCTGAAGGGCTTTCCCGGTTTCAGCGTGTATGCCGCGAGCAAGGCGGCGTTGCACGCGTTCGCACGCGGGTGGCTCAACGAGCTGAAGGGCAGGAATATCCGGGTGAACGTGCTGCACCCAGGCCCGATCGCCACACCGATGCAGGACCAAATTCTCACCGAAGAGGCGAAGCGGATGTTCGAATCCCTGATCCCGCGGGGAACGATGGGGCGTCCTGAGGAAATTGCGACGGCCGCGCTGTTTCTGGCCTCAGACGATTCCAGCTTCGTGAACGGGCTGGAGTTGTCGGTCGACGGCGGCTTCTCGGCCATCTGAAGGTCCGTGGAAACAGTATCGACACGGACCGGAGGAGAAATTCCCATGAGCATCGAGAAGAATATCCAGATCGTGAAGGACTTCTTCGCCGCGATCGGCCGGGGCGACAGGAAAGCTCTGCTGGCGCTGGTCGCCGAAGACATCGAGTGGATCATTCCGGGCGAGGACTGGCCGCTGGCCGGAACGCACCGCGGACACGCGGGGCTGGCGAATTTGCTCGAGACGGCATCCAGGTCGATGGAAACGTCCACGGAACCCGGCCAGTTCGTAGCGCAGGGAGACCAAGTCCTGGTCATGGGCTTCGCGAGGGGAAAGATCAAAGCGACGAAGAAGACGTTCGTCGACGACTGGGCCTTCGCCATCACGGTCCGCGACAGCAGACTGACCCGCATCAAGGAGTACATCGACACGCAGGCGCTCGCGCGGGCCTCGCAGATGGACGCGTCCGCGCTGGCGTAGCGCTGGCCGTCTGCCGCCAGCGGGCTGGGGTCGTCGGTGGATCAGCCGTGGATCACTCCCTCGCAGGCCGCCCGCTCGTCGAGTTCCCAACCGAAAAGGAGATTCCGTTGTACGGCCAATTCAAGCTATCCGAGTTGATCCGGTTCGCACGCGTCGATGCGGGGTCCACCGTCATCGACGTTTACCCAGGCGACGGCGACTGGACCCGTCTCTTCTCCGACATCGTCGGACCGCAAGGACGAGTCTACAGCTTCGTGCCGGCCGAAGTCGCCCACTTCAAGAACGATCCGGTCGGCCGCATGCGGACGCTTGCGAAGGAGCCGGGCCGAGAGAATGTCGACGCCGTCTCGGCGGACCTCGTCGCGATGTCGGGGACGACGCAGCCCGCGGATGTCCTGTGGCTGCACCTGTTCTACCACGATCTCCACACCCCGCTGATCCAGGCCAGGGGCGCGACGGCGGCCGCCTTCAATCGAGCCGTTCATGAGCGGCTGAAGCCCGGTGGGTCCTACGTCATCGTCGATCACGCCGCCGCCGCCGGGGCAGGCACGGGCGATGCCCAGTCTCTGCATCGGATCGACCCTGCCGTCGTCCGCGAAGAAGTGGAGGCGGCTGGTTTCGTGCTGGACGAGGAAAGCACCATCCTCGCGAACAAGGACGATCCGCACGCGACCAAGGTGTTCGATCCCTTGATCAAGGGCGAGACCGACCGCTTCGCCTACCGGTTCGTGAAGCGCTGATCTGCGCCAAATGCTGGGTTCATCGGGGATCACGGAGCGGACGTGCACGTGCCGGCTTGACGGGGGAGACAGCGGTGGAAGAGCTCGGCGGCGAGGTCAGCCTGATTGTTGCAGCTTGTTGTCTGCGAAGGAGCCTTAAATGAAAATCGGATTTATCGGCGCTGGTCGCATGGCCACGACCCTCGGCCGCCACCTTGTCAATGCGGGCCATGAAATCGTCATTTCCGGCTCCCGCGGATCGGAGGCGCTGGCAGGCGTCCTCGCCGACCTTGGTCCTACTGCAAGCGCAGGCTCGAAACAGCAGGCGGCGGACTCCGAAATCGTGATTCTCGCCACCAAATGGGTGGATGCCCCCAAGGCGCTGGAGGGGATAGATTGGCGGGGACGCATTTTGGTCGACGGGACCAACGCCCATATGGATGCGGAGCCCGACATCGGCTCTGCAGCCGTGGCGAGGTCGATCGCAGCCCTGAAGGGGCGGACGTCGAGCGAGATTGTCGCTGAGATGGCACCCGGTGCGCGGGTGGTGAAGTCGATCAGCAACATGCCTATGGCCTGGATCCAGGATTTCTCGCCGCAGAAGCCGCGCGCCGTCCTGTTCGTCTCGGGAGACGACGGGGAAGCCAAGGCGGTCGTGGTCGATGTCATCAATTCGACTGGTTTGGTCGCGCTCGATCTGGGCTCCCTCGCCGTCGGTGGCGCCATGCAGCAGCTCGGAGGCCCGCTGTCGGGACTGGAAATGCACTTTGTCCGCCGACTCGTGCGCCCGGCGTAGTCGGACCCGCGGCCCCCAACTTGATCACGCCGTTCCGGCCCTGCGCTCGGGGGGCTTCGGTGAGCACGACCGTTGGGGTTTCGACTTTTTCTGACGGCCGCCGACCGCACCGTACCGGCAGTTCCCAAAAGGCGTCACGAGTCCTCTATCACCTAAGTCCTTCGCGAGATTTTGCGTAGGGTTTAGACCCGAAGGACTTGGAATAGCTATCGGTGACTCGGCCGCGTTGCCGCTCGCCGCCGCTTCCCCCCACTACTCCCACTCGATGGTCAACAGGGTTGTGTTCACATTGTAACCGTTGAGCTTTCTGCTCGCGCTCCGAGTCTATACCAACCGCGATACCACCGAGGTCGTTGACCTCCTGTGTGTAAGCACGCCCGGTAGGCTCGCCACCGTAGTTCGCCGGAGCGCCAACTGCTGACCGCGGAAACTCGCCGCCAGATTGCAATGCCGACGATGTTGGCAGAGAGTTCCTCGGACAAGGGGGGATTCCATGTATTTGAAGACGATCGGGCTGCGGAATTTTCGCTCCTTCGACGCGGGCGAGATCGAGATTCAAAAAGACCTGACGGTCTTCGTCGGCGAAAACAACGGCGGCAAGAGCAACGCCATCGACGCCATTCGCTTGGTCACCCAGCCCTTGGGCGGGCGCCGTGAAATCTACTGCGAGCCGACCGACGTCCGCTTCCAAAGCCCCACAAAGGGCTTCGAATTGGACGCGGTATTCAGTGATCTGAGCGTCGGCCAACAGGGCCGCCTGATCTCGGCGAGCACGGATGCAACCTTGTCGGAGGCCAGGTTCGGCATCCGTTACAACGGCGGCCTGGGCGACCGTCCCAGCCTCTGGGCCGGAAAGCCCGGCAATGTTCCCGAGCCGGGCTGTCACGACATGGTCCGGCACGTCTATTTGCAGCCGCTTCGAGATGCCAAGCGCGCGCTGGCGTCCGGCAACCCGACCCGGATCATGGCGCTCTTGAACCACTTCCTGGGCGACGTGACGGCAGAAGATCTGGCGCGTGAATTGGCCCGGCAGGCGAAGCACGATGTCCTGACCAAAGTCGACGATGCGGTGGGCAAGGGCCTGAAGGCGCTGACCGCAGGCGTTCGCCCCCAGACGGCGGCGCTGGGGTTCGCGCCGCAGGAAGCCTTGGTCGATATCGCACGTGACCTCCGGTTCAAGTTGGCGGATCACGGCGTTCGCCCGGAGGACCTGCGCTACTCCGGGCACGGCTACGCCAATCTGCTGTTCATGGCGACGATCGCCGTTGAGCTCGAAAAAGTCCGCAATGCCGACCTGACCCTATTCCTGGTCGAAGAACCCGAGGCCCACCTGCATCCGCAGCTGCAGGCGGCGGTTCTGTCCTTCTTGAAGGACCAGGCCGCCCAGTCGAGCAGTGTGAAGGTCGAAGATGGGCCGGCTGGTCAAATCCAGGTGGTCGTCGCCAGTCATTCCCCAAACCTCTCGGCTTGGGTGAGCTCCAAGCAGCTGGTCGTTTTCAAATCGATGGTCCCGGAACCCGCGGCCAAGGTCGAAGATGATGATGCGCCGACCTCGCCTGCCGCGGCGGACGCCGCGGTGATCGAGGGCGGTATCGGCGAAGGTACAGGCGCTCCGGCCGATCCGGTCGATGGCTTGGTCGCCACGGCCACCGCTGCAGTGCTGCGCCGGTCGACCCGGTGCATTCCGCTAGCCCAGATCGACCTGAACGATCTGCAACGCCGCAAAATCGATCGCTATCTCGATGTCACGAAGGCCGCCCTCCTGTTCGGAGGCCGCGTCCTTCTGATCGAGGGCATCGCTGAAGCCTTGTTGCTGCCGGTGATCGCAGAGCATTTCACGCTAAAGGGCCAGCCTGACAAGCTGCGACTCTTTCGGTCCGCCGTATTCGTCGCCATCGATGGCGTCGACTTCCTGCCCTACGCCAATCTGCTGACCCAACAGGTCAATCAGGCGCGAAATTGCCGAACGGGTCATCGTCATGACCGATGGCGACCACGGCGTGAGCGATGACGAAGACAAAGAGGATGACGAGGAAGGCGCGAGCGAGGGCGATGCCGTCGATGACGAGGCCGACGACGTTGCGCTTCTGCCTGGAGAGCGGCGAAAGCACGCCCTCGACAAACTTGCAAAGTCGAACGGCGCCGAGGCGGTGCTGGCCGCGATCACCTCGCGATACTCGCTAGAAAGCGAGCTACTGGAGGCAGGGAACGGCCCCATCCTGCGCGCCGCCTACCTCACCCTCCATAAGCGCTCACGCAAGAAGTGGGATGCCGCCGCGGCGCTAGAGGGCGATGCGCGAGCCAAGGCGATCAACAAGATCTTCAAAGATGCCCGGAAGGGAGACTTCGCTCAGGTCTTGGCGGACTTAATCGAGAACATCCCGAAGAACGGCCAACGTTTCGTCGTTCCGCCCTACATCGACCAGACCATTCGCGATGTGGTGGCGTGATGGGCGAAGCCTACACGCCGACGAAAGAGCAGGAAGCGATCATCCTCCATGGAGGCCATGCGTTCGTGCGCGCCTGCCCAGGCGCCGGGAAAACCCGCACCATGGTCGAGCGAGCCCGTCAACTCCTCACGGACAAAACCGATCGTCGCGGCGTCGCATTCCTCTCCTTCACGAACGCTGCGGTCGAGGAGCTTGACGCTCGACTACGAAGCTTCGGCGTTTTGCCGTCCCCGCTCTTTCCCGGTTTCATCGGGACCTTTGACCGCTTCCTTTGGCAGTTCTTCATCGCGCCCTTTGGCGTCGAAGGATGCAATCAGACCCCACGGCTCGTACCCGACAAATCAGAGTGGGAGGTCAAGCCGTTTGAAGGGGCACAGCCGCTTAAGCTGAAGCATTTCGACCGAGGCACCGGGGATTTCCTGCCGGACGAGGCGGCCGATACGGGCTTCGCGCCGAGGGGTGGGCCCAAGGCGTGGGAAACGGCGGCCCGTACGACGATCAAGCGCGCCTTCGAACGGGGACAGCTCGACTTCGAGGATGTCAGGCGGTGCGTCGATGCGCGATTGGCGGACAAGCCGTTCGCAGATCGGCTTGGCGCCGCGCTCAACGGGCGGTTCCGAGAAATCGTCGTCGACGAGGCCCAGGACTGCAATCCGGCAGACTTGAAGATTATCGACTGGCTTCGCGGTTCATGCATCCATGTAAGGTGGTGTGCGACCCGAACCAGTCGATCTACGCGTTCCGAGGCGGCGTTACGGACGAGCTCTTGAAGTTCGCCGGCTCGTTCCTGAGTGCTGACCAGTTGCCGATGAGCGGCAATTTCCGCTCGTCCCCCGCGATCTGCGCCGCCATTTCCCAGTTGCGGCCGCCTTCAACTCGCGGCGCGCCTGACCAAGCGGTGGGCAAACACAAAACGGTCGCCACGCCAGTCCACATCCTGTCCTATGGCGGCGTCAGCGTTCCCGCGACCATCGGGGTTAGGTTTCAGGCGTTGGCGTCGAGCCTGGGAATATCGGCGCCAGAGGCGCCTGTCCTGGCTGCCACTTGGACCAGCGCTGGAAACGCTGTTGGCCGGGCCGTGCCCGACGCCGGCAACGACAAGACATTACTGCTGGCCGAGGCGGTGATGGACTTCCACTTCGCCTTCGCTGCGGGAAACCGTCGTGAAGCCCTCATTCGGCTCCACCGCGTGGTGCTACAGGTGCGCGGGGTGATCACCAACGCCGGCGACTACACCACGCACGTCACAGCCAACTGTCCCGATGACGGTCGATGGCGCCCTGAGATCATCGCCATAGGCCAAGCGCTCAAGCTCGCTGCCGGCGAGAGCGCTGACGATTGGCTGCAGCGCGCCAGGGCGGAACTCGGTTCGAAACTCGTTGGCGCCTCGACGATCGGCCAGCGCCTTCGATCCAACGACAAGCTCGTCTCGGTCCTGGCGGAAATCTCGCCGACCGCGCTTCCGGCCAAGGCCATCCATGCCGTCAAGGGCCTGGAGTTTCCGGCCGTCTGTGTCGTTCTCACCGCGAGGACGGCTGGCGGCATCTTGGATGTGCTCACCGGCGCGACGACCGACCCTGATCTCGTGGAAGATGCGCGCAAGATCTATGTCGCCGCCTCGCGCGCCGAGCGGCTGTTAGCGATCGCCGCGCCGAAAAGTCGAGCCGCGGCATTGAAGGGAATTTTGGACGTCGGCGGTCACGTGGTGGAGGTCGTGGCGCTTTGAGCCAGACGAAGCGGTGGACCGACACGGCGCTTGAACTGCGCATCCGTTCCCTTCCCAAAAGGCGTCACGAGTCCTCTATCACCTGAGTCCTTCGCGAGATTTTGCGTAGGGTTTAGACCCGAAGGACTTGGAATAGCTATCGGTGACTCGGCCGCGTTGCCGCTCCCCCACTACTCCCA
>CAWAEZ010000010.1:0-455174 GCA_963781195.1 uncultured Alphaproteobacteria bacterium | reverse complement strand
GAATCACCGTTAATGGTCGTTCGTGACCGAACCGCGACGCCCGGCGCCGATGGCCGCGCACCAACGGTCTCTCAGGCATGTAGGGTGGGTTCGGCAAAGCGGAACCCGCCCCAGTCCGCGCGCTCCGGCGCCGGCCCCGGCCTGGACTCAGCTGCCGCCGCCACCCGGCGGGCGCTTCATCGAGAAGCGCGTGTCTGGATGGACGGTATAATAATCATGGTAGCCGGCGCGCTGGATCGGCCGCATGGCGCCGGTGTCGAGCAGGCCGTCCTTGATGAAGCGCTCGTCGATGTAGATGCCGATCACCTGGCCGAACACCACGTGGCGGTCGGTCGGGCGGCCGTCCATGTCCTCGAGCGACACCGTCTTGAGCCACACGCATTCGAGCGCGCAGGGCGAGGCGGCGACCCGCGGCGGCCGCACCAGATGCGAGGGCGCGGCGGCGAGGCCCGCATGCGCCATCTCGGAGACGCCGCGCGGCAGCGGCGCCGAGGTCAGATTGACCTGCTCGCGCAGCTCGTAGGTGGTGAAGTTGCAGACGAACTCCCCGGTCTCCTCGACGAAGGCGAGGGAATCCTTGCGGGTCTCGCTCGCGAACATCACGGTCGGCGGCCGGCTCGACACGCCGTTGAACCAGGAATAGGGGGCGAGGTTGATCTCGCCCGTCTTGCTCATGGAGGTGATCCAGCCGATCGGCCGCGGCGCCACGATCGCCTTGAACGGGTCGTGGGGCAGGCCATGATCGTTCTTGCGGACATCGTAGAACATGGGCTCATCCGGGAAAGCGGGTGACGATCTCCGCCAGCGGCGGGCGCGGGCGGTCCTCGGTCGCCCCGGTGGGGTGGCCGACATGGATGAAGCCCGCGATCTTCTCGTGCGGGGCGAGGCCCATCGCATCGAGGACGCCGCGGTCGTACGAGTACCACTCGGTGATCCAGGTCGCCCCGAAGCCCATCGCCTGGGCGGCGACCAGCAGGTTCATCGCCGCCGCGCCGGACGACAGCACCTGCTCCCATTCCGGGATCTTGACGTGCTGGACCGGGCGGCTGACGACGGCGATCACCAGCGGTGCGCGGGCGAGCCGCTGACGCTCGTACGCGATCTGTTCCGGCTTGGCCTCCGGATACTTCGCAACGAACGCCGTGGCGATGGCCTCGCCGGCCTTGAGCCTCGCCTCGCCCTCGAACACCACGAACCGCCACGGGGCGAGCTTGCCGTGGTCGGGCACCCGCGAGGCGATGGTCAACAGGGTTTCGAGCTCGGCAGGGGAGGGTGCGGGCGGGCCGAGCTCGTTCGGCTTGACCGAGCGCCGGCGCCGCAGAAGATCAATCGGATCAGGCATGAAGAACTCCTGCCCGGTCGCTACCACACTGCAGGACCGGAACAAAGGCATCAAAAAGTTCCGGCGCGGCCGTATGGCGGCACCGTCAGGCTTGAATTTGCCGCGATTTCGGTCAAAAACCGCAGACCATGACTGGGACGGGGTGGCGCTATTTGGCGAGCATCATGCTCGCGGCCCTCATATTGGGGGCGATCGGCTGGCCGGAAACGGCCTCCGCGCAATTTTCGTTGCCGTCGGGCTACGATCCGCCGGCGCGGCAGCTCGCGCCGAGCGGCGGCCCGGGCGCAGCGCCTTCTACCGTCCCATCCTCGATCACGGCGCCGGCCTATGCGCCTTCGACTTTGATATCGCCGGGGACCGGTCTCAATGGCCTGCGCTCGCCCACGGCCATGCCGGGTCCGCCGAGCCAGGTGTCGCTGTCCCTGGTTGCCCGGTTCGGCCGCGACAGCCAGGCGATCACCACCGGGCTGCTGTGGCGCGTGTTCCCGACCATTCCCGACGCCGGCGGGCTGTTCCGCCCGGTCAAGGAGGATCGCACCGCGAGCCCGGTGCTCGCCTTGCCGCCCGGCGATTACGTCGTCCATGTCAGTTTCGGGATGGCGAGTGCCGTCCGCGCCGTCCACCTGCGCGAGGCGACGCGGGAGAGCTTCGAGCTGCCGGCCGGCGGCATCAAGCTCGAAGGCCGGGTCGGCGACGTGCCGATCCGCGGCACCCAGGTGACCTTCGATATCTATAAGGGCAGTCAGTTCGAGCCCGGCGACCGCACCCCACTGGTGCAGGGGGTGACGTCCGGGAACGTCGTCGTCGTGCCGGAAGGCGCCTATTACATCGTCTCCAACTACGGCGACACCAACGCCGTGGTGCGTTCCGACATCCGCGTGCAGACCGGCAAGCTCACCGACGTGACGGTGAACCACCACGCCGCGGTCATCATGCTCAAGCTCGTGAATGAAATGGGCGGCGAAGCCCGCGCCAACACCAGCTGGTCGGTCCTCACCCCCGGCGGCGACGTCATCAAGGAGTTCACCGGCGCCTTTCCCCGGGTGATCCTGGCCGAGGGCGACTACCGCGCCATCGCCCGCAGCGATGGCCGCACCTTCGAGCGCAACTTCAAGGTCACGTCGGGCGTCGACGGCGAGGTCGAGGTCATCGCGCGGTAGCCCTGGGACGTTGAAATTCTTTTAGACCTCGTCCTGAAGGAGCCTGCGCAGCACGGCGTCTCGAAGGACGGCCCCAAGCGCGCTGCGGTCCGTGGCCGTCCTTCGAGACGGCGCTTTGCGCCTCCTCAGGACAAGGTCGTGTAGATCTGATTTTTTGATCAGTCCGTAGTCCGTAGGGTGGGCAAAGCGAAGCGTGCCCACGTCCGCGTTCGTCGCTTAGGAGGCGCGTGGGCACGGCGCCGCGCGCCTTTGCCCCTACGAGGCTGGAAGATTCCCGCCCTCCCTCAGGACGAGGCCCGTTCCCGCCGCACATCCGGCGGCACGGCCTCCGCGGCGAGCTCCGCCAGCGCCTCGTCGAGCTTCATCACCTTCTGGTCCTGGACGCCGAGGCGGCGGATCGAGGCGCTGTCGGTGTCCGCCTCCTTCTTGCCGATCACCAGGAGCACCGGCACCTTGGCGAGCGAGTGCTCGCGGACCTTGTAGTTGATCTTCTCGTTGCGCAGGTCGAGGTCGACCCGCAGGCCGGCGCGGCGCGCGCGATCGGCGGCTTCCCGCGCGTAGCCGTCGGCGTCGGACACGATGGTGGCGATCACCGCCTGGGTCGGCGCGAGCCATAGCGGGAAGTGCCCGGCGTAATGCTCGATGAGGATGCCGGTGAAGCGCTCCAGCGAGCCGAACATGGCGCGGTGCAGCATCACCGGCGTCACCTTGGCGGAGTGCTCGTCGATGTAGAAGGCGCCGAGCCGCCCCGGCAAGTTGAGGTCGACCTGCACGGTGCCGCACTGCCATTCGCGGCCGATGGCGTCGCGCAGCACGTATTCGAGTTTCGGCCCGTAGAACGCGCCTTCGCCCTTGTTGAGGGTCCACGGCCGTCCCGAGGTCTCGAGCGCCTGCATCAGCGCCGCCTCCGCCTTGTCCCACACCGCGTCGTCGCCGATCCGCTTGTCCGGCCGGTCGGAGAACTTGATGTGCACGTCGTCGAAGCCGAAGTCCTGGTAGATCGACAGGATCATGTCGTTGACCTTGAGGACCTCGGCCGCGATCTGCTGCTCGGTGATGAAGATGTGCGCGTCGTCCTGGGTGAACGCCCGCACCCGCATCAGCCCGTGCAGCGCCCCCGACGGCTCGAAGCGGTGCACCTTGCCGAACTCGGCGATCTTGAGCGGCAGGTCGCGATAGGATTTCAGCCCGTTCTTGAAGATCTGGACGTGGCCCGGGCAATTCATCGGCTTGATGGCATAGACCCGCTGGTCGTCCTCGCGCTTCTGCGTGAGGAACATCATGTCGCCATAGGTCTGCATGTGGCCGGTGGTCACCCACAGCTCGGAATCCATGAGCTGCGGCGAGTTCACCTCCACATAGCCGCTGTCGGCCTGGCGGCGGCGGATGTAGTCCTCGAGCGCCTTGAACAGGGTCCAGCCCTTGGCGTGCCAGAACACCGAGCCCGGCGCCTCCTCCTGGAAGTGGAAGAGGTCCATCTCGCGGCCGAGCCGGCGATGGTCGCGCTTCTCGGCCTCCTCGAGCTGCTTCAGGTAGGCGGCCAGATCCTCCTTGTTGCGCCACGCGGTGCCGTAGATGCGGGTCAGCATCGGATTGCGGGAATCGCCGCGCCAATACGCTCCGGCCACCTTCATCAGCTTGAAGGCGTCGCCGATCTTGGCGGTCGAGGTCATGTGCGGGCCGCGGCACAGGTCGAACCAGTCGCCCTGCTTGTAGATGTTGATCTGCTGGTCCGCGGGAATGGCGTCCACCAGCTCGACCTTGAACATCTCGCCCTTGTCGCGGAACACGCGCTTGGCCTCGTCGCGCGACCACACCTCCTTGGTGAAGGGTTTGTCGCGGGCGATGATCTCCCGCATCTTCTTCTCGATCGCCGGAAAGTCCTCCGGCGTGAACGGCTCGTTGCGGAAGAAGTCGTAGTAGAAGCCGTTCTCGATCACCGGGCCGATGGTCACCTGGGTCCCCGGCCACAGCGACTGCACGGCTTCCGCGAGCACATGGGCGGCGTCATGGCGGATCAGCTCGACGGCGCGGGGATCGTCGCGGTTGACGAACTCGACCTTGGCGTCGTGGTCGATCGCCGTGGCGAGGTCGACCACCGCGCCATCCAGCGCCATCGCGACGGTGCGCTTGGCGAGCGAAGGCGAAATCGCCTTGGCCACTTCGATGCCGGTGATGCCCTGGGGATAGTCCCGACGCGCGCCGTCGGGAAAGGTCAACGCGACCATTTTCAAAAGCTCCTGGTTGCTCACTCGCTGCCTACGGACGCAGGTAAGCGCGGGGCCGACATATACCAGCGACGCTATTCGCGCAACGCGGCGCCCAGGCCCATCCAGGCCCATCCAGGGCCCATGGGGCGGCGCCTCGCGAGGCCCATCGCGAGGTTGTCGAGGCTCAGCCAATTGAATGAGGCGCGAGCGTTCGCCGGAATCCGACAAAAGATCACATTCCGGTCAAACGTTCGCGCGACCGATTGAGGATACGTTAATGGCAAGCGCACCGGGGAACAAACAAACAAAAACAAGAAGTGCGTAAGGGTGTACGGCGGGGCGACCATCACAACACGAACCGTGCGAACTGCCGTGCCTTCGAGGCCCGGGGGGTTGCTCATGGCTATGCCTGCGGCGGCCACGATGGCCGCGTGTGAGTGATTGCGTCGCGTCGGAAGCGTCGCTTGCCGCAAGTGGAAACCATGGCCCCCCGGCCAATTCGGCGGCGGCGACTCGACGGCGCGACGGGTCCGGAAGCGGCACCCGTCGCGCCTCGGGAGACTGCGAGGCATCACGAGTGCGTTGCGTTGGAGGGGACGAACAGATGAGTGCACGTGAGCGGGAGCCTGATGCAGGACCACTGAGATACGCGCCGAAGAAGGCGCGGATGGCGGCGGCGCAGCCGGCGCAACGCCGGGACCGCCTGGGCGTGAGCCCGGAGAATGCCGTCGCCGGCAGCCCCAGGGCGCCGGCGTCGGGCCTCTCGAACGTGCGGCCGCTGCGGGAGCCGCCGCCGGATTGGAAAGCGGCCAGGCGGGCGGGCTCGTTCGAAGGCGATGTCGCCGTCAAGGAGCTGCGCCACCGGATGGCGCTGGCGCCGGATGTGGCCCCGGCACCGCCCCCGCGCGAGGAGCGTAGCGGGGTGTTCGGCATGGTCCGGCGGCTCACCGGCCTCGTGACCCTCGCGGCCGTCTGTGCTTACGGCTTCGTGTGGATCTCGACGCCGCATGGACGGGCCGAGGACCGTGGTTCGTCGCCCGTCGGCTTCCAGCAGGTGTTGGTGGACCCGTCGGATGCGGGGGGACAGTCTGCCGAAGATGCGGGGCGCTTCACGCCGGCGGTTTTCAGGCCGTCTCCGGTCCCGGCCGCGCCACGGCCCGACGATCGGGCGGCGGTGGCCATGGAGATACCTGCCGCGCTACCGGCCGCCATGCCGCCGCCCAATGCGGGTCCGTCCGATGTGTCCTCGCCGACCGCGGCTCCGGCCGACCGGCGGCAGGCGCTCGCGCGGACGGCTTGGCCGGGGACCGATCTGCCCCGCGAGATCCCGACGACCGGCGTCGCGGTGGCCGTCCCGCGGGCGGCGGGCGCAGACGCCGAGGAGATTGCAACGCTGCTCGCCCGTGGCCGCACGTATCTGGCCAACGGCGACATCGCCAGCGCTCGCCTCGTATTCCGGCGCGGGTCCGAAGGCGGAGATGCCCAGGCGGCCCTCGCCCTCGGCGGCACCTACGATCCCGTCGTCCTCAAGAGCCTCGGGGCGATCGGGGTAGCGGCCGATCCCGCCCAGGCCCGCGGCTGGTACCGCAAGGCGGCGGAACTCGGATCCCAGGAAGCACCGAAGCGCATCGACCAGCTTGCGCAGACGACGAGGTAAAGCCAGGCGAGGGCTATCGGCGCGGCGCCACGGTATTGGTGCCGCGCCAGCGGCCGTAGCGCCACGGCAGGTACCAGCGTGCGCCTCCCGGGAGCGCGTCCGGGACGAAGTCGAGTCCCGACGTGCCGAACGGCTGGCACCGCAACAGGCGGGCGAGCGTCATCCATCCGCCCGCCCAGAAGCCATGCTTGGCAAACGCCTCGTCGGCGTAGTGCGAGCAGGTCGGAAGATGCCGGCAGTTGAGCCCGATCAAGGGTGACAGCGTCAGGCGGTAAAGTTTCACCGCGCCGCGAGCGAGTAGTTCCGCAAAGCTTGCGCGCCGGGTCGGCGATGGAACTTTGGCTGTCATGGCGATGCGGGTGGGTCGTTCGCGGGACCGGGCGAAAATGCTGCTATGCAAAACGGGGCGCGACTGATGCAGTTTTGCCGCGTTGTGCTTCCTTTACACTAGCAATCCGCCCCCGTTCTTCGTAAAATTTTAACACTTCGAGAGGGAGAGCTCGACGCGCGGCGCGCTCCGCACGTCGTAGTACGTGGGGTCGCAATGATTCGCTCGGTACTGGGCGGCTTGGTTCTCGCAGGAATCACCCTCTCCGGCTTTGCCGGGTCGGCGGGCGTCGCCACCAATACGCGCATGCTCCCGATGACCTTCGCGTTGTACGCCGAAGGTCCGGGAGAAAAAGCCCCCGCGGACAAGCCGCCGGGAGACAAGGCCGCCGCAGGCTTATGCGCCGCCCATTGCCGGCCGCTGATCTTCGCGACCGGGATGATAACGTCGGACACCCCCCGTCAGTTCCAGGCCTTCGTGCGAGATAATCCGTCCTCGGACGGAACCGTGGTGCTCGATTCCGATGGCGGGTCGGTGCTCGGAGCGCTCGAGCTGGGCCGCACGATCCGCCGCCTCGGATTGTCCACGACCGTGGGGCGGGTGATCGAGCACCGCACCAAGAGCGGCGCCAAGTTCGGCGAGATCAATCCGCGCGTCGATTGCCAGTCCATGTGCACCTTCGTGCTGCTGTCCGGCGTGAAGCGTTCCGTTCCGCTCGAGGCGCAGGTGCTGGTCCACCAGATCTGGTTGGGCGACCGCCGCGAGGACGCCGTCGCGGCCAACTACACCGCCGAGGATCTCGTGGTGGTGCAGCGCGACATCGGCAGCATCGTGCAATACACCCTCGAAATGGGCGGCGACATCGAGTTGGTGCAGCTCTCGCTCAAAGCCCCGCCATGGGAGCCGATGCGGGTGCTGTCGCGCGACGAGTTGCGCCGCACCCGTCTCGATCTCGGCGACGAGAACCCGGTGACCGCGTCGGTCATCAAGACCGCAGCCGGTCCGTCACCGGTCGACCGGCTCCACGGGGCGTCTCACGCCCGCGGCTGGATGCTCGACGATCGGTCGGGGCAGGCGGTGGTGACGCGAACCCACCCGCTCACCTTCGAGGGCGAACGGATCGGCACCTTCGATGTCGCCTTCGGTTGTGCGGACACGCCGGGCAGCTACACCCTGACGTACAAGGAAGTGCGTTTTGGCCCTGCGGATCATGATCTTCCGCGCAAGATCTCCCAGGTCGACGTCATGATGGGGGATCAGATCCAGGAGCTCAAGATCGGCTCCTCGGAGCGACGGCTGCAGCGCGGCGAACTGGAGTCGTTCGCGAGCGCCGTGGTCTCGACGCGATGGGTTCGCCGGTTCGCCGCCGACGGGCCGGCATCGATCACGCTCGCGACCGAGAGCGCCGGCAATCCACAAACCAACATCCGGGTCGGCAATGTCGGCTTTTCCAGCAGCCTCTCCAAGCTGGACGCCTCCTGCCAGCAGGGCCTGTGGGCCAAGGCCGATCACACCTCGCCCGCCCCGTCCCATCCGGAAAAGTCGGCGACCCTCAAGACGACACCCTGAGGCTTCGCATCGCACGCCTTGCGCGCTGACGCCGTGATGCCCGCGGCCGACCGTTCCGCGGCTCAGGTCGGATGAATTGCGGCGGCGCGCCCGGCTACGATCTTGTCGATGGCGGAGACCACGGCGTCGAACGTCAACAGCGTCGAGGCGTGACGGGCCTTGTATTCCCGGACCGGCTCGAGGAGCGCGACGTCGACCCAGCGGTCGGCGGTCGGCGGCGGCCCGTTTTCCTTGAGCATGCGACGCACGTCCTCGCGCAGCTGCCGCAATTCCCCGGCGTTGGCGCCGACGATATGGCGGGCCATGATCGAGGACGAAGCCTGGCCCAGGGCGCAGGCTTTCACGTCGTGGGCAAAGTCGGTGACGGTGTCGCCGTCCATCTTGAGGTCGATGGTCACCGTGGAGCCGCACAGCTTGGAATGGGCCGTCGCGGTGGCGTCGGGCTCGGCCAATCGGCCCAGCCGCGGGATGTTGCCGGCGAGCTCGAGAATCTTGCGGTTATAGACATCGTTGAGCATGGCTGCCCGGCTCTCCAACTTCGAAGGCGTGTCAATTGTCGCCCGGCGGGACGCCCCTTATATAGGGGGTGCGACGACAGGGTGGAATCCCTTCCTGGCGTCGGAGCTGGCCTTCCGAATCGAGGGGGCCGCGCTCTTGATACTGATAGGAATGCGGCGTCCGTCTGGCTGGTTTCTCCGGCGACGGCGTGACGACGCGTCCGGCTGACACATCCGGGGCCCGCCGTCGGTCCCGGTCGAACGGAGCGATCGTCAATGGATACCTTCATCAAGAAGCCCGCCGGACCCGCCTTGCCGCCGGCACTGCGGGCCGATGGCGATATGGTGGTGCCGCGCCCGACGCGCGGCGAAGCCGAGCAGGCGGTGCGAACGCTGCTTGCCTATATCGGGGATAATCCCGACCGCGAGGGCCTGCTGGACACGCCCAAGCGGGTGGTGTCGGCCTATGAGGAGCTCTACGCCGGCTATCGCGAGGATCCGGTGGAAGTGCTCGACCGTACCTTCGCGGAGATGGGCACCTATGACGACCTCGTGCTGGTGCGCAACATTCCGTTTCATTCGCACTGCGAGCATCACATGATGCCGTTCTACGGTCGCGCCCACGTCGCCTACATGCCGGTGGAACGGGTGGTCGGACTCTCCAAGCTCGCCCGCCTGATCGACGTCTTTGGGCGGCGGCTGCAGACCCAGGAGCATCTCACCTCCCAGGTGGTGACGGCGATCGACGAGGTGCTCAAGCCGCGCGGCGTCGCCGTGATGGTCGAGGCCGAGCACACCTGCATGTCCCTGCGGGGCGTCGAGAAGCACGGCTCGTCGACGGTGACCACGCAGTTCACCGGCCTGTTTCGCGACGACCCGAGCCGGCAGGTGCGCTTCATCACCCTCGTGAAGGGCTAGCGGTGGCGGCACCGCGCGGCACCGCCGCGGAGATCGAGGAAGGCCTCGCCTTCGCGCCGAAATTCGACGCCGCCGGTCTCATCGCCTGTGTGGTGACGGCGGCTGGGACCGGCGAGGTCCTGATGGTCGCCCACATGAATGCCGAGGCTCTGGCGCGGACGCTCGAAACCGGCGACGCCTGGTACTACAGCCGGTCGCGCGCGGCGCTTTGGAAAAAGGGCGAGACCTCCGGCCACGGGCAGCGCGTCCTCGAGATGCGGGTCGATTGCGACCAGGATGTGCTGCTCATCAAGGTCGAGCAGTCCGGCCCGGGCGCCTGCCATACCGGCCGGCGGACCTGCTTCTATCGTGCCGTGGTGCCCGGCGGGGCGGGAACTTCGCCGACGCTGGAATTCCGAGACGCGGAGCGCGGGTTCGATCCCGCCCGGGTCTATGGCGCCGGGGCAGGGGCAAAGCCGCCGGCCGCTTGATCGGCCGGTGCCGTGCGGTGCCGCCACGTCCGACCAGTTCAGCCTGGAACCCGCGTCACAGCCGTCCTCTACGGCGTCCTCGCTGACCCGCCGCGGCGCGGGCCGGCTTCCACGTCGGCTCGACGCAACTCTCGTCGCACTGCCGTTCTCCACACTCTCTTCCGCGGAATTGTCCTCTTCCGCGGAAATCGTCCTCTTCAGCGGAATTGTCGACGGCAGCCCGAAACCGGCCGACGGACGTCGCGCATTTTTTTCGAACCGGACGCCCTTGCGCAAAGACTAAGAGAGCGTGGCACGAGATGCGCAAACAGCACAGTCCGCCGGGTTCTCGCACTCCGCGAGGGCAGGTGTCGGTTTTTGCATAGACCGTGGAAGGGCCTACCCTTAACCTTTGGTTGTTGCAAATCAGATAAGCGAATCGTTTGAGAGTTCGCTGCTTTTTGGGGATCGGAATTAGGCGGAAAGTCAGGCTTTCGTGTCACAAGGGGTTTCGTCCTTGCGCGTCTGCGCAGGCGATGCGCGGCAATTCTGAAGATGGGGCCGAAGATGGCGACGTGTAGCAAGGATGCGTTTTTCTCACCTGCGGGCGCGACCGGTATTCTGAGCAAAGGCGGGTGGCTCGCGGCCACGGCCATGGGGCTCGTCTGCCTGGGTGGCATGACGAAGCCTGCCGACGCCTTCTCGAATTACCTCTTCGGCGGCGGCGACTCCTATTCGCGCTATCAGTACGGCGGGATGCCGGTGTCGCCCACGCGCTATGCGCGGCGGCACACCGAGACCGGCTCGACCAAGAGCGCGACCACCAAGGAAGCCGCCAAGAAAGACGTCCCCAAGCCGCCCGCCGGGCCGCTGATCATCGTCGTCTCCATCGGCAGCCAGCACGTCACCGTCTATGACGACGGACAGCCGATCGCTTCGGGTCCGGTCTCGACCGGCATGCCCGGCCACCCGACGCCGATGGGCATCTTCAGCGTCATCCAGAAGGATCGCTACCACCATTCGAACATCTACAGCGGCGCGCCGATGCCCTACATGCAGCGCATCACCTGGTCGGGGATCGCCATGCACGAGGGCGTGGTGCCGGGCCACCCGGCCTCGCACGGCTGCATCCGGCTGACCCACGACTTCGCGTCGCGGCTGTGGACCACCACCAAGATGGGCGTGCGGGTCATCGTGACGCCGCGCAACGAGATCGCCCCGGTGCCGTTCGACCATGCGAGCCTGGTCGCCCTCGCCACCAAGCCGGCGGCTCCGGCCGTCGCCACCTCGGCCTCCGCCGATCCCGCGCCGGCCTCTGCCGCCACGCCGGCTGTTTCGGCTTCGGCTGCTCCGGCCGCAATGCCGGCCTTCAGCTCGCTCGCCCCGGCTTCGATCGCCTCGCAGAAGGCCGACGCTCCCGCCGCGCTCGGCGAAGGCATCGACGTCTCCGGCGATTCCGCCCTGCCGGCGCCCGAGAACAACGTCGCCTTCGACCAGCGGCCGAGCGACGTGCAGCCCGGCGCGATGTCCCAGGCCATCCCGCTCCCCGCCGCGCCGGCCCCCGTGGCGCCGGCCGTCACGGCCGCTCCCGAAAAGCCGCTCAAGCCCGGCCTGGTGTCGGTGTTCGTCAGCCGCAAGCTCGGCAAGCTCTATGTCCGCAAGGGCAACGATCCGCTGTTCGACATGCCGATCACGATCTCCCATCCCGAGCAGCCGATCGGCACCTTCCTCTTCACGGCCGGCCAGTCGACCGAGGACGGCGGCAAGCTGCACTGGTTTGCCCAGCAGGTCGCGAGCGGCAAGGGCACCGTCGAGCCGCCGAAGAAGTCGGCGATGACCAAGCGCGGCCGCCGCGACGTCGAACCGGCGCCCGCACCGGTGATGGCGAACGACGTGTCTCCCAGCGAGGCTCTCGACCGCATCCAGATCCCGCAGGAAGCGCTCGATCGCATTTCGCCGCTGGTGACTCCCGGCGCCTCGCTGATCGTGTCCGACCTCGGCATGAGCGGCGAGACCGGCAAGGACACGGATTTCATCATCCTCGCCCGCTGAGCGGGTCTGCCTGAGATAAAACGGAATGGCCGGGCTGTGCCCGGCCATTTCGAATTCCGGCACAGCCTCGCGCGACGTTCACCGAGACGAGGGAGCGCTTGCCGGCTACGGCTGCGCGGTGCGGTAGACGGCGAGCGCCGCATCCACCCCGCGGCCGCCGGCGGCGCTGGCGCCGCAGTGGCGCAGCGCGGTTTCGAGCGCGGCGAGGCAGTGCAGGACATTCTCCTTGCGGCACACATAGCCCATCGTCCCGATCCGCCAGATGCGGCCGTGGAGCGGGCCGAACGAGGTGCCGATCTCGATGCCGAAATCGTTGAGCATGATCGCGCGCACCGCCTCGCCATCGACCCCGGCCGGGATCATCACCCCGGTGACGTTGGGCATCTTGTGGCGCTGGTCGCCGAACAGCGAAAGGCCCATCGCGGTGAGCCCGGCGCAGAGCGCCTCGCTGGCGAGCCGGTGGCGGGCGAAGCAGGCCGCGAGCCCCTCGGCGAGGATGACGCGGACGCATTCGCGCGCCGCATAGAGCATCGAGGTCGCCTCGGTGTGATGGTTGAGGCGACTTTCGCCCCAGTAGTCCATCAGCATCGCGAGGTCGAAATAATTCGAAGCGATGCGCGGGCCGTCGCCTTCGACCAGGCCCGGCCCCTTGATGCCGGCCTCGACATGCTTGCGGCGATTGACGATGTCGGCGACCCGTTCGTTGAAGGTGACCGGCGCCGAGCCGGGCGGGCCGGACAGGCATTTCTGCAGTCCTGCCGAGGCGGCATCGACCTGCCAGCGGTCGATCGCGATCTCGGTGCCGCCGAGCGACGCCGTCATGTCGGCATAGAGGATGACGTCGTTGGCGCGGCAGATCGGGCCGATCTCAGCGAGCGGCTGCGCCATCGTGGTCGAGGTGTCGCCGTGGACGACGGCGAGGATGCGCGGCCGGTGGCGGCGGATCGCGGTCTCGAGCTCGTCGGTCGTGAACACCGTGCCCCATTCGCGTTCGATGGTGACGACGTCGCCGCCGCAGCGCGAGGCGATCTCCGCCAACAGGTGCCCGAAGCGGCCGAACACCGGCACCAGCACCTTGTCGCCGGGCGCGATCAGCGACACCAGGATCGCCTCGACGCCGGCCCGCGCCGTGCCGTCGACCAGCAGGGACCAGCGGTTGCGCGTCTGGAACAGCTGGCGCAGCAGCGCCATGGTCTCGTTCATGTAGGCGGTGAAGGCCGGATCGAACTGGCCGAGCATCGGCATCGACATCGCCCGCAGCACGCGGGGATCGACCCCGACCGGGCCGGGGCCCATGAGGATGCGCGGCGGTGGATTGAGTTCGCCAAACAGCTCGGTCACGGACGGGGCTCCTGGATTGCCTGATGGAATGGCCGGGCGTCGATGCGGACCGCCGCCCTCACACCGCCGGCGCCTGCCCGCGCGGCATTGCGAGGGGCGACTTGTCGCGGCTGACATAGTTTCCGGTCATGGCGCCGACGAGGACGCCGTCGCGGACCACGAAGCGGCCCCGCACCATGGTGGAGACCGGCCAGCCCGTCACCTCGAAGCCCTCATAGGGCGTGTAGTCGGTACCGTGGTGCATCAGCGACTGGGTGATCGTGGTGCGCCGCTCGGGGTCCCAGATCGCGATGTCGGCGTCGCTGCCGACCGCGATCGTTCCCTTGCGGGGATAGAGGCCGTAGGTCCTGGCGTGGTTGGTCGCGGTCAGCGCGACGAACTCGTTGAGGCTGATGCGCCCGGTCTTGACGCCCGTCGAAAACAGGATCGGCAGCCGCGTCTCGACGCCGGGGATGCCGTTCGGCACCCAGCGAAAGCTGGTCTTGCCGCGGGGGTGGAGTTTGCCGTGGGGGTCGTCGTAGCGGAACGGGCAGTGGTCGGAGGAAAACAGCGAGAACACCTTCTGCTGCAAACCTTCCCAGCACGCCTCCTGGCTCGCCACGTCGCGCGGCGGCGGCGAGCACACGTATTTAGCCCCCTCCATGTTGAGGCCTTCGAGGTCCTTGGCCGTCAGCACCAGATATTGCGGGCAGGTCTCGCCATAGACCCTGAGGCCCTTTTGCTGGGCGCGGCGGATTTCCTCCATCGCTTCGCGGCTCGACACGTGGACGATCATCACCGGGACGTCGATGATCTCGGCCAGCGAGATCGCCCGGTGGGTCGCCTCGCGCTCCACCGGAATCGGCCGCGACGCGGCGTGAAAATGCGGGGAGGTCTGGCCGGCGCGCTCCAGCCGGTTGGTGAGGAAGCGGATGGCGTCGTAGTTCTCGGCATGGACCATGACGAGCGCGCCGGTGTCGCGCGCCACCGCCATGACGTTGAGCATCTCGTAGTCGGACAGCGCCAGGCCTTCATAGGTCATGAACACCTTGAAGGAGGTGTAGCCGTCATGCACCAGGGCCGGGAGCTCCTGGCCGAGCACCGCGTCGCTCGCATCGGCGATGATGAGGTGGAACGACACGTCGACGTAGCAGCGGCCGTCGGCCTTGGCGTGATAGTCCTTGACCACCTGCCGCAGCGATTCACCGCGCTGCTGCATGGCGAACGGCAGGATCATCGTGTTGCCGCCGAACGCCGCGGCGCGGGTGCCGCTCTCGAAGTCGTCGGCCATGACGATGCCGGGTGCCGAAGGCTGGGCCACGTGCACATGGCTGTCGATGCCGCCGGGCAGCACCAGCCGGTCGGTCGCATCGACGATCTCGTCGGCCTCCCCGAGATTGTCGCCCAGCGCCGCGATCTTCTCGCCGCGGATGCCGATGTCGCAGGCGAAGGTATCCGCTTCGGTCGCGATGGTGCCGCCGCGGATGATGGTGTCGAAACGCATTGCCACTCAGCTGCCTCGATAGGTCGAATAGCTCCAGGGGGTCACCAGGAGCGGTACGTGGTAATGGCCCTCGGGTTCGGCGACGGAGAACTGGATGGGCACGACGTCGAGGAACGGCGGATCGGCCGCGCCGCTGAAATAGCCGCCGACGGTGAATTGCAGCTCGTAGGTGCCGATCCGCAGCGGGCCACCGCCGAGCAGCGGCGCATCGGTGCGGCCGTCTTCGTTGGTGATGGCGGTGGCGATGAGGGCCCGGGCGCTGGCGCCGACCTCGTAGAGCGCGACCTTGATCCCGGCCGCCGGGCCGCCGCGGACATTGTCGAGCACGTGGGTCGAGAGGTGCCCCTGGGTCGGCGGCTTGCCGGGGCCGTCGACGGCGGCCACCAGGCGCAGCCGGGTGATCAGGCCGATCTCGGCGATCGCATTGGCGAACTCGGTGTCCCGTCCATTCTCCACCCGGCGCTCGAACTGGCGCAGGATCGAATCCCGGGTATGGCGCCCGACACAAATGATGAACGGGAAGCCGAACCGCTCCCGGTACAGGGCATTGAGGCGGGTGAACCGCTCGAACTCGTCGTCGGACAGGCGGTCGAGCCCCAGGCTTCCCTGTTCGTTCCGGGACGCCTCGGTCAGAACCGGCGCCCGGCCGAGCTTGCTGCCGAGCTCCGGGTGGGCCTGCAGGAAAGCGAGCTGGCGATCGGCGGGGGCCGCCCGGACCACCGCCATCATGGCCTCGTGCAGCGCGGCGACCGTCGGGAACGGCCGCCGGCCGGCCACCCCTTCGGCAACCCAGGCCGAATGCTCGAAAATTTCGCCGACGGCGGCCACGAAGGCATCCACAGGGCAGGTGTTCAACGTAGCCAGCTGGAACATTGCGTGAACCGATCAGGGAGGTGGGGCAGCGACTGCGAACGATCGGTCTCGCATAGACCACCCCTGGCAAAATTCCCACCCCTGGCAAAATTGCCCGCCGGCCGCGGTCCGGCCAAAGTGCCCCTGCGAAATTCGCGCCGTCGTTGCGCTTTTCCGGAGATCACGCAGTTTTCTTGCCCAACGCGGGCATTAAGGGCATTTTAGCGTCGGGCGGTCGGGCGTCTCCCGGCCGTGAACGACGAGGGGATGATGGTGACGGGCGCAAAGCGGCGTTTTTTGTGCGCCCAAATTCTCGGCACCTGCTTTGAACCGATAGAGGTTTCGCCGCGACAAATCCGAACGAGTCGATCGTTGAGCGCGAATTCTGCGGCCTCGGACGAAATTCTGATCGGTAGGATCGCCAAGGGCGATCGGCTCGCGATGCAGGTGCTGTTCGCCCGCCACAATGTGCGCGTGTATCGGTTCGTGCTTCGCCTGGTTCGCAACGAGGCCTCGGCCGAAGATCTGATCAGCGAGGTGTTTTTGGACGTCTGGCGTCAGGCCGACCGGTTCGAGGGACGAAGCGCGGTTTCCACCTGGCTCCTGGCCATCGCGAGGTTCAAGGCGCTATCCTCGATGCGGCGCAAGCCGGACGAGGAACTCGACGAGGAAACGGCGGCGGCAGTCGAGGACGCTTCGGACGATCCGGAAGTCTCGCTGCAGAAGAAGGACAAGGGTGGGCTGTTGCGGAGCTGCATGGAACAGCTTTCGCGTGAGCATCGGGAAGTCATCGATCTCGTCTACTACCACGAGAAATCCGTGGAGGAGGTCGCCGAAATCGTGGGGATTCCGGAAGCGACCGTGAAAACGCGCATGTTCTACGCGCGCAAGAAACTCTCAGAGCTGCTCAAGGCAGCAGGATTGGATAGAGGTTGGCCATGACTTCGAACCACAAGCTTTCGCCGGGCGACCTCGAAGAGCTGCTGCCATGGCATGCTGCCGGGACCCTCGACAGCCAGGAGGCCGCCGAGGTCGAACTGGCGCTTGCCGCCGATCCCGAGCTTGCCCGCCGGTTCGCGCTGGTGCGCGAGGAGCTCACCGAAACCATCCTGCTCAACGAGTCCCTCGGTGCGCCGTCCGCGCGCGCGATGGAAACCCTGTTTCGCGCGATCGACCAGGACCGCAAGGTGGTACGCCGTGCGGCCGCCCCTGGCTTCGGCGCCCGTCTCGCGGAGTTCTTCTCGCCCCGCACGCTGGCCTGGACGGCTTCCGCGGCGGTGGTGATCGTGATGCTGCAGGCCGGCGTGATCGCGCGGCTGGCGTTGCAGGCGCGTGAAGGCGCCGAGCCGGTTGGGGTGCCTGCCACGATGATGCCGGCCTTCGAGCCCGCTTCGGTGCCGGCACCGATCACGCGGGGGCTCCAGATTTCCACCTATGCCTTGATCCGGTTTGTGCCGGACGCCTCCATGGCCGACATCAACAAGTTCCTGGACACCCGTGACGCGGTGATCGTCGACGGCCCCAAGGCGGGCGGCGTCTACCGGGTACGGATCGCACAGGGCAGCCTGTCGCGGCAGCAGCTCGCCCGGACGATGAAGGAACTCGAAGGGGCGAAGTCGATCGTCAGCTTCGCCGCCCCGAGCGATTGATTTCACCGCCACCTCGTTTTTGAGAAAATTGATTTCACGCCCGATCCGGCCGTGGTCCCCGCGGTCCGCCGATTCCTGTCCTGCTGAAAACGGCATCGCGGCCGCCGTCCCCGGCGGCATGAGGTCGCCGTCGGCGCACCGTAGGCGCACCGCCCTTGTGAGGCCCGGCGGCCGATGCTAGGCGTGGAACCCACGTGCTCCGCGGTCGGTGGATCGCTGAGCCGAGCCGGCAATAAAAACCAGCGGCCGGACGAGGGAACGTAACGGTGATGCGTGAGGAGATCATCCTCGAGACCGAGGAACTCACGAAGGAGTTCGCCGGCTTCGTGGCGGTGAGCGGCGTCAACCTGCGCGTCGCGCGCGGCACTATTCACGCGTTGATCGGGCCGAACGGCGCCGGCAAGACCACCTGCTTCAACCTGCTGACCAAGTTTCTCAAACCCACCAGCGGCCGCATCGTCTACAAGGGAGCCGACATCACCGCGCTCGCGCCGGCGGACGTCGCGCGGCGCGGGCTGGTGCGGTCGTTCCAGATTTCCGCGGTGTTTCCGCATCTGAGCGTGCTCGAAAATGTCCGCATCGCGCTGCAGAGGAAGCGCGGCGGATCGTTCGATTTCTGGCGCTCGAACCGCGCGCTCGACGAATTCAACAGCCGCGCGCTCGCGCTGATCTACGATGTCGGCCTGTCCGCCTTCGCGGCGACGACGGCGGCGGAATTATCCTACGGCCGCAAGCGCGCGCTCGAAATCGCGACCACGCTGGCACTCGACCCGGAGATGCTGCTGCTCGACGAGCCGATGGCCGGCATGGGCCACGAGGACATCGATCGCATCGCCGCGCTCATCAAGTCGGTCGCGGTCAATCGCACCATCCTGATGGTCGAGCACAATCTGAGCGTCGTCGCCAACCTCTCCGATCGCATCACCGTGCTGACCCGCGGACGCATCCTCGCCGAGGGCGACTACGAAACGGTGTCGGCGAGCCCGCAGGTGCGCGAGGCCTATCTCGGAGTGGGCCATGAATAGCCCCGGTGCGGCGATGCCGTTTCTCGCCGTCGAAGGACTGCAGGCGTGGTACGGCGAGTCCCATGTGCTGCACGGCGTGACGTTCGAGGTGCATCGCGGCGAGGTCGTCACGCTGCTCGGCCGCAACGGCGCCGGCAAGACCACGACCCTGAAGTCGATCATGGGCATGGTCGCCAACCGTACCGGAAGCGTGAAGTTCGAAGGCCGCGAGCTGACGCGGCTCGCCTCCAATCAGATCGCCCGCGCCGGCATCGCGATCTGCCCGGAGGAGCGCGGCATCTTCGCGAGCCTCGACGTCGAGGAGAACCTGGAGCTGCCGCCGCAGGTCAAGCCCGGCGGGCTCGACCGCGCCCGCATCTTCGAGCTGTTCCCAAACTTGAGCGAACGCCTCGCGAGCCAGGGCACCAAGCTCTCCGGCGGCGAGCAGCAGATGCTCGCGATCGGCCGCATCCTGCGCACCGGCGCGCGCCTGCTGCTGCTCGACGAGCCGACCGAGGGACTGGCGCCGGTGATCATCCAGCAGATCGGGCGCACCATCCGCAGCCTCAAGGAGCAGGGCTTCACCATCGTTCTGGTGGAGCAGAATTTCCGCTTCGCCGCGACCGTTGCGGACCGATATTATGTGATGGAGCATGGCCGGGTGGTCGAGGGTTTCGCCCAGCGCGAGCTCGACGCCAATCGGGAGAAGTTGCAGCACTATCTTGGCGTGTGAAGGTTTGCTCGGCGTGTGAAGATTTGCTCGGCGTGTGAAGACTTGCTGGGCGTGTGAAAGCTTGCTCGGCGTGTGAAGACTTGCTCGACGTGTGAAGACTTTGTTCGTGTGAATTCATGGCGGAGCCGGAGAGCGGCCCCAAACGGAGGGAAGTATGAAATCGATGCGCGGTCTGAAATCCTTGCGCAGCGTGATGGTGGCCGCCGCCGCGTTTGCGAGCAGCTCGGCCTATGCGCAGTACACCGACGGCGTCGTGAAGATCGGCGTTCTGACGGACATGTCGAGCCTCTATTCCGACCTCGCGGGCCCGGGCTCGGTGGCGGCGGCGAAGCTCGCGGTCGCCGATTTCAATGCCGCGTCGAAGGGCATGAAGGTCGAGATCATCGCCGGCGATCACCAGAACAAGCCCGACATCGCATCGAGCCTCGCCAACTCCTGGATCGACGTCGACAAGGTCGACGTGATCGTCGATCTCGTCAATTCCGGCACCGCGCTCGCGGTCAGCGAAGTCGGTCGGCTCAAGAACAAGCCGGTGCTGGTGTCGGGCGCGGCGAGCTCCGATCTCACCGGCACGAAGTGCAACGCCGACACCATCCACTGGGTCTACGACACCTGGAACCTGGCCAACGGCACCGGCAAGGCGGTGGTCAAGACCGGCGGCACCACCTGGTTCTTCCTCACCGCCGACTACGCCTTCGGCCAGGCGCTCGAGCGCGACACCGCGGCCGTGGTCGAGGCGAACGGCGGCAAGGTGCTCGGCAAGGTGCGGGTGCCCATCAACACCAACGACTTCTCGTCCTTCCTGCTGCAGGCGCAGGCGTCGCGCGCCAAGGTCATCGGCCTCGCCAATGCCGGCGGCGACACCATCAATTCCATCAAGCAGGCGTCCGAGTTCGGCATCGTCAGCGGCGGCCAGTCGCTTGCCGGTCTCCTCGTGTTCGCGAGCGACATCGCCGCGCTGGGCCTGCCCACGGCCCAGGGGCTGGTGCTCACCGAGACTTGGTACTGGGACATGAACGACGCCAACCGCGCCTGGACCAAGCGGTGGCAGGTCGAGCGTCCCGGCAAGATCCCGACCATGGTCCATGCCGGCGTGTATTCCTCGGTGCTGCATTATCTCAAGGCGGTGGAAGCCCTCAAGTCCGACGGCGACGGCAAGGCCGTGGTGGCCAAGATGAAGGAGATGCCGACCGACGATCCGCTGTTCGGCAAGGGCGTGGTGCGCGCCGACGGCCGCAAGATCCACGACGCCTATCTCTTCGAGGTGAAGAAGCCCTCCGAATCCAAGCACCCCGGCGACTTCTACAAGACCCGCGCCACCATCCCGGCGGCGGAAGCGTTCCGGCCGCTCAAGGACGGCGGCTGCCCGCTGGTGCAGGGCTGATCCGGGCTTGCCTCGTCGCCGACGCGGTGGATGGCACTCGCCTCCGCGCGGTGCCTTCCCCTCTCCCGCTTGCGGGGGAGGGTCAGGGAGGGGGCTCTTCGGCATCGCGAACGGCGCGGCGATTTTGGTCAGGTACGCCCGGTGTTGTTTATGGGGTGGAAAGGTTGATGGGCGTGGCAAGCGCCCCCTCCCCAACCCTCCCCCGCAAGCGGGAGAGGGAGCTCCGCGAGCGGAGCCGCCGAAAAGCGGGAGGGGCTGCGAAGCCGCGCGGTGACAGCGGTGCTGAGCTCCCTCAGTGGGGGAAGTGATTGCGGGAGGGGCGATGTTCGAAATCTTCGGCATTCCGTCGACGGCGCTGTTCGGGCAACTCCTGCTCGGGCTCATCAACGGCTCGTTCTATGCGCTGCTGAGCCTCGGCCTCGCCGTCATCTTCGGCATGCTCAACATCATCAACTTCGCCCATGGCGCCCAATACATGATGGGCGCGTTCGCGGCGTTCCTGCTGCTCGACAAGCTAGGCATCGGATACTGGCCGGCGCTGCTGCTCGCGCCGCTGATCGTGGGCGCGTTCGGCATCGTGATCGAGCGGCTGCTGCTGCAATGGCTCTACAAGCTCGACCACCTCTACGGACTGCTGTTGACCTTCGGGCTCGCCCTCGTGATCGAGGGCGTGTTCCGCCGCTTTTACGGCGCGTCCGGCCTGCCGTACCAGGTGCCTGAATCGCTGCGCGGCGGCCAGAACCTCGGGTTCATGTTCCTGCCCAACTACCGCGCCTGGGTGATCGCGGTGTCCGTCGTCGTGTGCTTCGGCACCTGGTTCGTCATCGAGCGGACGCGGCTCGGCTCCTACCTGCGCGCTGCCACCGAGAACCCGGCGCTGGTGCGTGCCTTCGGCATCAACGTGCCGCGCATGATCATGCTCACCTACGGCTTCGGCGTCGCCCTTGCGGCCCTCGCGGGGGTGCTGGCGGCGCCGATCTACAACGTCAGTCCGCAGATGGGCTCCGACCTCATCATCGTCGTGTTCGCCGTCGTCGTGATCGGGGGAATGGGCTCGATCATGGGGGCGATCCTGACCGGCTTCGGTCTCGGCATCATCGAAGGGCTCACCAAGGTGTTCTTTCCCGAAGCCTCCAACACGGTGATCTTCGTCGTCATGGTGATCGTGCTCCTGATCCGGCCCACCGGGCTGTTCGGACGGGGAGCGTAGCAATGGCCGTCGTCGACGTCGCCGCCCTGCCGCGCTCCGCCGTGCCTGCGAGCATGAAGATCGCGTTCGCGGTGCTCGTCGCGATACTCGTGCTGGCGCCGCTGCCGCCGTTCTCGGTCTATCCGGTTTTCCTGATGAAGGCGCTGTGCTTCGCGCTGTTCGCCTGCGCCTTCAATCTGCTGATCGGCTATGGCGGCCTGCTGTCGTTCGGCCATGCGATGTTCTTCGGCTGGGCGGCCTACGTGACGGCCCACCTCGCCAAGGTCGGCACCGTCAGCCTGCCGTACTGGCTCGGCGGCTGGAACTGGCTCGTGATCCCGCTGCCGCCGCAGTCGCCCGAGATTGCCATCATCGGCGGCACGGTGGTCGCAGGCGTGCTGGGCGTCGTGGTCGGCGGCATCGCCATCCGCCGCCAGGGCATCTACTTCGCGATGATCACCCTGGCGCTGGCGCAGATGATGTACTTTTTCGCCATTCAGGCCAAGTTCACCGGCGGCGAGGACGGCATCCAGGGGGTGCCGCGCGGCAAGCTGTTCGGCGTCTTCGATCTGTCCGACACCATGACCATGTATGTCTTCGTCGCGGTGGTGTTCCTGGCGGCGTTTCTCGCCATCTACCGCATCGTGAACTCGCCGTTCGGCGAAGTCCTCAAGGCGATCCGGGAGAACGAGCCGCGGGCGATCTCGCTCGGCTACAAGACCGATCGCTACAAGCTCGTCGCCTTCGTCCTGTCGGCGGCGTTCGCGGGCCTCGCCGGCGCCACCAAGGCGCTGGTGTTCCAACTCGCCTCGCTCACCGACGTGCATTGGACGATGTCGGGCGAGGTCGTCCTGATGACCCTCGTCGGCGGCCTCGGCACCATCTTCGGCCCGGTCGTCGGCGCCGTCGCCATCGTCGCGATGCAAACCTACTTCGCGAGCTTCGGCGAATGGGTGCCGGTGATTCAGGGCGGTATCTTCGTGGTCTGCGTCCTGATGTTCCGCCGCGGCGTGGTCGGCGAACTCGCCGCGCGCCTGCACGTCAAGCTGTAGTAGATTACCTTTTTCGGGCCGGATCGAGCCCGCTGGGTCCTTTGCATGGGGTTGTTTTTCGAAAAAAATGCGCCCGGCCGCAGTCAATCGCCGGCCGCGGACGCTTTCCGATGCCGTCGCCGTGCCGCTCTGCGAAATCCGAGGCCGGCAGATGATGTAGTCTCGCCACGGAAGTCCCGCATTTCGATGGGCTCAATGCGGGCGACGGTGTGGGGTGCGCGGAAATGAGAGCGTGATGACGACCCTGTCCAAGACGGAAACCACGGTGCTCACTTGGCTCGCGAGCGAGCGCGATGCCATGATCGACTTCGTGGCGTCGCTGGTGAACATCGACAGCGGCTCCTACGACAAGGCGGGCGTCGACGCGGTCGGCACCCGGCTGCGCGCGTTTCTCGCTGCGCACGAGGTTCGTTTCGAGATCGTCGCGAACGATCGGTTCGGCGACGCCATTCGCGCGGGGACGGGCGCCGCGGCGGGGGCCGGCAACGCGCCGGTGCTGCTGCTCGGCCATCGCGACACCGTGTTCCCGCAGGGCGAGGCCGGGCGGCGGCCGTTCCGCATCGCCGACGGCAAGGGGTCGGGCCCCGGCTGCGCCGACATGAAGGCGGGCGTCGCGGTGAATGCCTTCGTGCTCGCCGCGTTCCAGCGGTTCGCGGCCGCCCCCGCACCGATCACGGCGCTCTTCACCTCCGACGAGGAGATCGGCTCGCCGTCCTCCAAGGAGCTGATCATGAAGGAGGCGCAAACGGCGCGCGCCGTCTTCAACAGCGAGCCCGGCCGCCCGGGCGGCGGTGTCGTCACCGGGCGAAAGGGCGGCGTCTTCATGCGCCTCGACGTGACCGGCAAGGCGGCCCATGCCGGCAACAATCTCGCCGACGGCATCAGCGCCATCGAGGAGATCGCGCGCAAGATCGTCAAGCTGCATGCGCTCACCGACCTGCCGAACGGCATCACCTGCAATGTCGGCACCATTACCGGCGGGCAGACGGTGAACACCGTCGCGCCGCATGCCAGCGCGGAGGTCGACCTGCGCTTCATCCGGCCCGCCGACCGCACCCCCGCCATGGCGGCGATCGAGGCGATCGTGGCGCATAGCGACGTGCCGGGGTCGCGGGCGTGCCTAGAGATCACCGGCGAGTTCGAGCCGATGGTGGCGAGCGAGGCGTCCGAGCGGCTCTACGCGCATTACGCCGCGTGCGCCGCCGCGCTCGGCCAGACCGTCGAGCCGATGTTCGCCGGCGGCTGCTCCGACGCCGGTTTCGCGGCGAGCGGCGGTGCGCCGACCCTCTGCGCCGTCGGCCCGATCGGCGGACGCGCCCATTCTCCGGACGAATATCTCGATGTCGACTCGATCGTGCCGCGCGCCCAGGCCCTGGCGCTCGCCATCATGCGGCTCGACCGGTCGTGAGCGTCGCTCCCCCGAGGGTTGCGCTGCGCGGGGCTTTGTCTTACGCGCGTTGTCTTGCGCGCTTGCTGCGCGCTTTGTCTTGCGGGCGCTCCGTGCGATGATGCCCGCCGTTGGGGGAAGGATGAGGAACATCACGCCGTTGCGATTGATCGCGATCCTGCTTTGCACGCTCTGTTTTGCGGTGCCCGCGCGCGCGGCGACGTGCGGCGGCGATTTCAACGCCTTCCTGTCGTCGATGTCGCGGGAGGCCGCGGCCGCCGGGGTTTCGCGCGCCGTGATCGACAGCGCCTTCACCGGCCTCACGCCGGACGCCACGGTGCTCGCCTTCGACCGGCGTCAACGCAGCACCTTCCGCAAGAGCTTCGAGGAATACGCCGCGACCCGCATCGTTCCCGCCCGCATCAACCGGGCGAAGCAGCTGATGCAGCGCCATGCCGAGCTGCTGGCGCGGGTCGAGCGCCAATTCGGTGTGCCCGCCACGCTGATCATGGCGATCTGGACGCTGGAAAGCGACAACGGCACCGGCGACATGGGCAAGCTGCCGGTGGTCCGCACGCTCGCCACGCTGGCGCATGACTGCCGCCGCACCGAGCTGTTCCAGGGCGAGCTTCTCGCCGCGCTGCAGATTCTCCAGCGTGGCGACCTGTCCCTGCACGACCTGATCGGCGCCTATGCCGGCGAGATCGGCCAGACCCAGTTCCTGCCGTCGTCCTACATCAAGTACGGCGTGGACTACGACGGCAGCGGCCATGTCGACCTGCGCCACAGCGTGCCCGACGTGCTCGCCTCGACCGCCAATCTCTTGAAGACCAACGGCTGGCACGCCGGCGCGCCGTTCGGGGAGGGCACGCCGAACTTCGAGGTCATGCGCGAATGGAACCGGTCGGAGATCTATCGCAAGACGCTGGCCCTGTTTTCCGAGCGCCTGTCGGGTCGCTGAGCCGCGGCATCACGCGACGGTCCCGGCCATGACCCTCAAGCGCCGTGACCTGCTCGGTTTGGGCGTCGCGACCTGCACGCTGCCGGCGTGGTCGCGGCTCGCATGGGGCGAACCCTATCCGGCGCGTCCGGTCCGGGTGATCGTTCCGTTCGCGCCCGGCGGCCCGGCCGACATCTTTGGCCGCCTCGTCGCGCAGAAGCTCGGCGAGCGCTACGGGAAGTCGTTCTACATCGAGAACCTCCCGGGCGCCGGCGGCAACATCGGTCTCGGCCAGGCGGCGAGAGCGGCGCCCGACGGCCTGACGATCGTCGTCGTGACGAACGCGTTCGTAATCAATCCCTCGATGTACGACACGCTTCCGTTCGATCCGATCAAGGATTTCGCGCCGGTCACCAACGCGGTTTCCATTGCGACGGTGCTCTCGGTCAATCCAGCGGTGCCGGCGAGGACGGTCGAAGAGCTCATCGCGCTGGTGCGGGCGAATCCGGGAAAGTACAACTACACCTCGGCGGGCGTCGGCACCTCGTCGCATCTCGCCGGCGAGCAGTTTCGCCTCGCGCTCGGCCTCGACCTCGTGCACATCCCGTTCAGCGGCGCGGGGCCGGCTGTCGCCGCGGTGGTCGCGGGACACACGCCGATCGGCTTCACGACCATGCCGCCGACGCTGCCTCAGATCAGGGACGGCAAGCTGCGTGCGCTCGCCGTGACGAGCAAGACGCGGTCGGGCGCGCTGCCCGAGGTTGCGACCATGGCCGAGGCCGGCTATCCGCAGATCGAGGGCGACAGCTGGGTCGGAGTGCTCGTTCCAGCCAAGACGCCGCCAGCCATCGTCGCCTCGCTTCATCGCGAGATCGTGGATGTCGTCGCGGCGGCCGACATGCGGGCGCACCTGGCGACGCTCGGCTTCGATCCCGCCGGGAACACGCCGGAAGAGTTTGCCGCGCAGATCACGCACGGCATCGAAGTGTTCGGGAATGTGATCCGCGCGGGGCACATCAAACAGCGCGGTTGACCGCCGCGATTGTCGTTCGCGGCGGGGAGGCGGTGACGGGGGAGGGCTGCGACGCGCAGGCTGCTACCGGACGGATGCGCCTTGCCTCGGAGACGGCTTGAAGTATCTCAGATCCGGCGGCGACTGGTCCCTGCGGACCGGCATCAGAAGTCCGGTGCTGCTCAAGTAGTAGTGCTCGCCGCCGATCATGACCTGCCCGTTATATTCGTTGCAGATGAACTCCGGCCATTGGGTGCGCAGGTCGGCACTGCGGATATACCGCTTGTCCACGGTCCACGGCCGCGTCAGCGCGTTGTCGATCACGGTGATCTCGTCATGAAGGAGATTAGGGTCGCCCTTGTCGACGAAGATACGCTCCTTGAATACCGACTGGTTATCGCGATGCAGGGGAAGTCCCGAGATGTCGAACACCCGGTTGCCCTTGAAGGCGCGGGTCTCGACCTCGAGCACGTCGAACTTGCCGTCGCCGTCCTCGTCGATCCACTTTCCGATCGAGTAGCCCTGGATCGTCGGCTCGATCCCTGCGGGCCAGTCCCGGCCGTCCGTGAAGATGCGGCGCAGCGGGTCGAAATCGGCGATCAGAACGTAAGTCGTGTCCAACGTGACGACGAATTCCAGGGGACGAAAGCCGACCATCATGAACGGCATCCCGGCGCCGCGGCACATGACGTGCTCGGCGCTGTTGCCGAGGCCGCCCTTCTCCTGATCCGCGATGCTGGCTTCGAGAATGGCCTGATATTCAGCCGTGAGCGGCGCTTGCTGTCCGCGTCCCCACGGCTTGGTCTGGTCGAACGACGGCTGGCCGGGAAGCCCGCGAACGACGAACCTGTCCCACTGCCCCTTGAGGTCGGGGTATTTCGACGTGTCGAAAATCTCCGCGGCGGCAGTCGCCGTCATTGCCAGCGCCAACGCAATGGCGCCGAACCATACGTTTCCGGACATGGTCTTCCTCCCAGGATCGCGCTCTTGCGGCGCGAGCCAAACCATACTCCGGATTAAGCGAAATGTTTTCAACCCTATTTCAGGGAAAGGTATGTCGATTTTCCCGGCGCACCGGGAACCTGTCGCAGGCTCAGGGCGCGAGCGATGCGCTCTTCGCGACGTCGGCCCAGCGCTTGATCTCGCTTCGCAGATGATCGGCAAGGCGCTGCGGCGGGCCGCCGATGAAGCGATAGCCGAACATCCGGCCCTTCTCCTTCACGTCGGGAAGCAGAAGGATGCGGTTCACGTCGGCATTGATCTTATCGACGATGTCGGCCGGTGTGCCGCGGGGCGCGAAAATCGCGTACCAGCTCGTCTCGTCGACGAACGGCACGCCGAGTTCCTTGAACGTCGGGACGTCGGGAAGCTGCTCCGCACGCCCCGCGCCCGAGACGGCGAGCGCACGCACCTTGCCGGCCTGGATATTGGCGAGATGCGACCCGAGCGTCGAGATCCATAGCCCGAGCCGCCCGGTGAAGATGTCCGTGTAAGCCTGGTTGATACCCGAATAGGGCACGTGCTGGAGCTTGATCCCGGTGAGATCGGAAAACAGCACGGTGGCGAGATGGCCGCTCGAGCCGGAGCCGAGCGAAGCGTAATCGAGCGTGCCGGGCTTCGCCTTGGCGAGCGCGACCAACTCGCCGACCGAATGGGCGGGCGAATCCGGCGGCACCATCAGCACGTCCTGCGCAGTGCCGACGAGCACCACCGGAGCGAGGTCGCGGGTCGGATCGAAGCCCTTGATCGGCGCGAGCGTCGCGTTGACCGCAATCGACTGGGCGCCGAAATGCAGCGTGATGCCGTCGGGCGGCGCCGTCGCCACCGCGGTGACGCCGATATTGCCGCCGGCGCCGGCGCGGTTCTCGACCACGACCGACTGGCCCCACTGCT
Source organism: uncultured Alphaproteobacteria bacterium (assembly GCA_963781195.1). Classification (GTDB taxonomy): domain Bacteria; phylum Pseudomonadota; class Alphaproteobacteria; order Rhizobiales; family Xanthobacteraceae; genus JAJPKK01. Next base: position 427,073 of record CAWAEZ010000010.1, on the reverse strand, counting down.
CCGAAAGCTTCTGCGAGACGATGCGGGCGAGCACGTCGAGCGTGCCGCCCGCCGGGAACGCGACCACCATGCGAACCGAACGATCGGGATAACCTTCCGCCGCGGCGGCCGTGACGAGGCCGCACAGCGCGAGCGCCGCGCAGCACAAGAGCGAGATCGGGCGCGCTTGCGTCGCCCGCATACGGTTCGCACGCATGAGGGCCGCTCGCATGCAGTCCGTTCGCGTGCTGTCCGCGCGCATGGGCGCCGCTCGCTCCCGGGTGTCTCGCATTCGGGTCGCGTGCACCCGTTCCTCCCTGCAGCTCAGCCACGTGTCGGGTGCCGACCGTCGATTTTCGCCGAGCATGGCCAATTCTTGCATCGAAGACAACCGCGCCCCATCTGTTGTGGGCGCCGAGGCGCTGTGCGTCTTGCGTGTGCGCCAGGTGTTTGTGGCGTTGCGCCTGCCCGTTATCATCCTCGCCGGTTCATCCGTTTGGACCGCAAATCACATACGGAACCATTGCATGGCCCTGTCGCTGTTCTCCCCGATCAAGCTTGCCGGCGTCGAGTTCGACAACCGCATCGTCGTGGCGCCGATGTGCCAGTACAGCGCCGATGACGGCTGCGCCAGCGACTGGCACATCGCCCATCTCGGCATGCTCGCCAATTCCGGCGCCGGCCTCGTGATCGTGGAAGCGACCCACGTGGAGCGCCATGGCCGCATCACCCATGGCTGCCTCGGGCTGTATTCCGACGACTGCGAAGCGGACCTCAAGCACGTCATCGACATCGGCCGGCGCTACGGCACCGCCAAATTCGGCATCCAGCTCGCCCATGCCGGTCGCAAGGCGTCCTCGCAACGGCCCTGGGAGGGCGGCGGAGCGCTGAAGCCGGGCGAGGATCCCTGGGAGGCCATCGCGCCGTCGGCGCTGCCGTTCGGCCCCAATTGGCATGTGCCCCGCGAGATGACGCTCGCCGATATCGAACGCGTGCGCGAGTCCTTCGTCGCCGCGGCGGCGCGGGCGGTCCGCATCGGCTTTGACGCCATCGAGCTTCACGCCGCGCACGGCTACCTCATTCACAGCTTCCTATCGCCGGTGTCGAACAAGCGGGGCGACCAGTATGGCGGCAGCCTCGAGAATCGCCTGCGGTTTCCGCTCGAGGTCGCGCGTGCCGTCCGTGCCGTGGTGCCGCGCAACCTTGCGCTCGGCGCCCGCATTACCGGCAGCGATTGGCTCGACGGCGGCCTGACGCCGGCCGATGCGGTCAACCTCACCAAGGCGCTCAAGGAGGCCGGCCTCGATTATGTCGACGTGTCCTCCGGCGGCCTCACCGCGGAGGCGCGCAACCCGACCACGCCAGGCTACAACGTTCCGATCGCGGAGGAGGTGAAGCGCGCGACCGGCATCGCCACCCGCACGGTCGGGCTGATCGTGACGCCGACGGATGCCGACGCCGTCATCGCCGCGGGCAAGGCGGACATGGTTGCGCTCGCCCGCGCGATGCTCGACAACCCGCATTGGGGCTGGTACGCCGCCCGCACGCTCGGCGCCGAAGTCAAGCGGCCGCGGCAATACCTGCGGGCCAGCTCCACGCTGTGGCCGGGCGCCACGATGCGCCGCTGAGGGGATCGCGGGACCGCCCATTCTGGCGGCGTGCCCGCAGCGCCGCCTGACTTGTCCGCTGCCGTTGAAGCGGGCAGAGTCGCATCGGCGAGAGAAAAATTGCTCGTCGGTCGGGTCGCGACGACGCCGGGCTTCGGCGGCTCGGTCCGGCGATCGGGGAGATCATCCATCGGAGCGATCGTGCGCGCGGTTTACAAATGACCAAATCGCCGAAGCGGCAGACCGCCGCGGATGGTTTCATTGTCGCGACCTTCAATCAGGCGATGGGCGCGCATCGCGCCGGCGATCTCGCCCGGGCGGAGTTGCTCTACAAGCTCGTGCTCGCGAACGACGGCCGGCAGTTCGACGCCATGCACATGCTGGGCGTGGTGGCCGGTCAGCGCGGCGACTTCGCGGAGGGCGCCCGCATTCTCGCCGCGGCGGTGAAGGTCAAGCCGGATGCCGCGGAGGCCCATATCAATCTCGGCCGCATGCAGGCCCAGCTGAAAAACTACGCCGGCGCCGCCGAGAGCTACCGCAGGGTGCTCGCGCTCAATCCCGACCACCCGCTCGCCCACAACAACTTCGGCATCGTCCTTCGGCGGCTCGGCCACGCCGAAGAGGCGGTATCGCATTGTGAGCGTGCGGTCGCGCTGGCGCCGAACTACGCCGAAGCCTGGAACAATCGTGGCAATGCTCTCTACGATCTCGGCCGTCACGACGAGGCTTTCGAGAGCTATGAACGTGCGCTCGACCTCCAGCCCGTCCTCGCCGAGGCCTGGCTCGGCCGCGGCAACGTGATGTACGCGCGCGGGCAGTTCGAAGACGCGCTCGCGACCTACGACAAGGCGTTGTCGTTGCGGCCCGACAGCGCCGACAGCCTCACCGGGCGTGGGCTCGCGCTGCAGGCGCTCAAGCGGCTCGACGTCGCCGTGGCGAGCTTCGATCAGGCACTGGCGATCGATCCTGGCAATGGCGATGCCTGGTTCAGCCGCGCCGCCGCTCTGCTGGCGCTTCGCCGTTACGCCCAATCGGCGTCGAGTTACGACCGGGCGCTGGCGATCAGGCCGGACTGGGCCGACGCTTATTTCGGCCGCGGGCGGGCGCGGCAGGCGCTCGAGCGATTCGACGATGCGCTTTCAGATTTCGATACCGCGCTGGCCATGCGTCCGTTCTTTCCCGAATGCCTCTACAGTTACGGCAACCTGCTGCGGGAGCTCAATCGTCTGGAGGAGGCGATCGCGGCGTTCGAGCGACTGCTCGACATCGCACCCGACCACGACTTCCTCAAGGGCATGCTGCTTTACACGAAGATGTTCTGCGGCGATTGGGATCGTTTCGACGTCCTCGTCGACGCCGTCGATCGGGACGTGGGGTTCGGCCAGAAAGTCGTCGAGCCGTTCGTTTACCAGGCGATCTCGAAGTCGCCGCGCGATCTGCAGCGCTGCGCCGAGATCTTCTCTGCTGCGCACTATCCGCGCGTCGCGACGCCGGTGTGGTCGGGCGAGCGATACGACCATGCCAGGATTCGCATCGGCTATGTGTCCGGCGAATTCCGCTATCAGGCGACCTCGATCCTGATCGCCGAGCTGTTCGAGCGTCACGACAAGGCTCGCTTCGCGCTGTTTGCTTTCGACAATGGCTGGGACGACGGCAGCGCTTTGCGCGCGCGGATCAATCGCGCCTGCGACGAGGTGATCGATATCTCGGCCCTGGGCGATCGCGCAGCAGCGGACCTCATTCGCGAAAAGGAGATCGATATCCTCGTCGACCTCAACGGCTATTTCGGCTCGGAGCGGACCGGCGTCTTCGCCTGCAAGCCCGCCCCGGTGCAGGTCAATTATCTCGGCTTTCCCGGCACCATGGGGGCCGACTACATGGATTACATCATCGCCGATGCCGTGGTGATCCCGCCGGACGAATACCCCTTCTACGCTGAAAAGGTCGTCAGCCTGCCGGATTGCTACCAGGCGAACGACACCAAGCGGCGGTTCGCCGAGCGCACGCCGTCTCGCGAGGACTGCGGCCTGCCGGACCGCGGGTTCGTATTCTGCTGCTTCAACAACACCTACAAGATCGCACCGGACGTGTTCGACGTCTGGATGCGCCTGCTCGGCGCGGTCGAGGGCAGCGTGCTGTGGCTGCTGGCGCACAACGAGCACACCCCGCGCAATCTTCGGCAGGAGGCGGCGCGGCGCGGCATTGCACCCGACCGGCTGGTGTTCGCGAGGGGCGTCCCGCTCGAGGAGCACCTGGCGCGCCACCGGCTTGCCGACCTGTTTCTCGACACGCTTGCCTTACAACGCGCACACCACCGCGAACGACGCGCTGTGGGCCGGATTGCCGCTCGTCACCTGCGCGGGGACGACGTTTCCGGGCCGCGTCGCCGCAAGTCTGTTGCGCGCCGCGGGGACGCCCGAATTGATCGCCGGCTCACTCGCGGAGTACGAAGAGCTGGCGTTGAAGCTGGCGGAGGACGAGGCGCTTCTGGCCTCGTTCAGGACGCGGCTCACGGCCAATCGCGGCACCTGCGCGCTGTTCGATTCGCAACGGTTCGCGCGCCACATCGAGGCGGCCTACATGGCCATGTGGGAACAGGCGCAGGCGCCGGAAGACGTTTCGGCGCAGCCCATTTGATGCGATGGGGCGCGGTACGATTGAAGACCGCGGGATGTGAACGCCTCGACCTCGTCACCAGCTGGCTTCGGCCCCGCGACGGTGCGCGATGGCGCCCCCGGAGTTGCTCCGCGCAACCGGGCAATCCGCAGGACCCCGCTCAGTGTCCCGGCGTCGTGCCGGCCGACGTGCTTGCGGCCGCCGAGGGCGATGGCAGGAGATCGAGGCCGACCCTGCCGAACGCGGGGATCTTGAGCGCCGGCTGCTGCGTATCCACGCCGGCGACGAGGCTGAGAACGTTGATCTCGATGCCTTCGATCCGCCCGAGCTTCAATCCGAGCAGCCCGAAAAGGCTGATTTCGATCCCGGTTCCGCTGTCGGTCAGGCCGAATATCGCGCCGTCGGCGCGGAAGTCCTTGCCGATTGCCTCGGGCGGCATCGCCACCTCGAGCTCGGGCGCCGCGCGCAGGATCGTCGCGACGAAGGTGTTGCTGTTGGGCCCCGGCCACATCCGGTAATCCCCCTCGGCGCCATAGGCGTAGTCGCGGACGGCCTGCTCGATCCTGGGTATCGCCGCCGCAGCGCGTTCGCCGCCGACGGTCGCGATCATCTCCGGCCGGTTTCCGATCCAGTAGGAGTCCGGTGCATAGCCGTTGACCCGGATCGGCTGCCGGCCGAAACCGGTGACGTCGTAGCGGGTATAGCTCGCGGCATCGGCCGGCTTGACGACGATCCAGGTGTGAACCGCGAAGATGCTGCGCCAGCCGGCGGTGCGGGCGGCGAAGACATACACGCGAGGCGCCGGATCGTCCGCGGCGGCCGGCAGGATGCCGGCGCTCGTCCATCGCGCTTCCCACCAGTTGCGAGGGCGCTCCTCGATCGACCACAGCACGGCCTTCGCTGCCACCGGCAGCACGAACACGATCAGCAATGTCAGGCGGATGGCGCGGCCGAAGGATGGCATCGATCTCGCTGTCGGAAAGCTATTTCCCGCTCAGTGTGGCAGGCCGTTGCGCCCGTGCCAATGCCATCAAGGCGAGGAGGATCGCCTCGCCGGCGCGCGCCAGCTCGCCGAGCCGGTAGTCGCGCCGCCGACGCGCCGCGGTCGCGGGCCGCGCCTTGGTTCGGATCGGCGGAACGTGGACGAACAACACCAGCCGCGGCGACCCCGTCCGCGCGGCGTCGAGGGCCCGCCAGTAGATGTAGTTGCATAGATAGGTTCCGGCGTTGCGCGAGCGCGCCGCGGGGACGCCGGCCGACCGTGCGGCGCGCACCAGCCGCGCCAGCGGGCGCGGGTTGCGCAACTCCGTCCGGCCCGGTGCGATGGCGGGACGCGCGGGCCGAATGCCGCCGGCATCCGGGAACAGCACCGAAACCCGGTTGCGCGCCAGCTCCTCGATGCGGACATGGCGCGCGCGCGTCGCGACGCCGAACAGCAGCACGATGTCGGGCGCCTCGCGTGCGAGCAGCGCCGGCAGCTCGCGGTCCACATCCGCGTAACGGGTGGCGAACACGTGGACGACGCGGCGGATGCCGGAGAACGCCGGGCGATTGCGCCGCCCGAGCCGCTTCGCAACGAGCCCGCTCGGGTTGACCGCGGCGCCGGGAAAGCGTCCGAAGCCGGCAATCAGGACTTTGAGCTCGCTCACAGGCCCAGCATCTCCACGATCTCGTCGACGGCGAGCGCCGGCGACAGGTGGCCGGCGGCGACCTCCCGCTCGATATGCGGCAGTCGCGCCTTGAGCTTGGGGTCCGACGCCAGCCGGCCGCGCAGGCGTTCTTCGAACAATGCCCACATCCACTTCACCTGCTGCTCGCGGCGGCGTGCGGCGAAGGCTCCGGTTTTCGTGAGCGTCTCGCGGTGGGCGACGATGTTCGTCCAGATGTCGGCGATACCGGCGCCGGTGAGGGCCGAATAGGTCACCACCGGCGGATGCCACTCCGCCACCAGCGGGGTGAGGATGTGCAGCGCCGCCCGATATTCGGCGGCCGCGGCGGTGGCGCGCCTGAGGTTGTCGCCGTCCGCCTTGTTGACCGCGATCATGTCGGCGAGCTCGACGAGGCCCTTCTTGATGCCCTGCAGTTCGTCGCCGGCGCCGGGCAGCATCAGGGCGAGGAAGAAATCCGTCATGTCGGCGACGGCGGTCTCCGACTGCCCGGTGCCCACCGTCTCCACCAGGATCACGTCGAACCCGGCGGCCTCGCAGAGCAGCATGGTCTCGCGGGTCTTGGCGGTGACGCCGCCCAGCGTTCCGGCGGCGGGGGAGGGGCGGATGAAGGCCTTGGGATCACCGGCGAGCCGCCCCATGCGGGTCTTGTCGCCGAGGATCGAACCGCCGGTGCGGGCGGACGACGGGTCGACCGCGAGCACGGCGACGCCGTGGCCGTGCTCCGTGAGATAGGTGCCGAGCGCATCGATGGTGGTCGACTTGCCGACCCCCGGGGCGCCGGTGATGCCGACCCGCATGGCGTTGCCGGTCGCGGGAAGCAGCTCCTGCACCAGCCGCCGGGCGTCGTGCTGATGATCGGGCCGCTTCGACTCGATGAGCGTGATCGCCCGGGCGAGCAGGGCGCGCTCGCCGGCGCGAATCCCATCCCTGAGGCGGGCGATGTCGGTCGCCGGGCGAATCGACGGGCTGCGGGGTCTCATGGAAGGCTTCTTAGCGCAACCACGCGCCGCTGTGAGCCCGGCCGTTCGACGAGCCCCGATCGGCCCGCCTGGTGCCGTGGTCGGTCCGTTGGGCAATCGCCTTGCGGACGTCGTGGATTCGGGAGAAACATGCGGCGCTCGGAAGACCAAACAAGGGAAGCCATCCATGAGAGTTTCGACGATTCTGCGGCTCGCCTGTGTCGCTCTGCTGGCCGGTCCGGCGGTCGCCTTTGCGGCCGAGAAGGTGCCCGACGTGAAAGGCAAATGGGCCGGGAAGAGCTACAGCATCATCGCCGGCATGGGCGGCCACTGGCCCACCAACAACGGCACCTTCGACAAGCCGATGACCTCGGAGAAGGATGTCGTGATCGACATCACCGGCCAGGCCGACCGCCATATCTGGGGCGTCACGACGCTGAGCGGCGGCGGCGAAAAGACCGACGAGCCGTTCATCGGCGAGCTCACCGGAAAGGGCAGCCGCGAAGTCCTGATGGTCGACAGCGACGGCACCCTCAAGGGCGAGCTGCGCGGCGACGCGATGTCCTACTGCTACACGCAGGTCGGCGGCAAATCCAACGCGAGCGTCATCAGCTGCACCGAGGTCAAGCGGGCGAAGTGACGGGCGGGCCTGCGTTCACTGCACCTCTGGCCGTCTTTCGGGACGCGCGCAACAGCGCTCTTCGAGGCGAGGTCTGAACAAGGGATGGGTTCTTTCCTCACGGGCATGCCGGGGCTTGCGCAGCCATCTCCAAAATGAGGCGCTGCATTGCCGATTCAAGAGGCGCGGCGGTGCCTGATGATCGGGGTTGCCGGGACAAGCCCGGCGGTTGCGGGTTGAAACTCGCCGCTTCCGCTCACGGGCCCTTTCCCATGGGCCCGACCGGCATACCTCATGTGCTTGCGTCAGGAGCCCTGGATCAGGGAATGCTGGCCATGTTCTGCGTCAGGCCCCAGCACTGCCGGCAGGTGATGTCGCCCTTGATCGGCAGCCGCATCGCCGGCCAGCCGGTCGGAGGCTCCGGATCGGGGCCGGCGTCGGTGGCGGACCCGGCATCGGCCTGGGCCACCCGGGTCATCGGCCCGAGCGACGCGGTCATCACCACGTCCTTGTCCCGCTCCCAGGCGACGAGGTCCTTGAGCTCCTGCAGGACGCCGGTGACGACGCGCGGATCGATGTTCATCCCGAGGTGGAAGTTGTTGATGTAGGTGGTCTTGTCGAAGCCGTCCTGCACCCCGGCGTTGGACAGGAAGTCGGGCCCGTACCACAGCACGGAGCGCCTGGTGTTCTCACGTTTGATTGGATGATTGTTGCCGAGCGAGGATTCGGCGACCGCGAGCAGCAGGTCGACGGCGAGGTATCGCTGGAGCCAGGTGATCGTGGTGTTGCCGAGGGAATATCCCACCAGCGCGACCTTGTAGCCTTCCTTCTTCTTCTGCTTGATCTTCGCCCAGGCTTCCTTCACCGCGGAATATTCGAAGATATCCGTCTCCATGCCCATTTCCTGGGCCTGGGAGGCGAGATAGGGCATGCCCCACGAGAACAGGTAGCCGCCCTGGCCGAGAAAGAAGGCCGCGTAGGATTTCTCAGGCGCGGCAACCCCGACTGCGGATGCGCGCAGCGGCAGCGCCGCTGCACCGGCTGTTGCGAGCAGGCCGAGCATGGCCCGGCGACGATCGATAGGCGAACCGCGCTTCAATCCCACACCCCCCAATCCCAGTCCCCGATGCTCAAATGATGCAGTATCCCGGCATCACAAGGGCGCAATCGTGGCCGCACTGGGACAGCTGCAGGTGGGGATGTTTGCCCACAATTGGTCAATGAAATCTTAACGGAAACGGCTAAGGCGGCGTTATTCCGCCGCCTCCTGGCCGTGACCGAGCCGGCGGTCGAGGGCGTCGAGCAGCGCGCCGGCGGCCTCCGCGATGACGGTGCCGGGCGGAAAGATCGCCTCGGCTCCCGCCGTCTTCAGGGCGTCGTAGTCCTGGGGCGGGACGACGCCGCCGACCACGATCATGATGTCGTCGCGGCCCTCGCGGACGAGGGCGGCCTTGAGTTCGGGCACCAGGGTCAGGTGTCCGGCGGCGAGCGAGGACACGCCGACGATGTGGACGTCGTTCTCCACCGCCTGGCGGGCGGCCTCGTCGGGGGTCGCGAACAGCGGCCCGATGTCGACGTCGAAGCCGAGGTCGGCGAAGGCGGAGGCGATCACCTTCTGGCCGCGGTCGTGGCCGTCCTGGCCGATCTTGGCGACCAGGATGCGCGGCCGCCGGCCTTCCTCCGCCTCGAACGCGGCGACATGCCGGAGCACCTGGTCTACCGCCTGGCTCATGGTGCCGACCTCCTTGCGGTAAACCCCCGCGATCGACTTGATCTCGGCGCGGTGGCGGCCAAAGACCTTTTCCAGCGCGAGCGAAATCTCGCCGACGGTCGCCTTGGCCCGGGCGGCATCGACCGCGAGAGCGAGCAGGTTGCCATTGCCGCCGTCGGCGGCGCGGGTGAGCGCCGCGAGCGCGGCTTCCACCGCCGCCGGGTCGCGGTCGTGCCGCAGGCGCGAGAGCTTGTCCAACTGGAGCTGGCGCACCGCCGAATTGTCGACCTTGAGCACGTCGATCGGGCTCTCGCTGTCCGGCCGGTACTTGTTGACGCCGATCACCGACTGGCGGCCGGCGTCGATGCGGGCCTGGGTCTTGGCGGCGGCCTCCTCGATGCGCAGCTTCGGAATGCCCGCCTCGATGGCCTTCGCCATCCCGCCGAGCTCCTCGACCTCCTGGATGTGGCCCCACGCCTTGGCGGCGAGCTCGCCGGTGAGCTTTTCCACGTAGAACGAGCCGCCCCAGGGATCGACGATGCGGGTCGTGCCGCTCTCCTGCTGCAGGAACAGCTGGGTGTTGCGGGCGATGCGGGCGGAAAAGTCGGTCGGCAGCGCCAAGGCCTCGTCGAGCGCATTGGTGTGCAGCGACTGGGTATGCCCCTGGGTCGCCGCCATCGCCTCGATGGCGGTGCGGACGACGTTGTTGAAGACGTCCTGCGCGGTCAGCGACCAGCCCGAGGTCTGGCAGTGGGTGCGCAGCGACAGCGAGCGCGGGTCCTGCGGGCCGAACGGCTTCATCAGCTTGGCCCACAACAGCCGGGCCGCGCGCAGCTTGGCGATCTCCATGAAGTAGTTCATGCCGATCGCCCAGAAGAACGACAGCCGCGGCGCGAAGCGGTCCACGGTGAGGCCGGCCCGCAGCCCCGCCCGAACATACTCGACGCCGTCGGCGAGGGTGTAGGCGAGCTCGAGATCCTGCGTCGCGCCCGCCTCCTGCATGTGATAGCCGGAGATCGAGATCGAGTTGAATTGCGGCATCCGCTCGGAGGTGAAGGCGAAGATGTCGGAGATGATTCGGATCGAGGGCGTCGGCGGATAGATGTAGGTGTTGCGGACCATGAACTCCTTGAGGATGTCGTTCTGGATCGTGCCGGAGAGCTTTTCCGGCGGCACGCCCTGCTCCTCCGCGGCGACGATGTAGAGCGCCAGCACCGGCAGCACCGCGCCGTTCATGGTCATCGACACCGACATCTGGTCGAGGGGAATCCCCGAGAACAGCGTGCGCATGTCGTAGATGGAATCGATGGCGACCCCGGCCATGCCGACGTCGCCGGACACGCGGGGATGGTCGCTGTCATAGCCGCGGTGGGTGGCGAGGTCGAAGGCGACCGACAGGCCTTTCTGCCCGGCCGCGAGGTTGCGGCGGTAGAACGCGTTGGAATCCTCGGCGGTGGAGAAGCCCGCATACTGGCGGATGGTCCACGGCTGGGTGACGTACATGGCGGGGTAGGGGCCGCGCAGATAGGGCGCGATGCCGGGATAGGTGTCGAGGAAGTCGAGCCCGGCGAGATCCTGCGGCCCATAGACCGGCTTCACCGCAATGCCCTCCGGAGTGAGCCACGGCTCGGCGGCCGGCGGGGCCGGCGGGGCGGCCGCGTCGGCGAAGGGGATGGAGGCGAAGTCGGGGATCCCTGACATGCACGCTCGACCGCTGAGAAGGTGAACCGGCAAAGCGCATTATAGGTTGCGCCGCACAAAACGCCATCGGCCGTTAGGCCAGCCACTTTACCCGCGTTGCGTTGCCGAGCCATTGCCCGATTTCTCAGGCAAGTCATGCCGCCCGCCCCGCTTTCGGCCGCCGTCCGCCGGGAGGGTCCGGCGGACGGAGCGCAAGGAATCGCCTATGTTCCGGAGAAACGGAGGCTTTTCGAACGCCATGCGGATAACAGGTTCTGCCGTCGCCACCATGTCGCCGCGGGGCGGCGCGCGCGCGCTTCTCATGTGGGTGGCATCCGGTCGCGGCCGCACCGTTGCGGCGACGCAGGCGGCCGCACTCGTTGCGGGGCTCGTGCTCGCCGCGGTCGCGCCGGTGCCGTTCGGCATTTTCGGGGTCGCCCCCGCGCGGGCCCAGGCGGGCGCACTCACCCCACAGCAGGCGGAAGCGCTCGAGGCCTATAACAGCGCGCTCGCCCACTTCAAGGCGATCATCGGCGAGCGGCGGCGCCAAATCCATTCGGGCCAGCTGCCGAACCTGCCGGGTCAGGCGGTCTATCTCGCCCGCAACAGCATGATGAGCGCGTACAAGGATCTCACCGACATCCTGCCTTCGAAGATCGGGAGGCCCAACAAGTTCGGCATTCCCCCGGCCTATTTCGACGCCGACAACGAGGCCCTGATCGACGACTACACGGCGCTGTTCAAGGTCATGCAGGCGCCGCCGTCGAGCGCGCAGGATTCGGCGACACCGTTCCAGGACGTCGCCGACCTCGCGACGGTGATCGCGCGCGCCAAGGGCCTCGATGCCGCCGGCGCCGCGTTGGCCGCTCGCATCAGCCTCGGCATGTTCTTCGCGGAGACCAACGGCAACCAGAACATGGGGAATGCCCGCTCGAACACCTACAAGGGCAGCTACCAGACGGGCGTGTCGGAGGACCAGACCGGGCAGCGGAAATGGGCGGCGATCAAGCGGTCGGTGGCGGCGCTCGATCCGGCGCTCAGCGCCCGCGACGACCGCGAGGAGCAAAGGGTCGGCAGCGCGGACCACCGCTACAATCACTGGACCGCGGTGCGCGACGGCCTGATGAATGCCCATGCGGAGCTGTTCCCGCAGATCCCGGCGATTGCGAAGGCGCTGCCGAAGCCGATCGACCAGATGAAGCTGTTCGAGCTCATCCAGATCATTCCCGCACCGACCAAGGCGGCGCTGCGGTCCGGTGACTTTGCGAACTACCGGATTTCCGACCCGAAAGTGATGGGATATCTGCGCAACAACAGCGTCTTCACCTACGGCAAATCGGACCGCGCGCGAACGTCGGCGACCTATCGCGAAATCCTCGATGCGATGTTCCTGTTCGACGACAAATTCGAGCACGCCCTCGCCAAATGGAACGAGATCAAGGCGGGCAAGAAGAGCTGAGCGCGGTGGTCGATAGGGGCTGTTTTGAACGGGGTGAGGGGCACTGCCACGAGTTTGGGTGGCGGGCGTTCCGAGTAGCGCGCGTTACCAGCGGCGGTTGCTCAAACGAAGATTGGAAATTCGCGGAGCGCGTGGACCGCCGGCGCCGCCGCGGCGATAGGGTGATCGCCGCTCCTGACGACGAGGTTCGGTGCTGGCCAAGGTGATGTTCCCGACGGTTTCAAACCTGATCAGTCGGGCCTCACGCCCTTGGCCTTGAACACCGTGGCAGCCTCCGGTGTCTTCAGATAGGCGATGAAGGCTTTCGCGGCCTCCGGCTGCTTGCTGTCCGCGGCGACGGCGCCGACGATCGCCAGATCGCTCTGCAATTCGGCTGGGAACGGGCCCGCCAACTCCACGCCCGGTGCAATCAGCAGGTTGGTCAGGAAGACCCCGAGCTCGGCGTCGCCCTTGGCGACCGCCGCCGCGATCTGACCCGGCGGCTGCGACTTCGTCTTGGCTTTCATCGCTTCGCCGATGCCAAGGCGTTCGAACGTTTTCATTACGTAGGCGCCGGCGGCGCTCTCCGGATAGAACGCCACGGATTGCGCCCGCAACAATGCGGCCTTCATGGAGTCGGGCGTGCCGACGTCGGGCTTCAGCGCGCCGCTCCTGAATGCGACGCCGTAACCGACGCGGGAAATCGCCGTCGTCGGCCCGTCGGCGAACTTTGCCCGCGCCGCGGCGTCCTTCATCACGTCGACCGGAACGACGCAGAGATCGAACGACGCGCCGGAGGTCGCGAGCCGGATCAACTCCGGCGTGCCGCCGAAATGGAAGATCAGCTTGTGGCCGGTGGCGCGTTCGAATTGCGGAGCGACCTCGCGCAGGCTGTCTGTCATCGAGCTCCCCGCCAGGACCTCGAGGGTGGTCGCTTTCGCGGCGGCGATCGGCGCGACGGCCAACGCAAGGCCGAGCATCGCGGGCGCAATCAGTTGCAAGCCGGATCGCGTAGGCGGCCGCGTCAGTTTCCCTGTCGTTCTGGACAAACGGTGGTCCAGGGCGTGCGACATCGCGGGGAACACGAAGCGTCGTGCCATGAAATTCCTCCCTGTCGAGCGGAAAGCCTCTTCTGCCGACCTTCTCCTCGAGCGCGGGAGAGGGAGCGGAGGCGACACGCTACACAACGCGAAAACTTGCAATTGTGAAGGCCTGACGGGCGATCGCCGCCCGGCAGGCCGTTCGCCCTTAGAAGTTCGCCGCCTGGCGCATCGGGTGAGCCTGCGGGCCGGCGACCCCCTTGGGCAGGTCGAACAGCCCGAGCGGCAAGGTCTTGAAGAAGGCGAGCACCTCCGCGGTCTTGATCACGTCGGCATACTTCGCGTTCATGTCGCACAGGTTGATGGCATGGCTCGCCTGCGAGCGGTCGAAACAGCCTTCCTCGGCGAGCGTGACGCGGTAGTTGAGGCTGAAGGCATCGAGCACGGTGGCGCGCACGCAGCCCGAAGTCGTGGTGCCGGTGAGGATGATGCTGTCGCAGCCGAGCAGCGTGAGATAGCTCGCCATGTTGGTGCCGAAGAAGCCCGACGGCTTCTGCTTGTAGATCACGATGTCGCGCGGGCCGGGCGCGATCTCGGCCATGATCTCGTTGCCGTCGAAATTGGAGGCGACGGTCTTGTTGCCGGAGTCCTCGGCGGAGCGGTTGTTCTTCCAGGCCCAGCTTCCGGAATCCCACAGGTCGCCGCGGCGCACGCCGGTGGTGTAGATGACCGGCAGGCCCTTGCCGCGCGCGCTGTCGATCAGGGCGCGGATGTAGGGCAGGGAAACCCAGGCGTCCTCGCCGCAGGAGTTGCGCCACTTCTTGACGGACTCGAGGATCGGCTCCGGCTTGTCGCCGCAGAACGCATAATTGACGTCGATGACGACCAGCGCCGGCCGCTTGCCGAAGCCTTGCCGCGCGCCATAGCCGGAGGTGGCGAACACCGCCTTGTCGCGCTCGGTGAGAAACTTGTTCCAGATCGGCTCGTCCATGGTCTTGCTCCCAGTTCTAAAGGTCGTGCTGCGCCGCTCGCAGGCATTGGGGCGCACAGCGGGCGTCACGCGGTGTTGCATTCATGCGGTCGAATTCATCAGCTCGAATTCATGAGCTCGAATTCATGACTCGAAATCGTGTGGCGTGTCGAATCCGTGGTGGTGTGTTCATGCGGTGTTCGCGGGCCGTGGATTTCGGGTTCGGTGCCGTGCACCGCCCCCGAATGGCCGACGCGATCGACCTTACAAGGTCGGGCGCACCGCTTCCACGAAGCTCATGTCGAAGATCTCGTCGTATTTGATGTCGCTCTTGAGCAGCCCCGCCTCGCGCACCACGGCGCTCGCGGTCTCCCAGGCCTGGTGGCTCACCATGCCGTCGCGGCTCCACATCTCGTCCTTGAACGAGCGGTCGAGCGTCGCGCGGAGGTCGTCGAGCGGCATGGTCGGGAACTGGGCCTTGGCGATCTCGGCGGATTCGCCTGGGTTCGCGTAGAGGAACTTGAGGCCCTTGGCCATGCCGCGCACGAAGTTGCGCACCATTTCCGGCTCCTTCTGGATGCTCTCGAGCCGCACGTTGAGGGTCGAGTAGGCATAGGGACCGAGCTCCTTCGGCACGTTGAAGAACGGCTCGCCCCACACGTTGTTGCGCACGCCCTGGGTCACGAACGGCTCGGTGGCCTCGCCGATCTGGGCCTGCTTGCTGCGCACCACGGCGATGGTCGCGGAGTTGCCGGTTTCGATCAGCGTGACGTCCTTCTTGGGGTCGAGCTTCCACTTGGCCAGCAGGTAGCGGGCGATCGAGTTCGGCGTGCCGCCGAACGGGCCGACCGCGATGGTCTTGCCTTTGACGAAGCTCGGCCAGTCGGTCCCGGTGGGCTCCTGGCCTTTGGCGGCGCAGAAATAGTTGTTGCCGCGGTCGACGCAGTTGACCACGCAGCGGAGCTCGGCGCCCTTGGCCTTGGCGAACGCATTGTGCTCGGGGCCGCCGATGAACGCGAAGGCCTGGCCGGACAGCACCGCATTGGTGTGACCGCTGCCGCTCTCGATGGTGACGATGTTCACCTTCACGTCGTCGAAGAAGCCCTTGGCCATGGCGATGTAGAGCGGCAGGTAGCCGGTGCTGTGCACCGGCTCCGCCACCAGGATTTCGCGGGCGGCGCGAGCCGGGACGATGCGGCCGGTGACGGCGGCGCCTGCGGCCGCGGCGGTTCCGAGGAATTTGCGTCGGTTCATGTCGGTCTCCAGTCTCAGCTCTTTAAGCTCTCAGCTCTTCACGCCTTTGCGCAGCACGCGCTCGATCCAGGACACGGTGAGGTACATGACGACGGCGAGCGCCGACAGCACCGCGACGGCGACCCATACCAGCGCGATGTCGTAGGTCTGGCCGGCGTAGAGGATGGCGCGCCCCAGCCCGTGCTGGGAGGCGATGAACTCGCCGACCACGGCGCCGGTCAGCGCCAGGCCGATATTGACCCGCAGCACCGAGATGATCCACGGCAGGCACGACGGAACGACGAGCTTACGGAACACCTGGGCCCGGGTCGCGCCGAGCGAATAGAACAGCTTCTCGCCGTCGGGATCCACCGCCTTGACGCCGGCATAGGCGGTGAGCGTCGACACCACCAGGGTCAGCGCCGTGGCGATCGCCACCTTGGAGGCGAGGCCGATGCCGAACACCAGCACGATGAGCGGCGCCAGCGCCAGCTTGGGGAGCGACTCGAAGCAGATGATGTAGGGCTGCACGATCGCCGCATAGTTGCGCGACCACCAGAACGACAGGCCCAGCGCCGAACCGGCGATGGTGCCGATGAGAAAGCCGAAGATCGTGGAGCGGAAGGTGAAGGCGATGTCGGTAAACGCATCGCCGGTGGTGAAGAAGATCTGCATCGTCTTCCAGATCGCACTCGGCTTCGACCAGAAGAACGCATCGACCCATCCCAAGTCGGCCGAAACTTCCCACAGTGCGACGGCGCCGACCAGAATCCCGACCTGCACGCCGACGATGACCCAGGCCGGCCAGTCCTTCTCCACCGGGAGACGGCGCACCCGCTTGGCCGGCACCGGCCGCACGGCTGCTTGCGGTGCCGCCTCGGTCGCGCTCCACGGCAGGTCTTTGGCGGGCGAGGTCTGCTCGATGCTCATGAGGTTTGCTCGGTGCGCATGTAGCCTCAGGCGGCGTCGTCGAACGCCGACGCCTGGCTGTGGAGGAGCCCGAGGCAGCGCTCCTTCAGGGCGATGAACTCGGCGGTGGTGGTGCAGGCCCGCAGCCGCGGGCGCGGCAGCGGCACCGCGATCGTCTCGATCAGGCGCCCCGGCCGCGTTCCCATCACGTGAATCTCGTCGGACAGGAAGATCGCCTCCTCGACGTCATGGGTGACGAACACCACCGTCTTGCCGAAGTCGCTCCACAGCGCGAGCAGCCACTCCTGCATGCGCAGCTTGGTCTGGGCGTCGAGTGCGCCGAACGGCTCGTCGAGCAGGATCACGTCGGCGTCGAACAGGAGGGTGCGCAGCAGGGCCGCCCGCTGGCGCATTCCGCCGGACAGCGCGCGCGGATAGGCGTGCTCGAAGCCGCCGAGGCCATAGCGCCGCAACAGCGGCAATGCGCGCTCGCGCGCCTCGCGCAACGGCACGCCCTGGATCTCCATTCCGAGGATGATGTTGTCGGTCAGCGTGCGCCACGGCAGCAGCAGGTCCTTCTGCAGCATGTAGCCGACCCGGCCGATGGTACCGGTCGCATCGACCCCGTCGATGAGGACGCGGCCTCCGCTCGGCTCCTGAAGCCCGGCCACGATGTTGAAGATGGTGCTCTTACCGCAGCCGGACGGGCCCACGAGGCTGATGAAGGCGCCCTGGCGCACCGCGAGGCTGACATGGTCCAGCGCGTGAAATGTGCCGGACGGCGTGTCGAACCGCATGCTGAGGTCATTGATCTCGAGCTTGGCCGGCGATCGCATGGCAGGCGCCTCCGTTTCCGAGCGTATCGGGTGGCCCCGCCGGTCGCAAGAAGCATGCCATGGGACGGCCTGCCATGGAAGCCTGCCATGGAAGTCTGCCAGGACTTGGGGAGCGTCGGTTCGTCATGCCGGCGTGGACCGCCACACGCTCGCGATTAACCAACCTCGTGCGCCAATCAGCCTCGCCAACCGACCGGCGTTACCAACCAACCAGCGTCATCGCCGGGCGTGTCCCGGCGATCCCGATCGTCGGGCACCATCGTGTACCCCGCGGACCCGGCCCTGTGACGGCCACTGTGCCGTACGACCGGGATGGCCGGGACGAGCTCGGCCATGACCTGCGACGAAAGCATCTGTCCATTCGTCATCGCCGGAAGCGGCCCGGCGCCGCCGCGTCCTCATGGCGCCGCCTCAAGATGCGGCACCGCCGTCGCGCACCGCCTTGACCGGCGCTGCTGCGACCAGCGCGTGGACCGAGAAATACTTGAGGGGATCGAGCCAGAACGCGGCGGGCGTCCAGCCCGCGCTCCGGGCATGGCTGCGGAACAGCTCGACCGAATACTTGCAGCTGTCCTCGGTGTGGATCGTCTCGCCGCGGCGGAAGTCGACGACCTTGCCCATGACGCGCACCTTCTGGCGGATCCGGCTGACCAGATGCATCTCGACCCGCTGCTTCTCGCGGTTGTAGAAGGCGCGGTGGCAGAAGTTGGCGAGATCGAAGGAGCCGTCGAGCTCGCGATTGATCCGTTCCAGCAGATTGAGGTTGAAGGCGGCGGTCACCCCTCCGGCGTCGTTGTAGGCGGCGTTCAGGACGGCCGGATCCTTGACGAGATCGACTCCGATGATGAGCACGGCGTCGCGCCCGAGCAGCGTCCCCGCATGGCGCAGGAAGGCGTGCGCCTCATGCGGCTCGAAATTACCGATGGTCGAGCCGGGGAAAAAGCCGACCCGGCGCTTGGCGCCGAGCGCGGCAGGCAATTCGAACGGCTTGCTGAAATCCGCCGCGACCGGGAGCACGGCGAGATCGGGCAGGTCGTCGCGCAGCCGCATCGCCTCGGCGGACAGGAACTCGGCGGAAATGTCGACCGGCACATAGGCCGAGATCTGCCGCGCCGCGCGCAGCAGGATGCGCGCCTTGGCGGACGACCCGGCCCCGAACTCGACCAGCGCCGCATCGGCGGGAATGAAGCGGGCGATGTCCGCGGCGTTGGCCTCGAGAATGGCGACCTCGGTGCGGGTCGGATAGTATTCGGGGGCCCGGGTGATCTCTTCGAACAGCTGCGACCCGCGCTCGTCGTAGAAATATTTCGGCGGGATGCGCTTCGGCTCCGCGAGGAGGCCGGACATCACGTCGTCGGCAAATGCGGCGGAAGCATCATCGGCCGGACGCAGGCGCGGCTTGAATGCGACGTTCATGGCGGGGTCACTCCAAAGAAACGGTATCGGCGCTCAGGCGGCGAAATCGGCCAGCCGCAGCCCGCTGAACTGCCAGCGCGCGGTCGGGGGGAAGAAATTGCGGTAGCTCACGCGGGCGTGGCCCGCAGGGGTCGCGAGCGAAGAGCCGCGCAGCACCATCTGGTTCACCATGAACTTGCCGTTGTATTCGCCGAGCGCACCGGCGACCGGCTGGTAGGCGGGGTAGGGGGAATAGGCGCTGCGCGTCCACTGCCAGACAACGCCGAAGGCGTCGTCGAGCGCGCCGCCGCGTGCCGCGACCTCCCATTCCGCCTCGCTCGGCAGATGCTTGCCGCTCCACCGGGCGAACGCATCGGCCTCGTAGTAGCTGACGTGGCAGACCGGCAGATCAGGGTCGATTTCCTGCAGTCCGGCGAGCGTGAAGGCGTGCCAGGTTCCGTCGATGCAGCGCCAATGGCCCGGCGCCGTCCACCCTTCGGCGCACGCCGTCGCCCAGCCGTCCGAGAGCCACAGGTCCGGCCGCGCGTAGCCGCCGTCGGCGATGAAGGCGAGCCATTCGCCGTTGCGCACGAGCGCGCGGGACAGGCGCACCGGCCCGACCAGCTCGCGGTGCGCCGGGGTCTCGTTGTCGAACGCGAACGCTTCGGTCTGGTGCCCGATCGTGTGAATCCCCTCGGCGAGCGTGCAGAAGCCATCGCCCTTCGCCGCACGCGGCCACCGGAACGACGGGTCGCAGGCGGGTGCCGTCGGATTCTCCGAAAATGCATGCAGGATGTCGGTCAGCAACAATTCCTGGTGTTGCTGCTCGTGATGGAGCCCGATCTCGAGGAGGTCGGCGAGGCCGGCGAGGGCGTCCCCCGACGACGCGCCGATCAGCGCCTCCATGGCGGCGTCCACGTGGGCGCGATACCGCGTCACCTCATCGCAGTTCGGACGCGTCACCAGCCCGCGCTTTGGCCGCGCATGCCGTTCGCCGACGGCGACGTAGTACGAGTTGAACAGATAGGCGAACCGATCGTCGAACGGCCGGTAGTCGGGCGCATGCGGCGTCAGCACGAACTGCTCGAAGAACCAGGTGGTGTGGGCGCGATGCCACTTGGTCGGGCTCGCATCCGGCATCGACTGGATGCACTGGTCCTCCGCCGAAAGTCCGGCGGCGCGGCGCTCGGTCTCCTGGCGCACCGTGCGATAGGCGCGCAGCCACCCCTCGGCCCGATGGCGGTCGCGGCGCTCCGGCCAGAGCCGGGCCGGCTCGCCGGGGGTCTGCGGTCGGTCCGACGTCGAGGAGGCGGGAGCGAGGTGGACGGAAGTCATCGAAAACCACCGGCCGGCACAACACGCGCTGCCGGGTTACGCAAGGACGAAGGTGCAAACCCGGAATGACGGCACAGGTTCCCTGCCGCTTCGGGGCGCAGGGCCACCGGGCAGCCATATCGCGTTCGATCCATGGTCCATCCGTTCGTGATCGCCCCCGCCGCAACCCACGACGGGTAAATTCCGCAATGGAACCATTGGACTGCGCCCAGGGACGCGACCGACGGATCGGTTTGCGGGGATACTGCCTATGCCTTCCCCCGCCGCCTCGCTCGAACGAACTAGAATCGCTTGCGCGCCCCCGACGCGGTCGGCAGATAAGCACGGCCCGGCCGATTTTCCAGACCGGGGCCCCTGGACCCGCCGGTGAAAAGTTCCATGGATGCCGCCGCCGCTGCGCCACTGCCGCTGACCCACCGCGAGGCCCGGCAGATCATGTTCGGCATCCTGCTGCCGGTGTTCATGGGCTCGCTCGACGCCACCATCCTCGCGAGCGCGCTGCCGACCATCGGCCGCGACCTCGGCGACGTGCATCTGCTGCCATGGTTGATAACGGCTTACCTCATCGCCTCGACGGCGGTGACGCCGCTCTACGGCAAGATCAGCGATATCCACGGCCGCCGCGTCACCGTCATCGCGGCCCTGGTCGTGCACATGGCAGGGTCGCTCATCTGTGCGCTCTCGCCCAACCTGATGGTGCTGATCGCCGGGCGGGTGGTGCACGGCCTCGGCGGCGGCGGCCTCACCTCGATGGGCATGGCGGTGCTCGGCGACCTCGCGGCGCCCAAGGACCGCGGCCGATATTATGCCTGGTTCTCGGCGACCTACACGACCGCGGGCGCCTGCGGCCCGGTGCTCGGCGGCTTCATCTCGGACTATGTGCACTGGTCGGCGATCTTCTGGCTCAACATCCCCCTCGGGGTCGTCGCGCTCGGGCTCACCTCGACGTGGCTGCGCCGGCTGCCGCGCCACGAACGCTCGCACCGGCTGGACATCGCCGGCGCCGTGCTCATCGTCGCGGCGAGCGTCGCCTTCATGCTCGCCCTCACCATGGGCGGCACCCGCTATCCCTGGCTGTCGCCGCAAACGCTCGGCTTTGCCGGCAGCGGCCTCACGCTCGGTGTCCTGTTCGTCATGCGCCTGCGCACCGCCCCGGAGCCGCTGATCCCGATCTCGATCCTGTCCGACCCGGTGGCGCGTTGCGCGCTGGTCGCCAACACCTTCGGGTGGGCACCGATCGTCGGCCTCAACGTCTTCATGCCGACCTACCTGCAGAGCGTGCTGGGCCTGTCCGCAACCGCCGCAGGCCTCAGCCTCATGGTCATCATGGTCACGCTCAACACCAGCGCCGGCTTCACCGGGCAGTTGCTCGGCCGCGTCACCCACTACAAGCGCCTGCCGATGTGCGGGCTCGTCCTCGCCATCGCGACGCTTCTGACCATGGGGTGGAACGCGCGCGCGCTCGATCCGTGGTCGGTCGAGGTGCTGCTCGCGGTGCTCGGCATCGGCTTCGGCCCGGTGCCGCCGCTCGCCATGGTGGCGCTGCAAAACACCGTCGCCGTGCATCACCTCGGCACCGCGGTCGGCACGCTGAGCTTCCTGCGCAATCTCGGCGCGACCATGCTGGTGGCGATCTTCGGCGCGGTTGTGCTGGCGGGGGCGGCCGACGAGCATGTCCGCGGCGTCACCGACCTCGTCGTTCCGGCCGTCGGCTTCGCGCGCATCTTCTATGCGAGCGCTGCAAGCCTCGCGATTTCGCTGGTCGCGCTGGCACTGATGGTGGAGAAGCC
This sequence comes from uncultured Alphaproteobacteria bacterium, assembly GCA_963781195.1. Classification (GTDB taxonomy): domain Bacteria; phylum Pseudomonadota; class Alphaproteobacteria; order Rhizobiales; family Xanthobacteraceae; genus JAJPKK01. The sequence goes on along the minus strand of CAWAEZ010000010.1, from coordinate 405,286 downwards.
GCTGCGTTCCAACAGTCCGGCCGGCGCGCCCAGCGCCGAGGACGCCTGATCCGTCCCGGCGCGGCTTGCCGCGAGGAGGATGAATTTCGTGCGCGGATGGGGTATGGCGTCGAAGCCGTGCTCCGGCGCGGCGCCTTCCCGATCTTCACCCAGGATCCCGCCATGCCCCATCTCACCACCGACGACGGCGTGAAGCTTTATTACCACGAGGTCGGAACCGGGATTCCCATCGTGTTCGTGCACGAGTTCGCCGGCGACGTGCGCTCGTGGGAGGCGCAGCTTCGCCATTTCGGCCGGCACTACCGGTGCATCGCCTACAACGCCCGCGGCTATCCGCCGTCCGACGTGCCGGACGACGTCGCGCGCTATTCGCAAGCCCGCGCCCGTGACGACATCCGCACGGTGCTCGATGCCCTCGGAATCGACAAGGCGCACATCGTCGGCCTTTCCATGGGCGGCTTCGCGACCATCCATTTCGGCTTCACCTATCCCGACCGCGCCCGATCGCTCGTCATCGCCGGCTGCGGCTACGGCGCCCAGCCGTCGTCGCGGTCGCAATTCACCGCCGAGGCCGAGGCGAGCGCCGCCCGTTTTGAAGAGCTCGGCATGGCCAAGGCGGCCGAGGCCTATGCCCTCGGGCCGTCGCGGGTCCAGCAGCAGAACAAGGACCCGCGCGGCTGGCGCGAATTCGCCGACCAGCTCGCGGAGCATTCGACGACCGGCGCGGCGATGACGCTGCGCGGCGTGCAGAGCCGCCGACCGTCGCTCTACGACCTCACCGAGGAGATGAAGAATATCACGGCGCCGACCCTGATCATCACCGGCGACGAGGACTGGTCGTGCCTGGAGCCGGGCATCCTGATGAAGAAGACGATCGCGACGGCCGGCCTCGCGGTGATCCCGAACAGCGGCCACGCCATCAATCTCGACGAGCCCGACGTCTTCAACGGGCATCTCGACGCGTTCTTCCAGGCCGTCGAGATCGGCAAGTGGCCGACCCGCGATCCTCGTGCCATGGCCGGCTCGATCCTCGGGCGGTAGGGATTATGCCATGCGTCGTGGCCGGGCTCGTCCCGGCCATCCCGATCGTACGGCACGGTGCCTACTTCGTGGGCGGCGGGGGAGGTCGCGTTGGCCCGATGATCGGGGTCAAGCCGATCAAGCCGGGCGATGACGGCGTTGGGTTTTTGCCTACACGCGGAATACCGCGCCGGCCGGCCCCGCGCCCTACCGCGGCACCGGCGGGGCGCCGCCCAGCGCGCCGCCGCGGCCCGCCATGTCGCGCAGGTTGAGCTTCATGCCGCCGGGAAGGATGAGGTCGCCGGGCTTCTGGCCCGCCTCGCAGGGGCCGAGCCACTTGCCGGCGACCGTGAGGTTGATGGTTCCGGCGTCGCTCTGGGAGGCCACCGTCATCGAGTAGGCGCTGTCGAAGGAGCCGGTGACCACCGCGTGGGAGGTCGCGGTCTTGCCGGCGACGTTGCACACGGAATCGATCGTCATCCTGTCCCCGGACTTCACGATGTCGCGCTTCGAGCAGCTCTGGCTCCCGATGTTGCTGGCGCTCGCCTGCATGATGGCGTCGGTCTCGGGGTCGACGCATTGCTGGAACGACTGGGCGATGGGCCGGCCCTCGATGCTGAGCTTGATGTCCCACAGGCCCGACTTGCGCAACGGCAGGTCGGCCGCCGCCGCCGGAACCGCGAGCACCGCGAGCACGCACACCGCACCGAACCTTCGCATCCGAGCCCCCTGGAACCGTACGACCGTTGCGCTGCCTTCGGCCGCGCCTGCACCGCGCGCTTCGGGCGCGGCATGCCGTTTTATCAGCCGCTGTCCTTGGTGGCCATGATCAGCGCCCAGAACACCTTGTATTTCGACTGGGGAGCATAGACGGCGGCGATGCCGAGGCGGTTGGCGCCGGCGTTGAGCATGTTGGCGCGGTGCGGCGGCGAATCGCGCCAGCCGGAAAACGCCTCCGCCAGGGTGTGGTAGCCGGCGCTGATGTTCTCCACCGTCTGCTTGGGGTTGAAACCCGCCCCGGCGATGCTCTTGGCGAATTCGCGGCTGGGGCCGCGGTCGAGCTTGTCGTGGGACGCCATGGCGCGGGCCCGCTCCAGCGCGAGCCGCATGAGATCGGGGTCGACCTGGACAGCGCCGAGCCCGTTATTGTGGCGATAGCCCGTGATCATCGACGCCGCCGTGGGGCCGTCGACCTGCGCCTCGGCGCTCGCCATGCTGCGGTAGAACGACGGCTGCTCCTGCACCGGATCGCCGGTGCAGGCGGCAAGTCCCGTCAGCGCGACAAGCGCTGCGAGCCGCAGGCGATCGGACAAAGTCATGCGCACCCCTCTCCTCAGGCAACCGGACACATAATTGCGGCGTCAAGGTGAAGAAAGCGTGCAGCCGGCGGAGGCCGGGGGTGCGATCGCGCGGCCACCGTCGACATGCCGCGGCGCAAGGCTCCTCCGTACCGCCTTCGCCATAGAGGTCTCCGCCAAACGGCCCCCGCCATACAGGCCTTCGCCATCGAGGTCTCCACCGTACGGCCTTCGCCATTCAGGCCTTCGCCATACAGGCCTTCGCCCTGCAGGTTCGCCACCGGCCCTTCGCCGAGCCTTGCGAGACGACGAGCATCGGAGCTATTGGGTGGTCAAACCTCGTGCACCGACGCCGCCCGCGCACAAGCGCGATCGCGGTGACCCTTCAGGGAGGGCCCAGTTGACCAAGCCGAGCCGTGGTGTGGCGTTCGAGGACACCCGCGACCATGGAACGGGGTCCTGCACCCTGACCTATCGTTTCGGCTGCCGGTCCCCGATCGCCCGCGTTGCGACGATCGAAGATCGAGCGCAGCGCTGCGCGTCGCGTTCTTTCCGGGAAATTCGGACCGTGGCGACGGCTGCATCATCCGTCGCTTCGCGAATCACCGATCCCACCAGCTGAAACCGCATCGAGAAGGGAGTCGTTCTGATGGACTTGAAACGCTTTGCCGACGCCAAGCCATACGAGGTGCCCAACCATCGCGCCTACACCTCGGTGCGCCTGTTCGGCGCCGAGGCCGGCGGACCCAAGCAGTTCGTAATGGGACTGTCGCATTTCCTCCCCGGCGGCGGCGCCGGGCCCGAACTCCTCGCCCACCGAGAAGGTGTATTTCATCCTGTCCGGCGAACTCACCGTGATCGCCGGCGGCACCGAGACCGTGCTCAAGCCGAACGACAGCTGCTACATCGGCCCCAACGAATCCCGCGAAGTGATCAACCGCACCAACGACGTCGTCACCATGCTGGTCGCGATCTCCGCGCCGCCGAAGTAGAAATAAGGGAAGCAAAGATAAGGGACCCATGTTCTCGCGAAAGCGTCACCGCCGGGCTTGTCCCGGCGGTCCCGATCAGGGAGGCACCGCCTTAGCACGCTGCGCTTCAGTGCCCCGTGCGTTGCCAAGCTACGGCGACGCAATGTCGTCGTATAAGTCACGCCATGCCGCATTCGCTTGAGCAACGAGATTGGTCTTCCATGTCCTGGGCCAGTGTTTGATATTCTTTTCACGTTGGATGGCGAGCGTAGGCGAGTCATAGACTTCGAAGTAAACCAGGCGATTGATATGAAAACGCTTGGTGTGTCCCGGCACGCGGTTTTGCCGATGCTCGTAAATCCGACGAGCGAGATCGTTGGTCACCCCTACGTACAGTGCGCCGCCCGGGCGGCTCGCGAGGATGTAGACGTAAAATTGTTTCACGTTCCGAAGAGCCACATTGGTAATAACCCGTGCCTCCATAATCGGGATGGCCGGGACAAGCCCGGCCATGACGATGGACGTGAGTTTAGATCATCGCGATTCACGCGGCCATGAGCAGAGCACAGCCCAGGGAGAGAATACCCCATGTCCGATGATTTCCTGAAAAACCCGCTGGCGCTGTTCGATGTCCGGGGCAAGACGGCCGTCGTCACCGGAGCGACCGGCGCGTTCGGGGCGCTGGCGGCGAAGGTGCTCGCCGGGGCCGGGGCCAATGTCGTGCTGGCGGCGAGCCGGGAGGAGGAGCTCAGGAAGGTGGCGGCGGAATGCGAGGCGCTCGGCGGCCGCACCGAGGTGGTGGCGCGGCGCCCGCGCAGCGAGGCCGACTGCGACGCCATCGTCGCCGCCGCGGTCTCGCAGTTCGGCCGGCTCGACATCCTGGTGGTGGCTTCCGGCCTCAACAAAGTGGCGAAGATCATCGATCAGAAGCCGGAGGATTTTCTCGAGGTGATGGATGCCAACGTCACCCAGTCATGGCTGATGGCGCGCGCGGCCGGGCGGCAGATGCTCAAGCAGGGCGGCGGCGGCAAGGTGATCCTCACCTCGTCGGCGCGCGGCCTGCTCGGCCATCCCGCGGGCTACACCGCCTACTGCGCCTCGAAATCGGCCGTCGACGGCATCACCAAGGCGCTGGGCTGCGAATGGGGCGACACCGGGATCACCGTGAATGCGCTCGGGCCGACCGTGTTCCGCTCGCCGCTGACCGCGTGGATGTACGAGGACACCGAGCGCGCCCGCGAGGTGCGCAAGGGCTTCCTCGCCCGAGTTCCCAAGGGCCGGCTCGGCGAGCCCGCCGACCTCGCCGGACCGCTGCTGTTCCTCGCCTCGCGGGCGTCGGACTTCTACACCGGCCACATCCTCTATGCCGACGGCGGCTACACCGCGGGCTGATGGGCAACACGCCTCGCGGCCGTCGGCGGCCGCGGACCTGACGTCTTTGCGTTCCGGCGACAGCGTGTTCCCGCGCGCATAGACCGACGCATGGGCCCCGACCGCCATGGAACCCAACATTCAAAAGCGCGTTTCACACGTTGGAACGGCAGGTGTTGGCAAATGGCTCAAGAGGTTTTTGATCGTCCCGTGCGCGTGCGCCGGAGACCGTTTTACCCGCTGCTCCTGGTCTTTGCGGCATCGTGTTTCCTCGGAGCGCTGGCGACGGATTTGGCCTATTGGCGCACCGCCGACATCGTGTGGGCGGACTTCTCCGACTGGCTCGTGACCGTCGGTGTCATCGTCGGCTACGGGGCCTTGGTATTTGCTCTGATCGAAATCTTCGTCGTTCGCCGCAGATCGGTCGATCGGCCGTCCTGGCCCTACGCGCTGGCGATGATCGCGGCCCTGATCCTAGCCACGTTCGACATGTTCGTGCACACCCGCGATGCCTGGACCTCCGTCGTTCCGTGGGGCGTGCTCCTGACCGCTGCGGTCGTGGTCGTCGTCATCGTGGCCGCCTGTGCGACGCGCGCGACTTATGAACCTGCCAGCGAAACTGCCAGCTCGAAGGTGACAGTGTGATGCATCGTCCCCCCTTGCGGCGGGACGCCGCGCGCATCGCCCTGCTGGCGATGGCCGCCGTCTCCAGCCTGGCGTTTGCGGCCCGTGCCGCGGACGGCTTCGACCCCATGACGCAGGTGGGTCCTGATCCAGTGCTGCCTGAACCTCAGCAGTACCTGTTTCCTCCGATGCACCTCGCCAAGGTGGTCGGCTGGAAGGAGGGCGAGGCTCCGACCGTCGCGCCCGGACTAAAGGTGGAAGCGTTCGCGCGCAACCTCCAGCATCCTCGCTCGATCTATGTTCTGCCGAACGGGGACGTCCTGGTGGTCGAATCGAAATCCCCCGACGTCCAGCCGATCCAGCGTCCCAAGGACATCGTCATGGGGCTGGTCGAGTCGTGGGTGACGTCCGGTGGGAATACCGGGGAGAGCAATCGCATCACCCTGCTCCGTGACGAGAAGGGCGAAGGCAAGCCGACCACCCGAAGCGTCTTCCTCGACCATTTGGCCTCGCCGTTCGGGGTGGCGCTGGTCGGCACGGACCTCTACGTCGCCAATACCGATGCGATCGTGCGCTATCCCTATGCTCCGGGGGATACCAAGATCACCGCCTCCGGAACGACGCTGACGCCGCTGCCCGGGGGGCCGATCGATCACCATTGGACCAAGAGTCTGGTGGCGAACGCCGATGGATCGCTGCTTTACGTCGGCGTCGGTTCGAACAGCAACATCACCGAAAACGGCATGGAGGCGGAAGTCAATCGCGCCGCCATCTGGGAGGTGGAGCGCGCCACCGGTCGCTGGCGCATTTTCGCGAGCGGGCTGCGCAACCCGAACGGCCTGACCTTCGAGCCGGAGAGCGGCGCCTTGTGGACGGTCGTCAACGAGCGCGACGAACTCGGCCCGGACCTCGTGCCCGACTACATGACCTCGGTAAAGGACGGCGCTTTTTATGGCTGGCCGTACAGTTATTTCGGCCAGCATCCCGATCCGCGGGTCCGCCCCCAGCGCCCCGATCTGGTCGCCAAGGCGGTGGTTCCGGACTATGCGCTGAGTTCTCACGTCGCGCCGTTGGGGCTCGCCTTCTACACGGCCGACGCGCTGCCGCAAAAATATCGCGGCGGGGCGTTCGTCGGCGAACACGGCAGCTGGGATCGCCAGCAGTTGAACGGCTACAAGGTCGTCTTCGTGCCCTTCAGCGGCGGCCGTCCCAACGGCAAGGCAGAGGATGTCGTGACCGGTTTCCTCAATGCGAATGGCGAAGCACGCGGCCGGCCGGTGGGCGTCGCCGTCGATAAGACGGGGGCCTTGCTGATCGCGGACGACGTCGGAAATACGGTCTGGCGCGTCACCTCCGCAGCGCGATGACGGCCCGGGCACGACGCTTCGCACCGCCTCATCGCTGATACCGGCTCACGGCGCGTGCGCTCACGCGGGCGAGGCAGCCGGCGTCGAGGAGCGCGCGCCCGCGACGGCTGTTCTCCGAACCGGCGCCGTTGCCCTGCTGCTGACGCGGTGGCGATCGCGAGGATGCGGTCTGCGCTCCGCGGCGTTTGAGGCGTGCTCGCGGCGCGCAGGCCTCCAAATCTTCCCCTTGCAACGTCGCATCGCTTCATACGACCATTGCGACAAAGTCGGGAGGAAGCATGAACGACCACGCCAACGCGCGACGGTGGCCAGGGGCGATCGATGTCCACGCGCATCTGATGATCCCGCAGATGTATGCCGTGACCGCGGCGCACAGCATGTTCGTGAAATCGAATGCCGATCCCGGCATGAACGAGGCCGCGAAGAAAGTGGTGCGCGAGCGCGAAGCATTCGTGGAGCAGCGGATGTCGGACACCACCGACCGCATCCGGCTGATGGACGCCATGGGCGTCGACATCCAGGTGCTGTCGTCGAGCCTCGTGCACCAGTGCACCTATTGGGCGCCGCCGCAGGAAAGCCTGCGCCTGGAACAGCTGTTGAACGACCGCATGGCGGAGGTGGTCGCCGCCCAGCCGCGGCGCTTCATCGGGCTCGGCGGCGTGCCGCTGCATGCGCCGGCGCTCGCCGCCGCGGAGCTCACCCGCTGCATGTCCGAGCTTGGCCTCGCCGGGGTCGGCATTTCCACGACGGCGGGCGACCTCGAACTCGGCGACCGCCGGCTGCGGCCGTTCTGGGAAGCCGCCGAGGCGCACGGCGCCGTCGTTTACATCCACCCCGCCGGCAACACCGGCCCGAGATTCGAGAAGTGGTATTTGTGGAACAGCATCGGCCAGGCCTTCGAAGAGGCGATGGCGATCGCCTCGCTGTTCTACGAGGGCATCCTCGACGCCTATCCGAAGCTCAAGATCTGCGTGTCCCACGGCGGCGGCTACATGCCGTTTTACATGGGACGCATCGCGCGGAACTATCTCGACAAGCCGGCGACCCGGGTGAACATGTCGAAGAGTCCGCCGACTATCTGCGCATGCTCTACTTCGACAGTTGCGTCTACGAGACCGAAGTGCTGGAGGCGCTGGTGAAGCGGGTCGGCGCCGACCGCGTCGTGCTCGGCTCCGACTATCCGGTCGGCGAGCCGAAGCCGATCGCGTTCGTGGAATCGTGCGCGCTGCCGGACGCGGAGAAGGCGATGATCATCGGCGGCAATGCTGCACGCCTGTTCGGGATCAAGGTCGCCGCGTGAATGGCGCAGCGTGGAGCGATACGGCCGTTCCCGGGCGCACGCCGGCGCGCGAACCGCAACGAGGACTGAGGGGCACGTAATCCGTAGGGTGGGCAAAGCGCAGCGTGCCCACGTGCGGCGTCTCCACGCGGGCGCCGAAATGACCACCTAAAAACAACATCCAGGGAGAACACCCATGAGGCGCTTCGGCACGGCATTGGCGCTCGTTGCCCTCCTCGTCACCACGCTGCCGGCCCGTCCCGCGGCGGCGCAGGCGTGGCCGTCCAAGCCGGTGCGGATCATCGTCTCGCTGGCTGCCGGCGGGACGCCCGACATCATCTGCCGGGTGCTGGCCGACCGGCTCTCCACGGCGCTCGGCCAGCAGGTCGTGGTGGAAAACCGCCCCGGCGGCGGCAACATCGTGGGGGCGCAACTCGCCGCCCATGCCGCGCCCGACGGCTACACCCTGTTCTTCGCCACCGCGGCGGCGCTGGTCACCAATCCATTCACCTACAAGACGCTGCCCTACGATCCGCTGAAGGATTTCGTGCCCATCGCCATGATCGCCAAGGGGCCGTTCTTCGTGCTCGCCAATCCGAGCGTGCCGGTGAAGGACCTCGGCGAGGTCATCGCCTTCGACAAGGCCAGTCCCGGCAAGCTCGCCTTCGCCACCGACGGCCCGCGCAACCTCTCCGGCATGCTCGCGGCGTGGCTCAACAAGCTCGGCGGGAGCACCATCCTGCAGGTGCCTTATGCGACCATGCCCCAGGGCGTGCAGGACACGCTCGCCGGGCGCGTGCAGCTCGTGGTTCTCGCGGTGCCTTCCGCCGCCCCGCACATCGCCAGCGGCACGCTGCGCCCCCTCGCCACCAGCTCGCTGGAACGGCTCGCGAACTACCCGCAGATTCCCACCATCGCCGAGACCTTCCCGGGCGTCGAGTACACCGGCTGGTTCATGCTGGTGGCGCCCGCCGGTACGCCGGACGAGATCGTGACCCGCCTCAATCGCGAGATGGATCGCATCCTCAAGAATCCCGAAATCTCCGGACGCCTCGCCGAGCTCGGCTTCTTCACCACCGGCGCCGACACGCCGGCTGTGCTGCGCAGCTATCTCCGCGCCCAATACGACCTGTGGAGCCGGCTCACCCGCGACATCGGCCTGCAGCCGGAGTGAATCCGGCCCCGTTCAGCGCGGTGGTGCCCCCGAGCGGGATCGCCCGGAGAAGCCTGCTGGACCAGCCCGGCGATGACGGTGCGAAGGTGGGCCGGCGGAAGCGAAATCCGACCATTGCATAACTTTGCCGGCGCTGATTTCCCGCTATAAGGACGGCGGAAAAATCCACCGCCCGGACGGCCGCATGGGCGGGCGCCGAGATGCGCAAAGTCCGGGCGACGCGGGGCAAAGAGGAAACTCATGTCGGATCAGGTCAAGGTCGTCACCATCTGCGGGTCGCTGCGCAAGGGTTCCTACAATGCCGCGCTGACGCGGCTCGCGGCGAAATTCGCGCCGCCCGGCATGACCTTCCATGAAGCGCCGCCGATCGACACCTTTCCGCACTACAATCACGACGTTCAGGAATCCGCCGGGTTTCCGGCTCCGGCCCACGCGCTCGCGGACGCCATCCGCGCCGCCGACGGCGTGTTGATCTGCTCGCCCGAATACAACTGGTCGATCCCCGGCGTGCTCAAAAACGCGATCGACTGGGTGTCGCGGATGAAGGACCAGCCGTTCTCGATGAAGCCGGTGGCGCTGCAATCGGCCGCGACCGGAATGCTCGGCGGCTCGCGCATGCAATACCACTTGCGGCAGTCGCTCACCTCGATCGACGCCGTGCTGTTCGGCCGGCCCGAGGTCTTCATCAGCTTCGCGGGGCAGAAATTCGACGACAAGCTCGAGATCAAGGACCAGGCCACCATCGACCTGATCAAGCAGCAGCTCGCCGGCTTCGAGAAGCTGATCCGCAAGGTGACGGGAAAGTAACGGGCTTCAACGTCAGCCCGTGCCCTGCTTATCGACATCGCCGGGACAAGCCCGGCGATGACGGAGTGGGTGGCATTTGTCCGGATATCGCTGTCGCATGGACGGCGGCAACAAAGCACGAGTCATGGCCGGGGCCTGTCCCGGCCATCTCGATTAGCGCGCGCGCCAGGCACGTCGCCGTCAAGAACTCGAAAGCATTCCTACTTCTCGTCCTCGATCGGGTTGCGCAGGATGCCGATGCCTTCGATCTCGATTTCGCAGACGTCGCCGTTTCGCATCCAGGCCGGCGGCTTGCGGGCGTGGGCGACGCCGGACGGCGTTCCCGTGAGCAGCAGATCGCCGGGCTCGAGCGTGATCCCCTGGGTCGCATAGACGATCGTCTCGGCGACCGGGAACATCATGTTGGACGTATTGTCCGACTGCATCACCTTGCCGTTGACGCGGCTTTCGATCTTGAGCCCCTTGCCGCCCGCCGGCACTTCGTCGGCGGTCACCATCCAGGGGCCGAGGCTGCCGCTACGGTCGAAATTCTTGCCCATGTGCCACTGCGTGGTGTGACGCTGGAACTCGCGGATCGAGCCCTCGTTGGCGCAGGTCCATCCGGCGATGCAGGTGAGCGCGTTGTCGAGCGTCATATGCTTGGCACGCTTGCCGATGACCGCGACGAGTTCGGCCTCGTAGTCGAACGTCTCCGAGATGAGCGGACGGATCAGCGGCTGCAGATGCGGCGCGAAGGAGTTGAGCCCGCGCGCGAACAGGGTCGGGAATTTCGGCAGGTTGTCGGCGTAGCGGCCTTCCTTGACGTGCTCGAGATAGTTGAGGCCGAGGCAGATGATCTTGCCGGGCCGCGCCACCGGCAGCCCGTATTTCAGGCCGGCGAGCGGACGCCGCGCCGCGACCGGCGCGGTCTTGGCGAGGGCGGCGAGCGGCGCGAGATCGCCGTCGTGGCGTGCGAGCACGGCGCCGAGATCGTTGGGGATCGACGGGTCGACCGCCTGCAGGTCGATCACCTGCTCGCCCTCGATCACGCCGAGCCGCAATCCCGCATCCGTTTCGAAACCGACAATCTTCATGGCCGCCGTCCCTGTGAGTTTTCTGATGCGCGCCTTACTCGACTATTTTGCCCCACCGGGCAAGACCGCGGGGGGCCGTGGCGTGACCGCATGGTCGACCTGTGGCTGTTCTCGACGACGGCCGCCTGAACCCGCCGCCGTCAGCGCCGGCCTGTCCCAAAGCGCTTGTCGCGGTCGAGCCGGGCGATGACGATGGGGGAGGGCGTGCGGTCGAAAACTATCCCCACTTCACGCCGTGGCGGGCGAGGACTTCGCGCACCTTGGCGACGAGGTCGGCTTCCGGCGCGGCGAACTGGGCCTCGGCCTGCTTCTGCAGATAGTCGTCGCGCTCCTTGGAGAGGCCGGCGAGCTCGCTGCCGAGGATGAGGTCCTTGATCTGCACCTCGCCCTTCGCCTTCTCGTCGCCGCCCTGGATGACGACGCAGGGGCTGCCGCGGCGGTCGGCGTATTTCATCTGGGCGCCGAATTTTCCGGAGCCGAGATAGAGTTCGGCGCGGATGCCGGCCTGGCGCAGCGCCGACGCCATGCGCTGGTAGTCGGCCAAGCGGTCCTTGTCGAACACGGTGACGATCACCGGGCCGGGCTCGGGGCTGGTCTCGACCTTGCCGAGATGGGTGAGCGCGGCGAGGAGGCGCGACACGCCGATGGAGAAGCCGGTCGCCGGCACCGGCTCGCCGCGGAAACGCGCCACCAGCCCGTCGTAACGGCCGCCGCCGCCGACCGAGCCGAACCGTACGGGCTTGCCGTCGTCGCCGGTGGTGGGGAAGGTGAGCTCCACCTCGTAGACCGGACCTGTGTAGTATTCGAGGCCGCGGACGACGGAGGGGTCTATGCGGATGCGCTTTGTGCCATATTTTCCAGCCTCGGCAAGCTCGGCAATCCTTTCTAATTCGTCTAATGCTTCGATCTCCTTCGGAGCTTTAAACCAAGAGCGAAGGAGTTCTGATCGTTCCACGATTATCAATAGGCAAGCTACCCGGCGAAAACTCCGACGTAATCGTTATTGCATCGCCTTTGTGTTGGTCACGATAGACAAATGCGCTGTCGGCCCGCTTCCAGTCCGGCATAAGCTCGAATTGGGAGCCGGGTTGTGGGACAGATTCAAACAGCATCATGAGCCGATCAATTTGATGTTGCTCTAGGTCGGCACCGAGAGTCACATCTCCACTTTCGTCTCTGCGCTCTTTACCGAGGAGTGCGCGAACACCGGCTTCTCCCAGCCGGTCATATTTGTCCAGCGCGCGAAGGACCGTCAGCCGCTTGTTTTCGGGTATTCCAGTGGCGTCCATTACCCCATCAAGCAGCTTGCGGTTGTTCACCTTCACCACATAGCTGCCGCGCGGAATCCCCAGCGCCTCCATTGCATCCGCCGCCATCATGCAAATCTCGGCATCCGCCGCCATCGATTTCGAGCCCACGGTATCCGCGTCGAACTGCATGAATTGGCGGAATCGCCCCGGCCCCGGCTTCTCGTTGCGGAACACCCAGCCGGCGCGGTAGCTGCGGTAGGGCTTCGGCAGCTGGTCGAAGTTTTCCGCGACGTGGCGGGCGAGCGGCGCGGTGAGGTCGTAGCGCAGCGACAGCCACTGCTCGTCGTCGTCCTGGAACGAGAACACGCCTTCGTTGGGCCGGTCCTGGTCGGGGAGGAACTTGCCCAGCGCGTCGGTGTATTCGATCGCCGGGGTCTCCACGGGGTCGAAGCCGTAGAGCTCGTAGACCTTGCGGATGGTCTCGAGCATCGCCCGCGTCGCCGCGATCTCCGCCGGCCCGCGGTCGGCGAGGCCGCGCGGCAGCCGCGCCTTGGGGCGGTTGGCGCGCGGCTCCGCGCGGGAATCCTTGTTATCGGCCATCGCGGGCTTCCATGGGTTATCCTGTTCGAACCGGCGGGTGGTAGCATATCGCCGCGCCGGCACAACAGCGCGCCCGGTGCGCCCTGTCAGGGCGGGTCCGTCACGACCGCAAACCCAAATTGTCAGCTGCCACCTCTCCCCGCGTGCGGGGAGAGGTCGGATTGCGAAGCAATCCGGGTGAGGGGGCCGTTCCACCCGCCTGAGTTCTTGAATGGATACGATTGAATTGCTCAGGCGGGTGGAAAAGCTCCCCCAGCCCTTTCCCCGCACGCGGGGCGAAGGGGCAGAAGCGCCGGGGGAACGCCAGGGCTAAGCGGGCAGGCACGGGACTTGCGATGCGAGCGTCCGTACCCGCCGGTGGCCGCCGGCACGTTGGAAAGTTGCCAATCGGCCCGCGGCGCCGCATCCTTATCGTCAGCTATTCGACAGGGATGCGCACGCGGTGGGTGAGCGTCGCATAATCCGCCGTTGGCAGGCGGCGGGTGGCAGGGTAGGCGTGGGCCCTCGCTCTGCATCTCGGCCTGACCCCGGAGGTATCAGATGTCCCAAGCCAGCCTCGCCACGGATGCACGGCCGAACGATCTCGAAGCGTTCTGGCTGCCGTTCACGTCCAATCGTGCCTTCAAGAAGGCGCCGCGGCTGATCACGCGGGCGAAGGACATGTATTACTACGCCGACGACGGTCGCGCGGTGCTCGACGGCGTCGCCGGCATGTGGTGCTGCAATGCCGGCCACAACCGTGACCCCATCGTCGCGGCGATCCAGCGCCAGGCGGCGGAGCTCGACTACCCGCCGGCATTCCAGTTCTCGCACCCCAAGGCGTTCGAACTCGCGAGCCGGGTGGCTGCGCTCGCCCCGGGCGACCTCGACCATGTGTTCTTCTGCAATTCGGGCTCTGAGGCGGTCGACACCGCGCTCAAGATCGCGCTCGCCTACCACGCCATCCGCGGCGATGGCGCCCGGACCCGCCTGATCGGCCGCGAGCGCGGCTATCACGGGGTCGGCTTCGGCGGCATCTCGGTGGGCGGCATCGCCAACAACCGCAAGTTCTTCGGCGCCCTGCTCGCCGGCGTCGACCACCTGCCGCACACCTACAACCGCGAGACCCAGGCCTTCACCAAGGGCGAGCCGGAATGGGGCGCCCACCTCGCCGACGACCTCGAGCGCATCGCCACCCTGCACGATCCCTCGACCATCGCGGCGGTGATCGTCGAGCCGATGGCGGGGTCGACCGGGGTGATCCCGTCGCCCAAGGGCTACCTGCCGCGGCTGCGGGCGATCTGCGACAAGTACGGAATCCTGCTGATCTTCGACGAGGTCATCACCGGATTCGGCCGGCTCGGCCATGCCTTCGCGGCGGAGCGCTACGGCGTCGTCCCCGACATGATCACCTTCGCCAAGGGCGTGACGTCGGGAACGGTGCCGATGGCCGGGACGATCGTGCGGGCGCCGATCCACGACGCCTTCATGAAGGGCCCCGAGCACGCCATCGAGCTGTTCCACGGCTATACCTATTCGGCCCATCCGCTCGCCTGCGCCGCCGGTCTCGCGAGCCTCGACGTCTATCGCGAGGAAAAGCTGTTCGAGCACGCGCTGGCGCTGGAGCCGAAGTTCGCTGACGCGGCGATGACCCTGCGCGGGCTTCCCAACGTGCTCGACATCCGCACCGTCGGCCTCGTCGCCGGCATCGACCTCGCCTCCAAGCCGGACGGCTTCGGCAAGCGCGGCTATGCCGCGATGGAAAAGGCCTTCCACGACGAGGGCCTGGTGGTGCGGGCGACCGGCGACACCATCGCCCTGACGCCGCCCCTGATCGCCACCGAGAACGACATCGACCAGATCTTCGGCAAGGTGGCGAAGGTGATCGAGGCGGTGAAGTAGGCCGCGGTAGTTGCCGAAGCCGCCGCCGTCCTGGAACGTAGGGTCGTCTCCCAATTCCCGCCGTGGCCGGGTCGAGCTCGGCCACGACGGCGATTTGGGATGCGGCAGGTATCGACAGGTCGGGCCATCATTTCCGCATAGCTCGGGCGATTGACAGCGGTATCATAAGATATATTTTTTGATGTGTGCGGTGCAGCATTCGGCTGGAAATCTGATTGTGAGTCCGCCGGTCTCCCGCCGGTGTCTTCGCGCAGGCGGCCTGCGCTCGGTTGCCTGCGCTTGGTCTTCGCTGGCTTCGTCCCCGTTCACCCGGTCTCCGCTCACCAGGTTTCGGCTCAATTTGAAAGTCTTCCCTTGAACGAAATGCCCAAAGCCGTCGTCCCGGCCAGGCCGTCCTTTGCCGCGCTGCGCCACCCGGGTTTCCGCCTCCAGTTCACCACCTACGTGCTCGCGATGATGGCCGACAACATCGAGCACGTGATCAGCTACTGGATGGTGTTCCAGAAATTCCATTCGCCGGCGCTCGCCGGCTTCGCGGTGGTGTCGCACTGGCTGCCGTTCCTGTTGTTCTCGGTGGCGGCGGGGGCGCTGGCCGACCGCTTCGACCCGCGCCGGATCATCCAGTGCGGCATGGCGCTGTTCATCACCGCCTCGCTCGGCTGGGGCTATTTCTTCATCACCGACACGCTGCAGATGTGGCACGCCATGGTGCTGCTGGTGATCCACGGCTGCGCCGGCGTGCTGTGGCAGACCCCGAACCAGATGCTGCTCTACGACATCGTCGGTCCGGCCGACCTGTCGAGCGCGGTGCGCCTCAACGCCACCGCGCGCTATCTCGGCGTGCTGGTCGGCCCGGCGGTGGGCGGCGTGATCATGCTGACGCTCGGGCCCTCGCACGGCATCCTGCTCAACACCCTGTTCTACCTGCCGGTGGTGCTGTGGCTGGTGAATGCGCCGTACGGCCCGCGATTCCGCCAGGGACTGCCGGCGCCGCGCCGCGCGATGCGCGGCTTCGCCGACATCGTGCAGATCGCCCGCGACATCAAGGGCGAGCACATCATCGTCTCGATGATCCTGCTCGCCGGCGCCACTTCGTTCTTCGTCGGCAACGCCTACCAGGCGCAGATGCCCGGCTTCGCCCACGACCTCGGCCACGGCGACCCCGGCGTCTCCTACAGCATGCTGCTGGCGGCCGACGCCGCCGGCGCCCTGGTCGCGGGCCTGGTGCTCGAGGGCCGTAGCCTGCTGCCGTCGAATCCGCGCACCGCCATCATCCTCGCGATGCTGTGGTGCAGTTCGCTGATGGGGTTCTCGCTCTCCTCCTCGTATCCGCTGGCGCTGCTGCTGCTGTTCACCGCCGGCTTCTTCGAGCTGTCGTTCAGCGCCATGGCGCAGACGCTGGTGCAGCTCAACGCGCCGCTCGAGATGCGCGGCCGCGTGCTCGGCCTGTTCAACATGGCGAGCCTCGGGCTGCGCGCGTTCAGCGGGGTCACCGTCGGCCTGCTCGGCAGCGTGATCGGGATCCACTGGTCGCTGGCGCTCTCGGCGATGGTGATCCTCGGTGTCACCGGCGGACTGCTGGCCTGGTTCCGGCGCTGAGCGCGGCGACCGCAATACCTGCTCTGCCTTCGTCGTCGCCGGGCTCGTCCCGGCGACCCCGATCGTCTGGCATAGCCGCTCCGTCGTTCCGAAACCCGGGGAGGCCGCTGTGCCTCATTATCGGGGTGGCCGGGACAAGCCCGGCCATGACGGTTGTGCAAGCGCTCGCAACGCTTGCCCCTGCCGATGCAATCGCTGTAACACTCCCGCGCTATGAGCCGATCTTCCATCGGTTCACCCGCGCGAGCAGACCGTGACCGACGTACCTTTTGCCATTGCCGAACGCTTCCGCATGCTGGCGCCGCGCTACGACGTCGTGCTGTGCGACATCTGGGGCGTCGTGCATGACGGCGTCACCGCGTTCGCCGACGCCTGCGACGCGCTGGCGCGGTTCCGCCGCGACGGCGGCACGGTGATCCTCGTCACCAATGCGCCAAGGCCGTCGGAATGGGTGGCGCGCCAACTCGACAGGCTGCGCGTGCCCGCCGACGCCTATGACGGCGTGGCGTCGTCGGGCGACGTGACGCGCGCCGAGGTCGCGGCGCGCCGGGGCGCCGTCTTCCACATCGGCCCGGAGCGCGATCTCACGATCTTCGAGGGCCTCGGCCTGCGCTTCGCCGCGGTCGATGCCGCCGACTACGTGGTGTGCTCCGGCCTGTTCGACGACGAGACCGAAACGCCGGACAACTACCGCGAGATGATCGAGACGATGCGGCGGCGCGAGCTGTTCATGGTCTGCGCCAATCCCGATCTCGTCGTCAAACGCGGCGACACGCTGCTCTACTGCGCGGGCGCGATCGCCGATCTCTACCGCAGCATGGGCGGCGAGGTGCTCTATGCCGGCAAGCCGCACCGGCCGATCTACGACACCGCGCTCGCCGCGGCGGCGCAGGCGCGGGGCGTGCCGGCGCTGCCGTCGCGCACCCTGGCGATCGGCGATTCGCTGCGCACCGACATCACCGGCGCCACCGCGATGGGGATCGACGGGATGTTCGTGATCGGCGGCATCCACGCCGCCGAGCTCGACGGGCCGGGCCGCGCCGGGGCGCTCGCCGCCATGTTCGCGGCGGCCGGCGTGACCCCGAAGGCGGTGACGGAACGTCTCGCCTGGTGAGCCCGCGATGACGAAGCAGGCACCGGGCGTGCGAGTTGCGCCGGCGGCGGCGAGTTGTTAATGGCCTCCCGTCCGTCCTCCAGCGCGATCCGGTGATGCCCGCTTCCTCCCAACCGCCGTTCGTCGTGATCCGCGACGCCCTCGAGCTGCCGCCGCATGCCGGCGCGCTCGAAGGCGCGGTGGTCGCCATCGGCAATTTCGAGGGCGTGCATCGCGGCCATCGGGCCGTGCTCGGCGCCGCGATGGCGCGTGCGCGCGGGCTCGGCCGGCCGGCGGCGGCGTTGACCTTCGAACCGCATCCGCGCGCCTTCTTCAAGCCGGACCAGCCGCTGTTCCGCCTCACCGATGCGACGGGAAAGCTGCGCCTGCTCGCCACCACCGGGCTCGACGGCGCCATCCTGATGAAGTTCGACGCCGCGCTCGCCGCGCTCGGTCCGGCCGATTTTCTCAACCGGGTGCTGCGCGAGCGCTACGGTGTCTCGGGCGCCGTGGTCGGCTACGATTTCCATTTCGGCAAGGGCCGCGCCGGCACGCCCGATTACCTGCGGGAGGAGGGCGCACGGCTCGGCTTTGCCGTCGACGTGGTGCCCGAGCTGAGCGACGGCGGCCGCCGCGTGTCGTCGGGTGCGGTGCGCGAGGCGCTCGCCGCCGGCCATGTGGACGAGGCGACCGATCTCCTCGGCTATCCCTGGTTCGTGACCGGCGAGGTGGTCCATGGCGACCGCCGCGGACGCGAGCTCGGCTTCCCCACCGCCAACCTGCGGCTCGATCCCGGCTGCGCCCTGCGCCACGGCATCTATGCCGTGCGCGTCGAGGTCGACGGCCAGCGCTACGACGGCGTCGCCAATTTCGGCCGCCGCCCGATGTTCGACTCGGGGATCGTGCTGCTGGAGGTGTTCCTGTTCGAGTTCTCCGGCGACCTCTATGGCCGCACCCTCGACGTCGCCTTCGTCGCCTGGATCAGGCCGGAGATGATGTTCGACACGGTCGGCGACCTGATCCGCCGCATGGACGAGGATTGCCGCCAGGCCCGCAACGCGCTCCGCCGCGCCGGCGACGGCTTCCCGCCGCTCGGCGCACTTCCGGCCGGACCCGCCGGGACCTCGTCCTAGTTGGAGCGAGGATATATCTGCCGACCTCATCCAGAGGAGCCGTGCGCAGCACGGCGTCTCGAAGCATGGCCCCAACCGCTGCGGCCTGCGGCCGTCCTTCGAGACGCCTGCTTCGCAGGCCCTCAGGACGAGGTCATTTGATGGTGATCCCAGATGAGCTTCGAGAGGACTCTGCCCTTCCGTCGAGGTCTTTCCGTCACACGGGCGATATGATACGACCCCGGCCATGATGGCGCGCGATTGCACCGCTTACATGCACGGGTCGGCCTTGCGGCAGATTAGCGGCCCGGCTTTCGCTTGACCTGCGGGTCGGCGGAAGACCGGGATTGTCGAGCCGTTTCCGCCACAACCATGCCAGATTAAGCCTCCGCCAACTTAATCCGCTGCCAACTTAATCCGCTGCCAACTTAATCCGCTGCCAACTCATTCGCTGTCAGGTCAATCCGCCATGTCTGATCCCGTCCGCGATTACAGCGAGACGCTGTTCCTGCCCAAGACCGACTTTCCCATGCGCGCCGGCCTGCCGCAGAAGGAGCCGGAGATCCTCGCGTTCTGGGAGAAGACCGGCCTCTACCGGCGGCTGCGCCAGGCGGCGGCGGGGCGGCCGAAATTCGTGCTCCATGACGGGCCGCCCTACGCCAACGGCAACATCCATATCGGCCACGCGCTCAACAAGGTCCTCAAGGACGTGGTGTCGCGCTCCCAGCAGATGCTCGGCTTCGATTCCGATTACGTGCCGGGCTGGGACTGCCACGGCCTGCCGATCGAATGGAAGATCGAGGAGGAGAACTACCGCTCCAAGGGCAAGCCCAAGCCGGATTTCGCCGACCCCGCCGCCATGGTCGCCTTCCGCAAGGAATGCCGCGCCTATGCCGAGCGCTGGCTCGACGTGCAGCGCGAGGAGTTCAAGCGGCTCGGCGTGATGGGCGACTGGGAGCATCCCTACACCACCATGGCGTTCCCCGCCGAAGCGGCGATCGCCCGCGAGCTGATGAAGTTTCGCGACAACGGTCTGCTCTATCGCGGCTCGAAGCCGGTGATGTGGTCGGTGGTGGAGAAGACCGCGCTCGCCGAAGCCGAGATCGAGTACGAGGATTTCACCAGCGACACGGTGTGGGTGAAGTTTCCGGTGGCAGGATCGGGCTGGGGCGCGCATGCGCTCCCAGCCGGTGCTCCGGAAAACGATCTGATCCGGCTGCTGCACGGTGCCGCCGTGGTGATCTGGACCACCACGCCGTGGACGCTGCCCGGCAACCGCGCCATCAGCTTCTCCGGCAAGATCGCCTATGCGCTCTACAAGGTCACCGACGCCGCGCCCGACAACTGGGCAAAATTCGGCGACCTCCTCATCCTGTCGGAGAACCTCGCCGGCGAGGTGTTCAAGCAGGCACGGGTCACCGGCTACGACAAGGTGGCCGATATCCCGGCGGCGCTGCTCGCCACGCTGGTGTGCGATCATCCGTTCAAGGCGCGCGGCGGCTACGACTTCCCGGTGCCGCTGCTCGACGGCGAGCATGTCACCGACGATACCGGCACCGGCTTCGTCCACACCGCGCCGGGGCACGGCCGCGACGACTTCGACATCTGGATGGCGAACAAGGCACAGCTCGAGGCTGCCGGCGTCGCGACCGCCATCCCCTACACCGTCGATGCCGACGGCCGCTTGACCGAGGCCGCGCCGGGCTTCACCGGAAAGCGCGTGCTGACCGACAAGGGCGAGAAGGGCGACGCCAACGAGGCCGTTATCAAGGCGCTGATCGAGGCCGGCATGCTCATCGCGCGCGGCCGCCTCAAGCACCAGTATCCGCATTCCTGGCGCTCCAAGAAGCCGGTGATCTTCCGCAACACGCCGCAATGGTTCATCGCCATGGACCAGCCCGTCGCCGCCGCCGACGGGACGGCGACGCAGGGCGACACGCTGCGCCACCGCGCGCTCGACGCCATCGGCGTCACCCGCTGGGTCCCGGCGCAAGGCGAAAACCGGATCACCGGCATGATCGAGGGCCGCCCCGACTGGGTGGTGTCGCGCCAGCGCGCCTGGGGCGTGCCGATCGCCGTGTTCGTGCGCGAGAGCGCCGACGGCACGGTCGAAATCCTCAAGGACGAGCGGGTCGACCGCCGCATCATCGCGGCGTTCGCCGACGAGGGCGCCGATGCCTGGTACGCGGTCGGCGCGCGCGAGCGTTTCCTCGGCGAACTGGCGAACGAGGACTGGCGCAAGGTCGACGACATTCTCGACGTCTGGTTCGATTCCGGCTCGACCCATGCCTTCGTGCTGGAAGACCCGGAGAATTTCCCGGGGCTCGCCGGCATTCGCCGCCGCAAGGACGGTGGCGACGACACCGTGATGTATCTCGAGGGCTCCGACCAGCACCGCGGCTGGTTCCACTCCTCGCTGCTCGAAAGCTGCGGCACCCGCGGCACGGCGCCGTTCGACGTCGTGCTCACTCACGGCTTCGTGCTCGACGAGAACGGGCGCAAGATGTCGAAATCGCTCGGCAATACGGTGGCGCCGCAGGACGTGATCAAGGCGTCGGGCGCCGATATCCTGCGCATGTGGGTGTGCGCGTCGGACTATGCCGACGACCTGCGGATCGGGCCGGAAATCCTCAAGACCACGGTCGAGACCTACCGCAAGCTGCGCAACACCATCCGCTGGCTGCTCGGCAATCTCGTCCATTTCCATCCCGGCGACACGGTGCCCTATGAGGAGATGCCGGGGCTCGAGAAGTATCTGCTGCACCGGCTGGCCGAGGTCGACGCCACGGTGCGCGCGAGCTATGGCGAGTTCGACTACAAGCGCATCTTCGCCGCGCTCAACCAGTTCATGACCGTCGACCTGTCGGCGTTCTATTTCGACATCCGCAAGGATGCGCTGTACTGCGATCCCATCTCCTCGACGCGGCGCAAGGCCTGCCTCACGGTGCTCGACCACGTGTTCCGCGCCATCGTGACCTGGCTCGCGCCGATGCTCTGCTTCACCGCGGAGGAGGCGTGGCAGTCGCGTTACCCCGGCGCGAGCTCGGTCCATGCCGAGCCGTTTCCGGAGATCCCGCAGACCTGGCGCGACGACGGCCTCGCCAAGGTGTGGGGCGAGATCCGGCGGGTCCGCCGCGTCATCACCGGCGCGCTCGAGATCGAGCGGGCCAACAAGCGGATCGGGTCGAGCCTGGAGGCGGCGCCGGTGGTGCACATCGCCGATCCCGCGCTGCTGCGCCTCGTGGCCGCCGAACTGGCCGGCGATCACGGCGAGGCCGGGCTCGCCGAGGTCGCCATCACTTCGGGCCTGACGGTCGTTCCGGGGCCCGGGCCGGCCGCGGCCTTCCGCCTCGAGGACGTGCCGGGCGTCGCAGTCGAGGTGCGCGCCGCGGAGGGCACCAAGTGCGCGCGGTCGTGGAAGATCCTGACCTCGGTCGGGACCGATCCCGACTACCCCGACGTGACGCCGCGCGACGCCCTGGCGCTTCGCGAATGGGACGCGGCGCACGCCGCGGCGCCGTGACGTGACGGCGGGCCTCTCCTCGCGCCGCGCGACGTTTGGCCTCGGCGTCATCGTCGCCGTGGTCACCGCGGCGGCCGACCAGGCGCTCAAGTTCTGGTTGCTCGACAGCTTCGACCTGGCGGGGCGCGGCCGGGTCGCGCTGACCCCGTTTCTCGACCTCGTCCTCGCCTGGAATACCGGGATCAGCTACGGCCTCTTCCAGGGCGCCGGGCCGCTTGGCCAATGGGCCCTGTTCGGGCTGAAAACGATTGCGGTGGTGCTACTTGCGGTTTGGCTGGCGCGCACCGGCTCGCGGCTCTCGGCGGTCGCGCTGGGGCTCATCATCGGCGGCGCCATCGGCAATGCGCTCGACCGCCTGGTCCACGGCGCCGTGGTCGATTTCGTGCTGTTTCACATCACCACGGCCACCTGGACCTTCAACTGGTACGTGTTCAACCTCGCCGATGTGGCCATCGTTGCCGGGGTTGCGGGTCTCCTGTATGAGTCGATGTTCGTTTCGGACGCCAAAAAAGCGCCCTGAACGGGCTTTAGGGGGATAGGCGGGGAGAAAGATGTGTTTTCACCGCCACTTGGGGCCGCCGTCGCGGCACGCTTTATGGGGAAAAGCCATGTCTCGTGATCTTTGGCACCGTGGCCGCGCCAGCGCCGTGCTGGTCGCGGCATTAGGGATGTTTCTCGTGATTGTCGGCAGTTCCGGCGGCGCCTTCGCTGCCGACGACGAAGAAGACGGAACTTTCGACCAGAAGTTGCTTCGCAACGTCCTGCGCGGCATCGGTCTGCGCAATGGCCACGAGGGCACGATCGAATACAAGGAAAGGCCGCCGCTGGTGGTGCCGCCGAATCGCGATCTTCCGCCGCCCGAAACCACCGGTTCGATCACCAAGCGTGATCCGGCGTGGCCGTCCGATCCGGACGAGGCGAAGCGCAGGGCCGCCAAGAAGGCGACCGCCGACCGCAAGTGGACCGACGTCACGACGTGGGGCGACGTCCTCAAGCCGAGCGAATTGAACGTCGGCAAGACCGATGCGCTGCCCAACGAAACCGGGGTCAAGCCCGGCCAGACGGTCGAGACCTCGAGCCAGCTTCCGCCCGACCAGCTCGGATCGCGGGGCAAGGGCATCTGGTCCGATATCTGGAACCTCGGCCATACCTTCGACAAGGAGAAGCCGGCCGAGGGCGCCAAGTTCTTGCGCGAGCCCTCCCGCGCGACGCTGACGGAGCCGCCGACCGGCTACCTGACGCCGTCCCCGGATCAGCCCTATGGCCTCAATTACAAGTCCGGTGCAGGCGGTCCCAAGTCGGGCACCGGAGACTTCCAAACCCAAGGAGTTGAAAGGTGATGAATATCGGTTCGCCGCGCCGACGCGGCTGCAGCCCGACATGGGCTCATCCCTTCGGCCGGCGAACCAGCGGTTTTCGTGACTTTAAACTCTTCGGACTCGTGGGAGCCGCCAGCCTGATGCGCTTGGCGGCTTTCGCATTTTCGGCCATGGCGCTCGCCGCCCTGGTGAATGCCGGGCCGGTCCGAGCGGAAGGGGCGAACATCTCGCATTTCCACCTCGACAATGGGCTCGAGGTGGTGGTGATCCCCGATCACCGCACCCCCGTCGTGACCCACATGATCTGGTACAGGGTCGGATCGGCCGATGAGCAGGCGGGCAAGTCGGGGCTGGCTCATTTCCTCGAGCATCTCATGTTCAAGGGGACGGAGAAGAACCCCCAGGGGCGTTTCTCCGAGACGCTCGCCACCATCGGCGGCCAGGAAAACGCCTTCACCACCGCCGACTACACCGGCTATTTCCAGCGCATCGCCCGGCAGTATTTGCCGACGGTGATGGAGTTCGAGGCCGACCGCATGACCGGGCTCGTGCTCAACGACGGCAACGTGCTTCCCGAGCGCGACGTGGTGCTGGAAGAGTACAACATGCGGGTCGCCAACAGCCCCGAGGCGCGACTCGGCGAGCAGGTCACGGCGGCGCTCTATCTCAACCACCCCTACGGGCGTCCGGTGATCGGGTGGAAGCCGGAGATCGAGAAGCTCAACCGCGAGGATGCGCTCGCCTTCTACAAAAAGTTCTACACCCCCAACAATGCGGTGGTGGTGATCGCCGGCGACGTCACCGCTGCCGAGGTCAAGCCGCTCGCCGAGAAGACCTACGGCAAGATCGCGCCGCGCGCCGAGAGCGGGCCGCGCTTGCGGCCCCAGGAGCCGCCGCCGGTGGCGGTCCGCACCGTGACCCTCGCCGATCCGCGGGTGGCCCAGCCCAGCCTCCAGCGCAGCTATCTCGTGCCGTCCTCCACGACGGCGAAGGACGGCACTGCCGAGGCGCTCGAAGTGCTCGCCAACGTGCTGGGCAACGGCGAGACGAGCCGACTCTACCGCTCCCTGGTGATCGAGCAGCGTCTCGCCACCAATGCCGGCGCCTGGTATCAAGGCACCGCCCTCGACGACACCAGGTTCGGCGTCTATGCGAGCCCGATGCCGGGCATCTCGTTCGCGACGGTAGAGGCTGCGATCGACGCGGCGATTGCCGAGATCGGCGAGCACGGCATCGCCGAGGACGAGCTCGATCGCGCCAAGACGCGGCTGATCGCCGACACCGTTTACGCCCAGGACAACCAGGCGACCATGGCGCGGTGGTATGGCGCCGCGCTCACCACCGGGGCGAACGTCGACGAGGTGGCCGCCTGGCCCAAGCGTGTCGGCGTGGTGACGGCGGATCAGGTCCGCGACGCCGCGCGCGCCTGGCTCACCAAGACGCGTTCGGTGACGGGCTATCTCGTCAAGGAACTCCCCTCAACGGAGAAACGCTCGTGATCGCCCGCCGCCCTGAAGGTCTTGCATTGCGCAAGCTTGCAATCCGCAAGCCGGCAATCGGCAAGAGCCGCCTGCTCGTGGCCGCCGTGTCGATCGTGGCCGCACTCGGCGTGCCCCTCGGCACCGCCCGCGCGACCACCATCGAGCGCATCGTGAGCCCCATGGGTATCGAGGCCTGGCTGGTGCAGGAGCACACCGTGCCGCTCGTCGCCCTCGACTTCGCATTCCGCGGCGGCGCCTCCCAGGACCCGGTCGCGAAGCCCGGCGTCGCCAACATGGCGACCAGCCTGCTCGACGAAGGGGCAGGGGACCTCGATTCCAAGAGCTTCCATGAGCGGGTCGAGGCCAAGGCGATCGAGCTCAGCTTCTCGGCGAACCGCGACCAGACCATGGGCGGGATGCGCACGCTGGCCGTTCATCTCGACGAGGCGGCCGAACTGTTGCGCCTCGGGCTCACCGAAGCGCGTTTCGACACGACGGACGTCGAACGTATCCGCGACCAGATTTTGTCGGGACTGCGCCGGGAAACCACGAGCCCTAACGAAATGGCGACCCAGCACTGGTGGTCCACTGCGTTTCCGGGCCATCCTTATGGCCGCCCGGTGCGCGGCAACCTGGAATCGGTCCCGACCATCACCGTGGCCGACCTCAAGAGCTACTTGCACCAGGTGCTGGCCCGCGACAGCCTCAAGATCGCGATCGTCGGCGACATCGATCCCGCCGCGGCCGGCCGCCTGGTCGACAAGGTGTTCGGCGGGCTCCCGGCCAAGGGCGGGCTCGCCACCGTTCCGACGGTGAATCCCCAGGGCCTCGGGCAGAAGGTTTCGGTCGACCTCGATGTCCCGCAATCCGTCCTGATCATGGGCGGGCTCGGCGTCGCGCGCGACGACCCCGACTTCATCGCGGCCTACATCGTCAATCACGTCCTCGGCGGCGGCGCGTTTTCGTCGCGGCTCTATCGCGAGGTGCGCGAGGCGCGCGGTCTCGCCTATTCGGTGTTCAGTGCGCTCATTCCGCTCGATCACGCCGCACTGTTCATGACCGGGACGGCGACCCGCGCCGACCGCACCGGCCAGACCCTGGAAGTCCTCCAGTCCGAGGTCCGCCGCCTTGCCGAGACCGGGCCGACGGAGGATGAACTCACCAAGGCGAAGTCGTTCCTGACCGGCTCTTACGCCTTGCGCTTCGACACCTCGGGCAAGATCGCTGCGCAGCTCGTGCAGATACAGGTCGAGGATCTCGGGATCGATTATATCGACAAGCGCAACGGCCTGATCGAGGCCGTCACCATGGCGGACGTGAAGCGGGTCGCCAAGCGGATGCTCGATGCCAACATGCTGGTCACGGTGGTGGGCCGGCCGCCGGTGACGCCCGCCAAGGGCGGCTAAGCCCCACGTCGCGCCGACCTCGCCGGCGCTGCTGGCCGGCGCTCTCCGAGGCCGGCGACCGGGGACCGCGTTCCCGGTTCCCGTCAGGGAACAAACTTGGGCGAACCCGGTTGCTGAGCCGATGACGTTCATGCAGTCGATCGATGATGCCCGCGACGAGCGGGCCGGCCACGGCGGCGGCGCTGCGGTGAAGTCCGCCCATGCCGCAGTGCTCGCCGCTGCCGCCGCCGAAGCTTTCATGTTTCCCCGCACCGCAGGATCGAGCCTCAGCGGCCGGACCGTCGCACGGCCGCAGCGCCGTGCGGTGCCGGAATTCGGCGGGCAGCGCGACCGACCGCGCCTGCATGTCATGAATAATCTGGTCCTCGACCGTCTGCGCAGCGGCTGGTGCCGGCAGCCGTTCCGTGATCCGTTCCGCGTGGAAATCCGTTCAAACACGGTGCAGCAATCGGGCGTGCACAACGCGCGCCCGAACCTGTGGCGAGCATGGGATTCGGCGTAGTTTGTTCTTCGCAACCCTTTAGGATGCCCAGATGGTTCGAGGAGGCCGCCACCATGCTCACCGTTGCCCATATCCAGCCGATCGTATCGCTGATCGCCGGCGTTCTGATTCTCATCATGCCGCAGCTGCTCAACTACATCGTCGCGATCTACCTGATCGTGGTCGGCATCACCGGATTAGGCCTGATTCACTGATCCACCCCGACCGAAGATGGGGTTGCCGCTGTGCGGCGCACATGCTTTGTGCCTGCTGAATCACCCAGAGCCCCATCATGGCAAAATCGATGAAGACCTCCTCTTCGCGGCGTGCGGCCAAGGTCGCTCCGACCAAGGCCACCAGGACCGGCCCGGCCAAGGCGATATCCTCCAAACCGACGTCCTCCAAACCGACGTCCTCCAAGGCGACGTCCCCCAAGGCGACGTCCCTCAAGGCGATAACGGCCAAGGTGGCATCGTCCACGGCGACGCGGGCCAAGGCCGCGGCCCGCGCCAAGTCGCCGGCCAAGTCGCCCGCGAAAGCGCCTGTGAAGGCGAATGCGACGCCGCCCCGCGCGTCGGCGAAGCCGGTGGCGAGCCGCGCAAGGTCGGCCCCGGTCCGCAAGCCGGCGCCGGTCCCGGCGGCGAAGAATAAGCCGCCGACCGCGGCCAAGCGATCCGCGGGCGCGGCGCCTGCGAAGGCGGCCGCCCGGTCGCCGGTGCCGATCAAGGGCAAGTGGGTATACGCCTTCGGTGACGGCAAAGCCGAGGGCAAGTCGGGCTTGCGCGATTTGCTCGGCGGCAAGGGCGCGAATCTCGCTGAGATGGCCAATCTCGGCCTGCCGGTGCCGCCGGGATTCACCATCACGACCGAGGTGTGCACCTACTTCTACGGGCACGGCAAAACCTATCCCAAGGAGCTCGCGGGGCAGGTCGAGCAGGC
Source organism: uncultured Alphaproteobacteria bacterium (assembly GCA_963781195.1). GTDB lineage: Bacteria > Pseudomonadota > Alphaproteobacteria > Rhizobiales > Xanthobacteraceae > JAJPKK01. The sequence continues at coordinate 377,618 of CAWAEZ010000010.1, read as the reverse complement.
GCTCGGTCAGGTCGGCCGGATCACCGGCCGGCGCTTCGGCGACCGCGCCAATCCGCTGCTCGTCTCGGTGCGCTCCGGCGCGCGGGCGTCGATGCCCGGCATGATGGACACCGTGCTCAATCTCGGGCTCAACGACGTGACGGTGGAGGCGCTCGCCGAGAGCTCCGGCGACCGCCGCTTCGCCTATGATTCCTACCGCCGTTTCATCACCATGTATTCGAACGTGGTGCTCGGCCTCGACCATCATCTGTTCGAGGAGATCCTCGACGAGCACAAGGACCAGCACGGCTACATGCTGGACACCGAGCTCGACGCCGAGGACTGGGCGGAGCTCGTCAAGCTCTACAAGGCGAAGGTCGAGGAGGAGCACGGCGCGCCGTTTCCGCAGGACCCCCACGACCAGCTGTGGGGCGCCATCGGGGCGGTGTTCGGCTCCTGGATGAACCAGCGCGCCAACACCTATCGCCGGCTTCACGGCATTCCGGAGAGCTGGGGGACCGCCGTCAACGTCCAGGCCATGGTGTTCGGCAACATGGGCGAGACCTCGGCGACCGGGGTCGCCTTCACCCGCAACCCTTCCACCGGCGAGAAGCGCCTCTACGGCGAATTCCTCATCAACGCCCAGGGCGAGGACGTGGTCGCCGGCATCCGCACGCCGCAGGAGATCACCGAGATCGCGCGCCAGGAGTCGGGGTCCGAAAAGCCGTCGTTGGAACGGACCATGCCGGAGGCGTTTGCCGAGCTCACCCGCATCTACGGCCTGCTCGAGACCCATTACCGCGACATGCAGGACCTCGAGTTCACGGTCGAAAAGGGCAAGCTGTGGATGCTGCAGACCCGTTCCGGCAAACGCACCGCCAAGGCTGCGCTGCGGATCGCCGTCGAGCTCGCGAACGAGGGCCTGATCACCAAGCCTGAGGCGGTCACGCGGGTCGATCCCGGCTCGCTCGACCAGCTCCTGCATCCGACCATCGACCCCAGCGCCGAGCGCAAGGTGATCGCCACCGGGCTGCCGGCATCGCCGGGCGCCGCCTCCGGCGAGGTGGTGTTCTCCTCCGACGAGGCGGAGCTGATGAAATCGCAGGGCCGGAAGGTGATCCTGGTGCGGGTCGAGACCAGCCCGGAAGACATCCACGGCATGCATGCCTCCGAAGGTATCCTCACCACGCGCGGCGGCATGACCTCTCACGCCGCCGTGGTGGCGCGCGGCATGGGCAAGCCCTGCGTCTCCGGCGCCGGCGCGATCCGCGTCGATTATGCAGCGAATTCCTTCAGTGCCGGCGGCGTCACCATACGCAAGGGCGACATCGTCACCATCGACGGCTCGACCGGGCAGGTGCTGTCCGGCAAGGTCGCGATGCAGGAGCCGGCGCTGTCGGGCGAATTCTCCACCTTGATGAGCTGGGCCGACCAGGTGCGCAAGCTCAAGGTGCGCGCCAATGCCGACACTCCCAACGACGCCCGCGTTGCGATCCGGTTCGGGGCGGAAGGCATCGGCCTGTGCCGCACCGAGCACATGTTCTTCGACGAGGACCGCATCCGCGCCGTGCGCGAGATGATCCTCGCCGACGACGAGAGGACCCGCCGCACCGCGCTCACGAAGCTGCTGCCGATGCAGCGGGAGGACTTCGTCGAGCTGTTCGAGATCATGGGCGGCCTGCCGGTGACGATCCGGCTGCTCGATCCGCCGCTGCACGAATTCCTGCCGCACACCGAGGAGGAGATCGCCGAGGTCGCCGCGGCGATGAACGCCGATCCGCGCAAGCTCGCGGACCGGGCGCGCGAGCTCAACGAATTCAACCCGATGCTCGGCTTCCGCGGCTGCCGCCTCGCGATCGCCTATCCGGAGATCGCGGAGATGCAGGCCCGCGCCATCTTCGAGGCGGCGGTGGAGGCGGCCAAGCGCACCGGCAAGCCGGTGGTGCCGGAGGTGATGGTGCCGCTGATCGCGACGCGCGCGGAGTTCGACCTCGTCAAGGAGCGCATCGACGCCACCGCCGCGGCGGTCGCCAAGGAGCACGGCACCGAGATCGCCTACCAAGTCGGCACCATGATCGAGCTGCCGCGCGCCGCGCTCATGGCCGGCGAGATCGCGGAAAGCGCGGAGTTCTTCTCCTACGGCACCAACGACCTCACCCAGACCACGTTCGGCATCAGCCGCGACGACGCCGCGAGCTTCCTCGGCATCTACACCGCCAAGGGGATCCTGCCGATCGACCCGTTCGTGTCGATCGACCGCGACGGCGTCGGCGAATTGGTGCGCATCGCGACCGAGCGCGGCCGCAAGGTCCGGCCGAACATCAAGCTCGGCATCTGCGGCGAGCATGGCGGCGACCCCGCGTCGGTCGCGTTCTGTCACGAGACGGGGCTCGACTACGTCTCCTGCTCGCCGTTCCGGGTGCCGATCGCGCGTCTCGCCGCCGCCCAGGCCGCTCTCGGCAAGGACGCCGCGAGCACGGCGTAGCCGCGGACGTTACGGCGACGCCAGCGCTACGGCCGAGGCGAGGTAGGTGGCCGCGGTCGGTGCCTTGGTGACGGAAAGCGTCCCGATGGCCGCGGCGCCGGCTATGATGAGCGCGGCATAGATCGCTGCCGTGCGACCTAGCCACGCCTTGTAGACCTTGTCGTCATCGGGCTCGAAATGGCGCATCTGGGGTCTCCTGCGAACGGGCCTACGGGCGTTGGTGTCGTGCGGTCGACGCAGGTTCACGGCTTCTTTGCATTCCCGACGTTCTTTTTGGGACCGCGTTCCCGGCTCGATTGCGGTGGAACGCGGAGGTGGTAACCTGCACGACCCCACGCGCTTCGGATCAGCCACCGCCTGGCTTCCGGCGCGATCCGCTCGCGCCGGAAGGGTTCGCGTCCGGTTCGATCATCATCGTTGCCGTGCCGGCACTGCATGCGAAGGCTTCTCGCCCCGCGCGAAGAGGACAGGTGAGCCCGTGAATGACCCGACCGATCCCCATCCCGTCCCGCAGCCGCCGGCCTCGCAGGCACCAGCTTCGCCGCCGTCCGTAAACAAGGGATGGTCGGCGGCGGCCTTGTTGCGCGCCCTGAGCTGGTGGCTCGGCGGAATGTCGCTCGGCGGCATGGTGTTCGGAATGTACGGGGCGCAACGTCCGTTCGGCGACGGCACGATCACCCATCCGCTGTTCGTCTACTGCGCGCTCGCGCTCGTCGGATTGCTCGCCCTGCGATTTGCGGGAGAGCGTCCTCTGGTGTCCGACCGCTCGCTGATCGCCGGCGTCGTCATCGGCCTCGCATCTTATGCGCTGGGCTGGTGGTTCGGCGCATCGCTGTTCGTGCGCTAGGCGGAACGGGCCCTGCGCTAACTTTGGAGCGCATCGGCCTTGGCCCGGCCGATGGCGTGCTCGATGGTGTCGCGGGTGTAGGGCTTCTGGATCACCGGTACGGCCCCCAGCTCGGCTGGGATCGGGGCGCGTTCGCCGTAGCCGGTGGCGAAGATGAAGGGCACCGCGAGCTCGATCAGCCGCTTTCCGATCGGGATGCTGGTCTCGTTGCCGAGATTGAGGTCGAGCAGCGCGAAGCTCGGCTTGAGGCGGTCGACCGCCGACAGCGCGTCGGTCACCGACGCCGAGGTCTCGACGTGGCGGGCGCCGAGATCGAGCAGGATCACCTCCGCGCTCAATGCGATGATCAGGTTGTCCTCGACGACGAGGGCGGTGCCGGAGAGGCGGGGCGCCACCGGCTTCTCCGCCGCGCCCCTTCCGATCAGGCCGGATCCCGGCGCCATGATCTGCACGTATTGCGCCGGGATGACGAAGCGCGCCTGCACCCCGAGCAGGTCGAAGCGCAGTTCGGCATTGCCTTTGAGGTCGAACGGGATCGACCGCTCGATGATGGTGGTGCCGAAACCGCGCCGCGACGGCGGCTGCACCGGCGGGCCGCCGCTTTCCTTCCAGTCGATGATCAGGCTGGACACCTGATCGAGTTTCCACGCCACCTCGACCTGTCCGGTCGAAATCGGCGAGCGCGCCGTATTTCGCCGAGTTGGTCATCATCTCGTGGACCACGAGAGCGAGGGTCGCAAACGCCTTCGGATCCAACGCGACATCGGGCCCGACGAGGCGGATGCGCCCGGCGCGAGAGCCGAGATAGGCGCCCGCCTCGGACTCGACCAGCGATTTGAGCGCTGCCGGCGCCCAGTTGAGGCTGGTGATCTGGTCGTGGGCCCGCGCCAGCGCCTGGATGCGGCCGCCGAGAACCGAGGCGAACTCCTCGGTCGTCACCGCGGTGTCCTTGCTCTGCGCCACCAGTCCGCGCACCAGGCTCAAGATGTTGCGCACCCGATGATTGAGCTCGGCGATCATGAGCTCCTGGCGCTCCTGCGCGGCGTGGCGCTCGTGGGCGGCCAGGTCGGCGAGTTGCAGGATCACCTCGAGCAGCGTGACCCGCAGGCCTTCGGCGATGCGCAAATCCGCCGCGGTCCACGGCGCGGACTGTCCGCGCACGGTCTCCTGCCATAATTCGAAGCTTTTGCGCGGTGTCAGACGCGGTCCGAGGGGCCCTGTCGCGTAGGACTTGTTGGGGTCGCCGGCCCACTTCACCGCGCGCAGGATCTCGCGCCGGAAAAACACCAGGCAGTCGCGCGGCATGCGGGAGATCGGAATGGCGAGAAAGCCCGCCGCGCGGTCGCGAAACGCCTCGCCCGCCGCGTAGATCTTCGCGATCTCGGCGCTGGCGCAGATCCGTCCGGGCGTGGTCCGGTTGATGAAACCGATGAGGTCCATCACCTCCGGCGCGGTCGGCGTCTCGCCGGACATGGTCAGTTCGCCGTCGGACCACACCGCGATCCCGTCGCATCCGATCATGTCGCGGTAGTCGGGGATGAATTCCGCAATCGCTCTGCGGCTGTGCGCGTGCGATGCGGCGACCTCCATCATCCGTTCCTGAACCTGGTGGGCGTGCGCCTCGTAGGTGACGTCGTTCTCGCGTTCGCGTGTTTCCAGAATCCAGGAGAACATGTGCCCGAACAGCTCGGCGGCGGTGCGGCGCTCGAACGAAATGTGGCGGGGGCGGTAATGATGGCAGGCGAACAGGCCCCACAGCTTGCCGTCGCGCAGGATCGATACCGACATCGATGCGGAGACGCCCATGTTCTGCAGGTATTCGATGTGGACCGGCGACACCGCCCGCAACACGCTCATCGAGAGGTCGAGGAGAGTGGCGCTGTGCGCCGGCGCGGACACCAGCGCGGCGGGCTTCTCGTTGACGTCGGCGATGACGCGCAGCCAGTTGCGCTGGTAGAGCAGGCGCGCCTGTCGCGGAATGTCCGAGGCGGGGTAGTGCAACCCGAGAAACGTCTCGAGGCCGCCGCCCGCCACTTCGGCGATCACCTCGCCGGAGCCGTCAGGATGAAAGCGATAGACCATGACGCGGTCGAAGCCGGTCAGCATCCTCAGCTGCCGCGCCGACTCCTGCGCGAGGTCGGCGATCGTGGCGGTCTTGCGCACCCGCCCGATCATCAGCCGAACCAGTTCGCCGGAATTGACGTCGTGCTCGATCACGCTCGGCTGCGCTTCGACGACGAGATACGTGCCGGAGAAATGGATGGCGACGTCGAACGGCTTTCCGCCGTCCTGCAATTGCACGCCGAACATGCGTTCGACGGCGTCCTCGCCGCTCAGATAGTCGATGCGGGCCCGTATGGCCGCGACCGCGCTACCCGACATGATGTCGCCGATCGGGCGCTGCAGCAGATCGGCCGTCTCCACGCCGAGATAGGCCGCGGCATTGTCGGAGGCGATGCACACCGAGAAGTCGGCCAGCAGGGCAAGCAGAAATCCAAACGGCTGGACCGTGCCGAGAACGTGAATCGGCTCGCGGTCGCAATTGGCGAGAGTGACCTCCTGGTTCATGCGTCGGTCCCGCGCGGCATCGGTACGCGGACAGCGACGGCCAGGAACAGGTTCCTGGCCCGGCCCGCCGCCGCGACGGCGCAGTGACCGTCCGCCCGCCGAGTGCGATGAAATTCGAGGCGGACCGAGCGGGTCGGACCGAGGGCGCTCAGCTGCGTTGCGCGGCGGCGATGGGCGCCGATCGCTTCGCACAGGCGCCCGCGCACACTTCGCGGTCCGGCACCCCCTTGGCTCGATATTTCGCTTTGTCCCGCCGTATAAACCATTGAGAATCCTGAGGTTGAGACATCCCGCCCGGTAACACGAACAGGCGTATCCAAACGCAAGCGTATCCAAACGCGATCTCGTTCCGAATTGTTCCGCGTTCGGAAACCCGCCTATATTCGGCTGATCGACCAATGATTTGTGGCCGCGGGCGCCGTCCGACGCCCTGGAAAAGGGATCATGGCCTTGGATGACGCCGTCTTCACGCTGCTGGTGCTGGGCCTGCTCGCCGTGCCGGTCGCGGGCATCGTCGGGGCGGTGCTCGCCATCCGCCTGCGCCGCCAAGTCGGTCTGCTCGAAGCCCGGGTGGCCCGCCTCGAACCGGTCACGCTCGACGAACGTATCGGCCGGCTCGAGGCGCGCCTTGCCGATCTGGAGCACCCGCGCCAAGGGAAACCCATCGGCGGCGAAGCGTCAGTCGTGCAGGCTTCAGCCGCGCCCGCTTCAGTCGTTGCGCCAGCCGCCGTCGCGCCGGCAGCGGCCTCCGCGCCCGAACTCGAGCTACCACCGCCACCACCTCCGCCGCCACGTCCGGCGCCGCCACCTCCACCTGAACACTCGGCGATGCCGGCGGCCGAGCGGCCCGGTCTCGAGGAGCGCTTCGGGACCCGCTGGGTGGTTTGGGTCGGGGGATTGGCCCTGGCGCTCGGTGGCATCTTCCTGGTGCGCTATTCGATCGAGCAGGGCTGGATCGGCCCGGGGGTGCGCGTACTGCTCGGCGCGCTGCTCGCGGCCGTCCTGATCGGCAGCGGCGAGTGGCTGCGGCGCGCCCAAGGCCAGGGGCAAGCACAGGGGCAAGCACAGGGGCAAGCACAGGGGCAAGCACAGGGGCAAGCACAGGGGAAGGGAAGGGCAGGGGGAAGCACGGGGCGAGCGGCAGGGACAGCGAGCGGCCGACATTCCCGCCGCCAACATTCCGAGCATTCTGACCGCGGCCGGGACCACGGTGGCCTTCGCGACCGTCTGGGCGGCTTATGCGCTTTACGGGTTTCTCAGCCCGGCGGCGGCCTTCATCCTGCTCGGGATCGTGGCGCTCGTCACGCTCGCGGCGGCCCTGCTGCATGGGCCGGCGCTGGCGGCGCTCGGCCTCGTCGGCGCCGAAGTCGCGCCGCTGCTCGTTTCCACCGATCAGCCGGCGTATTGGCCGCTTTACATCTATCTCGCAGTGGTGACGGCGGCGGCGTTCGCCATGGCGAACCTGCGGCGATGGCGATGGCTTGCCGTCACCGCGTTGGCGTTCGGCCTGTTCTGGGCTCTGCCGGGTATCGAGGACAACGGGACGGCGGCGGCCCACCTCTTCCACGTGGTGGCGGGCTTCATCCTCGCCGCGCTGCTGATCGTGGCCGGCCTGCAGTATGGCCCGCCGGCCGTGCCCGGCCGCATCGACGCGGTGTCGTCGGGGGCGCTCGCGGTGTATCTCGCCGGCGCCGCCTTCGTCGTCATCGCACAGGACCACGAGACCGTCGCGACCATAGGCTTTGCGCTGCTCGCCGCAGCCACCGTCGTGGTGGCGTGGCGGAGCGAAGCCGCGGCCGGTGCGGTGCCGATCGCCGCCGCGCTGGCGTCCCTCGTCATCATCGCCTGGGCGGTCGACCCGGTCACCTCCCATCTCGTCGCATCCGGTCCCGGAAACGGGCTCGGGCCGGCGCCGTCGCAGCCGAGCATCGCCTGGCACGTCGTGCTGGGTGCGGCGTTCTCGGTACTCTTCGCCGCCGCCGGTTTTCTGGTCCAGGGGCGCTATGACCGCGCGACGGTGCCGGTGGTGTGGGCGGCGACCGGCGTCGCCGCGCCGTTTGCGATCCTGATCGCGCTCGATTTGCGCATCGCCGGCCTCGACCGCTCAATCCCCTTTGCCGGCCTTGCGCTTTTGCTCGCGGCCTGGCTCGCGGTGGCGGCCGAGCGGTTGACGGAGCGGCCCGCACGGCCCGGCGTCGCGTCGGCGGCGGCGCTCCATGCGGCGGGCGCGGCGGCCGCGCTCGCGCTTGCGCTCACCCTCGCTCTGGAAAAGGGCTGGCTGACCATCGGCCTCGCGCTCATGGCGCCCGGCATCGCCTGGGTCGCCGGCAAGCGGCCGCTGCCGCTGCTGCGCCATCTCGCTGCGGCCGTGGCGGTGCTGGTGGTGGCGCGGATCGCCTGGGAGCCGCGGATCGCCGGTTCCGCGGTGGGCACGACGCCGATCTTCAACTGGCTGCTCTATGGCTACGGGGTGCCGGCGCTCGCGTTCTGGACCGCCGGCCATCTGCTGCGCCGGCGGGCCGACGATGCGCCGGCGCGCACCCTGGAGGCGGCGGCGATCCTGTTCACCGTGCTGCTGGTGTTCTTCCAGATCCGTCACGCCATGAATGCGGGCGACGTCTATGCCACCCGGGGCGGCCTTGCCGAATTGGCGCTGCAGGTCTCGGCTGGCCTCGCCCTCGCCATCGGGCTCGAATGGCGCCGCGGCCGTACCGGGAGCATCGTCACCAACGCGGCCGCCCTGGCGGTAGCCGGGCTCACCCTGCTGGCGATCCTCATCGGGCTCGGCATCGCCGAGAATCCCGTGGTGACGGGTGCGCCGGTCGGCGGCCCGGTGCTCAATCTCGTGCTGCTGGGATATGGGCTGCCGGCCGTCCTCGCGACCGTTCTCGCGCTGGTCGCGCGGCAGACCCGACCCATGGCCTACCGGGCGGTTTCAGCCACGGTTTCGGTCGGTCTGGCGCTCGCCTATCTCACCCTGGAGGTGATGCGGCTCTATCACGGCCCGGTGCTGACCGCCGGCCCCGTGACCGACCCCGAGCAGTACACATTCTCGGCGGTGTGGCTCGGGTTCGGCGTGGTGCTGCTGCTGCTCGGGCTGCTGATCGATTCCAAGCCGGCGCGCCTCGCCTCGGGTGCCGTGGTGGCGCTCACCGTCGCCAAGGTCTTTTTGTTCGACATGGCCGGCCTCGCCGGGATCTGGCGCGCGCTGTCGTTCATCGGCCTGGGATTGGTGCTGGTCGGGATCGGCTATCTCTATCAGCGGCTGCTGTTTCCCCCGCGCCGCGCGCCGCAGGTGGCCGGCGCGCCCGAAGGGAGAGGCTGAGAGGGGAGAGGCCGAAAGGGGCGCTGACGGGGGCTGGGGGCTGGGGAAGGAGCCCTGTGCGGGCGCGCGGCCCGCACCGCAGGAGGAGGGGATGTCCCCTCCCGGTCAATCGTGGATCGAGCTGCGCATCTTCGCGCTGTTGAGCATGTGCGGCCCGGGAATCGACCCCGTGGTGTCGGCGACGTCGACCCGCGGATTGTGGCGGACGAAGTCGCAATAGGCGAAGCCCAATCCGTTGACCGAGCCGCGGAAGCTGCGTGAATCGATCAGGTTGACCGAGAAGCAGGGGCTGAACGGCATGCCCCGGACCGAGGCGCAGATCGAATCGGGCTGGACCTTCACGGTGCCCGCCGGCAGCGTCACGTTGTGCACCGGACCGGAGCCGCGGATCTGGACGCTACCGACCACCGAGCCGTCCGCGAAGATGCGGCCCAGGCCCCGGGTGCCTTCGAAACAGGTGTAGCTGAAATACTTGCCGGCCACGAATCGCTTGGCCTCTTCGGGCCGCAACTCACCCGCGTGGGCGGGCAAAGCGCCCATCAACACAGCAAGCACCAGCAAACTACGCGCGAACATGACGACCCCCACCCAATCTCATCTACGGGTCCAAAACTACCACGGACATCGAACCAAATTGTGCTCGGATTTGGTCGATAAACTCTGAACAAATTTACTCGATTTTCACCACGAGTCGACCGCGGACCCCCCCCTTGACGATGTTTTTTCCCGCTTCGATGACGTCGGGCAACGCAATCTCAACAGTCATCTGGGCCAGCTTTTTCATGTCGATTTCCTTCTCGAGCCTCGCCCAGGCGTGGCGGCGGACCGCCAGCGGCGCATGGACGGAATCGATTCCCAACAGCGCGACACCGCGCAGGATGAACGGGGCCACCGTCGCCGGCAGGTCCATACCGCCTGCGAGCCCGCAGGCCGCCACGGCGCCGCCATATCGTACCGACGACAGAATGTTGGCGAGGGTGGTCGAGCCGACGCTGTCGATGCCGCCCGCCCAACGCTCCTTGGCGAGGGCGCGCACCGGGCCGGTGAGTTCGGAGCGGTCGATCACCTCGGACGCGCCGAGCCCCTTGAGGTAGTCGGCCTCGTCCCGCCGTCCGGTCGAGGCGGTAACCTGATAGCCCAGGGTGGCGAGAAGGGCGATGGCCGTGGAGCCGACCCCGCCGGCGGCGCCGGTCACGATGACCGGCCCGCGGTCCGGGCTGACGCCGGCGCGCTCCAGCGCCATCACGGCGAGCATCGCGGTGTAACCGGCCGTCCCGATCGCCATCGCGTCGCGCGTGCCGAAGCGCGGCGGCAGGGGGACCAGCCAGTCGCCATTGACCCGGGCCTTCTGGGCGTAAAGCCCGAGATGGGTCTCGCCGCAGCCCCAGCCGTTGAGGATGACTTTGTCGCCGGCCTTCCAGGACGGATGTGAAGAGGATTCCACCGTTCCCGCGCCGTCGATGCCGGCGATCATGGGGAACCGCCGCACCACCGGCGATGTGTTGGTGACGGCAAGGCCGTCCTTGTAGTTGACGGTCGACCACTCGGGCCGGAGATCGACGTTGCCGTCCATCAGGCCGGCATCATCGAAGTCGGTAAGCGCGACGGTCTGCCCGCTCTCCGTCTTGTTGATGACAATGGCCTTGAATGTCGACACGACGACCCATCCCCTAACCAGCGCCCCTACGACCAGTTAGTCAGTGCGAGCCGGAAAAGAGTTCGAAGCCGGTGGTTAATTTTTTCTAAATTTTTGACCGGTGCCGCCGACGTGGACCGTGGTGCGGGCATCGGACGCGCGGCGATCCCGCTCCGCGTGGCTAGGGAAGCGAAGGAAAGCCGTGCAAATTCAGTTTTTTGGCGGTGAGAGCCGGTCGCGCCGCGTTCATTGCCAGGTGTCCGGCGGCCCACGAAGGCCGGCGAGCGCTGCGCCGCCCGACATGGCGCGACGATAGCGCCGCACCTCGCGATGGTCGCGGAAGAGCTGCACGGGGTCGGCGCCGATCAGGCCCGCCTCGCTCAAGGCGCGCAGGTCGCGGGCGAGCGCTTCCCACAGGCCGAGCCTCAGGTCGGCGACCAGCACCTTGGTGGCGAGGTAGCTGCCCAGCTTGCGGAACCGGCCGGCCAATTCAGGACGTTCGCGCACATAGGCGGCTAGTCCCTGTCCGGCCCGTGCCCAGTCGTTGGAGAGGTTGTCGTCGCCGGAGAATTTCTCCCACAGCAATTCCGGCAACAGCGCGCCGCCGCCATGCCGCGCCAGACGGATCAGGAATTCGCGATCCTCGGTGAGGCGCAGCCGCTCGCAGAAGCCGCCCACCGCGCGGGCGGCCTCGCGCCGCACCGTGATGCTGGTCGCTTCGACCGGGACGAGGTCGCAGATCAGCGCCCATTCGAAAGCCGGCGCGGCGAGCCTCACCGCCGGGATGACCGCCTCGCGCGCGCCGCTGCGATCGTGCTTGACCGCCGAGCTCAGAGTGGCGACGAGGCTCTCGTCCGCCGCGAATGCCGCGAGCGGCGCGGCGAGCCGGCGCGGCCGGTAGGCATCGTCGGAATCGAGGAATGCGACGATCTCCGCGCGCGCGATCGAGAGGCCGCGGTTGCGCGCCGCACTCGGGCCGCCATTGGCGTCGTAGGCGATGATGCGGATGCGGGGATCGTCGAGCGTCGCCAGATAGGCCGCGGTGTCGTCGCGCGAGGCGTCGTCGACGATGATCAGCTCGAAATCCGCGCCCTCCTGCGCGAGCACGCTCGCAATCGCCCGCGGCAGGGTGCGGCGACGATTATAGGTGGCAAGCACGACGGAGACGTCCGGCGCGCCGATCGCTACGGGGGCAGGCATGGCCCGGCTCTATCAGCCCGGCCGCGCGATTTCCAGGGGACCCCCCGGCTTCCGCATGACGGGTCGTTCCGGGGCTGCCGCGGGCGGAGCCCGAGGGGGCTTTGCGAGGCAAGGTTTGCGGTGGCGGGGTTGAATTCGGGTCCGCGCCAGCCGGCAGATGCGTATTTCACCATCGGCGCGTGCCCGGAGACGGCAACGGCAAGTCACGGCCGTTTCGTTTCGCGCGCGGTTGGGCTAAGCATCCGTTCCATGCTCCACACCCAGACCACGCTCTACCCGGACGCCTTCCTGTCGCCGCTCGTCATCGGCGATGCCGTGACCCGTGCGCTCGAGGAGGATCTCGGCCGTGCCGGCGACGTCACCGCGACGGCCACTATCCCCGCCGGCACGCGGGCCCGCGCCGTCTTCGCGGCGCGCCAGGCCGGAGTGATCAGCGGGTTGCCGCTGGTCGAAGCGGCCCTGCGCACGCTCGATCCCGCCGCCGCCATCACGGTGCAGGCGCGCGACGGCGACGCGGTGGCGGCCGGCGCCGCGTTGCTTGCGGTCTCCGCCGATGCGCGGGCGTTGCTCGGCGCCGAACGCGTCGCCCTCAACTTCCTCGGCCATCTCAGCGGCGTCGCCACCGCGGCGGCGGTGTTCGTTAGCCTCCTGGCCGGGACCCGGGCGCGGGTCTGCTGCACGCGCAAGACGACCCCGGGCCTGCGCGCGCTGGAGAAATACGCGGTGCGTTGCGGCGGCGGCTTCAATCACCGATTCGGACTCGATGACGCGATCCTCATCAAGGACAATCACATCGCGGTGGCCGGCGGAATCCGCGCGGTGCTGACCCGCGCCCGCGCCGTGGCCGGCCATCTCGTCAAGATCGAGATCGAGGTCGATACGCTCGACCAGCTGCGCGAGGTGATCGACACCGGCCTCGCGGACGTGGTGCTGCTCGACAACATGGACGTCGCGACACTCGAGGCGGCGGTCGCGCTGGTCGGCGGGCGTCTCGTCACCGAGGCTTCCGGCAACATCACCCACCGGACCGCGGCAGCGATCGCGGCGACCGGCGTCGACTATCTCTCGTCGGGGGCGATCACCCACTCGGCGCCCAGTCTCGACATCGGCCTCGACATCGAGATGTGACGGCGCGGGGATCGTCGCCCGGCGAAGCCGCGCGACCGCAATGAGCCCATCCGAACTGACGCGGGATTAAAGCTGCTTCTCGGCTTCGGCCGTGGTCTCGGCGTCGCCCCAGATCGGCGAATCTGCGCCGTTGCCCCAGCTGCGCGGACGGTAGAAGGTGTGCACGCCGATGCGATCGAGCTTTTGCATCTCGCGGACCCAGCGCGGGTGGACCCATCGCGCGTGATAGTGGGTCGCCTTGCCGACGTCGGTGAGCCAGTATTTGCCGTCGAGCGTGTCGTGGGCGATCTGTTCGGCACGCTCCCATGCGGCCGGCTCGGTGATGCGGTCGGGAATGCCGTCGCAGGCGAAGCTGAACTGGCAGGCCATGTGGCGGTTGGCATTCTGGTACACCACGCCGCACACGCTGTTCGGATAGTAGTGCGAGAACACCCGGTTCATCACCACCTGGGCGACCGCGATCTGGCCGCGCACCGGTTCGCCGCGGGCTTCGAAATAGATCGCCTCGGTGAGGCACTTCTCGTGCTTGGCGCGCTCGTCTGCATCGCCGTTGAGGCCGAGCCGCTCCGCCGGGCTCACCAGCGCGTGGGCGTCGCCATTCACCTCGCCCTTCCGGGCGATGGTTTCGTTCGGCTCATCCGGCCGGGCCACCGCGACGGCGTCGTCGTCGGTCTCGAACACCGGCTTTTCGTCCGGCCCCCACGGCTCGATGGCGCTGAGCGTGCCGCCCAGCGGGTCGGTGCCGAAATAGACGCGTGCCGCGCGAATCGCCGGGGCTTCCTCGGCGAGCGGTGCGGTCTCCGCCGGTTCGGCGGCGGCTGCGTCCACGTCGATATTGCCCCGCGAATCGGGAGCGGGCCGTGGGGCCTGCTCCAGCGAGGCGAGCTGGTAGGGTGCAGCGGCCGGTTCGGCGGGAGCGCGTTCCGCCGCCGCTGCGTCGACCGGTGCCGGTCGTGCCGCGGCCGGCGCGGGATCTGCCGGCGTTGCGCGCGCCGCCGTACGCTTGCGGCCGTCCTGGCTCAATGCGGACGACGCCCGCGGAAGTTCGACGGGTTCCGTTTGCGCCTGCGCCATCTGCGGCGCCGGGGCCGTCATGCTGGGCTCCGCCGCAGCGAGGTTTTGCCTGGCGTCGGGAGAGGCGTTTCGTGCCACCGGCATCGCGAGTTGCGGCGACAGGCGCGCGCCTTTGGAACTGCGATCGACCTGCGGATAGGTCAGCTGCGAAACCACGCGGATTTCCGCGTTGGCGCGATCGACGAGGCTCTGCGGCGCGATCGCCCCGGTGATCTCAGCCTTGGATTCGTAGCTCACCAGCCGCACCGCCTCGGCCATCGGCATGGCGGTGCCGATCGGCTGCGGCAGGCTGAAGGTGGCGGCGTGAATGGTGCCGAACGGCGAAGCGATGAGGTGGCTGCGCAAGTGCTCGCCCACCGCCGGCTGGCGGGCGATGAACGCGGCAAAATCCTGATAGCCGATCGGCGCTGGAAGCAGCGCCATGACGAACCATGCGGTTCCGATAGCGAAAGTCGCCGGCGTCAGCGCCGCGCGAGAATCGCGTCTGCCACGTCCAAGGAACGTCACAAACCCCCCAAGCCCCAAATATCCCCACGCGCATTCTCAATGAGAGCACGGCAGGAATGAGGCCGGCGTCTCCTCAGCCGAAAATTTGTACCTGATTAAGCTTGAGAGCCCGTTAATGCCCCTGAAGCTCGAGCCGGAACGGGGCCGCCTCGGCGAGCACCACGCCCTGGCCGATCGCGGTGACCGCATCCACCATGCGGCCGTTGCGACCGAGGATGTCGTCGGCGAGCGCGACGATCCGGAGGTTCGGCGTGGCGGTCGGAGAAGCCCGGCGCAGCGCCTGCGCGATCGCCGCTTCCTTGCCTTCGGGGTTGAGCACGCAGATCGCCGTGAAAGCCGCCGCGGTCGAACGGCTCACTCCGGCAAAGCAGTGAATCACCAGCGGGCTCTCCCGTTCCCACCGCTTGACGAAGCCGATGAGCTCTTCCACATGCGCGCTCGCGGGATGGACATAGCCGTCGCGCGGCGCCGCGATATCGTGGAGCTTGAGCCACAGATGGTTGGCGCGGACGATGCCGGGCGGGATCACCAGATTGTCCTCGTTCCCGAGGAGCGAGACGACATGGCGCGCCCCGGTCCGGGTGACGGTGTCGGTCAAGCGCGGCAGCGAACACACATGAATCATGAGATCTTCCTGACGTCGGGTTGTCGATGGCGCGGTCGCCGGGAGCGGCCGGTGTCGACGGCGCGCCGTGGCCCGGTCAGCCTTCGGACAGCGAGGCGAAACGCGCGAGGAAGCGGCGCTTGGCGGTCTCGGCCGGCCATGGCGTGAGATAATCCTTCTCCGCCGCAGTGGGCAAGGCCGGCCGTGCGCCGAAGAATCGCCGGGCCTCGGTCACGCCGAAGCCGGCGAGGGTGGTCGCCTCCAGGAAGGCGGCGCCGCGGTCGGCCGCCTTGACGAGGGCGAGGAGCTCGGGGGGGAGCGCCGGCGGCAGTCCGAACCGCAGATGGATGGCGGTGAGCAGGCGATGCTCCACCGCCTTGTAGGAGCCTCCGATGATCGCCTTGAACGGCGAGATCATGTCGCCGATCACGTATTCGGGCGCATCGTGCAGCATGAGGGCGAGGCCGAGCCGGCGGTCGACGTCGCCGTTCTGGTAGTGTGCGATCTCACCGACCAGCAGGGTGTGCTGCGCCACCGAAAAGATGTGGTCGCCCACCGTCTGGCCGTTCCAGCGTGCGACCCTGGCGAGCCCGTGGGCAATGTCCTCGATCTCGACGTCGAGCGGCGAGGGATCGAGCAGGTCGAGACGGCGCCCCGACAGCATTCGCTGCCAGGCACGCACCGGCTTCGCCCGGCTGGTGGAACCGGCGGGCGATCGGTCAGCCGTCATGTCCGCGTCGGCTCCTGCGCGTCGGCCCCGGTGCGGCGCCGCGGACCGGTGGCGTCACGACTTTCCCGGCGCGCGGCCGAGCAGGCTCGCCATCTCCTCCTCGATGCTCGTGAACACCGGCGCGGGGCGGGCACTGGAATCGGCCGGAACGACGGTCAGCTCCGGCTGCTTCGGGATCTGCGGCGGCTCGGGGTCGCGGATCGCGGCCGGCGCCACCGCCGCGAAGTCGGGCAGGGATGGCGCCCGCGACGGCTCCGGCGCGGACGGTGATTCCGGGGCAAAGCGGGACGGCGGCGGAGGCGGGGCGAGCACCGGCTCCGCCGGCTTGATCGGGCGTCGCAACGCCGCCTCGAGCCGCTGCGCCATTTCCGCGAGATTGGATTCCTCGCTCTGGGCGGTCCGTGGCGGGAGCGGGGGCGCGGACGGCATGCGCCGAGGCTCCGGCGCCGGAGGAATGTGGAACACCGGCTCGAACGCGGGCGGCACCGGGGGCGGCGTAAGCACGGGTTCGGGGTCGGGCGGGGTCGGCAGCAGGGGCGGGGCGCCGGCATCCTCGACATAGCTTCCGAGCCGCTGGCGCTCGATCGGCACCGGCGGCGGCCGCAGGTTGGGCTCCCGCAGCGACGGCGGAGGAAGCGGCTCGACATAGGCCGGCTCCGGAGGCGGTGGCGACCAGTTGCTGTCGTCGAGCGGCATCGGGCGCCGCAGCGGCGGTTCGATCGCGGGCATCGACTTGTCGCGCAGGACGGGGCTGTCGCGCAGCGAGGACAGGACCGGCGGCATGGCGTCCGTTACCGAAGAAGCGGCGGAAGGGAAGCCGGATGCCGGCGTGGCGGCCGCCGTCGCCGTGGTGATCGCCGGGGAGGCGGCCGCACCGTTCTTGGCGATGTTCGGCTCGACCACGATGTCGGTCGGACCTCCGATCAGCAGCAGGTGCTCGACGTTGTCGCGCCGGACCAGGACGAGGCGGCGGCGGCCGTCGACGCTCGCGGCGTCGATCACCGCAAGGCGCGGCTGGCGGCCGCGCGGGCCGGAAACGGCCAGCGCGCCCCCGGTGAAGCGCCTCATCAGGTATCCGCCGATCCCGAGAACGGCGAGCACCACGATGAAGGCGAACAGGAATTTCGCCGGGACCGACATGTCATTGAAGAACGCTTCCATCGAAGCTCCCTTTTCCCCTGGCGGTACGCATCCACCGTTCCCCGGTCTCGATCAGCCGCGACATACCCCGTGAGCAACGGACTGTCCCGATCTTTGCACAAATGGCGGCTCAGGCCACTTGTCGAGGAGGGCAGGCGCGGCGTCCCGCCGGTCCCCATGGTGCCGGCTTCGAACCGCGGACCGCTACTGCGGATCATCAATTCGCACAAACCCCTGGAAAACCGCTAGTTTCCCCCGAAGCCCGGTTTGATGGCGAATTGATGGCGCTGCCGCGATTCGGCTTCCGGAGGGCGTTGAAACAGTGGACAAACACCGGCCCGGCCGTCCCTGCAAGCGCCGACGCCGAGGGTATCGCGCGGGGTGAGGCCCGCCCGGCGCGAAAAAACCGCGGTGTGGCGGCCTCGTGGAGCGACATCCTCTTGCGAAGCGCCGGCCACTGGGGCAGTGAGGAGTCCCGGTCGGGGGCCTGGAAGGGGTGGATTCGGTCTCATCATGGCAACGCAGGGCCTGAGCACGATGATGATCCCGCGGGCCGAGCGCCGCGGCAGCATCGCCCTGGTGCTGCTGGTCGCCGTTCTTCTCGTCGCCGCCGCCGCCGGCCTCATGCTGGTCGGCCGCAATGCGGCCGGACCCTACGTCACCATCTTCCTCGCGGTGCTGGCGGTGATCGGGGTGTTCGCCGTGTTCGCCCTCGCGGCCGGCGTCCTGCGGGTCTCGGTGCGCGATTCCGGCGGCCCGATGCTCAAGAAGATCATCGACCAGGCCCATGACGGCATCGTCGTCACCGACGGGACCGGGCGGGTGTTGTTCGCCAATGCCGCCTACCGGGTGTTCGCCAACGCGGTCGGTCTCGATGAGGTGCGGCCCGTCGAGCGCGTCTTCGTCGGCGATCCCGACGTGTCGGAGGCCGTCTACCGCCTGCGCAAGGCCTCGCAGGAGGGGCGGCGGCTTCAGGAAGAGGTCCGGATCTCCGGGGGCCGGGGCGAGCCGGCGCGATGGCTGCGGCTGCGAGTCCGCCCGCTCGGCGAGGCCAACGACTCCGATGCGGCGGTATGGACGGTCGCCGACGTCACCCGCGACCGCGAGCGCCAGGAGAACGTCTTCCAGGAACTCCAGCACGCGATCGACTATCTCGATCACGCCCCCGCCGGCTTCTTCTCGGTCGATGGGCGCGGCGACATCGTCTACCTCAACGCCACCCTCGCCGGGTGGCTCGACTACGATCTCGCCCAGGTCGGATCGGGGGGCCTGCGGCTTTCCGACATCCTGCCGGGCGACAGCGCCGCGCTGCTGACGACGCTGTCGGCGCATCCGGGCGAGGTGAAGACCGAGGTTCTCGATCTCGACCTGCGCCGCCGCGACGGCCGGACGCTGCCGGTGCGCCTCCATCACAAGGTGGCGTTCGCGTCCGACGCCACGCCGGGCGCGTCGCGCACCCTCGTGCTCAATCGCGCCGCCGACGACGGCAGCGATCCGCAGCGCACCGCGGAGGTGCGCTTCATGCGGTTCTTCCACAATACGCCGATGGCGATCGCCACGGTCGACCGGTCCGGGCGAATCGCCCGCAGCAATGCGCCGTTCGCCCACCTCGTCCAGAGCGTGCTCAAGGGCGAGCCGGGCGCGGCCCAGGGGCGTTCGATCCTGGGCGCCGTCGCCACCCGCGACCGCGGAATGATCGAGGAGGCGCTGACCAAGGCGGCCAGCGGCCGGGCCGACGTCGCGCCGGTCGATGCGGCACTGGCCGGCGAGGGCGAGCGGTGGGCGCGGTTCTACGTCACGCCGGTCGAGGACGTGGAGAACGAGTCCGAGGCGGCGATCGTCTATGCGATAGAGACCACCGACCAGCGGGTGCTGCAGCGCCAGTTCGACCAGTCGCAGAAGATGGAATCGGTCGGCAAGCTCGCCGGCGGCATCGCCCACGACTTCAACAACGTCCTGTCCGCCATCATGATGGCGACCGACTTCCTGCTCAACGCCCATAAGCCGAGCGATCCGTCGTTCCAGGACATCATGCAGATCAAGCAGAATGCCAACCGGGCGGCGAGCCTGGTGCGGCAACTGCTGGCGTTCTCGCGCCGCCAGACCCTGCGCCCGCAGGTGCTCGATCTCGGCGAGGCGCTGTCGGACCTGTCGATGTTGCTGCGCCGGCTGATCGGCGAGCGGGTGATGCTCGACGTGGTCCACGGTCGCGACCTGTGGCCGGTCAAGGCGGACCTGTCGCAGTTCGAGCAGGTCATCGTCAATCTCGCGGTCAACGCCCGCGATGCCATGCCGAACGGCGGCCGGCTATCGCTGCGGACCTCCAACGTCTCCTTTACCGACAGCGAAAGCTTCGCCCTCAAGGGCCTGCCCAGAGGCGAGTATGTCCGCGTCGATGTCGGCGACACCGGCACCGGCATCCCGCCCGACATCATCGACCGGATCTTCGAGCCGTTCTTCTCGACCAAGGAGGTCAACAAGGGCACCGGGCTCGGCCTTTCCACCGTCTACGGCATCATCAAGCAGACCGGCGGCTCCATCTATCCGGAGTTGGAGGTCGGGCGGGGCACCACGTTCCGCATCTTCCTGCCGCGGCATGTCCTGACCGCCGAGGAGATGGCCCCGGTTCCGGCAAAGCCGAAGGAGGCCGCGAAGGCCGCACCCGCCGACGACACCGGCCACGGCACCATCCTGCTGGTGGAGGATGAAGAGGGGCTGCGCGGTCTCAATGCGCGCGGACTGGCGTCGCGGGGATACACCGTGCTGCAGGCCGCCAACGGCGTCGAGGCGATCGAGGTGATCGACGATCACTCCGGCAAGATCGATCTCGTGGTGTCCGACGTGGTGATGCCGGAGATGGACGGGCCGACGCTGCTGCGCGAATTGCGCGGCCGCGATCCCGACGTGAAGATCATCTTCGTCTCCGGATATGCCGAGGAGGCGTTTGCCAAGAATCTTCCGGAGGACGAGAAGTTTTCGTTTCTCGCCAAGCCGTTCACGCTCAAGCAGCTGGTTGCGGCGGTGAAGGAGACGATCGGCAAACAGGAAGACCACGCGGGCACTTTGCAATGAACGACCAACGTCGCCGCGACGACCCCCCGGAAACCGAGAGCGAGCGCCGCACCACCAACCTGATCCTGCTGGCGATCGCGGTCGCCGTCGTCGGCAGCGCCGTCTGGCTGGGCAGCGCCATGCTCGACGCGCGACGGGCCGACGAATGCATGGGCCGCCGCAACTGCGGCGAGCCGATCGCCCCGGTGCCGGTCCGCTGAGGGCGAGCCAGGCCGGATAAAAATACCGTTTGCCGGCGGCCATCGCTGCCGACGACAAGTCGGAACGGCGCGCCCTTCCTTGCTTCGCGTAAGGCTCAGTACCCGTAGCGCAGGTCAGTACCCGTAGCCCAGGTCAGTACCCGTAGCGCAGGAAGGTCTTGCGGGGATCGTAGGCGCGCGGGAAGTAGCAGCGGAAGCCGATATAATCGCCGTAGCGGTGACGGATGCTCGAGATCACCGCGATCTTGTTGTATTGCGCGCAATGGGCGAAGGCGAGGTCGCGGAACACGTAGCCGGCGCCGGGCGCCCAGCTGATGATGCCGCCGGTGTCGTTCCCGCTGACGCCGGGTGGCAGGGTATCGAAGGCATCCGCATGCGCCGCCGCGAGCGCGATGGGAACGAGAGCCGCCGCCAGCAGCCAGCGCATGGGGATGAACTCCTTGGTCGCATCAAAGCGGCCGATACCCTCCAATATCGCAGGAAGCAATTCAAGCCCGCGGCCGTGGCGGTCGAGGGGTGCTCGCTGGAAAAAGAATCGGCGTGGCTTTTCTACCCGCCGGCCGGAGCGTCGGCCGTGGCGGCGCGGCGCGAACCGGCCTTGCGCCGTGGTTCCTGATTTGCCGGCGGGGAACATTCGCGCCGGTGCGCATCGCAGATGCGGCGGCGCTCAAAAAAGGCGCAAATGCGGCATGAACCTCGCGGGGGTCCCGGTGCACAAAGATTTGCCGACCTCCCCGAAGGATCGCGATTGCGTGCTGGACACGTTCATCGTATCCGAGGCGTGCGCGATCGACGGGGGTGGATTCGGCGCGTGCCGGCGCGCGACCGGTGGGGCCAGCACCGATGCATCAACTCCAATTCGCCGGTTTTACGAGTCGCCAGGCTCGCAGCCTTCGAGTTGCCGGCCTCTCTGTCGTCCGTCGGCCGCCCATCGGCCAGCTTTGTTGCGATGGCTGCCACTGACCCGGCAGAGATTTGCCGAGCTTAGCGACCATGCCGGTCAGGATCACAAGCGAGACACTCATGACAACCAGAAATCTTCCCGGCGAGGCGTGGTCGCGGCGTGCGATCGTCGCGGCATTGGCCGCGTTCGCGGTCGTGGTCGCGGCGATCTCGGTGCGGCCGGCGGCCGCGGCGCCCGACACCTCGGCAAAGAACTTCCTCCAGCAGATCTATCAGAACTACGTCGGTAGCTCGTCGGGCGCGGCCAAGGGCGTGGTGCTCGCCGCGCCGAAAGACGTGCGCGGCTATTTCACCGTCGGGCTCGCCGGGCTCATTCTCGAGGATCGCGCCAGTGCCGCCAAGCGGGGCGAGCCGCCGGCGCTCGATGGAGACCCCTTCGTCGGCCACCAGGATTGGGACATCTCCAATCTCGCCAT
The DNA here is from genome assembly GCA_963781195.1 of uncultured Alphaproteobacteria bacterium. Taxonomy (GTDB): domain Bacteria; phylum Pseudomonadota; class Alphaproteobacteria; order Rhizobiales; family Xanthobacteraceae; genus JAJPKK01. The sequence continues at coordinate 355,744 of CAWAEZ010000010.1, read as the reverse complement.
CGACGTCAAGGACAACGGCGGCGCCAAGGCCGTCGCGACCGTCACGTTCACCAATTCCGGAAAGCCGGAGAAGGTCATGGTCGAGCTGCTGCGCAACGGCAAGGACTGGCGCATCGCCGACATCAAGTGGGACGAGTCGAGCCTGCGCGCCCTCTACCGCAAGAAAGCCTCGGCCGAAGACGTTCACGCCGCCCATTGATCGCGTCGCGCCGCGCACCGACCGCCGCCGGCGACGGTGAGTCTCGCTGCCGAACCCTTGACCCATGCCTGGGATTCCGCGAATCCTGCGCCGACGCCAACCGCGGCGCGGCGCTCGGGCCGCGGCGAAGGCCGGAGGAACAGATGGCGCTACGTCGGCAGAACAGGCTCCTCACCGGGTGCGCATGCTGCGTACCATCTTTCGCCGCAACCGACGCCGGTGTCAGCCGCCGGACCTTCCTCGCCGCCGGCGCGGCCACGCTTGCGGCCGGCGCCGCGACCGGGCTCGGAACGCCCACGATCGCCAAGGCGCAGTCGACGCCGCGCCGTATCGACGTCCATCATCACGTCGCGCCGCCCGCCTGGGTCGACGCCCTCAAGAAGGCGAAGCTCGAAAATCCGCCGATCACCCAGTGGACGCCGCAGCGCTCGCTCGACGACATGGACGCGGCCGGCGTCGCCACCGCGATCGCTTCGCTGCAGACGCCCGGCCTCAGCTTCCTCGGTCCGCAGGAGGGCGCCGCGGTCGCCCGCGCCTCCAACGACTACATGAAGAAGCTCGCCGGCGATCACCCCGGCCGGTTCGGCGTGTTCGCGGTGCTGCCGATGCCCCATGTCGACGAGACGCTGCGCGAGATCGCATATGCGTTCGACACGCTTCATGTCGACGGCGTCGGCTTCATGACGAGCTACGGCACGAAATATCTCGGCGATGCCGCTTTCGCGCCGGTGTGGGAGGAGCTCAACCGTCGCAAGGCGGTGGCCTACACCCACCCCAACAACGTCGACTGCTGCACCGAACTCGGCGTTCCCGGGATGCCCGAGGCGATCATCGAGTTCGGCACCGACACCACCCGCACCATCGCGAGCCTCGTCTTTTCCGGCACCGCGGCACGCTACCCCGACATCGACTTCATCTTCTCCCATGCCGGCGGCACGCTCACCGCGCTGACGGAACGATTCACCGTGCAGATCGTCGCCAACCCGAAGTTCAAGTCGTTTACCGGCGACCGCGTGATGGCCGAGCTGCGGCGGTTCTATTACGACACCGCGCAGGCCTCGAACCCGATCAACATGGCGTCGCTCACCAAGATGGTGGCGGTGTCGCAGATCCTGTTCGGCACCGACTATCCCTACCGCACGTCCGAGGAGCACGTGCGCGGCCTCGCCGGCATCTTCGGGCCGGACGACCTCGCCAAGATCGAGCGGGGGAACGCGATGCGCCTGCTGCCGCAGTGGCGGGCGACGTAATGGACGACAGAGACCGTGATCCTTTTTGGACCTCGTCCTGAGGTGCGTCCGCAGGACGCGTCTCGAAGGACGGCCTCAGGTCGCAGCCTGTGGGCCATCCTTCGAGACGCCGTGCTGTGCACGGCTCCTCAGGATGAGGGCGTCGGCGTTTCCGAAGAGATGTGACAGTTCGTGCTTTTCCGGTGGGCGGAAGCTGAGTTGGTCGATCAGCTCCAGCGCGTCGCGCAGGGAATAGCCGCTGCGGAACTTGGCGCCCCTTCTCCCTCCGCTGCAAGCGACCCGCAAGCGGGGGAGGGGCCGCGGTGCCGGGTCCGAAGGAGCAATTTTCACCTGCTGTGGGTCGAGCGCGGCCGTGGCGTGGGTCAGTTGACGTCCCAGCACGGCTCCTCACGTCCGCCGCCGCGTTTCGCTCCACAACAGGAACATGCCCGAACCCACCACGATCGCCGAGCCCGCGAGCAGGTGCAGCGTCGGAATGTCGCCCCAGACGACGAAGCCGATGCAGATCGCCCACACCAGCGAGAAGTAGTTGAACGGCGCCACCGCCGAGGTCGGAGCGAGGTGCAGCGCCCGCGTCCACCAATACTGGCCGAGCGCATTGGCGAGGCCGTTCGCCACCATGGCGAGAAGGACGCCGGTGGTCGGCATGACGAAGCCGAGGGAGAGGCTCGCCCCGAACACCGCGGTGAGAAAGATCATCTGGTAGAGGGTGAGGGTCTCGGTCGACTCGGTCGCCGTCATGCCGCGCACGCCGACGGTCACCGTGCCGAACAGCACGGCATTGCCGAGTGCGAACAGGGCGCCCGGCTGGAACGCACCGGCACCGGGATTGGTGACGAGGAGCACGCCGAGGAAGCCGACGATGAGTGCGCCCCAGCGCACGATGCCGACCGGCTCCTTGAGGAAGAAGACGGCGGCGATCGTCGCGAACAAGGGCGCCGAGAAGTTGATCGCGACCGCGCTCGCGAGCGGCATGAGGCTGAAGGCGATCACCAGCAGCGCCTGGGAGGTCGCCTGGGAGATGCCGCGCATCACATGGGCGGCCAGCCGTCTGGTACGGAACACCGAGAGGCCCGTGAACGGCAGGATCGCGAGGCTCGCGCCGACGAGCGACGTCGCCGCCCGCGAGAACAGCACCTCGCCGACCGGGTAGCTCGCCACCAGCCATTTCGACACCGCGCTGGAGCCGGCGAACAGCACGGTCGCGGCGATCATGTAGGCGATGCCGAGCGGAATCCGCTCCTCGCGAATTGCGGGGGTCTGCTTCACACGGCTGTCCACGCTTTTCGCGCCCTCGCGTTTCCTCTGCTGCAGCGAAATCTACAATGTCCGGTCGCGTCGCGGGCGGGCTTAAATGGCGCCGCCGCACATGGGAGCGTTGCGGCGCGGATGGCGGGTGCGGCTTGACAGCGCGTGGCCGCGTCACACGAGTGTCGCAAAATCCGCCATCCTGTCAGGCTTTCCGACGCGGGAGACCGTCATGCGCTTCGAGGTCCTGGTTGCCGGCATCGTGTTTCTGGCGGGTCCGGCCGTGCTGCCCGCCGCGGCCCAGACCGTACCGCAGAATACCACTCCCCCGGCCGCCGCCGCGCACAACGCTGCGACCAATAACGCCCCGACCAACAACGCCCCGACCAACAACGTGGTGATCTTCATTGCCGATGGGCTGCGGGCACGTTCCGTCGACGAGGCCGCCGCGCCGAACCTCGCGGCGCTCGCGCGCGAGGGCGTGGCGCTCGTCAACGGCCACGCGATCTTCCCGACCTTCACCACGGCGAATGCGTCGGCGATGGCGACCGGCCACTTCCTGGGCGACACCGGCGATTTCAGCAACACCGTCTACACCGGCTGGCCGGTGGCGAGCGCCGGCGGCACGGTGACGCCGTTCCTGGAAAACGATGCGGTGCTGGGCGAGGTCGACGCGCATTTCGGCGGCAACTACCTCGACGAGACGAGCGTGCTCGCTTTGGCCCGCGCCAGGGGCCTGAGCACCGCGGCGATCGGCAAGCTCGGTCCCACGCTGATGTTCGATCACACCGAGCGCAGCGGCCGCGAGACCGTCATCATCGACGACGCCACCGGAACCGAGCGCGGCATTCCGCTGAGCTCCGACATCGCCGAGCGCATGAAGGCCGCCGGGCTGCCGCTCGTCGCGCCCGGCCGCGGCGCCAACGGCGCCGCCGGCAACGCGACGGCCGCCGGCACCAAGGTGGCGAACGGCGTGCAGCAGGATTTCATGGTCGCCGCGGCGACCCGCGTGGTGCTGCCCGCCTTCGCGGCGCGCAACAAGCCGTTCGTGCTGGTGTTCTGGTCGCGCGATCCCGACGGCACCCAGCATAACCAGGGCGACAGCCTGCTGAGCCTCGTTCCCGGCATCAACGGGCCGACCTCGCGCGCCGCGATCCGCAATGTCGACGACGACCTCGGCCGCATCCGCGCCGCGCTCGCCGAGCTCGGCCTTGCCCAGACCACCGACATCATCGTCACCGCCGACCACGGTTTCTCGACGATCTCCAAGCAGAGCGAGACGAGCCCGGCCGCGCGGCAACGCTATGCGGACGTGCCGGCCGGACTGCTGCCGCCGGGCTTCGTCGCCCTCGACGTCGCCAAGGCGCTCGGCCTGCCGCTGATCGATCCCGACGCCGGGTACCAGCCCGTCGCCGACGGCAGCCATTCGCGCGGCGGCAACGCGCTGATCGGCGGCAACAAGGATCATCCGAGGGTGGTGATCGCCGCCAATGGCGGCTCCGACCTCGTCTACGTTCCAGACGACGACAAGGACACGGTCGCGAAGGTGGTCGAGGCATTGCTCGCCCAGGATTACGTGAGCGGGCTGTTCGTCCATTCGAAGTTCGGCAAGCTCCCCGGCACCCTGCCGCTGGCCGAGATCGCTCTCGAAGGCGCCGCGGTGACGCCGCCGCCGGCGATCGTCATCAATTTCCGTTCGTTCGACACCATCTGCGGCGAGCCGGTGCGCTGCGCCGTGACGGTCTCCGATTCGCCGCTGCAGCAGGGGCAGGGCATGCACGGCTCGTTCAGCCGCGCCGACACCTGGAATTTCATGGCGCTCACCGGTCCAGACTTCCGCTCCGGCTTCGTCGATCCGGCGCCGGCGAGCAACGCCGATGTCGGCCGGACGGTGGCGGCAATCCTCAAGCTCGACGTCAGCGACAAGGGCAAGCTGATCGGCCGCGTGCTGACCGAGGCGATGCCGGGCGGCACGCTGCCCGAGGTGAAGAGCTTCAGCGTGGTGTCCGACCCGGCGGCCAACGGGCTGCGCACGGTGCTCGACGTGCAGGCGGTGGGCGATGTGAAGTACTTCGACGCCGCCGGCTTTCCCGGCCGCACCGTCGGGCTGTCGGCAGGGCGCTGACGATCGGCCGCGCGGAACCATCCGCCGCCCCTTCCTCTCCCGCTCCCGCTCCCTCTCCCGCGGCCTGTCACCCTCTCCCGCTTGCGGGTCGCTTGCGGGGGAGGGTGGGGAGGGGGCTGCGACGATGCGGCACAAACCAGCCTTCGCCGAACGGCCGAGTGCCCCTTCTCCAACTCTCCCCCGCAGGCGACCCGCAGGCGGGGGAGAGGGCTGCGCGCCCGCTGTGGGCCGGCCCGTCGCGGCAACATTGTCCGCAGATCGCTTCCCCGCGACGCCGGCGCGTCAGTCGAAGGCGGCGCCGATGTCCCGGCCCATTCCCCCGAAACCGCCGAAACCCCCGAAACCGCCGAAACCCCCGAGGTAGGGGATCGAACCCAGATTGAAGGAGCCCAGATCGGAGATCGATCCCAGCCGGGAGAGCGAACGGAGGCGGGAGAGCGAGCCGAGGTTGGAGGTCGAGGCGAGCCGCGAGATCGATCCGAGATTGGCGCCCGACGCCAGCTTCGACAGCGATCCCAGATGAGGGATCGAGCCGAGATGAGCGGCCGAAAGGTGCCGGAGCGAGCCGAGATAGGGGATGGAAACATCGCTGGAATGATGAGCGCGGGTGCGCTGGAGCGCACCCGCGTCGGCAGTCGCGGTGGCAACGAGGATTGCGGCCGCGATCGCCGCCGCGGTGGCCAGTCTGGAGTAGCTCTGCATCTTCACACTCCTGTTCGAGTCGTGCCTGACTCCCCCGGAGTGTTGGTGTTCCCGGGCCGTTGCCGGTGTCACCGTTTCATGCATGGGCGGCGGGATGAGCCGCGCGGGCAGCGCATGCCTACTTCACCTCGACGACGCCGACCTGGTTGGCGAGGCTGTTGGCGAGGATCGGGTTGCCGTCGCGGCCGACGTCCATGTTGCGCACGATGTCGCCGCCGCCGGGGATCGGCCAGCTCTGGAATTTTTCGGTGGTCGGATCGAAGCGCACGATGGTGTTCGGCTTGGCGCCGGATTCGCAGTACCAGATGCCGCCCTTGGTGGCGGCGATCCCGTAGGGCAGGGACTTCGGCCCGCTCGGCGACGCCCACTCCGTGACCTTGCCGCTCGCGGGGTCGAGCCGGCCGATATAGCCGCGCGAATAGTCGGTGTACCAGACCTGGTCGTCCGGGGTGATCGCGATGCGCCGCGGCCGCGAGGCGGGGTCGAGCAACTCGTATTCGACGATATGCATGTCGTTGTCGATGGTCGCGATCTTCGGTGCGCCGAACTCGACGAAATAGACGAGGTTCTTGGAATTCACCGCCATGCCGTAGGGCCGCGCCTTCGGCGTCGGCGGGCTGGCGAGCTTGAACTGGCCGGTCTTGGGATCGAGCCGGCCGACCAGGTTGCCGTTCTGCACCGTGAACCACACGATGCCGTCATGGTCGATGACGAGGGTATGAGGATCCTTCGCCTTGGGATCGGGGATCTGATATTCGGTGACTTCGCCGGTCTTGCTGTCGAGCTTGCCGATGAAGCCGCGGAAGTTGCCGGTGAACCAGACATTGCCGTCCTTGTCCTCGACGAGGCCATGGGGCGCCGACATCGGATTGACCGGGAATTCCTTGAACTGCTCGGTCTTGGGATCGAGTCGGCCGAGCTTGTTGGCGAGCTGGCCCGACCACCAGATGGCGCCGTCATGGGCCGCCATCGGATCGTGCGGGCGCGAACCGGGGGTCGGCAGGTCGAACTCGCGGATCGTCGCTTCCACCGGCCCGGAGATCAGCACCGCCGGCGGCCGCGGTTTCTCCGGGAAGCTCTTGATCAGGTAGGCGGTGACCGCGTCCCATTCGCCCTCCGGCACCGGGGCGCCGAAATTGCGCATCATCCGGGTGACCGTGCGCCAGCCTTCCGGGCTGTAGCCGGCGGTCAGGCGGTTGATGTCGTGGCAGCCGCCGCACACGCCGGTGACCATTTCCTTGCCGGCGCCGTCGGGAAAGTTCTGCCCGGGCTGCTGGGCGGCCGCGGAATACACCGAGCCGAGGAGGGCGGCGGCCACGAGAGGCAACACGGATCGCAAGGACATGGGAGGCTCCACGGGGCTGCATTTGAAAGACATGCGAAGGGGATAGATTGGCTGGGACACGGCGGTGGCGTCAAGCGAGGGAAGTCCGACAAAGTTGCCATGAGGTGGTAGTCGCCTTAACGTCCGCGACGGATGGCGTCATATGAAAGTAGGCGAAGCTGTTCGATTGGTTGAACAAGATGGCTGGTATCTGGTCGCGACGCGCGGGAGCCATCGCCAGTACAAGCACCCCCATAAATCCGGTCGGGTGACGATCGCCGGGAAGCCATCTGATGATATCGCTCCCGGGACCTTGAACAGCATCTTGAAACAGGCCGGCCTGAAGGAGAAGCGTTGATGCGCTATGCGATCGTGATCGAAAAGGCCGGTCCCAACTACTCCGCCTATGTGCCCGATCTGCCGGGATGCGTGGCGACGGGTCCAACCGTTCTGGCCGTCGAACGCGATATCCGCGACGCGATCCGTTTCCACATTGCCGGGCTGCGGGAGGATGGGCTGCCCGTGCCGCCGGCGACCAGCCTTGCGGAGTATGTCGAGGCCTGAGTGGCGCGGCAACGACGGTGCTGCCACCTCCCCGGCGGCCGGCAATCGGTCTATATCAGGCGCACCGCCGGCCTCCCCAACCAGGACCCCGCCCATGAATGCTCCCGTCGTCATCCCGTCCTACAGGCACACCCCGCTGTTTCCGGCCGGCAAGGACACCACGCCCTATCGCAAGCTCACCTCCGAAGGCGTGCGGGTCGAGACGATCATGGGCAAGGAGGTGATCGTGGTGGCGCACGAGGCGCTGCGCGCGCTCGCAGAAGCCGCCTTCTCCGACATCAACCACCTGCTGCGGACGGCGCATCTCAAGCAGCTGCGCACGATCCTCGACGACCCCCAGGCGTCCGACAACGACAAGTTCGTCGCCTTCGACTTCCTCAAGAACGCGAACATCGCCGCCGGCGGCGTGCTGCCCATGTGCCAGGACACCGGCACCGCCATCATCATGGGCAAGAAGGGGCGGCTGGTCTGGACCGACGGCGACGACGAGGCGGCGCTCGCCGAGGGCGCCCGCGACGCCTACCTCAAGCGCAACCTGCGCTATTCCCAGCTCGCGCCGCTCTCGATGTTCGAGGAGAAGAACACCAGCAACAACATGCCGGCGCAGGTCGAGATCTATGCCGAGGGCGAGGACGCCTACAAGTTCCTGTTCGTCGCCAAGGGTGGCGGCTCCGCCAACAAGTCGTTCCTGTTCCAGGCGACGCCATCGATCCTCACCCCCGACCGCCTGCTCGCCTTTCTCAAGGAGAAGGTGCTCACGCTCGGCACCGCGGCGTGCCCGCCCTACCACCTCGCCATCGTCATCGGCGGCACCTCGGCGGAGCTCACCATGAAGACGGTGAAGCTCGCCTCGACCAAGTATCTCGACACCCTGCCGACTGCGGGCTCGGCGGACGGCCACGCCTTCCGCGACCTCGCGATGGAGCAGGAGATCCTCAAGATGACCCAGTCGCTCGGGGTCGGCGCGCAGTTCGGCGGCAAGTATTTCTGCCACGACGTGCGGGTGATCCGGCTGCCGCGCCACGGCGCCTCGCTGCCGATCGGGCTCGGCGTGTCGTGCTCGGCCGACCGCCAGGCGATGGGCAAGATCACCCGCGACGGCGTTTATCTCGAGGAGCTCGAGCACAATCCGGCGCAATACCTTCCCGACGTCGACGGCGAGACGCTCGGCGGCGAGGTGGTGGCGATCGACCTCAACCGCCCGATGAAGGAGATTTTGGCCACGCTCTCGAAGTATCCCATCAAGACCCGGCTGTCGCTTTCCGGGCCGATGATCGTCGCCCGCGACATCGCCCATGCCAAGCTGCGCACGCGGCTCGAAAACGGCGAGGCGCTGCCCGATTACTTCAAGGACCACCCGGTCTATTATGCCGGCCCCGCCAAGACCCCGGAGGGCTACGCCTCGGGGGCCTTCGGCCCGACCACAGCCGGACGCATGGACTCCTTCGTCCACGATTTCCAGGCGGCCGGCGGCTCGATGATCTCGGTCGCCAAGGGCAACCGCTCGGCGCAGGTGCGCGACGCCTGCAAGAAGCACGGCGGCTTCTATCTCGCCTCGATCGGCGGCACCGCCGCGAACCTCGCCGAGCACTGCATCAAGAAGGTCGAGGTGGTGGAATATCCCGAGCTCGGCATGGAGGCGATCTGGCGCATCGAGGTGGAGAACTTCCCCGCCTTCATCGTCATCGACGACAAGGGCAATGACTTCTTCAAGGAGCTCAATCTGGGCTGAATCCCGACGGCGGTCCTCGAGGTCGCGCGGAAACGCGCCCCTGAATGATGGGGAGCGGACGCCGGCTCAGTCCGCCGTCGCCGAGGAGCGGGACAGCAGTCCCGCAACGCTGTAATCTCACCGCACAAGGCGGAGGACGCGATGAAAGATGAGGGTAAGGGAGACCGGATGAGCCGTCGCACCGTGATGGGAGCTGCCGCGGGCCTCGCTGCCGGCGCGGCGTCCGCGGAGGCGCAGATCGCGCCGCCACCGCACCCGAAGGGGCCGCGGGTCTGGCTCGACCTCGACCAGCAGGAACTCGACGACGCCTACAACCAAGTGAAGTACGCGCCCAACCGCGAGCAGATGAATCGCCGCCGCGTGTCCGCCAGCGCCGCCATCCGCGCCCGCCTGGGCGCGCCGCAGCGTATCGCCTACGGCCCGGCGCCGATCGACGGCGTCGATGTCTATCCGGCCCGCAAGACCGCGGGGGCGGCGGCCGCCGCGCCCATCGCGGTGTTCGTCCATGGCGGCGCCTGGCGCAGCGGAACGGCGGCGAACAGCGCTTACGGGGCCGAGACCTTCTTGCACGCCGGCGCCCATTTCGCCGTGGTCGACTTTCCCAACGTCACCGAAACCGACGGCGACCTGATGCCGATGATCAGCGGCGTGCGCCGCGGCATCGCCGCCGTCGCCAGGAGCGCCGCGAGCTTCGGCGGCGATCCCGCCCGCCTCTACGTGCTCGGCCATTCCTCCGGTGCCCATCTCGCCGGCGTCAGCCTGATCACCGATTGGGAGAAGGACCACGGCCTGCCCCGCGACCTAATCAAGGGGGCGACGCTGTGCTCGGGCATGTACGACCTCAAGCCGGCGCGGCTCTCGGCACGCTCGAACTACGTGAAGTTCACCGACGCGATGGAGGACGCGCTGAGCACGCAGCGCTATCTCGACCGCATCGACTGCCCGGTGACGCTCCTGCACGGCACCCTGGAGACGCCGGAGTTCCAGCGCCAGACCCGCGACTTCGCCGCCGCCCTCAAGGCCGCCGGCAAGCCGGTCCACCTGATCGTCGCCGAGGACTACAATCACTTCGAGCTCGGCGAGACGCTCAACAACCCCTACGGCCACTTCGGCCGCGCCGCGCTGGAAATGATGCGCCTCGGCGTCGGGTAGGTGACGAGCCGCGCTGCGAAGGCACCGCGCAGGCGCGTGCCTTCGCGCGTCGTTGTGCCTCGTCACGGTGCTCGAGACTTTCACCGAAAGCAAGGCTAGGCGGCGTCTCCCCGCTCCCGCTTGCGGGAGAGGTGAGGAGAGGGCGTCGGGCGCAGGTGATTCCACAGGAGGTCGTTAGACCTCCGCGGCTTCCAGCAAACGCCCGCAGCCTCTCGGCCAGCCGTCAGACGAGGCTCCGCCGGCCTCGCCCACCACCGCCTCGACACGAAATTGGAAATTCGTTCGAACGGCGCAGGGCGGCGGAGCCACGGCGAGACTTCGCGCCGGAGATCGCCCCGTTCAGAGATCGCCCGCTTCGGAAATCGCTTGCTTCGGAAATCGTCCGCTTCAGAGATCGCGATGCGATGGCGCGTCGGCCATCGGCAGGATCGTGCGGGTGAGCGTGGTGCCGCACTGAATGCAGCCGTGGGTGACGTCTTCGAGCGCGTTCGGCTCGCCTTCCGCCGCGAATAATGTGGGAGTCACCGAGGTGACCGCCATGCGATGGCCACAGAAGGGGCAGGGCAGGAGGAAGGTCGGCAGTCGGGACGGCGCGACGTTCGAATGGCGCATAAAGCACTCCAATGCACAGATTTCATTTCCCGACTGAAACTAGAAAGAGTCAAGAAATATTTGTGCGACGCACATAATTTTGTCGCATCGCGACACGGTTTGCGTTTCGCCCGGCTGCTGCGCCCACACCGTTCGTGCGCGGGGACCATGGTTTTCGAATTCGGAAGCCGTTCGGCGAAGGCGCTGGTGTGTGACGGAGCCCTTCCGGGGGAGACGGCGCACGGCCGGCGATTCCCTCCACCGCTTGCGGGGGAGGGTAGGGAGAGGGAAAGCAGCGGTGCGTCTGGGCGGCGGCGGTGCGGTAGGGTGAGTCAGCGGCCCCCTCCCCACCCTCCCCCGCAAGCGGGAGAGGGAGCCCACCGCTGCGGGACAGGGACTTCTGGGGGAGAGAGACCTCCGGAGGTGACGGAGTCTTCCGGAGGTGACGGAGTTTCCGGAGGTGACGGAGCCCTTCCGGGGGAGACAGCGCACCGCCGGCGATTCCCTCCACCGCTTGCGGGGGAGGGTAGGGAGGGGGAAAGCAGCGGTGCGTCTGGGCGGCGGCGGTGCGGTAGGGTGAGTCAGCGGCCCCCTCCCCACCCTCCCCCGCAAGCGGGAGAGGGAGCCCACCGCTGCGGGACAGGGACTTCTGGGGGAGAGAGAGACCTCCGGAGGTGACGGAGTCTTCCGGAGGTGACGGAGTCTTCCGGAGGTGACGGAGCCCTTTCGGGGGAGACAGCGCACCGCCGGCGATTCCCTCCACCGCTTGCGGGGGAGGGTAGGGAGGGGGAAAGCAGCGGTACGTCTGGGCGGCGGCGGTGCGGTAGGGTGAGTCAGCGGCCCCCTCCCCACCCTCCCCCGCAAGCGAGAGAGGGAGCCCACCGCTGCGGGATAGGGACACTTCCCGGGGAGAGAGACCTCCCGGAGGTGACGGAGTCTTCTTGAAGTGACGGAGCGCTTTCGGGGGAGACGGCGCACGGCCGGCGATTCCCTCCACCGCTTGCGGGGGAGGGTAGGGAGGGGGAAAGCAGCGGTGCGTCGGGGCGGCGGCGGTGCAAGAGGGTGCGTCAGCGGCCCCTCCCCACCCTCACCCGCAAGTGGAGAGGGAGACAGAGGCCGTGCCGGATCGCGGACGACCAACGGCTTGCGACGAGGCCGAGCCACAACACAGTGGGCCGCGCGACGAGGCAGCCCTCTCCCCGCCTGCGTCGCAAGCGGTGGAGAGTTGGAGAAGGGGGCACTCGCGTGCGAATCAAAAAAAGCGCGCGGCAACGCTTTGGAGTTGATCGAGCTCGGAGACGAGACCGCATCGGGGGATGAGCGGGCGGCGAAAATTTTCAGGGAAAGCCGCCGCGCGTGTCGCCCGGATTTGGTCGACCCGCGGGTGAGGACGAGACGCATAAAAAAACGGCCGGGTGAGCCCGGCCGCGCAGAGTTCTGTCCCGAAGTCTTTGGGCCATCGCCCCCGATGGTTTGGGCGGCAGCATTACCAAGCTGTAATGTTGCATTCAATGGCGCAAACGCCGTCCGCGCGCAGTATGTGCACTTGGTAGGAATGTGTGTCCGTGCGGACACGGAAAGGGGAGGAAATGGGCGGCTTCCCATTTTTTTCTCGCCAACCAGGGTAACTCGGGCAGAATAAAAGCGCCTTCCCGTCATGCCTTCCCGGCGGCAAGGCCCTGTAACCGAACCCCAGCCGACGCGACCTGCCGGCTGGGGTTTTTTACGGGCTTTAGAGGGCTCTGGACTTCGGGCGTCGAGCCTTCTGGCGATGCGCGGGTGCGTTGCCCGCACTTTTGCCGGGTGTTCTTCGATGTTTTTGGTAGTGGCCGGAGCCAGCACCATGTTTTTGGTGCTGGCCGGGTTTAACCAGCCAGCACCATGTTTTCCGAGAGAACATATTGCGAACGAAGAACAGATCATGTACGCTGCTCGGAGTTGATCGCGACATGGACGGGCGTTTGCCGGTCCGGCGAATCCCGGTCATAAGGAGTGGCAGATGGCGCAGAATTCGTTGCGAGTTGTCGAAGGGGGCGCGATGGACAAGACTAAGGCGCTCGATGCCGCGCTGTCCCAGATCGAGCGGGCCTTCGGCAAAGGCTCGATCATGCGCCTCGGCAAGGGCGGCAAGCCGGTCGAGATCGAGACCATCTCCTCGGGCTCGCTCGGGCTCGACATCGCGCTCGGCATCGGCGGCCTGCCGCGGGGCCGGGTGGTCGAGATCTATGGGCCGGAATCCTCGGGGAAAACCACGCTCGCGCTGCACTGCGTCGCCGAGGCCCAGAAGCGCAACGGCATCTGCGCCTTCATCGACGCCGAGCATGCGCTCGATCCCGTCTATGCGCGCAAGCTCGGGGTCAATATCGATGACCTCCTGATCTCCCAGCCGGACACCGGCGAGCAGGCGCTCGAGATCGCCGACACCCTGGTGCGTTCGGGCGCGGTCGAGGTGCTGGTGGTCGATTCGGTCGCGGCGCTGGTGCCGCGTGCCGAGCTCGAGGGCGAGATGGGCGATGCCCAGCCGGGCATGCAGGCGCGACTGATGAGCCAGGCGCTGCGCAAGCTCACCGCCTCGATCAGCCGCTCCAACACCATGGTGATCTTCATCAACCAGATCCGCATGAAGATCGGGGTGATGTATGGTAGCCCGGAGACGACCACCGGCGGCAATGCGCTGAAATTCTACGCCTCGGTGCGCCTCGACATCCGCCGCATCGGCGTCATCAAGGACCGCGACGAGGTGACCGGCAACCAGACCCGCGTCAAGGTGGTCAAGAACAAGCTGGCGCCGCCGTTCAAGCAGGTCGAGTTCGACATCATGTACGGCGAAGGCGTCTCCAAACTCGGCGAGATCATCGACCTCGGCGTCAAGGCGGGCATCGTCGAAAAGTCGGGTTCCTGGTTCTCCTACGACAGCCAGCGCATCGGCCAGGGCCGCGAAAACGCCAAGACGTTCCTGCGCAACAATCCCGACATGGCCGCCAAGATCGAGGCCGCCATCCGCCAGAACTCCGGGCTGATCGCCGACAAGATCCTCGCCGGCGAGCCTGGCGAGGGTGAGAACGACGCCGAAGCCGAGGAATAGCCGTCGGCTTTTCGCGCGGCGGCGATGAGAGCGGGATGGAGGTGGCCAACGCCGGGCAGCCTGCGCTCGATCGGGTGATGCCCGTAAACGTTGACCGGCCTGTAAACAATGAGCGCGACAGGCCGAGCCTTGTCCACCGCGCAGTCCTCTCCCCCGCTTTCGGGTCGCTTGCGGGGGAGAGTTAGAGAGGGGGCTCTTCAGCCGAGAAGCTTTTTCGGAGGAGAGCCCTTAAGAACTTGGCCGTCCCGGCAAGCCAATTGTTGCCGCTCCGCCGAGGCCCCCTCCCCACCCTCCCCCGCGAGCGGGAGAGGGAGACCGCGGCTGCAAGGTGGTCGACCGCAAGATGCGCCGCGTTATCTACGTCGTGCGTTGTCCACGTCGCGCGTTATCCACGTCACACCTATCTCCATCTACGTCATCTCCATCTACGTCGCGCGTTCTGCGTGGCGGTAGCCCGGGCCCGGAGGCAGCGCCGTCACGGCACCCCGGCGCCGAGACCGAGCGCCTGCGCCAGGCTGTCGAGCACGGCGGCGACGTCGGCGTCGATCGCGGCCATGCTCACGGGCTCGACGCGGTAGTCGCGGGCGGCGAGCCAGTGGCGCCGTTCGGCGCGCATGCGCGCCGCCTCCTCGGTTTCGCTCGCGGGCTGGAGCTCGATCACCGCGCGCAGCGGAAACGACACGATGTCGACGATGTGCGGGCCGATCGGCACCTGTCGCTTGAAGCCGCGGCCGGCGAACCGGCGGTCGCGGGTCAGCGCGTCCCACAAGGTGCGCTCGGCGTCGGTCGGATTGCGGCGTAGCAGGCGCGACAGGCCGCGCACCGGGCCGCGTTCCCCCGGCACGATGCCGCCGGAATGCTCGGCGATGAGGGCGCGCAGCAGCCCGGCCTGCTCACCATCGAGCACGCCGCCCTTGGCGGGACCCTTGCGGCCTTCGGCGAGCGCCATGATGACGCCGTGCAGGGTCTGCACATCCTGCTGCGACGGCTCCATGCGGGCGACGATGTTGCGCAGGTTGATGGTCATGGTGTCGCGCTTTTCCGGCGGCCGGAAAAATTCGACCGCCTCCAGCTCGCGTTCCAGGCTGGTGAAGAAGGCGAACAGCTGGTCCTTGCCGGCGCGGGCGGAGCGCTGCGGCATCGCAAACGGCAGTCCGCTGCCGGCATGCTTGAACCACTCATAGGCGACGATGAGCACCGCCTGCGCGAGGTTGAGCGAGGCGAAGGCGGGATTGACGGGAAAGGTCACGATGCGATCGGCGAGGCCGACCTCGTCGTTCTCCAGGCCCCAGCGCTCGCGCCCGAACATCACCGCGACGGTGTCGCCGCTGGCCATGCGGTCCGCCATCTGCACCGCCGCCTCGGCCGGGCCGATCACCGGCTTGGCCTGGTCGTGGGCGCGTGCGGTGGTCGCAAGCACGAAGCTGCAGTCGGACAGGGCGGCCTCGAGAGTGTCGAACAGCTGCGCATGGTCGAGCACCATGTCGGCGCCCGAGGCCGCCCGTCGCGCATGGACGTTCGGCCAGGCGTCGCGCGGCCGCACCAGCCGCAATCGGGTCAGTCCGAAATTCGCCATGGCGCGGGCCGCGGTCCCGATGTTCTCGCCGAGCTGCGGCTCGACCAGCACCACCACCGGCCCGGCGATGGCGGTCCATTGCTTGGTATGGTCCGTTCCTGATCCTGGCATTGCCGCTCTATAGGACATGAGCCCGGGAAATTGCAGACTTTTCCGAAGCTGCGATGGGGCGTCTGTCGCGGGTCCGGTTTTCTGGTCCGGCGAGGCGGATCGCCGAGATCGGGGGCCTGGCGGCGTGGCCGCCCCGCGGTCTACGGGCGGGGCACCGCGCCGATTCAGGGGCTCCCTTCGGTGCCGCGCTGCGTGCAGGTCCCCGCCGGTGCAGGTCTCTCGCGCACGTCGCCGGCCGACAATTTTCCCGCCAGTGAACGGTCACCTTGCCCGATGTGGCGGGCCGCCCCGGAACCCCGGGGCCGCGCCCGAGATTGCAATCCGCGGCCAACGGGGATAGTGGAGCCGCATCGGCCCCTGCCGCCCGCCCGCCGGTTCGCCTCACAGAGAAGGTTCCGTTGTCCACGGCATCCGCATCCCTGACTTCGTCCGCCGATGTGCGCCGCCTCGTGCTCGGCGCGGCGATCGGCTTCGACGTCGCGCAGGTCCGGGTCTTCGTCGAATCGCTGCGGGCGAGCGGTTATGGCGGCGACGTGATGATGCTGATCGGGTGGCCCGGCCTGCGGGTCGGCCGCTATCTCAAGAGCCGGGGCGTCGATGTCATCCGGGTGTTCCAGACCCGCTCGTTTTCCCGCTCCGTCCATGCGCGGCGCTATGCGATCTACCTCGACTACATCAAGGCGCGGGCCGGCCACTACGATCAGGTCATGATGTCGGATGTGCGCGACGTCGTCTTCCAGGCCAATCCGTTCGCCGGCATCGACACCCCGAAGTGCCACTTCTATCTCGAGGCCGCCCCACGCACCATCGGCGACGACCCCACCAATCTGCGCTGGGTGCGCGGCTGCTTCACCGCGGCGGAGGCGGACGCGCTCGCCCACCATCGCATCAGCTGCAGCGGCATCACCATCGGCGGCACCGCCGAGATCATCGCCTATCTCGAGCACATGGTGGCGAAGATCAGCGCCATGCCGCTGCGCATCTACCGCACCATCGGCCATGGCTACGACCAGGCGATCCACAATTTTCTCGTCTATCTCGATCCCGCGATCGACGGCGTCGTCGAGGAGAACAACGGCCACATCGCCACCATGGCGCTGGAGCCGCGGGAGCTCTATTCGCTCGACGCCGCGGCGCGCATCCGTGGGCCGGACGGCCGCCTCTATCCGATCTGCCACCAGTACGACCGTTTCCCCGATATCCGTGCCGCCGTCGAGGCGCACTACGCCTGAGCGGCACGACCTGCGTTCCCGGCCTGACCGCGCCGCGCTCGAGGAGCCGTCCCCGGGGCCCCGATTTTCGGATGACCGGAGATCGGCGAAGAATGGGCTGACTGCTTTCTCCGGCGCGACAGCGATGCTATAGCGACGCCGCCGGTTCGCCGGTCCGGTGCCTGTCGCGGGCGCGCGCCGGCCGGCTTCCTTCCTCATCTCGAGCGCTCGAAAGGTCGCGGAATCAATGGCCAAGATCAAAGTTGCAAACCCCGTCGTCGAACTCGACGGCGACGAGATGACCCGGATCATCTGGAAATACATCAAGGAAAAGCTGATCCATCCGTATCTCGACATCGACCTTCTCTATTACGATCTGGGCGTCGAATACCGCGACAAGACCAACGACCAGATCACCATCGACGCGGCGGAGATGATCAAGAAGGTCGGGGTCGGCGTGAAATGCGCGACCATCACGCCCGACGAGGGGCGGGTGAAGGAATTCGATCTCAAGGCGATGTACCGCTCGCCCAACGGCACCATCCGCAACATCCTCGGCGGCGTGATCTTCCGCGAGCCGATCATCTGCAAGAACGTGCCGCGCCTGGTGCCGGGCTGGACCAAGCCGATCATCATCGGCCGCCACGCCTATGGCGACCAGTACCGCGCCACCGACTTCCGGTTTCCCACCGCGGGAACGCTCACCATCAAGTTCGTCGGCGACGACGGCAAGGTGATCGAGCGCGAGGTGTTCCAGGCGCCGCGCCGCGGGCATCGCGCTCGCCATGTACAACCTCGACGATTCCATCCGCGATTTCGCGCGGGCGTCGCTCAATTACGGGCTGGCGCGGAAATACCCGGTCTATCTCTCCACCAAGAACACCATCCTCAAGGTCTATGACGGCCGCTTCAAGGACCTGTTCCAGGAGGTGTACGACACCGAGTTCAAGGCCGAATTCGAGAAGAACAAGATCACCTACGAGCACCGGCTGATCGACGACATGGTGGCGTCGGCGCTCAAGTGGTCCGGCGGCTATGTCTGGGCGTGCAAGAACTACGACGGCGACGTGCAGTCCGACACCGTGGCCCAGGGCTACGGCTCGCTCGGCCTGATGACCTCGGTGCTGATGACGCCGGACGGCAAGGTGGTCGAGGCCGAGGCCGCCCACGGCACGGTGACGCGCCATTATCGCGAGCACCAGAAGGGGCGCGAGACCTCGACCAATTCGGTCGCCTCGATCTTCGCCTGGACGCGCGGCCTTGGCGCATCGCGCCAAGCTCGACAACAATGCCGCGCTCGCCAAGTTCGCCGACACCATGGAGAAGGTCACCGTCGGCACCGTCGAGGCCGGCGACATGACCAAGGACCTCGCGCTGTTGATCGGGGCCGACCAGAAGTGGCTCTCCACCACCGCCTTCCTCGATAAGGTGTCGGACAACCTGAGCAAGGCGATGGCGTAAGCCGCCGATTGCTTAGAACCTCTCTCCGCGTGCGGGGAGAGGTCGGATTGCAAAGCAATCCGGATGAGGCGGCCTTTCCACGAGCCTAAGCGTGCGTTTCGAGGCCGTTTGCTTAGAACCTCTCTCCGCGTGCGGGGAGAGGTCGGATTGCGAAGCAATCCGGGGGAGGGGGCCTTTCCACGAGCCTGAGCTTGCGTTTCGATACGCCTAACCGCTCTGCCCCGTGGAAAGGCCCCTCTCCCCGCAAGCGGGGCGAGGGAGCACAAGCGCCGCGCGACACCAAGCAGATGTGTGAATCTTGACGGGGCAAGTGGTTGCTGAATCAGTGTGTAGGCGACGTTCGCCGGAATAGCTTCGGACGCCTGTCAGGCGCGGACGTTCAAACGGAGGAAAACACGCCATGAGGACACGACTTGCCGCATCGGCGGTCTCGACCGCGCTCCTCATCGCCGTGCCCGCGTCGACGCAGGTGCTGGCGCAAATGCAGATGCAGGTGCCTGATGCCGTCGCGGCGAAGGGCGAGACGGTGGTGCTCGCGGTCCATGCCGAGGGCGCCCAGGTCTACGAATGCAAGGCGGACCCCGGCGGCAAGCTGGTATGGCAATTCCGCGAGCCGATCGCGACCCTGATGGCGGACGGCAAGACGGTCGGCCGGCATTATGCGGGGCCGACCTGGGAGGATGTGGACGGCAGCCGCGTCCAGGGTAAGCCGGCCGGCCGCGCGCCCGGCGCCACCACCGCCGATGTGCCCTGGCTCAAGCTCGACGCCGTCGAGCCGCACGGGCCGGGCGTGCTGTCCGGCGTCGCCACCATCCAGCGCATCAATACCCGCGGCGGCCAGCTCGACGGCGCCTGCGAAACGTCCGGGGCCACCCGCGCCGCCCCCTATGCCGCCGACTACATTTTCCTGCGCAAATAGACGTTTCCTACGCAAATAGACTTTTCCTGCGCACTTGGCGGCGCGGGGATGCCGGCCGTCAGCGGCATCCCGGCCAAGCCCTGCGGCCGGGGTCGGCCCGGCAATCGCCGCGCCATTGCCGGGCGGTTCGACGGGGCTGCCGGCGATTGTGGCGGGTTCCTGGATCTCCCTCGACGCCGATGCGACGCGGGCTTGGCGCGCGGTGCAGATTTTTCCGGATTCCTGGACACCTCAGCAGCGCATCGCTACAAGGTCGTGCAGGGAATTCGCAAGCAAAACCGCCGCTTACAGCGCGATCGTCTCACCTTGGAACGGATCACGTTCCAAGACCCCCGGTTCTGAGCCCGGTTTTGCCGGAAAGGCCCACGGCTTTTCGGGACCATGCTTCAGCACCACATGAGCGGAAGCCGATAGCGGTGCAGCCATGAACAGTGGATCGAAATGAGCGGCGTCAACGAGATCAGAGCGGCCTTCCTCAATTACTTCGCGGCGAACGGGCACGAAATCGTGCCGTCCTCCCCGCTGGTGCCGCGCAACGACCCCACCCTGATGTTCACCAATGCCGGGATGGTTCAGTTCAAGAACGTCTTCACCGGGCTCGAGAAGCGTCCCTATGCGCGCGCGACCACGGCGCAGAAATGCGTGCGGGCCGGCGGCAAGCACAACGACCTCGACAATGTCGGCTATACGGCGCGGCACCATACCTTCTTCGAGATGCTGGGCAATTTCTCTTTCGGCGATTACTTCAAGGAGCGCGCCATCGAACTCGCCTGGAACCTGATCACCAAGGAGTTCGAGATTCCGGCGGAGCGCCTGACGATCACCGTCTATTCCGAGGACGACCAGGCCTTCGACCTGTGGAGGAAGATCGCAGGACTGCCGGAACGGCGGATCATCCGCATTCCGACCTCCGACAATTTCTGGGCGATGGGCGACACCGGCCCGTGCGGGCCGTGCTCGGAGATTTTCTACGATCATGGCGACCATATCCCCGGTGGTCCGCCCGGTTCGTCGGACGCCGACGGCGACCGCTTCATCGAGATCTGGAACCTGGTGTTCATGCAATACGAGCAGCAGGCGGGCGGCATTCGCACCGATCTGCCCAAGCCGTCGATCGACACCGGCATGGGGCTCGAGCGCATCGCCGCGGTGCTGCAGGGCACCCACGACAACTACGCCATCGACCTGTTCGGCGCCCTGATCCAGGCGGTGACCGACCGCACCGGCGTCGAACCCGAGGGGCCGCACAAGGCCTCCCATCGCGTCATCGCCGACCACCTGCGGGCGAGCTCGTTCCTGATCGCCGACGGCGTGCTGCCGTCCAACGAGGGCCGCGGCTACGTGCTCCGCCGCATCATGCGGCGGGCGATGCGCCATGCCGAGCTGCTCGGCGCCAAGGACCCGCTGATGTACCGGCTGGTCCCGGCGCTGGTGCACCAGATGGGACAGGCCTATCCGGAGCTGGTGCGCGCCGAAGCCCTGATCACCGAGACGCTCAAGCTCGAAGAGAGCCGCTTCCGCAAGACCTTGGAACGCGGCCTTGCGATCCTCGACGAGGAGACCTCGAGCCTCAAGCGCGGCGACAAGCTCAAGGGCGAAACGGCTTTCACGCTCTACGATACCTTCGGCTTTCCGCTCGACCTCACCCAGGATGCGCTCAAGCCGCGCGGCATCGCGGTCGACCTCGATGCCTTCAACGCGGCGATGGAGCGCCAGCGCGAAATGGCGCGCGCGTCGTGGGCGGGCTCGGGCGAGGCGGCCACCGAGACGGTGTGGTTCGGTTTGCGCGAAAGGCTCGGCGCGACCGAGTTCCTGGGCTACGAGACCGAGACCGCGGAAGGCGTTGTCGGCGCGCTGGTGCATGACGGCCGCGAGGTCGCTTCGCTCGGCAAGGGCGAGGCCGGTGCCGTGGTGCTCAACCAGACCCCGTTCTACGGCGAATCCGGCGGCCAGGTCGGCGACACCGGAATCATGATCGCCGACGGCGTGCGCTTCCGCGTCACCGACACCCAGAAGAAAGGCGGCGACCTGTTCGTCCACTCGGGCGTGGTCGAGGAGGGCAAGCTCACGCCCGGGCTCGCGGTATCGCTCGAGGTCGATCACGGCCGGCGCTCGGCGATCCGGGCCAACCATTCGGCCACCCATCTGCTCCACGAGGCGCTGCGCCAGGTGCTGGGCGATCACGTCGCGCAAAAGGGGTCGCTGGTCGCTCCCGAGCGGCTGCGGTTCGACTTCTCCCACCCCAAGCCGATCAGCGTCGAGGAGCTCGAGCGGGTCGAGGACATCGCGAACGACATCGTGCTGCAGAACGCCCCGGTGACGACGCGGCTGATGGCGGTCGATGACGCCATCGCCTCCGGCGCCCGCGCCCTGTTCGGCGAAAAATACGGTGACGAGGTGCGCGTCGTGGCCATGGGCGCAATCGAGCGGGAGGGCGGCAACGCCATGGGCTGGTCGATCGAGCTGTGCGGCGGCACCCATGTGCGGCGCACCGGCGACATCGGCCTCGTCTCGGTGGTCGGCGAAAGCGCGGTCGGCGCCGGCGTGCGCCGCATCGAGGCGCTGACGGGGCGCGGGGCGCGCAAGGCGGTCAACCACATCGCCGGCCTCGCCAAGGCCGCGGCGTCCGAGCTCCGGGTGGCCGTCGAAGACGTGCCCGAACGGGTCGCCGCCGTGCTCGAGGATCGCAAGCGCCTGGAGCGTGAACTCGCCGACACCCGCCGCAAGCTCGCCATGGGCGGCGGCACCCGTTCCGGCGAGGACGGCGTCCGCCAGGTCGGCGACATCAAGCTGCTGGCGCGCACGGTGTCCGGCATCGAGATCAAGGACCTCAAGACCCTCGCCGACGACGGCAAGAAGCAGGTCGGCTCCGGCGTGGTCGCCATCGTCGGCGTCACCGGGGAGGGCAAGGCGGGGCTCGTGGTCGGCGTGACGCCCGACCTCGTCGCGCGCTTCAATGCGGTCGAGCTGGTGCGCCGCGGCGCCGAAGCGCTCGGCGGCAAGGGCGGCGGCGGCCGCCCCGACATGGCGCAGGCCGGCGGTCCCGACGGGGGCAAGGCGGAAGCGGCCCTCGAGGCCATCGCCGCTGCCCTCGGCGGCGCGTGAGAGGACGATCCATTTCGCACCTGAAAGGCCTAAACCGATACGGGCGATGGAGCAGAAGCAGCCACAGCAGTCGTCATCGCCGGCCCTGTCGTGGGAGTTTTCCCGGGACTTTTCCTCGGACGTTTGCTGGCGATCTCGATCGCGCCTCGCCGCGGATCTCGTGCTGAGAGCCCGCGAATCCTCAAATGGACCTCATCCTGAGGAGCCGGCGCAGCCGGCGTCTCGAAGGATCGCCCCGCATTCTGTGGCCCGCTGCCTTCTCTCGAGACGGCGCGTCGCGCCTCCTCGGGACGAGGTCCGCAAAGATTCACCGGCTCTGACGGCCTCATGAACATGACGCAGCGATCGAAGCGCATGACTTCGCGCATGACGGTCTGGCGCCATCGCGCTTACGAGATTCTCGAGCATGGCCCGGTCGGCGACCGCCGCGAGCGGATCGTCAGCCGGCTCCTGATCCTGCTCGTCCTCATCAATGTCGGCGCCATCGTGTTCGAGTCGGTCCCGCGATACGAGGCCGCCTATTGGCGGTTGTTCCTGACGATCGAGATCGTGTCGCTCGTCGTCTTCAGCGTGGAATACGCGCTGCGCATCTGGGTGGCGGCGGAGCATGCGCCGTTCCGCGAGATGACGCCGCTGCGGGCACGCCTGCACTACATGCTGTCGCCGAACGGCATGATCGATCTCGTCTCGGTGCTGCCGTTCTGGCTCGCCTTCGTGGTGCCGGCGGAGTTTCGCGTCATCCTGCTGCTGCGGATCGTGCGGTTCCTCAAGCTCGCCCGCTATTCGCCGGCGATGCGCTCGCTGTTCGACGCGCTCTATGCGGAGCGGCGCGCCCTGTTCGGCTGCCTCGTCATCCTGTTCGGGGCGACGCTGATCGCGGCGTCCTTCATGCATCTTGCCGAGCGCCATGCGCAGCCCGAGAAGTTCGGCACCATTCCCGACGCCATGTGGTGGGCGATCGTCACCCTCGGCACCATCGGCTATGGCGACGTGGTGCCGGTCACGCCGGTCGGCAAGCTCATCGCGTCGGTGACGATCGTGTGCGGACTGATCATGATCGCGCTGCCGGTCGGCATCGTCGCCACCGCGTTCTCCGACCAGATCCACCGGCGGGACTTCGTCGTCACCTGGAGCATGGTGGCGCGGGTGCCGCTGTTCAACGGCCTCGACGCCGCCGCCATCGCCCAGATCATGCGGCTGCTGCGGGCCCAGACCGCCAATGCCGGCGACGTCATCGTGCGCCGGGGCGACGCCGCGCGCTCGATGTATTTCATCGCCAATGGCGAGGTGAGCATCGACATCGACGGCCGCCAGCATGCGAGCCTGGGCGTCGGCCACTTCTTCGGGGAAATCGCGGTGCTGCGCCGGGCGCGCCGGTCCGCCACCGTGAGGGCGTCGTCGCGGACCAACCTGCTGGTGCTCGACGCCGCCGATTTCCACGACCTGATGGAGCGTCAGCCGCAGATCGCCGCGCGCGTCCACGCCGTGGTGCGCGACCGTCTGGGCAGCGAAATCGTGTCGCCACGCGGCGACATGGTGACGGAAGAGCTCGGCACGTCCGACGAGTAACGCGGTGACCGCTCGTGGATGACGGCGAACACGGGCAGCGTGCCGTGGCCCTGAAGCTATGGATTACAGGTCTTCAGGGTGATGTAGACGACGAACTCGGTGCCCCGCGCCGGCTGACCGGCGGGTACCGCCCGCCGCAGGCGCGCGGTGGGGGAGAGCACCAAAGCGAGTTCGATCACCCGCAGCGGACCGTGCTTCTCGTTCTGGGCTCGCACCTGGATGCGCGGCACCGGTACGAAGCCTCGGGCCCAGGTGAGCGCGGCGATAGATCCAACCGCAACAACCGCAGAGATCGGCAGCATGAGATCGACTGGCATGGGCTACTCCGCACTAACTCGATACTTGGACGGCAGATTTGGACACCAGACTTGGACACCAGACTTGGACAACCAGGATTCCCGTTAATCCGGGACTTCATCGAACGCTTCGGAAGCGCTCGGACGACCGACGAACTTCACCGGCTGGTCAGGGTCTGCGACCGGATCGCCCTGGCTGGCCTTCCGATGACGCCCACCGAGCGTCCCGATCGGCAGCCGCCGACCGCTTCCCGGACCGGACAGGCGGCCCGGTTTGGCCGCCTGTCCTGCCCGTTCCCCACAGTCCCCCAACTCCGCGTCCCAACGTTCTGTAATGAAAGATTACATACCTGGAAATTCCTGTCAAACGTAGTTTCCGGATATTAACCATAAATTCACCGATAACCATGTTTGGCGAGGTGAGTCGGGAACGCTTGCTCGGGATGTAATTTTAGATATCATTAAGGAACTCGTCCTCGTCCCATGCACTCCACGGCGAACCCGTGCGTAATTTCGCGGAGAGCGTGAATGACTGTGCTGCCTGACGCGGTCCGCGCCTATGAGCAGGAACTGCTGCAGAAGGCCGACATGCTCGCCATGGGCCTCAAGGGCCTGAAATCGGCGTCGCCCGAGCGCGCCGCGGAACTTCTCACGGAAATTTCGTCACGGCTGTCCCGCGCGGTCGTGCCGGAACCCGCCGTCGCTGCAGAAGATCGCGGGCGCGGCGACCCGCGACGTCCGCCGCAACCGCTGGTGGTTGCGGCGCGGGGCGGAGGGGCCGACGATATCGAAGATTTCATCCTCGATATCCTTGCCGAGAACCCGCTCGGGTTGTCGGTCCAGGACATCGTCGACAACCTCGACGAGGCCCAGCTCGAGATCAAGCGCAAGACCCTGGTGGTTCGCCTGCACCGCCTGGTGCAC
The DNA here is from genome assembly GCA_963781195.1 of uncultured Alphaproteobacteria bacterium. Classification (GTDB taxonomy): domain Bacteria; phylum Pseudomonadota; class Alphaproteobacteria; order Rhizobiales; family Xanthobacteraceae; genus JAJPKK01. The sequence continues at coordinate 330,600 of CAWAEZ010000010.1, read as the reverse complement.
GCCGGCCGGCTGTCGTCCCAGGCCCACGGCCACTACACCCTGAGCGAAGCCGAGCGCAGCCGCCGCCGGGCGTGACTCCTTTACAGGCTTTCACCCCTCCGCCCTTGCAAGCAGAGAACGACCCGGCCAAGGCTGCGTTTGCCCGCACCGAAGAGGGGCTGCAAGCCCGGCAGCCCCGCAGCCTGCGCCACGACGCATAGACCATGAACGGGACACCTCGGAAGGTTTCCGTCGTGGCGAAACGTGGGCGAGGCAGCGCCTCAGGTCATCGTTCGACGGCGGAGCGCCTTGGTTCACGCCTTCGCTGTGAGAGAGCTGAGCGGTGCATCGAGGGTGTAGGCGAATCCCGAGGGTTCATAGGCGAGTTGGACACGGCCACTCAACTGTTGGCCGAGCGATCCAACGAGGCGGCTTCCAAAGCTTCGGCGCGTGGGCGCCGCATCGATAGGGGGCCCGCCCTTTTCGATCCACGTGAATTGCAGCCACTGAGTTTTTTCATCGATCGTCCATTTGATCTCAACGTGCCCGTCGGGTACCGACAGGGCGCCGAATTTCGTGGTGTTGGTGCAAAGCTCGTTGAGGGTCATCGCGAGCGCGATTACGGCGCCGGAAGTGATCCCGACCTCCGGGCCCTCTACGATAAAACGTCCGCCGCCTCCGCCATCGAACGGTTCAGTCGCATTTCGAACGACTTTCGCCAGACTGGAATGGGCCCAACTGTCCTGCAACAGCAAATCATGGGCGCGCCCCAGTGCGGTCAATCGACCTTCAATAGCCTTGCGCCCGTGATCCATCGTGGCCGCGGTGCGGAGGCTCTGGGACGTGATGGCGCTCACCGTTGCCAGCGTGTTCTTGATCCGGTGATGTAATTCCTCGACGATCAGCTTTTGAAGTTTATCCGAGGCCTCGCGCTCCTTTGCTGCGATGCCCGCCTGGGTGAGGAGAGCCTTGGCGTCGATGTCGGCCTGCTCGAGCAACAGTCGAAGACCGTCATTCTCTGCGGTCAGAAACCGGTGCGCAGTCGGTGTGGTGGGCGCGTTGGCCGACGTCGGGATTATCTTCAGGGCGCCGGCCCCAACCATGTCCTGAAGTTCGGCGATCATCTGCTCGACCTCCAGCGGCTTGCCGAAGAAGCGGCTGTCGACCGGCTTTTCCGCATCGGTTACGTTGATCTGACCGGACACCAGAATGATTTTGATCGAAGGCCAGCGGTCATGCACCGCGTGAGCGAGCTTCAACCCATCTATAGTGCCCGGCATCTGGATGTCTGAAAACAGCAGCGAAATGTCGGAACGCGATTGGAGAATGGCGAGTGCCTCGTCGGCGTTTATCGCTTCGACCGCCGTGAATCCGGCGTCCTCGACAATATCGACCGCGCGCATTCTCAGCACCATCTCGTCTTCGACGACCAGCACTTTGGTTTCAGAAGAAGCGATTGAATCCGACGACATAAAAGGCCTGCGCTTTCCAAGGAGCCGAACAGACGGGCTGCGCCAATTGCTCAGTGGCGACAGGCCTCCGCGTATGCAAGGACGTCTGCGTTCAGCGAGCTTCGCACGAAACCTCATGCCGGAGCGCTTTCCGGCCGAAGTCGTGAACGTCAGAAATGCAGGTCTCGGTGACCAAAGCGTGAGAGTGCGGATCACCCGAGCAACGGGGAGAATGTCGTGGGCCAGCCGCAATGGCCGCCCCGCGTTCGTGAGCGAAAGTGTGTCGATGACGTCCGCCTCGTTACGACGGCGGAGAGACCACCATAACCCGGTCACGAAACGGATGCTCGCCCAAAATCCAAATGCTCTTCACCTGCGCGGACGCGCGACTACAGCTGATGTGCGGCCAGGTTGGTCTGGCTCAACTCCGATGTGCTGCATTTGTTCCACCTGAACATCGCCTGGTGCGCGCCGGGCGGCCGCAGGCACTGCGTGTGAAGCCACCGTAAAAATCTGAGCGTGATATCCATGTCGCCGGGAAAAAGCGCAGGTCCGGCTGACCTCGTGCTGACGTTCTCGTTTCGCGCCATCAAAGAGCGGCCCCCATGCGCAGTCTGGAACGCAAAATTCCACCGCCCGTCGTGGCCGCGATCGTTGGGCTGGCGATGTGGGCGACCTCGCTCATTGCGGGGCCTCTCGATATCCTGGCGACGGCGCGCATCCTCCTCGCCGCTGCGTTTTTCTGCCTCGCCGGGGTGTTCGCGGTGCCGGCCGTCATCGCGTTCAGGCGCGCCGGAACGACGATCGACCCCGTCCGGATCGAGCAGGCTTCGGCGGTCGTGACGACCGGTATCTACCGGTTCACCCGTAACCCGATGTATGTCGGCCTGACGGCCTTGCTGTGCGGCTGGGCGGCCTATCTCGCTGTTCCCTTGGCGTTCCTCGGACCGGTCTTGTTCATCCTTTACATCACCCGGTTCCAGATCATCCCCGAGGAGCGCACGATGGAGACCAAATTCGGACGTGCCTATGCCGACTACAAACGGCGGGTCCGGCGCTGGCTTTGACGACGACGGTCGCGTCCGACGCCTCCGGACATGCGGCCGATATGACCGCGTCCCAAGTTACAGGGTCGCGGGCCTGGTGGTCAGGGTCCGCGCCACCGCGTCCTTCCAGCCGGCGATTTTGCGCCCTCGCGTGGCGTGATCCATGGATGCGGTGAACCGCCGGTCCAGCGCCCAGCGCGTCGCGAAGGCGCTCGGTTCCGGATAGAGGCCCGATTGCAGCCCGGCGAGATAGGCTGCGCCGAGCGCCGTCGTTTCCCGGATGGTCGGGCGGTCAACGGGCGCGCCGAGAATGTCGGCGAGCCGCTGCATGGTCCAATCGGAGGCCACCATCCCACCGTCGACGCGGAGCACGATGCCCGCCTGGGCGCCGTAATCGGATTGCATGGCCTCGACGAGGTCGAGGGTCTGAAAACAGACGCTTTCGAGGGCGGCGTGGGCGAGCTCGTTGGGCCCGGTCGCTCTTGTCAGCCCGAACAGCGCACCTCGCGCCGCGGGGTCCCAATGGGGTGCGCCGAGCCCGACGAAGGCGGGCACGAGAACAATCTCCTGGGTCGGATCGGCAGCCGCCGCCATCGCCCCGGTGTCCGCCGCAGACGACACGATGCGCAGCCCGTCGCGCAGCCATTGCACGGCGGCGCCGGCGACGAAGATCGCGCCTTCGAGTCCGTAGACGGTCTCGCCGCCGAGCCGGTAAGCGATGGTCGAGATCAGCCGGTTGCGCGACGCCACCGCGTTCTTGCCGACGTTGAGAATGGCGAAGCAGCCGGTGCCGTAGGTCGCCTTCATCATGCCGGGTGTAAAGCACGCCTGCCCGATCAACGCCGCCTGCTGATCGCCGGCGATGCCCCGGATCGGGATCGCGGCGCCGAACAGGTCCGGCGCCGTCGCGCCGTAGTCGGCGGCGCAGTCGCGCACCTCGGGAAGAATTTCGCGCGGCACCCCGAACAGCGCGCACAGCTTTTCGCTCCAGGCGTTGGCGTGAATATCATAGAGCGCGGTGCGGGACGCGTTGGTCGCGTCGGTGGCGTGCACGGCGCCCCCGGTCAGCCGCCACAGCAGGAACGTATCCACCGTCCCGAAGGCGAGCGCACCGCGCTCGGCCCTGGCCCGCGCGCCCTCGACGTTGTCCAGCAGCCACGCGATCTTGGATGCGGAGAAATACGGGTCGAGCAGCAGGCCCGCGCACCGCGTGACCAGCGCCTCGCCGCCGGCCTCCTTCAACGTCCGGCAGATGTCCGCCGTGCGCCGGTCCTGCCACACGATCGCATGGTGGATCGGCCGCCCGGTGGCCCGGTCCCATAGGAGGGTCGTCTCGCGCTGATTGGCGATTCCCACCGCGGCGATATCGCGCCCCGTAAGGCCCGCCGCGGCGATCGCCGCGCGGCAGGTGGCGAGCACGCTGTCCCATAAATCTTCCGGATTGTGCTCGACCAGCCCGGAGGCCGGATAATGCTGCGGGATTTCCCGCTGCGCGGTGCCGGCGATCGTGCAATCGGCACGAAACACGATGGCGCGGGAAGAGGTGGTGCCCTGGTCGATGGCGAGAATGTGGTGGGTCATGCGGTCTGCATCCTATTGCCAACCGCGTTTTTTTGTCCCTGCGTCATGACACCGTGAACTGGGCCATCATCCCCGAATCCTCGTGCTCCAGAATGTGACAATGGGCCATGTAGGGACTGCCGGGGCCTGCGAGATACGGGAAGCGCAGGAGGATTTCGGTGACGCCGCCGGCCGTGATAGGGGCAACGTCTTTCCAGCCCGCCCGGTAGGCCTCGGGCGGCTTGCCGTCGCTCGAGATGATTCGAAACTGGCAGCCGTGAACGTGCACCGGATGGAGCATGCGATCGCTTCCTTCCGAGATCCGCCATCGGAGGTATTGATCTCGGGGCGCGGCGAAGTTGATTCGATCGAGCGAGAACGGCTTTCCATTTACGCCATTTGCGGAGAGCTGCTCTGCTTGCGGCAGTGCCGGTTCATCGACGATGAGCTTCACCACGCGCGCGGCGACCTCGGGATCGGTGTGTCCGCTTGCGGCCATGCCCGTGAGTCCGGCCCCCTTGAGCAGCATCATTCCTTGTGCGTCCCTGAACATGTTCATCACGAGCTCCTGGCTCACCGGCGGAGGTTCGCTCGGCAGCGGCGGCAACGCGACGAGACGGGTAGGGAGCTGCCCCGGACCCTCCGCACCGTCGGGCCGGATCGTAACCAGCGGCAGCGTCTGATCGAAGGGCGGAAGCCGCATGATGTCGTCCGCGAGCGGCCGGGTCACGACGTCGAAAGGCATGCCGTCCCGCGCGTCCACGAGCACCTCGAAACGCTCGCCGACATGGATGATGATTTCCTTGAGCTCGACCGGACTTTCGAGCAAGCCGCCATCGGAGGCAATCACGTAGAAGGACCGGCCGTCCGATGCGGCGAGCGCGTAGCTGCGCGCATTCGAGCCATTGAGAATCCGCAGGCGGAGCCAGCCCCGCGCAGTCCGCGCTTCGGGATAATGCGCGCCATTTACCAGCATCGTGTCGCCGACATACCCGTAGGTGATCGCAACGATGTTCATCCGATCGAAAAACTGACCGTCGGGGGTGAAACGGCGGTCCTGAATAATCAGCGGGATGTCGTCGATGCCCCACCGCGCCGGTAGCGGCAGGCGGTCGGCTTCATCGTCGTCGACGATCAGCAGCCCTGCCAGCCCCATGATCACCTGCTCCGCCGTGAGGGGATAATAATGCGGATGGAACCAAAGCGTCGCCGCGGGCTGGTTGATCGACAGCTCCGTCTGCCACCGCTCGCCGGGGGAAATGATCTGATGGGGGCCGCCGTCGGCCGCGCCGGGGATGATCAGTCCGTGCCAGTGCATGGTGGTGTTCACAGGCAGGCTGTTGGTGACGCGCGCGACCAACTTGTCGCCGCGCCGCACCCGTATCGCGGGCCCGAGATACGGGCCGTTGACGCCATAGGTTGCGGTGTCGCGATTGCCGAGGAACCGCATCGCGCCCGGTCGCGCATCGAGCACGATCGCCCCTTCGGCATTCGCCCTGAGTTCAGGCGGGATCGGCAGCGCCGGCCGCGCGCCGGCCTGGGCACGAGCCTCGGTCAGGCGGAGCCCTCCGAGGAGGGAGGCGGCCGTCCCGCCGAGAAGCGCTGTTCGCCGCGAGATCTCCCGCATTTCGAATCTCCTCAGACCTCGTGATTCTCTGTCATCGGACGTGTCGATATCGGTCTATCGAAATCGGTGTCGCCGGCCGGTATCAAACGCCGGCCCGCGCCACGATCATGCGCGAAAAGGCTTGCCCGCGAGGTGCATGCAGCGCGTGTCTTCGTAAAGACGGCTGCCGTGCGATCTATTTCCATCTTGTCAAAATCTTACCAGCTGAGCAGTCTGAGCCGCAATCGAGGCTGTTGGCGAAGTTCACGTATCCCCTCCGCGCGGCGAAGAGAGGGGCGCACGGAGAGCGGTGGGCATGAGGTCCGCATGGTGTTCTCCCGTCACGACCGTCGCGTTGTTCGGGACGGTCGTGACGGCGCTCTGCCAGGAGACTGAAGCCTATTGGCGCACCCGTATGGGGCCGTCGGTCCTCACGAACGACCAGGAAACGGAGAAGGCGTCGAAGCCCGGTTCGGAATTCGCCGAATGTGCAAGCGGCTGCCCGGCGATGATCGTGGTGCCGGCCGGCAGCTTCGAGATGGGCTCGCCCGCGACCGAAGCGGATCGCTCTCCGAGCGAGGGCCCCCAGCACGAGGTCACGATCGCAAAGCCGTTTGCGGTGAGCAGGACGGAGGTGACCTTCGCCCAATGGGACGCCTGCGTCGCGGCCGGCGCGTGCCGCAAGGTGGGAGACAACGCCTGGGGCCGTGGGGATCGTCCGGTCATCAATGTGGGCTGGAGCGACGCAACACAGTACGTCGAATGGTTCGCCGGGGTGACGGGGAAGCCGTATCGGCTGCTGTCGGAGGCCGAGTGGGAGTATGCCGCGCGGGCCGGCACGACGACGCGGTTTTCGTTCGGCGACGACGACTCCGGGCTGGACCGCCATGCGTGGTATTTCAAGAATGCCGACCGCAAGACGCAGGCGGTCGGTACAAAGACGGAGAACCAGTTCGGCCTCTACGACATGCACGGCAATGTCTACGATTGGGTCGCCGATCCGTGGCACGAGAACTACGAGAATGCGCCGTCGGACGGCTCCGTTTGGCGCGAGAACCCGGTGCCGAACCGCCACGTGGCCCGCGGCGGCTCGTGGTATTTCGACGCCAAGAATCTGCGCTCGGCGAGCCGCGTCGGTCCCCCCTCCAATCTCCAGGACGGCAATGTCGGGCTGCGCGTCGCACGGACTCTGACGGGCGCTCGATAAGCAGTTGCCGCGGCGCCCGGTGCCGGACGGATGACGCGGCGCCCGAAGCAACCGACTGCGCCGCGAGTTCGCGGCAGCGGAGCAGGGCGGAGATGAAACGCGTGTCATGAGACGAGGAGGGGGCCGTTCGTCTATTTTCCGTGGTCCGGGTGGCAGTAGCACGTGACGAGGTGGTCGTTGACCATGCCGACCGCCTGCATGAAGGCATAGACGATGGTCGGACCGACGAACTTGAAGCCGCGGGCGGCGAGCTCTTTGGAGATCGCGCGGGACACCGGCGTCTCGGCCGGCACGTCGCCGCGGCCGCGGCGGTGGTTCACCTTGGGCTCGCCGTCGACGAAGTCCCACAGCAGCGTCGCGAAGCCGGGGCCTTTCTCCATGATGTCGAGATAGCCGCGCGCCGAACGGATCGCGCCTTCGATCTTGGCGCGGTTGCGCACGATGCCGGCGTCGTTCATCAGCGCCGCCACCTTGTCCGGCCCGTAGCCGGCGATGACCTCGGGCGCGAAGCCGTCGAAGGCGCGGCGGAAGTTGTCGCGCTTGCGCAGGATCGTGATCCACGACAGCCCGGCCTGGAAGCCGTCGAGCACGAGCTTTTCGAACAACGCCCGGTCGTCCCGCTCCGGCACGCCCCACTCGTCGTCGTGGTAGGCGATGTAGAACGGGTCCTGCCCCGGCCAGGGGCAGCGATGGCGGCCGTCGGAGTGAAGGATGGCGGACATGCGGCTTTATAGTCCGAAGCCGCGAACGGATACACCGGTGATCGCGGCCGCGCCGCCCGGGCATTTTTGCCCGCTGCAGGCCGGGGCGCGGTTCAGCAGACTTCGGCGAGGCGCGGGCGCGGAGTCAGCACCAGGGCGAAATACGTTTCCATGTCGGCGTTGAGGGTAAAGTGGAAGCGCGAGAAGGCGTCGAGCAGGTCGGCCTCGTAAAGCCCGCGCGCGGCCTCGCGGCAGATCAGGAATTTCGGCGCGGCGACGATGTCCTCGCGGTCGATGACGCAGAACAGCCGCATCTCGGGATGGCGGCCGAGATAATCGAACACCGCGGTGACCACCATCGGGTAGCCGGGGTGGAGCATGTCGTCGAGACAGAGGATGCCGTCGCGATGCAGCACGGCGTGGCAAAGCTCGAGGTCGTTGGTCAGGCATTCGCGGGAATGATGGCTGTCGATGTGGGCGAAGCGCATGCCGCCGGCGCCGAGCCTTTGGCGCAGCAGGGGAGGCGTGATCGCGCGGCTGTCGGCCTTCCACGAGACGAAGCGCGTGGGGTCGAGGCCGTGGGCGGCGCAATTGGCGAGAAAGCGGCCTTCGATGCTGTCGTCGGGCCAGTCGAAGCGGTCGATGCCGATCGCCGTTTCCCCGGCCGCGAGCCCGAGCGCCATGGCGATGAAGAAGCGGCCCTCGAAGGTGCCGATCTCGACCGCGTCGCCGGCAATGCCGAGCGCCGACTGCCGGCGCATCAGGTGTCCGCAGATGGCGGCGGCAAAGCGCGAGGACATGCCGCGCACCCGCTCGTAGCTCTGCGCGAGATAACGGTCGACGGCGGGAGCACCGCTCGCGATTTCGATCATGGAACCGCATCCGTCCCGCTGTGCCATTCCGACCGGAGCCTTCGTGCCATCGCCGCTTTTCCCGAAGTTCTGGAGATCCGATCTTGATTCCCCTTCATGTCATTGCCCGGCTTGTCGGGCAATCCAGCACTCCCGGTCGAGCCGGACGATGACAGCGAAACGGGTGCGGCCCGCCCCGACTTTTCCGCGGCGGCGAAGACGGTGTATCGTGCGCCGATCGGGCGAACCGTCACAGGCCGCAAGCGCCTCCGCGAGGAACGATTGACGTCATCATCAGGCCCCGCGTGGCCGGAACTCGACTGGCAGGACTGGCAGGACACCTGCCACACGCTGCATCTGTGGACGCAGATCGTCGGCAAGGTGCGGCTGGCGCTGAGTCCGATCGTCAATCATTGGTGGGGCGTCGTCTTCTACGTGACCTCGCGCGGGCTCACCACGTCGCCGATTCCCTATGGTGGGCTGACCTTCGACGTCACGTTCGACTTCATCGATCAGGTGCTGCGGATCGAGACGAGCGAGGGGGCGCGCGAGGAGTTCGCCCTGGCGCCGATGACGGTCGGGGCATTCTACGCGGAGTTTTTCGCCCGCCTGCGCCGCCTCGGGATCGACGTGCGCATCTGGACGATGCCGTGCGAGATTCCCGACGCCGTCGCGTTCACCGCCGATCACGCTCACGACGCCTATGACGCCGCGAAGGCGCAGCGCTTCTGGCAGGTGCTGGTGCAGAGCCACCGCGTGTTCCAGGTGTTCCGCGCCAGGTTCATCGGCAAGGCGAGCCCGGTGCATTTCTTCTGGGGCAGTTTCGATCTCGCGGCGACGCGATTCTCCGGCCGCCGGGCGCCGCCTTATCCCGGCACGGCGCCCAACGTCGCCAACTGGGTGATGCGCGAGGCCTATTCCCAGGAGGTCAGCAGCGCCGGCTTCTGGCCCGGCAACGGCGGCTATGGCCGCGCGGCGTTCTACTCCTACGCCTACCCGGAGCCGAAAGATTTCGCCAAGGCGCCGGTCCGCGCGCCCGGCTTCTATGATCCGAACCTGAAGGAATTCGTCCTGCCCTACGACGCCATGCGCGCGGCCGCCGATCCCGACGCGACCCTGTTGGCGTTTTTGCAGGAAACGTACGAAGCCGCGGCAAACGGTGCGACGTGGGACCGCGCGGCCCTGGAGCGCCGGTAGGGTGCGTGGCACGTTGGGTCGCACCGTGCCCGTTACACGTTGATCGTCATGGCCGGGCTTGTCCCGGCCACCCCGATAATAGGGTATGGCGGTCCCTCGGAGGCGCGCCAAGACAGGCCCGGCGATGACCGCTATTGGGTGGGAAGCGGCATCGAAACCGTCTACTTCGCCTCGCCCGGAAACCGGAAGCGCGCCCAGGCCGGCTTGACGAGGCGCAAGGTCACCGCGCCGGCGACGAGGTCATGGCCGGCGGCGAGGGCGTCGGCGGCGCGGTCGAGGCGGAGCAGCGCGAGGGCGCGGCCGTGCGCGGCCGAGCCGAAGGTGCCGACCGGCTTCTCCGCCGCGGTGACGGCGGCGCCGGCGTCGGGCGGGAAGCCGTCATAGGAGACCGGTACGATGCGGGTGCGAGCGAGGCCGCGATGCTCCATGCGCGACACCACCTCCTGGCCGACATAGCAGCCCTTGCCGAAGTCGACGCCGTGAAGCTGGTCGAGATCGGCCTCGTGGGGGAACGCATCGCCATAGGAGAAATCGAGGCCGCCGCGCGGCACCCCGAGCGCGATGCGGTGGGCTTCGAACTCGGCCTCGGGCACCAGCGTCGCGCCGAGATCGGCGGCGGCCTCGGCGGCGAGATGCGGCGGCAGCATCACCCGCGCGCCCAGCGCCGGCAGGCGCGGGTCGGGATAGACGAGGCCGTAGTCGGTCGCCGCCGCGCCATCCCACACCGCCATCACGGCGAGCGCGTCGGAGAGGTCCTCGATCGTCACCTTGGCGCGCAGCTTGTAGAAGGCGAGCCGGTCGATGCAGGTCTTCACCAGCGGCCGGGGCAGGTCGAGGAAGAAGCCGCCGCCGTCGGCCGGGTCAGCCTCGGCGATGATCATGTCGACGATGATCTTGCCCTGCGGGGTCAGCAGCGCGGCATAACGCGGCGTCCCCGGCGCCACCTTGCCGAGGTCCGTCGTGAACAGCCCGTTGAGAAAGCTCCGGGCGGTGTCGCCGCTCACCTTGACGACGCCACGATCGGTCAGCAGTGCGGCCTTCATGCGATGTCCTGTCCCCGGAGGCGAACGTAGGACGCGCGGTCGCGTCGCTCAAGGGCAGGGTCGGAGATTGGGAAATGTTCCAGAGTCGCGCGACGCCGAATAGGCGCAGCGCGCAGGACTACTGCCGCGCCAGCTCGATCGAGAATTCGCCGTTGGAGATGCGCTCGGACAGGCCTGCCGCATAGCGCGCCGCGGCCTCCTCGCCGTAGGTGGAGACAAGCTCGCTGATGGCGGTGAACAGGCAGATCTGGGCGATGCAGTCGCCGTCGACCCCCGACAGGCGCGCCTCCACCCAGGCCTCGTGGATGAAGTCGAACGCCGCCTTCTTCTGCTCGTGATCCGGCAACGGATCACGGTCCGGCAAATTCATCGTGGTCATTGTGCCGAGATGCCCTCGCCTCGCGCGTACGGCGCGTCCCCATTCCCCGCAGCGTATCACGCGAAACGCGACATTCCAGCGGGACCTTTAGGAAGGGTTAACGGCCCTGCCCAAAAGCGGCCGCAATTCAAAAGAAGCCGCTCTCCGTTGCCGGAGAGCCACGGTGCATCGCGGCTAGCTGCCGTCGGATTTGCACGAGGCGCCGCTGCCGTCCTTCTGCTTGATCGCGTTGGGATCGATGGTGCACAGGAGATGCGACACGCTCTCGTGGATGGAACCGGCGGCGCCGTCGGAGGGCACGCCGGCGACGGCAAGTGCCGAAAAGAGTTCGTTGGCGTCCCGGCCTTTGAGCGAACTCTTACGGTTCGCGAAGGTGAGGTCGCAGGAACGCTCGGTGATGTCGACATTGCTCACCCGGCAGTCGATCGCATCCGCGCTCACCAGGATGGTCCGGTTGGCCGGATAGCCGAAATTGGTGCGCCCGGCGAACAGCCGCGCCAGCACATTCCTGTCCGCCACGCCCAGCATGCGCGAGTGGTTCGCGACGATGGCGGCGAGTGCGAGCGCCGCCGGGCCGTTGGCGGTCAGCGGCGCCGCCGAAGCCTGGCCGGCAAGCAGCACGAAGGCGAGCAGGGCGAGTTTCTTCATGGCGGCATCCTCGACGGCACGGTTCCACGCCCCCATTGAGCCACAAGAAGAAGGAGCAAGTGCGGCCGGGCCCGCGAGACTGGCATCGTGTCGGCCCTCAAAGACCGCAGCGGCATGGCGTCATCAAAACCGCCCGCTCAGATCACCTCCTGCGTCTTGTCGTCGGCGTCGCCGAGACGGCGCATGGAGGGGAGCCGCATGCCCTCGTAGAGCTTGGCGAGGCCGGCGTCGATCCGCGCATTCTCGCGCTCGAACAGGCTCGCGCCGGAGAGGTCGCTCTCGACCAGGAACGGGCCGAAATTCTCGACGTCGAGCACCCACACCGCCTGGGCGAGGCCGAGCTCTTCGAGCCAATAGACGTTGACGACGCGCTTGATGCCGCGGCCGAGCAGGGCGCCGGTGCCGTAGCCGACGGTGGTGAGATAGATCGCGCCGTGGGGCAGGAAGCGGGTGCGGTAGATCTCCGACGTCATGCCGCCCTTGCCGATGAGGATGTTGCAGCCGGACAGTTTGAACCAGCCGTCGAGCCATTTGGCGAACCGGAACGACGCGGTCGCGGTCACCGCGCCGACATTGTAAGTCCCGTCGGCATTGACGGCGGCGGCCGGCGAGCAGTGGAAGTTGACGTTGCCGAGCTCCGCCGCCGACGCCGGCATGCCGGCGCCGTCCTCGATGGCGCGTTTGTAGACGCCCTCCCGCGCCGTGAAGATGCGGCCGGTGAGATAGACGACGGTGCCGATCTCGAGCTTGCGCAGGTCCGCGGTCGAGGCCGGCAGGTTGAGATGCACGGTCTTGATCGCGGCGGATTTGGTTTCGGCGGACTTGGTATCGGCGGGCTTGGTCGCGGGCGTTTCGGCCATGATCTTTCACTCCGCCGCGGTGGCGAGGGGCGCCCACTCGACGCCGTCGCGCCGCATGTAGTCGGTGAACCAGTGGGGATCGGTGCGGAACTGCGCGCCGCCGCCGTCGGCGATGCGCGCGCAGGCGCGTCGCGACGACAGGCAGAACATGTGCACGCTCATCGGCATGCCGCCGGTGTGGCAGTAGCCGACCTCGATGTGGCAATCGACCACCATGGAGCTGCCCATGAATCCCATGGCGCCCATGCCGATGCTGTTGCCGAGCTCCTTGAGCTCGTCTTCGAGGGCGGCGATGCGCGGATCGGGATTGCGGTCGCCGACGACGCGCAGGCATGCCGCCTGCTTGCCGAGCACCATGCAGATGTCCTTGGAGCCGCCGAGCCCGATGCCGACGATGGCCGGCTGGCAGGCGAGGCCGCGCTTGCCGAACTGGATCAGCGTGTCGAGGTAGAAGCGCTTGATGCCGTCGATGCCGTCGGCCGGAAACAGCATGCGGTAGTCGGAGCCGAACAGCCCGCCCTTGTGCACGGTCGTGAGCTCGATCCAATCGGCGTCGGGATGGAAGGCGTATTCGATCTCCGGCGCGCCGATGCCGCAATTGTTGTTGTGGTCGGTGCGCCACAACGGATGCACGCGGTTGGGCCGCAGCGGGACCTCGTGGGTGGCCTTGGCGGTGGCACGGCGCAGCGCCGCCTCGAGCGCGACGGCGCCGCCCTCGATGCGCGCCTCGTTGCCGATCTTGACGTACCAGCGCGGCACCCCGGTGTCGCCGCACATGGCGCGGCGGTCTTCCTTGGCCGCCTCGTAGTTCTCCAGCATGGCCTGGATGACGAACGCCGAGAGGTCGCCTTTCTCGGTGTCCGCGGCGCGGCGCAGGCCGTCGAGATAGTCGTCGGGAATCTCGATCGCCGCCTTCGCCATCAGGCTCTCGGCCGTGCGCTGTATCGCTGCGATCGGAATCATGGCGTCTCTCCCGTTTGGGCCGCTGCCGGTCCCAGGGAAGGGATTTACGATCTCTTTCGCCCGGAGGGTACCCCTTAAGGGGCCCGCGATACCGGCGCGCGCGGGGGACTAATCTCCGGCTCCGGGCCCAACCGCGACCGAATTTTGAAAAACAACCCCATGCAAAGGCGATTGGGCGCCGGGCGACGGTGTCATTGCACCGAAAACCCTTTCTGGAGTGAGGGATTCGACCGCCGTGATCGCCGGTCATGCCGGGCCAAGGGGCGGCTCCGTAAAGACCCAAATGTGCGGCGCAGTCGGAACGCCACGAGGTCTTACGAGCATTTGGCGTCGCGGGTGAGGGCCAGCCATTTCGAGGCGGGCATCGCGATGTTGTAGGTCCGCTCCCACACGCCGAGCATGATGCCCGCCACTCGGTAGACCCCGTCGGTCCGGGTGAAGATCGGGCCACCCGAACTTCCGGGATGCGTATCGCAGTCGTTCATCAGCAAGTCCGCATCCGATTGCAGCAGGCGGCAGTCGAAATGGACCCACGGCATGAAGCGGTGGTCGGCGGGATAGGCGACGTGCGCCAGGTGCAGCCCGGGCTGGAGGTCGGGCCGCTCGTCCACCGGCGCCGGCTTGATGCCGAGCGGGCTGCTGAGAACGATGACGACGACGTCGTCGTTGAAAAAATCGATGGGCACCTTCCGCCCGGACGGGGTGGGGCTCGACCTGTCCGGTTCGCCGGATCGGTAGTTTGGAAGAAAGTGCAGGCACTGAGCGGTCGCATGTCCTTTGTTTTCCGAGCCCCGCACCCCGGCAAGGAAGTGGATGTCCTTGGTGGCGTACGGCTTGTTCGCGAGTTGATTGATCACACAGTGCGCCGCGGTGACGACGAGCGTCGGCGCAATGAGCGTGCCGGTGCACTGCATGCCGGTTCGGTATCCCGCGACATTGACTTGGCCGACGGCATCCCAAGGAGGGCCACGCTCGTCCAGCCGAACCCGATTGTCATCGCCGATGATTCCCGGGTGCAGATCCTGGCCCAACGCGGAGCGGACTGCGAACACGATCGCGAGGCCCGCGAGGATTTGCAAAGGTCCACGTATCGTCATGGCGCGAGCCTCCAGGCGAGTATGGCGGCCGGGTCGAGACCGCTCGGGTACCGCGGGTCCCGGCGCCACTACTCCGCCGCGGCGCCGAGCAGCGTTTCACCCGGGCGCACGTGGGTGAAGCGCACCGGCGCGTCGGTGATTTCGAGCGCACCGTCCGTGAGCGCCGCCATCGTGAAGCGTGACGTCGCAAGATCGCCGGGCCCGGGAAAGTCGGTGCGGAAGTGGGCGCCGCGCGAGTTCTCCCGCGCCTTGGCCGCCCGTGCAATGACCTCGCTCACCTCGACGAGCGAGCGCAGGTTGAGCCAGTCGTGCCAGGTGAGATCGAAGCGGCGGTCGCTCGCCGGCACGCCGGTGGCGAGGAGCTCGGCCGCGATCTCGGTCAGCGCGGCAATCCCGCGGTCGAGCCCGGCGGCATCGCGGATCACGCCGACATCGTCCCACATCACATCCATCAGCCGCTCGCGCAGGCGATTGATGTCGCCTGCCTTGCGGCCGAACGGATGGAGCGCGCGGGCGGCCTCGGCATCGAGCACATGCGGGTCCGGGGGGCGCGACGCCGGATTGCTGCGCGATCCATCCCGGCATGGTGTCGCCGGCGATGCCGCCGAACACGGTCGAGTTGGCAACGCCGTTGCCGCCCAGCCGGTTCGCGCCATGCATGCCGCTCGCGTCCTCGCCGGCGACGAACAGGCCCGGCCACTGCGTCGAGGTGTCGGGCTCGCACACCACGCCGCCCATGAAGTAATGCGCCGTCGGCACCACCTCGACGAGGCCGCCGGCGAGGTCGAAGCCGCAGTCGCGGCAGCGCTCGACCATGCCCTTGAACTCACGCGCGACCTGCTCCGGGCCGAGATGGCTCATCTTGATGTAGACGCCGCCATGGGGCGTGGTGCGGCCGGCCCGCATCTCGGCGATAGATCGCGCGGCTCACCACGTCGCGGGTGGCGCGCTCGAGGTCGCGGTCATAGTCCGCCATGAAGCGGCGCATGGCGCCGTCGAGCAGATGGCCGCCGGACCCACGCAGGCCTTCCTCCAGCACGGTGCCGGTCATGCGGGTGTCCGGCCCGGCGAGCAGGCCGGTCGGGTGGAACTGCACCATCTCCATATCGCGCAGCGCCAGGCCGGCACGCAGCGCCATGGCGATGCCGTCCATGCTCTTGTCGCCGGAGGGCGTGTGGTAGCGGTACATGGTGGGGCCGCCGCCGGTCGCGAGCAGCACCGCGCGGGCGCCGATGTAGCGCAGCGCGCCCGAGCGGATGTCCGCCATCAGCACGCCGGCGATCGAAGCGCCGTCCGCCGCCGGGATCAGCGCCAGTGCGCGATGCTCCTCGAGGCGCCGGATCGCGGGCCGCGCGCGCACCTGCTCCATCAGCCGGTTGATGATCTCGATGCCGGTGAGGTCGCCCTTGTGCACGGTGCGGTCGAAGGTCTGGCCGGCGAACGCCTTGCCGTGCAGGCTGCCGTCGGGATTGCGGTCGAAGAAGCAGCCGATCTCGTTCTCGAGCTCGCGCACCCGCTCGACGGCGCGCGTCACCAGCGTCCAGGCGAGCTCCTGGTGGGGCAGCCATTTGCCGCCTTCGATGGTGTCCATGAAATGGCGCTCGATGGAGTTGCCCTTGTGCAGCGCGACGTTGTAGCCGCCCTGGACCATGCGGGTGCAGCCGCATTTGCCGAGCAGCCCCTTGGTCGCGATGGTGACGTCGAGATCGGGATCGGCGCGGTGCGCATGGAGCGCCGCGAACAGCCCGGCGCCGCCCGAGCCGAGGATCAGGATGTCGGTGGTGAGACGTTCGATCGTCGCGGTCATCGCCGCCCCGCGGAGAGTCCGGTAGGGTGGGCAAAGGCGGCCGAGGCGTTTCCCGGGATGCACGACGCGCGCTCCGCCGTGCCCACGCGGTCGGACCTCGTCGTTCGGCCAAGCCGTCCGCGCGGGCACGGCGGTCCGAGCGCGGTGCCTCAAAGGAAGCCTCGCGGCCGCCTCTGCCCGCCCTACGGGATGCACAGTCCCCATCACGGCGACACCACCAGGAGATAGGCGAGCGCGGCCATCGCCGCCGCGGCACCGCCGATGACGGCGTAGTGCTTCTGCCCACCACGCCATGAAAAGTTCTCCACCATCAGCAGGCGCAAGCCGCCGAGCAGATGGACAGTGAGGAGGAACACGAGGCCGCCCTCGGCGAGCTTGACGAGCGGCGTGTCGCTCCAGCGCAGGAAGCCGTCGAGCTTGGCCTCGCCGCCGATGGCGAGACCGAGCGCGAGGAAATGCAGCGGCAGGAAGATCGCGAGTGCGAGCCCCGACAGCCGGTGCACCAGCGCGGCGAGCCACGGCACCTCCATGCGGTAGTCGCGACGCCGCGCGATGCGGGCGACCGGGGCGCTCACAGCGCCACCGCCGCGACGGCGCGCAGGCCGAGGCCGAACAGGAGGAGGGCGAACAACCCCGCCGCGACGCCGGCGGCACGTTCGGCGAGCGGCGACCATTCGGCGAGCACATTGCGCACGCCGATCCCGGCATGGATCGAGGCCGCGATCACGAACAGCGTGTAGAAGCCGCCCCAGCCGAGGCTGCCGCGCACGCGGCCGAGAATGTCGGCCGCCGTGAGTCCGTGGCGCGTCGCGTAGAAGATCACCGCGAGGTGCACCAGGACCATGGGCGCCATCAGCGCCGCGGTGGCCCGCTGCCAGAGATAGAGCGAGAGGTTCATCGCCTGATCCCGCCCGCAATGCCGCCCGAGAGCCAGGCCGTCACGGTGCGTCGCTTCAATCCGGCGATCGACGCCGTCGGGTTGAGCCCGGTCGGGCAATGGGCCTCGCACGACTGATGGGTGTGGCAGGCGTGGCAGCCGCCCCGCGCCGATACCGCCGCGAGCCGCTCCGGCCCCGCGCCGTCCCGGCTGTCGTTGGCGAGGGTCCAGGCGCGGTTGAGCGCGGCCGGTCCGAGATAGTCGGGATTCCAGCGCACGGTGTCGCAGGCGGCGTAGCAGACCCCGCAATTGATGCATTCGATCGCGGCATTGGCGGCGAGGCGCGCCGGGCTGTCGGGACGGATCGGCGGGATCGGATCGTCGCGGGTCTGGGTCGGGACGAACGCCCCCTTCGCCTCGTTCCAGCGCTCGAAGAACCGTGTCATGTCGGTGGCGAGATCCTTGATGACCGGCAGGTTCTCCAGCGGGCCGATCTCGAGCCGCCCGTCATCGGCGACCTTCTCCACGTGGGTGCGGCAGGTCCAGCGCGGACGGCCGTTGACGGTCATAGCGCACGACCCGCACATGCCGACCCGGCAGGCGAACCGGTAGGCGAGCGTCGGATCGAGATGGCGCTGCACATAGGTGACGACGTCGAGCACGGTCTGGTTCTGCCGCTGCGGCACGGCAAACGACTTATAGCGCCCGTTGGCGTCGCCGCGCCACAGCGACACCTTCAGCTCGGATCGAACGTCGGTCGGCTTCCCGGCCATGTCCCGCTGCCATCTCCCGCTCGCTGGGGTGGGCCGGCAGATTAGGCGCGTGGAGGCGGGGAGGGAAGGGAGGCGGCACGCGACCTTCCCCGAGCCGGTGCCGCACCTGTCGCCCGCGGTCGCCGGCCGGCGGCTACGGGACATTGCGGCCGGAGCGGCGTTATCTTGTTCACAATGTCGTCCAGGAAGCGTAGAGAATGGGCATCCGGAGGCATGGTCCGCTGAAATGCACTGGTTCCGATCGCACAGGCTGACAGTCGGGTCGTTGGCGCTGCTGGCGCTCGCCTGCCATTTCGCGGTCACCTTTCGCCACGTCCATCTCGAGCAGTTCGCGGCCAATGCGGTGCTCGCGGCGGCCGACCAGGCGGTCCCCGCCGTCACCGGGGTTGCCGCCGCCGACCCGGCGTCCTCTCCGGGTCGCGACGGCCCCGGCCGTCTCCGCAACGATTACTGTGCCGTCTGCGCCAGCATCGGCCTTGCGGGCGCCATGCTCGTTCCCGGCACGCCCTGCGTGCTGCCGTGGGAATCCATTTTCAGTGAATGCCAATGGGCGTACGCGTCCACGGTCGCCGCGTCGGCCGGATATTTCTATTTCAACGCCCGCGGCCCCCCTCTGGCCTGACGCCCGAGCAGGTCGTTCCTGTCGTCCTGGCTCGAGCGCTTCGAGGGCTGCGCACCCGCGTTCATGGTGCTCCGCACTCGCGTTCAAGGTGCACCGCACCCTCGCTTAAAGTGGCTCCGCACTCGCGTTCAAAGTGCTCCGCACTCGCGTTCAAGGTGCTCCGCACTCGCGTTCAAGGTGCTCCGCACTCGCGTTCAAGGTGCTCCGCACTCGCGTTCAAGGTGCTCCGCACTCGCGTTCAAGGTGCTCCGCACTCGCGTTCAAGGTGCTCCGCACCCCGGTGCGACGGCTGCCCGCAGGGGTGCCGCGCGGGCATGCCGGCGGCCGCTGTCGCTGATCTGGATCAAGAACACAACGCCTCGTTCTCGCGATCTTGAGAACCCGAGGCTCTGGAGGAAGCGCCGATGCCCAATTCGCGTGGCAATGCGCCCCCGACCCCCGAAGGGCGGACACCCGAGCGACGTCCGATACCCAAGCGACGTCTGTGGACCGTCGCGGTCATCGCCGCGCTGGCCGGCGCTGCCGCCGTCTATTGGTCCGGGTCGACGACGCCGAGCCCGTCGCGCGCGGCCGCACGTCCCGCGGTGCGGGTCAGCGTCGCCGTCGCCGCCCGGCAGGACGTCCCGGTCTACGCCACCGGGCTCGGCTCGGTGCAGGCTTCTTTCACCATCGGGATTCATTCCCAGGTCGAAGGCATCATGCGGGAGGTGCTGTTCACCGAGGGCCAGCGCGTCAAGAAGGGCGACGTGCTCGCCCGCATCGATCCGCGCCTCTACCAGGCGGCGCTCGACCAAGCCAAGGCCAAGCGCATGCAGGACATTGCGCTCGTCGGCTCCGCCGAGAAAGACCTCGCGCGCTCCAAGACGCTGGTGGTCCAGAACGTCGCCACCCAGCAGCTCGTCGACCAGCAGCAGGCCCGGGTCGACCAGCTCAAGGGCTCGATCGCCGCCGACGAGGCGGCCATCGAAACCGCCCAGACCCAGCTCGACTACACCGAGATCCGCTCGCCGAGCGACGGACGCATCGGCGTCCGGCTGGTCGATCCGGGCAATCTCGTCCACGCCGCCGACGTGCGCGCCATCGCCACCGTGGTCCTGACGCAGCCGGCCGCGGTCATGTTCACCCTGCCGATGCAGGTCCTCGACGACCTGCGCGACGCCATGGCGCGCGGTCCGGTCGAGGTCCTCGCGTTCGACCAGAACAACCGCCGGCAGTTGAGTACGGGCACCCTGCTGCTCATCGACAACATCATCGACCAGACGACCGCCACGCTTCGCCTCAAGGCCATGTTCGCCAACTCCGACGAGCGGCTGTGGCCCGGCGAATTCGTCAATGCGCGCGTGCTGATCGAAATCCGCAAGAATGTCGTCGCGCTCCCCAGCACGGTGGTCCAGCGCGGCGCCAAGGGCCTGTTCGCCTGGGTGGTGAACGACGACAACAAGGCCGCGCCGCGACCGATCGAGGTGGGGCCGGTGTCGGGCGACCTGACGATCATCACCGCCGGCCTCGACGAGGGCGACCGCGTCGTGACCGACGGTCAGTACAAGCTTCAGGTCGATGCCCCCGTCGCGATCATCAGCGCGCCGAAGACCGCGGACAACACCCGATGAACCTGTCGGAACCTTTCATCCGCCGGCCGGTCGCCACCTCGCTGATCATGGCGGCGCTGGCGCTCGTCGGGATCACGGCGTTTCCGTTCCTCCCCGTCGCGCCGCTGCCGCAGGTCGATTTCCCGACCATCCAGGTAACCGGGACGCTCGCGGGCGCCAGCGCCGAGACCATGGCGTCCTCGGTCGCGGCGCCGTTGGAGCGCCAGTTCGGTCAGATCGCCGGCATCACCCAGATGACGTCGTTGAGTTCGCTCGGGGTGTCGCAGGTCGTCGTCCAATTCGACCTCAACCGCAACATCGATCTCGCGGCCCAGGACATCCAGGCCGCGATCACCGCGGCGGGCAAGTTCCTGCCGCAGGCGATGACGCAGCCGCCGAACTACAAGAAGGTCAATCCCGCGGACGCCCCGATCATCATGCTGTGGGCGCATTCCGAGACGCTGCCGCTCACCGTCGTCCACGACTACCTCGACAACTTCTTCATCCAGGCGCTGTCGCAACTGCCGGGCGTCGCCCAGGCCTCGATCATCGGCGACCAGAAGCCTGCGATTCGCGTCCAGGTCGATCCGGCCAAGCTCGCCTCGATCGGCCTGACCCTGGAGGAGGTGCGCGCGAAGCTCGTCAATGCCACGAGCAACGCGGCGAAGGGCACCATCTTCACGCCCAAGGTCGGCTATACGATCGCGGCCAACGACCAGATCTCGGACCCCGATCCGTTCAACGACGTCATCCTCGCCTACCGCGACGGCGCGGCGCTGCGCGTGCGTGACGTCGGGCAGGCGGTCGTCGAGGCGACCAGCCGCTACGTCGCCGGCTTCCCGAACAACAAGCCCGGCATCCTGCTGGCGGTGCGCAAGCTGCCCGGCGCGAACGTCATCGATACCGTGGAGCTGATCAAGGCGCAGCTGCCGAAGCTGACCGCCAATGTTCCGGCGGCGATGAAGGTCGATACCTTGCTGGACCGTACCGTCACCATCCGCGCCTCGGTGCAGGACGTCGAGTTCACTCTCGTCCTCACCATCGTGCTGGTGGTGCTGGTGGTGCTCGTGTTCCTGCGCAGCTTCTGGGCGACGTTCATTCCCAGCGTCACCGTGGTGCTGGCACTGCTCGGCTCGTTCGCGGCGATGTTCCTGCTCAATTTCAGTCTCGACAACATCTCCCTGATGGGGCTCACGATCGCGGTCGGATTCGTGGTCGACGACGCGATCGTGGTGGTGGAGAACATCTACCGCCACATCGAGGCCGGCATGGCGCCATTCGAGGCGGCACTCAAAGGTTCGGGCGAGATCGCGTTCACGGTGGTGTCGATCAGCGTCTCGCTGGTCGCGGTGTTCATTCCGCTGCTGCTCATGGGCGGGATCATCGGGCGCGTATTCCGCGAGTTCGCGCTGACCGTCACGGCCTCGATCGCGATCTCGGCGTTCGTCTCGCTCACGCTCGCCCCGATGCTGTGCGCGCGCTTCATGCGGGCCGAGGCCGCCACCCACGGCCGGCTCTACCGCCGGATCGAGTCCGGCTTCGACGCCATGCTGGCATTCTATCGCCGCACCCTCGACGTCGCGTTGCGCCATCAGGCGATCATGCTCGCCGTGTTCCTGGCGACCGTCGCACTCACGGTCTTCCTGTTCGTCCAGAGTCCCAAGGGATTCTTCCCGATCCAGGACACCGGGCTGATTTCCGGGGTGTCCGAGGCCTCTCAGGAGGTTTCACCCCAGGAGATGATGCGCCTGCAGCAGGAACTGGGCGAGATCATCCTGCGCGACCCCGACGTGCAGGCGATCGGATCCCAGACCGGTTCGACCGACAGTCCGAACCCGGCCAATACCGGCGGCTTCACCATCGTGCTCAAGCCGCGCGAGGAGCGCAAAGCCTCGGCGCGGGAGATCATCGACCGGCTGCGGCCGCAGTTCGCCCAGGTGCCGGGCGCCAACGTCTTCCTGCAACCGACCCAGGACATCAATGTGGGCGCCCGCATCGGCCGCGGCAGCTACCAGTACACGCTGCAGGATCCCAACATCGACGAGCTGGTCGAGTGGTCGCAGAAGATGCTCGCGAAGCTGCGCACTTTGCCCGAGCTCGCCGAGGCGTCGAGCGACCTTCTCGCCAACGCCCCGCAGCTCAAGCTCACCATCAACCGCGACCAGGCCTCCCGCTTCGGCATCTCGCCGCAATTGATCGACGACACCCTCAACGACGCCTATGGGCAGCGCCAGATCACCCAGTATTTCACCCAGCTCAATACCTATTTCGTGGTCCTCGAAATCCTGCCGGAGCTTCAGGCGAACCCCGCCTCGCTCGACCGGCTCTATGTGAAATCGCCGCTCACCGGCGGCGTCGTCCCGCTTTCAACGCTGGTGGAAACGGATGCCAGCAAGGCGGGCCCGCTTTCGGTGACCCACCAGGGCCAGTTTCCCGCGGTGACGCTCACGTTCAACCTGAGGCCCGGCGTCGCGCTCGGACAGGCGGTCGACGCCATCAACCGGGCGGCCGCCGATCTCGGCATGCCGGCGCAGATCCTCTCGTCGTTCCAGGGCGACGCGCAGGCGTTCCAGAATTCGCTCGCAAGCACGCCGGCGCTGGTGCTGGCGGCGCTGGTGGTCGTCTACATCATTCTCGGGATTCTCTACGAAAGCTTCATCCATCCGCTGACGATCCTCTCGACGCTGCCGTCGGCCGGCATCGGCGCACTGCTGGCGCTGCGCTTCGGCGGGATGGACCTCGGGGTGATCGGCATCGTCGGCATCATCCTCTTGATCGGCATCGTCAAGAAAAACGGCATCATGCTGGTCGACTTTGCAATCGCCGCGGAGCGCGACCGGCATCAGCCGCCGGTGGATGCCATCCGCGAGGCCTGTTTGCTGCGGTTCCGGCCGATCATGATGACCACAGCGGCGGCGCTGCTGGCGGGCATCCCGCTTGCGCTCGGCAACGGCACCGGCTCGGAGATGCGCCAGCCGTTGGGCTACGCCATGGTGGGCGGGCTCGCGTTGAGCCAGCTCCTGACGCTTTACACGACGCCGGTGGTCTATCTCTACCTCGACCGGCTGCAGAGCTGGCTCACCGGCGACAGAGATGTCGCGCGCGGCGGCCGGGACACTGCGTCGATCGCCGCCGAGTGAGGCCGCTCAGGCGGCCTTCACGGCGCTGTAAATTCCCCGCTCGAACCGGTGGTAGAGCGCAAGCGCAGGCTTGTCGGCGAACGGCAGCATCTGCGTCATGAAGACGGCCGCGACGCGCCGCTTCGGGTCGATCCAGTAATAGGTGTTGAGAAGGCCCGCCCAGGTCAGGCTGCCGGCGCTGCGGCCATTCGGTCCCGGCTGCAGGTTGATCATGTGGCCGATCCCCCAGCGCAGCGGGATCTTGGGAAAGAAATCGACGTCGTTGGAGAGCGCCGGGTTGTTCGACTTGAGAATGCCGGCCTCGATGTCGCCGATCTGGTTCTGGCACATCAGGGCGACCGTCTGCGGCCGCAGGATCGTGACCCCGTCCAGGGTCCCCCCGTTCATGAGCGCACGGAGCAGCGTGAGGTAGTCGGGCGCCGTCGAATAGATGCCGCCGCCGCCGGAGAAGGCGGTCGGGTGACTCGGCTTTTCCAGCGGCTCGGCGGTCAGCACGCCATCCGGCTTGCGCCGGTGCGTGCTCGCCTCCCGCGCGCGTTGCGCGGCGGAGAGCTCGAAGCCGGTGTCGGCCATCCCGAGCGGATCGAGGATGTGCTGGCGGAAATACGCGTCCAGCCGTTCGCCGCTGACCGACTCGACGATGTGGCCCACCCAGTCGATGCCGGTGCCGTATTGCCAGCGGGTGCCGGGATCGAACATCAGCGGGGCATGCGGCAGCGCGGCGCGCTGGCGAGCAGGCAGCGCCCCGCAGGCCTGCTGATAGCGCAGGACCTGCGGTTCCCACAGCCGGTAGGCGAAGCCGGCGGTGTGAGTGAGCAGGTGGCGCAGCGTGATCGGCTGGCTCGCGGGTCGCATCTGGGGCGCGCCGGTGCCGTCGCAGCCGGTGAAGACCTGCGGCGCGGCGAGCGCCGGATCGATGGCGGGCGCGGGATCGTCGAGCCCGAGCCTGCCCTGCTCGACGAGCTGCATCGCCGCCACCGAGGTGATGAGCTTGATCATCGAGGCGATCCGGAACACGGTGTCGCGGCTCATGGCCGGCTCCTGGCCGACCTGGCGGGAGCCGAACGCGCCTTCATAGATCACTCCGCGATCGGTCGCGGCCATGGCGACGACGCCCGGCAGGTGCCCGGCCCGGATGGAGTCGCGGAGCGCCGCGTCGAGCTCGGTCAAGGCGGTCGAGGCATGGCCGTCCTCGCTGCGGGCAAAGACATCGCCGGCGGCGACAAGCGGCGCGGTCGCGGCCATGGATGCGGCCGCTTTAAGGATGTCCCGGCGATTGGCGTGCGGTCTCCGACGCGTCAGGCTCATGACGTGTTCGCCCCCGTTTTGACCCCATGCGCCCGGATATTCAACGTCCGGCGCGCAATTCGATCGTCCCCGGCGCCCCATTCCGACCACACGGATCGGTCGGAGTTATGGCAAAATGGAGTCAAAATCCGCAATTTCCGCGGCTATTCGCCGGTGATACCCGCGGCCTTGATGATCGGCCACCATTTCTCGATTTCCGCCTTGTGGAAGGCGCGCAATGCCTCCGGGGTCTGGCGGTCGCGCGGCATGATCTCCTGGCCGAGGTCGGCCAGACGCTTGCGGGTCAGGGGGTCGGCCAGCGCATCCACCACGGCGGCGTTGAGCCGGTCGATGATCGCCTTGGGCGTGCCCTTCGGCGCCCAGATGCCGTGCCACACCGAGAAATAGAAGCCCGGCAGTCCGGCCTCGTCCACGGTGGGGATATCCGGCGCCGCCGCGAGACGCTGCTTCGCCATGATGGCATAGGCCTTGATGCGCCCGTCCCGCACATGGGGGAGCGAATTGGTGGGGCTGTCGAACATCATGTCGATCTGCCCGGCCACGAGATCCTGCATCGCCGGCCCGGAACCGCGATAGGGGACGAACTGGAACCGGACGCCGGTGGCGTTCTGGAAAAAGATCGCACCGACCTGGGGCGGGCTTCCAACCCCGCCGCTGCCCACCGATGCCCGCCCCGGATTGGCCTTGAGCCAGGCGATCAGGCTCGCGAGGTCCGGCTGAGGCATGTTGCCCCGCGCGACGATGCCGTAGGGAATGTCGGTGATCAGCGCGACCGGCTCGAAATCGCCGAAGATGTCGAACGGGAGCGAATAGATCGCCCCGGTCACCACGTGGGAGCCCCACTGGCCGATGCTGATGGTGTAACCGTCGGGCGCGGCGCGGGCGACCCGGGCGGCACCGAGGCTGCCGGCGGCGCCGGTCACGGTTTCGACGACGACCGGCTGGCCGAGTGAGGCGCGCATGCCCTCCGCCATGATGCGCGCGATGGTGTCGGTCGGGCCGCCGGCGGCATAGGGGCCGATCATGGTGACGGGACGCGTCGGATAGGCCTGGGCCGCGGCGCTCGTGGCGCCGAGCCAAGCGAGGCCGCAACAGCTCAACACGCCGACGGCGAGCGTGGCGATGATCCTCATGTTTTCCTCCCGACGGGTTTGGCCTCCGTCTTGGTCGCGGCGGGAGCTTACGGGATTTTGTAGGCGCGTGCCTGCGCGCGGATTTTCTCCGCGTCGAAATTATTGATCTCGGCAATCAGGTCGTTGGTGAACAGCACGGACGGGTCCGGAATCTTGTCGGACAGTCCCATGAAGTCGATCTCTTCCTTGAACTCGGCGGCGCTGAGCTCGCCCCATTTCGTGATCTTTTCGTCATAGGAGCTGAAGAAGGGCGACCGCTTCTCGATCGGATTCATGATCGCCTTGAGCTGCTGGTCGAGGCTCGCGGCTTTCGGCGCCGCCTCGGGAAACATCTGCAGGAAGGCATAGGCCGCGGCGCGCGGGTTCTCGCGGATGAAGACCTGGGCCTTCGCCACCGCGCGTCCGATCCCGACCGCCCAATTGCGATGGTCGCGCAGCGTCTCCGGGCGCGCGTTGAGATAGAGGCCGCCGATCTTCGGCACGTTGGGCGGCAGCGTCACGTAGCGCAGGGCGATGCCGACCGCCTCGACCTGGCCGAACTGGGTATCGTAGCTGAACAGCGCGTCGACCGCGCCGCGCTGCAGCGCCTGGCCGCCGGGCACCCCCTCGCCGACCGCGAGAATGTTGACGTCCTTGTCGGGATCGAGCCCGTTGCGCTTGAGGATCTGCTTGAGCACGGCGTAATCGGTGAGGCCGAGGGAGCTCACGCCGATGGTCTTGCCGCGAAGGTCGCCGAGCGACGCGATGGCGCTTTTCGGCGTCACCGCGAGTCCGTATTTGAACGGGTAGGTGAACTCGAAGAAATTGACGACCGGCAGCTTGTCGCCCTTCGCCAGGACGGGGAGCTGGACGGTGGGAACGCCGGTCGCAAAGTCGAGCCGCTTCGAGGCGATCTGCTCGAGCACTACCGGATTGGGGCCGAGCGGGAAGAACTCCAGCGTCAGCCCTTCGTCGCGGTAGTAGCCGAGCTGTTCGGGGATGAGGATATTGGCGACCATCGGCGACACGATCTTGGTGCCGAATCCGAGCCGCAGCTTCTGCAGCTCCTGTGCCTGCGCGGGCGCCTGTCCAACCACCGCGGCCGCAACCATGGAGGCCGCGAACGATCGCCGGGTCTGTTCCATGCTTTCCTCCGTTCTGTTCTGTCCCGCAGGGCTTCGTCCGAGTCCGACTTATGTTGATCAACTCGTCCTGAGGAGCCCGTGAAGCGGGCGTCTCGAAGGGCGGCCACAAGGTGCAGCGCGGGGGGCCATCCTTCGAGACGCCGTGCTCCGCACGGCTCCTCGGGACGAGGTCGGAAATCCGTGCACACGGGCTTGTCGAGATTGGATCGACCTTCACTCCTCGGCTTCATGCATGGTTCTAGATCGCGGCATTCCTTCCGGCTCCGCTCGACCAGAACACGACGCGGTGCTGAACCATCCGCACTGCGGCGATCAGGACATATCCGACCACGGCGAGAACGATCAGCGCGGCGAACACGCCCGCGGTGTCGTTGACCGACTGGAGCTGCAGGATCATCACGCCCATGCCGCGCTGGGCGCCGATGAATTCCGAGACCAGCGCGCCGAGCAGCGCATAGACGATGCCGAGGTTGAGCCCGGCGAAGATCAGCGGGAGGCTCGAAGGCAGCTTGACCATCCAGAACACCTGCCACCGGCTGGCGTCGAGCGAACTCATCAACTCCAGCCGGTCCTTTTCGACCGAGAGAAAGCCCTGCAACGCGTTGAGCAGCACCGGAAACAAAGCGAGCGTCACCGCCATCGCGATCTTGGACTGAATCTGGTAGCCGAACCAGATCACATAGAGCGGCGCGATGGCCACTTTCGGCAGGCTCTGGATGGCTGCGACATAAGGAAACAGCAGCCGTTCGACGATGCGGAATTCCGCCATCACGGCGGCGAGCGCGAGGCCGAGCACGCTGCCGATGGCAAAGCCTGCGAGCGTCGCCGTCAACGTGTCGGCGAGATGGTACCAGAAGCTCGCGCGGCTGGTCGGGCTCTGGCCGAGGCCGTCGGCGAGCGCGGCCATCACCGCGGCGGGCGTCGGCAGCACATAGGACGGAATGTCGTAGGCGCTCACCGCGGCCTGCCAGACCGCGAGCCCGATCAGCACGCTGGCCACGAGCGATGCCGCGGCCGTCAACCGCTCGACCGACCGGCGCCGGCGCCCGCTCTTCTCAGGCATCGACGGAGGCTCCGAGCAGGTCGCGGATCTGTGCCACGAAGCCGTTGAAATCGGGCCGCGTGGTGAGGTCGAAACCGCGCGGACGCGGGAACGGAATCCGAAACTCGGCGATGAATCGGCCCGGCCGCGCCGACATCACGAGCACGCGATCCGACAGGAACACCGATTCCAGGATGCTGTGGGTGATGAAGAACACGGTCTTGCGGTTGGCCATCCAGATCTTCTGCAGCTCGAGGCTCATGCGTTCGCGCGTCAGGGCGTCGAGCGCGCCGAACGGCTCGTCCATCAGGAGCACGCCCGGATCGTGGATGAGGCTGCGCACGATGCCGACGCGCTGCTGCATGCCGCCGGACAGCTCGGACGGATACTTGCCCTCGAAGTCGCCGAGCCCCACGAGGCCGAGCAGGCTGCGGGCGCGCGGCTCGGCGGTGTTGCGCGGCAGGCGCAGGACGCGGATCGGGAGCAGCACGTTCTCCAGCACGGTGAGCCAGGGCAGCAGCACCGGCGTCTGGAATACCACGCCCATGCCGCGCTGCGGACGGTGCACCGCCTGACCGCGATAGACGATGCTGCCCGTGGTGGCGGGCTCGATACCGGCGATGATCTTGAGCAGGGTCGACTTGCCGCAGCCGGACGGACCGACCACGCTCACGAACTCGCCGTCGGAGAGCGACAGCGAGGCGCGGTCGAGCGCGAGAATACGGTCGCCCTGGCGGGTCTCGTACGCCTTGGAGACGTCGCTGACGGTCAGGAGCGGCGCGCCGGCATAGGATTCGGCGGCGATCATGGTGCTGCCGCGCCCGCAGGCGCGGTGTCGGGCCGCTTCGGCCGGATCAGTCCTTCGCTCTCGAGCAGCGGGAAGATGCCGCCGCCGCCCATCAGCCGCACCAGGGCGGGTGGGACCGGCGTCGCCGTGAGGACGGCACCCGTGGCGAGATTGGTCACCGTGAAATCGTCGAAGGAGACGCGCGCCCGCTGGCGCTCCGTAAAGGCCTTGGAAACCCCGGGGCATTCCAGCGCGAGCACGCCGAAGCTGACGCAGTTGCGGAAGAACAGCGCGTTGATGGAATTGGCGAGTACGCAGCCGATCGCCAGCGCGGCGAGCACCATCGGCGCGGGGCGACTCGACCCCATGCCGAAATTCCTGCCGGCGACGATGAAATCGCCCGGCTTGACCTCGTCGACCCAGCCGGGCCGGTTCGCTTCGAAGACATGGCGCGCCTGCTCGTGCGCGGGCATGTAGATGTAGGGCGTCGGCGCGATGAGGTCGGTGTTGATGTCGTCGCCGAACATCCAGACGTCGCCGTCACGCATCGGGGGCCTCCCGCAGGAAGGCGCCGGGGTGGGTGACGACGCCGGTCAGCGCCGAGGCGGCGACCGTCGCCGGGGACGCCATGTAGATGCGGGCGCTCGGATCGCCCATGCGGCCGCTGAAGTTGCGCGTGCTCGCGGTGATGCAGGTCTCGCCGGGGCCGAGCACGCCCATGTGGCCGCCCTGGCAGGCGCCGCAGGTCGCGGGCGTGAGTACCGCGCCGGCATCCATCAGCACTTCGATGAGCCCGGCCTTGAGGGCCCGCCGGTAGGTCGCCTGGGATCCCGGCGTAATGACGAACCGGACGCCGGGCGCGACCCGGCGCCCCCGCACCACCTCGGCGGCGACGGCGAGGTCGTCGAAATTGCCGTTGGCGCAGGACCCGATGAACGCCTGCTGGATGCGCTCGCTGGTCACTTCGCTGACGCCGACCGCATTGCCGATGACCTTGCCGGGCAGTGCCACCAGCGGTTCGATCGCGTCGAGATCGATGGTCCGGCGATCCGCATAGGTCGCGTCGTCGTCCGGGTATTGCGCCTCGAAGCGTGCGGGGTTGAGGCTTCGCACATGGGCGAGCATGGTCTCGTCCGGTTCGAAGATGGTGAAATCGGCGTTGAGCTCGGTCCCCATCGTCGAGAGCGTGCGTCGCGCGTCGATGCTCAGCGCGGCGAGCGCCGGGCCGCCGAACTCGACGTTCTGGTTGGCGTGATCGCCGTAGCGGGTAGCGATGTGAAGGAACAGGTCCTTCGTCGAAACCCCGTGCCGGAGCCGGCCGACGAGATCGTAGCGGACGCTCTCCACCACCCGGAACCAGGTCTCGCCTTTGGCGAGCGCGTAGATCATGTCGGGACCGCCGGTGCCGCGGGCCGCGCAGTTGAAGACGCCGCCGCTGCCGGTATGAGAGTCCGAGCACACCAGCACGGTGCCGGGCAGGGCGTAGCCGTGCTGGGCGACGATGACGTGGGAGATTCCCTGGTCCATCCCGACGTCGTGGAAGCGGCGGATGCCGAACTGCTCGACGAACTTGCGGCCGACCTCGTGCGCCTTGGCGCAGGTGCGGTCGGGCGCCGGCACCCGATGATCGAACACCACGACGACGCTGTCCGGATTTCTGATCGAGACGAGATCGCGCCAATAGGCCGGAAAGAAATTCCCGTCATAGAGCACGATGGTGTCGACCCCGACCACCACCAGGTCGCCGGGCTTGACGCGGTCGGCGCCGCTGGCGCGCGCGAGAATCTTCTCGACGACAGTCATGCCCATGGGGCGATCTTTCGTTTCCATCCCTTTTGCGTGAAGCTCGCATGGCGGCGCGGGCGGTGTCATTATGGCTGCCTCGCCATTTTGTTAGGTTTTACCTAATACGGGTCCTGGGAGCCGGCATGGAACTGCGCCACCTGCGCTATTTCGAAGCGGTCGCCGAAGAGCTCCACTTCGCCCACGCCGCCGAGCGTCTCCGGATCACGCCGCCGACGCTCACCCAGCAGGTCCAGGCGCTCGAGCGCGAGCTCGGCGTGACGCTGCTGCGGCGGACGCGGCGTTCGGTCGCGCTCACCGAAACCGGACGGCGCTTCCTCGAGGAGGCGCGAGCCACGCTGCGGCAGGCGGACCAGGCGACCGCGATCGCGCATCGTGCTGCCCGCGGCGAAATCGGCCGCATCGAGATCGGCTACGTCACGTCGGCGAGCTGCGTCGGGCTCATTCCGAAGGTGATCGCGTCATTCCGGCGCTCGAACCCGCTGGTCGACGTCCAGCTCCATCGGCTTGAAACCATGCGCCAGCTCACCGCCCTGCTGGAAGGGCGGCTCGACCTCGGGTTTCTGCGGCCGCCGCTGCGTTATCCGATCGGTCTCGCCGGCACGCTGGTGTGGCGCCAGCCCTTCGTGTTGGCGCTGCCGGAGAGTCATCCGCTCGCGGCGGCACCGCGCATTCGCAGTGCGGCGCTCGCAGGCGAAGGCTTCATCGCCTCGAGCGTCGAGCTCGAGCTCGGCTTCGGCGGCCACATCCAGGAGATTGCAGCTGAAGGGCGGTTCGAGCCGAAAATCGTCGGTCGCGCTCCGGACATCCTCACCATCATCACCCTCGTTTCCGCCGGGGCCGGCGTCGCGCTGGTGCCGGAGTTGTTTCGCCGCGTCGCCATGCCGGGGGTCGTCTATCGCGACCTCATGGGCTCGCCGCGCAGCGCGCTGCTGGCTCTGGCGCGGCGGCGTGACGACACCGCGCCCGCCGTGAAGGCGTTCATCCGCGTGGTGCGCGCCGCGCTGAAACAGCCGTGAGGACGCGTGCCGCGTCCCGCGATCGCCGACGCCTGCGAGCGTCAGAACATGCTGCCGCGGGTCGGCACGCTGACGATGCGGTTGTCGATCGGAAACACGCCGGCGATGTTGCGGGCGATCTTCTCGGCCCGCGTTCTCAGCCCGCCGCTGCAGGTGGTCCCCACCAGTGTCACCTTGTCGTTGGTGACCGATACCGAAATGCCGAGCGGGGCCATCGCGACGCTGATCTGCTCGGCCATCGCGGCGCTGATCCTGGCTTGGAGAAAGCGGTTGGCGAGCGCCGAGCGTGACGGGCCGGTGTCGCGGATGCGCGGGCCCTCGGCGAGCCGGCAGATCGCCGTGACGCAGGCGTCGACGCTCAACCGTCCGGTGTTGAGCACGATGTCGTAGAGGCGCGCGTCCTCCTGCTCGATATCGAAATAGGCTCGCAGCGCGCGCACGTGCGCGGCATCGAAGCGCTTGATCTCTTCGCGAATGCGCCCGGCGTCGCGGCGTCCGTGCCGTTCCATGATGACGCCGACGCGGAATTCCAGCGGCGCGGAAACCCGGGCACTGATGACGTCGGGGAGATCGCGGAGCAGCGTGGCGGCGCCCCAGCCTTTGATCAGAACGTCGCCCCGCTGCGCGAACCCGAGGATTTCCTCGGCGGCGTAGTGGAACAGCTTGCGGTGATCGATCTGCAGACGCTCCAAGAGCGAGGCCGAGCCTTCAAGATAACGCGTCACGGTGCGCTCGGCGACGCCGAGCCGCCGGGCGACGTTGTCGGCCGCGACCTCGAGGCGCACCGTCTCGAGCCGCAGCCGCGCGGCGACCCCGGCCGCGACCTCGTTGCCCAGGCAGCCGATCTCTCGCGTCATTGCAATCACGGTCATGCTTCTGTCCTCGCGGAGAGGTGCGCAGATGGCGGCCAAGCGCCGGGTGGTCCGGATCCCCTGTCGACGCCCGCACAGCTATCTCTCAACATCGTCATGCAATCTAAGATTGAAGAGGCGCTCAATGAGCGCATTAAAATCTCATAAACATGATATCAGATAGATATTCGATCGCAACTGAAAATCGCCGATTTGGCTCCCCCGTCAGAGCCCGGCTTTGTCGCGAAGAGTGCCGTAAATGCAATATGTTAATGAAAAATAAACGGAGTGGCCAAGTCCCCGGCGATGGGGTTTTCCCCCGACGCTCATGGTGCCGTCCGGGGAGTTCGGGCGTAAAGGCAAAGATATACGGGGACTGTTTTTCGCTGGGCGCGGCTAGCCCATAATCCGCAGGCCGAGGGCGACCGTGAGGAAGGTCACCGCCGTGGCGGTGAAGAAGACGACGCCGTGCCGCCAGTTGATGTAACGCAGTTCGGTCATGGTGGTGCCGGCGCCTAGAGCGGCGATGGCGAGCAGCAGACCCCAATTCGCGGCGACATCGAGCACGCTTTTGACCGGACCATAGATCGGCGCCAGCGCCGGCATCGCGGTCGCAAACGTGTTCACTAGGCAAAGCACCAGGAACATGATGGCGAAGGTGGGCACCGGCACCCGCGCCGTTCCGGTGCGGGCCCCCGAAGCCGCCAGCCACCAGCCGATGCCGAGCACCACCGGAAGCAGCAGGAACACCCGGAACAGCTTGACGATGACCGCGGCATTGCCGACCGCGTCCGACACCGCGTAGCCGGCCCCGACGACCTGGGCGACATCGTGGATGCTGGCTCCGAGGAAGATGCCGGTCTGCCTTGCGTCATACCCGAGCGCCACTGCGATCAGCGGATAGGCCAGCATCGCCAGGGTCGCGCCGGCATTGGCTGCGATCACCGAAAAGGCGACATCGGCGCCCTTGCGCTCGTAGGAGGGGACCACGGTCGACGTCGCGAGAGCCGCCGAAGCGCCGCATACGGCATTGGCCGCCCCGGCAAGCGCGCCGAACGACGCGCCGAGCCCCAGCCGGCTGGAAAGCCACAAGCTCGAGACGATCGTCGCGGCCATCGCGACGATGACGATGACCACCGTGCCGGACCCGAGCCCGATGATGTCGGCGAGCGAAATCCGCAGCCCCAGGATCGCGATGGCGACCCGCAGCAGCGTCTTCACGCACCACACGAGCCCGGGAGTGAAGGCGGGACGGTGGGCCGGTCCGCTCACCGCCATGCCGATCAGGAGGGCGATCACCAGCGCCGGCAGCGCGAACCCGCCGGTGAGGCGCCGCATCGCGATTTCGGCGAGCATGCCGGCGGCGCCGATCGCGGCCGCCAGCGACACGCCGGGGATGAGGGCGGTCGAAAACCGGCTCTCGGCGCTATCGCCGAGCCGGGAGCCCGGCTTTGCCGGCGCCACAGCTTCGCTTTTCGGGATTTCGAGCTGAGGCGGCACGGGCTATTTTTCGACGAAGGCTTTTTCCACGACGTAGGATCCCGGGGCCGAACTCGAGCCCTCCTCGAAACCATCCTCGCGCAGCAGGGTCGTCATCTGGGCGAGCATGTCGGGACTGCCGCACAACATCACGCGATCCTGAGCGGAGTCAATGCAAGGCAGGGCCGTGTCCTCGAACAGCTTTCCGCTGGTGATGAGGTCGGTGATGCGACCGCGATTGCGGAACGGCTCGCGGGTCACCGTAGGGTAGTAGACGAGCTTGCCGGCGAGCAGCTCGCCGACGAGTTCATGGGCGGGCAGGCGCGCGATCTCCTCGCCATAGGCGAGCTCGGCGACATGGCGGACGCCATGAACCAGCACGACGTTCTCGAAACGCTCGTAGGTGTCGGGGTCCTTGATGAGGCTCAGGAACGGAGCCAGCCCGGTTCCCGTGCCGATCAGGTAAAGGTTCCGCCCGGGCAGCAGGTTGTCGAGCAGCAGCGTCCCGGTCGCCTTGCGCCCGACCAGGATGCGGTCGCCGGGGGCGATGTGCTGCAGACGGGAGGTCAGCGGGCCGTCCGGCACTTTGATGCTGAAGAACTCCAGCTCGTCCTCGTAATGAGCGCTCGCCAGGCTGTAGGCCCGCAGCAGCGGCCGGCCCTCGACCTCGAGGCCGATCATCACGAACTGCCCGCTCTGATAACGGAACGTGGACTTCGCGGGTGGTCCTGAAGCTGAAGAGCGTGTCGGTCCAGTGCCGGACATCGAGAACGTGCTGTTCGCTGAGGCTGCTCATGTCTCATTCCAGGAGGGCGGTTTCTGGGGGTGGACGCGCGTCGCGCACGGCCGTGTGTTGGTCGATTCGGAGACCGGTTATGCCATCGGCGGCCTGCCGGGTCGGTCAATTAGTTTCCGGGAAAGCGAGACAGCTTCGGGCAGCCGGCCGCTGGCAACTAATTGCTTCCGCATTGGGCATATGGGAACGATCCTGATGGGGACGGCGCGATTTTGCGCGCAGCTGGCATGAGAACACGACATGAGCATGGATCAGATCGTCGAGGGATGCTCGCAGGTCGAGTGCGACGTCCTCGTGATCGGAGGCGGCACCGCAGGCCCGATGGCCGCCCTGAAGGCGAAGCTCAAGAACCCGAAGGCGACGGTCGTTCTTCTGGAAAAAGCCAATGTGAAGCGGTCCGGCGCCATCTCGATGGGGATGGACGGGCTCAACAACGCCGTGGTGCCCGGCCATGCGACGCCGGAGCAATACACCAAGGAGATCACCATTGCCAATGACGGAATCGTCAATCAGAAGGCGGTGCTGAAGTACGCCGAACGGTGCTACGGAATCATCCAGGAACTCGATCAGTTCGGCATCCGTTTCCTCAAGAACGAGAACGGCGATTTCGCCGTCAAGAAGGTGCACCACATTGGCACCTACGTGCTGCCGATGCCCAACGGCGACACCGTGAAGAAGGCGCTGTACCGCCAGCTCCGCCGCGCCCGCATCCTGATCTCCAACCGCTACATGGCGACGCGGCTCCTCACCGGCGCGGACGGCCGGGTCGCCGGCGCGGTCGCGGTCAACACCCGCACCGCCGAGATCCTCGTGCTCAAGGCGAAGGCCGTGATCCTGTGCATGGGCGCCGCCGGTCGGCTCGGGCTGCCGACCTCGGGATACCTGTACGGCACCTACGAGAACGCCGCGAATTCCGGCGACGGCTATGCGATGGCCTATCATGCCGGCGCCGCGCTCGCGAATTTGGAATGCTTCCAGATCAACCCGCTGATCAAGGACTACAACGGTCCCGCCTGCGCCTATGTGGCCGGCCCGTTCGGCGCCTACACCGCGAACAACGAAGGCGCCCGGTTCATCGAATGCGACTACTGGTCCGGCCAGATGATGCTGGAGTTCTTCAACGAGCTGCAGTCGGGCAAGGGGCCGGTGTTCCTCAAGATCAATCACCTGCACGAGGACACCATCGCCGAGATCGAGACCATCCTGCACAAGGTGGAGCGGCCGACCCGCGGCCTGTTCCACGACGGTCGCGGCACCGACTATCGCCGCGAGATGATCGAAATGCACATTTCCGAGATCGGCTTCTGCTCCGGCCACAGCGCTTCGGGCGTGTTCGTCGACGAGTTTGCGCGCACGACGGTGCCGGGCCTCTATGCGGCGGGCGACATGGCGAGCGTGCCCCACAACTACATGCTGGGCGCCTTCACCAACGGCTCGGTCGCCGGCGAGGATGCCGCCGAATACGTTGCGAATGTTGATTACGCCGCGTTCGACGCGGGCGACGTGGCGCGGGAGACCGAGCGCGTGC
Source organism: uncultured Alphaproteobacteria bacterium (assembly GCA_963781195.1). Classification (GTDB taxonomy): domain Bacteria; phylum Pseudomonadota; class Alphaproteobacteria; order Rhizobiales; family Xanthobacteraceae; genus JAJPKK01. The sequence continues at coordinate 294,334 of CAWAEZ010000010.1, read as the reverse complement.
TGGCACCGACCCGGCGTGACGACGGCATCCCGCCGAACCAGATCGAGTACAAGACCCGGCGGCTCGTCAACGACTATCTCCAGCCGCCCAAGGTGACTCGCAAATACGAGCTGGGGCAGCGGCGGTTTGCCGAGGTGCGCGAGGACATGACCGAGCGCATGGTCGCGCGCAACGCCCACGAGTTGCTGCGCGCGCTCGAAGTGCAGTCGATCCTGGATTGCGCCGACATGGCGGCGTTCTCCTCGCTGTTCCGCACCGAGAGCCGCTGGGGCCTCTATCACCTGCGCACGGACTATCCGGCAAAGGACGACGAGAACTGGTTCTGCCACACCCTGCTCAGCAAGAAGGACGGCCGGATGAGCTGCGAGAAGCGCGCGGTCGATCCCTACATCGTTCCGATCGCCGACGAGGAGAAGGGGCTCTACGACAAGCAGCGCATCCGCGCCACCGCGTGAACCTTTGCTCTCGCCAATTCTCTCCCCCGCTTTTGATCAGGGGAAGGGGATGCAGCCGAATTCACGCACATCCTTTCCCGCGCGGGAAGGAAAGTCGCCCATCCGAAGGAACCGTTTCATGCCGCTCGCCGCCACCTATACCTCGGTCCCGGTCGTCGTCGACGAGGCGAAGTGCATCGCCGACAAAGGCTGCACCGTCTGCGTCGACGTCTGTCCGCTCGACGTCTTGCGTATCAGCGACACCAGCGGGAAGGCCTACATGGCCTACGACGAATGCTGGTACTGTATGCCCTGCGAGGCCGACTGCCCGACCGGAGCGGTCACGGTGACGATCCCCTATCTGCTCAAGTGACACAGCATGGCCAGCCCCTTCGAAGAGTATGACGATCTCGATGCGCTTGCGGCGCGCCTGAAAGCGGCCGATGCCGGCGAACGCCGCGTCGCGGTGATGGAGCTCGGCCACGCCGGCGATCCCGCCGCGATCGCGCTGCTCGATTCCGTGATCTCGGATCCCGACGCCGGCGTGCGGCGCCAGGTGGCGCTGTCGCTCGGCGAATATGACGGCATCGATGCCGCCGCCGCGCTCGCCCGCGCCGTGGTCGACGCCGAGCCGTCGGTCGCGACGGCGGCCGCCGACAGCATGGCCGAGCTCAAGGACCCGGATGCGGCGGAGGCGCTGTTTGGCCTGGTGTCGCACGCCAGCGGCTTCGTGCGGATGGCGGCGTTTCGCGCGCTCAAGGAATTGCGGCGCGGCGACTCCCTCAAGCCCGCGCTGGAGGCGTTGCGCGATCCCGACCCCGCGGTGCGGGTGCAGGCGGTCAGCGTCATCGGCTTCCTCAAGCGCGAGGAGTCGGTGCCCGCGCTCAAGGCCGCGACCGCCGACGCGGATGCCAATGTCCGCCGCGCCGCGGTGAACGCGCTCGCCTTCTCGCACACCCAGGTCGCTGCCGAGACCGTGCTGCGCGCGCTCGGCGACCCCGACTGGATGGTGCGCGAGATCGCCGCCGATACGGTCGCGGGCCACGGCGGCGCCGCTGCGATCGAGCCGCTGATCGCGGCGCTGGCCGATCCGTTCTGGCAGGTGCGGCTCAAGGCGGTGCGCAGCCTCGGCCGGCTCAAGAATGCCGCGGCGATCGCGCCGGTGGCGGCCTGCCTCGGCCACGATCAAGCCAATCTGCGCAAGGAGGCCGCCGCGGCGCTGGGCGAGATCGCCGATCCCGCCGCCGAGCGCTTCCTCGATGCGGTGCGCGACGATCCCGATCCCGACGTGCGCAAGAACGTGCGGTGGGCGCTGGCGCAGATCTCGGCCCGACGCGCGGTCGGGAGCTGACCGGCGCGATGCCGTCCGCCCGCGCTGAAGGCCGCGGCGACCGGGCGCGGCGGCGCACGCCGCAATGAACGCCGAGACGCCTCCCGACGAGATCGTCGTCGCCGCCGGCCGGTCCGCGCTCAGGCTGGTCTGGCCCGACGCCACCCTCACGGTGATGGCGCCGCGCCTGCGCGCGGCGTGCCGCTGCGCCGATTGCCGGCGGTCGCGTCTCGACGGCGACCGCGACCCCGAGACCGCCGCCGTGACATTCGCCGATGTGCGCCTGGTGGGTGACCACGCCCTCAACCCGGCGTTTTCCGACGGCCACGACCGCGGCATCTACCCCTGGAGCTTTTTGCGCTCACTCGCCACATAGAGGGCGGCGCCCGTGAGGCGCACCAGTGAACGCAGGGCGGTATCGGAAACACTAACCGACGAGCGCAACGCCCGGGCGTGCGAGCCCTACCGGCCCGCGCGGTGGGTTACCTGCTGCTGCGAAACAGTTCGGCTCCGATCCGCTGTCCGCGATCGTCGCCGGCGAGGAAACACACCATGGGTCTCGGCATCATCGCTGTCGTCGTATTGCTCTACGTCCTCGTCTCGATCCGCGTGCTGCGGCAATATGAGCGAGGCGTCGTGTTCCGGCTCGGAAAATTCGCCGGCGTGCGCGAGCCGGGCCTCACGTTCATCTTCGTGCCCGTCGAGCAGATGGTACGGGTGTCGCTGCGCACCGTCACGATGCAGATCCCGTCGCAAAAGATCATCACCCGTGACAACGTCTCGATCGACATCGCGGCGGTCGCCTACTACCACATCTCCGATCCCGAAAAGTCGGTGATCGCCATCGAGAACGTCTACAACGCGATCAGCCAGATCAGCCAGACCACGGTGCGCAACGTGGTCGGGCGGTTCAGCCTCGATCAGCTGCTCGCCGACACCGCCGCCATCAACCTGCAGATCAAGGATGTCATCGACGGGCACACCGAGCCCTGGGGCACCCAGGTGACCGCCGTCGAGATCAAGGACATCATGCTGCCCGACAACATGCAGCGCGCCATGGCGCGGGAGGCCGAGGCGGAGCGCGAACGGCGCGCCAAGATCGTCGCCGCCGAAGGCGAGTACCAGGCCGCGGTGAAGCTCGGCGAGGCGGCCGACATCATTACCCAGCATCCGGTGGCGCTGCAGCTACGCACCCTGCAGACCATGGCGGAGATTTCGGTGGAGAAGAATTCCACCATCATTTTCCCCGCCCAGTTCATGACCACCGTGCAGGACGCCGTCGCGCTGATGGCGAAGGATTCGGCGTCGAAATAGGGCGACGTCCTCTCCTGTCACGCTCGGTGCCGCACTGTGCTGTAGCGTGGCTCCCTCGCACGCTTGCGGGGGGAGGGGGCAAGGGCGGCTTTTTCGCCGGTGCGTTCGTGTGGCGATTCAGCGGCCCCCTCCCCACCCTCCCCCGCAAGCGGGAGAGGGAGCTTGCGCGTCGCGACTGTGTGCACGCTCACGGGATTTGGGATCAATTCCGCTAATTTTTGCACGATCTGCGTTGAACTCTGTTACTTCAAGCCATCATGTTGAAGCTCTTCGAATTATGAGCACCCGTTGAGGTGCCGATAAGAACAGCCCGTGGCGTCTGCCGCGGGATCGAGGGAGAACCGCACATGGCCGCTCAGGCCGCCCCGACCGCTGCGCCTTCGCGCGTCCCGGATGCAGCCCCGGCTCCGCCTGCCGATCTCGAGAAGGTGCCGCTCGATCGGGTGATGGCGCAGCTCGACGTCAAGCCCGAGAAAGGCCTGAGCCACGCCGAGGCGGCGCTCAGGCTCGCCAAATACGGGCCGAATGCGCTGGTCGAAAAGGAGGAGGGGCTCCTCCGCAAGCTGGTCGGGCATTTCACCGGCCCCATTGCCTTCATGATCGAGGCGGCCGCGCTGGTGTCGGCGGTCATCGGTCGCTGGGGCGATTTCGCGGTGATCGCCGGCCTGCTGTTCTTCAACGCCGCGCTGGAGTTCTGGCAGGACCGCAAGGCGTCGAGCGCGCTCGCCGCGCTCAAGAAGGGGCTCGCGCCCGAGGCGACGGTGCGGCGCGACGGCAAATGGCTGACCATCGACGCCGCCTCGCTGGTGCCGGGCGACATCGTCGACATCAGGCTCGGCGTCATCGTGCCCGCCGATCTGCGGCTCATCGCCGGCGACTACGCCTCGATCGACCAGGCGGCGCTGACCGGCGAATCGCTCCCGGCGACCAAGAAGGTCGGCGACGAAGCCTATTCCGGCAGCGTCGTGAAGGAAGGCGACATGCAGGGCGTCGTCATCGCGACGGGCGGGCGCACCTTCTTCGGCCGCACCGCGAGCCTGGTGGCCGGTGCCGGCGCGGTCAGCCATGCGCAGAAGGCGATGTTCGAGATCGGCAACTTCCTCATCGTCCTCGCCATTGCGCTCGCCATGATCATGGTCGCGGTCCGCGTCTACCAGGACATCGTCATCACCGACGACTGGGGCGTCGACCAGGCGCTCGGCATCCTGCAGTTCGTCCTCGTTCTCCTCGTCGCCTCGATCCCGGTGGCCATGCCGGCGGTGTTCTCGATCACCATGGCGCTGGGCGCGCTCGCGCTGTCGAAGGAGAAGGCGATCGTCACCAAGCTGTCGGCCATCGAGGAGATGGCCGGCGTCGACATCCTGTGCTCGGACAAGACCGGGACGCTGACCAAGAACGAGCTCACGCTCGGCGAGCCGATCCTGTTCGCCGCCGCCGACGCCCAGGATTGCATCCTCGCCGCGGCGCTCGCTTCCAAGGCCGAGGATCGCGACGCCATCGACACCGCGGTGATCGCGGCCTTGAAGGACCGCGGCGTGCTCGCCGCCTGGACGACGGTGAAGTTCGTGCCGTTCGATCCCGTGGGCAAGCGCACCGCCGCGACCGTCACCGACGCCGCGGGGAAGACGGTGGTCGTCACCAAGGGCGCGCCGCAGGTCATCGTCGATCTCGCCAAGCCGGCGGCCGATGTCGTCGCGAACGTCAAGAAGACGGTCGACGACCTCGCCGCGCGGGGGCTGCGGGCGCTCGGCGTCGCCCGCTCCACAGACGCCGGGCACACCTGGTCGCTGCTCGGCATCCTGCCGATGTTCGATCCGCCGCGCGACGATTCCAAGCGTACCATCGAACTCGTCAACGCCAAGGGCGTCCGGGTCAAGATGGTCACCGGGGACGACACCGCGATCGCCATCGAGACGGCGCGCCAGCTCGGCATGGGCACCCACATCATCCCCGCGGCGGACGTGTTTCCCAAGGACATGGACCCTGACGAGGTCCCGCCGGTCATCGTCGACGCGATCGAGCGCGCGGACGGCTTCGCCGGGGTGTTTCCGGAGCACAAATACGCGATCGTCAAGGCGCTGCAGTCGCGCGGCCATCTCGTCGCCATGACCGGGGACGGCGTCAACGACGCCCCGGCGCTCAAGCAGGCGGATTGCGGGACCGCGGTGTCCGGCGCGACCGACGCCGCCCGCAGCGCAGCGGCGCTGGTGCTGACCGCGCCCGGCCTCTCGGTCATCAACAATGCGATCGACGAGGCCCGCCGCATCTTCGGGCGGATCACGAGCTACACGATCTACCGGGTGGCGCTGACCATGGACATCATGTTCCTGGTCGTCCTCTCCACCATCTTCCTCGACTTCGCGCCGCTGACCGCGATCATGATCGTCATCATGTCGCTGCTCGACGACGTGCCGATCATGGCTATCGCCTACGACAACACCGCGGTCAGTGCGCAGCCGATCCGCTGGGAGATGCCGCGGCTGCTCGGCGTCTCGGTCGTGCTCGGCCTGTTCTCGATCATCCAGTCGGTCGGGCTGTTGTGGGTCGGCATCCGTGTCGTCACCCATCCGCAGCTCGCCGAAGCCTTCGGGCTGATGACCGAGGAGCAGCTGCAGACCGTGATGTTCCTTCAGCTGGTGGTCGCGGGCCATCTCCTGCTGTTCAACACGCGCACCGAGCGCTGGTTCTTTCTGCCGCCGTTCCCGGCGATCGTGCTGGTGCTCGCCATCCTCGCCACCCAGGTGATCGCCGTGCTGATGTGCGGCGTCGGCTGGCTGGTGCCGCAAATCCCCTGGCCGGTGATCGGCTGGGTGTGGGCCTACAACCTCGCCTGGATGTTCGTCCTCGGCGCGGTCCGCCTGACCGCCGAGAGGTTCGCCACCTATCGCACCGCACGGCAGGCGCGGAGCGTGCACATCGTGAACCAGGCGCTGCGCCCGCGAATGACGGCGTGACGGAGATCCAGCATGGATTATGGCAAGAACTTCGTGGTCAAGCCGGGCGCCAAGGTGCGCCTGTCGAAGATCGACCCATCCTTCAGCGGCAAGTTCGAGAGCCACGAGAAGGCCGCGCCGGATATCGCCAAGCACCTCCAGCGCATGCAGAAGCTGCAGTACCTGCTCTACGCGGACGGCGACAGATCCCTGCTCGTGGTGCTGCAGGCGCTCGATGCCGCGGGCAAGGACGGGACCGTCCGGCACGTCTTCAGCGCCATGAACCCGCAGGGCACCGTGGTGCACGGCTTCAAGCAGCCGAGCAAGGAGGAGCTCGCCCACGACTTCCTGTGGCGGGCGCACGCGCACGCGCCGGCCAAGGGCGAGGTCGCCATCTTCAACCGCTCGCATTACGAGGACGTCCTCGTCGTGCGGGTGCACAAGCTGGTGCCGCGGGCGGTGTGGTCGAAGCGCTACGATCTGATCAACGACTTCGAGAAGCTGCTCACCGAGAACGGCACCCGCATCCTGAAGTTCTATCTTCACATCAGCCCGCAGGAGCAGCTCGCCCGCTTCGCCCAGCGGCTCGACGACCCGACGCGGCACTGGAAGATCAGCGAGAGCGATTACAGCGAGCGCAAGCTGTGGCCGGATTACGTCGAGGCCTACCAGGACGCGATGGAGCGCACCAGCACCAAGCACGCGCCCTGGTATGTCATCCCGGCCGACCACAAGTGGTTCCGCGACCTCGCCGTGTCGCAGATCATCGCCGACGCGATGGAGGACATGGGTCTGAAGCTGCCGGCGGCCCAGGTGGATATCGCGGACATCCGCCGCAAGTACCACGCGGCGGTTCGTGCCGCGAAGAACGGCAAGCGCAGCGCCTGACGCGGTCGACCCAGCGCTCGACCCGGCGGGTGGAGCGTGGGCCGGAAAAGTTGCAGACTTGTCGGACGCGAGACTCGGAAGGGACCGCCGTAGGATCGGCCTTCCGGCGATCGCGGTTATTGCGGAGATCGGATGCCGTCCTGGTTGTTTGCGTCACTGAAAGGCTACCGGATCGGCTGGCTGCCGCGCGACCTGCTGGCGGGCTTGATGCTGGCGGCGATCGCGATTCCCGGGCAGCTCGCGACCGCGCGGCTCGCCGGAATGCCGCCGGAGACCGGGCTCTACGCCTTTGCCGCCGGCGCGCTAGCGTTCGCCGCGTTCGGCGCCAACCGCTACATGTCGGTCGCCGCGGATTCGACCATCGCGCCGATCTTCGCCGGCGCGCTTTCCGTAATCGCCACCCTGGGCAGTCCCCATTACGTGGAACTCGCCACCCTGCTCGCGGTGTTGGTCGGCGTCATTCTGCTCCTCGTCGGGCTGTTGCGCGCCGGCTGGCTTTCGACGCTGCTCTCGATCCCGGTCACCACCGGATTCCTCGCCGGGATTTCCGTCCACATCATCGTCAGCGAGCTGTCCGACCTGATGGGGGTGCCGGACGGCCATGGCCACATGCTGCTGCGCCTCGTCGATCTCCTGAGCCGCATCGGCGACGCCAATCCCTACACGCTGGCGCTCGGCGTCGGCGTCCTCGCGGTCACGATGGGGACCGCGCAGATCAGTCATCGCGTTCCCGGCGCCCTGATCGGGCTCGTGGGGGCGGGGCTCGCGGTCGCGGTGTTCCACCTCCAGGCGCGTGGGGTCAGTGTGGTCGGCGCGCTGAGCGTGCCGGCACCGCGTTTCGTCCTCCCGGTCGTCCCGGCGATCGGGGAATGGACCCAGCTCGTCCCGCTCGCGCTGGTGATCGCCATGGTCTGCATCATGCAGACCGCGGCCGTCGCCACCACGTTTCCGTCGGACCGCACGCAACCCGACGACGTCAGCCGGGATTTCGCCGGCGTCGGCGCGGGCAGCATTCTCGCCGGGCTGATCGGTTCCTTCGCGGTCGATGCCAGTCCGCCGAGCACCGCGATCGTCCGCGATTCCGGCGGGCGCTCGCAGGTCGCCTCGCTCGCCGCGGTCGGCCTGATGATCGCGCTCGCCGTGCTCGCCGCGGGCGCGATGGCCTACGTGCCGCGTGCGGCGCTGTCCGGGATCCTCGTCTACATCGCGCTGAAGATCTTTCGGCTCGGCGAGATGATCCGCATCTATCGCACTGGCGGCAAGGAGATCCTGCTGGTTCTCGCGAGCTGCGCGCTCGTGGTGGTGCTGCCGATCGAGAGCGGCATGCTGCTCGCGATCGTGCTCTCCTTCGTGCACAGCCTCTACATCGTCGCGCGGCCCTACTGCGCGGAGCTCGCACGGGTGCCGGGGACGACGGTGTGGTGGCCGCCGAGCGTCAAGGAACATGGCGAGCGCGAGGACGGGGTGCTGGTGTTCGCGCCGGCGGCGCCGCTCAACTTCACCAACGCGCAGAACATCATCGACCGGATCAAGGCGGCCATCGCCCATAGCCGGGTGCCGGTGAAGCTCCTGGTCATCGAGGCGAGCGGCATCATCGACATCGACTATACGGGGTCGAAGCTTCTGCAGAACGCCATCTCCGACCTCAAGAAGCGAGGCATCACCGTCGCCATCGCCCGGCTGTCCCACGAGCAGTCCCAGCGCGAGGCCAGCCGGTCCGGCCTCGTCGCGCGGGTCGGCAAGAGCCGCGTGTTCATGTCGGTCGAGGATGCGGTGCGGGCGCTCGGCCCGGGACGGCACGCGGTGCAGGGGACGGGAGTGGCCGCGGCGCCGCCGGCCGTGGGGGCGCCTGCCGCGGGGGTGGCGGCGAAGCAGAAGTGAGGCCCTAGATGCGGGACGACGCCGCGACGGCGGGCGGCCTGTGGACCACCCCGGCCAGGCGGTCATGGATGATCGTCGCCAGCCTGTCGAAATCCACCGGCTTGACCACGTAGCCGTCGGCGCCGAGCCGCCGTCCGCGCATCTCGTCCTCGCGCTCGCTCATCGCGGTGAGGAAGACGAACGGCACGTGCCGGGGCGCGATGTCGTTGAGGCGTGCCAGCACCTCGAAGCCCGACATCACCGGCATGCTGATGTCGCACAGCACGAGGTCCGGTCGGTGCCTGAGAATGGCGTCGAAGCCCGCGCCTCCGTCATAGGCGGCGATAGGCTCATAGCCCTGGTCCGCGAGTTCCTCGAGGATCAGCGCCGCCGCCTCGGGGTCGTCTTCGATGCACAGGATCTTTTTGCGAGCCTCGGCCATCCACGTCCCTTTCGATCGGGGGCCATTTCGACAGGGGGCACCGTCGAGCGACCCTCGAAGTCGCGTGTCCCTTCGATGTGGTCGTCCGGATTGTAATTTTTTCGAGCCGATCCGTAAGCTGCGATAAATCACAGCCGATGCCCGGAAAAGCGGCAGGCAGACCGATGAGCGGGTGAATCCGCCAGGCGTAGCGCCGGGTCCCGGGTCGCGGCCGGCGGAGCTCATGGCACAACTTATGCTGACCGTGACGGGGGTGAAGGGCAAAAGGACTGCGATGAATCCGCCGGAGCCGCAGGCTCGCCCGGTCGAGCCGGTTGCGCCCAACGTATGGACGACAGCGTCGCGGTCGCGCTCGCTTCTGCTCGTCGAAAGCCAGAACCTGGTGGGCGGACCGACCCCGCTGTTCCAGACGCTGTCGGCACGGGAGCAGGCGCTGGTGCTGTCCTACGGGCAACGCCGCGTCGTCTATCGCGGCAAGATGCTGTTCACGCAGGGCGCGCCCCACGAGGGAATCTTTTTCATCGAGACCGGGCGGATTCGCGTGTTCTACACCGCGCCATCGGGCCGCGAGATCACGCTCGCCTATTGGAATCCGGGCAACTTCGTCGGCGGCCCGGACGTGTTCGGGCCCGGCACCCACCTGTGGTCGGGGGCGGCGGCCGCCAATGCGAGCGTCGTCCATCTCCCCGGCAAGGCGCTGCGCTCGCTGGTCACCCAGATCCCGAACCTCGCCATCGGATTGATCGAGGGACTGTCGTTCAAAGGCAAATGCTACTCCGCGCTCGCCCAGATGCTCGGAACGCGGTCGGTGACCGAACGCCTCGCCCACCTGCTGCTGCACCTCGCGGAGGCCTATGGAATCCGCACCGAGGAGGGCATCGTGATCGGCTCGGTGCTGACCCATGCCGACATCGCGCACATGGTCGGCGCCACCAGGCAGTGGGTCACCATCAGCCTCAAGCGGCTGCATGAGCAGGGCGTGCTCACGTCGGCGAAATCCCAGATCGTGATCAAGCGGCCGGAGGCCTTGGCGGAGCTGCGCGGGAGCGAAGCCTGATCCTGTCCACAAAACGAGCGCGGGCTCCGGGGCAATGGCGAAAATCGCGGCAAGCGCAGGATGGGATGCAACTAATCGACCGCTTTGTGCGAAGCGCCTTTGATCTCTTCCACCGCCGGCCGCGATAATCCGATCTTCGCAAAGGAGAACTGCATGACCCCGCGCGCATGGCTGGCCTTGATGACGGTGGCGGTGATGGGTGGCGGCCTCGGCGCCGGGACGGCGCTGGCAGAGAACGTCACCATCGGCATCGGGACCCAGGACACCACCACCAACACCGTGACGACGGGAGTCGTGATCCGCGAGCTCAAGCTGCTGGAGAAATACCTGCCGAAGGACGGCAAGTACGCCAACGTCAAGTTCCAGCTCGAGTGGAACAACTTCACCTCCGGTCCGCCCGTCACCAACGGCATGATGGCGAACAAGCTGCAGTTCGGCGCCATGGGCGACTATCCGCTGGTGGTGAACGGCTTCACTTTCCAGTCGAATCCGGAAAGCCGCAGCCAGCTGATCGCGGTCGCCGCCTACAACATCTACGGCTCCGGCAACGGCCTCGTGGTCCACAAGGACTCGCCGTATTTCGAGCTTTCCGATCTCAAGGGCAAGGTGGTGAGCGTGCCGTTCGGCTCGGCGGCCCACGGCATGATTCTCAAGGCGATGCAGGACCGCAAATGGCCGGCGGATTATTTCCGCCTGGTCAGCCAGTCTCCCGAGGTCGGCTCGACCAATCTGCAGGAAAAGAAGATCGACGCCCACGCCGATTTCGTGCCGTTCGCCGAGCTGCTGCCGTTTCGCGGCTTCGCCCGCAAGATCTTCGACGGCGTCGAGACCAACATCTCGACCTGGCATGGCGTGGTGGTGCGCACCGATTTTGCCGAGAAGTACCCCGAGGTCGTGGTCGCCTATGTGAAGGCGATCCTCGAGGCCGACGCCTGGGTCCGCAAGGATCCCAAGATGGCGGCGGAGAAGATCGCGGGCTGGACCGGGATCGACAAGGAGGTGGTCTACATGTTCCTCGGGCCGGGCGGCATCATGACCGTCGACCCGACCATAAAGCCGGAACTCGTGCGCGACGCCGGCGAGGACGCGAAGGTGCTCCAGCGGCTCGACCGCATGAAGGAATTCGACGTCGGCAAATGGGTGAACGACACCTATGTCCGCAAGGCCTTTGCCGAATCCGGCCTCGACTACGACAAGCAGCAGAAGAGCTTCGACAATTACGAGATCACCGGCACCGACATGTTCTGCAACAAGCCGATCGCCGCGCCGCGCAAGGCCGGCGAGATCTGGGTCGCGGAGGAGGGGATCACGGCCTATGCGAGCCCCGCCTGCACGCTCGGCGCTTACGCCGACCTCAAGCGCAAGGGCAAGAAGATCAACGTGGCCTATCTGTTCGATACCTCGCGCGGGATCAAGCTGTTCGCCGATCAGGCCTTCTATGCGGTTTCGGGTGAAGGAAGCGCCGCGAGCATCGAGCCGTTCCTGCTCAAGAAGGACGCCGAGGCGGCCGCCCAGAAGAGCGGCGGCAAGGTGGTCGGCTTCACGGACGCGGTGAAGGCCGCCGGCGGAGCGTGAGGATGGACTCGGCGGTTCGCCAGCTCGCGGACGAGGCGGCCGCGCCGGACGCCGCCGCGGGAAACGAGAGCCTTGCCGCGGCGCCGCGGCCGTGGCGCATTCCGCCTCGCTATCGCGGCCGGATGACGACGTTCCTGCTCGGTGCGGCGTCGCTGCTGGCGTTCCTCCTGCTGTGGCATCTGCTCACCAAGTATCGCGTCGTCTTCTATGTGCGCTTCATCAACGTGCCGTCGCCGGAGCAGGTGTTCGAGCGCGCGATTCGCGCGCTCTCGACCGAGCGCTTCTATGAGCACGTGTGGCTGAGCTGCCGGCGCATCTTCATCGGCTTTGCGGTGGCGACCGTGATCGCGGTCCCGCTCGGCCTGGTGATGGGGCGGTTCCAGCGCCTGCGCGACCTCGTGTTTCCCCTGGTCGAGGTGTTTCGCCCGATCCCGGCGATCGCGTGGGTGCCGATGTCGATCATGCTGTGGCCCTCCAACGAGGAAAGCATTGTCTTCATCACTTTCCTCGGCGCCTTCTTCCCGATCCTGCTCAATACGCTGCACGGCATGCGGATGGTCGACAGCGTGTTCGTGCGCGCGGCGCAGTGCCTCGGCGCCACCGAGGCGGCGATCTTCCGCGAGGTCTACTTTCCGGCGACCCTGCCCCACGTCTTCACCGGGCTCGCGGTGGGCATGGGCGTCGCCTGGGTGTCGCTGATCGCCGCGGAGATGATCTCCGGCCAGTTCGGCATCGGCTATTTCACCTGGGAGGCCTATTCCCTGGTGCAATATCCGGACATCGCGCTCGGGATGATCACGATCGGCGTGCTGGGCCTCGCCTCGAGCGCGCTCATCCGCGGCATCGGCTACGTCGCGATTCCGTGGGGACGTCCATGATTTCGGAACCGGCGGCGACATCACGACCAGAGGCGAAGCAGGGCCACGTCGAGGTCCGGGATTTCAGCTTCACCTACGAGGCGGCGGACGGTCCCGTCGAGGCGGCGACCGGCGTATCGATCGCGGTCAATCCCGGCGAGTTCGTCTCGATCATCGGACCGTCCGGTTGCGGCAAGTCGACCCTGCTCAACGCCGTTGCCGGCTTCATCCGGCCGACCACCGGCGCCGTCACGGTCGACGGCGTCGCGGTGGAGCGGCCGGGCGCCGACCGCGGCATGGTGTTCCAGCAATACTCGCTGTTTCCGTGGAAGACGGTCCGCGAGAACGTCGAGTTCGGCCTGAAGATGAAGGGCGTCGACGCCCACAACCGGCAGCGCAACGCCCGCACGCTGCTCGGCCTCGCCGGCCTGCTGCCGTTCGAGAACTACTACCCGGAGCGGCTGTCCGGCGGTATGAAGCAGCGCGTCGGCATCGTGCGGGCGCTCGCCACCGGGCCGAAGGTGCTGCTGCTCGACGAACCGTTCGGTGCGCTTGATGCGCAGACCCGGGTGATCATGCAGCAGATCCTCACCAACATGTGGCAGCGCCTCAAGATCTCGGTGCTGTTCATCACCCACGACATCGACGAGGCGATCTTCCTGTCGGACCGCGTCTATTGCATGACCGCGCGACCCGGCACCATCAAGGCGGAGATCGTCATTCCGCTCGAGCGTCCGCGCCAGCCGGCGATGATGATGTCGTCGGAATTCCTGGCGCTGCGGCGCGGACTGGTGTCGCTCATCCGCGAGGAAAGCCTCAAGGCGATGGGCGGCGAGATCAACGACATCGCGCTCCAGGGCCTCGGCATCGAGATGCACGGCGCGAGCCTGGCCGACGCGCTGTAGCCGCGGCGCAGTCCGCCCCGCGACGCTGCAGCATCCTGTCCCGCGACGTGCCGTGCACCCTCTCCCACGACGTGACGTGCTCCCTCTCCCGCCTTGCGGGGGAGGGTGGGGAGGGGGCTTGCTGAATTGGTCCCACGCCGTGCCGCATCACGAGAGCCACGGCGCCAGCCGCCGGCGCTGCATTCCCCCTCCCCCAACCCTCCCCCGCAAGCGGTGGAGGGAGCAGGCCGGCACCGCAGGACGCGCACAAAACTCCAGCCGCGCGTCCATCGAGACACCTCGGAAACGGCATCCGACAGCCTCCTCGATTCGCCGTCGAAAGTGTCCACGATGTCTCCGAACACCCGTCCACCATGTCCCCGGTCTGAACATTGCGGGGGAGGGGTGGGGAGGGGGCGCTTGCCGCACGCACCGACCTCGTCGGAAAAAGCCTTTCACCGTCGGTTGCGCCAGCCGATCGCCGCAGTGCGCTGAGCGGTCCGAGGCCCCCTCCCTAACCCTCCCCCGCAAAGCGGGAGAGGGAACGTCAGTCTTTTACGCGGAGCGTTCTTTCTTTCCGGCCCCGTAGTTTTCGCCACAGCTGATCAGCTTCGCAAGCGCCTCCCATCGGCACAAAAAAAGCCCGCGCGCCGGTGAGGGCGCGCGGGCGGATGGAGGTGTCGAGCCTACTGGACGGCTTCGCCGTGGAGGGCGATGTCGAGGCCTTCGCGCTCGACGTCGTTGGAGACCCGGAGTCCGAGGGTCATGTCGATGATCTTGAGGATGATCAGGGAGGCGATGGCGTCGTAGACGATGACGATGCCGAGGCCCTCGAGCTGGTTGACGACCTGCATGCCGTTGCCTTCGAGGAGGCCGGCGGTGCCGCCGTATTCGCTGATGGCGAACACGCCGGTCAAGATCGCCCCGAGAGCGCCGCCGATGCCGTGGACGCCGAAGCAGTCGAGGGCGTCGTCATAGCCGAACATGTGCTTGAGGCCGGTGGCGCCCCAGTAGCAGACGATGCCGGCGAGGGCACCGATCGCGAGTGCGCCGCCGGGTCCGACGAAGCCGGACGCCGGGGTGATGGCGACGAGGCCGGCGACCGCGCCGGAGCAGATGCCGATCACGGTCGGCTTGCCGCGGAGCGCCCATTCCACGAACATCCAGGAGAGGCCCGCCGCCGCGGTGGCGATCTGGGTCACGGTCATCGCCATGCCCGCCTGCATGCCGGCGGTCACCGCCGAGCCGGCGTTGAAGCCGAACCAGCCGACCCACAGCAGGGAGGCGCCGATGAAGGTCAGCACCATGTTGTGGCCGGGTCCGGTGTCCTTGCGCTTGCCGAGCATGATCGCCGTCATCAGGCCGGCGACGCCGGCGTTGACGTGCACGACGGTGCCGCCGGCGAAGTCCAGCACTTTGACGATGGCGTCGCTGTTGGTCGAGTTCATGAAGCCGTCCGGTCCCCACACCCAATGGGCGATCGGGGCGTAGACGAGGATCGCCCACAGGCCGATGAACCACAGCATCGCCGAGAACTTCATCCGCTCGGCGAAGGCGCCGGCGATGAGCGCCGGGGTGATGATGGCGAAGGTCATCTGGAAGCAGATGTAGACCATCTCGGGAATGGTCGGGGCGAGCGGACTGGGATTGCCGATGCCCTTGGAGATGTCGCTCAGGATGCCCTGCAGGAAGGCGCGGTCGAGGCCGCCGATGAACGGCGTCCCGGCGCGGAACGCCATCGAATAGGTGCAGATCACCCAGATCACGGTGACGAGGCAGGTGATGGCGAAGCTCGTCATCACGGTGTCGCCGACGTTCTTCTTGCGCACCATGCCGCCGTAGAACAGGCCGAGGCCGGGCACCGTCATCATCAGCACCAGCGCCACCGAGGTCAGCATCCAGGCGGTGTCGCCGGAATTCGGCGTGCACTTTTCCAGCGTCTTGGCATCGCAGGCCGGCGGCGCTTCCGCAGCCGGTGCTGCCGGCGCCGCGGCCGCCGGAGCCTCAGCCGGCGCCTGGGCATGGCCCGGGGTGGCGGTGAGGAACGGCACGGCGACGAAGACCGCCATGAGTAGCCCGAAGACGAGAGCCGCAAGCCCCCCACGGGTCGAGTTTCTGGTCATTTCTGATTGCTCCTGTCCGTAGACGGTTGGTGCGGTCTTAGAGGGCGGTCTCGTCGGTCTCGCCGGTGCGGATGCGCACCGCGTGGTCGAGCGACATCACGAAGATCTTGCCGTCGCCGATCTGCCCGGTCTTCGCCGCGCCGATGATGGCGTCGACGACCGCGTCGACATGGTCCGCCGCCACCGCCACCTCGATCTTGAGCTTGGGCAGGAAGTTCACGGTGTATTCGGCACCGCGGTAGATCTCGGTGTGGCCCTTCTGACGGCCGAAGCCCTTCGCTTCGGTCACCGTGAGCCCGTGCACGCCGGCGCCCGTCAAGGCGTTCCGCACATCGTCGAGCTTGAACGGCTTGATGATGGCCATGACAAATTTCATTGAGTGGTCGTCCTCCGCATCCCCTGGGCACCGTTGCCGTCCGTTGGCCCGATCCCGGATAGGACCGTGTCCCCGCGGCGTCGAATTCAAGCCGTGTGCCAACTGCCGACATGCGCGAAACAGCCGTTGTTTTCAGCAATGCGGTTGAGTTGGCCAGCCGGCTCCCGGGAGCCGTCTGTGTTCCTGCGCAATAGTTAGGCAAAAGATTAAATTATAGCCTTCCACGAAGAGTCCGCTTTCATGCGGAACCGTTCGGTTGAACGCAGTCGGTCACAGCCTGGCGTTTCGACGGACCCCCCCTTCGACGCTGCCCGTGCGGCTGTCGTTTCAGTTACGACCGCGCTAATATGAGCCGACACTTTGCATTTTGTCCGGAGCACCCGCGCATGTCGCGTCTTGTGAAGACCACGCTCGCCCTGACCGTCCTGGCCGGGCCCGTCCTCGTCGCGTTCGCGTCGCCGGCTCCCGCGCAGGAGTACCCGACCCGTCCGATCAAGATCGTGGCGCCGTTCGGCGCCGGGGGGCCCGGCGACGTATTCAGCCGCCAGCTTGCCCAGTATCTCACCGAACAGCTCAAGCAGTCCGTGGTGGTCGAGGACCGGCCGGGCGCCGCCTCGATGATCGGCGCCGACGCCGTCGCAAAGTCGGCGCCGGACGGCTATACGCTGCTCACCATCTCCAACACGCTCACCGCGAACGAGTCGTTGTTTCCCAACAAGCCCTATTCGCTGCTGCGCGACTTCGTGGCGGTCGCGCCGCTCAATTATTCCGAGCTGGTGATGGTGATCAATCCGAAGGTCCCGGCCAAGGACCTCAAGGAGTTCATCGCGCTCGCCAAGGCGAGACCGGGCGCGCTCAACTACGCCTCGGCCGGTGCCGGCACGCCCTACCATATGGGCGCGGAGCTCTTCAAGGCGATGACCGGCACCAACATCGTGCACGTGCCGCACAAGGCGTCCGGCGACTCGCGCAACAACGTGATCGCCGGCCATATCGAGATGATGATGGACGCCATCACGACCATGGCGCCGAACGTGCAGGCCGGGCAGGTCCGCGCCCTCGGTACCAGCGCGTTGACCCGCTCCAAGGTGCTGCCGGACGTCCCCACCATCGCCGAGGCGGGCGTTCCCGGCTACGAGGCCACCATCTGGCTCGGGATCGTGGCGCCGGCCGGAACCCCGAAGCCGATCGTCGACCGGCTCAACGCCGAGATCAACAAGGCGATCAGCCGCCCCGAGATCCAGGCGGCTTGGGAGCGCCAGGGCGCGACGCCGATGCAGATGTCGCCCGCCGAGTTCGACGCCTACCTGCGCAAGGACGTCGAAAAATGGGCACAGGTGTCGAAGTTCGTGAGCGGCAACGGGCCCGGGCAGTGACGCCCCCGCGCGAGGCCGCGCGTGCGGACATGGCCGAACACGACGACATCCTCGAGACCAATGCGGCCTATTACCGGGCCTTCGCCACGGCCGATTTTGCGGCGATGAGCCGGCTGTGGGCACAGGACCAGGTGTCCTGCGTCCATCCCGGCTGGCCGGTGCTGATCGGCCGCGCCGCCGTGCTGAAATCCTGGCAGGGCATCCTCGGCAATCCCGGTTCCGAGAGCATCGCATTTCACGAAGCGACGGCCATCATCTCCGGAAACGAGGGGCGGGTGCTGTGCATCGAGGTGCTCGGCCAGATGGCGTTCGCCGCGTCGAACTGGTTCCGCCGCATCGACGGCGTCTGGCGCATGATTCACCATCATGCGAGTCCGATCGCGCTCACGCCCGTCGGCGGCGAGGACGAGGAGCGCCCGGCGCGGCTGAATTGACTCTTGGCGCCGGCCGCGGCTCGCGCCGCCTCGCTCAGGTCGACTTGCGCATCCGGATCTCGATGCGGCGGCGCTCGCGGACGTCGCCCTGGTCCTCCCAGTGCGTCAGCCGGCCGTCGGTGCCGATGAGCTGGGCGGCGGACAGCGGCAGGATGCGGAAATGGCGCAGCCGCAGCTCCGAGGACAGCACCTCCACGACGGCGAGCGCGCGGGCGAGGCCGAGCCCCGCATTGTCGGCCGGCTGCAGCACCCCGACGCTCTTTACCCCCGACGCCGCCGCCGGCAGCTCGCGGTCGAGGTTCGACAGGCCACCGGTGAGCGGACGCTCGTCGGTGTGCCCGATCACCTCGATGACGTCGACCTGAAAGGTCGACGCGATCTCCAGCAGCTTCTCGACCACGGCGCTCCGCAGCACCGCCTCGAATTCGGGGCGCAGCTCGGCGCTGCGTGTCGCGAAGTAGTACCCGCCGGCCTCGCTCAGATTGATGATCGGCGGCCAGGTGTGGCCGTCCTTCGCGCCGCCCTCGGCGTGCGGCTCGGCGGCTGCGGCGATGCCCTTGGCGATGAGGGCCGCGATCTGGTCCGGCGTCCTGTCGGCGACGACGTCCTTCGGCACCGCCCTGTCGATGGCGGCCGCCAGCGCCGCGCCCCTCATGGCGGTGTCGGGGTCGAGGCCGAGGCCCTTGAGTTGCTGCAGTCTGAGGAAGGCGTCGCCGCCCTGTCGCAGCGACGTGCGCGAGACGCCGCGCCGCTCCATGGCTTCGACGATCTCGTCGTTCTCCACCAGCGTGCGCCAGAACTCGTCCACCGTGGCGGGCGAGGTCTCGTGAGCGGCGGTGCGCGCGAGGAACTCGGACAGGTGCGGATTGCGCTTGATCTCGTCGACCACCGCGCCGCTCGCCGCCGCTTCGGCTTGCGCTTCGTGCAGGCGCTCCATCACCTCGGCGCGGCGGGTCCGCTCCGCCGAGAGGGCGACGCCGATGGCGATCAGCAGGCTGAACACCAGGAGCAGCATGATCTCCGCCATGGTCAGCCCGAGGACCACGCCGTGGCGGTAGGACGTCGTCTGACGACCGATGGAGCCGGACATTATCTGATCGCCTCCCTTACGGGTGACATGCGCCGCGCGCCGATGTCCTCGGCGAGGTCCGCCAGCCGGTCGGTTGCGACCGCCAGCGTCTCCACGCTCCTCTGGATCGTCACCAGGATGTCGTGGAAGCCTTGCGTCTGCGCCTCCATGTCGGCGCCCGACCGGGCGGTGGCTTCGGCGAACAGGCGCAGCGAGCCGTCGGTCCGCTCGAGCACGTCGCGCAGCGCGTCGATCTGCTGCCAGGTGCCGCCCTGGAACCGTTCGAGCAGCTGGCGGACGGCGTCGCCCGACGCGTCGGCCGCCTGGAGCGTGGCGCGGCTGGCGACCGAATTCGAACTCGATGCTGTGGTAGAGCGCAGCGAGCGAGTTCGACGAGCCTTCGGCGACGCTCCTCACCGCCTCGACGGCGTCCTTGAGGGTTTCGGCGCTGCGATCCGACTGGGTCGAAAAGCGATCCACCGCACCGGTCAGGGAGGCGATGGCGGGATCCATGCGCACTTCGATCACGCGGTCGGGGGTCTGCAGCCGCTCGAGCTTCGCGGCCACCGTGGCGATGATCGTCTGGGTGTCGACGGCGCACTGCGTCAGCCGCTCCATCTCGGCCGCGAGCTCGCGGGCGGTCGCACCCAGCGCCTCCACCATCATGGAGGAGGCGTTCGACACGGCGTCGGCCGAGCGCCGCGATGCGTCCTCGATCGGGAGCGTGGAACGCAGCGCCACCTCGGCGACCCCGGACAGCAGCCGCTCGGCGACCTCGTCGACCTTCTGCGCCACATGGGCGAAGGAGTTGGCGGCCGCCTGCTGGGCGGCGCGCCGCACGTAGCTGAACTCCACCACCGTGCTGTCGAGCTCGCGCCGCACCCGGCGCGCCGCGTCGGCGAGTTCGAGCCGCATCAGCCGCTCGACCTCGACCGGGTCGCGCCGCATCTGGTTGAACACCACGCGCAGCGCGATGCCGGTGATGGTCGACCCGATGGCGATGCCGAAGTTCTGCACGATGTCCTCGGCGGCGCGCTCGGCATTGAACTGGTAGAGCGAGACCCCGAGGCTCGTCAGCGTGAACAGGAAGCCCATGTAATAGAGATTGTCGCCCGCCTGGTCGTCGCGCAGCCGCAGGCTCCGTGCCGACCAGATCAGCAGGGCGTAGGTGATCATGATGAGCACGGGGACGAGGGTGACGTAGATTCGCCCGATCCCGTTGAGCTTGGCGGCAATGATGTAGGCCGAGCCGCCGACCACGAAGCTCATGAAGACGAGGGCGCCGACGGCGGACGAGTTGTTGAGGTCGAAGCCCGATTGGGAGGGGCGCAACGCCATTCAACCCTCGCCCTGCAGCTTGTTGGCCTGCTTGAAGCGGCCTTTGTTGTCGCGAATCCAGTCGGCCCAGAAGCGGATATGGTCGGCGGAATTGAGCGGTTTTCCGGCGGCGCGCTGGATGTAATAGATGGTGACTTCGGCGCCGTGCAGGTCGGTCTGCAGTTTCTTGTAGGCGCGCGAGGCCTTGTAGCGTCCGTAGCTGAGATCGCCGCCGTATTGGGAATAGTCCGGCGCGTTCTCCAGCATGTCCGACACCAGCACCAGCGATTTCGGCGCGTCTTGCGCGGCATGGCCCGAGAAGCGGTCGACGGCGATGCGCTGGACCGTCTCCATGATCGGGGAGGTCTTTCCGGGCGTCGGCTGGAAACCGGCGTCGAGGGCCGCTTCGAGCGGCTGGCGGAAGCCTTCGAGCCAGCGTTTCTTGGCGAGCCGGGGGTTCGCGGTGTATTCGCTCAAGTCGGCGCCGTCGCCGGGATTGCACTTGGCGAAGATCTGGCGGCCGCCGGCGAGCTTGGGATCGAGGAGACGCAGTTCCAGAAGGCCATGGACGGGCACTGATTCCGCCATGTCGAGGAGCACGGTCCGGATCTCGTGCTTGCCGATTTCGGGGATGTCGTCGGTCGAATCGAGCAGCACCACCGTCATCGAGCCCGGGCCGTCGACCGGGCACAGCGAGGCGCGGTCGAGGGCCGGCGGCCGCGGCGTCGACAGGTACACATAGGCGCCGGCGCCGAGCAGGCCCAGCGCGAGCACCACCAGCGCGCCGCCGAGCACGTGCTTGCGGACGTCGCGCGAATTGCGGCTACGCGGCCTTGGCGTCCGACCTCGCAACGGTCTGCTCCTCTACAAGGTCGTCGATCTCGCGATAGCTGGCGAAGGCGCGCTCGAATTCGGCGTGGATCGCCTGGACCTGCTCCACCAGGACGCCCTGGGATTCCTTGATGGACTGCCGCAGGTCCTCGCGCGCCGCGACCGGCGACTGCTCCGGCTCGACGGCGATCTTCTCCATCACATAGGGCGTCGCGAAGCGCGGTGGCGGCGGCGTGTTGCGCGACCGCTTGTTGGCTTCGCGGTAGGTCGAGAGGATCGCATTGGCGGCGCGGTCAAGATGGACCTGGTGGCTGTCGAACAGGCGCAGGATGCGCGTGCGGCCCTCGAGAATGGCGTCGTACTCGCCGCGGCGAACCGAAAGATCGCGGTTCGCCTCCTCGAGCACTTCGATCGCCTCGTCACGGATCCCAAGCAGCGTCTCGATCAACTCGTTCTTGCGGCTGATATAGGCCTCGAAGGCGGCGGCCCGCCGTTTCTCCAGCAGCCCATAGCCGGGATAGGGGTCGAACAAAAGATACGAATCGCCGAACGCCACCAGCGAGCACAGCATTCCGATACCGAAGAACAGCCACGACTTGACGTCGGCGATGCCGAGCGGGTCGGTGCGCAGCCGGTGCAGCACTTCTTGCCCGGCATCGGAAACCAGCGACCCGGCCGCCTCGCGATAATGGGCGAGCGTCAGATTGAGGGCCACCGCAATGGCGAGATAGGCGAAGAACGCGGTCAGCCCGAACAGCTTGCGCAGGTAGTTGCGGTGGTTGAGCTCGCGCACGCCCACTCCGCCGGCGAGGAAGGCGACGCCGATATTGAGGAGGGCGAACACCAGCGCCTCGGCGGCGCCGCCGATGTAGCCGAGCTCGCTTCCCTTGGCGAGGAAGAAGCCGTTGAGGAACACTTCGAACACGAACAGGAGCAGCAGGATTCCGACCTTGAGCGTGAGGTTGCCGCCCGACGCCCAGCGCGCCGTGCGCTTGAGCCGGTGACGGCGGCGGAAGTCGTCGCGCTCGGCCTCGACGTCACGCAGGTGCCGCCGCAGGCTGTGCAATTCGTCGCGGCCCTGGGCCGCTTCGGCGCGGAATTCGGTGACCGCGGCCGGCGCCGCCTGGCGGATGGTGGCGAACCGTCCCTCGAAATCGAGCCCGGCCAGCCGCTCCTTGTAAAGGTGCAATTCGTCGAGCAGGACGCCGTGGGCGCTGTTCTTCTCCGCCTCGACGCGCTCGACGATGATGGTTTCGACATCGTCGAGACCCGCCGAGGTCGTCGACGGCTCGTCGCCGAAGCCGCGCTCGGTTCCGAGCCGTCCGGCGCCGAGGTCGGCAGCGATCTTGGCCACGTTGAGCGCCGGAAACACGTCGAGCGACGCGCGGTAGTCGTGCTGTTCCCGTTTGAGGCCGCCGACCAGACGGGCGAGAGCGGAGCTTACAGCCAAATCACTGATCCCATGAGCCAATCAGGGTTGTGCCCGCCTCAACCCGCGATACGCACGCGACTCCAGAAATATAGCAACAATGCGGCTTAACAAGGAGTTGCAATCGCCGATGGCGCCGGCTTTTGCAGCGGGATTGCACCGGCGGTGGTCCGACACCTGCGGCATTGCGACCGTGGCGCTGGTACAGGGCGCCGCGCCCCGTTAGAATCGGAACCATGCAATGCATCAACAAGAAGGTCGGCCGAACGCCGATCGTTACGGGGAGAGCTCCATGGACAAACTCTGCAGGCGTCGATTTCTCGGTGGGGCGGCCGCGGTGGGCGCGGCCGGCGCAACCTCGCTGTTCTCGTCTCCGCTGATGGCCCAGGCAGGGGGAGGCGCGGCATTGCCGGCGCGTGGCGAGTTCACCATTGCCAATGCCTATGTGATGACCATGGACGGCGGGCTCGGCGACATCGCCGGCGGTTCGGTCCATGTGCGCAACGGCGAGATCGTCGCGGTCGGCCGGGATATCGCCGGCGGCGGCCAGCGCATCGACGGAACCGGAATGTTCGTGATGCCGGGCCTCGTCGAGACCCACTGGCACATGTGGAACACGCTCTATCGCAGTTTCGCCGGCGACAAGCCCGAGGAGGGTTATTTCCCCACCGTGGCCCGGTTCGGCCAGCAGATGACCCCGGACGACATCTTCCAGAGCACCCGCCTCTCCGCGGCCGAGGCGATCAATTCCGGCATGACCTTCGTTCACTCGTGGTGCCACAATGTCCGCAGCACCGCCCATGCGGAGGCCGACATCCGCGGGCTCGCCGAGGTCGGCATCCGGGCGCGGCATTCGTGCGGCTGGCCCCAGGGCATGCCGGACACCCAGTCGGCCGATCAGGGACCGATCGAGACGCTTGCGCGCGATTGGAGCAGCCGCTCGAACGAGGGCCTCATCACCCTCGGGATGGCGTGGCGCGGCCAGTTCCGCGCCGGCCCGATCGCGCCGGAAATCTATCGGCCGGAATTCGACAATGCCCGCAAGCTGGGGCTGCCGATCACCGTGCACGTCGCGAGCGCCCGCAAGGCGGTCAACCAGATCGACCTGCTGTTCAAGGCGAAGCTCATGGGCAAGGACGTGCAGCTCATCCATGTGCTGTCGGCGTCCCCCGCCGAGCTCGACATGATCAAGGAAACGGGGTCTCCGGTGTCGGTATCGCCGGGCACCGAGCTGCGCATCGGTTACGGCTATCCGCAGATCAGCGAGATGCTGGCCAAGGGTATTCCGCTCGGAATCTCGGTCGATACCTCGGCGCTGACGGGAAGCTCGAGCCTGTTCGGCGTGCTCAAGCTAGCGCGCGATTCCGAGAACGCCAAGGCGGAGAACGAGTTCAAGATGACGGCGCGTCGGGCGCTGGAACTCGGCACCATCGAGGGCGCGCGCGCGATGGGGATGGACGACAAGATCGGCTCCCTCAAGCCGGGCAAGCGTGCCGACCTGATCGCCATCAGCCCCAACACGCTCAACATGGCGGTGGTGACCGAGCCCACCCACCTCGTGCTCGAGGCCACCGGCCCGGAGAACGTCGACACCGTGGTGGTGGACGGCCGTATCCTCAAGCGCGGCGGCAAGCTTGTTTCGGTCGATACGCCCAAGGTGATTGCCGAGGCCCGGGCCGCCCTTGCGGGCGTCCGCGAGCGCACCAAGTGGCGGTGAGCGTCGGCCCACACCGCGCGTCGGCGTGCCACGCCGCGCGTGGCCGCCGCCCGGACGCCGCTGCGGGAGCATGACGATAACGCAATGACGCGCCGCCACGCCGGAGGTGGCGGCGCTTCCGTCGAACCTGCAGCGGCCTCCGAGGTGAGGGCACGCAAATGGCATTCCAGCGATGCGCCGGTTTCGATCCCACCACCGCCATGACGCCGGCCGGCAAGACAGCGGTTGGCAAGACAGCGGCCGGCAAGACAGCGGTCGGCAAGACAGCGGCCGGCAGGATGACCGCCGGTCTCCGAATCCTCGGGGCTGCGGCCGCGATCTTCGCGGTCTCCGCGCTGCCGGCTTCGGCGCAACCGGCGGCGCCGACCCCCTCGACGTTTCCAGAGAGGATCGAGGCCGCGGCGACCGCGATGCGGGACATTCCCCGGTTCAAGGGCCTCAATCAGCAGCAGCGGGTCGACCGCATCGCCTTCGTGGTGGGAAACACCCTGGTCCTGTTGCTCCACGAGATGGGACACGTCCTCGTTCACCAAATGAACCTACCGGTGCTGGCGCGGGAAGAGGATGCCGCCGACACCTATGCGGCGCTGAGAATGCTCCAGATCGGCACCGCGTTTTCCCTGCACGGACTGGCCGATGCTGCCCAGGGCTGGTTCTTCAACGACCGCCGCGACCAGCAGATCGGCGAGAAGCCGCTCCTCTACGACGAACACGGGCTGAGCCAGCAGCGCGCCTACCAGATCGTCTGCCTGATGGTCGGTTCCGATCCGGTGCGGTTCAAGGGCCTCGCCGATCAGCACGAGATGCCGCAATCGCGCCAGAACACCTGCAAGCTCGACTACGCCACCGCGGTGTCCGGCTGGACTAAGGTGCTCGCCCCGTTCCGCCGCGAACCGGGACAGCCGCAGACCAAGATCACCGTCGTCTATGGCGAGGGCAAAGGCCAGTTCGCCAGCCTTGCCGACATGTTCCGCTCGATCCGGTTCCTGGAGACGGTGGCCGAGCATGCCCAGGACGACTACCTGTGGCCACATCCCTTCACGATCGAGATGCAGACCTGCGGCCACCCCGGCTCCGACTACGACACCGACACCCGGGTCGTCACCATGTGCTACGAGACGGCCTTCGATTTCGCCGAGCTGTACCGCGCCTATGTTCCCCTCAAGCCGGCTCCGACGGTCGTTTCGGAAAAATCCCCTCCGGCTGCGGCTCCGCTCAAGGCGGGACCGGCCGCGTCCTCACGGAAGCGAAAATCGAAATAGGAATGCCGGGTCCCGCACGTTGAAGTCCTTCTCCTCGGCGCGACGAGCGACATTCGCCGCTGGAAGGCTGGCCGGGTACAGTCAGGGCCACCCGAACCGAGGGACCTCCATGTATCCGAAGGCCCGTCTGGATGCGCTGAGCGACGCGGTGTTCGGTGTCGCCATGACGCTTCTGGTGCTCGACGTTCGTTTGCCCGAGGACTTTCATCCGCGCGATGCCCACGATCTCGTGCAGGCCCTGCTCGGCCTGGCGCCTCGGTTCTGGCCCTACGCGATGAGCTTCTGCGTGCTCGGCCTGCGCTGGCTGTCGAACGTCGAGGTGCGTTCCCGCGGGGAGGTGTTCGGGCGGGAATATGCCACGTGGTGGCTGCTCTACCTGCTCCTGATCACGTGCGTTCCTTTCACGACCATCATCGTCGGCCGGTTCGGCGACATGGCTCCGGCAATCTGGATCTATGCCGGGAACACCATCCTGATTTCCGCAGTCGCGTTCCGCCTGATGGCTCTGACGCCGGAGAAGGAGGAGGGGGACCACCTGCGCCGTCGCCGGGTCTCGCTCATGGTGCTCATGGCGTCGTCCGCGCTCGCAATCGCCTGGAGCTTCGTCGGCCCCCGTCAGGCGTTGTGGGTCCTGGCATTGAACTTCGTGACCCCGTTGCTTGCGCGATGGACGCACAAGACGCGCTGAGGCCGCGCGGGTCGCGTAGCGCCCCTGCGCACGCATCATAATTCACGCGATCCGAACGCGCCTCCCGCCCAGGCCGTGGCCGTGATACGTTGCCGTCCAAGACGGGCATAACGCCGGTACAGAATCTCGGGAGGACGTCGTGGTGCGCATCGGAAGCACGCAAGGACCCGATTTGCCGCGTGCGGAGCGGCGCAGATTCCTCATGCAGATCGCGACGACTGGTGTTGCGGCGGGTGCCGCCACCCTGCCGACCTTTGCGCAGGCGCAGGCGCAGGCGCAGGAGAAGCCGGCCGCGCCGACGCCTTCCGACACGAGCACGGGCGAGCCGCCAGTCGCCGAGACGCTCGCCCGCTATGCCGCGAGCCTGCGCTACGAGGACATTCCGCCCGATGTCGTGCGCGAAGCCAAGCGCAGCCTCATCGACACCATCGGCTGCGGGCTCGGCGGTTTTGGCGCGGAGCCGAGCCAGATCGCCAACAAGCTCGCGGCCGGTGTGAGCGCGGTGCACGGCGCGACGGTCATGTGCAGCGGCGTGAAGACGAGCCCCGATCTCGCCGCTTTCGCCAACGGCGTGATGATCCGCTATCTCGATTTCAACGACGGCTATCTGAGCCTCGGCGGCGGGCATCCCAGCGACACCATCGCTTCGGTGCTGTCGACTGCCGAACTGACCGGCCGCAGCGGACGGGATCTCGTCACCGGCATCGTCATGGCCTACGAGGTGTTCTGCCGGGTCAGCGACGTGTTCGACAATCGCGCGACGGGTATCGACTATGCCACCGTGATCGGCCTTGCGGCGACCGCCGGCGCCGGCCGCATGATGGCGCTGACGCCCGCCCAGCTGGTCCATGCCATCGACCTCTACGTCGTCGGCAATGTGGCACTCAACCAGACCCGCGCCGGTGCGCTGTCGAACTGGAAGGGGTGTGCGGCCGGCGAGGCGTCCCGCAAGGCGATCTTCGCGGCGCAACTCGCCCAGAACGGCATGACCGGCCCCAATCAGGTGTTCGAGGGGCGCGACGGCTTTTTCAATCGCATCAACCGCAAGCCGTTCAGGCTGCCGAAATTCGGCGGCAACGGCGAGCCGTTCGGCATCATGCACAGCTTCACCAAGCGCTTCGCGCTGGGCCAGTACTCTCAGACGGTCGCCCAGGCCGCCGTCGAGGCGCGGGCGCTGTTCACCGATGTCAGCGAGATCGAGCAGGTCAACATCGCGGTGGCGCGGGTCGCCATCGGGGTCATGGCGGACAGCCCCGACAAATGGCGGCCGCAGAACCATGAGACGGCCGACCACAGCATGCCTTATGCGGCAGCGGTGGCGCTGATGTACGGCACCGTCGAAGAGCAGCATTACGAGGACCCGTATCTCCACGATCCGCGGCTTCTCGATCTCGTCAGCCGCGTGCGTTGCCTGCCGTCCGACGAGGCCGATCGCCGATCGAAGGAGATCAACCTGTGCGACTTCGAGGTCGTCCTCAAATCGGGGCGGCGCGAGAGCATCCGCGTCGAATATCATCGCGGCCATTGGAAGAACCCGATGACCGACGCCGAGCTCGAGGAAAAGTTTCGCTCGCTGGCCCGCCGGCAATTGCCGGCAGCCAAGACGGACGATCTGCTCCGCCAGCTCTGGGCCGTCGAGACGCTGCCGCTGGCGGGGGCTCTCGTCGCGGCGACGCGGGCCTGAGCAAAGCTTCCCGCTCGCGCATTCGGCCGTTCAATCTTTAGGAAAGGTCACGATCCATGAAGCCAGGATTCAGCGCCGCGATGGCGGCCGCCGTCGCCGTTGTCGTCGCATCGGTATGCGCCGCAGGGGCTCAGGAGAGCTACCCGAGCCGGCCGATCAAGATCATCGTGCCCGAGGTCGTCGGCTCGGCGGCCGACCTGATGTCGCGCATCATCGGACAGCGCATCGGCGAGGCGCTCGGTCAGCCGGTGACCTATGAGAACCTGTTCCTGGAAGCCGGCGTCGAGAAAGCCGTCAAGGCGCCGGCGGACGGCTATACGCTCCTCTACGGTTCGTCGGGCAACGTCGCGCTGCTGCCCCACGTCAAGAAGGTGTCGTTCGACCCGCTCGCGGATCTCACCCCGGTGGGGCGCTTCGTGATCCAGCCGACCCTGATCGCCGCCAATCCGGCGTTGCCGGTCAACACGCTTCAGGAGTTGATCGCGTTGATCAAGGCCAATCCCGACAAGCTGCGGATGTCGACCGCCGGCGCCGGCACCTCCGGTCATTTCTCCGGCGAGATGCTCATCGCCATGGCGGGCATCAAGCCGGTGGTGGTTCACTACAAGGGCGGCGGACCGGCGATCGAGGCGGTGGTCACGGGCGATTCGCAATTCACCGTGGCGCCGATCGCCGGCCGGCTGCCCCATGTGCGCAGCGGTAAGCTCAAGGCCATCGCGGTGGGCAGCCCGACGCGGCTCGCCCTGCTGCCCGACGTGCCGACGGTCGCCGAGTCCGGTTATCCCGACTACAAGGCGGTCGGCTGGGGCGCCATCTTCGTGCCGAACGGCACGCCGCAGCCGATCATCGACAAGCTCAACGCGACCATCGCCGCAGCCGTGGTGAAGCCGGACGTCAAGAAGCAGTTCGAGGAGCAGGGCACCGAGGCCGCCGGCAGCACCCAGGCCGAGATGGCGAAGCTGCTCCGCGACGAGTACGAGCGGATCGGCGGCGTGGCGAAGAGCATCGGCATCGCAGTGAACTGAGGTCGCTGAAAGGCGCAACCTCTCCCCGCACACGGGGCGAGGTGCCCAAGCGCCCGAGCAGCGATGTGTGAATCTGTAACTCCGCAAGCGGGGCGAGGGAGCAGAATGCCGTGCCACAAAACGCCGATGGGCCGTTCGGCGATGACAGCGGACAGGGGAAAGCTCAGCGAAACGCCGGTCAATTGATACGGATCTTCGCGGCCTTGATCACCGGCGACCAGTGGGCGATGTCGGCGTCGATGCGGGCGCGGAACGCGGCGGGCGAGGACGGGATCGGATCCATCAGCTGGGCCGCGAGCTTGTCGCGGACGTCGCGGGTCGCGATCACGTCGGCGACCTCGCGGGCGATCTTCGTGACGATCGCCTCGGGTGTGCTCGCGGGCGCGATCAGGCCCATCCACGCTTCGGCCTCGACATCGATACCGGCCTGCTTGAGCGTGGGCACGTCGGGGAGCAGCGGCGAGCGCTCCGGTGTCGACACCGCCAGAATCTTCACCTCGCCCGAGGCGAGGTGCGGCGTCACCGCGATGGCGGGAAGACAGACGATCTGCACGTCGCCGCGCATCAGCGCCGTCATCGCCTGGGGCGAGCTCGCATAGGGGATGTGGACGATGTCGGTGTCGCTGGCGAGCTCGATCGCCGCCATCGCGAGGTGCGACAGCGACCCGTTGCCGATCGATCCGAAGTTGTACTTGCCCGGGTTCTTCTTCAAGAGCGCGATGAGCTCGGAAACGGTGCTGACGCCGAGCCGCGCGTTCACCGCCAGTGCGCTCGGCTGGGTCGCGATGGTGGTGATCGGCGCGAGGTCGATCTTGGGATCGTAGGGCATCTTTGAGAACAGCAGCGGGTTGATGGCGAGCGGACCGCCGATGCTGATGCCGAGCGTGTAGCCGTCGGGATCGGCCTTGGCGACGGCGTCGGTGCCGATGTTGCCGCTCGCGCCCGGCTTGTCCTCGACGACGAAGGGCTGGCCGAGCTTCTGCTGGAGACGGTCGGCAAGCAAACGGCCGACGAGGTCCGGCGTCGAGCCGGGGCCGAACGGAATGATGATCTTCACCGCCCGCACCGGCCAGTCCGGCGCCGCGCCCGGCTGCGAGGCGGCGGGTTGCGCGGCCGGCTGGGCCGCGGCCGCGTGAGCGAAAAGCAGCGCCAGCGCTGCCGACCAGAGCGTTGCTTTCATCATGTCCTCATCTGGAACACCGGGCCGGGCAGGGCGCCGCCCGGCCGGCCGAGATAGACGCCGCCCCGCTCCAGAATCCGTTGGAGTGCGGCGACGTCGATTTCGCCAACCCCGCCGTTTCCGGCGAGCGCAAGATGCGCGGCGGTGCCCGCCGCCTCGCCCATGACGAAGCAGCCGCCGGAGACGCGCGCCGCCGATTGCCCCTCGTGGCTCATGGACGCGCAGCGTCCGGCCACGAGAAGGTTGCGGATGCCGGGCGGGGCCAGCATGCGATAGGGGAGGTGGTTGAAGCCGCGCGAGCCCGGCTCCGGCCA
This sequence comes from uncultured Alphaproteobacteria bacterium, assembly GCA_963781195.1. GTDB lineage: Bacteria > Pseudomonadota > Alphaproteobacteria > Rhizobiales > Xanthobacteraceae > JAJPKK01. The sequence continues at coordinate 263,935 of CAWAEZ010000010.1, read as the reverse complement.
GCGCCATGCCACGTCGCCCGCCACATGGGCCTCGATCGGCCAACCGTTGACGCCGACGGTGTCGGAAAAACTCGCGCAGGACAGCACGTCCTCGCCGGTGAGCTGGTAGCGCCCGGCGATGCGGCGGGTCTCGCGAATGCCGAGCTGCGGCGGCATGTCGACCATGTAGGCGCCTGCGAAACCCGGCGCCTCGCGCTTGAGGAAGGCGAAGATGTCGCGGGCCTGGCGGCGGCCTTCGATCTCGCCGGCGGAGAGCTCGTCGGCATCGGTGCCGTTGAGCGCCCGGCCGTCCGCGCGACCGACCTGGGTGACGTTCACCCGCCATTCGGTCGGATGTCCCATCGGGCGGATCACGCCGCCCTTGCGCGGAAATTTTTCCCGGCCGGCACGTTCGGCGGCCTCCATCAGCGCCGGTACCGTCCGCCAGGCTTCGCCCGCCGCCGCCGGATCGACCCCGTTCACCCGGAACATCATGGTGGGGTAGAGCATGTTGCCGGCGCCGTCGCCCATCTCGTAGGGCACGCCGGCGAGCGCGGCGAGATCGCCGTCGCCGGAACAGTCGATGAAGACGCGCCCGCGCACCGCCGCGCGTCCCGACTTGGTCTCGACCACCAGCGCGTCGATGACGTCGGCGGTCCTCGCGACTCCGCAGGCAAGCGCGTGGAACAGGAGCGCGACGCCGCGCCCCAGCAGAAGGTCGTCCGCCGCGCATTTATAGACTGCGGTGTCGTAGGCCTGCGCCATGGTCCGGCCGAAGATCGCATGGGGCGGGTTGAGGCCGTCGAGCCGCGCGAGGCGGGCCAGCACTTCGTCGGCGATGCCGTGCACGACCTGGCGGACCTCGCCGTGAACATCGGCATGAAGGCCGCAGAAATTGGTGACGCCCGCCGCCGTCCCCATGCCGCCGAGGAATCCGTAGCGCTCGACCAGCAGTGTGCGGCGCCCCTGTGCGCCGGCCGCGGCCGCCGCCGCGATTCCCGCCGGCCCGCCGCCGAGCACCACGACATCGTATTCGCCGCGCACGGGAATGGCGCGGGCGGGTTCGTGGATGACGTTTGCGGAAGCGCTCATGGCGATGACAATATCGATTGCGCGCCGCCGCTCATAGCGCCGCCAACGTCTTCGTCAAACTCGCACTGGCTCGCCGCGCTCGGCGATGGCGCCGCGTCGGTTCCGCTGGCATTTCGGAACCGTACCGGGTCGCCGGAAGGTTTCGCGGTTCCGAGTGTCCTGCCGGCCCGGAGGCGACAATTTTTTTGTGCCGCCTTGTCGGGGCCGGAATTTCCCTTTCGTCCTTGGTGAGAACTGGAAGTCGTTTCGCAGGACGGCCGTCAGGATCATTCGCAGACCGTGCCTCGGAGGGGCCATGACGAAGGTTGTGTTCACCGCGAACGTTCAGCGCCATGTCGGCTGCCCCGAAACTCACGTTCCCGGCGAAACCGTGCGCGATGTGCTCGACGCCGTGTTCGCCGACAACCCCCAGGCGCGCGGCTATGTCCTCGACGATCAATCCGCGTTGCGCAAGCACATGGCCGTGTTCGTCGACGGACGCAGCATTCGTGACCGCGTAGGCCTGTCCGACACGGTGACTGAAGCCAGCACGATCCACGTATTCCAGGCGCTGTCAGGAGGCTGATCATGTCGGACACTCTGCTGGTATCCACCCGCAAGGGTCTGTTCACCGTCGCATGCAGGGACGGGCAATGGGACATCGCGAAGGTCGATTTCCTCGGCGACAACGTCACCCTCACCCTGAGCGATCCGCGCAGCGGCCGCTCATTCGCGGCGCTCGATCACGGCCATTTCGGCGTCAAGCTGCATCGTTCGATCGGCAACGGCTGGGAAGAAATCGCGGCGCCTGCCTATCCGCCAAAGCCCGACGGGTACGAGGAGAAGGATGTCTGGGGCCGTCCGCTGGCGTGGAGCACGGCGCGCGTCTGGGCGCTGGCCGCAGGGGGCGCCGACGAAGCGGGCGTCATCTGGTGCGGCACGCTGCCCGGTGGTTTGTTCCGCTCGCGCGACGACGGTGACAGCTGGGAACTGGTGCGCTCGCTGTGGGACCATCCGCTCCGCAAGAAATGGGCAGGCGGCGGCGCCGACTTGCCTGGCATTCATTCGGTGCTGGTCGATCCGCGAGATTCCCGCCAGGTCACGGTGGCGGTGTCCACCGGCGGAATCTGGTTCACCGCGGACGCCGGCGACACGTGGACGCTGCGCGGAGAGGGAATGCGCGCCGAGTACATGCCGGCGGAACTCGCCCATGATCCGGTCGCGCAGGACGTGCACTGTCTCGTCCAGTGTCCGGCCGTGCCTCAGCGGATGTGGGTGCAGCATCACAACGGCATCTTCGTCTCCTCCGACGAGGGACGGACGTTTTCCGAGATCACCGCCGTGGAGCCGTCCGCCTTTGGATTTGCCGTCGCAGTCCATCCCCGCGATCCCGATACCGCATGGTTCGTCCCGGAGATCAAGGACGAGAAACGCATCCCGTGCGGCGGCAAGCTCGCCGTGACGCGCACCCGCGATGGCGGCGAGAGCTTCGACATCCTGACCCGAGGGCTGCCGCAATCGCACGCTTACGACATCGTGTATCGCCACGCGCTGGCGCTCGATGACACCGGCGAGCGGGTCGCATTCGGCTCGACCACCGGTGGGCTGTGGGTGAGCGAGGACCAGGGCGATAACTGGGCTTGTGTCTCCCACACGCTGCCGCCGATCTATGCCGTGAGATTTGCGTAGCGGGGACGATGGGGCGCCGGGACCGTGCCGCGGCGGTATGCCCGCGGTGGCCGCGGGCATACCGAAGCTAAAGGCGATCTGGGACGGTAGGCGCGTTGGAGCCTGTTCGATGAAGTCGCCGGGATCAGCGCCGCAACGCAGGCTTACCGGGCGCCCTTGAGCTCCTGGTAGACCGCGGTGACGAAGCGCTCGGCGCTGGTGTCGGTGCCGCCGGCGACCTTGCCGGAATAAGGCGCGGTGAGCTTCGCCGCGAGCACCTCCGGCAGCGACTTTCCTTGCGCGATCATCTCGCCGACCTTGCCCGACACCGCGACCACCATGTCGCGATACGGCACCATGTCGTCGCGTTTGATGAGGGTGCCGTGGCCCGGGACGATGATGGTGTTGGCGTCGGCCGATTTCATCGTCGCGTCGAGGCCTTCCAGCATGCCCTTGAGCGACCCGCCATTGCTGATGTCGATGAAGGGAAAGCCGTAGTTGCGGTAGAAGTCGCCGATGAAGAGCACGTTCGCCTTCTCGAACTTGATGTTGGTGTCGCCGCCGGTGTGGGCCGCGCGGATCGGGATGAAGTCGACCACCTCGTCGTTCATGTGGATCTTCACCGGCGGCCCCATGCCGTAGGTGACGACGGGCAAACCGGCCGGATTGGCAACCGGGTTCGAGGCGGCGTTGGGCGCCTTCGCGAGGGCGGCCATGCCGTCGCGCAATTCCTCGCGCGCGAAGATCACGGCGCCCTGCTTGGCGAAGAACGCGTTGCCCGCGGTGTGGTCGCGATGGATGTGGGTGTTGACCAAAAAGCGGATCGGCCCGCCGTCGATCTTTTTGACGGCTGCCAGCACCTTGTCGGAGAGCTGGGCGTATTGCGAATCGATCATCAGGATGCCGTCGGGTCCCGCCAGCACGCCGATGCGTCCGCCCGCGGCGTCCTCATGGGACGGATCGAGGCCGCCCGAGCCGGTCAACATGTAGACGTTCGGCCCGAGCTTCTCGGTGAGCATCTGGACCTTGTCGAAGTCCATCACCTGCGCCCGCGCGCCCGTCGCGAGCGCCAGCGTGAATCCCACCGACAGCAGCCATGCGGATTTCATCGATCTTCCTCCCTGTCCCCGCTGCCCCGCCGATGTGTCCCGGCGACCGGACCCTACCATTCGCCCCGCAGGCGCGGAAGCCGAGCCAGCTCGTCGCCGCGCCGGAACCTGTTGTTGGCGAAGACCTGTCATTAGAGAGACCTGCTGTTAGCCGAGACCTGTTGTTGGAGGGGACCTGTTGTTGGAGGGGACCTTGCAACGGCGGCGGCCTTCGCCTCTACTGCGCGCCTCTCGCGGCGGAGTTACACCATGGGCTTGGCGCTCCTCGTTCTCGGACTGCTGTTGTTTCTCGGCCCCCATGTCTTCGTCACCATGCGGGACCATCGGGCCGTGCTGATCAAGCGCATCGGCGAGTGGCCCTACAAGGGGCTGTTCGCGATCGTCACCATCGTCGGGCTGTTCCTGATCGGGAAGGGCTTCGCGCTCTATCGCGATGCCGGGATGATCGAGATCTGGGATCCGCCGAGCTGGACGCGCCACATCACCGTCGCGTTGATGTGGCCGGCGGTCATCTTCGTCACCGCGGCCTACATTCCCGGCGACATCAACCGCGTCCTCAAGCATCCGATGCTGGTCGGCGTGAAGCTGTGGGCGGTCGCGCACCTCATCTCCAACGGCGACCTCGGCTCGATGATCATCTTCCTCGCCGTCCTGGCGTGGGCGGTGTACGACCGCATCACGCTCAAGCGACGCAGCGATCCGGGCCGGCCGCCCATTCCGATCGGCGGCCGCCGCAACGACGTCGTCGCGGTCATCGTCGGTACCATCCTCTATCTCGCCCTCGGCCTCGTGTTCCACCCGCTGGTGATCGGACGTGCGGTGTTTGGAACCCCGGCGCTCGGAACCTGACCCGTGTCGACCCACAGCGACCAGAAGCGGCTCACCGCACCGGACATCCGGGCCCGCAAGGGCGGCAACCCGATCGTGATGCTGACGTCCTACCACGCCCATACGGCGCGCATCCTCGACCGCCACTGCGACGTCATCCTGGTCGGGGATTCGCTCGGCATGGTGATGCATGGGCTCGAGACCACGGTGCCGGTGACGCTCGACATGATGATCCTGCAGGGGCACGCGGTGATGCGCGGCTCCAAGCACGCGCTCGTCGTCGTCGACCTGCCGTTCGGCTCCTACGAGGTCTCGAAGGAGCAGGCCTTCATGGCCGCGGCCCGCGTGCTCAAGGAGACCGGGTGCGGCGCGATCAAGCTCGAAGGCGGCCAGCGCATGGCCGAGACCATCCGCTTCCTCACCGAGCGCGGCGTGCCGGTGATGGCCCATGTCGGCCTCACCCCGCAGTCGGTCAATGCGCTGGGCGGTTTCCGCGCCCAGGGACGCGATCGCAGTGACTGGGCGCCGATCGAGGCGGACGCCCGCGCGGTGGCGGAGGCCGGGGCGTTCTCGGTGGTGGTCGAGGCGGTCGCGGAGCCGCTGGCCGCGGAGATCACCCGCGGGATCGCCATCCCCACCATCGGCATCGGCGCCAGCGCCGCCTGCGACGGCCAGGTGCTGGTGCTCGAGGACATGCTCGGCCTGTCGCCGTGGGTGCCGAAATTCGTCAAGCGCTACACCACCCTCGGCCCCTCCATCGAGGCAGCGGTGTCGGCCTATGCGGACGAGGTCCGCAGCCGCGCATTCCCCGGTCCGGCCAACGTCTATCCGCTCAAGGTCGAGCGCTGAGCGGAGCCTGCGCGTTTGCGAAGCGGCGCGCCGCGCCGTCATGCGGTCAATCCGGGGCGGCCGCAAAGCCGACCCCGGACATCGATGCCACACCAAACCACCGCCGCTGGAATCCGGGCTCGCGCCAAGCGAGCGCCGGTAGGTCGGCAAGGCGTTACTGCTTGAGCCAGTGCGTGCCGTTCGACCACTGGATCGAGTGGTCGGGCATGATGAGCCCCTCGGAGTTGAAGGGCGGGCTTGCGCTCAGCGTGATGTTGCTCGTGAGCTTGGCGTCGGCGAACGAGCCGGCATCGTTGTTGAGCGAAACCTTGTTGCCGGTCTGGGTGATCGACACCGTCGCGCCCCACTGGCACGGCACCGGTTGAGGCTGGCACTTGTAGGTGCCGGATAGGTTCGGCGAGGCGCCCTGTGCGAGCGCTCCCCCGCACAGCGCCACGGCGATCCCGAGGGCGGCCGCGGCGGTCGATAGCGACACGATTTTCATAGGTTCCTCCTTGGTTTGAAAAAGCTTCTGCACGGCATCGGACCATGCCGTCTTTGTTGGCTCCGGGTTTTGACGTCAGCGGGATTGAGGAGTTGGCCCCGACGGGCGCGGCCGGCGGCCGAACACACCGGGCACGCGGTGCTCCAGCACGCGCCGGTAGTGGCGCGGCGGCGCGAACGTGCCGGCCTGCCGGTCGAGATCACGCAGCGCGTCCATCACCTCGTCGAAGGTCACCGTTCTGCCGCCGGGCGGGGCACGCAGCCCCGGAGCGGCTTCGACGGCGCAGGCGTCGGACGCCCACGCGGCGAGGATCGCCCGCTTCTCGCCAAGCGTCAGATCGGGATCGCGGACGACCTGCGCCGGGTCGGCGAACGCCCCGGCGGGGTGCAGCAGCGCATCGAAGTCGAAGGGGGGATTGGATTCGGGGGTCGCAGGCTTGTTGTGGGGCTCCATGCCACATCTCCATGAAGGATGGTTGGACAGAGGTCCTGAGTTGCTGACTGACGACAGCTGTCGCCCCGAAAGGCTCCGACCTTTCGGAGCATGCTCGAACGCACCACCGTTCCGGGGCGGTCGGTGCGAGCCGTTCCACCCCAGCGGTCCGGGCGCATACCCGGCGGCCGTCGATTTAGGCAGGCATGCTCCCATGTCAAGGGAGGATCAAGGGCCACAAATGTCGCGGCCGGCCCGGGGGCCGGCTCGCGCTCCGCGCATCAGGGCGGCCTCCGAGCGCCGGCTATTTCGCCCGCCGCCAGACCAACTCGACGTGGTCGATGCCGCCTGCTGCCGTGCCGGCGGGCGGCGGCGCGCTGTAGGTCAACACGTCGTCCGTGAGCGCCGTGATCTTGCGGGTCTGCTTGGTGCCGTCCCAATTCGGGAACGAGCTGGCGACGACATGGAGGGTGAAGGTCTTGTCGGCCTCGTTCAAGGCGTAGGTGCCGTAGTGGGCCAGCGAGCCTTGGACAATCGCCTTGTTCTCTTCCGCGGTGCCCTTTTCCCGATCTTTCGCGGCGAGTTTCGGAAGGTTGGCGCGGTCGATCTGCACGGCATACAGCCCGTTCGGGCTGAACATCAGCATCCCGTCGGGATTGGGCCCGAATGCGGGGACGTGAGTGCCGTCGTCCTTCACGCCGTCGATCAGAAGCAGCGTCCAGGCCCCCGTCAGGAGGTCTTTGGCGGATTTCTGTTGGGCGATCGAGGCGCTCGGTGCTGCCGCGAGGCTGATCGCGGCCACGGCGCAGACCCTCACCAGATAACGATTCATGGATTCCCTCCTTGTTGTTGCTTTCCTCGATAGTCCTCCGAAGGCCTGCCCGTCCTGGTTGCATTCTCCGGAGGCATGGCGACGCCGGTATTTTGGAAGCGGCGCAGAAAAATTCAATATCTGCCTGCTGCGGCCGCTCCATGACATCGCGCAAGGACATCGGGCGAGCCGGCGCGGTACCCACGTCACCAGTCACGGCCACCGACACGATGACATGTTCGTCGCGGTGTCGCATAACGAGGGGGTGCGGAGCCTCCCGGGGGCGGTCCCGATGACCCCTTGATCCCAAGGACCTATGGTCGCGCCGCTGGTCTTTGCCACGCCATCGCCATATCGTTATTCTAACGCCAAGGTGCTGACCCGGCTTGCCGGGCGGCCGCTGGCCGCGGGGCGGGAGGTTACGTGTCCGATATCTTCAATGAAGTCGACGAGGAAGTTCGCCGCGAACAGCTCAAGAAGCTGTGGGAGCGGTACGGCAACCTCATCATCGGGTTGGCGATCCTCGTCGTTGCCGCCGTCGCCGGCTGGCGGGGCTACGAATACTGGCAGGCCCGCAAGGCGGCCGAGGCGGGCGCCTCCTACGAATCCGCCCTCAAACTCGCCGACGACGGCAAGCATTCCGAGGCCGAAGAGGCGCTGGCCAAGCTCGCGGCCCAGGGGACGACTGGCTACCGGGTGCTCGCCCGCATGCGGGCGGCCGCCGAGCTCGGTCTGACCGACCCCAAGGCGGGCGTTGCCGCCTACGACGCCATTGCCGGCGAGCCCGGCCAGCCGCTGGTTCGGGACCTGGCAGCGATTCGCGCCGCGCTCCTCGTGGTCGACACGGCGAAGCTCGACGAGATGACCCAGCGCCTCGAGCCGCTGACCCAGCCGACCGGCGCCTTCCGCCACACCGCGCGGGAAATGCTGGCCCTGTCGGCCTGGCGCAACGGCGATGCCGCTGCGGCGCGAAAATGGGCGGAGGCCGCCAGCGGCGATCCGGAGGCGCCGCCCGGCGTCCGGACCCGCGCCGAAGTCCTGACGACCCTGCTCGCCGACGCGAGCAAGCCATAAGGAGCCGTCCGATGCGCATGTTCGTACGCTTGGGCTTTGCCATGCTCCTCACCGGCGCGACCGCGCTGGTTTCGGGCTGCGACAGCCTCGATACCTTGACCCTGTTCGACTCCAAGACGAAGCTTGCCGGCGAGCGCAAGGAGGTGTTCCCGGGTGGGGTGCCCGGCGTCACGCCCGGCGTGCCGCCCGAGCTCGTCAAAGGCTATCGTGAGGGCGATGCCTCGCCGCCCGCTATTCCCGGCGACGTAAAGGCCGCCGAATTGAAGCCGAGATCGGCCACCGCTGCGGCCGGGGATCAGAAGGAGGCCGAAGCCAAGCCGAAGCCGAAGCCTCATGCGGTGCAGACGGCATCGAAGCCGAAGCCCGCGCCGGCGGCACAGCCTGCCCAGACCGCCTCGGTCTCGTCGGGGGCGCCGCCTGCCGCGCCGCCCGGGGCCACTCCGGCGCCGTGGCCGGTCCAGCAGCAGCAGCAGGCGCAGCCCCAACCGCAGGCGGCGTGGCCGTCGGCCCCCAGTTCCGGCTCCATCGCCCGGTGATCATCCCCGACGCAGTTTCGATCCCAAGTTTCTCGTGTTGATTTCCCATCGGGGCTTCCCCGGTTGCCGGGGGGCGACGTCATGAGCTTTACCGTCGCCATCGTCGGCCGCCCGAATGTGGGAAAATCCACCCTGTTCAACCGGCTTGCCGGCCGCCGGCTCGCCCTCGTCGACGACACCCCCGGCGTTACCCGCGACCGCCGTGAAGCCCCCGCCCGGCTGGGCGATCTCTCCTTCACCATCATCGACACCGCCGGCCTCGAAGAGGCGCCGGAGGAGAGTCTGACCGGCCGGATGCGCGCCCAGACCGAGGCGGCGGTCGCCGCAGCCGACGCGGTGTTCTTCGTCATCGACGCCCGGGCCGGCGTGGTGCCGGCGGACCGGGCCTTCGTCGCGCTGCTGCGCCGTGCCGCCAAACCCACCATTCTCGTCGCCAACAAGAGCGAGGGCAGGGCCGCGGCGGCGATCTCGCACGAAGGCTACGACCTCGGCCTCGGCGCACCGATTCCCCTTTCCGCGGAGCATGGCGAAGGGCTGGGCGACCTCTACGACGCCCTGTGCGAGGCGCTTCCCGAAGAGACCGCGCTCCAGGAGGAGGCCGCTGCCGACGACGAGGACGCGGAAATCGCAGCGCCGGAGCCGCCGCGGCCGATCCGCATCGCCGTGGTCGGGCGCCCCAATGCCGGCAAGTCCACCTTGATCAACCGGCTGGCCGGGGAGGAGCGCCTGCTCACCGGCCCGGAGGCCGGGATCACCCGCGATTCGATCACGGTGCCGCTGGCCTGGCACGGGCACGAGTTCCTGGTTCACGACACCGCGGGAATGCGGCGGCGCTCGCGCATCGAAAGCAAGCTCGAGAAGCTCTCGGTCGCCGATGCGCTGGAAGCGATCCGCTTTGCCGAGGTGGTGATCCTGCTGATGGATGCGGGGGCGCCGTTCGAGGAGCAGGACCTGCGCATCGCCGATCTCGTCGAGCGCGAAGGCCGCGCGCTCGTGATCGGCGTCAACAAGTGGGATCTCAAGGAGGGCGATGCGGGCGCCGCCGGGAGGCTGCGCGGAGAGGTCGATCGGCTGCTCGCGCAGCTCAAGGGCGTGCCCATCGTCGCGATCTCCGGCCTCACCGGATCGGGCCTCGACCGCCTGATGCAGGCGGTGCTCGACATTCACGCCCTGTGGAACAAGCGCATCGCCACCAATCCGCTCAACCGCTGGCTCGCCGAGACGCTGGCCGCGCATCCGCCGCCCGCGGTCTCGGGGCGCAGGCTCAAGCTCAACTACATCACCCAGCCGAAGGCGCGGCCGCCGAGCTTCGTGCTGTTCTGCACCCGCGCCGACGCAGTGCCCGACGCCTATAAGCGCTATCTCGTCAACGCGCTGCGCGACGCCTTCGACCTCCCCGGGGTGCCGATCCGGCTCACCCTGCGCGAGAAGGCGAACCCCTATGCGGGGAAGAAGAAGCGGTAGGGCGATCGGGGCCGACGCGTCATGGCCGGGTCCAAGGATCAATCACGGTCAGGCCGAGGCCTTCAAAGCCGCCGACGTCGCGGGTGGCGATATGGGCGTCAACGGCCAACGCAGTGGCGGCGATCAGCGCATCGAAAGCCTCGATCGGTCTTCCGGCACGGCCGCGCGCCGTAACGATGTCCGCGTAGTGCGCGGCGGCCGCGCGGTCGAATGGAAGAACGCGATCTGCGAGATCTTCGTCGAACACGGCCTCGGCGGCCGCCAGGAGCGCGGCGCGGCGTCGGCCCTTCGGCAAAGCGGCGATCCCGTAGAGAACCTCGGCCTTGTTGACGCTCGTCGTGCAAAGCGTCGCATTGGGCTGAGACCCTATCCAGGCAACGACTGCCGGGTTGGGCTCGCGGCGCATCAGCTCGGAAATGACGTTCGTATCGAGGACGATCACGGAGCAAGCACTGGAGGCTTGCCAACCGGCACTGGCGGATGGGGTTCAAGATCTATCCCACCCAGTGGGAGGAAACGGCGGCGAATGGCCTCTGCCAGGTTGGTCTCGCGCGCTCCCTCTCCCCGTAGCGTGGCGTCCAGAATATGACGCAGCTCGGCTTCCATAGAGCGGCCGTGGCGGGCTGCGCGAACGCGCAGTCGTTCCTTTAGCGCGGGCTCTACGTTCCGAATGGTGAGCGTCGCCATCTGCAGCACTTCGGCTGGGAAACAATGACGTCATTGTATTCATTGCAGTCATTGTCGTCAATGGCAGCTCCTTCCGCTACCTTCCGCCGGGGGCATCTGCTGCGGGGACATGCCCCTCGTTGGGGGGCAGGTTTTGACGGCCACTTGGTCGTTGCCGGCGCGGCCGCCCGAGTTGAATGTCGACCCGAATGGAGGGAAGATGCCTCCCTTACAACGCACCGGAATCGGTCGTCCCTGGGAGGAAAACATGCAGCCTGCATTTCGATCACGCTTGATTCTCTGCGCCGCGGTCATCGCCGGCATCGCGCTGCCGGCCGCGGGCGCGCTCGCTCAGCAGCCCTACGGCCCCAACGACGCGCCCAATCTCTACAAGTTCACCTATGGCTGGGCGAAGCTTCCGGACCGGCGCACGTTCGGCGCGGTGGTGGGTCTCGACATGGACAAGGACGGCAAGAGCCTGTGGGCGTTCGACCGCTGCGAATCGGCGACCGACTGCTCGACCTCGACCCTCGATCCGATCATGAAGTTCGACGCCTCCGGCAAGCTGGTGAAGAGCTTCGGCGGCGGAATGATCAATTACTCGCACGGGCTGCACGTCGACAAGGACGACAACGTCTGGGTCACCGACGGCCGCGACATGAACAATGGCAAGGGCCACACCGTCTTGAAGTTCAATCAGGACGGCAAGCTCCTGATCACTCTCGGCAAGCCCGGCGTCGCCGGCAACGGCCCCGACACCTTCAGCGAACCATCCGACGTACTGGTCGCGCCGAACGGCGACATCTTCGTCGCCGACGGCCATGGTGGCCCCAAGGGCAACAACCGCATCGTCAAGTTCGACAAGGACGGCAAGTACATCAAGGAGTGGGGCAAGAAGGGCTGGGGCCCCGGCGAGTTCAACGTGCCGCACAATCTCGCGATGGATTCCGCCGGCCGGCTGTTCGTCGCCGACCGCAACAACAACCGCATCCAGGCGTTCGACCAGGACGGCAAGTTCCTCTTGGAGTGGCGGCAGTTCGGCCGGCCGAGCGGTCTCTTCATCGACAAGAACGACATGCTTTATGTCGCCGACAATTCGCCCGACGAGGTCAATCCGCCCTACCGCTCGGGGATCCGGGTCGGCAGCGTGCATGACGGCATCGTGCGCGCCTTCATCCTGGAGTCGGTCGAGGTGAACGGCGTCGAGGCGGTTGCCGTCGACGACGCCGGGAATGTCTATGGCGGCTACACCAACACGCTCAACCTGCGGCGCTGGGTGCCGAAGAACACGCCGAAGTCGTGAGGCCCGGCGACGGCAGATGCACCATGTAGCCCGGGTTGACGCAGCGAAACCCGGGTCGGCGTCTCGAGTAGAGACCGCGCAAGCGGGTCGGCCGTTCCCGGATTCGCTGCGCTCAATCTATGGTCCGCGCTATTCCGGCTTGCGGAACGCGAGCAGCTTGTCCTGAGGAAAATCGTAGAGCCTTCCGGTCGCGGTGAAGCCCGGCAGGCAGAGCGCGACGATCTTCTCGGCGACCTGTTCGGGCGGCGGCAGCGTCGAGGGATCCTCGCCGGGCATCACCTGGGCCCGCATGCGGGTCCGCGTCGGACCGGGATTGACGAGATTGACGCGCACCGACGTCGATTCGGTCTCCGCCGCATAGGTGCGCACCAGCGCCTCCAGGGCGGCCTTGGAGACCGAATAGGGCCCGCGATAAGCGCGCATGTTGTGGGCGGCGCCGGAGGAGAGGAACACCGCGCGCCCGGCGTCCGACTTGCGCAGCAGCGGGTCCATGGCGCGGATGAGGTGCCAGTTCGCGGTGACGTTGACCGCCATCACCGCATCCCAGTCCTTCGGCGTGACATGGTCGAGGGGTGACGACGGCCCGACGAGGCCGGCATTGCCGAGCAGGATGTCGAGCCGCTGGTAGCGCTCATTGAGCGCGCCGGCGAGCCGGATGATCCCGTCGGTGTCGGCGAGGTCGAGCGGAACCAGCGTCGCGGTGCCGCCGGCCGTGCGAATGCCGTCGTCGAGCTCTTCCAGCCCCCCGACGGTGCGCGCCACGGCGACGACATGGGCGCCGGCCCGGGCGAGCGCGAGCGCGGTCGCCGCGCCGATGCCGCGCGAGGCGCCGGTGACGAGGGCGATGCGGTTGGTGAGGGGCGTGGCCCCGGCCGGACTCACGGCAAGCGCCTCAACTCGCCTCGGCGAGCAGCGACAATTGCCGCGGCGCGGGGGCCTCGCCGGAGCGGTCGGTCAGCGGGGTCGGGTATTCGCCGGTGAAGCAGTGGTCGGTGAATTGCGGGCGGACGGGGTCGCGGCGCTCCTCGCCCATGGCGCGGTAGATGCCGTCCACCGACAGGAAGGCGAGGGTATCGGCGCCGATGATCTGGCGCATCTCCTCGACGGTGTGGGTCGCGGCGAGCAGCTTGTCGCGCTCCGGGCGTGTCGATGCCGTAGAAATCGGGATGGGTGATCGGCGGCGAGGCGATGCGGAAATGCACCTCCTTGGCGCCGGCCTCGCGCATCATCTGCACGATCTTCACCGAGGTGGTGCCGCGCACCAGGCTGTCGTCGATCAGCACGATGCGCTTGCCCGCCACCACGGCGCGGTTGGCATTGTGCTTCGAGTCGCACGCCGAGCTCGCGGATCGACTGGGTCGGCTGGATGAAGGTGCGGCCGACATAGTGGTTGCGGATGATGCCGAGCTCGTAGGGAATGCCGGCGCCCTGGGAATAGCCGATTGCCGCCGGCACGCCGCTGTCGGGCACCGGCACCACCACGTCGGCCACCGCCGGCGCCTCGCGGGCGAGCTCGGTGCCCATGTTGCGGCGGATCTGGTAGACGCTGCGGCCGCCGACCACCGAATCCGGCCGCGAGAAATAGATGTATTCGAAGATGCACGGGCGCGGCGGCACCGGCGGGAACGGCTTGAGCGACTGGGCGCCCTCCTCGGAATAGACGACGACCTCGCCGTTCTCGATGTCGCGGACATACCGCGCGCCGATGATGTCGAGGGCGCAGGTCTCCGACGCGAGGATCGGGCAGCCGTCGAGCTCGCCCAGCACCAGCGGCCGGATGCCGAGCGGATCGCGGGCGCCGACCAGCTTCTTGTTGGTGAGCGCCACCAGCGAATAGGCGCCCTCGATCTGGCGCAGCGCCTCGATGAAGCGATCGATGAAACGGTTGCGCCCCGAGCGCGCCAAAAGGTGCAGGATCACCTCGGTGTCGGTGGTCGACTGCATGATCGCGCCGTCGCGGACGAGCTGGCGGCGCAGCGTGAGGCCGTTGGTCAGGTTGCCGTTGTGACCGACGGCGAAGCCGCCGGAATTGAGCTCGGAAAACAGCGGCTGGACGTTGCGCAGCATCGTCTCGCCGGTGGTCGAATAGCGCACATGTCCCATCGCCACGGTGCCGGGCAGCCGGTCGATGATCTCGCGGCGTGAGAAGGTGTCGCCGACGAGGCCGAGCCGCCGCTCCGAATGGAAACGGTGGCCGTCATAGCTCACGATGCCGGCCGCTTCCTGGCCACGATGCTGCAGGGCGTGCAGGCCGAGCGCGGTGATGGCCGCAGCGTCGGGGTGCCCGAAGATGCCGAAAACGCCGCACTCCTCGCGCAGCGTATCCCCTTCGAGACCGAGGTCGGTCTCGCCGTGTGCAGATAGGGGAAGGTGCGTGGATAAGCGAAGGTGCGTGGATAAGGAAGCTCTGCGGCGGAGGAAATCTGCGCCACTACGCGGTCCGTCGCACGTTGCTCCGGGTCGTGGGCGCCATCGGGATGGCTGTCGGCAGGGTCGGTCTGCATCATCTCTCCGTCAGCCATCCGTTCCCGAATCCGCCTGCTTCCCGAATCCGCCTGTGCGCGACGGGCTCAACCTAGCACGCGGCGTAAGCACAGGGCGGGCCAACTCCCCGCCGCGAGCGGACAAATTCACTTGTTTTCTTCCGGCGCGTCCTGCTCTTCGCCGGGCTTCGGCTTCTTCAGCCTCTTCAAGATGGTGTTCTCGGGGTCTTCCGGCAACAGGTTCTTGAGCCATTCGCCGGTGTTCTGCAGCACGATGCGCGAGCGGGCATTGCGCACCATCTCGGGCTGTGACTTTACCGGCACCAGCCAGTCGAAGAAGATAAAGGCGACGACCACGATGATGAGGCCGCGGGCAAGCCCGAACAGGAAGCCGAGGGTGCGGTCGAGGGCGCCGATCCGGCTGTCGAGGACGGTATCGGAGATCTTCACGGTGATGATCGACACGATGATCAGGGTGGCGAAGAACGCCCCGCCGATCGTCACCCCCGCCGCCACGTAATCATTGCTGATGTACTGCTTGGTCAGCGGCAGGAGCTTCGAATAGGCGTAAAGGCCGGCCAGCGCGGCGGCGCCCCACCCGGCGATCGACAGCACCTCGCGAATCAGGCCGCGCACCATCGCGAGCAGCCCGGAGATCAGCATCACGGCGATCAGAAAGAGGTCGAGATACATCGGCGTCTTCGTTTGGGCGCAAGGCGCTGGGTGGTTCCGAGCCGCGGGCGCTCGTGTATAGCGGGCGCAACCCCCGCCGTCACCCCGACTTGTGGAATTTGCCGGGCTGTCCCCGGCAAGCTTCGGAACCGGTGGCCGGCCGGCAACAGTTTCATGACACCTCCGACGCCGGCTTGCGGGTGCGTCCGGTCTGGCGCCTGGCGCCGCCCTCCGGCGCGATGGCGGCGACGAGATCGATCAGCGGCCCGAGCGCGGTGAGGGAAAGACCGATGTCGGCCGCCTCGCTGCGCGAGGTGTCCGGCACGAAAGCGCGGGCGAATCCGAGCTTCTGGGCTTCCTTCAGGCGGGCTGCCGCCTGTGCGACCGGGCGCACCGTGCCCGACAGCGAGACCTCGCCGAAA
Source organism: uncultured Alphaproteobacteria bacterium (assembly GCA_963781195.1). GTDB lineage: Bacteria > Pseudomonadota > Alphaproteobacteria > Rhizobiales > Xanthobacteraceae > JAJPKK01. The sequence goes on along the minus strand of CAWAEZ010000010.1, from coordinate 248,084 downwards.
AACACCGCGTCGGCGGGAAGCGCCGCGCCGACCAGCGACGACACCAGCGCCGCCGCCGCGGCGAGGTCGGCGGCCGGCTCCTGGATACGCAGCCCGCCGGCGACGTTGAGGTAGACGTCGTGGCCCGACAGCCGCACGCCGCAATGGGCCTCGAGCACGGCGAGCACCATGGCGAGCCGGTTCTGGTCCCACCCGACGACGGCGCGGCGCGGCGTGCCCAGCGTCGTCGGCGCCACCAGCGCCTGCATCTCGACCAGCACCGGGCGGGTGCCTTCGATGCCGGCGAACACGGCGGTGCCGGGGGCGCCGAGGTCGCGCTCGGACAGGAACAGGGCGGAGGGGTTTGCCACCTCGCGCAGGCCCCCGCCGGTCATCTCGAACACGCCGATCTCGTCGGTGGGGCCGAATCGGTTCTTCACCGCCCGCAGGATGCGGAAATGGTGTGCGCCTTCGCCCTCGAACGAGAGCACGGCGTCCACCATGTGCTCGACCACGCGCGGTCCCGCGATCTGGCCGTCCTTGGTGACATGGCCGACCAGGATTACCGCGGCCCCCGAGCGCTTGGCGTAGCGGATCAGCACCTGGGCGGCGCCGCGCACCTGGCTCACCGTGCCGGGAGCGGATTCGATGATGTCGCTCCACATGGTCTGGATGGAATCGACCACCACCAGGCGCGGAGTCTTGCCCTCGGAGAGGGTCGCGACGATGTCCTCGACCCCGGTCTCGGCGGCGAGCTCGACTGCGGCGGTTGCAAGCCCGAGCCGGTCCGCGCGCAGCCGGACCTGCGCCACCGCCTCCTCGCCGGAGATGTAGACGGCGCGGTGGCCCGCCCGTGCGATCGCCGCCGTGGCCTGGATCAGCAGCGTCGACTTGCCGATGCCGGGATCGCCGCCGACCAGCAGGACCGATCCGCGCACGAAGCCGCCGCCGGTGACGCGGTCGAGCTCGGCGATCCCCGAGGGCGTGCGCGGCGCATCGTCGGTCTCGCCGGCCAGCGGATGGAGTGCGAAGGGTCGTCCCTTGCGGGTGGGGCGTCCGGGCCCGGCGGCGCCGGCGCCCTGCGCCTCGGTCTCTTCCGTGATGGTGTTCCATTCGCCGCAGGACTCGCACTTGCCCTGCCAGCGGCCGAACACCGCGCCGCAGTTCTGGCACACGAAGACGGGCGTGCGGCGCGCCATGAGCTTGTTCCCGAGAGACAGCGGACTTGTCTGCCGGAACGACGCTGGAAATCAAGGACTTTACCGCCGGCCCCCCGCGATGACCGGGGAAGGGCGGTCACCGCGGCAGATCGCACGCGTTCGGTGCGACGGTCGGGGGCCTTCGACGCGCAGGATGTCGCGTGGTCGTGCAGCCCAAGCCGACCGGGCGGAAAACAGGCGCCGCATCGGCGGCGTCGATCAGGCGCGCTCGGGAGCAGCCGCGATGGTCTCGATCTCGACCACGAACTCCGGCCGCGCGAGGCCCGCCACCACGATCAGCGTCGTCGTCGGCGGCGTTCCCGAAAATATCCGGTCGCGGGCCCGCCGGTAGCCCTCCATGTGCTCTCGGGCGGTCACATAGACGCTCAGGCGGACGATATTCGCCATCGTCATCCCATCCTCGGCCAGAACCGCCGCGATGTTCGCCAAGCAGAGATCGGCCTGCGACTCGCTCCCCACGGGAACCGTCTCGTCGGGTGCGATGCCGAGTTGCCCCGCAACGAAGACCAGCCGATGGCCCGCCGGTACCGCGATTCCGTGACTGTATCGCGCCAATGGCGGTCGAATCGACGCGGGAGTCAGTGCGCGCATGGCGATCATCCTGAATGGAACATTCCAGCACGTAGAGCCGGCGCGGCGGATTTGTACAGGGGCCAGGATGTTCGATAAGCGGGTTTCAGCTATGCCGCAGCCGCTCGGGCCAGGGTGCCGAGCCGGGCGGGCGCCAAGCGGCGCGCAGGCGCCTCGCTCACCCCGCGTTTACGGCTGCAATGACCTGATCCGGCCGATGCCTTTACCGATATTGTTGAAACCCGACGCTCCGGCCTAGAGACGCGGCCGCGTCGCATTCCGACCGGTTTTCGAGCCCGGCCGCAAGGCCGGTCAGCCGAGACGGCTTAGCGGGTCCACACCCGGTGGTAGCGCCGGCCGAGGTTGGTGAGCACCTCGTAGCCGATGGTGCCGCTCCAGGTCGCGAACTCGTCGACCGAGATGCCGTCGCCGATCAACGTCGCGAAATCGCCGCGGCGCGCCGCGCCCTCGGTCACCGCGGTGATGTCGAGGGCCATCAGGTCCATGGAAATCCGTCCGACCACCGGGCAGCGCCTGTTGGCGACCACGGCCTGGGCGGGGATCGGGGTCCCGCGCCTGCCGCCGGGGAAGCTGCCGGTCCCGCGGAAATAACCGTCGCCATAGCCCACCGAGACGATGGCGATGCGCGAGGGCCGCGGCGCGGTCCAGGCCGCGCCGTAGCCGACGGTGGCGCCGCGATCGACGGACCGGATGTGGAGGATGCGCCCCCTGAGGGTGACCGTCGGCTCCATCAGGTTTTGCGCGCCCGGCGTCGGGTTGATGCCGAACAGCGCCGCCCCCGGCCGTACCATGTCGCAATGGGCGGCCGGTCCGAGGAAGATTCCGGAGGAATTGGCGAGCGAGGTGGCGACGCCGCGGAACATGTAGCGCAGCTGGCGGAACGCCTCGATCTGTTCCTTGTTGAGCGGGTGGCCCGGAGTATCGGCGCAGGCGAGATGGGTCATGATGAGCTCGATGCCGTGATCCGGCACCTTGATCCGGGCGGCGAGCCCCGGCGCCTCCTCGATTGAGAGGCCGAGCCGATTCATCCCGGTGTCGAAATGCAGGGCGGCGCCGCCGGCCCAGCCGCTGGCGCGGCGGTAGGCGTCCCATTCGACGAACTCGGCGATGCTGCCGATCACCGGACGCGCATCGATCGCGGCGAAGCCCACGGCGCTCCCCGGCGCGATGCCGTTGAGCACGTAGATCACGGCTTCCGGCGCGACCGCCCGTACCTGGCGGGCCTCGGCCAGATGCGCCACGAAGAAGGTCCGGCACCCGCTGCGGGCGAGTTCGGCGGCAACCGGCTCCAGCCCACAGCCATAGGCGTCCGCCTTGACCACCGCGGCGCAATCGGCCGGCACGGCGCGCTGCATCAGCGCACGCCAATTGGAAACGATGGCTCCGAGGTCGACGGTCAGCACGCCGCCGGTTTCGAGCGGGTGAGGCCCCGCGGTAATGGGCTGCGGTGCGGTCGCCGTCATGGTCTCGGTTGGCGTCTTGGTCAGCAAGATCAAATCCCCCTCTGCCTCGGCCGCGGCCGTCCCCACCGTCAAAAGGCGATTAAACACCGATTGCGGCGATTTGCGCGCCGATTGCGGCAGAGCGCGCCCAATGGTGAGGCGCCGGGATGACGCCGCGCCTAATTGTGGGCCGGCACGTAGTCGTCGGTGGCGAGATCGGCGAAGCGGGTGACATCGGACTTGAACTGCAGCGGAACCGTCCCGGTGGGGCCGTGACGCTGCTTGCCGAGAATCACCTCGGCGCGGCCATGCACCGCTTCCATCTCCGCCTGCCACTTGAAATGCTCTTCGCTGCCGGGCCGTGGCTCGCGGTTCTTGAGATAATATTCCTCGCGAAACACGAACATGACGACGTCGGCGTCCTGCTCGATCGAGCCGGATTCACGAAGATCCGAGAGCTGGGGCCGCTTGTCCTCGCGGTTCTCGACCTGTCGCGAGAGCTGCGACAAGGCGAGGATCGGTATGTTGAGCTCCTTCGCCAATGCCTTGAGGTTGGTCGTGATCTCCGTGACTTCCTGGACGCGCCCCTCCTGGGCACGGCGCGCCGAGCCCGACAGGAGCTGGATATAGTCGACCACGATCAGGTCGAGCCCGCGCTGGCGCTTGAGCCGGCGCGCCCGGGCCGCCATCTGGGCGATGGAGAGGCCGCCGGTCTCGTCGATGTAGAGCGGAATCTGCTCCATCTCGCGCGCCGTCTCGGCGATTCGGTCGAAGTCGGACGGGTCGATCTCGCCGCGCAGGATCCGGTGGGAGGCGATCTCGGTCTGCTCGGAAATGATGCGGGTGGCGAGCTGCTGCGCCGACATTTCGAGCGAGAAGAACCCGACGATGCCGCCGTTGATGGCTTCGATGCGGCCGTCCGGCCGCACCTCGCTCTCCCAGGCCTTGGCGATGTTGTAGGCGATGTTGGTCGCGAGCGCCGTCTTGCCCATGCCCGGGCGGCCGGCGAGGATCACCAGGTCGGAGCGCTGCAGGCCGCCCATTATCCGGTCGAGATCGCGCAGGCCGGTGGAGATGCCGGAGAGCTTGCCGTCGCGCTGGTAGGCATTGGCCGCCATCTCGACGGCGGTGGTCAGCGCCTGGGCAAAGCGCTGGAACCCGCCGTCGTAGCGGCCGGTCTCGGCGAGCTCGTAGAGATTGCGTTCGGCCTCTTCGATCTGGTCCTGGGGACGGGATTCGACCGGGGCGTCGTAGGCGGCGTTGACCAGATCCTCGCCGATCGTGATCAGCGAACGGCGCAGCGCCAGGTCGTAGATGGTGCGGCCGTAGTCGGCGGCGTTGATCACCGTCGTCGCTTCGGCCGCGAGCCGCGCGAGGTATTGGCTGACCGTCAGGCCGGCGATGTCGATGTCGGGCGGCAGGAACGTCTTGAGAGTGATGGGCGTCGCCGTCTTGCCGACGCGCACGAGCGACGACGTGACCTCGTAGACCTTCTGGTGAATCGGCTCGAAGAAGTGCCGAGGCTCGAGAAAGTCGGAGACCCGGTAGAACGCCTCGTTGTTGACGAGGATCGCGCCGAGCAGCGCCTGCTCGAGCTCGATGTTGTGCGGCGAGGCGCGGTAAAGCGGGGTCGCTTCAGCAACCTGCCTGCGTGCAGTCGATTCGAGCGCCATGACGTCCCGTTTCTATTTTGCTTTCAACGCCACTCGACAAGCTCTCACCCGGCGCAACGTGACGTCGCATGACGAGCCGGAACGCACGCACTCAAACAACGTCCCCGCCGACAGATCGCATGAAACGCGATGACCTGATCGCCGCTTCTCCCTGCTGCTTGGCATAGACTTCATCGCCTCGTTTGGGAACGCGCCGCTCGCATTTTCCTCCTTATCACCAGGGCCAACGGTACAAGTTTATATTTTTGCGGCTTTGGCGAACGCGGGCCTTGACTGTGACACTCCGCATGACCGCATCCGCGACAACGCGCGCGCAGATGGCCCGCGCGGAATTCGTAGCCGGCGTCACGGTGCGTGCAACTCGCGTGCGCCGGATGTGATGCGATGTGCGCGCGCGGTCCCAGGCGAACTCCCGCCGATTTTCCGGCCCGGTGTGGTCGCCGGGACGACGTAATCCGCCCATGCTCCGGTCATCAAAGGCGATCAAATTTCCGCCATTCCGCACATGAATATCAGGGCTCGCTTTAGCGTCTACGTCGGTTAAGTCGGCGAGGCTTTGGTGGGCTCACATCCTCCGCGGAATAGGCTAAGAAGGCCGGACGGCCCGCAAACGAGAGGTCGCAGCGACGTGAACACGATGAATTTCAAATGGTTGTTGGCCATTCCCGCGCTCGCGGCGACGTCCGGCGTGGCGCTCGCCCAGGACTTCACCGCCGGAAAGACGCCCGCACAGCTCTTCAGCTCCGATTGCTCGGCCTGCCACCGCTCGCCGGATGGTCTCGGCAAGAAGTATAATACCGGCTCGCTGACGGGCTTCCTGCGCGCCCACTACACGACCAAGCAGGAAAGCGCCGGCGCTCTCGCGAAATACGTGATGGGGTTTGCCAGTCTCGCTCCGGGCCGCACCACGTCGCCGACGGCGGAGGATGCGAGGGCAGGCGACGAGCCGAAGGGACGTCGCCGGTCGAGCGACGTGTCCGGGGACGGCGAGAAGAAGCCCCGCCCGCGCACTCCGGCGCCGGCCGCCAAGGTTCAGGAGCCGGCGAAGCCGATCGCCGCGGCTCATCCGCCCGCGGCGGTGGAAGCCGCGGTCCATCCGCCGGCGGCTCCGAGCGCGTCCCGGCCGGTGCCCCGCGAGCCGGTCGCGGAGAGCGAAACCAGCGCTCCGATCGCCAAGCTCAACGATTATGCCCATGCCGGAGCGCCGGTGGTTCCGCAGGACGTCGCGGCCGATCCGGTGTCCCGCATTCGCGCTTACACGGCTTCTGGAACCGGGGCCGTGGAGGCTGCCGCCGAAGCGCCGAAGACGGTCTCGGGCAAGCCCCACCGCCGCGCCGATGCGACGCGCGGCGAGACGGCGGTACCGGCCGACGAAGCGGCACCGGCTGCCGTCGATCCGTCCCCCGCGGCCGCTCCGACGGGCGAAGCCCCCGCTGTCGAGGAGCCGTCCAAGTAGTCGAGGATCGAAAGTCGGCGAGGATAAGCAGGCGAGGATCAGACAAGGATCCAGAGCCAGCGGAACGCAATCGGATTTATGGATTGCGCTGTGCTGTCGACACCGCCTGTTTCCGGCGCCGGTTTTCGGTGCCTGTTGCGCGGCCCCGATGATCGGGGCCGCTTCAACATTTGCGGCGGCGTACTTACTCGGCGTCCGGTTCGGCCGTCTCGCTCGTAGCCTCGGCATCGGTCTCCGGCTGCTCGAAGAACGCCTCCGCCTTGAGCGCTTCCGCCTGCTCCTCGCGTTCGCCGCGCCGCGCGATCACGTCTTCGCCGCGGGCGATGCGCTCGGCTTCGTCGTTGCTGCGCGCGACGTTCACGGTGACGGTGACGTCGATCTCCGGATGCAGCGCGACCGGGACCTTGTGCAGCCCGATCGTCTTGATCGGCGTGTTGAGCGCGATCTGGCCGCGCGACACCGCGAAGCCGCCGGCCTCGAGCAGGGTCACGAGGTCGCGGGGCGACACCGAGCCGTAGAGGTGGCCGGTGTCGGACGCCTGGCGGATCACCACGAAGCTCTGGCCGTCGAGCTTCTCGGCGACCTTCTCAGCCTCGCCCTTGAGCTCGAGATTGCGGGTCTCGAGGGTCTCCTTCATCGACTCGAATTTCGATCGGTTGTCCTTGGTGGCGCGCAGCGCCTTGCCTTGCGGCAGCAGGAAATTGCGAGCGAATCCTTCCTTGACGCGGACGACCTCGCCCATCTGACCGAGCTTGGCGACGCGTTCGAGCAGGATGACTTCCATGACGTGTGCTCCATCGTTTGTGTTGAAATGAATGGGACTGGGCTTCAGCGTTGCGGGGCGAGGGGCGGTCCGCGTCCGGCGACCTTGTTGCGCCATCCGAAGATGGATTCGGCGACGCCCAGCAGCGCCGCGACGAGGGCCGGCCAGCCGAGCACGAGGACCACGGCGTAGGCGCCGCCGAGCATCGCCGTGCGGCCGGTCAATCCGCGCGTCAGGGCGTGCAGCACGGCAAAGCCGAGCAGGGTGAAGGCGACCAGCAGGGTCGCGGCGAACAGGCTCGAGACGAGGCCGACGACATCCGGGATGAACGATGCCGCGATCACCGCTGCCAGAAGGACAGGGGCTAGGCGCGGAAACGTCATGCCGGGAATGTCCGGCCAGGGCCGTTTGAGGCGGCCGGAGAAATTCACCACCCGTCCCGCGATCCACAGATTGAGGGTGAGGGTGACGACGCTCGCGGTCGCGGCAACGGGCGGCATCACGACGGCGAACAGGTCCAGCAGATGCTCGGGCTCGGCGATGCCGGGAAGCACCAGGGGCTCACCCGGCTTGGTTCCCATCTGCAGCCGCAGCACGCGCTCGAGGCCCGACTTGAGCCCGTTGCGGATGCTCTCTTCATCGAGGCCGAGCTGGAACAGGGCGATGGCGACGACGATGGCGCCGAGCGCGGCCGCCCACAGCACCAGCCGTCCCGGCGGATACCACTCCACCACGCCGTTCGCCCCCGGGCGCGCCAGCAGCGAAAGGTATCCGAGCCACCATGCCGGCACCGCGATGCCGGCGAGGAAGGCGACAAAAAACATCGTGCCGAAGACGAGCCCGAGACAGGCCGAGGCGGCGACCGCGGCGATGAGGCCGGCGCCATGGCTCCATCCGAGCGCTGCGATCAGGATCGGCAGCGGCGCCAGATAGAACAGGAAGAGAGAGAGCAGCGAGCCGGACGCGACCGACGCGAACAGCAAGGCCGCTGCGGCGCCGGCGCCGAGGCCGACCAATACATTGGCGATCAAGACGTTTTGCATCACGAGCTGTCCCGCCCTTTGGAGCGGTTAGAGACGGCGAACCGCCCCAACCATCGGACACCGGGGTGGCCCCGGCGCCCTCGTTCACTGCATTTCTCTCTCGTCGGAGGCGACGGGTTTCGCGTGAACCCCATCGGCCTCCGGAATCGCCGGCATTGCGCCGAGCGCGCGATTGGTCCCGCGCGCTTACTTGATCACGTACGGCAACAGGCCGAGGAAGCGCGAGCGCTTGATCGCCCGGGCGAGCTCGCGCTGCTTGCGCGCGGAGACCGCGGTGATCCGGCTCGGCACGATCTTGCCGCGCTCGGAGATATAGCGCTGCAGCAGCCGGACGTCCTTGTAGTCGATCTTCGGTGCGTTGGCGCCGGAGAACGGGCAGGTCTTGCGCCGGCGGAAGAACGGGCGGCGTGCGCCGCCACCACCACCACCACCTGCGCCACTTTGTGCAAAGCTCATGGCGCTTACTCCTCGGTTGCTTCAGCTTCGTCGCCGCCGCGCGGCCCGCGGCTGGGGCGGTCGTCGCGATCGTCGCGGTCGCGGCGGCGGTCGCCGCGGCGTTCATCACGGTCGCGGTCGCGATCGACCTTGCGCATCATCGCCGACGGGCCTTCCTCGAGCTCGTCGACGCGCACCGTCATCGCCCGCAGCACGTCTTCGCTGATGTGCTGCTGGCGCTCCAGCTCCGCGAGGGCGGCCGGCGGACCGTCGACATTGAGCAGGGTGAAATGGGCCTTGCGGTTCTTGCGGATGCGGTAGGTGAGCGACTTCACGCCCCAGTATTCCGCCTTGGCGACCTTGCCGCCGAGTCCCTCGATGATGCCCTTATACTGGGCCGTCAGATCGTCGACCTGCTGCTGCGACAGATCCTGCCGAGCAAGATAGACGTGTTCGTACAATGGCATGATCATGCCTCTCCTCGGTTCATGCCGATCCGGCGCCAAGCCCCTCGTGCCTTTCGGGAAAGGCTCGAAAGCTAGAAGGCGGGAACACGGGACGACGGACCACCTGGTCCTGCCGCCGCACGACGGATGTGCGGACGGCCGTCCGTTCAGCTCCCGGCCGGGATCGAGCGGAAGGCGGGTTTATAAGACCTTTTTGCGGGAATGCAATGGCGGAGGGGCGGGATTGGGGCGGGATCGCCGACCTGCGGAATCGAGCGGGAGACCTGCGCCGTCGCCGGCCCCGGTCGGCAGCGACGGATATTCGCGTCCCTTCCGCAGGATGGCAACGGCCGCCCGCGCTTGACAGCGCCTCCCGGCGGGTGTCTTTCCGCGCGAACTTTTCGGGAGGCATCCAGGCGATGGCGACGGCGTTCGTGTTTCCGGGGCAGGGCAGCCAGTCGGTCGGCATGGGCAAGGCGCTGGCGGAGAACTTTCCGGCGGCCCGGCGGGTGTTCGAGGAGGTCGACGACGCGCTCGACGAGCGGCTCTCGGCGGTGATCTGGGAGGGGCCGATCGACCGGCTCACCCTCACCGAGAACGCCCAGCCCGCCCTGATGGCAGTCTCGCTCGCGACCATCCGCGTGCTCGAATCCGAAGCCGGGCTCGACCTGGGGCGCGACGCTGCCTACGTGGCGGGTCATTCGCTCGGCGAATATTCGGCGCTGGCCGCCGCCGGTTCGCTCACCGTCGCCGACAGCGCCCGGCTGTTGCGGATCCGCGGGCGCGCCATGCAGAAGGCGGTTCCGGTCGGGGCCGGCGCCATGGCGGCGCTGCTCGGCCTCGAATTCGACGTCGCCACGGCGGTGGCGGCCGAAAGCGCCCAGGGCGACGTCTGCCAGGCGGCCAACGACAATGGCGCCGGACAGGTGGTGGTCTCAGGTGACAAGGCGGCGGTGGAGCGTGCCGTCGAGATCGCCAAGACCAAGGGCGCAAAGCGGGCGATGCTGCTCCCGGTGTCCGCTCCCTTCCATTGCGCGCTGATGGCGCCGGCCGCCACGGCGATGGCCGAGGCGCTCGCGGCGGTGACGATTCGGCCGCCGGCGGCACCACTGGTCGCCAACGTGCTCGCCAGCGCCATCACCGCTCCGGCCGAGATCGCGAACTCGCTGGTCGCCCAGGTGACCGGCACCGTACGGTGGCGCGAATGCGTCTCCTACATGGCGGCGAACGGCGTCACTACGTTCTACGAGATCGGGGCCGGCAAGGTGCTGTGCGGGCTCATCAAGCGCATCGCCGACGGCGCAACCGGGACGGCGATCGGCACGCCCGACGACATCGCGGCGTTTGTGGCGAGCCGCACGCGAGCGCCGGCCTGAGGGGCTGAGCCTTCACGCGTCCCCGGGGCGCCGGGGACGCGGTCGCAAGCGTGATTGAAGCAGCCGACGCCTTCGAATTGGCGCGTCTTTGATTTGAAGCATCATCGGGCCGGCCGAACTCCGGCAACCTTCACCACCACGATCGACGCCGCGGGGCGAGGCGGGTTCGCCCGAATCGTTTCAACCCCGGCGGGCCGGCCGCCGGGCGGCGGCACCCCGGGCGAAGGTGCAGAAGAGGATAAAGCCATGTTCGACCTCACCGACAGGACCGCCCTCGTCACCGGAGCGACCGGCGGCATCGGCGCCGCGATCGCGCGCATGCTGCATGCCAAGGGCGCGGTGGTCGCGATCTCCGGACGGCGCGGCGACATGCTCAACGGGCTCGCGGGACAATTGGGCGGGCGCGTCCACGTGCTGCCCTGCGACGTGGCGAACAAGGACGATGTTGAAAGCCTGTTGCCGGCCGCCGAGAAGGCGATGGGTCATGTGGACATTCTCGTCAACAATGCCGGCGTGACCCGCGACCAGATCTTCATGCGCATGAAGGACGAGGACTGGGACGATGTGCTCGCCGTCGATCTCACGGCGGCGTTCCGGCTCGCGCGCGCGGCGGTGCGCGGCATGATGCGCCGGCGATTCGGGCGCATCATCGGGATTTCCTCGGTGGTGGGGGTCACCGGGAATGCCGGGCAGGCGAACTACGCCGCCGCCAAGGCCGGGATGATCGCGATGTCGAAGTCGCTCGCGCAGGAGGTGGCGTCGCGCGGCGTGACCGTCAACGTGATCGCGCCGGGCTTCATCGAAACGCCGATGACCGATGCACTCACCGAGAAACAGAAGGAAATGATCCTGGCGCGGGTGCCTGCCGGGCGGCTGGGCAGCGGTGACGACATCGCTGCGGCAGCGCTTTATCTCGCCTCCAACGAGAGCGCCTACGTCACCGGCCAGACCCTCCATATCAACGGGGGAATGGCAATGATTTGAGGGAATTGGAGGTCGCCTATGAGAGGCTTTGGACGGTGCTCCCGGCATGCTGGTCAACGCAATTGAAGTATGGTAACCCCCCGAGTGGCTGGACGACACGCTGGTGTAGGGGGCTCGTTCGTGCATAACCCTGTGGCTGGAATTGTCCTTCTGCCGTCGACCAAGACGGGGCCGATCGGCCGAGTCTTGATTGGCGGCACCTTGACCGGTGGCATCATGACCGGTGGCACCATGATCGGCGGCACCATGACGATCGCGAGATCGCTTTGATCGCGAGATTGCTTGGCGGGTTGAGCCAATTCGAGAGGCGGACGAGGTTTGAACGATGAGTGACATTGGCGAGCGGGTGAAGAAGATCGTCGTGGAACATCTGGGCGTCGAGCCCGACAAGGTCACGGAAGGCGCAAGCTTCATCGATGATCTCGGTGCCGACAGCCTCGACACGGTCGAACTCGTGATGGCGTTCGAGGAGGAGTTCGGGTGCGAGATTCCCGACGACGCCGCAGAGACCATCCTCACCGTCGGCGATGCCGTGAAATTTCTCGAGAAGAACGCCAAAAGCTGATGGCGTGTTGACCCGGCGCGTGGCCGCGGTCCGCGAGCGCATCCGGGGAACCTCATCCGGCCGCTCGCGGGGCGCTCCCGCCGGTGCGGATCGTCGGCTATCCCTTTACACGGACTTGCGAAGGCTGATCGCGCGGTTAAATGTAGCCGCGCCGGTCAGCATGCAGGCTTGAAATGAGACGTGTGGTCGTAACCGGGATGGGGATGGTCACGCCGCTCGGGTGCGGCGTCGACACGACATGGCAACGGCTTCTCGCCGGCGACAGCGGCGCGCGGCCGATCGAGAAGTTCGACGTCTCCGACCTGCCGTGCAAGATCGCCTGCAACATCCCCCGCGGCGACGGCAGCGACGGCACCTACAATCCCGACCAGTGGCAGGAGCCCAAGGAGCAGCGCAAGGTCGATGAATTCATCACCTTTGCGATGTGCGCTGCAACACAGGCGATCGCCGATGCCGGCTGCGCTCCCAAGACCTATGAGGAGCAGATTTCCACCGGCGTGATGATCGGCTCCGGAATCGGCGGCATCGAGGGCATCGCCGAGACCGCCATCATCCTCAAGGAGAAGGGCCCCCGCCGGGTGTCGCCGTTCTTCATCCCGGGGCGTCTCATCAATCTCGCGTCAGGCTATGTGTCGATCGCCCACGGCCTCAAGGGACCGAATCACGCGGTCGTCACGGCGTGCTCCACCGGTGCCCATGCGATCGGCGATGCGGGGCGGCTGATCGCGCTCGGCGACGCCGACGTCATGGTCGCGGGAGGGGCGGAGTCTCCGCTCAACCGGCTCTCGATTGCCGGCTTTTCGCAGTGCCGCGCGCTCTCCACCTCATTCAACGACCAGCCGACCAAGGCGTCGCGGCCCTACGACCGCGATCGCGACGGCTTCGTCATGGGCGAAGGCGCGGGAGTGGTCGTGCTCGAGGAGCTCGCGCATGCTCGCGCCCGCGGCGCCAAGATCTATGCCGAGCTGATCGGCTACGGCCTCTCCGGCGACGCCTATCACATCACGGCGCCGGCCGACGACGGCGACGGCGCCTTTCGCTGCATGAGCGCCGCGGTCAAGCGCGCCGGCATCAGCGCGGCCGAGATCGACTACATCAACGCCCACGGCACCTCGACGCCGCTCGGCGACGAGATCGAGCTCAACGCCGTGCACCGGCTGGTCGGCAATGCCGCCGGCCGCACCACCATGTCGTCCACCAAGTCGTCGATCGGGCATCTGCTCGGCGCCGCCGGTGCGGTGGAGGCCATCTTCTCGATCCTCGCCATGCGCGACGGCATCGTGCCGCCGACCCTCAACCTGGACAATCCGTCGGTGGAGACGGCCATCGACCTGGTGCCGAACGCGGCCAAGCCGCGCCAGATCGACGTCGTGCTGTCGAACTCGTTCGGGTTCGGCGGGACCAACGCCTCCCTGGTGTTTCGACGCTACGCCGAGTGACGGCGCCGGCACTCCCTCCAAACGAACGGCCTCGGCCTTCAGGCTGCACTGACTTGGCGCTGCAGTGACTTGGGGCTGCGCGGCTTCGGCCCGCGCGGCTTCGGCCCCCGCCGTGTTCGGTCCTGCGCCGTCTCCCGAACCGCGCCGTCCGGTCGGCGCCGCTCGAAATTGCGCTGCCGACAAAATTCGCGCCGCCTTGATTTCGCCCAAGCCGTCGATCATCGGCCACAATGTCGCGGATTTTGCCGTGTTAGACTGTCTACCGTTTGATCGACATTGCTTTTCTCGGAATGCCAGCGGGTGGGATGCATGGGCGACAGCATTGACGGGATTTCCTATCCCGCCGAACAATCCGGACGAATGAATGCCGACGCCCGGCGAATCTCGCCACGCAGCCCTCGCGCTGCGCTCGCGCCGGAGCGGGTCCCGGTGCCGACCAAGCGGTCGAAGGGCGCCCGGCACCCGATGGTGATCGCCGGCAATGCCGTCTTCACCATCCTGGTCCTGCTCGCCCTCGTCGTCGGCGTGGGTTTCGCGGTCGGCAAACATCGCTTCGACGCGCCCGGTCCGTTGCGTGAGGACAAAGTCGTCAACATCCCGCCGCGCTTCGGCATTCGCGACATCGCCGACCTCCTGGTGAAGGAAGGCGTGATCGAGCACCCCCTGACTTTCATCGCCGGATCGCTTCTCACCAAGAACCATGAAGAGCTGCGCTTCGGCGAATATCAATTCACCAAGCAGTCGAGCCTACACGACGTGCTCAACACGCTCGTCAGCAACAAGGTGGTTCAGCATCAGATCTCGCTGCCCGAGGGCCTGACGTCCGAGCAGATGGTCCAGCGCCTGCTGGACACCGACATCCTCGCCGGCAACATCCGTGAAATCCCGCACGAGGGCACGATGCTGCCGGAGAGCTATCACTTTCCGCGCGGCACCCCGCGCGATCAGGTGATCGCGCGCATGCAGCAGTTCCAGAAGCGCATCGTCCAGGAGGTCTGGGAGCACCGCGCCCCGGACCTGCCGCTGCGCACGCCGGAGCAACTGGTGACGCTCGCCTCGATCGTGGAGAAGGAGACCGGCCGCGCCGACGAGCGCACCCGGGTCGCGGCGGTGTTCGTCAATCGCCTCAAGCAGCGCATGCGGCTGCAATCCGATCCGACCATCATCTACGGGCTGGTCGGCGGCAAGGGCACCCTCGGCCGGCCGATCACGCGCGCCGAGATCGAGCAACCGACGCCCTACAATACCTATGTGATCGACGGGTTGCCGCCGGGTCCGATCGCGAATCCCGGGCGGGCGGCCCTCGAGGCGGTCGCCAACCCGGCGCGCACCAAGGAACTGTATTTCGTCGCCGACGGCACCGGCGGACACACCTTCTCCGAGACTTTGCAACAGCACCAGGCCGGGGTGGCCCGGCTGCGCGCCCTGGAGCGCGGCGACACCGCGGCGGTGGCCGAGCCGGCGGCGGCTCCGGTCGCGCCCGCCGCCCCCGCGCCGGCGCCCGCCCCCGCGCGGAGAGCCGCGCAAGGAGCCGCGAAACCGGTGGCGACGCCGCGGTAGCGGCGGCCCGAGATCGGTTCCCGGACATAACTTTCTTGCACAGGAAGCAGTCGAGGTGACGCTCGAAGGCGAGGGCTTGACCGCGGCGGACTGACGAATTATGTATTTCGTCAGTCTTTAGCTCGATGAGTTGACGAACCGCGGTCATGAACACCCACGTCAGAACCAAGCCCGACGACACCCGCGCGCGGATCATGGAGACCGCGGAGGCGCTGTTCCGCCGGATCGGCTTTACCAAGACGACGGTGGCCGACATCGCAGCGGAGCTGCGGATGTCGCCGGCCAATGTCTATCGCTTCTTTCCCTCGAAGAACGCGATCGTCGAGGCGATCTGCCGGAGCTGTCTGTCCAACGTCGAAGAAAAGACCTGGGCGGTGGCGCGGTCCAAGGGCGATGCGGGCCCGCGGATGGAGCGGCTGTTTCTCGAGATCGTCGCCTACCACAAGGAGAACCTGCTCATCGAGCAGCGGGTGAACGAAATCGTCGTGTTTGCGATCGAGCACATGTGGGACACCATCCGGTCCCATAAGGACGTCACCCGCAATGCCATCGAGGTGATCCTGCGCGACGGGATCGAGTTCGGCGAATTCGAGCCGGTCGCTCCCCGCGAAACCGCGGAGCTGTTCATGCGTGGCATGGTCGCCTCCTGCCATCCGATGCTGATCAGCGAATGCCTCCAGATGGGGGGTGATGTGGAGGCCGAAACCCGCGCCTCCATCGGTTTCCTGCTGCGCGCCATTACCCCTCGCTCATGATCCCTGCCGGACCAGCGCGAGTTGCCAAGTCACGTCTGCAATATGACGAAATACGAAAGTCGTCAGTCATCATAAGCAAAGGTAAGCCGCCATGGCCGCCGCGACCCTGTCAGCCCTGAGAGCGCTCGTCGCTGTTTCCTTGCTGGCCCTGTTGGCCGCGTGTCAGGACCCGGCGGTTTCCGCCGTCGCCAAACCGGAGCGCCCGGTGCAAGTCCGCCAAGTCTCCTTCCAGGCCGACAGCGCCAGCCGCGAATTCGTCGGCGTGGTACGGGCGCGCTATGAGACCGATCTCGGATTCCGCGTCGCCGGCAAGATCACCGACCGGGTCGTAAATGCCGGCGATCGGGTCCGTGCCGGCGACGTGATCGCGCGGCTCGATGCCGAGGACCTTCAACTCCAGGTGGCGAGCGCCCAGGCGGAGATTTCCGCGGCGACCTCGAACTTCGCCCAGGCCTCTTCCGACGAGGAGCGCTTTACCAGCCTCAAGGCGCGCGGCTACGCCGCCGTCGCCGATTACGAGCGAAAGAAGTCGGCCCGGGACGAGGCCGACAGCCGGCTCGAGCGGGCTCGGCGTTCGCTCGCGCTCGCGCGCAACCAGCTCGCCTATGCCGAGCTCAAGGCGAACGCCGACGGCGTCATCACGGCGACCCTCGCCGAGCCCGGGCAGGTCGTCGCCGTCGGCCAGGCGGTGGCGCGGCTGGCGCAATACGGCGAGACGGAAGCGGTGGTCGCGTTGCCGGAAACCTGGCTCGCCGAGGCGCGCCAGGCGCAGGCGAGCGTCCGGCTGTGGTCGGGGCCCGGGCATCAGTTCGCGGCGCGGTTGCGCGAGCTGTCGCCCCAGGCCGACGCCGCGACCCGCACCTATGCTGCGCGCTTCACCATCGCGCATCCCGACGAGACCGTCGCGCTCGGGATGACCGCGACGGTGACGCTGTCGCGCCCCGTCGCGGCGGTGGCGAAGCTGCCGCTCGCCGCGGTGCTCGACCGCGGCAACGGCCCCGCGGTCTACGTGGTCGGCCAGGCCGGGATGCTCGAGCTGCGGTCGGTGCAGATCTCATCCTTCACCGGCGATGCCGCGCTTCTGACCGCGGGCGTCAGCGATGGCGAACGCGTGGTTACGCTCGGAGTGCACAAGCTCGATGCCGGACAGAAGGTCCGTGTCGTCGACGAGCATTGACCGTCGAACGACGGAATTCGAACGGGGTCGCATCATGTCGCGTTTCAATCTTTCCGAATGGGCGATCACCCATCGCGCGCTCGTCCTGTTCATGATCCTGGCGATCGGCGGGTCGGGCGTCTATTCCTACCTCAACCTCGGACGGGCCGAAGATCCGTCCTTCACCATCAAGACCATGATCGTGAACGTGGCGTGGCCCGGCGCCACCGCGACGGAGATGCAGACCCAGGTCGCCGACCGCATCGAGAAGAAGCTCCAGGAACTTCCTTTCCTCGACCGGGTGGAAAGCTACAGCCAGCCGGGCGTCTCCTACATCCAGGTCTATCTGCTCGACCGCACCTCGGCCGCCAAGGTGAAGGAGCTCTGGTACCAGGTCCGCAAGAAGGTCGGCGACATCCGCGGCGACCTTCCCGCCGGCGTGATCGGCCCGAACTTCAACGACGAATATGGCGACGTCTATTCCGCGCTCTACATGCTGACCGCGGACGGCCTGAGCCTCGCCGACCTCAAGACCCGCGCCGAAGACATCCGCCAGCAGCTGCTCCGCGTTGCCAACGTCAACAAGGTCGACATGATCGGCGAGCGGCCGCAGAAGATCTTCATCGAGCTCAACCACGCGAAGCTCGCGACCCTCGGCATCACACCCCAGCAGATCTTCGACAACGTCGCGCGGCAGAACTCGGTGACGTCGGGCGGCTCGGTCGACACCGCGGCGGACCGCATCAACCTGCGGGTCACCGGCGCGTTCTCGGGCACCGACGCCGTCGCGGCGGTGCCGGTGCAGGTGGACGGCCGCACCTTCCGGCTCGGCGACATCGCGACCATGACCCGCGGCTACGAGGACCCGGCGACCTTCGTCGTGCGGGAAGGCGGCAAGCCGGCGCTCGGCCTCGGCGTGTCGATGCAGGACGGCGCCAACATCATCAAGCTGGGCGACGACCTCAAGGTCGCCATGGAAGCGATCACCGCCGAGCTGCCGGTCGGCATCGAGGTGACCCAGATCGCCGACCAGGCGAACATCGTGGAGCGCTCGGTCGCCGAGTTCCTCGAAACCTTCGTCGAAGCGCTCGCCATCGTGCTGCTGGTGAGCTTCATCTCGCTCGGCTGGCGCGCCGGCATCGTGGTCGCGCTGTGCGTGCCGCTGGTGCTCGCCATCGTCCTCACCATCATGTATGCGGCCGGCATCGACCTCCACCGCATCACGCTGGGCGCCCTCATCATCGCGCTCGGCCTGCTGGTCGACGACGCGATCATCGCCATCGAGATGATGGTGGTGAAGATGGAGCAGGGCTGGGATCGCGCCCGGGCAGCGACCTTCGCCTGGACTTCGACCGCCTTTCCGATGCTGACCGGCACGCTGGTCACCGCCGCCGGCTTCCTGCCGGTCGGGTTCGCGAAGTCGAGCGCCGGCGAATATGCCGGCAGCATCTTCTGGATCGTCGGTCTCGCGCTCCTCGCGTCATGGATCGTCGCGGTGCTGTTCACGCCCTATCTGGGCCTGATGCTGCTGCCAGACTTCGCCAAGCCCGGCGTGCATAACCTTCCCGGTGCGCATGGCGATCCCGGTGCGCATGGCGATCCCGATGCGATCTACCGGACCCGCATCTATCGTGCCCTGGGCCGGACGATCGAATTCGCGCTCGCCTGGCGCAAGAGCGTCATCGCGGTGACGGTGACGTTGTTCATCGCCTCGCTCGCCGGATTTGGCCTGGTGCAGCAGCAGTTCTTCCCGACCTCGACCCGCACCGAATTGTTCTTCGAGATGCGGCTGCCGGAAGGCACCGCGATCGGCGTCACCGATGCCGCGGCGAAGAAGGCCGAGCACATGCTGGCCGGCGATCCCGGCATCGTCACCTACACCACCTACATCGGCCAGGGCTCGCCGCGGTTCTGGCTCGGCCTCAACCCGGTGCTGCCGAACCAGAACTTCGCCCAGGTCGTGATCGTGACGAAGGACCTCGACGCCCGCGAGCGGGTGAAGGCGCGGCTGGAGCGTGAGCTCGCCGACGGCGCGGTGCCGGAAGCCCGGACCCGGATCGACCGCTTCACGTTCGGGCCCCCGGTCGGCTTCCCCGTGCAGTTCCGCGTCGTCGGCCCCGACCCGATGAAGGTGCGCGGCATCGCCGACAAGGTCCGCGCCGTGATGGCGCAGAATTCCAGCGTCATCGACCCGCATCTCAATTGGGGCGAAGAGGTCAAGTCGATCCGCCTCGAGGTCGATCAGGACCGCGCCCGTGCCCTCGGCCTCACGCCGCAGGACGTGTCGCAGACCCTGCAGACGCTGCTCTCGGGCTACGTCGTCACGCAATACCGCGAGGGCATCGAGCATATCGACGTGGTCGCCCGTGCCGTTCCCGCGGAGCGCCTCGAACTCGGCCGCCTGCCGTCGCTCACCATCGAGACGCGCAACGGCGTCGCCGTGCCGTTGTCGCAGATCGCGCGGCTGCACTATGAGTTCGAGGAGCCGATCCTGTGGCGGCGCAACCGCGACATCGTGCTCACCGTCCGCGGCGACGTCGTCGACCACGTGCAGCCGCCCGATGTCACCACGGCGTTGCTGCCCAAGCTGGAGCCGATCAAGGCGACGCTCCCGGCGGGCTACCGCATCGAGACCGGTGGCGCCATCGAGGAAAGCGTCAAGGCGAACGCCGCGCTCGTGGTGGTGTTCCCGGTGATGGCGATCGCGATGCTGGCGCTGCTGATGGTTCAGCTCCAGAGCTTCTCGCGCCTCGCTTTGGTCTTCGTCACGGCGCCGCTCGGATTGATTGGCGCCACCGGGGCGCTGTTGATCTCCAACCGACCGTTCGGCTTCGTCGCTCTTCTGGGGCTGATTGCACTGGCCGGGATGATCATGCGCAACACGGTGATCCTGGTCGACCAGATCGACCGCGACATCGCCGCCGGCCACAGCCGCTACCGCGCCATCGTCGACGCCACCCTGCGCCGCGCACGTCCCGTGGCGCTCACCGCGCTCGCGGCCATCCTCGGCATGATCCCGCTGGCCGGAAGCATCTTCTGGGGACCGATGGCGATCACCATCATGGGCGGCCTGCTGGTGGCGACGGTGCTGACGCTTCTCGTGGTGCCGGTGCTCTATGCCCTGTGGTTTTCGGTGCGCGCCGACGAAAGTCCCGATCCGTCCGCAGCTTTGCCGCCGGCGCTGGAGGCGCTCCGGAATCATGCGTCGGATCTCTCCCCGGAGCCTCGGGCCGGACGAGGAAGCAATCGAAAAGCTGAAGCAAAGGAGATCGCATGAACTGGTGTTATCGCGAGCCGACGCTCACCGAGATGCTCTCCGACACCCTCGTCAGGTCGCTCATGAAGGCCGACGGCGTCGACGCCGGCGAGCTCCGGACGATGCTCAGGGAGGTGGCCGACCGCCGCTCGATCACGGAACCGGATATGCGGCGGAATCCGCCGGGCGAGCCGGTGCTGGAGATGGACGTCCACATCAGGTGGATACCGGGTTCGATGCTTCGCACCGCTCCGGAATGACGACCTTCCTTGATCAGGCCTATCACGCAGCGGCGCCGCTCAGAGCTTGGCGTAGCGCAGCCGCAGGGCATTGGCGACGACGCTCACCGAGGACAGCGACATCGCAGCGGCGGCGATGATCGGCGACAGCAGAATGCCGAAGGTCGGATAGAGCACGCCGGCGGCGATCGGCACGCCCGCCGCGTTGTAGATGAAGGCGAAGAACAGGTTCTGCCGGATGTTGCTCATGGTCGCCGCGGACAGCTTGCGCGCCCGCACGATGCCGGTGAGATCGCCGCCCAGCAGCGTCACGCCGGCGCTTTCGATGGCGACGTCGGTGCCGGTGCCCATGGCGATGCCGACATCGGCGGCGGCCAGCGCCGGGGCGTCGTTGACGCCGTCGCCCGCCATGGCGACGATGCGGCCCTTCGCCGCGCAGCTTCTCGATGACCGCGCTCTTGCGGTCCGGCAGCACCTCGGCCTCGACCTCGGCGATGCCGAGTTGTTCGGGCGACCGCCTGCGCGGTCGTCCGGTTGTCGCCGGTCAGCATGACGACCCGCACGCCGTCCTCGGTCAGCGCGCGCAGCGCCGCGAGGCGTCGTCGGCTTGACCGGATCGGCGATGGCGATGACGCCGGCGGGCTTGCCGTCGACCGCGAGAAACACCGCGGTGGCGCCGTCACCACGCAACCGTTCCGCGTCGGCATCGAGCGCCGCCGTCGCGATCCCGGATTCGGCGAAGATGGCCGCATTGCCGAGTACGATCTGCCGGCCCTCGACCGTTCCGACGACGCCCTTGCCGGTCGGCGAATCGAATCCGCTCACGGCGGGAACGCCGATGCCGCGTTCTCCCGCCGCGTCCAGGATGGCACGCGCGAGCGGATGCTCGCTCGCGCGCTCGACTCCAGCGGCGAGGCGGAGCACGTCCTTTTCGTCGAAGCCCGGTGCCGGGACGACGGCGACCACCCGGGGCTTGCCCTCCGTCAGCGTGCCCGGTCTTGTCCACCACCAGCGTGTCGACCTTCTCCATGCGTTCCAGCGCTTCGGCGTTCTTGATGAGGACGCCGGCCTGGGCGCCGCGGCCGACGCCGACCATGATCGACATCGGCGTGGCGAGGCCGAGCGCGCACGGGCAGGCGATGATCAGCACCGCGACGGCGGCCACCATGGCGAAGGTGAAGCGCGGCTCCGGGCCGAACACCGCCCAGGCGATGAACGCGATCACCGCGGCCAGCATCACCGCCGGCACGAACCAGCCGGCCACCTGGTCGGCCAGCCGCTGGATCGGCGCCGCGACGCGCTGGGCCGCGGCGACCATCTGGACGATCTGGGCGAGCAGGGTGTCGCGGCCGACCTTGTCGGCCCGCATCACGAAGCCGCCGGTCTGGTTGAGGGTGCCGCCGATGACCTTCGCGCCGGCCGCCTTGGTGACCGGCATGGACTCGCCCGTGACCATGGATTCGTCGAGCGACGAGCGGCCCTCCAGCAGCATGCCGTCGACCGGGACTTTTTCGCCGGGGCGCACCCGCAGGCGGTCGCCGACGCGCGACGGCGTCGAGCGCGACCTCCTCGTCGCTGCCGTCGGCGCGCACCCGGCGCGCGGTCTTCGGCGCGAGGTCGAGCAAGGCGCGGATCGCGCCCGAGGTCTGGTCGCGGGCGCGCAGCTCCAGCACCTGCCCGAGCAGCACCAGCACCGTGATCACGGCGGCCGCTTCGAAGTAGACGGCGACGGCGCCGCCCATGCTTGAAGGTGTGAGGAAACAGTCCGGGCGCCAGGGTGGCGACGACGCTGTAGAGCCAGGCGACCCCGGTGCCCATGGCGATCAGCGTGAACATGTTGAGGTTGCGGGTCACTAGCGACTGCCAGCCGCGCACGAAGAACGGCGCAGCCGGCCCACAGCACCACCGGCGTCGCGAGGACGAGCTGAATCCAGTTGGAGACCGCCGGCGGGATTACCGCGCCGAGATTCGCGAGGTCGCCGCCCATGTCGAGCACGACGACGGGAATGGCGAGCGCGAGCGCGATCCACAACCGCCGGGTCATGTCGGCGAGCTCGGGATTGGGGCCGGTCTCGGCGGTCGGCTCGAGCGGTTCGAGCGCCATGCCGCAAATCGGGCAGCTTCCGGGACCGACCTGGCGGATCTGCGGGTGCATCGGACAGGTGTAGATTGTCCCCGCCGGCGCTGCGGCGGCGGCCGCGGCTTTCCTGTCCTCGTCGAGATATTTCGCGGGATCGGCGGCGAATTTCGTCCGGCAGCCGTTACCGCAGAAGTAGAAGGTGCGGTCCTGGTGAACGTGACGGTGCGGCGTCTTGTTCGGATCGACCGTCATGCCGCAGACGGGATCAATCACCTTGGCCTGCGGATCGGGCTCCGGATGGCCGTGCGCAAGATGGTCGTGGGCAGAGTGGCCGGCTGCAGGATGGCGGGGCTCTGCCTCCTCCGGAGGGAGCGAGGGATGTCCGCCCGGGGAAGCCGTATCCATCGGAGAAGCCTGCTTGTTGAGGGATAGAGGCGCATCGTAGACGCAGCGGGGGCTCCAAATCAGGTGCAGGCCCGCGACGACAGTAAGATAGGCATCGGCGGCATGAGCACCAGGGGCGTGCCGGGCCCGCAACGCCCAGGATCGGCACGCTATAAACCGGCGCGGACCTTGCGAGCCTTGAGACAGATCAAAGGTGACCCCGCGACATGGCTAAAGCCAAGCTCAGTGCCGGAATCCTGATGTTTCGATTGTGTCGCCCGGGACCGGAGGTGCTGCTCGTCCATCCCGGCGGGCCGTTCTGGCGCAACAGGGATGCCGGCGCGTGGTCGATCCCGAAGGGACTTTACGAGGACGGCGAAGATGCGCTTGCGGCGGCGCGGCGCGAATTCGAGGAGGAGACCGGCAGCCGTCCCGACGGCGAGTTCGCGGCGCTCGGCAGCTTTCGGCAGCCGGGCGGAAAGATCGTCGCCGCTTTCGCAGTGGAAGGCGATCTCGACCCGGCGACGCTGCGCAGCAACACCTTCACCGTCGAATGGCCGCCGCGCTCGGGCCGCGTCGCGTCCTTCCCCGAGGTCGACCGGGCAGAATGGTTTTCTCCCGCCGAGGCCCGCATCCGGCTGGTGAAGGGCCAGGTGCCGATCCTCGACGCGTTCCTGGCGCGGCTCATGGGAAAACCAGCCGGGGATTGACGGCCCGCGAGCTTGAGCCGGGGTCGCCGCGCCGTTAAGGTGCGGCGCGATTCCGCGTTCCCCCAAAATGTGAGTTTGTCCATGGCGCTGTCCAGCATGACCGGGTTTGCCCGCGGCCACGGCACATCCGCCGGCTATGCATGGGCCTGGGAGATCAAGTCGGTCAACGCCAAGGGGCTCGACCTGCGGCTGCGGCTGCCGGCCGGCTGGGACGCGGTCGAGCCACCGGTGCGGGCGAAAGCCGCCGAGGTGCTGTCGCGCGGCACCATCTATGCGACGCTGACGGTGGAGCGGCGCGGTGCGCCCGCCCAGGTGCGCGTCAACGAGGAGGTGCTCGCGGCGGTGCTCGGCGTCGTCAAGCAGCTGTCCGGCCGCGTCGATGCGGAGCGTCCGCGGCTCGACGGTCTCCTCAACATCAAGGGCGTGGTCGATGTCGTCGACGCCGAGGAGCGCGAGGACGAGCGCCGCGCCGTCGAGGCCGCCGTCATCGCCGGCTTCGTCACCGTGCTCCAGGGGCTCGTCGAAATGCGCCGGCGCGAGGGCGATGCGCTCGGACGCATCCTCTCCGCGCGGCTCGACGAGATCACCGCGCTGATCGCGCGTGCCGAGGCGGCGGCGGCGCGCCGGCCCGAGGCGATGAAGCAGCGCATCGCGGAGCAGGTCGCGCTCCTGATGGATGCCAACGATCGCTTCGATCCCGATCGGCTGCACCAGGAGGCGGTGCTGATCGCCGCCAAGGCCGACGTTCGCGAGGAGCTCGACCGCCTCGTCTCCCACGTGGAGCAGGCCCAGGGCATGGTCGCCAAGGGCGGCGCGGCGGGCCGCCGCCTCGACTTCCTCTCCCAGGAATTCAATCGCGAAGCGAATACGCTGTGCGCCAAGGCCAATGATGCCGAGCTGACCAATGTCGGCCTCGGGCTCAAGGCTGCGGTGGAGCAGTTTCGCGAGCAGGTGCAGAATCTGGAGTAGGAGGGATGGCGAACGGCGGAACGGAGCTGCGCGTGGCCCGGCGCGGCCTCATGCTGGTGCTGTCCTCGCCATCCGGCGCCGGCAAGACCACGCTGTCGCGCCTGCTGCTCGAGCGGGACGTCGCCATCGATCTCTCGATTTCGGTGACCACTCGCCCGCCCCGACCCGGCGAGGTCGATGGTCGCGATTATCATTTCATCCAGCGCGCGCAGTTCGACGTGATGGTCGAGCGCGGCGAGCTGCTGGAATGGGCGCAGGTGTTCGGCAATCGCTACGGCACGCCGCGCGGTCCGGTCGAGGCGGCCCTGGCCGCCGGCCGGGATGTGCTGTTCGACATCGACTGGCAGGGCACCCAGCAATTGCGCGAGAAGGGTCGCGCCGATCTCGTCAGCGTGTTCGTGCTGCCGCCTTCGATTCCCGATCTCGAGCAGCGCCTGCGGGCACGCGCCCAGGACACCGCCGAGGTGATTCGCTCGCGCATGGCCAAGGCCGCCGACGAGATGAGCCACTGGGCGGAATACGACTACGTGGTGATCAATCGCCGCGTCGAGGACGCCTTCGAGGACGTGCGCGCGATCCTCGGCGCCGAGCGCCTCAAGCGCGAGCGCCAGCCCGGGCTCTCCGCCTTCGTGAGAACGCTTCAAGCCGGCCTGTGAGAATGTTTGTGCGGCGTGCCGTTACCCCGCGCTGACGAAGGCGTGATCGCACGAGCGGGAATTATCGTGCGGCCATCCGAGTGTTGATCCTGTGATCTCAGTGAAATCACAGGAGAACGACATGAAAGCAAATCCCGCAGTGTTGGCCCTCGGCGCATTCCTGCTGTTGCCGAACGTAGCGGACGCCGCAGTCGCACAAGCCCGCATCGGTCAGACACACGCGAGGAGCCTGTCGGGCGCGTTCGGACGCGCCGATGGACATGGGGTCCGGCAGGGGCCCGTGTTCCGCTCGACGTCGCAGTCGACGCAATGGTTCCCGAATCCGGATCGCGGTCCGTTTCCGATGCCTTGCAGCGGAGCTTCGTGTTAGCGGCACGCGTGCCGTCTCGACTTTGGAAACGAGCCCCGGGGGAAACTCCGGGGCTCGTCCCATTGATCGCGCGGTTTGAAGAGTTGTTTCGACGAAGCCGACGCGCCGAACTCATGATGGAGCGGCGCCGGATCGCGATCGGCGCCGATGATTCCTCGATCGTCGCCGGTCGAACAAAAAAAGAAGGACGGTCTCCGCCTGGAGGCCGTCCTTGAGTTGGGAGGAGAGGCGTCGCGTGATTCTCGTGGTTCAGAACCGGCCGATGTCCCGGTCGCGCAGGATGTCGAAGCGCACATTCGGATCGGGATCGCGGCCGAGGACCTTGCTGCCGAACATGACGGTGCCCGACGGCCGGCCGACCGATGCGACCGCGGGATCGTTGACCGAGCCGGACGCGCGAAGCCGGGTGATCGCGGAATTCGACCGCAGGTCGTTCGCGGTCGGCGAGAAGCCGCGTGCCGACGCCGTTCCCTGCGCGACGAGAGTGGCGAGGACCGTGGCAAGTGCGGCGAGCTTGATGCTGGACATGTGAGTTCTCCTGGTGGTCTCGCGTTCGATCTCAAGTCGCGAGGCGCGCCTGGCGCCGCCGCGAGGTCGATCAGCACAGGCCCGATCGCGAAACGAGGAGGATGAAGAAGCACCTGTGATGATGAAGAGACGGACCCGCGGGCGGATAATTCCGCCCGGCGCATCACAAGTTCTTTATCGAGACATGTCCGCGCTCGGCTTCCTTGAAAGCGCGGCGCCGCCCGATGCGCAGGCTCTCACATGGTGAGGACGGTGCGGCCGACGACGCGGCCGGCGCGCAGGTCTTCGAGCGCAGACTGTGCCTGCGCCAGCGGCCGCTCGGTCATCGGCACCGAAACGGCGGCGCCGTTGCGCACCAGCGCCAGCAGCTCCTGCGCTTCGGCGAGGGTGCCGGTCAACGTTCCTTCGATGGTCATCGCCCGCATCGGAAACATCGCGACTGGCGTCGAGAAGCCGCCGCCCAGAAGGCCGGTGACCACCACCTTGCCGCCCTTGGCCAGGCTCCCGACGGCAAAGCCGAGCGAACTCTCCGAGCCGACGAAATCGCACACGGCGAGAACGCCGCCGGTGGCCGCGAGCACGGCCTTGCGCGCCGCCGGGTCGGCGGGGTCGAAGGCCGCGGCGGCGCCCGCCGCCAGTGCATTGCTGCGCTTTCCGGCATCGATGTCGGCGACCAGCGGCGCGGCCCCGAACATCGCGCGGGCGAGCGCAAGCCCCATCATGCCGACACCGCCGAGGCCGACCAGCAGCACCGGCCCGCGTGCGGCGCGGTCGGCGAGCCGCTTGAGCGCCGCATAGGCGGTGAGGCCCGAGCACATCAGCGCGCCAGCCAGCCCTGCCGACAGCGGCGCGTAGTCGAGCAGGTAGCGCGGATGCGGGACCAGGACATGGCTGGCATAGCCGCCGTCGACCATGATGCCGAGATGGCGGGCGGCCGCGCAGAGATTCTCGTCGCCATGACGGCAGGCCGCGCAGACGCCGCATCCGATCCATGGATAGACTGCGACCTTGCGGCCGACGAGTTCGGTGCCGTCGGCGGCGGCATCGGGGCCGGCCGCCTCCACCACGCCGGCGATCTCGTGGCCGAGCGTGAAGGGCAGGGTGCGTCCACTGCTCACGTCGAGCTTCTTGTCGCCGGCGAGCTTGAAAAAGCCGTCCTGCATGTGGAGGTCGGAGTGGCACACCCCGCAGCGCTCGATGCGGACCAGCACTTCGCCGCCTTGCGGCTTCGGGCAATCGACGACCGTCTCGCACAACGGGGCGCCGTAGGCGACGAGCGACTGGCGACGCAGCTTGGTCATGGAGATGTCCCTCGTACCTTTCCCCCCGGCGTGGCACGCGGCGCGCCATCCTGCGGCACGACGGTTGTGTCGTCGAGCGCATTGGCGAGCGCGACGAAGCCGTCGACCGGGATCTCCTCCGCCCGCGCCGCGCCATCGATGCCGGTGGCCGCGAGCAGCACGGCGGGATCGACGCCGAGCGCGCGCAAACTCTGGCGCAGCATCTTGCGGCGCTGGCCGAACGCGGCGGCGGTGACGCGCTCGAGGGTCGCCCGTGCGCAGGGCAGGGGCTCCGCGCGCGGGACCAGCCGGACCACCGAGGACGTCACCTTGGGAGGCGGCACGAAGGCCGAAGGCGCCACGTCGAACATGATCTTCGCCTCGGTGCGCCATCCCGCCAGCACGGCGAGGCGGCCGTAGGGCTTGTCGCCCGGCTTGGCGACGATGCGCTCGGCGACCTCGCGCTGGAACATCAGCACCATCATGTCGAACCAGGGCGGCCATGGCGCGGCGGCGAGCCAATGGACGAGCAGGGCCGTCGAGATGTTGTAGGGGAGATTGGCGATGATCCGCGTCGGCCCGCCGTCGAGATAGGGCGCGATGTCGACCGCGAGGGCGTCGCCGGAAATGACCGTGAGCCGCCCGGGATAGCGCGCCTCGATTTCGCCGAGCGCCGCCACCGCGCGACTGTCGCGCTCGATGGCGACGATGCGCTTCGCGCCGCAGGCGAGGAGGGCGCGGGTGAGGCCGCCGGGACCCGGACCGATCTCCACCACCGTGACGCCGCCGAGCGGGCCGCCGGCGCGCGCGATGCGCGCGGTCAGGTTGAGGTCGAAAAGAAAATTCTGCCCGAGCGATTTCTTGGCCGACAGGTCATGGCGGCGGATGACGTCGCGCAGCGGCGGCAGATCGTCGAGCGCGCTCATGCCGCATGGGCGGCCGGCGCGTGCGCGGCGAGGCGCGCAGCGAGCCGGAGCGCGGCGACGAGGCTCGCCGGATTGGCGCGCCCGCTGCCGGCGATGTCGAAGGCGGTGCCGTGATCGGGCGATGTGCGCACGAACGGCAGCCCGAGCGTCACGTTGACCCCGTGGTCGAAGGCCAGCGTCTTGATCGGGATCAGCGCCTGGTCGTGGTACATGCACAGCGCCGCGTCATAGGTGGCGCGGGCGGCCCCGTGGAACATGGTGTCGGCGGGAAGCGGGCCGCGGGCCGCGATGCCTTCCGCGCGCAGCCGCTCCACCGCGGGAGCGACGATGGCGCGGTCCTCTTCGCCCATGGTGCCGTCCTCTCCGGCATGCGGATTGAGGCCGGCGACCGCGATCCGCGGGCGGGCGATCCCGAAGCGTGCAGCGAGGTCATGCGCCACGATGCGTCCGGTCTCGACGATCACGTCGACGTCGAGCGCCGCGGGAACCTGGCGCAGCGGCAGATGGATGGTGACGGGCACCACGGCGAGCTCCGGTGACCACAGCATCATCACGGGGCGCACCTCAATGCCGGTGGCGCGGGCCGCGAGCTTCGCCAAATATTCGGTATGGCCGGGTTCGGAAAAACCGGAACGGTAGAGCACGTTCTTGGCGATCGGATTGGTCACCACGGCCTCGGCGACGCCGGCGAAGACATGGCGCACCGCGGTGTCGATCGACGCGATCGCGGCCGGTGCGCTGGTGTCGTCGGGGTGGCCGGGCCGGGCGGTGACCGGCAGGCCGAGTTCGAACACGGGCAGGGCGGTCGCGAACACCGCGGCTGCTTCCTTGGGCTCGCAGGCGGCCACCGCGACCTCCGCGCCGAGCTGCCGGGCCCGCGCCGCGATGAAGTCGCGGCCGCCGAGAAGGTAGAACGGCGGCAGCTCGTGTTCGCGTCGCCGCCGCCATGCTTCGATGGTGATATCCGGACCGATCCCCGCCGGTTCGCCGAGCGTCAAGGCAAGCGGTCGCACCATCAGCCCGTTACTTGCGTTCGATCATCGCTTGCTTGCGCAGCTCCTGAAGATAGCGCTTGCTCCGCGCCTGGAACTTCTCGTTGAAGAGCTTCTCGCGCGCCTGACGCTTCTCCGGCGTGTCCTCCTTGGTCTCCTTGCGCTCGCACAGGGCGAACAGCTCGACCCCCTGGGTGGTGACCTCCGGAGCCGTCAGATGGCCGATCTCGGTCTTGTCGAGGATCTCGCGCAGCGCCGGGGCGAGATCCGACGAACTCTTCACGATGACGTCGCGCACCGCGACGTCGCGCAGCGTGCGGGCGTATTTCAGTCCGTTGTCGCAGTCGGCGAAGCGGCCGCGCAGGGCTTCGGCGTCCTTGCGGCGAGCCTCGGCGAGCTGGGCCTCGCCGTGCGGGACGATGAAGAGGATCGGCCGTATCCGATACTCGTAGCCAACCTCGTCCTTCTCATCCTTCTTGTCGGTTTGCTGCATCACGGCGAGCACGTCCTTTTCGCGGATCTGCAATTCGCCCTGGAATTTGCCGCGCACGATGTTCTGCCACACCGTGTCGGAGCGGATCTTGGCCTTGAGCGTGCCCGCGTCGACGCCGCCCTGTGCCAGGGCCTGGGTCAACTGTTCCGAGCTCATGTGCATCCTGTGCCCCATCTCGGCGTAGCTCTGGTCGATCTCGGAGTCGGGGATCTCCATCTTGTAGCGCCGCCCGATCTGCACCTTCAGCTTGTCGTCGATGAGATCCTCGATGACCTCGCTGCGCACCGCGGGCTTGCGGGTGGAGAGCTGGACGAATTTCATCCGTTGCTCGACGTCGTAGGTGGTGATGACGTCCCCGTTCACGATCAACACGACCTGCTGCGCACGCGCGAGCGTCGATACCGCCATCACCGCTGCGATGCAGGTTGCGGCAAGCGCTGTCCGATGGAGTTTCCCCTTCAAGGTCTGCCGGCTTTTCATGATGCTTTTACCTCCGCCAAATTCGCGGTCCGTAAGCTTCCGACCGTTTTTATTCACCCATTCGATGCGCCGGGCAAGTCCGCGGCCCCCGGCAGGCCGATCCTCAGGCCGCACCGCTACAGATTGCCGCCCCCCAGGGTGCGCAGGTTGAACTGCACCATGACCGTCTGGTTGGCGGTGACGTTCCCGCTGTAGGTGTAGTCGGTGTAGTAATTGAGCGCCAGGAGGTAGCAATCGTCGATGTAGCCGAGGCCAATGCGGGTCTGATCGAACTTGCCGGCGGCGATGTCGTAGCGGGCGCCGGCGTTGATCACCCAGTTCTCGTTGAGCTTGAAGGCCGAGGTGCCGAGGATGCCCTCGCGCCGGTAGAGGAACCCGAGCTGGGGCTGCGCGGCATAGTCGCCGAACATCACCGAGCCGGTCCAGCGATCGAGGCTGGCGCGGGCTTCGACCTCGAAGCGCTGCACGCTGAAGTTCGATTCGTCGAAGCGGAAGCGCGACGTGAAAGTGTAGATGCGGTTCGGCTGATAGCTCAGCCGCGCCACATAGTCCGACGCCGGCTTGTCGAGGCCGCTTCCGAGCCCGGTATTGGTGGTGTCGCCGACGGCGAAGGAGTTCGTCCCGAACAGCTGGTAGGACTGGCCGAACATGGCGTCGAGATAGCCGCCGCGATTGAACTGCGTCGTGGACTGCACGCCCACATTGGCGCGGCCGCCGCCTTCGACCCGGTCCCAGCCGGCGTATTTGTCGACCTTGAACAGGTTGGTGTCGTCGAACACCAGGCTCTGGGAGTCTTCGTTGGGCAGCTTGCCGATGTTGGTCTCGCTCGGGCGCACGATGAGCTGGCCGATCGGCTGCACGGTCTCGGTGCCCCAGGGCTCGACCGAGATGAAGGGGTAACGGTATTCCAGGCCGACGGTCGGCATCAGCCGCGTGGCTTCGGTGTCCCCGGGCGAAAGATAATTGGCGACGCCGACCTGGTCTTCGACGGAGACGGCCGCCGCGTCCGCGCGCAACGAGGCGAACGGCGTCCACATCTGGCCGAGCGGGTCGATGTATTGGCTGCGCCACGAGGCCTCGGCCGACAGCCGGGAGTAGGTGCCGGGAAAGCCGCGCAGCAGGCAATTCGTCGAGACTTTCTGGGCGGGGTCCGCGTTGAGGGCGCACCAGTTATTGTTGACCGCGTTCAGGCTGATCGCGTCGTAGCTCGCGCTCTGGCGCGACAGGCTGGTGAAGTTCACCTTGTAGCCGAGCTCGCCGCCGAACACCGGCTGGTCGAAGGTGTAGGCGTAGTCGATCACCGGCAGGATCACGGGAAGCGTGCTCTGCACGTCCTGCTCGGAATAGCCGTAATACTTGATCGTGCGCATGTCGAAATAGCTGCGGTCGCCGCGACCGGTCAGATAAAGCTGCGACACGCCTTCCGTCAGGTTGTTGAGCTGCGGGTCGGTGCTGCTCTGCTGCAGCTGGACGATTTTGTAGTCCTGGAAGTAGGTCTGGTCGGAAACCAGGACGCCGTCGAAGCCCCAGGTCCATCGCGGCGACAGGGCGAACTTGCCCTGGGTTTCCAGCGCGCCGCGCCATTGGCGGAAGCCCGGGGTGTCGCTGCCGTTGTTGCGGATGAAGTAATTCTCGTCGAGCTGGTCGATGCCGGACGCACGGAAGGTGAAGCTGCCTTCCTCGAAGCGCTGGCGGTACTCGGATTTCAGCAGCGGGCCCTGCTTGGTGGTGAATTTCGGAGAGAACGTCAGGTCGTAATTGGGCGCCAGCGCGAGGTAGTACGGCGTCTCGATGCCGAGGCCATAGGCCGAACTCGTCGAGATCACCGGCATCAGGAACCCGGACTTGCGCTTCACGCTCGGGTCCGGGGCGGAGAAGTAGGGGAAGTAGGCGAGAGGGACGCCGAAGAACTCGACCTTGGCGTCCTCGAAATACATCATCTTGTTCGCTTCGTCGTGGATGATGCGAACTGCCTTCACCTGCCACAAGGGCGGCTTGAGGGGATTGTCCTTGCACGCTTCGCAGGCGGTGTAGACGCCGCTCTGGAACACCGTGTAGTTGGAGGCGGTGCGGTCCGCGCGGGCCGCCGCGAGGCGGGTGTCGTCGAGGGTCTCGAGCCGCAGCGAATCGATGAATCCGTTCCGGAAGTCGTCGGTGAGTTCGAGGTGCTCGCCGTAGGTCACCTTGCCGTCGGTCTCGGTGAGGCGCGCATTGCCCTCGGCCCGAAGCCGCTTGCTGCGCTGGTCGTAGATCACCTTGTCGGCTTCGAGGGTCGCCCCGTTGTAGTAGATCTGCACGTTGCCGACGGCGGACACGAGATCATTGGCGTTGTCGTACCGAATCTCGTCCGCCTGGACGAGCATCTGCGCGTTGGCGTTCTTTTGCGCCAGGCTGCTCTTGCCCGGCTTCGGCCGCAGCTGCTCACGGAAGGTGAGGAACTCGCTTTGCGCGGCGGCCGGGGCGACGGTTGTGGCATAGGCGGTCAATGCCGCCAAAACGGCGAGCGCAGCCGCGGCGAAGCGAGCGCCGCAACGTCGGGAGGGCGGGCGTGATTCGGCCGCGCCCGCCATCAACAATGACCCCGGTTCAACGACACCCCAAACCCCGCACTGCGACCCCGATTTGCAGGTCCCAACTCACCTGCTATGGCGGCCCCCGAATCCACCATGCCGGGATCTACCCACGCGGCGATGACAATAGACGCAAATTCCAGCCAGGCGCCACACGAAACCCGACGTTGGGACCGGTCGGAGGCGAGACTCGGGAACCGTGTTGCAAAGGGGTCATAACGACCGCGCAAGCGCACGAAAATGCCAGGAATGGGGCTCTGCGCAGCCTTCGGCCGGGCGCTCGCTCGCATGGCGGCGCGCCCCCCAATTGTTCCACACCGCCCACAGCATAACGCAACACATCCCCACCGGCCGCGTCGAGCGACACGTCCAGCCCCCGCCGGCGCCAACCCCCGACGCCAGCCCGCTTCCGACAGATTAACTTAATCCCTCCACAAAGTGGCCGGCACAAGGCAAAGCTGTTGAACTTCAATGAAGAATGGTTAAGAGCCTGTATCACGACCCGTTTCGCCCGCGTCCGAAAGCGCCCGCGGGTTTCCTTTCGGTTGCAGCCGAGCGGCTGGTGCTCCCGAAACAGGCATGCTCGACTGCGCGCCAGCACCGTCGAGCCGCCGGAACAGCGGGCGCCGACGAACTCGCCAGCCCTATGAGGATTGACCGGCATGTCTCTGAAGTTGAACATTGAATTCGACCGCATCAAAGCGCCGGCCAAGGGTGTTCTCCTGGTGTTCTGCGACGACGCCCTCAAGATGGGCGCCGCGACTCACAAGGTGCTCGGCGACGCCGCCGACCTCGTGAAGCGGGCTGCCGAGGCGGACGGCTTCACCGGCAAGACCGGGTCGACCCTCGACATCGTCACCCCGGCGGGGCTCAAGGCGTCCCGCCTGGTCGTCATCGGCTGCGGCAAGGCGGCCGACCTCAAGGGGAAAGACTTCCTCAAGCTGGGTGGCGTGGCCGCGGGCAGGATTCCGTCGGCCGCCAAGCAGGCAACGCTGGTGGCGGAGTTGCCGGCGGTGGCGATGGCTCCCGAGGCCATCGCAAGCCTGGCGGTCGGGGCGACCCTGCGCAGCTACAGCTTCGATCTCTACAAGACCAAGAAGAAGGACGCCGAGGACAAGCGGACCTCTCTCGATTTCACCATCGCAGCGGCGCAGCCCGCTCCCGCCCAGCGCGCCTGGGCGGAACGCAAGGGTTTGGCCGAGGGCGTGGTGTGGGCGCGGGACCTCATCAACGAGCCTGCCAACGTGCTTTTCCCGGAGGAATTCGCCCGCCGCACCGGAGCGCTGCGCAAGCTCGGGGTCGTCGTCGAGGTGCTCGACGTGCGCGCCATGAAACGGCTCGGCATGGGTTCGCTGCTCGCCGTCGGCCAGGGCTCGGTCCGTGAAAGCCGCGTCGTCATCATGCGGTGGAACGGCGGCAAGCGCGGGGCGACCCCGGTGTCGTTCATCGGCAAGGGCGTCTGCTTCGACACCGGCGGCATTTCGATCAAACCCGCCGGCGGCATGGAGGACATGAAAGGCGACATGGCGGGGGCCGCGACCGTGGTCGGCCTGATGCACGCGCTCGCGGCGCGCAAGGCCAAGGTCAACGCCATCGGCGCCATCGGCCTCGTCGAAAACATGCCGGACGGCAATGCCCAGCGTCCCGGCGACATCGTCACCACCATGTCCGGGCAGACCATCGAGATCATCAACACCGACGCCGAGGGCCGTCTCGTCCTCGCCGACGTGCTGCATTACGTCAACACCAAGTACAAGCCGCAGTTCATGATCGACCTCGCCACCCTGACCGGCGCGATCATGGTTGCGCTCGGCCAGGAATATGCCGGGCTGTTCTCCAACGACGACAAGCTGGTGGACAGATTGGTCGCGGCCGGCGAGGAGACCGGCGAGCGCGTCTGGCGGATGCCGCTCGGACCCGAATACGACAAGATGATCGACTCGAAATTCGCCGACATGAAGAACACCGGCGGACGCCACGGCGGCTCCATCACCGCGGCACAGCTGCTCGCCCGCTTTGTCGGCAAGACGCCCTGGGCCCACCTCGACATCGCCGGCACGGCGCTGGGCTCGCCCCAGTCGGACATCAGCAAGGGCTGGACCTCCGGATGGGGCGTGCGGCTGCTCGACCGGCTGGTCAGGGACCACTACGAATCCTGAAGCGGGGCGGGGAAACGACCGGGGCCGCGATGACCGAGTTCCTGTTCTATCATCTCCAGGGGCAGCCCCTCGAAAAGGTGCTGCCGGTGCTGCTGGAACGCTCGCTCTCGCGCGGCTGGCGCGTCGTCGTCCAGACCGCGCTGGAGGAGCGGGTCGACGCCCTCGACGCGCATCTGTGGACCTTCGCCGAGGAAAGCTTCCTGCCTCACGGCACGTTCCGCGAGGCTACGGCGGCAGACCAGCCGGTGCTGCTCACGCTCCATGACCACAATCCGAACGGGGCGCTCGTCAGGTTCCTGATCGACCGGGCGCCGGTTCCCGCCGACGCCGAAACCTACCAGCGGGTCGTGCTCCTGTTCGACGGGGAGGATGACGACGCCGTTTCCGCGGCGCGCGGCCAGTGGAAGGCCGCGGCCGCCCGCGGCTTCGAGGTCACCTATTGGCAGACCGACGACAGCGGCCGCTGGCAACGACGCGGTTAGGCCCGACTTGGAGCGTCCGCCGGCGGCCGCCGGGACCCTCGTCGCCCAAGGGTGCGGCTGGCAGCGAACCGCCCCCGCATGGGCTTCCCCGAACCGACGCCGCTTGTGTTCCGGGCCGATCGCCCGTCCGGAATGACGAAAGTGTCGTCGACTCAGGTATTTGCTATGAGGGCAGGAGGGGGATGGCCGCGCGGTCCAAGGGCAATCCTCAGGTCCGCGTCGCGTTCGCGCGTGCTGGAATCCTGTTCCCGCGTCATCATGATGACGCAATGTCCGAACCATCTAGGCCCGTCGGTCTGTGCTGGCCGGGGGAGCGGGATCGAGGGACATGCGGGTGACGGGGGTCGGCTTCGAGGCATGGCTACGCGGGATCGCGGTGACGGCGACATTTGCCGCCGCGGGCTGTTCGTTGATGCCCGACGTCTCCGAATTCCGCCCATTGCCCCCCAAGAACTCCTTTTTTCCGAGCAGCACCGCTGCCTTTGTCGGCCCGGTAAGCCAGAGCGGCCCGGTGGCGGCGTCCGATCTCGTCGATGGCCAGGGCAACTGCGCTTCGGCCGCGCCGGCGTCGAACCAGGGCTCCGCAGAAGCATCTCCGGCAGCGCCCCGCAGCATCGGCCTGGAAATGACGGAGTGCGACGCCGTGCGCGCACTTGGTGTGCCGCAAGGCGCCGAAGTGGGCGCCGAGAGCGGCACCCGCGTCGTGGTGCTGACCTATCGCTCCGGCGACCGGCCTGGCGTCTATCGCTTCTTCGGCGGGCGGCTGAAGTCGATCGAACAGGGCGCCGAGGCGCCGCAGGCCCCCGGTGCGAGGCCGTCCGGAAAAAAGAAGACGGCGCAAGGCGCCTGAAACTACGTCACGCTTGAAGCGTATGGCGTCTGAGGCGATCCCGAAAAGTTGAAGCCCGTTCCGGCCGGGATCATGCTCGAATGAAGCATGACCGACATCATCCCGAACAAGACCGGTAGGATCTTTCCCAATGCATGAACCGATAGACCGCCGGCGCGGCCGGCGACGGCTGGCCGCCGGCGTCCGCGCATGGAGTTTCGCCATTGGGATAATGGCGATCGGAGCCGTCGCGATCGGCGGCGCTGCCCTGCCGCATTCCGCGTTCGCCCAGTCTCCTCATCCCGGACCGCAGGCGAGCGACGGCGCCCATCCCAGCGGCGCTGCGGCCGAGCCCGGCGGGCGCTCGCGTGCGCAAAACGACAATGCCGCGAAACTGCCGGCCAACTCGGTGACCGACCAGACCGTCGAACTGCCGGGTCGGGCGCTCCATTTCAAGGCGACGGCCGGCTCGATTCCGCTCAACGATGCGGAAAGCGGCGCCCTGCAGGCGGAAATCGGCTACGTCTCCTACGTCATGGGTTCGCCCGCCGACAACCGTCCGGTGACGTTCCTGTTCAATGGCGGGCCCGGCGCGGCCTCCGCCTATCTCGATATCGGGGCCGTCGGTCCGTGGCGGCTGCCGCTCGACAACGTCACGTATTCGGCGGCCCCGGTGCTCGCTCCCAATGCGGAGACCTGGCTCGATTTCACCGACCTCGTCTTCATCGATCCGGTGGGAACCGGCTACAGCCGCATCGCGACGAGCAACGAGAATGCGCGCCACTCGTTCTACTCGGTCGAGGGCGATGCCAATGCGCTCGCCGTCGTGATCCGCAAATGGATCGAAAAGACCGGGCGCCAAGGCGCGGTGAAGTTCGTGGTCGGCGAGAGCTACGGCGGCTTCCGCGTGCCGAAGGTGGCGCGCGCCCTGACTTCGCAGGGGGTCGGGGTCCGCGGCCTCGTCATGATCTCGCCAGTGCTCGATTTCGCGACCCTCGGCAACCGCCGCCACGATCCGATGTCGTGGGTGATGCGGCTGCCGTCGATGGCCGCGACGGTGCTGGAAGGCACCGGACCGTTCGACCGCGAAAGACTGCGCGAGGTGGAGAGCTACGCGTCGGGCGACTACCTGCGCGATCTCATGAAGGGGGAGAAGGACGCTACGGCGGTCGAGCGGATGACGCCGCGCGTTGCGGCCTATACCGGCCTCGATCCCGCCGAGGTGAAGCGCCTGGCGGCGCGCGTCGACGCTTCGACGTTCCAGCGCGAGCTCAACCGCCAGCGCGGCCGGGTGGCCAGCGCCTACGATCCGACCGTGACCGCGTTCGACCCGACGCCGGCAGCCGCGACATCGCGGTTCTCCGACCCGGTGCTCGACGCGATGGGGCCGCCGATGACCGCCGCCATGACCGCGCTCTACCAGGGGACGCTGCACTGGCGGGTCGAGCAGCCCTATCACCTGCTCAACAACGAGGTGAACGGGCAGTGGAACTGGGGCCGCGGCCGCGTCGGTCCCGAGGTGGTGGACGATCTGCGTAACGCGCTCGCCGCCGATCGCGACCTCAACGTACTCGTGGTTCACGGGGCGAACGATCTCGTCACGCCCTATTATGCCTCCCAGCTCGTGCTCGACCAATTGCCGGTCTACGGATCGGCCGATCGCCTCAAGTTCGAAGTCTATGGCGGCGGCCACATGTTCTACAGCCGCGACGCCTCGCGCCGCGCGCTTCGCGACGATGCCCGCGCCATGTATAGCCGTGCGCTCCAGCACGAGTGAACCGGGCCGCGCAGAGGCCAAGCGAAAGGCCGGGACAACCCGGCCTTTTTCATGGGGCGGGCTCCGCGGCCGTTGGGTGTGATCATCACGCGCGCCGCGGCGACAGGGCTTACGCCTTGCCGCTGCGTCGTTGGCGCGCCTGTGCGCCGCCGGCGATCTCGTCGAGCAGCCAGCGGCGGAATGTTTTGATGTCGTCGCTCTGGAAATCCGTGCCCATGGTGATGAGCCAATAGCTCAGCCCGCTCGGCACGCCCTCGTCGAACAACCGGACCAGGCGCCCGGATTCGATGTCGGGATCGATCAGCGGCGTGCGCCCGAGCGCGATGCCGAGGCCGAGGTTCGCGGCTTCGAGCGCCATGGTGAGCGTGTCCACGCGCAGCCCGGCACGATGGCTCTCGACTTCGGCACCGCCGGCAAGCCGGAACCACTCCGCCCAATCCGCGGATGTGGAGGTCACGTGGATGAGACGCGCCTTTGCGAGCAGCTCCGGCGGGGAGATCCCGGCATGCTGCGCCCGCAGCGCCGGCGCGCACACCGGCACCAGAGATTCCGCCAGGAGATGCGTCCAATCCTCCGTCGCCTGCGCGGTCGGCGCCATGCGGATGGCGGCGTCGAACCCTTCCATGGCGAGATCGACCTGGGCCAGCGAGGTCTGGATCTCGACCGAAACATCCGGGGAGCTTTCGGCAAAGCGTGGCAGCCGCGGCAGCAGCCAGAGCGCGGCGAAACCGGGGGCACTGCTGATCGTCAGCCGGCCGCGTGCCCGGCGCCCCGGCAATCGCGCGGTGGCGTCGGCGAGCGATTTGAGCGCCTCGCCGACGACGGCGCCATAGGCGGCGCCGGGCTCGGTCGGCTCGAGCTTGCCGCCGCCGCGCCGAAACAGCTCGGTGCCGAGCCAGTCCTCGAGATTTTGCACGGCATGGCTCACCGCGCTCGCCGTGATGTTGAGTTCTTCGGCCGCCTTCTTGAAGCTGCCGAGCCGTGCCGCGGCCTCGAACACGCGGACCGCGCTCAGCGGGGGAAGATTGAACGCCATGGCGTCTCCGTTCGCAGTGCGGCCCGATGGCGGCCGATCCGCCGCGAGGGCACTTTACTGCAGTCCTCGCCCGGGACCACGCAGGTCCGCGCATGAGGCGGGTGCGAGAAGCCGGTCCATCGTTCGGGTGGTGCCGAGCTCCATTCAGGCGTCGATGAGAAAATCTCGTTTGCGCGAAGCGGGAGGCGCGACGAGCTTAGCCCGCGGGGGATCGCCACGACACGGCGAGCCCGACTCGAGCACATGCGGATCGCTTTCATGTCTTGCCAAGTTGGAACCGTCGAGCGGGCGGGTCTGTCCGCTCATGTCATCGTCATGGTCGTCATCGCCGCGACGATCATCTCCATCAGCATGGGGATTCGCCAGAGCCTCGGGCTGTTCCTGCCCCCGCTCAATGCGGAGCTCGCGATGTCCGCCTCGACCTTCGGCTTCGCGATCGCGCTCCAGAACATCATGTGGGGCATCGGCCAGCCGGTTGTGGGTATGCTGGGAGACCGCTACGGCGCCCGGCCCGTCCTCGTCGTCAGCGCCGGCATCTACGCCCTCGGGCTCGCGCTGATGGCATCGACGGGATCGCGGCTCGGTCTCGACGCGGGGCTCGGCGTGATGGCCGGGCTGGGACTTTCCGGCACCGCGTTCGGGGTC
This sequence comes from uncultured Alphaproteobacteria bacterium, assembly GCA_963781195.1. Taxonomy (GTDB): domain Bacteria; phylum Pseudomonadota; class Alphaproteobacteria; order Rhizobiales; family Xanthobacteraceae; genus JAJPKK01. Next base: position 208,340 of record CAWAEZ010000010.1, on the reverse strand, counting down.
CTGATCGGAACGGTGTCGCGCATGGTGCCGCCGCAATCGCGCAACCGGATGGTGGGCCTGGTGGCCGCCGCCGGCTCGGTGGCGACGCTCGGCCTCGCACCGCTCAGCCAGTTCCTCATCGCGTCTTCGGGCTGGCGCGCGGCGCTGCTGGTGTTTGCAGGCCTCGCGGCGGCGATGGCGGTCCTCGCCCTGTTCATCGCCCCGGCGCCCGACGAGACCGAACGCGGCGCGCCCGCGGCCTCCCCGGCACCGAGCATGGCTGCGGCGCTGCGCAATGCGGCGTCCCACCGCGGCTATGTCGGGATGACGATCGCGTTCTTTGCGTGCGGATTCCAGCTCGCCTTCATCACCACCCATCTCGCGCAATTCCTGGCGATCTGCGGCGTCTCGTCGGGCGTGAGCGCGACTGCGATCGGCGTCATCGGGTTGAGCAACGCCGCGGGGTCCTACGTGTTCGGGCTGCTCGGCTCGCGTTTCAGCCCGAGGAAGCTGCTTGCGGGGATCTACCTCATGCGCACGATCGCCATCACCGTCTTCGTGACATCGCCGGTGACGCCCGTCTCCACGATCATCTTCGCGGCGGTCATGGGCTTCCTCTGGCTGGGTGTGGTGCCGCTGGTCTCGGGACTGATCGGTTCGCTGTTCGGACTGCGCTACTTCAACACCCTGTTCGGCGTCGCGTTCTTCAGCCACCAGGTGGGCGGCTTTCTCGGCGCGTGGATCGGCGGCGTCCTGTTCGATCTGAGCGGCTCGTACGCCACCGCCTGGCTCGCCACGGTCGCGGTCGGCCTCGGCGCCGCCGCGCTGCAGTGGTTCGCCGACGATCGCGTGCGGCCGCGCGACCGCTCGGCGGGGGCGCTACCCGCCCCGGCGGCGGGGTGAAGGGATCGGCCGGTGCGTCCGCTCCGGCGATCACTTCGAGAGGCGAGGCCCTTCAGGGGCGCCAGAACGGCTTGCGGCTTTCCATCTCGGCGTCGTAGCGCGAAATGCCGATGTCCTTTAGGTCGGTTTCGGCCAAACCCGCCAGGGTCCGGCGCTCCGCCGCCCGATTGGCCCAGGTTTCGAACAGGCGGCGAGCTCTGGTCAGGCGGTCGGAAGCATTTCCGATGCCCGGGGAGCGCTGTTCTCCGAAGGTCTGGGGACCGTGGCCGCAGCGGCTGTGAACGTGTGTCGACGACATCTCAAACCATCCTCGTCCGGCGTGTTGACCGCAAGGATGGGAAGCGTGACGCCACCCCGCAAACGACAATTTCTCGCCGCGGGATGAATTTGGCTCAACAAAGATATCTCCTCGCGCGGCTCCCGATGCGCGCGCTCGGGAGCTACTCCGCGGCGGCGGCAGGGGTGTCGCGCGGGGTGAAGTGGCCGCCTTCGCCCTCGGTCATGTCGAGCCGGCGCGTATGGAATGCGGCGAGCGTCGAGCGATGCCCAATCGAGACGACGGTGGTCTTCGGCAGGCGCGTTGCGAGAAGGCCGTAGAGCGCCGCCTCGAGCTTCTCGTCGAGCGCCGAGGTCGACTCGTCCAGGAACAACCAGTCGGGTTTCGCCAGCAGCGCACGGGCCAGCGCGACGCGCTGCTGCTCTCCGCCGGAGAGGCGCTGCGACCAAATCTCGTCGCGGTCGATGCATGCGAGGAGATTGCCGAGCCGCACGTCGGCCAGCGCCTGGCGGATCGCCTCTTCCGGGAAGGCGTTCGGCTCCGCCGGATAGGTGAGGGCGGCGCGCAGCGTGCCGATCGGAATGTACGGCTTCTGCGGCACCACCATGACCGAGGCGCCCTCGGGAATCCGAACCTGTCCCTCGCCGTAAGGCCACATGCCTGAAATGACGCGGAACAGCGTCGATTTCCCGGAGCCGGAAGGCCCGGCAAGCAGCGCGCTCTCGCCATGGGGCAGCGAAAAATTCTCCACCGCGACAATGCCCGTGCCATCGGGCAACGCGATCTTGATGTTCTCCAGAACGGCGGTCCCGGACGCCGGCTCGGCAGTCCGCTTCGGTCCCTTGGTCCCGAGCGTCTGGGCATTTTCGATCGCCTCGTCGAACGAGGTCAGACGATCGACCACCGATTTGAAACCGGCGAGCGAGTTGTAATAGCTGACGAAGAATGTGAGCGCGCCTTCCACCCGCGAGAACGCGCCCGCGGTCTGCGTCATGACGCCGAGCGCGATGGTTCCGGCGAAGTAGAACGGCGCCGTGAAGATGAAGGGGATGATGGGGGAGATCTGCCCATAGGTCTGGGTGAACGCGAGCAGCTTCATGCGACGATTGATGAGGGCGAGCCAGTTCCCGATGATCCCGCCGAAGCGTCGGCTCAGCGACGCCTCTTCCGTGCGCTCGCCGTCGAGCAGCGCGATCTGCTCGGTATATTCGCGCAGCCGCGCCAGCGAAAACCGGAAGTCGGCCTCCATGTGCTGGCGCTCGAAATAAATTCCGACCAGCGAGCGCCCGATGATGTGCGTGATCCAGGTGCCCGCCGCGGCATAGACCAACGCGATCCAGAACAGGAAGCCGGGGACGTGCAGGTCGGTGCCGGGCATGGTGAAGTTGGTCGACAGGCCCCACAGCACGACGGCGAACGACACCAGCGAGGACAGCGTCGAGATCAGCAGGATCGAGTACGAGTAAATGCCGGCGCTGGAACCGTTGGAACCGTCGCTGCCGCCATCGATGAAGCGGTTCACGTCCTCGGAAATGCGCTGGTCCGGATTGTCGGCCTGGCTTCCGATCAGGCTCATGCGGTAATGGGTGTGCCCGCCGAGCCAGCGGGCGACGAAGAACTCGGTGAGCCAGCGTCGCCAGCGGATCACCAGCATGGATTGGATGAAGAATTCGATCAGCGTGCTGGCGACGTAGACGAACGCCCAGGGCAGGAAGACGAACAGCAGCAATTGCCAGAACGTCGCGGCGTCCTTGTTCTGAATCGCGTTGAACCAGTCGCGGTTGAAGAACGACAGCCGCACATTGATGGCGACCTGCGCCTGATTGATCAGCACCAGAAAGACGACCATGGCGACGGCGACGTAGCGTTCGCGCCATGCGAAGGCCGGGAACGGCCAGATGCGCGCCTGTCCGGGATCGGTGGTGTCGAAATAGCGGTCGGCGATCTTCATCATCTGCCGCACGACCTTCGTCTGCGCCACCAGATAGACGAGGATCGAGAAGATCGCGACGGTGATCGGAAGCGTCACCGGCAGCTTGTACTCCGCATAGGCGGCCGGCCACATGGACGCCTCGGCTGCGAGTACGCCCAGGCCGAACACGATGGTTTCGACCGCAAAGATGGCGACGAATATCTTGAGGAAGCTCGAAAGCGTGGTCGAGCGCCAGATTGCGACCGCGGACAAAAGCGCGGTGATGCCGAGGCCACCGCCGGCCATGTCATGAAATTCCCCGGCCACGACGAGAGCGAGGAGACCGAACACGGCGACGCAGATGCTTAAAGTCTTCATGGACGCTTCCGCAAACAGGGGACCCGCAACCGGGAATCGAAGCGCTGCTAAACTACCATAGTTCAGCCGACGCCAGAGGCGTAACGTCGCGGCAGCGCGGCCCCGCCGCGACAGTCAAAACCGTGTCGTCAGGTCGGTCAGCCACTGCGGCGAGGCGTCTACAAGCGCCGTCTCCACGGCTTTGTCGAGACCCGTGATCACCAGGAGCCCGATCGCCACCAGGACGGCGCCGAACGCCGCCTTGAGGCCGTGGCCGGCGGTGGCGAGCTTCTGGCGCCACCGCATCATGGCTTCGCGGGACGCGATTCCGAGAACGAGCAGGGGCAGCGCCGCGCCGAGTCCGAACACGAGCATGATGGCCGAAACCTGCCCGAGATCGCGCCCCTGCGCCGCCAGCAGCGAAGCGGCGCCGAGCGTGGGGCCGACGCATGGGCTCCAGACCGCGCCCAGCAGCACGCCGACGCCGAACTGGCCGGCGAGGCTGCCGGTGTCGCGGCCACCGGTATCGAGGCCCGCGAGGCGACCGTTCGCCCAGGCCGCGAGCGGGGCGCCGGCGACCGCGATTGCGCCCTGCAGGCGCGGCACCATCAGCACTACGCCGATGGCCATGATCAGCACCGCCGCCACGGCGCGGAACACGTCGGCATCGAGGCCGATGGAAAAGCCGATCGTCGCCACGAACATCCCGATGGCGACGAACGACAGCGAGAGCCCGGCGGCCAGCGCGGCCGGCCCCCATTTTGCCTTCGACGCGGCTGCGCCCAAAACGATCGGGACGAGCGGCAGCACGCAGGGCGACAGGATCGACAGCACGCCGGCGACGAACGACAGCGCCAATCCGCCGGCGGTCATCGGCGCACAGCCCGCCGCTCACAGCACCATGTTGAGGAGATCGGAGATTGATGCCCGGTTGCTGTCGCCGACCGAGCGACCCTCTTCCTTGCTGCCTTGGAACGCGATCAAGGTCGATTGCTTCTGCGCCCCGAACCGGCGAACCAAGTCCTTCTGGCTGTCGAAATCGATGGTGAAATAGGTGAGGTTCTTGAACTTGGGGTCGGCCATCAGCTCGGCGAGGATCGGCTTTTGTGCCTTGCAGATCGGGCACCAGGTCGCATGGATCGCGACGAAGATCGGCTTGCCGTCCTTCTGCGCCTGGGCGAAGGCCTTGTCGTCGAACAGCTGCGGCTCGACCGCGAATGCGGGCGTCACCGCCGCGGCCACGGTGGTGGCCAGGAGAGCCGACAAAACTACCGAGCGGCGTGAGAGCATCAGGAATCTCCTCCTCAATTTCTGAAAACGAAGCGTCGCATTCATAGGCGCGGATGGGCGCCGTGCCTAGGTTGGGGCCGAATCCGCCCTATCACATCCGGTTGACCGGGGGCCGCGCGTGCGCCGCAACCTTGCCGGATCGGCGCCGGATTTCCATCGGCCGTCCGAGCGGGGACTCAAATCGCGAGCTCGACGATCTCGGCCCGCAGCGCGTCCCCCGAAACCGACAGGCGCCCGACCGAGACCGGCAGGTTGAAGCGCCGCGGCCCGGCACTTCCCGGGTTGAAATAGAGGACGCCGCCCCTCGTCTCGATCTTCGGCTGGTGGGAATGGCCGGCGATGACGGCCGCAAAGCCGGCCGCCCGCGGGTCGATGTCGAGCGCCTGAAGGTCGTGAAGCATCAGCAGGCGACATTGCCCCACCTCGATGATCTCGGTCTCCGGCAACAGCCGCACCCGCGCGCCGGTATCGACATTGCCGCGCACCGCACGCACCGGTGCGATCGCGCCCAGCGCATCGAGGATGTCCGGCGACCCGACGTCGCCTGCATGGAGGATCAGCGGCGAGCCCTCGAGCGCCGCCACCGCCTGCGGCCGCAACAGCCCGTGGGTGTCCGAAATGACGCCGATGTTCTGCATGATTTGCGCGTTTTCCTTCTCGTGAGGGCAGGGGCGTGCTTCCTTTGGAAGGGCAGGACGTTGGTCGCACGTGCGCCGCCGCGTGGCGCGTCAGCAGGCCCCCTCCCCAACCCTCCCCCGCAAGCGGGAAAGGGAGTAACGGCTGCTGCGGTCGAAGGGTAGTAGGCCTCCCGCGGAGCGTCCTTCGCGCGTTCCATCGCTCGAAGTTTTCGTCCCCTCTCCCGCTTGCGGGCGCTTGCGGGCGAGAGTCAGGGAGGGGGTTCTTCGACGCGGGGAGCCCCAGAAGCTTTCCCTGCATCCCGACACGCTCGATGGCGATTACGCCTGCAGCAACCGGCGCAGGTCGAGCACCGAGCCGAACGTGTCGAAACGAGCGATGGCCGCGTTGAGCTCCAGCGCGCGGGCTTTGCCGAGGATCGGCGCGGTGAGATCGAGCGCCTTGGCGGCGACCTCTTCGGCGCTCATGGGATTGCCGGGTGTTCCGCGCACCTCGTAGGTGCGGTGGCTCAGCGTGCGGCCGTCGGCGGTGTCGATTTTCACGATTGCCTGGCGTGCCGGCACCGCCTTGACGAGCTCCTGGTTCGGCACCGCCTCGACGAGCTTGCGGATGGCGAGCACCCGCGGATCGCTCATGCGGGCGAAGTCGTGGACGCTGTCGAAGCCCGCGCCGCCGTCGACGATCATCAGGGCGACGAGATGCTGCAGGCAGATGTCCGGAATGGTCCGGTTGTCGACGATGTGGAGGCGGTCGGCCGGCATGTCGACGACGATGCGGCGGACCTGGCCGGCGCGCACGGCGGGATCGTCGAGCAGCACCGCCACCGCGTCGAGCACCGACTGCAGCGGCGAGCCCACGCACCATTTCTTGATCGAGGTGTTCATGACCTCGTAGCGGCTGCCGAGCTCTGCGATGAGCTTTTCCGGCGCCGCATCCTGGTCGCCCAAAGTCGTGAAGGTGTTTTTCTTGCCGCTGATGAAGTCGTCGATGCCGGTGAGGCCGGCCGCGACCATGGTCGCCGCGGTGACGCCGTTGCGCGCGCCCATGCCGCCGAAATCGAACGCCTTCTCCACGTGCTCGCGGTCGCGTTCCCAATAGGGGACGCCGGAAGCCTGTTGCGCCGCCATCGAGAAGGCATGGCGCACCTGGCGCGGATCGAGTCGGAGCAGCGCCGCCGCCGCCGCCGTCGCGCCGAAGGTAGTGGCGATGCTGTGGGTCGAGTGGCGCTCGGTGTAGAGCGTGCGGAAGCCGAGCGAATAGATGGTGCGCGCCCCGATGTCGTAGCCGAGCGCGACCGCGCGCAGCACGTCGTTGCCGCTGCGTCCGGCGAGCTCCGCCGTCGCCAGCGCCGCCGGAACGATGCCGCAGCCGGGATGGAAGCGGCCCAGGAGGTGGCTGTCGTCGGTCTCGTCGCCGTGGGCCGCCATGCCGTTGGCGAGCGCCGCGTTGACCGACGAGGTGACGATGCCGGTGCCGATCACGGTCGCCTGCGGTTTGCCGCCGAGCCCGTCGACGTAGCGGGCGGCGAATTCGCCGGCCTTGAGGCGCGATCCCGACACCATCGCGGCGACGGTGTCGAGCACGTGCAGCTTGGTCTTTGCGGTGACGGCGGGCGGCATCTCGCGGTCGAGCGTGTTCGACACGTAGTCGGCGAGCGCCGTGGTGACCGGCGAGATCGGCTCGTCCTTGGCCTCGTCCTCGCCGCTTTCCGGGTTTGCGGCCTTGGCGGCCTTGACGGCGGGCGTGGTGCCCTGCGCCCGCGACGGCGATGTCGCGACCGCATTCGACAGCAGCGCCGCGCCGCCGGCATTGAGGATCCACCGTCTCGTCTGGTCCGCGTCGTCCTGCATGGCGTTCCCCGTGATTTTGTTGGTGTTGGAAAAGTCCTGCCATCCTAGCCCCGCACCGGGCGCGTTTCCACGCTTGTCGCTCGCCGCGCCGCCGCGATAAGGTCGCGCCGGCGGGGAAACGATATGCGCGATATTGCACTGCACAGTGCCGATGCCGGTCCCGGCCTTCTGCGGGCGTGGATCGATCGCGCGGCCGAGGCCACTCCCGGCAAGCCCTACATCGTCTCGGCCGACGACGGCCGTTCCATCAGCTACCGCGAGTTCCGCGCGCTGATCCGCGCCGTCGCCGCGTTCCTGCGTGCGCGGGGAATCACCACAGGCGACCGCATTGCGCTGGTCGCCGAGAATTCGATCGAGCACGTCGCCTGCTATGTCGGCGTCATGGCCTACGGCGCCACCGTGTGCACCGTCCATGTCGAGATGAACCGACCGCATCTCGCCCATATCCTCGCGCAGCTGCGGGCGCGACTCGTGGTCCACGACGACAGCGTGGGAGCCGACGAGCTTGGATCGTCGGCGCCGTGTGTGCGAATCGGGAATAATGCGCACGGGACCTTCTTCGCCGCGCCCCCTCGCGACGACGCCGATGCTTTCCTCGCTGCGACGACCGCGCGCGACGACGGCGTGATCTTCTTCACGTCGGGGACCGGCGCCCGGCCGAAGGGCGTGGTGCTGAGCTATCGCGAGCAACTCGGCAACATCGAGCCGATGACGGACGGTTTCGGCATCACCGCCGCGGACCGCGTCTACGATTTCCGCTCCTTCAACTGGGCCTCGGCGCAACTCCTCGGCGTCCTGGCGCCGCTTGCCCGCGGCGCCACTCTGGTGATGGCGAAGAAATTCTCGGCGACCAGATTTTTCGGCGACGTGCGCACGAACGGCGTCACCGTCGCCGCCGGCAATCCGACCGTGATCAACATGCTGCTGGCGGTCCCGGGCGCGGTCGGCGCGCGGGACGTGCCGTCGCTGCGCTTCATCACCTCGAGCTCGGCGCCGCTGTTGCCGCAGGAGTGGCGGCGCTTCGAGCAGCGCTTCGGCATCCCCGTCGCCCAGGGCTATGGCAGCAGCGAGTCGGCCTGGATCGCGGTCAATCCCGGGCATGCTCCGCGGTTCGGCAGCGTCGGACGGCCGCTCGCCTATCACCGGCTCGCCATTGCCGGCGCGGACGGCCGCGCCGTGCCGCCGGGCGAGATCGGCCATGTCGAGCTCGGCGCGTGGGACGACAACGCGTATCGCTACCTCGGCGACGACGGCCGGGTGCTGGTGAGCAGCGTCGGCCGCATGCGCACCGGCGATCTCGGCTATCTCGACGCCGACGGCTACCTGTTCCTCACCGGACGCGAGAAGGAGCTCATCATCCGCGGCGGCGTCAAGATTTCGCCCGTCGAGATCGACGGCGTGCTGCTGCAGTGCGACGAGATCTCCGAGGCCGCGACGATCGGCGTGCCCGACGCCGTGTGGGGCGAGGAGGTCGTGAGCTACGTGGTGCTGCGTCCTGGCGCGCCGTTCGCCCCGGAGGAGCTGATGCGCTTCTGCGCCGTGAGGGTGACGCCCTTCAAGGCGCCCAAGCAGATCCTCCTATGCGGCCACCTGCCCAAGAGCGCGCGCGGCAAGCTCGACCGCAAGGCGCTGGTGGCGGAATGGCTGCGCGCGCGGGCAGCGATGTCATAGGGTAGTCGAGCCGCGCAACGCTCGGTGATGGACGGACCCGCCCGCGAGCATGACCCGCCGTCCACGATCGATAGACGCACAACGAAACCCCATAGCACGCGGCTGCCCGCGGCGCCTGGGCCCATCCTTCGAGACGCCGTGCTGTGCACGGCTCATCAGGATGAGGTGGAAATACGTTGCACGCCCTGGACGGCGGGGTCATGTCCGGGTCTGTCCGGCTTGCCTCGAAAATGACGCCCCTCAGCCAAATGACCTCATCCTGAGGAGCGTCCGAAGGACGCGTCTCGAAGGAGGGCCGCGAGTCCCTGCGGTGCCTCCAGCTTCGAGACGCCGGCATCGAAATCGGCAACGGCCGGCTACCGCCCGCTTCGCGCCAGCGAGTTGACCCAACCGTGCATGCGCGACTTGGCGTTCTCGATGTCCTTCTTGGTGAAGAAGTCCTCCGGCCGCACCTGGTCGACCGGGTAGACCGGGCGCAGGAAGTCGTTTTCGTAACCGAACGGCACGGTCGCATCGATCGCCATGCCGCCTTCGAAGCGGGTGTTCGACGCCGTCCATTGCGCGCTGCCGGCGGTCATGCGCTCGGCCGGCATGAAGGTCTGGCCGCGGCCGCCCGGGATCGGATTGAGGATGTCGGTCTGCGGATTGACGCGGGTGGTGAGGCACCACATCACGTCGTCCATGGAATAGGGATCGACGTCCTCGGAGACCGCGATGGCGAGCCGCATGCCTTGCGAGCAGCACAGCGCCGCGCCGAGGAAGTTGCGTTGCCACCCCTCGTCGATCTGGTTGCGCTTCTTGATCTGGATGATGCAGCCGCCCCAGTCGGTCATGGCGTAAGGGATCACAACGTCCTGCACGATGCCCGGCTGCAGCCGCTCGCACAGTTCGAAGATTGCCGCCTCGCGCACGGTGGTGTCGATGTTGTGGTCGTCCAGCATATGGACGCCGAGCGCGAAGATGATCGGCTTGAGTTCCGGCCGGCGCATCGTCACCGCGGTGCAGTGGAAGGTCGGTGCCTTGTAGGCCTTGCCCATGTAGCCCGCCCATTCGGGATGGAAGTGGAAGCGGCCCTGGACGCCGGCGTCCTCGGACTCCTTGGTCTCGTAGCGGCGGTCGCGCGGATTGATGTAGCCCTCGAGCACGATCTCGGCGTCGGCGAGGGTGTAGGCGTCGACGGTGCGGCACTTCACCATGCGGATCGGCGCGCCCTGCACCGCGCCGGCGATGCCGATCTCGTCGCAGCCCATGGGCAGGATCGCATAGTCGAAGCCGGCGCCGGCAAGCAGCGTGCAGGCGGGCGGCACGCCGAAGCACATGCTGATCGGGATCGGCTGGTCGTCCTTGTAGTACTTGTTCGCGACCTGCCACATGTGGGAGCCGGGCGAAATCTGAAACGTGCCGACATTGCCCCAGCGGAAGTTCATGCGGTTGTAGCCGAGGTCGGTGCCGCCATCGAACTGGTCGAAGCTGACGCAGCGGATGCCGGAGCCGACGGTCAATTCGGACTCGTAGGTGGTGTGCCGGATCGGCACCATGAAATCGTTGACGTCCTTGGGGTCGAGCACCACGTGCTCCTGCACCGGCGCGTCGCTCTGGGAGATGATCTCGGGCTTGAGCGGTTTGCGAAACGCCCTCGCGATGGCATGGGTGCGCTCGACATCGTCCTTCCACCCGAACATCTTGTTGATGACGTTCATGTCGCTGAACAGGTTGGTGACGACCTGATGGCCGGGCTTGCCCTTGACGTTGTGGAACAGCACCGGGCAGCCGCCATCCATGTGCTTCTGCAGGCCGGTGACCTGAAGGTCGGGATCGACCACCTTGTCGGTCTCGATGAGGTCGCCCTGGTCGCGCAGCCAGTCCAGGGTGGAGCGCAGGTCGCGGGCGTGCGGGGTCGTTTCGCCCTGCGAGGCGGGCTCTGGCGGCGTCGCCGCGGCTTTCGCGGGCTTTTCCTTGCGCGCCGGCTGTTGCATTTTGTCGCCCTCCTGAAGATTGATTTGGCGGCAATATGACCGGTCTGGGAGCCGCTTGGAAGACGGCTCGTAACGGCGTCAACTCTTGGCGGCCTCAACTCTTGGCGGCATCGGCTCTGCACGGCCGGCGTGACCTGCTAAGCTGCGCGCAAGCTGCACCAGGGAGCAAGGAGCTGCCCATGCGGATGTTGCGACGGCTCGGCGTTTCGCTCACAGGTCTTTCGCTCACAGGTCTAACGCTCGCAGGTCTTTCGCTCGCGGACTTTTCGTTTGCACGCCTTCTGCGCGCGCGTCTTTTGACGGCGGGCCTGTTGTTGCCGGGTCTGTTGATCGCATGTCCGGCGCGCGCCGACGACACGCTGCGGATCGCGGTCGGCCAGCGTGGCCTGTGGGACACCTCGGTCTCCGAGCTCGGCCAGCGCGCCGGCATCTTCAAGAAGCACGGCATCGTCCTCGACATTCTCTACACCCAGGGCGGCGGCGAGACCCAGCAGGCGGTGATCTCCGGTAGCGTCGAACTCGGCGCTTCGGCCGGCGTGCTCGGCGTCTTCGCGGCCTATGCCAAGGGGGCGCCGCTGCGCATCGTCGGCGCCGAGATGACGGGCGGCGCCGACCTCTTTTGGTACGTGCAGACGAACTCGCCGATCCGCTCGCTCATGGACACCGACGGCAAGACCATCGCCTATTCCACCAATGGCGCGTCGACCCACGCCATCGTCACCGCCTTCGTACGGCAGTACGACCTCAAGGCGCGGCCGGTCGCGACCGGCAGCCCGGCTTCGACGCTCACCCAGGTGATGTCGGGACAGGTCGATGTCGGCTGGGCCGGGCCGCCGTTCGGGCTGAACCTCATCGACGAGGGCAAGATCCGCATCATCGCCTCGGGCAACGACGCCAGCACATTCAAGAATCAGACCGTGCGGCTTCTCATCACCAACGTGGCGACGCTGCAGGCCCGCCGCCCCGCGATCGAGCGCTTCATGGCGGCCTATCGCGAGACCGTGGACTGGATGTATTCCGATCCCGCCGTGTTCAAGCATTACGCCGATTTCATCGGCGTCAGCGAGGCGATCGGCCGCCGCGGCCGCGACGGCTTCTACCCGAAGGCGGCGCTCGATCCCGACGCCATCGTCGGTCTCGACGCCATCAACGCCGATGCGGTCGCCTTCAAGTACCTGGCGGTGCCGCTCACCAGGCAGCAACTCGGCGAGCTGATCCAGATCCCGCCGCGGTGAGCGGGTGGTGCGGAACGAGGGTTGCATCATTCAATGCGAGTCATGGCCGGGCTTGTCCCGGCCACCCCGATAGATATGGCACCGCCGTGCCACGATGATCGGGGTCGCCGGGACAAGCCCGGCGATGACCACGGTGGTTGGGCTTCAATCCTTCGCGGTCACCCGCTCGCAAGCCCGCCCTTCTCCTCGATGAAATCGACCACGGCATCGACGCCGTCGCCGGCCCGCACATTGGCGAACACGAACGGCCGCGTGCCGCGCATGCGCTTGGCGTCGCGGTCCATCACCGCGAGCGAGGCGCCCACGTGGGGCGCGAGGTCGATCTTGTTGATGACGAGGAGGTCGGAGCGGGTGATGCCGGGCCCGCCCTTGGAGGGGATCTTGTCGCCCGCCGCGACGTCGATCACGTAGATCGTGAGATCGGCGAGCTCGGGGGAAAACGTCGCCGCGAGATTGTCGCCGCCGGATTCGATGAGGATCAGGTCGAGCGCCGGGAACTTGGCGCACATCTCGGCGACCGCGGCGAGGTTCATCGAGGCGTCCTCGCGGATCGCCGTATGCGGACAGCCGCCGGTCTCGACCCCGGCGATGCGCTCGGGCGGCAGCGCGCCCGACCGCACGAGGTATTCCGCGTCCCACTTGGTGTAGATGTCGTTGGTGATCGCGGCGATGTCGTAGCGCGCGCGCAGCCGCTTGCACAGCGCGTCCATCAACGAGGTCTTGCCGGAGCCGACCGGGCCGCCGACGCCGACCCGCAGCGGGCCGTGGGAACCTGTCATCTTCGCGTGTCCTGTTTCCCTGACTTCCGGTCCTCGTCATCGCCCGGCTTGACCGGGCGATCCAGTAACCGCCGGACTACGATGGAGGCACGGCAAGCTTCCCAGCGACAGCCCGGTGGTACTGGATGCCCCGCTTTCGTGGAGCATGACAGCGAAAATGGATGAACCGGGACACGAGCGACAAATCCGGGATCACGCCTGTTGCCCCCTCATGACCGGAACAGCCGCGTATACTGCGTCTCGTGGCGCATGCCGGCAATGTCGGCGCGTGGCGTCGCGGTGCCGATGTCCTCGCGCGCGACGGCGCTCGCGCGGGCGGCGGCGGTCGTGATGTCTTCTTCCAGCGCCGCCACTACGCGCTGGCCGTCGGTCTGGCCGAGCGGGATGAGCCGCACGCCGGCGGAGACGAGATTCGACACCAGGCCGTGCAGGAAGGCGTGCAGCGCGGGGGCGAGCGCGATGCCGTGGCCGGCGGCGGCGGTGCCGACCACGACCGGGTAGGCGACGGGGCCGTCCCATGCGCCGACCAGCCGGTCGAGCGCCGGGGTCGGCCACGCGGCGCGGGTGATTTGGAGGAAGGCCTGCCCTTGCGTCGTGGTCTCGAGGAAGCGTTCCCGCGAGGAGATCAGCGCCGCCGCAAGCTCGGCCACCGCGGCGAGGGCGCCGTCGTCGGCCGCAACCGCCGCGCGGTGGGCATGGGCAAACAGGGCGGCATCGCAGAACACGCTGCCCTGCCGGACGAGCGTCGCGAGCCAGGCGCGCAACGTGTCGGCCGAGCGGATGTCGCCCGCCTCGACCGCCCACTCGATGCCGCCGGAATAAGAGAACGCCCCGACCGGATAGGCCGGCGACATCCATGTCAGCAGGCGATAGAGCACGGGCCCTTCAATATTGCCTCCGGCGTGTTCCGGCGAAGGAACTGGATGCGACTGGCCGCAGATTTCACCTCTCCCCGCGCGCGGGGAGAGGTCGGCGCGCGTTTGCGCGCCGGGTGAGGGGGCCATTCCACGCGCCTGAGCCTCGGAGGTGTCAGCGTGGGGAGGCGCCCCCTCACCCCGACCCTCTCCCCGCGCGCGGGGAGAGGGAGAAGGCGCGGCTGTCCCGGCGTTTTCGGTGGAGCAAGATGGTTGAGCTTGACCGCTGCTTTCACCTCTCCCCGCGTGCGGGGAGAGGTCGGCGCGCGTTCGCACGCCGGGTGAGGGGGCCGTTCCATGCGCCTGAGCTTCGGAGGTTTCGGCGAGAGGAGGCGCCCCCTCACCCCGACCCTCTCCCCGCGCGCGGGGAGAGGGGGAAGGCGCGGCTGTCCCGGCGTTTTCGGTGGAGCAAGATGGTTGAGCTTGACCGCTGCTTTCACCTCTCCCCGCGTGCGGGGAGAGGTCGGCGCGCGTTCGCGCGCCGGGTGAGGGGGCCTTTCCATGCGCCTGAGCCTCGGAGGTTTCGGCGAGAGGAGGCGCGCCCTCACCCCGACCCTCTCCCCGCGCGCGGGGAGAGGGAGAAGACTCGGCCTTCTCGCGAGGCGAGGGCGCGCGTCGCGCGCGGGCCGGCGCGGAGAGAGTTGCGACCGGCGCCTTAGCCATTGGCGTCGCGGCCGGGATGGCGGTGGTCGTAGGCACCGCGCTCGGGCTCGAACGCCGCAGAGATCGCGGTCACGCGGGCGCCGAGCCGGCGCAGCATGTCCTCCAGCACATGGTCGCGCCGCATCCGCAAGGTATCGCCGGCGACCTGCAGCTCGACGTGGCGGTTGCCGAGATGCCAGGCGAGCCGCGCCAGCGCCGCAGCGTCTGACGCGACGGCCTCGATGAGCGGCTCCGGTTTCGCCACCACCGCGACGATGGTGCCGTCGGCGAGCACGAGACCGTCGCCGTCGCCGAGCGCCGTCACCTCGGCGAGGTCGAGAAGGAAGTTCGTGCCGCCTTCGCCGGTAAGCACGATGCGGCGGCGACGGCGTTCGTCGGCGTCGAGCACCACAGTGTCGATCGCCTCAGACCTGGGCCAGGTTCCGGCGCGGGCCACCTGCGAGGCCCGCTTCGTCGCGCGAATCCGCTCGAGGACCTCTGGTCTCATCTTGGTCCCATCAAGCCCGGGGTCTCATCAAAACAAAAAATATCTCTGCGCCATCGGCAGGACATCGGCGGGGGCGCAGGTGAGGAGTTCGCCGTCCGCGGTGACCTCGTAGGTCTCGGGATCGACGGTGATCTTCGGCGTCGCCGCGTTGTGCACCATGCTCTTCTTGGAGATGTCCCGGGTGTGCTCGACCGCGACGAACTCCTTTTCGACGCCGAGCCGTTCCCGCAGACGCCCCTTGGTGGCGGCCTTGGAGACGAACACCACCGCGCTCGCCGTCACCGACTTTCCGAACGCCGCGAACATCGGCCGGTAGTGCACCGGCTGCGGCGTCGGGATCGAGGCGTTGGGATCGCCCATGGGCGCCGCGGCGATCGAGCCGCCCTTGATGACGAGGTCGGGCTTGACCCCGAAGAAGGCCGGCGACCACAGCACGAGGTCGGCGAGCTTGCCCTTCTCCACCGAGCCGATGTGCTTCGACACGCCGTGGGCGATGGCCGGGTTGATGGTGTATTTCGCCACGTAGCGCTTGGCGCGGACGTTGTCGTTGCCGTTCTCTCCGGGGAGCGCGCCGCGCTGCTTCTTCATCTTGTCGGCGGTCTGCCAGGTCCGGATGATGACTTCGCCGATGCGGCCCATCGCCTGGCTGTCCGACGACATCATCGAGAGCGCGCCGAGATCGTGCAGGATATCCTCGGCGGCGATGGTCTCCTTGCGGATGCGGCTCTCCGCGAAGGCGAGATCCTCGGCGATCGCGGGGTCGAGATGGTGGCACACCATCAGCATGTCGAGATGCTCGTCGATGGTGTTGCGGGTGAACGGCCGGGTCGGATTGGTCGACGACGGCAGCACGTTCTTGAGCCCCGCCACCTTGATGATGTCGGGGGCGTGGCCGCCGCCGGCGCCCTCGGTGTGGAAGGCGTGGATGGTGCGCCCCTTGAACGCCGCGATGGTGTCCTCGACGAAGCCGGACTCGTTGAGGGTATCGGTGTGGATCATGACCTGGACGTCGTGGTCCTCCGCAACCGACAGGCAGCAGTCGATCGCCGCCGGCGTTGTGCCCCAGTCCTCGTGGAGCTTGAGCGCGCAGGCACCGGCCTTGATCTGCTCTTCCAGCGCGTCCGGCAGCGATGCGTTGCCTTTGCCGGCAAAGCCGAGATTCATCGGAAAGGCGTCGGCGGCCTGGATCATGCGCGCGAGATGCCACGGTCCCGGCGTGCAGGTGGTCGCATTGGTGCCGGCCGCGGGGCCGGTGCCGCCGCCCAGCATCGAGGTGATGCCGGACATCAGCGCCTCTTCGATCTGCTGCGGGCAGATGAAGTGGATGTGGGTGTCGAAGCCGCCGGCGGTGAGGATCTTGCCCTCCCCGGCGATGACTTCGGTGCCGGGGCCGACGACGATCGTCACGTTGGGCTGGATGTCCGGGTTGCCGGCCTTGCCGATCGCGGCGATGCGGCCGTCCTTGATCCCGACATCGGCCTTGACGATCCCCCAGTGGTCGAGGATCAGCGCATTGGTGATGACGGTGTCGACGGCGCCGCGGCGGTTGGTCGTCTGGCTCTGGCCCATGCCGTCGCGGATCACCTTGCCGCCGCCGAATTTCACCTCCTCGCCATAGGTGGTGAAGTCCTTCTCCACCTCGACGATGAGGTCGGTGTCGGCGAGCCGCACCCGATCGCCGGTGGTCGGGCCGAACATCTCGGCGTAGAAAGAACGCGGGATCCTCACCGGCATGTCATGCCCTCAAAGCTTGCGCGCCACGCGCGCATCGTCACGATATCTGGCCCCGGATCATGGCTTGCTCGGCTCGCAGCTCGTCCCGAATCATAGCTTGCCCATGATTTCCTGGCGGAAGCCGAACACGCTGCGCCCGCCAGCGAGCGCGACCAGCGTCACCTCGCGCGACTGACCGGGCTCGAATCGCACGGCGGTTCCGGCGGCGATGTCGAGGCGCATCCCGCGCGCCTTCTTGCGCTCGAACTTCAGGGCCGGATTGGTCTCGAAGAAATGATAGTGGCTGCCGACCTGGATCGGGCGGTCGCCGGTATTGGCGACCGTAAGGGTCACGGACCTGCGGCCGGCGTTGAGTTCGATATCGCCCTCCGCGAGGATGAATTCACCGGGGATCATGGGCACGTGTCCCTCCAGACAAAGTCATGCGAAAAGTCCACGGCCAATTGCTCCCTCTCCCGCTTGCGGGGGAGGGCGGGGAGGGGGCGCTTGCCCCCCGTACGACCGCTCGAGCTGACCGAATTCGGAGCATGCCTACTCGCTATCGCGGGCGCGACGCCCGAAGGCCCCCTCCCTAGCTCTCCCCGCAAGCGGGAGAGGGGATCGGGAGCGCGTGCCGCGGGCTGACACGCAAGTCTCGAGCGCCGGTTCATCGGATCGGCGCGTGTACGGTGACGAGCTTGGTGCCGTCCGGGAACGTCGCCTCCACCTGGATTTCCGGGATCATCTCGGCGATGCCGTCCATGACCTGCTGGCGCGACACCACGTGAGCGCCCGCCTGCATCAGGTCGGCCACGGTGCGGCCGTCGCGGGCGCCTTCCATGATGAAGTCGCTGATCAGCGCCACCGCCTCGGGATGGTTGAGCTTGACCCCACGCTCGAGCCGCCGCCGCGCCACCATGGCGGCGGTGGCGATCATCAGCTTGTCCTTCTCCCGGGGCGTGAGGTGCATCGTCGTGTCATCTCCAGCAAGGCGGCGACCAAAGATGGCCTATCCGTATCAATTGAGCCAGAGCCGGGGCAGGGGCGCGTGTCCGAGCGCGGCGAGGAGGAGAACGAGGTCGTGGCGCAGCGCCGCCCCGTCGGCCGCCGCGAGGCGGGCGAGCGCAAGGCCGTTCCAGGCGGAGATGCCGGCCTCGCCGCGAAACTGCGGCGCGGCGGCGCGCACCGCCTCGATGGCGGCATCGTGCCCCGGCACCATGAGCACCGTGCCCAGCGCGACCCCGCCGGCGGCGACGGCCGTCTCGCCGAGCCGCTGCGCGATCGCGCCCTCCAGCCGGAAGCTTTCCGCAAAGATCATCCGCCCGCCGCGCCGCACCTGCCAACGATCGCAGAACGAGCCCTCGCGAACCGTTTCGCCCATGGCGGAGCGGCCGAAGATCACGGTCTCGGCGAACAGGAGATGCGCGGTCGGCGCCAGCGTGATGTCGACGGCACGGGTGAGGCGGGCACGGTCGAACAGGATCGTCTCGTGGGGCAGCCAGGTCAGCGCCGCACCGTCCGCGACCGCCGCGGTGACCGCGATCGTGGCCGGCGTCCGCGCGGTGCGGTAGATCTTTTCCGCCGCCGCGGTGGTGACGACGAGGCGGGCCCGGGCTTCGAGCGCGATATCGATCCGCAGTTCGTCGCCGCCGGCAATGCCGCCCGCCGTGTTGACGAGCACAGCCTCCTGATCGCCGGCACAGGCCGCCGGAAACCGTACCCGCAGCGAGCCCTCCTCGGCGAGGCGGCTGCGCCTGGTGGCGCCGTCGCATTCCGCGACGGTCAGCGAGACGCGGCTGCGGGCGCGATTGGCCGCGAATACGTCGCCCGTCAGGTCGGATTCCGCCAGCGCCACGACGGTCCCCCTGCGCCCGGTCAGATCGCCAGCGCGCGTTTGAGAGCGGCCTCGTCCATATCCGCGCGCGTCGAGGAATAGACGACCTGGCCGCGGTCCATCACGGCGAAATAATCGCCGAGCTCCTGGGCGAAGTCGAGATACTGCTCGACCAGCACGATCGCCATGTCGCCGAGCCCGCGCAGGTAGCTGATGGCGCGGCCGATGTCCTTGATGATGGAGGGCTGAATGCCTTCGGTCGGCTCGTCGAGCAGCAAAAGGCGCGGCCGCATCACCAGCGCGCGGCCGATCGCGAGCTGCTGTTGCTGGCCGCCGGACAGGTCGCCGCCGCGCCGGCCGAGCATGCTGCGCAGCACCGGGAACAACGTGAACACCGTGTCGGGCACGCTGCGGTCGCGCCGCGGCAGCGGGGCAAAGCCGGTCACCAGGTTCTCTTCTACGGTGAGCAGCGGAAAGATGTCGCGGCCCTGGGGCACGTAGCCGATGCCGCGGCGGGCGCGCTCGTAAGGCCGCAGCGCCGTGATGTCGTTATTTTCCCAGACGATGCTGCCGTGGCTCACCGGGTGCTCGCCGATCAGCGCGCGAAGCAGGCTGGTCTTGCCGACGCCGTTGCGGCCGAGGATGCAGGTGACGGTGCCCGGTTCCGCCTTCATGGAGATGCCGCGCAGCGCCTGCGCCGCGCCGTAGTGCAGGTCGATTCCGTTCACTTCGAGCATGGTTCACCGGCCCAGATATACATCGATGACCTTCTCGTTCTCGGACACCTGGTCGATCGTCCCCTCGGCGAGCACCGTGCCTTCGTGGAGCACGGTCACTTTGACGCCGAGGTCGCGCACGAAGGTCATGTCGTGCTCGACGACGATCACGGTGCGGGTGCGGTTGATCTCCTTGAGGAGCTCCGCGGTCTGCCGCGTCTCGGCATCGGTCATGCCGGCGACCGGCTCGTCGACGAGCATCAGCTTGGGCTCCTGCGCCAGCAGCATGCCGATCTCGAGCCACTGTTTCTGGCCGTGCGACAGGCTGCCGGCGAGGCGGCCGCGCAACGGCGTGAGGCGGATGGTCTCGAGAATGCCGTCGATCCGCGCCGTCTCCTGCGGGCTCCCGCGCCAGAACAGGGTGGCGAGCGGGCCGCGTTCGGCCTTGAGCGCGAGGCGCAGATTGTCGTCCACGGTGTGGCTTTCGAACACCGTCGGCTTCTGGAACTTGCGGCCGATGCCGAGCTCGGCGATCGTGCTCTCGTCGAGCCGGGTGAGGTCGACCTCGCCGCCATTGAAATAGACGTCGCCGGTCTGCGGGCGCGTCTTGCCGGTGACGACGTCCATCATCGTGGTCTTGCCGGCGCCGTTCGGGCCGATGATGGCGCGCATCTCGCCGGGCTCTACGGCGAGCGAGAGATTGTTGAGGGCGCGAAAGCCGTCGAACGAGACGTTGACGCCGTTGAGATAGAGCAGAGCGCTCGTGGTCTTTTCCATCGCCTACTCCGCCGGCAGGGGTTCGCCGACCGGCTCCGGGTCGGGGCCGGGCTTGTCCGGCTTGCGGCGCTCGTTCCAGTAATGCTGGATGGTGCCGATGATGCCGCGCGGCAACAGCAGGGTGACGCCGACGAACAGGCCGCCGAGCACGAACAGCCAGTAGGGCGCCAGCGCCCCGCTGGTGAAGTAGGTCTTGCCGTAGTTGACGACCACGGCGCCGAGGATCGCGCCGATCAGGGTGCCGCGCCCGCCGACGGCGACCCAGATGACCTCCTCGATGGAGTTCGCCGGGGCGAACTCCCCGGGGTTGATGATGCCGACCTGCGGTACGTAGAGCGCGCCGGCGACGCCGGCGATGCAGGCCGAGAGGGTGAACACCAGGGTCTTGTAGGAGGCGACGTTGTAGCCGAGGAAGCGGACGCGCGATTCCGCGTCGCGGATCGCGATCAGCACCTTGCCGAACTTCGAGGTGACGATGTAGCGGCACATCAACAGCGCCAGCGCCAGGATCACGCAGGAGATCGCGAACAGCGCGCGGCGGGTGCCGTCGGCCTGGATGTTGAACCCGAGGATGTCCTTGAAGTCGGTGAGCCCGTTATTGCCGCCGAACCCGAAATTGTTCCGGAAGAAGCCGAGCATCAGGGCGAAGGTGAGCGCCTGGGTGATGATCGAGAAATAGACCCCGGTGACGCGGCTGCGAAAGGCGAACCAGCCGAACACGAAGGCGAGGATGCCGGGCGCCAGCACCACCATCAGCAGCGCATAGGGGAACCAGTTGAAGCCGTACCAGTAGAACGGCAGCTCCTGCCAGTTCAGAAACACCATGAAGTCCGGCAGCACCGGATTGGCATAGACGCCGCGGGTGCCGATCTGGCGCATCAGGTACATGCCCATGGCGTAGCCGCCGAGCGCAAAGAACGCGCCGTGGCCGAGCGAGAGAATGCCGCAATAGCCCCAGATGAGGTCGATCGACAGTGCCAGCATGGCGTAGCAGGCGTATTTGCCGAACAGCGACATCAGGTAGGTCGGCACCTGGAACGGCGATTGCGGCGGCAGCGCATAGTTGAGCAGCGGCACTGCGACCGCGAGCCCGAGCAGGATCACGACGAACAGCAGGGTGCCGGCGTCGAGGCGCCGGACCGGGGGAGGGGTATCGCTCATGCCTCCACCGCCCGGCCCTTGAGCGCGAACAGCCCGCGCGGACGCTTCTGAATGAACAGGATCAGCAGCACCAGGATCGCGATCTTGGCGAGCACCGCGCCGGCCAGCGGCTCCAGGAACTTGTTGGCGATGCCGAGCGACATCGCGGCGACCAGGGTGCCCCACAGATTTCCGACGCCGCCGAACACCACCACCATGAAGGAGTCGATGATATAGCCTTGGCCGAGATTGGGGCTGACGTTGTCGATTTGCGAGAGCGCCACCCCGGCGATCCCGGCGATGCCCGAGCCGAGGCCGAAGGTGAGGGCGTCGATCCGGCCGGTGCGGATGCCCATGGCGGAAGCCATGGCGCGGTTCTGGGTCACCGCCCGCACCTCGAGGCCGAGCCTCGTGAACCGCAGCATCGCCTGCAGGGCGAAGAACACCGCGAGCGAGAAGCAGATGATCCACAGCCGGTTGTAGGTGATGGTGAGGTGCCCGACCTCGAACGCGCCGCTCATCCAGGACGGTGCCGAGACCTCGCGGTTCGTCGGCCCGAAGATCGTGCGCACCGCCTGCTGCAGGATAAGAGAGATGCCCCAGGTGGCGAGCAGGGTCTCGAGCGGGCGGCCATAGAGGAAACGAATGACGGTGCGCTCGATCAGGATGCCGATCAGCCCGGTGAAGATGAAGGCGAGCGGCACCGCGATGACGAGCGACCACCCGAGCAGGCTCGGATTGTTCTGCCGCATCGCCTCCTGGATCATGAACGTCACGTAGGCGCCGAGCATGACCATCTCGCCATGGGCCATGTTGATGACGCCCATCACGCCGAAGGTGATGGCGAGCCCGATGGCCGCGAGCAGCAGGACCGAGCCGAGCGAGATGCCGTACCAGGCGTTCTGCAGCGTGCCCCACAAAGCGAGGCTGTTGGCGATCGAGGTGACTGCGCCGGCGGCCTGCTGCGCGACAGCGGGCGGCGTGTCGGCGGGCAGGGCCGACAACAGCGCCACGGCGTCCTGGTCGCCGCGGCCGCGGATCACCGCGACGGCATCCATCTTGTCCGCCTCGCTGGCGTCGGACGAATTGAGGATGATGGCGGCCCGGGCTTCCAGCATCGTCCGCTTGATGCGTGCATCGGTTTCCTTGGCGATCGCCGCTTCGAGCGCCGGACGCGCGCTGTCCTCGCGCGACTTGAACACCGCCTGGGCGGCGTCGTAGCGCTTGCCGGAATCGGGCGACAGCAGGGTCAGGCTGCCGATCGACGCCTCGATCGAGCGCCGCAGCCGGTTGTTGATGCGCACGACCTCCAGGTCGGCCGGCGGAGCGCCGTCGACGGCGGCGCCGGTGGCGGCATCGAACAGCTTGCCGGCGGCGTCCTTGTAGAAAACCTTCTTCTGCTCGGCGTTGAACAACAGGCGGCCGTCCTGCAGCGCCTGGATGATCGTCGCTGCGCGAGGGTCGCCGCTTTCCGCGACCGCGCCGATGCCGGCGTCGGTCTCGCTGAAATCGTCTTGGGTGAAGTGGGAGAGCGCATCCTCGAGGCCTGCAGCACGCACCCCCGGTGCTGCGAACGATAGGGTCAGGGCTAACAGAACAAGAGCGAAGCCATCCGTGAGGAGATCCTTGAGGCGATGCATTGGCGAACTGTCCCAGCGACGGAAAGGGAAGGCGGCAGAGGCCGCCCTCCCATGCTCATCGGTAATCGCCGCGCAAGCTTACGACGAACCGCCGCACTTTTTGGTGACCTTGTTGTAGTTGCCGCACTTGAGGGTCACCCAGTCGGCTTCGAGGTCCTTCGAGCCGGGCAGGAAGTCGGACCAGGCGTCGCCGGGGACGAGGCCGGGGCTCTTCCACACCACGTCGAACTGGCCGTCACCCTTGATCTCGCCGATGAATACCGGCTTGGTGATGTGATGGTTCGGCAGCATCTTGGAGGTGCCGCCGGTCAGGTTCGGGGCTTCGATGCCGGGCAGCGCCGCGATCACCTTGTCCGGATCGGTGGACTTCGCCTTCTCGACCGCCTTCACCCACATGTTGAAGCCGATGAAGTGCGCTTCCATCGGATCATTGGTGACGCGCTTCGGGTTCTTGGTGAAGTCGTGCCATTCCTTGATGAACTCGTCGTTGCCCTTGTTCTTGACGGACTCGAAGTAGTTCCAGGCGGCGAGATGGCCGAGCAGCGGCTTGGTGTCGATGCCGGCGAGCTCTTCTTCGCCCACCGAGAAGGCGACGACCGGGAT
Organism: uncultured Alphaproteobacteria bacterium; assembly: GCA_963781195.1. Lineage (GTDB taxonomy): Bacteria > Pseudomonadota > Alphaproteobacteria > Rhizobiales > Xanthobacteraceae > JAJPKK01. The sequence goes on along the minus strand of CAWAEZ010000010.1, from coordinate 184,988 downwards.
GTCGGTGGCCTTGACGCCCTGGTTGCCGAGCTCCTTGTAGAACGGCACGTTGGCATCGCCGTTGATGGTCGACACCACGGCGGTCTTCTTGCCCTGCGAGCCGAACTTCTTGATGTCGGCGACGATCGTCTGCCAGTCCGAATGTCCGAACGGCGTGTAGTTGATCATGATGTCCTCGTCCTTCACCCCCTTCGACTTGAGGTAGGCTTCGAGGATCTTGTTGGTGGTGCGCGGATAGACGTAGTCGGTGCCCGCGAGCACCCAGCGCTTCACCTTCTCGTCCTTCATCAGGTAGTCGACGGCCGGGATCGCCTGCTGGTTGGGCGCGGCGCCGGTGTAGAACACGTTGCGCTCGCTTTCCTCGCCCTCGTACTGCACCGGATAGAACAGGATGCTGTCGAGCTCCTTGAACACCGGCAGCACCGACTTGCGCGACACCGAGGTCCAGCAGCCGAACACGACCGCGACCTTGTCCTTGCTGATCAGCTCGCGCGCCTTTTCGGCGAACAGCGGCCAGTTGGAAGCGGGATCGACGACGACGGCCTCGAGCTTCTTGCCGAGCACGCCGCCCTTCTTGTTCTGCTCGTCGATGAGCATCAGCATGACGTCCTTGAGCGTCGTCTCGCTGATCGCCATGGTGCCGGAAAGCGAATGGAGGATGCCGACTTTGATCGTGTCCTGGGCGTTTGCCGGCAGCGTCGCAGCCATGCCCATGGCAAGGCCAGCCGCAGCCGCGAGCCAGCCGCGGTGGTTCGGTCGATCCGCGACCGCACGGATTGGGTTGAGCATCGCAATGTCCTCTGTTGACGTCAGCGACGGGGTTGACCGTTCGCGCCGAGCCAATCGCAAGGAGCATGCCAAACGCCGGGCCATGCCGGAACGTGATGGCGGAAGGGGATACCCTTGGCGCAGATGACAAATTGGTGTCAACGCCGCGCGTCGCGCGCCGCCCGATTTGGCGTTTGCATAGTTTTTATGCAGTCATTGAGGCCCTACGCCGCCCGCGAGGCGCGCCGGTCCAGGAGGCCGGCCTCGACCAGAGCGAGGCGGATGCGCTCGATTTCGGCAGCGCCGAGCTTTACGAGCGGCGGCCGCACCACCGCGCGAGGCAGCCGGCCCAGAAGCACCAGGGCTTCCTTCATCCGATTGTGCATGTCCACGAACGGCTCGGCGTAGAACGCCCGTGCCAGCGGATAGATGCGGTCGTTCACCGCGCGTGCGGCCGCCAGATCGTTCGCCTGTACCGCCCGGAACAGGGCGGCCTGCAGGTCGGCGATGACGCTTCCGCTGCCCGACAGGAGGCCGTTGCAGCCGAGCACCAGGGAGCTCATCAGCCAGGATGAGTGGGTGGACAGCACGTTCACCGGCCGCGGCAGGCCCTGCAGCGTGCGCACCTGCCATTCATGCAGCTGCACGTTGTTGGTCCAGTCCTTGATCGCGCGGATCTGCGGCACCGCCTCGATGAGCTTGAGCAGCGTCTCCGGCGGATAGCCCTGGCCGGTCGCCAGCGGATACTGGAAGGCGATGATGGGAAGCTCCGGCGCCGCCTCGGCGATGCGCTTGAAATGAGCAATGGCCATCTCCGCGTTCTGGCCGAGGGTGAACGGCCCCGGCGGAAACACCAGAAGGGCCGACGCGCCGCCCGAGGCGGCCGCCTTGGCGATGCGCGCCGCTTCCTGGCTGCCGTCCGCCCACACCCCGTGCACGATGGGAAGCTGATCGCCCACCTCCTCGGCGGCAATCTCCATAACCCGGCGCTGCTCTTCGAAGGTGCATGATGCCACCTCGGTCGAGTGGGCGTTCACGGTGATGGCCGCAAGGCCCTCGGTCGCACCGACATCGCGCAGATGGCCGCGGAAGCCCTTCTCGTCGATCGAAAGATCGTCCTCGAACGGCAACAGCACCGCCGGGATGACCCCGGCAGGGACGAAGGCGGAATGGCGGGGCATTGGGCATCTCCTGGCTGGCGGCCGCGCCGCGGACCACGCGGATCATGGCCCGATTCATAACCCATCGTCCCGCCCGCGCGAAACCGATTGGTTGCCTCGGCTGCCATGCGCGAGGCCGGGTTCGCGCCAGACGGGGATTCGGCGGCGGGGCCAGGCCGCAGCGATTTGTCAGCGCCTGCGGAGAACGCGGGCCGTCGACGGCCGCGACTACTATTTCTTGTGATCCGCCTCGTGATGCTTCGATCCTGCCTCCTCCCAGCCGTTGGCCGGGAGTTTCTCGAAGGGGGCGGTGAAGTCCTGGCGCAGCATCCGAAAGCGCGTCGGAACGCGATCTCCGGGCCGGTATTCGACGATCCAGAAGAAATCGTAGTTATCCTCAGGCCAGCTTTTCGGCACGTCTTCGAGCGCGTCGAGGCGCAGGAGCTGCCGCAGGGTGACGGGCTCGCCGGGATAATCCTCTTCGAGCTTGTGCTTGGCGATGTGCCTGTGCTCCCAGACCATGATCACGGTCTTGCCGGCGTAATTCGGATTGGAGAAAACGTCACGGGCCGCTTCCCTGGTGCGCTCGTTGAGGTCCGTTTCCTTCTCGCCGCCGTCCTCGCCGGGCACGACCGAGTAGGCCTTGACCGGCAGGCCCCAGGTCTGGGCCACCGGTGTGATGGTCTCGATCGTGTGCAGGGTGATTCCGAGGATCGCGGCCGGCTTCTCGTCGGCGCGGAACAGCGATTGCGTCGCGGCGCGGCCGAGGAACTGCTTTGCCAGTGCCGCGCCGCGTTCCCGTCCGATTTTGCTCAGCGTGGACGCGTCGTGCTTCTCGCCGTGGCGCAGGATGATGATTCGTGCCGGTCCGGCCAAGGCATTCTCCGAAAACACCAGCCCCACCGCACCCTACGAGATGGCAGCCACCCACGAACCGCGCGAACCGGCCCGACTGCAGAGCGTGTCACGACCACGGTCGACGGGGATGATAGGCAAATTGGGCCTTGGTCGCCACTCTCGCGCTACCACTCTCGCGCTACCGACACTCTCGCGCTGCGGACACTCCGCGGATGCCCACGGTCGCTGCGCTTGCGTGCGACCGCGCCGGACCCTGCGGCGTCACGCCCAGCCGAGCCGCCGCATCACGGATCGGCCCATCACCCAGTCCTTGTCCTGCTCGGACAGGAACGGCAGCTCCTCGGTGAAGTGGGTGATGCGCTGCTGGTAGGTGAAGTTCGGAAACCGGTCGAGGCCGGCGGTGAGGTCGGTGCCCCAGAAGCAGCGGCGCGGCCCGAATGCGTCGAACACGCGGTGCAGGTGGTCGGTCATGTCGCGGAACGGGTAACCCTGCGACGACTTGTGCGGCACCGACGACATCTTGACCTGCACGTTGGGGAATTTCGCGAATTCGACGCACTCGGCGACGGCTTCCGGGATCTTGCCCTGCTTGGCCACCTCGTCCGACAGGTTCATGTGGTCGATGATGAACACGAGGTCGGGGGTGCGCTCGACGATGCGCAGGAAGTCGCGCCCGCGGCCCGCGGTGGGCGTCATCACGGGAATGCCGGCGGCGGCGGCGGCCGGCCAGAACCAGTCGGCGGTGCCGTCGGTGAGCCAGTTGCTCTGCAGCCGGTTGAAGGTGTGGCGGACGCCCAGCATGCCGGGCTGGTCCTTCCAGGTCGCGAGCGCTTCCTTCGACTTGGGGTCGTCGAGCCTCAGTCGCCCCATCAGCGCGAAACGATGCGGCCACTTCTTGGCCGCCTCCATCGCGTATTCGTTGTGGTAGCCTTCCCAGGACGGCGGCACGATGACGACGCGGTCGACGCCGGCCTCGTCCATGCGCGCCTTGAGCTCGTAGTAGGAGAACGGCCGCGGGATGTGCGCCTGCCCGATGCCGTCGGCCGGCCACGGCCGGTCGGGCGTGCTCATCTTCCAAATGTGGACCTGGGCATCGACGATGATGCGGCGCGCCGGCTGCGCCTTCGCGGGGGAGGCGCCTTGCGCGGCCATGGCGAGGCCGGCGCCGGCAGCAGCGGTCGTGGCGATCATATCGCGGCGTGACAACATGGGTTTCCTCCCTGCGCCAGGCATTCGAACGATGCCTTGGCGCGGGGATTGTCACCCCTTTGCCCCCACGCCGCAACCATGCTGCCGCGAGCGCCGAAGGCGGGCGGAGTTACCCCCGCGCCTGCCGCTCCACGTTGGCGATGCGCGCGGGAACGCCGAACTCGCGGCGGCACACGTCGGCCAGCGTCGCGACGCCGGCGCGGATGGTCTCGACCGACGGATTGCCGAAGCACAGCCGCATGCGCGGGCGGCCATAGGCCTTGTCGGGCGACCATTCGTGGCCGGGATTGATGGCGACCCCCGCCGCCGCGGCGGCCTGGGCGAGCTTGAGCGTGTCGACCGCGTCGGGAAGCTTGACCCACAGGAAGATGCCGCCCTTGGGCTCCTCGAACTCGGCGGCGGTGCCGAACTGCTCGGCGAAAGCCTCCATCATCGCGGTGCATTTTGCCTGCAGCGCGTGGGTCAGCAGCGGAACATGGGTTGCGAAATGGGGCGCGCAGTATTCGGCGAGCACCATCTGCTCGAGCGCGCCCGAGCCGGCGTCGGTCTTGAGCGGCAGCATGCGCGAGATGAGCTCCCACGGCGCGACGATGAAGCCGATCCGCAGCGCCGGTGCGATCGACTTCGAGAACGAGCCGATGTGGATGACGCCGCCGCGCTTGCTCATCGCGTAGATCGCGGGGGGACGCTTGCCGTCCCAGGTGAGGTCGGCGTAGCAGTCGTCCTCGAAGATCGGCACGCCGTACTGTTCCGACAGCGCGAGGAGCTCGAGGCGGCGCGCCTCGCCCATGATGGTGCCGGTCGGATTCTGCACGGTCGGGATGGTGTAGATGTATTTCGGCCGGATGCCGCGCCGCTTGTGGTCTTCGAGCGCGGCGGCGAGCGCATCCATGCGCATGCCTCCCTCGTCGAGCGGGATGCCGACCGGGGTGACGCCCGCCTTGGTGAGGCGGTTGATCGAACCGAAATAGGTGACCTGCTCGATGATCACGGTATCGCCCCGCGCGCACAACAGGCCGTTGACGAGGTCGAGGCCCTGCAGGGAGCCGGAGGTGATCAGGATCTCGTCGGCGCTCGTCCGGATGCCGGCGTCGCGCGCGAGCTTGGCGACCAGGAATTCGCGCAGCCGCCGATACCCCTGAGGGCCGCTCTCGAGGCCGTAGGTCGCGAGCGTGCGCCCTTCGCGCGCCAGCACGGCGGTCGCCGACTTCACCAGGTCATCGAGGGGAATCTGGGCCGGGTCGTTGTGGCCGCCGATGAAATTGTACTTTGGAAATCCGTTGTACTTCACCGCCGCGGCCGGCAATCCGGGCGCCAGCAGTGACGAGAAATCGAACGCTCCCGAGGTCATGCACGCTTCCTTCCCTGTTGGCGGTAGCAGGGACATACATCGACCGGGGAATCAAGCGCGGGGGCCGCGCAAGGCGTGCGGGGCGGGCTTGCGAAATACGAGGCGGGCCGGGCTCCGACGCGGCTTGGGCTGCAAGCCTTCTAGAGGCTGCACAGGCCGTTCTTCGCGACCTGCTCGCGGAAGGTGTTGGTCAGGACGCAGACCGGCTGCGCCGCCTGCCGGGCCTCGCTCAGCCGGTGCTGGTCGAGCAGCACCAGCGAAAGCAGCATCTCCATGCGCTGGGCGAACACCGGCTTGAACATCATCTTGAGGAGATCGCTGTCGCCGAGCGCGATGCGCAGCTCGGCCTCGGCCGCCGCGAGGTTCTTGGCGTCGATCAGCGCCAGCGCGCGGTAGAAGTGGCCGCGGGGGTCGCGCGGGTGCGTCGCAATCAGGTTTTCCGCCGCGGCCTTCGCGGCGTCGTCGGTCGCCGGCAACTGGTCGCGCGGGAACAGAAGCGCGCCGTAGCTCTGCAACTTGTGGTCATAGGGAATTTGGGTCGCGCCATAGGCCGCCCCGGCGACGCCGAGGCCGGCGATGACGGTAGCGATGAAGGCGAGATGTGGCGCGGCGGCGGTACCGCGCGTCGCGACCGGGCCCTCGCGCCACACGGCGAGCATCACGAGCGCGACGACCGCGCCCGCGATCGCGCCGCCGAGATGCGCCCCGTAGTCGACGAGGCTGCCGGAGGTCACCGGCAGCATCGAGGCGATCAGCACCTGGATGGCGGTCAGCCGCAGGCGCAGACGGGCCGGATTGGCGAAGCGGCGGCTCACCACCAGCATGGCCGCGAACAGCCCCATGATCGCGCCCGAGGCGCCGACCGAGACGATACTGCGATCATTGACCAGGAGCGACACCACCGAGCCGGCGAGGCCGCTCACCACGAACAGCGCCGCGAACCAGCGCGCGCCGATGACCGGCTCGAGGAGCCGTCCGGCGACATAAAGGGCGATCCCGTTGATCACGAGATGGATCGGACCGGTGTGCATGAGCGGAGCGAGAAACATCCGGTACCATTCGCCGGAGCCGACGGTCGCGGTGTATTGCAGGCCGCCCAGCGCGAGCAGGGTGCGGACCCCCGGTTCGAGCAGGCCCTTGGCAGGCTCGACGGCGAATGCGAGCTCGGCCGCGAACACCGCCGCGAGCAGGGCGAGGATGGCGAGGGTGAGCGTCGGCGTGCGGGCCGGAATGTGGTTGAAGCCGTTTTTGGCGCCGTCGTCGTCGCCTGCCGAGGCCGTCGTCGCGGCTGGCCCAGGCGTCCGCTGGAGAGGTGAGGGCGGGGCAGACGCGAGTGGGGCAGACGAGGATGGGGCGGGCGAGATTAGGGCGCGCGAGGGTGGCGCATCGGCCCAGGGGTCCGCGGTCCAGATGTCGGCGTCGGATGGCGGAATGTAGCGGGCGGCAGCGCAATGCATGAAAATCTCCCCGGACGCCTCGGATCGTTCCCCGTCGGCGGTCAGCCGGTGTTCGCGGCGGCCCCCTCTCCAGGTTAGTAGTCCGCCGCCGGTTCCGGGTTCACGAGGTGCCGCCCAACGCCGAACGGCGGCCCGAAGGCCGCCGTTTTGCGTGTCGAATACCCGCCTGTTTTCAGGTAGTTAGGCGGTCCGAATGCCGTGATGCATCAGCGGGATCGAACGGATGCGCTTGCCTGTCGCCGCGAAGATGGCGTTGAGCACCGCCGGCGCCGCCACCGAGATGGTGGGCTCGCCGACGCCGCCCCAGAATCCGCCGGACGGCATGATGATGGTCTCGACCTTCGGCATCTCCCGCATCCGCATCATCTGGTAGGTGTCGAAGTTGGTCTGCTCGATGGCCCCGTCCTTGACGGTGCATTCGCCGTAGAGCATCGCCGTCAGCCCGTAGACGAACGAGCCCGACATCTGCCGCTCGATCTGGGCGGGATTGACGGCAACGCCGGGGTCGATGCCGGCGACGATGCGATGCATGGTGAGCTCGCCGCGCGCATCGACCGAGACCTCGGCGCAGGCGGCGACATAGCTGCCGTGGGCCATGTATTGCGCCAGCCCGCGATGGACGCCCTGCGGCGCCGGCGTGCCCCAGCCGACCTTGTCGCCCACTGCCTTGAGCACCGCCGCGTGCTTGGGCTTGAGCAGCTTGAGGCGAAACGCCAGCGGGTCCTGGCCGAGCGCATGGGCGACCTCGTCCATGAAGCACTCGGTGTAGATGGCGTTGTGGTTGACGTTCACGCCCCGCCAGAAGCCGGCCTGGATGTGGGTGTTGCGCATGGCATGGTCGATCAGCAGGTTCGGAATCTGATAGCCGAAATTTCCTTCCGGAGAGTTCGGCGTCAGGCCCTGGAACACGACCGGGTCCATGCCGCTGGCGTCCATGCGCTCGGGAGCCAGCGAGGCCGAGATCGACTGGCCGGAGATGCGCATGTGGAAGCCGGTCACGTTGCCGGCGGCGTCGACGCCGGCGGTCAGCTTCGCCTGCGTGATCGGGTGGTAGCCGCAGTGCGTCATGTCCTCTTCGCGCGACCACATGAGCTTGACCGGCGTGCCCGGCATCTGCTTGGCGATCGCCACCGCCTGGCGCACATAGTCGACGCGGCCGCGGCGGCCGAAGCCGCCACCGCACACCTGCACCTTGTGCACGTCGCATCGCCCGATCGGGAGCCCGGATTCCTCGGCGACCGCGGCCAGCGCCGCCTCGCCGTTCTGGGTCGGACCCCACACCTCGCATTTGTCGGCCGTGTAGAGCGCGGTGGCGTTCATCGGCTCCATGGTGGCGTGGTTCTGGTAGGGAAAGCTGTAGACCGCCTCGATCTTGCGCTTGGCGGTGCCGAGATCGGCCTTGGCGTCGCCCGCCTTGTTGCCGACGAAGGCCTGCTCGGCGTCGAGCCCACCCTCGAGGAACGTGGCGATGGAGGCGCTCGACACCTTGCCCGCTTCGCCGGTGTCCCAGACGATCGGCAGCGCGTCGATCGCCTTATGGGCGTGCCAATAGGTGTCGGCGACGACGGCGACGCCCAACTCGCCGACCTGCACCACTTTCTTCACCCCGGGCATGCCGGAGACCTTGGTGGCGTCGAAGCTCTTGACCTTGCCGGTGCGGACCGGGCAGTCGCGAATCGAGGCGACGAGCATGCCGGGCATCTTGAGGTCGATGCCATAGACCTGCCTGCCGGTCAGCTTGTCCGCGGTGTCGAGGCGCTTGACCCCTTTGCCGGCGATCTTCCAGTCCTTCACGTCCTTGAGCTTGATGTCCTTGGGCGGCTCGATCTTCGCCGCCGCGTCCGCGACCTTGCCGAACGTCGTGGTGCGGCCCGACGGCGCGTGGCTGATGACGCTGTTGGCCGCGCTGCATTCCGACGCCGGCACGCTCCAGGCGTTGGCGGCGGCCTGGATCAGCATTTCGCGGGCCGCGGCGCCGCCCTTGCGCACATATTCATGGGAGGTGCGGATGCCGCGGCTGCCGCCGGTGGACATGTCGCCCCAGACACGCTTTCGCGCGAGGTTCTCGCCCGGCGTCGGGTATTCGGTGGTCACCTTCGACCAGTCGCATTCGAGTTCCTCGGCGACGAGCTGGGCGAGCCCGGTGAGCGAGCCCTGGCCCATCTCGGAGCGGGCGACCCGCACCACGACGGTGTCGTCGGGACGGATGACGACCCAGGCATTGACCTCGGGCGCGCCGTCGGCGGCGCGTGCGACGTCGCCCACGAAGGGAATCCGCAGGCCGAGCGCGAGGCCGCCGCCGAGCGAGGCGGCGCCGACCACGAAGGAGCGGCGATCGATGTTCGGGATGAAATTCATGGCGGTCCTCCTCACGCGTTCGCCGCGGCGTGGATGGCCGTGCGAACCTGCTGATAGGTTCCGCAGCGGCAGATATTGGTGATGGCCGAATCGATGTCGGCATCGGTCGGCTTGGGCTTGTTGGCGAGGAGTTCCGCCACCGCCATGATCATGCCGGACTGGCAGTAGCCGCATTGCGGCACGTCGTTCTCGAGCCAGGCTTTCTGGACTTTGTGCAGCACTCCGTTGGCGGCGAGCCCCTCGATGGTGGTGATCTTCGCGCCGGCGACCGCGCTCAGCGGCACCGAGCAGGACCGTGTCGCCACCCCGTCCACATGCACCGTGCAGGCGCCGCATTGCGCGATGCCGCACCCGTATTTGGTGCCGGTCATGCCGAGGGTGTCGCGCAAAACCCAAAGCAGCGGCGTATCGGGCTCGACGTCGACGTCATGGCGCTGGCCATTGATGATGAGCGTTGGCATTGGTTTCTCCCCTTGGGTCGCCCGAATGTGCCGGGCGATCTGGCTGGCGCGCTGTTGTCGGGCGAGTTTCTCGCGCGCGGTGCCGTACTATAGAGTGTTCTTGCGCCGATGAGAATCCACGGCAGCCGATTGTTGGCGGTCCGCCGCGGCGGGCCGGGATCGACGTTCGGTGCATGTGAGCAACATCACATTGCATCCGCGCGCACATGCTTATCCTTCATGGCGTGATGCCTGGTCGAGCAGGACCGGCGATTTCGAATCGAAGAGGCCCGCCATGAAGCACAGGTCGCATGACACCCTCGGTTCACCCCGCTCCGTCGTTCAGGATACGCAGACGTTCCTGATCGTGGTCGGCATGCTGGCGGTGATGGTGCTCGCCATCATCATCAACGCGTCCGACGCGCTCGTCGCGCTCCACTGAACGGACTCCGAGTCGCAAAGTCGGCCGTCGCGCGTCACTCCGCCTTGATGCCGGCTTGTTTCACCACGACGCGCCAGCGCGCCGATTCCGCGCGCATGAAGTTGCCGAAATCCTCGGGCGTCCCGCCGCCGGGTTCGGCGCCCTGGTCCATGAGGCTCTTGCGCAGATCGGGCATGGCGAGGATGCGGACAAGCTCTGCATTGAGCCGCTTGACGATGGGCTGCGGCGTCGCAGCCGGCGCGACGAGCCCGTACCACAGCGTGACATCCATTCCTGCATAGCCGAGTTCGGCGAACGTCGGCAGCTCCGGCAGGAGCGGATGGCGCTTGAGGCTCGCGACCGCGAGCGGCCGCAGTTTGCCGGCCGTGATGAACGGCAACAGCGCCGGCAGGCCGTCGATCATGACCGGGACGCGGCCGGCGACCACGTCGATCACCGCCGGCCCGCTTCCCCGGTACGGCACATGGAGGAGATCGGCACCGGTCAGGCTCTTGAGCAATTCGCCGGCGAGATGCGGCGCGCCGCCATTTCCCGACGAGGCGAAAGCGAGGCCGCCCGGCTGCGACTTCGCCAGTGCGATGACCTCGGCGACGGAGTGTGCCGGCAGGTCGGCATTGATCGTCATGACCAGCGGAAAGTTCGCCAGGAAGATGACCGGGGCGAAATCCTTCGCCGGGTCGTAGGGCAGGCTCGCGTAGAGGTGCGGTCCGATGCCGTGGGTCGTGATCGAGGCGAGCAGCAGCGTGTAGCCGTCCGCGTCCGCCTTGGCGACGCCCGCCGTCGCGATGGTGCCGCCGGCACCGCCCCGGTTGCTGATGACGACAGGCTGGCCGAGGGCATCGGCGAGCTTGGCGCCCACGGTCCGTCCGATGAAGTCGGACGCCCCGCCGGGCGGGACTGGAATCACGAGGGTGATCGGACGGGTGGGATAGCGGCCACCCGGAAAGTCCTGGGCGCCGGCCGCCGCCGGTGCGAGGGCCGCGGCGGTGACGAGGCCGAGCATTGCGCCATGCCAGTTCATGCTATTCCTCAAACCGGCTTCCAACAGCCGTTCCGACCGGGACGAGCGCGCCGTCGCGGCGCTTGGTTCCCATCCATCTGACAAGGAATACCCTCAATGCGGATCAGGCTCGCGGAAAATTTTCGCACGGTGTTCTATGCTCCTTTCTACGCGACGAGCGCGCTCGGGTTTTTTGCCCGCCAGGGCGTCGACGTCGAGTTGGTCGCGTCGGCAAACCCCGGGGATGCCGTCGGCGGCGTCCTCGACGGCTCCATCGACGTCACGTGGGGCGGCCCGATGCGGGTCATGAAAGCCCGCGAGCAAGATTCGGGCTCGCCGCTGGTCTCGTTCTGCGAAGTCGTCGCGCGCGATCCGTTTTTCCTGGTCGGCAAGGCCTCGCTCGCCCCGTTCGACATTGCGGACCTGGCGCGGCTGCGGTTCGCCGCAGTGTCGGAAGTGCCGACTCCCTGGATGTGCCTTCAGCACGATTTGCGCCGGCGCGGCGTCGATCCTGCCCTCATCGAGCGCGGCGCGCCCCGCCCGATGGCGGAGAACCTCGCGGCGCTGCGCCGTGGCGAACTCGACGTGGTGCAGGTGTTCGAGCCTTACGTCTCCATTGCCCAGGAGGAGGGCATCGGCGACATTCTCTATGCAGCGAGCACGCGCGGCCCCACGGTGTACACCACGCTGATCGCGACGCGGGACAGCCTGGCGCACAACCGCGAGGGCTATGCCGCGCTCACGCGGGCGTTCGGCGACATGCAGGGGTGGCTCGCCGACCACGACGCCGCCGCGCTGGCCGCCGCGGTGGCGCCGTTTTATCCCGGTCTCTCCGCCGACCTCCTGACCCGGTCGCTCGCGCGCTACCGCGAGGCTGGAATCTGGGCGCGGACGCCTGCGATGTCCCGCGAGGGCTTTGCACGGCTCGCCGACGGCCTGCTGTCGGGCGGCTTCATCTCGCGCCCGCCCCGCTACGAGGACTGCGTGGATATGTCATCGGCCGAACCGGTGACGTGAGCCGAAAAAAATCGGTGCACGCTCTCTCCCGGCTGCGCGGCATTGGTGCTAGCTTCGCGGCCGCTTGTCGAACAACGGGAGGAAACGATGGATCGCAGATGGTTGGTGAGGGTGCTGAGCGCTGGGGCAGTGACGTTGCCGTTCGTCGGGCGCAAGGCCGAGGCCTATGAGACGTCGAGCGAGACGCATCATAAGCTCGCCATCCACGTCGACGTGAACGATCCCGAGGTGATGAAGCTTGCGCTCAACAATGCACGCAACGCCCACGAGCTCTACACCGAGGCGGGCCAGGACGTGGCGATCGAGATCGTCGCCTACAGCCAGGGATTCCACATGCTGCGCGAAGACACCTCGCCGGTGAAGGACGAGATCAAGGCGCTGCGCGTCAAGGTACCGACGGTCGCGTTCGGCGCCTGCAACAACACCAAGAAGGGCATGGAAAAGCGCGAAGGCAAGACCATCACGCTGATCCCCGAAGCCACCCTCGTCCCCGCCGGCATCGTCCGCCTCGTGGAGCTGCAGGAGCTCGGCTACAAGTACATCAAGCCGTGAGCCGCGGGCGCGGGTTCCGCGCCACGCTTTTCCAGACTGTGCCGGCCTGGAATTTCGTCTTCCCTGCCGCAGCGTCCGCCTCTCGCTCCCGCAGCATCCCGCTCCGCTCCCGCAGCGTCCTGCCCCCAACTTCCGCAGCGTCCTGCTCCCTCTCCCGCGTGCGGGGGAGGGTCGGGGAGGGGGCGAGAGCGGCACGGATGATGGGGTAGCGCGAACCCAAGTCACGCGACGGCGGGTGTAACTTCGCGTTCAGGCCGCGCGGGTCGGTCGTAGAGCCCTCTCCCTAACCCTCCCCCGCAGGCGGGGGAGGGGACGGACAGCGCCGCTGCTAACCCTCCCCCGCAGGCGACCCGCAGGCGGGAGAGGGGACGGACAGCGCCGCCAGGGGCGCCCCTACTTCGCGGCGGCCGCGGCCGCTTCCTGCAAGGCCCGGATCTTGGCGCGGATCGGCCCGAACGGGCCGAAGCGATGCTGCTCGCGGTCGAAGCCGTCGGCATAGGGGCCGTAGGGCGTGTCGGCAGGCTTCTGCAGGAGCTTCGGAAAGTCCTTTTCGAGATTGGCCTTCACCGGCCGGTCCTTGCTGTTGACGTAGCCGGCGACGTCGTAGGCGTCGTTGTCCGAGAGCACCGGCGCGCTGAAGCTGGTGCCGAGCGGCATGTTGTGCCGTATGAACGCGGCGGCGGTGAGCACCCGGCCCATGCCGGCCCCGTTGTTGTAGCTGTCGGATCCCCACAGCGGAGGGAACCTATAGCCGTTTCCGGTCTCGGCGCGCTGCCCGAGGCCGTCCTTGCCGTGGCACACGGCGCAGGTCTGTTGGAAGACCTGCTCGCCATGGGCGAGATCGACGGCGCGATCCGGCGCCTTGACGGCGATGGCGCCGGCACCCGTGAGCTTGGCGCCGTCGGGAATCCCGGTGGACAGCCACTTCATGTAGGAGAGGAAGGCCTTCATCTCCACGCCGTCGAGCGGCAGGGCGCGGCCGCTCATGCTGCGCTCCATGCAGCCGTTGATGCGGTCCTCCAGGGTGCCGATCTCACCCTCGCGGCCGCGGTATTGCGGAAACTGCCCCCATACGCCGGTCAGCGGCATGGCGTAGACCTGGGTGCCGGCCTTGAGGTGGCAGCTCTGGCAGTTCAGGTTGTTGCCGGAGAACCGCTTGGCGACGTCCGGTACCGCCGGGCCGATCTGGTTTGCGGTGTCGGTCATCAGCGCGTGGCCGTACTTGACGAGCTTGCCGAACGGGTCGTCGCCGAGTGTCGACACGCTGGGCGCCGTCCAGTCCGTGAGGTCGACCTGCGGCGCCTCCGCGCCGGCGGCGACGCCTGTAAACGCGCCGGCGGCAATGAGCGCAAACGCGGCACCGAGCCCCACGGGGATCCGGGCCTTGAGACGGGTCGGCTGTGTCATGGGCAATTCCTTGTCGCGCGCGATTCGGTCGGAGGGTCAGGCGATGACATCACGTGCCGGCAGCGTCGGACGTTCGCAGGCCGGCGGCAAGGCGTCGCGTTGTCGCCGTGGATAGATGCCTTGCCGCTGCATAGGATGCTGCGAGGCCTTCTCGCAAAAGGCGACTTATTGTAAGTTGGCTTCAGCGGTTCCGCAAACGGAACGGCGGCGCCTCGCTGCGGTGCACAAAACCGCTGCAAACCTGAACAAAGACGAAAACGGGGAAACGCATGAAACATCTGACATTATTGCTGGCGGGCGCTGCGCTCGTCGTGACCGGCGGCGCTGTGCTGGCGCACCACTCCTTCGCCATGTTCGATCAGGAGCACCCGATGGAGGTCGACGGGGTGGTGAAGGACTACAAGTACACCAGCCCGCACACCTTCATCATTCTGGACATCAAGGACAAGGACGGCTCCTCCGAGAGCTGGAATCTCGAAGGCGGGAGCCCGAGTGCGCTCGCCCGCGACGGCTGGACCAACAAGTCGCTCAAGCCGGGCGACGAACTGCACCTCACCATCGATCCGCTGCGCAGCGGTGCGCCCGGCGGCGCGTGGAACGTGAACAAGATCAAGTTCAAGGACGGCCGTCCGATCTCCGCGACGCACTGACCCCGGCAGGTCGCCACGCAGGAACGCACGCGCCGGCGCTCCCGGCGCGTGATTTATTTGAGCGAGGACGTGGGACCGGGCTCCTGCCGAGGTCGGCGCCGTGCGCGGTTTTGCGGTTATCGCGCCAGGCTCTGGATGTAGGCCGCGACGTCGTTCGCCTCCGGGCGCGAGAGCGCAAAATTCATCTTGGCGTGCGGCCCGACCAGATTGAGTGCGATCATCTCGGCGTCGAAGCCGTACTTCCGTCCGATCGCGAGGAACGGCGGCGCATCGGCCACGACGTCGTTGCGCGGACTGCCGGTCACGATGTGGCACGCAGCGCACCGTTGCTGGGCGAGCCGCTTGCCGGTCTCGATGTCTCCGGCGGCAGCGCCGGCCGTCGCGAGCAGGAAACCGAGGATGGCGGCGGCCGCAATGCGTTTCATCGAACCTCTCCTGGTGTGCGTGCCCTGGTGTGCGTGCCGTGGTGTGCGTGCCGTGGTGTACGCGCTTTGGTGCGCGGGGGCGCCTGCCCGCCGCCGCCCCACATCACGACAGCGCGCGCCGGATCGCATTGACCGTGGTCAAAGTGACGGCGGTGCGGGCCATCCTGACCTAGATCAACGCCGGCACATGGCGGCGTCATTAAGAAACCTCCATGTGGCAGCCCATATACTCAGCCCCGTATGGCCACGACCTCGAATTGTCGGTCATCGAGAACGACGTGCCTCATGCGCTCGCGTTCCCGTGCCGGCGGGTCGAGGAGGGCTGGGTCAACGCCGCCACCTTGCGATCGGTGGACGTCCGCCCGACCCATTGGCGCTTGTGGGGCGGCGTCACGCCCGCGACGTCGACCGGGTGAAGCGCATCAGGCGCGTCCGTCATTCGTAGATCCGGTTACGGGACGCGGTCTGCGGGTCGCAACCGGCCCACCAGGCCGAAGACGCGCCGTCTGCAATAACTTCCGCGATGCGGCGGCCATGCTCGTGCTAGTCTCGCCGGCCGGGATCAGACCGTCCCGTCGAGGAGAAGCCGATGCTGCGCAAACTGTTCACGCTGACTGCCGTCGCCGCCGTCGCGGCGCTGACACTCCCCGGCGAAGCTTCTGCAGCGCGTAAAGCGCACGGCGCCCGTTTTCACGGGGCCGAGGTCTACTTGCCCGCCTACTATTATGCCGGCTTCAATGCGCCCCCGATCTTCAACGACGGCTCCGCTTATTGCTGGCACTGGTTCCGCGCCGGCCGCGGCTGGGCGACGGCCTGGGCGTGCTGATGCGGGTGGCCGGCTCAGGCGGCATTTTTACGTTTCAATCCGTCCTCGTAAGAAATCTCGATGTAGTCCGAAAGCGACGAATATTTTAGGCCGACATCGGCCAGCGCATCGAGCTTGGCGGATGTGTCGAACTTCTTGAGCTTGACCTTGTCGACATAGAAGGTGTCGATCAGCTCGTTATAGACCGTCGTTCCATCGATATAGATCGCGAAAATCTTCACGTCGCCGAACCGGATATAGAACCGGTTGCCCTGCGGGAGATCGGCGATATAGACAAAATATTTGCCGTCTGCATCGAGCGCTGCCCCGAACGTCTCGACGAGCTTGGGCAGGGTTTCGTACGCCTTGATCGATCCGGCCAGGAAGCCGATCGCCGGCTTGCCGCTCTCGGACACCGAGAACACTTCCTTCATGACCGTCTCCGGATCATCATAGGAAATATCCCCGCGATAGCCGTACCGCCCTGCGACATGAGTGTCGGAGTTCAGGGTGGGCCGCAGCAATCGACCTTCTGTGTCGAGCTTGGCGAATGGCGTGTCCGCGACAACTGTCATGATCGTGTCCTTGGATTGGAGCGGGGTTGCTCGACGACGTTTCCGTTTTCATGGGAAGCGGGGCAGGCGCGATCCGCCCGTGAGGTCGGCATCGCATTGGCGTGGTCGCAAGCGCAGCCGGCCGGCATCGGCGGCTCCGCTCAGTCAATCGCCGGTGATCATGACCTCGGGCATCGCGTCGGGATCGTCGATGTCGAGGCCGTCCTCGTCCGCCAACGCGACCCCGCGCAGGCACACGTCCCCGTCGTCGATCACCAGCGTGATCGGCGTCAACGCCTTCCCCTGGCACGGGCCGATGAAGCACTGGCCGGTGTCGAGGTCGAATTGCGCGTGGTGTTTTCCGCACGTGATGAAATTGCCGTCCTCGTCCAGGAACTCGCCGGGAACGAGGTCGAGGCGCGAGCCCTGATGCGGGCAGGCATTTTCGAAGCCGTAGAAGGTGTTGCCTTTGCGCGTGATCAGGATCGGCCAGGGTTTGTTGGCGCCGGTCTCGTCCGGTCGCGCCAGCACGAACCCGCGAGCGCCGCCATCGTCGACCTCATAGGTCGCGCATATCGCGAACAACTCGTCCATCGGCCGCACCTTTTCGGAAAATCGGCGGGTGCTTCCGTCGTCCGGAAGCGTACCCAGCCCGAGTATCGCAACATCCGTGCCACGCAGGATTGTCGGTTCTCGGACAAACCTCTGGAGGCGGTGGATGTCGGCGTGCCGTGTCCGCTGCCGCCTGCCGCCCGGCCCTCGATGGCATCGTCCAGCAGCGCCTGGCAGCGCTTTATCGCTTCGGTGCGCGGGGCCGGCTCGGGTTGTGAACTCCTCCAGTGCCGCGAATGCGGCGGACAGGGACGTGGCGTTGGTGGTGAAGCCGACAGTCGAGAAGGTGGGGTAGATAGGCGGGTAAGGCCGGGACGGTTACAGTGTCCACGTGCTCGCGAGTCGGGAGAGTGCCGTCGTGAGAATCGAGATATCGAAACGCGTGATCGGCCGCTTCAAGATCAGCTCCTGCGGCGATCACGCCGCCGATCGCCAAAAAAAGTCTGCCGGCGCGGAAAGAGCCTTGTCGTGCCCGGCCGACGAACACGGCGTGGCGATGTCCGGGCCATCGTCCCGGCGGCGGTTCGGCGTTCCGGCGGTGCTGTTCGCGAGCATCGTCGTCGCTTCTCCCGGCGGCGCGCAGTCCCCTGGTAAGCCGGACGGACAGAGCGTCTTCCTGCGCTTCCTCAATCGCAACGAACCCGGCGATCTGCGAAATCCGCCCCATCTCGGGCTCTCGTTCGGCGGGAGGCAGGTCCGTGCCGTGATGGACACGGGCTCGACGGGAATTGTCGTGTCCGCCACATCCATACCGGGCGTCGATGGGTTGCCCAACCGGGGGCCCGGCACGCTGACCTATACGAGTTCGGGCCGCATCATGCAGGGCGATTGGGTGGTGACGCCGGTGACCATCACCGGGGCGGACGGCGCCCACGTGACGACGTCGCCCGTTCCGGTGCTGGCCGTCAGAAAGATCGCCTGTCTCGACAATGCGCGCAATTGCACGCCCAGGGAGGATCCGCGCCGCGTCGCCATGATCGGTGTGGGGTTCGGCCGCGGAAGCAATCGTCAAGGTCCGCCCGGCGCGGACAAGAACCCGTTTCTCAACCTGTCCGCAAGGGGCGCCGGCGTCGCGGGTCTGCGACGCGGCTATATCGTGAGCCGCGCGGGCGTGCAGGTCGGACTCACCGGCGCCGATCCGGGCGATGGATACGTCACCGTGCAACTGGCCTGGGATGAACAGCGGCACGACTGGTCTGGCGCGCCGGCCTGCATCACGATCAACGATCAGGGCCCCGCGGCCTGCGGGACCGTGCTTCCGGACACCGGCGTGACCGGGATGTTTCTCGCCCTCCCTTCCAATGAAGCTCCGGCGAGCGCAGGTTTGAGCGGGACGGACCGGACGCTGCCCGCGGGCACCAAGGTCACGATTTCATTGGCACCGGGAAGTTCGGCGAAAGCAATCGCGAGCTACAGCTTTCGCGTCGGAGATGTCGCCGACCCGCTGTCGCCGAGCCGCTTGATGCTGGTCGGCCGCGGCGACCGGCCGACTTTCGTCAACACCGGCGTACATCTGTTCAACGGGTTTGATTATCTGTTCGATGCCGACAAGGGCATCGCGGGTTACAGATGGACCGGCCGCCTCTCCGGTCGGTGAGCGTCGGGATAAAAGGCGGGAGCGCGCGACGGCGGAAAAGCCGAGGGCCGTTTTGTGCGGGCTTCGCCGCCGCGTCTGTCCGCATGGCCCATTGCTGAGAACTCGGGGGCTCAGGAATCCTGCGCTATTGCGCCGTTTGCAGCGCATGCCGCACGAACGCGTTCTGATAGGTGGCCTCGACATTGATGTGGGACCTCGACAAGGACGGGTCCATCTTGATCATCGTGTTGTAGACGTTTCTCGCGGCCTCATCCGACAACAAGCCGTCGCGAGAAAAGCTCGGCAGATTTTTCTCCAGGGCCTGGCGATACACCGCGGCATTTTCGCGATAGAACTCCTGCGGTAATTTAGAAATAATCTCCTCGGGTGTGCTCGCTGCAATCCACTTGAGCGTATGAACCATGGCATCGGCCAGCGCCTGCGCCGTATTCGGGTACTTTGCGGCAAAATCCGCCAGGACATAGAGGCTGCCGGATCCATAGTCGTCGCCGTAGACATCGTGCGTGCCCTTGGCGGTCCGGCTGTCGATCACGACCACGATGTCGCCGGACATGGTCAATTCGGTTATCGCCAAATCGAGATTCGAGATGGCGAACAGCTCCTTCTGGCGGCGCATCGCAGCCACCGCGACGGCCCCGGCGCCCACCGTGACGGGCGTCACGTCGCTCGGGCTCAACCCGGCCTTTTCCAGGATGAGGTTGAGGAACGTCTGGGTCGCGGCGCCGGGCCCGGTGATTCCGATGAGCTTGCCTTTCAGGTCCTGCGGCCCCTTGTAGTTCGCCGCCTGGGACGTTGCGATCCCCAGGACGTTCTCCGGATAACGACCGAACAGGACGATGCTCGTCATCGCCTTGCCTTTCGCCTGCAAGCGGATGGTGTTTTCGTAGGCGCCTGCGACAACATCCGCACTGCCGCCGATGACGGACTCGATCGCTTTCGAGCCCGCGTTGAAATGTTGGAGCTGAACGTCGAGGCCGGCCTGTTCGAAATAGCCGAGTTGTTTCGCCAGCACCACCGGCAGGAAATAGAGCTGCGCTGGAGGGCCGGAGACGGCGATGGTGACGGTCTTTTTCTCCGGCGCTTGAGCGGCGGCTGCAGCGCCCTGCGCGCCCCAGGAGACAACAAGGGCGACAGCGATGCTGACGAAGCCTTTCGCGAACATGATGAGCTCCACATTTCCAGCGGCAACGGTGCCGGTCACGTTGCCTTGAAGGATCCGGCGTGCACGTCGCAACACGAAAAGAAGAGTTTTCGTTGCGGCGGCGGAGTTCTGGCGGCTACGCCCGCTGACGACGATTTCGCCATCGATGAGGACATAAGCGATGCCCGGCAGGTCTCCATGGGCGATCGCGTCACTCACCGTCGAACCCGCGGAGCCCTGCACCGGACCGCAGATGACGAGATCTGCGGGCCGGCCTACGCCGAGCACGCCCACGTCGAGGCCGTGCGCACGCGCCGTATTCCCGGTAGCGATCGCAATGGCCTCGGCAGGTGATACATCGCAGATCGAGCAAATGAAGCATATCTGCCTGAGCATCCCGCGTGGGATCACGCCGGTGCCCCCCGGCGTATCCGTGCCCAAAGTCAATCGCTGCAGGTTTCCGCGGGCCTTCAGACGGCGGACGGCCCGCTGGGTCGATCCGTAATTCCCAGACGAGCAGATCTCGAGGAACATGTCCGTTTCATCGATCAGCTTGTCCAGATCCGCGTCGCTCATGGGTATGGGGCCGCCGCTCACATGGGCCGCGATATCGGGCTGAAGCCAGGTGAGCGTGTCGTAGCCGCACACTTGGCTCAGGCCCGAGCGGGAAACACCGCCCGTGTGGACCTTGAGCCGAATCCCTCGCGCGCGACACCAGGCATTGTAGCGCAACGCCTCGTCCCGGTTGGTACCCAGGGGAAAGAACAGGTATTTTGCCAGGATCGATCCCGCCGCCGCCAGCCGATCGAAGTGCTCTTCCCTCATGCCGGGAACCAGAATGGCGGTGCCTGCATGCACCTTCGCCCCGCTCCAGCGGACCCGGCCGGTCGTGGCGGCCGTCACCACCGCGAGAGAAGTCACGAGTTCGGGCGTCAGATTCTCGTAGTCGAGGCCGGGAACGTGCAACTCGCCGGCGGAGATCATGGTCGTCGTGCCGCCATGCACGTAATTGCCGATCCAGCCGATCGTGTCCTGGGTCGGCGTCCATTCGCCCAGCACGGGATGCACATGCCCATCGACGAGTCCGGGCATGACCGCGCTCCCACCGGCATCGAGGATGGTGTCGGCCGCCGTCTCCTCCGGCGGGTTGAGTGCAGCAATTATGCCCTCGGAGATCAGGAGCCGCTCGACCGGCAACTGGGGCTGGTCCAGCGTCCCGCTGAAAAATTCTCCGATGTTCTTGATGAGAAGCATGGCCGGTTCCGCTACTTGTGCTTCCAAGGCGCACGCCCCGGCCGTCGAGTTTCCCGCTGCACGCTGTTCGCCCCGCCTGCGTGGACACGCCCGATCGAACAGGGTGTCGACACGCGCCCAACAATGCCCCGCGGGTCAGGCAAATTCAATCCGCACCGAGTCGCAGCCATTCGCGCGACGGTTTGAGACCGGTTCGTCGACGTGACGGCCGTGTGGCCGACGTGATCAACTGGATCCACACGAACAATCCTGGGGACGCAAGTGCCGTCGCTCCCGACCGGGCCGCGCCGCGCAGGCCGTCGGCGAGGGAAGCGAGGCATCGAAGCCGATTCTGCGAGCGAAGTCTCCGCACGAAATCGACCGAGCCTGCTTGAAGAGTGGGCGCAATGCGGATCCTAAGACATCACCGCACGGGCAATTGCGCCGGGGTGCCCAGGAACCGGACGTGAGATGCTTCTCGGATGAGCACGGTCGTTGCCCGGCAGCGCGCTTCGGCTTCTCGACAATCGGTTGGTTTTCCTATTACCTCCTTCGCACGCCACTGCCAAAGTCCCCAATTTCAAAGCGTTACATGGAGTCGACGATGCTCTCGCTTAGCCTGACACGTCTGGCGGTTGCGGCCGCAGTCACTCTCGTCGCGGCGGGTGCGGGCTCCTCCGTGCGGGCAGACGACGTGATCAGAGTTGGAGCGCCGCTGCCGCTCACCGGGCCGCTGTCTCCGGAGGGGCTCAAGCAGAAGCGCGGCTACGATTTGTGGGCCGACGCCGCGAACGCCAAGGGCGGGATCGCGGCCGGGGGAAAGCGGTATCGCGTCGAGATCGTCTACGTCGACTATGCGTCGAATACGCCGCGGGCCGTGCAGTCGGCCGAGCGGATGATCTCGGAAGACAAGGTGCAGTTCCTGTTTGCGCCGTTCGGCTCCGGTGCGACCAAGGCGGTGAGCGCGATCTCGGAAAAATATCAGGTGCCGATGCTGGCACCGTCGGCATCGGCCGCGGAGATCTTCGATCAGGGCTTCAAGTACATCTTCTCGACGCTGACCGGAAACGACACCGTTTCCGTGCCGATCGCCAAGCTCGTCGCGGCAAAAAACAAGGACATCAAGCGCGTCGCCGTGTTGGCGCGTAACGACCTGTTCCCCCTTGCCGTTGCCCAGGAATTCGAGAAGGCGGTGAAGGCGCAGGGCCTCGAAGTGGTGGTATCGGAGCGTTACGCCATCGGCGCCATGGACCACTCGGCGGCGATCACGCAGATGCGGGCGGCCAAGCCGGACTGGGTCTACGCCTCCGGCTACATCAACGATCTCATGCTGATCCGCAGGCAGATGAACGACCTTGGGTTGAAGGCGCCGGTCATCACCATGATTGCCGGGCCGGCCTACCAGGAATTCGCCAAGACGGTCGGACCGCTGGCGGAAAACATCACCACGATGTCATGGTGGCATCCGGTGGTCCGGTACACCGGCAAAGACGTGTTCGGCTCGACCGAGGCGTTCAATGCCGCCTATGAGAAGAAATATGGCGGCGAGGCCGACTACATCGAGGCAAGCTCGGCAGCCTGCGGGGCCGTTCTGCAAATGGCGATAGAGGCAGCCGGGACCGTCGAGCCGACGAAGGTCAGGGATGCGCTCGCCGCGACCGATGCCGAAACGTTCTACGGCAAAGTCAGGTTCGACAAAGGCGGGCAGATCAACTCGTTGCAGCCGCCGGTGCTTCAACTCGTCGGCGGTAAGCCGGTCATTCTTTGGCCCGATGCCATCAAGACCGGCGATGTTCGTTTCATGGCAAAATGAGGCGGCCGTTGTTGCGGCCGTCAGAGGATATGAACCGCCCCTCGGTGGCGTGAGCGGAGTCGCATGATCTATCTGCAGATCGCCGCAAACGGGCTCGTTCTCGGCGGCCTCTACGCGTGTATCGCGGTCGGTTTTTCGCTCGTCTGGGGTGTCCTCAATGTCATAAACATCCTGCACGGCTCGTTCATCGTCCTCGGGTCCTATGTCTCTTTTTTCGCCTACACCCGGTTCGGCATTCACCCGTTCATTTCGGTGGGCATCGCGGGCGCGCTGCTTTTCGTGCTCGGCTACATGATACAGACCGGGATCATCAACCGGGTGATGGCGGCACCGGTGTTGATCACGCTGACGCTCACCTTCGGTCTCGACCTGATGCTCAACAACGCCATGCTGCTGGCGTTCACGGCTGACTACCAGTTGGTCACTCTTACTCATCCATTGGGGTCGATCGAAATCGGTCCGGTGTTCCTGCCGGGCGACAGGGTCGCGGCAACGGTGCTCGCGATGCTGTTGACGCTCCTGCTTTACCGTCTCCTGCGCGACAGCAGGATCGGTCGTGCCATCGTGGCGGTGCGTATGGACCGCGAGGCCGCGGCCGTGATGGGCGTCGACATCCAACGCATCAATGCGATCACCTTCGCTATCGGTGCGTTCATGGCGGGTGCCGCGGGGGCGCTTCTCAGCATCATGTTCCCGATTTCGCCGTTGAACAGCAATCTGTTCCTCGGCAAGTCGTTCGTGGTTTGCGTGGTCGGCGGTCTCGGCAGCGTACCCGGTGCGCTGGTAGGAGGGCTCGTGGTCGGCATCATCGAGAGTTTCGGCTCCTATTGGTTCGGACCGGAACTCGCGGTGACGATCTCGTTTGCCCTCATGCTGGTTCTGCTGTTCGTCCGTCCGAGCGGCCTGGTCGGCAGGCGGGGCTACGGATGAGGGCGTGGATCGCTCTTGCTGTCGCAGCGCTCGCGCTCATGGCGTTGCCGATGCTCGCCGGCAACTACTGGCTGCGTATCGCCACCACCGTCTGCATGTACGCGGTGATGGCCCAGTCATGGAACTTCATCGGCGGGCTCGCCGGCTATCCGTCGTTCGCCACCGCAGCGTTTTTCGGCATCGGTGCCTATGTCTCGGCGATTTTGCAGAACAACGGCGCGCCGATGCTTTTGGGATGGTGCTGCGCGGGTCTCGTCGCGACGGCTTTCGCCGCACTCATCGGCGGCGCGATTCTGCATCTGCGCGGTCATTACTTTGCGATTGCGAGTCTTGTTCTCGCCGAAATGCTCCGCGAGATCGTCAATGCCATGCCGAACGTCACGGGCGGCGGAAAGGGGCTGAACCTTCCCGTCCTGAATATTCCGGTGGCCGCGCAAGCACACTTGTTTTTCTATGCGATGCTGTTGCTCGCCGTGCTGTGCATGGCGGTGGCGATCATTGTCCAACGCAGCAAGTTCGGCTTCGGCCTGCGTTGCATCCAGCAAAACGAGGACGCGGCGAATATCCTCGGCGTCAACTGCTACGGTTACAAGACGGCGGCGTTTTCGCTGTCGGCGGTTTTCGTCGGTGTGGCCGGCGCCATCTATGCGTCGTGGGTGAACTACATCGATCCCCCCGATGTGTTCGACGTGATGCTGTCCATCAAGCCGATGGTCATGGTGCTGCTCGGCGGGCTGGGCACGATCTTGGGACCGGTCGTCGGGGCCGTCGTCCTGCTCGCCTTCGAAGAGCTGGTGTGGCGGAATTTCCTCACCATTCACGCGGCGGTGCTGGGCTTCATCATCGTGGTCCTCGTGTTGTTCCTGCCGAACGGACTTCTCACGCTGGTGCGCCGAATGTTTCCGAGCAGGGCCTCTGCGGGATGACCGTGCAACTCTCCCTGCAAGACGTTTCTCGTCGCTTCGGCGGACTCAATGCCGTCGACAATGTCGGGCTCGAGGTCCAGCAAGGGGAGATTCTTGGTCTCATCGGCCCGAACGGGGCGGGCAAGACCACCTTGATCAACGTGATCACCGGGGTCCATCCCGCGACGGCTGGTCGCGTGCGCTTCGATGGTCACGACATCACGCGCCGACGCCCTTACCAGATCGCGCGACTTGGTCTCGCCAGGACCTTCCAGACGGTGCAGCCGTTTCCCAAGATGACCGTGGCCGAGAACGTCGCCGCGGGCGCCCTGTTCTGCGGGCATGCTCACAATCTTCGCGAAGCGGAGGTTGCCGCCCGCCGGCATCTGGCCTTTACCGGGCTGGACGATGTGGCCGACCGTCCAGCGGCGTCGCTGCCGCTGGCCCGGCGCAAGCGGCTGGAGCTCGCCAAGAGCCTTGCCATGCAACCGCGATTGCTGATGCTCGATGAAGTCAATGCCGGGCTCAACCCGACGGAGGTCGATGACGCGCTGCGGATCATCCGCAGGATCGCCGAGCAGGGCGTGACGATCGTCGTGATCGAGCACTTGATGAAAGTGGTGCTGTCGATCTCCGACCGCATTGCGGTTCTGCACCACGGTCAGTTGATTGCGCAAGGCGCGCCGGCAGATGTCATGCGCGACCGCAGCGTGATCGAGGCCTATCTCGGCGCCAAATTCGCGGCCACGAACCCGCAGGGCGGGCGGTGATTACCGTGCCCAAACTCACGGTCGTGGGCCTGCAGGCCGGCTATGGAGACGTGCAGGTTCTTTGGGACGCGAGTCTCGACGTTCTTCCCGGCGAAATCGTCTGCATCATCGGTTCCAACGGAGCCGGCAAGACCACGCTGATGCGCTGTCTGTCGGGAATGGTCCGGCCGACGGCCGGTCAAATCGCGATCGACGGGCAGACCATGTCGCCGTCCGCGACCCCGGCCGACTTTGTGCGGGCCGGCGTTGCGCATGTGCTCGAAGGTCGGCGGCTGTTCTCCGCCATGAGCGTCCGTGACAACCTGTTGATGGGCGCGTATCTGCGGGAGGATAAGGCCGGCATCGCGGCCGACCTGGAGCGCATCTATGCGATGTTTCCGATTCTCGCCGAACGGCGGCGGCAAGATGCCGGCACGCTCTCGGGCGGTCAGCAGCAGATGTGCGCCATCGGCCGCGGACTCATGGCGGCACCGAGCCTGCTTCTGATCGATGAGCTGTCGCTCGGACTTGCGCCGCGCGTCGTGGAGGAGTTGTCCGAGAGCCTCCGGAAGGTGAACCAGTCCGGCGTCGCGATCCTGCTCGTCGAACAGGACGTGATGAACGCGCTCGAACTTGCCGCGCGAGCCTATGTGTTCGATCATGGCCGCGTCGTCAAATCGGGCCCGGCCATGAGTCTCGCTCGCGATCCCGCCATTGGCGAAGCGTATATGGGGCTCTCTTAGGCCATGGGTCGCTAGGGCGCGCCCTGGCGCAGATGAAACGGACGTCCGGAACCGAGTGGCGCGAGCGATAGGATGAAGGCTAGGAACTTCCGCTACGTCAAGCCCACCTCGCTGACCCGGGCCTTGCGCATCCTGTCCGACGCGGGTGGCGATGCGGTGGCGGTCGCCGGCGGCCAAAGCTTGCTCGCCGGCCTCAACATGAGGCTTTCGGCCCCAAAACTCCTGGTCGATATCGGCGACCTGGCAGAGTTGCGCGGCCAATCGCATGACGACGGCGTGGTGCAGCTCGGCGCGCTCACACGGCACGCCGAATTGCTGAGCTCCGAACTGGTGCGGCGGCATCTTCCGCTGCTCCGGAAGGCGGCTCCTCACATCGGGCATATCGCAATTCGCAACCGCGGTACGCTCGGCGGCAGCCTGGCCTATGCCGATCCCGCCGCGGAGCTGCCGGCCTGTGCCGTTGCGCTCGGTGCGACGCTGGTGCTCGGTAGTCTCGCCGGCGAACGCCACGTCTCGGCCGAGGCCTTCTTCAAAGGGCTGTTCGAGACCGATCTGCGCCCGGGTGAACTGATCGTGGCTGTAAAGTTTCCTGTCCAGCCGACTGACGCCTGCACCGGCTTCGCCGAGCTGTCGCGCCGGCACGGCGATTTCGCCCTGGTCGGCCTCGCGGCAGTCGCCGTGAAGAAAGCGGACCGTATCGACACTGCGCGGCTGGTCTATTTCGGCTGTATCGGCCGGGCCAGGCCCGCTACATCCGTTGCGACTGCCATCGCCGGCCGCCGGGCGCCTTTTGCCGACGATTTCCTCGCGCCCGCAATCCGCGAGGATCTCCAGCCGGACGACACCCCGGGCCTGCGTGCCGATACCCGCCTTCACCTGGCGACCGTGCTGACCCGCCGCGTATTGGACGCTCTGATGGAGACAGTGGCCGGATGACACAAGCCGACGAGATCGGTGACCACGAGAACGGTGACGACGAGATCGGCAACGAGGAAATCGTTGTTCAAGCCACATTGAACGGCGGGCCCATCAAGCGGCGCGTCAAGGCGCGTCAGCATCTGGCGGACTTTCTGCGTCAGGAGCTGGAGCTGACCGGAACTCATCTCGGCTGCGAGCACGGTATCTGTGGCGCCTGCACGGTCCTCATCGACGGCCGCACCGCACGCGGCTGCCTGACGTTGGCGGCGCAGATTTCGGGGCACGCCGTGGAGACGATCGAGGGGCTTTCCGACAGCGGCAGGCTCGCCGCGCTGCAAGCGGAATTCGTCGCCCGCAACGCTGCCCAGTGCGGCTTCTGCTCGTCCGGGATGCTGCTCACCGCCTATGAGATCGTTTCGAACGACGTTCCGCTTTCGCGACGTGAGATCCGAGAGGCCATATCCGGAAACATGTGCCGCTGCACCGGCTACCACGCGATTGTCGATGCGATCGAGGCCGTCATCATGAAGGGCCGGCGCTGATGTCGGAGACGTCGCCGTCGTCGGCCAACATCGGCGCTCGCATTCCCCGGCGCGAGCTGAAGCGACTCCTCAGCGGTCACGGCCGCTACATCGACGACATCGTGCTACCGCGCATGCTGCACGCCTGTTTTGTCCGCAGCTCCTATCCGCACGCGAAGATCGTATCCCTGGATATCGAGGCCGCGAAAGCTGCGCCCGGCGTCGTCGCGGTGCTGACGGCGGTCGAGATCAACCCGCGCTGCGAGCCGTTTGTCGGGGTGGCGTTGCACCGCCCGGGGCATCGGTCGGCGCCGCAATCGCTGCTCGCGGCCGACCGAGCGGTCTGGCAGGGGCAGCCCGTCGTATTGATCGTCGCCGCGACCCGCGCGGAAGCCGAGGATGCGGCCGAACTCGTCACCATCGAATGGGAGCCGTTGCCCGTCGTCTGCGACCAGCTCCAGGCGATCGCCCCCGGCGCTCCGGTGATCCATCCGGTGCTCGGCGATAACGTCGCCCTCGATTTCCGCCTGGAAAAGGGCGAGCCGGACAAGGTCTTCGTCGCAGCCGACGTCGTGATCGAAGAGGAGTTGCGGTTCGAGCGACAAACGGCGACGACGCTGGAGGCGCGCGGACTGATTGCGGATTTCAATCCGGGCGACGGCTCGCTCACAGTGCTGCACTCGCATCAGTCGCCGTTCCAGATGCAGCATATCCTCAGCCGGCATCTCGGCGTTCCGGAACATCTCGTGCGTGTGGTCTCCCCCGACGTGGGCGGCGGCTTCGGCATGAAGTTGAACGTCTACACCGACGAGGTCGCGACCGTGGTTGCGAGCCTCATCCTCGGTCGACCGGTGAAGTTCTGCGCCGACCGGCTGGAATCGTTCGTTTCCGACGCGCAGGCGCGCGACCACATCATCCGGTGCCGCATCGCCGTGAACAACTCCGGCGACGTGCTCGCGATGGAGATGGACGACATCGGCGCGATCGGAGCCTATGGCATGCCGCTGCGCTTCAACGTCGCCGAAGGCATGATGGCGATCACTGCCGCCGGCGCACCGTATCGCTTCGAGCATTACAAGGCGCGCACCCGAAGCGTCCACGTCAACAAGAACCTGATCGGCATGTATCGCGGTGTCGGCATGCCGCTCGCCTGTATCGCGACGGAACTGTTGACAGATTTTGCAGCCGACAAGCTGGGCATCGATACCGTCGCATTCAAGCGTCGTGCCTATTGGCCGAAATCTTCGTTACCCTGCGTCACGCCCGGCGG
Organism: uncultured Alphaproteobacteria bacterium; assembly: GCA_963781195.1. Lineage (GTDB taxonomy): Bacteria > Pseudomonadota > Alphaproteobacteria > Rhizobiales > Xanthobacteraceae > JAJPKK01. The sequence continues at coordinate 156,103 of CAWAEZ010000010.1, read as the reverse complement.
CCAGCGGCTTGAAACCGTCTCATTCCACGAATGCCTGGACCATCTTGTCGCGCTGATGGATTACGACGCGTTGCGACGCGAGCAGCGCGACCTGCGCGCGCGCGGCGTCTACCGCGGCATCGGCATCGCGACCTTCTGTGAGCCGACGGCGTACGGCCCGCCGTATTACGGCCCGTCGGGAGCATCGATCTCAACTCAGGATGGTTGCACGCTGCGGCTCGAGCCGTCTGGCGCCGTCCGCTGCATCACGAGCCTGACCGATCAAGGCCAGGGCACATTGACGAGCGTCGCCCAGATCGTCGCCGATGCGGTCGGCGTTTCGGTCGATCAGGTCAGCGTCGCCGGCGGCGACAGCGCGGTCTCGCCCTATGGCGGGGGCGCCTGGGCTTCCCGCGGCACCGCGATCGGCGGGGAGGCGGCGCTGCGCGCCGGATTGGCGCTGAAGCGCAACATCCTGGCGCTCGCCGGGGCCATCGCGCAGACCTCTGTCGAGGTGCTCGACATCGCCGACAGCCAGGTGGTCAATTCGCGCACCGACCAGCCGATCGTCAGCCTCGCCGAGATCGGCCGCATCGGCTACTTTCGACAGGACACTTTGCCGAAAGATTTCGAGGTTCAGCTCTCGGTCACCGCGAGCTTCGTCGGCAACGACAAGACCTACTACATGGCAAACGGCGTCCAGGCGAGCCATGTGGAGGTCGATTGCGACACCGGGTTCATCCGGATGCTGGGGCAGTGGGCGGTCGACGATTGCGGACGAATCGTCAACCCGCTGCTGGTCGACGAACAGGTTCGCGGCGGCGTCGTGCAGGGTATCGGCGCGGTGTTGTTCGAAGAATGCATCTACAGCGACGATGCCAACTTATTGAACGGGACGATGGCGGACTACCTCGCACCCATGGCCTGCGAGATGCCGGACGTCGTCGTCGGTCACGTCGAAACGCCGGAAGCATCGACCAAGCTCGGCGCCAAGGGGGTTGGCGAGGCCGGCCTGATCGGCGCGATGGGCGCGGTCTGGGTCGCGGTAAACGATGCGCTCAAGCCGCTCGGCGCCAAGATACTGCACCAGCCGTTCACCCCGGAGCGCGTCCTCGATGCTCTTGCGCGCGCGCGCAACAACCGCACGGGCGGACGTCCGGGCTGATGAGGCGTGGCCCGGCAAGTCGCCTAGGCCCATCGTGTCAATCGAGCGCTGATGGGATCAGCATTTCATGACAGTCGAGCACCAGGGGCCAGTTTCCGGTCCGTGCTCGTCGGCGAGACGCCCCGGCGTGTCTGCGAAACTCGCCGGTAGCGTAGGGTCACCCCCTTGCAAGGTCCACCGTCGGCAACCATCCGCTCGCGCGTTTTGCATTCGGGCGAGTAACGTTTTGCGGCGGGTGCGCGGGTTGCGGTTCGTGCTTATGCTGCGCGAGTTCATCCCTGAAGGCCGCGACCTTTTCCTCGGTCTCGGCGAGTGCGGCCGCGGTTCGGCGGACCTCCGCGATCAGTTCGTTAAGCGCCGTGCTTTCCATTTCAGTCCCCCCAGTGCGAATCGCAAAAACCGGAAATCCTTTAGCAATAAAAAGAAAATCAGCTGCTAACGCCCGCCATGGTCCGCAGGTCGAGCGCAATTTCGCACGTTTTCGTGGGTCGTATCTCGGGCGTGCAAACCGGCGTTGCTGCAGCCTTGCGAAATAAGCCAGCTTTCCCAGTCCGATGAGGTGGTGGGCGCGACAGGGATTGAACCTGTGACCCCTCCCGTGTGAAGGGAGTGCTCTCCCGCTGAGCTACGCGCCCGTCCCGGCGGACCCCGGCATGTAGCCGATCATGCGCCGCGTTTCAACGGCGAAGCACGGTCCGAAGCGGGGTTATTGGATGCGACCGGGCGTCGGGGTGAAGCCCCCGGGGGCAGGACCGAATCCGCCCGGGGCAGGGGCCTGGGCATCTTGCGCGGGCGCCGCGGCCGGCGCCGGGGAGGCGGACTGGATCGGCCGCTTGTGCTTCACCACCTTCTTTGCCGGCTTGGGCGGGGTGGTCGACTTGAGCTCGACGAACAGCGGGTTCGGATCGAGCAAGGCGGTGCTGCTGGCGCCGGATTCGGGCGTGACCGGCTTTACCGTGCGGGTCTCCGGCCCATAGCCCGCGAGCGCGACGGTGACCGTGAACTCGCTTGCAAGGCTCACGCTCAGTGAGCACGGCGTCTTGCAGGTCGCTCCGGTGGAAAGCTTGGCATCGGCGCCCGGCGGCGTCGACTTCGATCGACAGCGACGCGGTGGTCGGCTTCGAGGAGAAGAAATCCATGCTCGGCATGGCAAACGAGCAGGCCGCGAGGCCGAGCCCTCCGGTGACGATGACGAGCGCGCGCGCTGCGGTCTTGCCGGTCATCTGGCTGCCGGACATCTGGCTGCCGGTGTGGCGCCGCGCGCTCCGGCTCGCGTCGCTGGCGTCGGCTTTGCACGCGTGGCGTTTTTCGTCCTGGCCTTTGATATTCATGACGCTGGTGTACCCATCCCTGGTGGTGTCCATGCCGCCCTCAAGCCCCGTTACACACTTCATGGCACCCGCATCGCTCGGTCCGACCCCGGTCGCCGCTGCCCCGGTCGCCGCTGCCCCTGTCACCGCCGCGCCCGACCGGCGGGCCTCGATAAAGCACTAGCCCAATGCGCGAATTCGCGCATCCGTAAAATCTTCATATGACCCCGGATGTGCAAAGCCGAAACACGCCCCTCAGGCGTCGCCCGCCGCCGTCCGGGCGGCCTCGGCAGCGCGCGCACGGGCCGTCAAAAGGTCTCCGATGGATTGAGGCAATTCGTTGTAATGGCTTATGATTTTGTCCGGTCCCAGCTGCGAGACCGGGATGTTGGTGTAGCCGAAATCAACCGCGATCACAGGCATCCCCGCCGCTTGGGCGGTGGCGATGTCGGTCGCGGAGTCCCCGACCATCACGGCCTGATGAAGGACGCCGCCGGCCCGCTCGAGAGTGCCGAGCAGCGCATCGGGGTGCGGTTTCTGGACCGCGAAGGTGTCCTGGCCGCAGATCGCGACGAATCGGCCGGTGACGCCGAGCGCGTCGAGCAGGCGCACCGAAAGCCACTGCAGCTTATTGGTACAGACCGCGAACCGGTAGCCGCGGGCGGAGAGGTCGTCGAGCGCCTCCACCACGCCGGGAAACAGCCGCGAATGGTCAGCCACGTGGCCGGAATAATGGGCGATGAAGTCGCCGAACAGGCGATCGAGATCGACCTTGGTCCGGGCCTTGCCGCGGCTCGAAAGGCCGCGCTCGATCATGTGGCGGGCGCCGCCGCCGACCAGCAGCCGCGCCTCTTCATAGGCGATCGGCGGCAGCCCTTCGCGGCCGAGCACGACATTGAGCGTTTCGACGAGGTCCGGGGCGGTGTCCACCAGCGTCCCGTCGAGATCGAATATGATGGTCGGGTCCATGCGCGGGTGGTGCGATGCCGGCGGAGGATGCCTATCTGTCCGCAGGGGGCCCCCGCTCACCCCTGATTCGCTCCTCCACGCGGCCGGGGCCGCATGTCGGACAAAAATCACTAGCGGCGCGGCCGCAGCGATGCAAGCGCGCAGGGCAGGAACGCAGGAGGAACGCGGAGGGATGTGCGCAGGGAGGTGGCGCCCGGCCCAATGCCATTTTTGGCTATCCTTGGGGTGGCGAGGCCATTAAGAGGCTTCCGGCGGAGAGCGCATGAATAGCCACACCCATTCCCACGCCGCGACCTCTTCGGACCGGCTCAAGCGCGCTGCGGCGGCGCGGGCCCTCGACTATGTCGAACCGGGGATGCGGCTCGGGCTCGGCACCGGGTCGACGGCGAAGCATTTCGTCGAATTGCTGGGGGAACGGGTGCGTGCCGGGCTCGATGTCGTCGGCGTCCCGACCTCGGAAGCCACCCGGGCCGATGCCGAGCGCTTCGGCGTGCCGCTCACGACCCTCGACGAGACCCCCGCGCTCGACCTCACGGTGGACGGTGCCGACGAGATTGCGCCCGACCTCACGGTCATCAAGGGCGGCGGCGGCGCGCTGCTGCGCGAGAAGATCGTGGCGGCGGCGTCGGCCCGGATGATCGTCATTGCCGACGAGAGCAAATGGGTGCCGGTGCTCGGCCGGTTTCCCCTGCCGGTCGAGGTCGTCCCGTTCGGGCTTGCGGCGACCCGCCGCACCTTGGAAGCGGCCATTCGGGAAGCGACCATTCGGGAGGCGACCAGACAGGAGGGCGAGGTCCGCAATCCTCAGCGGGCGCTCGGCGAGGCCGGCGGGCCGGGCCTTCTCGTGTTGCGCCGCAACAAGGCGGGCCATCCTTTTGTCACCGATGGCGGGCACTTCATCATCGACGCTTCGCTCGGAAGCATTCAGGACCCGGCCACGCTCGGCTCGCGCCTCAATGCAATTCCCGGCGTGGTCGAGCACGGCCTGTTCATCGGGTTGGTGCGCATCGCGATCATCGCCGGGCCGGCCGGCCTGCGCGTCGTCGAAGTTTGAACGGAGGAGTTTTCCCATGGGGCTGAAAACGACGCACGGCGCATCGCGCGCGGTACTGTTCCTGGCCGCATTTCTGGCCGCGACCGTGGCGGCGCACGCGCAGGCGCCGACCGCGGGGGCTGTTGCGGCCGCCCGCGAACTGATCGTCGTCAAGGGCGGCGCCCTGATGTTCGAGCCCGTCATTCCTGGAGTGATCGAGACCGCGAAGAATTCGCTGGTGCCGACCAATCCCAACCTGTCGCGCGAGCTCAATGACGTCGCCGCGCAGCTGCGCAAGGAGTACGAGGCCAAGAAGGCCGAGCTCGTCTACGAGGTCGCGGTCATTTACGCCAACCACTTCACCGAGCAGGAGCTCAAGGAGCTCGTCGCCTTCTACAAAAGCCCGCTCGGCCAGAAGATGCTCAAGGAGGAGCCGGCGGCGCTCGACCAGAGCATGAAGCGCGCGCAGGACTGGTCGTCCGATTTCTCCGACGCGGTGCTGGCGCGCATCCGCGCCGAAATGGCCAAGCGGGGCCACCCGTTGTGACGGACGCACCGAACGACGTCGATCTGTTCGTCATCGGCGCCGGCTCCGGCGGGGTGCGGGCGGCGCGAATCGCTTCCGGCTACGGCGCCAAGGTGATGATCGCGGAGGAGTTTCGCATCGGCGGCACCTGCGTCATCCGCGGCTGCGTGCCGAAGAAGCTTCTCGTCTATGCGTCGCGGTTTTCCCAGGAGTTCGCCGACGCCGCCGGGTTCGGTTGGACCGTCCCCGCCGCGACATTCGACTGGCCGACCCTGATCGCCAACAAGGACAAGGACATCGCGCGGCTCGAAGCCGCCTATCGCGGCAATCTCGAGAAGGCCGGCGTCGAGATCGTCAAGAGCCGTGCCGTCATCGAGGACGCCAACACCATCCGCCTGTTGCATTCCGGCGCGCGGGTGCGCGCCGCCCATATCCTCATCGCCACCGGCGGGTGGCCCCATCCCGGCCGCCCCATTCCGGGCATCGAGCATGCGATCAGCTCCAACGAGGCGTTCCATCTTCCCGCGCTGCCGGCGAGCATCGTCATCCAGGGCGGCGGCTACATCGCGGTGGAGTTCGCGTGCATCTTCGCCGGCCTGGGTTCGCGGGTGACGCTCGTGTACCGCGGCGAAAACATCCTGCGCGGGTTCGACGACGAGGTGCGATCCCATCTGCGCAGCGAGATGGAGGCGCGCGGCATCAAGGTGATTCTCGGCCAGCTCGTCGACGCGATCGAGAAAGACGGCGATCACTACACCGCGGTGCTGGGCGACGGCCGCCGGCTCGGCGCCGATCGCGTCATGTTCGCGGTCGGCCGCAAGCCGAACGTCGTCAATCTCGGCATCGAGAAGGCGGGCGTCACCGTCGCGGAGAATGGCGGCATCGCGGTCGATCGCTATTCGCGCACCCAGGTGCCCCATATCTTCGCGGTGGGCGACGTGACGAACCGCGTGAACTTGACGCCGGTTGCCATCCGCGAAGGCCACGCGCTGGCCGACACCCTGTTCGGCGGCCGCCCGACGGCGGTCGATCACGCCCACATCCCGACCGCGGTGTTCTCCGATCCGGAGATCGGCGTCATCGGCCTCACCGAGGCCCAGGCGCGCGACACCCTCGCCCAGGTCGATATCTACAAGGCGAACTTCCGGCCGTTGAAGGCGACGCTGTCGGGAAATCCGAGCCGCATGCTGATGAAGCTCGTGGTCGACGCCGCGACCGATCGCGTGGTCGGCTGTCACATCGTCGGCGAGGGCGCGGGCGAGATGATCCAGCTCGTCGGCGTCGCCGTGAGAATGGGCGCGACCAAGGCCGACTTCGATGCCACCATGGCGGTGCATCCCACCATGGCCGAGGAACTCGTCACCATGCGGCAACCGGCCGCCCGCCATTACCGCCAGGCGGCCGAGTAGAGTTCTCCCTTCCCGCTGTCTTGCGCTGTCTTGGAGGGGGCCCTTGCCATTCGCGCAAGCCGTGCGATGTGGCGCGATAGAGGCCGCTCTCCCCCGCAACAATCGGGAAGGGGCCCTCGCGGAGCCCGGTGCGTTTTGCTGGCGCGGGGCCGCCGGTGTCGTGTATAAGGCCCGCCACAAACTGTCATTTTCGCTTTTTTCGAAGTCGGATGAGGAGTATCGCCGTCATGGCCGAGCGTTGGACGCCTGACAGCTGGCGCAGCAAGCCGATCCAGCAGGTGCCGGTCTATCCGGACGAGGCCGCGCTTGCCGAGGTCGAGAAGCAACTCGCGACCTTCCCGCCGCTGGTTTTTGCAGGCGAGGCGCGGCGCCTGAAGAAGCACCTCGCGCGGGTGGCGGCCGGGGAAGCTTTCCTGCTTCACGGCGGCGACTGCGCCGAAAGCTTCGCCGAGCACGGCGCCAACAACATCCGCGACTTCTTCCGGGTGTTCCTGCAGATGGCCGTAGTGATGACCTATGCGGCGGCGCTCCCGGTGGTGAAGATCGGCCGCATCGCCGGCCAGTTCGCCAAGCCCCGCACATCGCCGACCGAAAAGCGCAACGGCATCGAGCTGCCGAGCTACCGCGGCGACATCGTCAACGGCAACGAGTTCACCGCGGCGGCGCGCACGCCCGATCCGCGCCGCCAGGTCGAGGCCTACCGGCAGTCTGCCGCGACGCTCAACCTGTTGCGCGCCTTCGCCCAGGGCGGCTATGCCAACCTCGCCAGCGTGCACAACTGGATGTTGGGCTTCGTCAAGGACAGCCCGCAGTCGCGCCGCTACACCGAGCTCGCCGACCGCATCTCGGAGACGCTCGGCTTCATGCGCGCGATCGGCCTCGACCTCGAGGACCATCCGGAGCTGCGCTCGACCGACATCTACACCAGCCACGAGGCGCTGCTGCTCGGCTTCGAGCAGGCGCTGACACGGGTCGATTCGACCAGCGGCGACTGGTACGCGACCTCCGGCCACATGGTCTGGATCGGCGACCGCACCCGGCAGCTCGACCACGCCCATGTGGAATACTGCCGCGGCATCAAGAACCCGCTCGGCCTCAAATGCGGCCCGTCCTCCAAGCCGGACGAGCTGATGCGGCTCATCGACGTCCTCAATCCCGACAACGAGCCCGGCCGGCTGACGCTGATCTGCCGCATGGGATCCGACAAGGTCGGCGACCTGTTGCCGCCGCTCATCCGCGCGGTGCGGCGCGAGAAGCGCGAGGTCGTGTGGTCGTGCGACCCCATGCACGGCAACACCATCAGCTCGGCCTCGGGCTACAAGACGCGGCCGTTCGACCGCATCCTGTCGGAGGTGAAGAGCTTCTTCGCGATCCACGCGGCGGAAGGCACCTATGCCGGCGGCGTGCACCTCGAGATGACCGGCCAGGACGTCACCGAATGCACCGGCGGCGCCCGCGCCATCAGCGACGAGGATCTCAACGACCGCTATCACACCTTCTGCGATCCGCGCCTCAACGCCGAGCAGTCGATCGAAATGGCGTTCCTGCTGGCCGAGCTCCTGAAGACGGAACGCCTCGGCCGCGCCTTGCCGCTGCCGGCGGCCGCGGGGCTTTAGGGTCCCGCGGGGTGCGGCTGACGGGGCTCATTGCGCCGCGTGATTGACGGCGCGCGGGGCCTGTTGTGCCGCCCCGCTCCGGGTGCGGGAGCAGAGGCGCATCGCGCTTAAGGATTCCGCAAATAAGCGCCGCGATGATGGGCGTTTCCGCCCTCAGGCCGGTCTTTACGCGAGATGCCCCAGTTCACGCCCCACCGCACGCCATCCCCCGACGCGGTGCGGCGGTCGCTCCGGCTGATCGGGCTCGCTCTGACGCTCAACGCCGCGCTGCTTCTTCTTGCCAGCCTGCTCACCGGCCAGTGGCTCATCGACGGCGCCGGCCGGCTGGCGGACAGCGACTTCGTCGACGTGTGGGCCGCGGGTAAGCTCGCCCTGCAAGGCGAGCCTACGGCAGCTTACGATTATGCCATCCATCGCGAGGCGGAGGTGGCGGCGCTCGGCCACGATTTCAGCGGCAATTACGGCTGGCACTACCCGCCGACCTTCCTGCTGGCGGCGGCGGCGCTCGCGGTTTTGCCGTATCTCCCCGCCTCGCTGCTATGGCTCGCGGTCACGCTGCCGGCCTATCTCGCGGCGGTCCGCGCCATCATCGGCGAGCGCCTCGGCATTCTGCTCGGCTGCGCGTTTCCCGCCGCGGCTTACAACATGCTGGTCGGTCAGAACGGCTTCCTCACCGCGGCGCTGATCGGGTTCATGCTGACGAACCTCGCCGTGCGGCCCGTGGTCGCCGGCGTGTGTCTCGGATTGCTCACCTATAAGCCCCAGTTCGGCATCCTGTTTCCCCTCGTCCTCGCGCTCGACGGACGCTGGCGGGTCATTGCGGCTGCCACCGCGACGGCGGTGGCCATGGCGGCGGCATCGGTCGCCGCGTTCGGCCTGGCGAGCTGGTACGCGTTCGTCGTGTGGCTGCCGGTGACGAGCGAGATCATCCTCGGCGACGGGCGGGCCGGCCTCAACAAGCAGCAAAGCCTGTTCGGCGTGGTGCGCTGGCTGGGCGGCAGCATGAGCGCGGCCTGGGTCGCGCAAGCGATGCTGATCGCGGCCTGCACGGCCGGCCTTGCCATGCTGATGCGGGACCGCCGCGTCCCCGGCGAGGTGAAATCGGCGGCGCTGGCGATGGGCGCACTGCTGGCGACGCCCTACCTCTACATCTACGACTTTCCGGTGCTGATGATCCCGCTCGCCTTCCTGCTGCGGCTCGGGCTGCAGGACGGCTTCCTGCCCTACGAGCTCGCCGCGATGGTCGCCGCGTGCGGCCTGGTGGCGATCTTCCCGATCGCGGCGATGCCGACCGGCTTTGCTGCGGCCTTGATCGTGGCGGCGATCATCCTGCGGCGTGTCGCCATGGAACTGCGGCCGGACGCCGTCGCAGGCCTGGCGTCGCCCCCGCTCCGTCGGGCTTAGGACGGCTGGTCCCCGCGGAGCGGCATATCCGGATTGCCGCGGGGCGGGGCAGCGGTTAGATCAGGGCCATGGACACGCGCTCCTCCAAAAGCCCGCTCGACCGCTTGGCGGTGACCCTGGCCCAGCTCAACCCGGTCGTCGGCGACATTGCCGGGAATGCCGACAAGGCGCGCCGTGCGCGCGCCCAGGCAGCCGCCGCTGGCGCCGATCTCGTCGTGTTCTCCGAGCTCTTCATCTGCGGCTACCCGCCCGAGGACCTCGTGCTCAAGCCGGCGCTCCAGGAGGCCTGCCGCCGCGCCGTGGAGGCGCTCGCCGCGGAGACCGCCGACGGCGGCCCGGGCTTGCTGATCGGGACGCCCTGGGTCGAGAACGCGCGGCTCTACAACGCGGTGGCGCTGCTCGACGGCGGCCGGGTCTCCGCCCTGCGGTTCAAGGTCGATCTGCCCAATTACGGCGTGTTCGACGAAAAGCGGGTGTTCGCCCCGGGTCCCATGCCGGGGCCGATCAATTTCCGCGGCGTGCGGATCGGCGTGCCGATCTGCGAGGACATCTGGGGTCCCGAGCCGGTCGAATGCATCGCCGAGACCGGGGGCGAGATCCTGCTGGTGCCGAACGGCTCGCCCTACCGGCGCGGCGTGATCGACGAGCGGCTCAACGTGGCGGTGGCGCGGGTGAGGGAGGCCGGCCTGCCGCTCGTCTACGTCAACCAGGTCGGCGGCCAGGACGAGCTCGTCTTCGACGGCGCCTCGTTCGTGCTCAACACCGACCTCACCTTCGGTGCGCAGCTTCCCGCCTTTCGGGAGGCCCTCGCCACGGTCGTGTTCGAGCGCGCCGGCGCCGGCTGGCGCTGCAGCGGCGGTCCGGACGCGAAGCTCGAAACCGGCGACGAGGCGGACTACGCCGCCTGCGTGCTCGGCGTGCGCGACTACGTGGACAAGAACGGCTTTCCCGGCGTGGTCATCGGCCTGTCCGGCGGTATCGACTCGGCACTGTGCGCGGCGATGGCGGTCGATGCGCTGGGCCGCGAGCGGGTGCGCTGCGTGATGCTGCCCTACCGCTTCACCTCGCAGGACTCCCTTACCGATGCGGCGCAGATCGCGACCGCGCTCGGCGTCCATTACGACATCGTGCCGATCGCCGACGCGGTGGAGGGGTTGGAGGCGGCGTTGGCGCCGCTGATGGCCGGCCTCGCGCGCGACGTCACCGAGGAAAACCTGCAGGCGCGGGCGCGCGGCACCATGCTGATGGCGGTGTCCAACAAGTTCGGCCTGATGGTGATGACCACTGGCAACAAGTCGGAAATGTCGGCGGGCTATGCGACGCTCTACGGCGACATGAACGGCGGCTTCAACCCGGTCAAGGACCTCTACAAGACCGAGGTCTACCGTCTCTCCCGTCTACGCAACGCCTGGAAGCCCGCGGGCGCACTTGGTCCGTCGGGGCGGGTGATCCCGGAAAACGTGATCGTGCGGGCTCCGACGGCGGAGTTGCGCGAGAACCAGACCGACCAGGATTCGCTGCCCCCCTACGACGTGCTCGACGCCATCCTCGAACGTCTGGTGGAGCGCGAGGAGCCGATTGCGGAGATCGTCGCCGCCGGGTTCGAACGCGGGCTCGTGCAGCGCATCGAGCGCCTGCTCTACGTCGCCGAATACAAGCGCCGCCAAGCGTGTCCCGGCGTCAAGGTGACGCTCAAGAGCTTCGGCCGCGACCGCCGCTATCCCATCACCAACAAATTCCGTGATCCCGGCCTCGCGCCGAGCAGCACGACGGTGACGACCAAGGGCGTGGCGGAGAGCAGCGAGTCGATCGATTTTTGATCGCGAAGTGATTCGGCACGGAGAAAGTCACCCCCGAGCAATGGTCGCATCACCCCGCGCTGAAATCCCGGAAGATTATGTCCGGCGCGCTGGTGTTGTGGCGTGAGGGCAGGCGGCGGCCGGCCCGGAACTCGAGCGCGGTGGCGCGGCGGAAGTCCATCACCGGCGCAGTCTCGAAGGCGCGGGCACCGGGGCTGAGCCAGCCGGCCCGGGCGACGTCGGCATTGGTCTCGGTGACGAACATGGAGCGCAGCGCGGCAAACGGCCGGCCGGCCGCGACGGCCGTGTCGAGCGTTGCTGCGAGCGTGATCCGCTCCTCGTCGACCGCCCCGACATGCAGGCTCGCGCTGCCGCCGCGGTTGAGGGCGAGACGGAAGGTGAGGGTGGCGGGATCGAACGCGATCTCCCTGAGGTCGACGAACGGCCGCCCCTTCTTCGAATCCAGTTCCGCGGTCTCCACCGGCCCCACCAGGAACGAGGAGCCGTAAGCGCTGTAGCCGAGATGGGGCGGCGGCAGCGGCCGGGCGCGCCAGTAGCCGTCGGCGGGATAGAGCACCAGGACCTCTTCGGTGCGCTGCCGATACTTGGTGAAGAGCTGCAGCAGATGCAGACCGTCCTCGATGCGCGCGCCGACCCGGACCGGCACGGCATTGGGACGCCAGAACGAAGAGAAGGTGTAGCCGACGAGCTGGAGATCGCCGGTCTCGTAGAGCGTCACCCGGCGCGGCGCTGCCGTGAAGGTAGGATCCCCCGCCATGTCGCAATGGCGAAAATCCGGGGCCGAGCGGTCGGCGACGATGGTGCCGGCATAGGCGGGGTGCTCCGCCACGATCTCGAAGCTGCGCACCGCGGCCGAGATGAACTGGAGATAGACGTTGTCGGTCTCCGCACACAGGGTCGGCTCGCTCGCATTGACCACCTCGACGGCGAGGGGCTCGGCCGCGCGGGGGGCCGCCGCCTTTGCCGGCCGCGCGAGCGCGGGGGCGAGCCCGGCCGCGGCGATGAGCGCGAGGCATTCCCTTCGGTCAGTCGAGCGTCGCATAGATGTCACCGGAGTTGGCTTCGACCGGCAAATGCGAGAGCCAGCTTGCGACCTCCGGCGGCGCCAGCGCGCGGTCGTGGGTGAAGGCGAGGCTTTCGCCGAGCGAAGCGCGAAAACCGCGGTAGCCGATCGCGGCGCAGCGCGCAATGCAGGCCTGGGCGACGTCGCGCTGGATGGTCGTGAACTCGAAAGACAGCGCCGGGACCGCGGACGACAGGCCGGCCAGCACCTCGGACTCGAGGCCCTCGACGTCGATCTTGATGAAGCGGGGCCGGCCATGGCGGGCGACCAGCGCATCGAGCGTCGTCATCGGCACCTCGATGGTGCGCGTCCATTGCTGCCCTTCCCAGCCCGGCGCGCCGCGGGCGGCGGCGATGAACGCATCGGAGGTGGTCGACACCGTCGGATTGTCGAGATTGAGTCGCAGCGCGACGGTCCCGGCGTGGCGCCCGACCGCGGCTTCTTCGACGATCACCGCGCGGTCGCGGCCGAACAGCAGCCGCAACGTTTTTGCGAGCGCCGGCTGCGGCTCCGCCACCACGACGCAAGCGCCTAAACGGCGGAACGAGGCGACGCGATCGCCCACGTGTCCGCCGATGTCGAAGACGAGGTCGCCGCGCGCGACGTAGCGGGCGTAGACCGCGTCGAGGGCGCGGCGTCGGCCGCGGTCGCCGTAGTAGATGCGCAGCGAACGGACGACGCCGCGCGCGGCCCTCATCCGATCGAGCATGGCGACGCCTGTGCGGCCGGCGGCGGCGGACGCTCGCGGTGCTGCAGCGCCGGCAAGGCGAGCGCGTCGAGCGGCGACGCCGCGGTCTCTTCCGGCAGCCGCCCGAGGCCGATGCGCAGCAGCGCCGCGCCGATCGCGGGATCCGCCGTCAGGACGGCGAGCGGGATGGCGAAGGCGAGCCCGCCGGCGACCAGCAGGGCGACCGGAATGGCCGCCGGTGCAGTGAACGCGAGGGTGACGATCACGCCCCATCCGAGCAGCGTCTGCGGCCACAGCTTGCGCAGCGCGAGCCCGAACGGCACCGCATGGTCGTCGCGCGCGTGTCCGCCCCAGCCGACGCGCACCCCGAACGGCAGGGCGGCGAGAAATACGGTGTGCTCGAACCACATGATCGGGGACAGCATCACGAAGAACACGGTCTCGCTGGCGACGCTCGCCAGGAAGCGTCCGCCGCCGCCGAAGGCCTTGCGCGCTTCCGGCCGCGTCATGACGTCGATCACCGTCGCGATCTTCGGCGCGAACCACGTCACCAGCACGAGGACGAGCACCGCAAGGCCGCTGCCCGTCGCGACGAAATCCGACGGCCGCTCGGCGCGGGCGACGCCATAGGTGCCGAGCACCATGAGCAGCATCCACGCCGGCGAGCCCAAAAACATCAGGATCGCGAAGCCGAGCTGGTAGCGGCTGACGAACTCGAGTCCCGGCAGCATCAGGAAGTGCCAATATTGCATGTTGCCCTGGCACCAGCGGATGTCGCGGCGGATGAACTCGATGAGCGTCGGCGGGTTCTCCTCCCAGCCGAGGCGCTCCTCCGGCGAGCACGCGGACCTCGTAGCCGGCCCGGCGCATCAGCACCGCCTCGATCTGGTCGTGGCTGAGCACGTGGCCGCCGAGCACGGTACCGAGCACGCCGTCGGTCGGCAGTTCCGGAATATGGCAATGCGCCATGAAGGGACCGAGCCGCAGCACCGAATTGTGCCCCCAATAGGGGCCGCAATCGCCCTGCCACCAAGCGCCGCCGATGGTGTAGGAGCGCATGCCGAGCCGCATCCCGAACTGGAAGATCCGGGCGAACGCGCTGGTCGAGGGCATCCCGACCACGAGCCCCTGCAACAGGCCGATCTCCGGGATACCTGCATGATGCGCACCATGCGCAGGATGGCGCTCGCCGGAATGAAGCTGTCGGCGTCGAGGGTGACGGCGAATTCGTGCTGGGCGCCGAAGCGCTCGCAGAAGTCGCGGATGTTGCCGGCCTTGTAGCCGCTGTTGTCGGTGCGGCGCCGGTAGGTGACGGCGATGCGGTCGCGCCATTGCGCCGTGAGGTCGGCGAAGCTCGCCTCCTCGATTGCAGCGGTCACGGGATCGCCGGTGTCGCTCAGCACGTAGAGCTGGAAGCGCGTGCCGACGCCGGCCGCCACGAGACCTTCCAGCATTGGAACGAGGTTGCGGATCACCCGCGGGGGCGGCTCGTTGCGGATGCACGCCATCAGCGCGACCGAGGCGGTGATCGGCTCGTCACCGCGGATGCGGCCGGCCGCCGGGGTGACCACGACGGCGGGATCGTTCGCGAAACGCATGATGACGAAACCGATCGCGGCATTCCAGAAGCCGATCACGGTCCACGGCAGCGTCACCAGGAACAGGCCCAGCAGCACGACGTCGAGCGCGTCGAGGCCGTTCACCGCCAGGGCGCGGGTCGCCAGCGCCATCAGGGCGAGCGTCGTCGCCAGCACGAGGCCGGCGAATACGACCCGTCGCGTGGTCAGCACGGAGGCGGCGCGGCTGGCGCGCACGTCCTGCGCGGACAGCGGCGCCTGCAGGGGCAGAGACTCCGGCAGTGGCAGGGACTCCGGCAGGGGCAGGGACTCCGGCAGGGGCAGGGACTCCGGCAGGGGCAGGGACTCCGGCAGGGGCAGGGACTCCGGCAGGGGCAGGGACTCCGGCAGTGACAAAGACCCCGGCAGAGGCCCAGCATTCGGTTGCACCATGAATTATTCGCTTGGATCGGATCGGGGGGCGAAATATAGCGGCTCCGGCGTTTCCAAGTCCAATCGAGAGGCGGTCCCGCGTGAACGAGCTCGCCGCAGAGGCTCAAGCGCTCTGGTATGTCGGCCCCGGCCGCGCGGAAATACGCACCGAGCGGGTGGCCCCGCCGGCGGCCGGCGAGGTGCGCCTGACGGCGCTCTACAGCGGCATCAGCCGGGGCACCGAGCGGCTGGTATTCAACGGCCGGGTTCCCTTGAGCGAGCACAGCCGCATGCGGGCGCCCAACATGGCTGGCAGCTTCCCGTTTCCGGTCAAATACGGCTATGCGAGCGTCGTGCGCATCGCCACGGGGCCGGCCGATCTCGTCGGCCGCATCGGCTTCGTCCTCTATCCGCATCAAACGACGTTCAATCTGCCGGCGGAGGCCGTCACCGTGTTGCCCGCGGACGTGCCGGCCTCCCGCGCCGTGCTCGGCGCCAACATGGAGACCGCGCTCAACGCGGTCTGGGATGCCGCGCCGGGTCCCGGCGACCGCATCGCCGTGGTCGGCGGCGGCGTCGTGGGCGCGCTGTGCGCCTGGCTGTGCGGGGCGCTTCCGGGGGCAGAGGTCACCCTCGTCGATATCGACCCGCAGCGCGCCGAGATCGCGGCGGCGCTCGGGGTCGGCTTCTCGCTGCCGTTCGACGCGCGCGGCGATTGCGATACCGTGTTCCATGCGAGCGCGAGCCATGCGGGTCTCGCGACGGCGCTGCGGCTCGCCGGCGACGAGGCCGCGGTGATCGAAGTGAGCTGGTACGGGGCGACGGAGGTCGCGGCCCCGCTCGGCGAGGCATTCCATAGCCGCCGCCTGCGGCTTGTTTCGAGTCAGGTCGGCCAAGTCGCGCCCTCGCACCGGCCGCGCTGGTCGCACCGCCGCCGGCTAGCCGCGGCGCTCGCCTTGTTGCGCGACGCCGCGCTCGACGCCCTGATCGCGCCCGCCGTCGAGTTCCACGACCTGCCGGCCGCGTTGCCGAAGATCCTCACGACAGCCGGCGGCGTGCTATGTCCCCTGATCCGCTATCCCGCCGTGAAGGCGCCCTGAACCCGATCCGCGTCATCCAAACCCCCAAGCGAAGGACATCCCGTGTTCGCCGTCGAAGTCTCCGACCACATCATGATCGCGCATTCGTTTCGGGGCGAGGTGTTCGGTCCCGCCCAGCGGCTTCACGGCGCGACTTTCGCGGTCTCGGTCGCGTTCATCGCGCCGACGCTCGACGCCGACGGCATCGTGGTCGACATCGGCCGCGCCTTCGACGTCCTCAAGGAGGTGCTGGCGCCGCTGAACTACCGCAATCTCGACGACATCGCCCAATTCAAGTCGGTGAACACCACCACCGAGTTCCTGACGAAGCACGTATTCGACGCGCTGGCGGCGGCGGTGAAGGAGGGGCGTCTCGGCCGCGACGGCCGCGAGATCGGCGCGATCCGGGTGACGGTCGCGGAGTCCCCGTCGGCGCGCGCCTGGTACGAGGGGGCGCTGTGGTAGCGGTCGCTTTCGCGGTGCCCGGCTCGCTCGACCAGCCGACCGGGGGCTACGCGTACGATCGCCGCGTCATCGCCGCGCTTCGCGGGCTCGGCTGTGAGGTCGAGGTCATCGATCTCGGCGACGGCTTCCCGGCGCCCGACGCCGCGACCCGCAACAGCGCGCTGGCGCGGCTCGCTCTGGTGCCGCCCGGTCGGCCGATCGTCATCGACGGTCTCGCCCTCGGGGTACTTCCCGAGGCCGCAACGGCGCTTGCGGCGACCCACCCGGTGGTCGCGCTCGTGCACCACCCGCTGGCGCTCGAGAGCGGGATTGCCGCCGCGGCCGCCGTGGCTCTCGCGGCGAGCGAGCGGGTTGCGCTCGCCGCCGTGCGCCATGTCATCACCACGAGCCCGTCGACGCGGCGGGCGCTGATCGCCGACTACGGCGTTGCCGCGGATTCGGTCACCGTCGCCGTGCCGGGCAACGATCCCGTCGCCGGCTCGCCGCAGCCGCGGCGCGGGCCCGTCGCCACGCTGCTCGCCGTCGGCGCGGTGGTGCCGCGCAAGGGCTACGACGTCCTCGTCGAGGCCCTTGCGGCATTAACCGATCTCGACTGGCGCCTCGACATTGCCGGCGACTGCGCGCGCGACCGGGCCGCTTCGGATGCCCTCGCCGCGCAGATCGCCGCCCACGGCCTCGGCGAACGGATCCGGCTGCGCGGCGCGGTCGCGGCCGACGAACTCGCCGCCCTCCACCGTGGCGCCGACCTGTTCGTCCTGGCATCCCGCCACGAAGGCTACGGGATGGCGTTTGCCGAGGCGATCAGCCACGGCCTGCCGGTGGTGGGGACCTGCGCCGGGGCGATCCCGGAGACGGTGCCGCCGGATGCGGGCATTCTCGTCGCGCCCGACGACGTCGCGGCGCTCGCGACGGTGTTGCGGACGATGATTGCCGATCCGCGGGTTCGCGAGACCCATGCCGCCGCAGCGCGGGCGGCCGCGGCGCGGCTGCCGCGCTGGGAAGCGGCGGGCGAGACCTTCCTGCGCGTCATCACGGCGGTCTCATGAGCTTTTCCCTGCCATGGCTGGCGCTGCGCGAACCCTACGACCGCGCGGCGCGCAATCCCGCGGTGCTCGACGCCGTGCGCCTGGCTTTTGCGGGCAAGCCTGCGGTTCGCGTCGTCGACCTCGGCTGCGGCACCGGCTCGACCATGCGTGCCGTGGCGCCGCTGCTGCCCGCAGGCCAGGCATGGCGTCTCGTCGATCATGACGCGTTGCTCCT
Source organism: uncultured Alphaproteobacteria bacterium (assembly GCA_963781195.1). Classification (GTDB taxonomy): domain Bacteria; phylum Pseudomonadota; class Alphaproteobacteria; order Rhizobiales; family Xanthobacteraceae; genus JAJPKK01. The sequence continues at coordinate 138,329 of CAWAEZ010000010.1, read as the reverse complement.
CGAGGCCGCCCATGAAGGGGCGCCCGCGATGTGCGAGGTGACGACCGCCCATATGGATCTCAAAGCGGATCTCGCGCCGGCGCTCGCCGGCGATACCGAGCTCGTCACCATGTCGGCCCTCCTCGATCTCGTCTCCGCCGCCTGGCTGGAGCGGTTGGTCACGATCCTGGCGCTCACCGGGCGACCGGTCTATGCGGCGCTGAGCTATGACGGCCGGGTCCGCCTCACGCCGGCGAGCCGGTCCGACGCGGCGGTCATTGCCGCGGTCAATCGTCACCAACGCGGCGACAAGGGGTTCGGCCCGGCGCTCGGTCCGCAGGCGGCGACGGCGGCGCCGGAGCGCCTGCGCAATGCGGGTTTTGCCGTCGTGGCGGGCCGGTCCGATTGGGTCTTCGCGTCCGCGGATCACGCCATCCAGATGGAAATGCTGGCAGGCTGGGCGGGTGCCGCCGCCGAAATGGGGGTCGCCCCCGCCGTCCTCGATCCATGGCTCGCCGAGCGCCGGGCGCATGTGGTGGCCGGCCGCTCGCGCATGGAAGTCGGTCACATCGACTTCTTCGCGTCCCCGATCGCGACCCGCTGATCCCGCAGGTCGCAGTCGAACAGCACTTCGTTGCCGAGCAGGTGGGCCCGAGTGGGCGGCCGCAGCGCTTCCTCGCAGCGGGCGATCGGCGACAGGTCGAGGCCGGAGCGGCCGCCGCCGAGGATGATCGGCGCCACCACAACGTGCAGGCGGTCGAGGCAGTGCGCCTCGAGAAAGCGCGAGATCGTCCCGGCCCCGCCTTCGATCAGGATGCGACGAAGGCCACGCTGCGCGAGCCGGCCGAGGATGGCGCGCGGCGACACCTCGCCGTTCTTCACCGGCAGGGCGATGACTTCGATGCCCGGCAGGGCGGGGCCGTCCTCGCGGGTGACGACGAGGCGCTCGATGCCGTCGTCGCGCAGCACCTTGGCGCAAGCCGGCAACCGTCCGTTGGGATCGATGATGACGCGCACCGGATGCGGCCCGCGCACGCGGCGCACCGTGAGCAGAGGATCGTCGGCGATGGCGGTCCCCACCCCGATGACGACGGCATCGACGAGGGCGCGCAACCGATGGAGATGGTCGAGACCTTCGCGGCCGTTGATGTAGTGCGAGTGCCCGGTCATGGTCGCGGTGCGGCCGTCGAGCGACTGTCCGATCTGGCCGACCACCATGAGATCGTCCACGACCCCGCCACGCAGCGGACCGAAGATGCGCTCCCAATGCGGCGGAGCGTGCGGATGGCCGGAGCGGATCGCCGTGAGCGCGTTGCGCCACTCGACGTCATCCGGGGAACGCGGAGGGCTGTCGACGACACCCGTTTCGGGCACGCCCGCCTGGACCACACCCGTCTCGACCACGTTCATGGGATCACCCGGCAACAACCGACACCTGACGCCAGCAGCGCATTGTAACCGGGAATTGTCGCGGCGTCAGGTGGCGCCGTAGGCGGGGCGGCCGACGCTGTGATAGGTGAAGCCCTCGATTTCCTCCGACCGGTAGACGTTGCGCAGGTCGACCAGCACCGGCTGGTTCATCACGCCGCGCAGGCGCTCGAAATCGAGCGCGCGGAACTGCTCCCATTCGGTGACGATGACGAGCGCATCCGCGCCCTCGGCGCAGGCATAAGGTCCTTCGGCGAACTCGATCGCGCCCAGCACCTGCCTGGCCTGGTCCATCCCGACCGGATCGTAGGCGCGAACGCGCGCGCCCATGTCGGTCAGGGCGGTGATCAAGGGGATCGACGGTGCCTCGCGCATGTCGTCGGTGTTCGGCTTGAAAGTGAGGCCGAGCACCGCGATGGTCTTGCCGCGCAGGGAACCGCCGAGCGCCGCGGCGACCTTGCGCGCCATGCCGCGTTTCCGGGTGTCGTTCACCGCAGCGACGGTCTCGACGATGCGCAGCGGCGCCTCGGCGTCCTGGGCGGTCTTGATCAGCGCGACCGTATCCTTGGGAAAGCACGAGCCGCCGAAGCCCGGCCCGGCGTGCAGGAACTTCGACCCGATGCGGTTGTCGAGGCCGATGCCGCGTGCGACCTGCTGGACGTCGGCGCCGACCTTCTCGCACAAGTCGGCGATTTCGTTGATGAACGTGATCTTGGTGGCGAGGAACGCGTTGGCCGCGTACTTGATCAATTCGGCGGTTCGCCGTGTGGTGAAGAGGATCGGCGCCTGGTTGAGGTAGAGTGGCCGGTAGAGCTCGGTCATCACCTTTTTTGCCCGTTCGTCCTCGGTGCCGACGACGATGCGGTCGGGATGCTTGAAATCCTGGATCGCCGCACCCTCGCGCAGGAACTCCGGATTCGACACCACCGCCACGTCGGCGTCGGGCCGCGTCTCGGCGATGATCCGTTCGACCTCGTCGCCGGTGCCGACCGGCACCGTGGACTTGGTGACGACGATCGTGAAGCCGGACACCGCCGTGGCAATCTCACGCGCCGCCATGTGGACGTAGCTCAGATCGGCATGGCCATCGCCGCGCCGCGACGGCGTGCCGACCGCAATGAAGACCGCGTCGGCCTCGGCGACGGGGCCCTGAAGGTCGGTGGTGAAGTCCAGGCGCTTCTCGCGGACATTGACGGCGACGAGGCGGTCGAGGTCGGGCTCGAAGATCGGAATCTCGCCTTCATGCAACCGCGCGATCTTGGCGGCGTCCTTGTCGACGCAGGTGACGTGATGCCCGAAATCGGCAAAGCATGCCCCGGAAACGAGTCCGACATATCCCGAACCGATCATCGCGACGCGCATGGAAAACCAACCCCTGTCTCAAGAATTCTGGCCGACGCGCATGGGTCATAGCCGGTTCGCGTCCCGCGCCCAAGTGGGCACGGCCCGCCCGACCCAAAGGTTCCGCCGCCGCGGCGACGTCTTGCGCGCGGTTCGCCGCGAAAGCCTTTCCATTTGGTCAAATTATTGGCATATCTTGGTATTGGTTCGGGGCAATGATGGCCGTCGGGGGCGGTGAGAGTGCGTCGCGTACCGTCGGGCATAATGTTCTCATGCAGTTGAAGATTCCGCATAATGGCCTCGGCCTGTTCGGAACGGCTGACGACATCGCCGTTCAGCGCAGCCTTGCTGAATTCCACGCCGGCCGCCCCGTGATCATGGCCGCCGGCGACGAGCGGATCGTGGCGCTGCCGGTCGACGGGCTGACCCCGTCCGCCTGGGATGCGTTCCGCATGCTCTGTCCGCAGGCCCCGACCTCCCTCGTGGTGACATCGCGGCGCGCCCATGTACTCGGCCTCGAAACGCCCGGACCGGTGGCGATCCCGCTGACCGCGGCCGACACCTGCGACGGCATCTGGTCGCTGGCGGCCGGCCTCGACGGCAAGCCGCGCGCGAATGTGGGTGCCGCCGGCGCCGCAGCAGCACGCGCCGTCGTCCTGGCTAAGCTCGCCCAGCGCCTCCCGGCACTTCTCGTCGCCGATGCGGCGGCCGTGGCGGCCGACGACCGCGCGCACATGATCGCCGTCGACGCCGACGCCGTTTCGCGCTTCAGCGCACGCAACGTCGAGTCGCTGGAGATCGTCAGCGACGCCCGCATTCCGCTGGAGGACGGTGTCAGCGCGCGGTTCTGCGTGTTCCGCGATGCGCTCGGCTCGAGCCCGGTCGCGATCATCCTCGGCGATCCCGATTTTTCGCAGCCGGTCGCGGTGCGGGTGCATTCGGCCTGCCTCACCGGCGACGTGTTCGGTTCCCGACGCTGCGACTGCGGCGCCCAGCTCAAGCTCGCGATCGCCCAGCTCTCGGAATCCGGCGGCGGCGTGGTGCTCTATCTCGAGCAGGAGGGTCGCGGTCTCGGCCTCGCCAACAAGATGCGGGCTTATGAACTGCAGGATGGCGGCCTCGACACCATGGACGCCAACATGATGCTCGGCTTCGACGATGACGAGCGCGACTACGGCGTTGCCGCGCGCATGTTGCGGATGATCGGCGCCAACCGGGTGCTGTTGCTCACCAACAATCCCGGCAAGCTGGAGGCGTTGAGCGAAGGCGGGGTCGACGTGGCCGCGCGCATCCCGCTCCATACCATCATCAACCCGGAAAACCGCCGCTACCTCGCGACCAAGGCCGCGCGGGCGGGTCATTGGCTTGAAGACATGCTGGAGGTCGGCGGCCCGGGTCGCGACCCGATCGGGTCGCCGCGCTAGCTTTTTTTGGGACCGCGGTGGCGGAAGCCGGGACAACCGGTCCGTTAGCCGCGCGCGATCGATGGGAGGTGTTCATGCGCCCCGGCGCAAAAACGGCCGGCGTCCTGGCCTTGTGCCTCGGCCTCGCGGCGATGGTCGCGGGCGGAGCGGCGGCCGCCGATTATCCGAACCGGCCGGTTCGCATCGTCGTCGGCTTTCCGCCGGGCGGATCGGTCGACATCACGGCGCGTCTCGTCGGCCAGTTCCTGGCGGAGCGGCTCGGCCAGCAGTTCGTGATCGACAACCGCCCGGGAGCGGGCAGCAATATCGCCACCGAAGTGGTGGTGAACGCGCCGCCCGACGGCTACACGCTGCTGCTCTGCGGTTCCTACAATGCGATCAGCGCCAGCCTCTATTCGCGATTGAGCTTCGTGTTTCTGCGCGACATCGCCCCGGTCGGCGGGGTGATGCAGGCGCCGAACATCATGGTGGTCAATGTCGGGGTTCCCGCCACCAGCGTCGTCGAATTCATCGCCTATGCGAAGGCCAATCCCGGCCGGATCAACATGGCCTCGACGGGACTCGGAACATCGACCCACCTCTCCGGCGAGCTGTTCAAGGCGATGGCCGGCGTCAACATGGTCCATGTGCCCTATCGCGGCAATGCGCCGGCGCTGACCGATCTCATGGGCGGGCAGGTCCAGGTCCTGTTCGACAGCCTCTCGACCTCGATCGAGCACGTCAAAGCCGGGCGCCTGCGCGCGCTCGCGGTCACCTCGGCGACGCGCTCGCCGGTGTTGCCGGACCTGCCGACGGTCGGCGATTTCGTTCCCGGCTACGAGGCGAGCGCCTTTTTCGGCGTCTGTGCGCCGCGGGACACGCCGGCGGAGATCGTCGAACGCCTCAACCGCGAGATCAACGACGCGCTCGCCGATCCGCGGATGCAGGCGCGGCTCGCCGACCTCGGCGGCACAGCGATGCCGGGCACGTCGGCTTCGTTCGGCAAGCTGTTCGCCGACGAGACCGAGAAGTGGGCGCGGGTGGTGAAATTGGCAGGCGTCAAGGTGGACTGACGCGCGCTCGGGCGCTCCCCGTCAGGGGAACGCGCCATGCGGCATGTTCGTCGTGCTCAGGGGATTGGCGGCCGAGCGCGGGGTCGCGGCGGGAATGGACTGGGTCGTCGCCTGCTCGTCGGCCTGGGTTTCCTGAAGCGAGCGGCGGATCAGCATCGCCAGGGCGTCGGGCTCCGGCGGGACCACCGGCAACAGGGCCGGCATCGGCCCCAGCGAAGAGAGCTTTCGTGGCAACCAGGGCGTCGGCGCGGTCTCGGGATAGGTGAAGGTCTGCCGGCTGGGCGTCGGGAGCACCGAGCGGGCGACGGCGAGCGGCGCCTGCGATTCGCTATAGGCGCGCGGCCATGCCGAAGGGGGCAGCTGGGTCGACTGGCCCGGGCGGAATATCACCCGGCCATGCTGGTTGACCGCCACCGCCGCGAGGGCGTCGAAGGGATGCACCGCACCGAAGCTCGCGGGGCTCGGGAACGGCAGCACCGTATTGTCCTCGGCCTCGACGAAGGAGGCCGGCCAGATCTCGCGGGCATGCACATGCACGATCCACTGGCTGGCCAGGGTCGCGGTCTTAGGCAGGTCCGGGGTCGCCGGCACCACGTGGACGATGTGGTAGCCGCGGCGCTTGAGCTCGTGGAGCAGGGCCGGGAGCGCTTCGACGGTCCTCGGCTGGATGTCGTGCAGCAGCAGGATTCCCTTGCCGTTCGCCTCGATCCGCTGGAGGGCGCGCGAATAAACCTGCGCGGGCGTGATCTTGGTCCAGTCGTCGGCCGGGAAATCGGCGCTCCAGGTCATCAGCTTTTCCGATGCCGTGAACTGGTCGATGGCATTGGTGCGCGCGAGGCCGGGAATGCGGAAGAACGGCGTCGGCGGATGGCCCAGCGCCGAGGTCACCGAGGCGATGCCGCCGTTGATCTCCTCCTCCGCCTTTGCGAGCGGCACTTTGTGCAGCCGCAAGGGGTGAGTCTGGCTATGGGTCCCCACGGTGTGCCCGGCTGCTTCGACCATGCGGGCCACATTGGGAAAGGTCGTCGCCATCTTGCCGACCATGAAGAAGGTGGCCTTGGCGCATTCGCTGGCGAGAATCTCGAGGATGCGATTGGTGCGCGGCGGCAACGGGCCGTCGTCGAAGGTGAGGACGACCTCGTGGTCTTCGAGCGGCAGGCTCTCACGGTATTGCATGCTGCCGAGACGGGGGTGCTCGACGGGATCGACGACGATGGTCCGGCTGGTGCCGATCGCGTCCGGATTCCCCGGGCACTCGCCCGCGATGGCGGCGCCGGCGGTCAACAGGGCTGCGGCCACCATGCCGGGAATGATCAGGGCCGGAATCAAACGTTCCGGAATCACACGTTGCATTTCGAGTCCCCCGCACGCCTACGACGCGTTGTCACCGTGCCTGCCCCTTAGTCTCCATAACCATCCAGTAAGTTTAATTTTTCGTGGATAATGGATGGTCAATTTGTGATCTTTTTTGCAGGTCCCGCGGTGGCCGGCTCGGCGGCCACCTCAGGCGCAAGCCGGCTATCCGTCGAAACCCCGCTGTGCACCGCTCGGAGCGGCACGTTTCCGCCACAATTCGCGCATCGCGTCATGTTGACCCGGCAAGTGAGGCAAAGTCTGGGCACCCGCTCGGGTGCCCCCGGCGGACGCATGGCTCACCACCACGGTCCGACATCCTCTCCATCCTGCGCGGCGTGGCGTGTCCGCGCGAACACCGCGGGAGGGCGCGGGCGTCGCGCGCTCAATTCGGTCACCGGACCGCGCGCCGGCGCCCCGCTCACCGATCGGTCCTGCCGTAGCTTCCAAGGTGCTCGAGATCCACAAGAGTCTTCCCCTGATCCGGTGGCGGCCGGCGGCCGCCGTTTTCGCGAGCGGGCATCTCAGCATGTTGGGTTCACGGGATTACGAAAATGGAATGTCGGCTGGTTGTTAGGGCTTGGATGCTACAGTTGAGCCGGGACCTCTCCCGGCCTTGCCCGACGGCGGCCTTAAGAAATGGTTCACGAATGATCTCCAACGCATGGACAGGATTCGATTTCGGTCTCGGCGAGGATCTCGACCTGCTGCGCCGGACGGTGCAGGGCTTTGCGCGCGACAAGATTGCCCCGCGGGCTGCAGAGATCGATCGCGACAACGTCTTTCCTCGCGACCTGTGGCCCCAGATGGGCGAGCTCGGTCTCCACGGCATTACGGTCGAAGAGGAGTGGGGCGGCTCCGGCCTCGGCTATCTCGCCCACTGCGTCGCCATGGAAGAGGTGTCGCGCGCGTCCGCGGCCGTCGGCCTGTCCTATGGCGCCCATTCCAACCTTTGCGTCAATCAGATCCGGCGCAACGGTACCGATGCGCAAAAGCGGCGCTACCTGCCCAAGCTGATTTCGGGCGCTCATGTGGGGGCCCTTGCGATGTCCGAGCCGAACGCCGGATCGGACGTCGTGTCGATGCGCACGCGGGCCGATCTCAAGGGCGACCGCTACGTCCTCAACGGGGCGAAGATGTGGATCACCAACGGACCGGTGGCCGACACCCTCGTCGTCTATGCCAAGACCGATCGCACCGCCGGCGCGCGCGGCATCACCGCCTTCATCATCGAAAAGGATTTTCCCGGCTTCGCACCGGCCCAGAAGCTCGACAAGCTGGGTATGCGGGGGTCGGACACCAGCGAAATCGTCTTCACGGACTGCGAGGTGCCGGCGGAGAACGTACTCGGCGCGGTCGGTAACGGCGTCAATGTGCTGATGTCGGGCCTCGACTACGAGCGTCTGGTGCTGGCGGGAGGCCCGATCGGCATCATGCAGGCCTGCCTCGACCTCGTAGTCCCCTACGTGCATGAGCGCCAGCAGTTCGGCCAGCCGATCGGCCGCTTCCAGCTCATCCAGGCGAAGCTCGCCGACATGTACGTCACCGCCAACGCCGCCAAGGCCTATGTCTACGCGGTGGCACGGGCTTGCGACGACGGCCGGGTCACCCGCGAGGACGCCGCCGGCGCTATTCTCTATGCCGGCGAGCGCGCCACCTGGATGGCGCTGGAAGCCATCCAATGTCTCGGGGGCAACGGCTACATCAACGATTTTCCCGCCGGGCGCCTGCTGCGCGACGCCAAGCTCTACGAGATCGGCGCCGGCACCAGCGAAATCCGCCGCATGCTGATCGGGCGCGAAATCTACGAGAAGTCGCGCTAGCCCCTCGCGTTCACGATGCCGGTTTGAAGCTGGGCGGATGGAACCGCTGCTCTTCGGCCCCGCTCTTGGCACTCGCCAGATTTGGCGAGGCCGCGTATAGTCGCGTTCAGGGAGACGTGATGTTGTCGAAGTCTCATTTTTCAAAGGAGAGACCGATGGGTCCGAAAGAAACCAGCCGGAGGGAGCTCCTGAAGAGCGGCGGCGCGTTGGCCGGTGGGGTCACGTTGGGAGCGGTGGTGCCGGCGCTCGGCGAAACGCCGGCAGGGGACCACGCCGCAGGACACGACCATTCAATGATCTCGGACAGCAGTCCCATGATCATGGGCAGCAAGGAGTTGATCGCCTACGGCGAGCGCTCCCACTACGTGACCTCGGTGCGCATAGCGCACCCGATGGGCGGCAGGCCTTCGCCCGACGCGTTCGGGAAGGTGTTTCACGTCGCCTCGCCGCTGCAGGATTCTGTCGGCGTGATCACGCCGTCGTCGCTGCACTATGTGGCGACGACCCGCGGCTCCTACATTCCGGACATCGATCCCAAGCAGCACACTTTGACGATTCACGGCTTGGTGGATCGTCCCCTGACCCTGACCATGGAGGACTTGAAGCGCCTCCCGTCGGTCACCCGGTTGCATTTCATCGAGTGCGCGGGAAACCGGCACAATGCGCGTCAACGGACCGTGCAGGAATCGCACGGGATGACCAGCTGCTCCGAATGGACCGGCGTGCTGTTGTCCACGCTGCTCAAGGAATGCGGCTTGAAAGGCGGCGCGACGTGGTTCGTCGCTGAAGGCGCCGAGGAAGTGAAGGGTGCCTCGAGCATGCCGATCGCCAAGGCGATGGATGACTGCCTCATCGCCTATGGCCAGAACGGCGAAGCCCTGCGGCCGCAACAAGGATTTCCGGTGCGCCTGATGGCCCCCGGCTTCGAGGGAATATACCACACCAAGTTCCTGCGGCGCATCAAAGTCGTGGACAAATATTACATAAACTACAACGAGTTCGGGCATCTCGACCGGGAGCCGGAAGAAGCTGCGCTCGGGCGCCAGATCGGTCCCAAGTCGGTCATCACGCATCCGTCCGGCGGACAACAGCTGCCCGGCCGCGGCTTCTACGAGATCCGCGGCCTCGCCTGGTCCGGCGGAGGCGCGGTTCGTACCGTGGAGGTGTCCACCGATGGCGGGCGGAAGTGGAGCCCCGCCGAGTTCAAGGGGACTCCACAACGCATGGCGCATGTCCGGTTCAGCTATCCTTGGAACTGGGATGGAAACGAGACCGAGATTCTTTCGCGCTGCACCGACGAGATCGGCCAGGTGCAACCGATGCGAGAGCAGATCGCGGGGTACTGGAACGTTCCTCTTGATCGGGATTACAGAGTGCCCGGGCTGGATAACAGCGTTATGCCGTGGAAGATCGCCAAGGACGGGAGCGTGACCAATGGGCTCGCTTAGGCTTGTCACGCTTGCGTTGCTGCTGGCGAGTCCGGCGTTCGCACAGTCGCCCACCTACGGCGTGGGGCGGACTCCGACCGCTGCAGAAATCCGCGCCTTGGATATCTCGATCAGTCCTACCGGAGAGGAACTCCCCACGGGCCACGGCACCGCCAAGGAAGGCGCAGAGGTCTTCGAGCAGGCGGGGTGCATCAGCTGCCATGGCGAAGCGGGCTTGGGGGGACCGGCACCGGCGCTGCAATCGAAAAAAGGCCAGGATGTCCCCATCTGGAAACGAGAGCGGATACTGCCGCTGCGCGCGCCGTTTGCGACGATCGTGTGGGATTTCATCCATCGCGGCATGCCGCTCGGGAATGAGGGGACGCTGAGCGCCGACGAGGTCTATGCCCTGACGGCCTACCTGCTCTTCCTGAACAAGATCATTCCCGAGGATCAGGTCCTCGACAAGGACAGTTTGCCGAAGGTCAAGATGCCGATCGGCGATGATTACGCCCGGTTGCCCGAGTGGAAGCACGGGGCGCCGAGGCTTCAGGGTTATCCGTACTAGCCTCTCGATTACGTGGCCGTCGCGGCACCGGGGATCTCCGGTGCCGCCGGTCGTGCGACCGGCGTAATCCTCTTCACCTCACACGCTGTTCCGAGTGATGTTTTGGTGCGGAGCTAAGGCTTCACCCGGCGCGACTCGTCCCTGACCCCGCGCAACGGCAAGCAGCTCCGGTGACCTGCCCGAGTTGGTCCGGCTGGCCCACCGAGCGCGATCTTGCAGCTCCTCACCCATATTCTGCCGGGCTGCGCGAGGGCAAGACGTGCTGCCGAGGTTGGGCTCCAAGCCTCTGGAAACGCAAACACATCAGCCGACCTATCGTGGGGTGCCGGCGCCCTGCGCCGGCGCGAAAAGGGCGGCGGGCAGACCACGTGTTCACGGCGACCAGGCTCGGGAGCGTTGGGACGCTCCACAACGTTCCCGTAAAGGTGGCACTGCAGCGCGGGAAGCCCCTGATTTGTCATGCGTCTGTCATCGATCGGGTCGAGAACTTTTGCCTCGGCAACAGGGGACAGTGCGATGACGGACTTGGCGTTACCCGGATCTATTGAGCCGGCGGCAAAACGGCCGAATCTCGATGGAGGATTTCAACCCGCTGACGATGATCCTGTTCGGCGGCATTCTTGCCGGCGGATTGTTGTTTGTCGCCTACAGCCTTTACGCCGACATCGATGCGACCGGCGCGAAGGTGACTTCGTATGTTCCTTTCATCCTCTTGTTCGTCGCCCTGCTCATCGCGCTGGGTTTCGAATTCGTGAACGGCTTCCACGACACCGCCAACGCGGTGGCGACCGTGATCTACACCCACGCCCTGCCGGCGGAGTTCGCCGTCATGTGGTCGGGCTTCTTCAACTTCCTCGGGGTCGCGCTGTCGAGCGGCGCGGTGGCGTTCGGGATCATCTCCCTGCTGCCCGTCGAACTTATTCTGCAGGTCGGCAGCAGCGCCGGTTTCGCGATGGTGTTCGCACTGCTGATCGCGGCGATCATCTGGAACCTGGGAACCTGGTGGCTCGGCCTTCCGGCCTCGAGCTCCCACACCATGATCGGATCGATCATCGGTGTCGGCGTCGCCAACGCGCTGATGCGGGGCCGCGACGGCACCTCGGGCGTGGACTGGGGCAAGGCCATCGAAATCGGCGAGGCGCTGCTGCTCTCGCCCATCGTCGGCTTCGTGCTCTCAGCACTCTTGCTGCTGCTGATGAAATTCCTGATCAAACGGCCGGAGCTCTATCGAGTCCCCCAAGGGCAACGCGCCCCCGCCGTTGTGGATCCGCGGCCTCCTCATTCTGACCTGCACCGGCGTCAGCTTTGCCCATGGCTCCAATGACGGGCAGAAGGGAATGGGCCTCATCATGCTGATCCTGATCGGCGTGGTGCCGACCGTGTATGCACTCAACCGAGCCATGCCGCCGAGCCAGATGGAGGCATTCGCCACCAATTCGGCGGCCGCCGCGAAGGTCGTCGCGGCCAAGGCGGCCGGGTACAACGTCACCGGCGATCCGCGGCCGGCGGTCACGAACTACGTGGCCCTGCATCAGATCAACGAGGGGACGTTTCCCTCGCTCGCCGCCCTGATGCTCGACATCTCGAAGCAGGTGACGGAGTACGGCTCGCTCGGAAAAATCCCGTCGGCCACCGTCGGCAACACCCGCAACGACATGTACCTCGTCTCCGAGGCGATCCGCTTGCTGTCCAAGGACAAGGAAAGCGAGCTCAGCAAGGACGACATCGCGGTCCTGAACAAGTACAAGGGCTCGCTCGACGCTGCGACCAAGTTCATCCCGTTCTGGGTAAAGATCGCGGTGGCGATCGCGCTCGGTCTCGGCACCATGGTCGGCTGGAAGCGCATCGTCGTGACGGTCGGCGAAAAGATCGGCAAGACGCACCTGTCTTACGGGCAGGGCGCCGCGGCCGAACTCGTCGCCATGGGCACGATCTTTGCGGCCAACTCCTATGGGCTCCCGGTGTCGACCACCCACGTGCTCTCCTCGGGCGTCGCCGGCACCATGGCGGCCAACGGGTCGGGCCTGCAGATGTCGACCCTGCGCAACATCGCGCTCGCCTGGGTGCTGACGCTCCCGGCGGCGATGACCCTGTCGGCCTCCTTGTACTTCGTGTTCAGCAAGCTTTTCTGAGCGACGGACACGCGTTTCTGCAGTGGCGGTCGGGTTGCACCCGGCCGCCATTTTCGTATGGACGGCGCACTTGACCCGCTGAGGCCGTCCGGGATTAATCGACGTCGATGCGTACGACGTCGCGCACCGATCGGCCGCCGCGGCGTTCGCCCGGGACGATCAGGCGCACACCGTGATCGGGCAGCGGCGTGCCGTTCATGCCATCGGCGAGCTGGATCGGCCGTCCCGCGAATTGCGGGGCAATCTCGGCGAGCGCGACCGCGGCGACGTATCCGTCGGCGCCGGTGACGCGGACGACGAGGCGAACCTGCTCGGCCATTTTGGCGGGATCGACGGCGCCCGCTGCAACGAGCACGTCCCACAGGGTCGGGCCGGTCCACTCGCTCTGCTGCTCGCCGTGGCTGCTCATGAAGCCGACATGCTGCGTGAACCGCGGCAGTGCCGCGATGCGTTCGGGCGATATCGCCCGCGAGGCTTCGCCGCCGCGCTGCACCAGCAACCCCGGCGACGGCGAGACCGGTTCGACCAGGGCCACCGGATCGAAGCCGTGGGCCTTGAGGACCGCCTGGCCCGCTTCGGACATCACGAAGGTCGCGAAACGATAGGCCACCGGTTTGGCGTCGAGCACCACCATGCCGTATGCCGGGCCGACGGTGAGGTCGGACGGAAGCGGCACCACCGCGAGGCCGGGCACTTCGCCGGCGACCTCGGGCGCGCCGCTGCAATAAGCGAGCGCGACGTCGGCGCGGTCGGCGAGGAAGATCCCTTCCAGCGGCCCTTTGCCGGCGACGAGCGGCGGCGTCCTCGACCCGCCGCCGAACAGCGGCCGGGCCTTGGCCTCGAGCGCCGCGCGTGCCCCCGCATGCATCGCATCGGCGCGGGCGAACACCCGCCAAGCGTAGTCGCCGGCGGGATCGGCGCCCGGGGTCGACGTGGCGAGGCGCACCGCGGGGTCGAGCAGGCGGTCGAGCATGTTGTCCGGGGTCATCCCGACTGCGTTGCGGGCGATGGCGCACAGCCGGTTGCGGGTGAAATTGACGACGAAGCGCTCGGGATGGCCGGCAGCCAGGCGTTCCGCCTGCGCCATGTCGGCGGAGGCGAAGAGATCGACATCGGCCCCGGCCTCGATCTTCTCGCGCATCAAGCCCGACGGTCCGAATTCCGGCGGCGCGACGGTGTCGGGGCCCGCCGGAAAGCGGCGCAGCAGGTCGGTGAAGGCGGCCGTCAGGCTACCGGCTCCGGCCACGTGCAGCGTGTCAGCGGATGATGCCGCAGGGGCGAGCAGGACGAGAACGATCAGGCTGGCGGCAAGGCGCATCGACATGGTTCCACCGATTGCATGCGTTGTATTGTGCAGCATATAACGATGAGCCTCGGAATCAAATCCTGGCGCGCGGTGGCTTCACGATATGTTCACTTGTGGATCACCGCGGCCTGCGCAACATCGTTTGGCTTTGGACGTATTCGAGGGGGCAACGGGAGGACAACCGATGACGCACTCTTCTGCGCTTCCATTTCATCCAGCCATCAGAAACGCCGGGCGTCTCGTCGCGGCGATGTCGCTGGTGATCGGCTTTGCTGCTCTTTCAGGCGGATGTCCTGCCGGTGCGGCCGAGCCCGCGAATGTCATTCCGCCGCCGGCCGTTGATGCGCCCGCCGAAAACGCGCCCGCCGAGGGGTTGCAGACCGTCGTGCTCGCCGGCGGATGCTTCTGGGGCATTCAGGCGGTTTACCAGCATGTCGACGGGGTCCATCAGGCGGTGTCGGGATACGCCGGGGGCGCGGCGGCCGATCCCACTTACGAGCAGGTGAGCTCGGGGCGGACGGGACATGCCGAGTTGGTTCAGGTGACCTTCGATCCCCACAAGGTTTCGCTCGGCAAGATCCTGCAGATATTCTTTTCCGTCGCCCACGACCCGACCCAGCTCAACCGCCAGGGGCCGGACGTCGGAACCCAGTACCGGTCGGCGATCTTCACCACCGACGATGCCACCAAGCGGGTGGCGCAGGCCTATGTATCGCAGCTCGGCGGCGCGAGCGTGTTCCATCGGCCGATCGTGACCCGGATCGACCCGCTGGCGAAGTTCTATCCCGCTGAAGCCTATCACCAGGATTACGCGCTCACCCACCCGCACAGCCCCTACATCATGTTCAACGACTTGCCGAAAGTCGATAATCTCAAGCGGCTGTTCCCCGAGGTCTACAGGGAGCAGCCCGTGACGGTCGCGGCCGCGACGGGCAAATCCTGAACCGGAAAATTCTAATCGGCATCTCCCGAAAGGAGACGAGGTTGAGCAACAGTCGTGTAACGCAGAAGCGCCGGATCGGCGGGGTCGATGTGTCGGCCATGGGATTTGGCTGCATGTCGCTCTCCAACGTCTACGGTAAGAGCGACGATGCCGCCGGCATCGCGCTCATCCGCGACGCCCTCGATCTCGGCGTGGATCTGCTCGACACCTCCGACATGTACGGCTTCGGCCACAATGAAGAGCTGGTCGGCAAGGCGATCGCGGGGCGGCGCGGGGAGGTGTTTCTCGCCACCAAGTTCGGCAATCTCGGCGGCCGCGGCGGCAAGATCGCGGACGGCCGGCCGGAATACGTTTTGAGTGCGTGCGACGCGAGCCTCAAACGGCTCGGGGTCGACGAGATCGATCTTTACTACCAGCACCGCATCGATCCCGCGGTGCCGATCGAAGACACCGTCGGCGCCATGGCGCAGCTCGTTGCGCAGGGCAAGGTCCGCTTCCTCGCGCTGAGCGAGGCCCGGCCGGACACCATCCGGCGCGCCCACCGCGTTCATCCGATCGCCGCGGTACAGAACGAGTATTCGCTGCTCTATCGCGAGGAGGGCGAGGAGACCCTGCTCACGACCCGTGAGCTCGGCATCACCTTCGTCGCTTATGCGCCGCTCGGCCGTGGCCTCCTGACCGCCAAGATCGAAGAGCCGTCGACGCTGGCGGAAACCGATTCGCGCCGCCGGCATCCGCGTTATGCCGAGGGCAACCTCGCCCATAACGTCGCGCTCGTGCAGCGCGTCGAGGCGATCGCACAGCGCAAGGGCTGCACCTCCGGCCAGCTCGCTCTGGCCTGGCTGCTCGCGCAAGGCCAGGACGTCATCCCGATCCCCGGCACCAAGCGCAAGGAACGGATGATCGAGAACCTCGGCGCGCTTTCGGTGGACCTGAGCGAACGCGATGTCGCCGAGATCTCCGACGCGATCCCGGTGGGCGCGGCGGCGGGCACCCGCTATCCCGAGCCGCAGATGAAGAGCCTGTATCTCTGAATCCAGCGGTATCTGTGTTCATTCGTATCTGAGTCACCATCCTAACTGAGTCACCATGACTGCGCGCCTCGCCCCCACGCCCGTCGTCGAAGCCAATGGCGCGCGCATACCGGCGATCGGGCTCGGCACCTGGGACCTGCGCGGCCGCACCTGCGTCCGCATGGTCGAGCAGGCGCTCCACTTCGGTTATCGGCACATCGACACTGCCGAGATGTACGGCAACGAGGCCGAGGTCGGCGAGGGCCTTCGCGCCTCCCGGCTGCCGCGGGGTGAGGTCTTCATCACCACCAAGGTGTGGCAGGACCATCTCGCGCCGCGCGAGTTCGCGCGCGCCACCAAGGAGAGCCTGTCCAAGTTGCGCCTCTCCGAGGTCGATCTCCTGCTGATCCACTGGCCGAATCCCCGCATTCCGCTCGCTGACACCATTGGCGCGCTGTGCCGGATGAAGCGGGAAGGGCTGACCCGCCACGTCGGCATCTCCAACTTCACCGTCGACCTCGTGGCGCAGGCGGTGAAGCTCGCCACCGAGCCCCTGGTGACCGACCAGATCGAATGGCATCCCTATATCGACCAGACCAAAGTGGTCGAGGCGTGCCGCCGCCATGGGCTCGCGGTGACCGCTTACAGCCCGATCGCGCGGGGCAGGGCGGTCGGTGACGAGACCCTGCGCAAGATCGGCCAGCCTCACCACAAGTCCGGCGGGCAGGTCTGCCTGCGGTTCCTCATCCAGAAGGGTGCCATCGTCATCCCCCGCACCTCGCGGCCGGAGCGCCTCGCCGAGAATCTCGCGATCTTCGATTTCGAGCTGAGCCCGGCCGAGATGAAGGAGATCGAGGCACTTGCCCATCCGCAGGGGCGGATCGTGGATTGGTCCGGCTCGCCGAACTGGGATTGAGCCTGGGCGCAGCGTCATGGCGCAATGTTTGGTTTCTCTCCTCCGCTCGCGGGGCACTGCGCGTTTCCGTCCACCGCTTGCGGGGCGGGGGAGGGGTAGGGAGGGGGCTTGCTGAGTGGCCCCACGCCACGCCACATCGGGAAATGGCGCCGTCGAAACGTCGTCGAAGCAGGAAGCGCCGCATTCCCCCTCCCCAGCCCTCCCCCGCAAGCGGTGGAGGGGGCGGGCCCCGCCTCGGGGAAGCCGCTGGGAGACAGGCAAACTCTGCACTTCAGCCAGCTCTCCTGGCACGATGTCCGCGGTTTCACCCTCCCGCGTGCGGCGAAGGCTGGGAGGGGGCTCGCTGAGCGGCCCCCACGTCGCACCACGTGGGCCCCGGCTTCTCCAAACCGGCGGCACCTGCTATCTCCACGGCCGTTCCAGGCCGCGGCTCCAGCCAACGAGGTCAGCGATGAATCCCGCCGTGTTCGACGTTCTGCGCAAGGTCACGACTGCCACCATCAGCACGATGCTCCTCAAGAAGGGCATCCGGCGCTGTTGGATGAACGGACCGAAGCCGCTGGTGCCCGGCGGCGAGCGCCTGATCGGCCCGGCATTCACCCTGCGGTTCGTGCCGGTCCGCGAGGATCTTGCGACGCCGGAGAGCTGGAGCAAGCCGATCTCGACCCGGTCCGCCATCGAAGCGATGCCGGAAGGCGTGATCGTGGTCGCCGACGCCATGGGGGTGCCGAGCGCAGGCATCTTCGGCGACATCCTGTGCGCCCGCATGAAGAAGCGCAACGTGACGGCGCTGGTCACCGACGGCGTGCTGCGCGACCGCGCCGGCGTGCTGGCGAGCAACCTGCCGGTGTGGTGCGCCGGCATGGCGGCCCCGGCCTCGGTGAACGGCCTCACCTTCGTCGGCTGGAACGAGCCGGTCGGCTGCGGCGGCACCGCCGTGTTCCCGGAGGATTACATCGTGGTCGAC
Source organism: uncultured Alphaproteobacteria bacterium (assembly GCA_963781195.1). Taxonomy (GTDB): domain Bacteria; phylum Pseudomonadota; class Alphaproteobacteria; order Rhizobiales; family Xanthobacteraceae; genus JAJPKK01. Next base: position 120,657 of record CAWAEZ010000010.1, on the reverse strand, counting down.
GATGACGGCGCCGTCGTCATCCCCAAGGACCTTGTCGAATACGTCGCCCACGAAGGCGCCGAGCACGAACTCTATGAAAGCTGGGTCTTCACCGAGGTGGAGAAGGGCGTGCAGCTGCCGGGCCTCTATCCCCCCAATGACGACGCCAAGGCGCGCTACCAGGAATGGCGACGCAGCCTCGACTGACGCCTTGTTCTTCGTCCTCTCCAAGCTGCTGGCGTTCTTCACCGAGCCCGCGAACGTCATCGTTACGGTCGGGCTCGTCGGCCTGCTGCTGACGCGGACCCGCTTTGCCCGCGCCGGCTTCCGGCTCGCCGCGCTGTCGCTCGTCCTGATCGCGGTCATCGGCTTCCTTCCGGTCGGCACGGCGCTGGTGGTCGCGCTCGAAAACCGGTTTCCGCCGTGGGACCCGGCGGGGCCGCCGCCGGTCGGCATCGTCGTGCTCGGTGGCGCCGTCAGCGCCCGCACGCTGGCTGCCCGCGGCGAGGTCGGGCTCAACGACGCGGCCGAACGGGTCGTCGCCGTTCCCGAGCTCGCCAGGAGATATCCGCAGGCGCGCATCATCTACAGCGGTGGCGATGCCGGCCTCTTCACCCGGGACGGCCGGGAGGCCGACGTGGTCGTCCCGCTGTTCGAAAGCCTGGGGGTCCCGGCGAGCCGTCTCACCCTGGAGGACCGCTCGCGCAACACCGCCGAGAATGCGGTGTTCTCGAAGGCGCTTGCCGCGCCCAAGCCGGGCGAGCGCTGGCTTCTCGTCACCTCGGCGCTGCACATGCCGCGCGCCATCGGGGCGTTCCGCCAGGCCGAGTTCCCGGTCGAGGCCTATCCGGTGGATTACCAGACCACTGGCTGGCGCGACATGCTCGACGTCGTCGGCGATCTTTCCGGCGGCCTTCGGCGGGTCGCCGCCGCACTCCATGAGTGGGTCGGTCTCGTCGCTTATCGCCTCACGGGGAAGACGTCGGAGCTCCTTCCCGGGCCGCGGCCGCGGGCTCGTTCGTGACGTCCGCCAGGAGGGCGCGCTGCGCCGCCGAGGCGAACTGGCGCCGCCACATCACGATCACCACGGCCGTCGTCGACACGAACAGCGGCCACGGGCCGGCGAACCAGCCGAGATAGCCGAGCGCGAAGAAGAACGCGCGCTGGCCGCGATTGAAATGGCGGCCCGCCGATTCGAACAGCCGGGTGATGCGCAAGACGTGGCTTTGCGCATCGGGCGTCGTGCGCTCGCTCGCCGGCGGCATCGCGCCGAGCAGGATCGCGACGTAATTGAACAGCCGGTAGGACCACGCGAACTTGAAGAAGGCGTAGACGAAGATCAGGATCAGCCCCGCGGCCTTGAGCTCCCACTGCGCCGAGGTCGGCGGCTCGCTCACCGGCAGGTTGGAGATCACCGTGTTGATCTCGTTGGTTGCGCGCAACATGGTGAGACCGCCGCCGATCGCGATCAGCGACGTCGACGCAAAGAACGCCGTGCCGTTCTGCAGCGCCGCCATGATCTGGGCGTCGACCATGCGAAGCTCGCGGCTGAGCGCGCGCCGCATCCAGATCTCGCGATAGACGTGCATGCGGGCATTGAGCCCGAGGCGGTGGCCCGGCCCCCATTCCACCGCGATCGCATAGCCGCCCCACGCCAGCAGGAAGAAAACGAGCGCGGCGATGTCGAGCGGGGGCAGCACGTTCATGCGATAGCTCCGATCAAACGACGGCAGGCTCCGGCCGGCGCCGGCGGGGCCGCATGCTGCCCGGCGCGCCGCTCCGCCGCAACGCTCGCAGATGGCAGCTTGACCGTGCTCCCGTCTCTGCCACATTGCCCGCCCAACGGGAGAGCCTCATGGCGCAGAATATCACGCTTCACGTCGAGGACATGGTGGCAGCGGCCGAACGCGAGATCGAGACTTTGCCGGTGGCGGATGCGATCAAGTTGCACGGCAGCCCCGGCGTCACCTTCGTCGACCTGCGCGACGTCCGCGAGCTCGACCGCGAGGGGCGGGTCCCCGGCGCCTTTCATTGCCCGCGCGGCATGCTGGAGTTCTGGCTCGATCCCGCCAGCAAATACCATAAGGCCGCCTTCGCCGCCGACGGCAAGTTCGTGTTCTTCTGCGCCGCGGGCTCGCGCTCCGCGCTCGCCGCCCAGACCGCGCAGCACATGGGCCTGCGGCCGGTCGCCCATATCGCCGGCGGCTTCGGCGCGTGGCGCAGCGCCGGCGGTCCGGTCGAGACGAAGACGGCTTGAGCACGGCGGCGGCGGGGAGGCGCGCGATGGCGCTCAAGCTCATACTCGGCAGCAAGAACTATTCGTCGTGGTCGTTTCGGCCATGGCTTGCACTAAAGGTCGCAGGCATTCCGTTCGAGGAGACCGTGCTCCCGATCTATATACCGGGCGCGCGCGAGAAGATCCTCGAAGTCTCGCCGTCCGGTAAGGTGCCGGTGCTGGTCGACGGCGCGGTGCGGGTATGGGAATTGCTCGCGATCATCGAATATGCCGCGGAGAAGTTTCCCGGCGCCGGCCTGTGGCCGCAACCGCGCGAGGCCCGTGCGCATGCCCGCGCCGTCGCCACCGAGATGCATGGTGGATTCCTGCCGCTGCGACGCGCCTGTCCGATGAACATGCGGCGGGCGCCGGGCACCATCGAGCTCGCGCCCGACGTGCTCGCCAATATCGCCCGCATCGACGAAATCTGGACGGATTGCCGGGCCCGCTACCGCGGTCCGTTCCTGTTCGGCGCCTTCGGCGCGGCCGACGCGATGTTCTCGCCTGTCGTGGCGCGGTTTCACACTTACGGCGTCGCGGTCGGGCCGATTGCGCGCGCCTATATGGACGCGGTGATGGCGTTGCCGGATTTTGCCGCGTGGCAGGTTGCCGCCGTCGAGGAGACCTGGGTGGTGCCCGAGTTCGAAATCGCCTGAGGGCGAAGCATCGGCCGCTGCAGCCGCGGCCAGGGAGGAAGTTTATGAGCGAGAACCGATCGGAACCGGGTGCCGACGGATCGGCCGCTGCTGGTGTGAGCCGCCGCGACCTCGTCGCCGCGATGGCGGTGGGTGCGGCCGCGGTGGGCACGGTTGCGACCCCGGCACGTGCGCAGGTGCTGGAGACGGCCACCGCCGCCGACTATGTCCGCGACCCCACCCGGTGGGGACGCCCCGAGGTCGCCGCGCTGTTTCCGGGATTTGCCCATCTCGATATGCGCACCAGCGGCGCGGTGATCCGGCTGCGCCATGGCGGCTCCGGCCCGCCGCTGCTTCTCCTGCACGGCAATCCGGAGAACCACGTCTGCTGGCACAAGATCGCGACGCGGCTGGCCGAGCACTACCACGTGGTGATGCCCGACCTGCGCGGCTACGGCGACAGCTCGCTGCCGGACCCCGGCCCCAACCACGTGAACTACACGTTCCGCGCCATGGCTCAGGACATGATCGAGGTCATGGCGCAACTCGGCTACGACAAATACTTCGCGGCAGGGCATGACCGCGGCGCCCGCACCCTGCACCGCATGTGCCTCGACCATCCCGAGCGGGTGATGAAGGCCTGCATCATGGACGTGGTGCCGGGCTATCATGTGTGGACCCACACCACCAAGAACTGGGCGATCGGCTCCTGGCACTGGTCGTTCATGGCGCAGCCGTCGCCGTTTCCCGAGCGCCTGATCAGCGGCGTGCCGGCCGAGTTCTTCCTCAAGAGCCGGATGGTGATCCGTGGCGGTACCGGTCTCGGCTTCCTCACCGAGACGGCGCTCGCTGAATACGTACGCTGCTACACGCTCAAGACCATCACCGGCTCCTGCCACGATTTCCGTGCCTCGCCGACCAGCGACTTCGAGATCGATGCCGCCGACAAGGACAAGCAGATCGGCATGCCGGTGCTCATCCTGTGGGGCGCGCGCGGACAGACCCCGGAACGCACCAAGGAGTTCGCCGAGGTCTGGCACAAATACGCGAGCAACGTCGTCGACACCGACGCCATGCAATGCGGCCACTACATCGCCGAGGAGATGCCGGACCACGTCTACGCGCGGTTCGTCGAGTTCTTCAAGGCGTAGCCTTCATCGAGGCGCGGTGCTGGGTCGCATATTCGTCACAAAGCAACCTTAGGTTTTGGCGGCGATGTGTTCGGCCAACTGCCGGATGGCATGCCGCCGAAATCCTGGGTCGACGATGCGCCGTACCATGCTTGCATTCCTCGCGGTGTCCGCTGTGATAGGCGCCGCGCATGCCCAGCAGCCGCCGAAGCCGAAAGCCCCGCCTTCGTCTCAGCAGCAATCCGCCAAGCCGAGCCCACCCGACAGGGCCAAATGCATCGGCGTCGCTTCGGCGATCGGCGACGCGTTTTATCTGCGCAAGATCGGCATCACCGTCTTCAACAACGAGAACGATCACGTTCCGATCGAATCCTGGCAGATCGACAATCTCGTCATCAACAAGCTCAGCTCCTTTTTGAGCAAGAACTGGGTCGTACGTCGCATCAGTTACCCTAAGGGAGCCTTTGGTGTGCTCGATGTCAATCACCCCCTCTTCTTCAATTACGAAGAGGAGCTTCGTGGGATCGTTAGCGGGATCACGTCGTCGACACCCTGCGATCATCACGTCGTAGTGGTGAAGAGCGCCAGCTCATACAAGGGAACCAATCAATCGGTGTATGGGCTCGGTATGCTCGAGCTCGGAGCTCCCCTACGCACCGGAGAGTTCATTTACGCCCTCTATTCCATCAGGGTCTATGACGGTCACAACTTCACTCTGTTGGGGCGTCGGGATGCGGTGATCGAGGAGCCGAATGTCCTTACGGCATGGATGCAGCCGATCCATGGTCCTCACCTGGTGGTGGACACGTCGTGGTGGCCCGACGCCAGCGCCGCACCAGGCCCGATGGTGAGAGACGGCATCCGGTCTCTCGTGGAAAAAGGCCTCGACGTGACCATGCCGATGATCCTGAGCACCGATTAGCCCTTGCCGCGAAGATGAAACACGAATGTCGGCAGCGCCCGAGGTGATGGCCCGCGAATAGTCGACGACGCTTTTGGCTACGGCACCGGCGAGCGGCCGCCGTCCACGTTGATCGCGGTGCCGGTGATGTAGGCCGCGGCGTCGGAGGCGAGGAAGCAGGCGAGGTTGGCGAATTCCTGAGCGGTGCCGACGCGCCCGAGCGGGATCTCCTTGCCCATGTCGGCGAGCACGTCGGCGAGCGGCAATCCGGCCGCCTTGGCGCGGCGCACCCACTGGTCGCTCTCGATCAGCCCGACCAGCATCGCGTTGACGAGGATGCCGTGGGGCGCGCCTTCGCCGGCGAGAACCTTGGTCAGCGCCAGTCCGGCGGCGCGCGTCACCGAGGTCGGCGCGCTCGCCGCCCGCGGCGCCTTGGCGCCGATGTTGAGCACGTTGATGACACGGCCGAAGCGCTGCTCTTTCATCGCCGGCCAGGCGAGGCGCGTGAGGCGGATCGCGGCGAACAGCTTGAGGTCGAAATCCTCCTGCCATTGCGCGTCGGTTACCTGCTCGAACGGGAGGGCGTTCGACATCCCGGCATTGTTGACGAGGATGTCGACCCGGCCGAACGCGGCGACGACCTCGGCATAGCCGCGCGTCACGGCGTCCGCCTGGGCGACGTCGCAAGCGACCGGCAGGACCCGCCGTCCCGACGCGGCGCGGATCGCGCCGGCCGCCTCGTCGAGCGGGCCTTGCCGCCGCGCCAGGATGGCGACGTCGGCGCCGGAGGCCGCGAACTCCCTGGCGATGGCGAGGCCGAGCCCGAGGCTTCCGCCCGTCACCAGGGCTTTGCGGCCTTTCAGTGAGATTTCCATGCGATGCCTTTTGCGTTCGAAACCTGGGGCTGAAGTTTTTCAGCAAGCTTCAATACCAAAAGTTCAGTTTTAAAGAGTTCATCCATTTCGGCGCATCACTGTTCTCATGGCGAGGTGCCGGCCGTCTCCCTCTCCCGCTTGCTTGCGGGAGAGGGAAACCGACCGCTGTGCCGGGTGCCGATGATCACGCCACGGCGGTCGGCGCCAGCGCGTCGATGTCGGTGACGACGTCGATCACCGCGGGGCGATCGGCGGCGAGCGCCTGCGCGAGCGCGGCCGGGAAGGCGCTGGCGTGCTCGACGCGGATGCCGAGCGCGCCCATGTCCTCGGCGATGCGGGCGAAGTTCATCTTGTTGAAGGTCCACAGCGTGCGGCCGCCGTCGGTCTGGGTGCCGCCATAGACGCGGTCGAAGCCGCGCTTGGACTGGTTGCCGCCGCCATTGTTGTTGACGACCGTGACCGCGTTGATCTTCCAGCGCACCGCGGTCTCGAGTTCGCCGATGTGATACCAGAAGCCGGCGTCGCCGGTGAACGTCACCACCGGCCGGTCCGGGCGCGCCGCACTTCGCGCCGAGGCCGGCGGGGAACGCCCAGCCGAGATGCCCGGCGCTGCGGATGTAGCTCTGACGCGGGCTCTTGAGATCGTACATGCCGCCCATCCACATGCCGGCATGGCCGGTGTCGACGACGACGATGGCATCGTCCGGCACGTGCAGCGACAGCTCGTGGCAGATGCGTTCCGGGCGGATCGGCACCGCATCGGAGGTGAGCGCCGCGCGGTATTTGTCGCGCCACTCCTTGCAGATCGATCTGCGACCTCGCGCGATCCACGCCTTGCGCTTGCCGGCGCTGGCTGCGATCGGCGCCGGCGAGCATGCGGGCGAGCGTCACCTTGGCGTCGCCGTTGACCGCGGCGCGCAGCGGATAGTTGCGGCCGAGCGCCTCGGGATCGATGTCGATCTGGATCGCCGGCGTGCCGATCGGCGGCACCGCCCAGAAATGGGTGGTCATGCCGCCGGTCTCGGTGCCGATGAAGCAGACGAGGTCGGCGCGGTTGACCACCCGGTTGGCGCTCTCGCGCGAATAGGTGCCGACGACGCCGACCGAAAGCGGATGGCTGCCGGGGATGGTGTCCTTGCCGTTGAGCGAGGTCGCGACCGGAATTTGCAGCGCCTCGGCGAGCGCCACTACCTCGGCCTGCGGCGCCCGAGGCCCGCACGCCCCCGCCCGCGACGATCACCGGCCGCTCGGCGGCCTGCAGAGCTGGGCCAGCGCCGCGCGCACGCTCGCTTCATCGGGCTCGGGACGGAACGGCGGCACGTGGGAGAATTGCGGCTCGCACAAAGGCTCCATCTCCGCCTCCTCGGCGTCGACCTGGCCTTCGTTGCCGCGGAACTGGAGATGCACCGGCCCCGGCGTGCCGGACACCGCGACGCGGAATGCCTGGCGCACCATGTCGGGAAAGCGCGACACGTCGTCGACCGTGGCGTTGAACTTGGTCACCGGCTCGAACGCCGGCATGTCGTCGATCTCCTGGTAGACCTTGCGGAACTTGGTGCGCGGCTCGCGCCCGCCGGTCATGGCGATCACCGGGGAATGCGCGAGCCAGGCATCGCGCAGGCCGGCCGCGAGGTTGAGCGCGCCGATCACCTGCGCCATGCAGATGCCGGGCTTGCCGGTGGCGCGGGCGTAGCCGTCGGCCATGTAGGCGGCGGATTTCTCGCCATGGACATGGAGCCGCTTGATGTCGGAGCGGCGCTCCATCTCGACGAAGCTGCGGCGCAGCACCGCGGGCACGTGGAAGACGTGGGTGACGCCGTAGTCCCTGAGCATGTCGGCCATGCACTCGGCGCCGAGCATTTTCTTGCGGTTATGTCCAAGCATGTTTCGTCCTTTGTCCGACAAGGCTTTGTGAGGTCAGGGGGCAGAAGCGGCAGGGAGGGCGGTTCAGGGCGGGTCGTGTCGTACCACACTCTGCTGGCGGTGCATGAACGTAACGGAGGCGAAGGCGCCGAGCCAAGATCCTATGGCGGCGAAGGCGACGTAGATGGGGTTCGCCGTGTAGCTGATCACGGCGAACGCGGAGAGCAGGTACCAGGTCGCGCTCCAGTTCGCGGCCCGAAACCGGTGGCGGGCGAGGACCGCGGCCGTGAAGAATACGTAGGCCGCATCGGTAATGGCGGTCGAGGCGAGACGCCGGCGGCGATCAGCGGGTTTAGCGTGAGGTCCATGACGGCTCCAGGAATCGCGGATCAGGATTGAATCGGGGAGCAGGATTGATCGCTCCAGCGAAGGAAATTCGTGAGCGGCGTTGCCCTCCGGCGCTCCCGATTCGCCCGAAAGCGCCCCCTCCCCAACCCTCCCCCGCAAGCGGGAGAGGGAGCCCGCTTTGCCCCGAGGGCACGCTGCGACGTCCTCCTCGCAAGCGGGGAGGAAGCCTTCTTTGCCTTGCTCGCCATTCAGTTTGCGATGACGGATGCAATTCCCTCCCCCGCGCGCGGGGGAGGGGTAGGGAGGGGGCCGCAGACGACCGGCACCCGTTGACGATCGTCACGCGACCCATGGGGCAGCAAAATCGCTCACTTGATCGCGAGTGGGTTGATCGGCGAGCCGACCGCGCCGGTGATCGGGATCGCCGGAGCGACGAACATGAACTCGTAGGTCTTGTCCTCGCGGCAGTCGTTGGCGAGCTCGGCGACGTTGAAGATCTCGCCCATGGTGATGCCCATGATCGGGATCGTGATCCAGTGCCAGGGCTGGTTGATGCCGGCTTCGGATCTCGTTGGGGCGCACCTCGCAGCCCCAGGTGTCGCTCGCGATCGCGGCGATCTGCGTCTTGTGGACCCATTCGAGCGTCTCGAACGAGAAGCCCGGCGCGTCGCCGCCGGGATAGCCGTCCCAGCTGCCGAGCCGCAGGCAACGCTCCATCTGGCCGGTGCGCACGATGACGTAGTCGCCGCGCCCGACCGTCGACGCCTTGGGCCTTGGCGGTGGTCTCGAGATCGGCGGAGGTGATGGCGTAGCCGTCCTCCAGCTCCTCCTTGCCGAGCGCGCGCGGCACGTCGAGAAAGACGCCGCGGCCGACCATCTTGTTCTTGGTCTTCTCGATCCCGCATTTCTGCGCGCCGGCGCTCGTGACTTCGCGGCAGTCGTAGCCGTTCCACATGTTGTTCTCGTAGAAGATGTGGCCGAGCCCGTCCCATTGAGTGCCGGACTGCAGCGGCATCACCACGATGTCGTCGGAGGCACGGATGCCGCGCTTGTCGAGCACGCCGGAATAGGCGTCGGTGCCGGTGCGCAGCATGAGATGCAGCGGATTGATGCGGCCCATGGGCGGATAGTTGGTCTTGCCGCCCTGGGGGCCGAACTGGTCGAAGTTGAGCGCGAGCGAGATCACCTTGCCCTTCTTCACGAGCTCCGGCGGCGGCGATGATGTCCTGCGGCGTCGTGTAGTTGAGCGTGCCGATCTCGTCGTCCGGACCCCACTTGCCCCAGTTCTTGTATTTCTCCGCCGCATCGCGAAGGTCCTGGCGGGTGAACTTGCGTTGAGACATGGGGCGTCCTTCTTTGAATGCTGGCGAGAAAGGGCCGGCGGCCGCGGCCTTCCTATAGCGCCTCGCTCTTCATGCGTCAGCCCCGCCGGGGACACCCCGCAGCCGCCTTGCGACCGAACGTCTCGGTATCGACCGGGCGGCGGCGGTGGTACCATCGCGGTCAACCGGACCCCACAGTCCGGAACCAGGAGGACGCCATGCACTGGATCGTCCGTGCGCTCGCCCTCGGCGCAGCGCTCGCGTTTGCCGCGACGGCCCATGCCGAGGACGCGAGCTATCCCAACCATCCCGTCCGCATCATCGTGCCGTTCGCGGCGGGCGGCCCGCCCGACGTCATCGCCCGCATCATCGCGCAGAAGCTGTCCGAGCGTTGGGGCCAGCAGGTCTATGTGGAGAACCATCCGGGCGCCGGCGGCAATACCGGCACCGCGACCGCGGCGCGGTCGATGCCCGACGGTTACACGCTCTATATGATGAGCACCGGGTTCATGGTGAACCCGAGCCTCTATGCCAAAGGCGTGCCGTACGATCCGATCAAGGACTTCGCGCCGGTGACGCTGGCGGCCTCCTCGCCGAACATCCTCTTCGTCCATCCCTCGGTGCCGGCAAAGAGCGTCAAGGAGCTGATCGCTCTGATCAAGAGCAGTCCCGGCAAATACAGTTACGCACAGCCCTCGACCGGGTCGACGCCGCATCTCTCGGGCGAGCTGCTCAAGCTGCAGTACGGGCTCGATCTCGTGACCGTGCCGTTCAACGGCGCCTCGCTGGCTGTGAACTCGACGATCGCCGGCCACACTCCGATTGCCTTCACCGCGCTGCCGCCGGCGATCGCCAACATCAAGGAAGGCAACCTTCGCGGCCTCGCCGTCACGGCGACCCGGCGCTCCGCGGCGCTGCCCGAGGTGCCTACCATGGAGGAGGCCGGCATTCCCGAGCAGGTGGCGGAAACCATCAACGGGTTGCTGGTTCCGACCGGCACCCCCGACGCCATCGTCGCGCGCATCAACCGCGACACCGTCGAGGTGATGGGCATGCCGGACGTCAAGGAACGCCTGGCCGCCCTCGGCTTCGATTCGGCCACGTCGACGCCGGCGGCATTCGGCGCCCGCATCAAGAGCGAGATCGCCAAGTGGGACAACGTGGTGCGTGCAGCCCACATCAGGATCGAGTAGACGAGCGGCTGGTTGAACGCGCCCGGCCCCCTTCGTCGATCGCAGTGAGGGGAGGCGGGTAAAGCGGAGCGGAGGAACGTGATGGCGAATGGGCGATGGGCTCGGACCTTTGTCGGCATCATGCTGGCGGCTGCGGCGGTGGTGGCTCCCGTCATGATGGCGAAAGCCCAGACCACGGGCGGCTATCCCGACAAGCCGGTGCGGATCATCGTGCCGTTCGCGCCGGCCGGGCCGACCGACGTGGTCGCGCGCCTCGTTTCGCAGAAGCTGTCGGAGCGGCTCGGCAAGCAGTTCTACATCGAGAACGTCACCGGCGCCGGCGGCAACACCGGCATGGGGCAAGCGGCGCGGTCGGCCCCCGACGGCTACACGATCCTGTTCGTGTCCTCGAGCTTCGTCGTCAATCCGAGTCTCTACCCCAAGATCCCGTACGACCCCTACAAGGACTTCGCGCCGGTGACGGTGGTCGGCGACGCGCCCAATGCCCTGCTGGTCAATCCGACGGTGCCGGCAAAGACGGTGCGCGAGCTGATCGAGTACATCAAGGCCAATCCCGGCAAGATCTCCTATGGCTCGGCCGGCACCGGCACCACGCCGCATCTGTCCGGCGAATTGTTCCGGCTGACGCAGAACCTCGACATCGTCCATGTGCCGTTCAGCGGAGCGGGGCCGGCGATCCAGGCGCTTGCGGGCGACCATACGCCGATGGCGTTCACCTCGCTGCCGCCGGCCATTCCGCTCATCACCGAGGGCAAGGTGCGGGCGCTCGCCGTCACCGCCGCGAAACGCTCCCCGGCGATCCCCAATGTGCCCACCATGGCCGAGGCGGGTTTCCCCGACCAGGAGGCCGACACCATGCAGGCGGTGCTGGTACCGGCGGGGACGCCGCGGCCGATCGTCGACCTGCTCTACCGCGAGATCAAGGCGATCGTCGCGCTGCCGGACATCAAGGACCGCTTCGAGGTGCTAGGCCTTGAGCCGTCCGCCAATACGCCCGAGGAATTCGCCGCGCAGATCAAGGTCGAGATCGCGAAGTGGAGCAAGGTCATTCGCGGCGCCAACATCAAGATCGAGTAGGGATCGTCCGCGCGCGTTCACGTGGCGCCGACGCCCCTCCACGGGATCGCCCGGCCAGCAACCGGCGTGCGAGCGTAACCCGTAGAAGCCGGCAATGACCCCAACGGGTCCGAGACACGCGGGCCACGCCCACGCGGGACGCCTTCAACTCCGGAACTCTCCCCGAGACAACCCCAAGCATGCGCATCGTCGATATTCGCGAGACCGCGGTTCCGCTCAAATCGAATCTCACCAATTCGAGCTTCGACTTCACCGAGATGACGACCTCGATCGTCGCCGTCGTCACCGACGTGGTGCGCGACGGCCGGCCGGTGGCCGGCTTCGCGTTCAACTCGACCGGACGCTATGCCTGCGGCGCGCAGATGCGCGAGCGCTTCATTCCGCGCATCCTCCAGGTCGATCCGGATTCGCTGGTCGACGCGGCCGGCGACAACATCGATCCGCAACGCGTGCTCGCCGCGATGTCTCGGCGCGAGAAGATCGGCGGCGACGCCGAGCGCTCGATCGGCATGGGCACCATCGAAGTCGCGACCTGGGACGCCGCCGCCAAGATCGCCGGGGTGCCGCTCCACCGCCTGCTCGCCGACCGCTACAGCGCCGGCCGGGTGCCGGCGAAAGTGTTCTGCTACGTCGGCGGCGGCTGGTACCGTCCCGGGCAGACCGTCGGCGATCTGCAGGACGAGATGCGCGGCCATCTCGATGCCGGCTACACCATGGTCAAGATGAAGGTCGGCGGGCTGACCCTCGCCGAGGATTGCCGGCGCATCGAGGCGGTGCTGGAAGCGCTCGCCGGTCGCGCCAGCCTTGCGGTCGACGCCAACGGCAAGTTCGAGCGCGCCGAGGCGCTCGCCTATGCCAAGGCGCTGCGGCCGTTCGGGCTCAAGTGGTTCGAGGAGCCCTGCCATCCCCTCGATTACGCGCTTCATGCCGAGATCGCGGCGGCCTATGACGCGCCGCTCGCCACCGGCGAGAACCTCTATTCGACGCAGGACGTGGAAAATCTCGTGCGCTTCGGCGGCCTGCGTGCCGGTCGCGACTTCATCCAGGTCGACCCGCCCCAGGCCTACGGCATCGCCCAGTACGGCAACACCGTCGCCATGCTGGAGGGCAGGGGTTGGAGCCGGGCCTCGCTGTTCCCGCACGGCGGCAACCAGATGTCGCTCGCGATCGCGGCGGGCTTCGGCCTCGGCGGGGCGGAATCCTATCCCGGCGTATTCGGGGCGTTCGGCGGCTTCGCCGACGACGCCGTGGTGGACGACGGCTTCCTGCCGCTCTCCGACCGCCCCGGCATCGGGTTCGAAGGCCAGGCCGCGCTCTACGCGCTGATGCGGCCGCTGGCGGAATAGGGCGATCGCTGGTGCGGGTGAAAAGAGCCCCTCCCTGGCCCTCCCCGCACGCGACCCGCACGCGGGAGAGGGGACGCGCGGGGCCGGCGCGATTGCTCCTTTCAAATGAGCCGCCGTCATGGTCGGGAACTGGCCGGTCGATGATGGTGGAGGTGGGCACAGCCTCGAACTCCCTCTCCCGCGTGCCGGGGCGCGTGCGGGGGAGGGTGGGGAGGGGGCCGGGAGACCAACGAGCGCGGCGCGGATTTGCACGCGTTCGCTTGCGCCGGTCGCCATTGCAATCACCGCGGCGTCGGGGCAGCGTCCGCCCAGGAGAAACCCATGGCGATTCTCGCCTCATCGATCGATCCCTCGAGCCTCGAATTCCGCACCAATGCGGCGCAGATGAAGTCGCTCGTCGCCGAGTTGCAGGAGCGGCGTGCCGAGGCGGCGACGGGCGGTCCGGCGCGGGCGCGCGAGCGTCACGCCGGACGCGGCAAGCTGTTGCCGCGCGAGCGCGTGCTGCGCCTCGTCGACCCCGGCGCGCCGTTCCTCGAACTGTCGCCGCTCGCCGCCTACGGCATGTACGAGGACGCGATCCACGGCGCCGGCCTCATCACCGGGATCGGACGCGTGGAGGGACGTGAGTGCATGATCCTCGCCAATGATGCGACGATCAAGGGCGGCACCTATTTCCCGATGACGGTGAAGAAGCATTTGCGGGCCCAGGAGATCGCGTTCGAGAACCGGCTGCCCTGCATCTACCTCGTCGATTCCGGCGGCGCCAACCTGCCGCAGCAGACCGAGGTATTTCCGGACCGCGAGCATTTCGGCCGCATCTTCTACAATCAGGCGAACCTGTCGGCGGCGGGCATCGCCCAAATCGCCGTGGTGATGGGATCGTGCACGGCGGGCGGAGCCTACGTGCCGGCGATGTCGGACGAGACCATCATCGTGCGCAACCAGGGGACCATCTTTCTCGGCGGTCCCCCGCTGGTGAAGGCTGCGACCGGCGAGGTGGTGAGTGCCGAAGACCTCGGCGGTGCCGAGGTCCACGCCCGCCGTTCCGGCGTCGCGGATCACTACGCCGCGGACGATGCCGATGCACTGTCGATCTGCCGCCGCGCGGTCTCCCATCTCGACGGGAGGTCGAAGGTCGACGTTCCGCTGCTCGCGCCACGCGATCCCGCCTGCGATCCGCTCGAGCTCGACGGCCTGATCCCGTCCGATCCACGCAAGGCTTTCGATGTCCGCGCCGTCATCGCGCGGCTGGTCGACGGCTCGGTGTTCGACGAGTTCAAGGCGCTCTATGGCACGACGCTCGTCACCGGCTTTGCCCATATCGGCGGGATTCCCGTCGGCATTGTCGCCAACAACGGCATCCTGTTCTCCGAGTCCGCGCTCAAGGGCGCACATTTCGTCGAGCTGTGCTGCCAGCGCCGGATGCCGCTGCTGTTCCTGCAGAACATCACCGGCTTCATGGTCGGCAGCCGCTACGAGGCCGGCGGCATCGCCAAGGACGGCTCCAAGATGGTGATGGCGGTCGCCTGCGCGCGGGTGCCGAAGATCACGGTGATCATCGGCGGCTCCTACGGCGCGGGCAATTACTCCATGTGCGGGCGTGCCTATGGTCCGCGATTCCTGTTCATGTGGCCCAATGCGCGCATCTCGGTGATGGGCGGCGACCAGGCCGCGAGCGTGCTCGCGACGGTGAAGCGGGAAAACATCGAGGCCGGTGGCGGCAAGTGGTCGGAGATCGAGGAAGAGGAATTCAAGCAGCCGATCCGCGAGCAATACGAGGCCGAGGGCAATCCCTATTACGCGACGGCGCGGCTGTGGGACGACGGCATCATCACGCCTTCGGAAACCCGCCGCGTGCTGGCGCTCGCTTTTGCCGTGAGCCTCAACGCGCCCATTCCCGAGACGCGATTTGGCGTGTTCCGGATGTAGGGGGCGCGGTCAAGACTCTAAAAGAGCTGCATGAAGATCAGCACCAGCCCGACCACCGAAACCGTCCAGGCGGCCGTGCGCACGTAGAGAACGCCCACGGGATAAATCACCGCATAGGCGAGCCGGCCCCAGAAGAACAGCTGCGCGCCGAGTTCGGTCATCGAGCTGTCGCGGCCGGAAATGTCCGCGATGATGATGAGCGGTGCGAACAGCACCATGTTCTCGATCATATTGAGATGGGCGCGTTGGGCGCGTCCCGCCCAACCCGTCAGCTCGGACAGCCGTTCGCGGTTGCCGATGACGGGCGGCAGGCCGCGCTGCAGGATGCTGGCGACGAGCGCGACGAGCATCTGCAGGAAGGTCAGCGCCAGCGACCACAACAAGTATTTGAATTCCGTCGTCATCCCATGTCCTCAATCTCGTCAGCCGCCGCCACGTTCATGTTCCGCCGTCGCTGTCGCCGCCGCTAGGCCACCGCCAGGACGACGTTTCCAATTGCGCGGCCCTGCTCGACCGCTTCGTGGGCGGCGATGATGTCGTCGAGGGGGACGGTGAGCGCGACGTTGTGGATGAGCCGCCTTGCCTCGATCATCTCTGTGACGACCTTGATCGCGGCCGTGCGTTCCGCCGCCGTGAGCTCGTAGACGAAGATGAACCGGAGCGTCATCGCGCTGGTAAGCAGGAACTGGGCCGGGACCTCGGCCATCAGGCCGCCGGTGCCGTAGGCCACGACGGTGGTCCGCGCATGGGCGACGTCCGGAAGCAGCCGGGCGTTGGCGGCGAGGTCGAGCTCGATCACGGCGTCGACGCCGCGGCCGGAGGTGATCTCCTTCACCTTCGCGCCGACATTCTCATGCTTGTAGTCGATGATGTGATCGGCGCCGGCAGCGCGCGCGAGCGTCGCCTTCTCTCCGGAGCTGACGGTCGTGATGACCGTCGCTCCGACCGCCTTGGCGAACTGCACGGCATAATGCCCGACGCCACCGGCACCGCCCGAGACGAGCGCCGTCGTTCCCGGACCGACGCCGGAAACGGCGACCGCGTGCGCCGCGGTCATCGCGGGAATGCCCAGGCAGGCGCCCTCGGCGAAGCTTGTGTGATCGGGAAGCCGGACCGCAAGGGCCTCCGGCAGGGCCACGAACTCCGCGGCGGTGCCGAACGCCCGCTTCCATTGCCCGTTCCAAATCCACACCCGCTCGCCCAACCGGCCCGGGGCGACCCCGCTGCCGACCGCATCGATGACGCCGGCGGCATCGCTGTGGGGAATGACGCGCGGAAAGGCGATCTTGCGGGTTCGTCCCTCGCGCGCCTTCACGTCGGAAGGATTGACGCCGGAGGCCGCGATCCTGACGCGGACCTCGCCGGGTCCGGGTGATGGGGTGGGGAGATCGCCGGTCCGCAAGACGTCCCGCGCGGCGCCGTTGGCCTCGTAGAATGCTGCGTGCATGGGCGTCCGGCTTTCCTCGGGCAGGTCGCCGAAGCCGCTCCGGCGACGGCGCTACGATGGCCTGATGTGACGGCGGCCGGCAAGATCATGCCGGCCGCCGTCAACTTCGCTACTGCCGTCCGGCGACCGCCGCCGCGCGATCACTCGATGCTGGAGTAATGGCGGTCGTCATAGAGCGCGCCGCTCATCGGACCGAGCTTCTCGCGGAAATCCTTGGTGCCGGCGGCGACGACATGCGCGTCGAGCGCAGCCTGGTCCTTCCACACCTCGGTCAGGGTGAAGTGGTTCGCCCGGTTGTTCTGCTGCAACACCTCGATGCGCTCCAGGCCGGGCTCCTTGCGGGTGGCGTCGGCCAGCGCCTTGAGCATGTCGATCGTCACGTCCTTGAAGTTCGGAGTGACGTCGACATGGGTGGCGACATAGACGGCGCCCTTGGGGGGCGCGCTCGCGGTCGGGACGGTCGAGATCGGATTGGACGGCCGGTTGTCATAGGGGCCCGAGCGCATCGGCTTGAGCTTGTTGCGGAACTCGGTCATCGCGGCGCCGCCTTCATGGGCTTCCAGCGCCTTCAGGTCGGACCATCCTTCGAGAATGGCGAACTGGTTCTTGCGGTCCATGCGCTGGAGCACCTCGTAGCGCAGGTTTCCGGGCTCCTTGCGCGCGGCCGCGGCAGCGTCCTTGATGAGCTTGACGGCGTCGCCCTCGGCCGCCGGAGTGACCTCGAGATAGGTGATCGCATAGGACGGCTGAGCCGCGGGCGCCTGCGCGTCGGCCGGTACGGACATCATCGCCATCGCTCCCGCCGCCAGAATCGCCGAATAGAATTTCATCGCCATCCTCCCAATGAAGCGCCCGACACGTGGATCGTATCGGCTTTGAACAGACGTGCCCGCGTCGCGTGGATAGACGTGCCCCGCGGGCGCGTGCGGCCGCGGGCAAACTATCGCCGCGCCGGCGCGGCCGTCAAATGCGCATGTTGTCCGGGTTGGAGTGGAGGGTGTGCGTCCGCGCCCGGGCGTCAGCCGTCACGCTGGGTCTGGCTCGTCGCCCATTTGATCAGGCGATCCGCCTGGGCCTTGAGATAGTCGACGGTGGTCTTCTCGAGCTCTTGGGCGTTGGTCCAGTTCACCAGCGGCTTGGCGGCGCCGGACTCCATGGTGTCGTGGATGAACGCGCCCCCGATGGTCAACACGGCTCCAAGAATCAAGCCGATGATAAGTCGCATGCTGTGCCTCCCCGCTGCTGGCAGCGATGATCCTACTTGAACAATGGCTCGGGAACATGTCGAAACGAAGCGGCATGGAGCCCCGGACGGCATCCGGGGCCCGCGTCATGATCATGCGGCAACTACGCGGCGGGGCTCAGTAACACACATTCACCCGCTGCAGAACCGGACCATAAGGGGTCGGCACCCAACTGTTGCGCCAGCAGCTGTCATAGCCGCCATAGAAGCCGACGCGCGGACCCCAGCCGCCGTGACCCCAACCGCCGTGAGCCCAGCCACCGTGACCCCAGCCACCATGACCCCAACCGCCGTGCCCGAAGCCCCCGGCCGACGCGGAGGTGGGTGAAAGCGCGGCAGCGCTCAGGGCAACGGCGCCGGCAAGCGCAAACATCGTCTTGCGGAACATGATCTCTACTCCTCTTCAAGGACGTGGCTTTGCATCGTCCTGCAAATTTGTTGCGCCGGGCCGGCAACGGTTCATCTCGCCCAGCTGTCATAAATCCAGGGCAACCTCATGTAGGCGCGTTCATTTTCGGTTCATCGGCGCGACCGGTGACGGATCATGCCGGGTCGCCTTGCTGGTTGGAGACGTCGCCGCTATAAGCGCGGCGGTTCTTCACGCCGCACTGGAGGGGATGTCCTGCGATGGCCATCGAGCGCACGTTTTCGATCATCAAGCCCGACGCGACCGCACGGAATCTCACCGGTGCCGTCAACGCCATGATTGAGCAATCCGGGCTGCGGATCATCGCGCAGCGTCGCGTTCGCATCAGCCGCGAACAAGCCGAGACGTTCTACGCGGTGCACCGGGCGCGGCCGTTCTTCGGCGAACTCGTCGATTTCATGATCTCGGGACCCGTGGTCGTCCAGGTGCTCGAGGGCGACAACGCCATCGCGCGCTACCGCGATCTCATGGGGGCGACCGATCCGGCCAAGGCGGCGGCGGGGACCATTCGCAAGGCTCATGCGGAGTCGATTGGGGCGAACTCGGTTCATGGTTCCGACGCCGTCGATACCGCGGCCAAGGAGATCGCCCAGTTCTTCGCCGGAAACGACATCGTCGGTTGAGGCAGGTTCTCGGCCGGATTGCGCCGTTTCGCCGCTGGCAGGCGGCGCCGCGGAGCGCTACACTAGGCGGCTGACAACCACGTCATTTTCAATTGCTTACGGCGGATGCCTGCACGAATTCGGGGGAACGACCTGTGGAGATGATTGCGACGGAGATCATGCGGCCGGCTTTCTGGCTGGCCGCCGTGCAGATCATGGGCATCAATATCCTCCTGTCCGGAGACAATGCCGTCGTGATCGCCCTCGCGTGCCGCGACCTGCCGCCGAAGGAGCGGTTCTGGGGCATGGTGCTCGGCGCCGGCGTCGCTGCCGTCCTGCTGATCGTCTTCACCGGCATCGTCGCGACGCTGATGAAGCTGCCGTTCCTCAAGCTTGCCGGCGGCCTCGCGTTATTCTGGGTGGCGATCAAGCTGGTGGCGCCGCAGGCCCATGACGCGGAGGATACGCCGGAGGCGATCCAGGATCTGTGGCGTGCGGTTCGCGTGGTCGTGGTCGCGAACATCGTCATGAGCCTCGACAACGTGATCGCGGTCGCGGCCGCGGCGAAGGGGAACTATCTGCTGCTCGGTCTCGGCCTCGCGGTCAGCATCCCCGTGGTGATCGCCGGCAGCGCCTTGTTCCTGGCCATCCTCGAGCGCTTTCCGATCGTGGTTTGGGGCGGCGGCGCGCTGCTCGGCTGGATCGCCGGTGGTCTGCTGCCGGACGATCCCATGGTCGCGCAGTATCTTTCGAGCGCGACGATGGTCGAGATGGGCACCGACTACAATCTGTTCGGCAATGCCGGCCATCTGGCATGGAATTTCGAAATCGATCCGATCGAGATGATCTGCGGGCTGCTGGGCGCCATCATCGTCGTGCTGGCTGGCCTGCACCTGGCGCGGAAGGCGCGTCGCGCGGAGCCGGCGGTCGGGCACGCCGCCCCGTCGCCGATGCAGACGCCCCAGGCTGTGGGGGCACCGGAATAGGGCGCGCCGCCATCAGGACACGCGCCGGCAGACGGCGCGGAACGTTGCGCACTTTCCAAAACCGGACGATGCTGCCATCTCGGGATTACGGAGTGCGATCGTCCCGCTCGCGCTCCCGACCGATTTGAGCCCCCCTGGGGGATGCTCGGCGAGGGCATGCGATGAATTAGGCATTACGCGATGTGACATCGGCGGTTCGCATCGCCCCGTCGGCGTGCCCCCATGACTGTCCATCGACCTGCGCGCTCGAAATCGAAGTGCTCGACGGCCACACGATCGGCCGCATTCGCGGCGCAGCCGACAACGACTACACGTCCGGCGTGATCTGCGCCAAGGTCGCCCGCTATGCCGAGCGGGTGCATCACAAAGATCGCCTGCTTACGCCCCTGCGCCGCAAAGGCGCCAAGGGCAGCGGCGTGTTCACGCCGATCTCGTGGGACGATGCCCTGGACATTACCGCGGAGGCGCTGCTGCGGACGGAGGCTCGGTTCGGCTCGGAGGCGGTGTGGCCTTATTATTACGCCGGCACCATGGGCCTCGTGATGCGCGACGGCATCAACCGGCTGCGCCACGCCAAGCGGTATTCCGGGTTCCATTCGACCATCTGCGTCAATCCCGCCTACAGCGGGTTCGCCGCCGGTATCGGCACGATCGCCGGCCCCGATCCCCGCGAAATGGCCAAGTCAGATCTGGTGGTGATCTGGGGCACCAATGCGGTCAACACCCAGGTCAACGTGATGACCCACGCGACCCGCGCTCGCAAGGAGCGTGGGGCCAAGATCGCAGCGGTCGACGTTTACATGAACGGCACCATGGAGCAGGCCGACCTTCCGGTGCTGATCCGTCCCGGCACCGATGGCGCGCTTGCCTGCGCCGTGATGCATTGCCTGTTCCGGGACGGTCGCGCCGACCGTGACTACCTCGCCCGCTACACCGACGTTCCGGGCGAGCTCGAAGCGCATGTGCGCAGCCGGACGCCCGCCTGGGCGTCGCGGATCACCGGTTGCGACGTCGCCACCATCGAAGCGTTCGCGGCGCTGATCGGCGAACGCAAGCGCGCCTTCTTCCGCCTCGGCTACGGCTTCTCGCGCTCGCGCAACGGCGCCCCCAACATGCACGCCGCGAGCTGCATCCCCGCGGTGACCGGGGCGTGGATGCTCGAGGGCGGCGGGGCGTTCCACAACAACTCGGACATCTATCGTCTCGACAAGACCATGATCGAAGGGCTCGACGTCCGCGACCCCGCGATCCGCCATCTCGACCAGTCGCGCATCGGCGCGATCCTCGAAGGTGACGCGGAGGCGCTGGCCGGAGGCCCCGAGGTGGCCGCGCTCTTCATCCAGAACACCAATCCGCTGTCGGTGGCGCCCGACCAGGAGCGCGTGAAGCGCGGATTTGCCCGCGACGATCTCTTCGTCTGCGTGCACGAGCAATTCATGACCGAGACCGCGCGCGCCGCCGACATTGTGCTGCCTGCGACCATGTTCATGGAGCACGACGACTTCTATCGCGGCGGCGGACATCAATACATCATCTATGGACCCAAGCTGATCGATCCGCCTGGAGAATGCCGCAACAATCACGAGGTCCACTGCGCCCTCGCCCAGCGTCTCGGCGTCACCCATCCCGGCTTCGCCATGACGCCCCGCGAGTTGATCGACTGGACGCTGGGCAAGTCCGGACGGGGAACGCTCGCGGAACTCGAGGCGAAGCGGTGGATCGACTGCCAGCCGGATTTCGACACCGCCCATTTTGTGCGCGGGTTCGCCTGGCCCGATGGCAAGTTCCGCTTCAAGGTCGATTGGCCGAATGTGCCGTTTCGCAGCCCGATGCGTGCCGGCCCGGTCGCGGCGATGCCGATGCTCCCGGACCACTGGGAGGTGATCGAGGAGGCTGACGCCGCGCACCCATTCCGGCTCGCCACGTCGCCGGCGCGAAACTTCCTCAACTCGACGTTCAACGAGACGCCGACCTCGGTGCGCCGCGAACGCCGCCCGGAGGTCATGATCCATCCCGAGGATGCCGCAGTGGCCGGCGTTGCCGATGGCGCGGCGGTGGTGCTCGGCAATGCGCGCGGCGAGGTCCGCCTGCACGCGCGCCTTTACGCGGGCGTGCGCCGGGGCGTCCTGATCGCCGAGTCGATCTGGCCGAACGACGCGTATCCCGACGGTCGCGGAATCAACACGCTCACCGGAGCAGATCCGGTGGCTCCCTACGGCGGCGCCGCGTTCCACGACAACAAGGTCTGGATCCGAACCGCCCGGGCGGATACAGGGCATGGGTGAGAGCCGCACGACCCTCACGGCTCTGTGAGTTGAGCGCGCTGTAATCGTGTGGACGGCGTTGCATCGCCTCGACCGTAATGGCCACGCCTGCGAGTCTCCAGAGATTGATGCCGTTGCCCCAGGTCCGTGACTCCTCCGAGTTGGGCTTTGAAGCCTACCGCAGCAACCCCTACCGGCCCGGGTTCGATGGTCTGCGCGGCATCGGCTTCCTGATGGTCGTTACCGCACACATCCCCGCGGTGCCGCTCTATTCCTACCTGCAAGGCTGGACCGCGGTCTGGGTGTTCTTCGTCATCAGCGGTTATCTCGTGGCGATGCTGCTCATCCGCGAGGAGCGGCGGCGCGGCCGGATCGCCTTTGGATCATTTCTGATCCGCCGGTTTTTCCGGATCGTGCCGAGCTACTACGCGGCGATCGCGATCTACGGCGTCGCCTGCTACGTGCTGCCGCCGCTCGCCGACGAATTCGCGGCGTTCATGGTGCGGTTGCCGTATTATCTCGCCCTGTTGCCGGAATACGCCCACACCAGCGAGTTCACGATTTTCGTGCACTCCTGGACGGTCGGCATCGAGCTGAAGTTTTACCTGTTCTTTCCCCTCGTGTTCTTCGTGACGCGGAAAGCGGCGTGGCGCTTCGCCATCACTGCCGCCGTCACCGGGCTCCTGATCGCGATCGGTTCGTTCACCGCGAATTCCTATTGCGCCCTGCTGTTCGGGGTCATGCTGGCGCAGCTTCTGGAATGGCCGCGCGCCTACGCCGTCATCGCCACGCTGACGCGGGTGCCCGTTGCGGTGCCGCTCGGCTTCGTGGTCGCGCTGTTTGCGCTGCTGCGCTACACCGAGCAATTGACCGCGGTGGCGGCGGTTGCGACCTACCTCGTCGCCTACGTCATGATGCAGCGCGGCGCGCTGCTGCGCCTTCTCGAAGTCGCTCCGCTCGTCTATCTCGGGCAGCGCTCCTACGGCGCGTACCTTCTGCACGTGCTGGCCATCCACATCGGATACATGCTGTTCGGCAGCACCACGCCGCTCTCGGGAATCCTCACGACGGTGTTCACCCTCATCGTGACCATTCCGGCGGCGGAAGCGCTGTATCGGCTGGTGGAGCGTCCGGGGATGGAATTTGCCAAACGTCTGGAGGCAAAACGCAAGGTCGGGCAGGGTGCAGGCACATAACGTGATCGGAGCAAGGGCGGAACGCCGCCGCTTGCGATCTCAGCCCGCCGCGGGAACGATGAGCCGGCCACCGGCGGCAGCCGTCCCGCGGCTCACGACCGTGTTGCCGGCGACCTCGACCTTGCCACTGGCCACCAGGGCGAGCGCGAGGGGATAGACTTCGAGTTCCACCGTGAGCACGCGGTCGGCGAGCGACGCCGGGCTGTCGCCGTCGAGCACCGGGACTGCCCCTTGGGCGATGATCGGGCCGGCGTCCACCTCCGGGACGACGAAGTGGACGGTGGCACCGTGGATCTTCACGCCGGCCTCCAAGGCCCGCTCATGGGTGTGGAGGCCGCGAAAGGCGGGCAGCAGGGCCGGGTGGATATTGAGCATGCGCCCGGTCCACCTCGACACCAGCCACGGCGTGAGCAGCCGCATGAAGCCGGCAAGGCAGACGATTTCGATCCGGTGGTTCTCCAGCACCGTCTGCACCGCGTGCTCGAACGCCTCGCGGTCCTTGCCGTAGACGGCATGGTCGACCGTGGCGGTGGCGATCCCTGCGTCGCGGGCGCGGCCGAGAGCGGCGGCGTCGGGGCGATTGGACAACACGAGCGCGATCTCGGCAGGAAAATCCGCCCGTTTCGCCGCGGCGACCAGCGCCGCCATGTTGGCGCCGCGACCGGACACGAGAATCGCCACACGTTTGCGCGAGATCATGCTCTAGCAGCGCTGCGGGATGGTTTCGGGATCATGGGCCAGCTACGGGGTGGTACGGCGGAATTGGGGGCGGCGCAATCGCGGCGACACGATCGGGGGCGACACGATCGGCGCGGGCACAGGGCTGGCGGGCGCATGTCGGCCGGAAAGCACTCTTCACGCTCGGCTCGAAATGCTGCTACCGTGGCGGTCGGGGCGAGTAGGGCGCAAAAGCCCGTGGGTTTGGCGGACAGTCTCGGTAGGCCGCGGACCGCGCACGGGACGATGCCCAGCGAATCCGGCCTTGGCGCCTTCGGCGCCAGCGTGGCTGGGATAGAGGGGGCATGACCGCCGCCGACCAATCTAAAGAGGAGTGCGAGCCGCGGGCCAACCGGGCGACGACGCGCCGGAGCGTTCTCGCGGTGGGCGCCGGCTTCGCGCTGACGCCGGTTCTCGGCCGCCCCGGTCGGGCGGAACGACGCGACCCCGCCGGGCTGGAGGCGGGCGTCGATGCACTCGTGGAGAAGACCGGCGTCAAGCCGACCGACCCAGGGCTTGCCGTGCTCATCGCCAAGCCCGGCGGCATACTCCTCGCGAAGGCCTACGGCGTCGCCGACCTGCGGACCCGGGCGCCGATCACGCGGTGGACGCGGTTCGAGATCGCATCGGTGTCCAAGACCTTTACCGCCACCGCCCTGCTCATGCTGCAGCAGCGCGGGCTCGTCTCGGTCGACGACGACATCCGCAAATACATCCCCGAACTGCCGCAATACGCCAGGGAGCCGATCCGTATCTCGGACATGCTGCACCATGTTTCCGGCCTGCCGAGCTATTTCGACCTGAAAAACGTGCCACGGAGCCATAAAACCTATTGGGTGAGCGAGGATTATCCGGCCGAATTGGCGCTACAGCTTCCGCACTTTCCACTGCGGTTTCCGACCGGCCGCAGATACGAGTATAATAATACCAATTTCCTGCTGATGGCGGTGGTGATCGAGCGGGTGGCCGGCAAGCCGTTCGCCCAGTTCATGCGCGATGAGATCTTCGCGCCGGCCGGAATGGTGGACACCTTTATCTACGACAGCCCGGCGAGCGTGCCGGTGCATTCCGACCATCCCTGCAACAACGCGCTCGGCTATGAATTCAAGAACAAGACCTGGGTGGAGAGCTGGGGCACCGTCCCGGCGCGGCACGAGACCCACCTCGAAGTCGGTGACGGCGCCGTCTGGAGCAACCTCGTCGACATGGCGAGCTGGGATGCCGCCGTGCGCGCCCATCGGTTTCTCACCCCCGAGACGATGCGGCGGGCGCTCACCCCGTCACGGACGCGCGACGGCAAGACCAATGCCTACGGGCTCGGCTGGGCCTTGTTCATGAACCGCGCGGGCCGGGTCGGCGGTTTCGGGCATGCCGGCTACTGGGGTGGATTCCGGACCGATTATCACAACGATTTCGGCAGCAACCACACCGTCGTGGTGCTTTCCAATCGTGGCCTCGGGCTCGACCTCGACGCCATGTGGTTCAAGTTCGATGCGCTGATCCGGACCTACGCAGCCTGAGGGCCAAGCCTTTCCGTCATCGCGGTGTCGCGCTTCTGGGGTGCCATGGCCGGCGTCCAGAGCGCGCTCTAGGAGACTTTTTACCGCTGGTGGAAGATGATGCATGCGTCTTCTCAACGGTCGGGCTCATGATCCGGGATGTCGTCATCGTAAGGCCGGGCCGGCGCCGCGGGCGCGGCGTGGGGATGGTGCTGGCGATTGCAGCCATGGCGGCCCAGACGTCGCTGGCGCCGCTCGTGGAGTTCGCACGCGCCCAGGAGGCGCCGCCCCCTGCTCCTGATTCCGCTTCTCCACCACCCGCCGCCGCGCCTCCCGCTTCCGCTGGGGCGAACGAGAATAAGCCGGCAGGCGCCGCCCAGTCCGGCGCCACGCCGGCAGTTGCGCCTTCGACCTCGGAGGCGATCTGCCTCCTGGTGGAGTTGGCGGCACAGGCCCACGGGCTTCCCTTCGAGTTCTTCGCCCGCCTGATCTGGCAGGAAAGCCGTTTCCAGCCCAATGCCGTCGGTCCGATGACCCGCAACGGGCAGCGCGCCCAGGGCATCGCCCAGTTCATGCCGGGGACGGCAAATGCGCGCGGCGTGTTCGATCCGTTCGATCCGGTGTCGGCGTTGCCGAAATCGGCGGAATACCTGGAGGAGTTGCATCACACCTTCGGCAATCTCGGCCTCGCCGCCGCGGCCTACAATGCGGGACCCGGCCGCGTCCGCGAATGGTTGGGCGGCCGCAGCGGCCTGCCCGCCGAGACGCGGAACTACGTCCTCAGGATCACCGGGCGCAGCGCCGACGACTGGGCGGCGGCGAGCCGCAGCGGGGAGGGTGACAAGGGTCCGCTGCCGCGCAGCTCGTGCCGCGAGCTGATGGCATTGCTCCACACCGAGCCGTCGCCCTTCGTGACCGCGCTGGAGCGCCGGGTGCAACAGAGCAACGCGCGTCCCTGGGGCGTCGAACTCAGCGCCGGGTTCTCGCGCGAACGCGTGCTCGCCACCTATGCGACGCTCGAAAAGAGCTACCGGTCGCTATTGGAGAAACGCGATCTCCTGATCATCGAAGGCAAACAGCGCAACCGCGGCACCCAGAATTTCTACCAGGTGCGGGTCGGCGTCGACACCCGCCAGGGCGCGATGGACCTGTGCGCCGCCCTGACCAAGGCCGGCGCCGCCTGTCTGGTGCTGCGCAACTCCCACGGCAACGTGCAGCCGCTGTAGCCGCGCATTTCGGGCGCCGGACTCATGCCTTCTTCATGGTGCGCCGCTCGATTTCGAGCAGCGCGTCGAGGCCGGTGGTCCGGTGCGCCCGCTTCATCTCCGCCTCGGCGCCGCCTTTGCCCAGGAACGGATCGGGCTGGTCCTGGGCGAGGCATTCCATCGACTGGCGCACCGCCTTGTACATGGCGGCGAATGCGGTGCCCGACGATGCGGCGAGGCGATAGCCGAGCTTCGCCATCTCCGCCTTCGACATCGGAAAACCGGCAAAGCCGTCGGGCGGCGCAAAAGTCATCAGCGGCCCGGGGAGCCGCTCGCCCACGATCCGCATCTCCTCGGCATTGCGGGTGTGGATGAACAGCATGTCGGCGCCGGCGCGATGGAAAGCCTCGCAGCGCCGCATCGCCTCGTCGAGGTCGAAGACGCGCCGCGCATTGGTGCGCGCAATGATCACCAGGTTGGGGTCGGTGCGTGCCGCGATGGCCTCCTTGACCTTATCGATCATCAGCTCGGTGGTGACCAGATTGTCGATGCCGATATGATGCTCGACCCGGCGAGGCAGCAGCTGGTCCTCGATCTCGATCGCCGCAAAGCCCGCGGCCTCCGTGAGGGCGATGGTGCGGTGCACATGGACGGGGTCGCCCCAGCCGCCGCCGGCATCGAGGATGATCGGCAGCTTGCACACCGCGCGCATGTCGACGGCGACCTCGGCGAGCTCCGGCAGGGTCAAGTTGGCCTCGGTCACGCATTTGAGCCAGCCGAGCGAGCCGCCGCTCATGTAGAGCGCTTGGAAGCCGGCCTGCTCGGCGATTCGCGCCATGATCGGATTGAGCGCGCAGGGCGCGACGATCAACTCGTCGCCGTTCATGAGCTCGCGAAAGGACGCCAAGGGGATTCTCCGTCGATGTTCAGGGGAGTGGATGCAGATGAGTTGGTGCAGATGAGTTGATGGGAGGTGAGTTGATATTCGGTTGTGTCGGTCTTCAGCTCACGTCGGTCGGATTCAGGCGATCTGGTGGTGCCTCACCGCGTCCGCATTCCAGGCGATGCCGGTGCCCGGGCCGGCCGGCACGACGGCGCGGCCATCCTTGATGACGAGCGGCGTGGCGAGAATGGCATTCGCCCAGTCGACATATTCAAGCCAGTGGGCGGTCGGCGTCGCCGCCAGCAGGTGGGCGCTCAGCTCGGGCATCAGATGCGACGACATCTCCACGTCGCGGGATGCAGCGACACCGGCGGCCTGCTGCCAGCCGGTGACGCCGCCGATGCGGGCGGCATCCGGCATCACGAAATCGCAGGCGCCGGCGGCGAGCGCCTCGGTCATCGCCTTGGCGCCGTCGAAATTCTCGCCGATCTGGATCGGCACGCCGCGGGCACGGGTGAGCGCCGCGTGGCCGGCGAGATTGTCGTGACGGATCGGTTCCTCGATCCAATAGACGCCTTCCGCAGCGAGCGCGTGGCCGCGCTGGAGAGCCTGCGCCAGCGTGAGCGCCTGATTGTAGTCGACCATCAGCGCGATGTCGTCGGCGAGCCGGCGACGGACCGCGCGGGTGACGGCGAGATCTTCGGCGAGCGTCGGATGGCCGAGGCGGAGCTTCATGGCCTTGAAGCCGCCGACCAGGAGCCTCTCGGCTTCATCCGCAGCGGCGGCCGGTTCCATCAGGCCGAGGCCGCACGAGTTGTAAGCCGGGATGGCTCGCGGCGCAGCGCCGAGGAGGGTGGCGAGGGGAAGGCCGGCAGCCATCGCGACGGCATCCCAGAGCGCCATGTCGAGCGCCGACAGCGCCATGCGCACCACCCCGGTGACGCCGATCAAGGCGAAGCGCCGCTCGAGCTTCGCGCCGTTGACGAGAGGCGCGAGCGGCTCGCCGGCGATCAGCGCCACGGCGTCGTGCAGCACCGCCGCGATCGCCGCAGCGCCGCTCGGCCGGTAGCAGAAGAGATAGCTACGGCCGGTAACGCCCTCTTCGGTCTCGAGGTCGATGAGCAGCAGCGGAGCGTCGCGCACAGTGGCTGCGCTGGTGCCGAGGGCGAACCGCATCGGCACCGAAACGGCGACGGTGCGAACGGCGCGGATCGTCAGGGCGGGGGTCGTTGCGGGCATTCCGGCCATTCCCGTCATCGCGTCACGCCGGCTTGGGGGCGCCGGTTTTGGCGGCGCCGGGCTCGCGCAGCGCGAGAATATCGGCGACGGCGCGGTTGAGCGGGGTTGCGATGCCGTTGGCACGACCGAGTTCCACCACCGCGCCCGCGAGCCAGCGCACCTCCAGGCGATTGCCCCGTTCGAGGTCGTGATGCATCGAGGAGGTCATGTCGGGAGCGACGCGATCGGAAAGCGCGAGTTGCTCCTGCGCGTAGGCTTCCGGCAGATCGACGCCGCAGGCGCGCCCCACCGCGACCACCTCGTGCATGAGATCGAGCAGGAATTGCCGCGTCTGCGGGTTTTCCCGAATTGGTCCGATGGTGGTGCGCATGGTGGTGGTGGTGCCGGACAATCCGACCAGGAACACGAATTTCTGCCAGATCTCGCGGCGGATGTCGGGGCTCATCTCGGCGTTGATGCCGCCCTGCAGGCACGCCGCGAGAAATTCACGGGCGCGGGGCGAGGGGGCGCGATCGAACTCACCGAACACGAGACGCTCCAGCGGGCCTACCCGGCCG
Source organism: uncultured Alphaproteobacteria bacterium (assembly GCA_963781195.1). Classification (GTDB taxonomy): domain Bacteria; phylum Pseudomonadota; class Alphaproteobacteria; order Rhizobiales; family Xanthobacteraceae; genus JAJPKK01. The sequence continues at coordinate 91,519 of CAWAEZ010000010.1, read as the reverse complement.
ATGACCCCCGGACGCGCCACCGAGGTGGCGACGTAGCAGACGCCGCCCATGATCTGGGAGGGATCGAACGCACGAGAAAGAATGTCATCCTTGAGCACGCCGTTCTGGAACGAAATCACTGCGGTTTGCCGACCGACGACAGGTTTGATCTGTTCCAGCGCTTGGTCGGTGTCCCACAGCTTGACCGCGAAGATCACGAGGTCGACCACCCCGATGGTGGCTGGATCGTCGGTGACGGTGACGTTCGGGAGATGAAATTCGTCCGGTCCGGTGACGGTGAGGCCGTGCTCGCGCATGGCGGCGAGGTGTGCGCCGCGTGCGACGAAGGCCACATCGGCGCCGCCGCGAGCGAGCCGGGCGCCGAAATAGCCGCCGACGCCTCCTGATCCCATGACAGCGATTCTCATCGTGGCTCCTCGCGTGGGTCCGCGTCAGTACCATTATCCGACACGGCGGCGGCGGAAGATTGCCCGCAGGTTCGTCAGCTCCGCCATGCGCACGGGCGTCGGCGCTTCATAAAAGCCGGCTCCGCCAGTGGCAAGCCCATGACAGTTTTCGTAAATTCCTTCATGTGGGCGGCGGTGGCGCGGCGGCCGCGGCGCCGCTCCGCGATGCGCCAGTGCCGCGAACCGGGTGTCGTTCGCAGCGCGATGCATGAAAGTTTTGCGCATCGCCATTTGCCATCTGGCATATGTGCCGATGATGTGCGATTAATTGCGCTCAAACTATTAGACAAGATTGCAGATGGGCCGAGGCAAAGACTTCCGTGATCGTCGGCGCGGTTATTCCGACGAGCCGCCAGAACCCCCTCCTTCGTTTGGTCGTCCGCCGCCGCGGTCATCATTTGATCGGCCGCAGCGGGAATTGTCGCGACCGGTCCCGACGGGGCCCGAACGCCAGGCCAAGGTGAAGTGGTTTAATGGCGAGAAGGGCTTCGGCTTTGTCGAGCTGACCGACGGCTCGGGCGAGGCGTTTCTCCACATCAGCATCGTCGAGGCGGCCGGCCATACCGCGCTGGAGCCGGGGACGACCCTGACGACGCGGGTGGGGCAGGGCGCCAAGGGTCCGCAGATCACGGAAATCACGGCGGTCGATGCGAGCACGGCAGAGCCGTCGCGCGGCCGCCCGGCCGGCGGCGCAGGACGTCCGATGGACCGTCCGATGCGCGACCGCGGCTTCGACCGCCCCTCGGGGCCGGCCGAGGAGGTCGACGGTCAGGTCAAGTGGTACGATCCCAAGAAGGGCTTCGGTTTCGTAGCGGTTCCCGGCAGCAAGGACGTGTTCATCCACCGCTCGGTGCTGGCACGCGAGGGCATCCAGGAGCTTCAGGAAGGCCAGCGCATCCACATGAAGGTGGTGCCCGGCGCCAAGGGGCTCGAGGCGACCTCGATCGAGATCAAGCACGACATGTGAGCGCTTACCGGCTTACGCGCCGTTGCCTTGCCGGCACTGCGGCTATGTACACACGAGAGTTGCGTACGCGAGAATTGAAAAAAGGGGCGCCCGTCGGGCGCCCCTTTTGCGTTTTGGATGATTGCCCAGGCTTGGCCGGCGGACGGGACCCGCTCGGGCGAGGGCATGGCCCCGCGCCATTGCGCGGGCGGCTGAGCCGGGGATGCGCACTCAAGGCCCGACCCTGAGGTGCGTTCCACAATCCGGCCTATCTCGTATCCCGCGCCGCGCGTTGCTTCGGCGGTTTGCGCGTGGGATGATCCTGGTCATGGCTCGCAAACCCATCCCCCTGCCTCCCGACTTCGTACAAACAGATCCGGGGCTCGGCCTGCTTCGATTCGCGGCCTTGCTGGGCGAGGCGGACGGCGCGACGGACGAGGGTTCGCTCGACGTGATGTTCGAGCAGATGGAAGCCGGCGTGCTGGCCGACACCGCGCCGTCGGCGATGTGGCCGGAGCTGGCGCGCGGACTGATGGCGCACGCGCCGGGAGTGACCATCAAGGTGCTGCGCGAATCCGGCGTGCTGGCGATCGTGCTGCCGGAGGTAGCCGCCCTGTTCGGGGTTCCGCAGATTGCCGACGACCCCGCCGAGGTGGACCTCGGCCTTCATGTGATCAATGCGCTCGCCGAGGCGGCCCGGCGCGACGCGCCGCTGGCGGTGCGATTCGCTCTCCTGGTGATGAATGTCGGCAAGGCGGATTCGCCGCGCGAGCATCTGCCCGTGCATTATCGCCATATCGAGCGCGGGCGTCCGCGCATCGCAGCGATGTGCGACCGTTTCGGGGTGCCGGCGGAATGCCGCGAGCTCGCGCTCCTGTCGCTTGCCGAATGCGAGCGGGTCCACCGCGCATCGGAGGTGCGGGCCGGGCCGCTCGCCCCGATGCTGGACCGCCTGAAGGCATTCGACGACCCGGCGCGGTTCGCCATGCTGATGAACGTCTGCACCTGCGACTACTTCGCCTATGGCGGCCGCGCCGAGCCGGCCTATCCCAAGGCGCTGCTGATGGACACGGCGTTGCAGGCCTGTGCCGAGATCGACGAAGCCGAATTTGCCGATGCCGGCACGGCGGATGCCGGGGACGCCGTGCAGACGGCCCGTGCCGAGGCGATTGCCCGGGCGCTCCGCTCCCAGCGGTGGTCGGGCGAGGACGCCTAGCCACGCGGCTGCAGCCGCGTTCGACGATGATACGCGACTTTGCCATTTGCCCCATTGGCTTGCGGCCTCCTGCCTGGAGCGTGCGAGCCAATGCGGCTGGCTGCCGGCCATCGGGAGCCGACAGCCTCGCCCCGGGGATCGCGGGCCTCGACCTGGATGCGGCGGCGCCGAGTTTCGACCACATCCTCGCCCCGGACGGAGCATCGGCAGTGACCGGCGGCGCGGCTGCGTCTTGACCCCGCATCGGGACGGCGCAAAAGTCGTGCTAACGAACGCCTTGAGCCAGATCGAAGCGCCCACGCGCGCCATTGGGAGGAATCAGATGTCGAAGCGCCACCCCTCGCCCGATACGGATCGCCGCAAATTCCTCAAAGGGGCGACGCTCGCCGGCGCCGCGGCGCTGACGCCGCCGGTCGCGGCCGAGGCCCAGGTCAACGCGCCGCATGCCGGGCCCGTGGCCGCCGCGAAGGTGGCCGGCCCCGGGCCCATCCAGATCGCCGTCGAGACCCAGCCGCCGGAGCGCGATCCCGTCAACCAGACCACCAGCGGCGGCGACTTCATGGTCGACGTGTTCAAGACGCTGGACATCGACTATCTCGCGATGAACTGCGCCTCGAGCTTCCGCGGCCTGCATGAGGCGGTGATCAACCATGGCGGCAACGTCAAGCCGGAGATCCTGACCTGCCCGCACGAGGAGATCGCGGTCTCCATGGGCCACGGCTACGCCAAGATGGAAGGCAAGCCACTCGCCATGATCTGCCACGGCGTCGTCGGCCTGCAGCACGCCACCATGGCGATGTACAACGCTTGGTGCGATCGGGTGCCGGTCATCGTGATGGGCGGCAACATCATGGAGGCGAACAAGCGTGGGCCGGGTGCGGAATGGGTTCACTCCGCGGTCGACATCAATGCCATCACCCGCGATTTCACCAAGTGGGACGACCAGCCGGTCTCGCTGCAGCATTTCGCCGAGTCCGCGGTGCGCGCCTACAAGATCGCGACCACGCCGCCGATGGGCCCGGTGATGCTCGCGCTCGATGCGGAGCTGCAGGAAAATCCGATCCAGGAAGGCGACGCGCTCCACATTCCGAAGTTCTCGAAGGTGATCCCGCCGCAGGCCGATTCCGGCGCCGTGCTGGAGGCCGCGAAGATGCTGGTGGCGGCGGAGGCCCCCCTCATCATCGTCGACCGCATGGCGCGGACGCCGGCGGGCATGCAGCGTCTGGTCGAACTTGCCGAAGCCTTGCAGTGCCCGGTGGTGGACCAGGCCGGCCGCCAGAACTTCCCGTCGCGCCATCCGCTCAACCAGAGCTTCCGCCGCAACGCCGTGATCGGGCAGGCGGACGTCATCCTGGCGATCGAGATGAACGACCACTGGGGCGCGCTGACGGCGTTCAGCGACCGCATCGTCCGCTCCTCGCGCATGCTCTACAAGCCGACCGCCAAGATCATCACGCTCGGCGTGCGCGATCTCTACCTGAAGGGCAATTACCAGGACTTCGGCCGTTTCACCGACATCGACATGTCGATCGCCGGCGACGGTGAGGCGTCGCTTCCGGCGCTGACCGAACAGGTCAAGAAGCTGGTCGACCCGTCCCGCAAGGCCGCCTTCGAGGCGCGCGGCAAGCGCTATGCGGCGTCGCATCTCGCCATGGTCGAGCAATCGAAGTCGGACGCCACCATCGGCTGGGATGCGAGCCCGATCACCACCGGCCGGCTTTGCGCGGAGGTCTATGCGCAGATCAAGGACGAGGACTGGTCGTTGGTCGGCAACACGATCCGCAACACCTGGCCGCATCGGCTGTGGAATTTCGACAAGGCGCATCGCTGGAACGGCGGGTCCGGCGGCGCCGGCATCGGCTACAACGCGCCGGCCTCGCTCGGCGCCGCGCTCGCCAACAAGCGCCACGGCCGGCTCACGCTGACATTCAACGGCGACGGCGATTTCATGTTCAATCCGGGCACGCTGTGGACCGCGGCCCATCATCAGATCCCGATCCTCTACATCATCCACAACAACCGCGCCTATCACCAGGAGTACATGTACCTCCAGGCGATGGCGAACCGTCACGGCCGCGGCATCGAGAAGACCGACATCGGCACGACGCTCAAGGATCCGAACATCGACTACGCAACGGTGGCGCGGGGCTTCGGCGTCCACGGCGAGGGGCCGATCATCGATCCGAACGATCTCGCCCCGGCGCTCAAGCGCGCCATCGCCGCCGTCAAGAGCGGCCAGCCGGCGCTGATCGACGTCGTGACCGATCCGCGGTGAGGCCGGTCATGCGCGGTGGGTTCGAACCGATGAAAGTGGTGCAAACAAACGTCGTGCAAACGAACGTGTTGCGAACAAACGTCATGCAAACAAACGCGATGGGAAACAACTTGAGAAAACTCGCAAAGGTGACGGGCGCGGCGCTGGTGGCGGCCGCGCTCGCCTGCGATTTCGCGCAGCCGGCGCTGGCGCAGGATGCCCCGGCCGGCGATGCTGCCGAGGGTAAGCGCATCTATCTCGCCGTCGGCTGCTTTACCTGCCACGGCCGCTCCGGTCAGGGCGGCGCGATGAACGGTCCGGCCCCGATCCTCGCCAAGACGGCGATGCCGTTCGAAGGCTTCATGGGACAGCTCCGTCGCCCCGTCAACGACATGCCCGCGTACAGCGAGAAGGTCATGACGAATAAGCAGGTCGCCGACATCTACGCCTTCGTGCAGTCGCTGCCCGGACCGCGGCCGACCAAGGACATGAAGATCTTCGACGATTGATCCGGCGGCCGAAGTCCGGTGGGCGCTTTGCGTTAGCCACTTTGTCCTTTCTTCATCATGGGAGCCGGCCGACGTTGCTTTGAGGGCAGCGGCGCCTGCATAGTCCGCCCCCATATCGGATGGGTGTCCGGACGCGGAGAAAAACATGACACTGAAAACCGTCCCCGCGAAGGGGACGCTCGGAGTTCGAGCCGTGGTCCTTGGAGCCGTGGTCCTTGGAAGCGTGGTCCTTGGATCGGCCTTGCTGGCGTCCGTCGCGCCGGCGGCTGCCGCCACCCGCGGCGTGGTGGCGGCTTTCGACACCGATCATGACGGAACGGTCGACCTCGCGGAAGCGAAGGCGGCGGCGTCGCGGCTCTTCAATCGCCTCGATCGCGATCACGACGGCACGCTCGACCGTCGCGAACTCAGGGGCCACATGGTGAGCAAGGAACTGGCCGCCGCGGATCGTGATCGCGACGGCACGGTGGATAGGTCGGAGTACCTCGCATTCGTGGAAAAGAGCTTCAGGGCTGCGGACCGCGACCATGACGGCACCTTGGATGCCAAGGAATTCAGTTCGCCGCGGGGCCGGCTCCTGTTGAGGTTGATGCGATAGGCGAGCCTAGAATTTGTACGCCGCTGCGACGCGTCCCTCGTTGATGGTGAGGCCGCTGGCAGGGCCGGCGCCGAGTTGGACGCCGGTGAAGCGGTAGGCGAGGTATTCCGCGCGGACCGACCAATTGTTGGCCCAGGGGGCCCATTCGACGCCGCCGCCGGCGACCCATCCGGTCTTGCTCTGGGTGGCGGGCAGGGTGTCGACGCCGGTAATGCTGACCGTGCTCCAGGCGACGCCGCCGGTCGCGTAGACGAGCGTGGTCGGAGTCGGGGAGTAGCCGAGGCGCCCGCGCACGCTGGCGACGAAGTTCACGTCGCCAGATCCGGCGGGCACGGTGAGGTCCGCGGCGCTGCCGTCGGCCTCGATGCCGACGAGCCAGAGCGGGGCGAACTGCCAGTTGTAGCCGGCGGAGACCCCGCCGATGACACTGCTGGCGTTGCCGCTGCTGGTGTTGCCGCTGCCCGTACCGTTGTCTTGAATTGTCGACCAGCCGCCGCCGATATTGGCGCCGAGATAGAACCCACTCCAGGTGAACATGACCGGCGGGGCGACGTCGACCGGGCCGAGATCGGCCGCGAGCGCTGCCGACGCCATTGGCGCGCCCAGCGCGATGCCGAGAAGAAGCCTGCGCATCCCTGGTCTCCTCCGCTCGGCGTAGCCGTTCGTCATCGCCACGCCTCCTCTTTAGAATGTCCCGCGCACGCCGGTGTACATGGCGAGCGGCATGCCTGGCAGGAAGGTGCGGGGATCGTTGAGGACCAGGAAGTTCGCGGCGCCGAAGGTGTTGCTGTTGAAGCCCCCGGTCTGGGTGAAGGTGCCGGCCGAATAGTAGTGGTTGTCGAAGAGGTTGTTGACGAGCCCGAACAGCTCGACGTTCTTGGTGAGCCGATAGGAGCCGTGCAGGTTGACCGTCGCGAAGCCCGGCACTTTCGGGTTGAGGTTATTGTCGTCGTGGATCAGCCACTGGGTGCCGGTGTAGTTCACGTCGACGCCGAACTTCCAGGTGTCGGCGACGGCATATTCCACGCCGGCCTTGAACCGCTGCGCGGGAATGCCCGGAATGTGATCGCCGGGCGCGACGAAGATGTTGCCGTTGGCGTCCGCGAACGGATCGTTGGGCGACGAGATGAGGAGCGCCCGGCGATAGGTCGCATCGACATAGGTGTAGTTGGCGTAGGTGGTCCAGCGGTCCAGCTTGTAGTTGATCTTCGCCTCGATGCCTTCACGCAGCGTGTTGCCGGCATTCTGGAAGTAGCCCGTCATCGGCTGCGAGCCGGCGATGTTGATGATGTCGTCGCGCGACAACGTGTAGAACGTGCCGAGCGACCAGCTCATCAGGCCGGTCTTGGCGTCGGCGCCGGCGCTGCCGCGCAACCCGGCCTCGTAGGTGGTCGCGACCACCTGCTTGAGAGGCGGGTCGGCGATCAGGAAGTTGTCGATGATGCAGGGATTGGTCGGGCTCGAGCAGCCGAGTTCGAGCGGCGTCGGCGCGCGGTTCGCTTCGGAGTAGCCGGCATAGCCGGTCAGGTTGGGCGTGAACTTGTAGGTCGCGCCGATCACCGGGTTGACCCGCTGGTAGTGCGACGCGCTGTTGAGCAGCGGATCGGCGAAGGTCTGGTCGAGAAGGTCGATCTGGGCGATGTTGAGCCGCGCGCCGGCCGTCACCGAAAGTTGCGAGGTGACGTCGATCGTGTCGGTCGCGTAGACGCCGGTGTAGGTGTTCTTGGCGAACAGGTTGACCGGCGCGATGTCGTCGCCCGGCTGGTTGATGTAGACCCCGGTGCCTTGGACGAACAGGTTCTGGTCGACGGTGCCGAGTTCGCTCGTTGCGGTGAAATTCGTCAGGCCGCGATCGAGGCTCATGCCCATGACGAAGTGGTTTTCGTGGCCGAGGAACTTGTCCGAGCTGGTGAACTGGGCGGTGCCGCCGAAACTGTTGGTCGAGGTCCAGTTGCGGTCGAGCTCGCCGAGGAAGGCGCTGCCGGGCAGGGTGTCGATCACCGAATAGTTTACGTTGATCGGGGTGAGCCCGTCGCCGATGCAGAGCTGGCCGGCAAGCGCGCTCGTCGGATCGCAGGGTTGACCGTCGGTGCCGTTGCCGTCGGTATGAGCCTGCCAGTAGCCGCGGTAATAGCCGTTGCTCTGAAACGACAGCGTATCGGAAAACGCGTGGTTGAGGCTCACGGTGCCGAAAGCGAGCTGGAGGTGGGTCGTTTGCGGCCACGTGTAGACGCTCGACCAGCGCTGCGAGAGCATCTGGAGCGGCGTCGCGGCGACCGAGCCGAGTTTGTTGTCGGCGCCGGTGAAATTGACATGCACCTCGGTCTCGTCGTTGCGGGCGCCGACGTCGGCGTATAACCGCCGCAGCTGCGAGGCGGACGAGAAGTCGCGCCAGCCGTTGTCGTTGATGGCGTCGGCGTTGACGTAGGCGGAGAGATTGCCGTCCTGGTAGCCCGCCTGGGCGGCGGCCTGGCGGCGCCCGTAGGAGCCGACCATCGCCTCGGCTTCCTTGCCCTGGTAGGTGAAGCCGTTCTTCATCTCGATGGTGAGTGCGCCGCCGATGGCGTTGAGGCCGAAGATCGGGCTGTTGGGCACCAGCGAGAGCTTGCGGATCGCCATCTCCGGGATGAAGTCCCAGTTGACGACGTCGCCGTAGGACTCGTTGATGCGCACGCCGCTCTGGTAGACCGCGAGCCCCTGCGGAGTGCCCTGCACCGGGGAGGCGACGAAGCCGCGATAGTTCACGTCGCGCTGGAACGGGTTTCCCGACTGGTCGCCAATGAAGACGCCCGGGAGGCTCTGACTGAGCCCGTCGAGGAAGGTCGTCGCGCGGTCGTGCCTGAAATCCTCCGAGGTGAGCACTTGCGTGTTCGAAGGGACCTTGTCGCGGTCGATGACGCTGGAGTCCGGCGGAGGCGTCGCGGGGGCGGGGGCCGGCGCGGCCACGATGCGGGCCGGGGCCGGCTCGGCCCGCCGTGCCGTGGTCGCCCGACCGGGAGAGGGGGTCGCCCGGCCGGGAGAAGCGGCCGGCGCCGGCCGCGTCACGCGGGCGGGATGCACGGGCGCAGCGGGTGCGGTGCTGCGCTGCGGGCTGCGGGTTCCCGACAGCGGCGTGGTGGCAATGACGTTGATGTCGGGGAGCGTCGTCTGGGCCTTGCTTGCGGCTGGCGCCAGGAGCGCGGCGGCGATCGAGCCGAGGGCAAGTCGGCGCCCACGCCGTCGCGCGCGATGTTTTTCGCCCAAATTCAGCACGGCCGCCCCCAACCCTTATCCCATCCGCATACTGATCGATTATCCGCTGCGTGTCGCGGGGGTATTCTGCCAAATCTGCACGGGAAGTTTTGGCAATCGCCGCGGCGGGTCCGCAGCGGCGGGCGCGTCAAAAGTTTACAGGCATTCTAGAATCTGGGAGCTGAATTTCAGCACCGGCGGCTTTTGCGAGACGGCAACTCTGCTAGACGTTGCGGTGACGGTGCGGCCCTCCGGGCACCGCAAAAAGCAGCGCTGAATATGCTTTCTGGCGCATATCGTCCCTCCGCGGGCCTGACGGTCTCCACGCCCCCGGGAGAGACTTCCCGACGGACGGCTGCGACGGGCGGCCGTGCGTCGGTAGCCGCCATCGGCTGTGGCGTTTGCGCCGCAGTGGCGAACAAAAATGCGCGCCACCCGCGCAGGGCTCTCAGGTTCGCGGTTGGCTTCGCGGCCCTGACGGCCATCCTCGCGGCCGCGCCTCCGGTCTGGTGCGAAGACTATCCGGCGCGTCCAGTCCATGTCCTCGTCGGACTTTCCGCGGGCGGCTCGGTCGACATCGTGACCCGGGTGATGAGCCAATGGTTGTCCGAGCGGCTCGGCGAGCCTTTCGTCGTCGAGAATCGGCCCGGCGCGGCCGGCGATATCGCCACCGGCGCGGTCGCACGGGCCGCCCCGGATGGCTACACGGTCCTGATCGTGCTCGCCGCCAATGCGATCAATGCGACGCTGCATGAAAGGACGGATTTCAACCTCGTCCGCGACATCGCTCTGGTGGCGGGCCTCGTTCGCGTCCCCAACGTGCTCGAAATCTATCCCGGCGTGCCGGCGCACTCGGTCCCTGAGTTCATCGCCTATGCCAAGGCCAATCCCGGCAGGCTGAGCTTCGCATCGGGGGGCAATGGCAGCTCGCTTCACATCCTTGGCGAGATGTTCAAGATGATGGCCGGTATCGACATGCTGCACGTGCCTTACCGCGGCGGCGCGCCGGCGCTGCTCGACCTGCTGAGCGGTCAGGTCCAGGTGATGTTCGACACCATCCCGCAGTCCATCGAATACATCCGCACCGGCAAGCTGCGGGCGCTGGCAGTGACGACGGCAACGCGTTCCGACGTGCTGCCCGACCTTGCTCCGCTTGCCGACTTCGTGCCCGGCTTCGAGGCCGGCAGCTGGTGGGGCGTCGGCGTGCCCAAGAACACGCCGCCCGGGGTGATCGACGTGCTCAATCGCGAAATCAACGCGGGCCTCGCCGATCCGAACATCAAGGCGCGGCTTACCGAACTCGGAACAGCGCCGCTGCGGCTCACGTCCGCCGAGTTCGGCGCCTTCGTCGAGGCGGAAACCGTAAAGTGGGCGAAGGTCATCAGGTTCTCCGGCGCCAAGCGCGAGTAGCGGGCGCATGGCGCGCGCCCGGGCGGTCCGTCATGTCCGGGAACGGGTTCGGACTGCCGACTTTGCCCGAGCCTGCGGCTTTTCTTCGGGCAAGTGGCCCGCCTGGGCGACCGGTCTGGCCGGGGTGAAGGGTTTGACGACCTCTCGGGCGGCATCGATGAAGACCTGCGCCACCGGGCTAATGGTCCGGTTCTTCACCGTCACGATCGCGACGGCGAACGGCGCGAGGGGAAGCGCGATCGGCAGTTTCCTGAGGGCGAAGCGGCTCGCGTAGAAATGTAGAAGGTTCTCCCCGAAGTGGCCGACGAAGCGTCCGCTCTCGAGCAGCTGAAACAGCAGGTGGGTGGTGGTCGCGGTCACCGCGATGCGCGGGCGGGGCAGGCCGCTGGCAGGAAACGCTCCGGCGACCAGCGATCCGATGGACGACGGCGGCATGCACCAGGGCTCGTCCACCAGTTCGGCGAGGGTGATCCGGCGCCGCTGTGCCCACCGGCTCTTCGCGCCGACCACCACCCGCAGGTGATCGTGGAACAGAACGTTCGCCTCCAGCTCGGAATTGAACGCGACATTGAGCAGCGGCACCAGCGCGATTTCGATGCGCCGCTCCGGAAGGTCGCGGTTGAGCAGTGTGGCGCTGTCCGCCTCCACGATCCGAAAATCGATTTTCGGATATCTGGCCCACAGCCGTTCCATCACCTTGAGGCCGAGACCCGCAAGCAGCGGCTCCGTGCTGCCCAACCGCAACTCGCCCGCGGTCGGATCGGCCATGAACTTGATCTCGTCGACGCTCGTCCTCAAGTCGTCGAAGATCGTGATGCCGCGCCGGAGCAGGGCGCGGCCGTAGGCGGTCGGCTCGACGCCTTGCGGGCTGCGGTCGAACAGCGGAACGCCGAGCACCTTTTCAATGTCGGCCACGACCTTGGAGACCACCGGCTGCGAGATGGCGAGATGCTTGGCGGCCTTCGCCATGCTGCCCCACTCCGCCACCGCGATGACGACCTTGAGGTGCTGTAATTTGATCCGCTGGCCGATGAGACCCGTTTCCATGTCCACCTATTCCACTTACCTATAGCCGTATAGAAAAATAGCATTACCACGCTATACCCAGGAGCATCCACCATAGCCTCGCGGGCCGGGCGAGGGTCGCCGCGGACGTATCTCGGTCAGGCATCGGGAGCGCGCCGGCGGGCACGTCCCGACCACGCCGATACACCATTTGGCTGGAGATGCCGGAGGCCTGAACGGCCACGGTGCTTTGGGCGGCAGGGAGGAAGTTAATGCTGATCGGCTGGTCGATCCTGCTCATCATTCACGGAATACTCGCGGTATTCCTGCTCGGTGCGATCACGCATCAGGCGGTCGGCGTTGCGTGGCCGGTCGCCAAGCGCGCGCCCGGGTTCTTCAACGCGCTGCGAAGCGTCAACGGGATGAGCTACACCAATGCGGTGATGGTCCTGTTCGTGGTGACCTTCATCATCGGCACCATCGTCTACCCGACCTATCGGGTGAACGTGCGGACGGTCCTGCAGGAGTACCACGACTACAAGCCCGAGGGCTCGTTCGAGCTCAAGGAGCACTTCCTCGCGCTCGGGCTCATGCTCCTGCCGGCCTACTGGTTCTTCTGGAGCCGGCCGAGCGAGGGCAATCGCCTCACGCGGGTCGTCCTCACCGGAATTCTCGCCTTCGACGTCTGGTGGGGATTCCTGGTCGGCCACGTCATCAACAACATCCGGGGATTCGGCTCATGACGAAGGTCGAGCGACTGTTTCCGATCTTTGGTGTCATCTTCGCTATCGTCTATGCGTACGCGGTCTACAAGGACATCGCGATCGTCACCTATCATCCGAAGCTCGGGGTATGGGACGTCGGACACACGCCTTCCCGCAACGGCCCGGCGATGTACTGGTACGGGTTCGTGCTGTTCGCCTTCGTCGTGGCGGTGCCGTTGGCCGCACTGTGCGCGCTCATCCCGGAAAAGACGCTCGAGAAGGCATGGTCCCTGACGTGGCTGGTGCCGCTCCTCGCCATGGCCTCGTTCGTGTGGCTGCTCCTGCCGTACTACACAAAGTGACGGGTGGCACGAGCGCGTAGCGCCCCCTTTGACGCGTGCGGGTTTTAGCGCCGATTGCCCGCACCCATCGCGCTATCACGTGTGCTTGCCAGCGAAGAAGCGTGGTCGGGGGTTCCGATCGCAGGGGACGGCGCGGCGTACGCGCCGGTCGGACCCCGTTCAGGGGCGGAATTCCTGGTCGGGATAGACCATCGCGTCGGGGACCTTGATCACCAGGAACGCGTGGTCCATGCCGGCGTGGCAGGCGTTGCACGCCGAAGTCATTTCCGCGTATGCGGCCGTGAACTTCGCCGAATCACCTGCCTTGATCGCCGCCTCGACGACGACGGCCTTGTCGGTGAAAATCGACGCGACTGCAGCGTTGACGTCGTTCTTGCGGTAAGTCGGAATGGTCCGACCCACGCGGGCGAGGGCGGCGCGCAGTTCCCTGAGCTGAAAGGCCGCGAGCTCCCAGTTCTTGGCCTCTCCGGCGTAGTAAAGCTTGAGATGGCGCGGCTGGACCAGCATGGTCATCAGGTCGTCCATGGCGGGCTTGAAGTCGAGGATGACGAGGCCACCGGCCGTCGGCGCGGGCGGCGCGGGGCTCTGCGCGACCGCGACGAGCGAAGCCGTGAGCGCGAGCGCGCCCACCAGCACGGCGGCAACCTGATGCTTCTTCATGGCGTTTGTCTCCGTCCCAGTTCGAATTGCGCCTGTTCTATCCGATCCCGGACCTGCCCGGAATCGCGACGCGGGCGTTTCGCATTGCGCGGGGCTGCCCGTCGCCGGGGTGTGCCCGCATTCAGTCATAGTGGGAAAGTGCTATTTTTCGATCGGTCTATAGCTAATCGGGATAGCGCCTGCGCGTGATGCCCGGCAACGGCGGTTTCAGGACGGCGGCGCAAGCAGCTTCACGGCGGTGCTGATGAGCTGGGGGAGCGTGCGCGCCTTGAGCTTCTGCTTGAGCTGCGAACTCACATTGACCACGGTCTTGTAACTCACATTGAGCTCGCGGGCGATCGCGTCGTAGGGTCTGCCGTCGGCGAGCAGCGCCAGCACCTGCAACTCGCGCGGCGTCAGCCCGGCGAGCGGATTGTTCCGTGCACTCGATCCGGTGAGCGCGACTCTGATGGCGAGATCTCCGCTGAGAAAGGGCATCCCCGCGGAGACCTGCTGCACCGCCTTTACGAGTTCTTCCGAAGACGTGTCCTTGAGCACGTATCCCGAAGCGCCCGCTTCGAGGGAGCGCGACACGATCATGGCATCGTTGTGCATGCTCAGGACGAGGATATGCGCATCCGCGTCGTGGGCCCTGATGCGGCGAATCAGCTCGAGGCCGCCGAGCCCCTTGCCCTGAATGGCGAGGTCGACGATCGCGACGTCCGGTTTATGGCGAAGATAGAGTCGATAGCCCGCCACGAGGTCGCTGGCGGCGAGAACCGGCTCGATGCCGGCGTCTTCGAGCACGCGCCGGCAGCCCTGCAGCACGATGGGGTGGTCGTCGATGATGAGAACGGAGGTCATGGCCGAGTGGTAACATACTCGGCGCCGTCGGCTGAACCGAGCTCCGGCAACGGGACGACGACGCGGACGGTGGTGCCGCCGCGCCCGGTCTCGATCGCGAAGACGCCGCCGAGCGCCTGGACGCGCTCCTGCATGCCGCGCAGTCCGAACCCTGGCCTGCTGGCCGCGGAGATGCCGCGGCCGTCGTCATGCACCGTCAGCTCGAGCGGAGCCCTGCCGCCGACGGCGTCCGTGGCGACGCCCCCTCGCGCGGTCACCACGACCGCGGTCGCCGCGGCGTGGCGGATCGCATTGGTGAGGCTTTCCTGGAGGCAGCGATAGAGCGTGAGGTCGACGGTGTCGCCATAGCCCGTCGCCAGACCGCCAATCTCGCAGACGAAGGCGATATCCGGGTGACAGCGAGCGCGCTCCCTCACGAGGTCCGACAGCAGCTCGGGCAGGGGAACATGGCCAAGCGCCATCGGCCGCAGCCGGTCCAGGATGGTGCGGTTGAGGCTTTGCAGGTGCTCGACGATGCCGGTGAGCTCGCCGGTGCGCTCGGCGATCGCCTTGGCGGCGCTCGCCGGCAGGGTCGCGGCGATCTTGGCGATGGAAGCGGCGTTGGCCTTGAGGCCGAACAGGCTGGGTCCCACCTCGTCGTGCAGTTCGAGGGCGGTGCGGCGGCGCTCGTCGTCCTGGGCGCTGACCAGCCGGCGGCTGAGCGCGAGGTTTTCGGCCCGCGCGGCATCGAGCGCGCCGGCGAGCCCGTTGAAGCGGTCGGTGATGGCGGCGAATTCGAGTACCTTGGGGCGGTTCAGCCGCACCCGGTAGTCGCGGTGTTCGAGATCTTCGAGGCCCTTGTCGAGTGCGGTCAGCGGATCGAGCACGCGGCCGAGCACGAAATAGAGGATGGCGATCATCACCAGGCTGGTCGCGCCGGCGATGGTCGCGAGCGCCACGGTGTTCTCCCACACCTCGGCGATCTCGTCCCGCGGCTCGCTGACGATCTCCACGGTGCCGATGCTGCGCCCGTTCATGGTGACGGGAACATCGTGGGTCTCGACCCGCGGCCCGATCAGGGCGGCGAACCAGCGCGGCGCCGGCGCCCGCTCATCGGCGCGGGGCGGAGCCTCGTCGGAAATTTCTATCCCGGCGGCGTCGCGCACGCCGATGCGGACATGGCGAACCGAGCGCAGTTGAACCGGCAGGGCATTCAGCAGCTGTTCGGCCGGAAGGCCGCGCTGGACGAGCTGCACCGCCTCGCCGACCATCAACTCCGCAAGCCGCATCGAGGCAGCGATCTCGATGCGCGTCGCTGCTCCGGCCTTGAAGATGGTCACCCCGCCGGCGACGAGCGCGGCGATCACCTCGACGAGAATGAACACGATGAGAAGCTGCGCCCGCACCGAGCGGCCGAACCACGCGGCGTCGAGCGCGCGTGCACGCCACGACGGGTCGACGGCAACAGGTACGGCGTCTGGAGCGCGAATGGCGTGCATCCCCCGAACTCGAACGGAATCCGATCATAGACGAGCCGTTTGCCTCAGGCCCAGAAATAAGTCGTCGCCAACCGTTGGCCCGTTCGATTTGTCGCGGACCCCGGCCCCGCTATGGGCAGCCGTCTCGCACCCGGCATCGTCTCATGGTCGGGGTGCCGTCATGTGGGGCTCGCTACCGACCGGCTCGCTCCGGACGTCTCGCTTAGGCGGCGCGCCTGCCGTATGATCGAAGCCTGCCGGACACGGCCGGCGGGAGCTCTTTCGATGCGTTACCGGACACGGGCTCTCGATCGCATCAAGAAAAACGAACTGGGAGGAAGACATGAATCTGGACCGTCGTGCATTTTCGGCCATGCTGGCCGGCACCATCGCTGCCCCGCGTCTCGCATTCGCGGAAGCGGCCGGCATGAAGTCGGCTTTCTATTCGGGCGTCGGCCCGGAACTGACCCATTACGAGGTCGACCCCGATGCCGCGACGCTGACGAAGCGCGGCGCGGTGAAGATGGGTGGCGTGATCCAGTACGCGTGGCCGCACCCGTCGCGCAAATATCTCTACGTCACCGCGAGCAGCGGCGGCCCGGCCGGAACCGGTGGCAACGAGCACTACCTCGCCGCCTTCGCGATCGCGCCGAACGGCGATCTCACGCCGCATGGCGAGGTCGTCAAGCTCAAGTACCGGCCGATCCATTCGAGCGTCGACAACGCGGGAGAATATGTCCTGGTCGCCTACAACTTCCCGTCCGGGATCACCGTGCACCGGATCAAGGGTGACGGCTCGATCGGCGACACCGTCGCCCAGCACGGACAATCTCGAGACCGGAATCTATTTCCACCAGGTCCGGACCACCCCGAGCAACAAGACCGTGACGGTGGTGGCGCGCGGCAACAATCCGGAGGGCGGCAAGCCGGAGGACCCGGGCTCGCTGCACGTCTACGGCTTCAAGAACGGCGTGTTGTCGAACCTGCATAAAATTCAGCCGAATGGCGGCTACGGGTTCGGCCCCCGGCATCTCGACTTCCATCCGACCCAGCCTTGGGTCTATGTGTCGATCGAACGCCAGAACAAGCTGATCGTCTACAAGATGACGCCCGACGGCGACCTCGTGACCGAGCCCCTGTTCACCAAGGACACCCTCGCCGACCCGGAGCATCGCTTCCGGGTGCAGGGTGCCGGGCCGATCCACATTCATCCCAACGGACGTTTCGTCTACCAGGGAAACCGCTCGGGCGTCGCCGCCGGTGCCGGCCCGGGGGTCGAAGAGGTCGACGGCAAGAAGGTGTTCAGCGGTGGCGAGAGCAACATCGCCGTGTATGCCATCGATCAGCAGACCGGCGAGCCGAGCGCGGTGCAGCATGCCGACATTCATGCGGCGCATCCGCGGACGTTCGGGCTCGACGCCTCGGCGAAGATGCTGGTGGCGGGATCGCTGGCGCCGACCGCCCGGCGCGAGAACGGCAAGGTGGTCGACATTCCCGCAGGCCTGACGGTGTTCCGCGTAGGCCCCGACGGCAAGCTCGACTTTGCGCGCAAGTACGATCTCGACGTCGGCAAGTTGACCCAGTGGTGGAGCGGGATGGTGCCGCTTGCGTAACGGCGTGGCCGGCATGCGGATGCTTGACCGGCGCGGCGTCGTCGCCGCGCTGGGGGCGTTCGCGCTCGGCCCCGTCCGTCGGGCGGACGCGCAGCCGGGATCGGTGCAGATCTGGCCGGCGCGTCCGATTCGCCTGATCGTTCCGTTTCCGCCCGGCGGCGGCACCGACGTGATCTCGCGGCAACTCGCCGAGCGCATCGGCGCCACCACCGGCTGGACCCTCGTGGTCGAGAACCGCGCCGGCGCCGGCGGCAATATCGGCCTCGACGCGGTCGCCAAGGCCGCTCCCGACGGCTACACCATCGGGATGGGGCAGGCCGCGAACCTCGCCATCAACCCTTCGCTCTATGCGCGGATGCCGTTCGACCCGTTGAAGGACTTCGCGCCGATAGGGTCGGTCGCCTCCCAGGGCCTCATCGTCGTGGTGGGGGCGCGCTCGCCCTGGCGCACGCTTGCCGACCTGGTCGCGGCCGCCAAGGTGAAGCCGCAATCGGTTGCGCTGGCCCATGCCGGCAACGGCACGGTCGGGCATCTCGGCGGCGTGCTGTTTGCCCACCGGGCCGGCATCGAACTCCTGGTCGTGCCCTATAAGGGAGCCTCGCCGGCGGTGACCGAAATCCTGGGCGGGCAGGTCGACGTCCTGTTCGGCAACCCGCTCGCGGTGATGCCGCTGGTCGGCTCCTCCGCGCTGCGCGCGCTCGCGGTCACCTCGTCGCAGCGGCTCGCGGCGCTGCCGGACGTGCCGACCATCGCGGAATCCGGCTATCCCGGCTTCGAGGCGACCAACTGGAGCGGCCTCGTCGCCCCGGCGCGAACGCCCGAGGGCATCATCGCCCAGATCAATGTACAGACCATGGCGGCGCTGCAGCGGCCGGAGCTCACGGAGCGGCTGGCGCTCGACGGCAGCGTGCCGTTCGCGAGCACGCCGGCGGCGTTCGGCGCATTCCTGCGCGCCGAGCACGCCAAGTGGGCCGTTGCCGTGAAGGAAGCCGGCGTCCGCATCGAGTGATGTTGCGGCTTTCCAGCTCCGGCGCGGGGCACGGTTCGGGCTCTTTTACTCGGTGAACCATCAGATATGAGCGGTCTTCTCGGCGGCATTCGCGTTCTCGACCTCACCAACGTGCTGGCAGGGCCGTTCGGCGCCTACCAGCTCGCCCTGATGGGGGCGGAGGTCATCAAAGTCGAGGCACCCGGCGCCGGCGATCTCGCGCGCCAGCTCGGGGCCGATCCCGCCCTCAACAAGGCGCTGATGGGCGCCTCGTTCCTCGCCCAGAATGCCGGCAAGCGGTCGGTCACCATCAATCTCAAGAGCGAACCGGGTAAGGCCGTGTTCCGCCGTCTGGTGGCCACCGCCGACGTGGTGATCGAGAACTTCCGCCCCGGCGTGATGGAGCGTCTCGGGCTCGGCTACGAGGCGCTCCGCAAGCGCAGGCCGGATCTCGTCTACTGCGCCATCTCCGGGTTCGGACAGGACGGCCCGCTCAAGGACAATCCGGCCTACGACCAGATCGTCCAGGGCCTCTCCGGCGTGATGAGCGTCACCGGCGACGCAGAGACTGCGCCGCTGCGGGTCGGCTATCCGGTCGCCGACACCATCGGCGGCCTCACGGCGGCGTTTGCCATCGCGGCGGCGCTGGTGCGGCGCGGCCGCAGCGGGGAGGGGGAATACATCGACGTCTCCATGCTGGAGGCGACGCTGGTGACCATGGGATGGCAGGTCTCCAACTGGCTGATTGCCGGGGTGCGCCCGCAGCCGCTCGGCAACGAGAACATGACGGCGGCGCCGTCGGGGCTGTTCGCGACCGGAGACGGCCCGCTCAACATCGCTGCGAACCAGCAGTTGCAGTTCGAGACCCTGGTGCGGCTGATCGGCCGGCCCGGCCTCGCCATCGATCCTCGCTTCACCGATCGCGAGGACCGAAAGCGCAACCGGTTCGCCCTCAAGGCCGAGATCGAGGCGGCGCTGGCGACGAAATCCGCCCGGGAATGGTCGGCGCTGTTCAATGCCCATGGCGTGCCGGCCGGGGAGGTTCTCGATATCCCGGAAGTGCTGGAGCATCCCCAGGTCGCGGAGCGGGGCCTCGTGACGCGCTTCGCCGATGTCCCGGGAGTGGGAAAGCCGGTCGCGGTGGTCCGCTCCGGTTTCCGCCTCAAAAGCGGCGACCCCGGCCCGGCGGCACCGCCGCCGGCGCTCGGGGCGGATACCGCGGACGTGCTCGCTTCGCTCGGCTTCACCACGGAGGAGATCGCGGAATTGCGCGCGGCGAAGGCGATCTGAGCGATCGATGTTGCCGTTGGCGTCGGCGTTGTCGGCGCGATAAGCTCTCCGAAAGACCAGCGGATCCAACCGCGCTCCAGGGAGAACAGGCCAATGAGAACCCTCGGCACTTCGGCGGCGCGTCCGCTGGCCGGTTTGGTGCTCGCCATTGCCGCGAGCACCGCGGGCGGCGGCGCCGGCGCCCAGACCGCGCCGGCCCCCGTGAAGCTCGGCATCGTCTCGTTCCTGTCGGGTCCGGCGGCATCGCCGTTCGGCATACCCGGGCGCAACGGCGCGGAAATCCTGATCGATGCCTTCAACGCCGGGACCGCGCCGGCGCCCTACAACGCGGTGGGATTCGGCGGTGCCAAGGTCGAGGCGAAATACGTCGACGAGGCCGGCTCGACGGCGCAGGTCGTCACCGAGTACCGCAACCTCGTCCAGCGCGACCAAGTCGATGCGGTGGTCGGCTATATCTCGTCGGGAAGCTGCCTCGCGGTGACGCCGATCGCCGAAGAGCTCAAGGCGCTCACCGTCTATTACGACTGCGGCACGCCGCGCATCTTCGAGGAGGCGCCGCGCCACTACGTGTTCCGGCCGAGCCCCACCGCCACCATGGATAACGTCGGGGCGGCGCGCTACCTCGTCGCCAAGAACAAGGATGTGAAGCGCTTTTCCGGCATCAACCAGAACTACGCCTGGGGCCAGGATTCCTGGCGCGACTTCGTCAGCGCGATGGGCGTGCTGGCGCCCGCCGCCAAGGTCGAAAAGGAGCTGTTTCCAAAATTGTTCGCCGGCGAATACGGCGCCGAGATCTCCACGTTGCTGATCTCGCCGTCCCAGGCCGTGCATACGAGCTTCTGGGACGGCGACCTCGAGAGTTTCATCTACCAGAGCGACGCGCGCGGGCTCGCCAAGCGCATGCCGATCGTCGGGACCACCGTGGAGGCCTCCATGTGGCGTCTGCGCGACAAGATCCCGGACGGCACCATCGTCGGCGCCCGCGGACCCAACGGGCCGCTGGCCCCCGATACGCCGCTCAATGCTTGGTTCCACAAGGTCTATACCGCGCGCTACGGCGTTCCGCCGACCTATCCGTCCTACCAGATGGCGCTCGGAATGCTCGGCTTGAAGCTCGCCTGGGAGAAGGCCCAGGCGGCGAAGAGCGGCGCTCGGCCGAACACCGAGGAGGTCATCGCCGCGTTCGAAGGTCTCGCCTACGAGGCGCCGAACGGCCACGTCGCGCTCACCATCGGCAAGGGCCACCAGGGCGTCCAGGAAACCGCCTACGGCACTTTCCGCTTCAACAAGCAGAAGAACATGCCGGAGATCGTCGACGTCCTGCGCTTCCCGGCCGAATGCGTGAATCCGCCCGCCGACATGACCGCGGACGACTGGATCAAGGGCGGCATGAAGAGCCCCGGCTGCAATTGACGCCTCGCCCCCATCTGCTGGGTCAAAAACCTCTTCCCACGTGCGGGGAGAAGCCGGCCGAGCAAAGCCAAGGAGGGTGAGGGGGCCTCTCCACGCGTTTGAGCTTGTGAAACCGCCCGCCACCCCGACCCTCTCCCCGCCAGCGGGGCGAGGGAGCAGAGAGGCCCCGCCGTGCTGACCACTCTTGCCATCGTGACGGACGGGCTCGTCTACGCCGCCTATCTGTTCCTGGTGGCGGTGGGGCTGAGCCTCATCTTCGGGGTGATGAAGATCCTCAACGTCGCCCACGGCTCGTTCTATGCGTTCGGCGCTTACGGCGCGGCGACGGCGGTCGGCATCTATTTCGGCCACGGCTGGCCTGCGGCCGGCGGCTTCCTGTTCATGATCGTGCTCGCCATGGCGATCGGGATGGTGGTCGGGCTCGTGCTGGAGCGCGGCGTGCTGCGCCTCGTCTATGGCCGTGACGAGATCGTCATCGTGCTCGTCACTTATGCCTGCTTCCTCATCCTGGAGGACACCATCACCCTGATCTGGGGAGCGCAATCCTATGCCGCCTATCAGCCGATGGTGGCGGCCGGCAACACCGAGATCGGCGACCTCATCCTGTCGAACTACGACATCGGCCTGGTGGCGATCGCCGCGCTGGTGGCGGTCGCCGCCTATGGCGCGCTCAACTACACGCGGTGGGGGAGGCTGCTCACGGTCGTGATCTATGACCGCGAGACTGCGGCGGTATTCGGCGTCAATGTCAGCCTCGTCTACACCGTGACCTTCGTCATCGGCGCGATGCTGGGTGCGCTCGGCGGCGCCATGATGGCACCGAAGATCTCGGTGACGCTCGGCATCGGGGTCGAGGTCATCGTGCTCGCGTTCGCGGTGGTGGCGATCGGCGGCATGGGGTCGATCGAGGGGGCGGTGCTGGGCGCGGTCATCGTCGGCTTGTGCCGGGCCACCGCCGTCCATCTCGTCCCCCAGCTCGAGCTGTTCGTCATCTACGCGGTGATGGCGCTCGTCCTGGTGTTCCGACCCTACGGGCTGTTCTCCCAAGCCGTGCCGCGGAAGATCTGAAGATGGCGCGTGTCGATCTCCTCGGGGCTCTCGCTTTTGCCGCGGCGGCGGCGATCGCGCCGGTGATGCCGGACTGGCTCGTCTCGCTCGCCACCATTGCCTTTGCGAACGCGCTCGTCGTGCTCGGCCTCATCATCCTGTGGCGGACCGGCCTGGTGCCGTTCGGACAGGCGCTGTTCTACGCCGTCGGCGCCTACGCGGTGGCGTTGATCGGCCGCTACACTCCCATCCGCGACGTCTTCGTCGTGGTGCTGGTGGGCGGTTTCTGCGCCGCGTTCACCGCTTGGCTCGTCGGCTTTCTGCTGGCGCGATATCGCGAGATCTTCTTCGCCATGCTCAGCCTCGCCATGTCGATGATCCTCTATGGCGTGCTGGTGAACACCGAGACGCTCGGCTCGACCGACGGCTTCAATGTCGAGCCCGGGACATTTCTCGGCTATCGCCCGCGCGGCCACGCCCTCGACCTCGCGACCTACTGGTTGACTCTCGGCATCGGCGCCGGCGCCGCGCTCGCGGTCTCGCTCTACTTCCGCACCGTCGCCGGCGCGCTCGCGGTGCCGATCCGCGATAACGAGATCCGGCTCGAGTTCCTCGGCGTCTCGGTCAATCGGCTGATCCACCTCAATCTCGTCCTCGCGGGGGCGCTCGCCGGCGTCGGCGGCGCGCTGGCGGCGCTCGCGATCGGCCATGTCGATCCCAACATGTCCTATTGGACGACCTCGGGCGGCTTCGTCTTCGTGACGATCCTCGCCGGCACCGCCTCGGTCGCCGCCGCCTTCGTCGCCTCGTTCGTGTTCGAGCTCGTGCGGTCGATCGCGGTCGATGTCCTGCCCAATACCTGGCAGATCATCCTCGGCTCGGCGCTGCTGCTCACCATCCTGTTCCTGCCGGATGGGCTGGGGTCGCTGTTCGGACGCGTGGCGCGAGCGCGCCGGGCGGGTAAGGCCGAGAAATGACCGCGATCCTCTCCGTCCGCGACCTCGAAAAGACGTTCGGCTCGATCGTCGCCGCCCGCGACATCACCCTCGACGTGCCGGCGGAGCAGACGGTCGGCATCATCGGCGCGAATGGTGCCGGCAAGACCACCTTCATCAACATGATCACCGGGCACCTGCGTCCGAGCAAAGGCAGCATCCGGTTCGGCGAGCACGACATCACCGGCCGGCCGTCCCGCGAGATCACGCGGCTCGGCGTCTCGCGCTCGTTCCAGGTGGCGCAGATATTTCCCTCGCTCACGGTGTTCGAGAACATGTGCGCCGCAGCCGCTGTCGCGAGCAACACCGGCGGCACGCTCGCCCGCGCGCTGGCGCCGCTGCGTTCCCCCGCGATCCTCGCGCAGGCGGACGCCGCGATCACGTTGTTTCGCATTGCGCCCTATCGCGACATGCGCGCCGCGACCCTGCCGCAGGGCGTGCGCAAGCTGCTCGACATCGCCATGGCGGTGGTGGGGTCGCCGCGGGTGGTGCTCCTCGACGAGCCCACCAGCGGCATCTCGATCCAGGACAAGTTCGGCATCATGGAGGTGGTGATGTCGGCGATCAAAAGCCGTCGCCTCACGGTGCTGTTCGTCGAGCACGACATGGAGATCGTCGCCCGGTACGCCGACCGCGTGCTCGCCTTCTACGACGGCACCGTCATTGCCGACGGGCCGCCGGCCGTGGCGCTCGCCGATCCGCGCGTCCAAACCCTCATCAGCGGCACCAGGCAGCGCGAGGCCGGCCGTGCTTAAGGTGTCCGGCCTCGACGTCGCGATCGGGCCGGTTCCGATCATTCGCGGCGCGAGCCTCGCAATCGGGACCGGCGAGATGTGCGGCCTGATCGGGCGCAACGGGGCCGGCAAGACGACGCTGCTGCGCGCATTGATGGGCGCGATCCCGGCGACCGGGACGGCGATGTACGGCGACATCGACCTCATCGCGCTGCCGCCGCACCGGCGGGTGGCGCACGGTATCGGCTACATGCCCGAGGACCGCCGCCTCGTCCCGCACTTTACCGTCGAAGAGAACATCCGCCTGCCGACCTGGACCACCGCCATGGACGATGTGGAGCAGCGGCTGTCCTGGATCTATTCCGTCATGCCGGAGATCGCCGGATTCCGCCGCCGCCGCGCGCTCGAACTCTCGGGCGGCCAGCAGAAGATGGTGGCGCTCGCGCGCGCCCTGATGGCCGGCCGCCGGCTCCTCCTCCTCGACGAGCCGTTCGAAGGCCTCGCCCCGGCGCTGGCGCAGCGGCTGGGCGAGGTCATGGCGAGCCTCAAAGGCGAGGGGCTGTCGATGCTGATCGCGGAATCGAACGAAGTCCACGTCGCCGACCTGCTGTCGCGCGCCTTCCGCATCGAGCGCGGCGCGGTGGAGGCGGGATCGTAAAGACGCCTAGTCTGACACGGTCGTGGCCGGGGCCACGCGGCGATCAAGCGGCCGTAAGTGTCCCGGCCATCCCGATCATGAGGTACTGGAGCTGCCTGACTTCGCGAGGCCGTCGCCGTGCCTGACGATCGGGGTCACCGGGCGTGCCCCTGGGACATGCCCGGCGACGACGGCGTTGGAGCGCCATCACTCGCGTGGCGCTTTGTTCCGACGTTTCACGGCTGCCGGAAGATCGCCTTCGGCAGCATGCCGCGCACGCCCTTGGTGCCATCGACGATTTCGTTGACCCGAAGGTCCATGGCGGCGCTGAGCAGCATCAGCGCATCGTCGCGCGACAGACCCTTGGTCGTCACGACGAAGTCGAGCATTTCGCGGATCGCGATTTTGGCCGCCTGGTTGAGGTCTTCGTGCAGGCCCATGCTCATGTAGTGGGTCGGCGTCTCGGCGCGCGGCCACTTGGTCTGCATGCCCTTGTGGAGGATCACCTGGATCTCTCCTCTGAGCGAGGTCTCGACGGCGGACATGCCGACCTCGCCGTCGCCCTGCACCGCGTGCCCGTCGCCGATCGAGATCAGGGCGCCGCGGGCATGGACCGGCAGGAACAGGCTTACTCCGGGCTGGAGCGCGGCATTGTCGAGGTTGCCGCCGAACACATTGGGCGGTCCGCTCGGCACCCGGCCCATCGACGGCGGCGGGGCGACGCCGATGACGCCCCAGAACGGTCGCGTCGGCACCACCACGCCGGGGGCGAACTCGATTGCCTTCTTGGCGGGGTCGAAGAAGAACACGCGGTCGCGCGAATACGGAAAATCTTCCGGCAGCGAGCCGCGATTGGCGCGGAAGCTCATGGCCGCGATCGGCAACCACAGCTCGATCGAGCGGATTTTGATCTCGACGGTGTCGCCCATCTCGGCGCCGCGCACCGCAATCGGACCATCGAGGGTGTGGTCGTCGCGGCCTTCGCCGGGTGCGCCTTCGAATGCCGCGAAAAGCTCCGCCGGGATTTTTTCCTTCGGCACGCCGAGGCTCTCGAAGTAGCGGGGATTGCCGGTGGTCGTCCACAACCGCACCACATCGCCGGAATCGATCGTCAGCACCGGCTTGAGCGAGGCGTCGAAGAAGCCGCGGTGCACGGTGGTCGGAGATGCCCGCAATTCATGAACCACCTCCTCGCTGCGAGCCTGCGAGCCGACCGCGAGGACGCTGGCGCAGAGGGTGAAAACGGCGACGGCCTGTGATCTCATAGGGCTTCTCCTGTGTTGGGCGAATTCCGAGGCCAGCAGCACGGCCAATCGTGGGGTAGCAAAGGCGGCCCTGGCGTTTCAATTTGACGCGGGCGCCAGATCCGCCGTGCCCACATCAGCGCTTGACGGTGGGCACGCTTCGCTTTGCCCACCCTTGTATCTCTTCACGCGCGTCGGCGCAGCGGCGGGTCGGTGCGGAACTTGGGCGCCACCTCGGTGGCGAACAGCTCGAGCGAGGCGAGCGCCCGTTCGACGCCGTACCAGGGCGGGTAGTGCAGCATGATCGAGGATGCGCCGACGACATCGCGCAGATGCGCGATCTTCTCCGCCACGGTTGCGGGTGATCCGTGCAGGATGATGTCGTTCGCGAGCGCGTCATAGCCGCTGCGGTTGCCGACCGTCTTCTCCTGGACGGTGCCGAGATAGCCGGAGGTGTGGCCGCTCGAGAAGTGCTGGAGGTGGCGCAGGATGCCGGATTCACTGTCGCGCTTGGCCTTGGCGTCGGTTTCCGCGACATAGACGAGGCGGGCGATGTCGACGTGCCCCCGCGCCGGGTTGGCACGCCACGCCGGCGGCGTCTGGTCGAGGTCGGCGCGGTACGTCGCGGTCTGGCGGGCGAGCTCGGCGAACGGCGTCCAGCTCGACAGCATGAGACCGAAGCCCATGCGGCCGGCGACGCCGATGGAGCGCTCGGTCGCACCGGCGAGGAAGATCGGCGGATGCGGCTCCTGCAGCGCGTGGGGAAACATCTCATAAGCGCCGCCGACGTCGAACCGGAAGTGCTTGCCGTGGTGGGCGGTGCGCTTCGCGTGGAACAGCTCGAGCAGCAGCGGCAGGGCCTCCTCCTGGATGTCGCGTCTGGCGTCGAAGTCGATCCCGAAGCCGTCGAACTCGTACTTGCGGTAACCGGAGCCGAGCCCCAGCACGAAGCGGCCGCCGCTCAGGATATCGAGGAACGCCGCGTTCTCTGCGACCCGGACCGGGTTGGCGAGCGGCAGCGTCACCACCGCGGTGCCGATCTTGATGCGTTTCGTCAAAGCTGCGAGATAACCGCCATAGACGAACACGTCGGGCATGATGCCGTATTCACTGCTGAAGTGATGCTCCGCGAGCCATGCATAGTCGAAGCCGAGCTCGTCGGCGCGGAGCACCTCGCGGGTGACGCGAGCGTGCACGTCGCGATGCGGGTAGGATTCGGTGTCGACATTGGAATGGGAGGTGAACAGGATTCCGAATTCCATGCGGCGTCCTCCGGCGGGATTGGCGGCATCATCCCACCTTCGCAGGAGGCGCGCTACGCAGAAATGCCGGGCGCGCTGTGCGGGATCGATGATGGCAGGCGGCGTCGGTGGCGGATATTGTCGCGGTTCGGCATGAGCGGCGCATCGACCATGAATCGGCGCCTTGCCATCGGGATGGAAGCAACAAAGGACGCCTCATGAGTACTCAAATCGTTCCGCCCGCGGCGATCGCGGTGATCGGCCTCGGCAACATGGGCGTCCCGATGGGGGCCTGCCTGATCAAGGCCGGGTATCGCGTGACGGGCTTCGACCTTTCTGCTGCGGCGCGCGAGCGGTTCGTCGGCGCCGGCGGGCGGATGGCGGAGACCATGGCGGGCGCGGTCGGCAGCGCCGACGTCATCATTACGCTCCTCCCCAACGGCAAGATCGTGCGGCAAGCCGTCGAGGCGACGCAGGGGCATCTCGCGCCGGGGGCGATCCTCGTCGAGATGAGCTCCTCGGCGCCGCTCGGCACGCGTGAACTCGGTGAAACGATGATCGCCGCCGGCCACCCGTTCATCGATGCGCCGGTGTCCGGCGGCGTCAAGCGCGCGGCGGACGGGACGCTCGCCATCATGGTCGGCGGCGATCCCGCGACCATCGATCGCGTCGATCCCGTGCTCGCGGCGATGGGACGTTCGATCTTCCGCACCGGCGGGCTCGGCTCCGGCCATGCCATGAAGGCGCTCAACAACTACGTCTCGGCGGCGGGCCTCGTAGCGGCGGTCGAGGCGCTGCAGGTCGGGCGCAAGTTCGGCCTCGATCCCGGCCTGATGGCGGACATCCTCAACGTGTCGTCGGGCAAGAACAACACCACGGAATTGAAGCTCAAGCAGTACATCATCTCGCAGTCCTTCAATGCCGGCTTCCCGCTCCGGCTGATGGCGAAGGACGTCCGCACCGCCGACGACCTCGCGCATGCGCTGGGAATCCCGGCGCCGCTCGCCGATCTCTGCGCCAAGCTGTGGGACGATGCCGCCATGGGCCTCGCCGAGACCGCCGACCACACCGAGATCATCCGCTATCTCGAGCGGCTGGCCTGACCACGCGCCTTCACGAACCTCTCGATTTCCGGAGCAAGCCCAAATGACGGTGTTTACGGTCGGCAAGGCCACCATCACCCGCATCGAGGAGACCTACGGGCCGACCTATCGCGCCCGCGACATCTTCCCCGAATTCGACGACCGGATTCTCAGCCGCCATGCGGGATGGCTGTCGCCTGGCCATTACGATGCGGAGAGCGGCTACATCAAGCTCGGCGTGCACAGCTGGCTGTTGCAGATCGCGGGGCAGAAGATCCTGATCGACGGTTGCTGCGGCAACAACAAGATCAAGCCGGCGCGGCCGTTCTGGAACATGCTCGACACCGACTATCTCGGCCGGCTCGCTGCCGCGGGCGCCCGGCCCGACGAGATCGACCTCGTGATGTGCACGCATCTTCATCACGATCACGTCGGCTGGAACACGCTGCAGCGCGACGGCAAGTGGGTGCCGACCTTCCCGAAGGCGCGCTACGTGTTCTCGAAGCCGGACTTCGAGTACTTCCACAAGCTCGACAGCGAGCCTGGAAAGGAGCCCGCGGAATTCGGCACCTTCCGCGAATGCGTGCTGCCCGTGGTCGAGGCGGGTCGCGCCGATCTGGTGACCGGGCCGCACCGGCTGAACGACTTCATCGAGATCCTGCCGGCGCCCGGGCATTCCGCCGGCCACGTGGTGTTCGACCTCGAAAGCGGCGGCCAGCACGCGGTGTTCCTGGGCGACGTCTTCCACCACCTGCTGCAGGTCTACTACCCGCACTGGAATTTCCCGAAGAACTCCGATGCCGAAGAGGCGCGGGTGAGCCGGCGGCGCATTCTCGCCCACTGTGCCTCGCACGGCGCGCTGGCGTGCCCTGGCCATGTCGGGGCACCGTTCGCCGGCCGCATCGAGGCGACCGCCGAGGGGTTCGTGCCGCGGTTCTAGCCCAAGAGCCGGTAGCGCCCGAAACGCGGACGCCGTACGGGCCGCTTCGGACGGCGACGCCATTCCTCCGAAACGCCTTCAGTCCGTTTCCGACGCGGGGAAGCATGGGCAACCTTTGCGGTTCGTGGCCGACGCGCTCGCTCAAGCCCGGCGGCGGCTCCCTGGGTGGCACGGTGTCTGCACGGGGGTGTGGGATTTTCGTGGATGAGGGGTGAACCCTGACACGGCGCGCCCTCTGGCGTTTGAAACCAGACAACGGCGGCCGCGAACTGTCATCGGAGCACGGAATGTTCACCAGGGTGTGCAAGGCGGATACCGTCCCGGAGGGCGGGATGCGGGTGGTTATTGCCGACAGCCACCTCATCATCCTCGCCTGGCCCGACAGCGGTGAGATCAAGGCGTTTCAGGGCGTGTGCCCGCACACGGCGACGCCTCTTGCGGAGGCCGAGTTCGACGGCACGGTGCTGACCTGTCCGCTGCACTTCTGGACGTGGGATTTAAAATCCGGCGAGCCGATCCACGAGCACGCGATTCAGCTCGCTGAATATCCTGTCCGGGTCGAGGAGGGGATCGTCTACATCGATACCGAGGGCGTATCGCCGCGCTTCGTGCCGGCCTGAGAGGCTTCGATTCCGCGGCCGCCTCCGCGGTGTCCGTTACTTCCCCGCGGTGGCGAGCTGGGTAGAAATCTTGGTGAACGTGCTTTTGAGCTGGGAGCCCAGCGAATTTACGACGGTGATGATAGCCACGGAAACACCGGCGGCGATCAGGCCGTATTCGATTGCGGTCGCACCGGATTCATCTTCAACAAAGCGTCTGATGCTGCGCATCATGGTCATTCTCCGCCGTGGCTCGCCCAGGGGGTGCGTTCCACGTCATTGCGGTTGCGAGACTGTACGGCAACTCTGACGATAGAGTTAATTTGATCGAAGGAAGTCGGGTGACGTTTCGGCAAAATGGGTCGAAGTCTCGCCTGCCGAGCGGTGCGCGAAATCGCGTTGGAAGCCGTTCTGCGCTTACCCCAACGGGTTCCGCCGACCTGAAAGGCGCAGAATGCGGCTTTTGGACGCGTCATGAGCGGGGGCAAAGCACCATGTGGAGCTGCCGTCTCACTGGCCGAAATAAGCGGGCCAGAACACCGTGCGGAACATGAAGAAGAAGAAAAACACCACGTACACATACCCGGCACACAACAAGATCCCGAAAACCATGCGGAGGAAGTTTTCGCCGAAGGTGGTGCCTTGTGCGCTCATGGGTGGTTCTTTCCGCTCGCTGCATCGCCCCGCTGCGAACCATACACCATCGGATCGCGCTTGGAGAGGCGACCGGTCATGCGGGAAGCGGAGGTCAGACGCAGCGAACGGGATCAGGCGACCGACCGGGGGGCGGTGATCATCGCCTCCTCGAAGTCCCGGGGGGCGTCGGGCCCGGGTCCCGCGGAGCCTGACGACGGGCCCGCGTGTTGGAGCAGAAGCCGTGTGATCTGGTGCCGATCCCCCGGACGCCCGAAATGAAAGCCTTGGGCGAGCGGGCAGTCGATGCTGCGCAATTGCGCCGCCTGCACGGGCGTCTCCACGCCCTCCGCCACGACGCTGATGCCGAGATCGCGTGCGATCGCGATGAGTCCCTTCACGATGGCGAAGTTCGCGTTCTGCGGCGCCATCCCGGCGACGAACGACTTGTCGATCTTGATGATGTCGATCGGTACCGTCAGCAGATGTGTCAGGGAGGCATGGCCGGTGCCGAAGTCGTCGAGGGCCACGCGTATGCCGTTCGCCCGCAGCGCATGGATCTCTCGCGGAACGGCCTCGTCGCCGTCGCCGAAATAGACGGATTCCGTTATCTCGATCACGACCTGGTCGAGCGGAACCCCGGCTGCGTCGAAGGCGGCCGACAGGCGACGGGACAGCTTGCCGCTGCGGAAGTCGGTGGCCGTGACGTTGATTCCGACCTGCTTGAACGGCACGCCCCTGTCACACCAGACGCCCGCGTCCCGCGCGACCAGATCGATCATTCGTTGGGTGAGTTCAGAGGCGACCAGCGCGTCGGAAGTCGCTTCCTGGAAGTCGGCCGCAGGAATGATCCGCCCGTTCGGCGCGATGACACGGCACAACGCCTCGATGCCCCGGATTTCTCCGGTGTCGAGCCGGAAGATCGGCTGATAGAAGGCCTCGATGCGGTTTTCCGTCAGGGCTTCGCTGACGAGCCGAATGGCCGCCATGCGCTGCGTGATCGAGGTGCGCAGCCCTTCGGCGTAGAGCATGAAGCTGCCGCGCCGCGTCTCCTTGGCATGGTACAGCGCCAAATCGGCGTTGCGCCGCACGCTCTCCACGTTCCGATCGTTCGCGGTGATGATTGCGCCGCCGATCGTGGCGCTTCGAACGATCGCATGACCGACGCAGTCGGTCGGCAGTTTCAGCGCATCGAGAATTTTTTCAGCCACCGTCGCGATGCAACCGTATTCGTCCTCGTGCCGTACCAAGACGGCGAATTCGTCCCCGCCGAGCCGGAACGCGCAATCCCTCGGCACGAGGGAGGCGATGGTCTGCGCGATGCCGGCGATCAGGCTGTCTCCGCAATGATGCCCGAACGTGTCGTTCACTTTCTTGAGATTGTCGAGATCGATGAGGAGGACCCCCCAGGCGCCCGCGCTTCCGCAGGGGAGTGTGGCGATCGACTTGTTGAAGCCGGCACGATTGGCGAGGCCGGTCAAAGTGTCGGTGAAAGCAAGCCGATGATGCTCGAGCTTCTGCGCGTCGCGTTCAATGGCGATCGCACAGAGATGCGCGCAGGTTTCGACCGCCCGCTCCTCGATCTCGGTCGGACCGCGGGGCTCCCGAAAATAGAAGGCGAAGGTGCCGAGCACCGCGTGGCGGGCGTCGAAGATGGGGCTGGACCAGCAGGCGACGAGCGCGGGGGGCAAATGGCCGACGTCGATGTTCGCCCACAGCGGGTCGCTACGAATGTCGAGAACCGAGACCCGTTCTCCCAGGAACGCCGCGGTTCCGCAGGAGCCGACACACGGGCCGATCATGGCGCCGTCGAAGCCGACGCAATATTCCGGCGGCAGGCTGGGAGCGGAGACCGGGCAGATGCGACCGCTCTCGTCGATGGTCAGGACAGAGCACACCGTGCCCGGCACGATGGCTTCGACCTCGAAGCAAAGGCGGTCCATCGTCGCCTTGAGGGGCTCGCCCTTCGCGATCATTTCCAGAATGATGTTTTGAAGACGAAGGAGCATGAAATCCAGAAGTGACCTAATGCAGGAGTTATGTAGAGGATGGCCCGTAGTAAAGGTGTCGTGAGCGTTTCGACATGCAATTTACGAAAAGATAGGAGGCTTTGCACGGCTGCTTTTTGCAATGCCACATCGAGACCACCGGGACCATGCGCCCATGAATGAGATCCTGACAACGGCGTGCGGCAGGCGTCGCGACTGCGTTGGCGGAGTGGGTGCTGGCGACCCCGGCTGGACTCGAACCAGCGACCTTCAGCTTAGAAGGCTGTTGCTCTATCCGCTGAGCTACGGGGCCGAACAAGTTGATTAAAGACGCTTTTCTTGATTGTTCAGAGCGCCTCCGGGCCGAATTGGCCACTTTCCGGGCGTTCTCGATGATTCTTCACGCAGCGCGCTCCGTGGCCGTTAGCATGCGCGGTCAACCGCGGGCAAGTGCTCCAGACAAGTGCCCCAGGCAAGCGCGAACCACGGACACGTGCGCCTTGAACGCCGGACACCATCGCTTTTTCCAGTCGAATGGTCCGGAGGGGGAGGCGAGCGCCCAGCCTTGATCCAAAACATTCCCCTTGCGGGCGAGATTGTGGGTCGTCGTCGCCGAAAGCTGAGCATCAGATCCGCGCTCTTGACGGATGCAGTTGGAATGCGGCGGGCGACCCGGATGACCCAGCGTGCCCCCTGCACCACCTTTGTTGCGCTGCGCAAGCCGAGATCACGCGCCGGCTCCGCAGGGTGAGCGAAGCTCCGGCGGCGCGGGACCGGTACCCGACGCCCGAGGTGAGCCGGCCGCCCGATATTAAATCTCCGTAAAATTCTGTTCCCGCTACAGGAATTGTCAAGATTGGTCTTTGTGTGCCGACATGCTTCAGTTACATTTGACGGTGGGAGCGAAACGATAAGGTCGCAGGTAACTGCGCCGGGGAATCTTTTCAGGGGTACCCAAAAGTGGCCCGAAATCGTCTTCTCGTCATCGGCATGATCGTCGCGGCGGTCGCCGTCGGCACGTGGTACATGATGGACCGTGCGCCTGCCCAGCGCGCCGGCAAGGGCGGGGCAGGGCCGGTACCCGTTACGGTGGCGGTTGCGACCAAGCAGGACCTGCCGATCTATCTGACCGGTCTCGGCGCGGTGCAGGCCTCGTTCACGGTGGGCATCCGCCCCCAGGTCGACGGCAAGCTTGAGCAGGTGCTGTTCAAGGAAGGCGAGCACGTCCGCAAGAACGACGTGCTGGCGAAGATCGATCCGCGGCTTTACAAGGCGGCCCTCGACCAGGCCAAGGCCCGGAAGGCCCAGGATGAAGCCCAGCTGATCTCGGCGCAGAAAGATCTCGTCCGGTCGCGCACCCTCGTCGACAAGAATTTCCAGACCCAGCAAGTGGTCGACCAGCAGCAGTCCAAGGTCGATCAGCTCATCGCTTCGATCGACGCCGACAAGGCAGCCATCGAGACCGCCCAGACCCAGCTCGACTACACCTCGATCGTGGCCCCGAGCGACGGCCGCATGGGGGTGCGCATGATCGATCCCGGCAACATCGTCCATGCGTCGGACTCGGCGCCCATCGCCACGCTCACCCTGACCAAGCCCGCGGCCGTGATGTTCACGCTGTCCGCCCGTTCGCTCAATGACGTGCGCGATGCCATGGCGCGCGGAGCGGTCGAGGTCGTGGCGTTCAGCCAGGACAACCGCCGCATGCTCGGCAAGGGTTCCCTGCTGCTGATCGACAACATGGTCGACCAGGCGAGCGCGACGATGCGGCTCAAGGCGATGTTCGACAACGAGGACGAGCAGCTGTGGCCGGGGGACTTCGTCAATGCCCGCGTCTCGGTTGAGATGCGCAAGGGCGTTCTGACGGTGCCCACGGCAGCCATCCAGCGCGGACCCGACGGCATCTTCGCGTGGGTCATCGATGAGAAGGAGGTGGCGCACGCCCGCACGATCACCGCGGGGCCGACGACGGCTGACCACACCATCGTCGCGTCAGGGCTGTCCGAGGGCGAGCGCGTCGTGATCAACGGCCAGTACAAGCTTCGCCAGAACGCCAAGGTCACGGTGACGACGCCGGCGCCGGTGGTCGCAAAGCAGGCTCAGGCCTCATGAATATCTCCGAGCCATTCATCCGGCGGCCGGTCGCAACCTCACTGCTGATGGCGGCCGTCGGCTTCATCGGCTTGGTGTCGTTTCCGTTTCTGCCCGTCGCGCCCCTCCCGCAGGTGGACTTCCCCACCATCACCGTGAGCGCCACCCTGCAGGGGGCGAGCGCGGAGACCATGGCGGCCTCGGTGGCCGCGCCGCTGGAGCGCCAGTTCGGGCAGATTCCGGGCGTCGCGCAGATGACCTCGGCGAGCACGCTCGGCGCCACCTCGATCGTCATCCAGTTCGAGCTGACGCGGAACATCGACTCGGCAGGGCAGGACGTGCAGGCGGCCATCACGGTGGCCGGCAAGACGTTGCCCCAGCAGATGACCGCACCGCCGAGCTACAAGAAGATCAATCCGGCGGATTCACCGATCCTCATGCTCGCCGCGCAGTCGGACACGCTGCCGATCTATACCGTCAACGACTATGCCGACAACTTCCTCGCCCAGCAGATCTCCCAGGTCCGCGGCGTCGCGCAGGTTACCATCGGCGGCGAGCAGCATCCGGCGATTCGCATCCAGGTCGACCCGGCCAAGCTCGCCTCGAGCGGAATGACCCTGGAGGAGGTGCGCAGCGCCCTGGTCAGCTCCACCACCATCGCGGCGAAGGGGGTCGTCAACACCGACAAGATCACCTTCACGATCGCCGCGAACGATCAGATCACCAACCCCGAGCCTTTCAACGACATCGTCCTCGCATATCGCAACGGCGGTCCGATCCGCGTGCGCGATGTCGGCCAGGCCATCGCCGGGGCGTCGGACCGCAACATCTTCGGCTATCAGAACAACAAGCGCGGTGTCCTGCTGATCGTCTACAAGCAGCCGGGCGCCAACGTCGTCGAAACCGTCGACCTCATCAAGCAGGCACTGCCGCGGCTGACCGCCAACATCCCGCCGGCGATCGAGGTGACGACGCTGCTCGACCGCACGGTGACGATCCGCGCCTCCCTGGAGGATGTCGAGTTCACCCTCGGCCTCACCATCGTGCTGGTGGTGCTGGTGATCCTCCTGTTCCTGAGAAACTTCTGGGCGACGGTGATTCCGGGCGTGACGGTGCCGCTGGCGCTGCTCGGATCGTTCGGGGCGATGTATCTCCTCAACTTCAGCCTCGACAACCTGTCGCTGATGGCGCTCACCATCGCGGTCGGCTTCGTCGTCGACGACGCCATCGTGGTGGTGGAAAACATCCATCGCCACATCGAGAACGGCGAGGCCCCCTTGGACGCCGCGCTCAAGGGATCGAGCGAGATCGGCTTTACGGTGTTGTCGATCAGCCTTTCGCTCATTGCGGTGTTCATCCCGCTCCTGCTGATGGGCGGGATCATCGGCCGGTTGTTCCGCGAGTTCGCGCTGACGGTCACCGCCTCGATCGCGGTGTCGGCGCTGGTGTCGCTGACGCTCGCCCCCATGCTGGCGTCGCGCTTCATGAAGCCGGAAACTCACGAGCACGGCCGTCTCTACCGGATCATCGAGGCCGGCTTCGACGCCATGCTGGAGTTCTACCGGCGCACCCTCGACGCCGCGCTGCGCCATCAGCGTGTGACGCTCGGCGTGTTCTTCGTCACCATGGCGATCACCGCGGTGATGATCGTCTATACGCCCAAAGGCTTCTTCCCGATCCAGGATATCGGCCTCATCAACGGCATATCGGAGGGCGCCCAGAGCACATCGCCGGAAGAGATGAACCGCCTTCAACTCGAGCTCGGCAAGGTCATTCTGAGCGACCCGGCGGTGCAGGCGTTCGGTTCGCAGATCGGGACCACCGGGACCAGCGCCCAGACCGGCAACACCGGCCGCTTCAACATCGTCCTTAAGCCGCGCGAGGAGCGTGGTCTGAGCGCTTCAGAGGTGATCGACCGGCTGCGGCCCGAGCTCGCCAAAGTGACCGGGGTGACGTTGTTCCTGCAGCCAGCGCAGGACATCACCGTCGGCGGCCGTCTCGCGAGAGCGGCGTTCCAGTACACCCTTCAGGACCCCAACATCGCCGAGCTCACGGAGTGGTCGCAGAAGCTGATGGAGAAGATGCGCACGTTGCCGGAACTGGTCGACGTCTCTTCCGACCTTTTGGCCAGCGCGCCCCAGCTCAAGGTCACGATCAATCGCGACCAGGCTTCGCGGTTCGGGATTTCTGCGCAGGCGATCGACGACACCCTCAACGACGCGTACGGGCAGCGCCAGATCACCCAATATTTCACCCAGCTCAACACCTACTGGATCATTCTGGAGATTCTGCCGGAGATGCAATCGAGCCTGGACTCGCTCGATCATATCTACGTCAAGTCGCCGCTCACCGGTGCGGCGGTGCCGCTGTCGGCGCTGGTGGAGGCGGATTCCTACAAGATCGGTCCCTTGTCGATCAATCATCAGGGGCAATTCCCGGCGGTCACCCTGACATTCAACCTGCGGGCCGGCGTGGCGCTGGGCGAGGCCGTCGACTCCATCAACAGGGCGGCGGTCGAGATCGGCATGCCCAACGCGGTGCTCGGCACCTTCCAGGGCAACGCCCAGGCGTTCCAGTCGTCGTTGTCGAGCGAGCCGGCGCTGATCGCCGCCGCCCTCGTCGTCGTCTACATCATCCTCGGCATGCTCTACGAGAGCTTCATCCATCCGCTGACCATCCTCTCGACGCTGCCGTCGGCCGGGATCGGGGCGCTGCTCGCCCTCAATCTCGGCCACATGGACCTTTCGGTCATCGGCATCATCGGCATCATTCTGCTGATCGGCATCGTGAAGAAGAACGGGATCATGATGGTCGATTTTGCGATCGCAGCGCAGCGCGAGCGCGGCTTGCCGCCGCGCGAGGCGATCCGCGAGGCCTGCCTACTGCGATTCCGGCCGATCCTGATGACGACGGCGGCGGCGATGCTCGCCGGCCTGCCGATGATGTTCGGCAATGGCACCGGCTCGGAAATGCGCCATCCGCTCGGCTATGCGATGGTCGGCGGGCTGGCGCTCAGCCAGGTCCTCACGCTCTACACGACCCCGGTGGTCTATCTCTACCTCTCGCGGGTGCAGAACTGGCTGCAGGGCAGCAAGCCCAAGCCGGCGACCGAGCCCGGCGACGTCCACGCCATCGCCGCCGAGTAGGGCTTCGTCCGGCAGGGCTGCGTGGGCCGGCCTCGGCTCGACGTCAGCGGCCGGGCGGTCCCGGCGAAAAGCCCATCAACCGTTCGAAGCGCTGCGCATAGGCGGGCCACACTTCGGGGTTGACGATACGCTTGACGGACCGGCCGTCGATCGCATCGAGCACCTGGGCGGCGGCGATCTTACCCATGTTGTGGCGCGTCTCCTTGGTGACGCCGGCGGTGTGCGGGCTCACCAGGACGTTGTCGAATGCAAGCAGCGGGTGCTCGCGTGCCGGCGGCTCGGTGGCCCAGACATCGAGCCCGGCGCCGGCGATGGCGCGGTTTTGCAGCGCCGTGGCGAGCGCCGCCTCGTCGTGAATGTGGCCCCGCGCCGTGCTGATGAAGTAGGCGCCCTTGCGCATGAGCGCGAACTGCGCGGCGCCGATCATGCCGCGGGTTTCCGCCGTGAGCGGGCAGTTGATCGAGACGTAATCGCTCTCGCGCAGCAGGTCCTCGAGCGATGCCTTGGTGGCGTGACGGCCCTCGATCTCCGCGGCGGTGAGATAGGGGTCGTAGGCAAGGACGCGCATCGAGAACAGGCCGCGGCACAGTTCGGCAATGCGGCTGCCGACGTGGCCGAGCCCGATGATGCCGATGGTCTTGCCGAACACGTCGTTGCCCATATAGGCGGTGCGGTCGATGGGGTAGGTCTTCCGCATGACCTGGTTGGTCTCGATGATCCGCTTCGACAGCGTCAGCAGCATGCCGACCGCATGCTCGGCGACGGCCTCGCGATTGCCGCCGGCCTGGTTGAGCACCAGCACTCCGGCATCGGTGCAGGACTTCACGTCGACGGTGTCGTAGCCGACCCCGTTGGTCGACACGATCAGGAGGTCGGGCGCCCGCGCGATCAACGCCGCGTCCACATGAAACCGCCGGGCGATCTCATCTCGCGCCGAGCCCACCTGGTAGACATGGGCCGCCGCGAGCACGGGGGCGGCGACTTCCTCGGGGGCATCGTTTTCAAGGCGGTCGAGACGCACGTCGGGCCGCTGCGACAGCATCTCGGCAAAGACCGGGTCGGCGAGATATTTGACGTAGAAGACACGTTTGGTGTTCACGGACACGGGACTTCAACCTCGTTCACGGAAGGGCATGGGTGCGGCATCGGACGGCGCTTACCCATGCTAGCCGATTTTCGCGCCGGCAGGGCACGGCGGAAACTCGGGTCAGTTACCTGTGTGTCACGATTTCGACATGATTCCCGATGCAAGTGGAGCGCGGTGGAGCTGGTCCCCTGCGCTGCAGGGTCGGAGTTAGACCTATGCTCACGTTGATTCGCGCCGGCCTCGCGGCGGCGCTTTTGATCTTACCCTGCGCTTTCGCTTTTTCCGCCGACAAACCCTATCATCGCGACGATCTTGGCGAGGCCGCCGTCCGTCTGGAAGCCCAGGTCAAGGCGGATGCCGGGACGGTGGCGAGGCCGTTGGCGGCGCTGCGCCGGGACGCCGACGCCGCGCTTGCGCGCAACGACTTGAAGACCGGCCTGCAGGCGCTCGGCCAGATCGTGACGGTCGCGCCTGCGGACAGCGTCAACTGGCTGCGCCTCTCCCGCGTCATCGCCCAGACGCGGCCGGCGGACGACAACGAGCGCGCCGGCGTCCTCGAGCGCGCAGCAGCGGCCGCTTACATCGCCTACCAGCGCGCCAACAGCCGGAGCGAGGAGGCGGATGCGCTCGTCCTCATCGGGCGCAGCTTTGCCGACCGTGCGCTGTGGCGTCCCGCCCTCGACACGCTGCGCCAGGCGCTGGAGCTGCGCGAGGTCGCCGACGTGCGCTCGCAATACCAGAAGCTGCGCGACGAGCACGGCTTCCGGGTGGTCGACTATACGGTCGACTCGGATTCGGCTTCGCCGCGCGTGTGCTTCCAGTTCTCCGAGCCGCTGCCCGGCAAGCGCATCGACCTGTCGCCCTTCGTCGCCATGGCCGGACAGGACAAGCCGGCGCTCTCGACCGACGAGAAGCAGTTGTGCGTCGAGGGCCTCAAACACGGGACACGCTTCGCCATCACCCTTCGCGCAGGCATGCCGTCGACCGTGCAGGAGACGCTGCAGAAGTCCGCGGATTTCTCGATCTTCGTGCGTGACCGCAGTCCGTTCGTGCGCTTCACCAGCAAGGCCTATGTGCTGCCGCGGACCGGCCAGCGCGGCATTCCGATCGTCAGCGTCAATGCCAGCACCGTGGCGGTGAAGATCTATCGCGTCGGCGACCGCAACCTGCTCGACACCGTGATCGGCGACGACTTCCAGCACAGCCTCAGCCGCTACGAGTTGGAGCGGCTCGCGAGCGAGCGTGGCTTCAGCGTCTGGAGCGGCGAACTCGCGGTCGAAAATCCGCTCAATGCCGAGGTGACCACGGCATTTCCGGTCGATCAGGCGGTCGGTCCGCTGAGCCCCGGCGTCTATGTGATGTCGGCGCAGGCGGCCGGCGCCAAGACCGAGGATTACGATTTCCTCGCCACCCAGTGGTTCATCGTTTCCGATCTCGGGTTGACCGCGTTCTCGGGCAGCGACGGCATCCACGTGTTCGTCAACTCGCTGGCCACCGCGACGGCGGCGGCTCAAACGGATATCCGCCTGCTCGCCCGCAACAACGAGGTGATGGCGACCCGGCGCAGCGATGCCGCCGGGCATGCGGTGTTCGAGCCCGGGCTGGTGCGGGGGGAGGGCGGTCTGGCGCCGGCCCTGATCGTCGCCACCGACGCCCACGGCGATTACGCCTTCCTCAACCTCAAGGGGCCGGCCTTCGATTTCAGCGACCGCGGCGTCGCCGGGCGCGCGGCGCCGGCGGGGCTCGACGCCTTCGTCTATGCCGAGCGCGGCGTCTATCGCACCGGCGAGACCGTGCATGTGACCTCGCTGTTGCGCGACGCTCGTGGCGCCGCGGTTCCGGATCTGCCGCTGACCCTCGTGATGGAACGGCCCGACGGGGTCGAATATCGCCGCGCGGTGGTGGCAGACCAGGGTCTCGGCGGCCGCAGTTTCGACGTGACGATCGCGTCGACCGCCCCGACGGGAACCTGGCGGGTGCATGTCTTCTCCGATCCCAAGCGTCCTGCGATCGGCGAAACCACGTTCATGGTCGAAGACTATGTGCCGGATCGCATGGAGTTCGACCTCGCCAGCAACGCGACTGCCGTTGCCAAGGGCAAGCCGTTCCAGATGACCGTCGAGGGGCGCTTCCTCTATGGCGCTCCGGCGAGCAACCTCGAGCTCGGCGGCGCCGTGAAGGTGCAGATTGCGGCGGGGCGGCCTGGATTTGCCGGCTACACCTTCGGCAGCGCCGTCGGCGAGGACGAGAAGACGTCCGTCGACCAGCCGCTGGAGGATCTCGCGGCGACCGATGCCGCCGGCAAGGCGAAGTTCGACGCGACCGTCGACAAGTTGCCGGAGACCACGCGGCCGCTCGAGGCCCAGATCACCGTGCACATGGCGGAAGCGGGCGGCCGCGCGGTCGAGCGCCGGCTCACCCTGCCGGTCATGCCGGAAACGCCGATGATCGGCGTCAAGCCGCTGTTCGCCGGCGCTTCGCTCGGCGAGACCGCGGATGCCGGTTTCGACGTCGTGCTGGTGGCGCCGGACGGCGCTGCGCTCGCCCGCAAAGGCCTGCGCTACGCGTTGTTGCGGGTCGAGACGCGCTATCAGTGGTACCGGCAGGACGGCATCTGGAGCTTCGAGCCGATCAAGCGGACCCGGCGGGTCGCCGACGGCGCCGTCGATGTCGCGCCCGGCACGCCGGGCCGCATCTCGGTGCCGGTGACTTGGGGCCGCTACCGCCTCGAAGTGTCGAGCCCGGACGGCGCCGCGGCAACGACGGTGGTCGGGTTCGATTCCGGATTCTATTCGGAGGCCTCCGCCGATACCCCGGACCTCCTGGAGACCGCGCTCGACAAGCCGGAGTACAGCCCCGGCGACACCATGGTCGTCGCCGTCACCGCGCGGACGGCGGGCAAGGTGATGCTCAACATCGTCGCCGACCGCCTGGTCGACACCCTCACCCAGGACGTGCAACCCGGCGTGAACCAAATCCGCGTGCCCGTAGGCCGCGACTGGGGCAACGGCGGCTACGCGGTCGCGACC
This sequence comes from uncultured Alphaproteobacteria bacterium, assembly GCA_963781195.1. Lineage (GTDB taxonomy): Bacteria > Pseudomonadota > Alphaproteobacteria > Rhizobiales > Xanthobacteraceae > JAJPKK01. The sequence goes on along the minus strand of CAWAEZ010000010.1, from coordinate 50,081 downwards.
CTGCTGCGCCCGCTCGACGCGGCGGCCCAGCGGATGCCCGGCCGTGCCATCGGCGTGCAGTGGTTCTCCATCGACCGCAAAGCGAAGACCCTCGCAGTCAAGCTCGACACGCCCGCATTGTCGCGTCCCGGGACGACGCTGCGGGTGCCCCTCAGGATCGAAGGCCTGGCCGGGGAGGAGGCCCGCGTCGTGGTCGCCGCCGTCGATGTCGGCATCCTCAACCTGACGAACTACAAGCCGCCGGCGCCGGACGACTACTATCTCGGCCAGCGCCGGCTCGGCGCCGAGGTGCGTGACCTCTACGGCCAGCTCATCGACGGCATGCAGGCGACCCGCGGCCAGATCCGCAGCGGCGGCGACGCCGGTGCCGAGGAGCTGCAGGCGAGTCCGCCCACCCAGCCGCCGGTTACGCTCTACTCCGGCGTCGTCCGCGTCGGCCCCGACGGCAATGCCGAGGTGGCGTTCGATATTCCGGAGTTTGCCGGAACGGTGCGGGTGATGGCCGTCGCCTGGTCGAAGGACAAGGTCGGCCGTGGGTCTGCCGACGTTACCGTGCGGGACCCGGTGGTCCTCACGGCGACGCTGCCGCGGTTCATCCTGTCCGGCGATCGCACTGCCATGCAGCTCGAGCTCGACAACGTCGAGGGTCCGGCCGGCGACTACCGTGTGTCGGTCACTGCGGAAGGACCGGTCCGCCTCAGCGCCAGTGCGCCGCAGACGCTCCGCCTGCGGGCCCGTCAGCGCGACCGGCTGACGGTGCCGCTGACCGCGTCCGCGGCGGGAACAGCGACCCTCACGGTCCGGATTGCCGGGCCCGAGAACTTCGCCCTCGACCGCAGCTATACGCTGACCGCCCGTGCGGCGAACCGAACGTTGGCGCGCCGTACCATCCGCACCATTGCGGCGGGCGAAAAACTGACGCTTTCCGGCCGACATGTTCGCCGATCTCGTTCCCGGCACCGGCAGCGTCGCCGTTTCGGTGGGGCCGTCGACGGCACTCGACGTCGCCTCGCTCCTCACCGCACTCGATCGCTATCCGTTCGGCTGCACCGAGCAGATCGCGAGCCGCGCGCTGCCGCTGCTCTACGTCAACGAGCTCGCGGCGGAGTTGCAGCTTTCGCTCGACGCGGGGGTCGACCAGCGGATCCGCGATGCCGTCGACCGCCTGCTCGCACGGCAGGGCTCCAACGGCTCGTTCGGTCTGTGGTCGGTGGGCGGCGAGGACGCCTGGCTCGACGCCTATGTGACCGACTTCCTGACGCGGGCGCGGGAGCGTGGCTTCGCGGTGCCGGACGCGGGCCTCAAGCTCGCGCTCGATCGGTTGCGCAACTTCGTATCCACCGCGCCAGATCCGGCGAAGAACGGCGGTCGCGACCTGAGCTATGCGCTTTACGTGCTGGCGCGCAACGGCACCGCGCCGGTCGGCGATCTCCGCTACATCGCCGACACCCGGCTCGGCGACATCGCCACGCCGATCGCCAAGGCGCAGCTCGCCGGTGCTCTCGGTCTCCTCGGCGACCGGGTGAGGGCTGAGCGGGTCTACGCCGCGGCCCTGGAAGCGCTGGTGCCGCCGCCGCGCCTCGAGTTCGGCCGCCAAGACTACGGCTCGGCGCTGCGCGACGCCGCAGCGGTCGTGATGCTGGCCGCGGAGGGCGGGGCGCCCGCACCGACCATCGCCCGCGCGGTCGATCGGGTCGAAGCCGCGCGCGACCTCGCGCTCGTGACCTCGACCCAGGAAAACGCGTGGCTGGTCCTTGCCGCCCGCGCGATCGGCAAGCAGGCGCAACTGTCGCTCGATGTCGGCGGCGAGAAGCGGCTGTCGCCGCTCTACCGCAGTATCCGTGCCGGCGACCTGGCCGTCGCTCCGCTGACCATCGCCAATAGCGGCGATGCGTCGGTGCGAGCCGTGGTTTCGGTCAGCGGCGCGCCGGTCACCCCGGAACCTGCAGCGGAGAAGGGGTTCAAGATCGAACGGCTCTATTACTCCCTCGACGGCCAGCCTGCGAATTCCGCCAAGGCACGCCAGAACCAGCGTTTTGCGGTGGTCCTCAAAATCACCGAGTCCGCTCCCCAATATGGCCGCATTATCGTTGCGGATTATCTCCCGGCGGGATTTGAGATCGACAATCCTCGTCTGGTGTCGTCGGGAGACACCGGTACGCTGGATTGGATCGAGGATGCCGCCGAGCCGGTCCACTCGGAATTCCGCGACGATCATTTCGCCGCGGCGTTCGATCGGACCGCCAAGTCGCCGGCGGTGTTCACCGTCGCTTACGTGGTCCGCGCGGTGTCGCCTGGCACCTATATGCAGCCGCAGGCCTATGTGGAGGACATGTATCGACCGGATCGTTACGGACGCACCAGCACCGGGACGATCGAAGTTACGGCCGCACGCTGAAATCCGATGAGCTGCGGCCGGATGCCTCCCACTGGGGGGGAGGTTGGCGCCTCGAGGCGCCGGGAGGGGGGCACCACTATTGACTGGGGGGTCAGGTCGTCCCCCTCCCCAGCATCCTCACGCATGAAGATCCGCGTAGAGTATCCTCACAGGAGAGCCGGGCGATGACGCAGAGGTCTCGCCGAGGGAGGCCGGTGACGGCGATCGCCGCCGGAGCCCTGCTCGTGCTCGCAGGTCTTATCCTCACAGGTTCTGTCCTCGCAGGCTGGTGGATCGATAGGCTCGGCCCGGCGCCGCTCGGCGAGCGGCTCGCCTTCTCCACCGCGGTGGTCGACCGTGACGGCCGGCTGTTGCGGCCTTATGCGACGGCGGAAGGCCGGTGGCGCCTGCCGGCACGGCCCGATGGCGTCGATCCGCGCTATCTCGCGCTGCTGATTGCTTATGAGGACAAGCGTTTCCGCGACCATGCCGGCGTCGATCCGGTCGCCATCCTGCGTGCCGCCGGCCAGATTCTCTCCCACGGACACATCGTCTCCGGAGGCTCGACGCTCACCATGCAGGTCGCGCGGCTGTTGGAGCCGCGCGCCGAGCGTTCGTTTGCCGCCAAGCTGCGCCAGATGGTTCGCGCGGTGCAGATCGAGCGCCACCTCGGCAAGGACGAGGTGCTCGCGCTCTATCTCACCCTCGCGCCCTATGGCGGCAATCTGGAAGGGATTCGCGCCGCCGCGCTCGCCTATCTCGGCAAGGAGCCGCGCCGGCTGACGCTGGGCGAGGCGGCGCTGCTGGTGGCGCTGCCGCAGTCGCCGGAGGCGCGGCGGCCCGATCATTCCGCCGAATCCGCGCGCCGGGCCCGTGACCGCGTGCTCGATCGGGTGGCCGCGACGGGCCTGTTTGCTGCCGCCGAGATCGCCCAGGCGAAGGCCGAGCCGGTACCGGCGGCGCGCATCCCGATGCCCTCGCTCGCGCCCCATGCGGCCGACGAGGCGGTGGCCGCGCTGCCGGGCCGCTCGCTGATCCGCCTCACCATCGACGGGACTTGGCAGTCCCGCCTCGAGCAGTTGGCGGGGGAGCGGGCGCGCGCGCTCGGGCCTGACATTTCGGTTGCGATCATGGCCGTCGATCAGGCGAGCGGAGAGGTGCTCGCCCGGGTCGGCTCCGCCGGCTATTTCGACGACCAGCGGGCCGGACATGTGGACATGACGAATGCGGTGCGCTCGCCCGGCTCGACCCTGAAGCCGTTCATCTATGGGCTCGGCTTCGAAGACGGCCTCATCCATCCGGAAACGCTGATCGACGACCGGCCGGCGCGCTACGGCGCCTACGCACCGGAAAACTTCGACCTCACCTTCCAGGGCACGGTGGCAGTGCGCAAGGCACTGCAGATGTCGCTGAATGTCCCGGCGGTCGCCGTGCTGGACAAGGTCGGGGCCGGTCGCTTCACCGCACGGCTGCGACAGGCGGGCGCCGACCTCGTGCTTCCCAAGGGCGAGATCCCCGGGCTCGCCATGGGGCTCGGCGGCGTCGGCATCCGGCTGTCCGATCTCGTGAGGCTCTATGCCGGGCTGGCGCGGCTCGGCACCACCGTGCCGCTCGCCGAGCGCATGGCGATGGCTCTGTCGGTGGAGGAGGATGCGTCCCCGCGCAAGCCCGCGCCCGAGGCGGCGCGGCTGATGGAGCCGGTTGCCGCCTGGTATGTCGGCAACGTCCTCCTCGGCACACCTCCGCCCGAAAATGCGCCGGCCGGCCGCATCGCCTTCAAGACCGGCACCAGCTACGGCTATCGCGACGCTTGGTCCGTCGGCTTCGACGGCAAGCACACGGTGGGGGTCTGGGTCGGCCGCCCGGACGGCGCGCCGGTGCCCGGCCTCATCGGACGGACGGCGGCAGCGCCGATCCTGTTCGACGCCTTCGCCCGCTCGGGAAAGACGGTGACGCCGCTGCCGCATGCGCCGCGTGGCGCGCTGTTCGCCACGAACGCCAAGCTACCGCTGCCGCTGCAGCGCTTCCGTCCGGCCGGCCTGCCGAGCGAGGGGAGCCAGCCGACGGTGAAGATCATGTTCCCGCCCAATGGCGCGCGGCTCGAACTCACGGCCGACAGCGGCGGCCCGGATCCGCTGGCGCTGAAGATCTCCGGCGGCGCGCTCCCCCTGACGGTCCTCGCGAACGGCGTCCCGGTCGGCGCTGCGACGCCGAAGCGAAGCCTCTTCTATCAGCCGGACGGCCCGGGCTTCGTCCGCCTTACCGTGATCGATGCCAACGGCGCCGCCGACAGCGTCATGGTGCGGGTGCAATAGCCGCGGCCGCGCGATACACGGAACCCGACAAAGGCTTTTCACCCCGTCCGGAATTTCCTATGTTCCGCCTCCATTTGGCGCCACGGTGGCGGGGCGGCGCGCGTCGGCGCGTGAAACATCGGTAACCGATTGAAGAGTTGCGCATTTCTCCCTGCGGACTCGAATCAGGGATGCGGTACGGACGCGCCGGGAAAGCATATGACGGTCATCACCGAGCCCAAGCCGCGCCAACGCCGTGGAGACGCCTGGACCGCGGGTGCGGTGAATTTTGCGACCGCGAGCCATACCCGCGCCCTTGGCATCCTGATTGCGCTCGCCCTGCTCGCCTTCCTGCCGGGGTTTTTCCACATCCCGCCGGTCGATCGCGACGAAGCGCGGTTCGCCCAGGCGACCAAGCAGATGATCGAGTCCGGGGATTACATCGACATCAAGTTCCAGGACGAGACCCGCTACAAGAAGCCGGTCGGTATCTATTGGCTTCAGGCCGGTGTCGTCCGGCTTGCCGAGGCGGCCGGGCTGCCGAATGCGCGCCTGCGCATCTGGCTCTATCGCATCCCCTCGCTGCTCGGCGCCATCGGGGTGGTGCTCGGCACCTATTGGACGGCGCTCGCCTTCGTGTCGCGGCGCGCCGCCTTCCTTGCCGGCGTGATCATGGCCGCCTCGATCCTGCTCGGGGTCGAGGCCCGTCTGGCCAAAACCGATGCGGTGCTGGCCCTGACGGTGGTCGCCGCCATGGGGGCGATGGCGCGAGCGTATCTCGCAGGCCAGGGCGAGCGCAGCGTCAACACCCACCCGCTGGTAACCGCCGCGGTGTTCTGGACGGCGATTGCCGCGGGCATCCTCATCAAGGGACCGCTCATCCTGATGATCGCCGGGCTCGCGATCGTTGCGCTCGCCGTGACCGACCGTTCGGTTGTCTGGCTGCTGCGGCTCAAGCCGGGGGTGGGCGTGCTGTGGGCGTTGGCGCTGGTATTGCCGTGGTTCATCGCCATCGTCTTGCGCAGCGGCGACAGCTTTTTCGTCGAAGCGATCGGCCACGATCTCCTGGCCAAGGTGGAGAGCGGCCAAGAAAGCCATGGGGTGCCGCCCGGCTTCTACTTGCTGCTATTCTGGGTGACGTTCTTCCCCGGCGCGATGCTGGCGGGGCTCGCAGCGCCGGCGGTCTGGCGGGCGCGCAGCGATCCCGGTGCGCGCTTCCTGCTGGCCTGGCTGATCCCCTCGTGGATCGTGTTCGAACTCGTGCCCACCAAGCTGCCGCACTACGTGCTGCCGCTCTATCCGGCCGTCGCCATCCTCATCGCGGGGGTGATCGATAGCCAGTCGCTGTCGCGCAACCGATGGCTCGAACGGGGCACCGTCTGGTGGTTCGCCCTGGCTGCGGCCGCCGGCATCGGGTTGATCGTTCTCAACTTGACCATCGGCCAGCGCCTGGGCCTGCCGAGTTGGGCATTCGCTGCGGCGGCCGCCATCCTGGCGCTGTTCGCTTGGACGCTCTACCGGGTCGACGGCGCCGAAGCCGCGCTGGTGCGGGCGGCGGCGGCAGCGGTCATGCTGTCGATTGCCGCCTATGCGCTGACCTTCGCGAAGATCGGCAGCCTATTCCCAGCGGTTCCGCTCGCGGACTATGTCCGCAGTACCAATTGCCCCGATCCGGGCATCGTGACCGCCGGCTATCATGAGCCGAGCCTCGTGTTCCTGGCCGGCACCGATCTCAACCATGGCGACGGCGCGAGCGCGGCGGATTTTCTCAACGGTGGAAGTTGCCGCTTTGCTTTCATCGAACGGGCCCAGGAGCGCTCCTTCGTGCAGCGGGCCGAAGCGCTCGGACTGCGTTACGCCTCCGGGCCGCGCGTCGAAGGCTACAACATCAGCGGCGGCCGACCGGTCTTCATCAAGACCTACCGGTCGGAGCTCTCCCCATGACGGCGTCGTCATGATGGTTTTGCCATGACGGTGTCGTCATGACGGCGTCCCAACGGGCGGGGGCTCCCGCCGGGGCGGCGGTCGCGCTCCGCGTGCGGGCGATCGCCGACAATGCGCGCCGCACGATGGAGCGCCTGCTGGCAGCCCCTGCTGTGCCGGCGAGCCGGCTCGTCGCGGCGCGGCAGCATTATCGCGTTCTCGCCGTCGCGGCCTGTCTTGCGGTGGCGTTTTGCATGATCTTCGTCGATCAAAGGGCCTATCGGATCGCGTTGGCGCTGCCGATGTGGCTGGTCGACCTGTTTTTCGAGATCACGGATTTCGGCCGTTCCGGCTGGATCCTGGTGCCGACCGGCGGACTGCTTGTGCTGATCGCGCTCGTCGCCTCGTCGGCGCTCGATCACATGACGCGCGGCGTGCTCGCCATGATGACCGTGCGGATCGGGTTCGTTTTCGTCGCCGTGGGACTTCCCGGGGCGATCTTCGCCATCATCAAGCGCTGGATCGGCCGGGTGCGGCCGTCGCCTCTCGGGCCGTTTGCCTATGAACCGTTTTCCTGGCGGCCGCAGTACGCCAGCCTGCCGTCGGGGCACACGCTGACCGCATTCGCGGCGCTGGTCGCGATCGGCACTCTATTCCCCCGGGCGCGCCCCTTCCTCTGGGCGTATGCCTTTCTGATCGCCATGAGCCGCGTCGCGGTCGCTGCCCATTACACGAGCGACGTCATTGCCGGGGCGGCCCTCGGTACGCTGGGTGCGTTGTTGGTGCGGGACTGGTTTGCCCAGCGCCGCCTCGGCTTCGTGGTGGGGCCGGACGGGGTCGTGCGCGCCCTTCCGGGTCCTTCCGGCCGCCGGATCAAAAAGGTTGCCCGGGCGCTGATCGGCCCATAAAAGGCCCGGGGGAGCAGCCGGACAGACCGTATGACCGATGCCAACGCACCACCGTCGGGCGACGCGCCGCGGATCTCCGTCGTCGTACCCGTGCGCAACGAAGCCGGGAACGTCGCGCCCCTTATCGGGGAGATCGCGCGCGCGATGGCGCCGCTGGCGCCGTTCGAGATCGTCTACGTCGATGATGGATCGACCGACGGTACGGCGGCCGCGTTGCACGACATGGTCCGGCAGTACCCGTTCCTGCGCCATGTCGCCCACGCGGTGTCGTGCGGACAATCGGCGGCGGTGCGCACGGGCGTCCGCTTCGCGCGCGCGCCGGTGGTCGTGACGCTCGATGGCGACGGCCAGAACGACCCGGTCTTCCTGCCGGCGCTGGTGGCGGCGATCGAGCGCGACCCTGGCGTCGGCCTCGTCGCCGGCCAGCGCGTCGGACGCAAGGCGACCGGCTTCAAGAAGCTGCAGTCGCGCATCGCCAACACGGTACGCAACCTGGTGCTGCGCGATGGCACCCGCGACACCGGCTGCGGCCTCAAGGCGGTGCGCCGCGAGCTCTTCCTGGCACTGCCCTATTTCGATGGGCTGCACCGCTTCCTGCCCGCGCTGATCCGCCGTGAGGGCTATACGGTCGCTTATGTCGATGTGGTGGACCGCGCGCGCCTGCACGGGATGTCGAACTACGGAATGTGGGATCGCCTGTGGGTCGGCATTCTCGATCTGATGGGCGTGTGGTGGCTGGTCCGCCGCAAGAAACGAGTTCCGCAGGTTTCGGAGGTTGCTCGCGATGCTGATTGATCTTTCGCAGGCCGTCGGCTCCTACCTGCAAAATGTCTTCGTGATGAAGTTGAACTGGTGGGTGCTGGTCGGCTATGCCGGGCAGGCGCTTTTCACCATGCGTTTCGTCGTGCAGTGGATCGCGACCGAACGCGCGCGCAAAAGCGTGATCCCCGTCGCCTTCTGGTTCTTCTCGATCGGCGGTGGACTGCTGCTGTTCATATACTCGCTCTATATCCGCGATCCCGTGTTCATCCTCGGGCAGGGTCTCGGCCTGTTCGTCTACACGCGCAATCTCTACTTCGTCCATCGAGAGCGGCGCGCCAAAGCGTGAGGGCCGCAACGATCCCGGACGCCTTATGCTCTTAGGACTGAGCCTCGGGCAGGCTCGCCAGTGCCGCTCCGAGGATCTCGTCGGACAATGCGGGATCGGCCACGGCGACGCTACGCGCCAGCGAAAGCGCGCCGGCGAGCGTGGCGAGCGTCGCGATCGCCTGCTGCCGCGCGCGGGGGTGTCCACTCGTCCCGTCGAGGGCGCGTGCGAAGGCGTCGAGATAGCGCGCGAGGCCGGCGGCATAGGCCTCGACCACCGGACCGTGCTGGCGTGAAACGTCGGTGCCGAGCGCGACCATCGGGCAGCGCGCGGCCGGTGCGTCACGGCTTTTCGGTGACAGATACCGGCGCTTGTAAGCATCGACCGCGGCCGCCCGTTCGCCGGGATCGGCGATAGCCGCCATCCGCTCCATCATCGCCACCGAACCCTCGAAGATGCGCGCACAGGCAGCGGCGGCGAGATCGTCCTTGGACGCGAAATGATTGTAAAAGCCGCCATGGGTCAGGCCGGCGGCATGCATCAGATCAGCCACCCCGACGCCTTCGAAGCCCTTTTCGCGGAACATCTGGGCGGCGGTTTCGACGACCCGCGCCTTGTTCTCCGCGACCTTCTCCTTCGTGAGCCGCATGCCTGCCGTGCGCCTGACCGCGTTGACTTCGATGATTAACGTCATCATTGGATGATGACGAACATCATCAATATTCCTTCACCGCGCCGTTTGCAAGGTGGCGTGGCGACCGGGCAGAGTAGCAAACATGTTGGCACAGGCCTTAGCGGATCGGTTGGCGCGGCGGGGCATCCATTATGGATGGGTGATCGTCGCTGTGACCTTCCTGACCACTCTGACGACGGCGGGCGCGATGGGGCTCCCCGGCGCGCTCATCCTGCCGCTGTCGCGGGAGTTCGGCTGGGATGTCGCGCAGATCTCGAGCGCGATTGCGATCCGCCTGGTGCTGTTCGGCCTGATGGCGCCGGTCGCGGCGGCATTGATGGAGACTTATGGCGTCCGTCGCATCATCATCTTTGCGATCTGCCTGATCATATCCGGCCTGCTGGTCGCCCTGATGATGACGCAGGTCTGGCATCTCGTCGTGCTGTGGGGGATCGTGGTCGGCATCGGCACCGGCATGACCGCGCTGGTGCTCGGGGCGATCATCGCGACGCGATGGTTCGTCGCCCGGCGCGGGCTCGTGGTCGGGATGCTGACGGCGAGTTCGGCGACCGGTCAACTCCTGTTCCTGCCGTTCGCCGCGTGGCTGGTTGATCACGTGGGCTGGCGCTATGCGCTGGTGCCGACCATCTGCGCCCTCGTGGTGGTCGGAATACTGGTGGTGCTGTTCATGCGGGACCGGCCGTCGGATGTCGGGCTCGCGGCCTTCGGCGAAGCGCCGACGGCGGCGAAGCCGGTCGTCGGGCCGCCGCCCGGCTTCACCTGGGCCTTCGTGGTGCTGCGGGATGCGGCGCGCAATCCGGCGTTCTGGGTGCTGGCAGGCACCTTCTTCATCTGCGGACTGAGCACCAACGGGCTGGTCCAGTCCCACTTCATCTCGCTGTGCGCCGACTTCGGCATGCCTTCGGTGGAGGCGGCCTCGACGCTTGCAATGATGGGCGTGTTCGATCTCTTCGGCACCATCGGTTCGGGCTGGCTGTCCGACCGCTATGACAGCCGCGCGCTGCTGTGCTGGTATTACGGACTGCGCGGCCTCTCCCTGCTGTTCCTGCCCTATTCGACCTTCACGCTTTACGGGCTGTCGCTGTTCGCGGTCTTCTACGGGCTAGACTGGATCGCGACCGTGCCGCCGACGGTGCGCCTCACCGCGCAGAACTTCGGACGCGAGCGCTCGGGCGTGGTGTTCGGATGGATCTTCGCGAGCCACCAGATCGGCGCGGCGACGGCGGCGTTCGGCGCTGGGCTGACGCGCAGCGTGATGAACACTTATCTCCCGGCATTTTTCTTTGCCGGCGCGATGTGTCTCGTTGCGGCGTCCATCGTCTGGCTGATCCGCCGGCCGCCGGTCGTGGCGGTGCCGGCCGCCGCGCCGGCCTGATGAGGCAGGGGCAACCATGGCGGGCGAACTCTATCTGGAGGATCTGACGGTCGGGCAGCGTTTTGCCGCCGGACCGGTAACGGTCACCGCGGCGGAGATCAAGAGCTTCGCCGCCGCGTTCGACCCGCAGCCGTTTCACCTCGATGAGGCCGCGGCCGAGGCGACGCTGTTCCATGGGCTCGCCGCGAGCGGGTGGCATACTGCGGCTCTGACCATGCGCATGCTGACTGCCGGCGGCATGCCGATTGCGACCGGCGTGATCGGGGTCGGCGGCGAGATCGCGTGGCCGCGTCCGGTTCGTCCCGGCGATGTGCTGCGCGTCGAAACAGAGGTGTTGGAGATCACGCCGTCGCGCTCCAAGCCCAACCAGGCCGTGGTCAAGATGCGCAGCATGACTCTCAACCAGAACGGCGAAGCGGTGCAGGTCCTCACCGCGAAGCTCGTCGCCTTCGCCCGAGGGTGAATCACGGTCGCAGAAAATGTTACAGCGTTGTCATCATTGCTCTTTCGTAATGAGACTGTAAGCGAAACGTAACTTGTCTTCCGGCTCGGACAGAGGTGTCATGGGGTCAACCGACACCCGCAGGAGGACTCACAATGATAAAGAAAGTCGTCGTCGGCACCACGGCACTCATGCTGCTCGCATCGGCCTATGCCTACGCCCAACAGCCCGGCGGACGCGAAGGCGGCAGGCGCTGGCAGCCTCGCGCCGAGGATCGCGCCGCGTTTCTCGATGCTCGCCTGGCTGCGGTTCACGCCGGCCTGAGGCTGACGCCGGACCAGGAAAAATCATGGCCCGCCTTCGAGCAGGGCTATCGCGCTCTCGCCACGTCGCGTGGCGAACAGATGGCGGCGTTTCGGAGCGAGCACGACAGCGATCGGGCGGACGACCCGATCCAGCGCGCACAGCGGGAAGGCGACTTCCTCAGCAAACGGGGCGCCGCCCTCAAGCAATATGCCGACGCCGCGGCGCCGCTCTACCAGAGCCTCGACGATGGCCAGAAGCAGCGCTTCGAGGTGCTGATGCAGGCCGGCCGGCCCCACTTTCACCACTTCGCATTCTTGCGCGGTGACCGTGGAGATCGGGGCGACCGCGGTGATCGTGGTGACTTCCGCGGGCGCGGCGATTCTCGCGGCCCGGACGATTTCCGCGGCGCGCGCTGAGGACTTCGGACAACACGGGCGCCCGACAGCCGCCAGGCCGGCACTGTCGATCCGGCGCTCCTCTTTCGAAAGTGGCGCGCGATTCTCGTCCCGTTCGCGTGCAGCAGCGAGCCGCCGAAACCCTTGTTCGGCGGCTCGTTTGCGCTCGGTGTCTAAAGCCCCGGGGTTAGCCGGCCTGCGACGCGCGGGCCTTCGCGCTCGATTCGCACGCCGCCGTGAAGGCGGCCAAGCCGTTTTCGAGATCGATGATCAGGTCGTCGGTGTCTTCGAGTCCGATGTGGATGCGCACCGTCGGGCCACCCGGCTGCCACCGGGTTGCGGTCCTGATCGGCGCGCAGTCGAACGGGATGGCGAGGCTCTCGAACCCGCCCCACGATGCACCGATGCCGAACAGCGTGAGCGCGTCGAGGAACGCGTGCACCGCGGCCGGCGGCGCCGGCTTGAAGACGATGCTGAACAGCCCGCAGGCGCCGGTGAAGTCGCGTTTCCAGATGGCGTGGCCGGGATGGCTTTCAAGGGCGGGGTGGAGCACACGCAGGATTTCCGGGCGGCCCTCCAGCCAGCGGGCGACCTTCAGCCCGGCCGTCTGGTGTTGCGCGAGGCGAACGCCCAGGGTGCGAAGACCGCGCATGCCGAGGAACATGTCGTCGGGCCCGACGCAAAGGCCCGTCTCATAGACCGTCTGCTGCAGCCGTCCCCAGGTCGCCTTATTGGCAGCGGCGGCTCCCAGCATCAGGTCGGAATGGCCGCCGATATATTTGGTTCCGGATTGGATCGAGAGATCGACCCCCTTGTCCAGAGCCCGAAAATAAAGCGGGCTCGCCCAGGTGTTGTCCATCACGACGACCGCATCATGCGCATGCGCCACGGCGGCGATGGCGGGAATGTCCTGCACCTCGAAGGTGAGCGAGCCCGGGCTCTCGACGAACACCGCGCGGGTATTGGGCTGGAGCAGGGTCGCGATGCCGGCGCCGATGGCCGGGTCGTAATAGCTCGTGGCGATGCCGTAGCGGGTGAGGATCTCGTTGCACAGCTTGCGGGTCGGGAAATAGGCGCTGTCGCTGACGAGCACATGGTCTCCGGCCCGCAGCACCGACAACAGCGCGGTCGAGATCGCGGAGAGGCCCGACGGCAGCAGTGCGACGCCTTCGCACGCCGGCCCCTCGATATCCTTGAGGGCGTTCTGGAAAGCTTCCGACGTCGGCGTGCCGCGCCGGCCGTATTGATAGCGTGACCGATGGGCGACATACGCCTCGGCGCTCGGATAAAGCATGGTCGAGGCGTGGTAGACCGGCGTGTTGACGTAGCCGTGGTGAGCGGCCGGGTCGCGGCCGGCATGGGTAAGACGCGTCGCGATCTTGTGGTTGCGGTGGTCGCCGCTCTTGCTCGTCATGGGAATTCCACGCCGTGATACGCGCTGTGCGACGCACCGGCTCATTTTGGAGTGAAAGTCGGCGCCATTTACCGCGGCATCCGGTGTGGCAGTCAACCCCTTGACCTCGATTGACAACCGATCTCTAGATAGAGCCGACGAAGCGAATAGGGCGGGTTGGCCGCTTCGGTGCTACAGCGCCGTTGGGGCGCAGCCAACCGGCTTGCCAGCCGAATTGCAAGGGGCGGGATTGCAAAAGGAACGTAGCTCCGGGCCGATCTGAGGTGCAGCGCTGCCACGCACCCGGGGAAGCAGTTTCGACACAGACAGAACTGTCGGCTTTGAGAGGTTCGCCATGAAGCGATATGCTTGTGCGTTGTTCGCTGCCGCCGCCGTGGCGCTCGCAATGGCGGGGCCGGCACATGCCGGCACGCTCGACGCGGTCAAACAGCGGGGCGCGCTCAACTGCGGCGCCAACGGGCAATTGCCGGGCTTCGGATTGCCTGACGCCCAGGGCAACTGGACCGGCCTCGACGTCGATCTCTGCCGGGCCATCGCCGCTGCCATCTTCAACGACGCCACCAAGGTCAAGTTCGTTACGCTGTCCGCCAAGGATCGCTTCACGGCGCTGCAGACCGGGGATGTCGACGTCCTGATCCGGAACACCACGTGGACGCTCCTGCGCGACACCCAGCTCGGCCTCAATGCCACCGGCGTCAATTACTACGACGGCCAGGGCTTCATCGTCCGCAAGAGCCTGAAGGTGAACTCCGCTCTGGAGCTCAACGACGCGACCATCTGCGTCCAGCAGGGCACCACCACCGAGCTCAACCTCGCGGACTATTTCCGCGCCAACCGCATGCGTCTGCGCTCCGTCACCTTCGCGACGCTCGACGAGGCGATCCGGGCCTACGAGACCGACCGCTGCAATGCTTTCACCACCGACGCCTCGGGCCTCTACGCGACGCGGCTGAAGCTCGCGAAGCCGGAGGATCACGTGGTGCTGCCGGAGATCATCTCCAAGGAGCCGCTGGGGCCGTTCGTCCGCCACGGCGACGACCAATGGTTCGACATCGTGAAATGGGTCCTGTTCGCCATGGTGAATGCCGAGGAGCTCAACGTCACCAAGGCCAATGTCGACGAGCAGCTCAAATCGGAAAACCCCGAAGTGCGGCGCATGCTCGGCACCGAGGATAATTTCGGCGAGCGGCTCGGGCTCACCAAGGACTGGGTCTACCGCATCGTCAAGCTGGTGGGAAACTACGGCGAGGTGTTCGATCGCAATGTCGGGCAGGGCTCGGCCCTCAAGATCGCGCGGGGACTGAACGCGCTGTGGACCAAGGGGGGAATTCAATACGCGCCGCCGATCCGCTGACGTCTTCGTCGCGGGGCGCAGGGCGATGATGCGATCACCGGCCGATCCGCCGCGGGTGCCGTTGTTGCGCGATCCGAACGTCCGGGCGATCGCCTACCAGGTGGCGCTTTGCGTCGTGCTTGGTCTTCTTGGCTACGCGGCCGTGACCAATGCCGCCACCAACCTCGCGCGGGCCAAGATCGCATCGGGCTTCGGGTTCTGGAACGCGCCGGCGGGCTTCGACATCAGCCAGACCCTGATCGCGTATTCGGCGCAGTCCTCCACCTTCGGCCGCGCGTTCTGGGTCGGCCTCACCAATACCCTGCTCGTCGCCGGTCTCGGCATCATCCTCGCCACCGTCCTCGGGACGATGATCGGGATCGCCCGGCTATCCAAGAACTTTCTCGTCGAGCGCTTGGCGGCGGGATATGTCGAGCTGATCCGCAACGTTCCGCTCCTGCTGCAGCTCCTGTTCTGGTACAACGCGGTTCTCAAGGCGCTGCCGGAATTCGCCAACGGCTTTACGCTGCCGGGGGGCGTTCTCCTCAACAACCGCGGCCTCTATGTGCCGCGCGCGGTCGGAATTGACGGCTGGCACGTCGCCGCCATGCTCGCGGCCGTTATCCTCGCCGGGTATGTCTTCAATGCGGTGGCGGCGCGCAGCACGGGAGCGTTGCGGACGACGGCGGTGCGGTTTGCCGTGACACTCCTGATCGTCGTCGGGATTCCCGTCATCGCCTTCGTCGCCATGGGTGCGCCGCTTCAATTCGAGTATCCGGAAGCCGGGCGGTTCAATGTGCGCGGCGGGCTCGAGGTCGTGCCGGAATTCGTCGCATTGCTGTTCGGGCTCGTGATCTACACCGCGGCGTTCATCGCCGAGGTGGTGCGCGCCGGCCTGCTGTCGGTCTCCCACGGGCAGACCGAGGCCGCCCAGGCGCTAGGATTGCGGCGCAGGCAGACGCTGCGGCTCATCGTCATTCCGCAGGCGATGCGGGTGATCATTCCGCCGCTCACCAACCAGTACCTCAACATCATCAAGAATTCCTCCCTCGCGGTGGCGATCGGCTACCCGGATCTCGTTCAGATCTTCACCGGCACGGTGCTCAACATCACCGGCCAGGCGATCGAGGTCGTGGTCATCACCATGGCGGTCTATCTGAGCTTCAGCCTGGTCACTTCGATGGCGATGAACCTCTACAATGCGCGGATCGCGCTGGTGGAGCGATGACGAGCATCGATGCATCGCTCGCGGGGCCGTCGACGGGCGCGGCGTCGCGCGGCTATGTGCGGACCGCGCCGGCCCCCACGCTGGCGCCTCCACCCGCCACCGTCGGATGGCTGGGCTGGGCGCGCGTGCATCTGTTTGGAAGCGCGCTCAGTACGCTTCTGACGATGGTCATCGCGGTCCTGCTCGTGCTCATCGTCCCGCCGATGGTCGACTTTCTATTGATCAACGCCACCTGGAGCGGCAGCGACCGTGAGGCCTGCCTGCCTTCGGCGACGCGGCCGGAGGTCGGCGCCTGCTGGGCGTTCATCCGCGAACGCTTCGCCTACACGATGTACGGGTCCTACCCGGTCGGATCGCGCTGGCGCGTCGACCTGTTCTTCGGCCTGCTCGCATTCGGCACGGCGTGGCTGCTGTGGCTGGAGGCGCCGCGCCGCGACCTCGGGGCGATCTATTTCTTTGTGGTGCTGCCGGTGGTGGCTTTCATGCTGCTGCATGGGGCGCCCGCGATCGGGCTGCCGGTGGTGGACACCGCGCTCTGGGGCGGCATGCTGGTGACGATCGTCGTCGCGGCGGTCGGCATCGTGGTGTCGCTCCCGATCGGCATCGTCCTGGCGCTGGGCCGGCGGTCGGGAATGCCGGCCGTGCGGCTGTTGTCCACCCTGTTCATCGAGTTCGTACGCGGCGTCCCGCTGATCACGGTCCTGTTCATGGCGAGCGTGATGCTGCCGCTGTTCGTGCCGGAGGCGTGGTCGCCGGACAAACTCATCCGTGCCCTGGTCGGCGTCGCATTGTTCTCGTCGGCCTACATGGCCGAGGTAGTGCGCGCCGGCCTTCAATCGATCCAGAAGGGCCAATATGATGCGGCTCATGCGCTCGGCCTGAGCTATGGGCAATCGTTGCGACACATCATCCTGCCGCAAGCGCTCAAGGTGACGATCCCCAACATCGTCAACAGTTACATCGCGCTGTTCAAGGATACGACGCTGGTGTTCTTCGTCGGTATTTTCGACTTCCTCAAGACCGTGGAAGTGGCGCGCGCCGATCCCAAATGGTCGACGCCGGTCACCAGCGCTACCGGCTACGTGTTCGCCGCGATGGTGTATTTCGTGTTCTGCTATGCGATGTCGCGCTATGCCGCGCGCATCGAAAGGCGGCTCGCCGCGGGGGACCGGCGGTGAAGGCAGGCGAGATCAAGGGAGCAGGCCTGACCGCGGGCGGCGACGCCGGCCCGGCGGTCACCATCGCCGGGCTTCACAAATGGTTCGGCGAGTTCCGGGTGCTCGCGGACATCAATCTCGAGGTGGCGCGCGGCGAACGCATCGTCATCTGCGGTCCGTCGGGATCGGGCAAGTCGACTCTGCTCCGCTGCATCAACGCGCTCGAGGACTTCCAGCGCGGCGAGATCGTGGTCGACGGGATGGTATTGACCAAGGACATCAAGCGCGTCGACGCGATCCGACGCGACGTCGGCATGGTGTTCCAACACTTCAACCTGTTTCCGCACCTCACCGTGCTCGAGAACTGCACGCTGGCGCCCACCGTGGTTCGCGGCGTCCCCAAGCGATTGGCCGAAGAGACGGCGATGGCGCTGCTCGCCCGGGTGAAGATTCCGGAACAGGCGGGCAAATATCCCAACCAGCTGTCCGGCGGACAGCAGCAGCGGGTCGCCATCGCCCGCGCGCTGTGCATGAACCCGAAGCTCATGATGTTCGACGAGCCGACCTCGGCGCTCGACCCGGAAATGGTCAAGGAGGTGCTGGACACCATGGTCGGGCTCGCGGAGGACGGCATGACGATGCTCGTGGTCACCCACGAGATGACGTTCGCCCGTCAGGTCGCCAGCCGGATCGTCTTCATGGACGCCGGCCAGATCGTCGAGATCAACGCTCCTGATCCGTTCTTCGCAAGCCCGCAGCACGAGCGGACCAAGCTGTTCCTCAGCCAGATCCTGCGGTGAGCCCGCGCGGCTATCAGGCTGGGCCGGTCGCCACCGGCAGCTCGGCGCGGGCGCCCCATTCCGACCAGGAGCCGTCGTAAAGCGCCAGCGGCTCCTTGCCGAGCGCGTCGAGGGCGAGCCACAGCACGGCTGCCGAAACGCCGGAGCCGCAACTGGTGACGATCGGCTGGTCGAGATCGACGCCGCCGGCGGCAAAGGCCTCGTGCAGGCGATCCGGCGGCAGCAGCAATCCGTTCTCGACGACAGCGGTGGACGGCACGTTGCGCGAGCCGGGGATGTGGCCCGAGCGCAGGCCGGGCCGCGGCTCCGGCGCTTCGCCGCGGAAACGGTCGGCCGGCCTGGCGTCGACGACCTGCGCGATTCCGCCGGCGATGACCTTGCCGATCCGCTGGTAGGTCGCGACGGCGTCGCCATTCTTGCGCGCCGCGAAGGACTTCGTGGGACGGGCCACCGCGCCGGTCTGGAGCGCCCGGCCCTCGGACTTCCATTTCGGCAGGCCGCCTTCGAGGATGTACACGTTCTTCGCGCCAAACAGGCGGAACGTGAACCACACCCGCGGCGAGGCGAACAGGCCGAGGCCGTCATAGGCGACGATGGTGTCGTCGTTGCCGATGCCGAGCTTCCCGACCGCGGCGGCGAACACCTCTGCCGACGGCAGCATGTGGGGCAGGTCGGTCGCCGTGTCGGCGATCGCGTCGATGTCGAATCGTACCGCTCCCGGAATGTGACCGGCGCGATACTCCGCGTCGGCGTCGCGCTTCTGGGTCGGTAGGTAATACGAGCCGTCGAGCACGACGAGGCCGGGGGCGCCGAGATTTGCGGCCAGCCAGTCGGTGGTCACCAGCCATTTGCTGCGGGGATGGGGAGGGGGCTGCAGCATGCGATCTCCGGAAATGATGCGTGACGGGCCTCATCGCATAAAGCGGGGCGGCATCCAACACAACACCCGGTTCGCAGACAGGAGGTCTGGTGTGGGTGCAGACCGATGCCCCCCACGATTGCCGTAGCCGTATCACCCCGGGAGGTATCCGGCGCAGTTGCGGACCGGGTTTTTGCAAGGAGGACGCGGTGGAGAAGCGGCGTGTTACACCTTCTCGAACGGGACGGTGACGGTCGCGCGGCGTTCCATCCAGGGTGGCACCGGCAGTCCTTTTGAACGCAGGAACTCCGGATTGAACAGCTTGGTCTGGTAACGGGTGCCGTAGTCGCACAACACGGTCACGATGGTGTGGCCGGGTCCGAGCTCGCGGGCGAGGCGCATCGCGCCGGCGACGTTGATGCCGGACGAACCGCCGAGGCACAGGCCCTCGTACTCCAGGAGATCGAACACGATGGCGACCGCCTCCGCGTCCGGAATCTGGAAGGCGACATCGACCGGCGCCCCCTCCAGGTTCTTGGTGATGCGCCCCTGTCCGATCCCTTCGGTGATCGAGGAGCCGGCGGACTTCAGAGCGCCGGTGGTGTAGTAGCTGTAGAGCGCCGCGCCCAGCGGATCGGCGAGCCCGATCTTGATGTCCTTGTTGCGCTCCTTGAGCGCGATGCCGATGCCGGCAAGCGTGCCGCCGGTGCCGACAGCGCAGATGAAACCGTCGACCTTGCCTGCGGTCTGCTCCCAGATTTCCGGACCGGTGGTCAGGATATGGCCGTTGCGATTGGCGACGTTGTCGAACTGGTTCGCCCAGATGGCGCCGTTGGGCTCGCTCTTCGCGAGTTGCTCGGCGAGCCGGCCCGACAGCTTCACGTAGTTGTTCGGATTGGAGTAGGGCACCGCGGGCACTTCGACGAGATCGGCCCCGCACAGCCGCAACGTGTCCTTCTTCTCCTGGCTCTGCGTCTCGGGGATCACGATCACGCTGCGAAATCCCATGGCATTGCCGACGAGCGTAAGCCCGATGCCGGTGTTGCCCGCCGTTCCCTCGACGATCACGCCGCCCTTGCGCAGCCGCCCATGCTTCACCGCGTCCTCGATGATGAAGAGCGCCGCGCGGTCCTTGACCGACTGGCCCGGGTTCATGAACTCGGCTTTGCCGAGGATGGTGCAGCCGGTTTCTTCCGAGGCGCGCTTGAGCCGGATCAGCGGCGTATGGCCGATCGCATCGGTGATGCCGTGGTGGATTTGCATGCGCTTATGCGGTCCCGACGAGGTTCGGTCTGATTGGCTGAACCTATCGACGACGGCGCCGTGCCACAAGTTCGTGACGTTTTTTGTTTACTAGCGGCCTTTGGCAAAAATCATCTGCCGAACATCAATGTTGCGGGATAAAAATCCTGCTTCGCAGTAGGCGAGGTAGTATTCCCAAAGCCGGCGGAACCGTTCGTCGAATCCGAGCGGGACGAGGCTCGGCCAGGCTGAACGGAAACGGCTGCGCCAGGCGGCAAGGGTGCGGGCGTAATCGTCGCCGAACACCTTCTCGGCGACCAGTGGCAGGCCGGAGCGCTCGCCGAGCTCCTTGAGGATGCCGGGTGAAGGCAGCATTCCGCCCGGAAACACGTAGCGACGGATGAAGTCGATTTCGCGCCGGTAACCGTCGAACAGGCGGTCCTGGATGGTGATCGCCTGGATGCCGGCGGTGCCACCGGTCGCCAGGCGGTCGCGGAGCTGGCTGAAATAGGTGCCCCAATACTCGGCGCCGACCGCTTCGATCATCTCGATCGATGCGATCCGGTCGTAGACGCCGCGCTCGTCGCGGTAGTCCTGCAGCCGGATGTCGACCTTCTCGCCGAGCCCTGCGGTGAAGATGCGCTCCTTCGCGTAATTGAACTGCTTGGGACTGATGGTGAGCGCGACGACCCGCACGTCATATTGCTTGGCGGCGAATTCGGCGAAGCCGCCCCAGCCGCATCCGATCTCCAGCAGACTCTGGCCCTCGCCCAGCCCGATGGACCGCGCGAGGCTTTCGTACTTGCGGCGCTGGGCGGTTGCGAGATCGTCGGCACCCTGGGCGAACAGCGCCGAGGAATAGGTCATGGTCTCGTCGAGCCAGCTCTCATAGAAGCGATTTCCGAGATCGTAATGAGCGTGGATGTTGCGCCGCGCGCGCTGCCTGGTGTTGCGGTTCATCAGGTGGCGCAGCCGCTGCCACAGCCGCACAAACGGCCGGTGCTCGAGCATCGTCTGGCTGAGATCGTAATTGACGCAGAACAGCAGCAGAAAGGCCGTGAGGTCGGGGGTCTCCCACTCGCCGCGCAGATAGGCTTCCGCGATGCCGATGTCGCCGCCACCGATGAAGCGCCGGGCAAATCCGAGGTCGTTGACCACCATGACCGCAGCCGGGCCCGGCTCCAGGCCGCCGAACCGCAGGCGGCGGCCGTTCGGGAGGCTCACCTCCAGGGTGCCCCGCCGCAAGCGGGCTGCGAAAGAAAGCGTGAGCCGTGTCATCAGCGGCAAGCCGGCGAGAATGCCGGGCGCGGTCGACGTCGTGACGGGAATGGCTTCGCTCATCATGCGATTCCGCCTACAGCGCCGCTTTGAGTTGTGAAGAGCAGCGCCAGCTACTTTTCAAGTCTCGCAAAAATCTCCGCGAAGAAACCTAAAACTCATTCTGAGACCTCTGCGCAATCACGTCATGGTTCCACAAACCGACGTGCCGTCAAGGGGGAACGTCAAATACCTATCCAGGATAGTGAGGCGATTTCGCTCCGCAAGAGTTGCCGGCATCACCCCGATGACGATTTCGTCGCCGCAAGCGCCGCGAGCGCGCGCCGCCGTGCCTCGTCGTGGGCCACGATCGGTTCCGGATACGTCCCGCCCAGCACCACGCCCGCGTGCGCCAATTCGAAGGGCTTGGCGCGAAACGGTGCCTGAATGGCGTCTGCGCCAAGCCCGCCGAGGGCGGGGACATAGCGGCGCACATAGTCCCCGCTCGGGTCGAATTTCTCGCCCTGGAGGACCGGGTTGAAGATGCGGAAGTACGGCGCCGCATCGGCTCCCGAACCGGCGACCCATTGCCAGTTCGCGGGATTGCTGGCGACGTCGGCGTCCACCAGGGTGTCCCAGAACCACTGTTCTCCGGCCCGCCAGTCGATCAGCAGGTGCTTGATCAGGAACGACGCGGTGACCATGCGGACCCGGTTGTGCATCCATCCGGTTGCCCACAGCTGTCGCATTCCCGCGTCGACCAGCGGATAACCGGTCCGGCCACGCTGCCAGGCCGTCAGGGCGGTCTCGTCGCGGCGCCAGGGAAAGGCGTCAAAGCGCCGGTTGAAGTTCGCAGTTGCGAGCGCGGGGCACTGATTCAGCAAGTGGTAGCAGAACTCCCGCCAGCCGAGTTCGGCGAGGAGCTTTTCGACATCGGCCGGCGCCGCTCGCCCGCTCTCGGCGGCTTGTATGCACGCGTGCCAGACTTGGTACGGGCTGATTTCGCCGAACCGCAGACGGGGCGAAAGCCGCGACGTATGCGGCAGGTCCGGCCGGTCGCGCCGCTCCGCATAGCCCTGCAAGCCGTGATCGAGGAAGGCCGCAAGGTCGGCCTGCGCGCCCGCCTCGCCCCGCAACCAACTGGTCCGCATGTCTGCCGCCCAATCCGGGTGGGTGGGCTCCAGGTACCATGCGGCCAGCGCATCGCCGCCGACGCCTGGCACGCTTTCAATGCCGGCGGGAGCGGCCAGGGGTGCACGTGGCACCGCCGCATGACGCAAATGCCGCCAGAACGGCGTGAAGACCTGGTAGGGGCGGCCGGTTCCGGTGCGCAGGGTTTCCGGCTCGTGCAGAAGGCTCGCCTGGAACTGCCTCACCTCGATGCCGATGGCGCGCAACCCGGACTCCACGCCGTGGTCGACGGCGGTAGCGGCAGGATCGTGCCTGCGATTCATGAACAGCGCTGAGGCGTGAAGCTCCGCCGCCAAGCCGGCGATGGCGGTGGCGGCCGCACCTCGACGAAGCACCAAGGCGCCGCCGCGAGCCTGCAGCGCATCGCCGAGCGCGCGCAACGATCCGGCGAGCCACCACCGGGCGGCACCGCCGAGGGGGCGTAGGCCTGGGCTCTCGTCGTCGAGGACATAGACGCAGACGATCGGCCGTCCGCCGGCGACCGCAGCGGCCAAAGCGGGATGATCGGTTATCCGGAGATCGTCGCGAAACCAGACGATCACGGGTCCGGTGCGGTGCAGCAATTCGTGTCTAGACATGGATGGCTTGGCCGCTGTATCGCATCACGGGGGGAGGCTTCGCGCCACGCAGCCAGCGTGAATCTCGGGCATTTGAATGGTTCTCTCCACAAATGATCCACTGTGTCCCGCAACCGGCCCATTTTCGACGGACCTCCTTCAGACATTCTTTCCGCGCGCGCCGCTAGTGGTTGCTCGGAACTTACCTCCGCACCACCGGTGAGGGTCCATGTCCGACGAGGTTAGTGCGTTGTTTTCAGTATCTATTTCCGTCGAGTCAATGCTTGGTTTGCTGCTCCTGTTCATGTGGGCGCAGAATTTAGAGCTTCGCGCGGTCGCTTGGTGGGGAAGCGCTCATCTGTTGAGAGCCGGCTCGATTTCGCTGTTCGGCCTGTACGGCGAGGCTCCCGACATCGTCT
Source organism: uncultured Alphaproteobacteria bacterium (assembly GCA_963781195.1). GTDB lineage: Bacteria > Pseudomonadota > Alphaproteobacteria > Rhizobiales > Xanthobacteraceae > JAJPKK01. The sequence goes on along the minus strand of CAWAEZ010000010.1, from coordinate 26,823 downwards.
CCATCGATCTCGCGAATGTCATCCTGCTGACCTCCTTTGCCGCCACCTGGGCCGGAACGCGGCTCTACGCAGGACGAAAGCTCAACGTGCCGCTCCTGTTTGCCGGGAGTATCATCTGGCTCGCTGCGGTGCAGTTCCCCGCGTTCCAGCAGTCGATCCTGCTTCGCTCACTGTTGAGCGCCTTCATCATTGCGGGCTACACGTGGGCGGCTGCCGCCGAGCTCTGGTATTGCGAGACCTGTGCGTCGGTCTCACGGCTGCCGGCGTGCTTCCTGCTGTTTGCCCACGGGGCGCTGTTCCTGTTGCGCACCCCGCTCGTGCTGATGCTGCCGCACCCGCCTGCGACCGGAAGGTTGTTCGCGAGCATCTGGCTGACGGTCCTGAGCTCCGAGGCGCTCCTGTTCACCATCTCCATCGCTTTCATCCTGATGGCGATGGCCAAAGAGCGTGCAGCCTTCGTTCACAAGGCGGCTGCAATGATCGATCCGCTGACGGGCGTGTGGAACCGACGCGGCCTCATGACCGAGAACGAACGGTTTTTTCCCCCATCGGGCCAGCCGGCGCCCGAGGCGGCGGTGCTGCTCATCGACCTCGACAACTTCAAATCGATCAATGACCGCTTTGGCCACGCCTTGGGCGATCGGGTGTTGCAGATGTTCGCGGATACGGCGCGCAACGCGGTGCGCGGCACCGACTACGTCGGCCGCCTGGGCGGAGAAGAGTTCGCGGTCGTGCTGTATGGCCTTGCGGGCGATCGCGCCTCGTCGGTCGCCGAGCGGATCAGGAATGCCTTTGCCGAGCAGGCGCAAATTGTCGAGGGTGAGCACGTCGCCGCCACCGTGAGCATCGGCGTCGCCATTCATGACGGCTCCACGATTGCGTTCACGGAGCTCCTGTGGAAAGCGGATCGCGCCTTGTACCGGGCAAAGGAAGGCGGCCGCAATCGCGTCGAGACGGCGTCGCCGGATTTTTATTCGCGTAGCCACGAGCGCACCGTTGCGTTTCCCCAGCAGATGCCGCGGAGCGTTGCCTGACCGCGGCTTATATCCGCATCGGGCGTCTGTTGACTTCGCCCGGACGGTATCGCCTCATCAAGGCATAAGCCACGGTGGCTGCACCGCCGCGGCACGGTCGGGGCGGAGATGAACCATGAGGTTGCCACGTCGCGATGTCCTGCGGCTCGCGGGAGCCGCCGTGGCGTTTCCCTTCGCCTCCGGCCCCGGAATGGCGCAGAGCTACCCGGCGCGGCCGGTCCGCGTGATCGTCGCCTACGCGCCCGGTGGCGTAACAGACGTGCTCACGCGCCTCATCGTCGCCAAGATGGGCGATCAGCTCGGCCGCCAATTCTACGTTGAAAACATACCCGGCGGGTCGGGCAACATCGGCATGGGCCAGGCCGCCAAGGCGGCGCCTGACGGCTATACGCTTCTCGGGGCATTCGCAGCCCTTGCGATCAATCCCATCCTGTTCGAGAAAACGCCCTACGATCCGGTCAGGGATTTCGCTCCGATTTCGCTCGCGGCCACCTCGACCACGATCCTGGTCGTGAACCCCTCGATGCCGGTCAAGTCCGTCGACGAACTCATCGCGATGGTCCGTGCCAATCCAGGCAGGTACAGCTACTCCTCCGCCGGGACCGGAACGCAATCTCATCTCGCTGGCGAGCAGTTTCGGCTCGCATTCGGGCTCGACATCGTGCACGTGCCGTTCAACGGCGGATCGCCGGCGATTGCCGCCGTGGTGGCGGGGCACACGCCGATCGGGTTTGCCACGCCGACCGCCGCCGCGCCGCAGATCGAGGACGGCAAGCTGCGCGGCCTTGCCGTCACCAGCAAGCGGCGTTCACGCGCCCTGCCGGATGTCGCGACGATGACGGAGGCCGGCCATCCCGGCATCGAGGGCGACAGCTGGGTCGGCTTCCTCGGCCCGACCGGGACCCCGCCGGAGATCATCGGGCTGCTCAATCGCGAGATCGTGCGGACGATTGCGCTGCGCGAGATCCAGGACCGGCTTGTCACCCTCGGCTACGATCCGGTCGGCAGCACGCCCGACGAACTGGGTGCGCAGATCAAGGCCGACGTCGTCACCTGGTCCCGCGTGATCCGGGCCGCCAACATCAAGGTGCAGTGACGACGCCGCGGTTGCCGCGGCGCCGCTTTCTCGACGGGCTAGAGCGAGAGGAACGGATCGTTCAATCGCTTGTCGTTGCGCCGTCGCTGCTTCATGGTTTCGCCGGTCGTCCAGTATTCGCTTCGCGTCGCCCGCTCGGCCTCGGCCTGGAATTCTTCCGGCCATTGCCCGAGCGAATAGCCGTACCACGGCATCTCCGGGCGCAGCGGCGGCAGTCCCAGCTCTTCCCAGATTACCTTGGCCGCTTCCATGTATTCCCTGGCCGGCAGCGAGATCGGCGGGTAGGGGCGCTTGATCATGGCGTTGATCAGCATCGCGGAGTTGGTCGCCTCGTAGTGGTTGTCGTCCTGGCCGGTGCGCGGGCCGTGTCCCATGTCCTTGTGGTCGAGGACGCGAAGATCCTGGTGCGGGCGCATCCGGTAGGACATCGCCCAGAACAGCATGTCGAGATTCTCGGGCTCGATGTCCTCGTTGACGGCGACGATCATCTTGCCCACCGCCGAGGAATACGCCGAGGCGCCGTAGAGCGCGCGCCACACCTCGGCTTCCAGCGTGCCGGATTTCAGCACGAGGACGATGAGCTTGCGCAAATTGGTCAGCGGCTCGTGCATGTAGACGCGGGTGACGCCGCTGATGTTGAGATGATGGCGCAGATGGTGGAGGAATGCCGGCTCGTAGGCGACGCGCTTGATCAGGCTCGACTCGCTCGGCGTCACCTGGCTGATGATCGAGACCAGAACGGCATCCTTGCGCCGCGTGATCGCGGTCACTTCCATGAAGGCGTTGTACTCCTTCAGGTTCATGTAGCCGTGCGATTCCCCGAAGCTGCCTTCGGGCTCGAGCCATTCAGTGTCGAGATACCCTTCAATCACGATCTCGGCTTCCGCCGGCACCATGAGGTCGACGGTCTTGGCCTTGCAGACGCGGATCGGCGCGCCGACCAGTCCGCCGGCCACTGCCAGCTCGTCGAGGTGTTTTGGTAGCTTGTGGACCGATGCGAAGACGATGGCGGGTGGTGCGCCCAGCATCAGCGCCACCGGCATCCGCTCGCCGCGCGCCTTGTATTTCAGCCAGTGCTCGTGGATGCCCTGGTTGAGCTCGATCTCCGGGTTCATGCCCATCCGTGTCGGGCTTTTGACCATGGCACGGTAGTTGCCGATGTTCTGGCGGCCGGTGTCGGGATCCTTGGAGATGAACATGGAGCAGGACGCGTAGGGCGCGTTGTCGAAGCCGGGCGTCGAGATCGGGATCGGCAATCCGTCGACGCCCTTGCCGGGCTCGTTGAGGGCGTCACCCTCGACCACGATCTCCTGGCAGGCCGGATTCTGCACCATCACCGGCTCGATGTGGTTCTGCTCGGCGTAGTCCCACTTCTTCCGGATGTCCTCGACCTTGCAGCCGATGCCGAGGCTGTAGATCTCCCGATTGGAGGCGAGGATGCCGACGGCGACCGGCATGTCGTAGCGGCGCCCGGTGCTGTCGGTCACGTTCTCGAACAGGAAGCCCTTGCGCTCGGACTCCGCAATGCCACCGCGGAACTGCCAGCGCACCAGCGCGTGCATCTCGGTGTCCTTGTTGATCGGGCGCTTCACGCGAAGCAGGAGGCCGTTCTTCTCCAGGGCGGCGATATGCGCGTGCAAGTCTGAATACGTGCGATGTTCCATGCTTTCCTCGGGCCGTCCAGGATCGGCTTTTGACGGGCCCTCCTTCTGCCGTGTCGAGGGGGGCCTCTCTTACGGGGGGCAAACTACGGGGGCGCGGACCCGCAAGCAACCGCGTTCGGCGCATGGCCCGCCGCTGCCTTCGTCCGCCGCGGTACCGCACCAAGCGCGATCGACTATCGCGCTTGCAGCGGCAGCGGCTGGTCGGCCAGCATCGCCTTGATCGACTGGCGCGCGGCCTCGTCGCGGATGCCGTGATGGTCGAGCAGGTCGCGGCATTCGCCGACGATGAGGTCGACGTCCTGGAGAATCTTCAGCCGCTTGTAGTGGTCGGGATAGGCGATGCCCATGCTCGCGCCGACCACCTCCAGGAGATTGATCACGTCGAACGGCCAGTCTCGCTCGTGGGCGCACAACTCGCGATGGTCGGCGTGATAAACCGCGACAAGCGCGTCGACGCCGGCGTCCCGGGCGGCTTCCAGTTCCTGCAACTGAAGCTGGCGCTTGTAATCGGGCAGCGTGCGTAGCGCATTGCTCATGAGTCCGATCGCGGGTTGGCCGAGATCCACCACCTCGACGCCGGGCACGGCTTCGAGGAGACGCAGCGCCGCCTCGACGACGCCGGGTATGCCGGGATGGCGGTGCAGCGCGACGCGCATCGGCACCGGGCGGCGCAGCAGAGGCCGCAGGTCGTCCACGCGGGATCCGAGGAAGCGCATGAACGGCGTCATCTCGAACGGACGGCCGCCGCCGCCGCGCTCATAGGCCGGCATCATCACCTCGGTGAACTGGACGTGGCAACTCGGGCACCACGACAGCACCTGTGCGCTCTGCGCGAGCTTGCCGAGGGTGTTCGCCGCCATGTTGGCCGAGACGTCGGTGTCGCCGGTGCGCAGCTGGATCACGCCGCAGCAATGGGTGGGGCCGCCCATGACTTTGTAGGAGACGCCGAGCGCGTCCATGATGTCGAGCGCGAGCAGAGCGATGTGCGGCGTCTTGAGAAGGTTGCAGCCGGTATAGAAAACGAAATCCGGAGCCGCAGTTTCGTTGCCGCTGCCGCCCGCCGCAACCTTCTGGCCGAGACGGGCCAGCACGTCGTCGCCGGCCTGCATGCGCGACTGCACGGTGACGTCGAGATTGAGCTTGCGAAAGCCGGCGACGCCTTCGCGGCGCTGCTCCTGCGGATCGGCCTCCGCCTTGGCCATGGCGAGCCGCGCCATCGCCAGCAGGAACCGGGGGTTGACGCCTTCGTCGCATGCGGTGATGCATTCGCCCGAGAGCATGCAGGTCGAGGCCCAGCGCCGCGAGTTCCGCCGGGCCTTCGCCACCGCGCAGGATGTCGATCACGCCGGAGATCACGGCCTCACCCGAGGCGGCGATGCCGGCCGGTGTCGTGACGGGGCAGGCTTCGACGCACTTTCCGCACCGGGTGCAGGCGTCCAGCATGTCGTCGATGCGGCCGCGCAAGGCGTCTTCGAAGTAATTTCCCATGGACACGGTTCCGGTGGCGGGGGTTCGGAAGCAGTCGCAGTGTAGGCCGCCCGAGCGGTTCGGCAAGGGCGACGCCGGGACGCAGCGATGTCGTACCGCCGAAGTGGCCCGGAACGGGCGGCTTGCTGTATCATTGTTGGAGCAAAGAGGGGTTCAGCCCGCGGCATCGACGTTCCGCCTTGAGGAGTTCCCACCCATGCTCGAGCCCGCAACGCCTTCCGACCGGCCGTCCGCTTTTGTGTCGCGGATCCCGTTCTCGGTCGCCCGCCTCGACCGGCTGATGGACGAGCAGGGCGTCGATGTCCTGCTCGCGACCTCCAAGCACAATGTCCAGTATCTGCTCGGCGGGCACCGCGCCTTCTTCTTCGACTACATGGATGCGATGGGGCTCAGCCGTTATCTTCCCATCTTCGTCTATGTGAAGGGGGCACCGGATCAGGCAGCGTTCTTCGGGCACCGGCTGGAGGGCTTCCAGAAGGAAAACGAGCCGTTCTGGGTCGCGGAAGCCCAGACCTCCGCCTCCGGCTCCGTCGACGCCATGCAGCAGGCGATCGACTACCTTCGCCGGCTCGGCTTGCGGCCGCGGCGGATCGGCGTCGAAACGGCCTTCCTGCCGTTCGATGCCGGCACCGCGTTGCGCCACGCCTTTGCCGACAGCGAACTCGTCGATGCGCTCGTGATGCTCGAGCGGTTGCGCGCCCGCAAGAGCGCCGACGAATTGGCGAAGCTGCGCCTCGCCTCTGACCGCGTGATCGATTCCATGCTCGCCGTCATCGCGGCACACGGGCCGGGCACCACCAAGCAGGAGCTTTCCGAGGCGCTACGACGCGAGGAGACCAACCGCGGGCTGACCTTCGAGTATTGCCTGATTGCCGCCGGTGTTAGCCACAATCGGGCGCCGTCCGATCAGGTCTGGAAGGAGGGCGACGTGCTGTCGCTCGACTCCGGCGGTAATTTTCACGGTTATATCGGCGACGTGGCGCGTATGGCGATCCTGGGCGACCCCGACGGCGAGCTCGTCGATGCGCTTGCGGAGATCGAAGAGGTGCAGCGCGCCGCGTTCGCGGCCATCAAGCCGGGCGTGATGGGGCGCGCGATCTACGCCGCCGCCGAGCCGCTTGTGCGCCGGTCCCGGCAGCACAACCACATGCATTTCCTCGCTCACGGCATGGGCCTCGTGAGCCACGAGGCGCCGCGGCTCACCAACAGCGGCCCGGTGCCGTATCCGGACGACGACGCCGACCGGCCGCTGGAGACCGGGATGGTGATCTCGGTGGAGACCACGCTGCTGCATCCGCGCCGCGGCTTCATCAAGCTCGAAGACACCGTCGTGGTCACCGACGACGGCTACGAGATCTACGGCGACCGCGCGCGCGGCTGGAACCGGGGCGGCACGGCGCTCGGCGGTCAGGGTTAGGCGACGATACGGCTTGCTGATGCGCGGTCGTTGCGACGGTCGGCCTTGGTCGAGGCGACCGCGATCAGCCTGCAAGCGCGCGCAGTCGCACCGGGCGATGGCGGTTCTCCAGGGGGCTCACGCCCGCTGGAAAGCGGCCCTCGTCACGGTGCATACCCGGCAGTCATCGGTGGTTCATTCGGCGTTGACCGATTGCACCGTCCAGATCGCGGGGATGTTGCCGAGGCTCCCCGACGACGAGACGGTCAGCCCGTTCATGAACCAGATCGACGTGTTGCCGCTGGTATCGCGCCATAACAGGTCGCTGTCGCCGTTGCCGTCGTAGTCGCCGACCTGCGCGATCGCATAGGTGCCCGGCACATTGCCGAGCGCCCCGGCCGACAACACCGCCGCGCCGTTCATCAACCAGATCGAGGTGTTGCCGAGGGTGTCGCGCCAGACGATGTCACTCCTGCCGTCGCCGTTGAAATCGCCAGTGCCGGCGACCGACCAGATGGGGGGTATGTTGCCGACGCCGGCTGACGACGAAACGGTCGTACCGTTCATGAACCAGATCGCCGTATTGCCGCCCGTGTCGCGCCACAGCAGATCGCTGTGTCCGTCGCCGTTGTAGTCGCCGGTCCCGACAATCGACCAGGTGGTGGCTATGGTGCCGATACCCCCGGCCGCCAGCACCGTCGCGCCCTTCATCAACCAGATCGACGTGTTGCCGCTGGTGTCGCGCCAGAGAATGTCGCCATAGCCGTCACCGTTGAAGTCTCCGGTGCCGGCCACCGACCAGGTGCTCGGAACGGTTCCGATGCCGGCAGCCGAAGCGACTTGCGTGCCGTTCATGAACCAAATCGAGGTGTCTCCAGCGTTGTCGCGTAACAGAAGGTCCGCATAGCCGTCGCCGTTGAAGTCGCGCTGTCCGACGATCGACCAGGAAGGGGGCAGTGTGCCCACTCCGCCAGACGACATGACCGTCGCGCCCGTCATCAGCCACACCGCGAGATTGCCACTGGTGTCGCGCCAGGCGATATCGCTATATCCGTCGTTGTTGAAGTCATGCGATGGGAACCGGAATAGCTCCATCAAGTCGCCGACGGCCGGGCTGTTGCTGGGAAAGTACGGCGTCGCGGCGGATGCGACCGGATTTGGCAGATTGTCGCGGCTGCGCGCCGACAGCGGCTTCAGACCCCAGTTGCGCTCGATGAACTTCAGGACCGAGGCATGGTCGGCATAGGTGTGATCGACGAAGCCGGTCCTGGTGAAAGGCGACACCGCGATCAGCACCGTGCGCGGCCCATCTCCGAAAAAATCGATCGGCTGGATGTAGCCGGAATCGTAGGAGCCGCCCAACTCGTCGAAAGTGATCAGGATTGCAGTATTGTGCCACAGCGACGGGTTCTGTTGGACCGCCTGGATGATGTTTTGGACGAACCCCTCGAAGAGCGGCGGCGTCGACGTTCCAGGATGGCTGTCGAGCAGGACATCTGGCTTGACGAAAGCGACAGCCGGCAGCGTGTTGCCGCTGACGTCCGCGAAAAACGCCGGGAGGTCCTGGAGGTTCTTCTTCAGCGGCCCGGTCATGATCGAGCGCGAAAACTGGAAGCCGTTGCAGATTGCGCAATAGAGCTCGCTCGCAGGAAGCGGTTCGGCGGCCTGAGTGATGCCCTCGCCGTAGTACTTCCACGAAATATTGGCGGCGGAGAGGGAATCGCCGATCGTGGGAATCGTCTGCGGGCCGATCGCGAAGGCCGGGCCGGCGGTGAATTCGTTGCCCTGCTGGATCACGCCGCCAAGGTGATCATAATAGGGATACTCGTTGTCGACTTGATAGAAATGGCCGGACGCACAGTTGCCGCTGTTGAACGGCCGATAGGGTAGAGAATTGATATAGCGCTGGATCGCCAGCACGCCCGGCTGGGTAATATCTGAGCAGTTGACGAGGCCGCCCTGGCTCGTGTTTCCACCGTCCACCACTCCGGGACTGGCATACGTGTAGAAATTGTTGCTGCCCGGCTGGGGATTGGGGTTTTCAATCAAATTGGCAGGCGGCTTCACGGCGTTGCCGTTGGCGTCCGTATAATAAAAGACGTCACCGGTCATCAGGAACTGCGAGTTTGGCCCCGTCCCACCCATGACGGGTTGGTGATAATTGTCGCTGATCGCAAATTTCTGGGCGAGCGACTGAAAATAGGGATAGTCGCCGGCCGCCATGTTGTAGACGCCCATTTCAATCCCGCCTTGGTAGGTCCCTTCATCGTTGGTCGGCGGTTTTCCATTCTGCGTGTACGGCGCTCCCCATCCGACGCTCGTCGCGACCCAGGTATAGAGATCGTGGAGGCAGCCGCTCGGGTTAGAAGCGGACATCGAAGCGGCGCGACAGTCGTTTTGCTGCCACATGTTGAAGAATCGATGCACGGGGTCGCCGACATTGTCGCTGAAAACGGTCGGCGTAATCGCAGCTTTCAAGAACGGGTCTGGGCAGTTGTTCAGCTGAGAGGCGCCCACCAGCGCATACGGCGCAATCGCCAAGCTGGACGGATATCGGCAATCCGGCACCGGATAAAGAGCTCCCAAAGGAAACGTCGGGTAATACAGATGTTGGCCGGTTCCTCCCATCGAAAGCAAGGATTGGTCGGCGGGAAGCAGTCCGGGATCGCTGCAAAACAATGTGCTCCCGTCAAAGAGCAATTTGGCCAGTTCACACGGCGAGCCCGGCAACGCATTGAGCGTGGTGCTGGGCTGCGGCAAAGTGGCAAACTGGCCGGTTATCGGCGGCGCCAGCTGGTAAAGCAGTTGGTCGGTCGCCTGTCGTTGCAAGGCTTTCGCCGCATTCGCTCCTGGCGCCCCGGTTTTGTCGACGATCCCTTGCGACAACAGATTCCACACCGATTGGGTCGGGTCGGGAGGGACATAGGTTGCGAACACGTTGTCGAAGCTGTGATTTTCACCGACCACGACGATCAGATGTTCGATCGGGGTACGGCTGGTCGCCGGACTCGATGTCTGGGCTTGCGCTGCGGCGATCGGGGTCAGCACGTTCGCTGCCATGGCCGCGAGCGCTGCCCAGGAAAACAGCTTATGCCGGAGTGTTCTACCGTTGATTGTAAGCATGGAAGCACCCGCTGAGTTATCTTAATTCGAGGTGTATGAGAGCCGGGTCGAGCGTTCGTGACGCCGTTGTGAACGCGAGATGAAGTGGACGCCTGCCGGTCCCAGGGCCATCGCGGCGCTCCCTCGGGGATCGTGGAACGGCAGCGTCGTCATGCCCATGAGGAAGGTCAGGGCGGAATCTTGTTGGCCGTCTGAAGTAACTGCTGCAGTTCCGCAAAGTGCGCTTGATGCACGACCGGATTGAACAGGGACCACGGTGCAGAAGTCCTGAGCAGGAAGGGCAGCGTCGCAAAACCGGTCCCGCGGTAGCTTTGATAGTCGCGCGCCGCTTCGTCGAACTGACCTGCTTCGGCGGCGAGGCCGATGCGTCGCATGATCAGTACGAGATCCTTCAGCGCCCGACGCGCGGCGAGACGTTCTCGGCTGCCGCCTTCCACGGTGGTATCCTTGGGCCCCGGGAACTGTTCGGCCAACTCCCGAAGCTCGCGGCCAACCGTGAGCGCGGCGAGCGCGGTGACCTCCTTGTCATGCGCCGGGATCGAGGTGCCGAGAACGCTGGCCAAATCGCTGATTTCCCTTAGCTGGGCCGTGATGCCATCAAGGTCGTAGGGCTGTAAGCCGTCACCGATCACGGTGAGGTACGCCACCAGATCGGTGCGATCCTGGGGTGAAAGCGCGAGATCGAACAGGCGATCGAAATGAGACACCACTTGGTCGTAGGTGTTGTATCGTCCGTCGTGAAAGTAGGGTGGGTTGAAGTTTGCGTTCAGGAGGGTCGGAGTTTTGAAGTGGCCGCCGGATCCGACATTGTGTTGCCTGTGATCCACGAAAGCCCCGGAAGGAATGTGGCAGGCCGCGCAACTCGTTTGCGGCTCGTGCGGAAAGGGCCTCGAGAACAACAGCTCGCCCCGTCGCGCGGCCTCGCTTGCCCGGGTGGTCAGGCGTCCGCCCGCCCCGAGGCTGAGATTAGGCAGGAAGTCGATATCTTCGATATAGGCAACGAGGGCATCGAGGATGGCCGGTGACGGTTCTGCGCCGGCAAACTCGTTCACAACGACGTTGCGCACAAACTCGCGCAGCGAGGCAATCCTCCCGTCATTGCCATAAGGTGCGAGAAAGCGCGCGCCTCGCAGGCTCGGAATTCGGACGGGATCGCGAGCGTGATTGTGCGCCTTGAGATTGAACAGCGGACCGGTGGTATCGAAGGTGCCGGGTCGCGTGGACATGCCGGGAATGTAGAGCTTCGGATTGCCGGCTCCGTTGACATGGCATGTGGCGCAACTGATCCCGGCGCGGCGCGCGGGATCGCCCAGGATGCTGCTGGAATTGAACGCCAGATCACCGAGATTGACCAAGTAGGACGTGGCGCCACCGACCGCCTCCGAGTGGAAAACCTCGTGTGGTTTGCCGAGCGCCTCTTCGTTGAGCTCGGTACCAGCCGGCAAAACGGTTTGGTCGCCGCTCAGTGGAAACGATCCGGCGTCTCGAACTGAAGGCCATGGCAACAGCAATGCCCCGAGCGCCAGACCAAACGCTGCGGTCAACGATTTTCGCCACATGACTTCCATTTCCTCGATGCACACTCGAAATCCGCGGGGCGAGCCGTGATCGCTACCGGGCGTCGTCCTCGAGCGTAGGATTTTCCAGCCCCATTACGGGGGCTGCGCTTTGCAGCATCACGACAAGCTCTTCGGTCGCTCCACGCAGCCTGTCAGGGTCGATGACCCGCAAATCGCTCTGGTCCACCAAAGCTTTCAATTCATCGATCCCATGTTGCACCCGCGCGGCAAGGGCCGGGTCCCCGGCCTCGACCGCGGCGGCAAAGATGGTACGATACGCGAGTTCGATGCCGTCGACATTGTTGCGCATGTCGAACAGCGACGTGCCACTGACGCGCGATTCGCCGCCGTCGATTTTGCTTTCGCCGCACTCGTAGGCGAGCCGGACAATGCCGTTCAGCAAACCGAGAGGCGTCAATTCTATCATGCGGGCCGCCAAGCTGAGTTCGGACAGATTTAGCAGCAAAGCATCCGCCTCTTTGACAACATCGGTTTGACCGGCGCCGAACAGCTTTGCCTCGATGGCGTGAAATCCGGCGGCGCCATTTGGCCACGCATCGATTTTTCTGTCGAGTTCGGGGACGAAGGGGGCGGTAAAAACCTCAGACCGTTCCCAGCCGATCCGGGCATCGATCCAGGCCTGTTTGGCCGCGGGGAGGTCGTTGGCGACCATGCTCGCACGCATGACACGCGCACTCGTCAAGAATTCGATCGACATCGCGAACCAGATATCCGCGATAAATCTCGACGCGTTCATCGAGTGACGCTGCGCCGGCCGGTGCTGCGGCAACGAGGCAGCCAGTACCCACAGCCACGCTCAGGATGAAATTCAGCTGGAGAAGCAGTCGGCGACCGAGCTTAAAATACATAGAACCGCGCGGCAAGCCGTCCGAATTTGTCCGCTCGCCGCACCCCGTCAAACTCATCGGACGCCCCAAGTCGTGTTCATGCGACGCATCTGTCGACGATGAGTGGCAGAAAGCTTCCACGATTGCAAAATCGAAGTTGGCATCTCAAAGCCGTGGACCGATGGCCAAGGCAGCCGGATTGAGGGCTGCCGGTCAACTCTGACGGGTGGTCTCCGTCGGCGCGGCTTCCGCGGCGCCTGTTCTTTATCACCGCCGACCATGACGTTTGTGCGGAGCGCAGGCTACGGCGTCACCGACGTCGGTGGCGAGAGGTGATCGCGCTCGGGAAATAGCAGGGTGGGAGAGCGGTGGGCCGGTCTAAGACATCAGATCAGGCGATGACCATCCGGCTGCGGCTGCGCATCAGCAGCCACAGGGCGACGGTGAGATTGATCAGGTTCCAGGCGAGGCCGTTGACGAAGGCCGCGTGGTAGGAGCCGGTGAGGTCGAAGATCGCGCCGGACATCCAGCCGCCGAGCGCCATGCCGAGCAGCGTCGCCATCAGCGACGAGGCCGACCCGCGTGCCGGCCTCGCGTGGCGGGAAAGTACTCGCGCACGATGATCGGCGTAGCTCGGCACGATGCCGCCCTGGAACAGGCCGAACAGCGCCGAGATCACGTAGAGCGAGACGAGCCCGTCGAACAGCAGGTAGAGCAGCAGCGCCGTCCCCTGCAGCGGCCGAGCCGAGCAGCAGCGTCGCGCAGGCCGCCGATGCGGTCGGCGATGAAGCCGGAGCGCGACGCGGCTGACGATGCCGAAGCCGAGCATCAGCGACAGCATCTCGGCGCCGCGCGCCGACGCCGTAGCCGAGGTCGCCGCAATAGGCGACGATATGCACCTGCGGCATCGCCATCGCGACGCAGCAGGCGACGCCGGCGACGCACAGCAGCGCCTGCAGCGACGGCCGGGCGAGAGCCGATCGAGCTGCGCGCGCTGCGCGCCGCGCCGGCGCCGGGCCGTCGCCTGGCGCGGCGCCGGGCGGCGCAGCACCAGCGCCAGCGGCAGCATCATGACGAGGCAGAACGACGCCGACGCCGACATGGTCTGCGCGCCAGCCGTACGCGGCTGATGAAGTGCTGCACCATCGGCGGCCAGATGGCGCCGGCGAGATAGTTGCCGGCGGCGGCGATCGACGACGGCGATGCCGCGCCGGCGCGGCGAACCAGAGCGACATATCGGCCATCAGCGGCCCGAACGTCGCGCGAGCTGCCGAGCAGGCCGATCAGCACGCCGTGGGCCAGCGCGAACTGCCACAGGCCGGGCGCCAGCGCCGCGGCAGACGTAGCCCGACGGCCAGCATGACGATGCCGAGCAGCGACGGCCGCACGATGCCGAAGCGGTCCGCGAGCCTGCCCATGAGCGACGCCGCCGAGCGGCGAAGCCGACCATGGTCAGCGTGTAGGGCAGCGACGCCGCGCCGCGCGCGACCGCCGAATTCGGCCTGCACCGCCGGCAGCACCACCGACGACGACCACATGCCGACGCCGCCGAGCGTCCCGAGCCCGACCGCCGCGGCCAGCCGCACCCAGGCATAGGGCGAGTCGACCCCGGAAAGGGAAAGCTGGGCGCGAGTTTCCATGGCGTGTGCGGGTCCGATCGTGGAGGGCACTTCTATCACGGCATGGGGAAGCGGGGCGGCCTTCTCCGCATCCCCCAGGTGTTGTAGCGTGGGGAAAACGATGGAGGAAACACCATGAGGTTGCGCTGTTTGGCAGGTGTGGCCGCGCTCGCCGCGACCGTGGCGTCGGTGTCGGCAGCGTCCGCCTTCGACGAGGGGCGCTACCCGAACCTCAAGGGGCAGTGGGTGCGTGTCGGCCCGGCGGAGTGGACGGCGAAAGGCCAGAAGCCGCCCCTCACTCCGGAATACCAGGTCATTTTCGATGACAATCTGGCCGATCAGGCCGCCGGCGGCCACGGCACCGAGCCCTCATACGCATGCCTGTCGCCGGGCATGCCCCGCATCATGATCGACTACACCCAGATGGAAATCGTTCTCACGGCGGAAACGACTTATATCCTGATCGACCACATCAACGACAACCGCCGCATCTTCACCGACGGGCGCGACTGGCCGGTGGAGGAGGATCCGACCTTCCATGGCTACTCGATCGGCCACTGGATCGATACCGACGGCGATGGCCGCTTCGACACGCTCGATGTCGAGACCCGTAATTTCAAGGGCCCGCGCGCCTACGATACCAGCGGCCTTCCGCTGCACAGCGACAACCAGACCGTCGTCAAGGAGCGCATCTTTCTCGACAAGGCGGACCCCAACCTGCTGCACGACGAGGTCACGACGATCGACCATGCGCTGACGGACCCGTGGACGGTTACCCGGAGCTATCGACGCAACAAAAACCCGCGGCCGGCCTGGGTCGAGATGAACTGTGCCGAGAACAACCAGCACCTGCGCATCGGCACCGAGAACTACTTCATCAGCGCGGACGGCCTTCTGATGCCGGCGAAAAAAGACCAGGCTCCGCCCGACCTGCGCTACTTCAAGTCTTCGAAGAAATGAGGCCGCTGCGGCGCCGCCCGGACGTACTCACCCCGCGGCGCGGCGCGGTGGCCTGCGGTTGGCTGGCGCTCGTCGCGGCGGTCGTGACGTTGACCAACGTGATCGGTCCGGCACAAGCTCATGATGAGAAGAAGTATCCGGATTGGTCTGGCCAGTGGCGCGTCGTCGGCGGCAACCGCTGGGACCCGACCAAGCCGGCCGGCCGCGAGCAGGACGCGCCGCTCACCCCGGAATACCGCGCGATCTTCGAAGCCAATGTCGTGGACCAGGAGGCTGGCGGACCCGGGCTCGACACCAGGATGGCGTGCCTGCCGCCCGGCATGCCGCGCATGATGACGGCGCTGTTTCCGATGGAGTTCGTGATCACCCCTGCGATCACCTACATCCTGTTCGAGAACGTGATGCCGCGCCGCGTCTACACCGACGGCCGGCGGTGGCCGCGCTTCGTCGAACCCGCCTTTGCCGGCTATTCGATCGGTACCTGGATCGACGAGGACGGCGACGGCAGTCTTCGACGCGCTCGAAATCGAAACGCGCAACCTGAAGGGCCCGCGCACGTTCGAAGAGAGCGGACTGCCGCTCCACAAGGATGCGCAGACCGTGGTGCACGAGCGGATCTGGCTCGAGAAGACCAGGCGCAATCTGCTGTTCGACGAGATTACCACCACCGACGACGCGCTGACGCGGCCGTGGACGGTGACGAAGACCTATCGTCGCGAATTCAATCCGTTCTGGTACGACAACAATTGCACCGAGAACAATCCACATGTGCTGATCGGCAAAGAAAACTATTTTCTCAGCGCCGACCGCACGCTGATGCCGTCCAAGAAGGACCAGGCGCCGCCGGACCTGCGGTACTTCCGGCCGCCTCATGAGCGCTGAGGCGAAGCCGTCGGTGTGACGGCAAGGTGGAGCCAGCCCTTTGGATGCAACAGCGCGCTGTTGGTCGACGACGACGTGGGAGGAGACGATGAAGAAGATCAACCGACGTACTGCGCTGCAAGGGACCGCGATGCTGGCCGTCGGCCTCGCGGGTGCGAGGCCAGGGTGGGTGCCGGGGGCGCGTGCGCAGACCGCCGTCAATCCGGTGCCGGAAGTTCGGGCGCTCTTCTTCGACGTGTTCGGCACGGTGGTCGATTGGCGAACGGGTGTCGCGCGCGAGTCCGAGCGCATCCTCAAGCCGATGGGCTTCGACCTCGATTGGCTCGGCTTCGCCAGCGCGTGGCGTGCCGAATACCAGCCGGCGATGGATGAGGTGCGCGGCGGACGCGTTCCCTTTGCCAAACTCGACGTGCTTCATCGTCACATGCTCGAGAAGATCAAGCCGCGGTTCGGGCTCGAAAAGCTCGACGAAGCCACGTCGGCCGATCTCAATCTCGCCTGGCATCGCCTCGATGCCTGGAAAGATGTCGGCCCAGGCTTTGCCCGGTTGCGCGCCCGGCTGATGCTGTGTCCTTGCTCCAACGGCAATATCGCCTTGATGGCCGACATCGGCCGGCGCAACGATTTGCGCTGGCACGCGGTGCTCGGCTCCGAGATTGCCGGCGATTTCAAACCGAAGCCGCGCGTCTACCTGGCCTCTGCGGAGGCCCTAAATCTCGAACCGCGTCAATGCATGATGGTGGCGGCCCACAGCCCCGACCTCTCCGCCGCGGCGGCCCAGGGCCTGCGGACCGGCCATGTCGGGCGCCCCGGGGAGGGCGGGCCCGGCACCGGCGAGGCGGCGCCCAAAGGGTCGTTCGACGTGGTGGCGAAGAATTTCGAGGAATTCGCCGACAAAATGGGAACCTGAAGAAAGTCGTGGCCGTCGCGCCGACGGACTTTGCCGACAGCCTGCTCCCAAGCGTTTGGATGGTGAGGGGAGTCACAGAGCTCGGGACGGCGCCATGCGACACCTGCCTCACGCGGTTGCGACAGACCTCGTCGTCATGCCGCGCGGAGGCGGTCATGAATATTCTCTTGTGGTACCTGCCGTTCACGATGTTCACCGGCGCCTGCGAACTCCTGTCTTCGGAGGGCGATATGCACCTGGACGCCGAGCGCGCGCCAGAAGGCGTGGATTCCAGGCCGCTCGAAGAACCCGCGCGCGCTGAATGAGCCTCGGCTGATGCCGAACTGACTCCTTCCGCATGCGACGCTAAGATGCGGGTCACCGGGAGGTCCCTTCGGCCCATGCAGAAAATCTACCGATTGATCGTTATCGGTCTCATCGCGCTCGTCGCGACCGTGCCGCCCGCCCGGACCGAGGAGGCCTGGCCGGCACGGCCCATCCGGTTCATCGTGGCGGCGGCGCCGGGAAGTGCAGGGGATGCGGTCTGCCGCGTTCTCGGCCAGAAGCTCGGCGAGCGCCTCGGGCAGCAGTTCGTCATGGACAACCGCCCGGCCGCGGGCGGCACCATCGCGGTCGAAGCCATCGCCCGCTCGGCGCCGGACGGCTACACGGTCGGGCTCGTCTCGACCAGCACGCTCGTCATTGCGCCGCTGTTCAATGCAAAGCTCGGCTACGACCCGGCGAAGGACTTCGCGCCGATCTCGCTGATCGGCAGCTCGCCCTATGTCCTCGCGGTCTATCCGCACCTCGCCGCCGACAGCGTCGGCGCACTCATTGCGCTCGCGAAGACGAAGCCGGGGCAACTCAACAACGCGTCTTTCGGCACCACCAGCCTCGGCTATCTCGCCGGTCTTCTGTTCGCGCACCGGGCCGGAATCGCCATCAACCAGGTGTCGTACCGCTCCTCCGCGCAGGCCGTGCTCGACACCGTTTCCGGGCGCATCGACATGCAGTTCAGCACGCTCGCCCCGGCGGTTCCCTTGATCCGGCAGGGCCAGCTTCGCGCCCTTGGCGTTACCGGCGAGGCGCGCATCGACCTGCTGCCGGAGGTCCCGACGCTGGCCGAGGCCGGGCTGCCGGGCTTCGACGTCGCCGTGTGGTTCGCCGTCGCTGCGCCCGCCGCCACGCCGCAGGCCATCGTCGCGAAGCTCAACCGGGAGATAACCAGTCTCCTGGAGTCGCCGGAACTCCGCGCCGTGCTGCTGACGCAAGGCATGGTCGCCGAGCCCGGGCCGTCCTCGGCCTTACGCGCGCGGGTGACCGACGATCTGCAGCGCTGGCGCGACACGGTCGCGCAGCTTGGAATCAGACCCGAATAGCGCACTCGACCTTTTCGGCGTGGGGGCTCATAACGTCGGTCCCGGAGGAAAACGAGAACGCCCGATGTCTGAAAAAGTCAGAAACCTGCTGCGGGCACTCGCCGTCTGCGGCGGGGTCGTTACGACGATGGTCGCGCCGGGAGCCGCTGGAGCGGCGGATTACCCCAATCATGCGATCAAGGTCGTCGTGCCATTCGCGGCCGCGGGGGTGACCGATATCGTCGCGCGCGTGGTGTTCGACAAGGTTTCGAACGCCGTGGGCCAGACCGTCATTATCGACAACCGTCCCGGTGCCGGCGGCACGATCGCCATCGAGCAGGTCGTGAACTCCCCGCCGGACGGCTATACCCTGGTCATGGCCGATCCGGCCGGCTCGTTGCCGGCCAACGTCACGCTCTATCCGACGCTCAAGTATGATCCGCTGCGCGACCTCACCCCGGTCGCGATTCTCGGGCCATACCGGCGCGGTGCTTCTGACGGGAAAAGACCTGCCGGTGAAGTCGGCGCCGGACCTCGTGGCTCTCGCCAAGAGCAAGCCCGGCGAGCTCACATTCGCATCGACGGGCCCGGGGACGCCTGGACATCTCAACGGCGAGTTGTTCAGCCGCCTTGCCGGCATCAAGACCGTGCACGTTCCTTACCGGGTGGTCGGCCAGGCGGTGACCGACATCATCGCCGGACGGATCGCATTTTGGATCGCACCGATCCCGACCATGTTGCAAAACGTCCGGCAAGGTCAGCTCCGTGCGCTGGCGGTGGCCGGCGAGGAGCGCTCCACGGATCTTCCCGATGTTCCGACCGTCAAGGAGACCGGGATCGGCGACTTCGACGCATCGACGACCTACGGGTTGTTTGGGCCGGCCGGAATGAACAAAGACATCGTCGATCGCATTTTCGATGAGGTCAGGAAGGCACTCGACGACCCCGGCGTCCGGGAAAAGCTGCGTGCTGCCGGCGTGGTGCCGTCGGTCGGCCCTCCCGCGGAGATCACCGCGATGCTGATCAACCGCATTCCGCAATGGGCGGACGTCATCAAGAGCGCCGGCATCAAGATCAACTGAACGGAATTTCCGCGTGGCCTATCTGATCGCCATCGACATCGGTGGCACTTTCACTGACCTCGTCGCTTGCGATATCGAATCGGGCGCCGTCGCCTATACCAAGAGCCCGACCACCTACGGACGGCTCGACGACGCGATCTTCGACTGCATCCGCAAGGCGGGGCTCGAGGCGCGCGACGCCGTCTCGGTCAAGCATGGCACCACGCTCGTGATCAACGCACTGTTGCAGCGCGCCGGCGCGCGGACGGCGTTGCTGACGACGCGCGGTTTTCGCGACGTGCTGGAGATCGGCCGCGGCAACCGGACCGAGCCGTTCAATCTGCGCTTCCATCGCGACCGCCCGCTGGTTCCGCGCGAATGGCGCTACGAGGTCACCGAGCGCATCGACGGCGCCGGCCGCATCCGCACCCCGCTCGCGACGGGCGAACTCGAGACCTTGGCATCGGAGCTGCGGCAGCACCGGATCGAAGCGGTCGCCGTGAGCTTTCTCAATTCCTACCTCGAGCCCGGGCACGAGCGGGCTGCCGCGGCGGAGTTGCGGCGCCTGCTGCCTGGAGTCTTCGTCACCACGGGGACCGAGCTGACGCGCGAGTGGCACGAGTTCGAGCGCACCGCGACCTCGGTTGCGAATGCCTATGTCGGCCCACAGGTCAGCCGCTACATCGCCGGTTTCGATGCCGGCCTGCGGGCCGGGGGCTTCTCCGGCTCGCTTCTCCTGATGGGATCCCATGGTGGCGTCATCTCGGCCGAGCGCGGTGCGCGCGAACCGATCACGCTCGTCGAGTCCGGTCCCGTGGGCGGATGCATCGGGGCGGCGAATTACGGCCGACTGCTCGGCGTCGACAATCTCGTCGCTTTCGACATGGGCGGCACGACCGCAAAGTGCGCCATGATCGAGCGCGGCCGCTATGCGGTCGAGTTCGATCTATCACATCGGCGGCCCCCATGCCGGTTTTCCGATCCGGGGCAATGTCATCGACATTCTGGAGATCGGGGTCGGCGGCGGCTCGATCGCCTCACTCGATCGCCAGAACCGTCTCGGTGTCGGACCGCGCAGCGCCGGCTCGATGCCCGGGCCTGCATGTTACGGGCGCGGCGGCGACGAACCCACCGTGACGGACGCCAATCTGGTGCTCGGCCGGCTCGACCCCGGCAATTTTCTCGGCGGAGAAATGCAACTGGCCGCGGACCGCGCCCAGGAGGTGGTCGCGGCCCGGATCGCGGGCCCGCTCGGCTATCGGGACGATGCGACGCGGGCGGCGAAAGGCATCCTGACCATCGCCAACCTGATGATGACGTCGATCATCAAGAAGGTCTCGATCGCCCGCGGCTACGACCCGCGCGACTTCGCCCTGTTCTGCTACGGCGGAGGGGGGCCGCTGCACGGCGTCGAACTCGCGCGAGCGTTGAAAATCCCGCGGGTGATCGTACCGCCGGAGCCCGGCAATTTCTCGGCGATCGGGATGCTGCTCGCCGATCCGCGTCTCGACACGGCACGGACGGCGGTGATGCGTCTCACTCCGGAAACCCTTCCGAACATCGCTGCCATCCATCAGGAACTGGAGAATGAGGGCCTCGCGGCGCTGCGGCGCGAATTCGGCGACGGCAAGGTCACACTCGAGCGCGAGGCGGAGATGCGATACAAGGGCCAGCAGCACTCGATCAAGATCCCGGTCGCCTCCGATGACGATGCCGCGACGCTGCGCGCGCGGTTCGACGAGGAATATCTGCGGCGCTACGGTCACGCCAATACGGCGGCAGAAGCGGAGATCGTCGTCCTTCACTCGCTGGCCACGCTCCACATGAAGCGCCCCGACATGGACAGGCTGGCGCGGCCGGTGGCCACGGCGATGTCGCGAGGCCACGGTGTGCGGCCGGTGTTCTTCCTCGAACCGGATTGCTGGCTGCCGACGCAGATCCATCAGCGTTCGGCGCTCGAGCCCGGCCGGCAAGGCCGCGGTCCGGCATTGATCGTCGAATACGGTTCGAGCACTCTGATCGGGCCCGGCGACAGCTTCCGCATCGGAAAATTGGGGGAGATCGACATTGACTGCACGGCCTGACGCTCCGACGCCCGTCAATTCCGGCGCCGCCCATCCGGTCCGCGTCGATCCCGTGACCGTCGAGGTGATCCGCCGGCGTCTCGTCGCGATTTGCGACGAGGTCGACGTGAACATCACCCGCACCGCGTTCAGCGCCTACATCTATGAGTACAAGGACTATGCGGTCGGGATCGTCGACGCGCGCGGCGACCTGATTTGCCAGTGCACGGCGGGTATGCCGGTGTTCGTCGCCGACGTGATGCGCGCCGCGATCCGCGACGGACTGGCGCTCTACGGACGCGAGGCGTTTTTCCAGGGCGATGTCGTCATCACCAATTATGCCGGCACCATCGGCCAGCATCTCAACAACGTCACCATGTACACGCCGATCTATGCGCCGGAGCGAAACGAGCTCATCGCGTTCATGGTGGTGGTGATGCATTGGATCGACGTCGGCGGGCGCGACATCGGCTCGCTCTCGAAGTTCGCCACCGACATCTTCCAGGAGGGCATTCAGTTCCGCACGGTCAAGCTGCGGTCCCGCGGCGAGCCGGTGCGCGAAATCTACCGGATGATCGAGCACAACACCCGCTTTCCGGTCGAGATGATGGGCGACATCAACTCCCAGATCGGCGGCTGCCTGCTGGGCCGCGACAGCGTTGCGGAACTCGCCGGACGCTACGGCATCGAGACGTTTCGCAGCACGCTCGAAATCATCTGGGATCAGTCCGAAGCCGAGGCGCGCGCCGCCATCGCCGCCATTGGCGACGGCACCTATGTCGCCGAAGCGGCGCTCGACAACGACGGGCTTCATCCCGGGGCCCTGCCGTGCAAGGTCACGGTCACGGTGGCCGGGGACGAGATGACCATCGATCTTTCCGAGTTGCCGAAGGAGGTCAACGCGCCGATGAACTCGGGGCGGAGCGGCGGTGGAGAAACCGTCGCGCGGCTCGCGTTCCGCTATCTCCTGCTGCCGGAGGGTGATGCCAACGAAGGCACCTTCCGGCCGCTCAAGCTCGTTCTTCCCGAGGGCACGATCGTGAGCGCGAGGCCCACCGCGGCGATGGGCGCCTACAATTCAGCCCTGCCGATGCTGATCGACCTCGTCATCCGCGCGCTCGGTGCGGCGATGCCCGACCGCGCCGCGGCCGGCCACTATGGCACGTTCTCGACGCTCTCCTACGCCGGCCGGCATCCCGACACCGACGCCTGGTGGCAATGCTACGACAGCGGTTTCGGCGGCTGGGGCGCACTTGCCGACATGGACGGCCCGGGCCCGTTCCGCACCATGTGCCACGGCGACACGCGCCTCATTCCGATCGAGACCCACGAGGCGAGCTATCCGTTCCTGGTGGAAAGCTTCAGCCTGCGCACCGACTCCGGCGGCGCCGGGAATGTTTCGCGGCGGGCCCGGGCTGGAACGCCGATATCTCATGCTGGCGCCGTGCCGCATCTCGACCCGCTTCGAGCGCACCGTCTCGCCGGCCTGGGGGATGTGCGGCGGCAACGACGGCCGCCCCGGCGACGTCCTGATCGAGCGTGCCGACGGGACGACCCAGGCGGCGCTCAAGGAGACGCTGATGCTCGCCGCCGGCGACCGCGTGCGGGTCCACACCGGCGGCGGTGGCGGCTATGGCGATCCGCGCCGCCGCGACCGCGACCGTGTGCGCGCCGACGTCCTGCGCGGCTACGTTTCGCGGGAAGCCGCGCGCGAGGTCTACGGGGTCGACGTAACGCTTTCGGAGGGAGCGTTCTAACCCAGGTCGGTGAACGCCATGAGCTTTCCCCCATCGACCGGCGCATCATGATTGCACCTTGATCAGGCGTGGGGTTGGAATGCGGTTAAGGCCGGGAGGCGGTCCGACCTACGCCAGCAGCGCGGGTTGAAAACGCCACACTTTCTCGTCGCGAGTATGCCGGAGTTCCTGACGACTCCGCCTTGACTGCGCCCAGCGAGGCCGCGGCCGGCAGAGCCTCGTCAATCGGTGCAAACTTCAGTGGCGCCGAGACCGGCGCCGGGGCAAACAGCGGCCTCTATAACCTCGCGGCGGCCGTCAGCACCCAGGTCGTGACGGAAAAGCAGGGCACGATCCGGGTTCTGGTGGAAGCCCAGAGCGCGCCAAGCTTGCCTTACCGCGAAGGGGCCCGCAGCCGCCAGCCACAGCAGACGGCCGAATTTTTTTTGCGACCATTTTGATGCTTTCAACGGTCCTGCAGGTAGGGCCAGTAGGGGTTATCCGTATCGCGCAAGTCGCAGTTGCGGGCATCCCCTAAGCGGATCTGAGGGTCGGGATCCCTGATGATGAATTGCCGGCAGTAATTGAGGATGTCTTGCCGCGAATCCTTCCAATCTGCCGCCTGCAAGGGAGGCGTCGCGGTGGCGCTTACGAATAGCAATAAAATAAGCTTGGTCATGACACGTCTCCGTAATCGGTAGACATGCGCAGGCTCGTAACAGGTTTCTGAGCGGGCCCGTGTGAATTACGCACACGGGTGGCAATTTTCGATCTGAGGGGGGGAAAGTTTGATTTCGTTCATGCGTCTGTTTGTATGTCCGCATGTAGCGAGGTGGCGCGCCTACACTGCGTTGCTCGGGCAGACCGCGCCGCGCCTACGTTGTTCACTGAGGCCCCGGCGACGTTCCTCATTTCCTTCCCCAACCTCGGCCTCTATTCGAGAGGCCTCTTCTTGTGCAACACGCCGACCGATGACGGGGAAGCCACAGGCCACCCTCAATCAGTCCCGCTACGACCTGTTCTTGCCGGGTGCGCTGCCGCGTCAAGATTGAAGGGGCGCAATATTCTTGGAGTGTGACCACCTTCATACGTGGTCCCGGCGATGCGGTGCATTCTCGCGAGCGTTGATCTGCACGCTGACTTTGCTTAAGCGGCGGCACAATCCAGGAGAATTGTCATGCAACATTCCAGGAAGCTTCTTGCCATCGTCGTGCTCAGTAGCGTCATCGTTGCGCCTGCGTTCGCACAGACACAGAACCGCCACGACGAGACGGCACGCGGAGGCTGGTCGTCGCGGGTGCACGTTTATGCTCCGGAATTCTATGCGCGCCCGAATGGAAACAACAATACGAACCCCGACTATCAGCTCGGCGGCGACCGGTAAGCGGAACGAACGACGTAAAGAGTGCTTGTCAAAATCGACCTCAACCGACGGGTTGGGGTCGATCACTTCGAAATCATCCGTGACCTCGCGACCGCTACGATTGTTCGACCATCTCCTCCATGGCCGACCGGTTAGTGATGATGATCTTTCCTTTCTTGATGACAAGGATGCCTTCATCCTGCCAAGCGCGGAGGCATTTGTTGACGCTCTCCCGTGTTCCACCAACGAGCTCTCCAAGTTCTCGTTGAACCAACTCGACACGGTATTGTCCGGGCTGGGGTGGTGTGTCCTGCACCATCTGACGGAGCAGAACTTTTGCGAGGCGCGCGGGTAGCGGCAACAGCGCCACTTCGGCGAGCTGATCACTGGTTCTGCGCAAGTGATCGCACAACACGGTCACGATGCAGGACCACGTGGCGGGGTACTTCTCGAGAACGCCGAGAACGTCGCGTCGATCCAGAATGGCCAAGTTGCTCGCGGTCACCGCGATTGCATCCGCCGTGCGCTCCTTGCCATCAAGCAGTGCGATTTCTCCGAACACTTCGCCGGTGTTAATGACCGCGAATACGATGCCGCGTCCGTCGGCGGAGTTGACGCCGATTCGAACGCGGCCACTGAGGACGGCCAACATGTTGTCGCCAGGCGCCCCCTTCAAGAAGATGGTCTCGCCCGCGGCGAAATGTCGAACGTGGATGCGAGCAAACAGCGCCTCCTGCTCGCGAGAGCCTATTCCGCGGAATAGTCCGCGCTCGGCCAGGAGTTGGCGGGCCTGTTCAAGAAGAATGTGATGGTCTTCGCGTTCCAAGGTCGAAACCAACCTTCATCCGTCAATAAGAGCTCTGAAGTATCGCGTCACTCTGACGGGCAGCCAGGAGAGTATGGCGGCAACGGCAATTCTTGTGAAGCCATATTTCATTGGCGCGGGAAGAGGAGACAATTGCCTTTAAAGTTGTTTTCGCCGAGGTTCACGTCGCGTTGCGCCGACGTGTTGGGAACTTTCCGTCGGACGGGGTCGAACGGAGCGCGTGAACGGGAGCGGACGATCGAACCGAGCGTCCGGCTAGACGAGGAGCTTGGTTCGTTTCGGCGGTCCGGCCCCGATCTTTCGTCAGGCGGGCCAGAACCGGGCTCGCGCCCCAACACCCGACAAGCGTTCGATGACGACTTCACTCGAGAGGGGCGAACGGTGTCAAAAAACCGTGGGGTCAGGAATTGCGATCCGATGTACCGTCGTAAGCGATGCTTTTCAGACGGCGCACATTGAAAGCTCTCACCGGTCGGTTGAACCCCTTGAGCAGCAATTCCTCCACAAATTCGACGTCGGCATGTGTCTCGACCGCACTGCTTACATTGATGTCGATCAGGATTTGGCGATCCGCCGCCTTGTCGCAGAGCCGAGATGCCAAGTTCGCGACCTTGCCCGTCACTGAATATTGGAAGCGGCCCTCGTATCCGATGGATCCGAGCGTGGCATAACCATGCGCAATGCCGATGCCAAAGCCGATTGCGTGCCCGGAGCGGCTCCACTTCTGCGACAAGATCGTCACCTGATCGCGCATTTCGATTGCCAGCGAGACTGCGCGCAACGATGGATCGGCACACGGCACCGGATCGTTGAACAAAACCAGAAGTCCATCTCCGGTGAACCGCTCAACCGTTCCTTCGTATTTATCGATGAGGGCCCCCAAGGCGTTTTGATATTCGCGCACCACCTGCATGACTTCCTCCGGCTCGGCGAGCTCGGAAAAAGTGGTAAAACCGCGCATGTCGCAGAACAAGACGGTGACGGCGCGTCGGTGAGTTGCAAGCAACCGATCATTACCGGATGAAACCAAAAGTTGCGCAATCTGCGGTGGTAGGAAGCGCTTCAGGCGCCCCATGCGTTCGATTTCTGCAACCTGCTCAGAGACCCGTTGCTCCAACCTCCGGTTCCAGCTCGCGAGTTCTGAGGCCTGTGCGACGGTCTGGTCGTGGAGCGCCTTGAGGCGCAAGACCGATCTCACCCGGGCCGTAAGGGCGGCCTGGTCCACTGGCTTGGTCAAATACTCGTCGGCGCCGGCGTCGAGGCCCAATACGACGTCTTTCGTCTCAGCTTTTGCGGTGACCAGGATGATGGCGATGAAGGGGAGAGTTGGATCGCTCCTGAGCCGGCGGCAAACCTCGATGCCGTTGAGTTTCGGCATCATCACATCGAGGAGCAGAAGGTCGGGCACGAGCGATTTCGCGGCGTGCAGCGCCTCTTCGCCATTGGCAGCTTGATGGAGGTCGTAGCCCTGGGTCGCGAGGCGCGTGGCCAGGATATCGCGGTTCGTTCGATTGTCATCAACGATCAATATGCGCGCTGGCTGGTGCATTTTTTTGCCCGGGAGGATTGTCAAGGCGCATATTGGCGTATTTTTTCCAGCAAGGCGCGTGGGTGAGGGCTTTGCGACGTAGGCATCGCAGCCTGCGGCGCGTGCCTTCGTCTCGTCGCCGCTCAGCGCATAGGACGTGACGACGATGATGGGGATGTGCTTGAGAGCCGGATCAGCCTTGATCCGACGGGTCGCTTCGTAGCCGTCGAGAAGCGGGAGTTGAATGTCCATGAGGATCACGTCGGGACGGTGTTCGGTGGCGGCAGCGAGCGCCTCCGCTCCATTGTCGATCTCGAACACTTGGTATCC
>CAWAEZ010000009.1:0-724619 GCA_963781195.1 uncultured Alphaproteobacteria bacterium | reverse complement strand
ATGCCCCGCTCCATCAGAGCGAACATGGTTCTCCAGATTGCCGCGCTCTCCAGGTACATCAGGGACCCCCATAGGGGAGGCTGATCGTCGCTGCGTTTCAGGGCAGCAAGGAGCGGATAAGCTTCTGCGACCGCTGCGCGGACGAGCGGGATCGGGTAACGCTGGCCCAGCTTCTTGCCCGTCTCCTCGCGGAACTCCCGGACCCGCTCCGCAGACCACTTCGTTGGCATCTCGGAGTTGCCGAACGTCGCCGCGATGAAGGCCTTCACCACGTCGCGGGCTTCCGACCCCCCGCCGGACAGCAGGTCATAGGGGTCGCGATCACGCTGTAGCGGCCTGCCGCGCTGGGCATGGAAGATCGTGATGAAGCTCGCGCGGATGTCCAGTTCACAGACGGGCTCGCCGTCGATGGTCATCCTGAGCCGCTCCGGGCCAGGGAGGTGCTGGTAGCTGTCGTCACCCTGACTGTACAAGCGCCCCCCGAGGTTCCATTGGAAGGCCGGGTGGTCGCCGACGTTAAACACGCGGATGTAGCCGCGGTGTGTTCCGCCAGCGATGTCGAACTTCGCGAGGAACTCGTTCAAATCCCTGATCGGCTGTTCCATCGCTTCTAGTGCGCCGTCGCGGGCGAACTTGATCAGCTTGCCATCGACCTTCCGGCCCATCTGTCGCTTTGAGCCGGCACGTAGCACCAAGGGATGCTTCGGCATTCCAGTGCCGAAGTGTTCATCCGTCGTACTGGGGTCGACGCCGTGTGACGCCGCCAGGGCCAGAAGTGCCGGTTCTGCTCGGAAGCGCGTCGCGAACCCCCGGATTACCCCCCATGGGCCAAAGTGCTGAACGCCCTCTTTCTCCGTGATGAGTTTCAGCGACCGCAGCGCAGCTCTCACCGCCTGGAAGTCGCGGTGCGAGACATCGCCGCCGGTGAAGTGCTGTGGGCTCGTGGATCGGTAGACCCAACCGTCACCTGTCGCTGCCGTCAGCAGATCAGCCACGAAGGCCCCAAGTGCCTGCCAGACTGCCTTCGCCTTCTTGATGCGCTTGCGTTTCCGCACGCCACCGACGGTCTCCGCAGCAACGAACCGACCGTACAGCTCGTCGACTAGCGCCCGCGCGCCATCTGTCACCGCGTGGCGCTGCAATGCTGCGTACGAGGCCGCACGAAGCGCGCGAGGGTCGGGCTTCTCGATGTCCTCGTGGTCAGGGAGCGCACCGTCGGGATCGTCGCCCACGCGCTGTTGTTCGTGGTTGCCAGCGCCCGTCTCATCCATGCGCGTCCCCCATGAACACGTCTGTGCTTGTGCCGCGTCAGGGCGGTCGTGGACGATCCGCTCGCGCGTCAGCGCCCCAAGGTGCGCTTCGTGCGCCTTCGTGGTTCGTTCGGTTGCCCCGAGCCTCCATAGGAGACCGCGCAGATCGACGCAAGCGCCGACCGTCCTCAGCGCTCGGACCTATTCGGCGGCCGAGGACGCTCTTGACGTTTATCAAACCTCGTACCTAGGGAACTTGCGTAACGCGTTCTCCATGTCGAGCAGGGTTGGCGCGCCGTAGTTTCCGCCTTCCGTCTTCGGCACATGCCCTGTGATGGCATCTGAGAAGCGGTCCAGGATGTCGTAACGGGCCGCGCGCTGCTTGAACGTGTGCCTCCACCCATGTGTAGGCTGAACCTCACGGTGGACAATGCCGAGGGACCGTGTCCACTCCCGCAGATCATCGCGCGCTTGCGAAGCACGAGGCGTCCTTGGTTTGGTGGTATCGGCCGAGACACGCACTCGCTCATCGGGGTTGTAGAACAATGGGCCGTCGCCGCGCGACTTTACGTAGTCGAGGAAACCTTGGGCGATGACGTGTTCGTGCAGGGGCACCGTCCGGTCCGCTTGGTCTTGATAGACCCCGCCTCTTGGGTCAGGTGAAGCGCAGTCATCCCGTCACGATGGATTACGTCCTGTTTGCGTAACTGGGTGATCTCTCCCGCTCTCGCGCCCGTGTAAGCAAGCAGCCATGGCACCCACCGCCGCAATGCACCCGAGGGTCTCCGAGTATCTGCGATAGCCAGTGTGCTCTTGAGGATCAGTGTCACTTCTTCGTCCGTGAAGGCCTTCGTCTCTCGCCCCGGCGGTCTGCGCTTTGGTTTCTGGTTCTCGGGCACCTTCACGCGGGCCTTGACGAACGGGTTAGCTGAATCAAGCCCTGGTGAACCGCCCACGAGCATACCGTCCGCAACGCGGCCACGTAGGTGTTCATCACGGTGAATGCCTTGCGCTTCTTTGTGACGAGCGTCGCAATCCACTTCTGTGCCTCATCCTCGGACAGGCTATCGACAGCGCGGCCATCAAGACGCTCATCAAGAACCGTGAATACCGGGCGGTGGCGTCGCACTGATCCATCAGAAAGCTGCGCGGCTGGTATGTACGCCGCGAACAACATCATCCCTGTTTGCGCCGAGGTGGCCTTGGGCTTCTTGCGGTCGAAGACAGGGAACGTGTTTACGCGCGCGTCCGGCGCATAGTCTCCACGCGCCCTTCGCTCCAACAGGTCGCACGCCGTGATGAAGTGATCCAGTACGCAATCGAGGAAGGCGGTCATCGCTTCCCTGGTCAACACCTCACCGCGGCTCGCCAGGAATTGCGCCGTCTTCGCTTCGTCAGCAAGGATCGGGTGAACCTCCTCGCGAACAGCCATCTCCTTCCCGCGCTGCGTCGGGTCTATCAAAGGGTCACTGCTGTCCCATTCGGGCGTCGCGTTTAGGATGGCGTCTATCAGCAACGAGCTTCGCTCTTTCCACGCCTGAGGCTCACCTGGGTTCTCCTCGTAGGAAGCAACCCACCAGCGATACCATTCGCCAGCAAGGCCCTCAGCTTCTCGCTGTGACAGGTGGCGCGCTTCGCCACGCTTCTTTGCCCGTAGAGTGCGGATGCGGCTCTCGACCTCAAGCAGCCACTCGCGATGCTTCATCTCCGCCAGAGGGCGAGCATCGGTGCTGGGCGCGTGGAAAATCTCCTCCCGGCTCTTGCGGTAGAGGGTGTGGTATTGATCACGCACGTCCGCAGGGATGGCCTTACGTGACTTATAGCCTCCCGACTTCCGCTTCTCTAAGAGTGCCATCCTGAACGCCAATTTGTATCGTCCTTCTGTATCGGACGGCGGTCGGAATGTCTCGCTAAATCAGTAAGTTGTTGGCCCTGTTACCGGATACGCTGGAGGATCAAGCGATGATCTCCATCTCGGGGCTCGCCCAGGCCGCTTCCGGACCGCAGCTCGCCGGGCAGATCAGCCCCTCGCCGCGGCCGTTGGCGCCGATCGCCGCCGGCAACACGCCGGCCACCGCCGCAATGGAGCCGTCGAGGCCGAGTTCGCCGAGCACGGTGTAGCCGGCGAGCGCGTCGTGGGGAATCGCCCCGATCGCCGCCATCAGCCCGAGCGCGATGGGGAGGTCGTAATGGCTGCCCTCCTTGGGCAGGTCGGCCGGCGCGAGGTTGACGGTGATCCGCCGCGCCGGCAGCGCGAGGCCCGACGCGATCAGCGCGGCGCGCACCCGCTCGCGGGCCTCGGACACCGCCTTGTCCGGCAGCCCGACCACGTTGAAGGCGGGAATGCCGGGCGCGACCTGGACCTGGACGTCGACCGCGCGGGCCTCGATGCCCTCGAACGCGACGGTGGATACACGCTGGACCATGAGTTTCCCCGGATTTGCCCATCGTAGCTCAACGGCATGTCACGAGCAAGAACATTTGCAGAACATGGGTATAATGATCGGGCCCCGGGATCACGCGAAGAGGCCTCCTGGAGTGACCTGGGGGCGCGGAGCAGGCCGGCACGGTGTGTCATGATAGGCTGGCGCATCCGGAGGAATGCCATGACCGACACCAGCGCCAAGGCCGTAGGCATGGGGGTCGCAGGCGGAGCGATCGCCACCGCCCTGCTCGATCTACTAATCGCCAAGGGCGTCATCGATGCCGAGGAGGGCCGCGGCGTGCTCGAGGATGCGTTGACCCGCGCCGCCATGCACACCGGGACCTGGGAAGGCCACGAGGCCTGCGTTCTCATCGGCAATCTGCTGGAGACGAGATTTCCGGCGGCAGGCTGAAGCGTGCTCCGGCTGTCCCGATCGCGCGTCGCTCATTGTCGCTCGGTTGGCGAGCGCCTGCATAAAATGCAACGCAGACGAAGAGAACATTTGCAGAACATCGCGACTCGCGGTAACCAGTCGTTAACCCTTCACGAAAGGTTCCGTCATGATCGACCTCAAGGCCGTCGCGCTCGAATTGAACAACGCCCGTCAGGCTCGCATTGCCGCACAGGTCGCGTGTTGCGAGGTGGAGGAGTTCGCCGCGGCGATCCGCCAGTCGCACCCGTTGCAACAGGTGGTCGCGCGGCGACTTGACCCGCGGCACATGCACTGACGGGGCAGCGAACGGCCCCGCTTCGGGCTCACGCTCGCGCGGCGACCTTGGCGGCGATGGTGTCCCAGATGATCGCCGCGATGTCGGGGCCGCCGAGGCGGCGGATGATCCTGATCCCGGTGGGCGAGGTGACGTTGATCTCGGTGAGATAGCCGTCGATCACGTCGATGCCGGTGAACAGCAGCCCGCGGGCGCGCAACGCGGGGCCGAGCCGCTCGCAGATGACGCGCTCGCGCGCGGTGAGGTCGGTGGCCGCGGCGGCGCCGCCGCGCACCATGTTGGAGCGGAGGTCGTCCTCCTGGGGCACCCGGTTCACCGCGCCGGCGAACTCGCCGTCCACCAGGATGATCCGCTTGTCGCCCTTGGCGACCTCCGGCAGAAACTTCTGCACCACCCAGGGTTCGCGGAAGGTCGCCGCGAACAGGTCGTAGAGCGAACCGAAGTTCATGTCGCGCGCGGTCAGCGCGAACACCGCCGCGCCGCCATGGCCGAACAGCGGCTTCATCACGATGTCGCCATGGGTCGCGCGGAACAGCTTGATCTCCGCGAGGTCGCGGGTGATCAGCGTCGGCGGCATCAGGTCGGGAAATTCGGTGACGAACAGCTTCTCGGGCGCGTTGCGCACCTGGGCGGGATCGTTGACGACCAGGGTCCTGGGGTGCAGGCGCTCGAGGAAATGGGTCGCCGAGATGTAGCCGAGGTCGAAGGGCGGGTCCTGCCGCATCAGGATCACGTCGAAAGCGGCGAGCGCGGCGCGCCTCTCCTCGCCCAGCGTGAAGTGCCCGCCTTCGACGTCGTGCACGGTGAGCGGCGCGACCGTTGCGAACACCTCGCCGTCGACGAGGGCCATGCGGTCGGGGGTGTAGTAGGACAGGCGATGGCCGCGCGCCTGCGCTTCGAGGAGCAACGCAAACGTCGAATCGCCGCGGATGTTGATCCGCGCGATCGGGTCCATCTGCACGGCGACGTCGAGCTGGGGAGCGGTCATGCGCGGGTCCGGTGAAACTTGGGTGCCGGTGAACTTGGGCGCCGGTGAATTCGGGCGCCGGTGGAGTACCGCGCGCGGCCGCGTTCGTAAACCCTCGCGCCGCGCCGGCTGCTCCGCGCGGGGCGCGACCGTCAGGTCGAGGCGTCGAAGGCGCCGGCGAGATGCACCGGCAGGCGCCCCGGCGCGACCAGCATCACGTCGAACCGCATGTCGCTGGTGACGTGCTCGGGATGGCCGGCGAGCCAGAACTCCGCCGCGGCGATGATGCGGCTCTGCTGGCGCCGGCCGATCGCCTCTGCCGCGGCGGCGAGCTTTTCGCGCGCCTTGACCTCGACGAACACCAGCACGCCGCGCCGCCATGCCACGATGTCGATCTCGCCGACCGGCGTCTTGAAACGGCGGAACAGGATGCGATAGCCCTTGGCGATGAGATAAGCCGCCGCCCGGCTCTCGGCCGACAGGCCGAAGCGGAACGCGATACGCCGGCCGGGATCGGCGGGCGGGCGCGAACCTTTGCCGGTCGGGTCACCCTTCGCCATCGCCGTCATTCCGGGCGAGCGCGAGCGCGCGCTGGTAGACCAGCCGGCGTTTATGGCCGGTCGCCGCCACCACCGCCTCCACCGCGTTCTTGAGCGAGTCGGTCGTGAGCGCGCGGCGCAGCAGCGCGTCGATGTCCTCCGCCTTGACGGGCTCCGCCGCGGCGGGCGGGCCCACCACCACCACGAACTCGCCGCGGGTCTCGGCGCCATGGGCATAGGCCGTCGCGAGGGCGGCGAGATCACTCCGCCGGACCTCTTCGTGCAGCTTGGTGAGTTCGCGGCACACCGCCGCTTCGCGGTCGCCCAGCACCGCGGCGGCGTCGTGAAGCATGGCAGCAATGCGCGGACCGGTTTCGAACAACACCAGCGTCGCCGGCACCGCGCTCAGCTCCGCAAGCCGGGTGCGGCGGGCCTGCTCGCGCGGCGGCAGGAACCCCTCGAAGAAGAAGCGGTCGGTCGGCAGGCCGGCGCTCGCGACCGCCGCCATCACCGCTGAGGCGCCGGGCACCGCGGTGACCGCGTGGCCCGCCGCCTGGGCCTCGCGCACCAGCTTGAAGCCGGGGTCGGAGATCAGCGGGGTGCCCGCGTCGGAGACGAGCGCCACCGCTTCGCCTGCCGCAAGGCGCGCCAGCAGCTTCGGGCGCGCCTCCGCGGCGTTGTGATCGTGATAGGCGATGAGCGGGGTCGCCAGGCCGTAGCGATCGAACAGCTTATGGGTGACGCGGGTATCCTCGCACGCCACCGCATCGACCCCGGCCAGTATTTCGAGCGCGCGCAGGGTCACGTCCCCGAGATTGCCGATGGGGGTGGCGACGAGATACAATCCCGGGTCGGCCCGCGGAGCTTCAATCTCCTGCGCGAACAGGCGGTAACGCCGTGTCGGACGGGGCGGGGTCGGGTCGGGGGGCGTCATGGGAATGGGAATTCGTTCGCAGTTGCAGATCTTGAATGGCCTCGAACAGGTCATGAACTCGGGACGAGGGGTGTCTTTTTGTGGGCCGATTTGCCGACCATACGCCTGAATGGCACAGTGAAGTAATTGCGTTTTGCCAGGAGACCGGTTGATGCCCTGTAACAGCCGTGCGGCGCGCCGCGCCTGCGCCCCCTGGATGCGGGCGGCGGCCCTGGCGATAGCGGCATTGCTCGCCGGCTGTGGAGGGGCCTCCAATCTTCTCGGCGGCGGATCGCCGGCGGCGGAGGTTCCGGCTGCGGCACCCGCCGGGGCGACGGTCCCGGTGACCAGCGCCCCGCTCGCCAGCGGCGGCGTGAAGGTCGGCCTGATCCTGCCCATGTCGGCCGGCGGCAATGCCGGGATCGCCGGCCAGTCGATGCGCAACGCCGCTGAAATGGCGCTCGCCGAATTCAGCGGTGCCAATGTCCAGCTGGTGATCAAGGATGACGGCGGCACCGCGCCCGGCGCCACCCAGGCCGCCACCCAGGCCGTCGAGGAAGGCGCGGAAATCCTCATCGGCCCGCTGTTCGCGCACTCCGTGAACAGCGCCAAGCAGGTCGCCCGGTTGCGCGGCGTGCCGATGATCGCCTTCTCCACCGACAGCAACGTCGCGTCGTCGGGGGCCTACCTGCTGAGCTTCCTGCCGGAAAGCGACGTCGACCGGATCATCAGCTACGCCATCTCGCAGGGGAAGAAGTCCTTCGTCGCGCTGTTTCCGTCGAATGCCTATGGCGGGGTCGTCGAGGCCGAGTTCACCCAGATGGTGGCGAAGCGCGGCGGCCGGGTGGTGCTCGCCGAGCATTACGGGGAAGACCACAGCAAGCTCGGCGACCTGGTGAAGCAGGTGCAGCAGGCGGCCGGTCGGGCCGACGTGCTGTTCGTTCCCGACGCCGGTGACGGCGCCGTCGACATCATCCAGGCGCTCGGGTCCGCCGGCGTCAACCTGCACCAATTCACGGTTCTAGGCACCGGCCTGTGGAGCGACGATCAGCGGATTTTCGCCAATACCCTGTTCGACGGCGCGATGTTTGCCGCGCCGGACCCCGCCGGATATCGCGGCTTTACCGAACGCTATCGCGCCCGTTATCACCAGGATCCGGTGCGGCAGGCCACGCTCGCCTACGACGCGGTGGCGCTGGTGGCGGCGCTGGTCAAGACCCAGGGCCAGCAGCGGTTCGCGACCGACGTGCTCACCAATCCGAGCGGCTTCACCGGGATCGACGGGGTGTTCCGCTTCCGCGCCGACGGCTCCAACCAACGCGGTCTCGCCGTGATGAAGGTCACCAAGACCGGTCCCCAGGTGGTCTCGCCGCCGCCGAAGACGTTCAACGGCCAGGCGAGCCTTTGAGGGCGCGGCGCGGCGGACCGGCCGAACGCGATCAGGGGTCGGGCGATTAGCCTCGCGCCGAACACGAGGCCGGTGCGATGAAGACGATCCTCATTCCGACCGAAGACCATGCCGCGATGCCCGCGGTGCTCGAGGCCGCGCGGCTGATCGCCGAGGCCTTCGACAGCTACATGGAGGGCTTCGCGCTGCATCCCGCGGCGGGCGACTTCGTCGCCGTCGATCCCGTGAGCAGCCTCACCATTCCGACCTCTCACGACGACGACGAAGAGGCCGAGCGCATCGCGCAGCGCCTGTTCGAAACCTTCATGCGGGAGCACGCGGTGCCGGACTCGCAACCCGGATTCGCCACGTATTCCAGCCGCTGGGTGCGCGCCGATGCGTTCGGCGACGCCTTCATTGGCAGCCACGGCCGCCTGTTCGACCTGATCGCGCTCGGACGGCCCGGCCGCGAGTCGGATGATCCGCGCATGCCGCCGCTGGAGGCCGCGCTGTTCGAGAGCGGCCGGCCGGCGCTGATCGTGCCGGAGGCGGTGCCGAAGGTCATCGGCCGCAACGTGCTGGTCGCCTGGAACGGCAGCACCGAGCAGACGCGCACCACGGCCTTCGCCCTGCCGCTGCTGCGCCGGGCCGCGCAGGTGACGGTGCTCTCGGTCGAAGGCGGGATGACGCCCGGTCCCACGGGCGACGCATTCGCGCATTATCTGCGGCTCAACGGGATCGCGGTCACCCCCGTCACCGTGGGACTCGGCAAGCGCACCACCGGCGAGGTCATCCTCGACTACGCCCGGGCGCAGGGCTGCGATCTCCTGGTCAAGGGGGCCTATACCCAGAGCCGGCTGCGGCAGATGGTGTTCGGCGGCGCCACCCGGCACATTCTCGCGACCGCGACGTTGCCGGTGTTGATGGCGCATTGAACACCTGCGGAAAGGACATCAGGTTCCGGCATGACCCTGGAGCGGCCCCCGAACGAGGACGGCCCGTCGGACCCGCAACGCGCCGCGGAAGGCGGGGCCGCGCAGTTCGCGGGACCGGGCGCCACCACCGCCGCGGCCGGCGGACAACAAGGAGCCGACCCGAACCCGGCGGGGACGGCAGCGGATCAAGCCGCAGGCGCGTCCGCACCCTCCGCGTCATCGTGGCAAACCGCCTCCGGCAGCGGCGCGCGACGTCCGACGTTCCTCGCCGTGTTCCCGTCGATCATGCTGCCGATGTTCCTGGCGGTGCTCGACCAGACCATCGTCGCCACCGCGCTGCCGTCGATCGCGGCGGCGACCGGGGAGGTGGAGCGGGCCTCCTGGGTGGTGGTGTCCTACCTCATCGCCTCGACCATCGCGGCGCCGCTCTATGGCCGGCTCGGCGATGCGTTCGGCCGCCGGCGCCTGATGTTCGTCGCGCTCGCGGTGTTCATCATCGCCTCGCTGCTGTGTGCGGCCTCGAATTCGATCATCCTGCTCACCTTCGCGCGGCTGCTGCAGGGCCTCGGCGGCGGCGGCTTGATGACGCTCTCCCAGGCGCTGGTGGGCGAGGCGTTCCCGCCGCGGGAGCGGGCGCGCTACCAGGGCTATCTCGCGGCGGTCGCGGTCTGCGCCAACACCTTCGGGCCGGTCGCCGGCGGCTACCTCACCCAGCACTTCGGCTGGCAATCGGTGTTTCTCATCAACGTGCCGTTCGGCCTGCTGGCGGTGTGGCTGACGCGCAAGCTCGAAAATCGCATCCCCGACAAGCCGAACTGGACGCCTGACCCGCTCGGGCTGTTGTTCTTCACCCTGTTCGTCACGCTGTCGCTGCTGGCGCTCGAACAGGCGCAGCACATGGAACTCGCCGCGATGCCGCTGGCCGGCGCGCTGCTCGTCGTCGGCCTCGTCGCGGGCGGACTGCTGGTGCGCCAGGAATCCCGCGCGCCGTCGCCGCTGATCCCGCTCACACTGCTGCGCCGGCCGACCATCTGGCGCAGCGACGCGCTCGCCGCCTGCCACGGCGCTGCGCTGGTGTCGCTCATCACGTTCCTGCCGATCTATCTCCAGGTGGTGCGCGGCCATTCGCCGGCCCAGACCGGGGTGCTGCTGGTCCCGCTCACGGTCGGCATCTTCACCGGCTCGCTGGTCACCGGGCGGCTCGTCAGCAAGACCGGGCGGACCACCATCTTCCCTGCGTTCGGCCTCCTGCTCGTCACCGCCAACATCATCGTGCTGGCGTTGTGGGCGCAGCACATCGGCACCACCGGCCTCGCCTGGCTGCTGTTGTGGAACGGGCTGTTCATGGGCACGGTGATGGGCGTCGTGCAGGTCACGGTGCAGAGCGAATCCGGGCCGGTGAAGCTCGGCGAGGCCGCCGCCTCGGTGCAGTTCTCACGCTCGGTGGGCGCGGCGTTCGGGACCGCGATCGTCACCGCCGTGCTGTTCGCGGCATTGACCCTGAAGAATCCCGAAGCCGCGCGCGCCTTCACCGCGATGGTCGAGCATGGCGGCGCGTCGGCCCTGGCGCCGGGTCAGCTCGCCGCCGTGCAGGCCGACATCGCCGACGCGTTCCGGGCCGCCTTCCTGTCGATCGCCGGCTTCACCACGATCGGGCTCTTTCTCGCGATGTCGATCCCGCTGCGGCGGATTTAGGCGGTGCCGGCAAATTTTTGAAAAACAACCCCATGCACAGGAGGCGGTGGGGTGGCCGAAGATCGTAGGGTGGGCAAAGGCGGCCGAGGCATCTTTATTTGGCACGCTGCGCAGTCCGCCGTGCCCACGCGGCGAGGTCATGACCGCGTAGGCACGGCGGACCAGCGGCAGCGACTTCGTCGACCTTCGTGGCCGCCTTTGCCCACCCTACGTATCCCACGGGCAACGCGACGCGCTACGCCGCGAGATCCGCGACGATGGCGTCGAGCAGCGGGAAGCCTTCCGCGGTCACCCGGAGGCGGCCGTGGGGCGTCGTCTCGACGAGGCCGTGGGTGGCGAGT
The DNA here is from genome assembly GCA_963781195.1 of uncultured Alphaproteobacteria bacterium. Taxonomy (GTDB): domain Bacteria; phylum Pseudomonadota; class Alphaproteobacteria; order Rhizobiales; family Xanthobacteraceae; genus JAJPKK01. The sequence goes on along the minus strand of CAWAEZ010000009.1, from coordinate 713,439 downwards.
TCGACGATCTGCTTTTGCGCGAGAGGCGCCCCCGCGAGGGCGGCGAAGCGATCGAGGTCGATGCCTTCGGCGAGTCGCAGGCCCATCAGCAGAAATTCGTCGGCCGCCTCGACGCGGCTCAAGGCCTCGTCGGTGACGAGGCCGGTCCCGGTCGCCTCGACCTGGGCGAGCCACGCCTCCGGCCGCTTCTCGGTCGCGGTCGCATGGCGGCGGCCGCCGATGTCGAGACGCCCATGGGCGCCCGGGCCGATGCCGGCATATTCGTGGTAGCGCCAATACACCAGGTTGTGGCGGCATTCGGCGCCGGGGCGGGCGTGGTTGGAAATTTCGTAGGCCGGCAGCCCGGCGGCGGCGCACACTTCGCGGGTGAGGTCGTAGAGCACGCGGGCATCGTCGCCGTCGGGCACCGCGAGCTTGCCCGCGGCATGGAGCGCCGAAAACGGCGTGTCCGCCTCGATGGTGAGCTGATAGAGCGACAGGTGTTCGGCCGCCTCGGCAAGCGCCCGCTCGAGCTCGGCGCGCCACGCCGCCGGGGTCTGGCCCGGGCGCGCATAGATGAGGTCGAATGAGTAGCGCTCGAAGGCGCCGCGCGCGATCGCCACCGCATCGAGCGCCTCCTGCGCCGTGTGCATCCGCCCGAGCGCCTTGAGCGCGGCGTCGTCGAGGGCCTGCACGCCGAGCGACACCCGGTTGACGCCGGCGGCGCGATAGCCGGCAAACCGGGTCGCCTCGACGCTGGTCGGATTGGCCTCGAGGGTCACCTCGACGTCGGGGGCGACGTGCCAGTGCCGCCCGACCGCATCGAGGAGCGCCGCCACGGTCGCCGGCTGCATCAGCGAGGGCGTGCCGCCGCCGAAGAAGATCGTCGAGACGGTACGTCCGGGCGTGCGGGCCGCAGTCTGCGCGATCTCGGCGGTAAAGGCGCGCACGAACCGCGCCTCGTCGATGGCGGCGTGGCGGACATGACTGTTGAAGTCGCAATAGGGGCATTTCGAGAGGCAGAACGGCCAATGGATGTAGACGCCGAACGCGGTGTCGGCGCCACGCCCGGGCTTCGCCGCCACCCGGTCCTGATCAAGCGTTGCCAAGGCAGGCCTCCGCGAGCTTGAAGAAGGCGCGGGCACGGTGCGACAGGCCGCGGCTGCCCGGCGGCAGTCCGTGCTTCTCCCCGCTCGTCATCTCGCCGAACGTGCGTCCATGCCCCGCCGGCAGGAACATCGGGTCGTAGCCGAAGCCCTTGTCGCCGCGCGGCGGCCACACCAGCACACCGTCGATGCGGCCCTCGAACGCTTCCGTATGGCCATCGGGCCAGACGACGCACAGCGCCGAGACGAAATGGGCGGTGCGGTCCGCCGGGGTGGTGGCGCCGAGTTTCGTCAATTTCTCCTCGATCTCGCCCATGGCGCGGGCGAAATTCTTGTCGGGGCCTGCCCAGCGCGCCGAATGAATGCCGGGGGCGCCGCCGAGCGCGTCGACCACGAGGCCCGAATCGTCGGCGAACGCCGCGAGCTGCGTGGTCCTGGCCGCAGCCGCCGCCTTGATGTGGGCATTCTCCGCGAAGGTTGCACCGGTCTCCTCCGGCTCGTCGAGACCGAGTTCCCCGGCCGAAACCGCCTCGACACCATAGGGGGCGAGGAGCTCGCGCATCTCGCGCAGCTTGCCGGGATTGTGGGTCGCGATCACGAGCCGCCCCGTGATGGGGCGGTGGCGTTGTGAAGGCATGCGGTGCCCGTCCCTACCCCGATCCTGCGACTTCGGCGGCCGCGCCCGCGCCGCGGCGGCAGGCGCCTCGTGCGGTCACATCACCGCCAGTTTCTGCAGGTCGATCAGCTTGCCGATCCCCTTGCGCGCCAGCGCCAGCAAGGTCAAGAGCTGGGTCTCCGTGAACGGCGTTTTTTCCGCCGTACCCTGGATCTCGACGATGCCGCCGGTGCCGGTGAGCACGAAGTTGGCGTCGGTGTCGGCGGCGGAATCCTCCGCATAGTCGAGGTCGAGCACCGCGGTTCCGCCGTGGATGCCGCAGGATATGGCAGCCACGTGGTCGCGCAGCGGCACGGTGCGGATGATCTCGCGGTTCTTCATCCAGGTGAGGCAGTCGTGCAGCGCCACCCAGGCGCCGGTGATCGAGGCGGTGCGGGTGCCGCCGTCGGCCTGGATCACGTCGCAATCGACGGTGATCTGGCGCTCGCCGAGCGCTTCGAGATCGACGATCGCGCGCAGGCTGCGGCCGATCAGGCGCTGAATCTCGACCGTGCGGCCGCCCTGCTTGCCGGCGGACGCCTCGCGCCGCGTGCGCTCGTGGGTGGCGCGCGGCAGCATGCCGTATTCGGCGGTGACCCAGCCGCGCGCCTGGCCCTTGAGCCACGGCGGCATGCGGTCTTCGAGCGTCGCGGTGACGAGCACATGGGTGTCGCCGAACTTCACGAAGCACGAGCCTTCGGCATATTTGACCACCCCACGTTCCAGGGTGACGGCACGAAGCTCATCGGGTTGGCGCCGGCTCGGTCGCATGAATAGGCTCTCCGCGGAGCGGTTGCGGAAAGAGTCCGCCGCTCCGGCACCGCTTTTAAGTTCGCCGGCGCGCCTCCACAAGCCCGTGTTTGCGGAGCTCGCAGAGCCGGTCCTTGGTTTGGCGGAGCTTGAATCGGCCGCCTGCCCCCACATCTGGTGTCGCGGTGCCGTGCTTGCGGTTGGTCCGCGCGGGATAGACAAAACCGGTCGCGCAGGGCAAGGATTCACCTCATGCGCTCCGTGTCCCAAGACGTTCCGATCGGATCGAGCGAAATCAGCGTCGCTCAACTCAACGATCGTTCGCGCGAGATCTTTCGCCAGATCGTCGAGAGCTACCTCGCGACCGGCGAGCCGGTCGGCTCGCGCAACCTGTCGCGCATCATCCCGATGACGCTGTCGCCGGCGTCGGTGCGCAACGTCATGCAGGACCTCGAGCAGCTCGGGCTGATCTACGCGCCACACACTTCGGCGGGCCGGCTGCCGACCGAACTCGGCCTGCGCTTCTTCGTCGATGCGCTGATGCAGATCGGCGACCTCAGCGACCCCGATCGGGTCGCGATCGAGGGGCAGGTCGCCGCTGCCGGCAAGACCGTCGAGAACGTGCTGACCGAAGCCTCGGCGCTGCTCTCGGGACTGACCCGCGCGGCGGGCGTCGTGCTGACCGCCAAGGCCAATGTCCGCCTCAAGCACATCGAGTTCGTCCGCCTGGAGCCGGAGCGCGCGCTGGTGATCCTGGTCGCCGAGGACGGCCAGGTCGAGAACCGCGTGCTCAACCTGCCGATCGGACTGCCGGCCTCGGCGCTCACCGAGGCCTCGAACTTCCTCAACGCCCACGTGCGCGGCAAGACGATCGCCGAGGCGAAGGCGGAGCTCGAGACGGCGCTCGAAGCCGGCCGCGCCGAGCTCGACCTGCTCACCCAGAAGATCGTCGCCGCCGGCTTTGCGAGCTGGTCGGGCGGCGAGCGCGACGAGCGCAAGCTGATCGTGCGCGGCCACGCCAATCTGCTCGACGACCTCAAGGCCGCGGAGGACCTCGAGCGGGTGCGCCGGCTGTTCGACGAGCTGGAGACCAAGCGCGGCGTCGCCGACCTCCTCGGCCGCGCCGAGCGCGCCGAGGGCGTGCGCATCTACATCGGCTCCGAGAACAAGCTGTTCTCGCTGTCGGGCTCCTCCACCATCATCTCGCCCTATCACGATTCCAGCGGCGGCATCGTCGGGGTGATCGGCGTGATCGGGCCGACCCGCCTCAACTATGCGCGCATCGTTCCGATGGTCGACTACACCGCCAAGATCGTGAGCAAGCTGCTCGCGCCGGGGTGACGGCGCGAGGGCCCGGCGAGCCTCCACCGCTTGCCGGGGGAGCGGGAAAGCCGGCGTTCCCTCCACCGCTTGCGGGGGAGCGAGAAAGCCGGCGATCCCCTCCGCCGCTTGCGGGGGAGGGTAGGGAGGGGGAAAGCAGCGGTGCGTCTGGGTGGCGGCGGTGCAAGAGGGTGAGTCAGCGGCCCCCTCCCCACCCTCCCCCGCAAGCGGGAGAGGGAGCCCACCGCTGCGGGACAGGGACTTCTTGCGGAGAGAGACCTCCCGGAGGAGACGGAGTCTTCCAGGGGAGACGGTGTCTTCCGGGGGAGACGGCGTACGGCCGGCGATTCCCTCCACCGCTTGCGGGGGAGGGTAGGGAGGGGGAAAGCAGCGGTGCGTCTGGGTGGCGGCGGTGCGATAGGGTATCCGCCGCAAGCGCGAGAGGGCGGCGGCCACTGCGGGGGAGGAAGTCTGTGGGAGCCTTGCTCGCAACCGCCCGTCCGCGCGATAACAGGGCACGTCAACAAGGAGTTCCGCGATGAGCACGGCCGGGCAGAAGGCAGCAGGCGCCAAAGAGCAGCGCGCCAAGGAGCGGACCTCGTTCGTGTGGGACGATCCGCTGCTGTTCGACGACCAACTCACCGAGGATGAGCGGCTGATCCGTGACACCGCGCGCGGCTACGCCCAGGACAAGCTGATGCCGCGGGTGGTCGACGCCTACATGCACGAGCACACCGACCGCGCGATCTTCGCCGAGATGGGCGCGCTCGGGCTGCTCGGCGTCACCATTCCGGAGGCTTATGGCGGCGCCGAGGCGGGCTACGTTTCCTACGGGCTCGTGGCGCGCGAGATCGAGCGGGTCGATTCCGGCTTCCGCTCGATGATGAGCGTGCAGTCGTCCCTGGTGATGTATCCGATCTACGCCTATGGCGACGAGAGCCAGCGCAAGAAGTATCTGCCCAAGCTCGCCACCGGCGAGTGGGTCGGCTGTTTCGGCCTCACCGAGCCCGACGCCGGCTCCGATCCCGCCGGCATGAAGACGCGGGCCGAGAAGATCGCCGACGGCTACCGCCTCAGCGGCAGCAAGATGTGGATCTCCAACGCGCCGCTTTCCGACGTGTTCGTGATCTGGGCGAAGTCGGCGGCCCATGGCGACGAGATCCGCGGCTTCGTACTCGAGAAGGGCATGAAGGGCCTCTCCGCGCCGAAGATCGGCGGCAAGCTGTCGCTGCGCGCCTCGGTCACCGGCGAGGTGGTGATGGACGGCGTCGAAGTCTCGGATGCGCATCTCCTCCCCAACGTCTCCGGCCTCAAGGGCCCGTTCGGCTGCCTGACGCGGGCGCGGTTCGGCATTGCGCTCGGCGTCATGGGCGCGGCGGAGGAGTGCTGGCACCGGGCCCGGCAATACACCCTCGACCGCAAGCAGTTCGGCAGGCCGCTCGCGGCCACGCAACTGGTCCAGAAGAAGCTCGCCGACATGCAGACCGAGATCGCGCTCGGCCTGCAGGCGGCGCTGCGGGTCGGCCGCCTGCTCGACGACGGCCGCGCCACGCCGGAGATGATCTCGCTCATCAAGCGCAACAATTGCGGCAAGGCGCTCGACATCGCGCGCACCGCCCGCGACATGCACGGCGGCAACGGCATCCAGGTCGAGTACCACGTGATGCGCCACATGGCGAACCTGGAAACCGTGAACACCTATGAGGGCACCCACGACATCCACGCGCTGATCCTCGGCCGCGCGCAGACGGGGCTGCAGGCGTTCGTGTGAGGGGACTTCTATGTGTGTCTGAGATGGTCTCGTCGAGCGTCGCTGGTGACGTTTTCTCTTTTCCGCCGGCGGCGTCCGTCCCGGATTTCGCTCCGCTCAATCCGGGCTACGGGCTGTTCATGTAGCCCGGATTGAGCGGAGCGAAATCCGGGACAGCATAGAAGCATGGTCCGATATCGTCGGAATTTCATCGCTGGCGGGACTTATTTCTTCACCCTGACGCTCGTGGACAGAACTTCGCGAGTGCTGACCGATCACGTCGATGCCTTGCGTGCGGCATTTCGAGAGACCCGCAGTTCACGTCCGTTCACGATCGATGCCGTCGTCGTGCTGCCGGAGCACCTGCACATCGTAATGACCTTGCCGGAAGGGGACGCGGACTACCCGAGCCGATGGGGCCTCATCAAACGCCGCTTCACAGAGGCCGTCGCGGAATCTGTTGCGCGCCACAAAGACGGAGAGCCAGCGCTGTGGCAGCGCCGTTTCTGGGAGCACACCATCCGGAATGAGGGAGATTTCGAGCGCCACGTCGACTACGTTCATTTCAATCCTGTACGGCACGGTTTGGTGGGCCGCGTACGCGATTGGAAGTATTCGTCGTTTCAGGGCTATGTGCGTCGGGGGCTGTTACCACAAGATTGGGGCGGAGACTTCAGCGAAGACAAGGGAACCTACGGCGAACGTCGCTGGTGACGTTTTTCTTTTCCGGCGGTGGCGTCCGTCCCGGATTTCGCTCCGCTCAATCCGGGCTACGGGCTGTTCATGTAGCCCGGATTGAGCGGAGCGAAATCCGGGACAGCATAGAAGCATTGCTCGGCGCTTGATTCGGGATGCTGCTGTGGTCTCGACCGTTCAAGATATCCCCCTGCGCTCGTCCCTCACCCTCACCGCCTTGCCTTGCGAGCGCGGCACTTCGCCAGGAGGTTTGACGACGACATTGCAGGTCAGGCCGAGCAGCGATTTGAGGCGGTGCTGCACCTCGCGCGACTTTGCGGCGGCGGAGGCTTCCTCGTCGGGCGCGCCGGCCGCGCGTTCGACCTCGACGGTGACGGCGTCGAGCGCGCCGTCGCGCCACAGCACGAGCTGGTAATACGGCGCGAGGCCGGGGAAGCCGATCAGCGCCGCCTCGACCTGGGACGGGTAGACGTTGACGCCGCGGATGATGAGCATGTCGTCGTTGCGCCCGGTGACGCGCATGATCCGCATATGGGTGCGGCCGCAGGGGCAGGGCTCGTCGGAGAGCCGCGTGATGTCGCGGGTGCGGTAGCGCAGCATCGGCAGCGCCTGCTTGGTGAGCGTCGTGACGACGAGCTCTCCGGTCGCGCCCATGGGGAGCGGCGCGAGAGTGTCGGGATCGATCACCTCGAACAGGAAATGATCCTCCCAGCCGTGCAGGCCGTTCTGCGCCACGTCGCATTCGCTGGCGACGCCGGGGCCGAGAATTTCCGAGAGGCCGTAGACGTCGACCGCCGTGATGCCGAGCTCGCTTTCGAGGTCGCGGCGCATCGGCTCGCTCCACGGCTCGGCGCCGAACGCGCCGAGCCGCAGCGGCAGCGCCCGCAGGTCGATGCCCATCCGTTTTGCGACCTCGGCGATGTTGAGGGCATAGGAGGGCGTCGCGCCGAGCACGGTGGCGCCGAAGTCGGCCATCAGGCTCACCTGGCGCTCGGTGCCGCCGCCGGAGATCGGCACCACGGTGCAGCCGAGCCGCTCCGCGCCGTAATGGAAGCCGAGCCCGCCGGTGAACAGGCCGTAGCCGTAGGCATTGTGGACGATATCGCCGGGCCGCGCCCCGGCGCAAGCGAGGGTGCGCGCCATCAGGTCGGACCACAGGTCGAGATCGCCCCGGGTGTAGCCCACCACGGTCGGCTTGCCGGTGGTGCCGGACGAGGCATGCAGGCGCAGCACCTCCTCGCGCGGCACCGCGAACAGGCCGAACGGATAGTTGTCGCGCAGGTCGGCCTTGGTGGTGAACGGGAGCCGGGCGATGTCGGCGAGCGTGCCGATGTCGGCGGGCGCGACGCCGGCGGCGTCGAGCCTGCGGCGCACCGCCGGCACGCGCTCGTAGGCGCGGGCGACCGTGAGCTCGAGGCGTTCGAGCTGCAAGGCGGCAAGCGCGGGCCGCGGCATCGTCTCGGCGGTGTGGTCGAACAAAAAAGGCGGCGCGTGAGTTGTCGGGTCGGGCGCGGCTTTCGGGCTCATGGCATCTTCCCGTCTATGCCGGCCGCGCGGCGAGCCTGGCCGCTTTCGCCTTCAGCCGCTCCACGGTCTTCGCCTTGTCGACCACGAAGCGCGCATGGGAACCGGAGCTGACGGTATCGAGGTCGTCCCTGGCCGCCACCGCGAACACCACCTTGCGGCCTTCGACGGCGGTGACGGTGACCGTGATTTCGACCGTCATGCCGGGCAACGTCGGCGCGAGGTGCCTGACCGCGACCTCCATGCCGACCGAATCCTCGTTTGCGTCGGCATGGGCGAGGATGAGGTTGCGGCAGGTCATCTCGATGTCGCCGATCAGGTAGGGCGTGGCGTAGACGCGGCCTTCCTCGCCCATGAAGCCGATGGTCTTCGCCGTGTCGACGACGATGCGGTTCACGGTCGATACACCGGGCACGAGGGTTGACTTCATCCAAGACGCTCCCTGTTCATCCCCATTCCATTTCGTCGTAGTCTGCCGGCACAGCGCCGTGTCGTGATAACGGGGTGAGGACCATGGACGCCCAACATCCGGATGCGCAAGCGGCTCTTCTCGCGACCGCCCCCGACGGTGCCGCGGTGGCGGCGGCGATTCCCCGCCGTTACAATTTCGCCGCCGACGTCCTCGCCCGCAATCTCGCCGCCGGCCGCGGCGGCAAGGCGGCCTACATCGACCCGCGCGGCACCTGGACCTTTGGCGACCTCGCCGAGCGGGTCGCGCGGTTCGGCAATGTGCTGCGCGCGCTCGGCATCGCGCGCGAGCAGCGCATCCTCATCTGCCTGACCGACACCATCGACTGGCCGACCGCGTTCCTCGGCGCGGTCAAGGCGGGCGTCGTCCCGGTTCCCGTCAACACGCTGATGACCGAGGCCGACTATCGCTTCATGCTGGAGGACAGCCGGGCGCGACTGCTGGTGGTGTCGGAAGAGCTTTATCCGCGGTTTGCAAAGCTCATCGGAACCTGCCCGGACCTGGATCACGTGATCGTCTCCGGCGCCGACGCTCATGGCCATAACCGGTTCGAGGATGCGCTGCAGACGGCGGCCGGGCCCGACGTCACCGCGCCGACCCATCGCGACGACATCTGCTTCTGGCTCTACACGTCGGGCTCGACCGGCCGGCCCAAGGGCGCGGTCCATGTGCAGGCGGCGCTGCGCCTCACCGACGATCTCTACGGCGCGCCGGTGGTCGGATTGACCGAAAACGACGTCGTCTATTCGGTCGCGAAACTGTTCTTCGCCTATGGGCTCGGCAATGCGATGACGTTTCCGCTCTCGGCCGGCGCCACCACGGTGCTGATGCCGAGCCGTCCGACGCCCGATGCCGTAGCCGCCGTGTTGCGGCAGCACGCGGTGAGCGTGTTCTTCGCGGTGCCGACCTTCTATGCCGCGTTCCTCGCGGCCGACCCGATCGAGCGCGCCGCACTGGCCCTGCGCAGTTGCGTCTCCGCCGGCGAGGCGTTGCCGGTCGATGTCGGTCGGCGCTGGAGCGAGCGCTACGGGGTCGACATCCTCGACGGCCTCGGCTCGACCGAGATGCTCCACATCTTCCTGTCCAATCGCATGGGCGAGGTGCGCTACGGCACCACCGGCAAGGCCGTTGCCGGCTACGACCTGCGCATCGTCGGCGACGACGGCGGGCTCGTGGCCCGCGGCGAGATGGGTGAGCTGCAGGTCCGCGGGCCGACCAGCGCCATCATGTATTGGAACAACCGCGACCAGTCGCGCGCGACCTTTCTCGGCGAATGGACCCGCTCCGGCGACAAGTACATCGAGGATGCCGACGGCTATTACCTCTACTGCGGGCGGCGCGACGACATGCTCAAGGTCGGCGGCGTCTATGTCGCGCCGTTCGAGGTGGAAGGCGCGCTGCTGAGCCATCGCGACGTGCTCGAAGCGGCGGTGGTGGCGTGGCCCGACGAGGACCAGTTGATCAAGCCCAAAGCGTTCGTGGTTCTCAAGCCGTCCTGCCCGGCCACCGAGGAAACGGCGCAGGCCTTGCGCGAGCATTGCCGCCAGAAGCTTGCGGCATACAAGTATCCGCGCTGGATCGAATTCCGCACCGAGCTGCCCAAGACCGCCACCGGCAAGATCCAGCGCTTCCGGTTGCGCGACGAGGCGCCGCACGGCTGAGCGACGGCGGCGCCGAGCGCTACTTCAGCTGGATGTTCATCGCCTTGACCTCCGGCACCCATTTGTCGACCTCGTCCTTGACGAAGGCGGTGACCTCCTGGGGCGTCATCGGCCGCGACTGCACGGTCTCCTGGGCGAGATGCTCGCGGACCTTCGGCACCTCCATCGCCTTGTTCACCTCGCGGTTGAGCCGTTCGACGATGTCGTGCGGCATGCCGGCCGGGCCCGAGAGCGCGTACCACGTGGTGACGACGAGCTCGGGATAGCCGAGTTCGACGAGGGTCGGCACGTCGGGGAGTTCGGGCACCCGCGCGGCAGACGAGATCGCGAGCGGACGCAGCGCGCCGGAGCGGATGTGTTGCAACGTGGTCGCGAGCGTCATGCTGCCGACCTTCACGTGGCCGGCGACGAGGTCGAGGATCGCCGCACCGCCGCCGCGATAGACGACATGGAGCAGCTTCGCCTTTTCCTTCGCCGCCACGTATTCGGCGACCATGTTGCCGACCGAGCCGATGCTGGGCGACACGTATTCGATGCCGTTCGGGGTGCTGCGCATCAGCGCGATGAGTTCCTTGAAGCTCTTCACCGGCGACGAGGAATGCACCACGAACACATTGGGCGGCCCGCCGAGATAGGCGATGTGAGTGAAGTCGCGCACCGGATCGAACCCGACGTTCTTGGCGTTCATCGCCGGCGCGAGGACGATCGACGGCATGCCCGATGCCATCAGCGTGTAGCCGTCGGGCTCGCTGCGGGCCACGGCCTCGGTGCCGACGAGGCCGCCGCCGCCGGTGCGATTCTCGACGAAGAACTGCTGGCCGAACGCCTCGCTCAGGCGTTCGGCGAACACCCGCGCGATCAGGTCGTTGGCGCCGCCCGCCGCATAGGGGACGATGATGCGCACCGGCTTTGCCGGCCACTCCGCGGCCTGGGCGGCGAGCGGGGCGAGGGCGCCCATGACGAGCGCCGCGAGCGCGACACCAAGGCGTTTCATCGTCGTTCTCTCCCCATGTTTTTTTTAGCGCGTTCCGAACACCGCGGTTCGGCGCACTATCGATGTTCACCAGGGCGACCGCAATCCGCGGATCGTCGCGGCGGGGGCGGCGGCGGAGACCGTCAGCCCTCAGTCGTCGGCCAACGGCCGGCCCTGGGCGGCGCGGATGGCGCGCAGCACCGCCTCGGGCTTCATCGGCAGCTCGGTCAGCCGCACGCCGATCGCGTCATGGATCGCATTCGCGACCGCCGGCGAGACCCCGAAGGTGCCGGATTCGCCGAGACCCTTGGCGCCGAACGGACCGTTGCGTTGGGTTGCGGAAACGAACGCGCCCTCCATCGGCGGGACGTCGTGAATGCCGGGAATCTTGTAGTCCGCGAGCGACGCATTGGTGACCTGGCCGCCGTCGAACTCCATCTTTTCCTGCAGGGTGAATCCGAGCTGCATGATGGCGGCGCCGGAAAGCTGGGTGCGGGCCACTTCGGGGTTGAGGAGCGCCCCGGCGTCCGCCACGTTGACGAGGCGCGTGACGCGCACATGCCCGGTCTCGCTGTCGACCTCGACCTCGGCTCCGGTGGCGCCGACCATCCAGAACGGCGTCACATCGGCGGACATGCCGGTCGCGGCATCCGGCGGCGCGTAGCTCGGAATATACGTTCCGGTGCCGACGACGTTGCCGGCCTGCATGCCGTAGCGCTTGCGAAAGATTTCCGCCGCCGGGAAATTGGTGCCCGCCGGCAGCCCGGCCTCGGCCGCCAGCGCCGCGAGCCGCGCGCCGGCGTCGGTGGCCGCGCGGCGCACCGCGTTGCCCATGTGAAAGGTCGAGCGGGAGCCGAGCGTTCCCATGTCGTAGGGGGTGACGTCGGTATCCGGCAGGATGACCCGGACGCCTTCGGCGGCGATCCCCAACACTTCCGCGACGATCAGGGCCATCGCGGTGTCGCAGCCCTGGCCCATGTCCACGGTGTTCATGGCGAGGGCCACGCTGCCGTCCGCGCTGATGGTGACGATCGCGACCGAGGTGGTCGGCGCGATCGACGCCTTGAAGCCGATGGCGACGCCGCGGCCGCGCTTGACCGTGCCGGCGCCGCGGTCGAAAGGCGAGCTCCAGTTCATCCGGGTCGCCAGCTCATCGAGCACGGCGCCGAGCGCCGCATCCTGCATCGCGGTCCCGGTCGCCTGCGGACGCCCTTCGCGCAGCAGGTTCCTGCGGCGAAATTCGATGGGGTCGATGCCGAGCTCGCGCGCGACGAGGTCGGTGTGGCTCTCATAGGCCCACACCAATTGCGGAATGCCGAATCCGCGCAGCGCGCCCGCCGGAGGGCGGTTGGTGTAGAGCTCGTAGGAATCGATCGCGACATTGTCGATGTCGTAGGGCCCGGCGGCGGTGAAGCCCGACTTCTGCGTCACCCGCGGCCCGATGTCGGCGTAGGCGCCGCCGTTCCACAGCACCTCGCAGTGACGCGCGGCGATCCGCCCCTGCGCCGTCACCGCGCTCCGGATCCGGAACGTGGTGGCGTGCTTGGTGATCATGTAGAACTGCTCTTCCATGGTGAGCGCCACCTTGACCGGGCGGCGCGACAGAAGAGCGAGCGCGGCGACCAGCGCCTCGAGCTTGATGTAGACCTTGGCGCCGAAGCCGCCGCCGAGGAACGCGACCTTCACCCGCACGCGATTTTCCGGCCATCCCAGCAGCCGCGCGATCTCGGTCCGCACGAAGGACGGCGTTTGCGTCGCCGCATGAATCGTCACCCCGGGATGGACGGGATCGGCGATCGCCACCTGGGGCTCGAACGGCAGATGCAGGCACTGCTGCGTCTTGAAGACGTGCTCGATCACGTGGGCGGCGCCGGCGAAGGCGCCGTCGACATCGCCGCGCCGCAGATGAAAGTCGAGCGCCACGTTGGTGCCGCGGCGTCCGGCGAGATGCTTGAGATCGGCGAAGGTCCCGGCCGGCTTGAGAACGTCGTGGACGATGACGCCGCCGCCGAGCGCCTCGACCTCGTCATAGACCGCCGGCAGCTCCTCGTATTCGGCGGTGATCGCCTGTGCCGCCTGCTCGGCCACATGGGGATCGGCGGCGAGCACCACCGCCACCGGCTCGCCGACATAACGCACCTTGTCGAGCGCCAGGATCGGCTGATCGTGGAAGGCCGGCCCATAATATGGCGACGGGATGAGCGCCGCGATATCCGCGCCGGTCACCACGCGGGCGACCCCTTCGAGCGCCGCCGCCGCCGAGCTGTCGATCGAAAGAATGCGGCCATGGGCGACGGTGGAGCGGAACACCTTGCCATACAGCATGCCCGGCAGCCGCAGGTTGTGGGCATATTCGGCGCGGCCGGTGACCTTGGCGCGCGCCTCGAGGCGCGGAATGGAGCGGCCGATCTGTACTGTCATGGGTCTTCCCGAGGCCGCGGCCGTCCCTGCGCATTGCCGTGCCGCTTGTCCGCGGCACGCATTTGCGGGCGACATTAGTCGACCGGCGCATCGGCCGGTAGAGGTGCATCGCCGCAGATTGCTGCGGCCGCAGTTTCTTCGCCGCAGTCTCTTCGCCACAAGGGAGCACGGCCTGCGCGAACCGAGTTCCCTCGCGCAGGCCGAATCCGTCGCACGGCGAAGCGGCCCAGGCCCGGTTACTGCTTCGTCATCACGGTGCAGGACGCGACGCGGTTGGACTCGGATCTCGCCATGTAGCAGAGCTCCATCCGGTTCGGCGCCAGCATCGATCCGGACGTCCAGCCGTCATCATCGACCATGTAAAAGGTGCCGCTCTGCGAGATGACGGCGATGATCGGGTCGTTGGCCTTCGGCGAGGCGAACGAGCCGGAGAAGCGGCGGCCGTCCTGCATGTCGATCACCATCGTGAAGGGAATGGACGAAAGCCGCGGCTTGTCGGTGACAGGCGCGTCGTGATGGGCGTTCCCGTGGCCCAGAACGATCGACTCGCTCTGTCCTTTCCAGGTTCCACGGAGATCGGGCACGGCGGTCTGGGCGACCGCCGGTGCCGCGGTGAGCGCGACGAGCGTGGCGGCTAACGCAAGCTTTTGCATGGGTGGTCTCCTCCAGTGCTTGTTTCCGGGAACCCGGATGTCTCCGGTTTATTGTAAGCCCGGCATTCAAAGATGTCGGTGCATTATCCCCGTCAATTTAAGACAATGACGCGACGGCCGCTTCGGCCGCCGGCGTTCACGACTCCGATCCGCCGGATGCCATGCGGAGATGGATCGACCTGACCAGGACGGAGACAGCCGATGGCGCGCGAGGTGACACATCGTTCGAGCCCGAGTCCCGCAGCCAGCCTGCTGGCGGTGGCGATCGGCGCCGCGGCCGTCGGCGCGGCGGCCATCGGCGTGATGGCGATCGGCCGTCTCGCGGTCGGACGTCTCGCGATCGGTCGTGTCGGGGTGAAGAAGGCGCAAATCGCGGCGCTCGAGATCGACGAGCTGACGGTCCGAAGACTGCGGATCCTAGACCAGGAGACGCGAAAGCCCTGAGGCGGGGCGCGCCCGCGAGGTCTGTGTCGCAGGAGGCAGCGCTGGCGTCGTGTGGCTTCGGCCTCCGGTGCGGGTTAGGCTGCACATAAAAGGGCTGACAAACACCGAGGGAGGAATTCATGAGATGGGCCCAGATCGCCATCTGCGCCGTGATCGTCGCGGCCGGCACCGTACCCTTGATGGTGCACGGCCAGACGGCGGCGCCGGCCCCCAATGCGACGACCTCGATTGGGACCTGGACCCAGAAGGCGCCGATGATCACGCCCCGCTCCGAGGTCTCGCTCGCCGAAGTGGGCGGCAAGATCTACGTGCTCGGCGGCGGCATCAACGGCACCTCGGTCCCGCACAACGAGGAGTACGACATCGCCACCGACAAGTGGCGCGTCCGTTACCCGATGCCGCGCGGGCTCGACCACATGGGCGTCGCGGTGGTGAACGGCAAGATCATCACGGTCGGCGGTTTCGTCGGCTCGGTACACAAGGACGGACAGCCCTCGGTGTTCGAATACGACCCGGCGACCGATGCGTGGCGGACGCTCGCCCCCATGAACCAGGGCCGCGGCTCCGTCGGCGTCGTCGCCCTCGACGGCAAGGTCTACGCCATCGGCGGGCGCCTGCCTTCCGGCCAGACCGTCGGCACCAACGAGGTCTATGATCCCGCCAGCAACACATGGTCGGCGCTCGCGCCCCTGCCGAAGGCGCGCGACCATATGGCGGTGGTCGTCGCGGACGGGAAGATTCACGTCATGGGCGGCCGCTTCACCACGCCGGCCGACCGCACCGACCTCCACGACATCTACGACCCCGCCACCGACACCTGGACGGCGGGACCGCCGCTGCCGACCGCCCGCAGCGGCCTCGCCGCGGCTTCTTACAAAGGCATGGCGATCGTGCTCGGCGGCGAGTTCCCGCAGGAAAAGCGCACCTTCGCGGAGAACGAGGGCTTCGACGCCAAGACCGATCGGTGGCACGCCCTGGCGCCGATGCCGCAGGGCCGCCATGCCGCCGGCGCCGCCAGCGACGGCAAGAACCTCTACGTCGGCGGCGGTTCGTTCTTGCCGCGGCGGTATGGGAGGCGGCCCCACGGGAGAACTGATGGTCTTCAACCTGCCGTAGCGCGCAGGCTGGCGGCGGCCGCACGCGCGGCGGCGCCACTACTTGCGCCGAGCCTCGCGACGCGCGGTCGCTTCACGACTTTGATTTGATCAGGTGTGCCGGCCGCGATCAGCGGCGGCCTGCCGACCATCGGCCGGAGCACGGTCCGCGCGAGCCGACGCCGCGCCAGCTCCCGCCACCCCCGTTCGCCGAGAGCTTTCCGGTGCCATTGGCGCTCGAGGCGCCGGAGGCGACGCTCACGCTGACGGCGCCGCTGTTGGAAACCCGGCCGTGCACCGGCATGCCGCCGGAGCCGGAGATGACGCCGTCCTGAATCTCGACACCGAGGCTGGAGCTCGCATCGCAGGAACCGCGCTGCGTCACGATCTGCACGCTCCAGCTTCCGTCGAAGGGGGTCCGCGCGTGCGCCGCGCTCACCACGCCGGCGGCCACGACTACGACGGCCAGGAAACGGGAGGTCGACAATATTTTCATGGCAGCAACCTTCGGCGAGGAGTTTCACAATCCGATGAATATCGGTGCAAATCGAGCGGCGCGGACGTTATCAATTTTTGCGTTCGCTTGGAAGGGCGAACCACGTTCCCTCACAGCTTCATCATCCCGTTATGGGCGCGCAAGTCGCCAGGAACAGGTGCAGGCGGCCGGCATAGGGGGACGCCGGCCATGATTGTTCAGGGGTAGAGATTTCTTAGGGGTAATGAGCGATTTCTTCCCGCCTGCTTTACAGCGCTCCGGCTGTCGTCCACCTTGCAGCGCACCCGGAGACGCCTCATGCGCCCATCGGTCCCTCTGCTCGTCGTCGTGATGTCATCGTTCGCCTCCCTCGCGGCGGCGCAGGACAAGGACATCGATGCGCTGAGGGCTCAGGGCTATTCCGTCAAGGTGATCTCGCCGATTTTCAGCCAGCTCGTCATGTTCTCCCTGCCCAAGGGATTCACCACCGTCTTCGAGGACAGCAACGGGCAGCAGTATACGCGGGAAGCCGTGCTCGAAGGGGAAACGGTCGAGCACTGGTCCCAGATGATCACGGTAACGGGCGCCAAGGGGCTCACCGCCACCCCGAATTTGACCACGCAGTTGTTTCTCGAGCGCATGGCGAGCGGCTTCGAGAGCGCATGCCCTGATTCGTTTTCGGCAAAGGCGTTGGGCCCGACCAAGATCAGCGGACGCGATGCGTTCATGGCGTTGGCCGGCTGCGGCACGGTTTCGTCGGGCGGCGATTCCCACCGCGAGGCGGCGCTGCTGATCGCCATCAAGGGCGCCGCCGACTACTACACGATCCAATGGGCCGAACGCGGGCCGGCTTCGGCGACGCCGATCGCCTTCGACGACGCGACCTGGACGAAGCGCCTCGATGCGCTGAGCCCGATCAAGGTGTGTCCGCTGCTGCCGCGCGAGGCGCCGCTCTATCCGAGTTGCTCCACCCAGAAATGACGCTTGCGATCCGTTTCTGACCCCTGGGTAAGCCGCCACCTGCCCCGGTGATGTGACGCCGGCAGGCGGGACCCGGCGGCGCGACGCCCGCGGGCCGCGTTGACACGCCTTTTTGCCCGCCGGATAGTGCCCCGACGCTCGAAGGGCGAAGAAAAAGACAATCCGGGAGGACGCGGTGTCGAAACGCAAGGGCGGCACGACTCTGAGCAGGCGCGGCCTGTTGAAGGGAGCGACCATCGCCGGCGTCGCCGTGGCGGGGGCGCCCCTGGAGGCCAATGCGCAAGCCGCCGCACCGGCCCGTCCGGTCACGCCGGCCCCCAATCTCGCCATGGAAAGCGGACCACCGCGCGATGCCCCCATCGTCCAGGGCAGCTGCGGCTCCGACTACATGGCCGACGTCATCAAGAGCCTCGGCATCGAGCACGTGGCCTGCAATCCCGGCACCAGCTTTCGCGGCCTGCAGGAATTGCTCGTCAACTATCTCAAGATCGATTGGCACACCTGCACCCACGAGGAAGCCTCGGTCGCCATGGCGAACGGCTATGCCAAGATCGAGGGCAAGCCGATCCTGACGCTGGCGCATGGCACGGTCGGCCTGCAGCACGCCTCGATGGCGCTCTACAACGCCTGGTGCGATCGCGCGCCGGTCTACATGATGGTCGGCAATACGGTCGACGCCAGCAAGCGCGCCCCCGGCGGCGAATGGGTCCATTCGGTGCAGGACGCGGCGTCGCCGGTGCGCGATTTCGTCAAGTGGGACGATCTTCCAGGCTCGCTCACCCATTTCGGCGAATCGGCCGTTCGCGCCTACAAGATCGCCATGACGCCGCCGATGGCGCCCGTGCTGCTCGTGCTCGACACCGAGATGCAGGAAGGGCCCATTCCCGCGCACGAGAAGCTCGTCATTCCCAAGCTTCCGAAGATGGCCCCGCTGGTCGGCGATCCCGGCGCGATCGGCGAATGCGCCCAACTCCTGGTCGATGCCGCGAGCCCGGTGATCGTCGCTGATCGCTGCGCCCGCACCCAGGCCGGCATCGACGGCCTCGTCGCGCTCGCCGATCTGCTGCAGTGCGCCGTGGTCGACCTCGGCGGCCGCATGAACTTTCCGAGCCGCCACGGCCTCAACCAGAGCGACCGGGCACGGGCCGTGATCTCCCAGGCCGATGTCATCGTCGGGCTCGAGGTCGAGAATTTCTGGGGCGCCACCCACGCCTTCCACGACAACATCGAGCGCCATTCGGAGACCACGATTCGCCCCGGCACCAGGCTCGTCAGCATCGGGGCGGCGCATCTCTTCATCAAGGCGAACTACCAGGACTTCCAGCGCTACACCGATCTCGATCTCGTCATTCCCGCCGACGCCGAGGCGACGCTGCCCTATCTCATCGAGGCGGTGAAGCATCGGCTTCCCGCCGACCGCAAGGCCGCGATGGCGGCGCGCGGCGAGAAACTCGCGGCGGCTCAGCAGCAGGCGATCACGGCGCTCAAGCGGGATGCGCTCTACGGCTGGGACGCGAGCCCGATCGCCACCAGCCGGCTTTCCATGGAGCTGTGGGAGGCGATCCGCGACGAGGACTGGTCGATCGGCGGGCTGAGCAGCAACAACCGGCCGCAATGGCCGCAGCGGCTGTGGGACATGAAGAAGCATTATCACCACACCGGCCCCGCCGGCGGCGGCGGTATCGGCTACGGCGCGTCGGCGACGGCGGGCGCCGCGCTCGCCAACAAGAAGCACGGCCGCCTGACGCTCACCATCCAGGGCGACGGCGACCTCATGTATTCGCCGGGCATTCTGTGGACCTGTGCGCACAGCCGGCTGCCGGTGCTCTACGTGATGCACAACAACCGCTCCTACCACCAGGAGATCATGGGCGTTCAGCGCATGGCGAACCGGCGCCAGCGCGGCATCGACCGCTGCGGCATCGGGGTCAACCTCGACGATCCGCACATCGACTATGCGACCATGGCGAAAGGCCTCGGCATCGCCGCATTCGGGCCGATCACCGATCCCAACGACCTCGGGCCGACGCTCAAGAAGGCGGTCGACGTGGTCAAGCGCGGCGAGCCGGTGCTGGTCGACGTCGTTTCGCAGGGGCGTTGAGGGGAGGGGTCGCGATGCTGACGCGCGCGCTGGGAAAGTCGATGCCGCATTATTCCTGGGCGGCGATGCAGATATCCTGGGCGGCGATGATCGCCGCGGCGGGCCTGGTGTGCGCCGGCTCGGTCCATGGCCAGGGGGCCGGTCCCGCCGGCGACGCCGCCAACGGCAAGCGCCTCTACATGGCGGTCGGCTGCTATCAATGCCACGGCACCGTCGGCCAGGGCAGCCGTCCGACCGGTCCGCACATCGCGCCGGACCCGGCGCCCTACGAGGCGTTCGCCGCGATGGTGCGCCATCCGCGCAACGTCATGCCGCCCTATACGGCGGTGGTGCTTCCGGACCGCGACCTCGGCGACATCTACGCCTATCTGCTGACGATCCCGCCGCTGATCGATCCGAAGGACGCGCCGATCCTGGATCATTAGGGACATGCCGCACCGAAAGGTCCTGAACGAACTTCGTGCGCAAGAGAACGACTTCGTGCGCAAGACCCATCGTCTCCCCGCACGACAGCCGGGTGCGTTCGCCCCAGACGTCGCGACAGCGCAGAAGCTGGAACGCGCCACATCGATACGCGCGTCGCATCGGCGCGCCGCGCCGCCGATCTTGAAATCCTTGTAGGCGCCCGGGCGACCCCGAAGGCGGTCTCCGCCCGGGGTCGGGGGTGAACCGGGCTGCCGTGTTCTCGTCGATGCTGGTTTCCCGACCGAAGGTATCGGCCCGATTGAATTTTCACAGAAAACTTTGAGTAAGCGGCAAAACAATTGTCGATCGACGCCCGGCAAACTGGATAGATTCTAAGTGTTTCCCAGAAATCATCTAAACTAAGGCGATATGCCGCGCGCTTTATTGCCCGCCCATTATAGCCGTCCTATCGTCCGATCGAAATCGGGAGATCGATATGGCCGGAAGTACCGTTGGATTACAGCTATGGGCGGAGTTCGGGCTTCGCGGACCTCGTGGGTTGCGTCGCGGTCGGCGGCTCGTTCGAGGCGCTCGCAACCTTCCTGATCGAGTGCATCACCGACCCCCACACGTCGAGTGAGGACGCGAACGTCGCCGGATGAAGACGCGCGAGAGAGAGACACGCGCGAGAGAGAAGACGACGCTCGAGAGAGAAGCATCGCTGTGAAGAGTGAACTGGCGCGTTCGAGTTCTTTGCCTGCCCATTCCCATGCCGGCGCCTTCAAACTCGATGCCGGTGGTTTCGCCGCTCAATTCGGGACGCGAGAGCATTCGCGCCGGCTCGGCTTGTGGCAAATCGACCCGGGGGCGCAATGCTCCGTCATCGGAACGTGCCTGAGCGACCGGGACCTGCGAGACGCGGTCCGTAAACATGTGTCGCTCGACGAACGCGCCACCAATTATGACATCCATTGCCATTGCGCCCACGCGTCGCAAACCGAAGGTCCGTTGGCCCGCACGCTCACCAAGATGTTGAATCGCCGCCATGCCGGCGCGATCAGCCTCGCCGGCAAGGCCAATTCCGAATCGGAATTGATCGCGCTGTGGATACGTCTGCGCGATTCCGGCCAGATTGCAGCGGGATATTGGGCGGTCATATCTCACGGCGGCGTTTCGGATTGCATCAAGCAGCGCCTGTTCGGCGAGGTTCACATGCTTTCGCACCTGCAGGGGCGGAGCACTCACCAACTGGCAGCCAAGCTCGCCGAGACGCAGCGCCGCTGCAATGATCTCGAGGCCCGGCTGAAACGGACCGAAACGGGCCGGCAGGAAGCTCTGGTCGAACGTGATGAAGCCGTGGCGGAGCGCGAATTGTTTCGAACGGCCCTTGCCGAACGCCAGGCGCGCGTGGGCGGTGCGAGCGTCGAACACGGCGCCGCACGGACCATGGCGCGGCTGCGCGACGAACTCGCCCAGCGCGAGCGCGCGCTCGTCATTGCCCGCGCCCGCGCCCGGCAAGCAGAGGCCAGATTAGAAAGCGTTGAAACGGAGCAGCGGCAGCGGCGGCGCCGCTCTTCGCTGCCGACCGACTCGCATTCGCGGGTCCCGGACCGTCACGTCACCCAAGCGGATCTCGCCGGGACGCGTATTCTGTATGTCGGCGGGCGCAACACCGTCGTGCGCCATCTGCATTCGATTGCGGCGACCTTTACCGCCGAACTCCAGCATCATGACGGCGGAGTCGAGGAGAGCATGCATCGCCTCGTCGAAATGGTCGAACGATGCGATGCCGTCATCTGCCCAATCGACTGCGTGAGTCATGGCGCCTGTCGGCTGGCCAAATCGTCCTGCCAGCGCTTGAAAAAAATATTCTTGCCGGTTCAGACCGCAAGTCGTGCCAGCTTCGAACGCGCGCTCGTGCACCTGTCCTCGCTGCAGCGGACCGAAACCGTCATCTCGGCTTGAGGCGGCGCCGCCACAGGACGCCGGCGATGCGCCGGCGGCAGGACGAAGTTCGGTGCGCCGGGCCGTCGCCGGCACGTGGCGGAGGACCACGACGGCAGATTCAGGGCGCAACTCTCTTACTGTGAGCTATTGGGCGCGTCGCCGCGGATTCGCGGGGACGGCCGCCCGCCCGGTCAATACGAGCGCGGCATGCCGAGCACGTGCTCGGCGAGGAAGCTGAGGATCAGATTGGTCGAGATCGGCGCCACCTGGTAGAGCCGGGTTTCCCGGAACTTGCGCTCGATGTCGTATTCCTCGGCGAAGCCGAAGCCGCCATGGGTCTGCACGCAGGCTTCCGCGGCGGCCCAGGACGCGTCGGCGGCGAGGAGCTTCGCCATGTTGGCTTCGGCGCCGCAGGGCTTGCCCGCGTCGAACAAGCGCGGCGGCCTCGCGCACCATCAGTTCGGCCGCCGCGCATCTGGGCATAGGCGCGGGCGATCGGGAACTGGATGCCCTGGTTCTGTCCGATCGGACGGCCGAACACGACGCGGTCGCCGGCATAGGTGGCTGCCTTGGCGATGAACCACTTGGCATCGCCGACGCATTCCGCGGCGATCAGGATCCGTTCGGCGTTCATGCCGGAGAGGATGTAGCGGAATCCCTTGCCCTCCTCGCCGATGAGATTTTCCGCGGGGAGGCGGACATTGTCGAAGAACACCTCGGTGGTCGAGTGGTTCATCATGGTGCGGATCGGACGGATGGTGAGGCCGGCCTTATTGGCCTGCCGCATGTCGAGGATGAAAACCGAGAGCCCGTCGGTGCGCTTGCCTTCGCCCTTCGGCGCGGTGCGCGCCAACAGCAGCATCAGGTCGGAATGTTCCGAGCGCGAGGTCCAGATCTTCTGGCCGTTGACCACGTAATGGTCGCCGTCGCGACGGGCGACCGTCTTGATCGACGAGGTGTCGGTGCCGCTGGTCGGCTCGGTCACGCCGAACGCCTGCAGGCGCAGCGCACCGGAGGCGATCTGCGGCAGGTATGTGCGCTTCTGCTCCGGGTTGCCGTGCCGCAGCAGCGCGCCCATGATGTACATCTGGGCGTGGCACGCGGCGCCGTTGCAGCCGGCGCGCTGGATCTCCTCGAGGATCGCCGCGGCGGCGGCGAGCGGCAGGCCGGAGCCGCCATACTCTTCCGGAATCAGCGCCGACGAGATAGCCGGCGTCCGTGACCGCCTGGACGAACGCCTTGGGGTAGGCGCGCTCGCTGTCGACCTTGCGCCAGTATTCGCCGGGGAAATCGGCGCACAGGCGGCGCACGCCGTCGCGGATTTCCCGGTGCGGGTCGTCTTCGTGATCGAACGCCGACATCACGACGCCCGCTGCGCCAGCACGTGGGCGGCGATTTCGGCGCGGGTGCCGATCCATACGTCGTTCGCGGCCGCGGCGGCCTCGATGATCTTGCCGTAGTAATAGGCGCCGCGCGGATGGCCGAAGATGTGCGCATGGCAGGTCACGTCGATGACGGTGAGCTCTTCGGTCTCGCGGGCGATCGCGAGATTCTCGATGAAGGACTCGAGCATGGTGCGCGGCGCGTTGCCGTATTTCATGAACGGCATGTCGTTGACGTCGGTGCCGAGCGGGATCGCCACGATCCGGCGGTCGCCGAACGTGCGCACATAGGGCAGGTCGTCGTCGAACACGTCGCCGTACCAGACGTAGCCGGCTTCGGCGAGCAGGGCGGCCGTCTCGCTTCGCGAGGTACCGCGCGGGCTCAGCCAGCCCACCACCTTGCGGCCCGACGCCTTCTCGAGGAGCGTCGTGCAGCGCACGATGTTGGCGCGCTCGTCCGCGTCGGAGAGCAGCGCCGGGATCACGTCCATCGCATAGGAGTGGGAGAGCACCTCGTGGCCGGCCTCCGCCACCGCCTTGACCGCTTCGGGGGCGCGCTCCGCGATCACCGCATTGACCATGACGCTCGCCGCGGCGCGGTGGCGCGCGAAGGCGTCGAGCAGGCGATAGATGCCGGTCGTATATCCATAGGAGGCCCAGGAGATCGCCATGGTGTCGAGCACGCCGGCCGGCAGCGGATTGCCCATCGGGCTGATGCCGGGGGCCTTGCCGTCCGACCACGCCTCGAGACACACGTTGAAGACCACCGCGATCTTGCGGCCTTCCGGCCACACCCAGTTCACCGACCTTCGCATGTTGCACTGCACTCCGATTCCTCCGGCCCTCCCGGCCGGCAAAACTGTCGCGCGTGCATACCAAATTTTGCCTTGCGAGGCAGCGGTGCTTGGGAGTTGGCAAAGCCAACGGGTTCCGGCCTTTCGCCAGCCCGACGGCGGGCTCCGCGTGCCTACGCGGACCGTGCGCACAGGAACGACTATCCGTCCCTGCGTGGGGCGTGGGCACGGCGGAGCAGACGCCCCTCGACTTCGCGAGGCGTCGGCCGCCATTGCGTGATCGTTCCGGACGGCAGTGGGGCGTGCCCCGCCATCCGGATGGAACCGCGCCGCCGTGGCGTTATTGAGTTGTCGTCTTGCGCGGCACGTGCAGCGTCATCAGGATGATCGGTGCGCCGCCGCTGGGCGTGATCTGATGCGGCGTGTTCTGCGGCACGACCAGGAAATCGCCCTTGCTGATCGCCTGGGAGGTGCCGCCGGCAATATTCGAGCCGGAGAGGTTCTCCGCATTGTTGCGCTTCTCGTCGGTCAGCTTGCCGCCGGTGACGATGGTGCCGGTGCCTTCGATCACGTACATCACCTCGGCCTCGGTCTCGTGCAGCGCGGCCGGCGCCATCGCGGCGCGGTATTCGAGCTGAGCCCGATAGGGCGCGAGCGCGAGGATCGGCTCGGACACCAGCGGCTGGTCACCCTTGCGGTCGGCCTTCGCCTTTTCGATCTGGCCCAGCACGTCCTTGGAGTTGGCGAAGGTCTTGATGTTCGGTCCGGTCTCGCCGACCACCTGGGCAAAGGCAGACGGCACGCAGGCGGACAGCAGGATCGTCATCGCCAGAAGCGGAGCGCGCATTGGTGTTCCTCCCATTGTTTTATTGGCTCGGCCCACAATAGCAGTGCCGGGCAAGCGGGCCAAGCGACCCCCACCGCGCTCATGCTCCACGGCGTCGGACGCTTTTTTAGTGAAGGGTCAAAAAATCAGCGACAGCGCCCGCGGGAGCGCGACGGCATCCGCCAGTTCAGCATTGGGGCGCGGAAGGAGACGCAGCGCAGGAGCGCCACGCTGCGCCTTGCCGCGCCTGCGTCGCGGAAAGTGGCACGTTCGCGCTCGGCTGCTGTTGCGGCGACGGCGCCACGGGAGCCGGGCCTTTGGCGACCTGCCAATACGAGACACGCAGACGTCGGCACTCGGCGTAAGCTTGCCCCCGCGTCGGCTCTTCGACGTTTGCGACCTGTTCGCGGCACGCGGCGTCGTCGAGCGCCTCCATCTTCTGGATCGACTGGTTGCTTTGCTCCTGGTCATTCATACAACCCGCGAGGAAGGCGCCGAACAGGCATACGCACACCGCGTCGCGAAGGAGCGAATTCGGGCGAGACGCTTTATCAACGTCCGACTTATCAACGCCCGCCTTATCAAGGTCCGCCCGGCGCGCATCCGCCGATCGCGGGTCAACGGCAACCTTCCGATCCGTCATCTGGACTTTGCATCTCCCGGGTCGGCCGCGATGCAGCCATGACCGCCGCCTTACCGACTTTCGGGAAAAATGGGATCGCAATGATGGCGATTTCCAGGGCGCGACCTTGGAATGATTACAAGTCGCTGCACACCGCCGGCGCCTCCTCTCGGCAGGGATCTGGCGAGATGGCGTGCCGTAGCCGGCGGCTGGCCTCAGCGGGCAAATCGCCCAGGGCGGGATCGCCGGGGGGAGCCCGGCGATGACGGTTTTGACGTTTCACCCGGTGGCGGCGCCGGTCAGGGCGCCACCAATCCGATCGCCTTCTTGAGATCGTCGAACGGCCGCGCGCCGGCGCCATGGGCGGGCGCGATCGTCTTCACATCGAGATTGTTGGCGGTGATGACCCGGTAGAGGTCGATCATCTGCTCGGGCGTGCGGATGAAGTCGCGCGGGTCGTTGCCGTCCGGCGGATTGTAGCCGTCGCCCCAATACACGAGCTTCTCCTTCGGCATGTAGACGAGGAGATTGTTCGCGTTGTGGCTGGTGCCGTTCATGTAATAAATCTCGACCGTCTTCTCGCCGTCGGTCATCACCTTCTTGTCGCTCACGGTCTCGAAGGTCGCCGGGCGCGGCGACTTCGACAGCAGATCGGGCGCGAGGGTGCGCGGCCGCGCCCACGCCTTCTCGAAGAACGGCTTGTTGCGCTCGTGGGTGACCACGGTCGCGCCCTTTGCCACGTAGGGGCGCAATCCGCCGGAATGGTCGTAATGGGCGTGGGTGTTGATGACGTAACGGATCGGCTTGTTGGGGATCGCCCTGGCGATCTCGTCCATCACCTCGAGCGAGCGTGCCTCGCTGCCGATGCCTTCGACGATGACCACGTAATCGCGGAATTCGACCGCCCAGTTGCGCGCGTTGGGCGTGCCGAAATACCAGACGCCGTCCGCCAGCTTGTCGACGCTCACCTTCAGCGCCGCCGCGGGCGCGTCGCGGACATTGGCCGGCACGTCGATGGTGACCGCGGCGTTGGGCTTCACCTGGTCGACGGCGATGTCGACGGTCGGGAAGCCGTCCTCGGTCTGCACGATGTGGCGCGGAAACTTGATGCCGCCGAAATCGGCATAATCGCTGTAGGTGATCTCGACGGGATAGTCGCCGACCACCTCGTTGGTCGAGAGCCAGCTCACCTTCTCGACGAGATTCTGCGCGTTGATCGCGGCCTTGAACGTGGCGCCGTCGATGCTGACGGTGAGGGTATCGCCGTCGACCGTGCCGCCATGGGCGAGCGCCGCCTTGACCACGCCCTGGGGCGTCGACCACAGCCGCTGCAGCCGTTCCTCCACCGCGGCGCGGTTGGGGACCGCCCCGCTGCCGGCCTCCTGCCAGGCGAAGGTGCCGCTCACGACCTGCACCGTGCGCTGGTCGGCCGCGACCGCCTGGGCGCCGCCGCCGCGCGGCGGATGCTCGCCCTGCGAGCGCACCTGGACGAGACGCATCGCCGGCGTCTGATAGTTGATCGACGCATCGTAGACGCGCTGGATGAAACGCGGCCAGCGTTCGCCCGGCTCGTACGCCTGGCCGAAGTTGAAAACGAGCCCGCTGCCTTTGTATGCGATGGAATTGAGGCTCGTCGCCCCCATCGCGTCGGCCACCGCGGTGAGCCGGCTGGTCTGCGCTTCGCCCGGAGTCGCCCACAAGGCCACCAACCCGGCGATGATCGCCAAGCGCGTCTTCATTCGCAGTCCTCCCATGATCTATTGGTTATCTGCGAGGAAGCGTAGTGCAGCCGGATGGCACTGACCAGGACGGCATTTGCCAGCCGGCGCGACGCGCGTTCGCCAGCCGGACTCAATACCGCGCGTGGCCCGGCGTGCGCGGGAACGGGATGGCGTCGCGGACGTTCGCGAGGCCGGTCACGTAGGCGAGCGTGCGCTCGAAGCCGAGGCCGAAGCCGGCGTGCGGCACGGTGCCGTAGCGGCGCAGGTCGCGGTACCAGCCGTAATGCTCCTTGTCGATGGCGCGCTCCGTCATGCGCGCGTCGAGCACGTCGAGCCGCTCCTCGCGCTGGCTGCCGCCGATGATCTCGCCGATGCCCGGGCGCGAGCACGTCCATCGCCGCGACGGTTCTGCCGTCGTCGTTCACGCGCATGTAGAACGCCTTGATGTCCTTCGGGTAGTTCATGACGATGACCGGCTTCTTGACGTGCTTCTCGGTCAGGTAGCGCTCGTGCTCGGACTGCAGGTCGATGCCCCAGCGCACCGGGAACTCGAACTTCTCCTTGGCCTTCTCGAGCATCGCGACCGCCTCGCGTGTAGTCCATGCGCACGAACTCGGAGCCGACGATGCCCTCGAGCTTGGCGACCAGCCCCTTCTCGATCCGCTCGTCGAAGAACGCGAGGTCGTCCTGCGCGCTCGTCGAGCAGCGTCTCGAAGCGTGATTTGAGCAGCCGCTCGGCGAGCGTCGCGTCGTCGGAGAGATCGGCGAAGGCGATCTCCGGCTCGATCATCCAGAACTCGGCGAGGTGGCGGCTGGTGTTCGAGTTCTCGGCGCGGAAGGTCGGCCCGAACGTGTAGACCTTGCTCAGCGCGAGGCAGTAGGTCTCGACGTTGAGCTGCCCCGACACCGTGAGGAACGTCTCGCGGCCGAAGAAGTCCTTCTCGAAATCGATCTTGCCCTGCGCCGTGCGCGGCAGGTTGGCGAGATCGAGCGTCGAGACCCGGAACATCGCGCCGGCGCCCTCGGCATCGGAGGCGGTGATGATCGGCGTGTTGACCCAGAAGAAGCCGTTCTCGTCGAAGAAGCGGTGGATCGCCTTCGCCAGCGTGTGGCGCACGCGCGTCGCCGCCGCCGATCACGTTGGTGCGCGGCCGCAGATGCGCGACCTCGCGCAGGAACTCGAGCGTGTGCGGCTTCGGCTGGATCGGATAGGTGTCGGGGTCGTCGACCCAGCCGACCACCTTGATCGCGCGTCGCCTGCATCTCGAACGGCTGGCCCTTTGGCGGGCGACGGCACGATGGTGCCGGTCGCCTCCACCGCGCAGCCGGCGGTGAGCTTGAGGACCTCGTCGGCGTAGTTCGCCAGCGTGTTCGGCGCGACCACCTGCACCGGATGGAACGCCGATCCGTCGGACAGGTGGACGAACGAAATGCCGGCCTTGGAATCGCGCCGGGTGCGGACCCAGCCCTTGACCGAGACCGGCGCGTCGCCAGGCGCCCGGCCGGCGAGAATTTCGCGCACTGTGAATGTCTTGCTGCTCATCGGGCGAGCGTTACTCACGGCGGCCGGGCTTGTCCAGCCATTGACCCGATGAATGTCATTGCCCGGCTCGACCGGGCAATCCAGTAACCCCTGGCGGGTCGATGTGGCCGACATTTCCCCCAATGGCGTGCCCGTAGGGCGCAATCTCTTTATTGCGCCGCTGAGATCGAGAAAGGCGCAATGCGCTTCGCTTATTGCGTCCTACAGCGTTGCTTCACCAAGAGGCCGGTGGTTACTGGATCGCCCGGTCAAGCCGGGCGATGACAGGTGTGGAGGGGCACCCAGGCAACCCGCGCCATCTCACCCCCGCCGCAAAATCTCCCGCATCCGTTGCGGGGTGACCGGGAGCTGCGTCACCGCGCCGGGCCTGCCGATGGCGTCGTCGATGGCGCTCGCGATCGCGGCGCCGACCGCGTTGACGCCCGCTTCGCCGGCGCCCTTCAGGCCCAGCGGATTGAGCGGGCTCGGCGCGTCCTCGGTGATGACCACCTGGAGCGCGGGAATTTCGCGCGCGGTCGGCATGAGGTAATCGGCGAAATTCACCGCCAGCGGTTCGCCGCGATCGTCGTAATGAAATTCCTCGAGCAGCGCGCCGCCGAACCCTTGCGCGAAGCCGCCGGCGATCTGGCCTTCGACCAGCCGCGGATTGACCGCCTTGCCGATGTCGTAGGCCACGAGATAGCGCTCGACCGCGATCCCGCCGGTCGCCCGGTCGACCCGCACCACCGCGATGTGGACGCCATAGGGATAGACCATGTGGTCGGAATAGAACCAGCCGTCCGCCGTGAGCCCCGGAGTGCGCGCGCCGCGCAGCTTCGACGTCGGCGCCAGCGCGCGGGCGACCGCGGCGAGACCGACCGACGGCCCGGTGGTGCCGTCCGTGGTGACCACCTCGCCGTCGACGATGTCGAGGCGGTCCGCCGGCTGCTGCAGCATCTCGGCGGCAACCGCGAGGGCCTTGGCGCGAACCTCCAGCGCGGCGAGGCGGGTCGCCGAGCCCGTCATCACGGTGACCCGCGAGGCGAAGGCGCCCATGCCGAAATCGATGCGGTCGGTCTGGCCATGGGTGACGCGCACCCGCCCATAGTCGACGCCGAGCGCGTCGGCGCAGATCTGCGCCACCACGGTCTCCACGCCCTGTCCCACCGAGGCGGCGCCGGTGACGACCTCGACGGCGCCGGAATGATCGACCGTGACCCGCACGCCGTCGAACGGACCGAGGCCGCTCTTCTCCACGAATAGGGCGAGCCCGGCGCCGACCGCTTCGCCGCCGGCGCGGCGGCGCCCAAGATCCGCCTGCAGCGCCGTCCAGCCGATGGCGAGCAGCGCCTTGTCGAGCAGCTTCGCGTAATCGCCGGAGTCGAGCACAATGTCGGCGCCCAGCGTGGCGAACGGCCGCGCATACGGCATCTCGGCGGCGGCGATCAGGTTGCGGCGGCGCAGCTCGACCGGATCGAGACCCAGGCGCGCCGCGACGGCGTCCATCAGGCGCTCGCGCGCGAACGTCGTCTCGAACCGGCCCGGCGCGCGGTAGGTGCCGCCCGGCGTCTTGTTGGTGAGGCGGATATGGCCGACGGCGCGGTAGGCCGGCAGGCGGTAGGGCCCCGGCAGCATCGAGGCGGCAAGGTCGGGCACCGTCGCCGCATGGGTGCGCACGTAGCCGCCCTGGTCGTGGAAGAACTCGTCCTCCAGCGCGAGCACGCGGCCTTCGGCATCGACCGCGGCACGCAGGCGGTGAACCTGCTGGCGCGAATGGTTCGCCGCGATCAGGTGCTCGCGGCGGTCCTCGATCCATTTCACCGGCACGCCGAGCCGCAGCGCCGCGAGGCAGACCAGCACGTCCTCCGGATAGAGCTCGCCGCGAATGCCGAAGCCGCCGCCGACATGGCCCTCGTACAGGTGCACCGACGACGGCGCGCGCGACAGCATGCGGGCAAGGGTGTCGCGGTTCCAGTGGGGCACCTTGGCCGCGCCATGGAGCTCGAGCACGTCGCGCGCCGCATCGTAGCGCGCGATGGCGCCGCGGTTCTCCATCGGCACGCCGGAATGGCGGCCGATCTCGACCTCGATCGCCACCGCGGCGTGGGCGGAGCGAAACGCGGCGTCGAGGTCGCCATAGCCCTTCTCGATCACCGCCGCCTCGGTGGAGTGTCCGTGATCGAACAGGCCGGTCGGCCCGCAGGCATCGAGCACGGCCGCCGCTTCCTCGATGTCGACGGCGACGAGGTCCGCGGCATCCTCGGCGACATAGGGGTCGGAGGCGAACACCGCGGCGACGGGATCGCCGACATAACGCACCCGCTCGGACGCCAGGATGGTCTGGCGGTAGGCGGCGAGCGCCTCGATCCGCGACAGCCGGAAATCGATCGGCGGAATGTCCTCGACGTCGGACCACGTCCACACCGCCCTCACCCCGGGTAGCGCCAGCGCCGCACCGGTGTCGATCGCGGCGATGCGGCCGTGGGCGATCGGCGAGCGCACCATCCGCATGTGGAGCTGATGGGGAAAGCTGATGTCGGCGGCAAACCTGCCGCGCCCGCGCACCAGCGGAGGGTCTTCGAGGCGGGGCACCGAACGTCCGACCAGTGCCATGGCGGTCACCGGCCCGTCGCGGCGGCGCGCAGCGCCGTACGGATGCGCTGAGGGGTCGCGGGGATTTCGTCGATCGTGGCGCCGAACGGCACGAGGGCGTCGTTGATGGCGTTGACGATGGCCGCCGGTGCGCCGATGGCGCCGCCCTCGCCGAGGCCCTTGGCCTTGGTCACCGAGGCCGGCGTAAGGGTCTCGCGGTGATGGATGGCGAGCGGCGGCATCTCGCGGGCGGTGGGCAGCAGGTAGTCGGCGAGCGTCGCGGTGAGGATGTTTCCGCGCTCGTCGTAGATGATCTCTTCGAGCAGCGCGTTGGCGAGGCCCTGGGCGACGCCGCCGACGATCTGGCCATCGACGATCATCGGGTTGATCAGCCGGCCGGCATCCTCGGCGACGAGGTATTGCTCGATCGCCACCTTCCCGGTCTCCACGTCCACCTCGACGATCGCGACATGGCAGGCGTTGGAGAACGTCCCCGGCGGGTCGTAGGTCGCGCTCTCCATCAGGCCCGGCGCGAGTTCGCCGCCGAAGCGGTGGGTCTCGTGATAGGCGGCCCGCGCGAGCTCGGCGAGAGCGATGCCGCGGTCGGTGCCGACCACCCGCGCCGTCCCCTCTTCCAGCACGATGTCGTCCGCCGCCGCCTCGAGGAGATGCCCCGCCATGACCCGCAGCTTGGCGCTGATCTTGCGCGCCGCCATCAGGCTCGCGCCGCCCGCGATCACCAGGGAGCGGCTGGCGAAGGTGCCCCAGCCGTAAGGCGTGCGGTCGGTGTCGCCGTGGACGATCCTGATCCGATCCGGCGTGATGCCGAGCTCGTCGGCGATGATCTGCGACAGCGTCGTGCGCAGGCCTTGCCCGTGCGGTGACGCGCCGATCCTCGCCTCGACGAAGCCCGAGGGGTCCATGGCGAGCTGGACGGTTTCCCAGCCCGGCGTCACCGCCATGCCGCGCGCCGCGAAGGCCGGGGTGCCGTAGCCGGTCCGCTCGGAGAAGGTCGAGAGGCCGAGACCGAGATAGCGCCCGGCGCCGCGCAGCTTCGACTGCCGTGCCCGGAAGGCGGGAATGTCGACGGCGTCGACCGCCGCCTCCATGGTCTCGACATAGCTCGCCTCGTCGAAGGTGAGCCCGGTCGCCGAGACGTAGGGAAAGGTGCGGATCAGGTTGCGCCGGCGGATGGCGACGGGGTCGATCCCGAACGCCGCGGCGGCCTTCTCCATCAGCCGTTCCAGGGCAAAGGTGATGACCGGCCGCGATACGCCGCGATAGGGCGCCATCGGGCAGGTGTTGGTGGCGACGCCGCGGGCGCGGCAGGCATAGTCGCGCACGTCATAGGGCCCGGGAAACTCGGCCATCGCCATCAACGGCTCGACCCCGCAGGTGGTCGGATAGCAGGAATAGGCGCCGATATTGGCGACGATCTCGGCATCGAGCGCGACGAGCCGGGCCTGCGCGTCGAAGCTGCCTTCGAGCAGGATGTGCTGGTCGCGGCTGTGATAGCAGGCGATGAGGTTCTCGCGGCGGTCCTCGGTCCAGGCGACGCTCGCCCGCAGCCGGCGCGCGAGCCACGCCACCAGCACGAATTCCGGGCCGAGCGACATCTTCTGACCGAACCCGCCGCCGACATCCGGGGCGATGACGCGCAGCGCGGATTCCGGAACTCCCAGCGCGTCGGCGATGGCGGTGCGCATGAGATGCGGCATCTGGGTCGCGCAGGTGAGCGTGAGGCGGTCCTCGACGGCATCGTAGGCGGCATGGGCGGCGCGCGGCTCCAGCGGGGACGCGTTTTGCCGGCGCGAGCGAATAGCGACCTTCAGCCGGCGCGCGGCCGTCGCCACGGCCGCGTCAAATCCGGGCGTCCTCACGCGGCCCTCGACGATCACGTTGCCGGCGGTACCGGCATGGATCCTGGGCGCGTCAGCGCCGAGCGCCGCCAGCGCATCGATCAGCGGCGGCGTCTCGTCGATCTCCACCGTGACCTGCTCGGCGATGTCTTCCGCGGCTTCCCGCGTCGGCGCGACCACCACGGCGATCGGCTCGCCGACGAACCGCACCACGTCCTTGGCCAGCACCGGCTGCGCGATCGGCACGTAGTTGAACTTGTGCAGCATCGGCGCGATCGGCGGCAGCGCCGAAACATCGGTCGCGGTGATCACCCGCGCGCCCGGCGGCGCCGAGATCGCGCCGATGCGGCCGCTGGCAACCGGGCTGCGGACGAAGCGCACCCAGTGCGCCGCCGCGAGGTCGCCGGAGAACCTCCCGTGTCCGGTAACCAGCGCCGGATCCTCGAACCGCGGGAGCGGCCGGCCGACGAACCCGCGCCTCTGTTCGTGGGAGGTCATGAGCTAAGCGCCCCGCTCGCGGCGGCGCCGACTTGGAGCACGTGCCTCCCCGGCACAGCAGAGGTTCTTCCCCCCGGCACTGTCGAGGTTCGCCCTCCCAGGCACAGCGGGGGTGCTCCTTCCCAGGCGCAGTAGAGGTTCTCCCTTCCACGCACAGCGGAAGCACTCCCTCTCCCGCTTGCGGGGGAGGGTGGGGAGGGGGCCCTCCGACGCGCCTCGGAAGGTGACGATTGCCCTTGGAACGACAGGGCGCCGCGATGTTTTGTCGCATCGGGAGGCTGGGCGGGTCGCAAGCGCCCCCTCCCCAACCCTCCCCCGCAAGCGGGAGAGGGAGCGCGCCTGTCGCGATGAAAGACCTCCGTCTTCTGCGGGGGGAGGAAGGCGCGCCTGTCGCGATAAAAGGCCTCCGCGTTCCCCGGGAGGAAAGCGCGCGCATCGCGCAGCGCGGGCCGGTGGAGATGCGCGGGCTGCTCGAGATGATCGGAAGGTGACATCGATCTATCCGCTCAACCCTGCTGCGCGCGCTGTTTCTCACTTCACCGGGGGCTTGGCGGCGAACTGCGAGCCGCGCACGCACATTCGGCCGCGCGAATCCTGCCACAGCTTCTCGGTGGCGTGCAGGTGCCCGATCGCGCGCGCGATGGTGCGGAAGTCGTAACTCGAAAAGCGCTCGGCGATATCGGTGTAGTAGAGCGGCGCCGTGGTGATCGCGGCCAGGATGTCGTCCGCGAGCTTGGCGACCGTGGCGTCGTCTCCGGCCGTGCCGCGCGGATCCGCCTTGCCCTCGACGTAGTCGCCGATCTTGGCGCTCTCGGCATAGGCGTAGGTGATGCGCTCGTAATGCTCGCGCGGAATGCCTTCCGGGATCGTCGCGTCGATGCCGACCTTGGCGCCGGTCGGCACGACGCCGAAGCCCTGCGGCAGGCTGGGGTCGAGCGGCTTGGCCCGCGCATTGGTGACGATCATGACGTCCCTGTCGCCCTGGACGCGGGTCGCGATCGCCCATTCCACGTCGGTCGGGTCGAAGATGTCGATGTCGTCGTCGACCACCACGACGTGCTTCAGATCCATCACCGACAGCGCCGCGAGCAGTGCGTTCTTGCCCTCGCCGGGGCTCTTCCGGATCGAGATCACCGCATGCCAGAACGCGCAGCCGCCGAGCGTGACGTTGATGTCCTTGACCTGGATGCCCGCGGTCTTGAGCGCCTGGCGGATCGCCGCATAGCGGGTCGGCGCGGCGAGCCAGGTGTTCTCCCAGGGCATGTGGAGATTGTAGTAGATCGCGTCCTTGCGCATCGAGATCGCCTTGATGCGCACCAGCGGGTTCCAGTGCAGCCCGCCCATCAGCCGGGTGAACTCGCCGAACCGCCCCTCCGGCCAGGTCCAGCCGGTCGGCAGGATCTCCGCCTCCAGCACGATTTCGGCGTCGGCGATGTAGGGCACATCGATGGTCTGGCACGGCGCGAGGTCCACCGGCACGCCGCGCAGCCCGCCGGCGATCGCCATCTCGTCGACCCCGAGCGGCGCGCGATAGCCCGACCCCGTGATCTCGATCGGGTGGGTTCCGATGCTGATCGAGATCGGCAGCGGCTCGCCCCGCGCCAGCGCGCGCTGGGCGAACAGGCGCATGTTGTTCGGCGTGACGATGTCGATGCCGGTGAGGCTCTTTTCCTTGACGATGAAACGATAGACGCCGCTGTTGATGCCGAGTTCGGGATCGCGGGCGATCACGACGCCCGCCGTGATCATCGGGCCGCCGTCGAAGATCGAGGACATCGGGATCGGCAGCTTGAAGAGATCGACGTCGTCGCCGACATAGGTGACCTCGCGGGTGGGCGACGTCTTCACGTGCCGCGGCGGGATCGGCTTCTGGATCGCGGCCGTGAGCTTCTCCTCGATCTCGCCGATACGTCTCGCAGCCGAGCGCCATGGTGGCGCGCTCGCGCGTGCGGATGACGCCCGAGACCACCGGCACGTCGTAGCCGATCACGTTGTGGAAGAACAGAGCGGTGCTCGCCTGGTCGACGAGCGTCGCGATATGGCGGATATCCACGGGCTGATGCAGGTCGACGAGCTCGCCGTTCTGGCGCAGACGGTCGAGGAATTGGCGAAAGTTTTCCTGCATCGATGATGAGCTCCGCAACGGGCCGGGGTGGCCGGACGCCGACAACCTACTGAGCGGCCGCTTCCCCGGCAACTCGGCAATGCGCGCGGCGCGTCTCCGCTTTTGCAGAGGTCGTCCGCGAACCATGCCGAAAGGCAGTGGCATGTCGCGGCGGCAATGCTAGAAGGCGGGGGTCCAGAGACAAAGAGAGCGTGATGAAAGCATTGTTGTTGCGCCGCCACGGCGGATTGCAGGACCTCGAGCTGGTCGAGGATCATCCGATGCCGCAAGCCGCGGCGGGCGAGGTGGTGATCCGGGTGCGGGCCTCCTCCTTCAACTACCATGACGTGTTCACCATGCGCGGCATGCCCGGCATCAAGGTTCCGCTGCCGGTCGTGCTCGGGCTCGACATGGCCGGCGAGATCGCCGAGGTCGGCCCCGGCGTCACCGGGTGGAAGCCCGGCGACCGCGTCCTCGTCAATCCGCTCAACCGCAAGAAGGGATTGATGGGCGAGATGCTCGACGGCGGCATGGAGGAATACTGCGCGGTGGCGGCCGACCAGCTGATCGCGATGCCGGCGGACGTGACGTTCGCGCAAGCCGCGGCGCTCCCGGTCGCCTACGGCACCGCCCACCGCATGCTCGTCACCCACGACACCATCCGCCAGGGCGACCGCGTGCTGGTGCTGGGCGCCAGCGGCGGCGTCGGCACCGGCTGCGTGATCCTCGCCAAGCATCTCGGCGCCGAGGTCATCGCCTGCGCCAGCAGCGCGGAGAAGATGAAGCGGCTCTCCGAGCTCGGCGCCGACCACGTGATCAACTACCAGGAGGTCGACTTCTCCAAGTGGGCGGTCGAGCGCTACGGCAAGCCGCAGCGCCGCAGCTACGAGGGCGGCGTCGACGTCGTCATCAACTTCACCGGCGGCGACACCTGGCAGCCCTCGCTGCGCTGCCTCAAGCGCGGCGGCAAGCTCCTGGTGTGCGGCGCCACCGCCGGCCACGATCCGAAGGAGGACCTGCGCTATGTCTGGACCTTCGAGCTCAAGATCATCGGCTCCAACAGCTTCTACGACGACGATCTCAAGGGCCTGATGGACCTGATCGCGGCCGGCAAGATGAAGCCGGTGATCGACAAGGTACTGCCGCTCGAGCAGGCGGCCGAGGGCCTGCGCCTGATCCAGGACCGCGAGGCCATCGGCAAGGTCATCGTCACGCCGTGACGGCGGCTCCCTCTCGCCGCTGGCTCCCTCTCCGCGCCGACTCCCTCTCCCTCTCCCGCTTGCGGGGGAGGGCAGGGGAGGGGGCGTCGGCCACGCGATGCGAACCTTCGATTCACGGTAGACGTCGGCATGTCGATCAACATCGCCCTGGACTTGGCAATGCCGAAGGCCCCCCAATCCGCCCGCCCGCCCGCCCGCCCGCCCGCCCGCGGGAGAGGGGATTTCACGGGCTTCCGGAGCGAACGCTGCCGCCTCGCCGTCCGCCAACACTAAGGAGACACCATGACCGAAGAGATCACCGTGGAGCGCGTGCAGGAGCTCGTCACGCGCGGACCATTCCACCAGTGGCTGGGCCTCAAGGTCGTCGCCGTGCATGACGACGGCATCGAGCTGACCGCGACCTGGCGCGAGGAATGGGTGGTCAATCCCGACCGCGGCTACACCCATGGCGGGGTGCTCGCCGCCCTGGTCGACCTCGCCGCCGACTGGGCGATGGTGAAGAAGGTCGGGCGAGGGGTTCCGACCATCGACCTGCGGGTCGATTATCACGCGGCCGCCATGCCCGGCGATCTCACCGCGCGCGGCAAGGTGGTGCGGATGGGCGGCCAGTTCTCGACCGCCGAGGCCCACATCTACGACGCCAAGGGAAAGCTGCTCGCGAGCGGGCGCGGCACGTATTTCACGGCCCCGCCCAAGGCGTGAACTCCCGCCCGTGACAAGCGCCTTGACCGATCCTGCATTCACCAATCTCGGCGATCTCATCCGCCGCGACGGCGATCCCGGAAAGGTCGCCGTCATCGACCTGGGCGGGGAGACAGAGCGCCACATCACCTATGCGGAACTCGACAGCATGGCGATGGGCGTCGCCCGTGGCCTGCTGCGGCGTGGGTTCGTCCGCGGCGACCGCATCGCCATCCTCTCGGCCAACCGGTCGGAATATCTCGCGGCATTGTTCGGCATCATGCGCGCCGGCCTCGTCGCAGTGCCCGTCAATTACCGGTTTCCCGACGAAACCGTCGCGTTCATCCTGCGCGACAGCGGCGCGAAGCTCGTGTTCTGCGATCCCCCGCGCCGTGCCGCGTGCCCCGAAGCCTTGCCCACCGTCGGCTTCGGCGCCCCCGGTGCGGATGGTTTTACCGCCTTCCTCGACCCCGGCCCGTTCGCTGCCGTCGCCGCAATGCCCGGCGAGCCCGCGATGTTTCTCTACACCTCCGGCTCGACCGGCACGCCGAAGGGCGTCGTGCTGTCGCACCAGAGCCATCTCTGGGTGGTGGAAACCCGGCTCGAAGGCCAGGACATCGCCGCGCATCGCTTCCTCGTCGCGGCGCCGCTCTATCACATGAATGCGCTCGCCGTGAGCCAGTTCGCCTGCGCCGGGCACGCCACCATCGTGCTGCTGCCGCAATTCACGGCGCCGGCCTACATCGCGGCGATCGCGCGCCATCGCTGCACCTGGCTCACCGCCGTGCCGCCGATGATCGCCATGATGCTGCGCGAGCACGAGCTGATGGCGCACACCGATCTCGCCAGCGTGCAGCTCGTGCGCATGGGCTCGGCGCCGGTGAGCCAGAGCCTGATGCAGGCCCTGCACCAGGCGCTGCCCCAGGCCAAGGTGACCAACGCCTACGGCACCACCGAAGCGGGGCCGGTGGTGTTCGGGCCGCACCCGCGCGGCCTGCCGCAACCGGAGGCGTCGGTCGGCTACCCCCATCCCAGGGTGGCGGTGCGGCTCAATGCGGACGGCAACCGCGCGGCCGACCAGGGCGAGCTCGAGATGAAGTCCCCGGCCTTGATGATCGGCTACCACAACCGGCCCGACCTGCCGGTGCCGGTCACCGCCGACGGCTTCTACCGCACCGGTGACGTGTTCCGCCGCGACGCCGACGGCTTCTATTATTTTCTCGGCCGCACCGACGACATGTTCGTGTCCGGCGGGGAAAACATCTATCCTACCGACGTGGAGCGCATGCTCGAGCGCCACCCCGCGGTCGCCCAGGCCTGCGTGGTGCCGATCGACGACGACATCAAGGGGCAGAAGCCGGTGGCATTCATCATCCCCAAGGCCGACGCCGTCGTCGATGCCGAAGAGATCAAGCGGTTCGCGCTCGCCCATGCGCCCGCCTACCAGCATCCGCGCTTCGTCTGGTTCGTCGACCGCCTGCCGCTGTCGACCACCAACAAGATCGATCGGGCCGCGCTCAAGAAGACCGCTGCCGCGCACCTCGAAGAGACGCGGGCGCGATGACGAACCCGGCCCCCGCGAGCGATCGCCGCCTGCCGGCCGGCGCCGAGATATTCCTCGACCACGTCGCGCATTTCGTCGCCGACGCCGAAAGCGCTGCGCGCGCGCTCGCCCAGGCGGGTTTCGCGCCGACGCCGACCTCGGTGCAGGTGCATCCCGGGCCGGACGGCGGCGCGCCGCAGCCGACCGGGACCGGCAACGTCACCGCGATGCTCGATCGCGGCTATATCGAGTTCTTGTTCAAGACCGCGGACACCCCGCTCTCCCGGCAGTTCGAGACGGCGATGGCGCGCTACCGCGGGCTGCACCTCGTCGCCTTTGCGGTGGCGGACGCGGGCGCGACGCATGCGCGGCTTGCGGAGGCCGAATTCCGCCTGCAGCCCGTCGCCGACATGCAGCGCCCGGTGGAAACCCCCGACGGCAACGGCGTCGCCGCCTTCTCGGTGGTGCGGGTGGCGCCGGGCGAGATGCCGGAGGGCCGTATCCAGGCGCTGACCCACCACACCGAGCACGCGGTCTGGCAGCCGCGCTGGCTGGCGCATCCCAACGGCGCCACCGGGCTGCTCGACGTCGTCATCGTCGAGCCCGACGTCGGGGAGGCGGCGGCGCGGTTCCAGCGGTTCCTCGGCCGGCCCGCGGCCTTCGACCGCTACGGCCAGAGCCTCACGCTCGACCGCGGCCGCGTCCAGCTCGTCTCGTCGACCATGCTCGACCGCCTGCTGCCCGGGCTCGAAATCCCGGCACTGCCGTTCATCTGCGCCTATGGCGTCGCGGTGCGTGCGCTCGGCGACGTCGCGGCCTGCCTGCAGGCCGGCGGCATCGCCTTCGCGCGGAGCGGCGGCTGCATCGTCGCGCCGTTCCCGCCCGCGCTCGGCACCGGATGCTGGGCCTTCGTCGAGGACGCCACGGCGCTGCTTTGGCGAGCCGCATAGGGCGGACGAACCTGGAGACGGGCGTTCAACGCCTCAATGTCCCCGCAACGGACCTCATCCCGAGGAGCCGTGCGCAGCACGGCGTCTCGAAGGATGGTCACGGGCCGCAGCGCGCGTGGCTCATCCTTCGCACGCTCCTCGGAGTGAGATCCAATCCCACACGGTCATGGCCGGGCTTGTCCCGGCCACCCCGATAATGAGGCACGGCGCTTCACCGCGAGATGCGGCGGTGCCCAATGATCGGGGTCGCCGGGACAAGCCCGGCGATGACGTCCGCGGGTGTGGCAGCCGCGCCGTTTACTTCGCATCCCCCTTACAAGGATGAGGTCCGAAAAGATGCGAGGATGAGGTCCAAACAGACGTGTGTTCGCGAACGAGGTCGGCGTCAAGCACCGCTTTTCGCCTTCGACCCGGTGCGGCTCTTCACGTCTCGACCTGAGCCGTCGCGGCGTTCTGCGCCACCTCGTGTTCGATGCGCTGGTAGATCTCGTGGCCGAGCGGGTTGCGCATTTCCTCGGCGACGTGGCCGACGGCACGTCCGATGATGGCGGGCCCAATCCCACACGGTCATGGCCGGGCTTGTCCCGGCCATCCCGATAATGAGGCACGGCGCTTCATCGCGAGATGCGGCGGTGCCCAATGATCGGGGTCGCCGGGACAAGCCCGGCGATGACGTCCGCGGGTGTGGCAGCCGCACCGTTTACTTCGCATCCCCTTGCAAGGATGAGGTCCGAAGAGACGCGAGGATGAGGTCCAAACAAACGCGTGTTCGCGAACGAGGTCGGCGTCAAACACCGCTTTTCGCCTTCGACCCGGTGCGGCTCTTCACGTTTCGACCTGGGCCGTCGCGGCGTAATGAGGCACGGCGCTTCACCGCGAGATGCGGCGGTGCCCAATGATCGGGGTCGCCGGGACAAGCCCGGCGATGACGTCCGCGGGGGTGGCACCCGCGCCGTTTACTTCGCATCCCCCTTACCAGGATGAGGTCCGAAAAGATGCGTGGATAAGGTCCAAACAAACACGTGTTCGCGAACGAGGTCGGCGTCAAACACCGCTTTTCGCCTTCGACCCGGTGCGGTTCTTCACGTCTCGACCTGGGCCGTCGCGGCGTTCTGCGCCACCTCGTGCTCGATGCGCTGGTAGATCTCGTGGCCGAGCGGGTTGCGCATTTCCTCGGCGACGTGGCCGACGAGACCGACGGCACGTCCGATGATGGCGACGCCGCGGCAGATGCGCCAGGGAAAGCCGAGCTCGGAGAGGATCGCGCCGATCGCGCCGGTGGCGTTGATCGGCAGGCTGCGGCCCAGCCGGCGCTCCGCGGTGGCGCAGATCGCCTCCAGCAGCGCCACGTAGCGGCCGCGAAAGCCGTTCTTCTCCGCGATGGCGAACAGCACGGGCGTGCGCGGATCGATCGGCTTGTGCACCGGATGGCCGATGCCGGGCACCGGGACCTTGCGGGCCGCATAGTCCTCGACCACGGCGGCGGCGATCGCGGCGAGATCGGCGTCGGCGGGCTGGCCGGCGAGCGCGCCCTGCAGCACCCGCGCCGTCTCCTCCGAACCGCCGGCGAACACGCTGCCGACGCCGAGCAGGCCGGCGGCCACCGCCGCCTGCATCGCCTCGGGCGCGCAGATGCTGATGAGCCGCGTCGAGATCGCCTGCGGCGTCATGCCGTGCTCGACCAGCGTGACCAGCAGCGCGTTGAACACCTCGGCCTCGCGCGGCTCGGGCAGCCGCCCGGTGATCTCGAGCCACGCCATGCCGCCGAGGTCGATCTTGCCGAGCAGGTCCGTGGTGAGGTCGAAGCCGCGCACGGTGATGCGGTCGCGGGTGCTCCAGCCCATCTCGGAGCGGAGCGGTTTGTCCTGACGCATAGGTTCTCCCTTGCGCGCCCGTTACGGCCGCGCGCTGGCTTCATTCCGGCTCGATGCCGGCCTCCCGGACCATGCGGGTCCAGCGGACCAGCTCGGTCGCCATGAATTGCGGCATCTCCTCGGGACCGGTCCAGATGATCTGCGCGCCCATGGCGGCGAGCTTGTCCTGAATGTCGGGCCGGGCGATGAAGGTGCGGAGCTCCCGGGCGAGGATATCGACGACGTCGCGCGACATTCCGGCGGGACCGGATATGCCGAACCACGACAGCATGTCGAAACCGGGGATCACCGTCTCATCGAGCGTCGGCACCTCCGCAACGGAGGCGACGCGCTGCCCGGTCGCCACCGCCAGCGGCCGGATGCGGCCGGAGCGGATGTGCGGCATGGCGGTGTTGAGATCGGTCGCCGCCATCCGGATGTGGCCCGCGATCAGATCGGTCATCGCCTGGGGATTGCTGCGGTACGCGACCCTGATGATGTCGAGGCCGTTGCTCGACTTGAAGCGCTCGCCGGTGATCTGCGCGCCGGAATTGCCGTGGCCGTATTCGAGCTTTCCGGGATTGGCCCGGGCATAGGCCACGAGCTCGCCGATGGTGCGGACCGGCAAGTCGGGATGCACGACGATCAGCGTCACATAGCCGCCGAGCCGTGCCACCGGCGTGAAATCGCGGATCGGATCGTAGGGGACCGACTTGTAGAGCGCCTGGACCGCGGAATGGGTGGTATTGGTCGCGAGCACCAGCGTCGCGCCGTCGGGCGGGGCGCGCGCCACCGTGACCGCGCCGGGAATGCCGCCGCCGCCGCCGCGGTTCTCCACCACGAAGGCCTGCCCGAACGCGCTCGCGAGATGGTCGGCGAGGAGCCGCGCGGTGGCGTCGGTCACGGCGCCCGCCGTGAACGGCACGACGAGGGTGACCGGGCGGGACGGATAGCGCTCCGCCAGTGCCGGGCGGCCTGCGGCGAGCACGGCGGCACCGCCGGCGAGCGCCGCGCGGCGATCGATCACGAGCCGGCGCCCGAACATCACCGTCCTCCGCTCATGCCGAGGGTCATGAAGTCGCGCACGCCCTCCTCGACGTCGAGGGTGAAGGTCGATTCGACCGAGGTGTAGTCGAGATAACCGAGGCGGGCCAGCGGCCGGATTTTGACCACATCGACCTTGCCGTCGGCGGTGAGGAACTCGTCCTTGATGTGGACGCCGACCACCTTGCCGACCACGACATAATGGGTGGTGCGGATGGTGTCGCCCGGCAGCACCAGCGTCGTGTAGTAGGTGCACTCGATGTTGATCGGACACTCGGCGACGCGCGGCGGCTGGACGAGGCGCGACGGCACGGCGGTCAGGCCGGCCTCGCGCATTTCGTCGATCGAGGAATCGATGATCTGGGCGGTGCGGTTGACCGCCTCGCGCAGAGCATAGGTCGCCATGTTGTAGACGAAGGCCCCGGTCGCCTCGGCATTGATCACGGAATCCTTGCGGTGTCCGTCGGGATGCTGCCCGCCCGCCGAGAACATCAGGTAGCCCGGCTCGTAGCCGAGATTGTTGAACTGGCTGTACGGCGCGAGGTTGACGCGCCCGGCCGGGGAGACGGTCGATATCCAGCCGATCGGCCGCGGCACGATGCAGCTCTTGTAGGGCGTGAGCTCAAGTCCGTGGTTCTTTTTCGCCGGCTCGTAGAACATGTCCGCACCTGTGGGATAAGGGCCTTTGCGCGAAGGCAGCCGATCACGGCGGCGACGCCACCGTGTTGCTCTCGCTCAGGCCGAGCTCGTGAAGGATTTCGGCGGTGTGCTCGCCGAGCGTCGGCGGCGCGACCGTGGGCTGGTCGTCGCGGCCGCCGTCGAACCGCACCGGCCGGCGGATCGCCGTCAGCGCGCCCATCTCGCGATGGTCGAGCGTGACGAAGGTCTCGAGGTGACGCACCTGCGGGTCGTCGAACACCTCGGGGACGTCATGGATCGCGGCGAACGGCACATCGACCCTGGCGAAGGCCTCGAGCCAGTGCTTGCGCGGATGCTTGATGAACTCCTCCGCCGCCATCGCGTGGACGACGTCGAAATTGTCGATCCGCTGCACCCGCGTCTGCATCGCCGGGTGCGACAGCATGTCGGGCCGGCCGATGGTCGCGACGAACTCCTCCCAGAACTTGGCCTGGGAGGACAGGTGGATCGTGATCAGCTTGCCGTCGGCGCAACGGAACGCATAGGACTGCGAAGTGTGCGGGCGCAGATAGGGATCGGAGACGAGGTTCATCTGGGTGTAGTAGCCGAACGGGTCCGGCATGAAGGCGATGGTCGATTCCAGCATGTTGACGTCGACCCGACGCGCGGCGCCAGTGCGCTCCCGCTCGAACAGCGCTGCCATGATGCCGTAGCAGGCGTGATAGCCGGTGACGTTGTCGCCGATGGTCGGGCCGGTGATGCGCGGATCCTCCGGCGTCACGAACAGGCTCGACATGCCGGCGAGCGCCTGAGACACCGCGTCATAGGCCGGCCGCTCGGCATACGGCCCATCCGCTCCGAACCCGGTGATGTAGCAGCGGACGAGACGTGGAT
The DNA here is from genome assembly GCA_963781195.1 of uncultured Alphaproteobacteria bacterium. Taxonomy (GTDB): domain Bacteria; phylum Pseudomonadota; class Alphaproteobacteria; order Rhizobiales; family Xanthobacteraceae; genus JAJPKK01. The sequence goes on along the minus strand of CAWAEZ010000009.1, from coordinate 669,291 downwards.
TCATCTCCGGCAGGCGGTCGTCCGCATAGCCGAGCCGGTCGAGCACGCCGGGACGGAAGTTGCACAGCAGCACGTCGCTGCGCGCGAGGAGAGCCTCGAACGCACGGCGGCCGAGGTCGGAACGCAGGTCGACCGCGAGGCTGCGCTTGTTGCGGTTGTAGGCGCAAAAGTGCGGGCTGTAGAGGCCGCCGCGGAAGCTGCGGAAGGTGTCGCCGCCCTCCGGGTTCTCGATCTTCACGACCTCGGCCCCGAGGTCGGCCAGCATCATGCCGGCCAACGGCCCGGTGATCATGGTCGTCAGCTCGACGACCTTGATGCCCGAAAGCGGCGACATCACTTGCGGCGACATCACTTGCGGCGAAGTCATTTACGCTGGTCGGTCAGCATGGTGCCGAGCTTGAACGGCTCGTACACCGGCTTGTAGCTCTTCTGATCGACGAACTGGGACAGCCCGGTCTTGTAGGACTGCTCGGGATCGGCCGCCTTGATGGCGAGGCCCTTCTCCTTGAGGTAGTCGTAGGCCTGCCCGAAATCCATGGTCCGCACGTGGCGGATCGCCTGCTTGGTGGCGCGCAGCACCGCCGGGCTCTTCGCCATCAGCTTGTCGCACAGCTTCTGCACTTCGGCCTCCAGCTTGTCGTGGGGCACCGAGATGTTGCAGACGCCGATGCGCACGGCTTCCTTGCCGTCGAACGGGTCGCCGAGACAGGCGTAGTAGAGCGCGTGGCGATACAGCACCGAATCGACCATCACCTTGCTCACCAGCGCGCCCGGCAGGATGCCCCAATTCACTTCGGAGAGCGAAAAAGTCGCGTTGTCGGCGCAGACGGCGAAGTCGGTGGCGAGCAGCTGCATGAAGGCGCCGCCGACGCAGTAGCCTTCGATCATGGCGACGGTCGGCTTGTCGTAATTATAGAGCCGCTCCCAGCGCCAGCGGTTGGCGTGCTCGACGGTGCGCTTGAACGCGGCCGCATCGTCCTCGTTCTCGCGGAAGAACTCCTTGAGGTCCTGGCCGGCGGAGAAATTGCCGCCGGCGCCGCGGATGACGACGACTTTCGTGTCGGGGTCGGTCTCGAGCTCGGCGAGAATGCGGTCCATCGCCTCGTGAAGCGCAGGATTCATCGCGTTGCGCTTCTGCGGCCGGTTCATCACCACCGTGGTGACGCCGTTGTATTTCTCGACCTTGACGACATCCTGGGACGCTTCGGGCATTCCTGTACTCCGTGTGACAGCCTGACGATGGGGGCGATATTAGATCAGCTTTTGTCGAGATTGACAGCCGAAGGTGCGCGGTATCAGCGGCATCACGGCGGCTTGGCTGCGGCGCGGATGATCGGGAGCCAGCGCGCGATCTCGTCGCGGAGGAAGCGGTCGGCGGCGTCGGTGCCGATGCCCGGCATCGCCTCGAAACCAAGGCTCGTGAGCTGTTTCTGAAAGTCCTTGTCGGCGAGGATCTTCTGAGTGTCGTCGTCGAGCTTCGAAAGGATCGGCTTCGGCGTCCCCGTCGGGGCGAAGATGCCGAAAAACGTCTGCGCCACCATGTCCGGCAGTCCCGCCTCCGCCGCCGTCGGAATGTCGGGAGCGGAGGCGAGGCGCGCCGGCGCATTCACGCAGAGGACTTTGAGCCTGCCGGCGCGGTGAAGATCGAGCACCTGGGCGGTGGCGTTTGCAATCAGCATCGGCAACTGCCCGCCGAGAACGTCGGTGATGATGGGGCCGATGCCCTTGTAGGGCACGTGAATGATGTCGAGCCCGCCGGCACGTTGCTTGAACATCTCGCCGGCAAGGTTGGTGACGGAGCCGTTGCCGGCCGAGCCGTAGGACAGCTTGCCGGGATTTGCCTTGGCGTAGGCGATCAGCGCCTGGAGCGTCGCCACCGGCAGCCCGGGATTGATCACGACCGAGGTGGAGCTGTTGGCGAAGATCACGGCCGTCGCGAAGTCCTTCACCGGGTCGTAGGGCGGGCGCGCCATGGTCGCCGGCACCAGCACATGGGTCGTCGTGCTGCCGAGCAGAACGGTGTAGCCGTCGGGTGCAGCGGCGGCCTCGTCGGCCGACGCGATCGCGCCGCCGGCGCCGCCCCGATTGTCGATCACCACCGTGCCGAGCGGCTGCTTGATCCGCTCCGCCCACAGCCGGCCGATCACGTCATGTACGCCGCCCGGCACCGACGGCACGAGCAGGCGGATCGGACGCGAGGGATAGCGCTCCTGCGCGAGCGCGGACGGCGCTGCGAGCGGCATCAACGCCGCGGCGGCCGCGCCCGTGACGAGTTCGCGTCGTCGCATCTTCGCCGACCTCAATTCGCCGAAGCTCCGAGCTGCTTTGCCATCCAGTCGGCGGACTTCGCGCGGTACTTGTAGAAGCGATTATGGGCGACGTGGTTGCCGTCCTCGATGACCAGGAGCTCGACCGGCCCGCGCGCGCCCTCGGCGAGCTTGCGCGCATCCTCCGGCGGGCACAGGCGGTCGAGGCCGCCGGCGATGACGAACAGCGGACATTCGATCTTGTCGGCGACGCCGGCGAGCGACAGCGCGTGGGCCCGCTCGCGCCCCTGCGCATCGCTCGTGCTGTGGCTGCGGGCGATGAAGGCGAGGCGCGTCAGGTCCGGCAGGCTGTCCCACAGCGCGCCGAAATCCCACGGGCCGCAATTGGCGATGCAGGCCTTGAGCCGTTTCTCGAAGGCGGCGCTGCGCGGCGCGTAATAGCCGCCGAGGCTGATGCCCCAGATGCCGATGCGGCCGGCGTCGATGTCCTTGTGCTCGCGCTCGACCCAGTCGATCACGGTGGAGGTCACCGCCTCGTAGTCGGCGCGGATCGGAAAGTCGTACTCGGCTTCGCCCTGCCCCGGTCCGTCGAAGGCGAGGATCGCCATGCCGCGCCGCAGGAAGTTGTCCTCGAAGGTGATGAGCTCCTCCTTGGTGGAATCGAGCCCCATGGTCATCAGGACCAGCGGCGGCCTGGCGATGCCTTGCGGCCGCCGCAGCGTGCCGGCGAGGTGCTTGCCCCCATAGGGGATCACGACGCGCTCGCCCGGCGGGTCGAGATGCGGCAGCGCGAGGTTGAGGCAAGCCACCGCCCGGCGGTGCGCCGCGCGCATCTGCGTCATGTCGTCGACGAACAGAAACTTGGCGAAATGATAGGTCGCGGCGGCGCGGCTCAGGTGCTCGCCGGCGCTGACGAAATGCTTCTGGTCCAGCGCCTCGAGGCCGAGGTCCTCGTGGACCTTGGCGCGGGCCGACCACGCCCGGCACCAGTCCTCCCACCGCTCGAGGGAGGCCAGCACGTCGTGAAAATCGCTGGGCGGGACGCCGTTGACGGTGAGGCGCGCGAGCCAGTTCGCCGCATGCTTGATCCGCGGATCCGCCATCGGTTTTCCTCTCACATTGCTTGCCGCATCGTTTGTGCTTCTGTCCCAAATCCGGCCGGCAAATACAACGGCGATTCGTCGCGCAACGCGGCCGCGGTGTGATAACAGGCGGCGTCAGGCGAGGATGCCCATGGCGGCGATTCACTCATCGGAAGGATTTTTCGGCCGCAGCGTCCTGCGTGTCGAGGACCACAAGCTGCTGCGCGGGGCCGGGCGATTCGTCGACGACATCGCCATCCCCGGGGTGCTGCACGCCGCCTTCGCGCGCAGCCCGGTGGCCCACGGCGTGGTGCGGCGCATCGACGCTGCCGCGGCGCGCGCGCTCGCGGGGGTGCACGCGGTGCTCGCCTATCGGGACCTGCGGCCGCTGATGACGTGCGATCGCATTCCGCTGGCGCTGCCGTCGGCCGCAATCCGGTTCAACGTCGAGCCCGCTTGGCTCGCCGACGGCGAGGTGTGCCATGTCGGCGAACCGGTCGCGATGATCGTGGCGGCGAGCCGGCGCGTCGCCGAGGATGCCGCACGCCTCGTCGAGCTCGACATCGAGTCCCTTCCGGCGGTGGTCGACCCGTTCGCCGCGCTGGCGCCCGGCGCGCCGCGGGCACGGCGCGACTGCCCGGACAATCTCGTCGCCCGGACCGCCATCGCCTACGGCGACATCGATCACGCCTTCGCGGCCGCTGCCCATCGCATCGTCGAGCGGTTCCACCTCCACAAGGGCGGCGGCCATTCGATCGAGCCGCGGGCGGTCGCGGCGCGATACGATTCCGCCGAGGAAACGCTGACGGTCTGGGACGGGACCCAGATGCCCCACCGGGCCAAGGCCGTGCTCGTCGCGGCGCTCGGACTGGCCGAGCATCAGGTGCGGGTGATTGCGCCCGATGTCGGCGGCGGGTTCGGCCCCAAGGCGGTGTTCCATCCCGAGGAGCTTGCGGTCCCGGCCGCGGCGATGCGGCTGCGGCAGCCGGTGAAATGGATCGAGGACCGCGCCGAGAACTTCATCGCCACGGCGGCCGAGCGCAACCAGGTGTGGGAGGCGGAAGCCGCGTTCACGGCGGATGGACGGCTGCTCGGCATTCGCGGGCGGCTGTGGCATGACCACGGCGCCACCACGCCCTATGGCGTCGCCCTGCCTTACAATGCCTGCACCAACCTGATCGGGCCCTATGTGCTGCCCGCCTATCACATCGACATTCTGTCCTGCATGACCAACATGCCGCCGGGCACGCCGACCCGCGGCGCCGGCCGCCCGCAGGGCACCTACGTGATGGAGCGGCTGCTCGACCGCGCCGCCGCGGCCTGCGGCATCGCGCGCGACGAGATCCGCCGCCGCAACCTGATCCCGCCGGAAAAGATGCCGTACCCGACCCCGGTGCCGCAGCGCGACGGCGGCGCGATGGTCTATGACAGCGGCGACTACCCGGAATGCCAGCGCCGCGCGCTCGCCGCCGCTGGCTGGGCGGAGTTTCCGGCCCGCCGCGCCGCGGCCCGGCAGGAAGGCCGACGGCTCGGCATCGGGCTGTGCAACTATGTGGAGGCGACCGGGCGCGGTCCGTTCGAATCCTCCGCCGTCCGCATCGGCCCGTCCGGCCGCATCGTCGTCACCACCGGCGCGACCGCCCAGGGCCAGGGCGTGAAGACCATGCTGGCGCAGCTCGCCGCCGACGTCCTCAAGGTCGATCCCGCCGCCATCCACGTCGTCGACGGCGACACCCAGGCGAGCCCGCTGGGGCTCGGCGCCTATGCGAGCCGCCAGGCGGTGACGGCGGGCAACGCCGTCCACCGCGCCGCGGAAATGGTGGCGGAAAAAATCCGCCAGACCGGCGCCGCGCTCATGGAGGTCGCGCCCGAGGACCTGGAGCTCGCCGACGGCGCGGTGCGGGTGAAGGGCGTTCCCGGCATGAAGCGCAGCATCGCCGAGATCGCTCATGCGCTGGCCGGCGTGCCCGGCTTCGCCCTGCCCGGCGGGCTGACGCCGGGCCTCGCGGCACACGTCGATTTCGAGCCGCCGTCGCTGACCTACACCAGCGGCACCCACGTCGCCGAGGCCGAGGTCGATGCCGAGACCGGCCTGGTGCGGCTCGTCCGCTATGTCGTGGTGCATGATTGCGGCCGCGTCATCAATCCGATGATGCTCGACGGCCAGGTGCTGGGCGGCGTCGTCAACGGCATCGGCGCGACGCTCTACGAGTGGATGCGCTACGCCGAGGACGGCCAGCCGCTGACCGTCAACTACGCCGACTACCTGCTGCCGACCGTCGATACCGTGCCGCCGATCGAAATTTATCACATGGAGACGCCGACGCCGCTCAACCCGCTGGGCGTCAAGGGCGCCGCCGAGAGCGGCACCATCGGCGCCCCGGCCGCCATCGTGGCGGCGATCGAGGATGCGCTGGCGCCGTTCGGTGTCGTGATCCGCGATCTGCCGGTGACGCCGGCACGGCTGCGCGCCCTCATCGAGGCGGCGGCGCAGCGCCCATGACCCGGGGAGCGAGGGCCGCGGTGGTCGGCGCCGGGCCGGCGGGCCTGATGGCGGCGGAGCGGCTTGCCGAGGGGGGCCTTGCCGTCACCGTCTACGACCAAATGGCGTCGCCGGCGCGCAAGTTCCTGCTGGCCGGGCGGGGCGGGCTCAACCTCACCCACAGCGAACCGCTCGGCGATGTCCTCGCGCGCTACCGGCCGGCGGACGGACCGGTGCGCGCGGCAATCGAAGCGTTCCCGCCGCAGCAGGTGCGGGCCTGGTGCGAGGGGTTGGGCCAGCCGACCTTCGTCGGCACAAGCGGCCGCGTGTTTCCAGTCGCCATGAAGGCGTCGCCGCTGTTGCGCGCCTGGCTGCGCCGGCTGCGCGATGCCGGCGTCACCTTCATGCCGCGCCACCGCTTCCTCGGCTGGCGGGACGGCGCTCTGATGATCGAACGCCCGGACGCCGGCACCATCGCCGCCACGCCGGATGTCACCGTGCTGGCGCTCGGCGGCGCCAGCTGGCCGCGGCTCGGTTCCGACGGCACCTGGACTGCGGCGCTGGCGACGGCAGGCGTGGCGATCCGCGCGCTGCGGCCCGCCAATTGCGCCATGCGCGTCGCGTGGTCAGCCCCGTTCCGCACCCGCCGCGCCGGCGCCCCGCTCAAGCGGATCGCGGTGACGTTTGCCGGACGCACGGTCCGCGGCGAAATCGTCATCACCTCGGAGGGACTGGAGGGTGGCGCGATCTATGCGCTCTCCGCAGACCTGCGCGAGGCGATCACCCGCGACGGCCACGCCATGCTCACCATCGACCTGCGTCCCGATATGGCACAGCCGGACCTTGCCGCCCACATTGCCCGCCGGCGGCCGAAAGAATCGCTGTCGACCGCGCTGCGCAAGAACGCCAAGCTGTCCGCCGCAGCGATCGATCTCATGCAGGAGGCTGGCGTGAACGCGGCAGCCGTACCCGAGACCTTGCGTCCCGGCGAGCTGCCGCCCGCGGATCTCGCCGCTTTCATCAAGGCTGTTCCGGTCGAGATCGTCGGCATCGCCGGCCTCGAACGGGCAATCTCGACGGCCGGCGGCGTATCGCTCGACGGCATCGAGTGCAACTTCATGTTGCGAACGCGCCCCGGCGTCTTCGTGGCGGGCGAGATGCTGGACTGGGAGGCGCCGACCGGCGGCTACCTCCTCCAGGCGTCGTTCGCCACCGGGTTCGCCGCCGCCGAGGGCGCCATCGCCTGGCTGGCGAACAACGAATTGGCAATCGGAAAAAATCGGTCACAGGCGCGTTGATCGTCATGGCTGGCGCCGCCACGATGGAGACTCGGTCCGATGCCGAGATGCGCTCGATCCAAGATGTCCTCGAGGATTCTTGCGTTGGAGACCGGACGGGAGGCGGATATGATGCGCGCCTCGACACAACACCACGGAAGCAGTGCCGGCGGTTGAGAGCACGGCAACAAGAAGAATGGCCCTCAGGGATGGACGCGCGCAGCAATTTCAAGACCGGCATCGCCTATGACGACCTGCGCGAATGGCTCGCGCTGGCCGAGCGGCTCGGCGAGGTCCGCACGGTGCACGGCGCGAGCTGGCAGGAGGACATCGGCCTTGCCGCCGAAGCGATCCTGCGCGCCGAGAACGGCCCCTGCGTGGTGTTCGACGACATCCCGGGTTGTCCCAAGGGCTTCCGCCTGCTCCTGAACATGTTTGCGGGAACGCGCCGCAACATGACGTTCGGGTTCCCCGACGACCTCACCAAGTGGGAGCTCAGCGAGGCCTATCGCGACGCCTATCTCAAGGAGATGCGCATCGTCCCCCACGAGATCGTCGAGACCGGGCCGGTGTTCGAGAACGTCCTGATGGGCGACGCCGTGGACGTGCTCAAATTTCCGGCACCGGTGTGGCACCAGCTCGACGGCGGCCGCTACATCGGCACCGGCACCTACAGCATCACCCGCGACCCCGACGAGGGCTGGCTCAATGCCGGCGCCTATCGCGCCCAGGTGCACGACAAGACCTCCGTCGGGGTGCTGATGGCGACCGGGCATCACGGCGCCCAGCATCGCGACAAATACTGGAAGAAGGGCGAGGCGCTGCCGCTGGTGATGGTGCTCGGCGGCGACCCGCTGGCGTTCTTCTACGGCGGCACCGAGGCGCCTTACGGCGTGTTCGAGATCGACATCATCGGCGGGTTGCGCGGCCGGCCGGTGCCGATGGTCCGGGGCAAGGTCACCGGGCTGCCGTTTCCCGCCAATGCTGAGGTCGTGCTCGAAGGCTATGTCACGCCGGAGCGGCGCGAGACCGAGGGACCGTTCGGGGAATGGACCGGCCACTATGCCGGCGGCGCGGCACCGCACCCTGTGCTCGACATCAAGGCGATCTACCACCGCAACGATCCGATCCTGCTCGGCGTGCCCCCCATGGGCGCCGGGCCGGACGAGATGGCGCGCTACCGCGCCGTGATGCGCTCGGCCATGGTCAAGCAGAACATGAGCGGCGCCGGCGTTCCCGAGGTCCAACAGGTTTGGTGCCACGAGGTCGGCGGCTCGCGCATGCTGCATGGCGTGTCGATCAAGCAGAAATACCCCGGGCATGCCGTGCAGGCCGGCCACATCGCCGCCCAATGCGGCGCCGCCGCCTACGCCTCGAAATACATCATCGTGGTCGACGAGGACGTCGACGTGACCAACCTCGAGCATCTCCTGTGGGCGATGCTCACCCGCACCGACCCCAAGGCGTCGATCCAGTTCATCGAGGGGTCGTGGGATTCCCCGGCCGATCCGAGCCTGCCGCCGGAGCGTCGCGCGGTCGGCGACATGACCCATTCCGTCGCCATCATCAACGCCTGCAAGCCCTACCACTGGCGCCATAAATTTCCGCCCAGCAATGCACCGAGCGCAGAGGTGGCGCGCAAGGCGCGCGAACGCTTCGGATGGCTGCTTGATGGTGCCCCCCAGACCTGAGATTGTTCCGCCATGCCGAGAGCAAACTACGACTACATCATCGTCGGCGCCGGCTCGGCCGGGTGTACGCTGGCGAACCGGCTGACCGAGAACAAGGACACGCGGGTCCTTCTGCTCGAGGCCGGCGGCTGGGATCGCGACCCCTGGATCCACATCCCTCTGGGCTGGCCGCGTCTGCTGCTCAAGCGGATGCACGACTGGGGGTATTTCGCCGAGCCGGAAGCGACCATGGACGGCCGCGGCCTCGAATGCGCCCGCGGCAAGGTGATCGGCGGCTCGTCCTCGATCAACGCCATGGCCTATGTGCGCGGGAATCGCGGCGACTATGACCGCTGGGCGGCATCCGGGTTGCCCGGCTGGTCCTACGCCCACGTGCTCCCGTATTTCCGCCGCCAGGAATCCTGGCAGGGCGGCCCGAGCTATTACCGCGGCGGCGATGGGCCGCTGACGACGTGCTATGGCGCACTACGCCGACCCGCTGGTGGATGCCTTCGCCGCGGCCGGCCGCGACGCCGGCCATCCGGCGACGCCCGACTACAACGGCGCGCGCCAGGAAGGCTTCGGCGCGTGGCAGATGACGATCCGCGACGGCCGCCGGTGCAGCGCCGCGGACGCCTATCTGCGGCCGGCGCTGCCGCGGCGCAATCTGCGCGTCGAGATTCACGCCCACACCACCCGGATCGTCATCGAAGGCAATCGCGCGGTCGGCGTCGAATATCTGCGCGGCGGCCGCGTCGTCTCGGCGCGCGCCAGCCGCGAGGTGGTGCTGTGCGGCGGCGTCGTGAACTCGCCTCAGCTCCTGATGCTCTCCGGCATCGGCGATCCCGACGCGTTGCGGGCGCTCGGCATCGAGGTCAAGGCGGCGCTGCGCGGGGTCGGCAGGAATCTGCAGGACCACATCTCGGCGAGCGTCGCCTACAAGCGCAAGGACCGCGGCCCGCTGCACCGGGCAATGCGGCTCGACCGTATCGTTCCGACGCTTGCCGCCGCGCATTTCCGCGGCACCGGCATCGCCACCGGGCTTCCGGCGGGAATGATGGCGTTCCTGAAGACGCAATCGGACGTGCCGCTGCCCGACATCCAGCTGCTCTTCAACGCCGCGCCGATGACGGCGGGGCCCTATCTGTTCCCGTTCAAGCGGTCCTACGAGGACGGCTATGCCTGCCGCGCCGCCGTGCTGCGGCCGCAGAGCCGCGGCGAGATTACGCTGGCGTCCGCCGACCCGCTGGCGGCGCCGCGCATCCGGCAGAACTTCCTCGCCACCGACGCCGATTGGAAGACTTTGCGCGCCGGGCTGCGGATCGCGCGCGACGTGTGCCGGCAGCCGGTGATGGCACCGTTCATGGACCGCGAGATCGGGCCCGGCCCGAACGCCGTCGATGACGCCGATTTCGACGCCCATATCCGCGCCAGCGGCATCACCGTCCATCACCCGCTCGGCACCTGCAAGATGGGCCCGGTGTCCGACCGGACGGCGGTGGTGGACGGCGAATTGCGCGTCCATGGCATGGAAGGCCTGCGCGTCGTCGACGGCTCGGTGATGCCGGACCTGGTCGGCGCCAACATCAACGCGCCGATCATCATGATCGCCGAAAAGGCCGCCGACTTTATCCGCGGCGACGTGCCGCTCGAGCCGGCGCGGATCGCCGCCGCTTCTTCCGAAGCGACCCGCAACTGACCGGAGAGCGACGTGGACGATCGGACTCACCCTGAGCTGGCCGGACGCGATCTATGCGCAGTTCCGCCGTGTCGGCATCCGCCAGGTCGGCTACGTGCCCGATGCCGGACACAGCCGGCTGATCGAATTGTGCGTCAAGGACCCCGACATCCATGACGTCGTGCTCACCACCGAGGAGGAGGGCGTCGCGCTCACCGCCGGGGCGACGCTGGGCGGCCAGCGCGCCGCGCTGCTGATGCAGAGCAGCGGCGTCGGCAACTGCATCAACATGTTCTCGCTGTTGAAGAACTGCGGCTTCCCCTGCCTCATCCTCATCACCATGCGCGGCGAGTTCGGCGAGTTCAATCCGTGGCAGGTGCCGATGGGATCGATCACCGAGGACAGCCTGAAGCTCGCCGGCTTCCTCACCTACCGCGTGGACCATCCGGAGGATGTCGACGACATCGTCGGCGCCGGCGCCGACATGGCGTTTTCCGGCGACCTGTCGGTCGCGATCCTGCTGTCGCAGCGGCTGATCGGCCGCAAGGACTGGAGCAAATGATGGAACGGCGCGCCCTCGTGAAACGGCTCCTGGCCGACCGCGGCGACCTCGCCGTGGTGTGCGGGCTCGGCTCGCCAACCTACGACGTCGCCGCCGCGGGCGACCATCCGCTCAACTTCTATCTGTGGGGCGCCATGGGCGGCGCCGCCATGATCGGCCTCGGCCTCGCGCTCGCAAGGCCAGATCGCCGAGTCGCGGTGCTCACCGGCGACGGCGAGGCGCTGATGGGGCTCGGCAGCCTCGCCACCATCGGCGTCAAGCAGCCGGCCAATCTCGCGATCGTCGTCCTCGACAACCAGCATTACGGCGAGACCGGAATGCAGCCGAGCCACACCATGGCCGGCATCGACCTCGTCGCCGTCGCCCGCGCCTGCAAGTTTCCGGAGGCGCGGGCGATCTCCGACATCGCCGACGCCGGCGCGGTGCGCGACCTCCTGCATAAGGGCCGCGGCCCGGTCCTGGTCCAGGCGCGGATCGCGAGCGGCGACACGCCGCGGGTGCTGCCGTCCCGCGACGGCCACGCCATCAAGCTGCGGTTCGCCGCGGCGCTCGCGGGGTGACGGCGCGCGGCACCACTTCCTCCGGCCCCGTGTCTGGCTGCTGCGCTGAGGCGCCCGCTCCCGACAGCGCCCGTGCAGCGCGGTCGTAGATTATCGCATCAGCTGGGATCGGAGCCATGAGGCTCAGGCGATGATGGAGCTCGCGGTGGAAGGTTTCGTCGAGATCGGCGAGGCCCGGCTGGAATACCGGATGCTGGGACCGCCGCCCGACGCAGCGCCGACCATCGTTCTCGTCCACGAAGGGCTCGGCTCGGTGGGGCTGTGGAACGATTTCCCGGACCAACTCGCTGCCGCGACTGGGCTCGGCGTCTTCGCCTATTCGCGCGCGGGCTACGGGCGCTCCAGTCCATCGGCGATGCCGCGACGCACGACGTTCATGCACGAAGAGGCGCGCAACGTGCTACCACTGGTGCTCGACGCCATCGGCTTTCGCCGTGGCATCCTGCTTGGGCACAGCGACGGCGCCTCGATCGCGGCGATCTATGCCGGCAGCGTCGCCGACGAGCGCGTCCGCGGCATCGTGCTGTTGGCGCCGCATTTCTTCGCCGAGGCGTTCGGCATCGCCGAGATCGCGCGGGCAAAGGACCTCTACGAAACCGGCGACTTCCGCGCCCGGCTCGCGCGCTGGCACACCGATCCCGACAACGCGTTCTACAGCTGGAGCGGCCCCTGGCTCGATCCCGAATTCGCGACGTGGGATATCACGGCGGAACTCGCGGCGATTACCGTCCCCACGCTCATCATCCAGGGCGAGGACGATCAATACGGCACCCTGCGCCAGATCGAGATCGCGAAGGAGCGTTGCCGCGGCCCGGTCGAGGCAGTGATCCTCCCGGGCATCCGCCACATTCCCCATCGCGAGGCCGCCGCGGAAACGTTGGCCGTGATCGTCGATTTTACCGGCAGGTTGGGTCTATGATGACGGCTGCCGGCTCGGGCATTATCAGCCGGTGACGCACTCACAGGTGTCATCGCCGGGCTCGTTGTATCGACCTGCGACCCCGCTTAGGAAGGCACAGACGTGCCCCGGATCGAGGTGGCGGGGGACACGCCCAGCGATTGCATCGGAATGATTAGTCCATTCGGCGCCAAGGCGGGAGCGGGTGAACGACATCTGACAGTTGGTACACCACGCAGGACTCGCTGCCCTACTGCTTCCGGCGGCTGACCGTAACGGTGTCGCCGATCTCAAACGAGGTCAGGTCTTCGCCGACTTCGAGCGGCCCGTCATAAGTCTCGCGCGTTTGTTTAACGAGATCGTCGAGCGTCGCTTCCGGCACTGCTTCGTTGCTCAGAAAAACCAGATGCGTATAGGCGGCGAGCTTCGGCTTCGCTTGCGAGAATAAGCGTCCGCAATCGTGCGGACTGGTGTGATGCGCAATGGTCGCCTGCGCGAAAAAATTGCTCATCAGTTCCGGCCGCGCGATGGCGACTTCATGGATCAAGAGATCGACGCCGGTCCCATATTTGATTACATTCGCGTTGTAGCGCGTGTCGCCGGATATCACGGCCGAGCGGCCCTTGTAGTCAATGCGGTAGCCGTAGGCCGGCTTGATGACGTCGCCATGATCGACTTCGAACGCGATTACCTTCACACCGTCCTTTTCGAAAACCACGCCGTCCTTGGCAAATTCTTCGACGTTGATCGCGACACCCTGCGGCGGGAGTTTTTCATCCGCCTCGCGAATGCTGATATCGAGCGCATAGGCCTTTTCCAGATTGGTCATCAAATTTTTGGCGCCGTTGGGGCCGACGACGTGGAAAGGAGTCTTTCGCCGCCCCATAGGCGAGCCGAGCCAGCCGCTCAGCCAGATATCCGGGATGCCGGAGACGTGATCGGAGTGGAAATGCGTCAGGAACAGCACGTCGATTTTGCCGATCGGCATTTTGATTTGGCCCAAGCGAATAGGAACGCCGCGGCCGGCATCGAACAACAAGACCTGTCCGCCGACCTCGACCAAGGTGCTGGGTCCAAACCGGTCGGTGCGTGCTTGGGGAGAGGCGGTGCCAAGGAGCGTCACTTTGAAATCACTCTCGGCTTTGCTCTCTGCCGACACTGTCGCAACGAACACCAAGCAACAAAAGCTTACGAGCAACCATGCCGGTTTCATTTTTCGCTCCCTGACAAATGCTTTTGAGAACACGATTTATGCGACTTCATACCTCAAAAGCGTCGGACCGCCACGTAAAGCCTTCGGGCGGCGCCCAGTGCGCGGCCAAGGGCCTCCATACTTCCGGCGTAACTTTTTAAAGAAGTCACGGGTCAGTCTGGCGGGACAAGCCCGGCCACGACCATCATCGTACGGGACACCCGCATGGCGGACGCCGCGCCCAGGCTCGCAAACGGCAAGACGCGGATCGATTTCGCAACCGCGCCCGCACGCTATCGCCATTGGAAGCTCGCTGTGGAAGGCGCCGTCGCGACGCTGACCATGGACGTCGACGAAAAGGGCGGGTTGTTCGAGGGCTACGAGCTCAAGCTCAATTCCTATGACCTCGGCGTCGACATCGAGCTCGCCGACGCGTTCGAGCGCATCCGCTTCGAGCATCCCGGCGTGCGGGTGGTGCAGTTGCGCTCCGCCAAGCCGCGGGTGTTCTGCGCCGGCGCCAACATCCGCATGCTGGCCGGCGCCAGCCATGTCCACAAGGTGAACTTCTGCAAGTTCACCAACGAGACCCGCAACGCCATCGAGGATGCGAGCGCCGCGTCTAACCTCCGCTCGATCGCGGTGATCAACGGCACCGCGGCGGGCGGCGGCTATGAACTCGCGCTTGCCGCCGATGCCATCGTGCTGGTGGATGACGGCGCGTCGACGGTGTCGCTGCCGGAGGTGCCGCTGCTCGCCGTGCTGCCGGGCACCGGTGGCCTGACCCGCGTCACCGACAAGCGCAAGGTGCGGCGCGACCATGCGGATTTCTTCTGCACCACCGAGGAGGGCGTAAAGGGCAGGCGCGCAGCGGAGTGGCGCCTGGTCGACGCCGTCGTGCCCCCGAGCCGGATCGAGAGCGTCGTCGCGGCGAAGACGCGGGAGTGGAGCGGCGCGGATGGGACATGCGGCGACGCCGCCGACGGCGCAGGGCGCGGGATCGTCCTCACGCCGCTCGATCCGCACGTCGGAGAAAGCGAACGTAGTTATGACTGCCTGACGGTCGCGTTCGACCGGCGCGCGCGGCTCGCCGACATCATGCTGCGGGGACCGGCGGAGCCGCCGCCGTCTTCGGTCGGGGAAATGGTGGCGCAGGGCGCGGCGTTCTGGCCGCTCGCGCTCGCTCGTGCGCTCGACGATGCCGTGCTCGACATCCGGTTGAACGAGCCGGACATCGCCGCGATCGTGTTTCGGTCCGACGGCGATCCGGCCGCGGTGCTCGCCTATGACGGTTTTCTCCATACCCATGGCAGCCACTGGCTGGCGCGGGAAATCCGGCTGAAATGGCGGCGCGTGCTCAAGCGCGTCGACCTCACCTCGCGCTCGCTGGTCGCCCTCGTCGCGCCGGGCTCGTGCTTCGCCGGAACGCTCGCCGAGATCGTGTTCGCCGCCGACCGCTCCTACATGCTGATCGGCACCCGCGACGGCGACGACCGCGCCGCCGCGGCGCTGACGCTTGCAAGCGTCAACTTCGGTGCGCTTTCCATGTGCAACGGCCTGTCGCGGCTCGCGACGCGGTTCCTCGGCGAGCCCGCTTCGCTCGAAGCCGCGCGCGGCCGCATCGGCGAGCCCCTCGAGGCGGAGCCGGCGCAGGCGCACGGCCTCGTCACCTTCGCCCGCGACGACCTCGACTGGGACGACGAGGTCCGCGTCTTCCTCGAGGAGCGCGCGAGCTTCTCGCCGGACAGCCTCACCGGGCTCGAAGCCAATCTCCGGTTTGCCGGGCCGGAGACCATGGAAACCAAGATCTTCGGCCGTCTCACCGCGTGGCAGAACTGGATCTTCCAACGCCCCAATGCGGTGGGCGAGACCGGAGCGCTCGGCCGCTACGGCACCGGCCGCAAGCCGGAATTCGACAAGCGACGGGTGTAGCCCGTTCCGTAGATGCGCAATAGGATAGAGCGCATATATAAAACAGAAGACTTGAAAATAAGAATTGCGAATTGAGCCCTTCAAGGGCCCTGGAGGAAACCGGCATGAACCTCGTCGAGGTCGACTACTCCACCAAGATTCCGAACAATGTCGGCTTGACCGAGGATCGGCGCATCCTGCGCGCGCTGGAGGGCTGGCACCCCGGCTATCTCAACTGGTGGCGCAACATGGGGCCCGAGGGCTTCCAGGAGGCGATGGTCTATCTGCGCACCGCGGTCTCGGTCGACCCGACGGGATGGGCGAAGTTCGACTACGTGCGGATGCCGGAATACCGCTGGGGCATCCTGCTGGCCGCCCAGGAGGAGGATCGCAAGATTTCGTTCGGCCGCCATCTCGGCGAACCGGCCTGGCAGGACGTGCCGGGCGAATACCGCGCCATGCTGCGCCGGCTCATCGTGATCCAGGCCGACACCGAGCCCGCCTCGGTGGAGCAGCAGCGCCATCTCGGCAAGACCGCGCCCTCGCTCTACGACATGCGCAACCTGTTCCAGGTCAATGTCGAGGAAGGCCGCCATCTGTGGGCGATGGTCTACCTGCTGCACAAATATTTCGGCCGCGACGGGCGCGAGGAGGCGGACGACCTGCTGCGCCGCCGCTCCGGCTCGGCCGATGCGCCGCGCATGCTGGGCGCGTTCAACGAAGAGACGCCGGACTGGCTGTCGTTCTTCATGTTCACCTTCTTCACCGACCGCGACGGCAAGATGCAGCTCGAAAGCCTCGCGCAATCGGGCTTCGATCCGCTCTCGCGCACCTGCCGGTTCATGCTCACCGAGGAGGCCCACCACATGTTCGTGGGCGAGACCGGGGTCGGCCGCACCATCCAACGCACCTGCGAGGCGATGCGGGACGCCGGCATCGAGGATGCCGCGGACATCGGGGCGGTGCGCAAGCTCGGCGTCATCGACCTGCCCACGCTGCAGAAGAAGCTCAACCTGCACTACACGCTCTCGCTCGACCTGTTCGGCGCCGAGATTTCAACCAATGCGGCGAACTGCTTCAATGCGGGCCTCAAGGGACGGCACCGCGAGGCGAGGATCGAGGACGATCACCGGCTCGAAACGGCAACCTATCCGGTCCTCGAGCTTCGCGACGGCGAGATCCGGCGGATCGAGGAGCCGGCGCTGACCGCGCTCAACATGCGGCTGCGCGACGATTACTCCACCGACTGCGCCAAGGGCATCGAGCGCTGGAACAAGATCATCGCGCGCAACGGTCTCGATTTCACGCTCGAGCTGCCGCACGTCGCGTTCCATCGCACCATCGGCGCGTTCCGCGACCTGCACACGACCCCGCGCGGCGAGATCATCGATGCCGCCACCTTCGACCGCCACCGCGACACATGGCTGCCGTCGCGCGAGGACGGCGACTTCATCAGCGGGCTGATGAAACCGGTGCAGGAGCCCGGCCACTTCGCCGGCTGGATCGCGCCGCCCAAGGTCGGCATCGACAACAAGCCGGGCGAATTCGAATACGTGATGGTGGCGGCGTAGGTTCGCGGCCGGGCACAGGCAGCCCGGATTGAGCGGAGTAGCCCGGATTGAGCGCCAGCGAAATCCGGGACGGCCTTCGTGGAATGGCAAGGCTGCCCCCGGGTTTCGCTGCCGCTCAACCCGGGCTACGGCTCACGTCGCTTTCCGGCCCACTATCGGCACACCGGGCGGAGTAGCCCGGATTGAGCGGCAGCGAAATCCGGGACAGACTCGTCGGGAGTGGCAAGGCTGCCCCCGGGTTACGCTGAGGCTCAACCCAGGCTGCGGCTGAGGATTTCTCAGAAGCAGACCGCCCGCATCTCTGCGTCCGTCGCGAAATCGCCCCGTGCTGCGGCGGCTTCGGATCGGGCCAACGCAGCGTCCTCCTCGGGAGTCAATCAAACAACCGGCTGCTCGTCGCCGGTGAACTGAAGCATGATTCTGGCGAGGTCGTCCTGCATCTCGGGCGGAAGAGACCCTCTGCAGCTTTGAAAGCTTGCTCCAGCCGTTTCGTCATAACCGAATAATAAGACCTTCCTGACTGCGCGAAAAGCAACTTTGCGGCTCTTACGGCACCGCGCGCACGCCGAGCCCGTGCATGAAGCGCTCGCGGATCTGCACGGGGTCGCGGTCGGTCGTGCCGACGCCGGGCTTGTCGTCGATGCGGGCGGCGATGAAGGTCGGGCCGCCGTCGGCGAGCGCGGCGTCGACCAGGCTCTCGAAATCTTGCTCGTCGGCGGCCCAGGCGCTCTTGGCGAGACCGGCGGCGCGGGCGAGCGCGACGTAATCGGCGGTGCCTGCTGCCGGCGTCGGCTGGCCGCCGGTGATCTGGTAGAGGCCGTTGTCCATGATCACCATGGTGAGGTTTGCCGGCTTGAGCGCCGCGATGGTGACGAGGCAGCCCAGTTGCATCAGCAGCGAACCGTCGCCTTCCAGCGCGATGACGTGGCGATGCGGCTGGGCGATGGCGACCCCGAGCGCGATCGGAATCGAGAGCCCCATGCTGCCGAGCATGTAGAAGTTCTGCGGCCGGCGCCCCGCCGCCCACAGGTCGAAATTGGTATTGCCGATGCCGCCGATCACGGCTTCGTCCTTCTTCAGCTTGGCGACCAGGCGCTTGGTCAGCTCGAAGCGGTTGACCACCTTGGCGTTGTCGTAGCTCGCGGCGGCGCGGGGCTTGGTCGCGTTCGGATTCGAGACGTTCGGGTTCGACATGTTCGAATTCTCACTTCTCGAAGACTTTGCCGCCGGTGAGCAGCGGCGACAGGATGAAGCAGACGGCGGCTTGGGTCGCGACGGATTGCTTGACCGAACGGTCGACGATGAATTCGAGCTCGTCGTGCCGGGTGATGGTGTGGTGCTCCACCGCAAGCGATTCCAGCACCGGCCGCATGGTTCGGCACACCATCGCCTGGCCGAGATTGAACTCGCCCAGCGTGCCGCGCTCGGAGACGAACATGATGGCGGGGATCTGGTAGGGCACGACGAGCGAGGCGAGCACATTGGGGATGGTGCCGAAGCCGCTGGTCTGCATCAGCACCGCGCCGCGGCGCCCGCCCATCCAAGCGCCGGAAAGAATGCCGAGCGCCTCTTCCTCGCGCGACGTGGCGAAGGTCAGAAAGTCGCCGTCGGCATGGAGGCTCTTGATCAGCGGCGTGAACACCTTGTCGGGAACGTAGGTGACGAGCTTCACGTCGTTGCGCTTGAGGGTGGCCTGAACGATCTCGTACCACGGCCGCAATGCCGCGGGATTGGCGCTGTTCATCACGTTCGATCCGCTGATGGCGTTGACACTGTCGGCGTCCGTGGCGGGGGCCGGCGGGGTTAGTAACATGATCTCCCGCGGGTGGTCCATGCGCGTCGCCCCACGCTGGAGTGGCGGGTTCGTGCTGCCGGGTTCCGGCACGGGAATAGGCCGGGCAAAGGCGCCGTGCGCGTTGTCCACGCGGATGCGCCGCGGCTCACATCCCGAGCAGCGCCTGCTGGGTGGCGGTGTCCTGCGCAAACGCCGCCATCGGGCCGTGCCAGCGCACCTCGCCCTTTTCCAGCACATAGACCCGGTCCGAGACCAGCTCGGCAAAATGGATGTTCTGCTCCGAAAGCAGCACCGACAGCCCCTGCGCCTTGAGCGCGACGATGGTGTCGGCCATCTCCTCGACGATGATGGGCGCGACCCCCTCCGAGGGTTCGTCGAGCAGCACCAGCAACGGATTTCCCATCAGGGTGCGCGCGACGGTGAGCATCTGCTGCTCGCCGCCGCTCATCTCCGATCCGCGGCGGCCCGCCATGGTGCCGAGATTGGGAAACAGGGCGTAGAGCCGTTCCTCGGTCCACACCGGCGCCGGGCGGCCGTCGGCGAACTGCCGCGGCGGCTGGCGGCCGACATCGAGGTTCTCCGCCACCGTGAGGGCGGAGAAGATGCGGCGATCCTCCGGCACGAAGCCGACGCCGCGGCGGGCGATCTCGAACGGGGGGAGCCGCGAGATGTCTTCGCCGCAGAACCGCACCGTGCCGCTGCGCCGCGGCAGCAGCGCCATCAGCGCTTTCATGGTAGTGGATTTGCCGGCGCCGTTGCGCCCCATCAGCGCCACCACCTCGCCACGGCCGACCTGGAGCGAGAGATCGAACAGGATGCGCGCGGCGCCGTACCAGGCATTGAGGCCTTCGACCTCCAGCATGAGGTCGCCCGCGCCCGGGGTCCCGATGGCGGCCGTGTCGGGTGTCATGGCCTCGCCTTTGCGAAGGTCTTGCCGGTGCCGAGATAGACCTCGCGCACCTCGGCATTGTCGCGGATCTCGGCTGCCGCGCCGTCGGCGATCAGACGGCCGCGGGCGAGCACGATGATGCGGTCCGCATAGGCGAACACCACGTCCATGGAATGCTCGGTGAACAGCACGGAAATGCCGCGCTCGGTGACCAGCCGCTTGACCAGCGCGATCATGTCGAGGCGCTCGCGCGGCGCCATGCCGGCGGTCGGCTCGTCCATCAGCAGAAGCCGCGGGTCGTTGGCGAGCGCGACCGCGAGCTCGACGCGTTTGACGTCGCCATAGGCGAGCTCGCGGCAGGCGCGCTCCGCTGCATCGGCCATGCCGACCTCGGCGAGAAGCGCTCGGGCCCGCACGCGGTGGCGGGCGGCGAGCGGGCCGAACAGGCGGTACAGCTCGCGGTGATGGCTCGCGAGCGCGAGCTGCACGTTCTCGATCGCGGTCATCGAGCCGAACGTCGCCGCCACCTGGAAGGTGCGGCCGACGCCGAGCCGCCAGATGGCGCGGGGCGGCTTGCCCGCGATGCTTCCGCCTTCGAACAGCACGTCGCCGCGGTCGGGGCGGAGCTGGCCGTTGATGATGTTGAAGCAGGTCGACTTGCCGGCGCCGTTGGGCCCGATCAGTGCCAGGAACTGGCCGGCCGCGATATCGAAGCTGACGCCGTCGACGGCGCGGACGCCGCCGAACGACTTCTCGATGCCGCGCACCGAGAGCACGGTCACGGTGACCGCCGGTGCGCGAGGCGCGCCGACAGGGCGCCGAGGATGCCGCCGGGAAATACCAGGACGATGACCAGGATGATGATGCCGAGCAGTGCGCGCCAATAGTCGGTCTGGCGCATCACCGTGTCCTGCAGCACGGTGAACAGGCCGGCGCCGACGATCGGGCCCGCCAGTTGCTCGATGCCGCCGAGCAGCACCATCACGATGGCGTCGATGGAGCGCCCGACATTGATGGTCTCCGGCGAGATCGACCCCTTGGCGAACGCGAACAGGCCGCCGGCGATCCCCGCCATGCCGCCCGCAAGCGCGAAGGCGAGCCAGTGCACCCGCTTGACGTCGATGCCGACCGCCTCGGCGCGCAGCGGCGAGTCGCGTCCTGCGCGCATGGCATAGCCGAACGGCGCGAACAGCGCGGTCCGCAGCGCCATGACGACAAGGGCCGTGAGCGCGACGCACAGAAGGTAATACGCCCATGCCGCGTCGAACGGCGGGGTCGGCCAGATGCCGACCACGCCGTTGGAGCCGCCGGTCACCTCCTGCCACTGGAACACCACCGACCACACGATCTGGGCGAAGGCGAGCGTGAGCATCGCGAGATAGATGCCGGACAGCCGCACCGCGAACCAGCCGAACAGCAGGGCGCCGGCGAGCGCTGCGGCCGGCGCCGCCAACAGCGCGAGCGGCATCGGCGCCTGCAGGAATTTCACCAGCAGCGCGGCGCCATAGGTGCCGAGCCCGAAATAGGCGGCATGGCCGAACGAATGCATGCCGCCCGGACCCATGATGAAATACAGGCTGGTGGCGAAGATGACGGCGATGAGCACGTCGGTCCCGAGCACCAGCGTATAGGGCGAAGCCTTGGCGAGCAGGGCGACGCTCGCCACCGCGACGAGGAGGACGGCGGCGCCGGCTTTCGCCAGCGGCGACGCCGGCCGCAGCGGCGCATCGCCGTCGCCGCCGGAGCGTGTCGCCACCGGAATCCCGCCGAGCAGCCCATGGGGCCGCACGATCAGCACGAGCGCCATGACGACGAATTCGGCCACCAGCGTCAGCTTGGTGAAGTTGATGTCGAAGCCGCCGAGGTGAAGCGTGCCGAGGCTGATGCACAACGCCTTGATCTCGGCGATCAGCACGGCGGCGAGATAGGCGCCGGGGATCGAGCCCATGCCGCCCACCACGACGATGACGAAGGCATCGCCGAGCACCGTGAGGTCCATCGCGAGGTTGGCCGGCTCGCGCGCCAGCTGCAGCGCGCCGCCGAGCCCGGCGAGGAACGAGCCGGTGGTGAACACGGCGGTGAACAGCAGCGCCTGGTTGACCCCGAGCGCGCCCACCATGGCGCGATCCTGGGTCGCGGCGCGCACCAGCCGGCCAAACCGCGTGCGCGACAGCACGCCATGCAGGATGACGAGAATGGCCGGCCCGATTGCGATCAGCATCAGGTCGTAGCTCGGGAAGCGGCGACCCAGCAGGTCGACGGCGCCGCGCAGGCCGGGCGCGCGCGGGCCCAGAAGGTCTTCCGGGCCCCACAGCCACAGCGTCGCGTCGTTGATGACGAGCACCAGCGCGAAGGTCGCCAGCAGCTGGTAAAGCTCGGGGACGTGGTAGATGCGCCGCAGCAGCGTCATCTCGATCACCGCGCCGAGGGCGGCGACGCCGAGCGCGGCGAGCACGATGCCGCCCCAGTAGCCGGTCCCGCCGCCGACCGCGGTCGCGATGGTGTAGGCGAGATAGATGCCCACCATGTAGAGCGAGCCGTGGGCCATGTTGATGACCCGGGTGACGCCGAAGATCAGCGACAGCCCGGCGGCGACCAGGAACAGCCCGGACGCGCTGGCGAGCCCGTTGAGCGCCTGGAACAGGACGGACGGCAGGGTCATGGCCGGCCTCTCCTGCCGGGAGAAGCCGGCATGCCGCTCATTCTGCCGGGCGCAGCTTCTTCACGTCGGCGTCGGAGGCAGCACCGAGGCGCCGTCGACATACTTGAAGTCGACCATCACCGGCTTGCCGTCCTTGAGGGCGAGCTTGCCGACATAGGCGCCCATGGTCGCCTGGTGGTCGCTGCCGCGATAGACGAACGGACCGAACGGACTGTCCACCTCGAGACCGTTGAAGGCAGCGGCGACTTTCGCCGCGTCGGTCGAGCCCGCCTTGGCGATGCCCGCCGCCATCGACTTGACGGTGACGTAGCCGACCACCGAGCCGAGGCGCGGATAGTCGTTGAACTTCTTTCTGGTAGGCGTCGAGGAAGGTCTGATGGTCGGGCAGCTTGATGGCGTACCAGGGATAGCCGGTGACGAGCCAGCCGACCGGCGCCTCGTCCTTGAGCGGGTCGATGTATTCCGGCTCGCCCGACAGCAGGCTGGCGACGAAGCGGTCCTTGAACACGCCGCGGGTGTTGCCTTCGCGCACGAACTTCGCGAGGTCGGCTCCGAACAGCACGTTGAAGATGGCGTCCGGCTTGGCGTCGTCGATCGCCTGGACGATGACGCCGGCATCGACCTTGCCGAGCGGCGGCGCCTGTTCGGTGACGATTTCGGCGTCGGGCTGCGCCTTCTTCAGCAACTCCTTGAAGCGCTCCGCCGCCGACTGGCCGTACTCGAAGTTCGGATAGACCAGCGCCCACCGCTTCTTCTTGGCGGCGACGATGTCGGGCATCAGCATCGCGACCTGCATGTAGGTCGAGGACGCGCAGGCGGTAGGTGTACTTGTTGCCGTTCTGCCAGGTGATCTTGTCGGTCAACGGCTCCGCGGCGAGGAAGAACACCTGCTTCTTGCCGGCGAACTCGGTGACCGCGAGGCCGACATTGGAGAGGAACGTGCCGGCGATGAGGTTCGTCCCTTCGCGCGTCACCAGCTCTTCGGCGACCCGCACGGCATCGCCCGGATTGCCGCCGTCGTCGCGCGAGATCACCTCGAGCTTCTTGCCGAGCACGCCGCCCTTGGCGTTGATCTCCTCGACCGCGAGCTCCATGCCCTTCTTGTAGGGCTCGAGAAAGGCCGGCGCCGCCTTGTAGCTGTTGAGCTCGCCGATCTTCATCGTCTGCGCTGCCGCAGGTCCGATCAGCGCCGCGCCGGCTAGGAACGCGAGCGGGACGAACTTGTGCCAGGAGGTCATGAGGGTGCTCCAACATTGATCGCCGCCGCGGCGGCCGCGAAGAGGCGCGGCGGAAATCCGAGAACAAAGTGTCTGTTTGCGCCGCACCCTTGTCAAGCCGATGACGTCCCGGCGGCTCGAGCGAGGTGGACGGCGGAACGCTTCGCCGGTTGCCCATCTCCGCGCCGCGAGCCGACTCTTGTCCTGTGCGGCTCGCGGGTGCCGATCCATCGGTCGGAGAGAACGCGTCACTTGCGGTCGCGGATGCGGTCCATCAGCGATTTTTCCTGGCCGCCGTCGATCTCGATCTGGGTGCCGTTGACCATCTGCATCAGCGGCGACGCCAGCATGACGACGAGGTCGGCGACCTCCTCGACCTCGGCGATGCGGCCGAGCGGGATCGACGACGGGCGCGAGCGTATTCGCCTCGTCGTAGCTGATCTTCATGTCGCGCGACATTGCCTTGACGAGGCCTTCCCAGCGCTCGGTGCGGACCGGCCCGGGATTGACCGCGCAGAAGCTGATGCCGTGCTTGCCGTACTGGCCGGCGAGCGACATGGTGAGATTCTGTCCGGCGGCGTTGGCGGCGCCGGGTGCGATCTCCCAGTAGGACGGCTTCACGCCGTCATTGCCGATCAGGTTCACCACCCGGCCGCCGCCCTGCTTGACCATGATCGGCAGCGCATAGCGCAGGCAACGCACATAACCCATGAACTTGAGCTGCAGCGACTGCGCCCAGTCGTCCTCGGTCAGGTGCTCGATCACGCCGCCCGGCGACGAGCCGGCATTGTTGACGAGGATGTCGATGCGGCCGAGCGCGGCATGGCCCTTCTCGACGAAATTGCGCGCCTCGGCGTCGTTGGTGAGGTCGGCGGGGATGGCGACGATCTTGCGGCCGGTTGCCTTGGCGATTTCGGCTGCCGTGGCTTCGAGAGCGTCCTTACGGCGCGAGCAGATCGCGACATCGACGCCTTCCTTCGCAAGCAGGAGCGCGATGCCCTTGCCGATGCCTTCGCTGCCGCCGGTGACGAGGGCGGTCTTGTTCGCAAGTTTCAGGTCCATGTCCAGTTCCCTTGAGCACCACCCGCGGCACGCTATGTCACGATGGATTCCGCCGCAAGCAACCGCCGCGCGGTGGCTTGCGGCGCGCGCGTCTCACAGGCCCATGATGGCTTTGGCGGCATTGCCGACGGCCTCGACGTTCTCTCCGCAATCCAGGAATGCGACGATGCGGCACGGGCAGCCCTCGAGGCCTTCGTAGCGCCACGGGAACGCGCCGATCAGTGCGCGCTTGTTCAGCATCAGCTCGATGTCGCCGCCGAGGTTCTCGGCGTGCAGCAGGCCTTCCTGAAACGCCCAGTTGTGGAACGGGAAGATGTCCGACACCACCCGGCGGCCGGATTTCTTGTGGGTGTACTCGAACGTGCCGAAGAACTCGGCCGGCGTCTTGCCGTGCTGGCGGGTGAACGCCGCCGCGAGGTCGGGCCGCATCATCCGGATCGAGGTGTTCATGGCGTGATCACAGGAGCCGGTGTCCATGCGCCCACCATTTGATCTTCTTCTTGAGCATCCATTGCAGGGTGTCGAGATTGGGGCCGGGGTGGTAGCAGAAGTACTTCACCAGGTCCTGCTGCTTCTGGCCCTCGTAATGGCGGTGCCAGCCGGTGTGCAGGATGAGGATGTCGCCGTCGCGGATGTCCGCGCCCGCGCGCTCGATGATCTCCGGCGTGATCACGGACCAGTCGTCGACCCATGGGCGAGATGTCGACCACGACGCCGCGGTTGACGAGGTAGTCGAGCGGCAGGGAGGCCATGTCGCCCTTGCGATCGTCGGTCGCATGCATCGCGCCGTCGAAGTGGGTGCCGACATGCAACGCGGTGTCGATCCGCTGCGCCACGATCATCTGGGTCTGCAGATTCTGCGCATAATACATCTTGTTGCCCGCATAGCCGACCCAGCCGGGCGTGTGGACGTTCATCACATGGCTCATGTCGATAATTTTCATCAGGGTTCCTCGTCGCTGCGACCCGCGTCGCGCCACCATGTTTCGCCGCCGCCGCCGTTCCGATCAAGGCTCCCGACGCAACTCCCGATGCATGGCCATGCATGGCTGGAAAATGCCGCGTCCGGGTGCGATGCTGCCGTCCGTTTAGGCATGCGAGGCCGCTGGCTGGGCGCCCTCGGACGATACGAGAACGGGGACGGCACGTCATGAAAATTGCGCGGTTCAACGGCGGGCGCATCGGCGTCGTTATCGACGACACCATCCGGGACGTGACCGCCGCCGCCGGCGTCGATCCCGCCGAATGGCCGCCGGTCGGGCCGCTGCGACTGATCGCGAATTTTCCGGCGCTGCGCGAGCGGCTCGAAGCTGCGGCGCGCGCCGCGGCTCCCGTCGTGCTCGACGAAGTCCGCCTGGAAACGCCGGTGCCGTGGCCGAACAAAGTGATCGCCTACCCCACCAATTATCGCGACCACGCGGCCGAGATGGGCTCGACCACCCATGCCGATCTGCAGGGCTTCTTCCTCAAGGCGAGTTCGTCCCTGTCGGGGCCGAACGATCCCATCGAGGTGCCCAATGTGCCCGGGCGCGAGGTCCATCACGAGTGCGAGATCGCGCTGGTGATCGGCAAGCAGGGCCGGCGAATCCCGGCTGCGCAGGCGTTCGATCACGTGTTCGGCTACGCCTGCCTGCTCGACATCACCATCCGCGGCAAGGAGGAACGCGTCATGCGCAAATCCTTCGACACCTTCACGCCGGTCGGCCCGTGGATCGTCACCGCCGACGAGATTTCCGATCCTGCGAACATCGAGATGCGCCTGTGGGTGAACGGCGAGAAGCGCCAGGAAGCGAGCACCAAGGATCTGGTCGTCGGTATCGCGGAGATGATCGAGATCGCGTCGTCGGTATCGACGCTGTTTCCCGGCGATATCATCGCCACCGGCACGCCGGCGGGCGTCGGTCCCATTCGCGACGGCGACATCGTCACCATCGAAGTCGACGGCGTCGGCCGCATGAGCGTCCCGGTGGTCGCTGCAGAGAGCAGAGCAAACCTCGTGTTCAGTGCGCCCTACGCGTTCAAGCGCGCGCCAGTGTGATTAGTCACAGTATGCTGCGTCATCATGTCTCTTTTGGCCGAGCCTCCGTGTTGCGACCCTCGCAAGGACGTTGTAGCTGTGATCACAGTTGCGCCCCTCGTTCCGACGCGAAAAAGCAGGCCCTATCGATCTGATGCAAAAAGGCAACATGAGTGCGCGGCGAACGCCGCTACACAGGTACGCTTTGCTGAGTCCCGAAGGCGCCAAAAAGCTAGGTGACGAGCGGCAGAAGCGGCGAGGCCGGCATTGCGTCGGCAGTTTCGAGTTTCTGGGCTATCCGGGCGAATTTACCGCGGCCGGAAATCTCGTCCGTCTCGAGACGATAGCGCTGGCGTACCTTTCGTACGGCGCGCCTTCACGCATTCACTGTGCCGGCATCAGTGCGGTGCGCCAGCAGTTCTGCCTCCAGGGCAGTGCCGTGACATCGTTCGGTTCGCAGTGTCAGCGCGTCGATCCCGAGCTGCCCTGCCTCATCCCCCCCGATGAGGAGGTGGTCTACGATTTCGATGGGAACTTTTCGCAGATCGTCCTCTATATCGACGCGGCCGCCCTGCGGGGCGCGCTGAGCAAGATCATCGGCCTCCCACTCGGCCAGGGCATCGTGTTCTCCGCGAACGATCCGCAGAACGCCGAGCTGCGGAGATTGCGGCGGCTGATCGGGTTCCTGGTGGCCGAGCTCGATCGCGAGGACGCCCCCCTCTCCATCCCGGCTCAGCGTGAGCTCGAGCATGCCGTGCTGGCGTCGTTTCTCCACGCCAACCGCCACAATTACAGCCATTTGCTCGAACGGGACTTGAGGCGGGCAGCGCCGTGGCAGGTGCGTCGTGCCGAAGAGTATATCGAAGCCAATTGGAACCGGCCGCTCAGCATCCAAAAGATCTCGGCCGCGACGGGCGTGAATGCGCGCAGCCTGTTCAAGACGTTTCGCCAGGCGCGGGGGTACTCGCCGATGGCCTATCTCAAGCAGGTGCGGCTTGCCCAGGCGCGGCAAATGCTGTCCTCATCGGGGGAACGGACCTCCGTCACGGCCGTCGCGTTTGCCTGCGGTTTCGACAATCCCGGCCACTTTGCCGGCACTTATCGCATGGCCTATGGCGAATTGCCGTCGCAAACCCTGTTGAAGGTCAGGGGGCCGGTGTCGCAGGGGTGGTCCGCCGCGTTCTAGGCGCGCGCCGGACTCCGAAACGCGCGGCTGCAGCATGCCGCCGCGTGACGGGGCCGGCGCCCCCCGGGCAGCGGCTGCGCGCCGCGCCGG
Source organism: uncultured Alphaproteobacteria bacterium (assembly GCA_963781195.1). GTDB lineage: Bacteria > Pseudomonadota > Alphaproteobacteria > Rhizobiales > Xanthobacteraceae > JAJPKK01. The sequence continues at coordinate 641,226 of CAWAEZ010000009.1, read as the reverse complement.
TGAGGCGTGCTTTTATCTTCGCGCCAAGATTTGATAGCGTTAGCTGTTTTCCAAGTGCCTGTGGCACATCATCGGCCCCGATGAGCACACACGAATCCACTGCGATCCACAGCCGGCGCGTTCTCCTCGTCATTGGAGGGGGCATCGCCGCCTACAAGTCCCTCGACCTCGTGCGGCGCCTGCGCGAGCGGGGCGCCGTGGTGCGCGTGGTGATGACGCCGGCCGCCCAGGAGTTCATTACGCCGCTGTCGGCGGGCGCCGTCGCGGGCGAGCGTGCCTATCTCGATCTGTTCGATACGCGGACCGAATTCGACATCGGCCACATCAGGCTGGCGCGGGACACCGATGTCGTGGTGGTGGCCCCGGCGACCGCCGATCTCATGGCCAGGATGGCGGGCGGCCATGCCGATGATCTCGCGACCACCGTGCTGCTCGCCACCGACAAGCCCGTGCTCATCGCGCCCGCGATGAACCCGCGCATGTGGATCAATCCGGCGACCCGGCGCAACCTCGCACAACTCGCGGCGGACGGCATCGCCACGGTCGGGCCGAACCGCGGCGAGATGGCCGAGCAGGGCGAGGCCGGCGTCGGCCGGATGGCCGAACCGCTGGAGATCGTCGCCGCGGTGGCGGCGCTGCTCGGCAGCCGCCATACTGCCTCCGATCCTGCCCCCCATGCCGGCGCGCTCGCCGGCAGGAGCCTACTGGTGACCGCGGGGCCGACCCATGAGCCGATCGATCCGGTGCGCTACATCGCCAATCGCTCGTCGGGAAAGCAGGGCTATGCGATCGCGCGCGCCGCGGCCGCAGCCGGCGCCGCCGTGACCCTCGTTTCCGGACCGGTGGTGCTGCCCGACCCGCCCGGCGTCGCGGTGGTGCGTGTCGAAAGCGCCCGCGAGATGCTGGCTGCGGTGCAACGGCTGTTGCCGGTCGATGCCGCGGTGTTCGCCGCCGCGGTGGCCGACTGGCGGATCGCCGAGGCCGGCGAGCAGAAGCTCAAGAAAACCCCGGCCGGCGTGCCGAAGCTGGCGCTCGTGGAGAACCCCGATATCCTCGCGACCATTGCGCGGCGCGAGGCCGGTCGGCCCCGGCTCGTCGTCGGCTTTGCCGCCGAGACCGAGCATGTCATCGAGAACGCCCGCGCCAAGCGCGAGCGCAAGGGCTGCGACTGGATCGTCGCCAACGACGTGTCTCCGGCGACCGGCATCATGGGCGGCGACCGCAACACCGTTCACCTCGTGACCGCGGAAGGCGTCGAGTCATGGCCCGACGCAGAAAAGGACGCGGTCGCCGCGCAACTCGTCGCCCGCATCGCCAAGGCGCTCGCCGCATCATGACAGCGCCGCGCCTGCGCGTTCGCCGCCTGCCGCACGGCGCAGAATTGCCGCTGCCGGATTACCAGAGCGCCCAGGCCGCCGGCCTCGACCTCGCCGCCGCAGTGCCGGCGGAAGGGCCGGTGACGCTCGCGCCGGGCGGCCGCGCGGTGGTCCCGACCGGCTATGCGGTGGCGTTGCCCGACGGATTCGAGGGCCAGGTGCGCCCACGCTCCGGGCTCGCGGCACGGCACGGCGTCACGGTGCTCAATACGCCGGGGACGGTCGATGCCGACTATCGCGGCGAGATCCAGGTCATCCTGATCAATCTTGGCAGCGAGCCCTTCATCGTCACCCGCGGCATGCGCATCGCGCAACTCGTCGTCGCCCCGGTGGTCCGGGCCGCGGTCGCGGAAGTGGACACGCTCGATGACACTGCGCGCGGTGTCGGCGGCTTCGGCTCGACGGGGACTTGATCTCGGGTTCACGCGTCGCGGTTCTCACGATCAAATCGTGAGAAATCGCACCACCTCGCTACAGAAGAAATCTTCCGCTTCTTCGGCGACGAAGTGGCCGCTGTCTTCCGCGATCACGGCGGTGAGGTTGCCAGCCTGTTTGAGCATCGCATCCGCGAGCTTTGTCCCAACGCCGTGGCGCCCGCCAATCGCCAAGATGGGCATGTCGAGCGTTCGGCCCTCGAAGGATGCCGCCAGTACGGCGTCGTCTCGGAGCGCCCGATAGTAATTAAACCCTGCCGTCATGCCGCCGGGAGACGCGTAGTGCCGGGCGAACTCCGAGATTGCAGCTTCGGTAACGGCGGACGTTCGGTACGACCAGGCGCGGATTTGCGCGGCAATATATTCCCGTTCGCGTCCTCTCGTCAGCATCTCTGGAATCTCCGGCGCCATGTGAAATCCGTAATGCCATGCGCCTCCCCCGCAGCGTGTCCATGTTTTCCGTTCCTGGGATCAAGCAGTCAACTAGAACGAGTTTCTCGATGCATTCGGGATGCAAATGTGCCAGCACGTAGGCTGCCTTGCCTCCCATGTCATGTGCCACGACATGCGCCCGTTCTCCCGCAACATGGACGACCAATGCCCGAATGTCTGCGGCGATCGTGCGCTTGTCGTATCCGGTGGACGTTCGCTCGGACAATCCGGTGCCTCTAAGATCAGGGGCGATGACGGTGAAACGCGAGGACAACCGCTCCATTGTGTCCCGCCAGGCGAACCACGTCTGAGGCCAGCCGTGAAGCAGGATCACCGTGGGGCCGGACCCGACGCTCACATAGTGCAATCGTATGCCGTTGATCTGCGCGAATTGGCTGGCACCGCCGTTCGGAAGTGGCGCATCGGTGACCGTTTCTTTTGCGGCGACCGACGGGGCCGCGGCGGTCGGGACGATTATCGGCGTCACTGCCGCTCCAACGGCGGCGGCATGCGATGCTCCGATGATGAACTCGCGGCGTCCGATTTCCATGGACCTTCTCCGTGACTGTTGCGGAGCCGAGAATTGTCAATTCGCGCCGATCGGTCTATCCGTTATAGCGTCACGTCTTCTATAACCAGAAGTTATGCATGGACCTCGCAGCCGCCCTGCGCACGTTTATTCGCGTCGTCGAGAGGGGCTCGATGACTGCCGCGGCGTCCGACCTCGGCATTTCTCAGCCCGCGGTCAGCAAGCTCTTGCGCAACTTGGAGACCTATACCGGCGCCCGGCTCATCGAAAGAAGCTCGCGCGCCATGCGTCCGACTGCCCAGGGCGTAGCTCTCTACGAGGCATCGGGGGGCGCGCTGTCAGTCATCGATGCTGTGATCGAGTCTGTCCGGAGTGACGTCGGCGCCATCAACGGGAGCCTGAGACTGCATGGCCCGACTTGCGTCGGCGAACGCCATTTGCACCGGATTGTCATGAACTTCCAGGACCGGCATCCGGCCGTCGCCGTCGAGCTGACGCTGGAGAACCGATCGGTTGATCTGATCCATGAAAATATCGACCTCGCCGTCAGAATGGAGCGGCCGACGGATCAAAATCTAATTCTGCGGAGAATTGGATTCAGCAAAAGAATTCTCGTCGCATCGCCCGGCTACCTCGCGCGACGTGGGCCGGTTCGTAGCCGCAAGGATTTAGGCGATCACGACATCATCGTCACCAACGCCTCCCTCTCCCGAGGCGGTATCCTCAACCTTTGCAAAGGGGACGCGATGACGGAAATTCTGGTTCGGCCAAAACTGACGACGAACAATGCGCAGGTTCTCATGCAGGCGTTGAAGGCTGGCCGAGGGATCGGCACCACGCAAGTTCTGCTGGTCGCAGATGAACTCAAACGTGGCCAATTGGTCCGAGTCCTTCCGGAATATGAGGTCAAGCCGACGGAGCTGTTTCTAACCTATCCGTCGTCGAAATTCCTCAGGCCGGCGGTTCGCGCTTTCGTCGACTTTGCTGTGCCGGCCTTACGGCGGATCAACGGGATCTTCTGACCGACCCAAGACGATCGCGGACATTCACCCCGCCGCCACCGGCTGGGGCGGCTCATTGACCCGCGCCGACTCGGCGGCGGCGGATGCGCGCGGCGGCGTCTTCGTCAGGATGTGGCAAAGGCGCGAGAGCGTGGAACGCAGTTCGTGGCGATGCACGACCATGTCCACCATGCCGTGCTCCTTGAGGTACTCGGCCTTCTGGAAGCCCTCGGGGAGCTTCTCGCGGATCGTCTGCTCGATGACGCGCGGTCCGGCAAAGCCGATCAACGCGCCCGGCTCGGCGATGTGGACGTCGCCCAGCATGGCGTAGGACGCGGTCACGCCGCCGGTGGTCGGATTGGTGAGCACCACGATGTAGGGCTTCTTTGCCGCGCGCAGGGCCTGCACCGCCACGGTGGTGCGCGGCATCTGCATCAGCGACAGGATGCCTTCCTGCATCCGCGCGCCGCCCGAGGCCGCGAACAGGATGAACGGCGTGCCCTTCTGCGCCGCGGTGTCGAGCCCGCGGATGATCGCCTCGCCGGTCGCGATGCCGAGCGAGCCGCCCATGAACTCGAAATCCTGCACGCCGATGACCACCGGCAGGCCGTCGAGTTTGCCGAGCCCGACTTTGATCGCATCGTTGAGGCCGGTCTTGGTGCGGGCGTCCTTGAGGCGGTCGACGTAGCGCCGCGCGTCGCGGAATTTCAGCGGGTCGTGCGATACGTCGGGCACGCCGATGTCGAGCCAGGTGGCGCCGTCGAACATCGACTTGAGCCGCGCCACCGCGCCCATGCGCATGTGATAATTGGACCCGGGAATGACGAATCCGTTCGCCTCCACGTCCTTGTAGAACACGAGCTGCCCGGTGTCCGGGCACTTGATCCACAAATTTTCCGGCACGTCGCGCCGGTTAAGGATGCTGCGGATCTTGGGGCGAACGACGTTCGAGATCCAGTTCACGCGGCTACTCCGCTGCCTGCCGGCGGCCGCTGCGCACGCCCGCCGCGAGTTCGCCGACGAGGCCCATCACCGCCGGCACCGTGCCGGGCGTCGCCTTGCCGGCCGCGTCCAGGCTTGTCCGCACCCGCTCCACGAGCGCCGAACCGACCACGACGGCCTCGGCGCCGCGCGCCATCGCGGCTGCGCTCGCGGCGTCCCGGACGCCGAAGCCCACCGCGACGGGAAGGGCCGTATGGCGCTTGATCCGGGCCACCGCCTGCGCCACCCGCCCGGCGTCGGGGGCCGCGGAGCCGGTGATTCCGGTGATCGAGACGTAATAGACGAAGCCCGACGTATTGGAGAGCACGGCCGGCAGCCGCTTGTCGTCGGTGGTCGGGGTCGCGAGGCGGATGAAGTTCAAGCCGGCGGAGAGCGCGGGCAGGCACAGCTCGTCGTCTTCTTCCGGCGGCAGGTCGACCACGATCAGGCCGTCGATGCCGGCGGCGATCGCGTCGCGCAGAAAGCGCTCGACCCCGTAGATGTAGATCGGGTTGTAGTACCCCATCAGCACGATCGGCGTCGCGTCGTCGGTGCGACGGAACCGGCGCACGAGGTCGAGGGTCTTCACCATGGTCTGGCCGGCGTGGAGCGCGCGCAGGCCCGCGGCCTGGATCGCCGGCCCGTCGGCCATCGGATCGGTGAACGGCATGCCGACCTCGATCACGTCGGCGCCGGCGCGCGGCAGCGCCTCGAGGATCGCGAGGGAGGTCTCCGGATCGGGGTCCCCCGCCATCACGAAGGTGACGAGGCCGCAGCGTCCGTCCGCCGCGAGGGCCGCAAATCTCTTGTCGATGCGGGTGGTCATCCGATACGGCTCCCGAGATGCTCGGCGACGGTGAAGATGTCCTTGTCGCCGCGGCCGCACATGTTCATCACCATCAGGTGATCCGTCGGCTTGGTCGGGGCGAGCTTGAGCACCTGGGCCAGCGCGTGGGCCGGTTCGAGCGCCGGAATGATCCCTTCGAGCTTGCAGCAGAGCTGGAAGGCGTCGAGCGCCTCCTGGTCGGTTGCCGAGAGATAGGTCACGCGCCCCATGTCGTGGAGCCATGAATGCTCCGGGCCGATGCCGGGATAGTCGAGCCCGGCGGAGATCGAATGGGCTTCGGCGATCTGGCCGTCGTCGTTCATCAGCAGGTAGGTGCGGTTGCCGTGGAGCACGCCAGGCCGTCCGCCGGTGATCGAGGCCGCATGCAGCCCGCTGGCGAGGCCGTGGCCCGCCGCCTCGACACCGTAGATCTCGACGCTCTTGTCGTCGAGGAAGGGGTGGAACAGGCCCATCGCATTGGAGCCGCCGCCGATGCAGGCGACGAGGGAGTCCGGCAGCCGGCCCTCGGCAGCGTGCATCTGCTCGCGCGTCTCGCGGCCGATCACCGACTGGAAGTCGCGCACCATCATCGGATAGGGATGCGGCCCGGCGACGGTGCCGATGCAATAGAAAGTGTCCTCGACGTTCGTCACCCAGTCGCGCAACGCCTCGTTCATGGCGTCCTTGAGCGTCTTGGAGCCCGACTGCACCGGCCGCACCTCGGCGCCCAACAGCTTCATGCGGAACACGTTGGGCTCCTGGCGTGCGACGTCGACGGCGCCCATGTAGACGACGCATTTGAGCCCGAAGCGCGCGCACAGCGTCGCCGTCGCCACGCCGTGCTGGCCGGCGCCGGTCTCCGCGATCACCCGCGGCTTGCCCATGCGCTTGGCCAGCATGATCTGGCCGAGCACGTTGTTCACCTTGTGCGCGCCGGTGTGGTTGAGCTCATCGCGCTTGAAGTAGATCTTCGCGCCGCCGGCACCCCCGGTCGCCGCGGACACGCCGCGCAGATGCTCGGTCAATCGCTCGGCGTAATAGAGCGGCGAGGGGCGGCCCACATAATCCGTGAGATAGCCTTCCATCTCGCGCTTGAAGGCAGGGTCGCCCTTCGCCTCGGCATACGCCTCCTCCAACTGGAGGATCAGCGGCATCAGCGTCTCGGCGACGAACCGCCCGCCGAACAGACCGAAGTGACCGTGTTCGTCCGGACCGTTACGGAAGGAATTGGGTTGAGCGACGCTCATGCCTGATTTGCCATTCGTTTGCCGCCCGCGGCCAGGGCGGCACGCGCCGCACGGATGAAGGCGCGAATTTTTTCCGGGTCCTTGTCGCCGGGCGCCCGTTCGACTCCCGATGATACGTCCACCCCGCCCGGCCGGGTGATCCTGATCGCCTCGGCCACGTTGCCGGGGTCCAATCCGCCTGAAAGCATGAACGGAACGCGCGGGTCAAGGTTTTGCAGGAGCCGCCAGTCGAACGGCTTGCCGAGCCCGCCCGGCCGGGTGGCCTCGCGCGGCGCCCTGGCGTCGAAGATGAGGCGGTCGGCGACCTCGGCATAATCCGGGACGACGGCGAGGTCGTCGCCCGATTCCACCGCGATCGCCTTGATGACCGGGAGCTTGAACCGGGCTTTGACTTCGAGCACGCGTTTCGGCGTTTCCTTGCCGTGCAACTGCAACAGGTCAGGCCGGATCGCCGCGATGCCGGCGGCAAGCTCCGCGTCGGTGGCATCGACCGACAGCGCCACCTTCCGCGCGCGGCCGTTGACCCGGTCGGCGAGGGCGTGCGCGGCGGCGGCGTCGAGGTGGCGCGGGGAGGGCGGAAAGAATACGAAGCCGACCATGTCGGCCCCCGCATGGAGGGCGGCATCGAGAGCTTCGGGCGACCCCAGGCCGCAGATCTTGATCACCAGTGACGCCAAAACGGAGCCTTTCGCGCAACGGCTCGCGGGTTCCACGGGCCGTCGCATTCGGAGCCTGGTCGGCAGATGATCGCGGCAATCCGGCAAAACAAGGGTGCGGGACGGATGCGGAAGGTCAGTGGGCCGGCAGACGGGCAGGCACCGAGGACGGCGGCAACGGCGTCGCGCGCGGGTCGCGCAAGGCGGCATCGCGGGCCGCGGCTTCCCGGGCTGCCGCTTCGCGGTTGGCCTGGTCGAGTTCGCCGCGCACGCGCTTCAATTCGATTTCGAGCCGGCGACGATACCGTCGCCGTTTGCCCTGGTTGAACCAGGCGACGACGCCGCCCAGTGCCACGCCCAGGATCAGGACGACGAAGGTCAGGAGATAGAGCGGCAGCGTGACCACATAGGCCGGCGCCGCAGGTTCGAACGGATCAAAGGAAACCGTCACCAGGTTGCGGTTGGCGATGGCGAACGCCACCAGGGCCGCGGCGACGAGGATCGACAGGATCGCGAGCGCAAATCGGGTCATGGGGCAAATCCCGAGGCGATCGGCGTCACGGCGCGACCGGTCGGTTCAGCCGCTCGCGCATTTCCTTGCCGGTCTTGAAGAATGGCACGCTTTTCTTGTCGACCGCGACGTGCTCGCCGGTGCGCGGATTGCGCCCGGCGCGCGCCGGACGGTTCTTGACGGAGAAAGCGCCGAAACCGCGCAACTCGACGCGGTCGCCCCGCGACAGCGCCGTCACGATCTCGTTGAGGATCGCGTTGACGATGTTCTCCACGTCCCGTTGGTAAAGGTGGGGGTTCTGGGTGGCGATGCGTTGAACGAGCTCTGACTTGATCATTCGGTAATGCCCGCTCTTCGAACAAAGGAAAATCACAAATACGGCGCCCTGGGACCCCGCGCAACCGACCCCGCATGCTACCTATGTTCAGTTCTGTGTGGAAGGGTGCCAAAGCGCCAACAACCCGTCAAGATTGAGCTTTTGCGCTGCCTGCAGCAGGCCGAACGAGCCGAGCCAGCGCACCGCGGGGCCGAGTCCGATGGATTCGATGAGCGCGGACGAGCCGAGGTGGAGGAACGAGAACTCGTTGAAGCGCGGGGTGAGGCGCCAATCCCGCACCGGCGTCTTCGGATCGATGTTGCTCGTCTTGGCGAGCCATGCGATCGCCTCGCGCTCCTGGCCGATCTCGTCGACGAGCTTGAGGTCAATCGCCTGGCGACCGGTGAACACCCGGCCGTCGGTGACGCGGTCGAGCGCCTCGCCGTCCAGCTTTCGGCGATCCTTCACCATGTCTTTGAACCAGGCATAGGAGTCGCTGACCAGCGATTCGATCGCGGCGCGCGCCTCCGGAGAGGTGGGCTCGAGTCCGTTCGGCGCGGCCTTGAGCGGCGACGATTTGATCTCTTCGACCTTCACGCCGATGGTGTCGAGCAGGTGGCTCACGTTCGGGATCTGGAACAGCACGCCGATCGAGCCAACCAGCGAGGTCTTCTGGGTCAGGATGTGATCGGCCGCCATGGCGGCGATGTAGCCGCCGGACGCGGCCATGCCGTCCACCACCACCACCATCGGCTTCTGCTTCGCCACCCGGCGCAGCGCATCGTGGAGCTCTTCCGAGCCGACGGTGGTGCCGCCCGGGCTGTCGACATGGACGATCACCGCGCGGGTCGCCCGCGAGTTCGCAAGATTGTCGAGCGCCTTGATGCGATCCTCGTCACCGCGGATGATGCCGCGGATGGTGACGCGGGAAATCTGCGCGCTGTTCGGCTGCACGAAACCGGCGCCCGAGCCACGAAATGCGCTGGCGATACCGACGACGGCGACGATGGCGATCAGCACGGCAACGACGCGCCAGAACGTGAGCTTGCGCCGCATGCGGCGGCGGTCGACGATTTGATCGGTCTCGAGCGACATTTCAACTCTCCGTAGTCTCGCCGGCAGCCTAGGTGTGCAACCCCGGTCGGCGGCGGTCAATGGCGATCAAGAACCGGCCACAATTGTGGCAAGCGGACACAAAAAACCCCGGGGAAATCCCCCGGGGCCTGATTTGGACGCGGTGCGGACAAAAGCCGCGGGTCAGTCCTTCTTCTCATTGGCGCGTTTGAGCGCCGTACCGAGAATGTCGCCGAGCGTGGCGCCGGAGTCGGACGACCCGTACTGGGCGATCGCTTCCTTCTCCTCGGCCACTTCGAGCGCCTTGATCGAGACCGTCACCTTGTGGGCGCGGCGATCGAACTGAGTCACCCGGGCATCGACCTTCTCGCCGACCGCAAAGCGTTCGGTGCGCTGGTCCGAGCGCTCGCGGGCGAGTTCCGCCCGCTTGACGAAGGCGGTGAGGTCGGTGCCGACGAGCTTCACCTCGAGACCCAACTCCTTGACCTCGGTGATCTCGCAGGTGACCACCGCGCCCTTCTTGATGTCGCCGGCTTCCGCGAACGGGTCGCCTTCGAGCTGTTTGATGCCGAGGGAGATGCGCTCCTTCTCGACGTCGACATCGAGGACCTGGGCGCGCACCTTGTCGCCCTTCTTGAAGTCGTCGATGACCTGCTCGCCCGGCCGCTTCCAGTCGAGATCGGAGAGATGGACCATGCCGTCGACGTCGCCGTCGAGCCCGAGGAACAGGCCGAACTCGGTCTTGTTCTTGACCTCGCCTTCGACAATCGTGCCCGGAGGATACTTCTCGATGAAGACCTCCCAGGGATTGCGCATGGTCTGCTTGAGGCCGAGGGAGATGCGGCGCTTGACCGGATCGACCTCGAGCACCTGGACCTCGACCTCCTGAGAGGTGGAGACGATCTTGCCGGGGTGGACGTTTTTCTTGGTCCACGACATTTCGGAGACGTGGATCAGACCCTCGATGCCGGGCTCGAGCTCGACGAACGCGCCATAGTCGGTGATGTTGGTGACGCGGCCTTTGTAGCGGGCGCTCACCGGGAACTTGGCCTCGATGCCCTGCCACGGATCGGCCTGAAGCTGCTTCATGCCGAGCGAGATGCGATGCGTCTCGTGGTTGATCTTGACGATCTTGACCTTGACCTGCTGGCCGATGTTGAGCACCTCGGACGGGTGATTGACCCGCCGCCAGGCGATATCGGTGACGTGCAGCAGGCCGTCGATGCCGCCGAGATCGACGAAGGCGCCGTAATCGGTGATGTTCTTCACCACCCCGTCGATCACCTGGCCCTCTTCGAGATTCTGCACCAGCTCCTGGCGCTGCTCGGCACGGGTTTCCTCGAGCACGGTGCGCCGCGACACGACGATGTTGCCGCGCCGGCGGTCCATCTTGAGGATCTGGAACGGCTGGGAGACGTTCATCAGCGGGGTGACGTCGCGGATCGGACGGATGTCGACCTGCGAGCGCGGCAGGAAGGCCACCGCGCCGTCGAGATCGACGGTGAAGCCGCCCTTCACCTGGTTGAAGATCACGCCGGTGACCTTCTCGTTGTTCTGGAAGGCCTTTTCAAGCTTGCCCCAGCTCTCCTCGCGGCGCGCCTTGTCGCGCGAGAGCACGGCTTCGCCGAGCGCGTTCTCGACGCGCTCCAGGTACACCTCGACGGTGTCGCCGACCTTGATGTCGTTCTGCCGGCCCGGACCGTTGAATTCGCGCAGCGGAACCCGGCCCTCGGTCTTGAGGCCCACATCGATGACCGCAAGATCCTTCTCGATGGCAACCACGGTGCCCTTGATGACGGCACCTTCCTGCAGATTGCCGTGAGTGAAGGAATCCTCCAGCAATGACGCAAAATCTTCGCGCGAAGGCGCAGCAGCACTTAAAGCCATGGAATCTCCCGTGCGGTGCCCGCCGGCGGTTGGAAAAGGGTGCACCAATGGCTCGGGGCCGAAGGCTCCGCGGACCTTCGGCCGCCGCCGGACGAATCCGGCAGGCCGGCGTTGAGCCGAGCAACTGGTACGGGTGACGGTTTGCCGGGCGTCGCGAAGAGGCGGTCGAGCGGGCGATCCTCCAAAGCGAAGGCGTTATCGGGAACGCCTCCGGCCCGCTCGGGCGGCCTCAACCTATCGGCGATTGCCCTAACCCGGGGGATATAGCGGAGCGCATGGTTCCCGGCAAGGCATTGCGACGGCCCGGCATTGAAAATTACGCCGGACGTTGCGGCGCTGCCGCATTCAGGCGCCGTGGCGCCGGGTCGCCTCGATGATCGCAATGGCCTTGCCCACGACCGCTTCGATCGCGAGGTCCGAGGTATCGAGGATGTGGGCGTCGGCGGCCGCCACCAGCGGCGCCACCCTGCGGCCGGTGTCCCGCTCGTCCCGGCGGCGGATGTCGGCGAGGATCGCAGCCTCGTCGGCGGCTTGACCCTGGCGCTGCATTTCCAGCGTCCGCCGCCGCGCCCTCACCTCCGGCGTCGCGGTGACGTAGATCTTCACGTCGGCCTGCGGGCAGATCACCGTGCCGATGTCGCGGCCGTCGAGGACGGCGCCCGGCGGGGTGGCGGCAAAGCTGCGCTGCAGCGCGAGCAGTGCCGCCCGGACCTCCGGGATCGCGGACACGATGGAGGCGGCTTCCCCCGCCTCGTGGCTCTTGAGGGCCGCCTCGTCGAACATGGCGGGGTCGACGGCGCGGGCGGCCGCCACGGCCCGGACGGGATCGTCGAGCCGGTGCCCGGCCCCGCGCACCGCCTGCGCCACCGCGCGGTACAGCAACCCGGTGTCGAGGTGGCGCAGCCCATAATGGGCGGCGAGGCGCTTCCCCAGCGTTCCCTTCCCCGACGCCGCCGGTCCGTCGATGGCGATGATCATGATTGCGGCAACAGCATCGTTCGGCCCGTGCTCACGACGCCCGGTTCAAGACAGATCGCCGCCGAGGCGCCGCATCATGTCGGCGAAGCCCGGAAAGCTCGTCGCGATGAAGGCCGCGTCGTCCACTTGCACCGGCCGTTCCGCCGCCAGTCCCATCATCAGCGCGGCCATGGCGATCCGATGATCCATGTGGGTGGCGACGAGACCGCCGCCGGCGACCCGGCCACGGCCATGGACGATCAGATCGTCGCCAGCGATGTCGACCTCGACGCCGTTGGCCCGCAGCATCTGCGCGGTGGCCATGAGGCGGTCGGATTCCTTGACCCGGAGCTCCTTGAGGCCCCGCATCACCGTGGTACCTTCGGCGAACGCGGCGGCGACGGCCAGCACCGGATATTCATCGATCATCGAGGGCGCGCGCTCCGCCGGTACCTCCACCCCGCGCAACGCGGTGGCGCGCACGCGAAACGCCGCCATGGCCTCGCCGCCTTCACTGGTCGCTTCCTCGGCCGTGATCGCTGCGCCCATCTCCCGCAGCGTCGTGATCAGTCCGGTGCGCAGCGGATTGGTCATCACGTCGGCGAGCACGATGTCGGAGCCCGGAACGATCAGGGCCGCCACCATCGGGAAGGCGGCCGACGACGGGTCGGCGGGAACGACGACGGCGGCGGGTGCGAGCTCCGGTTGGCCCCGCAACGTGATCTTGCGGCCATGGGCGCCGTCCGGCTCCGATGTGATCTCGGCGCCGAAATGCCGCAGCATCAGTTCGGTGTGGTCGCGGCTCGCCTCGGGCTCGATGACCGTGGTGGCGCCCGGCGCCGCCAGGCCGGCGAGCAGCACCGCCGACTTGATCTGCGCCGACGCCACCGGGGTCCGGTAGACGATCGGCATCGGGTCGCGTGCCCCGGCGAGCGTGATCGGCAGGCGGCCGCCCTCGGCCGCCGCGGTCGCCGTGGCGCCCATGAGCGCGATCGGATCGAGGATGCGCCGCATCGGCCGGCTGCGCAGCGAGGCGTCGCCGTCGAAGGTCGCGGTGATGGGACAGCCCGCGACCGCGCCCATCACCAGGCGGCATCCGGTTCCCGAATTGCCGAAATCCAGGGCGGCGTCGGGCGTCGCGAAGCCGGCGACGCCGACGCCGTCGACCTGCCAGGCGCCGGGCGCAGTCCGCGCGACGCGGGCCCCCAGGGCCTGCATCGCTTTTGCGGTGTTGAGGACGTCCTCACCCTCGAGCAGGCCGGAGATGCGGCTGGTTCCCACCGCCAGCGCGCCCAGGATCAGCGCCCGGTGGGAAATCGATTTGTCGCCGGGAACGCGCGCGCGCCCGGTGAGCGGTGCGCCGCGCCGGGCGGTCAGCGGGGTGGTCGGCGACGTTGACATCACGATCAAATCCGATCAGGCGCGGCTCCTAACACGCCGCGGGCCGAAGGTCACGCCGCGGCGGCGGCGCTGCGATGAGGCCGGGGCCCCAGCAAAGGTCTATTGACAGAGCCGTTGCGAAACGCCAAGGGGTGAGCCGCTTTAAACAGGGTACCCCAGGGATTGCGAAGCCGTGGCAAAGCCAGAGCTTGGGACGAAGCGCTTGTGCGCGCACTGCGGTGCGAGATTCTACGATCTAAATCACGCGCCGATCACCTGCCCGAAATGCGGCGCGGTCTTCGAGGCCGTGCAGACGACGTCGCGGAGTCGCGCTGAGGCTGCGCGCGCGCCGGTGCACGAAGTCGAACCGGTCGTGGCGGAAGCTCCCGAGGCGGAATTCGTTTCGCTCGAGGATGCCGATGCGGAAGCGCAGGGCAAGAAGCCCGGCGAGGCCGCGGAGGGCGACGAGGACGTCGAGATCGACGACGAGAGTCTCGACGATGCCGCCTTCATCGAGGAGAGCGAGGAGGAGGACACCGATGTCGCCGAGATCATCGGCGGCGACATCGAGAATGAGGAAGAGACTTGAGGTGACCGCCGATATGTGATTTCAGGTGCGGCGGAATATCGATCCGCCGCGCGCGGCGCACGATCATGCGGAGATCCCGACCCGCATGCCGAGGAGGGGCCATAGCTCAGTTGGGAGAGCGCTTGAATGGCATTCAAGAGGTCGGCGGTTCGAACTCCGCCTGGCTCCACCAAATTCAGGTGATCGCGAGGCGATCTTCGCGCGGCGCGATCCGTTTACATCACCCCGCGATGAGGGGGCGTCGGATCGAAGGGTGACCCGGGGCGGTCAAACACTGCAGGTGGGCGATGAATCGATCTTCCGAAGTCAGGTCTCTCATTGACGCGGTGGTCGCCAACGTCGAAGCCGCGCGCGCCGTCGAAAAGCCGTTCTATCATCTCGAGTTCGACCGCGTGTTTCCGGACGCCATCTACGCACGGATGATCGCGGCGATGCCGAGCGCCGCCGACTACCGGCCGCTGCCCGGCCGAAACCGCGGCAACATCCGCGAGGACGGCACCTCGACCCGGGTCAAGATCGACCTGTTTCCCGAATACATTCGCCACCTGAACGCCGAAAAGCGCCCGGTCTGGGATCTGGTCGGCCGCGCGCTGTGCTCGGCCGAGGTGCAGAAGGCGATGATGGACGCGCTCGCCCCGGGGCTGAAGCGGCGGTTCGGGGACGGCTTCGATCAGGTCGGGATGTACCCGATCCCGGTGCTGACCCGCGACATTCCCGGCTATCGCATCACGCCGCACACCGACACCCAGTGGAAGGGCATGACGGTGCAGTTCTATCTGCCGCGCGACGCCTCCGCGACCCATATCGGGACCATCTTCCACGACCGCGCGCCCGATGGGTCGCTCCCCAAGGCGGTGCAGATGCGATTCGCGCCCAACACGGGATATGCGTTCGCGGTCGGCGACAACACCTGGCACTCCGCTGATCCGGTGGGAACCGAGGTGGAAAGCCGGGACAGCATCCTGCTCACCTATTTCGTCGATTCCGGGCTGCTCCGAATCCTGCGTAACCGCGGCAAGCGGATCGGGAATTTTCTCCTAAGCGAGGCGAAGCACGCGGTACGCAAGTAGCGCGCGGGCGATGCTCACGCGGTTTGCGAGCCCCACCTAACCACTTAGAGTTGAAAGCGATCCGGCCGGCCGGAGGGGTCCGCCGGCCGCCGCAGCGGTTTCGCGCGGGTTCTTGAATCCTGACGGTCGCCGCCCATATTACGATCATGACCGCGGGAGAGGTCCGTCATAACGGAGCTTCTGAGGTCAGGGGTGCCGCAAGGGCCCCGCAAAGTCGCTACCACAGGACTTTGGGAATCATGTCACGGGTCCCATTGCTTTCGAGCCCTTTTCTCCTCGGCTTCGACGAGATCGAACGGGCGCTCGACCGGGTTGCCAAGGCTGCCGACGGCTATCCGCCCTATAATATCGAGCGGATCGCCCGCGAAAACGGGCGGCCTGAGCGGTTGCGGATTACGCTGGCCGTCGCGGGCTTCGCCCGCGAGGAGCTCGACATCACCGTCGAGGAGAATCAGCTCGCCATTCGCGGGCGGCAGCGCGACGAGCAGACTCGGCAGTACCTCCACCGCGGCATCGCCGCGCGTCACTTCCAGCGCACCTTCGTGCTGGCGGACGGTATCGAGGTGCTGGGCGCTGATCTCAAGAACGGGTTGCTCTCGATAGACCTCGCGCGTCCGGAGCCGGAACGGGTGGTTAAGACGATCGCAATCACCGATCATGAATAATGGGAACCGAGCAGGACTCGACAAAGTTGGCTAGTCAGGAGTTGAGGGCCATGGAAAACACCACGATATCACGCGTCCCGCACATCTCTACCGAAGCGCTCGCCCACCTCGGCGACGGCGAGATTGCCTATGTGAAGGCGATCCGCTCGGAGGACGTGCCGGCAATGTTTCCGCAAGCGCCGGACATCGCGCCCGGACTTAAGCTGTACGCGCTCCACGCCGCCGACGGGACGCCGATCATGGTGACCGATTCGCGCGAAGCGGCGGTGGCGAACGCCTGGTCTCAAGAGTTGCAGACCGTCAGCGTCCATTGATCGGCGGCATCGGGGGGCGAGCCGCTCATACCTCGAGCACGCATTAGACTGCGGGCGAGGACGTCAACACAGCGTACAATGCCTCGGCATCACGCGAATCGCGCAGCTTGCGTGCGACTTCCGGGTCGCGCAGCAGGCGCGCGACGCGCGCCAGCGCCTTAAGGTGGTCCGCGCCGGCGGCTTCCGGGGCCAGCAGCAGGAACAACAGATCCACCGGCTGGCCATCCAACGCCTCGAAATCGACGGGCCGCTCCAGGCGCGCAAACACCCCGAACAAGCGTTCCAGCTTCGGCAGCTTGCCGTGCGGAATGGCGATGCCGTTCCCGATGCCGGTGGAGCCCAGCCGCTCGCGCTGCGACAGCACGTCGAGCACCTCGCGCTCGCCGCGGCCGCAAATGACGGAAGCGCGCGCGGCGAGTTCCTGCAGCGCCTGCTTCTTGCTGTTGACCTTGAGCGCAGGCAACACGGCCTGCGGCGTCAAGAGGTCGTTAAGCGGCATGAAGTTGGTCCGAAATCGGGGGCGCTCAAATGCAGGATCGATCGGGCGGCGGACCATAAGGACGGGCCTATAAGCCGTCAATAGGCGCGCTGGCTGCATAGCGGCTGCTCAGCGATGCATCAGTGCGTTGTTCGCTGGATGCTTGAACGCCCCCGAGCTATTTTGGCCGCCCCGCAAGACGAGGCCGCCATGAACAAGCCGATGATTCCCCGAGAGCGCTGCGACTTTTCCGCCATCGTCGATCGACCGCCGCTCAAGCTCCCCGGGGGGGCCCGCCTCGTGGTGTGGCCGATCGTCAATCTCGAGGTGTGGGACATCGGCCGGCCGATGGCGCGCCAGGTGCTGCCGGCGCCGACCGGGGTTCCCCTGCATCCGGACGTGCCGCACTGGACATGGCATGAGTACGGCATGCGGGTCGGGGTCTGGCGTTTCTTCGACCTCTTCAAGAAGCACGGCATCAAGCCGACGCTCGCGATCAATGCCCGGGTCTGCGAGGACTACACCCGCGTCGCCGAGGAGGCGAAGCGCGAAGGCTGGGAGTTCATGGGCCACGCCTATGACCAGATGCCGATGCACAAGAACGAGGACCAGCGCGCGATGATCCAGCGCACGATGGACGTCATCGAGCGCTTCGTCGGCAAGCGCCCGATCGGCTGGCTCGGCCCGGGGCTGACCGAGACCTTCGAGACGCCGGAACTGCTCGCGGGCGCAGGCGTGAAGTATATCGGCGACTGGGTGTTCGACGACGAGCCCGTCACCATCAACACCGCCGACGGTCCGCTGGTCACGCTGCCCTATACCGTGGAGCTCAACGACATCACCATCATGGTGGTGCAGCACCACGAGAGCGACTACCTGCTCAAGCGCGCCGTCGACATGTTCGACCGGCTCTATGCCGAGGGTGAGACGCGCGCCAAGATCATGGCGGTGGCGATCCATCCCTACATCAGCGGCCAGCCGCACCGGATCAAGTATCTCGAGGACATCTACGCATACGCCAACCGCTTTGGCGGCGTGCTGCACTGGAACGGCGAGCAGATCTACGACTGGTACGTCAGCCAAAAGAGGTGAACGCCGCATCCGGTCCCGGCGTCAGGCCGCGGTGAATCCGCGGCGTTCGGCGGCGAGGCTGGCGAGCAGCGGTGCGGGCCGCAGGCTGGCGTCGCCGGTGCGGTCCGCCCATTCTGCGAGGCGGTCGCGGATGCGGGTGAGGCCGATTGCCTCGGCGTAGTGCATCGGGCCGCCGCGATGGGCGGGAAATCCGTAGCCGTGGACCCAGATCACGTCGATGTCGCTCGCCCGCCGTGCGATCCCCTCGGCCAGAATGCGCGCGCCTTCATTGATCATCGGGAACAACACCCGTTCGACGATCTCCTCTTTGCCGACCGCGCGCGCGGTCGCACCGCGCCGCGCCATCTCGGCGGCGATCAAGGCGGCGATCTCGGGATCGGGCTCCGGCGTGCGCGAGCCGGCGGCGTAGAGATAGAAGCCACGGCCGGTCTTCTGGCCGAAACGGCCGGCCTCGCACAGGAGGTCGGCGATCGGGGCGGTGAGCCCCTGCGCCTTGCGCATGCGCCAGCCGATGTCGAGGCCGGCGAGATCGGCGGCAGCGAATGGTCCCATCGGAAAGCCGAACTCGACCATCGCCGCATCGATCTCCTGCGGCAGCGTGCCGCCGAGCAGCAGCCGCTCGCCCTCCACGCCGCGCACCCGATGCATGCGGTTGCCGACGAAGCCGTGGCAGACGCCGACGACCACCGGGACCTTGCCGATTCTGCGCGCGACCGCCATCGCGGAGGCGAGCGTGTCCGGGGCGGTCGCGGCGCCGCGCACCACTTCGAGAAGCCGCATGACAGGTGCCGGGCTGAAGAAATGCATGCCGACCACGGCGTCTGGCCGCGTCGTGCTGCGGGCCAGCGCATCGATGTCGAGGTAGGACGTGTTGGTCGCCAGCACGGCGCCCGGCTTGGCGATGCGGTCGAGCACGGCGAAGATCTTCTGCTTGAGAGCCATGTCCTCGAACACCGCTTCGATCACGATGTCGGCATCGGCCACCGCGGCGAGATCCGTGGTGCCGGCAATGCGGGCGAGCCGGGCTTCCGCCTCGACGGCAGGGAGCGAGCCCCGCGCCGCCGCGCCGCGGTATTGCTTCGCCACCGCGTCGAGGCCGCGGGCGAGGGCGCCGTCGTCGGCTTCGACCACCTGGACTGGCACGCCGGCATTGGCGAAGCACATGGCGATGCCGCCGCCCATGGTGCCGGCTCCGATCACCGCCGCGCGCCGGACGTCGTGCGGCTTGACGTCGGCGAGCTCGGGACGCTTCGCCGCCTCGCGCTCGGCGAAGAAAACATGCCGCTGCGCCTTCGACTGTTCCCCGGCGACCAGGTCGAGGAACAGCGCACGTTCGCGCGCCAGCGCCTGATCGAACGGCAACGTGAGCGCGCCGCGCAGCGCTTCGATCGCTGCGGCCGGCGCGGCGCGGCCGCGCGCGCGCTTGAGATGGCCGGCGGCCGCGGCTTCGAACTTCGCCAGCGCTTCGGGCGAGCCCACCAGCTTGTCGTCGCGGTGTTTCGCGAGCTCGGCCTTGGACCCCGCCGCCACGGCCGCGCGCGCAAAGCCTGCCGCGGCTGCGGCGATGTCATCCGCGAACACGGCATCGAGCAGGCCCGCCTCCAGCGCTTCGGTGGCCGGGATCGGGTCGCCCGATAAGATCATGGTCATCGCCTTGTCGAGGCCGACGAGGCGCGGCAGGCGCTGGGTTCCGCCGGCCCCCGGTATGAGGCCGAGCTTGATCTCGGGGAGGCCGAGCCGCGTCCCGAGCGCGGCGACGCGGTAATGGCAGGCGAGCGCGACCTCGAGGCCACCGCCGAGTGGCGTGCCGTGCAGCGCCGCGACGACCGGCACGCGGCTCGCTTCGATGGCGGCGATCACGTCGGGCGTGGTCGGCGCTTGCACCGGCTTGCCGAACTCGCTGATGTCGGCGCCGGCGATGAAGGTGCGCCCGGCGCAGACGATGACGATCGCGGCGGTGTCGGCATCGGCCTGGGCCCGGCGCAGCGCCGCGACGAGGCCGGCGCGCATTGCGTGGTTCAGCGCGTTGACCGGCGGATTGTCGATGACGATGACGGCGATATCGCCCTCTTTGCGCAGGCTCACGAGATCAGGCACCGCATCCTCCGCAACGGCCTTTCGGCGTTGCCGCGAACCTAGCGGTTCACCGTGGAAAATGCGATCACTCCGCCGAAATCACACGGGAGAAACGGGATGAGAGGGCGCCGGACCAACGGCATCGGGCTCGCGATCGTGGGGGCGGGTCGGGTCGGCCTGTTCCGCGGCGAGGTGGCGGCGCGCCACCCGGCGGTCGAGTGGATCGGCATCGCCGAACTCAACGACAACCGCGGCAAGTCGGTCGCGGCGAAGATCGGCGCCGATTTCGTCACCACCGATCATCGCGAGCTGCTGGCGCGGCCGGAGGCGACCTGCGCGATCATCGCGTCGGACGAGCATCTGCACGTCGATCCGGTTATGTGCGCGGTCGAGAACGGCCTGCCCATGCTAATCGAGAAGCCGTTGGCGACGACGCTGAAGGATTCCGCCCGGGTGCTCGCAGCGATCGAGAAATCCGGTCTCGACGCCGTGGTCGGCTACACCCAGCGGTTCCGCCGCCGCTGGCTGGCGGCCAAGGAGAAATGCCGCACCGGGGCGCTCGGCGACGTCACCCTCGTCACCTCCCGCGCCTTCATGAACCGGTTGGTCGCGGTCGACAATTACAAGCGCACCGACAAGCCGGAGACGATCTCGCCGATGGTGATCTCGGGCACCCATGCGCTCGACATCTGCATGTGGTGCCTCGACGGCAAGACCCCGGTCGAGGTCTATGCGCGCTCGGTCGACAAGGTGCTGGGCCCGCTCTATCACGGCATCGACGCCACCGCCGGCATGATCTGCTTTTCCGACGGCACGGTGCACCACCTCGCCATCTCCTGGGCGCTGCCGGTGACGTGGCCGGCGGCGGTGTACAGCCTCGAGGTCGGCATCGTCGGGACCTCCGGCGTGCTCACCATCGACGACACCCACCGCGACATCGTGCTGGCGGTGTCGAAGCCCCAGGCCGAAGGCTATGCGCCCGACGAGAGCCGGCTGGTCGACTTCATGGGAAGCTACCCGCCGGGCGACATGGCGCTCGGCGAGCTGCGCGGGCCGATGCGCGACGAGACCGAGTCGTGGCTCAACCGCATGGCGCTCGGCGTGCCGACCCAGGCGGCGACGGCGGCCGAGGCGCACAACCGGCTGATGCTCACCAAGGCGCTCGACCTGTCGGCGAAACTCAGGCAGCCGGTGTCGCTGCCGCTCGATCCCGCCGACGACCGCGTGGCGTGAGCGCGGAGCAGCGAGCCCGCCGCAGCTTCACACGCTCCCGATCGCTACCTGCTCGATCGCCACCTCGTCGAGCGCGGCGGCGACGGCCTTGCGGTCTGCCGCGCTCAGCGCGGCCTGTGGCGGCACCGGGTCGCCGACCGCGTAGCCCTGGATCTCGAGCCCCGCCTTGATGCAGGCGGCGAGGTTGAACCGCGCGAACGCCTCGTTGATGCGCCACAGCCGGCGCTGCAGCGCCATCGCTTCCGGCCACCGGCCGGCGCGGCACAGATCGTAGAGCTTCACGCTCTGTCGCGGAATGATGCAGGCCGGGCCCGCCATCCAGCCGACCCCGCCGATCAGCATCACCGCGGCGGGAATGTGCGCCGAGGCCGCGAACACGCGGATGTCGTCGCCGCAGCGGTTCATGATCGAGAGCAGGCGGCCGGTGTTGCTGGAGGCATCCTTGATATAGCCGATGCGCGGATGCGTCGCGAGGCGCGCGATGACGTCGAGGGTGAGGTCGCTGCGCTGGAACTGGGGGTTGGTGTAGAGCACCACCGGGATGTCGACGGCGTCGGCAATGGCGCGGAAGTAGCTCTCGACCTGGGCGTCCTTCACGGGGAAGTACGCCTCGAGGATGGCGAGGATCCCCGCCGCGCCGAGCCGCTGGTAATGCCGGGCCTGGGCGACGGCGTCCGCCGTCGCGGTCGAGGCGACGCCGGCGACCACGGGGACGCGGCCGCCGGCCGCCTCGATGGTCGTGGCGACGACGGCGGCGCGCTGCTCGCGGTCGAGATAGGCGAACTCGCCGGTCGAGCCGAGCGGGGTGAGCCCGTGGACGCCGGCGTCGACGAGGTCGGAGGCGAGCCGCCCCAGGACATCGGTGCGGACCCGGCCGGCAGCGTCGACGGGGGACACGAGATAGGGAAAGACACCGTGGAAATCGGACATGCGGGGCTTCGTCATGGTTGGCGTGGCGCCCGCATGGTTACCGCATCTCGCCGCGACTTGCAGGCGTTTCCGACGAGGCCGCGCCGAGACGGCACGGCAGGCATTCAGCCGGCAAATCCGCCGCCGTCGAGAAACGTCTGCTCCTGCGGCGTGGTTGCGCGCAAGAGCACGGCATTGCGGTGGGGAAAGCGGCCGAAGCGGCGGATGATATCGGCGTGGATCCCGGCGTAGCCCGCACCCTCGAGATCGCCCGCCCGACGGCACAAATCAGCGCAATGCTCCTGGTCCGCCAAGGTCTCCGAATGCATGAACGGCAGATAGAAGAACCGCCGCTCCGGGTTCTCGAAGCGCAGGTCGAAGCCGCGGGCGATGGCGCGGCGGGCGACATCGCGGGCGCGCGCGTCGGTGGCGAAAGCCCGCGGATCGCCGCGGAACATGTTGCGCGGAAACTGGTCGAGCGCGAGCAGCAGCGCGAACGCGCCCTCAGCGGTTTCCTCGAAGGACGCCAGCGAACCGGCCGCCGCAGCTTCATGAAGCGCCATGAACTTCGCGCGGATCTCGGCATCGACGCCGGCATCCTTCACGAACCAGCGGCCCGGCCCCAGCGCCCGCCAATAGGCGATGACGTCGGCCGGAGCGGGGAGGGTGGATGAGGACATGCGTTGGACGTTTCGGTGACCTTGAACTGTGAGTGTCATTGCCGGCTTGACCCTAGATTTGCACGTCGCTGTTCGTGCGCCTAGGCAAACCTCTCCCCGCACGCGGGGCGAGGGGGCAAGGCACCGTGCCACACCACGCATATGGGTGAATGGGCGGGCTTGGCCGAGCAATCCAGTTTCTTCCGGGCGGTGGTTATTGGATCGCCGGTCACGCCGGACGATGACAGGGAAGGGCGAAGCGTCAGGACGCCCGCCGCGCTAAAGCCTCACCTGCCCGGAGACGATCTCCCGGTAGAGGACGTCGTCGAGACGCACATAGGCGCCGGTGCGCGGGTGGTCGAAAAAGATCTCGTCGGTGGTCCTGGCTGGATCGAATCCGTCCTGCACCAGCCCCAATTTGACCTGCTTGAAGGTGGCGGTGACTTCCATCGTGTCGCGCAGGCGCAGGAACAGCGGCCGCGCATAGTCGGGCAGCCGCGCCGCGACATAGGTGCGCAGCGCGGCGAGGTCGAGCCCCGGCGCGCACACGATCGCGGCCATCCCCGCGCGGCCTTCGTGCCCTGCGATCTCCACTCCGTAGACGTTCGCCTCGCTGATGCCGGGAAAACTCGCGAGCGTCTCGGCGACTTCCATGGTCGACACGTTCTCGCCCTTCCAGCGGAAGGTGTCGCCGATGCGGTCGACGAAATAGAAATAGCCGTCCTTGTCCTCGCGCAGCAGGTCGCCGGAGCGAAACCAGGCGTCGCCCTTCTGGAAGACGTCGCGCAGAATCTTGGACGCGTTCGCCGCGGTGTCGGCATAGCCCTCGAAGCGCATGTTGGACTTGCCGGGGTCGTTGAGAATTTGCCCGATCGCCTCTCCGACCTCGTCCGGCGCGGCGCGCTCGCAGAACCCCTGGGCATTGCGGATCGGCATCCGCGTCCCGGGGTCGAAGCGGACGATCGCGATCGGAAACCGGTGCTTGAGGAACCACGGCACCCGGCCGACCGCGCCGGTGCGGCCGTCGAAATTGAACAGGTTCACGTTGCCCTCGGTCGCCGCGTAGAACTCCAGGATCCGCGGGATCGCGAACCGCGCCTGGAAACGCGGCCACACCTCGGGGCGCAGTCCGTTGCCGCAGGCGAGGCGAAGCCGATGGTCGCGTTCGCGCGGATGCGGCGGGGCCTCCACGAGATAACGGCAGAGCTCGCCGATATATTGGAACAGCGTGCAGCGGTGGGTGACGACCTCGTCCCAGAATTCGCGCGCCGAGAACTTGTCGCGGATGAACACCGAGCCGCCCGCGACCAGCGTCGCGCCGGTGGCGACCACGCCGCCGGCGGTGTGGTGCATCGGCAGGCAGTCATACATGCGATCGTCGGAACGCGTGTCCATCACGCCGGCAAATCCGTAGGCCGCGAGCATCAGCCGGTAATGGTTGATGTTCGCGGCCTTCGGCATCCCGGTCGTGCCGGAGGTGTAGATGAAGAGCGCGCGGTCCTCGATGGTGAGCGGCCGATGCTCGTGCGCGCGCAGCGGCGCACCGTCCTGCGCGGCGACGGCGAGGTCGATGCGGCCTTGCCCGACCTGCGGCGCGGCGTCGCCGTGAATCCAAGTCATTGCGTTCGTCCTGCGAAAGCCTTGAGTGCTATCGAGCGCGGCGATGAGCTCGGCCGCCACGATCACGTGGCGGGGGGCGACGATGTCGATGCAATAAGCGAGCGAGGCGCCGGCGAGATTGGTGTTGAGCAGCGCGACCGTCGCGCCGGCGCGGGTGAGCCCGAGCCAGACCGCGAGATATTCGGGCCGGTTCGGCATCAGCAGCGCGACCACCTCGCCCTTGGCGATGCCCACGCCGAGCGCCCAGCGGGTGTAGCGGCGGGAACGCTCCGCAAGCTCGCGATAGGTGAAGGTTTCGCGGCTCGACAGCAACGCAACGCGGTCGCCATGGCGCGCGGCGAGTTCGTCGATCACGGCGGGAAAGATGCGCGTCGGCTGACGCACGATCGGAAGGGTCCGCCGGATCGTCCGGACGGAGCAGCGAAGATAGGTGACGTCGCTCGGCAATCGCTCGAACACGGGGGCCTCCCAGGGCGCCGCAAGGGCCGCTTCCGGGGTTCCTGGCCGCGCCTTCGGAGCGATGGCGCGATCGCGCCGCACCTTCGGGGAGTTGCCGGCGGGTGGCAAGCCCCGGCGGAAAGCCTGACGCCGCGTCGCTAGCGGTCCAAACCGCCGAACGGCACCAGCGGGTTGTCGGTCAGGGCCGCGCGGTCGGCGCGGTCGGGTGCGGCGGCGCCGAGGAAGGCGTCGAACAGCTCGCTGATGGTGCGCGGGTCGATGTCGCGCACGATGAAGACCATGCGGGTGCGGGCATCGGCGTCGGGCCAGGCGGGGAGCTGGGCGAGCGGGTGCATGATGTGCTGGACGGCGTGAACCACCATCGGGGTGTCCGGCGTCTCGGCGAGCTTCACCACGCCCTTCATGCGCAACAGCTTCGGTCCGTGCATCGAGCGGATCAGCTCGAGGAACATCTCGAACGCGCTCGCCGGGATCGCGGCCTCGGTCGACAGGCAGAACGCGCGGATGCGGGCGTCATGCCGATTGGGATCATGGCGATGGGCGTGCGTGCCCTGCGGGTCTGCGCCCGAGGCGTCCGCGTAGGCCTCGGCCGCAAGCCAGCGCCGCACGTCCGGCGTCTTGGTGGCGGGATCGTAGAGGCCGCAGTCGAAAAGTCGTGCGGCCACCGCCTCACCCGCGGCCGCATCGAGGATCGGAGCCGCCGGGTTGAGCGCCCGCAGCCGCTGCATCAGGGTGCGGAGCGCGCCCGCGCGGTCGGCTCCCACGAGGTCTGTCTTGGTGAGCACGATGCGGTCGGCGACCGCGGCCTGTTTCACCGCTTCCGGATACCGCTCGAGCGTGTCGGCGCCGTTGACCGCGTCGACCACGGCGATGACGCCGTCGAGCCGGTAACGCAGGACGAGATAGGGGTGCACCATGGTGGTGTGCAGCACCGGCGCCGGATCGGCGAGGCCGGTGGTCTCGATGACGACGCGCGAGAACGCGGCGCGTCCGTTGTCGAGGTTGCGGGTGAGCCGCTCCAGCGCCTCGACGAGGTCGCCGCGCATGGTGCAGCACAGGCATCCGGTCGACAGCAGCACGACGCCGTCGTCGACCTGCTCGACCAGCAGGTGGTCGAGGCCGATCTCGCCGAATTCGTTGATGATCACCGCGGTGTCGGCGAGCGCGGGATCCTTGAGCAGGCGGTTGAGAAGGGTCGTCTTGCCGGCGCCGAGAAAGCCGGTCAGCACGCTCACGGGAAGCGGAGGCCCCGGCTTTCGCGCGCGCGCATCGCTGTGCAAGGCGGCGGACTTTTCGGGCACGGCCATGCTCCCGTCAACAGCGTCGAGCGCGCGATCTAATCCCGATCGCGCGCCGTTCAAGGCGCAGGGGTCACTGCGCCTCGGTCTGTGCGGGCGCCGGCTTCGGCTTGATGGCGGCCACCGGCTTGGGCTTCGGCTTGTCGGCGTTGATGGCGGGCCGCAAGTCGGTGGGCGCCGATGTGGACGTCTTGGGCTTATCGGCGCTGCCGGCGGCTTTGGGCGGTGTCGCGGCCGCCTTCGGCTTCGGCTTGTCGCCGGCCGGTTTGTCCGCCGAGATTTTCGCGGTCTTCGCCGGTTTCGCGGCGCCGCCTTCGGCAGCGCGAGGTTTTTCCGTTCCCGGCTCGGCGGCGTCCTTCGGTGACGTCGCGGCGGCGTGGACGGCGGGCTTCGGCTTGTGCTTGGCCGGCTCGGCGACCGCCATTGCGGCGGCGGGCGAGCCCCACTTGCCGGGCGGTCCGACGTGGACGTCGATCGGCGGCGAGGCGAGACCCGAGGTCAGGATTTCGGAGAACTTCGGCGTGTGGACGCTGGTCAGCAGGAACGAACGCTGGCCGGCGTCGTCCGCATTTGCCGACGGGGTATCCTCTTCGTCCTCCGCGGCAGGACGGTGGCGGGCCTTGCCGCAGATCTCGTCACGCAGGTTGAGCGGGATCGCATCGATCGGCCCCAGCGCATCCACGGTGCCGAGCGACGGCCCACTCAGCCACGACAGCGGACTGCTGGCATTGGCGGCAAAGCCGCGCTCGAACATCTGCGCGGCCCGGCCGGCGCGGGCGGCGGAGGAGGGCGCTCCCAGCACCACCGCGATCAGGCGCCGGTTGCCGCGGGTCGCGCTCGCCACCAAGTTGAACCCGGACGCGCAGATGAAGCCGGTCTTCATGCCGTCGGCGCCCGGGTAGGCGTCGAGCAGGCGGTTGGTGTTGCGGATGACCCGTTTGCCCAGCCGGATCGACCCGATGCGCCAATACGAATCGAAGTCGGGGAACTCGTGGAGCAGGGCCCGGGCCAGGATCGCGAGATCCCGGGCGGAGGTGATCTGCTGGTCGTCCGGCAGGCCGTTGGGGTTGACGTAATGGGTCTGCGTCATGCCGAGCTGCTGGGCATAGCCGTTCATCTCGGCCGAGAACTTGTCGATGGAACCCGAGACGCCCTCGGCCAGCACCACCGCCATGTCGTTCGCCGAGTGGACCAGCATCATCTTCAAGGCGTTGTCGACGGTCAGCTGGGTGCCCACCTTGAAGCCCATCTTGGAGGGCTGCTGAGCCGCCGCGTTGGGGCCGACGACGAACACGGAATCGAGGGTGATTCGCTGCTCCCGCAACGCCTTGAGCGTCACGTAGGCGGTCATCATCTTGGTGACCGAGGCGGGGTACCAGGGATAGGTGGGGTTTTCGCTCTCCAGAACCTTGCCGGATTCGGCGTCGATCAGGAGATGCGCTTCGGCCCGGACCTGTCCGCCGTAAAACACCGCGATCAGAAACGCGGACGCGAGGGCGGCAAGCGTTTTGTGCATAGCTGTCACGTCATCCGATCCCTGTGTCGAATTGGGAGGCCATAATCGCCATGTGTGAACAAGCCCCCCGAGGCCCTACCCCATCGTCTACGCCGCCGGCAAAGGTGCTGACGGCGCACGCCACCCATGATTATCTTTCCACCGCGATCCTGGCGAACACGCGCTCATAAAGCGACCAAAATTCGGCGCAACGAAGATTCGGAGAAGGGAAGGGTTTCATGACCGCCTGTATCATCGGCTGGGCGCATACCCCGTTCGGGCGGCTCGAGGCCGAATTGGTCGAGAGCCTCATCGTCCGGGCGGCCACCGAGGCCCTCGCGGATGCCGGCGTCGATGCGCGCGACGTCGACGAAATCCTGCTCGGGCATTTCAATGCCGGTTTCTCGCCCCAGGACTTCACGGCATCGCTCGTCCTGCAGGCTTCGCCCGACCTGCGCTTCAAGCCGGCGACGCGGGTGGAAAACGCCTGCGCCACGGGATCGGCCGCCGTCCATCACGGCCTGCGCGCCATCACGGCGGGCGCCCGAATCGTGCTCGTGGTCGGGGTCGAGCAGATGACGAAGACGCCGCCGGCGGAAATCGGCCGGAACCTCCTCAAGGCCTCCTATGTCCGCGAGGAGGCCGACATCGACGGCGGCTTTGCCGGCATTTTCGGCCAGATCGCCGCGCGCTATTTCCAGAAATACGGCGACCAGTCCGACGCCTTGGCGCTGATTGCCGCGAAGAATCACAAGAACGGGGTGGCGAACCCCTATGCCCAGATGCGCCGCGACCTCGGCTTTGCGTTCTGCCGCACCGAGAGCGAAAAAAATCCGTTTGTCGCCGGCCCGCTCAAGCGCACCGATTGCTCGCTGGTGTCCGACGGCGCTGCCGCGCTGGTGCTCGCCGATGTCGGAACCGCGCTCGCCATGCGCAAGGCGGTGGTGTTCCGCGGCGCGGCCCACGTCCAGGACTTCCTGCCGATGTCGAAGCGCGACATCCTCAAATTCGAAGGCTGCGCGGAGGCGTGGCGGCGTGCGCTCGCCGAGGCCGGGACCGCGCTCGGCGATCTCTCCTTCGTCGAGACCCATGACTGCTTCACCATCGCCGAATTGATCGAGTACGAGGCGATGGGCCTCGTTCCCGAGGGCGAAGGGGCGCGCGCCATCGCGGAAGGCATGACCCTCAAGGACGGCCCGCTGCCGGTCAATCCCTCCGGCGGCCTCAAGTCCAAAGGGCATCCGATCGGCGCCACCGGCGTTTCGATGCATGCACTCACGGCGATGCAGGTGTGCGGCCAGGCCGGCGACATGCAGGTGCGCGACGCCACGGTCGGCGGCATCTTCAACATGGGCGGCGCCGCCGTCGCCAACTACGTCAGTATTCTCGAGCGGATCCGATAGCCGAACGGCGAGGTCGGCTGATTCGTGCGGAAAAATGGCCGGGACGATCCCTGGACACGTCCAGGGGCGAGCCCGGCCATGAATTGCATGCGGGTCCGCTCAGTTCGTCACTTCGACCTGGGGCTTGTCCTTCTCGACGATGACGAGCTCGATCGAGCGCGCCGGCTTGTCGGTCAGGTTCTGATTGCGGTGAACGGTGCCGCGGGGAATGTAGACGCTGTCGCCGACCTTCAAGGTTCGCGGCGCCTGGCCCTTGATGGTGAAAGTGACTTCGCCCTCCTGGACCGCCGCCCATTGGTCGCCGGGATGACGGTGGAATTCGTTGCCGGCGCCGGGCGGGATCACGACCGACTGCAGCTTCACGATGCGGCTGGCGTCGCCTTCGAGCGGGGTGGTGAAATAGGGCGTCGCCTGGAAGCGAGACGGCGCCGGGGTCTGCGACCAAGCTGTCGCGGCGGCGATGCCGACGGCTAGGGTGACGGCCGGAATCATCAATTTGTGCATGGAATTCCTCCCTGCGCTTGTTATCGATGCGCGGACGTTGCGTCCGTTCGGGAGAATAACGGGTCGGGTGGTGCCGGGACAGGCTTGGCCGATTCGGCGCCTGGCTGATTCGGCGCCTGGGCGTATCGGCTGCCTCGCCTATTCGGCGGAACCCAACACGACGGCCAGTTCGTGATCGCGTGCAGCATCGGTTGTGGCGGCCGCGACCGTCGGGTGGAAGCCCGGGAAGCTCAGGCCGGGTCCGAGGCGGCGGCGGCCGGCACGCAGCGCGACCTGCGCCGCACGCGCGTCGGCGGCCACGCGCAACAACTCGGGCAGTTGGAACGGCTGCCGGATCACCGAGCGCAAAACCGCGGAGACGTCGGGCGTCCCGTCCGGACGCAGGTCGACCAGCGCCGCGGGCGGCAGCGAGCGGTGGGCCGGATCGATGATCACCCGGCAGGCGGCAAAAGGAAGTCCGTGGGCCTCGGCCGCCTCGGCAGCGATATGGGACTCCATGTCGACCGCCACGCTCGCGGTCGCGTCGCGCAGCCATCGCTTGCCGATCGGTTCCGCGACGGCCTCGTCGACGCCGGCGATATCGGCGTGGATGGCGGAGCCGAGCGCTTTGAGCAGCCGCCGCGCCCAGTCGCGATCGGTCGGGTAGCGCTTGTGCGGGGCGACAACCCCCGACGCCACCACCCAGGCTCCCGGGGCGAGCTCGGGGGCCAGGCCCCCGGCGATGCCGAAACTGATGATCCCGCTGCAGCCGCGCGAGATCGCATTTTCCAGCGCAATGCGCAGATTGGGAATGTGGCCATGCAGGACGGCGACCCCCGGTCCGGCGGCGATGCGTGATTCGAACGCGAGGCAGGTGACTGCGATCGTCGGCCACACTGTCTGCCTTGCGGCCCGGACAGCGCGCTCATCATCGGCGTCGGCCCCGCCGGCGCGCCGGGAACCCGGTGCTGCAGCGGACACGCCAATACGATCGGATCGCCCCGATGGCGCAGATGAAAAATCCATGGAAAGCCCGTCGTCCCCAACCGTCACCGGTCCAGCCCACAAGTTCTAGCGACGCATCACCCCCGTATCTACCACGAACAAACTCGTCGACACGGGCAGGCCCCCCCGAAAACCGTGGATAGCCCCGCTCCCCTGCCAGCACCCCGTCGCCCTCGGACTCCGGCAGGAACTCTTACCGCTCGGTATCATCGCACCGGGCAGGCCATTGATCAATTGCGCTCTTCCACTCCTTCTACGATGGTTCCCTCAGTTCTGAAACGGGAATACGAACGGCCACGTCCCGCAGCGCAATCCACCCTCGCCGCCGCAATAGCCGTGCCCGATATGGCAACAGCCGAACGACACCGGCGAACAGAAGTAGAGCTGATAGGTTTGACCGCAGTGGTCGGCGCAGACGTAATGCCCCTGAAAGAAACCGCAGTGATTCTGGAACCGCCGCGGTAGCAGGGGAAGCGCCTGCCAGGAATAGGTGAATTGCGGGATGCCTTCGCTCGGTGGCGGCACCGGCGTGAAAGGCGCGGGCGGCGGCGGGGGCGCGTCGGCGGCGAGCGCGCCGAGGCTCGTCACGCAGACGAGCATGGCGGTCACCAACAGCGCCCAAATCGCGGCTTTCATCGCTGCCCTTCCCCGGCCGGCCGAACGCCCGGCACACCAAATTGCGAATGGGAGACGATGCGGGTATCCGGCATGCGTCTCGACCAGTGACACCTGTCCGCTGGCCAGTGACATCTGTCCGTCTGGCACTCTTCGGTTGCGCCGGCTTTCCCGACGCCCGGTGCAAACGCCCGCGCGAGGTGGGACACGGCGGCGGTGGCGGCCGGCGACGGGCCGGATTCGGCGCGTTTCTCCAGCTGGGACGGCGAAGCCCAAATCCGACCGGGAGGCGACGTGCGGGCACGCCCGCCCGCTCCCACCGCGATGTCGGAATTGGAGAACCCGCTTGCAATCCCACCCAACTTATCGCCCCCTTCCGTCGCACCTTAACCAAATTTAGATCAATCGTCAGACATTGCAGTGGCGTTTGAAGCAGAACGGGGTGATTTTGGCGCAAAGTGGCGGTTTTGCCACGCTCGCCCTCCGCCCCCTCAGCGCGCCGCGGCGGGCCTGACCCGCGCTGACGCGTGGGGAGCGCCTGCTGGCTCGACGAGCCCGGCGGCCGCGCGGTCATAGCCTTCCTCACGCTCCAGCATCGCCCGCAGCCCGACGAGATCGTAGTACTCGGACAACGGCATCAGGGCCTCGCCGGCCGCCGCAAGCGAGTTGTCGCGCTTCAGGCTCGCCACCACCTGCCGTACGGCATGGGCGGCTGCGAACAGCGCGACCGACGGGAAGCTCACGGTGGCGACGCCGGCCTCCTCGAGCTCGGCGAGACTGCGATGCTTGGGCCCCGCCGCCTGCGAGATGGTGGCAAAATGCGGCCCGGGCACCTCGGCGATCACCCGCCTGATGTCGGCGATGGCGTCGATGCCCTGGGGCTTGGCCGCGTCGGCGCCGGCGGCCATGAACAGCCGGCAGCGGTCGATGGCGGCGTCGATGCCGTCCACGCCGGCGGCGTCGGTCCGCGCCACGATGAGCATGTCGCCGTCGCGCCTTGCGTCGAGCGCGGCCTTGACCCGCGCGAGCATCTGCTCGACGGGGACGACCTGCTTGCCGGGGAGATAGCCGCAGCGGTTCGGAAACACTTGGTCGCTGAAGAACAGTCCGGCGACGCCCGCGGCCTCGAAGGCGCGGACCATCTCGCGGACGTTGTGGACGCCGCCGAAACCGGTGTCGCCGTCGACATAGACCGGGATGTTCACCGCCGCGCAGATGCGGGCATAGTGATCGGCATAGTCGCGCACGTTGCACTGGCCCATGTCGGCCTGACCCATCATGCTGCCGATCGCGGCATAGCCGCCGGCGATGATGGCTTCGAATCCTTCGGCTTCCATGATGCGCGCCGACAGGGCGTCGTAGGCGCCGGGCATCAGCACCAGCCGGCCCTGCGCGATCAAGTACCGAAAGCGCTTTCTCGTGCTCATCATGGCCCCTTCACTCTGCCGGCGTTCTTTGGTTTGTCGCGGCCCGGCTTCGGCTGTCTGCCGCGGTCTGCTGCCAGGGCCGCTCGGCGCGGGCGCGCTGCTCGAAGGCGGCGATCTCCGCAGCGTGCTTGAGGGTGAGGCCGATGTCGTCGAGACCCTCGAGCAGGCGCATCCGCTCTGCGGCCGGAATGTCGAAGGCGATGTCTGCGCCACCGGGTCCGCTGATCCGTTGCGTCACGAGGTCGACGGTAAACGGAGCGGCGCCGTCCGCGGCGACCACCCGGTGCGCGAACGCGTCGGCGTCGGCGCCGGAAAGCTCGACCGGGAGCACGCCGTTCTGCAGGCAGTTCTCGCGATAAATGTCGGCGAGGCTTCTCGCGACGATGCAGCGGATGCCGACCGCAAGCATCGCCCAGACCGCGCTCTCGCGCGAGGAGCCGCAGCCGAAATTCTCGCCGGCCAGCAGGATGGCCGGGCGCCGGAACTGCGGCCGGTTGAAAACGAAATCGGGATCCGGGCTGCCGTCGGCCCGCTGGCGCGTGCGCATGAACAGCAGCGCGGCATAATCCGGCTTGAGGGTGCGCGCGATCTGGATCGGCGTGATCTCGTCGGTGTTGACGTCGTCGCGCAGCAGCGGTGCCGCCACCCCGGTGATGCTGGTAAAGGCCTGCATCACGCCACCTCCGCCATGCGCCGCACGTCGACGATGCGACCGGCGACCGCCGCCGCCGCCGCCATGGCGGGGCCGACGAGATGGGTGCGCACACCCGTGCCTTGCCGGTTCTCGAAATTGCGGTTGGCGGTCGACAGGCAGCGCTCGCCGGGCTCCCCGCGATCGCCGTTGCTGCTGGCGCACATCGAGCAACCGGACTCGCCCCACAGGAAGCCGGCGTCGCGGAATACGCGATCGAGCCCGGCGGCTTCCGCCTGGCGTTTCACCGTGCTCGATCCCGGCACCACCAGGGCGACGACGCCGTCGGCGACCCGGCGTCCCCGCACCACCGCGGCCGCCTCGGCGAGATCGGGCAGCCGAGAATTCGTGCAGGAGCCGATGAAGACGCGGTTGACCGCGAGCCCCGCAATGGGCGTCCCCGGCGCGAGTCCCATGTAGGCGAGCGCATGCCGCAGCGCGGCGCGCCGCTCCGGCGCGGCGGCGTCGGGGTCCGGCACCCGGTCGGTGACCGGGATCACCTGGCTCGGATCGGTCCCCCAGGTGATCTGCGGCGCGAGGTCGGCGCAATCGATGGCGATATCCTGGTCGAAGGTGGCATCGGGATCGGTGACGAGGGTGCGCCAGCCGGCGAGCGCCTGATCCCATAGCGCGCCCTGGGGCGCCCACGGCCGGCCCGCGATCCACGAAAAGGTGGCGTCGTCGGGGGCGACGAAGCCGGAGCGCGCGCCCATCTCGATGGCGAGGTTGCACAAAGTGAGCCGGCTCTCGATCGCCATTGCCCGCGCCACGGCGCCGGCATATTCGACGGCATGCCCGCGCGCGCCGGCGACGCCGATCTCGGCGATGATGCGCAGCGCGACGTCCTTGGCGCCGACATGGTCGGCGAGCCTGCCGTCGAGCCGGACGCGCATGCGCCGCGGCCGCTTGGTCGCGAGCACCTGCGTCGCCAGCACATGCTCGAGCTCCGTGGTGCCGACCCCGAAGGCAAGCGCGCCGAGACCACCGACGGTGCAGGCATGGCTGTCGGGCACGGCATGGGTCGCGCCCGGCAGCACCATGCCGAGCTCGGGGGCGACCACGTGGGAGATGCCCTGCTCGGGATCGCCGAGATCGAAGATGCGGATGCCGTGACGCCGGCTGCCCTCGCGTTGGGCGCGCAGGAACGCGGTGCCTTCGGGATTCGTGGTGTCGTCGCGGCCCGGCTTGGTCGCGACGGTGTGGTCCTGCATCGAAAAGGTCAGGTCCGGCCGCCGCACCCGCCGGTCGGCCTTGGCGAGCTTCTCGAAAGCATGGGGACCGTGCAGCTCATGGAGGACGTGCCGGTCGATATAGATGAGATCGCGGCCGTCGACGCGACGCGCCACGAGATGGGACTCCCAGATCTTGTCGAACAGAGTTTGGGGCATGACGGGGTCCGGTGGTGCGGTGCGGCCGAAGTCGTACACCGCAAGCGCATCGAGTTCAAATGCGCCGCCGTCGGTGTCGCGCGAACATTCGTCTTTCGCCGGACTGCCCGGGTGCGGTATCGTGCCGGCAACGATGGCCGGAACAACCGGCACCAGGGAGGATCACGATGGCTGACCGGTCCGCGATCGGTGCGGCGGCGCTGGCGGTGGCGATGTTGTCGTCCATCTGCGGCGCCGCGGCGTTCGACGAATCTAAGTATCCGGACTGGTCGGGACTGTGGACGCGGCCGCGCGGTCTCGCCACCCAGTGGGATCCGACCAAGCCGCCGGGGGCGGCGCAGCAGCCCCCGCTCACCCCCGAATACCAGGCGATCTTCGAGGCGAGCCTCGCCGACCAGGCCGACGGCGGCCAGGGCACCGACACCCACATCACCTGCGTGAGCAACGGCATGCCGCGGATCATGACGGTCACGTTTCCGATCGAGTTCGTGATCATGCCGGCGATGACCTACATCCATTTCGAGAACGCGTTTCCGCGCCGCATCCACACCGACGGAAGCGGGTTTCCCGACGACCAGGAGCCCAATCTGATGGGCTATTCGGTGGGGACATGGATCGACGACGACGGCGACGGACGCTACGACAGCCTCGAGGTCGAGACCCGCAACTTCAAGGGACCGCGCACCTACGAGCCGAGCGGCATTCCGCTGCACGCCGACAACGCGACGATCATCAAGGAGCGGTTCTCTCTCGACAAGGCCGACAGGGACGTGATGCACAACGTGATCACGGTGATCGACCACGCCCTGACGCGGCCGTGGACGGTGGTCAAGAACATGCGCCGCGACCGCAAGCTCCAGTGGCTCGAAGAGGACTGCGGCGAGAACAATCAGCACGTCGTCATCGGCAAGGATAACTTTCTCATGAGCGCCGACGGCTACCTGATGCCGGCGCGCAAGGACCAGTCGCCGCCCGACTTGCGGTATTTCAAGCCGCGCGCGAATTAGCCCGAAACGCGGCGCGCCGCCGTTTCGGCCGCGAAGACCGCTCGAACCGAGCCGGTGCTCTGCCGGCTGCGCGCCAGCACTCGCTTGCTCTCCTTTGGTCGAATGGAACCCGCCCCGCACCGCCGCGTTTCCGACGCGAAGGCTGTGGTGGTTGTGACGTCTGTCACGCAGATGCGGTCGAACGCGAGCGGGCGGCGCCCGGACGTGAACCGGCGCCGATCGCGCTTCGACCACCCCTGTGAGGACAAGCGAAAGTCCATCACCAGGAGGCATCGATGACCACTTTTAAACGTATCGTCGCGCTGGCCGCCGTGATCGTCACGCCGTTCTGCGCTCCCGCTCATGCCATGGACTACGAGGTCGGCAAGAGCCTGGTGTGCGACACCCAGGTGCAGGCCGAGCGTTTCGTCGCCCACTTCACCGGCGATGCAACGGCCGCCGTCAAGGTCGTCAACACCGAGGAGCACAATCCCAGCGCCTGCGCGATCGTCAACGTCGCGTTCGTCCGCGGCAACATGATCGGGACGGCCCGGCACGGCGACAGCGCCTTTCAGGTCGTCCGCATTCTGGTGGTCGGTGTGGAAGCGGACGGCAGCATCCACGCCGTCAGCCCGGGGATCTACTTCTCGGTGTTCGGCGTGAAGGAGTTCGCGATCTGAAGCGGCCCCGCCCCGGCGCAATTTGCCGCCGCGGGCGCGGGCGACGACATCATTCCCGGCCGCGGGCGACGTAGCTCTTGCCGAATCCGTTGCGGCCATTGGTGACGGTGAACGTGCCGTCAGAGCGGATTGACGCGGTGATCTCGTTTCCTTTGCAGTCCGCGCTATCCTCGACGTTCGCGATCATGTCCGGCGCGGTGTTGTGGGCCGGGTCTCTGTCCATCAGCGACAGGTGCCCCTGCCAGATGCCTTCCAGGCCCGGCAGTGCGGCCATCCGCAGATACGAGTTCTTCTCATAGGGCGCCGCGCGCGCGTCGGCGACGGCCTTCACCCGGCCGTCCGGCTGCCCAAGCCCCTTGCGGGGACCGTTGTTCACCACGATGACCTGCGGCTGGATGGCGCCGAGGAAGGCCGGCGAGCCCGCATCGTCCAGTCCGCCATGGCGGCTGGTCTGGTAGAGGC
This sequence comes from uncultured Alphaproteobacteria bacterium, assembly GCA_963781195.1. Classification (GTDB taxonomy): domain Bacteria; phylum Pseudomonadota; class Alphaproteobacteria; order Rhizobiales; family Xanthobacteraceae; genus JAJPKK01. Next base: position 604,522 of record CAWAEZ010000009.1, on the reverse strand, counting down.
TGACGCGGCCGACCTTGTTGATGGGGCAGGCCAGCTCCATGTCGGTGTACCAGTCGAGGTCGACCAGGTTGAGGTAGGTGAACTTCCCGTACGTCACCAGCAGCCCGACCGTGCGCAGGTTTTCCGGCGCCGCCGGCTCCATCCGCGCGGCATTGGCGCAGAGCGGGTTGGGACCGCCGCCGTTGACGGGCTCGGCCAGCAGCTTGCGGTCGGAGGAGACGACGAGGGCGTCGAAGCCCTTGACCGGAATTCGGTCGCCCGGCTTCACGATGGTGCGCTTGTCGCCGGCCACCGCCTTGTAGCCGTCGAGCCGCTGCTGGTTCTCCGGCTCGACGCCGTCTCCGTGATCGAAGAAGCGCCCGATCGGGATCATCTTGGCGAGCGCCGCGAGGCCGCCGACGTGGTCCTGGTGCCAGTGACTGATGACGAGATAATCGATCTGCTTCAGCCCGGCATGCTGGGCGGCGGCGAGGATGCGCTTGGCGTCGCGGTCGCCGACGGCATAGCCGGTATCGATCAGCAGCAACTCGCCGGTCGGCGACACCAGAAGAGTGGCGGCGCCGCCCTCGGTGTCGATCCAGGTGATGTCGAGCTTGCCGCTCTGCTGCGCGCAGACGGGGCCGGCAACGGCGAGTGCGCAGGCGGCAACGGCAGCGGTGGCGTAAATTCGCTTCATGGGGAGCCTCCCTGGATTTTGTCCGCGCGGCCGGCGGATCTTTTGATCGAGCGCGCTGTCCGGCGCTGTCCCGCATAGCCTGTTTGTCGACGTGCAGGCCGCATTTGCTGCAACGATATCCGGTTTCGGGCCGGTGCTGAAGGGCGACCGCGGCGCGCACCGGCAGCAGGCTACGCCCGATGGCCATGGTCCCCCGGCAGGGTGTTCAGACCGGGGACACGGGAGTGCTCGATGACAGCGATGATCCTGACGCGTCGCCGGCCGCCCGGCACGTCCGCCGCAGTCGCTGCCGGGCCGCCGGCGGGCGTGGCTATTCCGCCGCCCGCGTCGTGCCGGCGAGATCGCGCGCCATCGCCTCGCGCATCAGGTATTTCTGCATCTTGCCGGTCACCGTCATCGGGAATTCGGCGACGAAGCGGACGTGCCGCGGGATTTTGAAGTGGGCGATCTGGTCGCGGCAGAAGGCGTACAAATCCTCCGCCGTCATGGTTTCGCCCTCGCGCAGCTTGATCCAGGCGCAGACCTCCTCGCCGTATTTGGGATCGGGCACGCCGAACACCTGCACGTCCATGATCTTGGGGTGCCCGTAGAGAAACTCCTCGACCTCGCGCGGATAGACGTTCTCGCCGCCGCGGATCACCATGTCCTTGATGCGGCCGACGATGGCGCAGTAGCCTTCGGCGTCGATGGTCGCGAGGTCGCCGGTGTGCATCCATCCCGCCTGGTCGATCGCATGGGCGGTGCGCTCCGGGTCTTCCCAGTAGCCAAGCATCACCGCATAGCCGCGGGTGCACAGCTCCCCCGGCGTGCCCACGGGGACGATGCGCCCGTCGGCGTCGATCACCTTGGCTTCGACGTGCGGGTGGATGGTGCCGACGGTCGAGACGCGCCGCTCGAGCGGGGCTTCGATCACGGTCTGGAAGGTGACGGGGCTCGTCTCGGTCATGCCGTAGCCGATGGTGATCTCGCGCAGGTGCATCAGGCTCATGGCGCGCCGCATGACCTCGATCGGGCAGGGCGAGCCGGCCATCATGCCGGTGCGCAGCGAGCGGAGGTCGTAGTTGCCGAAATCCGGATGGGCCATCTCGGCGATGAACATGGTCGGGACGCCGTAGAGCGAGGTACAGCGTTCCTCCTCGACGGTCTCGAGCACCGCCAGCGGATCGAACCCTTCGCCGGGAAACACCATGGCGGTGCCGTGGGTGATGCACGCCATCACGCCGATCGAATTGCCGAAGCAGTGATAGAGCGGCACCGGGATGCACACCCGGTCCTCCTCGGTGTAGCGCATGGTCTCGCCGCAGAAGAACCCGTTGTTGAGGAGGTTGTGATGGCTCAGCGTGGCGCCTTTCGGCGAGCCGGTCGTCCCGGAGGTGAACTGGATGTTCACGGGGTCGTCGAACTGCACGGTGTCGGCGAGGCGGACGAGCCGCGCCGTCTCGGCGGCGCCGCCCTGCATCGTCACGGCGTCGAAGGCGAAGCTGCCGGGCAGGCTGTGCGCGCCGATCTGGATGACGCTGCGCAGGGTCGGGACGCGCGCCGCCTGAAGTGCCCCCGCCGCGCTGTGGCGCAGCTCCGGCAAAAGCTCCAGCAGCATGCCGGCATAGTCGCTGCTCTTGAACGCGGTCGCCGTCACCAAGGCGCGGCAGCCGGCCTTGTTGAGCGCATAGTGGAGTTCATGGAGCCGGTAGGCCGGGTTGACGCACACCAGCACCAGGCCGGCCCGCGCGGTGGCGAGCTGGGTGAGCAGCCATTCGGCGTTGTTGGGGGACCAGATGCCGATGCGGTCGCCGGGCTCCAGCCCGAGGCTCAGGAATCCGGCGGCGAGGCGATCGACCGCGCGGTCGAGCTCGCCCCATGTCAGCCGCAGCCGCTGCTGGCGCACCACCAGCGCGAGGCGGTCCGGAAACCGGGCCGCGGTCCGCGCGAGTTGTCGACCGATGGTTTCGCCACGCAGCGGGACGGCGCTCGCGCCGCTGACATAGCTCATGGTGGCCATTCTCATGGGGGCCATGGTGTCCTCCCGTGACCCGGGTGCTCCGGATCGTCCACCGACCTGACGGCACGATCGCGAAAATCGCAGAGATTGGCAACCGACGCCGCCAGCGGCCGGCCGACGGGACGGGCGGGCATGCGGCCGGCCTGAAATCGGCACTGTCAGATTTTGCATATTCAATGGCGGCCACCGCTCTAGATTTCCTGGCATTCGGGCGCGGCACGGGCCTGCGCCGAATGCTATGGTTTGCGGCATGCCGCCGCCGGGCGGCTTCGAAAACGAAACCAGAGCCGCAACGCGGCTCGCATCGAAGTGTGTGATGCCGGAACCAGCGACCGACGCGACCGTTGCACATTCCGCGGCCGAAACCCGCCAAGGCATGGCGTGGATCCCGGGCGGTACGTTCCGCATGGGCTCCGACCGGCACTATCCGGAAGAGGCGCCGGTCCATCGGGTCACGGTGGACGGTTTCTGGATCGACCGCACGCCCGTCACCAACCGGCAGTTCCGCAAGTTCATCAATGCAACGGGCTACGTGACCTTTGCCGAGATCCCGCCGGACGCGAAAGACTATCCCGGCGCGCTGCCTCACATGCTCAAGGCCGGCTCTCTCGTCTTCAGCCCGCCGAAGCGGACGGTTGATCTGCGCGACTGGAGCCAATGGTGGACGTTCAAGTTCGGCGCCAACTGGCGGCGTCCTTACGGTCCGCGAAGCTCGACCAGCGGGCTCGACGACCATCCGGCCGTGCACGTCGCCTACAAGGACGCCGAGGCTTACGCGAAATGGGCCGGCAAGGATTTGCCGACGGAAGCGGAATGGGAGTTTGCCGCCCGCGGCGGTCTCGATGGCGCCGAGTTCGCCTGGGGCGACGAACTCGCGCCGGGCAACCGGCAGATGGCGAATACCTGGCAGGGCGCATTTCCGCACGAGAATTTGGCGCTCGACGGTTTCGAGCGAACCTCGCCGGTCACGACGTTCGCACCCAATGGCTACGGCCTTCACGACATGATCGGCAACGTCTGGGAATGGACGACGGACTGGTATTCCACCAGGCACGAGGCCGACGCGCCGAAGGCGTGCTGCATCCCCGCAAACCCGCGCGGCGGGCCGCAGGAGGCGAGCTACGATCCCAGGCTCCCCAACATCAGGATTCCCCGCAGGGTGCTCAAGGGCGGATCTCACTTGTGCGCGCCGAACTATTGCCGCCGCTATCGCCCGGCGGCGCGGCACGCCGAGGCCGTCGATACCTCGACGAGCCATGTCGGCTTTCGGTGCGTGACCAGGCGGGACCCGCCATGAGCGCCGACACGCCGTCCCGCGGCGCCCGCGCGCTGGCGTGGCTGGTGGTCGCGCTTGCGGGGACGTTCTTTGTCCTCGGCGTCGTTCGGTACGGGTTTTCGGCCGAGGTTTACCGTCGCTTCTGGCACGATATCGCCGCGCGGCCCGACGGACCGATGGCGTTTCGCTTCTTCCTTCAGCCCGCGATGGCGGCGGTCGCCGCGATCCACGACGGAATCAAGGACGCGCGCCTCGGCCGGTCGCCCTACTTCTGGACCGTCCTGAGCAATCCGCGGGAACGCGGCGGCCGGCTTCGCGAGTGCGTCGTTTCGACTGCGCGCATCGTCCTCCTGGGACTCGGGATGGATGTCATCTACCAACACGAGGTGCTGAAGACGTTCTATCCGGACGAGGCGCTGCTGGTGGCGCTCCTGCTTGCCGTGGTCCCTTATCTCGTGCTGCGCGGTCCGGTCGATCGGATCGCGTGCGCGGTGATGGCCCGTGCCGATTCGGATCCGACCACGCAGGCGCGAAAGTGATTGCCATGGAGCGAATCACCTCGAAATCCGATCCCGGCCAGATTGCCACCGATCAGTCGGCGCGGCGCACCGGCATGTCGTTCCAGCGCACCCGCATGAGCGCGGACCGCACGCTGATGTCCGTGATCCGCACCTCGCTCTCGCTGATCAGCTTCGGGTTCACGATTTTTCAGGTCTTCGAGAGGCTGCGGGAAGGCCACGTCATCGGGGGCGACGGGCACGCGGCGCGGAATTTCGGCATCGCGCTGGTGTTGCTCGGCATCGCGATGCTCGTCATCGGGATCATCTACCACGTGCAATTCATGCTCGGACTGCGCATGCTGCGCCGGCAGATGACACAAGACGGCCTCGTCCACGGCGAGACCGGATTTCCACCGTCCCTCACGCTCATCACCGCAACCGTCCTGCTCGCGATCGGGATCGCCGCGATCGTGAGCATGCTGTTCCACGTCGGGCCGTTCGGCTGAGGTTGCCCGACACATCGCCCATCGACCCCGGCATCACGCGCAACACCCTGTCGCGCCCCCGCCGCAACATCATCGCAAGGAAGGACAACGCCGATGGCAAAATCCAAGAAACCGAACATCCTCGTCATATGGGGCGACGATATCGGCATCTCGAATCTGAGCTGCTACACGCGCGGGCTGATGGGCTACCAGACGCCCAACATCGATCGCCTCGCCAGGGAAGGCATGATGTTCACCGACTCCTATGGTGAGCAGAGCTGCACCGCGGGCCGGGCGTCCTTCATCACCGGGCAGAGCGGCTTCCGCACCGGACTGACCAAGGTCGGAATTCCCGCGGCTCCCGTAGGCCTGCAGGCCGAGGACGTCACCATCGCCGAGCTTCTCAAGAACCATGGCTACGCGACCGGCCAGTTCGGCAAGAACCACCTCGGCGACCTCAACAAGTTTCTCCCCACCGTGCACGGCTTCGACGAGTTCTTCGGCAATCTCTACCATCTCAATGCGGAGGAGGAGCCGGAGATGTACGACTATCCTCCGGAGAAGGATTTCCCCCATTTCAAGGAGCGCTTCGGGCCGCGCGGCGTGCTGCATTGCTGGGCGACCGATACGGATGATCCGACCGAGCATCCGCGATGGGGCCGGGTCGGCAAGCAGAGGATCGAGGACACCGGCCCGCTCACCAAGAAGCGGATGGAAACGTGCGACGAGGATTTCGTCACCCACGCGAAGGATTTCATCAAACGGCAGCACGACGCCGGCACGCCGTTCTTCGTGTGGCTGAACACCACCCACATGCACCTCTACACCCACACCAAGAAGTCGAGCCTCGGCCAGGCCGGCCGGTGGCAGTCGCCCTATCACGACACCATGATCGACCACGACAAGAACGTCGGCGACATGCTGGATTATCTCGACGCGCTCGGGATCACCGAGGACACCGTCGTCATGTACAGCACCGACAACGGGCCCCACATGAACTCATGGCCCGACGGCGGCATGACGCCGTTCCGCAGCGAGAAGAACACCAATTGGGAAGGCGCCTTCCGCGTCCCGCTGTTGCTGCGTTGGCCCGGCAAGATCAAGGCCGGCTCGGTCTCCAACGAGATCGTCCAGCATCACGACTGGCTCCCGACGTTTCTCGCGATGGCGGGCGAGCCCGATGTCGTCGAGAAGCTGCTCAAGGGCCACACCGCGCACGGCAAGACGTTCAAGAACCACATCGACGGGTATAATCTGCTGCCGTATCTCACCGGCGAGGAGAAAGAGTGCCCGCGCAAGCTGTTCGTCTACTTCAGCGATGACGGGGATGTCCTCGGGCTTCGGTACGACAACTGGAAGGTGGTGTTCATGGAGCAGCGCTGCCCGGGCACGCTGCAGGTCTGGGCGGAGCCGTTCACCGCCTTGCGGCTGCCCAAAATATTCAACTTGCGTACCGACCCCTACGAGCGCGCCGACGTCACCTCGAACACCTACTGGGACTGGTACTTGAACCACGTCTACGTCCTCTATGCGACGCAGATGATCGCGGGCCAGTTTGCCATGACCTTCAAGGACTATCCGCCGCGCCAGAAGTCGGCGAGTTTCACCATCGACGACGCCCTGGCGAAGATGGCCGACGTTTCCGGCGGTGGGATGCGCTGAACGGCAGGGCTGGTCCGCGGCGTGGACCAGCCCCGTGCCGCCATCGCATAAGGAGGGTCCGGAGACCGCGCCGCGGTCGCGCGCATTGCGGCTGACGAACGACATTCATCATACTGCCAAGCGAATCTGTTCAAATTCCTTGATGTTTTTTTGCGCGGGGCAGTCGCGGGCGACGGCGGGGCGGTACCAGTTGTGGGGATTTCGCCGTTTGGCGGGTCGCCGCGGGGTTGGCGTGCGCGCTGGTCTGGCATTCGCCGGCCCGGGCGATCGGCAGTGCGACCCAGGATACGGGCCCTGACACGGGTCAGGACGCGGCAGCCCCGGCGCCCCAGTCCGGGGCTCCCCCTTCGGGCGCGCCTTCCGCGACCCCTTCATTCGACGACGTCTGGAGCCAGTTCACCGATCCCGGCGGCTTGCGCACGCGGCTCGAGCAGGCCGGGGTCAAGTTCACCTTCCATTACTACGGCGACGCGCTGGGGAACCCGTCCGGCGGGGTTTACCAGGGGCTCGGCTATTCCGGACGCCTGAGCGCGATCGTCGACGCCGACCTCGAGAAGCTCATGGGCTGGTCCGGCGCGACCTTTCACGCCAGCATGCACCAGATCCACGGCCCCGGGCTGAGCGAGAACTACCTCGAAAACCTGATGACGGTGAGCGGCGTCGAGGCGCCGGGCACCACCCGCCTGTTCAACCTGTGGATCGGGCAGAAATTCGGCAGCCAGACCAACCTGCGCGTCGGTCAGTTCACGGCGTCGCAGGAATTCGCGATCGCCGACACGGCCGACCTGTTCGTCAACTCGGCCTTCGGGTGGCCGTTCCTGATGTCGGAAGACCTGCCGAGCGGCGGCCCGAACTACCCGGAAGCCACGCCGGGCGCGCGGCTGAAATACGCGCTCAACGAGCAATTCACCCTGAGGGCGGCGATCTTCAACGGCAACCCAGCGGGTCCCGGCATCGGCCAGCCGGTGCTGCGAGACCGCTCGGGCACCTTTTTCCGGATCAACGATGCGCCGCTGCTGATCGCGGAGATGTCCTACGCCTACAATCAGAGCACGCCCGGCGGATCGGTGAATGCCCCGAACCTGGAAGGCGGCGCGGCGGGATCCTCGGCGCCGCCGTCGGCGGCCGGAGGAGGTTTGCCCGGCACGGTCAAGCTCGGCGCGGTGTACCACACCGGCCTGTTTCCCGATCAGCGCTACAGCGTGCAAGGCGGCCTGCTGGGGACGCCCGGGTCGCAACTGCTGCTGCACAACGGCAACGGTGTCGTCTATGGCATCATCAACCAGATGCTGTGGCGGATCGAGGCCGGTAGCGACCGCGGCCTGAGCGCCTTCGCGCGCGTTGCCGGCGCGCCGAGCGACCGCAACGCGGTCAGCTTCTATGCGGACGGCGGCCTCGCCTTCAAAGCGCCGATCGCGTCGCGGCCGGACGACGAGGTCGGTGTCGGTGCCGCCTTTGGACGCATTTCGCCGGACGCGATCGTCCACGAGCACGAAGTGGAGGCGCTCACCGGCGTCGCGACGCCCAACCGCGACTACGAGGCGACCATCGAGCTGACCTACCTCGTGCAGCTCACCCGCAACTGGTCGTTTCAGCCGGATTTTCAGTACATCATCCACCCCGGAGCTCACGCCCCGAACCCGCTCGATCCGAGCGGCGCCACGGCGATCCCGAACGCCTTCGTTGCCGGCGCGCGGACGTTCCTGAACTTCTGAGCCCGAAACATCCCAGGACGCCTGGGCCTGATCTAAGACGGGGCGGCGTGTGGGGCCTCGGAATGCAGCCGTGCGACGACGAGGTGGAGCAGGCGGAAGCCGAACTCCGGGTTCTGGAAATAAAGCTCCTTGAAACGGTCGTAGTCGATCACCGCCGTCTGAACGTCGGTCTTGCAGCGGATCGTGCGGGTGCGCCGTCCGTCGGGAGTGAACAGGCCGATCTCGCCGAGCAGGGTGCCCTTTCCCAGCGTCAGGTTGCTTTCCACCACCTCGACCTCGCCGGAGACGACGTAGTAGGCGGCGGTGGCATATTCGCCGCGCTCCATCAGGGTGGCACCGGCCTTGAAGCTCTTCGGGCGCGTGTAGGGCAGCAGCCATTCGGCGTTCATGTCGCCCGTGGCGGCGGCGCCGGTCTCGCGGATGAGGTTGAGCATCGCCCGCAGCCGCCAAGCGTTGAGCGGCAGCATGATCGCGTTGAGCAGGACGGTCGGATAGCTTCCGTGCATCATGCTGTAGGTCATGGCGAGGGCGTTCGCCGCGATGGCCGCCACGCGGAGCGGAATGATGGTCTTCGATTGCGCCGCATAAAGGCTCGCGGCCGCCGCGGCGATGCCGATGAATTCGGCGTAGGGAGCCTGCATCGAGCGTGACCTTTCCGTCGTGAGCGCGGCAGGTGCCGCGGGCAGCATATTCCGGCCCGGCCGGGGCGCACAATCGGCCCGGAGAACCGGCGGTCAGGCTCGCGCGGCCGCGGGCAATCGGCGGTCTGGCATTCGGCCGGGCGCGAAACATCGATTCCGCGAAACTTGACGCTGCCGGGCGGTTGCGCTGTAAACTCGAATTTGGGGGGCGATGCGAAGCCGCCCGAAAAAAAACGCGCCAATTCAATTCGATGGCCCGACGATTCGATGGCTTGGCGATTCAATGGCCCGGCGATCGGGACGGCCAGCGAGCGACCCAGCCGCGAGGAAACACCGGAATATGCCGGCTGACATGGCATCGGCGGCCGCCCACGCCTTTTGGCTTTTGATCGAGCCCGCGCGCCTGATGGTGCTCGTCATCGGCGTGGTCATCGGGCTCGCCATCGGCGTGCTGCCCGGCCTCAACGGTATCGTCGGCATGGCGATGCTGATCCCGTTCACCTACGGGATGGACCAGCACACCGCGATGGCGCTCCTGCTCGGCATGGCCGCCGTGATCACCTCGTCGGACTTCATCAGCGCGGTGCTGTTCGGGGTGCCCGGCCATGTCGGCGCCGCCGCGACCGTGATCGACGGTCATGCCATGGCGCGCAAGGGCGAGGCCGGTCGCGCCTTCGGCGCCGGCTTTGCGGCCTCGCTCGCCGGTGGCCTGGTCGGCGCGGTGGCACTGGCGCTGAGCATCCCGGTGCTGCGGCCGGTCCTGCTCTCGATCGGCTCGCCGGAGCTTTTGGCCTTCACCCTGTTCGGCCTCTCCATGGTGGCGACGCTGTCCGGACGCGCGCCGCTCAAGGGGCTGACCGCCGCCGGCCTCGGCCTGATGGTATCCATGATCGGCTCGCGGTCGGAGAGCGGCACGCTGCGCTGGACCTTCGATACGCTTTATCTCTACGACGGGGTGCCGCTGGTGCCGGCGACGCTCGGCCTGTTCGCGATGCCCGAGCTGTGCGAACTCGCGGTCTCCCGCAAGAAGATCGCTGGCGATCACGCCGGCGAGATCAGCCTGTCGAGCCAGTGGGAGGGCGTGCGCGACGTCGGCCGCCACTGGTGGCTGGTGCTGCGCTGCGCGATCCTCGGCACCGGCCTCGGCGCCATCCCGGGCATCGGCTCCGCGGTGATCGACTGGATCGCCTACGGCTACGCCCAGCGCACCGAAAAGAACCCCGAGACGTTCGGGTCCGGCGACGTGCGCGGCGTCATCGCGCCGGAAAGCTCCAACAACGCCAAGGAGGGCGGTCACCTCGTGCCGACCATCGCGTTCGGCGTTCCGGCGGGCGCGTCGATGGCGATCCTGCTCGGGGCGTTCCTGATGCACGGGCTCACCCCCGGCCCGGAGATGCTGACCAAGAATCTCGACGTCACCTATACGATCGTGTGGAGCCTGACGCTCGCCCACGTCATCGGCGCGCTGATCTGCCTGTCCGGCAGCCGCTGGCTCGCCAAGATTTCCACGGTGCGGCCGGAAATCCTTCTACCGATCGTGTTGTCGCTGGTGTTCGTCGCCGCATTCGAAGGCTCTCATGACTGGGGCGACCTGTTCACACTGATGATCTTCGGCGTGGTGGGCTGGCTGATGAAGCGGCTCGGCTGGCCGCGGCCGCCGATGGTGCTCGGCATCGTCATCGGCGGCATCTTCGAGCGCTATCTCTACATTTCGACATCGCTCTACGGGATCGGCTGGATTTTCCGGCCGGTGGTGCTCGGCATCTTCGTCCTGGTCGGCTGGGCACTGTTCCGCCCGTTTGCCGACATCGTGCGCAGTGTCGTCGCCGAATTGCGCGAGGTCGGCAGGCACCGGCTGCGGTTCTCCGCCTCGGCCGCCTTCACCGTCGGCGTCATCGTGTTCATCCTGACGGCGATCGCGCTGTCGTCGGACTGGCCGGCGGCGGCGAAGCCGGTGCCGCTTACCGCCTGCTACATGGCGCTGACCTTCGCGACGCTCAACCTCGTCAACGAGCTGTTCGGCCAGCACCAGACCGTCACCGCCGGGGTCGACGGCGGGGTTGCGACCGGAGGGCATGCGGGGACCGATTTCGGCATGCCGGATGCCGCTGTGCGCCGCGGCGCCGCGATCTACTTCCTCTGGCTCGCCGGCCTCATGGGCCTCATCGCGGTGATCGGCTTCATCCCGGCGATCATCGTCTTCGTCTTCGTCTACATGCATTTCGGCTTCCGGGAGCCGGCTCTCCCGGCGGCCGCTTATGCCGGTGCGACGGCGTTGCTGTGCTGGGGGCTGTTCCACAAGCTGCTCGCGGTGGCGTGGCCGCAATCGCTGCTGGGCGATGCGGTCCCGGCGCTGCGGGCGTTCCTGGGTTTCATCTGACGGAGCAAAGCATGACCGGGCTTTATGAACAGACGCCGGGGCAGGGGCACAACCGCCCGCCGGTCGAGGACAAGGAAGGCAAGTGGGAGCGCTGGTCGAAGAAGCGTACCTTCGTGCGCGAGCTCTCCGGGACGTACAGCGACGTCTACAAGTCGCTGCTCGAACAGCCGCGGGTCTATTCCTCGCGCAACCATCCCTGGAAAGGCGGCCCCGCGCTCTACGGCAAGCACGTGGTGAGCCCGCAGTCGGCCAATGTGGTGCAGTCGATCGAGACCCACATCGAATGCTACGCGCCGGGCGCCTACGGCCAGAAGCACGGCCATCTCAACAGCGCGGTGTTCTACGTGCTCAGCGGCCGCGGCCACGACATCCATGACGGCCGCCGGGTCGAGTGGAAGGCGGGCGACATCATGATCGTGGAATGCGGCTGCGTGCATCAGCACTTCAACGACGACCCGGACCACGAGGCGATCCTGCTGGTGTTCAAAGCGAAGCCGCTGTTCCTGTTCATGCACCTGCTGTTCCAGAAGATCGTGTCCTACCCGCCGAACGAGGCCTCGCCCGGCCATGAGGACTTCCGCCCGCCCAAGGATCTGTGAACGCGTCTGCCCTCACCCTCTGAAAGAGGGGAGGGTGTCGGGGGCGATCAGGCTTCGGGGCCAGAATCAGGAGGATTGCGATGCCCATTCTCGATGAACGCGATTTTGCCCATGTCGGCAGCAAAACGCCCGCCACGCTCCGCGCCGAGGACGTCGTGGCTTCGGCGGAGTTTCGCAAGCTCTACGAGACGCTGCCGAATGTGGTGAGCGCCGAGGAGATGCCGTTTGAGCGCTCGGCCGACGGGCTGATCAAGCATCTCATCCATCACAAGATGAACACCCGCGAGCGCTGCGTCGAAGCCTACATGCAATTCCTCAAGCCGGGCGAGCGCTCGGGCAAGCACCGCCATATGTGGGAGGAGGTGCTGTTCGTGGTCGAGGGCGAAGGCTACGACCTGCACTGGGATCTCAAGTTCGACTGCATCGACGCGTTCGAATGGGAGTGGTCGCCGGAGCCGCGGAAATTCGAATGGCAGCGCGGCGACTTCATCTATGTCCCGCCGTTCACCATCCACCAGCACTTCAACGGCCACGCCACATCGGAGGCGCGGTTGATCGTGATCTCCAACCGCATCGTCAAGGAGATGGGCTTCGACTGGTTCGACCAGATCGAGAACGCCCCGGGGTTCTGAGCGTCCGCCTGGCGGGGCACGAGTCAGTTGGCGGCAAGCGTCACAGACTTGGATTCACCCGGGAGCCGATCGGCGACGGCTCCGGCGCGGACGGCGTCTTTGCGTTATTTCCGCTTCGGCGCCTTGCGGCGGATGATGGTCCCCAGCACGCGATCGCCGACCGCCTTCGCGGCCTTGGCGCTGGGGAGCCATTTCAATTTGCGCTCGCCCTTCTCCAGCCAGCTGGCTTCCTGCCTTTTGACCTTCAACATGAAGACCTGGACCTCGCAGACGACGACCTTTCCGTCCTTGAGGCGCTTCTTGTAGGCAAAGGTGCCGACCGGGCGGCGGCTGATGCGACCGGCGACGCCGGCCTCCTCCATCGCTTCCTGCGCCGCCGATTTGTGCGGACGCTTGCCCTTGACCGGCCAGCCCTTGGGGATGATCCATCGCCGCGTCTCGCGCGTCGTGACCAGCAGGACCTCGGTACGCGACTTGCCCCGGCGGCGGACGGGCATCGCCGCGTACTGAACCCGCCTCGGCGGGGTCTTCTTTTTCGTCGCAGTCTTTTTCTTGGAAGAGGCCATGGCTGCAATGTCTTCGAAATGGGTTGACGTCTAAGTCGTGCAATATTCGTATCGAAGCAAGTCCACTACGCCTGAATCCGCGTGCCTGCATCTGAATGCAAGCATCTGCATGCATGGATCGTGTGCCCGCATCGTGACGGCCGCGGGCGCAACCCTGCCTAAACTCCCGGCAGCCGCTCCTCCGCCGCGACCGGCTGGATCGGGAGCTCGAAGCGGAAGATCGATCCGTGGCGCGCGGCCGCCGTCACCCACAGCCGGCCGTCATGGGCTTCCATGATCGATTTGCAGATCGACAGGCCCATCCCCATGCCGTCCGGCTTGGTGGTGAAGAAGGAATCGAACAGCCGGTCCATTTTCTCCGGGTCGATGCCGACCCCGGAATCCTCGATGGTGACGAGCACCGCCTCGCCGCCGCGCAGCTCGGACTTCACCCGCAGCGTCTGCGGGCGATCGGTAACCGGCTCCATGGCGTCGATCGCGTTGGTGACGAGGTTCATGATCACCTGCTGCAGCTGGACGCGGTCGACGGTCACCTGCGGCAGGTCGGCGGACAGGAAGCTGAAGACCGAGATGCGGTGCTCGAGCAACTCCTTGTGAACGAGGGCGAGCACCTCGCGAATGAGCTGGTTGATGTCGACCGGGAGGCGTTTCTGGCCGTCGTTCTTGAACATCGCCCGGATGCCCTGGACGAGTTCCGCGGCGCGATGGCCGTCGTCGGCGATGCGCTTGAGCGCCGCCCGCACCTCGTCGAGATCGGGCACCGTGTGGGACAGCCAGCGTTGCCCGGCACTGGCATTGGCGACCATGGCGGCCAGCGGCTGGTTGATCTCATGGGCGATCGAGGCGGTCATGGCGCCGAACCGGTTGATCCGCGCCACCCGCGCGAGTTCCGCCCGGGTCGCCTGGAGCGCATCCTGGGACCGCTTGTTCTCGGTGATGTCCTGCATCATCCCGAACATCAGCTGCGAATTCTTCTCGGGGTCCGGGATCGAGAACACGTAGAGCTGGATCCAGATCAGGTTGCCGTCCTTGCGGCGCAACTGCTTGACCATCTCGAAATGCTGCCGTTTGCCGTCCTTGAGTTCCTTGAAGAGCAGGTCGTTCACCTCGCGCTCGCCGGGTACGCTGATGTCCAGCGGCGTGAGCTCCCGCAGCTCGTCATTGGTGTAGCCGACCATGCGCTGATAGGCGGGGTTGGTGTCGACGAAACGGTGGTTCTGGTCGATGAAGGACACCCCGAAAATCGGGTTTTCGACCACCGAGCGCCAGCGCTCCTCGCTCTTGAGCAGGAATCCCTCGGCGCGCTTGCGCCTGAAATACTGGATCAGGAGGGCGGTGATCAGGGCCGATTGGAAGGCGATGACGGCGATGGTCGCGAGGATCGGCTTCTGATGCTGGTCCCACAGCGAGCCGCCCTCGGCGAGAAAACCAAGCCCGGCAGGGGCCGACAGGGCAGGGTTTTCCACGCACGCCAGCAAAAGCGCGATCACCAGGATCGTCGAGAGCGTCGATCGAGCGGGCTGCGGCACGACTCCACCATCATCGGCGCCGCAAGCTTAGCTGATGATCGGCCGGGTTCCAACGGCTCTCCCGCAGCACGGTAAAGGCGTGCCTTACGCGGTGAGAGCAAACTGCGAGGGGCCCAGCTCCCCTGGCGCCCCCGCTGCCGGCGCCGGGTCGGGAGACGGAGCTACTCCACCTGGGCGCCGGACGCCTTCACCACGGCGGCCCATTTCGGGACCTCGCTCTTGATGTAGGCGGCGAATTCCGCCGGCGTGCTGGAGCCGACCTCGACGCCGAGGTCGTGGAGCTGCCGCACCGTCTCCGGGTCGACGAGCGCCTGCACCATCGCGTGATTGAGCGTGTCGATCACCGGCTTCGGAGTGCCGGCCGGGGCGACCAGGCCGTGCCAGGTGGTGGCGTCGAATCCGGGCAGGCCGGACTCCGCGATGGTCGGCAGCTCCGGCATCAGCGAGAAGCGCTTAAGCGTCGTCACCGCCAGCGGCCGCAGGGTGCCGGCCTTGACGAAGGCGATCACCGAGGCGGAGGTCGCGAACATCAGCTGGGTGTGCCCGGCGATCAGATCCTGCAGCGCCGGCGCGGCGCCCTTGTAGGACACCGAGACGATGTCGACCTTGGCCTCGGACTTGAACAACTCGGCCGAGAGATGGGCGGCCGCGCCGAACCCCGAATTGGCGTAGTTGAGCTTGCCGGGATTGGCCTTCGCATAGGCGATCAGCTCAGCCACGGTGGTGGCCGGAAACTTCGGATTGACCACCAGGATATTAGGCTGCGAGCCGATCAGGCTGATCGGGGCGAAGTCCTTCTCGCCATCGAAATTGAGCTTCTTGAACAGGCTCTGGTTGGTGGCCAGGAGCCCGTTATTGCCCATCAGCAGCGTATAGCCGTCGGGCGCGGCATGGGCGGCCGTCTCGGCGGCGATGTTGCCGGCGCCGCCCGGCCGGTTGTCGATCACGAAGGTCTGGCCGAGGATCTTTTCCAGCTGGCGCCCGACGATGCGGGCGAGCACGTCGCTCGGGCCGCCCGGCGTGAAGGCGACGATGAGCGTCACCGGCCGGCTCGGGTACTCCGCAGCAGGGGCGCCGCCGGTGCACGTGATGAAGGTCAGGGCGGTGGCGAAGGCGACGGCCAGGGTGGTGGTGAGGGCTCTGATCATGTGACGTGACCCGGGTTTGAACGGCACTGGCCTGTCGAGGCGCGAAGCGTCGTGACGAAGCGGTGTTCGACCGGCCGATATCCTGGCGGACTGATACGCCCTCAGCGGCCTGCGGCGTAGCCTTGCATGCCGCGTGGATTGGCCGCAGCCCGGCGGCGCGGCCCGACCCGCGAGGCGGCGGTGAGGCGGCCCTCCGACCAGCCCGGCCCAACCTCCACGGCATGTCCGCGGCGTTCGAGTTCCTTGCGGCTGTCGGCGGGAACCCGGCTTTCGACCACCAGCACGCCCGGCCGCGCCGTGCGCGGCCAGAACGAGATGGGGAAGTGCTCGGAATGCCAGGCAGGCGCGTCGATCGCCTCCTGGAGATTGAGGCCGGCATGGACGTGGCGCAGGAAGAACTGGGCGGTCCACTGATCCTGCTGGTCGCCGCCGGGGGTGCCCCAGGCGAGGTAGGGCTCGCCGTCGCGCAGCGCCATGCTCGGCGACAGCGTGGTGCGCGGCCGCTTGCCGGGCGCCAGCGAAGCCGGATGATTCTCTTCCAGCCAGAACATCTGGCCGCGGGTGCCGAGCCCGAAACCGAGCTCTGGGATGACCGGCGAGGACTGCAGCCAGCCGCCCGACGGCGTTGCCGAGACCATGTTGCCGGCGGTGTCGATGATGTCGAAATGCACGGTATCGCCGCGCACTTCGCCGAACCGCCCGACGGTGGGCTCGCCGGCGCCCATGGCGCCGACCGCCTCGCGGGCGCCTTCGGCGCGCTTGAGCTGGACGATGGCGCCGAAGCCCTCGACCGAGCCCGGCTGCAGCTCGAGCGACGCGGTGTGATGGACGAGCTTGCGCCGCTCCTCGTTGTAGGCGTCGGACAGCAGGGTCTCCATCGGCACCGAGACGAAATCGGGATCGCCGTAGAACTTCTCGCGGTCGGCGAAAGCGAGCTTGGAGCACTCCACCAGGAGGTGGATGAACTCGGCCTCGGTGACGTCGAGTCCGTCGAGCGCGAAGCCCTTGAGAAGGGCCAGCTGCTGCAGCATCACCGGCCCCTGCGCCCACGGACCGGGCTTGCAGACGGTGTAGCGGCCGTAATCGTAGGTGAGCGGCGCTTCGACGGTGGCCTGCCAGCGCGCCATGTCCTCGCCGGTCAGCACGCCGCGATGGCGGCGGCCGCTGGTGTCCATGATCTCCTGGGTGCGGCAGAAGCGGTCGATCGCCTCGGCGACGAAGCCCTGCGACCACACCTTGCGGGCGCGTTCGATCTCCTGTTCACGCGTGCCGGGGCCGGCGGCCTCGCGCAACACGCGCGCGTAAGTGTCGGCGATCGCCGGATTGGTGAACAGGGTGCCGGTGTCCGGCACCTTGCCGTCGCGCAGATACACCGCGGCCGAGGTCGGCCAGTACTCGCGAAACAGCTTTTCCACGGTGGCGATGGTGGCGTTGGCCCGCTCCACCAGCGGATGGCCGTTGCGGGCATAGAAGATCGCCGGCGCGAGCACGTCGGCGAGCCGCATGGTGCCGTAGTCGCGCAGCATCATCATCCAGGTGTCGAACATCCCGGGGATGCAGGCGGCGAGCAGGCCGGTGCCCGGCATCATGTCGAGGCCGAGGCTGCGGTAATGGGCGATGGTGGCGCCGGCCGGCGCCGGCCCCTGGCCGCACATCACCTCGACGCGGCCCTTGCGGGTGTCGTAGACGATGGCGGGAACGTCGCCGCCGGGGCCGTTGAGATGGGGCTCCACGACCTGCAGGGTGAACGCGGTGGCCACCGCGGCGTCGAACGCATTGCCGCCCCGCTCGAGCATCCCCATGCCGACCGCGGTCGCGATCCAGTGGGTCGAGGTGACGACGCCGAAGGTGCCCTCGATCTCCGGGCGGGTGGTGAACGGATTGGGATTTATATTGCTCATCAGGGGCACTCCGCCGCTTCACGGGCGGCACGCGGGACGGGATCGAAAGCTGTATATACCGGCCGTCCCGGTGGACCAAGCGCGGGGCTGCCCCCACATCGGTGGACAGCGCGGGGATGCCCCGCACCGGTGGGCAGCGCGGGGATGCCCCGCACCGGTGGGGACGTCTGCCCGTGCATCCGGTGCATCCGAGCGGGCGTGGTTCGAACCCCGAGCCGGAGGGCAGGTCATGCTCAAGCATGCGATCACCGGCCCGACGCCAGTGGTGCCGCAGGCATCCTGCCGCAGGCGCGCTATGCGCCCAGTGTCTTTGCGCGTATGTTGCGAACGCTCAAGAACGGCGTGTATTCAGCGACAAGTCCTAAATCGAGGGGGCGAATATGAAGATCATTTGGGCAATCCTTTCTCGCAAAGCCATATCGATTGCCATTCTCATGTGCGGGCTGTTTGCGGGCCATGCGTACGCCGACGGTCCGGCTCAATGCCCCGCGCAATGCACCAAGAAGGTCCATATCTACAACAACACCAGCGGGCCGATCTGGGTCGCATTCCAAGCCGGGATTCAGAATCCCGATCCGTGGCTTCAGGCGGCCTTTGCCGACTCCACGATGTCCTATGGCGAAACTCATTATTCGCGGGTCTACGTGAACCTCGACAATGGCATTCCCGCGAACCAGTCCGTGACCGTCACCGTTCCCTGGTTTTCGAAGTTGCTCAACGATGCCGACCAATACGCCGACTGGTGGAACGGCGGCCGCATGATCGTGTTCGACAGCAAGGACGCCGTGATGAAGGCGCACAGTCAGGACCAGGGGAAAACGATCGCGGTCACCCCCGGCTCGATGGCCTTCATGTGCGACGGCTGCTCCCAGCCGGTGAATGTTCTCTTCTCGGACACGAAGGCCTACGCCGACGGCATCCCGTTCCAGTTGTTGGAGCACACCTTCGCGAACGTCAAAACCACCGTATCGCCGCCGACGATCATCAATTTCTACGTCGGCTACAACATCTCCTATCTCGATCAGGTCTACCTGCCGATCGCATTGGCGCCGTGCCTGACGGAGCCTTGCGTGACCAATGGTTCGGACAAGAGCGCCGTCGGTTATCTCGGAACGACGAAGTCCTTCCTCACGTTCAGGGCGACCCTGCTGGCCTTCCAGACCTTGACCAGCTGGCCGCGCTACGACGGCCAGCTCGACAGCATCTTGCGTCCCCGGCTTCCCGGCACCTACAACCTCATCACCGACGCACTGGCCCATGCCAACAACGCGGACTACAAAAGTCTCTTCACGCCGAACTCCTGGGATTCGCAGGCGTTGAAGCGTCTGATCTCGCAATGGACGACCTGCAATTCCTCCACGCCGTCCAACTGTCCGGAGTCCGCTTTCTATAAGGACGTCTCGAACTTCTTCGTCGGCAATTTCAACAGTTACGCGAATCTCATGGGTTGCGAGACCGGCTTCCCGTCGCCGGCGAACCTGAATGGGACGCTGGGGCAGCTTTATCTGCTCCAGTACGTCTATGGTTGGGTGCCGTTCAACGCGTATTGCACGAACCTCGGCGCCGGCATCAACGCCCTCAACCCGAACGCGCCGAATTATTACGGCCCGTTTTCGAAGGCCATCAATGAATACATCCAGCTTCAGTATAACTTCGTATCGAGCCCGCTGAATCTGCAGCAGCAATTCAACCCGTTCACGCAGCTCGTGCACGGCGAACTGACGCTCAACGCAAACTCGTACGCATTTTCGGTCGACGACACGGCGGGTTTCCAGAGCAACCCCGGCGAAGGGCTCATCATTGCCGTCGGAGGTGCGCACGGGCTTCCGAACAACATCCCGGTGCCGAAGCCGGCCGATTTCAATACGGATTTCGAAGTCAATCTCGGCGACACCCAGGCGCAGGGCCGGCCGGATTGGACGAGTTACGGCATATGCTCGAACACGGCGAACGTCTCGTTCCCGCCGTTCCCGCCGAATCCGGTCAACAAGAGCCGCACCATCGTCGTGCCGATCGCCACGAAGACGCTTCCCTGTACGGTGACGGTTCAGGATGCGAAGGGGCAGATCTACCAGATCCAGGTCAAGTCGAAGGTTCCATGGCCTGCGAAGAGCGGCGGCGGGTTCGATTCGAGCGTCATCACCTGCCCACGGATCGGGACCTATACTTGGTGTCAGAATGGGATCAACGAACTCTCGATCCCGGATGCACCGCGTTTCGCGGTCATCACCGGTCCCTCATGCGGCCACGCGAACTGCAACCCGTTCTAGATGCAAGCCCTTCTGGATGACGGTGTGCCGCGGCGCACGGGAGAGAGGCTCAGGGTCGAGCGGGGTCACGCTCGACGCTGACCGGGTTGCGCATACGTAGCCCGGCCGGCGATCCGTCGGCGTCGGTTGCCCGGAGCGCCGCCCGTGAGATCGAAGCCCGCCGTTACGGGTGGCAGCCACGCGGCGATCCGACCGCTGGCGCAGGGCTCAAATCGTTGGTCATGCATGAAATTGACGCACGCCGGAAATCGGCATCGTATTATATGACGAGCAGCTATCGACTATGCGTTCCCAACGTATCGAGCCGATCGGCTTGATCGCTCTCTCATTCGGCCCGCGACAGCCCGGCGTGTCGCCGTGGGAACCGGGTCCCAAGCCGTCGTCGAGCAGGCGATGCTTCTTCCACGGGCGTGACCACGCGCAATGACCGACACCTGCAAAGTCCCGAAGATCGTCGGAGTTCAGCTCGGCGGCGCGCACGCGTTCAGCAAGGCGCCGAAAGACGCGATCAGGCTGATAGAGAACTTCGGCGTCGAGGGCGACTCGCACGCCGGACCAACCGATCAGCACCTCTACCACATCAAGCGGTTCGGCCATCGCCCGAACCTGCGACAGGTCCACCTCATTCAGGCGGAGTTGTTCGACGAGGTGCTCGCCAAGGGACACACCGTCCGCCCCGGCGAGCTGGGTGAAAACATTTCGACGAGAAACGTCGATCTGCTCAGCCTGCCGCATGGTACGCGCCTTCGTCTGGGTCCGGAGGCGGTCATCGAACTCACCGGTCTGCGAAATCCTTGTCACCAGATCGAAGAGTTCCAGCCTGGACTGCTCGCGCACGTGGTCGAAACGAAGCCGACCGGGCTTGTTCGCAAGGCCGGCGTCATGAGCATCGTTCTGCACGGCGGCGCTGTGCGCCCGGGTGATCCGATCGAGATCGAGTTGCCGCCGCATCCGCACCAGCCGCTGGTTTATCGGGTGCCGGAAATCGACGTCAGGATCGCATCGATCCGCGGGGAAGCGGAGGGCGTTCGTTCGCTGGAACTTCGCGCCTTGGACGATGGCACGCTTCCGGCCTTTACCGCGGGTTCGCATATCGACGTGAGGCTGGCAGACGGCCTGACGCGCTGTTATTCGCTCGTCAACGACCCGCGCGAACGGGATCGTTATGTGATCTCGGTCAACAAGGACCCGGGAAGCCGCGGCGGCTCGAAGCATGTGCACGAAACGCTGCGCGTCGGCGATCGCCTGATCATCGGCCCTCCCCACAATAATTTTCAGCTCGACGAAACCGCCGCGCACACCGTGCTGATCGCCGGCGGCATCGGCATCACGCCGCTGAAATGCATGATCTCCAGGCTCGACGGCATCGGTCGCAGCTGGACACTGTTCTACGCAGCGAAATCTCGCGCCACGACCGCGTTCCTCGAAGAGCTTCAGCGCATCGAGGGCCTTCGGCCGGGGCGCATCCATTTCCATTTCAGCGCGGAGTCGCAAGGAGCACGGCTCGATCTCGCGGCGATCGTGGCGGACGCGCCCGGTTCGTCGCACTTCTACTGTTGCGGTCCGCCGTCGATGACCGCTGCATTCGAAGCGGCGGCGGCGGCATTGCCGCGATCCCGGGTTCATACCGAGCATTTCGCCGCGAAGGGCGGGGCCGCGGTCGATGGCGGCTTCAGCATTGTCCTGGAGCGCTCTCGGCGAACGCTCGAAGTTCGTCGCGGCAACACGATCCTGGAGACGTTGCTCGCCGCCGGCGTCGGCGTCCCCTATTCCTGCAAGGAAGGCGTGTGCGGCTCGTGCAAGGTCAGGGTTCTTAAAGGCCTGCCGGATCATCGCGACCTGAAGCTCAGTCCGGAACAGCATGCCCGGAACGACCAGATGATGGTGTGCTGCTCCGGCTCGAGGACACCGATGATCGTGCTGGATTTGTGACGCGGCCGCGTCGATCGTGCGCTCGCCGCCACCCGGGATGCTGAAGTAGGTCGCCTCGGACAACAGGTCTCAGGCGGCGACCTTTCGAGGGCGGCATGTCGCCGTCTTGGCGCAGCCGTTCGGCGTCGAGCCCTTCCGCGCGCACCCGCAATCGGTGTATCTGGATGAAATGGATGCCACGGAGACGCGCCGAAGACATTTCGGCTCGCAGGGGCCCGCTGAAGCCCTGAGACCAGCAGCAGCCGACAGGGGGCGAATCGGACCAGCCTGATGCGGTTCGCCAAGGGGCGCCATGACTTTTCCACGCCGACATTTCATGCAACTCGCCGGTGGCGCGGCGGCCGCGGCCTTCCTCGCTCCTTCCGTCGGCGACGCCAGACCGCCCGCGATTTCGGCGGCCGCTTGGAACGATCTCGCCGCCAAAGTGAAAGGCGGCGTGCTGACCCCGGGCGACCGCGGGTTCGCCGCACTCACGCGGCCACAGAATCTCCGCTACGAGAACATCGTTCCCCTCGGCGTCGTCCGGCCTCGCGACGCCGGTGAGACGATGGCGGCCATCGCCTGGGCGCGTGCGTCCGGAATTCCCATGGTGCTGCGCTCCGGCGGCCATAGCTATGCCGGCTGCAGCATCGTCGCGGGTCTCGTCATCCACACCGGCCGGATGCGCGCGGTCCGTCACCTCGGCAATGGCGTCATCGAGATCGCTGGCGGCGCCTTGAATGGCGACATGTACCGGGTGCTCTCAGGCGCCAGGGCGGACATCGGCGGGGACGGGCTGGCGGCACCGCTCGGCCGCTGCCTCGGCGTCGGCGCCAGCGCCTTTCTGCTGGGGGGCGGCATCGGGTTCGCCATGCGTGACTACGGACTCGGCTGCGACCTCGTGCAGGAGATCGAGATCGCGTTGCCCGACGGTCAGGTCGTGCGCGCTTCGGAGACCGAGAACGCCGATCTGTTCTGGGCTCTTCGCGGCGCTGGGGGCGGAAATCTCGGTGTGGCGCTGCGCTTCACCCTGCGCGCCGTCACGGCCGAGCCGATGACGACATTCAAACTCGCTTGGAACCGCAAGGCCGAGGATGTCTTTTTCACTCTCGCACGCAGCCTCGCGGACGCGCCCGACCGGATGGGCACGAGGCTTGCCGTGGAGGCGACGCGAAAGGGCAGCGAACACCCCAACGCGATCCGCCTGCTCGGACAGTTGCGCGGCCAGGCGGACGAGTTGCGCAGCATCCTCGCCCCCGCCTTTGCCGTCGCGGCCCCGAGCATGTCCACGGTGCAAACGACGTCCTATTGGCAGGCCCAGAGATTTCTGAGCGAGCCGGGCCCGCCGGCGCGCTACCAGGAGACATCTCGTTATTGCGCGGCCATCACCGATCGCATCGTCGAGGAGGTGTTTCGCCACTGTCGCGTTTGGCCGGGCACGCGCGCCGAGGCGGTATTCAAGATGTTCCATGTGGGAGGCCGTATCCGTGCCGTCCCGACCACCGCCACTGCCTTCGTGCACCGCGAGGCCGCGTGGCTCACCGGCACCGAGTTGAACTGGACGGCGCAGGACACGCCCGCCGTGGTGGAGGCCAACCTGGCTTGGCAGCGCGATTTTCACGACGCCTGCGCTGTCCTGATGCCCGACGGCGGCAGTTATCAGAATTTCCCCGATCCCGGCCTCGCCGACCCCGCCACGGCATACTACGGCGCCAATCTCCCCAGGCTCCGGGAGATCAAGCGCCGCATCGACCCGGACGGCGTGTTCTCGCCGCCGCGACGGCAGGGCATCGCGTAAAGGCGCGCAACGTCGCGGGATCCCGGATTGCGCCCGCTTGCGACGTCCCGGCCGGCCCTCAACGGGGATGCCGTCTGGTCTTGCGCGATCGCGATACCGAAGCCCAGTTGCCTGCCGCAAACGCATCGTTCATGCTCACCGGCCGCCCGCGCGCGCCATGATGGCATCGAGGATGCGCTGCGGCGACAGCGGCAGGTCGCACAGCTCGACGCCGAGCCCGCGGAGCGCGTCGTTGACCGCCGACACGATCGCGGCGGGCGGCCCCACCGCGCCTCCTTCGCCGATGCCTTTGGCGCCGAATGAAGTGTAGGGCGATGGCGTCTCCATGTGAAAGACGCGAATCTCGGGAATTTCCGTCGCCCCCGGCAGCAGGTAGTCGGCGAGCGTGCCGGCCAGCGGCTGGCCTTGGGCGTCGAACGGCATCGCCTCGTAGATGCAGGTGCCGATGCCCTGCGCGGTGCCGCCGCGAATCTGCCCGTCGACCACCATCGGATTGACCAGCACGCCGCCGTCCTCGACCACGACGTAATCCAGGAGCTGCACGATTCCGGTCTCCGGGTCGACCGCCACCACGGCGGCATGGGTCGCATAGCTGAACGTCCCGCTGTCGCGGGCGGCGCGATAGCCGGCCGTCACCTCCAGCCCGCCCGGATCGACGTCGGGCCTGAGATGCTGCGGCTCCAGGTACCACGCGCGCGCGACTTCCCGGAATGTCACGCTGCCGGCGCTTCCCTGCACGCAGCCGTCGCGCACCGAGACGCTCGCGATATCGGTTTGCAGCAACGAGGCGCCGATCTTTGCGATGCGCAGCGCCAAGGCCTTGCACGCCTCGCCGACGGCGCCGCCGCCCATCACCAGCGACCGCGAGCCCCACGTCGCCGTCGAGAACGGGGCGTAGAGGGTGTCGCCCTGCAGGATCTTGATGCGGTCGAAGGCGACGCCCGTCATCTCGTGGGCGATCTGCGCGAAGGTGGTCTCGTGTCCCTGGCCGTGAGAATGGGTGCCGACCCGGATCTCCAGGTCGCCATCGGTCGTCAGCCGCGCGACGGCCGGCTCGTAGCCCGGCACCACCGGGCGTCCCCAGCTTGCCAGCACGCTCGTTCCATGGGCGCCCTGCTCGCAGAAAATCGACAGCCCGACGCCGATCAGGCGTCCATCGGGCTCGCCCCGCTGCTGGCGCGCGCGCACGCCCTCGACGTCGATTGCGGCGACGGCGCGGCGCATGCATTGCGGGTAGTCGCCGCTGTCGAAGTGCTTGTCGACGACGTTTTCGAACGGCATCTGCTCCGGCTGCACCAGATTGCGCAGCCGGGCCTCGAACGGCTCGATTCCGGCCTCCCGGGCGATCGCATCCATCACGAGCTCGATCGCGAGGCACACGCCGGTTCTGGCGACGCCGCGATACGGCAGGATCGGGCACTTGTTGGTGGCGACGGCGGCGGCGCGGCAACGATAGGCGCCGAAATCGTAGGGGCCCGGCAACAGGCTCGGGATCATTCCCGCCTCGAGTGCCGCAGATGTCGGAAACACCGAATAGGCGCCGGCATCGACGCTGGCTTCGCAATCGATGCCGAGCAGGCGGCCCCGCGCATCGGCGTAAGCGGTGATCGCGTAATGGTGCTCACGGCAGTTCGCATTGGCCGAGAGCCGCTCGCGGCAATCCTCCAGCCAGCGCACCGGATGACCGGAATGCAGGGCGAGCCAGCCGAGCACGACCTCCTCGCGGCACAGCAGGCCCTTGTAGCCGAAGCCGCCGCCGACGTCCGGCGAGATGACGCGGACCGCGCCGTCCGAGAGGCCCAGACACTCGGCGACGCCGGTCTGCACGATATGCGGCATCTGGGTCGCGGTGACGAGGGTGAGATAGCGCAGCCGGTCGTCCCACCAGGCGACGACGCCGCGCCCTTCCAGCGGCACCATGCATTGGCGGGCGGTGCGGATTTCGCGGGTGACCTTGATGGCGGCGGCGGAGGCAGCGGCATCGATCCCGGTGCCGGCGGCAAACGTGACGAAGACATTGTCGCTCCACTCGTCATGGACGCGAGGCGAGCCGGCCTCGCGCGCCGCCAGCATGTCGACGACGGGCGGCAGCTCTTCGAGGTCCAGCGCGATCGAAGCCGCGACGTCTTCCGCCTCCGCCCGCGTGCGCCCCATGCATGCGGCGACGATCTCGCCGACGAAGCGCACCTTGCCGACCGCCAGGATGGGCTCCGGCGAGTGCTTGAAGCCGCTGACCGAACTCGCCGCCCGGATCGGCTTGACGCCGGCGAGATCGCCGGCTGTGATCACAGCGCTGCGGTGCGCATCCGGGATGACGACGGCCCGAAGCCGCGCATGGGCGACGGGGCTGCGGACGAACGCGATCTCGCGAGTGCCGGGAACGCGAAAATCGCCGACATATTGGCCGCGGCCGCGCAGAAACCGCTCGTCTTCCTTGCGCGCAACCGACGCGCCGATCCCTGTTCCCGCCATCTGAGTGTTGCCGTCCTGGTGCCTCGGGCCCGGTCGGACCTTGCCAGCTCGACGCGACGGCGTCCAACTCCGCCGTGCTGCGACCGCTGCAGGACCGCCTGCGTCAAAAGGCAGTAGCCAAGCCTCATGGGCGCGACTACGATCCCGCGTCGGTAGGGTCGTCGTCGGGCAGAATCGCTTTGCCAATCGGAATCTCCTCCATCCATGGATCGCATTGCGGTCATTGCGTGAGCGCCAGCTGATGCCCGTCGGCGTGTTCTTCGATGGCTTCTCGTCCACCGCCGAAATGCTCGAGGTCTGCCGCGAAGCCGAGGCGGCGGGGGCCGCGAGCCTCTGGTTCGCCCAGCACATGGGCTATCGCGATGCCATCGTGTGGGCCACCGCGGCGGCGGGCGTGACGCAGCGCGCGAACCTCATTCCCACTGCAATCAGCCCCTATCTGTGGCCGCCGCTGCCGATCGCGATGGCGATCGCGACGCTCGGGGAATTGGCGCCGGGGCGCGCGATCCTCAACGTGTCGGTGGGCAATCTGCTCAATCTCTCCGAGTCCGGCGTGGAACCCGCGAAGCCGATCAAGGTGATGCGAGACTACGTCGAGACGTTGCGCGCGCTGTGGGCGGGCAAGCCGGTGGCGCACGAGGGCGAGCTCCACAAGCTGCGCGGCGCCAAGATGGTGTTCGGCGAGGGGCGCCAGCATCCCGTTTACATCGCATCGACCGGCCCCCAGATGCTCGCGCTTGCCGGCGAGATCTCCGACGGCGTGCTGCTCTCGGCAGGGCTGACGCTCGCTTCCACCCGGCGCTGCCTGGAGTTCGCAGAAGCCGGCGCGGACGCGAAGGCGCGCGATCCGGCGACGTTGCGAAAATGTTCCTTCATCAATTTCAGCGTATCGCGCGACGGCGCAACGGCGCGGGCGGCCCTCCTGCGCAAAATCGCTTTTCTGTTCCGCAACCGCGGGCACGCCGAAAATATCGTCTCGTCGAACCTCGACATCGATCATCAGGGGATCATGGCAGCCCACGCCCGGCATGATTTCGATGGTGCGGTACGGCTGCTGCCGCCGGAAGCGGCGAACGTGTTCGGGGTCGCGGGCACGCCGGCGGAGTGCCGGGCGCGCCTCGAAGAGTATCTGAGCGTGGGCCTCGACGAGCCCATCATCGAGGTGTCGGGCAATGCCGAGGAGCGCAAGCTCGCCCTCGACGTCGTGCACGAAATTGCGCGGCGATAGCCGTGTGGCGCATTCGCACTCTATCCTGTCCTGGAGCACACCGATGATCTCGCGGCTGTTGAGAGCGGGCCTTGCGGCGATCCTCATGATCGGCGCGCTTTCCCACGCCACCGCGCAAACCCCGACGGTGAGGCTCGTTCTCGACTTCGCCATCCAGGGCCAGCAGTCGCCCTTCGTGCTGGCGGCGGACGGCGGGTACTTCGCGCGCGCGGGCGTCGAGGTTCGGATCGATCGCGGCTATGGCTCCGCCGATGCCGTCGCCAAAGTGGTGAGCGGGGCCTACGACATGGCCTTCGCCGACATCGGCGCCCTGATCCAGGTCAACGGCAAGAAGGTGGGTCCCCAAGTCGTCGACGTCTTCCAGGTCTACGACGTGGCGCCGATGCTCGTTCTTTCCCTGAAGAAGTCGAACATCCGGACGCCTTCCGATCTCGCGGGAAAGCGGCTCGCCTCGCCGCCGGGCGCGTCGAGCCGGGTGATGTTTCCCCTGTTCGCCGCGGCCAACGGCCTCGATCCTTCGGCGGTCAATTGGCTCGACGTCACGCCGCAATTGCGCGAGATGCTGCTGGTGCGGGGCCAGACCGACGCCACCACCGCGCTCGTCACCGATCTCGCCGGTCTCGAGCGTCTCGGCATCGCCGAGAACGACCTCGACATCATGCGGTACCGCGATTTCGGCGTCGCGCTCTACGGTCATTGCATCCTCACGACATCGCAATTCGCAACGAAAAATCCCGACGCGGTCAGGCGGGTCGTCAGGGGATTTGCCGATGCGCTGAAGGCCGCGATCGCCGACCCGGCCGCCGCCATCGCGGCGATCAAGAAGCGCGAGCCCCTGATCGACGAAAAGGTGGAGCGCGGCCGCCTGGACCTCGTCATTGCGAACGCCATCGTGACGGACCGGGTCAGGCACGACGGCCTGAGTGCCGTCGATCCCGACCGCATGAAGCAGACCATCGAGATGGTGGCAAAGACGTTCAATATTCCGGCCGCCGACATGTCCACGATCTACACCCCGGACTATCTGCCGCCGCGCGAGCAGTTGCAGTTGCCTTGAGCCCGGGGCGACAATGAAGATCATCGCGCTCGAAGAGCACTTCATCATGCCCCGGGAAGAACACCATCTTCCCCCCGGCGCGCATCGCGGCAACGACCGCGAGAAGCTGCTCGGTTTCGATGTCGTGGCTGGGCTGCTCGATCTCGGCGACACCCGGCTCGCCGCCATGGACGCCGCCGGAATCACGCTCCAGGTGCTGTCGCACAATCAGCCCGGCTGTCAGGCGCTCGATGCCGCGCTCGCCGTTCCCACCGCGAGGGAGGTCAACGACCTGCTCGCGGAAGCGGTGAAAGCGCACCCCGATCGTTTTCTCGGGCTCGCCGCGCTGCCGACCGCCGCTCCCGCAGCCGCCGTCTCCGAGCTCGATCGCGCGGTGACGAGGCTCGGCTTCAAGGGGGCGGTGATCAACGGCCACACCCAGGGCAGGTACCTCGACGACAAGGATTTCTGGTGCATTTTCGAAAGCGCCGAGGCGCTCGGGGTGCCGATCTATCTCCACCCGAGCAAGCCCCACCCCGCGGTGATGAAGACCTATTTCGACGGCTACGAGGAACTCGCCTTGGCCGCCTGGGGCTTCGGCATCGACACCGGCGCCCATTTCCTTCGCCTGGTTTTCGCCGGCGTGTTCGATGCCTTCCCCCGGCTCACGATCATCCTCGGCCATCTCGGCGAGGGCCTGCCATTCATGCTCCATCGCATCGATGACCAGACCCGGCTCGCCGCCGTCCGCCGGGGCCTGAAGCGGACGCCGGCCCAATATCTGACGGAAAATCTGGTCGTCACCTGCAGCGGCAATTTTTCCGATCCTGCCTTTCTCTGCACGGTGACGGCGCTCGGCATCGACAACGTCATGTTCTCGGTGGACTGGCCCTACGAATTGAATGCGACGGCGGTGGATTTTCTCATGCGTCAGAAGCTCGGCCCGCACGATCTGGAAAAGGTCGCGCATCGGAATGCGGAACGCGTCCTGCGCCTATGATCGTCGGGTGCCATGCCGTGCCAAGAGCGGGCCGCAAACGGGGGGGCGGCCGACCGGTCCGCGATGATGGTTGAGCGAGCCTACGCGCTCCCCGCCGGCTGGCGCCGTGCGGCGAGCCAGCTTTCCAGCGTCATGCGGGCGCTGTCCGCCCCCTGGCCGGCGATCTCGACGCCGGCGAAGGGCGTCGCCTCCTCGATCCAGCTGCGCGGCGCCGGCAGTCCCCACAGATTGTTGTTGGTGTTCGCGATGACGACGTGGCGGACCGGCGTCTCGTCGATGTCGATCATCTGCACGGCGGGCAGCAGCAGCTCCACCCGGTGGCCGTCGGGGTCGCGCAAGTAGGCGTAGTAGGAGTGGCCGAAGCCGTGGCGGCCGGGGCCGTGCTCGATGGCGTCGCCGAAGCCGAGATTGCCGGCGACGTCGCAGGCGCGGACCATGTGGTGGAATTCCTGGATCATGTAGCCGCAATGGTGGTAGCGCGGGCCCGAGCGCTGCAGGAACACCATGTCGTGCGGATTGTCCTTGCGATAGAGGAACACGCCGACCAGCCGCCCGCTCGGCTCGACACACTGATAGTCCGACACCCGGAATCCAATGTCGGTGTAGAACTTCGCGTTGGCCGCGACGTCGGGAACCAGCACCTGGAAATGATCCATGCGCAGCGCGCCGGCCCCCTTGTGCTGGTGAATTTTGGTCTGCGCGCGGGGTTGCGTCTGCATGCGGGCGCAGAGTTCGAGCGGCGTGCCGGCGGTGTCGCAGACATGCAGCGTGCGGCCCTGGAACGGCACCTCCGCCCATGTCGCGGCGATGCCCTGGCGATCGAAATAGGCCTTGGCGCGGTCGAGATCGTCCTCGGTGAGCACGCGCAGCCCGATGCGTTCGCAGGCCGGCGTGACGTCGGTCTTCTTCAAGGTCAGGCTGTGATGGCAGATTTCCTCGGTGCCGCGCAGGTAGAGCGTGCCGGCGTCCTCGTCGCTGACCATGAGGCCCAGCACCTCGACGTAGAAATCGCGGCTCCGCGCGAGGTCCCGCGCGGTGAGGACGAGGTGGCTCGCCCGCGTCACGTTGAAGGGGGGAGCGAAGTTGGTTTCCGGGATGATGCTCACCTTGCCGCCTTTCACTTGCCGCCTCACGCCTTGATGTGGACGCCGGTCTCGCGCACGACCTGCGACCAATTCTTGATGTCGTTGTCGAAGAAGGTCACCATCTCGTCCATCGACAGGAGCCCCGGCTCGTAGGAGCCCTGCTGGAGCCTGGCCTTGACGTCGGGCTGCGACTGGCAGCGCACCATCTCGCGGTTCAAGGCGGAGACGATGGCCGGCGGCGTGCCGGCGGGCGCGAGCATGCTCGTCGACACGAACAGCCCGTCGAATCCGGGAAAGCCGAGCTCGCCGAAGGAGGGCACGTCGGGCATGGCGGCGGCGCGGCCGACGCCGGTGACGGCGAGCGGCCGCACCGTGCCGCCTTCGACGAGGCCGCGCGCATTGCCGACGGTGTCGAAGGTGAACTGCAGGTGGCCGCCCGCCGTGGCGAGCAGCTGCTGGGTGGTCGCCTGGTAGGGCACATGCACCGCGTCGATGCCGGCGCGGGCCAGGAGCAGGGCGGTCACCAGGTGGCCGCCGGTGCCGATGCCCGGCGAACCGTAGTTCAACGCGCCGGGGCGCGGCTTGGCGTAGGCGACGAACTCGGCGAGGCTCTTCACCGGCAGGTCGGGATTGACCACCAGAAGAAAGCGATAGTTGAACAGCAGCGCGACCGGCACGAAGTCACGCTTCACGTTGATGGGGTGTTTCTCGAACACCAGCGGCGCCAGCACGGTGGCGCTGTTCGATCCGACCAGGAGGGTGTAGCCGTCCGGGGCCGCCTTCGCCACGGCGGCGGCGCCGATCGAGCCCGAGCCGCCCGGCATGTTCTCGCCGACGAAGGACTGCCCGAACACCGGCTTGAGATGATCGGCATAGAGCCGGAAATTATCGGACGGGCCGCCCGGGCCGGTCGGGTAGATCACCCGCACCGGGCGTGCCGGCCAGCCGTCGAGCGGGGGCGGGCCCCCTGCCCAAAGCCGCCCCGGGAGGGCGCCGGCGGCGGCGGCGAGCAGTCCGGCGGTGAAGCGGCGGCGCTCCAGCATGGTGTCCTCCCGTCTCGTGCCGTCTGATGTGCGGCTCTTGAGATTTTCCGGCTCGGATTTTACGGCTTGGAATTCAGGCTCGGAATTCAGGATTGGGATTTCTGGCGCGGAATTTGTCGTCGATCCTACAGCCTCTTGAACCAGGCTTCATTTTCTATTTTCAGCGGCACCAGGATCCGAACGACGCAGGCGTACCACGCCACCGTGACGACGATCTCGGTCGCCTGCCGCTCGCCGAAGCGCTCGCGCAGCGCGTTCCAGGTGGCGTCCGCGACCTCGCCGCTCGTGGCCTCCCGGGCGTAGCGCAGCACCGCGCGCTCGCGGTCGTCGAACAGCGGCGAGGTCTCGAACTGAGCGAGCGATTCGAGCTTCTGCCGGGGCAGGCCGGCCTTCACCGCGGCATTCCAGTGGTGGTCGAACTCGTATTGCGATCCGGAGACGAGCCCGACCATCAGCACGGCGAGCTCGCGGTACGGCTTGTCGATCTCGACCCCGTGACGCAGTTCGTCGGCGAGCGACAGGATGCGGTCGAGCAGGTTGGGGGCATTGGCGAGCGCCCGCCAGATGTTGCCGGTCGGGGTCCCTCGCGAGGCCTGGAGGCGGTCGTAGACGGCGCGGTCCGCCTCCGGCAGGTCGTCGCGGTCGAGCAGCGGCAGGCGCGCCATGTTTCCTCCGATTGTCCCGGCGTCAGCCGTAGATCCGGCTCGACGATTGTCCCCGATGTCGCTCGGTTGCCCGATGTCGCCCGGCCGGCGCCGGCGCGTCAAGCCGGATCCGGCCCGGCGTGCCGCCGCGTGGCGATCACACCGTTGCGACGGCCGTCGGCGCGCTTGGATCGATTGGCAGGCCGGCGGCCTGACGGCGCTTGATCATGCGCAGCCATCCGTGCAGCCCCTCGACGTCGAGCCCGTGCATCATCAGCCGGTGGCCCGCCTCCAAGGTCGAAAGCGGCACCAGCGGATGGCCGTTCTTCATGAAGGCGAGATGGTAGTCGGTGCCGAGTATCTTGGCGATGTAGATCGCGATCACCTCGTCGAGCTGCAGCGAATTCGCCGCTCGGACGAAATCCTCGCGCGGCAAGAACAGCGCGTAGAGCGGCGTGTAGGCCTCCACGGCGGTCTGCACGTCGATGACGTTCAGGGTATCGTGGGGGAGCGGCGCGAGGACGATCGGCGCGTCGGAAATCGTCGAAAAATCAGGCTGCGCGATCGGCACGAGATCGCGTCCCTGGGCGCGCAGGCTTTGGTTCAACTGGATGATGAAATTGTAGATGTTGAGATCGTGCTGGAGAAACACATTGTCCCGCAGATCCTCCAGACGGGTCGGCCGCAGCGGCCAGCTGTCGATTTCGACCGGTCCGGCATTGGCCTTGATGAAGGCCAGGAGTTCGGTCGCCAGCGTGAAATGCCGCAGGATCAGGGTGTTGGCCTCGGGCGACGCGAAATGCTTCAAGCCCCGATAGATCAGTTCGTGCAGCGGCCGGTTCCAATTGGGCCAGCGCGGCGACAGCGCGCGCAACATCTTCACCACGATGAAGAACGCGAAGATCAGGGGGCGAGCGATCGGGAACAGCCAGCGCCGCGATACCGAGCGGTTGCCGATCAATAGCGCCCGTTTGGCGTCCTCGTCGATCGGCAGGCTCTGGTCGAGATAGAGCGCGAGCCACGGATCGGGGTCCTTGGGGTCGAATCGCTCGGGATCGAATTGCTTGGGATCGAATCGCTTGGGATCGAAAGCACCCGCAGTCATGCGGCGATCTCCTCGATCTGCAGGGCATAGAGGCGCCCCGTCACGCGCGCGCAGGTCACGATCCGCGCCGCCGTCGCAGGATCGGGCAGCACCATGCGCAGCATGGCTTCGAACTCTTCCATGTGCGCGGCGTCGTTTTCGCCGTGATAGAGGAGGAAACTGACCGCGTCCTTGCCGAGGCCGAGCCGCTGTTGCGCGAGGCGGCCCCAGCTCGATGCCTTGATCGAGCCCAGGCCCTCGATGATGAACATCGCGCCCAGCAGGCCGAACGGATTGGGGCGCGAGGCTTCATGAAACATCCACGCCGACAGCGCCTCCGATCCGATGTTCTTGTCGGCGCCCCGGATTGCTGCGAGGTCGCCGCCGCTCGCGACATAGTCGGCTTCGAGCATGCGGAAATCGCGGTGCTCGGTTACGGCATGCCGCATCAGGCGGGAGCGGAGCTCGAGATGGTCCTCTCCGATGTTCGAGGCGGCGCGCGACATCCACAGGGCGCCGTCCTTGACCTGCTGACGCAAATTGACGAGGAACGCTTGGTAGTCCGCGAGCTCGAACCTGCCGCGGGTGAGTTTGCGGATCAGCGGCGTCGCCTCGAGGCGGCCCTCGAAGTCCGCCCATGCGATCGCGAGCTTGCGCAGCACGTCCGCGACCTCGGCATCCCGCGCCGCCGTCGTCTCGACCACGTTCATTCGACAACCTCGAGCATCATGAACCCGACCATCGCGCGCCCGCTTTCCGGAACGATGCAAAGGATCTTGTCGCCGACCTTAGGCGAGCCGGTTTTCAGCAATGCGTCAAGCATGAGCCAGATCGAGGCCGAACCGACATTGCCCGTGGTCGGCAGGGTGGTAAACCATTTCTCTTCCGGGATCATGGCGCCGGTCGATTCCAACAGGCTGACGATCTCGCGACGGAGCGAACGCGCCGAGTAGTGGCACAACAGCCAATCGACCGCGGCCGGGTCGATGCGGCCGTTGTCGACTTTTTCCAGGTATACGCCGATCCACGCGCGGATAATGATTTTCAACAGCACAAAGTCCTGCAGCAGCGCGATCGCGCCCGCCGCATGGGCGGCCCGCGGGCCGGCGTGGCTCCACGCGCTCGTCATCTCGCCGCGCGTCTGCGCCGTTGCGCCGGCCCACATGCAGGGATCGAAGCGGCCGGCGAGCGAGGTGAGATCGATCCAATCGATCCGGAGGCTTGGGCGCGCGCGCCGCCTCGCCGGTTCGATCAAGATCGCGCCGGCCCCGTCCGACAGCGTCCAGCGGAGGAAATCCGCCGCCATCGGGAGCCGGCCCTTGGCGTCGAGCAGCGTGGTGTCCTCGTAAAAGACCGGGCGAAACCAACGCGAGGAAAATTCGCCGGCGACCGCCACCGCACACGCGGCCTCGCCGGTGCGCACGGCCTGCCAGGCGGCCTTTGCAGCCATCAGAGAGGAGACGCAGACCGATTGGAAGCTGGCAATCTCCAGCGCTGCGCCGCCGAGTTCGCCGTGAACCGCGCTGCCGTGCCCCGGCACCAGGAGATCGCCCTGGGTGGTCGCGGTCGCCAGGAACTGCAGCGACTCCAGCCCCAGTCCACCATCGCGCAACGCCGCCGCGACGGCGGCAGCGCTCATCGAAGCATTGCTGTGGAGGGCCTCGCCGGCCGGAGTGAGCGCGTAGTGACGCGTGTCGATGCCGTTCCACCGCAGCGCCCGTGGGCCGACTGACGATGCGCGGCCGCCGATGCGGCCGATGAAGTCTTCCATGTGATGATTGGGGATCGCCTCCCCGGGCAGGAATACGCCGGTTCCGGTAATGACGGCATCACCCAGTCCGCGCATGGCGGCTGGATATCCGGCAGCTGGGCGGAAGTAAAGCCTGCCTTCCGGCGCAAAACCCTTAAGGACTGCCGTGACAATTCCCCAATTCCCCAATTCCCCGCCGAAAACCCGGAAAGGGCAGAGACCGCCACGACGGCGGCGGCCCAGATTCCATACCTTTGGCGCGGTGCCGCCATGTTTTCGCACCCGCGCGGGCAGATGCTCGCCCGCAACATCCACGGGTTGGGGGATAAGCATGGCAAGGCCAGCAGTGATTCTGGTGGGCGCGGACAAGGGCGGCGTGGGCAAGACGACGGTGTCGCGCACGCTTCTCGACTACTTTTCCTCCCGCAAGGTTCCGACCCGCGCCTTCGACACCGAGCATCCGCGCGGTACGCTGGTGCGGTTCCACCCGGGCATCACCGACGTCGTCGACGTCACCTCGGTGCCGGACCAGATGAAGATCTTCGACACCATCGAGTCGTCGTCGGCCCAGATCACGCTGATCGACATTCGCGCCGGCCTGATGCTGCCGACGCTGCGGGCGTTGCGCGACATCGGCCTCCTCGACATGGCGAAGAAGGACCAGCTCAATTTCGCCGTCTTCCAGATCCTCGGCCCCTCGATCGCTTCGCTCGACGAGATCGCGGAGACCTCGCAGCTCCTGGTCGATGCCCGCTCCTTCCTGGTCAAGAATTTCATCAACGACACCACCGTCTTCGATTGGGACCAGGGCACCTACAAGGCGTATTTCAACCGCATCAAGGATGCGGTCGAGGTCAAGGTGCCCAAGCTCAGCGAAATGGCCTGCGAGCAGGTCGAGCTCTCCTCGGTGCCGTTCGCGAGCTTCATCGCCGACCGCAAGGCGAACGGCGAATCCGCCTCGAACTCGTTCGTGCTGCGCGGCTACGTTCGCCACTGGCTCAACAATGTGTGGGCCGAATACGACCGCGTCCGGCTGATGGACCTGATCGACGCCCGAGGCTCGCTCACCCGGCCGCGCCACGTCATGCCGGTCGCCGAAGCCTCGTAGCGCCACCGCAGATCATCCGAGCAGGACGCCGACGTCCCGCTCGGCTGCGCCGGGAAACGGCGTGTCGGCTGCCGGATGCCTGGGCGCTGGATCTGGGCGCTGGATGTCTGGGCCGCCGGGGCCGGGCCTGCGTCCCATCGTCGGTGACTAACGTGCTGCGTCCTGCCGGACGCGAGGCGCGGCAGGGCCAGAACCATGTGCGCGATGGCCGCTGCGGCCGCCGGCGGGCGCGCGTCTCTCCGCCACGGCGCGCGACGAACGGCTGGCCTGGATCCGCCGGTTTCGCTGTCAGCTCCGCGAGATCGAGCTCTGTCTGATCTACAAGCAGATTCTCTCAGGCCTGCGGTAGGGCGCTGTCGGCCCTGCATTCGCAAAGCGAGAGCATGACCGTCAACGTCCACACCAAAATCGCGCAGACGGCAGCCGCCCCGGTCCAAGGTCGAGGCGCGCAAAACAACGAGGCCGGGGAAACCTGCCCCGGCCTCGAAAATCGGTGTCGGTATCGGGTGTCGGTGTTTTGCAGCGCCGCGGTGCGCGCTCACTCGTCCTTGAGCAGGCGCTCGATGTAGTCGAGCTCCTGCTGCGGGCGGAACGTTTCGCCGAACCGGCGGCGTAGCTCCTCGAGGATGCGGCGGGCGCGTTGGGCATCGATCTCGCCCGGCACTTTCACGGTGGTGTCGTCGCCGTAGTCGCGACCGCGCAGCGGCCGGCCCAGCGGATCGGTATTTTGGTCCGCCCGCGCCGGGCCCATGCGGCCGGGCTGGCCGGGACCCTGACCCTGGCCCATCTGCTGCTGGAGTTGCTGGGCGAGACCCTGGGCGCCCTTGCGCATGGCATCGAGGGCGCGGCCCTGTCCTTCGACCGCGCGGTCGGAATTGCCCTCGCCGAGCGCGCCCTCGGCATCGCCCATGGCGTCTTCGGCCTCGCCGAGGCCGTCCTGGCCCTGCCCGGGCTGCTGACCCTGGCCTTGCTGGCCCTGGCCCTGCTGCTGGCCCTGGCCCTTCTCGCCCTTCTGGGCCTGGCCCATCCCGCGCTTCTTCATCTCCTCCAGGAGCTTCTTGAGCTGCTCGCGGAGTGCCTGCTGGTTCTGCTTGAGGTCGTTGAAGGCGTTCTGGTCGCCCTGATCGCCTTGCTCCCCCTGTTTGCCTTGTTGGCCCTGCTTGCCTTGCTGCTGGCCGCGTTGGCCACGCTGGCCCGGCTGGCGGCGCTGGTCCTGGCCTTCCTTGAAGGTGCGGTCGCGCAGTTGCTGCTGCTTGCGGATCATGTCGCCGAGCTCGTCGAGCATCGACATCATGTCGTCGTCGCCGTCCTGCATCTGACCGGGACGCGCCATCTGCAGGTTTTCCAGCATCTGTTGCATCTGGTCGAGGAGCTGCCGCGCGGCGTCCTTGGCGCCGGACCGCGCCAGCTTCTCCATGCGGTCGATCATGCTCTGCAGATCCTGGCTGCGGAGCTGGCGGGTGTTCTGGTCGAGCGGCCGCGCCATCTGCGGGTTCTTGCGCATCTCCTCGGCAAGCGCCTGGAGGAACTCGTTCAAGGCGGCGCGCAACTCGTCGGTGAGCTTCTTGATCTCCTCGTCGGTGGCGCCTTTCTCCAGCGCCTGACGCAGCGCCTCCTGGGCGTTGCGCAGCCGGGCCTCGGCGTCGGAGACGTTGCCCTCCTCGAGGGTGTTGGCGAACGTCCACATCGCATTGACGACGTCGCGCAGGCCGTCATCGGTCGTGGCCTGGGCGAGCGACCAGTAGAGCGAGCGCAGCCCGAGATAGGTGCCCATCTCGGGGGTGAACTTGTCGGGAGCGATGGCGAGCGCGTCGAGCGCGATCAGGACGTTGTCGCGCCCGTCGGCGTCGAGCGCGAGCTCGCGGCGCTGCTCGATGATAGCGCGGGCGAGCGGCTTCACGAACACCCGTTGCGGCAGGCGAAATTCGCGCGGCGCGCTGGCACCCTCGTTGTTGGCCTCGTCGCGGGCGGTGAGCGTCATCGTGACCTCGGCGCCGGCCCACGGATGCTCGCTCAAATCCTTGATGGTCTGGCCGACGCCGCTGCGCACGCGCGCCTGCGGCAGCGAGAGCGGCATTTCCGGCGGCCCAAACAGCGGCCGCTTCGCGCCGGCTTCGGCGGCGCCGCCCTTGAGGGCGAAATTGGCGTGCGCCTCGGTGACCCCGTAATCGTCCTCGATCTTGTAGGCGAGCTGGAGCGAGCCGCGCGCCTGGGGCTCCGGATCCTTGGTGAGCGCGATGGTCGGCGGCTTGTCGGGAATGGCGTTGAAGGCGAACGTGAGGTCTTCGTCGCTCAGCCCCTTGACGATCGCGGTGCCGCGCTCGCTGATCGCATAGCGACGCTCCTCGGTGCCGCTCGGCGCGGCCGGCCGCTGGTCGGCCGGCACTTCGGCGACGCCGCCGGAGGTCGCGACTTCGAACTTGACGTGGCCGCTGGCGCGAATGACGAGGATGCTGCCGGCCGGCACCGAGACCGCGGCGACCGAGGTCTGCGGCTTCTCGCCGGGGCGCAGGCCCGGCAGGATCACCGGCGGGCGAGCCGTATAGGTCGGCGGCGACACCCAGGCGTCGAGCCGGAAGTTCGCCGGCACCACCACGCCCTGCCAGTCGAACGCCGCGGCGATCCGCCGGCCGCGCTCGCCGCCGGCGGCGATGAAGGTGGCGACGACGAGGATCAGCACCAGCGCGCGCAGCGCCATGGGATCGCGCAGATGGAGACGGGGCGCGGGCCGGCCCGCCTTGAGGCTCTTGGCGGCGAGCAGGGCGCGTTCCACATGGGCGCGCCACAAGGCGAGCGACCACGGATCGGTTTTCGAGGTCGCCAGCTCGTCGGCAATCGCGGTGGCCGGACGATGGGCGAGACCCGCTTCGCGGTCGAGTCGGCGCAGGCCGTCGGCCCGCGAAGGGAAGCGCACGAACAACAGCGGGACGGTCGCCGCAGCGGTGAGGATGAGGAACACGAACAGCGCGACGGCGCGGGCCACCGGCGGCAGCCACAACCACACCCCTGCCCAGGAAACCGCGAGAAACAGGCCGAGCGCGGTGGCGATCGCCGCAAGCGGCGGCCACAGCCGTTCCCAGAAGGTGATCCAACGCGCCTTTTTCAGAGCCTGGTCGAGCATGCCCCCCGCGGCGTCACGTTGGGGGGCATCAGGCGAATGGCTGGCGTCTGTCAATCTTTTCTCCGCACCGGCAGCTCATCTTCACACACAACGCAACGCCCGAAAACACAATTCTGGTTTACTCAAACGGCGAATTTTCTGCCCTTTGGACACCTCCGGACGAGCGGGAGGACCAAGGCGAAATCCTGCCGAATCAATCACATCCAGTCGGGCAGGCGATCGAGCGCGATAATCTCCTCGGCGCTGATCCGGGGCCGCACCACGGCGAAGCGGTTGTCGCTTACCATCACTTCAGCCACCAGCGGCCGGGTGTTGTAGGTTCCGGCCTGCACGGCGCCGTAGGCTCCCGCGGTCATGATCGCGAGAAGGTCGCCCGGCGCCGGGGCGACGAGGGCGCGGTCGAGCGCGAGGAAGTCGCCGGATTCGCACACCGGTCCGACCACGTCGGCGGTGATGCGCGGCGCTTCCGCCGACGGCTGCGTCACCGGGAGCACATCGTGGTGGGCGTCGTAGAGCGTCGGCCGCACGAGGTCGTTCATGCCGGCATCGACGATGACGAAGGTCTTCGCCTCGGCCCGCTTCACGTAGAGCACCCGGGTGACCAGGATGCCGGCATTGCCGACGATGAGGCGGCCGGGCTCGAAGATCAGCGTGCAGTCGAGCGAGCGCGTCGCACGCTTGACCACCGCCGCATAGGCCGCCGGCTCCGGGGGCGGATCGTGGTCGTGGCGGTAGGGGATGCCGAGGCCGCCGCCGAGATCGACGTGGGCGATGGCATGGCCGTCGGCGCGCAGCAGGTGCACGAACTCCGCGAGCAGCGCGAAGGCATCGTCGAACGGCTGCAGCTCGGTAATCTGGCTGCCGATGTGCATGTCGACGCCGGACACCCGCACCCCGGGCAGCGTCGCCGCGTGGGCATAGACCTCGCGGGCGCGGCTGATCGGGATGCCGAATTTGTTCTCGGATTTGCCGGTCGCGATCTTGGCGTGGGTCCGGGCATCGATGTCGGGATTGACGCGGATCGAAATGTCGGCGCGGCGGCCCTTGCCGACGGCGATCGCGGACAGCAGCGCGAGCTCCGGCTCGGACTCGACATTGACGCAGAGGATACCCGCTTCGACGGCGGCGGCGAGCTCGCCCTCCGTCTTGCCGACGCCGGAGAACATGATCTTCGCCGCCGGGATGCCGGCGCGAAGGGCGCGCGCGAGTTCGCCCCCGGACACCACGTCGGCGCCGGCGCCGAGGCCCGCCAAAGTCGTGAGGACGGCCTGGTTGGAATTGGCCTTCATAGCGTAGCAGACGAGCGCCCGCACGTCGGCGAAGGCCGCGGCGAACACCTCGTAATGGCGGACCAGCGTCGCCGTCGAATAGCAGTAGAAAGGGGTGCCCACGGCGGCCGCGATGTGGTCGAGCGCGACGCCTTCGGCGTGCAGCGTGCCGTCGCGATAATCGAAATGATTCATGGTGCTCTGTCGGGTCAGGAGGCCGGCGATGCTGGCCTATAGCACGCGGGATGCCGGGTGCGGGGTGGCCGCGCGACATTCACGCATCTGCGGTGTGCGGTGCGGCGCCACGGCTCCCTCATCCCCGCGGGACGAGATGCCGCCGCACCGCAGGCGACGACACCCTCCCGGCCGCTTCCCCGCACGCATGCGAGAGCCCTTCGGCGGGCCGGCGCGTCACGCCGGCTCGAATTTCATCGCGATGCCGTTGATGCAGTAGCGCAGATGGGTCGGCGGCGGGCCGTCGTTGAAGACATGGCCGAGATGGCTGCCGCACCGGCTGCAATGCACCTCGGTGCGGACCATCCCGTAGCTGCGGTCGGTCGTCGACTCGACGGCGCCGTCGACCGGATCGTTGAAGCTCGGCCAGCCGGTGCCGCTCTCGAACTTGGTCTTCGACACGAACAGCTTCTGGTCGCAGCCGACACAGACGAACGTGCCCGGCCGCTTCTCGTAGTTCAGCGCGCAACTGCCGGGCGCCTCGGTGCCGTGGCCGCGCATGACCTCGTATTGCTCCGGCGTGAGCAGGCTGCGCCATTCCTCGTCGCTGCGGGTGACCTCGTATTGCTTGGTGTCCATCGCTGGGGCCTCTCGTTGCAGGCGGTTGCCGATATATGGGGGCTCAAAACAGCTGTTCGATGTCGCGATAGGGGTTCGACCACGGCGATGATCTCTATGATGTCGCTTGCCGGCGAGAATCGCCCCAGTGCTGGATGCGCGCTTCAATCGCCAAGGTGACCCGGCGACCGCCTCACCGAGGCAGAAAGACGCCTTTAATGCAGGTGTCATTGCGGACGGCGATTTGAGCGTGCGTCAATTCGTAAAATCCGCCGCCGGCATAGACGGCGTTGCCCTCGACAAATAGGCCCCGCACCGTATCAAACGGGGGAATGAACTCCCCAACTTCAGCATAGCCCCCATCTGGTTGCGCCTCGATCATCGAATGTAGGTGCTTGATAACAGCGCAATCCAAAAATCGAAGCAGTTTGTTGCCAGGCTCTCGATTCTTGATGTCTTTATTGACCGGAACGGGAAGGGCCGCCTTGGTCTGGGCTTCTACAAAGCTACTGTGAGCCCATCGCAGAAGCTCAAGATTTTCCCGTTGCATCAAATCCAAGCAATTCCCGAGGTCTATGGCAGCTCCGATGACGTATGGTTCTTCATACTCGCCGCGAGAAACCTTCCATTGTGCCCATTCGTGCGCACGCTCAGGGTCCGCTTCCCAGAAATAGCTTCCCGGACCTAGCCAATCATGCGCTTGCTCACTTCGCGCTAATTGCAACTCACCTGCAAGCAGGCGCTCGCCAATCCGGCGATCGCACCCGTGGTATCCGAGAATGAACGAAGCAGCGTTGCGGCTCACTTATCGGCGGCGCGCCTTGGGGTGTTCTCTTGCGCCTCTTCACCGCCGTACTTGGCGGTGATTCGACCGTCGTCGTCGTAAATGCCCTCTGCGACCAGCGCTCGGCGGGCGACCTCAGAGGAAGATGTGATAATCTTCGTGTGATGCTCGATTAACCGCTTAATGGCGGCCCTGCGCTCCGTAGTCATTGGGTGGACCCTTTGATCATTCACCGAATGTAACTACGGACTTCGAGCGACGCTAGCGGCGAAAAAGCTCCGTGCGTATGTCGTTGACATTTATTGATTGTATCCCCGCTCAGTTGAGCAGGAAATCGAGCAGGAAGCGGTGGGGCGGGGCGGGCGGAGCTTGCGGCGGTGCCTGCGGTCCGTTGGGCGCGGCGCCGGCGGGGGTGCCGCCCGGCGGGGTGGCCTGCGGATCGGTGAGAGAGGCGGTCGGCGGCAGGTCGAGGCCGCTCTTGCGCCCGCAACCGGCCAAGCCGGTGGCGGCGATCATCGCCGCCACCACGGCGGCGCGAGCCATACCCCCGCGCCCGATCAGGAACTTCGGTTTCCCCACGAACCCCACTCCGCCACAACCCGAGGCATACTAGCAGATCGCGGGGACACACCAAAGAACTTTGAACAAGTCTTTGGTCGTCCGCGCTATTCCGCCCCCGCGCTGAGCCTGGAAAGCCACTTCTTGGCCTGGGTGCGGACATTTTTGGGCGCTGTGCCGCCGAAACTGGTGCGGCTCGCCACCGAGTGCTCGACCGACAGCACCTTGAAGACGTCCATGGTGATGCCCGGCTCGATCGCCTGCATGGCCGGCAGCGGCAGCCGGTCGAGGGTGACGCCGGCCTGCTCCGCCGCGGCGACGATGCGTCCGGTCACATGGTGGGCATCGCGAAACGGCATCGCGAGGTGCTGGACCAGCCAGTCGGCGAGATCGGTCGCGGTGGCATAGCCCAGGCCGGCGGCCGCGCGCATGCGGGCGGGATCGGCGGTCATGTCCCGCACCATGCCGGTCATCGCCGCGAGGCAGAGCGAGAGGGCGCCGAGCGCGTCGATCGCGCCTTCCTTGTCCTCCTGCATGTCCTTCTGGTAGGCGAGCGGCAGCCCCTTCATGACGATCAGCAGCGCGTCGAGCGCGCCGATGATGCGGCCGGTCTTGGCCCGCACCAATTCGGCGGCGTCGGGATTGCGCTTCTGCGGCATGATCGAGGAGCCGGTGGTGAACTTGTCGGACAGCCTGAGGAAGCCGACCAGCGGCGAGGTCCAAATCACGATCTCCTCGGCGAAGCGCGACAGGTGCACCGAGGCGATCGCCGCCGCGGCGAGCGCCTCCAGCACGAAGTCCCGGTCCGACACCGCATCGAGCGAGTTCGCGGCCGGGCGCTCGAAGCCGAGCGCCTTCGCGGTCATCGCGCGGTCGATCGGAAACGAGGTCCCGGCGAGGGCCGCGGCCCCGAGCGGGCTTTCGTTGCCGCGCCGGCGCGCATCGGCGAAGCGGCCGCGGTCGCGGGCCGCCATCTCCACATACGCGAGCAGATGGTGCCCGAACGTCACCGGCTGCGCGGTCTGGAGGTGGGTGAAACCCGGCATCACCGTCGAGGCATGGGCGAGGGCCTGCTCGGCGAGCGCGCGCTGGTAGTCGGCGAGGCTCGCATCGATCCCGTCGATGGCGTCGCGCACCCACAGCCGGAAATCGGTCGCCACCTGGTCGTTGCGGGAGCGCGCGGTGTGGAGCCGGCCGGCCGCCGGGCCGATCAGCTCGGCAAGACGGGACTCGACGTTCATATGGATGTCTTCCAGGGCCCGCTTGAACTCGAAGCCGCCGCCCTCCATCTCGGAGAGGATCGCATCGAGGCCGGAGACGATCGAGGCGGCGTCCTTCGCCGAAATAATGCCTTGTTGCGCAAGCATTTGGGCATGGGCGCGGCTCGCCGTCACGTCCTGGCGAAACAACTTGCAGTCGACGTCGATCGAGGCATTTATGTCCGCCATGACGGTGGCGGGCTCGGAGCTGAACCGGCCGCCCCACATCTTGTTGCTCATGAAAGCCCCGTGGTTGT
This sequence comes from uncultured Alphaproteobacteria bacterium, assembly GCA_963781195.1. Taxonomy (GTDB): domain Bacteria; phylum Pseudomonadota; class Alphaproteobacteria; order Rhizobiales; family Xanthobacteraceae; genus JAJPKK01. The sequence continues at coordinate 560,345 of CAWAEZ010000009.1, read as the reverse complement.
GAACATGACGAACGCGACCGACCCCGCGCCCACCCCGACCTCCGACCCCGTAGCCGCCCCGGCGACCAGCCCGGCGGCGGGAACGAAGCGGCGCAAGGGCCCGCTCATCGCGGTGGGCGTCCTTGCCGGGCTCGGTGCTCTGGCGGGGGTATACGGCGTTGCGGGGCTCGCAGGCAATGCGGGCGATCCGGCCTGCCGCGCCGCGCTCGACGTGGCCCACCGGATCGCGCCGTTTGCCAAAGGCGAGGTCGCCGCGGTCCATCCCGCCGACGAGGCCCGCAGGCTGCCGGTGCTCGCCTTCCACGACGCCGGCGGCGAGGCGAAAACGCTCGCCGACTGGAAGGGCCGCACCGTGCTCGTCAACCTGTGGGCGACCTGGTGCGTGCCGTGCCGCAAGGAGATGCCGGCGCTCGACGCCCTCCAGGACAAGCTCGGGTCGCCGGCGTTCGAAGTGGTCGCGGTCAACATCGACACCCGCAACCTCGACAAGCCGAAGACCTGGCTGCACGACATCGGGGCCGGCCATCTGGCCTATTATTCCGACGCCAATGCCAAGGTGTTCCAGGATCTCAAGAGCGTCGGCAAGGCGATCGGCATGCCGACCACGCTCCTGGTCGATCCCAACGGCTGCGAGATCGCCTCGCTGTCCGGTCCCGCCGAGTGGGCGAGCCCGGACGGCGTGAAGCTCGTCAGCGCGGCGCTGAAGAAGTAGCGGTCGGCTCCGACGCAGCGTGGGCCGGCTCCGCCGTGATGCGGCGGGGCGTCGCTTCCAGCAGCGCCTGGACCTGCTGCTTCCAGAACGCGGCATTCCCGGTGGTGAGGTGGCCCCGGGTGGCGTCGCTCGCCGGAATGAGGAACAGCCGCGCGTTCCTGATCCGCTTGAGCTCGCGCTCCATGAGGCCGGTTTCCGGCGGATTGCGCTCGTCGTCGGCGGCATTGATGGCGAGCACCGCGGCCTGGATGCGGTCCAGGCCCGGCGACGGATTGTAGTCGCGCGACGAATCCCAGGCGTAGAGCAGATCGTTGGCGTCGGCGGAAAAGGGTGCTTGCAGCCGGCCGTCGAGCACCGCATCGGCGGCTTCGCGCGTCGGCGCCAGCTTCTGGTAGGCCAGGGTGCCGCCGGAGGTCGCGATGGCGAAGAACACGCTGGCGAAGTGCGCGGCGCGCGGCTGGACCGTGTAGTCGCCGCTGTTCCAATCCGGATCGTTGCGGATGGCGTCGATGATCAGACGCCGCATCATCCAGTTGCGGCTCGACATTTCGCTCGGCTGCGATGCCATCGGCACCAGCGTGTCCATGAAGTCCGGATATTTCGTCCCCCACACCCAAGCGTGCATGCCGCCCATCGAGTTGCCCAGCACCAGGCGCAGGTGCTTCACGCCGAGCCCCTCGGCGAGCAGCCGGTAATGGGCGGCGACCATGTCGTCGTAATCGTATGGGGGGAATTTGGCGCGCAGTCCGTCCGACGGTTTGGCGGATTTGCCGTGGCCGATCGCGTCGGGAAGGATGATGAAGTATTTCGCTGCATCGAGCGGCTGGCCGGCACCGAACAGTTCGCCCGCGAAGGCGGGCGACAGCAGGCCCGCGCCGCTGCCGGCGGTGCCGTGCAGGATGAGCACCGGCTCTCCGGACGGGTCGCCGATCGTCGTGTAATGCAGGCGCAACGCCGGCATGACCTCGCCGGTGTGAAAGCGGAAATCCGTCGCGGTCCATTCGCCCGGCCGCGGCGCGGGGTAGTCGGCCGCGCTCGCTGCGAACGGCGTCGCGAACGCCAGCAAGACGGCAGTTACCAGCCAAAATACGGAGCGCTGGGCCTGCATGTTCGGTTCTCCTGGGATGTTGAACCCTTCGCTCTTCGCCTCGCCGAGCCCGCTCGCCTCGATTTGAAAAATGGCCGGGACGAAGCCCGGCCATTTTCGAGTCAGCGTGCGGTCCGCCGTTACGGCGCGGCCTGGGCCTTCGCCGCCTGGATGTCGGCGTCGGTGCGGAACGACATCACCGTCACCTTGCGGGTGCGATAGGACGGCAGCACCACCTTTTCCAGGTGGCCGTCCTTCTCGTAGAGCGAGACGTAGCGCGCTTCCGAGCCACGGGTCGGCAGGTCGAAGGCGGTGAAGGTGTTCGCCTTGGGATCGTATTTGAGCACCTGGTCGGTCATCCAGATGTTGAGCCAGGCGTTGTGGTTCTTGTCGACCGCCACCTGATAGGGCTTGCGCATGGCGGGCAGCGGGATGGTGCTGGTCTCCTGAGTCCGGGTGTTCACCTTGGTCAGGGTGCCGGCCCACGAATTGCCGACATAGAGCACGTCGTCGTTCTTGTCGGTGCCCATGCGCCGCGGTCCCTGCGCATAGGGGATCGGGTTCGAGAAATCGGGTGCGCCGACGCTGTCGTAGAAGGCGATCTGCTCCGGCGAAAGGTGCTCGCGCGCCGCGGCATTGGGCGGCAGCTTGAGCTCCTTCGCGGTGCCGTACTTGCCGTCGCCGATGCCGATGGTGTCGATCGCCATCTGCGCCCAGTAGCCGTTGCCGTCGCGGTCGGCGGCGACGCCGTAGGTGAGGCCGTTGCCGCCGGTGGCGGATTTCGGGGTCGGCGACTTGTACTCGTTGAACTTCTCGGCGGTCGGATCGAACCGCAGCGCGCCGGTGGGCGAGGACACCCAGATCATGCCGCGGCCGTCATAGTCGACGGTGGTGGCGCCGCCGGTCGGCGACATGCCTTCCGGTGGGACGTACACCTCGATCTTGTCGGTCTTGGTGTCGAGCTTGGCGAGGCCGCCCTTGCCCGGATTGATGTTGAACCAGATGGTGCCGTTGGGGTCCCGCGTCATGCCGTGGGACGGCGCCGCCAGGCCGTTCGCGGCCGTCACCTTCAAGGGCGTGAAGGCGCCGGTCTTGAGGTCGAACTTGCCGAGCGTCAGCACGCTGTTCGGCACGTTGCAGGTGAAGTAGACGCTCTTGCCGTCGGCATCGATCCAGGCGTCATGCACGCCGAAGCCGGGATAGACGTAGGACGGCGTGCCGAGCGACCAGTCGGTGCCGTTGTTGGTGCGCACCTTGTAGGGCATTCCCACATCCGGATCGGGCGGCGCCTCGTAGTCGGTGAACACCACCTTGGCGGCCTCTCCGGTCGGGCGGGGCCGCAGGTTGAATTTCATCGACGTTTCGCCGGGCCCGCGGGCGCGGGCGAGATAGGCCGCGAGCCGCTTCTGGTCATGATCGAGGACCGGCGCCGCCTTGTGGTCCGGGCCCTGATAGATGCCCGACACGTTGACGTGCTTCATCAGGTTGATGATGGCGTTCCAGCCCTTTTCGTCGAACTTGTGCTGGAGGATGTAGCTCGGGGTGTGGCAGCCGGTGCAGCTGTTCTGCACCAGTTGCTTCATCTGCGCGTCCTCGGCGGAGTCGCCGGGCAGCGCCGTCAGGATCTGGTCGCCCGGCAGCTGGCGCACGAAATCCTTGATCGGCGCGAGGGTGAAGTCCTGGCGCTTGGCGGCGGCGAGATCGACATCGCCGTGGCCGGTGTCGAAGGTGATCGCCTGGGCCCACACGTTGTATTTGCCGTTCGCGAGCGGCGGGAAGTAATAGTTGCCGGCCTCGTCGGTGAACACCGAGGTGACGACGTTGGAACCGTCGGCGCGCGCCGACACCGTGACGCCGCCGAGCGCCTCGCCGGCCGCCGACTTGATGGTGCCGGACAGCACCGCATCGGCCGCGGCGCTCATCGGCGTCAGCGCGGTCGCCGACATCGCCGCGGCGAACACCGCGCCGATTCCCAGTAACGAATGAGTGCTGTTCCTCATGGTGTGTCTCCTGACGGGCGCGGGGCGCCGTGGGGCTTGCATGATCGAATGTGAGCTACGCAAAGCGACCTGACTTTGAAGCGAACCGAGTTTGGACCGACCAGAGTTCGAAGCGACAAGAGTTCGAAGCGACCCGGCTGGTTCGGACTAGTCGTCGTTCTGGCCGCCCGGGCCGGCGGGGCGTGGCGCGGCGGGCGGGGCGTTGGCCGGCGCCGCTTGTGGCGGAACCGTCTTGAGATAGGCGACGATGGCGCCGATCTGCTCCGGCTCGAAATTGAAGCGGAAGCCCGGCATGCGCGGGGTGCCGTTGCTGATGTATTCACGCATCAGTTCCTCGTCGCCGCCGAGGGACTCGCGCGACAGCACCGGACCGAATTGCCGCGCCCGCTGCTGCACCGGGGTGTGGCAGACCCCGCAGGACTGGCTGAACAGACGCAATCCGAGTTTCTGCGAGTCGTTGAAAGACGCGTCGGGAGCCTGCGCGGACGCCGCGGACGCGGACACCCCGAGGGCTGCGACAAGGATGCTCAACCGCATCGAGTTTCCTCCACATTTTCCGGATTTCAGAACACCGTGTTGGCGGCGATCTTACTCGATGGCGCGGCGGCGTGAAGGGCCTTCCGCGGCGCCCGGCCCTGAAATCGGCTGTCCCTATCGCCGGGGACACCGCGGCGGCGGCGTTCGGGGCTCCTCCGACAGGCCAAACAATGGCGGACAACTCACGCGTTACCGAAGGCGGACAGATGACCCGCTTCCGACGGCACGGTTCCGGGCTTTCGCGCCGATGCGCTCCCGGGGTAGCCTGCGGTGTTGAGCCTGCCGGCGGAACGCGGCTGCCGCGGCCTACTGTTTCGATTGCGTGCGCAACAATCACCGACGACCCGAGACAATAACAGACGGCCCGAGGGGAGAGACATGGATCAGGTGCAACGGCGTTTCCGGAAGTGCGGGCGTTTCTGGAGCCACGCGGGCCTCGTGGTGGCGCTCGGCTTGGCCGCGCCGTTGGCCGGACTTGCCGGCGCTCACGCCCAAGCCCAGCCGGACATCCGGGTAACGCTGCTCGGCACCGGCTCGCCCACGCCGACCGCCGAGCGGTTCGGCGCCAGCACGCTGGTCGAGGCCGGCCCGGAAAAGCTGGTGTTCGACTGCGGCCGCGGCTGTCCGATCCGACTGCAACAGAAGGGCGTCCCCCTCGGCGAGGTGAAGCTGTTCATCACCCACCTGCATTCCGACCACCTCAACGGCATCGTCGATCTCTGGCTCACCGGCTGGCTGCCGCCGCCGTTCGGCCGAAGGACGACGCCGTTCGTGATGATCGGCCCCGAGGGCACCAAGAACATGGCGGTGCATCTCGAGGAGGCGTTCGCGCCCGACATCCGCATCCGCATGGCGGACGAGAAGCTCGCGCGGGACGGCGTGCGGTTCGACGCCAAGGACATCACCCCCGGCGTCGTCTACGAGGCGAACGGGGTCAAGGTGACGGCGTTCGAAGTGGACCATGGCGACGTCATCAAGCCGGCCTACGGCTATCGCGTCGACTATCGCGGCCATTCGGTGGTGCTGTCCGGCGACACCCGGTTCAGCCCGAACGTCATCAAGTTCGCGACCGGCGCCGATTTGCTGATCCACGAGGTCGCGATGGCGAAGCCCGAGGTGGCGCAGACCGAGGCGGCCAAGCGCATTCTCGCCCATCACACCTCGCCCCAGGAGGCGGGCCGGGTGTTTGCGACCGCCAAGCCGCGGCTCGCGGTCTATGCCCATATCAGCGCCGCCGGCGGCGCCGGTCCCACCGCCCCGCAGACCGCCGACTTCATCGCCGCGACGCGGGAGACCTACAGCGGGCCGCTCGAAATGGGTGCGGACCTGATGACGATCGACATCGGCGACGCCGTGACCGTGGAGCCCGCGGAGAAGTGACGGCGGTTTGTGACGCACATCAAGTCTCGACCGGCAGCGTCGGCGGTCGCGGCAGCGGCGTGGCCGAGTCGGTCGTCATGAACTGCGCCTTGGCGAGGCTGGCGAAGCGGCCGCCGGCGCGGACCAGTTCGTCGAAGGTGCCGGTCTCGACGATGCGGCCGTGCTCGAACACCAGGATGCGGGTGGCGTCGCGCACCGTGGAGAGCCGGTGCGCGATCACGAAGGTGGTGCGGCCCTTCATCACCTCGTCGAGCGCAGCCTGCACCCTGCGCTCGGTCTCGGCGTCGAGGGCGCTGGTCGCCTCGTCGAGAATGAGGATCGGGGGGTCCTTGAGGATGGCGCGGGCGATCGAGAGACGCTGGCGCTCCCCGCCCGACAGCGCGCGGCCGCGTTCGCCGACCGGCGTGCTGAAGGTGTCGGGCGCCCGCTCGATGAAGTCGAGCGCCTGGGCGCGGGATGCGGCGTCGCGCATCTCGGCCTCGGTGGCGTCGGCCTTGCCGACCCGGAGGTTCTCCGCGACCGAGCGGTTGAGCAGCAGCGACTCCTGATAGACGACGCCGATGTTGCGGCGGAGCGCGGCAAGCTTGATGTCGCGGATGTCGGTGCCGTCGATCTCGATACTGCCGGTCTGCGGGTCGAAGGCGCGGTGGAGCAGCGCCAGCGCGGTCGACTTGCCGGCGCCGGTGCCGCCGACCAGCGCGATGGTCTCGCCCGGCAGCGCGGTGAAGCTGAGGTCGAGCACCGCCGGGCGCTTGCCGTCATAGGAGAACGACACGTTCTTGAATTCGACCAGCCCGTGCATGCGGCCGGGATCGACGGCGTCGGGCGCCTCGCGCACGATCGACTCGGTGTCGAGCACGTTGAAGAATTCGCGCAGCCGCGGCGCTTCCATGAACACCTTGTTGATGAAGCGGACGAACTTCTCCAGCTGGCCGATCAGCATGGTGGCGAAGTTCATGAACATCACGATGTCGCCGATGGTCGCCCGGCCGTCGAAGTGCAGAAACACCCCGGCGACGAAAATGCCGAGCAGGGTGAGCGTCGTCGACGCCCGCGTGAGCACCGCGACCACCGCCCACCACGACAGCACCGGAATCTGCGCCGCCAGCAACTGGTCGGCGATGTTGCGCAGCCCCGTCACCTCCGCCTCGATGCGGGCGAAGCCCTGCACCAAGGCGACGTTGCCGAGCGTATCGGAGGCGCGCTCGGCGAGGTCGGAATAGTGCCGCTCGACGGTGCGCTGCAGGGTCTCCGTCTTGTGGATCACGAGCGTGGTGAGCACCGCGAACACCGCCGCGATCCCGAGCATCATCAGGCCGAGCGGCCAGTTGAGGTAGATCGCCAACGGCAGCAGCACCAGCAAGGAGGTCGCCGCGGCAAACGAATCGCGAAAGAAGTCGAGCCACAGCACCCACAGCGCGTCGGTCCCCGCCAGCATCACCTTCATGAGGCGGCCGGAATGCGATTCGCCGTGAAACATCAGCGGCAATTGCAGCACGTGATCGAAGAAATCCGTCAGCACCGCCTGGCGGCGGCGGTGGGCCAGACGGTCGGCATGGAGCGCGACGACCACCCCGATCACGATGGTGAAGAGCCCGAAGGCGACCCACGCCGCAATCAGCTTCATGAGGTCCGGCCACGCCGCGGTGGTGCCCTTGGCCTGGGCGCCGGCGAGCGCATCGATGATCCGCCCGAACAGTACCGGTTCGGCAAACATCGCGGCTGCCAGGGCGAAATTGGCGATGGCGAGCCAGATGCCCAGTGTCTTGTCGGGGCCGAGCAGGGCGAGCACCCTGCCATAGAGGCGCCAAAGGCTCATGTGGGTCCGCGTATGACAGGATCCGTGCGAGGCCGGAGCGGCCGGCTCATCTCAAGCGTCAGTAGCGCTAAGCCCGGTTCCCTGGCAAGTCCGTTCCCTGGCAAGCCACATACCCTGGCGAACCCGTTTCCCTGACAATTCACGGGTGTCGTGGTTCTGACGGTTCATTTGGTTTCAGTGTCATGCTCCGCGAAAGCGGGGCAGCCAGTGACCACCGTACGATCGGCAGAAAGAGGCCGTGCCCGAAGCAAATCCGGTGGCTACGGCTCGCGGGTCAAGCCGATGCGTCAAGCCGGGCGATGGCAAAATGGGAACCGAGCGTCAGAGTCACACCCCTACCGCCTCACGACCCGCGGGCCCTCACGATGTGCTCGCGCAATTCGTGGACCACCGCCTGGAACGCCGGGGTGAACGTCACCTCGAGGTCGCGTGGCCGCGGAAAGTCGATGGTGCGCTCGGCAATGATGCGGCCGGGCCGCGACGACATCACGAATACTCGGTCGGCGAGGAAGACCGCCTCGCGCAAGTCATGGGTCACCAGGATCACCGTGATCTTGCTGGTGGCGTGAAGGTCGCGGATCACCCCCCATAGCTCCTCGCGAGTGAAGGCATCCAACGCCCCGAACGGCTCGTCGAGCATCAAAAGCTGCGGCTCGTGGATGAGCGCGCGGCACAGCGAGGTGCGCTGCTGCATGCCGCCGGAGAGCTCCCAGGGGAATTTCGCGCCCTGTCCGGACAGGCCGACGGACGCGAGCAGCGCCTCGGCGCGGCGGACATATTCCTTCTTCTTGCGGCGCAGCGCGCTGCGGTGGGGCTCGACGATCTCGAGCGGAAGCAGCAGGTTCTGCAGCGTGGTGCGCCAGGGCAGCAAGGTCGGCGCCTGGAATGCCATTCCGACCATCTTCAGCGGCCGCCGAACCTGCTCGCCCGCGACCTTCACCACGCCCGCCTGCGGAAACTGCAGACCGGTGGCGAGCTTCATCAGGGTCGACTTGCCGCAACCGGACGGACCCACGACCGCGGCGAACTCGCCCTGCTCGATCGCGAGCGACAGGTGCTCGACGGCCGGCGGACCCGATCCGCCGTAGGAATGACAAACGTCTTCAAGTGCGACGAACGAGGACATGCCCGCTTTCGGTTGCATCTAATCCGCACTGCGGTCGGCCAGCGGCGGCAGATAGGAGGGATCGAAGATATCGCCCGGCTTCGGCTTGGACTTGAAATCGTAGGTGAGAGCGATCTGGCCGATCGCGCCTTCGAGCCGAACGGGATCGATTTCGCCGTAACCGTTGCTCGACACTTCCGGGGTCGAGACGTTGTCGCGCAGCGCCATGCGCAGACGTTCGAGCTCGACGTCCTTGCGGGTGGCATCGTTGCGCTTGAGCACGGATTCGACGGCGGCAGCGGGGTCCCGGACGGTGTCCTTGAGGCCTGTCACGAAGGCCCGCAGGAAGCCCTTGACCGCGTCCGGGTGCTGCGCGGCGAATTTCTGGTTCACGAAGATGGCGTTGCCGTAGAGATCGACGCCGTAGTCCGACATCAGCAGCACCACGATGTCGTCGACCGGGACGCCGCGGTCCTTGAGATTGACGTAGGACAGGAACGAGGCGCCGGTGATGGCATCGACCTCGCCGGCCGCCAGCATCGGCTCGCTGACGGGGGGGCCGACATTCTCGACGTTCACCTTGCCGGCGTCGATGCCGTTCACCTTCACGAAGATCTTCCATTGCGCGAAGGCGCCGTCGGCCGCGGGGGCGCCGAGCTTCTTGCCTTCCAGGTCCTTCGGCTTGGCGACGCCGCGGCTCTTGCGGGTGACGATGGAAAACGGCGGGCGGTTGTAGACCATGAACACGGCGGCGACCGGAGCTCCCGGATTCTGGTCGCGGTACTTGATCAGCGTGTTGATGTCGCCGAACCCGATCTCGTAGGCGCCGGAAGCGACCCGTTTCACCGCCTCGAGCGAATTCGCGGCCGGGTCGATGGTGACGTCCAATCCCTCCGCCTTGTAATAATCCTTGTCGAGGCCGACCAGGAACGGCGCATCGGGTCCCTCGAACTTGGAATCGAGCGTGACGCGGACCGGCGTCTGGGCGGACGCGGCTCCCGCGGCGGCAACGGTGATCAATCCGAGCACGATCAGCCCGCACATCACGGCAAGTGTGATCACGACCGGTGTGATCACGGCGGAGGTCATCTTCCCCAAGATGGCGCCGGGCACGGTCCGCGCGAGGAAGTTCATCTTCGTCTTCCTTTTCCTGACGCCCGCGAACAATTCGCGGGCGGCGCCCAACGCAAAACGCAAATATTCTGACCCCGGCACGTCGCTTTCGACGCCGGCAGCCCGCCACAGCGCGCGCAGCAAAGAACATGCCGGCCAAAAGCGCAAGTTCAGAAGGCGTCCCTGAACAGCGCCCCGACGCCGCAGCCGTCGAACCTGGAAAACGCACGCGAGAACCGCCGTGCGCAAGATCAAGGCGCGGGCGCCCGGTGCGATTAGGATCGGTGGTGTTGGCTTGTCCCGGCACGCCGGGACGGCGCAGTGTGCCGTTTCGGGAGCGGTTCGGAAGGCCGCGCGTCTCGCAGGAGGTGTTGGCCCATGGAAGGTCGCGTCCCGCCGTTTCGGTCGCCCTACGCGCCGGCCGACGAAGACATCGCTGCGCGGTTCCTGAGCGCGCCGGCGCCCGGTCCGCAGGCAGAGGCGCGCATCGACGCGCGCGCCGGCGCGCTGGTCGGGGCAATCCGCAGGCGCGCCGGCGGCTTCGGCGGCATCGAGGACTTCCTGCACGAGTACTCGCTGTCGACCCGGGAAGGCCTGGCGCTGATGGTGCTCGCCGAATCGCTGTTGCGGGTGCCGGACAGCACGACCGCGGACCGGCTCATCGAGGACAAGCTGTCGGCCGGGGACTTCACCGCGCACGAGGTGCAGTCGCCGGCTCTGCTGGTTTCGGCCTCGGCCTGGGCGCTCGGCATCTCGGCGCGGGTGATCGGCTCCCACGAGACCCCGGAAAGCATCCTCCAGGGCGTGGTCGGCCGGCTCGGACGCCCGGCGGTGCGGACCGCCACCCGGCAGGCGATGCGGCTCATCGGCTCGCATTTCGTTCTCGGGCAGACCATCGAGGAGGCGCTCGCGCGGGGGGCGGCCCATCCCAAGTTCCGGTATTCCTTCGACATGCTGGGCGAGGGCGCGCGGACCGCCGAGGATGCCGAACGCTATTTCACCGCCTATACCGATGCCATCGCCGCGATCGGCGCCGCCGCCGGGGCGGCCGCCCTGCCGCAGCGGCCGGGCATCTCGGTCAAGCTCTCCGCGCTGCATCCACGCTACGAGGCGGTGTCCCGCGACCGCGTGCTGATCGAACTCACGCCGCGTTTGATCGTGCTGGCCCGCGCCGCCAAGGCGCGCGACCTCAACCTCACCATCGACGCCGAAGAGGCCGATCGGCTGGAGCTGTCGCTCGACGTCTTCGCCCGCGCCCTCGCCGACCCCGGTCTCGCCGGGTGGGACGGCTTCGGGCTCGCCGTGCAGGCCTACCAGAAGCGCGCGCCGGCGGTCATCGACTGGGTCGCCGGCGCCGCGGAGGCGCTGGACCGCAAGGTCATGGTCCGCCTCGTCAAGGGCGCCTATTGGGACACCGAGGTCAAGCGCGCCCAGGAGCGCGGGCTTGCCGACTATCCGGTGTTCTCGCGCAAGGCGATGACCGACCTGTGCTACCTCGCCTGTGCGCGAAAACTCCTTGCCGCGCGGCCGCGGCTCTATCCGCAGATCGCCACCCACAATGCGCTCACCGTGGCGAGCGTGATCGAGGCGGCGGGCGGCGTCGAGGGCTACGAATTCCAGCGGCTCTACGGCATGGGCGAGCCGCTTTACGAGGCCCTGCTGGAAAGCGAGCCGGCCGCGGCCTGCCGGATCTATGCGCCGGTCGGCGGCCACCGTGATCTTCTTGCCTATCTGGTGCGGCGTCTCCTCGAGAACGGGGCGAACTCCTCGTTCGTCTATGCGGCGGCCGATCCGAAAGTGCCGGTCGCGGCGATCCTGGAGCGGCCGGCCGCGGTCATCGGCTCGCCGGCCCATGCACGGCACGCGCGGATTCCGCGGCCGGCCGATCTCTACGCGCCGCTGCGCCGGAATTCGGCCGGGGTCGAATTCGGCGACGCGGCGAGCCTCGCGGCGCTGCGCGCGGAGGTTCGTGCCGGCGCGCCGGGCGCGCTGCGCGCGATGCCGCTGCTCGACGGCGTCCCGGTCGCCGGTCACGCCCGGCCGGTGACGTCGCCGATCGACGGGACGACGCTCGGCACCGTGACCGAGGGCGACGAGGCGATCGTGATCGCGGCCATGGGCGCCGCCGCGGCGGGCTTTCCGGCCTGGGACGCGACCGCGGTCGAGACCCGGGCGGCGGCGCTCGCCCGCGCCGGCGATGCCGTGGAGGCCGACCGCGGGCGGCTGATCGCGCTGCTCCAGGCGGAGGGCGGCAAGACCCTCGACGATGCGCTCGCCGAGGTGCGCGAGACCGTGGACTACTGCCGCTACTATGCGCAGGAGGCCCGCCGCAGCCTCGCCACGCAGACGATGCCGGGACCGACCGGGGAAGCGAACACCCTGCGCTACCGCGGCCGCGGCGTCTTCGTCTGCATCAGCCCGTGGAATTTCCCGCTCGCGATCTTCACCGGCCAGATCATGGCGGCGCTCGCCGCCGGCAATGCGGTGGTCGCCAAGCCTGCCGAGCAGACGCCGCTGATCGCGGCGGCGGCGGTGCAGCTGTTTCACGACGCCGGCATTCCGCGGTCGGCGCTCCATCTCGTCCCCGGCGACGGCAGGGTCGGCGGTTTCCTCGTCGGCCACCGCGACGTGGCCGGCGTCGCCTTCACCGGATCGACCGAGGTCGGACGGATCATCAACCGGACCCTCGCCGCCAAGGATGCGGCGATCGTTCCGCTGGTCGCCGAGACCGGCGGCATCAATGCGATGATCGTCGACGCCACCGCGCTGCCCGAGCAGGTGACCGACGACGTCGTCTCGTCCGCGTTCCGTTCCGCCGGCCAGCGCTGCTCGGCGCTGCGCCTGCTGTGCCTGCAGGAGGACATCGCGGACGCCGTCATCGAGATGGTGGGCGGCGCCGCCCGGGAGCTCGCGGTGGGCGATCCCCGCGATATTGCCACCCATGTCGGCCCGGTGATCGATGCCGAGGCTAAGGCGAAGCTCGATGCCTGGGTGGCCCTGATGGAGGGGCAGGGACGCCTGCTGCACCGCTCGCAGGGCGCCGCCACCGCGCCGGCCGGCGGCACCTATGTTGCGCCGGCGATCGTCGAGCTCGACCGCGCCCGCGACCTTGCGCAGGAGGTGTTCGGCCCGGTGCTCCACGTCGTGCGCTACCGCGCCGAAGAGCTTCCCCGGCTGCTCGACGATCTCGCCGAGAGCGGCTACGGCCTCACCCTCGGGGTGCATTCCCGCATCGACGCGACGGTCCGCCAGGTGGTGGCGCGCCTCTCCGTCGGGAATGTCTACGTCAACCGCAACATGATCGGCGCGGTGGTCGGCACCCAGCCGTTCGGCGGCTCCGGCCTGTCCGGCACCGGCCCCAAGGCCGGCGGCCCGAACTACCTGCGCCGCTTCGCCCTGGAGCAGGTGGTGAGCATCAACACCGCGGCGGTCGGCGGCAATGCCAGCCTGCTGGCGGAGCGGTCGTGAGGGGGTGCCGCGGCGTCAACTCATCAGCCGGCTCGTTGGTCAGCCGGATCGCTGTCTGCCGCAATCCCCTCCGGAACAGGCGAAGAACGTGGCGGACAACTCACGCGCTACAAAAGGCGGACAGATGACCCGCTACCGACACGGTTGCCATGGCCGGCGGGAACACTGTTGTTAGCGGGAACACTTGCCGATTGTGGCGATGCCATTAGTCTTTGCGCATGACTGATTCGGTCGAGCGGCTCTACGAGGCGGTGCTCGCGGCCAGGGATTCCGATCCCGTGGTGTCGCGCACGGCGCGCCTGCTCCGCTCCGGCCGCTCCAAGATCGCCAAGAAGCTCGCCGAGGAGGCCGTCGAGGTGGTCATCGACGCCGTGAACGGCGACCGCGGCGCGGTGGTGCGGGAAAGCGCCGACCTTCTGTACAATCTCGTGGTGGTCTGGGTGGCCTCCGGTGTCCGCCCCGAAGAGGTGTGGAAGGAAATGGACCGCCGCGAAGACCTCTACGGCATCGCCGAAAAGCTCCTGAAGCGCAATTTCATGCCCAAGGCGCGGGACAAGGCGGCCTCGACCGCGCGGCGGCTGCGCAACGGCCTGTGAGCCGGCTCCCCGCGGCTCGGTGGACAAGCGTCGGCATGGCCTATATGCAGCCCCATGCTTAGAAGCGCGTATGACTGGTGCATCGCCGCCGCCCACAAGCCCTACGCGCTGTGGTTGATGGGGTTCGTGTCGTTCCTGGAAAGCTCGGTGTTTCCGGTGCCGCCCGACGCCATGCTGATCCCGATGTCGCTCGCGCGCCCGGAGCGCGCCTGGCTCTATGCCGCGGTGTGCACGGCGGCGTCCGTCGCCGGCGGCGTGCTCGGCTACTTCATCGGCGCCTATCTCTATGACAGCGTTGGACATTGGTTGATCTCGCTGTACGGCTATGGCGACAAGGTCGAGGCCTTCCGCGAGGCCTATGCGAAGTGGGGAACCTGGATCATCCTGCTCAAGGGACTGACCCCGATCCCGTACAAGATCGTCACCATCACCTCCGGATTCGCCGGCTACAGCCTGCTGCTGTTCATCATCTTTTCGGTGGTGGCGCGCGGTACCCGGTTCTTCCTCGCGGCGTTCCTGCTCAACCGCTATGGGCCCCAGGCCCGCGAGATCATCGAGAAGCGGCTGGGATTCTGGTTCGCGCTCAGCGTCGGGCTCCTGCTCGTCGGCATCATCCTCGCGGTGTACCTGTTCTGACGGTCCGAGCTCCATTCGCTCGCCCCAATTTCCGCCCAAAACGCCCCTGCAGAATATGAAAGATCAGTGCCGGAGCAGGCGATGGCTGCCGCAGTGAATCAAGGCAAGACGTTCCGACGCCGCGACCGGATCGGCGCCGGCAGCGCGGCCGCGATCCTCGCGCTCCTCGTCGGAGTGGCGGCGGCGCAGACGCCGCCCGAGCCGGCGAAGCCCGCGGTGGACGATAAGCCCGCCGCCGCCGCGGTGCCACCACCGCCGCCGGCCGACAAGCCGGGCGTTGTCGGCGTCTTCGATACCTTTATGCAGCAGGGCGTGACCTCGATGCAGCAGGGCGTGACCTCGATGACCACCGGCATCGACGCCATGGTCGGAGCCGCCAAGGGCGCCGCCGACGCGGCGTCGAAGGGAGCGGCCGACGTCGCCAAGGGCGCAGCGGATGTCGCGAAGGGGGCGGCGGGTGTCGCGGTGGACAACGTCACCAAGCTGCCGGTTGCGGGGATCGCGGCCGGCCGCGAGCAATGCGCGATCGCGGGCAACGGCGCGCCCGATTGCCAGGTGGCGGCGGCGGCGTTGTGCCGGGCGTCGGGCTTTCGCACCGGCACCAGCGTCGATTTCGAGACGGCCGAGAATTGTCCGGCCGCCTACCGGGGAGCGAACCGGGAACGGCCGGACGGGGCCTGTCCGCTGGAGCACTTCGTGACCCGCGCGCTGTGCAAATAAAAGCCGGCGAACCAGGAGAAGCCGGCCGATAAGCGGCCCTCAAACCGTCCGCGGGTGTCCGTCGGCGGAACGCTGCCGCCTCACGCCTTCTGCACGAAGCTGTCGACCACCTTTTTTTCGCCGGCGCGGTCGAAATGGATGGTGAGCTTGTTGCCCTCCACGTGAAGCACGGTGCCGTTGCCGAACTTCTGGTGGAACACGCGGTCGCGCGCCCGAAACGCCGAGTTGGCGCCGGTCGACTTGGCGACGAGTTCGCCTTCGATGGTGAGCGGGCCGCGCGCGCGAGGTGAAGCCCCCGGGGGCGCGGCACCAGACGGCGCAGACGCGGGTCTCGCGCCGGAGGAGAAGCCGCCGTCGCGGAAACTTCCGGACCCGGGAGCGCCTGACCCGAAGTTGCCTGACCCGGAGTTGCCCGAGCCGAAATTGCTCGAGCCGAAATTGCCGGATCCGAAATTGCCGGATTTGAAATTGCCGCCTTGGCCGCGGGCGCGCTGCCAGCCCGGTGTGGAATAGCTCGAGCCGAACGTCTCGGTCTGGTCGAAGCGCGAGCCGCCCACATTGCCGTAGCCGGAAAAGCCGCCGAAACCCTTGGATTCCGCGACCTCGATGTGCGGTTCGGGGAGTTCGTCGACGAAGCGCGACGGCAGCGTCGAGGACCAGGTGCCGCGGACACGCCGGTTCGACACGAAATAGATTTTCGCGCGCTTCCTCGCGCGCGTCATGCCGACATGGGCGAGGCGGCGTTCTTCCTCGAGCCCGGCGCGGCCTTCGTTGTCGAGCGAACGCTGGTGCGGCAGCAGGCCTTCCTCCCAGCCGGGCAGGAACACGGTGTCGAATTCGAGGCCCTTGGCCGAGTGCAGGGTCATGATCGAGACCGCGTCGGTGGCGCCGCCGCGGTCGGTGTCCATGACGAGCGAGATGTGCTCCAGGAAGCCCTGCAGGTTCTCGAACTCCTCCATGGAGCGAACCAGCTCCTTGAGGTTTTCCAGGCGCCCGGCGGCATCGGCCGAGCGGTCCTTCTGCCACATCTCGGTGTAGCCGGATTCGTCGAGCACGATCTCGGCGAGCTCGGTATGGGGCAGCGTGTCGCGCTGCGCCCGCCAGCGGTTGAACGCGGTGAGGAGGTCGCGCAGCGACTGGCGCGGCTTGGGCTTGAGCTCGTCGGTCGCGACCACCGCGCGGGTCGTCGTCATCAGCGGCTCGCGGCGGGCGCGGGCATGGTCGTGCAGCAGCTTGACGGTGGCGTCGCCGAGCCCGCGCTTGGGCACGTTGACGATGCGCTCGAAGGCGAGGTCGTCGGCTTCCGAATTCACGCAGCGCAGGTAGGCGAGCGCGTCGCGGATTTCGGCGCGCTCGTAGAACCGCGGACCGCCGATGACGCGATAGGGCAGGCCGAGGGTGACGAAGCGGTCTTCGAACTCGCGCATCTGGAACGAGGCCCGCACCAGGATCGCGATCTCGTCGAGGACGTGGCCGCGGCGTTGCAGCGCTTCGATCTCCTCGCCGATGACGCGGGCCTCCTCCTCGGAATCCCAGGCGGCGGTGACCACCACCTTCTCGCCGAGTTCGCCCTCCGAGCGCAGCGTCTTGCCGAGCCGTCCCTCGTTGTGGGTGATGAGATGGGACGCGGCCGCGAGGATGTGGCCGGTGGAGCGGTAGTTGCGCTCGAGCCGGATCACCTTGGCGCCGGGGAAGTCGGCCTCGAAGCGCAGGATGTTGTCGACCTCGGCGCCGCGCCAGCCATAGATCGACTGGTCGTCGTCGCCGACGCAGCAGATGTTCTTCGGCGGCCGGGATCCCGCGCGTTGATCGCTCGGGCCGTCATTGCGGGGCCGGCCAAAGGGGGTGACGGGAAATCCGGGCTCCGGTGCCGCGGACACCTGGTGGCCGGGCTCCGCTTGCGGTGGCGACGCGTCGAGGGGGCCGCCCGACTGGGCGAGCAGGCGCAGCCAGAGATACTGGGCGACGTTGGTGTCCTGATATTCGTCGACCAGGATGAACTTGAATCGCGTCTGGTACTGGCGGAGCACCTCGGCATGCTCGCGGAACAGCCGGATGTTCTCGAGCAGGAGGTCGCCGAAATCGACCGCATTGAGCGTCTTCAGCCGCTCCTGGTAGGCGGCGTAGAGCCTAAGTCCGGAGCCGTTGGCGAACGCCGCCGCCTCGCCGGGTTTGACCTGCGCCGGGGTGAGGCCGCGGTTCTTCCAACCGTCGATCAGGCCGGCGAGGACGCGCGCCGGCCAGCGCTTCTCGTCGATGTTCTCGGCCTGCAGGAGCTGCTTGAGCAGCCGGATCTGGTCGTCGACGTCGAGGATGGTGAAGTTCGGTTTGAGGCCGACGAGCTCGGCGTGGCGGCGCAGGATCTTCACCCCGATCGAATGGAAGGTGCCGAGCCACGGCATGCCCTCCACCGCCTCGCCGACCATCTGCCCGACCCGCAGCTTCATCTCCCGCGCCGCCTTGTTGGTGAAGGTGACCGAGAGGATTTCCGACGGCCGGGCGCGGCCGAGGCTCAGGATGTGCACGATCCGGGTGGTCAGCACGCGCGTCTTGCCGGTGCCGGCCCCGGCCAGCACCAGGACCGCGCCGTCGAGCGTCACCACCGCCTCGCGCTGCTCGGGATTGAGCCCGTCGAGATAGGGCGCCCCGGCGGCAGCGCGGGCCCGGGCGGCGATCCCGCCGGGGGCGGGCGTCGGCGGCGTGTGCGGATCGCGGGAATGCTTGAGCGGGTCAGCCAATCGCGGGCCTGTCCAGGTTCGGGTGAGAATCAGCGTGAGGAGAGGGGCGGCTGATTCTCCCAATCCCAAAATGGCACCTGCGGGCCGATTTTGCGAGGGCGGCTGGGGAAGAGACTTGCTGAATCAGCCGCTCGCCCTGCGCGTTATGGTAATCCGCCGCGTTCCCCCTCCCCAGACCTCTTCCGCTTGCGGGAGAGGGAGCAGAAGCGTCGTTCGGCGCGGCCTTGCAGCGCCCTCACGGCCCCTCGGCACGGCGGCGGACTCCCTCTCCCGCTTGCGGGGGAGGGTGGGGAGGGGGCTTGCTGAATCAGCCGCTTGCTCTGCGCGATGAGAAACCGCTGCGTTCCCCCTCCCCAGCCCTCCCCCGCAAGCGGGAGAGGGAGCAGAATCGTCGCGGGACGCGGCCTTACGGCCTTGCGGCCTCTGCACGGCGGTGGACTCACTTTCCCCTTGCGAGGGCGGCGGGGGAAGAGACCTGCGCCAGGCGCGGGGTTAGGCCGCGGATCCCGGTCGTCGCCGCAGCCTAAGCCCGCGCCGGCATGCCGATGCGGCGGCCGGCGGCTTCGGGGACCGGCAGGCGCGAGTGGGACGTCTTCATTTCGGCGAGGCGCGCCGCGACCTGCGGGGGAAAGGCGGTCGTCTTCTTGGCGGCCATGTCCACGTGGAGGGAAAGGTTTTCCGACGTGGCGGACACCCAGCCTTCCTCGGCGTGGAACAACTGCTCGAAATAGTGCATCCGCTTGGCGTCGTAGTCGATGAGCTGGAAGGTAGCGCGGACGAGGTCGCCGGCATGCAGCTCGCGCAGGTAGCGCACATGCACCTCGGCGGTGTAGACCGAGTGCGCCCGGGTCGCCACATAGTCGGCGCCGACCCCGATCAACTCATAGGTTTCGTCGACCGCGCGATCGAATAAAACGTTGTAATAGGCCATGTTGAGATGGCCGTTATAGTCGATCCACTGCGGCTCGATTCGCATCACGGACGACACGAACGGCGCGAAGAACAACGGTGCGCAATCGAAACGCTCTAGCATCGCATCACACCCGGAATTGACCCGCATTATGCCAAGAATTTCGAGCCTGTCTCGGCAAATTTACAGGGCTGCAGGCGACCCGCTGCGCCACGCGCCGGCCGCCGCGTCGTTGGCGGTGCGGCAATGACCGGGCCGGCACCGGCGGTGCCGCGGCCGTCGGCGGCCGCCGCGGCCCTCGCTGCGTTGGCCGAGATGTTCGGCGGGCGTTTCTCGGCCGGGCTCGCCCTGCGGGAGCAGCACTGCAACACCACCACCTGGGTGTCCGGCCAGCCGCCCGATGCCGTCGTGTTCCCGCGCACCACCGCGGAAGTGCAGGAAATCGTGCGAATCTGTGCGGCGCACGCGCTCCCGGTGATCCCGTTCGGCGTCGGCACCTCCTTGGAAGGTCAAGTCAATGCGCCGTTTGGGGGAGTTTCGATCGATTTCCGCGAGATGAACCGGGTGATCGCGGTTCACCCCGAGGACTTCGACTGCGTGGTCGAGCCCGGGGTCACCCGCAAGCAACTCAACGAGTATCTGCGCGACCAGGGCGTGTTCTTCCCGATCGATCCCGGCGCCGACGCCTCGATTGGCGGCATGACGGCGACGCGTGCGTCCGGCACCAATGCGGTGCGCTACGGCACCATGAAGGACAACGTGATCGCGCTCAAAGCCGTGCTGGGCAACGCCGAAGTGCTCACCACGGCGCGCCGCGCCCGCAAATCGGCCGCGGGCTACGATCTGACGCGCCTGCTGGTGGGCTCCGAAGGCACGCTCGGCGTGATCACCGAGATCACGCTCAAGCTCTACGGCATCCCCGAGGCGGTGGCGGCCGGGGTGTGTCCGTTTCCCTCGGTCGAGGCCGCCTGCGAGGCGACCATCGCCACCATCCAGAGCGGAATACCGGTCGCCCGCATCGAGCTTTTGGATGCGCTGCAGGTCGTCGCGGTGAACGCCTATTCGAACCTCGCTTTGCCCGAGCGCCCGATGCTGTGCGTGGAGTTCCACGGCAGCGACGCGGGCGTCGCCGAGCAGTCCGAGCGGTTCGGTGCGATCGCGGGCGAATGCGGCGGCGGTCCGTTCGAATGGGCGACCCGGGCCGAGGACCGTTCCCGCCTGTGGCAGGCGCGCCATAATGCCTATTGGTCAGCGCGCGGTCTGCGGCCCGGGGCCCAGGGGATCGCCACCGACGTCTGCGTGCCGATCTCCCGGCTCGCCGATTGCGTCGTGGCGACGCAGGAGGACATTGCCGCGAACCAGCTGGTCGCGCCCATCGTCGGCCATGTCGGCGACGGCAACTTCCATCTCACCCTGCTCGTCGATCTCGACGACGCCGACGAGGTGAAGCGGGCCAAGGGCCTGATGGAGCGGCTGGTCGAGCGGGCGCTGGCCATGGACGGCACCTGCACCGGCGAGCACGGCGTCGGGCAGGGGAAGATGAAATACCTCCAGGCCGAGCACGGCGATACGGCGCTGGCCGCGATGCGCGCGATCAAGCAGGCGCTCGACCCGCAGAACATCATGAACCCGGGAAAAATCGTCACCCTGGGGTGACCACGGCGGGACGAACGATTCGGTTCCGCGGTTGCAGATCCCTTGTTTGAACGATCATCTCGCTCGAACGATCCCTGGGTCGAACGATCGCTGGGTCGAACGATCCCTTGGGTGAATCGGGGACCCGACATATATTCGCCGTCAACCGGCCGCAGAATTGCGAATCACCGGCCTGCTTTTGCAGCGTAGAACCGCGGGCGGGCCCGTCTCCAAAAGTGCTATCCCGGTTTCGGAGCACGTCGGTTGCAGACGACGCTACTCAGCATCGGCTTTGCCATCATTCTCGCCCTCGTTGCGGCCCTGGTCGGTCCGCATTTCGTGGACTGGAACGGCTATCGCGCGCTCCTGGAGGCGCGCGCCACCCAGTGGGCCGGGGCGCCGGTCCACATCTCCGGTCCGATCTCGGTGCGGCTGCTGCCGACGGCGTCGCTGCACGTCCAAGGCGTCGAGGTCGCGCCGTCCGGAGCCTCTCCCGTTACCGTCCGCAAGCTCGGCCTGGAGTTGGGACTGGGCGCACTGATGCGCGGCGACGTCCGGGTGGACCAGTTGTCGCTCGAGGGCGTCGAGGCGGCGCTGAAGTTGGACCGCAACGGCGAGGTCGCGGCGCCGGTGCCGGTGCTCGGCTTCGATCCCGATCGCGTCGGCATCGACCATGTGCGGATGACACAAGGGCGCATCGTGCTCGCCGACACCGCCAACGGCAGCCGCGTCGCGCTCGACAATGTGAGCTTCACCGGCGAAGTCCGGTCGCTGCTCGGCCCGTTCAAGGGCGACGGCGCCTTCACCACGGCGAGCGGGCCCGCGACGTTCCGCCTGAGCGGCGGCCATCGCGGCGACGACGGCGGGATCAAGCTGCACCTTGCCGTCGACGCGGCGGGTTCGGCGCTGGCGGTCGATACCGAAGGAACCTGGTGGCCGGACCGCCGCACGCCGCGCTTCGACGGGGCGGTGACGGTGGTCCGCGCCGCCGGCGCTGCGCTCCCGCACGACGCCACCGCGATCGCCGAGCCGTGGCGGGTGACCGCCAAGCTCAAGGCTACGGCGGCCGGCGCAACGTTCGACGACCTCGCATTCGTGTACGGGCCGGACACCCGGCCGGCGCGACTCAGCGGCACGGCGACGGTGAGCTTCGGCAGCCGCCCGCAGGCCGCCGCCCATCTCGCGGCGCGCCAGATCGACCTCGACCGCACCTTCACCGGTGCCGACCGGCACCTGCCGTTCGAC
Organism: uncultured Alphaproteobacteria bacterium; assembly: GCA_963781195.1. GTDB lineage: Bacteria > Pseudomonadota > Alphaproteobacteria > Rhizobiales > Xanthobacteraceae > JAJPKK01. The sequence goes on along the minus strand of CAWAEZ010000009.1, from coordinate 538,644 downwards.
GTCGTCAAGGCGATGGCCGAAAGCCTGGCGACCGGGCCGCTGCTCCCGCTGCCGGTGCGGATCAGCCTCGCCATCGACAATCTCACCATGGCGGGCGCGTCGATCAGCGGCTTGCGCGGGGACGCCGAGACCAGCGCCGACGGCTGGACGATCGATTCTTTCGAGTGGCGGGCGCCCGGCGCGACCCAGATGCGGATCGGCGGCCGGCTGACCGCGTCCGGCGGGCAGGTCGGGTTTACCGGGCCGGTGCAGATCGATTCCAGCGATCCGGCGGGGCTCTATGCCTGGATCGAGGGGCGTTCCACGGCGGCGCGGGCCGCGGTCGGACCCATGCGCGGCAGCGGCGTCATCACCCTCGGCAGCGAGCGCATCGCGGTGGAAAACCTCGACGCCCAGTTCGACCACAAGTCGGTGAGCGGCCGGGCCGCTTACCGCTTCGCGACGGCGGCCGCGCCGGCGCGGCTCGATGCCTCGCTCACCGCCATGGAGATCGATCTCGATCGCCTGTTCGGCCTCGCCGCGGCGGCCTCCGCCTCGACGACGTTCGAGCGTCCCAAGGAGATCGCGCTGGCGCTCGACGTCGGCCGGACCACCTATGCCGGCGTCGAAGCGACCAAGATTCATGCGCTGCTCGACTTCGACGGCACCGGCCTCAAGGTCGAGCGCCTCTCGATCGCCGACATCGGCGGCGCCGCGGTCGAGGCCAGCGGCCGTATCGACAATCTGCAGGCGGCCGGGCGCGGCTCGCTCTCGGTCTCGCTCATAGCCGGGCGCCTCGACGGCTTTTCCGCGCTGGCGACGCGATTGATGCCGCAAGCGGCCGAGCCGATCCGCAAGTATGAGGGGCGCCTCGGGCCGCTCAAGGTCACCGCCAAGCTCGACGTCGAGCCGGCGAAAGGCGGCGTCGCGGCGAGCGTCGCGAGGCTCAAGCTCGCCGGCAAGGTCGCCGGGATCGACACCGTGATCGACGCGACCGGGACCGGGACCATCGCCGACCCCGGCGCGGCGACGCTGCACGTCGACGGCCGCTTCAATGCCGATGACGGCCGCACCATCGCGGCGTTGTCGGGGCTCGACCAGATCGTCGCCCTGGAGCGCCGCCCGGCGCGGTTGACCGTGGTGGCGGACGGCGCCATCGATCGCACGTTCCGCATCGACAGCCGGTTCGCCGCCACCGATGCCAGCGCCAGTGCCGCCGGCACCCTCAAGCTCGGCGGCAGCGGTCGCCTCGACGTCGCGCTGCGCGCCGCCGATGCGAAGCTGCCGCGCCGGGCGCCCGCCTCGGTTCCGGTCGACCTGCATGCGAGCCTCGGCATCGACGGGGCTTCGTTCAAGCTCGACGATCTGTCGGGTCGGGTGGCGGGCTCGATGGTCCGCGGACAGGTTGCCGTCGGTCCCGGCCCGATGCCGCATATCGATGGCCGCATCGATATCGATCAGGTCGACGGCGCGGAACTCGTCGCAGTCCTGGCGGGCGCACAGCGGCCCGCGCCGGGGGCGACCTGGCCGGCGGAGCCGTTTGCCGCCGCGACGGTGCCGGCGTTCAACGGCCGCATCGGCTTTCGCGCGGGCAGCGTGCAGTGGGCGCCGGGAATGGTCGCCCACGACATGCAGGGCGCGGTGATCGCCTCGGAGGCGGGATATGCCCTCGACGGCGTCACCGGAAAGCTCGGCGACGGGCGCCTCGAACTGGGCGGCCAGTTACAGCGCGCCGCCGGCGGCATCAGCCTGCAGGTGCGGACCAAGCTGGTGAACGCCGACCTCGCGGCCGTGCTGGCGGGCGTGGTGCGCGCGCCGGCGACGGGCCGGGTGTCGATCGATGCCGAGATGCAGGGGCAGGGACTGAGCCCGGCTTCGCTCGCCGGAGCGCTTACCGGCGGCGGCGTCGCGACGTTCGAGAACATGGAGATCGCCGGCCTCGATCCGGCCGGGATCGATGCCGCCATCACCGCGGTCGACCGCGGGACTGCCATCAACAATTCCGGGCGCATTGCCGAGATCGTCAGTGCCGGCCTCAACGCCGGCCGGCTGCGGCTTCCGTTCTTTGTCGCACCGATCGCCATCGCGGAAGGACGCATGCGGCTGATGGATAGCGACGCCCAGGCACAGGGCGCCGATGTCGCGGCCGCGGCCGCCGTGACGCTCGCCGACAGCCAACTCGACATGCGGATCGTCATGACCGGACCGCAACGAAAGGATGCCCCCGCGGGCGAACGGCCGAGCGTCGCGGTCACGCTGAAGGGGCCGCTCGCCGCCGCCCGTCGCACGGTCGACGTGACGATGCTGACGAATTGGCTGACGGGGCGCGCGGTCGAGCAGGAGACGAAGCGGCTGGATGAGGCCGAGCGGGAGCGCAAGCGGCTCGAGGTTTTGGAGGCGCGGCAACGCCAGGAGGCCGTAAGCGCAACCCTGGCCGCGCCGCCGCCGCCGGAGGCCGCGCTGACGCCGACGCTCGGACACGCGCCCGATCTGCCGCCGCCGGTCGATATCAAGCCGGCTCCGGCTCCGCCGCCGGCGCGTAAGCCGCCGGTTGCCGCCCCGGTGCCGTCGCGAACGCCCTTTCTGGATTTCTTCCAGCAAGGCGTTCGTTGATCAGGCGGCGCCGCGCTGGGTCTCTCGGCGCCGGCTGATCAGGATCCTGGAGAGATCAGGTTTCGAGAATCAGGTTTCGGCGGGAGTAGCTGCCGATCTCCCGATTTCCGGCCAGCACGTGACAGCTGTAATGAGCCGCCCCCTGAGGAGGCTGGAAGTCGAGGAAGGTGCGCTTGGCCAGCCGATGGTAGTCGGTGTTCGGCGAGAGCTGCACCTGATCCAGAGTGGCCGTGACCCGGCCGAGCCGATCACGCATCTCGACGCGAACGACCTCGCGAACGACCTCGCGAACATATTGCATGTTGAATATCCCCTCCGCCCCAATCCGGTTTACGAGGGGAGGATTAAGGCGCTCTTAATGACGCAAACGTGGCAGCCCGCGGTATCATTTTACACTTTTTAGGATGTGATCGAGGGGCGATCAACCCAGCGGGAGGCCACCGGAACTCCGGCAGCCGTCCCGCGCAAAGCGCGTCAGAGACACGCGTCACTGGGGTTCGCGTCAGAGGGCCTCGCGCTTGAGCGCAAGTGCTTCAGAGCCGAGCGAGCGCATAAGATGACAGCCGGCAGGGCTGCACGGCAACGCTCGCCCGTCGGTGCGACGCGCTTAAAACGTTACCGCGTCCGAGGCTCAATCGGCCCGCAGCACCGACTCATCCCGTTCGTCGGCCGCTGCCGCCGCCTTCGGCTCGGCTTGTCCCAGGTCGCGCGGGCTGCGATAATAATCTAGCACGAACAAACGGATAGCGGACGACAGATTGCCGTGCCGGCGGTCCTGATCGATCACCGCGACCATATCGGACAAGGTGACGTGGCGTTCGGCAGCGATTTCCTTCAATCCGGTCCAGAATGCATCTTCCAGGCTGACACTGGTCTTGTGCCCGGCGATGACAATGGAGCGCTTAACGACCGGCGACTTCATCGGATTCTCCTGTCTCGATACGGTGTTCATCGAGCTCGCGTCGGACCTTCGATTGCATCGACCGGGCCAGCGCACGTGCGGGCTTCGACATGCCGTGGGAAACACGCGCCTGTGCTGCGTGTTCCGCGTCCTGTTGCCGCTTTGCGCGCTTGCGGGCCGTCCGCAAATTTACAATTTCAGCCATCCGCCGCTCTCAGACCACCGGGTCGCCCCCGTGCCTAATGGTCAAGTAAGTATACCTGACTACCAATTCAACCGGCTGTGACGGCTACGCCAAACAAAGCGCTTACATATGGATATGAGTCGCGCCACCAACACAATCCTTGGTGTGCATAAATTTACCGTCGCGGCCCGGCGTCGGCTGGGGCCACCATCTTCTCGGGGCGCACCAGAGCGTCGAATTCGTCCGCCTGAAGCAGGGCGAGGCGGACCGCCTCCTCGCGCAGGGTGGTGCCGTTGGCATGGGCTGCCTTGGCGATCTTCGCAGCATTGTCATACCCGATGCGGGGCGCGAGCGCGGTGACCAGCATCAGCGATTTGTCGACCAGCTCCTTGATGCGCAGGGTGTCGGCCCTGATGCCGGCGACGCAGAGGTCGGTGAACGAGCGTGCCGCATCGCCGAGAAGCCGGATCGATTGCAGCAAGGCGAGCGCGATGACGGGCTTGAAGACGTTGAGCTCGAGGTGCCCCTGGCTCGCTGCCGTGGTGATGGTCGTCTGATTGCCGAACACCGCGCAGCACACCATGGTCATGGCCTCGCACTGGGTCGGATTGACCTTGCCCGGCATGATCGAGGAGCCGGGTTCGTTCTCCGGCAGCTTCAGCTCCGCAAGGCCGCAGCGCGGCCCGGAGCCGAGCAGCCGAATGTCGCTCGCGATCTTGAACAGGCCGGTGGCGGCGGCGCTGAGCGCCCCGTGGAAAAAGACCTCCGCGTCGTGGGCGGCGAGCGCCTCGAACTTGTTCTCGGCGGTCACGAAGGGCGGGCCGGTGATGACGGCGAGGCGCGCGGCGAACCGTTCGCCGAAGCGCGGCGGGGCGTTGAGCCCGGTACCGACCGCGGTGCCGCCCTGGGCGAGCGAATACAGATGCGCCATCGCCTCGCGGATACGGGTGAGCCCGTGCGCCACCTGCGCGTGGTAGCCGGAAAACTCCTGCCCCAGGGTGAGCGGCACCGCGTCCTGCAGATGGGTGCGCCCGATCTTAATGATCGCGTCGAATTCGGTGCGTCGCTCGGCCAGCGCATCGCGAAGATGCGTGAGCGCCGGCATCAGGCGCTCGTCGGTCTCGCGCACGGCGGCGATGCGGATGGCGGTCGGAAAGCAGTCGTTGGACGACTGGCTCATGTTGACGTGGTCGTTGGGATGCAGCGGCTTGTTCGCCCCGCGCGTACTGCCCATCAGTTCGTTGCCGCGGTTGGCGATCACCTCGTTGACGTTCATGTTGGACTGGGTGCCGGATCCGGTCTGCCACACCACCAGCGGGAAATTGCCGGCCAGCTTGCCGGCGATGATCTCGTCGGCCGCGGCGACGATCGCGTCCTTGCGCGCGGCATCGAGGAGGCCGAGCTCGGCATTGACCTCGGCGGCCACCCGCTTGATGAGCGCGAGCGCCGCGATGATCGGCATCGGCATCAGCTCCTCGCCGATGCGGAAATTGCGCTTCGATCGCTCGGTCTGGGCGCCCCAGTAGCGGTCGGCCGGCACCTCGATAGGTCCGAACGTGTCGGTCTCGATGCGGGTCTTCATGGGTGGCTCCCTGGCCAGGACCGCGCTCTACAACGGGCGGCGCGCCCGCGAAGATGCGGGAACAGTCGCAGCTTCGATCGACCGATGGCCGATCCGCCGATTGCCGCCGAACGCTGAGTTGCGGCGAATCGATTTCCCGATCCGGGACGCGGCGGTCGCTATTTCTTGCGGAAGCGGTCGAGCCGGACGACTTCCCCGGTGGGGGCGTCGGGCGCGGGCTCGTCCTTTTTCGCCTTTGCCGCCGCCGGAGCATCCTGGGGCATCGGCTCTTTCTTGGTGGCGGGCTTGGCCGGTTCCCGCTTGCCTGCCGGGAGTTCGGGCTTTGCCTTCTTCGGGCCGGGGATGGCGGGGGCAGCCGGTGCGACCGGTGCGACGCCGGCCTCGGGTTCGACCGTGAACTGCAGCCCGAATTGTACGGACGGATCGAGGAACGACTTCACCGCCTTGAGCGGGATGTGCAGCCGTTCCGGAATGCCGTTGAAGGCGAGGCCGACCTCGAAATCCTCCTCGGCGACGCTCAGGTCCCAGAACTGGTGCTGGAGGACGATGGTCATCTCCTCGGGATAGCTGGCCTTGAGCCGCTGCGACATGCGCACGCCCTCGGCCCGGGTATCGAAGGTGATGAAGAAATGATGCTCGCCGGGAAGCCCCTTGGTGGCGGCATCGGTGAGGACGGTGCGGATCACGCCGCGCAAGGCGTCCTGGGTCAGGAGGTCATAACGGATGGTGTCGACCGGCATTGGCTGCATCTCGGGCTGCATCTCGTCGGCGAAAGATACGCGGATTGCTACGGAACGTTACACGATTCGACAGAAGACCCGAACAAAACGAAAGTGGGGGGGCGACACGAGACCCCCCAAAACGAAAGCAGGGATTCGACCCGAGACCCCCATAAAACGAAGGGGGGCGATACGAGAGCCCTAGAAACGAAAGTGGGGGTTCGACATGAGGCCCCCACGAAACGAAGTGGGGGCTTCTGTTGCCAGGTGCCCCCGAACCCCGCCTGATGCTGCTAAGACATCAGGGCTTTAAGATCGGTATTTCAAACCGCTTACGCGGCCTGAGCAACCGGAGCATAGTTGTCGTTTGCAACTATTGCAGTGGCCCGATAACGGCGGAACCATGCCGAGCAAAAGCACGCCCTTTACGCCCTCGTCGATCCTGTTTCGCCCCCATAGGAGGGATCGCCGACCAGCAACCGGGGATCGAAAGCGCGCCGCGCTTTCCGACCCCTGTGTCATTGGCCCCCGATCCCGAATTTGGTGGAGGCGCCGGGTACTGCCCCCGGGTCCGAATGGTTTATTACGACAGCCGTTTATCGCCATAGCCGGCAAGCCGGCGGGATCAATATAGGCGCGAATCCGTGGCGGCAAAAGAGCCTGCCGCGAATAAGCCCACCTTGTGGCTTCCTCGTCCCGGAACCGTGCGTGCCCTCCAGCGCATGGCCGCCCGATGAGCCTTCCCATGTCCGATCCCCCCGATCACACCGCAAACCTTGCCGGCGCGGCGGTCGCCCCCGGTTCCCTGACCGAGATCTTCCTCGCCTTTGCCGGAGTCTCCCTGATCAGCTTCGGCGGCGTACTGCCTTGGGCACGCCGGATGCTGGTCAACGACAAACGGTGGATGACGGCGCAAGAGTTCAACGAGGTGCTGGCGCTCTGCCAGTTCCTGCCGGGGCCCAATATCGTCAACGTCTGCGCCGTCTGGGGATCGCGCGTGCGCGGCCTGCCCGGGGCGCTGGCGAGCCTCCTCGGCCTGCTCGGGCCATCGGTGGCGCTGATGGTCGTGGTCGGCATGCTCTACCGCGCCTATGGCGGATTGCCCCAGTTGCGCGGCGTGCTCGCCGGGCTTGCCGCCGGGGCTGCCGGGTTGATCCTGAGCACGGCGTTCCAGATGGCGGAGCCGCTACTCAAGCGCCGGCCGGAGCCGGCCCATGCCATCGCCGCCGTCGCTTTCATCTCCGTCGGCCTGTTCCGCATCAACATGCCGCTGGTGCTCGTCGTCATGGTCCCGCTCAGCATCTACTTCGCGTGGCGTCGTTCCGATGCGAGGTGAGCCCGGCGCGCTGACTGCGCTGTTCGTCCAATTCGGATTGCTGTCCCTGTTCGCGATCGGGGGCGCCAGCACCGTGGTTCCGGAAATGCAGCGCCAGATGGTCGAGCTGCGCGGGTGGCTGACCGACCAGCAGTTCAGCGAGCTCTACGCCATTGCCCAGGCCGCGCCCGGACCCAACGTGATGTTCGTCGCGCTGCTGGGACAATTTATCGCGGGCGCTCCCGGCGCCGCGGTGGCGACGGCGGCGATGTGCGGGCCGACCTGCTTTCTCGCCTTCGGCGTCTCGCGTGCGTTCGACCGTTTTCGCGCCGCGCCGCTGACCGTTGCCATCCAGGCCGGCCTCGTCCCCGTCACCATTGGATTAATCGCGTCCAGCGCCTTGATTATCGCGCGCGCCTCCGACCATGATTGGCGCGCCGTCATCGTCACCGCGGCTGCGTTCGCCGTTTCCACCTGGACGCGGATCTCGCCGCTGATCGCACTCGCGGCCGCGGCGGCGCTCGGCGCCGCGGGCTTCATCCGGTGACTTTGATTTGGGCGGGCAGCGCCCCAACGAGCGCTTTCGGCCCGCTCGCGCCTTGTGCTAGGGATCACGTCAGGGCATAAGCGTGCTCAAATCGAGGGTCGGAACTGCAGAGGGAGGGTGAGTAGATGTCGGACAGTGCCGGCGGGGCGTCGCAGGGCGGATCGTTCATCCGCGGCCCGCGCGAGTTCTGGGGTGGCTTGGTTTTGATAGCGGTGGCGGTGTTCGCGTTGTGGGCATCGCGTGATCTGCCCGGCATGCGCGGCTTCGCATTCGGGCCCGGCACGGCACCGCGCATGTTCGCCATCGTCCTCGGGCTTCTCGGCGGCATCATCGCTGTCGGCGGATTGCTCACCAAGGGCCCCGGTATCGATCGCTTCTACTGGCGCGGCCCGTTCTTCGTCAGCTTGTCCGTCATCTTGTTCGCCTGGATGGTGCGGCCGCTCGGACTCGTCATCGCGAGCTTCCTGAGCATCATGGCCGCCGCCGGCGCCACGCCGGAGGCGCGTCTCATCGAGACCCTCATCTGGGGCGCGGTGCTCACGGCGTTTTGCTGTCTTTTGTTTCCGGTCGCCCTCAACCTGCCTCTGCAGCTGTGGCCGAACAGTTGGGCGCCGTCCGCAATCTTCAACTCGCTCCTCAGCTTCCGGTGAAACGCTTGCGGGCCGCAGTGCCCGCATCAACAGCGCGTGTAACTCGCCATGGTAGACCTTCTCCATAATCTTGCCCTCGGTTTCGGCGTCGCTCTTTCGCCAATGAACCTGTTCCTGTGCCTGATCGGCGCGCTGGTCGGCACCCTCATCGGCGTGCTGCCCGGCGTCGGTCCGCTCGCGACCATCGCCATGCTGTTGCCGATCACCTTCGGCCTGCCGCCGGTCGGCGCGTTGATCATGCTCGCGGGCATCTATTACGGCGCCCAGTATGGCGGCTCGACCACCTCGGTGCTCATCAACATTCCCGGTGAAGCATCCTCGGTGGTGACGACGCTCGACGGCCACCAGATGGCCCGCCAGGGCCGCGCGGGGCCGGCGCTCTCGATCGCCGCCATCGGATCATTCTTCGCGGGCTGCGTCTCGACCGTGCTGGTGGCGGCGCTCGGCGCACCGCTCACCTCGATCGCGCTGCTGTTCGGCCCGGCGGAATACTTCTCGCTGATGGTGCTCGGCCTGTGCTTCGCGGTGGTGCTCGCGAGGGGCTCGATCGTCAAGGCGCTGGCGATGGTGCTGCTCGGCCTGCTGCTCTCGATGGTCGGCTCCGACATCGAGACCGGGCAGTCGCGCATGGCCTTCGACATTCCCGAGCTTTCCGACGGCATCGGCTTCGTCGTCGTCGCCATGGGCGTGTTCGGCTTCGCCGAAATCATGCGCAACCTCGAGCAGAGCGAGTCCCGCGACGTGCTCAAGGCGAAGCTGACCGGCCTGATGCCGACCTGGCCCGATCTCAAGGCGGCCGCCGGCGCGATCGGCCGCGGCACCGTGCTCGGCGCCATCCTCGGCATCCTGCCGGGCGGCGGCGCGGTCATCGCGGCGTTCGCGGCCTACACCTTCGAAAAGAAGATGTCGAAGGATCCCTCGCGCTTCGGCCGGGGAGCGATCGAAGGCGTCGCGGCGCCGGAAAGCGCCAACAACGCCGCCGCGCAGACCTCCTTCATTCCGCTGCTCACCCTCGGCATCCCTCCCAATGCGGTGATGGCGCTGATGGTCGGCGCCATGACCATCCACGGCATCGTTCCCGGTCCGCAGGTGATGACCAAGCAGCCGGACCTGTTCTGGGGCATGATCGCGTCGATGTGGCTCGGCAACCTGATGCTCGTCATCATCAACCTGCCGCTAGTCGGCGTGTGGGTGAGGCTGCTGCAGGTGCCGTACCGGCTGCTGTTCCCGGCGATCCTGATCTTCTGCTCGATCGGCGTCTATTCGATCAACAACGCTCCGTTCGACGTGGTCATGACGGCGGTGTTCGGCATCATCGGGTATTGGCTGGTCAAGCACGACTTCGAGCCGGCGCCGATGCTGCTCGGCTTCGTGCTCGGACCGCTGATGGAGGAGAACCTCCGCCGCGCGATGCTGATCGCACGCGGCGATCCGAGCACCTTCATCACCCGGCCGATCTCGGGCGGCCTGATCGCCGTCGCGGTCCTGCTGCTGGTGGTGGGCATTCTGCCGACCATCCGGGCCAAGCGCGAAGAGGTGTTCGTCGAAGAATAACGCGGCCGCGGTTTTCCGCGACCAGGCCGGCGGGCTTTGCCCGCCGGCTTTTTTTGTTGTCGGCGGGGACATACACTAGCGGGACGCCCCGATTCTCCCGAGCCGGTCGGATGCCGGGGGCGGCGGATATGCCATGCGCCAGTATCTCGAGCTGATGGAACGGGTTCTCGCCGACGGCGTCGAAAAGCACGACCGCACCGGAACCGGCACGCTGTCGGTGTTCGGCCACCAGATGCGTTTCGACCTCGCTCAGGGCTTTCCGCTGGTCACCACCAAGAAGCTGCACCTCAAATCGATCATCTACGAACTGCTGTGGTTTCTCGCCGGCGACACCAACGTCGGATATCTGCGCGAGCATGGTGTCACCATCTGGGACGAATGGGCCGACGCCCAGGGCGATCTCGGTCCGGTCTACGGTCGGCAGTGGCGCTCGTGGCCCGCCCGCGACGGCGGCGCCATCGATCAGATCGCCGACGTGGTCCAAGCGATCCGCCGCAATCCCGATTCCCGGCGCCTCATCGTGACCGCGTGGAATCCGGCCGACGTCGACCGCATGGCGCTGCCGCCGTGCCATTGCCTGTTCCAGTTCTACGTCGCCAACGGCCGGCTCTCCTGCCAGCTCTACCAGCGCTCGGCGGACATCTTCCTCGGCGTGCCCTTCAACATCGCCTCCTACGCGATGCTGACGATGATGGTGGCGCAGGTGACCGGCCTCGCCCCCGGCGACTTCGTCCACACGCTGGGCGACGCCCACCTCTATCGCGACCATCTCGAGCAGGCGAACCTGCAGCTGTCGCGGTCGCCCCGCACGCTCCCGACGCTGCATCTCAATCCGGCGGTCACCGATCTTTTCGCCTTCCGCTACGAGGATTTCTCGATCGACGGCTATGACCCGCATCCGCATATCCGGGCCAAGGTCGCGGTGTGATCAGCGGGTCGGCCACTCCCGGTCGGGACGAGCCGGGGCTCGTCCTCGTCGCCGCCATCGCGGACAACGGCGTCATCGGCAGGGACGGGATGCTGCCGTGGCGCTTGCGGTCGGACCTGCGCCGGTTTCGCGAACTGACCTTCGGGCACCCCGTGGTGATGGGGCGCAAGACCTATGCGTCCATCGGCAAGCCGCTTCCCGGACGCACCAACATCGTGATCACCCGCGATGGCGATTTCGCTGCGCGGGGCGTGGTGGCGGCAACCAGCCTCGATGCGGCGCTGGCAGCAGCGCGGGGCGACGCCCGGCGGCGCGGCGTGGCCCAGATCATGATCATCGGCGGTGCCGATCTCTACGGCCAGACGATCGACGACGCGATCCGGCTCGAGGTCACCCGCGTCCATGCGAGCCCCACCGGCGACACCCTGTTTCCGCCGATCGAAGCCGAACGCTGGCGCGAGGCGGGACGTGGCGAACATCCCGCCGGGCCCGACGACGACGCGCCGTTCACCACGCTGAGCTATGAGCGAATCGCGCCCTGAAACGGTCGTCCGATCAGTCGCATGAGGACCGGGCACGCGGGGAAGCGGAGCCCGCGAGATGCCGCAACTTTTCCCGATCGCGCGCTGGTGCGCTTTACCATTCGGTGGTTAAGTACCGCTCTGACGGGACCAGTGTGCGCGCTTATGCCGGCTCACGCGGCATCAATGCGCGTTGAAAGGGGATGTCCACCCCCTTATAACCCGTGTCCGAACATCGATCTCTAGATACCGTGATAAAGCCATCGTTCCCGATCAGCGGTGGCGGCGTGTGATTTCAAGGCCGGGCCGGCAGAACCGGCGAACGCGGAGTGCAGTGATGCCGTGGAGTAATCAAGGCGGCCCCTGGGGTGCGGGTCCGAAGGGGCCGTGGGGCTCCGGTTCCCCGCCGTCCGGGTCGAGCCCGCCGGATCTCGAGGAGCTGCTGCGGCGCGGCCAGGACAAGCTGCGCAGCGTGCTGCCCGGCGGCAATCTGAGCGGCCGCGGCATTGCGCTGATCGCGCTGGCGGCGGTTGCGCTGTGGGGATTTTCCGGCTTCTTCCGGGTCGAGCCCGACGAACTCGGCCTCGTCATGCGCTTCGGCAAATACATCCGCGATGCCAAGCCCGGCCTCAACTATCACATCCCCTATCCGGTGGAGTCGGTGGAGCTCGTGAAGGTCACGCGGGTCAACCGCATCGACATCGGCATGCGTCTCGTCGAAGACCTGCGCCGCGGCACCCAGATGCGCGACGTCCCGGAGGAGAGCCTGATGCTCACCGGCGACGAGAACATCGTCGACGTCGATTTCGCGGTGTTCTGGGTGGTCAAGCCGCAGGGCGCCGGCGCCTACCGGTTCAACATCCAGAACCCCGAAGGCACCGTGAAGGCGGTCGCCGAGAGCGCGATGCGCGAGGTGGTGGGGCGCTCCGACATCCAGCCGATCCTGACCGGTGCGCGTCAGAACATCGAGACCGGGGTCACGGAGCTCATGCAGAAGACCCTCAACAGCTACAATTCCGGCATCCAGATCACGCAGGTGCAGATGCAGAAGGTCGATCCGCCGGCCCAGGTTATCGATTCCTTCCGCGACGTCCAGGCCGCCCGCGCCGACAGCGAGCGCGCGCAGAACGAAGCCCAGACCTATGCCAACCGCGTGGTGCCGGAGGCGCGCGGTCGCGCCGCGCAGATCACCCAGTCGGCCGAGGCCTACCGCGAGCAGACGGTCGCCGAGGCCAGGGGCCAGGCGGCGCGTTTCTCCCAGGTCTATGAGGAGTACAAGAAGGCCCCCGACGTGACGCGGCAGCGGCTCTACCTCGAAACCATGGAGCGGCTGTTCGGCGGCACCGACAAGGTGATCCTGGATTCCGGCAAGGGCGGGACCGGCGTCGTGCCCTACCTGCCGCTTCCCGAATTGCGCAATCGTCCAGCCGGCGCACCGGCGCAGACGCCGTCGGCGGGAGCCGCCCGATGAAAAACAGCATCTCCGGCGGCGTGATCGCGGTCCTCGCCGTGGTCGTCGCGTTCCTGACCTATCTTTCGCTGTTCACGGTGCCGCAGACCCGGCAGGCGCTGGTGGTTCGCCTCGGCGATCCGGTGCGCACCATCACCCAGCCCGGCCTGCACGCGAAGTGGCCGCTGATCGACAACGTCATCTACGTGGACAACCGAATTCTCGACCTCGAGAATTCCTCCCAGGAGGTGATCTGCTCCGACCAGAAGCGCCTGGTGGTCGATGCCTTCGCACGCTACCGCATCGTCAATCCGCTGCTGTTCTATCAGTCCGTGAGCACCATCGAAGGTGCCAATTCGCGGCTGTCGACGCTGCTCAATGCGGCGCTGCGCCGGGTGCTCGGCGAAGCGACGCTCACCCATGTCGTGCGCGACGACCGTGAGGCCCTGATGCAGCGCGTCAAGGAGCAGCTCAACCGCGAGGCCCAGGCCTTCGGCATCGACGTCGTCGACGTGCGGATCCGCCGTGCCGACCTGCCGGAGCAGAACAGCCAGGCCGTGTATCAGCGCATGCAGACCGAACGGCAGCGCGAGGCGGCCGAGTTCCGCGCCCAAGGCAGCCAGCGGAGCCAGGAAATCCGCGCCCGCGCCGATCGCGACGTGACCGTGCTGGTCGCCGAGGCTTCGTCCCACGGCGAGCAGACGAGGGGCGAAGGCGACGCCGAGCGGAACCGCATCTTCGCCGAAGCCTATGGCAAGGATCCGAGCTTCTTCTCGTTCTATCGTTCGATGCAGGCCTACGAAAACGGCCTGCGCCCGAACGACACGCGGATGGTGCTGCGTCCGGACTCCGATTTCTTCAAGTATTTCGCCGATCCCAGCGGGAAAGCTGCCGGTACGGCAGCTCCGTCGGCGGCGAATTCGGATTCGCCGGCAACTCCTCAGGCGGCCCAGAAGTAGGGGCAGCACCCTGGGCACCACGCCAATCGACGATTTTCTCGCCGCGCTCGGGCTGGTCTTCGTGATCGAGGGATTGTTGTTCGCAGCCTTCCCCGAAGCCGCCCGGCGCGCGGTCGAGATGGTGGGCAGGACGCCCGACCAGACGCTGCGGACGATCGGTATCGTCAGCGCCGTCCTGGGGCTCGCGGTGGTGTGGCTGGTACGCGGGTAGCCGCGGCGCAAGCCGCCTTTCCGCCTGATTCCGACCCTATTCTGACACGTGAGATTTTTGACGCTCTTGCGTCACACCCGTGACGAGCGCAGTCTGCGCGAGCTTTTCCCAGGAGAACCATCGCCCATGGTCGGCCTTCCGCTCTATGTCCGCCAGTCCTGCCGCAGCGTTGCCGGTGCGATCGCCGTCGCGGTGGTGGCGATGCCTCTGTTCGCCGCGCCTTCGGTGGCGCGCGGTCCGGACGGCATCGCCGACGTTGCCGAAAAGGTCATCAACGCGGTCGTCAACATCTCCACCTCGCAGACCGTCGACAACCGCAACAATGCGATGCCGCAACTGCCGCCGGGTTCTCCATTCGAGGAGTTCTTCGACGAGTTCTTCAAGAACCGGCGCAACAATCAGCAGGGCGGCAACAACCAGAATCAGCAGAATGCGCCGCACCGCGTGAATTCGCTGGGCTCGGGCTTCATCATCGATCCCTCGGGCATCGTGGTGACCAACAACCACGTGATCGCCGACGCCGACGAGGTGACCGTGATCCTCAACGACGGCTCGCGCCTCAAGGCCGAAATCCTCGGCCGCGACACCAAGGTCGATCTCGCGCTGCTGCGGGTCAAGCCGGACAAGCCGCTCACCGCGGTCGCGTTCGGCGATTTCGGACCGGCTGCGGCTCGGCGAATGGGTGGTGGCGATCGGCAATCCGTTCAGCCTCGGCGGCACCGTCACCGCGGGCATCGTTTCGGCGCGCAACCGCGACATCAATTCCGGTCCCTACGACAATTACATCCAGACCGACGCCGCCATCAATCGCGGCAACTCCGGAGGCCCGCTGTTCAACCTCGAGGGAGAGGTGATCGGCATCAACACCGCGATCATTTCGCCGTCCGGCGGTTCGATCGGCATCGGCTTCGCCGTGCCGTCCAAGACCGCGGTCGCGGTCATCGACCAGCTCCGCCAGTTCGGCGAGACCCGCCGCGGCTGGCTCGGCGTGCGCATCCAGCAGGTGACCGACGACATTGCGGACAGCCTGAACATCAAGCCGCCCCATGGCGCGCTGGTGGCGGGCATCGACGAGAAGGGCCCGGCGAAGCCTGCCGGCATCGAAGCCGGCGATGTCATCGTCAAGTTCGACGGCCACGACATCCGCGAGATGCGTGACCTGCCGCGCGTCGTCGCGGACACTCCCGTCGGCAAGGACGTCGGCGTCGTCGTCGTGCGCAAGGGCAAGGAGCAGAACCTCACCGTCAAGCTCGGCCGTCTCGAGGACGGCGAGAAGCAGGCGGCCCTCACGCCCAAGAAGGACGCCGTGCCTGAAGAGAAGACGGTCGTGCAGAAGACGCTCGGCCTCAACCTCTCCAACATCACCGACGACCTGCGCACCCGCTTCAAGATCAAGGACACCGTCAAGGGCGTGGTGATCACCGGCGTCGACGCGCAGTCGCCGGCCGCCGACAAGCGTCTCAACGCCGGCGACGTGATCGTCGAGGTCTCCCAGGAGCAGGTCGGAAACACCGAAGACCTGCAAAAGCGGGTCGACCAGCTCAAGAAGGAAGGCCGTAAGTCGGCGCTCCTGCTGGTGGCCAACGCGGCGGGCGAGCTCCGCTTCGTGGCGCTCGCATTGCAGTAGCGCGCGGCACGCAGCCCGCAGATGCAGCCCGCAGATGGATGTGGGGGCGGACGAACGCTGTCGAGGCCTAACGCCTTGACCGTAGCCGCACCCGATCGGCGTCATCGACCGGCGTGACCGGGTGTCCGGTACCCGACGGCCGGTGAGCCGGATCGCCGGTCAAGCCGGGCGAAAGACAGTCAGTGACGCCATCCGGTCACGCGACGATATCCGCGTCGCGATAGCCCTGTGCGTAGAGCAGGGCGGTGAGATCGCCGTGGTCGATCCTGGCCGCCGCCGCGGCCGCCACCAGCGGCTTGGCGTGAAAGGCGACTCCGAGGCCGCCGTGTGAGATCATCAGGAGGTCGTTGGCGCCGTCGCCGACCACCAGCGTCTCGCTCTCGGCGAGGCCGAACTGCGTGCGCAACGCGACGAGCGTCGCCAGCTTGGCGTCGCGCCCGAGGATCGGCGGCACCACCCGTCCGGTGAAGCGGCCGTCGTGGACTTCGAGCCGGTTGCCGCGGTTTTCCGCAAATCCGATCGTCTCCGCGATCGGCGTCGTGAACAGGGTGAAGCCGCCGGAAACGAGGCAGGTGTGCGCTCCATGGGCGCGCATGGTGCGGACCAGCGCGCGGGCGCCCGGCGTCAGGGTGATGCGCTTTTCGATGACCTCGTGGACCACCCCGGCGGACAGGCCCGCGAGCAGCGACACCCGCTCCTCCAGCGCCGGCTCGAAGGCGATCTCGCCGCGCATGGCGCGCTCGGTGATGGCGGCGACGCGGGCCTTCTGGCCGACGAAGTCCGCGAGCTCGTCGAGGCACTCCTGACCGATCATGGTGGAATCCATGTCGGCGAGCAGCAGCCGCTTGCGCCGTCCGGCCGCCGGCTGCACGACGATGTCGACCGCGATATCGCCGATCGCCTCGCGCAGGCGGTCCACGGCGCGCCGGTGGTCGTCCCCGGCGGCTGGCGTAAACGGAATGTCCGCCGCGGTCCCCGCTGACAGCCAGGCCACCGCGCCATCGGCGCCGAGCGCGCGGGCCGCGTCCTGGGCGCGTGCGGCGAGCTCGGGCAGCGGGCGGCTGGCGATCAGGGTGGCGACGTGAGACATGGGTGGCGTCGAACCGGGTGACATGAGGCTTGGCGCGCCGCGCCGGCGTGCGATCGGATGACACGGCATCTGCCATGGAAAGCGCAGACGATCGAGTGTGGGCGGTGCTTATCGCAGGCCCGACGGCGAGCGGCAAGTCGGCGCTTGCCCTGGCGCTGGCCGAGCGGCTCGGCGGGATCGTCATCAATACCGATTCGATGCAGGTCTATCGCGATCTCGAGATCATCACCGCGCGTCCCGGTCCGGCCGAGACGGCGCGCGCGCCGCATCTGCTGTACGGCCATGTCGATGCCGCCGAGAACTATTCGGTCGGCCGCTTCGTCGAGGACGCCGGCATTGCGCTGGAGGACGCGCGGGCGCGTTCCCGCGTCGCGATCTTCACCGGCGGCAGCGGCCTTTATTTCAAGGCGCTGACGCAGGGGCTGGCGGCGATCCCGCCGGTGGCGTCGGAGATCCGCCTGGACGTCCGCGCCAGGCTCGCGTCCGGCGGCGTCGGCGCGCTCCATGCGGAGCTTGCCCGCCGCGACCCCGCGACCGCGGCGCGGCTCAATCCCGCCGACCGCACCCGCATCGCCCGCGCGCTCGAGGTGTTCGAGGCGACCGGCCGCGCCATTTCCGACTGGCACCGCGACGGGTTGCCGCCGCTGCTCGGAACCGGCCGGGTGGCCAAGGTCTTCCTCGCGCCGGAGCGCAGCGCGCTCTACCGGCGCATCGATGCGCGCTTCGACGCGATGCTCGGCGCCGGCGCGATGGAGGAGGTGCAGGCGCTGCGCAGCAGAGGCCTCGATCCGCTGCTTCCGGCCATGAAGGCCCACGGGGTGCCGTGGCTGATCCGCCATCTCGCCGGCGAGATATCGCTCGCCGTAGCCGCCGAAGCGGGCAAGCGCGACACCCGGCATTATGCCAAGCGCCAGTTCACTTGGTTCAGCCACCAGCTCGGCGACTGGCCCCGGGCCGATCCGCAGTCGGCGTTGGACGACCTTCTGCGCGCCGTCGGCCGCTGAAGGCTGCGCCCGCGCAGTCGATCCGCCGCCCCGTCCCGACCTATCGGGTGAGGCGGAAAAACAGCTCGTAGAAGGCGATCATCACTTCGACCACGATCAGGAGCACGATGGTCGCTTCCAGCCGGCTCGATCGCTCGGTGTCGATGATGTCGACCAGCGCCCGCGACGTCCCCTCGATCACCTGAAGCTTGTGCTGCAGGGCGTTGGCGCGCTCCTTGAGCTCGTACTCGTCCTCCAGCCGGGCATAGAGGCGCTCGAGGTCGCCACGGTCCCACAGCACATCCGGCTTTTCCGCCACCGCGATGCGGCCGGAAATGCGGTGCTGCACGAGCAGGACCTGGCCGATCACGCGCAGCATTTCGCGCCGGCTGTAGGGGCCGCGGCCGGTGGTGGCGAGGCGGCTCGCGAACGGCTCGATCAGTTCGAGCACCTTGTTGACTTCGCGCTCGTCGCGCACCAGCGCCACGTTTTTGGCGAGCACGTCGGCGATCACCAGCACACGCGGCGGCGACAGGTCCTTGAGCGAGACCGCGCCGCCGGTGACCACCTGGTCGTCGCGTTCCGGCGCGATCTCGATCGTGGCGGTCTCGTCCTCGACCTTGCCGTAGCGGCCGATGATGCGGGCGCTGATGCCGCGCACCAGCTCGTCCTCCTCGATCGGGGACATTCCGATGAGGACGAGAACGCCATAGCGAAACAGCACGGCAAAGCCGGCGTCGCCGACGCGGAACGCGAGCGGCGTCGTCGAGATGAGGTCGCTGCGCTCCAGCCCGGCGGTGTCGATGCGCTCACCGAGCAGCAGCGCGCGGGCGGTCCGCCGCGCCACCACCTGAGGTGTCGGCAGGGGATCAGCCACGGCGCTCCGCTGCGGTGCATCCTGTGGAGCGGCCGCAGGCTGCCTCTGGAGCGTCTCTCCGGCTCGCTGCGGGTCTTTGTCGTGGTTCTGGGTCACGCCGGCACGGCTTGGGGGTCATGAGCGCATCCGATCGGGTGGGCCCGAACGATTTCGAGCGCTGGAAGCCCACACCACTAGGGCATTCGGGGGCGGGATGGAAAGGGGCGGGCATCGCCAACGCCGCTGCAGGCTCGAAAATACGAAAGGAAACGTGAATTCGGCTGCCCGTCGCCCGGTTATCTCGTAGGCAACAGCCCCTTCTCAGTCACGGCAAAGTGATATATGGTGCGACAAAAGCTGCCACCGAAGGCGGGGAAATGCCGATAGCCCGCCCATAAAAACGGCAGTTCAGCCCGCGGCGGGCATGTCCTTTTTCCGCGTCGCTTTTTCAGCGCGGAGGCAAACCTCCCAGGGACTTTCCTGGGCCATATTCAATCAGAAGCAAAAAACGGGGGAAATGCATGCGATCCCTTTATGCAGCGTTGCTCGTCGGTGGCGTCGTGCTCGGTACCAGCGGTGCCGTGCTCGCGCATCACTCCTTTGCGATGTTCGACCAGGAACACCCGATGGACCTGACGGGAACGGTGAAAGAGTACCGTTATACCAGCCCGCACACGTTCATCATCCTGGACGTCAAGCAGGCGGACGGCACCAACCAGCTGTGGAATCTCGAGGGTGGCGCGCCGAGCGGACTGATCCGCGACGGCTGGTCGAGCAAGACCCTGAAGCCCGGCGACGAGCTTCAGATGACGATCAATCCGCTCCGCAGCGGCGCTCCCGGCGGCGCCTGGAACGTCAGCAAGATCAAGTACAAGAACGGAGATCCGATCGTCGTCTCGCACTGACGCCGATGCGCGCGTGCAGGGCGTGCGCGCGCGGAGATTCCTCTGAGTTGGAGCGCTGTCGCGCCGGCCTGGGCCACCCCCGGGCGCGGCGCGCTCCGACGTTGCGGCGCTCCGACGTTGCTGCGGTTCGACGTTGCTGCGGTTCGCCGTTGCCGCGACACGACGTTGCTGCGAGACGCCCACTGCTTTTAAAAATCCGCCGCGCGAGTTCCCGGTCGCGGGATGCCGTCGTTTGGCGTCCGTGGGGGTCCGACGCCCGGCGCCTGAGCCGGCCCTGAAACAGCAGCCTCGACGCGCGATCGAGGCGCCATTCAGGCCACGTTGTCGAGCCGCCGGCTTTCCTCGAATCGCTTGAAATCGAGTTCCTCGCTGGGGCAGGGCGCGCCGAACAGGTAGCCCTGCACATAATTCACTCCCGAGGCGCGCAGGATGTCGAACTGCTGCTTGGTCTCGACGCCCTCGGCGACCGTGGCCACGCCCAGTCCCGACCCGAGCGCGAGCACCGAGGCCACCACGGCCGCGCAATCGGGGCGATGGGTGATGTTCTGGGTGAACGACCGGTCGATCTTGATCTGGTCGATCGGGAAAGTGGTCAGGTAGCGCAACGAGGAATAACCGGTCCCGAAGTCGTCGAGGCTGATGCTGATGCCGAGACGCCTGAGCTCCTGCAGGGTCGCCAGCACGCCGGCCTCCTTTTCCAGCAGCGCGGTCTCGGTGATCTCGAGCTCGAGTCGCTTGGGAGCAAGTCCCGTCTCGGCAAGCGTCTGCGTCACCAGGGCGAACAGGTCGCATTTGGCGAACTGCACCGCCGAGATGTTGACGGCGACTTTCACCGCGGCCGGCCACTGCTGGGCCGTCGCGCAGGCTTTGCGCAGCACCTGCTCGCCGAGCTGAACGATGAGCCCGGTCTCCTCGGCGAGCGGAATGAAGGCGCTCGGCGGGACGAACCCCTTGTCGCGGTGGCGCCAGCGCGCCAGCGCTTCGAGGGCGAACAGCCTTCGTGTCTTGACGTGGAGAATGGGCTGGTAATGGATCTCGATATCGTCGGCTGAAATCGCATCGCGCAGGTCCGCTTCCAGCTGCCGCCGGGCGTCGGCGTCCGCGGTCATGCTCGAATCATAAAAGCAGCAGCCGTTGCGTCCTTCCGACTTGGTCCGGTAGAGCGCGAGGTCGGCCTGCTTCATGAGCAGGTCGGAATCGAGGTCGCCGCCACTGGCCATGGCGATGCCGATGCTGGTGCCGATGTTCACTTCGGCGCCGTTGATGTAGTACGGCGCCGACAGGACCGCGATGATCCGATTGGCGAGTTCGCTCGCGGCCCGGCGCTGATCGGTTTCGCCCGCCTGGATGATCGCAAATTCGTCGCCGCCGAGACGCGCGACCAGGTCGGTTTCCCGCAACGCCGCCCTGAGGCGGTCGGCGATCTCCTTGAGCAGGGCGTCGCCGGCGGGATGGCCGAGCGAGTCGTTGACGTTCTTGAAGCGGTCGAGATCGAGCATGAGGACGCTGAAGGTTTCCTGCTTGCGCCGCAGCCGCGCCCCGGCGTCCTCGAGCTTTTCCATGAAGCTGGTGCGATTGGCGAGGCCGGTCAGCAGGTCGTGATGCGCCATGAACGCGACCTTTTCCTCGTCGCGCCGGCTGGCGGTGATGTCCTGGTGGATCGCGACCCAGCCGCCGCCCTCGATCGGCTGGTGGGTGACCGCGATCACCCGCCCGTCGCGCAATTCGTTGACGGCGTAATAGGGCTCGTTGCGGGCCACCTCGGCGAGCCGCGTTTCGATGTACTCCTGCGCCGCCTCCGGTGACGCGCCGACGGTCACCCGCGCCTCCAGGATGGTTTGCAACGGCGTGCCCGGACGCATCTCCGCGAGGGTGAGGCCGTACATCTTGGCGTAGCGCTCGTTGCAGACGATCAGCCGCTGCGAGCTGTCGAACATGCACAGCCCGTGCGCCATGTTCTCCAGCGTCACTTCGAGGATGCGGTTTTTTTTCGCGAGCGAGCCCGTCTGCCACATCAGCACGGTGGTTCCGAGCAGGATGACGGCGATGACGATCACCGCGGCCGGGCCGAACGTGGAGAGATGCTGGTACCACGCAGCGAGACGATCGTAGCGGTGGAAGCTGACGAGCGCCAAGACCGGCGGCACCTTCACGGCCCGATAAGCGCCGATGCGGGGCGTCTGGTCGAGCGGGCTCACGTTCTCGTAGAGCCCGGACTCCTCGGTCAGAAGATGGTCGACATTGGGCCAGCGAAACCCCGCCGGACTTCCGGGCTCGAGGGGAGGCTGGCGCGCGATGATGTAGCCGTCGCGATCGAGCAGCGCCACGGCGCCACGCGGTCCGACATCGATCGAGCGAAAGGTCCGGTTGAAGTAGGCCTGGTCGATCAGCGCCACGACGACGCCGCCGAAGCTGCCATCCGGACTTGTCAGACGGCGGGAGACCGCGATGCGCCACCGTTTCGTGACCTTGCCGCGAAACGGTTTCGACACGAAGAGCTTGTCGCTCCCGCTGTCGCGGTGGACCATGAACTGATCACGCCCGGCGAGGCTCTCCAACGGCGGTGTGCCGTCGTGGGACCACCCTTCGATGTTGCCGTCGCGATCGGTCCACAGGATGGCCGCCAGCATCAGCGAACTCTTCTGAAGCTGGTTCAACGTCTCGTTGGCGCGGCGCCGCAACAGCGCATCGTCCGCGCCCGGTGCCGCGAGCGCAGCCTTCAGGTCGGCCCGGATCAACTGCGTCTGGCGGATGGAGCGGTCGACCGCCTCGAAGGTCAGCGCGGTGTATTGGGCCAGAACGTCGGCATAATTCTGTGCGGTGTGCGCCGCGACGTCGATTTCGGCGCGGTAGCGGGTCTGCAGATCGGCGAGGAAGATGACGGCGATGGTGGCGGCGAAGAACAGTCCGAACGCGGCGATGGTCAGCTTGGGGCGGCTCGAAAGCCTGCGGGCCGCGGACTGCACGAGCAATGCCAGCCTGGCAAAACGTGGATGCGACGAAGGGGCAACGGCCATAATCGGTGTCGATCACCTTTTGCGGGCAACCGGGCTGTTCTGCCCCAAATAAAGAAAAGCCGACTTAATTTAGTTGATTAAATCTTGGTTGAGCGAGTTGCATAAACCGACCATTCGGCACCTGCAACCAACTGATAAACAATAATTTTGCTCATTTTTCCGCGCCACGGTGAAAAGCCTTCCTTGGCTTAAGGAAAGCCGGCGCTGGCGGCGCGTGCGACGTCCGGATTGACGACGTTGATTGGCGCTCCCGCCGCGAAGGCCGTGACCTGGTCGAAGATCTCGGTGAACTGGACCTCGTATTCGTCATGCGAGACGTAGCCGATGTGCGGCGTGCAGACGACATTTTCCAGGGTCAGCAACGGGTGCGCGGGGTCGGTCACCGGCTCCTGTTCGAAGACGTCGACCGCCGCCATTCCCGGCCGTCCAGCGCGCAGCGCGGCAACCAGGGCCCCGGGCTCGATCAGGGGCGCACGGCTGGTGTTCACGAGCAATGCGGTCGGCTTCATGCGGGCGAGGTCGGCGGCCGTGACGATGCCGCGCGTCGCCTCGACGAGGCGCATGTGCAGTGAGATCACGTCGCATGCGGCGAAGAAGTCGGCTTTGCTCGCCGCCGGCTCGTAGCCCTCGGCGCGGGCCTGGGCGAGCGCCGGCTCGCGCGCCCAGACCAGCACCTTCATGCCGAAGGCGCGACCATAGCCGGCGACGACGCGCCCGATCCTGCCGTAGCCATAGACCCCCAGAGTCTTGTGGTGCAGCGACCTGCCGACGCCGACCTGCCATTTGCCGGCTTTCAGCGCGGCGACCTGCTGGGGGATCTGCCGCATCGCCGCCAGGACCAACCCCCAGGTGAGTTCGGCAGCGGCATGAGAAGGCACGCCCGGATGCTGGCTCGACGACACCACGATGCCGAGTCGGGTGCAGGCCGCGATGTCGATGTGCGGATAGACGCTGCGCTGGCTGATCAGCCTAAGGTGAGGCAGCCGTTCCAGGAGCGGCGCGCGAATCTGGGTCCGTTCGCGGATGAGCACCAGCGCCTCGGTGTCGTGCAGCCGCCGGGCCAGGACGTCGTCGTCCTGCATGTGATCGGTCCAGACCGTGACCTCGTGCCCGGCCAGGCGGTCGAAGCAGGAGAGCGTGCGGACCGTGTCGTGGTAGTCGTCGAGGATTGCGATCTTCATGAATTCATGCCCCAAAAAACCGCTCGTCCCATGAGGGGCGGGCGGGTGACCGCGTTGCCGAGGGGCATGCGCATCACGTGCCGACCGGAAGATCCTGCAGCCGGGGGATCAGCCGCACATTGACGCCGGCCTCCTTGAACATCTCCGCGGACAGCGAGAATTCCGGCCCCCACTTGCGCTCGGAAAGATCGGGCGCGTAGCCGACGACCTCGCTGATCCCGGACTGGATGATGGCCTTGGCGCATTCGACGCAAGGATACCAGGGTACATACATGACGCAGCCCTTCACCGAAACGCCGATGCGGGCGGCGTTATAGATGGCGTTGCGTTCGGCGTGGGAGCTCCAGAGATACTTGGCCCCGGTTTCGCGCGAGTGACGTTCGGGAATGTCGTCGCGAACGCCGCGCGGAAACCCGTTGAATCCGGTCGACCTGATTTCGCGGTCGGGGCCGACGATGACCGCGCCGACGCGCCGCCCGCTCTCTTTGCTCCAATGGGCGATCTGGTGGGCCAGCATCATAAAGCGTTGGTCCCAGGTGCTTGAAAACATCGAGTGTCCTCGTTCGAACGCGGCCTGCGGATGGAGCAATGAGGCAAGGATCGGATGGCGAGAGCGGTAGCACCCGGCGCAGGACGGGTGAAGTCGTCGCAACGCCGCAATTTCCGTGCCGTGCCGCTTGGTCTCGGACCTGCCGTGGGGCCCCGCGGCGTTCCCTCTTTGAATGCCGATGATCATTGTTCTCCCGCCGAACAGGGGATAAGCCTTCGCCCGTCTTCGGCCCCTTCGGGGGCGCGATGTCAACGGGTGGCACAGCCCGGCCGCGGAGGATTTGATGCAGCGCAGCATGAGCCGTATTCTCACCACGCACACGGGCAGCCTGCCGCGGCCGCCCGCTCTCGTCGCGCTGCTCCTCGACGACCAGGAGCGACCCGGTGCCAACGCGGCGGCGCTCGAAGCGTCGGTGCGCGCGGCCGTGGCCGCGGTGGTCGCCAAGCAGGTCGAATGCGGCCTCGACATCATCAATGACGGCGAGCAGGGGCGCACCGACTATACCGTCCACGTCAAGGACCGCCTTTCAGGGTTCGAGGGGCCGACTGCGCCGCCCCGCGGGACCGGCGATGAGGAGTTCCCCGAGCTTGCTGCCCTGCTCAAGCAGTTTGCATCGCCGTTCCAGCACCGGCCCGCCTGTTCCGGCCCGATTGCCTGGAAGGACTGGCCCGCCGTCGAGGCCGACATTGCACGCGAGAAGAGCGCGACCGCGACGGCCGGTGCGACGGAAGTCTTCATGACGTCGCCGTCGCCGGGCCAGATCGCCCGTTACCTCAAGAACGCCTATTACCCCGACGACGAGGGTTATCTCACCGCGCTCGCCGACACCATGAAGCGGGAATACCGTGCCATCGTCGATGCCGGCTTCGTGCTCCAACTCGATTGCCCCGACCTCGCGATGACGCGCCACACGGTCTATCCCGACCTCAGCATCGCCGATTATCGCAAGGTGATCACCGCCAACGTCTCCGCGCTCAATCGGGCGGTCGCCGACATCCCGGCGGACCGCATGCGCATGCATGTGTGCTGGGGATCGACCATCGACCCGCATCACAACGACATCCCGCTGCGCGACATCATCGACATCGTGCTGGCGGGAAAGCCTCAGGCGGTGTCGTTTCCCGGCGCCAATCCGCGTCACGCCCATGAATGGAAGGTGTGGCGGGACGTGACGCTGCCGGCCGGCAAGATCATCATTCCCGGCGTGATCGATTCCACCACCAACGTGGTCGAGCATCCGGAGCTCGTCGCCGACCGCATCATCCAATATGCCCGCGTCGTTGGGCCGCAGAACGTCCTTGCCGGAGTCGACTGCGGCTTTGGTACCTTTGCCGGGCGCGTCCAGGTCGACACCAAGATCGTCTGGATGAAGCTGAAGTCGTTGACCGAGGGCGCCGCCCTCGCTTCGGCCCAGCTTTGGTGAGGGAGTGGATGCCGTTTTCGCTTGCAAGCCGGTAAATTCCTTTGCAATGGTGCGGCATTACCCGATGATGGACCGCGGGTCCTAACTTGAAAGGCGTGCCATGAAGGCATTGATCCTCTATGTCGTGTTCGTGGTCATCGGCGCCACGATCTCCGCCGGCATCGGTTATTGGGTGGAAAAAGAGTTCTCTTCGGCCATCAGCCTGGTCGTGTTCCTCGCGATGTTCTTCGCGAACTTCGCGGTGTCCTGGCTCGCCGTGATCCTGGTGATGGACGGCTCGCTCAAGGATGCGCAGGGCCGCCAATCCCAGCTCGATATCGAGCGGTCCGGTCGTGCCGCCCTCGCAACCCGCATTGCGGATGCGCGCGGCCCGACGAAGTAGCGTCGGGGCCGTCCGGCATACCGACTTTGCCAGCGCGAGCCGTTTCAATCCGAGCGGTTCGCGCTCTAGCTAAAGCGCGAACACGAAGATCATGGTCGCGGTCTTGCCCAGATTGCGCTTTTCCGGCGTGGTCGCGAGGCGGCCCATGGAGTTGCGGGTGAGCCCGGTGGCGATGGCGATGTATTGCCGGCCGTCGACCGCATAGGTCATCGGCGGCGCGTTGATCCCGGTCCCGACGTTGAAGCTCCACAACTCGTCCAGGGTCTGGTCGTCGAGCGCGATCACGGTGCCGTCGATGAGCGCGGTGACGATGATCCCGCCGGCGGTCGCGAGGGCGCCACTGGTGTTGGCATAAGCCATCTCCTTGCGCCGGACGACGCTCCCGGTCGCGGGATCGACGACCACCAGCCCGCTTTTCAGCCGTCCATCGTAGCCGAAGTCGCCGCCGTCGAACTTGCCGCGCACGTGGCGGGTCTGGTCGCGGGTGATGTTGGTGCAGCCCTCGAGTTCCGGCAGGTAGACGAGCTTGGTGCGCTCGCTATAGGCAGCCGACCAGAAATTGCTGCCGCCAGGGACGCCGGGACAGACGCCGCTGCTCTTCGCGCCGGTCAGGATCTTGGCCACCGGATCGGCGTAGCTCTGCAGGTCCTTGGCGGGATCGTAGTCGAGCGGCCGGCCGGTCTTGGGATCGATGCCTTTGGTCCAGGTTACCGCCGGCACGTACTGGGTGGCCTTGAGGAACTGGCCGTTGAGCCGGTCGAATGAATAGAAGAAGCCGTTGCGGCCGGCATGCGCGAGGACCTTGCGGTCCTCGCCGTTGACCTTGGCATCGAGCAGGATGTGGGTCCCGGTCTCGTCGTAGTCCATCGAGTCGTTGGGCGTGTATTGGTGATACCACTTGATCCGGCCGGTGGCCGCGTCGAGCGCGAGCGCGCTGTTGGTGAAGAGGTTGTCGCCGGGTCGATAGGACGAGTTGTATTTCGGCGTCGGATTGCCGGCGCCCCAATAGGTGACGTTGGTGGCGGGGTCGTAGGAGCCGGTGACGTAGAAGGCGCCGCCGCCGGTCTGCCACGCGTTGTTCTTGTCCTTCCAGGTCTCGCTGCCGGGCTCGCCGGGCGCTGGAACCGAATGGGTCTTCCAGTTGACGTTGCCGGTTCGCGCGTCGAGCGAGACCAGCCAGTCGCGCACCCCGCTGTCGCCGCCCGATGCGCCCACGATGATGGCGTCGGCGAGCGCCAGCGGCGCCGCGTTGATGGTGAGGTCGGGCTGGTCGCGCAGACTGCGCTCCCACACCACCTTGCCGGTGTCGCGATCGGTGGCGATGACGCGGCCGTCGAAGCTCGTCACCGAGATGACGAGGTTGCCCCACAAGGCGACGCCGCGGTTGCGGTCGATCTTCTCCTGGCCGGGGTCCATCTTCCACACGATGTCGCCGCTTTTCCCGGAGTGCACGTCGATCTTGTAGACGACGCCCCAGGCGTCCGGCACGTACATGAAGCCGTCGTCGACCAGCGGCGTCGCGGTGAGATTCTCGTTGCCGGTGGTGCCGCCGAGCGCGACCGCGAAAGCGAGCCTCAGGTTCTTCACGTTCCCCTTGTTGATGGCGTCGAGCGCCGAGAACCGGTGCGCGGAGAAGTCGTGGTGGTTCATCAGCCAGTTCTGCGGCTCCGGATTGACCAGGCGCTGATAGGTCACCTCGGCCGCCCGCGCGGCGGGCGCGCCAAGGGCAAAGGCGAGAGCGAGTGAACTGGTGCCGGCAGCCAACAGCCGATTGAGCCGAACCGTCGCGTGCGGGGTGTTCATGATCGCCTCCTTGATCCGACAGCGATTACGCGGCGGGCGATGTATTGACAATGGCCCCCCGGCGCGCGCCGCTGCGCCGAAACCGCGCGCCCCGAGCCCACGCCAGCGCGGGGCGTTTCCCGGGCGAAGCGCCGACCTTTCTGTTTTGGTTCAAGTCCGGCAAGATGGCAGGCCGACTATCATCGAACCGGCGCGGAGATCCGTCATGACCAGGGCAGAGACCGAGGAACTCATCCGGAAGCTCTACAAGGCGCGCGTTGCCAGCGACATCGAGGCGATCATGCCTTGCGGTACTCCGGACGTCGAATTCGTCATGTCCGGCGATCCAGGATCGAGCCCGGTGGCCGGACGCGTGAGCGGCCTCGAGCGGTTGCGCCCGCAACTCGCGGCGCTGTTCGCGACGTTCAAATTCAACAGCTACGACATCGTCAGCTTGCTGGTGGAGGGATCGAACGCCGCCGTCCACGCCAAGGCCAATATCACCTCCGCGGTCACCGGCGTGACGGTCGACATGGAGTTTGCGGACTTCTTCACCTTCAAGGACGGCCGCGTGTCCTCGTTCATCCAGTTCTGCGACACCGCGCTCGCCGGCAAGCTCGCGACCAAGCCGTGACCGTGACGGCCAGTCCCCGCCGCGCCGTCGCCGATGCGAGCGCCGTCCCCTCGGTCCTGCTGGCGGATGTCACCATTGCATTCCGGCTCGCCGGCGGTGCCACGTATACGGCGGTGGAAGGCGCCTCGCTGGCGGTCGGAGAAGCCGAGTTCGTGGCGATCGTCGGGCCCACCGGCTGCGGGAAATCGACATTGCTCAACGCTGCCGCGGGACTGCTGGCGCCGGCCTCGGGCCGGGTCGAGGTGTTTGGGGCGCCGCTCTCCGGTCTCAACGGCGATGCCGGCTATCTCTTCCAGGCCGACGCGCTGTTTCCCTGGAAGACGGCAATCGAGAACGTCGCCATCGGACTCGAAATCGCCGGGCGACCCGCGGCGGAGGCCCGCGCCCGCGCCAAGCAATGGCTGGGGCGGGTGGGCCTTGCGGGCTTCGCCGCGCGCTACCCCCACATGCTCTCCGGCGGCCAGCGCAAGCGCGTCGGCCTCGCCCAGGTGCTGATCCGCGATCCCCGCATTCTGCTGATGGACGAGCCGTTCGGACCGCTCGACGCCCAGACCCGGCAGATCATGGGCAATCTCCTGCTCGACCTGTGGAGCGCCGACCGCAAGGCCGTGCTGTTCGTCACCCACGACCTCGAGGAGGCGATCGCGCTCTCCGACCGGGTGGTGATCATGTCCGCGGGGCCGGCCGCCCATATCATCGGGGACTGGAAGGTGCCGCTGCCCCGCCCGCGCGACATCGCCGAGGTCAAGCTCGGCGCGGCCTTCCAGGCCCTGCACCGCGAAATCTGGGCGGTCCTCAAGGAGCAGGTCCTCAAAGGCTATGCCCAGGCCGAAGGAGACGCCGCGAGCGAGGGGTGAAACCACCGGTGGCCTGGGCGATGCGGATGGCGCGGCAGAGTGCCCGCATCCGCGACCTCGCGTCGGAAGGCGCGCGGGAGCGGCCCGCCAAACGGTTTCGGCTTGCATAGTGCGGGCGCTTCGCAGAAATTTCATCATGTCCCGCCCCTCCCTCCTGCTGCTGCAAGGTGCCGTCGCCGCGATCGCCATCGCGCTGTGGTACGTGCTTTCGACCTACGAGATCTTCGGCGTCACCGTGCTGCCGCCGTTCTTTTTCTCGACGCCGCTCGACGTCGCGGAGCGGATCGTGCGCCTGTTCGTGAGCGGCATGATCTGGAAGCATCTGTGGGTCACGCTCTCGGAATCGATGCTCGCCTTCGCGATCGGGTCGATCGGGGGGGTGGTCGTCGGGTTCTGGTTTGCGCGCAAGCCGGGCTTTGCCGCCGTTTTCGACCCCTATGTGAAGATGATCAACGCGCTGCCCCGCGTCGTGCTGGCGCCCATATTCACCCTGTGGTTCGGCCTCGGCATCTGGTCCAAGGTCGCGCTCGGCGTGACGCTGGTGTTCTTCATCGTATTCTTCAACGTCTACCAGGGCGTCAAGGAGGTGAGCCCGACCGTGCTCGCCAATGCGCGCATGCTCGGCATGAACGAGCGCGCGCTGCTGCGCCACGTCTACTGGCCGTCCGCGCTGTCCTGGATGTTCTCCTCGCTCCACACCGCGGTCGGATTCGCCGTGGTCGGCGCGGTGGTCGGCGAGTATCTCGGCTCCGCCGCCGGTCTCGGCTATCTCATCCAGCAGGCCGAGGGCGTGTTCGACGTCGCCGGCGTGTTCGCCGGCATGTTCATTCTCGCGGCCTTCGTGCTGGTGATCGACACGGCGGTGAGCCGGGTCGAGAAGCGGCTCCTGGTGTGGCGGCCGGTCGCGGCGGAAGGCCGGGGGTAGAACGGCGCGACGGGGCTCACGGTTCGACTTCCCTGCGGGCGAGCTCGGCGCGGACCTCCTTGGAAAACATCAAGGCCCACACGCAATAGCCGGACAGCACGACCAGGATGCCCAGCACGGCGGCCACGGTCGTGCTGTACTTCAGGACCGTGAAAAGCAACACGCCGTAGAACAGCACGCCGAGGATCGAGAAGACGACCAGGACGTTGCGCGCGATATTCGATCCCTGGGACAGCCACACGGCAAGCGCGATGCTGGCTATTCCGCCGACCCAACCGAACGGATACAGGCTGATATTGTCCACGAACAGCGAAAGCACATAGGGCAACAGCGCGAAAATTCCGCCGACAAAGAAAAGCACAATGACGACGCGTAGATGCGCAGCTCCACTCATCGCTCTGCCTCCGTGTCCGATCCCACTAAGAGCACGGCAGCAACCAAGGTCAAGCGCCGCCCCCGGTGGTCAAATGGGGAGCGGTTGCATCGACTACAACGTGCCGGGTCGTCGAATTGCGCGATCGCGGCGCATGAGGGGCGTGCGGCGGCGCTGGCAGGTTTCATGGTCCCGTGAGCCGCCACGCGCACCGGAATGGTCGCGGATCGGTGTGAAAACCTCCGGTGGCGGCGTGGTGAACGGCTCGGTGCCGAGGGTTCGCTCCCGGTACCGCGCCGGCGTCCCGGCCGGGAGCGATCAAATGCCCAGTTGAAAGTTGTGCGATCCGGTGTCATCCGAAAGTCCCCGGCCGGGCAGGGCGGATAAACCGCCCGCCCCGACCTCTCTGGGGAAGTTCGGAGGAAACGCGGTGAGGCGAATTCTGAGCATTGCCGTTCTGCTTGGCTTCGCATGGGCGGTCGCTGCCCCGGCGATCCCCGCCGAGGCGCAGACCTATCCGTCGCGGCCGATCAAGATGATGATCCCGCTGGCCTCGGGAAGCGCGGTCGACGTCGCGGCGCGCATCATTGGCGAGAAGATGGGCGACATCCTCGGGCAGCGCTTCGTGATCGAGAACGAGCCGGGCGCGTCCGGCCTGATCGGCACCCGGGCCGGGGCCCGGGCGGCGCCGGACGGCTACACGGTGCTCGTCCTCAATGACGGGGTGATCACCATGCTGCCGAACATGCGCAGCGACGCCGGCTACGATCCGTTCAAGGATTTCGTTCCGGTGACGCGGCTCGTCGGCATCGAATGGGTGCTGGTCGCCAATCCGTCGTTCGCCGCAAAGACCGTTGCGGATCTCGTTGCCATGGCCAAGGATAAACCCGGCGGGATCAACTTCGGGTCGGGCGGCTACGGCAGTCCGCAGCACATCGCGGCAGAGATGTTCATGCGCGCCGTGAATGTGCAGATGACCCACGTGCCCTATCGCGGACCGACCCCGGCCATCAACGATCTCGTCGCCGGCCATGTCTCGGTGATGTTCACCGCCCTGTCCACGGTCACCTCGCTGCTGCCGGACGGCCGGCTGCGCGTGCTCGGTACGACGACGGCGAGCCGGCTGCCGCAGCTCCCCGACGTTCCGACGCTCGCGGAGGCCGGGGTGCCCGGATTTGCCTTCGCCACCTGGGCGGCCCTGATGCTGCCGCTCAAGACGCCGCCGGAGATCGCCGCCAAGCTCAACGCCGCGGCGCTCGCCACCTTGAAGGACCCAGCCGTCCACGACCGCCTGGTCGAGCTCGGCTTCGAGGTCGGCGGCGGCACGCCGGAGGAGCTCACCGCCTACATGCGCCGGGAATATGCCCGCACCGGCGATCTCATTCGCGCCGCGAACATTCACGAGTAACCACGCGGTGTCGCCTTCTGCCACCGTAGGACAGCGGAGGGTCTAACCCCTTCGGTCCTCCGACGCGCGGGCGCATTGCAGCGACGAGGCGCGGCGATGCGGGCAGCATCGACGCCGGCGCCGGGCACAGGAGGAACGCTTGACGCGCGACGATTTCATCCGCGACGCCTTGCCCGCCACCGATGCCCCGGTCGTCGCGATCCGCCTGCCGGCGCGGGAGCGGCTCGCCAATTCGCCGATGGCGCGCAAGATTTTCATCCTCGTCATGCTCGCGCTGGTCTGGGAGGCCTATGCGCGCTGGCTCGACAATCCGCTGCTGTTTCCCACCTTCGGGACGACGCTCGCGGCGTTGTGGGACGGCCTTGCGAGCGGGGAGCTCGAGGCGCGAAGCTGGGTGTCGCTGAGCGTCCTCATCGTCGGCTATGGGGCGGGCGTGGCGCTCGCCTTCATTCTCGCGGTGGTGGCCATCACCTCGCGGCTCGGCAACGACTTTCTCGAAACCATGACGGCGATGTTCAATCCGCTGCCGGCAATCGCTCTGCTGCCGCTGGCGCTGCTGTGGTTCGGCCTCGGCATCGGCAGTCTCGTTTTCGTGCTCATTCATTCCGTGCTGTGGGCGGTCGCGCTCAATGCCCATGCGGGCTTCAAGGCGGTGCCGGAGACCACCCGCATGGTCGGCCGCAACTACGGGCTGCGCGGCCTCTCGCTGGTGTGGAAAATCCTGCTGCCGGCTGCGTTTCCGAGCATCCTCGCCGGCCTCAAGATCGGGTGGGCATTCGCCTGGCGCACGCTGATCGCGGCCGAGCTCGTGTTCGGCACCACGTCCGGCTCCGGCGGGCTCGGATGGTACATCTACGAGAACAAGAACCAGATCGAGATTCCGAACGTGTTCGCGGGCTTGCTGACGGTGATCCTGATCGGCCTCGTGGTCGAGAACCTGATCTTCGGCGTCATCGCAGCGCGAACCGTCCAGCGCTGGGGCATGCAGCACTGAGCGGGCCGGAGTATCCGGATTTCGGGTGTCGCCGACGCGTTGAACCTGTGATCGTTCGAGAAGCGGAAAACGGAGCGCGCCGCTGCCCGGGGCATGGCGGGCAATGTCCCTGCCACCCCGCTAGCGACGCCGCGGCCCTGCGCTGACGCCGGGCCCGCGATCGGGTCGCCGGAACACGTCCCGCAATGGGGCCGAGCGTTACAGCCACCGCAGGGTTTCTCACCATTCAGGAGCAAAACGATGTTGTCGCCGCCGACCTACACTGCCGAGCCCCGCGAATCGGGCTCGTTTTCGAACGACGCGGCACGGTGGGCTGCGGTGTGCGGCCGCGATGGTGCGGCCGATGGCGCATTCTACTACGCGGTGCGCACCACCGGGGTGTATTGCCGGCCATCCTGCAAGTCGCGCCTGCCGCGCCGTGAGAATGTGAGCTTCCATGCCACGGCCGCGGACGCCGCGCGCGCCGGCTTTCGCCCCTGCAAGCGGTGCCGGCCCCATGGCACGGAGATGGATGGCACCGTGAGCACCGGGAGCGCCGACCTCGCGGAAGCGATCGGCGCTCGCGTGGCCGCCCTCGAATGGGCCGGGATCGGCGACCAGCTCGACGCCGCGGGATGTGCCGTCGCTCCGGCCTTGCTCACGGCCACGGAGTGCGCAGCCCTGGCGGCGAGCTACCAGGCCGAGGCGCTGTTCCGCAGCCGGGTGAGCATGGCGCGACACGGCTTCGGGCGCGGGGAGTACAAATACTTCGCCTATCCTTTGCCGCCCGCCGTCGCGGCGCTGCGCACCGCCCTCTATCCGCGCCTTGCCGGCGTCGCCAACCGCTGGAATGCCATGCTGGAGATCGACCGGCGGTTTCCCGCCACGCATGAGGCCTACCTCGCCGACTGCCACGCCGCCGGGCAGCTGCGGCCGACCCCGCTGCTGCTGCACTATGGCGAAGGCGACTACAACTGCCTGCACCAGGACCTCTATGGAGAGCAGGTGTTCCCGTTGCAGGTCGCCGTCCTGCTGTCGCAGCCTGGAGCGGACTTCACCGGCGGTGAGTTCGTGCTGGTCGAGCAGCGTCCGCGGATGCAGTCACGCCCCGAGGTCGTGCCGCTCGCCCAGGGGGCCGGCGTGATCTTTCCGGTGCACCACCGGCCGGTCCGCGGCACCCGCGGAATCTACCGCGTCACCATGCGCCACGGCGTCAGCCGCATCCGCTCCGGGCGCCGGTTCACCGCCGGCATCATCTTCCACGATGCCGCGTGACGCTGCGCGCTTACGGCGTCGGTGAGATCCGGGAGGCGGTGCGGGACTGCAGGGCGCGGATCCGCTCCATGAGGCTCGCAGGACGGTCCACGGTATCTTCCCCATCGCCGTGGCTGTCGTGACCGTTCCCGTTGCCGTTGCCGTTGCTCCCGGCGGGCGAGAGGGTCATCTGGGCGATTTGCGCGGCAATATCGCTGATGCGTTCGCGCAGCAGTGCGTTCTCGCTGCGCTCGGCCTTCCAGGTGGTTTCCGCTTCGCGGTTGAGCGCGGCGAGCTCGGCCTGCGCCCGGGCGAGATCGTCGGTCGCGGCCTTGAGCTCGCGACCGAGCGCGGCGTTGATTTCGCGCAGCGCGTGTTCGGACGCGGCGCTCTCCGGAGCGCCGACCGCGGTGCTCGCGGCGCCCCCGAGCTGGTGCTCGAGGCTTTCGATGCGGAACGCCTGTTGGGCCGACCGGGCAGTCAGGGTCGCGACTTCGGCATCGAGTTTCGATTTGTCGGCGGCCCAGCGCCGGGCGGCGTCACCGGCCGCTTCGCGCAGCGCGGCGATTTCCTGCCGATGCGCATCGGCCTCGCCATCCCGCTGGCTCAGCTGCCTCTCGAAGTCCCCGACCTGTTGTTCGAACGATGCAAGGCGCGCGGTCCGCTCGGCGACGGCGTTGTCGGCGCTCGCGAGCCGTCCCTCGAGCGAGGTCCGATTCCCCTGCCACAGCGCCGTCGCGGCAGCGGCTTCGTCCCGCAGCACCGCGATCTCCTGGCGCAGCGAATTGGCGTCGGCGTCGCGCTGGCCCAGCAGGCGCTCGAAATCGGCGACCTGCCGCTGGAACTCGGTGATGCGGCCGGCGCGATCCGCAAGCGCCTGATCGCCGGCGGCAAGCCGCGCCTGCAGCGCCAGCTTTTCCGCGGCCCACTGGGCGTGCGCCGCGGCGGCTGCCTCCTTGAGGCTCGCGATCTCCTGGCCGAGCGCCTGGGTCTCGGTGCCGCGCAGGGTGACCATGCGGTCGCAGTCGGCGGCGCGCCGCTCGAGGTCCTCGATGCGGCCCGCACGTTCGGAGAGCACGTCGTTGGCGCTCTTGAGCTGGGTCTCCATGGCGGTCTTCGCCGACCACAGGCGTTCGGCGGTGACGTCGGCGTCCTGCCGGGCGGTCGCCACCTTCTGGCGCAGCTCCTGCGCCTCGCTTTCGAGCTGCTGGAGGCGGCTGTTCTGGTCGGCGATGAAGGCATCGCGCGCCTCCAGTTCACGGGCCCGGGCGGCCAATTCGTGCTCGAGCCGCGCGACCTGCGGATGAAGCATCTCGATCACCTGCCGCGCCTGGGACAGATCCTTGTGGACGTCCGCGCTCGTCGTCTGGGCGCTCAACAGCCGCTGCACCGTGCCGTCGGAGGCATGCTGCATATGGCCGAGCTGCGATTTGAGGTCCTCGACCTGGGTCTTGAGCACCGCGATCTCGACGCGCTGGGTGTCGGTGGTATGATTGAGCGCGGCGACGATGCTGGCGGCGCGGGCGATGTCCGCGTCCTTGGCGGCGATGGTGCCGGCGGTCGCCTCCAGTGCCGTGACCTTCTCGAGAGTCTCCTGCTCGGTCTGCGTGATCTTGCCGCCGAGCGCCTTGGTCTTGGCTGCGAGCTCGTCGGTCACCGCGGTTTTTTCCAGCAGCTCGGCCTTGAGCAGATTGATCGCCTCGTTCTTGCGCGAGATGTCGCTGAGCTGGCCGGTCACCTTGGCCTTGAGCTGCTCGACCGTCATCTCGAGCCGGCGTGCCAACAGCGCGAACTCGGCGCGCAGGTGGTCCTTGTCGGCCTGGATTTCCGCCAGCGACACCGGGATGGCGTCGGTCAGGCGGCGCTGGGTGAGGCGCACCGCACGCTGATGGACAAAGGAAATGAGGATGATCGCCAGCAGACTTGCGACGAGGAAGCCACCGCCGAAATACATGATCGATTCGATCATGAACGCAACTCCTGCCTTCCGCCTGTTTCGATGACGGAATCAGATGTTTCTGAAACCGCTCCCCGTTCCCGCGGATGCGCCGGGCTCATCCTGTCGGTGTGCATCCTGTCGGCGTGCATCCCGTCCGCGCAAATCCTGACCGCGTTCATGTCGTCCGCGTGCATCCTGTCGGCAACTCGACCTCGTCCGTCTCGGCGTTCCGGGCGGCCGCGTCGATCATGGATGCAGCAGGACACCGGCCGGACCTGCCGTTGGCAGTCCGCCATTGGCTTCGCGCAAATGGCTTCGCGCAAATACGACCCGGTCAGAACGGATTCCACGTCGATTGCGGCGTAAACTTCAAATAGCCGAGATTGGCCCCCAATCGCAACCCGACCCCCGACCGGATCGGCACCAGCACAATATTATTTGCCGTCAATGCTGTCATCCCGAAACCGCCGATAAAATAGGCCGATCCGTCCACCCCGGCAAAGCGCTGATAGATCGCCTCGGTGGCGGGCAGGCTGTAGACCAGCATCATGGTGCGCGCACCATCGCCGCCGAAGTCCCAGCCGACCGACGGACCTTGCCAGAACACCTTGAGATCGCCGGCATTTTTCGTATACAGCATGCCCTCGCCGTAGCGCAGGCCGCCAAAGAAGGCGCCGCCGGCCTCTTCGCCCAGCACATAGCCGTTCGGCAGGCCCCACTGGCTCACCGCCTTTTCGATCACGGTGGCGAGGCCGCGCGACACGGTTCCGAAGAAGCGGTGGCCGGCGTTGACGAGTTCGCCGGGGGCAAAGCCGGCAGGGGCATCTGGCGGCGGTGGCGGAGGCGGGGCGACGGGGCGCGGCTGGCACGGGTTGCACCGGTTGGGCCGGCGCCACGCCCGGCCACGAGGCCAGGACGCCCACGGCAACCAAGGCAAACACTCGCAAAGCGGTGCGCATCGCGCCCTCCCAAGAAGCGATTGGCGGGTGGAGGCGAAATCCCCGGATTTTTGCCCCCACGTTAAGGAAATTGGCCGGGAACGCGGCTCCCCGAATCAAAACCACCCTCGGGCAAAACTATGACCGCAGCGCGGCGGTAAGAACAGCGCCGGGGTCGGCGGAGCGCCCGAACCGCCGCCGGTCAGGCTCCGGTTGCGAGGGCGGGGTCGCCCCAGGCGATGAAGGCGTCGATGCGGTAGTTGCGCCGGCCGTCGCCGTAGCGCAGCGGCGTCCCCAGCGGGGAGGTGACGGTGCCGCCGGCGGCCTCGACCAGGGCGT
Source organism: uncultured Alphaproteobacteria bacterium (assembly GCA_963781195.1). GTDB lineage: Bacteria > Pseudomonadota > Alphaproteobacteria > Rhizobiales > Xanthobacteraceae > JAJPKK01. The sequence goes on along the minus strand of CAWAEZ010000009.1, from coordinate 501,095 downwards.
GGCCGGCCGCGACGTCCCACTCGCAGGTGGTGGCGAGGCGGGGGTAGAGGTCGGCGGTGCCTTCCGCGACCCGGCAGAATTTCAGCGCCGACCCGCACGGCAGCCGCGTTTGCGCACCGAGCCGTTCGAGCAGGGCGACGGTCGCGGGATCGAGATGGGAGCGGCTGATGGTGCCGATGAGCGCGTCCCGCGGCGCGGCCCGGGTCGAAACCGGCACCGGCATGTCGCGGCGGCCGTCCGCCGCGATCGACATCCGCTCGGCGCCGCTGCCGACAATGCCGCGATAGACCATGCCCGCGGCCGGCACCGCGAGGAATCCGGCGATCGGGCGTCCGGCCTGCACCACCGCCAGGTTCACCGTGTACTCCCCCGATCCGGCGACGTATTCCTTGGTGCCGTCGAGCGGGTCGATCAGCACGAACGGGTCGCGCGGCACCGCCGGCAGCGACGCCATCTCCTCCGCGACCACATCGACGCCCGGCATCAGCCGCGACACGGCGGCGAGCAGAAGGGCCTGAGACCGCTCGTCGGCGGACGTCACCGGGGTCGCATTGGCCTTTGTGCGCACGTCGAGCGCGTCGCGCCCGATTTCGAGGATGGCTTGCGCCGCCGCGGCGACCGCATGGGTCAGCCCTTCGACCAGGGTACGATCCAGCATGACGGCTTGACCCACCGTTTTCGCGTCCAATCTCGCCTTGGCGGTTGGTCCGGCAGGGTGTATCAGACGCGACCTTCGCGAGCGGCCTGTCCGTGATCCGCGTGCCGCAAGTACCAAGGGATTGCGGAGATTTCGATGTCCCCCACCGTCACCCTCGAAGCGCTCGACCTTGCTCGCCCTGTTCGGTGCTCGCGGGTGTGCCACGACCTGATCAGCCCTGCGGGTGCGATCGTCAACGGGCTCGAGGTGCTGGAGGAATTGAAGGACGAGGAAACCAAGACCTTCGCGCTCGATCTCATCAAGAAAAGTGCACGCACGGCCTCGGCGCGGCTGCAGTTCTGCCGGCTGGCGTTCGGCGCGGCGGGCTCCGGCGGGCGCCCAGATCGATACCGGGGACGCCGAAAACGTCGCCCGCGGTTTCATCGAGGACGACAAGGTCAAGCTCACCTGGAACGTGCCCCGCATCCTCCTGGCGAAGAACCGGGTGAAGCTCGCGCTCAACATGCTCGTGGTCGCGGCCCAGGCGATTCCGCGGGGAGGGGTGCTCACGGTGGAATCGAGCGGGCCCGACGAAGCGATGACGTTCAAAGTCACCGCGAAGGGGCTCAACGGCCGTATCGCCCAGGCGGTGCCGGACCTGCTGGCCGGCAGTCCCGCGAGCGGGACGGTGGATGCCCATGCAATCCAGCCGTTCTACACCGGGCTGCTCGGCCGCAACTGCGGACTCACCGTCACGATCGAACCCGAGGCGGATTCGATCGTCGTCGCGGCACGGTGAGCAGCCTTCGGGCCGCCCTCGCGGTGCGTTGGTTTTTTTCACCGGTCTTCGGTTGTTGAAACCAAGCCTAAACCTTTCTCGGGTATTGGTCGGCGGACTCTCCCGCGCGTTGCATCCGTGGTGAGAAATGCCGGCCGCTTTTCGGTCGACTTGCCGTTCCAGGGCCTGCCAGACAAGGGAGCGGCACCTGCACAGCGTGCCGCCGAGGGAGTGGAGAGGGCGATGAAGACCTGTCTCGTGGTCGACGACTCCAGCGTCATTCGCAAGGTCGCGCGCCGCATCCTGGAAGGGATGCAGTTCGACATTCTCGAGGCCGAGGACGGCGAGAAGGCGTTGGACATGTGCCGCGGCGCGCTGCCCGACGTGGTGCTCCTCGACCTCAACATGCCGCGAATGGACGGCCTGACCTTTCTCAAGGAAATGCGCAACCTGCCGGGCGGGTCGCGGCCCAAGGTGATTTTCTGCACCACCGAGCACGACGAGGCCCATATCAGCCGGGCGCTGCGCGCGGGCGCCGACGAATACATCATGAAGCCGTTCGATCGTGAGATCGTCCAGCAGAAATTCCATCGCGCCGGCCTGATCTGACGCCTGGAAGGGCGCAACGAACGCATGCGCCCAAGAAAGCCGGGTGGCGGCCGTTGTCGGCGCGCGCGCCTCATTCCTCCTTGTAGCCGTACTGCGGTGCGTTGCCGGTGGCACCGTAATATTTGTACGGCAGGAACTTGCCCGACATGGTGATCTTCACGCGGTCGCCGCGGGGGTCGGGCTGACGCTCCATCTGCATGTCGAAGTCGATCGCCGACATGATGCCGTCGCCGAACTCCTCCTCGATCAGCGCCTTCCAGGCGGGCCCGTTGACCATCACGAGCTCGTAGAACCGGTAGATCAGGGGATCGGTCGGCGGCATCGGCGTGCCGCGATAGGGCACCTCGTTGAGCATCGCCTGCTCCGCCTTGCTCAGTCCGAACAGCTCCGCGGCCTTGGCGGCGAGCGGCTTCGTCAGCTTCATCTGGCCGAGCAGCGCCCCGGTGACCAGGACCGGCGACATGCCGCCGATCTCGTCGCAGATGAACTTCCAGGTCCAGCCCTTCTCGCGCTTGATGTCGAGGATCTTCTCGGTGAGGCCGGCACGGTTCATCGGTGGCTCCTTGGTGGTCCCGCCTTGGCGGCGGATGGGCGGCGTGGGTTCGGCAATCATGGCGTCGGAGAGCACCGCGGAGCAATCGCCGTGCCAGTGGCGGGATGCCCACTCTCGCCCCTGTCCGACTCGCGCACAACGAAAAACCCCGCCTCGCGGCGGGGTTTGGAGATTTCGGGACTTCGATCGCCGGGACGGCGGATCACGCCGGGATGCGGGCCTCGTCGTCGGCCGGCTCGCGCAGCACGTAGCCACGTCCCCACACCGTCTCGATGAAGTTTTTGCCGCTCGAGGCGTTGGCGAGCTTCTTGCGCAGCTTGCAGATGAACACGTCGATGATCTTGAGCTCCGGCTCGTCCATGCCGCCATAGAGATGATTGAGGAACATCTCCTTGGTGAGCGTGGTGCCTTTGCGCAGCGAGAGGAGTTCCAGCATCTGGTACTCCTTGCCGGTGAGATGGACGCGCTGGGACTGCACCTCGACGGTCTTGGTGTCGAGGTTGACCACGAGTTCGCCGGTCTGGATGACCGACTGGGCGTGGCCCTTCGAGCGCCGTACGATGGCGTGAATGCGCGCGACGAGCTCGTCCTTGTGGAACGGCTTCGTCATGTAGTCGTCGGCGCCGAAGCCGAGGCCCTTGACCTTGTCCTCGATGCCGGCGAGGCCGGAGAGGATCAGGATCGGCGTCTTGACCTTGGAGACGCGCAGCGCCCGCAGCACCTCGTATCCCGACATATCCGGCAGGTTGATGTCCAGCAGGATAATATCGTAATCGTAGAGTTTGCCGAGATCGACACCCTCTTCTCCGAGGTCGGTCGTGTAGACGTTGAAGCTCTCCGACTTGAGCATCAACTCGATCGATTGCGCGGTTGCGCTATCGTCTTCGATCAATAAAACGCGCATGCCAGTCCCCTTCCCCGCCGCATCCGGCTCAGGTCGGCCTGCCGCTCGGGGCGGCCCTCAGAAAACGCTTTGGGACAACTGATTCGAAACGTTAACAGCATATGGTTAACAAACCCTGAATCCATCGCGCAAGCGCCGCGTAGCGAAATTTTATCAAAGCGGCTCAAGGCGCTGGAATTGAAGGATTCTTGTAGCATCGTACGGCTCGAGTTTGACTTTAAGAACCAAAGTTAACTGGTTCGGGCGACCCGCCCCTTACGGAGCAACCACAGTGGTCCCATGAACGGTGGAGTAATCATTAACGATGCGGGTAAACACGACGTTAATGCCGTACCGACCGGAGCGGCGTTTCGCATTGATTTTGAAAGGCGCTGGGGCCGGCCGGAACCGGCGGCCGACGTCGCCGGCAAGCGCGCGCCTCGACGCGGCTTAACGCTATCGCGGCGTTAAGGAAATCCCGGCGTCGTTGGAAACCGAAAACTAACATTGTCATGGCATCGTCGTGTCCGTTGGGGCTTTGGGTTGTGCCGGCAAGCCGGTTTGTGCCGCCGCCGACGATGTGGGAGTTGGTTGATGAAGTCGCGTAACACGCTCATTCGTCTGAAGAAATTTCAGGTCGAGGAAAAGCGGCGTAAGGTCGCCCAGATCGAAGCGATGATCGCCGACTTCCAGCGCATGGTGGCCGACCTCGACCGCGAGATCATCGCCGAGCAGGAGCGCGCGGGCATTCATGACCCCGCTCACTTCGCGTATCCGACTTATGCCAAGGCCGCCACGGGGCGGCGTGAAAACCTCAAGCGCTCTGCCGGGGAGCTCTCGGTCCAGCTCGAAGAGGCCAAGATCGCCCTGCACGAGTCGTTCGACGACCTCAAGAAGGTCGAGCAGATGGACGAACGCGACCAGCATCGCGAACGCCCGCTGGAAGACCCCCATTCCACTAACGAATCGTTGCGGGCGCGGGGCGCCGTCGCCTGACGCTGATAGTCCGATCACCGCGATTCGGGGGCGGAACCGCGTCGGCGCGGCGCCTCCCGCTACCGGTCTCGCGCTCCCACCGCCGTTTCGAGGCTTCTGGCACGCCGCTCGGGTTCCGTGCTGCGAGGCGCTTTGCGTCTCGACGGGAGCACACCCGCCCGGCAATAATCGCCGGCAACAATCGATCGTGTTCCCCCGCCGTGAGCGGGCACTGGGCGTTTTGGGAATGCTGACCTCGCCGGAACTGGTGTGGCTGCTTGCGGCCGTCGCCAAGGGCGACACCTTGGCGTTCGAGCGTCTCTATCAGGCGACGCGGGCGAAGCTCTATGCGGCGCTGCTGCGCATCCTGCGCCGCGCCGACCTCGCCGACGAGGTCATGGCCGAGACCTATCTCGAGGTTTGGAGCTCGGCCGGCCAGTTCGACCCCGCGGCCGCCTCGCCACTCGGCTGGATCCTGGCCATGGGGCGCACCCGCGCCATCGACCGCGTTCGCCGGGAGCCGGACAAGTTTCGCGACGAGGCGAAGATCGGCGAAGGTCCCCCGCCTCCCGATCCGGCGGCGAGGCTCGAGATGAGCGAGTCGCTCAGGCGCCTCCTCACCTGCATGGGCCGGCTCGACGAGGAGCGGCGCCGGCTGGTGCTGCTCGCCTATTACAGCGCCGCGAGCCGGGATCGCCTGGCTGCCGAATTCAACCAGCCGCCCGCCGCCATCAAGTCCTGGCTGCGCCGCGCGCTGTTCGATATCCGGGAGTGTCTCGACGCATGAGAACGCCCGACGGCAAGGCTTCGGACGTCCCCGACGACCTGTCGCTGGCCTTGTCGGAGGACATGCTGGCGGCGGAATACGTCGTCGGGACGCTCGATGCCGACGAGCGGGCGGATGCGCAGGCTCGATTGGCCTCCGATTTCTCCTTTGCGGCGCTGGTCAAGGCGTGGGAACGCCGGTTGGGCGAACTGCATATGCTCACCGGCGATGCCGAGCCTCCGCCGGCGGTCTGGGACACGATCAAGGCGAAGCTTCCGGACACGGTGCCGAGCCCGGCGATGCAGTTGCCCGAGGTGACGCCGCCGGGCGCGGTGCGCGCCGGACCCGATCTCCCGACGTACGGCCGGCTCGTGTGGTGGCGCACGGTTGCGGCGTTCACGGGGGCGCTGGCGGCCGTGCTCCTCGGCTGGCTCGTCGCATCGACGCTCAAGCCGGAATGGCTGCCGGCACCGCTTCGCCCGAAGCTCGCCGCTTCGGCCGGGAACCCCGGGCGGTCCGGTTATATCGCGATTCTCCAGCGCGAAGCCGTTTCGCCCGCCTTCATCCTGGTCATCGACCCCGGTGGACAGAGCCTGATGCTGCACCGGGTCGGCGCCCCCAAGGAGCCCGGTAAAATCTATGAACTGTGGCTCATATCGAGCCGGCTGCCGGCACCGCGTTCGCTGGGTCTCACCAGCGCTGGCGATGTGACTCGCGTGAGCGGCCCGGGCGTCGCCGACCTGGGCGATGCGACCTTTGCCGTCTCGCTCGAGCCGGACGGCGGCTCCCCCACCGGAGCGCCATCGAACGTAATGTTCCTGGGCAAGCCGGTAGCGACCAGTCTTCCGCCCGCGGAACCCGAACCGCCCCGGTGATGCTGGGCGTCGGAGGGCTGGCCGCGCGACGTCTGCTCCCTTCTCCCGCTTGCGGGGGAGGGCCGGGGAGGGGGAACACGGCGGTTTCTCAGGACGCAGAGCGAGCGGCTGATTCAGCAGCCCCCTCCCCACCCTCCCCCGCAAGCGGGAGAGGGAGTCCCACCGCCGTGCACAGGCCATGAGGGCGATGCATGGCCGCGCCGCGCGACGCTTCTGCTCCCTCTCCCGCTTGCGGGGGAGGGTCGGGGGAGGGGGAACGCGGCGGTATCTCACGACGCAGAGCGAGCGGCTGATTCAGCAGCCCCCTCCCCACCCCGCAAGCGGGAGAGGGAGTCCACCGCCGTGCATTGGCCGAGGGATCGAGGCGCCTTTGTCGCTCGCCTTCGCAAAAAAAAACGCGCCCTGGGGGAGCGCGTTTTTTCCGGGGGTGGTTAGCTCATGCGGGGAACGCTAAACGAAGGTACGCAACTACCGCGTGGGGCGAGGACGCGGAACTAAAGACGCGGGATCCAAGGGTTACGAAGCTACATGGCTACGCGGGGACGGGCTGCGGCGGGGGTAACTCAACGAATGACGGTGGTGTCGCCGCGGGTCACGGCGATGGGCTGGCCGGCCTTCAGCGCCGGGCCGGAGGCCTGGACGAAGCCGGTTTCCAGCGAGGTGCGGGCGGCGATCGCAACCACCAGGAACACGATCGAGGCAGCCAGCGACACCGCAACGATCTTGAGATGCGTCACGCGGTCGGCTGCGTAGAGCGAAGAATTATTCATGAGGTTATTTCCCCCGTTCTCTGTAAATTTAGTCTTTCCAGGCCACCCCTGGGTTCAAACCGCGTTAACGCCTTCCTAACTTTATCTTGATCCCTCGGCCCAAATCAGAATATCCATACTTTTCAATGGGCTGGATCGTAGGAAGAGCGTTTTTCGGTCATCCGTCGCCCTGTTAATCCGGCAGACTGCCTTCTGGTTCCCCGCATTGTTCACGGATCGTTGATCGAAAGAGGCTGACGGCGATGTCCGAAACTCACGGGGACGTTGGCGGCGCATTGAATGTTTCGCCGGCCGGTGCGAACACAGCGTCTTCCGCCACATGCTGCGCGAGCGTCGGAATGCGCCGGCAACGGGGACTGCCATGCTGACCCGGCTTTCGATTCGCGACATCGTCCTGATCGATCGTCTCGATATCGATTTCGCATCCGGCCTGTCGGTGCTCACCGGAGAGACCGGCGCCGGCAAGTCGATCCTGCTCGATTCCTTTGCCCTCGCGCTCGGGGGCCGGGGCGACGCCGGCATGGTCCGCCAGGGCGCCGAGCAGGGGCAGGTGACCGCGGCCTTCGATGTCCCGAGCGATCATCCGGCGCGCGCCATTCTCGGTGCCAACGACATTCCGGCCGAGGACGAGCTCATTCTGCGCCGGGTCCAGCTCATCGACGGGCGCACCCGCGCGTTCCTCAACGACCAGCCGGTGGCGGTGCAGGTCCTCCGCGCCGTCGGCTCCGCGCTGGTGGAGATCCACGGCCAGCACGACGACCGCGCGCTGGTCGATGTCGCGACCCATCGCAGGCTGCTCGACGCTTATGGCGGGCTGGAACCTCAGGCGGCGGAGGTTGCGCGGCTGTGGTCGCTGCGCCGCATCGCCGAGCAGGAGGTCGAGCGTCATCGCGCCGAGGTCGACCGCGCCCGGCGGGAAGCGGACTGGCTGCGCCACGCGTCGGAAGAGCTCTCGAAGCTCGGGCCCGAGCCGGGTGAGGAGACGGCCCTCGCCACCCGCCGCACCGCCATGATGCAGGCGGAAAAAATCGCCGAGGATTTGCGCGAGGCCGAATCCGTCGTGGCCGGCTCGCAATCGCCGGTGCCGATGCTGGCGGCGGCGGTGCGCCGGCTGGAGCGACGCCATGCCCAGGCCCCGCGCTATATCGAGCCGGCGGTGAAGGCGCTCGACGCCGCGCTCACCGCCCTCGACGAAGCCCGCGGCCACATCGAGCAGGCCTTGGCTGCGGCGGCGTTCGATCCCCATGAGCTGGAGCGCATCGAGGAGCGCCTGTTCGCGCTGCGTGCGGCCGGCCGCAAGTACATGGCGCCGGTCGACGAACTCGCGGCGCTGGCGGCGCGCTATGCCGCCGACCTCGCCTTGATCGATGCCGGCGCCGCGCGGCTTACGGTGCTGGAAAAGGATGCGGCGCAAGCCGCGCAACGCTATGCCGCCGCCGCCGCCGCGCTCTCCGAAAAACGGCGGCAGGTGGCCGAGATCCTCGACAAGGCCGTGAATGCCGAGCTCAAGCCGCTCAAGCTGGAGCAGGCCCGGTTCTCCACGGCGATCACCACCGCGGCCGATGCGCCGGCGTCCGAAGGCATCGACCGGGTGGAATTCTGGGTGCGCACCAATCCCGGCACGCCGGCCGGGCCGCTGATGAAGGTCGCCTCGGGCGGCGAGCTCGCGCGCTTCATGCTGGCGCTCAAGGTGGTGATCGCCGACCGCGGCTCGGCGCCGAGCCTCGTGTTCGACGAGATCGACACCGGCGTCGGCGGTGCCGTGGCCGACGCCATCGGCGTCCGTCTCGCGCGGCTCTCGCGCCGGGTCCAGGTGCTCGCGGTGACTCACGCCCCCCAGGTCGCGGCGCGGGCCGGCCACCATTACCTCATCACCAAGGATGCGCTCGCCAAGGGCCGGCGCATCGCCACCCGGGTGGCGGAGCTCGAGCCCGAACGGCGGCGCGAAGAGATCGCCCGCATGCTGGCCGGGGCGGAGATCACGGCCGAGGCCCGCGCGGCGGCAGAGCGGCTCATCCGCGCCGCGACCGGGTGATTGCAGCGACGCCGCAGCGGCGCCCGGGTCAGGCGGGTGCGAGAGCCGGATTTGCGAGTCCCGACGCCCCGGTTCCCGGCTTGGCTGCGCCCGACTTGACAACCGGAGGGCTGTAGTAGTCCCACGCCTTCTCGTGACCGAGATAGACGAACGGGCCCACCACGAAGCCGAAAGCGGACAGGATGGTGGCCGCGACGATGTCGCCGGTGAACAGATAGTTGGCGCTGAAGTCCATGGTCGTGGCGACGGTGCGGAAGGTGATCGTCTTGGCGATCGGGCGACTGATCTCGAAGCCTTGCCCGCTTTGTGAAATCTCTCCGTCAGCCGGGCGCAGCGGAAAGGAGATGTTCACCTTGGTTTCGCCCTCGCGGACGGGGCGGTAATAATTCCAGGCGGTCTCGTGGACGAAATAGAACACCGGGCCGGCCACCAGGGCAAAGCCCGACAACCCTGCCGCGATCGCGAATTCTCCGAGCACCACGTAGTTCGAGGTGAAGTCGAGCGTGGTGACGATGACCCGAAAGGTGATCGTCTTCGCGAGCGACCGCGTGACCGCGAGCCCGTGTGGGCCGCCCAGGTGAAGCACCTGCGCCGGCAGCGGTGCGGCGCCCGCCTGCTGACCGCCCGCGTCGAGCATCGGGGCGAGGCTCTTGCGCAGCCTGGACAGGATCCTGGGCGCGAGCACGGCGGCACCGCCGATGACCATCCCGGGTATCAGGGCCGCTTCGAACAAGGCGGCACCTGCCGCAATCACTCCGACCGTGGCCGCCGTCGTCACGAAGTCCTGCGCGAGGCCGGGTTCGTCACCATCGACGATCGGGGCCGGATCGGCAGGCTCGTTTGCTCGGCTCACGCCGCGATCTGGGTTCGACACGGTCACCATCCGGATTGCATGAACGTCGCGTTGAGCTTGGGCTTTTCTGGCCTGGAACAGAACAAGCGAATCCCGGACCAGTTTGAGCGCAGGCTGATGAATATGACGTGACGCGACAAGGCGGAGCCGTGCGGAGTGGTTCCGCAACCTCGCGGGCGGGATGATGCGCTGCCACGCCGGCGACGCCGCTCAGCGGAGCAACGAACGACGCGCATGGGAACCCGGGCATTCGGAGCCACCGCGGCGTGGCCCAAACCGGTCGCGCCGCGCCGCGACCTCTGCTAAAGTCCCGGCATAAAATTCTTGGGAGGAAATAATGAGCCGCATCGCCACCATCGCTGCCACCGCCGTCGCCACCGCGCTCGTGCTTGCGAGCGCTTCTAACGGGTCGCGGGCCGAAACCGCGCTCGACTACGACTACTTCAAGTCCAAGGTGCAGCCGATCTTCCTCCTCAAGCGGCCGACCCATGCGCGCTGCGTGATGTGTCATGCCGGCGCCAACAACATGCTCCACCTGCAGGAGCTTCCGGACGGCCAGGCGACCTGGACCGAGGAGCAGACCCGCAAGAACTACGACACGGTGTCCAAGATCGTGCAGGCGGTGGACGATCCGCTGCAGGCCAAGATCCTCATCCATCCGCTTGCGCCGGAAGCGGGCGGCGACGTCTATCATTCCGGCGGTCGTCAGTTCGCCAACAAGAACGACCCGTATTGGAAGACGATCGCCGCCTGGGCCAAGGGTGCAAAGCTCTCCGATTCGAAGAAGTGAGTTTCGCCGGCCCGTCCGGTTGTTCGGCTTCGCATCGGAGCAATGATGCGAGCACCGCTCGCGAAGCTCCGGCGGGCGTGGCGCCGACACCCGTCTAGCCTAATCTCGTCGACCGGATTGCCGGGGCCGGTCTGGAGCGAGAGGAGAGGGGGACGCCCTCACGCGCTGGCGACAACGCCGACGACAAAAAAAGACGCTCGATTCCATCAGGAACCGAGCGTCGGAGAACTCTCGAGAAACGGCGCCTGCGCCACCGCGCAAGCGCCGCGCGGTTCAGCGCAGCGAGGCGCGCTTGGCGGGGGCCGCCGCGGCGTGTCCCTCGTCCGGGATCACCAGCGTGTTGCTGCGCTTGGGCACTTCGCCGACCGGAATGACCTTGACGACCTTCATCGCGCCGGTGTCGACCACCGAGACCGACTTCATCGACGAGTTCGAGACGTAGAGGTACTTGCCGTCCGGGGTGAACGTGACCCATTCCGGAACCGACGAGAGCGGCTCGTCATGTCCGCCGATCTTCTGGCTCGGCAGGTCGACCTTGCCGATATTCTTCAGGGTGGCCACGTCGTAGGCGTAGACCGCGTTGTTCGGGATGCTCGTCACCCACAGGGTCTTGTTGTCCGGCGACATGCTGATGCCGTGGGACGGCTCGTTGGTGCGGTAGCCGCCGTGGTCGTACTGCTGCGGCGGTTCCGGCAGCGGAACCTTCGTCACTTCCTTGCGCTCGGCGAAATCGACCACGGAGAACCCGTTGAGGGCCGAGAGCTGGGTGAATACCCGCTTGGTCGAGCCGTCCGGGTTGGTCTCGATCGCCATGCAGCGCACGCCGAGATCCATCTTCATGTCCCAGGCGAGCTCTTCCTTGTCGAGGTCGAAGGCGTAGAACATCTTCGACGGGATCGAGCCGCCGACCACGTATTTCTGGTCCGGCGTGATGTAGACGTCGTGGAGGCGCACCCCGTCGGTCGGGATGGTCTTCTTCAAGGTCAGGGTCGCGGTGTCGACGATGTCGAGGCCGCCCTTGCCGCGGGCGATCGCGACAACGGCGCGGTCGCCTTTTTTGGTCACCGCGACGAGGTTGGGATGGCCGCTCAACTCCACCTTCTTGATCAGCTTGCCGGTCTTGCGGTCGAGCACGTCGAGGGAGTTGCTCTCTTCGTTGGTCACGTAGACCCGGGTGCCGTCCGGCGAAAAGTCGAGGGCGTGGGCGCCGGGGAAGTTCTTGATCTCCTGCACGACCTTCTGGGTCGCAGGGTCGATCACATGGATGCTGTCGCCCGCGCTGTTGGTGATGTAGACGCGCACCGTGCCCGCGGCGAGGGCCGGCAGCGGCACCAATGCCACGGCCAGGCACAGATGCTTCAAATACGGTAAGGCCTTCATTGGACCCGCGCTCCCTGGATGTATGTTATGGCGCCGGCAGATTACGCGCGTGCCGGGTGCTAGACAAGGTAGGGACGAAATGCCATTTCGGCTTCGACCCCCGTAGTCGAGACGCACCCATTCAAGCCGCCCCGATTCAAGACGCACGATGGCAGCCAAGGCCTCTTCCAGCATCGCCCCCGACGCGCTGACGCCGGCTCAGGCCAAGGCCGAGCTCAGGCGGCTTGCGGCCGAAATCACCGCCCACGACAAGCGCTATTACCAGGACGATGCGCCGTCGGTTTCCGACGCCGACTACGATGCGCTGCGGCAGCGCAACATCGCGATCGAGGCGCTGTTTCCCGACCTTGTTCGGGCCGATTCGCCGAGCCGGCGGGTCGGCGCGGCGCCGGCCTCCAAGTTCGCCAAGGTCCGCCACGCAGTGCCGATGCTCTCGCTCGGCAACGTGTTCGACGACGCCGAGGTGGTCGATTTCGCCAACCGCGTGCGGCGGTTCCTCGGGCTCCCCGCCGACGGCGACCTCGCCTTCACGGCCGAGCCGAAGATCGACGGGCTGTCCTGCTCGCTGCGTTACGAAGGCGGCCTCCTGGTCAATGGCGCGACCCGCGGCGACGGCTTCGAGGGCGAGGACGTCACCGCCAATGTCCGCACGATTTCCGAAATCCCCGACAAGCTTCACGGCCGCAACCTGCCCGCGGTCTGCGAGGTTCGCGGCGAGGTCTATATGAGCCACGCCGACTTCTTCGCACTCAACGAGCGCCAGGCGGCGGCCGGCAAGCCGGTGTTCGCCAATCCGCGCAACTCCGCGGCCGGGTCGCTGCGCCAGCTGGACCCCGCGATCACGGCGGGCCGGCCGTTGAAGTTCTTCGCCTATGCGTGGGGCGAGATGAGCGAGATGCCGGAGGAGACCCAGTTCGGCATGCTGCAATGGCTCGGCGAGCGCGGCTTCACCGTCAATCCGCTGACGAAACTTACGCGCTCCGTCGAGGAGATGCTCGCGGTCTACCGCGACATCGAGGTGCGCCGCGCCACCCTCGGCTACGACATCGACGGCGTCGTCTACAAGGTCGACCGGCTGGACCTGCAGGAGCGGTTGGGTTTCGTCTCGCGCAGCCCGCGCTGGGCGACCGCGCACAAATTTCCGGCCGAGCAGGCGACCACGATCGTGCACGGCATCGACATCCAGGTCGGGCGCACCGGCGCTTTGACGCCGGTGGCGCGGCTCGAGCCGGTCACCGTGGGCGGCGTCGTCGTCACCAACGCGACGCTCCACAACGAGGACGAGATCGCCCGCAAGGATGTGCGGATCGGCGACACCGTGCGCATCCAGCGTGCCGGCGACGTGATCCCCCAAGTGCTCGGCATCGTGCCGGAGAAGCGGCCGGCGGACGCACAGCCCTACGCGTTCCCCAAGCTGTGCCCGGTATGCGGCAGCCACGCGGTGCGCGAGCTCAATCCGCGCAGCGGCAAGGAGGACGTGGTGCGCCGCTGCACCGGCGGGCTGATCTGCCGCGCCCAGGTGGTGGAGCGGCTCAAGCATTTCGCCTCGCGGCTTGCCTTCGACATCGAGGGGCTCGGCGACAAGCAGATCGAGCTGTTCTTCGAGCGCGGCTGGATCAAGGAGCCTGCCGACATCTTCACGCTGGCGCGGCGCAATCGCGGCATCCGGCTGGAGGAGGAGGAGGGCTTCGGCGACCTGTCGGTGCGCAACCTGTTCGCCGCCATCGAGGCGCGCCGCAACGTGCCGCTCAACCGGCTCATCTTCGCGCTGGGCATCCGCCATGTCGGCGAGACCAACGCCAAGCTGCTGGCCCGCCACTACGGATCGGTCGAGGCGCTGCGCGACGGCGTCGCCGCGGCGGCGCACGGGCGCGATTCCGAAGCGTATGATGAACTCAATGCCGTCGAAGGCATCGGCGAGACGGTGGCGGACGCGATGGTCGAGTTCTTCAAGGAGCCGCACAACCGCGAGGCGCTCGATCGCCTGCTCGCGGAGGTCACGGTCACGCCGATGGAGGAGACGCGGAGCGATTCCCCCGTCGCCGGAAAGACCGTGGTGTTCACCGGGTCGCTCGAGCAGATGACCCGCGACGAGGCGAAGGCGATGGCCGAGCGGCTCGGCGCCAAGGTGGCGGCCTCGGTCTCCAAGAAGACCGATTACGTCGTCGCCGGCCCGGGGGCCGGCTCCAAGCTCGACAAGGCCCGCGAGGCCGGCGTCGTCGTGCTGACCGAGGACGAGTGGTTCGCGCTGGTCGGAGAGCGGTGAGGACGCGGAGAGCGTCTCACGCGCGAGCAAGCGCGAAGATTTTCGCTACCAGATATCGATGCTCGCCATGTTGGTGACGTGCGCCTTGTCGCCCGTCGCGACGATGTGGTAGCCGGAATCCGGCGCCTTGAAAGCGTACTCACCGGCGGCGTTGGTCTTTCCCGTCGACAAAACCCGGTAATCCCCGGTCGCCAGCAATTGGATCTCGACATCCCTCGCGAGATCGCCGTCGCTCGTGATCGCCCGGCACACGACATCCTGGCTCGTGATCTTCTTGCACTCCAGCCGTAGCGTATGCGCATTCGCGACGGTTGCGCCGGCGAGCACCGCGGCCACCATCAATCCAGCACGTTTGTACATCGGGCATCCCTCCTGGTCCGTTTCTGATCGACCCGTGTCACCCTATGGGATCGCCGAACCTGGACATTGAGGAAGGTCAACAGGCCGCGGACAACCGGGCGGCCGGACTTTTCTCTCCCGCCTGCGGGAGAGGGAGCAACGCGTCGCGCGGCGCGGCCATGCCACGCCCTCACGGTCCCTCGGCACGGCGGTGGGACTCCCTCTCCCGCGTGCGGGGGAGGGTGGGGAGGGGGCTCGCAGAATCAGCCGCTCGCTCTGCGACCTGAGAAACCGCCGCGTTCCCCCTCCCCAGCCCTCCCCCGCAAGCGGGAGAGGGAGCAGAAGCGTCGCGCGGCGGGGCCATGCGGAGAGGGAGCGGGGTGGCCCAGTGCCGTGGACGTCGTCGTCGCGCGGAATATGCGGCGATACCTACCGCACCTGGAACACCAGCTTGCCGCGCAGGTGGCGGCCTTCGCTCACCTTGTGGGCGGCGATGGCGTCGGACAGGCGATAGGTGGTGATCTCCGGCCGGCGGACCGCGCCCGACTGCACCAGCGTGACGATCCGCTCGAGGTGCGGCCGATCGCGCCCGACGTTCGGCCGCAGCGAGCGCACGTCGCTGCGCGGCGACGGCGGCGCCTGCGGGCCCGAGCCGATGCAGGCCACCCGGCCGCCCGGACGGACCACCGCGAAGCTCTGTTCCGTGACCGGGCCGCCGACGGTCTCGAACACCGCATCGACGTTCGACACCGCCTTGGTGAAGTCGGTCGCGCCGTAATCGATGACCTCGTCGGCGCCGATCGAACGGAGATAGTCGAGGTTCTCCTTGCGCCCCGTGGTGATGACGCGGGCACCGATGTGCTTGGCGAGTTGCACCGCGAAGCTCGCGACGCCGCCGGCGCCGCCCTGGATCAGGATGGTCTCGCCCGGTTGCAGCTTGATCGTATCCTCGATCGACACCAATGCAGTCAGGCCGGCGAGTGCCAGCGCTGCGGCGTCGGCGTGGGAAATGTCGTCGGGTTTCTTGGCGACGATCGCGGCCTTCACCGCGATTTTTTCGGCGTAGGCGCCCTCCTGCCCGACGTCGCACACCCCGAACACGGCGTCGCCGACTTCGAGATCGGAGACGCCCGTGCCGACGGCACTGACGATGCCCGAGAAGTCGCGTCCCAGCACGTAGGGGAACCGGTCGGCCTTGTAGGACTTGCCGGCCCGCACCTTCCAGTCGGCGCCATTGACGCTCGCGGCGTGGATGTCGACGACCACCTCGCCGGGCGCGGCGACGGGATCCGGCAGGTCGCCATAGGTCAGGACCTCGGGACCGCCGTGCTTTTCGATGTAAACCGCCTTCATCGCTTCTTCCCGCATAATCCGGAGCAGCACGTTGGCCGCGCATTGGAGCAGATTGACGCGCTTGCGAACGCGCTGCTGCATCAGCCTCACGCTTTGGCCTATAGTGCGCCCGACGGCAAGGAGGAAATCATGAAGATGATCGTGGCGGCCCTGATGTGCTCGTGGTGCAGCTGTGCGGTTGCACAGAGCGCGCAGGAGCTGATCGACAACGGCAAGAACACTGAAAACGTCACCACCTTCGGCATGGGCTACAATCTCAACCAGTACAGCCCGCTCAAGGACATCAACACGTCGAACGTCAAGCGCCTGGTGCCGGTCTGGGCGACGAGCCTCGCCAACGAGGCCGGCGAGCTGGCGCAGCCCACGATCTACAACGGCGTCATGTATGTGGTGAACGGCAACTGGACCTACGCGCTCGATGTCGCGACCGGCCAGATGATCTGGCGCACCCCGGTGGATTACGACCGCGGCGCGGTGCGCATCTCCTCCTCCGGCGTCATCTATCGCGGCGGCGCGACGATCTACAACGGCAAGCTGTTCCGCGAATTGATCGACGCCCATGTCATCGCCCTCGACCTGAAGACCGGCAAGGAGATCTGGAAGCAGCCGTTCGCCGACTTCAAGGAAGGCTATACCGGCATCATCGCGCCGCTGATCGCCAACGGCGTCGTCGTCACTGGCGTCGCCGGCGGCGACCGCACCACGCGCGGCTTCCTCATCGGCTGGGACCCGGAAACCGGCAAGAAGCTGTGGCAGCGCTTCACCATTCCGGCGCCCGGCGAGCCGGGCTCGGAGACCTGGCCCAAGGACGATGCCTGGAAGTACGGCGGCGGCGCCACCTGGCAGAACGGCTCCTACGATCCCGAGCTCGACCTCGTCTATTGGGGCACCGGCAATGCGGAACCCTACAATCCGGTCTATCGCGAGGGCGCCGACAGCCTCTATACCGCGAGCGTGATCGCCGTGCGGCCCAAGACCGGCGAGCTCGTCTGGCACTATCAGTACATTCCGAACGAGAGCTACGACTTCGACGGCACCGCCGAGCCGGTGCTCGCCAACGTCACCATCGACGGCCAGCCCCGCAAGGTGCTGTTTTCCGCCAACAAGAACGGCTTCTTCTACGTCATCGACCGCACCAACGGTAAGCTCATCGCGGCGAACCCGTTCGTGAAGGTCAACTGGGCGAGCCATATCGACCTCGCCACCGGCCGTCCGGTTCTCACCGACGTCCTCGCGCGCGCCATCAAGGGCGAGACGGTCGAGGTGTGGCCCTCCCGCGGCACCAATGCGAGCCTCATGGCCTACAGTCCGGCCACCGGCCTCGCCTATATCAATGCCTGGGAAATTCCCCGGATCTTGAAATACACCAAGCTCAACTTCGTGCTGGGGCAAGGTTCGACGGCGGTGGAGACGAGCTTCCCGGCGCCGAAGCCCGATGAGCCCTGGGGCTATCAGATCGCCTTCAATCCGCTGACCGGAAAGACCGAATGGAAGGTGCCGATCAACGGGACGATCATTTCCGCCGGCATGCTGGCGACCGGCGGCGGCCTGCTGTTCACCGGACGGATGAACGGCGACTTCACCGCGCTCGACCAGGCGAACGGGCAGACGCTGTGGAAGTTCAAGACGAGCTCCGCCATCAATGCGCCGCCCATCACCTACACCCATCAGGGCCGGCAATACGTCACCGTGCTTTCCGGCGTCGGCGGCGTGCTCAACCGGGTGATGAAGGTGGCCGACAAGGTGCCGGCCGGCGGCTCGGTATGGACCTTCGCGCTGATGCCCGAGTGACGTGTTCCCGAGTGACGTGTTGCCCGAGTGACTGTTGGAAGTGGACTGCAGCCCCACATGAAGTTCGTTGTCATGACCTGCCTCGGCCTCGCGCTCGTCTGCGCGAGCGCCGCGGCGCAGCCGTTCCCGCCGGATGAGATCAAGAAGGGCGAGGCGCTGTTCGCCACGAACTGCGCCACCTGCCACGGCACCCGCATGCGCGATCCCGAATGGGCGTTCGACCTGCGCACCTTTCCTCACGACGCGCACACGCGGTTCGTCAATTCGGTGACCTACGGCAAGGGCGGGATGCCGCCCTGGGAGGATGTGCTGACGCGCGAAGACGTCGAGGCGCTGTGGGCCTATGTCGTCGCCGGCGAGCCTGCGAACTGAGCGTCCAGCGGCGCCGCGATTTCACTTGAGCGCGGCGACGATCTCGCCCACGTCGTGGCGCATCATGTCGATATAGGTCGGCGCCGGCCCGCCGGGGCCGCTGAGCTGGTCGGCATAGAGCGTGCCGCCGATGCGCGCGCCGGTCTCGGCGCTGATCCGTGCGAGCAGCCGCGGATCGCTGAGATTTTCCAAGAAGACCGCGGGCACCTGCTCGCGCCGGATCTGGGTGACGATCCGCGCGATGTCGCGGGCCGAGGCGTCGGCCTCGGAGGAGACCCCGAGCGGGGCAATGAACGAGAGGCCATAGGCGGCGGCGAAATAGCCGAATGCGGCGTGGCTGGTGATGACCTTGCGCCGCGCCGGCGCAAGGGTGGCGACCGCCGCCTCGATGTCGCGCTCGAGGGCCGCCAGGCGCGCGAGATAAGCGGCGGCATTCGTCTCATAGGTGGCGCGGCCGGCGACATCGACCTTGATGAGCGCGTCGCGGATGTTGCGCACGTAGATTTCGGCGTTGCCGACCGCGAGCCAGGCATGGGGGTCGGCGGCGCCGTTGCCCCTGCGATGGGGCTCGACCCCCGCCGAGGCGACCGCGACCACCGCCCGGCTCCCCGAGGCCTCGACCAGGCGATCGATGAATCCTTCGAGGCCGAGCCCGTTGACGACGATCAGCCGGGCGGCGGCGAGCGTCGCGGCGTCGGCAGGCGTGGGCGAATAGGCATGGACATCGCCGCCGGGACCGACCAGGGTCGCGACCTCGACGCGGTCGCCGCCCACATTTTTCACGAAGTCGCCGAGGATGGAGAAGGTCGCGACGACCTTCACCGGCAGCGGCCCGGCGTGTGCCCCGTCCTGCGCACGGTCCTGCGCTTGGTCCTGAGCTCGTGCCGGCACCGCCGACAGCAAGGCCGCCAGCAAGACCGGCAGCGCCATGCACAGCACGAGGGCGGGCAGGCCGACGAGCCAGCCGCTCCGGTCGCGTGGTGCCGCAAGACGATCCATCCCTAGGCCTCGAGGTGGCGGCGCGGAAAGGCGCGGCGCAACAGGCCGCCATGGCGGCCGAACAGGATCGAGGCGATGTAGAACAGCCCCGCGGTGAGGATGATCGCCGGCCCGGCGGACACGCCGGCGTGGAACGACAGCAGCAAGCCACACCAGCCGGACACCATGCCGAGCGCGACGGCGACCACGACCATCGCGGTGATGTCGCGGGCCCAGAACCGGCTCGCCACCGCGGGCACCATCATCAGGCCGACCGCGAGCAGGGTCCCCAGCGCCTGGAAGCCGCCGACGAGATTGAGCGCCACCAAAGCCAGGAAGGCGATATGGGCAGGCCCGCCGGCATGGCTTACCGAGCGCAGAAAGCCCGGATCGACGCAGTCGAGCACCAGCGGACGCCAGATCACGGCGAGCGTGGCGAGCGACAGGGTCGCGATCGCGGCGGACATCACCAGGGTCGCATTGTCGAGCGCGAGCACGTTGCCGAACAGGAAGTGCAGCAGGTCGACATTGGTGCCGCGCAGCGAGACAATCAGCACCCCGAGCGCGAGCGAGACGAGGAAGAAGGCCGCCAGCGAGGCGTCTTCCTTGAGGTCGGTGGCCCGCGCGACCGCGCCGGCGGCGAGCGCCACCACGAGACCGGCCACCAGGCCGCCCGCGGCCATCGCGAACAGGTTGAGGCCGGCAAGGAGGAAGCCGACGGCGGCCCCGGGCAGGATGGCGTGGGACATGGCGTCCCCCATCAGGCTCATCCGCCGCAGCATCAGCAAGACGCCGACCGGCGCCGCGCCGAACGCGAGCGCGAGGATGCCCACCAGCGCCCGTCGCATGAACTCGAACTCGGTGAAGGGGGCGACCAGGAAATCGTACATCGGTTGCGTTTCCCGGGGCAGGTTATATCAGGCGGCGTCGACGCGGCAGGCGGCGGCTTCGTCGTCGAACGCCTCGCACATGCGCCGCGCGGCGGCGAGGCGGTCGGGGGTGATCACCGCCGGCGTATCGCCCCATGCCACCGCCTCACGCGCGAGCAGCAGGGTGCGCGGGAAACGGCTGCGCACGAGGTCGAGATCGTGCAGCGCCGCGAGCACGGTGCGGCCTTCGCCGTGCCAGCGTTCCACGATGGCGAGCAGATCTCCGGCGGCCTTCTCGTCGACGCCGTTGAAGGGCTCGTCGAGGACGATCAGCCGGGCGTCCTGGAGCAGCAGGCGGGCGAACAGCGCCCGCTGCATCTGGCCGCCGGACAGGGTCGCGAGGCCGCGCAGCTCGAATCCGGTGAGCCCGACCGCGGCGATCGCCGCGTGGATGCGCCCGCGATCGGCCCGGCCGATGCCGCCGAAGGCGCCGGTGCGGCGCCACAGGCCCATGGCCACGAGATCATAGACATGAATCGGGAACGAGCGGTCGATCTCGGCGATCTGCGGCAGGTAGGCGATGTCCCGGGTGGCGAGCCCACAGCGGTCGATGGTGCCGGCGAGCGGCGCGACGATGCCGACGATGCCCTTGAACAGGGTGGACTTGCCGGCGCCGTTCGGACCGATCACCGCGGTCAGGGTGCCGCGATCGATCACGCCGTCGAGGTGATGGATCGCCGGATGCCGGTCGTAGCCGAGCGTCAGGTCGCAAAAGCGGAGCTGCGCCGTCATCGCGCGCTCATCTCAACGCCCACCACACCGCCATCCACAGCAGGGCGGACAGGCCGAGCGCGCCGGCGAGCCGCTGCACCGCCGACATCCGCAACAACGATGCGGGAATGGCGGGCGACGGATGGGCATGATCCGGAGCGTGATGATGGGGCATCGCGTGGCTATATATTTACCGGGCGCCGGTGTCCACGCGCCCCGTGTCGGCGGTTTGCGCGTTCGCCCCAGGGAGCCGGTCGCCTGGTCCGATCATGCGGCAGCCCGAAGGCGTCACGCAACTCGGGCCGCGGTGCCGCGTTGTCGGGCGTCGTTTCATCGGCGGCGGCTGCGGCCTGCCGGACGTCGAGTTTATCATGAGGCTGTCCACCCGATGGGCATTTCCGCGTCCGCCGCCGCTGCATCCGTTCACAGCGCACCGGGCTTCGTCGCTCTTGCGCCGCTGCCGGCTCCGGGCGGATAGTCCCGCCGATGCGAGCAGCCTCTGCCGGGAAAGAGTTCCGCCGGTCTTTCCGTCCGACGCAGTCGGGCGGCGGATCTCGACCGGCTGTCGGCGCTCGAGAACACGGTGTTCTCGACCGACCGCATGTCGCGCCGCAGCCTCAAGCGCTTGCTCGGTTCGCCGAGCGCCGCCGTCCTCGTCGCCGAGGACGGCGGCCGGTTCGCCGGCAGCGCGGTGGTGCTGTTTCGTGCCGGCAGCGCGATCGCGCGCCTCTATTCCCTGGCGGTCGATCCCGGCCTGACCGGGCGCGGCATCGGCAGCGCCTTGATTACGGCAGTGGAAAAGGCGGCCCGGTCTCGCAAATGCCGGTTTGTGCGGCTCGAGGTCCATGAGAAGAATCGCGTCGCCATCGTGTGCTACCGCAAGGCCGGATACGAGCAGTTCGACCGCTATCATGAATATTACGAGGACAAGGGGCATGCGCTCCGCTTCGAGAAGCGGCTCGGGTCGCGATGAGCGCCGCCGGGCCAGCGCCCGGCAGACGTGGGCCGGGAAGCTTCGGGCGGCCGGGAAACATTGGGCGGCCGGAAAACATCGGGCGGCCGGGAAACATCAGGCACCCCGGAAACATGGGGCGAAACATGCGGCGTCCGGAAAAGCGGTGATCATGGGCGCATGCTCTTCGAAAGGCGTCTCGAAAGGCGTCCCGTCATGACCGGCTGGGTCATCATCGTCGACCAGCCCAAGGACTTCCCCAATGCGGACACCCCGCACAAGGTGATCACCACGAGCGAGTATCTCGCGCGCCCCCGTCTGTTCGAAGTGGGCCGCCCGAAGCTCATCAACCTGTCGCGCTCCTACGCCTACCAGTCCAAGGGCTATTACGCCTCGCTGCTGGCGGAGGCGCGCGGCCACCGGGTGGTGCCGACGGTCGAGACCATGTTGGAGCTGCGTGAGGCCAAACTCTACGAGCACGCGCTGCCCGAGCTCGAAGACATGCTCAATCGCTGCGCCCGCCGCGCCGACTTCCAGCCCGAGGGCGAGTTCAAGCTCCTGGTCTGCTTCGGCATCACCCGCGATCCGCGCTTCGAGGCGTTCGGCCGCCTGTTGTTCGATTGGTTCCGCTGCCCTGCGCTCGAGATCAGCGTCGACACCGGCTCCGACTGGTACACGATCGACCGCATCCGCATGCGCACGCTGACCCGGCTCGCCAACGGCGAGGCGACGTTCCTGCGCGAGGCGCTGCATCGCCACACCGCCCGCGAATGGCGCGACCCCAAGGCGCGCACGGTGGCGAAATACGACCTCGCGGTGCTCTACGATCCGACCGAGAAGCTGCCGCCGTCATCCGCCGCCACCATCAAGCACTTCGCCCGCATCGCCGAGAAGCTTTCCTTCGACGTCGAGCCGATCACCCGGCGGCAGCTCGCCGAGCTCGCCGAATATGATGGGCTGTTCATCCGCGAGACCACCTCGATCGATAATCACACCTACCGCTTCGCCCGCCGCGCCTCCCAGGAAGGCATGCCGGTGATCGACGATCCGATCTCGATGATCCGCTGCATGAACAAGGTGTTCCTGATGGAGCTGATGGGCGCCAACCAGGTGCCGATGCCGCCCACCATGATCCTCGCCGACTCCGCCGACCTGCCGCGGGCGGTGGACGAGCTCGGCCTCCCGCTGGTGGTGAAGATTCCGGATGGCTCGTTCTCGCGCGGCGTCCACAAGGTGACGACCTTCGACGAATTCCGTCGCATCAGCGACGAGCTGTTCGAGGAAACCGACCTGCTGCTGGCGCAGAAGTTTCTTCCGACCGAGTTCGACTGGCGGGTCGGCGTGCTGTCGGGTGCGCCGCTGTTCGTGTGCCAGTACCACATGGCCCGCGGCCACTGGCAGATCGTCAAGCACCATGCCGACGGCTCCGCCCGCGAGGGCGGACACCGCACCTTCGACCTCGACCAGGCCCCGCGCGAGGTGATCGACCTCGCGGTGCGGGCGGCGCGCGCGATCGGCGATGGCCTCTACGGCGTCGACCTCAAGCAGACCCCGGACGGGATCGTGGTGATGGAGGTCAACGACAATCCCAACATCGAGCACGGCGTCGAGGATGCGGTCGGCAAGGACGAGGTGTGGATGCGCATCCTGCGCTGGTTCGTGGACCGGCTGGAGAAGTAGGCTCGCCCGTCACAATCCACATAACGATGTCATCACCGGGCTTGTCCCGGTGACCCCGATCATCTGGCACGGCGGTGCGATTTTGTCGGGGGGGCCGGAACGAGCCCGGCCAAGACCACCGCTGAACGGCGAGAGCGGAACCGAATCACGCCCCGGCGGGCCGGCTCCACGGCCCGAGCCGTCCGCCCTTGGGCAGGGCGTCCTTCACCAGGAGCATCTGCCCGATGGTCTCGGAAGTGATGAGGCCCACCAGCCGCCCGGACGCATCGACGACGCCGACGGCGGGGGCGGCTTTTTCCTGGAGCAGGCGGAACGCCTCGTCGAGACGCCGCCGGTTCTCGATCGTCGGAATGTCCCTGGCCATCGCCTCGTCGACCCGTGCCGCAGGTCCGAGCTGCTTGAGGGCGCGGATGATCTCGTCGCGGCCGAGCAGGCCGACCAGCCGGTGCTCGGCGTCCACGACCGGAAATTCGCCCTGGCTGGTGTGCAGGAGGGTCTGCACCGCGGCGTCGATATGCTCGTCCGGGGTCAGCGTGGCGAATTCCGTCATCATCGCGACGCTCACGGGAACGTCGCGTGACATCGCCCGCAGCGCCACCAGTTGCGCCTCCGACGCGGCGGCGAGATAGACGAAAATCGCGATGAAGATGAGCAGCGGATTGTAGAAAAGGCCGACGAAACCGAGCCCGAAGGCGCACCACTGCCCGATGGTCGCGGCCACTTCGGTGGCGCGGACATAGCCGAGGCGCGTCGCGAGCAGCGCCCGCAGCACCCGCCCGCCGTCCATCGGGAATGCCGGGATCAGGTTGAACAGTGCGAGGAACAGGTTGACCTCGGCCAAGCGGTCGACCAGCGAGACGCTGGTGTTCTCCACGTCGGCCAGATTCTGCGCGTCGAGATGGGCGCGCAGGGCGATCATCAGGATCGCCGCGATGGCGACGTTGACCAGCGGCCCGGCGATCGCGATGAGGAATTCCTCGCGCGGCTTCTCCGGGATGCGCTCGAGACGCGCCACCCCGCCGATCGGCAGCAGCGTCACATCGGGTGTCGCGACGCCGAACGCGCGCGCGGCGAAGATGTGGCCGAATTCATGGGCCAGCACGCAGGCGAACAGCAGCAGCATGAACACCAGGCTGCCCATTGCCGCCTGCGCGCCGCCGGACGCCCATCCGGCGGCGAAGATCCACACCAGGAACATGAGGAAGGTGATGTGGATGCGGACCGCCGTGCCGGCAATCGAGCCGATGTTCACCGACCACAGCATGACCGTTCTCCGCAGATGCCTCTCGCAAGCCACAAAGAGCTGGCAGAGCACAGATAAGGCGACGCGCCCGGGTTGGCCAGGGCGGTGGAACCTGACTGCGAGCGGCCTTTCGTCCTGCCGGCGCGGTCCATCGCGGAGGGTGTCTTTGGATCGGGCGATGTCTTGCGGCGGCACGCGCCGCATGACTTAGATCAGCCGCGAAAACGACGATCCGCAAAAAGGACGATGCGCAACAAGTAGGATGCGCGAAGAGGACGCTGCGATGGACTCCAAGCTCAGTGGCGATGCACTCACGGCGGCCCTGGCGAAGCTCGCCGGCTGGGCCCCGGTGAACGGGCGCGACGCCATCGCCAAGACCTTCGTGTTCGCGGATTTCAATGCGGCGTTCGGTTTCATGACCCGGGCCGCCCTGGTCGCCGAGAAGATGGACCACCACCCGGAATGGTCGAACGTCTACAAGACCGTCCAGGTCACGCTCACGACCCACGATGCCGGCGGCGTCACCGCACGCGACGTCGCGCTCGCCGAAGCCATGGATCGCTTTGCCGCCAAATGAACGGCCGCCCGGTGCTGGGCGGGCAGCCCCCGGAAGGGCGAGGCGCGCCGCTTGCAATTGCCGGCCGCCGATCCCACGTGTTGCGCCGTTAGAGGCAGGGCCATGATCAGCAGCTGTTACGCAATGGACGGCGCGCGGATGCGCGAAGACGGTTTCGACGCCGAGCAGGCGGCGCGGGACGAGGCGCAGGTGCGCCGCGGCTTCTGGCCGAAGCTCGCGCGCACGGCGGCTCGGCTGCCGTTCGCGGAGGAACTCGTCGCCGCCTATTTTTGCGCCTTCGATCGTCACACCCCGCGGCGCGTACAGGCGGTCCTGCTGGCCGCGCTCGCCTATTTCGTGCTGCCGTTCGATTTCATCCCGGACATGTTGCCGATGCTCGGCTTCACCGACGACGCCGCGGTGTTGGCCGCGGCGGTGAAAGTGGTGACCGCCCACATTACGCCGGAGCATCGCGAGGCAGCGCGGCGGGCGCTGGAGCGGGCCCGTCAGTCGGGCGACAAAAGCGCGCAGTCGATCTGAGCCGCAAAGCGGGATCAGGGTGCGAGTGCGGGTTTTTGAACAGATTGCGGCGGCTTGCCTTTACATTGCCACTTTAATGAACAAACCCATTTAGTTAGGATTGTTCCGCTGCCACCTGCAGGTGAGCTCTCACGATGAGTGCGACCATGCTGTTCCGCCACCCGACGACTTTGGCGCTGGCTGCCGTGGTGACGGCGGCCTGTTTCGCATTGACGGCTCCGGCCCAGGCTCAGGCGCCCACGCAGCCGGCCAAGAAGCCGGCCACGCCCACTGCGGCGGCCACCCCCGCTCAAACCGCCCCGACGGCGCCGCAACCGACGCTGCTGGGCCAGTTCGGGGACTGGGGGGCCTACACGGCATCCCCGGGAGGCAAGAAGGTCTGCTTCGCCCTGGCGAAGCCTGCCAGCTCGAAGACGACGCCGCCCAACCGGCCGCGCGATCCGGCCTATATGTTCATCTCCTCGCGCCCGTCGGAAAAGGTGCGCGAAGAGGTCTCGATCATCTTCGGTTACGGATTCAAGCCGAATTCCGACGCCAGCATCGAGATCGCCGGGGCCAATTACGCCATGTACACCCAGTCCGACGGTGCCTGGGTAAAGAACGCCGCGGAGGAGACCCGGCTGGTCGATGCCATGCGCAAGGGCGCCGACCTCACAGTGAAGGGCACCTCGGCAAAAGGCACCGGCAGCACCGACGTCTATTCCCTGCGCGGGCTGCCCGAGGCGCTCGGCCGGATCGGACAAGAGTGCAAGTAAGCGCAAATAAGCTTGTGAATTCGAGCAGGCGCACTTAATCGAATGCGGTAAGCCGGAGGGCCGCGCGGACGCCGCGTCGGGGTCGTTTCGGCCGATGCGTGTGCCGGCGCGCCCACCCAGCGAGTCATCCATGTCCTCCGATACCGCCACGTTTGTCGATACCGCCATGTCCCTGGGTACCGAGGTCGCGGCCGTGCCCGGCGTCATCGAAAAGATGCCGCTCGAGCAGTATGTCCGCCCCAGCCGGCCTTCGCTGGTCGGGATGTCGCGCACCGAGCTTGCGGCGGCGGTCGGGGAGCTCGGCGTGCCGCAGGGCCAGCGCAAGATGCGCGCCCAGCAGCTCTGGCACTGGCTCTACGTGCGCGGCGCGACGTCCTTCGATGTGATGACCAGCGTCTCCAAGGAGCTGCGGACCGCGCTCGAGCGTGCCTTCACCCTCGACCGGCCGGAGGTCGTCGCGGAACAGGTCTCGATCGACGGTACTCGCAAATGGCTGCTGCGGCTGCCGGGGGAAGTCGGCGACCGGCCGCACGAGATCGAATGCGTCTACATTCCCGAGACTGGACGCGGCACGCTGTGCGTGTCGAGCCAGGTCGGCTGCACGCTGACCTGCACCTTCTGCCACACCGGAACCCAGCGGCTGGTCCGCAACCTGACCGCCGGCGAGATCGTCGGCCAGATCCTGGTCGCCCGCGACCGGCTCGGCGACTGGCCCGGCCTGTCAGCGCCCCCCGGCGCCATCGTACCCACCGACGGCGGCCGCTTCGTCACCAACATCGTGATGATGGGCATGGGCGAGCCGCTCTACAACTTCGAAGCGGTGCGCGACGCCCTGCTGGTGGTGGCCGACAACGAGGGGATCGCCATTTCCAAGCGCAAGATCACCCTCTCGACCTCCGGAGTCGTGCCCAACATCGCCCGCACCGGCGACGAGATCGGGGTCATGCTCGCAGTGTCGCTGCATGCGGTGCGCGACGAGCTGCGCGACGTCCTCGTTCCGCTCAACCGCAAATATCCGATCGCCGAACTGCTGGAAGCGTGCCGCAACTATCCCGGTCTCACCAATGCCAAGCGCATCACCTTCGAATACGTGATGCTCAAGGGCATCAACGATTTGCTTGCCGATGCGCGGGCGCTGGTCCGTCTGCTGAGCGGCATTCCGGCCAAGATCAACCTCATTCCGTTCAATCCGTGGCCGGGCTCGGCCTACGCGTGTTCCGAGTGGGACGACATCGAGCGGTTCTCGGAGGTCGTCTTCGACGCCGGCTATTCCTCGCCCGTGCGCACGCCGCGCGGACGCGACATTCTCGCCGCCTGCGGACAGCTCAAGAGCGCGACCGAGAAGCTCTCGGCCCGGGAGCGGATGACGCTGCGTGCGATGGCGATGACGGAGTGATCGGACGGCTGCTGCTGCGGTTGATCCTGGTGCCGCTGGGCGCCGTGCTCGCGGTCGTGGCCGCCGGGGCGCTGATCGTCGTCGCCCAGTGGAACGCGTTCCAGACCGTCCTCGCCGCCGACCCGCAGGGGCAGGAGGACTTCCTGTTCGCCGTGGTGGCCGCCGGCCCGCTGGTCGTGTCGCTGATGGGCGCCTGGTTCTACTATACCTTCGTGCCTGCATTCGCCGGGGTCGTTGTCGCCGAGGCGTTCGCGATCCGCTCCTGGATGTTTCACGCTGGGAACGGCGCGGTGTGCGCGCTCCTCGGCTGGACCCTGACCCGCGACCTCCAGGACCAGCATCATTTTTTCAGCAATCCCACCATTCTGGTGGCGGCCGGTATCGCGGCCGGTTTCGTCTACTGGCTGGTGGCCGGCTGGACGGCCGGATTTTGGAAGCCCCTGGGGGCGGCCGGCGCCGCGCCACGACCCTCGGCGTGACGGATTGCCTCGCCCGCGGCCGTGTGTTTTGTAGCCCTCGCGCCCACGCCGGGCGCGGGCGTGGGACGATATCTTGCCGCGGCTGAGCGCGATCATCATCACCAGGAACGAGGCCGACAATATCGCCGCGTGCCTTCAGTCCGTGGCGTTCTGCGACGAGCGGATCGTCGTGGACAGTGGCAGCAGCGACGCCACCGTGTCCATCGCCACGGGATGCGGCGCCACGGTCACGACCCGCGAATGGGCGGGCTTCGGCGTGCAGAAGAATGCGGCGCTGGCGCTCGCGCGCGGCGACTGGGTGCTCTCCATCGACGCCGACGAGCGGGTGTCCCCGGCGCTCGCCGACGAGATCCTCGCGGCGGTCGCGGCGGGAGCCGCCGACGGCTACGAGATGCCGCGGCTCTCGACCTTTCTCGGCCGGCAGATGCGGCATTCCGGCTGGTTCCCGGACTACGTGCTGCGCCTGTTTCGCCGCGACTGCGCGCGTTTCACCGACGATCTCGTCCACGAGCGGGTGGTGTGCCGGGGCCGCGTCGGCCGTCTCGCGACGCCGCTCGACCATCATCCGGTGCGGCGGCTCGAGGATGCGGTGGGGCGCGCCGACGGCTATTCGACGGCGGGGGCGAAGATGCTGGCGGCATCGAACCGCCGCGTCACCTTCATGAGCGGCATCACCCACGGCGCCTGGTCGTTCCTGCGCGCCTATGTGCTGCGGCGTGGGTTCCTCGATGGGCCCGAGGGTTTTCTGCTCGCTGTGGCCAATGCGGAAGGAACCTACTACCGTTACATGAAGGCATGGCTCGCGAGGCGCCAGCTTGGATGACCTGATCTCGGTGATTGTCTCGACCTACGACCGGCCGGACGCGCTCGACGCCGTCCTGCGCTCGCTGTCGCGCCAAACCGACCCTCGTTTCGAGATCGTGGTCGCCGATGACGGCTCGGGCCCGGCGACCCGGCAGGTCATCAACGGCTGGGCAGCGTCGGCGCGGGTCCCCGTCAAGCACGCCTGGCACGACGACCGCGGCTTCCGTCTCGCCGAGATCCGCAACCTCGGCATCCGCGCCAGCGCCGGCCGCTACATCGTCTTTCTCGACGGCGACTGCATCGCACGGCCGGGCTTCGTCGCCGCGCACCGCCGCCTCGCCGAGCCCGGCTGGTTCGTCACCGGCAATCGAATCCTGATGTCGCGCGATCTGACCGATCGCGTGCTCGGCGCCGCGAACGGGAAAAGCCTTGCGCCGGGACGCCTCGGACCATTGGTCTATCTGGGGCTGCGCGTGCGCGGCGATCTCAATCGTCTGGCGCCGCTCTTCGCGCTGCCGCTCGGGAGCCTGCGCAAGCGCGACCCGCGGCGCTGGCGGGGCGCCAACGGCAGCAACATGGCGTTCTGGCGGAGCGACCTCGAGACGGTCGATGGGTTCGACGCCGCTTTCACCGGCTGGGGCCGCGAGGACAGCGACATCTTCATCCGCCTGATCCGTGCCGGCATTCACCGCAAGGACGGACGGTTCGCGACCGGCGTCCTCCATCTGTGGCACCGCGAGGCCGACCGCTCCGGGCTCGACGCCAATGAGCGCCAGCTCGCCGACGTCGTCGCCGGCGACGTCGTGCGCGCGCGGCGCGGGCTCTCCTGCCAGGGCGAGGCGACGCCGGCGGACATGCTTGTCGGGGGGGCCGGACGATGACCCTCGCCGTCAGCCGCGTCGCCGACTTCCGCCGCGATGCGCTGCCGCGGATCGCCGATGGCCTCGCCGTCGCGGTGGCGGCGTCGTTGCCGTGGTCGACCTCGGCGACCGGGATCCTGTCCGTGCTGTGGCTGGTCGCGACGGTCCCGACGCTGGACGGCGAAGCGCTGCGTCGCGCCATCCTCTCCGCGCCGGGAGGACTGCCGCTGCTCCTCGCGCTCTTCGCCGCGGCGGGGATGATCTGGGCCGGTGTCCCGGTCGGCGATCGTTTCCACGGCCTGGAGTTGTTTCTCCGCTTGACCATGATCCCGCTGCTGTTCGTCCAGTTTCGCCGCTCCGACCAGGGCCTGTGGGTCGGCGCGGCGTTCCTCGCGTCCGCCATCGTGCTGCTCGCCTGCTCCTATGTGATGATCAACCTCCCCAACGCGCTCACGCTCGGGCGCGGCTACGGCGTGCCGGTGAAAGACGACATCGCCCAGAGCGGGATCTTCACGCTGTGCGCATTCGCGCTGTTCCGCATCGCCGTGGATCGCTGGACCGCGGGCCGGCGTGCCGTCGCGATCGGATGCGTGGCGCTCGGTGTGCTGTTCATCGCCAACATGATCTACGTGGTGACGAGCCGTACCGCGCTGGTCGTCATTCCCGTTCTCTATGTCGTGCTGGCTTTCCATCTCGGTCTGCATCGCCGCTCGATCGCGACGATCGCGGCCTATGCCGTGGTCGGGGTGGCCGCAGCCGTCCTGGTGTGGACGACCTCGAACCACCTGCGGTACCGCGTCGCCGTCGTCTCGCAGGAGATCGCCGAGCATGAGGCGACCGGCGTCGACACCTCGTCGGGGGCGCGCCTGGAGTTCTGGAAATACTCCCTGCGCATCGTCGGCGAGGCGCCCGCTTTCGGCCACGGCACCGGCACCATCGCGGACCAGTTCCGGCTCCATGCCGACGGCCCGACCGGCGCCACCGCACGCAATCCGCACAACCAGATCTTCACCGTCGCCATTCAGCTCGGCACGATCGGCGTCGTGCTGCTGCTCGCGATGTGGGCCGCACATTGGCTGATGTTCACCGGCGGCGGGCTGCCGGCCTGGATCGGCCTCATGGTGGTGACCCAGAACATCGTCAGCTGCCAGTTCAATTCCCACCTGCTCGATTTCACCCAAGGGTGGCTCTACGTGTTCGGGGTCGGCGTGTTCGGCGGCATGGTGCTGCGGCGCGGCACCGAGACCGCGACGAACGTGGCTGCCGAGGCCGCGGCGCCGTCGCGCCCGTGATCGCGTCGGACATGCCGGTGATCCCCCCCGTGGACCGGCCGCTCGCCTTGCCGGTGCGGCCCCGCATCCTGGTGGTAGCGCTGCGGAGGCTCGGCGACGTGTTGTTCGCGACGCCCTTGATCGCGAGCCTTCGCCGGGCGTTCCCGCAGGCGCGGATCGATGCGCTGGTGTTTGCCGACACCGCCGGAATTCTTGCCGGCAATCCCGATCTCGATCGCGTCGTCACCACGCCGGTCGAGCGCGGGGCGTGGTCGAGCCTCGCCCTCGCGCTCCGCCTGTTCAAGCGCTACGACCTCGCGGTCTCGACCCAAAGCGGCGACCGCCCGACCTTTTTCGCGCTCCTCGCCGGCCGCCGCCATGTCGGCCCGATCGATCCCGGCCGGCGCGGTGCGCTACGCCGGCGTGCGCTTTCGCGCGCCGTGACGAACGAGCCGGGGCTGCACCGCCTCGAAGAGATGCTGCGCCTCGTCGATGCCGTCGGCGTCGAACGGGTGGCGCACCTCGTGCCACCGCAAGGCGCTTCACAGCCAGGCGCATCACAGCCAGGCAAATCACCGCCAGGCAAATCACCGCAAGGCGCGCCGCCGCGGCGGTTTGCGCCGGGCCCCTATGCGGTGATCCATGCGGCACCCAACTTCACTTACAAACGGTGGACCCGCGAGGGCTGGCGCGCCGTCGCCGCCGCCCTGGCTGGGCGTGGCCTCGCGGTCGTCGCCACGGGAGGCCCTTCGCCCGCGGAACGCGCTTTTCTCGACGACGTGTGGGCGGACGGCGGCGCCGTTACCCGCGCCGACGGCGCGCTGACATGGCCGGAGCTCACCGCGCTTCTGGCGCAGGCGCGCGTTTTCGTCGGGCCGGACACCTCGATGACCCATCTCGCCGCGGCGAGCGGTTGCCCGACCGTCGCCCTGTTCGGCCCGACCGATCCGCGGCTGTGGGGCCCGGTGCCCGCGACCGGCCTCGACGTGATGTGGGAGCCGGCGGGGACCATTCAGCGCCGCGGCAATGTCTGGCTGGTACAGAATCCGCAGCCCTGCCTGCCGTGCCAGAACGAAGGCTGCGAACGGCATCTCACCAGCTTCAGCCGCTGCCTCGACGAGCTCGCGCCGGAGCAGGTGCTGCAGGCGGTCGCCGCGGCGCTCGCATCGTCGGACGATGCAGCAGGGCCGGACGCGGCGGACGGAGGCGGGTTCGCCGTCGCGCGGTGGCGCGGCGGCATGAAGGCCGTTAAGAGATGAGGTTTGGACGGCGCGGAGAACGATGGTTCGATTTTCGACGATGACCCCGCGGATGGTGCTGATCCTCTGCCACGACCTGCTGTCGGCGGTGGCGGCGGTGCTGGCGGCGTTCTACATCCGCTTCGAGGGGGCGGGGCTGGTGCCGCGCTGGCATCTGCTTCTGCTGCTGCTGCCCGGCTTCGTGATCTATGCGGCCGGGGTGTTCTCGCTGTTCGGGCTCTACAAGAACAAGTGGCGGTTCACCTCGCTGCCGGACCTGATGAACATCATCAAGGTGTCGACGGTGCTGGCGGTGACGCTGCTGGTGCTCGACTACGTGCTGCTGGCGCCGAACATCTACGGCACGTTCTTCTTCGGCAAGATCACGATCGCGCTGTACTGGTTCCTGCAGGTGTTCTTCCTCGCCGGGTCGCGGGTGGCGTATCGCTATTTCCGCTACACCCGCACCCTGCAGCATGCGCGACGCGGCGGCCTCGCGCCGGCGGTGGTGCTGGGGCCGGCGGCGGACGCCGAGGTGCTGCTGCGCGGCATCGAGAGCGGGGCGGTGAAGAAGCTCGACGTGGTCGGGATCCTGTCGCAGTCGCGGGCCGACCGCGGCCAGGCGATCCGCGGCATCGCGGTGCTGGGCGAGTTCGACGACCTCGAGCGGGTGGTGGCGGACCTCGCCGACCGCGGCACCGTGGTGACGCGGCTGGTGATGACGCCGAGCGCGCTGGCGCCGGAGATGAAGCCCGAGGTGATGCTGACGCGGGCGCGGCGGCTCGGGCTGACGCCGAGCCGGATGCCGTCGCTCGAAGGCGGCGAGGCGCTGCGGCTGGCGCCGGTGAACGTCGAGGACCTGCTGCTGCGGCCGAGCGCGAAGATCGACTACACGCGGCTGGAGGCGTTCGTGCGCGGCAAGGCGGCGGTGGTGACCGGCGGCGGCGGCTCGATCGGGTCGGAGATCTGCGACCGGCTGGTGACCTTCGGGGTCGGCCGGCTGCTGGTGCTGGAGAACTCCGAGCCGGCGCTGCATGCGGTGCTGGAAGCGCTGGCGGGCAAGGACACCGGGGCGGCCCAGGTCGGGACGATCGAGGGGCGCATCGCCGACATCCGCGACCGCGAGCGGGTGCTGCGGCTCGTCAAGGCGTTCAAGCCGGACATCGTGTTCCACGCCGCGGCGCTCAAGCACGTGCCGCTGCTGGAGCGCGACTGGGACGAGGGCATCAAGACCAACGTGTTCGGCTCGATCAACGTCGCCGATGCGGCGGTGGCGTCGGGCGCGGCGGCGATGGTGATGATCTCGACCGACAAGGCGATCGAGCCGACCTCGATGCTGGGCGCGACCAAGCGGCTGGCCGAGATGTACTGCCAGGCGCTCGACGGCGACCTGCGGGCGCGCGCCGCGCCGTCGCGGCCGCCGATGCGGCTGATCGCGGTGCGGTTCGGCAACGTGCTGGCCTCGAACGGCTCGGTGGTGCCGAAGTTCAAGGCGCAGATCGAGAAGCGCGGGCCGGTGACGGTGACCCATCCCGACATGGTGCGCTACTTCATGACCATCCGCGAGGCCTGCGACCTCGTGGTCACGGCGGCCTCCCACGCGCTCGGGCCGCAAAGCGGGCCCGGGCAGGGGGCAGGGCAGAGCGCGGGAGAAGAGGCGCGGCCGGCGGTGGCGCGGGCCACGGAGGCGGCTTCGCAACGGGCGTTGCAACCGGGATCGCAACCGGCATCCGACGTGTCGGTCTACGTGCTCAACATGGGGCAGCCGGTGAGGATCGTCGACCTCGCCGAGCGGATGATCCGGCTTTCCGGGCTCGAGCCCGGCCGCGACGTCGAGATCGTGTTTTCCGGGATCCGGCCGGGCGAGCGGCTGCACGAGGTGCTGTTCGCCGCCGACGAGCCGACCGCCGACATCGGCGTCGCCGGCATCGTCGCCGCCCGCCCGGTCAACCCCGCGCTCGACACCTTGCGCGCCTGGCTCGCCGCGTTGGAGCAGGGCCTCGGCCGCGACGACCGCGAGGCGATTTACCGCGTGTTGCGCGACGCCGTCCCGGGATTCCGCAAGGAGGCGGTGTAGGCGCACGAGGCGAATGCAGTTCTGCCCGCGATGCCGGGCGGAAAATCGAGAGGGGCGACATGGCTTCGAATTACTGGTTCCTCGATCGCGACCACAAGCAGTCCGGCCCGGTGGGGGAGGACGAGTTCGTCCGGCTCATCGGGCAGGGGGTCATCACCCGCGAGACCGTGATCTGGACCTCCGGCATGAGCGAATGGCGGATGGCCGGCGAGGTCCCCGGTATCTCCGCGCTGTTCGGTCCGCCGGGACCCCCGGGCGCCGGACGCGGGGCGACGAGCGTGCCGCCGACCGGCGCATCGAGCGCACCGCCGACCGGCGATCCAATGGGCGTGGTGCCGACCGGTCCGTTGCGCCCGGATATCCCGGTCTGGGGGCTGTTCGGTCGCTCCCTGCTGGTTGCGATCGGCGACATGCTGGTCATCCCGGCGCCTTGGGTCGGTACGATGTTCTACAAGTGGCTGGGCGAGCGGATTTCGTTGCCCAATGGAGAACGTCTGACGTTCGCGGGTCAACCGGGGGATATCTGGTGGGTGTTCGTCGCCTGGGCGATCACGCCGTGGATCGCGGATCTCAAATACGGCACGTTCATCACCGCCTTGCTGGCGTGGACTCTGCCGCTCCTGATCCTCCGGTGGTTCTGCGATAAGTTGAGCACCGCGGATGGACGGCTGAAGCTCTCGTGCGTCGGCGGCCTTTTGCCCTTCATCGGGTGGAACGTCCTGCTGATGCTCTCCTTCATCACCATCATCGGCTGGGCCTGGGTCATCAAGTTGATGATTCAATGGCTTTGCCGCAACGTGCGCGGAACCGCGGGCTTCGAGTTCACCGCAACCGGGCTCGAAATCCTCTGGCGATCGGTTGTCTTCGTGCTGCTGTGCATCCTGATCATCCCGATCCCCTGGGCGCTTCAATGGCTCATGAGCTGGTACATTTCCCAGGTGTCGGTGGTCAGGCCCGAAGCGGCGCTGACGCCTCCGTGAGTGAGGAGCCCGACCCGCAGCCCAATCTCATCATCGGCGCGACGGCCCTGCTTGACGATCGCGTCGCGGAACACGCGGGATTTCGCTGTGGCGCGGGTGCCGGCGTTCAATCCGTGGAGCTAACCGCTGCTCGAACCGCATTGGGACAGTCAGACATCGCGGTGCGGGCGCAAGATTTCGGCCAGCGCCTTCGCCGCGTCGCGGTCCGGCCGCCAGCCGGCCGCGATGAGCTTTCCCGGATCGGCGATCAGATCGCCGTTGATCTGATCCCAGTTCGCGCCGCGGCCCAGTGCGGTAAGCGCGAGTCGGAGCATCGCGGGGGGCACCGAGAAGAGACCCGGCGGTTTGCCGTGGCCGTGTCGCAACGCCGCGACGATCTCGACGAAAGTCAGCGGCGCCGGGTCGGCTACCAGATAGGTTTCGCCGGCGCAGGCGTCGTGGCGCAGCACGAAGGTGATGGCGCAGGCGAGATTCGCGAGGCTCACCATCGAGCGGCGGCCGGTCAGCGCGCCGAACGGCAGCGGCACCGGAACTGCCGCGAGCCGCGCCAGCGCGCGCAGATTGCCCTTCACGCCCGGGCCGTAGACGAGCACCGGGCGCAGGATGGTGAACGGCACGCCGCTCTCCGCGATGGCGCGCTCGGCGGCGAGCTTCGAGCGGCCGTAGGCATCGGTCGGGCGCGGCACGTCCCGCTCGCTCACCACATGAGCCGCAGCCGGGCCGGTCTGGGCGCGGATCGAGGAGACGAACACGAGCCGGTCGACTCCGGCGGTGCGCGCCGCGACGGCGAGCGCAGCAGTGGCGCGATGATTGACGCGGCCGTAGCGGTCCTCGGCGATGCCGCGCCCCGCATGGGCGATGCCGGCGAGGTGAACGACCGCGTCGACGCCCGCGAGCAGC
Organism: uncultured Alphaproteobacteria bacterium; assembly: GCA_963781195.1. Taxonomy (GTDB): domain Bacteria; phylum Pseudomonadota; class Alphaproteobacteria; order Rhizobiales; family Xanthobacteraceae; genus JAJPKK01. The sequence continues at coordinate 464,721 of CAWAEZ010000009.1, read as the reverse complement.
GGCGCCCAATCGATCGGTCCGTCGAGATCGCCGTGCCGGACCACGGCGACGTCCGGCGGAAACGGTGGGATGTCGCGTCCCTGATCGCCGCCGCGCAGCGCCGCGGTGGTCGCCTCGCCGGCGGCGACGAGTGCGGCCACGACCGGGGGGCCGACGAAGCCCGAGGCGCCGGTCACCAGCACTCTCAAGGCCGGCCTCGCGCCAGGGTCCGCAGCAGCAGCGCGACCTCGAGCGCGCCCAGCAGCAGCGCGACCGCGTCGAACACCACCGAATTCGAAACTCACGGTGACGACGGCGAGCCAGGCCAGCACCACGTTCGCCCCGAACACGCGCTTGACCACGTCCATCACCGAAAAGCCGCGGGTGGTCGCTACCTGGTAGAAATGGCTGCGGTGCGCCTGCATGATCTTCTCGCCCCGCCGCCACCGGCGCAGCAGCGTGATGGTGGCATCGGCGACGTAATAGAGCGGCAGCAGCAGCGCGGCGGCGAGATGACCGTTACCGGCGACCTGCAGCAGCAGCCATCCGAGCACGAGACCGATCGGCAGGCTGCCGCCGTCGCCGAGGAAGAGCTTCGCCACCGGACGGTTGAAAGGCGCAAAGCCGAGCATCGCGCCGAGCAGCGCCAGCGCGATCAGCGCCGGCGTCTGCGGGACGGCGCCGAGCAGCGAACAGGATGAACACGCCGGCGGTGACCGGCACGGTCTCCGCGACCGTGATCCAGTCGATGCCGTCCATGAAATTCACGAGGTTGACCATCCACAGCAGGCCCAGGACTTCGACGGCGCGCTCGACCGCGAGCGGCGCGATCGGCAGCGCGCGCAGCTCCGCGGGCAACGTCGCCACGACGGTGATCGCCGCGACCGCCTGCAGCACGAGCCGCGGCGACGCCGGCAGCGCGAGGATGTCGTCGGCGACCCCGACGATCATCAGCAGCACGACGGCCGCCGCCAGCGGCGCCAGTGCGGAAGCGTGCCATTCCGCGGCATGGCCCGAGACCGCGACGAGGCCGAACGCCACGAAGCCGCCGAGGATCACGGCGACGCCGCCGCCCTGCGGCGTCGGCGCCTTGTGGGAGGAGCGCGCATTGGGACGCGCCAGCGCATAGCGCAGGAACAGCGGCCGCATGACGAGGATGAGGCCGGCGCTGACGAGGCCGCCCACCAGGACTACCGCGAGATCCTGCAGCGCCATGGCGTACGGCCCGTCAGGATTGCAGCAGGCGCTGATAGAGCTCGACCGTCGCCTTGCCGATGAGGTCGGCGCTGAAGCGCTCGTCGACCAGCCGCCGCGCCGCGACACCGAGACGGATGCGTTGCTGGGACGAGCGGGCGAGCCGCTCCATGGCGGCGGCGAGCGCCGTGGGATCGTCGACCGGGACCAGCAGGCCGGTCTTTTCGTGGATCGCGATCTCCCGGCAGCCCGGGACGTCGGTCGCAATCAGCGGCCGCCCGCAGGCGGCAGCCTCCAGGAGACTCTTCGGCAGGCCCTCGCGGCGTGACGGCAACACCGCCACATGCGCGCGCTGCCACAGCCCGCCGATGTCGGCTACCTCGCCGAGCCAGGTGACGCCGGGCTCCCGGCCCCAGGCCGCGATCTCGCGCTGCGGAATGCTGGCAGGATTGGCGGGGTCGGGCGAACCGGCCAGCAGCAAGCGGCAATCCGTGTTGTCCTCGCGCACCATCCGGAAGGCGGCAATGAGGTTGCGGACGCCCTTGTCGTCCAGCATCCGGCCGACGAAGGCGAAGGTCACCGGGCCGTCCGGCTCGGGAATCGGCCGGAACCGGTCGGCGTCGATCCCGGAGCCGGGAATGATGGCGATGTGGTCCGGCTTGACGCCGATGTCGGTGAGCAGGTCGCGGTCATCGGGATTCTGCACCAGGCCGACGGCGCGGCGGCGGTTCAAACCGAACCGCAGCAGCAGCGGGATGACCCCGCGCAGGAATCGCGCGGTCCCGCTTCCCGCGATGAACGCATGGCCGAGGCCGGTGATGGCGTAGATGTTGGCGCTGTCGCGCCCGACCGCGGCGACGACGCCGAGCACGCTCGCCTGCACCGCGACGTGGTGGACCAGCGCCGGGGTCACGGTGCGGCTCACCCGCCGCAGAGCCATGATGGTGCGAAGGCTGCCGAACGGCGACAGCCGCCCGCGGACGAAGCGCACGGGATGCAGCGTGAAGCCTTCCCTGCGGATCGCCTCCGCCTCGTCGCCGACATTGGTGGCGACATGCACCTCGAATCCGGCAGCGCGCGCTGCGCGCGCCATCGGCAGCCTGTGCGAGAGGAAATACCAGTCCTCGGTCACGACATATAGCAGGCGCGGCACGGGCCGTGTGAGAACGTCCATCCGCGGTGACCGTCTGACCTGATTCATGTCCCTCTCTGGTTCGCGCCGCCTGCCGGCTCCGGCTTTCGGCATAGCATCGATGGCGGCGGGCGCAACAGGCTTGACGTTCCCCGCTGGAACCGCTTAGCCCTGTTCCCGCACGGAAAAGAAGGCGGCAGCGACCGGCAGGCGGAACGCCGGTTGTGCAAACAGGGCGGCACGGCGCCCGTGGAGAGTAAAGTACGATGGCGGCGCAGCCGATCCTGGTCACCGGCGCGGCCGGATTCATCGGCTTTCACGTCTCCCGGCTGCTCGCCGAGACCGGCCGCGCCGGTGATCGGCATCGACAACCTCAATGCCTATTACGATCCGGCGCTCAAGCACGCCCGGCTCGCGGAACTCGCCCGTTTCGACGCGTTCCGCTTCCGCAAGCTCGACCTCAAGGACCGCGACGGCATGGCGGCGCCTGTTCGCCGAGGAAAAGTTCTCCCATGTGGTGCATCTCGCCGCCCAGGCCGGCGTGCGCCACTCGCTGACCGCACCGCACGATTACATCGACTCCAACATCACCGGCTTTCTCAACGTGCTCGAAGGCTGCCGCCACGCGGGAACGCGGCACCTGCTCTACGCGTCGTCCTCGTCGGTCTACGGCGCCAATACCGCGATGCCGTTTCGCGTGTCGCAGAACGTCGACCATCCGCTGAGCCTCTACGGCGCCTCGAAGAAGGCGAACGAGCTGATGGCCCATGCCTATGCCCACCTGTTCGCGGTGCCGACCACCGGGCTTGCGCTTCTTCACCGTCTATGGACCCTGGGGCCGCCCGGACATGGCGATGTGGCTGTTCGCCGAGGCCATCCTCGCGGGCCGGCCGATCAAGCTGTTCAACGGCGGCGACATGCGGCGCGACTTCACCTATGTCGACGACGTCGCCACCGCGGTGGTCAAGCTGATCGATGTCCCGCCGCCCGGAAACGACGCGTGGTCCGGCGACGACCCCGATCCCGCGTCCAGCCGTGCGCCGTGGCGGATCTACAACATCGGCAATCACACGCCGGTCGAGCTGATGGACGTCGTGCGCCTGCTCGAAGAGGCGCTCGGCAAGCCGGCGCTCAAGGAGATGCTGCCGATGCAGCCGGGCGACGTGCAAGCGACCTTCGCCGACGTTGAAGCCCTGCAGCAGGCGGTGGGATTCGCTCCCGACACGCCGGTCGCCGTCGGGATCAAGCGCTTCATCGACTGGTACCGCGGCTATCACCGCGTCTGAGCCTCGCCGAGGACGGGAGCTATCAGCATGAACGAGCGGTTGCTCAACCCCATCTCCGATGCCGAATTGCAACGGCGCTGGGCGGCGCTGCGCGAGGCGATGGCGCAGCGCGCCGTCTCCGCGCTGGTGGTGCAGAGCAACAACGACTGGCTCGGCGGCTACGCCAAATGGCTCACCGACCATCCCGCCACCAACGGCTACCCGAAGTCGGTGATCTTCCATGCCGACGACTTCATGACGGTCATCGACATGGGGCCGCGCGGCGGACGGCGCCGGCTCGGCGGCAATGACGAGGTCCATCGCGGGGTCGGCGAGATCGTCACCACGCCCGCCTTCACCTCCGTGGCCTACACCGACGAATACCAGGCCGAGTTGGTGGCCGCGGAGCTGACGCGGCGCGGCTGCCGCACGGTCGGCATCGCCGGCGGCGGGGCGATGCCGCACAAATTCGTCACCCGCATCGAGCGCGAGCTGTCTCATGCCACCCTCGTCGACCTCACCGAAGAACTCGACCGGCTGAAGGCGATCAAGAGCCCGGAGGAGATCGCGGCGATCCGCGCCGCCGCGGCGATGCAGGACGAGATCTTTGCCCGCCTGCTCCACAAGGTGAAGCCGGGCATGCGCGACACCGACATCACGGCGCTGGCGCAGTACGAGGGGCGCCTGCTCGGCAGCGAGCAGGGATTGTTTCTCGGCACCTCGGCGCCGCTCGGCCAGCGCTCCGGATTCGCCGACCGCTACCAGCAGGGTCGCACGCTCGAGCCGGGCGATCACTTCACGATACTGATCGAGAACAACGGACCCGGCGGGTTCTACACCGAGCTTGCCCGCACCATGGTGTTCGGCAACGCCTCGCAGGAGCTGCGCGACGGCTTTGACGCGATGAAGGCGGCGCAGGACTACACGCTCTCCCTCATCAAACCGGGCGCCGCATGCCGCGACATTGCGGCGGCGCACGACGACTACATGCGCGCCCACGGCTTTCCCGCGGAACTGCGGCTGTACTGTCACGGGCAGGGCTACGACCTCGTCGAGCGGCCACTGGTGCGCGCCGACGAGACGATGGCGCTCGCCGAAGGCATGAACCTGGCGGTCCACCCCGGCTATGAAACCGACTCGATCTTCGCGGTGGTCTGCGACAATTATCTCGTCGAAGCCGCAGGTCCGAGCGAATGCCTGCACAAGACCGAAAAGAAGGTTTTCGAGCTGTGACGATGGCCTCTCCCACGACAGCGCTCAGAATGCCTGGATACTTTCCTGCCGACCTCATTCTGAGGAGCGTCCGAAGGACGCGTCTCGAAGGATGGTCACGGGCGCGGGCCGTCCTTCGAGACGCCGCGCTGCGCGCGGCTAGGATGAGGGCCGCCGCATGAAGCCCGTCGTCCTGTCCCTCGGCGCTTTCCCGGCCGCGACCGTCGCCACGCTTGCTGAATGCTTCGAGGATCATCACTACACCGTGCATCCGCTGCCGGCCGGCATTTTGAGCGCCGAGCTCAGGGAGCGGGTCCGCGGCATCGCCACCGAGGCCAATCGCGGCGCCAATCGCGCGCTGATCGAATCGCTGCCGAAGCTCGAAATCATCTCCTGCTTCGGCGTCGGGGTCGACGCGATCGACCTGGCCGCCGCCCGCGAGCGCGACATTCCCGTGACCAACACGCCGGGCATCCTCGTCGACGAATGCGCCGACCTCGCCATCGGCATGATGCTCGCGTCCGCGCGCCAGATCGTATTCGCGGACGGCTTCGTGCGCCGCGGCGACTGGCTCGCGGGGCCGCTGCCGCTCGGCCGCAGCGTCGGCGGCAAGACCCTCGGCGTGGTCGGTCTCGGCGGCATCGGCCGGGCGATCGCCGACCGCGCCAGGGCGTTCCGCATGAACGTCATCTGGCACGGCCCACGCCCGAAGCCCGATGTCCCTTATGAATACGTGCCCGACATCGTCGAGCTGGCGCGGCGCAGCGATTACCTCATGGTCGCATGCCGCGGCGGACCGGCAACGCGCGGGCTGATCTCGGCTTCGGTGATCGATGCGCTCGGGCCCAACGGCACGCTCATCAACATCGCGCGGGGCAGCGTGGTCGACGAGGACGCCCTGATCGCGCGCCTGCGCGACGGCCGGCTCGGCTTTGCCGCGCTCGACGTCTACGAGAACTCGCCGCGGATCAAGCCGGACTTCCTCACGCTCCCCAACGTGGTGCTGCAGCCGCACCAGGGCAGCGCGACGATCGAGACGCGCACCGCGGTCGGCCAGCTGATGATCGACAATCTCATGGCGCATTTCGCCGGCCGCCCTCTGCTTACCCCGGTGACCTGATGGGCGACGCGACCGCGCCGGCGGCGATCGTGGTCGAGGGCGTGAGCCACCACTATCGGCCGGCGGTGGGGCGCGCGGTGCTGGCGCTGGAGCAGGTCTCGCTCGCGGTGCAGCCGCGCGAGTTCCTGGCGCTGCTCGGACCGTCGGGCTGCGGCAAGTCCACGCTGCTCTACCTGATCGGCGGCTTCCTGCCGGTCGAGACCGGCAGCATCCGCGTCGACGGCGTGCCGGTCGTCGGACCCGGGCCCGATCGCGGCATCGTGTTCCAGCACTTCGCGTTGTTTCCGTGGAAGACGGTGCGCAAGAACATCCTCTACGGCCTCGAGCGCCAGGGAATGCCGCGCGAGGCGCGGGAGAGCCGGGCCCAGGCCTTCATCGACCTCGTCGGCCTGTCCGGCTTCGAGGACAGCTATCCGTCCCAGCTCTCCGGCGGCATGAAGCAACGCGCCGCCATCGCGCGTACGCTCGCCTTCGATCCGCGCACGCTCCTCATGGACGAGCCGTTCGGCGCGCTCGATGCCCAGACCCGGAGCCTGATGCAGACGGAGCTGCTGAGCATCTGGGAAAAGACCCGCAAGACCGTGATCTTCGTGACCCATGACGTGCACGAGGCGGTTTATCTCGCGAGCCGCGTCGCGGTGATGTCGGCGCGGCCCGGCCGCATCAAGACCCTCGTCGACACCGCGTTCGACAAGGATGATCCCGAGGTGCACCGGACCAGGACATTCGTCGACAAGGTCGAGGAGGTCTGGGGCCTGGTGCGGGAGGAGGCGGTCAAGGCGCAACAGAAGCGGTCGCCATGATGAGCGTGCCATGATGAGCGTGCCATGATGAGCGTGCCATGATGAGCGTGCCATGATGAGCGCCACGACGGACATGCCACGACGGACTTGCCATGACGGATTTGCCATGACGGATTTGCCATGACCGACGCGAGCCGCAGCGACGCCGCGGCCGAAATCGGAGGTGCGCCGGCGCGCCTCTCCGACGCCGCTGGGCTGCTGCTGCGCTACGCGCCGCTCCTCATCCTCGCCGTTGCCTGGGAGGCGGCGGCGCGGCTCCATCTCGTGTCCACCGCGGCGCTGCCGCCGCTCACCGACGTCGCCGCGGCCTGGATCGAGCTCGCCCGCTCCGGCGAACTTGCCAGCAACACCGCGGATTCGCTCTACCGCGCCGGTGTCGGGCTCGCGCTCGCCGTCGTTGTCGGGGCGGCCCTCGGCATCGCCATGGCGAGCTGGCGCGGCGTCGATCTCATGGCAGGGCCGCTGGTCGAGCTGTTCTACCCGATGCCGAAGTCGGCGCTGATCCCGGTGACGGCGCTGTGGCTCGGGTTCGGCGACGGCTCGAAAATCCTGCTGATCTTTCTCGGCTGCATGCTGCCGGTCACGCTCGGCGCGTACAACGGCGCGCGCGGCGCCGATCGGGTGCTCATGTGGTCGGCCCGCAGCATGGGCGCGGGGCGCCTGCGCACCATCTGGGACGTGGTGGTGCCGAGTGCGCTGCCCGAAATGTGCAACGGCGTGCGCACGGCGCTGGCGCTCTCGTTCATCCTGCTGGTGAGCTCGGAGCTGATCGTAGCGCGCCAGGGGCTCGGTTATCTCATCGGCTCGCTGGGCGCCAACGGCTCCTACGAGGCGATGTTCGCGGTGGTGCTGACGGTCGCTATGCTCGGTTTTCTCGCCGACCGCGCCTACCTCGCGGCGGTGCGCCGGCTGCTGCGGTGGCGGCAATGAGCGGCCTCTCGCACGCCCTCGGCAGGATTGCGCCGGGCCTGCTGCGCGCCACTCCGATCCTGGCACTCTGCGCCGCCTGGGAAATCTTCGCGCGCAGCGGCGCGGTGACGCCGTTCATGCTGCCGCCGCTGAGCGAAGTGCTGGCGCGCATCTATGACGACGCCGTCGGCGGCGATCTTTTTTTCAACGCCGGTGTCACGCTCTACCGCGCTTCGGCGGGCTTCCTCATCGCGGCGGTCGCCGGCATCGCGCTCGGCGCCGCAATGGCGCGCAATGCGCTGGCGCGCTGGTTCTTCGATCCGCTGATCTCGGTCGGCTTCCCGATGCCGAAGATCGCGTTCCTGCCGGTGGTGATCCTGTGGCTCGGGCTCTACGACGTCTCGAAGATCACCATGATCGCGGTCGACGCGGTGTTCCCGGTGGTGACGGCCGTCATCGTCGGCATCGGCGGCGTCGAGAAGGAGCTCGTCTGGTCGGCGCGCAACATGGGCGCCGGAAAGCGCGAGCTGCTGTGGCAGGTCCTTCTGCCGGCCGCGGCCCCGCAGATCCTCACGGGATTGCAGGTCGCTCTGCCGATCGCGCTCATCGTCGCCGTCGTCGTCGAAATGGCGATGGGCGGCTATGGGCTCGGCGGCGCCATGATGCAGGCCTCCCGCTTCGCCGATTCCCGCGGCGTGTTCGCCGGCATCGTCGAGATCGCGGCGGTGGGCTACGTGCTGGTGAAGGTGATGGCCGTGCTGCGGCGCCGGCTGCTGGTGTGGCATCAGGAGGCGCAAGCCGCGGACGCGTGAGCGGCGACCGGCAGTCGCCGCTGTCAGCACAGATCTTCGGGATCACACCGCGGGCGGCTCCCCGATCCCGGTGAGCCGCCCCTTGGCGGTCATCCGGCGGCCCTGGGCCGGCACCAGCCGGCCGGCGACGCCGAGACCGTAGGGCGGCATGTTGGCGTAGACGCTTTCATAGGCGCCGGCCCGCACGAGGTAGGTCTCGTGCCAGATGCCGACATCGCCGTTGCTTGCGATTGCCTGGTTGAAGGCCCGCCACGCCGGCACATGGGCGAGGCTGCGATCGGTCGCATACCTGTGGAGGTGCCCAAAGCTGCGCCAATATTGCACGACCATGACATTGGGGAACCCGAAATGCGTGCGCGCATGCAGCAGGCCGAGCTCCGGAGCCTGTGCGAGTTCCGCCAGCACGCGCGGCATCGCGGCGAGGACCGGCCACCATTTGTGCACTTTCCAGAACCGGTTGACGCGCACGCCGATCAGGAAGACGACGAAATCGCCGTCGATCTCCGCGGCGCAACGCGTGGGTCTCGCTGCCGTCATGGTGTGCCTCACGCAGCCGGCGTCAGCGTCGGCTGACCTCAAACTACCCGCCAGATCCGGCCGCCGGCGCCGCGAGAGCCAGACCGAGCCACCTTGCGATCTCGTGTCGCACTGGTTACCTGCTGGCGATGGATATGACCGACCTGAAGAAATTCGTCACCGATACGCGTCGCGACCAGATCTTCCTCGCGATGACGCCGGCGGAGATCGACCGGATGCGCCGTTTCGGCGAAGTCCGCAGCTACGCGGCGGGCGATCCGCTGTTCAAGATCGGCGAACTCGGCCATGGCCTGTTCGTCGTCCTGTCCGGCACCGTCGACCTCATCAGAGAAGACGAAGCGGTCGGGCGCAAGGTGTTTCACACCTCCGGCCAGGGCTCGGTGATCGGCGAGCTCGCCCAGCTCGGCGGCCGGCCCACTTTGGTCGACGGCTATGCGAAGGACCCGGTGGTGGCTCTTCACATTCCGCCCGACCGGCTGCGATCGCTGCTGATTTCCGAGGCGGAGCTCGGCGAGCGCATCATGCGTGCGCTGATCCTGCGCCGCGTCGGCATGCTCGAGAAAGGAACCGGCGGTCCGATCATCGTCGGCCGCGTCGGGAGCGCCGATGCCCTGCGCCTTAAGGGATTTCTGTCGCGCAACGGCCATCCCTACCAGTGGATGAACCCCGATGAGGACCCCGAGGCGCAGGCGCTGGTCGAGCGTTTCCATGTCGATCCCGGCCAGCTGCCGATCGTGCTCTGCCCGGGCGGTCAGCTGCTTCGCAACCCGAGCGAGATGGAGCTCGCCCGCTGCATCGGTCTGGTCGGACCGATCGATGCCGATCGCCTCTACGACGTCGCGATCGTCGGCGCCGGACCGGCCGGCCTCGCCGCCGCGGTCTATGCCGCCAGCGAAGGGCTCTCCGTCATCGTGCTCGACTGCCGTGCGTTCGGCGGCCAGGCCGGCGCCTCGTCGCGGATCGAGAACTACCTCGGCTTTCCGACCGGGATCAGCGGCATGGCGCTGATGGCGCGCGCCTATACCCAGGCCCAGAAGTTCGGGGTCGAGACCACGATCCCGGCGCAGGTGATCGGAATCGAGCCGGCCGATGGGCCCGACGGCCGTATCATCCTCAAGCTGACCGACGAGCAGCGCGTGAGCGCCCGCACCGTGGTGCTCGCCAGTGGCGCCCAGTATAGGCGGCTCGCACTCGAGAACCTCGACCTGTTCGAAGGTGCGAGCGTGCACTATTGGGCCTCGCCGCTCGAAGGCAAGCTGTGCGCCGGCCGTGAAATCGCGCTCGTCGGCGCCGGCAATTCGGCCGGCCAGGCGGTGGTCTATCTCGCCGGCAAGGTTTCGAAGGTGTGGCTCCTGGTGCGCGGCGCCGATCTTCACGCGAGCATGTCGAGCTATCTCGTCGAGCGGATCAGCGGGCTTTCCAATGTGGAGCTGGTAACGCACGCCGAGCTCAGCGGTCTCGAGGGCAGTGAGGGCGCCCTCGAAGCGGTGCGCTGGCGTTGCGCCGGCGCCGCCGAGGAGGTGCGGCGCCCGGTGAGCCATCTCTTCATGTTCATCGGCGCCGATCCCAATACCAATTGGCTCAGGGACGCCCGCGTGGCGCTCGACAAGAAGGGCTTCGTGCTCACCGGGCTGGACGCCGGGCCTGCCTGCATGCCGCTGGAGACGAGCCGGCACGGGGTCTACGCCATCGGCGATGTGCGCTCGAACTCGATCAAGCGGGTCGCCGCCGCGGTCGGCGAAGGCGCCCAGGTGGTGGCGGCCATCCACGAGTTTCTCGCCAATGACGGCCGCCGCCGCGCGATGCCCTGGCTGTTCCCACAACCGTCTCGCGAGGCCTCGCGGGGCGCACGGCTCGAACCGGTTCACGATGCGATCCCGCTGAGCGTCAGGAGCGACACATGAGCAAGGTCACCTATCACATCGTCGAGCACGACGGCGGCTGGGCCTACCGGGTGGATGGCGTGTATTCCGAAACCTTCCCCACCCATGAAGAGGCACGCCGGGCGGCGGAGCGCGCGGCGAGGGAGCAACAACTCCCGGGCGAATCGACCGACATCTCCTACGAGGACAAGCGCGGCCGCTGGCACGACGAGGCGTCGAAGGGCACCGACCGGCCGGAAACCGACGTCGAAGGCTGACGAATAGCCGGATGGGCTCGTGGAATTAGCTCGCCGCGGTAGGCGGGCCGGCGGTGCCTTGGTCCCACGCGGCATCTTCGCGGCGGCGCGTCCGTTTTCCTGTCGAGGTCCTGAAGGGCGCCGCTGCCGGCGCCACGGGGGTTGTCGCGAGTTCGCGGACGCCGCCGCCCTTGGCGGCGTCGGCTTGCCAAGCCCCGGCTTTCGCGGGACAAAGGCGGAAGGTCGCGAAAAAAAACAACGACAGTCGGGAGAGGGATCATGCGTCGTGCCAGCCTCGGTGTGGCAATCGTCGCTGCGGTGGGTGTCGTGCTTGCGGTCTTTGGCACGGCACGGGCCGCCGACCCCGTGAAGATCCGGCTGTCGTATATCGTGCCCATCTCGAACTGGGCGTCGATGCTGATGGAGAAGAAGGAGCTGGCGAGAAATCTTGGCAAGACCTACCAGCTCGAGATCACCCGATTCGCCGGCACGCCGCCGATCATCACGGCGCTCGCCGCCGGCGAGCTCGACATCGCCAATTTCACCTATCCGACCTTCCCGATCGCGGTCCAGAATGCCGGCATGAGCGACCTGCGCGTGATTTCAGACGAGTTCCAGGACGGCAACCCCGGCTTTTTCAGCAACCAGTTCCTGGTGCGCGCCGACAGTCCGGTGATGAAAATCGAGGATCTCAAGGGCAAGGTCGTCGCCACCAACGCGACCGGCAGCGCCGTCGACATCGCGCTGCGGGCGATGCTGCGCAAGCACGGCCTCGAGGACAAGCGCGACTATACCGTGATCGAGGCGCCGTTTCCCGCCATGCGCGCGATGCTGACCGAAAAGAAGGTCGATATCGTTCCGGCCGTGCTGCCGTTCGCGCTCGATCCCGACCTCCGGAAGAATTCGCGCGTGCTGTTCACGACCGGCGACGCGATCGGCGTCTCCCAGTTCTCCATGTGGACGGCGCGCAAGGGCTTCATCGACAAGAACCGTGCCGCCATGGTGGATTTCATGGAGGATACGCTGCGCATCGTGCACTGGTATCTCGACCCCGCGAACCACAAGGCGGTGACGGAGATCTGCGCCCGCCTCGTCAAACAGCCGGCCGACCGGTTCGAATGGGTGTTCACCACCGCGGACAATTATCGCAATCCGAACATGATGCCCGATCTCGCGGCGTTGCAGCGCAATGTCGATCTCACCCGCGACATGGGCTTCATCAAGGCGAGCTTCGACGTCACCAAATTCGCCGACCTGAGCATGGTCGAAGAGGCGGCCAAGCGCCTGAAATGACCGTGAATGCACAAGTGGACCGGAGGACGATGGGTACGACATTAGGTTCTGAGACGAACTTCGTGGGGTGGGCAAAGGCGGCCACTGTGCTTGAATCGATCTCCGACGCCGGACCCGCCGTGCCCATGCTGGCTTCTCCTGTCTGGATCGCAAGACGGTGGGCACGCTTTGCTTTGCCCTCCCTACGAGCTGTACCCACCTGGATCGCAGGACAGTGGGCACGCGGAGCCAGTCAGCGCGGCGGCCGGAGGCCGAACCCGTTGGCTTTTCCCACCCTATGGACGTCGCTGGCGGCGCTTACGCTGCGCGCGATGATTGTCGCACTCCTGCTGGGTGCCGCCGCGATGCGTCCTGCCGTAGCGGACAGCGTGGCGGACTTCTATCGCGGCAAGACCGTCACCATCGCGATCGGCTTCAGCGTCGGTGGTGGCTATGACCTCTATGCGAGGCTCCTGGCGCGCCATCTCGGCAAGCACATTCCCGGCCAGCCGAACGTCGTCGCGCAGAATCGCGAAGGTGCCGGCAGCCTGCGCGCCACGCTCTACCTCTTCAACGCCGCACCGCGCGACGGCACCGTCATCGGCGCCTTCTCGCGCGGCATGGCGGTGGCGCCGCTGATCGACCATGCGCCCTTCGACGCCACCAAGCTGAGCTGGCTCGGCAGCCTGTCGAGCGATGTGAGCGTCTGCATGATGTGGCACACCTCGCCCATCAAGACCTTCGACGACATGCTGGCGACGCCGTTCACCGTCGGCGGGGAGGGCGGCGGCGCCGACCCCGATGCCTATGCGCTGATGCTGCGCAACATGTTCGGCGCCAAGCTCAAGCTGGTGAGCGGCTATCCCGGGACCAACGAGGTGATGCTCGCCATGGAGCGCGGCGAGGTCAACGGCGTGTGCGGATTGTCCTGGACCACCGTCAAGACCCGCCGCATGGACTGGGTGAGCTCGCATCGCGTCAATCTGCCGGTGCAGTTCGGACTGCGCCGCGACCCCGAGCTTCCCGATGTCCCGGTGGTGATCGATCTCGCCAAGGGCGAGGAGCAGATCCAGATGGCGAAGCTCATCCTCGCCGGCCAGGCGATGGCGCGCCCGATCGCCGGGCCGCCCGGCATTCCGGCGGACCGAAAACAGGCGCTGGTCGCCGCCTTCGAAGCCACCATGAAGGATCCGGACTTCCTCGCCGACGCGGGGCGGATGCAGGCCGAGATCAAGCCGGTGAGCGCGGCGACGATCGAGCAGTTGCTGGCGGAGGTCTACGCGACGCCCAAGGACATCGTCGCCAAGGCCACCAAGGCGATCGCCAATTGAGGGCTCCGGACCGGCATTGCCGCGGCTCGCACTGGACCTGCAACGGGATCTGGGCGATGACGACCACAGCGTCCGTACAACCTTGCAGGAAGTGCCCGGCCTGAAGAATGCGTCCCATCGGCACCCGCCAAACCCGCTTCGAGGACCGCGCCCTGCTCACCGGCAGCGGCTGCTACGTCGCCGACATCGCCATCCCCGGCGCGCTGCAGGCGGCCTTCGTGCGCAGCCCGCATCCTCACGCGCTCATCTCCGGCATCGATAAGACGGCGGCGCTGGCGCTTCCCGGGGTGTTCGCGGTGCTTGCGCTCGACGATATCGCGCCCGCCATGGCGCAGCGCCGCATGGTGCGCACCTCCAATTCGGGTACGCCGCTCGACCGCTGCTGGGCGTTCGCGCTCGCCGACGGCGAAGTGTCGTATGTGGGCGAGCCGGTCGCGATCGTGCTCGCCACCAACCGCTACGTCGCCGAGGATGCCGCCGCGCGGGTCGAGGTGACCTACGACGTCCTGCCCGTGGCCGCGGATTGCCGCGACGCCGCGCGTCCCGGTGCGCCGACCGTGCGGCGCGAGTTCCCGACGAACGTCGTGTCGTCCTACCGGATCGCCTACGGCGATGTCGATGCTGCGTTCGGCGGCGCCCGCCACGTGTTCACCGAGCGTTTCTTCATCCATCGCGGCGCCGGCCATTCCATCGAAGGGCGGGGCATTGCGGTCGAGTACCGCAAGCCCGACGGGTCGCTGGTGGTCTGGGCGTCCACCCAGAAGGCGCACGACCTCTTCAATACGCTCACGAGGCTGCTCGGCCTCGACGACAACCGGCTGCGGGTGGCGACGCCGGATGTCGGCGGCGGCTTCGGCCCGAAGCTCTGCGTCTACGCCGAGGACGTCGCCACCGCCGCAGCCGCCAAGCTCCTGCGCCGCTCGGTGATCTGGATCGAGGACCGGCGTGAGCATTTCCTCGGCGCCGTGCAGGAGCGCGACCAGCACTGGGAAATGGAGATCGCCGCCGCCGCCGACGGCCGCATCCTCGGGATGCGCGGGCGGCTGCTCCACGACCTCGGCGCCTATGCGCTGCAGGACGTCAACCTGCCGTACAATTCCGCCTCGACGCTGTCCGGCCCCTACATGGTGCCGGCCTTCGCCATGGATGTCGCGGTCACCGTGACCAACAAGGTGCCGGTCTCCTCGGTGCGCGGCGCCGGCTATCCGCAGGCGTCGTTCGTGATGGAGCGGCTGATGGACCGGGTCGCGCGCGAGCTCGGTCTCGACCGCGCCGCGCTGCGTGCGCGCAACCTGATCCCGGCCGAGAAGATGCCGTACCTCAAGCCGCTCAAGACCCGCGCCGGCCAGACCATCGTCTACGACAGCGGCGATTACCCGGCGGCGCAGGCGACGCTCCTCGAGGCGATCGGCTGGGAGAGCTTTCCGGCGCGGCAGGCAGAGGCGCGCGCCGCCGGGCGCCTGATCGGCATCGGTCTTGCGCACGCCATGAAGGGCACCGGCCGCGGCCCTTTCGAATCCGGCGTTGTGCGGATCTCGCCGTCTGGACGGATTTCCGTCTTCACCGGCGCCGCCGCCATGGGGCAGGGCCTCAAGACTGCGCTCGCCCAGATCTGTGCGAGCGAGCTCGGCGTGTCGCCGGCCGACGTGCAGGTGATCTCGGGCGACACCGCGATGGTGCCGGTCGGTCTCGGCGGTTTCGCGAGCCGCCAGACGGTGACCGCCGGGTCGTCGGTGCTGCTGGCGTCGCGGGCCGTGAGGCAGAAGGCGCGGAAGCTCGCGAGCCATGTGCTCGAGGTCGCGGAGGACGACCTCGAACTCGCCGACGGCGCGTTCCGGGTCGTCGGGGCGCCGCAGCTCGGCGTGCCGCTCGGCGAACTCGCCCGCATCCTCCAGGGCGCGCCGGGCTATCCGTTCCCGCCCGGCATGGAACCGGGACTGCAGGAGCAGGCGCACTTCCGCACCGACGCGCTCGCCTATGCCAATGCCTGCCATGCCGCCGAGGTCGAGGTCGATCGGGAAACCGGCGCGGTGCGCATCCTGCGCTACGTGGCGCTGCAGGACTCCGGAATCCTCGTCAATCCGATGATCGTGGACGGCCAGGTCCACGGCGGCATCGCCCATGGCGTCGGCAACGCGCTGCTGGAGCGGATGGCCTACGATCCCGCCGGCCAGCCGATGACCACCAACTTCGCCGACTATCTGCTGCCCACCGCGCCGACGTTCCCGATGTTCGAGACGCGCTTCATGCAGACCCCGTCGCCGCTCAATCCGCTCGGGGCCAAGGGAGCCGGCGAGGTCGGCACCATCCCGGCCGCTGCCGCGGTGGTCTCCGCAATCGAGGATGCTTTACAGCCGTACGGGGCGCGGATCTGCCAAAGCCCGGTCCTGCCCGCGTTCATCGTCGAGCTCATTGCCCGGGCGCCACGGGGCTGAGTACCGGTGGTGCGCGCCGCCCCGATGAGCGGCTCGTCGTCCGGCGGATCGGTCAGCCGCGCTCCATCCACGAGGCGATCGCGTCGTGGTGCTCGCGCAGATAGTGGCGGAACCAGATCGTGTAGGCCTCCGGATGGCGGGCAATATCGTCCATCAGCGCGGCGAGCGGGATCCACTTGTAGTCCGCAACCTCGCCGGGGTCGGGTTCGACCGCCCCGTCGTAGCTCCCGCCGAATACATGCACCACCTCGTCCTCGATGTAGCCGTTGGACACCGCGGCGCGGTACTTCGCCGTGAACAGCGGCTTGAGGGCGCAGCGCACGCCCATTTCCTCGGCGAGCCTGCGGTGGGCGGCGTCATCGGTCGGCTCGCCCGGCCGCGGGTGACTGCAGCAGGCGTTGGTCCACAAGCCGCCGGAGTGGTATTTGGCCGGATTGCGCTGGTGCAGCAGCATCTCGCCGGCATGATTGCGCACCAGCGCCGAGATGGCGCGATGCTTCAGGCCGCGGCGATGCACTTCCATCTTCGGCGCGACGCCCTGCGGGACGTCATCGCCGTCGACGAGGATGAGCGGGTCGTTGTCGTTCGAGGCCGAGGTGAGCGTGCTCAAAAAATGATCCCGGGATTGCGCATGCCTGCATTATAAAACGCCGCCCGCGGAATTGAACAGGCGAATGCCCGCCATTGCCGCAGGCGTGCGGGTTGGTTAACTTCCGCCCGGCCGGTTCCCAGCGATGTCGCGGAGGTGTGGTGCGAGCGTCAGGTCATGAACCCTCACGGGCGGGGTTTCCACGAACCGGAGCGATCCGTTTCGCTTCGCGGCTCCTCGCAATGGCCGCGGTGCTGGCGGCGTTGACCGGCGCTGCCGACGCGGCAGAAAAGGTCAGGCTCGCGGTCGGCGCCCCCGGCAATTGGGATACCTGCATCCCCGCCGTCGGCGAGCGCGCCGGCATCTTCAAGAAGCATGGCGTCGATCTGGAGCTTCTCTACACCCAGGGCGGCGGCGAAACCATGCAGGCCGTCATTTCCGGCGGCGTCGATATCGGGATCGCCGCAGGAACGGGGGCGGTGATGGGCGCGTTCGCGAAGGGCGCGCCGGTTCGCATCATCGCGGCCGGCGTCACCGGCGCGAGCGACCTCTACTGGTATGTGCCGGCCGCTTCGCCGATCAGGTCGCTCACCGATGCCGCCGGCAAGACCGTCGCCTATTCCACCAACGGCGCGTCAACGCACATCACGCTCCTCGCGCTCCTCAAGCATTACGGCGTGAAGGCGAGGCCGGTGGCGACCGGCGCGAGCGCGGTCACCTTCACCCAGGCGATGAGCGGCCAGGTCGATATCGGCTGGGCGTCCCCGCCGTTCGGCCTCGATGCCCTCGACGACGGCCGCATCAGGCTCGTCGCGCGCGGCAGCGACGTGCCCGAGACCGCCGGCCAGACGGTGCGCGTGCACATCGCCAATGCCGGCGTTCTCGCCGCACGTCCGGAGGCGATCGCGCGGTTCATGCAGGCCTACCGGGAGTCCTATGAATTCCTGTACGGCGATCCCCGCGCGCTCGCCATCTTCGCCGAGCTGTCCAAGGTGTCCGAGAAGCTCGCCGGGCAGATCCGCGACACGTTCCTGCCGCGCGCCGCGATGGCGCCTGACCGCGTGCTCGGGACCGACGCGAGCATGACCGATGCGCTCGCCTCCAAGATGCTGGCGGCGCCGCTCACCGCCCAGCAGCTCGATGCGCTCATCCGGATCCTGCCGCCGTGACGGCGATGGAAGTTTCGACGTGCTCTGTGAGCTGCAGTGATGCGGAGACATACCGATGGAATTGAAATCGAAAACCCTCGCCCAGGAACGCTTCGGCACTTATGCCGCGACCTATGCGACCAGCCGCTCCCACGCCAAGGGCGGCAGCCTGCCGCGGCTCGTCGAACTGCTGGCGCCCCAGCGCGGCTCGACCGCCCTCGACATCGCCACCGGCGCCGGCCATGTCGCGCTGGCGCTCGCCGCCCAGGCCGGCCACGTCGTCGCCTCCGACCTGACGCCGCAGATGCTGCAGGTGGCGCGCGGCCTCGCCTCCGAGCGCAGGCTCACGAATGTGTCGTTCGCCGACCTGCGCGCCGAGGCGTTGCCGTTCGCCGACGCCACGTTCGACATCGTGACCTGCCGCATCGCGCCGCATCACTTCGACGACGTGCGGGCCTTCGTCTCCGAGGTGGCGCGGGTGCTGCGGCCCGGCGGCCTGTTCGGCCTCGTCGAGAACGTCTCGCCGGACCCCAGCATCATGACCGACGATGCGGCCGCGCTGTCCGCCGCCGCCGACGAATACAATGCCTTCGAGAAGCACCGCGATCCGAGCCACGTGCGCTGCCTGACGCTGACCGAGTGGCGCGGCCTCGTCGCCGACGCCGGGCTCACGGAACGCCACCTGGAGTTGCTCGACAAGCCCATGGTGCTGGGCCCTTGGGCCGATCAGCAGAACGTCGGCGAGGCGATCAAAAGCGATCTGCGCGCGATGCTCTTCGCCGGCACGCCCGCGTTCCGCTCCTTCGCGCGTCCCCAGGAGAGCAAGGGCGACATCGACTTCGTGCTGACCGAGGCGGTGATCATCGCGGTGAAATGAGGGCGCCCCTGGCGGCCGGCAGGTTGTAAGGGCGGGGAAAACGGTGCAACCTGAGATAGTGCGTCATCCTTCGCGCTCCTCATGTCGCCGTTGACCGAACCGAACCCGACAGGCTGGTACATGTTGCGTGGCCGCGAGCAATCGGGCCCGCACACGGTCTCATTCATCCGGGCTGCGGCCAGGGCCGGCGGTCTCGCGAGACATGACCTCGTCTGGCGGATGGGCTGGGACGATTGGCGATCCGCCGACACCGTGGACGGGCTCTTCGACGGGCCGCAAACCGCGGCGCAGACGGAGCCGCCGCGGCGGCCCGGTGCTCCGCCGATACCGGGCAATGCGTCGCCGATCGCTTCGGTGCCCTTCGTTCAGCCCGTCTTAGGTCCGCCGCCTGCTGTCGCCGGCCCGGCCGTGGCAAGCTCGAACTACCTGGTGAGACATTGGCGTGGCGAGCTTTCGCTGGCGCAGGCTTTCTGGCTCGACGGTTTTCTGAGCGGCGTTGCGATGCGCGTGATCGAGCACGCGACGAATTGGTTTGTCGACGCAGATCAGAGCCGTGAAAGCTACCAGGTCGTCATCGTCCTGGCCGCATACGTCCTTGCCCTCCTGACCATCACCGGCTGGCTGCTGGTCGGGATCTGGCGATCGGCTTCGCGCCATCGGGCGAGGGGAGGCTGGGCACTGTGGGCCTGGTCGGCCAAATTCTTCGTCATTGTCGAAGTCCTGGCGCTGATCTTCGTCACCGCGTATTTCGATCTCCCGCAAATTGCGGAAAATGCCCAGATCGCCCTCGAGGACCACGACGCCGGCGGGCACACGTTCCAGCTATTGCGTGATGGCACGGAGCTCGAGTTCTCAGGCGGCATAACGCTCGGGACCGCGCGGCATCTGGCGTCGATTCTGGCGGGGGCGCCGAATGTGAAGGTCCTGCACCTGCACAGCGGCGGGGGCAGGACGGTGGACGGCTCCGACATGGCCGAGCAGGTGGCGAAGCGTGGGCTCGAAACCTATGTGTCGGCGGAGTGTTCCTCGGCATGCACCCACGTCTTTCTGGCCGGACGCAAGCGCTGGCTCGGCGAACACGCCAAACTGGGATTTCACCAGGTCTCGGCCACCGGCGCGTCTGCGAGAGAGCTGCGCGAGGCCAATCGTTACGAGCGAGAATATCTCAAGGCTCTGGGCCTGCCGGCCGACTTCGTGGAAAAGGCGCTCTCTACGCCCAGTTCATCGATCTGGTATCCTACTCACGATGAGCTTCTGAGCGCGCACGCCATTTCCGGGATCGCCAAGAAGGGTACTTTCGCCGAATCGAGCGAAGCCGCCGAACTCACGGCCATCCTTCTCGGGGTTCCGGTCTATGCCGCGATGCAGAAGGCGAAACCGGCGCTGTTCGACGCCTTTGTCGACGCCGTCTCGCTGGAGTATCAGAAGGGCGACGGCGCCGGAAAAGCCCTGGCATCGGCCGACGGGTTTTTCAGCGACGTCGTCGACCGCCTGCTGCCCCATGCGTCGGATGCGCTGGTGCTGGAACGCACCTCCATCTACGTGGGCTACATGGAAAGGCTGCAATCGATCGATCCGGAATCCTGCGCCGCCTTGGAGGGCGGCAACGGCCCCGCGTTCAAGGCCGACCTCAAGCAGTTTCCGGAGCTCTCCAATCGGGAAATCGCCTTTCGCGTGGCGCTGGTCGTCACGACCGATCTCGATCGCCCGGTCCCGACGGCGTCCCAGGTCGAGCCGTATTTGACGAACGCGTTCAAGAAAATGGACGCGCAGTTCGGGGACGACGCGAACCTGCTCGGTAAGGACACGCTCGCGCCGACCGAATACAAGCGGCACTGCGAGGTCGTGACGAGCTTCTATCGGGAAATCATGCGCCTCCCCGGTCCCCAGGCGGCGAACGTGCTGAGGTATCTCTACAGCGAGTGACGGTGCTCTCGCGGCGCCGGACGTTTTCCCCGAGACTCGTTCATCGGTGCGCCCCGGGAAGAACTCCGATCGATAGGGCTGCGCCGGGAACGTCGCTCGCGCGCGCCGGCCGCGTCACCGCACATCCGCCCCCACCGCGTCGCGCACGCTCGCAAAGCCGTCGGCGCGCAGCTTCGCGGCGAGTTCGCGCTTGATCTTGCCGACCAGCGCCGGGCCGCGAAACACCAGCGCCGAATAAAGCTGCACCAGCGAGGCGCCGGCGCGGATCTTGGCGTAGGCGTCGGCGCCGCTCGCGATGCCGCCGCAGCCGATGATCGGGATGCGGCCGTGGGTCATGTGGTACATCGCGGCGAGGCACTTGGTGGAAGGATCGAGCAGCGGCTTGCCGGAGAGCCCGCCGGGCGCCATCCGGTGCCGGCTCTTGAGCGTCGTCGGCCGCGCCACGGTGGTGTTGCCGACGATGAGGCCGTCCACGCCGGTCGCCAGCGCGACTTCCGCGATGCCGCGGATCTCGCTCTCGTCGAGATCGGGGCCGACTTTCACCAGCAGCGGCGGCTGCTGCGTCACCGGGCTCACCCGCCGCGCTTCGTGCACGCGGGAGATCAGGTCCTCGATCTGGGCGCGCGCCTGCAGCGCCCGCAATCCCGGGGTGTTGGGCGAGGAGACGTTGACGACGAGGTAGTCCGCCAGCGCGGACACCGCCTCGACGCAGGCGATGTAGTCCTCGGCACCGTCGGTGGTGTCGCGATTCTTGCCGAGATTGGCGCCGACGATGCCGCGGCCTCCCGCGGCCCGGCGCTTCGCCAGCCGTCCGGCGAACGGCGCGATACCGCAGCTGTTGAAGCCGAAGCGGTTGATCACCGCCTCGTCCTCGGTGAGCCGGAACAGCCGCTGGCCGGTATTGCCGGCCTGGGGCCGCGGCGTCACCGTGCCCGCCTCGACGAAGCCGAAGCCGAGCGCCAGCATGGCGTCGCAGACCTCGGCATGCTTGTCGAAGCCGGCGGCGAGGCCGACCGGATTGGGGAAGTCGAGGTTCCACACCTTCGTCGCGAGGATCGGGTCGTCGGGCTCGCCCACGGTGCCGCCAAGGCCGTGCTTGAGGGCCTGGACCGTCAGGGCGTGGGCGCGTTCCGGGTCGAGAGCCGCAAGCACCGGCCGCGCCAGCGCGAACAGCAGATCGGCGGTCATGCCGGCCTCACGACCGGCGACACCATCGCCTCGATGGCGGCGGCGATCGCGAACAGGCGGCGGTCGCCGCCGTGCTCGCCGATCAGCATCAGGCCGACCGGCGCCTCGCCGTGCCGGTGGCACGGCACCGAGATGGCGCAGCGGTCGAGCATGTTGGCGACGGTCGGATTGCGCAGCAGGAGCAGGTTGACCTTGCGATAGCGCTCCTCGATCGCGAGCTCGGCGAGCGGCGGTGCAATCAGCGGCACCGTCGGCATCACCAGCGCGTCGTAGTCCTGGGTGATCGCCCCGACCCGGCGGATCAGGTCGGCGCGGCCCTGGCTCAGCTCGATGTATTCGGCCGCATCCATGGCTTTGCCGCGCATGATGCGGAACAGCACCTGGGGATCGTAAAGCGGGCCTTTTGCCTCGATCAGCCGGTGGTGCCACGCGTAGGCTTCCGAGGCCGCGAAGCCGCCCCGCGCGTTGAGCGTGGCGATCTCCTTGAGCTCGCCGAGCGGAATGTCGGTGATGTGGGCGCCCGCCGCACCCAGCGCCGCCAGCGCCGCCCGATAGCTGCGGGCTACGGTGTCGTCGACGTCGTCGAGGACCACCGCCTGCGGCGCCGCGAGGCGCAGCCCGCGCAGCGGAAACGGCGTGATTTCCTGCGGCGCGTCGCCGGCCATGATGGCGTCGATGGTGGCGCAGCAGGCGACGGTCGGAGCCAGCGGCCCCACCGAATCGAGCGAGAACGACAGCGGCAGCACACCGTCGCGTGGAATCCGCTTGGCGGTGGGCTTGTAGCCGACGACCCCGCACAGCGCCGCCGGGATGCGGCATGAGCCGCCGGTGTCGGTGCCGAGCGCGGCGACGGCCATGCCGTCGGTCACCGACACGGCCGCCCCCGAGGACGAGCCGCCGGGAATCCGCCCGGTGGCGCGGTCATAGGGGTTTCGCGGGGTGTCGTAGTGGGGATTGATCCCGAGCCCGGTGAAGGCGAACTCGGTCATGTTGGTGCGCCCGATCGGGATCAGCCCGGCGGTGCGCAGCCGGGCGACGGCCACGGCATCGGCAGTCGCCACCGGCGCGTCCGTCAACGCCACCGAACCCGACCGGGTGACGTCGCCGGCGACGTCGAACAGGTCCTTGACCGAAACCGGAATGCCGGCGAACCGCGAGGGCGCGGCGCCGTGGCGGCGCAGCGCGTCGACGTAGGCGGCCGCGGCCCGGGCGGTGTCGGCATCGACTTTGATGAAAACGCGACGGCCTTCGCCGGCCGGGTCGGAGATGCGGGCGAGGCACTCCTCGACCAGGGCCCGGCTCGACGCGCCGGCTTCCAATTCGCGCGCCGATTGCGCCAGCGTCCGCATGTGCGAGAGGTCCTCTCCGTGGGGAGGCAGACATGCCTCACACGGGGTTCCCGATCAAGTGGGCTTGCCGATCACGTAGCGCTACCGATCATGTGGACCTGCCGATCATGTGGACCTGCCGATCATGTAGCGCTGCCGATCAAAAGCGAGACTTGCTGGCGCACAGGTGCCTGTGGCAAGGAGACGCCCGGAAGCCTGACCGCCGCACCGCGCGGTCGGCCCGCAATCCGTGGAAATCCCGTGCCCCGACGAATGCTTTCCCTCACCCTGCAGAGCGGCACCATCGCGCGTCACGCCGAGGTCGCCGTCGATGACGCCATCATTGCCGGCTGGACCGGCCGCGACCCCGCCGCCGTGGAAAAGCATGTCCGCGAGCTCGCGGCGCTCGGCGTCAAGCCGCCGGCCTCGACCCCGATCTTCTACCGGGTCGGCGCCGCGCGGCTCACCACCGGCGATGAAATCGAGGTGGTAGGCGCCAGCTCCGGCGGCGAGGTCGAGTTCGTGCTGCTCCAGCACGACGGCCGCATGTGGGTCGGCACCGGCTCCGACCACACCGACCGCGAGGTCGAGACCTATGGCGTCACCGTCTCGAAGCAGATGTGCGACAAGCCGCTGGCCCCGGTGTTCTGGGCGTTCGACGATGTCGCGCCGCATTGGGACCGGCTGATCCTGCGTGCCCACGTGATCGAAGACGGTGCGCGCAAGGTCTACCAGGAGGGGCCGGTCACCGCGATGCTGCCGCCGGGCGACCTCATCGCCCGCTGCCTCGGTGGCGGCACGGTGCTGCCGGAAAACACCCTGATGTATTGCGGCACGCTCGCCGCCCGCGGCGGGGTGCGCCCCACCGAGCGGTTCGAATACGAGCTGGAAGACCCCGTGCTCGGGCGGGTGATCGGGCATGCCTACGGGGTACGGATCCTGCCGATCATGGGGTGAACGACGGACGGGACGCGACCGCGTCGCCACCGCGCCGGTCAGAGCGGCACCAGCGAGGTGCGGATCTCGGATTTGCTCGTCAGCGTGCGGTGGACCGGACACTGCTTGGCGATCTCCATCAGCCGCGTGCGCTGCGCGTCGTCGAGCGCGCCGATCAGCTCGATGCTGCACCAGATGCGGTCGATCTTCGCCTTCGGGTCGTCGCAGTTGACGCAATCGTCGGAATAGACCCGCTCGTGCCGGAGCTGCACGACGACCTGATCGAGCGGGAGTTTTTTGCGCCCCGCATACATACGGATCGTCATCGAAGTGCAACTGCCGAGCGCCATCAGCAGGAGCTCGTAGGGGCCCGGACCAGCGTCGCCGCCGCCGACCGCCACCGGCTCGTCGGCGGTCAGGGCGTGGCGCCCGTCGAGAATGAATTGCTCATAAGGACCGTTGCCGGTCGATGCCACGATCACCGATCCCGGCACGACCGATTGCTGCAGGGTCTCGAGGTCCCGACTGGTTGCTGCCGGAGGATTCATCGCCGTTCTCCCTTCGTGTTCCATGCGGTTGTTCAGGACGCCCGGCCGCATGGCCGGTCCCCACAGCCGCGGCTTGACCGCATCCCGCCGAGGCCTTCTATGTAGCCGCGGAAAGCCCCGGCCCATCTTCCAAGCTCGCCGTGTCCCGCCGCACAAGCCTATATGATCAGGTGCAACCCATGCCGATGAACAAGCCCCATCTCGAATTTCATCCCGTCGACTTGAGCGAGGGCTGGCACACGCCGGCCGGCTATCCCACCGGAATCAAGCAGAAGATCCTGGCCAGCGATCTCGACGAGACGACGAAGATGGGCAGCCGCTCGCGCTTGCTGAAATTCGATCCCGGCGTCTACACCACCGCGCCGTTCGTGCACGACCACTGGGAGGAGGTCTACCTGATGTCCGGGGACCTCACGGTGGGCAATGATGCCCAGGGCAAGGGCGGCGAGGTGTTCGCGGCGCCGACCTATGCGTGCCGCCCGCCCGGCGTCCATCACGGCCCCTTCAAGTCCGAGAAGGGGTGCATGCTGTTTGAAATGCACTACTACGACGAGAGCAAGAAATAGGGTGGGCACGGCACCGGACGGAAACGTCTCGCGCTCGTTTTGCTCCGCTCGCCCGTGTATGGCATTGCTTCCTCTCCCCGCACGCGGGGCGAGGTGCCACCGGATCGCGATGCGAATCCGATAGCATCAAGCCGAAATTGACCGGCGTGGGGTCAATGGTCGCCGCAACATTCGTTTTTCCTCCAAGAAATCTGTGAGGTTGTCTCCCATGAGTGCCCCCGATGCGATGACGCCGGTGCTGCGGCCCTACCTTCCGGCGACTGCGGATTTCGCGTCGGGCAAGGACTCGCCGCGCGCGTTTCTCGAGCGCTGCATCGCCGCGCTCGATGCCTGGGAGCCGCGGATCGGCGCCTTCGTGACGCTCAATCTCCCCGAGGCCCGCGCTGCCGCCGACCGCGCGACCGCGCGCTGGCGCGCCGGCGAGCCGCTGTCCCCCATCGACGGCATGCCGCTCGGCATCAAGGACATCATCGAAACCGCCGACATGCCGACCGAAAACGGCTCGCCGCTATTCGCCGGCTACCGCAGCGAACGCGATGCTGCGAGCGTCGCCGCGCTGCGCGAGGCGGGCGGGGTGATCGTCGGCAAGACCGTGACCACCGAGTTCGCCGCGACCGAGCCGCGCGGGACGCGCAATCCCTGGGATCCCGCGCGGACCCCAGGCGGCTCCAGCAGCGGTTCCGCGGCGGCGGTCGGCGCCGGGGTGCTTCCGGTCGGTCTCGGGACCCAGGTGATCGGCTCGACGCTGCGTCCGGCGAGCTTCTGCGGCTGCTTCGGCTTCAAGCCGACGGTCGGCGCGCTCAACCGCGGCGGCAGCTATGACGGGCTCAGCCAGAGTGCGACCGGCATGCTTGCCGCAAGTCTGCCGGAGGCCTGGCAGGTCGCCTTCGAGATCGTCAAGCGCGCCGGCGGCGATCCCGGCTTTCCCGGCCTCTACGGCCCGGCGACGCCGCCGGCCCCGGCCCGCCCGCGCCAGCTTGCTCTGCTCGAGACCGATGGGTGGGCGGAGGCCTCGCCGGGAGCCAAGGCGGCGCTGGAGGACGCGCTGGGCCGCCTGACGCAGGCGGGCATCGCCATCGCGACGCGCTACGATCATGCCGACATCGCGGCGGCGGAAACCGCCGTCCACGGGGCGCGCGAACTCTCGTTCGACATCAACGCCTGGGAATCCCGGTGGCCGATCAACACTTACAGCCGCCGCGACGCCAGTAAGCTGAGCCAGAGCATGCGCGACCGCCTGGTCGCCGCGGAGGCGATGACCATCGAGGACTACCGCGGGATGCTGGCGGAGCGGCAGCGGCGTCGCGAGGACTATGGCGCGCTCGCCCGGGAATTCGATGCCTGCATCACCCTGACCGCGACCGGCGCGGCGCCCATCGGACTAGGCTCGACCGGCAACCCGGTGTTCGTCATTCCGGGTTCGATGCTCGGCGTCCCCGCGATCTCGCTTCCGGTGTTGTCCGACGGCGGCCTGCCGCTCGGACTTCAGCTGCTGGGTTTTGCCGACCGCGACGCCACCCTGTTCTCCTGCGCCGGCGCCGTGCTGGCATTGCTCGACGAGAAAGCCGCCTGATGAGACGGCGCTACTCCATGTAGCTGAGATAGGCCGCGACGGCTTTGATCTGCGCCTCGGTGAGGCCGTGGGTAATCGGCTCCATGATCGCGGAGGCGTCCGGATTCGCGGGATCCTGTCCGCGCTCCTTGGTCCAGTTCACGAGCTTCTTCAGGATGTAGTCGTTGAGCTGGCCGGCGAGACGGGGAAACGCCCCGTCGCCCTTGGCCTCCGGCCCATGACAGCCGGCGCAGGGCGGAACGTCGGTGCCGGGAAGTCCTTCCAGATAAATCTTTTTCCCCTGGGCGACGAGATCCCGCGGCGCGCCGCCGAGCGGCTTCGGATCGAGGCTTTTGAAGTGCGCGGCGAGCCCGGCGATCATATTCGGGCTCAGCACGTGCGCCACGTTGTTCATGATTGGATTGGTACGCCTGCGCTCGATGAAGGCGTGCAATTGGTTTTCGAGATATTCGGGCTGCTGCCCGGCAAGCCGCGGCATCGGGTTGGCGCCGCGATAGCCTTGCCCGGATAACCCATGGCAGGTCTTGCAATAAGCGAGTTTCGCCTGCAGGTCCTGCGGCGCCACCGGAGTTTTGTCCTGCACTTTATCCTGGGCTTGCGCCGCGGCAGAAAGCGCGAGCGCGACGGCAACGGCCACCGCGGCCAGATCCATGTTCTTGATTTGCATGATCCAGCCTCCCACGGAGTTGGGCAGTTCGGACAGCTTCTACCTGGGTGCGGTGCAGCGCTTTGATCCAGATCAGATCGAGCGCCGGCCGTCGGCTCACGAGATGTTGCCGAATGGCACCATTTTTCCGGAAAGGGTTTTGTTTCTATTTTTCATAATAGCCATACGCAATTCGCGGGACTACTGTGATCTCACCCCCGTGACGCCGTGAGTCCGCTGCGGTCCATGAGAATGGACCGCCCGAGAAGCAGCGGATGGCAACATGCGGGGTGCTCGCGTACTGTTTCGCCGCCCACCGGCCTGTTTCGGCCTGATAGCGCTATTTTGCGCTGCGGTAGGCCTCGTCGGCATGAGCGGCGCCATTTCGCCGGCGCAGGCGCTGCCGAGTTTTGCCCGGCAGACCGGACAGCCCTGCGGCACGTGCCACACCGATTTCCCGGCGCTCACTCCCTATGGGCGACGCTTCAAGCTGCTCGGCTACACCACCGGGGGCGGCAAGTTTCGCACGACCCCGTTCGGCGGCGACGACTTCAGGGCCGCGGCCGACCGGTTGCGCGGCTTTGTCGATTTGCCGGACTCGGGCGAGGGGGGCAAGGTTTGGGTGCCGCCGGTCTCGATGATGGCGATCCCCGGATTTACCCATACGCAGGCGCCGCTGACCCCGCCGACCGCGCCCTATGGCACCAACGAAAATTTCGTGCTCGCGAATCCGTTCAGCGTGTTCTGGGGCGGGGCCGTCACCGAGCACGTCGGTGCCTTTGCACAGGTCACCTACGCGCCGCCCGGGCCGGGCGACTTTGCGACCCAGTTTGGGCACACCTGGACCTGGGACAACACCGATATTCGTTATGCCGATCAGGTGTCGCTCGGTTTCTTGGACGTCATCTACGGGATCACCGCCAACAACAATCCCACCGTTCAGGACCTCTGGAACACCACGCCGGCCTGGGCTTTCCCCTATGCGACCTCGAACATTGCCCCGACGCCCGCGACCGGGACCCTGCTAGAAGGCGCGTTCGCCGCGCATGTCGGTGGTGTCGGCGCCTATGTCTACCTAAACGACGCGCTCTACCTCGAGGCCACCGCCTACAAGACGCTCAATTTCAGGCAGCAGAACGCGGTCGGGACCAATCCGTTCGACGCGCCGGGCCTGTTCGAGAACGCCGCGCCCTACTGGCGCGCTGCCTATGAGCCCCACTGGGGCAACCATTACCTCATGGTCGGCACCTTCGGGATGATGGCCAATGTCCACCCCTGGGTCGATTCCTCGTTCGCGCTGGGCACCACCGCCGTGGTGCCGCAGACCGACAAGTATACCGATGTCGGATTTGACACCCAGTATCAATATCAGGGCGGCAACTATTGGTTCACACTGCGCGGCAGCTATATTCGCGAATATCAAAACCTCGCCGCAAGCTTCGCGAATGGTTTCTCCGCCAATCAGAATAACGAGCTCGGCTCGCTTCGCCTGCAGACTTCGCTGGCGTTGGGCGGCGACAATCGGTTCGTGCTCACCGCCCAGTATTTCGACATCGAGGGCACGCCCGACCCGATTCTGTACGGAGGGCTGGCGAGCGGCATCAGCCCGAACAGCAACGGCTGGATGGCCGAGCTCGCCTATATCCCGTTCGGCGTGAGTCCGGCGCCGGGTTGGGCGTGGTTCAATGCGCGCATCGCGCTCGATTACATCGTCTACGAAAAGTTCGACGGCACCAAGCTCGGTGCCAGCGGCAACAACACGCTGTTCCTCAGTCTCTGGCTGGCCATGTAGAGGCCGTCAGCATGCTTACGGAGAGAAGGGCCATGAAGAAGCTACTGCTCGCAGGCGCCGCAGCGCTGTCGGCGTTGTCGGGCCTCGCCGGCTCTGCCGGCGCGGCCGATCTGCCGGTCGCCGTGGTGCCGTTGCCGCCATTCGGCTGGACGAGCTGTTTTCTCGGTGCCCATGTTGGAGGAGGCTTTGCCCAGACGAACCTCGCCGATCCCGTGATGCTGGTGCAGGACTCGATCCTGGGCACCGGAGCGACCACCACCGCCTCCGCCGTCGGCGTGAGCCCGAACGGGCTCCTGGTCGGTGGGCAGATGGGCTGCGATTACCAGTTCGGCTACTCGCCCTGGGTGCTCGGCGCGGAGGGCGCCGTGTCCGGCGGGAACCTGCGCGGCAACACGAATATCGGGCTGCCGCTGGGCGCTCCCGGCGACGGCGCCACCGTTACGGCCAAGACGGATTTCCTGCCGAGCGTGACCGCGCGGTTCGGATACGCCCTGGCCAACTGGCTGTTCTACGTGAGAGCCGGCGGCGCCTGGGAGGGCGGCAAGTACGACGTGACCGGCACCATGCTGGGCACGCCGTTCGGTTTCCAAGGACTGGACAACCGGTTCGGCTGGACTGCCGGCGGCGGCGTCGAGTGGGCATTCGGTCAGGTGTGGTCGGCACGGGTCGAATACGACTATTACGGCCTCGGCCAGCGCAGCGCGCTGATGACGGACAACATCAATGCATTTTCCGGCGTCATGAACGTGCAGCAGAGCGTTCAGACCATCAAGCTCGGCGTGAATTTCCACATGTGGGCGGTCCCATAAATCGGAATCCGAGAACACGAAAACATTATCGGGCGCGGTCGGGCAATCATACGACCGGGCAAAGGAGGCGGAGGCCGGACATGAAGGTCATCAGCTTACGGTTGGCGATGTCGGCGGTGATCGTCGTATCGGCCGTCTGTGCCGCGGCGCGCGTTACGCCGGCAGAACCCGCGCATGCTCGCCGCGGCGCCCCGCACGGCGTCGAGCGCGGGGCGGGGTCATCCAAGGCGGAATACTGCATGGATTGCCACGGCCCTTCGGGGCAGGGCTATCACGGCTACCTCACGATGCCGCGGCTCGCCGGCCAGACGCCCGAATACATCGTCAATCAGCTACGCAATTTTGCCGAGCGCAGCCGCGAGCGCGACCTCTTCATCAACATGTCGCGGATCCACGGGCTGAGCTCGGACCAGCGCGCGGCGCTGGCCGAGCATTTCCACGGCCTCAATCCGAGCGTCATCGGCGGCGGCCCGCAGAATCTCGTCGGCGAGGGCAGGCGGATCTACCAGGAGGGCATTCCGGAAGCCAACGTCCCGGCCTGCGCCGCCTGTCACGGTCCGGACGGCAAAGGCCAGGACGCCATCCCGCGCCTGGCCGGCCAACTCTACAGCTACACGATGAAGGAGCTGACCAACTGGGGCCGCGAGCGCGCCCAGGGCCGGGAGGATTCGTCGGCGGTGATGGCGCCGATCGCGCGGGCCTTGAGCCCGGCGCAGAGCAGCGCGATCGCCGCCTATGTCAATTCTCTCCGGTGACTTTTCCTGCGCCGCCGACGGTCTTGCGGCGGCAGCAATGATGGAAACGCAGGCCATGAGATCGACCAGGCTCACCATCGCGCGGTTGACGATCGTCCTTGTGGCGATCGTGTCGTTCGCGGGGCTGGCTGTCGCCGGAGACGGGACGCCGGCCGCGGTTCGCAATTGCACCTGGTGCCACGGCACGTCGGCCCACGGGTTTGGGCCCGCACCGGAAATCGCCGGTCAGCGGCACCAATACCTCGCGAACCAGCTGCTCGACTTCCACACCCATGCGCGAGACAACCCGCTGTCCCAGCAATACATGTGGGGCGCCGCGGCAAACCTGGACGGCCAGACCGCGCGCGATCTCGCGATGTATTTTTCGATGCTGCGGCCCAAGGCCGCCAATGACGGGGTGAGGGAGCTCGCGGGCATCGGCCGCGACATCTATTTCGAGGGAATCCCCGAGATGAACATCGTGCCGTGCGCGGCCTGCCACGGCCCCAACGCCGAGGGAATCCGCGACATTCCGCGGCTGGGCGGCCTGTCCTACGAATACCTGCGACGGCGGCTGGCGCAGTGGGGCGAAGGCTATCATGCCGCCGCGCCGCCGCCGATGCCGCGGATCGCCAGCAAGCTGCCGCCGGAGCAGATCGACGCCCTGGCGTCCTATCTCAGCTTCGTCAGGTAGCGCGGCCGACCGCTGCGGCCGCCCCTTGGGCGCCCGCCCCCTCGGGAGGGCTCTGGTCCTGCCGGGGCGAGCGGTTCCGGTCCGTCATGGCCGTGGCGCGATTCACCCCGTGATGGGAAGCCCGTGATGGGAAGCCCGTGGTGGGCAGAGCCGCCGCAAAAAACGCTGGCGTTGTCGCGGGCCGGGCGTGTATTCGAACGCGAGTCCTCCCATTCAAGAATGCCATGCCATGAAACTCGCTGTCCCCGACATGATCTCGAACTCGTACTTCCCGGCGATCGCCGCGGCGGAGCTCGGCTTCTACCGGGAGGAGGGGATCGACGTCGAGGTCGAGCTGATCTTTCCGGTCGACAAGGCCTACATGGCGTTACGTGACGGCGCCGTCGATTTCGTCGGCGGTTCCGCCCATTCCGCGCTGGCGGCGTTTCCGCAGTGGCAGGGCGCCAAGCTCATCTGCGCCCAGGCCCAGGGGATGTACTGGTTCCTGGTGATGCGCAGCGATCTCGGCATCAAGCGCGGCGACATCGGCGCCGTGAAGGGCCGCAGCATCGGTGCCGCGCCGTGGGTCGAGATGGGCCTGCGCCGCCTCCTCATCGAAGCGGGCATCGATCTCGCCCGCGACGGCGTGACGATCGCGCCGGTGCCGGGCGCTCTCGCCGCCGGAGTGAATTTCGGCGTCACCGCGGCCAAGGCGCTGGAGGACGGCAAGATCGACGGCTTCTGGGCGAACGGCATGGGAGCCGAAGTCGCCGTGCAGCGCGGCGTCGGCACCGTGGTGCTTGACGTTCGCCGCGGCGACGGCCCCAAGCCCTGCTTCAACTATACGATGGCGTCGATGGCCGCGACCGACCGTCTGATTGCGCAGACCCCGGATGTGGCGGCGGCGGCGGTGCGCGCCATCGTGCGCACCCACGCGGCGCTCAAGGAGGACCTCGGCCTCGCCACCGCGGTCGGCCGCAAGCTGTTTCCTGCCACCGAGGCCGAGCTGATCGCCGAGCTGATCCGCCGCGACCTGCCCTATTACGACGCCCGCATCAGCCCGGAATTCGTGCGCGGCATGAACGGCTTTACCCGCGACCTCGGCCTGCTCCAGGGCGACCTTCCCTACGAGCAGGTGGTGGCGACGCAGTTTGCTGCGTTCGCCGCACCGGTGGAGTAAGCGATACCCGCGAGCCGGATGGCGTCGCGCGCCATGATGATATGAGGTTCCCATGCTGCCGACCTGTCTCGTTGGCTCCTATCCGCAGCCGGATTGGCTGATCGATCGCGCCAAGCTGTCGAAGCAGGTGCCGCGGCTGCGTGCCCGCGACCTCTGGCTGGTCGGCGATGACCATTTGCAGGCTGCCCAGGACGATGCGACGCTGCTCGCGATCCGCGATCAGGAGCGTGCCGGCATCGACATCGTCAGCGACGGCGAGCAGCGGCGCGAGAGCTATTCCAATCACTTCGCCACCGCGCTCGAAGGCATCGACATCGACAATCCCGGGCTCGCCATGAGCCGCATCGGGCGCAAGCTGCCGGTGCCGCGCATCGTCGGCGAGATCCGGCGCCGCGCCCCGGTCGAGGTGCGCGACGTCGCCCTGTTGCGGGCCAACACCGATCGCAAGATCAAGGCGACGGTGCCGGGGCCTTTCACCATGAGCCGCCAGGCCCAGGACGACCACTACGGCGACGAGGCCGCGGTCGCGATGGCCTTCGCCGACGCGGTGAATGCCGAGATCAAGGACCTGTTCGCGGCCGGTGCCGACGTCGTCCAGCTCGACGAGCCGTGGATGCAGCAGTTCCCCGACCAGGCGCGGGCTTATGGGCTCGATGCGCTCAATCGCGCGCTTGCCGGCGTCGGCGGTGCCGTCGCCGTGCATCTGTGCTTCGGCTATGCCGCGGTCGTCCACGACAAGCCGAGCGGCTATTCGTTTCTCGCCGAGCTCGAGAAATCCGCCGCCCAGCAGATTTCCATCGAGGCGGCCCAGCCCCATCTCGACCTCGCGATCCTGAGGAAGCTGCCCTCCAAGACCATTATCCTCGGCGTCATCGACCTCTCCGACATGACCGTCGAAAGCCCAGAAACGGTCGCCGGCCGCATCCGTGCGGCGCTCCCCCATGTGCCGGCGGATCGGCTCGTCATTGCGCCGGACTGCGGCATGAAATATCTGCCCCGTGCCGTGGCCTACGGTAAGATGAAGGCCATGGTGGACGGCGCCCGCATGGTGCGGCAGGAAATTCGGCAATAATAGATCGAGACTCCAAGCGCTCTAGGAGAGATCCATGCCCTATGTGACCGAGCAGAATCTGACCGATGTCGTTCTCGATCGTTGGAAGGCGGTGCCGGATCCCCGGCTGCGCCAGGTGATGCAGTCGTTCATCAAGCATCTCCATGCTTTCGTGAAGGACATCGAGCCCACCCAGGCCGAGTGGGAGACCGCAATCGGCTTCCTCACCGCGGTCGGCAAAAAGTGCGACGACAAGCGCCAGGAGTTCATCCTGTTCTCCGACGTGATGGGTGTCAGCATGCTGGTCGACTCTCTCAATCACCGTCTCGAGACCGGCGCGACGCCGACCACGGTGGAAGGTCCCTTTCATATCCCCAATGCGCCGGCGTTCGCCGACGGCGCCAACATGGCGGAGAAATGCCCCGGCATTCCCTGCTTCATCACCGGAACAGTGCGCGGGCTCGACGGCCGGCCGGTCGCCAATGCGACCCTCGACCTGTGGCAGACCGACGGGGAGGGGCTCTACGAGGCCCAGCGCGACGTGACCGAGCCGTGGATGCGCGGCGTGTTCCACAGCAAGCCGGACGGCACCTATTCGCTGCGCACGGTGGCGCCGATCGGCTATTCGATTCCGATGGACGGCCCGGTCGGCGATCTGGTCGAGCACACCGAAATCTCGGAGATGCGTCCTGCCCACATCCACTTCTGTGTCGAGGCGCCGGGCTTCCGCCGGGTGGTCACCCACCTGTTCCAGCGCGGCTGCCCCTACATCGAGACCGATGTGGTCTACGGGGTGAAGGCGCCGCTGATCGTCGATTTCGTCGAGCATCCGCCCGGCGTCGCCCCCAACGGCGACAAGGTCGACACCAAATTCTACACGATCGCCTACGACTTCGTGCTGCAGCCGAAGGCGCAGGCGGCGGCGGCCTAGTCGCCTCCGGCCAAGGCCTAGCCGCCTCCGGCTGCTGCCGAGAGGCCGGGGACTTTTCGCCGCAACCGGCGCGCGACCGCTGACGGCGGGGCGCGCCGATGTCATGCTGCGGAAACAGCCGGGTGGCCGGCTCCCGGCAACTGGCATGGCCCTTGCCGTGACAGAGTGGGCGCCGGGATGATCCGGCCTTGCGCCCGGTCGCGGCAAACGCCACGCCCCGGCGGTCGAACACGCGGATGCTCGGAAATAACATGAAAATCATGATGATGTGCGGCCGGCCGATGGTGATCCTCGCCGCCGTTTTGAGCTATGTCGCGGCCGCCTCGGCCCAGGCGCCGGATCCCACGGCGTGGCCCGTCAAACCGATCAAGGCCTACATCCCGTTCGGCGCCGGCAGCGCGACCGATGTGGTGCCCCGCGCGGTGTTCGACCTGCTCGCCATGGAACTGGGGCAGCCGATCGTGATCGAGAACCGCGGCGGCGCCGGCGGCACCCTGGGCGTCGGCGCGGTGGTGCGCGCCGAACCCGACGGCTACACGATCCTCGCCAATTCCTCGGCCCATACCATCGCGCCGTGGTTCGTGCCGAACACGCCGTACGATACGGCAAAGGACCTCGTCGGCGCGCTGATGATCGGCCAGAACGCCAACGTCCTGATCGTCTCGCCGTCGAAGGGCTGGAAAACCGTCCAGGATTTCGTCGCCTTCGCCAAGGCCCGGCGCGGCACCGCCAATTACGGTTCGGCCGGCGTCGGCACCGCGACCCATATGAGCGCGGAGCGGTTCCGGGTCAGCGCCGGGTTCGAGGCCGTGCACATCCCCTACAAGGGGGGCGCCGAGGCGTTGACCGATGTGCTCGGCGGCCGCATCGATTTCTATTTCTGCCCGATCTCGACCGCGCTTCCGCTCATCCGCGATGGCCGGGTGCTGGCGCTGGTGGTGAGCACGCCGAACCGGATGCCGGATCTGCCGGACGTGCCGACCTCGCTCGAGGCCGGCTATCGCGAGAGCGACACCACGATCTGGTACGGCGTGTTCATGCCGGCGAAGACGCCGCGCGCCATCGTGGAAAAATTCCATGCCGCCGGCACCAAGCTCCTGGCGAGCCCGCAGATGCAGGAAAAGCTGCGGCAACTCGCCGTCTATCCGATGCCCCTGACGCCGGCGGAAATAGACCGGCTGGTCGCCGACGAGATCGTGGCCAACGGGAAGCTGATCAAGGCCGCCGGCGGCCAATAGAACAGGACAGTCAGGCGCTGAGGGTCAACGACGCGCGCGAAGCTTGTGCGAGCCCTGGAGCACACTTGAGATCGGGAGGCCCGGGGGGTAAAGACCGGGCCGCCGCCGGGCGCATTGCTGGTGCGATGCCGGTTTGGTGCCGGCTCGGTGCGTGGGCGGCGAACGGGGTTGCGGGAGAGTGGGACATGGACATCCGAAAAATCACCGATGAGCTGTCGGTCTCGCCGCAGATTGACGCTGCGGAGCTGCGCGACATCGCCGCCGCCGGATTCCGCGCCGTGATCTGCAACCGGCCGGACGGGGAATCGACCGATCAACCCTGCTGCGGCGACATCGAAGCCGCGGTGAAGGCACAAGGACTGGCATGGCGGTGGCAGCCGGTCCGGTCCGGCGGTGTCACCATCGAGGACGCCCGGGAGTTCGCGGCGCTGGTCGCGGAACTGCCGAAGCCGGTGCTCGCCTATTGCCGCTCCGGCACGCGCTGCGCGACCCTGTGGTCGCTCTCCGAAGCCGGCAAGCGGCCGCTGGCCGAAATCGTGAGCCGCGCCAATGCTGCGGGCTTTGACGTGGTCGCGGTGATGGAGCGCGTCCTCGACCCGGGAGCCTGACCGCGTCGGGGCCGTGACGGCCCTCGTCGCCCGACCGGCCGTCTGCGCTGCTCGGCGCTAGGCCTCGACTGTCCTTGGCTGCGCCCCGACGCGCGGCCGCCTTATTATACCTAGGGAAGGCATTCCTGCCCCTAAGAACAATTTTGGCTGGCGCCCGATGACTTAATGTCGCCTGGCAGCATTGCACCGGCAGCAGCTCCTTTCAGGGCTCGGCGCAGCGTCCAGCAGGGGTTTCCCATGGGGTTCCAACACGGCCAGCGGTATCATCAGATCGTTGGCCGCATCGAAGATCTCCTCCGCACCGACCGCGGCGAGCAGCTGCATGTGAACGACCTCTGCCGCGCCGCCGCGGTGAGCGAGCGCACCCTCCGCAATGCATTCCGCAAGGTTCACGGCGTCTCCCCCTACCGCTACCTGCGCGGGTTTCGCATGACCCAGGCGCGCCAGGCGCTGATGGCCGCCGGTGCGCGGCGCGGAACGGTCACCGAAGTTGCCATGCAGTTCGGCTTCCTCGAGCTCGGGCGGTTCTCGGTCGATTACCGCTCCGCATTCGGCGAGTGCCCGTCGGTGACGCTGCGGCGGGCCCTGGAACGCGAAGCTGCAGAAGCGCCTTCCACCGGATTCGACCCGGCGACCTTCGAGATGGCGTCCCTCGAGCCGGCCGGCTATGCCGGGCAGGGCGGCGCCGCGCACGCCGCCAATTAGCGCGCATCCGTCCGGCAGGTGTGAAGGTCGCGCGGTCGGGCCGATCGCGGCCTGTCAGGCTTGCCTCTCAGCTCCGGCAGATCGCGACGAGGCGGCCGACGCCACTTTTGCCGTCCCGCGTCATTAACCCTCTTTTAACCTTTCAAAGCCCGGTACGCTTCGGCGCCCAGGTTTACCTTCAAATATTATCTCGAGTTGAGGTATATTATTGGTAACTGGGGTTGGGGCCTGTATCAAAACGGCACGTCGCATTCGCGACTTGTTGGGCGTCGTATAGCGAGAAACCGCCGGGGTTTCTTCGACTGCACGACGTCTGCCGCGGCGGCTTCCACCCCTGGAGGGGGCAGATGCAGGAAGCGTCACACGTCATCCATGTCGTCGACGACGACTCGTCGTTTCGCAGCGCCATCGCGCGGCTGCTCAATGCAGCAGGCTACGGGGTCGCGCTTTACGAAACCTCGCAACAGTTGCTGGAAAAGCCGCCGACCAGCATGTCGGACTGCATCCTTCTCGACGTGCAGCTCTCGGGTCTGTCGGGGCCGCAGCTCCAGGACCGGCTGACGCAGCTCGGAAATCGGCTGCCGATCGTGTTCCTGACCGGCCATGGCGACATTCAAACCAGCGTGCAGGTCATCAAGGCGGGCGCCGAAGACTTCCTGACCAAGCCGGTCACCAAGGAACGGCTGCTCGAGACGATCCGCCGCGCGCTCGAACATGCCGATCGGGTGCGTGCGCGCAGCGCGCAGACGGATGCCATGCTGGCCCGCGTCGCGCGCCTGACGCCACGCGAACGGCAGGTGTTCGCCCTCGTGGTCCGCGGCCTCCTCAATAAGCAGATCGCCCACGAGTTGGGGACGTCGGAGCGCACGGTGAAAGCCCATCGCCACATGGTGATGGAGAAATGCGCGGTACGCACCCTCGCGGAGCTGGTTCTGATTGCCGAGCGCGCGGGAATGCTTCCAGTCGACGCGGTCCGCGCGCCGGTATCCACCGCCCGCGCGCCGAGCCTCGCCGCGGTCTGATCCGACAGGGCCCGTCCCGCCGATTCCGGCGCGGCGGCAAAGCACCGGCGGCGGCCGACTTCGATCTCTTGGCGGCATGTCCGCGGCGCAGCTGCGGGCCTGCCTCGCGGCGGCGCCGGTGCCGACGAAGTTCAGCACTCGATGACGGCCCGATGCGAGGCCCGGTACTCGCCGCGGCATGCGCGCCGCTGTTCAAGCCGTTTTTCAGCTGCACGCCGATCGATTTCTCCGCCGTCGCATTGCTGCGAAATAGGTCGCGTTTCCTCGCGCGATCCGCGGGCTTCGTAAAACGCCATCGCGAAACTCAAAACCCGTTAACCCCGTTTCCTAAAACCTCGAGAGCGCGCGCGATCGCCAATTGACGTCGTTTACCCCTCGTTTAAGTTAATAAATCGTTACTGCGTGGGGCGGGCGTTAATCGTGTGTGGGGGCGTGTCATGAATCAGGCAAAGCAGGCAAGGGTGATCGTGGCGACCGACCGGAAAGGGACCCCGGCGGCGGTCCACGCGATGCTGACGTCGGAGTTCGACGTCGTCGGCGTGGTCTACGACGCTGAAACGCTGCTGCGCGAAGCGCTCCGGTTGGCTCCCGACGTCGTGGTCGTCGACGCGGCGTTGTCGCTGCGCGACGAGTTCCGCACCACCCGCGAGATCATGCGCCGCCTGCCGCGGACCCAGATCATCCATCGGGCGGACGATGCCGCAGCCGCCGGCGCGCTGGCGCGCGTGGTGCGCCTCGTCGCGGCACAACCTCAGACAGAGGAGCCGCGAGTGCCCGCGACGGCAGCGTCCCTCGCGCCTGCGCTGGCTCCTTCCCTGGTGCCGGCACAAGAGGAATCCGAACTGACCACCCGGGAGCGCGAGGTGCTCGCACTGCTGGCGAGCGGCGTCCCCATGAAGGTCATCGCCCACCGGCTCGGGATCACCTACCGCACCGTGGCGTTCCATAAATACAAGATGATGCAGCGGCTCGGCATCAGAACCAATGCCGGCCTGACGACTTATGCGCTGCGCACCGGCGCCCTCGCGCCGGCTTGTATCGCGAGCATCGGCCTGATGCGTGCTCAGCCGTTGCACCAGGACAATCGGCACGGCGCCGTCGCGGCGTAAAGGCCCGCGGCTGCCGTCATCGGGGTGCGTGAAAGCGGCAACGCCTTGCGGAAAAGCTTCCCCGGCGGACACCAATTCGACGGATTCCCGTCGACTTAATGGGGGCCTTGTGGT
This sequence comes from uncultured Alphaproteobacteria bacterium, assembly GCA_963781195.1. Classification (GTDB taxonomy): domain Bacteria; phylum Pseudomonadota; class Alphaproteobacteria; order Rhizobiales; family Xanthobacteraceae; genus JAJPKK01. Next base: position 425,310 of record CAWAEZ010000009.1, on the reverse strand, counting down.
CGGAATCGGCCGCAAGCGCCGATCGAAATCGTGCCGCCAAGGAGAGCCTTCCATGCCGAGACGCATTGCAGTCCTGGGCCTGCTCGCCGCCGCCACATTGGCAAGCCTGGCCGGGGTTGCCGGCGCCGCCGACCGCAATGTCCCGTACGGTCCGGGGGGCCGTGCACCGGGTCCGAACCGGCCGGTCATCGTCGGCGCGACCGGTCTCGGCGTTGCCGCCAGCAACTGGGCGCTCTACGGCGGTGAATATCCCTCCTACGCCAGCCCCTACTATCACGGCTATCTCGGCACGCCCTATTTCGCCGGCTACCGCGGCGGCGGACCGTATTACGGCTTCTACAAGACGCAGGAGCTCGGCTGCGGCTGGCTGTGCTGATCGCTCGCCGGTGACACGCCGGGCGACAGTCCCCATGACGGCCCCAGGCGTCTGATCGCGCCGGTTGGCGTCGCGCAGGCGGAGGTTGCCGCTGCGCGCCACGAACCGGATGCGGCGCTGAACGTCCAACCCCGGACCGTGTTTGCGTCAGGCGGTTTTGCGTCAGGCGGTATGGCCGGGGTCGTCGTCGCGTTCGAGCGGCAGCTTCTTTCCTTTCTCGTCGGTCAGCTTGGCGGGCGGAAGCTCGGCCGAGCCGCGGGTCCCGCCGAGGGCGGCGCGCGCAATGTCGTCCTCGGTCGGCCGGTCGTCGCTACGCTCGGATTTGGGTTTGTTCGGCATGGGTCGCTCCTTCCAAAGCTTGAAGTCGGCGCGGTGCGCATGCCGGCGAGCGGTGCGCACGCGGTTTGCGCGCCCTGATCATATCGGATCGTCGGCGGCGCCCGGCAACGGGCAATCGCAGGGATGATCGTGCGCGGCTGCGCCCAAATCGCCTGATTTTCAGAGCGCTCCAGCATAAAGGGAGCGCGCATCGGCCCCCCTTTCGCCATCATCCGTCCCACTCGCGCCGAAATTTCGCGCGACCACTTGGTCGTGGGGGGATCGAAATTCAATCCCCAAAAAATTTGCCGGTCATCGGCTCGCGAGGAGATCCGCATGCGTCGCCTGTACGCCTTGTTCACGCTGCTTCCGGCCTTGGCGGTGTTCTCGCCAGCGTCTTCGCAAGCACAGCTCATTTCCATCACCATCGCCCCGCCCGCGTTGCCGGTCTACGTGCAGCCGCCGATTCCGTCGCCGGGCTACATCTGGACGCCGGGCTACTGGGCCTATGCTCCGGAAGGCTACTACTGGGTGCCCGGCACCTGGGTGATGCCGCCGACCGTCGGTCTGTTGTGGACCCCGGGCTATTGGGGCTGGAACAACGGCGTCTACGCGTGGAACGGCGGATATTGGGGCCGCAGCGTGGGCTTCTACGGCGGCGTCAACTATGGCTTCGGCTATGGCGGCGTCGGCTTCGAAGGCGGCATGTGGCGCGGCGGCGCCTTCGTCTACAACAGAAGCGTGAACAACTTCGGCACCGTCAACATCACGAACGTCTACAACAAGACCGTGATCGTCAATAACAACCACGTCGCCTTCAATGGCGGCACCGGCGGCGTTGCGGTACAGCCGACGCCGCAGGAACGGATGGCGATGAACCAGCCGCACATCCAGCCGACCGCGATGCAGACGCAACATCAACAGACCGCCAGCCAGACGAAGGCGAATTTCGCCTCGGTGAACCACGGCGCTCCCGCGGTCGCGGCGACGGCGAAGCCCGGCCAGTTCAACGGCGCCGGCGTGGTCGCCGCGCACGGCGCTCCGGGCGGCGCCGCCCCGGGCGGTGGTCTCGCCCACGGGCCTGGTGCCACGACGACACCCAATGCGGCAGCCGCGGCCCATACGCCGGGCAATCCGGCCGGGGGAACGACGCCAAACACGGCAGCGGCCCATACGCCGGGCAATCCTGCTGGGGGAACGACGCCCAACACGGCAGCGGCCCATACGCCGGGCAATCCGGCTGGTGCGACGTCAGCCAACGCGGCAGCCGCCGCCCACACGCCCGGAAACCCCGCCGCAGGCGGCTCGCCGGCTGGAGCGACCAACCACTTCAACAACCCCGGCGCCAACGCGTCGCTGCACCCGGTCGGACCCGCGCAGTCCGGCGGCGCTCCGCAGGGCGCGCATCCGATGGCCAATGTGGCTCCGCAAGCGCCGCAGGCCCCGCATCCGGCCGCTGCCATGGCTCCGCAGGCTCCACATCCCATGGCCGCAGCGCCGCGTCCGGCTCCGAACGCAGGGCGCCCGGCCGGCGGCGGCGGCCGTCCGGCACCGGGACAACACCACCCCGGCTGATCCCGGGTTCTCTCCCGGCCTCGACACCAAACACGATCGTCCGGACGCTCCGCGTCCGGACGATTTGATTTTGTGCGCCACGTGGGCTGTGGTGGTCGCCGGACTCACCCCACAACCGGTCGTCCCGACAATGTCGCTGCCGCTGCGTGAAAAGCTCGCGATGCTGGTGCCGCCGGCATGGTTCTATCGCCGCCGTATCCGCTACGAGGTGCGCACCGGCGAGCCGGAACTCGCCATCCTGCCGGAGCTTATGCCGCACGGCGGCACCGCCGTGGACGTCGGCGCCAACCAGGGCTTTTTCGCCTACGCGCTCGCCGCGGTCGCCGATCGTGTCGTCGCCTTCGAGCCCAACCCGGATTATGCCGCGTTCGCGCGATGGATGTTGCGCGGCCGCGCCGAGGTGAGAGAGCTCGCGCTGTCCGACGCGCCGGGACGCGGCACGTTCTTCGTGCCGGTGTCGGCCGAGGGCATGGTGCTGCACCTCGCCGGCAGCCTCAAGCAGACCCATGGCCAGTTTCCCACCATCCGGCGCTACGGGGTCGAGGTCACGACGCTCGACGCCGTGGGCCTCACCGGCGTGCGATTCCTCAAGGCCGACGTCGAGGGCAGCGAGCGCGAGGTGCTCGACGGGGCGCGCGAGACCATCGCCCGCGACCGCCCGGTGATTCTGCTCGAGCTGTTGTCCGGCACCCATGAGGATCCCGGCGCCTGCACCGCGGCGATCTGCGACAGCTTCGGCTACGACGCCGTCCTGGTGCAGCGCGGACGCCGGATTGCGGCCCTGCCCGCGATCGCGGCACTCGGCAAGAACACGACGTGGGGCACCGATATCGAAACCCGCAACGTGCTGTTCCTGCCGCGCTGAGACACTGCCGCGACGGGCTTTCGCGGGCCGGCGGCGGTTGATACCCTCGAGCGGCGTGATCCCGCCCGCCGCCGGCGGTGCCGAACGGATCATGCACTCACAACGACCCGATCAAGCCGGGCGCAAACGGAGGAAGCCATGCGGAGACATCATTTGCTGTCGACGGCTGCGGGCCTTGCTGCGCTCGTCGCCGCCGGGACGTGGCAGGCGGCCGCGCAGACCCGGAACACCCTCGACATCTACGTGGTCGACGTGGAGGGCGGCAACGCGACGCTGTTCGTCGCACCGTCCGACCAGTCGCTCCTCATCGATACCGGCAACTATGGTCCGGAGGCATCGGTGCGCGACGCCGAGCGGATCATGGCGGCGGCCAGGGATGCGAAGCTCACGCAGATCGACAACCTCATCATCACCCACTGGCACGGCGATCATTTCGGCGGCGTCGCCGAGCTCGCCAAGCGCATCCCGATCCGACACTTCATCGACCACGGCCCGAACGTGCAACCGTCGCCCCCGGTCGACGAATTTCTGCAAAAGGTCTATCCGACGCTTTACGCCGACGCCAAGCACACCGTGGCGAAGCCGGGCGACAAAATCGCGATCGACGGGCTCGACGTAATCATCGTGGCATCGGCGGGCGAAACGATCAAAACCGCGTTGCCCGGCGCCGGCGCGCCCAATCCCGCCTGCGCCAATTTCAAGCCCGGCGAGAACAATGCGGAAGACCCGATGTCGGTCGGCACCTCCATCGCGTTCGGCAAGTTCCGCACCCTGCATCTCGGCGACATCACCAAGAACAAGGAGTTCGAGTTGATGTGCCCGGTCAACAAGATCGGGAGCGTCGATGCCCTTCTCGGCCTGCATCACGGCGTCAACACCTCGAATTCCGAGGTCATCGTCCATGCGCTGCATCCGCGGGTGGCGATCATGAACAACGGGACCCGCAAAGGCGGACAGCCGGACGTCATGCAGGTGCTGCATTCGTCGCCGGGCCTCGAAGATTTGTGGCAGATCCATTTCTCGCAGCTGAGCGGCCAGGAATACACGGTGCCGGGCATGTTCATCGCCAACCTGGTGGACGAGCAGCCGGCGGCGATGCCGGTGGCGCCGATTGCCGCGCCGGCGCCCGGCCCGACTGCGCCGCCGCCGCCCGCGCACAATGGTCCGGCGTATTGGATCAAGCTCTCCGCCCAGCCCGACGGCTCGTTCTCGGTGACCAATGCGCGCAACGGCTTCACCAAGGCCTATGGCGCCGCCAGGCCGGGCACCAATTAGCGGGTGGCGGCGGCCCACCGGGAAGGATGAGTCGCGCGAGGCCGGCGCGCGAAGGCATCTTTTCCCCCCTGCAAACTCCTTTGCATGGGGTTGTTTTTCGAAAATTCCCGGGCGCAGGCGTCCGCCGGCCGAAAAAGAAACTCTGGGTCATGCAAGCGGAGCCCTGGTCGAGCGCCGACACTCCTTGCCTGGTCGCGCCGCTCACACCCAACCTGCTGCCCGCCGCCGCGTAGCGGCGGTGGGACGGCATCGACGGAGAGAAGCATGACGCGACCTTTCGAAGGCATAAGGGTGATCGATGTCACCCATGTGCTGGCCGGCCCCTTCGCCACCTATCAGCTGGCGGTGCTGGGCGCCGACGTCATCAAGGTCGAGAACCCCGACGAGCCCGACCAGAGCCGGTCGGTCGGCACCGACCGCGGGCTCAACCGGGCGCAGCTCGGCACCGCGTTCCTGGCGCAGGGCTCCAACAAGCGCGCCATCACCCTCGATCTCAAGGCGGAGGGCGACCGCGAGATCCTCAAGCGCCTGGTCGCGACGGCCGATGTGTTCGTCGAGAACTATCGGCCCGGCGCCATGGCGGCGCTCGGCCTCGGCTATGCCGACCTGAGCGCGATCAATCCGCGCCTGATCTACGCCTCGTTCTCGGCCTTCGGCGACAGCGGGCCCAAGCGCGAGCGTACCGCTTATGATCACGTGATCCAGGCGACCTCCGGCATCATGGCGATGACGGGAACGCAGGAGGTCAGCCCGGTGATGTTCGGGGCGCCGGCGATCGACTACGCCACCGGCACCACCGGTGCCTTCGCGCTGTCCGCCGCGCTGTTCCAGCGCGAGCGCACCGGCCGCGGACAACGCATCGACATGGCGATGCTCGATGTCGCCATGATGCTGATGAGCTCGCATCTCGCCGGCTATCTGCGCAACGGCACCCATCCCAAGCCGCACGGCAACAGGCACGGCCACGCGACCAACGGCGCCTACGAGACCAGGGACGGACTTTTGATGGTCGGCGCGAGCAATCTGCGCCAGCAGCGCCGCCTGTGGACGGCGCTCGGACGCCCCGATCTCATCAAGCGCAGCAACGCGGAACGCGAGCACGACCATGATCGCGAGACGGCGGTGCTCGGTGAAATCCTCAAGACCCGCACCGCCGACGAATGGGAGGCTTTCCTGCAGTCCCGGCATGTGCCGGCGGCGCGGGTGCGCACCATGGGCGAGGCGGTGGCCGACCCGCAGATCGCGAGCCGCGGGGTGATCCATCGCCATCCCGGCGCGCCCGGCATCGAAGGCGAGTTCGGCGTCGCGGTCGCGGCGTTCCGCTTCGCCCATGGCGGGCCGCGCATCGATACCCCGCCGCCGGCGCTCGGCCAGCACAATGCCGAGATCTTCGCGGAGCTCGGCGAGGCGAAGCGCAACATCTCATGAGGCTTGCGCGGCGCCCGCGCCGTTGCTAGCGACACTTGAAGGCCGAAAAAAACGGCTCGCAGTGGGAGGAATCGAAATGTCCGGGTTGACCTCGAAGCAGGCACTCCTTCGCACGGCGGCAGGCGGCGTGTTCGCCGGCATCGTGGCGGCGTCGACGTTCGTCGCCGCGGCGCGGGCGGAAGCGGGCGACAAGATCCCGAACCTTTCATCCTCCGATTACGGCTGGCAGAGCAATGTCGCGGATTGGCAGGACCCGCCGCCCGGCAGCGGCCACGGTCCGATCAAGCCGGACCCGGCCCATCCCTTCACCAGCAACGCCAACGCCGCCCGCGCCGGCACGCAGCCGACGCTGCGCATCGGCAATGCCAAGGACCCGGTGTTGAAGCCGTGGGCGGCGGCGCAGATGCAGGCCTCCAACGACGAAGCGCTAAAGGGCGACCGCGCCGTCCCGTTCGCGGCCCAGGCGCGCTGCTATCCCGGCGGCGTGCCGGGTCAGTTGCTGTTTCCGTTCGAGCCCGTCTACTTCATCCAGAAGCCCCACGAGGTCTGGATGATCTGGCAGCGCGATCACATGGTCCGCCGCATTCTCCTAGCCGACAGGCATTCGCAGAGCCTGAAGCCGTCCTGGTTCGGCGAATTGATCGGCCACTACGAGAACGGCGACACCCTGGTGGTCGACACCATCGGCCTGTCCGCCGACCAGAGCTACATCGACAACTTCCGCACGCCGCACACCGAGAAGCTTCATGTGGTCGAGCGCTTTACCCTCGAGCCGGACGGCAAGTTCCTCACCGCCATCGTCAGGGTCGAGGACCCCGACACCTTCAACGAGCCGCTGACGATGAAGCAGCGCTGGTTCAAGGCCCCAGGTTTCATGCGCGAAACCGTGTGCGCCGAAAACAACCACGATTACTTCAGCCAGAACCTGTTTCCGGTGCCGATGGCCGACAAGCCGGATTTCTAGAGCTGCGACGCTGGCGATACGTGCCGTCTCGGTGTCATGCCCCGCGAACGCGGGGCATCCCGTAACCGCCGTGCCGGGCCGTGGCTGGGTACGGGGACTGTGCCCGGATCGCAACCCGGTGGTTACCGGAAACAAACACCGGAATATTCCAGCGGCTCAGCTCCCCGGCCCGTCGTGGATCAGCGGGAAGAACAGGTCTTTCCAGCTCTTCGGCTCCGCCTTGAGGGTGCCGATGTCGTGCATGAAGGCGGCGTATTTCATGACGCCTTCCGGCGCCACGGCGTAATGCGTCTCGGGGTCGTCGAGCATCCGCATCATCTCGTCCTCGCTGGTCTTGACCTTGGCGAGCGATAGATAGGCCCGCGCCGCCGCGCGCTTGTCGTGGGCGATCAGGGTCGCGGCTTCCTTCGCGGCGGCGACGAAAGCCGCGGTGAGCTTGGGGTTCGCCTCGTAGAAGGAGCGTCGCGTATAGGCCATGATGATGGTCAGCGGCCCCAGCACGTCGGCCGAGTTGACGACGCGGTGGAAGTCCGGCTGGTCGTTCTCGATGTAGGAGAACGGCGGCGATGAGAAATGGCTGTCGATCTCCGATTTGCGCGACAGCATCGCGGTCAGCGCGTCGGGATGCGGCAGGCTGACGGTCAGGGGATCGAGTTTGGCGTAGTTCTCCTTGCCGAACGCCTGTGCCGCCGCCATCTGCAGCACGACCGCGACGAACGACGTCTTGATGCCGGGGACCGCGATGCGGTCCTTCGCGGTGAAATCGGCGAGGGTCTTCACGTTCGGATTGCGGGTCACCAGCCACACCGATCCGCCGCCGACGCCGACGAGGCCCTTCACCTCGTATTGGGGGATGGTGCGCGCCTTGTCCCACAAAGTGAGAAATCCGGGCACCCCGAGCGAGGCGATGTCGAGGGCGCCGGCCAGCATGGCATCGTTGACGACGTTGCCGCCATCGATGGCGCTGTAGGTAACCTTGACGTCGCCCAATCCGGCGACTGCGGCCTGCTTCTCCACGAGCTTCAAACGCTCCATCACATAGAGCGGCAGGTAGTGGATGCCGAACCCGCGGGAGATGCGAAGCGTGGCGACCTCGGCCGCGGCCGACCCCACCGCCGACGCGCTCAACAGCGCGCCGAGCGCGCAGAGCGCCACCCGCCGGCGCCACGCTGGTCGATGTTCCGTCATGGCGGGCAACCTCCTCGGACCCCGCAGGTTCTGCGCCTGCGGCTGCGCCATCGTAGAACAGATGGGGGAAAAGGGGCAGGCCCTTCGGCGGGGTCTGCGAACCGCGGCCGAGGACTTCAGGGGTCCGAAACTTCAGGGGCAAGACTTCGGGGGCAAGACTCAGGGGCAAGACTTCAGGACGGAACGCTTCGGGCCGCCGATCGGCGCCGCGCCCGGCAAATCGGTGAAACCGCCCGCTTGAACCTCGTCCTTGAACCTTGTCCGCGCGGCCGCGCCATGGAATCCTCAAGGACGATGTCGCTCGACTCCCTCATCACCGTACCGCCCGACGGCCGCCAGTCGGCGACCGCGCTCGCGGTCGCCCGCGGCACCCAGCGACTGCTGCTGGCGCTCGGCCTGTCCTGCGTCGCGGAGCTGCCGCTGCTGTCGGGACGGCGCGCCGACCTCGTGGCGCTCGGCGGGGACGGAGAAATCTGGATCGTCGAGATCAAGTCGTCGGTGGCGGATTTTCGCGCCGACCAGAAATGGACGGACTATCGGATGCACTGCGACCGGCTGTTTTTCGCGACCGCCGCGCACGTGCCGCTCGAGATTTTCCCTGCCGATACCGGGCTCATCCTCGCCGATGGATATGGCGCCGAACTGGTGCGCGATGCACCGGCGCACCGGCTCCACGCCTCGACCCGCAAGAGCGTGATGCTCGCCTTCGCTCGCGCCGCCGCCGTTCGTCTTCAGGCGCTCGCCGATCCGCAGGGCCCTTACGGCAACGAGATTTGACGACGGCTGCGCCGCGCTCTGCCGGCTTCTGGGCCAAGCAAGCCGGCGCCCGAGAAAGGCGCCGGCCGCAGCGAGCGTCAGCCGCAAACCCAGATGTAACCTGCCGGGGTGAGGCGCCAGCACGGGCCTACTCCGTACGCGTACCAGCGGCCATGCCAGAAGCGCCGGCCGCCACCGCCGACGTGCACGCCGCCGCGAACCACCGGTCGGCCGCCCACATGCACGCCGCCCATATGCCCGCCGCCCATGTGCATCCCGCCGCCCATGTTGCCGCCGCCCATGTGCATGCCGCCCATATGAGCCCCGCCGCCACCCATGTGAGCCCCACCACCGCCTCCGCCTCCGCCACCGTGTCCTCCGCCACCACGCGCCAGAAGCATGGAGGTCGGGAAGAGCAAGCTTGCAGCGACTGCGCCGACAAAAAGAGTTTGGCGAAGCATGGGGCAATCCTCCATTTGAATGTTGAGCGCGGAAGGCAGGACGGAATATCCGCAGCCACCGGTAACGCGCGCGGGCCAGGCAGGTTCCCGAGGATAGCACCGCAGAAGCTGCCGGCCTCCGGTGCTTCGTCTCGCGGTGAACGTCTTATGAAATGCGCCACATGAAGTGCGGCCCATGAATGCAGAGGATGAATTGATTACAATGGACGAACACAGGAAACCAACGGCCCCCCGCTACAGGCGCTACTTGGGCGCGCGCTTCGCGAGGATTCGTTGCAGCGTGCGACGGTGCATGTTGAGGCGTCGCGCCGTCTCCGAGACGTTGCGGCCGCACAGCTCGTAAATGCGCTGAATGTGCTCCCACCGCACGCGGTCGGCAGACATCGGATTGACCGGAGGCTCGGCCTTCGAGCCGTCGAGAGCGAGCAACGCGGCGGCGACGTCGTCGGCATCGGCCGGCTTCGACATGTAATCGACCGCGCCGAGCTTCACCGCGGTGACCGCGGTCGCGATGTTTCCGTATCCCGTCAGCACGATGCCGCGGGCGTCGGGCCGGCGACGCTTGAGCGCCGAGATGACATCGAGACCGCTGCCGTCTCCGAGCCGCATGTCGACGACGGCATAGGCCGGTGCAGCCTTTTCGACCTGATCCAACCCGTCGGCAACCGATTCCGCCGTGGTGACGTTGAACCCGCGTCCCTCCATGGCGCGCGCGAGGCGCTGCAGGAACGACTTGTCGTCTTCGACAATGAGCAGTGAGCGATCTCCCGGGACCGCGGAGGCTGTTGCTTCGGACATGATTAATTTTCCTCGTTCAATGACCGAACTCGAAACACACCGTCGCTCCCACTAAATGTAGGTAGTCAGTTAGCGATCTTCGGCAAGAGGCAGCACTGCAACTTTCTCTGCTGCACTGCGGTCGGGAGCGTCGTCGATCGTCTTCTGCCAGGTGCGGGGACGTTCGAATTCTTCCCGCTTCCAGCGTATTCTCACCACCGCGCCGCGCTGCGGGAACGTCCGGTTTTCCAGAGACATCTTGGCGCCGGAGCGTTCGAGCAGCGTCTTGGCGATGAAGAAACCGAGGCCGAGCCCCGGCATTTCCCGTCCGCGCATCCGCCGCCCCTGCTCGCTGGTGACATAGGGCTCGCCCATGCGATCGATGATTTCCGGCGGAAAGCCCGAGCCGTCGTCGGCGACGACGACGATGACCTCGTCGTCGTCCCATGACGCCGTGACCTGGACCTGGTTGCGCGCAAAGTCTACGGCGTTCTCGAGGATGTTGCCGAGCCCGTAGAGGATCGCAGGGTTGCGTGCGCCCACCGGTTCGGAGGGGTCTTCCTTGGGGATCTGGACGTCGAGCTCGACCCCCATGTCGCGATTCGGCGCGACGGTTTCCTCGATCAGCGCGGAGAGCTTCATGCGCTCGAACGGTTCGCCGGGCGCCGGCAGCTCGGTGAGCTTGCTCAGGATCACCTTGCAGCGCTGCGCCTGCTCGCGCAGCAGGCGGACGTCCTCGGTGTGCGGAGCTCCCGGCTCGAGCTCGCGCTCGAGCTCGCGGGCGACGACGAGGATGGTCGAGAGCGGGGTGCCGAGCTCATGGGCCGCGGCGGCGGCGAGGCCGTCGAGCTGGGAGAGATAATGCTCGCGGGTGAGCACCAGCTCGGTGGCGACCAGCGCGTCGGAGAGCTGCCGGGATTCCTCGATGATCTGCCAGGAGTAGACGCTGATGTAGCCGATCGCCAGCAGCAGCGAGAGCCAGACGCCGATCATGTAGAGCGGCGGGAGCTCCAGCGGCTCCTCCTCCGGCCACGGCAGCGGATAGTGGATGAAGACGAGGACGGTGGCGCAGGCGATTGCCAGAGCCGCCAGCAGCAACGTCATGCGGGCGGGGAGAGCGGCTGCCGAGATGAGCACCGGCCCAGCGAACAGGAACGAAAACGGGTTCTGCAGGCCGCCGGTCAGGAACAGCAGCACCGCCAGTTCGATGATGTCGAGCCCGAGCAGCCAGGCCGCGTGCTGCGGCTCCAGCCGCTGGTTCCAGCGGAAGCGCAGCCGCAGGACCACGTTGACGGCGCCGTAGGCGGCGATCACGGCGAGACACGCCCAGAACGGCACGTCGAAATCGAAGCCGTCATGGACGACGAGCACCGCGGCGGACTGCCCCAGCACCGCCAGCCAGCGCAGCCGGACCAGGGTGTCCAGGCGGACGCTGCGCAGGGAGGAGTGAGGTTGTTGCTCGATGTTCAGATCCGACATGCCGTCATCCTATGCGGGCCTCGGTGAGCCCGCCGTGCGAGATATCGTCCCGCAAAGCCATGTGTCGGTTCCCTGCGTCGCTCGTGGTCCAAAACCTTGCATCCAACTCCGCACCCGCACAGAAAGGCGTCGCGGGAGCGACCTATATCGTGATTCATGACACAAATTGAACCCGCCATCGCCGTCGAGGCCCTCGCAAAGGTTTATCGCGGCGGGATGGCCGTCGCCGGCGTGAGCTTCTCTCTGCCCGCCGGCTCCATCACCGGGCTGCTGGGCGGCAACGGGGCCGGCAAGACCACGACCATCGCCATGATCATGGGCCTGGTGACGCCGACCGCGGGGACGGTGCGGGTTCTCGGCGCCGACATGCCGCGCCAGCGCTACCGCGTCCTGCACCGCATGAATTTCGAAAGCCCGTATATCGAAATGCCCATGCGCCTCACGGTGCGCCAGAACCTCACCGTGTTCGGCCGGCTCTACGGCGTGCCCGACCTCGCACCGCGCATCGCCGAGGTGGCGGGAGAGTTCGATCTGCGCGACCTGCTCGATCGCCCGACCGGCAAGCTGTCGTCGGGGCAGAAGACGCGGGCGTCCCTCGCCAAGGCTCTGCTCAATCGGCCGGAGGTGCTGCTTCTCGACGAGCCGACGGCGTCGCTCGACCCCGATACCGCAGACTGGGTGCGCGGCACGCTCGAGCGCTATTGTGCGACCCAAGGCGCGACGCTCCTCCTCGCCTCCCACAACATGCTCGAGGTGGAGCGTCTGTGCGAGCGCGTCATCATCATGAAGAAGGGTCGCATCGAGGACGACGGCACGCCGGCGGCGCTGCTTGCCCGCTACGGCCGGCTGACCCTGGAAGAGGTCTTTCTCGACGTTGCGCGCGGCCGCGCGGGGGAGGCCGCCCAGTGAATCCGCCGCCCGACCGGTCGCTCGACTACGCGATCTCCGGCCGCCGCATCGGCGCGATGATCGCCCGCTACTGGTATCTCTTGCGGTCGTCATGGCCGCGGCTCCTCGAACTCGTCTACTGGCCGGCCGTGCAGATGCTGATGTGGGGCTTCCTGCAGGCCTATATCGGCGAGAATTCCGGTTTCTTCGCACGGGCCGGAGGCACCTTCATCGGCGCCGTGCTGCTGTGGGACATCCTGTTCCGTGGCCAACTCGGCTTCTCGGTGTCGTTCCTGGAGGAGATGTGGTCGCGCAATCTCGCCAATCTCATGATCAGCCCGCTCAAGCCGGTCGAGTTCGTGCTGGCGCTGATGGCCATGAGCATTGTGCGGCTCGCCATCGGCATGGTGCCGGTGTCGCTGCTCGCGATCGCGTTCTTCGGCTTCAATCTTTACGCCATGGGGCTGGCGCTCGCCGCCTTCTTCGCAAACCTCATCCTGACGAGTTGGGCGGTGGGCATCTTCGTGTCGGGGCTGGTGATGCGCAACGGCCTCGGCGCCGAAAGCTTCGCCTGGACCATCATGTTCCTGCTGATGCCGCTCACCTGCGTCTATTACCCGGTCTCGGTGCTGCCCGACTGGCTGCAGCCGGTCGCGCTGGCGCTGCCCCCGACCTATGTTTTCGAGGGGATGCGCGCCCTGCTGATTGAGCATATATTCAGGGCGGACCTCATGTGGCGGGCGTTGGGTCTCAACGCCCTGTGGTTCGGGGCTGGGGTGTACGGCTTCATACGACTGCTCGACGCGTCACGGCGCCACGGATCGCTCCTGCAGGCGGGCGAATGAGCGAACGCGCCGGGTCGTAACCATATTTCCGCTTGGGGGCCCGGGGTGGTTGGGCGCGGTCTCCAAACGGTTGACGGCGACGTTCCGGGTTTCCATCTTGCTGCGGTGCAGCAAAAGTAAGGACGGCTTCCTCATGGCTATCGGCGAATTTGGCGGCGCACCCAGCCTGACCGGTGACGGCGGAATCCTGCTCGCGGCGCCGATGTATTGGTTCTACGAGATGAACCAGGCGGCCCTCAATCCGTCCCGGGCGTGGGCGGACGCCACCAAGCTCATGTTCAAGAATCCGCTCAATCCGCTGACTCCGACCGTATTCGGAAAGTCGGTCGCGGCGGCCTGCGAGCTGTTCGAACGCTCGACGCGGCGCTACAGCCGCCCCGAATGGGGCATCGCCTCCACCATGGTCGGCGGCGCGCGGGTGCCGGTGCATGTCGAGGTCGTGTGGGAGCGGCCGTTCTGCCGCGTTCTGCGTTTTGCCCGGGCCTTCGATCACCCGCCGCACCGTCCGCAGCCGCGGCTTCTCATCGTCGCGCCGATGTCGGGGCATTACGCGACGCTGCTGCGCGGAACGGTGGAAGCGTTCCTGCCCAATCACGACGTCTACATCACCGAGTGGCAGGACGCCCGGACCGTTCCGCTGTCCGAAGGCCGGTTCGATCTGGACGATTACATCGATTACGTGATCTCGATCCTGCACGCCCTGGGTGGCGACGTTCACATGGTCGCGGTGTGCCAGCCGTCGGTGCCGGTGCTCGCCGCGGTCGCGCGCATGGAAGGGTCCGACGACCCCTATGTCCCGCGTTCGATGGTGCTGATGGGTGGCCCGATCGACACCCGGGTCAACCCGACCGGCGTGAACCAGTTGGCCAAATTCCGCGGCATCGACTGGTTCAGGCGCAACGTCATCACCAAGGTGCCGTTCCCCCATCCCGGCATGATGCGCGACGTCTATCCCGGCTTCCTTCAGCTCAACGGCTTCGTCAGCATGAACATCGACCGGCACATCGATGCCCATCGCAAGCTGTTTCGGCATTTGGTGGATGGCGACGGCGACTCCGCGCAGAAGCATCGCGAGTTCTACGACGAGTACCTCGCGGTGATGGACCTGACCGCCGAGTTCTATCTCCAGACCGTCGAGACCGTGTTCATCAGCCACGCGCTGCCGCGTGGGATGATGATGCACCGTCGTGAGCCGGTGAATTTGGCGGACATCCGGCGCGTCGCGCTGATGACCGTCGAAGGCGAGCACGACGACATCTCCGGTGTCGGGCAGACCGAAGCGGCCCAGCATCTCTGCGTCAACATCCCCGAGGCGCATAAGGCGCACTGGCTGCAGCCGGGCGTCGGCCATTACGGGGTGTTCAACGGGTCGCGGTTCCGCTCCGAGATCGCGCCGCGGATTTCCGACTTCGTTTTGTCGCACGATTTCCGCCACGCCCAGAGCGCCAAGAGCCTCGACGGCAAAGGCGTGGTGCCGCTCCGCAAGGCGGCGAGCGGGCGCGAGCCCAAGCACGCGTCTTAGGTTCGACCTTTTACAAAACGCAATTTAAGGTTGCGTTTGCGGTCATAATCGGCACGGCGAAAAGAAATGATTCACAAATCATTGCTATAAGCGCAGCGATTTGCTGGCCTTGTCGGATTTTTTCCCGTAAGCATCTGATTTATATCATTAAATTTCGGCGCCGGAGAGACGGCTCGCGAGTCAAAGTATTGAACTTGCAAATCACTTTTTGAGAACGCAATATGTGGGATAGTTTTACCTTTCCTCGACTACATCCTGTATCAAATTGGGCTCGCGAGAATGTTTCGTTGATCTTCGCGCGGATATGCCAGTATCGATCAGCTGATTTGCCCCTGGATCTCTTCGCAATGCCCTCGCGTGCCCTGCTGTATCGTCGTCCGGCCGAACCTCAGGCGATCGAAGTCGTCTGCGACGACTCCGTTTATCTTGTTCGCCTGCGCCGGCATCGGCAGGCGCGGCGCTACACGCTGCGCATCGTCGCGGTGACGCGCGAAGCCGTGCTGACGATGCCGCCGCGCGGCAGCCTGCGTGAAGCGCGCGAGTTCGCCGAGAAGCACAGCGCTTGGATCGCGACGCGCTTCGGCCGCCTGCCGAAGGCGGCGCCGTTCGCCCACGGGTCCGAGTTGCCGCTGCGCGGCGCCATTCACGGCATCGTGCACCGCCGCGCCGCGCGCGGCACCGTGTGGACCGAGGGCGACGCCCGCGGCGAGCGCCTGTTGTGCGTCGCCGGCGAGAGCGAGCACGTGTCGCGGCGCATCACCGATTATCTCAAGCGGCAGGCCAAGCGCGACCTCGAGGTCGCGTGTCGCGTCTACGCGGAAAAGCTCGGCGTCACCTTCAAGCGCATTTCGATCCGCGACCAGGCGAGCCGCTGGGGCTCGTGCTCGACGAGCGGCATGCTGTCGTTCTCCTGGCGGCTCGTGCTCGCGCCGCGCCATGTGCTCGACTACCTCGCCGCGCACGAGGTGGCTCATCTCGTCGAGATGAACCATTCGCCGCGATTCTGGCGCGTGCTGCGTCGGATCTGTCCGGAGATGGAGCGGGCCAAGGCCTGGCTCGACGTCCACGGCACCGATCTGCATCGCTACGGCCTCGACCCGGACCCGTTGGGTCGGAAGCGCCGTCGGCCGAGCCGGACCGCGTAGCGCCGCGCATCGGCATTGCCTGAGCCGTTCAGCGCCCGGGAAACAGCCGGTTCGTCAGCCAGCCGTCAATCGTTCCTTCCGCGGGCCGGACCGCATCGCGCGGTCGGCCAGCCGGCGCGATCGGCTGCGGCGGGATGGGGATCCCGGCCGGCTGGAGCGCGGAGGACGAATGCGCGCCCGCCGGCAGCGCAGCGGGCAGGGGCGATCCGCCGAGGCTTGCGAGGCCGCCCGTCGGGGCAGGAAGCTCCGCCATCGGCAGGCCCTGAAGCGCCGCCTTCATGAACCGGCTCCACACCTCGACCGGCAGTCCGCCCCCGGTGGCTTTTCGGGTCGGCGAGGAGTCGTCGTTGCCGAACCACACGCCGGTGACGAGCTGGCTGGTGTAGCCGATGAACCAGGCGTCGCGGAAATCCTGGCTGGTGCCGGTCTTGCCGGCCGCGGTCCACCCCGGCAGGTCGGCCTTGTGCGCCGTACCGGATGCCACGGTCTCCCGCATCATGGTGTTCATCATCGCCACGAAGCGCGGATCGACCAGGCGCCCGAGCGGCGGCGGGTTGCGCGCGTAGAGGGTCTTGCCGCGCAGCGTCCGCACCCGTTGGATGACATGGGGGATGACAGCCATGCCGCCATTGGCGAACGGCACGTAGGCCGAGACGAGCTCCAGCACCGAGACCTCCGACGTGCCGAGCGCGATGGAGGCGTTGGGCTCGAGCTTCGAGGTGATGCCGAGGCGGTGGGCGGTGCGCACCACGGCGGTCGGTCCGAACTCGAGCGTCAGCCGCACCGACACGGTGTTGAGCGACATGGCGAGCGCCTGGGTCAGCGTCACCGGGCCGAAGTATTCGTGTCCGTAGTTCTCCGGATGCCAGCCCTTGAGCTCGATCGGCCGGTCCTCGCGGAGAGTGTCCGGCGTCAGCCCGTGCTCGAGCGCCGTGAGATAGACGAACGGCTTGAAGGCCGAGCCGGGCTGGCGTTTTGCCGCCACCGCGCGGTTGAACTGGTTCTCCGCGTAATTGCGCCCGCCGACCAGGGCGCGCACGGCGCCGTCGGGCGTCATCGCCACCAGTGCGCCCTGCTGGACGCCGAACTTCTCGCCCTTTTGCGAAATCTCCTCGATCAGCGCCTTTTCGGCGACCACCTGCATGCCGGCATCGATGGTGGTGTCGACAATGACGTCCTCGTCGACCCGGCCGACCATCTCGTTGAGGACGTCCATCACCCAGTCGGCGACATAGTTCGAGGAGCCGCCGGCGCTCGGCTTCACGATTCGCGGCGGGGCGGCGATCGCTGCCCTCTCGGTCTCCTCGCTGATCAGCCGGGCGTCCGCCATGGCGGCGAGGACGACCTTGGCGCGCTGCTCGGCGCCGTCGAAGTTGCGGGTCGGCGCCAACCGCGACGGCGATTTGACGAGGCCGGCGAGCAGCGCCGATTCGGCCACCGATGCGGTACGGGCGGATTTGCCGAAATAGCGCTGGGCGGCGGCATCGACGCCATA
Organism: uncultured Alphaproteobacteria bacterium; assembly: GCA_963781195.1. Lineage (GTDB taxonomy): Bacteria > Pseudomonadota > Alphaproteobacteria > Rhizobiales > Xanthobacteraceae > JAJPKK01. The sequence continues at coordinate 407,953 of CAWAEZ010000009.1, read as the reverse complement.
GGCGCCGTTCCCGAAATAGACACGGTTGAGATAGAGCTCCAGAATCTCGTTCTTGGAGAACTTGTGCTCCAGCCACAGCGCCAGCACCACTTCCTGCAGCTTGCGCATCAAGTTGCGGTCCTGGGTGAGGAACAGATTCTTGGCGAGCTGCTGGGTGATGGTCGAGCCGCCCTGGGAGATGCCGCGATGCAGCAGGTTGGCGACCACGGCGCGGAACAGGCCGACGGGATCGATGCCGTAATGGGTGCGGAAACGCCGGTCCTCGATGGCGATGAAGGCGTTGGGCAGATGGGGCGGCATCTCCTTGAGCGGCACGGCGGCACCGCCCATTTCGCCGCGGGTGGCGAAGATGCGGGTGTCGAGGCTGTTGATCTGGACGCTGGGCGGGCGCTTCGGGATCTCGAGCGATTGGATCGGCGGCAGATGCATTGCCACCCAGGCGAACAGGCCGATGACCGCGAGCACGCCCCAGATCGCGAGCACCACGCCCCAATAGAGGAGGCGACCGAGGCCGAAACGCCGTCGCTTTCCACCGCGCCCGCCACCACCGGACTTGGGCTTTCTCGGCGGCGCCCGCGGCGGCTGGGGCGTGTCGAATTTTGGCTCGACGCGCCGCGCCGATGCGGGCTTCGCCGATCGCGCCTTGGCCGACGCCGACTTGCCGGACCCGCGGGCCTCGACGGCCGCGGGTGCCGAGCGGTCGTCTGCGGACAGCCGCACGTCGAGCGCCGCTGCGCCGCTCTCGAAGGAGGGCTCGCGACGCTTGCCCGCGCCTCGATCCGGTTTTGCCAATTTCCACCCCGCCCGCGACTCCGTGCACTCAAGTCGCGCCCGCACCAACGCTAGTGCGACGGGTTTAAGGGCCGGTTACCGGAGCCGACCTGCCGCCGTTACCGCAACACTTAAGGTCAGAACTCCGCCGTCTCCGATCCGACCGGAATTAGCACCCGCGCGACAACCCCGGCGGCATCCGGCCGGTTGGCGATGGTCAGTTCGAAGGCGTTGCGGTCGGCGATGGCTTTGGCGATCGCGAGACCGAGCCCGGTACCGTCAACGTCGAGTGGGGCGGCACGAAAAAACCGGTCATAGATGTGCGGCAGTGCGACGATCGGAATGCCGCAGCCGGAGTTGACGACCTCGACCAGGGCGTGGTCGCCCTTTTGTCTCAGGGTCACGTCGACCACTCCCCCGCAAGGCGTATATCTTACAGCGTTGTCGACCAGGTTGGCGAACAGCAGCCGGGTCTCCGGATCAGTAAGGCGGCAGCGGACCGCATCATCGGTCGACAGTCCGAGATCGACGTCCTTTTGGTTCGCGATGGCGACATGGTCCGCGACGACCTCACCGACGAGGTCCTTCAACTCGACGTCTTTTCGGCTTGTCGGCCGTGCGCTGTCGGTCCTCGCCATGCGAAGCAATTGCTCGACGAGCGCGGTGGCGCGGCGGACTCCCGCGTTGAGTTCATCAATCGCTTCTTTCCCCGCGCCGCTCCTCGCCTTGGTACGGGTTCTCAGGTTGTCGACCTGGATCTGCAAGGCCGCCAGCGGCGTTCGCAACCCGTGGGCGGCATCCGATACGAATTGTCGCTGTTGCTCAGCCGCGCTTTGATGTCGCCCGATCAGCGCGTTTACCGCGGCACTCAAAGGAGCGATTTCGCGAGGTACATCACCGAGCGGTATCGGGTCCTTCGCGTCGACGCTGCGTTTCGCGAGCGTTTCGGCGAGCCCCGAAAGCCGGCGCAGCAGTCGATTGACGACGAGGCTGATGACGAGCCAGGCAATCGGGATTGCCCCGACGATCGGCAATGCGGCGCCGAATGCCGCCCGTCCCGCGATCTCCCGGCGCGCGCTCCATTGCTGCGAGACTTGAGCGGTGCGGCGGCCGTCGCTCGCCGTATAGACACGCCAGCTTTTTCCCGAAAAATCGAGATCGGTGAACCCGAGCCTGGACTGCCGGGGAAGATCGATCGACGACGTATGCAGAATCGTTTCGCCGGCCGCGTTCCAGATTTGGATCACCACTTCGTCCTCGGACGAATGAGTCATTCGCGGCAGCGCGTCGGCCGACAGCCCCTCGCCGGCATTGAGGGCGATCTGGCGCAACTGGGTGTCCAGCAACTTATCGGCTTCGACTCTCGCGAAATGATACGAGGCCGCCGTCGCGCCGGCGCCGACGGCCGCGAGCAGCACGGTGATCCAGACCAGAATGGTTCGACGCAACGAGTTCATGCATCGCCCTTCACGACCATCCAGCCCGCGCCCCGCACGTTGCGAATGATGTCTCTGTCGAACTTTCTGCGGATCCCATGAATGAGGACGTCGACGGCATTGCTCTCGACTTCCTCTCCCCAGCCATAAATCTGATCTTCGATCTGCGCGCGCGAGAAGATGGCGCCGGGACGTTGCATGAGCACACGCAGGAGTGAGAACTCCCGGGCGGAGAGGTCATGTTCCGTGTCGCGATACCGCACCGCGTGGCTCGCCAGATCGAGCGTGATCCCGCCGCTCGCGATCAGGGACTGGGCTTGACCGTTGTGGCGCCGCCTCACGGCGCGCATGCGGGCCAGCAATTCGCGCAGCTCGAACGGTTTGACGATGTAATCGTCGGCGCCGAGGTCCAGCCCGGCGATGCGGTCGTCGATTCCGTCGCGCGCGGTGATCATGAGAACCGGCACCGCCACTCCCGCCGTTCGGGCACGCTTGAGAACGTCGATCCCCGACATGCCCGGCAGACCGATGTCGAGGAGTACGAGGGCGTGCTCGGCACGTGCGAGCACGGCGCTGCCTTCGGTCCCGTCGCGAACCCAGTCGACGGTCATGCCGTGATCGCCCAGGCCTCGGACCAGGGCCTTGCCGATCATCGGATCGTCCTCGATCAGAAGGATGCGCATGACGGTCGTCGCCGGTCGGGTTTCATCGCATGCCCGGCGCCGGCCAAAGATGAATACGCCGCAAGGCACTTGGTCACGACGACGAAGTTTGCGCCTTTTTGGCTGGTTTCGCGAGCTCATTTGTCGCTAAGTCTGGTCGCACCCGGTACGGCGCCGGGCTAAGGGTAATCTAATTGTCCGCGGTTAGGATCGGCAGCGGGGCACCTCGGCGCGGGCCTTTTTGCGTTCGGCCTGCTTTATCAGGAGTTGCAATGCCGAACCGGACCCGGCCTTCGCATGAGCAATTTCAGAGGATTGACGGCTGACGTGGCGCTCGCCTCTTCGTGCGACGCACTGTAAAAAAATACCGGCATTCACCTGGACGAGTTCGAAAGCAGAATGCGACGATGGCCCGCCATAGTGCTTTTGCTCCTTGCCGCCGCCGGCGCGGCGTATTTCGTCGTGCCGGGGTTGCGCTTCTCGCCGGGCGCCCCCGCCGCGCCGCGCAGCGCGTTGGCAATCCCTGTGATCACAACCGACGTGCGGCGCGCCGACGTCCCGATCTTTCTTACCGGGCTCGGGACGGTGCAGGCTCTCAACAGCGTGCTGGTAAAGTCGCGGGTCGACGGTCAGATCAAGAAGATCAATTTTTCCGAAGGCCAGGATGTCAGGGCCGGCGACGTGCTGGTTGAAATCGATCCCGAGCCCTATCAGGCGGCGCTCAATCAGGCCCAGGCGAACAAGCTGCGGGATGAGGCGTCGCTAGAGAACGCGCGCCTCGATCTCAACCGCTTTACCCGCCTCGCGGCAACCGGCGCGGTCGCCACCCAGCAACTCGACACCGCGCGGGCGCTGGTGAAGCAGCTCGAGGCGAGCATCCAGTCCGACCAGGCTGCGATCTACAGTGCGCAGATCCAGCTCGACTACAGCCGCATCCGGTCGCCGCTCAACGGGCGGGCGGGAACCCGATCAATCGACGCCGGCAACATGGTGAAGGCGACTGACCTCACCGGCATCGTCATCATCAATCAACTCGATCCGATCTTCGTGAGCTTCCCGCTGCCTTCAGACTCACTTCCGTCGATTCGCGCCGCCATGGCGAAGGGCGACGTCAAGGTCACCGCCGAGGACAGCGGCGGGAAGGTTCTCGCCACCGGCAGTCTCTCGGTCATCGACAACCAGATCAATCCGAACACCGCGACCATCAATTTCAAGGCCGTGTTCGACAACCCGACGCACGTGCTGTGGCCGGGACAGTTCGTCAATGTGCGAGTGGAGATCGACGTGCGCCGCCAAGTGGTCGCGGTTCCCCTCACCGTCATCCAGCAGGGCCCGAGCGGAACGTTTGCCTTCGTCGTCGGCCGCGACCGCATCGTAGAAAAGCGCGTCGTCAAGGTTGGGGTGATGAACAAGACCACTGCCGTGATCGATTCCGGTCTTTCCGCCGGCGAACGCGTGGTCACGGACGGCCAATACCGGATTCAGGCCGGAAGCCTCGCCGAGGTGCTGCGCGATCCTGCGGAGCCGGAAGGCCGGAAAGCGGTTGAAGGCTTCTGATGAACGTGTCAGCGCCGTTCATCGTTAGGCCGGTCGCGACCACGCTGTTGATGATCGGCGTAACGCTGCTCGGGCTAGTGTCCTATGTCCTGTTGCCGATCGCCGGCGTGCCGCAGGTCGATATCCCGACCCTGCGGGTCTCCGCGAACCTTCCCGGGGCCAACGCAGAAACCATGGCCACCTCGGTCGCGGCGCCGCTGGAGGCCCAGTTGTCGCTGATTTCGGGGGTGACGGCGATCAGCTCCACGAGCTCTCTCGGCCAGACCCAGATCCAGGTCGAATTCGATCTCGGGCGCAGCATCGAGGGCGCCGCCCAGGACGTTCAGACCGCGATCAGCGCGGCCGGCGGTCTGCTGCCCAAGAACCTGCCGAATCCCCCGACCTACGAGAAGGTCAACCCGGCCGATGCGCTGCTGATGTCGATTGCGGTCGCTTCGGATGACCTGCCGATCTCCAAGGTCGACGAGTACGTGGAGAATTACCTTGCCCCGCAGATATCGCGGATCACGGGGGTCGGCCTCGTCGATTATCACGGCCAGCAGAAGCCGGCGATTCGCATCCAGATCAACCCGATGGTGGCGTCGGCGATGGGGGTGAGCCTCGAGGACGTCCGCGCCGCGGTCATCACCGCGACGGTCAACGTCCCGAAAGGCACGCTCGACGGTGCCAAGCAGTCGATGACCCTCGACACCACCGACCAGATCTTCGACGCCGGCACGTTCAATTCCGTCATCGTCGCCTATCGCAACGGCGCCCCGGTGCGGGTGAGCGACCTCGGCCGTGCCGTCGGCGGCGTCGAGAACATCCGCGAGGCGGCGTGGCTCAACGGCCGGCGCGCGGTCGTCATCGACGTGCACAAGCAGCCCGGCTACAACATCAACCAGACCGTCCAGCGCGTGAAGGACGCGCTGCCCGAACTCGAACGCCTGCTGCCCCCGTCGGTCAAGCTGCGCGTGCTCGGCGACCGCACCCAGACCATCCGCGCCTCGGTGGACGACGTCCAGGTCACGATGGCGATCAGCATCGGCCTCGTGGTGCTGGTGATCTTCCTGTTCCTGCGCCGGCTGCGCGCGACGCTGATCCCGAGCGTGACCATTCCGGTGTCGCTGCTCGCGACCTGCGCGGTGATGTACCTGTTCGGTTACACCATCGACAACGTGTCGCTGATGGCGCTCACCATCGCGGTCGGCTTCATCATCGACGATGCCGTCGTGATGATCGAGAACATTAACCGCCACATCGAGGAGGGAATGCGGCCGTTCGACGCCGCCCTGATCGGGTCGCGGGAGATCGGCTTCACCATCGTCTCCATGACGTTGTCGCTGACGGCGGTATTCATTCCGCTGCTGCTGATGGGCGGCCTGATCGGGCGCCTGTTCCGCGAGTTCGCCGTGACCGTCAGCGTGGCGATCCTGATGTCCGGGATCGTCTCGCTCATCCTCACGCCGATGATGTGCGCCTGGATGTTGCAGCCGCACGAACCGGAACGGCGCGACGGATGGGTGCTGGAGGGGCTCGAGGCAGGCTTCCAACGCTCGCTCGCGATCTATGCGGTATGGCTGCGCTGGTCGCTACGCCACCGCCTGTTCATGATCCTGGTAATGGCCGCGACCATGGCGGCGACCGCCTGGCTCTACATCGTCATTCCCAAGGGCTTCTTCCCGCAACAGGACAACGGGACGATTCAGGGCACCACCGAGGCGGCGCAAGACATCTCTTATGCCGCCATGGTGGAGCGTGTTCACGATCTGGTGCAGGTGGTGATCGCCGACCCCGACGTGGACACCGTGTATTACTGGGTGGGAGCCAATCCGACGGTCAATACCGGCCGGTTGATAATCGACCTCAGGCCGCTCGCCGAGCGGAAGGCGAGCGCGACCGAGGTGATCAACCGGCTGCGCCGCGCCACCGCCAAGGTGCCCGGCATCGCATTGTTCGGCCAGGCGCGGCAGGACGTGCAGATCGGCGCACGGGTCAGCAAGACGCAGTACCAGTACACGCTGCAGGACCCCAACGTGGCCGAACTGTTCCAATGGGCTCCGATTTTGCTGGAGAAGCTTTCGGCCCTGCCGGAGTTGCAGGACGTGACCGGCGACCTCCAGGCAACCGCGCCGCGGCTGATGCTCAAGCTCGACCGCGACGTGCTCGGGCGCTTCGGGCTGTCGCCGCAGGTCGTCGACGACACGCTTTACGACGCGTTCGGCCAGCGCCAGGTCGCCACCGTGTTCGGGCAGCTCGACCAGCGCCGCGTCATCCTCGAGGTCGAGCCGAGCTTCCAGGAGGACCCGTCCGCGCTGCAGAGCCTTTACGTGCGCACGATGAGCGGGCAACTCGTGCCGATGTCGGTTCTAACCAAGCAGGAGCGGTCGGTGTCGCCGCTCACCATCAACCACACCGACCAGTTTCCCTCGGTGACGCTGTCGTTCAACCTCGCGCCGGGCCACTCGCTGGGCGAGGCGCTGGCCGCGATTCAGAACCTCGAGCGCACGCTCGCCAAGCCGGCGACGCTGACGGCGCGCTTCCAGGGCTCCGCCAAGGTGTTCGAAACGTCGCTCTCGTCCCAGCCCTACCTGATCGCCGCCGCGATCATTGCGGTCTACATCGTGCTGGGCATCCTCTATGAAAGCTTCATCCATCCCATCACCATCCTCTCGACGCTGCCGTCGGCCGGCGTCGGCGCGTTCCTGGCGCTGATGGCGCTCAACTACGACTTCTCGCTCATCGCGCTGATAGGCGTCATCCTGCTCGTCGGCATCGTCAAGAAGAACGCCATCATGATGATCGATTTTGCGCTGGTCGCCGAGCGCACCCGCCATCTCACCGCGGAGCAGTCGATCTACGAGGCCTGCCTGCTGCGCTTCCGCCCGATCATGATGACGACCATGGCGGCCCTGCTCGGCGGACTGCCGCTGGCGCTCGGCGCCGGCGCCGGCTCGGAGCTGCGCCGTCCGCTCGGCATCGCCATCGTCGGCGGGCTGCTGCTGTCCCAGTTCCTGACGCTTTTCACGACCCCCGTCGTCTACATCTACCTCAGCAAATTCGCGGCCTGGGTGCGTACGCGCCGCGCGGCGCTCGGCCCGGCCGACGCCGGAGCGACCCGGGGGCTTCGCGCGGCGGAATGAGCGGGGCCGCTACCTGCGGGGACGAACCGCGGGGCGCGCACAGCTCTGCAATTGTTCTAACCTGCTGAACAACCTTTCGATTCAATCTTGACGCTGTGGCGCAACGCAGCACAGGGGAAGATCTCAGCGTGTGGAGTTATCTGGCCGACACCGTGCCGGTAGCTGTCCCCTATGCCATTGGGTCTGGCGAACCGCGGTTTCCGTGGCCGCATCCACGCGATCGAGGTCGGCGAAGGCACCCGGCGGCCGTCGCCGGGTGACGCCGGACCGCCTTTGGAGATCCGCCCTTATTGCGCGGCGACCGCCCGCGGCCGGGCCACCAGGGGCGGGGTGAACACCTGGATCAGCGCGCGCTTGATCGCGGCGTTGCGGGTCGGCGTGGAGATCTTCGCGCCCATCAGGTCGGTGACGTAGAACACGTCGACGGCGCGCTCGCCGAACGTCGCGACATGGGCCGAGGCGATGTTGAGGTTGAGCTTCGAGAGCGTCGCGGTGAGTTCGTAAAGCAGGCCCGGGCGGTCGAGCCCGCTGACCTCGACGACGGTGTAGCGGTTCGACCACTGGTTGTTGATGGTGACCTCGGGTTCGACGGCGAACGCCCGGATCCGCCCCTTGGGGGCGGCGCGCTTCGCCACCACGTCCGGGAGCCGCAGGTCGCCGCGCAGCGCGTTCTCCATCGCCGCGGCGATACGGTCGGCGCGGCGGCCCTCGTCCGAATCCTGCGGAAACTCACGGGTGAACGCGATGGTGTCGAGCGCCATCCCGTCGGTCGTGGTGTAGATCTGGGCGTCGACGATGTTGGCGCCCGTCACCGCGCAGGCGCCCGCGATCACCGAGAGCAGCCGGGGATGGTCGGGAGCGAGCACCGTCACCACGGTGACGCCGCGGTCGGTGTCGAATCGCACCTTGGTGGCGAGCGTCTTGCCTTCCCGCTCGGCCGCGCGGACGAACTGCGCATGGGCGATCTTGCTGGCGAGATCGACCTTGAGCCAATAGGCCGGATAGAGCCGGGCGATATAGCGCTCGACGTCCGCCGCCGGCCAGTCCTCCAGATGGGCGCGAAACTCGCCCTGGGCCGCGGTGAGGCGTTTGGAGCGGTCCACCTCGGAAAAGCCGCCGGTGAGCGAGGGCTCGGTTTCGTAATAGAGCGCGCGCAGGAGTTGCGCCTTCCAGCCGTTCCACACCCCGGGGCCCACCGCCCGGATGTCGGCGGTGGTGAGGATGGTGAGGAGCTTCATGCGCTCCAGCGACTGCACGATGGAGCTGAAATTCTCGATGGTCTTGCGGTCGGAGAGATCGCGCGACTGGGCGATCGTCGACATCACGAGGTGGCGCTCGACGAGCCATGCCATGGTCTCGGTCTCGGCCACGGAAAATCCGAAGCGCGGGCCGATATGGCGTGCGATCCTCGCCCCCGCGATCGAGTGGTCCTCGACGCGGCCCTTGGCGATGTCGTGGATGAACAGCGCGAAATAGAGCACGTCGCGGTGATTGGGGTGGATCTTGCGGATGAGATCGTTGGCGAGGGCATATTCCGGATTGGTGCCGTTCTCGATCTCCGCCAGCACGCCGATGCAGCGCAGCAGATGCTCGTCGACGGTGTAGTGATGATACATGTTGAACTGCATCATCGAGACGACCTGGCCGAACTCCGGGATGAAGCGGCCGAGCACGCCGGCCTCGTTCATCCGCCGCAGCACGATCTCGGCGTTGGTCTTGGAGGTGAGAATCTCCCGGAACAGCTGGTTGGCTTCCGGATTTTCCCGTAGCGGCCGGTCGATCAGCCGGAGCGAGTGGGTGGCGCGGCGCAGCGCCTCGGGATGGAACGGCAGGCCATGCCGCTGGGCGAGGCGGAAGATGCGGATGAGATTGACGGGATCGCGGGCAAAGGCCTCGGGATCGGCGATGTTGATGCGGCTGTTGTCGATGACGAAGTCGTCGCTTTCGCGCAGCACCCGCCGCCCGCGCGGCCGCAGCTTCGCGACCACCCGGTTGAGCATCGGCACCGGTTTCGCCTGGCGGCTCTCCAGCGCGGCGCACAGGATCGCGGTGAGGTCGCCGACGTCCTTGGCGGTCAGGAAGTAGTGCTTCATGAAACGCTCGACGTCGCGCAGCGCCGGACGCTGCGAATATCCGAGCCGCTGGGCGATGTTGCGCTGGGTGTCGAACGACAATCGCTCCTCGGCGCGGCCGGCGAGGAAATGCATGTGGCAGCGCACCGCCCACAGGAAATTCTCGCAGCGCTGGAACAGCCGGAATTCCGTCTGGTCGAACACGCCCTGCTCGACGAGCTCCTCCGGCTCGCGCACGCGATAGACGTATTTCGCGATCCAGAACAGGGTGTGAAGATCGCGCAGCCCACCCTTGCCGTCCTTGACGTTGGGCTCGACGAGATAGCGCGACTGGCCGCTCCGGCGGATGCGCTCCTCGCGCTCGGCGAGCTTCGCCGCGACGAATTCCGCCGCCGTGCCGCGCACCACCTCCTGGTCGAACCGTGTCAGCAGATCGTCGAACAAGCCGCGGTCGCCGAGCAGGAAGCGCGCCTCCAGAATGGCGGTGCGGATGGTCATGTCGGCCTTGGCCTGGCGGATGCACTCGTCGATCGAGCGGGTCGCATGGCCGACCTTGAGCCCCATGTCCCAGAGGCAATAGAGGATCACCTCGGCGATCGATTCGCCCCAGGCGGTCTGCTTGTAGGGCAGCACGAACAGGAGATCGATGTCCGATCCCGGAGCCATCAGTCCGCGCCCGTAGCCGCCGGTGGCGACGATCGCCATGCGCTCGGCTTCCGACGGCGACTGCGAGGGGTAGAGGTGTTCGACCGCGAACTCGTAGAGGACGCGGATGATCTCGTCCTGGACCCAGCACAACCGGGCGGCGCAGCGTCCGCCGTGGCGGTCCTCGAGCAGCAGACGCTCGATCACGGCGCGGCTTTCGCCGAGCGCCGCCTTGAGACGAAGGGCGACGGCGGTGCGCAGTTCGCGGTCGCGCCCCGCATAGGACGTCGCGAGCTTTGCCAACTCGGCGGCGATCGCGTCGGCATGGAACAGGGCGGGAGCGTCAGCTTGAACGAGTTTGAGGGCTTGAGCCATATTTCATCCGATTAGCCGACGCCGGCCGCCATGTCACGCCGCGGCGCGTCGTGCGAGGTGCCGGTCGGGACGCCGCATGAGGTCACGGCCGACGCCGCATGCTACCCATGGCACGGCCTCGAAGGATACGAAAAACGTGTTGTTTGGAAAGCGTCTTGTCCGGAAAACGTGCCGAAGGCGGCGGCGAAGGCCTCCTCGGCTGAGCCGCCATGGAACTTCATCGCCGCTTCGAATCCGCCATTGCATCGGCTAGGATGTTGTCGCGACAGGTCCCGGGGCGCCCGCGCCTCTGCAGGCGCGGGGATGGGTGGAGAACTCCATGACAGCGGCATCTAGAAACGACTCGTCATTTGGCTCGTTTGGTCGACTGGCCCGGCGCCTGGTCGCCGGCGTCGGCCTCGCGGCCTGTGGGGCCGGGGCGGCGCTGGGCGCGGAGTGCTTCCCGTACTGCGACTATGTCCACAATTACGGACCTTATGATTTCACCTATGTGCGGCCTGGCCTGTTCGGCTATCCCACCTGCGGTCCGCGCGGGAACTGCCTGCCAAACGTCACCTACTCCACCTCGGGGCGGGTGCGGCGCGGCAACGTGGAAGTCCGCTTCCTCCCCCGGCCGCGATACCGCGTGCCGCAGTGATGCGTGAGGCGTGAGCCGGGTCGGCGGCGCCAAAGCCATTCGCGAGCCCAGGAGATCATCATGGACGCCGCTGCCCTGCGCGCCCTGCAGGCCCCGCTCAAGGAGCGCTACAAGGCCGATCCGCAGGCGGCGCTCGTCACCCTCAAGGCGCGCGGGACGCTCGATGACGCCGCGGTCGCGTGCAAGGTCGAGACCGGCCGGGCGCTCGCGGCCGCCGGGCTGCATCCTGCCACCGGCGGCTCCGGGCTGGAACTGTGCTCCGGCGACATGCTGCTGGAAGCGCTGGTGGCCTGCGCCGGGGTGACGCTCAAGGCGGTCTCGACCGCCCTCGACATTCCGCTCCGTGCCGCGACGGTCGCGGCCGAAGGCGACCTCGACTTTCGCGGCACCCTCGGCGTCGCCAAGGACGCCCCCGTCGGGTTCGCGCAGATCAGGCTCGCTTTCGAGGTGGAAACCGATGCGCCGCAGGAGAAGCTCGACCAGCTCCTCAAGCTGACCGAGCGTTATTGCGTGGTCTACCAGACCCTACGGAATGGCTCGCCGGTGGACGTTCGCATGGTCCGGGGGTAGAGGGAGCCTTCCCGCCTGCGAGCGACCCGCCGTGCAGCACCGCAATGTCTCCTGACCTCTGGTTCCCGTTCGTGCTCGCCATCAAGATGGCGGTCGCGGCGGCGTTCGTGGTGACCGCATCGGTGGTCGCGGAACGCGCGGGTGCGCTGGTCGGCGCGATGGTGGTCACGCTGCCGGTGGGTGCGGGTCCGGCCTACATCCTGCTGGCGCTCGATCATGGCGCGGCCTTCATCGCCGACAGCACCGTGGCGAGCCTCGCCGTCCATGCGGCGTCCGGCATCTACGGCATGGCCTATGTCATGGCGGCGCAGCGGCGCTCCTTCGCGGTCACCATGGCGATCACGATCGCGACCTGGATGGGCTGCGCCCTGGTCATTCGCTCGATCACCTGGTCGGTGACCGGCGCCATCCTGCTCAACGTGGTCGCCTATGGCATCTGCGTCCCGCTGGCGCAGCGCTACCAGAACGTACGGATGCCCGTCATCACCCGGCGATGGTTCGACATTCCGCTGCGTGCCGGGCTGGTGGCCGGGCTGGTCGGCCTCGTGGTGGCGCTCGGCGACAGCGCCGGTCCGGTGCTCGCCGGCATCTTCGCGGTGTTCCCGATCGTGATGCTGAGCATCATGCTGATCCTGCATCCGCGCATCGGCGGCGTGGCCACCGCGGCGATCATCGCCAACGCGATGTGGGGCCTGGTCGGATTTGCCCTCGCGGTCCTCACCTTGCATCTGACCGCGGTGCCGTTCGGCGCGCCGCTGGCGCTGCTGAGCGCGCTCGCGGTTTCGGTCGCCGCCAATTGCGTGATCTTCTTCCTGCGCCGCGCCGGCCATGCGGCGCGCATGGCCGCGCTCAACTCCGCGGCTTCGCCAGGAGCTTGAGGGCGTAGAGCGCCTCCATCGCCTCGCGCGGCGACATCTCGTCGGGGTGAAGGGCAACAAGCGCCTTCATCACCGCCTGCGCGGCGGGATCCGGCGGCGGCGCCGGGGCCCGGGTCGCGGCGCTGAACAGGGGCAAGTCGTCGATCAGGCGGCGCGCCGGCGACGTGCGGTCTTCGGCCTCGAGCTGGGCGAGCACCAGCTTGGCGCGCTCGATCACCTTGGCCGGCAGCCCCGCGAGCTTGGCGACCTGGATGCCGTAGGAGCGGTCGGCCGCGCCGGGAACGACCTCGTGGAGGAACACGACGTCGCCGTGCCACTCCTTGACCCGCACCGTGGCATTGAACAGCCGCGGCAGCTTCGCCGAGAGTGCGGTCAGCTCGTGAAAGTGCGTGGCGAACAGGGCGCGGCAGCGGTTCTGCTCGTGGAGATGCTCGATCGCCGCCCACGCGATCGACAGCCCGTCGAAGGTCGCGGTGCCGCGGCCGATCTCGTCGAGGATGACGAGCGAGCGCTCGCTCGCCTGGTTGAGGATGGCCGCGGTCTCGACCATCTCCACCATGAAGGTGGAGCGGCCGCGGGCGAGGTCGTCCGCGGCGCCGACCCGCGAGAACAGGCGGTCGACCACGCCGATCCGCGCCCGCTTGGCCGGCACGAAGCTGCCGACCTGGGCGAGCACCGCGATCAGCGCGTTCTGGCGCAGATAGGTCGATTTGCCCGCCATGTTGGGGCCGGTGATGAGGGAGATGCGTCCTGCGGCGCCGGCCTGCGGCGGCGACAGGTCGCAATCGTTGGCGACGAACGGCGCGCCGTCATGGGCGAGCGCCTGCTCGACGACCGGATGCCGACCGCCCACGATGACGAAGTCGCAACCGGCGTCGACCTCCGGCCGAACATAAGCGCGCTCCACGGCGAGCGTCGCCAGCGCGGCCGCCACGTCGATCGCGGCCAGCGCATGAGCGGCGGCCTTGACGTCGTCGGCCGCGGCGACGACGCGGGCGGCGAGACGCTCGAAGATCTCGAGCTCGAGACCGAGCGCGCGATCACCGGCGCTGGCGATCTTCGCTTCCAGCGCGCCGAGCTCCGTCGAGGTGAAGCGGACCTGCCCGGCCAGCGTCTGGCGGTGGATAAAAGTCGTGTTGAACGGCGGCGCCAGCAGCTTGTCGCCGTGCTGCGCGGTGACCTCGACGAAATAGCCCAGCACGTTGTTGTGGCGGATCTTGAGCGCCTTGATCTGGGTGGCGTCAGCGTAGCGCGCCTGCAGGCCGGCGACGACGCGGCGCGATTCGTCGCGCAGCGCCCGGGTCTCGTCGAGGCTGGCGTCGTATTGCGCCGCGACGAAGCCGCCGTCGCGCTTGAGGAGCGGCAGCGCGTCGGCAAGGGCGGCGCCGAGTTCCGCGGCAATCCCGGGATCGGGGCGGCGCAGCGCCGTCATCGCCTCGACGATCTCGGCCGTCGCGGCCGCGCCGGCGAGGCGTCCCTGCAGCGCGGCGGCGGCGTGGAGGCCGTCGCGGATCGCCGCGAGATCGCGGGGGCCGCCGCGCGCGACGACGAGACGGGCGAGCGCGCGGGCGAGATCGGGTGCGGCGGCGAGCCGCTCGCGGACATCGACGCGCAAAATGGCGTCGGACACGAACAGCTCCACGGCATCGAGCCGCCGGCCGATCGCCGCGGGGTCGGTGAGCGGGGCCGCCAGCCGCTGCGACAGCAGGCGTGCCCCGGCGACCGTCACCGTGCGGTCGATCGCCCCGATGAGGGAGCCGCGGCGGTCGCCGGACTGGGTGCGCATCAGCTCGAGGTTGGTCCGGGTCGCCGCATCGATTGCGAGCGTCGCGCCGGCCGCTTCCCGGCTCGGCGGCGACAGCGGCGGTCGCCTGCCGATCTGGGTGCGCTCCACATAGGTGATGCAGGCGGCCGCCGCGGTGAGCTCGAGACGCGACATCGCGCCGAACGCGTCGGTGGTCGCGACGGCGAAATAAGAAGCGAGCCGGCGCTCGGCGGTGGCGCCATCGAACACGTCGCGGCCGAGCGGCGTCACCGGCAGCGTGCGCAGCAGCGGCGCCACTTCGGCGTCGCCGTAGAGGGCGTCGGACACGATGATCTCGCCGGGTTCGAGGCGCGCGAGTTCGGCCGGCAGGTTGTTGCGATCGCACTCGGCGAGGCGGAACTCGCCGGTGGAGATATCAAGGAAGGCGAGCGCGAACCGGCTCTCGCCGTCCGCAGAAATCCGCGCCCGCGCGATCGCGACGAGGTAGTTGTTGCGCCGCGCGTCGAGCAGCGAATCCTCGGTGAGGGTGCCCGGCGTGACCAGCCGCACCACGTCGCGGCGCACGATGCTCTTGGCCCCGCGCTTCCTCGCCTCGGCCGGATCCTCGGTCTGCTCGCACACGGCGACCCGGTGGCCGAGCGCGATCAGCCGGTGGAGATATTCGTCGGCGCGCTCGATCGGGACCCCGCACATGGGAATGTCCTGGCCGCGATGCTTGCCGCGCTTGGTGAGCACGATGCCCAGCGCGCGGCTCGCCACCTCCGCGTCGGCGAAGAACAGCTCGTAGAAGTCGCCCATGCGGTAGAACAGCAGGCAGTCGGGATTGGCGGCCTTGATCTCGACGTACTGCTCCATCAGCGGCGTGACGCGATGGTCCTCGCCGGCAGCAGGCGGTGCGTTGGCGGCGGGAAGCGTCGCATCCATGGCGCGACGCTAGTGGAGCCACCTCGGCGGTTCAATCCGAATTCTGTGATGTGGCGTCGCGTCCGCTCGCGCGCGCCGGGCAGCAGGTCTACAATCGATGATGCGGCATCTCGCGCGGTGGCGATCCGCGATGCCGGGGCGCGGGGACAGCCGGATGAAGGCCCAGATATCTCGACCGCGTATCGACGGCGCCGGCTTGCGGGACGGCGCCTTGCGTTCCGACAGCGCGGAGCTGCGCCTGTTCGCCACCGCGGCGGGCATCGCCTGGGCGCTTGTCTTCGTCGTGGTGGCGCTGCGGTTCGAGCTGCAGACCTATGGCGACGGCGCGGTCTTCGCCTACGCGGTCGCCGCTCAGGACGCCTGGGCGTTTCACTGGCACAACATTGCCGGCCGCATCGTGGCCTACCTTGTCGCCACGGCCCCTGCAGAGACCTATGTCGCGCTGACGGGTGATGCCCGTGGCGGCATTGCACTCTACGGATTCCTGTTCTTCGTCGCCCCGTTGCTCGGGCTCATCGCGACGTTTGCGGCCGATCGCTCGCCGGGGCGCGTCATCTTCGGATTTGCATGCGCGTCGACCGCCGCGCTGTGCCCGCTCGTGTTCGGGTTTCCGACCGAGATGTGGATTGCGCACGCGCTGTTCTGGCCGACCCTCGCGGCCGGCCACTACGCCCGCCGCACCGTCGCGGGCTCGGCGCTGGTATGCGGCCTGCTGCTTGCGCTGGTCTTCACCCATGAAGGCGCGCTGGTGCTCGCCGCGGTGATCGTCGCCACCCTCCTGCTGCGGGGGCGCGATGACCCGGCCTTTCTTCGGGCGGCACGCGCCTTCGTCCTGCTGGTGGCGATGTGGGCCATCGTGCACGCAGTGTTTCCACCCGACTATTACTATGCCGACGTCTTCATGCGCGCGGCACTGCACTTCTTCGATGTCACCATCCTGACCCGCGGAGTCGCGGGCCTGGTCGTCGGTGCACTTGCGGCCTACGGCATCGCCATCCTGTTGTTGCGGCGGCTGACCCCGGCCTATGCCCATGCCTGCGCCGCGACCCTCGTCGGGTTGGGATTGTCGGTGTACTGGCTGCGGTTCGATCACGCATTGCTCGCCGAGGATCGCTACTACCTGCGCACCGTGCTGCTCGTCGGCACAGCCGCGCTCGGTGCCGTGGCGGCGGCGTTCGCCGTCAACTTCGAAGGCGGTCTCGAAGCGAGGGTGCCGCTGCTCACGCGCCTGCTGACGGTGGTCGCAGCGGGCCCGGTGGCGCGCGCGATCGCCGGCGCGACGGTGCTCGTCACCTTGATCCATGCGGTCGAGACGGCCAAGTTCGTCGGCGCGTTCACGCAGTATCGCGCCGCGGTGCGGGCGCTCGCCATGGGAGCGGACTCCGATCGTGCGCTCGGCGATTCCCAGTTCGTCTCGGCGAGCCGGATCCATGCCGATCTCGATCCGCTGGCGTGGCCCTCGACGACCCACTTCCTGTCGGTGCTGGTGGCGCCGTATTTCGCGCCCATGCGGTTGGTGATCGATCCGCGGGCGAATTATTTCTGGATATCCTGCCGCACCGCGACGCGGAACCAGGAGACCGACCGCGCGCTCCCGATGCACAGCCGCCAGCTCGTGCGGATGCATGCCTGCCTGCATCGGTGACGGCGGCGAGGTTCGGACGATCGCGCGCAGGAGAATGAGCCTTTCTTGCGGGCGTGGATTGGGGTTCTAGACGACGAGCTTGCCGATGAACGTTCAGCACTATCTTAGTCCTGACAAGCAACTTCGCCTTTTGGTGACCGTCCTGGATGGCGACATCACGATCGGCTTCGACGGCTGCTCTGCTCACACCCACGGCAGCATCTTGGCGGAATTCTACTCATGCGATGAGGATACTGCCGCCAGACGTTTCATAACGGGAATATTGGAGGGAAGCCTTGTTATTGCGATTAAGCGAATGTCAGGCGTGATGACAGATGCATGGATACCCGAAACAAACTGGCAAAGGATTGATGACGTCCGTGCGAGTTTTGAACGGCACGGCGAGCCAGGAGAAACGGTCGAATTTAGGCTATGGGACGGCGCACAGGTTCCCTAAGCTTTCGAACAAATCGGCCCGCGATTGAACGCGAACTCTGCCCGTCACTTCAATCGAACTTTGAAGCCGCAGTGACGGGTTGGGCCAAGCTGGCGCGCCTAGCTATCGGCCCCCGCCGAACAGGAACGGGAAGAAGTTGAACGGCTGACGGCGCAAGTCCGGTCGGTACTGCGTCTGCTGGTAATCGGCACGCCGCGTGCGGGCAGCCTGCTGTTGCTTGGCTGCGGCAGCCTGGGCTGCTGCTGCGGCAGCCGCCGGGTCGGCATTGGCCGCGGTCGCGGTGGGAGCCGCATTGCGCTCGGAAGCCATCGGCGTCATCGGCAAGTCGGTCGTGGCGACAAGAGGGTCGCTGCCGAGCGGCGCCACCGTCCGGCGCGGCCAGGAGAAGTCGTCGGCGCGGCCGGCGGGGGAAGCGGTGGCCTCGCCCTTGACGAGCACCTTGGCGGCTAGCGCATCCGCCACAACCGCGGCGGGACCCGGACGGGTCTTGCCCGGGGTGCTGCCGCCCAGGAGATCCCCGGCATCGTCGGTCGGTTCGGACACCAGGGGGAGCGACGGCCCGGCGAGCGGACGCGCCGCCCGCGTCGGACCAGCGGGTTTGCCAGGCGCGGCAGCCGCCGCGGCGCCGGGAGCGGCATCCGGGATCGCGGCCGCGGGCGCCGACGTCGCCGCCGGCTTCGGCTCGTCGGGCACGGCCACCGCAACCGAACGTGCGGTCAGCCAGCGGTCGACCTCGCGCTCGACGAAGTGGGCGAGCTTGCGGGCGCCGGCCTGGGTGAAATGAACGCCGTCGCCGGCGCGCAGGCGCCGGGTCTGGCCCTCGAAGTCGGGACCGCTCTGGGCAAATCGGCCGTCCTCGTCGACGAAGCCGTCCCAGACGTCGACGTAAACGATGCCCGCCTTGTCGGCCCGGCTCCGGTAGAGGTCGTTCAGGTACGGGATGTCGGCGGTCGCGCGATTGCCGCGCAGTGGCGGCAGCCCGACCCAGAAGATCGGCACCCCCGCCGTCTTGAGTGCCGCGATGGTGTCGTCGATCCGGCGAATATAGGCCTCGCTCCAGGCATCGGTGCGGAACTCGTAGGTCACCGTCGTGGGGGCGGGATCGGGAGCGCGCTTGACATCCCCGCTCTTGAGTTCTCCGCCCTTGATGTCTCCGCCTTTGGCGTCGGCGCCATTCTGCGCCTGCGCCGCGGGGTCGTCGGCCGGCGGCTTCGGCCGCACCGGCTGCACCAATTCCTTGATCGACCGGCGGTCATTGAGACCGATCATCATCACCACGAATTTCGGCTTCTGCTGCGCGATCATCTCCCGCGCGGCCTGAGGCCAGTCCGGATAGTCACCGCGGGGATCGTTGCGCACGTCGGCACGGATCAGGCCGGACAGGGTCCGGTGCCGCCGCAGAACCCCGATCTCCGGGGTGTCCGAGAACGCCTGCTCGAGGCCGTAACCAAGCCAGTCCGCCATCGAGTTGCCGAACACCATGATGGGCGTCTGGATCGGTGCGGCGGCATCGGGCTTCTTGGGCGGCGGGGGAGCGTGGGAATAGTCGGCGGAGGGCGCGACCTCCTGCTGGGGGGCGCCGAACCAGCCGCCGCCACCACCACCCCGCCGGTTGTTGCTGGGGCGGCCGAAAAAGAACGGGAACCGGTCGCCGAACAGGAACTGGGCCTGGGCGGGAGCCGGAGCGACCACAAGCATCGCAGACACCGCCGCCAATTCGGCGGCCATCACGATAGCGGCTGCGACCAGCCGTACAGTCAAACCACGGGCCATGCATCAGTCCGCCGTTGGGCCGGGCACCTGCGCCCGATGAAAGTCTTCAACACTATCACGAAGATGGTGTCGCTTTGAAGGTCGGTAAGTGCGGGCGGGGATAATTGCCGGCGCATCGTGGCCGAAGAGTTCCCAAAAACGCAGGCCGCCGGACCCCCGCGGTTGAATACGGGGATTCACGCATGAAAACAGGGATATAAGCTCAATGCTGGCGCAGCAGATCGAGCATGCCGGCGGTGGCGAAGCCGTCCGGGACGATCCCCTGGGAAGCCTGGAAGTTCCTGATTGCGCTGCGGGATCTCGCATTCAGCCGGCCGTTCGGCTCGCTCCCGATGTCGAACCCGAGGCGCACCAGATGCTGCTGCAGCTCGTAGCGTTCGGCGCTGGACAGGACCCGCTCCTGCCGTGGCCACGCCGCCATGAAGGGCGCTCCGCCGCGCATCCGGTCGCCGAGATGGCCGATCGCCAGCGCATAGGCCTCGGCCGGGTTGTACTTCATCAACACCCTGAAATTGTTGAGCATCAGGAAGGCCGGCCCGGTCGCCCCGGCGGGCAGGAACAAGGTGGCCCGGTCGGTCGGACGGGGGAATCCCTTGCCGCCCGCCCGGGTGATGCCGAGCTTTGCCCAGTCCTTCACCGGCATGGCCTTGGTGCCATCCGCCAACAGGTAGTTGAAAGCCGGTGGCAGCACCACCTCGTAACCCCAGGTCTGGCCGGGCACCCAACCGTCCAGCTTGAGGTTGTTGGCGGTGGAGGCGATCAGGTCGGGGACCGAATTGACCACGTCCCGCCGGCCGTCGCCGTCGAAATCGACGGCGTAGCGCTTGAACGAGGTCGGCATGAACTGGGTGGGCCCGAACGCCCCCGCCCACGAACCCTTGAGCCGGTCGGGGTTGATATCGCCGCGGTTGAGAATTTCGAGGGCGGCCAGGAACTCGTCGCGGAAATAGGCCTGGCGGCGGCCGACGCAGGCGAGCGTCGCCGTCGAGCGCACCACCGAACGTTCACCGCCCGACGTGCCGAAATTCGATTCGATGCCCCAGATCGCTGTCACGATATGGCGGTCGACCCCGTAGCTCTTCTCCATGGCGTCGAAAACCGGCTTGTACTGGGCGAGGATCTCGCGGCCGCGCTTGATGCGGTTCTCGCTGACCAGAAGATCGAGATAGTCCCAGAACGCCTTGGTGAATTCAGGCTGGGTATCCATCAGATCCATGATCCGAAGGTCGGGCGTGAGGCCGCGGGTGTAGGTGTCGAAGGTCGGCCGCGTCACGCCCCGCCGTGCGGCCTCGGGCCACAGGCCTTCCACGCACTGGCTGAAGTTCTGGGCCGCCGACTGGATCGCCTCGGTGGTCATCAGGGGATGGCCGGAGCTCCCGGGTTGGCCGCTCCAATCGGACGGGCTTGCCGGCTTCGGCGCCGGACCGGTCACGGAACCCGTCGACCACGGCAGCGAGAACGGAAATTGGAACTGCGCCGCGGCAGGGCCGAGCAGCCCCAAAAGGGCGCCCGCGGCGCCGATCGCGATCAGCAGCTTCGATGTCATCCGGCTTCTCCCAGCCGCCGCCCGCGCGGTCGTTCGTAACACTTGTCGGCACCGGATTTTGAGTTAAGGAACCTTAACATTGGGTTTGCGAGCCGGCGGAATTGCGGCCGTCGCACCCCAATCGTTCGCCGGACTCCCTGCTCCGCCTTGATTTTTCCGGTTTTTCCTCGCCTGTTGCGTCGCAGCGCATAACACAATCCGGAAGCCGCCCGATCTATGAATGCAATCCGCAAAGCCATCCTCCCCGTCGCCGGTCTCGGTACCCGCTTTCTGCCCGCCACCAAGGCGATGCCGAAGGAGATGCTGCCGGTGGTAGACCGGCCCCTGATCCAGCACGTGGTCGACGAGGCCCGCCAGGCCGGCATCGAGCATTTCATCTTCGTCACTGGCCGCAACAAGGGTGTGATCGAGGACCACTTCGATCGCCAGTTCGAGCTGGAATTGACCCTGACCGAGCGCAAACGCAAGGCCGATCTCGAACTGTTGTCGCACGATCTTCCGGGGGCCGGGCAGACGAGCTTCACCCGCCAGCAGCTGCCGCTGGGATTAGGCCACGCGGTGTGGTGCGCGCGCGAACTCGTCGGGCGCGAGCCGTTCGCGCTGCTGCTCCCCGACGTGCTGGTGCAGGCCGACCGCGGCTGCCTCGCCCAGATGATCGACGCCCGCGCCAACCTGCCGGACAAGGCGAACGTCATCGCCGTCGAGGAGGTGCCGGCGGACCGCATCCACATGTACGGCGTCGTCGGCGTCGGCGAGGCGCGGGGCGACGCCTTTGCCATCACCAAGATGGTCGAGAAGCCGCCGCGCAGCGAAGCGCCGTCGAACCTCATCATCACCGGCCGCTATATCCTGCAGCCGGAAATCTTCGACATCCTCGCCGACCAGACCCGCGGCGCCGGCGGCGAGATCCAACTCACCGACGCGATGATCCGCCTCGCCGCGCAGCAGCCGTTCTACGGGCTCAAATTCCGAGGCCGCAGCTTCGATTGCGGCAGCAAGGTCGGCTTCCTGACGGCGAATGTCGCCTATGCACTGGCGCGCGAGGACATCGCGCCCATTTTCCGTGCCGAACTCAAGGATCTGCTGGGGAACTAGCGTCGGAGCCGCCCGCCGGCCGCTCCACGGTCGGCCCGGCCAGCGGCGCGCTGCGCTGCCCCGCGCGTTGTCGATTCCGTCACGCCAATCTCGTCACGCCCGCTTGACCCAGGACGACCGGGCGATGACAACGTCCGGACGTGGGCGTTCGGCGCGGCGCGTCGGGGTCGGCCCCCTCAGGGAGCGGCACATGCGTGATGTCTTCATCTGCGATGCGGTGCGAACGCCGATCGGACGCTATGGCGGCGGCCTCGCGCGGGTGCGGGCAGACGATCTCGCGGCGCGGCCGATCAAGGCCCTGATGGCGCGCAACCCGAAGCTGGACTTTTCCGCGGTCGACGAGGTTTTCCTCGGCTGCGCCAACCAGGCCGGCGAAGACAACCGCAACGTGGCGCGGATGGCGCTCCTGCTGGCGGGGCTGCCGGATTCGGTGCCGGGCATCACCGTCAACCGGTTGTGCGCTTCGGGCCTCAACGCGGTCGGAGAGGCGGCGCGCTCGATTCGCGCCGGCGAGATCGATCTCGCGATCGCCGGCGGCGTCGAATCGATGACGCGGGCGCCGCTGGTGATGGGCAAGGCGACGGAGGCGTTCCAGCGCAGCGCCGAGGTCTACGACACCACCATCGGCTGGCGCTTCATCAACCCGCTCCTGAAGGCCCAATACGGCGTCGATTCCATGGGCGAGACCGGCGAGAACGTCGCCGAGGAGTACCAGGTGTCCCGCCAGGACCAGGATGCGCTGGCGCTGCGCTCCCAGCAGCGCGCCGGCAAGGCCATGGCGGACGGCTATTTCGCCGAGGAGATCGTCCCGGTCGAGGTGCAAGGCGGCAAGGCGGGGACCATCGTGGTCGACACCGACGAGCACCCCCGCCCCGACACGACGGCGGAGCAGCTTGCCAAGCTGCGCACCGCATTTCGCAATCCGGGCACCGTCACCGCGGGAAACGCCTCGGGCGTCAATGACGGCGCCGCCGCCATGATCATCGCCTCGGCCGAGGCGGTGAAGCGCTTCGGCCTCACGCCGCGCGCGCGGGTGCTGGGCATGGCGTCGGCCGGCGTGCCGCCCCGCGTCATGGGCATCGGGCCGGTGCCGTCGACGCGCAAGCTGATGGCGCGGCTCGGCCTCAAGATCGACGATTTCGACGTCATCGAGATCAACGAGGCGTTCGCCTCCCAGGCGCTCGCCTGCTTGCGCCAGCTTGGCCTTCCCGACGATGCCGCCCAGGTGAATCCCCATGGCGGTGCGATCGCCCTCGGCCATCCGCTCGGCATGTCGGGGGCGCGGCTCGCGCTCACCGCCGTCCACGGGCTGGAAAAGAACCGGGGCAAGCTCGCACTCGCCACCATGTGCGTCGGCGTCGGCCAGGGCGTCTCGCTCGCCCTGGAGCGGGTATGACGCGTCCGCGGGGCGACGGGTGAGAAAACGATGAACGCGAAGAGGAGACGGCTTCGGTGGCAATGAGTTCCTGGATATATTCCATTTCACCCCAATCCCTCGAAGCCGCACTACAAGCCGCCGCCGGGGGCGGTCGACGCCCATTGCCACGTGTTCGGCCCGGAGGCGAAGTTTCCCTATGCGCCCGAGCGCAAGTACACGCCGTGCGATGCGCCCAAGGAGAAGCTGTTCGCACTGCGCGACTTCCTCGGCTTCGACAAGAACGTGATCGTGCAGGCGAGCTGCCACAGCAAGGACAACCGGGCGATGGTCGATGCGCTCGAAACCTCCGGCAACCGCGCCAAGGGCATAGCCTTCGTCGGCGCGGAGGTCGCCGACGCCGAGCTCCAGGCCATGGACCGCGCCGGGGTGCGCGGCGTCCGCTTCAATTTCGTGCGCCGGCTCGTCGACTTCACCCCACGCGACGTGCTCGAGGGGATCGCCGCGCGGATCGCGCCGCTCGGCTGGCATACCGTCGTCTATTTCGAGATGCCCGACCTGCCGGATCTCGAGCCGTTCTTCACCGCGCTGCCGACCACCGTCGTGGTCGACCACATGGGAGTGCCGACGGTCGACAAGGGCGTGGACCATGCGGAGAACCGCCGGTTCCTGAACATGCTGGAAAAGCATCCGAACATGTGGACCAAGGTCACCTGTCCGGAGCGCATGTCGCTCACCGGCCCGCCCTATGACGACGTGGTGCCGTTCGGCCGCGCCCTGGTTGAGCACTTCCCCGACCGGGTGATCTGGGGCACCGATTGGCCGCACCCCAACCAGAAGAAGCAGGCGCCCGACGACGGCGTGCTGGTCGACTACATCCCGAAGATCGCGCCGACCGCGGCACAGCAGCAGGCGCTGCTGGTCGACAATCCGATGCGGCTGTATTGGTCGTCGTGACGGCGTGTTATAGAAAGCACCAATACCTCTCCGGAGAGTCCCGATGACCGGCGCCAAGCAAAAAGAATACGACGACATCCCCGGCACTTTCGTGTTCGACGCCGAGCGTTCGCGCCAGGGCTACCACCTCAACATGTTCTGCATGTCGCTGATGAAGGCGGACAACCGCAAGGCGTTCAAGGCGAACGAGGGGGAATACCTCGACCGCTTCCCGCTGACGCCGGAGCAGCGCGATGCCATCCTGACGCGAAACTACAATCGGATGCTGGAGCTCGGCGGCAACATCTACTTCACCGCCAAGCTCGGCGCGACCGATGGTCACTCGTTCCAGCACATGGCGGCGGTGATGACCGGGTCGACCCAGGAAGACTACGCCAAGATGATGCTGTCCGGCGGCCGCTCGGTCGAGGGCAACCGCAGCAAGTCGAAGCCCGAGGCGACGCCGCGATCGGTGCCCCGCAAGCCGGCGGCGAAGACGCCGCCGAAGCGTCCGGCATCGGCGGCCGCAAAGCGTTCCGCAGCGAAACGCCCCGCCGCCGAGCGTCCCACATCGAAGCGTCCGACATCGAAGCGTCCCACCCCGAAACCCGCAACGAAGCGTCTCAGCAGGTCAGGATCGAAACGTGGCTAAGATCATCGCAGGGGTCTCATGCTCGCACGTGCCGGCAATCGGTGCGGCGATCGACAACGGCCGGACCGAGGAGCCGTACTGGCAGCGCGTCTTCGGCGGCTTCGAGAAGTCCAAGGAGTGGATGGCGCAGACCAAGCCCGACGTCGTCATCGCGATCTACAACGATCATGCCTCCGCCTTCTCGGTCGATCTGATCCCGACCTTCGCGCTCGGCTGTGCCGCCGAATTCCCGCCCGCCGACGAAGGATGGGGACCGCGACCGGTGCCGGTGGTCAAAGGCCATCCGGCGCTCGCATCCCATATCGCCCAATCGGTCATCCTCGACGAATTCGACCTCACCATCGTCAATAAGATGGAAGTCGATCACGGCCTGACGGTGCCGCTCAACCTGATGTTCGGCTCGCCGAAGGAATGGCCGTGTCCGGTCATCCCGCTCGCGGTCAACGTGGTGATGTTCCCGCCGCCCACCGGCCACCGCTGCTTCGCGCTCGGCCGCGCCATCCGCAAGGCCGTGCAGTCGTTCCCCGACGACCTGCGGGTGGTGGTGATGGGCACCGGCGGCATGTCGCACCAGATTTCCGGGCCGCGCGCCGGCCTGATCAACAGCAAGTTCGACACCGCCTTCCTCGACAATCTCACCAAGGACCCCGGCAAGCTCGCGCGCATGCCGCATCTCGAATACATGCGCGAGGCGGGAGCCGAAGGCATCGAGATGGTGATGTGGCTCGTCATGCGCGGCGCGCTGGAAGATAAGGTCAACGAGGTCTATCGCTTCTATACGGTACCTGCCTCCAACACCGCGGTGGGCCATATCATCCTCGAGAACAAGGAACGGGTGCGCCGCACGCGACGACCATCGTCGGCGCGGGGCAAGCTGCGCGCGCCGGCGAAGACGCGGCGCAAGCCGGCGGCCGGGCGCCGCCGCGCCGCCGCGGAGCGGGCCGGGAATAAAGATGTGGTGAGGAGCAAACGATGAAGATTTGCGTTGCCGGTCAGGGCGCGTTCGGACAGAAGCATCTCGATGCCTTGAAGCGCATACCCGAGGTCGAAGTGGTGTCGCTGATCGGCGGCAATCAGGACGCCACCGCCGAGGTCGCCAAGAAATACGGCATTCCCCATTTTGGCGGCGATCTGTCCGAAGGCATCAAGCGCGCCGACGCGGTGATCCTCACCACGCCGACCCAGATGCACCGCAGCCAGGGCGAGCAGGTGATGCGCGCCGGCAAGCACGTGCTGATCGAGATTCCGATCGCCGACAGCGTGGCCGATGCGCGGGCCCTGGCGAAGATCGCCGAGGAAACCGGCGTCACCGCCATGGGCGGCCATGTCCGGCGCTTCAATCCGAGCCACCAGTGGGTGCACAAGCGGATCGAGAAGGGCGAATTCAAGATCCAGCAGATGGACGTGCAGACCTACTTCTTCCGGCGCTCCAACATGAACGCGGCCGGCAAGCCGCGCAGCTGGACCGATCACTTGCTGTGGCACCACGCCGCCCACACCGTGGACCTGTTCCAGTACCAGACCGGCGAGACCGTCTCCGACCTCTACGCCGTGCAGGGCCCGCGGCATCCCACGCTCAAGATCGCCATGGACATGGGGATCGTCATGAAGGTGCCGTCGGGCGCCATCTTGACCCTGTCGCTGTCGTTCAACAATGACGGGCCGATCGGCTCGTTCTTCCGCTACATCGGCGACACCGGCACCTACAACGCCTATTACGACGACCTGTTCGACGGCAAGAAGAACCAGATCGATCTCTCCAAGGTCGACGTCTCCATGGACGGCATCGAGCTCGAGGACCGCGAGTTTATCGCCGCCATCAAGGAGAAGCGCGAGCCGAATGCGAGCCTCGCCCAGGTGATGCCGTGCATGGAGGCGCTGGGCCGGGTCGAGCAGATCATCGATCCGCGCCGCGAGGCGCACGCCTGACAAGACTGATCCGCGCGGCCGCGCCCAAAACCAACATCGTGGCGCGGCAGGGGGAGTACGGCACCGGGAGGAGTAGGTCATGGTTCGTAACTTGGCATTGGCGGGCCTTGCTGCCGCGGCGCTCGGCTTTGCAGGCGCCGGGGCGCAGGCCCAGAACACGGTCAAGATCGGCGCCTTGCTGCCGATGACCGGCCCCCAGCAGTCCACCGGCGTGCAGATCACCGCGGCGATGCGTCTCTACATGGCGCAGCACGGCGACACCGTGGCGGGCAAGAAGATCGAGATCGTGCTGCGCGACGACGGCGCGATCTCCGACAACTCCAAGCGGCTGGCCCAGGAGCTGATCGTCAATCAGAAGGTCAATTTCCTCGTCGGCTTCGGCCTGACGCCGAACGCGTTCGCGGTCGCGCCCCTCGCCACCGAGGCGAAAATTCCCCAGATCGTGATGGCGGCCGGCACGTCGAGCATCACCGAGCGCTCGCCCTACATCGTGCGAACGAGCTTCACGCTGCCGCAGTCGAGCGTGATCATGGCCCAATGGGCGCTCAAAAACGGCATCAAGAAAGTGGTCAGCATCGTGTCGGATTTCGCCCCCGGCATCGATTCCGAGAACTCGTTCAAGGAGGCCTTCACCAAGGGCGGCGGCACCATCCCCGAGTTCCTGCGGGTGCCGCTCGCCAATCCGGATTTCGCGCCGTTCCTCCAGCGGGCCCGTGACGACAAGCCGGACGCGGTCTTCATCTTCGTGCCGGCCGGGCAGGGCGCCATCTTCATCAAGCAGTTCCTGGAACGTGGTCTCGACAAGGCCGGCATCAAGATCATCGGCCCGGGCGACGTCACCGACGACGACGTGCTCAACGGCATGGGCGACCAGGTGATCGGGACGGTGAATGCGCACACCTACTCGGCGGCACACCCCTCGCAGATGAACAAGGATTATGTCGCCGCGATCAAGAAGGCCAACAACGGACTGCGGCCGAACTTCATGTCGGTGGGCGGCTATGACGGCATGCATCTGATCTACGAGGCGCTCAAGAAGACCGGCGGCAACACCGACGGCGATGCCCTGGTCGCCGCCATGAAGGGCATGGCGTGGGAAAGCCCCCGCGGCCCCATCTCGATCGATCCCGAGACCCGGGATATCATCCAAAACGTCTACATGCGCCGGGTCGAGAAGGTCGACGGCGAACTCTACAATGTCGAGTTCGAGACGTTCCCGAACGTCAAGGACCCCGGCAAGCTCAAGAAGTAACGCCGTGACCGTGACTCCTGGTTCCGCCCCCGGCACGACTTGCCTCCCTTTCCCTGAAGAAGGGGTCAGGAGTGTAGAGCTGCGCGCGGGTTCTTCTCCCTCTCCCACTTGCGGGGGAGGGTCGGGGAGGGGGCTCTCGGGCGCTCCACGCGGCGTGGCGATCGAAGCATTCCGGTCGGGCTGGTCTTTCGTCGATTCAAAAGGTCCGCGCACGCGGCAAGCGCCCCCTTCCCAGCCCTCCCCCGCAAGCGGGAGAGGGAGCGCGCCCGCTGATGCGAAGGCGTCCGTCGCCGAAGCAACCCTCCCCTCCCCCGCAAGCGGGAGAGGGAGCGCGGCCGCTGGCGCGAAGGCGTGCGCCGCCGAGGCAACCGTCCCCTCTCCCGCTTGCGGGGGAGGGTTAGGGAGGGGGCTCTCTGACGTTTCGCGCGCAATTGCGACGGTTGCTGGCGCCACGGATTTCTGTGCGAAATTGAAAGGTCCGCGCACGCGGCAAGCGCCCCTCCCCAGCCCTCCCCCGCAAGCGGGAGAGGGGGCGAAACCTCGTCGGCGATGGTGACGCGGCCATGATGACGATCCTGTTCGACGGCGTCGCCTACGGCATGTTGCTGTTCGTGCTGGCGTGCGGGCTGTCGGTGACGCTGGGGCTGATGAACTTCGTCAACCTCGCCCATGGCTCATTCGCGATGGCGGGCGGCTACATCACCGTGATCATGGTCAACAGGCTCGGGGTGCCGTTCTGGGGCGGCCTCGTGCTCGCCTTCGTGCTGACCGCGATCATCGGCGCGGTGCTGGAGCGCACTCTCTACGTCCATGTCTATGCCAAGAGCCATCTCGACCAGGTGCTGTTCACCATCGGCCTCGTCTTCATGTCGGTGGCCGGGGTCGATTACCTGATGGGCTCGTCGCAGCAGTTCATCCGGATTCCGGCGGCGCTGCAGGGGCAGTTCGACGTGTTCGGGGTCGGGGTCGGGCGCTACCGGCTTCTGATCATCGTGGTGTGCGGGCTCCTCACCCTCGCCCTGCAGTTCATCCTGATCGGCACGCGGTTCGGCAGCCGGCTGCGGGCGGCGGTGGACGACCAGCGGGTCGCGCGCGGGCTCGGCATCAATGTGGGTGCGGTGTTCGGCCTCACTTTCGCGGTCGGCTCCGGGCTCGCCGGCCTCGGCGGCGCGCTCGGCGCCGAGATCCTCGGGCTCGATCCGACCTTCCCGCTCAAATACATGATCTACTTCCTGATCGTCGTCACCGTCGGCGGCACGTCGAGCATCACCGGGCCGTTTCTCGCCTCGATCCTGCTCGGCATCGCCGACGTCGCCGGCAAGTATTACTTCCCCTCGCTCGGCGCCTTCGTGATCTACACCATCATGATCGTGGTGCTGATCTGGCGGCCCCAAGGGCTGTTCGCGCGCGCCACGGCGCGGTAGGACCACCGATGCGCCTCGACCTCGAAGCCGCAACGACCCGCTATCTGCGCGCCCGGGCCCGCTTCGGGCCGCTCGAGATCGTGTTCTGGGTGATCGCCTTCTCGACCATCTGGCTGTTGCCGACGCGCCACCTGATCCTGACCGAAACGGTGATCTGGGGGCTGTTCGCGCTCTCCCTCGATCTCATCCTCGGATATGCCGGCATCATCTCGCTCGGGCACGCCGCGTTCTTCGGCGTCGGCGCCTATGCGGCGGGCCTGCTCGCCAAGTACGAGATCATCAACGAGCCGACCCTCGCACTCGGAGCGTCGGCGCTCGCCGCGGCGGTGCTCGGTTTCGCGACGAGCTTCCTGGTGCTGCGCGGCTCCGACCTCACCCGGCTGATGGTGACCCTCGGCGTCTCGCTCGTCTGCTTCGAGCTCGCCAACCGCTACGGCGACATCACCGGTGGCGCCGACGGGCTCCAGGGCGTCACGATCGCGCCGATCTTCGGCCTGTGGCGGTTCGACATGTTCGGGCACACCGCCTACATCTACTGCCTCGTCGTCCTGTTCGTCATGTTCATGCTGGCGCGGCGCATCGTCAATTCGCCGTTCGGGCTTTCGCTCAAGGCGATCAAGGGCAATCCGCTGCGCAGCTCCGCCGTCGGCATCGCGGTCAATTGGCGGCTGGTCGCGGTCTACACGCTCTCGGCAGCCTATGCCGGCGTCGCCGGGGGGCTGCTGGCACAGACCCAGGCGTTCGCCTCGCTTTCCATGCTCTCGCTCGAACGCTCCGCCGACGCGCTCCTGATCCTCATCATCGGCGGCACCGGCTATCTCTATGGCGGCATCTTCGGGGCGCTGATCTACCGGCTGCTGCAGGACTACCTGTCGGATCTCACCGCCCGCTACTGGCAGTTCTGGATCGGGTTGCTGCTCGTCGCCATCGTGATCATCGGGCGCGAACGCATCGGCGGCTGGATCGCCCCGGTGGTCCGCTTCGCCTCGCAGCTTGGCCGGCGCAGTCCGCCCGCCAAGCTCGCCGGACCGGAGAAGGGTGGCTGAGCATGGCCCCGGTTCTCGAGACGCGAAGCCTCGACAAGCGGTTCGGCGGCATCATCGCCGCCAATGCGATCTCCATTGCGATCGAAAAAGGCGCCCGCCACGCCTTGATCGGACCGAACGGCGCCGGCAAGACGACGTTCGTCAACCTGCTCACCGGCATGCTGCAGCCGTCCGCCGGCGAAATCCTGCTCGACGGCGCGCCCATCACCTATCTCGCGCCCTACAAGCGGGTGCGCCTCGGCATCGCGCGGACGTTCCAGATCAACCAGCTGTTCGGCGACCTCACGCCGGTCGAGACGCTGGGGCTCGCGATCTCGGAGCGCCACGGGTCGGGCCGCGACTGGTGGCGCATCGTCGGCACCCGGCACGGCGTCACCGAGGAGATCAGCGACCTGCTGGAGCGCTTCGGCCTCGCCGACGTGATGACGGAACGCACCGCGGTGCTGCCCTATGGCAAGCAGCGTCTCCTCGAAATCGCCCTCGCCTTTGCCTGCCGCCCGCGCGTTCTCCTGCTCGACGAGCCGGCAGCCGGCGTGCCGGAAGCCGAGCGCCACGAGATTCTCGCCACCATCGCCGCGCTGCCGGCCGACGTCACGGTGCTCCTGATCGAGCACGACATGGACATCGTGTTCAGCTTCGCCGACCGCATCTCGGTGCTCGTCAACGGCGAGCTGTTCGTCGAGGGCAGTCCCGACGAGGTCGCCCGCGATCCCCGGGTGAAGGCGGTCTATCTCGGCGAGGCGTTCGATGGCTGACCTCCTCGCCATCGCGCAATTGCGGGCCGGCTACGGCGAAGCGGTGGTCCTGTCCGACATTTCGCTCACGCTCGCCGAGGGCCAGTCGCTGGCGCTGCTCGGCCGCAACGGCATGGGCAAGACGACGCTGATCAACTCCATCGTCGGCGTGACGCGCTACCGCGGCGGCGCCATCTCGCTCGCCGGGCGCGACATCACGCGGCTGCCGCCGGACCAGCGCGCCCATGCCGGCGTCGGCTGGGTGCCGCAGGAGCGCAACATCTTCAAGTCGCTCACGGTGCATGAGAACCTCACCGCCGTCGCGCTGCCCGGGCCGTGGACGCCGGACCGGGTCTACGGCATGTTTCCGCGCCTCGGCGAGCGCAAGAGCAATCTCGGCAACCAGCTCTCCGGCGGCGAGCAGCAGATGCTCGCGGTCGGCCGCGCGCTCGTGCTCAACCCGAAGATCGTGCTGCTCGACGAGCCGCTCGAAGGCCTTGCGCCGATCATCGTCGAGGAACTGCTGGCGGCGCTCACGCGGCTCATCCGCGACGAGGGCATGTCGGCGATCCTGGTCGAGCAGAGCCCGCAGAAGATCCTCGGGGTCACCGACCATGCCGTCATTCTCGAGCGCGGCGCGGTCGTCTACCAATCCACCAGCGCCGCCCTGAAGGCGGACCGCGCCGTGCTGGAAACGTTTCTCGGCGTCACCGATCACGGCCCGCGCCGCGGGCCCGCGCGGTGATCCGGCGACGCGTCTGCGACGGTCGCAGCGGCGTCGTCATCGCAAGGCTCGGCCGGGCGATCGCGTGACCACCGGACCGCGAGCCGGGCATGGCCTCGTTCTGGTTCTCGCGCAGGGTTATTCGACGTCCCGCTCGCGCGGAGCATGGCACCTGAACCGTAACTATGACCGATCACCGTCATCAGCCGCTTCGCGCACATCATGTATAATCGGGCGCCAAACCGCCGCGCGCCCAAAAATCCAGGGGAGAGCCCATGACCGCACGCACCACGCCGCCGTTCCGCGCCGACCATGTCGGGTCGCTGTTGCGGCCGGCATCCCTCAAGGACGCCCGCGAGAAGGCGGCCCACGGTGCGATCACCGCGGCCGAGCTCAAGGCGGTGGAGGACGCGGAGATCGTCAAGGTCATCCGCAAGCAGCAAGAGATCGGCCTCGCGCTCGCCACCGACGGCGAGTTTCGCCGCGCCTGGTGGCATTTCGACTTCTTCGGCATGCTCGACGGCGTCGAGATCTATGAGCTCGACCACGGCATCCAGTTCCAGGGCGTCCAGACCAAGGCCCAGAGCATCCGCGTCACCGGCAAGATCGGTTTCTCCGCGCATCCGATGCTGGAGCACTTCAAGTTCCTGAAGGCGAATTGCGCGGTCACGCCGAAGATGACGATTCCGAGCCCGAGCGTGCTGCATTTCCGGCTCGAGCCCGGCGCCGTCGCCAAGGCCGCCTATCCCGATCGCGATGCGATCTTCGAGGATCTCGCGGCCGCCTATCGGACGGCGGTGCGCGCGTTCTACGATGCCGGCTGCCGCTACCTGCAGTTCGACGACACCGCGTGGGCCTATCTGTGCTCGGACGTCGAGATGGCGAAAGCCCGCGAGCGCGGGATGAACGTCGCGCGCCTCCAGCAGTCCTACACCGCCATGATCAATGCGGCGCTCGCGGGAAAGCCCGCCGACATGACGATCACCACCCACGTCTGCCGCGGCAATTTCCGCTCCACCTGGATCGCGTCCGGCGGCTACGAGCCGGTCGCGGAGAGCCTGCTCGCCGGCTGCAACTACGACGGCTACTTCCTCGAATACGACACCGAGCGGGCGGGCGGATTTCGAACCGCTGCGGTTCTTGCCCAAGGGCAAAAAGATCGTGGTCCTCGGCCTCATCAGCTCGAAGACCGGGACGCTCGAGCACAAGGACGATATCGAGCGGCGCGTCGAGGAGGCCGCGAAGTTCGCGCCGTTCGAGCAGTTGGCGGTGTCGCCGCAATGCGGCTTTGCCTCGACCGAGGAAGGCAACGTCCTCGCCGAGGAGGAGCAGTGGGCGAAGCTGCGCATGGCGGTCGACATCGCGCGGGAGCTGTGGGGATGACGCAGCAGAGACGTACGCCGCCGTTCCGTGCCGATCATGTGGGGAGCCTGTTGCGCACGCCCGCGCTCAAGGCCGCGCGGGAAAAGCGCGAGCGCGGCGAGATCGGACCCGAGGCACTGCGTGCGGTCGAGGACGCGGAGATCGTCGCCCTGATCCGCAAGCAGGAAGCGGTGGGACTGAAGATCGGTCACCGACGGCGAGTACCGCCGCGCCTCCTGGCAGACCGACTTCCTGGTCGGCCTGCCGGGGGTCGAATCCTTTTTCGGCGAGCGCAAGTTCAAGTTCCAGGGGCCGCAGCCGCGGTCGATCCTACTGCGTCTCAAGGACCGGCTCGGGACGTTTGCCGGCCATCCGATGGTCGAGCATTTCCGCTTCGTCGCCGCCCACACCCGGCAGACGCCGAAGATGACGATCCCGTCGCCCTCGACGCTGCATTTCCGCTACGGGCGCGAGGCGGTGCCGGCCGAGCTCTATCCGGACATGGCCGATTTCTATCGCGATCTCGGCGCGACCTACCGCCAGGCGGTACGCGCCTTTGCCGACGCCGGCTGCCGCTACCTGCAGCTCGACGAGGTCAACCTCGCCTACCTGTGCGATCCCGCGCTGCGCGAGCAGGTGCGTGCGCGCGGCGACGACCCTGCGACTCTGCCGCTCGTCTATGCGGACATGATCAATGCGGCGATCGCCGACATTCCCGCCGACATGACCATCACCATGCACCTGTGCCGCGGCAATTTCCGCTCGACCTTCGTCGCCTCGGGCGGCTACGAGCCGATCGCCGAGATGCTGTTCAACACCATCGGCGTGCACGGCTATTTCATGGAATACGACAGCGCCCGTGCCGGCGGATTCGAGCCGTTGCGCTTCGTCCCCAAGGGCAAGACCGTGGTGCTCGGCCTCGTCACCTCGAAGACCGGCGTGCTCGAGAGCAGGGACGAGATCAGGCGCCGCATCGACGAGGCGGCGAAGTTCGTCGCCATCGATCAGCTCTGCCTGTCCCCGCAATGCGGCTTTGCCTCCACCGAGGACGGCAATACGCTCGCCGAGGACGAACAATGGGCGAAGCTCGCGATGATCGTCGAGCTTGCCGAAGAAATCTGGGGTCGTTGATGCCGCAAAATCGTGCGGAGCCGGCGGGGCCACTCGCCGGGCTCCTCGTCGTATCGCTGGAGCAGGCGGTGGCGGCGCCGATGTGCACGTGCCGGCTCGCCGACGCCGGCGCCCGCGTCATCAAGATCGAGCGGCCGGAAGGCGATTTCGCCCGTGGTTATGACAATCTCGTCCATGGCGAGAGCGCCTATTTCGTCTGGCTCAACCGCGGCAAGGAATCGATCACGCTCGATCTCACCCGCGCCGTGGACCAGGCCCTGCTGGAGGCGATGCTCGCCAAGGCCGACGTGTTCGTGCAGAACCTCAAGCCGGGCGCGGTGGCGCGGCTCGGCTTCGCCATCGAACGGCTGCGCCGGGACTATCCGCGGCTCATCACCTGCTCGGTGTCCGGCTATGGCGAGAGCGGCCCTTATGCGCAGCGCAAGGCCTATGACCTCCTGATCCAGGCGGAGTCCGGGCTCGCCTCCATCACCGGCGGGCCCGAAACGCCGGCGCGGGTCGGCGTCTCGGTGGTCGACATCGCCTGCGGGATGAACGCCTACGAGGCGATCCTCGAATCGCTGCTGGTGCGCGCCCGCACCGGCACGGGTGCCGACCTTTCGATTTCGATGTTCGACGCCATGGCCGACTGGATGACGGTGCCGCTGCTGCAGCACGAAGGAGGCCGCACGCCGACGCGGGTCGGCCTCGCGCATCCGAGCATCGCGCCCTACGGCGTGTTCAAGACCCGTGACGGCGCCGACATCCTGATCTCGATCCAGAGCGATCGCGAGTGGCGGGTGCTCGCCAAGGACGTGCTCGGCGACGAGGGCCTCGCCGACGATCCGTCGTTCGCCACCAATGTCGCGCGGGTGGCGCATCGCGCCGCGACCGATGCGCGGGTGGCGGCGGTGTTCGGGGCGACCGATGTCGCGAGGCTGACCGAGAAGCTCGCGGCGGCCGACATCGCCTTCGCCCGGGTGAGCGACATGACGGCACTCGCCGCGCACCCGCACCTGCACCGGATCACCGTCGATACGCCGTCCGGTCCGGTCTCCTACCCGGCGCCGCCGCACCGGCGCGCCGGCTACGGCGCCGTGCCCGGGCCGGGCGAGCACAGCGAAAAAATCCGCAGCGAGTTCGCGTCGCCCGCCGACGATCGAGCGGGACGGTGACAGGGGAGGGGCCTCTGCACCCCGCGAGAGCACGGGTTGATTCGGGTATCTCTTCCGCTCCGGTTGGGAGATGACGCCGCGCGGCTGATGGGGCAGATTGCGCCTCCCGCGCGCCCGCCCTACCGGCGGCGCGCCCCCGCGACAATGAAGGAATTCCCATGGACAAGGCCAGGTACGACAAGGGACTCGAGGTTCGCACCGCGGTGCTCGGCAAGGATTATGTCGAGGCGGCGATGAAGAACGCCGACGATTTCAACCGCCCGTTTCAGGAACTCGTCACCGAATATTGCTGGGGTGCGGCCTGGGGCAGCGACGGCCTCTCGCGCAAGAC
Source organism: uncultured Alphaproteobacteria bacterium (assembly GCA_963781195.1). GTDB lineage: Bacteria > Pseudomonadota > Alphaproteobacteria > Rhizobiales > Xanthobacteraceae > JAJPKK01. The sequence goes on along the minus strand of CAWAEZ010000009.1, from coordinate 371,994 downwards.
GCGCAGCATGCTCAACCTCGCGATGATCAGCATCCTCAACCGGCCCCACGAGCTCAAGGCCCATGTCAAGGGCGCGCTCACCAACGGCGTCACCAAGGAGGAAATCCGCGAGGTGCTGATGCAGGTCGCGATCTATGGCGGCATCCCCTGCGGCGTCGACGCCTTTCGCATCGCCCGCGAGGCCTTCAAGGAAGTCGAGGCGAAGTAACCCCCGACTTCAAGAATGGCCGTGGCCGGGCTTGTCCCGGCCCCGACCCTCTTGAGGCACGATCGCGTTCCGCATCACCTCACGACCATTCTGCGTCCGCCTCGGCGCGCAGGTTGAAGGTGCTGCGCTGGCCGATATCGTCGAAATGCTCGTCGAGGAAACGGCGCGCGGCGCGCCGGCCGCTCGCATGGAGCATGCGAAAGAAATCGTAGTCGGTCGACAGCTTGGTGTCGGCCGAGTAGCTTTTCTGGTTTTCGCCGAGCACGATGCGATGGGCGTTGATGCGGCGATACTGGCCCGGCCCGGTGCCGCGCTGCAGCCGCCCGTAATCGATCAGGCGGGCTACGAACTCCACCGCACGGAATTCGGACGCGAGCGAGGAGTTGAAGCTGATCTCATTGACGCGGTTGACGATGTCGCGGGCGGAGGTGGGCACCTCCGCGCGCTCCAGCGGATTGATCTGGACGATCAGCACGTCTTCGGTTTGCGTCGCATGGAACAGTGGAAAGATCGGAGGATTGGCGAGATAGCCGCCGTCCCAATAGGGCACGCCCTCGATCATCACCGCCTTGAACAGCAGCGGCAGGCATGCCGATGCCATCACCGCATCGGCGCTGACTTTGTCGCGCGAAAAGATGCGCAGGCGTCCGGTCGTCACGTTGGTCGCGGAGATGAAGAGCTGCAGCGGCGTAAAGGCGCGCACCGCTTCGAAATCGACGAAGCGCTCGATCAGGTCTTTCAGCGGATTGATGTTGAGCGGATTGAGGTCGTAGGGCGAGAAATACCGTGCCATCGCCTCGAGCCACGCCTGCGCCGGCGTGCCCTCGAGCGGCACGAAGGTGAACAGCCGCTCGATGAGCTTGCGCTGGATCACCGGCAGGTCGCCGTCGATGCTGGCGGAGCGCCAGAAGTCGGCGAGGCGGGTGCGCGCGACCTCCGGGCCGCCGCGGGCAAGGCCGTCGGCGACCATGATGGCATTCAAGGCGCCGGCCGAGGCGCCCGAAATGCCTTCGATCTCGAGGCGCCCATCCTCCAGGATGTAGTCGAGCACGCCCCAGGTGAAGGCGCCATGCGCACCTCCGCCCTGCAACGCGAGGTTGATCGACTTTTTCACGACCGGGACCGCCGCCGGTTGCAAGTCGCTCATCGTCGTGTCCGGAACGTGCCGGCAGATGTGAGGCCGGGCCCGGAGGCGGCCGAGGTGATCGGTGCGTGCTGCATGCAATACCCTATGAGTGCTGACCCTGCCCAAGGTGCCCAAGCCCATGCTGCATTGCAACATGGGGCTTCTGGACTGGTAACATGGTGCCGAGGACCGGGGCCTTCTTCCGCAATTTCCGCCGATCGGCAGCAATTTCGAAGACCTGAGCGAAACTCGTCAGCGCCGCTCCGCCGGCCAAACGAGGGAAGGCACCAAGCCGTCGCCCGCAAGCCGGTTCTCGCCCGGGGCTAGGCAGCCGCCGGCAATAGCTTCGGGGCGGGCTCCGCCGGCGATCGAACCTTCGCGGCGTCGAAATAATCCCAGGCCTTTTCGTGCGCGTAATAAATGAAGGGGCTGATCGCGACGCTGAACGCGGTGAGTCCTGCGGCGTTCGCGAGATCGCGGACGAAGAGATAATTCACGCTGAACTCCGACACCGCGGTCACGCCCTCGTAGGTGACCGTCTTGGCCAACGCCCGGCTCACCTTGACGCGCGCGAAGCGCGTCTGTCCGTTTTCCTGGCTCTCCGTCACCCCTGGAACCGGCACGAGCGCGTTGGCCTCGAGCGGATTGAGCTTTCGCGTCGAGGCGGGGCCGTAGTAGTGCCACGCCGCCTCGTGAGCGAAATAGAAGATGGGACCGGCGACCAGCGACAGGCTCGACAGCCCGGCGGCGGTCGCCAGCTCGCCGATCACGAAATAGTTCGCGCCGAAGTCGACGGTGGTGACGATCACGCGATAGGTGAAGGTCTTGACGACCGCCCGCCACGCGTCGAAGCCCGCGGGCTCGCCCGCGTCCTGCAGCTGCGTCGCTTGCGTCTGAATTGCATGCCTTTGCGCCGGGCGCGCTGACGCGGCGGAGGTGGCCGGCACCAGGGACAGCGCGGTTCGACGAAGTTTATTCCCCAGGCCGCTCAACACGTCGCGGGGAAGCAGGCGCGGCGCCAACACCGCGGCGCCCCCGATCAACAGGCCGGGAATGAGCGCCGCCTCGATGATGGCTGCCCCGGCGGCGACGGCCCCGAGCGTCGCGAGCGCCCCGACAAATCCCGGACCTGAAATCGGGTTGGGAAACCAGCTTCCCGCCTGCATGAAAGACGTCGTCAAAGAGGTTTCTCCGTCACGAGGTTGTCGCCTGCGATAGAAGCGGCGCGAGAGTGCCGCCGTCAAGTGACGGCGACATGACTGCGCGCCGTGTTGCGCCGCGTCTGAAACTTCGAAGCTCCCGCGCGGCGCTCATCGGTGGGCACGGCATCGCCGGGATATTCCGCGCGCCGTTTTTCGCATCGCGGCGTTCGCCACGGCCGTGGGCCCGGCTCCGGCCGGGCTGGTGCTGGTGAACCGGCCGCGTTAGAGTTTGACGGCGCTGGGCCTCGTTCCAGGCGCCAAATAAACAATGCCAGAGAGGAAACGTCATGCGGACACTCGGGTCCCTGGGAGTTCTCGGTCTGCTCGTGGCGGCGCCGGTCGCCGATGCCGCGACCATCACCGGTACGGTCACCGCGCCCGACGGGGCGCCGTTCCGTGGCGCATTCGTCCAGGCCCGGCATGGCGGCCTGAAGATGACGGTGAGCGTGCTCACCGACACCCAGGGCCGCTACGTCGTCGAAAACCTCCCCGCCGGCGATTACCGCGTGCAGGTGCGCACGGTCGGCTACAAGGCCGACGTCAAGGCCGGCGTGAAGCTCGATGCCGACCAGAACGCCGCCTACGACTTCACGCTGCAGACGGCGCCGATCCGCTGGACCGACATTTCGATCTATCAGGGAGCGGTGCTGCTGCCCGATGCGCGCGGCAAGAAGACCCTGTTCGACAATTGCATGAGTTGCCACGGCTTCCAGTCGCGGATGGCCGCGGCGGTGCGCGACGAGGACGGCTGGCGCGACCGGGTGAGCTTCATGCGCGAGGCGATGCGTTCCTCCCTCGCCGACCGCCAAGGCTTCAGCGACGAGCAGGCCGAGGACGTCGTCTCGTATCTCACCACCATGTTCGGCGAGAACTCGCCGCTGCCGAAGTCCCCGGCCGACCTGCCGGCCTACAAGGATACGCTGATCACCTTCAGCGACGAGGCGCTCAAGATCGTCTACGTGGATTTCGAGATGCCGGGCCCGAACCGTTTCCCCTGGACCGCCAATCCGGACCAGGACGGATTGTTCTGGATTCCGGAATACGGCCAGGCCAACAAGGTGGCGCGGCTCAATCCCACCACCGGCGAGATTAAGGAGTTTCCGGCGCCCAACATGGGGCCGGCCCTGATCCACTCGGCAGTCCCGGCGCCGGACGGCTCGGTCTGGATCACCGAGGCGGGTTCGAAGAAGCTCGGACACTGGGATCCGGTGACCCAGAAGATCACCGAATTCCAGGACGATTGGCGCAAGCACACCATCCGCATCCACCCCGACGGATCGATCTGGTCGACCGGCGGCCTCACCCGCTTCGATCCCAAGACCGAGACCTACACCCACATCAAGGAAGTGCCGAGCGCCTACGGCATCGCCATCGACCCGAAAGGCACGGTCTGGTTCACCGAGATGAGCAAGACCGGCGCCGTCGGCAAGGTCGATCCCGTCACCTTGAAGGTGACCAAGTACATACCGCCGACCCGTGAGCGGCCGCGCCGCATCCAGGTCGACGCGGACGGCGTCGTGTGGTTCTGCGAATACAGCGACGGCAAGATCGGCCGCTTCGATCCGGAGAAGGAGACGTTCAAGGAATTTCCGCTCCCGCACTCGAAGTCGGCGCCCTATGCGCTCGGCATCGCGCCCGATCGCACGCTGTGGTACTCGGCCGAGCACCGCGACGTCGTCGGCCGGCTGGACCCGGAAACCGGCAAGGTGACGGAATTCCCGATGCCTTACGTGGACAACGGCATGCGCGACTTCTTCCTCGATAAGGCCGGGCACTTCTGGTACGGCTCGCCGCCCAACAACCGGATCGGCTATTTCTATCTCTCGACCCGGCAGCGCAACGCGCAGGCGCAGTGAGCGTGGCGGCGGGCGGGCGCAACATAACCCGCCCGATCTTTTGGGCGTGCCGGTGAGTTTCCCGGATATCGCCGGCTTATTCCGACGATCCGAGATGAATCGCGGGGACTCTTAGGCGGTGCGGTACCCTCGTAAATAGAGGGTAGCCAAAAACGGTTAATACTTACAACATCTTGCGCTATTTATACAGCCTGCCTTATACGGGGCAGTTTGACCGAGACCATCGCGGGACGCGCCGTTTGTCGGGGTGCCATTGTGCAACGACGACATCGATCTTACCGGCGCGGCAAGCCCTCCCCACGGTTGCGGGGGCTCTTCCTCGAACGGCAGAAGTCGGTGTAGCCTTTCGAGGATTTCGTCGCCAAACCATCGAGACGCACATCATGAGACTTCCCCACGCGCGCGTCGGCGCGGGGCCGCAAGCTTAAGATCCGACAAATGCAGGTATCCGGCGTGAGGGCCGGGGCATGAAAGAGCAGTGTTCAATTGACCAAAAAGTGCTGATCGGAATCGTCGGCGCAAAGCCGCAGAACTTCGCGTGGTTTCTCGGCGCCGGCGCGTCACGCTCCGCTGGCCTCCCCAGCGCGACCGACCTCCTCTGGGACCTCAAGCGCCATTACTACTGTCGCGAGGAAAATCAGGAAATCACGCGCCAAGACATCCAGAACGACGCCGTCCGCGATCGCATCCAATCGTTCATGGAGTCTCGCGGTTTTCCGGCTGAATGGGCCGACAAGGAATACGAGACGTACTTTGAGAAGCTGTTTGGCGACGACAAGGAAAAGCAGCGGCGCTACCTCATCAGCCAGCTTGCGGAAGAGAAAGTTCGGCTCGCAGCCGGGCACCGCGTGATTGGGGCGCTCATCTCGCTTGGTCTTTGCCGCGTCGCCTTCTCCACCAATTTCGATACCGTTGTTGAGAAGGCTGTAGCAGCGATGGGGGGCAAATCGCTGAGCGCTTATCACCTTGAGGGCGCGCACAATGCGAAGCAGGCGCTGAACAACGAGGAATACCCCTTTTACTGCAAACTTCACGGCGATTTCAGATACGACAGCCTGAAAAATCTACCCGCCGATCTTGCAACACAAAACGCGGACCTCTCGCAATGCCTCATCAACGCTGGAAATCGTTTCGGTTTCCTCGTTGCAGGCTACAGCGGCCGCGACAACAGCATCATCGACCTGTTCGGCAAGGTCCTTGAGACACCCAACCCCTTTCCGCACGGGCTGTACTGGGCGCATCTGAAGGGCTCGAAGCTTCCGGCCAATGTGCTCGACCTTATCAGCGCCGCGCGAGCGAAAGGAGTGAACGCGAGCACTGTCGCGATCGAGACGTATGACTCTATGATGATGCGCCTGTGGCGCAACGTTGAGAACAAGACCAAAGAGATGGACGACAAGGTGCGGCGCACGTCGGTGGCCGAGGTCAACATTCCTTTGCCGGGCATCGGAAAGTCCGGCCCGCTGCTGCGCCTGAACGCCCTTCCGGTTCTTGCCGTGCCCGCGAAATGTCTCGATCTCGCTTTTGCTTCGCCGAAGGAATGGGCCGATCTACGCCAGGTGCAGAAAGACAAGTCGCTTGACGCAATCTTCACGAAGGCTGAAACCGTCTGGTGCTGGGGTGACGAGACCGAGCTGAAAGCCGCTTTCGGTCCTGAGCTCTGTTCGATTAGCGAACGCACAGTGCCGGCCGACCTGAGCGCGCCGGGCAACTTGCATGTTCAGGGGTTCGTCGAAGAGGCGTTGTGCAAGGCTTTGGCGCGCAAGCGACCGCTTATTTCGCGGAAAACCCGCAACGACGCAGTTCTTGTCGTGGACTCCCAGGCAACGGACGTAGGCGCGCTCAATCCGCTGTTCCAGGTGGTCGGCAAATGTCACGGCTCCGTCGCCGGTGTGTTCGCGCCCATTACGGCCGAACATCCCCATGCGGCAAAAGTGACGTGGGCGGAATGCGTACGTATTTCGCTTGACTACAAGGAGGGCCGTCTGTGGTTGCAACTCGATCCGGATGTCTGGATTTGGCCGACGCGCGCTCGGGAAACCGCCGTGAAGTTTCTGGACCAGCGGCGCGGCGGCCACTTCAACAATGTCTACGACCAGCTTCTCAATGCCTGGATACGCATCCTCTTCGCGAGAGAAGGTCGAAACGTTGAAATCGAGGTATCAGCGTTCGACACCGGGGACGACGCTTCCAATCCGAAGTTCAAGTTGAGCAATCGCACGGGCTTTTCGCGGAGAGTTGCAGGATGACCGTGCCATCGTCCGAACTCTCCGGATACACGACCGTGCCGGAGCCCGATCTTTTGTTCGCGAACAACAGGACGCACAAGCATCCGCTGCTCGGGCTCATCCAGCATGGGCCGTATGGGTTGAAATTCGGAGCGCCCAGCAAGTTGCGGCTAGCGCTTATGGCTCCTGCAACAGACTTGCGTCGCTTAAAGGGGCTCGTTGCCGAACTGGAAGCAACCGCTGCACCGCGCGAGGCGAAGAACTACTATCCAGATTATCCCGGCTTCACTGCTGTCTTTCGCATCCCCGTCGCACCGCTGGAAGACCGCCTCGTCATTCCCTTTGACGACAATCTTCACACTCATGCGCAGAAGAAGGCCAAGCTCGATTTGGCGCGGGACCTTTTCCAGAACATCTCGCAACTCAAGGCCTCGCGGTCGAGTTTCGATGTTGCCCTGATCTACCTACCGCCAAGCTGGTCGGAATGCTTCGAGGGAGAGAATTTCGACTTCCACGACTACCTGAAAGCCTATTGCGCTCAGTCAAACCTGCCGATCCAGATCATGCGGCAGAACAGCTTCGAGCGACCATGCCGAGCCAATGTGATGTGGGGCGTTAGTGTCGCGCTCTATGCCAAAGCGGGCGGGGTGCCTTGGAAGCTTCGTTTCCTTGGCCGGACCGAAGCGTTCGTTGGCATCAGTTATGCGCTTAAGCAGGACCGCGTCGGAAATGTCTACAGCACCTGCTGCAGCCAGGTGTTCGACCCCGACGGGACAGGCTTCCAGTTCGTCGCATATGACGCAAAGGAATTCAGCACGGATCGGCGGCGAAATCCCTATCTTCATTACTACGAAATGCAGTCGGTCCTCACCCGCAGCCTCGAAATCTACCAGCGCGGTCATTTCGGCCGCGTGCCAGATAAAATCACTATTCACAAAAATACGGAATTCAAGGAAGACGAAATCCTCGGGGCGCTGGACAGCTTTCGCGAAGGGACTGAGGTTGAGCTTGTCCAGATCGTGAAGAGTGTGGGCTGGACCGGAATTCGGTTTGACAATAAGTCGCCGCCTAAACCATACGTCTATCCGGTGGACCGGGGTACCTACTTGCCGCTCAACGGCAAGGAAGCGCTGTTATGGACGCAGGGGAGCGTTCGGGGTGTCCATGTCGAGAATTCCAGCAACAACGTCTACAAGGAAGGACGACTTAAGCCCACGCCTTCTCCTGTTCTGGTGCGCCGGTTCTCAGGAAATGGCGGGTGGCATGAGACCTGTTCGGGAATTCTCGGGTTGACCAAGATGGATTGGAACAACAACACGCTTTACAAGAAGCTGCCTGTCACGCTGGTCTACTCCAAGGCTTTCGCGGACATCATCCAACAGAACCGAGACCTCACGGACGACGTATTCGACTTTCGCAATTTCATGTAGCCACACGGACCAACACCGCCGAGCGACCAATGTCCGCGTTGGGTCTTGCCGGTAGCGTTTTCACAAAACGAGCCTCAAAAATGGCTTCTGTGCCGGCGCTCGAATTTCTCCTCACGGTAGTCGCGGACAATGGTTCGCGAGTTGAGCTCGTTGGCATGCCACCCCACTTCTGTAGTCTTGTTCCCGGTAGCGAAAGCCGCCCGATCGTCCATGAGAGCGCAGACACGGGCGGGTGTAACCAAGCTCGCCCGACGTTTTGTGCATGTCGGTGAGTTTCCTGGACACCGCCGGCTTGTCGGTGAGGCCCCCGATGAACGGAAGCGACTTTCCGGCGACGCTATGCCTTCCTTGAGCGAGTGGCTGGGACGAGCCTACCCAATTCACCCATCGCTGTCCGGGTCCGCGGGCACCTCTCCCCGCGTGCGGGGAGAGGTCGGAGCGCGAAGCGGTCCGGGTGAGGGGGCCTTTCCACGAGCCTGAGCTTACGAATGGACACGACTCAACCGCTCAGGTGTGGGGAAATGTCCCCTCACCTCACCCCTCTCCCCGCAAGCGGGGCGAGGGAGCACAGGCGCGGTGGCCACACGCCCGGCCAGGACGCGCGAAGGCCTGAGTGAGGCGACGTGCCTGCGGCTCAGTTCAGCGTCTGCTTCTGCGGCTTGAAATAGCGCAGGTCGGGCGGTCGCTGGTCCTTGCGGGCGGGCATGATATAGCCGTCGCCGCTGAGGTAATAGTTTTCGTCGCCGATGACGACGTGGTTGTTGCCCTCGGTGCAGTTGTTCTCCGACCACAGGATCTTCCGGCTGCGGCGGAAGTCTTTCACCGCCGTCCATGGGCGCGTCAGCGAGCCATCGATGGTGGTCATCTCGACGTGCATGACGTCCGGGTTGGCCTTGTCGAGAAAGAACCGCTCTTTCACGACGGCTTGGCCGTCGTCGGAAAACGGGATGCCGGCCTGGTCGAAGGTGTGCGGCGTGCGGATGTTGCGGGTCTCCACCTCGAGCACGTCGTAGCGGCCGTCGCCGTCGGTATCGAGCCACTTGCCGATCGAGGTGCCGACGAAAGTCGGCTCGCCGAGGTCCTGCGGCCACGGCCGTCCGTCGGTGTAGATGCGGCGCGGCGCATTGATCATGAATTCGAACAGCATGAAGGTGGTGTCCGGCGTGAACACGAATTCGTGCGGGAAGACGCCGGACATCATGCGCGGCATGCCCACCGGGATGCACTTGTAGGTGACGTCGAGACCCTGGCCGCCGGCCTCCTGGTCCTTCAGGCTGGCTTCGAGCTTGGCCTGGGCGTCCGGCGTGAGCGGGGCCTGCTGGCCGAGGCCGTTGGGCTTGCTCGGATCATAGCGGGGCGGCCCGCCGTCGGGCGCGCGGCGCCACTGGCCGGACCAGTCCGGCAATTTGCCGATGTCCACCATCTGCGCGGTCGCCGTGGTCCCCCACAGCGCGGACGCGATGGCGATTGCAATGAACGAAGCACGCTCAAGCATCGCTGTCCCTCCCATGATGTTTTCCAAGCGTGTCTTTCCCCGGTCGTCGCGACATCGCTCATCCGCGATCGACCGGGGAAGCCGCTGTTTCCGAAGCTTACACCCGATCGCACCGAGGGTCAGCCGTTCGCGGCTTTCGGCCAGGGACATTTTTCTCCGGGCAAGGGGTCGGCGGCGGCGTGCCGCCGGCGCGGGCGCGGGCGCGGGCGAGGGCGAGGGCGAGGGCGAGGGCGAGGGCGAGGGCGAGGGCGAGGGCGAGGGCGAGGCGGGGGTGGCTTGTGCCCAGCGCCTTTCCGGGCTCAAATCCCGGCCACGACGACGTCGTGTTGCGGACGGCCCCCGAAAATCCGCATGCGGGTACGGGATGAGGTCAAAGGCCCGACGAAAACAGCGGCCTGCCATCAGCAGCGGGCCGTACCGCACAGGGGGAAGCGAGCCGATGGATCCGCAACAGGAAGCCGTCCTCAAGAAGATTGCCTGGCGGATCGTCCCGCTTCTCACCCTCGCTTACGTCGTCAATTACCTCGACCGCACCAATATCGGGTTTGCGGCACTCACCATGAACAAGGAGCTCGGGTTCAGCGCGACCGAGTTCGGCATCGGCGCCGGTGTTCTCTTCATCGGTTACACTGTGTTCGAAATCCCGAGCAATCTTGCGCTCTACCGGTTCGGTGCGCGGCGCTGGATCGCGCGCATCATGATCAGCTGGGGAATCGTGTCGGCGCTCACCGCGCTCGTCGTCGGGGTGAAGTCGTATTACCTCGCGCGGTTTGCGCTCGGGGTCGCCGAGGCCGGCTTCTTTCCCGGCGTCACCTATTACTTCGCGGTGTGGTTTCCCACCCAGTATCGCACCCGCATGCTCGCCTGGTTTCTGGTCGCGATCCCGGTTTCCTCGGTGATCGGCGGCCCGATCTCGGGCCTGCTCCTGGAACTAGACGGCGTGCTCGGCATCAAGGGCTGGCAGTGGCTCTTCGTCGTCGAGGGCGTTCCGGCGGTCATTCTCGGCTTCGTCGTGCTGCGCATGCTGGCCGACCGGCCGGAGGATGCCGCGTGGCTGTCGCCCAAGGAGCGGGAGATCCTGCAGGGGATGCTCGACGCGGAACGGCGCGAGCGGCCGAAATCGAGCCTTCTCGCCGCGCTCTCCGACATCCGCGTCATCATTCTCGCTCTGGTGCAATTCGGCTTCACCATCGGCTCCTATGGCGTCGGCATCTTCCTGCCGCAGATCATCAAGACCAGCGGACTTTCCAACATCGCGGTGAGCTTTCTCGCCGCGGTGCCCTACATCTTCGCCTCGGTGGGCATGATCTGGTGGGCCTGGCATGTGGACCGCACCGGCAAGAAGATCAGCAACCTCGTCGTCGCCTGCGCGGTCGGCGCGATCGGCCTCGCCGCCTCGGTGCTGTCGGGCAGCCTCGCCGTGGCGCTGGCGGCGCTCACCGTGGCGCTCGTCGGCATCACGTCGGCGCGGGCGATCTTCTGGCCGATCCCGACCCGGTTCCTGAGCGGCGTCGGTGCCGCCGCCGGCCTTGCCTTCATCAATTCGATCGGCACCGTCGGCGGCTTCGCCGGCCCCTATCTGATGGGTTTCCTGCGCGACTTCACCGGCTCCTTCAGCGCGGGCCTGCTCGCCATGGCCGGCATTCTGTTGTTGACGACCGTGCTCGCGGCATGCCTGAAACTGGTCATCAAGGCGGAGTGACGCGGCTGGAAGCAGGAGGAGGAGCGCAGGCCATGCAGACAGACGGGTACGACATCGACATCCTGGTCCAGGGGTTCCCGGGCAAGACGGTGTGCCACGGCGGCCTCGGCTGGAGCACCGTCGTCCTGTTGCGTGGCCGCGGACGCGTCATCATCATCGACACCGGCTCGTTCGGGATGCGGCGGCTGATCGCCGACCAGCTGAGCCGCCGCGGATTGAAGCCGGACGGCGTTACCGACGTCATCCTCACCCATGCCCACTACGACCATTCGATCAACTGGATCATGTTCCCGAATGCCCGGGTTGCGATCGGCGACGCCGAGCTCGCCTGGGCGGCGGCGCAGCCGGTCGGCCATCACCTGGTCCCCGAGCTTTACATCCGCGAACTGACGGCGTCGCCGCAACTTCATATCCTGGGCGACGGCGAGGAGGTGCTGCCCGGCATGACGGCTCATGCCGCGCCCGGCCACACCCCGGGGCATCTCGTCTTTCATCTGAAGACGGCGGCCCGCGACGTCCTCTTCACCGGAGACGCCGCCAAGAACCGCGCCGAGCTCGTCACCGGCATCGCCGACATGACCATGGACGATGGCGCCAGCAAGCAGACGATCCAACGGATCTGGCACCTGTGGCGACAGCGCCCCGACACGCTTCTCGTTCCAGGACACGACGTCCCGATGGTGCTCGAAGACGGCCGCCCGTCCTATGTCGGAGAGCGGCGGGCCGGCATCACCGCGTGGTTCGACGACGATCTCGAGACCACGACGCTGTTCGAGTTCAAGGCCGCCCCGCCGCCCGCGGCCCGCCGCGCCGCCGTCGCGCGATAAGCCGTCACCCGTGTCTCCGTGCGGCCGCGCCGCGCCCACCCATCACCGGTACCGTCCATGCAACAGCAAAACCCCGAAGCCGCCGCCGGCCAGCGCCTGGCCGCGTCCGACATCGACTTCCAGACCCTGCACGAGATCGTCGCCAGGGCGCGGCAGAATCTCAACCAGAACGACTGGGACTACATCGTCGGTGCGACCGAGACCGAGACGACGCTGCGCCGCAATCGTCTCGCCCTCGATCAGCTCGCGTTCCGGCCGCGGGTGCTGCGGGATGTGAGCCGGATCGACTCCACGGTGCAGCAGTTCGGCCGCAAGCTGCGGCTGCCGCTGCTGTTCGCACCGGTGGGCGCGCTCGAGAGCTTCCACGAAGGCGCTGCCGCGACGGTGGTGCGGGCGGCGCGGGACTTCGGCATCGCCCACATGCTTTCCTCGGTGTGCGAGCCCGGCCTCGAGCAGGTCGCCGCGGCGGCGCCGGACGGCACCCGCATCTTCCAGCTCTATGTGCGCGGCAATGACGCGTGGGTCGACGACTACGTCGCACGCGCCATCGCCAACGGCTATCTCGGATTCTGCCTGACCGTCGACACCGCGATCTACAGCCGCCGCGAGCGCGACCTCGCCAAGCGCCACGTGGTGCTGGGCCGCCGCCGCGCGAGCGGCCGCGAGTTCCAGGCGGCGCTCGACTGGCGCACCGTCAAGCGCATCCGGGACAAGTTCGACATCCCGCTGATGCTCAAGGGGATCGCCACCGCGGAAGACGCGCGGATCGCGCTCGATCACGGCGTGTCGTGGATCTACGTCTCCAACCACGGCGGCCGCCAGCTCGACCATGGCCGCGGCTCGATGGACGTGCTGCCGGAGATCGTCGACGCGGTCGACGGCGCCGCCAAGGTCATCGTGGATGGCGGCATCGCGCGCGGCACCGACATCGTCAAGGCGATCGCCGCGGGCGCCGATCTCGTCGGGCTCGGGCGGATGCAGTGCTACGCACTCGCCGCCGGCGGCGAGGCTGCGCTGGGGCGCATGCTGGAACTGCTCGAGGACGAGGTGCAGCGCTGCCTCGGGCTCCTCGGCGTCACCCAGTTCGCCGATCTCAACCGCTCGCACCTGCACGCGGCGCCTTCGCCGACGCCGCCGCACGTCTTCAGCGCGTTCCCGCTGCTCAAGATCGACGACTACCGGTACTGAGATTCACAGGATCCGGCCGCCGGCGCAGGAACACCGCTCCTGCGCCGGCGAGCGGATTCGACTACCGCGTCTCTTTCTTGACGAAACGCTCCAGGTTCTGGGCGTTGGTGTAGCCGGCATAGACATTGCCGTCGTCATCGGCGCCGACGCCTTCGAGCGCGCCGAGGTGCTTGCTCTCCTCGATGAACGCAGTCACCTTGCCGTCCTTCACGTTGCCGATCCGGATGCCCTGCTTGAAGCCCGGATTGAGCTTGTCGCTCGACTGCGAGTCGGCGACATAGATGACGTCGTTCTTGTCGATGAAGAGCCCGCTCGGACGGCCGAACTGCTTCCACTCGGCGAGGAACTTGCCGTCCTGATCGAAGATCTGGATGCGGTTGTTGATGCGGTCGGCGACGAACAGCCGGCCGGCCTGGTCGAAGGCGAGGCCGTGGGGCGCGTCGAACTCGCCGGGACCCTTGCCTTCCTTGCCCCACGCCTTGATGAACTTGCCGTCTTTGGAGAACTTGACGATGCGGGCGTTGGTCTTTTCGCCGTGGCCGTCAGCGACGAAGATGTCGCCGTTCGCTGCGACCGCCACGTCCGACGGTGCATTGAAATGCGTCTCGTCGTCGCCGGCCGTGCCCGGCGTGCCGAGCGTCATCAGCACCTTGCCTTCGGGCGAGAGCTTGAGGACGGTGTGACCGATCTTCTTGGTCTTGTCGGCGCGCCCGTCGGTGATCCAGAGGTTGTCGTCCTTGTCGACGAACAGCCCGTGCGGGAAGGTCGTCAGGCCGGCGGCGAGGCTCGCGACCACGTGGCCGGAGGCGTCGTACTTGTTAAGCGGGGCGATCTTCGAGCGTTCGCAGCTGTCGCCGCCGCAGCGGTCGTAGATCCACATGCTCTTGCCGTCGCGATCGACGTTGAGGCCGATGGTCGAGCCGAAGCCGCGTCCCATGGGCTGTTTCGCCCAGCCCTCATCGAGGCGATAGGGATTGGGGGCGGAGTTGGGGTCCGGCTGGGTCTGGGCGCGGCTCGGCGCCCCCGATAATACGATGGCCGCGATGGCGGCGGCGCCGCACAGCCATTTCACGCGATCCGCATGACGCATGGAAAGTCCTCCCTTTTCAAGTCTTGGTATTGGACGAGCTACGGGTCAAAAAGCGTCCCGGCGCCGCCGCTTATAGCATGCGCGGAAACGCGGTGCGGGCGTTTTCACCCGCCGCGGCGCGCGCGTTCCGTGCGGCGCGTCAACGCGCCGGGAGCGGCGGCAGGCGCGTCCCATCCGACGGAACCGGAGTCCGCGCGGCATTGAGCACCAACGAAACGAACCCGTAATAACCGGCGGTCGCGATCAGCTCGATGATCGCGCGCTCGCCGAACCGCGCTGTGGCCGCCTCGTAGGTGGCGTCGCTGATGTCCTTGTCGGTCAGCAGTTCGGAGATGAGATCATAGACCAGCTTCTCGTCGGGCGAGAGCGTCTCCGGGCGCCGTCCGGCGCCGATCGCCGCGGGAATCGCGGGGTCGAGGCCGGCGGTGACCGCGTGCTTGCAGTGCGCGTTCCATTCGTAATGCGCCGACCAGAACCGGGCGACGAGAAGGATCGCGAGCTCGCGCAGCGCCGGCGGGAACGTGCTTTCGAAGCGCACGAAATCGCCGAGGTGCCGGACCCGGTCGGCAAGCTCGGGGCTGCGCAGCATGGCGTGGAACGGGCCGCGCAGCCCGCCGCGCGGGCCGCTCGCGATGGCGTGGGCGACGCGCTTCTGCTCGGAGGTCATGTCCTGTTCGGATAGCGGCGCAAAGCGCGTCTGCATCGTGGTTCGTCCGTGGGGTTGGAGGGGATCGGCGCCCGAGCTTAGGCCAAACGCCCGGTGCGATCCATCGCGGGCATGGCGCGATCGGCTCTAAAGCCGGACACGTCCGGCCCGGATGCGTTCATAAATGGCGCTGTCCATCGTCACGTACCGGTCGCTGTCGGCATCGGCGACGTAGAGTGGATCGGGACAGGTGGCGGGATCGAAGCTGTCCCATTCCGGTGCGCCCTTCTTCTGCTTGAAGGTCGGCGTCAGCTCGATGTGGGCGCGAATGCGCAGCAGGACCGGCACGGCATAGCGCGGCAGCTGCGCCACCAGGTGTTTCCGCAGCGCCGCGAGGTCGAGGGGCACGGCGCATACGATCTCCGCCATGCCGGCGCGTCCGTCGCTGCCGGGAATCGCGACGCCGGAGACATTGGCGTCGAGCACGCCGGGAAACGACGTGAGCGCCGCGGCGACTTCCGACGTGGCGACGTTCTCGCCCTTCCAGCGAAAGGTGTCGCCGATGCGGTCGACGAAATAGTAGAAGCCCGCTTCGTCCTGGCGCATCAGGTCGCCGCTGCGAAACCAGGCGTCGCCCGGCGCGAAGACGTCGCGCAGGATCTTGCGGTCGGTCTCCTCGCGCGAGGTGTAGCCGTCGAAGCGGGAGCCGCGGTCGCCCGGCGCCTTCGAGATGCGGCCGATCGCTTCGCCGCTTTCGTTCGGCCCGCAGCGGATGCACCGCCCCTGCGGCGTCGCGCAACGGCACGGCCGGCGGCGGCGTCGAACCGGACCAGCGCGAGCCCGGACCGGTGGGCGATGAAAGGCGGCGTCCGCCCGACCGCGCCCGGCCGCTGCTCGACGTTGAACAGCGGGATATTGCCTTCGGTGGCGGCATAGAACTCGAGAATGTGCGGAATGCCGAACCGTTTCTTGAACGGATCCCAGAGGTCTGCCCGTAATCCGTTGCCGCAGCAGAGACGGATCCGCGTCGGCACCACGGGCGCGTCGGGCGGCGCGGCGTTGAGGAGATATCGGCAGAGCTCGCCGATGTACTGGAAGATCGTGCAGTCGTGACGGCGGACGTCGTCCCAGAACGCGGTGGCCGAGAACTTGTCGCGGATGAACACCGAGCCGCCGCTGACGAGGACCGCGCCGGTCGCCACCGCGCCGCCGACGCTGTGATACATCGGCAGGCAGTTGTACATGCGGTCGTCCGGCGAGGTGTCCATCATGCCGGCGAACCAGTGGGTCCAGTTCATCAACCGGAAATGGCTCACGATGGCGGCCTTGGGCAGGCCCGTGGTGCCGGACGTGTAGACGTAGAGCGCGCGGTCGTCGAGCGTGACCTCGACCCGCTCCGCAGCGGTCGAGAGCGTCGCCGTCGAGTTCTGCCACCGCCTGCGCGATGTCGGGCAAGGCCGGCCCGCCATCGCCATGCGACCAGACGACGGCCGGCTCGCCAGATGCGGCATTGCGGTGCGAAACGCCTCCAGCAGCTCCCGCGTCGACGATGATGTGCCGCGGCGCGACGGCGTCGATCCAGTGGGCGAGGGACGCGCCGACGAGGTGCGTGTTGAGCAGCGAGACGATCCCGCCCATGCGGCAGATGCCGATCCAGATCGCCAGGTATTCCGGCCGGTTCGGCATCAGCAGGCAGACCGTGTCGCCCTTGCCGACCCCGTAGAGGACCGCCCAGCGCGAATAGCGGTTCGAACGTTCGGCCAGCGCGCGAAACGTCAGCGCGCTGGTCTCCGACAACGAGGCCGGAGCGTCGCCGAATTGCCGCGCCAGCTCCTCCACGACCACCGGAAAGGTCCGGGTAGGCTGCGTTCGCAATCGGCGCCGTCAGCTCCAGGGCCCGCAGCCATGCCTTCGACGCGGAGCGGAGGCCGGGGCCGGCGGTATCATTATGACCCTGAAATGATTTCCGTCATGGTTATCGAGAATTCATCGGCATCTGCGCGTATTGCGCTGTGTCCGTTAAAATTAACGGGCGCACGCGGTCGGCCCCAGCGCCGGATGTCGCACGTTCGGCGATCATATCGGCACGGCAAACGGGCTACCGCAAGCGCGACGCTGAGCCACATAGCGCCGCCTGTTACCATTAAGGTTATTGCAGCCGCCGCGGCCGCCGTCGCCATGCTGTTCCCGCAGGTACCATTTAGTTACGTCTGGTGGCCACATTGCCCGACGGCCGGCCTCGGTCCGCGATGTGCGCGGCGCCGAGCAACTGCGACAATGGCGCGATACGTGCGTGTGCCGATGTCCGTTCCTGTCGCACGACGAGAGCTTCTGGCAAGAACATGAAGAGCGAGACCATCGCAATTCACAGCGGTTACGAGCCAGATCCCACGACGAAAGCCGTGGCTGTGCCGATCTATCAGACCGTCGCCTACGCGTTCGACAGCGCGGACACACGGCGCCGCCCTGTTCAATCTCGAGGCCGACGGCTACCGCTACGGCCGCATCAGCAATCCGACCACCGACGTGCTGGAGCGCCGCGTCGCGGCGCTCGAGGGCGGCGTCGAGGCGCTGTGCGTGGCGACCGGGCAGGCGGCGCTGAACTACGCGGTGCTCAATGTGACCGGGCCGGGCACCAACATCGTCTCGGTGCCCCAGCTCTACGGCACGACCCACACGCTGTTCGCCCACGTGCTGCCGTCGCAGGGCGTATCGGTCCGCTTTGCCGCGAGCGACCGGCCTGCCGACATCGAGAAGCTCATCGACGACGGCACCCGCGCGGTGTTCTGCGAGACGGTCGGAAATCCGGCCGGCAACATCTGCGATATCGAGGCGCTGGCCGAGCGTCGCCCACGACTGCGGCGTCCCGCTCATCGTCGACAACACGGTGGCGACGCCGATCCTGCTCAAGCCCATCGACTACGGCGCCGACGTCGTGGTGCACTCGCTCACCAAGTTCATGGGCGGGCATGGCACCACGCTGGGCGGCGCGATCGTCGACAGCGGCAGATTTCCGTGGCGGGACCACGCCGCCCGCTTCCCGATGTTCTGCGCGCCCGACGCTTCCTATCACGGCCTCGTCTATGTCGACCGGTTCGGGCCGGCGGCCTATGTCGCGCGCTGCCGCAGCGTCTACCAGCGCACCACCGGCGCCGTGCTCGCGCCGATCAGCGCGTTCCTGCTGCTCCAGGGCATCGAGACGGTGGCGCTGCGGGTCGAGCGCCATGTCGAGAATGCGCCGGCGCGTCGCCGAGCACCTGCGCGGCCATCCGCGGGTGGCGTGGGTCAACTACGCCGGTTTTTCCGACAGCCCGTATCACGCGCTCGCCAACAAATATCTGGGCGGCCGCGCCTGCTCGCTGCTCACCTTCGGGGTCGAGGGCGGCTACGACGGCGGCGAGCAGCTTCTACGATGCGCTCCGGCTCGTCAAGCGCCTCGTCAATATCGGAGACGCCAAATCGCTCGCCTGCCACCCGGCCTCGACGACCCATCGCCAGATGTCGGCGGACGAGCAGGCGGCGGCGGGCGTACGGCCGGAAACGATCCGGCTCAGCGTCGGCATCGAGCACATCGACGACATCATCGAGGACCTCGACCAGGCGCTCGCCGCCACGGGGATCTCGCGCGTGGCAATGTCCGCGGCTCAATGAGCGGCCGGAACAGTCTGGAGTAACGGCTATGCCGGTGGTGTTGGAACAGGGCGCGTCGGGACGAAGCTTCAACCTGCTCGAGGGGGTGCGCTGCGTGCCGGCGTTTTCCGCGCTGGAGGACGGGGCGGTCGAGATCGGCATCGTCAACAACATGCCCGATGCCGCCCTCGAACTCACCGAGCGTCAGTTCGTGAGCCTGCTCGCCGCCGCGTCGGGCAAGACCGAGGTGCGCGTGCGGCTTTACGCGCTGCCGCAGATCCCGCGCGGGGACTTCACCCGCCGCCGCCTTTTGTCGGACTACGCCGATATCGGCCGCCTGTGGAACACGCGGCTCGACGCGCTGATCGTCACCGGAATGGAGCCGCGCGCCGGCGCGCTGACGGACGAGCCGTATTGGCCGATCCTCACCGAGCTCATCGACTGGGCCGAGTCAGCACACCACCTCTTCGATCTGGTCCTGCCTCGCCGCCCATGCGGTGGTGCTTCACCGCGACGGCATCGAGCGTCGCCCGCTGCGCACAAAATGCTTCGGCGTCTACGAATGCATGAAGGAATCCGACCACCCGCTGATGGCCGGGGCGCCGGGCCGGCTGCTGGTTCCACATTCGCGCTGGAATGACGTCGGCCGTCGACGATCTCGTCGGCGCCGGCTACCAGGTGCTCACGCGGTCGGCCGAGATGGGGGCCGACGTGTTCGTCAAGAACGACCGCAGCCAGTTCGTCCTTTCTGCAGGGCCATCCGGAATACGACACGACCACGCTGCTGCGGGAATATCGTCGCGACGTCGGCCGCTACCTGCGCGGCGAAAGCGAAGGCTATCCCGCGCTGCCCCGGTACTATCTCGATGCGGCGAGCGAACGCAGCCTGGAAGCGTTCCGCCGCCGCGCGCTGTCGTCGCGCAATCCGGAATTGCTGGAGGGCTTTCCGGCCGCCAACGTCGTGGAACGCTTCGCCAAGTCGTGGCACGCTTCGGCGCTGCGGCTCTATCGCAACTGGCTGACGTCCCTGACCGGGCGTCGGGAGCACACGACGACCAAGGCCAGCGCCGTCGTCTCGTTGTAAGGCCGCGTCCGGAGCTTCGTCGGCCAAAGCCGGCGCCGCGATGCCTCGCGATGCGCCGGCACCCATACGCGGGTGCCGCAATGTGCCGCGGGTTCCGCAATGGGCCGCGCGGCGGACTTCGCTTGACCCTGAGCGCCACATCGGCTTGAGCGTGTATTCCGCGGGCCTATGTGAGATGGAGGTGAGACCCGGACGATGTCGATACAATCAACAGTATTCGCCGAGATCGAAAAGATCGCGGCCCAGCAGAACAAAAAGATCGCCTCGCTGAACGAGGACACCGTGCTGATGAATTCGGGGCTCGATTCGCTGTGCTTTGCCGTCCTGGTCGCGCGGCTCGAAGATCAGCTCGGTGTCGATCCCTTTTCGACGGCGGAAGATTCGAGCTTTCCGGTGACCCTCGGGGATTTCGTCCGCCTTTATGAAAATGCCGAAAAGTGAAATCCGTCCGTTGCGGCGCCGGCTCGCGGAAGCCGGCGGTCCGCCGCGTTATTTCCGGGGCGCGCAGGAGAGCGCGGCATTCACCGCGCTCGTGAACGGCACCAGCCTCGGCGGCCGACTCGGCGAACTGCACGGCAGGTCGGTTCTGCTGGCGGCCCGCGACCAGCTCCATGCCGCGTTGGCGATGATCGAACTCGACGGCGTGGCCCGTCGCTTCGTGGTCTGTCCGCCCGACGTGCCGCTGGACCACCTCCGCGCCATCGCGGTGGCGGCGGACATCGATGCCGTCGTATGCGATCCCGGCACCTCGGATCTCGACGCGCTCGGCATCCCGCTGCGGGTGCCCGGCGGCGCGGTCGTTTTACCCTGCGACGACCTGCCCCGCGAGGCGATGGCCGGTGGCCTGGAGACCGAATGGGTGCTCCTCACCTCCGGAACGACGGGCGTTCCCAAGCTCGTCAGCCACACCGTCGCGACCCTGACCGCGCCGATCAAGTCGCACCCGGGCGCGCCGGTCTGGGGCACTTTCTACGACATCCGCCGCTACGGCGGTCTGCAGATCTTCTTCCGCGCGGTGGTGGGCCGCGGCTCGCTCATCCTGTCGGGTGCGGGCGAGCCGGTCGTGGAGCATCTCGCGAGGCTCGCGGCGCACGGCGTGACTCATCTTTCGGGCACGCCGTCCCATTGGTGGCGCGTTCTCATGGGCCCTTCGGCGCAGATGATCAGCCCGCACTACGTGCGCCTGTCCGGCGAGATCGCGGGCCAGGCCGTGCTCGACAATTTGCGCGCGACGTATCCTCAGGCCGGCCTCGGCCATGCCTATGCCTCCACCGAGGCGGGTGTCGCCTTCGAAGTCGATGACGGCCGCGAAGGCTTTCCGGCGGAGTTCCTCGGGGTCGGCCGTGGCGACGTCGACATCAAGATCGCGGAGGGCTCGCTGCGGCTGCGCTCGAACCGGACGGCATCGCGCTATATCGGGCCCGGCGCTCCGGCGCTTCTCGATGCCGAGGGGTTCGTGGACACCGCGGACATGGTGGAGCTGCGCGGCGGCCGTTATCACTTCATCGGCCGCAAGGACGGAATCATCAATGTCGGCGGGCTGAAGGTCCATCCGGAAGAGGTCGAGGCGGCGATCAACCGTCACGCCGCCGTCTCGGGCTCGCTCGTCAAGGCGCGCAAGAGCCCGATCACCGGCGCCATCGTCGTGGCCGACGTCGTGCTCAAGCCCGGCCGCCAGGATGGCGACGGGCCGCCGCTCACCACGGTGGAACGCGAGATCATCGATCAATGCCGCCGCGATCTCGCGGCCCACAAGGTGCCGGCCACCATCCGCTTCGTGCCGGCGCTGCCGATGTCGCCGACGGGCAAGTTGCTGCGCCATGCGTAACGTTCTCGTCACCGGCGGCAGTCGCGGACTGGGCCTCGCGATTTCGATGAAGCTCGCGGCCGCCGGCTACAACGCCATCGCGCTCGCCCGCACCGAGAGCCGCGAGCTGACGGCGGCGATTGCGGCGTCGCAGCGGTCCGGCGCGCCGACGTTGCATTTCGTGCCGTTCGATCTCGAGGACATCGGCGCGATGCCGCAGCTCGTCACCAAACTGCGGCGGAGCTTTGGGCCGCTCTGGGGGCTCGTCAACAATGCGGCGACCGGCGAGGGCGGCGCGCTGTCGCTCATGCACGCCTCGCGGATCGAGCACATGGTGCGGCTCAACACGCTCTCACCCATGGTGCTCACGAAATACGTGGTGCGGGCGATGATGGCCGACGGCGGCGGACGCATCGTCAACGTCGCCTCGATCGTCGGCTTCACCGGCTACAGCGGGCTGTCGGTCTACGCCGCGACCAAGGCGTCGATGCTCGGGTTCACGCGCTCGCTCGCCCGCGAGGTCGGGCGCATGGGCGTCAACGTCAATGCGGTCGCCCCGGGCTTTCTCGACACCGAGATGACGCAGGAGCTCGACGAGGCCCAGCGCGCGCAGATCGCGCGCCGCAGCGCGTTGCGCAAGCTGCCGGCGGTCGCGGATGTGGCGGAAGCCGTCGAGTTCCTGCTCGGCGACCGCTCCGGCAGCATCACCGGCACCGTGCTCACGGTCGATGCCGGCAGCACCGCCTAGCGGCTCTGGCCCGTCCTCATCCATAGATCCCGTTCTTCGGCGCGTTGCCGCTGCGCGCCACAGGCTTTCGTTCGGCCCTTGCAACGCGGCCGCCTGCGAGCCATCTCCACGTGGTCTGCTGGTGCGGCCAGTCCGGGAGTAGCTTCGGTGCCCGTCTGAGTTCGATCCCTGTGAATCCGGTGCCGTGTGAATTCGATGTCGTGTGAGTGCAATGTCGTGTGAGTTCGATGTCGTGGTGATCGGGGCGGGTGCGGCCGGGCTCGCGGCGGCGCGGCGGCTCGCCACGTCGCGGCTGTCGATGCGGGTCCTCGAAGCACGCCCGCGTCTCGGCGGCCGCGCCTGGACGCTGCGCGACGAGGCCGGTCTGCCGATCGAGCTCGGATGCGGCTGGCTGCATTCCGCAGACGAGAACGAATGGTGCATCGTCGCTGCGACGCTCGGCTATGCGCTCGACCGGACCGCGCCCAAGTGGCGCACGCAATGGAACGATGCCGGCTTTTCCGCCGCCGACCAGGACGACTATGGCAGCGCCGCGGCACGCTTCTACGATCGCCTCGATGCCGCGGGCGAAGCCGAGATCGATCGGCCGGGCGAAGCGTCGCTCGAGCCGGGCTGCCGCTGGAATGCGCTCATCAACGCCACCAGCACCTACATCAACGGCGTCGAGCTCGACCGGCTGTCCGCCCGCGACTTCTGGCGCTACCGCGACACCGGGATCAACTGGCGGGTGGTCGAAGGTTACGGCACCCTGATCGCCGCCTGCGGGACCGGGCTCGACATCGTGCGCGACTGCCCGGTGCAGGCGATCGATCACGGCGGCTCTCCGATCCGCATCGAAACGCCGCGCGGCGAGGTGCGCGCCCGCGCCGTCATCGTCACCCTTCCCACCAACGTGCTGGCCGGCGGCACGCTGCGCTTTCGCCCCGAGCTTCCGGCAAAGACGGCGGCTGCCGCGGCGTTGCCGCTCGGCATCGCCGACAAGGTCTATCTCCGGCTCGACGACGCCGACGCGTTTCCTCCGGATTCCCATCTCTACGGCGCGGTCGACCGGGTCGGCACCGGGACCTACTATCTGCGTCCGATGGGACGGCCGCTGGTCGAAGGCTTCTTCGGCGGCGCGCTGGCGCGCGACCTGGAGCGCGGCGGAGAAGCGGCGTTCGCGAGCTTTGCCATGGACGAGCTCGCGGCGTTGCTGGGTCACGACATCCGCAAGCGGCTTCACCTCGTCGCCGCCTCGGCCTGGGCGCAGGACCCCTGGGCGCTCGGTTCCTATTCGCACGCGATGCCGGGGCAGGCCGATGCCCGCCATGCGCTGGCGGCGACGGTCGACGAGCGGCTTTTTTTCGCCGGCGAAGCCTGTTCGCCGGAGGATTTCTCGACCGCCCATGGTGCCTACCGCAGCGGCGTCAGCGCCGCTGAACGGGCGATCGCGGCGCTCGGCGGGTAACGGGCGGCGACCGATCCTGACGACCGCGCCGCTCCTCGCGGCAGCGTTGTGCGGCCGCCCGGGGGTGAAATTTGATCTATGTCAACGAAGGCGGCGATCAATCCTGTTCCCTGCGAGCGAGCCGCTTTGGCACCGCAGGGAGGAAACAATGACGTCGTCGGAGACCGGGCAGTGGGAGTTCAGCGAGCCGCTTTTTCTCGTCCTGATCTGCGCGGGCTATGTGGCGCTGGCACTGTGCTTCTTCTTCATGTTCAACCAGGCTAATCTTCATATCTGACGGCGACGCAGTCGATCGCCGCCCCTCGTCGCGGCGCCCGACCCGGCTTTTCCGCAGCCTGGATCGAGCTGACGAAAATCCGGGGCAGCCGAGGTATCGCGCATCCCGGTTTCGCTGCGATCGATCCGCGCTACCGATTTAGATGACGCCATGCTTCGCGTCGACAACAGCGCTCACGCCTCGGCGTGGCGGCGGTAGACGTCTTCCAGGCGCATGATGTCGTCTTCGCCGAGATAGCTGCCGACCTGCACCTCGATCAGCTCGAGGGGGATCTTGCCCGGGTTGGCGAGGCGGTGCACCGCCCCGATCGGCACATAGGCCGACTCGTTCTCGTGATAGAGGCGTACGTCCTCGCCGATGGTGACCTCGGCGACGCCGTGCACCACCACCCAGTGCTCGGAGCGGTGGAAATGCTTCTGCAGCGAGAGTCGCGCGCCGGGGTTCACGCAGATGCGCTTGACCTGGTAGCGCTATCCCGGAATCGGCGCTCTGGTAGAAGCCCCACGGCCGGTAGACGCGGCGGTGCTCCAGCGCCTCGGTACGGTTCTTCAGCTTGAGCTGCTCGACGAGGTCCTTGACCCGCTCCGCGTGCTGCTGCGCCACCACCAGCACCGCATCGGAGGTGGCGATGACGATCACGCCGTCGAGCCCGATCACGGTGGTGAGCACGGTTTCCTCGGAGCGGATCAGGCTGTTGCGGGTGTTGATCACCTCCGCCGATCCCTCGATCACGTTGCCGGCCGGATCCTGCGGCTGGGCGTCCCACACCGCGTTCCAGCTCCCGACATCGGACCAGCGGAACGGTGACCGGCAGCACCGCCGCCAGCGCGGTGCGCTCCATCACGGCATAGTCGATCGATTTCTTCGGCGCCTGTGCGAACGGCGCTTCGGCGAGGCGATAGAAGTCGAGGTCGGAGGTGAGGTTGTCGACGGCGGCCTTGGCCGCCTTTCGGATCTCGGGTTCGAGGCGGCCGAGTTCGCGCAGCATCACCTCGGCACGGAACATGAAGTTGCCGCTGTTCCACAGATAGCCGTCGGCGACGTAGCGGGCGGCGGTCGCCGTGTCGGGCTTCTCGACGAAGGCCTCGACTTTGCAGACCGGGCCGTTGTCCTGGGACGCGTGCGCGCGGATGTAGCCGTAGCTCGATGCGGGGTAGGTCGGCTTGACCCCGAAGGTGACGATCGAACCCGCCATCGCCGCCGGCAGCGCCGCGCGGCACGCATCGGCGAACTCGTCGCTGTTCGGGATCAGGTGATCGGCGGCGACCACCAGCAGGATCGCGCCGGGATCCGACTTGATCGCGAGTTCCGCCGCGGCGGCGATGGCGGCCGCGGAATCGCGCCGCTGCGGCTCCAGGATGATGGTGGCCTTGACGCCCCGTCGCCCGCGCCTGCTCGGCCACGACGAACCGGAACTCGGAATTGGTGATGATCATCGGCGGGGCGAACAAGCCCTCGCGGGTGATGCGGTCGAGCACCTGCTGGAACGTCGAGGACGTCCCGATCAGCGGCACGAACTGCTTCGGCATCTTTTCGCGCGACACCGGCCACAGACGCGTTCCGGCGCCGCCGCAAAGGATCACCGGGACAACAAGCTGATCCGTCATGTCGCCATCTCGCCAGGCTCACCGCGGCTCGGCGCGCGCGGGTCTCTCCCCGGTGGAGTAGCGGTTATTTTCTCGTCCAGCAACGGCAGCGGGTCGTCGCCGCGGCGCGCATCCTGGCGGAGGGCCTACCGGCGCACCGAGGGAGCCCGCCGGGGTTGCGGCTGTCGCGAAGGAAGCGAGGTCCGCTCAGCTCGTGGCGTTTTCGTGCGGGGTCCCGCCGGCGCGGGCCGGTGCGGCGAGCGCGCCGAATTCGCTGCGCACGGCTTTCGCGAAATCCACGCTCGCGGCGCGGTCGAGGGTACGGCCGATCAACACCAGGAGGGGGGTGGGTGGCGCCTCCCGGGCGAGCCGGCCCGCGATGTCGCCGAGCCTCGCCTTTACGATCCGCTCGCCGGCACGCCCGAGCGCCGCGACCGCGATCGTCGGGGTGTCGGCATCAAGGCCTGCCGCAATCGCGCGCGCGGCGAACTCGCCGATGGTGCGACCGGGCATATAGACCGCCGTGGTGGCCGCGGGGTCGGCGATGCTCGCCCAATCGAGGTTGTCGGGCAGGCGCCCGTTCTCCGCATGTCCGGTCAGGAACTGGACCCGGCGCGCCTCGTGGCGATGGGTCAGAGAGACACCGAGCCGGCTCGCCGCCGCCTGGGCGGTGCTGATGCCCGGCACCACCTCCACCGCCACGCCGGCGGCGCGGCAGGCCTCGATCTCCTCGTCGGCGCGGCCGAAGATCATGGGATCGCCGCCCTTGAGGCGCACCACGTGCTTGCCGGATCGCGCCAGCGACACCATCAGCGAATTGATTTCCTCCTGCTTGCAGGAGGGTCGGTGCCCGGTCTTGCCGACCAGCATCTTCTTGGCTTCGCGGCGGGCGAAGTCGAGGACGTCTGGCGCCACCAGGTCGTCGAACAGAATGACGTCGGCGGCATGCAGCGCACGCACCGCGCGCAGCGTCAGCAATTCGGCATTGCCGGGGCCGGCGCCGACCAGGGTTACCCGGCCGGCATGCCCCGGGCCGGTGCGGGTGAGGGCGAGGAGATCATCGAAATCGCGCGTCGCCGGATCGCGCTCCGGATTGGACAGCGCGGTCGCCGCGAACAGCTGCCAGAATCGCCGCCGCGCGGCAGCGGACAGGTCGGTCGCCTGCACCAGCGCGCGCCAGCGCCGGGCGGCTTCCGCCCAGCGCGCAAAACCGCGCGGCAGCAGTCCCTCGATCTTGGCGCGGATCGCCTGGGCGAACACCGGCGCGGCGCCGTCGGTCGAGATGCCGATCACCAGGGGCGAGCGGTTGACCACGGCGCCGAAGATGAAATCGCACAGTCGCGGCTTGTCGATGATATTGACCGGAACGCCCGCGCGGCGCGCGGCGGCGGCGAAGCGCTCGGCCTCGGCGTCGTCGGTCATGGCGCCGATCGCCACGGCGGCCCCGGCGAGATCGGCCGGCTCCCACTCGCGGCCGGCGAGCGAAACAGCGCCCTGGGGCGGGGCGGCGGCGAGCGCGCGCAACTCGTCGCCCGGTTCCTCGCAGAGCACGTCCACCCGGGCTCCGGCGGCTGACAGCAACTCGGCCTTCCACGCCGCCGCGGCGGCGCTGCCGCATACCACAACCCGCTTGCCCTCGAGAGAGAGGAACACCGGCAACCGGGACAACGGCCGCATCCTGGCGCCGGCCTCTTCCGGGTGGCGCGACGAAAGCCTGAGACGGCCCGTCATCGGAATTGCCCTCCTTGCCGCGGGGGCCGACTACAACCGAGGCCACGCGGGCAACCCGCCATGGAACTGCGTTGGTTCATCTTCGCCCTGCCCAGCCGCGTTTGCGCGGCTTCGTACAATTGAGCAAACGGTGTGCCACCGGGATGCGCCCGCCCCGCGAAACGCCAAACGGCGAGGCCGTGCGGGGCGCGCCGTCACATTGAGCAGGGCCGCGCGGGCGGCTGGCCAATTCCTAGGCAGGGATGGCGGAGGGCCATGCCCCGCGGCGTTTCCTCCGCAAGGTCGGGAAATTGTTGCCTACCCTCACGATTCGCGGCTAATACCGGGCGCGAGGCGCGGCGGAGAACGTTCCGCCGGGAACAAGAACGACGCCGCCACCAGGAGGTGCATCATGACCAGCCGGATCCGCCACATCGCCATCATCGTCCCCGACGCCGAAGAGGCTGCCAAATTTTACGAAAACGCTTTCGGCTTCACGCGCGCCGGCACGGCGCGACGCGGCGTCTACATGACGGACGGGGTCATCAACGTCGCTTTGCTCACCAAGGAACACGAGAACGAGAAGCTCGGCCTCTATCATTTCGGCGTATGGGTCGACGACCTCGATGCCTCCGAGAAGAAGGTGGTTGATGCCGGCGGCAGTTACCTGACGGGTCGGCCGACCTCGCCGAACTCGTTCTACGAGGCGAAGTACCGCGATCCCAACGGCGTGGTGTTCGACATTACCCACAATGGCTGGGCGGGCGCAGCGAAGGACGTCGTCGCCAAGCCTTGAGACGCAGTCGAGCTTCGAGGCGCCAAAGTCTCGACGCAGCGTGAGCACGAGCCCTGGGGCGAGGCGATGTCAGCATGTTGAAACCGTCAGATCGGGTCATCATCGTCGGCGCCGGACCGGTGGGGCTGTGCCTCGCTTTGGCGTTGGCGCAGCAGGATGTCCCGGTCACCCTGATCGAGGCGCTGGGCGACGATAATTTTCTCGAGCAGGTGCCGCGGGCCGGGACCAACCATCCCGCGACGCTCGAGATGTTCGACCGCATCGGGCTTTACCCCAAGCTCGAGGCGCGCGGCATCATCGCGCCGGTGTTTCACTACTGGGACCGCGCCGACAATGCGCTGATCGCCGCCTTCGATCACATCCATCTCAAGGACGACACGCGGTTTCCCTACGTCCTGCAATGCGAGCGCATCAAGATCGTCGAGGAGGCGCTCGCCATGGCGAAGGCCCATCCCGGGATCGACCTGCGGCTGTCGTCGACCTTCACGGACTTTTCCCAGAACGCCTCGGGCGTCACCGCGCAGTTCACCAATCCGGCCGGCGAGACGGAATCGGTGGTCGGCACCTATCTCGTTTCCGCCGAGGGCGCCCGCAGCATCGTACGCAAGGAACTCGGCATCGAGTTCGAGGGCTTCACCTACTCCGATCTCGTGCTCAACATCGAGGTGGCCTACGACTTCCGCCGCCACGGCTATGCGGAGCGCAACTACATCTCCGACCCCAAGGAATGGTCGAACCTGTTTCACTGGAAGGGTCCGCCCGATCGCTGGCGGGTGCATTTCCCGGTCGATCCCGGCGCCGACGAAGCGGCGGTCAGCCGTCCGGAAGTGCTGCAGCAGCGCCTCCAGGGCTTCCTTCCGACCGGTCGGCCGTTCGACATCGTCGGCAGCAACCTCTACACCGTGCATCAGCGCGTGGCGCAGAAGTTCCGGTCGGGACGCGCCATCCTCGCCGGCGATTCCGCCCACGTGAACAGTCCGATCGGCGCCATGGGCATGAACAGCGGCGTCCACGATGCCTTCAATCTCGCCGACAAGCTGGTCGCGATCCTGCGCGGCGAGGCCGACGAGGATGTTCTCGACCGCTACGAGCGCCAGCGCCGCCACGTGGCCGTCCAGCACACCCAGGCCCAGACCATGCGCAACAAGCGCCTGCTCGCCGAGACCGACCCGACGGTGCGCAAGCGCAATCAGGACGAATTGCGCCGCACCGCCGAAGACCCGGTGCGGGCGCGGGCCTTCCTGCTGCGCGCCTCGCTGATCGAAAGCCTGCGCGAGGCCGAAGCGATCATGTGAGTCCCATCGTTCCGGGCAGCGCCTCGCGCGGGCCCGGAATTCAGTGCCCTGCATCGGCCCCCGGCTAAATCATCTCCTCCACCAACACGCTGCGGTAGGAACGCGTAGGGCGGGCAAAGGCGCATCCTTCGCGCCGTGCCCACGTGGACCTCGGTGGGCACGCTTCGCTTTGCCCACCCTACGGACTGCGGTTCGGCCGCAGCCTGCGAGAGACATCCAGCCGCCTAAATCATCTCCTCCACCCGCACGCTGCGGCAGTGGAACCTGTAGGGTGGGCAAAGGCGCAGCTTTCGCGCCGTGCCCACGCGGACCTTGCAAGATGTTGGGCACGCTTCGCTTTGCCCACCCTACGGACTGCGGTTCGGCCGCAGCCTGCGAGACATCTGCGCTCTAAATCATCTCCTCCACCCGCACGCTGCGGCAGTCGACCTCGAATTCGAGGTCGAGCACCGGCGGACGGGCATAATGCAGGGTCATGCCGGAACGCGCGGCGCCGCGGCGGACGATCTCCTCCGCCATGAACGGATGAATGTCGTGGATCGTGTAGATCTGGGTTGCGGTCGCCTCGCGCCAGCCGACGCCGAACAGGCCGAGCCGCAAAGTGATCTCGTCCATGACGTGGCGCGCCTTCTCGTGCATCGCGTCGGCGCTCGTCTCGCCGAACCGCACGATGCGCTCGCGATAGGAGGCCTCACCCCCGCGCGCCTCCGCGCTTCCCGAGATGACGAAGCTCGCCGCGGTGGCGGCGCTCGGGACCGTGAACGAGAACGCGTGGAAACACGGCTCCGCCGGCGGATCGATCGCCGGACACACATTGCTGCGCGCGACCGGATTGACCTTGCCGTCGAACACCCCCCATTTCTTCAGCGTGACCACATAAGCTTCGTTGAAGGCGCGGAAGCCCTGCTCGCTGAACGGCGCCGGCGAGCGCAACTCGCAGGCGCAGAACGCGGTGAGCGGCCGGCCGGCGCCCATGATGGTCTTCTCGATGCGCGCAAAGCCCTCCACCAGCGGAACCGGAGAACGGAAGCGGAAGCGCTTGACCTCATAGCCCCGGGCGGCGGCGACACCGCCGGAAAACTGAAAGCCGCCGGGAATGAAGCGATATCCTCCCGCGGTGAAATCCTCAACTGACGCCATGCGAGAACTCCTTGGTACGGTGCGGACGAAACACCGGATTCGATCATTCTGCAATCCGCGGCGATGGACCTTCCGGCCGAAGAGAAGGACCATCCGCGGAGCGTTCGTCCGCTGAAGCGACCTTCATCCGCCGAGATGGGTGCGAAAGAACTCGGTCGTGAGCCCCAGCGCGCGCGCGGCCTCCGGTGCGCTGTAGGTGCGGCCGCCGGTGCGGGCGAAGGCGTGGTCGGCGTCGGGATATTTGTGGATGGCGACGAGCGGATTGGGGGCGAGACGGCGCTCCAGGAGATCGTTCACCTCCGCCTGCACCCAGCGGTCCTTCATCGCCATGTGCAGCATGAAGGGGCGGTGCAGGTTTCTCACCTCGCGGATGTTGTGCTCGATGTAGGTGCCGTAGTAGGCGACGGCGCAATCGATGTCGGTGCGGCAGCACATGAGGTAGCAGAGCTTGCCGCCCAGGCAGTAGCCGACCGCGCCGACCTTGCCGTTGCATTCCGGGAGCGCCTGCAGGAAGTGCCGGGTGTCCTCCATGTCGCGGACGCCGAGGTCGTAATCGAATTCGTAATAGAGATCGAACGCCTTCTGCACGTGGGCAGGCTCGCGGTCCGACAGTTCGACACCCGGCTCCTGGCGCCAGAACAGGTCCGGCACGAGGCAGATGAAGCCGGCCGCGGCGAATTCATGGGCGTGGTGACGCATGGTGTCGTTGACGCCCCAGATCTCCATGATCGCGATGATGGCGCCGGCCGGCGTGCGGTCGGGGAGGGCGAGGTAGGCGCCCATCTCGCCGTCGCGGAGCTTCACCTTGATGTTCTGCGTTTTCATGCGGTCCGGTCCTGCTCAGGCATGATCCCGAAAAGTTGCAGGCTTTTCGGACGAGATGATGCGTCAAACCGAAGTCTTGCGAGGCGATCCGATGCGGTTTCAACCGATCGCCCTCGAGGTTTACGGTTTGGGACGCACGGCGTCGAGACTGGTCTCGACGATGACGAATTGCGGCCCCGGGCGCGCGAGGATCGCGGGCAGCGCCGGGAGCTCGCCACGCGACAAGATGTGGGTCACCTCGAATCCGTAGGCGGCGCCGATCATCGCGAGATCGGGATTGGCGAAGGTGGTGGCGACGCTCCGTCCGGGATAGTCGCGCTGCTGCTGGATCCAGATCGAGGCGTAGCTGCGGTTCTCCGACACGATCACCTTGAGCGGCAGCTTGCGCTCCATGGCGACGGCCAGCTCGCTGCCGGTCATCAGGAGCCCGCCGTCGCCGACGAACGCGATCACCGGCCGCTCCGGGGCGCGCAGCGCCGCAGAGACCGCCGCCGGAATGCCGAAGCCCATGGCGCCGACGATCGGCGCCAGCAGCCGCTGCGGCGGCGCGAACGGAATCACCCGATAGACCGGCGCGCCGAAGGTCCCGGCGTCCACGGTGACGATGGCGTCCGGCGGAAGATGGCGGCCGACCAGCGCGACCACATCTTCGAACGGCACCCCGTCATTGACGGTGAAGGTCCGCGGCGTCGCGATCCGGCGGCGCTCCGCACCGAGCTCCTCGATCCATTCGCCGCGGTCCTCGCGCGCCGACCCGGGAGCGCCCAAGGCCGCGATCAGCGTGCAGGGATCGCAGGCGATCGCGAGATCGGCGGCAAAGTGCGTTCCGATCGCGGACGGATCGGGATGGACATGCACCAGCGGCATCTGCGGCCGCACCAGGTCGGGATAGGTGTAGCCCTGGGAGGTGATGTCGGTGATGCGCGCGCCCAGCACGATGAGCAGGTCGGCGCGGCGCAGCACCGCCATCTGCTCGCGGGGATTGGCGAGGCCCATGTCGCCGGCGTAGAGCCGGTGCCCGTTGGGGAACAGATCCTGCGCGCGGAACGACACCACCGCTGGCAGGTCCCATTGCTCGAGAAAGGCCCGCAGCGCGTCGCGGCCGCCGGGGCGGTCGAGGCTGCGGCCGGCGAGCACGAGCGGGCGAGCCGCCCGCGCGACGAACGCGCGTAGCGTCGCGACATCCTCGGCCCGCGGGGCGGCGTGGATCGCGCACTGCGACGCCACCGGGCCCGCCGCCACTTCGGCGGTGAGGACGTCCTCCGGCACCGCGATCACCACCGGGCCCGGCGTGCCGGCGGTCGCGGTGCGGATCGCCCGCAGCATGGTCTCCGCCATTCGCGAGGGATCGGTGACCTCCGCGACCCATTTGGCGATCGCGCCGTACATGGCGCGGTAGTCGATCTCCTGGAACGCATCGCGGCGCGTGTTGCGGGCGGGCACCTGGCCCACGATCAGGATGAACGGCACCTCGTCCTGCTGCGCGGTATGCACCGCGATCGCCGCGTTGCTGGCGCCGGGGCCGCGGCTGACGCAGGCGACGCCGGGCCGCCCCGTGAGCCGCGCGTCGGCGATCGCCATGAAGCCGGCGCCGGCTTCATGGCGGCACGCGACGGTGTCGATGTCGCTGCGCCCATAGAGCGCGTCGAGCAGGCCGAGATAGCTCTCGCCGGGAACGCAGAACACCCGGTCGATGCCGTTAGCGACGAGGCTGTCGACGATCAGTTGGCCAACCGTGCCCATGGGGTTCCTGTTCACAAGTCATCGCCGGCACGCGCCGCCGGCGGTTTTGTCCCGGCGATCCGGATGATCGCGGCAAGGACGGCAACGTCGTCGAACTCACGGGAAGCGCCGCGATCGCGGCGATAACGGCAGGCGAGAGCTTATTGCGCGAGGGGCGCGGGCGCCGTCAAGCCGCGCAGCCGCCGCACCTTTGCGGTGCCGGCAAATCCCGCTACGATGGCGCGCCGTCAGGACCGAGCAGTCCGGGGCTAAATCCGAAAAGAAGCAGCACGGAGGAAACACATGAAGCACACGAGATCGCGTGCCGTCGCGATGGCGGTGGTCGCCGCCACGGTGGGCGCCGCCGCCCTGACCATGACCGGCGCCGCGGCGCAGACGGCGGCCCAGACCCAAGCCCAGACCCAAGTCCAGACCCAAGCCCAGAGCCAAGCCCAGACCCGCAGCCTGCCGACCTTCACCGTCGATCCCACCTGGCCGAAAGTGCCGCCGCAGTGGAAGCTCGGCGATGTCTCCAGCATGGCGAGCGACGCCCAGGGCAACATCTGGGTGCTCCACCGGCCGCGCACCCTCAAGGGCGACGACTTCGCCAAGGCGGCGCCTCCGGTCATGGTGTTCGACCCGGCCGGCAACTACATCAAGTCGTGGGGCGGCGACGGCCAGGGCTACGACTGGCCGCAGCGCGAGCACGGCATCTACATCGACAACAAGGGCTTCGTCTGGGTCGGCGGCAACAACTGCCCCGACAACGGGCTCGAGAAGCTCAAGCCGGTCGCCGACGACGCGCTCCTGAAATTCAGCCAGGACGGCAAGTTCGTCATGCAGATCGGCCACAGCAACCAGAGCAAGGGCAACGCCGACACCGGCAACGTGCATCGCGCCGCCGACGTGCAGGTCTATCCGCCGACCAACGAGCTGTTCGTGGCCGACGGCTACGGCAATCACCGCGTCATCGTGTTCGATGCCGACACCGGCGCGTTCAAGCGGATGTGGGGCGCGTTCGGCAACAAGCCGGAGGACGACGATCACTGCGACATCCTGCGCAAGACCGACTTCACGCCGCCGGGCCCGCCGCAGCTCAGCGTCGTGCACTCGCTGCGCGTCGCCCATGACGGCCTCGTCTACGTGGCGGACCGCGAGAACCGCCGCGTCCAGATGTTCACCAACGACGGCAAGTTCATCAAGCAGCACCTCAAGGGCAGCTCGCCGTTCGCCCGCAACGTCGCGCTGTCATCCGATCCCGAACAGCAGTTCCTCTACGTCGGTGACGGCAAGGAGATCGCGATCCTCGACCGCAAATCGCTCGACCAGATCGGCACGATCGCCAATCCCGGCCTGATCGGCGGCGGCCACCTCATCGCGACCGACGCCAAGGGCAACATCTACGTCGCCGCGACCGGCCAGGGCCTGCAGAAGCTGGTGTTCCAGGGCATGTCCGCCCACGCCTCGAAGTGAGGCCGGCGGCGTCGCGAGCGGCGCCAATGCGAAGTGGCCGGGCTCGTCCCGGCTACCGTCGTTCTTGGCCCGTGTTTTTTGGCGCGCGTCGCCCCAACACAGTCATCAGTCATCGCCGGGCTTGTCCCGGCGATCCCGATCGTCGGGCACTGCGCCCGTCCCGCGCTTCGCAACGCACCGCGGGGCAACCCCATGCCTTATTATCGGGATTAACGGGGTCGCCGGGACAAGCCCGGCGGTGACGCCTTTGGTGCGGGCAGGGCGCCGCTCTCGATGTGGTGAGGCCACCCCGGAATGATCACCTAACCCTCAATCCCACGCCGGGGAGAAGGCGGGATTGGCGACCCGGCCGTCGGGCCGCTCGAGGGCGGAGATGCGGTCCATCTCGTCGGCGGTCAGGCGGAAATCGAACACGTCGAGGTTCTCGGCGATGCGTGCCGGATTCGACGACCGCGGGATCGGCGAGATGATCTCCTGCTGCACGAGCCAGCGCAGCGCGATCTGGGCGAGCGTCTTCTTGCGCTCATGGGCGATCTCGGCGAGCACCGGCATCTTCCATCAGCCGGCCGCGTGCGAGCGGGCAGTGGGCGGTGAGCACCATGCCATGGCGGGTCAGTGCCGCGATCATCCGGGTCTGGTCGAGATAGGGATGGCATTCGACCTGGTTGGTGACGAGGGGCTCCGGGCAGGTGCTGATCGGCCTCGTCCAGCAATTTGATCGTGAAGTTGGCGACGCCGATGTGGCGCGTCAGGCCTTCGCGCTTCGCCGCGGCGAGCGTGCCCATGCATTCGGTCACGGGGATCTGCGGGTTCGGCCAGTGGATCAGTAGAAGGTCGACGTAATCGACCTGCAACTCGCCGAGGCTCGTTTCCACCGAACGGGCGAAATCGGCGGGGCGCAGGTTCTCGTGCGAGACCTTGGTGGTGAGGAAGATCTCCTGGCGCGGCACGCTCCGAGGCGCGGATGCCGTCGCCGACGCCGCGTTCGGTGCCGTATTTGCGGGCGGCGTCGATGTGCCGGTAACCGAGCCGCAGCGCGATCGCGACGAGCTCCGCCGCGTTCCTGCCGAGGCCCGAGGTGCCGAAGCCCATCACCGGAATTTCGGCGCCATGGGCCGAAAGCGTCGTGGGTGTGCTCATGCCGGCCGCCTCGTCCTCACGCGGCGGCTGCAGTGGCGTCGAACTCGGGATGCCGGGCGCGGAAGGCGTCGAGCCAGCTCGACGAGGACCGGAAACTCCGGCCGCCAGTCGACCTGCTTGCGCGCGTCGAGATAGCCGAGCATGCAGGCCGCGGCGATGGTGCCGACATCGAAGCGGGACGGATCGGCCGGTTGCTTGGCGAAGGCGGTGAGGCCGCGGACGACCTTGCCGCGCTGGTAATCGAGCCACGGCTGGTGATGTAGCGCGGCCGGACGGTGGCGCGCCTCGTAGACGATCAAGATCGAGGCGTCCATGACGCCGTCGCCCAGCGCCTGCGTCGTCAACGCCTCGAGCCGCGCCGGCCATTTGGCCGGGATGATGCGATCGCCGCCGGCGACGTGATCGAGATATTCGAGGATGACGCGGCTGTCGAACACCGCGGTGCCGTCGTCGGTGACGAGCGTTGGGATCTTGCCCAGCGGATTGTCACGCCGCAGCACGTCGGCCGCGTCCATCGGGTCGGCCTTGACCATCTCGATGCGGTCCCACAGTCCGAGGCGGGAAATCGCCATGCGGACCTTGCGGCCGAACGGTGACAGCGGCGTAGCGCGAAGCAGCACGGCAAACCTCCATTGGGGGCAGTCTTCCCCGGAACCAAATCATACCGATGTCACGCGCCGACGTCGCGGGGCTCGTTACGCCTGCCACAAATCGCTTCGGTGCGGCCATCAATTCTCCCCCGAGCGTTCCGTCAGCTCATCTCCAAGGTGTGAGGGCGCGCCGGCTTGCCGCGCATGGCTCGCCAGATGCGCTCCGGAGTGGTCGGCATCTCCACGTGGCGGACGCCGTAATCGCTCAAGCGCGTCGACCACCGCATTGACCACCACCGCTAGCGCGGGCGTGGTGCCGCCTTCGCCGGCCGGCCGGATGCCGAGCGGATGGCTCGGCATCGGGATCTCGCTGATCCCGGTGTTGAAGAACGGGAAGAGGTCGGCGCGCGGCATCGCGTAGTCCATGAACGAGCCGGACAGCAGCTGCCCGGTGCGGGAATCGTAGAAGCACTGCTCCAGCAGCGCCTGGCCGACTCCCTGGACGATGCCGCCATGAGTCTGGCCGTCGATGATCATCGGGTTGACGGCGCGGCCGACGTCGTCGACCGCGGAATACTTGATGAGCTCGAGGGTGCCGAGATCGGGATCGATCTCGACCTCGCAGACGTGGGAGCCGAACGGAAACGCCGCCTCCGGGATCGTCTCGTCGCAGATCGCCGCAAGCGGCCCGCGCAGGTCCTCGGGCAGATCGGTGCGGCGCAGGGTGGCGTCGGCGATTTCGAACAGGCCGATCGACTGCGCGGTGCCGTCCACGGTGAAGCGCCCCGCGGCGAAGGCGATTGCTTCGGGCTTTGCCTGCAGCAGCAGCGCCGCGACCCGCTTGCCCTTGCGCGATGATGTCGTTCGTCGCCTTCCACATGATCTGGCTCGCGAGCCGCATGCCGCGGCCGGAATGGGCGCCGCCGCCGAACACCAGCATGTCGGAGTCATGGGTGATGAAGCGCACGTTCTCGATCGGGACGTCGAGCCACTCGTCCACCAGCTGGGCGAAGCTCGTCTCGTGGCCCTGGCCCTGCGGAACTGGTGCCGATGACGACGTCGACGATGCCGTCGGGATGCACCGTCATCTCGGTGCGCTCGCGGGCGACGCCGGTCGCGGTGTCGAGGTAGTTGGCGACGGCGATGCCGCGCAGCTTGCCGCGCGCGCGGGCGGCGGCGCGCCGCGCCGGGAAGCCGTCCCAGTCGCCGGCGCGCAGCACCCAGTTCATGGTGTGGTGATAGTCGCCGCTGTCGTAGATCATGCCGAACGCGTTGGTATACGGAAATTCGGTGCTGGAGACGAGATTGCGGCGCCGGATCTCGACGCGGTCGAAGCCGTGCTCGCGGCAGGCGAGGTCGATCAGGCGCTCCATCACGTACATCACCTCCGGACGGCCGGCGCTGCGGTAGGGCCGCGTCGGCGAGGTGTTGCTCACGACGGCGCGGGCGCGGAAATGGGCAAACGGAATGCGGTAGATCGTCGTCATGATCTCGACGCCCTTCTGGAGCGGCGAGTAGTTCGTCGTGTGGGCGCCGGCATTGCTGATGTTGGAGCCGCGCATGGCGAGGAAATTGCCTTGGGCGTCGAGGGCGAGCTCCGCGGTGACCGCGAGGTCGCGTGCCTGGTAGTCGCACAGGAACGCCTCGTGGCGGTCGCCGGTCCATTTCACCGGCATCTCCAACCGGCGCGACGCCCAGGCGACGAGCGCGAACTCCGCATAGATCATGCCGCGGGTGCCGAAATTGCCGCCGACCTCGTGCATGATGACGCGCACCGCGTCCTTGGGAACGGCGAGAATGGTGGCGAGATCGTCCTTGAGGCGCCACACCCCGCCGCTGCCGGCATAGAGGGTGGTGCGCCCGGTGTCGGGATCGAAGGTCGCGACGGCGGCGCGCGGCTCCATGGGAACGCCGGTGATCCGCTGCACCCAGGTGTCGAACTTGACCACATGGGCGGCGCGGGCGAACGCGGCCGCGGTGCCGGCAGCGTCGCCGAGCTCGCCGTCCACCACCACGTTCGACCCCGCTCTTCGAACAACACCGGCGCATCGGGGGCCGCCGCTTCGCGGGTGTCGGTCACCGCGGGCAGCGCCTCGTAGTCGATCTCGACGCGTTCGGCCGCATCCTTGGCGGCGGCGACGGTGTGCGCCACCACCATGGCGACGGCCTCGCCGACGAAGCGGACCTTGTCGACCGGCAGCGGGTAATGCGGCGCGGTGAAAGTCTTGAAGCCCTCGCGCCCCTTGAGCATGACTTCGGCCGGATGCTGCGACCACACCTTGTGGGGAATCGGCTTCAATCCGTCGGCGATGAGGTCGCGGCCGGTGAGCACGGCGAGCACGCCGGGCGCCGCCATCGCCGCGCCGGTGTCGATGCCGCGGATCCGGGCATGGGCATGGGGCGAGCGCACCATGACCGCGTAGACCTGGCCCGGCAGGTTCACGTCGTCGGCATAGCTGCCGTTGCCGGTGACGAGTTTCAAATCCTCGCGGCGGCGGACCGGCTGTCCGATATGGGAGCTGATGGGTTTCTCGTTCATGGGTTTGCGCTTTGTTTGTTCGAAAACGTAGAGGGTACCTTGCCGCCGCTGGCCCTACCGAGCACAGCGCGTGCATTTCCCTCCACCGCGTGCGGGGGAGGGGTAGGGAGGGGGCCCTCGGACGTCCCCCAGGTCGCAGCCGATCGGAGTTCGCGGGCCTCCGCCTTCTTCAAGTCGAGACGCCGGGGCGGGTGGCGAGCGCCCCCTCCCCAGCCGTCCCCCGCAAGCGGGAGAGGGGGCGAAGTGCGCATGGCGGTGCCATTCTTTCCGTTCCCCACGCAAGGTGGCGAAGTGCGCATGGCGGTGCCAGACTTTTCCTCCCCCGCGTGCGGCTTGTTTCCCTCCACCGCGTGCGGGGGAGGGGTAGGGAGGGGGCTCTCGGACGTCCCCCAGGTCGCCGCCGATCGGAGTTCGCGGGCGTCTGCCTTCTTCCTCAAGCCGAGGCGCCGGGCCGGGTGGCAAGCGCCCCCTCCCCAGCCCTCCCCCGCAAGCGGGAGAGGGGGCGAAGTGCGCATGGCGGTGCCGGTCTTCTCCGCCGCTGCAAGCGAGGGCGGCGGTTCGATCATCGCGACCCCAACGCCTGGGCGACGGCGCGCTTCGCCATCACGGCGATGGCGTGGGCACGGTATTCGGCGCTGGCGTGGATGTCGGTGTTGAGCCCGCTCTCGCTGACCACGAGGCCGTCGAGCGCTTCGGGCGCGAAGCGCTTCGTCAACCGTGCTTCCGCTTCGGCCAGGCGAAACACGAAGGGGCCCGCACCGGTCACGGCGACCCTCACCGTGCCGTCGCGCAGGCGGGCGACGAACACGCCGACGATGGCAAAGCGCGAGGCCGGATTGGGAAACTTGGTGTAGCCGGCCTTGTCGGGGATCGGGTAGCGCACCGCGGTGATGACTTCATCCGCCGCGAGCGCGGTCTCGAACAACCCTTTGAAGAAATCGTCCGCGGCGACGCTGCGCCGGCTGGTGACGACGGTGGCGCCGAGACCGAGCACGGCGGAGGGGTAATCGGCGGCCGGATCGGCATTGGCGATCGACCCACCCATGGTGCCGCGGTTGCGCACCAGCGGGTCTCCGATGCCTTCGGCGAGGATCGCGAGCGCCGGGATCGCCGCCTTGACCTCGCCGCTGGCGGCGACATCCGCGTGGCGGGTCATGGCGCCGATGACGAGCGCATCGGCCTCGCGGCGGATGCCGGCGAGATCGCCGATGCCGGCGAGGTCCACGAGATCGGAATGCTTGGACAGCCGCTGCTTCAAGGTCGGCAGCAGGCTCATGCCGCCGGCCAGGACCTTGGGGTCTTCGCTGGCCTTGGTGAGCCGGGCGACCTCGTCGAGGCTCGCCGGGCGATGATAGGTGAAGTCGTACATGGCGGTGCTCGTGACTGGCGTGCTCGTGACTTGCGGGCGGGTGACTTGCGGACGGGTGCCTTGCAGACGGGTGACTTGCGTGCTGCTGACCGGCGTGCGTGGCAGGGTTTCCGCTACATCCCCTTCATGGCGGCGGCGCCCGCCTGGATAGCCTTGACGATGTTGTGATAGCCGGTGCAGCGGCAAAGATTGCCTTCGAGCTGCTTGCGCACGGTGCGCTCGTCGAGATCGTGGCCGTTGCGCCGGACCATGTCGATCGCCGACATGATCATGCCGGGCGTGCAGAAGCCGCACTGCAGGCCATGGTTTTCGCGAAACGCTTCCTGCATCGGATGCAAGTGTCCGTCGGCCGCGAGGCCTTCGATGGTGGTGACGGTCGCGCCGTCGAGGGCGACCGCGAGCGCGGTGCAGGACTTGATGGCGCGGCCGTCGACATGGACCGTGCAGCAGCCGCACTGGCTGGTGTCGCAGCCGACATGGGTGCCGGTCAGGCGCAGGTGCTCGCGCAGGAACTGGACGAGCAGCGTGCGCCCCTCCACCTCGCCGCGGACCGGTTTGCCGTTCACCGTCATGGCAACGACGGGCATGCTTTCAACTCCGTGATCGTTTCCCGGTCTTCGTAGGGTGGGCAAAGCGAAGCGTGCCCACGTGTTTTGAAGGAAGGGCGTGGGCACGGCGACAAGCGCGCCTTTGCCCACCCCTGGAAGTCCCTAGGCGCCCTTGATGTTGAACAGGCGCGCCGCGGTGTTGCCGGCGATGGCGGCGCGTTCGGCATCGCTGAGGATGAGCGCATTGACGATGTTCATCGGCTCGAAGTCGCCGATCGGGAACGGATAGTCGGTGCCCATCACGACCTTGTCGACGCCGGCCATGGCGCAGACGAGCCGCAGCGCGTTGACGTCGAACACCACCGTGTCGAAGTAGAGCCGCCGGAAGCTCTCGGTCGGGTCGGCGGGGCCGACCGGATGGGCGCCATGCGCCTTGGCGAGCCGTCCGAGCACCATCGGCAGCGCCGCGCCGCCGTGCGAGAGCACCAAGGTGGCGTCGTGATACTTCAGGAGGTGGCCGGAGTGCATGAGCCGCGCCACCGCGATCGACGTGTCGGTGGCTCGTCCCAGCGCATTGACGAGGCCGTAGGCGCGCAGCCGCTCGTCGTCGACCCCATACATGGGATGGATGAATAGGGTCGCCTTGCGGGCATGCGCCACTTCCCAGAACGGCGTCAGGTCGGGGTCGTCCAACACCCCGCCCAGGCCCTTCGGCTGGGTGCCGATCATGGCGCCGTGAAAGCCGGCGGCGAGCGCTTCCTCCAGCACCGCGGCGGCGTGCTTGCCGCTCTGCATCGGCACGGTCGCCAGCGGCACCAGGGCCGGGAGCGCCTTCACGCCGGACAGCAGATGCTCGTTGTAGAAGCGGCTCCAGTCGGCGCCCTCGGCGGCGGGCAACTCGTAGCCGAAGCTGTCGAGCCAGCCGCCGACCACCTGCCGCTCGATGTCCTGGGAGGCGAGCCAGCTGCGGCGCTTCTCGACATCGCTGAGCAGCGGCATGATCGGGCGGGTCATCTCCGCGCCGGCGAAGGAGAAGCACAGGTTGCCCTTCTCTTCCTTGGTCTTGAGCGAGGGAAACAGGCGTTTCTGCGCTTTGACGTCCGCAAGCAGCGACGGCGGCACGAAATGGGCATGGGAATCGATGATCAAGTCATGGTCTCCTGGTAGGTCCTTCGGGCACTGCACGCGACCTTGCGGCGTATGAGGAAGCTGCGCATCAGGCGGCCAGCGAGCGCCGGATGTTCGCCCGCACCTCGTCGCGGTCGCGCTCCGTCATACCAGCGTGAAGCCGCGTCTCATAGGCGATCCGCGCCGGCCGTTCGAACACCATGAGGCGGCCGCCGAGCGCGAGCGCCTCCGCGATCGAATGGGTGATGAAGATCGCGGTGGCGCCGGTCTCGCCGATGAGGGCGCGGAACTCGTCGCGCAGCGTGTTTCCGGTGTGCTCGTCCAGCGCCGAGAACGGCTCGTCGCAGAGCAGGATCTCCGGCCGCGTCGCGAAAGCCCGCGCGATCGAAACGCGCTGGCGCATGCCGCCCGACAGCGCATGGGGAAAATCGTGCTCGTGGCCGGCGAGGCCGAGCCGCCCGAGCCAGGACTGGACGATCTCCGCGCGCTTGGCCTTTTCGACCTCGTTGAGCTCGAGCCCGAGCTCGACGTTCTCGAAGGCGGTGCGCCATGGCATCAGGCGATCGTTCTGGAACACGATTCCGATGCGGCCGCGGAACCAGTCGAACTCGGCGAACGGGTCGTGGCCCTTGACGCGCACCTGCCCGGAGCTCGGGCGCAACAGCCCGGCGATCAGGTTGAACGTGGTCGACTTGCCGCATCCGGTGCGCCCGAGGATCGCCAGGAGCTCGCCGCGGCGGACGCTGAACGAGAGGTCGCGCACCGCCTCGAAGGAGCCCTTTCCGTCGGTGCGCGGGAATGATTTGCCCACATTCTCGAACACGATCTCCGGGGCATCCTCCTTCACAGCGCGCGCTCCGACACCGCCCGGTATTTCAGCGCATGGTTCTCGATGATGGTGATTATCATCTGCACGATCAGGACGAAAATGACGAGCACCAGCGTCCAGGCGATGGCGCCCGCCATGTCGAACAGCTGCTGCTGGAGCAGCAGCTGGTAGCCGACGCCGCCGGTCGCTCCGACCAGCTCCGCGACCACGACGACCCGGGACGCATTGCCGAGGTTGACCTTCCAGGCGGTCAGGATGCCCGGCAGCACCGCCGGCCAGATCAGCGTGCGCAACAGATCGTAGCGGCTCGGGCGGAACGACAGCGTCATCTCGTAGAGGTCGTTCGACATCGAGCGGTAGGCGTCGAGCAGCTGGAAGGTGAAGGCCGGCAGCGTCGTCATCACCATGATGAAGAAGATGCGGAATTCGATGCCCTTGAACCAGATGATCGCGATCACCACCCATGACAAAGCGGGAATGCCCTGGTTGAAGTTGAGCAGCGGCTGGCTGTAACGCTCGAAGGCGGGCCACTTCGCCATCAGCACCGCGAGGATGCCGCCGAGCACGAACGAGCCGGCGAGCCCGGCGAGGATGCGGCCGGCGGTGGCGAGCGCGTCGAGGGTCGTCCCGAACGAGCCGAAGATCTCGAAGAACCGCGCGGCGATCGCCGGGATCGGCGGGAACAGGTAGTCCGGAAAGAAATAGGACGCGACCTGCCACGCCACGGCGAGGCCGACGAACGCCACGATCCCTTCGTACCGAAACCCGCGCCGCGGCTTTTCGTCCGCGGTTGCGGCCATGGACTCACTCAACGGGGCCCCCATAGACCGTGGTCGCGGTTTCCGGCGCGGTCTTGAACAGCCCGACGGCGACCCCCATGCGATAGATCGCCGCGATTTCCTTGCCGGCTTTGCTGGCGGGGTAGAGGTTCATGGCGAGCCGCGAATTGTCCTTGATCATGTCGGCGATCGACTTGCGCTCGGCGTCGTCCTTGACCGGCGCGACCAGCGGGGCGGCCTCCAGCGGATGGGCGACGACCCAATCCGCCGCCTGCTTGTAGGCGCGATAGAGCCGCGGGATCAATTCCGGGTTCTTGTCGATCCAGTCCTGGTGGGCGGCGACCCCGAGATTGGGGAACAGCGCGCCGCCGGAGTAGTCGGACCAGGTCTTGGCGACCGCAAGATCGATGGTGTGGATGCCGGGACGCTTGGCCAGCAGCATCGAATAGGCCGGCTCCCAGATCTCGACGGCGTCGGCACGATCGGCGAGCGCGTAGCCGAGCAGGCCGGCGGTCGCGGTGTTGAGCACCTTGATCGCCTTGGGATCGACGCCCGCTCGCTGCGCGAACCATTCGAACACGGTGTAGTTGGTGGTTCCCTTGGCGGCGGCGACGTCGCGCCCCTTGAGGTCCGCCAGCGTCTTGATGTCGGGGCGGTTGGTGACGACGGTGCCCCAATAATCGAACAGGTTGAACAGATAGCTCACCTTGATGCCACGGCTCGCGCCGAGGCCGAGAATGAGGATCGAGGCGCTGCCTCCCACCTTGAACTCGCCCGAATTGAACTGCGCCGCATAGGCGTCGGGAGGGCGCTCGACGAAATTGATGTCGATGCCGTTGGCGATGTCGTATTTCTGTTGCTTGATGACGGCGGGGAACACCGCACCGAGCGACGGCGGGGTGAACACGACAATGGTGATCGGCACCGGCGCGGTGTCGGCGGCGCGGGCGGGCGCGCCGATCATCGAGGCGAC
This sequence comes from uncultured Alphaproteobacteria bacterium, assembly GCA_963781195.1. GTDB lineage: Bacteria > Pseudomonadota > Alphaproteobacteria > Rhizobiales > Xanthobacteraceae > JAJPKK01. Next base: position 327,561 of record CAWAEZ010000009.1, on the reverse strand, counting down.
GACGCTGAAGGCGAGCGCGGCAGCTTTCATCAAGGTTTCCTCCGTTGCACGCGGGAATTCGGCCGATCCCCTGCGAATGACGTCATCGCCCGATCGTCATCGATCGATCATCATGGCCCGATTTTCGTGTCGCGATCGTCATGTCGCGATCGTCATGGTCTGGTCGTCTTGGTCCGGTCGGTCGTCTTGGTCCGCTCGTCTTGGTCCGCTCGTCCTGGGTCCGCTCGTCCTGGGTCCGATCGTCTTGGTCCGATCGTCATGTCATCGATCGGTCGTCGAGCCGGCGAAATCGAATGATCACGGCCGGTTTTGCAAGCGCCCGGCCCATCTTAAGCATTGCGCCGGGTCCCTCAATGCGGCCAAAGGCATCGCGTTGCTTCGCGGTCACGCCCGCCGTTCGGCGACGAAGCGCGCCGCCGCCTTGAGGATGGCGGCGCGGGCGCCGAACGGGGCGAGGGTCGCCTCCGCCTCGGCGATCAGCCCGAACAGCTTCTGCTTGGCGCGTTCGACGCCCAGGATACCGACCGCCGTCGCCTTGTGGGCGCCGGCATCCTTGCCGGTGGCCTTGCCGACGGTCTCGGGATCGCCTTCGACGTCGAGAATGTCGTCGGCGATCTGGAACGCCTCGCCGATGATCGCGCCGAAGCGGTCGAGCGCCTGGCGTTCGCTCTCCTTCGCGCCACCGAGGATCGCCCCGGCGAGGCAGCCGAAGCGCAGCAGCGCGCCGGTCTTCATCGCCTGCAATTCCTCGACCTCGGCGAGGCCGAGCCGTGGCGCGGGGTTGGCGAACCGCCCTTCGGCGGCGAGATCGAGCATCTGGCCGCCGGCCATGCCTCCGAGGCCCGATGCCCGGGCCAGCGCCAGCACCAGGGCGATGCGGATCGCCGGATCCGGATGGGTCTCGGTCCGCGCCAGGATGTCGAAGGCGAGGGTGAGGAGGCTGTCGCCGGCGAGGATTGCGGTCGCCTCGTCGAAGGCCTTGTGGGCGGTCGGCCGGCCGCGGCGCAGATCGTCGTTGTCCATGGCCGGCAGGTCGTCATGCACCAGCGAATAGCAGTGCACGCACTCGAGCGCGGCGCCGGCCATCAGCGCGCGCTCTCGCGGGACGTCGAACAGGGCCGCGCTCTCGACCACCAGGAAGGGGCGAAACCGTTTGCCGCCGCCGAGCGAGGCGTAGCGCATCGATTCGATGAGGCGCGGCGGGCGGGCGCGCTCGGCGGCAAGCGGCGCCGGGCCGAGCAGGCGCTCGAGAAGCTCCTCCGTCAATGCCGCGATCTGGGTGAGGCGAGGCACGAAGTTCGCGCCGTCGTCATTTACCGACATGATAAATCCTGTGCTGTGACTCGTCGATTCGGGGCGACCGGTACTGTACAAAGGGCCTCGTGGTGCCGCCCGAACAGATAGTTCCGCCCGCGGAGCGAGCAGCGGCGCCGCGTCGATTGCAGGCGTACGGCGTCCCCGGCATTCGCGAACCAAATGTCGAGGCCGCATTGCGAAAGGCTTGGGACCCCGGACCTTCCAGGCGTTATATTGCCTAACGGTTTCCCGTGACAACAGGTCCCGCCGCAGAGGGCGGGGTAATGCGAGCCGGCGAGAGAATGGTGTTTGATTTCGTTGCACTCCTGGCGTTCGTCATCTGGTTGTATCTCGCGTTCGGCCACGGCGGATTCTGGCTCGGCGCCGAGCGCGACGACTTCGATCCCCCGCTGCCGGCGCAGCGGCCGGCGGTCTGCGTGGTGATCCCGGCGCGAAACGAGGCGGATGGGGTCGGCGCATGCGTCGGATCGCTGTTGCGGCAGGACTATCCGGGGCTGCGGTCGGTGGTGCTCGTCGATGACGAAAGCACGGACGGGACCGCGGAGGTCGCCCGGCAGGCGGCGGCTGCCGGCGGGGACGCGGAGCGCCTCACGGTCGTGCCGGGGACGCCGCTGCCTCAGGGCTGGACCGGCAAGCTGTGGGCGATGCGGCAGGGCATCGCGGCCGCGACCGCGTCCGATTCGCCCCCCGAATTCCTCCTGTTCACCGATGCCGACATCGTCTACCAGCCACACGTCCTCGGTTGGCTGGTGGCCCACGCCAGCGCGAACCGGCTGGTGCTCACCTCGTTCATGGTAGAGTTGCGCTGCGAGACCCTGCCCGAACGCAGTCTCATTCCGGCCTTCATCTTTTTCTTTGAGATGTTGTATCCGTTCGCCTGGGTGAACCGGCCGGCCGCCGCGACGGCGGCCGCCGCAGGGGGATGCATGCTGGTACGGACCGACGCGTTGCGACAGGCTGGCGGCATCGATGCGATCAGGAGCGCTTTGATCGACGACTGCGCCCTGGCGGCGCTGCTCAAGGCGAAAGGGCCGATCTGGCTCGGCCTGACCGCGCGGGTGCACAGCCTGCGGCGCTATCCGCAGTGGGCGGACGTGGCGCAGATGGTGTCGCGGACCGCCTATGCGCAGTTGCGCTATTCGCCGCTGCTGCTCGTCGGCACCGTCGCCGGCCTCGCGCTGGTCTATCTGGTGCCGCCGTTCACCGCCGTGTTCGGGGCGGGCCTCGCCCGCGTCTTCGGCCTCGCCGCCTGGGCGATCATGGCGCTCCTGTTCCAGCCGACGCTGCGGTTCTACCGGCTGTCTCCGCTGTGGGGATTCGCCCTTCCAGGTATCGCCGCCGCCTATCTCGGCTTCACGGTCCAGTCGGCCGTGGCCTCGATCCGCGGCAAGGGCGGGCTGTGGAAGGGCCGGTTTCAGGCGGCGGGGGCGAAATGACCGCCGCGGCGGAGTTCCGGTCGGGAAAGGGGCATCGGGACGAGAATTTCCCGGTCGCCTCGGTGCTGATCAGCCCGCAGCATCGGGCGCCGATTCTCGCCTTCTACGAGTTCGTCCGCACGGCTGACGATATCGCCGACCATGCGACGCTCACCGCTGCGGAGAAGCTCGCCCATCTCGGTGCCCTGGAGCAGGATCTGCTCGGTCGCGGCAACGGCAACGCCGTCGCGGTCCGCCTGCGCGTCGCTCTCGATGAACGCAAGCTGTCGCCGCGCCACGCCCAGGACCTGCTGGCGGCGTTCCGCATGGACGTGACCAAGCTGCGTTACCGCGACTGGGACGAGCTGATCGAATATTGCAGCCTGTCGGCGATGCCGGTTGGGCGCTTCGTGCTCGACGTCCATGGCGAGCCGCGCACCACCTGGCCGGCCAACGATGCGCTGTGCGCAGCCCTGCAGATCAATAATCACCTGCAGGATTGCCGGGCCGATTACCGCGATCTCGACCGCGTCTACGTGCCCCTCGATGCGCTGGCGGAAGCCGGCGCGCGGGTCGAGGATCTGGGTGCGGCGAAAGCCTCGCCGGCGCTGTTGCAATGCCTTCAGGGGCAGGCGCGGCGCACCGCGGCGCTGATCGGCGAGAGCGAAGGCTTTGCCCCGTCGATCTCCGATTTCCGGCTGTCGCTGGAGGTGGCGGTGATCACCACGATGGCGCGACGGATCGCCGGCCTCCTGGTCCGCCGTGATCCGCTGAGCGAATCCGTCCGTCTCGGCAAGTTCGCGATGCTGCAGGCGGCGCTCGCGGGCGTCGCCGCCGGCTCGCTCAACCGCCTGCGCCGCGGCGGCGCGCCGGCCGGCGTATCGAGGGGCGCATGAGCACCGCGGTCGCGGACGCCGAGACTCCCAATGCCGGCCGCGCGTCCGGGAGTTCGTTCTATGCGGCGATGCGCATCCTGCCCAAGCCGCAGCGCGAGGCGATGTTCGCGATCTACGGATTTTGCCGGCAGGTCGACGACATCGCGGATTCAACCGGGCCGCGCGAGGAGCGCCTCTCCGCGCTGGAGGCGTGGCGAAGCGGCATCGACGCACTCTACCAGGGACGTCCGACCGCGCAGACCCGCGACCTCCTGCAACCCGTCACGGATTTCGGGCTCGAAAAGGACGACTTTCTCGCCGTCATCGATGGCATGGAGATGGACGTGCTCGCCGACATCCGGGCCCCCTCCGCCGCGGAGCTCGACCTCTACTGCGACCGCGTGGCGAGCGCGGTCGGGCGGCTCTCGGTGCGGATCTTCGGTCTCGCGCTCAAGCCGGGCCGCGAGCTCGCCTATCATCTGGGCCGCGCCCTGCAACTCACCAATATCCTGCGCGATCTCGACGAGGACGCCGAGGTTGGCCGGCTCTATCTGCCGCGGGAGGCGCTGCACCGGGCCGGGATCGAGACCACCGATCCCGCCGCGGTCCTGGCAAGCCCGGGACTGGATCGCGCCTGCGGTGAACTCGTCGCGGCCGCCCGCGACCACTTCGACCGCGCCCACGCGATCATGGCGTCCAGCCCGCGCCGCGCCGTGCGGGCGCCCCGCATCATGGGCGAGGTCTACCACCTCATCCTCGGACGGATCGCCGAGCGCGGCTTTGCGCCGCCGCGTCCCCCGGTCCGCCTGAGCAAGGCCCGCCTCGCCTTCATTCTTCTGCGCTACGCCTTCATCTGATGACGCGAACCGTCCACATCATCGGGGCCGGGATGGCCGGCCTTGCCTGCGCCGTTCGCCTCGCCAAGCGCGGCGTCTCGACGGTCGTCCACGAGGCGACCGATCAGGCGGGCGGCCGGTGCCGCTCCTACCACGATGCCGTCACCGGAATGCGGATCGACAACGGCACCCACATCCTGCTGTCGGGAAACACCGCGGCGCTCGGTTTCCTCGCCGAGATCGGCGCGAGCGCCCGGGTGATCGGCGCGCCGGCCGCGCGCTATCCTTTCGTCGACCTCGCGACCGGCGAGCGCTGGACGCTCGACCTCGGCACCGGCCGGCTGTCCCCCTGGATGTTCGATGCGCGGCGCCGGGCGCCCGGCACCCGTGCCCTCGACTACTTGCCGCTCATCCGCATCCTGTGGCCCAGCCCGGGCAGGACCCTCGGCGAGATCATGTCTTGTACCGGCCCTGCCTATGAGCGGGTGGTGCGGCCGTTTCTGCTGGCGGCGCTCAACATCGATCCGAAGGAAGGGTCGAGCGATCTCGCCCGCGCCGTGGTGGTCGAAACCATTGCGGCGGGCGGCCAGGCCTGCCGGCCCTATCTCGCGCCGGAGGGCCTGAGCGCGGCGTTCGTCGAGCCTGCGCTCGCGTTCCTGCGCGAGCATGGCGCGTCCGTGGCGTTCTCCCGTCAGCTCCGCAGGCTGGTCCTTGCCGACGGCCGGGTGCGCGGCCTCGACTTCGGCGACAGCACCCTGGTGGTGGGCCCGCAGGATGCGGTGGTGGTGGCGGTTCCCGCCCATGCCGCCAGCGCGCTGGTGCCCGGGCTCACGGTGCCGGTCGAATACCGCGCCATCATCAATGCGCATTTTCGGTTGTCGCCGGAGGGGATTGCCCCCATGATCGGAGTCGTAAACGGGGTGGCGGAATGGGTTTTTGGCTTTGGCGACCGCATTTCGGTCACCATCAGCGATGCCGGCCGGTTGCTTGAACTTTCCCGGGACCAGATCGCACAGATGATCTGGCAGGACGTGCAGCGCGTCACCGGGATCTCGGCCGCCCTTCCGGCATGGCAATTGGTGCGCGAGCGGCGCGCGACTTTCGCCGCAACGCCTGCGCAGAACGCCCGGCGACCGGGCGCGGCGACCGAATGGGCCAACCTGGTCCTGGCCGGTGATTTTACCGCCACCGGTCTGCCGGCCACGATCGAAGGGGCCGTGCGCTCCGGCAACCGGGCCGCCGACCTCGTGTTGCAGGGGCATCGTTGAAACTTCAGGACCGGACTGCAGCCATGGCCGTCTCAACGCTCCCTCACTCCAAGCTGGAACAGGCGATCGATGCCGCCACGCAGGCGATGCTCGCCTGCCAGCGCGAAGACGGGCATTGGGTCTTCGAGCTCGAGGCGGACACGACCATCCCGGCGGAATACATCCTGCTCAAGCACTATCTCGGCGAGCCGCCGGACCTCGCCCGGGAAGCGAAGTTTGCCACCTATCTGCGCGCCCGCCAGGCCGACCATGGCGGCTGGCCGCTGTTCCAGGACGGCGCCTTCGACATGAGCGCGACCGTCAAAGCGTATTTCGCCCTCAAGATGGTCGGCGACGACGTCGAGGCGCCGCACATGCGGCGCGCCCGCGAGGCGATTCTCGCCCGCGGCGGGGCGGTCAACGTGAACGTCTTCACCCGCGTGCTGCTCTCGCTCTACGGCGTTCTCACCTGGAAAAGCGTGCCGGTGATGCCGGTCGAGATCATGCTGTTGCCGGCCTGGTTTCCGTTCCATCTCACCAAGATCTCCTACTGGGCGCGCACCGTCATCGTGCCCCTCCTGGTGCTGCAGGCGCTCAAGCCGGTGGCGAAGAATCCGCTCGGTGTCGGGATCGATGAGCTGTTCGTCGAAAATCCGAGGGAGATCGGGCCGCCGGAACGGGCGCCGCATCAGAACGCCAGGTGGTTTGCGTATTTCCGCGTGGTGGACGTCCTGCTGCGGGCGATCGAGCCGTGGCTTCCGTCCCGCCTGCGCAAGCGCGCGATCGACCGGGCGGTGGCCTTCGTCACCGAGCGGCTCAACGGCGAGGACGGCCTCGGCGCCATCTATCCGGCGATGGCCAACAGCGTGATGATGTTCGAAGTGCTGGGCTATCCGCCGGACCACCCGGACCGCGCCATCGCGCGGGCCTCGATCGACAAGCTCGTGGTCGATGGTGAGGGGGAAGGTTACTGCCAACCCTGCGTGTCGCCGGTGTGGGACACGGCCCTCGTCTGCCATACCCTGCTCGAGGCCGGCGACGGGCGCTCGGTCGCCGGCGTCAAGCGCGGCCTGCAATGGCTGCTGCCGCGCCAGGTCCTCGACGTCAAGGGCGACTGGACCGCGCGTCGACCCGACGTCCGCCCCGGCGGATGGGCGTTTCAATATGCCAACCCGCACTATCCCGACCTCGACGACACCGCGGTGGTGGTGATGGCGATGGATCGGTTGCGCCGGCTGGAGCCGACCCGGAAGTTTGACCCCGCGATCGCGCGGGCGCGCGAGTGGATCGAAGGCATGCAATCGCGCAACGGCGGCTTCGGTGCCTTCGATGCCGACAACACGCACTACCATCTCAACAACATCCCGTTCGCCGACCACGGGGCGCTGCTCGATCCGCCTTCCGAGGACGTGACCGGGCGGTGCCTGTCGATGCTCGCCCAACTCGGCGAGCGGCCGCAGGACAACGCCGACGTCGACCGCGCAATCGCCTATCTGCGCGAGACCCAGCTCCCCGAGGGGAGCTGGTATGGCCGCTGGGGCATGAATTACATCTACGGCACGTGGTCGGTGCTGTGCGCCCTCAACGCGGCCGGGCTCGACCCGCAGTCCGACATGATCAGCAAGGCGGCCGACTGGCTGATCGCCATCCAGAATCCGGATGGCGGCTGGGGCGAGGACGGCGCGAGCTACAAGCTCGATTACCGCGGCTACGAGAAGGCGCCGAGCACGGCCTCACAGACTGCCTGGGCGCTGCTCGGGTTGATGTCGGCGGGGCGCACCAACGACCCCGCGGTCGAAAAGGGCATCGCGTACCTCGCCACCACCCAAGCGGCCGACGGCTTCTGGAACGAGCCGCGGTTCACCGCGACCGGTTTCCCGCGGGTGTTCTACCTGCGCTATCATGGGTATCGGAAGTTCTTCCCGCTGTGGGCGCTGGCGCGTTACCGTAATCTCCAGGCCACCAACAGCGGTGCCGTCGCTTTCGGGATGTGACCGACGGCGCGCCTGTTGCGACACGCCGTGGCTGCGGCCTCGAGCCGCGTATCCTCAGCCGCCTGCGGCCGGCTCCTTGCTGCGGACCTTCGTGACGCCGATCTTGGCGAGCGCCTGCTGGACATGGCGCGAGAACACGTATTGCGCGGGACGCTGACCCTCGAGCGAAATTTCCGGCGCCATCGGGCCCTCGGTGCGCACGCCCCGGAAGCCGATCCACATCGACTTGAGCGGATTGGCGAAGCTCGCTTCCGCCGCGGTCGGCTCGTAGCCGCAATGAGCCATGCAGTTCGCGCACTTTTCGTAGCGGCCGGTGCCGTAGGAATCCCAGTCCGTGGTGTCCATCAACTCGCGGAAGGTCTTCACATAGCCTTCGCCGAGCAGGTAGCATGGCTTCTGCCAGCCGAAGATGTTGCGGGTCGGCATGCCCCAGGGGGTGCAATGGTAAGTCTGGTTGCCGGCCAGGAAGTCGAGGAACATGCTCGAATGCTCTAGTCTCCACTTCTTGCCGCGACCGAGCGCGAAGATGCGGCGGAACAATTCCTTGGTCTTGCGACGGCTGAGGAAGTGGTCCTGGTCGGGCGCCCGCTCATAGGCGTAGCCGGGCGAAATCGAGACCCCGACCCCCAATTGCTCGGTCAGATCGAGGAAGGCCGCCACATCCTCGGGCGAATGGCCGTCGAAGATCGTGGCATTGACGTTGACCGCGAAGCCCCTGGCTTTGGCGGCCTTGATCGCGCTCACCGCGCGGTCGAACACGCCCTCCTGGGACACCGAGCGGTCGTGGTGCTCCTTGAGGCCGTCGAGATGGACGGAAAAGAACAGGTAGGGCGACGGTTCGAACAGATCGAGCTTCTTCTCGAGCAGCAGGGCATTGGTGCACAGCGACACGAACTTGCGCCGGGCCACGATGCCCTTGACGATGGCGCCGATGTCCTTGTGGATCAGCGGCTCCCCGCCGGGGATCGCCACCATCGGCGCCCCGCACTCGTCCACAGCCTGGAGGCACTCCTCGAGGGACAGCCGGCGGTTGAGGATGGGTTCCGGATAGTCGATCTTGCCGCAACCAGCGCACGCCAGGTTGCAACGGAACAGGGGCTCCAGCATGAGAACCAGAGGATACCGTTTGCGCCCGAGCAACTTTTGCTTGAGGAGGTAAGCCCCAATTCTCACTTCCCTGAAATACGGTATGTTCATTGGTCCTGCTCTGTGAGGTCGATAAGGCGCGCTGGCGCACCCCCCTTACCAGCGACCGAGGCGGCGTTCTTGGGAAGGTTTCCTTGCAAATTCGAACAGTAGCTGCGCCACCTGCATAGTCGCATGGCGAACACCGATCACTCACTCTTTCCCTAACACGTTAACGTCCGGTACCAAACGGGGTTCAAGCATCGGAGTGCTACCTGCGAACGCGATTTTGACAACCCGTTGCCATCATGTCGCGGTCGTCCGACGAGGCAATGCGCATCGGCACAAATAGGTCCAGAATTTCCGGAATTCGGCCTATAAGGTCGTGCCGCAACGATGTTGACGGCGCCGCGTCAGGGTATCCGGGGGCGAATCCGGCGCCTTGTTTCGAATGCAGCAGGAATCCATGTAGATGCTGAAAGCCGCGATCGTCTCCGTCGTTGATCTTTGTACCAGATATGCTTACGCAACTCTTGCCGCTGCGCTGATTATTACGGGAATTGCAGGTTACTATACTGTTCGTCACTTTGCGATCAACACGGACATTACAAAGTTGATCGCAAAAGACGTGCCCTGGCGTCAACGCGAGATCGCCTTCGATCGCATGTTCCCCAGCCGCAACGCCGGTTACATCCTCGCGGTTGTGGAAGCGCCCACCAGCGAGCTTGCGACGCTGGCCCGCAGCGCGCTTGCGGATCGGCTTGCGCCAGAAAAAAGCCTGTTCAAATCGGTGGTCCAGCCCGGCGGCAGCGACTTTTTTGCCCAAAACGGGCTTCTGTTCATGCCGAGCGAGGAACTGGGGCAAATCAGCAAGCCGCTCGCCCGCGCCGCGCCGCTGATTCGCTCGCTGGTACTCGATCCGACCCTGCGCGGCGTCGCCGGGGTTGTCGGCTTCGCCCTCGCCGGCATCAACACCGGCCAGATGACCCTGGACCAGGCCGCCCGCGCTTTCGACATGGCAGCCGTGCCGATCGAGGACATCCTGGCCGATCGTCCGGCGACGTTCTCCTGGCACGAGCTCCTCAACGGCACGGCGGCGACCCCCTCCGACCTGCGCAAGTTCATCCAGGCGACCCCGGTGCTCGACTACAACGCGCTCGAACCGGGCAAGAAGGGCACCGATGCGATCCGGAACGCGGTCGCGAGCCTCGACCTCGCGTCGCGCTACCATGCACGGGTGCGCCTGACCGGGCCGGTCCCGATCGAGAACGACGAGTTCGCGACGGTGCGGGAGGGCGCCGCGCTCAACGGCGCGATTACCCTCGCGGTGGTGCTGTTGATCCTGTGGATGGCCTTGAAATCGTTCCGGATCATTCTGGCGGTGGTGGCGGCGCTGTTCGTCGGCCTGTCGGTGACGGCGGCGCTCGGATTGCTGATGGTGGGCGCGCTCAACCTGATCTCGGTCGCCTTCGCCGTGCTGTTCGTCGGGCTGGGGGTCGATTTCGGGCTGCAGTTCAGCGTTCGCTATCGCCAGGAGCGCTTCAAGGAGCCGGACCTGCGCAAGGCGCTGATCGAGGCGGCGGCGCGGGCGGGTGTTCCCCTGACGCTGGCGGCGGCCGCGGTCGCCGCCGGCTTCCTGTCGTTCCTGCCGACCGATTATCGCGGCGTCTCCGAGCTCGGCCAGATCGCCGGCGTCGGCATGCTCATCGCCTATGTCACCAGCATCACCGTCTTGCCGGCGCTGCTCTACCTGCTCCACCCCGCCGGCGAGCCGGAGGCGCTCGGCATCGCCGCGCTTGCTCCGGTCGACGACTTCCTCGAGCGTCACCGCATCGCGATCGTGGTCGCGACGCTGGGCGTCGCCATCGCCGGCCTGCCGCTCCTCTACTTCCTCCACTTCGATCTCAACCCGATGAATCTGCGGAGCGCCAAGGTCGAATCGGTCGCGACCTATCTCGACCTGCGGCGCGATCCCGCCACCGGCGCGAACTCGATCAACGCGGTTGCGCCGACGGTCGCCGCGGCGGACGAACTGGCGGTCCGGCTCAAGGCGCTGCCCCAGGTCAACAGCGTCATGACCATCGATACCTTCATCCCGGCCGATCAACCGGCAAAGCTCGCGATGATCGCCGAGGTGGCGAAGGCGCTCGATCCTGTCCTCGGGCTCGCTCCGCGCCCCGCCCCGACCGATGCTGACGTCGTCGAGACGCTCAACCTGCGTGCCGGCGATCTTTCGCGCGCCGTCGAGAACAAGACCGGTCCCGGCGCCGCGGGTGCGAAGCGGCTGGCCGCGGCCATGACCCGACTGGCGAAGGCCGATCCGTCGCAGCGCCAGCGTGTCGAGAGCGCCTTCGTCGTGCCGCTCCAACTCGATCTCTCCGAGCTGCGCTCGCTCCTCAAGGCGAAGCCCATCACCCTCGACAACCTGCCCGAGGAGATCACGAAGAGCTGGCGCTCCGCCGACGGCCATGCCCGCATAGAGGTCACCCCTTCCGGCGATCCCGACGACAACGAAAGCATGCGCGCGTTTGCCCGCGCCGTGCTCGCCGTAGCGCCGGATGCCACCGGCGGTCCGATTTCGATCCTCGAATCTGGCCGCACCGTCATCTCCGCGTTCGTGGAGGCGGGCGGCTGGGCGCTGCTGTCGATTTCGATCCTGTTGTGGATCGTGCTGCGACGCCTAGGCGACGTGCTGCTCACGCTGGTTCCGCTTCTGCTCGCCGGCGCGGTGACGCTCGAGATCTGCGTCCTGATCGGCATGCCGCTCAACTTCGCCAACATCATCGCGCTGCCGCTGATGCTCGGCATCGGCGTCGCGTTCAAGATCTACTTCGTGATGGCGTGGCGTTCGGGGCGGACCAAGCTGTTGCAGTCGAGCCTGACCCGCGCCGTGATCTTCAGCGCGGCGACGACGGCGACGGCGTTCGGCAGCCTGTGGTTCTCGAGCCACCCCGGCACGTCGAGCATGGGCAAGCTGCTCGCGCTTTCGCTCGCCTGCACGCTCGCGGCGGCGGTGCTGTTCCAGCCCGCGCTGATGGGAAAGCCGCGCACGGTGAACGACGGGTGAGTGCGCGGGCGGCGAGCGAACGATAACGGCGCGGCACCGGCGCGCGCATGGAATCGCCCGCCGATGCGCTGTATAGGTAAACCAGTTTTCCTGGGGGAATCCCATGAGCCTCGATATCGCGCAACTCTACGCGGACAACGAAGCGGATCGTTTCGTTACCCACTCGCGCCATCTCAACGATCAGATGGTGCGCGTCCTCAAGACGCTGGGCTATGACGTCGGCTTCTGCCGCGGGGTCGGCCAATATCTCTACGACCGGGACGGCGAGAGGTATCTCGACCTGCTGAGCGGCTATGGCGTGTTCGCGATCGGGCGCAATCATCCGGCGCTGCGCGAAGCGCTCAAGAGCGTGCTCGATGCGGACCTGCCGGGCCTCGTCCAGTTCGACGTTTCGCCGCTCGCCGGCGTGCTGGCGCAGCGGCTGATCGGTTACATGCCCTATCTCGACAAGGTCTTCTTCGCCAATTCCGGCACCGAGGCGGTCGAGGCCGCGATCAAGTTCGCCCGCGCCGCCACCCGCCGTCCCGGCCTCATCCACTGCGAGCACTCGTTTCACGGCCTGAGCTACGGCGCGCTGTCGCTGTGCGGCGACGCCGTCTTCCGCACCGGTTTCGAGCCGCTGCTGCCCGAGTGCACGGCGGTTCCCTTCAACGACCTCGCGGCGCTGGAACGCGCGCTGTCCGCGCGCACCGCGGCCGCCTTCATCGTCGAGCCGATCCAGGGCAAGGGCGTCAACCTGCCCGACGACGGCTATCTGCGCGAGGCGGCGGAGCTGTGCCGCCGCCACGGCACGCTGTTCATCGCCGACGAAATCCAGACCGGGCTCGGCCGCACCGGGCGGTTCCTCGCGGTCGACCACTGGGGCGTCGAGCCCGACATGGTGCTGCTCGCCAAGGCGCTCTCCGGCGGCCATGTGCCGGTCGGCGCGGTCATCACGAAGAAGCGCATCTACGACAAGCTCTTCGATCGGATGGATCGCTCGGTCGTGCACGGCTCGACCTTCGCCAAGAACGACCTCGCCATGGCGGCCGGCCTCGCCACCCTCGACGTGATCGAGAACGAGCGCCTGGTCGCTCAGGCCGAACGCCTCGGCGACCGGCTGCGCCGGGGCCTTTCGGATCTCGTCGGACGCTACGAATTCCTGCGCGAGGTGCGCGGCAAGGGCCTGATGCTCGGCATCGAGTTCGGGCCGCCGAAGTCGCTCAAACTCAAGGCGAGCTGGAACCTGCTCGAGTCCGCGAACAAGGGACTGTTCTGCCAGCTCATCACCATCCCGCTGTTCGCCGAGCACAAGATCCTGACCCAGGTCGCCGGCCATGCGAGCCACACGGTGAAGCTGCTGTGCCCGCTCGTCGTCAACGACGCCGATTGCGATGCGATCGTCGCGGCCTTTGATTCCGTGATCGCCGCCACCCATCGGGTGCCCGGGTCGATCTGGTCGCTCGGCAAGACGCTGGTCGGCAACGCGGTGGCCGCGCGGGCGTAGCGTTCAGTTTCGGCCTTGGCCGATTTCACGACAGCGCCCTGCGGCCGCAGGCGTCACCGCAGCGTCAAGGCGAGGTTCGCCTCCAGCTGCTTGAGCTGCTCGGCGAGTTCGACGCGCGAGACTTTCCCGAGGCGGTTGCGCGGGATGACGTCGACCTGGAAGACCCGGTCCGGCACCACCGTCATGTGCTTTTCGCGGAAGTATTCATACACTTTCGCGACCTCGATTTCGCTCTCGCCGCGGGACACCACCGCCACCCAGATTCGCTCGATCCCTAGATGATCGGGCATTCCGACCGCTGCGGCATCCGCGACGTGCGGGTGATTCTTGGCGGCTTCCTCGATGGTGTCCGGCGCAATCTTCTGGCCGCCGCGGTTGATCAGCTCGTTGATGCGTCCGGTGATCGTCACGAGGCCATTGCGATGCATGACGCCCTGGTCGCCCGGATAGAACCACTCCGCATCGTCCACCTCATACCGCGCCGGTTCCACCTTGCGGTACCGATAGCCCTGGCCCCGCGCGCGGATCCGGATCTCTCCTTCTTGCCCGTAATCGACCCGGGCCTTGTTCTCGTCGATCACCTCGAGATCGATCCAGGGTGCGGTGACGCCCACCGCGCGGTCCATCCCGAAGATGGTTTCCGCCGGCGCATAGGCGACCGTCCCGCCCTCGGTCGATCCATAGCCGCAATAGACGTTGGCGCAGATCAGCAGACGAATGCGGGCTTGCAGCGGCGCGTAGGCCACGCTGCCGCCGATGTGGACGGCGCGCAGCGAATCCAGCCGGACGAAATTCTCGTCCTGGGCCGACAACAGCGTGAGGATCTGCTGGGTCGAAGCCACCAGAAGGTCGGCCTGGTAGGCGATGACGAGATGCCTGGGGAGCATCTCGGGCGAGCTGAAGCACACGGTGCGCCCGAGCCACAACGCGGTGATGGCGAAGCTGAAGCCGTAGTTGGTCGAAAGCCCCGGAATGCAGACGAGGCGGTCCCAGCTCGGCGTGCTCGTCCGCAGCGCGTAAGTGATCAGGCGTTCCTTCACCGCGCCGAAACTGAGGCCGATGATCTTCGGCTGTCCGGTGGTGCCCGATGACAGGACGTAGCGGCAGATGGCCGTGTCGTCCGGGGGCGGCGCGCGGTGGACAGCGGCGTCGTCGGTCGTGTCTTTGAACCAGGAATCGTCCAGAACGATCGCCTTCACGCTCGATGGGGTGACCGGTTGCGTGGTCAACAGCAGGTCGACGACCATGCCGTCGAGCAGACCCAGTTGATCCTCGTCGATCGACACGGACGCAATGCCCAGCCGTGCCAGCGCACAAATCAAGGCCATCTGGGGCGCGGATTCCCATGCCCGAATGGCGACGCAGTCGCCGGCCTTCAGTCCGGTCTGGCGCAGCCGCTTCTCGACCGAAAGGATCGCCTGCCGCAGCATCGCGTAAGAGTAGATGCCGCTGCCGCCGGTAATGATGGCCGGTTTTTCCGGGGTGACGTCGGCGTGGAAGAAGACCATGTCGACCAGTGTGGTCATCGAACCCCCGTCTGACCGCGGCGTGGCCACGTGGCACGTGTTCCGCGGAATCCGCCTGTGTTGAGGGGGACGACTAGCGCGTCGTGCCCGATTTGTAAAACACACCGGGAATGGTGTGGCGCTACAACCGTAGGATGCTGCTAACTTGTTGCCCTCACGCAACAAATTTTATTTTGCAGCATCAGAGGACGTTCCCCGGCTTGTCGAATCCGCTCGACGAAGGCCATGCTCTGAAACGAGTGAGCACTCAATTTGGGCTGGGGATGTTGGGATGAACATTGGAACCGTGACGAAGACTTCCGCGACCGCTCTGGCCGCTGCTGCGGCCGCATCTTCGGGGGCCTTCGCCGCCGATTTGTTGCCCATCACCAAGGCACCGGTTTTGGCGCCGACCTGGGACGGCTGGTATGTGGGCGGCAGCGTCGGTGCTGCTTGGCTGCGCTCGCTGCAGGACGACACCGCCGCCGGAAGCGGCGCCAACATTTCCGGATATTCCAGCACGGGCACCGGCGGTGCGGCGACGACCTCGACCAGCATGGCCGCGATTCTGGGCCTGAACCTCGGCCGCAATTGGCAGAGCGGCAACTTCGTCTATGGCGTCGAGGCGGACATTTCCTGGCTCAATGCCAAGTCGAGCTCGACCAGCGGCATCAATGCCAGCTCTCCGGGGTACGGCCCGTTCGGGGGCTACGCGGCAAGTGGGCAGACGCTGAAGCAGAGCAAGATCGATGCGCTGGCCACGTTCCGCGCGCGGTTCGGCATCGACTTCAACGGCACGATGCCTTACCTGACCGGCGGCTTCGCCATCGCCGATACCAAAAACAGCTTCTCGGTGGCGGGCTTCGACGGCAACTCCGGCTCGAACGGCACTTTCACGACGTCCCAGACGTCTTGGCTGCCGGGCGTTGTGATCGGCGGCGGCATCGAGCACCAGCTCAGCCGCAACTGGACGCTGCGCGGTGAGGTGATGTGGGTCGGCTTCCAGAGCAAGACCGTCAACAACCCGTTTCCGGCGCAAGGCTTCACCGGCTATCTCAGCACCGGCGGCGCAGCGAAGTTCTCGAACGATCTGACCATCGGCAAGATCGGCCTGAACTACCGCTTCTGATCGTCTCTATCTTTGCTTCCCACAACCCGGCGCATCCGCGCCGGGTTGTGTCGTTTCGCGGGAAAGCCATCCTCTCTCCGCCCGCTGTTTCCATCGCCGGCTTTTTCGATTATTGCAGAGGCGCAGAGCGCGGAGGCATTGCCGCAACTAAGGCCGGTTGAATGAATTGGACGGATGTCATTTTCTTTCACGCCGAGATCACGCCTGAGAAGCTGGCGATTGTTGCCCACGGCGCGGTCTGTCCCTATGGGCGGCTCGCGCATGGGATCGTGTCGACGCAGCGCCGGCTCGAGGCCGCCGGCGTCACCGCGGGCCAGACCGCGGCGCTCCACATCGGCCATCCGATTGATCATTTCATCGCGGCCTGCGCCCTCTACCGGCTCAAGGTCGCGACGGCTTCAATCAACAGTGCGCCCGAGGCGTACCTCGACCACGTGCCGTTCGATCTCGTGCTCACCGACACCATGAATCCGGTGGTCGGCCTGAAGCAGCCTTCGGCGAAGATCTTTCTGCTGGACACGTCCTGGTTCAAGGACCAGGTGACGTTCAGCGTGGCCGAACGCACCAGCGCCGCCAGCAATCTCGACTGGACCTGCCGCGTGAACTGCTTCCCTGGCGAGGCGCGTCTGCCGCGCGCGGTCAAGACAACCGCGCGGTCGCTGGAAGCGCAGGTCGTCACCTACGCCATGAGCGCGTTTCCCGATTGGGAGCGAATGATCTCCATCGCGCCGCTCGAGACGCCCGCCGGATTCCTGGCGGGGATTACCGCACTCTGGCACGGGCGCACCGTCCTGTTTGCCGACTCCGGCTCGGCGCGCGGGCTGACGACGCTGCATCAGTATCACTACTTCGTCGGGACGACACGGGAGCTCGAGGCGCTCCTGACCTTGCAGGAGACCGGTTACGCACCGATGCGGCCGCTGCGCGGTGCATGGATCGAGGGCCGTCGATTCACTCCGACCCTGTTGGACAAATGCCTCGCGACCATCTCGTCGAACACCATCCTGAGCTATAGCCATCCGCAGATCGGCATCATCGCCTACGGCGGAGCGGCGCGTCTGAAAGAGGTGCCGGGCGCCGCCGGTTTCGTGGCGCCGTGGACCGAGGTCGAAGCCGTCGACGATGGGCTCAGCCCGTTGCCCAAGGGGAGGGAAGGCGAATTGCGGTTTCGCAATCGCGATACCGGCGCTTCCCCGACGAACGAAGGTGCAGCACGGGACGAATGGATCTACCCGGGACAACGCGGCCGGATCACGACGAACAATTTGCTGGTGATCTCGTGACGCGCGCGAGAGCGGCCCCGCGAAGCACCAGAGGGAATTGAGCGATGTTCGAGATAACGAACGAGCGCGCACCGGGGACCGCTCCTGCGTCATCGACGACAGCGCCCGCGGCGCGCCCGCTTGCGCGGCGGCGGTTTCTGCGTCTCGCAGCCGGCGCGGTCGCGGTGTCTGTCGTGTTTGCTTTGATGTCCGACGGAGACGCCCGCGCGCAGGGCGGAGCCTCACATCAGCCGCTCCGCATCGTCGTCGGGTTCGCCGCCGGCGGTCCGACCGACATTCTGGCGCGCGTGGTCGGCGCCAAGATGGGAGAGATTCTCGGTCGGCAGGTGATCGTCGAGAATCGCGTCGGCGTGTCGGGTAACCTCGCCAGCGAAATGGTGGCGCATGCGCCGGCCGACGGCAATACGCTGTTGATGGCGCCGATCGTCTTCGCCGTGAACGAGAGCCTGTTTCCCAATCGCCGGTTCCAATACAAGGATTTCACCGCCGTCGCCCCGCTCGCGGAAACCTCGAACGTGCTGGTGGTCCATCCCTCGCTCAACGTCGGCTCCGTGCAGGAATTGATCGCCCTGGCGAAGGCCAAGCCGGGCGAGATCCTTTATGCGACGGCCGGCAAAGGCACCGCGACGCATCTCGCCGGCGAACTGTTCAATATGATGGCGGGAACCTCGATGACGCCCGTCCACTATCGCGGCGGCGGCGAACTCGTGAAGGATCTGCTGTCGGGGGAGATCAAGCTCACCTTTTCGACCATCCCGCCGGTTCTGGACTTTGTCCAGCAAAAGACCCTGCGCGGCCTCGCCACGACGGCGAGCCGTCGCGATCCGACGCTGCCGGACCTCCCCACGATCGCGGAAAGCGGACTGCCCGGTTATGACGTGAGGCTGTGGCTCGGCTTCATCGCGCCCGCCGCAACGCCGCGGGACACGGTCAACCGGCTCGCCGCGGCGAGCATCGCCGCGCTCGATGCGCGTGATGTCAAGGTTGCCCTCGCAGCACAGGGCTTCGAAGCGCTCAAGGGCACCCCGGAGTTGTTCGACGCTTTCATTCGCGAAGAAATCGCCAAGTGGCGGCAGGTCGTGCAGATCATCGGAACCCTCGACAACTGAGGATCAATGCCCGGGGGGCCGTCTTCGGACCGGGGCGTGCCGTTCCGTGCGCCGCCTTCCGATTGGTGGTCCCGGTTTTCCCCGTCAATGCATCCGGGGCACCTTGAAGAACCGGCTTCGCTCCGACGAGACCACCTTCTGCTCGAAGCTGCGCCCGTCGCGCTCGATCCGTAACGGGATCTGCGCTCCGGCCGGGCCCAATGACCAGACATGGCGGAACATCGAGGCGAGGTCGGTGGGTTCTTCCCCAGCCACCGCCTGCACCACGTCCCCGGCCTGCAGGCCCGCCCGCTGGGCCGGTCCCTTGTCGGCCACGCCGATGACGACGATGCGGTCGTCGATTTCGGCCGCATAGAATCCGAGCCATGGCCGCGCCGGCCGATTGGGCCGGCCGTGCCGCAGGAGGTCGTCGAGGATCGGCTTCAGAAGGTCGATCGGAACCACCATGTTCAGGTGGCCGGCGCTTTCCTTCTCGCGCCCCTGCTCGAGTTGGAGCGAGCCGATGCCGAGGAGGTCGCCCGCCGGCCCGATCACTGCGGTGCCGCCCCAATTGGGGTGGGCCGGGGCGGTGAAGATCGCCTCGTTGAGAACGTATTCCCAATACCCGGCGAATTCCTGCTTGGCGACGATGCGCGCGGCGGCCTCGCCACCCTCGACGTGATCGAGAACGAGCGCCTAGTGGCTCAGGCCGAACGCCTCGGCGACCGGCTGCGCCGGGGCCTTTCGGATCTCGTCGGACGCTACGAATTCCTGCGCGAGGTGCGCGGCAAGGGCCTGATGCTCGGCATCGAGTTCGGGCCGCCGAAGTCGCTCAAGCTCAAGGCGAACTGGAACCTGCTCGAGTCCGCCAATAAGGGACTGTTCTGCCAGCTCATCACCATCCCGCTGTTCGCCGAGCACAAGATCCTGACCCAGGTCGCCGGCCATGCGAGTCACACGGTGAAGCTGCTGTGCCCGCTCGTCATCACCGACGCCGACTGCGATGCGATCGTCGCGGCCTTCGATTCCGTGATCGCCGCCACCCATCGGGTGCCCGGCTCGATCTGGTCGCTCGGCAAGACGCTGGTCGGCAACGCGGTGGCCGCGCGGGCATAGGCGCATTCCGAGCGGCTCGCGGAGACGAGCGCGAGCCCACCTCTGGGCGCGCTTCATGTTGGCGCACGGTCCGTCCGTTGGCGGACGCAGGACGACCGCGGACGCCGCTGGTTGAACGCCGACGTATCCAAAAACTTTATTTGCAATCTAGTACACGTAAAAATTGACTGTTAAAAAGCGCGATCCGCCGCAACGGCGTCGCGGGCGGAAGCGGGGTTGGGGGCGCGCCATGTGGTTCAAGGTCGAGCAAAAGCGTTCCTCGGTCGGGCAAAAGTTCGTGATTCGCTGCGATTCCGAGATAGGTGGTAGTCGCGTCGTCGAGGAGCGGCCTGCCCAGGGCTCTGCAGCAGCGCGAAAGACGGCCGAGATGTTGGCGTCGACGCTGAATGTCACAGCCACCGTCTACGGAACGGATGCCAAAGGGGAATTCGTTTATGGCGTTTGCGAGGTCGAAGAGGGAGCGGCCACTGCGAACAGCGCCCTGATCAAGCGACTTTTTGCCGAATTTGCCGCCGCTTCCTTGACCCTAAAGGACCAGTTGCTGGCGAATATCCCAGAGGAAACGATCAAGGGCTTCGCCTCCATGTCTGCCGCGTTGGGGTATATCGTCGCGCAGCATAAACAGATCAAACGTTCGACAACGGCGCAAATCAGCTATTCGGCACTGTTTCGCATTTTCTGCGGAGCCAGTGATCCCAGTACCCTGTCCCTGCCGGCCGATGACGCCACCATCGCGATTCTCACCCGAAAACTGGCAGAGATGCCTGAATGGATGTGGCTTAGCGAGCTGACCGGCGTTGGTTTCGCAGACCGCAGCGTTGTCGTCCCGAATATGCGTCCGAACAAAGTGATGCTCAATATTGACGGCGAATTGCAAGTGATCCGACCGCGCACCGTTTTCCGCGGCGCCCTACCGGGCAGCGGAGCGCAATTCATGCTCATCATACAAGCAAGCAGCAACCGTACTGGGTTTGGCGGCGGCCTCGATAGCATCGGACTTGTCTATCGCGAGCCTGACGAGGCCGCCATCATCGCGCTCGTGCGCCAGCTCATACAAGAGTTAAACCCTTTTAAGAACCGCATTGTTCTTGTTAATCGCGATCTGCGCACAGTTCGCTCACGGATGTCTGATCGCAGTTGGAACGATATCGTTCCGCATGAGCAAGTGCGCTCCGAGCTCAACTTTATCGCCGCTTCAATTCGCAATCGCGAAATGCTGAAATCAGAAGGCCTGAGCATAAAACGTGGCCTACTGCTGTCTGGCCCCCCTGGCGATGGAAAATCAACGGCGATCGAGTGCTTCGTCAACGACATAGCCGGCGAGGCCAGCATCATCGTCGTCGAGGCGGTGGAGCACATCAGAGCCGTGTATCACCTTGCTCAAACGCTCGCACCTGCGGTCGTGATTTTGGAGGATCTCGACCTCATGACCAAGAGCCGCCAGAATCCGTATGCCTATGCGGCCGTGAGCAAGGACGACGTCACGGGCGAACTGCTCCAGGTATTGTCTGGCGGTTCCGCCTACGCGGATATCGTCACGATTGCCACGACGAACCACCCGGAAGCCATCGATGAAGCGCTGTCAAAAAGAGCCGGACGCTTCGATGCGCATATCCGGATGGGCTATCCAAGCGAGGCCGAAAAACAGCGCATCCTGGATCTCTATCTCGATCGCTTCGGTGTGAATGACGATCTCACCCGCCGCCGCCTTCAGCAGACTGTGAGCCGGGATCTTGGCCGCCTGCATCTCGTGCCGGCGCACATAGAGGAATTTGTTAAAGCCGGCATAAAACGCGCTCGATTGGCACGTCGAGCGCCCGAATATCTGGATTTTGAGCCAGGTATTGAGGCCACGAAGTCCATCGCGACCATGAAGCCGTCGGCGTGAGCGACGTTGCAGCGCGTCGCTCCGTCCTCGTTCGAGCGAAGAACACGTAGGGAAAATCGACCAACCCCGCTGCCGGAAACCCGAGCCCGTCAATGCATCCGGGGCACCTTGAAGAACCGGCTTCGCTCCGACGAGACCACTTTCTGCTCGAAGCTGCGGCCGTCGCGCTCGATCCGCAACGGAATCTGCGCGCCGGCCGGGCCCAATGACCAGACATGGCGGAACATCGAGGCGAGGTCGGTGGGTTCTTCCCCAGCCACCGCCTGCACCACGTCCCCGGCCTGCAGGCCCGCCCGCTGGGCCGGTCCCTTGTCGGCCACGCCGATGACGACGATGCGGTCGTCGATTTCGGCCGCATAGAATCCGAGCCATGGCCGCGCCGGCCGATTGGGCCGGCCGTGCCGCAGGAGGTCGTCGAGAATCGGCTTCAGAAGGTCGATCGGGACGACCATGTTCAGGTGGCCGGCGCTTTCATTCTCGCGCCCCTGCTCGAGTTGGAGCGAGCCGAGGCCGAGGAGGTCGCCCGCCGGCCCCGTGCTGGTGGTCCATCCCTCGCTCAACGTCGGCTCCGTGCAGGAATTGATCGCCCTGGCGAAGGCCAAGCCGGGCGAAATCCTTTATGCGACGGCCGGCAAAGGCACCGCGACGCATCTCGCCGGCGAACTGTTCAATATGATGGCAGGAACCTCGATGACGCCCGTCCACTATCGTGGCGGCGGCGAACTCGTGAAGGATCTGCTGTCGGGGGAGATCAAGCTCACCTTCTCGACCATCCCGCCGGTTCTGGACTTTGTCCAGCAAAAGACCCTGCGCGGCCTCGCCACGACGGCGAGCCGTCGCGACCCGACGCTGCCGGACCTGCCCACGATCGCGGAAAGCGGACTGCCCGGTTATGACGTGAGGCTGTGGCTCGGCTTCATCGCGCCCGCCGCAACGCCGCGGGACACGGTCAACCGGCTTGCCGCGGCGAGCACCGCCGCGCTCGATGCGCGTGATGTCAAGGTTGCCCTCGCAGCTCAGGGTTTCGAAGCGCTCAAGGGCACCCCGGAGTTGTTCGACGCTTTCATTCGCGAAGAAATCGCCAAGTGGCGGCAGGTCGTGCAGATCATCGGAACCCTCGACAACTGAGCATGAATGCCGGGAGGCGGCTTCGCGGGTCGGTCCGACCGGCAGACGACGCGCTCGGTGCGGCTCATTTCAGATGATTGCGTAGCCGGCTTCATCGGCCATTCGGCTCGATGCGGACGGGTTCGATTTTTGCGTTCTGCAGCGGCGCCCCCCGCCGGCCGTCGGAAGCCAGAACGATTTAATCGTCCTTGGCGATGACGTCCGCCAACAAATTCTTCGCCAGATATTCCGACGCCACCGGGGTCAGGTGGCCGTCATCCCAACTCGTGATTCCACTTTTCGGGTCATCGCCCAGATAGACGATACAGCCGCCTCGGTCGCAAAACAGATCGCTCACGCTGGCAAATTTGACGCTGCCGCCCGTCTTGAGCTCCCGCTGCAGTTTGGCGTTCGTCTCCAGCCCCTCCCTGTTGATGCCGACGAAGGTCCGTTGTGGAGGCGGCCACGTTCCCCTGGCAAGGAGCTTGGGCAGATCCGCAGTCCATTGCGGTACCGGACCGACGAAGACAATTCTCCTGACCCCGAGACGCTCGAGCGCGTCGGATGTCTTGGCGGCCCACTCGGGTGTGAATTTCGCGGCCTGCGCGATTACGACAACGTCCGGACGGGTGTCCCTGACGGTCTTGAGCGCGAAGTAGTTCGATTGATCACATTGACTGCTGATGGAGGGCTTGCTCCGATCGACGTCCGCGCCGCAGCTGGAGGACGCGACTTGCAGTTGCTGCCATGTCCTGGGCAGAGTTGCAGCGAGACCCGGTGCGAGCTGCTGCGCGTGCGAGTCGCCCCAGAGCAGGACCGCCTTCTCATAACGGGGATCTCGCTGGTAGCACGACGCGTCCAAGGCAGGCCGGGGTGCACTGTCCTTTACGCTGCCTTCCAACTTGTTGTCCCGGTATTTCTGCGTGTCGAAAAACGCGCAGCCCGACCGCCATCGAGTTCAACAAATCAATCTTCTGGAAGTAGTGCCAGTCGGGCCTCTCGTTCTCGAAATAGTTCAAGAAGTCGGACGGGTCCTTCAGCCGCGGCGCAACGCCCGCGCCGCTCCAGGTGCCGTAACCAACGGCGCCGACCGTCGTCATCGCGACCAGCAGCAAAACGGCCTTGACCCGGCCATTTCTGCCGAACCGAAAGGGATGCTCGATCAGCGCATATGTCGCCCAGGCGAGGGCAATGGACAGGACGACGATGCCCCAACGGACCTCCACCGCGGGTGTCCCGCTCTCGATGATGCGCGCGAAGGACAGCAGGGGCCAATGCCACAAGTAGAGCGGAAAGCTGATCAGACCGAACCAGACGAGGACGCGGTTTGAGAGCACCGTTTGATTGAGCCAGGGCTGCGAGCCTGCCGCGATGATCAGGAGGGCGCCGAGCACTGGCAGGACTGCCCACAAGCCTGGGAAGCGCGAATCCTTCGTCAATACCAGAATCCCTGTCGCTATCAGCAGCGCGCCGAGAATGGACAGAGCGGATCGCGCGACAGCAGCGTCGACGCCGGGCGCGATCGCGCGGACCATGATCCCCAAACGTGACGACGGGGCCTCGAATGCCGACAACAGATCGCGACGGTTGGTCATCAGGCGGGCAAGTGCGGCACCGGCCAGCAGCTCCCAGAAACGCGTCTGCGGGGAATAGAAGTCCGCAACAGCGTCGGTGCGAAAGCGGTGGATGTTGTACGCAAACGAGGCGAGCGCGACGCCGAACGTGATCAGGAGGAGGTTTGCGCGCCGTTTCCAAGCGAGCCACAGCAACAAGGGCCACGTGATGTAAAATTGCTCCTCGATCCCAAGACTCCACAGATGCAGAAGCGGTTTCGTCTCGGCGGCTTCATCAAAATATCCGCTTTCCCACCACAGCACGAAATTCGAGACAAAGCCCGCGCCGCCGACGATGTGCTTGCCGAGCAACTGGTATTCGTTGGTGAACAACACCAGCCATCCAATCACAAAACAGGCAATCAGAACGGCGAGCAGCGCGGGAAAGATGCGGCGAATGCGCCGGTTGTAGAATTCGTGGAAGCTGAAGGTGTTTCGGTCCAGGCTCAGGAGGACGATGGTCGAAATGAGATAGCCGGAGATCACAAAAAAGATGTCGACTCCGATGAAGCCGCCTTTGATCGAGCCCGGAAAGGCGTGAAAGCCGACGACAGCCAACACCGCGATGGCACGCAGGCCGTCGATGTCCGTGCGATAGGCGGGATGGACCAAGAGGCCGGCCGCCTTGCCGCCGTCAGCCGCGCGCGTCGTCTCGGGGGCTGCGACGTGAATCGGCGGCGAAGGGTCGTCCGGCATTCAGTCGTACCCGCCTCGATGATAGACCGACGGTCGCACCGCCCCTTCCCGACCTCCCCCGTCAATGCATCCGGGGCACCTTGAAGAACCGGCTGCGCTCCGACGAGACCACCTTCTGCTCGAAGCTGCGCCCGTCGCGCTCGATCCGTAACGGGATCTGCGCTCCGGCCGGGCCCAATGACCAGACATGGCGGAACATCGAGGCGAGGTCGGTGGGTTCTTCCCCAGCCACCGCCTGCACCACGTCCCCGGCCTGCAGGCCCGCCCGCTGGGCCGGTCCCTTGTCGGCCACGCCGATGACGACGATGCGGTCGTCGATTTCGGCCGCATAGAATCCGAGCCATGGCCGCGCCGGCCGATTGGGCCGGCCGTGCCGCAGGAGGTCGTCGAGAATCGGCTTCAGAAGGTCGATCGGGACGACCATGTTCAGGTGGCCGGCGCTTTCCTTCTCGCGCCCCTGCTCGAGTTGGAGTGAGCCGATGCCGAGGAGGTCGCCCGCCGGCCCGATCACTGCGGTGCCGCCCCAATTGGGGTGGGCCGGGGCGGTGAAGATCGCCTCGTTGAGAACGTATTCCCAATACCCGGCGAATTCCTGTTTGGCGACGATGTGCGCGGCGACCGAGCGATGCAGCCCGCCGGCGCCCGCCATCACCACGCGTTCGCCGACCGAGGCCGTGCTCGAGTTCCCCAGCGGCAAGGCGGGGATGGTCAGCCGGGACAGCGCCTGGACGAGGCCGAACCCGGTCTCCTGGTCGTAGGCCAAGGCGTGCCCGGGTACCGGCGGACCGGAGATCGGGGTCAGCCAGATCGATTCGGCCTCGGTGACGAGATAGCCGATGGTGAGGATGAGCCCGCTGTCGCGGATCAGGACGCCGTTGCCGGCCCGCTCGGTGCCGAGCGTCTGGGCCGTGAAGGCGTCCTCGGGGATCACCGCACGCAGGCTGACCACCGCCCCGACCGCTGCGGCGAGGTCGTAGTCGTATTCGGCGGGCTTCGGCTGATTTTCGGCCGGTACCTTCCAGTCGCTCACGGTCGGCATGCGTGAAAGTCCCTTTCTGCCGTGATGATCAAATCATCCGGGCAGGCTCTTTCAAGTCCAGGCTCTTTCAAGTCCAGGCTCTTTCAAGTCCAGGCTCTTTCAAGTCCGGGCTCTCTCAAGTCCGAGCGTGGAGCCTCACGCTCGCGCCGCCGCCGACGAGAATAGCCTCGCTCCGCGCCGGCTTCAAATCGGTGCCGTCTCCACGTCGTAGGTGAAAATCCACTCGTAGCGCTGGATGATTGCCTCCCGGCTCCACTCGCGGTCGACATAGGCGGTGGCGCCGGCCTCGGTTGCCAGGGCCGGGTTGTGGAACCGGACCGCGTTGTCGTTGGCGCCCACCACCTTGCGGGTGGTGACCGCGATGCGCGCCTGCTCGTAGCGGGCGAAGGCGGTGGCGACATCGCCGTATTTGTCGAAGCAGCGGCCGAGGACGACGGCGTCCTCCAGGGCCATCACCGCCCCCTGGGCGAGCAGCGGCAGAGTCGAGTGGCAGGCATCGCCGAGCAGCGTGACGCGGCCCCGGCTCCATTGCGCGAGCGGGTCGCGGCCCATCAGGGCCCATTTGAACAGGGTCGGCGAGGCGGCGATCATCCCGTGGATGTCGGCGTGCCAGCCGGCGAAATCGCGGGCGCACTCCGCGGCGGTCCCCTGGGTAGTCCAGGATTCGACCTGCCAGTCGCTGCGCTCCATGATGCCGACGAAATTCATCAGGCGGCCGGCGCGCAGCGGGTAATGGACGACATGGCCGCCGACGCCGATCCAGTTGGTCGCCTTGTCGCGGCTGATTTGGGGCGGAACGCGCTCGATCGGGATGACGCCGCGCCACGCGATCATGCCGAAGAAGCGTGGCCGGTCGCCGCCGAACAGGACATGGCGGATGCGCGAATGGACCCCGTCGGCGCCGATCAGCCCGTCGCCCTCGGCGCTCCGGCCGTCCTCGAATTGGAGGATGACGCGGCCTGCGGCCTCGCTGCAGCCGGTGGCGCGGCAGCCGAGATGGATGGCATCGGGCTTCACCGCGCGGACCGCGTCGGCGAGGACCTGCAGCAGGTCGGGCCGATAGACCGTGACATAGGGAAAGCCGTAGCGCTCGACCGCCTCGGCGCCGAGGTCGAACAGCTTCCAGGTCTTGCCGGTGTTCCACAACCGGACCTCCTTGCCGGCGGTGTCGCAGGAAAGCCGCCGCAGGGCGTCGAACACACCGAGCGCATGGAGCGCGCGATTGCCGTTGGGGCTGATCTGCACGCCGGCGCCGGCCTCCTTGAGCTCGGGAGCCTGCTCGTAGACATCGACGTCGTGGCCGCGCTGGAGCAGGGCCAGGGCCGCCGCGAGACCGCCGATGCCGCCGCCGGCGATCAGGATGTGAGGCTTCGCTGTCATTGCGCCGCGGCGCGCAGGGCGCGCCAGACCTTCTCGGCGGTCGCCGGCATCTGCACATAGGTCGCGCCGGCCTCGGCGAGCGCGGCGTTCACCGCATTCATCACCGAGGACAGCGCCCCCACGGTGCCCGATTCGCCGGCGCCCTTGACGCCGAGCGGATTGGTCTTGGTCGGCACCTCGTTCTCGCCCAGCACGAACGGGCAGAAGTCGACCGCGCGCGGCATCGCGTAATCCATGAAGGAGCCGGACAGGAGCTGGCCGGCGCCGTCATAGACGACGTTCTCCATCAGCGCCTGGCCGACGCCCTGGACGATTCCGCCGTGAAGCTGCCCTTCCACCAGCAGCGGGTTGATCATGTGGCCGACATCGTCGACCGCGGTGTAGCGCACCAGCCGCACCGCGCCGGTCTCCTCGTCGATCTCGATCTCGGAGATGTGGCAGCCATTGGGATAGGTCCGTTCGCCGCCGCTGAACGTGCCGGTCTCGAACATTCCGGCCTCGACGTCCTTCGGCAACTTGGCGGGCACGAAGGCGGTGCGCGCGACGGTGACGAGATCGACCGCCTTGTCGGTGCCGGCGACCACGAACTTGCCCTGCTCGAACACGACGTCGTGCTCGCCCGCCTCCATCAGGTGCGCGGCGATGCGGCGTCCCTTGGCAACGATCTTCTCGGCCGCGATGATCATGGCGGTGCCGGCCGCGATCGTCGAGCGCGAGCCGAAGGTGCCGGTGCCGATCGCGATCTGGTCGGTGTCGCCAAAGTTGAAGCGGATGCGGTCGGGGCCGATGCCGAGCCGGTCGGAAATGATCTGGCGGAAGGTGGTGCCATGGCCCTGGCCGTGGTCGTGGGTGCCGACCGACACCGTTACCGTCCCGGTCGGGTCGAAGCGGATCTCGGCATGCTCGATCATCCCGGCATTGGACGCCTCGACCGTGCTCGCCACCCCGATCCCGCGCAGCTTGCCGTGGCGGCGCGACTCGGCGCGGCGGGCCGGGAACCCGGCATAGTCGGCCAAGACGAGGCAGTCCTCCAGGTTCTTGCCGAAATTGCCGCAGTCATAGGTGTAGATCAGCGCCGTCTTGTAGGGCATCGCCTCGGGCGGGATCATGTTGCGCCGGCGCAGCTCCGCCGGGTCGATGCTGAGCTCTCGCGCCGCGAGATCGACCATGGTCTCGATCACATAGGCGGCCTCCGGCCGGCCGGCGCCGCGGTAGGGGCCGGTCAACATGGTGTTGGTGAGGACCGCCGTCGTCTCGGACAGCATCGCCGGGATCACATAGGTGCCGGCGAGCACGCCGATATTGTTGGTCGGTGGGCCGGCATTGCGGTCCGAAGTGTAATAGGCGCCGATATTGGCGTAGTTGCGGACCGCGAATGCGAGAATGCGTCCGTCGGCGTCGAGTGCGAGCTCGGCCTCGGTGACGTTGTCGCGGCAGTGCTCGTCGGACTGCAGTCCTTCGCTGCGGTCGGAAATCCATTTGACCGGACGGCCGATCAGACGCGCGGCGAGACAGGCGAGGACATATTCCGGATAGAGCGCGCCCTTCATGCCGAAGCCGCCGCCGACATTTTCCGCGATCACCCGGAACTGGGTTTCGGCCTCGTTGAACACCTCGGACGCGAGGGCGCGCCGGATCATGTGGGGCCCCTGCACCGTGCAACGCAGCGTGGTGCGGTGGTCGCGAAGGGCGTATTCGGCGATGCAGCCCCGGGTCTCCATGGAATTGGTGGTGAGCCGGTTGATCACCATGCGGTGCTTGACGACGTGAGCCGCGCCCGCGAACGCCTTTTCCACTGCGGCCGCATTGCCGGCGGTGTGGAGAAAGGCCTGATTGTCGGGGCAGCCTTCCCACACGGCGACGGCGCCGGGCCGGATTGCGTCCTCGGTGGTCGCCACCGCGGGCAGCATCTCGTAGTCGATCCCGATCGCCTCGGCCGCATCCTTGGCCTGGTTCAAGGTCTCGGCGACGACGAAGGCCACGGGATCGCCGAGATAGCGCACCCGCTCGCGCGCGAGGAAGGGCTGCGACGACGCGAAGGCAGGGCTGCCGTCGCGGCGCTTGCGCGGCGCCTGCGGGCGCAGCAGGCCGAGGCCGCGCACCGCCTCGTCCTCGCCGGTCAGCACCAGAAGGACGCCGGGCATGGTTTTGGCCGCCTCGGTCGAGATCGCGGTGATGCGGGCGTGACCGTATGGCGAGCGCAGCACGTAGCCGCGCGCCTCGCCGCTGACCTGCACGTCATCGACATAACGCCCCGCGCCGCGCACGAGGTACGGATCTTCTTCGCGCGGGACCGGCTGGCCGATGCCGAATTCACCCATGTCGCTTCCTCTGCACGTTCATTGATTTCAGCGTGGTAACGTTCTCATCCTTCGAGACCGCGCGCCTTCGATGCGCCTCGGTTTCGAGAAGGGTCGTCGGCCTCGGGGCGGGGTCCCGAAAGGCGATCGTTCCGCCCGGCACGCTCAGCTATTGTACTTGCCCGCCAGGGTGTCGGCGCCGCGGCCGAGCAGGCCGATGTCGGAGCCGACCGCGACGAAGGTGTAGCCCCAGGAAATGTAGCGGCGAATCTCCTCGTCGTTTCCGGTCAGGATGCCGGCCGGCTTGCCGATCTTCTTGAGCCGCGTCACCGCGTCCTGCATGGCCTTCTGCGGCTCCGGATGGGCGGGGTTGCCGATGTGGCCGAGCGAAGCGGAGAGGTCCGAGGGGCCGATGAACACGCCGTCGACGCCGTCCACCGTGGCGATCGCCTCGAGCTGGTCGAGCGCGCTGCGGGTCTCGACCTGGACCAGGAGGCAGATTTCGGAATCGGCCTTCTTGAGATAGTCGGTGACGCGGCCGTAGCGGCTGGCGCGGCTCGCGACCGCGACGCCGCGGACGCCGCGCGGGGGGTAGCGCACCGCCTCGACCGCCCGTTTCGCCTCCTCGGCATTCTGCACATAGGGCACCAGCAGCGTCTGGGTCCCGATGTCGAGGCACCGCTTGATCAGGACGGTATCGTTCCAGGCCGGGCGCACGATCGGTGTCGCGGTGCCGCCGGAGACCGCCTGCAACTGGCCGACGAGATCGGAAATCTCGTTGGGGGAATGCTCGGTGTCGAGCAGCAGCCAGTCGAATCCGCTGTCGCGGACGATATCGGCGCCGATGTTGCTGCACAGGCTGCACCACAGCCCGATCTGCAGCTTGCCGGCGGCGATGGCGTGCTTGAAGGAATTGCGGGGCAGGTCCATCGGGTGTTCTCCTGTGCCGTCCGCAGGCGGCCGGGTTCGCTGTGGATGAGGCGGGAATTCGCGTCGGCGGCCCGACGCGAGGCGGCGCGTCAGACGAACTGGACCGCGATGCCGCCCAGCGTGCCGAAATCGCCGTGCAGCGTGTCGCCCTTCTTGGCGAACACGACGCGGGTGAACGAGCCGGCGAGGATGACGTGACCGGGCTCGAGCGTGACGCCGTGGGCGCCGAGCTTGTTCGCCAGCCAGGCCACTCCGAGGGCGGGATGGCCGAGCACGCCGGCAGCGACGCCGGTCTCCTCGATCTCGGAATTGCGGTACATGATGCCGCCGACCCAGCGCAGGTCGACCTCGAGCGGTCCGACCGGCCGGCCGCCCATGACGATGCCGGCGGCGGCGCCGTTGTCGGCGACGGTGTCGCAGATCTTGCGCTGGTCCTGGATGCGCGCGTCGACGATCTCCAGCGCCGGCACCACGTATTCGGTGGCGCGCAGCACGTCGGTGAGGCCGACGCCCGGCCCCTTGAGCGGCTTGCCGAGCACGAAGGCGAGCTCGACCTCGACCCGGGGCAGGCAGAAGCTCTCATGCGGCACCTTGGCGCCGTCGGCGATCATCATACCGTCGAGCAGGTGGCCGTAGTCGGGCTCGTCGATCTGCGAGGAGCGCTGCATCGCCTTGGAGGTGAGCCCGACCTTGTGGCCGATCAGCTTTGCGCCGGCTGCGATCTTGCGGTTCGCGACCAGCGTCGAGATCGCGTAGGAATCCTCGATGACGATGTTGGGGAAGGTCTTGGTGAGCTGGACGGCCTGCTTGCGCTCCTTCTCGGCGTTCATCAGGATATCGGCGGCCTTGTTGCGTTCAGCATCCGAGAGCATGGCGTCCCTTCCGTCATCCGGCTTTCATCTGGCGTTTCGCGGCCCTTGATATTGTACCGCCCGGCAAATGACAACGAACCGCACCGCCGGTCAGGCAAGCGGGGACGGCGGTGCGACGCCGAGAGCCCGGGCGATGTCGCTGAGCTCCTGCCACAGCGCCGGCGGAATCGGGATGCCCTCGGCGCGGCGGATCGCGGCGCGGCGGTCGCCGCGCTCCCCCGGCATCAGCACCTCGTCGAACCCCTCCTGGCGGGGCAGCGCGCGGATCGCCGCGGCGAGCTCGCCGACGTCGCGCCGGAAGTCGGCGAGCGGCCGGAACATCTCGACATTGAGCACAATCAGCATGGCGCTCTGCTTCGGCGGCTTCTGCCCGGCCGGATCTGCCCACAGGGTGAGCAGCGGCGAGGCCGCCAGGATGCCGGTCAGGCATTCGAACATCAGCGAAAGGCCCGATCCCTTCGGCCCGCCGAGCGGCAGGATCACCACGGCCTTCTTCGCGTCGGTCGTGATCTTGCCCGCGGCGTCGAGCGCCCAGCCTTCGGGCAGGGTTTCGCCGGCGGCGGCCGCCTGGCGCAGGCGGCCGTTGGAGACGACGCTCGTCGCCATGTCGAGGAGCAGCGGCGACTCGCCCGGCCCGGGCACCGCGATGGAGATCGGGCTGGTGCCGAGATTGGCCGTCCGCGTGCCGTAATACGCCATGAAAGGCGGCCCACCGTTCATCATCACGCAGGCGCAACCCTGCTCGGCGACCCATTGCGGGTAGCGCCCGATCGCGCCGGTATGGGTGGTGTCGCGCACCAGCGCGATGGCGACGCCGTACTGCCGCGCCGTCTCGACCGCCTGCCTGGCGGCTTTCATCGTCGCCACCGGCCCAGCGGCGCGGGCGGCCTCGACGATGAAGGCGGTCGGCCCGAGCATCTTGATCTGCGGCTGGGCCCGCGGATCGTATTCGCCGCGGTCGATATATTCGAGATAGTTCGGAATCCGCATGCCGCCATGGCCGTCGACGCCGCGCACATTGGCCCAGGCCAGCACGTCGGCGACCGCTCCAGCATCGGCCGCGCTCATCCCCTTGGCGACGAAGATATCGGCGTAAAATCGCTCGAGGTCCTCGTATCGGATCCGTATATTGGCCATCGGCATTGATCCCGCGATGCATGCGAAGCGCGGATGCTTAGTCGGCCCGCGGCGTCGTGTCCAATGCGACACCGGCCGTAGGATGGGCTGGGGCTGTGCATGCACATGCCGCCCCCGTCATCGCCGGGGCGAAGGGAGCGCGCCGCGCAATCCCACCGCGGTCATCCCCACTGCCGTCATCGCCGGGCTTGTCCCGGCGACCCCGATCATAGGGCACGGCGCTGCCTTCACACGCCTTCGAGATATCGTTGTGCCTTGCTATCGGGGTCGCCGGGACAAGCCCGGCGATGACTGTGGTGGGGTGCGAGGCGGTGCGAGGCGGTGCGAGGTGGTGGACGCGGTGCGAGGCGAGGCGGTGCGGGGCGGTGCGGTGGGCGGGCGAGGCGAGGCGGTGCGGTGGGCGAGCGGCGCGGTGCGGTGCGGTGCGGGGGTGGATCACGGACCCGGTTGATTTCATCGGGTTGACGGTTGCGGTAAAGTCGCGCAGTGCAAACCTCGAGGATCGTTTGACATGGGCGTGATCGAAAAGACCGACGTGGCGCGTTCCGTTTCGGCCCCGGCGGGCGACCGCGATCGGTTCCGCCTGCGGCGCTTCGTGGAAAGCCTCGCCGAGGGCGGCGAGGTCGAGCGGCGCGACACCCCGGTCGACCTCGCCGCCATCGCCGAAATCCTCGACGGCAATCCCCGCGCGGTGCACTTTCGCGCCGTCGGCCCCGAGCGCCAGGAACTCGTCGGCAATGTGGTGTCGAGCCGCGCCCGGGTGGCGCAGGCCTTCGGCGTCGCGCCCGAACGCCTCGCCGCGGAAATCCAGCGCCGCCTCGCCACCAAGCCGGAAATCGTCGAGCTGACGCGGGCCGAGGCGCCGGTTCAGGAGGTGGTGGAGACCGAGACGGCCGACCTCACGACGCTGCCGGTCCATCTCCAGCACGGCCTCGACGGCGGCCCCTACATCTCGGCGTCGATCGATTATGCCCGCGATCCGCAGACGGGCTGGACCAATGTCGGGATCCGCCGGCTGATGCTGCGGGGCCGCCGCGAAACCGGCGTCGACCTCGTGTCGCCCAGCGATCTGCGGGCGCTTTACGAGGCGAGCGCGTCTGCCGGGGGCCCGTTGCCGGTGAGCTTCGTCGTCGGCGCGCATCCGATCGATCACGTCGCGGCGATGATGCGGATGCCGGTCGACGAACTCGGCATCGTCGCATCGCTGCGCGACGCACCGCTCGCCGTGGTGAAGGGCGTGACCAACGACATCCGCGTGCCGGCCGACGCCGAGATGGTGATCGAGGGCTACTTCGATGCCCGCGGCCACGTCGAGTCGGAAGGGCCCTATGGCGAGTTTCTCGGCTACTACGGCGCGGTGAAGAAAAACCCGGTGTTCCACCTGACCGCGATCACGCGGCGGCGCGACGCCCTGTTCCAGACCGCGACCATCGGCGGCCGCGCCATGAGCCGCACCGACACCGCCGTGCTGACCGCGGTGCGCACCGAGGTGGTGATCTGGCGCGCCCTCGAGATCGCGGTGCGCGAACCGGTCGCGGTCTATGCCACGACCTCGAGCGGCGGTAATTTCAATGTCCGCGTGGCGCTGCGCCAGCGGGTCCCCGGCGAGGCGCGCAACGCCATCACCGCGTGCTTTTCGGCGCTCGTCAATGTGAAGAACGTGTTCGTGGTCGATCCCGACATCGACGTCACCTCCGACGAGCAGATCGATTGGGCGATGGCGACGCGGTTTCAGCCCGACCGCGATCTCATCGTGATCGGCGGCATGCGCACGCTGCCGCTCGATCCCTCGATCACCGCCGGCCGCGTGGGGGCGAAGGCGGGATTCGACCTCACCTGGCCGTTCGGCACCGGGACACGGCTCGAGACCCGCATCCCCGAGCCGCCGCGGTTTGCCGGCCGCAAATTCGCCTCCGTCGAGGCCGCGCTCGCCGACGGCCCGAAGTATTTCGAGCAGCTGATGACGGCGGTGGGAAGCCGCGACGGCCGCGAGATCGTGCGCACGCTCGAAGTGCTGCGGGCGCGCGAGGCTCTCGACCGCGACGGCGAGGGGCGCTATCTCATCAAGGCCGGGATGCAGAGCTGAACGGCCGATTGCCGAACCGGCAACGCCACGGGAGAGATGCGCCAATGCCCCCATTTCGTTCGATCGTCGTGCTGCGTTCGATCGTTGCGGCCCGGCTCTCGTTCGCGGCGCTGGCCGGCGCCTTGCTGACGAGCGCCGCTCTGACCGGCGCCGTGCTGACGGGTTCCGCGATGGCGGAGGACACGGTGCACATCGGCACGGCGCGCTCGGTCTCCAACGGCGCCGAACTGATCGCGATCGAGAAGGGCTACTTCCGCGACGCCGGCATCAAGGTGGAGATGGACGACATCGACACCTCCGCCAACAACATCGCGCTCCTCGCCCAGAACCGGCTCCAGATCGTCGCCGGCGGCATCTCGGCCGGCTATTTCAATGCGCTGGAGAAGGACCTTCCCGTCACCATCATCGCCGACCGGGTCTCGACCCCGATCGGCCATAACCTGATGCTGCGGCCCGACCTCAAGGATCAGGTCAAGAGCCTCGCAGGCCTCAAGGGCCGGATCGTCGCGAGCAACGGCGCCGGCTCGGTCTCGACCTACGAAATCGGCAAGATGCTGGAAACGGCAGGCCTCAAGGTCGCCGACGTCGACGTCAAGATCTTCCCGTTCACCCAGATGGCGCTCGCCTTCTCCAACAAGGCGATCGCCGCGGCGCTCGTCATCCCGCCGTTCGTCTCGCAACTCCTCGACGGCGGCTATGCGGTGGGACTTGCCGAGCCCGACACGCTCGTCAAGCCGACGCCGATGACCATCGCCGTCGTCATGACCAACACCGATTGGGCGAAGGCCAACCCCGACCTGCTGCAGCGCTACTACACGGCGTATCTGCGCGGCGTGCGCGATTACTGCGACGCCTATCACGACGCGCCGATCAAGAAGGAGATCATCGACGCCTTGATCCGCCACGGCTCGGAGCGCCGGCCCGAGCTGCTCTATAAGTACGACTGGCCGGCACGCAGTCCCGACGGCCGCATCAACACCGCGAGCATGCTCGACATGCAGGAATGGTTCACCAAGAACGGCTTCTCGCACGCGAAATTCCCCGCCACCCGCCTCGTCGACGGTCATTACGCGGAAGCCGCGGTGCGCAAGCTCGGGCCCTACGCACCTGCCAATCCGGACTCCACGCGCGAAGGCTGCCGGTAAAGTGGTCTCCGCTGCTCGGGCCCGAACATTCCCGTGTCAGGCCACGGATGGATTCAGCCAGACACTGTCATGCTCCGCGAAGGCGGGGCATCCAGTAACCCCCGCGGCAGAGGTAAGCGCAGTTCGCATCTCGAAGCACGGTGGCTACTGGATCGCCCGCCTTCGCGGGCGATGACACCTGTAGCGTTTGATCGTCGCGAGGGCGGGGGACCGATGAGCGAACGGCGGGGCGCGGGGATCAGGATCGCAAACCTGCGCAAGGAGTACGGCGCCGGGCCGCAACGGGTCGTCGCGCTCGACGGCATCGATCTCACCATCGCGCCCGGCGAGTTCGTCTGCATCGTCGGCCCCAGCGGTTGCGGCAAGTCCACCCTGCTGCGCATCCTCGCCGGCCTCGACCGCGCCACCAGCGGGACGCTCGACATCGACGCCGCCGGCTGGCCGGTCGCGAATGCCATGGTGTTCCAGGAGAGCGGCCTGTTTCCCTGGATGAACGTGGAGACGAACGTCGGCTTCGGGCTGATGACGCGCGGCGTCCCGGCCGCCGAGGCGACGCCGCGGGTCGAAGCGGCGCTGCGCCTCGTCGGGCTTTCCAAGTTCCGGCGGCATTATCCGCATCAGCTGTCGGGCGGCATGCGTCAGCGCGGCGCGATCGCCCGCGCCTTCGTCACCGATCCGGCCGTGCTCCTGATGGACGAACCGTTCGCCGCGCTCGACGCCCAGAACCGGGTGATCCTGCAGGCGGAGCTGGTGCGCATCTGGGAGGAGACCGGCAAGACCGTGGTCTACATCACTCATTCCATCGAGGAAGCGCTGCTGCTCGGCGACCGCACCGTGGTGATGACGGCGCAGCCCGGCCGCATCAAGGAGATCATCGACATTCCGTTCCCGCATCCGCGCGACCTCATCGAGCTGTCGGCGTCGGCCGCGTTCGGCGCCCTCAAGCTCGCGATCTGGCGCATCCTCGAGGGCGAGGTGAATCGGGCCCGGGCGGAGCTCGAGCGATGAGCAACAAGATGCAGGAGCGGTTGCTCTACCTCGCCTCGCCGATCGGGCTGCTGCTGGTCTGGGAGATCTCTGATCCGGCTGGGTTTCGGCGACCGCCGCTTCATCCCGGCGCCGAGCGACATCGCGGTGCGGTTCTGGCAGCTCACCCTCAACGGGGAGCTTGCCATGCACACGGCGGCGACCCTGTGGCGGGTGCTCGCCGGCTTCGTCATCGGGGCGGTGCCCGCCGTCGCGATCGGGCTCCTGATGGCGATGTTCCGCCCGGTGCGCATCTTCTTCGACCCGCTGGTGGCGGCGCTGATGCCGATCCCCAAGGTCGCGCTGATGCCGTTGCTGCTGCTCGCCTTCGGCTTCGGCGACGCCTCCAAGATCGCGCTGGTGGCCACCGCGGTGTTCTTCCCGGTGATCGTCAACACCTATGCGGGCGCCGCCAACATCGACCGCATCTACTGGGATGTCGCCAAGAATTACGGCGCCAGCACCTACGTCATGTTTACGAGGGTGGTGTTCTTCGGCGCGCTGCCGCTGATCTTCGCGGGGTTGCGGATCGCGCTCGCGGTTTCCTTCGTGGTGCTGGTGGCGGCCGAGTTCGTCGCCTCCAAGACCGGCATCGGCTACCTGATCTGGAATTCCTGGGAGCTGCTCGAGGTCGACTATATGTTCGTCGGCATCATCGTGATCGGCATCCTCGGCCTGATCATCTCGGTGGCGTTCGCGGAGATCGAGCGCAAGCTCATCCCATGGAAGGCCGAGTAGGGGGGCCGCCCGCGAGATGGCGGACACCCGCGGGCCGCCCGACCTCGAGACCCGGGCGATCCCGCTCCGTGTCATAAGTGCTGTGCGCCGCACGGCTGTCTCGCGGCCCCGGGGCGTGCTAACCAGCGACCCGCGATGTCGGGCGCGATCCTCTCCGGGGGCGGCCCGCGCGCGCGTTGTTCGCAGCGGCACGCCGCGGTTTGGAACGAGCTCGAATGCATGCACCGCAGCCGGAACGGGGAGGGGGCAATGCCGGCCGGCAGGCGCTGGGCTGCATCGCGTTGCTTTGGCTCGCCGGCAACGGGCTGCGGTTGACGATCCTCGCGGTGCCGCCGCTGATTCCGGCGATCCACGACGAATTCCGCATGTCCGAAACCCAAGTCGGGATCCTGGCCGGGCTGCCGGTGGTGCTGTTCGCGTTCGCCGCGGTTCCCGGTTCGCTGCTGATCTCGCGGTTCGGTGCGCTCACGACCGTGATCATCGGCCTCGTCGTGACCGGGCTCGGCTCGATGCTGCGCGGCGCCGCACCCGACGTGTGGCTCCTCTACGGCGCGACCATCGTCACCGGCTTCGGCGTCGCGGTCATGCAGCCTTCGATGCCGCCGCTGGTGCGGGCGTGGCTGCCGGAGCGCATCGGCTTCGGCACCGCCGTCTACACCAATGGCCTGCTGATCGGGGAGATTCTGCCCGTCGCGCTGATGCTGCCCGTCGTGCTTCCGCTGCTCGGCGGCAGCTGGCGGCTCGCCCTCATCGCCTGGGGCGCGCCGTGCCTCGTGATTGCGGCAGTCTTCTTCATCCTGGCGCCACGGCCGCCGACGGCCGCTGTCGATCCGCTGGTGCCGCGACGGTGGTGGCCGGATTGGAAGAGCGGCCTGTTGTGGCGGCTCGGGCTGATGCTGGGCGGCGTCAACTCTGCTTACTTCTCCACCAACGCCTTCCTGCCGGATTTTCTCAATCATCTCGGCCGCAGCGACCTGATCAGTCCGGCACTGACGGCGCTCAATGTCGGCCAGCTGCCGGCCTCGTTCCTGCTGCTCGCCCTGGTCGGGCGGCTGGAGCGGAGCGCCGCCGCCTATCTGATTTTCGGCGCGCTGGCGCTCACCGGCGCCCTCGGCATCGTGTTCGGCAACGCGCCCGTCATCGTCGCGTCCGCCGCGCTGATCGGGTTTTCCGCCTCGGCGATCCTCATCCTGGTCCTCGCCCTGCCGCCCCTGCTCAGCCAGCCGGAGGATGTGCCGCGGGTGGCAGCCGGGATGTTCACCATCAGCTATTCCTGCGCCGTGATCGTGCCGATCGTGAGCGGCCTGGCGTGGGACGCGACCGGCATTCCCGCCGCCGCCTTCGTCCCGATCGCCGCCGGCGCCCTCCTCATCGTGGCCCTCGCCCCGACGCTGCGTCTGCATAGCCGCGGCGGCACGGGTCTGTGATAGGATGAAACCATCCCCGTCATCTGCGCCCGTCATCTGCGCCAACGCGTAACCTTGAGGCCCCCCGTGACCGAGAATGCTTCCCGCATCACCGCCGAGTCCTTCCTCAACCGTCTCGCCGAGCGCGGGGTGGAATATGTGATGGCCAATGCCGGAACCGATTTCGCGCCGCTCATCGAGGCGCTGTCGCACAGCCCCGGCGCCAACCGCAAATACCCGCGCGTGATCACGGTTCCCCATGAGAACGTCGCGGTGGCGATGGCGCACGGCTATTACCGCGTCAGCGGCAAGCCGGCGGTGGTGATGGTGCACGTCACGGTCGGCACCGCCAACGCGATCTGCGGCCTGATGAACGCCGCGCGCGACAACGTGCCGATCGTGCTCGGCGCCGGCCGCACGCCGTTGACCGAGACCGGCCACAAGGCCTCGCGCAACCGCTCGATCCACTGGGGTCAGGAGATGTTCGACCAGGGCGGGCTGGCGCGCGAGTTCGTGAAGTGGGACTTCGAGCTGCGCGCCGGGCAGTCGGCCGACTCCGTGGTCGACCGTGCCCTCGACATCGCAATGAGCGAGCCGCGCGGTCCGGTCTACCTGACGCTGCCCCGCGAGGTGCTGGCGGATGCCGCCGTGGCGCCGCGC
This sequence comes from uncultured Alphaproteobacteria bacterium, assembly GCA_963781195.1. Lineage (GTDB taxonomy): Bacteria > Pseudomonadota > Alphaproteobacteria > Rhizobiales > Xanthobacteraceae > JAJPKK01. Next base: position 288,055 of record CAWAEZ010000009.1, on the reverse strand, counting down.
CGGGAAAGCGTCCGGCCGCTGGGCGCCAGCGCCCCGGTGCCGTCGCTGGCCGCGATCGAGGAGGCCGCCGCGCTCATCGCCAAGGCCGAGTTCCCGCTGTTCTTCACCGCCTCGGCCGGGCGTTCGCCGGAAGCCATGGCGGCACTCGCCGCGCTCGCCGAGGAGTTCGCCCTTCCGGTGGTGCAGTCGGAGGCGCGCGACATCAGCCTGCCCACCGACCATTCCATGTGCCTCGGCTTCGACGCCGGCGCCTTTGTCGGCAAAGCCGACGTGATCGGGGTGTTCGACAGCGCGGTGCCGTGGATTCCGCGCGCCCATGCGCTGCGCGCCGACGCCAAGGTGATCTCCTTCGGCCCCGACCCGCTGTTCACGCGCTACCCGTTCCGCGAGTTCGAGGGCGATCTGCTGGTCACCGGCGAATCCTGCGCCACCTTCCTCATGCTGCGCGAAGCGCTGGCGTCTCTGCTCAAGAGCGGAAACCCTGCGGTGGCCGCGCGCCGCAAGGTCATCGCGGCCCTGCGCCAGGAGATGCTCGACAAGCGCCGCAAGCTGATCGAGCAGGTCAAGACCCAGAACCCGGTGCACCCGCTCTACCTCGCCCATTGCCTCAACGAGCTCAAGGCGAAGGACGCCATCGTCGTCAACGAGCTCGGGCTCCCGGTCGGCGCGCTCGACCTGACGGTGCCGCGGAGCTATCTCGGCTCCAGTCTCGCCGGCGGTCTCGGCTTCGGGCTCGGCGGCGGCCTCGGCGCCAAGCTCGCGGCGCCCGAGCGCGAGGTCATCGCGGCGGTCGGCGACGGCTCCTACTATTTCGGCAACCCGCTCGCCTACCATTACGTCGGCCGCGCGGAAAAGCTGCCGACCCTCACCATCATCGCCAACAATCACGCCTGGGGCGCGGTGCGCCAGGCCACCCGCGACGTCTATCCGGACGGGCATGCGGCTAAGGCCAACGTCATGCCGCTGGTCGAGCTCAACCCGGCGCCGGCGTTCGAAATGGTCGTGGAGTCCTGCGGCGGCCGCGGCGAAAAGGTCGAGACCTCCGACCAGCTGATGCCGGCACTGCGCCGCAGCTTCGACGCGATCCGCTCCGGGACCCCCGCGCTCCTGAACGTCGCGACGCAGAACCGGAGCTGAGCCGCACCAGCCCTCGTCACGCCGGGTTGCGGTGCTGACGCGCCGCCCCGGAACGCGCTTCATGGGGCGCGGTCGTTTCCCGCCAGCGTCAGGAAAGTAAACTCGGTGTCGTCGTAGGCGCGGCGGTCGATTTCGGCGAAACCCGCCGGCGGCGCGAAGGCGGCGTCGGTCGCCTCCTCGACCACGACCAGCGCGTCGGTGGTGAGCCAGGCGCCGGCCAATAGCGAGGCGAGCGCGCGCTCGGCGAGGCCTTGCCGGTAGGGCGGATCGACGAAGACGAGCGAGAACGGCGCGTTGGGATGCACGGCGCCGAGCTTCGTCGCGTCGCGGCGAAAGATGCGCGTCACCCCGCCGAGCCCGAGCGCCTCGACGTTCTGCCGCATCAGCGCGCGCGCCTCGGTCCCGTCGTCGATGAACAGCGCGAACTTGGCGCCGCGCGACATCGCCTCGAGGCCGAGCGCGCCGGTGCCGGCGAACAGGTCGAGCACGCGCGCCTCGGAGACCGGGTCGCCGAGGCCATGGGCGAGGATGTTGAAGAGCGATTCGCGCAGCCGGTCGCTGGTGGGCCGCACCGCCTGGGATTTCGGCCCGGCGAGCGTGCGCCCGCCGAGCCGGCCGCCGACGATGCGCATCAGTCGTCCCGGTCGGGCCGCGGCCGCGGCCGCGACGGCCGGGGCCCCGAGGAGCGGTCGCGCGGCGGCGGCCGCGACGGACGGTGGCGGGACGACCCGCGCTTGTCCGCGGGCGGCGCTTCCGGCTTGGGCTTCTTGGTGCCGAACCGCTCTACCAGGACGCGGCGGCCCTTGCGATCCTTGACGAGGCCGGCGCGCTTGTCCGGCCGCGCCTCGTCGGGGATCTTGAGGTCCTCGCGCCGCGAGCCGCGATAGGTCCGCCGCAGCGGCGCGTCGTCCTTGCGCCAGGCATGGCCGCGGCGCGGCCGCCCGGGCGGCTTTTCCGGCCGCTCGTCACCGGGGCGGAAGTGGCGCCGCGGCTTGTCGCCGGCCGCGTCCCCGCGCTCCCGGCGTTCTGCGCGCTCTCCGCGCGCGGCAAAACCACGTTCGCCACGCGGTGCGGGCCGGTCGCCACGCGGTGTGCCGGGCCGGTCGCCCCGGGGGCTCCCGCGTTCGCCGCGCGGCGCGTCGCCCCGGGCGGGCCGCTTATCCCCGCGTTCCTTCAAGCGGCCGCGGAGTTCGTGCCTTTCCTCGCGGCGCTCCTGCCGCGACACCGGCTTGACCTCGCGCTCGACCACCGGACTCGAAAAATCGCACTCGGCCTTGGCGATGAGGGCGTCGCCGAGCTCCTTGCGCAGCACCGCGGTCTCGACCTCCACGACCGCGCCGTCGCGCAGATCGCCGAGCTCGAACGGCCCGAACGCCACCCGGATCAGCCGGTTGACCTGCAGGCCGATGTGGCCGAGCACGTTGCGGACCTCCCGGTTCTTGCCTTCGCGGATCGCAAAGCCGAGCCACACATTGGCGCCCTGCTCGCGCTCGAGCTTCGCCTCGATCGGCCCGTAATTCACGCCGTCGATGGAGACGCCGTCGCGCAGGCGGTCGAGCTCGGGCTGGCTGATCCGGCCATGGGCGCGCACGCGGTAGCGGCGCAGCCATTGGGTGTCCGGCAGCTCCAGCACCCGGGCAAGCCCGCCGTCGTTGGTGAGCAGCAGGAGCCCCTCGGTGCCGATGTCGAGCCGACCGACGCTCATCAGTCGCGGCAGGCTCTTGGGGAGCGCCTCGAACACGGTCGGCCGCCCCTGCGGATCGGCATTGGTGGTCACGAGGCCGACGGGCTTGTTGTAGAGGAACAGCCGGGTGCGCTCGCGGCGCGGCATCGGCTTGCCGTCGATGGTGATGCGGTCGCGGCTGCCGACGTTCATCGCCGGCGAGGCGATCGGCTTGCCGTTGACGGCGACGCGGCCGGCGGCGATCCAGTCCTCGGCATCGCGGCGCGAGCATACCCCGGCGCGCGCCATCACCTTGGCGATGCGCTCGCCATGATGGTGCGCGTCGGTGCCGGCGGGCGCGCCGGGGCGTTTCTTCGGGGGGCCGCTGCGGCGGTCGGTGGGGGTCAACGGGTCCTCGCGTCTTGCCTTGGCGCGCATCTGCTCGCTAAGCAGTCCCGGGATAGCAGAGTCTCACCGCGAGAACGAGCGTTGGCGGAATCATTCATGGCGGGTTCCCCTGTGGCCGGTTCATTCATGGATATGGCGCTCGGGCAGGCGCGCGACGCCGCGGCAGCAGGCGAGGTGCCGGTCGGCTGCGTGATCGTGCGGGATGGCGCGGTCATCGCCCGCGCCCGCAACCGCACGCTCGCCGACCGCGATCCCACCGCCCATGCGGAGATGCTGGCGATCCGGGACGCCGCCAAGGCGATCGGCTCGGAACGCCTGGTCGATTGCGACCTCTACGTGACGCTCGAGCCCTGCACCATGTGCGCCGGTGCGCTGTCCTTCGCCCGCATCCGCCGGCTCTATTACGGCGCCGCCGATCCCAAGGGCGGCGCGGTCGACAGCGGCGTGCGTTTTTTTGCGAGCGCCACCTGCCATCATCGCCCCGACGTCTATGGCGGCATCGGCGAGCAGGAAGCCGGGGTGCTGCTGCGGGATTTCTTCGCGCAACGGCGGTGAGGGCGTGAACATATCCGCCTGAGCCACCCACCGGCGTCATCGCCGGGCTTGTCCCGGCGACCCCGATCATGTGGCACCGCTGTGCCTCCCTAAGCGAGGTGGCCGGGACAAGCCCGGCCATGACGCGCACCTATCGAAAACCTGGCAGCTAACCGCGCTACGTCCCCAGCAGCGGCAGCAGCTTCGCCTTCACCTCGGCCTTGTGGGCACGCTTCGCTTTACCCACTCTACATCGCTAGAGCGCGCGCAATCACCGCTCCTTTTCGAACATGCCTGCGTACCAATAATGGTTCGGATTGCGGAGCCACTCCGAGTTTTCCGGGGTCTCAAAGCGTGTCAATTGTCGAAGATCGATGTTGTAGCGGTGAAAGAATGAAATGAGCATCCAGAGATGATCCTGGTTCAGCACCTCTGACAGCCGAATTGCCAGCTTGCGGCCTTCCTCGACGTATTCGCCTTCACATCCGAGACGATCCATCCATTCGAAGAACATCTCTTCATCGAGCGGTGATAGATATCCCCGGGCCTCCATGAAGAATTTCAGATCGGGCACGGCCTCCTCCCCTCAAGGCATCTCCAAGCTGCTCTATCGTCAGTTATTTCATGCTGCAAATCGAGAGTTGCGCGCTATTGAGAACCGACCAACTGACCGCGCTACGTTCCCAGCAGCGGCAATAACTTTGCCCGCACTTCGGCCTTGATCGGCTCGGCGACGCGCAGGATCGCGCTGGCGTGGAAGAAGTCGAGCGTCCCGAACGCGCCGACATGGGGCTGCAGCAGCATGTCGGGCGCCTCGTGCTTGAGCTTTTCGGCGATGATCGAACTCGTCATCAGCATCACCGTCGCGGTCATCGCCTCGATGGTATTGGGGACGCTGGTGCGGCTGCGGTCGGGCGGCCCGGAAATCTCCACCGCGACGACGACGTCGGCGCATCCGCGCAAGAGGTCGAACGGCAGCGGGTTGGTGGCGCCGCCATCGATCACGACGCGGTCGCCGATCACCACCGGTTTCATGATGGTGGGAAGCGCGATCGACGCGGCGAGCGCCTTGCGCAACGGCCCCGCGGTGGTGACGAGCTCGTGGCGTCCATAGAGGTCGGAGGTGATGACGCTCAGCGGGATGCCCAGGGCGGCGAAATCGTCCGGGATGGCGTCGGGCAGGAACTGGTCGCACACCTTTTCCGGATCGAGCCGCATGGCGGAGAAGTTGCCGCCGAACAGGTCGCCGATCTTGCCGGCGCGCGCCGTCATCAGGCGCCGCCAGACCTCGGTCGGATTGTGGGCGAAGTCGAGCACGTGATGGCGCAGCGCCCGGCCGGTCATGCCGGCCGCGTAGGCGGCGCCGGCGAGCGCGCCGATCGAGGAGCCGGCGATCGCTACCGGCTTGAGGCCGAGCTCGTCGAGCGCCTCGAACACGGCGATATGGGCCAGACCGCGGGCGCCGCCGGCGCCGAGTGCGAGGGCGAACGTCTTCATCCGGCCTCGCAGGCGAACGCCCATGCGGTCGCCGCCAGCGGCCGCACCATCTGCGCCTTGGCCGGAGCGAATTCGCTGGTCGCGGTGCCGTCGCGCACCCGCCCGACGATCCCCTGATAGATCGCGGCGATGCGGAAGAAGTTGTATGCGAGATAGGTGGCGAGATGCGGTCGCGGGTCGAGCCCGGTGCGCGCCACATAGGCATCGACATAGTCGGACATCGCCGGGATGCCGAGCGCCGCGAGGTCGAGCCCGACGAGAGAGCCGGTGCCGGCGCCGGTGTCGCTCTCCGGCATGTGCCACTTCATCAGGTGGTAGGTGAAGTCCGCCAAGGGATCGCCGAGCGTCGAGAGCTCCCAGTCGAGCACCGCGCGGACGACTGCGGCGTCGGCGGCGATGATGGCGTTGTCGAGCCGGAAATCGCCGTGCACCAGCCGCACCGGCGCGGCCGGTGGGATGTGGCGCGGCAGCCATTCGATCAGCCGCTCCATTTCCGCGACGTCGTCGGTCTGCGAGGCGCGGTACTGCCTGGACCACCGCTCGACCTGGCGCGCCACGTAGTTCTCGCCGCGCCCATAATCGGCGAGCCCGATCGCCGCCGGATCGAAGCCGTGCAGGCGCGCGATGGCCGCATTGGCGGCATCGTAGATGGCCGTGCGTTCGGCGGGGCGGAGCGCCGGCAGGTCGGGCTCCCAGAAGATGCGGCCCTCGACGAAGCCCATCACGAAGAACGCGGTGCCGGCGATCGCGGGGTCTTCGCAATAGACCACCGGTTCTGGCACCGGAAAACCCTGCCGGTGTAGCGCCGAGATGACGCGGAATTCGCGGTCGACGGCATGGGCCGACGGCAGCAGCTTGCCGGGCGGCTTGCGGCGCAGCACGAAGCAGCGCTCGGGAGTCTCCAGAAAATACGTCGGGTTCGACTGGCCGCCCTTGAACTGGCGGACCGTCAGCGGGCCGCGGAAGCCCGGCACCTCGGCGGCGAGATAGGCGGCGAGGCGGTCGGCGTCGACGCGCAACGCCGCAGCCACCTCCTTGGTGCCGGAAAAGGCCGATTGGCGATCGATGCGGGTCATGGGTGGGTTGTGCTGCCGATGATGCGTGTGTCGAACATGGGTGCCGGCGGCATTCAGGGCAGATGGGCAGGCGTGGTCAACTGCGGAGTTGGCGCAGCTCGGCAGGGTGGGCGCTGCGCCCACCCGGGGGTTGACGAAGCTGGGGTGCGGCGTGCGAACTCACCCGGCCGGTTTTTCCGTCTCCACGGCGCGGGCGCCGATGTCGCGGCGGCAGAAGCCTTCCGGCCATACGATCTTGTCGACCGCGGTATAGGCCCGCGCGCGCGCCGCGGCCAAGGTGTTTCCCGAGGCCGTGATGTCGAGCACGCGGCCGCCATTGGCGAGGATGCGGCCGTCCTGCTTGCGGGTGCCGGCATGGAAGATCTCGACGCCCTCGATCTTCTCCGCCTCGTCGAGGCCGCCGATCACCGAGCCCTTGGCGTAGTCGCCGGGATAGCCCTTCGCCGCCATCACGACGGTGAGCGCCGGGTCGGGATACCAGCGCAGCGCGAAGTCCTTGAGCACGCCGTCGCACGCCGCGAGCAGCGCCGGCACGAGGTCCGACATCAGGCGCAGCATCAGGACCTGGCATTCGGGATCGCCGAACCTCACATTGTATTCGATGAGCTTGGGTCCGTCGGCGGTGATCATCAGTCCGGCATAGAGGACGCCCGTGTAGGGTGCGCCCATGGCCTTCATGGCGGCGAGCGTCGGCTGCACGATCTCGTCGAGCGCGCGGCGCTCGAGCTCCGCAGTCATCACCGGCGCCGGCGACACCGCGCCCATGCCGCCGGTGTTGGGGCCGAGGTCGCCGTCGAAGGCGCGCTTGTGATCCTGGGCGGTGGCGAGCGGCACGGCGGTCTCGCCGTCGCTCAGCACGAAGAACGACGCCTCCTCGCCGGCGAGGAACTCCTCGATGACGACGGCCGCGCCGGCGCGGCCGAGCGCGCCGCCGAACATCATATCGACCGCGGCTTCGGCCTCGGCGATGGTCGCCGCCACCACGACGCCCTTGCCGGCGGCGAGGCCGTCGGCCTTGACGACGATCGGCGCGGCCATCCGCCGCAGGTAATCCTTCGCCGGAGCTGCGGCCTCGAAGCGCTCATAGGCGGCGGTCGGGATGCCGTTCGCCCGGCACAGCGCCTTGGTGAAGCCCTTCGAGCCTTCGAGCCGCGCCGCCGCCCTGGTCGGTCCGAACGCCTTGATGCCCGCCGCTTCGAGGTCATCGACGAGGCCTTCGACCAGCGGCCCTTCCGGACCGACCACCACGAGGTCGATGGCCTTGGTCCGACAGAAGCCGATGACCGCGGCATGATCGGCGGTATCGAGCGCCACGCACTCGGCCTCGCGGGCAATTCCGGCATTGCCGGGGGCGCAATAGACGCGTTCCACCAAGGGGCTCGCCACGATCTTCCAGGCGAGCGCATGCTCGCGTCCGCCGCTGCCGATGAGGAGAATGTTCATGGATGCCTGTCGCGCGCCCGAGAGAAAAAGCGGCGTGGTGTAGCATGTTACCGTCCTGCCACAATACGGTTCTCCGCCGCGTGTGGACAGTGCGGCCGGCCGCTGGACCGCGTTGTCGCCGGTCGCTACAGCAGGATGTGCCGAATCGACCGCACCCCACCGCCGCCGAACCGGACTGCCCGACCGGGACGGCAAGGCCGACGTCCGCCGCGACGCATTCCCGGGCGCGGCGCGCATCGGCGGGCCGGCATACCCGGCGGACCCGCGAGAGCCGATGAACGAACCGCGCATCAATATACCGGAATGGACGGTGACCGAGCTGTCGGCGGCGCTCAAGCGCACCGTCGAGGACGCCTACGGCCATGTGCGGGTGCGCGGCGAGATCACCGGCTATCGCGGCCCGCACTCGTCCGGTCACGCCTATTTCGCCTTGAAGGACGAAGGCGCCAAGATCGACGCCGTGGTGTGGAGCCGCCAGTTCGCGCGCATGCGGATCAAGCCGGAGGAGGGGCTGGAGGTCGTCGCCACCGGACGCCTCACCACCTATCCCGGGCGGTCGTCCTACCAGATCGTGATCGAGACGCTGGAGCCGGCGGGGCTCGGTGCGCTGATGGCGCTGCTCGAGCAGCGCAAGCAGAAATTCGCCGCCGAAGGCCTGTTCGACGAGGCCCGCAAGCAGCTCCTGCCGTTCCTTCCCGCCGTCATCGGCGTGGTGACGTCGCCGACCGGCGCCGTCATCCGCGACATCCTGCACCGGCTCGCCGACCGCTTTCCCCGCCATGTGCTGGTGTGGCCGGTGCGGGTGCAGGGCGACGGCGCGGCGGAGGAGATCGCCGCCGCGATCCGCGGCTTCAACGGCCTCGGCAATGGCGGCGCGCTGCCGCGGCCGGACCTCATCATCGCGGCGCGCGGCGGCGGGTCGATCGAGGATCTGTGGGCCTTCAACGAGGAGATCGTCGTTCGTGCCGCCGCCGACAGCCTGATCCCGCTGATCTCCGCGGTCGGGCACGAGACCGATTTCACGCTGATCGACTTCGTCGCCGACCGCCGTGCTCCGACCCCGACCGCCGCGGCGGAGATGGCGGTGCCGGTGCGCATCGAACTCGTCTCGCGCATCGACGGCCTGGCCCGCCGGTCGCTGTCGTGCTGGGCGCGGGCGCACGATCACCGGCGCACCGAGTTGCGCGCCGCGGTCCGCGCGCTGCCCACGGCCGAGATGCTGCTGGCGCTGCCGCGGCAACGCCTCGACGTCGCCGGCGACCGCCTGCCCCGTGCGCTGATCGCCAACGCCCAGGCTCACCATGCCGCCTTTTCCCGCGTCGCCGCGCGGCTCAATCCGCACACGCTGCGCACGCCGATCCTGCGCAACCGCGAGCGGGTCGCGGGCCTCGCCGGCCGCGTCGGCCAATGCATGCGGGTGCATGCCGAGCGCCGCCGCGACCGTTTCGATGCCGTGGCGGCCCGGCTCTCCGCGGCGCTGCGCGCCAATGCGGAGGCGCAAGGGGTGCGCATCGCCCGCGGACGTGAACGGATCGACGCCCTGGCGGTGAGGGCTGCGCGAGCGACGGCGATCCTGATCGACCGGCGGCAAGCCCGGCTGGAGCGTGCCGGCCAGCTCCTCGCCGCCTTGTCCTATCATGGCGTGCTGGCGCGCGGCTTTGCGCTGGTTAGGGCCGACGGCGGAGCGCCGCTGCGCACCGCCGCCGCGGTGGGCGCGGGGATGCGCCTCGACATCGAGTTCGCCGACGGCCATGTCGGCGCGACCGCCGACGGGGACCGCACCGGAGCCGATCCGTCCACGGCGCGGATCGGCGCGGAACGCCCGCCGGCAGACCGCGGCGCGCCGAGCCCGGCGCCCTCCAGGCCACGGCCGCTTACCGCGACCGGCGCCTGCGAGCCGGCGCGGCCGAAGCTGCGTCGCGGCGGCGACACTCCCGGCCAGGGGTCGCTGTTCTGATTTTCGGCGTCGGAGTTTTTGTCTTGGCAAGGCGGTTGGCAAATCGGTTGGCAAATCGGTTGGGGAGCCGCGTGGGGCGCGACACGATTGGTGGACGGCTGGCCCCGACCCTATTCACCCTCGAGACGGCGGCGGCTCAGCGCGCGAGCCACTGCGCGACGCGCTGCTGGGCGTCGGCGCGGGCGCCCGCATTGGTGCCGGAATGGATGCGGCCGGAGCCGTCGGCGGAGAGCGCATAGCCCGCCCTGACCTGCGGCGGCCGCGACGGATGATCGAAGTCGTGCAGCGCTCCGGGATAGACCACGATGGAGGCCCGCGCGCTGCGGCCCTTGGCGCCGGCGACCATCCGCTCGCAGTCCGGCGCCGAGGACCAGTCGTCGAGCGCGCCGATCAGGATCAGCGTCGGCACGCGGGCGCTCCAAGCGGTGGTGTCGAGCCGCCGGCAGGCCGGATAGAACGCCACCGCGGACCGAAAATCGGTGCGGTCCTCGCGCTTGAGGTGCGGCCGCACCGTCCACAGCACGCTGGTGGCGCCGTTCGACCACCCGAGCAGCGAGATGCGGTCGGCTCGCACCTCGGGCTGCTGCTGGAGCCAGCGCCGCGCCGCGGTCGCGTCGGCAACCCGCTCGCGGTCGACGTGGATCGTTTGAATGCGGTTGGCGCATTGATTGCCGAGTCCGCGCGAGCCGTAGCTGTCGGGGAACAGGACGACGAATCCCGCCCTGACGAGGTGCTGGGCCCAGTCGCGGTAGCGGGTGCCGATCGCCCCGGACGGATTCACCAGGCCGGCGCAATTGTGCATGGCCACGACGGCAGGGAACGGTCCCTTGCCGTCCGGGCGGAACAGCATCCCTTTGACGGTGAGGTCGCCCTCGCGGAATTCGATCGGCTCCGGGCCGGCCGCCGCAGCCGCCTGGACGACGAGCAGCAGCGCGAGCAACGCGCCGGCAACGGTGACACTGGGGGTGGCATGGCCACGCATCGAGGCAACCTTGAGTCTCAAAATGGCCTATAACACGAACGCTCGCGTATGAACGGCGCATGAACAAGCTGATCCGTGCCCTTTGGGGCAACCGCCTTTCGACCGGATGCAGTGCGGCTCGGCCCATCATCCCGGGAGCCGGGGCAAGGTGTCGACGGCGCGTGAGGTTGGAGCCGCGCCTTGCCGGGATGCGGATATGGAGGATGGTAATGAACCGTTTTGGACAACTGATCGTGGTGGCGGCGTGCCTCGTCGCGCCGTTGTCGGCCGGGGCGCAGGAGACCAGCCTGCCCCGGTTCCAGGTCGATGCGTCGTGGCCGAAGCCGCTGCCCAACAACTGGCTGCTCGGCCAGGTTTCGGGCATCACCGTCGACCGGTTCGACCACATCTGGGTGGTCCAGCGCCCAGGGTCGCTCACCGCGCGCGAGCGCGCCGCCGAGCAGAACCCGCCGCTCGGCAAGTGCTGCGTGGCGGCGCCGCCGGTCCTCGTCTTCGATGTGTCCGGCAATCTTATCAAGTCGTGGGGCGGCCCCGGCCAGGGCTACCAGTGGCCGGAGAGCGAGCACGGCGTCTATATCGACGACGATGATTTCGTCTGGCTCGCCGGCAACGGCGACAAGGACGGCCAGCTCCTCAAGTTCACCATGGACGGCAAGTTCGTGCTGCAGATCGGCAAGTCCGGCACCGGCCACGACAGCAATTCCACCGAGCGGCTGGGATCGCCCGCGGACATCGCCGTCGATGTCGCCGCCAAGGAGGTCTATGCGGCCGACGGCTATGCCAATCACCGTGTCGTGGTGTTCGATTCCGAGACCGGCGCCTACAAGCGGCACTGGGGTGCCTACGGCAAGCGGCCGAGCGACGAGAAGCTGCCGCCCTATGATCCCGCGAAGCCGGCGTCGGCCCAGTTCGGCAACCCGGTGCACTGCGTGCGCATCGACAAGGATGGCCTCGTCTATGTCTGCGATCGCACCAATGACCGCGTGCAGGTGTTCCACAAGGACGGCACGTTCGTCGCCGAATATTTCTACGAGAAGAACACCCGCGGCACCGGCTCGGTCTACGAGCTCCAGTTTTCTCCGGACAAGGCGCAGAAGTACATCTACATGATCGACGGGATGAACGGCGAGGTGCGCATCGTCGACCGCGCCACCAAGGATGTGCTCGGCCGGTTCGGCCGGGTCGGCCGTCAGGCCGGCGAGTTCACCGCGGTCCACAACATCGCCGTCGATCACCAGGGCAACATCTATACTGCCGAGGTGGCGACCGGCGAACGCATCCAGCGGTTCCGCCGGATCGACCCGCAGGATTAGCCGGTTGCGCCGGACGGGTCTGCCACGGGGCATCGCTTCGCGGCAATCATCCGCGGCAAATCGTAATTTGACCGAAGCGGCGAAGCCACTATCTTTGCAGCGCTTCGCCGCCGCGGGCGAAGCGTCGATCAACCGGGAGGTCTTCGTGCTCAATCGCTTCGATCCACATTCACCGTCGGCGGGCGAAGCGGAGGTGAAGTACCTGGACGGAGACTTTCGGGTGATCAGGCCTGGCGCTTTCGTGCGGTGCGCCGTCACCGGTACCATGATCCCGCTCGAGGAGCTCAAGTATTGGAGCGTCGAGCGGCAGGAGGCTTATGCCGGCCCCGAGGCGGTGCTGCGGCGGCTTCATCCGGTACGTGCCGGCATTGGCACGCCGACGCCATAGTCATTTTAGTCGATCCGACCCGTTCGGGAGCCTGCGAGGGGCGGCTTGCCCGGTCCGCGCGCTCCCCGTCGCGGCCTCGCGCACCATCCGTTCGAACCCGGCCGAGTCCCCGATGTCGAGCGTCACCGGCAAGGCCGTGGCGCGCGCGACGAGCTCGCGGGCCTCGGGATCCCCGGCGAGCCGCACCAGGTCCTTTTCGGTGGTGACGAGGGTGAGCCGGTCGCGATCGGCCTGGTGCAGCAGGCCCGCGATGTCGCCCGGCGTGAAGCGGTGGTGGTCGGGAAACGCCCGGCGCGCCGCGACTGTGATGCCCTCCGCCTCGAGCGTCGCGAAGAACTTACCGGGGTCGGCGATGCCGGCGAAGGCGAGCGTCGGCGTGCCGGCGAGCCGCGCCACGACGGCGGGATCGGCGACGAACCCGCCCGCGAAACGGGGAATGGCACGGCGGTCGGCGGCCGCGATCGCCGGCGCGGCGCCGGCCTCGGGGCGGCCGATCACCAGCAGGGCGTCGGCGTGGCCGAGCTGGGATTCGAGCGGTGCCCGCAACGGCCCGGCGGGAAACACCCGGCCATTGCCGATGCCGCGGCGGCCGTCGAGCACCCCGAGCACGAAGTCCTTGTGAAGCGCGGGGTTCTGCCAGCCGTCGTCCATCACGACGACGTCGGCGCCCGCGGCGCTGGCTGCCCGGGCGCCGGCGGGACGGTCGCGCGCGACGATGGTCGCGGCGATGCGGGCGAGCAGCAGCGGCTCGTCGCCGACGGCATCGGCGGGCTGCGCATCGACGCGCACCGGCCCCGGCAGCCGGCCGCCATAGCCGCGGGTGAGGAAGAACGGCCGGCGTCCGGCCCGGACGAGGAGCTGAGCCACCGCGATGGCGGTCGGCGTCTTTCCGCTGCCGCCGACGGTGAAGTTGCCGATGCAGAGGACGGGGACGCCCGCCCGGAACCCCGGCTTCCCCATGCGCCGCCCCGCGACGGCGCCGTAGGCAGCGGCGGCCGGGGCGAGCAGCCGCGCCGCGGCGCTGTCGCTCCGCCACCAGAAGCCGGGATCACGCATCCCCCGCGCGGTCCCCGATCCGCAGCTGCATGAAATACGGCTCCAGCGCCCCGATGGTTCGTTCCAGGCCGCCGCCCAGGCGGTCGACGCACTGCTTCGCCGCGGTGGCGGCGCGCTGGCGGGCGGTGGCGTCCTTGATCCAGCCGGCGATGCGCACCGTCAGCGTCCCGGCATCGGTGACGAAGTCGGCGCCGCCGCAGCGGTCGAGCTCGTCATAGATCTCGCTGAAGTTGGTGACGTGGGGCCCGTGCAGGATGGCGGCGCCGAACCGCACCGCTTCGATCGGGTTCTGGCCGCCGTGGCGGATCAGCGAGCCGCCCATGAACACGATCGGGGCAAGCTGATAGGCGAGGCCGAGCTCGCCGAGCGTATCGAACAGGTAGATGTCGACGCCGCCGCCGGGCAGTTCGCCGCGCGAGCGCAGCGCGCTCCGCAGCCGCGCCGTCGTGGCGATGTCGGCGATCGCCGGCCCGCGATGGGGGTGGCGCGGCGCAATGATCGTGAGCAGCGAGGGGTACGTGATGGTGAGGCGGGTATGCGCCTCGATGATCTCACTCTCCTCGCCGGGATGCGTGGAAGCCGCAACCACCACTATCCGGTCGCGCGCCGCACTCGCCAGGATCGCCATCTTCGCCGGATCGACCGGCAGCGGCGGCACGTCGAGCTTGAGGTTGCCGGTGGTGGCGATCCGGGGCGCCCCCAGGGTATCGAACCGCGCGGCATCGTCGGCCGAGCGCACCAGGCAGAGATCGAAACGGCCGAGCAGCGCCGCGATCGTCTTGGGGAAATACCGCCAGCGGCGGAACGATCGCTCCGACATCCGGCCGTTGACGAGGATCATCGGAATCTGGCGGTCGGCGGCGGACACGATGAGATTGGGCCACAGGTCGGATTCGACGAACAAAGCGAGGTCGGGCCGCCAGTAGTCGAGGAAACGGTCGACGAACGGCGGGACGTCGACGGGAATGAACTGGTGCACCGCCCCGGTCGGCAGCCGTTTTGCGGCGAGCGCCGCGGAGGTCACGGTTCCCGTGGTGGCGAGCACATTGAAGCCGCGGGCACGGATGCGCTCGATCAGGGGGAGCACCGCCATGAATTCGCCCACGCTGGCGCCGTGGATCCAGACCAGCGGCCCCGGCAGCCGCGGTGCGCTCGGCTCGCCGCGCCGCTCGCCGATCCGGGTGGCGTCCTCCTTGCCGCGCCGGAGCCGGTACGCGAGCAGCCGCGGCACAAGCGGTGCCGCCAGTCCGGACAGCGCCCGGTAGGCGGCGAGCGTCAGCGGCAGCGAATCAACCTTTGCCGGCATGAAGGTCCTTGCGGTCGACGATCGCGTAGGCGCGCGCGGTGACCTGCTTGATCGCCTGCTCGACGGCGACGCGGCACGCCTCGAGCATAGCCTCATCGGCGTCGCCGGGCACCCTCAGCGGGTCGCCGACCACGATGGCGATGGTTCCGAACGGGAGGTTGACTGCGGAGCGGTCCCAGTTCCGCAACGTGACCCGCCGGCTGGTGACGACCGCAGTCGGATAGATCGGCCGCCCGGAGAGCTTCGCCAGCATGACGATGCCCGGGCCGGCGACCTGCGAGACCTTGGGGACGTCGGCGGTCAACGCCACGTTGTAGCCGTCCTGCAGCGCGGACAGCATGGTTTTGAACGCCCCGACCCCGCCCTTGAGGTCGAACCGGCGGCCGTGGTCGCCGGATCCGCGGATCGGATGCACGCCCAGGCGGCGCGCGGCCGCGGCGTTGATCTCGCCGTCGCGATGGCGCGAAATCAGCACCTTGACCTTGTGGCCGCGGCTGAAGAACGGGGTCATGAAGTGCTGACCGTGCCAGAAGCCGACGATGATCGGCATGTCCGGCTCGACGCGCGCGTAGAAGTCGGCCGGTTCCAGGACCAGCCGGTTGGTCCACCATACCAGCCGCAAGTACTCGGCGGCCACGATCCCGATCGCCTTCTGGACAACGGGCGATTGGGCAAGACGCCTGGAAGAAAACATTTGAAACGGCCGCTCCCCATTGAGCGCACACGTTCTCGCGAACGGCGCTCAGACCTTTTTGGTTCTCGACAAGCTCCGGATTCTCGACACGCCCCGGAGTCGCCCTTCGCGGGCTATGCCGTGACCGGATTTGAGCACGACCGGGCTGGGAAAGTCCGCAACTTTTGCAGTCAGGCCTTGGTGCCGGTCGGCGCCTTGTCGGGCTCGAGCAACCGATGCAGATGAACGATGAAGTAGCGCATCTGCGCATTGTCCACGGTCAACTGGGCCTTGCCCCGCCATGCCGCATGGGCGGCGGCATAATTGGGGTAGATTCCGACGATGTCGAGCGCGTCGAGGTCCTTGAATTCGGTGCCTTCCAGGCGGTCGAGCTCCCCGCCGAAAACGAGATGGAGCAATTGCTTGGGCTTGGTGTCGTCGCCGGTCATCGATGTGTCCCTGAAAGCCGGCGGGAGGCCGGTCATGAGCGCGGAGCGTCCCGCCGCAGCAACGTGCTCACGGTCCGGTGGCGCGACCGGCCCGCTGCAACGAGCATGCCATGGGTCGGGATGGCTTCGTTGTAGGAGAGGGTGGCTCCTTCGAAGGTGGTGAGAGCGCCGCCGGCTTCGTGCACCAAAAGATCGGCGGCGGCAAGGTCCCAGTCGTGGCTGTTTCCGCCCGCAAAGGCGACGTCGAGCGTGGCGTCGGCGACCCGGGCCATGCGCAGCGCCAGCGAATGCACGCGCACCCCGATCACCACCTCCGGGATCGCCGCCGAGACCTCGTCGAGGAGCCGTTTCGGCCCCGAAATCCGCGCCCCGGCGAGGGTTTCCCCGGAACTCGCCCGGATCGCGATGCCGTTGCAGGTGACCCCCGTCCCGGCGGCCGCCAGGTAGAACTCCTCGCTCGCCGGCGCGTAGAGCGCCGCCAGGATGGGACGGCCCTGCTCCACGAGGGCGACCGACACCGTCCAGTCCGGACGACCGGCCAGAAAGGCGCGGGTGCCGTCGATGGGATCGACGATCCACACCCTGCGGGCTGCGAGCCGCACCGGGTCGTCCTCGGTTTCCTCCGACAGCCATGCGGCGTCGGGCAGGATCGAGGTCAGTCGCTCCCGCAGCAGGACGTCGACGGCGATATCGACCTCGGACACCGGCGAATCGTGGGCCTTGAGCCACGTCTTCACCGGCTTGCGCGAAGCCTCCAGCGCCAGCACGCCGGCGCTGCGAACGGCGTCGGAGAGGGGCTGCGCCAGCGCGGCGAGGCGCTGCGCGTCAGACGCCGGCAACGGTCATGTCCTCGACCCGGACCGTCGGCGAATTGATGCCGGTGCGGAACGTCAGGTCGTCGGCAGGCACGAGGGTGCGGAAGATGTCGCGCAGATGGCCGGCGATGGTGACTTCGCTGACGGGAAAGGTGAGCTCGCCGTGCTCGATCCAGAACCCGGCGGCCCCCCGGCTGTAGTCGCCGGTGACGGTGTTGGCGCCCATGCCGATCAGGTCGGTCACATAGAGGCCGTCCTCGATGTCGCCGATCAGGGCTTGCGGCGTCGCCGTGCCCGGCGCGAGATGCAGGTTGGTGGCGCCGGGCGACGGCGCCGACGACACCCCGCGTTGGGCGTGTCCGGTGGTCGAGAGGCCGAGCTCGCGGGCGGTGGCGCAGTCGAGGATCCAGGTCTTCAGCACGCCGTTCTCGACCAGCGCGCGCCGCGACGCCGCCACGCCCTCGGCGTCGAACGGCTGCGAGCGCAGGCCGCGCGGCCGCAGCGGATCGTCGATGATGGTGATGCCGTCGCCGAAGATGCGCTCGCCCATGCTGTTCTGCAGGAAGCTCGTCTTGCGCGCGATGGCGCTGCCATTGATCGCCGAGGAGAGATGCCCGACGAGCGACGCCGCGACCCGCTGGTCGTACACCACCGGCACCCGCCGCGTCGACACCTTGCGCGGATTGAGCCGCTTGACGGCGCGTTCGCCGGCGGAACGTCCGATCGTCTCGGCGGCTTCGAGGTCTGCGCCGTGGCGCGCGGACGAGAAGTCGTAGTCGCGCTCCATCGCCGTGCCTTCGCCGGCGATCGCCTCCATGGAAATGCCGTAGCGTGATCCGAGATAGGCGCCGCGGAACCCGCCGCTCGTCACCAGCACCATGCCGCCGATGCCGGCCGAGGCGGAGGCGCCGCCGGATTTGGTCACGCCCTTGACCGCGGTGGCGGCGCGCTCCGCGGTTCGCGCGAGCTCCTCGAGCTCGCGCACGGTGGGCTGGGCCGCGTCGAGCAGATCGAGGTCGGGGTGGGCGCTGGCGAGCCATTGCGGATCGGCGAGCCCGGCGAAGCGGTCCTCCGGCGCTGCCCGGGCCATCGCGACGACGCGCGCAGCGATGGCATCGATCTGGCCGTTGTCGTGGCCGGAGAAGTCGTTGGTCGAAACCACCGCCTGACGGCGCCCGACAAAGGCGCGCAGGCCGACATTGTCCCCTTCGGAACGCTGCGACGCCTCCACGCTGCCGTCGCGCACGTCGATCGACTGGGAGATGCCGCGGACCGCGATCGCGTCCGCCGCGTCGGCGCCGTGGCGTAGCGCCGCGTCGACCAGGCGTTCGGCGATCTTCGTCAGGCTGGATTGGTCGAACGGGTTCGTCATGGCCTTGGATGCTCGTTGGTTGTTCGCGGTGTCGGCGGTGGCGACGCAGGACGGATCGGATGCGCTAGAGATGGGCATGGCGGGCGCGCAGACAAGCGGAATTGAGCAGGTTCAGCAACCTCTTATCAAGCATCAATTGCAGTGTCCCCGGGCAACGGCGGATTAACCAGCCTTCTTAAGCGGATCGGGACTTCGCCGCGCTAATGTCGAGGTCAACGGGGGGCCGATAGAGCTCCTTATCGACAGGGTTTTAGCGAGGCGTTGAATGAGTGCCGGCGGGGCCAAGCCTGCCGGGTCGAGTCGCGAATTGCGGCTCGACCCTCTCGCATTGCCGACGCGTTTCCGCGCCGCCGATGCAAGTGCCGACGGGCAAGTCCGGC
This sequence comes from uncultured Alphaproteobacteria bacterium, assembly GCA_963781195.1. GTDB lineage: Bacteria > Pseudomonadota > Alphaproteobacteria > Rhizobiales > Xanthobacteraceae > JAJPKK01. The sequence continues at coordinate 269,606 of CAWAEZ010000009.1, read as the reverse complement.
TCGTCGAAGTGCGCCAGGACGGCGTGGTCGTGCGCCGCTCCGTTCGCGGCGTGCCGATCGCGGTGGCGTTGCCGCTGTCGGCCTTTCTCGGCGTCGCGATCCGGCTGTTTCCCCAAGATTACATGGGCGGCACGCGGGTCGCCGTCATTCTCGAGCATCGCGATCCGGCATTGTCGATCCCGCTGTTCTCCGCGACCGACACCGACGACGTGCTGGCCGAATGGCAGTTGTGGGCCCGCACCTTCGCGGTGCCGATGCTCGCCGCCGACGGCGAGGGCGAGCTCCGGGAGCCGTTCGCGCGGATCGGCGCCGTCCGCCTGGAAGCGGCTTCGCCGCGGCGGCGTCGCCGCGGTGCGGTCGCGTGGCGACGACCGCGCATCCTGATGCGCCGCAAGCCCGGGCGCCTGCAGGCAAATCCGACGGTTCATCGCGAGCGGGAAATCATCGCGCGCAATTGATGCCGGGTGCCGTCGCCTTCGGCGAGGGGCCGGATGGGACGTCGGCATCGGGTTTCTCGACGCCGCACCCAGCCCTACCCCTCCCCGAAGGCGGGGTGCGGAAATCCGGACCGGCGCGGCGCGTCATCGTCGACAGACGCACGCGATCGAGGGCCGTTGCGATCGGCCAATCACACGTTGGGGAAACGGCTGCTCCGCACGGCCCGCTTCCGGCGATCGGCCCAACGCCGGCGCGCTACGCCGCAGCCCGCCACCATGCGTCCGCCAGCATCCCCGCGAACAGGATCAATCCGGCATCGCGGTTCGTTTTGAAGATCCGCAGACAGGCATCCGGATCGTCGATGTCGATGCGGAGGATTTGCCAGCCGAGCTGGCCGGCGAAGGCTATGAGGCCGAGGGCGAAGACGGCGCCGCCTCCGACGAGCGTCCCGGCCAGCGCGATCAGCGCGACGGCGAGGCCGTAGAACAGAGCCAGCATCGGCTTGGTGCGCGGGCCGAACAGCAGGGCGGTCGATTTGATGCCGATCAGGGCGTCGTCCTCGCGGTCCTGATGGGCGTAGATCGTGTCATAGCCGATTACCCAGGAGATCGACCCGGCGTAGAGCACCAGCGCCGGCGGGTCGAGCCGGCCGAACGCGGCCGCCCAGCCCATCAGCGCGCCCCACGAGAAGGCCAGCCCCAGGACGATCTGCGGCCAGTAAGTGATGCGTTTCATGAAGGGATAGACGGCGACGATGGCGAGCGAGGCAATGCCGGCGCCGATGGCAAAGGCGTTGAACTGCAGCAGCACCAGAAGGCCGATCAGCGCCTGTGCGACGAGGAAGGCCGCAGCCTGTCGGGCGCTGACCTGGCCCGAGGGAATGGGCCGGGAGCGGGTCCGCTCGACCCGACCGTCGAGGTCGCGGTCGACGAGGTCGTTCCATGTGCAGCCGGCGCCGCGCATGGCGAAGGCACCGATGAAGAACAGCACGAGGTGCCACAGGCTGGGACAAGGGCGCGGCACCGCCATCGCAGCAAGCGCCGCGGACCACCAGCACGGCAGCAGCAGGAGCCAGGAGCCGATCGGGCGGTCGAGCCGGGCGAGGCGCAGGTAGGGGCGGGACCATGGCGGGGCTGCGCGGTCGACCCAGTTCCCGGTCGAGTCCGCGACGCGCCCGGTAGCCGCGCTCATTTCTGATGACGTTGCCGGTCAGGGTGTCGAAGGTGTTGGCGCCGGTCCGCTTGGTCTCGACCGGCGCTCGCGTGGTCCCCAGCGCATCAGCAAGGCTCGGCGCGGCCATCTGAGCGTTGGCCGGCCCGGCCGAGCAGATCCGCTCGCGTGCCTGATCGGTGCGCGCATGGACCTGCTGGAGTTGCTTGACGATCTCGGGCGGGATGCCGCAGGACGACACGCCGGTTTCGGCGAACTTCAGCCACTTCTGCTCGGCCCCCGAGTAGGCGCTGACCAGCTTGCACAGCTCTTCGCGGCTGACCTTGCGGTCGCTCGCCTGTTTGGCGGCAGCGCCCCGCTTCTGCACTTCTTCGCGCATCTTGGAGAACTCGACGACGCAGGGCGGTGGCGTGCCGCCTCCGCCGCCCATTCCGGGACCGGAAGGCGCCATCGGCGCACCCATCATCGGGGACATTGCCGGGGACAACGGAGCCGGACCCATCGCGGCCGGGGCCATCGGAGCGGGCGTGATGGCAGCCGTCGTCCCGGCGCTTGCCGGTGGCGGATTGCTCGGCCATGGCAGGTTCTGCGCGCCCGCCCCAAGGGCCGGCACGACCACAAAGGCGACAACGAGGGGAAGGCGGCCTGCCCTCATCATGCGCGACACTCCATCCTCAAACGACGATGCTCAAAATGACGAAACGCGCCGCCCTAGATGGCGACGATTCGGTATAGAACGCGTTAACAGCGCTTTGATTTGGGCGATACAGGGGCGAGCCCCCTTCGGTCCCTTAATATAATACCGGGGGGACGCGGCCCGGCACACCGCACGACAGACGAAATCCAGATGAGCCGTTACGATTTTCGCACGCCACGCCTTTTTGTCGCAGCCCCGCTCGCGGCGGGCGCGGCGGTGCCGCTCGAACCCGCCCAGGGCCATTACCTCGCCGGCGTCCTCCGCTTGCGGGCCGGGGATGCGGTCCTCGCCTTCAACGGCATGGACGGCGAGTGGCGCTGCCGCTTGGTCGTGTCGGGGAAGCGGATTGCCCTCGAACCCGAGCAGCAGACGCGGTCGCAGACCTCGCCAGGCGACCTGCATTACCTGTTCGCCCCACTCAAGAAGGCCCGGCTCGACTACATGGTGCAGAAAGCCGTCGAAATGGGGGTGTCGCGCCTGCAGCCGGTGATGACGCGGCATACCCAGGCGGAGCGGGTCAACCTCGACCGCATGCGTGCCAACGCCATCGAGGCCGCCGAGCAGTGCGGCATCCTCACCGTCCCCGATATCATGCCGCCGACGCCGCTCGATCGGGCGGTCGCGGCCCTGGAGCCTTCGCGGCACCTGATCTTCTGTGATGAGGACGCACCGGTCGCGGACCCGCTGGCCGCGCTCGTTCAGGACTTCGCCCAAGATCTCACCCAAGATTTCGCCCAAGACGACTCCCTCTCCCGCCCTTTTGGGGGAGGGTCGGGGAGCGGGCTTCCCGCGGCGGGAGCCAGCATTCCCAATCCCAAACCCTCCCCCGCACGCGGGGGAGGGAGCCGGATTCCGCTTGCGGTCGTGATCGGGCCGGAGGGCGGGTTTGACGAGGACGAGCGGGCGCTGCTGTGCCGGCGGCCGCGGACGTCGCGCATCGCGCTCGGTCCCCGCATCCTGCGCGCCGACACCGCCGCGGTGGCCGCGCTCGCCATCGTGCAGGCGGCGGTGGGCGACTGGCGTCCCGAGGCCGCGCCGGAGTTCTTGGAATCTCGTTGAGATTTCAGCCGCTTGTCTGCGTGCGTCATGGTCGCAACAGTGTCGCGACATTCGCGCGAGCGCGGGCTTTCTGCACTTGACCCTGCCGCCACCGCGCGGCACGGTTGCCCGCGGGCAGGGGGATTCACGATGCGAAAGCGCATTGTCTCGGCGATTTAGGCGTTGTTGCTCGTGGCCACGGCCCTGGCGGCGGCGCCGTCGGCAGACGCTGCCACGATCTTCGAGAAGGACTTCTGGCTGTCGGGGCCGCTCTATTCGGCCAAGGTGCCGCTGTGCGAGGAGCATGAGCCCCTCAAGATGATCCAACGGCGGTTTGGCACCAAAGAGGGCAAGTTCTGGAACTCCGCCCTCAAGATCGTCGGCTTCGAGAAGATCCAGGAGGTGTCCTGGGAACCGTGGGCCCCCGGCACCATTCCGCGCCGGTTCTGCCGTGCTTCGGTTCTGGTGTCCGACGGCGTGTGGCGGCCGATGTACTATTCGATCACCGAGGATGGCGGGATGATCGGCGCGAGCTACGGGGTCGAATTCTGCGTGGTCGGCCTCGATCGCGAATGGTCCTATCAGCCGGCCTGCTTGCGGGCGAAGCCGTGAAGGCCGCGAGACGGCGTCGCCGCCGTTTTTGAACTTGATGGTTCCGGGAAAGCTCCTAAGCATATCTCCGCTCGTCACTGCGGGGATGTCATGGTGCTGGTCGCTCGCCTTTTCGTCGGCCTGGTGGTGTTCGCTTTCTTGAGCCTCGGCACCGGTTGCGCCGAGGAACGCCGTCAGAACGAGCCGGGGCAGTTCGATTTCTACGTGCTTTCTCTCTCGTGGTCGCCGTCCTTCTGTGCGGCCAATGCGGAGAAGCCGTTCGGGCGGCGCGACCCGCAGTGCGGGCCGCGGCCGTTCTCCTTCGTCGTGCACGGCATGTGGCCGCAATACGACCGCGGCTTTCCGGAGTTCTGCCAGCACCCGTCGCCGCGGCTCAACCGCAATATCGTCTCCTCGATGCTCGATCTGATGCCGAGCCCGCGGCTCGTCTATCACGAGTGGGATCGCCACGGCACCTGCGCCGGGCTGTCGCCGTATGCGTTCTTCGACACCGTCCGCAAGGCCCGCGCGGCGGTAAATATCCCGCCGCAATACCTCGACGTGAACTCGCCGCTCACCGTCACCCCCGACCAGGTCGAGGATGCCTTCGTCGCCGCCAATCCGGGACTGACGCGGGAGGGGATCGCGGTCACCTGCGGCGGCCGCCGGCTCGACGAGGTGCGGATCTGCCTGTCGCGCGATCTGAAGTTTCGCACCTGTCCGGAAACCGACCGCCGCTCGTGCCGGCGCGACCAGGTGCTGATGCCGCCGGTTCGCGGCGGCTGACGCAGGTTCGACGATATTGGACGCCGCGACGCCGTTCCTGCGGGCTCCCATGACCCGGTCGCCGCGAATGGGAAATCCTGACATTTCCATGCGAACAGGCCTGCGGGCATGAACTATCGTCACGCCTTTCATGCCGGCAACTTCGCCGATGTCTTCAAGCACGCGATTCTGACCCGCATTCTGCTGCACCTGCGGGAGAAGGCTGCGCCGTTCCGGGCCATCGACCTGCATGCCGGCGCCGGCCTTTACGACCTCGCGTCGGAGGAAGCCGCGCGGACCGGAGAATGGCGCGACGGGATCGCGCGCCTGATCGACGCCGCTCTGCCCGCCCAAGCCGGCACGCTGCTCGCGCCCTACCTTGCCATCGTGCGGGCTTTCAACCCGGAGGGGACGCTTCGCTACTATCCCGGTTCGCCGCTCATCGTCGGCGAACTGCTGCGGCCCAACGACCGGCTCACCGCCTGCGAACTCGCGCCCGCGGCGGCGACCGTGCTCGCCCACCGTCTCAAGAGCCTACCCAACGCCAAGGCGATCGAGATCGACGCCTGGGTGGCGCTCAACGCCTACATCCCCCCTGCGGAGCGGCGCGGCGTGGTGCTGCTCGACCCGCCATACGAGAGGACCGACGAATTCGCGCGGCTCGCCGCTGGCCTCGCGGCGGCGTGGCGCAAGTGGCGAACCGGGGTTTACCTCGCGTGGTACCCGGTCAAGGACCGCGAGGGACCGGATGCGCTCGCGGCCACGCTGCGGCGGAGCGGTGTCGATAAGGCGCTTCGCCTGGAACTGCACGTCGGGCCTCCGGATCCGGACGGCCGGCTGACCGGCTGCGGTCTCGTCGTCCTCAATCCGCCATGGCGGCTGCAGGACGAGGCGGAGATTCTGCTGCCGGCACTCGCCGCGGTGTTCGCCCGCGGTGCGCCGCACGTCAGGATCGAAGGGCCGGCGGCCGCCGGCAGCACGTCGGCAACCCCGGGGGCAAACCCGGCTGGAAGCCCGCGTAGAAACACGTAAGGAACCACACCCTATTTTTGCGTCACCAAGCTGTGCTACTATGCCGCGGGGCTCTGACGTTCGACTCCCGTTGCAGCGGGGAGGGCCTCTTCGGAGGTCGTGGAGTGACTGAGGCCGTTTGGCCGACGCCTTTTCCCGTTTGCGAATGTCCGGCCCGGCCGCCGCGCCGTGGGGCCGGCGGTGGGCAACTACGGGGAGAGGAGTTTCCCTATGTCGATGACCGGTACGGTCAAATTCTTCAATGGCGAGCGTGGTTACGGGTTTATCAAGCCGGATGACGGCGGGCGCGATGTGTTCGTGCACATCACCGCGGTCGAACAGGCCGGACTCAAGGCGTTGAACGAAGGCCAGCGGATCTCCTTCGAAGTCGAGCCGGACAAGAAGGGCAAAGGCCCGAAGGCGGTGAACCTCGTCTTGTCCTAGGCTTCCGTGGCGGCGCAGGGCGATGCCACGTCCTGCGCCCCGCTGCCCTTCGGGCAGCGATGGCTCCGCGCCGGGCCGGTTTCGCCCAACGATGTTTTGCCGATGAGGAGCCGATTACGCAGAAGAGAGGCGCGCAGACTCTGATCACGGCCATGTCAAGTCCACGCGCGGCGAGCGGTCGAGGCCGCGCTCCGGCTCCTCCGTTCACGATGGCGCCAGTTCCTTCATCGCACCGAGCAGCGCGTGGCGCAGCATGTCGGCGCCGGCGACCGCACCGAAAATTCCGCCCTCGGTGGTGATCGTGCCGATCGCGGCGCGATGGTGGCTCGGCAGCGTGGCGGCGCAGGCGTCCTCGACGACGAGGCACTCATAGCCGCGGTCGACGGCGCTGCGCAGCGTCGAATGCACGCACACGTCGGTCGTCACTCCGGTGAAGATCACGCGGCGGATGCCGCGCACGAAAAGAATGCGCTCGAGGTCGGTCGCGTAAAATGCGCTGTAGCCCGCCTTGTCGACGACGATCTCGCCGCGGCGCGGCGCGAGTTCCGGCACGATCTGCCAGCCGTCCTCGCCGCGCACGAGGACGCGGCCGAGCGGACCCGCGCCGCCGATCTCGACGCCGGCCTGTCGGGCGCGCCACGCTTTGAGCTGCGGCAGATCGGAGAGATCGGGCCGGTGCCCCTCGCGGGTGTGGATGACGAGGCCGCCCCATTGCGCGATCGCGTCGCGCAGCGCGGCGATCCGCGGCACGATCTCCCGGATCGGCGACAGGTCGTAGCCCATCGACGCTATGTAGCCGGAGAGGTCGCAGAAATCCCGCTGCATGTCGATGATCAGGATGGCGGTCTCTTCCGGCCGCAGGCGACCGTCGTGCGGCCACGGATAGGGCCTTGCGTCAACGTAAATGCCCGGCATGGGATCTCCTCATCAGCGGCCGGAAGATCGACCGCCGGGCGCGGCGGAAACAGCAGCTTGTTTCAATTCTCGCATCGGAATTATCGATGCGTCGCGCCGGCAGTGGCGGCGTACGGCCTCGGCGAACTGCTGCACTGCATAAGACGGCTTGGCGCCTTGCGCCGGCTCGATCAGCATCATCTCGGAGGTCCGGCTGAGCTCCTGGGGAAACAGCGCGCGCATCGCGCCGGTCTCGATCCATTGCGCCGCATAATGCTGCGGCAGGAATCCGATGTGGGTCCCGGCGAGGATGAGGAACGCGGCCGCCTCGATATTGGTCACCGTCGCCGCGATCGAGTCTTCGCGGTCGCTCATCAGGAAGAAATCGTGATGGTTGAGGAACGAGCGGATGACCTTGGGCGCGGTGCGGATGTCGCGGCGCAGGCGCTCGTTGTTGTCGCAGGCGAACAGGCGGTGGGTTGCGCCGCACAGCAGAATGTCGGTCTCGTGGTAGAGCAGAGTATAGCGCAGCGCCGGCAGCCGCTTCTCGGCGATGGAAATGCCGAGGTCGAGGCGCCCGGCGGCGATGCCGTATTCGATATCCGCCGGCGGCAGCATTTCGATCGCGATGCGCGGTCCACGCTCCAGCGTGTTGTGGCTGGCGAGGGCGTTGATCACCGGACAGGCGGGATCGCTGATCAGGTTGTCGATCAAGCCGAGACGCAGGCGCCCCGCGAGCACGCCCTTCAATGCGCGGGCGCGGTCCTCGAATTCGGAGAATGCGTCGACGAGCTGCAGCGACGCCGCATAGAGCTCCTCGCCGCGGCCGGTCAGCGCAAAGCCCGACCGGCCGCGCTCGCAAACGCGGAAGGCGAGACGGCGTTCGAGCTCGGCGATATGCGCGCTGATGGTGGATTGGCTGATTCCGAGCACCACCTCGGCCGCGGTGAAGCCGCCGCACTTGACGACGGCCATGAAGACCCGAAGGTGCCGAATGTCGATGTTCGAGAGGCGCATGCCGGACCCTAGGCGACGAGGAGGGGCGCGATCCGCAGGCTTCCGTCGGGATTGCGGGAGGTCTGGTGCTGATGCGCCTTGCGGGCCGTCGCTGCGGCGACGACGGCGTGTTCGGTGACGTCCAGCACGTCGTCCGACAGAAGATGGCGTCCGCGCAGCAGCATGGTAAGGGCCTCGAGCCAGCGCGTGTAATAGTCGGTCTCCGCGGCGATGCATCCCGCCTTCTCATGGCGGCCGACCGTCTCGATCAGCGCGGCTTGAAACTCCTTCAGGGTGAACAGCCCTTTTTCGGAGAGCGCGAGCACCAGCGCAAAGGCCCGCGCCATCCAGGGCTCGGAAAAAGCCGCGTCCGGCGCCGCGTTGCCGTCCCTCAGCATTTCGATGAGCGCGGCGTGGGCAGCGTCCGCGGTGAGGTCGGTCATCGCACGTCCTCGTTCACGGCGGGAACCAGCGCGACGCCGATCATGGCGTCGCGGGAGACGAGACCGGCGAGCTGCGCCTCCGTCAGTGCTTCCGATCCGGTGGGACGTTGCGGCAGGACGAGGTAGCGGATCTCCGAGACGCTGTCCCAGACTTTGATCTGGACTTCGGGCGGGAGATCTAGCCCCATCTCCTTGAGCACGGTCCGCGGCTCGCGCACCAGGCGCGATCGATAGGCACTCGATTTGTACCAGGCCGGCGGCAGGCCGAGCACCGTCCAGGGATAGCAGGAGCACAGGGTGCAGACGATCACGTTGTGGACCGTGGGCGTGTTCTCGACGACGTGGAGGTACTCGGTCTCCGGACCGCCGATGCCGAGCTCCGCGCAGGCGCCGAGCCCGTCGGCGAGCAGGCGCGCCTTGAAGGCCGGATCGGTCCATGCCTTCGCGACGACGCTGGCGCCGGTTTTCGGCCCGATCTTCTCCTCGTAATGGCGGACGATCTCGTCGACCCGGCGCGAATTGATCACGCCGAGTTCGTGCAGCAGGCTTTCGACCGCCTCGGTGCGGATCGCCTGCCACGGCTTTTCGGGCGGGTGGTGATGACCGTGGTCGTGGTCATGATCGTGGGTGTCCAATGCCGTTACTCCGCAGGCTCGAGATAGCTCTCGCTCAGATCGACGTTGACGACGGCTCCGTTCTCCGCGAGGTCGCCCCACAGTTCTTTCGCCGCGAAGGCGACGTTGTAGACCGGCTGCGGGTTCTCGCCGGCGTTATGCGCGCGGGTATCGGGAAAGATCCAAGCCTGCGCGTTGACGATCGACACGACGCCGACCTTGCCGCGCACATAGGCCGGCAACCGGGTATGGCCGGCCGGTTGCCAGTTACGGGCCCGGACCTTGTCTCCGACGGCGAACTTCGGCACCACGGCGATGTCGTGCCGCCATGCGCCCCAGCGAATCTTCTGTTCCGGAGCCAGCGGCCAGTTGCGGGCCGCGGCGATCGGCTTGGTGACCGGGCTGGCGTCGTGGGCGCGTTCGACGATGCGGGCCGCGACCTCCGCAGGCTCGAGAATGTTCTTGCGGGCGAGGATGCTTTCCATCGCGAACAGCCAGCGGCCGTAATAGCCGTCGCGCAGATAATCGGCCGCCCCCATCAGCTCGATCTCGTGGCGGTGTTCGTCGAGATTGTAGATTCCGGTGGTGTCGAGCACTTGCGTCATCGCATAGACGCGGCCTTCCCAGCGGCTGTGAAACACCGGCTCGTCGTGCTCGATCACCACCGTGCCGAAGCCGTGCAGACCGCCCATGTCGTGAATGCCGTTCATCGCCGTCTCCTCGCTCCCTGCGTCATTCGATCAGCCCTTCGATGCGCCGCTGCAGATCGAGGAATGCGGGGCTGTAGCGGTCGCGGTAGGCGTCGCCGGTGGTGCGGGCATCGAGCAAGATCGATGCCGGGCTTCCGCCCAGCACCACGACGCGGTGCCCGGCCACGATCGCCTCTTCGACGTTGTGCGTGACCATCACCATCGTGGTCCCGGTCGCCGACCAGATCTGCCGCAGCAACGCGTGCATGCGGCGGCGCAAAGTGACATCGAGCGCGCTGAAAGGCTCGTCGAGCAGGAGAACCTGCGGCGCGATCACGAGGGCGCGGGCGATGGCGGTGCGCTGGCGCATGCCGCCGGACAGCTGATGAGGGTAGCGCGAGGCCGCGTCGGCGAGGCCGACCGAGCGGATCATGTCGTCGAGCGCGTCGCGCTTCTGCGCCCGGTCGCCGGCACGATACCGCAGGCCGAACGCCACGTTCTGGCGGACCGTGAGCCAGGGGTACAGGTTGTTGTCCTGGAAGATCATCACGATGTCGGAGGTCGGCTCGGTCAGGAAGTGCTGGCGGTAGATCACGCCGCCGGTGTTGCGTCCGACCACGAATCCGCCGAGGGCCTTGAGCAGGGTGGTCTTGCCGCACCCCGACGGTCCCAGCAGGCAGGTGATCTCGCCGGCGTTGAACGTCAGGTTGAAATCGATGAACGGCGAGACGGTTTCGCCGCGCCGATCCGGATAGGTGATCGTGAGGTGATCGACCTTGAAGACCGGATGTTGCATCGGCGCGTTCACGGCTCAGATCCGCCACCACACCAGCCGGTGGCTGATGAGCAGGAGCAGGCGGTCGACGATGAATCCCGATACCCCGATGATCACCATGCCGAGCATGATCAGGTCGCTGTTGAACAGGTTACGGCCCATCATGATGATGGCGCCGAGCCCGTCGCGCAGGCCGACCATCTCGGCGACCAGCACGGCCATCCAGGCGGCGATGAAATTCGTGCGCAGCAGCGTGAAGACGCCGGGCAGGATCGCCGGCACCACCACCCGCACCCAGCGATCGAAGGGACCGGCGCCGAGATTGGCGGCGACGATCAGGAACTCCGGGGGAATGCGCCGGATCTCGGCGAGCGTCGCGATGGTCAGGATGAAATACACCCCCATGAAGACGATGAAGACCGCCGTCACGTTGGAGATGCCGAACACCACGATCGCGGTCGGGATCCAGGCGATCGGCGCGATCGGCGCGAGGATGTAGAGAAGCGGGTTCATGCACCAGGTCGCGAACGGCGACAGGCTCAGCAGGGCGCCGGTGAGGACCGCCGCGACGAACGCCAGCCCCATCCCGGCGAATACGCGCAGGAACGTGGACATGACGCTCTGGTAGACCGGGACGGCCTGCGAGCCGAGCCCGATGCGGAACCCGCTGGCGAACGCCGTCTCGAGGAAGTGGCTAGGCGGCGGCAGCACCGCCGCCAAGGCGGAGCCATCGCGGGTGCCGAGATATTCCCACGCCCCGAGCAGGAGCAGGAGGAAGGCGCCTCCGACGATGAAGGGCGCCCATCTCGGCTGCCAGCTCATGGCTTGGTGGCTTTGACGAGGTCGAGGCGGAAGATGTCGTCCGCTTTGACCTTGCCTTTGATGTAGCCGAGCTTGGTGAGGTCATCGACCACGCCCTGGATCGACGGCACGCTCGGCACGAAGCTGACCGGCGCCGGCGCCGACTTGAAGGCCTGCAGCAGCACCTCGGGCTTGACCCTGAAATACGTACCCTTGGTCATCAGCTCGACCGCCTTCTCGGGGTTCGTGTTGATGATCTCGGCGGCGCAGGCGAGGCCCGCGAGATAGGCCTTCACGACCTCGGGCCGTCCGGTGAGCGTCTTGTCGAGGACGCTGACGACGGTGTTCGGCGACATCGGGTCCCAGGTGGCGGCGTTGGTGGTGAGCACCTTGGCGCCCTTGTTGACTTCGAGATCGGTGGTGTACGGCTTGATGTGGCTGAGGATGTCGACCTTTCCGGAGCGGAACGCTTCGACCATGGCGAGCAGATCGTCGAAGTAGACGAACTCGGTCTTGGCTGGATCGATGCCTTCCTTCTCGAAGGCGCGTGTCAGGATCAGCTCGAGCGTGTCGCCCTGCAGCGTCGCGATCTTGAGCTTGGGCTTGCCGGCCGCGATGTAGGACTTGATGTCGGCGATCGAGGAGAGCCCGGTTTCCTTCTGGGCAATCACTTCGATCGCGCCCCAGCCGCCGGCCGCCGCGATGACCCGGATCGGCACGCCGCTGTTTGCCGCGAAAAACGGCAGCGTGAAGGGGTTGGTGCTGAAATCGATTGCGCCGCCCGCAAGCGCTGCATTGTTGTCGCCGGGGTTGGCGAAGAACACGGTTTCGACGTCGAGACCGTGCTTTTCAAAGCATCCGCTCTCCTTGGCGACGAACAGCGGCGCCATGTCGATCGCGACGAGATGTCCGGCTTTCACCTTGATGGGAGCCGCGACGGCGGCTTGCGAAACGACGAGGACGCCGAGCACGGCGGCGCCCGCCAGCGCCTTTAGGCCCGAACGCCGGGCACGCGCGTCAACTTCGCGAGGCAAAGACATGGTATTCTCCTGTGTGACCGTGAGAGCCCTCAGCATCGTCTTTCCGGGACGAACGGGATCGTCGTGAGAGCGCTGAAAAAGCCCGCTTGGCGCGCAGTCTTTCGCGGTGCACACTCGAAGAACAGTCACAACTTTCGATCCATGCATCGATCTGTTCGATGCATTCCTGATCGCTTCCGAGCGCAAGAGGCGTGCCAGCATCGGGTGCCGGGATCCCCGCATTGCGCGGACCGGTGGCATGTCTCTTGCGAAAGCCGTCGCGAGTTGGCTGCTAGGGTTCCGGTTCGGCTCCGCCGAGCGCTGGTCCGAGAGCGGCCGCTTGCGGGGGAGACATCCCCGCAGGTGCACGGCGGGACAAAAGCCCGGGAGACCTCGTTGGCCAAGGGATTGGCCGGTCGATGGTCGCCGATCCCTTTTTGTAGCTCTTTTGCAAGAGGGACACGCAATGCACGAACCCGACGCCCCGTCGTCTCCGCAGCCACCGAACCCGGCGCAGCAGGCGGAAATCGCCGCCCACCGCAAGCGCTATGACGAGTTGAAGGCGGCCGGACAGGGGCAGGCGCCGCGCGCGCTGCCGCCGCCGACGCCGCGCGACGGCGCACCGATCGATCCGGCTTCCGTCATCCACCGCGAGCGGGTGCCGGGCGGCTGGTACTGGACGACCCGGCTCGATCCCGGCGACGCCCTGCGGATCATCAACACCGACGGCACGTCCTGCGTGAGCATCCAGGCCTGGAGCCGCGCCGACACCAGCGAGCGGCTCAATCATGCCGACACGGTGAAGGTGCAATGGGCCGCGAGCCTGCGCAAAGGCCGCGTGCTGCTGTCCGACATGGGGCGCGTGCTGCTCGGCATTATCGAGGACACCAGCGGCGCCCACGATACGCTGGTCGGCGGTTCGACGGCTGCAGACGCCTCCCGCTTCGACGGCGCTCCCCGTCGCAACACCCGCGACAATTTCATCCTCGCTGCCGGAAAGCTCGGGCTCGACGTGCGCGACGTCCACCCCTGCGTGAGCTTCTTCGCGCCGGTCAGCGTCGATGCCGACGGGCGTTTCCAGTGGAACGCGGCGCGGCGGCAGGCCGGCGATTTCGTCGACCTGCGCGCCGAGATGGAACTCCTGGTCGCGCTGTCCAACTGTCCGCATCCGCTCGATCCGTCGCCGGCCGACCCGGCCGGCGCGATCGAGATCGTCCGCTACCGCACCAAGCCCGGCAGCGGCGACCTCTGCCGCGCGGCCGGCGCCGAAGCCGCCCGCGCGTTCGAGAACAATGCGTTCCTGCTGGCGCGAGCCGCGACGGAGTGAAGATGATGAACATGCCTTCCAACGTTGCGCCGCGTCGCGTCGTGCTCGATGCCGAGGTGGCCGCCCGCACGCCATGGTCCGCGATCATCCGCAAGGGCCAGACCTTGCGCATCGTCGACACCTGCGGCCAGCAGGCGGTCGATACGCTTTTCTACCGTGCCGACGATCCCGGGGAGCGCTATAGCGGGCAGGACACGCTGCGCGCCCAGGGCGCCGCCTATGTCGGCATGGGCACCCGGATCATGTCCAACGCCGGACGCGTCATGCTGTGCGTGACCGCCGACACCTGCGGCCTGCACGACACCTCGGCAGGGGCATGCTCCTGCGAGAGCAACACGGTGCGCTTCGGACATCACACGAAGTACGAGCATGCGTGCCGCGACAACTTCATCATCGAGGCGGCGAAGCATGGGCTGACGAAGCGCGACATCGTGCCGAACCTGAACTTCTTCATGAATGTGCCGATCGACCCCTCCGGCGACTTCACGGTCGTGGACGGCGTGTCCAAGCCGGGCGACTACGTCGAACTCACGGCCGAGATGGACGTGCTCTGCCTGATCTCGAATTGCCCGCAGATCAACAACCCCTGCAACGGCTTCTTCCCGACCCCCGTCCAGGTCACGATCTTCGAGGCTGCCGCCGGCGGGTAATTCCGGCGCCGCCGCCCGCAGTGCGACACGGCGGCGGCCGCCGCCCCATCGGCACGGTCAGTTGTTCACGTCGAGGTCCTTGCCGGGGACCTGACCGTTGAGCGTCGCGAGGATTTGCGCGCCGACGGCCCCGGCCGGGCAATTCACCGCGTTCGTCAAGACGACGATCCCGGATCTGGCGCCGGGCACGAACCCGACATAGGACGTGTATCCGCGGGTGCCGCCGTTCTTCCACACGATCGACGATCCCGATTTTCCCAGCGGCAAAATCTGCCACGCCAGCGCGACCGCGGCGCCCGGCCGGGCGAGCGCGAACCGCGGCTTGTGCAGGTCGGTGAGCAGATCGTCGAGGTCGCTGTTCGTCTCGCCCTCGTTCCAGGCGAGGAAGCGCATCAGATCGTTCACCGTCGAGAACAACGCGCCGGCGCCGTTGAAGGCGGGCCAGGTCGACAGGTTCTCGCGGGCGCGCGCGCCGGCGTCGTCGTAGCCGATCGCCATGCGGGCGCGCTGCTCGCCGTCGAGCGTGAGCCGCGTGTCGGGCATGCCGAGCTTCGCGGTGATGTCGCGTTCGACCAGCGTCTCCCAGGGCGTATGCGTGGCCTTCGCCAGCGCATGGGCGAGCAGCGCGACGCCGAAATTCGAATACTCGAACTTCGTCCCTGGCGCGCGGGTCAGGCGATACGCGTTGAGGAACGCGAACATCTCCGCCGCCGCGTAGCTGTCGCCGCGGTGCGGTGGCTGCCGCGGCAGCCCCGAGGTGTGGTCCGCGAGTTCAACAAGCGTGATCGGCTTGCCCGCGAAGCTCGGCACCGTGATGCCGCGCGGCACGTAGTCCTGCAGCGGCGCATCGAATTTGACCACGTGGCGGTGGGCATAGAGCGCGAGCAGGGTGGTGGTGAAGACCTTGGTGACGGAGCCGATCTCGAACTCGGTGGTCGGCCCCGGCCGGCGTCCGCTGCCGCGCTCCACTTCGCCGAAGCCGTAGAAGCCCTGCTTCCCGCCGTGATCGACGCCGACCGCGATGCCGACGCATTCGCCACGCTCGACCAGGCCGCCGGCGAGCCGCGTCACAACCGCCTCGACCGACGGACCTTGCGGCCGCTGCTGCGCGGCACCGGGCGCGATGGCGACGGCATTGGCGATGGCGCACAGAACCGCGGCCACGTGGATCGAACGACCTGACATCATGCCTCCGCCCGCGCCCGGCCGCCGGCAAGCGGGGCGGCCGCGGCCTCGCGCAACACGCGCCACCGGATTATTTGATCTGAGGGGATAATAGCGAACTGCAATTCGTCAACTGCCCGCCGCCCGTCAACCCGCCGCCCATCAACCCGCTGTTCAGCGTACCGGTCCCCGACGTGCCAGTTCCGAGCGTGCCAGTTCCGAGCGTGCCCGTTCCGAGCGTGCCAATTCCCGACCGCAGTTGGTCGAATTGCATCGAATAGCGGGACGTCAACAATCCCGCGCATCGCTGAAAATCGGTGAGGGCGTGGTTCGTAATATCGAGTTTTTTTACGGCCAGCTCGAGGTCCGGCTTGAGCTTTGCGATTTCTTCGCTCGGCACTCCGGCCGCCGTGAGATCGGCGATTTTCTTCTCCAAGGTCTGGCGTTCGATCACAAAGATCTCTTTCTGTGATTTTATCAGCGACAAGGCGCGGTCATACTGCGTTTCTTTGAGCAGGGCATTCTGCGCCTCGACCGCCTTGATCTGCGCTTCGTTGGATTTGATCTGTGCTTCAAGCGCCTTTTCCTGCAACTGGTAGAGTCCCGCGCCAATCGTCAAAAGCGCCGGAAACCCGAGAATGACGCCGACGTCGCGGACCAGCGCCGCAATGGACGCGGCGCGCTTCAAAGGCGTGTTTTTGGCAGCTGCGTCGAGCGGCTCATTCATCGGGGCAGGCTATCAACGGCGCTACCACGTGTCGAGCAGGTATCGTTTGTCGACCGGATCGGACCGGCGCGCCGGCGCACGCCGCCGTCCGGACTAGGTTTGCCGCGGTTTGCCTCGCACCGACGTCAAGAATGCGTTGTCGACCGCGATGCGCTTCTCCAGAAAGGCAGTCACGGCCTTGATGCGCGCGATGTGCAGCAGGTCCTCATGCACGGAAAGCCAGATGTCGCGCATCGCGAATAGCTCCGGCATCACCGGACGGAGGTCTTTGTCGATCTCCGCGACATAGGACGGCAGCATCGCGATGCCCTGGCCGCCCGCGACCGCGATGTATTGAGCGACCAGGCTGGTGCTCCGAAAAACCGTGTGCGCGGGACGCAGGATATCGGAGAGCCAGCGATTTTCCTTGCTGTAGATGTGATCTTCGATGAAATCCACGAAGGCGTGGTTTTCGAGCTCTTTCACCGTTTTCGGATAGTCGCGATCATCGAAATACGTGCGCGAGCTATAGAGCGATATTTTGAATTCGCCGACCTTCTTGACCGACAGTCGCTTGCCCTTGGGCCGAAAGAAGCTGACGAAAATGTCCGCCTCGCGCCGGCTCAAATCGAGCAGCCGCGTATCGGTGATCAGTTCGATCTGGATGGACGGATAAATCCTGTTGAAGTCGCCGATGCATTTGGTGAGGTAGAAGCTGCCGATCCCCTCCATCGCAGCGATGCGAACGGCACCCGCGGCCTGCGCCGCCTCGATGCCGATGGCTTCCACCATGGCGTTGGCCTGGCTCTCCATGCCTTCGGCATATTGCAGCAGGCGCAAGCCGACTTCAGTCAGCGCGAAGCCGGCCTTGCTGCGCTTGAAGAGCGTGGAATTCAGGCTGCGTTCCAGTTCGCGAATGCGCCGGCTCACGGTCGTATGGTCGACTTTCAGCTTCTCGGCGGCGCGCACGAGATTGCGCTGACGCGCCACCTCCAGAAAGTAGACGACGTCGTTCCAGTCATAACGGAGCTTGCGCTGCGGTTTTGCCATGCCGCCGACGATCCCTCGTGGCCGCCGGCGCGTGCCTGCGGCCTTTGCCTCGCGATCCGCCGGCGACCCCATGTCCGAATTCGGCTAGGCCGCGACGATGGGAGCGTAGGTCTCGACCAGCCGGTTCGCAAACATGTCGACCTTCGGGATCATCAATTTCTGCCGGCAGACCGCGAGGTCGATATGCTTGGGCATCACCGCACCGAGCTTGTGGACGCGCGGGGCGGCGATGTTGATATCCCATTGCGGAAAGCCGGTCGGCGGGATGACGACGCTGCCGCCCGGATAGGGCGAGTCCGTGCGATTGGCCAGGACGACGGCGACCCGGTTGTCCTCGGCGCGCGGCACCGCCAGCAGTTCGCGCTCGAACGGCTCGCGCAAGGCGGCCGGCCACAGGATGATATCCGCCCCGGCGATGGCGAGACATCGCGACGTCTCCGGAAACACCGCGTCGTAGCCCGACATCACGCCGATACGGCCGAAGGGCGTATCGAACACCGGATAATCGGAGCCGGTGACGGCCCATTTCCGTTCTTCGGCGGTCAGGTGCGTCTTGCGATACCGGCCGGCTTCCGCGCCGTCCGGGCCGACGAGCACGGTCGTCACGTAAAGCCCGGCCGCGGTCCGCTCGACGATCGGTGCGGCGATGAGGCAGCCATATTTCGCGGCGATGTCCGCGACGCCTCTCAGGTTCGATGCGCTCTGGTCGGCGAGCGTCGCGGCTTCCGCTGCGGAGAGAATGCACTGCCGGGGAGAAGGCATATTCCGGCAGAGCGAGAACTTTGACGCCGAGCTTGGCGGCATGATCGACCATGTCGAGCACGTCCGCGACCGTTGCTTCATCGGCGACGTGCATTTGCACGGCCGCCACCTTGACCACGGATCGCGACGGGATGAGCGGCTGGTCGGCCCGTCCGAACACGGGCGTCTGGTCGTAGGGCAGCGCCATGATGGCGTAGGTTTCCGGTCGGCGGTCCGCGATCTTGTCGTTGGCGGCATAGATCGATTTGTCGGCGGCGGCATCGGGATCGACATCGCAGATGGCGATGCCGTGGGTATCGTAAGGGACCTTCGACACGACGCGGCCTTTCGGATCGACGATCATGCTCCCGCCCGGATAATAGATCGAGCGCTCGTAGCCGGCCTTGGTGGCGGCCACCAGCCAGACGCCGTTCTCGTAGCTCCTGCGCCGGACCCCACATGTCGGCCTGGTCCATGGCGAAGAAATTGGCCATGTCGACGATCACCTCCGCCCCCTGCATCGTCATGGCGCGGAAGATTTCCGGAATCCGGCCATCGAAGCAGATCAGCAGGCCGATGCGGCCCAGGTCGGTATCGACCACCGGGCATCCACGTTCGCCGAAATTGAACCAGTTCTGGTCGTGGGTCGCGAGGAACTGCTTGTGGTAGTGGCAGGCGACCTCTGCCGTTGCGGTCGAACATGATCCCGCTGTTGAATATCTTCTCCTTGTCGCGATCCCATTCGGTGAAACCGCTGGCAATATAGACTCCGTGCTTGCGGCTGAGCTCCGCCAGCGCGGTGACGAACGGCCCGTCCGCGACCGTCTCCGCCAGCGCGCGGCAATGCGCCGCCGAATTCGAACAGATAGCCGGTGTCCATGCACTCGGGAAATACGATCAGGTCGGCACCCTGCCGCACCGCGTCCTCGACGTATTGCGTGGCCACGGAGATATTGTAGGGGAAGTCGCCGAGGCGGGCGAGTGTCTGCACCGCGGCGGCGCGAAAGCTGCGCATCGTCATCTCCATCTCCAGTGATTCGGCTGTGGTTTCTCTATGTCCCGGCCGTCGAAAGGCGATGGCGGGCGGATCCGGGGCGGAGCGTCACTTCTTGACCTCCTGCCAAAACCGGTCGAGGCAATGACGCTTGAGCGCCATGAAGCTTTCACTGGTCGTGACGTCGAGGGTGCGCGGCCACGGCAAGTCGATATCGACGATCTCGGCCACCTGTGTCGGCCGTCGCGTGAGCAGCACGACCTTATCGGCGAGCTCGATGGCTTCGTCGAGGTCGTGCGAAACCAGCAGCATGGTCGTCTTCGTCTTCATGAAGATCTTCTGGAGCTGCTGGCGCATGAACATCGTCATTTCGTAGTCGAGTGCCGAGAACGGCTCGTCGAGGAACAACACCTCGGGCTCGGTGACGAGCGCGCGGAGAATCGACACCGTCTGTTGTTGTCCACCCGACAACGCGTAGGGAAAGACGTCGAGGTCGATGCGCACCTCGAAATCCGCCAGCAGCTTTTCGACGCGGCGGCGGCGTTCCGTGCGCGGAATTCCCATGACGTCGAGCGGATAGTGGATGTTGTCGATCGCCCGCAGCCAGGGGAAAAGCGCCTCGCGGTAGTTCTGGAAGACATAGGAGGTACGGGTCTCGCGGATGATCTGGCCGTCATAGAGAACTTCGCCCGCATCCATCGGCAGCAGGCCGGACACCATGTTGATGAGCGTGCTCTTCCCGCATCCGTTCGGGCCGAAGATGGAGATGAAATGTCCGAGCGGGAGGTCGATTGCGAAATCGTCGTAGACGACGGCCTCGCCGAAGGTCTTGCGCAGGCCGCGGATCGTCATCAGGCGCTGCCGCGTCGCCGCCTTCGTCCCCGGCGCTCGCGGCGCACCCGCCGTCGCAACCTCACCCGGCATGGCTCAATTTCCGAGCTCGCCCCTGGTCAGCAGCTTGTCGCGGACGTTCAGCGGGCCTGCCAACACGCCTTCCTTGATGAAGATGTCGACCAGCGCCTGATACGATGCGATGTCGGTGTCGTTGATGTCCTTGAACCCACGCAGATACGGCTGGGCCAGGAATTCGAGCTGATCGGGCTTGATCGGCGTGTAGTTCGGAATTGCGGATTTGTATTTTCCGAAATTCGCATTCACCAGATCGGTCGCCTCGTCGATGACCGCAACGACGCGCCTGGCGACGTCGGGGCGCTCCTTCAGGAACTTCGCCGTCATGATCGAGGCGCCGGAATAGAAGGGATCTGCGATGACGCCGGCGACGGGATTGGTCATCGCACGGATGGCCTTGCCGGAGGCGACCGCAATCGAGCCCACCGGCTCGAGCGACAGCGTCGCATCCACGGTCCCGCCGACGACGGCCGGCACCTGCATGGCGACGGCGAGGTCGATGAGCCTCACGTCCTTGTCCGGATCGAGGCCGGCCGCTCGCACCATATGCCGCGAAATGGTCCGCCACTGGATGCCGGGCACGTGCCCCAGCGTCTTGCCCTTGAGGTCGGCGAACGTCTTGATGGTGCTGTCCGGCTTGACGATCAGGCCATCATTGATCCGGTCGACCTTGATGCCGCCGCCCTGCAGACCGAAGATTTTCAGTTTCCCCGGGAACTTCGACTCCGCGATCATCGCGATGCCGGCCGCGGCGCCGGGAGGGCCGAAATCGGCTCGTTCCGCGATCAGCGCATCGATGATCTGGTTGGGCGATTCCATTTTATTGGAGTCGAGCGCGATGCAGGCCTTTTCAAACAGCTTTTCCTCGATGGCGACGAAGTAGGCGGTGGTCTGCATGATCGGCAGCCAAGCCGCCGTCACCTTGTCCATCTTGTCGCAGGCCGCATGCGCGCTGCCGCTTGCACAGACGGCGGCCGCGAGGGCCGCGGCGAACAGACCGGATTTGGACATTGCATGTGCTCCCTGGAGAGACGGATGGTGCGACCTGAGCTATTTTCCCGACCAGTGGATGACCGAGCGTTCGAGGAAGAGGAGCGCCAGGTTCAGCCCGTATCCCATCGCGCCCGCGACGAGGATGGAGCCGTACATGTCGGTCAACGAGTAGGAGATCTGGGCATCGATGATGCGATGACCCATGCCGTCGGTCGCCCCGATGAACATTTCCGCGACGATGATGACCACGAGCGCGAGTGACACGGCGGTCCGAAGGCCGACGAAGGTCTGCGGCAACGTCTCGAAGAAGATGACGTCGCGGAAAATACGCAGCGAGGAGGCGCCCATCGACCGTGCCGCGAGGATCCGCGTCTGCCGCGCATTCATCACGCCATAGGCGACGTTGAAGACGATGACGAGCCACGCCGCGAAAGCCGCGACCGCGATCTTCGCGAGATCGCCGAGGCCGAACAGCAGCAGGAACAGCGGGAACAGCGCGGTGGCGGGCGTTGATCGGAAAAAATCGACGATGAATTCGACCGACCGGTAGATCGATGCCTTGGCGCCGAGAACGATGCCGGTGGGAACGCCGGCCACGATGGCGATGACGATCGCGTACGCGACCCGTTCCAGCGTGCGCGAGAAATCCTTGGTCATGCTGCCGGACCAGATGCTCGCGGCGGTGTCCCGCAGCGTCGCGATCGGCGGCGGCACCAGATCCTTGTTGACCCATCCGGCCTTGGCCGCGATCCACCAGACGGCGATCAGCAAAACCGGACCGACCACAAGCTCCACCGCACGGCGAAACGTCGGAGAATTCAGTTTTTTGCGCATGTCGCTTCGGCCTCAGCAAAGAGAATGCCGCTCGTGCATCGATCGTTCGCGACCCGCCGGTCGGCGCCATCTTTGCGTATTCAAGCCGAAAGAAAATGCCGAGTTGTGCAACCCGCTGTGCAATTTTGCATATTCAAGATCATGTGGACGATGATCAATTTGCGCTCACGCAATGCCTTGTTTTTGCGCGGCGGGTTCGTCGGAGGAAACGAAACCGGCCAGGCGAGCGGCGGACCGCCTCGGCGGCGCAACACAATCCTGTGCCGGTTGCGGACGTTTCCAGGCGACAGCGCCCGATCGATAAAAAAAGCCCCGGACCGAGGTCCGGGGCTTGCGCGTGGTCCGGCGCTTGCGCGCGGCCAGGCGTTAGGAAGCTGGAACGCTAGAAGTGGAAGTTCACGCCGCCGCGCACGACGTTGGTGGTGAAGTCGATGTTGTTGCCGAGCGGAAAGCCGCAGGCGCCTCCGCAGGAGGTGCTGCCGAGGTCGACATAGAGATATTCGACCTTCGCCGTCCAGTTGGGCGCCACCGCGAACTCCAGGCCGGCACCGATCGTCCAGCCGGCATTGGTCTGGTTCACGCCGGTGGTGAACGGCGTCGTCGTCTCGATGTTGCCGACCGCCAAGCCGCCGGTGATGTAGGGCAGCCAGCGATCCATCGCATACCCGATCCGGCCGCGTGCCGTTGCGAGGAAGTTGTTGCGCGTCGTGCAGACGTTCCCGGCGCAGCCTGCGAGCGCATTCACGAAGCTGTTGCCGTGGATGTCGCTCCAGTCGATGTCGCCTTCGAGGCCGTAGACGAACTGCCCGAACTGCCAGTTGTAGCCGAGCTGCCCGCCGAACACGCCGCCGCTGGTGTCGAAGTTCGAGCCCAGCGCGCTCCAGTTGGTGTTGCCCCAGCCATAGCCGCCATTCGCGCCGATATAGAAGCCGGTCCAGCTGTAGACCGGTGCCACATAGACCGGCTGCGGCGGGGTCCGGTACGGCGGCCGTCCCATGTCGGCCGCGGATGCCGCGCCGAACGAGCCCGCGAGAGCCAACAGGCCCGCGGCCGCGATCAGAAAGCGCCTCATGATCCAATCCCTCCACCAGTTCAACGTTAGCGCAAACTATTTCAATAGCGGTCCATGTCTAGTGAAGTTTTTGCAAACCATCTCACGATAAATTTCATAGTTTACGAAAGGTTTTGTTCGGAACATCTGTGGCGATAACCGTGCGTAAACTTGCAGATTACATGGCGATGTCGTCGTAATTCGCACAACTTCGCCTTTATTGCCCTGATGTCGCCTAGATCACCTGCCCGCGCCCGGCGCTCGGCTAGCGCGGTTCGCGTCGAGGCGGGCGCGCTGCAGCAGGGGCCGCGCAAGCGGGCAAAACCGGTCGCCGTCGCCTTGGCGTTATGGAAGCCTTTAGGTTAACCGCTTCTCTACGCTCGCCCGGAAACGATCATTAAGGATAATCAAGCCTTTATGTCGCCCACCGGATGATCTGGAGCGCGTTTGCGGCCCCACGTCCGACGCCGTCTCCGGGGCGGCGTGCCGAACGTCTTGCCGCGGGCGCATCTGTCGTGCGAGTCCACCACCATGGCACCTCGAGCTCCTTCTCCTGTCCCGGCCGCCCTCGTCACCGGAGGGGCGCTGCGGATCGGCCGCGCCATCGTGGTCGCGCTGGCCCGCGCCGGCTATGCCGTGGCGGTCCATGCTCACCGGTCGGTAGGGCCGGCGCACGCCCTGTGCGCGGAGATTTCGGCTGCGGGCGGGACCGCCGCGGTGGTGCGCGGAGATCTTTCCGACCATGACGAGGTGCTCGGCCTCGTCACCGCCGCGGCAGCGCAAGTAGGGCCGCTGACCCTGCTCGTCAACAATGCAAGCGTGTTCGAACCCGACGGGATCGGCACGCTCGACCGGGACGGCTTCGACCGCCACTATGCGGTCAACCTGCGCGCGCCGGTATTCCTGGCCGAAGCGTTCGCGCGGGAGGTTGCCGCCCGCCTGCCGCAGGGCGCCAATGCCTCGATCGTGAACCTGCTCGACCAGCGCATCTACAAGCCGACGCCCAACTACCTATCTTACGGCATTGCCAAGAGCGCGTTGCATGCCGCGACGGCGCCGCTCGCCCAGGCGCTGGCGCCGCGGGTGCGTGTCAACGCGGTGGCGCCGGGGCCGGTGCTGCCGAACACGCGGCAGGATGCCGAGACCTTCGCGCGGCTGTGCCGGGCGATGCCGCTCGGCCATGGGCCGACGCCCGAGGAGATCGCCGACGCCGTGCTGTTCCTCGCCGCCTCCCGCAGCATCACCGGCGAGACCATCACCGTCGACGGCGGCCAGCGGCTGAGCTGGCAGGCCGATCCGGCCAACGGCGATTAGGCGTGCAATGACGCTGGACGGACGGTGATGAGGATGGGTTGAGCGCGCAGACGGGCAGGAATGCGTCTTCACTCGGTCTACTGGGTACTGTGCATGGGGTTGTTTTTCGAAAAATTGCGGTTGTTTTTCGAGAAGTTTTCGGGCGCAGGCATTCGCCGGCCGGGATAGAACGTCCCGATCGATCGTCGCAACCGCAGCCCGGATTGTCCGCGGCGCCACCTTCAAGACTGACGATGCAGAAGAAGAACATCGACCCCGAAATCGAGCTCAAGGACGACGAGGACGAGCCCTCGCTGCCCTCGCTTCCGGACCTGCCCGAGGAGGCCGAGGCCGAGGCCGAAATCGATTTGCTGCCGGCGCTGGCCAGCGGACGCAATGTCATCGCCGCGTTTGCGCGGCATGCGCCGTCGGCGCCCGGGGTCTACCGGATGACCGGGGCCGGCGGCGAAGTGCTCTATGTCGGCAAGGCCAAGAACCTCAAGAAGCGCATCCTCGCCTATGCGCGGCCGACCGGCCTCGTCTCGCGCATCGCGCGCATGGTCGCGGCGACCACGGCGATCGAGTTCGTGTCCACCGCGACCGAAACCGAGGCGCTGCTGCTCGAGGCGAACCTGATCAAGCGGCTGCGGCCGCGTTTCAACGTGCTGCTGCGGGACGACAAATCGTTTCCCTACATCCTCATCACCGCAGGCGAACGGCCGCCGCAGATCTGCAAGCATCGTGGCGCGCGCAATCGCGAGGGCGATTATTTCGGGCCGTTTGCGGCCGTGAATGCGGTCAACCGTACCATCACCGCGCTGGAGCGCGCGTTCCTGATCCGCTCGTGCTCCGATGCGGTATTCGAGAGCCGCACCCGCCCGTGCCTGCTGTTCCAGATCAAGCGCTGCTCGGCACCCTGCACCGGCGAGATTTCGCGGCCCGATTACGACGAGTTGGTGCGCGAGGCCAAGACCTTCCTGTCCGGCCGCAGCCGGGCGGTGAAGGAGCAACTCGCCGAGGAGATGGACCGCGCCTCCGAAACGCTCGATTTCGAGCGTGCGGCCGCGGTTCGCGACCGGCTCGCCGCGCTATCCGCGGTCCAGGCCCGGCAGGGCATCAATCCGCGCGGCGTCGAGGAGGCCGACGTGTTCGCCATCCATCAGGACGGCGGCTTCAATTGCATCGAGGTGTTCTTCTTCCGCACCGGACAGAACTGGGGCAACCGCGCCTATTTCCCCCGCGCCGACCGGACGCTGTCGCCGGAAGAGGTTTTGGGCGCGTTCCTCGCCCAGTTCTACGATGACAAGCCGTGTCCGCGGCTGGTCCTCCTGTCCCACGAGACCGAGGACTGCCGGCTGCTCGCCGAAGCGCTGTCGATCAAGAGCGGCCACAAGGTCGAGATCGCCGTGCCGCAGCGGGGCGAGAAGCGCGAGCTGATCGTCCACGCCCTCGCCAATGCCCGCGAGGCGCTGGGTCGCAAGCTCGCCGAGGCGGCCTCGCAGCAGCGGCTGCTGGCCGCACTGGCCGCGAGCTTCGGCCTCGCGGCGCCGCCCCGCCGGATCGAGGTCTACGACAACAGCCACATCCAGGGCACCAACGCTGTCGGCGCCATGATCGTCGCCGGGCCGGAGGGGTTGCGCAAGAACCAATACCGCAAGTTCAACATCCGGTCGGTCGAGCTGACGCCGGGCGACGATTTCGGGATGATGCGCGAGGTGCTGCGGCGGCGTTTCAAGCGGCTCCTCAACGAGCAGCCGCGTCCCGCGGCAGCCGCACCGGCCGCGCAAGATGCCGCCGCGGCCGCGCCATCCGCGCACCCGGGCGCGGCTTCGCCCCAGGAAGCGCCCGAGCCGCCGGAGATGCCTGTGCCCGCGGCGACGCCTGAGCCCCCGGCGACGCCTGAACCCAACCCGGACACGACGGCTTCCGCGGAGACAGTTGCTTTTGCGGACCGGCCGGCGGCGGATCCGGCCTCGACCGAAGCTCCGGACGCGCGCTTGGAGGAGGAGGGGCAGGAGGCGACGTCTCCAGACGCCGAGCCGCTTGCCGGGGAGCGCGGCGACGTCGCCTGGCCCGACCTCGTCCTCATCGACGGCGGGGCCGGCCAGCTCAATGCCGCCCGCGACATCCTCGCCGAACTTGGGATCACCGACCTGGCGCTGGTGGGCATCGCCAAGGGTCCGGATCGCGATGCCGGCCGGGAGACCTTCTTCATGCCCGGCCGGCCGCCCTTCAAGCTGCCGCCGCGCGATCCCGTGCTCTACTTCGTCGAGCGGCTGCGCGACGAGGCCCATCGCTTCGCCATCGGTTCGCACCGCCAGCGGCGCAGCCGCGACATCCGCGAGGCCGGGCTGCAGGAGATCGCCGGCATCGGGCCGACCCGCAAACGCGCCCTGCTGCGCCATTTCGGGACGCTCAAGGCGATCGAGCGGGCCTCGGTGGCCGACCTGCGCCAGGTCCCGGGCGTCAGCGACGAGACTGCAAGACGGATTTACGACTTTTTCCACGACGCTGCCCGCTGACGAGGCAATTTGTTTGGCATGTCGCGAAAATTCCCCGCACCGAAGGACTGTTGCCGAACGCCCTGCGCGTCTATGTTGACCCCATGGATGCAGCCAGTTCACCGACGGTAAGGGGACGGCCTTTGGCCATTCCCAACCTCCTCACCTACGGGCGGATCGCCGCGGTTCCGGTCGTGGTCGCCTGCCTGTACTGGCAAAGCATTCTGAACGGCGGATTGTGGCTGCGCTGGTTGGCTCTGGCGATCTTCATCGCGGCGGGGATCACCGACATCCTCGACGGTTATTTCGCCCGCAGCCTCAATCAGCAGTCGAGCTTCGGGCGCATGCTCGACCCGATCGCCGACAAGCTCCTGGTGGCATCCTGCCTGCTGATGCTGGCGGCAGACGAGACCATCAGGGGTTGGTCATTGTGGGCCGCCATCGTCATCCTGTGCCGCGAGATCCTGGTGTCGGGCCTGCGGGAATACCTAGCCGAGCTGCGGGTGAGCGTCCCCGTCACCCGGCTCGCCAAATGGAAGACCACGGCCCAGCTGGTCGCCATCGGCTTCCTGCTCGCCGGTCAAGCCGGGGACCAGATCATCCCGGTGGTCACGATAACCGGCCTCACCCTGTTGTGGGTATCCGCGATCGTGACGCTCTACACCGGGTACGATTATTTCCGGGCGGGCGTGCAGCACCTGATCGAGCAATGAGCTTGAAGATCCTCTATTTCGCCTGGGTGCGGGAGCGCGTGGGCAGGGCCGAGGAGACCGTCGAGCTGCCGGCCGGCGTAGCGACCGTCCATGACCTCATGGGCTGGCTCGCCGGGCGGGGCGAGGAATACGCCCACGCCTTCGACAATCCCAAGGTCATCCGCGCGGCCATCGACCGCGCCCACGTCAAGGCGGACACTGCCATCGCCGGCGCCCGCGAAGTCGCCTTCTTCCCGCCGATGACGGGGGGCTAGGCCTTCCGGGATCGTACCGGGACCGGGATCGTACCGGGACCGGGATCGTACCGGGACCAGGATAGGATCCGGGATATCTCCCGCGGCCTGTCGAGACGGATTTTCAGGCAACCGGCGATCCCGAGCGGGGAACAGGACCCATGCCAGCGACCATCCGCCTTCAGAACGAAGACTTCGACGCCGCCGCCGAAGCGGGGAAGCTCACCGCGGGGCGCACCGACATCGGCGCGGTCGTCACCTTCACCGGCATCTGCCGCGGCGCGGAGGCGGGCGCCCCGGTCGCCGCCATGACGCTGGAGCATTATCCCGGCATGGCCGAAGCCGAGATCGGCCGCCACGTGGACGAGGCGCAGGCGCGCTGGCCGCTGCTCGGCGTTACCGTCATCCACCGCTACGGTCGGATGGTGCCGGGCGACAATATCGTGCTGGTGGTCACCGCCGCCTCCCACCGCGGCGACGCCTTCGCCGCCGCCGAGTTCCTGATGGACTACCTCAAGACCCGCGCGCCGTTCTGGAAGCAGGAGGAGCGCCCGCAGGGCACCGCCTGGGTCGCCGCCAAAGATGCCGACGACGCGGCCGCCGGCCGCTGGGACAAGCCGAAGCGCCCCGCGGAGTGACGTCTGCGGTCATTTCGCAGCCGCGGAGAGCGAGATTCGATCTGCTCAAACTTCGCAAATGATGTTCACCAGCGGGCGTCCCCTTCCACCGCCCCAGCGGGAGAGGGGCGAAAGACGCAAGTGAGTCCCCCTCCACCGCTTGCGGGGGAGGGTAGGGAGGGGGCTCTTCTGCGCCCGAAACTCCGATCGATCTTTCCAAACGAGCCCGGCTTTCACCATCGCGAGCGCCGTCGTGTGGCGGCGCCCTCCCCAGCCCTCCCCCGCAAGCGAAAGAGGGAGCGAAGGACGCAAGCGAGTCCCCCTCCACCGCTGTCCCCCCTCCACCGCCCCTTCACCGCTTGCGGGGGAGGGGGGTCTTCGGGCCGTGGTAGGGTCGCCCGAATGGAAGCTGACCGCGGCGGCCGAGCACAGCAGCCCCCTCACGCCGACAGCTTGTCGAGCGTGATCGGCAGGTCGCGCACGCGCTTTCCGGTGGCGTGGTAGATCGCGTTGGCGATCGCCGCCGCGGTGCCGACGATGCCGATCTCGCCGACGCCCTTGATGCCGAGTGGATTGATGATCTCGTCGGGCTCCTCGACGAAGATGACCTCGATGTCGTGGACGTCGGCATTCACCGGCACATGGTATTCGGCGATGTTGGCGTTCATGATGCGGCCGAAGGTGTGATCGACCAGCGTCTCCTCGTGCAGCGCCATGCCGATGCCCCACACCACGCCGCCCATGATCTGGCTGCGCGCCGTCTTGGTGTTGAGAATGCGTCCCGCGGCCACCGCGTTGACGACGCGGGTGACGCGGATGATGCCGAGCTGCTCGTCGACCTTCACCTCGGCGAAGATCGCCGAATGCGTATTGCGGGCAAACGATTTGTCGGCCTTGAAGCCGGGGTCGCTCTCGCAGGCGATGCGGTCGAGTCCGCCGTGGCGCATGGCATCCGCGAAGGCGACGCCGCGGCCGGTGTCCTTGGCATCGACGACACGGCCGTCCATCAACTTGACGTCGCCGAGCGTCGCCGCTGCGAGGGGCGAGTCCGGCATCCCCTTCGCGGCCTGCCACAAGGCTTCGCGCACCTTGTCCGAGGCTTTGGCGATCGCATTGGCGATCGAGGCGGCCGTCCATGATCCGCCTTCGACCGGCGCCTCCGGCAGCGTCGAATCGCCGAGCTTCACCGTGACGTTCTCCATCGGCACGCCCAGCATGTCGGCCGTCACCTGCGCCATGATGGTATAGGTCCCGGTGCCGATGTCGGAGGTCGCGCAAGATACCTCGGCATGCCCGTTCGCGGTGAGCACGATGCGCGCGACGAACTTCATCTGCAGCGCTTCCCAGACCCCCGTCGCCATCCCCCAGCCGACGAGTTCGCTGCCGTCGCGCATCGACCGCGGCGCCGGGCTGCGTTTGTCCCAGCCGAAGGCCCGCCCGCCCTCGCTGTAGCAATCGCGCAGCTTCTTGCTGGTGTAGGGAATGTCCGCGTTCTGGTCGCGCGAAGAGTAGCAGCGCAGCCGGAGCTCGAGCGGGTCGAGCGCGAGCGCGACCGCGAGTTCGTCCATCGCGCATTCCAGTGCATAGACGCCGGTCGCGGCGCCGGGAGCGCGCATGTCGCAGGGCGTCGGCAGGTCGAGCCGGGCGAGCTTGTGCTCGTAGCGCGCATTGGCGCATTTGTAGAGCAGTCCGGACCAACCAGTGTCGTTGCGGGAGAAGTCTTCGTACTGCGATGTCGCAGCGATCGCCTCGTGGGTCAGTGCATCGAGGGTTCCGCCCGCGGTCGCGCCGATCGCGAGGCGCTCGATCGAGGCGGGTCGGTGGCCGAGCCCGTACATCTGTTGGCGGGTCAGCACGACGCGCGCCGGCCGTTCGAGCGCGCGCGCTGCGAGCACCGCGAGCACGGCCTCGTATTGCGGACGCAGCCCGGAGCCGAACGCACCGCCGACATAAGGCGACATCACCCTCAGGTCGTCCGGCTTCATGCCGAACACGCCGCACAGATAGCGCTGCACGTTCTGCACGCCCTGCGTCTTGTCGTAGACCGTGATCTTCCCGCCGCCGTCCCAGACCGCCGTCGCGGCGTACAGCTCCATCGGGTTGTGATGTTCCATGGGAACGAAATACTCGGCCTCGTGGCGCACCGCGGCCGCGGCCAGACCCTTGGCGGCGTCGCCGCGGGGCTTTTCCGGCTTGTCGACGACGAAGGCGTGATCGCGCTGGCCGAACAGGTCGGTGACGGGCGACTCACGGTGGTATTCGACGCGAACGAGCGTCGCGGCGAAACGCGCAACTTCCCATTCCTCGGCGAGCACCAGCGCGATCGGCTGTCCGCTGAAATGAATCCGGTCGTCATAGAGCGGTCGGAACGGCGAACCTTTTTCCGGCGCGACGTCGTCCTTGTAAGCCTTGTCGGATTTGGCCATCTGCGGCCGGTTGTCGTGGGTGAGCACGTCAAGCACGCCGGCGACGCGCAGCGCCTCGCTAGCGTCGATGCGCACGATGCGGCCCTTGGCGACGGTCGACGCGACGATTGCACCGTAGGCGAGGCCGGACACGTTGAACTCGCCCGCATACTTCGCCTCGCCGGTGACCTTGGCACGGCCGTCGATGCGTGAGGCGGGAGTACCGATATAGGTGTGCATGGCGGGCCTCACACGACTTTCTTGTTGGATTGCGACTGCGGCGTGCCGTGCGCGGCCTGGGTCAGGGCGCGCACGATGGCGCGGCGGGCAAGGTCGATCTTGAAGGTATTGTGCGCGTAGCCTCGGGCGTCGTGCAGCAGCAGGTCCGCAGCACGCCGGAACGTTGCCTCGCCGGCGGCCTGCCCGTGCAACGCCTCTTCCGCTGCCGGACTGCGCCATGGCTTGTGGGCGACGCCGCCCAGCGCCAGCCGGGCCTGCTTGATGCGGCCCGCCTCGATCTCCAGCGCCGCTGCGACCGAGACGAGCGCGAACGCGTAGGACAGCCGGTCGCGGATTTTCAGGTAGGAATGGTTGGCGGCAAAGCCCTGGGCCGGGAGCTCGACCGCGGTGACGATCTCGTCGGCCTTGAGGTTGGTGTCGCGGTGCGGGGTGTCGCCGGGAAGGCGATGAAAATCCGCCAAAGCCAATACCCGCTCGCCGGTGGAGCCGGTCACGTGCACCTTGGCGGCGAGGGCGGCGAGCGCCACGCACATGTCGGACGGATGGGTCGCGATGCAGGCCTCGCTCGTCCCGAGGATGGCATGCATACGGTTGAGGCCGTTGATGGCGGAGCATCCGCTGCCGGGCTCGCGCTTGTTGCAGGGCGTCGCCGTGTCGTAGAAATAATAGCAGCGCGTCCGCTGCAGCAGGTTGCCGCCGGTCGACGCCATGTTGCGCAGCTGCTGCGAGGCGCCGGCGAGGATCGCGCTCGCCAGCACCGGATAGCGCCGCTCGATGAGCGGGTGATAGGCGAGATCGGAATTCGGCACCAGCGCGCCGATGCGCACGCCGCCGTCGGCGGTCTCCTCGACGGATTTGAGCGGCAGCCGGGTGATGTCGATCACCCGGGACGGACGTTCGACGTCCTCCTTCATCAGGTCGATCAGATTGGTGCCGCCGGCGATGAATTTCGCGGTCGGATCGGCGGCCATCAGGCGGACCGCATCGGCGACGTCGGATGCGCGCGAATATTGGAAATTGATCATGCGCGGCCCCCCATCGCCTGCTGGATGGCGGCAACGATGTTGGGGTAGGCGCCGCAGCGGCAGATATTGCCGCTCATCAGCTCGCGGATTTCGTCGGCGGTGCGGGCCTTGCCTTCGGCGATCAGGCCGGCGGCCGAGCAGATCTGCCCGGGCGTGCAGTAGCCGCACTGGAACGCGTCGTGATCGATGAATGCCTGCTGGAGCGGGTGCAGCGCGCCGTCGGTCGCCAGCCCCTCGATGGTGGTGACGCTCGCGCCGTCCTTCATGACGGCGAGAGTGAGGCAGGAATTGATGCGGCGGCCCTCGACCAGGACCGTGCAAGCGCCGCACTGGCCGTGGTCGCAGCCCTTCTTCGTGCCGGTCAGGTCGAGATGGTCACGCAGGGCATCCAGCAAGGTCGTCCACGGCGCCACCTGGAGCGTCCGCTTGATTCCATTCACATTTATCGTGACGTCGATCTTTTCCGGCGTCGGGGTCCTATGCACCGCCGATTGCGCCGCCGGGCTGGTTCGCACCATCTGCAATCCTCCAAGATCGAAAATACCTGCCTTCACGCAACCAAATGGCGTGAGGCCGCTGAAAGTTCCACAAAGTGAACTCAATACCAGCCGAAGCCGGCTGAAGCTGCCCGCACGGGATCCGGGAGACCGGAAACTTACTCGATGGACGGCGACCTAGGCGGTGAGCGTTTGCGCAAATGAGGGAGTTTTTGCGCAAAAGCGAGAGATCGTGCGGTTTCCCTTCCGGCTCTGGGACCCCTTGACTGGAAGCGCACGCCAAACGGAACCGACGGTCGCGGGAAGCGCCTGGCAAATGATGCCGCAGCATGGCGGCTGGCGGTCGGTACGCGGCCATGCTTATGAGAGCACCAGGGCGGAACAAGTCCCGCAGCCGATCGGCGCCGAAGGTCCGCAGATGGTGAAGAAAGTCGTCCGGCAGACCCGTGCCCGCCGCATCGCTCCGGCGCCTAAACGTGCGCCGGCGCCGCCGGCCGGCGATCCGGCTGAGCTCATCACCATCCTCGATCTGGTCCGCTACGCAGTCACCCGCTTCAATGCGGCGAAGCTGGTGTTCGCCCACGGCACCGCCGATCCGGTCGCCGAAGCCGCCTTCGTGGTCGGCGAGGCGCTTCATCTGCCGCCCGACCGTCTCGAATGGTTCGCGCCGGCCCGAGTGACGGCCGCCGAGCGCGAACGCATCCTGTCGCTCATCGCGGCCCGCATCGCGACCCGCAAGCCGGCCGCCTACCTCCTGGGGCGCATCTATGCCGCGGGCGTGCCGTTCTACGTGGACGAGCGGGTGATCGTGCCGCGCTCCTATCTCGGCGAACTCATTGCCGGCGAGACCTTCGCCGGGGGCGAGGAGGGATTGGGCTTCGCCGATCCGGACGAGGTCGATCGCGTGCTCGACCTGTGCACCGGATCCGGCGCGCTGGCCGTGCTGGCCGCCATGCAGTTCGTCAATGCCGCAGTCGATGCGGTCGACATTTCGGCGGATGCGCTCGCGGTCGCCGCGCGAAACGTCGCCGAGCATGGGCTCACCGAGCGCATCACGCTCATGCGCGGCGACCTCTTCGCGCCGGTGGCGGCGGAGCGCTACGACCTCATCATCACCAATCCGCCCTATGTGGATGCGGCGGGCATGGCGGCGCTGCCGCCGGAATGCCGCCACGAGCCGGCGCTCGCGTTCGACGGCGGACGCGACGGCATCGACATCGTCGTGCGCATCATCGAGGACGCCGGCCGTCACCTCACCGAAGGTGGTGGATTGCTGTGCGAGGTGGGCCGCGACCGCCCGGCGCTGGAGGCGCGCTACCCGGAGCTTCCGTTTCTCTGGCTCGATACCGAGGATAGCAGCGGCGAGGTGTTCTGGCTCACCGCCGATGCCCTTCGTTGAGCCGCGGCGCCAGTGTGATAAGCTCCGCAAAACACCAACGTTTTCGGGAGGTCCGTCGTGATGCGATCCATTGTGGTGCGATCCGTTGTGGTGCGATCGGCGGCCTACGCGGTCGCTGCCGCGGTGTGCGGCGCCGCCGCGCCCGCGCTCGCCACTCCCCAGGCGACGTTCTATCAGCTGCCGCCGCGCGCCTATCCCCATGACGTCGCGCCCGCGCCGGACGGCACGGTGTGGTACAGCGGTCAGGAGCGCGGCTTCCTCGGCCGCTTTGATCCCAAGACCGGCAAGAACGAGGAAATTCCGCTGGGCCCCGGCGCGGCGCCGCACGGCGTCATCATCGGCCCCGACGGTGCCCCCTGGATCACCGAGGGTGGCCAGAACGCGATCGCGCGGGTCGATCCGGCGACCAAGCAGGTCAAGCTGTTTCCGCTGCCCAAGGAATTTCCAGACGCCAACCTGAACACCGCGACGTTCGACAAGAAGGGCATCCTCTGGTTCACCGGACAGAGCGGCGTCCACGGCCGGGTCGATCCGGCGACCGGCAAGGTCGACGCATGGCGGTCGCCGCGGCCCGGTACCTATGGCATCACCACCACGCCCGGCGGCGACGTCTGGTTCGCCTCGCTCGCCGGCGACTACATCGGCAAGATCGACACCGCGACCGGCGCGGTGACCGTGGTCGATCCGCCGCGCAAGGGATCGGGTCCGCGCCGCATCTGGTCGGATTCCCACGGCAAGCTGTGGGTCAGCTTCTGGAACGCCGGCGGCGTCGGCCGCTACGATCCCGAGGCGAAGTCGTGGAAGGTCTATTCCATGCCCAAGAGCCGGTCGGGCACCTATGCGGTCTATGTCGACGACAAGGACCAGGTGTGGGCGACCGACTGGCTCGCCAATGCGATCCAGCGCTTCGATCCCGTGAAGGAGACCTTCGAGACCTTCCCGAGCGACAAGCGGGGCGCCAGCGTGCGCCAGATGCTGGGCCGGCCCGGCGAAGTGTGGGGCGGCGAGTCCGGCAACGACCGGCTGGTGGTGATCCGGGACCAGTAGCGAAACGGATCTCAGCGCCGGGGTGGCGGGCATCAGGCTCGGCCCTCGGCGCCGCCTCCCGTTCCCCAAGCCGACGGCTGACCCCTTTGACGAGGACACCACCATGACAAGTCGAATGCACGCGACGCTGCTGATCGCTGCGGGCGCGCTCGTGGCGATGACCGCGCTTGCGGCGGCCCAGGTCGCCACCGTGTACGAAGGTGCCCGTCTCATCACCGGGGACGGCAGTCCGCCCATCGAAGACTCCAGCTTTGTGGTCGAGAACAACCGGTTCGGCGAGATCGGCCGGCGCGGCGCGGTCGCGGTGCCGCCGGGTGCGGCGCGCGTCGACCTCACCGGCAAGACCGTGATGCCGACGATGGTCGATCTGCACGGGCATTTCGGCTTCCAGAACATCGCCGCCGGGACGATGTCGAAGGCGACCTTCACCCGCGACAACCTGATCGATCACCTCCAGCGGCTCGCCTTCCACGGCGTCGGCGCCGCGGTCGGAGTCGGCGACCTCGTCGACCGCGCCGACATGCAGGGCGGCCGCACCGGCTGGGGCGACGTGCCGCTTCGCCTGCGCGACGAGGTCGTTCCCGGCGCGGCACTGTTTCATACCTCCGGCGCCGGCATGGCATGGCCGGGCTCGGGCGCCCAAGGCGATCCCTCGCGGGTCGACGTGTCCTATCCGGTGACGACCGTTGCGGAAGCGCGCGCCGCCGTCGACGACTATGTCAGGATGAAGCCGGACTTCATCAAGATCTGGGTCGACAGCCGCCGCGGCACCAAGAAGACGCTGACGCCCGACCTCTATGCCGCGATCGCCGACGAGGCGCATAAGTTCGATGTTCCGGTCGGCGTCCACAACGTCACCCTCGTCGATGCCAAGGCGCTGCTGCGCGCAGGCGTCGAGGGGTGGCTGCATGTTCCGGTGCGCGACGGCGATGTTGTCGACGACGAGATCGTCGGCATCGTCAAGGATCGCATCGCGCGCGGCGACCGGCCGAACATGTGGATCACGCTGAGCCTCATCACCGCCTGGATGAACACGGCGGGCGGGACCCGCCCGGCCTGGCTCGACGATCCGCTGCTGCGGGCGACCTTTGCGCCGGAGCAGATCGAGCGGTACTGGGGCGATCCGCTCAAGAAGATGACGCCGGAGACGCTCGCCCGGGTGCGGCAGAACTTCGAGAACGACGGCCGCAACGCGATGCGGCTGCGCGCCGCCGGAATGCGCGTGGTCGGCGGCACCGACACCGGGCAGAGCCGCTTCCTGATCGGCTACTTCAACCATCTCGATCTCGAGAGCATGGTCGCGATCGGCATGACGCCGATGGAGGCGATCGTGGCCGCGACCCGCGACGGCGCCGCGATCGGCCATTTCGACACCGGCCTCGTGG
This sequence comes from uncultured Alphaproteobacteria bacterium, assembly GCA_963781195.1. Lineage (GTDB taxonomy): Bacteria > Pseudomonadota > Alphaproteobacteria > Rhizobiales > Xanthobacteraceae > JAJPKK01. The sequence continues at coordinate 233,447 of CAWAEZ010000009.1, read as the reverse complement.
CGCCGGGCCGAAGCGCGGACTTCATCGTGCTCGATGCCAACCCGCTGGAACGCATCGCCAACACCCGGCGCATCGACCAGGTCTATCTGCGCGGCGCGCAGGTGCCGCGCGCCGCCCTGGCGGCGAAGTGGCAGGGCGAATTCCAGCACGCCGCATCGACGCGGTAGGGCTGCGGGCAACGGCAGTTGCTGACGGCTCGCCCTACCGGCTGTAGCGCTTGAAATAGCGCAGGTCCGGCGGCGGCTGGTCTTTGAGGGTGGGCATCAGCAGGCCGTCGCTGCTCAGCATGTAGACTTCGTTGCCGATGCCGACATGCATGTTGCCTTCGCCGCAGACGCTGTGGCTGTACCATAGCGGCTTGTCGCTCACGACGCGCCGGTAGGTCTTCTTGACGAGCCATGGTTCGGTGAGGGCGTGGTCTATGGTGGTGATGTCGTCGTGCAGCAGGTTCGCGTCGGCCTTGTCGAGGTAGATGCGTTCCTGAATCACCGTCGCGTTGTCGGCGTGCAGGGGAATGCCGGTGGCGTCGTAGACGCGGGGTCCCTTCAGGCCGCGGGTCTCGACCGCGAGCGTGTCGTAGCGCCCGTCACCGTCCTCGTCGCGCCACTCGCCGATCGAGTATCCGAGAAACCGCGGCTCGGCCGTCATGTTGGCCGGGAAGCTGCGGCCATCCGTATAGATGTGGCGGAAGTGATCGTGGTCGCGGTCCATCAGGATGTAAGTGACCTCCGGGGTGACGACGTATTCCATCGGCGAGTAACCGATCATGACCCGGGGCATTCCCGGCGAAACGCAGGAATAGGTCGGGTCGATGCCCTGGCCGCCCTTCACCATGTCGTCGAGATTGGCCTGGTAGATGGCCTGGTATTCGGGTGTCAGCGGCGGCTTCTGCCCGAGCGAGGGCGTCGCCGCCGGCGGCCGGCTCTCGTCGTAGCGCAAGCCGCCGGCGCCGCCGGCGAGCAGGCCGACATTGCCGAACCGCCGCCATTGACCCTTGAGGTTGGGATACTTCGCGTCGTCGAATGCGGCGGCGCCGCCGACCGTCACGAAGAGCGCCGCCGCCAAAGCGGTCGCACCGATCCACGTCTGAGATCGCATGATGTCCTCCCGGTGATTTTTATTGGCGCATCCCACGCGGGGTGGGTTGCGCCGCTTCTTCCGGTGCCGATGCCGAGCGGGCCATCGTGCGGACGGCCGCATTGACGGCACTGCACGTCCGGCAACGCTACATCACCGCAACGCGGGCGTGAACCGGCCGGCGGGCCCGCGACATGAAAAGTTCAGGTGGGGAGACGGGCAGCTCGAGGGCCGCGGCGAGCTCAGCGCCGAGAGCGGTCCTGGCGGAGAACGGTCCTGGCGGAGAACGGTCCTGGCGGCGAGCGGGCGCGCCGCCGTGAATGACGACCTATTTGATCAGCGGCGCCGGTTTCGTCGCGGTGATGCGGTGCCGCCCAGACTGTTGTCGCTCTCGAGCGGATCGGCGTTCTGGATGTTGCGCGCGTCGCGCATGATCTCGAGACACGACAACAGCTCGACATAGCTCGCCGGTCCCCCGGTCTTCGTCATGCCGATGCAGGAGGTCTTGTCGTTCGACGCGTATTTCTGCCAGTTCTGCTTCAGCGTGTCCTGGGCCGTCGTTTCGTCGGCCATGCAGGCTTCCTTGTTGCGGCCGAGAACCACGGCGCCGCGGCCCGCCGCCTCGCAGCTCGACCCGACCTGCAGCACGGGTGGCCCGCCGAACGAGCCATACTGCGTGCGCCCATGGGCGTCGTGGATGACCCGCGAAGGCTTCGCAGGTGTTTGAGTCGCGGTGGACGGCGGGGTCGTGGATTGCGACGCGGGCGTCGTGGATTGCGACGCCGGCGTCGTGGCCGAAGGCGTCGGCAGGGGAGGGACGTCGGTCACGGTCGGCTGGCGATGCCCGACTGGCGCCTGAGGCAACGTCGACCCCTGGGCAAAGGCCCCGCCCGGGGCAAGTGCGATCAGCACGCCACTCGCCAGCACACCCGTCGCCAGCACAACACCGGTGATCCGCCCAAGACCCATCACGGCCCGCCGCATGACACAGCTCCAAAATGCGGGTCGCGATCCGGCCCGCTGCTTCCTGGTTTCACGGCGGCCACCGGCCGCGCGCGCACCCTGCACCACAGATATGTGACTGGGACGACATTGCAATCGCCCGCGCCTCTTTGCCTTAATCGGGGGCTAAGACATTCCTGCTGCGGGGATGAACCGATGCCCGGCAGTGGCATGGCTGGGTCCCGGACGACACAGCCCCCGGGGGGCGGCCTCATTTCGGACCGATCGATTGGGTTGATCGCGCCTGTCGAATAGGTTCGGATCATTTTGCGGCGCCGCCGGCATTCGGGGGCGGAAACCGGTGGGAAGGATGTGATGAGTTTGCTGATCGCACTCACCGGCGCGACCGGGTTCATCGGGCAATTCCTGCTGCAGGAATTGCCGCGGCGCGGATACCGGGTCCGGGTGCTGCTGCGCCGTCCGACCGACATGACGGTGCAGGGGTCGAGCGCGGTGATCGGCGATCTGTCGCGGCCCCAGAACATGGGCGCGGCGCTGCAAGGCGTCGATGCGGTGGTCCATTCGGCCGGGCTTTCCGGCGGCATGACCGGCATTCCGGACGACGACTATCGCACGTTCAACACCGATGCCACCGCCCACCTCGCAAACGCGTCGCGGCGCGCCGGCGTTGGCCGGTTCGTCTTCCTGTCCTCGATCCGCGCCCAATGCGGGCCGGCCTCGGAGAAGGTCCTGACCGAGACGATGGAATGCGCTCCGACCGACGCCTATGGGCGCTCCAAGCTGGCGGCGGAGCGGGCGCTGGCGGAACTCGACCTCGACTGGGTCGCGCTGCGGCTGGTTCTCGTCTACGGTCCCGGCGTCAAAGGAAACATGGCTCAGTTGATGCGGCTCGCGCGATTGCCTTATCCCTTGCCGATCGGCGGCGTCGCGGCGCGGCGGTCGCTGCTGTCGCTGCATAATCTCGCCGACGCCATTGCGACGGTGCTCGCCGCGCCCGTGCCGCTGCGGCGCGTCTTGAACGTCGCCGATCCGGCGCCGCTGACCGTACCGCAGATGATCGCGGCGATGCGCAAGGGGCTCGGGCGCAAGCCGCGCCTCGTTCCGGTTCCGGCGCCGGTGCTGCGCGGCGCGTTGCGGCTCGCCGGAAAAGCGCAATTGTACGACCGGTTGATGGGCTCGCTCGTCGTCGACTGCGCGGCGCTGAGCGAGGTCGGCTGGCGGCCTTCGGTTGCAACCCCCGCCGCGCTGGCGGAACTGATGCGTGCCTGACGCGTCTACGGGCGAGTTGTGTCTATGGGCGAGGTTGTAAGGAGTACGAATGCTGGCGTTTGATCCTGCAAGAGACCGTGCGCCCGCGGCCGAGCAGCCGCGCGTCCTGGTCGTCGAGGACGACTTTTTTCTCGGCATCATGATCGAGGAGGCTTTGAGAAATGCCGGTTTCCTCGTGATTGGCATCGCCACCGACACCCAGCAGGCGATGACGTTCGCGTCCAATCAGGTGCCCGACATCGCGCTGATGGATATCCATCTCGCCAACGGCGATGACGGCGTCGACACCGCGGTCGCGCTGATGCGCGAATTCGGCATCCGCTCGCTGTTCGTCAGCGCGCACGCCGACGAGCAGACGCGATCGCGCGCCGATGCGGCGCGGCCGCTCGGCTGGCTCGTGAAGCCGTTCCGGCTGGTCGGTCTCACCACCGCCGTCACCGAGGCGTTGTCCGCGATGGCGAAGGAGAAGGGCCCCGAGGGGGAGGCGACGTGACGCGCGCGGCGGCACGTCGCAGCAACTGAGATCCGAGAATCCTGTCGCGTTCAACGGCCGGCGCGTAGCCGCGCCAGAAGCTCCGCCGTCGGATAGGAGTCGGCCGGCAGCCCGAACTTCATCTGCATGGCGCGAACCGCCTGCCGCGTCGAGGTGCCGAGCTTGCCGTCGGCGCCGCCGACATCGTGGCCGTACTTGATGAGGTATTCCTGCAATTCCTTGGTCTGCTCGACGGTGAACGGCGGCGGCGTGCCGGTGCCTTTCTGCATCGCCGGCGCACCGGCGAGCCGCGTCGCGTAATAGGCGGCGGTCGTCGAATAGACGAGCGACGAATTCCATTTCAGGTAGGCCTGGAAGTTGTCGAAGACCAGGAAGGCCGGCCCGAAGCGACCCATCGGCAGCAGCAGCGATGCCTTCAGGCCGTCCTTCTCCAGCGGACGGCCGTCGGGGCGCGCGACGCCCCAGGCGGCCCATTGCGAGCGCGGATGCTGGATGGTGAGGTCGGCCTGGTCCCACGGGAGTTTTTCAGGGACCTTCACCTCTTCGAGCCACGGCTCGCCGCGTTTCCAGCCGAGGCTGACGAGATAGTTCGCCGTCGAGCCGATCACGTCGGATACGCTGCGCAGCAGGTTGCGCTTGCCGTCGCCGTCATAGTCGACCGCCCACTTGATGTATTCCGACGGCATCATTTGGGTCTGGCCGAGTTCGCCGGCCCATGAGCCCAGCATGTCGGCCGGCTGGAGGTCGCCGCGCTCGATCAGCCGCAGCGCGTCGAACAGATGGCCGCGGAACATGTCGGCGCGGCGGCAGTCATAGGCGAGCGAGGTCAGCGACTTGATCGAATTGTCCTTGCCCATGTTGGAGCCGAAATCGCTTTCGAGTCCCCAGAACCCGACGATCACCGGCGCCGGCACGCCATACTGCTTCTCGGCGCGGTCGAAGATCGGCTGGTATTTCTTGATCTGGGCCGCGCCCTGCTGCAGCCGGCTGGCCGGCAGCAGCTTGCCGGAGAATTCGAGGAAGCTCTGGGCGAAGATGCGCTGGCCGCGGTCGATGTTGACGATCCTCTGGTCGTAGACGAGGTAGGGCGCCGCGGCGGCGATCGCATTGCGCGAGATGCCCTGCTTGATCGCCTCCGCCTTGAAGCGTTCGAGCCAGCCTTCGAAGGGGCCGTTGTCGCGGCAATCGGCGGCGCCGGCCGCCGTCGCCATGACCAGCGCTGCCGCGATGACGGGGGCGGCGCAGAGATGCCTGAGATCGATCCGGGTCATGGGTAGCCCCCTTCTTGGGAATCGCCCCGATTCTGACCACAGGCGTGGCAGCATCGTGACGGCGCTTTTTCCCGCCTCGGTTCGACCCGGCGGGAGCTCCCGAAGCATCCGGGCTACCGGACTGCGCTCACGCAGGTTTATCCGCGTCCGAACAGGCGCTTGACCCACGCGACCAGGACGGCGCCCGCCAGCGCGAAGCCGGAAATGGGCGCGGCGGGCGGGGCCGACGGCGCCGTGGCTGCGGTGGGGACTTGGGCGGGGGGTGTTTGCGCAGCGGCCGCTTGCGCAGGCGCCGGCGCAGCCGTCGCCGATCGCACTGCCGCGGACTGCGGCGGCGCTGCCGCCGGCGCGGCGGCGGGCCCCAGCAGAGTTTTGAGGTTGTTGGCGAACTGGGTGATGATCTGCGCCGCGGTGATCTGGATGATGCCGACGCCGCGGCCGTATTGCGCGACCGAACCGGACAGAGTGAGGTTGGTGTGCACCAGGACCTTGGAGCCGACCGGCACCGGCTCGAGGTGGAAGGTCGCCGTCGCATTGGCGGCGCCACGACCCTTGGCGTCGCTGCCCTGGGCCGAGATGCGGGCGCGGTGGTTGGCGTCGTCGATCTCGTCGAACTTCACCGTTCCGGCGAATGCGAGCGACACCGGCCCGAGGCGCACGCCGACCTTGCCCTTGTAGGTGCGGTCGTCGACCACCTCGGTGAGCTCGGCGCCGGGCAGGCATGGCGCGATGCGCCGGATGTCCATCAGGAGCTTCCAGGCCTCGTCGACCGGCAGCGGCACCTCGAACGCATTATCGAATTCCATGATCTCCACTCCGCCCGGCGTGACGCCATGGGTGCCTGACGCCGAGCTTATCCCAAATCCATTGCGAGATTGCGAGCAGGCGGGCGTCCGCGTAGCGCGGACCCACCAGTTGAATCCCGACCGGCAGCCCGTTGGGGCCGACCGCCGTCGGCAGCGTCAGCGTCGGCGTGTGCAGCAGCGTCCAGATCGCCTGGAAGGCGGGATCGCCGGTGTGATGCAGGCCCTCCGGCGCTTCGCCGCGCACGCACGGCGCGAGCAGCACGTCGGCCTTGGCGAATACGCCGTCGAGTTCGCCGCGGCAGCGCTCCGCGAGGCGAACCGCGGCGACGTAGTCGGCATGCGCGATACCGAGCCCGCGTTCGATGATCTTGCGCAGCCGCTCGCTGATGTCGCCGCGGTGATGATGCCACTCGTGGGCCATTCCCATCGCCCGCTCGTAGTCGTTGACGATCTCGCGGGCGTGGCCGAGGCCGGCGAACGCGTCCGGCAGCGTGATGTCGACGACGGCGGCGCCCGCTTCGTCGAGCCGGCGCGCCGCGTCCTCGACGGCATCGACGGTCTCCGGCTGGGCGTTCGCCCACAGGTGCGTGCGGGTGAAGCCGACGCGGGGCGCCGCCGGCGCAGGGCCGAGTGGGGCGGGCGTCTCGCCCAGCAGTACCGCGCGCACCAGCGCGACATCGTCGAGGGTGCGGGCGATGAGGCCGATGGTGTCGAGCCCTTCCGCCGCCGGCTTCACGCCGAACCGGTTGAAGGCGTTGTAGGTCGGCTTATAACCGATGACGCCGCAATAGGAGGCCGGCCGCAGCACCGAGCCGCCGGTCTGGGTGCCGAACGCGACCGGCACCATGCAGTCGGCGACCGCGGCGCCGGACCCGCTGGAGGAGCCGCCGGGCGTATGCGCCGCATCGTGCGGATTGGTGGTCGGCCCGGCGGTGACGCCGGCGAACTCGCAGGTCACGGTCTTGCCGAGGATCACGGCGCCGGCGGCGCGCACCAGCGCGACGCATGCGGCGTCGGCCGGCGGACGGTTACCGCGATAGATCGGCGAGCCCATCTCGGTCGGCATGTCGAAGGTGTCGAGCACGTCCTTGACACCGATCGGAAGCCCGTGAAGCGGACCGCGGGTCGTCGCCCGATCGAGGGCGCGGGCCTGGGCGAGCGCCGCATCCGGATCGAAGTTGGTCCATGCCTGGACCACGGGCTCCTGGTCGGCGACCCGCGCGAGGCAGGCGCGCGTCACCGCCTCGCAGGTGAAGGTGCCCCAGGCGATGCCGCGCACGATGTCGGTCGCGGAGAGCTCGTTGAGACGCGGCGTCGATGCCGTCACAGGTGCCTCGCGATCACTCGGCGGCGGCAGATGCGACGCCGCCATGGGCCTGCGACCAGCCGCCCGGATCGTGCATGAACTTCTCGACCTCGGCGAGCATCTTCGGTTCGAACTTGTTCGACGCCTTGGCGACCCGCAGCACGTCCCACCAGGTCGCGAGCGAATGCATGGTGATGCCGAGGTCGCCGAGGATTTTTCGGCCTTCCGGATAGATGTCGTAGAAGAACAGCACGAAGACGTGCTCGACCTTGCCGCCGGCTTCGCGGAGCGCGTTGCAGAAATTGACCTTGCTGCGGCCGTCGGTGGTGAGGTCCTCGACCAGCAGGATGCGATCGCCTTCGCTGAAATGGCCCTCGATCTGGGCGTTGCGGCCGAAGCCCTTGGCCTTCTTGCGCACGTAGAGCATCGGCAGCCCGAGCGTGTCGGACATCCAGGCGGCGAACGGAATGCCCGCCGTCTCGCCGCCGGCCACCGCGTCGAACTGCTCGAACCCGGCCTCGCGCAGCATGGTCGCGGCGCCGAAGTCGATCAGCGTCCGGCGCACCCGGGGAAACGAGATCAGCCGGCGGCAGTCGGTGTAGACCGGGCTCGCCCAGCCCGACGTGAAGATGTAGGGCTTGTCGGTCATGAACTGCACCGCGCCCACCTCGAGGAACATCTTCGCGGTGAGGTCGGCGATCACTCGCTGGTCGGGAAAACCGATGCCTGTCGTCATGGGAGTGCCTTCGTGTGCTCGCTCTGCTCGAGCGTCTCGTGACAACGACCTCAATCGGTGTCGTTGCCCGGCGCGACCGGGCAACGAGGACGCCCGGTCGGTGGTACTGGATTGGCCGGTCGAGCCGGTCAATGACAGCGGACTGTATATCAACCCAAACAAAACGGCCGCATGGACGACGCGACGGCGATGTTCAACTCGCCGTCACCTTCCACTCGATGGTCTCGCCGCCGCGATAGACGATCGCGCGCTCGTCCGGCCCCGCGACCTTGATCTCTTCCGGCGCCACCCACGGCGTTTTTTCCAGCGTGATGGTCTCGGTGTTCACCGGGAGCTTGTAGTGGGTCGCGCCGTTGATGGAGGCGAAGGCCTCGAGCTTGTCGAGGGCACCCTCCTCCTCGAACACCTTGGCATAGGTCTCGATCGCCACCGGAGCGTTGAAGATGCCGGGAATGCCGTTGACGCTGAGCTTGCGCGCCACCGGATGGGGCGCGGAATCGGTGCCGAGGAAGTAGCAGGATTCGCCCGAGGTCGCGGCCTTGCGCAACGCGTCACGGTCGCGCGCGGTCTTGATGACCGGCATCACGTACATGTACGGCTTGAGGCCGTGCCCCAGCCAGTCGGTGCGCGTCAGGATGAGGTGGTAGGGGGTGATGGTGCCGCCGACCTGCGGCTTGGCGCTGTGCACGAAGTCGACGCCCTCCTTGGAGGACAGGTGCTCCAGGATCATCCGCAGTCCCGGGAACGACTTTGTCAGCGGGATCAGCTTGCGGTCGATGAACACCTTTTCGCGGTCGAAAATGTCGATGTCGGGATCGACGTCCTCGCCGTGCATCAGGAACGGCATGTCGATCTTTTCCATCCGCTCCAGCACGCGGGTGACGTTCTTGAGATCGGTCACCCCGGCGGCGGAATTGGTGGTGGCGTTCGCCGGATAGAGCTTGACGCCGGTGAACACGCCGTCGCGGAAACCGCGCTCGACATCGTCGGGATCGGTGTCGTCGCGCAGATAGCAGGTCATCAGCGGCGTGAAGGTCGAGCCCTTCGGCCGCGCCGCCAGCGCCCGCTCGCGATAGGCGATGGCGTCCTTGGTGGTCATGACCGGCGGGATCAGGTTCGGCATCAGGATGGCGCGGCCGAAATGCCTGGCGGTGAACGGCATCGCCGCCTCGAGCATCGCGCCGTCGCGCAGGTGGAGATGCCAGTCGTCGGGCTTGCGGATGGTGAGCTTCATGTCGCGGATGTTTCTTGATTGTCGTCGCCCCGGCTCGATCGGTGCAATACCGAGCCGGCTGCGAGATCATGAACCCAGGCGAGCGGTGTCTCCGCTAGGTACGCGTCGCCTGTGCCAAAATCAAGATTTTTTCCAATTTGTGGACAGCTTGGGGCGTTTGAAACCCGAGCCCGAGCCCGTCGTCGAGTTCTCGGTCATTCCGATTTTCCGGTCGGCTCGGCGGAGCGCGCGTCCAGACCGCGCGAGCACCCGCCGGCCGCGATGTAGGGGGCACGACTATCGGACGACTGCTCCAGGCGTGGCAAAACTGTGACGCGGGCCGAGGAAATGGCGTCCCGCGATTAAAACCTGCCCGCCGGTTCCAGAATTGGATTTAGAGTTCCATGCGAATCTCCGGAGGGGCAACATGAAGCGTGCATGGATCGGTCTTGCAGTGGTAACCGCCTTTTTCGGCATCGGCGGTGCGGCCGTGGCAGCCGACATGCCGCTGAAGGCGCCCATTGCTCCCGTCGTGACTTATAATTGGACCGGCCTTTATATCGGCGGCACGGTTGGCGATGGGTGGGGAAGCTTCGACCCGCGCAGCGCGACGGTGTATGCGCCCAACGGATACTTCCGGACGGACAGCGTTCCGGCGGTCAATTCGGTCGGCGTTCAGAGCCTCTCCTCGAACGGCTTCACCGGCGGATTTGAAGCCGGCTACAACTTGCAATCCGGCCGGTTCGTCTACGGCATCGAAGGCGACATCTCTTCGTTCCACCTGAACGGAAATGCAGCCGGCGCCGGCACCTACCCTTGCTGCGCGCCGTTCGGATTCGCGGTCTCCTCGAATGCCGGGACGACTTGGCTCGGGACCGTCCGCGGCCGGGTTGGCGTCGCCGCCAACAACTGGCTGTTCTTCGCTACCGGCGGCGCCGCATTCACGAATGTTCACGGCAACTTCGCCTTCACCGACAACTATCCCCCTTATTACGCGACAGAATTGGCTTCGCTCTCCACGACCAAGACCGGATATGCGGTGGGCGGCGGCATCGAGTATGGATTTTGGGGCAATTGGAGCGTCAAGGGCGAATACCTCTACGTCGATTTCGGCACCGTCTCGACGAGCAGCGGCAACTTCAACACGTTGCTGGGACCTTTCCCGGCGAGCACGTTCACCCACAGCATCGACTTCAAGGCGAACATCGCGCGCGCCGCCCTGAATTACAGGTTCTAATCGGCACGAGTTCCGGGGCCGCACGGCGGCCCCGGATGACGTCCGCGGAAACGCGGCCTACTGCGACGCCGCCGCGTAGGGCGTAAGCTCGTTGCGGATGATCTTGCCGCCCTTCATCACGAACTTGACGCGCTGGAGCTCGGTGATGTCGGCGAGCGGATCGCCCGACACCGCGACGAGGTCGGCGAACTTGCCCTTCTCCACCGATCCGACGCGGTCGGCCCAGCCGAGCACCTCGGCGTTGACCAGGGTCCCCGACTGGATCGCCCGGGCCGGACTGACGCCGGTGTGCTTGACCAGCTGCTCGAACTCGAGCGCCTGCGTCCCGTGCGGGAACGTGGAGCCGTCGACGCCGGAGCCGACCATCAACTTGGTGCCCTTGGTGGCCGCGGCCATCGTGACCGCCTTCTCGAAGATCGGGACGATCCGGTACTTGCCGCCGGTGTTCTTGGCGTCGTTGTCGTCCATGTAGGGCTCGATGTAGCGCTGCAGGGTGGGGTCATAGGCGAGTCCCTTGGCGATCATCATGTCGGCCTGCTCCTGGTCGAGGCCGAAGGCATGCTCGATGGTGTCGCAGCCGGCGATGATGGCGTTCTTCTGGCCCTCGCCGCCATAGACATGGCAGCCGGCCTTGTGGCCGAGACGGTGGGTCTCGTCGATCAGCGCCTGCAGCACCGGCATCGGATAGGTCAGGACGTATTGCGGCTCTCCCGTCGGGCTGAAGGAATAGGCGCCCGTGGGGAACAGCTTGATCCAGTCGGCGCCGTGCTCGATGTGCTCGCGCACCGCCGCCTTCGCCTCGTCGACCGAGCGCACCACGATGCTGGTGAGCGGATTGGCCGGAGCGGTGGCGGGGGTCGCGCCCCACACGATGCCGCGGCCGGACACCTGGTAGCGCGGGCCATCGATACGGCCTTCGTTGATGGCGTTGCGCATGTCGATGTCGCCATAGCCGTTGCCGTGGGAGCTCATGTCGCGCGCGGTGGTGAAGCCGGCCTGCAGATCGGCCTGCAGGTTCTGCACGGCGATGAGCGTCGAGGTCTCCCGCGACATGCCCGGGCGCGGCGGATTGAACATATGGGTGTGGGCATCGATCAATCCCGGCAGCACCGTCGACTGGCTGAGGTCGATCACCTTGGCGCCGGCCGGCACCTTGAGCTGGGATTCCGGGCCGACATCGATGATGCGCTCGCCTTCGAGGATCACCAGCTGCTTCGGCCGCATCTCGCCGGTCCGGCTGTCGAACAGCTGGCCGGCGCGGATCGCGACCACCTGCGGCGCGGCCAGGCATTTGTTGGCGGCGCCGTCGCTGCCGCGGCACGGCGTCGGGCCGGCGCCGCGCCATGGCCCCGGGGTCCCGGCGCCTTCCTGTGCATACAGCGCGGTGGCGAGCGCCGACGCCCCCAGCAATCCCAACACCACCGATTTCAAGCCGGTTGCGTATGCCATCGTGATCCTCCCAAATTCTTGAACCCGGATCGCGGTCTCGCCCGGGATGTACCGGATTATACAACGCGTGGAGCGTGCGGTCGCCCGGTTTCGCACCCCCAATTCGTGTAGAATGCCGTCCGTCCAAGACCGAGCATCCGAGAATGCGGTCGATCACGAGGGAGGTTTTCATGCAGAGGCACAAGTCGGCACTGGCTCTCGCTGCGGGGCTCGCGGCGCTCGCGGTCGGCCCGTCGCAGGCGCAGGTAAAGCGTTTCATAACGCCCCCGGACCAGGTGGTCGCCATTCGCGCCGGACACCTGTTCGACGCCAGGTCCGGCACCATGCTGGCGAACCAGGTGGTGCTGGTGCGCGGCGAGCGCATCGTCGATGTCGGCCCGAGCGTGCAGATTCCCGCCGGCGCCACCGTGATCGATCTCAGCGCGGCCACCGTGATGCCCGGCATGATCGACGCCCATGTCCACGTGAACAGCGGCGGCGCGAGCCTTGCGATGCGGGCGATCACCGCGCTCGCCAATGCCCAGACCGACCTCGCGGCGGGGTTCACCACGGTGCTCGACATGGATTCGCGCGGCGGCTTCTACACCGTCGAATTGCGCGACGCCATCAACTCCGGCCTGGTCCAGGGGCCGCGCATGCAGGTGGTCGGCCAGTCGCTCAACCAGCGCGCCACGCGAGCCTACAACGACGCCCAGTCGGTCCGCTACTACGAGGGCTCCACCGAAAACAAGAACGTCAACGGACCGTGGCTCGCGCGCGCCGCCGTGCGCGAGGCGAAGCTCCACGGCGTCGACTACATCAAGATCTACACCACCCAGGATTTCGCCGGCACCACCCACATGTGGAAGCCGGACGCGACCCTGGTCAACAGCCCGTCGCTGACGCTGGAAGAGGTCGAGGCGGTCGTCGACGAGGCCCACCGGCTCGGTCTCAAGGTGGCCTGCCACGCCTATGGCGGCGAAGGCATGGACAGCTGCATCAAGGCGGGGGTCGACGCGCCGAACCATCTTCTCATGCTGGACGACGCCGGGGTGAAGATCCTGCTGGACAAGAAGCTGCCCTATGTCCCGACCGTCGATGACCTCGTCGCGCTCAACGAGCCCGACCTGCGCGAGACCGGCGGCCGGAACTCACGCCTGAAGCTCCTCGAACAGGCGTTCCGCAAGGCGGTGGCGGCCGGCGTTCCCATCGTGTTCGGAAGCGGCGCAACCTCGGTCGAGATTCCGCACGGCAAGCAGGCCGACCAGTTCGCCTATTACGCGAAGTGGGGCCTCACTCCCGCACAAACGCTCCAGACCGCCTACCTTCCCGCCGCCCGCATGCTCAACTACGATTGGGAAAACCACATCGGCAGCATCGAGAAAGGCAAGTTCGCCGACATCATCGCGGTGTCGGGAAATCCGCTCGACGACCTCTCCGAGATGGAACGGGTGAAGTTCGTCATGAAGGGCGGCGCGGTGGTGCGCAACGCGCTGACGCCGGCGACCACGAATTGATCCGCCGCCGAACGTGAGGCAGTCCGGGGCGCCGCTGCGGCGTCCCGGAATCCAAACAGGTCGCCGCGTTTCAAGTCCCAGGGATTGCAGGTTCGCGCTAAGATGCACGCCCCGGAACGACTTGCACGCACGGCGACCTCTCCATGAAGCACAGCACCCTCGACGAGCCGCGGATCAGCGCGATCCTCGCGCAACCCTATGCGCGGTTTTCCGAGGCGGAATTTGCGCGCCGCCGCCGCGCCCTCGTCGAGGTCCTGGATCGCCATTCCTGCGATGCGCTCGTCATGTGCGGCGAGGAGCGGGCCGGCACCGGCGTCGCCTGGCTGACGGGGTGGCCGACCTCGAGCCAGGCCATGGTGCTGTTCGAGACGGGCAAGGAGGACGTGCTCTTCGTCGAGCACTACAACCACGTTCCCAATGCACGCCGGATCGCCGTCGATGCCGACGTCCGCTGGGCGCGGCGCGAAGGCGCCAAGGCGGCGGCGCAGGAGATCGCGCACCGCGGCATCAAGCGGGTCGGCGTCATGGGGCTGCTGTCGTGGGCGAAGCAGCGCCAGCTCGCCGCCGTCTGCGAGCTCGTCGACCTCAACGAGGACTACCGGTGGCTGCGGATGCGCAAGTCCGACGAGGAGATCGAGTGGATGCGGATCGGCGCCGCGTTCAGCGATCTCGGCCTCGCATCGCTCGTCGAGAATGCCGAGGTCGGGATGACGGAGCGCGAGCTCGGCGCCCTCGTCGAGGCGGGATATACCGGCCTCGGCGGCGCGACGGTGATCCACTACATCGGCGTCACCGCGATGGAATCGCCCGATCTCTGCGTGCCGCCGCAGCATCATTCGACCCGCCGCCTGCAGAACGGCGACGTGATGTTCGTCGAGATCAGCGGCACCTTCTGGGACTCGCCCGGCCAGGTGCTGCGCACCATCGCCGTCGGCGCAACGCCGACGCCGCTCTACCGGAGGCTCCACGACACCGCCGAGGCGTCGTTCGACGCGATCACCAAGGTGCTCCGTGCCGGCGTCTCGGCCCACGAGATCGTCGCCGCGACCGGCGTCGTCGAGGCCGCCGGCTTCTCGATCTATGACGACATCGTCCACGGCTATGGCGGCGGCTACTGGCCGCCGGTGCTCGGCACCGCGAGCCGCCCCGCCGGCGACGTCCCGGACCTCGTCCTCGAAGCCAACATGACGATCGTGGTGCAGCCCAACGTGATCACGCGGGACGAGAAGGCCGGCGTCCAGATGGGCGAGATGGTGCGCATCACAAAGACCGGCTGGGAGCGTTTGCACACGGCGCCGCAGGGGCTGCTGCGGATCGGGTGAGAGCCGCGCGGAAAGGGGGGCCGCGACGAGCAGCCCTGAGGGGATGAACATTTCTTGCATTCAACACGGCGTTTGAGGAGAACATAGCAATGAAGTCCGCCCTTCCGATCGCTCTCGCAGGTGCTTTCATGGTCAATTCCCCGATGTCTTCAACCACGGCCCACGCCAAGGAATACGTGAAGGCAGAGCGCCCCCAGCAACGCGCCTATTCACTCGCGGTGGTCACCGAGGGCGGCCGCACCGTGTGGCTTGCGGGGCAGACGGCCACCGCCGACGACAACGGCAAGTCGCTCGCCGGCGATTTCGACGGGCAGGCGAGACAGGTGTTCAAGCTGCTCGGGGCGACGATCGAGAAAGCCGGTGGCAAGCTGAGCGACATGGTGCAAATGACCGTGTTCATCACCGACGTGCGCTACGGCGACCGCCTGACGCAAATTCGCAAGGAGATCTTCGGCGACAATTTTCCGGGGAGCGCGCTCATCACCATCACCGCGCTGGCCAATCCCGATGCCAAAATCGAGATCCAGGGCATTGCCGTCGTGGGCGGCAAATAGCGTCGGCATGTCGTGGCGGCCTCCCCGCAGCGCCCGTCGCGTTGCCGGAGATGCCCCTACGCTCATTGCGCGATGTCGAACCGCACCCCCTGGGCGAGCGGAAGCTGCGTCCCGAAATTGATCGTGTTGGTGGCGCGGCGCATGTAGGCCTTCCACGAATCGGAGCCGGCCTCGCGGCCGCCGCCGGTTTCCTTCTCGCCGCCGAAGGCGCCGCCGATCTCGGCGCCGGACGGCCCGATATTGACGTTGGCGATGCCGCAGTCCGAGCCGGTGGCGGACACGAACCGCTCGGCCTCGCGCAGGTCGAGGGTGAAGATCGAGGAGCTCAGCCCGGCGCCCACCGCGTTGTGCAGGGCGATGGCGTCGGCGAAATCCGAGTAGCGCAGCACCCACAGGATCGGCGCGAAAGTCTCGCGCAGCACCGGGCCTGTCTGCGCCGGCATCTCGCACAGCGCCGGCCGGACGTAGCAGGCGGCGTCGCCGCCGGTGCCGGCGACGCGCGCGCCGCCCTGCACGCGGCCGCCGGCGGCGCGGGCCTCGGCGAGCGCACGCTGCATGCCGTCGAAGGCGCGCGGATCGATCAGCGGCCCGACCAGTATGCCGGGCTCGCGCGGATCGCCGACGCCCACCGAGGCGTAGACCTTGGAGAGCCGCCCCATCAGGGCATCGTAGACGGCGTCATGAACGATGAGGCGCCGCAGCGTCGTGCAGCGCTGTCCGGCGGTCCCCATCGCCGCGAAGGCGATGGCGCGCACCGCGAGATCGAGATCGGCGGACGGCGCGACGATCGCGGCGTTGTTGCCGCCGAGCTCGAGGATCGCGCGGGCGAATCGCGCGGCGAGCCGCGGGCCCACGGCGCGGCCCATCGCCGTCGAGCCGGTGGCGGACACCACCGCGACACGGGGATCGTCGACCAGCGCCTCACCGGTGTCACGGCCGCCGATCAGGAGCTCGCAGAGGCCCTCCGGGGCGTCGCCGAAACGGCGCATGGCGCGCGCGACGACGGCGTGCGTCGCCAGCGCAGTGAGCGGCGTCTTCTCGGACGGCTTCCACACCACCGGGTCGCCGCAGACGAGCGCCAAGGCGGCATTCCACGCCCACACCGCCACCGGGAAATTGAACGCCGAGATCACGCCGCAGACGCCGAGCGGATGCCATGTCTCCATCATCCGGTGGTCGGCACGCTCGGTGGCGATGGTGCGGCCGTAGAGCTGCCGCGACAGCCCGACCGCGAAGTCGCAGATGTCGATCATCTCCTGGACCTCGCCGAGCCCCTCCGAGACGATCTTGCCGGCCTCGAGGGTGACGAGCCTGCCGAGATCGTCCTTGGCGGCGCGCAATTCCTCGCCGAGGAGACGCACCAGCTCGCCGCGCCGCGGCGGCGGCACGGTGCGCCAGGTCGCAAAGGCGTGCGCGGCCCTGCCGATGGCAGCGCCGACCTCGGCCGGCGTCGCGACCCGCACATGGGTGATGGTTTCGCCGGTGATCGGCGAGGCAGCGGGCAGCCCGTCGCGGGCGAACGCGCCGTCCGGCACGCCGAGGCGCGACAGGATCGCAAGCGCCTCGTCGCGAACCGGGCGGGGGGCGGCGGGGGGCATGGCTTCGGACGTCATGGCTTCGCGCCTCCGAAGCCCGGCGAAGGCCCGGTTTCCGGCTTGGCGTAAACCCGGCCGAACCGGTTCGCCAGGAACACCTTCAACGGGATGTCCTCCTGGCGGATGAAGCCGGTGGCCGGCAGCGCGCCGTCGGCGAGCAGGTCGAGCACGGTGCAGATCGCGGCGGCCGTGGTGATCTGGATCGCGCTCATGGTGCGGCCCTCGACCTCGCGGCTGTAGATCTTGTTGGCATAGGTCTCCTGCACCAGCTTGCCGTGGATGCGGCCGCTGACCGCGACGAAGATGATCACCACGTCCTGCAGCGTCGTCGGCACCGCGTGCTCCAGGATGTCCTTGAGCACATCGCGGCGGTCGCGCAGCCGCAGGTCGTTGAGCAGCGCCCGCATGATGGCGGCGTGGCCGGGATAGCGGATGGTGCGGTAGTTGAGGTTGCGGACCTTGCCTTCGAGGGTGTCGCACAACGTGCCGAGCCCGCCGGAGGTATTGAAGGCCTCGTAGGTGACGCCGTCGAGCGAGAACTCCTCCTTCTCCTCCAGCGGCGGCACCTCGCGGCGGACCCCGTTGACGATCGCCTCGCACGGCTCGCAGTATTCGTTGATGACGCCGTCGGTGCTCCAGGTCAGGTTGTAGTTGAGCGCGTTCGAGGGATATTGCGGGAGCGCGCCGACCCGCAGCTTGACGCTGTCGAGGGCCTCGAAGCGCTTCGCCATGTCGAAGGCGACGATCGACACGAAGCCCGGCGCGAGCCCGCATTGCGGGATGAAGGCCACCGGCGCATCCGTCGCCAGCGCCATGACCCGGCGCGTGCTGGCGACATCCTCGGTGAGGTCGAGGTAATGCGTCCGGGCGGCCCGCGCCGCCTCCGCGATCACCGTCGTCAGGTTGAAGGGCGCGGCATTGAGCACCGCGAACTTGCCGTTGAGAAGCTCGACCAGCTTGAGGCCGTCGTCGACGTCGGCGGCGACCGCGTGAATGCGCTCGTCGTGATCGCGACCGGCCAAAACCTCGGACGAGCGGTCGACCAGGGTCACGTGGTAGTCGCCGGTCGAGGCGAGCAGTTGAGCGATCGTGGAGCCGATCTTGCCGGCACCGATCACGACGACGTCCTTCATTCCCCCTCCGGAGCGGTCGAGCGAAGTCAGCGATGTCGGACGATGCCTCGGTACGGCCGGTCAGGGCAAGCCTTCCTCAACGGCAAGCCTTCGTCAACAGTATGCCTTCGTCAGTGGTCGTCGTTCGCCGGGACGGACAGGCCGGCGATCTGATTTCGGCTCGAATCCGGCCGATGCCACTGGGCGGCGGCAGGTGCCGCACCGGTGTCGACCACCGAGACGTGGAATTTCTCGGTCTTGGCGGCCGCCATGGCGGACGCAAAGCACAGGATGCCCAGCGCGGTCGTGATGCCTTTCATGTCCGGGTCTCCCTCCAAGCTCCTCGACCCGACGGGTCAGATGCGCCGCGTCAAGGTACCTGCCGGTTGGGAAGACTTGTGTGACGCTCGTCACTCGCGCTTTGCGAAACCGATGCGCTCGCTGCTGGGCCGCCGCGACCGACGCGCCGCGCTTGATCTGCATCAAGGCCCGTGGCGGCGCGCGCCATCTAATGCGGCCACGGCCGCATCGGCCAAAATCAAGATTTTACATGGGAGGAAAGCATGACGCGGTTTGGCGGGATCATGACGGGCGGCGTATTGGCGCTCGCTTTGGCGGGCGCGACGGCACAGGCGATGCCGCTGACCGGCACGGCTTCCGGCCTCAAAGCCGCAGCCGACAGCATCGGGCTCGTCGAGCATGTCGATTCCTGCAATCGGATTTGCCGAAAGGGGCCGGTCGAAGAGTGGGGCGGCGCGGTGCGGTGGCATCGCCATGTCGGCAAGGCGTGCCGGCCGGTCAAGTGCTCGCCCTGATCGTCTTGGTCACGGATGGAGCACGGATGGAGGGCCGCGGCGACGCGGGCCTCCCTGTTTCCCGGGCCACTTTCTTCCCGACCTCGCGCCTCCGGACGAGGTCGCAGTAAAAATACCAGTTGCGTGGAAAAACAAATCGCGCTGGTCTGCTGCCAATGGCACATAGCTCGCGGTCCTGTCGTGCCTCGAGCCGCAGACGCGCCGAAACTGGGAGGAAACGGATGGTTGACCGCGTGCAGCACGGAGCAGACCTTTCCGCGTCCCCGGCGCCCGGCCGGCGCCGCCGGCGCTTCGCGTCGCTCGTCCCCGTCGCGCTCGCCCCCGTCATGCTCGGCATCGTCGCGCTCGGCATCGGCGCCGGCGTCAGCGCCGCCCTGACGCAGCCCGCGCCGCCTCCGCAGGACGAGGAGGAGGAGTACGGCGAGTTCCTGGCGCGGCCCGAGGAGCTCGCGACGGTTCCCATCAACGACATCGCGAAGTCGATCCGGATGAACGGCTCGGCGATGCTGCTCGGCAAGCGCGTCTACGACAAGGCTTGCGCCTCGTGCCACGGCGCCGACCTCAAAGGCCGGCCCGACATGCACACGCCCGACCTCACCGATGCCGAGTGGCAGTATTCGGGCGACGACCTGCCGTCGGGCGGTCTCGTCAAGCTGCCGTCGGACGTCGAATGGACGGTGCGTTACGGCATTCGTTCGGAGCACCCGAACGCGCGCGGCATCGAAGCCGACATGCTCGCCTATGACCCGAAGTTCCGCACCGAGGACGACACCAAGGAGTTCGGCGACAAGGAGTTTCTCACCCCTGCCGAGATCGCGGACGTGGCCGAATATGTGCTCGAGCTGAGCGGGCAGCCGGCCGACCGCGTGAAGGCCGCCCGCGGCAACGCGCTGTTCCACGACGGCGCCAAGGGCAATTGCTTCGATTGCCACGGCGACGACGGCACCGGCAATCCGCCGATCGGCTCCACCAATCTCACCCAGAAGGGGCTCTACCTCTACGGCGCCGACCGCGCCGCGATCCTCGAGTTCGATCACCCGCGGCCGCCACGGCGTCATGCCGGCCTTCGAGCGCACGCTCAAGCCCGAGGAGATCAAGGCGGTCTCGATCTACGTGTTCTCCCGCGCCGCGAAGTGAGCGGCGGCCCCGCCGACTGACACGTCTTCGACGACCGTCGGCGGGCTTTGACCGTTCGGGCCGGGACGCGGCCTACGCGAGGGCTTTCGCCAGCACGCCGATGTCGGGCAGCTTCTCGCAGCCGAGCACGAGCTCGGCGATGCGCTCGACCTCGGCCTGCGGGCGGACGCGGCGCGTGAGCTTCTCGAACTTGTCGACGACGTCGTGCTCGCTGGCGAATTTCTGCTCGCTGCCGCGCGGCGCCTCGACGGTTTCCGACTGCGAGGTGCCGTCGGCGAAGTGGACTTCGACGCGCACCATGTGACGCAGCTTGGCGCCGCGGGCGGTGATGGCGGGATCGTGGACCACTTCGACCTTGGCGGCGAGCGCCATGCGGCGGGGGTCGGCGACCACGGCGTCGGAGAACTGGTCGACGAACACGTCGCCCTCCGCAAGTAGCGTCGCGATGCAGAACGGCAGGTTCATCTGCGCCGAGGTGAGGCTCTGCGGCCGGTACGGCCAGCCGACGTGATCGACCGTCGCCTGCGAGCCGTGGACGACGATCCTCGCTACCTCGTCGGGCGTGAACGGGCGGCGCGCCGCAATGGTGCGGATGGCGTCGAGGGTGGTGTGGTTGCTGCCGACGCAGGAATAGAATTTCAGCGCCACGCCCATGGTCTCGAACCGCTCGCCGAGACCCGCGGTCAGCTCGGCGAGCCGGAAGCGGTCATGGGAGCGCGAAAACGTGGTGCAGAAGCCGCCATATTCGCTTTCCAGCACGTCGGTGATGCCGGTGAACCCGCCTTCCGCGAGCAGCGCGCCATAGAGCCCGCTCTGGGCCGCGCGCCCGGCGTGCATGCGCTTGACCATGGCGCCGTATTGCGCGGCCATCAGGCCGGAGGCCTGGGTGCCGGCGATGCCGAGCGCATGCACGGTTGTCTCGGGCGACAGCCGCAGCGCCGCTGCGGCGCCGGCGGCGGCCGAGAACACGCCGACGGTCGCGCCGGAATGCCAGCCCTGGGCGATGTGCTCCGGTCCCATGCACAAGCCGACCCGGGGGCCGATCTCGTAGCCCGCCACGGCCGCGCGCAGGAAGTCGCGGCCGGTCATGCCGGGCCGCAGCTCCGCCACCGCGAACAGTGCCGGCAGGGTCACCGCGCCCACATGAAGCACGCCGGCGCGGTGCACGTCGTCGAGCTCGAAGCTCTGCACCAGGGTGCCGTTGACGAGCGCCGCGTGGGGCGCCGACAGCCGCTTCCCGGTGCCCCACGCCGCGCAGGCCTGGGTGGTGTCGAGCCCGGTGAGGGTCGTCACCAGGATCCGGCTCCACGGCAGGCCGGTGCCGAACATGGCGCAGCCGAGCGAATCGAGGATCAGGAGCTTGAGCCGGGCGATCACCTCGGAGGGGACCTGCTCATAGGTCAGCCCGGCGACGAAATCGGCGATGCCGCGGGTCTGCGGATTGTCGGCTCCGGCTCCGTGGCTCATGCGGAGTATTTTCGGTCGAGGGCGAGGAAGCCTGGCGTGTCGATGATCGCCTCGCGGTCCTTGAACGAGACCATGTCGTCGATCATCGCCGCCGCGCTGCCGTCGCGCGCGATCGTCGCGAGCACGCGCTGCATCGCCTTGATGGCGGCGCGCTGGGTGTCGCTCGGGATGATGACGAGGTGGTAGCCGAACTCCTGCAGCCGCGATACCGGCAGCAAGGGCGTCTTGCCGCCGTGGAACATGTTGATGAGCTTGAAGCCGGGCAGCCGGCGCGCGATGTCGGCGATCTGCTGCTCGGTGGTCGGCGCTTCCACGAACACCATGTCGGCGCCGGCTTCGAGGTAGGCTGCGGCGCGGTCGAGCGCCGGCTCGAAGCCTTCCACGGCGATGGCGTCGGTGCGGGCGATGACGATGAAGTCGGGATCGACCAGCGCGTCGCGCACGGCGTGGAGCTTCTGCACCATCTCCGCGGTCGGCACGAGGCCCTTGTCCTCGTAGTGGCCGCACTTTTTGGGGAAAGTCTGGTCCTCCAGATGGAAGGCGGCGACGCCGGCGCGCTCGAACGCGCGGGCGGCGCGCTGGGCCGACAGCGCATTGCCGTAGCCGGTGTCGGCGTCGGCGATGACCGGCACGCCCACCACCTCGACCATGGCGCTGAGGCGCTGGACGATCTCGTCGGGCGAGATGAGGCCGATGTCCGGCACGCCGGTGCTGCGCGCGATGGCGCCGCCGCTCGCATAGACGGCGGGGAAGCCGGCCTGCTCGACGAGGCGGGCGGAAAGGCCGTCGAAGGCCCCGGGCGCGACCACGATCCGGTTCGCGCTCACCATGTTCTTCAATCGTGTGGTGGCGCGCACGCGGGGCTCCTTGTCCAGGGCGGTCTTGGGGCGATCTTGGCGTGATTGACCGTCGCAGCGGTCGCTCCTAACATGCAGGAAAAGCAATATCCAGGAGGTTCCGATCAGCATCTCGGACCCGGCGCCGCGGGTGAGCGACGGCGGCGCCCGGACCCGAATGCTGCGGTGTTTCCCGCGTCGGCCGGCTCGGCACCTGCCGCGTTGGGCGCCACGGTGCCGCTGCTGCAGGTCGACGGCGTGACCCTGCAGTACAAGACGCCCCATGCGCTCGTCACCGCGACCTACCGGGTGGATTTCGCGGTCCACCGGTCCGACCGCTACGTGGTGCTGGGACCTTCCGGTTGCGGCAAGTCGACCCTGCTCAAGGCGGTCGGCGGCTTCATCCGCCCGACCGAGGGACGTATCACGCTCGACGGCCGCGAGATCGTGCGCCCGGGCCCCGACCGGGTGATGGTGTTCCAGGAGTTCGACCAGCTCCTGGCGTGGAAGACCGTCAAGGATAACGTCGTCTTCGCGCTGCGCAACGGCGCACGTCTCGGCGCCCGCGAGGCGGCGGAGAAGGCGCTTCATTGTATCGACAAGGTCGGCCTTGCGCCGTTCGCCGACGTCTATCCGCATATGCTCTCGGGCGGCATGAAGGCCCGCGTCGCCATCGCCCGCGGCATGGCGATGGAGCCGGCCATCCTGCTGATGGACGAGCCGTTCGCCGCGCTCGACGCGCTGACGCGGCGCAAGATGCAGGACGAGCTGCTCGCGTTGTGGGAGGAAACACGCTTCACCGTGCTGTTCGTGACCCACGCGATCGACGAAGCGATCCGGGTCGCGAGCCGCATCCTGCTGCTCTCGCCGCATCCCGGCCGGGTCAAGGCCGAGCTCGGCTCGACCGGCCGCGACGACGTGCATCCGCTCACGGGCCTGCGGCTGTCCGACAGCATCCATCGCCTGTTGTTCGCGCAGGGCGAAGCGAGCGATGAAAAGCAGGTCGGCGACGCTTGATGGTGGCGTCGGGATAGTTGATCATACCCAAAAAGGGGCCTATCCTGCCCAAATTGGGAAACCGGCCGTGGATGAGATCAGTTTATCGAACGCCTTGTTTTCGAAGGTGCAGCAACGGGTGCTGGGCCTCATCTTCGCTCATTCCGATCGTAGCTTCTACACATCGGAAATTGTCAGAAACGTCCACTCAGGAACGGGGGCCGTTGAGAGGGAATTGTCGCGGTTGCTGCGAAGCGGGCTTGTATCGGTTGAACGCATTGGCAATCAGAAGCATTACCGAGCCAATCAAAAGTCACCGATCTTTGAGGAATTGCAACGTCTCGTCTTAAAAACGATTGCTCCAACCGAGCCTCTCAAGAAAGCGTTTCAACCTTACGCCGACAAGATTGATGCGGCTTTCGTGTATGGCTCAGTTGCCAAAGGTACTGACGCGGCGGCAAGCGATATTGATCTCATAGTGGTGGGAGATCACCTCGATTATTCCGAATTGTACTCGGCGGCACGGCAGGCAGAGGTTATACTGAGCCGCAAGGTCAGCCCGATTTTTTTTTCGAAGGAAGATTGGAGGCGCAAGGCGTCGCAGAAAGGCTCCTTCACCAACAAAGTAAAGGCGCTCCCCAAGCTGTTTCTTTTCGGCTCGGAAGGGGACCTCGGCTAATGGGCAAGCAAGAACTCGACAATCTCGTAAATTCTGGAAGCCTCAAAGTTGAAACAGCTTCTCGGGCTGAGTTCAACGGTATGGTGCAGTCCGCGCAAATGCGTCTGAAAGATGCTGAAAACGAGAGCCTCGAAACGGAAAGTCAATTTGATTTGGCTTACGGTGCGGCCCATAGGCTAGCGCTCGCAGCCTTACGCCATCAGGGATACCGCTCTGAAAATCGCTATACGGTATTTCAATCCCTGGTCCATACTATCGGATCGGCCAATGCCGACATTCAGATTTTTATGAAAGCTCATAACGAGCGAAACCTCGCCGAATACGAGGGCCGCGCCGAGATCAACCCGAAACTTCTGCAGGACCTGATCCGCTGCACCAAAACATTGGAAGCGGCCGTACGAGGGCTTGAGCCTCCTGCGGATTCGGATGGCCTGAAGAGTCGTTGAAGGTGGAGCCAGCCAGTTCGGAACAAAGGGCGCACGGGCGAGCTCCGAAGGGCAGATCAGGGAAATCTTCTCCCACCCTGGCAACCGGCTAACAGCGGAGCCGGGGCCGTGTTCGGCGGGCCGCCGCATTCGTCACCCCAACGGGCTGAGGCGCCGCCCCCCGCCTTCGGGGATGGATCGAAGGCGGCTTGCTAAGAGGGGTACCCCTGTCAAAGCGGCAACTGTGGGCCTAATCAGCGGGTAGAACCCGTAGGTTGATTAGGACGGATGCCTTCTGGGAATGCTCTCGGCGGCATGAACGGCCCGCGTCGAGACGCGCTTCACCGTGCTGGTCGTGACCCACGCGATCGACGAAGCGATCCGGGTCGCGAGCCGCATTCTGCTGCTCTCGCCGCATCCCGGCCAGGTCAAGGCCGAGCTCGGCTCGACCGGCCGCGACGACGTGCATCCGCTCACCGGCCTACGGCTGTCCGACAGCATCCATCGCCTGTTGTTCGCGCAAAGCGACAGGAGCGACCAGAGGAATGTCGGTGACGGCTTGTAGTCGGTTTGGTGTGGGCGCCATCGCCGTCATCGCCCGGCTTGATCGGGCGATCGCGTAACCGAGTATTGGATTGCGAGGTCGAGCCCTGCAAAATTCGCACGTCGCGGTTCGGGTGCGCGGGCACCTCACCCCGCACGCGGGGCGAGGGAGCAGAGGCGCCGTGTCCGACGATGCGGATGTGGCCGCTTAGTCGATCTTGATGCCCATGGCTTTGACGATCGGCGTCCAGCGCCGGCGCTCGTTCTCGATGTAGGCGGCGGAGGCGTCCAGATCTCCGGCGAAGATCGGTTCGAGGCCGGTGGCCACGAGTTTTTCTCGGAAAGCCGGGTCGCCGAGCGCGTCGCCGACGGCGGCGTTCCACTGGGTCAGGATCAGCTTCGGCGTCCCGGCCGGAGCATAGAGATAGAAATCGGTGCCGGCGATCATCCCGTCGAGGCCGGCCTCGCGCGAGGTCGGCAGGTCGGGCGCGAGCGGAATGCGGTTCGGCGCATTGAGCGCCAGCAGGCGGATCTTGCCGGCCTCGTGCAGCTCGGTGACGTTGCGGGTGATGTGCGGCATCGACATCTGCAGGCTGCCGCTGACGAGATCGTTCACCGCCTGCGGCACGGTGCGGTAGGGCACGTCGAGGATGTCGAGGCCGCCGCCGAGCCGGCGAAACAATTCACCGGCGAGATGGGTCGGGTCGCCGATGCCGCGGAAGCCGGTGGTGAGCTGTCCCGGATGATCCTTGGCGTAGGCGATCAACCCCGCGAGGCTGTGCACCGGCAGCGCCGGGTTGATAGCGACGCAGGTCCACGACGCCGTCAGCGTCGCGATGGCGGCGAAATCCTTGATCGGATCGTAGGGCGGCACCGCCATCATGGCGGGCTGGAGGATGTGGGTGGCGCTGCCGGCGAGCAGGATGGTGTAGCCGTCGGGCGCCGCCTTCGCCGCCGCGAGAACGCCGACCCAGGCGGTGCCCCCGGAGCGATTGTCGATCACGATGGTTCCGAGCTTCGGCCGGATCACGTCGGCAAGCAGCCGGCCGTTGAGGTCGTATACGCCGCCGGCCGGCGAGGGGACGATGAGGGTGACGGTGCGGGAGGGGTAGCGCGCCTGGGCAGCGGCCCGGCGCGGCGCGAGCAAGCGGCCGACCGCGGCGGCCGCCCCACCCGCCAGGAGATGGCGCCGCTCCATGAGACCCTCCCGTCACGTGCCCACGCGTGTGTGTCCGCGCGTTGCTGTCGGGGCGAAACTAGACCTGTTCCGGTGGGGGTCAACAGCCCCCTGCGGACGACAGCCCCCTGCGGACGTCACGGTCGCCGCAAGCGTTACCGCTTGTCACCGCCCGTCCGCGGCCGCTTTGCCGGCGGGCGTCGGGTCGGGCGAAAAGAACAGCCGAGCGCTCCGGAGCGAAATGGCCGGCTTCAACCGAGCAGGCGCTGCAATCTGCCGCGCTTTGCCTACTCCGCGTTGACGCTCTGGACGGTCCAGGTGGTGGGTATGTTGCCGACACCCGCGGTCGACGCGATTGTCGTCCCGTTCATGAACCAGATCGAGGTGTTGCCGCTGCCGTCGCGCCACAGCAGGTCGCTCATGGCGTCGCCATTGTAGTCTCCGGTCTGCGCGATCGACCACGCCACCGGCACCTGGCCGAGCCCTCCGGACGACAGCACGGCGGCACCGTTCATCAGCCAGAGCGACGTGTTGCCGCTGCCGTCGCGCCAGACGATGTCGCTCACGCCGTCGCCGTTGAAGTCTCCGGTCCCGACCACCGTCCAGCCGGTGGAAATGTTGCCGACACCCGCGGTGGAGGCGACCTGCGTGCCGTTCATGAACCAGATCGAAGTGTTGCCGCCGTTGTCGCGCCAGAGGATGTCGGTCTTGCCGTCGCCGTTGAAATCGCCGGTACCGGCGATCGACCAGATCGAGGGCACGGTGCCGAGCCCTCCCGACGAGGCGACGGTCGCGCCGTTCATGAGCCACACCGCTAGATTGCCGCTGCCGTCTCGCCAAACCAGGTCGCCCAGGCCGTCGCCGTTGAAGTCGCCGGTTCCGACGACCGTCCAGACGGCTGGGATATTCCCGACGCCGGCGGACGAGGCGACTTGCGTGCCGTACATGAACCAAATCGCGGTATCGCCGCTGCTGCCGTTGCGCCACAGCAGGTCGCTCATGCCGTCGCCGTTGAAGTCGCGCTGTCCGACGATGGACCAGGCGGTCGGCACGGCGCCGAACCCGCCGGAGGATATCGCCTGCGCGCCGTTCATGAGCCACACCGCGGTATCACCGCTGCCGTCGCGCCAGGCGATGTCGCTGTAGCCGTCGCCATTGAAGTCGTGGCTTCGTTTGGCGAGGTGGGTCGGGTTCTTGTAATAATTGATGATCTTGTCGGCCAGCCAGCCATGGTCGTCGGTGTTGCTGAAGTTCTTGATGACGTTCGTCGTGTTGCCGCCACCCCACAAGATGGAAAACACGTTGTTGGCCGCGGCTTTCGTCGACCTGCCGATGCCCCAATTGTAGTTGTTCGTTTTTCCCTGATAGGCCAAAAGGTACTGCTTATAGTTCGAGCCGGCGCTGCAGTTGTAGGCCGAAGTCCCGCAATCGACCACGTAGTTTCCAACCGCGGCGTTGGTGGTGGACCCGGCGCCTGCGATGATGTTGCCCAAGTCCGCGTTCAAGTGGCTGTCGCCGAAGAAATAGACGGGGGCCGTGCTGAATACGTAGAGGCCTGCGGTGTTGTTATAGAGTTCCGGCTGGGCTTCGCCGACATAGGGAATATGAGAGCCGGGAATCTGCCACATCATCACGGGAATGTTGCCGAAGCTCTTACTGACCTGTCCGACCGCGGACAGGTAGTTGTCCCATGACCGCGCGTTGTAGAGAGCGGCCTCACCCGGAGCGGCGCTATCGTCGGTCTCGTAGCGGTCGAAGACGAAGTAATCCGGAACGTAAGCGGCTCCGAGAGCGCCCGTGGTTATTGTGCTGGGCGCGTTCTGCCGAAGCCAGGTCGATACGGGCGTCGAATAGACGCTTGCGATCTGAGCGCTCGTCAAATCCTGCTGCAGCCAGTATCCGCTCCTGACCGCCCACATATTGTCCTGCCAGCCGAAGGTGACGGTTCCCGTCGGCGAGAATGTGCGGATGAGCCAATTGTTCGCCTGGACCCAGCCTTCAAAACCCGCGGGAAAATTCGGCCTCGCATAGGCGTTTTTATCGTAGGTCGGGTTCGTCACGCAGCCGTTGAACCAGGTGCCGATCTGGCTGTAGGTGCTGCCCGTGCCGCCGAGCAGGTTGTCGACCGCCGTGTTCCAATACGGGTCGTTTTGACCGTTGATGCTCCAGACCGGATAGCCGTCGGCGAGCAGGCTCTTCAATATTGCGACGGGGGTGCCGCTGTAGGTCTTGTTGAGATACGGAGCCGAACCAAGGCCGTTGGGATTGGAGGTGTTCAGATAGGTGTGGGAATTCGTCAGGAGGCATAACGCTTGATCGACGGCGGCGTTGACTGAATTTGCCGAAAGCGCGCTGTTCACGCTGCCGATCGCGCTGCCTTGCTGAATGGCTCCCAGCAAATCCGGATTCAAGATCAAGGTGCCGTAGTAATTGGACGCCGTGGACGCGGCCGCATAGGTAACGGGCGTGCTGTCCAATGCGATGGAATCCGCCGTCAGGCTGGTGAAATGCCGCGCCATGATATAGCTGCCGGAGGGTTGTGACGGGGACGGCTCCGGCAGGTTGGAAAAATCGGTCAGGCTCAGTCCGCCGCTCATTTGCGCGGTGTATTCGACGATCGCGACCCGCATCGGATGGCTGTTGATGGCGCTCAGCGTTGTCAGGTCGTTCGTCATTCGCAACGCATTGGTGGGGGGATCGATCATCCCCGGATCGCCGTTTCCGTTGATCCCCGCATATTTGAAGACGACGTCGACCGGGCGGCCTCCGAAGTCATCATCGCCGCCGGTCGATGTCGCCGTCGGCGGCGTGACATTCGGGCCGCCGACCGCGCCCATGGCGACGTAGTCGGGCCAGCCCGGGACGGTCCCGGCGCTTGAAAGCCCGGCATGTGATGAGGCGCCGATGATCATCGTCGCGCCCAGGAGCGCCGCCGATTTGCACGAAGTTCTCACACCCTGCTCCTGTGTTCGACGGACCCGCGAAGATCGTTCGTCCGTGAGGCGGGCCGATCTTTCTCAAGCGCGCGATGCCGCTCTTAGCCCATTGATGCCACGGATGCGTGTCACGACCCGGCGAAGCTGGTTAAAGCATCCGCAGCGCATCGTTTTGGCGGGGCTGTGCCGTTTTCGCGGCGTCGCCCGCCAGCGACGGGGCACGATTCTGACCGGACACAGAAGGCTGGCCGGAGCGCCCACGGGGCTGATGTTTACCATCTTTATTTACCATGCCGGTCGAACCCGCCGGCGGGCGATCCAGACTAACGGGAGTGATTGCCGTTGTCTGATCGATCGGGGGGATGCTCGTGGCGCGGATGGACAGCTCGGTTGCCCTGCCTTTGTGCGCGCTTTCGGCGTGCCGCTCCGCCCGGATGCAAAGCCTGCTTCGCGTGCTCATCATCGCCGTCCTGATCGTTGCCGGCTCGGTGTCGGGCGCGAAGGCCGCCGGCTTGTTCGACGGCATTCTCGGCCTGTTCGGCCTCCAGGCGCCCCAGGCCGTCGACCCGATCCCGCGGGTCGATCCGCTCGGCTATTCCAGCGGACAGAGGGCGTTCTGCGTGCGGCAGTGCGACGGGCGCTATTACCCGATCGCGTCGGCCGGCAATGCGACGCCGGTGCAGATGTGCAGCGCCATGTGCCCGGCGGCCAAGACCCGGGTCTATCGCGGCGGCGAGATCGACAGTTCGGTCGACGAGAGGGGCGCGCATTACAGCGATCTCGACAAGGCGTTCGCCTATCGCACCGCAGTGGTTGCGGGGTGTTCCTGCAACGGTAAGGACTCGTTCGGTCTCGTCTCGACTGAGGTGATGACCGACCCGACCCTGCAGGCGGGCGACATCGTCGCCACCGCCGACGGTCTCAAGGTCTTTCAGGGCGCCCAGGGCGATGCCCACAGGACTGCGGACTTCGCCCCCGCGGCGAAATCCGGCTGGGTGTCGCGCGACCTGCGCAGCCGGCTGTCGAAGCTGAAGGTCAGCGAGAAGCGGTAGGTTGCCGCGGTCCGCGCTTTGCCGTGTGCCCAAGCGGCCGCGGCCGAGCCGCGGTCGCCCTTTGCCGTGTGCCCAAGCGGCCGCGGCCGAGCCGCGGTCGCCCTTTGCCGCGCCGAAGCGGCTGCGGCCGAGAGTTCGCTCCAATAATCACAGCTCATTCCTCGCCCGCCTTGACAGCGGAAGATGGTTGGAGAACTATAGAACAAACAGGGAACACATGGGTTATCCCTGAGCACGAAACCACGGCACACATGAAAAGTAGAGCGCGTCCATGTCAGCCGTCGAGTTGTCAGCCGTCGAGTTGTCAGCCGCCGAGTCATCCGCCGCCGAGTTATCCGCCGTCGAACCTTCCACGGTCGGATCCTCCGTCCCACCGGCTGGAGACCCACGGGACACCCTGAGCGCACTGCGGCGTGCGGTGGCCGCCATCGCGGCCGCTCGACCGGGCGAGGAGGCGCGGACGAGCCTCGGCATCGCGTCGCTCGACCGTGCGCTCGGCGGAGGCCTCGCCTGCGGCGCCCTGCATGAAATCGGCCCTGCCGCGCCGGGCGCCGGCGGGGCGGCGACCGGGTTCGCGGCGGCGCTTGCGGTGCTGGCGCTTCGCGGGGGCGGGCAGACGATCTGGATCCGGCCCGATTTCGCGGCCGCCGAGACGGGCGAACTGTACGGGCCGGGGCTCGCGCTGCTGGGGCTGCCGTTGCATCGTATCGTCGTTCTTCGGGTGCCGCGTCCCGGTGACGGGCTGTGGGCGATGGAGGAGGCGCTGCAGTGCCGCTCGGCCGGCGCGGTCGTCACCGAGCTCATGGGCGATGACGGCGACCTCACGGCGACGCGGCGGCTGGCGCTCGCCGCGGGCGCCGGCCGCGGTCTCGGCCTGATCCTGCGCCACCGGCCCTGCCGGGCCGCCAATGCGGCGATGACGCGCTGGGAGGTCGCGTCCGCGAGCGGCGAGCGTGACGGTTTCGGCGGCCTCGCCCTTCCGACCTTCGCCGTCTCGCTCGTCAAGAACCGCCACGGTCCCACCGGCCAGTGGCGCCTGTCATGGGATCATCATGAGCGCGCCTTCGTCCCTGCCCTCACCGCGGCGCTACCTCGCCCTGTGGCTGCGGCGCCTTTCGACCGATCGTCTGGTCCGCAGTCGCTCGTCCGCACCGGCTGAGTCCGCCCAGGTTCAAGCTGGCCAAGTTCAGGCTGGCCAGGCGGGGTTCGCGCCGGACCAGCCGCTCATCGTGGTCCAGGCGATCAAGAGCGCCCAGCGGATCGTGGCGATGAACGATGCGGCTCAGCACCTCGGCCTGCGTACCGGCCTGGCGCTCGCCGATGCCCGCGCCATGCATCCCGGCCTCGCCGTCGCCGAAAGCGACGCGGCGGCCGACCGCAAGCTTCTCGAGGCGGTCGCCGACTGGTGCGACCGTTACACGCCGCTGGTCGGCCTCGATGCGCCTGACGGCCTGATGCTCGAGATCACCGGCTGTGCCCACCTGTTCGGCGGGGAAGGGCCTTTGTGCCGCGACCTGCTCGCCCGCCTCGCGGCCACAGGCCTTCACGCCCGCACCGCGGTCGCCGACACCGCCGGCTGCGCCTGGGGCGTTGCGCGCTACGGCAACCCCGCGCTGGTGCCGCCGCAGCGCATGCAAACGGCGCTCGCACCGCTGTCGACGGCGGCGCTGCGCCTCGCGCCGGAGACGGTCGCGGCGCTCGCCGAGGTCGGCCTCAAGCAGGTCGGCGATCTCCTCGATCTACCGCGCGCGCCGCTGGCCGCGCGGTTCGGCGAAATTCTGGTGCGCCGCATCGATCAGGCGCTCGGCCGCGAGGACGAGCCGATCACGCCGCGCCTGCCGCTGCCCTCCTATGTGGCCGAGCAGCGCTTTGCCGATCCGATCGGTCTCGAGCGCGACGTGCTGGGTACCATCGCGAGGCTCGCCGGCCGGCTCGGTATCGCCATGGAGCGCCGGCAGGAGGGCGCGCGGCTCCTGCAGGTCGTGCTGTTCCGCACCGACAACACGGTCTACCGCATCGAGGTCGGCACCGGCGCGCCGCTGCGCGAGGCTTCCCGTATCGTCCGCCTGTTCGCCGATCGCCTGGCGACGCTCGGCGAGGCCTGCGATCCCGGCTTCGGCTACGACATGGTGCGGCTCGCCGCCCTCGTCACCGAGCGCAGCGAGCCGGTGCAGGCCGCGCTCGCCCCGGCCGGGCGCGACGACGAAGCCGAACTGTGGCACCTCATCGATCGCCTCGGTGCCCGCTTCGGACCGCGCCGGGTCACCCGGCTGGTGCCGCAGGACACCCATATCCCGGAATTCGCCGTCGCCGCCCTGCCTGCGGCCCACAACATGAATCGGTCGGTGCGCACAGCGGCTGCGCTCCATCTCCCCGATCCCCCTGCCGCATGCGGGGAGAGGGCTGGGGTGAGGGGGCGTCTCCCCTTGCCCGAGCCTTTGAAGCCCGCGCCAGAATTTTCGAAGCTCAGGCGCGAGGAAACGCCCCCTCGCCCGACACGCGAGGGCGCGCCGACCTCTCCCCGCGCGCGGGGAGAGGTTTCTCCGTGGCCCCGCGCGGCGCTGGAGGTGGCGCAGGACGGGTCTCAGGACAGTGTCGGCCCGGTCCGGCCGGTGCGGCTGTTCGAGCGTCCGGAGCCGGTCGAGGCGATCGCCGAGGTGCCGGACGGCCCGCCCGCGCGGTTCCGCTGGCGCCGCGTGCTGCACGAGGTCGCCATCGCCGAGGGGCCCGAGCGCATCGCCATGGAATGGTGGCGCGACGAGACCGGGCAGGCGCTGACCCGCGATTACTTCCGCGTCGAGAGCCGCGATGGCTTGCGCGCTTGGCTTTATCGCGAGGGACTGTTCGGCCGCGAAACCCTGCAGCCGCGCTGGTTCCTCCACGGCCTGTTCGGGTGACGCATGAGACGCAATTTCACCGGGTCGACACCCCCCGACCTCATCACTCTCCGACTCAGGATGAGGTCCCTGGAAAGATTTACGGGCTCTCAGGTGAGCTCCGCGACAGGGCATCAACTGGCCCGCTCAACGGCATCGATGCGAACAAATACGAAAACAGCCCGGACTTGTGCGTGAGTTCCCATGACCGGATATGCCGAGTTCGCCGTCACCACCAATTTCTCGTTCTTGCGCGGGGCCTCCCACGGGGAAGAGCTCGTCATGCACGGCAAGTCGCTCGGCCTCGCCGGGCTCGGCGTCGCCGACCGCAATTCGGTGGCCGGCGTGGTGCGCGCCCACCAGGCGGCCAAGGAGGCGGGTCTGCGCTTCGCGCCCGGGGCGCGGCTGGTGTTTTGCGATGGCACGCCGGACATTCTCGCCTATCCCGAGAGCCGGGCCGGGTGGGGCCGGCTGACCCAGCTTCTCACCCTCGGCAAGCGGCGCGCGGCGAAGGGGGAGTGCCTGCTCGACCGCGACGACCTTCTCGCCCATGCGGCGGGCCTCAACCTCGTCGTCGTGCCGGAGCGTTGGCGGCGCCCCGGCAAGGAGGGCACGACGATCCTGCCGGGCCTGCTCGCGGCCCTGCGCGAGGCGGCGCCGGGCGTCTGGCTCGGCGCCGGCATGCGCTATCGCGGCGATGATGCGCGGCGCCTCGCCCGCCTCGCCGCCGTGGCGCGGGAGGCGCGGCTGCCGCTCCTCGCCGTCGGCGACGTGCTCTATCACGCGCCGGAACGGCGTCCGCTGCAGGACGTCATGACCTCCATCCGCGAGCATGTGACGCTCGCAGCCGCCGGACGGCGTCTCGAAGCCAACGCCGAGCGCCATCTCAAGGCGCCGCAGGAAATGGCGCGCCTGTTCCGCAACGCGCCGGAAGCGGTCGCCGAGACGCTGCATCTCCTCGACCGCTGCCGGTTTTCCCTCGACGAGCTCAAATACGAATATCCCGACGAGAGCCGGGAAGGTTTTGCGACGCCCCAGGAGGCGTTGGTCGCCGCCACCGAGGAGGGCGCGCGCCGGCGTTACCCCGGCGGCATTCCGGACAAGGTGCGCCACGCCCTCGACCATGAGTTCGCGCTGATCGCGACGCTCAATTACGCGCCCTATTTCCTCACCGTCCACGACATCGTCCGCTTTGCCCGTGCGCAGGGCATCCTGTGCCAGGGCCGCGGCTCGGCAGCGAATTCCGCGGTGTGCTACTGCCTCGGCGTCACCGAGGTCGATCCGGCGCGGGCCGACCTGCTGTTCGAGCGCTTCGTCTCCGCCGACCGCGGCGAGCCGCCCGACATCGACGTCGATTTCGAGCACGAGCGGCGCGAGCTCGTGATCCAGTACATCTACCGGCGCTACGGCCGCCATCGCGCCGGCCTCGCCGCCACCGTGATCTGCTATCGCGCCCGCAGCGCCATCCGCGAGGTCGGCAAGGCGTTCGGGCTGTCGGAGGACACCGTCGGCGCGCTCGCCGGCATGCTGTGGGGCTGGTCGACCCAGGCGGTGTCGGAAAAGGATGCGCGCCGGGTCGGGCTCGATCCGGCCGATCCCCAGCTCGCCCGCGTGCTGGCGCTGGCGCGCGAGCTCATCGGCTTCCCGCGCCACCTGTCCCAGCATGTGGGCGGCTTCGTCATCACCCGCGGCCGCCTCGACGAAGTGGTCCCCATCGAGAACGCGGCGATGGAGGACCGCACCTGCGTCGAATGGGACAAGGACGATCTCGACGCCCTCGGCATCCTCAAGATCGATGTTCTCGGTCTCGGCATGCTGAGCTGCCTGCGCCGCGGCTTCGATCTCCTGAACACGCACTACGCGCCAAGAGGCGAGGGCGCCCCGCCTTCTTCCCCCTCTCCCCGCATGCGGGGAGAGGGGGCGGTTCCCTCCGCCGGAGCTTCTGACGCTCAGATTCGTGGAAAGGCCCCCTCACCCGGCGCGCAGGAGCGCGCCGACCTCTCCCGGCACACGGGGAGAGGTGAAAACGCCGGACTGCATCAAGGCGAGAGCGGCGGACTCCCTCTCCCGCTTGCGGGGGAGGGTGGGGAGGGGGAAGCCACGAGCACCGAGCGTGAGAAAGCGGCCCCCTCCCATCCCTCCCCCGTGAAGAACGGGAGAGGGCTTGAGGAAGCGGCCCCCTCCCACGCCTCCCCCGCAAGCGGGGGCGGGACCCCGCCCGCCGACGGAGCGACAGCGCCGTTCTCGCTCGCCGCCATTCCGGCGGAGGATCCCGCGATCTACCGCATGCTGTCGCGCGCCGATTCGGTCGGTGTGTTCCAGGTCGAAAGCCGG
The DNA here is from genome assembly GCA_963781195.1 of uncultured Alphaproteobacteria bacterium. Classification (GTDB taxonomy): domain Bacteria; phylum Pseudomonadota; class Alphaproteobacteria; order Rhizobiales; family Xanthobacteraceae; genus JAJPKK01. The sequence continues at coordinate 198,275 of CAWAEZ010000009.1, read as the reverse complement.
GCGCAGATGTCGATGCTGCCGCGCCTCAAGCCGCAGGCTTTCTACGATCTCGTCATCGAGGTCGCGATCGTGCGTCCCGGCCCCATCCAGGGCGACATGGTGCATCCCTATCTGCGCCGCCGGCAGGGGCTCGAACGGGTGGTGTTTCCCTCGCCCGCGCCGCACTGCGGCGAACTGGACGAGCTCGAACAGGTGCTCGGCAAGACCCTCGGGGTGCCGCTGTTCCAGGAGCAGGCGATGCGCATCGCCATCGTCGCCGCCGGCTTCTCGCCCGCCGAGGCGGACAAGCTGCGCCGCGCCATGGCGACGTTCCGCCGGGTCGGCACCATCCAGTATTTCCGCGACAAGCTGGTCGAAGGCATGGCGGCGCGCGGTTACCCGCGCGATTTCGCCGAGCGCTGCTTCCGCCAGATCGAAGGCTTTGGCGAATACGGCTTTCCGGAGAGCCATGCCGCGAGCTTCGCCCTTCTCGTCTACGCCTCGGCCTGGATGAAGTGCCGCTATCCCGACGTGTTCGCCGCGGCGCTCATCAACAGCCAGCCGATGGGCTTTTATGCGCCGGCCCAGATCGTGCGCGACGCCCAGGAGCACGGGGTCGAGGTCCGCCCGGTCGACGTCAACCATTCCGACTGGGATTCGACGCTGGAGCCGGGCACGCCGGCCGGGGCGCGCCTGCACGCCCGCCACGCCGGGATGGCCGGCGATGTCCGCACCGACCACGCGCTGCGGCTGGGCTTCCGCCAGATCAGCGGATTTTCCGAGGATGACGGCATCGCCATCGCACGCTGTCGCGGCGCCGGCTTCGATTCCGTCCGCGACCTGTGGCTGCGCAGCGGGCTCAAGCCTGCGGCGCTGGAGCGGCTCGCCGGCGCCGATGCGTTTCGCTCGATCGGCCTCGACCGGCGGCAGGCGCTGTGGGCGGTGCGGGCGCTGCGCCGCGCCGGCGACAAGGACGACCTGCCGCTGTTTGCCTATTTCGCCTCGCCGGCGCTCGAGCCCGATGTCGCCCTGCCGCCGATGCGGCTCGGCGAGCAGGTGGTCGAGGATTATCGCCGCCTGCATCTGTCGCTCAAGGCCCATCCGGTTTCGTTCCTGCGCGCCGAACTCGCGCGGCGCGGCATCCTGCGCCACGATGCGCTCGCGACAACGAAATCGGGCCGCCGCGTCACCGTCGCCGGCCTGGTGCTGGTGCGCCAGCGCCCCGGCAGCGCCAACGGGGTGATCTTCATGACGCTGGAGGACGAGACCGCCGTCGCCAACACCATCGTGTGGCCGCAGGTGTTCGAGACCTTCCGGCCGATCGTGCTCGGCGCCCGGCTCGTCAGCGTCACCGGGAAGCTGCAGAACGAATCCGGCGTGATCCACGTGGTCGCCGAGCGGCTCGACGATCTCTCGCCGCTGCTCAAGCGGCTCGCCGAGGACACCGGCTGCGTCCAGGCGCTCGCCAATTGCGACGAGGTCAGGCGCCCGATCCCGGAGCGGCGGCTGCCGCCCGCGGCCCAAGCTCTCGCTCGTGCCGAGGCCCTCGCCGGTGCCGAGGCGCATGCCTGCGCGGCGCCCGACCCGGCCGAGACCGTCCGCACGGTCATGCCGAAGGGCCGCAACTTCCATTGAGGATCGAGCCGATGACGCCAAGGGCTGTGTCGAATCGACCCGCGGCTGCGGCGCTGGCCCTATGGCGTGTCGACGATCGCGTGGGACAGGTAGACCACGAGAAAACACCCGAGCATGACCAGCAGGAGCGCCAGCGCGATGTCGAACCGCGATCCGCTGCCGCGATGGACCTCGTCGCTCTCGATGCGCCGCTCGGTGACGAGAAAGCGGACCGCTGCGATCGCCACCATCGCCGTGCCCATCACGATCAGCGCCAAGCCGGCCAAATTGCCCATGCGCTGCCCCGGCGGCAGCAGGGTGCGGCCGACGAGCGAGGGCGCCGCGATCTCCAGGAACAGGTCGAACTTCTCCACGATGAAGCCGAACGCCATCACCGCGATGGCGGTGCGGACCCAGGCGAGAAAGGTGCGTTCGTTGGCGGCATGATCGCTGAAGTTCTTGATCATCGGCTCCCCGATCGGCAAAGAGTGGGTTCGACCCAGCGTTGTACGCCGTTTCGAGCCCCGACATGAAGCTTGTCATAATCAGCGCGCGGCGCGGAGGGGGCCGTTGCCGTCCATGAGCGTCGCGTGACGAACCCGCTGATCACCAAGCTCGCGATCGCGGGTTACCGCTCGCTGCGCGACGTGCGGCTTTCGCTCGGGCCCCTCAACGTCGTGACCGGGGCGAACGGCAGCGGCAAGTCGAGTCTCTATCGCGCGCTGCGGCTCCTCGCCGACATCGCCCAAGGGCGCATCATCCAGTCCCTTGCGGCGGAGGGTGGCCTGCACTCGACCTTATGGGCCGGTCCGGAATCGCTCTCGCGCGCGGTAAAACACGGCGACCATCCGGTCCAGGGCACGCTGCGCAAAAACCCGATCAGTCTCAAGCTGGGCTTTGCCGGGCAGGACTACGGTTACGCCATCGATCTCGGCCTGCCGGTGCCCGGCTCGCATCCCTTCGAGCGCGACCCCGAGATCAAGACCGAGAGCCAGTGGACCGGCGAAACCCTCGGCCGCGCCAATGCCTTTGCGGTGCGCAATGGACCGTTGGTTCGCATCCGCGCCGATTCCGGCGAATGGCGGCAGGTCTTCACGAATCTCGCCCCGTTCGACAGCATGATGACCCACTGCAGCGACCCGCGGGATGCGCCCGAGCTTTTAGTGTTGCGCGAGCGCATGCGCGACTGGCGCTTCTACGACCATTTCCGCACCGATCGCGACGCCCCGGCGCGCCGGCCGCAGGTCGGCACCTATACGCCGGTGATGGCGAGCGACGGGGCGGACCTCGCCGCGGCGATCGAGACCGTCCGCGAGATCGGCGGCCGGCAGGAGCTCGCCGCGGTCATCGCCGACGCGTTTCCCGGCGCGACCGTCGACGTCGTTTCGACCGACGGCTACTTCGAGCTCGAGATGCACCAGCACGGCCTGCTGCGGCCGCTTCACGCGGCGGAGCTATCGGACGGCACGCTGCGCTATCTCCTCTTGTGCGCCGCGCTGCTCACGCCGCGGCCGCCGACCCTGATGATCCTCAACGAGCCCGAGACGAGCCTTCATCCGGATTTGCTGGCCCCGCTCGGCCGCCTCATCGCCCAGGCGGCGACGCGCTCGCAGCTCGTCGTCGTCACCCACGCCGAGACCCTGGTCGACGAACTCGCCCGGTCGGACGCGCAGCGGATCGTGCTCGAAAAGAAACTCGGCGAAACGGTCATCGCCGACGGCGACCGCCCATCCTGGACCTGGCCGACACGGTGACCGCGCCCAAGCCGTCTTCGGATCTCATCCGGAGAGCGTGTGAACGCATCCCACGACCTCATCCTGAGACGGCGCGAAGCGCCGCATCGAAGGATGGCCACACATGCTGGGCCTATGGCGGTTCCCCGAGACGCGCCTTGGCAGGCGCACCTCGGGACGAGGGCCGAACGGGTTTCGTCGTTCGCCCGCGCTACTTCCGCTTTTCGGCGAGTCCGGCGCGGCGGAGCGCTTCGGCGAGGGCGCCGCCGCCCGGCTCCTCGCGCCGTGCCGGGGCGGGGGTGCGGGCGGGGCCGCGCGAGCCCGGCGCGGTGCGCGGCGGGGGCGTGCCGGCGCGGTCGGCGCGCGGGCCGGCCTCGTCGTCGAGCCGCAGCGTCAGTGCGATGCGCTTTCGCGCGAGATCGACCTCGAGGACCTTGACGCGCACGATGTTGCCGGGCTTCACCACCTCGCGAGGGTCCTTGACGAAGGTCTTCGACATCGCCGAGACGTGGACGAGGCCGTCCTGGTGCACGCCGATGTCGACGAACGCGCCGAACGCGGCGACGTTGGTGACCGTGCCTTCCAGCACCATGCCGGGCTTGAGGTCGTTGAGGGTTTCGACGCCTTCCATGAAGACGGCGGCCTTGAACGCCGGCCGGGGGTCGCGCCCGGGCTTTTCGAGCTCGCGCAGGATGTCGGTCACCGTGGGAAGGCCGAAGTTTTCGTCGACGAAAGCCTTCGGCGACATCGTGCGCAGGACCGTCGCGTTGCCGATCAGGCCCTTGATGTCGATCTTGGCCGCGTCGACGATCCGGCGCACCACCGGGTAGGCCTCCGGATGCACGCCGGAGGCGTCGAGCGGATCGTCGCCGCCGGGAATCCGCAGAAAGCCGGCGCACTGCTCGAACGCCTTCGGCCCCAGCCGCGGCACGTCCTTGAACGCGCGGCGCGAGCGGAATGGACCGTTGGCATCGCGGAACGCGACGATGTTCTGCGCGAGGCCCGTGCCGATGCCCGAGACGCGGGCGAGCAACGGCGCCGAGGCGGTGTTGGCATCGACGCCGACCGCGTTCACGCAATCCTCCACCACCGCGTCGAGCGAGCGCGACAGCTTGTGCTCGGCGAGATCGTGCTGGTACTGGCCGACGCCGATCGACTTCGGATCGATCTTGACCAGTTCGGCGAGGGGATCCTGCAGCCGGCGCGCGATCGAGACCGCGCCGCGCAGGGTGACGTCGAGCTCCGGCAACTCCTCCGACGCATAGGCCGAGGCCGAATAGACCGACGCCCCGGCCTCCGACACGACGACCTTCGACATCTTCAGGTCCGGCAGCAATTTGACGAGCTCGGTGGCGAGCTTGTCGGTTTCGCGCGACGCCGTGCCGTTGCCGATCGAGATGAGCTCGACCTTGTGCTGCTTGGCGAGCTTGCCGAGGATCGCCAGCGCCTCGTCCCAGCGACGCTGCGGCTCGTGCGGATAGATCACGGAGGTCGCCACCACCTTGCCGGTGGCATCGGTTACGGCGACCTTGACGCCGGTGCGATAGCCGGGGTCGAGGCCCATGGTCGGGCGTGCGCCGGCCGGCGCGGCGAGCAGCAGGTCGCGCAGGTTGGCGGCGAATACCCGTACCGCTTCCTGTTCGGCGGCGTTCCACAGGCGCACCCGCAGGTCGATGCCGAGATGGACCTGGATCTTGGTGCGCCAGGCCCAGCGCGCGGTTTCGGTGAGCCATTTGTCGCCGGCGCGCCCGCGGTCGGAAATGCTGAACCGATGCATGATCCGCAGCTCGTAGGGGCTCGGGCCGGTGGCGGCGTTCGCCGGGTTCTCCGACTGGATGGAGACGTCCAGGATCTCCTCCTTTTCCGCCCGGAACAGCGCCAGCACGCGATGCGACGGCACCTTCGCGAGGTTCTCCGCGAAGTCGAAATAGTCGCTGAACTTCGCCCCCGCCTCCTGCTTGCCGTCGCGCACCTTGGAAGCGAGGCGGCCGGCCGACCACATCTCCTCGCGCAGCGACCCGATCAGGTCGGCATCCTCGGCGAAGCGTTCGACGAGGATCGCCCGGGCGCCTTCCAGCGCGGCGGCGACATCGGCCACCTGCTTTTCGGCATCGACGAAGGGCGCGGCTGCGACCTGCGGATCGTTCGCCGGCTGGGTCAGCAGGAGATCGGCCAGCGGCTCCAGTCCGGCCTCCTTGGCGATCTCGGCCTTGGTCCGGCGCTTCGGCTTGTAGGGCAAGTAGATGTCTTCGAGCCGCCCCTTGCTGTCGGCGTTGCGGATCGCAGCTTCGAGCGCGTCGTCGAGCTTGCCCTGTTCGCGGATCGAATTGAGGATGACGGTGCGCCGCTCCTCCAATTCGCGCAGGTAGCGCAACCGCTCGTCGAGGGTGCGCAGCTGCGCGTCGTCGAGCGCGCCGGTTGCCTCCTTGCGATAGCGGGCGATGAACGGCACCGTCGCGCCACCGTCGAGCAGCGCCACCGTGGCGCTCACCTGCTCGGCGCGGACGCCGAGCTCTCGCGCGATCTGCTGGTCGATGAAAGTCACACGCGCACCCTGTTGCCATGGAGACGAAGATCGGGCCCCAGACCGGAACGATCTGCAGCCCGCTCGCGGGGAACGCATATGGAAGAGGAGGCCTTGATTCTTCAACCCCCGCCGGCGCCGTTGCGCTCGCAATTCTCAACCTGGGCCCGGGCCGCGGCCCGGTGCCATTGGCGGGGGGATTTCCGGCTTTTTCGTGAGCGCGATCTGTCTAGCGGGGGGTGATGACCGCCGTCGCGCGCTCGCCGGCGCGATGGATCGCGGGGGTGGCGTCCGCATGCCGGCTGCCGGACAGCACGACGACCCTGCTGCCGACCTTGGCGCGCCGGTACAGGTCCATGATGTCGTCGTTGGTCAGGCGGATGCAGCCGCTCGACACCCGATGGCCGATGGTGGTGGGGTCGTTGGTGCCGTGGATGCGGTAGTCGGTGTCGCCGAGGTAGAGCGCGCGCGCGCCGAGCGGATTGCCGGGGCCGCCCGCCATGAACCGCGGCAAATAGGGCTGGCGGCCGATCATCTCGTGGGGCGGATTCCAGTCCGGCCACTCCGCCATGCGCGAGATCGTCTCGACGCCGGCCCAGGTGAAGCCTTCGCGCCCGACTCCGATGCCGTAGCGCAGCGCCTTGCCGCCGCCGAGCACGAGATAGAGGAAGGTATGCGCGGTATCGACGATGATGGTGCCGGAAGGCTCACGCGTCGGATATTCGACGACCTGGCGCTGCAGCTCGTCGGTGGAAGGCGCCTCCTGGCCGGGAGGGTCGCGCAGGATCTGGTTGAACGGCGCGGTGAAGAAATTTCCGACGGCCAGCGGTTCCGCCCGGCCGACCGATGCGGTCGCGACCAGGCCAGCGAAAGCCAACGCCAACGAAATGCGGTACACAGGACCCACTCCCGAACTGTCTCGACGCCCCTCGACTGGGTCCCTTTAAAAAGGGTTCCGGGCGTCCGAGACACCTGGGAATGTTGACAGCCGTCGCCCTAAGGTTAACGGCGCGGGCTACGGCAACGCAGCGGGGCCGCTCGCCCGCCGCGCGGTGCGCCGGAGTTCGTCGAGCGCGTCCTCGCTGTTGGCCGCGAAGCGCACCAGGAACGCCGACACGGCGGCGAAGTCCTTGCGCGACACCCCCGCGAACAGCAGGTCGTTGACCCGACGGACGAACGGCGCGACCTCGTCGAGCGCCGCCTCGCCCTGCGGCGAGAGGCGCACCAGCACGCCGCGGCGGTCGTTCCGGTTGACCGCTTTCGTCAGCAGGCCCTTGGCGATCAGGCGGCCGACCTCGGTGGTCACATGGGTCGAGGCGAGCTGGATGTGGTCCGCGAGCCCGCGCACCGACACGCCGTCCTCGTGTTGCTGGTAGGCGGTGCCGACCAGCACCGCGAACTGCGAGCCGGTGAGCCCGAGCGTGCGGCCGAACGCTTCCCGGCACGCCTGCAGCCGCGAGAACGCCAGCACCATCAGGTAGAGCGAACGACGGAACGCCACGTCCTCGCCGCCGTCGAGCAGATCGGTGTGGGTGACCGTGAGCGGCGGCGAAAATCGCTTTTGCCGGCGCGCCGGCTTCCCGTCCGGCGCCGGATGCGGACGGCGCGACGCGCGCGCTGGAGGAGAGGCGCCGGCAGTGCGGGGTGCGGATCTGGAAGCCATCGGGACCATCGCTGAGAGCAATGCGGTTCTGATTGACGCTAGCACAATAGCTACGTATTGTAGCTAAATATTGAAGCTATCAACGGCGTATGCGCCGGCCTCGGCGCGAGAAGGAGTGATCATGACGGGCAACAGCGGCGCGGCCTCCGCCAGCGGCCTTCGCACCGGAGCGGAATATCTGCGCTCGCTGCGGGACGGACGCTGCATCTATGTGGACGGCGAGCGGGTCAAGGACGCCACCACGCATCCGGCGTTCCGGGAAGCGGCGAAGAGCGTGGCGCGGCTGTTCGACGTCGCAGCGGCGCCGGAAAACCGCGAGGTCATGACCTACCCTTCGCCCAAGACCGGCGCGCCGGTGTGGCGGGCCTGGCAGATCCCGAAAAGCCACGACGACCTGCGCATGAAGCGCCGCGCCGCGGAAACCTGGGCCGAGGCGACTTACGGCCTGATGGGCCGGACCCCCGACCACGTCGCCGGATTCATCGCGGGATATGCCGCGAAGCCCGCGCTGTTCGCGGCGGGCGGGGCGCACTTCGCCGACAACCTGCAGAAGATCTACGAGAACCTGCGCGACAACCACCTCTATGTCACCTACGCGATCGTGCCGCCGCAGATCGACCGCAGCAAGCCGGCGCATCTGCAGAAGGACCCGACGCTCTACGCCGGCGTGGTCAAGGAGCGCGACGACGGCATCGTGATCTCCGGTGCCCAGCAGCTCGCGACCGCCGGTGTGTTTTCGGACTGCCTGCACCTCACCTGCATCCATCCGTTGCGCGCCGGCGACGAGGCCTATGCCAACGGCCTCGTCATCCCTATGAACACGCCCGGGCTCAAGCTCTATCCGCGCCGCGGCTTCGCGACCGAAGGGATGAATTCGTTCGACTACCCGCTCTCGAGCCGGTTCGACGAGACCGACTGCTTCTGCGTGTTCGACAACGTGTTCGTGCCGTGGGAGAGCGTCTACATCTACCGCAACCTGCAGATCTGCTGGGATCAGTGGTGGAAGACGCCGGCCCATCTCTACGGCAATCACCAGGCCCAGAGCCGCTATGCGGTCAAGCTGCGCTTCATGCTCGGCCTCGCCAAGCGCATGAACGAGATGACCGGCAACGAGGGTCACCCGGCGGTGCAGGTCGAGATGGGCGAGCTCGCCTCCATCGTCTCGGTGGTCGAGAACATGCTGCTCGCTCAGGAGACGGTGGCGACGATCGATGCCGAGGGGGTGCTGTGGCCGCTGCAGACCGCGCTCTATGCGGTGATGGCCCTGCAGTCCGAGCTCAACGGCCGCATGCTGGAGACGATCCGCGAGCTTGCCGGGGCGGCGATGATCACGCTGCCGTCGTCGGTGCGCGACCTCGACAACCCGGAGACGGCCGGCGACCTCGAGCGCTACATGCAGTCGGCGACCGCGCCGGCCCGCGACCGCATCGCGTTGATGCGGATGGCGTGGGACTTCCTCGGCAGCGAGTTCGGCAACCGCCACGCCCAGTACGAGAAGTTCTATGGCGGCGCCTCGTTCCTGGTGAAGCAGAACGTCAACCGGTTCTACGACTACAAGCGTGCCACCGCGCTGGTCGACGCCGCCCTGGCGTTGCCGCCGGTGGCGGGCGGGTAACGGCGGCAGCGAGGGAGCTGGGAGAGCGGCGGAGAGGAGAGGGGATCGCGGGGAGGCCAAGGAGAAAAGGCACTGCCGTCCAAAAAAAATATGCGTCATCGCCGGGCTTGTCCCGGCGACCCCGCTTAGGAAGGTACAGCGTTTTCATCAGCGCGGAAATGCGGTGCCCCCCTAAGCGGGGTCGCCGGGACAAGCCCGGCGATGACACACATCTCAACGCCACACATCTCAACGCCACACATCTCAACGCCACACATCTCAACGCCACACATCTCAACGCCACACATCTCAACGCCACACATCTCAACGCCACACATCTCAACGCCACACATCTCAACGCCACACATCTCAACGCCACACATCTCAAAATTCAGCGACGCACATCTCAACGCCGCACATCTCAGCGCCGCACATCTCAACGCCGTACATCTCGGCGACGCTCAATCCGATCGCGTCGGTCCAAATCACGCGCACCCGAAACTCGCGCATCCGGACGGCGTCAAGCAGAAACGTCACGCATCCCGCTATTTCAGCGTCTCGCCCCACTTGGCGGTGATCTTCCTCGCCTCGTCGTGCGTCAACGCGGAGAGCCGCGGGAACTGGCCGATCCAGGGGAACGGCCGGACCGCTTCGATGATCAGCTTGGAATGCGAGGTGACGCCGCGCGCCTTTGCCTCCGGGGGAATGCGCGGGTCGAGCGCCGAACTCCAGGCATTCCGCACGATGTCGGTCTGCTCGGACGGCTCGCAGCGGGTGGCGATCGCCCACATCACGTCGGGCAGATCGGATGGATCGACGTCGTCGTCGACCACCACGACGAGTCGGCCCATGTAGCTGTTCGCCGCGGCGATCAGCGCGGCGCGCTTGGCGTGGCCGTCATAGCGCTGGCGCAGGGCCACCACCGTCATGAGCTGGGACACATGCTGCCACACGCCGGTGACGTCGGTGACGCCGGCCGCCTCCAGGTTCGACCAGATCCCGGCGGCGCGGAACGGCAGCCCGAAATGGAAACGCGGCGGCTTCATCGGCGGCGAGCCGAGGAGGATGGGCTCGTTGCGGTGATGGATCGCGGTCACCTGCATCACCGGGCAGGGTCGGGTGTCGTTGGCGTAATAGCCCGTGAATTCGCCGAACGGACCTTCGGGCAGCGTCTCGCCGTCCGGCAAGAGGTGGCCTTCGAGAATGATCTCGGCCAGCGCCGGCAGCGGCAGGCCGGTGATGGGCCCGGGAAACGTTTGCACCGGCATCCCGCGAATGGCGCCGGCGAAGGCATATTCCGACACCCCCTCGGCGAGGTACTCGAACCCGGCGATGAACAGCGCGGGGTCCTCGCCATTGACCACGGCGACCGGGCAGGGCAGGCCGCGGTCGCGATATTTCTTCGCGATGATGGCGCCGTGGCGGCCGGGATGGTCGAACTGGATCGTGACCTTGTTTCCGGGATGGACCTGGACGCGATAGATCGAGGCGTTGATCCAGCCGCCGTCGGGATCGCGCATGATGACGAGGCTGCCCGAGCCGATATAGGGGCCGCCGTCGCCCATGTGCCACACCGGCGCCGGAATCCGGTCGAGCGCGACATCGCTGCCGCGCATCGAGTTTTCGAGCCAGGCGGCGGTGACGGCCTCGACGGGGTCGCGCGGGGTCAGCGTCTTGCGCCTTTCCATCCAGGCCTTGAGGGCGTCGAGCGGGCGCAGCGCCGGATCGATGCCGAGCGCGAGCGCGGCGCGCTGCGGGCTGGTGACCGCGTTGGAGAACACGCGATGGCCGGCCGGAAATCCCTTGATGCGGTCGAACAGCAGTGCGGGACAGGCGGGCAGGCCCGCCGCCACCTCGGTGATGCCGCCGATCTCATGGTGCGGATCGGCCCAGTCGATACGGCGCAACGCGCCCAGCGCATCGACGGCCGAGATGAATCCACGAAGGTCCTGGTACACGAAGGGCAATCCTCTGAGGGGAATGATGGTGAGGGCCGGGCGGAAGCGACATCCGGCGTAGGAGTCGAAAAAGCATTCCCATCCTATGTGTTGGGCTTGTGGAGCACCACCCCGAGGCGGCGCATCGCTGTCATCTTTTGCCGCTCGCCCGCCGATCGAAACGGCGCTTATCGATTTGCCACCCATTCCTGGCCGAGCGCCGCGCTCGCCGGGAAGATCAGCGACTTGATCACCACCGGCACCGCGCCGGAGCTTTCGAGCAACTCGCCGATGTCGATGTAGTCGAACTGCTTGAGCTCGAGGCCGTCGATCGACACCACCGGGTTGGTGAGCTTCATCTCCTCGCGGAAATGGATGCCGATGAGGCCGCCGACATCGCCGTCGCCGGCGAGCACGATGGGATGCCCGCGGGCCAATACCTCGTGCAGGCCCTGCGCGACGCCGCGGCAGAACCCGTCGAGCCGGTGAAACGTCGCCGAGCCCTGCCATGGGACGAAGATCGCTACCGGCGTGTCCGCCTCCACGAGATCGAGATGCCGCAGCACCGTGCGGATCGACGCGGCCACGGCGTCGGCATCGACGATCTCGTCGTCGAGCAGCAGCCCCGGCGCAATGACCGGGACGTTGCGCAGCGGCAGCGCGCTATGGGGCGACACGAAGATCGTACTGCCGCTCACCTGGGTGGTGTATTGCGAGGCGCCGATGACGGTGGCGCGGATGCCCTGGGCCGGCGGTTCGAGACGCACGCCCCAGGCGGCGACGCGGGCGCGGATCTCGGCGGCGAGCAGGCTGCCGAGGTCGCCGAAGCTCTGGGTCTCCCAGCCATAGACGTATTCGGAAACGCCGCCGGAAAACGTGACCTGATCGACGGAGCCGTCAGCCGCCAGGGGATCGAGGCGCAGCAGACCGGTGCCGCCGAGCTTCGGCGCGCCGCCCTTCATGGCGTCGAACAGGCAGTCCGCCATGCGGGCGACGAGGCGCCGCGCGTCGTCGGGCGCGAGCATCCCGCCGATTGCGAGCGGGAGCCCGAGTTCGGCGCCGAACCGCCGGCCCGCCTCTTCCAGGCGTGTGATCCGTCCCGCGGCATCGGTGCAGACCAGACGCGCCCCGACGTCGATGGCGGTGATCGCGGTGACCCGCCCTTGGTCGCACACCGCAATCTTCGAGGTCCCACCGCCGACGTCGACGTTCATCACCGGGCAGCCGTCGCGGATCGAGCGGGCGACCGCGCCGGAGCCGTAGGCCGCCATCACCGTCTCGAGGCTGTCGCCGGCGCTGACCGCGACGAGCTTGCCGGCCTGGCGGGCGAACAATTCGCCGATCCGCCGGGCGTTGCTGCGGCGGACCGCAACCCCGGTGAGGATGAGCGCGCCGGCGTCGATCTCGTCGGGATCGACCATGGCGTTCTCGTACTGCTTCTCGAAGAACGCGCCGAGCGCATCGGCGTCGATCTCGTCCTCGGACGCGTAGGGCGTCAGCAGGATGTCGGACTGGTAGAAGGTCTCGCGCTGGGTGACGACGTAGCGGCTGTCGAGCCGCTCCAGCACGATGCGCGAGAACACGAGGTGCGAGGTCGAGGAGCCGATGTCGACCCCGACGCTGAGGACGCAGATCTCGTCCTCGCCCTCCAGGCTGCGTCCGGTGGTGGAGAAAAAGACACGGCCGCCGGCCTCGTCGGTCTCGATTTCCATTGCGTCGCTCTGCCTCGGCTCGGGATATAGGGTGGGTAGGCGGCGCGGCGACCCCGCGGCCATCGCCGGTCAGGCGCCTGGTCCGCGCGGACGGCCGACACCTGTCGGGACATAGCTGCCACATTTTTCAACGACCGTCAGCAGTCCTCCCGCCGCGCTTGACCTCCACCCCGTAGACGAAGCCGGCGGCGGCGGGCTGCCGCGATACCATGAGTTCGTCGGTCGCTTCGACGCGGCCGAGATCGACCTCGCGGTCGGGCAGGACCGCGATCATCCGCATCCCGATGCGCACGAACACGAACTGTCCGCGCGCCGCGCCGTCGGCCGCCCACTTCTTGATCCGGGCATAATATGGCGCCCGGGTCCAGGCATTGGGAAAGCTCGGATCGACGGCGATCTGGAGGTTGATGGCGTTGCTCTGCATGTAGACGACGAACTTCGCCTTTTCCGGTTTCCACTCCGGGCCGAAGCTGTCGTCTTGCATCCACGAGCAATAGAAGGTGCGGCACGAGCCTGGCCGTTCGGCATAGATGCCGCAGCCCTTGCCGGCCACGGCATGGCGGCACCAAGCCCCCGGCGGCTTGGCGAACTCCTCGATCGCCGGCACCTTGCAGCACATCATGCAGGTGCCGCAGGTGCGGCCCGGAACGAGCTGCGGCGCGCGTTCCGTCGCGTTCGGCTCCCCGCTCGCCGTCTCCTGTGCCACCGTCTCCTGCGCCGCCATCAGCTGCGCCGCCGCTCGGGCTGCTGCGCGCTCAGCCCCGGGCCCGCGACCGGATCATGAAGGTGTCGTAGGAATACTCGGCGATCTGCCACCACAGATACTCCTCGTTCTTGAACGCCATCAGGTTCTCATACATCTTTTTGAAGTCGGGATTGGCGGCCGCCGCTTCCGCGTTCACCTCGTTGGAGGTCTTGTGGAATGCCTCCATCAGCGTCGGGTTGAAGGCGCGCAACTGGGTGCCGCCGGCGACGAGCTTGCGTAGCGCCTCCGGGTTGCGCGCGTCGTAACGCGCCATCACATCCGAATTGGCGTAGGCGGCGGCGGTGCTGAGGATGGCCTTGTAGTTTTTCGGCAGCGCTTCCCATTGTCCGAGATTGATCAGGAAGTGCAGTGCCGTCGCCCCCTCCCACCAGCCGGGGTAATAGTAGTACTTCGCCACTTTCTGGATGCCGAGCTTCTCGTCGTCGTAGGGCCCGACCCATTCGGCGGCGTCGATCGCGCCCTTTTCCAGCGCCGGGTAGATGTCGCCGGCGGCGATCTGCTGCGGCACCGCGCCGAGCTTCTGCATGGTCCGGCCGGCCCAGCCGCCGATCCGGAATTTGAGGCCCTTGAGATCGTCGAGCGTATTGATCTCCTTGCGGAACCAGCCGCCCATCTGGGTCCCGGTGTTGCCGCCGGGCATGGCGTGAAGGTTGAACTTCTTGACGAAGTCGTTGACCATCTGATTGCCGCCGCCGTCATAGAACCAGGCGTTCTGCTGGCGCGCATTGGGGCCGAACGGGATCGAGCACATCAGCGCGAAGCTCGGATCCTTGCCGATGAAGTAATAAGCCGCGGTGTGGCACATCTCGACCGTGCCGTTCTGGACGGCATCGACGTTCTGCAGCCCGGGCACGATTTCGCCGGCGGCGAAATTCTGGATCTGGAAGCGGTTGTCGGTTGCCTCGGCGACCCATTTCGACAGCGTGTCACCGGCGGAATAGATGGTATCCAGGGACTTCGGAAAGCTCGACGCCAACCGCCATTTGAGTTCCGGCGAAGACTGCGCGATGGCCGGCTTGGCAACGACGGCGGCGCCCGCGCCGGTACCGATGGCCGCGAGAAATTGGCGACGTTTCATAGTGTTCCTCCCGAAGATTATAGTTCCACTATACCGCCCGCGCGAGGCGCTCGCACGCGCAAATATTGACGCAGCATGCGCGGCGAGACGCGGACCGGGTGTGGGTCCCGGGTCGGACGCCTCGCTACTCGGCCGCGGCGGCCGGATATCCCGCGGCTGCCTGGGCAGCGGCCCCGTAGGAGGATCTGGGCGAGATCCAGCTCTGCAGCCGGTCGAGATAGAGATAGATCACCGGCGTAGTGAACAGGGTCAGCATCTGGCTGAGCGCGAGGCCGCCGACCATCGCATAGCCGAGCGGCTGGCGCAGCTCCGATCCGGCGCCGGTGCCGAGCATCAGCGGCACGCCGCCGAGCAAAGCCGCCATCGTGGTCATCAGGATCGGCCGGAACCGCAACAGGCACGCCTCGCGGATCGCGGCTTCCGGCGTATAGCCCTCGCGCTCGCGGCTGATCGCGAAGTCGACCAGCATGATGCCGTTCTTCTTGACGATGCCGATCAGCAGAATGATCCCGATGATGCCGATCACCGAAAGGTCGAATCCGCCGGCCCACAATGCGATCAGCGCGCCCACGCCGGCCGACGGCAGGGTGGAGAGAATGGTCAGCGGATGGATGTAGCTCTCGTAGAGCACCCCGAGGATGACGTAGACGACGAGCAGCGCCGCCAGGATGAGCAGAGGCTCGCTGGCAAGCGAGGTCTGGAACGCTTGCGCATTGCCCTGGAAGGTGCCGATGAGCGTTCGCGGTGCGCCGATGTCGGCACGCGCGTTCTGGATCGCGTCGACCGCCTGGCCCAGCGCGACGCCGGAACGCAGATTGAACGACAGCGTCGCCGCCGGGAATTGGCTTTGGTGGGAGATCGAGAGCGGACCGGTGTGGTCGGTGTCCATGGTCACCAGCGTGGACAGTGGAATGAGCTGTCCGGTCGACGGTGCCTTCACATAGATCTGGTCGAGCTCCGAAGCGTTCTCCTGCAGCGCCGGCAGCGCCTCGAGGACGACGTTGTAGGTGTTGCGCTGGGTGTAGTACTGCGCCACCTGGCGTTGGCCGAAGGCGTCGTTGAGCGTGTCGTCGATCACCTGCGGCTGGATGCCGAAGCGGGCGGCGGCGTCGCGATTGACGTGCACGTTGAGGAGCGGGCCGTTGTTCTGCTGGTCCGAGGACACGTCGGCGAGTTCCGGCAGGGCCTTGAGCTTGGCGAGCATGCGCGGCGCCCAGGTGTTGAGCTCGGCAAAATCGGCGTCCTGCAGCGTGTACTGATACTGGGCGCGGGCGATGCGCCCGCCCACGGTGATATCCTGCGCCGGCTGCAGGTAGAGATTGGCGCCGACCACCTGGGCGAGCTTGGGGCGCAGCCGGTCGATGACCTGGCTGGCGCTCGCGGTGCGTTCGTCGCGCGGCTTGAGCCCGATGAAGAAGCGGCCGGAGTTGAGCGTGTTGCCGTAGCCGCTGCCGAAGAAAGATCCGAACGCCGCCACGTCCGGATCCTCGGCGATGACTTTCGAAAGTGCCAATTGCCGCCGCTTCATCTCCTCCGGCGAGACATCCTGCCCGCCGAGCGAGATGCCGGTGATGAGGCCGGTGTCCTGGGTGGGAAAGAAGCCCTTCGGTATCTCGACGAACATGACCGCGGTGACGCCGACCGTCGCCAGGAACACCGCGAGCGTGATGCGTTGATGGCGAAGCACGAGGTCGAGACCGCGCCGGTAGCCGTCGAGCAGCGTCTCGAACCCCCATTCGATGGCACGGTAGAGGCGTCCATGGTGCTCGGGCTCGCGCTCCAGGAAGCGCGAGGCGAGCATCGGCGTCGCGCACAGCGAGACGACCACCGAGACCGCGATCGCGGCCGTCACGGTCATCGCGAATTCGCGGAACAGCCGGCCGACGATGCCGCCCATGAGCAGCAGCGGGATGAACACCGCGACGAGCGAAACACTGATCGACACGACGGTGAACCCGATCTCGCGCGCGCCGGTGAGCGCGGCCTGCATCGGCGTGGCCCCGTCTTCGAGATGCCGATAGATGTTCTCCACCACCACGATGGCGTCGTCGACCACGAAGCCGACAGCGATGGTGAGCGCCATCAGCGACAGGTTGTCGAGGCTGTAGCCGAGCATGTACATGACGGCCGCCGCCCCGAGGAGCGAGAGCGGAACCACCGCCGCCGGGATGAGCGTCGCCCGGATATTCCGCAGGAACAGCAGGATGACCATCACCACGAGGCCGATGGTGAGGACGAGCGTGAACTGGACGTCGTCGACGGAAGCGCGAATCGTCACCGTGCGGTCGACGATGGTGTCGACCTTCATGCCCTGGGGAATGATCTGGTAAAGCCCCGGCAGTGCGGCCTTGACCTGGTCGACGGTGCTGATGACGTTGGCGCCGGGCTGCTTGAACACCAGCAACATGACGCTCGGGGTCGTGCCGTCCAGCGCCGCGATGGTGACGTCCTCCGGGCCTGCCACCGCGTTGCCGATGTCGCGGATGCGGACCGGGGCACCGTTGCGATAGGCGATGATGACGTCGTTGTATTGCTCGGCCTTGTCGATCTGATCGTTCGAAGCGATGGTGAAGCTCTGCTGGTCGTTCTTGATCAGACCCTTCGCGGCCTGGGTGGTCGCATTGCTGAGCACGCTGCGCACGTCCTCCAGCGTGAGGCCGCGGGTTTGCAGCTTGGCGGGATCGACCTGAACCCGGATCGCGGGCTTCTGCTGTCCGCCGATGACCACCTGGGCGACGCCGGGGATCTGCGAGATCTGCTGGGCGATGACGGTGTCGGCGTAATCGTCGACCGTCGTGAGCGGCAGCGTGTCGGAATGCGCGGCGAGGATGAGGATCGGCGAATCCGCCGGGTTCACCTTCTTGTAGGTGGGCGGCATCGTCAGGGTCCGCGGCAGGGTCTGCCCGGCCGAGGTAATCGCGGCCTGGACGTCCTGCGCCGCGCCGTCGATGTTGCGGTTGAGGTCGAACTGGAGCGTGACCAGCGTCGAGCCCAGCGTGCTGGTCGAGGTCATCTGGGCGACGCCGGAAATCTGCCCGAACCAGCGCTCCAGCGGGGCCGCCACCGTCGACGCCATGATCTCCGGGCTGGCGCCCGGGAGCTGTGCCTGCACCTGGATGGTCGGAAAGTCGACCTGGGGCAGCGGCGCGATCGGCAGCAGCGGATAGGCGACCATGCCCACCAGCGCCAGCGTCGCCATCAGCAGCGAGGTCGCGATCGGCCTGCGGATGAAGGGTTCGGAGATGTTCATCGGGCGACGTCCGATGCGCTTGGCGCCGCGCTCGCGGTCTGGGTCTTGGTGGCGACCCGGGCGCCGGGCTCGAGCCGCGACTGGCCGTTCACCACGACTTGCTCGCCGGTCGCGAGGCCGCTGGTGACGATGGTGGTCTTGTTGTCGATCGGGATCGTCTTGACGGGGCGCTGGGCCACCGTACCGCCATCGACCACCCACACGTAGAGGCCGTCGGGACCGCGCTGCACGGCCGCGGGGGGAATGGTGATGGCGTTGTCGCGGGTCTGGGCCTGAATGTGGGCGTGCACGAATTCGCCGGGCCAGAGCCGGTCGTCGGTGTTGGCGAACGTCGCCTTGAGCCGGATCGTGCTGGTCGCCTGATCGATCTGGTTGTCGATCAGCAGCAGCTGCCCTTCCGACATCTGCTTGGCATCGTCCTGGTCGAACGCCAGCACGGTGACGGGCCCTTTGAGCATCGCCTCGCGGATCACGCCGAGATCGGACTGCGGCAAGGTGAATATCACCCAGGCCGGGCGAATCTGCGTCAGCACGGTGAGCGGGCTCGAATCGGTGGTGTGGACGATGTTGCCGACATCGACCTGGCGGAAGCCGACCCGGCCATCGATCGGCGCGACGATGGTCGCGTAGGAGAGCTGGACCTGGGCGTTCTCGATGGAGGCCTGGTCGGCCTGGATCGTCGCCTTGAGCTGGTCGACCTTGGCCTGTTGCTGATCGAGCACCTGCTGGGTCTGGAAGCTGCGCTGAACGAGGGTCTGGTCGCGGACCAGGTCCTTCTGCGCGGAAATGAGCTGGGCCTCGTCCTCGGCCTTCTTCGCGATCGCCTGATCGAGCGCGGCCTGGAGCGGGCGGGGGTCGATCACCGCGAGGACGTCGCCTTTGTGAACCTGCTGCCCCTCGACGAAATTGACGGACTGCAGGGTTCCATTGGTCTGGGTGCGGATCGCAATGGTGTTGGACGCCTGAACGGTGCCCAGTCCGTCGAGGAAGACCGGCACGTCCTGGGCCGCGGCCTGCGCCACGGTCACCGGGACCGGCGCCGGCGCGCGGGCCTGCGCCACGGGAGCCGGTTTCGACAGGCCGAAGTGCCAGACGAGCGCGGCCGCCACCGCGGTTCCGGCGACCACCGAGAGCCACAGTTTGGTCTTGCGCCGGCGGGGAGGCTGGGTGTTGTTCATGCCGTCAAGATAAGACGTCTTGTGGCGGATTTTGTTTCGACAGATTACCGTTCGCTGTCAGCGACATTAAAACTCTGTCATGCAGCGGCGTTCCGCCCGGCTGATCGCCCCGTTATGCAGCGTGCGGCGCGGTTCCAGTCGGAACTCGGCCTGCGGCGGTGTCAAATCAGGTGTCGAATCAGGGCAGCCCGAGACGGGAGGCGATGTGGCCGAACCCGCGTGCGGCCACCACCAGGCTGCGAATCGCCGCGGCGCGGCCGCGCAGCGCGGCGAGCGGCAGCAGCCCGAGCCCGAGGGCGACGAGGCCGAGGCCCTTGCTCCAGCGCCGCGTTGCGTTGTCCGAGCCTCCCGCCGCCGACCGCTCGCGCCCGGGCGTTTCGATGCCGCTGCGGAAGGCGCGGGTCAGCAGCCAACGCACCGTGGCCTGGGCCGGCGGAACGGTTTTCCATAGGCGGGCGTCGTCCGCCCAGGCGAAGCGTCGGCCGTCGCTGCGGCAGCGCGCAAGGAATTCGCGATGGCCGCCGCCGCCCGAACCGAGCCCCTCGGAGACCGGTCCGGCGAGGTACGGCGCGAGCGCGTCGCGGCGGATCAGCAGGGGGACGCCGCCTTCGATCGCATCGACGGGCCCGCTCACGAACCGCCGCGGTGCATAGAGCCCGCTCTTGGCCAGCCAGTGCCGGGGATCTTCGAACCGTGGAAAGACCGGACCGCCGACGACGTCGGCATGGTAGCGGACGGCCGTCCCGACCATCTCGGCGAGCCAGCGCGGCGCCGGAAACTCGTCCTGCGTCAATACGGCGACGAAGTCCGCGCCGGGCTCTGCGCAGGCGGCCGACCAGGCCGCCCGGTCGCCCAAACCCCGGCTGCCCGGCGTTTCGACCCGGCGCACCAGCGGAAACGGGAATTGCGAACTCGCCCCTTGCGTCGCCGCCTCGCCGGTCCGACCCTCGTCGCTACGGTCGAGCACGACGATCGTCAGGGGTCCCGGAGCCTCGAGCCGCGCCACGTGCTCCAGCAGGCGGCGCAGCCCCTCCGGCTTGCGCCATGTCGGGATGCAGAGGCTGACCGCGGGCCGGTTCGGCTGGTTCATGGATCGACTTGGGCGAACCGCGGTTGAGCCCGCGGAGGTCATCGAACCCTATCGCCCCGCCGTTAACGTTTCCCGATGATTTTGCCGGTTGCCCTGCGTCATTTCTCCACCAGAAGCAGGTCTTTTGCCGACCTGTTAGCCGAACTTCGGCCTCGGCCCGTGGGTCACGACCATGGATCGGTCGCGTGGTCCGGCCCCGCAAAGCCTACCATTGCCCGCGCGGAACGTCCTTGATCACTTCGGTCGCAAAGTGCGAAGTTCGGGCGCAAGGCATGGCGGCGAGGCACGCCCCGGTGCCGGCCGAGCGGCAATGCCGAGCCGGCCATCGGGACGAAAACGTTAACCTGATCCCCGGTCCGTGGGATTCACAGGATTGACGTCGATGGTGATGTAGAAGACACAAGTCAGGTCACGCGCCGCCGCCGCCGCGGTGGGCACGGCCTCACCCGCCCTACCGGTTCCGCCATGCAAAAAAGTGGTGCGAAAGCTGCGACTGGCTTGGCAGCGATGAGCCTTGCGGCGCTGGGCGTGGTGTTCGGCGACATCGGAACGAGCCCCCTCTACACGCTCAAGACCGTGCTCGATCTCAGCGGCGACGGCACCCCGGCGGCGGTGCTCGGCGTGCTCTCGCTCATCGTGTGGACGCTGCTGGTGATCACCAGCATAAAATACGTCACCATCGCGATGCGGGTGGACAACGACGGGGAGGGCGGCATCCTCGCTTTGATGGCGCTGCTCGGCGTCAAGCGCCAGAAGAGGCCGGCGATCGTCGCGCTCGGCCTGTTCGGGGCGGCGCTGATCTACGGCGACGGCGCCATCACGCCTGCGATTTCGGTGCTCTCGGCCCTCGAAGGACTGACCATCGCCGCGCCCAGCCTCAGTCCCTACGTATTGCCGATCGCCGTCGCCATCCTGATCGCGCTTTTCGCCATCCAGTCGCAGGGCACCTCGCGGATCGGCCATGCCTTCGGTCCGGTGATGCTGCTCTGGTTCCTGACCATGGCCCTGCTCGGCATCTGGGGGATCGCCAAGCACCCGGGGGTGCTGTTCGCCCTCGATCCGCGCCATGCCGTCGCGTACATCGCCCACGACGGTGTGAAGGCGTTTGCGGTGCTGGGCGGCGTCTTCCTGTGCGTCACCGGCGCCGAGGCGCTCTACGCCGACATGGGTCATTTCGGCGCCGGACCGATCCGTTTGGCGTGGTCGACCGTGGTCTTTCCGAGCCTGGTGATCAATTATGCCGGGCAGGCCGCAATCGTGCTCGAGAATGGCCTTTCCGCCGAGAATATCTTCTACCGGCTGTGCCCGCCGACGTTGCTGTTGCCGATGATCGGGCTCGCCACCGTCGCCACCGTGATCGCCAGCCAGTCCATCATCACCGGGGCGTTTTCGATGACCCGGCAGGCGATCCAGCTCGGTTGGTTTCCGCGCATCAAGATCACCCAGACGTCGGCCGAGGGTTACGGCCAGATCTATGTCGGCCCGGTGAACTGGGCGCTGATGATCGTCACCATCGGGCTGACGGTATGGTTCGGCAAGTCCGACAATCTCGCGGCGGCTTACGGCATCGCAGTGTCGGCGACCATGCTGATGACCTCCGCTCTGCTGCTGATCGCCATGCGCGAGGTATGGCGGTGGAGCCTTGCGGCCAGCATCGCCGTCGCCGGGGTGTTTCTCGTGATCGACACCCTCTTCTTCGTGTCGAACACCTTGAAGATCATGGAGGGCGGCTACGTTCCATTGCTGCTGGCCGGCGGCGTGTATCTCATCATGTATATCTGGCACCGCGGCGCCGACGCCGTCACCGCGCGTATCAATGAAGGCCTCGTGCCGCTCGACAAGTTCATGGCGCAACTCGAGAAGGATCAGATCCCGCGGGTGCCGGGCACGGCGGTGTTTCTCACCCGCGCTACGCGCGATACGCCTCCGGTGCTGGCCTGGCACATCCGACACAACCGCGCCCTGCAGCGCCACGTGCTCGCGATCACCGCTCAGGTCGAGCCGGTGCCCTGGATCCCCGACGACAAACGCGCGACGCTCACCCGGGAGGCGCCGGACTTCTGGCGCTCGAAGGTCAGCTATGGCTTCATGGAGCGGCCGGACATTCCCCGTCTCCTCGAGCAGCTCAAGGGCTACGGCTGCACCATCGATCTCAACGACGTGACCTACTTCGTCGGGCACGAGACGGTGATCCGCCGCCAGGACGGCATGGGTCTGCCGCATTGGCAGGAGGAGCTGTTCGCGGCCATGGAGCGCAACGCCACCCATGTGACGGACTATTTCAACCTGCCCGGCGACCAGGTGGTGGAGATCGGCCGCCAGATCGCGATCTGAGCTGGGATCCGCCGGCTGCGGCGCCGCGACGGAGCAGGCGGTTTAACGACGGGCCCGTCATGCCTGCGCTAACGATGGGGCGCGCGCCAGCCTCGCTTGTCAGTTTCCCTCGCAGGGGATAATTCTATTCGCAACCGCCTTCCCAGGAGACGCAACCCCGATGACATGCGTGACCCGAGATCGGAGCGAGTGCGTGCGCGGCGCCGCCAGGGCTTCGCGGCGGCCGGAGCGGTTCTCGCCATCGGTGGTCGGCGGGACGCGATGAAAGCCAGTATGTCCGGCCGAAGGCAGGTGTTTCCGCGGCGGACCCAGGTGTTTCGCGAAGGCGAGGCGGCCGGTCGCATCTATCAGCTCGTGAACGGCCGGGTGATGCTCTACAAGCTCCTCCCCGACGGCCGCCGCCAGGTGGTCGAAGTGATCGGCCCCGGAGGGGTGTTCGGCATCTCCTGCCTGCCGATCTATGACTGCTCCGCGGAAACGCTGGTCGCGGTCGAGGTCGTCGCCCACGACCGCGCGGCCGCCGAGCAGTCGGTCGGCCTGGCGCGCGAACTCGGCGCGCAGGTGCAGGCGCAGTTTTGCGCCATGCACGACCATGTCGTGCTGCTCGGACGAAAGTCGGCGCTCGAGCGGGTCGCGAGCTTCGTCATGCACGCGGTGCCGGGGCGCGGCGTGTTCAATTGCCCCGGCCCTCCGCGCGCCGGCGAGGACTCCATCGACATCCCGATCGGCATGACCCGCCATGAGATCGCGGACTATCTCGGCCTTACTCTCGAAACCGTCTCGCGGGTGTTTTCCGATTTCCGGCGGCGTGGGATGGTGGTGACCGAAGGGCATGACCATCTGCGGGTGAACGACATCTGCCAGATGTGCCGCCTCACCGGGGCCCATGAGACGACCCGGACGTGGTCCGACGGGCGCAGCCCCGATACCTGCGCGGCCTTGTCCGAGAGCGCCTGACCCCGCGGGGGCTCCCGCAATCCTGCCGCGCCCGGCGGGTCGCGTTCAGGGCCGTTGTCGCCGGCTTGCCCGGAAGCGTCGCTGCCCGACGGCACGCCGACCCGCGCATCCGGAGCGCCCTGTGCACGTCTCCCGATCGCAGACGGTCTTTGATCTGGATCAAAGAATCCACCCTCCCGATCCTTAGCGTTTAACGGCTGCCCCCCAGTTCCGAGCCCCCGCGGATGGGAGTGCCCGACGCCGCACCCCTGGTGCCGCGAGGCCCGTGACGTCGCGGCCGCGACGCCGGCGGGATCGCGCACCGTTGCCTGAATGATACGGAGAACGAGATGGATACGCCCGTGAGCGCTGTTGCCGCGCACGCCCAGGAGCATCACATTCCTCATGGCTGGCGACGGTGGGTGTTTTCCACCAACCACAAGGACATCGGCACGATGTACCTGGTGTTCGCCATGACTGCGGGGGTGATCGGAGGCATCCTGTCGATCGGGATGCGGCTCGAACTGCAGCATCCCGGCATGCAGATTTTCTCTAGCCCGCACATCTTCAACGTCTTCGTCACCGCCCACGGCCTGATCATGGTGTTCTTCATGATCATGCCGGCCCTGATCGGCGGGTTCGGCAACTGGATGGTGCCGCTGATGATCGGGGCGCCGGACATGGCGTTCCCGCGCATGAACAACATCTCGTTCTGGCTGCTGCCTGCCGCGATCTCGCTCCTCGTCATCTCGATGTTCGTGGAGGGACCGCCGGGCGAGAACGGCGTCGGAGCGGGCTGGACGGTCTACACGCCGCTCTCGACCACCGGCCATCCCGGACCCGCGGTCGACTTCGCGATCCTGTCGCTGCACCTCGCCGGCGCCTCGTCGATCCTCGGCTCGATCAACTTCATCACCACCATCTTCAACATGCGTGCGCCGGGCATGACGCTCCACAAGATGCCGCTGTTCGTGTGGTCGATCCTGGTCACCGTGTTCCTGCTGCTGCTGTCCCTGCCGGTGCTCGCCGGCGCCATCACCATGATGCTGACCGACCGCAATTTCGGCACCACTTTCTTCGACCCCGCCGGGGGCGGCGACCCGGTGCTGTTCCAGCACCTGTTCTGGTTCTTCGGCCACCCGGAAGTCTACGTGCTGATCCTTCCGGCGTTCGGCGTGGTGAGCCAGATCATCGCCACCTTCAGCCGCAAGCCGGTGTTCGGCTATCTCGGCATGGCCTATGCGATGGTCGCGATCGGCGCGATCGGCTTCGTGGTGTGGGCGCACCACATGTACACCGTCGGCATGTCGTCGGGCGCCCAGGCCTACTTCGTCGCCGCGACCATGGTGATCGCGGTGCCGACCGGCGTGAAGATCTTCTCCTGGATCGCCACCATGTGGGGCGGATCGATCGAATTCAGGACGCCGATGGTGTGGGCGGTGGGCTTCATCTTCCTGTTCACGGTGGGCGGCGTCACCGGGGTGGTGCTCGCCAATGCCGCCGTCGACCGCGTGCTGCAGGACACCTACTACGTCGTCGCGCACTTCCACTACACGATGTCGCTCGGGGCCACCTTCGGCATCTTCGCCGCCTGGTACTACTGGTTCCCGAAGATGACGGGCTTCATGTATTCGGAGACGCTCGGCAAGCTGCATTTCTGGATCGCGTTCGTCGGCGCGAACATGATCTTCTTCCCGCAGCACTTCCTCGGCCTCGCCGGCATGCCGCGCCGCTATGCGGACTATCCCGACGCCTTTGCCGGCTGGAATTTCATCTCCTCGATCGGGTCCTATGTGTTCGCCGCCGGCCTCGTGGTGTTCTTCTACACCTTCTATCTCGCCTTCCGGGACAAGAAGCTCGCCGGCGACAATCCGTGGGGACCGGGCGCGACGACGCTGGAATGGACGGTGTCCTCGCCGCCGCCGTTCCATTGCTTCGAGCGGCTGCCGCTGATCAAGTGACAGGCGCCGGTTCACCGCATCGAGCAAGCCGTGTCCGCGTGCGATCGAGCGAGATCGATCGCACGCGAGCTCCTTATTCGATGCCGCCTGACTGGGCGCTGCGCGTTCGTCAGCTTAGCCGCGCGTGAGGAGATGGGTCCCGAGGTCGACCGTAAATGGATCGAACGGATCGGTGTGGGAGTCTCCGCGCCGCCAGAACTCGAACCTCATGCGCTGAGCCGACACGGAGACGAACAGCGAGCCGAACGCGGACAGCGAGGCATCGAAGGTCGTCTGGCGCTTGAGCCCCGAGCGGCTCCAGCGGCGACTGCCCGCCGAATATGAGGCCGGACCCCGTGCGACGGGGGCCCGGCCGTTGTCGGGACGAGCAACTGCCCCGACATCCCCGCCGGCCTTTGATCGGCTCCGGCGAGGTTTGCTTAAATCCGATCGCGCTGCCTCATACTGAGGCCGGCGCCATGCCCGGCCGGATCACCAGCGCCTCCTGCTCGGCATCCTTGAACGGCCGGTCCGGCGGCAGCACCAGCGCCGCCGAGCGCACCCGCTGGTGGGCGATGTCGACGCCCGGCGGCAGGGTGCCCTTGTCGGCGAGATCTTTCGCCGCCCGCATCAGCCGGTGGCGCGCCATGATGATGCCGTTGTCGGTGGAGACGAGGTTCTCCTTGGTGCGGTCGACGATCGGCCCCATGCTTTCCTGCAGCGATCCGTCCTGGATGGCGATGCCCTCGATGCCGCTATAGGTGTCGCCGCGCTTCTGCGCCTCGCGATCCATCAGGTAGTCGTTGTCCTTGTTGGCGAGCGGACGGAAGGTGCCCGGCACGTATTTGCAGTGGACGCCCATGCCGTCTTCCATCGCCTGGCGCTCGGCTGCGGTCAGCGCCCGGGTCGGATGGTAGTCGTAGCTCCACGCCCAGCAGGTCTCGTCGTCGATCGGAATCCAGAAATGGCCGTGGACGCTGTGGCCGCCGCGCGGCGCGATCATGGTGAAGGACGGCAGCACATATTGGGTGACGCGCCAGTAGTAGTTGCCACCTTCGGCGTTGCGCCGGGCGCCGATGTAGAGCCCGCCGGCACTCTCCACCACCTCGAACACCGGGCGCGCATCGGCGAGATTGTACTGGTTGCCGCGGGCGCCCTTGAACAGCGGATCCCGTCCGATGTCGCCGCGGTGGAGGAAGGAGACATGGCTCGAATCGATGCCGCCCTCCATCGCCTGCAGCCAGTTGGATTCCTGGATGCGCTTGGAGACGAAGCGTTGCGCGTCGGGCACCACGGCGAATTCCCATTCCGGCAGCGCCGGCTGACGCTCCGGCGGGCCGAGATAGGCCCATAGCACGCCGCCGCGCTCGACCAGCGGATAGGACTTGAGCTTGATGCGCGTGGCGAAGCCGCTCTCGGTCGGCTCCGACGGTACCTCGACGCACTGGCCGGTGACGTCGAATTTCCAGCCGTGGTAGGGGCAGCGTAGGCCGCATTCCTCGTTGCGGCCGAACCACAGCGACGCGCCGCGGTGCGGACAGAACTCGTCGATCAGGCCATAGCGCCCCGCGCTGTCGCGGAACGCGACGAGCCGCTCGGACAGCACTTTGACCCGCACCGGGGGGCAGTCGTTCTCAGGCAATTCGGTCGCGAGCAGCACCGGCGTCCAGTAGCAGCGGAACAGGTTGCCCATCGGCGTCCCCGGCCCGGTCTGGGTGACGAGATCGTTCTGTTCTTTCCTGAGCATGCCCGAACCTCCCGGCGGATTGGTTGCGCGAGCAACAAAGTTCGGCCGAGGCGGGGAAGAGGGCTTTGATCTGGATCAAGGGGGACTGCTGGCGTGCTTTGCGCTTGGTCCCACCATGGGTCGAATGCGCTCGTGCGGATCCCGCGGCGTTGTCCTTCGCCGTGGCACCCGATGAGCAGGCGCCGAGCGGTAAATGGACCTACCACCACCGGATCGGCCACGAGCCCCGGCGGGTGGCGTTGTGCCAGAGATAGGCAAAGCAGACGAGGATCGCGAGGCCGGCGGCGACGGGGACGAGGAGAAAGCCCCACGGCCGGTCGTTGACCACGATCAGCAGCGGATTGATCCCGGCCGGCGGGTGGAAGGTGTCGGTCAGGTGCATGACTACCATGGCGGCGCCGATGGCGAACGCCGCTGCCCAGGGCTGCGGACCGACCAGCGTCACCGCCAGGAGGCCCACCGCGGCGGACAACAGGTGGCCGCCGACGAGGGCGCGCGGCTGCGCCGGTTTCGCCTCCGGCGTTCCCATGATGAGCACGATCGACGTCGCGAACGGAATGAATGCCAGCGGAACGGTGCTGCGCTCGGCCAGGAATTCCATCGCCGCGATGGCCGCGGCGCCCCCCGCCGCACCGGCGACGACGGCAAACAAGGGTCGGTCCGAGCTCATACGCGCGGGCGCTTTCGGCTGATGGCGACTGCCCGGACGCATAGCGTATCGGGCGTCGTAGCGAAATCGCTACACCGGCATGGCTCGAAAGCGACGGGCGCCGCTCTCGCAGTGGTTCAGTTGGACGGCTTCTTCAGATAGGCGTCGTAGAACGCGACGATGGCCTTGCCGGCGGCGCGGGCGGTGCGGTCCAGGTCTTCGCCGTGACGATAGTCGGTGCCGAATTCCATCTGCACCGCGTCGATGCCGTTGTCGGTCTCGCTCCCATAGGTCCCGACCGTATAGCCCCCATCGTACCCCCGGTTCTCGCGGGTGCCCGCCGGCGCGTCGTTGAGGGGGGAGACTGCGAGCCCATTGGCGGCCAGTTGCCCGAAGATGCCGTTGGGACCCGTCACCGCCTGCGGGCCGGCGCGTGCCAGCAGGCGCGCGACGGTCCTGCCGTTCTGGGTGCCGCGCATCACCACGGTCGGATCCTTCTTCTGCCCGTGCACGTCGATCAGGAGGCCGGCCGGATATTTGCTGCGGATCTCGTCGACGAAGCGCCGAATCGATTGGTGGTAATAGTCGTAATAGGGCCGCGCGACGGGGTCGTCCAAGGCGACGTCCGGCGGACGATTCGGATCGATGTATTTGCGTTGGAACCTGGCGATCACCAGGCAGGGGTCCTTGCCGGTGAGCGCCTTAATCTCCGCCGCGATGGCCAGCGCCAGCCGATCGGTATTGATGTCGGTTACGGTCACGTAGCCGCGCCCTCCGGACGGCTTGCCCACCGTGTTGCGCGCGGCGACGCCGGGGATCGCTTCAAGTCCGCCGTGCGGTGCGGTGAGGATGATCGGCAGCGTGCCCGACCGCACCAGCACGAGATTGGCCGGCGCGACGTCCTTGGCCCGTGCGGTGTCGACCGCGAGCGGCGCGAGGATCGGCACCAGGAGAAGGGAACGGCGGGACAGCATCGGGCCGACTCCTTTGCGGCGTATGCGCTGCCATCATGCGCAAACTTTGTCTATGTCATCGCCCGGCTTGACCGGGCGATCCAGTAACCCCTGCGCTTGTGGTTAGCGCAAAGTACCCTTCGGATGCCGGTGGTTACCGGATTGCCCGGTCAAGCCGGGCAATGACACTCAAAATGAAATGACTACTAACTCAGTCGCGAGATCAGCCCGCGCAGCCGCTCGTTCTCGCTGTAGGGCGGATAGCGCACGCCGGGATCGAGCATCGTCGAGTGGTGGAGCACGCCGCGTGCATTGGTGTAGGCGCGAAAGCCCCATTCGCCGTGGTATTTACCCATGCCCGAATTGCCGACGCCGCCGAACGGCAGCTCGCGCACCAGCGGCTGCACGGTGCAGTCGTTGACGGCGGCATCGCCCGAGCGCGTCGCATCGAGGATGCGCGTAGCGGCGTCCGAATCGTCGGCAAACACATAGAGGCCGAGCGGCGACGGCTGGGCGTTGACGCTCTCGATCACCGCATCGATGCTGTCCACTTCCAGCACCGGCAAAATCGGGCCGAACACCTCTTCCTGCATCACCGGCGAATCCGGGGCGACGTTGACGAGGATGGTCGGCGCGATGAACAGGTCCGCGCGGTCGTGCTGTCCGCCGTGATAGACGTCGCCGCTGCCGATGAGGTTCACCAGCCGGTCGAAGTGGTGCGCGTTGACGATGCGGCCATAGTCCGGGCTGCGCTGAGGATCGGCGCCGTAGAAGCCGACCACGGCCCCCTCGAGGGCGGCGAGGAAATCCTTCGCGACCTTCCTGAACACCAGGACGTGGTCGGGCGCGGTGCAGGTCTGTCCGGCATTCATCCAGCGGCCCTGGGCGATCCGGCGCGCCGCGACCCGGAGATCGGCGCTGTCGTGCACGATGGTCGGGTTCTTGCCGCCGAGCTCCAGCACCACCGGAGTGAGGTGCTTGGCGGCCGCCGTCATGACCACCTTGCCGATCGGCGGGCCGCCGGTGAAGAAGATGTGGTCCCAGTGCTGTTCGAGCAGCGCGGTCGTTTCCGGCACGCCGCCCTCCACGACGGAAAACGCCTCGGTGTCGAGATATCGCGGCATCAGCCTGGCGATGACCTCTGCGCAGGCCGGCGACACTTCGGACGGCTTGATGACCGCCGCGTTGCCGCCGGCGATCGCCGCCACCAGCGGCGACAGCGACAGCATGATGGGGTAGTTCCAGGCGCCGATGATCAAGCCGACCCCGAGCGGATCGAAGCGGATCTCGGTGCGCCCCGGGGCCATGATCAGCGGCGTGCTCACGTGGAGGGGATGCATCCAGCGCCGCAGATGGTGGCGCGCATAGGCCGCCTCGTCGGCGACGTATTTCACGTCGGTGGCGTCGGCGTCGACGCGGTTGCGCCGCAGGTCCTTCCATAGCGCCGCGCACAAATCGTCGGCGCACTCGGTCAACAGCGCATGCAGGGCGTCGAGCTGGGCCTCCCGCCATTCGACCGCACGGGTATTGCCGGAGAGAAAGTATTTCCGGTGCCGGGCGACGAGACCCGCAAAGTCAGCGGCAGCCATGGCGTGTGGTGTCCTCTCTCTTGTGCGGCCCGGGCGGCGCTGTTTCCAAAAACGTCTCTTGGCTGTCATCGCCCGGCTCGACCGGGCGATCCGGCAACCGCGGACTATGATTTGGGCACGGTACGTTTCCTGCCGCTGGCACGGAGATTACTGGATCGCCCGGTCGAGCCGGGCGATGACAGTGATAGGTTGGGCGACCAAAGTCACGCCGTCTCCCAGTCTGCCATGCCCGGCATCGCTTGCCAGCTCTGCGGTCCGGTGGTCACCGGTTTGACGCCGAGCTCCTCGCGCCAGCGCGACACCGGCTTCTCCCAACCCTCTTCCCATTTGACGGCGAGCAGCGGCTTGCACTGGTTGCCCATGTTCATGCCACGACCGACGTCGTTGAGGGCATCGTGGAAGCCTGCGGCGCGATGGAAGGTCAGCGCCATGGCCGCGAGGTCGATCAGCACGAAGGCGGGATAACCGAACTGATAGGCAGTGACGCCGATCACGCCGGCCTCGCCCGGCCCCTGCTGGGAGAAGCCGGTGACGACATGGTGGAGGTCGTGGGTCTTGCGCACCCGCATGATGCAGTAGTCGGCGTCGCTCTCGATGTCGCGCTCCGGATAGAACTTGGCCTGGTAGCCGTTGAGCCGCATCAGCTTCGCATAGGTGTGCGCGAGCGAGCCGGGCGGATATTCGATGAGCGCGTCGAGGTCGTAGTCCGGCGTCATGTAGCCTTCCGCAATCAGGGCCCCGACGCCGGGATCGGCTTTCATGCGCTCCACCGCGTCCGTCATCTGCGGCGTGTCGCGATAGTGATCCTCGAGGGCGAACACGGTCTTGGTGTCCTGTCCCTGTGCGGCGAGAAACCCCGCCACCATCTTGATCCGCTCCAGCGCGGGCGTCAGGTTCTCATATCCCATCGAAATCCTCCATTCCGGGTGGCGAGTGCTCACAAGAGCCTATGGTCTTTTCGATGAACCTGGCGGAGCTCCCGTCCTCGCACTGATGGAATTTTGCGGGCCTGCCGCGGCCGGGAATTTGGCGCAACGGCTGTGGAGCGAGCTTGCTGTGTGGCCATCATTCCTGGATATCGCCGATATGTTTCGGAAATATGCATGTCTGCTGCGGCAGCAGCAAAGGGTAAAGAATCCGGGACTCATCGCGGAAGCCTCGATGCCGGCCTACGTGCGGCCGACAGCGAGGGCAGGGTGGGGGCTCGGAAAACCCGATAGGTCGTGCCGGCGGGTCGACCATGGGGAGACGGGCCACGATCGGGCCAGACGTCCCCGAAACCCTTAATTTCCGGCGACATCGCTTTCCCCGAGGTTTCAAGACGAATAAGAAGGATCGAGGCAGCCCGTAAGCGGCTGCGCGAATCGCAAGGGAGGAAAGCCGTGGGCTGGACTTGGCCATGGCAGGACAGGAAAGGCCGCTTTTCCTGGCTGAAGGCCGCGACCCTGGCGCTCATGATCCTGCCGGCGCTCCACACGGCCTATGACGCGCGTGCCGGGGAATACGGCATGTTTCCCATCGCGCTCGGCGGCCTGACCTTCTGGTCGGGCGTGTGGGCGACGGTGATGCTGCTTGCCGCGCTTGCGGTGAGTCCGGCCGTGGCGCTGTTTCGCTTGCCGGCGCTGGTCGACGTGCGCCGGATGATCGGGGTGACGGCGCTCGTCTACACGGCCGGCCACATCGTCATCTACTTCGCGCTGCGGATGTGGAATTTCGCCTTCATCGCGAGCGAGGTGGCGACGCAGTTTTCGCTGATCCTGGCGACGCTCTCCACATTCGGCCTGATCGCGCTCGGCGTGACCTCTACCGACGGCGCGATCCGCCGCATGGGGGCCAAAGCGTGGCAGCGGCTGCACAACTTCACCTATGCCATCAGCGTGCTGGCGCTGCTCCATGTGGTGCTGGCGCGCGGCACCTATACGGAGCAATATGCGTTGGCGGGCATATTTTTATGGCTGATGACGTGGCGGGTGCTCAAGCGCCATGGTCGCGGCACCGACCTGAAGGCGCTGACCCTGCTCGCGGTGGCGTGCTGCATCTTCACCGCGCTGCTCGAGGCCGGCTTTCTGTTGGGGCGGCGCGGCTACGAATTGTCGTGGACGCTCGGCAACAATTTCAGCCAGTCGATGCTGGATGTCGGCGTGCCGCCGGCGTGGCAGGTCCTCGCCTTCGGCCTCGCGGCGGTCGTCGGCGCCGCCGTCGGCCAGACGCTGCGCGGGCGAACCGGGATCGAAGCGCGCCAGGCGGGCTGAGACCGACCTCGCAGCCTGGA
Organism: uncultured Alphaproteobacteria bacterium; assembly: GCA_963781195.1. Taxonomy (GTDB): domain Bacteria; phylum Pseudomonadota; class Alphaproteobacteria; order Rhizobiales; family Xanthobacteraceae; genus JAJPKK01. The sequence continues at coordinate 165,737 of CAWAEZ010000009.1, read as the reverse complement.
CCGATTGGGGAAAGAATTCGTCTTGACGCCGCCCCAGGCTCCTTTGCATGGGGTTGTTTTTCACAAATGCCCAGACAGGTCCGTAGCCTGGTTTGCGCGAAAAGCGAAATCCAGGAGCAGAGAGGTATCCTCCGCCGCCCCCGGATTTCACTTTTCTCAACCTTGCATCGGATCGCCCGCTTCAAATGGGCAAGCCGTCATCGTGAACGCGGTCTCAGGCGCCGCGGGCGGGACGGCGCCGCTCGTGGAACCAGACGCGATAGTCGCTGCTCATCCTCGCGCGCTGGGACTGCGGCGCATGACGCTTGCAGGTTGCGGCCTCGTCGCTCCGCTCCGACGCGCCCCACCGGAGCTCGACGCAGTCGTTGACGTTGTAGGCCATCTCGAGCTCAGAGGAGCGGTCGATCACGTCCTTGAGGGAGAGCGTCCACGGCGAGCCGTCGGTGCGCGGATAGGTGAACTTGCGGGTGGCAAGCTCCTTCGCGAGCAGGCTCTCCATCTCGGCCTTGACCTCGGCTACGCTCTTGGTGGCCGGCATTGCATAGCGATCCGGCCGCCGCGCGACGCGATCCGGGAAGGTGCGCACCACGTCGATCGCGATCAAAATGCGCAGATCGCGGGCCGGCGTGGCGAAGTCTTCCCAGGCGCCGTTGGTCTCGAAGATGGTCCAGCCATCGGGCATTTCGGCGTTGCCCTTGCCGCTGTTGAGGAACTTGCGGCCGTTCTCGACCGACGTCACGCGGGCCTTCACCTGCTCCTCGAGCGCGGTGATCGCCTCGGTCATCGCGCGCATCGGGTCGAGCGGCGAGGGCGACATCACGTCGTCCATCCGGTCGTAGAAGTCCTCGACGCCGAGCTTCGCCTGATCGAGCGAGAAGTCGCCGTAATCGGGGTCCCTTGCGATCTCGGCATTGGTCAGGCGCCGCAGCGAGCCGTTCTTCTGGGCGACGATCGGGCGGAATCGCTTGAAGCCGGGACCGCCCACCGCGGGGTCCTTGGCGAACAGGAAGTTGCCGCGCCAGAACCGCTTGCGCGCCACCGTTCCGTCGGGCTGCGCGTCCACCGCGAGCAGGACGCCCGCGCTGTCGGCAGTCTGGGCGACACGCCCCGAGATCATGAGGATGTGGCCATAGGGGTCGGCATACACCGTGCCCGGGCGCAGCGTGTCCGCGGACAGCGGCACCGGATAGTAGTCGGTGTTGTCATCCGCCAGCGCCGTGCGGCCGGATCCGGAATGGACGCCGTCGGCGAGGATCGGGATGAAGCGAGCGAACGACTGCGCCGGCGGCAAGGGCCGCGGCGGCGACGGCGGCGCGCTCATCACTTGGGCGAGAGGCTGGCCGAGGGCATCGAGCACGCCGCGCGACGCCAGCTTGGGTTCGGGCGGGCGCGGCTGCTCCGGATTGAGGACGTTGAACCACTCGTAGCACCGCGGCGCGGCGCCGTCGCCGCGCGAGCACTTCGAGTAGCCGAACGGCAGCCCCATCTTGAAGGCGAAGTAGGCGCGCAGGAAGTAGGGAAGGTCGGCGCAGTCGGGGCGGATCAGGGTCCCCATCTGGTCTTCGCCGAGACCAAGGTGATTGAACAGGAGGTTGCGCGACTTGTCGCGCAGCACCTCATGCAGCGCCTTCCACGACGGCGCTTCCTCGAGCGGCGCCTCGAACAGCTTCTCGATCCAGGCGGAGTAGAGGTTCTCCGTCCCCCGGTTCCAGGCGGCGTGCACCGGCCAGACGGCGGTCGACGCGCCCGGCCGCGGCGGCGCATCCTTGCGCACCGCGATCTCGCGGGTGATGGTGGTGCAATCGGCCGGCGCGTGATCGCGCGACAGCGTCGCGTGCCAGGTGCCCACGGCCGGCGAGGCGACCTCGGCGAACCAGAAGTAGGGCGGCCCGCCATGGCGCTCGGAAGACTTGGCCGCGACCGTTCCGTCGGGAGCGATCAGCGACAGTTCACCGTCCAGCGGTTTCTCGGCGGCGAAGATGACGCGCAGCGGCGCCCCCTTCCACGGCGCCACCGGCGACGGCAGGACCGCGAGCTCGGAGGCGTCTTCACAGGTCCCCGCAGCTTGGGCGGCCGCTGGCGCCTGGGCCCGCGCATCCGTGGCCGCAAAACCGAGGACGAAACATGTGCCTGCGCCCAGCACCAAAGCTGTCGCGGCATTGAACCGGCGTGTGTGGACCAATTGAGCCCCCCTTTTTTCCCGCAGTGGCTCCCTCCATGGCAAATAAAGATGAGCTTTGGCTGAATCATGGCGACGCCCCGAAATGGGGCCGCAAAGACGATCGGCTGCTTGGCGCCGGGTGTGGCATCCAGGCACCGCCGGCGGGGCCGCGCCTCCGTGGGGAGGCGAGGCCGCGCGTCACCCACCGGGCTCTGCGCGATGCCGCTGACGAGCCTCCAGGCCATCGTTCCCGAAGCTGAGCGAGAGGGCGGCGATTGGACCGGGTGTTGATGGGGTCTGTCGGTAAACGGGGGTGGCGGATGGCCTGCTCAGCGGAAACTCCGGGCAAGTCGACGACACCATGGGCGACGGGATCGGCGTCAGCCGTTGGGATCTGACCCTGCAAGCCCCGCTGCGCGACGCGGGGTGCTTCAATGGGCGTCACGACCCGTAGTGGGCGTCACGACCCGTCGGGATGGCCGGCCCAAGTCTGTTGCGGCATGCCCAACGATACTGATCAGCGCCGGCACATCCTCTGGTCGGGCGCCCTGACGAAAAGTCGGCGCGGCTGCCCGTGCTCCTATCGCATCCAGTGGTAGATGCCGTTCAGCCCTGTAAGGCCCACCACGATGAGGTAGATCGCCACCACGTAGTTCAATAAGCGTGGCGCAAGGAGGATCAAAATCCCCGCCACCAGGGCGACGATCGGGGAGATGTGAGCGACAGTGAGATGCATGACGACTCCGCCAGACGTAAACGCAGTGATCGATGGGATTATTCCGGCGCTGCCGCTGGCCGGACTCGAACCAGCACGATCTTGCGGCCCGATGATTTCGAGTGAAAGGAGATCAGCAGCAAGCCCTTGTTCGAGTTTGTCGTTCTCCCCTGGTCCGCGTGGATATGCAAGAGAGAGTGCAAATTTTCTCTTTTTTTCGCGTGTCCTCCGCGCGGTTCTGCGAACTTTCCGACGTCCTCCAGCGGATGTCGCCGTATCCGCTGAGCGGAAGCTTTTGCCAAGGCCACGCTAACGTTCCGCAGTGCGCAAAACGGAAGGCCGCTTTTGCGGCCTCTTAATGGCGGCAGCGATGATGCGTCGGCTTTCCCGGTCCTTCGCACAGGGCGGTGGGAAGCCACCGGTTCTCGCCGCGAGCGCAACGTCCGCCGCATCGGCCAGGCAGCCGCGCACTGCCCGCTCGATAACCCGGCCGACATAATCCGTGAGGTGAAACGCTCTGTTTATGTGCCCTGCTGGAGTTGTACGCCCAGATCGAATTATGTGCCCGGATCGAAAATTACCCCTATTCGACCCCGGTTTCCCTGTGTCACAATCAAAAATAAAAATCTTCGATCCGGGATGAAAACGCGAGGTGGTGGCTGATATGAAACTCGCTAACTGGCTTATCGGCGTTTCTTGTGCCGTCGGTATCGTTTCGGCGAACTCCACGGCCTTCTCCCAACCCGCGAACCAGGTTGCGCAGCATCCCGAATCGCAGTGGTCCACCATCGGGATCTACTGCTTCGGTTGCCACAACGAGGAAGTCCGCGCCGGCAACCTGTTTTTGGACCAGCTCAGCGCCGAGTCCGTGCCCCAACACCCCGAGATCTTCGAGAAAGTCGTGCGCAAATTGCGCGGGCGCCAGATGCCGCCGCCCGGCATCGAGCAGCCCTCGCAGCAGGAAGTTGACGCCCTGATTGGCTGGCTCGAGAGCACGCTCGACAAAAGCGGCACGGCGCACCTTGCGGGTCACGTTCCCGTCGAGCGCTTGAACCGTACCGAGTATGCCAATGCGGTGAAAGACCTCCTGGCTGTGGAGATCAATGCCAACCAGTACCTGCCGGCCGAGGTCGCGGTCGAAGGTTTCAGCAACATCGCTGCGGCGTTGACCGTGTCGCCCGCCTTCCTGGAGCAGTACGTCAACGTTGCGCGCGTGGTGTCGCGCATGGCGGTCGGCAAGCCGACGCCGGAGGTCGTCAAAACCTCGTTCCCGCCCCCCGCCATCGGCGACCAGGACGGCTATGTGGACGGCATGCCGCTCGGTACGCGGGGCGGCACGAGGTTCGAGTACACGTTCCCGGCGGATGGGGAGTACCGCGTCACGATCACCGATCTCGACTTCGGACTCTACCCGCGCGGGGTCGAGAACGAAACAACGGTGGTCGTGCTGATCGATCGCAAGGAGGCGTTCCGGGAAAAGATCGGCGGTGACGCCGATCGGGAATTCGTGGATCGCGGCGGCGGTGCGCCGGCCGGAGCCAAGCTTATGCAGCGGTTCGACAATATCCCCGTTCAGGTGACGGCCGGCGTGCACGAAGTCGTCGTGACGTTCATCGAGCGCTCCCGGGTGGCGACCGACGACTTGATCGCGGGCGGCACTCAGTATTCCGGGTTTGCATTCAAAGGGTATCTGCGGCTGCCGCGCATTGTCGGGTCCATACAGCTCGTGGGGCCGTATGCGGCCACGAGCCCCACGCGCACGCCCAGCCGGGAGAAGTTATTCATCTGCAAGCCCGAAGTCGCCGAGCAGGAGCGCGCCTGCGCGCAGCGCATCACCACGGATCTTGCCGGGCGCGCCTTCCGCCGGCCCGTTTCCAAGGACGATGTCGTCAGGCTGATGGCCTTCTACGACGCCGGCCGCGAAGGACCCGGCGGGTTCAACGCCGGGATCGAACAGATGGTGACGGCGGTTCTGGTGAGCCCGGACTTTCTCTACCGCGGCATCGCCCGGCCGCAGAAAGAGGCGAAATTCTATGCGCTGAGCGATCTCGAACTCGCCTCGCGTCTGTCCTTCTTCTTATGGAAGCGGGCCCCCGACGATGAGTTGCTCAAGATTGCGAACGAGGGCGAGTTGCGACGGCCCGGCGTGCTGGACGCCCAGGTGCGGCGTATGCTGGCCGCTCCGCAGGCGGAAACGCTGGTGACGGATTTCGCGCTCCGCTGGCTCGACCTTCTGGAAGTCGAGAAATTCGATTGGGATCGCCAGATCTTCCCCGAATTCAGCGCGGAATTGCGCCAGGATTTCTCGACCGAAATCGACCTCTTCCTGCGGAGCGTCCTGCTCGAAGACAAGAACGTGCAGGAGCTGCTGACGGCCGACTATACGTTCCTCAATGAAAGGCTGGCGAAGCACTACGGCATCACAACGGTGCACGGCGCGCAGTTCCGCCGCGTCCATCTCGAGGACGAGAACCGCTATGGCCTTCTCGGCAAGGGCGCCGTGCTGTTGCACACGTCCTATGGCAACAGGACTTCGCCGGTGGTGCGCGGCGCCTGGGTTCTCGACAAGCTCCGCGGCACGCCGCCCGCGCCGCCGCCGCCGAATGTGGTGACGGATCTGAGCACGCCGCCGGGCGCGCAGCCGAAAACCATGCGCGCGATGCTCGAGCAGCATCGCGCCAATCCAACCTGCAACATGTGCCATGGGGTGATCGAACCCCACGGGCTGCCCCTGGAGCACTTCACCGTCACCGGGCAGTGGCGCGATGTCGATTGGCAAGCCAATGCGCCGATCGATTCCAAGGTGGCGATGCCGGACGGCACCAAAATCGAAAGTCCGGCAGACCTGCGCCGCGTCCTGTTGGGCCGTCCCGGCCAGTTTTCCCAGGCGCTGACCGTGAAGCTCATGATGTACGCGCTGGGCAGAGAGGTCGCGCCTCACGACATGCCGCAAGTCCGGGCGATCGTCCGCGAGGCGGCCAAGGATGATTACCGGTTCTCGTCGATCGTGGCAGGGATCGTATCGAGTGATGCATTCCGCATGCAGGCTCTGGAGGATTAAACACCATGTATCTGACCAGAAAGCATCTTTCTCGCAGGACGCTGCTCAAGGGCGCGGGTGTCTCCGTCGGACTGCCGCTGCTCGATGCAATGATCCCGGCCGCCACCGCGCTCGCCAACACCGCCGCCGCGCCGAAGCTGCGGGCGGGCTTCTTCTACATTCCCCACGGCGCGGTCATGTCGAACACGAAGCATGGGAAGGCCATGGACCGCTGGACCCCGAGCGGTGCCGGCACGGATTTCAAGCTCAGCCATATTCTCGAGCCGCTCGAGAAGCACAAGCACGCCGTAACTTCGTTCGCCAATCTGGAAAACAAAGCCAGCGTCGCCTCGGTGCACAAATACAACCCGGCGACGTGGCTCAGCGGTGTCAAGCCCGATCTCAAAGCGCCCGGTCCGAGCATGTCTGCGACGATCGACCAGATCATTGCCGGGCGCATCGGTCAGGAAACCGCGCTGCCGTCGATGGAGGTCTGCTCGGAGGGTGAAACTCAGGCGGTCTCCTGCGAAGCTGGTTTCGGCTGCCTCTACAGCTCCACGTTGTCGTACCGCAACGCAAACTCGCCTTTGCCGATGGAATCCAACCCGCGCAAGGTTTTCGCGCAGTTATTCGGTGAGGGCGCGACCGCGGAAGAGCGCGTGGCCATCGTCAGGCAGAAACGGAGCATCCTCGATTTCATTGCCGAGCGGACCCGGGCGCTGCAGCTGGAGCTCGGCCCGAGCGATAAGGCGGTCCTCGACGGCTACCTCGACACGGTGCGAGAGATCGAGCGCCGCGTTCAGCTTGCGCAGAACCGCGACCTCTCGGGTGTAAAGGCGCCCGAGATACCTCAGACCGAGCAGGATACGGCGATCGACAAGGAGGTGCGGCTGTTGTTCGACCTGGTCGCGATTGCCTATCAGGCCGATCTCACGCGGGTGGCCTCCTACATCATGATCGGCGAAGGCACCAACCGGACCTATAACCACATCGGCGTGCCGGACTCCTTCCATCCGCTGTCGCATCACGCCGATTATACCGATCGGCTTGAAAAGCTGGTCAAGATCCAGCGCTATCACATGGAGCGGTTCGCGGAATTCGTCGCGAAGCTCGCCGCCACCCCCGACGGCGAAGGCACGCTGCTGGATAACTCCATGCTGCTCTACGGCTCCAATATGTCCAACAGCAATCTGCACAGCAATTATCCGTTGCCGACTATCCTGGTCGGCGGCGGCGCCGGTGCGCTCAAGGGGGGGCGGCAGATCGAGCTGCCCGAACGCACGACGATTTCCAATCTGCACCTCACGCTGTTGAACAAGGCGGGTTTGGAGATGAAGAAATTTGGCGACAGCACCGGCGAGATCGCCGATGTCTAAGCGCTCGGGACACTCGGCCATGAATCGCAGGTCCATCGTGAAAGGTGCGTTGGGCGGCGTCCTGGGTCTGGCCCTGCCGCCCTTTGCGCGCTCCGCCTTCGCCCAGAAAAGCCCCGCCGTCGTTCCCGTGAGCGACGGATTCGTGATGCTCACCGGAGCCGGCGGTAACGTGCTGGTGCGGACGGCAAGTACCGGGCAGGTGCTGGTGGACGGCGGCGCTGCCGAGTTCAGCCCGGCGTTGCTTGCGCTGCTGCGCGGGCTGCCGGGCGGAACCGGCGTCACAACGCTGTTCAACACGCACTGGCACCGGGAGCAGGTGGGCGGAAATCTCGCCCTCGCGCGGGCGGGCACGACGATCATTGCTCACGAAAAGACCCGGGCCCATCTGGCGACGGACTATTACCTGTGGGACGAGGAGCGTTACGAGAAAGCGCTGCCCGCAGCGGCGCATCCGACCGTAACCTTTTTCTCCGGCGAAGCGGCTCTCGCCGGCAAGGAGCGGATCGAGTACGGCCACCTGCTCGAGGCCCACACCGACGGCGATATCTACGTATTCTTCCGGGACGCGAACGTGCTGGCCGCCGGTGATGCCGTCTCGCCGCTGAAAGATCCCGCGCTCGACTGGTTCGGCGGCGGCTGGCTGGGCGGGCGCGCCGATGCGCAGGAAAAGCTCCTGAAACTCTGCGATGCGAACACGCGGATCGTGCCGAGCTACGGTCCGGTGATGGGCCGGCCCGAGCTACAGGCCGAGTTCGACATGACGCGCGTGCTCTTCGATCGCATGCTTGAACGCCTCAAGCAGGGCATGAGCGCACAAAACATGCTCGATGCGGGAGTTATGAAGGGTCTATCTCGGACCTTCCACGACCCGTTCAAGTTCGCCTACGACGCCCACAAGGGCTACTGGGCGCATCACAATTCTCTCGCACCGGAAGTGCTCTGATGGACACCGTCATGAAGCGTGCCATTTTCGCGGTCGTTTTTTGCCTTGCAGCGGCCGGCACGGCGGCCGCCGACGACACCCTCGCTGGTCTGATCCAGGCCGGTAATCGGGACGCGGCGCTCAAGAGGATTGTCGCGGGCGCCGACGTGAACACAGCCCAGGGCGACGGTACGACGCCGCTGCACTGGGCAGTCTACAAGATCGACCCGGATCTGGTCCGCACGCTGCTCGCGCGCGGGGCGAAGCCGGATGTCCTCAACAATTACGGCTCGAGCCCTTTGGCGGAGGCGGTAAAGGTCGCCAATGTTCGCCTGGTCGAAATGCTGCTCGCTGCGGGCAGCAACGTAGAGGTGCCGAACCAAGAGGGCCAGACGGCCTTGATGCTGGCCGCGCGCGCAGGATCCCTGGACGTGGCCGAGCTGCTGGTGCGCCACGGCGCCAATGTCGATGCCCGGGAAAAATGGCGCGGTCAGACGGCGCTGATGTGGGCGGCGGACGCGCGCTCAGCCGAGCTGACGCGCTTTCTCATCGACCATAAGGCGGACGTCGAGGCACGCTCCCTGGCCAACGACTGGCCGAGCCAGCTGACCGGCGAGCCGCGCAATCAGTATCGCCCGGCCGGCGGCATGACCCCGCTGCTTTATGCGGCGCGATCGGGATGTACGGACTGCGTGCGCGCGCTGCTGGACGCCGGTGCGAATCCCAACCGGCCGAACCCCGACGGCGTGACGCCGCTGATCGTGGCCATCGACAATTTCGCATTCGATTCGGCAAAGCTGCTGTTCGAGCGCGGCGCCAATCCTCATCTGTGGGATTGGTGGGGCCGCACCGCGCTGTACACGGCGATCGACATGAATACGTACAGTCTGGACGCCTACGAAGAACGCACCGGGCCACCCATCGTGACGACGAAGACTACCGCGCTCGAGCTCGCGCGCCTATTTCTCGACGCCGGCGTCAACCCCAATACTCAGTTGAACATGCACCGGCCCGGGCGCGGCGGCAACTCCGGCCGCTTCGCGGACGAGATCATAACCACCGGTGCCACGCCGATGCTGCGCGCCGCAGCCTCGCAAGACAGCGAGGCCGTGCGGCTGCTGCTGGAACACGGCGGGCGGGTCGACGTGCCCAACGTGATGGGCGTGACGCCGCTGATGGCCGCCGCCGGACTGGGCATGGAGCCCAGCCCGCGCTTCAGCCCCAAAGCCGGCAATGCGCAGGATCGGTCGATCGCGACGCTCGCGATCCTGTCGGCGGCCGGCGCCGACGTGAATGCGCGGATCACCGACGTCACCAGCAAGACCGCGCGCATGGGGCGTAGCAGCACGCTGCCGGAACGCGGCGGGCAGAGCGCGTTGTTCGGGGCGGTGCAATGGGCCTGGCCGCGCGTAGTCCAGTATCTGGTCGATCACGGTGCCGAAGTCGCGGTCATGGACGACCGCCGCGTGTCGCCGCTCGATGCGGCGCTGGGGCGGGGCGGCAGCTCGGACAATCACCCCTCCGCCGAGGTCGCCAAGATCCTGCAGACCGCAATCGGCCAATAGGCTGCAGGATCAGGGGTGAGTGTCGTATATGTGCGGAGCGACGGCCGGGGACGATCCCGGTCGTCGTGAGCCGAAGGCAGCGCCGAATGCGCTTTCTGGCGGGCGCAACGGCACGCCGTTGGAATGACTCACGATTTATTGGGATACGAGCTGTCTGGTGCCCCTGGCCGGACTCGAACCAGCACGACCTTGCGGCCACCTGATTTTGAGTCAGGCGCGTCTACCAATTCCGCCACAGGGGCACGGCGCGCGGATCATACCCACGGTTCTCGCGGGGTCAACGCCGCAATGAGCCGGTTGGGCATGGGCGTGCATTGAGTGGTGCGCCGGCGCCGCCTCAATGCGCCCATGATCGCCCGCATGAGTACGATCGACACCGGTTCCGGAAGTCGCTATGCGAACGCCGGACGATGGGTCGCCGCAGGGGCGTCCGGTCGCCCGGTTGTCGGCGTCTCCCGCGGAGACGGCGGGGCCAGGTGGGCTTTGGGCTTGGAGCAGGGGAGCAGGACATGCAGGCGCTGACGCGTTCGGATCAGCAGCCGGTCGCCGCGGCGGCGCTCGTCGCCGCCGGTGGGGCCGCGACCATCCTCGGGGCGTATTTCTTCCAGTATGTGCTCAAGCTGCCGCCGTGCCCGCTATGCCTCGACCAGCGCGTCGCCTATTACGTCTCGATCCCGCTCGCCGTCGTGCTTGCTTTCGCCGCGGCAAGGCAGGCGCCGCGGCCGCTGCTCGCCGCGGGGTTCGCGGTGATCGCGCTCGCCATGGTGTTCAATGCCGGGCTCGCACTTTTCCATGCGGGCGTCGAATGGAAATGGTGGCCGGGGCCGCGCGAGTGCTCCGGCCCGATCAACGACCTCGGCAGCGGCGGCGATCTCCTGAGCCAGCTCCAGACCGTCAGCGTCGTGCGTTGCGACGAGGCCGCGTGGCGCTTCCTCGGCCTCTCGCTCGCCGGATACAACGTGCTGATCTCGCTGGCGCTCGCCGCCGTCGCGGCGTGGGGCGTGGCGGTGGTGCTGCGGCGTGGCAAGCTGGGTTGAGCGCGCGGCGGGCTGCGCCGGCAGACGCTTTTTTTCGATTTTGTCGACCGAGCTCATCCCGGCGCACCGCCTCGCTTGCGGTGAACGCGGAATCCCCCTGACGTTGGCTCCGCAAACACGGCTTTGAGTTCCAGATCAGTGCCGAGCACCGCCCCGGAACGACGGCCGGAGCAGGACACGCGCCGGGAATCTCAGCCCATGGCTCATCGGCGCCGGCCTCTGGGTCACACCTTGACCGGCGCCATGATGCCGGCGGGGAAGATCTCCTCCGGCTTGGCGAGGCGGTGGGCGATGCCTTGCTGGTGGCAATAGGTGAGGAAGGTCTCGAGCGTCGGGCGGTTTTCCTCGATGCCGAACGGGAAGGGATCGCCATCGAACAGGTCGCGCATCCGGCGCGCATAGGTCGGCAGCCACGGCAGCGGATAGCGCGACACCGCGGGGTCGAGCAGGCGTTCGAGGCTGCGGCGCTTCGATTCGTCGAACGCATTGTAGAGGTTGCGCGCGATCCACGGATTGTCGGCGAGCACGCTGCGCTTCACCGCGATCACGTGCATGATCGGAAACACCTTGGTCCTCGAGAACTGCTCCTCCTCGCGCGCCAGGAAGTCGGGAAACAGCCGCGCCACGTCGGGGTGGCCGCGCAGGAAGCAGGTCGGAGGCCGCGCGATCAGCGCGCAGTCGATCTCGCCGGCGGCCAGCATGTCGCTCAACGACTTGTCGGCGACGCGGGTGAGCTCGAGCCCGGCCGGCAGGTCGAGCTCCACCTTCTCGATGCGGCCGGCCTCGTTGGCGCCGGCCTGGTACCAGTGCACATCGGTGAGCTTCACGCCGGCGTCGTTGTGAAGCCAGCCGCGCATGTAGACGGCGGCGGTGTGGGCCCATTCCGGCGAGCCGATGGTCTTGCCTCTGAGGTCGGCGGCGGTTTTGATCCCGCTGTTGCGGTTGACGTAGAACGAGCCGAACCGGAACAGGCGGGAGGCGAACACCGGCAGGCCGATGATGTCGGGCTCGGGCCGGGTCACCTGGGCCATGAACTTGGCGAACGAGAGCTCGGTCACGTCCCATTCGCGGTTGAAGGTGAAGCGCGAGAAGATCTCGTGATGGCCGAGCGTCAGCCAGGTGTGGTCGATGCCCTGCGCCTCGACCGCCCCGGTGCGGAAGTCGCGAAAGTGGTCGTAGTCGGTGGTGGCGATCGTCAGCTTGACCTTGTGCATGGGCGAGCCCTCCCGGTGGCCGCGGTGAAGCGCATGTCGCAAACAGCATCATGCGCCAGAAAACGTCGAGCGGCGGGTCAGGCGGAGCGCCGCCTTCAGGCCGAGCCCCACGGCTTGTGGGCGTGGTCGACGGGGTGATCCTCGACCAGGTGGCCGCAACCCGCCTTGTGCGCCCAGTAGCGCCACGCCCGTCGCGTTTCCAGCGAAAACGGCTTGTAGCCGGCATCGCGCGCGGCGATCTCGCCGTCATGGAGCGGCTTGATGTCCGGCGACAGCCGCAGTGCGTTCATCAGGGCGCGCGCGTTGCGCGGAACGTAGACGGCCATGCGCACCACCTCGATGAGGGAGCGCGCCGCCGCCGAGAAGCCGTGGCCGCGCATCAGCGCGACGTTGTTGCTGCCGAGGCAACGGGCGAGGTCGCGGCCCTGCTCCATGTTGGTGACCAGCATGTTGGTGTCGGGCCCGAAGCGGTCGGCGATGTCCCACACCGGCACGTTCGCGCCCATGAAACTGCCGGAGTGGATCACCGGACGCAGCGGCACCGGCGCAATGGAGAACGGCAGCACGTCCTCGGCATGGGCGTGGACCACCGCCATGACGTCGGGCCGCGTCTCGAAGATGCCGCCATGAATGAAGCGCTCATGGTACAGCGGGCGGCCGTCCTCGCGCACCGGCGTGCAGTCGAGATTGAACTCGATGATGTGGTCGGGCTCCACGAGCTCCGGCGCCATCGACGTCGCCATGAAGAAGCGATGGGGGTCGTCGGGATGCCGCACGCTGACATGCCCATAGGCGTCGACGACGCCTTCGCGGGCGAGAACGCGGTTGGCGACGACGAGGTCGCGCACCAGGGAGGAGATGTCGGCCATGAGCTTCCGTGGGAGGGACCAGAGATCTATTGCGCCGGTAATCTAGGCCATAAACCGCCCGCGGCGCCAATCGCGCGGATACGCGCAATCGGGCGTGCACAGGGGCGATCGCTCGGACGGGCGCCAGACGATGGCCGCCGAACCTACGGCTCCAGCTCGCTGTCCCAATAGAGGTAGTCGAGCCAGCTGTCGTGGAGGTAATTGGGTGGGAACAGTCGACCGTTGCGGTGCAGGTGGTGCACCGTGGGCTGGAACGGCAGCTGCGCCGGGTGCATGCCGGCTTCGTGGGGCGTCAGGTTGCCCTTGCGCAGGTTGCAGGGCGAGCAGGCCGCGACCACGTTGATCCAGGTGGTCTGCCCGCCGCGCGAGCGCGGGATCAGGTGATCGAAGGTGAGATCGTCGCCCGATCCGCAGTATTGGCAGGAGAAACGGTCGCGCAGGAATACGTTGAAGCGGGTGAAGGCCGGGTTGGTGGAAGGCTTTACGAAGGTCTTGAGGGAGACGACGCTCGGCAGCTGCATCTCGAAGCTGGGGCTGCGCACCGCCTTGTCGTAATGGGCGACGATGTTGACGCGATCGAGAAACACGGCCTTGATCGCGTCCTGCCAACACCAAAGCGACAATGGATAGTAGCTCAGCGGGCGAAAGTCCGCGTTGAGTACCAGGGCTGGCCACCCGCTCGGGGATACATGGGCGTTCAATGCGACGCTCCCAGACCTCATATCCTCATCTACGCTGCAGAGCAGCACCTGGGCACTACTTTATAGGCGGAGGTTACAGGATTGTGAAGCGGGACGGCAACGGCTGCGGCACAAGCGCCGCGATCGGCACCGCGTTCGCCGCCTACCGCTTCACTCCGAATCGGCGGGCGAGGAATTCGCCGCCTTGCCGCAATCCCTCCTGATCGATGCCATGGCCGAGACCCGCCGACAGGTGCCATTCGGCCGGGATATCGAGCTCCGCGAGGTACTGAGAGGACAGCAGAAGCGCCTGCGCCGGGATCAGGTCGTCGCTGTCGCCATGGACGAGGAGGATCGGCGGGCGGCTGCGGATGTCCGGCTTGATCGACTGCGGCTCGGCCCCCTCCGGCAGCACCAGCAGGCCGGAATAGCCGACCACCGCGGCGGGCGCGGCTGGCGCGCGCAATCCCACGTGGAGGGCCATCATGGTTCCCTGGCTGAAACCGACAAGTGCGAGCGCGGAAGGCGGCAGCTGGTGGCGCGCCAGCTCCGCCGCGATGAAGCGTTCGAGGGTGGGCGCGGCCTTGTTGACGCCGATCCAGCGCTCGTCGGGATCGCGGAATGTCAGCGGAAACCATTGGCGGCCGGTCGGCGCCTGGCCGCACGGCTCGGGGGCGTGGGGCGAGACGAAGGCGGCGTCGGGCAGGGCAGCCTGCCACACCTTCCCGAGCTCGATGAGGTCATTCCCGTCGGCGCCGTAGCCATGCAGGAAGATGACGAGTTGGCGCGCCGGCCCGCGGGAATGAGGGGCGAGCCGCGGGCCATTGAGATCAGCCATCTGTCCTCCACGTCGCGGCCGGGACGTCGGCCACGTCCGGCGTTTGTATCCCGCGCCCGCCGGCCCGATCCAGCGGTTTCCGGTAGGTGGGAGGAATCAACGCGTTGGGGGCGTCGCAGGCTGCAGCGGCGTCGGATCGCGCTGCTTAACGGCGCGGTAATAGGCCCAGAGCAGGCGCGCCGCGACGCCGCGCCAGGGGCGCCACGTCTCCGCGAGGATCACGGTTTCCTTGGCCGACGGCCGCGCCGCGAGCCCAAAGGCGAGCCGTGCCGCCTCCTGCAGCGCGAGGTCGCCGGCCGGCCAGGCGTCGCGATGGCCGAGGCAGAACAACAGGTAGATGTCGGCCGACCAAGGCCCGATGCCGTGGACCGCGCACAGCGCGGCATGGGCCGCCTCTGCCGGCAGGTCGGGCAGGGACTCGCAGTCGAGCCGGCCGTCGGCGATCGCCTTTGCGATTTCCTTGAGCGCCCAAATCTTCGGCCCCGACAGGCCGAGCCGGGCCAGCCGCGCGGCGCGCGCGCGGATCAGGGCCTGCGGCGTGAAGGGATCGTAGGCCGCCGCGAGCCGTCCCCAGATCGCGTTGGCGCTCGCCGTGGAGAGCTGTTGCGAGACCACGATGCTCGCAAGCCCCGGGAAGCCGCCGGGCCGCCGCCGCAACGGCAGCGGGCCGGCCGCGGCGGCGACCGGCCCGAGGCGCGGGTCGGCCGCCAGCAGCGCCGCCAATCCGGCTGCGAGGTCGGCTTCGGTGTCTATGCGAGGGGTCATGGCGGCTCTTCGGATGGCGCTGGGTATCTTTCAAAGGTGCGCGATGTGAACGGGCGGTGTAAATATGACGGCAGCCGGCGAAGGCGTGGCGCCGGGCTGTGTCCTCACCATGACTGCACCGGTTTTTCGATTTGCGCCGAGCCCCAACGGCTTCCTGCATCTCGGCCATGCGTATTCCGCGGTGCTCAACGCAACGATGGCGCGCGAGTTCGGCGGGCGCTTCCTGCTGCGGATCGAAGACATCGACGCGAGCCGCTGCCGTCCGGAATACGAGGCCGCCATCCGCGAAGACCTGCGCTGGCTCGGGCTCGCCTGGGAGGAGCCGGTCCGTCGGCAGTCGCAGCATCTTGCCGCGTATGGCGCGGCGCTGGCGCGGCTCCGATCCCTGGGGCTGATCTATCCGAGCTTCGAAAGCCGTGCGGAAATTGCGGCGCAGGTGGAGACCGCCCAAGTGGCCGCCGGGCAGCGCCTTGCGCCATGGCCGCGCGATCCCGACGGCGCACCGCTTTATCCCGGCACCGCCAAGGCGCTGACGGCGGCGGAGCGGGCGGAGCGCGTGGCGTCCGGCGCGCCCTATGCGCTGCGGCTCGACATGGCGGCTGCCCTGGCAGCGGCGGGCCCGACCGCGATTGCCTGGACCGAGACGGGCGAAGGTCCGGCCGGGGAATCCGGCCGCATCCGCGGCGAACCGGCGCAATGGGGCGATGTCGTGCTTGCCCGCAAGGACGTATCCACCAGCTATCACCTGTCGGTGGTGGTGGACGACGCCGTCCAGGGCATTTCGCACGTGGTCCGCGGCCGCGATCTGTTTGCGGCCACGAGCCTGCATCGGCTCTTGCAGATTCTCCTCGTACTTCCGGAGCCGATCTATCATCATCATCGACTGATTCTTGATGGCGAGGGGCACAAGCTGTCGAAATCGAGCCGTGCGACCGGGCTGCGGGACTTGCGCGCGGGCGGTGCGTCGCCCGCCGGCATCCTGTCGATGATCGGGCTCGGCTGAGCGGCCGTTGCGGCAACGGCCGGACAGGGGACGGAATGGCGAAATCGCGGTCCCGATCCAAGGCGAGTTCGGCCACGCGCGCCGCGTTGGGGACGCGCAAAACGATGCGCGTCCCTGCTCTGTCCAAGGCTGCCGCCAAAAAGACTGTGGGCGCCGAGACGGCGGGCCGGAAGAGGGCACGCAAGCGTGGGCTCTCGCCGCGGGCGATCGAGCGGGCGCTCGCCACCTTTGCCCACGACATCCGTACGCCATTGACCGGGATCGTGGCCTTCAGCGAACTGCTGGCGACGTCCGGGCTCGGCGAGCGCGAGAGCGGCTGGGTCGAGGCGATCAAGGACTCCGCCGCTCACCTCGCCGAGTTGACGACGCTCGCCGTCGAGGCGGCGCGGGCCGGCGAGGGACGCCTCAGCCTGCGGCGGGAAACGTTCGCCCTGCCGCGTTTCGCCGCGCGGCTCGCCTTCTCGCTGGCCGCGCGCGCCGAGGCGAAGGGCCTCGCCTGCGAGACCGCCGTCCATGGCGACCTGCCGGACGAAGTGGTCGGCGATCCGGCGCTGTTGCGTGCCGCGATCGAAAACCTGATGGCGAATGCCGTGAAATTCACGGAGCGCGGACAGGTCGGGCTGGCGATCGAGGCGCGGCGTCTGGCGCGCAGCAAGCTGCGCTTGTCCGTGAAGGTGTCGGACAGCGGCATCGGCATCAGCGACGCCGAGCTTGGCCGGCTGTTTCGGCCGTTCGCCCAGGCCAGCAAGGAGATCACCCAGAAGTTCGGCGGCTCCGGGCTCGGACTCGTGCAGGTGCGTCGCCTCGCCCGCTCGATGCACGGCAACCTCAAGGTCGAGAGCGTGGCCGGCCAGGGCAGTACGTTCCATTTGACCGTCACGCTCGATCGCGCCCGCCCCAATGCGGGGGCCGCGGCGCCGCGCGCGCTGCCGGACGCTGAGGCGCTCGACATTCTCTGCGTCGAGGACAATCCCTACGGTCGGGTGGTGATGAATGCGCTCGTCACCGAACTCGGCCATCGCGCGACATTCGCCGGCAGCGCCGACGCCGCGCTCGCCGCGCTGGCGCAAGGCAATGCCGATGCGGTGCTGATGGACGTGGCGCTGCCCGGCATCGACGGCTACGAAGCGACGCGGCGCATCCGCGCCCTGCCGGGAGGCGCGGCCCGCGTCGCGGTGATCGGCATCTGCGCGGACCAGTCGCCCCCGGCGGCGCAAGCCGCGGCCGCGGCGGCGGCGGGCATGAACGCCTGGCTCGTCAAGCCGCTGAGCCCGCGCATGCTCGCGGATGCGCTGGCGAAGGTGCGGGACCCCCCCGCGGGAGATGCGGCGGGCGTTTGATTACGCCTCGGTTGCCCACAGCAGTGCCTGTTCCAGTCGATCGTTGCCCCAGAACAGCTCGCCCGATCCGGTGGTAAAGCTCGGGGCGCCGAAAATGCCGTGGGTGGCGGCGTCCTCGGTCGCGGTGCGCAACGCGGCCTTGTTCTCGGGCGTCTCGGCGGCAGCGAGCATCGCCTCGGCATCGAGGCCGCAATCGCGCAGCATACCGGCGAGCACGGCGCGGTCGGCGATCTTCTGGCCGCGCGTGAATTCGCCGCGAAAAACCGCGCGCGAGAATGCGGGACGACTTTCATCGTGAAGCGCAGTCGCGAGCCTTGCCGCCAGGAGGCCGTTCGGAGGAAACGGGTCCGGGCGCGTGAGCGGTGGCAGCTCCATCAGTTCGCAGTGGCGCTCGATGTCCCGCCACATGTGGGCGCCCTTGGCGCGCTGGACGTTGAACGGCGAGGTGTTCCAGCCGAGCGCAGCCAGGATCGGACCGAGCAGGAAGGCGCGCCAGCGAAGTTCCACTCCTGCCGTCGCCGCAAGCGCATCGGCCCGCTCGGCCGCGAGCCAGGAATACGGCGACGCGAACTCGTACCAGAATGTCAGGGATGGCTTCGTCATCGGAACCTGCCCGTGTTGACCGGTCGCCGGACGAATTCATCGATTTGTCCTGCCGGATGCAAGCTTCTGCGGGCCGTATGCGCCAAGTAGCGCCACGCGGTGGAGATATGCGGTGTTCGCACGGTTCGCAGCGCCGTGCGGTCATGGGCTTTGTCGCACTGCACGCGCGCGGCCCGCTGCTGTCGCCCGCCGCAGCTAAAAAAGAATAAGCGAAGGGAAGGCTTGATTCCGGGCCTCTACTTGTCCGACAAGTCGTCAAACATCTGCAGAATCGTGCCCGAGGAGGGATGCTCATGGACGGCAAACAAGAACGGGCCTGGAGCCCGTGGTATCTGTTGCTCCTGATCCAGTTCGTCCCCGCCTTGTGGGTCCCGTTCTACAATTCCGCCGAGCCCCGCCTTGCGGGCATCCCGTTCTTTTACTGGTTTCAGCTCGCGCTCGTCCTCGTCAGCGCCGCGGTCACCGCCGTCGTCTATTTCGCGACGGAATCAAGCCGCAACAGGTAAGGGAGCGCCGCCGTGGAACACGTCAATTGGGTTGCTCTCGCCGTCTTCGTCGCGCTGTTCGGCTTCATCACCTGGCTCGGCTTTGCCGCCGCGCACTGGCGGCGCGGCGACCTCGACCAACTGCACGAATGGGGGCTGGGCGGCCGTCGGTTCGGTACGCTGATCACCTGGTTTCTGGTCGGCGGCGATCTCTATACGGCCTATACCTTCATCGCCGTTCCCGCGCTCGCGTTCGGCGCCGGCGCGCTCGCGTTCTTCGCGGTGCCCTACACCATCATCATCTATCCGATCCTGTTCATCGTCTATCCGCGGCTGTGGAACGTGTGCCGCAAGCACGGCTACGTGACCGCGGCGGATTTCGTGCGCGGGCGGTTCGGCAACCGGTGGCTCGCGCTCGCGGTGACCGTCACCGGCATCGTCGCGACCATGCCCTATATCGCGCTGCAACTCGTCGGCCTGCAGGTGGTGATCGGGGCGATGGGCGTCACCGGCGAAGGCTGGGTCGGCGACATTCCGCTGATCGTCGCGTTCCTCATCCTGGCGGCCTTCACCTATTCGAGCGGCCTGCGGGCGCCGGCCATGATCGCCGTGGTGAAGGACACGCTCATCTACATCACGGCCTTCGCCGCCGTGATCATCATCCCGATCCAGCTCGGCGGCTGGGGCAAGATCTTCGATGCGATCCCGCCCGAGAAGCTTCTGCTCGTGACGCCCGGCGCCAATACCACCGGCGCCTACGGCATCTACGCGACCCTGGCGCTCGGCTCCGCGCTCGCGCTGCTGCTCTACCCGCACTCGATGACCGGGATCCTGAGCGCCAGCAGCGGCCATGCCGTGCGCCGCAATGCGGCGCTGCTTCCGGCCTATTCCTTCGTGCTCGGGCTCATCGCTCTGCTCGGCTTTTTCGCGCTCGCTGCCGGCGTCGACAAGCTCCCCGAGTTTGCGGAAGGGTTCAAGCAGTTCAAGGCGAACTTCGCGGTGCCGGCGCTGATGCTCCACAGCTTCCCGGCCTGGTTTGCCGGCGTGACGTTCGCGGCGATCGGCATCGGGGCGCTGGTGCCCGCGGCCATCATGTCGATCGCGGCGGCAAACCTGTTCACCCGCAACATCTACCGCGAGTTCCTGCACGGCAGCGCGACCGACAAGCAGGAAGCACAGATGGCGAAGTGGGTGTCGCTCATCGTCAAGCTCGGGGCGCTCGTCTTCATCGTCTTCGTGCCGCTGCAATACGCCATTCAGCTTCAGCTCCTGGGCGGCATCTGGATCATCCAGACGCTGCCGGCGGTGCTGGTCGGCCTCTATACGCGCTGGCTCAATCCGTGGGCGATGCTGGCCGGCTGGGCGGTGGGAACGGCCACCGGGACCTACATGGCCTACTCGGTCAATTTCGCTGCGGCCTTCCCGCTGGTGATCGGAAGCTGGACTTTCCCCGGCTACACCGCGCTCTACACCGTTGTCCTCAACCTCGTCATCGCCATCGCTCTCACCCCGGTGATCAACGCGTTGGGCGCGGCGCGTCCGGACAAGACGGTGGAGGCCGACTACTACGCGTGAACCTGCGGGGGACGGCGCGCTGCGGAGGCCTCACACGATCTGCGGGGTGGACGCCGGGGCGCCGAGTGCGGTCGCCAGGATGTCGAGCCCGCGGGCGAGCTCGGCGCGGCCCGGCACCGCACCGAGCGACACGCGGATCGCATGCGGCGCCGTGGCACCGACGCTGAAAGCGTCGCTCGCCACCACGGCGAGGCCGCGGCGCTCGACATGGCCGATAAACGCGGCGCGGCTCCAGCCGGCCGGCAGCGGCAGCCAGAGATGATGGCCATGACGGTGCGCTGCGAAGGGGTGACCGGCGAGCGCGCGGGCGGCGAGCTTCTGGCGGAACGCAGCCTCGGTGCGGATGGCGTCGATGATCGCGTCGGCGCTGCCATCGCGCAGCCAGCGCAGCGCCAGCGCCGAGGTCAGCGGCGTCGACATCTGCGTCGTTGCGCCGAGCGCGCCCGCCAGCATCGCGGCGGCTGCGACGTCGGGCGTCGCGACCAATGAAACCCGCAGCGCGGGCGCTACGCATTTCGACAGGCTGGCGGCGAGGTAGCTCCGCTCGGGAATGAGCGCGGCGATGGGCGCACAGGTTGGATCGAGCTGGCCATAGGCGTCGTCCTCGACGAGGACGACGTTCGCCTTCGCGATGACGGCGGCGATCTGCCGGCGCCGCGCCGGCGTCATCGATGCCGTCGTCGGGTTGTGGATCGTCGGCGTGAGATAGACGAGCCGCGGCTTGTGCCGCCGGCACGCGGCCGCCAGCGCGTCGGGCATCACGCCATGCTGGTCCATGGCGACGCCGACCACGGTGATGCCGAACAGCGCGGCGGCCGCGCGGAAGCCCGGATAGGTGAGGGTCTCGGTGAGCACCACATCGCCGGGTCTGGCGAGCCGTGCGAGCAGTGCGGCGAGCGCGGCCTGCGTTCCCGCGCTGATGACGAGGCGTCCGGCGTCGATCCCCGGCAGCCGGGAGCGCAGCCATGTCGCCGCGACCGCGCGCTCGTCCTCGCTGCCGCCGGCCGGCCGGTAGGTCAGGTAACGGGCAAGGCCGACCTCACGCGACAGCGCGGCGATGCCGCGCGCGGTGCGGCCTTCGAGATCCGCCTCGGCGGGCTGCGGCGGCAGGTTCATCGAGAGGTCGATCTCCGCGCGCGCCGGGGGCGGGAGGCGGGCCTCGGCGGCGGTCTCGCTGACGAACGTTCCGCGGCCGACACGCGCCTCGGTAAGGCCGCGCTTGCTCGCTTCGGCATAGGCGCGTGTCACCGTGGTGAGATCGATGCCCAGCGCTTTCGCGAGCGCGCGGTGGGTCGGCAGAACCTGACCGCGCCGCAACCGCCCGGTGCCGATGTCCGAGACGATGGCGTCGACGATGCGCAGGTAGAGCGGCCCGTCGCGGTCGGTGATTGTAGGGAGCCATTCCATACAATTCCCTTACACCCGCTTGAAATCGGGGCCAAGGCAGGCGAGGTATCAGCTGTTGCCGTCGTCGCCCCGCCGCCGCGCCATGCGCGGGGAAGGCGGGTATTTCAGGCCGGAGGGTACCGTCATGTCCGCACTTGCATCGCTGTTTCTTTCGCCGCCCGGAGCAGAGCGCACGACCGAGGTCACCTCGATGCAGGCGGTGCTGCGCGGCTGGCGCGGGCGATGTCCGAACTGCGGCGAGGGACACCTGTTCACCGGTTTCCTCAAAGTCGCGGATTGCTGCCCGGCGTGTGGCGAGGAGTTCTTCCACCAGCGTGCGGACGACTTCCCCGCCTATCTCGTCATCGTTCTCGTCGGACACACCGTGGTTCCGCTGGCGCTGACGATCGAGGCCGAATATGCGCCCGCCTTGTGGCTGCAGGTGGCGATCTGGGTGCCTCTCACCGCATGTCTGTCGCTGGCGCTTCTCGCCCCGATCAAGGGCGCCGTCGTCGCAATCCAATGGTTCTGCGGAATGCACGGCTTCGCAGCGGCCCACGCGCGGCGCACAAAGGCGGCACGCGGGCGGGCCAACGCGTCACGGTGAACAGAGGACCGTCCGTAGCCGCAGTCGACCGCCGCACACCCCAGCGCCGTCTTCGATGGGCTTGTCCCGGGGCTCGTCCCGGCGACCCCGATCATCGGGCGCGACCGCGTCCCTCAATTGAGAAACACTGCTCTCCAATAAGAAACCCTCGGCCTGATGATCGGGATGGCGGGAATAAGGACGAGCCCGGCCCTGACCAAGCGAGTGGGATGCGCGGAAACGCTCAGGCGCCCACCACTTCCAACGTCACCTCGACATTGCCGCGGGTGGCGTGTGAATACGGACAAATTTTTTCGTGCGCTTCTGCGGCGAGCGCGGCGAGTTCGGCCTGGGGCAGGCTCTTGTCCTCGACGTGCAACTTGACCGCGAGGCCGAAACCGCCACCTTCGCGGGGACCGATGGTGACCGCGCATTGGATTTTCGCGTGGCTCGCATCCTTCTTGTGCTGCTTGCCGGCGAAGTCGAGCGCGCCTCCGAAGCAGGCGGCATAGCCGGCCGCGAACAGGTGCTCGGGAGTGGCCGTTCCCGGCTTTCCCGGACCACCCATCTCCTTGGGAACGGAAAGGTCGGCGCGAATGATACCGTCCGACGATTCCGTGTGGCCGTTGCGTCCCCCGGTGGCAGTCGCGGCGGCGGTGTAGAGCGGCTTGATCTTGTCCATCGAACAAACTCCGAAAGTTGCACATTCAGGATGGGTCCCCGAGAGGGGACAACTGGGAAGATAACTCTTTTGTTTTTTATTCAATCTCACGCAAGCGGGAACCCAAGCGGGCACCTATGCGGCGCCGGCTGCCCCAAATTTGGGCAATGCCAAGGTTCGATCTGGCAACGATTGCGGACAAAATATATATGGCTTCCGCCGGTCGGGCGCGGAAGCAAAGTTTCAGGCCGAGGGACGTTTGTCCTTTGTAACGACTTTGCAGGCGCCGCTACGCAGGAAGGAAACATGAAGATTCACGTCGGATATGACCTCGTCTATGAATGCGTCCAGCCGACGCCGATCATATTCATGCTCAACGTGCACCCGTCGCGTACGGCCGATCTGCTCACCGCGGACCGCATGCGGGTCACGCCGGCGCGTTCGATCAACTCGTATGTCGATGCGTTCGGAAATAAATGCGTGCGCCTGCTTGCGCCGGCCGGCGAAATTCGGGTTGCCGGAGATGCCATCGTCGCCGACAGCGGAGAACCGGACCGCGTCGACCTCGGTGCCGAGGAGCATCTCGTCGCCGACCTGCCCCACGACGCGCTGGTGTTTCTTCTCGGCAGTCGCTACTGCCAGACCGACAGCCTGATGCAGACGGCGTGGAATCTGTTCGGCACGACACGCCCGGGTTGGCGACGTGTTCAGGCCATCTGCGATTTCGTCCACAGCCGCATCAAGTTCGGCTATGAGCATGCCGCGCCGATGCGGGGCGCCGTCGAGGCGCTGGAACAAGGGCGCGGCGTGTGTCGCGACTTCGCCCATCTCGCCGTCACTCTGTGCCGATGCATGAACATTCCGGCGCGCTACTGCACCGGCTATCTCGGCGACATCGGGGTGCCGCCGGATGATTCGCCGATGGATTTCAGTGCCTGGTTCGAGGTCTATATCGGCGGTCGCTGGCATACTTTCGACGCGCGACACAACACGCCGCGGATCGGCCGCATCCTGATCGGCCGCGGCCGCGACGCCGCCGACGTCGCCATCAGCACGACGTTCGGTCCCAATACGCTCAAGCGTTTCGTGGTTCGGACCGACGAGGTCCCCGCGGGCGACGAGCCGGTGGCCCGGCTCGTCCGCGCCGCCGAGGCGGAGCGGTAGACCCGCAGTCAAAGTGCCGTGCACGGTTCGGCGCCGGCGCGCTCCCGGCGCACGGCCGCATCGCCTCGCCCGGCGCGTGCGGGCTTGCGGCGGCGGAGGTCGATGGCGAGGACCGCCAACTCGGTCTCCAGCTCTTGGGGGTCGATGCCGTCGGACGCCATCATGTCCTGGATCAAGGGGTCGGACAGCACCTCGTCGAGAGTGGGCTCTGAAAAGCAGGTCATTTCGAAAGTCTCCGGTTGATGTCAGGCGGCGTGTCGCTCGAGAGCGACGGCGTTGACGGCGGCCAACGCCGCCGAGACGGCGCGGTCCGCCGCCTCCGGGCCAAAGGCGGTGCCTTCCACGTCGATCACCTCCACGTCGGTCATGCCGAGGAAGCCGAGGACGTGCAGCAGGTAGGGCAGTTGGAAGTCGAACTGACGCTTGTCGCTGTACACGCCGCCGCGTGCGACCACCAGGAACACGCGCTTTCCGGTCACGAGGCCCTTGGGCCCGCTTTCGCTGTAGCTGAAAGTCCGGCCGGCCCGCGCGATGTAATCGATCCACGACTTGAGGTTCGACGGGATGCTGAAGTTGATCATCGGCGCGGCGATGACCACGGTGTCGGCGGCCATCAACTCCTTGATCAGGGCGTCGGAGCGCGCCGCGATTTCCTGCTGCGCGGCGGTCTGCGGGCCGGCAGGACCGCGTGTTGCCGCAACGAACTCGTCATCGATGTGGGGAAGCGGGTCGTTTGCGAGGTCGCGGACGGCGACGGTCGCCCCTGGTACGGTGGCCTTGATCCGCTCAACGAGCGCGTCGGCAATCTTGTTCGAATAGGATGCCGCGCGGCGTGAGCTGCTGCTGATGAAAAGCAGATTCGACATGATGCTCATCCCTGAAAAGAGGTGGTAACAAAGGCGTGACTTTCCGCCGCCCTTGTGGTACCGAACGGTAACACCAGTTGTTAGTTACTTACAAGTAACACCCATGTCAAGCTCCACCGAGCGCAAACCCGCAAGCCCGAGCACGAGACAGTGATCTCCAAATCCGCCGATCCCGATTCGAAGACGCTGCCGCTGGAGCGCGTCCCGCCGCGTGAGCGCATTCTTTCGGTCGCCCGGGACCTGTTTTATGAGCGCGGCGTCCGCGCGGTCGGGGTCGACGAGATCGCGGAGGTGGCCGGGACCAACAAGATGACGCTGTACCGGCATTTTGCGTCCAAGGATCAGCTGGTGGCCGAGTGCCTGCGCCAGTTCGCCCGCCAGTCTGAGGCCGAATGGGACCGCTTGGCTGCCGCGCATCCCGGCGATCCGCGGGCTGAATTGGTCGGGTGGCTTGCGGTCGTGACCGATCACATCGTCTCCGATGGCGGGCGCGGCTGCGCGCTCGCCAATGCCGCAGTGGAGCTTGCCGACAAGGATCATCCCGCGCGCAAGGTCATCGAGGAGGTCAAGCGCGGCCAGCGCGACCGTCTGGTCCGCCTGTGCCGTGCGGCCGGGCTCGATGAGCCGGAGTTTCTCGCGGACGAACTGTTTCTGCTGCTGGAAGGAGCGAGGGTCAGCGCCCAGAGCGTCGGGATCGACGGACCGGCCGCCCGCGTGGTTCGCATGGGCGAGGCGATCATCGCCTCCCATACGCCGCGGAGTTGACGCCGCTCACGGCCGCTTCAACCGCTCGTCATTTGCCTTCACGCCCCGGCGCCGCCAAAGTGGCGGACAGGCGTACACCGACGTGACAGTGGCGGGGCATGGGCTCTCTCGAAATCTGGCGCGACCGCCGCGGGCGGATTTCACCGCTCCGCATTGCGGCGCTGGCATTCCTGCTGTGGCCGCTGGCGCTCGCGGCGTGGAACGCGGAGGCCATCGCCGGCGGCGCCCGCCCCGTCAACGACGTCATCCACCGCGCCGGATTCTGGGCGTTGATGTTCGTGCTGGTGACGCTCGCCATCAGTCCGCTGCGCCGCATCACGCGCTATGGGCCGCTTCTCGACATCCGGCGGATGCTGGGCGTCGGTGCGTTCTGCTACGCGGCGCTGCATATTTCGCTCTACGTGGTCGACCAGCAGTTCGACCTTTGGAAAGTGGCGAGCGAGATCGTCAAGCGCATCTATCTCGTCATCGGGTTCGTCGCGCTCACCGGCCTTGCCGTGCTCGCCGCCACCTCCACTGACGGCATGGTGCGCCGGCTCGGCGGCATGCGCTGGGCGCGGCTGCATCAGATCGTCTACGTGATCGCCTTTCTCGCCCTGATCCACTACTTCCAGCAGACCAAGGCGGACGTGAGCGCGCCGACGCTCGTCGCCGGGCTGTTCGCGTGGCTGATGTTCTACCGCATCGTGACGCGGCGCGTTCGCGGTGAGCTGTCGAGCGCGGGGATCGTCGTTCTCAGCGTGGTGGTGGCGGCGCTGACGCTGCTCGCGCAATCGATCGGCGTCGCGCTCGTGTTCCATGTGTCGCCGCTGATGGTGATGCAGACCGCCTTCACGTTCTACTTCGATTTCACTTTCGAGAGCGTCTCCGACACGCTCGAAAGCGTCGTCGAGAACGTGCAGATGCTCAACCCGGCCTGGATCGTCCTCGCCGCGGGCCTCGTCGTCGCCGCCGTCAACGCGTTGTTTGCGCGCTTCGCCAAGCCCCGCCGCGTGCGCGCCACGCCCGACTCCGCGCCGCGCAATTGGATCGAGCGCACCCTGGTGTCGGCGAATTAGCCTTAGCCAAGCACCGAACTTCTCTGTCGGTGTTTTTGCCCCGCGTGAGCCGGCGGTAACCAGTCACGATTTGCCTTGTGCGGCACGGCGCCTGTCTCCCTCGCCCTACGTGCGGAGAGAGGGGCCACCCTCGCGATCGGACATTGTTGTGGGGCCAAGGGCGATGACGGCGTGGAGGGCGGTGCCTCACTCCACCTTGATGTTCGCCGCCTTGATGACCGGCCACCACCTCGCGATGTCCGCATTCTGCTGGGCGAAGAGGGCAATGGAGCAGCCACCGCCTCAAAGCCACCGGTGACGCATCTCACCCCTTTGCCGCACCCTGCGATGCGGGCGCCAGCGCGAACTGCGCGGCATTGCAGCCGGCGAGCCGACCGAAGGTCGCGCCCGACATCAGGCCGGTGCCGCTGGCGTAATTGTGGAAGAACAGGCCGCCGACCATTTCGCCGGCGGCATAGAGTCCCGGAATGAGCCGGCCATACAGGTCTTCGACTTCGCCCCGGGTCGAAATCTTGAGGCCGCCGAAGGTGAAGGTCACCCCGGTCGTGACGTGATAGGCGTGGAACGGCGGGGTATCCAGCGGATTGGCCCAGTTGGTCTTGTCGATGGCGAGGCCGACGGTGCGGCGCCCATCGAGCACATTCGGGTTGAACGGGATGTCGGTGCGGCACGCTGCATTGAAGGCGCGCACGGTGCGCAGGAACGCTTCGGCATCGACCCCCTCGAGCTTCTGCGCGAGCTCCTCCAGAGTGCCGGCCTCGGCCTTGGTGACGCGGCGGATGCGATACTCGCCGCGCAGCAGGTGGCTCACCTTGGCGTCGAACACCTGCCAGGCGAACATGCCCGGCTGCCGCACGATCTCGCCGCCGTACTTGGCATAGGTGTGGCTGTGGAAGTTCGCGCCTTCGTCGACGTAGCGCTCCCCCCTGGCGTTGACGATGATGCCGAACGGATAGTTGTGCTTCTGGAATTGGTCGCCGACGGTGAGGTCGCCATAGGGCGGCGCGTTGATGTCCCATGCCACGGAGTGGCAGCCCGACCAGTTGCCGGTCGGGCGTGCGCCGATGCGCATCGCCATGTCGAGGCCGGCACCCATGTTGAAGCGGGTGCCGCGGACCTTCGCCAGCTCCCAGCCGGCCCCGAGATATCGCGCCCGCTTCTCCGGATTTGATTCGAAGCTGCCGCAGGCGAGCACCACCGCGCCGGCGCGGATCGCCACCGGCACGCCGCGAACCTCCGCCATCACGCCGTCCACCCGCCCGCTCTCGCGCAGTAGAGCGATCGCGGGCGTCTCGTACATGATCGGAATGCCGCGCCGCTCCACATTGGCATAGAGCGCGTTGAGCAGCTCGGGACCGCCGCCCCAGATGTGCAGCGCGAGGCCGCCCCAGAACTTGAACTTGCCGTCGACCTTGTAGGCCTGGCGTCCGAGGCCCGGCTGCAGCTTCACGCCCTGACGCACCACCCAGCGCGCGGTGTCGAGGCTGCCGCGCACCAGGATCTCCGCGAGATCGGGATCCGAGCGATACTGCGTCAGCGCGAACAGGTCGTCGAAGAATTGTTCCTCGGTGTAGGTGCCGAAATCGACGTCGGCGAGATTCTCCTGCGCGAGCGACGGCAGCACCGCCACGAGATCGTCGACGCCGCGAAATGCAAAGCGGAAGGCGCCGCCGGTGAAATGCGAGTTGCCGCCGCGCTCTTCGAACGGGGCCGCCTCCAGCATCAGCACCCGTGCGCCGTTCTCGTGGGCGGAAATGGCGGCGCACAGGGCGGCGTTGCCGGCTCCCACCACGAGGACGTCGGGCGCCCGGTCGGGCACGATCGATGTGGTCATCACTTCCCCCCGACGGGCGCTCGCGGCCGGTCGGCAGCCATCACTAGACAGCGCACAAGGCGGTGTCCAGGGCGGGCCCGGATGGGTTAAAGTGCACCTCGAACGGGATCGAGCCATGTCTGCATCTGCGGCAAAACCTGCGCACCGACGATCCATGAGCTTTTCTTCCGCGATCGTTGCGGCCGGCATTGTCGTCGCCGGTGCCGGCTCGGCTGGGCGCGTTCACGCGCAAAGCTATCCGACGCATCCGGTCACGGTGATCGTGCCGTTCGCCGCCGGCGGCGGCAACGACATCCTGGCGCGGCTGCTCACCCAGCACATGGGGAAGGCGCTCGGCCAGCAGTTCGTCATCGAAAACCGGGCGGGCGCGGGCGGCACCATCGGCGCGCGCGCGGTCGCCAAGGCGGCGCCCGACGGCTATACGCTGATGGTCGGTCATTCCGGCGTGTTCGGCGTTGCGCCTTCGCTCTATGCCGACCCCGGCTATGAGCCGCATCGCGACTTCTCTCCGGTCGGGCTCATCGCCTCCTACCAGCAGATCCTGGTGGTTCACCCTTCGGTGCCGATCCACAGCGTCGCGGATCTCATCGCGCTCGCGCGCAAACAGCCGGGCAAGATCACCTATGCGACGGCGGGTGTCGGCTCCGGCTCCCATCTCTCGACCGAGTTGTTCGCCGTCATGGCGGACATCAAGCTGACCCACGTTCCCTATCGCGGCACCGGCGCGATGCAGGGGGATCTGGCCGGCGGCCATGTCGACATGTCGATCACGACGTTTCCCTCGGTGTTCGGGCAGTTGCGCAGCGGCGGCCTGCGGCCGATTGCGGTGACCGGCGAGACGCGCTCGCCGATCTATCCCGATCTGCCGACGATCGCCGAAGCGGGCGTACCGGGCTACGCCGCCGTGATCCATTACGGCATGGTCGCGCCGGCCGGGACTCAGTCGCTCCATAGCCGAGCGTCTCAACGCCGCGCTTCGCGCCGCGCTGGCGAGCGAGGACGTGCGTATGCGCATCGTGGAGGAGGGCGGCGAGCCGCTGTCCGGCACGCTCGAGCAGCAGGCTGCGGACATCGCGGCCGAAGAGGCCAAGTGGGGTGCCTTGGTGCGCCAGCTCGGCATCCGAGAGTAACGCGCGGCGCCAGTACCGCGGTCGGCTGCAGGCCGACGCGCGCGCTGCGCAGCTACCTCCTGGAAAGTTCCGCAATCTTGCTCTGCAGCCGCGGGCGGAACGAACCCACCGTGCCTGCGTTCGCAATGTAAAGGGCAGTCAACGCGACATTGCGCCGCCCGCATTTTTGCAACGCGAGATGTCGCTTATTTTGCAGCGCGAGCTGCGGCAAGGAGAGGAACTTGAAAGACTTCAATTCATTCCAACGGCGCGAATTGCGGGATGTCCTGATGGCTGGAGCGCTCGCGGCTGTCCTCACCAGCGTTGGATCCTACTCTGCGTCCGCGGCCTCCGCACGCATCCATCATTCGCCGGCCCCGCAAATGCGGGGTGTGCACACCGCGATGCATGGTGGGAAGCTCGAAACGCGCCGAATGGTCCGGCAGAAATTGGGAGCTTCGGCCATCGTCTCGCGACGGACGGCGAGGGCGTCGGCGGAAAGCAGTACCTCCGGCATCGCATCCACCTACAGCGACAGCCGCACCGCGAGTGGCGAGGCCATGGTTTCGGGGCAGATGACGGCCGCCCATCGCACGCTGCCGTTCGGAACGCGTGTCACCGTCGTCAATAACAACAATGGCCGCCGGGCCGTCGTTCGCATCAACGACCGCGGACCGTTCGTGCATGGCCGCGTGATCGACCTCAGTCCCGCAGCGGCCCGTGCGCTCGGCGTGCATGGTCTTGCATCGGTGTCGCTAATCGTGAGCAGCCGCGACGATAATGAGGCCACGAAAACCAGCACATCGGATTCCTCCACGCCTGAGCGCGTTGCTGACGATAGCGGCGCCGCCGATGCAGCGGCGGTCGCAGCCGCGCAATAACGCGCCTGCAGGGCCGAGTTCGTCCCGGCCGTCTTTTTGCCGTTCCCAGCGCCGATCCGCCTCCTCGTGTGACTTGCAGCACACTTGGGGGCGGATTTGACGCGTCTGCCACGCCGGCGCCGAACCATACCTGTTCCGGTCGCGACCAAACTGCGAATTGGCCGACGATAAGCCTTGCATCGCGGCCCCCTCATTTCGCAATTCATGGAGGTCGGCGATGGACAGGTCCTATCACGAGCGGCGTGGCAGAGTTCTGGCCGCCGTATTGCCGGTCGCCATCCTGACCGGCGCGCTCGGGCTCGGCGCCGCCGCTGCCGACCCTCTCCGCGCCGACCCGGCCCCGTCCGTCACCGCCGTTTCGCAGCAACCGGCAGCGCCCCAGGCGTCCGCGCCGCAGGCCACGCAGGTTTCGTACTCCGCCGTCTATGAAGGCCATATCACGGTGCGGTCCGACCGCACGGCCACCGACCTCTTCACCCGCCGGCTGAAGATCCTGACGCCGAGCGCGATCTCGCTCGTGAGCGAGCAATCGGAGATGTTCGTGGAGGGCATGGAGACGCTCGACATCGTCGAGGCTTATACGGAGCGGCCCGACGGCACCCGGATCCCCGTCGACCCCGCAAACGTCATTACCCGCGATGCGGCGTCCGGCATGCAATCCACGTTCACGCGCGATCTCAAGCAGCGCACGGTGATCTTCCCGGACGTGCGGGTCGGCGACACGCTGGTGCTCACGCAGCGCAAGGAGACCATGCGCGGTCTGTTCCCCGGACAATTCTTCTATACCGACGTGTTTCCGCGCAACGTGCCGATCGTGTCGGCGCAGGTCGTCGTGGAGTTGCCGGCCGATCTCGACCTCCAGGTCGCGGCGACGGGAGCCGGCCTGAGCGACCGGGTCGAGACGGTCGGCAAGGTGCGCCGCCACACCGTCACGTTGGCGCCGCGGCCCTTCATGCTGCCGGAAGCCGGCGCGGTGTCGCCGGTCGATGTCGATCCCATGCTGCTGGTCTCGACCTTCAAATCCTACGTCGATCTCGGCCGCGCCTATGCGACCGCCGCGCTGGCGAAGGCCGCGGTCACGCCGGAGATCGCGGCGCTCGCGCAGGCCATCACCACGGGCATCGACGATCGCCGCCAGCAGGCGGTGGCGATCGATGCCTGGATGAAGAAGAACATCCGCTACGTGGCGGTCTACCTGTCGCTCGGCCGCGTCGTCCCCAATGACGCCGCGGTCGTGCTGCGCAACAAGTTCGGCGACTGCAAGGACAAGGCGACGCTGATGTCGGCGCTGCTCGCGGCGAAGGGCATCGCGAGCGAGCAGGTCCTGATCAATTTCGGCAACACCTATACGCTGCCGGAGCCGCCCACCATGATCGCCCTCAATCACGCGATCCTCTATTTGCCGGAATTCGATCTCTACGACGATCCCACCGCGAGCCTCGCCGGCTTCGGCGTCATGGCCGCGGAAAACTACGACAAGCCGGTGGTGCGCGTATCGGCGAAGGGCGCAACGCTCGCCCGGACGCCCGTCATGCGGCCGCAGGATCACGTGGCGCAGGCGCGCACCACGATCACGGTCGCGGCGGACGGCACCGTGACGGGGCGGACCGTCGAGCGCAACACCGGCATCTTCGGCATCGCCTTGCGGGCGGCCGGGACGGCTGTCCAGAACGTCGGCAGCGACAACGCCGCCCGGCTGCAGCTCCAGAGCTACGGCACGCCCGGCAGCGGTCGCATCGATCTCGGCAATGCGACGGAGGCCGCCGATCCGGTCGTGGTCGAGGAAGCCTTCGCGTTGAACGGCAAGTTCAAGGCGCCCGAAGCCGGCGCTCGCGCCGCGATCCCGATCGGCATGCCGCTGACGGTGAGGCCGGGCAACTTCCTGCTCGGCGCCCTTCCAAACAACCGCACGCGGACCTTCGCCTGCTATGCCGGGCGCGAGATCGAGGACGTCGAGGCGACGTTCGACGCGGCGCTGCCGATGCCGCTGGTGCCGGCCCCGGTCACCATCGACAATCAGGGCTTCAGCTATCGGGCGACCTACCGGATCGACGGCCGAACGCTCAAGGTCCACCGCGAATTCGTCTCGCTGGTCGGCCACCAGACCTGCGAACCCGAGTTCGAGTCGCGGATCGCGGCGGACATCGGCGCGGTGCGCCGGGACGTCAATACGACCTTTGCGTTCCAGCGTCCGGCCACGGCCGCCGTGCCGCCTGCCGCGACCTCGACCGTGGCGCCGACGAAGGTGTCCGCGACCACCGGCACGGCCGCGGCGGCGCCTGCTGCGACAGCTCCCGGATCGCCCCGGTTGGTGGAGTTCAGTCGCACGGTCGCGGCGGACCAGAAGGTGCGGATCGCCTTCTTCTACGACATCAATCCGGACTGCTCGTCGACGGGCTTCGCCGCGATCCGCATCACCGAGCCGCCCCAGCACGGCAAGATCACCATCGAGAACGGCAACGGCTTCACGAGTTTTCCGGAGAACAATATCCGCTTCGCGTGCAACAAGCAGCGGTCCGATGGCGTGGTCGTCATCTACCAGCCGGCTCCGGGCTATACCGGAACCGACATCCTCAACCTCGATGCGATCTATCCGTCCGGGTCGCTCAGCCGCCGCCGCTACGCGATCGATGTGCGGTAGCGCGTTCCGCCGATAACGAACGCCGGGGGAACGCGACTTCCTGCGTTCCCCACCACGCCGCGGTTACGCAAATCAGGCCGGCGTCATTCCGCGGCGCTGCGGCCGTCGCCGGCGCCGAACCGGCGCTCGATGTAGTCGATGACGATGGTCTTGAAGTCGGCGGCGAGCGTCGGACCGCGCAGCGTCATCGCCTTCTTGCCGTCGATGAACACCGGGGCGGTCGGCTGTTCGCCGGTGCCCGGCAGCGAGATGCCGATGTCGGCATGCTTGGATTCCCCGGGACCGTTGACGATGCAGCCCATCACCGCGACGTTGAGGCCTTCGACGCCGGGGTAGCGGGTCTTCCATTGGGGCATGGAGACCAGGATGAAATCCTGGATCTCGCGCGCCAGTTCCTGGAAGGTGGTCGAGGTGGTGCGGCCGCAGCCGGGGCAAGCCGCGACGAGCGGCACGAACACCCGGAAGCCCATGGTCTGCAGAAGCTCCTGCGCGACCTTGACCTCGACCGTGCGGTCGCCGCCCGGCTCGGGGGTCAGCGAAACGCGCACGGTGTCGCCGATGCCCTGCTGCAGCAGGATGCCCATCGCGGCGGAGGACGCGACGATGCCCTTCGAGCCCATGCCGGCCTCGGTGAGGCCGAGATGGATCGCGTAGTCCGAGCGCCGGGCGAGATCGATGTACACCGCGATCAGGTCCTGCACCGCCGACACCTTGGCCGACAGGATGATCCGCGAGCGCGGCATGCCCATTTCTTCGGCGCGCGCGGCCGAGAGGAGGGCGGACTGCACCATCGCCTCGCGGGTGACCGCCCTCACGTCGATGGGGTCAGGCCGCTTGGCGTTCTCGTCCATCAGGTGGGTGAGCAACTCCTGGTCGAGGGAGCCCCAGTTTGCGCCGATTCGCACCGGCTTGCCGTGCTTGAGTGCCATCTCGATGATGGCGCCGAACTGGCGGTCCTTCTTCTCCTTGAAGCCGACATTGCCGGGGTTGATCCGGTATTTGTCCAGCGCCTCGGCGCAGCCCGGATGGTCGGCGAGCAGCTTGTGGCCGATGTAGTGGAAATCGCCGACAAGGGGGGCGGTGACCCCCATCTTCAGGAGCCGTTCCTTGATGTGGGGAACCGCTGCCGCCGCCTCGTCGCGGTCGACGGTGATGCGCACGAGTTCCGAGCCGGCCCGCGCCAGCGCGGCCACTTGGCGGACCGTGCCGTCGATGTCGGCGGTATCGGTGTTGGTCATCGACTGCACCACCACCGGTGCGCCGCCGCCGACCGTCACGTTGCCCACCACAACCGGGATCGTCTTGTGCCTCGCCAACGGGGCGGCGACATCGTTCATCGCGGTCTCCTTGAATTCACTGTCTTTTCCGCGCCGGCCAGATGCCGTAACAGATGTGGGTAGGCTATCTGCCAATGATAACCCCTTAACGTCAGCGCCCCAACATCTGGTTAGGTTCAAGCAAACACATTGCACCTTCCCCACCGACGGTACCTGGAAGGCATGGGTTTTGCCTTAAAGGCGCGGATATTTCCAGCGCCGATCGCCACGGCTTGGACGATTCCGGATGCAGCGGCGGGAACCATCGCCGGATCGTCAGGTCCGATCCGGTTTGTGGTGGCATGCATGTGCCGGGACGATCAGGTCAGAGGCACGGTCGCCGCGACTGTGCGCCACGAGGAGTAAAACGATGCCCGTCAAAAACGTAATCGCCGCTGTCGCGGGTATCGCGGCCATCGTTGCGGCCAGCAGCGCGCTGGCCGATGACGCCAGATACCCGGACTGGAAAGGCATCTGGACCCGGGCCCGGGTGCCGGGCGCGGTGGGCCAGCCGCCCCACGACCCGGCAAAGCCGTTCGGTCGCGGCCAGGGGGCGCCGCTCACTGCCGAATACCAGGCGAGATTCGAAGCCAATCTCGCCGACCAGGCCGATGGCGGGCAGGGCACCTCGGCGACCTACGCCTGCCTTCCGAACGGGATGCCGCGCATGATGTCGGCCTATGAGCCGCTGGAGTTCCTCATCACGCCGGACATCGCCTATATCCTGATCGACCACATCGAGCACACGCGGCACGTCTACACGGACGGCAGGAATTGGCCGCAGGAGATCGAGCCGACCTGGGTCGGATACTCCATCGGCAAGTGGATCGACGAGGACGGCGACGGTCGTTACGACGTGCTCGAGATCGAGAGCCGCGGCTTCAAGGGGCCGCGCGCCTATGACGCCAGCGGCTTGCCGCTCCATGACGACAATGAGAGCATCTTCAAGGAGCGCGTCTTCCTCGACAAGGCGGACCACGACCTCCTCCACGACGAGATCACCACCATCGACCACGCGCTGACGCGGCCGTGGACCGTGACCAAGGACTTCCGGCGCAATTCATATCCGAAAGCGGAGTGGCGCGAGTGGATCTGCGGGGAGAACAACTCCCACGTGGTCATCGGCAAGGACAATTATTACCTCAGCGCCGACGGGCTCCTGATGCCGACCCGCAAGGACCAGGCGCCCCCGGACCTCAGGTATTTCAAGCAGGTTCGCAAACCCTGACCCCCGAAAAACGGCGACCGCGCTTTGCGGCGCCAAAGCCGTCGGTTCGCGGGATCAATGCGCCGCGATCGGTCCGGCCACCCGTGGCGGCTTCTTGAGCAGCGTGACAGCGACGAGGCTGATGATGAGCCCGATCCCGATGATCCAGAAGGCGTCGCTGTAGGCCATCACGATAGGCTTCCCGGCGCACCTGGCCCGCGATCAGGCTCAGGGCCTGCGCCCGTGCCGCGATCGGGTCGATCATGTGGGCCTGCATGGCGGCGATCATCGCGCCCAGTCGCGTCTGGGTCAGAACCGCATTCTGCGTCATCGACTTCGGCGAGTACCGAAAAGTGGAAGTGCTCGCGGCGCTCGACCATGGTCGAGAGCATCGCGATGCCGATCGAGCCGCCGAGATTGCGCATCATGTTGGAAAGCGCCGAGGCGTCCGCGGTGTCGCGCGGCGCGAGCCCGGCGGTCGAGAGCTGGCTCAGCGGCACGGTGAACAACGGCTGGCCCGCGGCGCGCAGCAACTGCGGCAGGATGAGCTGATCCATGCCGACGTCGTGGGTGAGGTTGACGTTGATGAAGCAGCTCGCCGCGAACAGCAGCGTGCCGGCAATGACCAGGACGCGCGGGTCGAACCGCTTCATGAAGAACGGCATGGCGGGGAACAGCAACAGCTGCGGCAGGCCGCTCCACATCACGACGTAGCCGATCTGCTCGGCGTTGTAGCCCTGGATCTGGGCGCAATAGACCGGGATGACGTAGATCGAGCCGAACGACACCGCGCCGAGCACGGTCATCAGGAGGCAGCCGCCCCCGACCGAGCGGTTCTTGAGCACCCGCAGGTTGATGAAGGGCCTCGCCGCCGTCAGTTCGCGAATGATGAAGCCCGCGATGCCGAACACGGCAAGGCAGGTGCCCTGCACGATGAGCGGCGAGCCGAACCAGTCCTTGCGCTGCCCTTCCTCGAGCACGAAGGTCAGGGCCGGCAGGCCGATCGCCATCAGTCCGATGCCGAGCCAGTCGCCCTTCGCGAGCTCTTCGAGCTTCATCGGCATCTTGTCGAGCGCGGAAAGCTGCAGCGCGAGCGCAATCGGGCCCGGAACGAGATTGAGATAGAAGATGTAGTGCCAGGACAGATTGTCGGTCAGCCAGCCGCCGACGGTCGGGCCGATCGCCGGCGCGAAGGTGGCGGTGAGGCCGAACAGCGCGATGCCGACGGCCTGCTGCGATTTCGGCAGCCGGGTGCGCACGATGGTGATGGCGGTCGGGATCAGCACGCCGCCGGTGAAGCCCTGGCCGGCGCGGAACAGGATCATCTCGGTCAGGCTCGTCGACAGCGCGCAGGCGATCGAAAAGCCGATGAACAGCATCGTGTTGACCGCGAGATAGCGGCGCAGCCCGAAGATCGAGCCGAGCCAGCCGGTGAGCGGGATGACGATGATCTCGGCCATCAGATAGGCGGTCGAGATCCAGCTGCCTTCCTCCGACGAGGCGCCGAGCGCCCCCTGGATGTCGGACAGCGACGAATTGGTGATCTGGATGTCGAGGATGGCCGTGAAGGCGCCGAGAATCGCGGCGGCCACCGCGAGCCAGTCGCGCAGCGAGGCCTTCTCGGCCGTCGCGCCGCCGGACATCGTCCCGGTCTGCGTGTTCGCGTTGGGGATCTTCGCGTTGGACATTGGGTCAGGTCCTGGGCGGGCAAATCGGCCGGTGCCATGTCCTTCCCGCGAATGCCGCGAGAAGGGTCAGGGCAGACGAGGGTGCTCAGTGCAGCTCCGCCAATCCGACGAGCGTTCTCGGCTCGGACGGGACATCGCCGCGCATCTCGACCGTGGCTTCGACCGATAGGCCGGGCCGCAGCCGGGGCAGCAGCGGATCATCGGCCGCCACCCGGATCTTCACCGGAACGCGCTGCACCACCTTGGTGAAATTGCCGGTCGCATTTTCGGGCGGCAGCAGGGCGAATTGAGCGCCGGTTCCCGGCGAGAAGCTCTCCACGTTGCCGCGGAACTCATGGTTGCCGAACGCGTCCACCGTGAACGTCACCGGCTGCCCCTTGGACATGCGACCGATCTGGGTTTCCTTGAAATTGGCGATCAGGTAGATGTCGCGGCCCATCGGGACCACGGTCAGCAGGCTCATGCCGGCCTGCACCAGCTGGCCGCTGCGGACCGAGCGGTCGCCGACGACGCCGTCGATCGGCGCTCGCACCGTGGTGTAGCCGAGATTGAGATTGGCCTGTTGGAGCTTCGCCTTCGCCCCGGCGATGGTCGCCTCGGCGCTCTTGGCCAGCGCCTCGTAGGTCACGACCTGTTTTTCCGCGGCGATCAGGGCGGCGCGGGTCTTCGCCAGCGATGCCTGGCGCTGCAGCAAGTCCGACCGGGTCTGCTGGGCCCGCTGCGTGGTGCCGGCACCCCGGCTGAGCAGGTCGTCGGAACGGGAGACTTCCTGCTGGGCGAAGGTGAGGGCCGCCTCGGCATTGATGATGTCGGCCCGCGTCGTCTCGACCTGGGCCTGTTGCTGAACTACGGCGGCCCGGTATCCGTCGAGTTGCGCCACCGCCTTGTCGAGATCGGCCTGGGCCTCGGCGATGGCGATCTTGTAGTCGGCGTCGTCGATGGTCGCCAGCACGTCGCCGGCTTTGACAGGCTGGTTATCGCTCACCAGAACCGCGGAGACGAATCCCGCCACCTTGGGGGCGATGGTCACCTTGTCGGCCTGCAGGAACGCGTTGTCGGTGCTCTCCTGGAAGCGCCCGACCGTCCACCAATGCCAGCCGTAATGTCCACCCGCGGCAAGGCCGGCGAGGAGAACCGCGCCCAGCAGCAGCTTGCCTTTCCCTCGTTTCGGTTGAGCCTGTGCCTCGACGGCTACCGGACTGGCCGGCGGCGAGACTGCGGGCATCTTCCCGACGGGTGCCGGATCGGGCGATCGGCCGGTTGCGCCCATGCTCACGACCTGACGGGCGATCCGATCTTCTGCGGTCGAATCGAGCGCACGACGCTCCGAAGAAGCGGCATCCATATCCCCAATCCCCCAAATTGAACGGTACCGTTCTGTTTTGTTATAGGCATATTGACCGGCCAGCGCAAGTCGGTTGTCTGATCAAAGATGGTCAGTGTTCGACGTACGAGCCCCGGCCCCAACCGTCAGAATCCCGCACCTTGGGCAGACCAATTGGAAACGCTCCCGTGACGACCCCACCCCTGACGGAGAAGGCCCGCCGCCATTCGGGAGGGCGGCCGTCGCACGACGAAGCGATGCGGCGCAGCGAGCGGCTCATCGAAATCGCGGCGTCCATGTTCATGGAGCGCGGTTTCGAGGGGACCAGCATCGACGCGGTCGCCGAGGCCGCCGGCATTGGCAAGGCGACGCTTTACGCGCGCTACAAGGACAAGGGTGATCTGTTCGCGGCGGTACTGCAGCGGAAAATCGACCGTTGGCTCGCCATGAACGAAACCGACCAGGCGGCGAGCGAAGACATCGAGGAAAGACTTCTGGCCCTCGCGCGCCGGACGGTGACCGGCGCCCTGACCCGGGAGGCCACCGCGATCAACCGCATCGTCATGGCCGAAGCCGCTCGCTTCCCGGAACTCGCCAAACTCCTTCACGAGCAAGGCTGGCAGCGGAGCAATTCGTTCGTGGCCGCGCTGCTCGATCAATTCGTCGAGAGCGGGCAGATCGAGGTCGAGGACACCACCGTCGCCGCCGATCTCTTCCTGAGCCTGATCATCGGACGGCAGACGCGCATGGCGATGCTGGGGATCGAAACCGACGCCGAGCAGATCGACGAGCGGCTGAAGGCCGCCGTCAAACTGTTCTTGAGCGGTGTCAGGCCGCGCGCGAAAGAGTGAAGCCGGCACGGCGCGACCGGGTTCGAGGCCATTCCGTGATTGCGCGAGGCGATCGCTCGCGGTCCGCCCGGCACGCCACTGTGGTTTGACGCCCGCAGACGGCGCGCAACAGCGGGGGCGCAACAAAGCCGGAAATGCCGATGGGGGGTAGCGCGTTTCTATCGGTAGTCGAGAATGCCGTCCCACAATTCGCAGTCGTTCGCTTTGCCGTAGCCCTCGGTCATGTTCGGCCCCGGGAGATCGAGCGACAGGACATTGTCCTTGTCGGACGAATAGGACGGCCAGAGCGGCAGGAAGCGATCGGGCGAACGGTCGGGCGTCCCGGTGCGCGCGAACGTCGTCCAGTAGTCGATCATCACGTCCGACAATCGCTCCTGCGCCTCGTTCAGCGGATGCGACACGCCCTGTCCGCCGCGGAACTGGGGAAACAGGAACTGCAGCTCGGCGGTGTGATAGGCCCGCATCGGGTAGCTGACCTCCGGAAAGTAGGACGGCGCCGTGCGGTCGTCGAACTGGTAGGCATAGACCGGAACGTATTTGGCCCAGGCCCGATCGAGCAGGCGGGCGGTGCAGGCCTTGGCGCCCTGCGCCATGGCGATCTCGGCGAGGCTCGGGCTCGGATAGCTGGCGAGCGGGTACTTGGCGAGGAGCGCCGGCGCGTGGGCGGCGCCGTAGGACGCGGCGTACTGGGCGAACTCGTCCGCGGTCAGCGGTTTGTGCGTGTTCGGCTCCTGAAGGAAAAAGCCCTGCTCGTCGTGGACGAGGCCGGTCATGATCGGCACGCGATTGAACAGTCCCTCGCTGAAGGCCTGGAGCGCCGCGTGGGTGATCACCGTGCCGTCGACCGCGGGGAAGTCCGGGACGACGCGCAGCACGCCGCCCTGGTGGTCGAGCACCTGCTCGACCGTTAGCGCGCGCAGGCATTTGGGCGACTGGTCGGCGCATCCGGCGGCCGCGGCGAATTCCTCGCCGAGCTTGAGCGCGGTTGCCGGCGCCGTCACGGCGATACGGGTGCCGCTCTGGTTGATGGCGCGATGAAACAGCCCTTTCGACAACGGAGAGACGAGGTTGGACATCACGGCGGTGCCGCCGCCGGACTGGCCGAAGATCGTCACGTTGCCTGGGTCGCCGCCGAACGCGGCGATATTGTCCTGCACCCAGCGCAGCGCGGCTTGCTGGTCCATGATCCCGTAGTTTGCAAAGGGATGGCCCTCGGCATTGATCGCGGGATGCCACAGGAAGCCGAGCGCGCCGACCCGGTAGTTGAGCGTCACCACCACCACGTTGCCGCGCCGGGCGAGCTTGCTGCCGTCGTAATCGTTGCTTTCGCCGCTATACAGGCCGCCGCCGTAGAACCACACCATCACGGGTTGACGGGCGGTCGCGCTCGGCTCGGGTTTCGGCGTGAAGACGTTGAGATAGAGACAGTCCTCGGTCGAGCTCGGCGCCGCGAAGACGCCGCGCTGCGGCTGCGGACACGTGTTTGCGAACTTCGTCGCCATCAAAGTTAGCGACCACCGCGGAACCGGGTGCGGCGGCTGCCAGCGCAGTTCCCCGACCGGGGGCGCAGCGTAGGGAATACCGAGAAACTCGCCGCCGCTGCCGGTTGCACGGCCCTGAAGGTCTCCTGCAGGGGCGTGGACGACGCCCGTCACGGCAGCAGTCGATTGCGCGGATGCGCCGCTCGTCGCTCCCCAGGCGATCGCCGCGATGGCGGCGATGGCAACCGGCGGTGCAACGCGCCACGGACGTCCGGCCGCGCTTCGGCGGACCGGTCCGGGCGGCGTGCTTTGGTGCGAATCCGGAGTGCCAGCCGAAACGATGGGGCCTTCGTTTGTTTGACGGTTCATGTAACTCTCTGCTGAGCTAGGGCGCGGGAGCGGCCGCGGGCTTGCCTTTTTCGAGCACCAGGGTCGCCAGGATCCTGACCGGCACGCTGCCGGTATTGATGCCCTGGTGAACCGTGCCGGCATCGACGTGGAATGCTTCGCCGGTCTTATAGGTCGTGCGCGGGTGCCCGTCATTCTCGAGAATCAGCGTTCCATCGAGAATATAACCGCTGAGGATGCCGGGATGGGTGTGCCTGGTCTCGCTGACGCCGGCGGGGATCTCCACGATGTTGGTGACGATCTGGTAGCCCGGAGCCGGCAGGTCCTGCTGCAGCAGGACCTTGCGCTGGATCTCCGGCTGCTGGGCGCCGGCGATCCGAACTCCTGCGATCAGGGTGCTGGAAATGAGGGCGCCGGCGAGCAGCAACCGGTCGCTGCGGCCTTCAGCGTATGGCGTTTCATCGCTCACTCCTCGTTTGTTGTCAGTCGGCCGCCGACTTCGGCAGCGGCTGCAGGATCGGTGCGCCGGTGTCCCGCGGCACCGCGCGGGCGGCGATCAGGGTCATCGAAACGAGATCGTAGTAGCCCATGGCGGCGATCGCTTCGACGACGCCCTTCTCCCCGAGCTTTTCGACCGCCGTATCGTAGACTTTGTCGGTGACATTCTTGTCGCGGTAGATCTGCATGGCGAGATCGTAGAGCGCGGCCTCGTCATCCTTCATCTTTTCGGGCCGCTTGCCGACCGCGAGATCCGCCGGCACCGACGGATCGAGCCCGCCTTTCAGGGCCAGCGGATAGTGCGCCGCCCACTCGTATTGCTGGGTCCACTGGCGCGCCGTGATGAGGATCGCAAACTCGCTCATCCGCGCCGGCAGCGAGGATTCCCAGCGCACGAAGTCCGACAGGGCCTGCAGCCGCGGTGCGAGCTTCGGGCTGCGGATATAGACCCGATACGGCGGATTGGTGAACTTCGCGTTGCGCGGCGGCACGGCGATGCTGTCGGCCCACGCCTTCTGCTCCGGCGAGAGCTGGTCGGGGCGAAGCGGCGCAAAGCGCTCTTCGGCGGCGCAAAGCTGCGGCGCGGCCACTGCGGCCGTGACGAGGGCGATGGCGAACAGCGATTTCATGTTGGCTCCTCCCGATCGGCTGGACGACTCGGCGGCGGTCGGACAAAGGGACGCGGCGACGCGAGGCCGTCGATTTTCATTGGCCCGATGCTGCCCGTTTTTGCCCGCGCCCACAAGCGATGCGGCATTGCGCGGCAGGACCGTTACGGTCGTGGGGTCGCCATGCTAGCCTGCCCCAAAGCAACGACGAACAATTTGCGAGGGGGAAATCATGCGCAAGGCGATGATGAGGTGCGCGGCGACGTGGTGCGCGGCGGTGTGCTGCTCGGCAGCAGCGATGGCGTTCGCTACGGGCGAGGCGCGTGCGCAGGGCGCATCAGCGCAGGGCTGGCCGACGAAATCGGTCCGGCTGATCGTACCCTATCCGCCCGGCGGGCTGAGCGACGTCTTCGCGCGTCTCATCGGCGACAAGCTGTCGCGCATTCTCGGCCAGGCCGTGGTGATCGACAACCGGCCCGGCGGCAACACCATCATCGGCACCCAGGCGACCGCCCAGTCGGCGCCGGACGGCTACACGCTGCTGCTCACCAATGCGGCGCTGAGCATCAACCAGAACCTGGTCGCCAGCCTGCCCTATGATCTCGACAAGGATCTGGCGCCGGTGATCTGGCTCGGCGAAAGCTACGGGCTCATCGTCGTCAACGACAAGGTTCCGGCGAAGACGTTTCCCGAGTTCATCGCGCTCGCGAAATCGCAGCCCGGAAAGATCTCGGTCGCGGTGCCCGGCCTCGGCACCAACTACCGCATTGCGCTCGAGCAGCTCCAGGACGTCACCGGCGTCAAGCTGGTCATGGTGCCCTACAAGGGCAGCCCGCCCGCCATCTCCGACGTCATCGGAGGCCAGGTCCAGGCCGGCATCGACAGCCTGGTGCCGCTGGCGCCGCAGGTGAAGGACGGCAAACTGCGCGCGCTCGCGGTGCTGTCGTCGACCCGCACGCCCGACCTGCCCGACGTGCCGACCACCGCCGAGGTTGGGCTGCCGGACGTCGTGATCTACGCCTACAACGCCATCCTCGCACCGGCTGCGACGCCGCGGCCGGTAATCGACAGGATCAACGCCGCGGTCAACCAGGTGCTCGCCGATCCGGACACGGCGGCACGGGGCCGCACGGTCGGGCTCCGAGTCGGGGGCGGCCCTCCGGAGCGCTTGAAGGAGATCATGGGCAAGGTGACGGGGATCTACGCCGACGTCATCAAGTCGGCGAACATCAGGCCGGAGTGACCCCGCTCCCGCCTGCGACGCTTTGATCCGACGGAGCTCCGTCGCCGAGGGCTGCTTTCATGCGGACTGCACGCTAGCATCGGCTGCCGATATCGTCGCCGGCAATGCGGTTGCCGCAAGCGCGTTGCTGCGACGCCCGACGTTTCTGTTGAAGCCAGAAGGACCCGCCATGTCGAGATTGCCCCCTCCCTGCCGCGGCGGACGCCCGCCACGCCGACAGCGGGCAAGCGCGTTGTCCCGCGTCGTCTCGAGGCCTGTCGTCTCGGCATCCCGGTCCGCCGGTCGGGTGGGAGTGATGCTCGCGTTCGGATTGACGTTCTCGACGCTGTCGGTGCCGGCGCCGGCGCGCGCGCAACCGGCGGATTATCCCAACCGGCCGATCAAGCTCATCGTGTGCCTGCCCGCCGGCGGCGGCGTCGACACCGTCGCCCGCATCGTTTCGGAGAAGCTGCAACGCCGCCTCGGGCAGCCCATCGTGATCGAGAACAAGGGCGGCCAGTCCGGCAACATCGGCGCCGAGGCGGTGTGGTCGGCCGATCCCGACGGCTATACCTTGCTCGCCTCCCAGCCTGCGCCGCTCACCACCAACGGGATGCTCTACAAGATCACCTCGTGGGACCCCGCCACGTTCACCCCGGTCGCGGTCATGACCCGGATTCCGAACACGCTGACGGTGCGCTCGGATTTCCCGGCCAAGACGGTGCAGGAGTTCGTCGCCTATGCGAAGGCCAATCCGGGAAAGATCAGCTACGGCTCGCAGGGCAACGGCACGACGTCCCATCTGACCGGCGTCATGTTCGAGCAGGCAACCGGCGCGAAGCTGCTTCACGTCCC
Organism: uncultured Alphaproteobacteria bacterium; assembly: GCA_963781195.1. GTDB lineage: Bacteria > Pseudomonadota > Alphaproteobacteria > Rhizobiales > Xanthobacteraceae > JAJPKK01. The sequence goes on along the minus strand of CAWAEZ010000009.1, from coordinate 121,200 downwards.
GTATCGCGGCACCGCGCCCGCCATCAACGATCTGATGGGAGGCCACGTCGACGTGCTTTTCAATGAGCTCGCGACCTCGATGGAAATGCAAAGGTCGGGGAGGGCGAGAATCCTCGCGGTGACGACGCCGCAGCGGGTGCCCGAACTGCCGGACATCCCCACCATGCAGGAAGCGGGGCTCCCCGGCTTCAACTCCAACACCTGGAACGCGATCTCGGCGCCGCCGAAAACCCCGGCCCCGATCGTCGCCAAGCTCAACGCCGCGATCAACGAGGTGCTCGCCGCGCCCGAGATGCAGGCGCAGCTCAAATCGCTCCACCTGCAAGCGGTCGGCGGCACTCCCGCGCAGATGACCGAGATCGTCAAGTCCGACACCAGGCGCTGGGGCGACCTGATCCGCGCCGCCAACGTGAAGATCGAGTAGAGCGTGCGGCCGCACGCCGTGCGCCGCCCCCATCACCGTCCGTGATAGACCGGCGGCCGGCCCTCGGCCTCGGCGCGGCGGCCTTCGCTAAAATCCTCGGTCCGGTAGAGCGCGCCGTACTGGCCGCCGAGTTTCGATAGCGCGTCCGGCGCGGACGAATCGATCGCGAGGTGCGCCGAGACGAGGGTGGTCTTGATGCCCAGCGGCCCACAGGCCGCGACCTTCTTCGCCATGGCGATGCCCGCCGCGAGAGCTGTCTCGCGCGTGGGCGCGATCTCCTGCACGACGCCCATGCGGTAGGCTTCCGCCGCGCTCCAATGATCTCCCGTCAGCATATAGCGCATGGCATTCCCCCAGCCCGCCTCGCGGACGAAGCGAATCGTGGCGCCGCCGCCGGGAAACCGGCCGTGGGTGTTCTCGTCCTGCCCGAAGCGGGTGTCGGCGGCGGCGATCCGCACGTCGGCGGTCAAGCAGAGTTCATGGGCCATGTTCCAGGTGTCGCCATGAACCACGGCAATCAGGGGCTTCGAGAGCTTGGCTCCCGTCTTGGCGAGGACGTCGATCGTTCCTTCGTTCGGCAGGCGCCGGCCCGTCGCGAGGAACGCCTGGTAGGCGTCGACGTCGATGCCTCGTGAGAAGTTCTCCCCATGGCCGAACAGCACCGCCGCCCGCAGCGAGGGATCACGGTCGTAGTCGAAATAGGCGCGTCCCAGCGCGAGGTAGGTTTCCGGATCGACCCGGTTGTAGATCGACGGGCGGTTGATGCCGATGAGGACGATCTCGCCGCGGCGCTCCACGGTGACCTTCACTGTCGGACCGAGCGGGACGTCCGCCATTCTCGTCTCACCGGACCGATCGCCGGGTGTAGTGTCGGCGCTTCCTTCCTGGTCCTGCGCTTTGTTCCGCTCGTCGGCGTAAGCGGTTCGCAGCGTCGAGAGACCGCCGAGAACGGCTGCCGCCTTGAGCAGGTTGCGACGTTCGAACAAGCCCGCGATATTCATGTCGGTCCTCCTTGCCGTGGACGCGCTGGGGTCGTGTCCCCGTGCCGATTTTTTCGACGTTGGTTTCTGTTGGGCCGCGCCGCTTTTCTTGGAGCCCCGCCGCTGTCGCGATGGCTCGGCGGTGACGTCTCAAGATGCGGCGCGCAAGCATGACGCGACGTCCTTCAGGGGGCCTACGACCCTGGTGGGGCGCACTACTTTCATGTTGCCCCTCACGGCGCGATGACGAGATCCGCGGATTTCTGGGCGCGTCGGCGGGGCCACCACGACCCACCCGGCTCGGTGAACCAGGCGCCGCTCGCGACGGCCGCCGCGATGATCAGGCCGAACACGATGAGCGCGAGGCCCTGTGCGAAGAACACATGGGACAGGTTCCCGCTCCATTGCAGCGCCAGCCATCCGCCGCCGCCGGCGATGGCGAGCCTGGTGAGATTGGCGAGCAGCGGCCACAGCAGGCGTCCGGCGCCCTGCGAGGCGAAGTAGAGCGCCATGCCGAGTCCGAACAGTCCGTAGGTCGGGCCAACCGCCTGCAGATAACGCGTGCCGGCGTCGAGCATCGCCGGATCGCTGCCGAACAGCGAGAGCCATGCCTTCGGGAAGGTCGCGGCCGACAGCCCGATCACTTCGCACATGCCGGCCGCGATGGCGGCGCCGATCCACGCCGTGCGGACGGCGCGGTCGCGGCGGCCGGCGCCGATGCTGGTCCCGACCATGGCGACGAGCGGGCCCCCGAGGCCGAACACCAGCGGAATGAGGAGATATTCGATGCGCGATCCGGTGCCGTAACCCGCGATCGCGGCCGCACCGAACCGTCCGACCAGGGCGGTCGCGATGCCGATCGTCAGGTTGGTGCCCACGGTGATCAGCGCGGCCACCAGGCCGACGCGCAGGATGTCGAAAAACAGGGCCCGCCGAAAACCGCCGCCCCGCAGCGACAGGCGCACCACACTGCGGCCCGACCACAGGTACGCCGCCAATGCGAGGCTTCCGAGCGCATAGAAGGCGAGCACGGCGACGGCGCCGCCGGCGACGCCCAGCCGCGGAAACGGCCCCCAGCCGAAAATGAGGGCCGGCGACAGCGGGATCAGCACCACGACGCCGGCGCAGGTGACGACGGCGGGCACGATCATGTTGCCGGTGCCGCGGATCACGTTGGCGAGGGAGTTGAAGATCCATACCAGCAGGGCGCCGGAGAACACCACGTTCGAGTAAGTGAGCGCCGCCGCCAGCGAAGCGCCGCTGCCGCCCATTACCGCATAGAGCGTCGGTCCGAAGCCGAGCACGATCACCATGAAGGCGAGCCCGAACATGCCGGCGATCGCGAGCGCGTGCAGCGTCAGCGCATTGGCGTCGTCGCGCCGCCCGGCGCCGAGCGCCCGCGCGATCGCCGACGAGATGCCGCCGCCCATGGCGCCCGCCGACATCATCTGCATCAGCATGACGACCGGAAACACCAGAGCCACGCCGGCCAGCGCGGCGGTCCCGAGCTTGCCGACGAAATAGGTCTCGATCAATCCCACCGACGCCTGCGCCACCATGACGAGCACGTTCGGCGCCGCGAGCCGCAGCAGCGTCGGCGTGATGGGCGCCTCGAGCAACATCCGCGTGCGGATGTCCCGCGGCTTCGCCGGCGGAGCCGCGGCGCCCTGTTGCGGCGGCTCGGCTCCCGAACCCGGCCTTTGTTCCGCTGACATCGATGCCTCCGCCACAGTTGACTTAAGCGTATATGCAGCTATATGAGCGCATATACACGTATGTCAAGATCGAGGAGTTCGAGAATGTCGGAGGGGCCGGCACAGGAAACCCAGGAATGCAATTGCTTCGCCGTCCGCTCGGCGGCGCGGCATGTGACCCAGCTTTACGACCGGTTTCTGGCCTCGAGCGGATTGCGCACGACCCAGTTCTCGATTCTGGCGAAGCTCAATCGACGGGGGCCGTTGACCATCAACCGGCTCGCCGAGGACATGGCGATGGACCGCACCACGCTCGGACGGAACATTCTGCCGCTGGAGCGCGACGGCCTGATCACCATCGAGCCGGCCGCCGCGGACCGTCGCGCCAAGGAGCTTCACCTGACCAAGATGGGCAGGAAGCGCTTCGAGGTGGCGACCAAGGCGTGGTCGGAAGCCCAGGCCTGTTTTGAACGAACGTTCGAGCCCAAGCGCGCGGGAGAGCTGCGCGCGCTGCTTCGAGCCGTGGTGGCCACCGATTTCGATCGCCCCATGTGAAACAGGCCTGCTCATGAAGCAGGACCGGAGATCTCCCATGCAACATCCACTCGGAACCGCGCTCGTGACCGGTGCCTCCTCCGGAATCGGCGCGACTTATGCGGACCGTCTCGCCCGCCGGGGCTATGACCTCATCGTGGTCGCTCGCAGCAAGGACCGGCTGAGCGCGCTTGCCGAACGCCTGCGCCGGGAGACCGGTGTCGGCGTCGAGGTGCTGCCGAGCGATCTCACCGTTGCGACGGACTTGCACCGCGTCGAGGCGCGTTTGCGCGAGGATGCGTCCATCAGCCTGCTCGTCAACAATGCGGGGGCCGCCGCGCCGGGCGGGTTCGACTCCCCGGACCTCGACGCCCAAGATGAGCTCATCCGGCTGAACGTCACGGCGCCGACCCGCCTCGCCGGCGCGGTCGTCCCGCAATTCCTTGCCACGGGCAGGGGCTCGATCGTCAACATCGCCTCGGTGCTCGCGCTGGCGCCCGAGGTGCTTCCGGGCATCTACGCGGCCACCAAGGCCTATCTCCTCGTCTTCTCGCAGTCGCTGCAGACCGAGCTCGGCCCGCGCGGGGTTTACGTCCAGGCGGTCCTTCCGGGCGCGACGCGCACCGATATCTGGGCGAAGTCGGGCCGGGACGTCGCGGCGATACCGGGAATGATGGATGTCGGCGAACTCGTCGATGCCGCCCTGGTGGGGTTCGATCGCCGCGAGCTTGTTACTATTCCGCCGCTGGCTGACGCAGGTCTGTGGGATGCCTTCACGGCCGCCCGGGCGGCGATGGTGCCGAAGTTCCGGCAAGAACATGCCGCAGCGCGGTATCGGAGCTGAGGTCGCTCCTGCAAGGGCATTTCCGGTTCAGCACTGCAGTAGTCCCGCGCCCGGCGGCTCGGCGCGGGCGCAGGACTAAACAGCGGACGTGATCGGAGGTCTCCGGACAACGCCCGAAGATCAGGCCTGGAAGTTCTCTTCGCTGCGCTTGAGGTTGCGGTTGTCGCTGATGCCGACCGAGCGGGCGGCTTTTACGTACCAGTCGCAGCTTTGAAACCGGACGGTGCGCCGGGCCGGCGCCTTTGTTGCTGCAGGCTGGGTACGCTTCGAAGCCGCCGTCGCGGTCGCCTTGGTCTTAGCCAACATATCCTCCCATTGATCACCCCCACCCCGCGCTGTCATAGGTTCCTGGCGCAGGCGCTATCGTCTCTATTTCATTCGGATATCGCCCGGGGGCCTGAGGATGGTCCGGAGTGTTCGACGCACCCGGAACGCTTTTTTTAATTGAGGCGCCAATATGCGCGATCGGATGGATTTGGCAATGGGTTCATTCGCATTTCCCGTCCGAAGGTCGAGGTTTTGTTTGGCGCCGCCGGGCCAAGCGCTCCGGGCTCGCACCCCATTGCACCGGACAGCCGGACCGGACGTGCGATTTTGATAAAATGAGGTTCAAAGGCTGACGACGGACGCGCCCGGGCCATTCAATCCGGACCGTCCACGCACTACGATCGTGCGCGCAAAGGGACATCCCGCCCGCGAGAATGTCCCGCAACGACCAAAGGAAACGCCATGCGGAAGTTCATTCCGGTGTTGATGCTCGTGTCGCTGCCGGCGGCGGCCCTGGCCGCCGAGCCACCCGACTGGGCCTATCCTCCCGCCCAGGCGGAACGGGTGCCGGCCGAGCCCGACAGCGGCAAGCCGTTGCAGGCGCCGGGCTCGACCCGCACCTACACCCGCGCGCAGATCGATTCCCAGATGGATTCGCCGGACTGGTTCCCCGACGAGCATCCGCCGATGCCGAACATCGTGGCCCACGGCAACGGCACGACGGTGCGGGCGTGCATCGGCTGCCATCTGCCCCACGGCCACGGCCACCCGGAAAATTCCCGGCTCGCCGGAGCCACCGCCGCCTACCTGGAGCGGCAGCTCGACGACTTCAAGAGCGGCGCGCGGGGCGGCGCCGGCGCGGGGGCGATGACGCGGTTCTCCAAGGCGATGACGCCGGAGGAGATCAAGCTCGCCACTGCGTATTTCGCCGGTCTCAAGCTGATCCCCTGGACCCGGGTCGTCGAGAGCGACACCGTGCCGAAGACCTATTTCAAGGGCACGCGCCGGCTGCCGCTTCCCTCCGGAGGCACTGAGCCGATCGGTCGGCGCATCATCGAGGTGCCCGAGGAGGCGGAGCGCGTCGAATTGCGCGACCCCCATGCGAGCTTCGTCTCCTACGTGCCGCCCGGCAGCCTGAAGGCGGGGGAGGCGCTCGTCGCTTCCGGTGGCGACGGCAAGACCATCGCCTGCGCCATCTGCCATGGTCCCGGGCTGAAGGGGCTCGGCGACGTCCCGAGCATCGCCGGCCGGTCGCCGGGAAACATCGCGCGCCAGATCTACTACTTCCAGACCGGCGATCGCGGCGGCCCCTCGGCGGCCCTCATGAAGGCGGTCGTCGCCAAGCTCACGGCGGACGACGTCATCGCTGTTTCCGCCTATGTGGCGTCCCTCGATCCGACGAAGTAGCGGCAGGCGGGTAGCCCCGGGAGCGCAGGCCCGGCGCGACCTCGCGGTCGCGCTAGGACTTGTTCATCGCGTTGAGGCGGGAGCGTGCCAGCGAGCGGCGCAGCAGCGCGAACAGGCTGCCGCCGGTCGCCATGCCCAGCACGTAGATGATGACGACGAGGAGGGCCAGCGGCGCCCGCGCGGCGAAGCCCAGGAACGAGAGCGTGACCATCTCGAGATTCTGGAGGGCGAACACGGCCGTGGCGATCGCGAACAACGCGACCACGGTGATATTGAGCCATCGCATGGCAGCGCCCTCTCGTGCGAGAAAAAGCGAACTTCATCGCGGCACGCCGCACGTTTTATGACGGCACCGCCGGATTGTCTATCGCAGGCCCTGCGCAGCGGCGTGCAGGAGAGCCTATTCGCGGCTGGAGTTCCGGGAGCGCCTTGCCCTATATCATGCGGCCTGCTCACATGAGCCATGCGCAGCCCGCCCCTGGTTCAGCCGACCCGATTGCGACCTCATGGCGCTTGAAATGAAGCCGATCATCGACCCGCGCGACGGCGACATCGAGGATGACGCCTCGAGCACGAAGCGGCGGTCGCTGTTCGCTCTCGCCGGCAGCCTGCTGGCGGAAATCAGCCTGCCCAAGCTCGTGATCGCGTGGGTCCTGCTGATCGGGCTGCCGGGCATCGTTCTCGGCCTCGCTCCGCTCGTGGTGACGCTGTGGTTCACCGCGGCGTCCGCGAAAATCTCCTCCATCCTGACGGGCATCTCGCCGATTCTCTTCCTCGCCGCGCTCGTCGGCCTCGCCTGGTTCGGCGGGCGCCCGCTGCTGCGCCTCATCGAAAGCAGCTTCTGGTCGCTGAACGCGCTGGGCCTGCAGCCGGTCTACAGCGTGCTCCGGGAGGGGGTCAGGCAGCTGATCGAGGAAATGCTGCCGGACCGGATGAGCGCGGCGGGGCGGGCGTCCATCCGCGCCGGCAGTGCCGCGGTGACCGGGCTTGCCATCAGCGCGGTGTCGTTCGGTCTCGTGGCGCTGGTCTGGCCGGCGACGCGCTGGACCGGCAGCCTCGCCGATTTCGCGTCCGCGCGGCTGCTCGTCGTCGTGGCGCTCGCGAACGCCGTCGCGATCATCGCGGCGTATTTCGGCGGCGCCGCGCTGGTGTGGGGCGTCGCCGATGCGACCATGGCCCAGCCGCGCGACCTGCGTTCGTTCGACACCGCCCCCCGCGGCTCGAGGACCTGGCGGGTCGCCCATCTCTCCGACCTTCACACCGTCGGGGAGCGCTATGGCTTTCGACTGGAGTGTGGGCGGTCCGGGCCGCGCGGCAACGACCGCCTGCGGCAGGTCCTGGCGCGCCTCGACGATATTCATGCGACGGAGCCGCTCGACGCGATCCTGATCTCGGGCGATCTGACCGACGCCGGTGTGTCGGCCGAATGGGCGGAGCTGTTCGACGCCCTGGCGCTCTATCCGAAGCTCGCAGGCCTGATGATCGGGTTGCCGGGCAACCACGACGTCAACGTGGTGGACCGCGCCAATCCGGCGCGCCTCGACCTGCCGACGAGTCCGACCAAGCGGCTGCGCCAGCTGCGGTCGCTCTCGGCGCTGGCGGCGCTGCACGGCCCGCGCCTGCGCGTGATCGACCCCGCCGCGGGCCGGCTCGGCGCCACGTTGGCGGAAACGCTGGAACCTCATCGGGCCAGCATCGAGACCTTTGCCGACCGTGGATCGCTCCGCCTGTCGGTCGAGCTCGCCAACCTGTGGGCGGCGGTGTTTCCGATGGTGCTGCCTCCCGACGCCGAGGACGGGCTCGGCCTGATCGTGCTCAACTCCAATGCCGACACCCATTTCTCCTTTACCAACGCGCTCGGGATGATGTCCTACGAGCAGGCGAGGGGCATCGACGGGGCGGTCGCCCAGTTTCCGAAGGCGTGCTGGATCATCGCGCTGCACCATCACGTCGTGGAATATCCGAAGCCCGCCAAGGCGCTCTCGGTGCGCATCGGCACCGCGCTCGTCAACGGCAGCTGGTTCGTGCGCCACCTCCAGCGTTTCGCCGACCAGGTGGTGGTGATGCACGGCCACCGGCATATCGACTGGATCGGCGAGTGCGGGGGACTGCTCATCCTGTCCGCACCGTCGCCGGTGATGGAGGCGACCGACGAGCAGGACACCTACTTCTATATCCACAATCTGGCGATCGGGCCCGACGGCAAGCTCAAGCTGCTCGAACCGGAACGTATCCCGCTGCCGGGACGGCGCGTGCTCGACGATTCCGCCGTGATCCAGGCCGACCCCGACGCGTGATCATCCCCGGTCCGAAGGTTCTGGCTGCGGTTCGCCGCCGGAGCCGCCGAGAAGGTCCGCGATCCAACGGCTGGACGGGTGCTCGGCGCACAGGGTCAGCGCGGCGATCACGATCGGCACGCCGATGAACGCGCCGGCGATCCCCCACATGAAAGTCCAGAAGAACACCGCGAACAGCACCAGGAACGGGGAGATCGAGAGCGCGCTGCCGGCGATCCGGGGCTCGAGGTAGCTGCCGACCAGGAACTGGATGAGATTGAGGCAGGCGAACACCAGCACGGCGATCTGCCAGGACTCGAATTGCGCAATGGCGAACAGCGTCGGGAACATCGTCGCGACGAACGGGCCGATGAACGGAATATAATTGAGCGCGAAGGCGATCACGCCCCATTCGGCGGCGAGCGGAAGCCCTACGGCGAGCGCGAACACCCACACCAGCACCCCCGTCATGATGCTCATGAGCGTGCGCACCACCATGTAGCGGCGAAACTTCCGGCCGGTGCGGCTGCCCCCGGCGAGCAGGACCCGGCCAAATTCGCCGGCGCCGGGAGCGCGCAGCTTGCGGGCGATGTCGTCGACCTCGAGGAGGCCGAGCATCACGTAGATCAGCATGACGAGCGAGAAGCTGAGCATGCCGTTGAGCCTGACGGTCACCTGCTGGAACAGCCGGACCACCCAGCCGACGTTGAAATGCTCCGCCCACAGGCCGGCTACCACGATGCCGTGGCCCGCGAGCCAATCCGCCACCTGTCCGTACAGGAATTGGAACCGGGGCGCGTCGGCGAGGATGAAGCGGCCCACCCGGCCGAGGCCCCAGGCGATGAGCGAAACGAACGCGGCCAGGATCACGATGGTCGCGGCCATGGAGAGGGCGAGCGCGACGAGCTTGGGCAGCCGCGCCTGCAGCCGCTTTTGGATCGGCCAGACCATGGCGATGATCAGGAGAGCGAACGCCAGCGGACCGAACACGGTGCCCGAGAAATAGAGCGCGGTGACGACGGCGACGGCGGCGAAGAGGCCGGCGGAGACGCGCATCCCATCGCCGCGTGCCGGCGCGGCGCCTTGGGCGGGGACATTCATCGGGTTGGATCCTCAAGCGGGCGCGTCGCGCAGCGCGGCGGGCGCCGGCTCCTGCACGCTAAACCAGGTGATGTAGAGGGCGGGGAGGAAGATCAGCGTCAGGACCGTCGCGACCAGCAGCCCTCCCATGATCGCGAAGGCCATCGGTCCCCAGAAGATGGTGGGAGCGATGGGGATCATGCCGAGCACCGTCGAAATCGCCGTCAGCATGATCGGACGGAAGCGCGACATCGCGGCCTCGACCACCGCGTCCCAGATCGCCTTGCCGTCGGCCCGTTCCGCCTCGATCTGGTCGATCAGGATCACGGCATTGCGCGCGATCATGCCGAGCAGCGCCAGGATGCCGAGGATGGCGACGAATCCGAGCGGCCGGTTGAAGAGGAGGAGCGCGGCGACAACCCCGATCAGGCCCATCGGCACGACGCTCAGCACCAGGAACAGCCGGCTGAAACTCTGCAGCTGCATCATCAGGAAGGTGATGGTGATGAACAGCATCAGCGGGATCACCGCATAGACCGAGGCCTGCGACTGTGCGCTCTCCTCGACGGTGCCCCCCACCGCGATGTGATAGGCTTTCGGCAGCGTCGCCGCGAGTTTCGCGATCTCGGGCGCGAGGTTGGCGACCACCGCCTCGGGCGATGCACCCTGGGTCACGTCTGCCTGGATGGTCAGGGTCGGAACGCCGTCGCGGCGCCACACCAGCGGAAACTCCTGCGCGAAGTCGAGCGTCGCGAACTGGCCGAGCGGCACGGTGCGGCCATTGGCGAGCGGAAATTGCAGGTTGCGCAGCGTCGAGAGCGACAGCCGCTGCTCGTCGGTCGCGCGCATGACGACGTCGACGAGATAGATGCCGTCCCGGACCTGGGTGATCGGCACCCCGGTCATCACCTTGTTGAGCACGGCGGCGATCGATTCCGAGCTCAGGCCGAGCAGCCGCGCCTGGTCCTGATCGATGCGGACCCGCACCTGCCGCGCCGGTTCGATCCAGTCGAAATTGATCCGCCGGGCGCGGCTGTCGCCGGCGACCACCTGGGCCAGGCGGAAGGCGATATCGCGCACCTCGTCGATGTCGGGCCCGCTGACGCGATACTGCACCGGCCAGCCGACCGGTGGGCCGAGCTCGAGCGGGACGATCCGCGTCACTGCGCCGGGAAAGTCGTTCTCGAGCGCGCGCTCGAGCTTTACGCGCAGGCGCTCGCGGGCCTTGATGTCCTTCGCGATCACCACCAGCTGGCTGAAAAAATCGTTGGGCAATTCGACGCTGAGCGGGAGGTAGAACCGGATCGCGCCGCGCCCGACATTGGTGCTCCAGCGCACCACGTCCGGATCACCCTTGAGGAGCGCGTCGAGCCGTGCCGACGCATCGCTGCTGGCGTAGATCGAGGCCCCCTGCGGCAGCCGCAGGTCGATGAGCAGTTCGGGCCGGTCGCTCGACGGAAAGAACTGCCGCGGCACCGAGGGGATCGCCAGGAGCGAAACGACGAAGCAGGCGAGCGTCACCGCGATGGTGATCCAGCGCATCCGCATCGCGGCGACGAGGAGGCCGCGGAAGGTGCGGGCGACGAAACCGGGCGGCGGCGGCGGCCCGGGTTCAGGCTTCGCCAGCAACACCACGCCGAGCAGCGGAATGAAGATCACCGCGACCAGCCACGACGCCAGCACCGCGATGCTGACGACGGCGAAGATCGAAAACGTGTATTCGCCGGCCGCGCTCTCGGCGAATCCGATCGGCACGAAGCCCGCCATCGTGACGAAGGAGCCGGTGAGCATGGGGAAGGCCAGCGTCTTGTAGGCGAAGGTCGCCGCCTGCTCCTTTTCGTCGCCGGCCGCGAGCCGCATGGTCATGGCGTCGATGGTGCTCATGGCGTCGTCGACGAGCAGCGTCAGCGCGATGATGAGGGCGCCCAGCGAGATGCGTTGCAGGTCGATGCTGACGAGCTGCATTACCGGGAACACGACGGCGAGCGTCAGCGGGATCGAAAGCGCGACGATGGCGCCGGCCCGGACGCCGAGGCTGACGATGCTGACGGCCATGATGATCGCGATCGCCTGCCACAGCGATTCCATGAACTCGCCGATCGCGCTCTGGACCACCCCGGATTGGTCCGCCACCAGCGTCGGCTCGATGCCGATCGGGAGATCCGCGGTGATCTCGTCCATGGTGCGCTGAACGTTCCGGCCGAGGGCGAGGATGTCGCCGCCCTCCCGCATGGCGATTGCGAGCCCGATGGCCGGTCGGCCGTTGACGCGGAATATCGGCTGCGGCGGGTCGACGAAAATGCGTCGCACGTCGGCGATGTCGCCGAGCCGGAGAAGCCGGCCGTTCGAGGCGATGTTGATCCCGAGGATGTCGAGCTCCGACTGGAACGCGCCGGAGACGCGCAGCAGGATCCGCTCGTCGCCGGTCTCCAGCGTGCCGGCCGGACTGACCGCGTTCTGCGCCTGCAGCGCGGCGATGAGTGCGCCGCGGTCGATCCCGAGGCCGGCGAGCTTCTCGGTGGAGAATTCGATGATGATCTGCTCGTCCTGGGCGCCGAGGATCTCGATCTTCGACACGTCGGGGACGCGCAGCAGCCGCTTGCGGATAGCCTCGACGTCGTCGCGCAGTTCGCGGTGCGTGAAACCGTCGGCGGTAAAGCCGTAGATGATTCCGAAGGTGTCGCCGAACTCGTCGTTGAAACCCGGTCCGACGACGCCGCTCGGCAAGGTGCGGCGCATGTCGCCGACGCTCTTGCGCACGTGGTACCAGATGTCCGGCACCTCGCCGGCGGGCGTGCTGCCTTTCAAGGTGACGAAGATGGTGGCGGCGCCGGCGCGGGTGAAGCTGCGCAGGAAGTCGAGGTTCGGCGTCTCCTTGAGGGTTTGCTCGATCCGGTCGGTCACTTGGTTGAGGGTGTCGTCGAGCGTCGCGCCGGGCCATGCGGCTTGCACGATCATGGTGCGGAAGGTGAAGGCGGGGTCTTCGTTGCGGCCGAGACGGATATAGGACATCCCGCCGGCGATCATCGCGACGAGCATCAGGTACACCACGAACGAGCGGTGCCGCAGCGCCCATTCGGAGAGGTTGAACTGCATCAGCGGGCCGCTCCGAGCAGCCGGATCTTCTGTCCGGGATGCAGCGCCTGAGCGCCGGCGGTGACCACGATCTCTCCGGTGTCCAATCCCCCGGCGATCGCCACCGTCGCCGGATTTTGGCGCAGCACCTCGACGTTGCGCAGCGACACGGTCAGGAGCTTGGGGTCGACCACCCACACCGCGGGCCGCCGGCCGGACTCGGTGAGCGCGGCGGCGGGGATCTCGATGGTCGGCGCGGTGTCGAGCTGCAGTTGGCCGATGACGGTCGCTCCGAGCCGCATCGCCTCGGGCGGGTCGGTCAGGCCGACCTTCACCTCGAATGTTCGGGTGACGGGATCCGCCTGCGGGGCGACCTCCCGGACCCGGCCGATGGTGGACACCTTGGAATCTTCCGTGAGGCTGACCTTGACGAGGGCATCGCTGGGCGCCGCGCGCAGTATCTGGCCCGGCACGTCGAACACGGCATCCCGCCCGCCCTTCGGTGCAACCCGCACGATCAATTGGCCGGCCTGCACGACCTCGCCGGGTTCGGCGGCGGTGCCGATCACGATGCCGCCGGCGTCCGCCTTCAACTCGGTGTCGCTCACCCCGTCCTGCGCGGTCTTGAGTTGCGCCTGGGCGGAATTGAGCTGGGCCTGGGCGGTGTCGCGGGTCTGCTCGGCACGCTCGTACTGCACGCGCGAAGCGACGTCTCTCGCCAGCAGGAATTTCTGCCGGTCGTAATTGTTTTGCGCCTCGGTGAACTGCGCCTGCGCGGCGGTGACGGCGGCCTGCGCGGAGCGCAGCGCGTTGAGCTCGTTTTGCGGTTCGAGCCTCGCCACGATCTGGCCGGGATCGACGCGGTCGCCGACATTCACGGTGCGCGCGACCATCCGCCCGCCGATCCGAAACGACAGGCGGGTTTCGAGCTCGGCCTCGATGCGCCCGGTATAGGTGACGGTCTCGCCGACGTCGCGCTTGGTGACGATCACGGTTCTAACCGGCCGCACTTCGGGGGGCGCCGATTCGGTTTCGCGCTGACAGGCGGCGAGCTGGCAGGCTGCAAACAGCAGGGCGATCGCCGTGCGTGCAAGGCAGGGCGGCCTGCGGGCGCCCGCGCTTGCGCCCCCGCTGTCATGAAGCCCTGTCGCCCGCACGTCCATTGGCTTCTCCATGAGGCATTCGACTTTCGGTCTGCCGTGGCGATCCTGCACGCCGTTCATGGTGAACATGGATTCGATCGTAGGCCGGTATTCGCGGCGGTCAACGTCCGGCCCCCATCGCACCCCCGAGCACGATGGCCACCAGCAGCAGTGCGACGCCGGCCCAGGTCCATTGCCGCAGGGCGGCGTCGACATCCATGACGGCACCGATGAACGGAAAGGCCATGCGTCGGGCGTGCGCGAGCGCGGCGCGGCCCGGCCGGTCGGCCAAACGAAACGCGTGACGCCCGATCAGCAGCATCAGCGCGCCGCCCAAGCAGATCGGCCACAGCGCGGCGGCGAAGGCCCCCAGCGTCGGCATGCTCGCGCTGGTTGTGGCGGAATCGCCCGCGGTCGTGACATCCAGGTATCGCTGCCATGGAAACAGTCCGAGCAGCAACGAGCCGAGCGCGAGCGCCAACGCCGGCGCCTCGCGGCTTCGTGGCACCGCGGCGCGAAGCGTGACGGGGGCGGCGGCGGGTGCAACGGAGTGGACGAGCACCAGCAGGACGTAGCTGCTGGTCAGCACCCCGCCGGCCTGGATGACGACGGCCCACCACCATTGCGCGGTTTCGGCCGATGCCTGCAGGAGGAGAAGTCTTGGCGAGATAGGCGCCGCTCGGCGGCACGCCGATCAGCGCCGCTCCGGCGAGCGCGAAAGCGAGCACGCTCAGCGGCAGCGCGCGGCCCATCCCGGCGAAACCGGAGATCCTGTCGTGGCCAAGCGCCTCGTAGGCCAGTCCGGCGACCAGGAACATGGCGGCCTTCGCCATTGCATGGGAAGCCGCCTGGATCATGCCGCCGGCGAGTGCAGCGCCGCGGTGCAGCGCTCCGTCGGCCGGATCGAAGGCGAGCGGAAACATCAGGAAGAGATAGCCGATCTGGGCGAGCGTCGAATAGGCGATCAGAAGCTTCAATCGGCGCTGCCGCAGCGCGACGATGCTGCCGAACAGGATCGCCGCGCCGCCGAGCAGGGCGGGCAATTGGGCGGCGAGGTATCCGGGAAGCGCCGGCACCGCATCGAACCACAGCCGGACCGTGATGAAGAACGACCCCTTCACCACCAGCGCCGACAGCACCGCGCTCGCCGCGGACGGCGCACCGGCGTGGGCCGGCGGCAGCCAGAGATGCAGCGGGAACAGGGCGGTCTTGGCGAACAGCCCGGCCGTCATCAGCGCGACCGCGACGATCGTCGCGGTCTCCGGGCGTACGCACGTGGACAACAGGACGATGTCGAGCGTTCCGCAGGTGCCGTAGAGCAGCGCCGTGCCGACGAGATAAAGCACCGAGCCGAGCAGGGCGAACAACAGGTAGCGCAGTGCGGCCTGCAGCGTGTCCGCCCGGCCGTCGAGGGAAACCAGCGGCACCGCCGCGAAGGTCAGGAGTTCCAGGGCGACGTAGAGCGTGAAGAGATCGCCGCCGAGGAACACGGTGTTGAGCGCGGCCCACACCGACAGCAGCAGGATCCAAAACGCGAGGGGCGCCCGCGCCTCGACCGACCCTGGCGCGAATTCCGCGCGCGCGTAAAGGCCGACCGCACCGATGACCACCGCGGTGACGGCCATCATCGCCGCGGAAAGTCCGTCGGCGCGCAGCGCCACGCCGAGCGGGGGTGCCCAGCCGCCGAGCCGGTAAAGCAGCGGACCGCTTGACCGGGTCACGGCAACCGCAATGCCGATGGCGATGGCGAGGCCGATCGCGAGGCAAACGAACGCGATGCGTTCGGTCCAGCGGCCGCCGGCGGCGAAGGCGGCGAGGGCGCCGCAAACCGGCACCACGATGGCGAGCACCAGCATCACGCCGCCCATGCGCGCCGTTTCCGCAAGACGTTTGGGGGCGGCGTCATCGGTCGTTCGGCTCGGAGTGTGCGCTCTCCGGCCCGGGATCGAGGGTCGCGGCGCCGGCGGCCTCGATGAACCGCAGCAGCAACCCTACCGCCAGGGCCGTGGCGGCGAAGGCGACGACCATTCCCGTGATGACGAGCGCCTGCGGAACGGGGTCGCTGCCGATCCCCGCCACCGCGCCGCGGCGGGCGACGACGCCGAAGAACAGAAACACGCCGGCGCCGAGCAGGTTGAACGCCAGGATTTTCCGCAGCGGCCGCGGATCGGCGATCACCCCGAACAGGCCGAGGCCCGCCGCGGCCGCGCCGCACAGCCCGAAGACCGTCGCCGCGTTCACTGCGAGCCCTCCTGCGCCGGCGGACCGGCCAGCAAGAGAGCGAGCGTCGCCGCGATCGTCAGTGTCATCGCGAACTCGATGACGAGGATCAGCGGCTTCGCAAATGCCGCCGGATAGGTGAGGAATCCGCTGCCGAGAAAAAGACCGCCGAGGCCGACTGCGAGGAACACCGCCGGTCCCGCGATCAGCACCAGCCGCAACGCGCGGCGGCTGACCGGCGGCGGGGCCGCGAGCCCGGCCATCATGACCACCAGGCCCATCGCAGCGAGGATCGTGCCGCCCTGGAACGCGCCGCCGGGGTGGTCGGCGCCTTCCCACAGGATATAGATGCCGACCACGATTCCGATCGGAGGCAGCAGCCGCGCGAGGAATTCCAGCGCCGCGCCGGGATCGGCGGGACGGAGCACCGACGGCCGGCCGCCCCACAAGCGATCCGGAGCCAGCGACCACACGCCGACCAAGGCGAGAAGGAGCACGACCTTCTCCAGCAAAGTGTCCATGGCGCGAAACGCGATCAGGACATTGGTAACGGGGTTGGCAAGCCCGGTCGCCGCGGCATTTTCCGCGGCCGCCGGCGCCAGCGTCGGGGCGGCCTCGGGCAGCGACAGGACAGCCGCGGCGAGCGCAACGGCGACGGCTGCCGACAACACCATCGCCGCGGTCCTGGACCCCCTGCCAGGAGCTTGCGCCGCCGCGGTCTCGCCGCGCAGGCGCGCCGCCGCGCCGAGCAGCAGCGCGCCGGCGAGGCTGCCGACCGCAGCCTCCGTCATCGCGACGTCGATGGCACCGAGGCGGACCCAGACGAGGGTCAGCAGAATGCCGAGCCCGACGAAGCCCGCCGCCGCGGCGAACGAGGCGCGTTTCAAGACGATCCAGCCTGCCAGCGCCACCACCAGGACGGCCAGCGCGCAATCGAGTGCGAAACCGACCGCCGTCATGACGGGGTTCCGCGTCGCGCCTCGCGGGCGATGAGCTGGGACACGGTCGCGGCGGAGAGCTGCACCAGCAGCCAGACGATCACCAGCTTGAACGCGCCGAGAAGCCCGCCGGCTCGCGGCAGGAGGCCGAGTACGATGAGGCCGAGGCCCAGATTGTCGGCCTTGGTGAGCGCATGCAGGCGCGTCAGCGTATCGGGAAAGCGCAGCAGTCCTGTGGTCCCCGCCATGAAGAAGAAGGCGCCGGCGGCGACCGAAACGACGGTGATGAGGTCGGCAAGACGGCTCATTGCCTTTCCGTGCTTCCCGGCTCGGCTGCGTTTGGCGCCTCGGCGTCGGAATACGCGCCGCCGACGACGAAGACGACCGAGGCGAATGCGGCAAGCAGCGCGATCACGAGCGCGACATCGGTGAGCGCGGACGTCCCCATCGCCGCCGCAACCAGCAGCAGCGCCGCGATGCCGCCGGTGCCGAGAAGCTGCGCCGACATCATGCGATCTGCATTCGCCGGACCGCGCAGCACGCGGACCAGACCGAGCGCCACCATCGCCAGCACGAAGATGGCGGAGAGGGCGAGAAAATCAGACATCGGCGGCACATCCCAGGGCCCGCGCCAACAGCTGCTCGTCGGCGGCCAGATGAGCGGCGACCGGCTGGCCGGTGTCCAGGCAATGGATGACGAGCGCGCCATCCCGGTCCGGCCCGGCGGGAAGCGTCCCCGGGGCGAGGCTCGTCAGCGTGCAAAACGTGTTCAACGCCATTCCCTTCCGAAGGTACGGTGAAAACACGATGAACCCCGGCCGCAACGGCAATCGCGGATCGAGCGCGCGCCATGCGACATCCATCCCCGCGACGATTGCTTGCGAGAGCACGCGCAGCGTGAGGTGCGCGAGGGCAGGGGGCGAAAGCCGCAACGGACCGGGCGGCGCGAGGCGCAGGCTCGCCAGGGTTGCGGCCACGACGGCCACCAGACCGCCCGGCAGGTCGGCGGGATCGGCACCGGCGAGGGCCATCCACAGCGCTGCGAAGGCCGCACATCGCGTGGCGGCCGGCACGGCCATGCCGTCGGCGATCCCGATACGACCCAACAGGCTGCGCGCGCTCATGAAGCGATCCGATCCCTAGTTCGCGAACCTTATGCGCAAAGAAGGCGAAATCGAAGCAGCGCGGCGTGCCGCGAACAAGCCGGGCAGGCTCGGTGCGGCGCAGCCCTCCAAAACGGCGCCCGCATGGCGCACCGGCATGTGATAGACCGTGTGCAACAGAAAAACCCGCCCGAGGAAGCGCGCCACAACCGTCCGGAGAAGACCGATGCCAACCTCGGCGCCCGCCACGCAAAAAATCACCGAGTCCGTCTCCGTCGACCTCGCCCTTCAGGGTGGCGGCTCCCATGGCGCCTTCACCTGGGGCGTCCTCGACCGGCTGCTGGAAGAGCCGCAACTGCGCATCGACGGCATTTCCGGCACCTCGGCCGGCGCCATGAATGCCGCGGTGCTCGCTGACGGCTATACCGACGGCGGCGCCGCGGGCGCCCGCCGGTCGCTCGCCGCGTTCTGGGAGAGCGTTTCGCAGGCGGCGCGCTTCAGTCCGTTCCAGCGCGGGCCGCTCGACGTGCTGCTCGGCCGGTGGACGCTCGACCAGTCGCCGATGTTCATCACCATGGACATCATGTCGAGACTGTTCTCGCCGTACGACCTCAATCCGCTCGGCACCAATCCGCTGAGCGACGTGCTCGCCAAGACCATCGACTTCGCCCGCCTGCCGCGCAGCCCGATCAAGCTGTTCGTCACCGCGACCAATGTGAGCACCGGCCGCGGCCGGGTTTTCCGCAACGGCGAGCTCACCCCCGACGTGCTGCTCGCCTCGGCCTGCCTTCCGACCATGTTCAAGGCGGTGGAGATCGACGGCGAGCATTACTGGGACGGCGGCTACTCCGGCAATCCGACGATGACGCCGCTGGTCCGCGAGTGCAGCGCGAGCGACACCATCCTCGTGCCGATCAATCCGGTCGAGAGGAAGGGGGTGCCGCGCTCGGCGCGCGATATCCTCGACCGTCTCAACGAGGTCTCGTTCAATGCCGTGCTGCTCAAGGAGCTCCGGATGATCGCGCTGCTGCGGCAGGTCGGGCAGCCCGGCGACACCGAAGGGGCCAAGTGGGCGGGCATGCGGATTCACCGCGTGGCCAATGCGGTGATGGCCGGCCTCGGCTATTCCTCGAAGCTCAATGCCGAATGGGAGTTTTTGACCATGCTGCGCGACCAGGGACGCCTGGCCGCGGACGCGTTCCTGACCGCCCATGCCGGCGACCTCGGAAAGCGCTCGTCGCTCGATCTCGACGTCCTGCTGGAAGGCGTCTGAGCCATGCCTGCCCTGCGTGGCCGGGCTTGACCCGGCGGTCGCAATCAGGAAGGTCAGGGTTTCGCCGCGCGCCGCCGCGCAATGCGCCCGAAATTTCTTCGACGCCCACAGGAGAGCCCCATGAAAGCCGGTGACATCATGACCGGTCGCGTCATTTCCATCTCGCCCGAATCCAGCGTGCTGGACGCGATCGAGTTGATGACGCGCAACCACATCAGCGGCCTGCCGGTCATCGATGCGTCGGGCACGATGGTGGGCATGGTGACCGAAGGCGACTTCCTGCGCCGCGCCGAAACCGGGACCATGCGCAAGCGGCCGCGCTGGCTCGAATTCCTGGTCGGGCCGGGCCGGCTCGCCGAGGAATATGTGGAGACCCATGCACGCAAGGTCGGCGAGGTGATGACCCGCGATCCCATCACCATCAAGGAGGACACGCCGCTCGAAGAGGTCGTCCACGTCATGGAGCACCGCCGTGTCAAACGCTTGCCGGTGGTCCGCGGGACGCAGGTCGTGGGCATCGTCAGCCGCGCCAACCTGATGCGGGCGCTCGCCGCCATCAGCCGTGCCGCGCCGGTGCCGGCCGAGACCGACGCGGCGATCCGCCAGCAGCTGCTCGCCGAATTCCAGCGGCAGGTGTGGGCGCCGGCGGCGCTGATCGATGCCTCGGTCAAGGACGGCGTGGTCGAGTTGTGGGGCACGATCCTGGAGGGATCGCAGGGCCAGGCGATCCGGGTCTGTGCTGAAAACATTCCCGGTGTGAAGAAGGTGGTCAGTCACCTCACCTGGGTCGAGCCGATGTCCGGCATGGTCATCAGCGACTCCGATCTCACCGACACCCCACCCGCCGCGACGCCGGCGGCGCCGTCACCCAAGCCTTAGAGTCGCAAGCTCCCGGGGTCGCAAGCCTCAGAGCCCCCCAGAGCCGCAACCCCCCAGAGCCGCAACCCTTGAAGCCGCGCGCGCTGGTCATTTCGCCCGCCGGCGGATCTCGTTGATGACGACGCTGTTGTCGAGATCGCCTTCGCCGGCCGCCACGCAGGCCGCGAGCAGGTCGCGATGTATCTCGAGCAGCGGCAGCTCCTGGCCATGACGCGCGGCCTGGTCCAGCATGAGGTACACATCCTTGAGCGTTTGGCGGGCGCGCCCTTCCGGGGTGAAATCCGAGGCGGCCATTTTGCGGCCCTTGGTGTCCATCACCTGGGAATAGGCGGCCGAACCCTTAGCGATCTCGAGGAAGGTCTGCGGGTCGAGGCCGAGGCGGGTGGCGAACACCAGGCCTTCGGCGAGCGCGGCGCGGTTGAGGCCGAGAATGAGATTGACCGCGAGCTTGGCGCGGCCGCCGTCGCCGGCGCCGCCGACATGGAACCGCAGCGGGAACAGCGCATCGAGCACGCCGACGACCTCGTTGGCCACGGCGGGGTCCCCGCCGATCAGCCCGACGCCGTCGCCGCGCCGTACCTGCTCGCTGGTGCCCGACACCGGCGTCTCCAGCAAACGCAGGCCGCGCGCGGCGACCCGTTCGGCCAGCGCGGCGATGCGGTCGGGATCGCAGGTCGACGTGCACATCACGATTTTCCCGGAACGTTCGCCGAGCGCGGAAACGATCGGGCCCTCCACCACCGTCTCCACCTGGTCGGTGTCGAACAGGGCGAGGACGATCGGACCGGCGCTGCGCGCGACCTCCTCGATCGACGTCGTGGCGCGGCCGCCTTGCGCGACGAGCGCCTCGTTCTTGGCCGCCTCGACATCGAAGCCGACGACCGGGAAGCCCGCGCCGATGAGCCGGCCGGCGAGGACGCTTCCCATCAGACCGAGACCGATGATGCCGACCGGATCGCTCATGCCGCTTTCCCCGTTCCTGCCTGCTGCGTGACCTTGCGAGAGGCCCCTGCTTGAGACGGAACGTCTGCGCCTGCAATCCCTTGCTTCGTCATGGGGTGTTCGAAGGCGTCATCATGTTTGCATAGGGGTGGCTTCGGTGCCATGTGGCGCGAGGAGGGGACGCTGCACCGGCAGGAAGCGCCTGCATGCCAACTCTCCCCCGCGGCCCCGAAAGTGTCCACGATGTCTCCGAACACCCGTCCAGCAAGTCCACGGTCTGAACACCCGCAAGTGGTGGAGGGAGCCTGTCGGCTGTCGCGAGATCGGCATGCTATGCAGATCATCGGCATGCCGCGGCCTTCGTTCCCCGCTTGCGGATGAGGAGAGGCTCGCGGACTCGGCTCCCAACCGCGCCGCATCGGGGTGAAAACGTTTCCACAATCCAAATGAGGTCGCATTCGTGATCAATGCCGCAATCGTCGGGCTGGGACGCTGGGGACGCAACCACGTCACCGCGGTCGCCGGTAGCCAACGCATCCGCTACACCCGCGCGGTGACGCGCGACCCGGCGCTCGCCGCCGCGTTTGCCGCGCAGCACGGCCTCGCCGTGACCCGCGATCTCGACGCGGTGCTCGCCGATCCGGCGATCGATGCCGTGGTGCTCGCGACGCCCCATTCGCGCCACGTCGACGAGGTCGTCGCTTCCGCCCGGGCGGGCAAGGCGGTGTGGTGCGAAAAACCGCTCGCGCTCACCCGCGCCGAGGCGGTGCGCGCCGTGGAAGCCTGCGGCGCGGCCGGCGTGCCGCTGGCGAGCGGCTACAACCGGCGCTGCTTTGCGTCGATGCGCGAGTTGCGGCGCGTGGTCGATGCCGGCACGCTCGGCGACATCCTCCATGTGGAGGGGCACTTCTCCAACGAGTACTCGACCCGCGTGGCCGCCGGCGGCTGGCGCGACGACCCCGAGGAATCGCCCGGCCTCGGCATGACCGGGTGCGGTCTGCACGTGCTCGACGCGCTGGTGTCGCTTGCCGGGCCGATCCGCCAGATCGACGCCAAGGCGTTCGCGCCGAAGCCGTCGCCCGACCCGCGCGACGCCGTCGCGGTGCTTGCGCAGTTCGCCTCCGGCGCCACCGGCCTGATGGCCACCGTCCGCGCCAGCGCGTCGTTCTGGCGGGTGCACGTTTTCGGCACCAACGGCTCCGCCGAAGCCCGCGACGAGGCTACTTTGCGGGTGGGCCTGATCGGCGAGCCGACGCGGGAGGACACCTTTCCCACGGTCGACTCGATGCGCGTGATGGCGGAGGCGTTCGCCGATGCCGTCGCCAACCGCACGCCGTTCATGATCACGCCGCGCGAGCACGTCGAGGTGACCGCCGCGTTCGAAGCGGTGCTGACCTCGCTCGCGACAGGGGCCCCGGTGAGCGTGTAACTCGCACGTTGCGCGTGAGCCACGGGTCACGCATCGCGGTGCCGGATGATCGCGCGGCGCCGCTTCGCGTCGGCGGCGGCCGATCACGCCGACCGCGGCTGAGCGCCGCCAAATCGGCAGCTTCCCCGGCCCGCCCACGGCCTCCGGGAGCGCGGGGGGGGGGCGACACCGCGCCCCCCCGGCATCGGCTGCGTTATTTCTTCGGCTGGGGGAAATACTTCTGCAGGTACTTCAGCTCCGGCGCTGCCTGGCCTTTCTGGATCGGCATTAGGTAGCCCTCGGAGTCTGCGAGGTAGAGTTCGCCGCCGATCGCCACCCAGCGGTTGTCCTCGGTGCAGTTGTACTCCTCGTAGATCGGATTGTGCTCGCGCTTATAGAAGCGCGACACGGTCCACGGTTTGGTCAGCGCGCCGTCAGTGGTCGTGATGTCGTTGCGCAGGATGTCCGGATTGGACTTGTCGAGGTAGAGCTTCTCCTTGACGACGGTGTCGTTCTCCTTGGAGAGCGGCGTGCCGACGGAGTCATAGAGGCGCGGTCCGCGCATGTGTCGGGTCTCGATCTCCAGCGCGTCGTAGGTACCGTCATTGTCGGTGTCGAGCCACTTGCCGATCGAATAGCCGACGAACGCCGGATCGGGCTCGGCCGGGAAGTCGCGCCCGTCGGTGTAGATGCGCCGGATCGGGCTCATGGACTCGATCAGCATGTAGGTGACCTTCGGCTTGATCACGATCTCCATGGGCTCGTACATGAGCATCACCCGCGGCATCCCCACCGGCCCGCAGGTGCCCTTGATGTCGAACTGGACGCCCGCCTTGCCCTTGGCGAGGTTGTCCACGAGGACCTGCTGGTATTCCGGCGTGAGCGGAGCCTGCTGGCCGAGGCCCGGCGGCTTGGTGGGGTCCCAGGTGCCGACGGGGCTGCCGCAATTCCACATGCCTTCCCAGTCGGGATACTTCTTGGAGTCCTCCGCGGCGGCGGCGGCCACCAGCGCGACGAGCGCGGCCGCGCCGAGCGCGCTCCGGCAGGACACAGCGACAGCCCGCGAATTGCAAATCCCCATTGACGTTCTCCCTCGACACCGACCAGCACGTTTCCGGCCCTGTTGATGCGAGTTTAGTTGACGCGCACGGGGATGTCATCGCCGCTCGGAAGAACCGTTCTGCGCGGCCGCGACCACGCCAGACCGCGTCTCGGCGCTGCATAGCCGCCATGAGCCGTCCGCCTTGATCTGTCCGCTGGTTGCAGCCGGGCTTTTCGGATATAAACGCCGGACGCAACAATCAGGTCTCCGAAAGGCCCGGGAGGAAACGCTTCGCATGGCTGAGAAACTCGTCGGCAAGATCTCCGACTTCAAGGATGGCGACCGCCGCATCGTGTTCGTGGGCGACCAGGAGATCGGCGTGTTCCGCGAGAATGGGACGTTTTACGCCTACAGCAATTACTGCCTGCACCAGGGCGGCCCCGCCTGCGAGGGCCTGACCATCGCCAAGGTGGAAGAGCGCCTGATGCCGGACAAGACCTCGAAAGGGCTCTACTTCTCCGACACCGAGCTGCATTTCGTGTGCCCGTGGCACGGCTACGAATACGACATGAAGACCGGCGAGTGCGTCTCCGATCGCAAGCTCAAGCTGCGCAAATACGATGTGATCGAGAAGGGGGACGAGGTTTATGTCCGCGCATAAGCCGGCGGCGAAGGGTGCGGCAGTCAAGGTTCGTGCAGTCAAAGCTGCGGCGGTCAAAGCTGAGGTGTCGCGCGGCGGCAACCCAGGCAAATCCGCGACCCGGTCTGCGACCAAGGCGGCGGCAAAGCGCGCGGCAACTCCTGCCGCCACACCTCCTGCCGCCGCAACTCCCGCCCGGGCCGAGGCCGCTCCGGCCGCCGGCGCCGCCGCCGCCGGGGACGCCTCGGCGACCGCCCTCGCCCTTGCCCGCGACATCGACCGCGCCGTCAACGAAGGCCGTGCCGACGTCCTGAGCGAGGCGGCTCTTCAGGCCCTGATGGCGGCCGCCTGCCGCACCTATTCGGCGCAGGTCGAAGCCGGCGGCAATTTCCTTCCGCTCGCCGAGCGCTGCCGGGTCACCTCGACCGACGTGATGGTGACCGCAAGCGGTCTCCTCAAGGCCACCAATCTCGCCGTTTTCGAACTCGGAATGTGGCAAAGCTGGACCGGCCGCTGAGCGGTCCGCAAACAGATCTTTTGGAGGCACGCATGGAACTCATGTCCGATCGCGGCCGGCGCGTCACGGTGGAGGAGCTCAACACCTCGCGGCTCCTCGCCCACGCACGCCAGCAGGCACACAAGCGCAAATTCGACGACATGCTGATCGTCGACGTCGACGCCCATCACTATGAGAACGAATCCATGAAGGACATCCTGCCCTTCATGGAGAACGACGTGCTGCGCCAGCTTTCGATGGCCCAGACCATGAAGGGCGGCCGCGGCACCCTGATCCCGACCCAGGTCGGCTACCAGGACATGGGCGGGCGCGTCACCCGCTATCCCATGCGCGCGTCGGAGAAGACCGAGCCGGGTTCGCATCGCGACGTCCAGCTCGGCAATCGCTGGATGGACGCCATGAGCGTCGATTATTCCTGCCTGTTCCCGACCGGCATGCTCAACATCGGCCTGCATCCCCAGAAGGAGATGGAGGTCGACCTGTGCTGGGCCTACAACCGCTGGGTCACCGAGAAGGTATTGCCGGAGTCCGGCGGCCGCATGTTCTCCATGCTGTGCCTGCCGTTCTCCGATCCGGACGAAACGCTGCGTCACGTGGAGACGTTCGGGGACCGCAAGGGCGTCGGCGGTTTCATGATCACCACCGTGCGCACGCTGCCGGTGCACGACAATGCCTACATGAAGGTCTACCGCGCGATCGAGGAACGCGGGCTCGTGCTGTCGTTCCACTCGGCGTTCAACTGGAGCGAAAACGTCTTCCGCGGCTGCAACCGCTTCATTTCGGTGCATGCGCTGGGCTTCTCGTTCTACAACATCCTCCACTGCACCAACTGGGTGGTGAACGGGATGGGCGAGCGCTTCCCGAAGCTGCCGGTGATCTGGATCGAGTCGGGGCTCGCCTGGGTGCCGTTCCTGATGCAGCGGCTCGACCACGAATACATGGTGCGGCCGTCGGAGTGCCCGCTGCTCAAGAAGAAGCCGAGCGAGTACATGCGCGACATGTACTATTCCTCGCAGCCCATGGAGATCCAGGATCTCGCGGCGATGGAGCAGACCTTCCGCATGATGGATGCGGAGAACCGGCTGCTCTACGCGTCCGACTATCCGCACTGGGACTTCGACCTGCCGTCGACCATCTACGACCTGCCGTTCCTCTCCGAGAAGGCGAAGCACAACATCCTCGGCGGCACCGCGGCACGCCTCTTCAAGCTCGAGCCGCGCAACGAGAAGCAGAAAGAAAACCTCGCGCGGTTCGGCAATCTCACGGCCGCCGTGTAATGCCCAGGGTGGGCGAAGGCGCGCTTGACGCCTCGCCTGTGCAGCCGCTGTTCTGGTGACACCCTATCAACCTCATCCTGAGGAGCGCGCTCTTGCGCGCGTCTCGAAGGATGGCCTCACGTCCCGTGGTGCCTCCATCCTTCGAGACGCCGCTGCGCGGCTCCTCAGGATGAGGTCCTAAAGTCCCACTCCGACCCGATCGGTTTGTAGATCGAACGTCCTCAGAGCCAGTCATGAAACGCAGCACCGACCGCATCCTCACCACCCATGTCGGCAGCCTGATCCGGCCTCCGGCGCTGATCGAGTTTTTGCGCGCGCAGCAGGAGCGCCGCCCGTTCGACGAGGCGGCGTTCGCGGCGTGCCTCGCGGCGTCGGTCGCCGAGGTCGTGCGCCAGCAAGCCGAAGCGGGCGTCGACGTCGTCAGCGACGGCGAGTTCGGCAAGACCATCAGCTGGTCGCAATATGCCCTGGAGCGGCTCTCCGGATTCGAGCGCCGGCCCATGAAGGCGGGCGCCAACCCGTTCGCGCGTGGCGCCGACCGCACCCGCTTCGCCGAATTCTACGCCGAGCTCGACGCCCGCGACGCGCCGGCGACGCAGTCGGAAGCCGCCTGCATCGGCCCGATCAAATATACCGGGCAGGCGGCGTTGCAGCGCGACATCGACGACCTCGCGGCGGCGCTGGCAACGACCCCGGTGACCGAGGCGTTTCTTCCCGTGGCGGCGCCGGCGAGCGTCATCCCCGACCGCAAGAACGAGTATTATGCGACCGAGGACGACTGCCTGCAGGCGATCGCCGAGGCGATGCGCGAGGAATATCGCCGGATCGTCGAGGCCGGCTTCCTGGTGCAGCTCGACGACGCCCGCACCGCGGTGACCTTCGACCGCATGGTGCCGCCGGCAAGCTTCGCCGACTACCGGCACTGGGTCGCGCGCTATGTCGAGGTGGTGAACCATGCCCTCGAAGGCATTCCGCCCGACCGCGTGCGCTACCACGTCTGCTGGGGCAGCTGGCCCGGTCCGCATACCACCGACGTGCCGCTGCGAGACATCGTCGATCTGATCCTGCAGGTGCGGGTCGGGGCCTATGTGATCGAAGGTGCCAATCCGCGCCACGAGCACGAGTGGAAGGTGTGGGAGGGCGTCAAGCTGCCGCCCGGCAAGGTGCTCATCCCCGGCGTGATCAGCCACGCCACCAACATCGTCGAGCACCCCGAGCTCGTGTCGGAACGGATCGTGCGGCTGGCGCGGCTGGTCGGCCGCGAGAACATCATCGCCGGCACTGATTGCGGCTTTGCGCAGAGCCCGATGTATCGACGGGTGCACCCCTCCATCATGTGGGCGAAGCTCGAAGCCCTCGCCGCGGGCGCCCGGCTCGCGACGAAAGAGCTGTGGCGATCGTAGCCCGGCAACAGAGCGTTCGTTCCCCCGCTTGTCACGAATTTCTCCCCGGCCGGACGCGCTCCCGCTATTGCTTGCTGAGAAACGAAGTGTCCCCGCGCCACGGACGGACTCCCTTCTTGCTGAGAAAGGCATGTCCCCGCGCCACGGACGGACTTCCTCCACCGCTTGCGGGGGAGGGTGGGGAGGGGGAATGCAGCGCTTTCTCTCGGCACCGGATGCACATGCGGCATCACCAGGGGCTGCGTTCAATCCAGGCTCCCGGACCCCGGGCCGGATTTCCCCTTCGTTCAGTCGCGGCTCCTTGCTAAGATGGCCCGCAAATGGACGAGGCTTCGCCGATGTCGTTTCGATCCGCCGCGAACCGCCGAGAGGCCGTCGGCGGCCGGCCGCATCGCGACCGGCGAGCATTTCTCAAATCGGTCGGGCAGGCGGGCGTCGTCACTGCCTTTTCAGGCTGGCGCCCCGGCGCCGCGCTGCTCGGCGGTGGAGCGACGCTGCTGCGCTCCGACCGCGCCACCGCGGGGCGTGAACGCCTGGTCCAGCCCACCGAGATCCGCAGCCAGAACGGCGTCCTCGAGGCGACGCTCACGGCGGCCTCGGGCCGGCTGCAGCTCGGCGACACCGAGCTTCCCGGATTTTTCTACAACGGCGCCTACCTGCCGCCGCTGCTGCGTGCCCGCCTCGGCGACGTCATGCGGGTCACGCTCAAGAACGCGTTGCCGGACGGGTTCACCAACCTGCATTTCCACGGCATGAGCGTGTCGCCGCGGGCACGCAGCGACAACGTCTTCGTCCACGTCGTTCCCGGGCACGAGTTCCACTATGAGGTGGCGATACCGGGCGCCGGCCGCCAGGTCCCGGGCATGTACTGGTACCACCCGCACGGACACGGCTTCGTCACCAAGCAGATGCTCGGCGGGCTGTCCGGCGGCCTCGTCGTCGAAGGGGCCGAAACGCAGTTTCCCTTCTTGCGGGACCTGCCGGAACGGTTCTTCCTGATCAAGCATGCCGAACCCGGCGGCGGCCGCGAGATCCTGTCGGTCAACGGGCAAGTGAATCCGACCGTCGACATCCGGCCCGGCGAGATGCAGCTCTGGCGGATCGCCCATATCGGCGCGACGTATTTCTTCCCGATGCAGATCCACGGGATGCCGCTCTACGTGATCGCGACCGACGGTCACCCGCTGTCGCAGCCGCGCAGGATCGACGGCGTGTTTCTGGGCCCCGGCCAGCGCATCGACGTCATCG
Organism: uncultured Alphaproteobacteria bacterium; assembly: GCA_963781195.1. GTDB lineage: Bacteria > Pseudomonadota > Alphaproteobacteria > Rhizobiales > Xanthobacteraceae > JAJPKK01. The sequence continues at coordinate 92,587 of CAWAEZ010000009.1, read as the reverse complement.
CGATCGGCCCCCCGGCGGGCGAATACGTGATGGGAACGCTGTCGTTCCACAACATGGCCTGGCGCGAGACGTTTCCGGCCCAGCCGCTCGCCACCGTCGTGTCGGCGGGACAGGCGGTGGCGACGTCGGCCGAGACCGAGGTGCGGCGCCAGCGCGTCGCGGGTCCGCGCTGGATCGAGGAGGTGCGCGCGAGCGCGATCGCGCGCCGCCGCCGGATCGTCTACTCGCGAACCGAGGACCGCAGCGTCTTCATGATCGACGGCCGCGTCGTGGATGAAGACCGCGTCGACCAGACGGTGAAGCTCGGCGACACCGAGGAGTGGACCGTCGTCAACACCGACCAGCAGTATCACAGCTTTCACATCCACCAGACCGCGTTCCTGGTGACGGAGGTCAACGGCGTCAAGCAGGACGAGGACAGCCTGCGCGACACCTTCCCGATCCCGTCGGCGAACGACGCCGGGCCCGGCGAGATCAAAGTCGTCATCCCGTTCACCGATCCCGAGATCGTCGGCCGCTTCGTCTACCACTGTCACGCCGTTGACCATGAGGACAAGGGCATGATGGGCGTGGTCAGCGTCGTCGCCTGAAGACGAAGGTCCCCATGCGGCTGCCGATATCCCTCGCGTTCCTCGCCCTGTTCGGCGCCGTCGCCGCGCACGCGCAACCGGCCGAGGAGTTCTACCGCGGCCGCACCATCAACCTCGTGATCGGCTACAGCGTCGGCGGCGGCTACGATCTGCATGGCCGGATGCTGGCGCGCCATCTCGGCAAGCACATCCCCGGCAATCCCGCGATCATCGTGCAGAACATGCCGGGCGGCGGCAGCCTGCGGGCTGCCAACTATCTCTATAACGCTGCGCCCAAGGACGGCACCGCGATCGGCATCTTCTCGCGCGGCATGGCGATGGAGCCGCTGATCGGCGCGAGCAACACCCAGTACGACGCGCGCAAATTCACCTGGCTCGGCAGCATCACCAACGAGGTCAGCGTGTGCGCGACCTCGAAGGCTTCGAAGGTGAGGACCTGGGACGACCTCCTGGCGACGCCCTTCACCGTGGCCGGCGAAGGCTCGGGTTCCGATCCCGACATCTTCGCCACCATGATCAAGAACGTGTTCGGCGCCAAGCTGCGCCTCGTCGCCGGCTATCCCGGCAGCGCCGAGATGACGCTCGCCATCGAGCGCGGCGAGGTGGATGGCCGGTGCGGCTGGACGTGGTCGAGCATCAAGTTGCAGCGCCCCGAATGGATCGCCGACCACCGCCTCAACGTGCTGGTGCAACTCGCCTCGCACCGCATCCCCGAACTCGCGGACGTGCCGCTCCTCGTCGAGCATGCGACCACCGCGCGCCAGCGCCAGATCGTCAACGTGATCCTCAGCCGCCAGGCCATGGGCCGGCCGGTGGTGGCGCCGCCGGGCGTCCCGGAAGGCCGCAGGCAGGCGCTACGCGCTGCCTTCGACGCCACCATGACGGATCCCGACTACGTCGCCGAAGCGACCGCCCGAGGCCTCGAGATCAACCCGGTCGGGGGCGGCGATCTCGATACGCTGCTCGCGGAGCTGTACGCGACGCCGCCCGATATCGTCGCCGAGGTCCGCGCCATCATCAGCCCCGGCGCCAAGTAGCGGATGCTGTGCGGATGCGGATGCTCCGACGTTGACGCTGCCGTCGCGCCGTTTCATATTCGACGAAATTCTCATTTTTGGAACACCTGGGATCCGCGTTGAAGGTCTGCGACACCCAGGTGCTGCATCCAGGATCTGCCAAAAGGAGCGCCATGCTGACCCCTGCGCCGAACGCCGGCTCGCATCTGCTGCGCAACGCGCCCAAGCAGGATCTCCGGGTCTGGCTCGCGCAAATGGAGGCGGCCGGCGAGCTTACCACCATTCCGGGCGCTGGGCTTGAAGACGAGATCGGCGGCATCGTCGACGTTTACCAGCGCACCATGGGGGCGCCCGCGGTGTTGTTCGACGATATCCCGGGCTTCCCGCGCGGGCGGCGGGTGGTCGCGAACATCCTCACCTCGGTGCGGCGGATCAATCTCACCCTCGGCATGCCGGCCGACACCAGCGAGATGGACCTGGTGCGCTATTGGCGCACCTACATGAAAAATCCCGAGACGATTCCGCCGGTGACGGTCGCGAGCGGGCCGGTGATGGAGAACGTCGCGACCGGCGCCGACATCGACATCCTCAAGATCCCGACGCCGAAATGGCACGAGCACGACGGCGGCCGCTATATCGGCACCGGCTGCATGGTGATCATGCAGCACCCCGACACCGGGTGGATCAACTACGGCGCCTATCGCGTCCAGGCCCAGGACCGCGCCGTCGCCTCGATCATGACCTCGAAGGGCAAGCACGGGAACCTGATCATGCGGCGCTGGCACGAGCTCGGAAAGCCGTGCCCGATCGCGGTCGTGTGCGGCATGCATCCGGCGCTGTTCATGGTCGCCGGCATCGAGATTCCTTACGGCAAGAACGAGTATGACGCGGCCGGCCGGCTGCTCGGCGAACCGGTCGAGGTGATCATCGGGCCCAAGACCGGGCTGCCGATTCCCGCCCACGCGGAGATCGCCTTCGAAGGCTTCGTGCATCCCGACGATCTCGTCGACGAAGGCCCGCTCGGCGAGTGGACCGGATACTATGCCGGCGGCAAGAAGCGCGAGCCCGCGATCCGGATCGAGACCTTCTGGCACCGCGACGATCCCGTGCTGCTCGGCGCGGTGCCGGGCATGCCGCCCAACGACGACACCTTCTACCGCGGCACCTACCGCTGCGGCGCGGTGTGGAACCAGCTCGAGGCGGCGGGCATCCCCGAGGTGAAGGGCGTGTGGTCCCACGAGGCCGGCGGCAGCCGCCTGTGGCTCACCATCGCCATCAAGCAGCTCTATGGCGGCCACTCCAAGCAGGCCGGGCTCGTCGCCTCGCAGTGCCATGCCGGCGCCTACGCCAACCGCTGGGTGGTGGTGGTCGACGACGACATCGATCCCGCCGACATGAACCAGGTGATCTGGGCGATGTGCACGCGGTTCGATCCGCGCGAGGACATCGACATCCTGCGCGGCTGCTGGAGCACGTCGCTCGACCCGATGGCCTATAGCCACGACGACCCGCGCAACGCCCGCGTGGTGATCGACGCCTGCAAGCCATGGGCGCGGCGCGACACCTTCCCGATCGAGGCGCGCTCCAGCCAGGAGCTCGACGCTCGCGTCCGCGCCAAGTTCGCCGCCTTCCTGCCGAAGGGAGGGTGAAGGGTGCTACGGGACAAAGTCGACTTGGGGCCTCATCCTGAGGAGCGCGCTTTGGCGCGCGTCTCGAAGGATGGCCAGGAGCACCGACGCGCTTTCTTTGGCGATGTTGATGTCCGGGACCATCCTTCGAGACGCGTCCTGCGGACGCTCCTCAGGATGAGGTTCGTATCGCAGACCGCAGGATTGCCGATTCGCGCATGACCGAAAAATTCGACATCACGCTCAACATCAACGGGCAGGATTTCCCGATCCGCGTCGAGCCGCGGCGCACGCTGGTCGACGCCATTCGCGACGACTGCGGCCAGACCGGCACCCATATCGGCTGCGAGCACGGCATCTGCGGCGCCTGCACCATCATCCTGGACGACGTCGCCGTGCGCGCCTGCCTGATGTTCGCGGTGCAGGCCGACGGCCGCAAGATTCGCACCGTCGAGGGCTTGGCGGACGGCGACACGCTGCACCCCATCCAGCAAGCCTTCATCGACCACCACGGCCTGCAGTGCGGCTTCTGCACGCCGGGCTTCCTGATGCTCGCGGTCAACGCGCTGGAACGTGACCCCGACATCGGCGACGATGAAATGCTCGACGTGCTGGCGTCCAATCTGTGCCGTTGCACCGGCTACCAGAATATCATCAAGGCGGTACGTGCCGCCGCCGTGGAGATGCGCAAGGCGCGGCCGTGACCGCCGACGAGCCCGGCTATCCCGTTCCGCCGCGGGCGGGCGAGCGCCGCGTGCTCGGCCATCCGGTGGCCCGCCTCGAAGATCCGCCGCTCGTCACCGGCCGCGGGCGGTTCGCCGGCGACGTCAATTTCGTCCGCCAGCTCCACATGCGCATGGTGCGCGCGAGCGTCGCCCACGGCAGGATCGTGCGGATCGATGCCGCCGCGGCGCTCCGCCTCCCCGGGGTCGCCGCAGTATGGACCAGCGCCGACATCGCCGGGATTCCCGCGGTGGACTTCCGCGACGCCTCGCGTGCCGGAGAGGAGATCAAGCCCTATCGCCAGCCGGTGCTGGCGACCGGCCGCGTGCGCTATGTCGGCGATCCCATGGCCGCCGTATTCGCCGACGACGCCTATCTCGCCGAGGACGCCGCCGACCTCGTCGAGGTCGAGATCGCGCCGCTGCCGGTGTGTCTCACCGCCAGCGACCCGCCCGGCGAATTCGACGACGGGCGCGACACCGCGCCCCTGATCGTGCGCCACAGCTACGGCGACATCGACGCCGCCTTCGCCGCCGCCGACGCCGTGATCGCGCTCGACCTCGCCATCGGCCGGCATTCCGGCGTGCCGATGGAAACCCGCGGCGCCATCGGCGTCTACGATGCCGCCCGCGACGTGCTGGAGCTGCACGGCGCCGCCAAGGTGCCGCATCGGAACAAGGACACGCTGGTGCGCATGCTCGGCCTCACGCCGGCGCAGGTCCATCTCTACGAAGGCCACACCGGCGGCGGTTTCGGCGTGCGCGGTGAGCTCTACCCGGAAGACATCCTGGTGCTGCTCGCCGCCAAGCGTTTCCGCCGTCCGGTGAAATGGATCGAGGACCGCCGCGAGAACCTCATCGCCACCAACCATTCGCGCCAGCAGCGCCATAAGGTCCGCGCCGCGGTGGATCGGGACGGTCGGCTGCTCGGTCTCGACGACGAGTTCTTCCACGACCAGGGCGCCTATGTGCGGACCCACGGCGCGAGCGTGGTCGGACGCACCATGAGTATGCTGACCGGTGCCTACAAGGTCGGCGCCTATCGCGCCGCCGGACACTTCCGCGTCACCAACAAGACCCCCGCTGCCACCTATCGGGCGCCCGGCCGTTTCGAAGGCAGCTTCGTGCGCGAGCGCGTGATGGACGCGATCGCCGTGAAGCTCGGCCTCGACCGCATCGCGCTGCGCCGCGCGAACCTCATTCCTGCGGCGGAGATGCCCTACACCATCGCCTTCGACGAGGCGGGCGCCGAGGAGCTGCCGCTGGACTCCGGCGACTTCGCGGGCCTGTTCGACAAGGCGCTGGCTCATTTCCGCTGGCGTGACGCCGAGACCGCGGCCGCCGCGCGCCGGGCATCGGGTGAATTCGTCGGCACCGGCGCGGCGTTCTTCCTGGAGGAGGCCGGCCGCGGGCCGCGCGACGGCGCCAGCATTTCCATCGATGCCGGCGGTGCGGTCGAGGTGCTCACCGGCGGCGCCTCGGTCGGCCAGGGCTTCGAAACGGCGATGGCGCAGATCTGCGCGGAGGCGCTGGGCGTCGATTACCGCCGGGTGCGCGTGGTGCACGGCCAGACCGATCGCATCGCCCACGGCATCGGCGCGCACGCCGCGCGCGCGACGGTGCTGACCGGCAATGCGGTCCATGCCACCGCGGTCAAGCTGCGCGATCTCGCGCTCGGTTACGCCGCGGAGCTGTTGCAGACGCCGGCCGCCGCGCTCGAGATCGTCGAGGGCGTGGTGCGACGGCGCGCGATGCCGGAGGGGCCATCGATCGCGCTCGGCGATCTCGCGCGCCGCGTCCGTCCCGGCTCGGAGCTCGTGGCGGGCCGAACTCCCGGGCTTACGGCGCAGGCTTGGTTCTCGACCACGCACACGGTGTTTCCGTTCGGGGCTCATTTCGCGGTGGTGCGCGTCGACGCCGGCACCGGCCGCGTCACCGTGGAGCGGCTCGCCATCGCCTACGACGTCGGCCGCGCCGTCAATCCGATGATGCTCGAGGGACAGCTCGTCGGCGGTGCGGTGCAGGGGCTCGGCGGCGCGCTGTTCGAGGAATTCACCTATGGCGAGAACGGCGACCCGCTCGCCGTGACGTTCGCCGATTACCTGATGCCGACGCTGCACGACGTGCCTGGAATCGAGACGCTGATCACCGAGGACGCGCCGAGCCCCCGCAACCCGCTCGGCCTCAAAGGCGGCGGCGAGGCGGGGATCAACGCCATCGGCGCGGTGATCGCGAGCGCGATCGACGACGCCATCGGCATCCCCGGTGCGGTGACCCAGCTCCCGGTGACCCCGCAGCGCCTGCGCGAGATTTTGCGCAAGGCGGGGAGGTGAGGAGGGGTGGGGAAAGCCTGCCGCCCGTCACGTCTTCGGGTCGAGAAAATTCCGGATGAGCGCGATGGTCTGGGCCGGCTGCTCTTCCATCAGCCAATGGCCGGCATTGGTGACCACGGCTTCCTTCACGTCGACGGCGACGAAGCGTATGTCGGCCGCCAACTTGAGCCCATAGGACTGCTCGCCGCCGATGGCGAGCACGGGCATGGTCAGCTTGCCGCGTGCCAGGAAAGCCTGGTTGTCGAGCGCGTCCTGCGTAAACGCCGCAAACTGCTCGAAGGCGGAGTGCATCGCGCCGGGCAGCGCATAGAACGACGCATAGTGCTGGCGCAGGGCCTCATCGAATGCGGCGGGGTTGGCGCCGAGCTCGTTCCAGAAGCGGTCGAGATAAATCCGCTCGCGGCCGGCGACCAGCCGTTCGACGTCCGGGCCGCGGAAATTGAAGTGCCATACCTTCGGATTCCTGAGCTGCTCGTCCCATCGGCCGACGCCCGGCAGCGGCGCGTCCATGGCGACCCAATGCTTGACGCGCTCGGAATACTGCGCCGCGAAGGCGTAGCCGACCATGTTGCCGATGTCGTGGGTGACGAGATCGACCTCGCCGACGCCGAGGGTGTCGAGCACCCGCGCGATGTCGCGGGCCTGGTTCTTCTTGTCGTAGCCGCCGGGTGGATGCGACGAGAGCCCCATGCCCCGCAAGTCGGGGACAATGACGGTGTGGTCGGCCACCAGCGTCTCGGCGAGGGGCACCCACATGTCGCCGGTGTCGCCGAAGCCGTGGATCAACACGACCGCCGGACCGCGCCCGCCGACGCGGACATGGATGGTGGCGCCTTCGATGGCGATGTCCTGGGTGCGAAAGCCGGCCGGGAAGGCCCACGGTTCTGCGGCGGCGGATGAAGGAAAAGCCATCGGAGTGGAGACTCCCAAAGAGGATTGTCGAAGCTGCGGACGCCCGACGATGCGCGGGCGCAGAGTTTGGTTTTTCTGCGGCCGGCCGGCCAGATTTCTCACCCCCGCCGCGCGAGGATCGCCCTGAGCCGCAGCGGCGTGATCGGCAGTGCGGTGATGGCGCCCGGCATCCCGATGGCGTCCTCCACCGCGGAGGCGATGGCGGCGCCGACCCCGGTGATGCCGCTTTCGCCGGCGCCCTTGATCCCCAGCGGATTGAGGTCGGTCGGGAAATCCTCGGTGAGGACGATCTCGACCGCGGGCGTCTCGTGGGCGGTGGGCATCAGATAGTCGGCGAAGGTTGCGGCGAGCGGATCGCCGTTCTCGCTGTAGCGGAACTCCTCCATCAACGCGCCGCCCAGCCCCTGGGTGAAGCCGCCGACGATCTGGCCCCGGACCAGCATCGGGTTGATGGCGCGGCCGACGTCGTAGCCGATGACGTAGCGCTCCACCGTCGACGCCGCCGGTCTCGCCGTCGACCTTCACCACCGCGACGTGGCTGCCATAGGGATAGACCTGCCGCTCGACCTGGAACCAGCCTTCGGCGCACAGCCCGGGCTCGCGGCCGGCGAGCGTCTTCGAGGTTGGGAGCAGCGCCGTCGCGACGGCGCCGAGCGACATCGAGGGGCCGGCACCGTCCTTGCGCCTGACGACACCGCCGACGATGTCGAGATCGTCGGGCGCTGACTGCATCAGCTGCGCCGCCATGTCGAGTGCCTTGTCGCGCAGCTTCGAGTGCGGCGACCCGCGTCGCCGACGCGGTCATCACCGTCGCGCGCGAGGCGTGGGCGCCGATGCCGAACTCGATGCGGTCGGTCTGGCCGTGGGTGACGCGCACCCGGGCGATGTCGACGCCGATCATCTCCGCGGCGACCTGCGCCATCACGGTCTCGAAGCCCTGGCCGATCGAGGAGCCGCCGGTGATCACCTCGACCGCGCCCGAGGTGTCCACCGCGATCTTGACGCCGTCCGCCGGCCCAAGTCCGCTCTTTTCCACGAACATGGAGATGCCGGCCCCGACCATCTCGCCGGCGGCACGGCGGCGCCTCAGGTCGGCCTGCAAGGTCGTCCCACGAGACCGTCGCCAGCACCTGCTCCGAGCAACCCCATATAGTCGCCGGTATCGAAATGGATCTCCTCGCCGAGCGCTTCGAGCGGACGCGGGTAGGGCATCTCCGCGGCGGTGACGGCGTTGCGGCGCCGCACCTCGATGGCGTCGATGCCGAGCTTCGCCGCGATCGCGTCGACGAGGCGTTCGCGGATGAAGGTCGTCTCGTAGCGCCCCGGTGCCCGGTAGGTCGCGGCGGGGGTCTTGTTGGTGAGGCGGAAGTGGCCGATCGACCGGTAGGCCGGGACCCGGTAGGGCCCGGGCAGCACGCCGCAGATCATCATCGGGACGCGCAGCGCATGGGTGCGCACATAGGCGCCCTGGTCGTGCCAGAACTCGTCGTCGAGGGCGAGAATGCGGCCCTCGGCGTCCAGCGCGGCCCTGATCTTGTGACGCTGCTGGCGCGAATGGTTGGCGCACACCATGTGCTCGCGGCGGTCCTCGACCCATTTCACCGGACGCGCCAGCCGCACCGCAGCGACGCAGACCAGCACATCCTCGGGATAGAGCTCGCCGCGAATGCCGAAGCCGCCGCCGACATGGGCCTCGTGGACATGGATGGACGACGGGCTGCGCTTGAGCATGGCGGCGAGCAGGTCGCGGTTGCGATGCGGCACCTTGGCTGCCCCGTGCAACTCGACGATGTCGCGCGAGGCGTCGTAGCGCCCGATCGCGCCGCGTGTCTCGATCGGCACGCCGCTATGGCGGCCGACCGAGAGGTCGAGCGCGACGACCGTATCGGCGCCCGCGAACACGGCGTCGACGTCGCCGTAGCCCTGGCGCACGACCGCCGGCTCGGTGTTGCGGCCCGGCGAGAACTCGCCGGGCTCGGCGTCGGCCTCGAGCAGCACCGGCAGTTCGGCGATCTCGATGGCGACGAGATCGGCGGCGTCTTCGGCGACATAAGGGTCGATCGCGAACACCGCGGCGACCGGCTCGCCGACATAGCGCACGGTGCCCGATGCCAGCACGGGCTGCCGGTAGGGCTCGAGGCGCTCGATGCGGCCTTCGCGGAAATCGATTGGCGGAATGTCGGCGATGTCCTGCGCCGTCCACACCGCGACGACGCCGGGCAGCGCCCGCGCGGCCGCGGTGTCGATGGAAACGATGGTGCCGTGGGCGACCGGCGCGCGGGCGATGCGCATGTGGAGTTGATGGGGAAACGAGATGTCGCCGGCGAAGCGGCCGCGGCCCGTCACCAGCGGCGGATCCTCGAGCCGCGGCACCGGCTGGCCGATGTACTTGTTCGCCGCAATCTTCGCGGGATCGACGCGGTCGGCGGCGGACTTCATGGGCGACGCCCGGTTGCCACCCTGGAGCGCAGTGACTTTTCCCGCTCGGTCATGGCCGGGCGGCAGCCTGTTCCAGCGCGCGGCGGGTCACGGTGGCGACGAGCTCGCGGCGATAGATCGCGTCGGTCTGCGCATCGGTCAGCGGATCGATGGCGGCAGCTGCGGCCGCGGCGGCGGCGGTGAATGCGGGGGCGCCCGGCGGCTGGCCGGCGAGCAGGGCTTCCGCCTCGGCGATGCGCCGCGGGAATGCCTCGGCGCCGCCGACGCCGACCCGCGGCGATGCGATCACGCCGTTGTCGATCTCGAAGGCGACGAGCGCCATCCCCATGGCGAAATCGCCGGCGCGACGGTTGAACTCGTAGAAACCCCAGCGGGTCGCGGCGGAGAGCAGCGGCAGCCGCACCTCGGCGAGCAACTCGTCGCCCTCGAGCGCAGTCGTCATGATGCCCTGGAAGTAGTCGGCGGCGGCGATGACGCGGCTGCCGCGTGTCGAGCGCGCCACCATCTCGGCGCCGAGCGTCGCCGAGACGAGGCACCATTCGGACGAAGGGTCGGCGTGGGCGACGCTCCCGCAGAACGTGCCGCGGTTGCGAATCGGGTAGTGGGCGATGTGCTGCATCACGGCCGACAGCAAATCGCCCAGCGGCGGGGCCGCCACCGGCCGGTGGAACGCCTGGTGGCGCACGCCGGCGCCGATCGCGAGCCGGCCGTTCTCGCTCGCGAGACGGTCGAGGCCGGCGACGCCGTTGATGTCGACGAGATGCTGCGGCCGCGCCAGGCGGAACGCCATGGTCGGAACGAGGCTCTGGCCGCCGGCAAGAACACGGCCGTCATCGGGCGCGTATTGTGCCAGCAGGGCGACGGCTTCCTCGATCGTCTTCGGTGCGTGGTAGCGAAAAGCGGCGGGCTTCATGAGCGCTGGGTCACCAATTGACGTGCGGGGTGCCGCGATGCCGCGTGCTTGCGAGCCACGTGACACTCCGCTCCACGTGACACTTCGCGCCCCGAGGCGTCCCATTTTTGAGACTGCGCGTTTTTTTTGGATTGATACATGATATCTGTTGTAAGTAAAGCAACAGGCGCCGTCGCAGCGCTGCGCATAGCGTGGTTCGATGAAACAGTTCCGCAGATGAAACCGCCTCCCTTCAGCTATCATGATCCGAAGACGGTCTCCGAGGTGATCGGGCTGCTGTCAACGCTGGAAAACGCCAAGTTGCTGGCCGGCGGCCAGTCGCTGATGCCGATGCTCAACTTCCGGTTTGTGCAACCGGACCACATCATCGACCTCAACCGGGTCGAGGGCCTGTCCTACATCCGCGACACCGCCGACGGCATGGAGGTCGGGGCGATGACGCGGCAGCGCGAGCTCGAGTTCTCCGACCTCGTCGCGCGGAAGTTTCCGCTGATGCACGAGGCGATCCAGAACATCGGCCACCGCCAGACCCGCAACCGCGGCACCATCGGCGGCTCGCTCTGCCACCTCGACCCGTCGGCGGAGCTCGTCTCCTGCGCCATGACGCTCGACGCGAGCGTGGTGATCGTCGGGCCGAAGGGGCAGCGCGAGATCAAGTTCGCGGAATTTCCGGTGGCCTATCTCACCTCCGCGGTGGAACCCGATGAGGTGCTCACCGCGATCCGGTTTACCGCATGGCCGGCCAAGCACGGCTATTGCTTCCTCGAGTTCTCGCGCCGGCATGGCGATTTCGCCATCGTCTCGGCCGCAGCGCTGCTCACCGTCGACACCGCCGGCACGATCACCCGCGCGGCGGTGACGCTCGGCGGTATGGGGACGGCGCCGGTGCGGGCGAGCGAATTGGAGGCGGTGCTCGTCGGCAAGGCGCCCGATGTCGCGTTCCTCCACGAGGCCTGCGAAAGCTGCCGCAGCTTCGAGGCGCTCGACGACGTGCACGCGCCGGCGAGCTACCGACAGCATCTCGCCACCGTGATGTCGCGCCGCGCCTTGGAAAAAGCGTACGCCCGCGCGACCGGCAAGGCATAGGACCCGATCATGGGCGAGACTCGAAAGATTGCCTTGACGGTCAACGGCAAGCGCTACGAGGAAGAAGTCGAGGTGCGCGTCACGCTTGCCGACTTCATCCGCCATCAGCTCGGCCTCACCGGCACCCATCTCGGCTGCGAGCACGGCGTGTGCGGCGCCTGCACCATCCTCATGGATGGCCTTTCCGCGCGGTCGTGCCTGATGCTCGCGGTACAGGCGGACGGCCACGACATCCTCACGGTGGAAGGCATCGCGCCCAGCCCCGACAAGCTTCACCCGCTGCAGCAGGCGTTTCACGAGAACCACGGCCTGCAATGCGGCTTCTGCACCCCGGGGATGTTGACCACCTTGCTCGAATTCCTGCGCGACAATCCCGATCCGACCGAGCAGGAGGTCCGCATCGCGATTTCCGGCAACCTGTGCCGCTGCACGGGCTACCAGAACATCGTCATCTCGGCGCTCGACGCCGCGAAGCGATTGCAGGCGGAAGCGGGACAGAAGGCTTGAACATCAGCGAGACGGTCGCCCCGCGGCGCACACGCTTGCCCCTCTGCGTGAAGCGGGGAGGGCGCGCGGCGCTGGCGATGCTGGCCGCCGTGGCCATCCTGGCCGCGGCCCCGCGCTCCGCGACGGCCCAGAATTCGGGTGCCCCGACCACGGGTGTCCAGAATCCCGTCGCCCCGAATTCCGTTGCCCCTAGTCCCGTGGCCCCTAATCCCGTGGCCCCTGATACCGTCGCCCCGAAAGCGGTCCCTGGAGACCCGGTCGCGCAACACCCGCTCACGCAGGACACCGTGCTCACCGACACGGTCAAGGTCTCCGTCGGCGGGCGCGGAGATTGGGACGCCGCGGCCGCCGAGCTCGGCCAGCGCGCCGGCCTGTTCCGCAAGCGCGGCATCGCCCTCGAGCTGCGCTACACCGAGGGAAGCGCCGAGACCCTGCAAGCGGTGACCTCCGGCGAGGTCGATGTCGGGATCGGCATCGACACCATCGCGGTGATGGCGGCTTTCGCGAAGGGCGTGCCGTTGCGCGCCATCGGCAATGCCGGCGCCGGCTCCGGCGAATACTGGTACGTCGCGGCGGACTCGCCGATCATGGGCATCGCTGATGCCGGCGGCAGCAGCATCGCCTATTCCGCCGCGGGATCGCCGAGCCACCTCCTCGTGCGCGCGTTGATCAAGAGCAACGGCCTGTTCGCACGCGCGGTCGCCACCGGCAACCCGGCGGCCACCCTCGCCGAGGTGACGTCGCGCGAGGTCGACGTCGGCTGGGCATCGCCACCGTTCGGGCTCGACCTCATCGGCGACGGCAAGATCCGGATCATTGCGCGGGGCAACGACCTGCCGGCCTACCGGGACCAGACGGCCCGGCTGATCGTCGGCACCGCCGCTTTCGTGGAGCGCCGCAAGGATGTCGCCGCGCGCTTCGTCCAGGGCTACCGCGATGCGCTGGATTGGATGTATTCCGACGCCGCCGCGCTCGCCGCCTACGCGGAATGGGCGAACACGACGCCGGATCATGCGCGCGAGATCCGCGACGTCTTCTATCCGCGGGACCATCTCACGGTCGATTACGTCAAGGGTCTCGACACCACGATGATCGACGGCCTGGCGCTGCGCACCATCGCGACGCCGCTCACGGTGGAGCAGCTCGACCGCCTGTTTCAGATTCCGCCGCCGATCAAGTGACGCCCGAGGCTTCGGCTCTGCGGCATTCCGAGGCGCGCATTTCTGCGCGAACCCGGAATCCACGTCACCGCGCACCGCCCTAGAGAACAGTCTGGATTCCGGATTCTCCGCCGGCGTGGCGCCACGGATTGACCGCGCGCGGCTCCTCCCAGGCCAGATTCCGGCAACGGTGACCTTGCGGTACGCGCCGCACCCACATCGACAACGCCGCGAGGCACCTTCCGCCGCCTCGGCGACGGGTGTACGCTCCGTCCAACAACTATAAATCCATGGGAGGACATGATGGCGCGACGCGACCGTTGGATTCGGACTGCGTTCCTGGCGGGCAGCATGCTCGCGGCGGCGCCGGTGCTGGCGGCGGAGGTCACGCCGGAACGGCTCCTCAATGCCGACAAGGAGCCGCAGAACTGGCTGATGAACCACCGCACCTATGACGGCCAGCGCTATTCCCCGCTCGACACCATCAACAAGGGCAACGTCAAGGGGCTCAAGCTCGCCTATGCCGTCGCGCTCGGCGGCGGCGCGGGCAACGAGTTCACCAACGCGACCCCGCTCGCCGAGGACGGTTTCCTCTACGTCACCGATTCCTGGAACGTGCTCTACAAGATCGACGCCCGCGCCGGCGACATCGGCCGCATCGTCTGGCGCATGGACCCCAAGCAGGATCGCCAGATGCGCACCCGCGGCGCGGCGCTGTCGGGCAATCTCGTCATCACCGGCGCCGGCGGTTTCGGCAACTCGCCGCGCATCATCGCGACCGACAAGGAGACCGGGAAGGTCGTCTGGGAAACCTCGTTCTCCGACACGCCGGACGTCACCTTCACGGCCGCGCCGCTCGCCATCAAGGACAAGATCATCATCGGCGCCGCCAACGGCGACCAGGGTGTGCGCGACTGGATCGGCGCGGTCGACGCCAAGACCGGCAAGCGGCTGTGGCTGAAGTACACCGTGCCGGCACCGGGCGAGCCCGGCAGCGAAACGTGGAAAGACAAGAACAATGCCTGGCAGACCGGAGGCGGCGCCGTGTGGGTGACCGGCACCTACGATCCCGCCACCAACCAGACCATCTGGGGCACTGGCAATCCCGTGCCGATGTTCGACCCGACCTACCGGCCGGGCGACAACCTCTACACCAACAGCGCCGTCTCCTATGATCCCGACACCGGCAACATGAACTGGTACTTCCAGTTCACGCCGGGCGACATGTGGGACTTCGACGAGGTCGGCACCCACATCCTGATCGACGGCACCGTCGCCGGGCAGCCGCGCAAGCTCATCACCCATTCGGCGCGCAACGGCTTCCTCTACACCATGGACCGCTTCAACGGCCAGACGGTGCTCGCCAAGCCCTATATGGACAATATCAACTGGACGAAGGGGATCGACCAGAAGACCGGCAAGCCGGTCGACTATGATCCGGGCAAGGACATCCAGACCTATGCCGGCGTCGGCAATCTCACCCCGGGCGCGCCGCCCAAGAAGGTCTGTCCGTCCCAGGCCGGCGGCAACAATTACTGGCCTTCGTCCTACAGTCCCAAAACCAAGCTGCTGTACATCCCGGCCCTCACGACCTGCGTGACCGTCACCGTCGATCCGGCGAAACACAGCAAGGAACGCGGCTGGAACGGCGGACTGAGCCAGACCACGGAGCGCTGGGAAAGCAACCTGACCGCCGCCGATCCGCTGACCGGCGAGGTCAAGAAGGTCGTGCAGATGCGCTATCCCAATTATGCGGGAACGCTCGCGACCGGCGGCGGCCTGGTGTTCAACGCGCTGCTCGACGGCACCGTCGCCGCCTACGACGACACCACCCTCGACGAACTATGGAAGATCAATGTCGGCTCCGGCTTCTCCGCCCCGCCGATGACGTTCGAGGTCAACGGCAAGCAGTATGTCGCGATCGTGTCGGGCCCGAGCCCGGTGGCGCGTAGCCGTCTCGCCAACACGCCCGAACTCAAGGACCAGCGCAACGCGCTCGTGCTTTACGTGTTCGGCTTGTGATGTGGCCCTGACCGGACTGTAGGGTGCGCAAAGCGCAGCGTGCCCGGGTTGAGACTTTTGGTGGGCACGCAAAGCTTTGCCCACCCTTGCTGTGAAATTTGAATGGGCGACGGCCTTGCTGCCGCGCTTTCAAACGCTGAAACGAAAAAACAAAACGGGAGGATGCCATGGCAGGTCGCAATCGTTGGATTCGGAATGCGCTGCTCGCTGGAACCGTGCTGGCGGCGGCGCCGGTGCTGGCGGCCGAGGTCACCCCGGAACGGCTCCTCAATCCCGACAAGGAGCCGCAGAACTGGCTGATGAACCACCGCTCGTATGACGGCCAGCGGTTTTCGCCGCTGGCGCGCATCAACAAGGACAATGCCCGGAGCCTCAAGCTGCTCTACGCCATTCCGCTCGGCGGCACTCATGGCACCGAATTCCTGGAGGCGACGCCGCTCGCCGAGGACGGGTTTCTCTACATGACCGACTCCTGGGGCGTGCTCTACAAGATCGACGCCACGTCGGGAGAGGTCGGACGCATCGTCTGGCAGATGGATCCCAAGCAGGAGAAAGCGGTGGCGAACCGCGGCGCCGCCCTGTGGGGCAATCTCGTCATCTCGCCGGCGAGCACGCCGGCCCGCGTCATCGCCACCGACAAGGCCACCGGCAAGGTGGTGTGGGAAACCAACGTCTCGGATGCCGAGCGCATCACCGTCACCGGCGCGCCGCTTCCCATCAAGGACAAGATCGTCATCGGCGCCTCCGGCGGCGACAGCGGGGCGCGCGACTGGATTGCGGCCCTCGACGCCGCCACCGGCAAGCTGCTGTGGCGCAAGTACACCATTCCGGCGCCCGGCGAACCCGGCAGCGAGACGTGGAAGGACAAGACCAACGCCTGGCAGACCGGCGGCGGCGCCGTGTGGGTCACCGGCACCTATGATCCGGACACCAACCAGACGCTGTGGGGCGTCGGCAACCCGGTTCCGATGATGGACGCCCGCTCGCGGCCCGGCGACAATCTGTTCACCAACAGCGTCGTCTCCTGGGATCCCGACAGCGGCAAGATGAACTGGTACTTCCAGTACACCCCCGGCGACATGTGGGATTTCGACGAAGTCGGCACCCACATCCTCATCGAACGCACCATCAACGGGCAGCCGCGCAAGCTCGTGACCCATTCGGCGCGCAACGGCTTCGTCTACACCATGGAGCGCGCCAACGGCGCCATGGTCGGCGCCAAGCCTTATGTCGACAACGTGAACTGGACCAAGGGCATCGATCAGAAGACCGGAAAGCCGCTCGACTACGATCCCGCCAAGGACGTGCAGACCTATTCGGGGCTGGCCGACCCCACCTCCGCGGAACCGATCAAGAAGGTCTGTCCGAACCGGACCGGCGGCAACAACTACTTTCCGTCGTCCTACAGCCCGCGGACGCAGATGCTCTACATCCCGGCGCTGACCGCCTGCGAATTCGTGACCAACGACAAGTCGATCGGGGCGAAGCGGAGCGAAGGCTGGTTCGTGCGCAGCGGCGGCGGCTACAAGATCGACGGCCGCTACGAAAGCACGCTGACCGCCGTCGATCCCGCGACCCTCGAGATCAAGAAGAACGTGCGCCTGCCGTATCCGAACTATTCCGGCGCGCTCACCACCGCCGGCGGCCTGGTGTTCGTCGGCCTGATGGACGGCACCGTCGAAGCCTTCGACGACACCACCCTCGATCCGCTGTGGAAGATCAATCTCGGTTCAGGATTCGGTGCACCGCCGATGACGTTCGAGGTCAACGGCAAGCAGTACCTGGCCATCGCCTCGGGGCCGAGCCCGACCTCGCGGACCAAGCTCCTCGCCACGCCCGAACTCAAGGACCAGCACAGTGCGACGGTCCTCTACGTGTTCGGATTGTGAGAGCTTCGTAGCCTGGGCAAACTTCGGACGGCCGAAAGGGATGAGCGAATCTTCGCCGGAACCGATCCAATTTATGTCGAACTCGTTCTCGGTCTAACGCGATTTACACGGCACGTTTGCCGAGGCGAAAGCCGGCCGGCGATCGGGCGCGCGGTGAGTCAAAGTTCGTCAAGACAGAGCGGGTAGGCTCCTTTGCCTGCTCCCGGAATGCCGGGGCGCGAATCGTTCACCGACCGGAAGGCCTCGGTTGGCCGCCGGCCGTTCACAGGAGCATCGCATGTTTCGTAACCTTTCGATCGTGGCGCTGGCCGGCACCATCGCGTTCGCCCCGGTGGCGCAGGCCTGCACGGGAATCCAGCTGGTCGCCAAGGACGGCGGCGTGGTCGCGGCGCGCACCTTGGAATTCGGCGTCGACCTCCAGTCCAACGTGCTCGTCATCCCCGCCGGCACCGCCATGACCGGATCGCTTCCCGACGGCGGCACCGGGCTTCGCTACACCACGAAACACGGTATGGCGGGCGCCAACGGGGCCGACATGACCATCATCATCGACGGCATCAACGACCAGGGGCTCTATGTCGGCCTGTTCTATTTTCCGGGCTCGGCGAGCTACGCCGACGCGACGCCGGAGAATGCCGCGCGCGCGCTGGCGCCGCACGAATACGGTGCCTGGCTGCTCGGAAATTTCGCCACGGTCGACGAGGTGAAGGCCAATTTCGACAAGGTCGCGGTGGTGCCGGTCGTGGTGCCGTTGATCAAGGGGGTGCCGCCCGTGCATTACGTCGTCCACGACCGCAGCGGCCACGCGGTGGTGATCGAACCGACCGACAAGAAGCTCAAGCTGTTCGACAATCCGCTCGGCGTGATGACCAATTCGCCGACCTTCGACTGGCATATGACCAATTTGCGCAACTACATCAACCTGTCGCCGAACAACGCGCCGCCGCTGGATGTCGGCGGCGTGAAGTTCACGGCGTTCGGAGAGGGATCGGGAATGCACGGGCTGCCCGGCGACTTCACGCCGCCGTCGCGCTTCGTGCGCGCCGCCGCCTATTCAAGGTCGGCGATCGCCTCCGACACCGCGCCGCAGGCGGTTTTGCAAGCGTTTCATATCCTCAACAACTTCGACATTCCGTTCGGCTCGGTCCGCGGCAAAGAGGACGGAACCGTGATTCCGGAGTACACCACCTGGACCGCTGCCTCCGATCTCAAGAACCTGCGATGGTCGTTCAGGACCTTCGCCGACCAGTCGATCCGCAGCGTCGATCTCAAGGTCGCGCTTGCCGCCGCCGGCGGCAAGATCAGGGTGATCCCGATGGCGTCTCAGCAGCCGGTCGCGGACGTATCGACCAGCTTCAAGTGAGCTTAGCCGGACGGGCCCGCCAAATGCAGCACGGGTCGGCGCACGCCCTGCACCGACCCGCTCCGCGCCTTTATTGAGGGACGCGCCACGCGCTCCACGACGCGATCAGCCAGCGGTCGCCGCGCTTCTCCAGCACCGCGGATTCGAACGTGGGGGAACTGATGGGTGCGGCGCCCGACTTGGGCTTGCCGGCCGCGACCGCGAGACCCGTGGCCCAGGCGGTCGTGCCGCTGATGTGGATTTGCGGGGCGCTGGTCGGCGCGACCTTCAGCTCCGCCCAGAATTTGAAGACCGTGTCGTCGAAGTTTTTTCGGATGGCATCCCAGCCGACGGTGACGGTCGTGTCCCGGGGATTGACGACCACGGCATACGGCTCGTGGACCCACACGTCATCCATCTTCTTGATGTCGAGCGAGCTGATCGCCGCATGAAAGCCGTCGATCCCGGCCTGGACCTTTTCGATCTCGGATTGCTGGGCGTGGCCCACCCCGGTGCCCGCAAAGAGGCAGATGGCGCCGAGCCCGATCGTTGCGGTAAGGACGTTGCGTCGAAGCATAGAATTTTCCCTCTCCGATAATTCATTGACCTCCGCGAGCGGAAACCCTCGGAGGTGGTGGTGCATGAATGAGCAGGTGCAGACACGCCGACGCGGCTGCGTACGGCATGAAATGTAGCGAGGCTTTGAATCTCTCGCCTGCCGACGGCATGTTCGCTGCCTTTCGCCTGAAGCGGACTTCGGCACGTTCCGCGGGCAGCTCCATGCGTAGAACAGTTATACGCTTTTGCAGGCATGCGAAAGCGAACGCACTGCGCCGGCGCGTTCTTGCCCTCCCATTTTTGAGGCCGAAAAACGGGCCGCCGTCACGCCGCCAGCCAGGTCATCGAGGCACGTCATCGAGGCGCATCATCGAGCAGACCGGTCCGTCGTCGGAAGCTTGCCGCATGAGCAACCTTGATACCTCGTCGCGCTGTCGTACCGCGGAAATTTGGCGCCGACGCGAACCAGCACCTCCACTGCCGGCCGACACTCGCCGGGACATTTCAAAAAAACCATCGCAGCGCAACGATTTCCGGAATCTGTTGCTGGTTAGCGACTGCGATTGACCATCCGTCATGATAGGTCTCGGTGACAGGTAATCGGGACGGGGGTTTACATGAATAGGTTCCTTTTGAGCGTCGGCGTCGCGCTGTTGATCGGCGGCCACGCTCAAGCTGCCGATCTCTATGCGAAAGCGGCACCGGCACCGTTGGGATACGATTGGTCGGGTGTCTATGTCGGCGGACATATCGGCGGCGGGTGGGAGTCCACCACGTTCACCGATCCGAGTGAAGCCTCGGTCCTGACCAATTGCTGTTTGTTGATCAGCACTACGAACAACCCCAGCGCGCCCACGAAGGCGACTGCAAGCTCGTTCATTGGCGGTGCCCAGGTCGGGGCGATGTACCAGATCGGAAAACTGGTGGTCGGCGCCGATTTCGATTGGTCCGGCACCAGCATGAACGGCTCCGGTTCCACATCGATGACGGCCATTACTGCCGGCGGTCCCTTCGCAAACGAAGCCTACAGCGTGAAAACGCAATGGACGGCGACCTCCACGACCGTGATCGGCATGGCGCGCGACCGTTTGCTGATTTACGGCAAGGCCGGCGTGGCGTGGGCGCACAACAGCTACGGCGTCGGCATCTCGGGCGTTGGTGGAACCTTTGGCGGGCCGGGCGGCACCCCGTTCGCTTTCGGCGCCACTTCGACCGATACTGTGACCGGCTGGACGGTCGGAACCGGGGTCAAGTGGGCCCTGTATGACAATTGGTTCCTGAACGCCGAATACAACTACCTGGACTTCGGCTCCAAGGTCGAAAACCTCAGCGGCGCATTCACCGCGTCTCCGGCCGCGTTCTTGGCAGCCAACCCCGGTGCGACGGTCTCGCCCACGTTCAACCACAACATTTCCGAGGTCAAGGTCGGCCTGAACTACAAGTTCCCCTCCGGGTTCCTGTTCTTCTGAGTGAGCCGCGCAGCGTCTCACTCCGGATGCGAAGCTAGACTAGTCTAGGCGAAGTACAGGGCCTCGCTTGAGTGTGGGGCCCTGCCATTTCGCCGACAGCGCCGCGCGTGGAAATTCCTGGCCGCGCAGATAGACCTTGTCGATGCGGCGCGTGTTGGCGATGTTGTCGAGCGGATTGGCGTCGAGCACCAGGAAATCCGCACTCTTTCCGGGGCCGATCATCCCGAGGTCGTCGAGACCGAGGATTTCCGCGGCAGTGTGCGTCCCCAGCATGATCGCCTGCAGCGGCGTCAATCCGGCCTTGGTCACCAGAAACTCCAGCTCCACGTGCGAGCCGAGGCCGAAATACTGGCCGCCGGTCACGCCGCCGGTGTCGGTGCCGAGACCGAGCCGCACGCCGGCCGCGTAGAGCTTCGCGGTGTTGCGCAGGTTGGTCGCGCCCTGCGCGCGGGCGCGGGCGACCGCCTTGGGATCGGCGTTCGGGTCGGGCGTGAGCTCGTCGGCCAGCTGCTTGATGTCCGCCGCCGAGAACGCCTGGCGCAAGCCGGGATCGTCCACCCAGGCGGGCTTTTCAGAGTAGAGCGCGCGGTGCTGGCCCCACAGCGTCTCGACGAAGAACACCTCGGGCCGCTGCTTGAGCAGCGCGATGAGCTCGTCGTCGACGTCCTTGTCGCGCACCATGTGGGCGAAGCCGTCGATCCCCGCCCGCACGAGGTCCTTCACGTCGTCGAGCGCGAAGACATGCGCCATCACCCGCAGATGGTGCTTGTGCGCCTCGTCGATGATGGCGCGATAGAGATTCGGCTTGAGCTTCTCCACCGTGCCGTTGCGGTCGTCGACCCAGATCTTGACCATGTCGGGCTTGTGGGCGGCGAGTTCGCGCACGTCGCGGCGGGCTTCCTCCTCGGTGGTCACGCCATAGGCGCTGCCGCCCATGGCGCCGCCGGGGCCGGCGTCCGGCATACCGAAGCCGTGGCCTGCGGTGAGATAGCGCGCCCCCGAGCGCGCCTCTGCCCGCACCCGATAGGGCAGGTCGCTGCGCGCCGTGCCGGCCTCGAGCACCGCCGCGACGCCGTAGAACGCGAAGCGGTCCAGCTCGTCGAGCAGATTCTCGCGGGTGTAGTTGTCGGCGGAAAAGCTCGTTCCCGCACGATACCCCATATGCACGTGGACATCGACGAGCGCCGGCATCACCGTTTTGCCGGACAGATCCACCCGTTTCGCGCCGGGCGGCACCGGCAGCTCGCCGCGGCGGCCGACGCCGACGAACCGGTCGTTGGCGACGATGAACGCCGCGTTATCGAGGACGACGCCGTCGCCGGTGAGGAGTCGCGCGCCCTCGAAATAGGTGACCGTCGTTTGCGCCTGCGATCCAGGCGACGCGGCCAGCAGCAACACCGTCGCGACGAGTGCGGTGAACGAATTCAAACCACGGCGGCGCATGGCGACCTCCTGCATGACAGAACCGGACTTTTGTTTCCCCGGCCCGACGGGGGCGAGCCTATAGCGTGCAGAGTGGGCAAAGCCAGCGGGGCCGGCCGCTGATCAGGCTCCGGGCGCCTCCGCCGATGTGGCGCCGATGTGGGCGCGGCGCGAAAAGCGCCTTTGTCCACCCCGTGTGATCCGCGGAAAACGGCCTCGCCTCTACTTCAACACGTCGCTCGCTTCGGCGGCGGCGACCAGGGCCTTTTCGTCGGCCGGCAGCAAGAAGCCATCGGTGACGGCCGTGCGTGCGGCAAGCTGCACGGCGGCGACGTAGCCGGCGTGGCTGCCGTAGCGCTCCTCCAGCGAGGGCCGCGGGTCCTCGGTGGCCATCCGCTCCGCTTTGGTCGTGGCGAACGGAATCATGCCCCCGGCGAAGTTGCACTCCTTGCCCTTGTAGAAGCCCGCGGCGGTGATGTTCCAGCCGAGATAGGTGCCGAGCGGCGCGTCGCGCAGCACCACCGGCACCCCGCCGACCTCATTGCCGTCGGCATCGACGCGCGGCACCTTCAGGCGGATGACGTGCTTGATGCGCGGGGGCACGAGGGTGGCGATGCCGGAGCCGTCGACCGGGTCGAAACCCGGACCGAAGTCGTAATCGATCGCCGGGTTGATGAGGCCGGTCGGCGCATGGGGCGGCAGGCCGGGGATGGCCGGGAAGCCCATCGCCTCGGCCGTCGCATCGACGAGATCGCCCGCTTTGAGGGTGGGATATCGGCTCGGCGGTGGTGCGATGTCATTCATGACCCAATTGCGGAAATGCACGCGCAGCGCATTTACGGTCTGGGTGTGCGGCACCGGATTGTTGGCGAGCGCGCCTTTGCCCCATTCGATGCCGGGGCAGGCCGGCGGCGCTTCGGGCGCGGTCGCAAACCCGCCGCGGCCGCCGCCGTGCTGGGTGCTCGGAATGTAGTAGCGCCGCACATTGTCCGGCAGCGGCAGGTCGCTATCGCCCGTCATGCCGACCCATTCCGGCGTCAGCTTGAGGCCCCACACCTCGGCGGCGCCGAAATGCTCGATGATCTTGGGGCAGGTGTGGCTCGCATTGCAGCGATCAAGAATGCCGGCCGAGGGCAATCCGCGCACCGGATCGGGCGCGTCGGCCCACCATTGCGGGCCTTCGCTTCCGGCCTCGTAAAGCCGGAGCACGCCGTCCGGTACGGCGAACCGCATGTTGAGCGCGATGCGACGACCGGCGATGATCGGCCACGCTCCCTCATAGACCTGCCGCCCCGCCTCGTCCTGGTTGAAGCCGAAATGCAGGAAGCCGCGGACGAAGTTGCCGGATTGCGAGATGCCGCGGGTGATCGCCCAGGACACGCCTCCGGCCACCGGGTTCGGCGTCCCGGCATCGTCCTTTTCCGCATGCTTGAAGAACGCGGCGACGTCGCGGAACGCGGCGAAGCCGATTCCCAGCACCGGCGGATCCTTTGCGGTGAACACCACCTGGTAGAGCAGGTTCGGGTCGAACCCGTTCTTCAAGCAGATCTGGGTCGGGTCGGGCGTGCCGGGAAACGGAGTTTCCGGGCCGCACTTTGCGAAGGCCCAGTCGCCGGGTGCGATCTGCGCCGTCGCGCCGACGGTGCCGTCGATCGTCTCGGAGGCATGAGTGGTGAGGCTCGCCTCCCGGGTGTCGAGGCTCGCCGGCCGGTACGGCATCGGATTGGAATAGACGTTCATCGGATGCGAATTCTTGCCGGCGGCATTGGTGATGCGCGCCATCACCTGGCCGGTGACCGCGGAGCCGTCGGGGTTCTTGGCAACCGGCACGATGACGTAGTCATTGTCCGGGCCGGGGACCGTACGCCCCGCGTTGTCGCCCTGCCAGCCACTGGAAAGGCCGATGTCGCCGGTCGCGCGCTCGGCCGGCACGATGGTGAGGCGGCCGCCGCGGTTCGGCACGTCGTGCCACATCAGGTGGCTCGCCTTCGACATGTCGATCGGCTTCACCAGCTGGAAGCTCGCGGTGTATTCGACCATGCCCTTGGCGTTGCGCGGCGCGAGCTTGATGTCCTGGATCAGCGCGTTCTTGGGATCGTTGGGGTCGAGCTCGCCGAAGGCGCGGCCCGCCAGCGTCTCATAGGGCCCGGCAGCGCCGAAGCTCGCGCCTTCGAAGGCGGGCGAGACCTTGTTGTCGATGGCGATCTTCGTCACCCGCGCCTGCGCGCCCGATGCCGCGAGGGCGACAAGTCCCGCCGCCGCGATACCGGCCGCAGGGGCGCACCGGCGCCGTTTCCGTGATGCTGTCATGCGTTTCTCCCGAACATTTTCGCAGTGGAGATTGAAATCCAATGTCGTCGTTGTCGTCGCCCGGCTTGGCCGGGCGATCCGGTAACCACGCGACCGCAACAGGGTACGGCTGAGGACCACCGCTGGCGCGGGGGTTGCGGGATGCCCGCTTTCGCGAGCACGACAGCTTGGTGGCAGCGGCGGGTGTCGCCGCGCGGCTCACACGTCGAGCCAGTCGAGCGACTTCTCGTTCTCGATGTTCTGCAGCCGGTCGAACAGCGCCTCGGCCTTGGCGGGGTCGAGCCGCTTGGTCAGCATCATGAACTTCTCCTTGAGCTCCGGCCGTCCCAGCGGGTGTTCCGGCGTTCCCATGAAGCTCGTCACCTTGCGCGAGAACTCGCGGCCGTCCTTGAGGCGCACGGTCACCACGGCGGTGAGATCGCGACGTTCCTGGCCGGGCACGATCGGCATCTTGATCCGCGACGACGTGTCGAGGATGGAACGGTCGTGCACGGCGGCGTCGTCGAACGAGCGCGGATCGACCGGATTGCGATAGAGTGCGAGCGCGACGCTGAAGGGAATGCTGTACTGCGCCAGCATCATGTCGGGCGGCGCCGGGATGTTGTTGATCTTCGCCATCCGTTCGCTGCCCGCGATCTCGATCGAGGCGACGTCGGCGGCCTCGAACTTGTGCTCGTTCTTGAGTTCGAGGATCGCCTGCACCGGGTTGTGCGCGGTGATGTGGCAGGCGTAGCGCTTGAGCATGATGTCGAGGGTGAAGAACGTGCTGCCGAGGCCCTTGGTCAGCTCGGCGGTGTCCCAGTCGGTGCAGAACACCTTGAGGAAGCCCGATTCGCCTTCGAGCACGGTGCTGGGGCCGGTGAAGCCCTCCGCCGCGAGGCTCGCGGCGAGGATGCCGCCCTCGGCCGCACGTCCCATGTGAAACCGCTTCACCATGGCCCCGTTGCCGGCATGGGCGAATTCGAGAAGTCCCGAGGCGCAGGAGCCGGCGACGCCGAACGCGTTGGTCATCTTCGCCGCATCGAAATTCATCAGCCGGCCGGTGGCCGCGGCGGCGCCGAACGGCCCGGTGGTGCCCGGCGCGTGGAAGCCGCGCGCCTCGTTGGTGTGCTTGGTGGCGTGGCCGATCCGCAGCATGGTCTCCACCGCCGCCACGAAGCCGGTGGTGAGCTCGCGGCCGGACAGCCCGCGCTCCTGGGCGATCGCGAGCGCCGCGGTGAAGCCCGTCGCGCCGGGATGCACGCCGGAGTCCGGCTTGGTCAGGTTGTCGAGCTCGAAGGCGTGCGCGGCGGCGCCGTTGGAGAGGGCCGCGGCGCCGGCGCGCACCGGCGCTCCGCCGGTGCCGAGGATGTAGCTCTTGCCGGCGGGGCTGTTCTGGCGCGCATAGGCGGCGATCATCTTGCTCCACGGCAGCTCGGCGCCGTAGACGATCGCCGCGACCGAATCGGTCATGCAATCCTTGGCCCGCTGCAGCACCGGCGGCGGCAGATCCTCGAAACGCAACGCGGCGGCGTAGGCGGCGAGTTGCTCTGTCTCGTGCTTGCTCTCGGGGTGGTGTGGGGCCTCGGCTCTCGCCGGCGCGGTCTCCACGGCCGCTGCGGCGCCCCCGATCAGCGCCGGCGCGAGCGAGGGGACGAGCCGCGCCGAACCGGCCGCCGTCGCCATCTGCTTGAGAAAGGTGCGGCGGCCGTAGCCTTCCTGGTCTGTCATGGAGTCCTCCCAAAACGCGTCTTTTGTGACCGGCGTTGCGCCAGTCTAGCCCGGATTTGGCCGCGGCTCCATTGGGGGCACGGTCGCGGGGGCACGGTCGCGGGGCACGGTCGCGCGCGGTCGCGGGATGTCGCCTCCGGGTTGCGGTCCCGGCTCCCCCCTTGCGCCGTCGAAATCAGGAGTGCCGGTCGCGAGCCCGCTCAGGGCTTCGGATCGCGCAAGGCCAGCTCGGCGACGGCGCCGCCATATTCGTAGAAATCCTTCGGGCAGGTGTCGGCGGCGGCCTGCAACGCGTCCATCGCTTTCGCGCGGTCGCGGTGCAGCAGGTGCCATTCGCCGAGGTAGTACTGGGCCTCGCAGCGTTCCTCCGGCGTGGCGGCGGCCGTGAGCATCTGGTCGGCGGAGCGCGTCCCGAGATAGAACTCGACCACCGGCCGGGGCCATTCCCTCGCGCTCTGCCGCGCCGCCGTCGAGGCCAATTCCTCACGGCCGTCCTGTCCGGCGCGGGCGCGGGCGAGGTAGCGCCACAGCAGGGGATAGGCGCCCTGGTCGTGCTGGATCGCCTGCTGCAGATCGATCGCCGCGGTCGAATAGTCGCCTTTCAGGAAGCGGACGAAACCGCGGTCGACATAGAGGCTGGCATCCTGGGGATCGAGCCGCAACGCCGCGCTGTAATCGGCGACTGCCCGCTCATAGGCGCCCTTGCGGCGGTAGATGTGGCCGCGGTTGCTGAAGGCGAGCGCATCGTTCGGGTCGAGCCGCAGCGCCTCGTTGTAATCGGCGATGGCGCGGTCGAAGTCGCCCTTGTAGGCATAGGCGACGCCGCGATTGATGTAGACGTTGACGTGGGACCTGCCGCCGACACCGGCCATGGCCGGCCGCGGATCGACCTGGATCGCCCGGTCGTAATCGGCAATCGCGCGGTCGTAGTCCTTCGTGGCGAAATAGGCGTAGCCCCGGTTGTTGAGGGTCAGGGCATTGGCGGGGTCGAGCCCGAGCGCCATGTCGTAATCGGCGACGGCGCGGTCGTAGCTTTTCTTGGTGAAGTAGGCGTAGCCGCGATTGTTGTAGGCAGGGGCGGACTGGGGATTGAGCTGGATGACCCGGTCGTAGTCCGCGATCGCCTTGTCGATGTCGCCCCGCGCCTTATAGGCGATGCCGCGGCTGTTGAGCGCAGGCGCGTAACTCGGGTCGACGCGGATCGCCTGGTCGTAGTCGGCGATGGCGCGGTCGAGGTCGCCCTTCGCCTTGTAGGCGATGCCGCGATTGTTGAACCAGGTCGCGAGATCCCGGTTCGAGCCCGCGCCGGACTGGATCAGAGCCGAGCAGCTCGCGATCTGCTGGTCGGGGGATGCCGTGCCCCCTGTTTCGCACCCGCGCGCCTGTTTGGTCGCCGCGCCGCCGTCGCCCGGAGCCGGGCGTCGCGGCGGAACCGTAGCGGCGGCGGCGCGCGATGGGCCCTTGCCGCATTCGACGTAGACGGTGAACGGCCGCCCCGCATCGCCGACGTCGGCGGGCGAAAACTGCTGGCCCGATCGGGTCGTCTGGTAGTCGATCCCGCGGCTGTCGAGAAAGGCCCGCGCCACCTCCGCCTTGAGGGCGAAGTTGATGTTCTGGGGAATGTCGCCGGTGTAGCTCGCGATGGTGGCCGCGTTGAGCTTCGACATCACGATCCCGACCAGGCGTCCGCCGGCGTCGAGCAGCGGCCCGCCGCTGTTGCCGGGCTGGACCGGCGCGCTGATCTGCAGGTAGCGCGAATCGTTCTCGATCCCGGCGAGCGCGCTCACGTTTCCGACCGTGAGGTTGGCGCCGGCGGCCAGCAGGCTCGGCAGCGGATACCCCAGCGCGACCACCGTGTCGCCGGCGCGAATCGGTGTGCCCTCCCGGAAGGCGGCGACCGCCGCCGGCGGAGTCTTGACGCGGAGCAGCGCGAGATCGTTCTTCGGATCGCGGGCGACGAGCTCCGCCGTGGCCTCCTCTTTCGAGGACAACTGCACCATGATCGTGCTGCAGCTCTCGACGACGTGGGCCGCCGTGAGGATCTCCCCGCGGGCGCTGATCACGACACCGGATCCGGTGGTGTTGCCGGCCGCGCACGGGGCGGCGGCGAACAGCGACATCGCCGCAACCGCTACAAAGGGCATCAGCGTCCTTTGCATGATCAACTCTCCGTTAGGCCCGGACGTCCACCCGGTCACGCCGCGTCTGGAGTTCATTATCGCGGATCGGCGGTTGAAGTTGCGAGCGCGAAGTTCATAAAAATCGACTTGGATTGCGACGGCCGCGGTAACCCGCCGTCAGGATAAACCGGACGGGCCCGCTCGTCAGTGGCGATTGCGGCACGAGGGGCGGGTTTGCCGTGCCGCGCCGGCTCATCTGGCCGGCTTCAGACCCCCAGCGCGGTGCGCAACGCCGGGGAGAGCCGCGCAAGCTCCCGCCCGACGATCGGCGCCACGGCGGCACGCAATGCGGCGAAGTCGATCTCCGCCGCGGGCACGATCGCGACGCCGTCCTGCTGGAGTGCCGCGAGGCATTGGGCGTCCTCGGCATTCGCGAAGCCCCGCTGCCGGACCGTCGCCTGTTCCAGGGCCGCCGTCACCGTCGCCTGCTCCGCGCCGCCGAGGCTGTCGAACCAGGCCCGATTGACGAGCACCAGCGCCACGCCGAAGAAGTGCGAGGTCAGGCTGACATGGCGGTGGACGCGGTGGAGGTTGAAGTTGACGAGGTTCGTCAACGGATTCTCCTGGGCGTCCACCGCAAGCCCGGTGACCGCGGCGACCAGATCCTTCACGTCGACGACGACCGGCTCGAACCCGAGCGCCGCGAACACCTCCTGGTGCAGCGGGCTCGCGACGATGCGCAGCCTGAGGCCGCGGCAATCCTGCGGCGCGCGAATCGGATGCACGCGGTTGGAGATGTGGCGAAATCCGTTGTCCCAGTAGCCGAGCAGGGCATAGGGGGTGGCGGCGGCGACATCGGCGGCGAGCCGGCGGCCGAGTTCGCCGTCGAGTTGGTCGTAGATGCGGTCGCGCGCGGTGAGCACGAACGGGATGTCGAACAGCGCGAGCGACGGCACCCGTTCCGCGAGGTAGCTCGAATTGAAGTAGCAGAGCTCGAGCCGGCCATCGGCCACCATGGCCAGCAGGTCGGCGGCCTTGTGGCCGTGGTCGCTGACATTCGCGGTGACGTCGACATGCCAGCCGGGACGCCGCGTCTCGATCTCGGCTGCAAATGCGCGCAGCGCCCGCGTGTGCACGGAGGCCTCGCCCTGATAGCCGCCGGCGCGGATCGCCTTGATTGCCTGCGGGGCCAAGCTGTCATCCTCTGGTGCGGGCCGGCCGATCGGCGTTTCGCAGGGGCGAGGAGACGCCCGGGGAAGCGGTCGGCGGATTGCGGGTTCGGAGCGTTTTATCTCCCGGCAGCGGGGTTGCCCAGGCGATTGAATGAGCGAAATTATCATTATTCGATAGTTCTTGCTTTATCTGGCGTCTTAATTATCATTCTCTACGAGCCGCGCCCCAGCAGCGGCCACGGGTCCGGCATGAAACGCTTGCACACAGAGGCAGATCGCACCGGTCGCTCGAGCGGCGACCGGATGCTCGCCGTGCTGGCGCTGTTCTCGATCGAGGAGCCGGAGTGGACCGTCGAGGCCGCGGCTTCCGCGCTGCAGGTTTCGGCCCCGACCGCCTACCGCTATTTCAAGCAGCTCACGAAGGCCGGACTGCTCAGCCCGGTGACGGGGGCGAGCTATGCGCTCGGGCCCGCGATCATCGGGATGGATCGCCAGATCCAGATCTGCGATCCGATGCTCAACGCCGCCCGCGGCGTCATGGTCGATCTCATTCAATATGCGGCGGAGAGTTCGACGGTGCTGCTCTGCCGCCTCTATCATGACCGGGTGATGTGCGTGCACCAGGTCATGGGGCGCGGTCCGCAGCTGCCCGTGAGCTACGAGCGTGGGCGGTTGATGCCGCTGTTCCGCGGCGCCACCTCGAAAATCATCCTCGCGCACCTGCCGTCGCGCACACTCAAGTCGCTGTTCGAACGCCAGGCGGCCGAGGTCGTCGCCGCCGGGCTCGGCACCAGTTTCGCGGCGTTTCGCCAGGGCCTGACCGCGGTGCGGCGCGCCGGCGTCATCGTCAGCCGCGCCGAGATCGATCCCGGCCGGGTCGGCGTCGCGGCCCCGATCTTCGGAGCGGAGCGGGCGATCCTCGGCAGCCTCAGCTTCGTGCTGCCGGAGCCTCGCGCCGATGAGCGCCTGATCGCACGCCTCGCCCCGCTCACCGTCGCCGGTGCGCGTGAAATCGAGCAAGCCATGGTAAGTCTGTCGACAATCAAGTCGAGCCCGGCGCGGGTCAAGCTCGCGCGCTGACGGCTCGACGACGAGGAGGAGCGTCCATGTTCTTCGCGGCAACGAAGTCGTTCGCGACAACGCGGTTTTCCGTCGTGCTGTGGGGATTTGCGCAGCTCATGAGGGTGTCGGCGCGCCGCCATCCGGCGTTCCGCGCGCGCCTGTCCGAACGCAACCTGGTGGCCCAGATCCTGGCCCGCGACGAGGAGGTCGGGCGCTGGTTCGAGATCCGCGGCGGCAAGGTGAGGTCGCGGGCCGGACTCCATGCCAGGCCCGACATCACGCTCGCCTTCAAGAACGCGGCGATCGGCGCCTCGCTGCTCACCCCGCCGATCAACTGGCTCGACCAGATCAACGCCCAGAAGGATTTCAACCTCACCGTCGACGGGCCCGAGGACCTCACCAACTGGTGGGCCCAGACCATGATGGCGACGATGACCGCGGGCTGGCAGTTCGGCATCAGGCTCGCCGACGGCTCCATGCGCTACTGCAACATGACCAACGGCGGCCCGGTGTTCGTGCACGTCAAGGACGGCAAGATCGTGCGCATGACGCCGATCGATTTCGACGACAGCGACCCGCAGCCGTGGACGATCTCGGCGCGCGGCATGAAGTTCACGCCGCCGCGCAAGACGACGCTCGCGCCGCATGGCCAGAACGCGAAGTCGATCGTCTATTCGCCGGACCGCCTGCTCCATCCGATGAAGCGGGTCGATTTCGATCCGACCGGCGAACGCAATCCGCAAAATCGCGGCAAGTCCGGCTATGTGCGCATTACATGGGACGAGGCGCTGGACATCGTCTCCTCCGAGATCAAGCGCCTCAAGAGCACCTACGGGCCCGGCGTGATGGCGGTGTCCCACGGCTCGCACCACACCTGGGGCAACATCGGATATTACCTCTCGGCGCTGCATCGCTTCCGCAATGCGGTCGGCTATACCCAGGTCCACCACAATCCCGACAGCTGGGAAGGCTGGTACTGGGGCGCCGTGCATCACTGGGGTTACACGCTGCGCGTCGGCCAGTCGGAGACCTACGGCACGGTCGAGGATTGCCTGCAGAGCTGCGACATGATCGTGTTCTGGGCCGCCGACCCCGAGACCACCAGCGGC
The DNA here is from genome assembly GCA_963781195.1 of uncultured Alphaproteobacteria bacterium. Taxonomy (GTDB): domain Bacteria; phylum Pseudomonadota; class Alphaproteobacteria; order Rhizobiales; family Xanthobacteraceae; genus JAJPKK01. Next base: position 61,096 of record CAWAEZ010000009.1, on the reverse strand, counting down.
TCGTATGGTGCCCAGGAAGGCACGGTGCGCCGGCAGTGGCTGAAGAACCCCAAGCTCGGCATCAAGGTCGTCCACGTCGATCCCTATTACAACGCCTCGGCGCAATTCCTGCCCGGGAAATGGTTCGCTCCGCGGCCGACCACCTCGGTCGCGATGGCGATGGCGATCGCCTATGTCTGGATCAAGGAGGATCTCTACGACAAGGACTACGTGAACTCCCACACCGTCGGCTTCGATGCGTGGAAGGCCTACCTCGTCGGCACGGAGGACGGCATCGCGAAGACACCGGAGTGGCAGGAGGCGGAGACCGGCGTTCCGGCCAAGGACGTGCGCGCGCTCGCCCGCGAATGGGGAGGAAAGCGCGTCTACCTCGCGCCCGGCGGCTGGGGCAACGGCCATGGCGGCGCCTGCCGCAACCAGACCGGCATCCAGTGGGCGCGCGTCATGGTGTGCCTCACCGCCATGCAGGGCCTCGGCAAGCCCGGCGTCAACATGGGCAATCTGCAATGGGGCTGCCCGCTCGACTTCAATTTCTATTTTCCCGGCTATGCCGATGGCGGCATGTCCGGCGACCTCGAGAACACCTCGATGCCGGTCGAGCTCTATCAGCGCATGCCGCAGCTGCCGACCATGTCCTCGACCTACCAGCGCATCCCCCGCATCTTCATGCCGGAGGCGATCGCCGACGGCAAAGCCGAGGGCTATGCCTGGGTCGGCAAGTCGATCGAGCACCAGTTCGCGAAGTTCTCCTATCCGGCGCCGGGCCATGCGCCGGTCAAGATGCTCTACAAGTACGGCGGCTCGATGCTGTCGACCATGAACAACACCAACCGCCATGTGCGGATGTATCAGTCGGAGAACCTCGAATTCGTCGTCAACCAGTCGATCTGGTTCGAGGGCGAGGCGAAGTTCGCCGACGTGATCCTGCCGGCCTGCTCCAACTTCGAGCGCGTCGACATCAGCGAATGGGCGGGGCTGGGCGGCTATGGCCACCACGGCCAGCAACAGCTCAATCACCGCGTCATCATCTTCCAGGCGCCGGCGATCGCGCCGCTCGGCGAATCGAAGTCCGACTATTGGATCTTCACCGAGATCTGCAAGCGGCTCGGTCTCGCCAACTACTTCAACGAGGGCATGAACGAGCTCGACTGGGTCAAGCGCCTGTTCGACGCCTCCGACCTGCCCAAGCACATCTCGTGGAAGGCTTTCATCCGTCGCGGCTATTTCGTGGTGCCGTCGGAAAAGGAAAAGCTGCGCGCCCCGGTGTCGTTCCGCTGGTTCTGGGAGAACCGCAAGAAGGACGTGCCGGAGGCCCATCCGCTGCCGTCGGACTATGCGCAGGAATTCCAGCGCGGCCTGCAGACCCAGTCCGGCAAGCTCGAATTCGAGTGCAACAGCCTCAAGCGCTTCAACGATCCGGAGCGTCCCCCGATCGTGAAATACGAGCCGTCCTGGGAGGGGCCGCATTCCGGCGAAATGTTCGAGCGCTATCCGCTCCAGCTTCTCACCCCGCACTCGAAATATTCGTTCCACACCCAGGGCGACGGCAAGGACTCCTTCCTGCTCAACATCGCCGACCACCGCGTCAACGTGGAAGGCTATTATTACTGGGTGCTGCGGCTCAATGCCGAGGATGCCGCCGCGCGCGGCATCAAGAAGCATGACCTCGTCAAGATCTACAACGAGCGCGGCGCCGTGATCTGCGCGGCGTTGCCGACCCAACGGCTCGCGCGAGGCGTTTGCCACGGCTACGAATCCTCGGCGGTCTACGATCCCATGGGCGAGCCCGGCAAATCGGTCGACCGCGGCGGTTGTCTCAACCTGCTGACGCCGGAGCGCACCCAGACCAAGACGACGCACTCGCTCGCGGGCGCCAATTCGCTGGTCGAGGTCGAGCTGTGGGACGGCCGCACCGAGCACATGTCGGCGACATTCGCCGCGATGGAGCGGGAAAAGACCATCAAGCGAACGCTCGAAGCCGCCGCCCTGGTGCCGGCGAAGTAGCCCTTCTCCCTCCCCGCACGCGCGGGCTTGGGGAAAGGAACGGACATCGGAGCACGTTTATGAGCAAATGGAACCTGGTGATCGATGTCGCCGAGTGCACGAACTGCCAGCTGTGCACGCTGTCGGCGATGGACGAATACGTCGGCAATAGTTTCCCGGGCTATGCCGCGCCGATGCCGCGGCACGGCCATCGCTGGATCGACATCCTGCAGAAGGAACGCGGGCAGGCGCCGATGATCGACATCGCCTACGTTCCCACCCTGTGCAACCATTGCGATGACGCCCCCTGTATCAAGGCGGCCCGCGACGGCGCGGTGGCCAAGCGCGAGGACGGCATCGTCGTCATCGATCCGATGAAGGCGACCGGCCAGAAGCAGCTCGTCGACGCCTGTCCTTACGGCCATATCTGGTGGAACGAGGAGCTCCAGCTTCCGCAGCACTGGCCGTTCGATGCGCACCTGATCGATCAGGGCTGGCAGCAGACCCGTGGGCACCAGGCGTGCCCGACCGGAGCGATGCGTGCGGTAAAGTGCGACGACGCGGAGATGGCGCGCATGGCGCGCGACGAGGGACTGGAAACCATGCGGCCGGATCTCGCCACCCGGCCGCGCGTCTATTATCGCAATCTGTGGCGCTATGCGTCGTGTTTCATCGGCGGCACCGTGTCCGCGCAGGCGGCAGGCGTCGTCGATTGCGTCGAGGGGGCGCGCGTGCGCCTGCTCCGCGACGGCGCCGTGGTCGCGGAGACCGCGACCGACAATTACGGCGATTTCAAATTCGACAAACTGCCGGAGGATTCCGGCGCGTATCTCGTCGAGGTCGAGGCGCCCGGCCACGCCATGCGCACGGTGGAGGCGCGGCTCGGGGCGAGCCTCACGCTCGGCGAGATCAGACTGTAGCCATGCTCGAACCGGCGACTCCGCTCTTCGTCCCCGGCCTCGCCGGCCTTTATGCGGCGGCGGCGCCCTTCGCCGACGCGCTGTTGCGGATCGTCGTGGGGCTGACCCTTGTTCCGCACGGCCTTCGCGTGACATTCGGCTGCTTCGCCCCTGCCGGCGCGAAGCTCACGAACCTCAACGCCCTTGCGGCGGAGCTCGACGCGGGCGGTTTTCGCCCCGGCCGGCTATGGGCGCCCGCAATCTCGCTGACGGAGCTCGTGTGCGGGCCGCTACTGGCGCTCGGCCTGTTGACGCGGATCGTCGCGGTGCCGGTCGTGATCTTCCTCGCCGTCTCGAACATCGAGCGCTGGCGCGTCGGCGGCTTTTTCTGGAACACGCTCGGCCTCGAATACACGCTGATGTGGACGGTGGCGGCGTTCTACGTCCTGGTCCACGGCGGCGGCCTCTACTCGCTCGATCATTTGCTGATCGGGCGCGAGTTTTGATCGCCCCGACGCTGTCATGACGCGCGACTCCCCGGCTCAGGCTGGGCTTACAACAGACTCGCCGCGATGTTGACCGTCAGCGCCAGCAGCGTAGCATTGAACACGAACGCGACGACGCCGTGCCCGGCCACCATGCGGCGGAGCTTGCTCGACGTCACGGCAACGTCGGAGACCTGGGAGGTCATGCCGATGACGAGGGAGAAATACAGGAAGTCCCAGTAGTCCGGCGGCTCGTCGCCGGGAAAGTTGAGCCCGCCGCCGCGGTGCTTGTCGTCGTCGTAATATTCGTAGGCGTAGTGCATCGCGAAGATGGTGTGGGTGAACATCCACGACAGCAGGATGGTCGACACCGCCAGGATGAGATGCGGCGTCGCCTTGTTGGCGCCCCCCAGCTCGGCGAGAATGGCGCCGAGGCTCGCCAGTGCGGCGCCGGCGGTGAGCACGAGCAGCGCCATCCGCCCGACGTCTTGGCGTGACGCATGTCGTCGCAATCCGTCGATGTCGGTCGTCGCCATGATCTGGAAGGCGAGGATGAGGTAGAGCAAAACGCCGACATCCCAGCCGATCAGCACCCGGGTCGGGCGCATGAGCCCATCCGGGAGCAACAGGCCGACGACGATGCCGAGCACGGCCGACACCAACAGGCGCGGGCGCACGCTGACGATGCGCAGCGCGTGCCGGAACGGATTGCGTCTCAGGTTGGTGACCGGCATCGACGGGTGGCTCCGGGCGATCGAGAGAGCGGCACCATATTGCCGCGTCGCCGGAACTCCAAGATCCGGCCACTTCCACGTCCGCAAGTTCCTGCGTCCGAAAGATCTGCTCCGAAAGTTCTGCGTCCGAAGCGCCGCGGCCGTCATCGAACCGCACAGTTTGCTGGTATGCTGGGGCATGAGTTCGCAGCCGGCCCGAACCTCTTCGAAATCGTTGCCCTCCGCATCCGCAGCTTCGATCCGCCCGGTGTGGCGGTGGCTGCGGGTCGCGGTCATCGCCCTCGCCGTTGTCCTGCTGATCCCCTATGCGCTGGTGCCCATCTACCGTTTCGTCGACCCGGTCTCGACCCTCATGCTGTGGCGACGCGCCACCGGCGCCCGGGTCGAGCGCACCGTGGTCCCGATCGAGCGGATTGATCCCAACCTGCCGCGCACGGTGATCGCCTCGGAAGATGCCAGCTTCTGCAGGCATCACGGCATCGATCTGGGGCAGATGCGGGAGGCGGTGGTGAAGGCCGATGCGCTCCGCGACATGCGCGGCGGCTCGACCATCACCCAGCAACTCGCCAAGAACCTGTTCCTGTGGCCGGGCCGCAGCCTCATCCGCAAGGGGCTGGAGCTGCCGCTGGCACTGTGGATCGACCTCGTCATCCCCAAGCGGCGTCAGATCGAGATCTACCTCAACGTGGTGGAGTGGGGACCGACCGGGGAATTCGGGGCCGAGGCTGCGGCGCGCCGGGCGTTCGGCAAGGCGGCGCGGCAATTGACGGCGCAGGAGGCGGCCCTGCTGGCGGCGACGCTTCCCAATCCGGTCCGCCGCAGCGCCCGCCAGCCCGGCCCGGGACTTCGGCGGCTCGCCGGCATCTATATGACGAGGGCCGCTTCCGGAAAGCTCGACGCCTGCGTGGTGCGGGGAGGGCGGTGACGCGGCTCGGACGCCGGCGCCCTCCGGAACCAGGACGACCGGCGGGCGAGACGGATACTAGCAATCCGCCCGGGCATCGATTATAAGCCCGGCTTCCGTTCAAAGCCCCGATTTTGGCGTTCGCCGCCTTGATCCAAGGAATGCGAGGAGAACAAACATGGCAGTTCCGAAGAAGAAGACGACGCCGTCGCGACGAGGCATGCGTCGTTCCGCCGACGCCATCAAGCAGCCGACCTATGTCGAAGACAAGGATTCCGGCGAGTTGCGCCGCCCTCATCATATCGACATGAAAACCGGTATGTATCGTGGCCGACAGGTGTTCAAGGTGAAGTCCGAGGCCTGAACCGGGCGCGGCGCGCCAGGCGTCGCGGCGGCAGGGCAGGCAGGGCGGTGATGTTCCCGCGCCATCATTCATCGCGGAGGCGGTCCGATGTTCCTCCTTGGCATTCCCCTGCTGCTGTTCTCGTTCGCGGTCTACAACATCATCGCCTTCCTGCTGCCGGGCTTTTCCTGGTCGATGGAAGTGTTCCATTTCGCGCTCGCGTCCGGCGGTGACGTCTCGGTCACGGCCGGCGACCTCATGATCGCCGGCTCGGTTTTCATCCTGCTGATTGAAATGCTCAAATCGGCCCGGCTGAGCCGGCGCAGCGTCGTCGACCACATGCTCTCGATGGTGCTGTTCGTGCTCATGCTGATCGAGTTCCTGCTGATCAAGCAGGCGGCGACATCGACCTTCCTGCTGCTGCTCGTCATCAGTTTCGTCGACGTCACCGGCGGCTTCGCCATCAGCATCCGCGCCGCCCAGCGCGACATCTCTTTCAGCGGCGCGGGCAATTCCCTCTAGGCGCAGCCGCGCGCCGGACGACACCCATGTTTCGCGATTTTCACGCGCCCGGTCGCTCTGCGGTGATGGCCTGCGAGGGCATGGCCGCGACCTCGCATCCCTTGGCGAGCGAAGCGGCGATCGCGACGCTGCGGGCCGGCGGCACGGCGGCCGATGCGGCGGTGGCGGCGGTCGCTTTGCTCGGCGTCGCCGAGCCGCACATGACCGGCATCGGCGGTGACTGCTTCTGCATGGTGGCGAAACCGGGGCAACCGGTGTGGGGCTACAACGGCTCGGGCTGCTCCGCGGCAGCCGCGCAGCCGGACCTCCTGATCGCCGAGGGAGTCCGTGCGATCGGCTTCGATTCCGTTCACGCGGTCACCGTCCCGGGCGCCGTGGAGGCCTGGAATGCGGTGCTCACCGCCCATGGACGATTCGGCCTCGATCATGCGCTCGCCCCGGCGATCCGGCTCGCGGAGCGGGGCGTGCCGATCGCGCCGCGGGTCGCCTGCGACTGGGGGATGCTCGTCAAGCGCCTGCAGGCGGACCCCGGCGCCGCGCGCCACTACCTGATCGACGGGAGGGCCCCGCAACCCGGCGAGGTGATGCGGTTCCCGGCCCTCGCTGCAACTCTCGAGGCCATCGCCGCGCGGGGACCGCGCGCGTTCTACGAGGACGCGGCCGCCGACATCGTCGCGACGCTGGCGGCGCGTGGCGGCTGGCTGACGCGCGATGATTTCGTCGGCCACCGCGGCATGCCGGCGTCGCCGATTGCCACAAGCTATCGCGGGCTCGATGTCGTCGAGTTGCCGCCGAACGGGCAGGGCGTCACCGCGCTCGTGCTGCTGAACATTCTGGAAAACTTCGATCTCGGCGCGCTCGATCCCCATGGCGCGGAACGCCTGCACCTCATGGTCGAAGCGGCGCGGCTCGCCTATGGGCTGCGCGATGCCTATGTCGCCGACCCTCGCTACCTGCGGATCGGGATGCCGGCGCTGCTCGACAAGGCCTACGCCGGCCATCTCGGCCAGGGGATATCCCGGGACGGCCGCATGGCGCTGCCGCTTGCGCCGGTGCCGGCAGGGAACACCGTCTACGTGACCGTGGTCGATCGCGACCGGATGGCGGTCTCGATCATCAATTCGCTCTACAGCCAGTTTGGCTGCGGCATCGCGACCGAGAACACCGGGATCATGCTGCACAACCGCGGCGCCTGCTTCGTGGTCGATCCCAGCCACGCCAACACCTACGGTCCGGCGAAGCGGCCGCTGTCGACCCTCATTCCCGGGCTCGCGACACGGAATGGCCGCTGCGAGCTGTCATTCGGCGTGATGGGGGCGGCCTACCAGGCGATGGGACATGCCCACGTGATCACCAACCTGGTCGATTACGGCATGGACCTGCAGGCGGCGATCGACGAGCCGCGGGTATTCTTCCAGGACGATGCGACCATCGTCGAGCGCGGGGTCCCGCAGGAAACGGTGCGCGGCCTGGCGGCACGGGGCCATCGGGTCGAAAGCTCCTCGATGCCGCTCGGGGGCGGCCAGGCCATTGCGATCGACTGGCAGCGAGGCATCCTGATCGGCGGATCGGATCCCCGCAAGGACGGCTGCGCCCTCGGCTATTGAGGCGTTAACGGTTTTTCATTCATGCCGAGCGGTAACGCCCGACTTCGCGAAAGTGCGATGCAACCTGGGGCGGTAGGCGGGATTTTTGCGGGGGAAGTTTCCTATTTGTTTAGCGCGTCCCTTTAAGTTCCAGGGGATTGCACAGATGGGAATGCCCGTGGGTATCAGCAAACCGACGAGGACGCCGGCCCACCCGACCGGTTGGCATTCGCACAGCGATCCCGTTTTACAGCCCGGCAAGATCCCCGGCATCCTCGCCTCGATCGGCGAACTGCCCTACGAGTGGGATATCCTCAGCGACGTCCTGACCTGGGGCGACAATGTCGGCGCGGTGCTGCGAATCGTGGACCCCGCGGCGATCGCCACCGACCGGGCCTTCGCCGCCCTCGTGGGCCCTCACACTACGCACTCGCGCCGTGACGAGATATTGCGTTCCGCGCAGCAAGATGCCGGCGACGGCGTGCCCTACCAGATCCAGTATTCGATCCTCGCCGCCGGCGAGTCGGTACCGATCTGGGTCGAGGACACCGGCCGCTGGTTTGGCGGCGCTGATGGCCGCCCGGTTCGCGCCCACGGCATGTTGCGCGTCATCAACGAGCGCCGCGCCTGGGAAGACCGGCTGTCTTATCTGTCCTGCTACGACGACCTCACCGGCGAGATGAACAGCGGACAGTTCACCGACCGGCTCGCCGACACGTTGCGCGAGGCCCTGGAGCACAGATCCTCGTTCGGGCTGCTGATCGTTTCCATCGACGATCTTGCCCGCATCAACGAGGCTTACGGATTTGCGGTCGGCAATGAAGTGATCGCCGCGGTGGCGCACCGGTTGCGCGCGAGCATGCGTGACACCGACGATCTGGGGCGGCTGGCGGGCAACAAGTTCGGATTGATCCTGCGCCAATGCGGCTCCCTCGACCTCAGGCTCGCCGCGGAGCGCCTCATGATCGCGGTGCGCGACGAGGTGGTCCACGCCACGACCGGACCGGTGGCGGTGACGGCGTCGATGGGGGGAATCGTCGCCCCGCGCGACGCCCGGACCCTCGACGAGCTGTTGGCACGGGTCAACGAGGCCCTCAATACCGGCAAGCTGCGACGGCGCGGTTCCTTCCAGATTTTTCACCCGAATGTCGAGCGCGAGGCGCTGCGCCGTGAGAACATGCGCGCGAGCGATGCCATCGTCAGCGCCCTCAACGACCGCCGCATCGTCCCCGCGTTCGAGCCGGTGGTCGCGGCGGGCTCGCGCGGGCTCGCGTTCCGGGAGTGCCTGATGCGAATCAGACGCCCCGACGGCGGCCTGATCGCCGCGAGCGACGTGATGCCGGTCGCCGAGCGGCTGGGCCTCGTCCGGCTGATCGACCATCGCATCCTGGAGCTCGTCATGGCCGAGCTCGCCGACACGCCGGATCTGCGGCTGAGCGTCAACGTCTCGCCGGCGTCCACCATCGACGGGACCTGGTGGAACGCGCTCGCTGCCGCGCTCGCCTCGCGGCCGTCGCTCGCACCGCAGCTCATCGTCGAACTCACAGAGAGTGCCGCGATCCAGCATCTCGACGATACCCGCGCGTTCGTCGCCCGGGTCAAGGACCTCGGATGCCGGGTCGCGATCGACGACTTCGGCGCGGGCTGCACGTCGTTCCGCAACATGCGCAAGCTCGGCGTGGATCTCGTCAAGATCGACGGCGGGTTCGTGACCAATCTCGCGCAGTCGCCGGACGACCAGGCTTTTGTGCGGATGCTGATCGGCCTCGCCCGGCAGCTCAATCTCGAGACGGTCGCCGAATGGGTGCAGGACGAAGCGTCCGCGGCGCTCCTGACCGAATGGGGCTGCGACTACCTGCAGGGTGCGCTGATCGGGCGGGCGACGACCGATCGCGCCTGGTGCGACGCGGCATCGCCCGCGCGGGCAAGGCGTTGAGAGCCGGGCGACCGGTCAGGCGGCCGCAGCTTTTCCCTTCGGCTGAACCTCGGCCGAGTAATCGTCCATCAACTGTTTGGTGATGGCGCCGGGCTTGAAGTTCCACTGCGCGATCTCGGACACCGCCGTGACCTCCGCAGCAGTGCCGGTGATGAAACATTCCGAGAAGCTCGCCAGCTCGTCGGGCAGGATGCGCCGCTCGACGAGCTCGATGCCGCGTCGCCGCGCCAGCTCGATGGCGGTCTGCCGGGTGATGCCGTCGAGGAAGCAGTCGGCGATCGGCGTGTGGATGCGGCCGTCCTTGATGAAGAAGATGTTGGCGCCGGTGCATTCAGCGACCCGGCCTTCCCAGTCGAGCATCATCGCGTCCGCGTAGCCGCGCCGTTCGGCGCGGTGCTTGGAGATGGTGCAGATCATGTAAAGGCCGGCGGCCTTGGCGAGGCACGGGATGGTGCGCGGATCGGGCCGGCGGTACTCGGCGAGGTCGAGCCGGATGCCCTTGAGGCGTTGCGCCGGGTCGAAATAGCTCGGCCACTCCCAGGTCGCGATGGCGAGATGGATGCGATTGTTCTGCGCCGATACGCCGAGCTGCTCGGAGCCGCGCCATGCGATCGGGCGGACATAGGCGTCCTTCTGGCCGCTCTTCTCCACCACCAGCCGCTTGGCGGCGTCGATTTCGGCAACCGAGTAGGGGATTTCGAAGTCCAGCATGGTTGCCGAGCGCACCAGGCGCTGGGAATGCTCGGTGCTCTTGAAGATCACGCCGTTGTAGGCGCGCTCGCCCTTCGAACACGGCGCTCGCATAGTGCAAGCCGTGGGTGAGAACGTGGATCTTCGCCTCAGGCCCGGGCACCAGCTTGCCGTCGAACCAGATCATGCCTTCCATCTGATCGAACGGCACTGCCATGGTTGTCCTCCGTTGGCCTGTTGTAACGGCCCGCTGCTTTGCGTCGGGCTGTAAGTGTCGATATGGTTGCGCGGCAATGAGACCGCCACTGCGCGCAGGATGGCCCACCGACAGGGGTCGGTGCGCACGTTCCTTTCGCCAAGCAGAGCGGCATGGTAACAAAACCCAAAAATATGTCAACATGGCTGACATAAATGTGAATATCGCCGTCGGGGCGGCAGAGACCAGGCACACGGCGGAGCCGGTCTGGGATCTGATCGAGCTGTTGTTCTTCGCCTATCGCGATTTCGTCGGCGACGCCGACGAGGTGCTGGCGAAGCTCGGCTTCGGCCGCGCCCATCACCGCGTGCTGCACTTCGTCAACCGCAACCCCGGCATGAAGGTCGCCGAACTGCTCGGCATCCTGAAGATCACCAAGCAGTCCCTCGGCCGCGTGCTCAAGCAGCTCATCGACGAAGGCTACGTGGAACAGCGCAAGGGCGCCGACCGCCGCCAGCGGCTGCTGTTCGTCACCGCCGCTGGCGAGACGCTGGCGCTCAAGCTTGCCGGGCTGCAGAGCACGCGCATCGGGCGCGCGCTGGCCGGTCTCGGCTATGCCGACCACGAGACGGCGCGGCGCTTTCTGATCGCGATGCTCGACCCGAAAGAGCGCGACGCCGTGCTGCACCTGATCGGCGAGCCGGCCCGCCGCAGGCGGGCATGAGGTTGCGATGATGCCGCTCGCCTCCGCCCAGCTTGCCGACGACGCCCCCCATCTCCTGGTGGTCGACGACGATCGCCGCATCCGCGATCTCCTATCGCGGTTTCTGCGCGCCGAGGGCTATCGCGTCACCACCGCCGAGACCGCGGCGGACGCCCGCGCCAAGCTCGACGGCCTGAGCTTCGATCTTCTCGTGCTCGACATCACCATGCCCGGCGAGACCGGGCTGCGAATTCGCCAAGTCGCTGCGGACCCACTCGGCCGTTCCGATCCTGATGCTCACGGCCCGCGCGGAGAAGGAGAACCGGATCGCCGGTCTCGAGATCGGCGCCGACGACTATGTCGCGAAGCCGTTCGAGCCGCGCGAGCTGTCGCTGCGCATCGCGAATATCCTCAAGCGGGTGCAGCCGCCGGCACCGCCGCCCCCGGCGGAGACGGTGCGGTTCGGGCCGTTCCTGTTTCACCTCGTCCGCGGCGAGCTGCGGCGCGGCGAGGAGACGGTGCATCTCACCGATCGCGAAAAGGACATGCTGAGGCTTCTCGCCGCCGAGCCCGGCGCGACCGTGCCGCGCCTCGCGCTGGCCGGCAGCGGCGCCGCCGCCGGCGAGCGCGCGGTCGACGTCCAGGTCAACCGGCTGCGCCGCAAGATCGAGACCGACCCCGCCAATCCGCTGTTCGTGCAAACCGTGCGCGGCATCGGATATCGGCTGGTGGTGCAGCCGTGACCAGCATCGACCTCGGGGCGGCGCGGCTGCGGACCGCGGCGGCCCGGCTCCATGAGGGCTGGGCGTGGGGCGATCGGTGGATCAAGAGCCTGCTGCCGAAGGGTCTCTATGCGCGCGCCCTGCATCATCATCATCGCGCCGATGGTGATCCTGCAGTCGGTGGTCGCCTTCGTGTTCATGGAGCGGCACTGGAACACGGTGACGCGGCGCCTGTCGGCTGCGGTGACCCAGGACATCGCCGCCCTGATCGACCTGCGCAAGATGCTCCCGCCGGAGCGCGACAACGCGGTGTTGCGCCGGATCGCCCTGGAGCGCCTCGGGCTGACGGTCGATTTCCTGCCGGTCAACGACACTGCCGCCGATCGGGCCGAAGCCGTTCTTCTCGCTGCTCGACCAGGCGCTCTCGGAAGAGATTCGCAAGCAGATCAGCCGGCCGTTCTGGATCGACACGGTGGGCCGGTCGAACCTCGTCGAGTTCCGCATCCAGCTCGACGACGCCGTGATGCGGGTGTTCGCGCGCCGCAGCGCCGCCTATGCCTCGAACTCGGAAATCTTCCTGCTGTGGATGGTCGGCACCTCGCTGGTGCTGATCACCGTCGCGATCCTGTTCCTGCGCAACCAGATCCGGCCGATCCTGCGGCTCGCCGACGCGGCCGAGAGCTTCGGCAAGGGGCGCGAGGTGGCGGACTTCCGGCCGCGCGGCGCCCAGGAGGTGCGGCGCGCGGCCTCCGCCTTCATCGAGATGAAGGCGCGGGTCGAACGCACCATCGAGCAGCGCACCACCATGCTCGCCGGCGTTTCGCATGACCTGCGCACCGTGCTGACGCGCTTCAAGCTCGAGCTCGCCCTGATCGGCGACAGCCCCGAGGTCGAGGCGATGAAGAAGGACATCGACGAGATGAGCCGCATGCTCGAGGCCTATCTCGCCTTCGCGCGCGGCGACGCCGGCGAGCAGGCCGAGCCGACCGACATGGCGGAATTCCTCGAAGAGCTGCGGGCCGACGCCGAGCGCGACGGCCACCGGACGACCGCGAACTTCCACGGCTTCCCCGTGGTGACGGTGCGGCCCAACGCGTTCAAGCGGTGCCTCGCCAACCTTGTCTCCAACGCCGCGCGATTCGGCTCGTCGATCGAGATCACCGGGCACCGCGACCATCGCTACCTCACCATCACGGTCGACGACGACGGCCCGGGCATTCCGACTGCATCTGCGCGAGGACGTGTTCAAGCCGTTCCTGCGGCTCGACGATCCGCGCAACCAGGACGAGGGCGGCAGCGGGCTCGGGCTCGCCATCGCACGCGATATCGCGCGATCGCATGGTGGCGACATCCGCCTCGGCGACAGCCCGCTGGGCGGCCTGCGGGCGACGGTGCGGGTGCCGATTTAACGCATCACACCGGGATCGGCCCCTCGCTGCCGAGATCGAGGTCGTGGTCCTCGTCGCGCCGTCGCCGTCTGCGCCGCAGCGGCGAGCACGATCCTCCCGGCACGAAGCGGCACAGGTGTCGACAAAGCCGGCCCATCGCTGTCCCCGCGCCAGCGCGCGGTCGAGCGCCGCCATGGTGCGGGCGAGGCCGGGATCGTCGTCGTCGACGAAGGTGGGCAGCACCCGCGCGAACATCAGCGCAGCGCCCTGGGCGCGCAACATGCCGCGCGGACCGGCGGCTTCGATGCCGGCGGCCGTCAGCATCCATTGCTGGGAGCGGAGCGCGAGACCGTTGAGCGCGAAGGCGAGGCCCGGATTGCGGCGCACCGACCCGAGCAGCGAACGGATCGCCTCCTTGTGCGGGGCGAGCGCCTCGATCCGGCGCATCAGCACGTCGAACAGCCGTTCGCGCGGCGGCTCTTCCGCCATCTCGGCCTCGCCGCCGGCCAGCACCTTGCGATCGATGTCCTTGATGTAGGCCGCGTAGATCGCGAGCAGCGAGCCGAACTCGCCGCGCAGCGCCGCGAGCGTCACTTCGGCCCGGCCGGCGACATCGGCAAAGCCGATCTGCTCGATCGGCCGCTCCGCCAGCAAGGCGAGAAAGGCGGCGATGATCTTTTCGCGATCCGATGGGGCGGGCGCGTGGCTCGCCGGATCCCGTTCGCGGGCTTTTTCGCCATGGTTCGCTCCTCTGCTGACGCGTCGTTCTGCTCACGCGCGTCGATCGGGCGCCGCGGGCTTCGAGGCGCCATCCCTCTCCAATCTAGTCACCTCGGCGTCGTGGTGCCAGACCGGCGTCCGGTTCAGCCGGCGAGGTCGCGCGAACGCCGTGTCGCCGCGGCGATTGCGCGCTCCATCAGCGGATCGAGGCCGTCGGCGGCCATCAGCACGGCGAGCGCCGCGGCGGTGGTGCCGCCGGGCGAGGTCACGTTGTGGCGCAGCGTGGCCGCCTCCAGCGGCGAGCGGTGCAGAAGCTCGCCGGCCCCGGCCACGGTGGCGCGGGCGAGGCTCGCGGCGAGCGGCGCCGGCAGGCCGGCCTTCTCGCCGGCACGGGCGAGGCTTTCGGCGAGCAGGAAGATGTAGGCCGGTCCGGAGCCCGATACCGCGGTCACCGCGTCCATCAGGCTTTCGTCGGTCACCCATTCGACGGCGCCGGTCGATGCGAGCAGGCGGTGGGCGAGATCGTGCTGCGCCGGCGTCACTTCGCGAATTCGGCACCGCGACGGTGATGCCGCGGCCGATGGCGGCGGGGGTGTTCGGCATCGCGCGCACGATGGCGCTGCCGGCCGGCAGCGCAGTGCCGAGAAACCCCAAGGTGCGCCCGGCCATGATGGAGATGACGACGCAGCCGGGCGTGACGAGGCCGCCGATCTGCGCCAGCGCCTCGGGCGCGATCTGTGGTTTGACCGCGATCACCACCGCGTCGGCACGCGCCGGCGGGGCGGCGGGATTGAGATGCAGGCCGTGCGAGGCGAGGGCCGTGATTTCGGGGCCGGGCTGCGGCTCGATGACGGTCACCGCGGCCGGTGCGACGCCGAGGCCGAGCCAGCCTTCCAGCAGCGCGCCGCCCATTTTTCCGGCCCCGACTAGCACGATGTTGGCAGCGAGGCTCGCAGGCGGCGAGCCCGACGTGGGCGGTGTCGGCATGGACGGCCTCGTTATTCCTCGGGAAAAAGGAGACGATGGTAGTTCTGCGCGCCGTGCAGAACATGCACGACCTCGATGGTATCGGCTTCAACCCTGTAGAAGATCAAGTAGTCCCCGAACGAGCGGCGGCGGATGCCAAGATGCTCGTAGTGGGAACCAGCGGATAAGCGCGCGGCGCATCGGCCAGCGCATCGCATCTCTCACGCAAGTCGCGTACGAACGACAGTGCCCGGGCCGGATTGTCCGCAGCAATGTAGTCGCCGATTTGCTCGAGATCGGCCTCAGCGGGCCTGGCGATGATGACGATCATCAGTCCCCGGCTTGCATCAGCCCCCGGCTTGCATCAGCCCCCGGCTTGCATCAGCCCCCGGCTTGGGCGAGCCCGCGATATTTGGCCTCGAGACGGTCGAAGACTTCGGAGGATGGCCGTCCCTCCCCAGCATCCGCAGCCGCGATGCCCTTTGTGATGGCCTCGTCGAGCTTCGTCAGGCGTGCCTCGCGCTCTTGAATCAAACGAACGCCCTCGCGGAGCACTTGATCTTCGGATGTATAGCGGCCCGCCGCGACCAGGCTGGTCACGAAATGATCGAGTGCATCTCCCAGGTCGACGCTGCGGGCCATCGCAAGTCCTCCAACCCCGCCACTATGGCTGCTCCGCAGCTCATTTCAAAGGGGTTGCTCCGCCGTCAGGCCTCGCCGGAGGTCTCGAACATCATGGAGTCGAGCGCCTGGCGCGGGCTCTTGCCGGCCCACACCACGAACTGGAAAGCCTGGTAGTGGCGTTCGCAGGTGTCGAGGGCGATGGCGAGCACGGCTTCGCACTGGCCGGAGGTCGGTGTGATTCCGTCCGTGAGCAGGGTGGCGTGGCGGAACATGACGATGCCGTCATTGAGCCAGGCATCGAAATGCCCGACCCACAGCTGTTCGTTGATCAGGGCCGTGAGCTCGATGACCTCGGTGCGGCGGCGCTCCGGTACCTTGAGTTCGAAGGCGCAGGCGAGATGCAGCGCCTCGACGTCGGGCATCCAGGTGAACGAGAGCTGGTAGTCGCTCCATTGGCCGTTGACGAGGATCGTCACCTCGTCGTCGCTGGCGCGGGAGAACGACCAGTCGTTGGTGGTCGCCAGCCGCTCGACGACGTCGACCGGGTTGTGGCGCAGATCAAAGACTGGATTGGTCAACGCCATGGCGGCCTCCCGGACAGGGACTGAAACGAGGACACGTGTGGTGTTTGATGGCGCGGGGGAACCGGCTTCGGTCGTTTTGACGCGGGCCTTCGCGTGCCATTGACCAGTTCCCCAAATCATAAGCGGCCCTCTCGGGCCGCTCAATTCAAGTCGCGAGAAGCGCTTGACGCTTCGAGTGATCGAAGATTCGCCGCGGTTGTGCAACGCGAGATCGAATCCCCTCCACAGGGCTGGCTGCGACAAGTTGACTCGGGGGGAGTCGGGCGTGCGCGTCCGGTCAATTGAACAGGCTGGAAACCGACTCTTCAGCGGCGGTGCGGCCGATCGCTTCGCCGATCAGCGTCGCAATCGAGATCACGCGGATGTTGGCGGCGACCCGCACGGCTTCCGACGCCTGGATCGAATCCGTGATCACGAGTTCCTTGAGCCGCGACGCCGTGGTGCGCGCGACCGCGCCGCCCGAGAGCACGCCGTGCGAGATATACGCATAGACGTCCTCGGCGCCCTGCTCGAGCAGGGCATCTGCGGCGTTCACCAGGGTTCCGCCGGAGTCGACGATGTCGTCGATCAGGATGCAGGTGCGCCCTTCGACCTCGCCGATCACGTTCATGACCTCGGATTCGCCGGCCCGTTCGCGGCGCTTGTCGATGATGGCGAGCGGCGCATTGATGCGCTTGGCGAGACCGCGGGCACGGACCACGCCGCCGACGTCGGGGGATACCACCATGACCTTGGACAGGTCGAAACGGTCACGAATGTCGCGCACCATCACCGGCGCGGCGTAGAGGTTGTCGGTCGGGATGTCGAAGAAGCCCTGGATCTGCCCGGCATGAAGGTCGAGCGTGAGGACGCGGTCGGCGCCGGCGCGGGTGATGAGGTTGGAGACCAACTTGGCGGAGATCGGGGTGCGTGGCCCCGGTTTGCGGTCCTGCCGGGCGTAACCGAAATATGGAATCACCGCGGTGATGCGGCGCGCCGAGGCGCGGCGCAGCGCATCCATGATGATGAGCAGTTCCATCAGGTGATCGTTGGCCGGAAACGAGGTCGACTGGATCACGAAGACGTCGGCGCCGCGGACGTTCTCGAGGATCTCGACGAAGATCTCCATATCGGCGAAGCGGCGCACGACGGCTTTCGCCAGAGGAAGACGCAGGTGCGCGCCGATCGCTTCGGCCAGACGTGGATTGGAGTTGCCGGCAACGAGCTTGATCGCTGCGTTGGTGGCCGCCATGCTGTTCTCCCTGCTCGTTCGAGCCGCGCGGCCGCGTCCGCATTGCGCCGCGCGGAAGGCGCGGCAGCGGGGCGGTCATAACAATTCCGTCATGCCGCTGGCAATACGACCGAATTCGCTGTCCCCGGAGAATCGCTGTGGCCGGAGGCTCGCTGTCGCCGGAGATGTGCTTCCCTGGAGATTCGCGGCCTGGGAGAACCGTCCGCGGTTGCGGCTAGCGCACCGGATCCGGCGCGTAGGCGAGAATGCCCGTCTCGGTCGGCGCGAACGCCACGTTCGGCAGTGCGAGTTCGGGCGCGGGAGGGCTGGCCTCGGGCGCAGCCGGGTTGGCGAGGAACGAGGCGAGCCGGGCCATGCCGTCGCGGGCGATGCGGCCGACCACCTGGTCGTCGGCGGCCCCCCAGGCGGTGCGCCCGGACGAGCCGGGCTCTTCGCCGGTGATCCGCATGGCGCGGTTGCGGTCGGTATCATAGACGTCCCACACCCACGAGATCATGGTCCGCTTGCCCTGGACGTGGGCCGCCACATAGCCGCGGATGCGGTATTGCGCCGGGGCTTCTCGCGAAACCACCGAAACCTGGCGCGCCTGCGCTTCCTGGTTGAGTTGCTGGACGAGGTTGCGGAAGACGGTTTCCGGTGGTCCTTCAATGGATTCGAAGGCGACCGTGGTGCCGCTTGCGCTGACATTGCTCAATCCCGCAGGCAGCCCGGACGACGAGCAACCGGCAAGGGCCAATGCCCCGAGGCAGCCCAACGCGGCGGCAAAGTGAAGATTGCGGAAAACGTGCAATTTGCTGAAAACGGTCAAATTGCTGAAAACGCGCAAATTGCCGAAAAGGCGAAATTTGCGGAAAACGCCCAGCCCTGGCGCGCGGCGCCAGCCCGACCCACTCACCATCGCCAATCCCCGTCGCCGCGGCCATTCGCTTTGATGCTGGAACGGTCCGTTGCCCCAACTCTTTATTAACCAAATTTTGGGGAAACGTCCAGCGCGTCGGGCGCGTGGGGGCGGGTGGCGACAGCGCACGGCCGCCGCCTCCCTTTGTCCAAGGATGTCCGGTTGTCGCGCGGAAAGCCTGGGGAACGCCTGGCTTAGCGGCCTTACTTGATGGCCTGCGGATTGATCGGCGATCCCGTGCCGCCGGTGATGATGAGGGGCGGGCCGCAAAAGAAGAATTCGTAGATTCCGTCCGCCTTGCAGTCTTCGGAGAGTTCCTTGAGGTAGAACATCTCACCCATGGTGAGGCCCATGGCGGGTATCACCACCCAGTGCCACGGCTGGTTCGCCTCGGTGGTCTCGTTGGGGCGAACCTCGACGCCCCAGGTGTCCGAGCAGATCGCGGCGATCTCTTTCTCCTGGGACCAGTAGCAGTTCTCGAACCTCACCCCCGGGGCATCGCCGCCGGCATAGGCGCCCCAGCCGTCCTTGAGGCATCTCTCGAGCTGGCCGGTGCGCACGATGACGAAATCGCCGCGCCCGATGGTCACCTTCTCCGCCTTGGCGCAGGCGTCGAGCTCGTCATTGGAAATCCCGTAGCCGTCGGGCAGGCAGTCGAGCCCCTTGAAGCGGGCGACGTCGAGCAGCACGCCGCGCCCCACCATCTTGTTGCGGGAATGCTCGATGCCGAGCTTGCCGAGGCCGTTGCTGTCGACCAGGCGGGCGTCGTGGCCGTTGTACATCGACTCCTCGTAGAAGATGTGGCCGAGCGAGTCCCAATGGGTCGCGCATTGCACCGGCATGTTGATGGCGTCGTCCGCATAGCGGATGTTGGGGACGGCATCCTGCCGCCCGGCGACGGCGTCGGTGCCGGTGGCGAGCATGGTGTGGATCGGATTCCAGCGGCCGCCGAACAAACCGGTCTGCGGTCCCTTGCGGTCGAGCGGAATGCCGAGCGCGAACACCTTGCCGGTGCGGATCAGCGACGCCGCCTTCACGATGTCGTCCGGCTTGATGTGGTTGAGGGTGCCGATCTGGTCGTCCTTGCCCCAGCGGCCCCAGTTCTTGAGCTTCTCCGAGGCTTGCGCGATCGCCTTCTTGCCGACAGTGATGTTCATGGACGTATCCTCGAAATAACGCAGTCTCTTGTGCGGAGGCGGGATATTGGCGCGGGCGGCGGCAAAGGTCTACCCGCGCGCGGCGCGGAGGGGGGCGTCGTCGGGGGCGGAAAATTCCGTAGCCCCATTGAGCGGAGCGAGGATCCCCCGGAGCGAGTAGCCCGCGTTGAGCGGAGCGAAATGCGGGACGGCGGAACCCGGATTTCGCTGCCGCTCAATCCGGGCTACAGCCTCGGCAGCAAAGTCACGCGCTCACGGTCTTGGCGTCCAAATCCGCGAGGACGCGCCGCTTGCCGCCGAGCACATGCGCCTCCATCACCCGCGCCGCGGCGTCGGCGTCGCGGGCGGCGAGGGCATCGTAGATCGCCTGATGTTCGGCGTTCGACACCGCCATCTGCTCGCCGGTCACCAGCGCGTTGCGCCGGAACAGATGGAGTTGCCGGATGAAGCCCTGGTAGGTGTCGACGAGGCGCCGGTTGCCGGCCCGCTCCAGCAGGGCGCGATGGAAATCGAGGTTGAGCGGGTAATACGCGGCGAGATCGCCGCGCTCGGCCGCGTCGGCCATCAGGCCCAGCAGCGCGCGCAGCGCGGCGAGGTCCTGCTCCGTCACCTTGGCGGTAAGGGTGCGGCCAGCCAGCCCGAACAGGGCGGCGCGCAGATCGTAGAGCTCGCCGGCCTCCGTCCGGTCGATCTCGCGGACAAAGGCGCCGCGGTTGACCACGAATTGCAGGAGACCGGTCTGCTCCAGCCCGCGGCAGGCTTCCCGCACCGGAGCCCGGCTCACGCCCAGGCGGGCGGCGAGTTCCGCCTCGTTGACCCACATGCCGGGGCTCAACGCGCCGCCCTCGATCAGGCGGCTGATCTCGTCGCGCACGAGGCCGGTCAGGGAGGTTTCCTTGCGCGCCCGGATGGCATCGACGGGGCTGACGAAATTCATGCGATCGCGACCCTTGCGGCGGTGCCGTTTTACAGCGGTGCCGTTGCGGCATCCCGGCGGCGCCCCGCCGTCGCGACACTAAGGAGGCCCCTCCCGATCTGTCAAATGCCGACTGTAGATCGTCGACGATTTTCATTGACGAAGCCGGGGGGAGGGGGTTGATAGCAGCCGCCGCTCGGCGGGCGCGGGCGCCGTTAGCGGTGCCGGGCGGCGATCGGGTCAGCGCGGTTCTCGAAGGGCGTGGGCTCTTTGAAGGGGCGTGGGCTCTCGAAGGGCGCGGGTTCTAAAAAGGCGGGTTCTTGAAGGGATGGCGACGATGTTCGAAGGCTTTACCAAGGAAACCATCAAGACCAGCGGTGCCGAGATCGTGCTGCGGCATGGGGGAAGCGGACCGCCGCTGCTGCTGATGCACGGCAATCCCTTCACGCACTGCTCCTGGCACAAGATCGCGCCGCGGCTGGCGCAGGAATTCACCGTCGTCTGCCCCGACCTGCGCGGCTATGGCGACAGCTCGAAGCCGCCCGGCGGCGGCGACCACTCCGAATATTCGTTCCGCGCCATGGCGCAGGATCAGGTCGAGGTGATGCAGCATCTCGGCTTCGCCCAGTTCCATGCCGCCGGCCACGACCGCGGCGCCCGCGTGCTGCACCGCATGTGCCTCGACCATCCCGACCGGGTGCTGCGCGCGGCGTTCCTCGACATGCTGCCGCAGCACCACCTGCTCAACAACGTGACGCGGCAGTGGGGCATGTTCTCGTGGCACTGGTTCTTCATGGTGCAGCCCTATCCGACTCCGGAAAAGATGATGGGCGCCGACCCCGAATTCTTCATCCGGCGCAAGCTTTCCAAGACCGACCAGGGGACGAGCTTCTTTGCCCCCGAGGCGCTCGCGGAATACATCCGCTGCATCAAGAACCCCGACACCATCCACGGCATGTGCGAGGACTACCGCGCGACCTTCGGCGTCGACCTCGACATGGACACCGCAGACTTTGCGGCCGGCAAGCGGGTGACGTGTCCGGCGCTGATCCTGTGGGGCGCCAAGGGCGGGGTCGGGCGCAATCACGACGCCGCGGCGATCTGGGCGCGCTTCGCCACCCACATCGTCGATGCCAAGACCGTGCCGTCCGGCCATTACCTGCAGGAGGAATGCCCGGACGAGACCTATGCCGCGCTGCGCGGGTTCTTCGCGACGCCGGCACTGGCGAACGAGATCGGAAGCGCCGCGGAATAACAATGCGGGCGTAGCAAGCGGGCGCAGGGAGATGGAAATGCCGGTCGGGTCCAAGGCCCCTTCGCGGGGCCGATCTCCCACGAGCGGGGCCGTGTTCGCCCTGCTCTGCGTCATGGCCTTCATCATGTATGTGGACCGCACCAACATGGCGGTGGTGGCGCCCATCCTCAAGCGCGAGATCGGCCTCACCAACACCGAGCTCGGCTACGTCTTCTCGGCGTTCGCCGTCGCCTATTCGTGCTTCAGCATTCCCGGCGCCTGGTTGTCCGACCGTATCGGCGGCCGCCGCGGCCTCACCCTGTTCGGCATCCTGTGGTCGGTGGCGACGGTCGCAACCGGCGTGGTCGGCAGCCTCGCGTCGCTCATGGCGGCGCGCTTCCTGGTCGGGGTCGGCGAGGCGCCGGTCTACCCGACCGCGGCGCGGGTGATCGCGACCTGGATTCCCGAGCACCGGCGCGGGGCGGCGCAAGGGATGATGCATGCGAGCGGCCGGCTCGCCAATGCGCTGGCGCCGCTCATCGTCACCGCGCTGGTGCTGGCGCATTCGTGGCGCGGCGCCTTCGTGATCCTCGGCGTCGTCACCGCCGTCTTCTTCACCGGCCTCTACGCCTACCTGCCCGACCGCAAGCCCTCCGCCGGCATCGCGGCGGTTCCGGCGCAGCCGCCGGTGGCGTGGATGGATCTGTTGCGCCGGGTCTGGCCGGCCACCGGGGCCTGCTTCTGCCACGGCTGGGTGCTGTGGTTCTTCCTCAACTGGGTGCCGTCCTATTTCGCCATCCGCTACGGCATGGACATCGGCAAGTCGGCGCTGTTCTCGACGCTGGTGCTGCTCGGCGGCACGCTCGGCACGCTGATGGGCGGCGTCCTCGCCGACTGGCACTTCAAGCGCACCGGCGATCGCCTGCGGTCGCGCCGCGACATCATCATCTTCGGATTTCTCGTCTCCATCCTCGGCCTGGTGCCGCTGCTGCTCACCGACAACCTGGTGGTCAACGCCGCCGGGCTGGGCGCCGCGTTTTTCCTCTCCGAGCTGGCGGATTCGCCGCTCTGGCTGGTCGGCGTCGAGGTGGCGCCCGAGCATGCCGGCACCTCGAGCGCGCTCACCTTCGCCGGCATGGCGCTGGCGGGCGCGATCTCGCCGGTGGTCACCGGCGCGCTGCTGGACTGGACCGGCGGCAGCTTTTCGGCGGCGTTCCTCGCCTCGATCGCGATCCTCCTGCTCGGGCCGGCCTTCGCCATGATGATCAGGCTCGACCCCGCCCTCGACGCGCGGCCCAATGCGCCGGCACCGCCGGTTGCCGTCGCGGTCGGCGAGGCCCGCGCCGGGTAACGCCGAGATGCCATCTATGAGATGCTCCATCTAAGAGACGTTCCATATGTTCCATCCATCAGCCACTGAGGACCGATCATGACCACGCAACCGCGCGCCGCCCTCGCCGAGCTTCCGGTGATCGCTCTCGTTCCCGGCGACCCGACCGGCATCGGGCCTGAGATCACCGCGCGCTGGCTCGCGGAAGCGCCGCACCGCGAGGTCGCGCGCATCGTCGTGGTCGGCGACGCCCGGGTGCTGGCGATGGGTGCGCGCGACGCCGGCGTGAAGCTCGACACCCGCCTGGTGGGCGGCGTCGGCGACATCGACTGGTCCGCCGACGCGGTGCCGATGATCGATCTCGGCAACATCGATCCCACGCTGTTTGCGCAAGGCAAGGTGTCGGCCGAGGCCGGCCGCCTCACCGGCGAGACGCTCGCCGCGGCCATCACGCTCGCCTCGCGCGGGGAGGTCGACGCCATCACCTTTGCGCCGCTCAACAAGCGCGCCATGTTCGACGGCGGCTGGCGGTTTCCCGACGAGCACCAGATGTTCGCCCACCTGCTCGCGCACCGCGGCCATTTCAGCGAGATGAACGTCCTCGACGGCCAGTGGATGTCGCGGGTGACCGGGCATCAGTCGCTGCGTACCGCGGTCGACGGCGTCACGCCCCAGAACATCCGCAACGCCATCACCCTCGCCGACACCATGATGAAGAAGGCGGGCATCGCCGCGCCGCGCATCGCGGTCGCCGCGCTCAATCCCCACAATGGCGAGAACGGCCTGTTCGGCACCGAAGAGATCGAGATCATCCGGCCGACCGTCGAGGCGATGGCGGCGAAGGGCGTCGACTGCCGGGGACCGTTCCCCTCCGACACCGTCTACATCAAGGCGTTCAACGGCGAGTTCGACGGCGTCGTCGCGATGTATCACGACCAGGGCCAGATCGCGACCAAGCTCAAGGGATTCAACCGCGGCGTCACCGTGACCGCGGGCCTCGACACGGTGTTCACGACGCCGTCCCACGGCACCGCCTACGACATCGTCGGGCAGGGCAAGGCGACGACCGGCGCGCTCGACAAGGCGGTGCAACTCGCGGCGAGGCTCGCGATCCGGCGCGCCGCGCAAGGCGCCCTGCGCAAGACCGCGTGAGCAAGAGGGGTGAGCAAGACGGCGTGAGCAAGAGGGCGTCAGCAAGACGGCGTGAGCAGTCACCCCGCATTGGTCTCTTGCATTCCGGCGGGTGGCGTGCAGGCATTCGTGCGGCATCTCCCGCTGGCATGACGGGCGAGCCAGGGAGGACTGCATGGAACCGAACCGTCTCGTCAAAGCCGGGATTTGCGCCGCTGCCGCGCTCGTCGTTGCGGGCTGTTTCGCGGTTGCGTCGCGGGCCCAGACCGCGCCGCATTACGAGGCCGATCTCGCCTGGCCGAAGCCGCTGCCCGACCACTGGATCGTCGGCGGGCTCGGCGGATTGTGCATCGACGCCAACGACCACGTGCTCATCCTCAATCGCCAGGACGTGCTGCCCAACGAGCTCGACACCGGCACCCTCGCGCCGCCGCTGATCGAGTTCGATCCCGCCGGCAATGTCGTGCACGCATGGGGCGATCCGAAGCTGCTCGACGCCCGCCTGCACAGCTGCCACTTCGACGAGGACGGCAACGTCTGGATCGCCGCTGCACCGTCCGGCATGGTGCAGAAATACACCCATGACGGCAGCCGGCTGCTGCTGCAGATCGGCACCAAGGGCGTGCTCGATTCCTCCGACGGCACCATCAAGGGCACGCCGCTCAACTCCGATGCCGCCCGCTTCCACATGCCCTCGAGTATCTTCGTCGACCGGCAGAACGGCGACGTCTACGTCGCCGACGGCGAAAGCAGCAAGAGCAACCGCCGCATCGTGGTGATGGACCGCGACGGCAAGTTCTTGCGGCAGTGGAAGCCGGAAGGCATGGAGAGCGTGCATTGCATGACGATCGGCAACGACGGCCTCGTCTATGTCTGCAATCGCCAGAATGCGCGCATCCAGGTCTACGATAAGCTCGGCAACCTCGCGCGCAACATCGAGGTGCCGTGGAAGCCGTACACGATGCCGGCCGACGGCCAGGTCAAGCCGTTCGGCGGCGCCACCGTCGCCATCGATTTTTCTCCCGACGCCGCGCAGAAATACATGTTCGTGGTCAACCAGAACAATGCGCAGATCGAGATGCTGGAGCGCGCCACCGGCAGGATGCTGCCGAGCTTCGGCCACGCCGGCCGCTACGCCGGCGAGCTCGACCAGCCGCACGGCATCGCGGTCGACTCCAAGGGCAACGTCTATGTCGACGAGAACCGCGGCCGTCGCGTGCACAAATTCAAGATCGTGCAGTAGGGGACACGCCGGAGCGAAGCGAAAACCTCGTGCAGGTCGTTGCGTCTGGCGGGAGCAGCGGATGTCGGGCGTTTTATTCAGTATGCGATCACCGCGAATTGGGGCGAGCAATTAAACTCTTAACTCGCACCCCCCTGGATTATTGCAATTTGGGAATGCAAAAATGCCTGCGGTTCCCCCCGTCAGACTTTGTCTGACCTTAACGCAGGAGTGTGGGCTATGAAGAGAACTGCAATTCCGGCGATCGTGAGCGTTGCGGTATTGCCCGCCGTCTTGGGAAACCTGGCGTTGGCGCAGCAGGACAAGTACACCGTGAAAGTGCCCGGTGGGCTCGCATTCTCCGAGTTCCGGGGTTACGAGAGCTGGGAGACTGTCGCCTTCAGCCGGAACGACCGGCTGGTCGCCGTGATTCTCGCCAATCCGGTGATGATCGATGCCTACCGCGCCGGAAGTCCGGGCAACGGCGTGCCTTTCCCCGACGGGGCGAAGATGGCGAAGATCCATTGGAATCCGAAACAGAGCCAGTTCTTCCCGGATACCACCGTGCCGGGCGCCCTCCATGACGTCGACTTCATGGAAAAGGACAGCAAGAGATTCGCGGACAGTGGCGGCTGGGGATGGGCCGTGTTCGAGTATGATGCCGCGTCAGGCGCCTTCACGCCCGGCACCCTTGCCGACCAGCCGCCGCAGGACAACGACGCCAAGTGCGGTTTCGCGTGCCACACGATAGCGAAGACACGAGATTACGTTTTTACCGATTACGGGAAGCGGTGAAGATCCGGCCGCGACGCTCCCGTTTTCGACGCTCATCCGCCCGGCAGCCTGAGCTTTCTCACGTGCAACAATGGCAGCGCGCCGGCCTGGTCGCGGAGCTGCCATGTCTTCAGAAAGCACGGCGATATGGATGATCGAACTGTGCGGGCGGCGCTGCAGCGCCATTGGGATGCCTCCGACGCCGGCGATTTCAAAGCCGAGCATGAAATCTATCGCGAGGACGCCGTGCTCGACTATCCGCAATCGGGCGAGCGCATCCTCGGCCGGCACAACATTCAAGAGAGCCGGTACGTCCAGCCGAACCGGAAGCGCTTTGCGGTCCGGCGGATGCTCGGCGGCGGCGATCTCTGGGTCACTGAATTCGTATTGAGCTACGACGGGGTCCCATCCTATGCGGTGAGCATCATGGAATTCCGCGACGGGCTGGTGGCCCACGAAACGCAATATTTCGCCGATCGGTTCGACCCCGCGCCCTCGCGTGCGCATCTCGTCGAGCGGGGTGAAAGCACATCAAGCTAAATCCATCGCTGGGGGAAACCGAGATCGATGGTGTGATTTCACGAGCGGACCGGCGGTCGCTTCGTTCCCTCTCCCGCGTGCGGGTCGCTTGCGGCGGAGGTCAGGGAGCGGGCCGCGTCGGCAAGCGCGGGGCGTGGGGCTTCCCCCTCCCCAGCCCTCCCCCGCACGCGGGAGAGGGAGCCGTGTGCTTGAAGGTCATGCCTGTGCTCACGCGCACCGCACGCGGGAGAGGGAGCCGCGTGCCGGAAGATCGCGCCTGTGCTCACGCGCCCCGCAGCGCCCGCAGCACGTGCTCCGGGCGGATCGGGATTTCCGTGATCGCCGCCGCGCCGAGCGGGCGCAGCGCGTCGTTCACGGCGTTGGTGACGGCGCCGGAGGCGCCGGCGGTGCCGGCCTCGCCGGCGCCCTTGGCGCCGAGCTCGGAATCGGCGGTCGGCGAGACGACGTGGCCGACCTCGATGTCCGGCATCTCGGCGGCCATCGGCACCAGATAGTCGCCCATGTTGCCGTTGAGGAGCTGGCCGCGCTCGTCGTAGAGGCAGTGCTCGAACAGCGCGGCGCCGATGCCCTGCACCACGCCGCCGCGGACCTGCTCGTCGACGAGCTGCGGATTGATGACGGTGCCGCAATCCTCGATGCACCAATGCTTGAGCAACCTGACCGCGCCGGTCTCGATGTCGACCTCCACATGGCTCGCCTGGATGCCGTTGGTGAAGGCGAACGGATAGAGCCGCGGCACGTAGTGGCGGGTGGCGACGAGCTCGGCCTGGAAGCCGGGCGGCAGCGTGTCGGGGCGGAAATAGGCGATGCGCGCGACCTCGTCGAGGCCGATGCGCTCGCGCCCGTCCGCGGCGTCGACCACGCCCCCGTTGCGGATGTCGAGCGTCTCCGGCGCCGCCTGGAGGATGCCGCCGGCGAGCGCGAGGACGTTGGCGCGCAGCGCCTTGCCGGCCTGCCAGGCCGCCTCGCCGCCGATGCCGGCGGCGCGCGAGGCCCAGGTGCCGCCGCCATAGGGCACGTTGTCGGTATCGCCGATAACGACGCGCACCCGCGCCAGCGGCACCCCGAAGGCGCTCGCCGACGCACTGCGCGATCACCGCCTCGGCGCCCTGGCCCTGCTCGGTGACGCTGGAATGGCAAAACACCGCGCCGGTGGCGTCGAGCCGCACCGTGGCGCCGTCCTGCGCCGAGATGCGGGCGCCGCCGACGCCGTAGAAGGCGGCGGACGGGTTCGTCACCTCGACGAAGCTCGCAAAGCCGATGCCGCGATAGACGCCGCGCTCGCGCAAGCGCTCCTGCTCGGCGCGCAGGCCGGCGTAATCCATCATCGCGTCGAGCTGGGCGAGCGCCTCGTGATGCGACAGCTTCTCGAACCGGATGCCCGAGGGGCCGGAGGCCGGATAGGCGTCGTCGGGAATGAGGTTGCGGCGGCGCACCTCCAGCGGGTCCATGCCGATGCGGGCGGCCGCGAGCTCGACCAGGCTCTCGGTGACGTGGGTCGCGATCGGATGACCGACCGCGCGGTACTGGCACATGACGTTCTTGTTCTGGAACACGACGCGGGCCAGCGCGCGGTAGTTCGGGCAGGTGTAGGGGCCGCCGACGAGGTTCACCACCTGGTTCGCCTCGATGCCGCTGGTGCGCGGATAGACCGAATAGGGGCCGATGCCGGTGAGGTCGTCGATCTCCCAGGCGGTGATGGCGCCGGCGCGGGTGATGCCGATCCTCGCCTTGACGCGGTGGTCGCGGGCATGGATGTCGGTGACGAAGCTTTCCACGCGGTCGGCGACGAACTTGACGGGCCGCCGCAGCAGCTTCGCCAGCGCCGCGGTCGCCATCTCGTCGGCATAAGTGTGGACCTTGATGCCGAACGAGCCGCCGACGTCCTTGGTGAGCACGCGGACCTGGTGCTCCTCGAGGCCGAGATGCTTGGCGAACAGGTTCTGCATCATGTGGGGCGCCTGGGTGCCCTGATAGACGGTGAGGCGCCCGTCGCCGGGATTCCAGTCGGCGACGATGGCGCGGGGCTCGTTGGTGACCCCGGTGTGACGGCCGAACACGAACGTCGTCTCGACGATCTCGTCGGCGGCGGCGAAGCCGCGGTCGGGATCGCCGGCGTCGAGGCGGCGCTCGAAGGTGAGGTTGTCGCCGAGGGCCGGATGGATCACCGGCGTCCCGGCATCGAGCGCGGTCTCGGCATCGGTGACGGGCGTCAGCTCCTCGTAGTCGACGGCGACGAGGGCGCAGGCGTCCTCGGCCTGCGCCCGGGTGCGGGCGACGACCGCGGCGACCGCCTCGCCCTGCCAGCAGGCGCGCTCGACCGCGATGGCGTGCTGCGGCGCCGACTTGATGCCCTTGAGATGGGTGAGCACGCCGACCCAGGGCGTGATCACCTGCGCGAGCTCGGCGCCCGGTGACGACCGCGATCACGCCGGGGGCTGCCTTCGCCGCGCCGGCCGCGATCGCCACGATGCGCGCATGGGCATGGGGCGAGCGCACGAACGCCACATGCGCCATGCGCGGCAGCACGACGTCGCTGACATAGTGGCCGCGCCCCTGGGTCAGCCGTCCGAGATTGGGACGCGGCACCGCGCGCCCGATATAGGAGTTCGGGCGGTCGAGCGCGGTGAGCGCCGACGGCACGTCGCCGGTGATCTTCATGGCCGCACCCGCGCCTGCGCCACCGCCTCGACGGCGTCGACGATCGCCTGATAGCCGGTGCAGCGGCAGTAGTTGCCGGAGAGATATTCGCGGATCGCCGCGCGGCTCGGTGCGCCGCCCGGGGGATGGCGCGCGAGCAGATCCTGCGCGGTGAGCAGCATGCCCGGCGTACAGAACCCGCATTGCAGGGCGTTACGGGTGATGAAGGCCTGCTGCAGGTCGGCGATCTCGCCGCCGTCGGAGACGCCTTCGATGGTCTCGACGCGGGACCCGGCGCACTGCACCGCGAGCACGAGACAGCCGCGCACCACCCCGCCGTCGAGCCGCACCGTGCAGGCGCCGCACACGCCGTGCTCGCAGCCGACATGGCTGCCGGTCAGCGCCAGGCGCTCGCGCAGGAAATCGACGAGAGTTCTGCCGCACCTCGACGGTCTCGCGCACCTCCTCGCCATTGACCCACAGGGCAATGGCACGGACTTCCTCGGTCATGGCGGCGGCGTTTCCTCGAAGGCTTGTTTGCGGTGAGCCGTCGATTGTGACCGCCCCGGCCGTGACGTCAATGGCCGCCAGGATTCGCGTAGGCTTCGCGGCGGTGACCGGCTGCTCGGGCAGCGGGGCAGGGCGCGCCGGCTGGTATGATTAACCGGCTGCTAACACACATGGTTTAGTTTTGGTTTTCAAACGGGAGTTCCCGATGAAGACGTTGATATCCGCCGGTTTGGCGCTGTGCGGCCTGGCGCTGCCCGCCATGGC
The DNA here is from genome assembly GCA_963781195.1 of uncultured Alphaproteobacteria bacterium. GTDB lineage: Bacteria > Pseudomonadota > Alphaproteobacteria > Rhizobiales > Xanthobacteraceae > JAJPKK01. The sequence goes on along the minus strand of CAWAEZ010000009.1, from coordinate 31,264 downwards.
AGCCGACATGGGCGTGCCTTATATGCCGGCTCCGGTGCCGGTCGTCGTCAGTTGGACAGGCGCCTATATCGGCGCCAATCTCGGTTGGACGAACTCGAACAAGACCGTCACCAACACCGGCACCGATACCGGTCCGGGCGGCCTCGGCTCGTTACTGAGCGCGGGTGTGATTCCGGCGAGCGCCCCAGGAAGCCGCGGCGGTTTCATCGGCGGCGGGCAGATCGGCTACAACTTTCAATTCAGCCCGAATTGGGTGGCGGGCGTCGAGGCCGACTTCGACGGGCTCGGCAACGACAGCAGCACGGCGGCCTTCGCTTTCCCGGGGACGCTGGCGATTCCGGCCGTCACCACGACCTTCAGAAGCGCGCTCGACACGCTCGGCACGGTGCGGGGGCGGTTCGGCTGGCTGTTCACGCCCACCATGCTCGCCTATGCGACCGGCGGCCTCGCCTATGGCCACACCAAGGTCGGATCGACCTTCACGTGCCCGGCCTGCGCTCCCACCGCGGCGGCGGTCTCGCTGTCGACGGGGACGGCAGCGGGCTATGCCGCCGGCGCCGGGTTCGAGTGGCAGTTCGCGCCGCAATGGAGCGTCAAGGCGGAATATCTCTACGTCGATCTCGGCAGCCGCAGCGTCACCACCAGTTACCCCTACCCGCCGTTCAGCAGCACCCTCACCAGCACCGTGCAAGAACGCGACAATGTCGGGCGCGTCGGCCTCAACTACCGGTTCTGGTGATCGCCTTCAGGACTCGAAGGCCCGGGTCGGTGGGCCTTATGCCGGCTCGCGGTTGACGAACAGCGCGTTGCCGAGGCCGGTGCCGATGGTGAACACCGCCCACTTCTTGACATCCTTCATGAAGGGCACTTCGCTCAGGCCCTGCACGACGGCGTCGTTGTGCATCAGGATCAGGGTTTCGAAGTCGCCGATCTTCGGGATCGCCTTGTAGAGGGTCGCCGGCAGGTTGAATCGGCTGCTCTCCCAATTGCCGGGCAGGTTCTGGGCGCCGCGGTCGATCGAGCCGTCGGGCTCGATCTTGCCGGGACAGCCGATGCCGATGAAGGGCGCGAGGTGCAGGCGGTCCTTCTCCGCCCGCGCGATCAGGCGCTCCAGCATGTCGATCAGGCCTTGCACGGCGTCGTCGCGGTTGAGCTTCTCATCGCCATGGCGCCACAGCTCGAACTTGCCGACCTTGGCCTTCGAGAGATCGGAGGCGCCCTTGAGATTGAGATGCACGATGCCGGCGCGGATGTTGGTGCCGCCGATGTCGACGGCGAGGATCGCGTCGTGGGCCTTGAAGATCCACGGCGGCGCGAGATGCACCGAGCCGATCAGCCCCGCCTCGTCGGGCTCATTGCGGATGATCGCGATGTCGACCTTGATCTTCTCCGCCTTCAGGATCACCGAGGCGCGGCCGATGGCGAGCTCACCGACCCGGGCGCCGCTGAAGCCGCCGCCGATCACCAGCCGCTCGACCTCCCGCCATGCCTTGAGCTTGAGGAAGCGGCGGGTGACGAGGGCGAGCTCCTGCGCAAAGGATTCGATCGCGCCCTGCACGACGCCGGCGGCTTCCGGGTCGCCGTTGGTGAGCAACGCGTCGAGGTGCTTCTTGGTGAGCGCGGCGCTCGATTCGTCGCCGAACGGGTCCTGGTCGATCTCGCGCAGCGGCTTGCGCCAGCTCTCGATGAAATCGCGGAACGCCCCTTTGCTGGCACGGTCGCCGACGAAGCCTTCGTCGTCCTTAACCTCGACGTTGTAACTTTCCACCTCGACCGCGGGCAACGTCGCGGTGCCGTGGCCCGCGAGAGCCGGTATGACAGGAGCCTGATCAGCCATCGATGAACCCCGCGAATGCGCCACGGCATCAACGGGGAATTCGGCAAAAGGTTGCGCCGACTTGTGGGGCGCGCGCGGGGCGGTGATGGCTGGCTATGCCGGCACCGGCGGGTGGCCCTGAATCTTGCGCACGATGTCGAGCGCCCGGCGCAGCAGGTTCATCGAGGCTTCGAGCGTCCGGAACGCGGCATGCGCCGACAGCGTCACGTTCTTCATCGTGGCGAGGGGATGGTCCGGCTTGAGCGGCTCGGCGTGGAAGACGTCGAGGCCGGCATGGCGGATGCGGCCGCTCTGCAGCGCCTCGATCAGCGCGGCCTCGTCGACCAGGGCGCCGCGCGCGGTATTGACAAGGATCGCGCCCGGCTTGATGCGCGCCACCCGTCCGGCGTCGAGGAAGCCGCGAGTGTCGTCGAACAGCGACAGGTTGAGCGAAATCACGTCCGAGGTCGACAGCAGCGTGTCGATGTCGACGAGCGGCACGCCGAGGTCGGCGTGCCGGGTGCGGTTCCAGCCGATCACGTTCATGCCGATGCCGTGGCCGATCCGCGCCACCTCGCGGCCGATGCCGCCCATCCCGACCACGCCGAGCGTCTTGCCGCGAAGCTGGATGCCTTCGGCCGGCTCCCAGCGTCCGGCGCGAATGCCGCGGTCCATCGTCGCGATGTCGCGACAGCACGCGAACATCAGCGCGATGGTGTGCTCGGCGACCGCGGTATCGCCATAGCCGCGGAAGGTGTGCACGGTGATGCCGAGCGCGGCGAGGGCGGCGATGTCCATGTAGCTCGAAGCGCCGGTGCCGCAGAACACGATGTGCTTGAGCGAGGGGCACTGCTTCATCGCATCGGTCGGCATGTAGGAGTGGTCGTCGATGCAGATCTCGTAGCCGGCGAGCAGGCGCGGCAGGTCGCTCGCCTGGAACGGCGCGCTGTTGATCGCGACCACCGGATCGTCGGCGCGGCGGACGCGCTGAAACACCGTCTCGAATTGCGGGTTGCAGTCGATGAAGAGGGTTTTCATGGCTCGGTTGGGTTGATTCGCGGGTTCGAGTGGGGGACGTGAGGCGTCGTCACGGTCCGGAGCGGCGATCGGATCGCGGTCTGATCGGGTTGGCGGCGTGATCGAATTGCGCTGCGATCAGACAGCGGTGCGATCAAACTGCGATCAGTTCGCGGCAAACTCATATCGGCGGTGTGATCGGATTGGTAGTGGGATCATATTGGCGGTGTAAAAGGCGGCGAGGTCGGGCATAGTGCCGGCCGCTTTCGAGTCGGTGCGACGCAGATAGTGGAGCGCAGGTATGCGTCTTGCAAGCTACATCGCCCGCGGACGGATGAGCTTCGGCGCGGTCCTGGGCGACGGCGTGGTCGATTTCCGGGTGCGGTTCGGGTCGCGGTTCGCGAGCCTCGTCGATCTTCTGCGCGCCAACGCGCTCGACGAGGCGAGGGCGGTGCTCAAGGGCGTGCGGCCGGATTTTCCGCTTTCGGACGTCGAGCTGCTGCCGCCGCTGCTGACACCGGAGAAGATCCTCTGCGTCGGCATCAACTACGCCAACCGCAACGCCGACTTCAACGACCCCGACACGCCGAAATATCCCAGCATGTTCTACCGCCATCCGGGGTCGTTCGTCGGCGCCGGGCAACAGCTGGTGCGGCCGAAAGTGTCGGAGCAGTTCGACTACGAGGGCGAGATCGCGATGGTGATCGGCCGCGAGGGCCGGCACGTTCCCAAGGGCGATGCTCGCGACTACATCGCCGGCTATACCCTGTGCAACGAAGGCACCGTGCGCGACTGGCTGCGCCACGGCAAGTTCAACGTGACCCAGGGCAAGAACTTCGACAAGTCGGGCAGCCTCGGCCCCTTCATCGTCACCGCCGACGAGATCGATCCGGCGAAGCCGATGCATCTCACCGTCAAGCTCAACGGCGAGGTCACCCAGGACGACGACACCGCGAGCATGATCTTCTCGTTCGCCGACCTCATCGCCTACGTCACGACCTTCATGACCATCAGGCCGGCCGACATCATCGTCACGGGCACCCCCGTCAAGAAAGGTCCGCGCACCGACCCGCCGACCTGGCTCAGGGCCGGAGACGTGGTGGAAGTTTCCTGTCCGGAACTCGGCACGCTACGCAACGCGGTGGTCGACGAGGCGTAGCGGTTGTAAAGGGGCGCAGCAGCGCCGCAGACGGGGTGACGGGCCGCCCGCCGCGATTGCAGCAGGACGCCACGTCAGGGCACCACTGTCAGGACACCACGGTCAGGACACCACTGTGAGGACACCGCTGTGAGGACACCGCTGTCAGGGCGCCGTGCTCGCGCGGGACGTCTCGGTGGGCGTGCGGAATTATCATCGGCGGACGTCGCGGCCGCCTTGGCCGCCGCACGCTGGAAAAGCCGCGAAATTCCTTTAAGGTGTCGCGCAGCCGTCATCGAACCTGCCCGGTATGGAGCCGCAAGAGCGGGGCCGAATACGGATGACGGCGCGCAAACCCCCGGGCGCTAAGTGGAGGACATCATGAGCAATTTGAAACGCGGCACCGTCGCGGCTGCCGGACTGGCATTGATGCTGGCGGTCTCCGCGGCACAGGCGCAACAGCCGGTGCGGGTGCGCGGCACCATCGAGAAGGCCGACGGCAACACGCTGCTGGTCAAGACGCGCGACGGCGGCGACGTCACCGTCAAGCTGACCGACAACGTGCAGGTGAACGGCGTGGTCAAAGCGCAACTCGCCGACATCAAGCAGAACTCCTTCGTCGGCATCACCGCGATGCCGCAGCCGGACGGCACCCAGAAGGCGATCGAGGTCCATATTTTTCCGGAGGCCCGCCGCGGCGCCGGCGAAGGCCACCGCCCGTGGGACCTGATGCCCAACAGCACCATGACCAACGCCAATGTCGAGCAGCTCGTCACCGCGGTCGACGGTCCGATGCTCACGATGAAGTACAAGGACGGGGAAAAGAAAATCTCGGTACCGACCAATGCGACCATCGTCGCCTTCGTCAACGGCGACCGCAGCGAACTCAAGCCGGGTGCCAAGATCTTCATCGCCGCCGGCACCAAGAATCCGGACGGTACCATCGAGACCGGCGGCGTCAATGTCGGCCGGGACGGCGTTACCCCGCCGATGTGAGCAAGCTGAATTTCCCATAACCGGATCGGTCCGGGACGCGCCCTGCGGCCCGGAATCCACCCCGCCCGGTTGCGGTTCCTTCCGGCTTGATGGCCGCCCTCGCGATGGCCGGGGTCAGGTGCGCGAGACCGCGTCAAACAGCGACGCGCCGTCCGGCGCGGTGGCGGCATCTCGATTTTTTCGGAACCAGCCCTGATATAAGAAGCGACACGCGACTGGCACGGCAATGCCTGTACCGGATGCGTTGCGGAACCGGCGTGGCCGGACCGCAAATCGAGGCGCACAATCGAGGCGCACAATCGAGGCGCACAATCGAGGCGCACAATCGAGGACTTTGGCTTGATGGCGGAGCACGAAGCGCGACGGGTGGGCTTGTTCGTCACCTGCCTGGTCGATCTCATCCGCCCGACGGTGGGCTTCGCCGCCGTGAAGCTGATGGAGAACGCGCGCTGCATCGTCGATGTGCCGCGACAGAGCTGCTGCGGCCAGCCCGCCTTCAACTCCGGCGACCGCGCCACCACCCGCGACATCGCCGCCCAGGTGATCGAGGCGTTCGAGCCGTTCGACTATGTGGTGGCGCCGTCGGGCTCGTGCGCGGGGATGCTCAAGGTGCACTACCCGGAATTGTTCCGCGGCGATCCCAACTGGCAGCCGCGGGCCGATGCCTTCGCTGCCAAGACCTATGAGCTCGTGAGCTTCCTGGTGGACGTGTGCGGGGTGCGGGACGTCGCGGCGCGCCTGCCCGTGGTCGCGACCTACCACGACTCCTGCGCCGGGCTGCGCGAGCTCGGCATCCGCGAGCAGCCCCGGGCGCTGCTGCGCACGGTGCAGGGCCTGCGCCTCGCCGAGATGCGCGACCCCGATGTGTGCTGCGGGTTCGGTGGCACGTTCTGCGTGAAATATCCCGACATCTCCAACGCCATCGTCGGCAAGAAGACGGACGCCATCGCCGCCACCGGCGCCGGGCTCCTGCTCGCGGGCGATCTGGGCTGCCTGATGAACATGGCCGGCAAGCTGCAGCGCGAAGGCCGCGACATCGAGGTTCGCCACGTCGCCGAGGTGCTGGCCGGCATGACGGCGGAGCCGGCCATCGGCGGCGCGGCCGCAGCGGCGCCTGCGCCCGATCCTCCGCCCCGGCCGGGCGCGGGGCGGGGGGCGGCGAAACCCGGGACCGGCGCTCCGGCGGGAGGAAATCGATGACGCTCGCCTCCCACATCGCGACCTCGCCGCGCTTCAAGGACAACGCCAAGGCGGCGCTCGCCGATCCCGACCTGCAGAATGCGCTGAGCTTTGTCGAAGTGAACTTCATCGGGCGGCGGCGCGAGGTGGCGGCGCGCCTGCCGGAGTTCGAGGCGCTGCGGGATTCCGCACGTGACATCAAGAACCACACGCTCGCCAATCTCGATCTCTACATCGAAGCCTATGAGGAGCGGCTGACCGCGCAGGGCGGCCACCTGCACTACGCCGCAACCGCCCAGGAGGCGCGCGACATCATCCTCGACATCTGCCGCAGCCTCGGCGCCAAGACGGTGACCAAGGGCAAGTCGATGGTCGCCGAGGAGATCGGTCTCAACGACTACCTGGAAGGCAACGGCGTCACCCCCGTCGAGACCGATCTCGGCGAGTACATCATCCAGCTTCGCCATGAATTGCCGTCCCATATCATCGCGCCGGCGGTGCATCTCACCAAGGCCCAGGTCGAGCAGGATTTCCGCCGCGTCCACACCCATCTTCCCGCCGACCGCAACCTCGAAGAGCCGACCAGCCTGCTGGCCGAGGCGCGCGCGGTGCTACGGGAGAAGTTTCTCGCCGCCGATGTCGGGATCACCGGCGCGAACTTCCTCGTCGCCGAGACCGGCACCTCGGTGATCGTCACCAATGAGGGCAACGGCGATCTCACCCAGACGCTTCCCAAGGCGCATATCGTGCTCGCCTCGCTGGAAAAGCTGGTGCCGACGCTGGAAGACCTGGCGCAGCTGCTGCGGGTGCTGGCGCGGTCGGCGACCGGGCAGGAGATGTCGGTCTATACGACGCTCTCCACCGGTCCGCGCCGCCCCGACGATCCCGACGGCCCGGGCGAATATCACGTCGTGCTGCTCGACAACGGCCGGTCGTCGATGATCGGCGGCGAGTTCGGTGACATGCTCCGCTGCATCCGATGTGGCGCCTGCATGAACCACTGCCCGGTGTATCACGCGATCGGCGGCCACGCCTATGGCTGGGTCTATCCGGGTCCCATGGGGGCCGTTCTGACCCCGAGCCTGATCGGCATCGACAAGGCCGGAAACCTTCCCAATGCGTCGACGTTCTGCGGCCGTTGCGAGGAGGTGTGCCCGGTGCGCATTCCGCTGCCGCGGATGATGCGGTCGTGGCGGGAGCGCGAGTTCGAGCGTCATCTATCCCCCGCCACGGTCCGCAGCGGCCTCGCCCTGTGGGCGTTCTTCGCCACGCGGCCGCGGCTCTACGGCGTCGCCACGTCGATCGCCGCCCGGCTCCTCAACTGGGCGGGCGCGGCGCGCGGCAGGTTCTCGTGGCTGCCGCTCGCGTCGGGCTGGACCCGCTATCGCGATTTTCCAGCGCCTCAGGGCGAAACCTTCCAGTCCCGGTGGAGAAAGCGCAACGTCCGTCCCGGCGTGGGATTGCCGCCATGAGCGCGCGCGAGGTCATCTTATCGACGCTGCGGCGTTCGCTCGGCGTGACGGGCAACGAAGCGCCGCGGCGCGCCGCCGTGGCGGCGCGGCTCGCCGGGCACCCGGCCGGCGTCGTGCCGGCCCGCGGGCAACTGCCGCCGCAGCAGCGGGTCGAACTGTTCGCGCGGATGGCGGAGGCCGCGGCCGCGACCTCCGAGCGGGTCGCGGCGGGCGCCGACGTTCCGGCGGCGGTGGCCGCCTTCCTGCGCGGCCTCAACCTGCCGCTGCGGGTCCGCCATGGCGACGATGTCCGCCTGACCGGCCTGCCGTGGGCAAGCGCCCCCACCCTCGAGGTGCTGCGGGGGCCCTCGGACGGTCACGATCTCGCTGCGGTGTCGCACGCCGCCGCGGCGGTGGCGGAGACCGGGACGGTGGTGCTCGTCTCGGGTGCCGACAACCCGACCACGCTCAACTTCCTTCCCGATGTCCATATCGTGGTGATCGATGCCCGCGACGTCGCCGGAGATTTCGAGGCGGTGATGGCGCGGCTGCGCGAGCGCTACGGCACCGGGCAGATGCCGCGGACCGTCAACATGATCACGGGCCCTTCGCGCTCGGCCGACATCGAGCAGACCCTTCTGCTCGGCGCCCACGGTCCGCGTAAGCTGCATGTCATCGTCGTGGGCGAGCCGTAGAGCCAGCCGCCGTTGGGCGAGGCGCCACCGGAGCAGCCCGGCCCGGACTACGGCCCGCCCGACGGTGTGGCGTCGTCGTCTGGGGCAGCCGCGACATGCCAAATCCGGCCGCAGCCCGACGGTGCCAAAGTCCGGCCTCATCAGGGCGGCATCATGGGGATGCCGCGACCGGCAATGACGCGATACGCGAATGAGGGATCCCGGGAGGAGCGCGCCGTGAAAAGGCTGCTGACAACGCTGATGATCGTGACGATTGGAACCCCGGCTCTCGCTCAGGGCCTCTCTCCCAATTTGTTCGAGGAGAGCAAGCACATGAGAACCGACGAAGACGTCAAGAAGGAACAGGACCGCGAACGAGCCTACAAATCCGGGATGAGCAAGATTCCGGACCAGAAGGCGAAGCCCGATCCCTGGGGGACGGTTCGCAGCACGCCTGCGCCCTCCAATCCGCAACGGCCGGCCTCGAAATGAGGCGTTTCGCCGGCCGACCAATTCGGCTCACGGCTTCGCCGACGATTTCGTGAACATTGATTCGGGGACCTTTTTCAGGGTCTCCGCGGTGACGAACTCTCAAGCATGATTTCGTAAGTTGCGGCATCGGCGGTGCCGCACCTGCAAAGGATTGGCATGACGGGCCGGCGAACCCGATATGAGGCAAAGCGTTGTCTCCGCTCAAGGAGTTTGCCCCATGAAGCATGCCGAGAAGCACGTCGAAAAGCCCGCCGCGCCCGCCCCCGTGGTTGCGGTGTCCGAACGGGAGCGCAAGCTCGACCGCTCGCTGGACGAGGCCCTCGAGGAAACTTTTCCTGGATCCGATCCGGTGTCGATCAGCCAACCCGCCCCCGACAACCGGCTGCGGCGAAAAAAGTAGTTTAAGAACAAGATGTTGCGTCGGGTTTGGTGGTCGCGGAGCACCAAAAGCTCCTGCGTAACCATATTTTTTGACGCTTCCGCCATTGGAAAGGCTTAAAATTACTTCCCGTTGTGGCGTGTGACCTTGAGGGCGGGGAGTTATGAGCCGGAAGTATTTTGGCACGGATGGCATTCGCGGTCGCGCCAATGGCGTGATCACCGCTGATCTCGCATTGCGCGTCGGCCAGGCTGCAGGGGTGATGTTTCGCCGCGGCGAACATCGTCACCGGGTGGTGATCGGCAAGGACACCCGCCTCTCCGGCTACATGATCGAGACCGCGATGGTGGCCGGCTTCACCTCGGTGGGCATGGACGTTCTGCTGCTCGGCCCGATGCCGACGCCCGCGGTCGCGATGCTGACCCGCTCGATGCGCGCCGACCTCGGCGTCATGATCTCGGCGTCGCACAACCTTTACTCCGACAACGGGATCAAGTTGTTCGGCCCAGACGGCTACAAGCTGTCCGACGAGGTCGAAAGCGAAATCGAACGGCTGATCGACAGCGACCTCAGCAAGAAGCTCGCCAAGCCTGCAGCGCTCGGCCGGGCCAAGCGCATCGACGGCGTGCACGACCGTTACATCGAGTTCGCCAAGCGCACCTTGCCGCGCAATATCTCGCTCGACGGCCTGCGCGTGGTGGTCGACTGCGCCAACGGCGCTGCCTATCGCGTGGTCCCCGACGCCCTGTGGGAGCTCGGTGCCGAGGTGTTCTCGATCGGCGTCGATCCCGACGGCTTCAACATCAACAAGGATTGCGGGTCCACCGAGCCCGAAGCGCTCAGCCGCAAGGTGCGGGAGATGCGGGCCGACATCGGCATCGCGCTCGACGGCGATGCCGATCGCGTGGTGATCGTCGATGAGCGGGGCCACTTGATCGACGGCGATCAGCTGCTCGCCCTCGTCGCCGAGAGCTGGCAAAAGGACGGCCGGCTGCCCAAGCCCGCGGTGGTGTCGACCATCATGGCCAATCTCGGTCTCGAGCGTCACCTGGAGAAGCTCGGAATCAAGCTGCTGCGGGCCCCGGTGGGCGACCGCTACGTGCTCGAGCAGATGCTCGAGCACGGCTGCAACATCGGCGGCGAGCCGTCCGGCCACATCATCCTGTCCGACTATAATTCGACCGGCGACGGCTTCGTGGCGGCGCTGCAGGTGCTCGCCTTGGTGCGCAAGCTGCAGCAGCCGGTCTCAGTGGTGTGCCACCGCTTCGACCCGCTGCCGCAGGTCACCAAGAACGTGCGCTACCGCACCGGCCGGCCGCACGAGGAGGCGGCGGTGCGGTCCGCGATCACCAGCGCGACGGAACGCCTGAACGGGCACGGCCGGGTGATCGTGCGGGCGTCCGGCACCGAGCCGGTGATCCGCGTCACCGGCGAGGGCGACGATCCGATCCTGGTGGAAGACGTCGTCGACAAGATCGTCGATGCGGTGACCCAGATCGCCGGCTGACGGCGCCGCCGCGGCCCGATCGGGCGCTTTGATCCTCAGGCGCCCGCGCATCCTCTGACCTCCGGTCCGGAAACGGCGCGCACGCAGCCGTCCGAACGGCTACGTGCCGGCTTGCCGTGCGATCGCCAGCGAATAAAGAGGCCCCGGACGCCGACTTGCCGGCGCCCGGCCGGGCAAATGGCCGGCGCAGCCGCCACCTGTGTGCGTTTTCGGCAACGCCTCCCGACGACGTGCCTAAAGGGGCGCAGTATTAAATGTTTTTTCAGAAAACACCTGGAAATGGCCCCGTTTAATAATATTCATGGTGAAAAAGTAAGGTTAAGTCACGTTTAATAATTACATGGCATCGTCCTCTTCGGCGAATGAATCCGGTGCGGTGTGTTCGCGTCCGGAACGAGTAGTAGAAGGGATGATGTCATGAGTAACTTCAAGAAATTCGCGATGGCGAGTGCGGCTGCGTGTGTGACGATCACGGCGGCGAATGCCGCTGATCTGCCTCTGGCTCCTCCCCCCGTCGCCGTGGTCGAGGCTTCCGGCTGGTATCTCCGCGGCGACATCGGAATGACCAACCAGAAGACCAGCTCGCTGACCAATATCGTGGCTCCCGGCACGTCGGTCGGCACCAAGTTCCTCACCTTCGACAGCGCGCCCCTGTACTCGATGGGAGCCGGCTATCAGTTCGCGAGCTGGCTGCGCGCGGACTTCACCGGTGAATACCGCGGCAATTCTCATTTCCACGGCCAGCAGATCGCGACGTTCGGCGGGGTGATTCTTCCCGACGATTACAACGCGAGCAAGTCGGAGTGGCTGTTCCTCGCCAATGCCTACGTCGATCTCGGCACCTGGTGGTGCATCACGCCGTTCGTCGGCGCCGGCGTCGGCACCTCGCGCAACACCATCTCGAGCTTCACCGACATCGGTGCGACGCAGGCCGGCCTCGGCGGCGGCTCCATCCTGAGCACCACCTACGGCGACAACGCCTCGAAGTGGAACTTCGCCTGGGCGGCCTATGCGGGACTGGCCTACAAGGTGGCGCCCGGCCTCAACATCGAACTCACCTATCGCTACGTCAATCTCGGCAAGGCCGTCACCGGCCCGACCAACTCCTTCGACGGGACCACGGTGGTCAATGCCCCCGGCTTCAACTTCGGCACCATCAGCTCCCAGGACGTGATGCTCGGCTTCCGCTGGAATCTCGGCGAGCCGGTGGCGGTCGCTCCGCTCATCACCAAGGGCTGAACGCACGCTGCCACAACCACGGACTTCGAAAGCGGCGCGGGGGGCATCTCCCGCGCCGCTTCCGTTTCGCCGAGGTGCCGCCCTGCGGCTCCGCTCAAACGTTAAGCCGGGCTTCGCCCGCCGCTGCCGCACGCATGGCATTCCAACAAGTTGTGCGCATTTCGCGGGACTTTCCGAGATCCGGTTGCGGCGCTAACCCTCCATTAAGGTTAATTGGCGACACTCCCTTAACCGTTCGTGCAGGGCAAAGTACCGGGCCCTCGATGCAGGGTGCGTGCGGCCGCCGGTTGCTGGAGGCAAGAGATGCGTTGGTGGGTCTTTGGCTTGTTGATTGCGATGGTTTGCCCTGCCGTCGCGGCCGATTATGACGACTCCTGGCTGCGCGGGTCGCAGGTGATGGGCGCGGCACCGACTCCGCCGCCACGTCTGTATCGGATATGGGCCGGCGTCTATGGCGGCGCGCAGGTCGGCGAGGACTTCCACGGCGTCGACTTTCGTGCGATCCCGGCGACGCCGGTGCAGAGCGCCATTGCGCAGGACGCCATCCTCACGGCGCTTTCGGCGTCCTTGCCGGGCATGCCCTCGCTGCCGCAAGTCAATTCGAAGGGTCCGAGCTACGGCGGCTTCATCGGTTACAACTGGCAAATCGACGACGTCGTGTTCGGCGCGGAGTTCAACGCCAACCGCTCCAACCTTCATCAGTCCGCCAGCAACGCGGTGACGCGCGGATATTGGGTCAACAACGGCGGCTTCCTTTACGACACGTCGGTCTATGCGAATTCGCTGGGCACCGTCGACATGTCGGATTATTTCACGCTCCGCGGCCGACTCGGCTGGGCGTTTGGAAATTTTCTGCCCTATCTCGTCGCCGGCGTTGCGTTCGCCCAGGTCGACACCACGACACGGGTGGATATCGGTTACACGGGTACATGCGTGAGTACGAACACGCAGACCTGTCCCGTCGTCGGCGGGCAAAATCAGAAGATCGGCGGGGATTATCCCTTCTCCAATGTCATCCACGGCAAGTATCAGCTGGGTTTCGACGTGGCGCTGGGCATGGACTACATGCTGTCCCATTATGTGTTCCTGCGCGGCGAGGTGGAATATCTGAATTTCCAGTATCCGAGCGACATCAGGCTGAGCACGGTGTCGGCGCGCACCGCCGTCGGGCTGAGATTCTGAAAGCGGCGCCGACGATCGTCGCCGAAATCCGCGCTTGACTGGGCGGTCGACCTTCCTTATCCCCGCTCCTGGGAAACCCCTCCCCACCGAGGGGCGCCTATCTGGAAGGGTAGACCATGGCGACAACGATTCCCGGCGTGCGGCCGGCCAACCCGCACTTCTCTTCCGGCCCGTGTGCCAAGCGCCCCGGCTGGAGCCTCCAAGCCCTCACTGACGCCGCCCTCGGGCGCTCGCACCGCGCCAAGGTCGGCAAGGGCAAGCTCAAGCGTGCGATCGACCTGACCCGCGAGGTGCTGCAGATTCCGGCCGGTCATCGGATCGGGATCGTGCCCGCGTCGGATACCGGGGCGGTCGAGATGGCGTTGTGGTCGCTGCTCGGCGCCCGCCCGGTCACCATGCTGGCCTGGGAGTCATTCGGCGAAGGCTGGGTGAGCGACGTCGTCAAGGAGCTCAAGCTCAAGGACGCCACCGTCCTCAAGGCGCCTTACGGCGCGTTGCCCGACCTCGCCAAGATCGACTGGTCGAACGACGTCGTGTTCACCTGGAACGGCACCACCTCGGGCGTCCGCGTCCCCGATGCCGGCTGGATCGCGGCCGATCGCCAGGGCCTCGCGATCTGCGACGCCACCTCGGCGGCGTTCGCCCAGCGCATCGACTGGGACAAGATCGATGTCGCGACGTTCTCCTGGCAGAAGGTGCTCGGCGGCGAAGCGGCCCATGGCATGCTGGTGCTGTCGCCGCGTGCGGTGGCGCGGCTCGAAAGCTACAAGCCGGCCTGGCCCTTGCCCAAGATCTTCCGGCTGACCAAGGGCGGCAAGATCAACGAGGGCATCTTCGAAGGCGAGACCATCAACACCCCGTCGATGCTGTGCGTCGAGGATTATCTCGACGCCCTGCACTGGGCGAAGTCGATCGGCGGCCTCGACGCGTTGGTCGCGCGCGCCGACGCCAACCTCAAGGTGATCGCGGACTGGGTGGCGGCGACGCCATGGGTCGAATTTCTCCCCACGGTGCCGGCGACCCGGTCGAACACCTCGGTCTGCCTCAGCATCGTCGATCCCGCCGTCACCGCTCTCGCGGTCGATGCCCAGTCCGCCTTCGCCAAGAGCCTCGCAGGCGCCGTCGAGAAGGAGGGCGCCGGCTACGACATCGCCCACTACCGCGACGCGCCGCCGGGCCTGCGCATCTGGTGCGGCGCGACCGTCGAGGCGCACGACGTCGAAGTGCTGACGCAGTGGCTCGAATGGGCGTTCGCCAAGACCAAGGACGCGCTGCCCAAGGCGGCGTGATGTCCGCGGCGAGACGATTTTCGCGTGACGTCCTCGGCATGACGTTTCGGGCGCGACGTTCTCGCGTGACGCTTACCGCGCCGCCGCTTCCGCACGACGGCGCACTCTTTCCTTCCACACTGAATTGACGGGCGAAAACCCATGGCTCCTCGCGTCCTCATCTCCGATGCGCTGTCTCCCGCCGCGGTCCAGATTTTCAAGGACCGCGGGGTCGACGTCGACTTCCAGCCCAATCTCGGCAAGGACAAGGACAAGCTCGCCGAGATCATCGGCGACTTCGACGGTCTCGCCATCCGTTCGGCCACCAAGGTCACGCCCAAGATCCTGGAGCGGGCGGCCAAGCTCAAGGTGATCGGCCGTGCCGGCATCGGCGTCGACAATGTCGATATTCCCGCCGCGACCGCGAAGGGCATCATCGTGATGAACACGCCGTTCGGCAATTCGATCACCACCGCCGAGCACGCCATCACCCTGATGCTGGCGCTGGCGCGGCAGATTTCCCAGGCGGACGCTTCGACCCAGGCCGGCAAATGGGAAAAGAACCGCTTCATGGGCGTCGAGATCACCGGCAAGACGCTGGGGGTGATCGGGTGCGGTAATATCGGTTCGATCGTCGCCGACCGCGCCATCGGGCTGAAGATGAAGGTGATCGCCTATGATCCCTTCCTGTCGCCGGACCGCGCGCTGGCGCTCGGCGTCGAGAAGGTCGAGCTCGCCGAGCTGATCCGGCGCGCCGACTTCATCACGCTGCATACCCCGCTCACCGAGAAGACGAAAAACATCCTCAGCGCCGACGCCATCGCCGCCGCCAAGAAGGGGGTGCGGATCATCAATTGCGCCCGCGGCGGCCTCGTCGACGAGGCGGCGCTGCGCGCGGCGCTCGATTCCGGCCAGGTCTCAGGCGCGGCCTTCGACGTGTTCACCGAAGAGCCGGCGGTGGCCAATCCGCTGTTCGGTCACCCCAATGTGGTGTGCACGCCGCATCTCGGCGCCGCCACCACCGAGGCGCAGGAGAACGTCGCTCTCCAGGTCGCCGAGCAGATGTCCGACTATCTGCTGCGCGGGGCCATTTCCAATGCAGTGAACTTTCCGTCGATCACGGCCGAGGAGGCGCCGCGGCTACGGCCGTTCGTCACGCTCGCCGAAAAGCTCGGCTCCTTCGCCGGCCAGCTCACCGAGACCGAGATCACCAAGGTGCAGATCTCCTACGACGGCGAGGTCGCCCGCATGAACACGCGCGCGCTGACCTCGGCGGCGATCGCCGGACTGCTGCGGCCGATGCTGCAGAACGTCAACGTGGTCTCGGCCCCCGGCGTCGCCAAGGAGCGCGGCATCGTGATCGAGGAGACGACGCGGGAAGGCGAGTGCGATTACGAAAGCCTGATCACGGTGACGGTCGCGACGGAGAAGCAGACGCGCGCGGTGTCCGGCACCGTGTTCGCCGACGGCCGGCCGCGCATCGTCAACATCAAGGGCATCCGCATGGACGCGGAGTTCGGGCCCTCGATGCTCTACATCACCAACCAGGACAAGCCGGGTTTCATCGGCCGGTTCTCCTCGACGCTGGGTGAGGCTGGCATCAACATCGCGACCTTCCATGTCGGCCGCGATGCGCCCGGCGCCAACGCCATCGCGCTGATCGAGGTCGACGGCGAGGTCCCCGCCGACGTGCTGCGCAAGGTGCAGGCTCTGCCGCAGGTCCAGCAGGCGAAGCAGTTGCGGTTCTGATTGGAGCGTGTTCGGCGCTCGCCGAAGCCGGCGCCGGGTCGAGCCCGGGACAAAGTCCCGGTCAGGCCCGGCGATTGCCTATTCCGCGCGAACCCGATTCTGGAGGGCGCCGATGCCCTCGATCTCGCACCGCACGACGTCGTCGTGCTCGAGGAACAGCGGCGGCTTCATGAAGAACGCGACGCCGGCCGGAGAGCCGGTGAGAATGACGTCGCCGGGGTGAAGCGTCTGCGAGCGGCTGAGATAGGACACCAAGGTTTCAATGCCGAAATGCAAGTCGGCGGTGTCGCTGTCCTGGCGTATCTCGCCGTTCACCCGCGTGCTCATCCGAAGCGGCTTCCCCCACAAGAATTCGTCGACGGTGACGAGCGCGGGCCCGAGCGGGCAGAACGTGTCGAAGCTCTTGCCCAGGTAATGGGTCCGGAAAAACGGATTCTTCTCATGCTCGGCGAGTTGGATGTCGCGCGCCGAAACCTCGTTGGACACCGCGAACCCGGCGACGTAATCCTTGACATCCTTCTCGGCGATGCGTCGCCCCCTGCGGCCGATGACGACCGCAAGCTCGACCTCGTAATCGAGTTTCCGCGTTTCCCGCGGACGGATGATATCGTCTTTCGGTCCGCAGATCGAGGAGGTCGCCTTCGCGAGCAGCATCGGCTCGCGTGGCCCGACCGCCTCGCCCACCACCGCACCGGCTTCCGCAATGTGGGACTTCGTGTTCGCCCCCGCGATGACGAGGGAGCGTGGCACCGGCACCGGCGCTCCGAGGCGAGCCGGAGGGGCTACGGGCGGCACGCCGGCGCGGCTCGCATAGGCCCGGTCCAGGGTCGCGCGCCAGTCGGGCTGTTCGAGGAACAGGCGCATGTCGCTCACCGGCGCGTTCGCGCCGGCGGCGCTCATCGCCCGTTCGAGGTCGATCACGTTGTCGGTGTCGAGGAATCCGGCTCGTTCCGAGCCGAAAGGACCGTAACTGACGAGCCGCATTGCTGATCCCTGTGTTGGATGTGCCGATGGTTACTTCAGCGAGATGCCCGCGTCGGTTATGACCGTGCGCCATTTGGCGGTCTCGCTCGCGATGAACGCGGCGAAGGCTTGCGCCGTCGATGGTGCCGCCTCGACGCTGATCTCGGAGAAACGCTGGCGCAGCGCCGCACTGCCGAGGGCCTTCACGCAGGCAGCATTGAGTTGGGCGACGATGTCCGGAGCGGTGCCGGCCGGCACCGCAAGTCCGTTCCAGGCCCAGGCCTCGAAATCGGGAACGCCGGCTTCCGCCACGGTCGGCACGTCGGGCACGGCGGGAATCCGCCGGTCCGTGCCGGCGCCGATCGCTCTCACAGCGCCGGATTTGATGTGCGGAATGCCGGTCGCGGCATCCACGAACAACAGACCGATGCGGCCGCCGAGGAGATCGTTGAGCGCATCTGCGCCGCCCTTGTAGGGGATTGCCGTCGCCTGAATTTGGACGCGCTGCTTGAAGAGCTCCATCGCAAGATGGATCGGGCTACCCGGCCCCGGCGCTCCGTAGTCGATCCGGTTGGGCGCTTTCTTCGCCGCCTCGATCAGCTCGTGCACGTTCTTGGCCGCAACGACCTTCGAATTCGCCACCAGGATCAACGGCACCTGGCCGGTGCGGCAGACCGGGCTGAAGTCCTTTGCTGGATTGTAGGTGAGCTGGGTGTCGTAGAGGGTGGGATTGAGGGCGTAGGTGGCGGTGTCGCCCATCAGCATCGTGTAGCCATCGGCCGGGCTGCGCGCGACCACGGCGGCGCCGATCATGGTGCCGGCGCCCGGGCGGTTGTCGACGAAGATTTGCTGGTTGAGCTCCGTCGACATTTTCTCGGCAACGAGCCGGGCCACGACGTCGGTCGCGCCACCTGCCGGATAGGGCACGACGAGCCGGATCGGCCGATCGAGATAGGGCTCTCCGAGCGCGGCGGCGCCGCCGAATGCCAGCATTGCCGCTGCCAGCAAGAGGCAGTGGTTGGTGCCCATGACGTCCTCCCAGATCCGGCCACCTTCGAATACGCTTGTCACGCGGCAGCCTGTCTTGCCCGATTGCAGCCCGAGCACGGGGGAGGTATCAACTGCCAAATGCAGAGTGTCCGGCTGGCGGACAACCATGGCCAAGTCGCGCGACGATCAAACTCGGACGCCCGGAGCGATGCGCGGCGTGACGCGGACGCTCGCGGTGATCCGCGTGTTGAATGAGCACAATGGTGCGCCGGTCAGCGAGCTTGCCCGGCTGACGCGCATTCCGCGTCCGTCGCTCTATCGCATCCTGGAAGCGCTTTGCGCTCTCGGCTATCTTCATCGCAATCGGGAGGAACACTACGAGCTCACGCTGCTCGTGCGAACGCTGAGTGATGGCTTCGAAGACGAAACGTGGATACGGGGCATCGCCGAACCGGTCATGGCGGCATTGCAACGTGAGATCGTCTGGCCGACCGACATGGCGACCTTTCACGGCAATGCGATGCATCTTCGTGCGACCACGCGGCGACACAGCCCGCTGACGATCGACACGGCGACCGTCGGGCTGCGCCTTCCCATGCTGCAATCGGCGACGGGGAGGGCCTATCTCGCATTCTGCATGGACGCGGAGCGTACGGCCATCCTTGCCAATTTGCGGCGGTCGTCCGCATCCGAGGACCGGCCTTCTCGTGATCCGGATTACGTCGACAAGATCGTCGCCGTCACCCGTAAGAACGGGTACGGGGAGCGTCATCGCGAGATCTTCAACAAGACCGGGGCCATTGCGGTGCCGGTTCGGCAGGGCGCCCGGGTGGTCGCCTGCATCAGTATCTCGTTCATTGCTTCCGCCCTCTCGCCGAGGGAAGCTGCGGAGCGCTACCTCGTCCAGCTCCAACGCGCGGCGCGCACCGTTGAGAAACGGTTCGGAACCGAGCAGCGCCGGCGCCAGCGCACGTTGACGCCGATTGACTCGTGACGAATTTCTACCTCCCGGGCTTCGAACCCGAAGCGGTTCGGCAGCCACCAATGGACGCCGGTATCGCGAGTCGCGATACCGCCATGCGTGCGTCACGGCGCCGTCCGATTTTCGGGCTTGCCTGGGCGCAGGCGACGCGCGCCCGCGCGGCCATTCCCACGAGGGGATCTCATCTCATGCGATTTTCCTGGACGCTTCTGTGCCTTGCTGCCCTCGTCGCGCCGGCAGCGGCGCAGACCCAAACCCCCACCGACGTCACGTCGGCGATCGACGCCGTCACCGTCTATCCCGACGGCGCCACGGTCACGCGGGTGATCCATGTCGACCTGCCACAGGGCGACAGCGTGCTGCGGGCGCGCGATTTCCCGCCCGGCCTCGATCCGGCGTCGCTGCGCGTCGAGGGCGACGCGCAGGCGCGCCTCGTCGTCGGCGGCATCGATGCGCGGCCGCCGCGCCCCGACCGGCCGCCGCTCGATCCGGCGCTCGAGGACCGCATCGAGGCGCTGCGCGACGAGCGCGGCGGCCTCGACGACAGGATCGAAGCCGCGACGGCGCGAAAGGCGTTCGCCCAGCGGTTTGCCGAGGCCTCGCCGGCCGGCATCGGTGACAAGGGCGAGGCGCGGCCGCTGTCCGAGTGGCGCCAGGCGTTCGCCGCGGTGGAGGAGGAGGTCGCGGCGACGGATGGCTCAATCCGCGAGGCCCGCCAGCGCCAGCGCGAGATCGACCGCGAGCTGGCGCGGCTGGAGGCGTCCCGCAATGCCAATCCGCCCCGCAAACTGGAGGTGCGCATCGACCTCGTCGCCGATGCGGCCACGCCGGCGACGCTGCGGGTGTCGTATTCGGTGCGCGGCGCCCGGTGGTCGCCGATCTACGATGCGCGCCTCGATTCCGGCGGGCGGGACCGCAAGCCCGCGCTCGAGCTCGTGCGCCGCGCCGAAATCGTGCAGAACACCGGAGAGGACTGGCAGGACGTGCAGCTCGCGGTGTCGACCGTGCGCACCGCGAAGGGCGGCAACGCCCCCGACCTGCGTCCGCTGATCGTGCGTTATCCGGTGGCGCATCCGCCGGTGGCGGAGCCGCAGCTGATGACGCGGTCGTTGCCGGGCGCTGCCGATGCGCCGTCAGCCCCCGACATGAAAGTCGCGCGCAGCGTTGCCGTCGAGGAGCGCGACGCCACCATCGACACCGGCGGCTTCCAGGTCATGTTCCGCCTGCCGGGACGGATCAGCGTCGCGGCCAACGAGGGCGCCAAGAGCTTCCGCATCGCCGCCGCGACGATCGCACCGGATCTTCTGGTGCGCGCAACGCCCGCGGTCGATCCCACCGGCTTCCTCGAGGCCGGATTCAAACATGCCGAGGATGCTCCCTTGCTGCCCGGCCGCATCGCCCTCTATCGCGACGGCATCTTCGTCGGACGTGGTCAGATGCCTCTGACGGCGAAGGAGCAGCCGGTCCGGCTCGGCTTCGGCGCCGACGACCGCGTCAAAGTCGAGCGCACGGTCGTGGGCCGCAGCGAGGGCTCGACCGGCATCATCACGACCTCGAAGACCGACCAGCGCGACTTCAAAATCTCCGTGCGCAACGGCCACGACGCGGCCGTCCATGTGGCGATCGAAGACCAGCTTCCGGTCAGCGAAACCGAGGACGTGAAGGTCGAGCTGCTCCCCGGCTCGACGGCGCCGAGCGAGCGCGACGCCAGAAATCGCCGCGGCGTGATGGCGTGGAATTTCGACCTCGGCCCGGGCGAGGCGCGCGACATCCGGTTCGGCTGGCGGGTGCGCTGGCCGTCCGACAAGGCCGTGACATACGGTCCGGGGCTGTAACTCCCCGCCGGCATCGAACGGCGGCCGTTACCGTCCACGGTCTTGTGAGGGCGTTCGCTGCGTGGAAGAGCGCAGCGAAGTCAGCTATTTAGTCCGTGGGATGCGCTCTTTGCAGCCCGCCAAGCGCCTTGCCACTGGGAGGCTGATCCTTTATCCGGGGAACAGCTCCCGGAACGGGCGGTCTGTCCAAGGCACGGGTGCGCGCAGCGCGGACAGAGGGTGGTCCATGTCGAATGTGGTGGTCGTCGGCTCCCAATGGGGGGACGAAGGCAAGGGAAAGATTGTCGACTGGCTCTCGGAGAAGGCCGACATCGTCGTGCGCTTCCAGGGCGGCCACAATGCGGGCCACACGCTGGTCATCGATGGCGTCACCTACAAGCTGTCGCTGCTGCCTTCCGGCGTCGTGCGGCCCGGCAAGCTGTCGGTGATCGGCAACGGCGTGGTGCTCGATCCCTGCGCCCTGGTGGAGGAGATCGAGCGGCTCAAGGGGCAGGGCGTCACCGTGACGCCCGAGACCTTGCGCATCGCCGAGAACGTGACCCTGATCCTGCCGCTGCATCAGGAACTCGACGCCATGCGCGAGTTTTCCAATACCGGCACCCAGATCGGCACCACGCGGCGCGGCATCGGCCCGGCCTATGAAGACAAGGTCGGACGGCGCGCCATCCGCCTCATGGATCTCGCCGACCTTCCCATGCTCGGCGCCAAGATCGAGCGGTTGCTCACCCACCACAACGCGTTGCGGCGCGGCATGGGGCTGGAGCCCATCGCGGCGTCCTCCCTGTACGACGTCCTGGCGAATGTCGCCCCGCGCGTCCTGCCCTATATGGACACCGTTTGGATGCTGCTCGATCGCAAACGACGGGAGGGCAAGCGCATCCTGTTCGAGGGCGCGCAGGGCGCGCTGCTCGACGTCGACCACGGCACCTATCCGTTCGTGACCTCCTCCAACACCGTCGCTTCCCAGGCGGCGACGGGGTCGGGCGTCGGAATGGGCGCCATCGGCTATGTGCTCGGCATCTGCAAGGCCTACATCACCCGGGTCGGCGCCGGCCCGTTCCCCACCGAGCAGGACAACGAGATCGGCCGCCTGATCGGGGAGCGCGGCCGCGAATTCGGCGTCGTCACCGGGCGGCGCCGGCGGTGCGGCTGGTTCGATGCGGTCCTGGTGCGGCAAACTGTCCGGACGAGCGGAATCAACGGACTGGCCCTGACGAAGCTCGATATTCTTGACGGGTTCAGCGAGATCAAGGTTTGTGTCGGCTATCGCCTGGACGGCCGGACCATCGACTATCTTCCGGCGGGTGAACTCGCCCAGGCGCGGGTCGAGCCGATCTATGAGACCGCTGCCGGATGGAAGGAACGTACGGCCGGCGCCCGCTCGTGGGCGGATCTGCCGGCCCAGGCGATCAAGTATGTGCGGCGGATCGAGGAGCTGGTCGGATGTCCCGTCGCCATGTTGTCAACGAGCCCGGAACGTGAGGACACCATCCTGATGCGGAATCCGTTCGAGACCTAGGGCCGCGTGTCGAGATGGTGCAGCCTTCGGACCGGATCTTGCTCGGAAATAGCGGATTTGCGGCGCCTCCTGCGGTCGTGGCGCGACGGCGCTCTGGCGCAGGGCGCGGAAAAGTTGCAGATTTGGAGTGGGATTGCGCGCAAAATCAACATGATCCCGCGCTCTGAAGAGCGGCGAGAGAATTGTGTTGGAAGGATGTGGGCCGCGCTCGCGGCATAGGACCCGATGGCCGATTATTACCCGCTGATCGCCAAAGCCGTTTCCGGCCTCGAGAAGAGCACCGGCGAGGCGCGCCGGGCCTTGTACGACAGGGCGCGCGCGGCCTTGGTCGCGCAATTGCGCGGCGTCACACCGGCGCTCGTCGAATCCGATATCACCCGCGAACGGTTGTCGCTCGAGGAGGCGATTCGCCGGGTGGAAACCGAGGCGGCGCGCCGCTCGCGCACCGACCTGCCGCCGCGGCCGACGCCGGCCCCCTCGTCGCGCGTGCCGTCGCCGCCTCCGGGTGTGCCTCCGGCACCTGAAACCGAAGCCCGGCGGGCCGCCCCGCCGCCGATCCGGGTCTCGCCGCCGGCGGCGCCCTCGTTTTCGGAGCCCGATCCGATCGCTGAGGATGCGGGAGCCATCGAGCCACCGGTGGAGATTTCGGCGCCCGCGGCGCCCGTGCCACCTCCCGAGCGGCCGCGGTGGATGCCCGGCTCGGGCCCCTCGATTTCCGATCGCGGACTGAAGGGATTCCGCGACGTCGTCACCGACAAAGCGGGCTTCGGCGGGGCGTCCACGCCGACGAGCAAGGCTCCCCCGGGGCAGCCCGCGACCTTCGAGCCGCCGCCGGGTGCCGATTTCGCCGCCGACGAGCCGCCGGCCGAGCGCCGCCGCGAATTCGGGGCGGGAGCCGGAACGCACCCGCGGTCCCGATCTCCAGCCGCCGTCCGGCCGCGAGCCGCGGCGGCCACGGGCTCCGGAGCCGCCGGGCCCCTCCGGCCGGCGCCTGGAGCCGCCGCCGCCGCCACCGTTCCTTGGCGCGGCCGGCGGCGAGGTCGACATTCCCGATGACGAGGCTCCCGACCTCGATGAGCTTGCGCTCGGCGGCGAAGCGCCGAGCCGCCCGCCGTCCTCGATGGTGCGGCAGGACGACCTGCGTCCGCCCCGGGTCCCGGGCGCGACGCGCGCGCCCCCGCCGGAGAAGCGCCGGGACAGGCCGGAGCCGCGGCCCGAAAAACGCGACGCCAAGCGCGCCGACCGCTGGACCGAGAAGCCCGCGGTGAAGCCCCGCGCCCGCTCGGGGCTGCCGCTGGGCAAGGTGGCGGTTGCCGCGCTCTCGGTACTGGTGCTGCTCACCGTCGTGGGCCTCGGCCTGTGGAATTGGTCGTCGATCGTCGGATATTTCCAGGGCGCGCCGAACCTCGCCCGGTCCGCCGAGACCCGGGACACCGGCACCAAGCCGAAGATCGCCGACCGCATCGGCGGCTCGACCAATCCGACCGCCGAGGACGGCGCGCCGGTGGCGCAGAAGGTCGTGCTGTACGAAGAGGATCCCAACGACCCCGCCGGGAAGCGCTATGTCGGATCCGCGGTGTGGCGCCTCGAATCGGTGCCGCCGGCGCCCGGCAAGCCGCCCGATCTCGCAATCCGCGCCGACATCGAAATTCCCGAGCAGAAGATCACGGCGCGCTGGTCGCTGCGGCGCAATGACGACAAGGCGCTGCCGGCGAGCCATACGGTCGAGGTCATGTTCACCCTGCCGCCCGACTTTCCGCACAAGGGAATCACCAATATTCCGGGCGTCCTGATGAAGCAGTCGGAATCGACCCGGGGCGTCCCGCTCGCGGGACTGGCGGTCAAGGTCACCAACAACTTCTTCCTGATCGGCTTGTCCTCGGTCGAGGCGGATCGCGCCCGCAACATCCAGCTGCTCAAGGAACGGGGCTGGTTCGACATTCCCCTGGTCTACGAGGACGGCCGGCGCGCCATCATCGCGATCGAGAAGGGGACCCCCGGCGAGCGCGCCTTCACCCGCGCCTTCGAGGCCTGGGGACAGTGACGCCTCTACTCCCTCTCCACGCTTGCGGGGAGAGGCGATCAGGCACCCGCCTACACTCAGACGAGCGGCACGGCCCCCTCACCCGGATCGCTCCGCAATCCGAGGTCTCCCCCGCGCAGGGAGAGGTGCTTCCACCGGTCCGCAAACATCTGAAATGAAAATGGCCGGGACAAGCCCGGCCATTTTGATCGTTGGGATCCGCTGCCCGCTCAGTGGGCGGGCAGGGGGGCCGCGGCGGCGGCAGGAGCGTGGGCGGGCGGAGATTCCATCGCCGCGACACGGTTCTTCACCGCCTTCTGCACCTTCTCGAAGGCGCGGACTTCGATCTGGCGCACCCGTTCCCGCGACACGCCGAACTCGGAGGCGAGGTCTTCGAGGGTGACGGGGTCGTCCACCAGGCGCCGGGCCTCGAAGATGCGGCGCTCGCGCTCATTGAGCACTTCCAGCGCATCGGAGAGGGCCGAACGGCGGTTTTCCAGCTCCTCGCTCTGGGCGAGGATCGACTCCTGGCTGTCGCTGTCGTCGACCAGCCAGTCCTGCCATTCGCCCGAATCGCCTTCCTCGCGGATCGGCGCGTTGAGCGAGGCATCGCCGCCCAGCCGGCGGTTCATCTCGACGACGTCCTGTTCGGTGACGCCGAGCCGCTTGGCGATGATCTTCACCTGGTCGGGGCGGAGATCGCCCTCTTCCAGCGCGGAGATCTTGCTCTTCGCCTTGCGCAGGTTGAAGAACAGCTTCTTCTGGTTCGCGGTGGTGCCCATCTTCACGAGCGACCACGAGCGCAGGATGTATTCCTGGATCGCCGCCTTGATCCACCACATGGCGTAGGTCGCGAGCCGGAACCCTTTTTCGGGCTCGAATCGCTTCACCGCCTGCATGAGGCCGACATTGCCTTCGGAGATCACCTCGGAAATCGGCAGGCCGTAGCCGCGATATCCCATGGCGATCTTGGCGACGAGGCGGAGATGGCTGGTCACCAGCTTGTGCGCGGCGACGCGATCGCCGTGCTCGCGCCAGCTCTTGGCCAGCATATATTCTTCCTGCGGCTCCAGCATCGGGAACCGTCGGATTTCGTCCAGGTAGCGGGACAGGCCGGATTCGGCCGTGAGGATCGGTAAAGCTTGGGCCATGACTGCGCCCTCCTAAAGTTGAGCCCCCGTATCGGCGGGCTGACACTCCCGCCGCCCCTTTGAGCCGGCGGAGCCGTCGTCTGCTGCGATCGAAAACCCCCGATCGCATGTGCAGCATACATGGCGCATCGGAGCAAAAGAAGCTTCCGCCCCCTCAATTCGCCGTTACGAAGCTGTGACCAAACGTCCGCCAAAAACGTAACTCATTGTATTGAATGAGTTTACCGCTTCCCGGGACCGGCGTTCAGGAGAGAACGAAAGGGGGGCATGTTTGTTCCGCGACCAGCGCATGGCGGAGCCGTGCGAGATCTGCGGGCATCTCCGAGCGAAACGACAATACCTCCCCGGTGACGGGGTGCTCGAAGCCCAACAGATAGGCATGAAGGGCCTGTCGCGCCAGGGCTTCCAGCGCTTTTCTTGCATCGGGCGGCAGCCGGGCCGCCTTGGTCTTGAACCCCGGTCCATAGACGTCGTCGCCCAGCAGCGGATGGCCGATGGCGGCGAGATGGACCCGGATCTGGTGGGTGCGCCCGGTTTCCAGCCGGCAGTCGAGCAGGCTCGCCACCGCCGGACCGGAGCGTGGATAGCGCTCCAGCAGCTGCCAGTGGGTCACCGCCTGCCGCCCGTCCGGGACGCACCGCCATGCGTTCGCGGGCCTGGGGATGACGGTCGATCGGCTTGTCGATGGTGCCTTTCGGCCGGTCCGGCGCGCCCCACACGAACGCGAGGTAGCCGCGCTCCAGCGGGCCGGTGCGGCCATGGTCGGCGAACTGGGCCGCCAGCGAACGGTGGGCGCGGTCGTTCTTGGCGACGACCATGAGCCCGGTGGTGTCCTTGTCGAGGCGGTGCACGATGCCGGGCCGGCGCACGCCGCCCACCCCCGACAGGCTGGTGCCGCAATGGGCGATGAGCGCATTGACGAGGGTGCCGGTGCGGTTGCCCGCGGCGGGATGGACGACGAGGCCGCGCGGCTTGTCGATCACGATGAGGTCGTCGTCCTCGTAGCGAATCGCCAGCGGAATCGCCTCCGGACCCGGCTCCGCCGGCTCGGCCGGCGGCACCGCGACCGCGATGGCGTCGCCCGCATTGACGTGGTGGCTGGGATCGCAGATCGTGCGGCCGCTCACCGTGACGTGTCCGGCGAGGATCAGCGCCTTGAGCCGCGAGCGCGACAGGTCCTCGAAATGGGCCGCGAGCGTGCGGTCGAGCCGCTGCCCCGCCTCCGCCGCGGCGATGACCGTCTCCACCTGGGCTTGCATTCCGCTCATGACCGATCCGATTGCCGACGACCAACCCCTCAGTCCCGAGCAGGCGAGGATCGTCGCCCGCGTGCGGTGGCTGATGGTGATTTCCGGCGTCGCCACCATGTTGGGGATCGCCGTCGTCATCTTCGTCATCGGCTATCGCGTTTTCAGGAGCGATGGAAGGGCCGGCCCCGCCGAAGCGGTGGCGATGCTGCCGAAAGGCGGCCGCATCGTGCAGACCGCGGTCACCGGCGACCGCATCGTGGTGACGATCGAGGTCGGCGGCGCGCTCGAGATCCGCACCTTCGACGCCGCCACCCTGCGTCCGCAGGGCCGCCTGCGCTTCGCCGTCGAGCCATAGCCATAGCCATAACCGTACCCATGGCCGGCGGCCAAAACCGTCCGGCCGCCGCCGCCGGCGCTTGCGCGCCGCCGGGAACGGAGCTATGTCCACAGCCGCCTGCTCACCTGCTCCCTTCGTCTAGCGGCCCAGGACGTCGCCCTCTCACGGCGAAAACACCGGTTCGATTCCGGTAGGGAGCGCCAAGGATAGCGTAAGTCCTTTCCCGCTTAAAGCAATCGACAAATCAGTGGCTTGCATGTCAAGAGGTGGTATCACGAAGTGGTATCTGGCATGTTCGTGGGTATGGGCCTGATCAAGAACGAACACGGTGTCTGGTGCGCGCGTGTGAAGGTCAAGCCGGACCTCCAGGCGGCAGTCGCCCGAGTGTTGGGCAAGAAGGGCAAGGCCCGCCAGACTTTCCTTAAGCAATCGCTCAAAACGAAGGATAAGGCGCGCGCCAAGCTGCTGCTGCCGGCCGTGCTCGTGCAGTTCAACGAGACGCTCAAGAAGGCTGCGACGCTCATCGCGCCAGAGCCGGTGCTCCCGCTGCGCGTTTCCCTCAACAAGGCGGAGATCGAGGACCTCGGAAAGCAGATTTACGCGAAGACACTTGGAGACGATGAGCGCTCCAGGTTCGGTGGCAGGAAGTCTTAGAAGAAGTCCTAGAGGCCGCTCGATGCCAGCTTGAACAAGAAGGACGGGAACTGGGTGCGCCTATGTTTCCGGTGGAGACCGTACCAGAGCACGGTTGGTCGAATGAGCAATTTGATTTGCAGCGAGAGAACCTTCTGCAGGATCTTGCGACAATGAAGGATGCCCTGGCGAGGGGCGACATCACCGCCGTGCAGGACCACATTTTAATCCTTCTCGACGATAACCAAATCAACCTTGATACGCAGAGCGACGCCTATCGTGAGCTTGGTCGCGTGGTGTTGAGACAATACGTGCGCGCCCTGCAGGCCATTGCACAGAGGAATGCTGGCGAACCTATCGAGACCCCGAGGCTGCAACACCGATCTTTCGCCCGGGTACCGGGTGAACGAGGCATGCTCCGGGAAGCGTTTGAGGGATGGCGAAAAGCCCAGAGGCCTTCGGCGGGTGCCGCTGCAGAATATCAGCGCGCCGTCGACATGTTCGTCCAACTTCATGGCGACTTGGCCGTTTCGGACATCAGGAAGCCTCACGCGCGCGCATTTCGCGAAATGCTGCAGGACGTGCCACGCATCAGAACCAAGGCGGTCCAATCGTTGCCGTTGCCACAGCTTGCTGCCTGGGGACGCGAGCACCCCGACATTCCTAAGGTCTCCGAGAGGACGGTGAACAAGCAGCTTGGAGGTGTTCAAGCCGTGAGCCGCTGGGCCGCGGAGAACGATGACCTCGACTGGTCCGATCCGTTTGCCCGAATGCGTCTTGAGGAAGATGATCCCGACCGGGAACCCTTCACACCGGCCGAGCTTAGGACAATCTTTGGCTCGGCAGTTTACACAGAAGGCAAACGTCCCGAGGGCGGTAGAGGTGAAGCGGCGTTCTGGCTTCCGCTCCTAGCGGTGTTCACAGGTGCGCGGCTGGGCGACTACGCCGGCCTCTCGGTCGCCGACATCCAGACCGATGAGGCGGCGGATGTACCAATTATCGTGCTGCGCACGGACGCGCGGCGCGGCCGAACGCTGAAGACCAAGAGCACAGCCCGGACGATCCCGTTGCATCCCGAGTTGATCCGCGTTGGCTTCCTGCGGTTCGTGGATAGCAGGCGCGCCGAAGGTGACAACGTATGGCTGTTCCCTGCTGTCGCTCCAGGGACCACGGAGCCGCCGCGTGGTCCAAGTGGTGGGCAAGATATCTGGACGGCCTCGGCATTACTGATGACCGCAAAGTTTTCCATTCTTTCCG
Organism: uncultured Alphaproteobacteria bacterium; assembly: GCA_963781195.1. Lineage (GTDB taxonomy): Bacteria > Pseudomonadota > Alphaproteobacteria > Rhizobiales > Xanthobacteraceae > JAJPKK01. Next base: position 2,237 of record CAWAEZ010000009.1, on the reverse strand, counting down.
TCACAACATGAAAGACGCTTTACGAGCCGCGGGAGTGCAGGAAGACTTGAACGACGCCATCACTGGGCATGCGGGGAGAACTGTGGGGAGCACCTATGGCACCAAGCAAGTCCTTGCTCGGTACGGGATGGCGAAGGTGGCGAAAGCGGTCGCGAGCGTTCGTTACCCCAATCTCGATCTTGATCGGCTACGTTGGGAGCCGCCGTCGTGGTAACGCGCGGTGCCACAGGTGAAGCGGGCTACTTGGGAACCGCGCCCCCACCGGGGGTGAGCCCGGTGAGCGTGTGTGTGGCCGGGACCATCAGACTGCTCAGAGCCGGACATTTCAGCGGTGAGAAGCCCACCCACGATCTCCTTGGCCTCCAGTGGTCCCCAGGAGCCCGTGGGCCTGCGGTGGTCTCTCAATGCGCGCCGCTGCGCTGGTCAGGATGGCCGGCGGGCGCGCCTCGCGAACCACAGGTCTCCTAGGACCGTGTCCCAGCCCGCGTCTGCCGAGCTGCAGAACTCAGGCCTTCGTGTCCCGCGAAGCGGCATGAGTGCTGGACGGCTCCCAAGGAGGCTCTGGTCACCTGCGTGTCAGCAGCCTTTGTGGCTCCGGGGATGACCCGTGCTCTTGGGCGACGCGCTCCAGGCCTCCGTGGTCTCGTTGGAGCCGGTGTTGACCGCAGGCAATCGTGGTGGCCCGAAGCAAGCGCCGCAGCGGAGGCCGACTGATCGGGCCGGTGGTTGGCACCCGGTCGCTGGGGTGCTCGGGGATCGCGGGAGGGCCGTGGGTGCTATTGGTTGTCCCGACCTCGCGATGCCCCTTCCCCGAGCCGTAGGAACCGCATATCGTCGTTGCCGAGCTGCCACCGGGACGTGCCGAAGGTCAATTGGTAGCCTGGGTGCCTACGGCTGGCGAATGTCCCGAAGATCATTCTGACTGTTGGACATGCGGGCCCGCGGTGATTGCGCGAGGGTCTGTGACATCGCCAGGAGCAACGCCCGATGAAACCTTCTCACCGCAGAAGATTTCTTCATCTCGCAGCGGGCGTCGCCGCGCTCCCCGCGATGTCGGGCATCGCCCGAGCGCAATCCTATCCGACCCGGCCCGTTCGCATCGTCGTTGGCTTCCCTGCCGGTAGCGCGCCCGACATCATCGCGCGCCTACTGGGTCAGTGGATGTCGCAGCGGCTTGGGCAACAGTTCATTATCGATAATCGTCCGGGGGCAGGTAGCAATATCGGCACCGAGGCCGTCGTGAGAGCGCCACCTGATGGTTACACGCTCCTGATGGCCGTAACGACGAACGCGGTTAACGCGACGCTCTACGACAAACTCAACTTCAATTTCATCCGCGACATCGCGCCAGTCGGCAGTATCGCCCGCGTGCCCAACGTGATGGTCGTCAATTCATTGTTCCCGGCCAAGACGGTTCCTGAGTTCATCGCCTACGCCAAGGCCAATCCAGGTAAGATGAATATGGCGCCGATGGCGACGGGAACACCCCATGTCTCTGGCGAGCTGTTCAAGGTCATGGCCGGCGTTGAATTGGTTCACGTCCCTTATCGCGGCAGCCTGTTCCCAGACCTGTTTAGCGGACAGGTGCAGGTAACATTTTTTCCAATGCCTGGGGTCATCGGCTTCATCCGAACTGGCAACCTGCGCGCCCTCGCGGTGACCACCGCCACACGTTCAAACGTGCTGCCAGACATCCCGGCGGTGGGAGACTTAATAACCGGATACGAAGCTAGCGGATGGTACGGTATCGTCTCACCCAAGAACACTCGCAGTGACGTCATCGACACGCTCAACAGAGAGATCAACGCCATCCTCGCCTCGCCAGAAACCAAGGTGCAACTCGCCAACTTGGGAGGCAGTGTCTTCGCTGGCTCGGCCGCTGACTTCGGGATGTTCATCACCGAGGAAGTAAAAAAAGTGGGGCGAAGTAGTCCGGGCGGCCCACATCCAATCGGACTGATCGGTACGCCCATTGCGGAATTCCATAAGTCGCTTTCCATGCATAGCCAATTGCGGCGTAATGGTCTTATCCGCCCATGAGCCGCTGATGCGCACATGATCTCCAGCAGGTGCGCGGAAACTGCGAGTGGCGCTGGGCGCACTATGGGCCCGAGCATGCCTGAGGGGACTTTGGTGGGCGCGTCCCGGCTATAGCAGCACCATCCTCGGACCGAGATGGGTCCAGAACACAACGCGGTCCATTAAAGACATCAGCCTCTTTCGTGCAGTGGGGAAAC
>CAWAEZ010000008.1:0-870474 GCA_963781195.1 uncultured Alphaproteobacteria bacterium | reverse complement strand
TACCGAGCGCCGTCACGTATCATGTATCCTGCCCCGCGCACCGTATGCAGAAGCGGCTGCGCGAATCCCTTGTCGATTTTCGAGCGCAACCGCGAGATGTGCACGTCGATGATATTGGTCTGGGGGTCGAAGTGGTAGTCCCAGACGTTCTCCAGCAACATGGTCCGGGTCACCACCTGCCCGGCATGCTTCATCAGGTATTCGAGCAGCCGGAACTCGCGGGGCTGCAGGGAGATCTCCTCGGTGCCGCGGACGACGCGGTGGGACAGCCGGTCGAGCTCGAGGTCGGCGACCCGGTACTGGGTCTCTTCGCCCCGGCCGGTATGCCTGCGGGCGAGCACCTCGATCCGGGCCAGCAGCTCGGAGAACGAATAAGGCTTGGGCAGATAGTCGTCCCCGCCCGCGCGCAGTCCGCGGACCCGGTCGTCGACCGCGCCCAGGGCCGACAGTATGAGCGCCGGCGTCGCGTTGCCCTTCGCCCGCAATTTGCCGATGACCGAAAGCCCGTCGAGCTTCGGCAGCATGCGATCGACGATGAGGACGTCATAGCCGCCGTCGAGGGCGAGCCCGAGGCCTTCCTCACCGTCGCCGGCCTGATCGGCCACGTGACCCACCTCGCGGAAGGCTTTGACGAGGTAATCCGCGGCGTCGCGGTCGTCCTCGATGATCAGCAATCGCATCGCGTCCACCGTTACTCCGGGCCCGTTCTCGGGCCGGAGCGAGCCGGAGACTGTGCCAGAAACTTATTTAGCAATCATCAAATGAACCGATACCCCTAATCTACGAAAGGGCGGCGGGAGGCCCGCCGCCCTTTCGACCAACAGACCCCAGCGGGGGCGATGGATGCCGGGCTCTTTTGGTTCCTGGTTTCAGTCTGGGGACGGGCCGAGGCCCGTCCCCGATCGAAGCGGCCGCCGACGGGGGCGACTGTCGTGGCGGCTGCTTCGCAGTCCTCAGGCGTTGCCGAGCGGCACCGCGACAAAGCGCGTCGCCTGGCCCGACTTCACACGCATCAAAACCGTCCGCTTGCCGCCGGCATGCGCATCGGACACCGCCTTGCGCACGTCCGCGGGCGAGCCGACCTGCTTGCCGTTGACATCGAGGATGATGTCGCCGTTCTTGAAACGATCGCTGCCGGTCCCGTTGGGATCGACCGAGGTCACGACGACGCCTTCGCCGCCGTTCTTGGCCGGCGCCAGCGAGAGGCCGAGCCGGGGCACGTCGGTGCTCTGTTGGTCCTGCTCCTCGACATTGGCGCGCGCCTGGCGCTCGCGCGGCAATTCGCCGAGGGTCAGGGTCAGGGTGTCTTCACGGCCGTTGCGAATAATGCCGAGCCGGACCGAGCTGCCAGGGGCGAGCGAACTGATGCGCCGGGCGACGGCGCGGGCGTCCTCGACATTATCGCCGTTGATCGAGGCGATGACGTCGCCGGCCTTGATGCCCGCCTTGTCGGCCGGGCTGCCGGCCTGCGGCTCCGCCACCAGGGCGCCGTGTGCAGTCTTCATGCCGAGGCTATCGGCGATGTCCGCAGTGACCGGCTGGATCTGCACGCCGATCCATCCGCGGGTGACCGAGCCGTGGTCGCGCAACTGCGCCACCACCGTCTTCACTGTTTCGGCGGGAATGTCGAAGGCAATGCCGACATTGCCCCCGGAGGGCGAGAAGATCGCGGTGTTGACACCGATCACGTTGCCGTCCACGTCGAACGTCGGACCGCCGGAATTGCCCTTGTTCACGGCCGCATCGATCTGGATGAAGTCGTCGTAGGGGCCGGCGCCGATGTCGCGGCCGCGCGCCGAGACGATGCCCGCGGTGACGGTGCCGCCGAGGCCGAACGGATTGCCGACCGCGATCACCCAGTCGCCGATCCGCGGCGACTGGTCGCCGAGATGGACGAACGGGAAGTCGCTGCGGCCGCTCACCTTGATCAGCGCGATGTCGGTGCGCGGATCGACGCCGATCACCTTGGCGGTATAGCTCTTGCCGTCATCGGTGGTGACTTCGACGCTCTCGGCCTTGTCGACCACGTGGTTGTTGGTGACCGCGTAGCCGTCGGCGGTGATGAAGAAGCCGGAGCCCTGCCCCATCGCATATTGCCGGCGCTGGCGTGGCATGTTGGGAAGCTCGGGCCGGCCATTCGGGCCCGGCTGTGCGAACCGCTTGAAGAACTCCTCGAACGGCGAACCGCGCAGCGGATTGTCTTCGTTGAGCGACATGCCCTCCGCGCCGGCATCCACCTTGACGCGGACCGAGATGACCGCAGGCTTCACCTTCTCGACGATATCGGCGAAGCCGACCGGACGCTGGACGTTCTGCGCATAGGCGGGGGCGAAGAGGGCGTTGGCCGCCGTCTGGGGGCCCATTGTGCGGTCGGCAACCATCGCCGCCGCGCCGAGCCCGGCGACCGTCGCCAGGATCGCAATGCGACGGCCGGACAGCAAGCGATGCCCCTGTTGGGATGCATTCGCGATCATCTCAAGCTCCATGTTTCTTGTTGATTTTCGGGGGAGCCCGCGAGCCCCCACCGCTCGACTTCCACGGCCGAGCATGTGGCGGAGCGCCTTACCGCATTCTGACTGGCGGATTAAACTTTCGTAACTTGCATATGCGGGCGGCCAAATCCGCGATAAAATCGCGTCGAAACAAGGACTTGCGATAAATCTCAGGCGCTCTTGTCGAGCACGTCGCGCAGCCGCCGCTCTTCGTCCGCACTCAGCGGGACCGGCCCGGGCACCGTCCCGCGACGGCGCCGCAGGGCCGCAATCATGGCGAACGCGCCGGCCAGCAAGGCGAGCGCCGGCGTGAGCCAGAGGACCGCGGTGTGCCACTCGAAGGGCGGCTTGAGCAGGACGAACTCGCCGTACCGCGAGACCAGAAAATTCAGGACCTGATCGTCGCTGTCGCCTGCGGTCAGCCGCTCGCGCACGAGCACCCGCAGGTCGCGCGCCAGCGGGGCGTCGGAATCGTCGATCGACTGGTTCTGACACACCATGCAGCGCAGCTCGCGCGAAAGCGCCCGGGCGCGCGTCTCGAGCGTCGCGTCGCTCAGCACCTCGTCGGGCTGCACCGCCAGCGCCGGAAGCGCGCTGCACAGAACACCCCAGCAGGCCAGCGCCATCACCGCATGTCGCCACATCCGCATGTGTTCACTCCGCCGGAGCCATGGCGGTGCGCAAGCGCGCCGGCTTCGGCGCCCCCACGCGCAGGCGCCGGTCCGACAGCGACAGCCCACCGCCGATCACCATGACGACGCAGCCGAGCCAGATCAGCAGGACGAGCGGCTTGTAGTAGAGCCGGATGGCGAGCGAACCGTCCGGATTGAGCTCGCCGAGAGAGAGGTACAACTGGCTGAAGCCGCGCGCCATCAGGGCGGATTCTGGTCGTGGTGGTGCCGCGGCTTTCGAAGCTGCGCTTCGAGGGCTGCATGACGCCGATGACCTCGCCGTGGCGGCGGACCGTGAAGGTGGCCTGGACCTCCTTGAAATTCGGGCCGTTGCGATCCTTGGTGCCGTCGAAGGTGAAATCGTAATTGCGGAGCGCGATTTTTTCGCCGGGCTTCATCGAGACGATGCGCTCGGCGTTCCATTGGGTCTCGCCGACGATTCCGAGCAGCGTGATCCCGAGGCCGAGATGGGCGAACGCGGTTCCCCAGGCGGAGCGCGGCAGGCCTGCGGCACGGCGCGCGACGCTCATCAGCGGGGCCCGCAACAACCCGGTGCGCTCGACGATGTCGGTGATCGCCCCGGCGATGACGAACAGGGCGAGGCCGATGCCGAACGGCGCCAGCAACGGCCGACCTTCCACGACGAAGATCGCGCCCATTGCCACCAATGCGACCACGAAGGCGCCGCTGAGGCGTTGCGCGACGCCCGCGAGATCGCCCCGCTTCCAGGCGAGCAACGGCCCGAATGGCACCATGATCAGCAGCGCCGCGAACAGCGGCCCGAAGGTCGCATTGAAGAACGGCGGCCCGACCGAGATCTTGGCCCCGGTCAACGCCTCGAGCGCGAGCGGATAAAGCGTCCCGACGAAGACCGTGGCGCAGCACGCGGTGAGGAAGAGGTTGTTGAGCACCAGCGCGCCTTCGCGCGACACCGGCGAAAACAGCCCGCCCTGGCGCAGCAGCGGCGCCCGCCATGCGAACAGCGCAAGCCCGCCGCCGATGAAGGTGACGAGGATCGCCAGGATGAAGACGCCGCGCATGGGGTCCGACGCGAAGGCATGCACCGACGTGAGCACGCCGGACCGCACCAGGAAGGTCCCGATCAACGACAGCGAGAAGGTGAGGATGGCGAGCAGGATGGTCCAGACCTTGAGCGCTTCGCGCTTCTCCATCACCACCGCGGAATGCAGCAGCGCGGTGCCGACGAGCCACGGCATCAGCGAGGCGTTTTCCACCGGGTCCCAGAACCACCAGCCGCCCCAGCCGAGCTCGTAATAGGCCCAGTAGGACCCCATGGCGATCCCGAGGGTGAGACACATCCAGGCGACCAGCAGCCACGGCCGCACCCAGCGCGCCCACGCCGCATCGATGCGCCCTTCGATCAGGGCGGCAATGGCGAAGGAGAACGAAATCGAAAAGCCGACATACCCGAGATAGAGCATCGGCGGATGGATCGCGAGGCCGATGTCCTGGAGCACCGGGTTGAGGTCACGGCCTTCGATCGGCGCCGCGGGGATGCGCAGGAACGGGTTCGAGGTCACCAGGATGAAGAGATGAAAGGCCGTGGCCACCCATGCCTGGACCGCGAGCACCGTCGCCTTGAGCGACGCGGGGATGTTGTTGCCGAAGATCGCGACCAGCGCCCCGAACAGCGTGAGGATCAGCACCCACAGCAGCATCGAGCCTTCGTGGTTCCCCCAGGTGCTGGTGATCTTGTAGAGCAACGGCATCGCCGAATGCGAATTCTCGAACACGTTGCGAACCGAGAAATCCGACGAGACGTAACAGAACACCAGCGCGGCGAACGAGATCGCGACGAAGCCGAACTGGGCGATCGCCACCGGCTCGGCGACCGCCATCAGTGCGGCATCCCGCGTGCGCGCGCCGATCAGCGGAACCGTCGATTGGACGAGCGCCAACGCGAGGGCAAGAACGAGAGCGTAATGGCCGATCTCTGCGATCATGGACCCGACCTTTCAATTTCTCCGCCTCCCTGAAACCAGGAAGACATGCAGCGGGGCGCGCGAACCTGCTGCTCCAAGGGACCTTGCGGCTCGAAAGACGCCGCTCGAAAGACTTGCCGCTCGAAAGACTTGCGGCTGGAGACGAGGAAACGGCGACGCGCCAACTCCTGCGAATGCGGCAGCCGGCGCGGCGCATCTACCGCATGGCGCCCTTCTTTTCGTATTCGTCCTTCCAGTGACCCTGCTTCTTCAGGGTATCGGCAACCTCTTTGGGCATGTAGTTCTCGTCATGCTTGGCGAGCACGTTGTCGGCCTTGAACACGCCGGAACCGTCCAGGGAGCCCTCGGCGACGACGCCCTGGCCCTCCCGGAAGAGATCGGGAAGGATGCCCTGGTAGGTGACGGGAATCGCGTGAGCTCCGTCGGTCACCTCGAAGCGGATCGACAGCGGGTCGCTGCGCTGGAGGCTGCCGGGCGACACCAGGCCGCCGAGCCGGATGCGGGCGCCGGGCAGCACATGCTTTTCGACGACATCGCTCGGCGAATTGAAGAACACGATGGAGTCCTTCAGGGCGTTGAGCACCAGCAGGACCGCGACCGCAAGGACGCCGAGGCCCGAGGCTATCAACACAATGCGGCGCTGCTTGCGCGTCATCGCTTCATCAAACTCCCTGTGCCGGCTCCCTGGGCCCGCAGATTTTCTATCTTCGCGACCCGGTTCCACGCTCCTGGAACCAATTTCGGGAACCGAAACGTCCAAACCAATCCGCCTCGGGGCGGCTCAGCGCTAAGGACGCCGCTCAGCCTCCGATATCGAGATCCTTGATCGCTGCGTCGAGGCGCTGCAGCTTGTCCGGCTCGCCGTTGAGAGCGGCCCGGGCCTCTACAACGGCCGCCTTTGCCTTAGCATCCTCACCCAGCACCTTATAGGCGCGCAACAGTCGCAGCCAGCCGTCCAGATCGGTTCCGTCCTCGTGGAGCCGCGTCGCCAGCCGATCGACCATGCCGCGGATCATCTGGCCGCGCTGCTCTTCGGTCATCTCGCGCGCCGCCGCGACGTCGTCGGGCCGCGGGCCCGGTGCCGCGACGGCAGGGGCTGCCGCAACGGGGCCGGCGGGCTTGGCGCCTGCCGGGGCGGCTGTAGCCGCCTCCGCAGCCTTCGGGTCGATCCGTGCCAGCGACTGCCGCACCACCGGGATCCAGGGCGCATCGGCCGGCGATTTGGCGATCAGGGCCTGCCATATCCGCGTCGCGTCCTCGGGCTTGCCGTCCTGTTCGGCTGCGAGGCCGAGATAGAATTGCGCCTTGTAGTTGTCGGCGTCGAGCGCGACCGCACGTTCGAAGGCCGTCTTCGCCTCGTCGCCGATGACGCCGTTGGCGGCCGCCGTTTCTGCCTCGCCGAGGTCGACCTGACGCGTCGAGGTCTCGCCGAGGAGCGCGATGGCGCGTCGCCGCGCCTTCGCCGCGTCGTCATAGCGCTCGAGTTTCATGTAGACCGGCGCAATCACTTCCCAGCCGCGGCCATCGTCGGGGTTCTCGCCGAGATGGGCTTCGACGCGGGCGACCAGCTGGGCGATCGGGCTGCGCTCGATATCTTCGTTGCCGGCCGGCGCGCGCGATGCGAGCGGCTGCCCCGGCAGATCAGGCGAGCCGAGCAGGCCGTAGAACGCCACCGCGAGCAGAGGCACCAGCGCCGCAACGGCCGCCAGCGCGGCGAAGCGGCGCCCTCCGGCATGACTTCCCGCCGGCCGCTGCGCGTTCTCGGCACCGGCCGCCGCCAGCAGCCGGCGCGACACTTCGACACGGGCGGCGTCGGCTTCGTCTCCATCGATCCGCCGTTCGCTGCGATCGCGTTCGATTTCCTCGAGCTGGTCGCGATAGACCGCGAGGTCGCTGCCGCCCGCGGTCATCCCGCGTGCCCGCAGCAGCGGCCACACCACGGCGCCGAGCGCCACGGCGGTCATCAGCGCCAATATCAACCAAAGTGTCATGCAGCGGGACTGCCCATTGGAGTTCAGGTTACACCACGGGGGACCGGGGCGCTGCAACGACAAAAGAGACGCCGGGCGGCCGTCCGTGGCGGGCGAGAACTCCCCGCAAATAGGGGCGTGCCGCGGGCCCGCCCAGGGGATCGGGCGGGCGTCCCACCGCCGCAGCACAGCACCAGCCACCGACCACTGAAAGCCTTCGCCGAACGCTGCGCTTTTGCCTCAAAACAAATCATCTGGATGTCGCCCCGTATTACGCAGCCGGCAAGTTGAGCTCGGCGCGCAATCCGCCGATCGGCGCGGTCGAGAGCGCGAGGCTGCCGCCATACAGGGTGGAGAGCTCGAGCACGATCGACAGGCCGAGCCCGGAACCCGGCTTGGTCTCGTCGAGGCGCCGCCCACGGCGGGCGACTTGATCGCGCTGGGCCGGGGTCAGTCCGGGACCGTCGTCGTCGACGACGATCCGCACCATGGCTCGGGCGCCGGCATCCGGCACCACCTCGACGTTGACCCGCATCTGCGCCCACTTGCAGGCGTTGTCGACGAGATTGCCGATCATCTCCTCGAGGTCCTGGCGCTCGCCCTGAAACCGCACCGGCGCCGGCGCATCGAGATCGATGGTGATCCCGCGCGACTGGTAGATCTTTTCCATGGTGCGCGTCAGCGCGGTCACCACCGGCAGCACGTCGGTGATGCTGCCGACCACCTTGAGCCGGGCGGCGAGGCGGGCCCGCTCGAGATGGTGAGCGATCTGGTCGCGCATGATGTGCGCCTGCCCGGTCACCTTGGCGGCGAACGGATCGTCGCTGCGGGTCGCCGCCTCGTTGACGATCACCGACAGCGGCGTTTTGAGGGCGTGGGCGAGGTTGCCGACATGGGTGCGCGCGCGCTCGACGATCTCCCGGTTGGCGTCCAGGAGAGCATTCGTCTCCCGCGCCAGCGGCTCGATCTCGACGGGAAACCGGCCCTCCAGGCGCTCGGCGGTTCCGGCGCGGATCGCCGCGAGCGATTCCGATATGCGCTTGAGCGGCGCAAGTCCGAACCGCACCTGGAACATGGTGATGAAGATCAGCACCAGCGTGAGCGTGCCGAAGGTGACGGCCAGCGCTTGGTCGAACGAGCGGGTCTCGTCGTCGATCTCCTGCGGGTCCCCGGCGACGGCGATCAGATAGCGGCCGTCTTCGCCGAGGTCGACATTGCGCTCGATCAGGCGCAGCCGCTGGTCCTCCGGGCCCGCGACATAGCCGTGGCGGGTGCCGTCGGAACCCACCGGGGCCTGGGTGTCGTCGAGCACCGGGAGGTTGCTGTCCCACAGGGAGCGCGAAGAGCGGACTTCCGGCTTGCTCGCCCCGAGGCGGCTGACCTGCCAGTACCAACCCGACAGCGGCAGGTCGAACAGCGGTTCGCCGAGCGTCGGTTCGGCGCGGTCGGCGGACTGCTCCGGCGCCACCACGTCGGCCACCAGCGTCCGCAGGTAGACGCTGAGTCGGCGGTCGAACGAGCGCTCCACGGCCGAGCGGTAGATCGAGGACAGGATAATGCCGGTCGCCAGCAGGATGACGACCGTCCAGGCGGTCGCCGACAGGAACAGGCGGAGGGCGAGCGAGCTACCGCGCATCGGTGGGGGGCGTGAGGAGATATCCCAGTCCCCTGACGGTCTGGATGATCTCGACGCCGAGCTTCTTGCGGATGCGGCCGACGAAGACCTCGATGGTGTTGGAGTCGCGATCGAAATCCTGGTCGTAGAGATGCTCGACGAGCTCGGTCCGCGACACCACCCGTCCGGTATGATGCATCAGGTAGGACAGCAACCGGTATTCGTGCGACGTGAGCTTCACCGCCGTGCCGTCCACCGTGACACGTCCGTTGCGGCTGTCGAGCCGCACCGGACCGCACAGGAACTCGCTCTTGGCGTGGCCCACCGAGCGGCGCAGCAACGCGCGCAGGCGCGCCAGCACTTCCTCGAGGTGGAACGGCTTGGCGACATAGTCGTCGGCGCCGGCGTCGAAGCCCTGCACCTTGTCGCTCCAGCGGTCGCGGGCGGTCAGCAGCAGCACCGGCATCGCCCGTCCGGCGCGGCGCCACGCTTCCAGCACCGAAATACCGTCGAGCTTGGGCAAGCCGATGTCGAGGATGATCGCATCATAGGGCTCGGTCTCGCCGAGATAGTGGCCCTCCTCGCCGTCGAAGGCGCGGTCGACCACGTATCCGGCGTCGGTCAGCGCGGTCGCGAGCTGACGGTTGAGATCGGGATCGTCCTCGATGACGAGGAGGCGCATTCAGTTTCCCCCGGCCGGTCCGCCGGCCCTGTGCTGTGGACCATGTCCACGTTAATCCGTCGTTGTGCAAGCCTGTGTTGCCACACCAGCTGAGAACGACGATTCATCCTGTCAATCCGGCGGTTAGCCGCATACTGCGTCAACACTGCGGCACCGTCCCGTCAAAGCCCGCGAACGCGGCGAAGCCGTCGACGTCGGCGCGCGCCGCCCGCCATTGATTGATCGGCGCGGCGGGGTCGCCATGGCCGAGCGCCATGCCGCAGAACAGCATTTCCTCCGGCGGCAGCGCGAGGAAAGCGGCGGCGGTCTTGTGCCAGAACGTCCACGCCTCGATGCTGCAGGTGTCGAGGCCGTAAGCACGGGCGAGCAGCATCACCGTCTGGATGAACATGCCGAGGTCGGACCACTGCGGCGGCCCCATGGTGCGGTCGATCGTGACCAGAAGGCCGACCGGCGCATCGAAAAACTCGAAATTCCGGGCGTATTGCCGGTAGCGCGCAGCGCGGTCCTCGCGGGGAATGCCGATCGCGCGGTAGAGCGCGGCGCCGACCTCGAAACGCCGGCCGTTGTACGGCTCCTTCAAGGGCGATGGATAGACCTGATATTCGGCCCCCTCCCCGCGCGGATTGGCGGGCGCATGGGGACGGATGCGGGCCTTGAGATCCTCGAGCGCGCCGCCGGCAAGGGCATGGACGCGCCACGGCTGCAGATTGCCCCCCGACGGCGCCCGCGCCGCGCGGGCCAGGATTTCGCGCACCGTCGCCAGCGGCACCGGCGTCGGCAAGAAGGCGCGGCAGCTGAACCGGGACGCGACGGCCTCGCGGACATCCATGGAATCGTCTCTCCGTGACGCGGCCGAATGTGGCGGCAATGATCCGGCGATGAAAGGGCGAAGATTTCGCGGGGCCGGGAGCAAGCCATTGACTTTGCCGGGGGCCCGCGGCTCATCCGCGCCATGGTTCGCCGCTTCGCCATCCTCGCAATCTGCCTCGCCCCCCAACTCGCCCTCGCCATGGTCGGCGGCGCGCAGGCGCCCGACCCGACGGGCGCGCGGCACGTGGTGCTGCTGGTCGGATCGGGCGGCACCGCCTGCACCGGCGTCGCGATCGCGAGCGATCTCGTCCTCACCGCCGGACACTGCGTGCTGCCGGGTGCGGACTATAAGCTCATGGAGCTCGCCGGCGGGCACCCGCCGCAGTTGCACGACGTCGCCACCATCTCCCGCCATCCCCAGTTCGAGCTTGCCTCGCTGCTGGCACACCGGGCGACCGCCGATGTCGCCCTCCTCAAGCTCACTACGCCGCTGCCGCAAGGCTTTGCGCCGGCGCCGCTCGCCGCCGAGCGGACCATCGCGGTCGGCGAGGCCTTCGTCGTCGCCGGCTATGGCGTCGGCACCCGCGGCGATCCCCGCAGCGCCGGCACCCTGCGCGCCTCGACCCTCGTCGCCACCGGCCAGCCCGGCGCCCTGCAGCTCCGGCTGTTCGATCCGCGCACCAGGGGCGAGGCCGCCGGGTTCGGCGCCTGCACCGGCGATTCCGGCGGCCCGGTGTTCGACCCGCGCGATGGCCGGCTCGCCGTCATCGGCGTGGTGAGCTGGTCGACCGGCCCGAAGCTGAGCGCCGGCTGCGGCGGCCTCACCGGCGTCACCCCGCTCGCCCGCTACCGCGCGTGGATCGTCGACACCGCGGCCAAGCTCGGCTCGGTGCTGGTGCCGTAGTTGCGCACCCACCCCAACGGCTGAATTTCAGCGGAAATCCTCGTATGCTCGACCCCGCGACGGGCTTTCGCAGTCCGGTCGAAAAAACGGTCGGCAACCGCCGTCACAATCGGGAGGACAGCATGAAAAAGATCATTCTGGGAATCGCAGCCGCAGGCTGCCTCGTCACGTCGCTCAACGCCCAGGGCGACAATCCGCAGCCGACCTGCACCATGTGCCCGGGGACCTACGTCCCGGTCGACGAGTTGCAGGCCTACGTCAAGAAGGCGATCGCGGAGAAGCGCATCGACCAGCAGGTCCGCGACGTCGACATCGGCAAGGCGCATATCGGGATCGGCATGGTCTATCGTGGCAAGCTGGATGCGCCGGGCAAGGAGGCGGTCGCCGAGCACGACCTCGTGAGCGAGGTCTACCATATCGTCGACGGCTCCGGCACGCTGGTGCTCGGGCCCGACCTCGTCAACAAGAAGCGCCGTCCCGCCGACGCCGAAACCGTCCGCCTGTTCAATGGGCCCGGCAACAATGCGGAGTCGATCCGCGATGGCGTGACCTATCAGCTCAAGCCGGGCGACGTCGTGGTCATCCCGGCGGGCACCGGCCACTGGTTCACCAAGATCGACGACCACATCAGCTACATCATGGTGCGCATCGACCCCGACAAGGCGACCCCGCTGATGGACGCCGCGGCCTCCAAGAAGTGGCTCGAAACCAAGCGGTAACGAAAGCCGCACCGGCGCGGCCGCGGCGGACGCGGCCGCTTCCCCTTTCGAGGTCTCCGGTCTATCCAGGTGACGCAGCATCGTTCGAAGGCGGGTTCCGTTCAGACTGTCCCTTGCGCGTTCACCCGGCGCGCATTCATCGCCTGGCGCACCCAGATCGCGCGACCGGCCATGACGGGACGCCTTGACCGGCACCGGCCTGCGGACGACACGCCACAGAAGGCGCACGCATCCAAGGGACCCCGATGAAAGACCCCTATGACGTTCTCGGCGTGGAGCGCACCGCCGCGCCGGAGGACATCCGCAAGGCCTACCGCGGCCTCGCCAAGAAGCTTCATCCCGATCTCAATCCGGGTGACCGCGCGGCCGAGGAGCGTTTCAAGGAGGTCGCCAGCGCCTACGACATCCTGTCGGACAAGGACAAGCGCAAGCGGTATGACGACGGCGAGATCGACGCCACCGGCGCCGAGCGGCCGCGGCAGCGCTTCTACCGCGACACCGCGCCGGAAGACGACGGCCGCTACGCCAACTCTTCGGGATTTGCGGATTTTGCCGAGTCCGACGACATCCTCGCCGAGTTCATCCGTCAGCAGGCCCACGCCCGCGCCAATGCGCGCGGCCCCGACATCAGCTACCGGCTGCCGGTGAGCTTTCTCGACGCGGTGAACGGCGGGACCATGCGGCTCGACCTGCCCCAGGGCGGCACCCTCGACGTGAGGATCCCGCCCGGCATCGTGGAGGGGCAGGTGCTGCGGCTGCGCGGCAAGGGCGGACCCGGCCGCGGCACCGGCGGCGCCGGCGACGCGCTGGTGGAAGTTTCCATCAAGCCGCACCGGTTCTTCACCCGGGAGGGTGACGACATCCATGTCGAGGTTCCGGTGACCTTGAGCGAAGCGGTCGCCGGCGGACGGATCAACGTGCCGACGCCGTCCGGGACGGTCGTGATGACGGTGCCGAAGCATTCCAACACCGGCACCGTGCTGCGGCTGCGCGGCAAGGGCGCCGCCAAGCCGGGCGGCGGCAACGGCGACACCTTCGTCAAGCTCAAGGTGATGCTGCCCGACCCGCCCGACGCCGCGCTCGACGCCTTCGTGTCGACTTGGGAGCCGGGCACGACCTACGATCCTCGCCGGGGCATGCAGCCATGATCATCACCAGGCAAGAATTCCTGATCCAGGCGGACCTCGATCACGACACGCTGGAAGCGTGGATCTCGGAAGAATGGATCATTCCGAGCGGCGCCGATCCGGAGGCCGTGTTCACCGAAGCCGATCTCGCCCGCGCCCACCTCATCCGCGACCTCAAGGGCGACCTCGAAGTCAACGACGCCGGCGTCGGGGTGGTTCTCAACCTCGTCGACCAGGTGCACGGCCTGCGCAAGATGCTGGGCGACCTGCTCAAGAGCATGCATGCTCCGCCCGGCGAGCGGCAACGATGAGGCGATGAGACCGGGCGACAATCGCCGCTAAACGCGCGGCGGGTTCCTCTTCACCCGCCCAAACGACCAGCTTCCGGGATTTTTTCGAAAAACAACCCCATGCAAAGGAGCCTCGGTCGGCGTCAAGAGGGATTATCGCCCGGTCTGATTCAGTTACCCAGAGTCGCCCGGTTTGACCGGGCGCCTCGCCCCGCCCGCCCTCAGCGCGGCCCGTAGTAGCGCAGCGGCGCGTCGTCGGCAGGGACGATCATCTTGCCGATCGGCCACAGCGCGATGCCGGCCAGCTTCCAGTGCGCCCAGGCGAACGGAATGCCGATGATCGTCACCGCGAGGAGAATGGCGGTGATGAGGTGGCCGAGCGCCAGCCACCAGCCCGCGAGCACGAGCCAGATGAGGTTGCCGACCAGGCCGAGCGGCCCGGTGCCGAGATCCTCGCGGCCGGCATATTCGGCCCGCGACACGGCCTTCTGCCCGAACGGCATCAGCGTGTAGAGCGCGATGTTGAAGGCCGCCCGCGTCCACGGCATGCCGACGATGGTGACCGCCATGATGAGGGCGGCGAGGACCCAGGCGGCCGCCATGTAAAGGCCGCCGAAGGCGATCCACAGGATGTTGAGGAACAGCGCAAAGACGGACATGGGTTTCCTTCACCGAGCGAGAACCGCCCCGAAACGGGTGCAGCGGGAATATGGGAGTTCCCCGGCCGTTCAACCAGCGCCCCCCGGCGGGAGAGTTGACGCAGATCGAAACGCCATAGCGCAGGCGCGCCTGGCGCACTTGGGGCGCGACCTACGACGCCGGGCCGCGCAGCGGCCGCTCTTCCATGAGGATCAGCGCCAGGAGGCCGATCGCGAGAAACAGGCCGGCGGTCGCGAACATCCAGCCGAATACATGAAAAACGTTGGAGCCCAGAGCGTTGGCGGCGTTCACCACGACCTCGGCGCCGCGACCGCGCTCGACGCCGACGCCGAACCCCGCCACCACGATGGCGCCGAGGATGGCGACCTGCAGCGCGCTGAACAGCGCCCGAAAGAAGTTCATCGCACCGGTCGCTGTCCCGACCTGATGCGGGGGCACGGCGTTCTGGACGCTCACGGTGCACACCGGATAGGTTGCGCCGCATCCCGTGCTGATGACGGTGAGCGCGGCGAGAACCAGCCATAACGGCGCCGTCGGCCACACCGCGAGCAGAGCGGCCGCCGCGATGCCGAGGCTCAACCCGACCGTCGGCACCCGCTTGTAGTGCTCGAAGCGGCTGAGGGCGCGACCCGCCAGGATCGAGCCCGGCGTCGTCATCGCCACCAGGGGGATCAGCGCCAGCCCCGACATGGCGACCGAAAGCTTGTGCACCACCTGGAAATACAGCGGCAGGTAGATGGTGAGCGCGAGCGACGCCCCCACCGCGCACGCGCTCGCCGCCGTGCCCATCCGCACCACCGGATCCTTGAGGATCGGCAGCGGCAGAAACGGCTCCGGAGCGTGGCGCAGCCGCCAGCCGAACAGCACCGCGAACACGACGCTGGCGACGAGCAACAGCGCGATCTGCGGCGATGCCCAGGCGTAGCGGGTGCCGCCCCAGGCGAGCGCGAGCAGCAGCGCCACCGCGGACGTCACCATCAGCGCGGCGCCGAGCAGATCGAGCCGGTGCTTGCGGTCGTGCCGCGGCAGCTTCTTGAGCGCGACGAAGATCATCACCAAGCCGGCGATGCCGAGCGGCACGTTGAGCCAGAAGATCATCGGCCATGGCAGGTGCTCGGAGATGAACCCGCCGACCAGTGGTCCGGACACCCCGGCACTGACCCAGATGCTGCCGATCAGCGCCTGGTAGCGGCCGCGCTCGCGCGGCGTGCTGGCATCGGCGATGACGGTCTGCACCAGCGGCATGATGCCGCCGCCGCCGATGCCCTGCACGGCGCGACCGAGGCTCAGCAGGAACATATTGGGAGACAGCGCGCACATCACCGAGCCCGCGACGAACAGGCCGAGCCCGGTCAGCAGCATCGTGCGGCGGCCGTAGATGTCGCTGAGCTTGCCGTACAACGGCGCCACCGCGGTCGAGGTCAGCAGGAATGCGGTGACGACCCAGGGCAGGTTTTCGAAATCGCCGAAGTCGCGGCCGATGGTCGGCAACGCCGTCGCCACGACCGTCTGGTTGAGGGCGGCGAGGAACATGGCCAGCATCATTCCCCAGATGATGCTGCGCACCTCGACATAGCTGAGCGGCGCCGCCGCGGGGACCGCCGACGACGGCGACGCATCGTGTGCGGCGTCGACGTGTGCAGACTCGATTTGTGCAGACTCGATGGGGGCCGATACGATCGGAGCCTGCTTGCTCGCCACGGTGCTACTCGGCCGCGAGCGGCGCGGCCTTGCGCACCGGCGCCGGGCCTCGCAACGGCCGCTCCTCGATGCCGGCCAGGCAGGCGAGCGCCACCACGAGACACAGAGCGGCGGCGATGAAGACCCAGGAAAACACCGAGGAGAAGTCGGTATCGGGCCGCACGCCGCTCTTGGCCAGCGTATCGAGGGCGACGAGGCCGCCGGAGGCGTCGAGCTTGGTGAGCACGATGGCGCCGAGGGCCGCGACGATGATGGTGCCGCCGAGCAGCCGGAAGAAATTCAGCGTTCCGGTGACGATCCCGAACTGATGCGGCAGGACCGCATTCTGTATCAGCACGGTGGTCACCGGATACATGGTTCCGATCCCGCCGCCGCACAGCAACAGCATGACCGACACGCCGGGGAGCATGAGCTTCACCGGCAGCGCAGCGAGCACCACGAGGCTCGCGATCGCGATCGCGAGACCCGCCATGGGCACGCGCTTGTAGTGCTGGCTGCGGCCCAGCGCCCGGCCGGCCGCGAAAGCGCCGGCTACCGTTCCCGCGGTGAAGGCGATGAGGGCGATACCGGAGACCGACGGCGACACGCCGAGCACCAGCTCGAGGTAGAGCGGAACGTAGATCGAGAGACCGATGATGGCGCCGATGCTGAAGAACGCCGTGATGACGATCCGGGTGACCACCGGTTCGCGCAGCACCGACGGCGGGATCAGCGGCTCCGCCGCGGTGGCGAGGCGCAGCGCGAACAGGCCCCACGCCACCGCCGACGCCGCGAGCATCGCGCCGATCTGCCAGGACAGCCAAGCATAGCGCGAGCCGCCCCATGTCATCGCCAGCATCAGCAAGATGGCGGCGGCGACCATCAGCGCGGCGCCGACGACGTCGAGCGCATGCGGGCGTTCGTGGCGCGGCAGCTTATGGAGGGCGCGGTAGGTGATGAAGAGCGCGGCCGCGCCCATCGGCACGTTGATCCAGAAGATCAACGACCAGTGGATGCGGTCGGTGAGCACGCCGCCGAGCACCGGGCCGATCACGCTCGCGAACATGAACATGACCGCGGAATAGCTCTGGTAGCGCGGCCGCTCGCGCGGCGACACGATGTCGGCGATGATGGTCTGGGCGATCGGCAGGATGCCGCCGCCGCCGAAGCCCTGAAGTGCGCGGGCCGCGATCAGTCCCCACATGGTCGGCGCGAGCGCACAGGCGAGCGAGCCGACGATGAAGATGGCGACGCAGGTCAGGAGAATGGTTCGCCGGCCATAGATGTCGGAAAGCTTGCCGAACAGCGGCGTCGCCGCGGTGGCGCTCAGGAGGTAGGCCGTGACCACCCACGACAGGTTCTCGATGTCGCCGAGGTGAACGCCGATGGTGGGAAGCGCCGGCGCGACGATGGTCTGCTCCAGCGCGCTCAGGAACATCGCCAGCATGATGCCGAAGATGATCTTGGTGATGGCGGCCGGCGCCAGGGGCGCGGCAACGTCTGCCGCCGCGGGATCGTGCTCCACGGACCCGTGCGGGTCGCTTTCATCACGCGCGGAGGGTCCGGCACCATCGCTGGCAAGGGCAGGCGGATTTGTCATTGTGTCTCGCGGTTCCGGGTGTGTCGCGGTTCCCCGAACCGCCGACGGTCACACGGGAAGGGCCATGTCAGATCGGAGGCAGCATATGCCGCCCCGGGGCGGCGTTTTCAATGCCGCAGCCGGCACATGAGCTATGAGGCGCAGGAAAAGGTGGCCGGCAGTCGACGGGGAACGCGTTTCGTCCCGCCCTCAACGCCGCCGCTTGGCCCGGGCGGCGGCCGGCACCCGCAGGGGCCAGGAAACGAGGTGGTCCTCGTAATCCGCATTGCCGAGAGCGTCCTCGGACAAGGCGACCTTTCCCCGCACCGACACGCCGGCCGTATGCACGGTCTCCGGATCGCCGGACACCAAAGGGTGCCACCAATAGAGGTCTCGGCCTTCCGACACCAAACGGTAGCCGCAGGTCGGCGGCAGCCACCTCAACTCTTCGAGATTGGCCGGCGTGAGGCGGACGCAGTCGCTGACCTGCTCGGAGCGATTCGGGTAGTCCTTGCAGCGGCAGGATTCCCCGTCGAGCAGGGTACAGCCGACGTCGGTATAGTAGATGCGTCCGCTGGTCTCCTCCTCGATCTTGTTGAGGCAGCAGCGCCCGCAGCCGTCGCAAAGGCTCTCCCACTCCTTCTCGGTCATGCCGGCAAGGCTCTTGCGGCGCCAGAACGGCTTTTCCTCCATTGGATTCTCCTGCGGCGCGCATCGGTCGGCGGGCCGCCGCGGTATCAGGTGATGCGGGCGCGCCACCGTTCCGATTATTTCGTCGCGCTCGCCTTCAAGCGATTGAAAAGTAAAGAACTCTCGGGCACGATCGGAATCGGTGCGAATTTCGCCGCAGCGATGCCTCCAAATGTTCATGTTCCGGCTTACTGTTGGCCCGCGAAAGCCGATGGGCTAGACACGTTCGGCCGAGCGACCCTTTAAACTGCTCAGTAACGGAGCGACCGTGCAGGATCAAGTTCCGAACCAGGGCCAGTCCGGCCAGCCAGAGGGCGCGGGATCCCCCGGGAGCGCGGGGCGCGGCTCCGCGCCGCTCACGCTGCCGAAGCCCGGATTCCGAGCGCGGATCAAGAACTTTCTGCTCGATCTCGATGCACGCCTCGACTTTGGGCTGTTCCGCGGCGGGCTGTTGGCGCGGGAAGCTTTCGAGCGCTACCGCGACCTCATGGATCGCTTCCATGTCGCGGGATGGCGGCGCTGGCTGGTCGTCGAGCCGCTGTCCGAAGTGGCCACCATGGGCGTCGGCGGCCTCCTGCTGATGCTGGCCCTCGCCGGGCCGGCCTTCCGCGAGACCTCCGACGAGGATTGGCTGAAGAAGTCCGAGCTCGCAGTCACCTTTCTCGACCGCTACGGCAACGAGGTCGGCAGCCGTGGCATCAAGCACAGTCATTCGGTACCTCTCAATGAATTGCCGGACCATCTGATCAAGGCGGTGCTCGCCACCGAGGACCGGCGCTTCTACGAGCATTTCGGCATCGACGTCGCCGGCACGTTCCGTGCCGTCGTCACCAACGCGCGCGCCGGCGGCGTGGTTCAGGGCGGCAGCTCGATCACCCAGCAGCTCGCCAAAAACCTGTTCCTGAGCAACGAGCGCACCATCGAGCGCAAGGTGAAGGAGGCGTTTCTCGCCCTGTGGCTGGAAACCCGACTCACCAAGAACGAGATCCTCAAGCTCTACCTCGACCGCGCCTATATGGGCGGCGGAGCCTTCGGCGTCGACGCCGCCTCGAACTTCTATTTCGGCAAGTCGGCCCGCGAGGTCACCCTCCCCGAAGCGGCCATGCTGGCGGGGCTGTTCAAAGCGCCGACCAAGTTCGCGCCCCACATCAACCTTCCGGCCGCCCGCGCCCGCGCCAACGTCGTGCTCGACAATCTGGTGGACGCCGGATTCATGACCGAAGGACAGGTGTTCGGCGCCCGCCGAAATCCGGCCCGCGCGATCGACCGCCGCGACGAGGGCGCTCCCGGGTACTATCTGGATTGGGCGTTCGACGAGATGAAGAAGCTCGTCGACACCTTCCCGCGGACGATCACCGACCGCGCTTTCGTGGTGCGCACCGCCCTCGACCCCGGCATGCAGCGCAACGCCGAAGACGTGATCGAGAACCAGATCCGCCAGTTCGGCCGCGATTACCATGCCAAGCAGGCGGCCACGGTGCTCTCCGACCTCGACGGCGCGGTCCGCGCCATGGTGGGCGGGGTCGATTACAACGCCAGCCAGTTCAACCGGGCGACCGACGCCCTCCGCCAGCCGGGATCGTCGTTCAAACCCTACGTCTACGCCACTGCGCTGGCGAACGGCTTCAAGATGACCTCGGTCCTGGTCGACGGGCCGGTGTGCATCGGCAACTGGTGCCCGCAAAACTACGGACGGTCCTACTCCGGCTCGATCACGCTGCTGCAGGCGATCATCCGGTCCATCAACGTCATCCCGGTCAAGCTGTCGATCGCGCTCGGCAAGGGGAACCCGAAGATCGGCCGCGCCATGATCGTGGCGACCGCCCGGCGCTTCGGCATCAAATCGCCGCTCCCGGACACGCCGTCGCTGCCGATCGGAGCGGACGAGGTCAATGTGCTGGAGCACACCGTGGCCTATGCCACCTTCCCCAACAAGGGGATGGCGGTGGCGCCTCACGCCATCCTCGAAGTGCGCTCCGGCACCGGCGACACGATCTGGCGGTTCGACCGCGACGGGCCCAAGCCGCACGCGGCGATCCCCGCCCAGGTCGCCTCGGACATGGCGTTCATGATGAGCAAGGTGGTTGAGGAAGGTACCGCCAAGCGGGCCGCTCTCGACGGCATCAAGGCGGCCGGCAAGACCGGCACCACCAACTCGTATCGCGACGCCTGGTTCGTCGGCTATACCGGCAACTTCGTGTGCGGCGTGTGGTTCGGCAACGATGACTACAGCCCGCTCAACAAGATGACCGGCGGCTCGCTGCCCGCCCAGAGCTGGCACGAAATCATGGCCTACGCCCATCAGGGCGTGGAGCTCAAGAACATCACGGGGGTCGGGCCCAATGGAATCGCGGTCGGCCCGGTGCTGGAGGGCAACAAGAACGAGGCGCTCCGCCCGATCATGCTCACCAATCGCGGCGTGCAGTCGCTGCTGCGGATCGAGCGGCTGATGGACGAGGCCGGCCGCGCGCTGATCGCGCAGCCGATCACTCAGGAGACCCCGAACGCATCGGCTCCGAAGCGGGCGGACAACACGGTCGGCAGCATCGCGGCGGCAGCCGAGTGACGTTGAACGGCATTGGGCGAGCCGGCAGCACGGAGACGTGGCACCGACGACAAGGCGGCGAGTCCGGCAGGCGAGCCGCGCACGACCGGCCGGTTCCTTGATTTGGGCGCGATCTTGTCGAAAATGCCGTCGACTTAGGTGATCATGCTGTAGGTATAAGACACTGAACGCATCGGACGTGCGGCCCGCCGGGTGGCGGGCACCGTTCGGCGTTCCTGCCGAGGCCGGGCCGAAAGTGCGATTGCTCATAGGATTGCTGCTCTCCTTCATCATCGCCGGGGCGATCGGCCTCGGGACGACGTGGTTTGCGCTGTCCAGCAACGTCTCGTTCGGCAAGCTGTCGCTGGGCGCGTGGAAAGCCGACCCGCGCCGCGGCACCTCCGGCGTCGATCCCTATGCTCGCGCGGCGATCGCACGCAATGGCGAACTGCCGATCGGTGTCGGGGACGGAATCACTTTCGTCGCCGGCGGCGACGATGCCGGCCACGCGCTCGACGGGCGTTGCGACGTGACCGTGCGGGGCACCACGCCGTCGGCGCGCTACTTCACGCTGACCCTCTACAGCCCGTCCGGCAACCTCGTCGCCAATTCCCTGTCCCGGTTCGGGTTCACCAGCCAAGAGCTCGTGCGAGACCGTAAAGGGGACTTTGCGGTGACGTTGTCGCCGCGCGCCCGTCCTGGAAATTGGCTGCCGACCGGCGGCGTGGAGCGCTACATCCTCGTCATGCGCTTCTATGACACCTCGCTCGGCATCGCGACGCGCGCCGGCCGCGAAGCGCCGATGCCGGCGATCATCTCGTCGGGAAAATGCGCATGATCCGCTGGGTGCTGTGGATCGTCGGGGGGCTCGTGCTGGGTGGCCTCGTCCACCTCGGAAGCATCATGCTGCTGCCGCGGACCGCGACCCAGGACGCTTATGCGCGGCTCGCACCGGTTGCCCCCATCAATGGATTCAAGCTGCTGGCCGCCCCGACCCCGGCGGAATCCGCCATGCCGTTCATGGACCCTGCCTTCGCAACCGCAGTGTGCCGGTACGATCTGAGCAAAGGCCCGGTCAAGCTCTCCGTGCCGCTGAGCCCGGCCTATACGTCGGTGACGTTCTACACCCGCTTCGACATCGCCTACTACGCCATCAACGACCGCTCGGCGGGCCGCCGCGCGATCGAGCTCGACCTGATGACGACCAAGCAGCGCGGCGACATCCCGGAAGACGAGGACGTGACGGCGGCCGACCGCCTGATCGTGGAATCGCCGACCGTGACCGGCCTGATCGTGGCCCGCGCCTTCAGCCCGGAGCCGAGCCAGCTTCCGACTGCAACCGCCGCCTTGACCGGAGCGCAGTGCCGCCCGCAATGAGGCGGCACCCCTCTCCTCCCACGCCACTCGCTGCTGCTACGCACGCGTAGCGCGTTTGCGACGCTTGCGGCTGGCGCGCGACTGCGCGGCCGGCGGCGGAGCCGCCGCCTCGACCACCTCCCGCTCGATCCGGATCGAAGGAAGGATGACGATCACGGCGGAGCCCGCCGCGACCGGCATTTTGTTTCGGCGCGATGCGCGCCGCGCCTGCGAAAACTCGACGACCGTGCCCATAGCCCCCCCCCGGGACAGCAGCGAATCGAAATAAGGTGGAATTTCGATAGCCGGACCGGTTTGTCATTTTTATGGTTAACGGCACGTTAAAGAATCCGTTGCCCAAGCCATCCACTGCCGGCTACGGCCATAGCATGCCTCAGAGGGGCGCGCGGCGCCGCGGCGGCGTTCGCCGGCCGTCCGCCGCGGACGCAGCGGACCCGGCATGACGGCAAGGCTGGTGGATTTTCATAACGCCGACAGGCGCATCAGCGGGGCTCCCCGGCGACGCCCCGAAACGGGGCAAGACCTGCCCATGATGTCGCAACGACGATTGACAATCTCCGTCGCAGAATTCTTTCCAAAATAAAAACCAATTACTTTCCATTTACGTAGAATCAGGATCGAAATTTATTCTCCTCGGCAATGCGGCTAGAGTTTCTCCCGGTTGGGCAACAACGGGAGGGGGTACCATGAAACATGGAATTGCAGCAGGCGCGGCCCTTGCCGCGCTCCTGGCGTCGGCGGGTGCGTTCGCGGCAGACATGCCGCTCAGGTCGATCGCGCCGGTTTCCACATACGATTGGAGCGGCACGTATATCGGCGGGGTGGCCGGTGGCGCCTGGGCCAACAACGACACTTCGGTCCCCGGCCTCGGCGTTCTCGGCACCGCCATCGGCGTTCCGGTGATCCAGACCACGAGCAGCAGCGGCTTCGTCGGCGGCGTCGAGGGCGGATCGAACTATCAGTTCGGCAACCTCGTGGTCGGCTGGGAAGGCGACATCGTCTGGGGCAAGGTCAACGGCACGAGCACCTCGAGCTTCGGCGCGCCGCTGCTTCCTGCAGGCTCCGCCAGTCGGCTGTCGACGGCCGACACCAACTGGATCGCAACCACGACCAGCCGCGTCGGCATCGCGCACGACAACTGGTTGCTCTACGGCAAGGCCGGCGTCGCCTGGGCCAATACCGACTATACTGAAACGTGGGCATTCCCCGCCGGCGCGGCACGCTTCTCCGGCACCGGCAGCGCCATCCAAACCGGATGGACGGTCGGGACCGGCATCGAGTGGGCGTTCTGGCAGAATTGGTCGGTCAAGGCCGAGTACGATTATCTCGACTTCGGCACCAAGAACGTGGCCATCAACGGCGCGGTCGTCGCCGGCGGCCCTGCGATCGGGATTTCGGCCGGACTGCAGAACGCGCAGCACATCAACGAATTCAAGGCGGGCCTGAACTGGCGCTTCGCCCCGAATTTTTGGTGATAAACTCATAACACAGGGACGGCGCGGCAAGGAGGCCCCGGTTCGCCGGGGCCTTTTGCTTGCCGCCTCCCTGATTGCAAGCGTGGCGGCGGAAGCAGTCGTCCGCTTCCCCGACCCGCGCCGCGCGGGAAACAGGCAGGGGCACGCCAGCCCGCGTCGAACAGGAGAATTGGAACATGCGCATCATCCGCCTGTCGAAGACCGGCACGGTGGCGGCGATTGCATTCTTCGCCAGCCTCGTCGCATTCGGCAACATCACCGACTACGGGACCAACCGGGCCTTCGTGCAACATGTCCTCGCCATGGATACGATTTTCGAAACCTCGACGATACGATATCGCAGCATCGAAAATCCCACCTTGCAAACTGCCGCCTATCTCCTGATCATCGCGGCGGAGAGCGCGACCGCGCTCCTGTGCTGGATCGGCGCCGCGCGGATGCTGTTCGCCCATTCGGATCCGCACGCCTTCAACCGCGCCAAGGGCTTCGCCGTCGCCGGGCTGACGCTCGGCTTTCTGATCTGGCAGGTCGGCTTCATGTCGATCGGCGGCGAGTGGTTCGGCATGTGGATGTCGCCGAAGTGGAACGGCGTGCCGGACGCCTTCCGTTTCTTCGTCACGATCCTGATGGTGCTGATCTATGTCGCGATGCCGGACCACGAACCATGAACGCGGTCCTTGCCGATTATGGTCAAAGACCGTCGGTGGAAGGGAAATTCTCCCGCGACGAGCGCAGTCAGTGATCGAATCCATTTAGCGGATCGTTGAGGTTAACGCGGCGCTAAGCGCCGGCCGCTATAACAGCGCGGATTCCGCATTTTCGAATGTCCCTGCGTCCCGCAAATGGGGGGAACCGCGTGACCGCCATCGCCTTCGACACCAGAACCCTGATCGGCCTCGCCGATCGCCCCGGCCATGACATCAAGGCGCGACTGCTTCTCGCGCTGACCGCGCTCTACGTTGAACGCACGACCCACACCGAGCACGAGAAACGGCAATATGCCGAGCTCGCTCAGCGCCTCATCGACATGGTCGACGAAGGCACCCGCGAGACCGTCATCAGCGTGCTGCGCGACCACCCCACCGCGCCGATCGAAATCATCGGCCGCGCCGCCTCCAGGGTGCCCGCGCAAGACGTTGCCGCCCGGCAGGATGTCGTGACCCTGGTTCCGGCGTCGCAACCGCCGTCGAGCCCCCGGCTGGCCCCGATGATCGTGGCTCCTGCGCGCCAGACCGATGCCCCCGGGGGGAACGTTCCCGCCGCGCCGACCGCGCCCGTCGATCATGGCGAGGCCTTCTTCGCCGCGACGGCGGCCGGACGAGGCGAGCTCTTGGCAATGCTCGCCAAGGCCCACGACGGCGAGAGCGTAGCCGCGACGGCCGAAGGCCCGCGGCCTGATTGCGAGCGGCTCGACGCCGCGACCATTGCGGGCCGGATTGGCGAGCTGATCCGCGAATGCGAGCGGGTGTTCGACACGTCCCCCGCGTTGTGCGAGCGGATCATCAACGATCGCTCGGGCGAACCCCTCGTCGTGGCGGCGATGGCGGCGGGGATTCCCATCGCGGTCCTGCAGCGGATGCTTTTGCTCGTCAATCCCGCCGTCGGCCACTCGGTCTCCCGGGTGTACGACCTCACCGATCTCTACTACGCGCTCGACCGCACCGTCGCCGTTCGGCTCATGTCGCTGTGGCGCGAGAAGGCACCGCGCGAGCAAGCGGCCGCGCCAGCGGCGGTCGGCGCTCCGCAAGACGCAACCGATGTCGGGCACACGCCGCTCGGCCTGCGGGCGCGGTTCAGCGAGCTGTCCGCGCGCATCGGGGAGCGCGGCGTCACTTCACGATCCGATCGAGAAAGTGCCGGCCGCCGCGATCTTCGCTTTCGATGATCCAGACGTCGGGGTCGAAGCGGATCTGCTTTGCGAGATAGGCTTCGACCTGCTCCTCGGCCGCCGGCATCGCGTTGAGCGCCGCGCTGAACACCCGGTCGGTCGGACTCTGCTCGGCAAAGGCGGACTGCGGGGCGGGACCGTAGAGATCAGCGGTCCCGTCGAGGCGGTTGATCTTGATGAAGATCGCTCCCGCCTCGTCGGCGCCGCGCCGGCGCACCGCAGCGAACAGGCCCTCGACGTTGCACCGCCTGATATAGGCGGCGACCCATAGTCCCGATTTCAGACGCATGCATGATGCATAGGCGTCCGGCCTTGCGGTGGCAAATCAATCCACCGGACGGCCGGTCGCGGCGGCGAGCTCATGGCGGAAGCGCGGCGTGATCTGGCCGGTCGGCGGCAGGTTGTGGTCCTTCTCGAACCTCGTGATCGCAGCGCGGGTGGCATCGTCGTAGACGCCGTTCGCCTTGATCGGTCCATAGCCGTATTCATTGAGCGCACGCTGCACGGCGCTGAGCGGATGGGGCGGAGCGATGAGGTCGGCGATCGGATCGCTGTGCGCAGCGACCGGCTGCACGCGCGGGCGCGGCAGCGGCAGCGGCACCGGATCGATCTTCACCGCAGCGAGATTCATGGTCTCCGTCGAAACCGGGCGCGGTCGCGGCAACACGGCGCCGGTCGGCTCATTCGCCACCACGGGCAGCGGCTTGACCGCGAAGATCGGCGCCGGGTGCGGCCCCGATTGCATGAAGAGGCCATTCACCAGGATGACGGTCACGGCGCAGAGTGCAACCAGTCCGCCGAACAGGTCGCGGCGATGCCGCATCAAAAAGCCAAACGTCGACGGCAGACGGCCCAGCACCTGCGTCGCGAGCACGCCCTTGCAGAACTCTGCGATGTTGCGCAACGCACTCATTTTTTTCACGCACTTTTCCTCATCGCAGCCTGGAAACGGGCCGGCATCGCCCGGGCGGGCGATGCAACGGCGGACTCTCCGGAATATCCCGGCCGATCGGACTTGCGGGCCGGTTCGGCGAGCGGACGGCCGGTGCCGTCGAGCGGCAGGCGCATCGTGACCCGCGTGCCCTCGCCGACCCGGCTGCACACGTCGACCTCACCGCCATGCAGATCGACCAGCCCTTTGACGATCGATAGTCCGAGGCCGCCGGCCTCGTGGGTACGGGCATGGGATCCGCGGACCTGGAAGAACGGATCCCCAAGCCGGCCGAAGCGCTCGGGCGCGCTGCCGGCCCCGGTATCGGCTACCGAAAGCACGAGGGCCTCGCTGCCGCACCGCGCCTCGATCGTCACCGCGCCGCCGCGGTGAGTGAATTTGAGCGCGTTGATCACGAGATTGGTCACGATCTGCCCGAGCGCCTGCGGATCTGCGAGCACCTCCGGCAGGTCTTGGGGGACCCGGCAGTGCAGAGCGATTCCGAGACCCCGTGCCCGGGGCGCGAGCGCTTCGCAGGCCCCCGCGATGACCGGTGCCGGCCTGCAGCGTTCCGGCGCGATCTCGAATTCGCCGGTCTCCATCCGGGAGACGTCCTGGATGCCGTTTACCACCGTCAGCAGATGACAGCCCGCCTCGTTGATGAGCCGCCCGTATTCGCGGCGGCGGTCGCCGTCCATGCGCGTCTCGTCGGCATTCGCCAGCATTTCGGAGAATCCGATGATCGCGTTGAGAGGCGTACGCAGGTCATGGCTCAGTACCGCCAGGAACTTGCTCCTGCCGGCATGGCTGCGCTCCATCTCCCCGCGCGCTTCGTTCAACGCCTGTTCCTGGGCCTTTTGCCGCGACGCCTCACGCATCACCGCGACGACTTCCTGGCCAGCGCCAGCACCCTCCGGCAACGACTTGCATTGCATGCTGATCCAGGTGAAGCCGGTGTCGTCGCCGAGCTGCGAACGGCGAAGGCGGAAGTCGATGCTGCCGCTCACCCCTCTCGCCGCCGCGTCGCAGAGCGCGCCGCGGAACGCCGCCCGGTCGGCCGTGTGGACGCGGTCGAGGAGGCCCAATCCCTGCGCCTCGCTCGCACCGATGCCGAGGATATCCTGCACATTGGGAGAAACCGACAGCACGCGCCCAGCAGCGTCGTGGCGGGTGATCACATCGCTCATGTGACCGGCCAGCAGGCCCAAGCGCTCGGCTTCTCCGGTCGACCGATGGGTCGCGGCGCGAGCGACTCGTTCGGCCGCAAACGCGATGGCGATCGCGTAAAGCAAGGCCGACACGACGCCGGTCGCAACCGAGGCCGGCGACAGCGGGGTTGCGGAAACATCCCCGGCCCGCGCGGCGAGCAGAAGCAGCGCGGCTGTGGCGAGCGCCAGCAGGGTCGCGAGGACGCTCACCCGCGGCGACGCCGCCACCGTTCCCTCCAGCACGATCAGCCCGAGCCACAGGGCCGCGATGGAGTTGATGCCGCCCGACGCGAATCCGATCACGGCGGCGATGAGGGCGAGCGCCGCCACGGATATCATCGAGGCGGTCTCGTAACGGCCGGTCCGCGACAGGTAGCAGGCGACGGCGAGCGGCACCACCGTCCACACCAGGAGCACGAGTTCGAGCGGACCCGGAACCTCGCCGATGGCGAGCAGCACCGGCAGCACCGCGAGCATCGCGAGGCCGGCGATCAGACGCGGCGCGATGAAGGCCCGATGGCGGGCTGTCTGCAGGGTGTCGGAGCGCGCAGAAGGATGCACGAGGCCGTCCAGATAGTCCCCGATGGCTTGCGACGGTTTCACGTGGCCTCGACCCGTCCGCTGTGGACGTTCACCCCATTGTCGTTGGAGGGATCGTGGCAAAGGCCCATTAAGCGAGTGCTAAGGACGACGGCGGGCAAAGCGCAGAACCCGCCGGCCGGGGCTGCAACCACGATGCTGCGGCCAATGAATTCCCGCGCATGGTGAACGGGTCGTTGCCGCGGCGGCCGCATGGTGAACAGGAGGTGACCGGACTGTCGAAATTGACAGGTGCCGCATGGTGTCCGCAATCGATAAAATTGTCGGAGAATTTTCGGCAGTTTTTCCGAAGATTTAGCGAATCCGCCGAACGCGATTTTGAGGCGTCTTCGCTATACCGGATGTGGGGATTGCGGGTGGAGGAAAGCAAAGGGCAGGACCATGATGTTCCTCTTGCGAACGGCGTTCTGGATGGCGATCGTGCTCGCGCTGTTGCCGTCCTTCGGACCGAAAGCTTCGGCGCCCGCCGCGTCGGGGCTGGAAGCGACCGACGCGGTGACCGCCGCGTCCCAGACGTTCGGCGACATGATCCAGTTCTGCAGCCGCCAGCCCAAGGCCTGCGAGGCAGGCGTGCATCTCGCCTCGGCAATCGGCCAGCGTGCGCAGGCCGGCGCCAAGATGCTGTACGGAATGGTCGGCGAGAAACTCGCCAGGGCCGACAGCAAGACCGAAAGCGCGACCGAGGATACCGGCGCCGTGCCATCCGCTTCGATGGAGGTTTCGCAGAACACCTTGACGTCCGCCGACCTGTCGCCGGTCTGGCGCGGCCCGCGGCACAAGGGCGCGATCTGACACGAGGCTCTGGCGGAGACGGGCGATCAGGGAGTTCCACTCCCGGCGTCCGATCCGCCGGGCTGTTTCCCGGCTGGCCATCGGCGGCGACGCGGCTTATCTAAAAGGCGGACGCGACGGCCCAGGATTTCAGCCGGGACATCATGACGATCGACGAGATCAACGACAATTTCGCCCTGCTGGACGAGTGGGACGATCGGTACCGCTATCTCATCGAACTCGGGCGCGCGTTGCCGCCCCTGCCCGAAGGAGCGCGAAACGACGCCAACAAGGTGCCGGGCTGCGCGAGCCAGGTGTGGCTCACGACCGACGTCTCGCCCGGCCCGGCAGGTCCGGAGCTGAGCTTTGGCGGCGACAGCGACGCGCACATCGTGCGCGGTCTCATCGCCATCCTGTTCGCGATGTATTCGCAGAAGCCGGCGAAGGAAATCCTTTCGACCGACGCGCTCGCCGCGTTCGACCGTTTGGGCCTGCGCGAGCATCTCACGCCGCAGCGCTCCAATGGCCTGAAATCCATGGTGGGCCGCATCCGCGACGACGCCCGCCACGCGTTGACCGCTGCCGGAGCTTGAGGCGGAGCTTGAGGCGCCCGAGCGCAAAGCGCCGGAGCGTGAAAGCGCCGGCGCAAAGCGGATTTGTCTTGCACGCCCCCGCGGGGTCGAGAGCCGCGCCCGGAGACTACCGGGCGCGCCGCGGACGTTGCTGACCCAGGCCCATCTGTTTGGCGAGTTGCGAGCGCGCCTCGGCGTAATTCGGCGCCACCATCGGGTAATCCGGCGCGAGACCCCATTTCTCGCGGTAGTGCTCCGGCGTCATGTTGTATTGCGTGCGCAAGTGACGCTTGAGCGATTTGAATTTTTTGCCGTCCTCGAGACAGATGAGATACTCCGGCGTGATCGACTTCTTCACCGCAATCGCCGGCTTGAGCGCCTCGGCCGTCACTTCGCCGTGTCCGTTGGAGACCCGCATCAACGCCGAATGAACCTGACTGATCAACGCCGAAATATCGCCGGCCGGGACGGGATTGTTGCTGACATAGGCGGAGACGATGTCGGCGGTAAGCTCGATATAGTTGCTCGTGGACTTGTCATTCATGGCACTTCCCCCGCGCGACTTCTTGGCGATCCTGCGGCTGGCATCATGCTTCAACTCAGAGCATCGTTGGACGCGCTGCGGCTGTGTTTACTATTCTTTTCAATTGTAGACAAGATTTTCACAGCACAGAACGAAAGTTGTTCTGACTTTTACTAGCAGAACCGAGCTTTCATCGTGGAGCAGGACCAGGGCAGCCCGCGATAGCGCCCCCGGGCGACCAACACGCACTCCGCCGCCGCTGCATCTGACACATAAAACGCATGGATATCAGAGGTTTATATCCTCGCGGGAATGCACGCATGCGGCGCTCGTCCGATCAACAAGAGATGAACGGTCCAGGGGGAAATCGTGATTTGAGCGGAGGCCCGGCCCGACTATTTTCCCTGCAATGTCACCGGGAGCCGCCCGCGACTAATTCCCGAGCGGAGGAACAAGCCGGAATGAGTTGGTCCACGAAATCCCCGGTTTCCATCGTCAGGTCGGACCGGGAATGGCGCGCGCAATTGACGCCCGCCCAGTACCACGTCACCCGCGAGCACGGCACCGAACGCGCCTTTACCGGCCCGTTCCGGGACGAAAAGCGCAGCGGGACCTATGGCTGCGTCTGCTGCGGCGCGGCGTTGTTCTCTTCCGACGCCAAGTTCAACTCCGGGACCGGTTGGCCGAGCTTTTCCTCCCCCGCCCCGGCGGCCGCGGTGTCCGAGCATCCCGAAGGGTCGTTCTTCATGCGCCGAACCGAGGTGCGCTGCGCCGCCTGCGATGCCCATCTCGGGCACGTATTCCCCGATGGCCCGCGGCCGACCGGACTGCGCTACTGCATCAACGGAACGGCCCTGACGTTCGCTGCAAAATGACCGGCGCGGCCAAGAGGCCGTAAACCACACCGACGCTTCACGACCGACCTGACGGCCGCAGCGCCGCTCCGCGGCCGTTGACGGTTTGCCTCGGAGCGCCGGCAAGACTAAGGAATGTCCATGAGTTTCACCGCGTTGTCCAAAGTCGCCGCGCCGTTTCCGGCGCCCCCGCGCGCCACGCCGCGTCCCTCGCGCACCGTGCGCCACGGCATCGCCCTCGCCGATGAGTTCGCCTGGCTCAAGGATGCCCGCTGGCAGGCGGTCATGCGCGATCCGAGCCTGCTCGATCCGGAAATCCGTGCCTATCTCGATGCCGAGAACGCCTACGCGGAGGCAGCCCTCGCCGGGACCGCCGCGCTACAGGACGTCCTGTTCGCGGAAATGAGGGGCCGCATCAAGGAAGACGATGCGACGGTTCCCTCCCCCGACGGGCCCTATTCCTATTTCAGCCGCCATCGCGAGGGCGGCCAGCATCCGCTGATCTGCCGGGAGCCACGGGAAGGCGGCACGACCGAGTTGATCCTCGACGGCGACGCCCTCGCCGTGGGCAAGTCGTTCTTTCGGGTCGGCGCGACCGCCCATTCTCCGGACCACCGGCTGCTCGCCTGGAGTGCCGATGACAGCGGCGCCGAGCTCTTTGCCATTCGGGTCCGCGACATCGCCTCCGGGACCGACCTGCCGGAAGTGATCACGGAAGCCACCGGCGGCGTCGTCTGGACCGACGACGGCCACGCGTTCTACTACGTCCATGTCGACGACAATCACCGCCCGGTGAGCGTGCATCGCCACCGTCTCGGCACCGACCCGGCGAAGGACGAGCAGATCATCACCGCGGATGACAGCGGGCTGTTCGTCTCGCTGTCGCGGCAACAGTCGCGGCGATATGCCGAGGTTTCCCTGCACGACCACGAGTCCTCGGAGAGCTGGCTCATCGACCTCGCCGGCGAAGCTGAGCCACGCCTCATCGCGCCGCGCGAACCTGCGGTCCGCTATCGGGTCGAGCATCACCCCGACGCCGGAGGCGAACCCGGCCTGTTCATCCTCACCAATGCGGGCGGTGCCGAGGATTTCAAGATTGCCTGGGCGCCGCTCGCGGCGTGCGGCCGCGACCACTGGCGCGACGTCGTCCCCCACCATCCGGGCGTCTACATCCTGGACTTTGCCGTCCTCGCGAACTGGCTGATCCGGCTCGAGCGCGAGGACGGCCTCGCGCGCATCGTGGTGCGCCGGCTCGCCGACGGCGACGAGCACGTCATCGCCTTCGATGAGGAGGCCTATTCGCTCGGCTTCGATCCCGGCTACGAATTCGCAACCGACGCACTGCGCTTCCACTATTCGTCGATGACGACGCCTTTGGAGACATGGGATTACGACCTCGCCCGCCGGACGCGAACCCTGCGCAAGCGCCAGGAGATTCCGAGCGGGCATGATCCTGCCGCCTATGTGACGCGGCGCGTGTTCGCGCCCGCCAAGGATGGCGAAAAGGTCCCGGTCTCGCTGCTCTATCGCAAAGGCACGCCCCTCGACGGTACCGCGCCCGGGCTCGTCTATGGCTACGGCGCCTACGGCATGTCGATCCCGGCCGCGTTCACCGCGAACCGGCTGTCGCTCGCCGATCGCGGCTTCGTGGTGGCCATCGCCCACATCCGCGGCGGCACCGAAAAGGGTTGGCGGTGGTACCGCGAGGGCAAGCTCGCCAGCAAGCCCAACACCTTCTCCGATTTCATCGCGGCGACGGAATTTCTCATCGCCCAAAAGTTCGTCTCGCCGCGCAAGGTCGTCGCCCAGGGGGCATCGGCGGGCGGCATGCTGATCGGCGCCATCGCCAATGCGCGGCCGGATCTGTTCGCCGGGCTCATTGCCGAAGTCCCGTTCGTCGATGTCCTCAACACCATGCTCGACGACACCCTGCCGCTGACGCCGCCGGAGTGGCCGGAATGGGGAAATCCGATCACCGACCCCGACGCCTTCGCGGTGATCCGCAGCTATTCGCCCTACGACAATGTGCGTGCTCAGGCCTACCCGGCAATGCTGGTGCTGGCCGGGCTCACCGATCCCCGTGTGACTTATTGGGAGCCGGCCAAATGGGTGGCGCGGCTGCGCCGGCTCAAGACCACCGACAGCGCACTGGTGCTGCGCACCAATCTCGATGCCGGGCACGGCGGCGCCGCGGGACGGTTCGACCGGCTCAAGGAGGTCGCGCTCGCCTACGCCTTTGCGGTGGCGGCCGTCGAGGACAGCCTGCCGTCCGCATGAGCGGCCGCGGCGCCGGCTTTCACGACGCTCACGGCGGCTGGCTGCTCGAAGCCCTTCAGCCCCACGCGGGGGCTCACCCGTCGTTCTGATCGAGGTGCCGGCGCAACTCGTCGATCGACGAGAACCGCATGGTGCCGTCGGGCATCTGTGCCTCGATCGAGCCGTCGTTGAACAACGTGTAAGCCATCTCGTCGATCACGCCGGACTTGAGGATCGATAGCGGACGCGGCTCGGGGCGCGGCATCTGCGGACGCACGGGCTCTTGCCGCACGGGTTCTTGCCGCACGGGTTCTTGCCGCACGGGTTCTTGCCGCATAGGTTCTTGCCGCATGGGTTCTTGCCGTACGACCTCCTGCCGCACCGGATCACGACGGATGGATTCCTGACGCATCGGCTCGGAACGGGTCGGCTCGGGATGCATCGGTTCCTGACGCATCGGCTCGGAACGCATCGGCTCGGGATGCATCGGTTCCTGACGCATCGGCTCGGGACGCGCGGCCTCCGCACGCATCGGCTCATGACGAGCCGGCTCGTAACGTGCCGGCTCGTAACGGGCGGGCTCGGGACGGGCAGGCTCGATACGGGCAGGCTCCAGACGAGCGGGCTCGGGACGAATCGGTTCAGGCCGAATGAAATCGGGGCGAACCGGCTCCGGGCGCGCAAACTCCGGGCGCGGCGGCTCGGGCCGCTGAGGCGGAGCGACGACGGGCGGCGCGGGCATCGCGACCGGCGGCGCCGGGCGCTCGACCGGGCGTGGCGCGTAGGCCTGCGGCTCGGGCCGCGACTCCGCAGGGAAAGCCGGCCCGGAACGCCGGCGATCATTGGCCCACACCATGTCGAAAATGCTGGGCGCCGGCTCGGGTTGAGCGGGGCTTGCCTGACCGTGAGGTGACGAATTGGGCTGACCGCCAAGGGTGGGTTGGCCGTCGTTTGCCCGGGCAGGGTTTGGCTGGACCGGAGGACCTGGCTGAACCGAAGGACCTGGCTGAACCGGCGTGGAACGCCGAGGCGGAGCCACTTCAGGCTCCGCTGCATAGTCCTGTAGCGGCTCGTCTCGTGCGACGGGGGCGCTGATGGGCGAGGTCGGAATGCGCGGCCGCATCCAAACGTCGGCCTCCGGCGCATAATCCTCCGGCTCGACCGGAGCGGCGGGCGCCAGCGGCGCCGCAGGCAGGCCCCCTCGCGGGCGACGCCCGTCTTGCGGGCTTGGCCGTTCGAGCGGGCCGGCCGGCCCGCTCCCCGGGCGTCCGTACTGGGCCTCGGGAGGCGCGTAGCGACGGGCCACCTCTTCGGGATGCCACGACTCGCCAGGCCTGGGTTCGAGCGGCTCGGGCGGCGGTGGAGCTTCGCCCGGCGGAACCGACTCGATTTCGGCGATGGCGCGTCTCAACCAGGCCGGGCCCGGCTGGCGCTCCGGCGGCCGCGACTCCGGACGGATGTCGGCCTCGGCGTATCCATGGGGTTCGGCCTGCAACCCGGCTTCCACGGCTGCCGCCGCATCGGAGCGAATGTCGGGCGGCAGGTCGAACGCCGGCTCGTCGATGCTGGTCGGCGCCGGGATGGGCGCGTCCGCTGCCGAGCGGGCCGGAAACGGCGCACGCTGCGGGGGTGGGCGCCGTTCGCCCTCCTTGCGGTCGGCAGGCCGAGCGGGTCGCACGCCGGGCATGCGCCGCAGGCCCTGCACGATCCGGCGCAATTCCTGGACCGCGGCGGCAAGCCCCACCAGCAGGAATCCGCCGACCACTGAGACTGTTCCCGAGATGATCAGCGCCGAACCGAACATCGTCTCGCGGATCGGCGCGCCGAATCCGATCAGAAAGACGCCGGCACCCAGCGTCATGAGACTGAACAACAGCAAGAGATAAAACACGTCCGCTCACCCGCCCTCGTGGCCCGTTCGGCTGCCGACGCGCCGAATCGACCCGAGTTTGCTGAGAAAAAGTTAGGATATGCCTATAAACCCATGAGGATCAAACCATTCTCCAGTCGATCGGCATCTCCGGCCCGCTCCGGCCGCGGTCCGAGGCCACAAGGCCCCAAAAGTTGCCGGAGTCAATCCGCGCCATCGCGGAACGCCTTGCTTCTGCGCCGCGTTGCGCCCGCGCAGGCGGTTGCCGCCCCGCCCGTCACGGCCTAATTAAGGGCCACTGTCCCCGCCCCCGGTCGCTCTGGACGACCACCGACCTGCACCAGCATTGAGGAGAGCCCGATGTCGTTTTCCCTACCCGACCTGCCGTATTCCTACGACGCGCTTGCGCCCTACATGTCGCGCGAGACGCTCGAATATCACCACGACAAGCATCACCTCGCCTACGTCAACAACCTCAACAACCTCATCAAGGGCACGGAGTGGGAAGGCAAGTCGCTGGAAGAGGTCGTCAAGGGCTCGTTCGGAAAGAACGCCGGCGTCTTCAACAATTCCGGCCAGGACCTTAACCACATCCACTTCTGGAAATGGATGAAGCCCCAGGGCGGCGGCGACAAGATTCCGGGCGAATTGGAAAAGAAGATCATCGCCGACCTCGGTTCGGTCGCCAAGATGAAGGAGGAGTTCGTCCAGGCCGGCGTCACCCAGTTCGGCTCGGGCTGGTGCTGGCTCGCCGTCAAGGACGGCAAGATCGTCGTCACCAAGACCGCGAACGGAGAAAATCCGCTGGTTCACGGCGGCACGCCGATCCTCGGTTGCGACGTGTGGGAGCATTCCTACTACATCGACTATCGCAATCGCCGGCCAGACTACCTCAAGGCCTACGTGGACCACCTCGTGAACTGGGAATACGTGGCGGAGCTTTTTGCCGCAGCGTCCAAATAAGCTGGCTCGACTATCCTTGCATGGCCCGGCCGGGGGGCGACACTCCGCGGTCGGGCCGTCAGTCTGCAGCGCCGCGAGATTTTCTACCTCTTCATCGAAAAGCCGCACAAAAGAATATTCACGGGGGGCTCGACCCGCTGACCCGAGGAAACCCGCTGCCGCATCGCAACAAATATTGATTTATGGCGAACTCCTGGCCGGAGGGGCGATCGGGCGAACGCATCGCGGATGCACTTTCACTGTGCGTTCTCGCCGCGGTCGCGATCATCGCAGCCCTCACATTCCGCGATTATGGTCTCGGCTGGGATGATTACACCCACGCCGAGTACGGCGGACTGTTGCTCAATCTGTACTCCTCGGGATTTTCCGATCAGCGCGCGCTGTCGTTCGTCAATCTCTATGCCTATGGCGGCGGCTTCGACATGCTGTCCGCGCTCGCCGCCAAGGTGCTGCCGTTCGACCTGTTCGAGACGCGCCGCCTGGTCGGTGCCGCCATCGGGCTGCTCGGCCTGTTCATCACCTGGCGGCTCGGCCGGCGGCTCGCCGGTCCTCTCGCCGGGCTGATTGCGGTCGCCCTGCTCGCCACCTGCCCGCTCTACTACGGCAACATGTTCATGAACGCGAAGGACTCGCCCTTCGCGGTGGCGATGGTGTTCCTGACCCTCGCGCTGGTGCGTGCGCTCGAGGAATATCCTCGCCCCTCGCCGATCACCTGCGCGATGGTCGGCATCGGCGCCGGCCTTTCCATCGGCACCCGCGTGCTCGGCGGACTCGCGGTGATCAACGTGCTGGCGGCGCTGACCCTCATCCTCGCTGTGGAGACCCGCCGCGAGGGTGTGCGCGCGGCGGCGGGCCGGCTCGGCATTTTCGTTGTGCGCTTCCTGCCGGCCCTGGTGATCGGCTATGCGGTGATGGCGCTGGTGTGGCCGTGGTCCGTCACCGAGCCGCTCAATCCGTTTCGCGCGGTCGAATATTTCTCTCACTTCTTCGAGAAACCGTGGAAGGAGATGTTCGACGGCATGGCGCTGCCGGTGCCGGAGATGCCGCGCCAGTACGTGCCGCAACTCTTCCTGCTCAAGGAGCCGGAAATCTTCCTCTTCCTCGGGCTTGCCGGCACCGCAGGCGCGCTCGTCGCCGCGATGCGCCGCGACGTCGCGACGCCGCGGCGGGCCGTCTACCTGCTGCTCGCCTTTGCCGGCGTCTTCCCGATCGCGCTCGCGGTGCTCACCAAGCCCGCAATGTACAACGGCATCCGCCATTTCGTGTTCGTCACGCCGGCGCTCGCAGTGCTCGGCGGGCTCGCCGGCGCCTGGATCGGCGCGGCGCTGTCGCGGCGCGGGCGGCCGGGCGCGGCCTTCGCCGCCGCCGTGCTCGCCGTCGGCCTGCTGTTGCCGGTCAAGGAAATGGTGCGGCTCCACCCCTATCAATACACGCATTTCAACGTCATCGCCGGCGGCATCCGCGCGGCGGACGACCACTATATGCTGGACTATTGGGGCCTCGCGTTCAAACAGGCCGCCCAGGAGTTGCGTGCGCAGCTGACGGAAGGGCTGCAAACCCCCACCGACGGCCGCCGCTGGCGCGTCGCCATCTGCGGGCCGCTGCGTCCCGCGCAGGTCGAGCTCGGGCCGGAATTCCTCACCACCTGGGACACCAAGGGCGCCGACTTCGCCCTCACCATGGGCGAGTTCTACTGCGCCAATCTCGCCGCGCCGGTGCTGGTCGAGATCGAGCGCGAGGGCGTCGTCTACGCCCGGGTCTACGACGTCCGCGGCCGCACCTTCACGAGCTTGAACGCGATTCAGCCCTGAGGGCGGTGAGCCAAGGCGGCGCGATCACTGCGCGCGTCGCTCTGTCTACGCCGCCAGCGCCGCCAGAATCCGCGCCCAGCTCCGGGTGCCTTTGTGGAAGCTCGTCAGATCGTACTTCTCGTTGGGCGAGTGGATGCGGTCGTCGTCGAGGCCGAAGCCGATCAGCAGGGTATCGAGGCCGAGCAGCCGCTTGAAGTCGCCCACGATCGGGATCGAGCCGCCGGAGCCGATCAGCACGGCCTCCTTGCCCCACTCCTGCGTCAGCGCGGCGCGCGCTGCGGCGAGCTGGGGCATGTCCCAGTCGAGCGTAATCGCCGGGGCGCCATGGTCGCGGGCGACGAACTCCACCTTGCAGTCGGCCGGCAGGTGGGACCGTACGAAGGCGTGGAAGGCCTCGCGGATTTTCGCCGGCTTCTGGTCGCCGACCATGCGGAACGAAAGCTTGGCCGAGGCCTCGGCAGGAATCACGGTTTTCGCGCCGGGTCCGGTATAGCCGCCCCAGATGCCGTTCACGTCGCAGGTCGGCCGCGACGAGAGCTGCTCGATGACGAGGCGGCCCTTCTCACCGGCAGGAATGCGCAGGCCGACCTGGCCGAGGAACTTCTCGGGGGTCAATCCGAGCCCTTCCCATTCCTTGCGCACGGCATCGGGAAGCTCCTTCACGCCGTCGTAGAAGCCGGGAATGGTGATCCGGCCGTCGGCGTCGTGGATCGCCGCGATGATCTTGGCGAGCACGCGGATCGGATTCTGGGCGGCGCCGCCGAACAGGCCGGAATGCAGGTCGCGATCCGCCGCCTTGATCTTGATCTCCTCGTAGAGGAGACCGCGCAGCGCCGTGGTGATCGCCGGCGTCTTCGGGTCCCACATGCCGGTGTCGCAGACGAGGACGACGTCGCCGTCGAGCTCGTGGCGATGGGCCTCGACCCACGGCGGCAGATGCTTGGAGCCGCATTCCTCCTCGCCTTCGATCAGGAACGTCACGTCGAGCGGCAGCGAGCCCGTCACCTCTTTCCAGGCGCGGCAGGCTTCGACGAAGGTCATCACCTGACCCTTGTCGTCGCAGGCGCCGCGCGCGACGATCGCCTGGCGGCCGTCGGGAAGCGTGGCGATGCGCGGCTCGAAGGGCGGCGTCTGCCACAGGTCGAGCGGGTCGACCGGCTGGACGTCGTAGTGCCCGTAGAAGATGACGCGCCGCCGGTTCGCACCGTCGACCGGGGGGCTCTTGGCAAATACGACGGGATGGCCGTCGGTGGGATGTACCTCGGCGGCGATGTCGAGGTTCGACAGGTCGGTGGCGAGGTGGATCGCCGCGGTGCGGCAGTCCTCGGCATAGGCGGGATCGGTCGAGATCGACGGGATCGACAGGAACCTGAACAGACGGTCGAGACTCGCATCGAGATCGTTGTCGATCCGTGCCAGCACCTCATCGAGTTTGTCCATCTAACGTCCCTTTCCGCTTCCGCCGAGGCTTCCGAGCACGCCGCGCACGATGGCGCGGCCGACCTCGCTGCCGACTTTCGAAGCGACCGACCGCGCCATCTGCTTCGCCGCGACCTCGGTGGTCGACATGCGCCCGCGCGGCCCGCGCTTGGTTGGGCCGAGCATCTTGGTGATCCAGGCCATGAGCATGCCGATAAGGCCGACGTCCTCCGCACCCTCGCCCGCCTCGCCCTCGGCGTCGCCGCCCTGGACGCGCTTCTGCAGGATCTCGAACGCCGATTCCGGATCGACCGTGGTGTCGTACTTTCCCTTCAGCGGGCTCCTGGCGATGATCGCGCTGCGCTCCGCCGGGGTCACCGGGCCGACCCGCGCCGACGGCGGACGGATCAGCGCCCGCTCGACCATCGAGGGCGTCCCGTTGCCTTCGAGGAAGGACACCAGCGCCTCACCCTTGCCGAGTTCGGTGATCACCTGGGCGGTGTTGAGCTTGGGATTCGGACGGAACGTCTCGGCCGCCGCCCGCACCGCTTTCTGGTCGCGCGGGGTAAACGCCCGCAACGCGTGCTGCACCCGGTTGCCGAGCTGCGCGAGCACCTTGTCGGGCACGTCGAGCGGGTTCTGGGTGACGAAATAGACGCCCACGCCCTTGGAGCGGATGAGCCGCACCACCTGCTCGATCTTGTCGAGCAGCGCCTTCGGCGCATCGTTGAACAGGAGATGCGCCTCGTCGAAGAAGAACACGAGCTTCGGTTTGTCGAGGTCGCCCACCTCGGGAAGCTTCTCGAACATGTCCGACAGGAGCCAAAGCAGGAACGTGCCGTAGAGCCTCGGGTTGTTCATGAGCTTGTCGGCGGCGAGGATGTTGATGGTGCCGCGCCCGTCTCGGTCCTTCCTCATGAAGTCGTCGATGTCGAGCGCCGGCTCGCCGAAGAACTTGGCGGCGCCCTGATTTTCCAGCACCAGAAGCTGGCGCTGCACCGCGCCGACCGACGCCGTCGAGACGTTGCCGTAGCGCGACCCGATCGCTTTCGCCTCGTCGGACGACGAAATGTAGGACAGCACCTCGCGCAGGTCCTTCAGATCGATCAATCCTTTGTTCTGGGCGTCGGACTTTCCGAACTCGTCGTCGGCATAGCGGAACACGATGTTGAGGACGCCTTCCTGCACGTCGTTGAGATCGAGGATGCG
The DNA here is from genome assembly GCA_963781195.1 of uncultured Alphaproteobacteria bacterium. GTDB lineage: Bacteria > Pseudomonadota > Alphaproteobacteria > Rhizobiales > Xanthobacteraceae > JAJPKK01. The sequence continues at coordinate 830,346 of CAWAEZ010000008.1, read as the reverse complement.
CGACAGCAGCAGCGGCCCGACTTCAAAGACGGTGGCGCGGATGGGATGCCCCTGCTCGCCGAACAGATCCCAGAACACCACCGGGAATTGGTCGGTCTCGTATTCGAAGCCGATCTCCTTCGCGCGCTTCACGAAGGCTTCCTTGCGTTCGCCGGGCTCCGCGATCCCCGACAGGTCGCCCTTGATGTCGGCGGCAAACACCGGAACTCCGGCACGGGAAAAGCCTTCGGCCAGCGTCTGCAGCGTCACCGTCTTGCCGGTGCCGGTTGCGCCGGTCACGAGGCCGTGGCGGTTGCCGAAGGCGAGCGTCAGCAGCTCCGGCTTCACGCTCTTGCCGACGAAGATCTTTCCATCCGTATCGGGATTTGACATCGGGGACTCCTGCGCTCGCGCCGCCGCAGGGCGCCGCCGAGCACCGTCCTATCATAGGGCCACGGACGCCGCGGGAGCCAGTGGATTTGGCGCTACGCCATTCGAGACGCGAACAAAATCCATGCAGCGATAGGTGGATTTCCGATCGCATGGGCGTGGTGAGTTCTGCAACACTCGGTGGCCCACTTTGTGGCGATTTACGCGCACATCTTGTGTTCCCGGACCGGTGGTGCGCAATATGGTTGGAGCTTGCGGGGTGCAAGCTTTTGTGAGGGGCCATGGACGAGCTCGTCAGCCGCATCGTTAACAATGTCGGCGTCGACAGGTCCGTGGCCGCGAAGGCGGTCGGCATCATGCTCGATTTCTTCGCGTCGGAAGGACCGCCGGACCAGGTTCAAGGCTTTCTGGCGCATCTTCCGGGCGCGACGGAAGCCATCGCGGAGGCGCGCGCGTCGGGCGGCGGCGGATTTTTCGGCGGCATGGGGGGTGTCATGGGCGTCGGAAGCCGTTTGATGTCGGCGGGATTGGGGATGGGCGAGATCCAGGCGGTTGCCCGCCAAGTCGTCACCTATGCGCGCGAAAAGGCCGGCGACGAAGAGATCGATCGGATTTTCGATTCCATCCCCGGCGCTCGCACATTTATTTGAGTTGCCTGCGTTACCCCCGATTCCAATTTCGGGAAATTTCATCATGTCTTGTCCTATCGCGGAACTCGGTTGCATTGCTCCGGAATTCGTTCCCCGGCTGAAGTCCGCGGGAATTCGGACCAGCGATAAACTGCTCGATGCCGCCAAGAGTCTGCGTGGTCGCAAGGACCTCGCGGAGAAGACCGGCATCGACGAAAAAAGCCTGCTGTGCCTCGCCAACAAGATCGACCGCATGCGGGTCAAGGGGATCGGACAAGACTACGCGACACTGTTGCAGATCGCCGGCGTCGATACCGTGCGCGAGCTCAAGTACCGCAATCCCAAGCGGCTCGCCGAGGCGATGGCGGAGGCCAATGCCAAACGCAAGCTCGTCCGCGTGCTGCCATCGGAGCAGACCGTCGAGCGCTGGATCGAGCACGCCAAGAAGCTGCCCCTCAAGATCACCTATTGAGGACGGTGAGACGGCCATCGGCCCCATGTGCGGCAGGCGCGGGACGCGCTTGACACCTTCCCGTCAACCGCACACACCCACGCCATGATCGCCACATCGCATTCCGGTGACGTCGCGCGTTCGGGCGCCACACCGCTCGATCTGTCCGCACTCGTTGCGGCGCGGCGGCCCGTGATCATGGGCGTGCTGAACGTCACTCCGGACTTGTTTTCCGACGGCGGCAGGTTTCTCGATCCCGCGGCCGCCCTCTCCCACGCCGAGGCCATGATCGCCGAGGGCGCCGACATCATCGACATCGGAGCGGAGTCCTCGCGGCCCTATGGCGATCCGGTGGCGGTGGGAGCCGATGAGGAATTGCGGCGGCTGGAGAGGATTCTTCCCGCGGTAGTGGCCCTCGGTTGCCCGGTTTCGATCGACACCATGAAGGCCGCGGTCGCCGAATGGGCGCTGCGCTGCGGCGCCGCGCTCGTCAACGACGTCTGGGGCCTGCAGCGCGACCCCGCCATGGCGCGCGTGATCGCTTCCCGGGGTTGCCCCGTCATCGTCATGCACAACCGCGGCGGCGCCGATCCGGACATCGACATCTTCGCCGACATGGACGCGTTCTTCGAGCGCTCGCTCGCCATCGCCGCCACCGCGGGGATCCGCCGCGACGCCATCGTTATCGATCCCGGGATCGGTTTCGGCAAGACGCCGGAGCAGAGCATCACGGTCATGGCGCGTCTCGGCCACTTTGCAAAGTTCGGCCTGCCGGTGCTGGTGGGCGCGTCGCGCAAGCGCTTCATCCAATCGGTGGCACCGGCGCCGCCGCAGCGCCGACTCGGCGGCTCGCTTGCCGCTCACATCCTGTCTGTCGAGAACGGCGCGGCGTTCATCCGCACCCATGACGTCGCCGAGACGGTCCAGGCCATGCGCGTCATGACGGCGATCAGGAGCAGGGCATGAGCGACCATATCTTCGTGACCGGCCTTCTCATCCACGCCCACCACGGCGTGATGGCACACGAGGAGACGGTCGGCCAGCGTTTCGTGATCGATCTCGAACTCGCGATCGATCTCAGCCTGGCGGGCGAGAGCGACAGGCTCGTCGACACCGTGTCCTACAGCACGATCGTCGACACGGCGATCCGCGCCTTCACCGGCAAGAGCTTCAAGCTGGTGGAAACCGCGGCCGCCATCACCGCCGAGGCGCTGCTTGCCGGGTTTCCCAAATTGTCGGCCGTCCGCGTCACGGTACACAAGCCGCACGCGCCGATCGCGGCCATCTTCAACGATGTCGGCGTGTCGATCTTGCGCAGCCGCCATGGCTGAGGCGCTGCTCGCGCTCGGTGGCAATCTCGGCGATGTCCGCGCCACCCTCGATCGCGCCGTGGGCCTGTTGTGCGATGGCTGCGAGGTGGGCCTGCTCGCACGCTCCGGAGACTACCGCACGCCCCCGTGGGGCGTCGCCGACCAGCCCGCGTTCGTCAACCTGTGCATCGCCGTCACGACCGGGCTTACGCCGCGAGCACTGCTGGCGCGCGCCCTCGAGGTCGAGGCCGCGCTGGGACGCGACCGCGCCCGGGAGCGCCGCTGGGGTCCGCGCACCATCGACATCGACCTCATCGCCTATGACGACGTTACGCTCGACGACGCGGACCTGACCCTGCCACATCCGCGCGCGCTCGAACGCGCCTTCGTGCTGGCGCCGCTCGCCGAGATCGCACCCAACCGCGTGATTGCCGGAATCAGCGTCTCGGCCGCACTCGCACGGCTCGACCGGAGCGGCATCGAACGGCTGCCGCCGTAGCCGTCGCCCGGTTTCGGATCGCGCCCGCGAAGCGCCGAAACGATGCGCGAGCAACAAGACCTGCTCGCTGAACGGGCACTCTGCGTCTAATGTTCCATTGGCCTTCTGGGTGGGCCGTGGCAGTTTGCGCGCATGAGCGATATGCAAGATTTTTCCCAAGCCCTTTCCCTCGCATCGGACTTTCCGCCGGCGAACCGCGAAGCTTGGCTCGAGCTGGTATCGGGGGTGCTCAAGGGCGCGCCGTTCGAACGTCGGCTGGTGTCGAAAACCTATGATGGCCTCGACATCCAGCCGCTCTATGGACGCGACGCCGCGGCGTCGCCGGTCGTCGGCCGGCCGCCGGGCGTTCCATGGCGGGTGTTGTCTCGTATCGACCTCCCGGACCCCGTAGCCGCCAACGGCCAGGCCCTCATCGATCTGGAAAACGGTGCCACCGGACTTTCGCTGGCATTCGCGGGATCGATCGGCGCCTACGGCTTCGGCCTCGATGCCCGCCCGACGGCGGTGACCACGCTGTTGCGCGACATCCATCTCGATGCCGGAATTGCGCTCGACATCGAGGCCGACGGCCAGCCGGAGCGGGTCGCCGCCGCGGTCGCGGACGTCGTCGAGACCCGCGGCACCGCCCCCGCCGCCGTGGACATCCGCTTCGGGTTCGACCCGTTGGGCATCATCGCGACCGGGGGCCATGCGCCTGCATGGCCGGAAAATTCCGCTCGGTTCGCCCAGCAGATCCACGCGCTGGCCGGGCGAGGCTTTCGCGGACCGTTCGCCGTCGCCGACGGCCGCGCGGTCCATGACGCCGGCGGATCCGAGGCGCAGGAACTCGCCTTTGTGATCGCGGTGGCGCTCGCCTATCTGCGGGCCCTCGACGCGAGCGGCGTTCCGCTCGAGAGCGCCCGGAGCATGATCTATTTCCGGCTCGCCGCCGACGCCGACCAGTTCCTGACCACTGCCAAGTTTCGGGCGCTGCGCAAGCTGTGGGCGCGGGTGGAAGAGGCGAGCGGACTTGCTCCACGTCCGGTCCTGATCAGTGCGCAAACCGCCTGGCGGATGATGACGAAGCGCGACCCGTCCGTGAACATGCTGCGGTCGACCATGGCCGTGGTGGCGGCGGGACTCGGCGGCGCCGACGCCATAACCGTGCTGCCGCACACCGCCGCGATCGGCCTTCCCGACCGCTTTGCCCGACGCATCGCGCGCAACACCCAGCTCATCCTGCTGGAAGAATTGAACCTCGCCAGGGTTGCCGACCCAGCCGCCGGGGCCGGCGGCTTCGAGAGCCTGACGCACGCGCTCTGCACCACCGCGTGGTCCCTGTTCCAGGGGATCGAGGCGGCCGGAGGCGCCGCCCTGGCCCTCGCGCACGGCATGATCCAGGCCAAGGTCGCGGCGGTACGGACGGAACGCAACAAGGCGATCGCCCGACGCAAGGACGCGTTGACCGGCACCAGCGAATTTCCCGACATCGCCGAGACACCAGCCGCGGTGCTGGACACCGCCACGACGGCCCGGCCGGTTGTTCCAAACGGCGGCAGCCTGACCGCGCTGCGGCTCGCCGAGCCCTTCGAAGCCTTGCGCGACGCCGCCGACCGCGCCAGGGCATCGTCCGCCTTGGCATCGTCCGCCACGGCGTCCCCGCCCGTCGCCGCGCCGCGGATATTCCTATGCAACCTCGGCACGCCCGCCGACTTCACGGCGCGCGCAACCTACGCCAAAAACTTCTTCGAAGCCGGCGGGATCGAGGCCGTGACCAATGACGGCTTTGCGAGCCACGACGCCATGGCGGACGCCTTCAGGGCGAGCGGCGCCACGATCGCCTGCCTGTGCTCGTCCGACGCGGTCTATGCCACCGCGGCCGACGCGGCGGCAAAGGCGCTGCGCGAGGCGGGGGCAAAGGCCATCTATCTCGCCGGTCGCCCCGGCGAGCGTGAGGCCATGTTCGCCGCCGCGGGCATCGCGAGGTTCGTCTACGTCGGCTGCGACGTGCTGGCGATGTTGAAAGAGGCGCACGCCACGTTGGGCCTCGCCTGATGCCATGACGCGGCGCGCTTACGACGGTGCCCGGATTTGACCGGCGGAACCGCCGATGGCCGGCCGAAGCCCGACGGAGCGAACGGGAGAGACGCTCACGTGAACAGGGACAGAATGACCTGAATTTGATCGGATGCGGCGGTGATCAACTCGGTGTAGCTCGTGTGGCCTTGCGCGGCGGCCTTGAGAATGCATTCGGCGAGATGAGCCTTGGTCGCCGGCGTCGCCTGCTCCAACGGCACCCTCGTCATCACGTCTTCCAGCACGCTCTTCATCAGGCTGACCAGTCGGGGATCGAATTGCGGCATGGCCCGGCTCCCTCCGGCTCGCGTCTGCGCACCCTCCACACCGGCTCCGGAGGTCGCGGCGGATGTGGAGGAATCCGGCTGCGACGGGGCCCAGGGACACCCGCAAGACGCGCGATTCAAGCGCCATAGGACCGCACCTCGAAGCCCTTGATCGGCCGCACGAAAGCTCCTCAACCCGGCGCGGTCGCCGCAGCGTTAACGAAACCTTGAGCAAGGGCGCGAAAAACGTGTCTCGGCCGGTATGTTGATTTCACTTTTTTCCGGGATGTTTTGCCGAAATCTTTCGACGAAGCGGATGAGTTCATGAGTGAGTTGGGATCGACCCTCGCCCACCGGCTGATGCGGGACGAGCGCGGCAGCATTGCGCCGTTTTTCGCCTTCGTGGCGATCGTCGTCATCGCGATGATCGGCATGGCGATCGACTACACGCGCGCAAGCTTCGTAAACACCAAGCTGCAGGCCGCCCTCGACGCGACGGCGCTCATGCTGTCGTCGAACGCAGCGACGCTCAGCTCCGGGGCACTGACGACCGAAGCCAACACCTATTTCAATGCGATCTACACCGGCGCGAAGCTGGCTTCGCCGACCATCACGGTGGCGTATTCCAACGTCAGCAGCCCGCAGATCGTCGTCACCGCGACGGCGAGCCTCAACACGACGTTTCTCGGTTTGCCGCCGATCAGCAAGCCGACCATGACCGTGAGCGCCACTTCCACGATCGTATGGGGCCAATCCCGGCTGCGGGTCGCGTTGGTGCTCGACAACACCGGCTCGATGGCGGACTCCGGCAAGATCGCCGCGCTGCAGACGGCGACGAAGAATCTGCTGACGCAGTTGCAGTCAATCGTCGTCACCAATGGCGATGTCTATGTCTCGATCATTCCCTTCGTGAAGGACGTCAACGTCGGATCGACCTACAACAACGCGAGTTGGATCGACTGGACCGACTGGGACGCCGCCAACGGGAGCTGCAGCAAAAGCAACTACTCCCCGATGAGCACCTGCCAGAGCAGGGGGGGAACCTGGACGCCCGCCGCTCACACGACATGGAACGGCTGCGTCACCGACCGCGGCCCTCCGACGTCGACGACCTCGCAGCCGGCGCCAAGCCCGCAGAACTACGATGAAAACGTCAGCGCACCGGTGACCGGCACCCCGGCAACCCTGTTCCCCGCCGAGCAGTATGGCAGCTGCCCGCTCCAGCTCGCGGGGCTGAGTTACAACTGGTCGGCGATGAACACCATGGTCAACCAGATGACGGCGAACGGCAACACCAACCAGGCCATCGGCCTGGTCTGGGGCTGGATGTCGCTGGTCGGCGGCGGCCCGCTCACCGCGCCTTCGATGGACCCGAAATATCAGTACCAGCAGGTGATCATCATGTTGACCGACGGCCTGAACACGCAGGACCGCTGGTACACCAATCAATCGCAGATCGATGCCCGCCAGCAGAACACCTGCAACAACATCAAGGCCGCCGGCATCACTTTGTTCACGGTGCAGGTGAATACCGGCGGCGATCCGACATCGACGCTGCTGCAGAATTGCGCGACCGACTCGACGAAGTTCTTTCTGTTGACGTCGGCGAGCGAGATCATCACCACGTTCCAGACCATCGGCAACTCGATCTCGAAGCTGCACATCGCGAAGTAGGCAACGCCGCGATGGCGGCGGCCGTCTACTCGTCGACGACGAAATCGAACGCCGCTCCGGCGGGCGCATAAATCTCGTAGATGACCAGGTCGTCATCGGAGACGTTGCTCAGGGCATGGCGGGTGCCGGCGGGAATGAACACGACATCGTCCGCGGCGATCGCGTGATCCTCGCCCTCGATGGTCAGCAATCCCGTCCCGGATTTCACGATGTAGACGTTGTCTGAACGGGAATGCCGGTGCACCCGGCCACCCGGACCGCCAGACGTCAGCACATTCATGTGGAGATCCAGCGTCTCGACCCCGATGCCGGTGTCGACCAGGCGGACCGAGTGGCCCCGCCCCGGCCCGAGCGAACGGCGCGGCGCCGCATCGGGTTTGATGATCTTGAACGGCACGGCAGCCTCCCTCGCGTTTCCAACGAAGTAACTCACGCAATGTCGTGGCCCGCCTCGAGCGGCCTGACCAGCGATCCGATTTCTCCAGGTCGGCGGCCACCGGATCGCCCGGTCGGAGCAGCACCGTCGCGGTCTCGTCGAGCCGCCATTATGCGAGCCGGCGCAGGATCAGGGCGGCAAACACCAGGGCTGCGTCACGGACTCGGTCGACGGCGGCGAGATCGAAATCGGTGTGGGCGAATTTGTACTCGCCAGGCCCCCAGTTCACGGTCGGAATGCCGACGTGATTGAGATAGCCCTGGTCGAACGCCGCGGGGGAATAGAACGTCTGCGGCTCGACCCCGAGCGCGAGCCGCGACGCCGCGAACAATTCCTGCACCACCTCGGACTCGGTCGTCACCAGCGAGGGATACATGAACGGGCCGAGCTTGACGTCGACTCTGAACGCCTTGCCGCTCGCGGGGTCCGGCCATGCCTCGACGCCGCGGGCGACGGCCGCAATCTCGGCGAACGCCTGGTCGGGATTCTCGCCGGGAAGCAGCCTTCGATCGATGGTGAGTTCGCACGACGCCTGGATGGTGTGCGTGCTCTCGGGATAACTGCGGATGCGATTGACGGTCAGCGTCTGCCGGCCGAGCTCCGGGTGCCGGCGGTCGAGCGTAATCTCGCTCCCGAGCCGCCGGATGACTTCCATCGCGCCGGTGATGGCATTGGCGCCATCCTCCGGGCGGCTCGAATGGGTGGGTGCGCCGTGCACGGTGATGAAGACGTCGATGCGCCCGCGATTGCCGAGCGTCGTCATCAGGCTCGTGCCGCCGAGATAGCCGAGATCGGCGCGCACCCCCGCGCCTTCGATCACGCTGCGGATCGCGGCGTGGCTTCCGGTTTCCCCCGACACGCAGCACACGTGGATGAGCCGGCCCGACAGCACGGCACCACTGCCCAGCACTGCCTCCATGGCGAGCAGCATGGCCGCCATGTTGGCCTTCTGCTCGCTCGCGCCCTTGCCGAGCACCACCTCGCCGGGAAGGCCGAACTTCGCGCCGTCGGCGACGTCCCCGGCATAGGCGTTGGTCATGGTCGCCGCCGGCTGGTTCATGGCGTTGGTGATCAGCAACAACGACCGGCCGGAACGGCCTGCGCCGACGGTCGAGATCAGGTTTCCCATGGGATCGTAGCGGATCTCCGCAAACCCCATGGCGCGCAGACGCGGCTCGACCGCCGTCTCGATAAAGGAGCGAAGCAGTGGCTCCGCTTCCATCAACGCCGTCTGCGGACTCGGCACGCGCACCAGCTCGATCAGAAGCTGCTTGCAGCGTTCCGGCGTGATGACGCCACGAAGTTCGTCGAGCTTTGCCGCGGCGTCCATGGAAGCTCCTCTCACGCCGGGTCCCGGGCCGCAGGCAGCGTGATGCCGAGCCCCCGCGCCTTGGCCTGTTCGAAGATATAGTGGCAGATGGCGATGTCCTGCGACGCCAGCCCCGTGGTGTGCACGAGGATGCGCTCCTCCGGGCGCTCGCGGCCGGGCTTGGTGCCGGCGACGACCTCATGGATCTCGGCGTAGAGCTGGTCGCGCACGAAGGTGCCGCTATCCACCATCTCGCGGAAGAACGGCATCAGATAATTCATCTCCCAGCTGTCGATGACGACTTTGTCCATCTTCGCCCAGCCGGCCGGCTCGAACTCCCGCCGCGCCAGCGAGATGAACACCGCACCCGGCTTCACCCAGGCCTCGCGCGTCATGATGTCGGACGAGGTGGTGCCGCCGACCGCAATATCGGCGCCGCGAACGACGTCCTCGACGCTGTCCATGGCATGAACGGGAATGCCGAGCTTTTCGCTCCAGCTCGCGGCAAACGCGTCGCGGGTCTCACGGCGGCGCGAGGTGACGCGGATCTCGGCGAAATCATACATGGTCAGCAGGCAGCGCATGGTGTTGGTGCCCATCGCGCCGATGCCGACGAGGCCCAGCACCCGCGGGGTGGCCGGCCCGACCCATTTGAGCGGAATCACCGCCGCCGCAGTGCTGCGGACCTGATAGACGAGGTGCTCGTCGACGATCGCGAGCGCATGGCCGGTCCGCGGGTCCGACAGCACGATGAAGCGGGTGCAGTCGAGCGAACCGACGGTGTTGCGCTGACCGTCGTTGAAATAGTTGTACATGCGCACGCCGGTGACCGGCACGTCCTTGAGCAGGACGCCCTTGACGTGCCAGTGGTTGTGAAAGTCCTCGGCGACATCCAGCTTGAAGCTCGGCGGCTTGGACCACACCACCGTACCCCGCGCATGCATCCGGTAGGTGTCCTCGCAGATGCGCATCGCATCCTGGAGCGAGAGCAGCGCAAGCGTGTCGCGGTAGGGTACGAACAAGATATCGGGGTGCGTCATCGTTGCTCCCATCCGCACGCGCGGCAACCTTCTCGCCGCGCCGCCGGAGCCTCGGATGAGTAAGTTTGTGCGACCCCGGTGTCAAACCCGTGAGCGCCGCCGCCCACGCTTGACCCTGCCTGCGGGGCATCGGATATCGACGCGTCGAGGGAGATGCCCATGAGCAGCGAGTACAAGTGGCCCAATGGCAAGCGGATCGCCGTGAGCGTCACCGCCATGCTGGAAACCTGGAGCGAAGGCAAGGCCCCGCCCTATTCGGTGCAGGCGAGCCCTGTGAAGTCGGGGGTCGTCGATCATGCCGGGATCGCCTGGGGCAGCTATGGCGGCAAGGTCGGCGTCTACCGTCTGATCAACCTGTTTCGCGAAAACGGGATCCGCGCCACCTTCGGCGTCAACGGCCGGTGCGCCGAGCTCTATCCCGACGCCGTGGCGCAGATCGTCGCGTCGGGTCACGACGTCGCCGGGCACGCGTGGTACCAGGACCAGTTGATGTCCTACATGACGCCGGACGAGGAGCACGACACGATCCGGCGCTCGCTCGACATCCTGGAAAGGACGACGGGGCAGCGGCCGGCCGGCTGGATCAGCCCGTCGATGGCGTTCTCCGAGCACACCCGTCGCCTGCTCGTCGAAGAGAGGCTCGCGTGGCACGGTGACGCCCGCGACAGCGACCTGCCGCGCGTGGTCGATACGCCGAGCGGATCGATCGTGCACATTCCCGGCAGCGATTTCACCGACAACCGCGTGCTGCGCTCGAGCTCGATGGACCTGTGGGACGTCCACACCAACACGTTCGACTATCTCTACCACCGCGAGGCGCCGGCCTTCATGGTGCTCGCCATGCACTGCCATTTCGGCGGCCGTCCGATGATCTCCGCAGTGATGGACAGAGTGTTCAAGCACATCTTGAAGCACCCCGACGTCTGGGTCGCGAGCTATGCCGAGATCGCCGGATGGGTCGCCGCCAACAAGCTCATCGCCGATCCCCGCCGCCTGCTGCGGGCGTGAGGCGTCGCCGCTTTGCCGCGCACGGCCGCCGCAGGACTTCCTCGCCACAATAGACGTTGCTGGCGGGGCGGGCGTCCTCTAAGACGCTTCGGCAGCGCGGCACACTTTTTGAGGTGCATCATGTACCCGAACGTCAATCTTTACATCGATGGCGCCTGGAAACCGGCAGCGAGCGGCAAGACGCTCGCCGTGCTCAATCCGGCCACCGCCGAGCCGATCGGTACCGTCGCCCATGCCGAGAAGGCCGATCTCGACGCCGCGCTCGCCGCCGCACAGAAGGGCTTCGAGACCTGGCGCAAGGTGTCGCCCTATGACCGCTACCGCCTGATGCGCAAGGCCGCCGACATCCTGCGCGGCCGCGCCGGCGAAATCGCCACCCTGATGACACTGGAGCAAGGCAAGCCGATCGCCGAGGCCAAAGGCGAGACGCTGGCCGGCGCCGACGTGATCGACTGGTTCGCCGAGGAAGCCCGCCGCAGCTATGGCCGGACCATCCCGCCGCGCCTCGACGGCGTCTGGCAGATCGAGGTGAAGGAGCCGGTCGGTCCGGTCGCCGCCTTCACGCCGTGGAATTTCCCGATCAACCAGGCGGTGCGCAAGGTCTCGTGCGCGATCGCCGCGGGCTGCTCGATCATATTGAAGGGTCCCGAGGAGACGCCGGCCTCGTGCGCCGCGCTGGTCGACGCCTATGTGCAGGCCGGGCTGCCCGCGGGCGTCATCAACCTCGTGTTCGGCGTGCCGGCGGAGATCTCGTCCTACCTCATTCCGCACCCGATCATCCGCAAGATCTCGTTCACCGGCTCGACCGCGGTCGGCAAGCAGCTCGCGGCGCTCGCCGGTCAACACATGAAGCGCGTCACCATGGAGCTCGGCGGCCATGCCCCGGCGATCGTGTTCGACGATGCCGATGTCGACGTCGCCGCCAAGATCCTCAGCGCCAACAAGTTCCGCAACGCCGGCCAGGTCTGCGTCTCGCCGACCCGCTTCCTGGTGCAAGCGCCGGTGTACGAGCAGTTCGTCGATAAGTTCGTTGCCGCCGCGAAGGCGCTGAAGGTCGGCGACGGCATGAAGGAAGACACCCGCATGGGCCCGCTCGCCCACAGCCGTCGGCTCGACGCCGTCGAAGCATTCGTTGCCGACGCCGTCGCCAAGGGCGCCAAGCTGAAGACCGGCGGCCGGCGGATCGGCAACAAGGGGTACTTCTTCGAGCCCACCGTGCTGACCGATGTGCCGCAGGAAGCGCGGATCATGAACGAGGAGCCGTTCGGGCCGCTCGCGATCGTCAATTCGTTCGATAGCTTCGACGAGGTGGTCGGCGAAGCCAACCGCCTGCCCTACGGCCTCGCCGCCTACGCCTATACCCGCTCCGCCAAGACCGCGGCCGCGATCGGCCACGCCATCGAAAGCGGCATGGTGTCGATCAACCACCACGGCCTGGCGTTGCCCGAGGTGCGGTTCGGAGGCATCAAGGATTCCGGCTACGGTAGCGAAGGCGGCGCCGACGCGCTGGAGGCGTATCTCAACACCAAGTTCATCACCCAGTTGAACGGGTGAGCCACACAGCCTACCCGCGTCATCCCCGGGCTCGTCCTCGGCTTGTCCTGGACAAGCCCGGCAACGACCAATTCGACAGAGCCCGCGGCGCGTGCCCATGCGAAGGGGCTGTTGCCGCCTTCACATCCGCCCCCTTCACATCCGCAGCGCCTGCTCGGCGGGGACGTAGGGCAACTTCAGCGCATCGGCCACCGCCTTGTAGGTGATACGGCCTTCGCAGACGTTGAGGCCGGCGCGCAGATGGGGGTCCTGGCCGAGGGCGATCCGGTAGCCCTTGTCGGCAAGCGCCAGCACAAACGGCAGGGTCACGTTGTTGAGCGCGAAGGTCGAGGTGCGCGCCACCGCGCCCGGCATGTTGGCGACGCAGTAGTGCACGACGTCGTCGACGATGTAGGTCGGATGCGAGTGCGTGGTCGGCCGCGACGTCTCCGCACAGCCACCCTGGTCGATGGACACGTCGACGATCACCGAACCCGGCAGCATCGCCTTGACGGTCGCCGCGGTGATGAGCTTCGGCGCCTGGGCCCCTGGAATGAGCACGGTGCCGATGACGAGATCAGCCCGCCGGCACAGCGTCTCGACCGCATCGCGGGTGGAGTACACGGTGCGGACCCGCCCACCGAAAACGGTGTCGATCCGGCGCAGCGCGTCGGCACTGCGGTCGACCACGGTGACGTCGGCCCCCATTCCCGACGCGATCCGTGCCGCATTGGTGCCGACCGTGCCGCCGCCGAGCACCAGCACTTCGGCCGCCGGCACACCGGGAACGCCGCCGAGCAGCACGCCGCGGCCGCCGTTCTCCTTTTCGAGGCAGTGGGCGCCGGCCTGGGGCGCCATGCGGCCCGCCACCTCCGACATCGGTACCAGCAGCGGCAGGCCGCCCTGCGGCCCCGTCACCGTCTCGTAGGCGATCGCGATCACGCCGGACGCGATGAGATGCTCGGCCTGCTGGAGATCCGCCGCGAGATGCAGGTAGGTGAAGAGCACCTGGCCGGGATGAAGCATCCGGCATTCCGCCGCCGAGGGCTCCTTGACCTTGACCACGAGTTCGGTTTCGGCGAACACCCGCTCGGCGTCGGGCGCGATTTCCGCGCCTGCCGCGGCGTAGGTCTCGTCGGGGATGCCGGCGCCGACGCCGGCGTCCCGCTGCACCAGCACCCGGTGCCCGCGCAGGGTGAGCTCGCGCACCGTCGAGGGCACCAGACCGACCCGGTATTCGCTGTCCTTGGTTTCCTTCGGTACGCCGACAAGCATCGCTGGTCTCCTGTTGCCCGCTCCGGCGCCATAGGAAAAAACAATAGCGCGAAAAGGAAAAACTGCGGAAGCCAAGGCGGATCGAGCATGTATGCTGCGCCGCCTCGGCGACGGTGCCCCAGCGCCTATCACGCCGAAGTTAAGCACGCGCGAATGAGACGGAGGAAATCAATGGTGCGGGGTGCAGACGCCTGGGCGCGACGATCGAGGCGCACGGCGTGGGAGGAGCTCCGCGCGAGCCTGTACACGGGACTTCTTGGCGCGGTCGCCATCGGCCTCTGCATCGCGACCTCGGCGTCCGCCGCGGACCGCATTCGCATCGTCGCACAGAAGACCGGGACCCTCGCCTGGGAGCTCGACGTCATTCGCGCCCACGGCCTCGACAAGGCGGCCGATCTCGACATCCAGGTGGTGGAGCTCGCCTCGACCGAGGCCGGCCGGATCGCGCTCGCCAGCGGATCGGCGGACATGATCGTCTCCGACTGGCTGTGGGTGTCGCGCGAGCGCGCGCTCGGCGCCAATCTCGTCTATTACCCTTATTCCTCGACGCTCGGCGCGGTGATGGCGCCGGTGACGTCGGAGATCGCCGAGGTCGCCGACCTCAAGGGCAAAAAGCTCGCCATCGCCGGCGGCCCGCTCGACAAGAGCTGGCTGATGCTGCAGGCGCTGGCGCGGCGCGGCAATTTCGACATCAAGAACCAGGCCAAGGTCGTATTCGGCGCCCCGCCCTTGTTGTCAGAGAAGGCCGTGCAGGGCGAGAACGAGGCGACGCTGACATTCTGGAACTTCTGCGCCGATCTCGAAGGCAGGGGCTTCAAGCGCGCGATCGACATGGAAACCGTCGAAAAGCAGCTCGGCGCCCGCGGCCCGGTGGCGTTGCTCGGCTATGCCTTCGACGCCGACTGGGCGGCCAAGAACAAGTCCGCGGTCAAGCGCTTCTTCGAGACCACCGCCCAGGCCAAGAACATCCTCGCCACCTCGGCGGACGAGTGGCAGCGGCTCGCCCCCCGCATCGGCGTCTCCGGCAAGGCGGCACTGGAGATATACCGCAAGCGCTACAGCGAAGGCATACCGCGCCGCAAGTTGGCCGACGAGGAGAGCGACTCCCGCGCGCTTTACGCCGTGATCGCCGAGGTCGGCGGTACCCAGCTCGTCGGCGCCGCCCGCGAGATGGACAAGGGTACTTTCTACGATCCGGGGAAGGCCGATTGAGCTTCGTTCCGCGACTGGTCTCGCTGGGTGTCTTGCTGGCGGCGTGGTTCGTGGGGGCGGAGTTCGCCGGCCCGCGCATGCTGCCGGGGCCACAAGCGGTGGCGCTCGCCATCTGGAACGAGGCGACGTCGGGCGATCTCGGATTCGAGGTCGGCGTCACGCTGGCGCGGGTCGCCGTTTCCTTCACCATCGCCATGCTGCTCGGCACCATGCTGGGCGTGGTGATGGGCCGCTCGCGCCTCACCGACCGGCTGGCGGACCCCTGGCTGGTGGTGCTGCTCAACCTGCCGGCCCTCGTCATCATCGTGCTCGCCTATGTGTGGGCGGGCCTCACCGAAACCGCGGGGATTGCGGCGGTGGTGCTCAACAAGCTCCCCAACGCCACGGTGACGGTGCGCGAGGGCGCCCGCGCCCTCGACCGCCAGCTGGACGAGATGGCGGAGGTGTTCCGCATGGGGAGGTGGGTGAGGCTGCGTCACGTCCTCATTCCCCAGCTCGCCCCCTATCTCGCCGCCGCGGCGCGGTCGGGGCTGTCGCTGGTGTGGAAGATCGTGCTGATCGTCGAGCTCCTCGGGCGGCCCAACGGCGTCGGCTTCGAGATCGGGACGGCGTTCCAGCTGTTCGACGTCACCCGCATCCTCGCCTATGCTATCGTCTTCGTCCTCGTCATGCTGGCGATCGAAACTTTCCTGGTACAGCCGATTGAACGACATGTCGCACGCTGGCGGCCCCGCCCAGCTTGATGTCCGGATCGAAAGCAAATCCTACCGGTCGGCGTCGGGAGGGCGGCTTGACGTCCTGCGCGGGCTGAAATTCGCGCTGCCCGTCGGCGCCGTGGCCGCGCTGGTGGGACCGTCCGGATGCGGCAAGACCACGCTGCTGCGCATCATCACCGGGCTCGACCGCGATTATGAGGGGACCGTCAGCCTTCCCGAGCACGGCCGGCTCGGCATGGTGTTCCAGGAACCGCGCCTATTACCCTGGCGCACCGTCGAGCAGAATGTCCGGCTCGGGGCGCCGGAAGCGACCGATGGCGACCTCGACGTGTTGTTCGCCGCGCTCGGCCTCGCCAAGCATCGCAACCACTTCCCCGGCGAATTGTCGCTCGGCCAGGCGCGCCGGGTGGCGCTCGCCCGCGCGTTCGCGGTGAAGCCGGATCTCCTCGTCCTCGACGAGCCGTTCGTTTCGCTCGACGACGCGCTGGCCGAACGTCTGCGCGACGAGCTCGCCGCCCTGGTGACGGGCCGGCGCGTCACCACGCTCCTCGTCACCCACAATCTCGACGAGGCGATCGGCCTCGCCGACCGCCTGTTCCTGCTGTCGCCGAGCCCCACCCACGTCGCCGCCGAACTGCCCATCGCGCGCCCGCGCGGGCTCCACTCGGCCGATGAGCGCGCCGCGATCCGCGCCGATATCGCCCGCCGGCTTGGCAAGACCGCGGTGTAGGTTTCCGGCATCGAGGATGGGCGTCAAAACCGGACGACTACGTCCGGCTCACGCCGGCTGCGGGGCGCGGCGGATCATGCCGCGCTGCGGATTGTAGCCCAGCACTGCAAGCGCGAAGAAGATGATCGTCGATACCACCACGACGGCGGCGGCCACCGGCTCGAACTCGCCATAGAGCGCGTAGCGGATGAGCTCCACGGCATGGGTGAACGGATTGGCGAGCGCGATGTAATAAAGCACCTCGGAGCCGCCCTCGCGCAGCTTCCACAGCGGATAGAGCGCCGAGGAGAAGAAGAACATCGGGAACATGACGAAGTTCATCGCCCCCGCGAAGTTCTCGAGCTGCTTGATGTGCACCGAAAGTAACAGCCACAGCGAGCCGAGCATCATGCCGGAGATGATCAGCGCCGGCAGCACGGTGAGCCAGCCCATCGGCTCGAACGTCACGTCGAACAGGATGCAGATGGCGAGAAAGACGTAGCAGGTGAGGACCGAGAGCACCGTCCCCGCCAGGAGCTTGCACACCAGCAGCACCCAGCGCGGCAGCGGCGCCGTGAGCAGCAGCCGCATCACGCCCATCTCCCGGTCGTAGACCATCGAGAGCGAGGACTGCATGCCGTGGAACAGCAGGATGATGCCGAGCAATCCCGGCACGATATAGACCTGATAGGTGATGTAGGTCTTGTAGGGCGGGATGATCGAGACGCCGAACACGTTGTAGAAGCCCGCCGCGAACACCGCGAGCCACATCAGCGGCCGCACCAGCGCCGACAGCAGGCGGCCGCGTTGCTGGGTGAACTTGGTGATTTCGCGCATCGTGACGGCGGTCAGCGCGCGGCCGGCGTGGGCGAGTTGCATGGTGATTTGCTTGTTGAGGTGATTTGCTTGTTGAGGTGATTTGCTTGTTGAGGTGATTTACTTGTTCAAGTGGCAAGGGGTTTCCGGCTCGTCGTCACCGAGCGTGTCGAGGTCGTTGATGCGGTGGAGGAAGCCCTCCATCGGAGCGCTCGCCACCACCGTATAGGGCGCGGCGAGCAGCACCGCCTGGCGCAATTGGTGATCCCACGGCCGCACCCCGACGGGGAGGCCTTTGTCGCCGTCGAAGCCGCTGTCGCCGAGGATGAAGTCGCGCTGCTTGGCGAAATCGGCCGAGCGGGTCCGCAGCGCCGACTGCACGATCATCTTCACCGCGATCCAGGCGGCGAAATCCGGGCTGTCCATGCGGCGTCCGCCGGACTTCTTTTCGAACCGGGAGTTCACCTGCGGCGCTCCGTTGTGCTCCCAGGTCCAATGCCAGGCGACCGGCTCCAGGTCGATGCTGCCGACCACCGGCCGCGGTCGCACGGTGTGGTAGGGCACCGTCCGCGCGAAGTCGAAGGCGTCGTCGGCCACGAACACCACGTCGTAGTCGCGGTTGCCGGCGCTCAACAGCGCGGGATTGTTCTGCTCGCGGTCGCGCGGATCGGTCCCCGGCTTGAAATGCTGGCGGGCGACGATGCGGCCGCCGAACTTCTGCACCGAGCGCGCGAACGCGTCGGTACGCTGGCTGTCGACCGGCAACGGCCCCTCGAACACCAGCATGTCTTTCCACTTGTGCGACATCAGGTACTGCACCAGGCCGTCCATGCTCATGGCGAGGCTCGGGATGGTGTGGATCATCTCGCGCGAGCAGAGGTCGCGGCGCAGCCAATCGTCCGGGGCCGACACGTTGAACAGCAGCGCATCGCGGCCCTTCACCGCCGCCGCCAGCGGCTTGAAAGCCTCGGCCGGCGCGTCGATGAGGAAAAACTTGATCCCGCGCTCCATCGCGCCGGTCACCGCCGCGGCGACCTGGTCGGGCGCCTTCACGGTGATGCGCTCGAGCGCGAACTCGGTGTTGAGCACGCGCACCAGCGCTTGCGCTTCGTCGATGCCGATCTCGGCGCCCGGATACGGATGACCGCGCGTCTTGAGGATCAGCCGCTCATAGGCGCGCACCGGCTCGTAGCGCGGATCCCCCTCGATATCGACATAGCCGATGGTGATGCGCTGCCGCGGCTGGGCCTGGGCCGGCGCAGGCTGCACCGGCGCGGCGGGCGGCGAAGCCGGTTGCGCCGGCGCGGACGACGTCAAAGCCGACGCAAGCAGCAGCGCGATGAGGCTCGTAGGGTGGGCAAAGGCGCGGAGCGCCGTGCCCACGTGGAACGTGCGACGTGGGCACGGCGCGAAGAGCGTCTTTGCCCACCCTACCAGGGCCCGTTTGAGTAGCCCTCGATCGTATGGGGCTCTATCCATCGATCCATCTCTCCCTCCCCGCGCTTGCGCGAGAGAAAGGAGAGTTGCGCCGGACGGCAAACCCGCACGCTCAGTCATCGATCACCACGCCCCAGGGAATACGGCCAACCGGAATTGAGATGACGGCCTTGCGGGTCGCGAGATCTATCACGGTCACGTCGTCGCCGAAGCCGTTGGCGACGTAAAGCGTCTTCTCGTCGCGCGACATGCCGAGCCCCCATGAGCGCTTGCCGACGAGGATGTAGCCCTGGACCTTTCGGGTTGGAACATCCACCACCGCCACATGGGCGGCATGTCCGAGCGTGACGTAGGCCGTTTTGCCGTCCTTGGTGATCCGCAGGTCGACCGGCGTCACGTCGGTCTTGCGCATGCCGGGCGGCAGGAACCCGATCTTGCCTTGGACGGTGAAGCTCTTGCGATCGATGATGTAGACCTCGCCGGACAGCTCGGCCGAAACCCACAGCTCCTTGCCGTCGGGGGTCGCGGCGAACCGGCGCGGGCGGGTGCCGACCACCACGTCCTGAACCACGTTGCCGCTCTCGGCGTCGACGAGATGGACGAGGTCGCCGACCTCGGAGGTGACGTAGACGAACTGCCCGTCCTCGCCGACGAACACGCCTTCGGGCTCGGCGCCGGTGGGCACCTCATGGATGATGATGTTCTGGTCCATGTCGATGACCGACAGCGAGGAGCCTTCTTCGTTGGAAACGTAGATGCGGCGGCGCTTTTCATCGATGCCGAAAGTCTCCGGGCTCGATCCGGTGGTGAGCTTGCCCACCACCTCGAGCTTCGCCACATCGATGATGTCGATGACGTCGTCATCGCCGCAGGCGACGTAGAGCTTGGTGTGATCGGCGCTGAAATGCATGTCGCGCGGCCGCCGCGAGGTGCGGAGATCCTTCAC
Source organism: uncultured Alphaproteobacteria bacterium (assembly GCA_963781195.1). Taxonomy (GTDB): domain Bacteria; phylum Pseudomonadota; class Alphaproteobacteria; order Rhizobiales; family Xanthobacteraceae; genus JAJPKK01. Next base: position 810,656 of record CAWAEZ010000008.1, on the reverse strand, counting down.
GACCTTGTAGGTCTTGGGATCGATGATGATGATGTTGTTGGTCTTCTCATTGCTGACGAAGACGAGCCCCGTGTCCTTGGCAAACGCGGAGCAGCATGAAGCGGCCAGGACCGCGGCGAGAAGGCTGAAAGCCGGCAGGGGACGGGGCACGAAAGGGTTCTCTTTTACTTGCGCTTGCCGAGATGGTTGTCGCCAGCGTACGACTTATCGAAGTGCCGGGGCAAGGCGTGAGCCGGTGGGCTGCGTCAACCTGCGCAACGCCCCGCGCGGGAGGATGAATTGCTGATGGACGAACGCTCGCGCCTGGGCAACCCCACACCTGTCGGCTCCAGTCCGGCCAATCCGACAGGTGCCGACCCGACACCTGCCGATCCGACAGCTGGCGATCCGACGCCTGCAAGCGCCGCGCTCGCAGGCACCACGCAGGCGACCCACGGCACACCTGCCCTGCTGCTCGACAACGTGGTCAAAACCTACGGAAAAGTTCGCGCGGTCAACGGCGTCAGCTTCGCCGCGCAGCCCGGCGAATTCATCGCGCTGCTCGGCCCGAACGGGGCCGGCAAGTCGACGCTGTTCCAGCTTCTCTCCGGCCTGTTCGTTCCGGATTCCGGGCGCATCGAGGTGATGGGCCACGACATGACGCGCAAGCCTGTGCCGGCGCTGGCGCGGCTCGGGATCGTGTTCCAGCAGCCGACCCTCGACCTCGAGCTGTCCGTCACCTCCAATCTGATGTTCCATGCCGGCCTGCACGGCATTCCCCGCGCCGTCGCCCGCGACCGGATCCAGAAGGAACTCGTGCGCCTCGGCCTCGCCGATCGCGCCCATGACAAGGCCACCACGCTCAGCGGCGGCAACCGCCGCCGGGTCGAGCTCGCTCGCGCCCTGCTGCACGAGCCGCGCGTGCTGCTGATGGACGAGGCGACGGTCGGGCTCGATCCCGCGAGCCGCACCGAGTTGCTGCGCTTCCTGCTGGCGTTGCGCAGCGAGCGCGCCGTCGCGGTGCTGTGGGCCACCCATCTGTGCGACGAGGTCACGGATGCCGACCGGGTCATCGTCATGCACAAGGGAAAGGTGCTGAGCGATACGACGCCCGCCGCCCTGCTGGCGAATACCGGCGCCGCCACCGTCGAGCAGGCCTTCCTGGCCATGACGGAAACCCCGCCGGAGCGGGCCCTGACGGCGAGGTGAGCCTGACGCGAAGACGCTCCGGTCGGTCAGAACCTCCGGCCGGAGGCGGTGGCGGTGGCGGTGGGGCGACTACTTCGCCGGCAGCACCGGGCCCGAGAGAGGCCTGAACTCGACCTGCTGGGCCTGTTTGACCAGCATATCGAGGTCGATGTTGCCGGTGCCGATGTCGTTCCGGTTCGAGCCGCTGAGCTGCTGCTCGGCATGCTGCTCGGTGGCCTTGGACTCTTCGCCTTCCATGTCGTTGGCAGTACCCTCTTGCGGGTTGCCGGCCATGATTTCGTCGCGGGCCTTGAGGGAGCGGTCGGCAAGCGGCGGCGTGTAGCGGATGCGATAGGAGCGCGGGGTGCCGCTCGGCACGTTGTTCTCGTCGAGCTCCTCGACCCACAGATAGATGGCACCGGGGTCGTGGATCTTGGGGTCGGGCTCCACCACGCGCGTCCACAGCAACTGGAACCGCGGCGGCAGATGTCCGGTCCCGGGCCAGCCGAGCAGGCTGTTGGTGGCGAAGAACACCTCGATGAAAAACCCGCAGGTCACCACGATGGCCGTGGCCTTGATCCACCACGCGAACCGCGACGTCAGGCCCATGCTGAGCAGCAAGACCCCGATAACCGCATAGGCGATCGATATTGCGAGGACGATCCCGGTCATCACCCCTGCTTTCGCGTCATGCCGCGCTCGTCACTTGGCCGACGTCGAACGGCGGACGCTGCGGGTCAATTGAATGAGAGATTTGTCGCGGTGGCTCACGTCGAGAATGTCGCCGTTCGCGGCGATCTTGAACCGCGCCGCGGTCTTTTCCTGGCCCATGTGGTCGAGCATCACGGTGTCGTAGGACACAACCTCGACATGGGGATTGACCTTCTCGATCTTCACCGTCACCGGCACCGGCGCGGCCTGGGTGGCGAGGTAGTAGTTCACGTTGACGGTGTATTCGCCGGCGATGATGCCGCGGATGCTGATGGTCTCCTGGCGGATCGGATTTGCCACCTTGCGGCCGTTCACCGTGATCGAATTGTTGAGGCCGCCGCGGTCGTCGCGGTCGAGCACCATGAAGCCGGCTTCGCGCTCGTGATACCACACGATGTTGCCGAGCGGATCCTCGGCATAGAGGTCCATGTCGTCGGGATGGCTGTCCGGCCAGGTCAGCGTGATGATGTACTCCGCCTTGGTGTCGATCTTGCCCTGCTTGGTCTCCGGATTCATGGCCAGCAGTGCGATGAAAAACAGAAACGCAACCACCTGCAGCGCCTTGAACAGCATGACGCTGAAGGGATCGAACGGCCTGTCGGCAGGGTAGTTACCGAACGTTTCCATCCGGGCCTCGCTCGAGCACGGAAACCACAAAGACCTCGGTCAGGTTGGTAGCAAGGCCGAACAGCCGTGCGGTCGCCTTGTCGAGCATGTAGTACTGGGTCTGCACCAGGATCGAACCGATCAGGCCGGTCAGGGTGGTGTACATCGCCACCGCCATGCCGTCGCTCATCAGACCCATCGAGCTCTTGACCGAAGCGTGATCCGAGGCGTCGAGGCCGGCGATCGGGGCCAGCATCATGATGAACCCGATGATGGTGCCGAGCAGCCCGAGCTTGATCAGCGAGTCGCCGGCATAGGCTCCGAGCTGGTTGGGGCCACGCAAGGCGTCGGCGAGACCGCGCAGCAGCAAGGTCTGGTCGAGGCGGTGCTCGTCGCCCTGCAGCCTGGCCTTGAGAAGAAGATTGCGGATGTGAGTGGTGACCTCGCACCGCGGGAGCCTCACCCCCTCCCCGGTCAACACGTCTTCGCCGTCCACGGTGAGACGGTGCGTTCCGCCGCTCACCAGCGCGGAGACACGGTTCGCCTTGTCGAGTTCCCGGGAGATCACGATGGTGCGCATCATGCAGTGCAGCGAAGCGGCGATGTAGAGGACGATGATGATCACCGAGATGTAGGTCTTGTCGCCGTTGAGCATCATCCGAATGAGGCCGTAATGCCAGGCCAGGACGAAGCCGAACAGGCAAACTCCGGTGAAAATCATCCAACGCAGCAGCGGCAACTGATCGGTCGCCAGACGAATGTCGGCTCGGAAGTCGCTTGGGGCTGCAGTTACGGCCATTGGGCTCATCTTTTTGAGAGGGCGATACTTGATAGTGCCGGTGGCGCGCCCGCTGTCAAGTTGAGCGGCGCCGTTTTCCGACCCGGCGGCGTGCCGTCGGGCGCTGCACCGATGGTCTGGTGCCGGCAGAATTGAAAGCTCCAGCGGGCAAATTTGACCGCTTTCGCCGGGCCGGCGAGACGTCTAATATTGCCGGAAACGAGGGAGAGGAAATGAAGACGCTCGTCGCAGCTCCGCTGGCGCTGATCGCTTTGGTTTCGAGCGCGCTTGCCGCCGACCGGCCGATCCGATTCTGGAATCTGACGCCGCACACGATCTCGGATTTTCGCCTCGCGCCCGCTGGAACCACCAATTGGGGCGATAACCAGTGCAAGAACGACAAGGACGGCACCGTCGATTCCGATGAGCGGCTGCGCATCACCGCCACTGCGCCCGGGCTTTACGATGCGACCCTGAAAGACACCACGGGCCGGGTCTGCCTCGTCCGCAACATCAAGGTGGAGCCAGGAGAAATCTTTTCGATCGAGGAGAAGGACCTTACGTCCTGCCAGAAATAGCCGGCCGTGGCCGGGCCTCACGGCGCCGGCGCGCGGACGAGTATGCCCACCGGCCGCCCACTGCGGTGCTCGCGGCGCGGCTTGGGTGTCGATCACCTGTTTCGATCGCCTGTGTCGATGACCTGTGGCGTCACCTGTGTCGATCAAACGCATGGCCGCACGCGCGGCCGACATGTCGGTCGTATTGACCCCTCCAAGGCCCCCGCCTAGGGTGCCGCAAAACGTGATGATTTGCCGGTCCGGCAGAGACTTCACGCATCACAGTTTTCCGCGCCGGGACCATCATCCGGCGCCAAAGGGAGAGATGCCATGAGGACGACTTCCATCGCCGGTGCCTTTGCGGGCGCGTTGCTGATGGCGACCGCGCTGACGCCGCTGCGCGCTGCCGACATGACGACCGAGCGCGAGCTCAACCCGCAGCGCGAGCCGCAGAACTGGATCCTGCATCACGGCAACTATCAGGGCCACCGTTTCTCCTCGCTGAAGGAGATCAACACCGACACCGTGAAAAACCTGAAGCCGGCGTTCACGGTGGCATTGAGCGGGTTCCAGAGCGGCGGCCGCTATGCGCACGGCAATCTCGAGGCGACCCCGCTGGTCGAAGACGGCATCATGTACGTGCCCGACGGCTGGGGTTCGGTCTACGCGATCGATCTCACCAGCGGCAAGAAGGGCAACATCAAATGGAAGATGGACCCCGGCACCGACCGCGCCTGGGCCGGCGACGTCACCTGCTGCGGCGTCAACAATCGCGGCGTCGCGCTGTGGAAGGATAAGGTCATCTCGATTTCGCTCGATGGCCGGATGTTCGCGATCAACAAGGCCACCGGCGAAGTGGTGTGGGAGCGCAAGATCGCCGACCCCGCGCTCGCCGAGGTTCTCACGATCGCGCCGCTGGTGATCCGCGACATGGCGATCGTCGGCATTGCCGGCGGCGAATTCGGCATCCGCGGCTTCATCGAGGCGACCGACCTCAACACCGGCAAGGCGCTGTGGCGCACCTACACCATTCCGGGTGCCGGCGAGCCCGGCAACGAGACCTGGAAGGACGGCAAGGACCGCTGGAAGCACGGCGGCGGCTCGATCTGGGAAACCGCCACCTACGATCCCGAGAGCGACACGTTCTATCAGGGCGTCGGCAATGCCGGTCCCGACTGGGACGCCGAGTACCGCCCCGGCGACAACAAGTGGGCCGCGAGCGTGCTCGCCATCAGCCCGAACGACGGCAAGATCAAGTGGGGATTCCAGTACACCCCGAACGATCCCTACGACTTCGACGAGATTTCCGAGCATCCGATCATCAACGCCAAGGTCAACGGCGAGGACCGTAAGCTGATCGTGCATGCCGCGCGCAACGGCTTTTTCTATGCGCTCGACCGCGCCAACGGATCGTTCGTCGCCGGCAAGCAGTATGTCGACGAGTTGAACTGGACGCCGGGCCTCGACCCCAAGACCGGCCGCCCCGTCAATTACGATCCCAACAAGGACGTCCAGATCTACAACGTCGGCAGCCACGGCACGCGCGCCCAGCCGAAGGGCAACAAGCTGTGTCCGTCCCACTTCGGCGGCAAGAACTGGGAGCCGACCGCCTACAATCCCGAGCTCGGCCTGCTCTACATCCCCTCGATCGAAGGCTGCAACTTCATCGAGACCGTCGAGCAGAAGGACATGCAGGACCAGGGCGGCACGGTGAAGGTGCGCGAGCGCTTCACCGGCGGCGGCCCCAAGACCCCGGATCGTCTGTACGGCAGCCTGAAGGCCGTCGATCCCGCCACCGGCGAGATCAAGGCGTCGCTGAAGCTCGAGTATCCCAATGTCGGGGGCGCGCTGGCGACCGGCGGCAACCTGGTCTTCACCGGCCTGCCGGACGGCACGTTCTCCGCGCACGACGCCAAGACGCTCAAGGAGGTGTGGAGCTTCAACGTCGGCACCGGCATCAATGCGCCGCCGATCACCTATTCGGTCAACGGCAAGCAGTACATCGCCGTGCTGGTGGGCTCGCGCCAGGCCCCCAACATCGTTCCGCTGTCGCCGGAGCTCAAGAACACGTCGACGGCATCGATGCTGTTCGTGTTCAGCCTGTAACCGATTGCGAAAGACCCGCCGGCGCGCTTGCGCCGGCGGCAACCAAGCGACGACACTCGAAAACAAACAAGAAAACAAACAACAAGAACCGGCCGGCCAAACAGCGCCGGCCTACAGGGAGGAAAGTGTCATGAGATCTAAGTCTCTTGCCGGCACCTTCATCGGTTCACTGCTCGTCGCCACCATGCTGACGCCCGCGCATGCCGCCGACATGACGACCGAGCGCGCCCTCAATCCGCAGCGCGAGCCGCAGAACTGGATTCTCCATCACGGCAACTACCAGGGGCACCGCTTTTCCGCGCTCAACGAGATCACCACCGACACCGTCAAGAACCTCAAGCCGGTCTTCACGGTGGCGCTCAGCGGGTTCCAGAGCGGCGGCCGCTACGCCTTCGGCAACCTCGAGGCGACCCCCCTCGTCGAGGACGGCATCATGTACGTGCCGGACGGCTGGGGCTCGGTCTATGCGATCGACCTCTCTGCGGGCAAGAAAGGCTCCATCAAGTGGAAGATGGACCCCGGCACCGATCGGGCCTGGGCCGGCGACGTCGCCTGCTGCGGCGTCAACAACCGCGGCGTCGCGCTGTGGAAAGACAAGATCGTCTCCATTTCGCTCGATGGCCGGATGTTCGCGATCAACAAGACGACCGGCGAAGTGGTGTGGGAACGCAAGATCGCCGATCCGGCACTCGGCGAGACGCTGACCATCGCCCCGCTGATCGTCCGCGACCTCGCCATCGTCGGCACCGCCGGCGGTGAATTCGGCATCCGCGGCTTCATCGAGGCGACCGACCTCAACACCGGCAAGGCGGCGTGGCGCACCTATACGATCCCGGGAGCTGGCGAGCCCGGCAACGAGACCTGGAAGGACGGCAAAGACCGCTGGAAGCACGGCGGCGCGTCGATCTGGGAAACCGCGACCTACGATCCGGACACCGACACGTTCTACCAGGGCATCGGCAATGCCGGACCCGATTGGGACGCCCAGTACCGCCCCGGCGACAACAAGTGGGCAGCGAGCGTGCTCGCCATCTCCGCCGCCGACGGCAAGATCAAGTGGGGCTACCAGTACACCCCCAACGACCCCTACGATTACGACGAGATCTCCGAGCATCCCATCATCAACGCCAAGGTGAATGGCGAGGATCGCAAGCTCGTGGTACATGCCGCGCGCAACGGCTTCTTCTACACGCTCGACCGGATCAACGGCTCGTTCGTCGCCGGCAAACAGTATGTCGACGAGTTGAACTGGACGCCCGGCCTCGACCCCAAGACCGGCAGACCGCTCAACTATGATCCGGCCGGCAACGTCCAGTATTACAACGAGAACAGCCACGGCACCCGGGCAAAGCCGGTGAGCGCTCGGCTGTGCCCGTCAATTCAGGGTGGCAAGAACTGGGAGCCGTCCGCCTATAATCCGCAGACCGGCCTGCTCTACGTTCCCAGCATCGAGGGCTGTGCCGCCATCAAGACGGTCGAGCAGAGGGACATGGAGGACCAGGGCGGCGCGGCGAAATTCCGCGAGCGCTTCACCGGCGGCGGCGCCGAGTGGCCGGAACGGCTCTACGGCAGCCTGAAAGCCATCGACCCCGTGACCGGAGAAACCAAGGCGGTCACCAAGCTCACCTATCCGAACTATTCCGGCGCACTCACGACCGCCGGCAACCTCGTGTTCCTCGGCCACCTCGACGGCACGTTCTCGGCCTATGACGCGAAGACCCTGCAGGAGGTGTGGAGCTTCAACGTCGGCACCGGCATCAACGCGCCGCCGATCACCTATTCGGTCAACGGCAAGCAGTATGTCGCCGTGCTGGTTGGCGCCCGCCAGCCTGCAAACGTCCTGCAGAACCTGCCCGAGCTTCGAAACACCACGACGGCGTCGATGCTGTTCGTGTTCAGCCTGTAGAGCATGACGACGAAAAGTCGCCGACTTTTCCAACGAGATCATGCTCCGTCGTCTCAGAACTCGAAGCGCCGTCCAATTCCATGACGGCGCCTTCGTCGCGCGAATTTCGTGCGCGGCGCGATCATGGATATCACCAGGCCGGCTGATTGGGCCGGCGGACGCAGGAGACGCTTGATGATGACCAAATCCCTCGTGGGCGCGTGCGCAGCTACGCTATTGCTCGCAACGGCCCTGACGCCGGCCGGTGCCGCCGACATGACGACCGAGCGCGCGCTCAACCCGCAGCGCGAGCCGCAGAACTGGATCCTGCATCACGGCAACTACCAGGGTCACCGCTTCTCCGCGCTCAAGGAGATCAACGCCGACACCGTCAAGAACATGAAGCCGGCGTTCACGGTGGCGCTGGGCGGCTTCCAGAGCGGCGGACGCTACGCGTCGGGCGCCCTCGAGGCCACGCCGCTCGTCGAAGACGGCATCATGTACGTGCCGGACGGGTGGGGCTCGGTCTACGCCATCGACGTCACCGCGGGTAAGAAGGGCACCATCAAGTGGAAGATGGATCCCGGTACCGACCGCGCCTGGGCCGGCGACGTCGCCTGCTGCGGCGTCAACAACCGCGGCGTCGCGCTGTGGAAGGACAAGGTGATCTCGATCGCCCTCGACGGCCGGATGTTCGCCATCAACAAGGCGACCGGCGAGGTGGTGTGGGAACGCAAGATCGCCGATCCGGCGCTCGGCGAGACGCTGACCATCGCCCCGCTGATCGTGCGCGACCTCGCCATCGTCGGCGCGGCCGGCGGCGAGTTCGGCATCCGCGGCTACATTGAGGCGACCGACCTCAACACCGGCAAGCAGGCGTGGCGGACCTATACGATCCCCGGCACCGGCGAGCCCGGCAACGAAACCTGGAAGGACGGCAAGGACCGCTGGAAGCACGGCGGCGGCTCGATCTGGGAAACCGCAACCTACGATCCGGACAGCGACACGTTCTATCAGGGTATCGGCAATGCCGGCCCGGACTACGACATCCAGTACCGCCCCGGCGACAACAAGTGGGCCGCGAGCGTGCTCGCCATCAGCCCGAACGACGGCAAGATCAAGTGGGGGTTCCAGTACACCCCGCAGGATCCGTATGACTACGACGAGATTTCCGAGCACCCCATCATCAACGCCAAGGTCAATGGCGAGGACCGCAAGCTCGTCGTGCACGCCGCGCGCAACGGGTTCTTCTATGCGCTCGACCGCACCAACGGCTCGTTCGTGGCCGGCAAGCAGTATGTCGACGAGTTGAACTGGGCGCCCGGCCTCGACCCCAAGACCGGCAAGCCGCTCAACTACGATCCCAACAGCGACATCCAGATGTACGGCCAGGGATCCCACGGCATGCGTGGAATTCCCTCGACGCGGACCTGCCCGTCGAATGTCGGCGGCAAGAACTGGGAGCCGTCCGCTTACAATCCGGAGCTGCGGGTGCTGTTCGTGCCCTCGATCGAAGGGTGCAACACGATCGAGACGCTCGAGCAGAAGGACATGGAGGACCAGGGCGGCCCCTCCAAGGCGCGCGAGCGCTTCACCGGCGGCAGCGCCAAGACGGTCACGCGGCTCTACGGCAGCCTCAAGGCCATCGACCCCGTGACCGGCGAGACCAAGGCCGCGCTGAAGATGGACTATCCGAACTACGGCGGCGCCCTCGCCACCGCCGGAAACCTAGTGTTCCTCGGCGAGGCCGACGGCACTTTCGGAGCCTACGACGCGAAGACCCTCAAGCAGCTCTGGAGCTTCAACGTCGGCACCGGCATCAACGCGCCGCCGATCACCTATTCGGTGAACGGCAAGCAGTATGTCGCGGTGCTCGCGGGCTCCCGCCAGAACGCCAACATCTACGGGCTGGCGCCGGAGATCAAGAACATGCCGACAGCGTCGATGCTGTACGTGTTCGCCCTCTAGGCTGACTTGGCAGGGCCGCGCCGCACGGCGGCGGCGCGGCCCTCTCCTCACCCAGTTCGAACTGATCGTTCCGGCCTCTTGTAGGGCGCCGAAACGGACGTCCCGGGATCCTCCCGGCACGAGCCGCCGGACCGCCCTGACGTTACGAAAGGGACGCACGGCCCGCGCGTATGATACAGCGGTCGGGTCACTCTCACCGGAGCTTGGCAAGCCGGTTTGTCCGGTCAGGCCGACCTCCTCGTTCAACTCGCGTCACGTACTCTTGGAAATGATGATGAAATCCCGCCTTCCCCTGCTCCAGTCCGCATTGCTCGCTCTCGCGTTCTTCTGCGTGTCGCCTTCGCTGCCGGCACGCGCCCAGGACCCCAAGGTTCCGATGACGGCGGAGGAGGCGCGGTTCATCGAATTCGGCAAGGAGATCTTCAAGAGCAAGGCGGTCTGCCAGTATTGCCACAAATGGGACGCCTCCGGCGACCAGGGCTATGGCGGCAATGCCCTGTCGCTGCGCGCGACCCAGCTCACGCCCGAGCAGATGACCGAGGTGGTCAAATGCGGCCGTCCCGGCACCGGCATGCCCTACCATGACCGCTTCGCCTACACCGACAAGCGCTGCTACGGTTACGCGCGCGAGCAGATGGGCAACGACATGCCGCCGGCCGGCAACGACTTCCTCTCCAACCGCGAGGTGGATGCCGTGGTGAAATACCTGTTCGCCAGGGACGTCGGAAAAGGCCCCGCCACCTATCAGGATTGCATCGACTTCTGGGGCTCCGACACCAAACAATGCGAGCCGATGAAGAAATGATGACCTCGCCCCTGCGCACCGCTCTGGCCGCCGCGGCACTGGCCGCGCTTTGCACGGTGGCTGCCGCGCGCGCCGCGGAGAACGCACCGCAGCCCGACCCGGGCGAGATCCACGGCCTCAAGCTCGGCCTCAAGGCCGCGGAAATGCCGACCGACACGTTCGGAGACCTCGCCTGCGGCAGCAATGGCGGGCCGCCGCGCCAGGCCATCGATGGCTGGACCGGCTTCCGCAAATGCAGGCCCGAGGCGAATGGGCTTTACGAGGTCTACGCGCCGTTCGACGACCAGCAGGATTACGTCGCCCGTGCCATCGACGATCCGATGTACGCCCAGGGTCGGGTCGGCACCCGGGTGGCGGGACATCCCGTGATCCTCTCGGTGCTGTTCGACAACGACGGCGTGGTGCGCGGCATCCGCATGATCAGCGATCCCCGCGGGTCGGCGATGGAGCGGCGGATGGCGCACATGCTGCGGCTCGCCATCATCAACCGCTACGAGCCGGACGGGTGGAACTGCACCGACTTTCCGCCCGCGCCGGGGGAGACCCCGGTGGGCGGCGGCGTCTTCATCAAGCAGCGCTGCGACAAGGCGATGCCGGGCAAGACCCTCATGGTCGAGACCCACTTCCTGCGCAAGCCCGGCCAGAGCGAGGTCGATGCTGCGACCGGAGAGGCGACGTCAGGCCAGTTCGAGAGCTGGACTCGCTTCGAGATCATGGACCCGAGCTATCGCAAGTCGTGATCCCCGGGGCGATGAGAGCCGCGAAGTAAAGACTGCGCCTCACTCGTGCGTCGTGCCATCCGGCATCAGGGCGCCCTTGAGGTTGACGCCTTCGAGATTGGCGCCGGTCAGGATGGCGCGTGACAGCCGGGATTCCGAAAGGTCGGCGCCGGCCAGATTGGCGCCGGTGAGGTCGGCGCCAAACAGGTCGGCCCCCGAGAGGTTGGCGCCCTTGAGGTTGGCTTCGCGCAGCACGGCGTCGACGAGCCCGGAGTCCTCGAGGTTCGCGCCTTCCAGGTTGGTGCCGCGCAGCGACGCCCCGACGAGGTTGGCGCGCGGCAGCTCCGCCCCGCGCAGCGAGGCGTTGTCGAGGCGCGCCCCGGTGAGGATCGCCTCCGCGAGCTTGGCCTTGTCGAGATTGGTGCGCACCAGTCTCGCCTTGCCCATCTTGGCCTCGTTGAGGTCGGCCCCGGCAAGGTTGGCGACACTGAGGTCGGACTCGTAGAACATGGCGCCGGCACCCTTGACGCCGGTGAGCGCCGCGTTCTTGAGGTCGGTCTTATTGAGATTGGTTCCGGTAAGGTCGGCGCCGGTGAAATTCGCGCCGATCAGGCGGCAGCGATGCAGCACCGCTCCGGCGAGCTTCGCTCCGGCGAGGTCGGCGCCGCCGAGGTCGCGCCGCTTGAGCGATACTTTCTCGAGCGCGCAGTTCGGGCAGGCTTTGGTCTGTCCGGCGAGGAACTCCGCTTCGCCCGCCGCCCACGCCGCCGGCATCAGCAAGGTAAGACCCAGCGCCGCGGCAAGCAGATGGATTCGAAGCATGGCAGGCCTGTTGCGCAATTGCCCAGGCTCGCCGAATATCGCCCGGACAGCAGTTGCCTATCATATCTTCGCCCCGACCGCCAAAGCAGCGATGGATACACCCGGGGTGAAGCGCGATCGGCCGAAACTTCAGTTTGAGTCCACGGCAAGTCAAATTTTGGCAGAGTCCAGTTGGGTCAGTCCATGCGGCGCAATTCCCTCGCCTGCCGGTTGATCGTTGCGGCGCTCGCCGCAGCCTGCACCGGTTCGGTCCATGCTGCCGACGAGCGGCCGACCCGCCACGAGGTCTGGGACCTCAAGCTCGGCGCCGGCATCGACGCCCAGTCCGACGACTTCATCGACTATGCCTGCGGCACCAATGGCGGACCGCCCGGCCTGCCGCTGTCGGGATGGAAGGATTTCCGCCGCTGCCGCGCCGAGCCCGGCGGGCTCCACGAGATCTATTTTCGCTATGACGACGAACTCGAATACTGGGCCAAGGCCAACAATCTCGCCCCGCAGATGGAACAGTATGTCGGCACCAAGACCTACGGTTTTCCGATCACCGTATCGGCGCTGATCGATGACGGCGGCATCGTGCGCGGCATCCGCATCGTCACCGACCCGCGCGATCCCACCGGCGACCGCGACGAAGCGTACCTGCTGCGCAACTTCCTCGACGCCCGTTTCGGCCGCGACGGCTGGCAATGCGAGGACCAGCCTGCGACCGATGGCGAAACGCCGGTCGCCGGCATCTTCATCAAGCAGCGCTGCGAAAAGCAGATCGACGACGCCACCCGCGGCCTGTTGGTGACGCGCCACCTGCGCAAGCCGGGCCAGAGCCAGTACGATCCCCATTCCGGCAAGGAGACCACCAACCAGTTCGAGAGCAACGTCCGCTTCGAACTCGTCCGCACGAAATGACGCAGGCCCCGGCGCGGCCGCTGCGAGCCGCAGGTTACACTCCGGCGATGCGGAAGACGCCACGCTCCTGGGCGTCGAGCTGCGCGAGGAGGCCGGTCTCCCAGGCGAGATATTGCCGCGCCGCCTCGACATTGCCCTCGTGACGCTGGTGGGTGAAGAACAGGAAGTCGATGCAGTCGGCGTCGGAGGGTCGGTCGGGCGAAGCCTCGACCGGCAACCCGGCGGCGCACCAAGCCGGGTGTCCGCCCGACATCACAGCGACGTCGCGCGCTCCGGCCGCGGCGAGGTCGATCGCCGCAAGCGCGGCGATCGCCGGGTCGTCGGCCACGAGCACGATCGTCTTCGCGGCCGCACCCGTCGCCAGCCGCGGCCGGATCGCCCAGATCGCACCCGTCGCATGTTCCCTGCGGTAGGTCATTCCAGGTCGCAGATCGAGCACGGCGACCGCGCCGCCGCGCAAGCCGGCCGCGGTCTCCTCGACGGAGACCGGCCGCAGCACCGGCCCTCGCAGGGTGGGCTCTGACCGGCGCCAGTCGAACGCCGCTGCCGCCGCCGCATCGTCGAGCACGTAGGCCTCGTGGCCGAGCTGGCGCAACCAGCCCGCAATGACGGGCGCCCGCACCTGCTCGCGGTCACAGACCACGATCCGCGCGCCCTTGACGCCGACCCATTGGTCCGTCGCCTGCACGAGCTGCCCCCCCGGCGCATGGACGAAGCCCGCGAGTCCGTCGGCGGCGAACTCCTCGGCCGTGCGGACGTCGAACAGGTAGGTCGTACGCGCGTCGTCGCCGAGCCAGCCGTGAGCCGCCTGCGGCGCGACGAACGGCGCGCCGCAGGACGCGGCAAAGCGCTGCGCCTGCGCTCGCAGCACTTCGATATCGGCGCGGGCGACGCTGTCGGCGTGGCGGCGGTCGGCATCGTGGTCGAGCGAAAGTCCCGCAAGAAACCATCCCTGCGTGCCGTTTTCCAGCGCGACCACCGGATTGGGGATGCCGAAATCGATCAGGGTCTGGGCGCCGATGATCGAACGGGTCCGCCCCGCGCAGTTGACCACGATCTTGGTCGACGGGTCCGGCGCGATATCGCGGATCCGCAGCACGAGCTCGCCATTCGGGCAGCAGATGCCGCCGGGAATGCTCATCTTGCGATATTCGGAAAACGGCCGGCCATCGACGATGACGAAATTTTCATTGGCGGCTTGCATGGCGGCCAGATCGTGCGCCGAAATACGTGGCGTGTGCCGCCGATGCTCGACGATCTCGCCGAACACCTTGCTGGGAACGTTCACGCCGGCATAGAGCGTGTAAGCCGCATCCGCCCACGCCTTCGCACCGCCGGCGAGCACGCGGACGTCGCGATAGCCGAGCGCGGCGGCGCGGGCGGCGGCGCGTTCCGCGACCCCGTCGCCGTCGTCGTACAACACGGTCCGGACGTTCAGGTTGGGCGCGAGCGACGGCAGTGCGATCTCAAAACGGCTGTATGGCAGCGGGACCGCGAAGAACAGGTGGGCCATTCCGTACTGGCCGTACTCGCGCACGTCGAACAGCGCGATCTCGCGGCCGTCGGACAGCGAGGCCTTGAGCGTCGGGGCGTCGATCGCAAGGGCGTTTGCTGCCGGCGCGTCCATCATCCAGGTCTCCCTCTCGCCAATCGGCCGGCTGCAGGCGGCTCATCCCTGCTGCGGCTCTCGCCCCGGAGGGGTAGCCCCGCCCGCAGGACAGGCGCAAGCGTTGTCGGCGTGGTGCGAGCCGTCCGCGGCGCCGCTGACCGGCGCCGCGTCCCGTTCTTGCTGGCCTGCGGGCAGGTGGTGGGAGCTCAAACATCGCCCGATCGGTTCCGCCCGAAACCGTTTCGATCAATAGTACGGCAATTGCCTAAGAATTGCGCGCCCCGCAGCGACATTCAGGCGATCGAAGGCAGGCACGGAAAAAGGGAGGGATGGCACCAACCTTGCTACCTCCAGCGTGAACTTCCAGCCACTTTCCGAATCGGAGCGGGCAATGCATCGACTTCTGCTCACGCCACTCGTTCTCATGTGGGTTGCCTGCGCCCACGCCGAGTCGGTCATACGGTACGGCATCTCGCTTGCCGACATACCTTTGACCAGCGGGCAGCCCGACCGCGGCGCCGGCGCCTATCAGTTCACCGGCCATACCATCTACGATCCGCTGGTGGCGTGGGAGATGAACGTGGCCGACCGGCCGGGAAAGCTCATCCCAGGGCTCGCCACCGAATGGAAAGTGGATTCCGCCGACCAGAAGAAATGGGTGTTCGCGCTGCGCCACGGCGTCACGTTCCATGACGGCAGCGCGTTTTCCGCCGATGCCGTGATCTGGAACCTGGACAAGGTCCTCGACGACAAGTCGCCGCAGTTCGACAAGCGCCAGAGCGCCCAGGTCAAGCCGCGCCTGCCCTCGATCGCTAGCTACCGCAAGATCGACGACTTCACCGTGGAGATCACCACCAAGGAGATCGATTCCTTTTTTCCCTACCAGATGCTGTGGTTCCTGGTTTCCAGCCCGGCGCAGTATGAAAAGGTCGGGCGCGACTGGGACAAGTTCGCGAGCGCCCCGTCCGGCACCGGCCCCTTCAAGCTCGACAAGCTCGTGCCGCGAGAACGGGTCGAACTCGTCAAGAACGCCGCCTACTGGGATCCCAAGCGTATCCCGAAGACCGACCGCCTGATTCTCATTCCGATGCCGGAAGCGCTGACGCGCACCAACGCGCTGCTGGCGGGCCAGGTGGACCTGATCGAGACGCCGGCGCCCGACGCGTTGCCTCGTCTCAAGCAGGCCGGAATGAGGATCGTCACCAACGTGACCCCACACGTCTGGAACTATCATCTCAGCGTGCTGCCGGGCTCGCCCTGGACCGACATTCGGCTGCGCAAGGCCCTGAACCTGGCGGTCGACCGCGAAGGCATGCTCGAATTGCTCAACGGTCTCGCCAAGCCCGCGGTCGGGCAGGTCGACCCGGCAAGCCCGTGGTTCGGACACCCGACCTTCAAGATCAAATACGATCTCGCCGAGGCCAAGCGTCTGGTGAAGGAGGCCGGTTATTCGCCCGAGAAGCCACTGAAGACGACGTTCGTCATCGCTCAGGGCGGGACCGGGCAGATGCTGTCGCTGCCGATGAACGAGTTTCTGCAGCAAAGCTTCAAGGAGATCGGGATCGACGTCGACTTCAAAGTCGTCGAACTGGAAGCCCTCTACACCTACTGGCGCAAGGGCGCCAAGGACAAGTCGGCCGCCGGCATCACGGCAAACAACATCGCCTATGTCACCTCCGATCCGCTCTACGCCATCATCCGCTTCTTCCACTCCGGGCAGGTCGCCCCCGTGGGCGTGAACTGGGGCTGGTACGCGAACCCGAAAGTCGATGCCCTCATCGACGAGGCCAAGCGCACCTTCGATCCCAACAAGCAGGACGAGCTGATGGCACAGGCGCACAGCCTGATCGTCGACGACGCCGCGCTGGTCTGGGTGGTGCACGACACCAATCCCCACGCGCTTTCACCCAAGATCAAGAGCTTCGTACAGGCCCAGCACTGGTTTCAGGACCTGACGACGATCGGTTTGGAATAGACCTCTGCCGGCCCGTCGAGCTGCCGCGCCGGGTTCGGCGGCTCGAGACTGCAGGGGTTCGCCTTCACCGAGAGACCGGGAAGAGGACATCAGAAGCCGGAAATCGACCGCCGCGCGTCATGACGCGTGACCGTCAGTCGTGAATTGAAGCAGACGCGCGCCGCGGCTCACAGCGGCGACGTCAAAACCGGAGGGGCAGTCGGATGCAACGTGTACTGACGGTACTTGCTGCGATCGCGGTCTCGGCGTTCACGGTTCCGGCGCTTCCCCGTCATGCGCTCGCCCAAGGCACGCTGCGCATCGGCATGACCGCCTCCGACATTCCGCTCACCACCGGCCAGACCGACAATGGCGGCGAGGGCATGCGGTTCATGGGCTATACGGTCTATGACGGCCTGATCAATTGGGACCTCGGTTCGGCCGACAAGGCATCCGATCTCGTTCCCGGGCTCGCCACGTCTTGGACGGTCGACCCTGCCGACAAGACGCGGTGGACCTTCAAGCTCCGGCCCGGGCGTGAAGTTCCATGACGGCAGCGACTTCACCGCCGACGCGGTGGTGTGGAACCTCGAAAAGCTCCTGAACGACAAGGCGCCGCAATTCGATCCCCGGCAGTCGGCGCAAGGACGCTCGCGCATTCCATCCGTCGCGTCCTACCGCGCGATCGACGACGGCACCCTCGAGATCACGACCAAGGCTCCCGACGCCACGCTGCCTGTACCAGATCGCCTGGATCATGATGTCGTCGCCGGCGCAGTGGGAGAAGCTCGGCAAGCAACTGGGACGCCTTCGCGCAAGACGCCATCCGGCACCGGGCCGTGGAAGCTCGTCGCCTTCGTGCCGCGCG
Organism: uncultured Alphaproteobacteria bacterium; assembly: GCA_963781195.1. Taxonomy (GTDB): domain Bacteria; phylum Pseudomonadota; class Alphaproteobacteria; order Rhizobiales; family Xanthobacteraceae; genus JAJPKK01. The sequence continues at coordinate 793,198 of CAWAEZ010000008.1, read as the reverse complement.
AACGCGCCGAGATGGTGCCGAACACGGACTATTGGGACAAGGCGCGGGTGCCCAAGCTCGACAAGCTCGTGCTGATCCCGCTGCCCGAAGCGAACGCCCGGATCGCGGCGCTGCGCTCCGGCCAGGTCGACTGGATCGAGGCGCCGGCGCCCGATGCGGTCGCCTCGCTGACCAAAGCCGGCTTCATCATCGTCACCAACGCGTACCCGCACAACTGGACCTGGCATCTCTCGCGCGCTCGACGGCTCGCCCTGGAACGACATCCGCGTGCGCAAGGCCGCCAATCTCGCGATCGACCGCGAAGGCCTGAAGGAGCTGCATGGCCGGTCTCATGATCCCCGCCAAGGGCTTCTTGCCGCCGGGCCACCAGTGGTTCGGCCATCCGACCTTCGACGTGAACTACGATCCCGCGGCAGGCCAAGAAGCTGCTGGCCGAGGCGGGCTACAGCCCGGACAAGCCGCTCCACAGCCAAGGTCGCTGATCTCGGCGTCGGGCTCGGGCCAGATGCAGCCGCTGCCGATGAACGAGTTCGTCCAGCAGAACCTCGCCGAGGTCGGCATCAAGGTCGATTTCGAGGTGGTCGAGTGGAACACGCTGATCAACATCTGGCGCGCCGGCGCCAAGCCCGACAGCGCCCGCGGCGGCACCGGCCATCAACTACACCTACTTCATCCAGGACCCGTTCACGGGCTTCATCCGGCACGTCCAGTGCGACCTCGCCGCGCCGAACGGCACCAACTGGGGCTATTATTGCGACCCCGAGATGGACAAGCTGCTCGACCAGGTGCGCAACGCCTTCGATCCGGCAGAGCAGACGCAGGCTGCTGCAGAAGATCCACGAGAAATACGTCGACGATGCGCTGTTCCTGATGGTGACGCACGACGTCAATCCGCGCGCGCTCAGTCCCAAGGTGAAGGGCTTCGTCCAGGCGCAGAACTGGTTCCAGGATTTCTCGCCGATCTGGATGGCGAAGTGACACTTTCGCGCTGCTTTACGGGCGCGTCGCCGGCCGACACGCCATGCTGACCTACACGCTCAAGCGCCTGCTTTACGTGACGCCGGTGGTGATCGGCGTCAGCATCATCTGCTTCCTCCTCGTTCACATCGCGCCCGGCGATCCGCTTTCCGCGATCCTGCCGGCGGATGCGACCCAGGAGATGGTGGAGCAGATGCGCGCCGCTTACGGCTTCGACAAGCCGCTTCCGGTGCAATATGCGCTGTGGTTCTGGAAAGTCGTCCACGGCGATCTCGGCACTTCGATCGCGACCGGACGGCCGGTGGTGAGCGAAGTCACGCGGGCGGTCGGCAACACACTGATCCTGGCGACCGTCGCCACGATGATCGGATTTACCTTCGGCACGTTCTTCGGCTTCGTCGCCGGTTATTTTCGGGGCTCCTGGCTCGACAAGCTCGCCTCGCTCGTCTCGGTGCTCGGAGTCAGCGTGCCGCATTATTGGCTCGGCATGGTCCTGGTGATCATCTTCTCCGTCAACCTCAACTGGCTGCCGCCGACCGGGGCCGGACCGGATGGTTCCGACGCCTGGCGACCGGATGCGGAACACCTGCGCTACATCATCCTGCCGGCGATCACCATGTCGGTCATCCCGATGGGCGTGATCGCGCGCACCGTGCGGGCGCTGGTGGGAGACACTCTCGACCAGGAATTCGTCCAGGCGCTGCGGGCCAAGGGCCTGCGCGAGCTCGGCGTGTTCCGTCACGTGGTCACCAATGCGGCGCCGACGGCGCTCGCCGTGATGGGCCTGCAACTCGGCTATCTGCTCGGCGGATCGATCCTGATCGAGACGGTGTTTTCGTGGCCCGGCACCGGCTTCCTGCTCAACGCGGCCATCTTCCAGCGCGACCTGCCGCTGCTGCAGGGGACGATCCTGGTGCTGGCGTTGTTCTTCGTCGGGCTGAACCTCGTGGTCGATGTGATGCAGACCGCGCTCGATCCGCGCATCAAGCGGGCCTGAGAGCCGATGGCGGCCATCACCGACATCGACGTCGACATTGCGCACGGCCCGCCGCCGGCAGTCGGACGGGGCTATTGGGCCGGCGTCGGCCGCAGGCTGCTGCGCGATCCGATCGCTATCGCTGCTGCCGTCGTGATCCTCGTCATCGTGCTGTCCGCGATCTTCGCGCCGTGGATCGCGCCCGCCGATCCCTATCGCGGCTCGATGATCCGGCGGCTGCGGCCGATCGGCACGCCGCTCTATCCGCTCGGCTCCGACGAACTGGGCCGCGACATGCTGAGCCGCCTCATCTATGGCGGCCGGCTGTCGCTGCTGATGGGACTGCTGCCGGTCGTATTCGCGTTCTTCGCCGGTTCCGCGATCGGCATTCTCGCCGGCTTCGTCGGGGGCCGCGTCAACACGGCGATCATGCGCACCGTCGACGTGTTCTACGCCTTCCCCTCGGTGCTGCTCGCCATCGCCCTGTCCGGGGCGCTCGGCGCCGGCATCTTCAACGCGATCGCCTCGCTCACCGTGGTGTTCACTCCGCAGGTGACCCGTATCGCGGAATCGGTGACGACCCAGATCAGGATGCGCGACTACGTCGAAGCCGCGCGCGCGAGCGGAGCCGGCTCATTCTCGATCGTGCGCGTCCACGTGCTCGGCAACGTGCTGGGGCCGATCTTCGTCTTCGCGACGAGCCTGATCAGCGTCTCCATGATCCTCGCCGCGGGGCTCTCTTTCCTCGGCCTCGGGTCGAAGCCGCCCGAGCCCGAATGGGGATTGATGCTCAATACCCTGCGTACCGCGATCTATGTCCAGCCGGTGGTGGCCGCCCTCCCCGGCGTCATGATCTTCATCACCTCGATCTCGTTCAACCTGCTGTCGGACGGCCTGCGCTCCGCCATGGAGGTCAAGTGACGGGCCGGTCCGCCGTGGACATTGCGGCGCGCGACCGCGGCGGTCCGGCGCAGCCACTGCTGTCGGTGCGTGATCTCGTCAAGCATTTCGGCGGCAGGCGGGTCTGGCTCGGCAGCCATGCGGGCGAACGACGCGGCGCGGTGCGCGCGGTCGACGGGATTTCGTTCGACATCGCGAAGGGCGAAACGCTCGGCGTCGTCGGCGAGTCCGGCTGCGGCAAGTCCACGCTGGCGCGCCTGATCATGCAGACGATCATGCCCGACGACGGCGAGGTGCTGTTCGACGGCGAAGCCGTCGGCACCCGTGCGCTCGACCTCGCCGGCTACCGGCGCGAGGTCCAGATGGTTTTCCAGGACAGCTACGCCTCGCTCAATCCGCGCCTCACCGTCGAAGATACGATCGCGTTCGGGCCGCGCGCCCACGGCCTCGGGCGGCGCCAGGCCGTCGCCCGCGCCCACGACCTGATTTCCCGGGTCGGACTCGAGCCGGCGCGTTTCGCGGCAAGCTACCCCCATGAATTGTCAGGTGGTCAGCGTCAGCGCGTCAACATCGCCCGCGCGCTCGCCCTGCAACCAAGATTGCTGATCCTCGACGAGGCGGTGTCGGCGCTCGACAAGTCGGTCGAAGCGCAGGTTCTGAACCTGCTGGTCGACCTCAAGGCCGAGTTCGGGCTGACTTACATGTTCATCTCCCACGACTTGAACGTGGTGCGGTTCATGTCCGATCGCGTCATGGTGATGTATCTCGGCAAAGTCGCCGAAGCCGGCGGCGCGGATGTCGTCCTGGAAGACCCACGCCATCCTTATACCGCCGCGCTCCTCGCCTCGATGCCGTCGATGGACCCGGATCGCCGGACCCTGGAAGCTCCCCTCTCCGGCGATCCGCCCAGCCCGATTGATCCGCCGAGCGGCTGTCGATTCCACACCCGCTGCGGTTTCGCCGCGCCGGTGTGCGCGCAGGCGTCGCCGGCGCTCGCCCGGGTCGGCCCGGCGCACCGGGTCGCATGCCTGATGGCTGCGCCGGGCTCCGGACATCCCAAAGCTCCCGCCGGCGTTCCGGTGGCGGCATGAGCGGCGCCGAACCCATCGTCGACGTCGAAGGCCTGACGGTCGATTTCCTCGGCCGCACCAAGCCCGTGCGCGCGGTCGCCGGGGTGGACCTGACGCTGCGCCCCGGCCAGGTTTTGGCGCTGCTCGGCGAATCGGGGTCCGGCAAGAGCGTGACGCTCCGCGCCCTGATGCGACTCTTGCCCGAGCGCCGCTCCGTGATCGGCGGCAAGGTCGTGGTCGACGGACGCGACGTACGCACGCTTTCGACGCGCGCGCTAAACGCCTACCGCGGCCGCACGGTAGCGATGATCTTCCAGGAGCCGGGTCTCGCCTTCGACCCGGTCTACCGCATCGGCGACCAGATCGCGGAGGCGGTCATGCGGCACGAGGGCATCTCGCGACGCGACGCACGAGCCCGCGCGCTCGAATTGTTCGAGCGGGTGCGCATCCCCTCGGCGGCGCGACGTCTCGATAACTATGCCCATGAGATGTCGGGCGGGATGCGCCAGCGCGCCATGATCGCGCTGGCCCTGGCCTGTCGGCCGAAGGTGCTCCTCGCCGACGAGCCGACCACCGCACTCGACGCCACCGTGCAGATCCAGGTGATACTGCTGCTGCGCGAGTTACAGCGCGAGCTCGGTCTCGCCGTGATCTTCGTCACCCACGACATCGGCGTGGCAACCGAAATCGCCGACCACATCGCCGTGATGTATGCGGGCCGCATCGTCGAGACCGGTCCATGCCGGGACATCATCCGAACACCTGCCCACCCGTATACCCGAGGCCTGCTGGCATCCCGCACCGGCGGCGCGCAGGCCAAGGACGGCCGCCTGTTCGCGATTCCGGGGGCGCCCCCCGACCTGATGCACCCGCTTCGCGGGTGCGCCTTTGCACCGAGGTGCGCGGACGTTCAGCCCCGCTGTGCCGAAGCGGTTCCATCGGAGATCTTCGTCGCCCCGGGACATCGCGCCCGTTGCGTGCTGCTGTCCGCCGCCGCTGCAGCGGAGTGATCCGAGGCTGCACCGCCGAGGGACTGGCATTGAGAGCGCCCGGCGCCGTACCGCACTCGATGGGCATGCGTCGTGGAGCCGTGGCCACGGGTTGCCGACGTATCACGGCCGAGTTCCAGGGAACTCGTGAAAACCAGAGCACGCGCGGCGCACGGCGCAGCAAGGAAAGGGGGGGCGATCTCGACCGCACGGTTAAGAAAGTTACTTCTCGCGGGCCCTCGACTCATTTTTGTCTCAATTCAACCTGCCCTTCGTGTTGAATATTCATGGGTGCCACGCCAGCTATGCTGGGCGGTCGAGACCAGCATGCGCCGGATCTGCGGCGTCGAGATAGACGTAGAGGCACATGATGAATGGCCCCGATGATATATCGGCCGCGCCGGTCGTTGAACTCAAGCCGAGCGAATGCGAAGTCCCGACGATGTCGCGCGCGCTCGAGCGGCGTATTCGTCAACAGGAGATCCTGGCGCAACTCGGCGTGACGGCGCTTCAAGGCGCAACCTTCGGTGGTCTCATGGATGAGTCCGCGCGACTGACCGCGGAGGGCATGCAGGCGGAGTTCTGCAAAGTGCTGGAACACATTCCCTCCGAAAACCGGTTTCTGGTTCGCGCCGGCGTCGGCTGGGAGCCGGGCATCGTCGGAGTCGCGACCGTCGGTGCCGATCTCGCGTCGCCGGCCGGTTTCGCGCTGCGGACCGGCCAGCCCGTCATCTCCAATCATCTCGAGAACGAGGATCGGTTCCGGACTCCGGAACTTCTCGTGCAGCACGGCATCCGCCGCGCCATGAACGTTATCCTGCAGGGCGACGGCAAGCCGTTCGGAGTGCTCGAGGTCGACAGCCGATCCGAGGACGAGTTCGGCCCCCACGATCTCTCGTTTTTGCAGGGCGCCGCCAACATCCTGGGAATGGCGATCGAGCGCGAGCGGCATGAACGGAGCCTCAAGGCCGCTCTCGCGCGCCACCAGGTTCTGCTCAAGGAGATCACGCACCGCGTCAAAAACAGTCTGGCGATCGTCGCAAGCATGCTCAAGCTGCAGTCGGCCGACGCCAACGATCCGGCGCTGACCCGCCATCTTGAGGAAGCATCCTATCGCATCTCCGCCGTGGCAAAAGCACATGAGCGCATCCACCAGGGTGACAGCACCGAGCGGCTCGATCTCGGCATCTACATCGAGCAGGTGTGTCACGACCTCGACGAAGCGATTCCTCATTGTACGATCGATGTCGACGCCGAGCACGGCATCGACATCATGACCGATCGCGCGGTGCCGATCGCGCTCGTGGTCAATGAACTCGTCACCAATGCCGCGAAGTACGCGTATAATGGACATTCCGGCGGAATCATCCGGGTCCGTCTCGCCCGCGGAAGCGACGCCACCATCGAGCTTTCGATCCGCGATGAAGGCTGTGGGCTGCCGGCGGATTTCAATCCGCGATCGGCCAACGGGTTCGGGATGCGCATCGTCAGGGCTTTCGCACAGCAGCTGAATGCCGCAATCGCCGTGCGACGCCTCAGCCCCGGCACCGAGTTCGCAATCTCCGTTCCCGACAACGATCAAAGATTGTAAGCGTAAAAATGCACGACTTGATTTGAGATGGTTCGCGACGGCGGCGGATTTTAACGAACGTCGTGATCCGCGCGCGAATGCGTTCGACGTATTTTCTCGGGCGGGAATGTTGCGGATTCGGGCGTGTGAATCATCGCCGATAAACCACAGTATACTTCGGCGAAGAATTCGCGCGGGCATTGTTTTTCCCCGACCGCACAAACCCGCGCGCCGTGGAACTCACCGCGCGTGCGCAACTCTGCCGGTTCCATTCGCGAAAGGCAGAAAACGCTTCGCTGAAACTCCCCATTGGCTTAACGCACGTTCATACTTCCATACATCATGTACTTCCCGACATATGTTCGGAACGGATTGCGGCACGCCTTGTTCTTTCGGTGACGGTGATCGGCAACGTTGCAGCCGCCAAGCCTCGCCGCTCAATTTGTCAGGAACAGAGGAAGCGCCACCATGAAGAGCAGACTATTACTCAGCACCGCGGTGTTTGTCGCCGGCGTCGGAATGGCGTTCGCGCAAACCAGTCCCGGTGCGCCGAATCGGAACTCACAAGGCGCCGCTACGAGCGAGCAGCATCCGGCGCAATCGCCCTCAGGAACGCAGGGTGCGCAACGCCAGACCGGCGCGCAGGAACATAGCGCCGCCGAGCACGGCGCACAGTCTGGCGCTCCGCATGAGACCACGGGCCAAGCCCCGTCCTCCCCCACCCAGCAGCACGGCCAAGCCACGGAGAAATCCGGACAGGAGACTAAGGCCGGGCACGAGACCAAGGCCGGACAAGAGATGAAGTCTGGACAGGAGATGAAATCCGGACAGGAGACGAAGGCCGAGCCGAAGTCCGGCGAGGAGGCAAAGTCCAAACAGACTCCCAACACCTCCGCTCAGTCCGGTGAGCACAACCCGAAGTCTACGAACCAGGGCGCCGCGCAAAACGAGCGCGAGCCGAATCAACGCACCGGCCAACAGGAGCGCGAGCCCAACCAGCGGACCGGACAGCAGACCCAATCGCCGAACCGGGCCGAGAGCAACCAATCTGGCGAGAAGAATGGCGCGTCGTCGTCAGAACAGCGTGTCGGCCAGCGCGAAGAAGGACGAGGCGGCGTCAGCCTGAGTTCGGAGCAGCGGACGCGGGTTCGCGAGACCGTGCTGTCGCGCCGCGACGTGCCGCGCTTCGACAGCGTCTCCTTCGCTCTCGATGTCGGCGTCGCAGTCCCAAGTAACGTACGTATCGTCGAAGTCCCCGACACGCTGATCGAAATCCATCCGGAATGGCGGGGTGAGTTGTACTTCGTGTCCCGTGACGAGATCGTGATCGTGGGCCGCAACCGCGACATCGTCGCCACGGTTCCGGTGGGCTCCAGCAGCGCGCGTGTGGAAGAGCAAGGCACCTACGGGGTGATCCGTCTGGATCAAGCACAGATCCGCGAGGTGCAGATCGAGTTGCGCCGCCAGGGATTCGATATCGGCGAACCCGACGGGATGCTCGGGCCTCGCACAAAGGAGGCTGTGATCGCGTTCCAGAAGCGCAGAGGCTTCCAGACGACGGGCGAGATCGACCACGAGACCTTCACGGCGCTCGGCAGTGAGCGCCAGGGTGGCAACGAGCGCAACGGCCAGGAGCGCAATGGTCAAGATCGCATGGGCCAAGATCGCACCGGCGCCCAAGATCGCACCGGCGGCAAAGAGCGCACCGGTGGTCAAGATCGCGCGGGCGGTCAGGAGCGCCCGGGCAGCGAGCGGATGGGTCAGGAACGCAACGGAACTGCCGGCCCGAACGTCACCGATCGTGATGGACAGCGTCAGCCGTCCAACACCGGAGCGGAATCGCGCACGACCGGTCAGGCGAGCGGGCCTGGCACCGGCGGCGGCACCCCGGCGAACCGGGAGCAGCGCGAACAAAAGTGACTGCGACTTTGCGCGGCTCGTCCGTGCCAACGACGGGCGAGTCGCGCAAACATGAAAGAAGATCGTGCAATGGCCTCCATCCCTCACGCCGGCGCTGCACCGCAGTCGATCGGCGCAACTTTTGAGCTGGGCGGGGGTTTGTCTACTGGCGACTTATCACAGGAGAACTCAGATGATGCTTAAACTTGGAGCCCTGGCAACAGCGGCGGTCGTTGCCGTCGGTATGTGCTCGCTCTCGACCGATGCCTTCGCCGCGCACGGTGGCGGCGGCGGCCACATGGGCGGTGGCGGCCACATGGGCGGCGGCGGCCACATGGGCGGCATGGCTGGGATGGGCGGCGGAGCCCATTTCGCCGGCGGAATGGGTGGTGCCCACTTCGGCGGCGGGATGGTGCGCGGCGGCGGAATGGCCAACTATGGCGGTCGCTTCTACGGCGGACGCGTTGCAAACGGTGGATGGTCCGGCAATCGCGGCGGATATCGCCGTTACGGATACTATGGCGGCCGTGGCTACGGCTTCGGGCTGGGCTTCGGCGGCCTTGGGTATCCCGCTTATTCGAGCTGCTATGTTTGGACGCCGCTCGGCTACATCAACGAGTGTGGCTACAACTACAGCTACGTCTGGTAACCTGCGCCGATAGCTCAGGACAGTGCGGCTCCGCCTCCGGCGGAGCCGTTTTGCATTTGAGAGGACGCCGTCGCCGCGGCCTCAAATTCCTCCAGTTACCCGTTCCGCTATACTTTGGTTTAGCCCACTCATCCCAAAGCCACTGATGTCGTGAAATCAGTATAATGGAACAGTAAGGCCCGCTGCCTACCGTGAATTCTTCGCAAGCTAGCAGTTGCTTGAAATCAAGAGAGGAGGCAGGGATGCACACCATGAAATGCTCGATGCTCAGCGCAGGCATCTTGGCGCTGTCGACCGGATGGGCCGCCGCCGCGCCGGCGGTCGTGCTCGATTGGCTCAATCTCCGCGTTGGCCCCGGTTACGACGCCCCGATCGTTGAAATCATTCCGGTCGGGTGGATCATCAACGCCGGCGGCTGCGCCAACGGCTGGTGTCAGGTCAACGTCGATGGGGTGCCCGGCTATGTGGACGCCAATTATATCGCCGTTCCGGCGCCGACCGCCTACTATTGGGGAGGCTGGGCGTATCCGAACTATGCGTATTATTACGGGTACTATGGCACGCCATATCTCGCCCCGAACGGCTACGCTCGCGCGCAGGATGCCGATGTGAAAGCGGCGAGCCGCCTTGCGGATCACGGCAAGCACGCGACCGTTGCCAAAAATACCGGCCTGTCGAAGTCGCGTGTCGCCAGCCTCGCGACCACCGGCGGCCCCACCAAATCCGACCGCAACAAGAAGAACCCGCGAGGCTGAGCGGGCGCACCCCAATGGGCAATGGCGCGCGCGTCATCGCTTGAGTGCCAACATCATTGCGCGAGCATGCAGGCGCGGCTCGCGCAATGCTTTTGATAGAGAGCCAAAACCCCTCGCAGCAGCGCTCACGATGGCCGGCGTGCAGGCGAGGATCGCAAAGCCCCTAAGGTCAGAAAGCGGGCCGCCGCGCGGGACGGTAATGGACCCCGGTTCGTCCTGGCGGGATCGCCTAGCCTACCGCAGTCTTGCCGCATACCGCTCGCACAGCTGTTCATCGCCCTTGTATTCAAGGCGCCGGATGATGTCGTCATTCACGAACGCTCGGATCTGGCAGCTCTTCTCGTCCGCTTTCGCCGTCCCGTACGTCGGCGTGCCCCACACATAGACTTCCATCCCTGAAATCTTCTGCTCTTCGATCGGGAGTCCGATTTTATCGATCACCGCCTTTATGGGCTTCCCCTCCAGCTCGCTCATCCCCTCTTTGATCGTTCCAGCGCAGCCCGCCACGGCCAAAGCGGCGGCTAAAACGATTCCGTGACGAACCGGACGCATAATCTCGCGGCTCCCCCTGGGCTCGCACGAGATGCGAGCGAGCCAATGATCACCGCGGCACCCCGGCATTTTCGAAGCGCAGGACCGCGGCGGAGCTCACGAAACCAGCACCCTGCTCCATCCCGACTATCGGCTGACGAGATTGCCGGTGGTTTTCCGGATTGTTAATTTTTGTTGAGCCTGCCTGGACCCGCCCCATTTGTTTGAATTGTGGTTGCTTTGCCACACCCTAGCTGTTTTGGCAGTCCATTCTGCGCGGGCAGAACGCGATGGTCTGTAGTGTGGCGTATGCGTTTGCTGGAGTGGCGGCACGGTGACGCAGCCGGCTCGGCACCTCCGGCGGCACGGTGCTTTAGATCGAATTACCAAAATGGCAGGGTGAGATGCGCGGAAAAAATGCAGCTGTTTTTCTCTCATTGTTTGCTCTCTCGTTGTTCGCTCTCTCGTTGACCGCTCTCTCGTTGACCGCTCTGTCTTCGATGACTGCGATGGCACAGCCGGCCCGGCCGCCGGGGCCCTGTCAGCAGATTCTCGCCGCCTGCCGCGACGCCGGCTTCGAGCGCGGCGGCGCGCGGAGCGGGGCGGGCATCGTCGCCGATTGCGTCAGGCCGATCATGCGGGGCGGCGGACAGCGCCGCCGGGCCACCAAGCCCGCTCCCCAGATCGATCCGCAGGTGGTCGAAGCGTGCCGTGCCAGAAATCCGACGTTTGGACAGGGAAAGAAATCGCCGCCCGGCGCAGTCGCGCCGCCTCCTGCCGCGCAACCCCCGCAGAGCCCGGCTGAGACGGCGCCGCCGGCCCCGGGAGCTGCCCCGCCCAGGTGAACTCGCCCGTCGTCTCGGCACCACCCAAATTCAAGATCTCAGCCCGGCTTTACGTCCGCCGCCTCGGGTGGCCGTAACCGACTTACTCCCGCACCACCACGGAACCAGCGCGGCGCGGATTGGTTGCTTGTCAGGCCGGCCAAGAAAAGGCCGTTTCTCGACCAAGGGAGACCGCAATGTTTCCGCGTCGGTCCGTGCTCACCGGCTCGGCGGCACTGGCCATCAGCCCGGTGTTCGCGCAGCAAACCGTTGCGCAAACCAACCCATCTCCCAACGATCCGCGCGGCGACAGTATCGAATCGCGTCTGGTGCAGCAGACTTTGGCCATCGGCGCTGTGACCTTGCTGACCAGCAAGATTGCAGTCCGGGAAATCAGCGTCCCGAAGCTGAAGGCGTTCGCGATCCTCGAAGTTGCGGAACAGGAGACGCTTTGGGGCGTGCTGAAATCACTGCAAGACCCGGATGCAACGCGCGGCGAGCCCGCCGCGCCGGCTGATGCCGAGTTGGAAGCACACCTCGTACCGCTCGGACGGCAGCGGGTGCAAAGCATCCGCACCGCCGAAGGCGGGACGGGATTGGCCCACGATTATTTTCTTCTCCAGGTCGACGCTCACCAGCAACTGCTCCGGCTGCAGGAGGAGTACCTCAAGGTCGGACGGGATTCCCATTACCTGATGGTCGTAAAACTCGTCGACAGCCTGGCGCGAGAGCATCTGCAGCTTCTCGGCGACTTCAAGACCGACGTCGACGCCGGCAAGGGCGCGGCACCGCCGGGCCGGTAGAGCTGCCGCACACTCGCTAAGACTCAACCTTCCTCGGCGGTCCCATCAGCACGGGTTGGAAAAATACTGCTGCCGCCATGGTACAGATGAGCGCAAGCGCCATCAGCTTCCCCATGCTCGAGGTGCCGGGATTGTCCGAGAGCCACAGGCTGCCGAACGCGGTCGCAGTCGTCATGGCGCTGAAGACCACCGCGCGGGTCAGACTCGATTGCAGCAAGCCTGTTTTCCCGGCCCGCCACGCCATGATGTAGTAGATCTTGAACGCGACGCCGACGCCCAGCAGCAACGGCAGGGCAATGATGTTGGCGAAATTCAACGGCAGCCCGAGCACGACGCACAACTCCAAGGTGACGATGCCCGCCAGCAGCAGAGGCCCCAGCGTCAGCAGAACGTCGCTGATGCGGCGCAGCGCCAGCAGCAGCAGAACCGTGATCGCCGACAGGGCGAAGATTCCCGAAAGGATGAACGCGTGAACGACGGTCTGGCCGGCCTCGAACAGCATCACCGCGGGTCCGGTGGCATTGGGCTCGATGGCGAGCACTGCGGTCACGAAGCTGCGCAGCGACGCGGTGTCTTCCGGATCACCGCTGGGCAGCACCTGAACCCGCGCGCGCCCGTCCTGGGTCACCCATTGCCGCGCGATGTCGCGGGGGATGGAGTCGACCGTGATCCTCTGCGGCTTGATCTCCTGCCGGAGCTGGCCGAGCGCGTAGCGCAATGGCTGTGCAAAGGCGTCCTGGGCGCGGGTGCGGTCCGATGGATCGGCCGCGGCGAGCTTGGATAGCGAGCCGGCGAGCCGGCGCGCGGACTGCGCACCCGGGCCGGTGCCCTCCCCCGCGCTCTTCGAAAGGCGCTCCGCAGTGGACTTGAGACGATCGATATTGTCCCGATCGGACGGCGGCGGTTCGACCTTTTCCGGATTGAGGGCGGACTCGATCGCGGCCGCTGCGGATCGCAGGAGAGCCAGCTTCTTGTCCTGGTCCGACGGCACCAGACTGCTCAGCGTCGACGCCCGCGAGACCTCGGGAAGCGCAACGAGACGCTGCGCGGCGGCATCTGCACGGGACAGATCGGGTGCCTCGACCTCGATCGCATTGGCACCGGTTTGCGGATCGCTTTTCAGTTCGAGATAGGTCGCAACCGATACCTCCTTTGGATTTTGCAGATGGACCGGATTGAAATCGAACGGCAGGTGAAGCAGCAGCGGCGAAGCCGCCGCCACCGCGAGGATGGTGAGCACGACGATCGGCATGCGGTGCCGCGCCATGAAATCATCCACCGGCGCCAAGGCGGAGAACCCCATCGGGCGCATCTCGCCCGGCGGGTTGAGCCAGGTCAGCATGGCCGGAAGCACGGTGATGCTGGTGAGGAACGCCACCAGCATTCCGACGCCTGCGATCTCCCCGAGCTCCGAAAGCCCCAGGTAATCCGTCGGCATGAATGACGCAAATCCGACCGCGATCGCGACGGCGGCGAGCGCCAGCGGCCCACCCGCCTTGATGCCCGCACGCCTCAACGCTTCGCGCAGATCGGGATGCTCGTGACGCTCGGACCGGTATCTCACGCTGAACTGAATGGCGAAGTCGACCCCCAGTCCGACGAACAGCACGAAGAACGCGACCGAGATGAGGTTGAATGCGCCGACCAGGAGCAGGCCGACCGCCGCGGAGATCGCGAGCCCGAAGATCAGGCTCACCATCACTGCGAGGATGATCCGAAGCGAGCGCAATGCGAGCCACAGGATAAAGACGACGAGCACGATCGAGATCGTCATGGTGAGGCCGATGTTCTGCGTGATGGTGCCGAACTCGTCGTCGTCCATGGGGATGCGCCCGGTTTGCCGCACCCGTGCCTGAAATTCGGGGCCGAGCTTGAGGTCGGCCGTTATGGTGGATATCGCATCGGTCGCGGCGCGACCCGGCCGCAACTCGCTGAAATTCAAGACCGGCTGGACCTGTATAACCCTCCGCAGATTGGCCGGCTCCGCCGCCTGACCGCTGGCGAGGGAACGCCAGGAAAAGCTCGCCGGCGTGCCGGCCACCACCGCGTCGACCGTATCGGATGCCATGGTCAGGGGGCGCGTCAGGGTATCGAGCGTCAATGCCCCGGTCTGGACACCCATGAGGGTCAACGACAACGCGTCGAGCGATCCCCGCAGGCTCGGATCAGCAGCCAGGGTACCGATGAGATTGCCCGATTGGCTGAGCCCCCCGACAACGCGGGCGACCTGGTCCTCCGGAAGGTAGAGCAGGCCGTTTCGTTCGAAAAAGCCGCCGCTCCCCGGCTCGCTCACCGAAACGAACCGCTCGGGATGCTGGCGCAGTGCCGCAGCGAGCCGGGCGCTCGCCTGCCCAACGAGCTCCGATGTCGGTGCATCCACGACAATGGTGATTTCCTGCTGCGGAAAGTCTTTGAGGAACTGCGCACCTCTCTGCGCCCACGGGAGGGACGGAGAAATCAGGTCGTTGACGTCCGTCTTGATCGCGAAATGCCGCGCCGCGTAATACGCCGACCCCGAAGCCAGCACGACGGCCATCGCCAACACCCACAGGGGACGGCGCGTGGAAAATACGACCAGACCGAGAATGGCGGATTTGATCATCCCGTCACCTAAAAAATGGAGTGCTGTTGGGATTGGCTGGGTTGAAGGAATTTGTCCTCAATTGCTTTCCCGCCACCTGCCCGAAACGATGCCGCGGCGGACACCCGAGACCGGACCGAACCACAGGTATCGTTCGCAATTGGCGAGGATGGTGGGCGACTTCAAGCCGAGCGGATTGACGCGGCGTTTCGTCCGCAAGCCCACCGCCACATGAGATCCGAGTGTCTTCACGTCTCGAGCCATTATCAAAGCTGTGATCGCGTTCGCGGTGTGGCTGGCCGCGAATGCAAGCGCCCATGGCACCGCCGAAACTCTGCAATTCCCCATTGGCATCAACACCGTCGCCATCTCGCGCGACGCGACAGACGTCGTCATCGCGACCGATCCGGCAGTCAACGTGCCATTCTCCAGCGACTACGAATTGCGACGGGAAACCAGCGAGCGCTGGAGCAATAGCCATCGGGTAAGCTCAATACGATGACGGAAGAACAAGGTACCCGGCATAAGTTTCCGTCTGCCGGCAAAGTTCCCATCGCTGGCGGGCGTGAGTGCAAATGCAGGCAAGCTGGACGCCGGTTTCGCGCCCTTCACGCGGGTGGATGCGGAGGTTCCTCAAGCAATTCCACGCGCTCAACCTACGCGGCACATCTCCTGCCGAATGTCGAACGGGGCGACAGGGTCTATTTCAAGCCCCGCCGGGCCACGAATTTTCTGAAGCGGCTGAGTTGCCCATCTTGAGTATGGACCTGGTACAGAAACTCCAGGCGCCGCGCATCGAACGTCTTGAAGAACTCGTCCCACGTCACCGGACTCAATTTCTCTTCAGGCTCGGAAAAATCAACCCTCAGAATCTGTGTCCCCTCGATGACGGCGGGCCGCCCGCCGCGGACCTCCGCCCAGCTCCGAATCGTTTCGTGGTCCCGCGTCCGGTGGGAGTGATAGTCGTCGCGCGTCAGATGCTTCTCTGCGTGAGTCATCGCGATCTCCTGCTTGAGGAGAGAACAAGCGACGGTGCCGGCCGTTCCGAAACGCCGCAAGCGGTGCTTCGAGAGGCCGCAAGAAGAGGCCGCAAGCGCGGAACAACACGGCAGGCACGCGGTTGGAGTCGCCGCATACTCTTGCGATCGATGCGCTGAAGATGAAGCCGAAGCGGATTTTGTGGACGGAACTCGCCCCTCATCTCGCGATGGGGATCGGCCTGGGATTTTTCGTCGTGACGTTCATCGTCGTAAGCGACATTCGCCACGTTCCGGAGATGATCGCCAACAGCGCCGAGCCGCAGCTCACCATGCTCACCCTCGTCGCCGTGCTTGTTCTGTTTTTTGCCGTGGGGGCAACCCTGACCGGCCTGCTCTTCATCCTCGCGGAAAGGTAGCGCATTCCCACGATGTAAGGCGGACCTTCTCGGCGAAACCGACCGAGCTGGCTTATCGCCTCGCCCGGCAGGGGCGCGCGCAAATCAGAGTCTGCGTCCAAAGCCTCCGCGCAGCCCGCCGAAGAGGAGAGATATCAGGAAGAGCACCAGCGCGACAAAAAATACGATCTTGGCGAGACCGACCGCCGTCCCGGCAAGTCCGCCAAATCCCAGCACACCAGCGACCAGGGCGATAATCAAAAGCGTGATCACCAGGTTCAACATCGTCATCTCCTATCAGCTACCGGACGGGACCGTCGCCTTGCGCGGTCAATCGCGAACGCAACCTCGCCGACGACAGCTTCATCGACCCACTTTTTCGAGGCCACCCTTGATGGATTCGCCCGTGGCAATCGTCATTTTCTGAGCGATCATGGCGAGTTCATTGGCCTGCTTGGAAAACGTCTCGAACTGCTGGCGCAGATGATGATTCGACAGCTCGAAGAATTCCGACGGAGATTTTGCGCTCGAAACCTGCTTGGCATACTCGAAGGCGGAGTTGGCGTTGGCCTGGGCAAATTCCAGCACCTTCGCCTGGTAGGCTTTGGCACCGTTGAGGGTGGAAGAGTACGTCTCCTTGAGGGCATGGGCCGCCTGCTCCGGCGCCTCGCTCATCTTTTCAAAGGTTTGCTTTGCCTGGGTGGTGGCCTTCTGAAAATCGTCGCTCGCGGCCATGGTCTGGGAACCTCGTCAATCTCTGTTGCATCAAGTCGGAGCCGTCCGATTTGTTCCCTCGTAGCGGCCCGCCCGGCCGGAGCTGAAAATGGCCGCCGCTGCGGGATAGCGGATGCGAGGCACCACTCAAGACAAGAGAGGTGGGCCGGGATGGCGGCTTGAAGCTGTTGAGGACCCTTGTGCGGTCGCCTCCGGCCCGGCAGTTGGCGCGCTATATGCGTAACGAGGCTCTGAGCCGAGGTTTTGGTCGGGTTTGCGACAAAGACCGACAATCAACACAGAGCGTAACGTGCCCTCATTGCAAGAAGTCCGCACCGCCGTGACATTGGCGCCCGCAAAACCCGCGGGATTGGCCGATTTGGGAGCGCCCCTGGTCGACACGACCGTGATCAAGAAGGGACGGGCGCACGAGTTCTCTCAAGTCCTGACGGACGGCCGGATCGGCCGTCGCTTCCAGGATCTTCGCGTCATCGGCATCGCCACGGTCGAGGCCGCGATCCGCTGCGCCAAATTGTTCGTCCAGTTCGAAGTGTTCGGCGACAACACGGCAGCGCCTCCAAATGGAGTGGGCTTCGACGCGGTTCTCTATGCCGGCTCGCGGCAATTGGCCAGCCTGTCGTCGAGCAGCTTGTTCCTGCCCTACGCCAACTTCTGGTATCCGAACCGCTTCGTGTTCGAGGTGCCGACCGCGGACTTCGATCAGGCCGATCGCTTGGACTTCATCGCAAAGCCGGAGGAGGTCCGCGCTGTTTCGCCGGAGGGTGATTGATCCAGGTGCGATCGCCGACGGCATCAACGTCGCGGATTTGGATCATCTCCGCGTTTCAACGCGAACGGGAGCGGGTGATGGCAGACATTGGCGGGACGGACGGTTGTTCCCATAAGGTCGGCCCATGAGCCTCGATTTGGCCCGATTGGGCAAGCTGCTCTCACTCGCCGGCAGTGACAACGAGAGCGAGGCGATTGCTGCCGTTCGGAAGCTCAAGGAGCACCTTTCGTCCGAGGGGCTGAGCTTTACCGATCTCGGCGAGAGGCTCATCGCGCAGGCGGAAAAGCGACCCGAGAGCGGTCGAAGGCCTCCGGCGCGAGAAGACACCGCCGACGGCTTTACCGACCAAGCCGGCGTGACATGGCCCAGCCGAGAGGCTTATGGGAAATATCACGCGGCCGCCGCCGTGCGCCGGGAGAACGACTGGCGGAAAACCGAGACCGAGCGCAATGCCGTGATCGCCCGGTACGGTTCCCGTGAAGCGGCTTTGGCGAGACGCGATCGCGAGCAACTCCTGCAGGATGCGGTCGCTGATCTGCTGGTTCGGCACGACCCGGACACCGACCCGCCGGGCCGATGGCATGCCAGTCTCGACGGCTGGGACCGCAGCAGTCTCGTGCACCCGTCCCCGACCGTCTCGGCCCGGATCGAACGCGCGTTCCCCCTGCCGACGAGCGTGCGAGGAGCGAAAGACGAGTTCGAATATTGGCAACAGCGATCATACGAGCTCGAGATGCTGATGGGCCGGCCCGGCGATCCCCAGCTCGATCTGCCGGCAATGTGCCGGGCGCAGCGCGTCCAGGCGCTCTACGAGCGTGAGTTGCCGATCCGTTCGATCGACGACCTGCACCTGCGCTTGCAATTTGCCGTCAGCCCCGCATGGGCGGATGATACCGGCGAAGCGCTTCCGCAGATTCTTGAAGCCTTCGAGGCGCTGGTTCTTGCGCCTGCGACGGTAGCGGCGAGCCTGGGCGTTCAACCGCCCGGCTGCCCGGCGCCCGCATTGAGCCGCGCGGGATGAGCTACCCCCTCGTCAAACGCGTGTCGCACCGCATGCTCGGGGAAATGCTGCGAATGATGTTGAGCGAGGGGCTTTATTTCGATCTGACCCTGGAGGAGGGCCGGACATTGTCGCGCGCCTTCACCGCTGTGGCTCATGACTGGCGGCGCACCGGTTTAGTCTATTTGAGCCCGGTCGGAAGCGACGATGAATTCTCCGCCGAAGTCACGCAACACGGCCTCGATGTGGGAACGGCGGATGGGGGCCACCATTTGAATTGGGACGATGTGACGGAATTGGCCGAACGGCTGGCCGTAGAGTGAGACGGCCGCCATCGCGTGGGGCCTTTTCCGCAGCGCGAACGGCCCGACGGATGGCGCGTGATGAGCGTCGAACGAATCCGCGAACGCCGCCTCGTGGCCGCCTGCCATGAGCGCGATGCGCAGCTGCGTCGTCCCGTCGGCAACAGTTGGTGGTTGGATCGCGCGCCCGTCGTAACGACGTCGCTGCAATGACGCACCCAGCGCAACGGTCTTTTGATCGACGCCACAATGATCGGCAGAGGCGGCCCGACGTTCCCCGCTCAACACCGGTGCCGAAGCACTTCGGTAGACGCTTGCTTTGTTGACGAAGCTCGCGAACGATGAGCCCGCTCGAGCGGGATCGGTCGTCGCCACCGCGAGCCAGGATTGGACTTTCGCCATAAGGAGCGATCCCGTGACGTCACGACGCGTGCCAATCTTCGACGGTCACAACGACGTTTTATTGCGTCTTTACCGGCGAAGCGGGGCGGAAGGACTGCATGCGTTTCTCGACGGTGAAGAAAAGGGCCACCTCGACCTGCCAAAGGCAATCGAGGGGGGGTTCGTCGGAGGGCTCTTCGCCGTGTTTGTACCCTCAAACAGGCCGGGTTCCACGACCGCCTCCCCGCTTGCTTCGGACGTCGCGGCTGACGTCGCGATGGCGCCTCCCCTCGATTTGGCGACGGCGCAGAGTGTGGCTTTTCGCATGGTCTCGCTTCTGCTTCGGATCGAGACGGAGTCGCGGGGTCGCGTTCGTGTCTGCCGCAGTGCGAGCGAAATCCAGCAAACCATGAACGACGGCGCGATCGCATGTGTCCTTCACATGGAAGGCGCGGAAGCCATCGACCCGAATCTCGAGCTGCTGGATGTATTACGTGCGGCGGGACTGCGATCGCTCGGGCCGGTATGGAGCAGGCCGAATGTCTTTGGACACGGCGTTCCGTTCGCCTTTCCGTCGTCGCCCGATACGGGACCAGGCCTGACGGACGTGGGCAAGGAGTTGATCCGCCGATGCAACGAGCTACGGATTGTCGTCGACCTGTCGCACCTCAACGAACGGGGGTTCTGGGACGTCGCCGCCATCAGCGATGTCCCCCTCGTCGCGACCCATTCCAATGCCCATGCCTTGAGCCCGCATTCGCGAAATCTCACGGATAAGCAGCTCGCCGCAATC
The DNA here is from genome assembly GCA_963781195.1 of uncultured Alphaproteobacteria bacterium. Taxonomy (GTDB): domain Bacteria; phylum Pseudomonadota; class Alphaproteobacteria; order Rhizobiales; family Xanthobacteraceae; genus JAJPKK01. The sequence continues at coordinate 773,318 of CAWAEZ010000008.1, read as the reverse complement.
CGCGAGACCGGCGGCATGGTCGGCGCCAACTTTGCCACCGCCTTCCTGCGCCCGGAAGGTGCCCGGGATGCCGAGACGACGCTCGAGTTCGTCGTCGACCACCTCGCATACATGTTGGAACGGGTCGGAGAGGACGGCGTCGGGCTGGGGTCCGATTTCGACGGCGCCAAGATGCCATCCGGACTTGGCAGTGCCGCAGGGCTGCAAAATCTGGTCGGCGCCATGAGGGCTCGCGGGTTCGACGAGCCTCTGATCGAGAAAGTCTGCTTCAAGAACTGGCTGCGGGTGCTCAGACGAACGTGGAAGGAGACGGAGCAGACGGAGGCACTCGCAAGAGATCGCTTCTTTGATACCCAGGGGCGCTGAAGACGAGCCGGAATCGCTTCTCATCGTCGGCCCGAGCTGCATTGACGTCGTTTTTGACGACCACTTTTCGACAGGCGACGAAAAGCACGTCGCAAACCAGCGGCCCACGGCCGCGCTTCGTGCTTGCTTCGCATCCGCGTCGAATTATCCGATGCTTCGCGAACACCCCTTGACCTAACGCGTATCCGTCGGACGGCGAAACAAGGTCTTGGTGACCGGCTTGGTACCGGATCCCCGGATATCACTTTCACCGCTACGAAATTCTCGAGATCGAGCCGCGTCCTTTCCGCATGGATGTTTCGCCGTTCGGTGACATCAACTCTTTTGAACTCTCTTGGCGTGCGCCGCATCGAGTGCGGCATCGGCGATCTTCATCACCACGTCACTCGTGAGGTAGGGTTTTACCATGGATCGGAAGGCGAACGGTATCATCGATGTCAACTGGCCGTTGACGGCATCGAATGCGGCTTTGCGTTCTGCGGGGGTGATCATGACGTCCTCTTTGCTTTGAATGAGCCGCGCTTTGAAAGAAGAGCGCAGGGACGATCTAGCATCCATCGCAGAACCCATAAGTGATCTCACTCACGTTCCCAGACCAGAGGGCCGGGACGGGGAACTGGCGGAGAAATGTCGGGTAGCGGTCTCGTGACGTGGAAAGTGCGTCATTTGATCGGAGGTCCATGCGCTTGATAGCACCCACGTGCTGGGCCAAGATGAGGAAAACGCTCCCCAGTATCATCTCAATCGATGGAGCGCGTGGTGGACTTTGGACATTTCGCATTCTCCGAACGGGCCCCGGAACGCTGGAAATCTCTGCCGGCAACGCCTGCACCAATTCCCTCCGATCGCAGCGGCCATGCCGATGCCAACGGCGTAAGCATCTATTATGCGGTTTACGGCGCGGGGCCGCCGGTGATCCTCCTGCATGGCGGCCTTGCGAACGCCGACTACTGGGGACACCAGGTCCCGGCGCTGGCGCCGCACCATACCGTGATCGTGATGGATAGCCGCGGCCACGGTCGAAGCACGCGCGATGCGCGGCCATACGGCTACGATCTCTTGGCAGACGATGTCGTCGCGCTGATGGACGTCCTGGGCGTGACCAAGACCGATGTCGTCGGTTGGAGCGACGGCGGCACCCTTGGTCTCGATTTGGCGATGCGATATCCGGCCCGCGTCGGCAAGATCTTCGCGTTCGCAGCCACCGCGGCGACCTCCGGGGAAAAGTACAGCGCGATCGTTAATCCGACGATTGTCGAATTCGTCAAACGCAGCCGGGACGAGTATCGCAGAATTTCTCCGACGCCGAACGACTATGCGGGGTTCGCCGTCGATGTCATCAGGATGTGGGCGAGCCAGCCGAAATGGACGGACGCGCAACTCCAGGCGATCACCAACCCGGTGCTCGTGGCAGACGGCGACCGTGACGAGGCGATCAAGCGCGAGCATACCGAACACATCGCCGCGACGATCCCGGGCGCCGGATTGCTGATCCTGCCCAATACGAGCCATTTCGCTTTCCTCCAGGATCCGGAACTCTTCAATTTCGCGATCCTGCACTTCCTGGGCGACGGCAGGGACGCCGTCTGATCGGCGGTGCGCCGCTTGTTCGATCCGGAAGCCTGAAGGGGTCGGCACGACCCGCCGGATGAACCATTTGGTGAATGCGAGGCGATCCAATCGTTGTTGCGTGACGTCCGTCACGGAAGCGCGACGCCGACCTGTGCGAAGCCACATCCGTGGTTGAAACACAGGAGGACGTCATGAAGTGGATTTGCAAAATTACCTCGGCCTTGATCGTTGTCTCGGTGGTGTCGGTCGGTTCCACGACCTCGAGCTTCGCCGTCGGGGAATCGGAAGCACGGGCCGCCTGTACCGGCGACGTGTTTCGCTACTGCGCGTCTGCGATACCCAATCTCTCCCGCATCATCGGCTGCCTCAAGCAGCAGAAGCGGAACATCAGCAAGTCCTGTCAGGCTGTGATGACCGCCGGCGGCTACTGAAGCGGCGATCTACGTCGTTCAAGGGCCGGTCCGTACCCCGCGCATGTTTCGGATCGGCCTCAAGACATGTACGATCCGGTGCAAACCGGATCTTCAGGGAATTTTGCCATGCCTACGACCTTCGACACGGTGGCCAACATCATCTCGGAGACCTGCGATATCCCGCGCGACAACATCAAGCCCGAGAGTCATGCGATCAACGATCTCGGGATCGACAGCCTCGATTTTCTCGACGTCGCCTTCGCCATCGACAAGGCTTTCGGCATCAAGTTGCCACTCGAGCAATGGACCCAGGAGGTCAACGAAGGCAAGGCGGCGACTGAACAGTATTTCGTCCTCGACAATCTCTGCGGCAGCATCGATCGTCTCATGGCGACGAAGAACGCGTAGCCCCGCCGTGCGGTCATTGATCGCACGGCGAACGGCAGGCGCGTTTCGATCGTCTAAAATCCGGGCGGCGATTGCCCATCCCGAGTGCAGCCGTCGAACTCCCGCCTGGGCATCGCGCGCATCCCCTGACTAGGACCGCGGCCTCACCGTCAGCCTGCCGAGAATGCAGGGACGCGGCGCGGCATCGATGCTGAGGCCGGCGGCCCCGAACCTGACGCCGATTGCGCGACACGCCCGGAGCACAGGATCCATCGACCTCACCTGGCGTCGTATGTGAGGATCATCGGAGCGGATCATCTCGGGGTGCGGTCTCCAATCATGATGCTCCGGCGCCGCGATCAGGTTCCGCTTTGCGCTGCCGCACAGCAATGCCGCGTCACCTCGGGACTTCTGCAGCATCGCGAATTGGAGCCCGGCCAGCGTGACACTGGTCTCCAACGGCGACACGAGGCCGACCAAATCGGTGGTCCTGTCCGACCGCGTCGCAGATTGGCGCAACGCATTCCGCATTTGCCGCAACGAAACCCGGTTTTGGAAATGATCGCCGGGGCGAAAAGCGACGATTTCCATGCAAGTACGTGACGCGGGGGCGCCGTCACTCGGCAATCGGTCCGGCAATCGGAATGTTCGCAGAATCGGGGACAGGCCTTCGAGGTCTCGCGGGGTCAATTGTCCCCAGTCCAACAGCTGCCAGCGGGCGAAAGGCGAAAACCGCTCACGCGGCGTGAGCGCCACATGCACGGTCGCGTCGCAAAGGTCGTCCTCTGCAATATCCCCGAAATCTTGAAGTTTCCTGGCCTCGGCGCCGGTAAAGAAGCGCAACTCCAGATGCTCGTCGAGCGGAATGTGATCGACCGCGCGTCGGTCCGGCACCACGACTTTGGTCGCTGTCGATTTGCGATTTCCATGCGTCGCGGCCGCCGCAGCCGCGCGCTTGGGCGCGAGTTCGTAGACACTCGCGCGAAGAAAGCTCAGGCGTGCATCTCGCTCGGAAATGGAACCCAACAGATCCGGCGAGATCGGTTTGCCCACATTCACGGTGATCGACTTGCCGCGCAGCCGAAGAAATTCGGCCGGCAAGGCCAGGAACCCGAGTTCGGCCCGCACCTTCGATGCCACGTAATAGCGGAGCCGGTTGCGCCCGGAAAACCACACGGGAACCAGCAGGGCATCGTGGTGGCGGGCGATGCGCATGAAAGCATCCGACCAGCGCCGATCGGAGATGATCCCGGACATCTTCAGTTGCGAAGAATTTCCGGCGGGAAACAGACCGAGTGCCTGATATTGCGTTCCGAACTCGCGACGCAACTTGACGAGCGCCTCGAGATTCATCGAGGACGCGCTGCGGAAGGGATCGACAGGAATCATCTTGTCCGCCAACGAAGGTATGAACTTCATGAAGCGGTGCCCGATGATTCGGTGATCGGTAAAGCGGCGCGCCAGCAGAAGGCAAATGCCGATCACGTTGCCGCTGCCGATGGGGTGGTTTCCGAAAACGATGACAGGCCGGTCGCCGATGTTGTCGAGGTTCTCGAGACCATTGAATACGTAAGTGATGTCGAATGCCCGGGCGAGCGCCGCCAGGCGTTCAGAACGCTCACCGGTTCCGACCGTGGCCAAAACGTTGTCGAGCGTGTCGAACGAAAGCATGCGGCGCGCCAGCGTCATCCATCGCGAAGGCGCCCGAGTTCCCGACGTCAACATTTCGTCGAGCGTGCGTTCCACCACGCCACGATTGTCCCCGCTCCGCTCGTCGGCGCGTGGGTCCGGCGCGGCGCTTTCAGCGACCATGCCGGCGGCGTTGCGAGATTCTGAGGAGGACATGACTTTGATCCGGGTTCGACGAAGGCGAGCAGGTGATATGCTCATTCCGTATGAGCGGCTCAGGGGCCGGCGGACGGCTCGTCGGGCACGCGCTGCCGCTCGCGGGACATGCGCTCCGCCGCTACACCAGGCGCTGCCCTCCGTTCCCGCCGGCTGATCCGCAGTGGCAGCCCACCCTTGGGCGACAGCGTCACCGTCAGATTGATCCGAGGCGCCTCGTCGCGGGCATATTCGAACTCGAAATCTCGCAGGAAGAGGGACAGCGCGAGAACGGCTTCGATCTGGCTCATCGCGCTGCCGATGCAAGCGCGCTTACCGGCGCCGAATGGAAGGTAGCTATAAGACGGCCGGCCTTTGGCACGTTCCACGGTGAAGCGTTCGGGATCGAAACGGCTCGGGTGTTCCCAATATCGGGGATCGTGGTGCGCCATGTAGGTGCACAACACGATGGTATCGCCCGGTTCGATCGCATGGCGGCCGATGACGTCTGCGGCCTCGGCTGTACGCGCCAGAGACCAGATGGGCGGATACATCCGCATGGTTTCCTGGATGACGTTCCGCGTGTAGACGAGTTTCAAGTAGTCGTTCAGACCGGGTTCCCGATCTCCGTAGACTTCACGTCCTTCATGCCGGATCCGGTTGGCGACCTCGGGGTTCGTGGCCGTGAGGTACAGCGCCCAGGCGAGCAAGAGCGCCGTGGTCTCAGTGCCGGCCCATATATATTGCTTGATCTCGTCGAGGACCTGGTTGCGATCGAATTCGGGGATCGCGGCGTCCGCCGCGGCCGCTTCGATGAAATTCAGCAGAGTTTGATCGCGCCCCTGAAACGGAGCAACGCCGAGTATGCTGTCCGGCAAGGCCGCCCAGAGGGCGGCCGCCTGAGCGACCTCGCCGTCATAAGCGACGCCCGCGGCAGACGCCGTATCGAGCGGCTTGTGATTGGTGACGTCGGTGAATGCCCTGACCGCTTTGAATACAAAATACGGATTGAAAGGCGTGTCGCGGTCGAAAAGTGCCTTGCACGTCATGTCGGCGGCCAGCGCCCATGTCTCCGCACAGATGTCGATGGGTGCGTTCGAAGGGGAACGCTCCGCCCATATATTGCTTCTCTTGGCAATGGAGGCGAGGAAATAGGGAACGTATTCGCTCATCATGTCCGGATGAAAGGCCGGCTGCTGGATGGCGCGCATCTTCTGCCACAGCGCCCCGTCCATCGTGATCATCGAAGAACCGAAGATCGGCGTCATTCCGTCGAGATACTTGTTGTAGTTCCGGCTATTGGTTTGCAGCACGTGGCGAAAGTATTCGACCTCGGTGAGCAAGAGGACGCGCTGCGACTGCATCCGGAGCGGAATGCAGCCATCGTGATAGCGCGCCATCTGCAGCAGCAAACCAAGCGGATTTCCCGAGTTGTGTAACGCGGCGAGCTTTGGCCATATGCCGTGCGCGGAGCCGACAGGCCGCGTATTCGATGGCGTGTTTGCTATCGAGATATTCATGTCCACTAAACCTTCGCCCCAGGTCGACCGGCATGTCCGGCGCCAGAAGAAATCCGCGGACTGTCAAGGTTACGAGCGATACGTCACTTCGACATCCGATCGATTAGTTGGCGAGCTCTGCCGTCGGGTTCACTTGAAGTCGCCCAAATAGAGCGACTCCCGTTTCGAGGCCGGCCAACGCCATCGGCACCGCATGAGCGGGGCCGCGAACGGCTGGAATTCGTGATAGATAGCGATCATCGGCCCCGAGAAATATGCCAGCAGTATGACATCAAATCGAGGGGGCGTCCAAAACGAATACGCGGCCATGGCCCCGTATCCGCATCGCATTTTTCGTCGCCGGGACGTCTGAGGTCATCGGCGCCAGCAAGCAGGCGACATTCTTGGAACTCGCCGTGGGATGGTGCTCGCAGACCAAATGCGTGAACCTTTTTCCCTCAATTCCCTCCAAAGGTTCCAGAAGCCGGATCTGGTCCAAGCAAGGCCTGCAAGCGGAGGTTGAAGGGATGCAAAATCCAAGATCAGGCCAGACGCTCGCCAAAACCTTCATCGCCCGCGTAGGAAGCGTGTGCGACGATCCCAAAACTGACAACGACAGCGTCGGAGGAGTCATGGTCGCCCGGCTGATTGCGCACACTTTGATCTGGTGCGGCGTCATGGCGGCGACCCTGTTCGTTGCGGCGGGAACACTCGCCTGGCCCCGCGCCTGGATGTTCCTCGCAGAGATGGCTGTCCTGTTTCTCATCTGCGGCGGGTGGCTCGCGCGGCGTGATCCCGCGCTTCTGGCGGAACGGCTCGCCCCCCCGATCCAGACCCGTCAGACGGCGGCCGATCGAATCCTGCTGACGATCTTCATCATCGCCATGTTCGGCGCGCTCGCCGTGATGGCTCTCGACGCCGTTCGCTTCGAATGGTCCGCGGTTCCGGGCTGGGTGCAGGCGATCGGGGAGATCATTCTTCTGCTGTCGATGTGGATCTGTGTCCGGACCCTGTCCGAGAACACCTTCGCAGCACCCGTCGTCAAAATCCAGGAAGACCGCGGCCAGTCGGTCATCACGACCGGCCCCTATCGGTTCGTCCGCCATCCGCTCTACAGCGGCACGATTCTCTTTTTTGTCGGCACGGCGCTGCTGCTCGGCGCCTGGTGGGGACTGGCGGCGACGCTCGTTCTGGTTGTCCTGCTCGGCATCCGTATCCAGTACGAGGAAAAAGCGCTTCGGAACGGTCTCGCGGGGTACGGCGCCTACATGGCGCGCGTCCCATATCGACTGATCCCCCTGGTGTGGTGAAAGCGACAAACGTCTCCACGGTCCGGGGTGGCCACGCGGTCGAGTTCTCTCGATCAAAAAGTCGGCCGACAGCTACGAGAGGTCGGACGTAGGGCCGATCGCGTGCTGCGGCTCTGCTTTCCGCAGGAAGCGAGCAAACAGCCTGGACGTAACCCGCGGCAAATTGTCCATGAGCACGAACACCGCCGGCACGAAGACGAGCGACAGCGCGGTCGAGCACAACAAGCCTCCGATCACGGCGACTGCCATCGGCGCCCGGAACTCGCCGCCGGCGCCGAATGCCAGCGCGCTGGGAATCATGCCGGCGATCATCGCGATCGTGGTCATGATGATCGGCTGGGCGCGCTTCTTACCTGCGTCAATGATCGCCTCGTCACGCGGCATGCCGCCATGGATCGACTCGATCGCAAAATCCACCAGCATGATGGCGTTCTTGGTCACGATCCCCATCAGCATCAGGATGCCGATCGACACCGGGACCGTGAGCTGCATGCCGCCGAGCAGCAGCGCGATGATCGCGCCCCCGATCGACAGCGGCAGGGAGAACAGAATGGTCACGGGCTGGAGGAAACTGCCGAACAGCAGCACCAGCACCGCGTACACCATCATCAGTCCATATTTCATGGCGTTGGCAAAACCGTCGGAAAGCTCGGCCATGTTTTCCGCATCGCCTGACTTGCTGATGGTTATGCTCTTGGGATGACTCTTCATGACCGGCAGGTCGTAGATCGCACGCATGGCGTCGTCGAGGGAGGATTGGCCCACGAGGTCGGCGGCCACGACGGCGCGGCGGTTGCGGTCGGACCGGTCGATGTTGACCGGTCCCTGGTCGAGCGAGATGTCCGCGATCGCCAAGAGCGGAACGCCGCCTCCGCGCGCCATCGGGACACGCAGCTGCTCGATGATCTGCAGGTTGGTTCGCGCCTTCTCGTTGAGCTGGACGCGAACAGGCACGAGGCGGTCGCCGGCATCGAACCGGGCGAGAGCCGGCCCGATGTCGCCCATCGTCGCCACTCGGATCGTCTCCGACAGCCCTTCGGTCGAGACGCCCAGCCGCGCCAGCAATTCGGTGCGCGGGTGAATTCGGAGCTCCGGCCGTTCCAGGGCAGTCTGCGCGATCACGTCGGCGATCAGGGGGATCCGACGCATCTGGGTTGCGAGTTCTTCGGCGACGGTCGCTACCGTCGTGCTGTCGGCGCCGGTCACGTCGAGGGTGATCGCGCGCAGCCCGTTGTCGTCCAGGAACCAATAGCGCAGGTCCGGCATCTCATCGAGTTCACGGCCAATCGCGATCTCGAGGTCGTGCTGCGAGATCTTGCGGTCCCCTTTCGGCGTGTAATTGATGTAGAGCGAGGCCAGCCGAATCTCCTTTTGCGCCCTTCGGCACCCGGCCGCCGTCGACGAACACGCTTCTGATTTCCGGACGCGCGCGCAGCCGCCTGACGATTTCCTCGGTCACGCGCTCGGTGTCGGAAAGTCGCGAACCGGGCGGCAACTCGATGGCGAGCTGCGAGCGGGCGCTGTCCTGGCCCGGAAGGAATCCCTTGGAGAGAAGTCCCAGGCTCCAGATCGATGCCGCGAACAGCAGCAGGCCCGTCATGACGGTGATGAGGTAATGCCGGACCGACCACGTCACGAGCCGTGTATACGTGCGCAGGAACGGCCCCGGTGGTTTCTCCTCGATGGCATGGTGGCGCAGGAAGTAGGCGGCCAGCATCGGCGTGATGAGCCGCGCGGCCAATAGGGAGAACATCACCTGCACGGACACCGTGATGCCGAACTGCTTGAAGAACTGGCCGGCGATGCCGGGCATGAAGCTTGCCGGCACGAACATCGCGACGATGGTCAGGCTGATGGCGATGACCGCGAGACCGATCTCGTCGGCAGCATCGATCGCCGCTTGGTAAGGCGTCTTTCCCATCCGGATATGGCGCACGATATTCTCGATCTCGACGATCGCGTCGTCGACCAGAATGCCGGTGGAGAGCGTGATCGCGAGGAAACTGACGAGGTTGAGCGAGAACCCGAGAATGTCGAGCGCCCAGAAGGCGGGAAAAATGGAAAGCGGCAGCGACACCGCCGCGATGATGGTCGCCCGGATGTCGCGGAGGAACAGGAAGACGACGATGACGGCCAACGCCGCGCCCTCGATGAGCGTATGAATGGCCGCATCGTAATTGCCGAGCGTGAAATCGACCGAGTTGTCGATCGGCGTGAGCTCGACGTCGGGATACAGCTCCTTGATCTCGTCGATCTTCTTCTGCACCGCGGCGGCGACGACGACGTCGCTCTGCCCCTTCGCACGCCAGATGCCGAACGCAACGATCGGGTCGCCGTTATATCTGGCGAACGTTCGCGGCGTCGCGACCGTGTCCGTCACGATGCCGAGATCCTGAAGGCGGATCTCACTTCCGGTAGGAAGCCCGATCATCAGCCCCGACAGCGCGTTGAGGGTCTTCGCTCCAGCCAGGGTTCGAATCACCTGGTCCAGGCCGCCGATCTCCGCACGGCCGCCCGCCACATCCACGTTGGTGCCGCGCAGCCGCTTGCTGACGTCGGCTGCCGTCAGCCCGACCGCCTGCAACCGATCGGGGTCGAGCGACACCAGGATTTCGCGATCGACCCCGCCGATGCGCTCCACCTGGCCGACGCCGCGCACGCCCTGAAGGGCGCGCTGCACCACGTCGTCCACGAACCAGGACAGTCGTTCTGGGGTCTTGCCCGGCGAGATCGCCGCATAGGTAACGATCGGCAGATCGACGAGATCCACACGCTGGACCAGCGGTTCTCCGTCGATGTTTTGGGGCAGACTGGGCCGCACCCGCGTCACCGCGTCCTTGATGTCGTTGAGCGCGCGATCGGTGTTCGTGTCGAGCCTGAACAGGATGGTCGTGATCGAAACCCCATCGGTGATCCGCGATTCGATGTGGTGAACGCCCTCGACGCCGGAGACACCGTCTTCGATGTACTTGGTGACCTGAACCTCGAGTTCCGATGGGCCCGCGCCGAATTGGGTGACCACGACCGAAATCACGGGAATATCCGTCGCCGGCATCCGCGTGATCGGCAGCTTCAAGTAGCTCGCCCAACCGAGTGCAAGGAGGATGATCGAGAGAACGATGGAGGGAAGCGGGCGGCGGATCGACCAAGCCGAAATGTTGAAAGCCATTCCCGCGCTTTCTCCCGTATCATTGACAGACCGGGACGCGCTTTCCCACGTCGCCGCCGATGGAATTGCCCACGACTATAGGCTCAGCCAGCAACGGCTTCAATACCATGAGGTGCGCACGGCCAGGGATCTTCGGGAGTCGAAGCAGCGCCGCGCCGCTCCGTCGAATCGCCGCCGCCTTCAAACATCCGGTCGCGACCCGCTCGGTCTTCGCACGCGATCATCTCACTCCACCTGCCCTTCCGGGGGTCGGCGACGGGCCTTGCGCGCGGTCAACGCGTCATGTCGGGATCGTTCAACCGAATGATGATCCTGCGAACAACGACCACCGCGACGATCAACAGGATGAACTGCACGAGCCGATACGACAGCAACGTGTCGATGGTCGAAGACCAAGCGATGGTGTAGCCGAACAACCGGGCCGCCACCTGATCCACGATCACCGCGATGCCGCCCACCAGGATGCCGAGGAACCCTACGCGCAACAGTAGCGAGGCGACGTAAGAAATTTTTCCGGCGATGTTCCGGAATTGGAAAATCGGGATATCGGCACTGCGCTGGATCTTGAACAAAAACTGGCTGGCGGTGTCGACGGCTTGCTCGACGCGGAGGTAATCGATTTTCGTCAGTCCTCCGTACCGCTTGCTGAGCCACTTCTGGGCACGCTTCCGCGCCGCCTTACCGGCCGTCTTGGCGTAGACTTGCCACTCTTGAGCGATGTCGACGTCCTTGTTCAGACGAATGGCAATCGAACTCGTAGAGAACCGTCGCGCGAAAGAACTGGATCGTCTCCAGGGCGACCGGAACACCGAATTCCTGCGCCACGGCGATGTATCTGAGCCAGTTCGTGGCGGAACTCCGCTCCCACCATTCCGCGTCCGGGCTTTTCAGGGCGAACACCCAGTCGGTGAAAATGCCCTCGAGCGCCTTGGTGAACCGGTCGACGTCGATCGGCGGCAACGGTCCGGCGAGCGCGATCAGGGCGTTGACCATCCGCCCAACGTCCTCTTTTCTCAGTTGATGGTGGAATTCGCGCCAAGCATTTCGCGTCTCCGTCGAGAAGCGAGCGATGGCGCCGACGTCGATGAAGCAAAGCCCGTTGTTGGGCTGCACCACGATGTTGCCGGGGTGAGGATCGGCGTGGAAAAACAGCTCCTCCAGAACGTCGTGATGCACGGCGCGCAGGAGTTTCGAAGCGAGCGCCTTCGGCTCGATCCCCATGGATGCCGCCTTGGCCAGAAAAACCTTGTCATCCTGATCGACCGCGGCAATCAGCTCCCACATCCATATGCCCGAGGCAAACTCCTTCACCAGAACCTGCTCGGTGCTGTATTCGAAATACACTTTGCGGGTGGTGATGACGTCGGTGTGTTCGTGCGTGCGAAGCCGGATCATCTCCGTATAGCGGGCCTCGGCGCGGAAGTTCAATTCACCCATCAGGGTCTTCCAGAGCTCCAACCGGAACCGCCGGGTGAGCCCCGCCCGGATGATGGTCAGCGCTTCCGCCGAGATCAGCAGCCAGTCCAGCGCGCGAAGATCGGCGGACAGCTTTCGCACGATATCCGGCCGCCGGACTTTCACCGCCACGGGTTTGCCGGAACGCAGCCTCGCCTGAAATACGCAGGCGATCGCGGTCGAGCCGATCGGCTCGGGATCGAAGATCTCGAACACCTCGCCCAGGCGCTTGCCGAGATCCTGTTCGATGATCGCAATGGCTTCTGCCGTCGGAAAGGCAGGTGCCCGATCCAGCATCTTGCTCAATTCCGTGCAATACGCATACGGCAGGAGATCGGCGCGCTGCGCCAACTGCTGGGCGAGTTTGCCGAAGCTTCCTCCGGCGCCTTCGAACAGGCGCCGCAGTCGAACGGCTCTCTTCTGCGGCGAATCGCGGCGCATCAGGGTGTCGATGGCGTTGCCGCAAATGAAATGGAGGCAAACCCTCATCCAAACGAGCAGCCGCAGAAATGGAGAAAGAATGCCGGGCCGGTACGTGACGCGATGGGCCATCGGCAGCGCCACGGCTGCATTGTCGAATTCGTGCCGAATTGCACGACGCGGCATCGGCCGCACCACGTCATCGGCCGCCGCGGAAGGAGTGATCGTCTCGTCGCGATCTTCAGTCCGCTGCCAGCGTTCGATGCCCGCCTCGACGGCGCGCGAGATCCTCTCGGTGCGTGCCGGCGTCATCGCAGCAGAGGTTCAGGAAGGGCCCGCACGTCCTCGGGACCACACAAAAATGAGAAATTGTAGAATGCCCCGGTGTCACGCGTCTGGCGAGTCGGAAGCATGGACATCAGAACCCAATTGGACCGGGAAAGGTTGGCGAGGATGCAGTCATTGGCCCTGACGAGGGACACAGCACAGCTACGCGCAAGTGACACTTTCATGCTCGGGACGTTGAGAAAACAACGCGCCTAGAAAATACCGCATCGAGAAAACAACACGCGTAGAAAGCAACGCGTCGAGAAAATCCGCGCTGTGGTCGCACGTCTCAGGAGTGTGCAGTCACGAGCGCGATTTCCAATTGCCCAGAACGCGACGAACACTTCGCCTCCCGGTGCCGGGAGGCTCTTTCGGGGCGTTGCTTTCTGGGCCGGGTAAGCTCATCGGAGCTTACGGCAGGCTCGGAATCGCAGGAAGGACCGTTTCAATCGTCGTCGTCTTCATCGTCGTCGTCATCATCGTCCTCGTCCGCGTCGAGCTCCACATTGGTGAAAGGCCACGGTAAGGTCACCTTTTCCCGCACGACGATGACGACAGGTTGCGCGTCGCCCTTCACGGTTCCCGAGTGTACGAGTTCTTCGAGGATCTCGTCGATACGCACAACGAGCGATCCTCGCCCTTTGCGGAGACGTCGGATCTGTTTTGAAGACTGCCGTCTCGACAAATCGACGACGACAAGGCTCGGCTTTTCTGTCGCCTCATGATGGCCGTGCGATTCGCCATGCTCGGCGGTAGCGGCTGCTTTGGCTGCCATGCTGGTGTCCTCCGGGGAAATTGCAGAATTATAATTTCGGCAAAGTTACGAATGGAACCGCTTTGCGCGCTTCATTGAGCGCTTTGCGGCCTGATTCGATCAGATTACCCGGGCCTTCCAAAAGCCAGCCGTCGCGACGACGACGGTTGGAATCCTCGTGGCGTCGAAGCGCCTCTTGCCCGAAGATGAAGATCGCCTTCTCCAGGTGTCTGGCTCCTTTCTCGAACGGCCCCGTCAAAACCGAAACCCTAGCACGCTCCTTCTTATGCGCGGGTTCCCGATAGACGGCCACTGCCCTTGGTTCGCCACGGCCGCGATGAATCACCGTGACGCGTTTGACGAGTTGGTCCATTACAGTCCTCCTACGGCACAGCTACGTTTTCATCATACATCGAATGCCGAGCGGTCCAAGAAAGTTCTGTCCATAACGGCGTCGTGGCGACAGACACTTGCTCTCGGAAAACCGGAACTTTCGCGCCCGGGTCTCTTCACACCTGGTCATAAACAACAACGATTGGAAGAAAAACGCGCTTGGGGCCTTCGAGCTCGGCATTCGCGCGAACCGACCGCATCACCACATCGATATCCTCGACGATCGGTCCGGCTCCGACGTGGAAACTGCCGACGTGCTCCTTCCGCACCTCGCCGAGGTCTACAACGATGGGTGACAAGACACTCATTTCGCAAATATCCCGCTTTGCCTCTGCGCCCGATCTGAGCACCAATATTCAGGGGAGACCGGGGGAATGCTCCGGCCTGTCTTCGACCGTCACCACGACGTAGTCCGGCTGGGCTTGGCGGTACAGCAGCACGACCGGCACGACCTCGACATCGGCGCCAAGTCCGAGACCTTCGCGCCATGACTCGAGGATTGCTTCGACCTGCCAGGCGAGCGTTCCGTCGCCGTGCTTGAAACGCCGAATTTCCCTGCGTTCCTGCTGACCCAGTTCGATCACGAGCCCCCTGTTCGGCAGCGGCGTCGCCACCGGGAGGCAATGTTCGCGGGAATAGCTCTCCGTCATTCTCCGGACCTCTTCAAGACAGCTCTCTATATGGTTGTCCGACGTCTCGATTTGGTTCACCCACACGTCTGATATTTCGATCGGGTTGGCCGGCGCGGATGAAGAGACGCCGCACGACCACGAGTGTCACAACAAGAGCGATGACCCGAAACCAGTCGGCCCTGGCCAAGGATGCCATGACGTCCGACCACGGGATGTGCCGACCAAACCACGTCTGCGCGACGGCGTCTGCAACGAAGCCAAATCCTATGAAAATGATCGCCAGATAGATGAGCCGCAGCACCAGGGAAAGTGCATACGCGGCCTTCCCCGTGAAATGTCGAAACTGAGGAAGGGGATCCTCGACCCTCCGCTGGAATTTCAGCGCGAATTGGGAGACCGAGGAGGCCAGTTGTTCGGCCCGCAAGCCGTCGGCGCTGGTCATCCCCTTGAGCCGCTTTCGCGCCTCCTTATTTACGCGCCGTTGCGCGTTCCTGGCGGCCCCGTGCGCGTAGGCAGTGTACTCGCGCACCGGATCGATGTCCTTATGCAGCCGCATGATGATGGAATCGTACAGCAGTGTCGAACGGAAGAACTGCAGGGTCTCCAGGCTGACGGGAATTCCGTATTCACTGGCGGTGCCGACGTAGCGGAGCCAGTTCTGGGCCGTGCTTCGTTCCCACCATTGAGCATCGGGGCTGCTCACGGCGCGAACCCAGTCGGCAAAGATTTCTTTCATCGATTCGTTGGCGGCGTTGATGTCCATCGGCGGTAGCGGCCCGGCCAGACGCACCGAGCACTCCACCATCCGCTCGATATCGCAATTTTTCATGTGATACTGGAGTTCGCGCCACGTGTTTCGGGTCTCGCTCGAAAAGCGGCCGACGGCACCGAAGTCGATAAAGCAGATCCGGCTGTCCGGAAGGATGACAATGTTGGCCGGGTGGGGATCGGCGTGGAAGAAAGGATGCTCCAGGACCACCCGGTGCGCCGACTGCATCAGCCGCCGTGCCACCAATTGGGGGTCGATACCCGCCCCGCGCGCGCTGGAGAGGACGGCCTCGTCATCCCGGTCGACCGCCGCCATGAGTTCCCGCATCCACAACCCCGACACCAACTCGGTCACCAGCACCTCATCGCTGCAATAGGCGAAATAGACCCGCGGCGCGGTGATGCCGGCGCCGTCTTTCTCGGAACGCAACCGGAACATTTCGGTATGGCGAGCTTCTGCGCGAAAGCTCAATTCGCCCATGAGAATGGTCCGCAGCTCCTGCCGAAACCTCGTCGTCAAGCCGGGACGCACCAGCGTCAGCATCTCGGCGAGGATCAGCAGCCAGTCCAGCGCGCGAAGGTCGGCCGACAGCAAGGGGCCGATTCCCGGCCGCCGCACTTTGACCGCGACCTTTTCGCCGGATTTCAACGTGGCCTGATAGACGCACGCCAACGACGCCGACCCGATCGGATCCGGATCGAAGGCCGAGAACATCTCCTCCAGCGGCTTACCAAGACTGTGCTCGATGATGCCGATGGCTTGTTCGGTGGGAATTGCCTTCGCGCGGTCGAGCAACTTGCTCAATTCGGTGCAATACACATAGGGAAGCAGATCGGCCCGCAGGGAGAGCTGTTGAGCCAGCTTGGCGAAGCTCACTCCCCCGCCGTCGAAGACCTCGCGCAATCTCGCGGCGCTGCGCTCCGTCGAGGACCGGCCTCGCAGCCGATCGATCGCATTTCCCCCAAAGAAGCGAATGCAAGCTCTGAGCCAGACGAGCAGCCGCAGAAACGGCAGCACCGTTCCCGGTCGGAATGCCACCCGCCGCGGCACCGGTAACGTCGCCGCCGTCGTGCCGGCGACCGCCAGCGGCTGCCGGCGCGGCATTGGCCGAACGATGTCGGGATCGAGGGGCGAAGGCGTCGCCGGAGCGCCCCCCCGCAGCGAACGCCCAAACCGCTCGAGCCGGGCCGGACTCATCGGCCGTTCCGCAACGCCGACGCGATTGCGAGAACCACGCCGCCCCGTTGCAATACAACTGCTGTGAGCATGACGTACTCGTGCGCGCATCAACGGCGCTGCTGCGCCGCATGGAAATCATTCCCATTTTCGCTGCTGCCTTGCAAGATCGGCAGCCGCAAAGCCAACGAGGCATCGGATTGTGAGCCAAATGTCCTGGACCAGGTTTTCCGGCGAGGCGATCCGGGACCCGGCCTTAACCCCCGATCCCGCCAGCATCGGAATGGAACTCCCCGCTTCAGGGTTCGCTGGCGGCGCACGGCAACCTCAACTTACGGATAGCGCCCGCAAAAGCCGGTTCCGCCTCCTCGACTTTGCAGCTTTTCTGCAGCACATAGAGCAGATGACGTTCAAAACGGCCGTGCAGACAGGATGCGCCTCGTTTTGGCGCAAGCTGCGCGGTTCTCTCGCCGAGTCTTTCACCGATATTGCAATTCGCCGATCAAGCCGGCCCGGTCCAAAAGGGCTCCAGAGCTCGGCCCTGCCGAGCGGCAGATTCAGGACTGAGCCAGGAAGCATTTCCTTGATAAACGCGCCGAAGCGTATCTTATTGACGGGAGGAAGGACGCTTACCGCCATGGAGCTCGCGCGTCTGTTCGCGCGACAGGGTCACCGGATCTATCTGGCAGAAAGCGTCAGATTTCCCCTGACCCGGTTTTCGAACAGCATTTTCCGATATATTCACGTGCCCCAAGCGCGCTTCCGGCCTCACGACTACGCAAACGCATTGTGCGACATCATCGTCCGAGAAAAAATCGATATCTGCATCCCGAATCTCGAGGAAATTTTTTACATTGCGGCATGTTTGACACGCTTTCCATCCAGTTGCGTCATCTGGGCCGATACGTTTGAGAAGCTGGATTTATTGCATAATAAGTGGACATTCATCGAGTGTATCAAAAATATGGGGTTTGAAGTCCCCAGGACCGAACACGCATCGTCGCGTGAAGAGCTTCTTTCACGTTGGATGACTTTTCCGTTCCCGAAGGCCGTGGTGAAGCCGGTTTACTCTCGGTTTGCCTCGCAGACCATCATCCTCAATCGCGGCGATCGGCTACCGGCTTCCGTTCAGCCGACGAAATCGCAGCCTTGGATCGTGCAGGAATTCATCAGCGGCCGTCATTTGTGCACGTACAGCGTCACGCGAAAGGACAAGGTGCTGGCAAACTCGATTTATCCGTCACGGCAGCAGCTGGGAATCGGATCGTCGACGGTTTTCGAACACGTCGACAGCCCCGGCGCACGGCGTTGGGTGGAACGCTTCGTATCCAAGATGCAGTTTACAGGACAAATCGGCTTCGACTTCATTGAAACGAACGACGGTACTCTCTATCCGATCGAATGCAATCCGCGCGCGACATCCGGAATACACCTGTTCAGGAACACACCGGAATTCGCTCAGATATTTTTCGGAGATCAAGTGAACGGCGTCGTTATTCCCAGCGGCGACGAGGTTCGTTCGGTCAAGTTCTGGCTTGCCGTGCGGCTGATGCGATTGATGCTCGATAAGCGGCCGCTGCAGGAATGGAGAGAGACGTGGCGGTACATACGCGCAAGCAAGGACGTTTTTTATGAGAGGGGCGACCCGTGGCCGATCGCCGGCCATGTTTTCGGCCTCGCCGAGGTGCTGATCCAAAGCGCAAGATTCGGTGTGTCGCCCAGGGAGATTGCAACGCGAGGTTGCGATTACAACGGCGTTGATGAGTCGACCTCGCGGCAAATCTCCCGCCATGGGTGAGAGTGGAGCGACACGATGAGTCACAACGGCCACGAAAATCCGCTGGACCGTGCCTTTCTTCAAAAGGCCTACGGGCGATGGGCGCCGGTTTACGATTACGTCTTCGGGCCGTTCTCAGGCCCCGGATGTACCGCCGCGACCCAGGCGGTGAAAGCCGGGGACCGCCGCGTCCTCGAGGTCGGCGTCGGGACCGGCAGCTCGCTGCCGCGATATTCACGCACCAACCATCTGGTCGGAATCGACCTCTCCGAGGCCATGCTGCGGCGAGCGAAAGAGCGGGTCGAGGTGCAAGGAACTCACGAACGTCGAGCTCCTGGCCGTCATGGACGGGACCATGCTGGCCTTTGCCGATGCATCCTTCGATGTGGTGACGGCGCTTTACGTCATCACCGCGGTGCCCGATCCGGAAGAGACGCTGAATGAACTGGTGCGGGTCCTCCGGCCCGGCGGCGAAATCGTGATCGTGGCGCATTTTGCCGCCGAAGAAGGGCCGATGCGCAGCCTGGAACAGATCTTCGCGATGATCGCTCATCGCCTCGGTTGGCGACCGGACTTTCCCTACCGGCGCGTGTCGGACTGGTCGGCACGCGCGGGAGTGACGCTGCTCGAACGCCGGAAGACCCCCCCGCTCGGCATGTTCTCGCTGCTGCGCTTCGTCAAGGCCGCCGCGTAGAAAGCGCGGCCGAATGGCGTCGCATCGTCAAGGCCGCCGCGCAGGTCCCGGGCCGGATGAGATCGCTTCAGCCGACCTTCCGTCGACGAGACACTCCGGTATTCCCCGGTTCGACACCCGTCGCCTCGTTCATGCCCTGGTGAACGCGTTTCGCTATGCGATGCTCGGAATGGCTCTCGGGGCGGCGGGTTTGCTCTGCGACTGTGCGGCCATCGGTATCGGCACCGACTCCGGCCTATCGGTATTGCTGCCGTCGACGCCGGCGCCGGTTGCCTCGGATCGCAGCGGCCACGCCGATGTCAACGGCGTGAGCATTTACTACGCGCTCTACGGCCACGGACCGGCGGTGATCCTGCTTCATGGCGGCCTTGCGAACGCCGACTACTGGGGGAATCAGGTCCGCGCGCTGGCGCCGCGCCATACCGTCATCGTGATGGACAGTCGCGGCCATGGCCGAAGCACGCGCGACGCGCGGCCCTACAGCTACGATCTCATGGCTGACGACGTCGTCGCGTTGATGGACGCGCTCAAGGTGCGCAAAGCCGATGTCGTCGGTTGGAGCGACGGGGGCACACTCGGTCTCGACCTGGCGATGCGGTATCCGGCCCGCGTCGGCAAGATCGTCGCCTTCGCCGCCACCGCGGCGACCTCCGGCGAAAAGTACAGCGCGATCGTAAACCCGACCGTTGTCGAATACATCAAGCGGACGCGGGAGGAGTATCTCAAATACTCCCGGACGCCGAACGACTACGCAACGTTCTTCACCGACATCCTGGGACTTTGGGCGAGCGAGCCGAAATGGACGGATGCGGAACTGCAGGCCATCGCCAATCCGGTGCTGGTCATGGATGGCGACCGTGACGAGGCGATCGAGCGCGAGCACACCGAGCACATCGCCGCAACCATCCCGGGGGCGCGGCTGCTGCTCCTTCCCGACACCGGCCATTTCGCGCTCCTTCAAAATCCGCCGCTGTTCAACCGCGCGGTTCTGCATTTCCTGGGAGACCGTTAGACGGCTGCGCGACGGGATATGGCTCCAAGGCGGCCCATGATATCCAAAGTCATGCCGAGCCGTGGGCTTTGAGACGACGTTCGGAGAAAATGATGGGAACAGAGGGTAAGCGCGTTTTGATCACCGGCGCATCCGGTGGCCTCGGCACCGCGACGATGACCGCGCTGCTGGCCAAAGGCTGCAAGGTCGTCGGGATCGACCGCCGGAGCGCCGCCTCCGCTGACCGCGACGTGATCGTCGCCGACCTCGCCGACGAGGCCCAGGCCGAACAAGCGGTGAAGGCGGCGATCTCGCGCCTCGGCGGTCTTGATGTGCTCATCAACAACGCGGGCATTCTCGATCTGCAAGACCCCGGTGAAATTCCATCGGCGGGCGCACGCGAGCACATGGAGGTCAACTTCCTGTCGCCCTGGAGAGTGACCGCACTCGCGCTGCCTTCGCTCATCGAGTCGCGGGGCAGAGTCATCAACGTGTGCTCGCTGTTCGCGGTCGTGAGTTCGGTCTTTCATCCGGCCTACTGCGCGAGCAAACGCGCCTTGGCCGCCTACTCCGACGTGCTGCGAATTCAATACGGCGACCGCATCACCGTCACGTCGGTCTATCCGGGATATATGCCGACGAAGATCCATGAACGGGTGAAGCGGCAGGGTTGGTCGTTGGCCGCGCTCGTCAAGATAAGGACCAGAAGGCTGACGTTTGTCAGCCTCGAGGAACCGCTCGATGTCGCGGCGCGATCCATGGTTCGGGCGTGTTTCGATCGGCCGGCGAGAGATCGTTGCCTCACCCTGCATGGGACGTTTTCATTCTTCATGGCCCGTCACGTGCCGGCGCTCGTCGACCGGTTCATCCACTGGCGAATCAACCATCTGGTTCGTGGCGGAATGCGGATACAGCTCAGGCAGCTTGAGTGATGGTTGAACGCACGATGCCGCGTTCGCGCTGCGATGCGCGATAATTATGCGTGGCCGCAGGTCGTCATCACCGGCAGCGGCCTCATCACCGCGCTCGGTACCGGCAAGACCGACACTTGTACGCGTCGCGTCGCCGGCGAGTCCGGGCATCCACGCCATCACGCGCTTCGCACCGCTGGATCGAACACCAGGATCGCCGGGACTATCGATTTTTTTTGCCGAAAACACGACGGGCGATGCGAACCGAAGGCGATCCCTGGTCGGAAATGGGCAGCAAGTCATCTCGTCAGAACAGCGTGGGCAGCATGACGCAAGTCTTTGACAGCATTGGAGCGGGTGAAGGGAATCGAACCCTCGTCATCAGCTTGGAAGGCTGTTGCTCTACCATTGAGCTACACCCGCGAACTTATCGAACCGGCTACCTCCGCGTCCGGTTAGCGCGTCATTATGCGGCGCAGGGTTCGATGACATCGGCCGAGGCCGGCACGCCGATCACGCCCCGCCTCGAGCGGGAACATATCATCGCTCACGCGACGCATTCCCGAGGGTGAGGGCATAACTTTCCGGCCGGCCCGCCGTCAAGCCGGCGTTCCCGCCAGCGCCCCTTCGATGCCGCCGCGCAGGGCGGAGACCGCCTTCTCGTAACGGCCGGACAAAGCCGCCCGCACCGCGGCGGGCGCCCGGTCGGGGTGGCCCGAATCGAACGGCGGCGCCGGATCATATTCGATGCCGAGCTGGATGCCGCGGGCCACCGTCTCGCCGGCGATCTCGGCCACCACCGTGAGGCCGAAATCGATCCCCGAGGTCACCCCGCCGGCAGTGATCAGGTTGCCGTCGCGCACCACCCTGCCCTTCTGGTGGGTCGCGCCGACCAGCGGCAGGAGCTGCGTATAGGCCCAGTGCGTCGTCGCCCGCCGCCCGCGCAGCAAACCGGCCACCCCGAGAACGAAGGCGCCGGTGCACACCGACGTCACGTACTTCGCCCCATCGGCCTGCCGCCGCACGAACGCGACGGTTTCCGCATCGGCGATCGCTCCGACCACGCCGGCGACGCCGCCGGGGACGCAGATCAGGTCCAGCGGGGGGCAATCCGCGAACGTGCAGGTCGGCACCAGGCCGAGCCCGCAATCGGTGGGAACGGGCGCGGCAGACTTCGCGACGATGTGGGTCGTCGATTCCGGAAGCCGGGCGAGGACCTGCAGGGGCCCGGTGAGATCGAGTTGCGTCAGATCGGGAAAAATGACGAAGCCGACATGGAAGCTCGACATGACTGACCTCAGGTCTTGAAGCGCCCGCGAAACGCGGTGGGAGGTACCGAGATGATAGGGGCGAAAGCGCGGGCCATGGGAGAAGGCATCCGAATCCCACCATTGCGCGGAAACTGCAAGGTGAGCGCGATCGTTTTTCTCCGCTTCAACCCACGTGCTCGATCCCGCGTGCGCCAGGCCACCGGAGACCGCTCAAAATGCAACAATATCAGGTTGTTAAGCTGCTTGGTGGGGGAGGCAGGACTCGAACCTGCGAAGCCATAAGGCGGCTGATTTACAGTCAGCTCCCTTTGCCACTCGGGACACTCCCCCGGAACGGGCGTACCTAAGGCATCGCAGAGGGTTAGGCAAGCGCCGCGATGACGACGGCCAACTCCCGCAAGCACTCCAGCCCGCGGCGATGCCCCGCCCCTCCACCGCATCGCGCTGACACCGGCCCACGTGTTGGGCGAGGAAACCACGACGAGCACCCGGACAGGCGTGAGCGACTCAGCAGGAGGGGGCGGATGACCGATACCGAGGCCCTGCACCTTCATCCGATCGGTAGAAACAAGTTCACTGGTTCTAATTTACCGATTTGTCACAACCTGAAGAAGAGGAATTTTTCACTAGTCAACCCTCGATGTTTGTTTTTATTTAACATTATTCCAATGTTGCTTAAATACTACAGCAGAAAGCGTGCATTTGGTTAAGTTGAGTGCACCTTTTGAGGGGGAGAGTCATATGTTGAAAGCACTGTTTCTTTCGAGCGTCGCGGTGGTCGCGCTTTCCGCTGGCGCCAATGCGGCGGATATGGCGGTGAAGGCCATCCCGCCTGGACCCGTTTGGTCCTGGACCGGCCTGTACATCGGCGCCAACGCCGGTGTCGCTTATCACGAATCGAGCGTCGATTACTCCGGGCCCCAGGGCTGGGATACGTCGTACGCCAACAATCCGCTCCATATGTCGAAGGTGGGCGGAACCCTCGGTGGCCAGGTCGGCTACAACTATCAGATCCGCAGCATGGTCATCGGCGTTGAAAGTGACCTCGCCTGGCTCGGCGGCATGAGCAGCTCGAAGTTCGGCGGCTGGTCTGATTGCTCGACCACCAACTGTCTTCCGCTGGCATCGACGGACGCCAAGGGCCTCTGGTCCGTGCGCGCTCGCTTCGGCATCGACGTCATGAACGGCACGCTGCTCTACGCGACCGCCGGTTTCGGCGAGGTCAAGATCAACAACACCATGAACGTGACCGGAGCCAATGCAAAGGGCGGCAACTTCGTGTCCAGCAAGTGGGCCCCGGCGTTCGTAGTCGGTGGCGGCATCGAGCAGATGATCGACTCCCGTTGGTCGCTGCGCGGTGAGGTTCTGTTTGCAAAGACGGAAGATCAGAGCGCGGGCCCGGCGGATACACATTATTTCTCGGGCTCCCCGGTCCCGCCGGTCAACTACACCAATTCGGTGGGCATCGGCCGGATCGCGATCAACTACAAGATCTGGTGATCTGATCCTGATCAACGAGACTTCGTGAGAAACGGCACGATCCCCCGCGGATCGTGCCGTTTCCATTTTTCGGGCAGTGCCCTGCGCTACCGTGCGCCGAAGGCAGCCTTGATCGTTCCCCGCCTTTTCCCTACCAAGGCAACAGGTCGTGCCGACCAGCCGGGTTTCTCCATGACATTCGTGGAAGCGTTTCAGTTTCATCGCCATTATGATCCGGACGCTCCCGCGATCTTGTTTCCCGATGCCCAGGCGGCCCCGACCACCTATGCGGCCCTTGATGAGATCACGCGTGCCGCGCTCGCGCGCCTCCTTTCCGCAGGTCTGCGCAAGGGAGATGTCGCCGTGCTCGACATCTCGAATGAGCTCCTGCACGCGATCCTCCTCGTCGGTTGCGCGCGAATCGGGGTCGTGACGATCTCCGGCCGCCCGGAGGACGTCGCCGGCCAGATCGGCTTCAAAGCCGTCATCCGCGATCGGCCGGTTGCAATGACCCTGGCCGACAAGGGCGCGACAATCTACATCCAGGTCGACCCCAGCTGGGCGTTGGAGACCGGGCACGGCCCAGCACCCGAACCGCCTCCGATTCCGGAGCCGGATGATTTCTGCCGGATCATGCTCACCTCGGGGTCGACCGGGCGACCGAAAGGTGTCGCGCTGACCTATCGGATGGTGGAGGAGCGCATCCACGCCTTTTCCTATGCATTCGGCAGCGACTTTCCGAACCACGCACGCCTGCTGAGCGGCATGCGTCTGTCCTCGTCGCTCGGTTATGCCTTCCTGCTCTACCTGCTGGCGCGGGGCGGCACCTATTGTGCCGACAGCATCGACTTCGAGAAGATCACGAATGCGATTCGGACGCTGGGCATCGGCGCTCTCGTCACGACGCCTTTCACGCTCGCGGAACTGAGCAAATATTGCGAATCGCAATCGCAGCGCTTCCCCCGGATCAAGCTCGTCATGACGGCCGGCAGCCTGTTGGCGCCGGAACTCGCGCGGCGCGTGCGTTCCCAATTCTGCGACCGTTTCGTGTTGTTCTACGGCACGACCGAGACCGGCGTCGTGTCCTCCTGCTGGTGGGAGAGCGGCCTCGGCGCGGTCGGCGCTACCGTGCCCGGACGGCGGGTGGAATTGATCGGCCCTGGCGACGAAACTCTCGCCGCTGGGGAAAGCGGACGAATCCGCATTCGGGCATCATCCGGCCCGCTGCCATTCTACACGGCGGCTGAGATGGACAGCCGCAAACCCAACGACCACTTCGAACCCGGCGACGTCGGTTCTTTCGATGCGGCCGGCCATCTCTTCATTCATGGTCGCGAAGACAACGTCATCAACATTGGCGGCACCAAGACGACGCCCGAAATTCTGGAGCAGACCCTGTTGGCGGCGCCTGGCCTGCAAGACTGCGCCGTCGTCTGCAAACGGGACGCCCTCGGAATTGATCGCATCATCGCTTTCCTCGTGCTCGGGCCCTATTGGAACCAGCAGGCATTTCAGGCGCATTGCGAGGCCCACATCATTGCCGATTTTCTGCCTAGCAAGTTCGTGCTGCTGCGCCAGATCCCGCGCAATCGCAATAACAAGATCGATCGCGAGGCGCTGTTGAAGCAGGTGGGGTAGTTTCCGAAATCAACCACAAAGACGGGGAAGCC
This sequence comes from uncultured Alphaproteobacteria bacterium, assembly GCA_963781195.1. GTDB lineage: Bacteria > Pseudomonadota > Alphaproteobacteria > Rhizobiales > Xanthobacteraceae > JAJPKK01. The sequence continues at coordinate 748,059 of CAWAEZ010000008.1, read as the reverse complement.
CCTCCCCAGCGGGCATCAAAGGACTTTCAACTCATCGAGCAGAGGCTGCAGCACCGCATCGTTCGGTCTCCATCGCCCGATCGAGGTGTTGTAAATCGGACGGCGCACCTGGGCGGCGCTCGCGGTCGCGACCGGACGAATTGTTCGATAGAAGGACGCGCATGCATCATCCCACGGCAAGGCGCAATGCGAAACGATCCGCCTGGCCTGCGCATCGAAATCCCGGACCAAATCTTCGTAATCGACTTCCAACAGGACGTCCCGCGGCAGGGTCTTGCGCCAGTGCGCCATCAGATCGCGATAGGCGCGGTAATAGCGGCCGAGACTGGCAAGGTCATAAGAATAGGTCAGACCCAGCCCGCCATCGTCGCGCCTGAACAAATGCGAAAAGCACGACAGTGCGGTGTCGAGTGGATTTCGACGCATATGAATGATGCGGGCTCGCGGCAAAATCAGATGCAAAAAGCCAGCATAAGCAAAGTCTGACGGCATCTTGTTCGTAATGCGCCGCACCGAAGGCGCGATGGTCTCTATTTCCGTAACGTAACGCTGGCCGATTTCAGCCAATTCGGCGGAGGACAGGTTCGTTACGCTCGTTGGAAACGCAGAACCGTCGGCTCCCTGGATGCTGCTCGCCAGGCTATGAACGTTCCGCAACTCTCCGGCACCGAAGACATCGGGATGACTTGCCAGTATTTGCTCCACGAGCGTGGTGCCGGATCTCGGCATTCCCACGACAAATACGGGGAGTTCCGAAAGAAATCCGGCGCCGCCCTTGCTCCGCATGAGGTCCGCAGCGAAAACCTCCCGGATTTTGCTGAGATACCCTAATGTTTCCGGCTCATCGTAGGGTGCCAGGCGTCGCGCCAAAGCATTTGCCGCCAGCAAATGCTGGAACAACTCCTCGCGTTCACCGATGTCTGCCAAGACCTTGCCCAGAGCAAACTCCAGGCACATTCGCCCTTCATCCGGCAACCTGCCGGCCTGCTTCTGCAGTTTCCGCATGTTGATCAGCGGCTGGTCGGTCGCCAATGCCCGCGCGCAATTGGCCCAGTTCAGATAGGCAGCTGTCGCGTCCGGGGCATGCTTGATCGCTTCTTCGAAATCCTGTTTCGCGCGATCGAACTGTCCCTGCGTGAGTTCGAACCTGGCCGAGGCCGTTGTGGGCTTCGGCGCAGGTTTCGTCGAGCCCGCGCGCTCTTTCATAAAGGGAGATCGAATCCTCATATCGGCCCATGTGAAGAAAGAGCCCTCCCAGCCGAAGGTACGGTTCCACATAATTCGGCCTGAACGCGATGGCCTTCTCGTAATGAGCGATCGCTTCATCGCGACGCCCCAGGCGGGTCAACAGATCGCCAACGCCTATGTGGGCTTCGACAAAGTCCGGCTGCGCGGCGAGCAGCGCTTCCCATTCGGCAAGCGCGTATCGAAGGTCACCCTGTTTGGCTAGGGCGTGCGCCAGATTGCAATGGGCCGCAACATAATCCGAGCGAACGGCCAGGGCTCGCCGGTAGGCGGCGACGGCCTCGTCCAGTTGGCCCGTCTCGACCAGCACCAGGCCGAGGTTATTCAAGGCCTCCGCGTAGTTCCCATCGATGGCCAGTGCGGCGCGGTAGTGAGAGAGCGCCTGCGGCAGCCGTCCCGAGAGCTGAAGCGCGTACCCCAGGTTGTTGTGGCATTCGGGGAAGTCCGGACGATGCGACAACGCCTTTTCGTAATGCCGAACCGCCAGGTCGAGCTTGCCCGCCCCGGTGCCCGCAATCCCCAGCGCATGATGCGCAACGGCCGATTTGCCGTTGATCTTGACGGCAAGCCGCAACGCATCGATCGCCTCCGCGAACCTGTTCTGCTGCAGCAAGAACATTCCCAGGGCGAGCGCAATATCGGAATCGCGCGGTGACGCGCGCAGTCGCGAGCGGTAGAATTGCTCGGTCTCGGACGGCCGCTTTGCCTGGTAAGCGCGGGCTGCCTGCCCATTCTGGCCGGACTGCTTTCCGATGGTATTCATGAGGTGCTCTCTTGGGTACTCATCGACCAGCGACCGCGCGATCCAACGCCAAATTTGATCCACCGGATCCCATTGTTTCCGAGCCTTACCCCCAAGTCTATTCCGCTAACCCGCTCTCCCGCGTCCGCTAGCCTACAGCGTATCTGCAACGCACCCCGTTGGGAAACGCGCCAATTTGACCTGCGGGCTTGTTGGAGCCGTAGTCTCCCGGCCAGCACGCGCGCCGAGCGCGGGGTGGAACCGAATGTCCCGTGAACGCTTAGCTCGCTGCCCTTCACGGCGCGACGAACCGCCATCGTGATCTGGGCAGGGAGTTGCCGATGTCCGCCCAGCATACCGACCACAAGCTTGACGCCGCTTTGGAAGACAGCTTTCCGGGATCAGACCCGGTTTCGATCAGCCAGCCCAAGCCGGACAATCGGCCCCGTGCGCGCGTCCCCATGCACGATGCGATGCTGCAAGCCGCCGGAGACGCCCTGGAGCAGGGGCGGGATACTCTTTCTCAAGCAGGCACCGCTGCGGCGGAACGTGGTTCGGCGCTCACCTCCGACATCGTCGACATGACGCGCAGAAATCCGCTCGGCGCCCTCGCCGGTGCGGCAGCAGCGGGGTTCTTCATCAGTGTGATTCTGCGCGGCCGTTCGTAACGCGGAAGCCGACGCGATCGTTTCAAAGGTTGCGCAAGGCAGCCCGGCTGCAACCACTCAGGGAGTTGCGCGTTTTCGCAGGCCTAAGGCAAGGAGAGCAAAAATGATGAAGACATCGGCGGCGGTCGTCGTCGCGCTTACCGTTCTCGGCAGCGTGTCGGCAAACGCACAGGGATCGGTGACCCCCACTCAGGGCAATCCCGGCACGTCGCGCGCCACCCCGAGCGCGCCAAGCACCACCGGCGCCAATCCCGCGACGCGGACCGCGCCCAGCGAAGCGCTGGGAGGTCGTCCTGCGACCGGCATTCCCAATCCGGACCGGGCTCCCGCTTCGACGCAGGATCACGAGCCGCCGTCCAAATAAATTTCATGTTCAAGTCGCGGCGGTCGCCTTGTTCAGGTGACCGCCGTTTCGTTTTGGCCTGTCGCGGTGGATTGCAGCCGGTCCGGCTCGACCGGCACCCGTCAAACGGAGCGGTGACCGCCAGCGGCGAGGTCCGGCGGCACCACGGTCGCCGAACCCACATTGCCTGTCCGTAAAGCGCCTGACCTTACTCCGGCGTCTCGTGCTGCCAGCGGCTGACCACGCCGGCGAGCACCGCGCCGATGATCGGCGCCAGCCAGAACATCCAAAGCTGCGCGATGTAGGCGCCACCGGCGAACAGCGCCGGGCCGGTGCTCCGCGCCGGATTGACCGACGCGTTGGTGACCGGAATCAGAAAGAGATGGATGAGCGTCAGGCAGAGCCCGATGGGAATGCCGGCGAATCCGACCGCCGCGCCCTTCGAGGTGGTGCCGATGATGACGTAGAGGAAGAAGAACGTGGCGATGACCTCGACCAGAAAGCACGACGCCATGCCGTACTTACCGGGGCTCAGGTCGCCATATCCGTTCGACGCGAATCCGCCGGGCACCCAGTCGGGCTTGCCGGAGGCGATGGCATAAAGCACCGCCGCCGCGGCGATGGCGCCAGCGACCTGCGCCACGATGTAGGGCCCGACATCGGCAGCCTTGAAGCGTCCCGCGGACCACAGGCCGACGGTTACGGCGCAATTGAAATGCCCGCCGGAGATGTGGCCGACCGCATAGGCCATGGTCAGCACGGTGAGACCGAAAGCAAAGCTCACTCCCAGAAATCCAATGCCCAGGACCGGGAAGCCCGCCGCGAGGACGGCGCTGCCGCAACCCGCAAACGTCAACCAGAAGGTCCCGAAGAATTCGGCGCCAAGCCGTCGCGACATCATACTCGTGCCTCCCCGTGGCCCGCCGCAGGTCGCACCCATGCTTCCGAAAAGGCGGCGAACGGAACTCGTGCTCGCCGACATTGTTCCCGGTGTCAAGCATACCGCTTAGCGCGGCGCGCATCCTTGCGTCCCGATCGCGCATAAATTGGATTTTATGTTATTTTTTAATGAATTATGGGCTCATCGGCAGGCGTCATCCGGCTGTCGAGAAAATGTCATCTCGAATCATGGGACCGCGCTCTCACCCGCTTACGAAGGGGTGAACGGATTGCGCGCTCCGAGCCCCGCGACCAGCGCTTGCGCGAAGGCGAGTTTGCACTCCCGTGCGGCGAGTTACGAAGCCCCGCGCGGCTCAACGGCGACGTAGGAACCGAGGCCCGTCAGCCGGCCGAGACCGCGCGAGATGATCTCCGGGCCAGGTCGCGAACCGCACTGCGGCGGTCGCGGGCAACCGCGTTCACCTTGTCGACCTGACGCCGGACGCTTCGACCACCGGGGCCCAGAATGCAAACTGCCGATCGAGATAGGCTGCCATGTCCGCAGGGCTCGAACCGATGCTCTCCAGCCCGAACTCGGCGAGACGGACGCGCAGCTCCGGCAGCGCAAGAACTTTCGCAGTGACTTGGTAGATGCGACTGATGACGCCGTCCGGAGTGCTGCGCGGCGCATAAAGTGCGTACCAGTTCGGCAGCTCGAAATCCGGCAGCCCGGCCTCCGCGGCCGTTGGGATGTCCGGCAGCAGCGCGAGACGCCGCGGGCCGTTGACGCACAGCGCCCGCAACTGGCCGGTGCGGATGAATTGCAGGAAGGCGCTCGCCACCCCCGTCTCCATCTGCGTTTCGCCAGCAACGAGATCCTTGATGGCGTCGCCTTCGCCGCGATAGGGCACGTGCACCATGTCGAGCCCCTGCCGGGTGGCGAAGAGCTGGCCGCCGAGATGGACGCTGGTTCCGACACCGGTGGAGGCGAATTTGTATTGGCCGGGGTTACGCCGCACGAGTTCGACGAACTGCTGGAGGGTGGTCGCCGGCACCCGCGCGTTGATCACCACCAGCGTCTGCGACGCGGCGACCTCGGTGATCGGCACCAGATCCTTGCGCGCATCGAACGGCAGGTTGGCGTAGGTCAGCGGGTTGATGACCGCCGACGACACGGTGTGGAGAAGCAGCGTGTAGCCGTCGGGCTGCGCCCGGGCGACGACGTCGGTGCCGATCACGCCGCCGGCGCCGCTCTTGTTCTCGACATAGACCTGCTGGCCGAGTTCTTCGCTGAGATAGTGCGCCGTCAGCCGGCCGACGATGTCGACGGCGCCGCCCGGTGCGAACGGCACGACGAGGCGCACCGGCCGCGTCGGATAGGCATCGGCGCCCCGCGCGATGCCCGCGGCAAGGCCGGCGAGGGCCATGCCGCCTGCCGCCGAGCCGCCTGCCGCCACAAGCGCCCGGCGCGTCAAAACGCGGCCCGGTGGGCTGTTCATGTCTTGTCCTCCCTGTGCGGCACCGATGCGAGCCGGCGCCTTGGCGGATCGGAGCCTCGATCGATCCGGCTAAACTCGAAAGGCCTTCACTGCGGGGTCAACAGAGGCCGGAGCGCCGGCGCGGCGATCGAGTCCAATTGCCGGATCGCGGTGGTGAGGTCCTCGACCTGCCGGTCGGACAGGACGGCTCGCGCGAGGACTGCGAACTTCTCCTGGAGCTGCGCCGCCGTCATCGGATTGGCGGGGCTGCCCGGCCGGTCCCAGGTCTCGCGCGTCAACGTCCTGCCTGCCGTCGTCTCGATCGTCACCCGCGCGGCATGGCGCGTCTCGTCGCCACCGCGGCTGTAGTCTTCGGCCGGCTCGACCACGATGCGATCGAGCATCGGCAGCACCCTGGGGTCCTCGAGCCGGTCCTCGCGGAACTGCGCGCCCATGGCGGCGCGGTCCACGGCCATCATCGCGAGCGCGAAGGGCATGTTCATCTGCGCGGCGGTGACACCCGCCGGCCGGTACGGCCAGGCGCAATGGCGATGGGCCATCGCGCTGCACTGCACGACGATCCGCGCGATGTCCGGGGCCGCCAGATCGTGCTCCCGCATCATTCCATCGAGCAGACCGAGCGGCGAGTGGATGCTCGCGGCCGTCGCATAGGGCTTGAACCCGACCTTGCGGATTTCCCAGGCCTCGCCGAGGTCGCGGGTGAGCCATGTCAGGTCGGGCTGGCCGCTGAGCGTGCTGAGAAATCCACCATAAGGGGCTTCGAGAATGTCGGGGATGCCGGTGAAGCCGCGCTGCGCCAGCAGCGCTCCCGTGACGCCCATCTGGGCAGCGTGACCGGCATGCAGGCGCTTCACCATGGCGCCCTCCTGCGCCGACATCAGGCCTTCCGCGAGCGAGCCGGCGATGCCGAAGGCATGCCGGGCCTGCGCGTCGGACAGCCGCATCATGTTGACCGCGGTGGCGACCGCGACGAACACGCCGCAGGTGGCTTGAAAATGATGTCCCCGCAGGAACAAGGCGCCCGTCGCGGCGAGCCCCACCCGCAGCCCGGCCTCATAGCCCGCGACCATCGCCTCGATGAGGTTGCGCCCCGAGCTCGAAGGGTTGAGCTCGGACAGCGCGAGTGCCACCGGGACCGCCAGCGAGCCCGCGTGCAGATGTGCGGCGCCGTGGATGTCGTCGAGCTCGAAGCCGTGTCCGGCGGTCGCGCCGATGCACACCGCCTGGCCGACGCTGGTCCGCAGCGTGCTGCCGATGACCCCCGCGCGCGGATTGCCGCCCTCCTCGATCACTTGGTCGATCAGCATCCGGGTCCAAGGCTGGGTGACGCCGAACAGGCAGCAGGCCAGCGCATCGCGAAAGCAGATCTTGGCCTTCTCGACCACGTCCTCCGGCAGGTCTTCGAACCGCAACCGTGCCGCGAAAGCGGCGAGTTCGGCGGTCGGGCTCGCGGCGTCCGCGCGGATCTCGCTCACCACGAGGTTCATGTTTCCTCCACTCGCTTGGCGTTTCTATACGGCTTCCGAGAACATCGTAGTCGCACTGTCACCGCCCCGGTGGCAACGACTTGCAGTGGAGTCGCACGGGTCGCCGCCCAGCTGGCAGCGACTTGCGGTGTGCGGCGCACACAAGCGCCGCAGGTCCGCGCACGCGCGCAAACCCTGCGGTCTCCACAAGCACTACCCTTATGGATTGTTTTTACTGCGTTTTTTCGCGCGGCACCGCGTTGGCGGTAAAGTTCCCCACGCTGCCCAATCAATATGCAAGCCCTTCTCTTGGGCAATGTTTGTCCGAAACTGTAGTCCTGTTTGTCCGAAACACGCACAGTGGGCTTGTTGAAGTCACCGGCGACAGATGCTGCAATGCGAAGGTGGATAGCCGGCCGGTGATCCCTCGCGACTGACCATCCGGTTCTGCTCTCCCCCTGACCAATGACGCATTCGGTTCTGCGCGACGCCGCCACCCATCCTGTGTGGCGGCGAGCGGCGATGCCATGAGCTTTCGAGGTCACCATGCAGAGCATTCCGACCACGGTCCTGACGGGGTTTCTCGGGGCCGGCAAGACGACGTTGCTCAACAACATTCTCGCCGATCCGCGCGCCGGGCGCGTCGCCGTGATCGTCAACGAGTTCGGCGACGCCGGCATCGATGGGCAGCTCACGCTGTCGACGGCGGAAACGGTCATCGAGATCAACAACGGCTGCATCTGCTGCAAAGTGCGCGGCGACCTCATCGCCGCTCTCAACCAGCTCGTCGAATCCGGGCTTGCGTTCGACCGCATCGTGATCGAGACCAGCGGGCTCGCCGATCCTGCGCCGGTGATCCAATCCTTCGTGCTCGACGAGGTGTTGCGCGCGCGCTTTGCGCTCGACGCCATCGTCACGGTGGTCGACGCCCGCCATCTTCCCGACCAGCTGGAGCATGACGAGGCGCGCGAGCAGATCGCCTTTGCCGACGTGATCCTCGTCAACAAGATCGATCTCGAACCGGCGTCCCGCATCGATGCCGTCGAGGCGGAGATTCGCCGGCTCAATCCGCTCGCCCGCATCCACCGCACGCGCGACAGCGCGGTTGCGCTCGAGCACGTGCTCGACGTCGGCGCGTTCGATCTCAAGAACCTGCTCGCCCTCGATCCCGCGCTTCTCGAAGACCATGCCCACGAGCACGCCGCCGACATCGGCTGCGTCGCGCTCCGTTGCGCTGGCGCAATGGACGACACCAAGGTCAACCGTTGGCTCAATACGCTCGCGGCGGAAAAGGGGCGCGACCTCCTGCGCATGAAGGGCATCCTTCACATGGCCGGACAGAACCGCCGCTTCGTCTTCCACGGCGTGCACATGACGCTCGACGGCCGCCCGGGGCGTCCGTGGAAACCGAGCGACATGCGCCTCAGCGAGATCGTGTTCATCGGCCGAAATCTCGACGCGGCGGCGCTGCGCGCCGGCTTCGAGGATTGCCGCATCGACGAGCTCGCATCGGTCGCCTGAACTCCGGCCACGCCGGCACGCAAAGCTCAACCAACGAGGACCTCTCATGAAACTGCAACATTACCTTGGCGGTCTCGAAGGACTTGGACCGGTCACCTACGAGAAGCGGGTGTTCGTCGAACCGTGGGAGAAGCGCATCTTCGGCATCCATGTCGCGATGATGGCGCTGAGCTCGCAGTTGCCGCTCCCGCAGACGCCGAGCAAGTTCAACACGGTGTGGACCTGGGCGGATCTGCGCAAGGGCGCCGAAGGGCTCAACCCGTTCGACTACTTCAAGTACCGCTATTACGAGAAATGGCTGGGCGGCATCTCCGGCTATTTCATCGAAAAGGGATACATCACCGAAGCCGAGCTCGACGCCCGCACCCAGCAGGTCCTGCAGAACGCGGCCGCCGCCGCGAAGCAGGGCGGCGATCCCGCGATCGATACGCGGGTCATCAAGTATCTGGTCGAAGGCGACTCCCCCAAGCACGACAGTGCCACCAAGCCGCTCTTCGCGGCCGGCGATAAGGTTTTGGTCAAGAACCCGCCCAGCATCGAGCATACCCGCCTGCCCGGCCATCTGCGCGATCGCACCGGCATCGTCGATTCGGTCTACCCGGCGACCTACAGCTACCTGACCTCGACCGGCCCGGACGGCATCGGCCCCGCCATGCCCGTCTACTGCGTGCGCTTCGATCCGCAGGACCTCTGGAAGGGCAATACGGAGAGCAACGAGACGTTCTACGCCGACCTGTTCGAAGCCTATCTCGAAAAGCCGCATTGATGTGAGGCCGCAGCCCACGACCCGTGCCGCCGGCCCTTCCCAATCGTCAACGTGAAAGGATTTCTTCCATGACGACGCGCGCTTCCGATAAACCGGTCCCCGCCTCCGGGCAGGACGACAACTCCCCGCGCATCGACCGCCGCCGCCTGCTGCTCGCAACTTCGGCGGCCGCAGCCGCGCCGGCCGTCGGCGGCCAGCTCGTCACGCCGGCTGCAGCCCAGACCCTGCCGCAGCGCTTCGCCTATCCGGTCACTCGAGAGGCGGCAAGTGCCGCCCGGGCGCTGGCGCTCGAGTCCCTTCTCGTCGAGAAGGGCATCATCACCGGCAACACCGTCAACAACGTCCTCTCGTTCTTCGAGACCCAGATGGGGCCGTTCAACGGCGCCAAGGTGGTCGCACGCGCCTGGGTCGACCCGGCGTTCAAGCAACTGCTCGCCGACGACACGCCCGCCGCGATCGCCAAGCTCGACCTGCCCAAGGGCATGGCCGGTGCCGAGGGCGAGCACATGCGCGCCGCGGTGAACTCTCCCACCGTGCACAACCTCATCATCTGCACGCTGTGCTCCTGCTACCCGTGGCCGGTGCTCGGCCTTCCGCCCTACTGGTACAAGGACCCGACGTTCCGGGCGCGGGCCGCGCGCGAGCCGCGCGCCGTTCTCAAGGAGTTCGGTTTCGACGTCCCGCCCGCGGTCGAGATCAAGACCTGGGACAGCAGCGCCCAGATCCGCTGGTTCGTGGTGCCGGAACGCCCGGCCGGAACCGACGGCATGAGCGAGGCCGATCTCGCCAAGCTGGTCACCGCCGAAGGCATGATGGGGGTCGCGCGCGTCTGAGCGCCCCCACCGTCCCGCCCACCCCTCAACGCATCAGGGAAAACCAGCGATGCAGTCGCGATTCGAGCACTTCGCCGTCACCAGCATGATGAGCGCGACCGACCGGCCGCCACGGACCGAGGGGACACTGCAATTCTCACGCGAATGGGAGCGCACCGCGTTCGGCGTCGCGCTGGCGCTGTCGCGCGACGGCCATTTCGAGTGGGAGGACTTTCGCCAGCGCCTGATCGCCACCATCGGCGACTGGGAAAACCGCCACGGCACCGACGATCCGTCCTGGAACTACTATGATCAGTGGCTTGCCGCACTTGAGTTGGCGGTCGTCGCCGCCGGACTTGCCACCGAAGACGAACTCGCCGCCCGTGCCGAAAAGGCCGAGGCCGAGCACCTGTGCTGCCGCTGACACGCTTTCCATTCGACGAAGGAACCCGCCATGCACATCGAAGTCGGTATTCTGTCCGCTCCCGAGGTCGCCAGCGCCAATGCGGCGGCGATCGCGACCCTCGCCGCCCACGCCAACGGCCTGTGGCGGCGCCCGATCGAGATCGCCAAGACGCTGCTCGCCGCGGTGTTCTTCTCGCTCTTCATGGAGGTATGGCACCAGCCGGTCGGGCCGTCGGAGCTTCACTTCATCGGCGCCTCGATGATCTATTTCCTGTTCGGCTTCACCCCCACCCTGTTCGGTTTCGCCATCGGTCTCGCCTTGCAGGCGCTGCTGTTCGAGCCGCAGGACATGCTGCATCTCGGCGTCAATGCGCTGTCCCTGATGGTGCCGCTGATCGCCGCGCACATGCTGGTCGGCCGCGAGATCCTCGGAGCGGGCAAGACCGCGCCGATCGCATGGTCGTCGGTGCTCAAGTTCGACGCCATCTATTACGGCGGCGTCGTCACCATGGTCGGGTTCTGGCTCGCCGGCGGCAACACCCAGACATCGCTCGCGGACTGGGCGCTGTTTGCCGCCGCGTACCTGCCGGTGGTGCTGTGCGAGCCGGTGCTGACCTGCGCCGCCTTGCGGGCGGTGCGCCGGCTCGACACGACGAACCCGATTCGCCGTCTCACCGCGCTCGATGGCACGATCGTTGCTTCGCCGATGGCGTCCCCGACGGCGTGAAGCCACGGGCCTGCGTCCGCCTGCGAAGGGCGGACGCCGGCCTGAAGAGGTTCGGAACCGAACTTCGGAAAGTGAACGATGCGCGTCGTGATCCTTGCGCCTCCCGGCGTCCAATCCCTGGACGTGGTCGGGCCTGCTGAGGTGTTCTGGGAAGCCGCGCGGCGGCTCGGCGATCCCGGCGCCTACGAAGTGCAGGTCATGGGCACGACCGCGGGTACGGTATGCGGGACGGGCAGTCTGCGCTTTTTGTCCGACCGCACCATCTACGACCCCGACGAGCCGATCGACACCCTCCTCGTCGGGGGCGACCCGGCCTTTGACGAGATGGACCCGGCGGTGCCGGCGTGGATCGCCCGGCGGGCGCCGACGGTGCGACGCTACGGTTCGGTATGCACCGGGGTGTTCTTTCTTGCCGCCGCCGGATTGCTCGACGGCCGCCGCGTCACCACCCATTGGGAATGCGCCGACAAGCTGCGCAACGACTTTCCCAACCTGGTCGTCGACGACAATCAGATCTTCATTCGCGACGGCGCGCTCTGCACCACCGCCGGCGTGACCGCGGGCATGGACCTCGCGCTCGCGCTGGTGGAGGAGGATTTCGGCCGCGAGCTGGCCCTGATCGTGGCCCGCTACATGGTCATGTTCCTCAAGCGGCCGGGCGGCCAGTCGCAATTCAGCGCCCATCTCGCGGCGCAGATGTCGACCAAGAGCCAGATCCAGCAGGCGCAGGAATACGTTCTGGAGAACCTCTCCACCGACCTGTCGGTGGATGTGCTGGCGCATCGCGCGGGGATGAGCACCCGCAACTTCGCGCGGGTGTTCCGGCGCGATGTGAAGCTGACGCCGGCCGCGTTCGTGGATGCCGCGCGCATCGACGCCGCGCGGCGGCTGCTGGCGGATACCAAGATGCCGCTGCAACGCATCGCCCGTGCCTGCGGATTCGGAAATCTCAACACCATGCGACGCGTCTTCGTCCGCAATCTCGGCGTCGCCCCGCTCGATTACCGCAAGAGCTTTCGCAGCGCCTATGCCGACGCCGGCCTTGCGACGCCACCGTCGCGCCGCCCGAGCGAGCCCGAGGCCCCGAAGCCCGCACGCGCGACCAGGAAAGTACCGTGGCGGGAACGCCAGGGCACGACGGCGACGCTGCGGGCCAAGGCGCCCGCACCGTAAATCCCACCGCTACGCGATCGAGCCGGGGGACCCGTTTGCCGCCGTTTCGGCCGCCTGATCCATTCCCGGGACGATTCGGCACTTCCCGCGAGGCGGTTGCGGTCGCCACCGCGGCATGACACAACGCGGTCATGGCCGATCGCGACTCCGATAACCGCAGGGGCAAGCCTCCGCACCGCGGCGAGCGCGGGCAGCCGTTCGCCGGCAAGCGCTCTGGTGGCGGCAAGCGCTTCGATGGCGGCAAGTCTGCCGGTGAGAACAAGTCTGCCGGTGGGGGCAAGTCTTTCGCCGGCGGCGGCAAATCGTTCGGGGGCCGCAAGTCTTTCGGAAGCGGCGGCAAGTTTTCCGGAGGCGGCAAGTCTTCCGGAGGCGGCAGGTTTTCCGGAGGCAGCAGGTTTCACGGCGGGGACAAGGCGTCCAGCGACGACAAGTCTTTCGGCGGCGAGAAGCCTTTCGAGGGCGCCGAGTCCTTCGGCGACAACACGCGCTCCGCCAAAGACAAGCGCTTCGGTGGCGGCAAGCGGTTTCCCGGCAAGCCGCGCGCCGGGCCCTGGCGCAGCCCGCCGCGCGACCGCGACGGGCCGGTGGTGCTGTACGGCTGGCACAGCGTCACCGCAGCGCTGGCAAATCCGCAGCGCCGGTTCATCCGGCTGCTGGCGACGGAAAATGCCGCGCGGCGCCTGACCGATGACGGCATCAAGCACGACGTGCAGCTTGACATGGTGCGGCCGGACGACATCGAGGCGCTGGTCGGACCGGAGGCCGTCCACCAGGGCCTCTATGCCGAAGCCGATCCGCTCCCCTCCCCCGAGCTCGAGGACGTGGCGTCCGGCGTCCTTCTGGTGCTCGACCAGATCACCGATCCGCACAATGTCGGGGCGATCCTGCGCTCAGCGGCGGCGTTCGCCGTGACCGCCGTCGTGACCACCGCGCGCCACACGCCGGAGGCGACGGGCGTGCTGGCCAAGGCAGCGTCCGGCGCCCTCGAATACGTGCCGATCGTGACCGTGGGCAACCTCTCGCAGGCGCTGCGCACGCTCAAGGATCACCATACGCTTCTGGTCGGGCTCGACAGCTCCGGCGAGGCCGACCTCGCCGGTGTCGCATTCAGCGCCCCGGTCGCGCTCGTTCTCGGCGCGGAGGGAAAGGGCTTGCGGCACTTGACCCGCAGCCTGTGCGACGTCGTCGCCCGCCTCGACCTGCCTGGACAGATCAAGAGCCTCAACGTCTCCAACGCCACCGCGCTCGCGCTCTATGTCGCGACCACGCGCCTCGCCGCGCAGGGCTGACGGCAACCGAGGGTGCCGCTCGCGGAAAAAAGCGAAGGCAGGAAGACTCGTGCCGCGGGCGTGGGCACGGCGCGAAGTGCGCGCCTTTGCCCACCGCGCTGCTGCGCAGGGACAACGCGCTGCTGCGCAGGGAGAACGCCGCTCGTAGGGTGGGCAAAGCGGAGCGTGCCCACGCGGACCATGACACGGGCCTAGTTAAGGCGGGCACGAAACGGTCGCCCTTGCCAATCCCGCGCGCGGTCACTCCGTCGGGTGCAGATGGATGATCTTGGCGCTCGGCGCCCCGCGATAGCGGTAGGCCGTATAAGGCGGCGCGCCGGCAGGCCGAATGTAGAGGCCCTGATAGTAGCCGGGGCCCGGCGGGTCATAGGCCGCAGCCGGATAACCGGGCGGCCCGTAGCCGACGGCGGGGTAGCCGTAGGGGCTGTCGGAATAAGGGTACGAATCGGCGTAGGCGTAGCCGCCTTCGGAATATGTGGGCCGCGCGTAAGGAGCGGCGGCGCCGAAACTGATCACGCGCGGGCTGGGAGCGACGGGATAGGCGGGCCTTGCCGCATCGGAAGGGTCGAGCACATAACCGGTCGGCGGAATGACGGCGGGCGTCGGCGGCAGCGCATAGACCACCCGCGGAACGGACGGCACGTCCGAACAGCACCCGTCCGACCCCGCGACGCTGACGCCCATCGCCATCGCGGCCGTAACGCAGGCGATTTGCAGCAAGATCGTTTCGTCGCGCATCTCCGCCTCGCAGTCGTCCCCCTTGCGGAAAGGCTCGCACGAGGCGCCGGGTGCGACAACGAATTTCGTTAAGATTTCGTTAAAATTTGATCGGCCCGCGTCGGCTGATCCCCGTTGCGCGCAGCCAATCGCATCGCGCTTGATCTACCGCAATGCACCATGGGTGCTGCATCGCGTTCAAATACTTTAGTTCTAAGACCACTGTGGCACAGACATTTTCGCCTCGGCCGAATAGGTTGCAGCGTTCGAGTTGCGCGGCAGCCGCGGCCGGCAAAGCAATGCAAATCAGGGACGAACGCTCATGACGACGATCACCATGAATGGCGAGCGTACCAGGGGGATGACCAGCGAGGAACGCCTCGTCATATTCGCATCCTCGCTCGGCACGGTCTTCGAGTGGTACGACTTCTACATTTACGGCACCCTTGCGGCCATTCTGGCGGCCCAGTTCTTCTCCGGCGTCAACGCCACGGCGGCCTTCATCTTTACGTTGCTCGCCTTCGCCGCCGGCTTTGCCGTGCGGCCGTTCGGCGCGCTGGTGTTCGGCCGGATCGGCGACCTCGTCGGCCGCAAATACACCTTCCTCATCACGATGACGCTGATGGGGCTCGGCACCTTCCTGATCGGCGTGCTGCCGTCCTATGCGAGCGTCGGCATCACCGCGCCGATCCTGCTGATCGCGCTGCGGCTGGTGCAGGGCCTCGCGCTGGGTGGAGAGTACGGCGGCGCGGCGACCTACGTGGCCGAGCATGCACCCCAGGGCCGGCGCGGCTTCTATACGTCGTGGATCCAGACCACCGCGACGGTCGGGTTGTTCATGGCGCTGCTGCTCATCCTCGCCATTCGCACCTGGCAGGGCGAAGCGGCGTTCGCCGAGTGGGGCTGGCGCATTCCGTTCCTGCTCTCCTCGGTGCTCCTCATCGTGTCGATCTGGATCCGGCTGCAGCTCGAAGAATTGCCGGTGTTCGCGAAGATGAAGGCCGAGGGCAAAGGCTCCAAGGCCCCCCTCACCGACGCGTTCGGCAATTGGCCCAATGCCAAGATCGCGATCCTCGCCTTGTTCGGCGCGACCGCGGGCGAAGCCGTGGTCTGGTATGCTGGCCAGTTCTACGCGCTGTTCTTCCTCACCCAGACGCTCAAGGTCAACGGCGCGACCGCCAACATCCTGATCGCCGTCGCGCTGCTTATCGGCACTCCCGGCTTCATCCTGTTCGGCTGGCTGTCGGACAAGATCGGCCGCAAGCCGATCATGCTCACCGGGTTCGCCCTCGCCGCCGCAACCTACTTCATGATCTTCCAGGGCCTCACCCACTACGTGAACCCGGCCCTCGAAAAGGCGCTGGCGAGCGCACCCGTGACCGTCATCGCCGACCCCGCCGAATGTTCGTTCCAGTTCAACCCGGTGGGCATCTCGCAATTCCGGAGTTCCTGCGACATCGCTAAATCGTCCCTGGTGTCACGCTCGGTGAACTACGCCAACGAAAGGGCGCCGGCGGGAACGGTGACGGTCATCAAGATCGGCGACCAGGCGATCCCGGCGTTCAACGGCGTCGGCCTGCCGGCGGCCGAGTTTGCGGCAAAGTCGGCCGCGTTCAACAAAACGCTCGGCGACGCCATCACGGCGCACGGCTATCCGGCCGCCGCCGACCCGAACCAGATCAACTACCCGATGACGGTGCTGCTGCTCACGATCCTGGTCATCTACGTCACCCTGGTCTACGGCCCGATCGCGGCGTGGCTGGTCGAGATGTTCCCGACCCGCATCCGCTACAGCGGCATGTCGCTGCCCTACCACATCGGCAACGGCTGGTTCGGCGGCTTCCTGCCGGCGACCGCCTTCGCCATCGTGGCAGCCACCGGCAACATCTATTCGGGTCTCTGGTACCCGATCATCATCGCCTCGATGAGCTTCGTGGTGGCGGTGATCTTCCTGCCCGAAACCAAGGACGTCGACATCAACGCGTAAGGGCGCGCCTCCGGCGGAGGCCGTTTCCTTTCTCGCCGACGCGGATGGCCGGGATCGTGTCCCGGCCATTTGGTATGCGGACATGATCCGTGGCGCCCCCGCCGCGGCCGTGGGCGAAATCCAAGCTCCCGAGCCCAATTCCGCACGACGTAGTCAACGACGCGGTGCGGTTGTTATCGGTGGCATATGGGGGAACTTGACGCGGGTGACCGTCTTAAATTCGGCGCTCAACGTCTTAAGTCGGGAGTTCGAGCGGGAACTCCTGGTGCCGTTCCGGCCTTCCGCGGTGGGAATATTCGTGTCTCTGCGCATCCATTCCTCGGCCCTCCGCTATTTCGACGCCGTGCGGCGCGCCCAATCGATCCGGGAAGCAGCGCGGCAGCTCAATGTCGCGTCGTCCGCGGTCAACCGCCAGATCATCAAGCTCGAGGAGGAGATCGGGCATCCGCTGTTTCACCGCCTCCCCACCGGTCTGGTGCTCACCGCAGTGGGCGAGGCCCTGGCCCGGCACGTCATCACCGTGTTCCAGGACCTCGAACGCACCAGCGTGGAGATCGAGGACATCCACGGCGCCCGGGTCGGCCACATCACGGTCGCGGTGGTGGAGAGCGTCGCCTCCTCGATCCTGCCGGAAACGATCGACCACATCCGCGCCGTGGCGCCGCGCATCACCTTCACCGTGTCGGTGATGGGCTCGTTCGCCATTCCGGACGCCATCATCGACGGCAATGCCGATGTGGGTGTCGCCTTCGCGCTGCGAAAATCGTCGCAACTGCAACAGGTCTCCCTCTCGCAGTTCAGGCTGGGCGTGATCGTGCGGCCGGAACACCCGCTGGCGCGCCACAAATCCGTGACGCTGCCCTCCTGCCTCGGCTTCCCGATGATCCTCGCGACGCCGGACCTCTCGATCACCAACCTGCTGGAGCCCCTGCTGTCCCAGGGATCCGCCTTTCTTTCGCCCGTCATCACCTCGGGCTCGATCGAACTCATGCAGGACCTCGTCACCCGCGGGCACGGAATTGCCTTCCAGACCCGGATCGGCCTCGACCGCCGGCTAGCGGACGGCGCGCTGAAGTTCATTCCCCTTGATGCCGGCGGGCCCCTTTGGAGCGATCTCGGCATCTACACCCGATCGGGGCGCCTGCTGCCGACGGCGACCGACCTCTTCGTGCAAACCCTAAAATCCGGAATCCGCAGGCGCGAGCAGATCGAGAACGACGCTTCGAGCTGATGCCATTTTGGCAACAGCCCGCGCGATATTTTGCGCTATTCCGCGACAGGGCCTTCTGAAATCTTCGCGCCGCGACAGAGTTGGCGGTGCGAGCGTTGCGCGCCGCCGGCGCTTTTTGTCTTGGCGCGTTCGGCTTTCCGACGTCGGCATCCGCCCGGCCGTGATGGGCGTCACATCACGTCGGTCGAACCGCGTCTCTGACGTATGGCAGACCGGCCAGGACGCTCCCATGCTCAGTAAGGCGTTCTCTATGCTCACGGAACCGAGTTTGAGAGCTGCCATCGAGAGCGAACATGCAGCCCTTATGGAACTGCGGCAGAGGATCGACGAGGAGCCCCTGAGGCTGCTCTTGCAATCCGCCTCGAACACGCTGTCATTCGTCTCGATGGCGTTCCTCGCTCCGAACGTGATGGAGCGGGTGCGCACCCCGGACGAGCTCAGCTCCTGGTTCGGCCAGGCGGCCCGCCACATCCAGCGCGCGCAACAGATCCGCCGCGAGGTCGAGGCCGCCGTAAAGCTGCGTCCGGACGGCAGCCGCAACACCCCACGTTCCTAGCCCCGATGATAGGTTTCTGCCCGCGCGAACGTCATTTCCCCATGACGGGTTCCGGCGCACTCACCGGAGCCGCCGCCCGAGCCGTCGCGTGGGGCTTGAAGGCGAGTACGAGATTGTAGGGATTGGTGTAGACGAACACCTTCGAGGTCCGCCAGATGATCCGCTCCAGCTCGACGAAGGTGCGCATCTTGAGCCGGTACTTCCACAGCATCATCAACTGGAGATAGTTCCAGGTCAGGCCCCACGCCCAGAACGGCACCTGCTGGTAGCGGATGGGCGTGAAGCCGATCCGGCGCATCTTGTAGACGAGGAGGTTGGCGCCGAGGAAGTTGTAGTGCCAGTTCTCGAAGAACGCGGAGACGTTGCGATAGTCCTCCTCGCGGCGGCAATGGTCGAGCCCGCCCGGCGAGCGGATCAACAGCCGCCCGCCCGGCTTGAGCATCCGCAGGCAGCGCGCGAGCCAGGCGTCCAGGTCCTTGGTATAGCCGACGGATTCGAATGCGTAGATGGCGTCGAAGGTGTCGCTCGGCAGTTCGAGCGCGTCGAAATCGGTGGTGATCACGCTCAGGCGGCCGTCGAATGGAGCAAACTTCCGTCGACAGATTTCGGTCTGGACCACGGAATTGGTCACGCAAACGATCTCGAGCCGGTGCCGGCGCGCAAGCTCCGCCGCCGCATCGCCCGATCCGCAGCCGAGGTCGAGAAACCGCATCCCGTCCCGCGGCGCGAGAACGAGGTCTTCCAGGTCATAGTCGCTGGTGAACGGCGCCCGCGGAAACACGCAGGTGCTGTAGTTCGCGTCCACGCCACGGTAGGTGCCGAACACGTCGTCCCAGGTCCGGTT
This sequence comes from uncultured Alphaproteobacteria bacterium, assembly GCA_963781195.1. Lineage (GTDB taxonomy): Bacteria > Pseudomonadota > Alphaproteobacteria > Rhizobiales > Xanthobacteraceae > JAJPKK01. The sequence goes on along the minus strand of CAWAEZ010000008.1, from coordinate 729,189 downwards.
TTCATCGTCGTGCCTGAGGAAATCGTCGGGACGCGGTGCCCATTCGACGAGCTGGCGCTGCTCGAACGCGTTGAGCCGGTGGCCGATTCCGCCCGCATCCTTCGGATGCGACATCACCAGGAAAAGCGCGTAGTGGAAGAGGACGTAGGCCGCAAACAGTCCGATGGCGATCACCATCCCCCAAAGGACAATCGAAACGGCAGCCAACGGTCTGCTCCTGTGGCCGGTGAGCGGGCAACGCGCCATGTCGGTGGAACCGCGCCGGGAGGGTCCCCCGCGCCGGCCCGTCGCGGCCGCTCCGGAGCCGCCGGACGCCACGCACGGAGAGGTTAGCAGAAAATCGCCGGCCTGTTGACAGCGGGCGACGAGTTCGACGCTGCGTGCTTAATCGCAAGCTCCGAACCGCGATCCCATCGCACGCCCTTGCGAATCGCATCGCCTCAGGGCCCAGCGCCTGCGCTGCGCCAGAATCCAATGGAAAATGGTCCGGGAAGCCATTAAGAACCGGTTTCGCAAGACGCGACCATCGGCGAATGCCATCGCGATACGACACCGTCCGATACTCCGGAACGCGGGGCGGGTGGTAACGGTGCCGCCGGCTTAGCTCAGCTGGTAGAGCACGTGATTTGTAATCACGGGGTCACAGGTTCGAATCCTGTAGCCGGCACCACATTCAAGCATCCGTCCCCACGGCCGATCGTGACCGCACCCAATGAATGGGCGCGGTTTTCGTGTCGGCTTTTATCTTCGGCCGTTGCCCAATTCGGAAAGTCGGACCTGTGGCCGGTGGTTTCTGCGCCGCCGCCCTATCTTCATTATCGCGCATTCGGTCGACGGCTATACCCGACATTTCAGTATTCGAATCAGTTTCCGATTAACTGCAACTGTGGGCAAACCTCGCGCCCGTATTGCGTTCTCGCGGCGCCTCATCCATTGCTCGAATATGGGTGGCGGGGCCGATTCGGACAGGCTCGCTCATGTCAAAATTCCAGGCTGCGCCGTCAGTTGGCAGATTTTTTGGACTCGATATGGGTGACTGGTACCTGTTGCTCGGCGGCTCCGCACTTGCCGGCCTCGTGGTGCTCCTGAGCTGACAGGGCGACGGGCCGGCGACCTCTATTGCGGCGCCGGCCATGACAAGTGAACCGATACCGACGAGGCGTGCGGAGCGCCGTTGAGCGCCCCGCAACTTCAGCAAGCGCAGGCTTTGCCCCGACGCTAGCGGGAGGCCTGCAGCGCGCTTGGCTCGAATTCCGCCGTATCGTCGGTCTCGACCGGCCGGGGAAAGATGCCGCCCGCGGACGAGGCCAGCGTGATCGCCGGCCGGCCACGGCCCGGGCCGCGCTTGATGTCGGTCATGCGATCGCGCGACTGATCGAAGATCGCGCGGCCGAGCCCGGGACCCAGCTCCTGCACCAGGACATTCAGATTGCAGGTGGACCCGATCGTGAGGCCGATGGGTCGCAGGTGGGTCTTGCGATAGCAATGCATCGCAAGATGCGCGCGATCGCTCGCCCGAAATCCCGCAACGAGCGAAATCACGCTCGCTTCCGTCGCGTTGTGCAAAAGAGCCAGGAGCTCTTCAGAAATACAGACGTCGTCGTCGCGCATCAATTCTACAAATGCCACGTCATCCCCCTTCAAATTTCCCCATCACAAAGCAGTAAGACGTACCAATCGACTTCACCTGAGCAGGGACCCTATCTGACAAAACAGGGGTGCTGGTTGCCGAAAGGCCACACTCACTGCAAAAAGCTCGTGACTTAGACTGTCGTTTGCGGCCGAATTCTGCTGCGAGAGCGAGTTTTGCCGACGCCGTCAAATTACATCGGCGCGGCCATGCCGGCGCACGCGAACCTATGCCGCCTTGTCGCGGCGGTCGTCGCTTCCCCGCCCCAGCCACCTCCTAACGAGTCCCGTGAGACTGGGGCGCGGCTCGAGGTGAACGTCGCTGACGAGGCGCGTTCCCCCACGCCGCCGTTCCAAGACGATCTTGCGGCGGTGGAACAGCTCGAGCTCGGGACGGTGCCCGACGCTGATCAGCGTCGTTTGCTCCGGTTGCCGCAGGAGCAACTCCATCAGCTGGTTTTGGCTGGTCGGGTCGAGCGCGGCGGTCGCTTCGTCCATGATGATGATGTCCGGCTGATGCAGGACAATGCGGGCGAAAGCGAGACGCTGCTTCTCGCCGCCGGACAAGGTCTGGTCCCAGGGCGCCTCCTCGTCGATTCGGGGCACCAATTTCTCGAGCCCGACAAATTCGAGCGCGCGCGCAACCTCCTCCGTGGTTCGGCTGTCCGCGGGGTCGGGATAGGCGGCGGCGCGGCGCAGAGATCCGACGGGGATGTAGGGGCGCTGGGGAAGAAACATGATCTTGGCGCCCTTGCGGACCTCGATCTTTCCCTCACCCCACGGCCACAAGCCCGCGATCGCCCGGATCAGCGTGCTTTTTCCACTGCCGGATTCCCCTGAGATGAGCACGCGCTCGCCCGGCATGATGGACACTTCCGCCTCGTCGACCACCGCGGTGCCGTCGTCCAGCGTGATCGACAGATTGGCGAGTTTGAGGGCAGCGTCCTCGCCGTCATCGGTGCGCTCGATGCGGCCGAAGCCTTTCTCCGCAGTCTCCAGCGCATCGAACGCCAGCATCAGCGTGCTGACGCGCCGTGCCGATGCGGTCCAGTCGGCAAGCCGCGGATAGTTGTCGACCAGCCAGTTGAACGCCGCCTGGACGATGGTGAATGCGGACGCCGCCTGCATCACCTCGCCGAGCGACATGGTTCCGGCGAGATATTTCGGGGCGCACAACAGGATCGGCAGAACCGGCGCGATATAGCCGCTCGTCTGCGACACGATCGTGGTCTTGATGGTCTGGCGGCAGATGTCACGCCAGTTGCGCAGCACCGAGCCGAGCGCGTGGTCGACGCCGGCCCGCTCTTCGTCCTCGCCGCGGATGAGCGCGATGCTTTCGCCGTTCTCGCGCAGCCGGGTCAGGATGTATCGATATTCCGCCTCGGCTTGGTTCTTGCGCTCCGACACGTGGACGAAACGGCGCCCGATCAGCACCATGGCTCCGCTCGCAATCACCGAATAGAGAACGGCTGCGACGACGAGAAAGCCGGGAATGCTGACGTGCAGACCTCCGATCGGGAATTCGAGCGGGCCTCCGATCGTCCACAGCACGAAGATGAACGTCGCCGCCGACAAGAATGCCGAAAGCACGCCCGTGGTGAATTCGATGGGCGACTCGGTCGCGATGCGCACGTCGTCGGCGATGCGGAATTCCGGGTTCTGGTGGTCCCCGCTCACGAGATTGAGCTGGTAGTACCGCCCGTTCGCCAGCCAGCGGTCGACGAGATGATGGGTCAGCCAGGCCCGCCAGCGGCGCTGCATCGTCATCCGCGCATAGACCTGCGTAGATGCAAGAAAGACGCTCGCGGCAAGGAGCGGGAAATAGACCATCGCGAGGACGAACACGCGATGCGAATCGCGCTTGTCCAAGGCATCGAAGATGCCCCGGTTCCAAAGGTTCATCCCGTACAAGGTGCCGAGGTTGAGGACGACGATCAGAACAACGGCGCCGGACAGCCACCATGCCGAACGCTCGCCGGACTTTCCCCAGAAGCCCTTGGCGCCCATCCAGAACCGGCGCAGAAGAAGGCGCCGCCGGGAGGTGTCGGACGGGGGCGACGCACTGAGGGTCTCGGTATCGCCATCCAAACCCATTTTGTCTTCGGCCGTGTGCTGCGAAGGTTCGGCACGGTCCGAAGACGTCGACCGCAACGACTTCGAAACCTGCGTGCGGTCGTCCATGAATCCTCCTCGCGGGGCACGCGCCGCCCCGGTCTGCGTTGCTTGCAGCGACGCGGTCGGCGGGAGGAAGGGAATCGACCCGACAGGGATACGAGTTGCGACCGGCTGAGCGGGAATGCCCTGTTGTAACGCGTAACGCGAAGCGGCGCGGACGGGTTCCATCGAGCAAACCATGGAAAAAACGACGGCCCGGAGCGACCAATTCACGAAGAAAGGCGCCCTCGGCTGGTTGGTAACGGCTTTCTAAAGCGTCACTTCATCCCGGCCACGCGGAGGATGATCTCGCTCAGGCGCGCGTCCTTCACGGTCTTTGCGGCGCTTGCCGCGGAGAGCCACTTGAACTGTCGTTCGTTTTTCTCCGGCCATTTCCGGCTCTGGCGGCGAACCTGGAGGGCAAACACCTGGACCTCGCAGAGGGCGATGGCGCCGTCCTTGAGCCGCTTTCGGTAGGAGAACGTCCCGACCGCGCGCCGGCTGACCTTCCCCTTGACGCCGGCTTCCTCGAACGCCTCGCGCGCCGCGGAGCGGTGCGGTGCACGGCCTTTTTGCGGCCATCCCTTGGGAATGATCCAGCGCTGCCGTTCGCGCGACGTGATGAGCATGATCTCCGTGCCGGTATGCTCGTCCACCCGGTACGGCAGCGCGGCGTACTGAACCCGGCTTTCGAGCGAACCCACCCGCGCCGAGCCGACAACCAGAGCTGGTTCTTTGATCACCATATCCCTCCATCCCCGCCCGACAGAGTTTGCGCTGATTCGGTCATTTAAGTGTCAAGAGCGCTGCCGCGCCATTCGCTCCGGAAAGCTCCGGATAAGCGCCAGATGAGCTGCCTGGCGCTTATCGAGGCAGGCAGCTCGCTTCGGTCCCGTTCATTCCATGGAACCGCCACGATTATTGGGTGCAATCAGCCCGTCCCGATCGCGCCGGGCGAGGACCGAGGGGTCGGGGGGATGTGCTGCCTTAAAGAAGGCTGCCGGTCGGGCGGCCTTTTTTGTTGGAGACGCGAAGCAGCGCCGGCTGAAGCCGGACCCGCGGACGCTATTTCAAGCGGTAGCCCAGGTTCACCACGTCTTCCCCCTCGAAGAGATCCATTCCTGAATCGTACACCCCGCGGAACGGGTTGTAGAACGAGAAACTGATGCCGGCGCGCGTTCCCACGTCGAGCGGTTCGGTTCGGATGGTGACCTGCACCGGCTTCTGCTCGCATTCGTCATAAAAGGCAGCGGTGAACACGAATGCCGGCTGACTGGGCGCACCGGGCACCGCGGCCATCTCGCAGGACGCGGAGATCTCGATCTTAGGGCGGCAGGTATCCTGCCCGACCAGCGTCACCGCCCGGTCGATCGCAATCTCGTAGACATGGGCCGGATCGGATTTCAACTCCGCCAGCGGCTGCGTCGGATCGGGGTAGAGAAACCGCAGGGCAAGCTCCGGCCCCTGGATGAAATAGGACCGCTTGGCGCGGTCCCACCACAGTCTTTCCGGCACCCGCGGCTGTCCCGCCGCCCCGGAGAAGCCGGAGAATGTGATCGCCGGACACAGTGCGGCCGTGGCCGCATCCTCGCCCCGGCAGGGCAATGCGCCGGCGTGCAGTGCAAGCAGTGTCGCGATCATCAGCCTTGGCGTCTTCATCGATCTCCTCGCACTAACGGGCGCGCCCACGCCACCTACGACGACGGCCCGCACCCGAAGCTTTTCCCTCGCTTTCAAGAGCTTGTGCGCTGCATCGGCGCCAGCCCGGAAGATTTTTGCATCCGCGGTCTCGCAAGTTGTTTAATCAGGCATAAAGTCTGCATTGGTCGTGTGCGACAACCCCTATTGTGCGACGCAGCAATCTATGCGTCATACTGCCGTCACGGGCGAGGTCTCGGAAGGGAAGCGCTTGCCAAGCCTTGGAAGCACCATAGCCGGCCTGGCGAAGTATCGGCACCAGTGGGAAAAGCTGGCGCATGCCGGCCGTTCCGGCCGAATCGCAGATGTCGATCCTGCCGCCGTCCGCCTGACCGAGGTTCACGGGTTCGGTTCGAATCCGGGCAGGTTGCGCATGTACAAATACGTGCCGGCCCAGCCCCAACCCGCCTTGGTCGTCGTCCTGCACGGATGTACGCAATCGGCCGCAAGTTACGATGTCGGCGCCGGCTGGTCGACGCTCGCGGATCGCTACGGCTTCATGCTCGTGCTTCCGGAGCAGGCGACGGCGAACAATCCCAACCGCTGCTTCAACTGGTTTCTCGCCTCCCATATCGAGCGCGACCGCGGCGAGGCGCTTTCGATCAGGCAGATGGTCCAGGCCATGATCAGCGATCATGGCGTCGATCCGAGGCGGGTGTTCGTCACCGGTCTGTCCGCCGGCGGAGCGATGACGACGGTGATGCTCGCCACCTATCCCGAGGTGTTTGCCGGCGGCGCGGTCATCGCCGGACTGCCCTACCGGACCGCGACGAACATGAACGAGGCGTTCGAGAGCATGTTCAAGGTGCGGCCGCGCCCGTCCACGGAGTGGGGCGCTTTTGTCCGCGCCGCCTCGCCGCATGGTGGACCGTGGCCGCGCGTCTCTATCTGGCACGGCGGCGCCGATCCGCTGGTCAAGTGCGAAAATGCGAGGCAGATCGCACGGCAGTGGACCAACGTGCACGGCCTCGACGAAGCGCCGACGCGGACCGAAACGATCGACGGCTATCCGCGCCAGGTCTGGCAGGACCGGCACGGGCAGGAGCTGATCGAGTCCTATACGATCCCGGACATGGCGCACGGCACGCCTCTCTCGGCGGGGGATTCCCACGACAAATGCGGCGTTCCGGGCGCCTTTTTGCTCGATGTGGGAATATCGTCGTCCTATCACATCGCCAAGTTCTGGGGCCTCGCCAGCCGCCCGCGCCGCGCCGCGGCACGCGGTGCCGCCGCGCCGAACCGACCTGCCGCCCAGCCGCCCTTCCCGGCCGACCCCGGCGGCGGCGCACGGGCCATCGACATTCAGGCCGTCATCGCCAAGGCCCTGAAATCCGCAGGCTTGTGGAAGGCCCCGTAGCCCGGGCGGTGGCGCGTGGCGGGCGGCACCGGCCGGGGTTTCCGGACGGAGCCGGAGTCGTGCCCTCTCAGTCGCCTCGGGTCACCCGTCGCAGCGTCAAATTGATCCGGCCGCCCTCGGCGAGCAGCGTCGAGGTCCCCGGAATCACGCGATCGACACCATGGAAGGCGAGCCGCGCCGCGCCGGCCAGCACCAGCGCATCCCCCGAGGCAAGCCGGAACGAGCGGGTGGGATCGTTGCGCTTGGTGCCGCCGATCCGGAACAGGCAGGTCTCGCCGAGCGACAGAGAGACCACGGGGGCGCCGAGATCCTCCTCGTCGCGGTCCTGATGAAGGCCCATGCGGGCGCCGGGGCCGTAGAAGTTGACGAGGCAGGCCTGCGGCGGCCGCGGGCATCGTGAAAGGTCCTCCCAGGCCTCGAGCAAGGCGGCGGGAATTGGTGGCCAGGGCGCCCCGGTCTCCGGGTGGGTCGTTTGGTAGCGGTAGCCCCGCTCGTCGGTCATCCAGCCGAGCGCGCCGCAATTGGTCATGCGCACCGACATCGGCGTGCCGCTCTTCGGCATGCGCGGCGTGTAGAGGGGCGCAGCGCCGATGACCTCGCGAATCGCGGCGACCACCGCCTCCTGGGCCGCACGCCCGAGATAGCCGGGAACGACGCGCAGCCCGGCAAAGGCCGGCGGCTCGCCGCGCCCCGGTCTGGTCCCCTGTGGAGGAGCCTGCATGTTCACTTGAGAAAGCCCTTCTCAAACCGCCCGAAGCCCGGCTAATATCGTGAAAAATAATAATCAACCCTCCGGATGGAAAGGACGCCCCAATGAGCAAGAGCATTCTGTGTGCGGTCGCGTGTTCGGTCGCGGCTTTCGGCTTCGCCGGCGGCGCGCAGGCGCAGCAGGCGAAGAAACTGTTCTTCGAAGGTGACATCGTTCGCCATGCGCTCGCCGATCAGGCCGGCCCGTTCTGCGTCCTCTCGAACCAGTACAAGCGCAAGGAAGCCGTGGCGTGGCGCATCCGCGTGATGCAGCCGAACGGCGAAGTGGCCGACGACAAGGTGCTCAAGAGCGTCGTCGTCGAGCTCGGCAACGGCCAGAAGTTCCCGGCCTCCTTCAAACCCCACGGCGCACCCGCGACCGATCACTTCTGGTCGATGTTCTGGACCATCCCGGCCGACTTCCCGACGGGCTCTCTCGGCTACAAGGTCCTCGCCACCATGAATGACGGCTCCACGGTGGAGTGGGTGCCTTTCATCCGGCCGCCGACCCAGCTGATGGTGGTGGCGGGCGAGCCTGAGATGAAGGCGAAGTAATCCAACCCAAGGGGTTTGTTCATGCGGATCAGCAGCGGCCGGCTGGCCGGTCTGGCGTGTGCGCTGTTGGCGCTCACGCTGTCGTGCCCGAAACCGTCGGCCGCCGCTCCGGCGGAGGACGCCTCGGCGGCCAACGCTCGGGCAGCCTCCAAGCTCGGTCCTGAAGTCACGGTGTCCAAGCCCCGCGACGGCTATGTCGGCCGCATGGACGTCTCGCCGGAACATGGTCCGGCGGGAACGCCCGTCACGGTGACCGCCGAAGGACTCCCCGCGGGCCAGGAATTCCAGGTCGTGTGGGTGACCTATGACGGCGAGTGGAAAGTCGCGGACGCCGAGTATCACGGCCGCGACTACCGCCAGGCCGCCTACGAGATCGCCCGGGTAAAGGCGGACCCAGCCGGGCGGATCTCGGCGAAATTCGTCGCGCCGGACGACTTCGGCTTCCACCACGACATCGTGCTGCAGCAGGGCGATCGCCTGTTCACGCAGGTCGCCTACTCGCTCGACATGACGGTGGAGATTTCACCGAAGAGCGGCCCGGTCGGCACCCCGATTCACGTCGAGGTCAAGGGCATCGGCTTTCGCTCGCTCTACAACTCCTGGGACGTGATCTACGACAACAATTTCACCGGATGGATTTCCTCCATCACCACCCACGGCTCGGCGAGTTTCACGATCCCCGCCACCGGTGGGGTCGGCGTCCACATCATCGAAGTGATGCATGGCGAACTGACCTTCCCCTATCGCAATCCCGAGCAGAATCCCGCGCCCGGCCGCCCGCGCTTCGAGTTCGCGTTCACGGTGACCGACGGCCCTCCGGTGCTGCCTGCGGCGCCGGAGCAGCAGGCCCAGACCAGCGTGCGCAGGTTGCCGCCGCCGGGTGAGCTGGTGGCGACGCCGGCCTTTGCCGGTGTCGGCGAGCCGGCGGTGGTGCATGGCGAAGGGCTCGAGCCCGGCAAGGCCTACAAGCTCAACTGGACCCGGGTGGTCGGCAACCGCATGACAGGCCAGGGCTGGGAACAGTCGTCACGGCCGATCGCCGAAGCCACGGCCGACGTCGCCGGCCGCATCGCGTTCCGCTTCAACACGCCGGACGACCTCGGCGGCAACCACGGCCTCTGGATCGACGCCGCGGGAAAGAAGAAAATCGGAACGTTCTGGATCAAGCCGACGGCGCTGCCGATGGACGTGAAGCAGGGACCCGCGGGCACCACCTTCACGATTCACCTCAAGGGCGTCGGCTGGACCGAGACCGCGAACATCTATCATGTGGTCTACGACAACAACTACACGGGCTATGTCTGCGCGTTCAACAGCCAGGGCGACGTGGAGATCTTCATGAAGGCCACCGGCGCTCCCGGCTGGCACTACGTCGATCTCTACCCCGGCATCTACAAGGGCAGCGAAACGCGGCCGAACAACTTCCGCATTCCCCAGCTCACCTACGAGCAGGATCACCCCGGCGAAGACCTGCCCGCCTTCCACTTCGCCTTCGAGGTGAAGCCCGGAGCCTCGCGCGCATCCCTCGCGCCGTAAATCGCTCGCGCCGCCAATTACTCGCGGCGTCAATCACTCGCGCCGTGTATCCGTTCGCGCCGTCCATCCACTCAGAGCGCGCCGGCTCGTCATTGCCATCGCCCGGCCCGACCGGGCGCGGCCTCGTCGCGACAGCACAATTCACTTCGTGAGATGTGCCGTCGCGACGGCGACGTTGAACAGCTGGGCGAGTGCGCCGGAGATATCCTGGTCGGTGGAGACCTGGAAAAACAGGCCCGGCGAGGCGCAACTCTGCAGGGTCGAAGCGATGTTCGGTTGGAACGGCGCTATGTAGCTCTTGTACCAAGAGTTGGTCGGCAGCGGCAGATAGGTCGTGTACAGCACGGCGATGCGGATGCCGCGGTTCTTGATCGTGGTGCAGTAAGACGGGTTCATCAGCGACTGCACGCGCGACCCGTTGACCGACTCGTCCTCGACGCCGTCGGTCACGAAGAACATCACCTCCTGCGGCGTATCGCCGGCGGTCTTGGTGCCGCCGCCGGGATTCGGCATGAGCGAATTGATCTGCGTCATCGCGCTCGTGTAGTTGGTGATCGTGTCATTGTTCCAGTTCTGGAACGGCACCTCATAGAGGTCGATATTGGCAGCCTGCGACTGCGCCACGGAGAGGCTCGACGTGAGCGGCGTGATGGTGTTGAAGCCGATGTTGAAGGTGTAGATCGCGGCGCGGTAGGTCGCGTTGTTCGCCGTTGCGGACGATTGCGCCGTCGCCATCAGGTTCTGGGTCGCCTGGCGCAGCAGGTCCATCCGCAGGGTGACGCCGAGGCTTCGCGCCAGCCCGTAATAGTCGTTGGGCGACGTATCGGACTCGTGGCAGCCGAACGCGCATTGGTCGGGCGTATGGCTGACCATCGTCGCAATGCCGGAGCTGGTCGCGGCAATCGCCATCGACGGCGAGTTGTCGAGCAGCAGATAGAAGTCGATGTTGGGCGGAACCGTCGCCGACGACTGTGATGAGCCGCTCAGCGTCATCAGGTTCTTGCCGGTAAACCCGCCGAACAGCATGTTCGATGTCGTCTGGTAGTTGACGGTCACGGTGCGCGTCAGGCCGGCGTCGACCGCCGTGACGGTGAGCGAGATCGGGCCTACGCCTTTGACCAGTCCCACCTGGCTGTTGAACAGCGTCGTCGCCGTGTCGATCGATACCTGGTCGGTCGAGGCCAGCATCGCCGGAGTGACCGCGGCGAGCGAGGCGGAGTTGGCGATGCCGTCGAGCATCGCCTTGCGGGTCGAAGACTGGGTGTAGTCGACGGTGATCCCCACCAGGGCAAGAACCGGCAGCAAGGTGAGCGCGAACATGGGCGTGATGGTGCCGCGGGTGTCCCGCAAAAGCCGCCGCGATGCTGAACAATGCATGTCAGTGCCCCTCGTCGAATGGTTACGTCTTCGGCCTCCTCTCAGCTAACCCGCCAACCATTTACCGGATTTTCACCAGCTCGCTAGAATCGCAGCCCGAATTGAGGCAGTTTTTGCGCGGAAAACCCCGGCAATATCCGCGAAAACACGCGCGGCTTTTCGCCGGCGTTCTGCGCAAAATGATCCGCGAATTTGACGCGCGATTTACGATCGAAGCGAAACAAACGCGAAAGCGCGCACCGTTCCGCCTGCCGTCACGAGCCGCAGGCGAGCGAGCGATCGAGCAGCCGGCAGTGGTTGATCGGGCGGCCTTCGTCATCGAACAGCGTGCCGACCCACAGCGCCCCGAGGCGGTCCCACACCATGTAGGCGAAGCCGGAATAAGTGACGGAATGGCTCACCTTGCGGCCGTTGATGTCGGCGCCGATGAAGCTGATCGGCGGCACCACGGACAGCTTGTCGCCGCCGGTGCCGACGACGAGCTGCGGCGGCCGCGCCCCGCCGAAGTCCACCGCCTGGAAGAAATGGATGTGCCCGGCCGCTTCCATCCGCACCCCGCCCGGCATCAACGCGCCGACCGCCTGCGCCTGAACGTGATTTTCCACTTCGTCCTCAGTGCCGCCGGGGGTCGCGCTGCGCATGGAATTGGACGGGCGATGGCTCACCATCCACGCCTCGGCCGGAACCTTGGAGATGATTTCGCTGAACTGGGATCGCAGCAATGCCACCAGGGCCGATGGATCGCCCTTGGGGTCGGCCGCCTTGGCGTCATCGAGAACCACGACGCCGAAATCGCCGAGCCGCACGACGTAATCGCCGGTGAGGTCGCGGCAGGCGGCCTCCATCGGTGCGCGGTCCATGAAACGGAACCAGCCCTCGCCGGCGCGGCTGCAGTCCTCGTGATTGCCCCGCACCATGATCCATGGCGCGGCGGCGAGCAGCGGCGCCACAGGCTCGAAGAAATCGGCGTTCCAGGAGTCCCAGCCGTAGCCCCAAGGACTCCCGGCACAGCCGCGGTTGCCCACCGGGCAGGCGGTCTCGCGATAGAGATAGTCACCGACATGGATCACCAGATCGGGACGCGCCGTCGCCGCCACGGCGGCGATTTTCGGAAACGGCCACGCCGCCGGGTCGTTGCAGTCCTGGAACGCGTTCCCGGTCTCCAGCCGGCACCCGGTGTCGCCGAACATCAGAATGCGCTGCGGGTTGGGCCGCGCCAGCGGAAGCGGCTTGCCGTCGAGCACGGCGGCGATCGCGCCCGGCGGCACCGCGACCTCGCAGCCCCGCACGGTGAACACCGCCGGCTTGACGTTGTCGAGCTTGCGGTCCGGCTCGGAGCGGACCGTCATGGGGGTCGGCGTCCCGTCGAACAGCACCGACGGGCACGCCTCTTCGGTGATCGCCCGCACGCTCGATGCGCCGTCCGGGCCGAGTTGAACCCATTGCGACAGCACCTTCGCCTGCGCGCTCCCGAGCCATCCGAACACGCCCATGACGGCGAAGACAGCGATCGCAGCCAGCCGGCCGCAGCGCGCGATGTTCATGAGCGAGCCCTTCAGATGGTCACCGGGAGCCCTTCAAGCGCGAATCCGCTTCGGGCGCGACGCATTATGTATCCAGCGGAAATCACCGTCGAGTGGCCCAGCCTCGACATTGACCCCGGCTCGGACCCCGGCTCGGACCCGGCTCGGGTGCCGGCGGCAGCGTCGAATCCCCTGGCATTTCTCTTGCTTGAAAACGTGGGACCGTTCGCCGGCGCCAATCCTTGACGTCGCGGCGACGGACCAGACCGGACGCATGGACCTCAATACCGTCACAGACGTCGCGCGGCCACGCCGTCGCAGCGAAATGGCAGCCTGGAAAACGGGTGATGCGTGGCTCGCCGGGGGCACGTGGCTGTTTTCCGAGCCGCAGCCGGCGCTCTCGCGGCTGATCGATCTCGCGGGATTCGGCTGGCCGGACGCCGTGGTGTCGTCGGATGGGCTCGAAATCGCTGCGACCTGCACGGTAGCCGCCCTCGATGCCCTGGCAGTGCCGCCGGAATGGGCCGCGGCGCCGCTGTTCGATCAATGCTGCCGCGCTTTCCTGGCGTCGTTCAAGATCTGGAACATGGCGACGGTGGGCGGCAACCTCTGCATGGCGCTGCCCGCGGGGCCGATGATATCGCTCACCAGCGCGCTCGAGGGGGTGTGCACCATCTGGACCCCCGACGGCGACCAGCGGCGCGTCGCCGTCACCGACTTCGTTCTCGGACCGCAACGTACCGCGCTGCGGCCCGGCGAATTGCTCCGTTCGATCTGGCTGCCCGCGACGGCGCTCATGCAGCGCACCGCGTTCCGCAAGATCTCGCTCACGCCGCTCGGCCGCTCGGCTGCGCTCCTGATCGGCACGCTCGGGCGCGACGGCGGCTTCACCCTGACGATCACCGCCTCGACGCCGCGGCCGGTGCAGCTGCGCTTCCCCGCCCCGCCGTCGCGGGCCGGCCTGCGCGCCCACATCGAAGCGAGCATTCCGGACGGCCAGTATTTCGATGATCCGCACGGCACGCCGGTGTGGCGCAAGCACATGACGTGGCACCTCGCCGAGGACATCCGCCGCGAACTGAGTCCAGGTGCCACCTCATGAGCTATCTCGTTAATGGGACAACCGTCTCCGCCACGCCGCGGCCGGGCCAGTGCCTGCGGACCTTCCTGCGCCAACTCGGCTGGTTCGGCGTGAAGAAAGGCTGCGACGCCGGCGATTGCGGCGCGTGCAGCGTGCTTCTCAACGGCGAACCGGTTCACAGCTGCCTCGTCCCCGCATTCCGGGCCGAGGACTGCGAGATCACCACCATCGAAGGCCTTGCGACCGGCGGCGCCCTTCACCCGATGCAGCGGGCTTTTTTGCAGGCGCAGGGATTCCAGTGCGGGTTTTGCACCCCGGGCATGATCGTCACCGCCGCGAGCCTCAACCAGGCCCAGCGCAGCGACCTCGCGGCCGCGCTCAAGGGCAATCTGTGCCGGTGCACCGGATATCGCGCCATCGAGGACGCGATCCGCGGCGTGCGCCACGTCGACGAGACCGATCCGGTGGCTCCGTGCGGCCACAATGTCCCGGCACCCGCCGGTCCCGGCGTGGTCACCGGAAAGGCGCGCTACACCTTCGACGTTGCGATCGAGGGGCTGCTGCATCTCAAGCTGCTGCGCTCGCCCCATGCCCACGCCCGCATCCTGTCGATCCGGGACGAAGCGGCGCTCGCCGTCCCCGGAGTCGTCGCGGTGCTGACCTGGAAGGATACGCCGTCGCGGCGCTTTTCCACCGCGCGCCACGAGCGCGACCACGACGACCCCGACGACACCTTCATTCTCGACGAGACCGTGCGCTTCGTCGGCCAACGCGTAGCCGCCGTGATCGCCGACACCGAGGCTGCCGCCGAGGAAGGCTGCCGGCGGCTCGTCGTCGATTACGAGGTTCTGGCCGCCGTGTTCGACCCCGAACAGGCGATGGCGCCGGGCGCGCCGGTGCTCCACGCGCTCGGACCGGAAGCGCGCATCCGCGATCCCGGGCGCAACGTCCTCGCCGAGATCCATAGCCACATCGGCGACGTCGAGGAGGGCTTCGCGGCCGCCGACTTCGTGCACGAGGCGACGTACCATACCCAGCGCGTCCAGCACGGCCACCTCGAGACCCATGGCGCGGTCGCGTGGCTCGACGGCGACGGCCGCCTCAATCTGCGGTCGAGCACGCAGACCCCGTTCCTCACCCGCCGCGCGCTGGCCGGCCTGTTCGACCTCGATCCGGCGAACGTGCGGGTCCACTGCGAACGGGTCGGCGGCGGCTTCGGCGGCAAGCAGGAGATGCTCGTCGAGGACCTCGTGGCGCTGGCGACGCTGCGGACCGGCCGCCCGGTCAAGCTCGAATACACCCGCGAGGAGCAGTTCACCGGCGCCACCTTCCGCCATCCCATGAAGATCGAGGTGAAGGCGGGGGTCAAGCGCGACGGCACCCTGACCGCAATCGCCATGCGGGTCGTCTCCAACACCGGGGCGTACGGCAACCACGGCGCCGGCGTGCTCCACCATGCCTGCGGCGAGTCGATCGGCGTCTATCGCTGCGCCAACAAGAAGGTCGACGGCTTTGCCGTCTACACCAACACGGTGCCGAGCGGCGCCTTCCGCGGCTACGGCCTGAGCCAGTCGAACTTCGCGATCGAGTCCGGCATCGACGCACTCGCGCGCGGCATCGGCATGGACCCGATCGCGCTGCGCCGGCGCAACATCGTCCACCCCGGCGATCCCATGGTTTCGACCGGGCCGCCGGAGCACGACGTTGAATATGGCAGCTACGGGCTCGACCAGTGCCTGACCCTCGTCGAGGAGGCGATGGCGAGCGGCGGCGGCATCGCCCCGCCCGGACCGCCATGGCTCGTCGGCGAAGGCGTCGCGCTCGGCATGATCGACACGGTGCCCCCCAACGGCCACTACGCCGATGCCCGGGTGTCGCTGCGCGAGGACGGCACCTACGAGCTCGTCGTGGGCACCGCCGAATTCGGCAACGGCACCACCACTGTCCACGCCCAGATCGCGGCGACGGTGCTCGGCACCACGGCAGCCCGCGTGCGCATCCGCCAGTCCGACACCGATCACGGCGGCCACGATACCGGCGCGTTCGGCAGCACCGGCACCGTGGTGGCCGGGCTCGCGACCCAGCGGGCGGCCGAAAGATTGCGCGACGAGATCACCGCCTTTGCCGCCGCGCAGGCCGGCGGCACGGCGACGTGGACGCTGCAGGCCGATGCCGTCACCGACGGCGGACAACGGATCGATCTTGCGGTGCTTGCGGGCGCGGCCAAGGCGGCGCGGCGCGAGCTCGCCGCGACCGGCCGCAGCGCCGGGACTCCGCGCTCGGTCGCGTTCAACGTGCAGGGGTTCCGCGTCGCCGTGAACCCGCACACCGGCGAGATCAGGATCCTGCGCAGCGTGCATGCGGCCGATGCCGGCGCCGTCATCAATCCGATGCAGTGCCGCGGCCAGATCGAAGGCGGCGTCGCTCAATCGCTCGGCGCGACGCTGTGCGAAGAGGCGGTGCTCCGCCCGGACGGACGGGTCGCGAACCCGTCGTTCCGCGGCTACCACCTGCCGGCCTTTGCCGACGTGCCGCGCACCGAGGTGCTGTTTGCGCAAACTTCCGACCGGCTGGGGCCGTTCGGCGCGAAGTCCATGAGCGAGAGCCCCTACAATCCCGTCGCGGCCGCGATGGCCAACGCCATCGCCGACGCCACCGGCATCCAATTCACCATCCTGCCGTTCAAGCCGGACCGGATCTTTCCAGCACTGTGGGAGAAATTCGGCGCGCCCACCGTCGGCGAGGACTACCGCCGCTCCGTTCAGGGCGTCCCGGCCGGGGTGCCGTAGCGGCCGACGATCGGCAGCATCGTGACCGCGCCGGCGGCATCGACGGCGCAATAGGCGGCGTGCAGATTGACGGTCGGATCGCAGTGTGTGGCACCGATCAGCACCCGCGTACCAACGGCAGGCCGCGGCGCGCCGGCCGGCAGCTTGACGGCGCCGTGCTCGTCGCCGGAAAAGCTGTAGCTCGCACCGGCCGGCAGGCCGACGAACCGCGCCGGCGGCGGTCCGTTGACCGCGAGCGCCTTGGTTCCGGCGTCGACCGTCACCTGGTCGTCGCGGTTGGCCGACACCACCGTCGCCAGCACATAGAGCGCGGGCGTGAACGGCAGGGCCGAGCCGTCATCCTGGCGGACCCGGCCGTAGTCCGCGTCCATGAAGACATAGGAGCCGACCTGCAGCTCGGTGTAGGCGCCCCCCATGTCGAACGCATGAGCCCCGGTCCCGCTGCCGGACATGATCGGGCAGGCGATGCCGTCGGTGCGCAGCGCCGCCGCCAGCCGCAGCAGCGGCTCGGTCGCGGCGGCGGCCGCCGCGCGGCGCTCCGTGAAATCGAAGATATGCTGCACGTGGCCGGCATAGCCTTGCAGGCCGTGGAAGACGAACCGCGGGTCCGCGGCCGCCGCCCGCGCCAGGGCATGGCCGTCCTGCAGGGTCGCTACTCCCGTGCGATTCTGACCGACATCCACATCGACCATGATGCCGAGCGGCGGATCGCCCTCCCCGAGTGCCGCGCGCAAGCCGTCGAGCTGGTCGCGATGGTCGACCACCACGATGACGGGCGACGTGCGGTTGAGGCGCGCGAGGCGCAGGGCCTTGTCGGGCCCGACCACCGGCGACGTGATCAGGAGGCCGGTAATGCCTTCTCGCGCCAGAGCTTCCGCTTCGGCGAGCGTGGCGCAGGCAATGCCGACGGCGCCCGCCGCCAGCTGGGCCCGCGCGATCGCCGGCGACTTGTGGGTCTTGGCGTGCGGCCGCAGCGCCACCTTGTGGGCGGCGGCGGTTTTCGCCATGTGCGCGATGTTCGCCTCGACCGCCGCCCAATCGATGACCAGCGCCGGGGTGGTGATCCGCGCCAAGGCCGGAAGGTCGGGCCGAAGAAGGGTCATGACGCCTCGCTGATCGCCGCTGCGGCGAGATCTTTCATCTCTGTCGCGGCCTCGGGGCCGGCAAACGTCAACGCCAACTCGGTCACGCCGGCCGCGCCGCAGGCGGCGATCTGGGCGACGCAATCGGCGGGCGTTCCGGCAATCGCGAAGGCCTGCACGAAACGATCGTCGAGAACGCCGGCATCGGCGCCGGCGCGCAGGCGCTGGGCGGCGGCGTCGAACTCGGCCTCGGCGATACCGCTTTCCAGGGTCAGCGCGGTCTTGGCGCCTTCGAGCCGCTGGCCGAGACGCCAATAGGCGGGAAGCATCTCGGCCACCGCGCGCCGGGCGGCGGCGATCGCCTCGCCGCGGTCGGCGCGCACGCAGCACGGCATGTAGCGCACGACGCCGAGCGGCTCGACGCGGCCGGCGCGCGCCGCCGCGTCGCGCATCTGCGCCGCGGAACGGGCGACGAAAGCCGTGGTGCACATGTTGGAGACCAGAAGGCCGTCGGCGCGTTCGCCGCACAGGGCGAGGCTGCGGTCGCCGCGGCCGGCCATGTAGATCGCGATGTCGGCGCGCGGCGTGTAATCGAGCTTCACCTGGTCCACCGAGAACACCTCGCCGGCGATCTTGACCTCCTCGCCCCGCAGCAGCGCCCGCACGATGACGATCGCCTCCCCGAGGGCGGTGAGCGGGCGCGCATAGCTCAAGCCCATGCGCTCGACCGCGCTGCCGACGCCGGAGCCGATCCCGAGCCGGACCCGGCCGTCCGCCAGCTCGTCGAGGGCGCCGATTTCCATGGCGATCAGGGTCGGATGGCGGCTGAACGGGTTGAACACCCCGGCACCGATGCCGAGCCTATGCGTCGCCGCCGCGCAGGCGGACGCCGCCGGCAGAATGCCGCGGGCAAACGGGTTTTCCGCAAACCATACAGCGGCGAGACCGGCCGCCTCCGCCGCCTTCGCCTGCGTGACGCAGTGCCGCGGCGACAGGCCGCCATGCAGGCGAACGCTCAGTTTGGGAAGGGCCAAGGCGCGCTCACACGCCGCCCGGCCGCGGGCCGCCGTCGGCCGGCGAGAAATGGGCGTGCACGACGCGCCACTTGCCGTCCTCCTTGCGGAACACCATGGTCGAGCGCGAAACGAATTCGCTGTTGTCGTAATGGATGTCGCGCGGCGGCGGCTCCTTGCCGACCCATTGCCGCTGGGTGTGCCGGTGGCACCACACGACGGCGAGATCGCCGGTCACCACGCCGCCGATATCGAATGGCGTCCAATAGCTCGACTGGACCTGCTGGCCGTAGAACTTCCACAGCTGCGTCCAGTGCTCGCGGCCGCCATAGGTATGCCCGTTCAGATTGAAGAACGTCGCTTCCGGCGCCGCGCTGAACAGCGGCTGCAGGTTCTCCCAGTCGAACCGGGTATTGACGTCGATATAGTCCGCATGGACCTTGAGGATATCGGCACGATCCGCGGCGCTGCCGCCGACCAAATTCGCTTCATTCGCGTGGTTCGGTGTATTCATGAGCCTGATCCCTCCCGGCGACGGGGCCTAACATTTTTTGCTTCGCACTGCGAGGCCGCGAGCCATGTCGCAACGCCGCCGGGCTGGCCCATCCATTGCATGACCGACGCGCAAGGAGAGACCGATGGCAATGCCATGGAATGCGATCAGGCGAGCGGTTGTTTTTGCGGCCCTTGTCGCCGTCCTCGGCGGCGCAGGGACGGCGGCGGCCGAGACCGACTATCCGACCCGGCCGATCCAGGTCGTGGTTCCCTTCGTCGCCGGGGGCAATACCGACCTCATCATGCGCGTCCTCGCCGACCAGATGGCCGCCGCCATGGGACAGCCGGTCACCGTCATGACCAAGCCGGGCGCCGGGGCGAACATCGGCGCCGCCTTCGTCGCTTCGAGCGATCCCGACGGCTACACGCTGCTGATCACGCCGCCCGGCCCGCTCGCCATCAACGAGCATCTCTACCCGTCGCTCGCCTTCGACCCGGTGAAGTCGTTTACCCCCGTCGTGCTGGTGGCGTCGTTTCCCAACGTGCTGGTGGTGCCGCCGTCGCTCGGCGTCAAATCGATCCGCGAACTGATCGACAAAGCACGCGCCCACCCCGGCGGCCTGGACTACGCCTCGGGCGGCACCGGATCCAGCGGACAGTTGTCTTCGGTGCTGTTCCTGGCCATGGCCGGAATCAAGGTCAACCACATCCCCTATAAGGGGACCGGGCAGAGCCTGCAGGATGTCATCGCCGGGCGGATCGCCATGACGATCGACAATCTCGGCCCGATCCTGCCGTTCATCCAGTCCGGGCAGCTGATCCCGCTCGGCGTCACCACGCCGCGGCCGGTGTCGCTGCTGCCGGGCGTGCCGCCGATCGGCGAGGTCGTCCCCGGCTATGCGGCGAGTTCGTGGAACGCGATCATGGCGCCCGCCGGCACCCCGCAGGAGATCGTCGAGAAGCTCAATCGCGAGATCAACCGCCTCCTGGCCAAGCCCGACGTCCAGGCAAAGCTGCGCTCGTTCGGCACCGAGCCGGCCGGCGGCTCGGCCGCGGAACTCGCGGCCTTCATCGCCGAGGAGCGGGTGCGGTGGAAGCAGGCGGTCGCACTTTCACGCGCGCCGTGATCGATTAAGATTTTAGCGATGCGGATGAGACCGCGTCAAGCTCGGGCGCGCTTTTGCGGCGGCCGTAGGCTGCCGCTTGCGCTTCGTTGAGCGCTTCGCGCCATGTTCGCCCCGGCGAGCCGTGGCGAATTTCCGTCAGCTCCGCGGGACAGAATGGCCATGGACAGACGCAGCCTCCTCCGCTGGTCCGGCACCGCCTCGGTGCTCGGCGCGGCAACGCTTCCCGAACGTGTTGCCGCCGCATCGGCCAACGGACCGGGCAACGCGCTGCCATCCTCGCTCGGCCTCGATGCCACGCAACTGGGCGTGCGGCCCGGCGGGGCCGACGACCAGAGCGCGGCGCTGCAACGGGCCATCGACCGCGCCGCCGCCGCCCGCGTGCCGCTGGTGCTGCCGCCCGGCGTCTACCGTGCCGGGGCGCTCAAACTCCCATCGGGTAGCCAGCTCATCGGCAGCCGGGGCGCGACCCGCCTCGTCTACACCGGCGGCGCCACGCTCATGGGTGCCGACCATGCCGACCAGATTTCGCTCACCGGCGTGACCCTCGACGGCGCCAGGCGCCCGCTGCCGCCCCACGAAGCCCTGCTGCATTTCGAATCCTGCCGCGGCGTGCGGATCGCCGATTGCGCCGTCATCGGCGCGGGCGGAAGCGGCCTGCTGCTCTCCCTCGTCGAGGGCGAGGTCACCGGATGCGCCATCACCGACGCCGCCGACGTCGCCATCTCCACCTATGACGCTGCCGGCCTTCGCATCGTGGGCAACGCCATCGCCAATGCCGGGAATAACGGCATCGTGATCATGCGCGGCGCGCCGGGCCGCGACGGCACCATGGTGCTCGACAACCGGATCGACAATACCGGCAACAAGCTCGGCGGGTCTGGACAGTACGGCAACGCCATCAACGCGTTTCGCGCCGGTGACGTGATCGTGCGCGGGAACATTATCCGCCAATGCGCGTTTTCAGCGGTGCGGGGCAATGCGGCCTCTAACATCCAGATCGTCGGCAATACTGTATATCAGGCCGGCGAGGTGGCGCTCTATTCGGAGTTCGGCTTCGAGGGGGCGGTGATCGCGCAGAACCTGGTGGACGGCGCAATCACCGGGGTTTCGGTGGCGAACTTCAACGATGGCGGCCGCCTCGCCGTGGTGCAGGGCAACATCCTTCGCAATCTCAAGCCGAAAGATCCCAATCCGCCCCCGGGCGACCTGTGGGGCGTCGGGATCTATGTGGAGGCCGACACTGCGGTGAGCGGCAACGTCGTCGAAAACGCCCGTGACGCAGGCATTGCGGCGGGCTGGGGCAACTTCCTGCGCGACGTCGCGGTGACCGGCAACGTGGTGCGCCAGGCCGGCATCGGCGTCGCGGTTTCCGTCGTGCCGGGCGCGGGATCGACGCTGGTTTCCGGCAATCTGATCTCGGGATCACGGCGTGGCGCAATCTTGGGCATGGATCACGCACGTCCGATCACCGGCGACCTCAAGGATGCTGCGGCGCACGCCAACCTTTCGATCATCGGCAATCGCATCGGATGACTGATCTTGCGCAAGACCCAATTGATCTTGCGCTATGCTGCATTGCGGCGAGAAAACTTCATCGATCATTCATCGCCCGGCCTTGTTCACGCCCGATAACAAGCGTAGCGTCACGTCAGTGGTGGGTGGGGTGCAGAGCCAGGGAGTAGACCCATGAAGTCCCCTGCCACGTCCCCGACGTGCTCCGCTGCCACGGACAACTTCGTCCGTTCATTCTGCCCGCGTTGCGACGATCTGATGGTCGCGCCCGCCCGCTCGCAACATGTGAATGCCGATGTGATCCGCCACTGGTGGAGTTGCGAGTCCTGCGGTCACGAATTCCGTACGACGGTCCACTTGTCGTCGTTCATTCCGATGAAGGCGCACTCGCAAACGGTGGTGGCCTGACGGCGCGGATTCGATCTCATCATCGAAGCCACCGCGCTCGTCTGCCATTCCGCTTCATACGTCAACGAGCACGATACAGGCCACCACACACGTCATAGGTCGACCAGCACGTGATACGTCGGCCAGCACGTCATACGTCGACCAGCACGTCGTCCCCTTCGATCCGGCAAGGATAGGTCTTGACCGGGTCATAGGCGGGCGGCGCCATGACTTCGCCGGTCTTCACGTTGAATAGCGCTTGGTGGATCGGACATTCGATGCAATCGCCGTCGAGGTAGCCTTCCGACAGGCGCGCAAAGGCATGGGTGCAGATGTTGTGGGTGGCGTAGACGGCATCATCGACCCAGTAGAGGGCGATGTCCTCGCCGCCGACCTCGGCGTCCATCACGCCGCGCGCCTTGACCTCCGTGACCGCGGCTGCCCGTGTCCAAGCCATTCATGTCCTCCCCCGCGCAACGCCGTCATACGGACGGCCCGATGACGCTTCGCGGCTGCGGAGAATAGACGAGGCCTCGCCCTTGGCAATCGGCCTGCCGCCGGCGCGCCGACCCTGCAACCGATCCGAACGGCGGGCGACAAACCGGCTCGGACAGCTTACCCTTGCTCGTAAGGGCGGTCCGGCGCCGGAACCGGCCCGGCGCCAGCGCGAGTTTCCACGGGGCCGAGCGGGCCCGCCCGCGCCACTTCTGGGAGCATGGTCGAGAAATCGTGTCGGATGACGTTCTAAAGTCACGGCAATTTGGGCATCATGCCGGCTGAATGGACGGTCGCGATTCGGGACCATACGCTCGGCTTGCGCGCCAGCCGGTCCGCCGGCTTCGGTCCCCGACCGGCGCGAGCAGGCGAGGTCACGCCCCGGGCCCATGACCTTAGTCATGAATTGAACCATGAAACGAACCATGAATTGCGCCATGACTTGAACGAAGACTTGCACCAGACCTCATCGCGGAAACCATGACGCGGAATAATCGATGTCCTCGAGCCTCCTGACCACGAGACGCTTCGCACCCTTGTTCTGGTGCCAGTTTTTCAGCGCCTTCAACGACAATTTCC
The DNA here is from genome assembly GCA_963781195.1 of uncultured Alphaproteobacteria bacterium. Classification (GTDB taxonomy): domain Bacteria; phylum Pseudomonadota; class Alphaproteobacteria; order Rhizobiales; family Xanthobacteraceae; genus JAJPKK01. Next base: position 706,053 of record CAWAEZ010000008.1, on the reverse strand, counting down.
TGAAGAACTCGCTCGTCTTCCTGATCCTCTTCAAGATGGCGGGACAGAATTCCGAGGCCCTCATCACGCTGGCCGGCGCGATCTTCATCTTCCCATTCTTCATCCTGTCGGCGATCGGCGGCGAAATCGCCGACCGCTACGACAAGGCCTACGTGGCCCAGCGGCTCAAACTCGTCGAGATCGGTGTGGCCGCCGTCGCGGTCGCCGGTTTCTGGCTCCATTCGGTGCCGGTGCTGTTCGCGGCGCTGTTCCTGTTCGGCGTCATTTCGGCTCTGTTCGGGCCGATCAAATACGGCATCCTTCCCGACCATCTCGCCGAGAGCGAGTTGCCGGCTGGCAATGCGCTGGTCGAGGGCGCCACCTTCATCGCCATCCTGAGCGGCACCATCGTCGGCGGCCTCGCTTCCAAGGGCGGCGGCGATCCGGCCTCGTTCGCCGGCATGATGATGGCGTTCGCGATCGCCTGCTGGGTCGCGGCGCAGTTCATCCCGCCCACCGGCGAAGGGGCGCCGAACCTCGTCATCGACTTCAACATCGCCCGCTCGACCGCGGTGCTGCTGCGCGATCTCCACGCCCAGAAGCGGCTGTGGTGGGGCGGCCTGGTGGTGAGCTGGTTCTGGCTCGTCGGCGCCATCGTCCTCTCCCTGCTCCCGCCGCTGGTGAAGAACGCCCTGGGCGGCGCCGAGGAGGTCGTCACCGCCTACCTCGCCGTCTTCTCGATCGCGATCGCCATCGGCTCCGGCCTCGCCGCGTGGCTCGCCAGCGGGCGCATCGTGCTCATCCCGACGGTCTTCGCCGGCGCGCTGCTCGGCGTGTTCGCGCTCCACCTCGGCTCGATCACGCATGGACTGACCGCGGTCGCGCCGGGGCGCGGCGTACGCGAGGTGCTGGGCTCGGGCCCCGGCCTCCTGGTCGGCGATCGACCTGTTCGGGCTCGCGGTCGCCGGCGGCCTGTTCATCGTGCCGGCCTTCGCCGCCGTGCAGGCCTGGGCGGGTCCGGACCGCCGCGCCCGCATCGTCGCCGCGGTCAACGTGCTCAACGCCGCGTTCATGACCGCGGCCGGGATCGGCGTCGCCGTGCTGCAGAAATACGGCGTGACTCTCGAGCGCGCTCTTCCTCGGCCTCGGGGTCGCCAATCTCGTCGCCGCGGCCGTGATCCTGCGCACCATGCCGACGAGCCCGGTGCGCGACCTTCTGTCGGTGATCTTCCGCGCCTTCTACCGGCTGGAGGTCACCGGCCTCGACAACGTCGCCAAGGCCGGCCCCAACGCCATCATCGCGCTCAACCATGTCAGCTTCCTCGATGCCGCCGTGGCGCTCTCGTTCCTCGACCGCGAGCCGGTCTTCGCGATCGACAGCACGATCGCGCAGCGCTGGTGGGTGAAGCCGTTCCTGCGGCTGACCCGCGCGATGCCGCTCGACCCGACCAAGCCGCTGGCGACCCGCACGCTGATCCACGCGGTGCAGGGCGGGCGACACGCTGGTCATCTTCCCCGAAGGCCGGCTCACCGTGCACCGGCAGCCTGATGAAGGTCTATGACGGCGCCGGCCTGATCGCCGACAAGTCCGAGGCGATGCGTCGTGCCGGTGCGCATCGAGGGCCTGGAGCGGACGCCGTTCTCGCGCCTCGGACCGCGGCCAGGTGCGCCGCCGCCTGTTCCCCAAGGTCACCGTCACCATCCTCGAGCCGGTCCGGCTCAGCGTCGATCCGGCGCTGCGCGGCAAGCGGCGGCGGCATGGCGGCGGGCGCCGCGCTCTACGACGTGATGTCGGACCTGATCTTCCGCACCACGTCGACCGACCGCACGATCATCGAGGCGGTGATCGCGGCGGCGGCGGACCATGGGCTAGAGCCGCATCGCCGTCGAGGACCCGATCGCCGGCGCGCTGACCTACAAGCGCCTGCTGATCGGCGCCGCGTCCTCGGCCGCAAGCTCGATGCCGCTCGCCGGGGTCGGCGAGGCGGTCGGCGTGATGCTGCCCAACGCCAACGGCGCGGCGGTGACGATCTTCGGCGCTGATGTCGGCGGGCCGCGTGCCGGCGATGATCAACTTCACCGCCGGCGCCGACGAACCTGCGCGCGGCCTGCAAGGCCGCCGAGGTCGACACGATCCTGACCTCGCGCGCCTTCGTCGAGAAGGGCAAGCTCGACAAGCTCGTCGAGGCGACTCTCGCCGGACGTCGACCTTCAGTCTATCTCGAGGACGTCCGGGCGACGGTCGACGTGCTCCGACAAGCTGCGCGGCCTGCTGCGAGGCCAAGCGGCCGCTGGTGCAGCGCCGGCCCGACGACCCGGCGGCGATCCTGTTCACCTCCGGCTCGGAGGGCACGCCCAAGGGCGTCGTGCTGTCCCACCGCAACATGCTGGCCAATGCGGCGCAGGCCGCGGCGCGGATCGACTTCGGCCGCACCGACAAGGTGTTCAACGTGCTGCCGGTGTTCCACTCCTTCGGCCTGACGGTCGGCCTGGTGCTGCCGCTGGTCTCGGGCGTGCAGGTCTACCTCTACCCCTCGCCGCTGCACTACCGGATCATCCCGGAGCTGATCTACGAGCACCAACGCCACCATCCTGTTCGGCACCGACACCTTCCTCGCCGGCTATGCCCGCACCGCGCAACGCCTACGACTTCCGCTCGCTGCGCTACGTCCTGGCCGGCGCCGAGCCGGTGAAGGAGACGACGCGGCGGACCTACATGGAAAAGTTCGGGCTGCGCATCCTGGAAGGCTACGGCGTCACCGAGACGGCGCCGGTGCTCGCGCTCAACACGCCGATGTTCAACCGGTTCGGCACCGTCGGCCGGCTGCTGCCGGGCATGGAGGCGCGGCTCGAGCCGGTGCCCGGCATCGAGGAGGGCGGCCGGCTGTTCGTGCGCGGCCCCAACGTCATGCTCGGCTATCTGCAGGCCGAGCAGCCCGGCGTGCTGGAGCCGCCGCCGAGGACGGCTGGCACGACACCGGCGACATCGTCGCGATCGACGACGACGGCTTCGTCACGCATCAAGGGCCGCGCCAAGCGCTTCGCCAAGATCGGCGGCGAGATGGTCTCGCTCGGCCGCGGTCGAGGCGCTGGCGGCCGAGCTCTGGCCCGATGCGATGTCCGGCGCGGCGACCGTGCCGGACGCCGCGCAAGGGCGAGCGGCTCATCCTGGTCACCACCAAGAGTGATCCCAAGCGCTCCGATCTCCTCGCCTTCGCGCGCAGCCGGGGGGCCTCCGAGATGATGGTCCCGAACGAGGTGCTGATCCTCGAAAAGCTGCCGCTGCTCGGCTCGGGCAAGATCGACCATGTGGCGCTGACGACGTTCGTGCGCGAGCGCGCCAATGTGGAGACTCCCACGCTGAGCGCCGTCGTGTCGGGATAGGGAGGGCGGAGCTTGCTGCGGCCGGAGTTCGAATCCGCGTTTGTGGAAGGGACACAGGCATGACCGGGTCGACGTTTCAGCGCCGTAGCGTCTTGCAGAGCCTGGCCGCCGCGGCCACCTTCGCGATCGCGCCGCGCGACGCGCGGGCGCAGACCTATCCGAGCCGTCCGGCCCATGTGATCGTCGGCCTCGCGGCCGGCGGTCCCACCGACGCCGCGGCGCGCACCATCGCGGAATGGCTGTCGCAACGGTTCGGCCAGCAATTCGTCGTCGAGAACCGTACCGGGATGGGCGGCAATATTGCGGTCCAGGCCATCATCGGCGCCGCGCCGGACGGACAGACACTGCTGTTCACCGGCCCGAGCGCCACCATCAGCGCCTCGCTCTACAAGAAGCTGCCCTACGATTTCCTCCGCGACACGGTTGCGGTGGCCGGCGTGATGCGCTTCCCGAACCTGATGGTGGTGCCGCCGTCGTTGCCGGTGAACACCGTCGGCGAGTTCATCGCCTACGCCAAGACGCACCCCGGCGCGCTGTCGCTGGCCTCGTCGGGTGTCGGCGCATCGCCGCACCTGTCGGGCGAGCTGTTCAAGTTCATGGCCAAAGTCGACCTCGTGCACGTCCCCTACCGCGGCTCGGCCGCATCCTATCCGGACCTCATGACCGGCAAGGTGCACGTGCTGTTCGACAACCTGGGCGGCCCGGTTCTCGAGCTCGTGCGCGGCGGCAAGCTCCGCGCGCTCGGCGTCACCACCGCGGAGCGCTGGCCGGCTCTCCCCGACATTCCCGCCATTGCCGAGTCCCTGCCCGGCTATGCCGTCGATATCTGGTACGGCCTCTATGCGCCGAAGGGCACGCCGCCCGAGGTGGTGAATGCCCTCAACAAGGCGGTGAATGCCGGGCTGGCCGATCCCGCGGTGAAGGCACGCATCGCCGACGGCGGCGGCGCGCCCATGCCGATGAGCCCTGCCGAATTCGCCCGCTTCACCGCCCAAGACACCGAAAAATGGCGCAAGGTGATTGCCTTCGCGGGCATATCCGCGGACTGATCCTCGCGGTCTCACCTCGCCCTGTTGATGCATATAGGCCTGCGAACGGAGGGAATGTTGCCTGACACAATCGGATATCGAAAGCGCATCGGCGTCGTGGTGCCGTCCACCAATACGACGGTCCAGCCGGAGACCGATCGACTGCAGGTGCCTGGCGTGACCTGTCACACCGGCCGCGTCACCATCAAGGAGCGCCCTCTCAACACCGAGGAGGCATTCCAGGAGCACATGCAGATGATGCGCGACGGGATGGGCACGGCAATCGACCAGATCATGACCGCCGGGCTCGACCATCTCATCATGGGGATTGCGCTGGAGTCGTTCTGGGGCGGCATCGCCGCGGCGGACAAATTACAGGCGGATCTCGCCACCCGCGCGGGGGTCGGCATCTCGATGGGATCGACGGCGTCGGTCGCGGCGCTCAACAAGTTCGGCGCCCGAAAGATCGCGATCCTCACCCCCCATCAGCCGCGCGGCGACGAGATGGTGCGGGCCTATTTCGCCGAAGCAGGCTTCGACGTGGTGCGCCTAAAGGGCCTCAAATGCGCGACACCGCGTTTGATTGCCCAGGTGCCCCTCGGCGACATCCGCAACGCGCTGCGCGAGCTGGACGGCGACGACGTCGAGGCACTGGTGACGCTCGGCACGGCGCTGCCGGCGGCGAGCGTCGCCGCCGAGGCGGAGCACTGGCTCGGCAAGCCGGTGCTCGCGGTCAACGTGGTGTCGTACTGGCACGCGATCCGCCACTGCGGCATCGCAGATCGCGTGTACGGCCACGGCCGCATCCTGGAAGAGTTTTAGGGAGGCGCAGCAGCATCGGCAACGGTCGGGGCCCATCGCATTTTGCGACAGCGCGCCCATAACTTGAACGATTTTTTAGGCGGGCACTGTCGAAAGTTGTGCCTGCCGCTTGGCGGCCGGGCTAGAGTCCGACCGAGGCAGAGAAGATGGCAAAGAGCGTAAAAGCCCTGATTAACCCGAGCATGCTTGAATGGGCTCGGGAGCAGGCTGGATTTAGCCCGGACGAGGCCGCACGCCGTCTTCACATCGACAGGGAGCGCCTTACCGCGCTTGAAAAGGGCGACGAAACCCCGACCTTTGCCAAGGTGCTGGACATCGCCGACCTCTACAAGCGGCCGGTGAGCCTGTTCTATCTCAAGACCCCGCCCAAGGGTTGGCGGCCGATCGAAGACTTCCGACGCCTGCCCGGCGACGACGAAGGGTTTTCCCCGCAGCTCATCTATGCCATTCGGCAGGCGCGGGAACGCCGCGAAGTCGCACTGGCGGTGCGTGACGAGCTCGGCGAAGAGGTGAAACCGTTCACGCTCAAGGCCACGCTCAAGACCGATACGGAAGAGCTTGGGGGGCGAATTCGCGAGTATCTTGGCGTCACGCCGGCCGACCAGCAAAAATTCAAGCGCAAGGCCTTTGATGGCTGGCGATTGGCAGTCGAGGCGAAGGACATCCTCGTCTTTGTCGTGCCGCGCCTTAAAATCCGCGAGATGCGCGGCACCGCACTGGCCGAGCAAGCGATGCCGGTGATCCTGATTAACGGCAAGGATCGGGGCAACGGCCGCGTGTTCACGCTATTGCATGAGTTTTGCCATCTGACTCTGCGGCAGAGCGGCGTGAGCAACCTGGGTGGCGATCGCTACGACGCCCCTCATCCCGATGTTGAGAAATTCTGCAACGCGGTTGCTGCGGCGACCTTGATGCCACGCGACCGGCTGCTATCCGAGACGCTGGTGACGCAGAAGGGCGCGCAAAAGAGCTGGCGCGATGACGAGCTTGAAGCGCTGGCGCTGACCTTTGGCGTCAGCCAGGAGGCTGTGCTGCGTCGCCTACTGACGCTGGGCCGCACCACCCAGGCCTTCTACGACAGCAAGCGCGCTGAGTTTCAGAAGATTTACGCTCAGTTGGACGAGAAGAAGGAAGCCTCCGAAGGCGGCCCCAAATATCACTATGTCGTCCTCAGCCAGCTCGGTCGCACGTTCACGCAGTTGATTTTCCAAGGCTATCACGATCGATATTTCACCCTGCGCGATGTCGCGGGCTTATTGAACATGAAGGTCACGACCGTTCCGGTCATGGAAAAAGCGGCCTTTGGCATGGCAGGCTAAGCCGGCATGGCCAAGAAAACCTATTGCATCGACACAAGCGCGCTGATCGCGGCTTGGTACGAGCGCTATAAGCCCAATCGTTTCCCGAAATTGTGGGAACAGCTCGATCAGCTAATCGCCGAACGCCGCCTGGTGTCGTCAACGCTGGTACTGCGAGAATGCAGCAAGCAGCGGTCGGAAGAACTTCACGCTTGGTTGAAACCGCGCGAAACCATGTTCATCACGCCGGATGAGACCGTGCAGGGCCAAGTCGACCATATCGTTAACACGTACACCGCCCTCATCTCAGCCGGAAAAGAGAAATTCCAGGCAGACCCGTTCGTGATCGCGCAAGCCAAGGTGAACGCCTACACCGTGATTACTGAGGAAACCGGCATCGGCAGCCTCGGCAAGATTCCTGGCGTTTGCGTCGCCATGAAAGTCGAGTGCATCAACCTGATGCAGCTCATTGACGAAGAAGACTGGATTCTTGGTTGATTGATGCTCCGGGCCGCGAGACCTCGATGACAGACCAGCGCCAAAATGATTACTGGACGACTGCGGAGGTGATGAAGAAGATTTTTGAGACCAAGACTTGCTTGGCCAAGAATCACTCGTCCGACCCCTGTCAGGGCAAGATCATCGCCGCTCACACCATTCCCCGCAGTCAACTCGCCAAAATCGCCTCGGACGGTCACGTCTACGCTGTCGCCGCCACGTTGGCTGATCTGACCCGCAACGATGGCAATCTGACCGCCAAGCTGTATGGCATTCGCAACTTCTCTGTTTTGAATTGCTTTTGCGGTTGGCATGACAATCAGATCTTTTCACACATCGAGGACGACGAGCTGACGTTCGATACACACCAGCTCACGCTCTTACAGTATCGCTCGCTGGCATCGGAGCTCTATCGGAAGGTCACGGCCTACCACACGATCTTGTATCAGATCGACGAGCAGAAAAGTAAGAAGCCGAAGAACAAGGATTTCATAGAATTTCTGATGACCCACGCGGCCGGCACGTTGGCCGGTATCGGTGACGTGGGTACGGCCTTTGACGAATGCGCCACAAATCTATTCGCCGGAAAATACAACCAAGTGAGCGCCTTAGCCGTCCATTTCAAAACGCTACCGTCGATCATGACTGTCGGCGGGTTTTTGGCGCAATTCGATTATTCCGGTAAGCGAATCCAGTTGATCAGCGACCTACATACGATCGCACAGATAGCGTGCTTCAACATACTTGCTGCTGCCGACCACGCCGTAATGGTCATTCTCTGGCCTAAGGAAGAGAACGCAGTAGGCAAGAAGCTGGCTGAAAGCTTCGTAGCTCAAGACTTATCGAAATATACGGCTCTGGCTGTTCAAACGGCGTTCGAGTACCTCGAAAACACCTGCATGAACAAGCAATGGTGGGAAGGCGAGCAGTCCATCATCCGCAAGCTTCTCATGGACAAGATGAAGAGCAGTGCGAACCTTTGGGAAGAACGCTCAGCGAACTGCTTGACGTTCGGCGGCGTCGGCTTTGACCAATGGGACTACAATTGTCACGAATTTGTAAACGTCTGATCCTGAGAAGCTTCCATGGCTCATTCAATCCTGACCCCTTTCCAGAAATTATCGGTCGATCTCCGCGGGCGGTCGAATGCCTTTTCCCGGTTTTCTTTTTCGTGTCATCGTCCGGCTCGACCAGTCGAGCCGGACGATGCCGGTGGCGGGGTGTCGGCGCCGCGCGAGAGCGCGGGCTGATTTGGGGGGCGTTTCAGCGCGAGGTCGAACCGACCTACACCGCTTCGGTCTGGCGCTTGCGGACGCTCTCGATCAGCGAAGCCCGCAGCAGGTAGGCGCGGTGCGCCGCCGGATCGGCGGCGGTTTTGCGCAGGAACGCGTTGTTCGCGGCGCGCGTCATGGCATCCTTCTCCTCCAGCCGCTTCTTGTTGGCGACGGTCTGCTGCTGGACGTATTCGACGTTCAAGGGACGGCGAAAGCGATCGTAGAGATCGAGATCGGCCGCCGGCGCCTCACCGCGGATGACGCTGCCGAGCAGTGCCGCCAGCTCCATGCCGTCATGGATGCCGAAGTTGAGGCCAAGTCCGCCGAGCGGATTGTTGACGTGGGCGGAGTTGCCGGCAAGGAACGCGCGGCCCCGGCGGAACGACGCGGCAACACGCTGGTGCACCGCGTAGATGTTGCGATGGACCACGGGATAGGGGCCTGCTTTGGGAAAGAACTTCTGCAGCCTCGCTTGCACGGCGGTCTCGTCGAACGCCGCCTCCTCGGTCTCCTCGGGCGCGGTGGGAAACACCACCCGCCACAGCCCGCGGCCGTCGTCGCCGGCGACCTTGAACAGCGCCGACCATTCGTCCGGGTCGGAGAAATAGTTCCGCGAGCATTCGGCGTAGGCGCCGCCGAACGGATAGGGCGTGGTGAGTACCAGGAACCGCTCCGGGTGGGTGTAGCCCTCGAACGGGATGCCGAGCGCCTTGCGCACCGCCGAACGGCCGCCGTCGGCGCCGATCAGATAGGAACCCGTCAGCGTACGGGTGCCGCTGCCGGTCTCGACCGTGACCTCGACCCGGTCGTCGTGCTGCACAAAATCGCCGACCCGCGCCGCGAATTCGACCTGCACGTTCGGCAGCCCTGCCAGCCGGGCACGCGCAACCTCGACGAGCTTGTGCTGCTCGCACTGGACGACGTAGGGAAACCGGGTGTCGTCCTTGAGCCGGCCGAAATCGAACTCGACGATGATCTCGCGGCTGGCGCGGTCCCAGATGCGGAACCTGGGCTCGATCAGGCCGCGCCGCGTGACCTCCTCGGCGAGCCCCAGCGCATCCAGCATCTCGAGCGTGGCGGCATGGGTCGTCGCCGCGCGCGGAGCGTCGTTGACGCGGGAATCAGCTTCGAACACCCGGACCTCGAGCCCCTGACGCGCCAGCGCCAGCGCCGTCACGACGCCGACGGGCCCTCCCCCCGCGATGATGATTGGACGTTCGGACTGCATGTCTTCGACCTTGTTACAGCGTTACAGCGTTTCACCGAGCCAAGTTTTGGTCACAGCGAGCCAAGTTTTAGCAAGCTGAGTTATCGCAAGCCGGTCGGCAAGACCGGACCGCTCAGGGTAGTGCATGACGGCGCTGACCTTCCACTGCCAGCGTCGGTATCACGCATGGCCAGAACCGGTCATGGCCGGAATCATGCATAAAGGGCGAAGCGGCTCGCAGTGGACCCCCGGCAGAGTGCCGCCCACCACCGCCGCCTTCTACGATCCGCCCATGAGAGCCATTGAAATACCAGGAGTTTTTGAAGTGCTAATGTCCGAGTTCCCGATGACGCGCGGTTGCGGCTCGCGCCCCAGCTCACTCGCAGGACTGGCCATTGCCGCGGCATTGCTGTCCGGATTGGCGCCCGCGCGGGCGACCGAATGGCCGGCGCGGACCGTCACGGTGGTGGTTCCCTATGCCGCCGGGGGAAATACCGACATCATGGCGCGCATCGCGAGCCAGAAGCTCTCCGAGGCGTTCAAGCAGAGTTTCATCGTCGACAACCGCGTGGGTGCGGGAGGGGCTCTGGCCGCGAACTATGTCGCCCAGGCGGCACCCGATGGATACACCCTGTTTTTCGCCGCCTCGCCGCTGCTTGCGGTGGTGCCGAAGGTGCAGAAGGTCAACTACGATCCGCACCGCGACTTCATCCCCGTCAGCGTGTTCGGCACCGGGCCGTTCGTCCTGGCGATCCGTAGCGGAATTCCGGCCACCACGATCCCCGAATTCGTCGCCTATGGGAAGTCGCACACCCTCAACTACGGTTCCGGAGGAAGCGGCTCGCTCGGCCAGTTGTCGGCGGCCCTGTTCCTCGCGCGCGCGGGGCTCGACGCGGTCCATATCCCCTACCGCGGCGGCGGTCCGGCGATGACGGCGCTTCTGGGCGGCCAGGTCGACATGTATTTCGGCAACTCCGCCGAAATCATCCCCCAGATCGAAAGCGGCAAGGCCCGGATCATCGGCGTCGCGACCCCGACGCGGATGAAACAGCTGCCGAATGTCCCCACCGTGGGCGAGACCTATCCGGACTTCGCCCTGTCGTCGTGGAACGGCTTTCTCGTTCCGGCCAAGACGCCGCGCGCCATCGTGGACAAGCTTGCCGAGGAGGTCATCGCCGCGAGCCACGATCCCGCGGTGATCGCCCAACTCGACAAGCTCGGCATCGAGGCGAACGGCACCACGCCCGAGGAGTTCGCGGCCCAGATCGTCCGCGAGCAGCCGCAATACGACCTCGCGCTCAAGGCGGCCAACCTCGGAGAGCCGTGACGGATCTTCAGAGCCGCAGGATTCGCTCGGCGTTGCCGTGGCAGAGCTTGGCGCGCACCGCCTCGCTGACCGGCGCGGATTCGATGAAGGCCGCCGCGCTCGGCGTGTCCTCGTAGGGATAGTCGACGGAGAACATCACGTTGTCCTCGCCGAGCGCCGCAATGGCGTCGGCAAGCGGCGCCGGGTCGCAAACGCCGGCGGTGGTGACGAGGATATTGCGCTTGATGATCGAGGACGGCAGCGCGTCGTGCGGGAGATCCTCGCCGATCGCCAATTGCCATCGGCTGTCGAACCGCCACAGCAGATAGGGAAGCGTCTCGCCCATATGGCCGAGGATGACCTTCACCTTGGGAAAACGCTTGAAGGTGCCGCCGAACACCAGCCGCAGCGCGTGGCTGCCGGTTTCCACGGTCCACGCCCACACCGGGCCGTTGAGCTCCGGCCGTCCGGCAAACATGGCCGGGTGATCGACGAGATCTCCGGGATGCAGATAGACCGGGACATCGAGGTCCTGCACGCGCTCCCAGAACGGAAGATACATGTCGGCGTCGAGGTACATTCCGTTGGTCTGACCGTTGATCAGCGCGCCCTTGAACCCGAGCTCCTCGACGGCGCGCTGCAGCTCCGTTGCGGCGGCGCCGGCATCCTGCATGGCGAGATGGGCGAAGCCGGCATATCGCTTCGGCCGCTTCTGCACCTGGGTCGCCAACAGATCGTTGGCCTCCTGCGCCAGCTTGATGGCCGTCTGCGTGTCTTGCTCCGCCTGGACGCCCGGAGTGGTGACCGAGAGCACGGCGAGATCGATCCCGGCCTTGTCCATGGTCTCGAGCCGGAGCGCGTCGAAATCGACGAGACGCCGTTCGATTTCGGCGAACATCGTGTCGCTGCGGGTCGGTCGCGCCACGTATTTCGCCAGCGCGGCGGTCGAGAAATGCTCCTCGAGCGCGATCTTGCGGGTCACCCCGGCCGCCCTCGCCTCGCTTCCAAGAGACTGCCCTGCAAGCGCTTGCACTACGGCCATTCCAAAGCTTCCCTTGATGAGATCGCGCCGGCCGAGAGACGGCTGGCGCAACGAGGCGGCATCCGTGCCGCCGCGACGATGATCAGACTTCATCTCGCTCTCTGGACCCTGCGAAGGTCATTTGCGGCTCGGGAGCGTCGGCAATTCCAATATGAACCGGGCCGCACGAGAAAGTCCTTAAACGGGCACATCGCATTTTCAAAAAAAACCGGCCGAGTACGCATCTTCGGTCCTCGGCGGCATCATGAGCGGGCGAGCAAAGTCAGACCAAAGACAACGCCGCGGCTGACGCCTCCGCCATCGTAAGGCGCGGCGGTGCCGCACCACTGCAGTGACCGGCCGCGGCTGCGATGAGGCCGCCGCCGTGGCGTCACAGGCCACCGAGATTGCGGAATTTCTGCAAGCGCTTGCCCTGCACTTCGGCGGTGTAGACGTTGCCTTTGCTGTCGAGGCCGATGAAGTGAAGGTTGTAGAACTCGCCGAGTTGATGGCCGACGCGACCGAACGAGCCTACCAGATGGCCGTCGGCCCGATTGATCACGTGAAACTTGCCGTTGGGGTCATCGACCACCAGAAGGTAGCTCTCCGCCGCGTCCGGCCACTTCACGATCGAGCCGATGGTGCCGGGCGCACTCTCCTTGAGCACGGAGATTTCGCGCACGAAGGTGCCGTCCTTGCGAAACATCTGCATGCGGTTGTGGCTGCGGTCGCACACCACCACGAGTCCATCCTTGGTCATCGTGATGCAATGCACCAGCCCGAGTTGGGGCGGCGGCGGGCCCTGGGGATCCCACACGTCCTTCTCATCGGTCGGCGGCTTGCCGTAGGCGCCCCAATGCCGCTTGTAGGCGCCGGTCGCGGCGTCGAACACGATGACCCGATGGTTGGCATAGCCGTCGGCAACGAAGATCTCGTTGGTTTCGGGGTCCACCACCATGTCGGCGGGGCGGTTGAAGTGCTCGATGTCGTTCGACCCGCCGGGCGTCCCCGGCTTGCCGAGCCGCATCACGAACTTGCCGTCGCGCGTGAACTTGTAGATGTGGCCGCCGCCCTCGACATTGTCGCCGACCCAGACGAAATTGTTGTGGTCGACGAAGATGCCGTGGCCGTCATTGCCCCACTTGTAGCCGGGTCCATCGCCGCCCCAGCCCTGCACCACATTGCCGGCCTGGTCGAACTCGATCACCGGCGGCGCTGCCACGCAACAGACCACGTTCGAGGCGGTCGAGGCGCGTTTCTCGCGGGCGTCGAGCGAGCTCGGCCGCTGGTTGATCCAGACGTGGTCCTGCGCATCGACGAAGATGCCGCCGATGGTGCCGATGATCCAGTTGCTGGGCAGCGGTTTGGGCCAGGTCGGGTCGACCTCGAACTTCGGCGGCTCCGCGAGCGCGGGCCGCAACAGCATGGCGGCGACCACCCCGATGAATGCCATGCTGCGTCCGATGCGCGCCATCCGTTCCTCCCACATGCGATTGTTCTCGAGGCCGACCGCCGCCAGCCTTCTTTCGTTGCGGAAGACCGTCGGCCTTCCTGGCGGAAGGCTATCGTCTTTGAGGGGGTGGTGGCAAATCGCGCTACAAACAACGCGCTACAAACAATCGCACCCACGGACATTGGGCGGCGGTCAATCGCACGGTGGACGATAGCACGGTGGACGATAGTACGGTGGACGATCGCACGGTGGACAAGTGCGCCGGGGACAATCTTTGCTACGGACAACCTTGCTGTGGACGGCACGGCGGTCGAGGGCATGCAGGTGGCGTCCGGCCGTCGTGCTGGCGTCGCAGCGGGCTCTCCACCGCTCAGCCTAAAATCAGCCGCTCAGCCGGCGGTCATCGAGGTCGTTTGCGACCTCCTCATAGATCGCCGCGGATTCGAACAGGTCTTCCCTCGCGGCCGGATCATCCGCCGATTCCGCAAGACGCCGATATTCCGCGGCCTGGTCGCGAAGATAGTCGGAATAATCCATATGACGACCTCCTGCCAAAATGTTGGATCGGAACACGGTCGATCGATACTGGGCGTCAATACCCGCGATGGATTCCACGCTTCAATGGCCGAGAAACCACTTTGCGGGCCGATAATACACGTGCATCGGCGCCGAGAAAAACACAGCACCTACATGTGCGATTCCGCTATAAGTCGGCGGCACCAAAACCTGATTTCCATGACGACGCCGGGAGGGGCCAAATGGGGCCTTGCCTCACTGTCGCGGCCCCTGGGCCGCTCCCGGTGCGTCGCTCGTGAGTAGCCGCTACGCAGAGGCCCGAACGCCATCCTCGGCGGTCAAAGCGGCAGCTTGCGACGGTGGTTCCATGTCCACCTCTCTACAGCACACTCTCTACGGCACGTGACGTGACGCCGACATCAGCCAGCCAACGTCAACATCAGCCGACATCACCAAGGTCATCCCGAAGACCGGAATTGTCAAGGCTTCGCCGCACCGCGGCATGCGTGGTTTCGTCATCCGCCGATACAGTTTGGCGAAAACTCCGCGGCGCGCGTGACGCGCATGTTCAAACCCCGGCCGCCTTATTTTGCCGCCGCGGCCGCCTCGGCGATGGTCTTTTTCGGCGTGGCGATGATGGCGTCGCTGACCTTCTGTACCGCGACGCCCGGCGTGGGATCGAGCTCGAGGCCGCTGCGCTCCGTCTGAGCGACGAATTCGGGGTCCTTCACCATCTCGTCGAATGCGGCGCGCAGCGCGGCAATGCGGTCGGGCGGCGTTGCGCCGTGGACAAGGAGCGCCCGCCCGACCGCGGAGCCGCTGGAGAGAAACTCCACCACCTGCTTCTGCTCGGGATCGGTCAGGAGCTCCTGCATCAAGGGAACGTCGGGCAGCTCCTTGTGCCGCGTGAGACCGGCCTGGATCAGCGGCCGCAGCGTACCGTCGGCCACGTCCGATCGCAGGCGCCACGCGTTCCAGGCGCTCGATATCAGGTCGACCTCGCCGCGCGCCAGGACCATGGGGAATTCCATCGAGCCGGGATAGCCGCACACGATCTTGAACTTGAACCCGCCATAGACCTTGAGAATGGAGGGATTGAGATAGCCCTGGGAGAGCCGGCTGCTGCACCCGACCTTGGTCTCGATCCGCCGCAACTCATCGACGGTCGTGGCGGGCGAACCCTTGCGCACCATGAACACCGCGTTCACGTTGGTAAACGACCCGATATAGGCGAGATCCTGCATCTTCCATTTGCCGATCTCGGGCTGGGTCAGCTGGGTCTGGGCGATGGTCTCGGGAAACAGGCCGAGCAGCGTGCCGTCCTTGGGGCCGTAGCCGTAAAGAAACTGGAGGGCCCCAGCGCCGGCGCCCCCCTGCTTCGTCTGCACCAGGACCTGCGGATGGCCGGGGATGGACTTGCCGAGATACGCCGCCGCCAGCCGCGCATAGAGGTCGTAGGAGCCCCCGGCGGGATGTCCGATCAGGATGGTGACCGTCTTGCCGCGATAGAAGTCCTCGACCGTCTTCTGGGCCGATGCGGGCGAAGCGCCGATAAGCGTCAGCACCAACGCAATCGCTGCTGCGAGATTGTACGGCTTCCTCCCCCGCGTGCGGGGACGGATTGGGGAGGAGAAACGCAGAGGTTTCACATGCGCCGCGATCATTGCCGTTCCGATAGCCTTGTCGTGCGATGAGACGGTCCGTCGATCGACTGCAGTCGCCAATTCGCTCTCCCGCAAGCGGGACCGCGCGTCGCGGGGTCAGTCCAAGGATGCGGATCGTCTTGAGGTCCGGCGGCGGCGGCAGCGATTGGATGTAGGCGAAAATGTCGGCGACGTCGGTGTCGGAGAGCACCTTCTCCACATAGACCGGCATCTCGTTCGCCGGCTGTCGCACCTGATTGAGAAACGCCGCGAACGGGATCGGCTGCTGCGCGATCCGCAATCCGGAAGCGCGGCCCCCGCCGCCCTGCGCCACCGTACCGTGACAATAGGAGCAGCCGTCGCCGAGCCAGAGCTGCCTGCCTTTTGCGGCGTCGCCGGGGGGAGCGTCCTGCGCCATCGCGCCGGCCGCACAGGCGAGCGAGGCCGCACCCACCATGAGAAGACGCGTGATATGCGTTGCCGATCTTCATCGTCGCCTCCTTCAGCGTCCCTGGGTCACGACATCGATCAAGCACCGGCTCGCCGGCCTTGACGAGGGCGATGCCCTTCTTGAGCGCCGGCGCCGAGATCTTTCGGATCGGTGATCGGGCCGATGCCGGCGATGCCCATGCCCTGCGCGATCTTGGCGTAGTCGATGTAGGGATCGCGCAACGTGGTGCCGATATGGGCGCGGTCGATGCCGCGCATGTGGCGGTCCGCCATGCGCTGCACGTGCATGAGCTCCTGATGATAGCCGCGATTGTTGTGCATCACGCTGAGGATCGGGATCTTGTGGTGCGCCGCGGTCCACAGCACGCCGATGGTCATCAGGAGGTCGCCGTCGGGCTGCATCGCGACGGTGAGCCGGCCGTGCTTGCGATTGGCGAGCGCCGCGCCGACCGACGCCGAAGCGGCATAGCCGATGCCCATGCCGCCGCCGTCGCCGATGAACTGGTAGGGCTTGTCCATCTTCCACAGCCGCTGCGGCCAGTTGCTGGCCTGGTAGGTGGTCGAGGCGAGCGACCAGTCCTCGTCCTTGATCTGCGCGTAGAGCTCCGCGCACAGCCGCGCGGTGCTGATCGGGCTCGCGTCCCAGCCGAAGGTCGCGTCGTGGCGGGCGCTCTCCAGGTCGGCGAGGTGGTTGGCGGCGAGCTTCTTGCCGCGCGCCTCATAGGCCGATTTCTGCTCGCCGTTGACGAGTTTCCTCACCGCCTCGATGAGGTCCGGCATGGTGGCCTCGGCATCCGCCGCGATGGCGAGGTCGATGTCGGCGAAGCGCTGGAAGTCCTGGTAGTTGGAACGGATGTAGAGGTCGCCGGTGCCGATGCTGATGGTCTTGGCGCCGGGCTTGGTGATCGGACTGGAGGTGCGATGCACCCCGTCATGGAACGCGTTGAGCGTGTTCCAGTAGTCGCTCAGCTCGAGGCCGAGGATGACATCGGCCTGCGCGGACATGCCCGCGCGCACGGCTGCTCTGGTTGAGCGGGTGGCGCGACGGCATGTTGAGCCGCCCGTTGGTGTCGATGACCGCGCATTGCAGCACCTCGGCAAGCTCGACGAGATACTTCGCGGCGGTCGGGGTGCGCGCATAGCGGTCGGCGACGAGCACCGGATGCTCGGCATCGACCAGCAGCTTCGCCGTCTCCGCCACCGCGCCGGCATCGCCCCGCGGCAGCGCGACGTGCGGGAGCTTGGGAATCGTCAGTTTGGCGTTTTCCGGGATCGGGTCTTCCTGCAGCGTCGCGTCGGCGACGATCACCACCGAGCCGTGGGCGGCGTCATCATCACTTTGTAGGCGCGCACGCTCGACTCGGCGAAATGCTGGAGCGAGGCCGGGTAGTCGTCCCATTTGACGTAGTCGCGCACGATCGCGGCGGCGTCCTGGACGGTATGGTTCCATTCGACGCCGGGCCGCCGCATGGTGGCGTCGGCAATGTTGCCGATCACCATGTAGACCGGCACGCGGTCGCACCAGGCGTTGTAGAGCGCCATGGTGGCATGCTGCAGTCCGACTGCCCCATGGGCGAAGATGCACAGCGGCTTGCCTTCGATCTTGAAGTAGCCGTGGCCCATCGCGACCGAGATTTCCTCGTGCGAGCAGGTGAGGAATTCCGGGTTGGTGTTGCCGCCGTAGTTGATGAGCGATTCGTGCAGGCCGCGGAAGCTCGACGCCGGATTGGCCGCCATGTATTCGAAGTTCAGCGACTTGATGACGTCGATCATGAAGTCGCTGCCGCTGCGCCCGACGGTGAGCGGCTCCAGCGCCGGCGGCGGCGCGGTCTCGGCCGGCTTGTTCGGCAGCGGCACCGGATTGCGGGCCGGGGATTGCGCCTGGGCCAGGCTACCCGGGGCCAGGCTACCCGGGGCCACGCTACCCTGGGCCACGGCTTCCTGCGCGAGGGCGCCGTCCTGGGGCGCGGTCAGCGCCGCAGCTCCGGCGAACGTCGCGCCCTTCAGGAACCGCCGACGCTTCTCGTCCGGCACATCTTGCTTGGACATGACGTTCCTCCCTGCTCCCTCCGGCGCCGCCCGGTCGCGGGCTTGGCGCCCATCGACCCGCCGCGCATCATCACGCTCTCACGCCGGCCACGGCAGGCATTCGGCGATGCCGCGGCCCATAATCCAATCAATGTCGTCCGCCGACAAGAACTTCATTTCCTCGGTGAACATCGTCACCGCCTGCCGGTAGCTGCAGGCGGTGCGCGAGAGCATGGCCGACAGGTCGGTGCCCCAGAACGAGCGCCGCGGCCCGAACGCCTCGATGAGGCGGCGGACATAGGGCTGCGTGCTCAGATACGGATACGGCGGCGACGAGCATTCGGGGATCTGGGTCAGCTTGACGAAGACATTGGGATGTCTCGCGAGCGGGATCGTCTGCTCGATGGCGGGAAGCAGCGTCTCGTCCCGCATCCCGCGCACCCGGCCCATATGGTCGAGGATGATGCGCAGGCCCGGATGCCGCACCGCAATCGCGGCGATCTCGGTCTGCAGCGTCGGCGCATTGAGCATGACCGGGATGCCGAGCCGTTCGGCGGCGGGCCAGAACCAGTCCGCCGTCCCGTCGGTCATCCATGGCCGGTCCCACGCATGGTGGAAAGTGAGCCGCACCCCCAGCATGCCCGGCTGGTCCTTCCAGGACTCCAGCATGGCGCGCGCCTCGGGCTTGTCGATGGGTATGCGCCCCATGACGGCAAAGCGCTTCGGAAACGTCGCGGCCGCCGCGAGGGAATAGTCGACGCGGTCGCCCTCCCAGGACGGCGGCACCAGGATCGCGCGGTCGACCCCGGCCTCCGTCATCATCGCAATCAGATCGGGGTAGCCGATCGGCGTCGGAAGATGGGCCGTGCGCCCCGGCTGCCACGGCCGATCCGGCCCGGCGGCGCGCCAGACATGTACGCCGGAATCAGTGATGACCATGGAGCCGCTTTCGGTGGGCCACGGCTCTCGGTCAACTTCGCCGTGAGCCTTGCTCCAAACTTCGGCTTTTTCGGCCTTTGCCGTCAAGCCGTGCAGCGACCGCCACACCGCGCTCCGTGACGCCGGGGTGCGGCGCGCTTTACTTCAGCCCGGCCGCCTTGCGGATGGCGTCGGTGTCGGTGAGCCAGACGGCATCGTCCTTCTTGAGGCGCGACAGGACGCGACGCAGCGCGGCGGCGCCGTCGGGCGTTCCGACCACGAAGGGATGAATGCCGATGACCACCGTGGTCGCCTCGCGCGCGGGGTCGGCGCGGGCTTCGGCGGCGAGCTCCGACACGTAGTCGATCCACAGCGCTTCGATCTCGGTAGGGCCTTTCATGCGGGCGAGCTGCTGGCCCATATCGACGGTGACGACGGGATACGGCAGCAGGACCAGCGGTCCCTCCGGCGTCTTCAATCGCAGGATGATGTCGGAATCCATCTGGTCGAGGGTGTAGGTGATGCCCTCGGCGGCCACCGCCTGGGTGGTGTCGCCGTTCGCATAGACGCTCGGGCTCGACCAGCCGACCGGCCTGATGCCGGTGGTGCCGGCGATCATGTCCAGCGTGCGGCGCACATAGGCCTTCTGCTCCGCCAATCCGCGACCGAGCGGGAGCCCGCGATTGGTGTTGTTCATTCCGTGCGCGACGATCGGCGCGGCCGGCTGGGTCGCGCGGAACTCCTTCCACACCGACGCGTATTTGCCGGGAAACTCCGCGCTCAGCACGATGGTGAGCGGGACGTCCAGTTCCTTGAACAGGCGGCCGACGCGCGGAATGCCCCAATCGATGCCGTATTGGCGGAACGCCTCGTTCACGAGGTCCGGGTTGCGCGTCACCATGTCCGGGCGATAGACCGGGCCCTGACCGAAGCCGAACTCCTCGACAAAGAACGCGAAGCTGACGGCGACCTTCTTGCCGCCGGGCCACGACGCGACATGAACCGGTTCGCGGGCAAAGCCGGTGACCGGGTCGACGGCATCCTGGGCGACAGCTGCGCCGGGAAGATGAGCGGCGAACATCAGTGCAACGCCGGCCAGGAGTGCGCGTCCGCGCCCCCCGCCCTGCGGCTGCCTCGCGTGGAGACGAGTCCGGTTCATGGCAGATCCGCCAGGCTCTTGGCGCCCGGCCCCGGCGTAATCAGGGTCGGCCATTGGTGCGACCCGAACGGCACCTGCGGCGGCAGGTTCACCGGAATGCTGCGCTTGGCGTCTTCCGCGACGATCGCCTGGCGGGCATCGCCTCCCATCAGCTCGTAGTCCATCAGGTGGTAGTCGCCGAAGAAGGCAGCGCCGACCGAGCGGTCGGCGATGATGCGGGTGAGCGATTCCAGCATGTCGTCCGGCGTCGTGGTGAACGAGATGGTCTCGATCAACAGCAGCCGGTCGTTGATCGCCTCCGGCGCGAAGAACTGGGCGAGCACGCTGAAGAGCACGTTGTTCTGGCGGGCGACGTAGATGGTGTTGCTCGCCGCATAGGTCTTGTCCCAGTCGGCGCCGAGCATCTGCTTCCAGCCGGCGATCACGCTCATCCAGTGCCCGACCTGGGTCTGCGCCGCCCAGGCGATGTTCTTCTTAAGGAGCGGCCCCTGCGTCTTGGCGAACGCCGTCAGCGCGTCGGCCGAGATCGCATTGCTCTTCAGGCACTGGTCCATGAAAGCGATGTTGTTCTGCAGGATGCTGCGGCTGGTCGGCCGCCAGTCGTCGGACAGCGCGGTCGCGTCGAGCCCGTCGAGCGCCGACTGCATGCGATTGCGGTAGGCCGCGAGCGAGGCGCGCCAGGTGAGGTCACCGGGGCTGTCGAGGTAGGGAACCACCACTTCCGCCAGCGCCATGGTGCTGTGGCCGACCGACTTGAGCAATTGATAGGCGATCGGCACCTGCGGGGCGTCGAGGGGCGCCATGCCGGGGCGATAGAGAATGAAGCGCCCGCCGGCGCCGGAGAACAATCCCAGGATGACCGGATGCCGCGCCAGGATGTTCTTTTTGAACACCTGCGCCGCATCGCCGTAGAGCTCGAACATCGTGGTGTTGAGCTGAAGGACGTTCCGGGTGCCGATTTCCGCAGGCGTCGCGGTCTGTGCGCCGAGGATCTCCTTGAAGTAGGCAGGCACGTCGTCTGCATGCGCCGGCATGCCTCTCGCCGCGACGGCGAGCCCCGCCAGCAACGCACCGGCGCCGCGCCTCGTGATCGCAACCGTTGTCATGGACGTCTCCTGATCCGCGGCTTGATTGCCGCCACGTGTATCTTTCTGCATTCTCGTTCGGGCGCACCTAGTTCGGACATACGGCGCCCGATTTCACCCAGGCCTCGACCAGCGCGCCGGCCTGCTTCTGCGACCCCGGAGCAGCCTCGCGGCCCGACCCGGGCGTCCACGCCCAGCCGACGAGGGAATCCTCGCCGATATGCTCCACCAGGGTTTCCAGCGTGCGGTTTCCATTGCGGGCGGGATCCTTGATCTGGGCGCAGATCGCGCCGAGCGTCTTGCCCTCCCAACCCATCTCGCGCGGCGCGAGGTGCCAGATCGGGTTGCCCGGCATGCGGGCGGGCTCGAAGTTTGCGGCCTGATGACAGATCGAGCACCGCATGGCGGGCAGCCCGAACCCGTCCGCCCCGCGCGTCACGGGCGGCTGGTGGATGCGGCGCACGTCGCCCTGACGCGGACTGTCGCCGGCGGGATGGCAGTTCATGCAGCGCGGATGGGTGAGCACCTTGCCGAGCTCGATGAACAAGGCCGCCGATCGCACCGCCGGATCGCTGATCGCGGCAAAGCTGTCGACCGTGGCAAGCCGATGCGCGGGACTGTCGGAAACGGCATGCGCGTTCAGCAGGCTTCCCAACAGGGCAGCGGCGGCGATCATGACCTTGGCGCGCATGTCGGACCTCATCTGCTGTCGCTCCGCAAGCCGAGTGCTTCGCTCAGGCGAGATAGCGTTTGGGATCAGCGAGGACCACGTCGCGGACGGCCTCGTGATATTTGACGTAGCCGGTGCAGCGGCACAGGTGGCCGTCGAGCGCGTCGGTGATGGTCTGCTCGAGAGCATCACGCGCGACCGGCTTGCTCGCCAGGCGCTCGAGCAGCACCTGCCCCTCGTTGACGAAGCCGGCGGTACAGTATCCGCACTGGAACGAGAAGTGCTCGACGAACGCCTTTTGCAGCACCGACAGCTCACCGTCCTTAGCGTGGCCTTCGATCGTGCGGATCGATTTACCGTCGAAGCTGACCGCGGGAACGATGCAGGTCGGCGACGTGTGGCTCGTTCCGTCGGGCCCGTCGATGATCACCACGCAGCTCAGGCACTGCGCCGCGCCGCAGCCGAACTTGGTGCCCGTCAGGCCGAGGTACTCGCGCAGGAAATCGTTCATCGTCAGCTCGTCGCGCACGTCGCGCGGACCATAGGCGTGACCGTTGATGGTGACGGAGAGCGTCGTCATTGGAGCACCCCCTTGAGCATGGCCTGGGTCACCGGCAGCGACCGGAAGCGATGGCCGGTCGCATCGAAGATGGCGTTGAGAAGCGCAGCGACGATGGGGATCATCACCACCTCCGCCATGCCCTTCGGCCGCTCCGCCGGCGTCACCGGCGGCAGCACCTCGATCGTCGAGGCGGCCCAGCGGCAGGTCGGACGCCCGCGCCACGACGTATTGCCCGAGGTTCCACTTTCCGTTGCCGGGGCCGTCCTCGTAAAGCGGCAGGTTTTCGAGGAGCGCATAGCCGACGCCCATGGCGAAGCCGCCCTGCGCCTGCCCGATCACGACTTCCGGCACCAGCGCCTCGCCGCATTCGAGCACGCTATAGGCATTGGCGATGCGCAGCGCACCCGTGGCGCGCTCGATCTCGACCCGGACCGCCGTGCCGCACATCGAGGTATAGGTGGTTCCGATCCGATTGAAGTCGACGGGCGGAAACTTGACGCCGCTGCGATCGAGGCGGGTGTATCTGCCGCCGCCGCGCCGCACGGCGAGCGCGTCGAGGTCGGCCGTCCACAGGCTGGCCGCCGACCGAAAACGTCGCTTGCGCCCAGGCCCAGCGGTTGAAGCCGTGAGCCATCGCCCCGGTCACGCCGCCCCTTGCATGGGCCCGCGCCGCGACAGCCTTGAGCGGCAGCGGCGCGCGTCCGGGCGCGACGAGGTTTCCATCTTTCCAGCGCGCCGCCTCCCAGTCCTTCGCCGCCGGATCGTTCGGCGCGACGCCCCATAATTCGAGCGCCGCCGGCCACAAGCCGAATCGGAAGACGACGCGGGCCGCCTCGAACGCCGCGTGAGTGCCGATATGGGCGCCGATCGAAGCGGTGGTGGCGGTGCTGATCGCGGGGACCCAGCGTGGATTCCGCTGCGCGGCGTCCTGGGCCGCCTGCGTCATCGTGTAAGGATCGCCGGAGGTCACAAGCGCGAGCGGGCCGTAGGTCTCGATTTGGGCAACGTCGACTTCGTCGGCCATGCCTCCGAGACAGGACGCGGCCCGGTTGGCCACGGCGGTTCCGACGGCAGTTCCCATCTCCGCCGCGTCGCAATGGATGGCGATCCGGCCATCGGCGTCGATTTCCACCTTCGCCAGCGAACAATCCGCTCCGGTGCCGTAGTCCTTGGTGGCGCAAGCGACGCCGGTCCCGACCAGCGTCCCCGCCGGCGGCCCCGCCTTCTCGGCGGCGCGGTGCTGCCAGATCGGATGCTTCTCCAGCTTGTCGAGAATCTCCGGCGTGCGAACCGAGACGCTGTACGGATTCCCGGCCATGGTGCGCCCGCCATCCTTGAGCGCGTTGCGCCGCCGGAACTCGATCGGATCGAGCGGCAATGCGGTGCACATCTCGTCGACCAGCACTTCGAGCGCCGTCATCGTCTGCAGGGTGCCGTAGCCGCGCATCGACCCGGCGGTGACGCCGCGCGAATGCAGGGCGACCGTGGTGACGTCGACCTTGGGGATGTCGTAGATGCCGATGGCCGCCATGGCGGCCACGGTCGCGACGTTGGGCGAGTAATTGGCGAGACCGCCGCCGTCGAGGATGTGGTCGGCGGCAAAGCCGGTCATCTTACCCGTCGCGCGCTCGACGCCGATGCGGGTGCGAATCTTGAAGGCGTGGCGCTTGATGCCGCCCTGGAACTGCTGAAAGCGATCGTGGGCGAGGCGGACCGGACGGCCGGGGAAGAACACCGCCGCCAGGGCGACGTAAAGCGGAAACGGCGTGTGGTCGCGTCCGCCGAAACCTCCGCCCATATAGGCGAAATGATTGGCGATGTGCGCGGGCTTGAATGGAGCGTTCGCTTTGCCCAGCAGGAAGGCGACCGCCTCCGCCGCCTCGTAAGGCGATTGCACTCCCAGCACGAGTTCCAGGCTTTTGCGGCCGGCGTCGTACCAGCCCAGTCCGCTTTCCGGCTCGAGGAACATCGGGTCGACCGACTGGGTGTCGAAGGCGCGGTCGAGCACGAGCACGGCCGGATTGTCGGCGGCAAGTTCCGCGCGGATCTGATCGCCATAAGCGGCGGTCCTCGCGTAGCCGCTGCCCGTCGCCGCCCCCTCCGGCAGCCACACCGGGAGCGGGGTGTTCTGGACGTGAGGCGGACTGACCCAGCCGTCCTTCACGGGCGAGCAGACGTCGGGGACACCCGGCGTCGGCCCGGCGATGCGGGTAAAGCGAAACGCCCCGTAGTCCGCCAGAGAGACTGGCCCGGTCTCCTCCCCGAACTTCACGAACGTGCCGTCCCGCAGGGCGAGGCGCGCCTGGTCGAAGGCGTCGAACGTGTCGAAGATGAGCAGCGCGACGGGCTGCCCGAGATAAAGCGGCGTCCGGCCGACCGGACACAGAAGATCGCCGGCGTAGAATTCGGGAACGCGCGTGCCCGCTTTGGCGAGATCGGCCGCGGTCACCACGACCGCGGGTTTCAGCGCGCCGCTCAGCTGCGACAAGTCCATGCCGGCGTAGACATGGGTCGCATCGGGCGCGCGCACCAGGATGGCGTGGGACGTCTCCGCCGGCCAGCCCGGCATATCGGCCGCGCGAAAATCGGACGCGTAGAGCTTTGCGCCGGTGACCTTGACGACGCCGTCGATCCGGCCGGCGCCCGTTGCCGCCGGGTTCCAACGCTGCCGTCCCGGCAGCGTCTCCCGTGTGTCGAATGCCGGCTCCTCGGCGACGGCGAGCCGCGACAGGCTGAGCATGATGCCGCCCACCATCGCAGACTTCACAAACCCACGTCGGGAAACAGGCATTTGATTCCTCCGGGAGCGGTCGATCTTCGAACCGGGCCGACCCGTGCGGACATCCCGGCAGGACAGTCAAAGGAGGGGACGAAGAGACCTAGCAGCAAATGCTGTCGAAAATCTTAGCGGTAGGCTGCGCCTTGTCTCTTGTGAGTGAACGGTACATCAACCGGCAGCCGGCTGATACGAAATGGAGCGCGGCGTCGTGTCTCAGAGAGCGCAAAGCCGTTGCTGCCGGGGATGACAGGACTACAGTCGGGAACTCACAAATCGGGTAGGCCTGGGCGCTTAATCGTCTGCTCGAATGACCGCGACGAGGAAAGACCACGCCATGAAGTCCGCCACCGGTGCCGCGTGCGGCATGCTGCTCTCGCTCGTCGGCCTCGCCTTCGCAAGCCTCGCCGGCCCGCAAAGCGCGCTGGCGCAGGAATACCCCACGAGACCGATCACCTACATCATGCCGTTTGCGGGTGGCAGCGCCAGCGACGTGGTCAGCCGCATCATGCTGGACCGGATGTCGAAATCCATGGGGCAGCCCATCATTGTCGACAACCGGCCGGGCGCCGGCGGCAATACCGGGACCGCAACGGCGGCAAAGGCGGCGCCGGACGGCTACACCCTGCTCGGCGGCGGGTCGGGCCCGGTCGCCGCAAACCTCACGCTCTACAAGTCGCTCGGCTACGATCCGACCAAGGATCTCGAGATCATCTCGCCGTTCGCCGGCTTCACCATCGTGGTCGCTGCGAGCAAGACGCTCGGCGTGAAAACGATCCACGACCTCATCGATCTCGCCAAGGCGAAACCCGGACAACTCTATTACGGGTCGGTTGGCATCGGCAGCTCGCAGCATCTGGCCGGCGAATATTTCTCTCAGCTCACCGGCACCAAGATGACCCATGTGCCCTATCGCAACATCTCGCAATATGGCGCCGACCTTATCGCCGGGGTCGTACAACTCGGGTTCCAATGGTATCCGAACGTGGCCGGCGCGATCGAGGCAAACGGCGCGACCGCTCTCGCCGTCGCCGGCGAGAACCGCCTCGCGGCGCTGCCGGATACGCCCACCACCATCGAATCCGGACTGCCGGCATATCAGGTGTCCGGCTGGTTCGCGCTGTTCGCCCCGGCGGGCACGCCGCGACCGATCCTCGAAAGGATCAACAAGGAACTGGCCGCAGCCCTCAAAGACCCGGTGGTGCGTCACAGCTTCGAAATAAACGGCGCCGAGCCCATGAGCCTGCCGCTGGACCAGGCCAAGAAGTTCCAGATCGACGAGATCGCAAAATACCGCGACATCATTAACAAGGCGGGGATCCACCAGATCGAATAGGCGCCGGCGAGAGGACGACCAATTCTCAGTAAGTCCGGGTCGCCTTGCTGCCTCGACCTGCTAACTCCGCGTCGTCCGCGCCCACAGCGGCGTCAGCGACGGCTCGTGCTCGAAGCGGTTCATGAAGGCGAAGATCTGCGTCGCCGCCGCCCGGTCGACGGTATGAGCCGCGCAGTCGAAGAACTTCCCCTCCACCTGCGCCGGGGTCAGCGGCATCTGCGGGGTGCCGCTGGCATAGTAGCGCGTGCGCTGCACCGTGCGGCCATCGGCCAGCGTGACGGTGACCCGCGCCGGGCTGTCGTCGAGGAGGTCGGCATATTCGGGGTCGATCGCGATCGTGACCTTGCGCGCCATCTCTTTGATCTTGTCGTCCGCGATCGCCTCCTCGGTGAAAGCCTTCAGCGTCGGCGCACCGTAGAGCACGGTATAGGCCGCGACATAGGGCATGCTGAACTTCGCGCTCTCGATCGAGGTCGGATATTTGTCGCCGATGCGGGACGCCGCGTATTTCGTGATGGCGGTGCGGATCGCCGCGATGTCTCCCGGACGCACCTCCTCGCGCAATTCGAGCGTCGCGTCGATTGCGGTATGGCCGAGGCCGCCGCAGGGATAGCGCTTCGGCTTGAAGCCGCGCTCGACGATATCGTAGCGGTGTCCGAGTTCGGCGAACGGCTCGAACGAGACCGCCATGCCGCGGTCGAAGGCGCGGAAATATCCGGCGGGCCGTTCCAGCGCCTCGGCGTTGGCGGTGAACCCGCGCCGGCCGAGCAACGCGGCGGCGACGCCGTTGCGCGCGCTCATGCCGGAATGCAACGGCTTCGTCATGGTGCCGAAATTGGCGGAGAGGCCGCCCGACAGCGACGCGGCAATGCCGAGAATGTCCGGAATGGTTTCGCGGGGCGCCTTGAGGAGGCGGGCGCAGGCCATGGCCGCGCCCATGGTCCCGATCGATGAAACGGCATGCCAGCCGCCGATCGAGGACTGCTCCGGCGCGGCGCGCGCGAGCCGCATGCACACCTCGAAGCCGACGATGAACGCCGCCATCACCTCCGACGGACTGGCGCCGATGCTCTCCGCGAGCGGCAGCAGCGCCGGGATGATCGGCGAGGTCGGCTGCCCGAGCAGCGAGGACAGATCGTAATCCATGATATGCGCGGCGACGCCGTTGGCGAGCGCCGCGAGCTGCGGCGAGGTGCGGAACGCCTGGCCGATCACCGAGACCTTGGGCGCGGCCTCCTCTTGCCGCACCATCTCGCAGACGATGTCGGAGCCTTGCTCGCGGCTGCCGGCGAGCATCACCGCCATGGTGTCGATGAAGGCGAGCCGCGCCCGCTCGATGCCGAGCGAAGGCACCTGCGCCATGTCGAACCCGACGACGAAATCGGCGACGGTGTCGCTCAGTTTCCTCCCCGGCGCGGCCGGGCCCGGTTCGCGGCGGGGTGCCTGCTCGGGCGCCGGATTGGGCGCCTGTGCAAGCGCGGGAGCGGCCGCGAGGCCGATCGCACCACCCGCGCCGCCGAGCAGCAGGCGACGGTTGATCTGCGACTGCGATGTCATCGTGATCCTCCCACGTCGACGCCCATCCGGCCGGGCTCGCCGAACTCCGCTTTGCGGAATGTCGCGTCGACCGATCCAATATGCCTCATCGCGTCGTCCAGAAGAAGACACCGCACGCGGCGTCGTATGCGGCGCCGGGACCGCAGGTGTCCGATCATCGGGTCGGGAGAGGGACGGCGCCGCAGCGTCCACTTGCTTGACCGGCATTACCCCCGCGCCTACCCTTTTGGCGCGTCGTCTCAACGA
Organism: uncultured Alphaproteobacteria bacterium; assembly: GCA_963781195.1. Classification (GTDB taxonomy): domain Bacteria; phylum Pseudomonadota; class Alphaproteobacteria; order Rhizobiales; family Xanthobacteraceae; genus JAJPKK01. Next base: position 677,837 of record CAWAEZ010000008.1, on the reverse strand, counting down.
AGCGGCGCTCGCCGATTGAAAACAGGGGAAACGCCATGGGTCTGAAGCATTACGCGGCCATGCTGATGGCGGGAATCGCGGTCGTCTCCTGGCAGGGGCCGGCGCTTGCTCAGAACGAGCCGACGCTGGCGGGCACCGTGCACGCACCGGACGGCACCCCGCTGGAAGGCGTCCCGGTCACCGCGGCAAAGGCGAATTCGACCATCACCGTCACCGTGATCACCGACGACCGGGGACGCTACAGCTTCCCCGCCGATCGGCTGAGCCCGGGAACCTACGCGCTGACGATCCGGGCCACCGGGTTCGACCTCGACGGCAAGCCGACCGCGACGGTCGCGGCCGAGCAGACCGCTACCGCCGACCTCAAGCTCAAGAAGACGCGCAACCTCGTCGCCCAGCTCACCAGCGCGGAATGGCTCGCGAGCTGGCCCGGCACCGACGCCGAAAAGCGACTCGTCGCCGACTGCATGAGCTGCCACACCCTGGAGCGCATCGCGCGCTCCAATCATCCTTCCGAGGAGTGGGTGCAGATCATTCCCCGCATGCTGCGCTACGCCCAGAACACCACGCCGCTGGCGCCGCAGCTGCGCTCCGGCGAATTGACCGGCCTCCTGGTGCAGCAGCCGGAACGGCTGAAACGCCTCGCCGACTATCTCGCCACCGTCAATCTGAGCGCCACCGACACCTTCCCCTACAGGCTCAAGACGCTCGCGCGGGTGAGCGGCCGCGGCTCCCGCGCCATCCTCACCACCTACAAGCTGCCCCGGCAGACCGACCAGCCCCACGACGTCATGGTCGATCCCGACGGCGGGATCTATTTCACCTATTTCGGCGATCCCCTGCTCGGCCGCCTCGATCCGGCGACCGGCGAGGTGACCTCCTACCCCGTGCCCATCCTCAAGCAGAATGCCGCCAAGGGAACGCTCAGCCTCGCCCGCGACCATGACGGAAATTACTGGATGTCGCTGATGTACCAGGCGGGCGCGGCGAAGTTCGACAAGGCGACCAAGTCTTTCTCGATGCTGCCGGTTGCCCCCGAATTCAACCGCGACAGCTCGCAGCAGGCTTTCGTGGCGCCGCAGTCCGCGCACGTGGACGGCAAGCTGTGGATCCAGGACGTCGCCTCGACCTCGGTCTACCGGGTCGATCTCAAGAGCGGCAAGTTCGAGAACTTCGCGCCGTTCAAGGACATCAAGCCGGATTCCCCGCTGGCAGGCCGGCCACACTCGATCTACGAAATCTTCCCCGACGCGCAGAACAACCTGTACATCGCCGATTTCAGCGACCGCGCCATCGGCCGCATCGACGCCAAGACCGGGGAATATTCCTTCGTCCAGACCTTCACCGACCGCTCGCGGCCGCGCCGCGGCGAGTTCGACAAGGACGGACGCCTGTTCTTCTCCGAATACGCGGTCGACGTGGTCGGCATGCTCGACACCAAGACCAACACGCTCCAGGAATGGAACATGCCGACCAAGTGGTCGCTGCCCTACCAGTCCAAGGTCGACAAGAACGGCGACATCTGGACCGGCGGCATGGCGTCGGACCGCATCACCCGGATCAACAGCAAGACCGGCGAGATGGTGGAATACCCGCTGCCCACCAACACCAATATTCGCAACCTCTATGTGGACGACTCGACGACGCCGGTCAGCGTGTGGTTCGGCAACAATCACGGCGCGGCGATCGTGAAGCTGCAACCGCTGGATTGACACGGCAGCACCGGTCCGGGTCTCCAAGCCATCGCCGCGTTCCGCCGCGCGCGCCTTCCCCCCGCAAGCATGCGGGGGAACGAGTTCACCCCCATCCCTGGTGCCAGGCGGGTTCACCGGCGAAGCGCGCGGCGAGGAAATCCACGAAGGCGCGGACTTTGGCGGCGAGGTGGCGGGTCTGCGGATAGACGGCGTGGATCGGCACCGGGTCGGGCTCGAACTCGCACAGCAGCGGCCGCAGGCGGCCGGCGCGCAGGTCGTCCACCGCGGCAAACGCCGGGGCGCGCGTGATGCCGAGCCCGGCGCGGGCGGCCGCAAGGCAGGCCTGGGCGCCGGCGAAACGCAGGCGGCCATCGACCCGGACGGTCCGGCGGGCGGCGCCGCGCCCGAACCGGAAGACGAAGGGATCGGCGGGGTTGAGGTCGATGATGATTTCGCGGCCGGGCAGTTCGTCCGGGGCACGGGGGGCGCCATGGCGGTCGAGGTAGCTCGGAGCGGCGCAGGTGACGATACGGCTCGCGGCGAGCCGGCGCGCGACGAGCGTTGAATCGGCGAGGTTTCCGATCCGCACCGCGGCGTCGAACCCCTCCTCCACCAGCTTGACCGCACGATCGGAAAAAAACACCTCGAGGCCGACCGTGGCGTGAGCGGCGGCGAAATCGAGCAGCGCGGGACCGATTTCGACCGCGCCGAACGACACCGGCACCGACAGCCGCAACAGCCCGCGTGGCCCGCCGGCGCCACCCACCGAGGATTCCAGCTGGTCGAACTGGTCGAGAAGCTCGCGAGCGCCGGCGAGGTAGGCCCGGCCGGCATCGGTCAGCGAGACATCCCGGGTGGTGCGGTTGAGCAGGCGGGTGCCGTGACGATCCTCCAGCCGCGCCACCAGCTTGGACATCTGCGCAGTGGAAATTGCCAGTCGACGGGCGGCCGAAGCGAAGCTGAGGCCATCCGCCACGGCAACGAATCCGCGAATTTCTTCAATGCGATCCATGGTGTGACCGAGTGTTTCCAGAATGGAAACACAGTGCGGCAACCGACGGGCGTTTTCAACCGGCCGGCGCGTCCCTACTTGCCCGGTATCGGCACCTCCTTTGCCGGCAGCCCCCGAAAGGACGGACATTCCATGACAAATTCGACCGATCTGGCCCGGTTTGAGCCGTACCTGCTCGCCGCGCTCCGCATCGTCGCCGGCGCGCTTTTCCTCTCCCACGGCCTCGTCAAGCTGGTCGGGTTTCCGGCCGGCGCCGCGCCCGGCGCGCAACCGCTGATGAGCCTGATGGGGGCCGGCGCCGTCATCGAGGTCGCGACCGGAACCCTGATCGTGCTCGGCCTGTTCACCCGGGCGGCCGCGTTCATTGCCGCCGGCGAAATGGCGGTGGCCTACTGGATGTTCCACGCGCCGCACAGCCTGTACCCGGCGGCGAACGGCGGCGACGCGGCGGTGTTGTTCTGCTTCATCTTCCTGTACATCGTCGCGGCCGGTGCCGGCGCCTTCAGCGTGGAGCGCCTGTTCCGCAGCACCGCAACGGCGGGGACCCGCTATGTCCGCACTTGACCCGCAAACCCCGGATTTGCACGCCTCGGATGTGCGCACGGCGACGCCGGGCACGCTCCAGCCTCTCGAGCCACTAAAGCCGCTCGCCACAGCGCCGCGGCCGATCGACACCGGCGTCCGGATCGGCCACGTCCACCTCAAGGTGGCCGACCTGGAGCGTGCGCTCGCCTTCTACACCGGCGTCCTCGGCTTCGAGGTGATGCAGCGCTACGGCAATCAGGCGGCGTTCGTGTCGGCCGGCGGCTATCATCACCATATCGGGCTCAACACTTGGGAGAGCCGGGGCGGCCCGCCGCCGGTGCCCGGCACCACCGGCCTCTACCACGTCGCGATCGTCTATCCGACCCGGGCCGCGCTCGCCGGGGCGCTCCGGCGCGTCATCGCCGCCGGAATTGCTCTGGACGGCGCAAGCGATCACGGGGTGAGCGAGGCGCTCTATCTGCGCGATCCCGACGGCAACGGCGTCGAACTCTATTGGGACCGTCCGCAAGCGCAGTGGCCGCGCAACGCCGACGGCACCCTGGCCATGGGAACCGACCGGCTGGACCTGCGCGCGCTGCTCGCGGAGGCAGCGTGAACCCGAGCGGCGATCGTCCTCGATATTGAACTTTTCGCACGCGCTCTCCACCTTCTGGCGACCGTGGGATCGATGATCCCTTGCAACCCGCCGACGGCCGCCATGGCCGCGGCCGGCCCGCCGCCCGGAGACCTGCGCAATGAGTGTGCTGTCGACGATCGCCGAAATCGTTCGCGACCTGCTCATCTTCACCGCCGCGATGACGGCGCTGTTGATCGTATTGATCGTGGTGGTTTCCAAGCTGCCCGACGACAACCCGCTCAAGCGCGTGCTGACGGCATTGAGCTACCGCGTCGGCGCCACCGCCGCGGCCGGCGCGATCGCCATTCCCATCGAGCCGATCCCCGGGCTCGACACGCTCTACGACATCGGCGTACCGATCGCACTTCTCGTCTACTGGATCTCCTTTTTCAGAACCGCGTACCTGGCGGCCTCGGCGCCGCGACCGGCCTCGGAGAAAGTGGTGAAGCAGATCGAGCACGAGCCATGAGGCGGCGCCCGGCGATGGCCGCGGCGGTCCGGACGCGGCATCGCTAGACATCGCTAGACACCCGCCTTGCGAACGGCCCCCGATTTGGCCAGGATCGCGGGATGAGTCGCCCTCCCCAACGCCCCCGCGCCGAAACAGCGACGGCCGCGCCGCGGTTGCCGCTCGGAGAGGCGCCGCTGCGACCGAGCTTTCGCCGCGAGCGCGCCGCCATGAAGCGCGGGGTGTTTCCGGTGGCCGGATGCGACGAGGCGGGTCGCGGTCCGCTGGCGGGGCCGGTGGTGGCCGCCGCCGTGATCCTCGACCCCAAGCGGATTCCGCGCGGCCTCAACGATTCCAAGAAGCTCACGGCGGTGGAGCGCGAGAAGCTCTACGAGCGCATCTGCGCCACCGCGCAGGTCGGCGTCGCGTTCGGCTCGCGCGCGCGGATCGACCGTGACAACATCCGCCAGGCCTCGCTGTGGGCGCTGGCGCGCGCGGTGGCGGCCCTGCCGGTTCGGCCCCGTCTCGTCTTCGTCGACGGCTGCGACCGCATCGACGCCGGATGCGACTGCGAAGCGGTGATCTCCGGAGACGCCCTGGTGCTCTCGATCGCCGCAGCCTCGATCGTCGCCAAGGTGGTGCGCGACCGCCTGATGATGCAGGTCGGCGCCGCCCATCCGGGCTATGGCTTCGAGCGTCACATGGGCTACAGCGTCCCGGAGCATTTTCGCGCGCTGACCCAGCTCGGACCGACGGTGCATCACCGCCGCGGCTTCGCCCCGGTCGCGGCCGCCTTCGGCGCGCGCGACGCGGCCGCGTCCCCCCACGACGACGATCTCCTGCCTTCGTAGCGCACTGTCGTCGCGCCCCCGATTGGCAGCCGTGAACGCCGCCCAATCCTGCCGAGTTCCGGCCCCATGCGCTAAACCGTTGCACCGCGACGCCGCGCGGGCTTATCTGCGCCGACCCGCAAGGTAGGCCCGCCGCATGCTCCAGACTTCCATCATCGTCGAACTGCTGCGTTCGCAGCCGCGGCTGACGTTCTGGCTGATGGCGCTCACCCAGACCGTACTGTGGTGGATGTTTCCCTCTCTGTTCTTCGCGTCGCCGCCGGGCGAGCTGCCGGTCGTGCTCGCGGTCGGCCACGAGTTTCAGCTCGGCAGCTACTGGGGACCGCCGCTCGCCTTCTGGCTTGCCGACATCGCCTTCGACCTCGGCGGCAGCGTCGCAGTCTACCTGCTGGCACAGGCCTGCGTGCTCGTCGCGTTCTGGGCGGTGTTCACGCTCGGGCGCGCCATCGTCGGCATCCACCATGCCGCCTTTGCCGTCCTGCTGATGGTCGGCATCTCGGCGTTCTCCGCGCCGACGCCGAATTTCGGCCCGCAGGTGCTGGCGATGCCCCTCGTGGCGCTGTCGCTCCTGAGCCTGTGGCGCGCCGTCGGCGAGCGCCAGCGGGTGTCGTGGTTCGTGCTTGGCCTGGAGCTCGGCCTGCTGCTGCTCACCACCTATGCCGGGCTCATCCTCCTCGCGCTCATCATGGTGTTCCTCGCGGCCACCCGGCGCGGCCGCCGCGCGCTGCACTCCTCCGACCCGTGGCTCGCCAGCACGCTGATCGTGGTGGTGCTGTTCCCGCACCTGATCTGGCTCGACCTCTCCAACGGCCTGACGACACTCGGCCTGCAGCCGCTGCAGAAGGACGATGCGGGAATCGCCTTCCTGAAAGACTGGCTGGGCCTGTTCGAGGCGATCCTGATCGCGCATGTCGGGCTGATGATCCTGGTCGCGCTGGGCAGCAAATGGCACATGCGCACTGAGGAGAAGGTGCCGGTGTTCGTGCGCAGCTTCACCGATCCTTTCGCACGACGCTTCGTCTACTTCTTCGCATTGACGCCCGGCTTCGTCGCGGTGACGGTCGCGGCGGTGCTCGGCGAGCGCCAGCCGGTCGGCGGCATCGCACCCCATCTGCTGCTGTCCGGGCTCGCGATCGTCGTCCTCGCCGGCAACGCGATTCCCTGGCATCGGCCGCGCATGGTCGGCATCGCCTGGCTGGTGCTGCTGCTCACCCCGCCGCTCGTCGCGGCGGCGGGCATCCTGCTGCTGCCGTGGACGGGGCTCTCGAGCGTCGACGTCTCGCGTCCCGCCACCGCCATGGGCCGGTTCTTCGCCGACAGTTTCGAGCGCCGCACCGGCAGCCCGGTGCGCATCGTCAGCGGCGACGTCCGCCTGTCCGCCCTGGTCGCGCTCGGCGCCCGGCAGCGCCCGAGCCTGTATTTCTACGACCACCCGGAGCGCTCGCCCTGGATCACACCGGCCGATATCCGCCGCAAGGGTGCCGTCGTCGTATGGAACGGCGTCGAGAGCCAGGTCGCGGTGCCGACCGAGATCGCCCTGAACTTTCCCGATCTCGTCGCCGAGGTGCCCCATGCCTTCTCACGCACGGTGCAGGGACGGCTGCCGCTGATCCGGGTCGGCTGGGGCGTGCGGCGGCCGACGCCGGATGCGGCCACGCCCGCTCCGGCTGCCACGCCGGGGACCGAAGCAAGGCCCGCGCCTGATGCGACGTCCTCGCCTGAAGAGAAACCGCCCGCGAAGGACGCGCCGGTCCCGGAGGCAAAGCCATGATCCGCACCCGTCTCGTGCTCTCCGCGCTGATTGCCACGGCGGTAGTCGCCGGCAGCGACACCGGCGCCGCGGCGGAGCTGAAGGTGTTCGGCTCGCGAAGTCACCAAGATGGTGCTCGGCGCGGTCGGCCCGGCTTTCGAGCAGGCGAACGGCCACACGATCACCGTGGTGACCGACGTCGCCGCGGTGATGAAGCGGCGAATCGAGTCCGGCGAGGCGTTCGACCTCGCCGTGCTGGTGAATTTCCAAGTCGACGACCTGATCAAATCCGGCCAGCTCGAGGCTGCGAGCCGCGCCGACGTGATGAAGGCCGGGATCGGGGTCGCGGTGAAGCGCGGCGCACCGGCGCCCGACATCGCCACCGTCGCCGCCTTCAAGCGGACCCTGCTCGAGGCGCCCTCGATCACCTATCTCAAGGAAGGCGCCAGCACGATCCATCTCGACCGGGTGTTCGCCGATCTCGGCATTGCCGACGCGGTGAAGGCGAAGGCGATCCTGCCGGTCACCGAATCGGTTTCAGAGATGGTGGCCGACGGACGCGCGGCGCTCGGCATCATCGTCATCCCCAACATCCTCTCGGTACCCGGCGCCGCGCTGGTCGGCCCGATCCCGCCGGAGCTGCAGTCCTACATCGTCTTCACCGCCGGAATTTCGACGCACGGCGCGAACCAGGACGCGGCGCGCGCCCTGCTCGATCTCCTGAAATCGCCGCGCGCCGTCGAGGCGATCACGTCGATGGGGATGGAGCCGGGGTGAGGCGGGCCTTGCGCGAGCAGGCCCGGCTTGCGGGGCGATGCCCTACCCCGCGAGCGCCGCCTTGATGGCGAGGAGGTCGCGCCACACGAACCGCTTCTCAATCGGGTTGCGCAACAGATAGGCCGGGTGGAACGTGGCGATGGCGCGGATTTCGCGGGCGCCGGTGTGGAACGCATGCCAGCGCCCGCGGGAGCGGCGGATGCCTTCCTTGATGGCGAGCAGCGTCTGCGCCGAGGGGCCGCCGAGACACACCAGGACATCGGGATCGGCGAGCTCGATCTGGCGCAGCGTGAACGGCAGGCAGGTCTGGGTTTCCTGCGGCGTCGGCGTGCGGTTGCCGGGCGGGCGCCACGGAATCACATTGGCGATGTAGGCGTTGGTTCGGTCGAGGCCGATCGCGGCCATCATGCGGTCGAGAAGCTGGCCGGAGCGGCCGACAAAGGGCAACCCTTCGAGGTCCTCCTCGCGTCCGGGCGCCTCGCCGACGAACATCACCCGCGCCTGCGGATTGCCGGCGGCGAACACCAGCTGCTTCGCCGTCTTGCGCAGCCCGCAGCCCTCGAAGCCGTCGAGCAGCGCGCGCAGCTCCTCGAGGTTCGCCGCGCTCCGCGCCAGCTCGCGGGCGGCCATGATGGCGGCGTCGGCGGAAGCGGGCCCGTCGCCGAGCGGGGGCGGCGCGAGGAACTCCGCGCGCGGCGCGGCCGTGGCGATTGTCAGCGGCGGCCGGGACGAAACTGTTGCGGCGGCGGTCGCACCGCTGCGGGGCGCGGGTTCGCGCGCCGCAAGACCGGCGGGGGCTGCGGCGACCGCGGCATCGCTGCCGAAGCGGTCGACCGGCGTTTCCTGGAGCACGGCGTCCACGCCCGCTTCCACATAGAAGGCGAGGATCGCGTGCAGATCGGTCGATTGGATGGACATGGCATCAGTCTAGCACGTTTCGTGCATCGCGGGCGTCACGGCAGCGTATAGCGATCGACCTGCCGCCCGCGATTGCCGCCTTCCGGCAAACGTGGAAAAAGGCGATGCCGCGCTCACGACGGAGAAGCTGATGGACGCCGAACAGCCGCCCCGGGAATCGATGGAGTTCGACGTGGTGGTCGTCGGTGCGGGTCCGGCCGGGCTCGCCGCGGCGATCCGGCTCAAGCAGATATCGCCGGATATCTCCGTGGTCGTGGTCGAGAAGGGTTCCGAAGTCGGCGCCCACATCCTCTCCGGCGCGGTGATCGACCCGGGCGGTCTCGATGCGCTGTTGCCGGAGTGGCGCGGCGAGGACACTCCGATCAAGACCGCTGTGACGGACGATCGCTTCTACATGCTCGGCCCCGCCGGCGCGGTGCGGATCCCCAATCTGCTGCTGCCGCCACTGATGAGCAATCACGGCAACTTCATCGTGTCGCTCGGCAATGTCTGCCGCTGGCTCGCCACCAAGGCGGAACAGGCCGGGGTGGAAATCTACCCCGGCTTTGCAGCGACCGAAGTGCTCTACGCGGAGAACGGCGAGGTCGCGGGCGTCGCCACCGGCGACATGGGCATCGGCAAGGACGGCAAGCCCAAGGACAGCTTCACCCGCGGCATGGAGCTGCGCGCCAAATACACGCTGTTCGGTGAAGGCGCGCGCGGCCAGCTCACCAAGACCCTCGTCGCGCGCTATGGCCTCGATCACGACCGGCAGCCGCAGAAGTACGGCATCGGGATCAAGGAGCTGTGGCAGGTGGCGCCGGAACGGCATCATCCCGGCCTGGTGCAGCACACCTTCGGCTGGCCGCTCGACAGCCGCACTGGCGGCGGGTCGTTCCTCTACCACTTCGACGCCAACTTCGTTTCGGTCGGTTTCGTGGTCCATCTCAACTACGCGAATCCGTATCTCTCGCCATTCGAGGAATTCCAGCGCTTCAAGACCCACCCGCTGGTGCGCGACACCTTCGCGGGCGGCAAGCGCATCGGCTACGGCGCGCGCGCCATCGTGGAAGGCGGCTGGCAGTCGGTACCGAACCTCGCCTTTCCCGGCGGCGCGCTGATCGGCGACGGCGCCGGATTTCTCAACGTGCCACGCATCAAAGGCACCCACAACGCCATGCGGTCGGGCATGCTGGCGGCCGAGCACGCCGCGACGGCGCTTGCCGGCGGCCGCGCCAACGACGTGCTGGCGGACTACGAGGCCGGGTGGCGCGGTTCGGAAATCGGTCGCGACTTGTGGCCGGTGCGAAACGCCAAGCCGCTATGGTCGAAGCTCGGCACCTTCCTCGGCATCGGGCTCGGGGGCCTCGACATGTGGGCCAATACGCTGGGCATTCCGCTGTTCGGCACGCTGGGCCACGGCAAGCCGGATTCCGCCTGTCTCAAAGCTGCGGCACGGTGTCGCCCGATTGCCTATCCCAAGCCCGACGGCAAGCTGACCTTCGATCGGCTGTCCTCGGTGTTCATGTCCAACACCAATCACGAGGAAGCGCAGCCGGCCCATCTGGTGGTCGCCGACCTCGAGTTGCAGAGGCGCTCGGAGCTCGGCGTATTCGACGGCCCGTCCACCCGCTATTGCCCGGCCGGAGTCTATGAATGGATTCGTGAGGGTGAGGCGAGCCCCCGCTACGTGATCAACGCGCAGAACTGCGTGCACTGCAAGACCTGCGACATCAAGGATCCCAACGCGAACATCACCTGGGTCGCCCCCGAAGGGGGCGGCGGCCCTAATTACCAGAACATGTGAAGTTGGGAGCGACCGCTCGGTGATATCGTCGATTTGGGCGGGAAACGGTCACGATATTGCCATACGAAAAGCTAGACCAGCTGTAGAGGTAGGCATGACGGTCGCGAACCGCCTTGCGGGAGGAGCCTAAAACGGTCATTCTCGACCCTCGGTCGGCAACTCGCCGCATGTCTTTGGTGCTCGGATCCCTCGCTTCGTGGATCCAGCGTATTCGGGGTCGCCGTCTTCGGGATCACCGATTCGATCGTGCCCATTTTGGAGAGCAGGTCCCCGTGAAAATATCGTCGCTCCGTGCTTTCACCATGATCGCGGCCGCCGCCGGCTGGACGTTTCCCCAAGCCCTTGCGGCCCAATCGCAGATGCCGCGTGACACTTCGCACGTGACCCCTGCCGGCAACTATCTTGCGGCGCGCCAGGCCAATCTGGAGCGCGACGCCGATGCGGCCTCGGTCTACTATCGGGCAGCGCTGCGCACCGACCAACGCAATCCCGAACTCCTCGAGCTCGCGTTCTACTCCGTGCTCGCCGACGGCGACATCGAGGAAGCGGTGCGCCTCGCCGAACGCCTGATTCAGCTCGATCGCAACAACCGCAATGCGCATCTCGTGCTGGGCGTCAAAGCGCTCAAGACCAAAAACTACAAGGATGCGCGCCAGCAGTTCGGCCTCGCCGCGCGCGGCCCGGTGACCGACCTGACCGCGACGCTGCTCGCGGCGTGGAGCGCGTTCGGCGCCAACGACGCCAAGGGCGCGGTCGATACCATCGACAAGCTGCAGGGTCCCGAATGGTACGGCATCTTCAAGGACATGCATGCCGGGCTGATCCTCGACCTCGCCAACAACAAGAAGGAAGCGGGCAAGCGGCTCGAGCACTCCTACAAGCTCGACTCTTCGGCGCTGCGGGTGATGCAGGCCTATGCCGGCTTCCTGTCGCGCAATGGCGGGCACGACGAGGCACTCAAGCTGTATGGCGAGTTCGACAAGCAGCTGCCGCGCTATCCGCTGGTGGTCGAGGCGATGACCTCGCTGCGCAAGGACGAGCAACTGCCGCGTCTGGTCGACACCGCCCAGGCCGGCGCCGCCGAAGCGCTGTACGGCCTCGGCGCGGCGCTGGGCCGCCGCGAGGAAGAGCTCAGCCTCGCCAATCGCGGTCTCGCCTACCTTCAGCTCGCCTTGTACCTCGAGCCGAACCAGCCGCTCGCGACGCTCGCCCTCGCCGACCTCTACGAGGCGATGAAGAAGCCGGAGCTCGCGATCAAGACCTATGACCGGGTGCCGGCCGGCTCGCCGCTCAAGCGCAACGCCGAGATCCAGCTCGGCATCGACCTCGACGCGCTCGAACGCACCGACGAAGCCAAGAAGCATCTCGACAAGCTGATCGCGGCGAAGCCGGACGATCTCGAGGCGATCCTGGCGCTCGGCAACATCATGCGCGAGCGCAAGCAATACGCGGCCTGCGCCGACGCCTACGGCAAGGCGGTCGCCCTGGAGCCTAATCCGACCCGCTCCAACTGGACCACGTTCTATTTCCGCGGCATCTGCTATGAGCGCGACAAGCAGTGGTCCAAGGCGGAAGCCGACATGAAGAAGGCGCTGGAACTCTATCCCGAGCAGCCCCATGTGCTGAACTATCTCGGCTATTCCTGGATCGACCAGGGCATTCATCTCGATGACGGCATGAGCATGATCAAGCGTTCGGTCGAGCAGCGTCCGGACGACGGCTACATCGTCGATTCGCTCGGCTGGGCTTATTACCGGCTCGGCAATTACGACGAGGCGGTGAAAAACCTCGAACGCGCCGTCGAACTCAAGCCCGTCGATCCGACCATCAACGACCATCTGGGCGACGTCTATTGGAAGGTCGACCGCGGCCTCGAAGCCAAGTTTCAGTGGTCGCATGCGCGCGACCTTAAGCCGGACGCCGACGAGCTCAAGACCATCGAAGACAAGCTCAAGAACGGCCTGACGACGTCCGCCGCCGATGCCGACAAGGCGACCACCGACAAGTCCAAGAAGGCTGCCGCCACCGGCGACGGCGGTTGAGTCTCTCATGACGGCTTCCTTGGCCGCGCTCGCGCCGGCCAAGGTCAACCTGACCCTCCGAATCCTCGGCCGGCGCGCCGACGGCTACCATGAGCTGGAAAGCCTCGTGGCGTTCGCCCAATGCGGCGACCGCCTCACGCTGGAACCGGGGCCGCAGCTGGAGCTGGCGGTGTCCGGCCCGACCGCGGGGCAGTCCGGCCCGCTCGCCGACAACCTCGTGTTGCGCGCCGCCGGTGCGCTGAGCGCCCGCATTCCCGGCATCGCACTCGGCCGCTTCGCGCTCGTCAAGGAGCTGCCGGCGGGCGCCGGCCTCGGCGGCGGTTCCGCCGATGCGGCAGCCGCGCTGCGTCTCCTGGCAAACGCCAATGCGCTGTCGCGCGACGACGCCCGCGTGGCAGCGGTGGCGCGCGACACCGGCGCCGACGTGCCCGTTTGTCTCGATCCGCAACCGCGGATGATGCGCGGCATCGGCGAAATCCTGTCGATGCCCATGGCGCTGCCGACGCTCGGCATCATTATCGTTCATCCCGGCATCGCCATGCCGACGCCGCCGGTGTTCAAGGCACTGGGCCTGCGGCACGGCGAGCGCTGCGCCGTCGCAGCGCAGGCGGACCCGTTACCCGCCGACAGCGAGGCGCTGTTGGCCTGGCTCGCCGGACAGCGCAACGACCTCGAGCCCCCCGCCCTCCGAATCGCGCCGGCGATCGCGGAGGTGCTGGGTGCGATCGCAGCTCTCCCGGGATGCCGGCTCGCGCGCATGTCGGGCTCGGGCTCGGCCTGCTTCGGCCTGTTCGACAGCGAGCCCGCGGCGTCGGCCGCGATGCCCCGACTTGCGAGTGCCCACCCCGGCTGGTGGGTGCGGGCGAGCCGCATCGGCGGCTGATCGCGGCGTCACCGCGTGGCGCGACGCGCGTTTCGCGATAGCGAGGCTTCATTCGACCCGGGCATGCGCCAAAACCTTGCGCATCAGGCTCGGGAATGCCGCCCCTTCGATCTCGGCGGCACCGATCCAGCGCATGTTAGCGGGAGCGGCGGTCAGCGCCGCCACATGGGCGCGGAACACCAGGAGCTCGAGCGGAAAATGCGTGAACACGTGGGTGACCACGCCGGGCAGACGCTGCCAGCATGGCGTCCCCCCGCGGTCTTCGTGCAGCGCGGGCGCATTCAGGGCCGCTGAAGCCACGTCGAAATCGGCGGCGAAGGCCGTCGTCGGCACTTCGGTCATGCCGCCCAGCAGGCCCTTTGAGGGGCGCGTGCGCACCAGCAGGTGGCCGTCGGCGCGCAACGCCACGAAGGCCGCGCCCCTGCGCAACCGGCCCTCGCGCTTCTTCGCCTTGCGAGGAAACGTCTGCGCGTCGCCGCGCCGCCGCGCCGCACAGGTCGCGGTAAACGGGCACAGCGCGCAGGCCGGGTTGCGCGGCGTGCAGATGGTGGCGCCGAGGTCCATCATCGCCTGGGCAAAATCGCCGGGCCGCTGCGCCGGCCGCAGGCTTTCCGCCAAGGCGCGGATGGCCGGCTTGGCGGCGGGCAATTCGTCCTCCACCGCGTAGAGGCGGGTGACGACGCGCTCCACATTGCCGTCCACCGGGCTTGCCGGGCGGTCGAAGGCAATGGCCGCGACCGCGGCCGCCGTATAGGGGCCGACGCCGGGCAGCCCGCGCAGGTCGGCCTCCTCCGCCGGAAAGGCACCGTGGTGATCGGCCACGACCGCCCGGGCGCAGGCGTGGAGATTCCGGGCGCGGGCGTAATAGCCGAGCCCTGCCCATAGCTTGAACACGTCCTCGAGGTCCGCCGCCGCAAGCGCCTGGACCCCCGGGAACCGCGCCAGGAATCTGGCATAATAGGGGGCCACCGCGGTGACCGTGGTCTGCTGCAGCATGATCTCGGACAGCCAGACCCGGTAGGGATCGGCCGCTTCCCCCGGCAGCGCCCGCCACGGCAGGCGCCGGCGATGGCGGTCGTACCATGCGAGCAGGCTCATCGGGTCGGGACGGCAGGCGGGGTCGCCGCGCGCGCCGCCGGCCGGGCTCCCGGCGGGGCCGACGGGTTTTTTCCGGGGTGCGGCCGGCCTGCCCTTTTTGGTGCGGGTGCGGCTTGCTAAGGTCATGCCTGAACCTGTGGCAGACCCCCGCGGCATGAACAAGCCATCCTCTCCGAAGCCCCTTTCCGCGCTGGTGAGCCGGTGTTTCGCCGACGCTTTCAAACGGCAGGGATTTACGTCCTGCGAACTCGTGACCCATTGGGAGGACATCGTCGGGGGCGAAATCGCGGCCCATGCGGAGCCGATTCGCATGGTGTGGACCCGCAGCAGCGATCCCGACGAGTCGCCTCCGGCCACCCTGGTGCTGCGGGTGGAAGGCCCGACCGCGATCGAGGTCCAGCACCAGTCGGCGGTGATCGTCGAGCGGGTCAACCGCTATTTCGGCTGGCAGGCCCTGGCCGGCATCGCCCTGCGCCAAGCGCCGCTGCGGCGGCGGCGCGCCAAGCCGGTCCGCCGGGTGATCGATCAGCGGCTGGCCGACCAACTGGCGGGCCAGATGACGGGGATTGCCGATGACGGCCTGCGTGCCGCGCTCGGCCGCCTGGGTGCCGCCATCAAACGAACGTGAACCGACGCTATGTTCGCCGCCCGTGCCCCAGATTGCTTCGGCGGCGCGAAACCGCTACCGGTCCGGATGCCCCATCCAACCCTTCCACTGGTGGTAGGCGGGCGGGCTGAATATCTGTAGGCTTGTCGGCGAAACGGAGATCCTCCCTATGATTACCCGCCGTGAATTCGCAATCAGCAGCGCGGCCGTGCTGGTGCTCGGCAGCCTCGGCCCGCTCGGCGGACCAGCCAGCGCCGAGACCATCTCCTCCCTGGAGCTGATGGCCAAGGGTGGGCTCGACGACATCGCCATGGGCCCGGAGTCGGCTCCCGTCACGATCATCGAATACGCCTCGATGACCTGTCCCCATTGCGCCGCCTTCGAGACCACGGTGTTTCCGAAGCTGAAGGAAAAATACATCGACACCGGCAAGGTGCGGTTCATCCTCCGCGAATTCCCGCTGGACGGGCTCGCCGCGGCGGCCTTCATGCTGGCGCGCTGCGCCGGGCCGGACAAGTACTACCCGATGGTCGAGACGCTGTTCGCGCAGCAGGCCAAGTGGGCAGTGCGCAACCCGATCGAGCCGCTGATGGCCATCGCCAAGCAGGCGGGCTTCACCCAGCAGACGTTCGAAGCCTGCATCAACGACAAGGACCAGCTGACGAAGATGCAGCAGGTCCGCGACCGGGCGGCACAGACGTTCAAAGTCAAGGCGACACCGACGTTCTTCATCAACGGCGAGTCTCACGAGGGCGGACTGACGATGGAAGAACTCGACAAGCTGATCGAGCCCTATCTCAAGACCTGAGGCTCCAGCCTGACGGCTCCTGAGGCTCCAGCCTGACGGCTCCAGGCTCGGGACGCCGGGCTTGGGATGCGCCCGGCGCCGCGCCGATCGCTGCGCGGCACCAACATACCCCAAGCGGCGGAGGCAACGCCTCCGGGTACCGCTCGTCCTCCGTGAAGCCGTCGTGCAGCTACGCCGGAGTTGACGCCCGCTTGGCCGCGGATGACGCTGCGCAATCAATTCGCCAGCGGGTGCGGACGCAATCGGCGCGGACCCACAGCTTTTTCATGCGCGCAAACATGCTCTGGATAATCGCCCCTACCCTGTTGCCGTCGGGCGCCATGGTGGCCATTGTCCGCCCACCATGGCTTGCGGCTGCCGATTCTCGCGGCACCGGCCGCAAGCCGCGAAGTTGCTTCAAGCCGCCGGGTGGGCAGTTGCGCGCAGTGTGCGGAGAAATCATGCGATGAAACTCACGCGACTGCGCCTGATCGGTTTCAAGTCCTTCGTCGAACCGACCGACTTCCTGATCGAGCCCGGCTTGACCGGGGTCGTCGGGCCCAACGGCTGCGGCAAGTCGAACCTTGTCGAGGCGCTGCGCTGGGTGATGGGCGAAGCCTCCCACAAGGCGATGCGCGCCGCCGGGATGGACGACGTCATCTTCGCCGGCAACAACAGCCGGTCCGCGCGCAACACCGCCGAAGTGGGGATGACGATCGACAACAGCGCCCACACGGCGCCCGCCCAGTTCAACGGCGACGACGTGTTGGAGGTGTCGCGGCGCATCGAGCGCGAGGAGGGCTCGACCTATCGTCTCAACGGCCGCGAGGTGCGCGCCCGCGACATCCAGATCCTGTTCGCCGACGCCTCCACCGGCTCGCGCTCGCCGGCCCTCGTGCATCAGGGGCGCATCGGCGAGATCATCCAGGCAAAGCCCGAGCAGCGCCGCCGCGTGCTCGAAGAAGCCGCCGGCATTTCCGGACTGCACGCGCGGCGCCACGAGGCGGAGCTGCGGCTGCGCGCCGCCGAGCAAAATCTCGCGCGGCTCGAAGACGTGATCGGCCAGCTCGCCGGCCAGATCGACGCCCTCAAGCGGCAGGCGCGCCAGGCGGTGCGCTATCGCGCGCTGTCGCAGAGCATCCGCAAGGCCGAGGCGGCCCTGTTCCACCTGCGGCTGATGCATGCCCGCACCGAGGTCACCCAGTCGGAGGCCGCGCACGCCGCCGCGGTGCGCGACGTTGCCGACCGCACCGGTGCCGAGGCCGAAACGACCACCCGCCAGGCCAATGCGGCGGCCGATCTTCCGGCGCTGCGCGAAAGCGAGGCGACGGCTGCCGCCGTCCTGCAGCGCCTGACCGTTGCCCGCGACGGCCTCGAACGCGAGGCCGCGCGCGCCCGGGAACGCATCGCCGAGCTGGGACGGCGGCTGGTGCAGCTCACCCAGGATTCCGAGCGCGAGCGCCAGCATTCCGTCGATGCGGAGACCGCGCTCGCGCGTCTCGAAACCGAGCGCGAGGTGCTGGCGGAGGAAATGGCCGCCGGCGCGGAACGCCGCAGCGGCGTCGAGGCACGGGTCGCCGCGGCGGCGGCGACGCTCGCCGCCAGCGAAAGCCGGTTCGGCGAATTGACGGCGGCGTTCGCCGACTTCACCGCGAAACGTACGCAGCTTGAAACTACGGTGCGCGGCTGTGCCGAGCGCAGCGCCAAGCTCCAACGCGAGCACGCCCAGGTCACGGCGGAGCTCGATGCCCTCATGGCCGACGCCGCCCGCGCCGTCGATCTCGACGGCCTCGCGGAGGCGACGGCAGCGGCACAGGCGGCGGTCGCCGCCGCCGAAGCCGAATCGGTGCGGGCCGAGGCGGCCCAATCGGCGGCCCGGCAAGCGCTCGACGTGGCGCGCCAGCCGCTCGGCGAGGCAGAGCGCAACGCCCACCGCCTGGAGACCGAGGCGAAGACGCTCGCCCGCCTGCTGCACGTCGAGAACAAGCAGATGTGGCCTCCGGTGATCGATCTCCTCACCGTCGAGAAGGGCTATGAGACGGCGCTCGGCGCCGCCCTCGGCGACGACCTCGACGCCCCGGTCGAGCAGACCGCGCCGATCCATTGGGGCGGCGCGCCGGTCGACGCCGCCGATCCGGCACTGCCCGACGGTGTCGCCGCGCTGACCTCGTTCGTCACGGCGGCGCCGGAGGCGATGGCGCGGCGGCTGGCCCAGATCGGCGTGGTCGCCCGCGCCGACGGCGCCCGGCTCGTGCGCGAACTGCGGCCTGGGCAACGGCTGGTCTCCCAGGAGGGCGACCTGTGGCGCTGGGACGGCTTCGCGATCGCCGCCAACGCGCCGACCGCGGCCGCGCGACGTCTCGCCGGCCGCAACCGGCTCGCCGATATCGAGGCCGAGCTGCGCAACGTGCGCGCCGACCTCGAAGCACGCCGCCGGGCAGTGGCAGCCGCGGAAGGCGAAGTGGTGGCCTCGCGGGAGGCGGAGAACGACGCCCGCGGGCGCTGGCGGGCGGCACAGCGCGAGGCCGACGCCGCACGCGACCGCCACGCCGCCGCCGAGCGCGAGCTCAACCGCATCACCTCGCGGCGCTCGGCGCTGGCCGAGGCGCAGGCGCGGGTGACCACCACGCTCGCCGAGACCGAGGAGGCGCGCGCCACCGCGGCCTTTGCGCTCGAAGACCTCGGCACCGCCGCGGTGATCGAAGCCGAGCTCGCCGACATCCGCACCGCGGTCGCCGCCGACCGCGTGCGGCTTGCCGAAGCGCGCGCCGAGGACCAGGCGCTCACCCGCGAGATCGAGCTCGCCGAGCGCCGTCTTGCCGCCATCGCGTCCGACGCCGCCGCCTGGATCAAGCGCAGGGAAGGCGCCGCCGCGCAGATCGCCACCATCGACGCGCGGCTCGCCGAAACCCAGGCTGAGCATGCCGAGCTCGCCGAGGCGCCCGAGCAGTTCGAAGACAAGCGCCGCGCTTTGATCACCGAGATCGAGGCCGCGCAAGCGGCGCGCCGGACCGCTGCCGAGACCCTCGCCGCCGGCGAGACCGCGCTCGCCGAGGCGGACCGCGCCGCCCGCGCCGCCCATGCGGCGCTCTCCGCCGCGCGCGAAGGCGCGGTGCGTGCCGAAGAACGCCATGAGGGCGTCAAGCGGCGCCTCGCCGATCTCGCCGGGGAAATCCGCGAGATCCTGGAGACCGAACCGGAGACCCTCGCCGGGCTGGCCGGATTCGAATCGGACACCCCGCTTCCCGACATCGCCGAGATCGAGGCCGAGCTCGACAAGCTCAAGCGCGACCGCGAGCGGCTCGGCGCCGTCAACCTGCGCGCCGAAGAGGAATTGCGCGAGGTCGAGACCCAGCACACCACCCTCGTCACCGAGCGCGACGATCTCGTCGAGGCGATCAAGCGCCTGCGCCAGGGCATCCAGAGCCTCAACCGCGAGGCGCGCGAACGCCTGCTCGGATCGTTCTCAGTGGTCAATGCGCACTTCCAGCGCCTGTTCACCGACCTGTTCGGCGGCGGCACCGCCGAATTGCAGCTCATCGAGAACGATGATCCGCTCGAGGCCGGGCTCGAGATCCTCGCCAAGCCTCCCGGCAAGAAGCCGGCGACGCTCTCGCTGCTGTCCGGCGGCGAGCAGGCGCTGACCGCGCTCGCATTGATCTTCGCCGTGTTCCTCACCAACCCGGCCCCGATCTGCGTGCTCGACGAGGTCGACGCGCCGCTTGACGACCACAACGTCGATCGTTTCTGCGACCTGCTCGAGCAGATGGCGAAGTCGACCGACACCCGCTTCATCATCATCACCCACAATCCGATCACCATGGCGCGCATGGACCGGCTGTTCGGCGTGACCATGGCGGAACGCGGCGTCTCGCAACTCGTTTCGGTCGACCTCGAGCGCGCGGTGAAGATCCGCGACGCGGTGGCGTAGCGCCTGATCGCCATCTGCCCGGCTTGGCTGATCGCCAGCACCTCCGGGGATTGGCAGACGTGACCCGGTGCATGTGACGACAATGACGCCGGGACAACGGATGCCCCGCTTTCGCGAAGCATGACACACCGAGGCGTGTTGAAAACGTCGGGAGCCGGCTGAGCCGATCCACACCCATGCCAACAGCCCGCGATCTGCCCCCCGATCTTCCCCCCGACCTGCGGGCGGCGCTCGACCACCTCGCCACCGGCACCTCCCGCAAGGCCCTTGCCGTCCGCGCCGTGGCGCAGTCGCTGAATTACCGCGCGGGCGGCGGCTCGCAGACGATCCGCTCGCCGGACGACGCGCTGGCCTATGCCTTCGTGCGCCTGCCCGCCACCTACGCGGCGACGACCGCCGTGCTCAATGCGATGAACGAGGTGAGCGAACTCGCGCCGCGGTCGCTGCTCGACGTCGGCGCCGGGCCGGGTACCGCCGCCTTCGCCGCCGCGCAGGCGTTCCCGTCCCTCGCCGAGGTCCGCCTGGTCGAGACCAATCCGCAGATGCGGGCGCTCGGCGCAGCGCTGATGGCGGAAGCGGCGAGCCCGGCGCTGCGCGGGGCGGTGTACCAAGCCTCGCTTGCACGCTCCGCGGGCGGGCCGGCGGCCGACCTCGTGGTCGCGAGCTATGTCGCCGGCGAGCTTGCCGGTCGCGAGGTCGCTGGCTTCGCGCAGGCGCTGTGGACGGCGACCGCCAAGGCGCTGATCGTGATCGAGCCCGGCTCGCCGGCGGGCTATGAGCGGATCATGGAATTGCGCCGCCGGCTGATCGCCGCCGGTGCGCATGTCGTCGCGCCCTGCCCGCATGACGGCGGCTGCCCGCTCACCGCACCGGATTGGTGTCATTTCACCCAGCGGCTGCCGCGCTCGCGCGACCACCTGCAGGTCAAGGGCGCGGCGGTGCCGTTCGAGGACGAGAAGTTCTCCTATGTGGTGCTCAGCCGCACGCCGCCGCGCCGGATCGAGGCGCGGGTGCTCGCGCCGCCCCATATCACCAAGGGAGAGATCGTCTCCAAGCTTTGCACACCGGACGGTCTCGTGCGCGACATCGCCGCGCGGCGCGACGCCGAGACCTATCGCCGCCACAAATCATGGCGGTGGGGCGACGCCGTCGCCCCATAGATGAACGCCGCGCTGATCGACGGCAAAAAAATTAGACGCGATTATCAACGGCCAGATCACTATTATGGGATAGAGAGATGCACCGGGTCCGCGCCGGGCTCGCCGGCCGCGTATCCTTTCTTGGGAGCACGTCATGTCCACCACGGGCTTGATCATCATTGTCGTCATCATCGGCGTCGCGTTGTGGGTCATGGGTGTCTACAACAGCCTCGTCGCGCTGGGTCAGCGGGTCAGCCAGGCGTTCGCCGACATCGACGTCCAGCTGCGCCAGCGCCACGATCTCATCCCGAACCTCGTCGAGACGGTGAAAGGTTACGCCACCCACGAGCGCGGCACGCTCGAGGCGGTGGTGCAGGCGCGCAGTGCCGCGCTGGGCGCCCAGACCCAGGAGGCGAAGGGCGCCGCCGAGGCCCAGCTCACCGGCGCGCTCGGCCGGCTGCTGGCGATCGCCGAGGCCTATCCGGATCTCAAGGCCAACGCCAATTTCCAGCAGCTCCAGGCCGAGCTGAGCGACATCGAGAACAAGCTCGCCGCGGCGCGGCGGTTCTTCAACAATGCGGTGAGCGAATACAATGCGCGCATCCAGCAATTCCCGGCGGCGCTGTTCGCGGCCTCGTTCGGCTTCACCCCACGCACGTTCTTCGACCTCGGCGAGGACCGCAAGACCATGGAGCAGGCGCCGCAAGTGAAGTTCTGAGAAACACCAGCGCCTCCACCGTCTTCGGGTAGAGGGTTGGAGTAGGGCCGGAGCGTGAAGCATGGCGGCGTACGGGCTCTACAGCCACATCCAGTCGAACCGGCGCCGGTCGGTGATCCTGCTGATCGGCCTGTTCGCCACGGTCTATCTGATGGTCTATGCCGGCGCCCTCACCGCCGAAGCGCTGTCCCATCGTGCCTCGCTCGACGATCTGCTGCGCAAGGCCTGGCTCGACCTGCTGCACGCCGCGCCGTACGCAACCGTCGGCACGCTCGTCTGGATCGCCATCGCCTACTACTTCCACCAGTCGATGATCGATGCCGTCACCGGCGGCCACGACGTCACCCGGGCGGAGCAGCCGCGCCTCTATAATCTGCTGGAAAACCTCTGCATCTCGCGCGGCATTCCGATGCCGAAGTTCAAGCTGATCGAGAGCGACGCGCTCAACGCGTTCGCCTCCGGCATGAACGAGAAGCAGTATGCCATCACGGTGACGACCGGGCTGCTCGACCGGCTCGACGACGCCGAGATGGAGGCGGTGCTCGGCCACGAGCTCACGCACATCCGCAACGGCGACGTGCGCATGATGGTGATCGCGGTCATCATGGCCGGCGCCATCTCGTTCTTCGCCGAGTTGTTCTTTCGCCTGTGGTTCTACAACAGCATGGGCTTCGGCTCGCGCCGATCCAGCGGCGAGGACCGCGGCCGCGGCGGCAACGGCATCGCCATCCTGATCGCGGTCGGGCTGATCGTCGTGGCATGGGTGCTGTCGCTTTTGATCCGGCTGGCGCTGTCGCGCTCGCGCGAATTCCTCGCCGACGCCGGCGCGGTGGAACTCACCAAGAACCCCGACGCCATGATCTCGGCGTTGCGCAAGATCGAAGGCCGCGGTGAGCTGCCGGGCGCGACCTCCGCGGTGATGGAGTTGTGCATCGACAATCCGCGCGAAGGATTTTCCGACCTGTTTAGCACCCACCCGTCGGTCGAAAGCCGCGTCAAGGCGCTGGTCCAGGTGGCCGGCGGCCATGATCCCGGACCGATCGCGCTTCCGCCCCCCGACGCCCCGTCAGATGCCCTGCCCGATCCGTCCCAGCCAAGCCCGCAAGCCGGCCCATGGGGAAGCGCTGCCGAGGCTCCGTCGCATGCCGGCCCGTGGGGGCCGGCCCTCCCGCCGCCGCCACCAAATGGGCCCGCGGACCGGCCGTTCCTGCCGGACCGCCCCCCGATCGACTCCGGCGGGCCGTGGGGCAAGCCGGGGGCTTGATCCGCGGCTTCGACCCCGGGCCTCCGTGCAACTTGGATCCGGGATCGACACGGCCTCGCCTACGACCCACGCGGCCTGGATTCCGGCCATCACGCGGGATGTGCGCTCAGGGCAGCGGCGGCTCTTCACCACCAGCGGTGAAAGTGATGCACCGGACCATGGCCGTGGCCGACGCCGAGGCGGTCGGCGGCGGCGATGGCCGCGGTGACGTAGTCCTTGGCGGCGCGCACGGCGGCGGTAAGGTCCTGCCCCTTGGCAAGGCCCGCGGCGATGGCGGCGGCGAGGGTGCAGCCGGTGCCGTGGGTGTTGCGGGTTGCAATGCGTGCGGTGGCGAACCGCACCGTCGCGGTCGGGGTGACGAGGAGATCGGCGCTCTCCGCCGCCTTGCCGTGACCGCCCTTCATCAGCACGGCCCTCGCCCCGAGTGCGAGCAGCCGCTCGCCCTGGCGCACCATCTCGTCTTCCGTGAGGGCTTCCGGCGCATCGAGCAGCGCGGCGGCCTCGGGGATATTCGGCGTCACCACCACCGCGAGCGGAATAAGCCGCGTGCGCAGGGCCTCTACGGCATCGGCGGTCAGCAGGCGATCGCCCGATGTCGCCACCATGACGGGATCGAGCACGACCGGGATTGCCTGGCGTCGCGCCAGCCCCGCCGCCACGACCTCGACGACGGCGGCGTTGCCGAGCATGCCGAGCTTCACCGCGTCGACATCGAGGTCGGAGAACACCGCCTCCATCTGGGCGGTGACGAAGGATGCCGGCACATCGAGAACCGCGTTCACGCCCCTGGTATTCTGGGCGGTGAGCGCGGCAATCACCGTGGCCCCATAGACGCCGAGCGCGGAAAACGTCTTCAGGTCGGCCTGAATGCCGGCGCCGCCACCCGAATCTGACCCGGCGATGGTGAGCGCGATGGCCACCGGCGGCAGCCCGGAGGGCGGTCCGGGAGGCGGTGAGGTCATGCCCCCGCGCCCGTCACGCCATGGGCCTGCACGCCGACCGCGGGCACCTTGGGCGCATATTTCTCGAGCGCGGCGTCGACCACAGCGCGCAGCGCGCGGGCCGCCGCAGCGGGATCGGGATGATGCGAGAGCGCCGAGATCACCGACACCCCGTCGGCCCCAGCCGCGATCACCGCCTCGGCGTTCTGCGCGGTGATGCCGGCGATGCCGCAGGCCGGGAAGTTGCCGATCCGGGCGCGGAACACCTGGATGACCCGCGCCAGGCCGTCGAGTCCGATCGGAGGCTTGCCGCTCGTCTTGGAGGTCGTGCCGTAGACGCCGCCGATCCCGACATAGTCGAGGAGCGCGAGCGGCGCCGCGGCGGCGTGTTCCTCGGTGCGGATGGTGAGCCCGATGAAGGGCCCCGGGCCGAGCAGCCGGCGGGCTTCCTCGACGCTCATGTCGTCCTGGCCGACATGCACGCCGTCGGCGCCGGCCGCGAGGGCGACATCGACGCGGTCATTGATGATGAGCGGCACGCCGAATGGCGCCAGCGCAGCCTTGAGCGCGCGGGCTTGCGCGATCATGGCGGGCGTGTCCGAGACCTTGTCGCGCAGCTGCACCAGCGTGGCGCCGCCCGCCGCGACCGCGCGGGTGAGCGCGACGAGATCATGTCCGCCGGTGTGCTCGGGATCGACGATGGCGTAGAGTCGGAGATCGACTTGTTCGACGGCGCTCATTTGACCTTGGCTTCCGGTGTTGATCGCTCGGCGGCGCGATCACAGGACTGCGCGCCCGGCGTTCGCGCGCAGCATACGCGGGCGACGCTGCGGCGCAATCGGGGGCAGGACGGCCCTCGTCAGGTGGCCTCCATCACGACTTCGCCCAGCCGGTCGACCGCGAATACCGCGCGGTCGCCGGGCGCGATCGACACCGTGGGAATGACGCTGCCGGTGATCACGACCATGCCGGCCTCGAGATCGCGGCCGCGGCCGGCAAGGTGATTGGCGAGCCACGCCAGCGTCGCCAAGGGGTCCTCCGCTCTGCCCTCGCCGATCACCGTGCCGTTGATGGCGAGCCGGCCGGTGATCCCCGCGAGGTCCGGCAAGACCTTGGGCGCAGCGACGATCACCCCGCCGTTCCAGCAGTTCTCCACGATCAGGGAGGAGGCCTCGGTCTGCGCATAGTCGGCGCCGCGGTCCTCGATCAGCTCGAAGGCCGGCATGGCGCCCGCGACCGCAGGGGCCACCGCCTCCCGCGACCACGGCGCGCCGGACGCCGGGATGTCGGCGCCGAGCTTCAAGGCAATTTCGCTTTCGATGCGGAGATTGACGAAATCCGTCGTCCGCACCCGCGCCGGCGAGGCGTGCACCGTGCGCGCGAAGATCGCGCCGGCGCAGGGATGCGAGATGCCCATCAGCGCCTGCATGACCTTCGTCGTGGTGGCGATCTTGGCACCCCCGACGGGGCCATAGACCGGCGCGGCGAGCCGGTAATAGGCCTCCTGGGCCGCATAGGCCTCGTCGAGGGAAGGCGGGCCGCAACGGGTCCGGCAGATTGTGATAGAGGTCCTGGCGTTGCCGGGCCTCCCACATCCATTGGGCCATCGCGCCCGGCCGATCGTTTTCCATGACCTTCCCCCTCCGTCCGCACCGGACGAGCCCCAGATGTACCGCAGGACCATCGGCCTTTGCCAACCTTGCCTGCGCGTGGCCGCGAGGGCGGCCACCTGGCCTGCGCGTGGCCGCCAGGGCGGCCATCTGGCCTGCGCGTGGCCGCCAGGGCCGGACGCCCCGGAGAACCAGCTCCCGCTTGCCGCCGCGGCGGGGTGATGTAGCCTTGCTCCCGGCGCCGGCAAAGGCCGGCGTCGCGGCGGTGCCGTGAAAGACAAAAAATCGGGGAGGATCATATGCGGGCGCACGGCGTGGTGCTCGGGGCTGCGGTGGCGGTGCTGTCGGTCTTGGGCCGGGCCGAGACGCGGGCCGATGAGGGCCTCTATCCGAACTGGCGAGGCCAATGGGTAGCCCACCATGCCTATGACTTCGGTCCCAATCCGTCCTGGGATCCCAACAAGCCGCAGGGACTTGCCCAGGAAGCACCGCTCAGCCCGCCCTATCAGGCCCTGCTCGAGGCGAGCATCGCCGACCAGGCCGCCGGCGGCTCCGGCCTCGACCGCGACCTCCTGTGCAAGCCACCCGGCATGCCGCGCATGATGAACGTCTACGGCACCATGGAAATCCTGGTGATGCCGGACACGACCTACCTGCTGCTGAGCTTCCTGAACGACGTCCGCCGCATCTACACCGATGGCCGCGACTGGCCGGCCAACCTCGACCCGTCTTATGCGGGATATTCGATCGGCCGCTGGATCGACAGCAATGGCGACGGGCAGTTCGACACGCTCGAGATCGAAACCCGCGGATTCCGCGGCCCGCGTACCCTCGACAGCACCGCGATCCCGCTGCACGAGGACAACCAGACCGTCGTCCGCGAGCGGATTTCCGCCGACGCCGAGGACGGCAATCTCATCCACGACGAGATCACGCTGATCGACCATGCCCTGACCCGCCCCTGGATGGTGACCAAGGACTACCGACGCACCGCCCAGGCGCGGCCGCTGTGGCGCGAATCCCCGTGCACCGACACCAATGCGCACACTCGCATCGGCGAGCAAGACTACATGCTCAGCCCCGACGGCCTGTTGATGCCGACCAAGAAGGGCCAGACACCGCCGGACCTGCGGTATTTTCGTCCGCGGCCATGACCCGCTCGAGGTGAGCAGAGGTAGCGGAAGGTTCGCCGAAGCCGGTAGGCGCGTTTCGACGGCCGCCGTGCGAATTGGCCGCCAAGCCGAATGGCCTCTAAACGAATGTCTGGGTTGCGGCGCGCGCTGTCTCAGGGCGGTCGCATCGGTTCCCTAACCAGGGAAGTGCGATTAAGCTGGCAGCCGTCAAAAGCGGACGAACGGATGACGAACGCAAGATGATGAAAAAAGCCGGCGCCCTGATCACCACCGCCGCCATCGCGCTCGCTTTCATGACGCTGCTACTGCCGGCTGCTGCGTCGGCGGAGGGCTATCCTGACCGCCCGGTGCGGATCATCGTGCCGATCGGGGCCGGCGGCTCCTACGATTTCGTCGGCCGGCTGCTGGCGAGCCGGCTTTCCGAATTGCTCGGCCAGGCCTTTTTCGTCGAGAACCGCACCGGTGCCGGAACGCTGGTCGGAACCCAGTCCGCGGCGACGGCGCCAGCCGACGGCTACACGCTGCTGGTCGGCGGCCTGAGCAACATCGTCTTCAACTTCGCGCTCTACCAGAAGGTCGGCTACGAGCCGGACGATTTCGTCCCGGTCGCCCTCGTCTATACCTTTCCGTACGTGATGGTGGCGCGCAAGGACCTGCCGCAGAAGAGCCTCGCGGAGATCATCAGCTATGCGAGGCAAAGCCCCGGCAAGCTGACGCTCGCCCATGCCGGGACCGGCAGCGGCCAGCAGATCGTCGGCGCCGCCTTCATGCGGCTCATCGGGACCTCGATGATCGAGGTGCCCTACCGGGCGACCCAGGGCGCCTATCCCGATATGCTGGCGGGCCGCGTCGACCTCTTGTTCGATTCCGCAGCGGCTGCGCTGCCCTACGTCACCGCGAACAAGGTCCGCGGCGTCGCGATGCTGGCGCCGCAGCGCTCGCCGCGGGCGCCGGACATGCCGACGATCGCCGAGGCCGGACTCCCGGGCCTCGACATCGAGTCCTGGATCGGGCTTTTTGCGCCGGCCCGCACCCCGCCCGAGGTGCTCGACCGCCTGCGCAACGCCACCCGGGTCGCCGCCGAGGGTCTCAAGCCGAATTTCGAGAACAGCGGCGGAGGGCTGATGGCGATGCCGGTCGCGGAGACCGACAAGTTCATCAAATCCGAATTCGATCTGTGGACCCGGGTGATCCACGACGCCGGCATCCGCCTCGATTGAGCGGGGCCGCGGCGTCAGATCTCGACGATCATGCCGTCCTTGGCGAGCTCGTGGGTGACGGCATCGCCGCGACCGAGCATGTCCTCGCTCATATGGGTGATGATCAGCCGCTTGGGCCGGATCCGCGGCAGGTTCTCGACGAGTTGCCGGTAGCTCAAGTGCAGCGGCAGGGGCTTGTCGTAGACGTAGGCCTCCGACACGAACAGATCGGCATCGCGTCCGAGCTCGATCAGGCTGTCGGTCCATTCGGTATCGCCGCTGTAGGCGAGCACCTTGCCGTCCATCGCGATGCGGTAACCGTGGTAGCCGTCAACGGGCAGGCCGTGGCGCACGAGGACGGGACGCACCTCGGCATTCTTGAAGTGCCACGGCATGCCCGGCGTGAGCTCCACGAGCGAGACCTCGAAGCGCTTGATGGAGTTCATCGAGCCGACGAACGCGACATCCATCACCCGGGCAAACCAGTCCTCGAGCCCGGCCGGGCCGGCGATGATCAACGGCCGGGCGCGGCGCGACACGAACTGCGCATCCAGCATGAAGAACGGTACGCCGCCGCAATGATCGGAATGGAAATGCGAGAGCAGGATGAGATCGATCGCGTTTCGATCGATGCCGAGCCGGTTCATCGCGATGAGCGAGGACGCGCCGCAATCGATGAGGAAGTTGGCTTCCGAGCCGACGACGTGAAAGCAGGTATTGAAGCGCCCGCCCGACCCGAAGGCGTCGCCGCTCCCGATAAACTGCAGGTGCATCCGGTTCTCCGTCCCCCCTTCGGCGCAGCGGCTCCCGATTGCATCGGAAAGGGCAATGATCGGGCAGCTTGACCAACGCGCCGCCGGCTTGTCAATGCAACGCGTTTTTGCTGGATTGTCTGGGCCGTGTCCGGCTGTGTCCGCACCCCGATCGCTGCAACGGCGGATGGCGCGAGGCCGCAATATCGGCCATGATCCCGCGCGAGGTCCGCTCGTCAGGGGCCGTGCCGCAAGGAGGTGGGGGGTGATCCCGTTCTTCGTCCAGATCAAATGCCATCTCGGCAAATCCTACGCGGTGGCGAATGCGCTCGCCGATGCGGAGATTGCGTCGGAAATCTACTCCACCGCCGGCGACTTCGACCTGCTGGTGAAATTCTACGTCGAGTCCGGCACCGATATCGGCCATTTCGTCAACGAGAAGGTGCAGACCATCGCGGGCATCCACGACACCAAGACGATCCTCACCTTCAAGGCGTTCTGAGCACCCGGCCCGAAGGCTCGTTGTGATGCCGCCCTGATCGGGCGATCAACCATGCTTGGTCATGACACCCGTGGGACGGTGCCTTGCAAACGACGAAAGCCCGGCGAGGGGAAACCCGCCGCCGGACGCGTCATCGACCGGGCCTCGTCGCGCGGTCAGGGTGCTGCGATGTGCCAGACGTTGTTGCGGCCGTCGCCCGAGGCATCGCCGGACTTCTTGTCGTCCTTCCAGAAATACAGCGGCTTGCCCTTGTAGGCCCATTGCTTGCCGCCATCGTCGCGGACGATGACGGTCCAGGCGCCGGCCTCCTTGGCGTCGGCCGATGCCATCAACGGCGGCCAGTTGGTGGCGCATTGGCCGTTGCAGCTCGACTTCCCGGCCGCGGTGTCGCGATCGTAGATGTAGAGCGTCATGCCTTTGGCATCGACCAGGGTCTTGCCCTTTTCGGACTCGCCGACCTTGGCGGGCTCCGCCGATTGCGCGAGCGCGACGCCGGCACCGAGTCCGACGAAGGCTGCCGCGAGCGCAACAGAGATGATCGTTCTCATGCTCGTCTCCCAAGAGGTTTCCTCGCGGAGGCCGTTTCCGCCTCTCGCGTCCCGATCCGGGAAGCAATCCCGGACCACCCCGAGCCTTAGCAATTTCCACGAGCATCCGGAAGCGCCGTACCGGCCCGCGAGCCGACACGATACGTTACGGCGTGTGGAAGGCCGTCACGAGATTGGAAAGCCCGGTATCTCCGCCGATGTCATCACGGCGATCACGGCCCGCGCGCCGACGCCGCGTCGGGCACGGCCGGCCGCGCTCCTACTCCGCCTCTCCCCTACTCCGCAGGCTGCGGAGCCGGGTGCGGCGAAACCAGATGGCGACGCTTGGCGAACCGCTGCGTGAGCACATAGAACACCGGCGTGAAGATGAGGCCGAAGGCCGTGACGCCGATCATGCCGGAGAACACCGCAGTGCCCAGCGCCTGGCGCAACTCCGCCCCGGCGCCGACCGCCCACACCAGCGGCACCACGCCGAAGATGAACGCGAACGAGGTCATCAGGATCGGCCGCAGGCGCAGCCGCGCCGCCTCGACCGCGGCGGCGAAACGGTCCATGCCGCCTTCCTCGAGCTGCTTGGCGAATTCGACGATCAGGATCGCGTTCTTCGCGGCGAGGCCGATCAGCACGATGAAGCCGACCTGGGTGAGGATGTTGTTGTCCATGCCGCGCAGGATCACGCCGGTGATGGAGGCGACGAGGCACATCGGCACGATCAGGATGACCGCGAGCGGCAGGGTCAGGCTCTCATATTGCGCCGCCAGCACCAGGAACACGAACACCACCGCGAGCGCGAAGGCGAATCCCGACGTGCTGCCCGCCCGCAGCTGCTGGAAAGCGAGCGTCGTCCACTCGTAGCTGAAGCCCTCGGGCAGCACCTCGGCCGCGATCTTCTCCATGGTCGCGATCGCCTGGCCTTGCGAGTAGCCCGGTGCCGCGATGCCGTCGACCTCGGCGGCGCGATAGAGATTGTAGCGCGGCACCCGGTACGGCCCGGACGTGGTGCGCACGGTCGTGAACGAGCCGAGCGGCACGGTGTCGCCGAGATTGTTGCGGACCCGCAAATTGAGCACGTCGCGGGCGTCTTCGCGGTACGGCGCGTCGGCCTGCGCGGTGACCCGGAACGTGCGGCCGAACAGGTTGAAGTCGTTGACATAGGCCGAGCCGATGTAGACCTGGAGCGCAGAAAACACGTCGCTGATATTGATGCCGAGCAACTCCGCCTTGGCGCGGTCGATGTCGAGATAGAGCTGCGGCGTCGAGGTTTCGAACAGCGTGAACACCTGGCGAAGGCCGGGCTCCTGGTTGGCCCGTCCCATCATGGCGGCGGCTACGCCCTGCAGGGCCTCCGGGCCGCGCCCGCCGCGGTCCTCGATCATCATCCGAAAGCCGCCGGCATTGCCGATACCGGACACCGGCGGCGGCTGCACCACGAAGATCAGCGCCTCCTGGATCGCGGCGAACTTGCCGAACAGCGCGCCGGTGATGGCCGCGGCCGATTTGCGCGGATCGCTCGCCCGCTGTTCCCAGGGATCGAGCGTGAGGAAGATGGCGCCGGCATTGGGCGCATTGGTGAAGGTCGCGCCGGAGAAGCCGACGAAATTGACGCCATGCGCCACGCCCGGCGTCGACAGCGCTAGATCGATGGCGCGCTTGTGGACTTCGTCGGTACGCGCAAGCGACGCACCCGGCGGAAGCTGGATCACCGCGATGAGATAGCCGCGGTCGACCTGGGGGATAAATCCCGACGGCGTCTTGCGGAACTCGTTCAGGCCATAGGCGATGATGCCGATGTAGACGAACAGCATGATCACCGCGTAGCGGACCACGCGCTGGGTGACGAAGCCGTAGAACTGGCCGAGCCGGTCGAAGCCCCAGTTGAAAGCCCTGAAGAAACCGGTGATCGGCCGCATCCACACCGACGGGCGATGGTGCGGATCATGCGGCTTGAGCAGCAGCGCGCACATGGCCGGCGACAGCGTCAGCGACACGATCAGGGAGATCACCGTCGCGCCGGCGATGGTGAGGGCGAACTGCCGATAGAACTGACCGGCAATGCCGGTGATGAAGGCCGCGGGCACGAACACCGCGCACAGCACGAGGGCGATGGCGACCAGCGCGCCGCCGACCTCGTCCATGCTCTTCACCGCGGCATCGCGGGGCGATAGCCCGGCGGCGATGTTGCGCTCGACGTTCTCCACCACGACGATCGCGTCGTCGACCACGATGCCGATCGCCAGCACCAGGCCGAACAGCGACAGGTTGTTGAGGGTGAACCCGAACACCGCCATGAAGAAGAACGTTCCGATGAGCGAGACCGGAATCGCCACGATGGGGATGATGGCGGCCCGCCAACTCTGCAGGAACAGGATCACGACCAGCACCACCAGCACGATCGCCTCGCCGATGGTCTCGATCACCGCGTCGACGGACTGCTGGATGAACTGGGTCGGATTGTAGACGATCGCGTATTTGATGCCCGGCGGAAAGCGCTGCGCCACCACGTTCATGGTGTCGATGATACCCTTGGCGGTCGCGAGCGCGTTCGAGCCGGGTCGCTGATAGACGGCGAGCGCCACCGCAGGGTCGCGATCGAGGTAGGAGTTCGTGGTGTAGTCCTGGGCGGCGAGCTCGACCCGCGCCACGTCCTTGAGCCGCACCAGGGCTCCGGGGACCTGCTTGACCACGATCTGCGAGAACTCCTCGGGCTGCGCGAGGCGGCCGAGGGTCTGCACCGCCACCTCGAAGGGACCCGCCGGATTCATGGGCTGCTGGTTGAGGACGCCCGAGGCGACCTGGATATTCTGGCCCTGGAGCGCCGCCAGCACGTCGGCGGCGGTCATGTTGAGCGACTGCATGCGGTCGGGATCGAGCCAGACGCGCATCGAGAAGTCGCGCACCCCAAACACCGTGATGGAGCCGACGCCGTCGACGCGGAGCAGCTGATCCTTGATCTCGAGGGTCGCGTAATTGGAGATGAAGAGGTTGTCGCGCGACTTGTCCGGCGAGTAGATGTGCACGACCATCATCAGGTCCGGCGACGCCTTGGTCACCGTGACGCCGATGTTGCGCACGTCGGACGGGAGCCGCGGCTGCGCGATCGCCACGCGGTTTTGGACCTGCACCTGCGCGATGTCGAGGTTGGTGCCGAGATCGAACGAGACGGCGGTGGTGAACTTGCCGTCGGAGGTCGAGTTCGAGGACATGTAGATCATGTTCTCGACGCCGTTGATCTGATCTTCGATCGGCGACACCACCGTCGAGGCCACCACGTCGGCACTGGCGCCGGGATACTGGCCGGACACGTTGATCGTGGGCGGCGCGATGTCGGGATATTGCGCGACCGGAAGCCGCGAGAACGACACCAGCCCGAGGATCACGAAAACGATCGAGACCACCGCCGCAAAGATCGGCCGGTCGATGAAGAAATGCGAGATCTTCATCGCTGTCTCAGTCCACTTTCGCTTCCGGGCTGCCGGCGGGCGGCGGCTTCGGTGCCTCGGGCTCGGGCGTGACCTTCTGGCCGGGCCGCGCCCGCATCAGCCCGTTGACGATGACGTGGTCGCCCTCTTTGAGGCCGGTCTTGATCACCCGCAGGCCGTTGAACGTCTGCCCGAGCGTGACGTATTGAATTTTCACGACATCGTCGGGACCCACGGTCAGCACGTATTTTCGCGTCTGCTCGGTGCCGATGGCCGCGTCCGGAACCATCAGCGCGGTGTAGGGCGGCGAGCCCGCGACCCGCACCCGCCCGAACATCCCGGGCGTGAAGACGCCGTCGGAATTGGCGAACACCGCGCGGCCACGGATGGTGCCCGAGGAGCGGTCGATGACGTTGTCGACGAAGTCCATTCGCCCCTGATGGGCGAAGTCGTCTTCGTCGAGCAGCTTCAGGGCGACCGGCGAGCTGCCTTCGCGGCCGGTGACGTCGCCGCCGCTCTTGGCGAGGCGCTGGTAACGCAGGTACGACGCCTCGTCGAACGCGAACTCGAAGCGGATCGGGTCGAGCGAGACGATGGTCGCGAGCAGCGAGGTGGTACCGGTGGTGTTGCCGGTGACGAGGTTGCCGCGGGACACCCGGCGGTCGCCGATCCGTCCGGCGACCGGAGCGCGCAATTCGGTAAATTCGAGGTCGAGGGTCGCCTGCCGCACGGCCGCGGTCAGGGCCGACACCGCCGCCTCGGCGACGCGCTTCGCCTGGGTGCGCTGGTCGAAGGTCTGCTCGGTGATGGTGCGCTCTTTGACGAGCTGGGCGCCACGCGCCAGGTCCGCCTCCGCATAGGCGAGATTGGCCTGCGACTGCTGGAGATTGGCCTTGGCCTGATCGAGCGTGGTCTGGAACGGCCGCTTGTCGATGGTGAACAGGAGGTCGCCCTGTTTCACCATCTGGCCGTCGGTGAAATGGATCGAGTTGAGATAGCCGGACACCCGACCGCGAATCTCCACGGAGTCGATGGGCACGAACCGTCCGACATACTCGTCCTGATCGGTGACGGTGCGGGTGACCGGCAGCGCAAAAGTCACCTTTGGCGGCGGCGGCGCAGCTCGCTGTTGCGGGGCCTCGCTGCAGGCCGCCAGCATGACAGGCAACGCCAAAACGAGCGCCCGTCCGGGGGTGAACGTTCGCATGAACTCTCCGTGGGAGTGACCGGTAACATCGGCGCACAACATTGGGCTACAACAAGGTGGAAAAAAGGCGGCAGTTCCGCTGCTGCCATCTCCAGCATTCGCGCCCACTTGAAGATGGAAACGCCCGCTTCAGGCGGCAGGCCGGGCGCGCCTGCGGCGAATCCCCGCAAGCCACCGTGTTCCGAACAGGACGACCACCATACCGCCATAGACGATCGCCCCCAGGAATGCCAGCGCAAGCAGGGCGACCACGTGGCGCAGGGAGCCGAGGGATTCGCACAGCCGGATGACCGGGCCTGCGGCGGCGAACAGGGCGGCGGTCAGCACCAGGCCGGCGGCCGCGAGCTTCATCAGCGCCGTCTTGAGCCGCGCATCGAAGCTCATGAACCCGGCGCGCATCGCGAACCAGGTGAGGAGGCCGAAATTCACCCACACCCCGACCGAGGTCGCGAAAGCGAGCCCGACCTGGGCGAACCGGTCCATCAGCAGGATCTTGAGCGCGACATTGATGATGACGGAGACGAGCAGCGCCTTGACCGGCGTCGCGGTGTCGCCGCGGGCGAGGAAGCACGACGACACGCTGCGCAGAAGGACGAACGGCAGGAGGCCGATCGAATAGGCCGCCAGGGTCGCCGCAGACGCACCGGCGTCCGCGGCGGTGAAGGCGCCGCGGGAAAACAGCGCCAGCATGATCAGGTCCGGAATCACGATGAAGGCGACGAGACAGGGGATCGCCAGCAGCAGCGTGATCTCGATGGCGCGGTCCTGGGCGGCACGGGCGCCGGCCTCGTCGCCGACCGCGATCCGGTTCGCCATTTCCGGCAACAGCACGGTGCCGATGGCGATGCCGATGACGCCGATTGGAAGCTGGTTGAGGCGGTCGGCGTAATAGAGCGCCGACACCGCGCCGGCGGCGAGGAAGCTCGCGATGATGGTGTCGGCGAACAGCGCGATCTGGGTGCCGGCGGAGCCGAGCGTCGCCGGACCAAGGGCCCGGAAGAACCGGCGGACGTCCTCGTCCCAGGCAAGCTCGCGAAACCTGGGCAGGCCGTCGCGGCGGGCGAGATCGGCGCCGACCATGACGGCTTCCAGGCAACCCGCGATGAACACGCCCCACGCCGCCGCGTGTCCGGCGGTCGGAAAGAAAGCGGCGAGCGACAGAGTCGCCATCATCGACAGGTTGAGCAGGATCGGCGCCGCTGCGGGCGAGGCAAAGCGATGCAACGCGTTGAGGATGCCGCCATAGAGCGTCACCAGGCTGACGAGCAACAGATAGGGAAAGGTGACGCGGGTGAGATCCACTGCGATCGCGAAGCGATGCGGGTCTTCGCGATATCCCGGCGCCAGCAGCGAAATCACGGCGGGCGTGAACAACAGGGCCAGCGCCAGCAGCACCGCTTCCACCGCAACCAGCATGGTGAAGACGCGGTCGGCGAACAGGCGCGCGGGATCGGCGCCGTTCTGGCTGCGGATCCGCGCATAGGCCGGTACGAAAGCAGCATTGAAGGCGCCCTCCGCGAAGATCGCGCGGAAATGATTGGGCAGGCGCAGGGCGATGAAGAAGGCGTCGGCCACCGGGCCGGCCCCGAGGATCGCCGCCAGCATGATGTCGCGCATGAAGCCGGTGATGCGCGAAAGCAGCGTGAATCCGCCGACGGTCAGGATGCGGTCGATCATGTCGATCTCGCTTCCCCGTCTGTGGGGAAGGGCTTGCCAGCGGGTATCCGGCTCGCCTTATCCTGCCGCCCGCACCCCGTCCCCGACCCTCCCCCGCAAACGGGAGAGGGAGAGCGCCATGACGTCACCGCGCAACCGCGCGCCGCACCGCCGCCACGACCCGGTCCTGGGACGGTTCGTCGAGATAGGCATGCATCGGCAGGCTGATGACTTCGTCGGCGAGGCGATCGGTAACCGGCAAGCTGCCGTCGGCGCACGGAAACCCGGCGTAGACCTGCTGACGATGCAGCGGCTTCGGGTAATAGATGGCGGTCGGAACGCCATCCTCCTTCAGCGACGCCGCGAACGTGTCGCGGGTACCGGGCTTGATGCGGATGGTGTATTGCGCCCACACAGAGGTGGCCCCGTCGGGCACCTTGGGCACCATCACCACACCGTCGAGCGCCTGCGCATAGCGCCTGGCGACGCGGTTGCGCGCTTCGATCTCGTCGGGGAATATCTTGAGCTTCTCGATGAGGATCGCGGCCTGGATGGTGTCGAGCCGCGCCGTCAGGCCGATCCGCACGTTGTCATACTTGTCGCGGCCCTGCCCGTGGACCCGCAGGCTGACGAGCGTCTCCGCCATCTCGGGATCGTCGGTGAAAACGGCGCCACCATCCCCATAACAGCCGAGCGGCTTCGCCGGGAAGAAGCTCGTGGTGGCGGCGTCGGTCAAGGTGCCGATCTTGCGGTTGCCGATCACGGCGCCGAAGCCCTGCGCGGCATCGTCGAGCACGAACAGCTTCTCCGCCGCCGCAATGGCGTTGAAGGCATGATGCTCGGCCGGCAGCCCGAACAGGTCGACCGGCAGGATCATGCGCGGCGTCAGTCCGGCCGCCTTCGCGGTGGCGATCGCCCGCACGACACTGGCCGGAGAAAGATTGAAGGTCGCTTCATCGACATCCGCGAACACCGGGGTCGCGCCGAGCAGCACCACCATTTCCGCCGTCGCGCAGAACGTGAACGACGGACAGATGACGGCGTCGCCGGGCCCGATGCCTTTCGCCATCAGCACCAGCGCCAAGGCGTCAGTGCCGCTCGCGCAGCTCACCACATGGCGCGCGCCGCAGAATTCGGCGAGCGCCTGCTCGAGCGCACGCACCTCGGGGCCGAGAATGAACTGGCAATGATCGAGCACGCGGGCGACGGCGACGTCGATCTTGTCGCCGAGACGGCGGCGCTGGGCGGCGACATCGATGAACGGAATCGGCGCCCGGTCGATCCGAGTCTGCTGGTTCATGATTTCGCGAGGACAGAGTGGGCACGGCGCGGCGCCGTACGGGGCTTTGCGCTCTCCGCCGCATCGGAGCGGCCGTCGAGACACTGAATGGCGATTGCGAGGCTTGCGACCCCGTCCTCTCCGGTAACCGGCGGAGCCACCTTGTCCTTGATGGACCGGATGAAGGCCATCAGCTCGGCGCGCAGCGGCTCGGCGTGTCCCACCGAGAGGTGCCGCATGGAATAGCTGCCGTCGGGCTGGAAGCCGTAGCACTCGGTCACCTGACGCGTCAGGAGGTCGCCGATCACGTATTTGCGCTTGGTGGCGACATGCACGGTGCGCGCCTTGAACGGCGTCAGCCAGTTGGTGTTGATGTGGGCGAGCACGCCCGAGGCGGTGCGGAACTGAAGCAGGGCGATGTCTTCGCGCTCGGCGACCGCGTTGGAGAGCTGCGGCTGCACCTCCACGATCTTCGAGCCGGTGAACCAGCAGATCAGGTCGATGTCGTGGACCGCGAGATCGATGACGACGCCGACATTCGACATCCGCGGCGGAAACGGCCCGACGCGGGTAATGGCGATCGAAAGAATGTCCTCGTCGCGAATCGCTTCGCCGATCGCCTGGACGGCCGGGTTGAAGCGTTCCACATGGCCGATCATCAGGGTCACGCCGGCGCGGCGCGCCGCCGTGATGATGTCGTCGCCCTCGGCGACCGACGAGGCGATCGGCTTCTCCACGAG
This sequence comes from uncultured Alphaproteobacteria bacterium, assembly GCA_963781195.1. GTDB lineage: Bacteria > Pseudomonadota > Alphaproteobacteria > Rhizobiales > Xanthobacteraceae > JAJPKK01. The sequence continues at coordinate 639,984 of CAWAEZ010000008.1, read as the reverse complement.
CACGTGTACGCCGCGCTCGATGCAGGCGAGCGCGATGGTGCGATGAAGATGAGTCGGCGCCGCGATCGACACCGCATCGACACCGCGGTCGAGCAGTTCCTCGACGGTGCTCAGTGCCGGGCATCCGAGAGTCGTGCCGACGAAGGCGGCCTGCTTGCGGTCGGGATCCGACACCCCCGCCAACTTTACGCCCGGCATCTCGGCAAGAACGCGCGCATGGTTAGAGCCCATCACGCCGACCCCGATCACGCCTACGCGTAGATCCGGACCCGCGCTGGTCTTCGCGGCATGCAACATTATGCTGGCCCCCTGTACCCTTTAAAGCGCCCTGATGATTCCCCTAGCACGCCTTTATGAACGTGGCGACCGTCGGGAATAACAATATCAAACACGTTTTGATTCAGCGCGTTACCACGAATCGCGACACAGTCCTGACCACCGTTTGGCGCCTTTCCGCCCTATTCGGCCGCTTGCGAAGTGCCGTCGAGCCGCAAGGTGAGGCCGGCGGCGAGCGCATCCTCACGGAACACCTTGACCCCGTCGAGCGAGAGTTCGGCGCCGGTTCGGCTGCCGAGCGCCGGGAGCTTCTTGAGGATATCGGCTGGCGACGTGATGATGTGGCAGCCGATCTCGTCGGCCTCGATGACGTTGAAGACCTCGCGGGTCGATGCCCAGATGATCTCGACATTGGCGGTCTGCCGCGCCCGGGTGACGGCGTCCTTCATGATCGGACGGTAATCGATTCCGAAATCGGCGAGCCGTCCGGCGAACACCGATACGCAGGCCGGCGCGCCGCCCGCGAGCGCCACCACCGCGCGCGCGGCCTGGTCCTGGGTGAAGATCGCGGTCATGTTGACGCGCACGCCGCTGCGCGAGAGCGCGCTCACGGCCTCGAACAGCGGCTCGCCCCGCGTGGTGGTCACCGGCAGCTTGACGTAGACGTTGCCGCCCCATGAGGCGATCTTGCGCGCCTGGGCCACCATCTCCGGGATGTCGTCGGAGAACACTTCGAACGAGATGTGCCGGTCGGGCACGGCGGCGACGAGGTCGCGGGCATAGGACTCGTAGTCCGACACGCCGGCCTTCTTGAGCAGCGACGGGTTGGTGGTGAAGCCGCGGATCCACGGCTGCCGCGCCATCTCCATGATCTGCGCCTTGTCGGCGCCATCGGTGAACAACTTGACCTTGAGGTCGGAAAGTCTGGGCACGGTCGGCTCCCGCAATGTCCCGCCCACCGAAACCGGCGCGCAGAAAGGATCGCGTCCGGCGCGCTGCGGGGGCCGGCTCGCACGAAATCCGGTACGACGGCACCGTCGCCCGGTTCGTCCTCTCTGTGGGATCACATGCCGGTTGCCCGCGTCAACCGGAAAGCCGCGGGGAAACCGCGTCGCGGCTATGCGCCCGAAAGGGGGCCGGGTTCGGGCCCCGCCCCGGCGCGCGCGGCGAGCGCGGCGCGCAGGACCCGGTCGATCGCTGCGGCACGGGCCGCCCACGAGTGCTCGCGCCGCACGAACGCCGCTCCGCGGCGGCCCAGTTCCCGGGCGGCGGCAGGATCGGCGGCAAGGCGCGCCACGGCGCCGGCGAGCGCGCCGGCATCATCGCAGGGGATGACGATGCCGCAGTCGCCGGCCAGTACCACCTCGGCCTGCCCCGGCAGATCGGTGACCACCGCGGGGATGCCGCAGGCGAGCGTCTCATAGAGCTTGAGCGGCGAAATTCCGGTCGACGAGCGCCCGCGCGGATTGGTGATGGGGATCAGACCCGCAATGGCGCCGGCCACGAGTTCGGGGATCTGCTCGTGGGGCCGATAGCCGAGCCAGCGCACCGGCAGGCCGGATGCGGCGGCCGCCTTCACCAGATGCTCCTGCGCGCCGGCCCCGATCACCACGAGTTCCACTCCCGCGGGCCAGTTCGGATGGCGCACCGCGTCGAGCATGAGGTCGACGCCGTGCCATGCCGTGAGCCCCCCGAAGAACACCGCGAACGGTGGTCCGCTGTACGCGAGCGGACGGAACAGGTCGACATTGGCGCCGTTCGCGACCACGGTGATGCGGTCGGGCGAGCCGCCGCTGCGCAGCCATTGCGCCAACCCGTCCGTGACGGGAAACAGTCGGTCGGAGACGCGGTATTGCGAGCGGTAGAGCCAGCGCACGAACGGGCGCAACGGCGCGAGCCAGGGATGGCTCACGATCACGTCGAGCTCGATGCCGTTGATCTCCTGCGCGATGACGCGGTTCTGCAGGCGAGCGGCAAACGTCACCGGCCACGCCAGCAGATGCGCCCGCACGTAGAGCGCGTCGTACTGCGACAGCCGCGGAATGATCCGCGCCATCACACGGGCATATTCCAGCAGACGCGCGGGCACCGGCCGGGCGCGTCCGGCGGCGGCGGGCTCCGGCGCATAAAGGTCGATATGCCAGCCGAGCTTGCGCAGGTTGTTGATGATTTCGCTGATGTGGATGTGGCTCGCCTGTCCCTTATGGGGGACATCGAGGGCAAAGTAGGCGAGCCGGCGCTCAGGCGAATCGGACATCGAACCGCTCGATCCAGCGAATGACGTTCACGGTCCGCCACAAATCGAAGCCGAACCCGGCGGATTGCGCGGCGCGCCGGTCATACGCCGCCAACGCGGCATCGGCCCGCAGCCATGGCAATGCGCGCGCGACATCCGAGTTCAGCGTGCGCACGAAGAACGGACGCAGCGCCTCGCCCCACATCCGGTCAGGTGTCGAGAAGGCGATCTTGTCGCGGCGGTCGAGGATCGCGTCGGGAACGAGGCCGCGCATGGCATCGCGCAGCACCGCCTTGGATACCGCGGCGCCGTTCACTAGACGCTCCGCCGGCAGCGAATAAGCGAGATCGGCGAGATCGGGCGTCAGGAACGGCACCCGTGACTCGATGGAAAACGCCATGGAGTTGCGATCGCCATAGCGCAGCAGAGCCGGCAGCACGGTCTCGGTCAGGCTCTGGACCAGCGCGTCGTGGAAGAAATGCGGGCCGGCCCGCAAGCCGCGCCCGGTCGCGAACGTGTTCTTGTCGGCAAACCACGCCCCGTCGATCCACGGCGGCAGCAGCGGCCGCCCGACGAGGCGCCGCGCAAGACCACGCAGCTCCGGCGAGACCGCGGGCTCGAGCGCCTGGGCGACGAGCCGCGCGCCGGTGCCGGGCAGCCGCGCCATGGCGCGCATGAAACGGACCGCCTCGGGCAGTCGAAACGAAGCCAGGAGCTCACTGAGGCGGCGGGCGAGATAGGGACGGTATCCGGCAAACAGCTCGTCGGCCCCCTGCCCGTCCAGGATGACCTTGATGCCATGGTCGCGGGCGAGCCCCATGACGCGGTGTTGCGCGTACATGGAGAGGCTGCCGAACGGCTCGCCCTGCACGGCGATCAGGCGATCGATGTCGGAGACGATTTCCTCGGGCGAGACCCGCACGCTGTATCGCGCCGCGCCCGCCGCCTTCGCGGCCATCTCGATATAGGGGGTTTCGTCGACCTCGGAGCCGGTGGCCGTGAAGCTGAACGTCCGCAGATCCGCCGTAGGTCCACCGACCGCGCGCGCGCAAGCGATGATCGCGGAGGAATTGATGCCGCCCGACAGCGAGATGCCGGTCGGCACGTCGCTGCGCAAATGGAGTTCGACCGAGCGCACCAGCGCGTCACGCACCTCGCGGGCCGCCACCTGCGGGCTACGATCGCGCACCGCGATGGTGGGCCGCCAGAACGGCACCGCCGCCACCGACGGCGCATCGAGGGAGATGCGGGCGAAGGTTCCGGCGGGCAGGCTTCGCACGTTGGCGAACATGGTGCGCTCGCCCTCGTCGGTCTGGCCGACCGACAGGAACAGGCAGGTGCGCGCGAGATCGAGATCACGGCCGACCCCGGGAACGTCGAGCAACGGGCCGATCTCCGAGGCGACCGCCAGATGACCGCTGCCCCGCGCCCAAAACAGCGGCTTGATCCCGAACGGATCGCGCGCGAGGAAGATTTCCCGATTCCGGCGGTCGAGCAGCGCGAACGCATACATGCCGGTGAAGCGGGTGAGCGCCTTGTCGCCCCAGCTCGCATAGGCGGCGATGAGCACTTCGCTGTCCGAGGCCGTGCGGAAGACGTGGCCGTCGCGTCGGAGCGCCTCGCGCAACTCGACGTAGTTGTAGATCTCGCCGTTGAAGATCAGCACATAGCGGCCATCCGCCGAATCCATCGGCTGATTGGCGCGCGGATCGAGATCGATGATCGAGAGCCGGCGGTGGAGTAGCGCCACCTCGGCCGCATCGGCGGGCGCGGGCGTGCCGTCGCGCCGATAGGTCGCGAGCCCGCTGGCATCCGGCCCGCGATGCGCGAGCGCCGCATCGATGCGGGCGCAAAGCGCCGGCGGAACGCTGTTGCCGGCGAGGGAAATGACCGCGGCGATGCCGCACATGGAGGGTTCGCCCCGGCGCTCTGTGGAAGCCTAGGAGGCCTTCTTCCACAGCCAGGCTGCGACTTCCTGCGCGCCGCGCAAGGGCCACAGCGGGGCGGAGCGGAAGGACTGCCGCGACGTCGCGATGACGCCGCCCCAGTCGCCGGAGCGCAGCTGGTGGGAGGCGAGCATCGTCGTCTCGGCGGCGTGCCACTGCTGGACGGCGCGCACCGTCTCCGGGGAGGCGTGCAGCGCCGGCTCGCCGGTCATGTAGCGCTCGGCGATCGCGATGTTCTCGCGGCGGACCACCGCGAAATTCCGGCGCGCGCGGTCGATCGTGCTGGAACCGTCGTGCATCAGGTAGCGGTAGACCGGCTGTTCGATTTCGACGAGCGGCACCGCGGCGATCCAGGCGCGTAGCATCCATTCGCGGTCGGCGGCCAGACGGTAGGCGGTGTCGAAGGCGCCGATGCCGTGGAGGACGGAGCGGCGCACACACAGGCTGTTGATCGCACAGGGGCCGCGCAACAGCAGATCGGTGTCGAGCGGCACCGCGGCGCGGGCGTCGGCGCCAGGGACCGAACGCGCGATGCCGTCGCGATCGATCTCGGTGAAGGTCGCCCATCCGCGCGCCATCCCGGCTTCGGGTGCGTGCGCCAGCGCATCCCGCCAGCCGGCGAGCGCGCCGGGCAGCAATTCGTCATCGGCATTGAGCAGCACGATCGCCGCCGCGCGGGTTTCCGCAAAACCGCGGTTGTGGGCTTCGTAGATCGAGGTGCCGGGCGCCGCGATCACCCGCACGCCCGCCGCGCGGGCGATCGCGACGGTGTCGTCGCGCGAGCCGCCGTCGACGAGCACCGCCTCGTAGTTCGCGTCCTGCGCCGCGAGGCTCTTGAGCGCCGTCGGCAGGTGGGCGGCGGCGTTGAGCGTCGGAATGACGACAGCGAAGTCAGGTGCGCTGGAGGGCATGGCTAACGGGGGCTCGAGAAGGGGAAGCAGCGTTCACGACGGCACACCGGGTGCATTCACCCCGGGGCGCACCGCGGCGGCCGGCAGGGGTGCCCTCACCCGATCTCCGCGGCGGCGGAAATGGTCACGAATCTGCAGCAGCACGTCCGTCACCGTCGGCCGGGCGACCGTTCCCGCAAGCGCGAGAAATATCAGGAAGAGGCCCGCCCGGGTGACCAGGCCCGGCTCGAAGTGCTCGACGCCGGCCACCGTGATCGCGATCGCGGCGAGGCCGGCGATGACCCCCTGGTCTTGAAATGGCAGCCGCGCGGTGGAGAACGGATCGAGCCCGGTGGCAAGTCGAAAAATCAGGAACTGCGCGTAGCTCGCACACACCGCGCTGAACAGGCCGATCAATTCGATCAGCAAAGCGAGCGTCGCCACCGCCCCGATCACGGCGACGATATTGCACAGCGACAGGTAACGTCCTCTTCCGTTCCCGATCAGCGCGGTGAATTGCGGCCGGCCGCTGAGCTGCAACAGAACGACCCCGATGAGCAATGCCACATAGGGTCCCGCCGCATCGAACTTGCCGTGGGTCATGAGCCCGATGACGGTGCGCCCGAACAGGGCCGCGCCGACCCCCAGCACGGTAACTCCGAGGAACAGCACGTTGGAGATCCGCCCGGTGCGGGCGAAGCGCCCGTCTTTCTCTCTCGCCTCGTCCAGGAAGACCGGCGTCACCGCGCTTTGGATCGGTTGGGTGCCGAGCATGGCGAACGATTGATACTGCTGGGCGTGGGTGTAGATCCCGAGATCGTAGAGCCCGAGATAGCGCGACAGCAGGGTGCGCTCGATGGTCTGGCGGGCCTGCAGGAAGAGCAGAGAGACGGTGCTCCAGCCACCGAGGCGGAGCGCCTCCTTGAGGACCTCCCGGTCGACCCGCCCGGTGAGGAAGGGCGACATCATGGCGAGCGAGCCGACCAGCGCGACCACGCCGCCGCAGACATGTCCGACGAACAGCGACACGCCTTTCAGGTCGAACACGAAGAGCGCAACGAGCGTCGCGCCCACCGCCACGACGCTTTTGCACACCGAGATCGCCGCATAGAAGCCGGCCGAAGTGCCGAGCTTCGAGATTCCGAGCGCGAGCGCATAAAGGCTCGCGCCGACGCTCTCGATCGCCACCATCAGGATCATTGCGAGCGTGATTCCGGCCAGCACGCTCCAGGAATGACGGAGAAAGAGGAATGCCGAAACGAAGACGGCGGCGAAGACGAGACTGGAGACGAACACCAGCACCGTCATGGTCGTCACCAGCGTGCATCGTCCCTGCCGCGTCGCACCGCGGAAACGGTGGGTGAGCAGGTAGGCGCTTCCCATCTGCGACAGGCTCATCGCCAGCGCCGACATCGACACGACGAGGCTGAAGGTGGCGAAGTCCGCAGGCCCCAGCACCAGGGTGGTGAGCGGCAGAGTGAGAAACGACAGCGCAAGCTGAAGTACGCCGGGCAGGAAGAACAGCAGGAACCGGCGGCGCACCTCGCGCGCCGGCATCGGCGGTTCGTCGTCGTTCACGGACCGGGCCAAGACGGTTTCTGAGATACGGCCTATTCGAACCGGACGGGATTGGCCGCAGCCGCCGCCTCGGCGATCGGGGAGGCCGGAGCGCGGTCCGCACCGGCGGAGGGGCGGCGTGCCGAAAGGGCACGCGCCAAACGATGGCTCGGGCGCTCCACCACGAGATAGAACAGGTAGGCGCAGACGAGCGTGATGAGGATGCCGAGCGGTGTCAACAGGGCGCCGGGGACGTGCAACGAAACCAGCAACGGTCGGGACCCGAAGAAGACGGCAGGATGAACCAGATAGAGCGAATAGCTCCACTGCCCCCAGCTCGTCACCACGGGGTAATCCCGGTCATGGGCGATTTCCACCCACAGCCATGGCAGCGCCACGGCTCCGAAGATGGGCCCGGTATATTCCAAGTCGATGATGCCGCGATAATGGAGGAGACCGAGGGTCAGGCTTGCCAGCACGATCAGGCAGCGTGCCGCCGCGAGGTGATCGAACACGGCCTTGCGCCCCGCCGACACCGCCTCCACCAGCCAACAGCCGAGCAGCCAGACCGGAAGACACGACAGTACGTCCGTCGCGATCATCACCGCGGTGTTTTCTCGGTCCGCCACGATCCACCACACGGCGAGCATCGCGTATCCCGCGACATAGCTCACGAGGATCGTCAGCGGCCAGCCGAATCGTTGCCAGAGACCGCGGAGCACCGGATAGGACGTGTAATAGGCGAATTCACAGATCAAGCTCCACGTGATCCATCCGTGATAGGGATGGTAGCTAACTCCCACCGCCGAAGCGATCACGAGAATGACGGCGAACGGGATCAGGAGCCGCACATAGCGGCGCGTGAGGAATCGCCCGACGTCAAAGTGTCCGCTGCGCAGATTGGGACCGTGGACGCAGAACCCCGAGATGAGGAAGAACACCATGACCGCGGAGCGGCCGAACCACAGTGACCCGGCGATGTCGGCCGCCCAGGTCCACCCGCCGTTGAGCAGGAAACCGGGCCGGCCCACCGCGTGGTGCAACAGCACCGCGAAGGCGCTGAGGAAGCGAATGGCATCGATGGAACCGTAATTGCCTCTCGGCATGACGCCTCGAACGGCCTTTGCCTGCGGAATGCCCGTCACCCCCGTGGTCCTGATCCCCGCGGTGGCCTCATCGCAGCGTGGTGCCCATCACGCAAAGACAACGCCGGCGGCTCAATGCAAAGGCTTCGGGCTGCGGAGCACAGGCCCCTCATACAGCAGCGGCCCGACATCGCGCCGGAACAGGGCATCGAGTTCCGCGACGGAGCGTGCCGGCCCGGGAAGATCGGTCCGATGGCCGTCGGCGGGCAGCAGATCGTAGATCTGGGCAAACGGCCCTTCGATGTGGCCCAGCACGGCACCGTCCCGAAACGCGATGATCCCGCCGCCCGATTCGGTAAGCCGTGATTCTCGTCGCGCATAGGCGCTGACGCCGACCACGAGGGTCCTGCCCTTCATTGCAAGCCCGCGCAGCACCAGCTTCTGGACGCCAGCCTCGACGGCCTGCGAGAGATGCTCCTGGCCGCGATAGCGGATCGCGCCGCTCGCCTCGGGCCGCTCGGCGGCTTCCCGGTCGCGAAAGCTGTCGGTGAACATGATGCCGTCGTCGTGGATGACGATGTCGTGGAGGCCGCGCGCCGGATATTGATACGCTCGGACCGTTTCATTGGCGATGAATCCGAGCGCTCCGCCCTTACCCGCGCTGTGGGCGGTAAACAGCACGATGTCGCCATTCATGGTGACCGAGTTGACGTGATTCTGGTCGGTCGTGATCGCAAATCCGGTGCCGTCGACGAAGAGGTACTTCTCGTCGAGGATGCCCCGCCCATCCGCATCCACTGCAAGGATGCTGTTGCGGCGACAATTCGCGCCGTGGACGACGTTCGTGCCAGCGTCGTACGCAATCTGGTGAATTCGCTCGTTGTGGTAGCGGGTCTCATAGCGCGCAAGGATACGCACCTCGCGCAGCGCATCGATGCTGTCGGCCCCCGTGATCCTGGCTGACAGAACAAAAGAGTGGATGCCAGCGGATGCGCCCAGAAACAACCGGTCATTATGCCGGGCAATGCCGAAGCACGCGAACGGCAGCAGGCAGCGCCAAGTCCCCCGCTCGACCAAGTAAAGCCCCTGGTTGGTGGTCACCAGAAGCGGAAACGCGACGAGATCGGCCTGTCGCGCAAAGACCGCGCCGCGCGGCGTCGCCACCGCCGAGAGAAACTGCTCATACTGATAGAACTCGAGCAGCCGCCGCGAAAGCTCGCGCCGGCGGTCGTCATCCATGACGCTGCGAAACAGCGCGGCGACCAGACGCGGGGCAATCGCGAGGTTGCGGGTGAATTTGTCAGACACGGGCATCGGTTCGGTTCACGTTCGATCGGACGCGCATCAACCGAGCGAGCCGGTCTTGCGCAAATGCTCCACCACGACTTCCGCCAATTGCTCAGCCTCGCCCAAATGCGTACGCAGAACGAGTTCGGCCGCCTCCGGCGGCTCGTAGGGCGAGTCGACGCCGGTGAAATTCTTGAGGCCACCGCGGTCGGCCTTGGCGTAGAGACCCTTGGGATCGCGGCGGCGGCATTCCTCGATCGGGGTATCGACGAAGACTTCGATGAATTCATCGCGGGAGACCAGATCCCGCACCATCTGCCGTTCGGCGCGGAACGGCGAGATGAACGCACACAGCACGATCAGCCCGGCATCGACGAACAGCTTTGCCACCTCGCCGACGCGGCGGATGTTCTCGACGCGGTCGGCATCGGTGAAGCCGAGATCGTGATTGAGCCCGTGACGCACGTTATCGCCGTCGAGCATGTAGGTGTGATGGCCCGCGGCGTGCAATTGCGCCTCGACCCGCTTGGCGATGGTCGACTTTCCGGAAGCGGAGAGGCCGGTGAACCAGACGATGCAGGGCCGCTGGTGCTTGAGGCGCGCCCGCGCCTCCTTTTCGATGGCGAGATGTTCCGGATGGATGTTGGTCGCGCGGCGCAGCGCGAACGCGATCATGCCGGCGCCGACCGTCTCGTTGGTATAGCGGTCGACGATGATGAAAGCGCCGGTCTCGCGATTGTCGTCGTAGGCATCGAAGGCGACCGGGATCGCGGTGGCGAGATTGCACAGGCCGATCTCGTTCGCCGTGAGCGTTCGCGCGGCCAGCGGCTCGAGATGGTTGATGTCCACCTTGTGCTTGATCGAGGACACCGTCGCCGGCACCCACTGGGTACCGATCCGCATCAGGTAGGAGCGGCCGGGCAGCAACGGCTCCGCGCTCATCCAGATGACGTGCGCGGCGAACTGATCGGCAACTTCCGGGCGGTGGTCCGGCGCCGCCAGGAGATCGCCGCGCGCGATGTCGAGATCGTCCGCGAGCGTCACGGTGACGGCGTCGCCGGCACCGGCTGCGTCGAGGTCACCGGCGGCGGTGACGATTCGCGCGACCCGGCTGGCGGCGCCGTTGCGCGCGACGCGGACCGGATCGCCGGGGCGGATGCGGCCGGAGGCGACGGTGCCGGCGAACCCGCGGAATTCCTGATCGGGACGATTGACCCACTGGATCGGAAACCGGAACGGCAGCTCCGCGAGCGCAGCCTCCGCCTCGATCGCCTCGAGGCTGCGCAGCAGCGAGGGACCATCGTACCAAGCCATGTTGGTGCCGCGCACCACCACGTTGTCGCCGAACCGGGCGGAAATCGGGATCGGAACGACCGATCCGAACGACAGCCGCGCGGCAAAGGCGCGGAAGTCGCCGGCGATGCCGTCGAACACCTCCTGCGAATGGTCGACGAGATCCATCTTGTTGATCGCCAGCACGACATGGCGGATTCCGAGCAGCGAGCAGATCACCGCATGACGCCGGGTCTGCATCGACACCCCCTTGCGGGCGTCGATGAGAATGACGGCGGCATCCGAGTTGGACGCGCCGGTCGCCATGTTGCGGGTGTACTGCTCGTGCCCCGGCGTGTCGGCGATGATGAAGGAGCATCGATCCGTCGCAAAATACCGGTAGGCGACGTCGATGGTAATGCCCTGCTCGCGCTCCGCCTCGAGGCCGTCGAGCAGCAGGGCGAAATCGATGCTCTCGCCGGTGGTGCCGTAGCGCCGCGAGTCGTTTTCGAGCGCCGACAGCTGGTCCTCGAAGATGGCGCCGCATTCGTGCAGCAGGCGACCGATCAGCGTCGACTTGCCGTTGTCCACGGACCCGCAGGTCAATACCCGCAGCAGGCGACGCCCGGCGGCGTCGGCCGCGACTTCGGCGGCAACTTCGGCCTGGGCGGCGGCATGCCCCGACATCAAAAATAGCCTTCCCGTTTCTTCCGTTCCATCGAAGCGGACTGATCGGCATCGATGACCCGCCCCTGCCGCTCCGACACGCGCGAAGCACGCAATTCGCGGATGATGTCGGCGACGTTCGCCGCGTCGGATTCCACCGCCCCCGTCAACGGGTAGCATCCGAGCGTGCGGAAACGGATGCGACGCATCTCCGGTTGTTCACCGGGAGCGAGGGGCAGGCGCTCGTCATCGCGCATGATCAGCGCGCCGTCACGTTCCACCACCGGCCGCTCGGCCGCGAAATACAACGGCACCACGTCGATGCCTTCGAGCTGGATGTAGTGCCAGACATCGAGCTCGGTCCAGTTGGACAGGGGAAACACCCGCACCGATTCGCCGGCATGGATCTTGGTGTTGAACAGCCGCCACAGCTCCGGGCGCTGGTTGCGCGGGTCCCAGACGTGATTGGCGCTGCGGAATGAAAAGATGCGCTCCTTAGCGCGGCTCTTCTCCTCGTCACGGCGCGCCCCGCCGAGCGCCGCATCGAAGCCGTGAAGGTCGAGCGCCTGCTTGAGCGCTTCGGTCTTCATGACCTGGGTGTGCAGCGCCGATCCCGACACGATCGGGTTGATGTCGCGGGCGACACCCTCCGGGTTGACATGGACCAGCAGATCGAGCCCGCAGTCGCGCGCGATCGCGTCGCGGAACGCGATCATTTCGCGGAACTTCCACCGCGTATCGACATGGAGCAGCGGAAACGGCGGTTTTGCCGGATAGAACGCCTTGAGCGCGATGTGGAGCATCACGCCGGAGTCCTTGCCGATGGAATAGAGCATCACCGGCCGACGAAACTCGGCGGCGACCTCGCGCATGATCCCGATCGCCTCGGCCTCGAGGCGCTTGAGCTGAGGCGGCAGTCCGGGACCGGCGCGTCGCGCGGACGTCGTCAAGGCGAGCGCCATCGTTCAGGCATTCCCGACGGCGATGCGGATCGCCGCGGCGACCTGGGCGACGTCGTCCTCGGTGATCGAGAAGTTCGAGGGCAGCCACAGGCCGCGCCGCGAAATGCTGCAGGCATTGGTGAAGCCGTCATCGTCGGAGAGATACGGGGCCTGGCTGTGAATCGGAAACCAGAAGGCGCGCACGCCGATCCCGCGCTGCTCCAGCACGCCGCGTACGCCATCGCGATCGTCGAGCAGAACGTCGGTCCACTGGCGGACCTCTCCGGGCTCCGAGGTGAAGTCCGGCACTTCCACGCCCGGCAGTCCGTCGAGCGCGGCGCAATACCAGGCGTCACGCTGCCGCGCCTGCGCAAGCCGCTGGTCGGCGATGTCGAGCTGTGCCAGCGCCACCGCGGCCTGCAGGTCGGTGAACTTGAAGTTGAACCCCATGGTCGGATGGAGATCGTCGCCGCCGCTGCCGCGTTTCGGACGCCCCTGATCCTTGAGCTCGAGCAGCCGGTTATAGGTGGCGGTATGGTTGGTCACCACCACGCCGCCCTGCCCGCTGGTCACCGTCTTGTTGGCCGAGAACGAAAAGCACCCGGCGTCGCCGAACCCGCCGAGCGGACGTCCGGCATAGACCGACCCCAGCGCCTCGGCAGCATCGCAAACCAGCACCAGGCCGCGCTTGCGGCAGAACGGCTCGAGCACGCGATAGTCGGCACCCCGTCCGTTGACGTCGACGGTGACGATGGCGCGGGTCCGCGGGGTAAGCGCGCGCTCGACCGCCGCGAGCGCGAGCGTGAACCGGGCCGGCTCGACGTCCGCCAGCACCACGGTGGCGCCTGCCATGCGGGCGGCATTGGCGGTCGCGATGAAAGTCAGGTCGGGAACGATGACCTCGTCGCCCGGGCCGATGCCGTTCGCCATCAGCGCCAGCGATATGGCGGCCGTTCCGCTGGTGACCGCGACGGCGTGGCGGGTGCCGACACGCTGGGCGACCCGCTCCTCGAGCTCGCGGGTCAGCGGGCCATCATTGAGGAAGTTGCGCTCCAGCACGCCCGCCAGGCGCGGCAGCTCGCCGCCCGTCATCTCTGGTCTGAACCAAACAATCGTTTCAGGCACGGACATTTGAATTTGCCGAGATAGGCGAAAATATCGCCCCGCGAAGGCGATAGGATCGCGGCGTTGAAGAATGGAAGCCGACCATCGTCACCCGCGCTAAGATTTCAGCTCGGAATGGTAGGCAAAGCGAAATCCGTGGAGATCGACGAATGGACCCGGATAGCGGGGATGGCGTGCCGCTCTGATCTTGCGGATGAAGGTCGGGCCGTCGGTCGGATCCGCGGCGAGCCATTCTTGGAATTGCCGTTTCGTGGTCGGTTTGCGAGACCAAGTCTCGGCATCGTCCCGCCCGATTTCACCTGTTTTCCCGTATCGATCGACGAACTGGATCAGCAGTTCGAGCGCGGCGACCTCCGCTCGCGCATAGACGGCGTCGCAGCCGTCCGACGTTTCGATCGGAAAACGCCGGACCGCGACGATGGCTCCGGCATCCACGGCCGCTGCAATCATATGCGCGGTCGCGCCATATTGTTTCTCGCCGTCGAAAAGAGCGAGCGAGGCGCCGCCTCGTCCGGGATAATTGGGCGGAGCCGGATGGAAATTGATGCCCTTCATCTGCAACAACGGCCCGCGCAGAATGTACTCGTTGAGAAAACTCACCACCACGTCGGGATTTAGCCGCGCGAGAGCGGCTTCATCGACATCGCGCGATTCGACGGCGGCGAGAACCCGCAAGCCGGCGCGGCAAATCAGCCCCGCGCTCTGATTCAGATAGTGACCGTCCCGCAGCAGGAGAATACAGGAGCGCTTTGTGGTCATCTGCCGTCCTAGGATAAGGCTCCCGGCCGGGGGCGCGGGGATTGAAGTTTTGCCGGCGGCCTTCAAGACATCATGGCAAGCAGACCACGCGCCACGACCTTCGGCTGGTAGCTCGAAAGATAGGTCTCGCGTCCCGCCGCTCCGATGCGTGCGCGCAGGCTCGCGTCGGTCGCCGCCGCGGCGATGAGACCCGCGATATCCTTCGGGGACTCCGCCATCAGGCAATTTTCATCATGAACAAGTTCGGGCATCGATTCGGCGAGCCCGCTATGCGCGATGAGGCACGAGCCCGAAGAAAATGCGAACATCACCCTCGTATAGCCGCCGGTGTACGGTCCGGCATTGTTCAACAGCAGGAAGATACGGTTTCCCAACATTTCTTCATCGATATCGGGGACGAAACCGCGGATCGCCACATTGGGCTCGCGGCGCAATCGATCGAGTTCCGGAGGGAATTCGAAACGCCCGCAAATATTGATCGTCCACTCGCTCGTCGTGAGCTCCTGCTTGAGAAACGGTAGGACGCGATCGGCGAGGAAGCTCATTCCGTAATGGTTTCCGGTCGAGCTGAGAACGCCGATATTGCCGAGAATATGAACGCCCTGCCGGCGCTCTTCGGCCGCACGCCGCTGCGACCGCCAATCGTCCCCATAGGCATCGGGCCAAGTATTCGGCAAATAGCTGCAGTCGACGCCGTGGCGATCATACCACGCCGTGTCGAGCGCGCAGATGTTGCGTGCGCCTGAAAGGGCACGCAGACGCGAGATGTGTCGGCGCTCCCGGGCGCCCAGTCGAGCCTCGGTCAGCGCGCGCTTCATTCCCCGCAACTTGTCGCTCGCGTGGGTCTGCGCCGCCGCCATCGGCGGTCGCGCAAGATACCCGTATATGCGCAGCCCGGCCCCGCTGAGCGCGGGAACGAGGCGTTCGTAGTAGGTGTCCCAAAACAGCAGAACGGATGACGCACCGGCCGCCAGCAGACGCTCGACCTCAGCCTCCGGATCACGAAATCGCGGGGCATCGCCGGTAAGCCGGGGATCCACGGTTTCGCGGACGTAGCGTGCGACCCGGGGGATCATATTTATCGGCAAATCGACATCATCGAGGATGGGGGTTGCCCCGCCCACCCGAAGCGCCCCGACGTCGGCGAGCCGCTTCTCGGCCGCGTCGTCGGATTCCAGAAGTCCACCGGTACCGACCGACGCGAATCGTACATCCGCGCCTTGGATCGCCATTTGCTCGATCAGGTTTCCGAGCACGATGCTCCCGAGATGGGAGAAGGTCGGCACCATCGAAGAGAGGACGACCACCCGTTCCCGGCTCATGAAATGACCCGCGGCTCCGGAAGCGGCACGATGAAGGCTCCCTTGTAACCCTTCTTCCGCAGGATCGCGACGAGCTCGTCGGCGATGTGCCACGACAGCAACAGGGCGTATTCCGGCTGATCGGTGAACAGGCGCGCCTCATCGAGAACGGGGATCAGCGTTCCCGGCACGTATTTGTTGAGCTTGTGCGAGCCCGACACCTCCATCACCGCGTCGATGATGTTGTTGTCGAGGCCGACATAGTTGATGAGGGTCGAGGCGCGGGACGGCGCCCCGATGCCGTAGATGCGGGTGCCTGGCTTCCTCAATTTCGCGATCAGGGCATAGAGCGCGAGCTTCGATTGCGCCACCCGCTCGCGAAAAGCGACCATAGCCGAGCCGTCGTCGATGCCGGCGTCGCGCTCCTGGGCGCGCACGGCGGCCACCGACGGATCGATCGGCCGCGAACCGACGCGCGCGGCGTAAACGCGAATCGACCCACCATGGGTCGGAATCCGTTTGACGTGAAACACCTCGAGACCGTGGCGCTTGAGCAGGCCTTCGAGCGAGCCGAGCGCATAGTAGCGCAGATGCTCATGATAGATCGTGTCGTACTGCAGCGTGTCGATGAGATCGAGCAGGTAGTGCGACTCCGAGATGAAGACGCCGTCGTCCGCCAAGAGCTCGCAGATGCCCGCCGTCACCCCATGCACATCCCCGATGTGGGCGAACACGTTGGCTGCCGTCACGACCTTGGCCGGCCCCTGCTGCGCCTTCACCCGGCGCGCCACCGCGGAACCGAAATAATCGACCATGGTTTCGACGCCGCGCTTGCGGGCGACCTCGGCGGCCCGGGAGGGGTCGATGCCGAGTACGCGATGCCCGGCCTCCTTGAAGTTGATCAGAAGGGATCCGTCATTGGAGCCGATGTCGACGATGAAGTCGCCGGGATCCAGTGCGAGCTTCTGCGCTGCTTCGCGATAAAGGTCGGCGAAATTCTCGCGGAGGATTTTCGTGGTGCCGCTGAGATAGGGGTAGGAATAGGGAAACAGCACCTCCGGCGAAACCTCGAGGCCGATCTGCGCGAGGCCGCAGTCTTCGCAGCGAAACATCTCCAGGGGAAACGTCACCTGCTCGGCGGCCCGCTCGCCGACCGGCGGCATGGTGTTGACTGGCGGCACGTAACCGAGAAACAGCAGCGAGCGCATCTTCGGCGAAGCACAAATCTGGCATTCCAGAATCGCGCGAGACTGGGACAGGGAAGTCGACATCTCTAGCCTCTCTGACGCTCGGCGCCGGCCAGCTCGCGATTTTCGCGATACCACCGGACCACGCCCGGCAATCCTTGCGCCAACGGGATTTTGGGTGCGAAGCCGAGCCCACGAAGCTTGCCGATGTCGGGACAGCGGCGGCGGGTCTCGCCGGCCGGTGCCGGCTCGAACAAGAATGCCGGCTGGCGACCGAACTCCTTGAAGATCAGGCTCGCCAGTGCGTCGACGCTCACCTCGTCGGGATTGCCGATGTGATACACGTTGAGATGCCGACCGTTCTCGACCACGCGGACGAGACCGTCGGTGAAATCGTCGACATGGATGAAGGCCCGGGTCTGGCGCCCGTCGCCTTTGATGGGAAATCGAACGGGACCGGTGCCCGCGTCGGCCTCGACCGCCGCCGCAGCGCGCACCGTCAGCTCCGGAATGACATGCTCGAACCCCATGTCGCAGCCGTAGACATTGTGAGGGCGAAACACCACCACGCGATCGAAGCCGGTTCGTCCGTAATTGAACGCGATCAACTCCATCGCGAGCTTCGAGCCGCCATAGGAATAGCGCGGATTGAGAATGTCGGGCACCACGAGGGGCACATTCTCCGGCGTCGGAATGAGCTGCGGCGACTGATAGGCCTCCGAGCTCGATGCGAGGACCAGCTCGGTGACGCCGTGCTTGCGGCAGGCATCGATGACGTTGAGCGTCCCACGGATGGCGACGTCGATGACGAGCTCCGGCTCCTCGTAGAAATACCGGGTGCCGTTGATCGCGCTCAGATGGGCGACGCAATCGACGCCCGCACAGGCCCGCGCAGTCGCTTCGGGATCGCGGATGTCCCCCGTCACCATCTCGATGTCACCGGCCACCTCGGCGAGCCGGCGCGGATGACCTCTCCAGTGATTGTCGAGCACGCGCACCTGGGCGCCGTCCCGCACCAGCCGCGTCACCAGGGCGGCACCGAGAAAACCGCTGCCGCCGGTCACGAGATACTTGCGCGCGCTCATGTCGGCACCGCCGGCCCGAGCACACAGCCGTGGTGTCCCAAGGGCATGTAGAAACGTCCGGGGGCGAGCCGCAGGTTGCGCGGTTCGAAATGGTTCCAGAAATCGTAGATCAAGGCCGGTTCGGCGAGCCGCGAGGACAACGAATCGAGCGGCATCGATGCAAACACCGGGTGATTGTTGGTGATGACGACGAGATTGGCGTCCTGCACCGCCTCCTCGAGCGTCGCACAGGGCGACAGGCCGAATTCGCCGAACGCTTCGGCCGGCACCACCGCATCGTAGCCGCGCCATTCGACGGCATCGAAGCGTCGCCGGAGCGCGGCCACGATCGGGCGCGCCATGGTGCCACGCAGGTCGTCGGTAGCCGGGCGACCTTTGAAAGCGAGCCCGAGGACCGTAATCACCGGCCGCTTCGGAAACTCCGGCATCCTGGCAGCCGCCTGCTCGACGGCGGCGGCCGCTTCCTCCGGCTGGCGCTCATTGAGCCGCCGCGCCGCGAGCGTGATCTCGGGCGTGACGCCGAACGGCTCCAGGCCTTCGGCGAGGATGTAGGGGTCCTTCTCGAGGCAAGGACCGCCGACCGGCCCGGGGAGCGCGAGATTGGTCCGCGGATATCCGACCTTACCGGCCGTGATCACGTCCAGCGCGCTGATGCCGAAGACGTCGCACATCCGCGCCACCTCGTTGGAGAACGCGAAGTGCACGTCCCGCTGTGCGTTATCGACGAGCTTGATCATTTCCGCGGTTTCGAGGTCGTGGACGCGCAGCGTGGTCGGCGTGATGAATTGAAACAATTGCGAGGCGCGCACGCAGGCCTGCAGGTCGCCACCGCCCACGATCTGAGGAAGCCAGCGCAGCTCCTTGAGCGCAACGCCTTCCAGAGTGCGCTCGGGGCAGAATGCGACGTCGTAGGACAAGCCGCGCCGATCCAGGATCGGCAGCACGACCTTGCGCGTGGTGCCGAGCATCATCGTCGAACGCATGATCACAAGCGCGCCCGGCTGCATCGCTTCCGCAACTTCCTTGGCGGCATGCTCGATCATGTCGAAGCGGGAGCGTCCGTTCGCACCGAGCGGCGTGCCCACCGTGATGATGTAGACGCTGGCCCTGCAATCGGCGGGAATGGAGGTGTGAACGTCGAGGCATCCGTTCTCGGTGACCCGCTCGAGCAGATCGCCGAGGCCCGGCTCGTGGAAATGCGGGCGCCCCTCGCGGAGTTGCTTGGCGACCTGCTCGCGGATCTCCACGCCACAGACGTTGAATCCGATGTTGGCCATCGTGGCCGCCAGCGTCAGGCCGACATAGCCGAGCCCAATGACGCAGACGTTACGGTCGGGGTAGCCGTCGGGAATGATCATCGCGGAGGGGGATTCAGACGTCCGAAACGCCATCGCGGGGCGGCGAGCGGCGAAGGTTGCGCAACACGTTTCCGAGCATTCGTCCGTTCCGGGTAATGGTGGCGCATGAGGCGGCTTGAAGGTGTCGGCAAACCGACGTTGCAAAGTCCGACGTCGCAAAGTCCAACGTCGCAGATTTTTCGTCAGGAACGGCTCCGCACACCCCGTGTGCGGCGAAAGCCTTTTAAGCTACCGCAGTTCGGGTGAATCGGCGTCACCCAAACGCAACTTAAGCGCAGCGCCATCAACGGACCGGATCAGGCGGCCGTGATCGCGCCCTCATCCAACAAGATCCGCACTTTACGGCCCAGCAGATCGAGCAGGATCGCGACGCGCTCCCGATCGGCCATGCCTTCGAACAAACCGAGGGATTCCGCAAAAATTCCATCGACGACCCGCACCTTTTCGCCGGGCGCGAACTGGGGACGCTGCTCGAGCGTGACGAAGCCCGCCGCGTCTTCGCGCTCCTGCAATGCGGTCAGCACGGCCGGAGGCACCGGCGCCGGCTCGTCGCCATTGCACACGAGGCGTGAGACGCCGAAGGTCGATTGAATGGAACGCCAGCGCTGCGTCTCCATGTCGACGGCGACGAAGAGATAGCGCGGGAACAGCGGCGCCGCGACGTTTTCGGTCTTGCGGGCGTGGCGGCGGCGCTTGAGATAGCGCGGCAGATAGGTGCCGAAGCCTTGGCGACCGAGGTGCGCCATCGCCTTGGCCTCCGCATGCGGCTGCGTCTGCACGACATACCAGCGCGCCGTCATGCGATCACCTCGTGGCTGGGCTGCGCACGGACGCCGAGGAGTTTTGGCGCCAGCACCCGATCCGGCCCGACCAGCGCCGCGGCGGCATCGAACATCGCCTGCGGAGCGCCGAGATCCGTGACCACCACGGCGTCGAACGCGGACTCGATGTCGTCGAAGGAAGCCACCACGGGAACGCCGACGAAGGTCGAGGTGGTCGCACCGGCATCGACCACGGCGACGATCTCGACGTTGCTGTCGAGCGCGCAGAGACGCGCGATCTCGGCGAGATCGGAGACGCCGGCGACCACCACGCGGCCGAAGCCGCGGTTGCGGATCACC
Organism: uncultured Alphaproteobacteria bacterium; assembly: GCA_963781195.1. Classification (GTDB taxonomy): domain Bacteria; phylum Pseudomonadota; class Alphaproteobacteria; order Rhizobiales; family Xanthobacteraceae; genus JAJPKK01. The sequence goes on along the minus strand of CAWAEZ010000008.1, from coordinate 619,892 downwards.
GCGAAGATCTCCGCGCATTCGGCGCGGGCCTGGCGGAAAAACGAAAACGAGATGCCGAGATACTCGACCGTCAGCCGCGATTTCTCGGCAAAACCATGAGGCGTCAGGTAATAGGCGTAGCGGCGTGCCGGCGCCTCGCTGACCTTGACCAGCCCCTTCTTGATGCAGCGCTTGAGATAGGCGTTGACGAGGCCCAGCGCGATGCCGAGTTCGGCCGCCAGCCGCCGCTGCGACTGTCCACCGTCGCGCTCGACCGACTGCAACAAGCCCAGCATGATCTGCTGGTTGTCCTGGTCCTGCGCGGTGCTCGCCATTTGCCCCCACGGCCGTTCGTCTCGGAACAGTCCCTACACCGTTCATGGCGTGAACGTCAAGCCCTGCGCGGGCCCGACAACTTCCGTTAGAGCGTTGAAATTACGCTTCTTTTCTGCGAGCCCGATTTGGCTGTCGAAACAATGACGGCCCGACAGAGGGGGCGACGTTCGTTTGTTCGCGGCGGTAGCTTCCCTTGTCCGATCAATCTCCACATCCCGTGAAAGCCATGCGCTTCGCCGGGTAAAGGTTGAACCACGGACTACGAGTTGCCGAGTTCGGGCTTGGCCGTGAGGGAACTGATTGCAGTCCCAGCGGGGCAAGGCTTGGGGCCGGCGAGTCAGATCGTTCTCGGAGATGTCGCGCGGCTCGACGTTGAAAGCGAACACGCTGCCCTGCTGTGCCAGGATGCGCTCGGTGGCGTCGTTGAAGGAATGAAATCCGCCATACGGGTGGCAATACGACCTCGGGGCTAGGCCGCCTGTAACCTGTTCGAGGAAGTCAAACGAGTTCGCGATTTCCGCGCGCTGAGCGGATTCTTCAAGTTTGCTGAAGACCGGATGTGTCTCGCTGTGACTACCGACCATCATTCCGGCGCGATGAAGCTCACGCACTTGATCGAGAGTTAGATAATGCCTTCCAACGAGCTCCTTCTCACCATCGCCGAAGAAACGGACCATCAGCTTGTCCATCACGATCGAACGCCAGTCATATGAAATAAAAAAGTTCAATACCCGTTTGACGGCCAGGGTGGCGTCGTCGTTCGTCTGCTGACGGTAGGTGATTTCCTTGAAGGCTTCGACGTCCTCCGCCTTCAGCATGGTGCGGCCGACGAGCTCCTTGAGCGCATCCATTATCTTGGCGCCGCCGTGGTAACCGAGCAGAACATGGATGCGATGAACGTCGAGCATGCGGCCCGTGGCGTAATGCCCGGTGGAGACATAAAACAAGCCCCAGAGTCCCCGTCGGGAAAGCTCGGGCAGGACATGGTCTGCGTGGTCAGCGAGCCCGTCGTCGAAAGTCAGGATCGCGCCGCCGGATTGCGGGGTTCCGCCGGCAAGAGAGCGAAGAAAGTCCTCCTTGGAGACGAAGCCCACCGTCGACGCGAAATGATCGAGCTGCCTGCGAAAGTCATCCAGGCTCAGGTACCGAAAAAACGGCATGCCGCCGCTGTCGGGCCGCACATAATGGTACATGATGGCCTTCATTCTCGCTCACCACGAAGTTGCGCGGCCGACAGGACGGCAGGATTCTCGATGATTGGCACGCGAAGATGACGCTGCTCGGCTTCGGCAAGGTAGCGACCGACCAGCGAATTGGCGAACTGCCGGTTGAGCTGCTCCGCTGATTTCTCGGTGAAATCCTTCTGGCGAAAGACATTGACCTCAGTAGGCTCATCGAGCTGCGGCATGTCGGGCAAAGTCGCGAATTTTGCGATGATGTCGGCATATACGAACGCCATATCGACGATGAGTTGATTGCCGATCTGATGGGCCGTATCACCGGGAAAAACCCTGGCACGGATCTGATGAATGATTTTTCCGGTATCGATTCCCGCATCGATGTGCATGAACGTCGCCCCGACAAATTCCGGCCTGCCATGCACCAGTGGCCAGAAATTCGTACCTGCTCCCCGGTAATAGGGAGAAAGCCCGAGGTGGACGTTGAGAAATCGTCCCTCGAAGCGAGACAGCAATGGATCCCTGATCAGCGAACTGCCGTAGCACGCGAGCAGATCCGGGTTAACGCCTCCGATATCTTCGGCGTGACGAGGATCATTGATCTCACCCTTTGCAAGGAAGACGGGCGCACTGCGATCGGGAGCAAGAGCGACGAACGTTGCGAAGAAATCCCGCTCCGACTGGTCACGGGCCGAGAGATGGCGGGACCGCAAGGTATCGGCATCATCGCCGGCCGCCTCGACGAGACGCCAGATATTTTTCTCGGTACCCTCACAGTAGCTGCGAGCCACTGTGACGCCGGAGGAAAGCGCGATCGCCTTCCGGACAAAGGAGTGTCGCAGCTCCGCTCCAGTGAGAACGACGATCCGCATCCCGGCCCCCCGCTACTCGACGCTGCTCTTGCCTCGCTGCGATCGTCGCGTCCACATGCACCGACTGGTTGGACCGTGCGCGCTCATCAATGCAATTCGGGTCTCGCGTCCGACCCGTCCGCACCGAGGCTCATCAGCCGACGGACATGCGACCACCCGAGGAGCTGCGTTCTCACGCTTCGGCTCGCCCAGCGCCCGCCACCCCTACGATTTTCACGCCGCGACCGTCAAGCCGGACCACCGCAACGAGCCTTCAAGACATTGAGTTGACGTTCACTTTTGAAGCGCGCGCGGTGCGACGAATGCAGTCCCCCGCCACAACACGTCGAACAGCGGTCCGGCGTCGCGGCCGTCCTCGACGGCGCTTACGATCCCCGCGATGATCTCGCTTGCATGGCTGACGCGGTAATGCACCGAGTCCCAATAGGCCTCGTCGTTGCGGGTGAGCACGCTCGGTCGCATGAAATCAATCACCGTCGTGTTGGGCCGCGCCTTGGCGAGGGCCACGACCGCAGCCTTGCAATGGGTGAACTGGGCCCACTGCGCGGGATCGAGCAGTTGGGCGATGTGAAGCGGCACGAACACCAGGACCTTTCGCGTCTGCGCAGGAAACGCATCGAGCCCCTGCTCGAGCAGCCCGAGGTCGGGAAACGTCCAGTCCGCGGGGCGCGGGCCGACCGGCGGCGGCTGGGCGTCGGGATCGAGCGGCGGCTTCACCGTGGTGCCCGCATAGAGCCCCTGGCGGGCGCGCTCGGGATCATAGCGGTCGTCGTCCGGCGTGAACCGATAGTAGCCGTCATCCTGAAACGCGGGCGGCACGAGACGGATGAGCGTTGCCGCCTCGCGCACGGCATGCAGCAGCGCTCGGGTATTGAGCAGGTGCGTGTAATCGTTCCACGGGTTCTCGTCATACTCCCACGGCGGGAACGGGTGCGGCGTGAGCTTCGCCATCGGGACGGTGGTCGAGCACCAGTCCATGTCCATCCCCACTACGACCGTGCGTGCCGGCTCGCGCAGATGGGCTGCGAAGAACTTCATCATCTGGGTCTGTTCCCAGGCGGTGCCGAACGACATCGCAAAATTGGCAAAGCGTCCGCCAAGCCGCGCATCGAGCTCCTGCGGCTCGAGCAGCATCATGGTGGAGGTACCGAACACCGCGCCGTCGAACCGGCCGTGTCGGATCATGCCCGGGAACGCATAGCGCTCGTTGGTGGTGACGCGGTAGCGCTTCCACGCCGGCGAAAAAGCGAGGTTGTCGTAGGGATCGACGAGCGCGACGAAGGCGAACGCGGCGAGAATGATGGCGGCGGTGACCGCGAGCAGGGTCGCGATGAAGCGGCGCCATGCCGAGGTCTCTTCGCCGGGCTCAGAACTGGAAGTAGACAAATTCCGCCCCTCCCTCCCCGCCCAGTTCGACGATGAGGTAGCTCAGGACGACGGCGAGCGCGACCGCGATCCACCAGCGCGGCTTGAGGCGGGTCCGCACGACGACCTGGCTGGTCGGGCCGATGAGCGCGAACGCCATGGCGACCGCGAGCCACATCAGGGCCTCGTTGAAGATCGAGCCGAACAGCGGCGGCCGCCAGCCCGACTCGACGAGCCGCATCCGCCAGGAAAATCCATCGGCGCCGGCCATCGCAGCGAGCACGTGGGCCGCGCTCGACAGCGTCTCGGCGCGGAAGATCACGAAGGCGGCCATCACGAACAGGAAGGTGATGAGCCAGGCGAGCGCCACCGGCATCGCGAGGCCGGCGCGCCGCCACAGATGATTGCCCGCGAGGGCGAGCCCATGCAGCCCGCCCCAGACCACGAAGGTCCATCCCGCGCCGTGCCACAAGCCGCCGAGCAGCATGGTGATGAGCAGCGCCGCCATCTGGCGCGACAGGCCGTGGCGGCTGCCGCCGAGCGAGATGTAGAGATAGTCGCGCAGCATGCGCGACAGCGTCATGTGCCAGCGCCGCCAGAAATCGATCACGCAGGTGGCGCGATAGGGGGCGTCGAAGTTGTCGGGGATCACGATCCCGAACAGCAGGCCGAGGCCGATGGCGATGTCGGAATAGCCGGAGAAGTCGAAGTAGATCTGCAGGGCGAATCCGAGGCCGGCGAGCCAGCCCTCGGCGAACGACAGCGGGCCCGTCGCGGCATGCCCGTAGAGCTGGTTGACCACGAAGCCGAGATTGTCGGCGACCAGCACCTTCTTCATCAGGCCGAACACCATGAGCGCGAGCCCCTGGCCGTAGAGCCTGGTGCTCTCCTCGCGCGGGCGGCGCCGGTCGAGCGAAGCGAAGAACTCGCTGTGGCGCAGCAGCGGACCCGCGATCAGGTGCGGAAAGAACGATACGTAGAGCGCATAGCGCACCAGCGGATGCGGCTTGGCCACGCCGCGCCGCAGATCGACCATGTAGCCGATCTGCTGGAACGAGAAAAAGCTGATGCCGAGCGGCAGCGCGAGTGCGAGCGGCCGGTAGGCGAAGCCCGCAACCGACGCGAAGCTGCCGAGGAAGAAATCGAGATACTTGAAGGTGCCGAGGATCGCGAGATCCGCGACGATCCCCGCGGTCAGCCACCATGTGTTGCGGGTGCGGCCGAACTGCTGCGCCAGCCCCCAATTGATGAGGATCGAACCGACGAGGAGCAGCAGCAGCGGTGGGTTCCAATAGGAATAGAAGATCGCCGACAGGCACAACAGGTTTGCGATCCACCACCGCCAGTGATCGGCGACGATCCACTGCAGCAGGAGCGCGACCGGCAGGAAGACGAGGAGGAAGAGCTGCGAGTTGAACAGCATTATTCGCCTGGTGCCATCCGCCAGTAGACCCGCCCACCTCGGCCGGCCTCGCGGCCTATGCCCCACATTACGAAGCCTTCACCCGGCGAACAGAGCGTGACCGAGGCGGAGCACGCCACCCGGGCAAGACTTCGATCGGGAGCATCATCTCGCCCGAAACCAGGGCAGTCTTCCGCGAACATGCTCCCGCTCACCCGCCGTGATGCCTAGCCCACCTTCCCCACCGACGCAATCGCGGGGCGCTGCCGCCCTCTCCCGCCGGCACCCGCCGGGACCGTCCGAGCGGACCAGGTGAGGCATCGTCGCGTGGATCACCTCCGGCGTGGCGCGGCAGCGAGCTCGGCCGCGAGCGCGCGATAGCGGCGGGCGCAGTCGCGTATGTCGAACCGGGTCTCGGCGGTCGCGCGGGCCGCCCTGCGAAGCGCATCATGGCGCTCGGGGGCGAGCACCCAGGCGATGCCCCGGCCGAGCTCCGCGGCGTCCCCGTTCGGCGCCAGGTAACCGTTGACCTGGTGGTCGACGGCGTCGGGAATGCCGCCGGCGGCGAAGGCGACGACGGGGGTGCCGCAGGCGAGCGCCTCGAGAATGACGAACGGCAGATTGTCCTCGAGATAGGGCGCGACGAGGACGTCGGCCGCCGCGTAGATCAGCGCCAGCGCCACGTCGTCATCGAACCGCCCGAGATGAAGGGTCGGCAGCGGCAGCACGGCTTCGCCCGCCGGGTGACGCGAGCCACCGAACACAGCGAGCACGATGCCGGTCGCACGGGGGTCGTCCGGCCTGTCGGCCGCACCGGAGCCGGCGATTTGCGCCAGCGCCTCCGGCAGCAGGTGATAGCCTTTGCGGCGGTCCGATTGGGCCGAGAACGCTCCGAACAAGACGATGCTCTTGTCCTGCGGCAACCCCAGAATGTCGCGCGCCAGCTTCTTGTCGCGCGGACGAAAAACGGCGAGGTCGACGCCGCTCTCAATGTGCTCGATGCGGCGCGATCCGAACAGGGCGGACCGCCGCGCCATGTCCCCGATCCAGCGGCTGGGCGCGACGATCGTCAGGTCGAGGTCGCGGTAGCCGCGCCGCCGCGCCGCGAAATCGAGCGCGGCGAGATCGAAACCGCTGCGGCTGCCCAGCGCCGGACATGCGCCGCAGGCGACCTCGAACTTTTCGCAGGCGCCGGGATAATGGCAGCCGCCGGTGAACGGCCAGAGATCCCACAGCTGCCACACCAGCGGCTTGCCGATGCGGGCGAGCTGCGACGGCTTGAGAAAAGCGCCGGCGATCCAGTGCAGGACGACGAGGTCGGTGTCGGCGAGCAGCGCGGGAGCGAGCCGGCCATAGGCGAGCCGCACCGGGCTGAAATTGCCGCCGCGGCCGCCCGCATAGAGGAAGGGAACGCGCGAGTTGAGAAAATCGGCGACCTGGGCGCCGAGCTTCGCCGCTGGCCCGCGCACCGCAGCGATGACGGTCGGGTCGTCCTGCGACTTCTGCGCCGCCAGGAAGCGCGAGCGAGCCCCCGCTTCGCACAGCGCCTGATGAAGACGATAGGTCGCGCGGTTGGCGCCGCCCACACGGTCCGACTGGCCCAGGTGGAGGATTTTTGGGGAGAGCGGCTCGGGCATGTGCGGCTGGTATAATTTATCCGCCGGGCGTTGCCAATGCGCCGGCCGCACCACCCCGCGTTTCCCCGTTGCGGGCAATTGCGGGAGGCGTCCGCGCCCCTTTCTGAGCTTGCATCGCGGCCCGGTTCCCGACAATAGGCTCTGGCGTACCGGTGAGGCTCGGGCGCAACGTCAACCGGCGGGATGCGACATGAGGACGATTCTGGTGACCGGCGGTGCGGGATTCGTCGGCAGCCACGCCTGCAAGGCGCTGGCGCGGGCGGGCTATCTTCCGGTCGCGTTCGACAATCTCGAATACGGTCACGAATCGGCGGTCAAATGGGGGCCGCTCGAGCGCGGCGATTTGCGCAACGAGCACGACCTCGCGCGCGTCTTCGCCGCGCGGCGTCCGTGGGCGGTCATGCATTTCGCCGCCTATGCCTATGTCGGCGAATCCGTCACCGCACCGGCGAAATACTACGACAACAACATCGGCGGGACGGCGAAGCTGGTCGCGACCTGTGCGGCCCATGGCTGCGGCCACTTCGTGTTCTCCAGCACCTGCGCCACCTACGGGGTCCCGGCGCGGCTGCCGCTGACGGAGGAGAGCGCGCAGCAGCCGGTCAACCCCTACGGCTACACCAAGCTGGTGGTCGAGCGGCTGCTCAAGGATGCCGAGACGGCCCACGGGATGCGTCACGTGGCGCTGCGCTATTTCAACGCAGCCGGCGCCGATCCCGACGGCGAGATCGGCGAATCCCACGATCCGGAAACCCACCTCATTCCGCTGGTGCTGTTTGCCGCGATGGGGCGGCGGCCGCATGTCAAGCTGTTCGGCAACGATTATCCGACGCCCGACGGCACCTGCGTTCGCGACTACGTGCATGTGAGCGATCTCGCGCAGGCGCATGTGGCGGCGATCGAATGGCTCGCCGCCGGCAAGCCGAGCGAGGCCTTCAATCTCGGCAATGGGCGCGGCTTTTCCGTCGCCGAAGTCGTCAAGGCGGCGGAGAAAGTCACCGGCCTGCCGGTGCCTGCCGAGATGTGCGCGCGGCGGCCGGGAGATCCGCCGGTCCTCGTCAGCGATTCCGGCAAGGCGCGCCGGCTGCTCGGATGGACACCGAAGTTTCCCGATCTCGAGGACCAGATCCGCCACGCCTGGACGTGGTTCGGCAAGCACCCGCGGTAAAGCGTCGCCGCGTGGTGCGCGCAAACAGGAATTATGTGCCGACCGCTCCCGGTTTCCTTGCGTGCCGAAAACGATCTTCTAATATCCCGCGACCGTGGTGAGCCGCGCAGTCGCCGTGGCGGCTACGGAGGAGCTATGAAATGAATTTGAAATCGATGAGCGTTGGCCGTCTTACGACGCTTCGCGAAAAGGTGGATGCCACTCTGCAGGCAAAGGTCGCCGAAGCGCGTCGGGTCATCGAGGCCGAGCTTGAAAAGCTTTCGCGCCTCGGCGACGCGCCGGGACGCGGCAGCGCGGGCGGCAGGCGGGGCGGCGCCGTTCTTCCGAAATACCGCAATCCGGAAAATCCGGGCGAGACGTGGGCCGGCCGCGGCCTGCGGCCGCGCTGGCTCACCGCCGCGCTCAAGGGCGGCCACAAGCTCGAGGACTTCCTAATCGACGGTGCGCCGGCAGGCAAGGCGAAACCCGCCGCGAAGACGCGGAAAGCCGCCGCGCCCAAGGTGGCGAAATCCCGCAAGGCGGCGGCTCCTCCCAAGGCGCCACGCAAAACGCGAACCCCCGCAGCGGCTGCAAAATCCGAGGAGTCGGAAGCCGCCTCCCACACGACGTCGTGAGCGGACGACACGTCGTGAGCGGACGACGCGTTGTGAGCGAAACGTCGTCAGCGGACGGCTGATTGTGAGGGGATGACACATTCGCGCAGGGCGGCCGCCGAATGGCCGCCTTGGTTTGGACAATAAGCGTCGCCCGTTTGCAACAGGTGGAAAGCATTCGGCGCGGAGGCCCCGCGCCGTTACACTTTCGAAATATCTTTACGCCGGGCGTTTGGCTAGCTTCCACACCCCGTGGACCGCTTTCGGAGGGGGACGATGGAAGCGCGAAATCTGGAATTCAGGGTCGCCATCCGGGCTCGCAAGGGCCGGTATGGCTTCCAGATCTTCACCGTCGCGGGCGAACCGCAGACGTTTCGCAGCGACACCGCGAGCTATGCCTCCCCGGACGAAGCGGCGCAGGCCGGCTACGCGGCCGTCGCGGCAATGACCGCATCGACGCGATAACGCTTACCGGGTGCCGCGGCGGCTCAAGCCTCGAAGGCGCCGCGGACCGCTGCCGCATCCCTGTGCATATCGATTTGAGGTCGCCTCCCGGGTGGCGACCAGAACCTCGGGATCGTCTTGATCCCCTCGTGCGCCTCCTTTCATTTTCCACCCGGCTTTCCGCGAAACGAAATCCCCTGCAGTCAGAACGAGCCGCCGCGCGACGACACGCCGGCATCGAGCGTGACCACGGCGCCGCTGGTGAAGCTCGATTTCGGTGAGGCGAGGAATGCCACCATGGAGGCGATTTCTTCGGGCTCGCCGACCCGGCCGCCCGGCATGGACGCAAACAGCTCCGGCCAGCGCTCGGGATCGCCGAAGCGTTCCTGGGCCTTTTTGCCGGCGAGCCCGACCAGCCGGCTCGTCGCGGTCGGCCCGGGACTGACCGCGTTGACACGGATGCCGTCGCGCAGGCTGGTGCTGCCCAGCGACTGAGTGAAGGCCGTGAGCCCGGCATTGGCGGTGACGCCGCAGATGTATTCCGGATCGCGGGTGCGTGCGGCATTGCCGATCACGTTGATGATCACGCCGCCGCCCCGCGCCTTCATCAGCGCGTAGAAGGCGCGCGTCATGTTGATGGTGCCGTACACCTTCAGATCCCATGCCGCTCGCCAGCGCGCCTCGTCGACCTCGGTCAGCCGACCACCGGGAATGGCGCCCGCGTTGTTGACGAGAATATCGATGGCCGGAAACGCGCCGGCGAGCTGCGCGACGGTTGCGCCGGCGGACAGATCGGCCGCAACGGTGCGGACCGACACCTGGTCCCGCTTCTCGATCTCAGCCTTCGCGGCGTCGAGGTCGGCAGCGGTGCGCGACGTCAACACGAGGTCGCAGCCTTCTGCCCCCAATGCGTCCGCGACCGCCCGGCCGATGCCGCGCGAGGCGCCGGTGATGAGGGCTCGTTTGCCTTTGAGCTTCAGGTCCATGTGGCCTCACGTGACATGTTGATCGCGCCGGCATCGGCATCGGGGAATGCATTTACCACTAAGATTTATTCACCGCGATTGCACGCAGCCGCTCCACCGTCCGCACCAGAAAGGCCGTGCTTGCGCGCATCGGCGCCATCGGCATGCCGGGCCGCCGCGCGGCGGCGCGGCCGGGCTTCGCCGTCGGTGCAAACATGCTTTTCCGAACGTCTAAAAAGCAAACGGTTCTCGCGAGGGAAGCGCAAGGGTGCAGCGATATGGGTGGAGCTGGGGCCGCCAAGCACATCGGCCATCGAACGATCGACCAGCAGAGCGCCGCGAATGACCGTCATCAGGCTTCCCACCCGTCTCGTCAGCACGCTGGAGATCAGCGAGGCCGTCGGCTGGCCCCACGAAGAACTCATGAAGGATGCCCACGCGACGGCAGGCGAACCGAACATGCCTGCCGAGTGGTTCAGGCTGGTCTACTATCGCGACGAAGACGGATCGATGCAACCGGCGTACAACATGACCACCAGCGGCCTCAAGATGCTGCTGTGGAATTGCAGCGGACCGCGGGACCTGAGACGCCGGTGCCTTTACGCCATGCGCGCCGTCGCCACCATCAGCTAGGCAGCCACGCGCCCCGCATGCCGCTCAGGAAACCTCGGCTCTGGACGAAGAATTCACCTCGGCCGCAACAAGCGGGCGCTCGCTTCGCGCACGGAACGCATACACGTCCATCCGCAGGATGCCGTAGGTGGCGCTCGCATGGAGCCGCTGGACCTCGGCGTGCGGACCGGCGGCTCCCAGTGCGACGTAGAGCGGGATGAGATGCTCCTCGCTCGGATGGTTCCTGGTGGCGAACGGCGCCTTTCGCCGGTAGTCCAGGAGATCATCGGTGCGCTGCCCGGCGAGCGCGGCATCGAACCAGTCGGCAAATTGGTTGACCCAGTCCGGCGCCGGATCGTCGGGCGCGCGGCCGCGGAATTCCGACAGGTTGTGCGTGAAGCTGCCGCTGGCGATGATCAGCACGCCGTCGTCCCGCAGCGGCGCCAAAGCGCGTCCGAGACGAAGGTGATGGGCGGGACCAAGGTCCGTCTGTATCGAAAGCTGAAGAACGGGAATGTCTGCCTTCGGGTACATCAGCAGCAAAGGAACCCAGGCGCCGTGATCGAGGCCGCGACGATGGTCCGTGTCGCAGGCGATGCCGTCGGCCCGAAGAAGGTCTGCGATCCGGGCCGCGACGGCCGGCGCGCCGGGAGCCGGATAGCGCATTTCGTAGAGCGGTCGCGGAAATCCGTAGAAATCGTGGATCGTCTCGTTGAGCGCGACCGAGCTCACCGTCGGCACCGCGGTTTCCCAATGGGCCGACACCACCACGATCGCTTTCGGACGCGGCAGCATCTCGCCGGCCCGTGCCAGGAAATCACGCGCCGGCGATTCCATGAGCGGAAGAGTCGGCGCTCCGTGCGAGAGAAACAGGCTCGGCATCGTCATGTGATCATCTCCCTCGCGCCGTCTCCCGGCTTCCGGACGGCCGGGCGCTACCCTAGAGCGCCTTGTGGCTGCCGTCGCAAAGCGGCTGCCCCTTGGTGTACTTGCATCCGCACAGCGCGACCTGTCCGGTGCGGCCCGCAGTGTACGCCAGCGGCGCGAAGTCCGTTCCCTTGTGCGAACCGTCGCACAGCGGCTGCGTCTTGCTGTGACCGCACGCGCACCAATAGTAGGTCTTGCCGGCTTCGACGTCGGTCATGTACGGCGATTTCTGGGCGATGTTGGGCTGGCTCATTGCATTACCTCGCAGGTCGATGATGGCACAAGCGTTGTCAGTGCGCGTTGGCGAGCCTCGCTTCCGGGCTCCGGCCCCACGTGCCGGCCAGCGCATAGGCGCCGTCCCCGAGCATCGCCTGCACCACCAGCGCCACGATCCACAGCGCCGGGAATTCCCAGCCGCCATTGGCATTGGTGAAGAAGAAGCCGGCCGCACCGTGAACGGTGAAGATCGCGCCCAGCAGGATCGGCGTGAGCGCCAGCGCGACCGCGCGGCTCCACACCCCGAGTATCAACGCGATCCCGCCGGCGACCTCGGCCGCGATGGTGACATAGGCGAGCGCCGGGGGCATGCCGACGCTGGCAAAGAACTTCGCGGTGCCGGCCGGCGTGAAGACGAAGAGCTTCAGGCCGGCATGGGCGAGGAAAAGTCCGCCCAGCGTCAGGCGCAGGAGAAGGGCGGCATATGGAGCGGTTCGGCTATCGATCATGGATGTCTCCGATGTCGGGAGATGCCAGTCTCGATCATTCCGTAGAGTGTGATAATAGCTTCATTGTGAAATATATATCACTCTCCTGGTGTGAGACTGCATGCTCGATCGCCTCAAAAGCTTGGAAGTCTTCACGAAAGTCGCCGCGCTGGGGAGCCTTTCGGCCGCCGGCCGCGCCATGGGGCTGTCTCAGACCATGATCACGAAGCACATTGCCGCCCTCGAAGCGCGGCTGGGCGTGAAGCTCTTCCACCGCACCACCCGCTCGTTGTCGATCACCGAGGCCGGCCGCAATTATCTCGAATCATCCACCCGCCTGCTGGCGGAGCTCGAAGCTGCCGAGAGTGCGATCGCTGCGGATCGTTTCGAGCCGCGCGGGGTCCTGCGGGTGAACGCGCCGGTCTCCTTCGGCGCGCGACGGCTCGCGCCGCTGCTTGCGGAGTTCGCCCACCATCATCCGCTGGTGCAGGTCGATCTCGGCCTCAACGACCGCCTGATCGATCTTGCCGAGGAGGGCTGGGACCTCGCCATTCGCATCGGCAGCCTCGGTGATTCGAGTCTGATCGCGCGCCGCATTGCGCCGTGCCGGACCATCGTGTGCGCCGCGCCGTCCTATCTCACCGCGCGCGGGCGGCCGCGGACGATCGCGGAATTGGCCCGGCACAATTGCCTCGGCTACACACTCTCGCGTCTTGCGGGCGCCGACCGCTGGTCGTTCGGCACCAAGGGCGACATCGCCGTCGACGTCTCGGGAAACCTTCGGGCCAACAATGGCGACGCCTTGCGCGCGGCCGCAGTGGCGGGCCAGGGACTGATCTACCAGCCGACCTTCGTTGTCGCCGACGACCTGCGCGCCGGCACCCTGATCCCCCTCGTCCTCGATGCTCCGACCATCGAGTTTGCCGGCATCTATGCGGTCTACCTGCCCGATCGTCACCCGGCCGCAAAGGTGCGGGCGTTCATCGACTATCTCGTGGCGCGATTGTCGCCCGAACCGCCATGGGACCGCGACGTGCCGGGGCGGGGATAGCTCGGACGATCCGACCCCGATGCAAACCGGGCCGAGTTCCCACATCGCGTCTCTAAGGCGTTCTCTTCGAGAGCTGCCGGGCGATTTCGCGAGCGCTCGCGATGAAGAGCTGAGCCAGCGGACTTTACACCCGGTTCGTGAGCGTAATGATGCCCATCTGCCCAGGCATCAAGGCGCGGTGACCGGGCGCAATCGCGCGGTCGGGCGGCGGGTCCGCCAAAGGCCGCTTTCGGAAGCCTGCGGCATCCCGCCACCTCCGGCAGGCGGGACTTCATTGTTCGAGCCTTCGGCTCCATATATCTCCCGGCGCCCGTTACCTCCTGCCCAGATGTCCGTGCTTTGAAGGGTCGGCAGGACCAAATTTTTTGCACTGGAAAGAAGGCCGTGATCGTTTCTCGTCGTCAGGTTCTGCGGTCGTCCGTGATCGCAGCGGCGCTTCCTCATCTCGGCCGATCGGCCGCGGCGTCCGACTATCCCAACCGACCGGTCCGCTGGATCGTCGGATTTCCTCCCGGCGGCGTCACCGACATCGTCGTGCGGGTCATGGCCCAGCGGCTTTCTGAGCGCCTCGGGACTGCGTTTCTGGTCGAGAACAAGCCCGGCGCCGGAACCAATATCGCGCTGCAAGCGGGGATCAATTCTCCGGCGGACGGCTATACGCTGATCACCGTGTCGTCGACCAACGCCATCAACGCGACGCTTTATAAGACGTTGCCGTTCAACATCCTCAGCGATGTCTCCCCGGTGGCGGGCCTCTACAGCACGCCGCTGGTGCTGGAGGTGCACCCCGCGGTGCCGGCGGCGACCGTCGCGGAATTCATCGCCTATGCGAAAGCCCATCCCGGCAAGATCAACATGGCCTCGTTCGGCGTCGGTTCATCCCCTCACCTCGCCGGCGAACTGCTCAAGGCGCGGACCGGGATCGATCTCGTGCACGTGCCCTATCGCGGCGAGGCTCCGGCTCTGACCGACCTGATCGCCGGACAGGTGCAGATGCTGTTCAGCACGCCGACCGCCTCCCTGGTCCATATCCGCTCCGGCGCGGTTCGCGCCCTCGGCGTCACCACCGCGACCCGGTTCGCGCTGCTCCCGGACTTGCCCACGGTCGCCGAGACCGTTCCCGGCTACGAGGCGAGCGCATTCGGCGGGGTCGCCGTGCCGCGCGGGACGTCCGCCGAGATCATCGCGACGCTCAACCGCGAGATCAATGCCGCCCTCGAGGATCCGCACATCAAAGCCCGGTTCACCGAGGTCGCGACGACGCTGCTTCCCCTCACGGCGGAAGACTTCGGCGCCTACATGGCTGCCGAAGTCGCCAAATGGGGCGAGGTCGTCAAGCTGTCCGGCGCGACGGCAGGCTGACAGCGCGACACCGGCGCAGCCGGAAAACCCAGCTGGATTGCCTTGGGCCCGGCAACCGGATATCCAGGCATACCCTCGCCTGCAACCCACCTTCGACGGCACCCGGGGCCTGTCCCCGCGTTTGCGGGGCCCCAAGCGGAGTTGTCGACCGCGTCGGCCATAACGGAACGACCATGCATCTCGAAAAGCGCATTCTGGTAACCGGCGGTGCGGGATTTCTCGGCTCGCACCTGTGCGAGCGGCTGCTCGAGAGCGGCAGCGACGTCGTCTGCGTCGACAACTTCTTCACCGGGGCGAAGCGCAACATCGCGCATCTGCTCGGCGCCAAGCGCTTCGAGCTGGTGCGCCACGACGTGACGTTTCCGCTCTACATGGAGGTCGACGAGATCTACAATCTCGCCTGCCCCGCCTCGCCCATCCACTACCAGCACGACCCGGTGCAGACGACCAAGACGAGCGTCCACGGCGCGATCAACATGCTGGGGCTCGCCAAGCGGTTGCGCGCGAAAATCCTGCAGGCCTCGACCTCGGAGGTCTACGGCGATCCGAACGTGCACCCGCAGCCGGAGGAGTATTGGGGCCACGTCAACCCGATCGGGACCCGGTCCTGCTACGACGAAGGCAAGCGCTGCGCCGAGACCCTGTTCTTCGACTATCGGCGCCAGCACCGGCTGCGCATCAAGGTGGCGCGCATCTTCAACACCTACGGCCCGCGCATGCACCCCAATGACGGCCGCGTGGTGTCGAATTTCATCATCCAGGCGCTGCTCGGACGCGACATCACGGTCTATGGCGACGGCACCCAGACCCGCTCGTTCTGCTATGTGGACGATCTCGTCGACGGCCTCATGCGGCTGATGAACAGCGCCGACGACGTCACCGGCCCGATCAATATCGGCAATCCCGCCGAGTTCTCGATCCGCGAGCTCGCCGAGATCGTCATCGACGTGACGGGGTCGCGTTCGAAGATCGTGAGCCGTCCGCTGCCGGCGGACGACCCGCGCCAGCGCCAGCCCGATATCGCCAAGGCCCGCCATGGGCTGGGATGGACGCCGCGCACCCCGCTCAAGGAGGGGCTGGTGCGTACCATCGCCTATTTCGAGGACCTGTTGAAGGAGGATGGCGTCCGCGCCATGATTCTCGCCGGCGACAGGTGAGAGCGAACGGCGGACCGGCTTGGGACGCGAACCGCCTGACATCGATCTGCTCGCCGAATAAAATTTGCTCGCCGACTTGGACCAGGCGTTCCTGAACTTTCCGACGCAGCTTCCTGACACCGCGTTGACAGCCGCGGATCGCGGCTTGCCGAAACAGACATTCTTCGCGCTATGCCGCCCGCCCGCCGATCCGAACGTTCCGCTCGATCATCGCAGAGAGGCGCTGGCTCTCGGAGCGCAGCAGGTCCAGAAGTTCCTCGTCTCCATTATGGCGCGCCGCCCAATTCAATTGGCGCTCGACGCTTTTTCGCAGCCGCAGCAATTCTTCTTCGTTCATTTTCATTCTCCCGGCGCAGCAAATAGCACGCGCCGAGCGCTGCGTGGCGTCACATGCCATCACGATCTCGATAGTGATGCGTGCAGCAGAGAGAACGCTCAATCTTTGGACGTGCACAAGGAAAGCGCAGCGTGATTCCGCAGGAAACTGTCTGTCGCGGACCCAGCGCCTCGCTCGCGGATGTGCGGCTGAGCGCGCGCACTGCGATCGGGAGGATAGCGGTGCCCCCTACGAGCCGCCGCGTGCCTTCCTGACCCAAACCCGCTCGTTGAAGGGATCGAGCACCGTGCTGCCCCAGCGTTCGAGATAGACCGCACCGATCTGACCCATCGCCGCAGGGCTGCTCGCGATGCCGCCGCATTCGGTGGATGTCGATTTGACCTCCAGCAGCGGTGGTCCGTATGCGAACAGTGTCTCGCCCTCCCGGGTCGTCAGTTGGAGCGGGGCTTCCTGCACGCGCCAGATCTGCGGAGCGAACCGCCGGCCGTGACAGTCGGAGAGGGCGAGCGCGACCGTCGGATCCGGGTTCATCGCGACACCGGCGTCCTGCAAGTCCCGCAGCAAGGCCTCGTTGATCTGCACGACGCCGCGCACGCCGCCCCGTTCGCTGAAACCGGAGTCGATCTGGGCCGGGGCGACGACCGATCCGATGCGCATGAAGATCACCGGAATGTTGGGCCTCGCTGGGGGAAGCCGCCGCGGATCCGCCGTGTAGTATCCTTCCTGGGAAACGGGCGTGAAGCCCGCGGCTTCGAAGCGATCGGTGGGGCAATGCGCGGCGGACACCGCGAGAAACGGCGCGCGTGCCGCGTAGTGGAATTCCACCACGCGAAGGCTCAGGAAATCGGTGCCGATGACGCCCGCCAACCCACCGGTCGGAGCGAGCACGTGGCTCCAGTCGAAGACGGCGAACTCGCCAGCCGTCACGGTCGGAAACGACGACCCCTCGATGGTGACTTTCGAGCCCGGCACGAGCCCGAAGGCGCGGGCATCGACGCTGCTGGCGGTGGCTCCCGTGTCGACCAGGAAATTGCCCTCGCGGGCTCCCAGCCGAATAGAGACGTAGGGCGTGTCGTCGATGGACGTATCCAGCGCAAGCGAGGCGCCCGGGCACACCGCATCCTGCGCTCTTGCCGCGCCGAGCATCAAGACCACGCCCAGCAGTGCGCAAAGCAGCGGGACCCACATTGCCGACCTCCTCGACGGGACTTCAATGGATTTCTGCCGCCCGGCGACCTGCAAGGCGGCCGGGCGCGTCGCCTGCGTTGACGCGATGCCGGATATCGAGAACACTCGACATCCTCAGCCCCCACTTTTTTCTCAGGAGTCCTCCGGATGACCCGTGCTGCCGCCCCTTTGCTTGCCGCGTCGCTTGCCGTCCCGCTCGCCGTCTCGTTTTCAACAGCGGTATGGAGCGCGGAGTACATGCAGAAGACGCCGTTCCAGCTGTCCCGCGCGTTTTCGCCGGGGGTTGCCACATCGGGCGGGGTCACGGTGTGGGTCGCGGGCCAGACCGCGACCCAGGACAACCAGGGAAAAGACATCGCCAACAATTTCGAGGCGCAGGTCAAGCAGGTGATGTCGCAGATCGACGAGGTCCTCAAACGCGCCGGCGGCAGTCTGGACAACGTCGTGAGCATGACCGTGTTCATCAAGGAATCCCGCTACGGCGACAGGTTCGTTGAGATGCGCAAGGATTTCTTCAAGAACGGAAATTACCCCGGCAGCGCGCTGATCACCATCACCAACTTCGCCCGGCCAGGGATCGAGATCGAAGTCCAGGCGGTGGGCGTGATCGGCGATACCTGCACGAACGACACTCCGTGCACGGCCGAAGGAAAGGCCAAGAAAGCGCAGGGCAAATAAGCGCCGGGCAAGCAAGCGCCGCGCAAGCAACCGAGTTGGCGCAGAATGCGTGCGCAGAACAACCCGGCCTGCGCCACGCTCCCGCGCGAACGCCCGCCAGGCTCAGGAGCGTTGCGTCCGGAGTTGATCCACTCCGGACGCGCCCGAAAGGTTCGTCTGCAGGACCTTTCGATCCACTCCTGGCGCGAGGCCGGGCGGTTTTTACGACCCGGGCACGCCCGGCGCACGTCTGCGCCCCTTCGACTCCCGACGAAGACCCGCAAAAATGCTCGCACAATCCGGCCGCATTTATCGTCGATAGGCAGAATGTAGACGATTGGGGTTGGGGGATTGAAATGACGGAACGAGATGGCGCCCAAGACGGGCTCCTGCGAATGCGTGCGTTGTTCGAAGCCTCTGGCGCCGCGCCGGCGGTGGACTTCGCCGCACCCGCTGAACTTGCGCAGCCCGTGCAGGACCGCGGAGTATTCCAGAGCGAACAGCACCGCGAGCGGTCGCATCGGCAGGTCGCCCGGCGCAGCATCGGAAATCGCTCGCGCTCCCGGCCTGATGTTTATTCCGCGACCACGCGCAGATGGCGTTCGGTGTAGACGGCCGCCAGAGGAGGCTCGCCGGCGCGTGTGCGAACCGAACGCCGCACCAAGGCCCGGCGGCCTCTCAGGACCGCGGCGGCCTTTGCAGACGCTTTCCGCATTCGTGGCCATCAGGCAATCCCTGCGGCACGGGGGACGCACGCGCCGGATTGGTGACCCGCCGTGACCCCGGTCTCTCTGTTCGAACTCGTCCTGGTGTTGATGGCGGTCATTCTCGGGCTCGAGTTGCTGGCGCGCCGACTGCGCATGCCGCCGGCCGCCGCGTTCATCCTCGGCGGCGGCACTTTGGCCCTGCTCCCCGGCGCCCCGGACATCGAGCTTGATCCGGATCTTGCCCTGGTTCTGTTCTTGCCTCCGCTCCTGGTGGCCAGCGCCTATGCCACCGTGTGGCGCGATTTCCGCGCCAACCTGAGAATCATCCTTCAACTCGCTGTGGGTGCGGTCGCCTTCACGACCTTCTGCGTCGGCGTCGTCACCCATTGGGTGGTGCCCTCGCTGCCGTGGGCGGCCTGCTTCGCGCTGGGCGCCATCGTGTCCCCGCCGGATTCCGTCGCGGCCAAGGCCGTGTTGCAAGGTCTCTCGCTACCGCCCCGCATCACCGTGCTGCTCGAAGGGGAAAGCCTGGTGAACGACGCCTCGGGCCTCGTGCTCTATCGGTTCGCCGTGGCCGCGGCGCTGACCGGTACCTTCGACGCGGGAAAGGCCGCGGCGAGCTTCGGCATTCTGGCGCTTGGCGGCATCCTCGCAGGAGCGGCCTTGGGCTGGTGCATGACACTCCTCCTCGCGCGCCTGCGCGACCCGACCTTGAGCATCATCGTCAGCTTCCTCGTCGCTTGGGCCGCCTATATCGGCGGCGAGGCGCTGCATGTGTCGGGGGTTCTCGCCACCGTGGCCTGCGGCCTCGTGATCGGCTGGCGACAGCACACCGTCTTGTCCGCGGCGACGCGAACCCAGGCGTTTGCGGTCTGGAAGGTGGTGGGCTTCGTCCTGGAGTCCCTCGTCTTCATCCTGATCGGCCTCTCGCTGCGGGGGGTACTTCACCGCCTGGGTGGAAACTGGGAGGCAATCGGCAGTCTGGCGCCGGCGATTGCCGCAATCATCGCCGCCGTCATCCTCGCTCGCTTCCTCTGGATCATTCCCGCCACCTATGTGCCGCGTGCGCTCTCCCCCGCCCTGCGCCGTCACGATCCCTACCCGCCGCTGGCGGTGCCGGTCGTGATGAGTTGGGCCGGGATGCGCGGCGTCGTCAGCCTCGCGGCGGCCCTCGCGCTGCCAGAGGCGTTTCCGGGGCGTGATTTCGTCATCGTCACCACCTTCGCCGTCATCCTCGTCACCGTGCTGGTCCAGGGCGCCACGCTGGCGCCGTTGATTCGGGTCCTGCACCTCGGCAGCTTCACCTTGACCCCGACAAAGACGATGCCGGAGGTCGAGGCCCGCGCCCGCGTCGCCGCAGCCCAGCTCGTCGAGGTCGAACAGCGCTCGCTGAGCGACGGCGATATCCCTCGCCACCCGCGCCTCGTCGAGCAATACGCCTATCGCGCCCGGGCGGCGGCGCGGTTCAGCGCGGCGTCGGAGGAATTGGCCCCGCAAAAGCGGGAGCACTTCACGGTCGTGCTGGCGGCGATCAGCGCCGGCCGCGCCGAGCTCCTTCGCCTCCACCGCGCCGGCTCCATTCATGACAGCGTGCTCCAAACGCTGGAGCACGAGCTCGACCTGGAGGAGCTCAGCGCGCGGCGCCATCTCGAGGAAATCTAGACGGGCCGGCGACGTCGTCGCAAGACGACCCCGGCGATGCGCGGCCTAAGATGCCTTCAACAGCCGGCCCGCGATCGGAACCGTTGCCGTGATTTGGCTAAGCGCCGGCCATTCTGCCACCATCCTCTTGCGCTGTTGATGGAGCTCGCCTCGCCACATTCAGGAGGACAAGTATGAGGAAGCTTCTTCTTGCGAGCCTGGCGCTCGGCGCCTTGAACCTTCCCGCCATGGCGGCGGACATGGCGCCTGCGCCCTACTACAAGGCGCCGCCGCCAGCTCCGGTGGTGTGGAGCTGGACCGGCCTCTATCTCGGCGCCAATGCCGGATGGGTCGGCTCGTCGGACAACAACCTGACCAACACGGGAACCGACACGGGCCCCGGCGGACTCGGCAGCCTGCTGGGTGGCGGCGGGATTCCCGGATCGGTCGGCGTGAGCCACAGCGGGTTCATCGGCGGCGGTCAGATCGGCTACAACTGGCAGCTCGCACCGAGCTGGGTCGGCGGCATCGAGGCCGACTTCGACGGGACGGCGAACAACCGCAACACCTCGACGTTCGCGTTCCCGGGATCGACGGCCTTCCTGCCGACCACCACCACCTTCACCAACGGGCTCGACACGCTGGGGACCGTTCGCGCGCGACTCGGCTGGCTGTACACCCCTGCCCTGCTCGCCTACGCCACCGGCGGCTTCGCCTATGGCGAAACCAAAATCGGGTCGGCGTTCACCTGTCCGGCCTGCGTACCGGCGTCCGGAATTGCGACCAGCTCGACCGGCACAGCGACCGGATGGACGGTCGGCGCCGGTCTCGAGTGGCGCTTTGCTCCGCAGTGGAGCGTCAAGGCCGAATACCTTTATGTCGATCTCGGCAACCGCAGCACGACCATCGGCTACGCCTACGGGGCCTTCAACAGCACGCTGACGAGCACCGCCACCGAGCGCGACAACATCGCGCGCGTCGGCATCAACTACAAACTGTTCTGATCCTCGGCATCGCTTCCGACGCCAGGAAAATTCCGAGACGTGAACGAAGGCTCCGGGAGACCGGAGCCTTCACGCGTTGGGGACGGAACACGGTCAGCCGCGTCGCCGCAGGACGTCCGCCGTCCTCGGCGGCCACGAACAATGGCGACTCGCCGAAATTCCCCCTAAGATATCCGCGCGATCAGGTAGCGCGATTTCGCGCGCGCAACGCCGTCGCGAAGGGATGAAATGGACGCAGGGCAACTCGAGGCGCGCAAGGCACGCGCGAAACAGTGGTTCGAGGCGTTGCGCGACGACATCTGCGCCGCCTTCGAAGCGCTCGAAGCCGACGCGCCGGCGGCGCTCCATGACGGCGCGCCCGCGCGCTTCGTGCGCACGCCGTGGACGCGGACCGACCACGGCGGCGCGCCCGGCGGCGGCGGCGTCATGTCGATCCTCAAAGGTCGGCTGTTCGAGAAGGTCGGCGTCCACGTTTCCACAGTGCATGGCGAATTCGCACCCGAGTTCCGCAGCCAGATCCCCGGCGCCGAAATCGATCCGCGCTTCTGGGCGTCCGGCATCTCGCTCATTGCGCATCTCACCAACCCGAACGTGCCGGCGGTGCACATGAACACGCGCTTCGTCGTCACCACCAAGGCGTGGTTCGGCGGCGGCGCCGACCTCACGCCCGTGCTCGACCGCCGCCGCACCCAGGAGGACGCCGACACCCTCGCCTTCCATGCCGCCATGAAGGCGGCCTGCGACGCCCACCCGGCCGTCGCGCCTTATGACAAATACAAGACGTGGTGCGACGAGTATTTCTATCTCAAGCACCGCCACGAGATGCGCGGCGTCGGCGGCATCTTCTACGATTACCTCGAGGCCGACTGGGACGCCGCATTCGCGTTCACGCAGGACGTCGGCCGTGCCTTTCACCGCATCTATCCGGCCCTGGTGCGCGCGAACTTCGCGACGCCGTGGACGCCGGCCGACCGCGAGGAGCAACTCGTCCGGCGCGGCCGCTACGCCGAGTTCAACCTGCTGTATGACCGCGGCACCGTGTTCGGCCTCAAGACCGGTGGCAATGTGGATTCGATCCTGTCGTCGATGCCGCCGGTAGCCAAGTGGCCTTGAGCTGGGCGCAAGGCCGGACGCTCGGGATCAGTCAGGCGCAGTTGGTCTATGAGCGGCTGGCGATGGACGTCGTCTGCCGCCTGCGCGCGGCCCATGTGGTCCATCGGACCCGCATCCTGCGCCATCTCCCGAAAAGCGGCCTGATGCTCGATATCGGCTCGGGCTACGGCCACATCGGCGAGGTGATCGCGCGCGATGCGCCGGGACGCGCCTGCGTGCTGATGGAGCCCGGCTACGATCCCTCGCCGCGGGTGAAGCGGCGGACCGCTCCTTTTGCGTGCTGGACGATGCGCGGCGACGGCCGGCGCCTGCCGTTCGCCGACGCGACCTTCGACGCCGCCTGGGCGATGTTCGTCCTTCACCATGTCGAAATCGCCGAGCAGGCGGTGATGCTCAACGAGGTGGCGCGGAGTCTCCGCCCCGGCGGGGTGTTCGTGCTCGCCGAGGACACGCCGCGCACCCCCGCCGAGTACGCCAACGCCATCCGGGCCGACGAGCGGATCAATTTCGAGGCGGACGGCGCGCCGCACAATTATCGCAGCACGACCGACTGGCGCAGCGAGTTGCAGGCGAGCGACCTCGAGATCGCCGACGAAGTCGCGTTCACCTGGATTTGTCCGCCGGTGACGCTGCAACCGGTCCAGCACCGGGTCTTCATCTGCCGGCGGCGGTAGCAGCAAAAAGTCGGAGCGGCGGTCCTTCAGAACCGCCGCAACTCGTCACGCCTGCACGAGCGGTCCCGGCGCCTTGAGATATTGCTCGGTGATCGCCTTGGCCGACCAGTAGGTCAGCGCCGCGATCGTCGCCGTCGGGTTATGGCCGGCATTCTGCGGGAACACTGCACCGCCCATGACGAACAGGTTGCTCACGTCCCAGGACTGCAGGTAGCGATTGAGCACGCTGGTCTTGGGATCGGTGCCCATGATGGCGCCGCCGGTGTGATGGGACGATCCGCCCACCCTGCTGTCGAAGTCTTTGCGCAATTGCGGATTGCCGATGACCTTGGCGTCGGCGGCGCGCGCGATCTCCATGGTCTTGCCCATGACATAGGCCGCCATCTTGTGATCGTTCGGCTTGAAATTGTAGGTCATGCGCACCAGCGGCCGGCCGATCGCGTCCTTATAGGTCGGGTCGAGATCGAGATAGTTGGTGCGGTGGGCGTAGTTGGACCCGTGGAAGTAGAGCGGGAACCAGTGATTGTACCAGCGCGCCGTCGCCTCCTTCCATTCGGAGCCCCAGCGCGGCGTTCCCGGCGGCACCGCGCGCACCTGGATCGGGCGGCCGCCGCTCACGGTCGGCGCGAGGAAACCGCCGCCGAAGAAGCCGAGCCCGGCGTGATCGAAATTGTCGCCCTGGAAGTCGTCGATCGCCGCCGGCGTGACGCCGGTGCCGATGAACGGGTTGATCTCCTGATCGACGAAGATCGGCAGGTTGGAGTTGACCTGGTAGCAGTAGTTCTTGCCGACCACGCCCTTACCGGTCATCGGATCGTAGGCTTCGCCGATGCCGGCGCCGAGCAGCAGCCCGACATTGTTGAAGGTATAGCCGGCAAGCACCACCATGTCGGCCGGCTGCTCCACCTCCTCGCCGGTGTTGCGGTCGATATAGACGACGCCACGGACTTTCTTGGCCGCCTTGTCGTAGATCAGCCGCGTCACATAGGCGTGGGTGCGCAGCTCGTATTTCGGGTCTGCCAGCAGCACCGGCAGGATGCAGACATTGGGGCTCGCCTTGGCGTTCGCCTCGCAGCCGAACAGCTCGCAGTGGCCGCAATATTCGCACTGGCCGATGGTGAGGCCTTCCGAATTGACGTAGGGCGCGCTCGAGTTCGACGCCGGCGTCGGGAACGGATGGTAGCCGAGCTCCTTCGTCGCCTTGGTGAAGATCACTCCGGCCTCGGACATGATCAGCGGCTTGTTGGGATATTCGCTGGCGCGCGCGCCTTCCCACACATTGCCGCCCTCGACGCGGGTACCGCGCAGATTTCCGGCGCGCCCGGAGGTGCCGCACAGCCGCTCGAAATGGTCGTAGTGAGGCTCGAGGTCGTCATAGGTGACGCCCCAGTCCTGGATCGTCATGTCCTGCGGGATGGCGTCGCGGCCGTAGCGGCCGGTGAGATGGCTCCGCAGCACGAACTCGCTCGGGGTGAAGCGCCAGGTGACGCCGTTCCAATGGGTGCCGGCGCCGCCGAGGCCGTCACCAAGCGGAAAGGCGGCCCAGCGGCGCATCGGCAGCGCGTTTTCCGACGGCTCGTGCCGCATGCTGATGGTCTCGGTCGCGGTGTCGAGCATCAGCTCCAGCCGCACCCGGTATTTGAGTTCGTCACGCACGCTCGGAAGCGTGAAATCCTCACCCGGCATGCGGTGCGCGCCGCGTTCGAGCGCCACCACGCTGAGGCCGGCCTTGGTGAGCTCGCGCGCCATGATGCTGCTGCTCCACCCGGCGCCGACCAGGACGGCATCGACCGCTTTCATTGTCTTGGCCATGTTCCGTCCCTCAGCTGAAGTCCGCGATCGATTGCGGCTCGATGTCGAGTTTCTTGCCGCGATAGAGCTCGGCCTTGGCGCCGTAGCTCGCCGGCAGCCCGGGATAGCCGACCATGCGCCACGACGCCTTGTCGCGGTTGCCGCCGTAGATCGGATCGGCGAAGAAACCTTCCATCGCCGACTGATAGACCGCTTCGAAAAACGACTTCGCGTTGAAGTCGGGGAATTCGGCCTTGCCCGCGTCCATCGCCTTGAGCGCGGCGTCCCGCTCGGCCGGCGCGAGGCGATCGAAATCCTTGCCGTAGGTTTTGCGGGTCCAGGTGTTGGCGGCCCTGATGCCGGCGCCGAAGAATTCTCGCGGCGTGAGCGGCAGCTGGTAACCGTGCTCCGGTTTGCCCGCCACGAACGGACCGCCGCGATAGAACCGCGCGCCGTTGCCCCACGCGCCCGCGAGCTGACGGTCGATGTAGGTCACGAGACCGCACGCGGTGCCCGACGGCGACAGCCGGTCGGCCGGGATGAGGGTGTCGTAGGCGGCGGACAGAAAGGCCGCCTCGGTGGCGGTCAGCGTCAGGTAGGCTTCACCCGCGGCCGGCGCCGCCGCCGTCGCCGGGGACAATGTCTGCGCGGATATCGCCGGTGTCGGAGCAGGCGCCTGCGCCGATGCGGGGTCCGCGCGACCGCTCAGCACCGTCGCCGCTACAGCGCCGGCCGCCCCCGCGCCCTTCAAAAAATTGCGGCGCGGAATCGCGTCGTCCACCATGTCGTCCTCCCTGGCCGGCGCAGACTTCGCACCGTTTGAGGACGAGTATCAGGCCTGCCCGGGAAAGCCGCAAGCGCCTTGGCGCCAACGACCTTCCTCAGAGCGCCGCGAACCCGCGGCCGGCGCGATCAATAGCCGGGCGGCTCGTTGACCCCGCTGAAGTAATCCCGATCCGGATTCGCGTAGGTCTGGTGACCCTGCGACAGCGAATCATACATCCCCGCCGCGCCCGCGTGTTGCGGCGCCCGATAAGGTCGCGTCGATTCGTGTGACGCGTATCTCGCCTCGTTGAGCCGTGCCGACGCCGGATTTGCGGACACGACGACCGCTGCCGCGAGCGATGCGGCCGCGAGCGCCGAACGGAATGCTGTGCGTTTCGTTTTCATCTTGGAATCCCTTTGAGACCATCATTTCGAACCTCAGTTGAGGGCCGCTGCCGCACTGCACAAGCCGCGCCGGTGCTCAAAAATCGGCTGGCGGAGTATCGTGTTTATGCGGATTTAATAACCCGCCGCACCGAAACCTCGGGATAACCTCCGCTCTGCGGAAATCCGGCACGCCGCGCGATGACTTTCGCCGGAATCCCAGAAAATCTCAGTGCCTGACTGCTCGTATCTTTTCACGCCTCGGCGCGTGACCCATGCTGGATGACAGCGCTGCCCCGTGCATCGAGAATAGCTTGTGCGGCTCCCGGCCAGCGTTGGCTCAGCGCGAACCCGCGTGCGAATTGCCCTGTCGACTTTCCGTGTTGTTAGCGGGTGAACTTGTCGTGTTTTTGTAGCTCGTGATCTGTCGCCTTCATGCAAATTCGAAAAACGCATCCGACGCACACCCTAGTGCCTCGATGTCGTGGCCATCGTGCCCTCTTTGTTCCGGGCACCACAAACACGACACTTCACGAGCTACAAACAGGCGACAGATCACGCGCTAGCTACACCCTGTCGAATCTCCCTGCCGGTTCGCAGGACATTGGGTTAGGCTTCTGCGTGCAAGGGCTCATCCACCGGCACGACCCATCCTGCCCCGGCCGACTCCGAAACCCGAACGAGACGACGGAAAAGCGCAGCACACATGAAAGTCCGGCCCCGCGACAGGCACAGCGCACGTCTTGTCATCGTGCTTGCGCTGGCAGCGCTCACCCTGGCTTTCCCCGCACGGGCGGAGAAAGGCAAGCTCTCCGAACGGTTGACGCCCGACGTCATGGCCGCGGTGTATCCCGAGGCGGAGCGCCTCGGCCCGGAAGAGGGCTCGCCGCCCGCCATCGCCGCCTACAGGGGCGGCAAGATCGCGGCCTACATCTTCTCGACCCTCGACATCATCGCGGCGCCCGCCTACGCGCCGATCCCTTATGACGTGATCGCCGGCGTCACCCCGGACGGCCGCATCACCGGCGCCAAGGTGGTGTTTCATCGCGAGCCCTACGTCTACAACGATCCCGTCCGCCAACCCCAGCTCGACAGCTTCCTGTTGCGCGAGGCCGGGCTGCCGCTGGCCGGCGATGCGCCGATGCTGCGTCCGGACTTCGTTGCCGGCGCCACCATTACGGCGCGGCTGATGCGGGCCGGCATCCACGACACCGCACGGCTGGTGCTGGCGACGCGGGACGGCCGCCGCGCCGTCACCGTGCCGACCCTCGACGCCGACGGTTTCACCCTGAAGTCCTGGGACGAACTCATCGCCGCGGGCGCGGTGATGCGGCGGCGGATCACCTCCGGCGAGGTCGCCGCGGCACTCGCTAAGGCGGGCGCTGCCGACACCGCGCTCGAAGTGCCGCTCGGCAAGCCCGACGAACTCTACACCGAACTCTTCTTCGGGCTGCTGACCCCCGCGGGGATCGGCGGCAACGTGATGG
This sequence comes from uncultured Alphaproteobacteria bacterium, assembly GCA_963781195.1. Taxonomy (GTDB): domain Bacteria; phylum Pseudomonadota; class Alphaproteobacteria; order Rhizobiales; family Xanthobacteraceae; genus JAJPKK01. The sequence continues at coordinate 592,392 of CAWAEZ010000008.1, read as the reverse complement.
GCGTGCGCAACTTCGAGGAGCTGCGCAGCCACATCCCCGCCGGCGGCCAGATGATCTTCATGGCCTCCAACGGGCCCCATGACTTCCACGGCACCAGCCATTTCTGGAAAGCCGACGGCTACCGCTTCAACCGGGTTCGCATCGTGCAGGACGGCCGCACCATCGGCTTCGTCCATGACGACTATCAGCGGCTGCTGAGCGGCGCCGCGTCGGGCCTGCAGGCGCAGGCGGATGCCGGGCTGTTTACCGTCCCGGCCAGCGCCGGCCTCGATCCGGTGAGGCCGTGGCAGCTCGAGCTCGTCGTCAATGCCGTGGGCCAGCTCCCCGCCGCGGTGATCCCGATCACATACCAACTGCCCGCCGCCTACATCCTCATGCCGCCGCCCGCTCCCCCGGCTCCCGTCCCGGCCTTCGTCGAAGCGTGGCGCGAGGCGCGCACGAACGTCGCGATCCTGGCGGTGCTGCTGGCGGCGCTGACGGCGATCTTCGTATTCCAGGCGCCGCTGTCGCGGGCGCGCCGCACCCACCGGATCGTCCGCACCGGCTTCCTGACGGTGGTGCTGGTGTGGCTCGGCTGGACCGCCGGCGTCCAGCTCTCGATCGTCAACGTGATCAATTACATCCAGGCGCCGTTCCGGGGCTTCGGCATCGCCATCTACCTCGCCGAGCCGTTGATGGTGATGATCGCCGCCTACACCCTGGTCTCGCTTCTCGTGATCGGGCGCGGCGTGTTCTGCGGCTGGCTGTGCCCGTTCGGCGCGCTCCAGGAGCTCCTGGCGCAGCTCTCCCGCGCGCTCGGCGTGCCGCAATGGAATCCGTCGCCGGCGCTGGAAAAACGTTTGTGGATGGGCAAGTACATTGCCGCCGCCGTGGTGCTGGCGCTGGCGTTGTCGGGTCTGGACACCGGGGTCGCGACCGAGATCGAGCCGTTCAAGACCGCGATCATCGCGAAATTCACCCGCGCCTGGCCCTACGTCCTTTACGCAGGCGCCCTGCTGGCGATCGGCCTGTTCTCCGAACGCGCCTATTGCCGCTTCCTGTGCCCGCTCGGCGGAGTGCTGGCCTTCCTCGACCGGTTGCACCTCCTCGATCTGCTCAAGCGGCGGCCCGAATGCGGCAATCCGTGCCATCTGTGCGAGCGCTCCTGCCCGGTGCGCGCGATCGAGCCGTCCGGCCGCATCGTCACCGCGGAATGCTTCCAATGCCTGGATTGCCAGGTCGAATATTATGACGACAGGCGCTGCCCGCCGCTGGTGCAGGCGGCGAGACGCCGCGACGACAAGGCGGCAGGCGCCGTACCGGCCGCTGCATTCGCGTCGAAGCCGTGAGCTCATGCAGCGCCGGCACGACCATGTCTGCATAAAATCGAGAAAGGACCGCGATTGATCCGCTCGCTCATCACCTTCGTGCTCGGCAACTTCACGCTGACCTTCTTCGTGGTCGGGCTGTTGTTCTCGGGCGCCGCCATCGCGCGCCTGCCGCGGCCCGTGAGCCGGGCGCAGGTGGTCGAGAAACTGCTGTCCTGGTTCGTGTTCTGGACGATCGGCGTGCTCTATCTCTACAACGCCGTCTTTCACATCTTCTTCGGACAGATGGCCGCCGCGTTCATCGGCTGGGCGGACAGCCCGTTTCAGCTCGAGGTCGGCACGGCGAGCCTCGGCTTCGCCGCCGTCGGCTTCCTCGCCGCATTCGCAAGCTTCGACCTGCGATTGGCGGCGATCCTCGGGCCCGCGATCTTCATGCTCGGCGCCGCCGGCGGTCACATCTACCAGATGATCACGGCGCATAATTTCGCGCCCGGCAATGCCGGCATCATCTTCTGGAGCGACATCGTCCTGCCGCTGCTCGGCGCTGCGCTGCTGTGGCTCAGCCGGCGCACGCAAGCGGTCCGCGACCGCCAGGGCGGCGACTGAGGCGACGCCCCTCTGGCCGCGTCACGGCTCCGCGAACGCCGACCCTCGGCAGGGTTCGCGATCTCGCGATCGATTGCCGCGCGATCCGCTACGCGAGGCTTGCGCGCGCCGGCGCGGTTGTCTCCGCACCGGACACGGCGGCATCGTCCGGTGCATTGCTGATGGAGAAGACGTTCTCGGCGACGTACACGAAGTCGCGGTCGTATTGCGACACCGTGCGCAGGAAGTTTCGCGAATTGGCCTGCCCCGGCAGCATCCAGTCGTGCAGTTCGATGACCAGCACGCGGAAGCGGTCGACCCAGCCGGTGTTCGCCGCGAACAGGTTGCTCTCGAAGCCCTCGATGTCGATCTTGACGACGAACGGCATCGCCGGAGCCGCCTCGCGAATGAGGCCGTCGAGGGTGACCATGGGGACGTCGCCGCCGTCGGACAATTCGGTGCGGTAGGCGTCCGTGCTCATGCCGGGATCGACGATCTGCGCAGTTCCCGGCGCGGACGCGACGCCGGCCTGGATCACGCGCACGGTGTCGAACGCCTGCGTCGCGGCGACCGCGCGCAGAAAATTTCCGCGATGCGGCTCGATGGCGAGAATGCGTGCCGCCGGAAACTCCAACGCGAAATAGACGGCGGAGAGGCCGATATTCGCGCCGCAATCGACGATCAGCGGGGTGCCGCCGGCCGCGACCATGCGGTCGTAGGCGGCCTTGATGCCGGGCCACTGCCGCAGCCGGGGCATATTGTAGTCTTCGCTGTAGAAGATGTTGCGGAACACATAGTATTCGACCGCGTGCGCAATCGGCAGCCTCACCCACCGGCGCGACCGGCGATGCCACACCACCTGGGTCGTAAACAGGAACAGCCGCTGGCCCGCCACGATGGGAGGCGGCGTCACCGCCAGCACCGCGCGCTCCTTCTTCAGAAAGAACATGGCGGCGGCGATCGCCCACTGGCCGGTATTGCGCAGGTTGACCAGAATCGCTCTCAGCATCTTGCGTCTCCGCGGGGCCGTGGCGGCCAAGCTATGGATCAAGCGTAAAGGAATGACTTCATTCGCTCGGTCCTGGTACCGACAAGATAGCTGAAAGAGGGGGCGGGCATGCCCGGCGGCATCCGACCGGCCCAGTCCTTCGCTGACGGGCAATGGCACAGTATCGCTGCCGCCGCATTTCAAAAGTCTCCCCTTGAAGATGCAGGCATCCACGGAATACCGTGGCGCCCAACCGCGCAGGGGCGCGCCCGCTTTCGCGAGGGCGCCGACGTGACGCGTCAGGAAAAAAACAGGGGAGGATACGATGAACACGAGCCGACTCGGCCGGCTGGTCGCATGCGTTGCACCGGTGTTGATTCCGATGATGGTGGCGACCGCCGCTTCGGCTCAGCCGATGCCCGCGACCACGCCCCCGCAGATCGCCCCGGCCCTCGTGCCTTCGGTCGTCGTCGACCTGATGTCGGCGGAAGGCGCCAAGGCACTCGACGCCCACTGGAAGGTCATGGAGGCGAAGATCGTCGAGGGCCCGGCGCTGACGGGGGCCATGCCCGGCTACAAGACGTCCTACGACATCGCGCCCCACGCCGGCGACGCGGGCTTTGACGATTCCGCATGGCCCGGCATCGAGCCGAAGGGACTCGGCGACCGCCGCGGCGGCGGCAAGGTCTCCTTCATGTGGTACCGCACCAACCTGACGATCCCCGAAAAGATCGGCAGCTTCGACACCAAGGATTCGAAGGCGGTGCTCACCGCCTATGTGGACGACTACGCGGAAGTGTGGGTCAACGGAGAGGTGCGCCGCCGCGCCGGCATCGTCAGCCCGTCGACCATTCAGGGCTTCAATATCCCGAACCGCGTCGTGCTCGCCGACAGCGTCAAGCCGGGAGATACGTTCCAGATCGCGATCTTCGGCATCAACGGGCCGATCTCCGTCGCGCCGACCAATTTCATCTTCTTCCGGCAGGCCTCGGTCGAATTCTACAAATAATGCGACCAGGCGTTTTGTTTCGGTCGACCCATAGTTGCTGTCATCGCCCGGCTTGACCGGGCGATCCGGTAACCACCGGACTCTCGTTGGGCGAAGTCTCTGTCGCATCGACAGCGCAGGGGTTACAGGATTGCCCGGTCAAGCCAGGTCAAGCCGGGCAATGACACCGTTCGTTGCACTGTTCGATACTCTGTAAGCCGGACCTTGCCTCCTGAAGGCATAGTGCCACCCTATTCCGGCAGCCGCAGCGCGTTCACGATCATGACCACGCCGCCGAGCACCACGACCGCGTCGAGCATCACGGTGTGAAAGTGGATCGACAGGCGCGCGATCATCCAGCGCGCGAGGAAGGCGCCGGGAAAGGTGAAAACCCCGATCAGCACCGCGATCGCCAGCACTTTGGTCGTGGCGACGCCGGTGAACCCGAACACCGTAAGCCGCACCAGGCCGATCAGCACCGAGATGGTGGCGTCGGTCGCAATGACCGCGGCGCCCTGCAGGCCGGCCGCCATCAGCAGCGACAGCAGGATCACGCCGGATCCGGTGGTCGCGCCGACCACCACGCCCCAGCCGAGGCCGCCGGCGACGAGGCCGATGTCGCCGCAGCGGAAGCCGCGCCGCGCCAGCACGCGGCGCACCCCGACCATGGCGATCAGCATGGTACCGATCACCAGGAGCGCGCCGCGTCCGCTGAGCAGGGTGTAGGCCCACGACCCCAGAATGGAGGTGGGCAGCGCCGCCGCCGCGACCAGCCAGACCCGCCGCCAGTCGATGTCGCCGCGGAAGGCCGCCGCCCGGCTCACATTGGTGATGATCGCCGAGATCGCGATGATCGGCACCACCGGCTCGGCGCCGACGATCGGCACCAGGACGAGCGGCATCAGCGCGCCGCTGCCATACCCGGTGACTCCGCCGAGGATCGAGGTCACCATTGCCGCCACGGCGATGAGCACGAGGTGCGCGATCGGAATGCCGTCGAGCGCCGCGCCCATCACGGCAGGCCGGCCGCACGGTCGGCGATCCGCGCAAGGATGTCCGGCTCGGACGGAAAGCCGGCCGCGATCCAGGCCGCCTCGGCGGCGGCAAGCGCCGCGCCGAGCCCCGGTCCCTTGGCGACGCCGCGCGCCAGCAGGTCAGCCGCCCGCAGCGGAAAGCGCGGCCGCTCCCAACGCGCCGGCAGGGCCGCGAGCGCAAGCCAGGCCGGATCGGCGGCGCCCGCCGGCGCGCGCGACCAGGCGACCAGCGCGCGATCGCAGAACGCCTCCGGCCCGATGCGATAGAGCAGGGATTTGGCCGGCGCCTCGTCGGGTGCTGGAGACATGCGCCACCAGCCGTCCGCCATCGCAAGGAGGACGGCATGCTCGTGGTTGGAGAGCCGCAGCCGGTCGCGCAGGCGATCGGCATCCTCGGCGATGACGACGCCGAGCGCGCCGAGCCGGCGCACCGCCGACGGGGCGACCGCCGCGGCCGCCTCGACCTTGATCATGTTGGCGTAGCTCGCGAGGTGGGACACCCCGCCCAGCAGCAGCTCCGCGAAGCCCGCCTCCGCCATCACCGCCAGCGTCGCCACCGCGTAGGGCGCCACCAGGAGCTTCATGAACTCGCCGCGCACCCGTTCGCGCGAGAGCAGGCGCAGCCCGTCGCGTCCGACGATGCAGGCGTGGAGCCCCGCGCGATCCGCGATGCCGTGGGAATACGAAGCCTGAAAGCGGAAGAAGCGCAGGATGCGCAGATAATCCTCGGCAATGCGCCGCGCCGGATCGCCGATGAAGCGAACCCGCCGCGCGGCGAGATCGGCAAGTCCGCCGACGTAATCATGCACCACGCCGTCGGGCGTGATCGAAAGCGCGTTGATGGTGAAGTCGCGACGCTCGGCGTCGACCTTCCAGTCCCGGCCGAACGCCACATTGGCCTTGCGGCCGAAGGTCTCCACATCCTCGCGCAGCGTCGTGACCTCGAACGGCACGCCGTCGATGACGAGGGTGACGGTGCCGTGATCGATGCCGGTCGGCACCGCCTTGAGCCCGGCGTCCTTGGCGCGGCGCATCACCTGCGCCGGCAGCGCCGTGGTGGCGATGTCGACGTCACTCAGCGGCAGCCCGAGCATCGCGTTGCGGGCCGCGCCGCCGACCACGCGCGCCTCCTCGCCCGCGGCGTTGAGAAGGCCGAGCGCGCGCTGCACCGGCGGATCGTGGAGCCAGGCATCGTTGACGAGCGGAGTGGTCGCAGCTGCCGTCATCGCTCCGTGCCGGGCACCAGGCGCCCGTTTTCCATGTGCGCCGGGACATAAGTCGAGCCGGGCGGCGCGCCGCCGAACTCCGCCAGCAGGAGGAAGCTGACGATCACCAGCACCAGCGCGGCGATGGTGAGCCAGATCAGCCGCGGCAGCGACCATGCGCTGATGTCGAGCACGCCCTCGCGGGTCGCCCACACGAACAGGGCGTAAAGCATGAAGGGCGTGACGAACAAGGCGATTTCGGTGAGCAACGGGCGGATCATCGGGGGCTCGCCTCAACGTGCAAACGCATCAGATGGAATTTCGTCGCCCTCGCGGCGCCCGAGCCCCACGGAGAATCGCGCGGGGCCGGAACATACCGCGGGTCGGCGCCGCATTCACTCCCCGTAGAGGCGCTCATAGAGATTGCGCAGAATGCCCGCGGTGACGCCCCAGATATACCGGTCGCCATACGGCATCGCGTAATATTCGCGAACGATGCCCTTCCAGTCGCGGCTGTGGCGCTGGTGGTTCTCGGGGCCCATCAGGAAAGCCAGCGGAACCTCGAAGGCCTCGGCGACCTCGAAGCGGTTGATCGTCAGGGCGTAGCCCGGCTCCACACGCGCCACCGTCGGCAGGATGCGGAAGCCGCTGAAGGTCAGGTAGAGATCGAGATAGCCGAGCGGCTCGACGAAGGTCGGGGGAAGGCCGATCTCCTCCTCCGCCTCGCGCAACGCCGCCGCCACGGGGCTCACGTCATCGGGGTCGATCTTGCCGCCGGGAAACGCGATCTGGCCGGCATGGCTCGTCAGATCGGTGGTGCGAAGCGTCAGAATCACCGAGGGCACCGGGTGGTCGACAACCGGGATCAGCACGGCGGCGGGGCGCAAGGCGACCACGCCGGCGCGCGCCCACACCGCGGGATCGAGGTCGAGGTCGCCGCGGCGCGCGGGCGCCGCAGGATCGGCAAGCGCAGCAGGGACATCGAGCGTCAGCCGCTGGCGCGCCCGATCGAAGAACTCATGCCCGGGCCCACCCGCGATGCCCTCTTCCGCCAGCGTCATCGGGCGAGGTCCTCGAGCGCCGTGGCCGGCGCCATCGCGAAGAACTCGCCGCCCGACGCGACGCCGAACATCGGCGTCGCGCCGATGACGCGCTCTTCGCCGCGCTCGACGAGATCGAAGAACAGGGCGCGCGTCACCTTCGCCCACAGATCGCGGCGCACATGCAGATAGGGCTTGAGGCCGCCGGTGTCCGCTTCGGGCTCGAACCGCAGCCGGTGCTCCGGCCCGCAGTCGACCCAGTCGTCCACGTTGGTGCGGAACCGCAGCACGGGATCGCCATTTTCCGCGATGATTCGCATCTCGACGGCCAGGAAAGGCGCATCATCGACGGCGATTCCGCACTTTTCCACGGGGGTGACGAGAAAGTAGCGATCGCCCTCGCGCCGGAGAATGGAGGCGAACAGCTTGACCATTGCCGGCCGCCCGATCGGGGTCTTCCGGTAGAACCAGGTACCGTCGGACGCAATCCGCATGTCGATTTCGCCGCAATAGGGCGGATTCCACAGGTGCACCGGAGGCGGCCCTCCGCCGGCCGCGGTTTTCGCAGCCCCGATCAAGGCACCCAGCGCGGCATCAGGCCCGGTTTGGAGGATCGGCCCTTCCTTCGCCATGGTTGAGTTTACCTTGGTCAAAACGGGTTTTCGAGATTTCCGTGAGGACAGCTCGGACAGGTGCGCGGGTTCGGCATCGCCTTGGCGCCAGAATAGCGTACACTCGACGAAAGCGCACACGCGGCCCGGACGACAAAAACGGGGCTGTTTCCGATCTCGGCCCGATTTTTGCAACCCAGTTGCGTCAATTTCGCCCGCGCGCCCGAGATAGGGTGTGATACGAAAATTGGCGAGCCTTAGCGAGGAGTAAGCCTGATGGCCACAGCGCCCGGCGAAAGTCTTGAAAAACTCGAAGACATGATCGTCCGTGCGGCCGAAAGCACGGCCGTGCATGTCCGCGCCGCGAAAGAGACGATCGGCACCGTCATCTATGGCCAGGACAAGGTCGTCGAGCACGCCCTGATCACGATCTTGTGCGGCGGCCATGCGCTTCTCGTCGGCGTCCCCGGCCTCGCCAAGACCAAGCTCGTGGACACCATGGGCACCGTGCTCGGCCTCGATGCCCGCCGCATCCAGTTCACCCCGGACCTGATGCCGTCCGACATTCTCGGCACCGAGGTGCTCGAGGAAATGCCGGGCGGCAAGCGCAATTTCCGTTTCATCCAGGGCCCGGTATTCGCCCAGTTGCTGATGGCGGACGAGATCAACCGGGCGAGCCCGCGCACCCAGTCCGCGCTGCTGCAGGCGATGCAGGAGCATCACGTCACGGTGGCCGGCGCGCGGCACGACCTGCCGAGCCCGTTCCACGTCCTCGCCACCCAGAATCCGCTGGAGCAGGAAGGCACCTATCCGCTGCCGGAAGCCCAGCTCGACCGCTTCCTCATGGAGATCGATGTCGACTATCCGGACATCGAGGCGGAGCGCCGCATCCTGTTCGATACCACCGGCGCGGAGGAGACCAAGCCGAAGGCCGCCATGACGGCGGACGATCTCCTGTCGGCGCAGCGCCTGGTGCGGCGCCTGCCGGTCGGCTCGTCGGTGGTCGAGGCGATCCTCGCGCTGGTGCGCTCGGCGCGTCCCGGCCCGGACGCCGGCGATACCGGCAAGCTCATCGCCTGGGGCCCGAGCCCGCGCGCCAGCCAGGCGCTGATGCTCGCGGTGCGTGCCCGCGCCTTGCTCGACGGCCGCTACGCGCCCTCGATCGACGACGTCGTCGCGCTCGCCGAGCCGATCCTCAAGCACCGCATGGCGCTGACCTTCGCCGCGCGTGCCGACGGCGAGACCATCCCGGCGGTGGTCGCCAAGCTCAAATCGAGGATCGGGTAACGGATGGCTCAGAACGCTTCGGCGTTTAAGGACGTCGCCGCGGTTCCCAATGCGGTGGGCCAAAGTCAGGCGCTCGCCGCCAGCATGCCGCGCCTGATTCTCGAGGCGCGGCGGATCGCAGCCACCATCATTCATGGTCTGCACGGCCGCCGGCGCGCCGGCTCGGGCGAGAACTTCTGGCAGTACCGGCGCTTCATGTCGGGCGAGCCGTCGGCGCGCATCGACTGGCGGCGCTCGGCGCGCGACGACCATCTCTATGTCCGCGAGCAGGAATGGGAAGCCGCCCACACGGTGTGGATCTGGCCGGACCGCTCGCCCTCGATGGTCTTCCGCTCGCCGCTCGCGCTCGAAACCAAGCTCGACCGCGCCCTCGTGATGGCGCTCGCGCTTGCCGAGGTGCTGGTCGAAGGCGGCGAACGGGTCGGCGTTCCCGGGCTGACCCGGCCCTCCGGCGCCCGCAACGTGGTGGAGAAGATCGCCCAGGCGATGATCCACGATCCCACCGCCCGCACGAGCCTGCCCCCGACCTTCGCGCCGGCGCCGCTCGCCGAGGTCATCGTGCTGTCGGACCTGTGGAGCCCGACTGCGGAGGTGCACCGCACCATCGCCCAGCTGTCCGCGACCGGCGCCCAGGGCCACGTGGTCCAGATCGTCGACCCGGTCGAGGAGACGTTCCCCTATTCCGGCCGGGTCGAGTTCGTCGAGCCGGAAAGCGGCGGCACCATCACCGCCGGGCGCGCCGAGACGTGGCGCGAGGACTACGCCGCCCGCATCGAGCGCCACCGCGCGGACATCCGGCTGGAAACCGATCGCCTCGGCTGGAGCTTCATCATTCACCGCACCGATCGTCCCGCCAGCGAGCTGCTTCTCAAGCTGCACGAGCAACTCGGCGCCGGACGCGACGGCACCGGCATCAACCGCTGGCACGCCGCCGGACATCCGGAGAGACGGGCATGATCCCGGGCCTACCCCTCGCCTTTGCCGAGCCGCTCGTCCTGCTCGGGCTGCTCGCCCTTCCGGTGCTGTGGTGGCTGCTGCGGCTGGTGCCGCCGCGCCCACGACGGGTCGAGTTTCCGCCGACCCGCATGCTGTTCGACATCGCGCCGAAGGAAGAGACGCCGTCGCGCACTCCGTGGTGGCTGACGCTGTTGCGGCTCACGCTCGCGGCGCTCGTCATCCTCGCGGCGGCCGGCCCGCTGTGGAATCCGCCGATCGCGACGTCGCACGGCAGCGCGCCGATGCTGTTGCTGATGGATGACGACTGGGGCGCCGCGGCGAGCTGGGACGCCCGCATCCGCACCGCCGAAGAGCTCATCGCGCGCGCCGACGCCGACGGCCGCGGCGTCGCCATCATGCCGATGTCGAACACCAACCGCGACATTTCGCTGGAGACCGCCGGCGCCGCCAAGGCGCGGCTGCGCCTGATCAAGCCGAAGCCGCAGACCGTCGAGCGCACCGAGTCGCTGGCCGGGCTCGACCGCTTCCTGAGCGGGACCGGCGAGGTCGAGATCGTCTGGCTGTCCGACGGCGTCGATGCCGGGCGCGCCGGCGAGTTCGTAGGCGCCCTGTCGCGACTCGTCGGCCAGCGGCCGATCACCGTCGTCGACGGCGGCATCCGTCCGGCCCATGCGCTCGCGGGTGCCGACAACGCGGCCGGCGTGCTCACGGTCAAGGTCCTGCGCCCCACCGCCGCGGGTGACGACAGCGGCACCGTGCGCGCCCTCGACCTGAAGGGGCTGCCGCTCGGCGAGGCGACCTACGCCTTCAAGGCGGGCGACCGCGAAACCGACGCCGTGCTCGACCTTCCGGTCGAGATTCGCAACGACATCGCGCGGCTCGAGATCGGCGGCGAACGCTCCGCCGGCGCGGTGCAGCTCCTGGACAAGCGGTGGCGCCGCCGCACCGTCGGCGTCGTCACCGGCTCGACCGCCGACACCGCGCAGCCGCTGCTCGCCTCGACGTTCTACCTGTCGCGGGCGCTCTCGCCGTTCGCCGACCTCCGCGTCGCCGAACGCGGATCCCCCGGCGAGGCGGTGAGCCAGTTCATCGAGCAGCGCCTGCCGATGATCGTGCTCGCCGATGTCGGCAACGTCGCCGGCGACGCCCATCAGCGGCTGACCCGCTGGATCGAGGACGGCGGCGTGCTGGTCCGGTTCGCCGGCCCGCGGCTCGCCGCCTCCGACGACGAACTCGTCCCGGTCAAGTTGCGACGCGGCGGCCGCATCCTCGGCGGCAGCCTCAGCTGGGACCAGCCGCAGCAGCTGGCGGCGTTCTCGCGCGAGAGCCCGTTCAATGGCATGCTGGTGCCGAATGACGTCACCGTGACGCGCCAGGTGCTGGCCGAGCCCGATGCCGGGCTGTCCGACCACACTTGGGCGACGCTGGGCGACGGCACGCCACTGGTCACCGCGGCCAAGCGCGGCAAGGGGATGATCGTGTTGTTCCATGTCACCGCCGATACCCGCTGGTCGGACCTGCCGTTGTCCGGCGCCTTCGTGGACATGCTCAAGCGTGTCGTCGGACTGTCGGGAGCGGTCGCGGCGACCGACGCCAAGGCGGAGACCGGCACCGCGAACGCCCGCGACGCGATCCCGCCGACCCGCGTGCTCGACGGCTACGGCGCCTTCGAGCCGCCGCCGCCGACGGCGCGGCCGATCCTCGCGACCTTCACCGGCCGCGCCACCGCCGACAACCCGCCCGGCTTCTACGGACCTCCCGAGGGACTCGTCGCGGTGAACACGCTGGCCCCGGCGGACCGGCTGTCGGCGATCGACTTCGCGCCCCTCAATGCGCGCGTCGAGTATTACCGCACCAGTGAGCCGCAGGACCTGCGCGGCCCGATCTTCCTCGCCGCGCTGGTGATGCTGTTGATCGATGCGCTGGTGGTGTTCTGGCTCGCCGGCGGCCTCTACCGGCTGATGCCGCGCCGCGGCGTCGCCGCCTCGGTGGTGGCGGCCCTGATGATCGCGTCGGCGGGACTGCTGCTCGCCGGCCCGGTGTTGGCCGAGACCTCACCCGCGGCCGACCAGTTCGCGGCGCGGGCGAGCGTCGAGACCCATCTCGCTTATGTGGTGACCGGGGATGCCGAGGCGGATTCGGTGAGCAAGTCCGGGCTCCAGGGCCTGACCATGTTCCTCGCGCAGCGCACCGCGCTCGAGGCCGGCGATCCCATCGGGGTCGACATCGGCAAGGACGAACTCGCGTTCTTTCCGCTGATCTACTGGCCGATCGTACCGGGAACCGCCAAGCCGTCGCCCGAGGCGCTCGCAAAAATCGACACCTACATGAAGCAGGGCGGCACCGTGCTGTTCGACACCCGCGACGCGGTCACCGCGCCGGCCGGCCCCGGCGGCGAAGCCCGCAGCCCGGGCATGGTGACGCTGCGCTCCATCCTGTCCTCCCTCGACATTCCCGAGCTCGAGCCGGTGCCGAAGGATCACGTTCTCACCAAGACCTTCTTTCTGCTGCGCGACTTTCCCGGCCGCTTCACCTCCGGTCAGCTCTGGGTCGAGGCGCTCGCCAATCCCGACCGCGAGGAGGAAGACCAGGAAAGCAAGCGTCCGGTCCGCGGCGGCGACGGCGTCTCCTCCATCATCATCACTTCGAACGATCTCGCCGGCGCCTGGGCCACCCGTCCGGACGGCCAGCCGATGCTGCCGCTGGTGCCCGGCGAACCGCGCCAGCGCGAATTCGCATTCCGCGCCGGCGTGAACATCGTGATGTACACGCTGACCGGCAACTACAAGGCCGATCAGGTCCACGTCCCGGCGCTGCTCGAACGGCTCGGCCAGTAGGTAAGGACTCTCTCCCCCGCTTGCGGGGGAGAGTTGGAGAGGGGGCCGCGGCATCGGCCACCAGCGCAGAGTTTGTGGCAAGAGCCCCCTCCCCTAACCCTCCCCCGCAAGCGGGAGAGGGAACGGCGGGGGGGCGGGAAGCAGTTTCGGGGTCAAGCAGTTTCGGGGGGCAAGACACGGCGCGGGCGCGAGCCTGACGTCGCGAGAACAGGAGTGCAGGAGTGAACTTCGGTATCAGTTTCGCGCCTCTCATCCCGACCGAATATCTGTGGGCCGCTGCGGCCGTCGCCGCCGCCATCGCCGTGCTGATGCTGGTGTCGCGCAGCCGCGGCGGGTTGATGCGTGCCGCCGCCCTGGCGCTGCTCGTACTCGCCCTCGCCAATCCATCGCTCACCCGGGAGGACCGCGACCCGCTCTCTTCGGTCGCCGTGGTGGTGGTCGACAAGAGCCCGAGCCAGAATTTCGGCGAGCGCGCCGCCCAGACCGAGGCCGCGCGGGCATCGATCACCCAGCGCCTGCAACGCATCCCCGGCATCGAGGTTCGCGTCGTCGAAGCCGGCCAGGCCGACGGCGAGACCGACGGCACCCGCCTGTTCTCCGCGCTCAACGCCACGCTCGCCGACGTGCCGCCGGATCGCGTGGCCGGCGCCGTCTTCATCACCGACGGCCGCGTGCACGACGTTCCCGCCGAAGCCAGTGCGCTCGGATTCGCCGCGCCGGTCCACGCGCTGATCAGTGGAACCGCCAATGAGCGCGACCGCCGGGTCGTGCTCGTTGCGGCGCCGCGCTTCGGCATCGTCGGCCAGTCGCAGACCATTTCCTTCAAGGTTGAGGACCAAGGCGTCCGTGCCGCGCCGGCGGAGGTGAAGATAAGCCGCGACGGCGAGCTGCTCGACCGCCGTACCGTCGTTCCCGGCCAGCAGGTCAACATTCAGGTCCAGATCCCCCACGCCGGCCAGAACATCGTCGAGATCGAGGCGGCACCCATCGAAGGCGAACTCACCCAGGTTAACAACCGCGCGGTGGTCTCGATCGACGGCGTGCGCGACAAGCTGCGTGTGCTCCTGGTGTCGGGCGAGCCCCATGCCGGCGAGCGCACCTGGCGCAACCTTCTGAAGTCCGACGCCAACGTGGACCTCGTCCACTTCACCATCCTGCGGCCGCCGGAGAAGCAGGACGGCACGCCGATCAACGAGCTGTCGCTGATCGCATTCCCGACCCGCGAGCTGTTCCAGCAGAAGATCAACGACTTCCAGCTCATCATCTTCGACCGCTATGCGCGCCAGGGCGTGTTGCCGATCATCTATTTCGACAACATCGCGAAATACGTCCGCAACGGCGGCGCGGTGCTGGTCGCGGCCGGCCCCGATTACGCCGGGCCGACCAGCCTGTGGCGCACGCCGCTCGACGCGATCCTGCCGGCTGAGCCAAGCGGCCATGTCACCGAAGCGGCGTTCCACGCCCGCCTCACCGATCCCGGCCAGCGCCATCCGGTGACCCGGGGGCTCGAGGGCAGCAACACGGACCCACCCCATTGGAGCCGGTTCTTCCGCGTCGTCGACACCAAGGCGACGGCGGGAACCACGGTGATGAAGGGCGCCGACGACCAGCCGCTGCTCGTCCTCTCCCGGGAGGGCGAGGGCCGGGTGGCGCTCGTGCTCTCCGACCAGATCTGGCTATGGGCCCGCGGCTATGAAGGCGGCGGGCCGCACATCGACCTGCTGCGGCGGCTGTCGCACTGGCTGATGAAGCAGCCCGACCTCGAGGAAGAGGCGCTTCGCCTCATGGTGCACGGCCGCGAGATCACGGTGCAGCGTCAGACCATGGCGGAGACCGTCAGCCCGGTCATCGTGACGTCGCCCTCCGGTGCGACCCAGACGCTCACGCTCGACCAGGCCGAGCCCGGGGTCTACCGCAAGACCATCGACGCCACCGAACTCGGCTTGTGGCGCGCGACCGACGGCAAGCTCACGACCCTCGTCAATGTCGGCCCGGCAAACCCGCGGGAATTCAGCGAAGTCACCTCGACCACCGAGGTGATGGCCCCCCTCGCTGCCGCGACCGGCGGCGATTCCCGGCGCCTCGTCGAGGGCACGACCATGAACGTGCCCCGCGTGGTCGGCGTACGCTCCAGCGACACCTTCAAGGGCGATGACTGGATCGGGCTCAAGCTGCGCGAAGCGAGCGTGGTGCGCGGCATCGGCGTGCTGCCGATGTTCTCGGGCCTGCTCGGCCTTCTCCTGCTGGTGGGCAGCCTGGCCCTCACCTGGGCCCGCGAAGGGCGCTAGCCACTCTCCGGGATACCGCCCCATGATCCCATTGCCCGGCTTCGGCCGGGCAATGGCTTTTCAGGGTCCTGGCATTGTGGATTTCCGGCCAAGGCGGCCGACCGTCGTTTCAGCCCGGCGGCGAGAGCGACGCGTCGTCACGCCACTGCCGGGCGCTCGGCCGCCGATCCCTAATAAATCAAATGCATTGGAACCCGGCGGGTCGAGAACGACGGTGCGCTTCAAAACTGTGTTCGGGCGGTAACAGTTTCTGATTCTTTAATTTTTAAGACCCATCTTGTTTGAAATGCCTGCCGCTTTTCGCGATCATGTCAATGAGGCTCCAGGCCTCGTCCCAGTGAAGCGTCGTTGCGGCTCGGGGGAGCCATGCCCGGGAGTGCGGACACCCGCACCTCTCAGGCCGGACACGGGGGTGCTTTCAGATGAGCTTGCGTCATGTCTCGCCGGGCTATCGTGTCGCCGGCTTCGGCCTCGTGGCGGCGCTATCGATCTGGGGAATCGAGGGAAACCTGGCCGCGGCGCGGGAAGCCGCTCGCCCACGTACCGCGGCCCATGAGGGCCACGCCGCCGAGGGAGCCAAGGAAGCGCGCAAGGGCGGCGGCCGCCATGGAGTCGTGCACGGACGCGACTATCATCCGCCCTTTTCCGCCATCGTGGTCGACGACAACACCGGCCAGGCGCTCTACGAGGTCAACGCCGACGAGCCGCGGCATCCGGCGTCGCTGACCAAGATCATGACGCTCTACATGCTGTTCGAGCAACTCGAAGCCGGCAACGTCAAGCTCGATAGCCCGCTGCCGGTCTCCGCCCATGCGGCGAGCCAGGCCCCGGTCAAGCTCGGGCTCAAGCCAAACTCGACCATTGCCGTCGAAGACGCCTTGCGGGCGATGGTCACCAAGTCCGCCAACGACGCCGCCTGCGTGGTGGCGGAGTTCATCGGCGGCGGCGACGAAGCCGAGGGTGCGCGGCGCATGACTGCCAAGGCCCACGCGCTGGGGATGGTCAGCACCACTTACGTCAACGGCTCGGGGCTGCCCGCCGAGGAGCAGATCACGACGGCGCGCGACCAGGCGCTGCTCGGCCTCGTGATCCACAATCGCTTTCCCACCTACTATCGCTATTTCTCGACGCTGAACTTCAGCTATCACGGCCGCGACATGCACAATCACAACGGCCTGCTCGGCAACGTACCCGGTGTGGACGGAATCAAGACGGGATACACCGAGGCGTCCGGATACAACCTCGTGGCTTCGACCCAGCGCGGCGACCGGCACCTCGTGTCCGTGATCCTCGGCGGCACCTCGAACGGGACGCGCGACGCCGCGATGCGCAAGTTGATCGAAGATCATATGGTTCGCGCTTCGGCGCAGCGCATGAAGCCGGCATTGACCGAGATCGCGGGCGGCGCCGCCGCCAATCCGATCCTCACCGTCGGCGGAACGGCTGCGACCGCGTTCGTCGCCGCCCCGCCGGCGCCGGTTGCCCCGTCCATGGCCATCGCGTTGCCGCCGGCGTCCATGCCTGCGGCCGCGCCGGCCGCTGCGCGGACCGGCAACATCGAGACGGCCAATCCGCTGATCCCGGATGGCGCCTTCACGACGGTGACCGGCGTCCGGGCCGATCATGCGCTGCGCCAGAAGCCGAGCGTCGCCGACGATAAGCCACGCATCCACGCCAAGCAGGCGCGCACCCCGGCCCAGCCGCAGGCGCAGGGTGTCCCGCCCACCGCCGGCGCCCCGCGCATAGCTCATCCACGGTCGCCGGCGAACCGGACGTCCCAGATGATCCACACCACCGTCGACTAAAGACGCCATCGGCTGGTGTAGGTATAGCCCGGGTTGAGCGTGAGATTGGGCAGGAATTCGTCTTTACGCCGCCTCAGGCTCCTTTGCATGGGGTTGTTTTTCAAAAAATCCCCGGGCAGCGACGTGCGGCGGATGTCGACGAACCTGCCGGACGGCAGCCGTTAATTCTTGTCCGGTCTCGTGCGCTCACTCCAGGCTACGGAATCGAGCTACGCCGGTGGGCAATTGGCCTCTACGCCGCCTCGAAATCCGGCCGGATCGCCCCGGAGACGCCGTCGAAAGCGCCTTCGATCAGTTCGGCCACCAGGAGCCGCCGCGGATCGACCGGCCCGGGCATCAGCGCCCGTCCCTTGGGGATGCGGCGGAATCCGGCCTTGCCGTAGAACGGCTCGTCGCCGACGAGCACGACCAAGCGCCCGCCGCGCGCCTTGGCGTCGGCCAGCGCCCGCGCGATCAGCGCCCGCCCGATGCCGCGGCTCCGGAACGGCGGCTCGATAGTCAGCGGCCCCAGCAGGAACGCCGGCGTCTCGCCGATGCGGATTGGGGTCAGGCGCACCGAACCGACCAGCAACGTCCCGATCCGCGCCGTAAAGGACAGGTCGAGACGGTGGCCGACGCCCTCGCGGATGCGGAATGCCGTCCGGGCGTAACGCCCGGGGCCGAAAGTGCGCTCGTAGAGCCGCTCGACGGCTAGGGCATCCTCGGGCGTCTCGGGCAGGATGCTGAAGGCAAGGTCGTTCATGGCTTCCCCCTGCCGCCGGATACCATCCCGCGCCGGCGAGGTCCACCTCATGCGAAAGACGCAGATGCGGTTGCGGTGCCCGACGCTTAAATAACGCCAGACGATTCAGCGATGGAGCCGATATGGGACTGCTGGTCAACGGCGTCTGGAAGGATCAGGACTACGATACCAAGGCGACCGGAGGGCGCTTCGAGCGTCCGCAGACGGTGTTCCGCAGCTGGATCACCGAGGATGGAGCCGCGGGCCCTTCAGGCACCGGCGGCTTTCCCGCCGCGGCCGGCCGCTACCACCTCTATGTTGCGCTCGCCTGCCCGTGGGCCCACCGCACACTGATTTTCCGCAAGCTCAAGAGGCTCGAGGACGTGATCTCGGTATCGATCGTCGAGCCGATCAACATCGATTTCGGCTGGGTGTTCGGACCGCCCGGCGGTCCCACCGCCGACACCGTGGGCGGTAAGGCCAGGCTCTCCGACGTCTATGTCGTGGCCGATCCAAAATTCACCGGCCGGGTCACCGTTCCGGTGCTGTGGGACAAGGAGCGCGGCACCATCGTCAACAACGAGTCCGCGGAAATCATCCGCATGCTCAATTCGGCGTTCTCGCGTTTCACCGACGCGCGCACCGATTATTACCCTGCCGCACTGCGCGACGCGATCGACGACGTCAACCGCGGGATCTATGCCGACGTGAACAACGGCGTCTACCGCGCCGGCTTCTCCACCAGCCAGGCCGCCTACGAAGAGGCGTTTCTCGCGCTGTTCGCGCGGCTCGACGCCCTCGAAGCCCGGCTCGGCCGCCAGCGCTGGCTGGTGGGCGACCAGCAGACCGAGGCCGACTGGCGCTTGTTCACCACGCTGGTGCGGTTCGACGCGGTCTATTTCGGGCACTTCAAATGCAATCTGCGACGCATTGCCGACTACCCGAACCTGTCGAACTATTTGCGCGATCTCTACCAGACGCCGGGGATCGCAGAGACCGTCGACTTCGATCACATCAAGCGGCATTACTATGGCAGTCACCTGCGGATCAATCCGAGCGGCATCGTCCCGCTCGGCCCGGCGCTCGACCTCACCACGCCGCATGACCGGGGGCGGTTCGGATAGCCGAACCATCCCCCGCCTTGCGCGGGCAGAGCAAACTGGAATTGACGTGCGAGCGCGTCGTTCTCACCAGCGCTGCGACACCGGTGCGCCGTCGAGCACTTCGGCAATGCGGGCGCGCACGCTCGCGACCGTGTCCTCGGGCAGCGCGTCCAGCGCGAAGAAACCATGGGCCAGGATCTCGTGGTCCGGCCGCGGCGGCGCTGGCTGGCGGAAGGCGTTGACGACGAACAGCGCCACGTGATCACGATGCGAGACCGCCTTGTTGAAATAGACCGCGTGGAGCGCCGGGGTCTCCAGGAGGTCGATGTTGCCCTCCTCCTTGAGCTCGCGGGCGAGCGCTTCGAGCAAGGTTTCGCCCGGCTCGACGCCGCCGCCGGGGAACTGCCAGCCCCGCACATAGGTGTGCTTGATGAGAAAGACGCGGCCGGTCTCATCGCGGATCAAGCCGCGCACGCCGAGCGTCAGGCCGCGCGACATCCGCCAATACAGATGGAAGCTGCGCCGCATGGCGGGCTCCAACGCAGTGCGGAGGGTGCGGCCGAGGTCGGTCAAGGCGATGTCTCCACACGGGATGCAACGGATCTGTCACGGGTTTGGTGCAAGGATTCGATCGAACGATCAAGCTACGTCATTTCAGCCCGCGCCGCGCGGCGTGTACGCATACCCCACGCCGGCGTCTGCAGCGCCCCCGGATAGCGTTGCTGCGACCGCAAGACGCCCCTGGTCGCGGCGTTATGCTAAGGGTCGGCATCGGCTGTCCCGGCCACGTGGAGATCTTCCGAGGAATTTTCATGAAACGCTTCGCCGACCTCACCGAGCAGGAAATCCTCGCCCTCGCGATCAGCAGCGAGGAAGAGGACAACCGCATCTACCGTGACTTCGCCGAGGGGCTGCGGGCCAATTTCCCCGACACCGCGAAAACCTTCGAAGCGATGGCCGACGAGGAGGTGCGCCACCGCAGCATGCTCTACGATCTCTACCGCAAGAAGTTCGGCGAATACCTGCCGCTGGTGCGACGGCAGGACGTGAGCGGCTTCGTCCGCCACAAGCCGATCTGGCTGGTGCGCCCGCTCGGGCTCGACGAGGTGCGCAAATACGCCGCCACCATGGAATACGAGACCGCGCACTTCTATCGCAAGGCGGCCGAGCAGGCCCGCGACGCCTCGGTGCGAGAGCTCCTGGTCAAGCTGGCCGAGGCCGAGGACAAGCATGAGACGCTGGCCGAGAACCTCGACTCGAAAATCCTGACCACCGATGCCCGCGCCCGCGAGGACGAGACCGCGCGCCGCATGTTCGTGCTGCAATACGTGCAGCCGGGCCTCGCCGGACTGATGGACGGCTCGGTGTCGACGCTGGCGCCGCTGTTCGCCGCAGCCTTCGCCACCCACAACACCTGGGAGACCTTCCTGGTCGGCCTCGCCGCGTCGGTCGGCGCCGGCATCTCCATGGGGTTTGCCGAGGCGCTGTCCGACGACGGCTCGCTCACCGGCCGCGGCGCGCCGCTGCTGCGCGGCATCACCTGCGGCACCATGACCTTCCTCGGCGGCATCGGGCACACGCTGCCCTTCCTCATTCCCGCCTTCGCGGTCGCGACCACCGTGTCGTTCATCGTGGTCGCGATCGAGCTCGCTGCGATCTCCTACATCCGCTTCCGCTACATGGACACGCCGTTCCTGATGGCCGCGTTCCAGGTCATCATCGGCGGCGTGCTGGTGTTCCTCGCCGGCATCCTGATCGGAAGCTCATGAGCCGCGCGACGAATTTTCCGGCCCGGCGCTGACGTGTTCGTGCTGGCGCACCTCTCGGACGCTCATCTTGCGCCGCTGCCGCAGCCGCGCCCGGGAGAGCTCACCTCGAAGCGGCTGCTCGGATATCTCAACTGGATCCGAAAACGGCGCGCCATCCATCGCCGTGACGTGCTGGCGAAGATCGTGGACGATCTCCATCGCGCGCAGGCCGACCACGTCGCGGTCACCGGGGATCTCGTCAACATCGCGCTGCCGGCGGAATTCGAGCACGCACGGAGCTGGCTGAATGAGCTGGGGCCGCCGTCGCGGGTGAGCCTCGTGCCCGGAAACCACGACGCCTACGTGGCCGAAGCGGCTCCCCTGCGCGCCCGGCTGTGGGCGCCCTACATGGCGGGCGACGACCCATCCCTGGCCGCGGCGAGAACCGACACGCCCTCCACGCATTGCGAAGCTCCTCCCTCTCCCCGCGCGCGGGGAGAGGGTCGGGGTGAGGGGGCGCTTCCCCCTGCCCGAGCGTCACAAGCTCAGACTCGTGGAGAGGCCCCCTCACCCGGCGCGGGAGAACGCGCCGACCTCTCCCCGCACGCGGGGAGAGGTGGTTCCCCTGCGCCCTCTATCCGTGCGGAGAGCGATGATGGAGCCGATCGCCTGCACCCGGCGGATGGCAACGCGGAAACTTTCCCATTCCTGCGGATCCGGGGGCCGGTAGCGCTGGTCGGCGTCTCGACGGGCGTGCCGACTGCGCCGTTCATGGCGACCGGACAGCTCGGCGCCGACCAGATCGCCCGGATGACGACGCTGCTCGCCGCGACCCCCGCGCATTTCCGCGTCGTCCTCATCCATCATCCGCCCCACGTGGTGCCGACATCGCCCGCGAAGCGCCTGGTCGACGGCGCGGCGTTCGCGCAGGCGATTGCCGCGGCCGGTGCCGAGCTGGTGATCCACGGGCACAATCACGTGCGGTCGCTGGCCTTCATGGATGGGCCGCGTCGCCGCGTCCCGGTGGTCGGCGTGCCGTCGGCCTCGGCGGCCTACGGCGCGGATCACGATCCCGCCGGCTACGCGCTCTACCGGATCGATGGAAAGCCCGGCGCCTGGACCTGCGAGGTCATACGCCGCGCCCTCGACGCCGGCGGCACCGTGAGCGAAGGCGAGCGGCTCGCGGTGTGAACGCCCGAAGCGGGCCACGGTAGCCGCGCAGTCCGAAAAACGCCGCGCGAAGACCGGCCGCTCGTCTACCCGCCAATTCCATAGGCGCCGGCCCATCCGAGCCCATCCTCGGTGCGGGCGCGCGGTTTGTATTCGCAGCCGACCCAGCCGGCATAGCCGCTGCGGTCGATCATCTGGAGCAGATCGGCATAATTCACTTCGCCTTCGTCGGGCTCGGCCCGCGACGGCACTGCCGCGACCTGCACGTGACCGACCACCGCGAGGTGGCGCTGGAAGCGGGTGGTCAGGTCGCCCGCCTCGATCTGCACGTGATAGAAATCGAATTGCATGCGCACGTTCGGGCGGGCCACCGTCTCGATAATGGCCGCCGCCTGCTCGGGCAGATGCAGCAGGTAGCCGGGCCGGTCGCGGCGGTTGAGCGGTTCGATGAGGAGGCCGATCCCCTGCCCTGCTGCGAGATCGGCGGCGCGCGCGAGGTTCGCGGCGAACACGCCCTCCGCGGCGGCGGTCTGCTCCGGCGGCACCTTGCCGGTCAAGCAATGGACGGTCCGGGCGCCGATCGCGCTCGCATAGTCGAGCGCCCTGCGGAACAGGCTATCGAACTCCTGCTCCCGTCCGGGCACCCCGGCAACGCCGTTCTCGCCGCCGGAAGCGGCCGGCGTATTGATGCCGAGCATGGTCAGGCCATGACGCTCGATCTCGCGGCGCACGGCGGCGGCGGGCAGCTCATAGGGCGTCTGCAACTCGATCGCCCTGAAGCCGGCGGCGGCAGCTGCCGCAAAGCGTTCGAGCGGCGGCCGTTCGGTGAACAGGTAAGCGAGATTGGCGGCAAGGCGGGGCATGCCCCAGTCTTAGAGGATTCGGTCGGCGAACGGGACTCCTCTGAAACCGCCCCCGCAAGGTACGCGCCACGCACCGTCCGCCTCCGCACCGGAATCCGATTGGGATATCGCCCACATGAGAATGACCAGCCTTCAAACGCGCTTCCCCGGCGCGCGGAAAGATTTTCGTGCAAATGGTTGCAAAGTGAAACGCTTCATCTGCCCATTTACTGTCCCACTCAATTAGTGGGCCGGTTTGTGGTTGACCCCTGGCTGTTTCCGTTGCTTGCTTCTCATCGGCCCGGCGCCAATCCACCATAAGAAAATCGCGTCCGCCGGGCTTGGGAAACGAGCCGGGACGATGACTGCCCAAGAACTCCTGCAGCAGATCTCCGACTTCTGCCGGCACGCCGGCGTGGCGGAATCGACGTTCGGACGCCGTGCCGTCAACGACGGCAAGCTCGCCAACCGGCTGCGCAACGGCGGCCGCATCACCACCGAGACCGTCGATCGCATCATGGCGTTCATGCACGCCAATCGCGAAGCCCGGGCGGGCGCCCGCCAGGTATTCGCGTTTCCCGCCCCCCACGCCGCGCCCAGCCTGCAGCGCCCGGCGATCGCCGCATCACCGCTCGGAGACCCGCAGCGCAATTTCCGGTTCTTCGACAACCGCCAGAAATACCTGCTGTTCGTGACGACCTGCAGCGAGAAGTGGGTCGTGGCCCACCGCGTTGGGCTGGAACTCGCGAATATCCACCCCCGTCCGCCCGCGGTGCGGTTGTTCGATGCCGGGGTCGGCGACGGCACGGTGCTGGCGCGGGTGATGCGCTCGATGCACGACCGGTTCCCGGCCATGCCGTTCTACGTCGTCGGCAAGGAGATCAGCCTCGAGGATGTCCGGCTGACCCTGCAGAAGGTCGCCGACCGCTTCGTCGAGCATCCCGCGACCGTGCTGGTGCTCACCAATCTCGCCTATGCCGATGCGCCATGGCTGGCGGTGAAGTCGGTGAGCGCCGCCTCGAGCCTCGTGTGGCACGAGGTGCCGCTTAGCGGCACCACCGCCCACCGCTTCGAATCCCAGATTTCCGACCTGGAGCCGTTCCTGGCGGAAAACTGGAAGGCCGGCGTGAGCCGCAAGACCGGCAATCCGGTCTATGAGCGGCCGGTGGTCATGGTCATCTACCGCGAAGACCACAAGTTCCTGCTCGACCAGGTCCTGCCGCGGCCCGGCGGCACCATGGCGAGCTACGATCTCGTCATCGCCTCGCAGCCTTACCGCGCGCGCGCTTCGCTGGAGTTCAAGTCGAAGCGCGTCATCGCGCCGCTGGCGCGCGCGCTCGGCCCCGGCGGCCGCCTGATCGCGATCCATTCCCACGGCGCCGACCCCGGACTGGAGATCGTCCAGCGGCTGTGGCCGGGCGACAATCCGTTCGTTCATGACCGCCACCAGATCATGAAGGCGGTGAAGCACGAGCTCGGGTCCGCCGGCCGCGAGCTCAACTTCAACGTCTATGCCGATAACCGCGCGCTGTTCCGCTACGACATGCACACCTTGCCGTCGGAGATCTCGGAATCGATCGGCACCTCGACGCTGTTCGCGGCCTGGAACGCGGCGATCTACGTGGCGCAGATCGAGGACGACCGGCTCGCGACCGTGGTCGGGGACGGACGCTATCTCGAAGCCACCCGCGACGTGCTGCGCCAGCATGGCGG
Organism: uncultured Alphaproteobacteria bacterium; assembly: GCA_963781195.1. Lineage (GTDB taxonomy): Bacteria > Pseudomonadota > Alphaproteobacteria > Rhizobiales > Xanthobacteraceae > JAJPKK01. The sequence goes on along the minus strand of CAWAEZ010000008.1, from coordinate 568,163 downwards.
CTTGTGGTTCTACGACGAGTCCTACGTCATCTCGCGCCGCCGCGCCTAGAGGAAACCATGATGACCTTGCCCGCCGTCGGCACCACCCCGCTCGCCTCCCCCACCGATGCGCGCCATGCGGTGGAGCGTATCGCCGCCTTCACCGCGTGCGCCTCGTTCGAGGCCACGCGTCTCGCCGCCGGCGATCTCGCGGCCTTGTCCGCATTCGCAGGACGGCCGCGCATCTATGTCAGCGCGGTGCCGAGCCAGCCGGCCCAGCGCCAGCTCGACGTCGCGGCCGCAGTCGCGGCCGCCGGGCTCGAGCCGGTCCCGCATCTCGCGGTGCGCAGCTTCACGAGCGCCGCCGCCCTCGACGGGCACCTCGCCAGGCTGGTCGAGGAAACCGGCGTGCGGCGCGTTCTCATCATCGGCGGCGACCGCGCAACCCCGGCCGGTCCGTTTCACGCGGCGATCGAGGCGATCGAAAGCGGACTGCTGCAGGCGCGCGGCATCGTCGAGATCGGTGTCGCCGGCTATCCCGACGGCCACCCGCGGCTCACCACCGAGGATCTCGACCGCGCGCTGGCGGCAAAGCTCGAAGCCGCGGCGCAGACCGGGCTCGGCATCCACGTGGTGACGCAGTGGAGCTTTTCGCCGGAGGCGGTGCTCGCCTGGATCAGGCGGCTGCGCGATCTCGGCGTCGACCATCCCGTCCGCGTCGGGCTCGCCGGCCCGGTCACGTTCGCCGGGCTCGCCCGCTATGCCCGCATCTGCGGCGTCTCGGCGTCGCTGCAGGGGCTCGCCCGCGATGCCGGGCTCGCCCGCCAGCTGTTCGGCATGGTCACCCCCGACCACGTGCTGCGGCCGCTCGCCGACGCCACCGATCTCGGCGACGTCGCGCCGCACGTCTTCTCGTTCGGTGGACTTGCCGCGGCGGCGCGGTGGGCGGCGGCGGCCGCCGCCGGGCACGTTGTGCTCAGCGCCGAAGGCTTTTCGGTGGAGCCGCCGTGAGCGGAGCTCGTCTCGTCAGCTGCGGCCCATCGCATGGATCGGCTTGAAGCAGCCGAGGATGAGGCGCCTGGGGTCGAACGGAATTTCGCCCGTCACCTCGAACCGCTTGTCCTCGTGCATTTTTGCCTCGGCGGAATCGAGGGTCGCCTTGTCGGGCCACACCTGCCAGGAGAAGACGATCTTCTCCCCCTCCTTCGCATCGACGGCGCGGCGGAAGTCGGTATATTTGCCGCTGGGGACGTTATCCTCCCAAGAGTCGACGATCTCGATGCAGCCATATTCCCTGAAGATTGCCGCCCCGTTCTCGGCCCATTTGCGATAGGCCTCCATCTTCTCTTCGGGCACGGGAATCACGAATCCGGCGATGTACATGGTTCGGGCTCCTTGGATTGATTTTATCACGTAGCACAGGGCTCCTCAGCGCCGCACCGCAGGGCCCTCGATGCGGCCTATCCCGATCATCTCGGGCGAAGACACCGACAGCCCTCCGAACGTCGAGGCGAACAAATGACTCCCGGCGCTGTCGAAATGGCCCGGCCTCGAACGACACTGTGCCGGCGGGGCATGATGTCCTCGGCCGACGGGGTGAAGGAGACTTAGCCATGCAGTACATGTTGATGATCTATGGAAACGAGGCCGGCATGCAGGCGGCCGGCAAGGCCGACGTCGAGCGGATGATGGCCGCCTACGGGGCGTATACCGAGGCCATGAAGAAGGCGGGCATCCTGGTCGGGGGCGATCGGCTCAAACCCTCGACGACGGCGAGCACGGTGCGGGTGGCCGACGGCAAGACCAAGGTGCTGGACGGCCCCTATGCCGAAACCAAAGAGCAGCTCGCCGGCTACTACCTGATCGACGTGCCCGACCTCGACGCCGCGCTGGCCTGGGCGGCCCGCTGCCCGGGAGCGGCGTACGGCACCATCGAGGTACGGCCGGTCTGGGCGATGTAGGCCGGCGATGACGGGAGCGCGACGCGCGCCACCGCGGAGGCGGTGGCGCGACGCAGCTACGGCAAGCTCGTCGCCTTTCTCGCCGCGCGCACCGGCGATGTCGCGGCCGCCGAGGATGCGCTCGCCGACGCCTTCACGGCCGCGCTCGCCGCGTGGGATGGGACGGGGATCCCGGACAATCCGGAAGGCTGGCTGATGACGGTGGCGCGGCGCCGCGCCATCGACGCCGCGCGGCACCGGCACGCCGGCGACGCCGCGGTCCCCCACCTCCAGCTCATCGTCGAGGAACTGGCCGAACGCGCCGATCCGACCATGCCATATCCGCCGATCTCCAATCAGGCCCTGCCCGATCACCGGCTCGCCCTGATGTTCGCCTGCGCCCATCCGGCGATCGACCCCGGCATCCGTGCGCCGCTGATGCTGCAGACCATTCTCGGTTTCGACGCCGCGACCGTCGGCTCGGCCTTCCTGGTCTCGCCGGCCGCCATGGGCCAGCGGCTCGCCCGCGCCAAAACGAAAATCCGGCAGGCGGGAATTCCGTTCCGAGTGCCCGAGCGGGCCGACCTGCGCGAACGTCTCGACGCCGTGCTGGAGGCGATCTACGCCGCCTTCGCGGAAGGGTGGTCCGACCCGGACGGCACCGAGGCCCGGCGCCGCGACCTCGCGCGAAGAGGCGATCTGGCTCGGCCGCCTCGTGGTCTCGCTGCTGCCCGACGAGCCGGAAGCGCTCGGCCTGCTCGCGCTCATGCTCCATGCCGAGGCCCGTCGAGCGGCCCGGCGCAGCGCCGCCGGCGACTACGTTCCGCTCGCCGCGCAGGACCCGGCGTCATGGGACGCCGGCCTGGTCGCCGAGGCCGAGGCGCTGCTGCACGCCGCGAGCCGGATGGAGGCGTGCGGCCGCTATCAGCTCGAAGCGGCGGTGCAGTCGGCGCACGCGGTGCGCCGCGTCTCCGGCCATGCGGACTGGCCCGCGATCAGGGCGCTCTATGACGCGCTCGTCGAGCTCACGGGCTCGCCGGTGGTCGCCATCAACCGCGCCATTGCGATCGCCGAGACCGAGGGTCCGTCCGCCGGGCTCGCGGCGCTGGCCGCGCTCGACGGCGACCCGCGCCTTGCGCAGTACCAGCCTTATTGGGCGGCGCGGGCGGCCCTGCTCGCCGGTGCCGGCGACTTTGCGGCCGCCGATCAGGCCTATGCGCAGGCGATCGGCCTCGAAGCCGACCCCGCGGTGCGCCGCTTCCTGCAGCAGCGCCGCGCCGAGATGAGGGGCGCAGCCGCGGGGACCGCCCCACCCTGACGCGGAGTTGGCGCCGCTCCGCAGCGCGCCCGGACGCGGGTTAGAGACGGGCGCGCAGCTCAAGCCGACTTGCGGATGTCCTTCTGGAAGGCGCCGCGGGAAACGATCTCGGCCACCGTGCCGTCCGGCGCCCGGAATTTGAGCGCATTGGCCTCCGGCTTGGAGAGCACCTCGCCACCGTGGCGGGTGATGGCATCGGCGAAGGCGCCGCGATCGTCGACCTCGAGGCCCCAGTGGTGGATGCGCGGGCCGGGGCCGGCGAGCTGGGCTTCGGCGGCATCCTCGCCGTCATAGATCATCAGCGCGAGATCGGTCTCGCCGTCGGTCATGTGCCGCGAAATATGCTGGTGGTTGCGCGACGTGGACACTTGGCGAAACCCGAACACGTCCTCGTAGAACCGGGTCGCCTTCTCCAGGTCCATCACCTTGATGGCGACATGGGCGATGCGCGACTTTTCGCTCCTGTCTTTCTTCTTGTAGCGCCCGACGCCGACGATTTCGGCCATGGTGCCGTCGGGAGAGCGGAACTTGAGCGCGCCCTCCTTCTTGTCCGAGTAGATGACCCCGCCGTTGTCGACGATCTTCTTCATGGTCGCTTCGCGGTCCTCGACCTCGATCCCGATGTGATGGATGCACGGCCCGGCGCCGGCGAGCTTGGCTTCCGGCTCCTCCTCGCTGTCATAGACCATCAGTGCGAGATCGATGTTGCCGTCGGTCATGTGCCGCGAAACGTGGCCCCGGGCATGGCCGGTCTTGGTCTGATAGATGCCGAATACGTCCTCGTAGAATTTGGTCGCTTTTTCCAGATCTTCGACCTTGAGGGCGATGTGCACGATGCGAGCCATGGGGGGTCTCCTCGAGGTTTTTTCAGCCCAGAGCAAGGCTTTGATCTTGAGCATCATCCGGTCCGAAAATCCGCAGCTTTTCGGGCCATGCTTTAGTGAGCGCGGGGCCCGCCCGGTGTCAAGGCGAGACCTGCGGGCGCGGCCGCTGGTTCCGCGCGGGCGAGGGTCGCGGCCGTCTTACGCTTGGCCCAGAACGACAGCGCGATCATCAGCGCCGCGAGGGCGAGCAGCCCGGCGGCGAGCGGGCTGCCCACCAGGATGCGCGGATCGCCGCCGGAGAGCGTCAGAGACTGGCGGAACGACTGCTCGATCCGCCCGCCCAGGATGACCCCGAAAATCAGCGGCGCCTTGGGGATGTCGAGCTTGCGGAACACGTACCCGACAACCCCGAACAGCAGGGCCATGTAGAGGTTGAAGACGCTGCCCTCGAACGAATAGACCCCGACCGACGCGACCCCGAGAATGATCACCAGCAGAATGCCCGGCGGCACGTAGAGCACGCGGGCGAACAGGCCGACCAGCGGCAGGTTGAGCACCAGCAGCATCAAGTTGCCGACATACATGCTGGCGATCAGGCCCCACACGAGATCGGGATGGGTCTCGAACAGCATCGGCCCGGGCTGGATGCCGTACATGACGAAGGCGCCCATGATCACCGCCGTCGAGCCCGAGGCCGGGATGCCGAGCGCCAGCAGATGGACGAAGGCGCCGCAGGTGTCGGCATTGACGGCGGCCTCCGGCGCGGCGACGCCCTCGATCGCACCCTGGCCGAACTCCTCCGGATGCCGCGACACCCGCTTCTCGGTGACATAGGCGAGCATCGCCGAGATGGTGCCGCCGAGCCCCGGAGCCGCCCCGCAGAAGAAGCCGACCCCCGCCCCGCGCAAAATCGCCGGGAAGGCGCGGCGCCACTCCTCGCGGGTGAACCAGATGCGGCCCTGGACCCGCACGATGTGCAGCGTCCCGCGCAAGGTGTCCTCGACCATGCGGCCGACCTCGGAGAGGGCAAACAGGCCGACTACGACGACGAGGAAGGTCACCCCCTGCTGGAGCTCCGGGACGCCCATGGTGAAACGCGGCCGCCCACTCTGAAGGTCGATGCCGATGGTCGAGATCAGGAGGCCGAGGAAGACAGAGATCAGGCCCTTGGCGAGCGAGTTGCCGGTGAGCGCGCTCACCGTGGTCAGCGCAAACAGCATCAGCGCGAAATATTCGGGCGGTCCGAACTTGAGCGCGAACGCGGCGAGCGGCATGGCGACGAAGGTCAGCGCGGTGACGCCGAGCGTGCCGGCGATGAAGGAGCTCACCGCGGCGATGGCGAGCGCCGCGCCGGCACGGCCCTTACGCGCCAGCGGATAGCCGTCGAGCACCGTCATCACCGCCGCCGCGTCGCCCGGCGTGTTGATCAGGATCGCGGTGACGGCGCCGCCATACATGCAGCCGTAGTAGATGCCGGCGAGCATCATCAGGGCGATGGTGGGATCCATCCCGAAGGTGACGGGCAGCAGCAGCGCAATGCCCGCGGACGGCCCGATCCCCGGCAGGTGGCTGATCATGGTGCCGATGAAAACCCCGGCCAGCGTGTACAGCAGGCTCACCGGCATCAGCGCGATGCCGAGTCCGTGCAGGATGCCTTGCCAGCTCGCGAGCATGATGCCCGCTTAGAAATCGAGGATGCCGCGCGGCAGCGCGACCTGCAGGAACCCGGTGAACAGCAGGTAGGCAGCCCCGGTGAAGATCGCGGCGATGGCGGCGTTCGCCAGCCAGCGGTCGCGATTGAAGAAGGCGAGCAGCGCGAGCATGTAGATCGACGTGGCGACGAGATAGCCGAGCCGCTCGAAGGCGAAATAGTAGAGTGCCGTCCACACCGTCATGGCGACGAGGATGAGCCGGCTCGGCCGTGCGACGGGATCGGCCGGAACGGCCCCCGGACCCGCCGCGGGCGCGCCACGCCGCCGCCAGACTTCGATGAACAGCAGGCCGCCGGAGACGAGAAGCCCGACACCGACCAGCGCCGGAAACGCCTGGGGCCCCATCGGGCCGCCGTTCTGGAGCACCGGCAGGTGGGCATCGGCGTAAAGATAGACCACGGCGCCGACCATCACGCCCACGCCCAGCAGCACGTCGCCCACCCGTCTCCTCCCTGTTCTTCTCTTCGGGAGACGACACATAGCATTAATCCGGCTAGGCTGCCGGCCCTGAAGTGTCGGCCTCGAAGGCGGGTCTGCCGGTGCGCCCGCCGGCGGCCGATGCCGAGATAAACGGCTTGGGAGGAACGGGAATGTCGGCGTTTCGGTGGGGCGCGCTCGGCGCCGCTGTGGCGATCGGGCTTGGTGGCTTCGGGTTTGGTGGCTTCGGGTTTGGCGGCCTCGGGCTTGGTGGCTTCGGTTTCGCATCTCCCGCGGCGGCACAGGCGGCCTGGAAGCCTGATCGCCCGGTCGAGATCATCGTCGGCACCGACCCCGGCAGCGGCAATGACCGCAGCGCGCGGACGCTGCAGAAGATCTGGCGGACCAACAAGCTCGTCGACGTCCCCGTCACCGTGGTCAACCGGCCCGGCGGCTTCGGCGCGGTCGCCTGGAGCTATCTCAACACCCATCCGCGCAGCGGAACCTATCTCGCGGCGATGTCGACGCTGATGTTGACCAACGAGATTTCCGGCAACAGCCCGCTGAGCTATCGCGACTTCACGCCGCTCGCCGTGTTGCTCAACGAGGAGATCGCGATCGGGGTGTACGGGGGCTCCCCCATCAAGACCGGCCGCGAATTGCTGGCAAAGCTCAAGGACGACGCCACCTCGGTCTCGTTCGCGGTGTCGGGCATCGGCGGCCAGAACCACATCGCCCTCGGGCTCGTCGCGGCGCCGGCCGGCGTCGACGTCGCCAAGCTCAAGATGATCGGCTTCGCCGGCTCCTCCGACAGCATCACCGCGGTGATCGGCGGCCACGTCGACGGCACCGCGGCGCCGGCTTCGCTGATCGCCGCGCAGGTTGCGACCGGCCGCCTGCGCGCGCTCGGGGTCGCCGCCGAGCAGCGCATGCCCGGCCCGCTCGCCGACGTGCCGACCTGGCGCGAGCAGGGCATCGACGCCGTTGTCTCCAACTGGCGCGGCATCGTCGGCCCGAAAGGCATGACGGCCGCCCAGATCGCCTACTGGGACGACGTGTTCGCCAAGACGGTGGCGACGGCGGAATGGAAGGAGGAGCTCGCCCGCGCCCAGCTCGCCCCGCACCACCTCGATTCCCACGACGCCCGCCCGTTCCTCGACGCCGAGTACCGCCGGATCGCCGACATCATGAAACGGATATCCCTCGCCAACGCCCAGCCGGCGGCGAAGTAGGCGGTCGCGCGACCGTCACCTCCCGGGATTCAGCGCTCCGCTGCACTTACGCGTCTCGGCCTGATCCACGCACTGCGCCGCTGCGGGCTCTGCCATCGGCTCGCCATGGCGGCGAACAGCCACGAGGCGGCAAAGATGAAGACGACGCAATAGCCGAGCGTGTTCATGTCGAGATGGATCACGCTGTGCACCGCCTCGCCGCCGTTTTCGCCGCCCTCGTTGGCGATCAGGCCCGTCACCCCGATGCCGGCGACCAGCAAGGCGACGAACACCGACAGGCCGGTAATGACAATGTTGTAGACGAGGCGCCGCCGGGGATGCGCCAGCGCCCAGCCGTAGACACCGACCATCAGCGCCCCGTCGGCGGCATCGAGCAGCGACATGCCGGCGGCAAAGAGGGCCGGGAATATCAAGATCGTCCACGGTGAGAGGCCCTTCGTCATCTCGGAAACGGAGAGTCCGAGAAGACTCACTTCGGATGCGGTCTCGAAGCTGAGGCCGAACACGAATCCCACGACCAGCATGTGCCAGTTCCGCGTCACGCAGCGCGACAGCGGGCCCAGCAGACGTGTCATCGGCCCACCCGGCGGCGCGCCGGAGTCCGGAGAAGTCGGCCCGCTCGCGGTCTTCCCGTCGCTGAGCAGCACGCGCCCGAGCCGTAAAAAGGTTCCCAGATTGGCCGCCGCAACCGCGACCAGGAACAGCGAGGACAGCCCTGCGCCGACGACCGACATGAAGGCGCGGACCGGTTCCATCAGCGACGTGAAGGTCGCGGTCGCCAGGGCGACACCGACCGTCAGCGCGAACACGATCGCGGAATGGCCGAGCGAAAAAAACATGCCGAGCGTAACCGGGCGGCGGCCGCCTTCCATCATCTTGCGGGTCGCATTGTCGATCGCGGCGATGTGATCCGCGTCCACCGCGTGGCGCAGCCCCAGCCCGTAGGCCAGCACGGCGGCCCCGAGCAACCCCGGCCGGCCCTCGATCGCCGTCCAGGCCCACAGCCACGCCAGCCCGTTCGCGCCCGCGAGCAGGGCCATCATCATCACCGCCCTGGTCCGCGTAGAGAGCGCATGGGGCATCGGCGCCGCACTCGAAGCATCCGTCAAAGACAGCTCCTTGGTACACACCACGGCGAACCGGCGCGCCGGCTAGGGTGCGAGGCCCGGCCGCGTCGATGGCGTCGCCAGCGCGTCGGTCATCTTCGCAGTCGCATAGCCGAGCAGCGCACCGATGAACATCGAAATCGGCAGCGCGATGATGGCGTTGTCGAACGACAGCGAGAACAGGGCCTTGGTGTCGAGCCGGCCGGGCGTCTGCACCAGATAAGCGAAGGTGGCCGCCGCGCCGTAGAAGCTCGCGGGAACCACGCGCACCGTCAGACCCAGCCGAACCGCGAGCTGATGGCCGATGAAGACCATCACGAAGGTCAGGAGCCCGACCACGATGCCGGCCCATACCGGCGGCGGCACCGCGGCGGGATTGAGGGTCAGGAAAATGCCGGCCGTCCACGCCGTCAGGATGCCGAGGAACGTGCCGACGACGGTGATCTTTACGGCGTTGGCGTCACCCCCGGCATGAAAGAAGCAGCCCCAGGCGATGACGGCGGCCCAGACGAGAATGCCGCCGGCACTGAGGAAAGCCCACACGGCTAGTCCGCCCAGGAAGGCATTGCTGAACGAGGACGAGAGCATCATTCTCATGGTTATCTCCAACGGAGGTGGTTGATGGGCGCGCGCGGCGCGCGCGCTAGAAGACGTCCTGTCGCACGCCCGTCTGGAATTCATGCTCGCGTGCGGCGATCTCGTCTTCGTCCAGCAGGCCGGTCTCGACGACGAGGCGCGTGAAAGCCGCGACCCACTGGTAGTAATATTCGGGGGCGTCCGCCGGGGCATCGGCCGGGCGACCCGCCCGGACCTCCGCGATCAGCCGCCCCTTGAAGTCGTCCCAGGGAAACTGGCCGGCCTTGTGCAGATCGACGACCATTCCGAACGCCCGGCTCTGCCAAGGGGCATCGAACACCGGCTCGCCGTTGCTGCGCGGATAGGCCAACTCGCCTTCCATTTCGGGGACGGCGGACGTCGCGGGGGGACACGTCGTCATGATGCACCTCCTGCCTGTGCCGGCGTCAGGGCGAGCCCGACGCCGATCATCGAATCCCGCGTCACGAGGCGCGCCAGCGCCTCCTCCGACATTCCCTCCGTTCCCGCCGGCCGCTGCGGCACCACCAGGTAGCGCTGCTCCGCGCTGGTGTCCCAGACGTGCACCTTGACGCCATCCGGCAGGACGAGTCCGAATTCCTTGAGGACGCTGCGAGGCTGGCTGACGATCCGCGCGCGATAGGGCGACGACTTGAACCAAACCGGCGGAATGCCGAGGAGCGTCCATGGAAAGCAGGAGCAGAGCGTGCATACCCAGACGTGATGGTCCGTGTCGGAATTGAACAGAGCCTTCACGTGTTCGGTCTGCAGCCCGCGATAGCCGAGTTCGGCGATGGCGCTGGTCCCGTCCTCCTCGAGTCGTTTGCGATAGACCGGGTCGGTCCAGGCCTTGGCAACCACTTTGGCGCCGTGCATCGGACCGAGATCGTTTTCGAACGCGGCGACGAGGGTATCGATGGAGTCGTGGGTGGTTATTCCCTTCTCGACGAGCAGGGACTCGAGGGCGCGCACCCGGGCTTCGATCTTGGAAGGCTCGTTCCAGGTGTGATGGCCGTGGCCATCGGCATGGCTGTGAGGTTCGAACATGTGATCATTCTCCCGTCGGATGGCCGCGCTCAGGGCGCGGGAGTGAAGTAGTTCTCGAACAAATCGACATAGACCGCGTCGTCCGGCCGTTCGGCGTCGGGACCCCAGAGATCCTTGGCGAGGAATTTCACCGCGTAGAGATGCTCAGGCACTTCACCCCGTCCGTCCGCCAGCGCCTCGTCGTGGCAATGGGCGCCGTGATACGTGTCGATGACGCCGGGCTTGCCCTTCACGAAGCCCGGCAGACGCGAGTGCGTCGTCGGATGAATGTTTTTCGCCACCACCAAGTCGCCCGGCTTGAATGCCGGCGGCCTTGCCAGCGGCCGATCGTGCGGAGTGCCGTCATAGATCACTTTGTGCATGATCTTGGCCGCATCGCTCGGGGCGGCGGGCACGGCGGGATGGTCCTGGATCGGCGGCGCGGAATTTTCCGCGACCCGGCGCTCGATCTCGGCCGCGGTGACGACGCCTTTCGCCTCGAGGATCTTCTCGTAGCAGTACAGCCATTTCTCGTAATAGCTCGTCGTCAGGTAGAGCCAGTGGGGCATGTTCTCGATGGTCGAGCGCTGCTCCGGCGTCGTGTTGACGCCGTGCACCTGGCACGCGACGGCGATGCCGTGCATGCGGCCCTCCCACGGAGCATGGAAGGGCGGCTCCTTTTCCTCGGCCACCACCGGCCCCAGGCCATGCTTGCCGCCGACGTCGTGGATGCTGTCCATACATGTTCTCCTTCGCAACTCGGGCTGCGCCGCCGCGTCATCCGCGCCGGCGTCCGGGAAAAAGATCTTTCTTGAGAATCGCGTGCACACCGAGGTTCCCGTCGACCACCTGCGTGACGCCGAAATCGGTGGCGACCGACATCAGGGAAATCGCGGCATCCTCGGTCAGGCCGTGCACTTCCATCAGGAAACGGCGCAGCTTCTTGAAGGCGTCGAGCATCGCGGCATCGAGCGTGGCAAGCCGTGCCACGTCGCGCTGGGCGTTGGCGCCGATCTGCGCGAGATAGTTCGGGAAGCTGAAGCCGTAGATGACCCATTCGTCGGCGGTCTCCAGCATCGGATGGTCGAGGCCTTCGAGCGGCGTGCCGCCGAGGGATTCCCGGCGATGGAGGTTGAATTGGAAAACCCCCGTCAGGGACATCTCGATCGCCGTTCCGCACAGCTCGGAGTCGCCCTGGGCCGCATGCGGATCGCCGACCGAGAACATCGCGCCGTCGACGGCGACGGGGTAGTACATTGTCGCCCCTTTTCCGATCCGCCAGTCGTCGATGTTGCCCCCGGTGTAGCTTGGCGGGATGGAGCTGACGAAATCCTCTTCCCGCGGCGCCACTCCCATCGTTCCGAAATGCAGACGGGCCGGAATGCGGATGCCTTCGAGCTCGGATGACCGCTTCGAGACGGTCTTGTGGTCGACGATGACGCCGGGATAATCGGCCTTGGCGTGAACCACGCCGTCCGGATCGGTCTGGGGCGTCAGCACGTAGCTGTAGAGCGCCGTCGCCCAACTCTCGCGGCCGGTCGCATCCAGTTCGAAAACGGTGACGACCTCGCGCGGTTTGGGCGGCTCGATCAAATGGTTGTAGTGCAGGCCCCACCATGCCGCCAGATTGACACCGAAGGCACGACCCGCGTGCTGCGGATGCATGCAGGGCCGGGGTTTGACGTCGAGGATGCGCACCTCGAGCACGTCTCCGGGCCGCGCACCTTCGATGTGAACGGGCCCGGTGAGCAGGTGGACCCCCAGCCCCTCGCCGGCACCGCATGCGGTGCCGGTCAGCCGTCCGGCGCCGCGGCGCGGCACGTTCTTGCGAAGCGGGGTCCAGCCGTAAACCGCCTCCGCACCGGCATCGCCTCTGATCATCAGGTCGTAATCGTCGCCGGCGTGATGAGTCAGCGTCTCGATGGTGGCGAAATCACCCGAAGCGAGGCGCGCCACCGGCGCGACCGCCTTGGAGAAGTATCCCCAATGCACGGTGTCGAGGTTCGCGGGAATGAAGCAGTGCCGGACCGAGCCCATCGCACCTCCTGGCGGGCGAACAACCACGACCGCACATTGCGGCGATGGCGGCCTGACGTCTTGTCCAGGCGCGCCCAAAAACTTGTCGTCGGTGAACGCCGATGTCCCGGCTTGCCCGGGATGTGGGCACACCTGATGCAATTGTGAGCGGGCGCCTCACGCGGCGAGGTCACCGCCAGAAAGGGTCGAGGGCATGACTTTTGCTTCCGTCGACGAGTCCGGCCGGTACGGGGCAACGGCCCGGAAAGGCGAAGGTGGGGCGGCGCGGAAAAGCGAAGGATTGACCCGATGTCGCCGGAACGATGGGCGTTCAGTCCCGAGACTTACGCAATCGGCGAGCGACGCGACGAGTGGTCGAACGCGCTCGCGCGACTGTCGATGGAATCGGAGGCAACCGCCAGCGACGAGGTCGCCGGAACGCTGACGGTGCGCCGTTTCGCGGGCAGCTTCATCGCGGCACGACTCACGGCGCCACCGCAGATCATATTGGCCCGTCCGAGCCAGACGTCCACGATGCGGTGGCTGGTGGCCTTCATCGAGGGCGACGTCCATCTCGCTCATAAAAATCGGCGGTCGAATCTCGGGCCGGACGACGTTGTGTTCGGCGACGTCTCGGCCTTCACCCCGCTCGTCATCCGCACGCATTCGCAGCTGCTCCTGATCGGGTTTCCGGTCACGGCGTTGCGGCCGCGCCTGCTCGATTCCGCCTCGGCACGGCATGTCCCGTTACCTTCGGACGCGGTCGGGACGCGCCTGCTGGCAGGCCTGCTGCGGACGCTGTCCGCGACAATGGAGGACATGCACGAGGAGATGGCGCGGCCGATCGAGACGAGCCTGCTGGACCTGCTCGGCCAGATGCTGACGGCCGCAGGCGATCAGCCTCCGGAGAGCGGATCCGGCGGCACGATGCGCCAGGGCACCGCGCGGACTCTGCAGAGAATTCGCAGCGCCATCGAACAACGACTCGGCGACTCGACGCTGACCATCGCCGATATCGCCGCCGCCGAGCGCACCTCGGTGCGCTACGTGCAGAAGCTGTTCGAGCGCGACGGCGAAAGCTTCCTTCATTTCCTGCGCATGCGCCGGCTGGAGCGGGCGCGAGAGGACTTGACCGATCCGGCCCACTCCCATCTGTCGATATCGGACATCTGCTTTCGTTGGGGCTTCAACGACGCGGCGCATTTCAGCCGCGCCTTCCACGATGCGTTCGGCGTTTCGCCGCGCAACTTCCGCCGCGCCGTGGCCGCCGAGACCACGGACCGCATCCTCCAGCATGCGAACCGCGGCTGGCCCGAAGCCCCGCGCCTGCTCAAGCACAAGAAGGCTCAGCTGGACGGCGCCGTCGCGGCAGCCCGGTCGGAGCGGCATCCGGAGCTCGTCGCGGACGCCGTCGCCGCGGACCCCACGGACGCGCCGTATGGTTCCGCCAGACCGCGTCATCACCATCTTGCGGCCACCAACGCCACGGTGCACTGGGGCTATTTCAGCCGCGACATCCCCGCCGTGCTCGAAATCGACAGTGGCGACCTCGTCACGATCGAGACCCTTTCGCAGCATGGCTGCGATGATTACGACCGGATGGTCCGCGGCGATTCCGGCGCCGAGAGCGTGTTCCATTGGACGCGCGAGCATAAGGGGGTGGACCGCCGGGGTGCCGGACCGATGGACGCGACGGTGTGCGGACGCGGCGCCGGCGAGGGCTTCGGCGTTCACATCTGCACGGGACCGATCGCCGTCCGCGGAGCACGTCCGAACGACCTGATCGAATTGCAGATCGTCGACATCGTCCCCCGCCTGAGCGCCAACCCGTCCTACCGCGACAAGGCGTTTGGGAGCAACGCCGCCACATGGTGGGGGTTTCAGTACGGCGAACTCGCATCCGGAGCACGGCCACGCGAGGTGATCACGATCTACGAGGTCGAAGGCGCCGACGATTGGTCGATCGCCAAGGCGGTCTACAGCTACACCTGGACGCCGCAGACGGATCCTTACGGCGTGGTCCACAATCTCATGGACTATCCCGGGGTTCCGGTCGACCGCACGGCGATCACCCCTCGGCATGGCGTGCTGTCGAATGTCCGCATCCCGGCGCGGCCGCATTTCGGAGTCATGGCCGTGGCGCCGCGCGAACCCGGACTGATCGATTCCGTGCCGCCCGGCTACTTCGGCGGCAACATCGACAACTGGCGGGCCGGAAAGGGAACCCGGGTGTTTCTGCCGGTGAACGTCCCGGGCGCCCTGCTCTCGGTCGGTGATCCCCATCTCTCCCAGGGCGACGGCGAAGTCTCCGGGACCGCCATCGAATGCTCGCTGACCGGCGTCTTCCGCGTCGTGCTGCACAAACGGCACGAACTGTCGTCGTCGATGCTCGCCGACGTCACCTATCCGCTGATCGAGACCCAGGACGCCTGGATCATCCACGGCTTCAGCTATTCCAATTACCTCGCGGAATTGGGTGAGGCGGCACAGAGCGAAATCTACAAGAAGAGTTCCCTCGACCTCGCCATGCGAGACGCGTTCCGCAAGACGCGCCGCTTTCTGATGGCGGCAAAATGCCTGACCGAGGACGAGGCGATCTCGTTGATGTCCGCAGCCGTCGACTTCGGCGTCACCCAGGTGGCCGACGGCAATTGGGGCGTTCACGCACTGATCAGGAAAGCGCTGTTCACGGACCGCCACGCACCGCCCCTGGTCCCGCGTCCCCCCTACCGTTGATCTCGCTTCAGCGCGGCGACCGCTTCGGGCATCAGGTCGCGACGAAAAAGCGCGGGGCTCCGGCGCTTTTCGCGCGCTCGGCGTTCCGCTATCGCAACGCAGCATCGTTGTGTGCTATGCGCCGCGCGATGAACCTTGAATCCAACTCCGGCGCCCCCTCCCCCGCAGCCGCGGACCCTGCCTCAATGGGCCAGCGCCCGGTCGAAGCCTGCGGGATCGACTTCGGCACCTCCAATTCGGCGGCGGCGGTCGCAGACCGCGGCCGCGCGCACGTATTGACGCTGCAGGACGGGCGGGAACTCGATTCCGACCGCGGTGTTCTTCAGCTTCGAGGACGAAAGCGTCGCCTATGGCCGCGAGGCGATGCGGCGCCATCTCGGCCACGATCCCGGCCGGCTGATGCGCTCGCTCAAGAGCATCCTCGGTACGGCCCTGTTCGAGGAAAGGACCCAGGTCCGCCTGCGGCGCTATATGTTTGCGGACATCGTCGCCGGGTTTCTGCGTTTCCTGCGGCAAGGCTGTGCGCCCGAGATGGGTAGCCCGCCCGAGCGCGTGGTGCTCGGCCGCCCCGCCTTTTTCGTCGACGACGATGCCGAAGCGGACATGCGGGCGCAGCAGCAGCTCGAATTCGCCGCGACCAGCGCGGGCTTCAAGGAGATCGCCTTCCAGTTCGAGCCGATCGCGGCGGCGCTGCATTACGAGCGCAGCGTCTCCCGCGAGGAGATCGCCCTCGTCGCCGACATCGGCGGCGGCACCTCGGATTTTTCGGTGGTGCGGGTGTCGCCCCAGCGCCGGCTGGCCGCCGACCGCAAGGCGGACATTCTGTCGTGGGGCGGCATCCACATCGGCGGCACCGATTTCGATCGCCTGCTCAGCCTGGCGACGCTGATGCCGCTGCTCGGCTTCCGCACCCGCATGAAGGGCAAAAGCACCGAGGTGCCGTCGTGGTACTACCACGACCTCTCGACCTGGCACCGGGTGAACGCGCTGTACGATCCCAAGGCCCTGCCCGACATGCGCCGGGTGCGGCGGGAGGCGGCGGAGCCGGACAAGATCGACCGCCTGCTCGACGTCGTCCGCTTGCGCAAGGGCCATGATCTGCTGGGCCGGGTCGAGGATGCCAAGATCGCGCTGTCCGCCCAGGACCAGGCGGCGCTCGCGCTCGCGGACCTCGCAACGGACCTCTCGCTCGACATCAAGGTCGGCCAGTTCGAGCACGCCATCGGCGCGGCGGTGGACAAGGTCGTCGCCAAGGCACGCGAGGCGGTGCGCGACGCCGGTCTCTCCCCCGGCGGCGTCGAGACGGTGTTTCTGACCGGCGGCTCGAGCGGGATTCCGCACTTCAAGGCGGCACTCGCGGCCGCGGTTCCGAACGCGCGCACGGTGGAAGGCGACGCCTTCGGCAGCGTCGCCGCCGGCCTCGCCCTCGATGCCGAGCGCAAGTTCGGCACCGCGCGTTAGGCAATCGCGCACCCGGCGCCGGGCCGGAAAAATATGTCATGAAACTGTCATCTCGACGTGATCGATCCAGAGTCCGCGGCCTTGGTCGCGCCGAGGAAGGGATGGACGCCGTGAGTGCAGGGGCAGCGAGTTCAATGGCAACCACCGCGACGACGCTCGACCTGCGGAGCGAGATCATCGTGCGACCGTCCACCGAGGACGACGTGGCCGCCATGCTTGCGATCTATGCCTATCACGTCCAGCGCGGCCTCGGCTCGTTCGACCTCGAGCCGCTTCATCCGGAGGACATCAAGCGGCGGCGCAAGAACATGCTCAAGCGCAAGCTGCCGCATCTCGCGGCGGAGCATGGCGGCACCATCGTCGGCTACGCCTACGCGGTGCCGTTCCGCAAGCGGCCGGCCTATCGCTTCGCCGTCAAGCATTCGATCTACGTGCATCCGGACCATCTGCATTCCGGGGTCGGGCGACGGCTCCTGCCGGGCCTCATCGACGCCTGCGCCGCCGCCGGGTTCCGCCAGATGATCGCCTACATCGATGCCGAAAACGAGCCGTCGAAGCGCCTGCACGAAGCATTCGGCTTCGTCCACGCCGGGCTCCTTAAGGGGGTCGGCTTCAAGTACGGCCGCTGGACCGACAGCATCCTGATGCAGCGCGCGCTCGGGGCCGGCGACGACGCGCCGCCCGGCGCCGGCGACGGCACACCGATCCCGCAAAGCGAACTCTGAGGCAGGCGTCGGGCGTCGCGACACCCAGCCGGGGAAAATTATTCCCGCACCACGTAAGTGTAGAAGCGCACCGAGCCGTCCTTCTCGGTCTCGCGATACACCCCCTGGATCTCGGCCTCGAAGCCGGGGAACAGGTTGGCGCTGCGCTCGAACATCTTGAGATAGTCGAGCATCGGCCGCGCCCGCTCGTCGAGGCGTTCTCCGGGCACGATGGTGGCAATGCCGGGCGGGTAGACCACGAACATGGTGGTGGCGACGCGGCCGAACGCCTCGTCGACCGGCACGTAGTCCACGTTGTTGCGCACCATCTGCCGCACCGCTTCCTGCGGCGGCATCGCAAGCGTCGGCAGGTGCTCGGGCGCGAACTGGGCGCGCTGCAGGTTGCTCGTCCCGCTCTTGCGGAAGAAGCCGTGCATCTCGGCGCACAGGTCGCGCAGCCGCACGCCGGCGTAGCGCGACGGGCGCCGGCGCACGAACTCACCCATGACGTCGTCGAGGCGGGCATTGTCGTCATAGAGCTTCTTGAACGCGACGAGCGCGCTCAGCAGCGTCCCGGCCTTGCTCGATTCGACCCCCGGCGTCAGCAGGAACAGCAGCGAGTTGAGGTCGTTCTTCTCCGGCACCACGCGATTTTCGCGCAGATACTGCGCGACCACCGGCGCCGGAATGCCGAAGTCGGCATAGCCGCCGGTCTCGCGATCGAAGCCCGGCGTCAACAGGGTGAGCTTGTTGGGGTCGGTGATGGCGTAGCCCGGACCCACATGGGTGAAGCCGTGCCAGGTCGTGCCGGGCGAAAGCTCCCAGTAGCGCGAGGTGGTGGCGAGGTCGTCGGTGGGGACGTTTTCCCACGGCGTGTCGCGCCAGCCGCCCTCGCCGTCCGGAACGGCTACGCGGTCCGGCACGAACGCCTCGAAGAACCAGCGGCGCGCCGGGTCTTTTTCCTTCTCCTCGAACTCGCGCCGGATCGCCCGCACCTTCTTGCGCAGCTCGATGCCGAGCCGGACGGTGTCGTCCCACAACACTTCGCCGGACCGCCCCTTCATCATCTGCGCGCCGACGTCCAGCGAGGCGAACAGCGGATAGAACGGCGAGGTCGATGCGTGCAGCATGAAGAACTCGTTGAACCGGCGGTGCTCGATGCGCCGGCGCTGCCCCATGATGTGGCGGTCCTTGACGTGAATCTGCGAGGCCTGGGAGAAGCTCGCGAGCTGCTTGTGGGTCGACTGGGTGGCGATGATGCCCGGCGAATCGGTGCCGAGGCGCTCGACCCCCATGGCGAAGCGGCCGGCATAGAGCGGGTGGAATTTCATGAAGCCGGCCCACGCCTCGTCGAACAGGATGTAATCGCAGAGGTGGCCGATCTTCTCGACGATCCAGTTGGCGTTGTAGATGGTGCCGTCATAGGTGCACTGCTCGATGACCGCGGCGCGGAACGGCCGCTCGCGCTGCCACGCCTCCTTGTCGGCGACCAGCGGGTGATTGCGGATCTTCTCGCGGATACGCTCCTCGTCGAACGCCTCGTGGTAGATCGGGCCGATCAGGCCATAGGGATTGCGGTCGGTCTCGAGAAAGATCGGGATGCCGCCGCCGATGAAGAGCGCGCCGTGATGGGCGGCCTTGTGATTGTTGCGATCGAACAGCACGAGGTCGTCCTCGGCAACCAGCGCCGAGAGCACGATCTTGTTCGATGACGAGGTGCCGTTGAGGACGAAGTAGGTCTTCTCCGCGCCGAAGATCGCGGCCGCCTCCTGCTGCGCCTTGAGCGCCGGGCCTTCGTGGACCAGGAGGTCGCCCAATTCGAGCACCGAATTGTCGAGGTCGTCGCGGAATACCGCCTGGCCGAGATGCTCGACGAAGATCCGGCCGATCGGGCTGCGGTTGTAGAACACCCCACCGTTATGGCCGGGGCACGTCCACAGCTGGTTGCCGCGCTCGCCATAATCCACGAGAGCGCCGAAGAACGGCGTCTTCAGGGTCTCGGCATACTGCTTGAGGCGGCTCACCAGGTTGGTGGCGATGAACTCCGGCGTCTCCTCGGCGATGAAGATGTAGCCGTCGATGTAATCGAGCACTTCGACCGGGATGTCCTCGAACCGTTTGCGGCGCACCAGCATCACGATCGGCATCTCGAGGCCGCGCCGGCGCATCAGGTTGATCAGCGCGGCGGTCTTGCCCTCGAGGCCCTTCTTGCCCCAGTCCACCACCATGCAGCCGATCGCGGCATCGGTCTGGACGGCGAGTTCGGCGTCCTCGATTCGCCGCGCCCGCACCACCTGGAAGCCCTGCTTCTCGACGGCGACGACGATCTGCGAGAGCCGCAGCCCCTCCAGGTCCTCGGCGTCGAACGCCGGCGCGCAGACGAGAAAGGTGAAACGCCTGAAGAAATCCATGCCCTGCCTCGGTCCGTGTCCACCATCGCGCGGCTGCTGCCGCACAAGCCACACAGGCGCGGATTTGTGAAGGGCGGATGACAAGGCGGCATTGCGTTGCGGATGATCGCGGTGGGACTGTCGAGGCCTGTGGTCACCCCGATGACTATCGGCTGCAAGGGTCGTGGCCGGGCGTCGTGGCCGGCCGTCCGGCTACCGCGACGAGCGTCAGTTGATGGTCATGGCCGGGCGTGTCCCGGCCACCCCGATAGGGCACGCGTCCCTATGGCTGTCATTGTGCCACATGATCGGGGTCGCCGGGACAAGCCCGGCGATGACGGCGGTGGGTTGGGCTCCAACATGTCTATGCTCACGCGGATCATGCCATAGCAGGCGAGCGATGACTGTCGGCTGCAAGGGACGTGGCCGGGCGTCCGGCTACCGCGACGAGCGTCGGTTGATGGTCATGGCCGGGCTTGTCCCGGCCACCCCGATAATAGGGCACAATGCGTCCCTATGGCTGCCACTGTGCCACATGATCGGGGTCGCCGGGACAAGCCCGGCGATGACGGCGGTGGGTTGGGCTCCAACATGTCTATGCTCACGCGGATCACCCCATAGCAGGCGAGCGATGACTGTCGGCTGCATGCGTCGTGGCCGGGCGTCGTGGCCGGGCGTCCGGCCACCGCGACGAGCGTCAGTTGATGGTCATGGCCGGGCGTGTCCCGGCCACCCCGATAATAGCGCACAATGCGTCCCTATGGCTGCCACTGTGCCACATGATCGGGGGCGCCGGGACAAGCCCGGCGATGACGGCGGTGGGTTGGGCTCCAACGTGTTTATGCTCACGCGGATCACGCCATAGCAGGCGAGCGATGACTGTCGGCTGCATGCGTCGTGGCCGGGCGTCCGGCTACCGCGACGAGCGTCAGTTGATGGTCATGGCCGGGCGTGTCCCGGCCACCCCGATAGGGCACGCGTCCCTATGGCTGCCACTGTGCCATATGATCGGGGTCGCCGGGACAAGCCCGGCGATGACGGCGGTGGGTTGGGCTCCAAGCGGTGGGTTGGGCTCCAACGCGTCTATGCTCACGCGGATCACGCCATAGCAGGCGAGCGCTGCTGACAGCCCACGACTCGGAACGGCGCCTCCACTGCCAACAGCGCACGAGACTAGCTCTCCGGCCCCGCGTATTTGCCGGCGGTGTGCGGGAACAGCGACTTCACGATCTTCAGCCGCGAGATGTCGGTCGTCGCGTCCATGTGCAGGAAGATCGCCGCGTCGCGGAACAGCTTCTCCACCCCGAAGTCGAGCATCATGCCGTTGCCGCCGTGGAGTTCGACCGCGTGCTGGGTGACCTTCATGATCTCTTCCGACGCGAACAGCTTGACCATGTTGCAGAGCACGTCGACGTCCGGGGCATTTTCGTCCACCGACAGTGCGGCGCGCTGCAACAGCGCCCGCACTGCTTCGATGCGCGTCGCCATGTCGGCGATGCGCAGCGCGACGGCCTGGTGCTTGAGCAGGATGCGCCCGCCCTGGACATAGTTCTGCACATAGTCCGAGGTCACCTCGAAGGCGCGGACGCCGACGCCGAGATTCTTCGCCGCCTGGATGATCTTGCCCGGACGGAAATAGACGCCGGCCTTGGCGAGCGAGGTGCCCTCCACCAGGAGGTGGTCATCGGGCACGAACATGTCCTCGAATACGAGCTCGCCGTTGTTCATGAAGCGGCAGCCCAGCGTCTCGTTGCAGCGCGCCACGGTGAGGCCCGGGGTGTCGCGCGGCACCAGGAAGCTCGACGTCCCCTTGGTCATGCCGAGCTTGGGATCGGTGTTGGCGTAGACGACGTAGAGCCCGGCGTCGTAACCGTTGGAGATGAACTGCTTGCGGCCGTTGATGACCCAGCCGCCGGTCTTGCGCACCGCCTTGGTCTGCATCGCGGCTTCCGGCACATCGTAGGGCAGCCAGCGGTCCGACGCGCCGCGCGGCTCGGTCAGGCAATGCGCCAGCAGGAACTGCGGGTCGTCGATGAGCCGCTTGAACCATTTCTCCTGCAGGTGGCGCGGCGCGAGGTTGCGCAGCAGCACCGACACCTTCCAATTCTGCACCAGCTTGTCGGCGAGCCCGGAATCGCCGCGCGCGATCTCCTCGGAGATGATCGCGAAGGTCTGCACTTCCGTCGCCTTGTCGAGCTCGACGCCGCCGAACTCCTCGGGCACGCCGAGCGCGCGGATGCCGATCTTTTCCGCGCCTTCGAGGATCGACGGCGGCAGCCGGCCTTCCGGCTTCATGTCCCATTCGCGCTGCCAGTTGCCGCGGATGAACGGGAGGACCACGTCGTCGACGAAGTCGCGGCAGCTCTGCCGCATCATCACTTGTTCTTCTGAAAGCCCGGCCATGTCGTCCTCGATCCGTATTGCGTCCGACTTGCCTATAGCGCAAGGCAGGCCGCCGCCGATAGCACGGGCCGCATTGTATATCGCCCGTCCCTGGGCCACTCTCGCGCAAAGCACGAACAGTTGCGGCATCGCGCGGGAGGAGACGGCATGGAGATCGGTTTCATCGGCGTCGGCAGAATGGGGTCCGCGATGGCGCGCAACCTCATGAAGGCCGGGCACCGGGTGCGGGCATGGGACACCTCGGCGCAGGCGCTGGCGGCCCTGGGCGCCGACGGCGCCGCGGTCGCGGCGAGCGCGGGCGAGGCCTTTCGCGGCGACGCCGTGATCTCGATGCTGCCCAATGACGACGCCATGCGCGCGATGTTCCTCGACGGGGGCGCTCTCGCGCCGGGCGGCGCCAAGGTGCACGTCAACATGGCGACCGCATCGGTGGAGATGGCGCGTGAACTCGCCGCCCGCCATGCCGAGCACGGCATCGCCTATGTCGCGGCGACCGTGTGGGGACGCCCCGACGTGGCCGCCGCCGGCAAGCTCTCGATCGTCGCCGCCGGCGACCCGAAGGCGATCGCGCAGGTGCAGCCGCTGTTCGACGTGATCGGAGCACGGACCTACAATGTCGGGGCCGAGCCGAGCCGCTCCAACGTCGCCAAGATCGCCGGCAACCTCATGGTCGCCGCCGCCATCGAGGGCATCGCCGAGGCGGCCGCCCTGGTGCGGGCCCACGGGATGACCGCCCCGGATGTGCTCGACGCCATCATCACCTCGCTGTTCAACGTTCCCGTCTATCGCGGCTACGGCGACATGATCGGGAAGCAACAATATGAGCCGGCCGGCTTCGACCTCGTGCTCGGCTTGAAGGATGTCCGCCTCGCGCTGGCCGCCGGCGAGGAGGTCAACGTGCCGCTGCCCTTCGCCAGCGTGTTGCGCGACGTCTTCCTCGATGCCATCGCCAATGGCGACGCCCAAAAGGACTGGTCGGCCATTGCGCGGGTCGCTGCCCGTCGGGCAGGATTGGAGCCGTAGCGTGGCCGCGTCGCACGGGTGCGAAGCCGCGGCCATCCTGCACGCGGATCTGACACACTGACGATCTGACACACTGCCGATCTGACGCACTGACGATCTGACGCACTGACGATCCGACACACTGACGCACTGATCCGACACACCGACAATCGAGAAAGGGCGCGCAAGCCGCCCACAAACCCGGGAGGAATTCATGCCGACATGCGGTCATCGCGGCCATCGATCCGGCCTGCGCACGGCGCTCGCAGCGCTCATCCTTGCGTTGGTCACGATGGCGCTGGTTACGTCCTGGGGCACGGCCGCCCGCGCCGCGGACCCGATCAAGATCGGGTTTTCGATGCCGCTGACGGGGAGCCTCGCCTCCACCGGCAAGGCGATCCTCACCGCCTACCAGATGTGGGAGCAGGACACCAACGCCAAGGGCGGCCTCATCGGGCGCCCGGTCCAGCTCATCTATTATGACGACCAGAGCAATCCGTCGCTGGTCCCCGGCATCTACGCGAAGCTGTTCGACGTCGACAAGATCGACCTCGTGGTGTCGAGCTACGGCACCAACCTCACCGCGCCGTCGCTTCCCGTGGTGATCCCGCGCAAGCGCGTGCTGATGGGCCTGTTCGCGCTCGCCATCAACGAGCCGTTCAACTACCCCTATTACTTCTCCATGTTCCCCGCCGGACCCGACGCGGTGCATGAATTTTCGCGCGGCTTCTTCGAGATCGCCAAGGCGCAGAAGCTCGCCACCGTGGCGATCGTCGGCGCCGATTCCGACTTCGCCAAGAAGGCGGCGGACGGCGCCCACGACAACGCCCAGAAGATGGGATTCAAGATCGTCTACGAGCGCAGCTATCCGCCCTCGACCGTGGATTTTTCGCCGGTGCTGCGCGCGATCCAGGCTGCCAATCCCGATTTCATCTATGTGGCGTCCTATCCCACCGATACCGTCGGCATCGTCCGCGCCGCCCACGAGATCGGCCTGAAGACGAAGCTGTTCGGCGGCGGCATGGTCGGCGCGCAATATGCGGCGCTCAAGACCCAGCTCGGCGAGCAGCTCAACGGCATCGTGAACTACGACTTCTATGTGCCGGAACCGACCGTGCCGTTCGCCGGGATCGAGGACTTCCTCAAGCGCTACCAGGTCAAGGCCGAGGCCGGCGGAATGGACGCGCTCGGCTTCTTCGTGCCGCCTTTCGCCTATGCCAACCTGCAGGTGCTCGGCGCCGCGGTCACCGCCATCGGCACCACGGCCGACCAGCAGAAGCTCGGCGACTACCTCAAGGCCAACAGCTTCAAGACCATCGTGGGCGACATCCGCTACGCGGCGAACGGCGAATGGGCGGTGCCGCGCGTGCTGCAGACCCAGTTCCAGAAGATCAAGGGCAACGACCTCGAGCAGTTCAAGCACCCGGGCACCCAGGTGATCCTCTACCCGACCGAATTCGCCTCGGGAACGCTCCAGGCGCCCTACGCCGCCGCCCGGTGATTTGAAAAGAACCGGAGGCCGGCCTCGGTGACGAGGCCGGCCTCCGCGGAACGCGATCGATGCGCGGGGGAGGTCAGTTGGCGCTCGACCGGGTTGCCGGCTTCGCAGCGGCCAGCTTGCCGGCAGGAACCTTGCCGGCGGTCCCGGCGAGCTTGTGGGTCTTGCCGGACTTGCCGCTGTTGAAGTGGCGCGCGTGCTTCATGCCGGTGTTGACGGCCTTGTGCGAGGCCATGCGGTTCGCATGATGGGCGCGGGCGTGCTTGGTGGTGATCATGGCCGGCTTGTTGACCTTGGCCGTCCTGACCTTCGCGGCCTTGTGGACCTTGGCCGACTTGTGGGCCTTGACCGTCTTGTGGGTCCTGACCGTCTTTGCGGCCGGCACGGACGACGTGGTCGCGGCCTTTGCGGGGGCGGGCGCGGTGGCCGTCTCGGCCATCACCGGGGCCGCGAACAGAGACGCGGCAACGAGGGCAACGGCGACTTTGCGGAACATGGGAATTGCCTTTCAGGGGGGCTCGCCGGGTGGGAGCCTGGGGTGACCCGTTCGACCGGCTCATGACCGATCTTGACGTCACTATGCAGGGCGCGCGGTGAACTCACCCTGAAGCGCGCCGGTATCTGCGGTTCATCTAGATGAAGCGATGCGAACGACCCCGTTGCCGGCCGTTCATCCCGGCCAAAGCACATCCGTCCGCGGTTACACCTCGACCGGCGGCTTCGTGGCGGCCAAGATCCAGGCGAAATAAGCCTCGTCCAGACTCTCGATGGGCAGCACGAGGATCGCCGGCGTGGCGTAGGAATGGGCGGCCCGGATCGCGGCACGCACCGGCTCCGCCAGCGACGCCCGCGTCTTGACGAGCATCACCGCTTCCTCGCCGCGCTCCACCGCACCCTCCCATCGGTAATGCGAGACCATGCCGGGCAGGATGTTGACGCAGGCGGCGAGCCGGTCCTCGACCAGCGCCTTGCCCGCCTTCTCAGCCTCGACAACCGAAGGGTACGTCGTATAGAGCATCACCGCGCGGTCCATGCCTATCCTCACCCTGTGGCCAGCGCGCAGCCGATCACGACAGCCCGATGACCCCGACAACCCGATGACCCCGACAACCCGATGACCCGACGCGACCGCATCGCATTCGTAACCGGCTCGACGCCCGAGGCAGAACTTGCGCGGGACGCCTTGGTGCGCCGTTACGGCAGCGTGTCGCCCGAGGACGCGGATGTCATCGTCGCACTCGGCGGCGACGGCCTGATGCTGCAGACCCTGCACAACTTCATGGACACAGGCAAGCCGATCTACGGCATGCATCGCGGCACCGTCGGCTTCCTCATGAACGAATACCGCGAGGAACAGCTGCGCGAGCGGCTGTCCGATGCGACGGAGTCGGTCATCCACCCGCTGACGATGCGTGCGGTCGATGCCAATGGCGAGCTGCACGAGGCCCGCGCCATCAACGAGGTGGCGCTGTTCCGCCAGACCTACCAGGCGGCACGCCTGCGTGTCCTGGTCGATGGCAAGGAGCGTCTTTCCGAGCTCATGGCCGACGGAATCATGGTGGCGACGCCGGCCGGCTCGACGGCCTACAACCTCTCCGTCCAGGGCCCCATCATCCCGATCGGCACACCGCTCCTGGCGCTCACGCCGATCAGCCCGTTCCGACCGCGGCGCTGGCATGGCGCGCTGCTCCCCGACACCGCCATCGTCACCGTCGAGGTGCTCGAGGCGGACAAGCGCCCGGTCGCCGCCGTCGCCGACCACGCCGAGGTGCGCTCGGTGCGCAGGGTCGAGACGAGGCTCGAGCGCAGCATCAACATGCACCTGCTGTTCGATCCCGGCCACGCGCTCGACGAGCGCATTTTGCGCGAGCAGTTCGGCACATAGCGTTGCCCGAGGTGTCGCGGCCGCCCGCCCGCTTGCGCGGAGATCCGCAAGCGTCACACCGGCTTGATCAGCTCCACGGTGTGGAACGGCTCGAGGGTGTCGATCTCATCCGGCTGCTGCGTCCTGACGTCCCATTTGAACATCCGCAGCACGATCTTGTCCGGCGCGAAATCGGCGATGGTGAAGCCGTGCTGCTCGATCGGCTTCACCGCCTCGTCCATGTCGAGATGCGCCGGCGGTAGCGCGCCGGTGCCGCGCCGTGAGGAGGGCCATTTGCTGGGTCCGGTGCTGATCGGGCCGGTCAGCACCGCGTTGATAGGATTGGCGTGCATGTCGAGGCTGCCGCTGCGCAGCATGCGCCCGACGGCGATCGCATGGAGGTCGCCGCTCATCACCAGCGGAATGCGCCCGGGCATGGCGTGGATCGCCTCCATCAGCCGGTCGTGCTGCTTGAGCCAGCCAGGCTGCCAATAGAGCTTGGGCTTCGCGGTGGTCAGGCTGCCGTCCTTCGCCAGCACGTCGGGATACCACTCGCCCCATTTACCGGCGGTCCAACCGGGCGGGTTCGAGGGGATGTGGACGAGGTGCGCGACATCGCGCGCCGCGGTGCGCGCCTTGAGCCATTTCTCCGCCTCGAGGTCGACATAGACCGCGCTCTCGCCGGCCAGCGTCAGGGTGCGGCGGATGTCGTAGAGCAGGATCTCGGCGAGCCGGCCGTAGCGCACCGTCCCAAAGCATTCCGACAGGCCGGTGCGGTCGTCGACCGAGGTCCACGGCAGCCCGAGCGGCCGCGCAACGTCGGGGAGGAACTCCGGATAGAACATGCCCCGCGTCGCCCGCGCGAGCTGCAGCGAAAAATACGGCGGCGGAAACGTCACGATGTCGTCGGTCGCTTCGTCATTGTCGAAATAGTCGTGGTCGTCCTGGACGAAGAACGTCGGGATGGAGCGGAAGTCGGTGCCGTAGATCGGCAGGATCTGCGGCCCGGCGGCACGCTTGAGCACGGTTTCGTTGTCGCCGCCGAGCGCCAGCGCGGACCGGTCGAATTTTCCCGCAATGCGTTCCCCGAGCGGCGACGCACCGCCCTTGGGGCCGTTCTGCGGCGCCAGCAGGTCCCAATAGACCTGGTCGCCGTTGGCGACGAGGGCATCGGGCTTGAACGCGAGGCCGCGCAGCAGCAGGCGCTTGCGCACCGCCGTCGGCAGGAAGTCGAAGGCGTCGTGGCCGCCGGCGCAGGTGTAGAGCAGCACCCGGAATGACGACGGCCGCTCGTCGGGCCCCGGGAAGGTCGACAGGGTCCACGGCTCGCACAGCGGACGGCCCCGGCTTCCGGCGAGCGCGAGGGTGTAGGGGCGGCCCGGCTCGAGGTCCATCGCCTGGAACTGCCAGAACTCGCCGCGGGTGTCGCTCATGCGGCCCTGCGCCGTCGTCGTGCCGACGCGCAGGACGGGCGCTTCGAGCTGCGGCTCGCGAAACGACGCCTTGAGCAGGATGCGGCGGTCGCTGACCGCCGGCAGCAGATGCTGCACGACGCCGGGGTCCCAACTCTGGGCGGTTTCCGCGGTGGCGGTCGCGGCGAAAAGATCGGGCGGCGCGGCGAGGCCGAGCGCAGCAGCGGTCGAGCCGCGCAGGAACGCACGGCGATCGAAGCAACTCATGGGCGTCTCCATTTTCGTCGCAGGTTCGCGGGCCTGCGCTTAGCGACGTCCGGCCGGCACTCACCTCACCAGCCTCGCGACGTCGGGTACAATCATACGCCGGTAAAACGAAAACGGCACCCGGCCTGCGCCGAGTGCCGTCCAAACGCGGACCGTGGTTACTTCTGCGCCAGGATCGCGTCCAGGCTGGACTGCGGGCCGTTGGCGCCGTGACCGCCGGCGATGGTCGCACCCGTGATGCCGAGCTTTTTGAGTGCCGCTGCCACCGCTTCCGAGCCGGCGTTCTTGGCGGTGTCGCGGACCGGGGAATAGAGGTCCGTCACCCACACCACGTTGTCTCTCACCACATGACCGAGCAGCATGCCGTCGACATGGGGATTGTCGATGCGGGTGAGCTTGATCTCGTTGCCGTCGGCATCCTTGAGGCTCATCTGGTCCTTGACCTCGACCACCTGAACCTTCTTCGGATTTTTGCTGTAGGCGTCCGGCACGACGGTGTGGGCGGCTTTCAGGTCCTTCTCGAAATAGGCCTTGTCCGGCGCCGGGACGATGATGGTCGCGCCCTCGGCCGCGTAGGTGCGCATGCCGCCGGTGTGGTCCATGTGATGATGGGTGAGGATGAGGTACTTGATCGGTTTACCCGGGAATTTCTGCTTCGCCGCGTCGATCACGAATTTCGACTGTGCTTCACCCTCCGGGGCATCGAAGATCGCCAGGCCGTCCTTCATGTTGACGATGAGATTGTTGTGCGAACCGGTCACCACCTGCACCACGTCGGGACCGAGTTCGGCAATCTTCGGCGGCGCGTTCTGCGCATAAAACAATGTATCGGCATCGACGAAGCGGCCGAGCGCGATGCGGCGCAGCACCCACTGGTAAGGCACATCGCCGGTGGCCGGGCCCTTCGCGGCGGACTTCACGGCGGCGGGCGGCGTGAAGGCGTCGGCGGGAATCGCCGGGTTGGCGGTGACGTCGATATAGCTGACCTTGCCCACCGTCACGTCGTTGAGATTGTAGGTGAGGGTGTGGGCCATCTGCACGCCGTCGACTGGCTTCCAGTCGCTGAGCACGAGGTCGTAGGTGGAATCGCCGGCGATGTTGTCGTCGTCGTGAGTGCGAATCGCCGCCGGGAGGTGCGTCTTGGGATCGAACAGGATGGTGAACTTGGTGGCGCCGTCGGTGAAGTTCACGGCCGGCAGTGATGCCTTGCCGAGCTTCTGATTGTCCGCAGCGGAAACGTTCTTGGCGTCGTCCATCGCCTTGAGCAGAAGCGTCGGGGAAGCCCGTTCCAGCTCCCGCAACTGAGCCGCGAGCCGGAGGCCGGAGGCCGCCGTGCTGCCTTTCTCATTGGTGACGAAGCCGAGCGTGGGGGTTGCGACTTCGGTGTATTTGAGCTGCTCGACCGCCGGATATTTCATGGCGCGGTCGACCTCCAGGCGGGAGGCGCCGGCGCCGAGGTCGACAGTCTCGGTGAACGCGGTATCGCCGAGGAAGCGCGGCTCGCCGTCGGCCTTGTAGGATTGGCCGGGCTCCCAGTGCTTCGCCTCGCCTTTGATGGCGAGGCCCTTGAGCGACTTGAGGGCGTCGGCGCCGCCTTCGGCCGTCAACGCCGCCTTGACGAGATCGGCGGGGCCGTCCTTGGCCACCGCGAAGTGGATGGGAGCGGCGCTCACCAGCAGCGCCGCCGACACTCCGAACAGGTATTTCACGAAGCTTCCTCCCTTGCAGTTTGTGCGCCGACTCTAAAGCGCGCGACGGGCCCAGGGAAGCACCAGAACAGGCGGCCGCGCTGCGCGTCCGCGCATTAGCAAGGATTAGCGGCCTTTCCGGTGAAGCAATTCGGAGCGTCACGAAAACGTGAGCACAAAGGCTCTTCCGACGCCGCGGCGGCCAGGCCGACGGAACCTTTCCGGATCAAAAATCTTTTCGTGGATCAAGCAGGGGAAGATCCCATGGCGCACACAGTAATCAGGACGATTCTCGCAGCAACTCTGGCCCTCACAGCCGGCGCGGCTTGCGCCCAGGCGCCCGCGGGTGGAACTCCCGTACTCGTCACGCCGAAGATCAATCTCACCCTCGAGCAGCGCAGCACGATCAAGGAACTCGTCAAGGACGTGGACGTCGCCAGCGCCTCGTCGGACGTGCCGTTCACGATCGGCGATACCGTTCCGCAGCAGGTGGAACTTCACCCGATGCCGTCGCGGGTCGGGGAAAAAATCTCGCAGGTCAAGAACCACCTGTTCTTCCGCAGGGGCACCGAGGTTGCGATCGTCGACCCCAAGGACAAGAAGATCGTCGACGTCATCAACTGACGCAATTGCCTACGCGGCGGCGCGATCCGCGTCGGAGCGGCGGTCGGCGACGAGTTCCTCGCAATACAGGCGCGCATCCTCGCGCGCCGCTTCGGCGGTGTAGCGCCGCAGCAGGATGAGGAGCGGCTCGAGCTCGCTGAGGTCGGCACGCTCGCAATGTCGGAGCACCCGCTCGACCACCTGACGCCGCAGCCGGCAGGAGACGGCATATTCGCTCTCTTCATCGGCGTCGCGGACGGCGGCAATCGCTTCGCGGAATGCCGGATAGGCGGACGGCGGCATTCCGGCTTTGTCGTAGATCGCGCGGAAACCCGAGCTGCCGCGGTCGTGGACCAGGGCCTGAACGCGCGAGACCGGAAGTCCGGAGAGCTCCGCCAGCACATCCTCGAACAAGACGAGATGGCCCGACAGCACCGCACGCAGCACGAGCCCCGCGGTGAGTTGCCCGCTGGTGCGCAAGTGACGAATCAGCGGTCGCGTATCGCTGTCCGGGGCGAGCGCGGCGATCGCCACCGTCCCTTTCTCGCAGGCATCCCGGGTCACCTGGTCGGCGCGGGCACGGCTCAGCCAGTCGCGATCGACCACGAAGTCGGCGAGCAGCGACGACAGCATCCCCATCAGCACGTGACGCGCCGCCATCGGCAGGTCGGAACGCGCGAACAGGGCCTCGCGCACCGCGCCGAGCCGGCCGAATCGGGTCACGATGCGATCGAACGAGGCCGGCGCGATTTCCGCATAGGGGTTCTCCACCGCGACGAGGCAAGCCTCGGCACACCCGACCTCGGCAATGGCGGCGGCCACTGCACACTGCAGCGGCGCGCGGGAGGCGATCGCCTCCTGCAGGTCGCAACCGCTCGTCGCCACCAGGTCGACGAGCTCGGCGTCGATGAACAGCGGCGAGCGCGCCAGCACCAGCGCGGCGATCTCGGCATGGTCGGAGGCCAGCGCATGGATGACGGCGTGGGGCGCCTCCGCGCTCCCCGAAAGCGCTTCGGCGAGCGCCTGGCGCACCAGCGGCGAGGGATCGTCCAGCAGCATGATCATCGCCCCCTCGGCAGCGGCGCGATCGGCACTCGACAGGTCGGAGTAGAGGTAGGCCCGGGCAAGGGCGCCGGTTGCCTCGGCACGCTCGCCGGCGGGGGCGGTGCGCACCCACTGGAGAAATTGACGGACGATCATTGAAGGACCACGAGAGTTGCCGCAACCACCTATGTGCCGGCGCCCGCAGGGGCCGCGCGCCGATCCAAAGTCAGTGTAGCGCGGCGAGCATTAAAAATTCGTTCACCATATTTCTTCAGGAAGAATTCACCGTCGGTCACGCTGTCCGGCAGCCTGAAATGCGGTCCACCCGGCCCCAAAAAAAACGTCCGGGCCCCGCCCTCCACGAGGCCCGGCCCGGACGCATTCCACTTGGTTGAAGCGGGTCTTGCTGGTTAGTGAGTCTTGTCGATTAGTGAGTCTTGACGGTCCGCTTGGTCTTCATCGGCTTGTAAAGGCAGGAGCTGCTGGTGCAGCCGCCCTCATAGGTGCCGTTCTTGGTGACGACTTTCGCGGCAAAAACCGGGCTGGCCAGCATGACGGCAAGAGCTCCGGTAACCGCAACGGCCATAATGGTACGCATGGGATGTCTTCCTTCTTCCAAGGGTGCGTTCACGCCACCGGTATATAGGTGCTTCATTTGTAATCGTCAGCACCTCACGGGAAATTCATGACCACCACGCCGGTGATCGCGACCACGGCAAGACTTCGCGTCCGGGCGGCGGGAGAGAAGCGCCCGAGTCGGCTGGTCAACGCCCCTGTTAACTGTTTTTAAAGGCAAATTCACGAACACCCGGCCGGGAAGGCGCGGTGCGGCCGGCGCGCGACCTATCCCACGGCGCTGCCATCTCCCGCGCGTCCTCGTGGGGCAGGCGCGATGTGAATGGAAGTTCCCATGAAGTTTCGGATTTAAAGGAACTCTAAACGGGATGTGAACTAGAACGGGTCGCTGCGGAAGCGGCGGCATGCGCATCGCCCCTGGTCGCCCGAAGACAAGCCACGAGGACCCGGCGTTATGAGGACATGGCGTTCGAAGGCCGCTGCAGGCGGCTGCGACGCACCGCAATTCGCGGGCCCCATGGTCCGGCAGCTCCGTGTGGGTCGGAAATCGCGAAACTGCCCCGAGGCCTTGAGATGAAGCCGATTGGGTTGCTTGTCACAGTGTCGCTCGGCACGGTGCTGCTTGGTGCGGTCTCGCTCGGCCATGCCCACGCCGCCGACTTGGCGACCCAGCCGCAACTGCTGCCGGCCCAACCGAACTGGACCGGATTTTATCTGGGCTTCCATGCCGGGTGGGGCTGGGCTGCCGATGCCACCGGCTCGGCGAGCTCCGCCTTCACGG
The DNA here is from genome assembly GCA_963781195.1 of uncultured Alphaproteobacteria bacterium. GTDB lineage: Bacteria > Pseudomonadota > Alphaproteobacteria > Rhizobiales > Xanthobacteraceae > JAJPKK01. Next base: position 535,570 of record CAWAEZ010000008.1, on the reverse strand, counting down.
CCAGTCCCATCTCCCCGTTCGAACCGGTCACGATTCCCCTGAGCTCCAGCGGGGCCGTCGCCGGCGGCCAACTCGGTTACAATTGGCAGTTCACGCCTCGTTGGGTGATCGGGATCGAAGGCGACCTGTCGGGCACCGCCCTCAAGACATCCGCAACGGCTTCGACCACGTCCGGCATGGGGACATGCGCCGTGCCCGGCGCCGCCTGCGGCTCGGTCACCATGACGGAGAACGTCAACTGGCTGGCAAGCACGCGCGGCCGCATCGGCTATGCCGTCGGACCGGGACTCGCTTACGCGACGGCGGGGGTCGCCTTCGCCAATGTGGACGACAAGGCCAATGCAACCCAGGTGTTCCCCGTCGCGACGACCTCTTATCCGGTAACCGCGAGCACGACCAAGGCGGGCTGGGTTTACGGTGCCGGCTACGAATTTATGCTCGGCAACGACTGGATGCTGCGGGCGGAGTATCTCCACTACAGCTTCGACGGGGCGAGCGCGACGACGGCGGCGGTTCTTCCCAGTACCGTCGCGGTCCCGGGGCTTTCGGCGAACTATGCGTGGAGCCCCCTCAACCTCAACATTCTCCGGCTCGGCCTCGACTACAAATTTTAACGAGCACGTCAGCAGGTCGCCGCCGTTCCTGGCGCTTGCGACGGCGTCTCGCCGCCGCGGTTCGCCGGCCCGCCAAATATGCTAAGCCGGGCGTCAACCGCGCCGGAGACCGCGCGCCTCGATACAACCGCGCGGTAGACCAGGCGCCTTGATAAGGAGACCGCATCCATGTCCGAGACGACGACCACGGCTGCTCGTCACAAACGCGGCGGCATGTATTTCGACGACTTCATTGCCGGCGAGGTGTTCGAGCACCGCTACTATCGCACCGTCACCCAGATGGACAACATGCTGTTCTCGAACATGACCCTCAACCCGCAGCCGCTGCACATCGACCGGCATTTCTGCGAGCAGGAGACCGAGTGGGGCCAGCCGCTGATGAACTCGTTGTTCACGCTGGGCCTCATGATCGGCATGTCGGTATCCGATATCACCACCGGCACGACCATCGCCAATCTCGGCATGAGTGAGGTGAAATTCCCCCATCCGGTTTTCGAGGGCGACACCCTGCATGCCGCCACCGAGGTGATCGGCAAGCGAACCTCGAAGTCGCGGCCGGGCGCCGGGATCGTCGAGCTGCTTCACCGCTGCTTCAACCAGGACGACAAGCTGGTGGCCGAATGCCGCCGCAGCGTCTTCATCCGCATGCGTCCGGCCTGAGCATGCGCTCGCTGCTGTTCGTGCCGGCCGACGCGCCCGCCAAGCTCGACAAGGGGCTCGGCTGCGGCGCCGATGCGATCATCATCGATCTCGAAGACTCGGTCGCACCGGAGCGCAAGGCGGCCGCACGCGACGCCGCGGCGGAATTTCTCTTAACGGTCGCGTCGCGTACGCCCCGCCCCCGCCTGCTGGTGCGGGTCAACGGGCTCACGACCGGCCTCACGGACGCCGATCTCGACGCCATCGTCCCGGCGCGCCCCGACGCCATCATGCTGCCGAAGGCGGAAGGCGGCGCGAGCATCATGCACGCCGACGCCAAGCTCACCGCCCGGGAGGCGCTCCATGGCCTGCCTGGCGGCCATATCGGGATCGTCGCGATCGCCACCGAGACGGCGCAATCGCTGTTCCTCGCCGGCACCTATCGCGCGGCCAGCCCGCGGCTCACGGCGCTGACGTGGGGCGCGGAGGATCTCTCCGCGGAGCTCGGCGCCGAGACCAACCGGGACGCCGACGGCGCCTTCCTCGACCCCTATAGGCTCGCCCGCACGCTCTGTCTCGCCGCCGCCGCGGCGGCCGAGGTGCTCGCGCTCGACACCGTCTACGTGGACTTTCGCAACGAGGCGGGCCTGCGCCGGGAATGCGAGCAGGCGCGGCGCGACGGCTTCCAGGGCAAGATGGCGATCCATCCGGCCCAGGTCGCCACCATCAACGATGTGTTCACCCCCAAGCCCGAGGCGATCGCGCGGGCAAAGGCGGTCGTCGCCGCCTTCGCGGCCGCGCCCGGAGCGGGCGTCGTCGGGATCGCCGGCGTGATGTTCGATCGTCCGCATCTCGTGAAGGCGCAACGGCTGCTCGCCCGCGCGAGGGCGGCGGGGGGGAGCAGGCCGGAGCGGACGCCGCCGGCGCGATCGCATCGCGCTGAGCGGACCGCCCGTCCCTCGCGTCGCGGCTCAATCGGGCTGTCATGCAGTGCACGTATCCTCCGCTCCGGGGACGGCGGCGCGGCGCCGCACGCCGCCGGTATTGCCGTTTCGGGCGGTGCTCAGACAGCGAGAGAAGACTCCATGCATTCAATCCCTGCCGTCTGGGTGTGGGTCGGCATCGCCGCCTGCGTCGCCCAGTCCGCGGCATTCTCCGGCCTCAATCTGGCGGTGTTCAGCCTCAGCCAACTGCGCCTGCAGATCGAGGCCGACGGCGGCAATGCCGATGCCGCCCGGCTGCTCGAGCTGCGCAAGAGTTCCAATCAGGTGCTGGCCACCATCATCTGGGGCAATATCAGCACCAACGTCCTGCTCACGCTGCTCTCGGATTCGGTGCTCGCCGGGATCTACGCCTTCCTGTTCTCGGCGATCGTGCTCACGCTGTTCGGCGAGATCTTCCCGCAGGCCTATTTCTCGCGAAACGCCCTGCAGATGACCACGCGGTTCATGCCGTTCCTGCGATTCTACCTTTTCATCCTGTACCCGCTGACGAAGCCGACGGCGATGCTGCTCGACTGGTGGCTCGGGGCCGAAGGCGTCGCCTACCTTCGTGAGAAGGACGTCCGCTCCCTGATCGCGCGCAGCGCCGCGAGCGGCGGCGACATCGGAAAGCTGGAGGCGACGGGCGCCCAGAACTTTCTCGATCTCGACGACCTCAAGGTCACCGAGGAGGGCGAGCTCTTGCACCCCGACAGCATCATCAGCCTGCCGATCGCGAACAACCGCTGCGTACTGCCGACCTACGCGCCCGCTCCGGACGATCCGTTCCTCCACAAGATCCAGGCCTCGCACAAGAAATGGATCGTGGTGACGGATCCCGGCGGCGAGCCGGTGTTCGTGCTCGATTCCGATCATTTCCTGCGCGACGCGCTGTTCGGCCAGCTCCAGCACGATCCGACGGCCTATTGGCACCGGCCGATCGTGGTGACGGACATGACGACATGCCTCGGCCAGGTCATCGGGCTTTGGAAGGTCGACCCGGAACGGCCGGGCGACGACGTGGTCGATCACGACCTCATCCTGGTGTGGGGCGAGCAGCGCCGCATCATCACCGGCTCAGACCTGCTCGGCCGCCTGCTGCGAAACATCGCGAAGGTGGAGAACAGGCCGGCCGAATCTCGCACGTAAAGAGCTGTCCGCGCAGTCTCCGAAACCTCATCGGCTTCAGGGACCGCACCTGCGTGCATCACTTCTGCGACGGCTTGAAATACCTCAGATCGGGCGGCGCCTGATCCTTCTTGGCCGGCATCAGCAGCCCCTCCCCGCTCAGGTAATAGTTCTCGGCGCCGATGACGATCTGGTTGTTGCCTTCGGGGCAGGTGGACTGAATCCAGTCCGGCCGCGGTTCCGAGCTCTTGCGGAATTGCCGGTCGACACTCCAGGGACGGGTCAGGGCGTGATCGAACACGGTGATCTCCTCATGGAGGACATTGGGATCGCCCTTGTCGAGATGGAACCGCTCCTTGAAGAGCGACTGGTTGTCGAAGTGCAACGGCAGCCCCGTGGCGTCATAGGCGCGTGGTCCCTTGAAGGGTCCACGGGTCTCGACCTCGAGCACGTCGTAGCGGCCGTCGCCGTCCTCATCGATCCAATGACCGATGGCGTAGCCTTCGTAGGCCGGTTCGCCCTCCGCCGGCCAGTCGCGCCCATCGGTGAAGATGCGACGGAGCTCGGGGGCCGTCCCGATCAGGATGTAGGTCGTATCCGGCGTGACCACATATTCCTGAACGGGTAGCTCCATCATGCGGGGCATGCCGCTCGGAAGACATTTGGCGGTCGGGTAATTGCCGAGTCCGCCCTTGGCCTGGTCCGCCATGCTGGCCTCGTGGACTTTCTGGTATTCCGGCGTCAGCGGAGCCTGCTGGTCGCGCCCCCACGCCTTGGCCGGATCAAACCGGATGCCCTGGCCACCGAGGTTGCGGGGAATCACAAGGTGCCACTGCCCTTTCCAGTCCGGATATTTCGCACCGTCGGCGGCGCGGACAGCTGTCGTCGCCAAGGAGAGCACGGTTGCGAGAGCGAACGCCCCGATCGGGCTACGATTGAACATGATGATCCTCCCTGCATTATTTCTTATTTGATGTGCGGTGGACGCAACTTTCCGTAGCCTCGGCAGAGTATACCGTCGCGCGCAAATCGGGAATGGCACCCGCACTCGTCCTGAAAGGGTTTCGGTGTCGTGGCAACGATCCCGACGGCCGCCGTCGGGGAGACCCTGCGCTGCAGTCATCGCCGGAATTGACCGGGCCCTGAACCGAAACCCGCGAACCCGCGGGTCAGATCTCGACCGGGGTTTCGACGCGCCCTTCGCCGCCGAACACCCGCAGATAGCGGGCGATCTCGGCGCGCGTGCCGGTCGCCTTGCGCGGGTTGTCGGAAAGCTTCACGGCCGGCCGCCCGTTCGCCTCCGTCACCTTGCAGACGAGCGAGATGGCCGTGAGGCCGTCATTGGGCTCGGGCGCGCAGCCCTTGAAATCGTTGGTGAGGTTGGTGCCCCAGCCGAAGCTCATGCGGACGCGGCCGGGGAAATGCCGGTAGGTCTCCTCGATGGTGTCGATGTCGAGGCGCGTCGGAGAACACGAGCAGCTTGTCGCGGGGATCGCGGCCCTTCGATCGCCACCAGGCGATGATCGTCCTCGCCGCCCGCGATCGGCGGCGCCGAATCCGGCCGAAAGCCGGTCCAGTCGGCGACCCAGTCGGGCGCGTCGCGCAGGAACGCCGTGGTGCCGAAGGAGTCCGGCAGCACGATCAGCAGATTGCCGGCGTAATATCGCTGCCAGTCGCGCAGCACCCGATAGGGCGCGCTGCGCAGCGCATCGTCGCCGTCGGCCATCGCCGCCACCACCATCGGCAGCTCGTGGGCATTGGTGCCGATCGCCTCGAGGTCGGTGTCCATCGCCAGCAGCACGTTGCTGCGTGCCGATCAGCGCGTCGCCCAAGCCCTTCCTTGAGCGCCTCGACGCACCAGCGCTGCCACAGGAAGCTGTGCCGGCGCCGCGTGCCGAAATCCGAGATGCGCAGCTCGGGCAGCAGCCGCAGCCGCTCGACCTTCGACCACAGCTTGGCCTTGGCGCGCGCGTAGACCACATCGAGAGTGAAGCGGCCGTAATTGCGCAGCGCCGCGCGCGAGCGCAGCTCGTTGATGATGGCGAGCGCCGGGATCTCCCACATGGTGGTGTGGGTCCACGGCCCCGAGAACTGCAGGACGTACTGGCCGCCCTCCCGCCGCAGCTCGTATTCCGGCAGCGAAAAGTCGGCGAGCCAGGCGAGGAACTTCGGATCGAAGATGTGGGCGCGGCCGTAGAAATTATTGCCGCCCAGCCAGATCATCTCCTTCTTGGTGAAGCGCAGCGTGCGGGCGTGGTCGAGCTGCGCACGCAGCTCCGCCTCGTCGATCTCGTCGGCGACCCGCACCCGGGTGGTGCGGTTGAGCAGCGAGAAGGTCACGTTGACGTCGCGGTAGAGGCCCCAGATCATCTGGAGCATCATCAGCTTGTAGAAATCGGTGTCGAGCAGGCTGCGGATGATCGGATCGAGCTTGAAGGTGTGATCGTAGACGCGCTTCGCTATGTCGGTGCTGATCATCGCCCGTGTCCCGCGGATGCTGCATGTCCCGGATGCACCGGCCTACCCTTATTTCAAGGCGGCGACACCGGCGCGCGCGATCTGCTCGTCCTCGAACGATTGCACGCCGGAAACGCCGATGGCGCCGCAGCACTCGCCTTCCCAGACGACCGGTACCGCGCCCTGGATCAGGAGGCCCGCCGGAAAAGAGATGAAGGCCGGCCGCTCCTTGACCCGCTCCTCGAAGTCCTTGCTGGGCCGGCGAGTCAGAGCCGAAGTCCGCGCCTTGCCGAGGGCGACCTCGGCGGTGGTCACGGCGGCGCCGTCCATGCGGTCGAGGTGCAGCAGGAAGCCGCCGTCGTCGACGATGGCGATCGCGACCTTCCACTGGTTCTTCTCCGCCTCGGCGAGGCAGGCGGCCATCATCTTCTTCGCATCCGCCGAGGTCAGGCAAGGTTTCGTCCGCATGGTAGCTCCCTTGAGGGCCGCGGCCGGCTGGAATGACGGCGCCGCGGGTCCGGTGCTATCGTAGTCGGCCGATGATGACCATGTCGATAAGACGCGCTCCCCATGATGTCAGCAAAATCCCTATGGTTCTCGCTCTCGGTCCTGATCGCGCTCGCCGCGACGCTGGCGGCCGGGGCGAACCCGGCACGCGCCGAGCAACGGGAGGACTTCCTCGCCGGCCGGACCAAGGCCTGCGCGGGCTGCGACCTCACCGGCGCCAATTTCAAACGGCGTGATCTGACCGGCGCCGACCTGACGGGCGCCAAGCTCAAGGAGGCGAACTTCCACGACGCCAGGCTCACCGGGGCGCGCCTCGCCGGCGCCGACCTCACGGGCGCGAACCTCAACAAGGCGAACCTGAGCCGCGCCCAGCTCAGCGGTGCCGTGCTGCGCGAGGCGATGCTCTACGGCGCCGTGCTCGACGGCGCGATGCTGGACGGAGCCGACTTCACCGATGCGATGATGGGGACCGCGCGGCTGCTGCGCAGCCGTCTCGACAAGGCGATCCTGCGCAATGCAGACATGCGCAAGACCCGGCTGACCGACGCGGTGCTCACCGGCGCAGACCTCACCGACGCCGCTCTCGACGAGGCCTTCGCCCGCGGCGCCCGGCTCGACGGCGCGACGCTGTCCGGCACCCGGCTGATGGGCGCGGAGTTCGTCGAGGCGAGCCTCGTCGGTGCCGACCTGCACGAAGCGAACGCCCTGCACGCCAATCTGCGCGGCGCCGACCTCACCCGCGCCAATCTCGCCGACGCCAATCTGCGCCTCGCCAACCTCTACGAAGCCAAGCTCGACGATGCCAAGCTGCAGAGGACGACCATGCCCGACGGCACCGTGCAACCGTAACGCTTCAGGGGTTCGGCTTGGCTGCGGAGGGTGCAGAGGGCGTGGGTGCAGAGGGCGTGGATGCAGAGGACTCGGCTGCAGAGGATTCGGCAGCAGAACGCTTGGCAGCAGACGGCTCGGCAGCAGAGCGCTTGGCGAGCGCATAGATTTCGAGGCGGGCGGAGCTTTCGAATTGCCCCTGGGTCAACTGGGTCGGCAGCTGCGGATTGACGCCGCTCTGCCCCGGCTTGCGATAGAGGCTCGACCGCACCACGATACGGCGGCCTGCGGCAGCATCCGTGCGCTCGCAGGTCTGCTTGATGGACAGCGACCCGACGGCGCTTTCGCCCTCGGCGAGCGGCACCGAGATGCAGTCCCGCGCCGGCTCGATGCCGAACCGCGCCGCCATCACGCCGCCGAGCTGATAGGATTCCTCGCGCTTCTTGCGGTCGGCCTCGGTGATGTCGTTGCGGTGATCGGGACGCGGATCGGTCACGAGCCGAATCCCCTCGAGGATGCCGGCATCGTCGAACAGGGCGCTGGCGATGACCGGAAACGTCACCTCGTGGGTGCCGGCCCAGCGCGAAATCTCGCGATCATTGTCGTGGGCGCGGGCGATGTACTCGATCTCGTCATCGTATTCGAAATAGACCTCGTGCAGCCCGTCCGCTTCAGCCGGGCAGCGCCTGAAATCGGCCCAGCCGGTGAGCGGCGCGCGCGGCGCTCCGCCGTTCGAGCCGCAGGCGAACGCCTGGAACTGCTGCGGGGCCGGCTGCGCCGCCACCGGCGCGCCCAGTACAAGGTCCCAGATGGTGGCTCGCCGCAGTTCGAGACCCGCCGCCGGCAGCGCGCACAACGTCATCGAAACCAGCACGGCGGCACGGCACATGGACGCTTCCTTTCCGGACATCGTAGCGTGCATGGCAGCCGGCGCCAATCTTCCCGTTGATCGCGTGGCATCGAGACGCTAGAGCATCGGTGCCATAGAGCGCCTAGAGTGGGCCGCTGGTTCACGCGCCGGCGACAATGCGGTCATTGCCGCAATCAAAGTCGCCGCAATAAAATGCCTGCAATGTGGGGAAGGAAACGGAGCCGCTCGTGCATCACTCACTCTCGTTTGTCACCAGGACGTTCATCGCCAGGCCGTGGGTCACCCGTTCGTTCATGACCAAGCGCGCCCTGCGGATCACGGCCTTCATGGTCGGGGCGGTGGTTCTGATGTCTGCCCTGCCCCTCGCCGCTCAGACGCCCGACGCGAGCGACGTCGCCGAAGGCGCGCGGCTGTTCCGGCAGAAGGGCAATTGCCAGTCCTGTCACGGCTGGGCGGGCGACGGGCGCAAGATGGACAGCCAGATGCCCGACGGCGCCAATCTGCGTGAGACTCGCCTCGACCGCGCCGCGCTGATCATGACCATAAAGTGCGGCCTGCCCGGGACCGGAATGCCGCCGTTCGACAAGTTCGCCTACAGCGACGGGCGCTGCTACGGCCTCAAAAAGGCCGACCTCGCCAAGGCGGGCCAGCGCATGAGCGATCCGCCCGACACCCTGCAAAATCGCGAGATCGAGTTCATCGCCGATTTCATGTTCGCCAAGATCATCGGCAAGGGCCCGATGGACCACGCCAAATGCATCGCGTTCTGGGGCGAAGAGACCGACGCCTGCACCGAGTTCCCGAAGTAGCGTTCCAGAAGGTTTTGCAGCGGGGGCAACGGCGCACGCTTCGCGCCGTGCCCACGCGAAAACTCGCTCACGTTTCTGGGAAAGCCCGACGTGGGCACGCTTCGCTTTGTCCACCCTACCGAGCTTCCCGACGCAATCCCCACAGCATTATTCCGGGGCGGTGCTCCGCATCGAACCTGGAATCTGATTCTCGACTCCACCGCATGCCTCCTGGATTCCGGGCCCCGGCTCTTCCGCCGGCTCCGGAATGACAGGGCATACGATCAGTTGAGCGCGAAGACGAACAGGTAGCTCGAGTGCTCGAGGTTGTCGTATTTCACCGGATGCAGGTGGCGGCCGCTCGCCTGAACGGCGAGGTACTCCTTCGGACCGATCGCGAACACCACCGGCGCGCCCTTGAGCGGCGTGCCGACATTGAAGCGCCACAGCTCCTGCAGCTTCTCGTCGTCATAGGCGACGACCCAGCCGTCCTGCAGCGCCGTGAACACCAAGCCGCCGGCGGTCGCCGTCGCGCCGGACCGGATCTCGATGTCGGTGACGGTCTTCGCCAGCACCTTGTGGTTCGCCACGTCGTAGGCCGTGATGGCGCCGTAGTAGAGATCGCTGGTGTAGCTTCGCTTCTCGCTGTTCTTGCGGTCGAGGCCGCCGTTGGGACCGAGGAACTTGAACTCGGCGCCGTTCTGGCTGAAGCAGCCCTCGGCCCCGACGCCGTAGGCGATCTGCTTGACCGGATTATAGGCGGTCGGCTGGTGGGCGACGCCGCCGTGCCAGGTCGGGCAGGTCCGCTTGGTCGGATCGCCGCGCAGCGCACGGGCCTCCGGGGCGTAGGTCTGGACATCGAGCTTGGGATCATACTCGATCGGCTTGCCGGTCTTGGGATCGAGGCCCTTGGTCCAGTTGAGGTCGTTCACATACTGGCCGCCCTTGACGAAGCTGCCGTTGGCGCGGTCGAGCGTGTAGAAGAAGCCGTTGCGCCCGAAATGCCCCAGCACCTTGCGGGGCTCGCCGTTGATGTTGACGTCGTAGAGCATCTGGATGCCGATCTCGTCATAGTCCCACGAGTTGTTCGGCAGATACTGATAGTACCACACGAGCTTGCCGGTGTTGACGTCGAGCGCCACCACCGAGTTGGTGTAGAGGTTGTCGCCAGGCCGTGATTGCGGATCGTATTGCGGCACCGGATTCCCGGTGCCCCAGATCGTCAGCTTGTTGACGGGATCGTAGGAGCCGGTCTGCCACAGGCCGCCGCCGCCGGTTTTCCAGGCGTTGTTCTTGTCCTTCCAGGTCTCGCTGCCGGGATCGCCGGGCTTCGGTACAGAGTACCAGCGCCACAGTTCGTTGCCGGTGCGCGCGTCGAGCGCTGCGAGCCAGCCGCGGGTGCCGCCGTCCCCGGCGCCGTTGGCGATGATGATCTTGCCCTCGGCCGTGATGGGAGCTGCGAAGAACCGCTCCTTGCTGCCGAACTCGTTGGGCTTCAGAATCTGCTTGTCCCAAACGATCTCGCCGCTGTCGCGGTTGACGGCGATCACCCGGCCGTCGGGAAGATTGCCGATGACGAGGTCTTCCCACAGCGCGATGCCGCGGGTGCGCGGCATGTTGCCTTCGTGCTTGACGCCGGGATCGGCGATCCACACGAACTCGCCGTGGTCGCCGCTGCGCGCATCGATCTTGTAGATCGTGCCCCAGCCGTCGGTGGTGTACATGAAGCCGTTGTCGATCAGCGGATTGACTTCGTTTTCAGGGCCGTTCTGTCCGACGTCCTGCATGCCGCGCAGCGCCATCGCCCACACCATGTGCAGGCCCTTGACGTTGTCGCGGTTGATCTGAGCGAGCTTGGAGTAGCGGGTGGAGCCGTAGTCGCCGTTCATCATCAGCCAGTTTTGCGGCTCGCGGTCGGCATGGATGAGCCGGTCCCCGTTGACCGTCATCTTGTACTCGGCCGCAACGGCCGGCGCGCATAGCGCGATGAGCGAGACGCCGAGCGACGCGGCACCCATGGTGGCGGCGTAACGTCCGGAACGACTGATGCGGTCACTCATGGATGTCCTCCTGTGCCGATGCGGGTTTTAATGGCCTGCGCGGAATCCGTCTCGACCGGATCGCATGCTTGATGGATTCCGGGGTCCGGCCTCGGCCGACCCCGGAATGCCGGGCTTTCCGTCAGTTGAGCGCGAAGACGAACAGGTAGCTCGAGTGCTCGAGGTTGTCGTACTTCACCGGATGCAGGTGGCGGCCGCTCGACTGAACCGCGAGATACTCCTTCGGCCCGATCGCATAGACGACCGGCGCGCCCTTGAGCGGCGTGCCGACGTTGAAGCGCCACAGCTCCTGGAGCTTCTCGTCGTCATAGGCGACGATCCAGCCGTCCTGCAGCGCGGTGAACACCACGCCGCCCGCGGTCGCCGTCGCGCCGGACCGGATCTCGATGTCGGTGACCGTCTTCGCCAGCACCTTGTGGTTCACGACGTCGTAGGCCGTGATGGCGCCGTAGTAGAGATCGCTGGTGTAGTTGCGCTTCTCGCTTCCCTTGGCGTCGAGCCCGCCATTGGGTCCCTTGAACTTGAACTCGGCGCCGTTCTGGCTGAAGCAGCCTTCGGTGCCGACGCCATAGGCGATCTGCTTGACCGGGTTATAGGCCGTCGGCTGGTGGGCGATGCCGCCATGCCAGGTCGGGCAGGCGCGCTTCATCGGATCTCCCCGCAAAGCGCGGGCTTCCGGTACATAGGTCTGGACGTCGAGCTTCGGATCATACTCGATCGGCTTGCCGGTCTTGGGATCGAGGCCCTTGGTCCAGTTGAGGTCGTTCACATACTGGCCGCCCTTGACGAAGCTGCCGTTGGCGCGATCGAGCGTGTAGAAGAAGCCGTTGCGCCCGAAATGCCCCAGCACCTTGCGGGCTTCGCCGTTGATGTTGACGTCGTAGAGCATCTGGATGCCGATCTCGTCATAGTCCCACGAATTGTTTGCCAGATACTGGTAGTACCATTGGAGCTTGCCGGTATTGACGTCGAGTGCCACGACGGAATCGGTAAACAGATTGTCGCCCGGTCGCGACTGCGGGTCGTACATCGGGACCGGGTTGCCGGTGCCCCAGATCGTGAGCTTGGTGGCGGGATCGTAGGAGCCCGTCTGCCACAGGCCGCCGCCGCCGGTCTTCCAGGCGTTGTTCTTGTCCTTCCAGGTCTCGCTGCCGGGCTCGCCCGGCTTCGGGATCACGTACCAGCGCCACAGCTCGTTGCCGGTCCTGGCATCGAGGCCGGCAAGCCAGCCGCGGGTGCCCGCATCTCCGGAGCCGTTCGCCACGATGATCTTTCCTTCGGCCGCGATCGGCGCCGAGCGGAACCGCTCCTTGCTGCCGAACTCGTCGGGCTTCGCCACCTGCTTGTCCCAGACGATCTCGCCGCTGTCGCGGTTGATCGCGATCACCCGGCCGTCGGGCAGATTGTTGATGACGAGGTCTTCCCAGAGCGCGATGCCGCGGGTCTGCGGAATGTTGCCTTCGTGCTTCACGCCGGGGTCGGCGATCCATACGAACTCGCCGTGATCGCCGCTGCGCACGTCGATCTTGTAGACCGTGCCCCAGCCGTCGCTGGTGTACATGAAGCCGTTGTCGATCAGCGGATTGACTTCGTTTTCAGGGCCGTTCTGTCCGACGTCCTGCATGCCGCGCAACGCCATCGCCCACACCATGTGCAGGCCTTTGACGTTATCGCGGTTGATCTGGGAAAGCGCGGAGTACCGGGTCGAGCCGTAGTCGCCGTTCATCATCAGCCAGTTCTGCGGCTCCTTGTCGGCGTGGATGAGCCGGTCCTTGTTGACCGTCATCTTGTACTCGGCGGCAAATCCCGGTGCGCTCAAAGCGATGAGCGAGACGCCGAGCAACGCGCTCGCGGCGGTGGCGACACCTCTGGTGCCTGGACGCATCAATTCCTCCCTGACGTGTTCTTGACCATCCCCGCGCCGTTGTCGCGACTGCACACGCCCGGGAAGGTATCGCCGGGACACTACACGGGCACCGCACGCTCGGAAAGGGACGGCTTTGCATATCGGCCAACACGCCGCAGGTGCGAAAACCCGATCCGCGGCACCTAGACTTCGAATGCCGAGTTCCTTGGCGAGCCGAGCGAACATGGCGGAGTCGTTCTGCAGCGCCACGGCGAATTGCTCAGGGGTGCCGCCGGCCGGCTCGGTTGCCGTCTGCAACAGGCTGTCGCGGCTCGCGGGATCTTCGATCGCCTTGTTCATCTCCGCATTGAGGCGGGCAATGATCGCGGCCGGCGTCCCGGCGGGGACGAAGGCGCCGTACCACGACTCCATCTCCATGCCCGTCATGCCGGCCTGTTCGAGGGTCGGGACGTCCGGAAGGCTCTCTGCCCGCTCTTTGGTGGATTGGGCGAGACAGCGTAGCGCTCCCGACTTGAAATGCGGGATCAGCGCGGTCGGCCCCAGCACCCCGATGCGGATGTGCCCGGCGATGAAGTCGTTCACCGCCTGGCCGGCACCGCGGTAGGGAACATGCTCGAGCTTGATGCCGGCCTCCTTGGCGAACCACTCGCCGAGGATGTGCTGGTTCGACCCGACGCCCGAGGTCGCAAAGCCCATGCCGGGCTGCGCCTTGGCGGCCGCGATCAACTCGGCGATCGACTTCACGTCGAACGAGGAGTGCACCGCGACCACCAGCGTCTGCCGCGACAGCTGGATCACCGGCACCAGATCCTTCACGTAATCGGTGTTCACCCGCAGCACGTGGGGGGCGCTCGCCACGTTGTCGTTGCTGACCAGGACGGAATAGCCGTCCGGCGGGCTCTTGGCCGCGGTCTCGATGCCGATCATGCCGCCGGCGCCGAGCTTGTTCTCGAGATAGACCTGTTGGCCGATGTTGCGCGACAGATATTCGCCGACCAGGCGGGCTACGAAGTCGAGCCCGCCGCCGGGGGCGAGCGGCACGATGAAACGGATCGGCCGCGCCGGATAGGCTTGCGCGCGGGCCACCCTGGACAGCGCCGGCACGGTCGCGGCGGCGGCGACGCCCTGGATGAATCGTCGGCGGCGAACGTCCATGGGTGTTTCCTCTGCGCTTCTTGTTTGGAGGAACCCTATCTTATGGGCCCGCACGTGTCATCGTCCCGACACGTCTCATCGCCCGGTCCGGCACGCGACGCCGGCATCACTCGCCGCGGATGTTGGCCGCCTTGACGATCGGCCCCCATTTCTCGATGTCGGCCTTCTGCAGGGCGCCGAGGGCCTCCGGGCCGCGCTCGGCAGGCTCGGGGATCTCCTGCCCGAGGTCGGCGAGCCGCTGGCGCACCGTCGGATCGGACAGGGCTTGCGCTGCGGCGTCACTGAGCCTGGCGATGATCTCCTTGGGCGTCCCTTTGGGGGCGAACAACCCGTACCACCCCATCATCTCGAGGCTCGGCAGACCGCCTTCCGCGACGGTCGGGATGTCTTGCGCCACCGCGAGCCGGGTGCTGCCGGTGGCGGCGAAGGCCTTGATGGCGCCGGTGCGCACCTGCGGGAGCGCGACGGCGGGCTGCACGATCAGAAGATCGATCTGCCCGGACACCAGGTCCTGCATCGCCGGGCCGGCGCCGCGATACGGCACGAAGGTGAAGTGGGTCCCGGTTTCCTTCTGGAAATACGCGCCGGCCACGTGGCCGCCGGCCGTGGGATTGCCTTGCGTCGCCTTGTCCGGATTGGCCTTGAGCCACGCGACCAGCCCGGGCAGGTCGGCCGGCGGCAGCGTCTTGCGGCCGACGATCATCAGCGGATTTCGCGACAACAGTCCGATCGGCTCGAAGTCCCTGACGAGGTCGTAGGGCAGCGTATAGATCGCCCCGTTCACCACATGGGTGTCCCACTGCCCGATGTCGATGGTGTAGCCGTCGGGCGCGGCGCGGGCGACCCGGCCGACGCCGACGCTGCCCTGGGCGGCGCCGACGTTCTCGATCACAACCGGCTGCCCGAGGATCGCGCGCATGCGTTCACCCATGATGCGCGCGATCACGTCGGTCGACCCTCCCGGGGGGAACGGCACCACGAGCGTGATCGGCCGCGTCGGGTAGGTCTGCGCCGCCGCGGCGACGATGCCGGCAACCATGGCAACGCAAATGGTCAGGATTTTCATCATCTCCGGCGTCTCCCCACGCGCTGCCGCGTTTCAGTCTGCGATGTTGCAAAAGCCGGTCGCCCGGCACGATTGCGGTCGACCCGTTCGCCCGGCGCCGGCGCGATGGACCCGGCGGCAATGGCGAGGGCGACAAGGCACTCGTGCAAGGCGTCGCTCCCAGGTGTCGGGCTCTCAAGGCCGTTTCATTGCGATCAGCATACAGGGCGGCGGATGCCGCCGAAAGGCACGTGATTCCGCAGGTGATTCGGCGCCAGCGCCGCCGCGGCTCGGTTGACAAGCCCGATCCGGTGCCCATGATCGCCCGACATCACACTGTGATCACAGGACACACGAATGAGCATCAGGACGGTCGCGGTTCTCGGCGCCGGACACGGCGGTTGCGCCGCAGCGGCCGATCTCGGGCGCCGCGGCTTTACGGTGCGCCTCCATGCCCGCAGCGCCGAGCGCCTCGCCCCGCTCCGCGAGCGTGGCGGGATCGAAGCGCGCGGTGTCCATCACGGGCTCGTTCCCGTGGACCTCATGACCACCGATCTCGTCGAGGCGGTGCGCGGCGCCGACCTCATCATGCTGGTGGTCCCCTCGATCGCCCACGAGAGCTACGCCCGCGCCCTCGCGCCCCTGATCGACGGCAGCCAACCGATCTTCCTCAACCCCGGACATACCGGCGGCGGCCTTCATTTCCTGCACGAGTTGCGTCTTGCGGGTTACCGCGGCCGAGTGCGCAGCTGCGAGACGGTGACGCTGACCTACATCACGCGGATGGAAGGGCCCGCCACCGTCAACATCTACAGCTACACCGACCGCCTGCGTTTTGCCGCCCTGCCCGGCCGACACGGCGACGATTTGTTCGCGCTGATCAAGCCGCTCTATCCGAACATCGTTGCGGCGACCAGCGTGTTCGAAACCGGGCTCGGAAATCTCAACGCGATCTTTCATCCCCCGGGAATGATGCTCAACGCCGGCTGGCTGGAACGGACCGGCGGCGATTTCCTGTTCTACCGCGAAGGATTCACCCCCGCGGTCGGCCGGGTCACCGCGGCCGTCGATGCCGAGCGGATGGCCGTCGCGCGGGCGCTGGGCGTCCCCGCCATCCCGTTCCTCGATATTTTCTACGAGGCCGGCCTGACCACCAAGGCGGCCCGCGACAGCGGCGACATTGCGCGCGCCTGCGAGGAGAGCGAGCCCAACCGGACCATCAAGGCGCCGCCTCGGCTCGACCACCGCTACATCCACGAGGATATCGGCTACGGCCTGGTGCCGATGGCCGCGCTCGGGCGCCTCGCCGGCGTCGCCACGCCCACCATGGATGCGCTGGTGACACTCGCGTCGACCGCGCTCGGCATCGATTTCGCACGCGACGGCTTGACGCTGGAACGGCTCGGCCTCGCCGGCCGGGCGCCATCGGAGCTCGCGCGATATGCCTTCGAGGGCGACGGGTAGCGTGCGACGCGGGCGCGCGGGACAACCCTGTTCGGGCATATGCCGCGCTAATGAATCAGATCGCTGTATTCCGGATGCTTGCCGAGAAACGCCGAAACGAAAGGACATCGGGACTCGACCTTGAGGCCTTGCAGCCGCGCGGCGTCGAGGGCGCCGCGGACGAGCCTGGTTCCGATCCCGCGACCCGACAGCGCCTGAGGCACCTCGGTATGCGTGAAGGTGATCACGCCCGGCGTCATGCGATAATAGGCGACCGCCTGCTCTCCATCGATGTCGAGCTCGAAGCGGTTTTGTGCGGGGTTGTTGCGGACGGCGTCGGACATGTGCAGGTCTCCTGCGCCCCAACGGCGGCATGAGGCCGAGATAGAGGATCGGCCGAGATAGGGGATCGGCCGCGATAGGGGATCGGCCGCGATAAGAGATCGGCCCCGATCCGCTCGAGTCCCGGAGGCAGGCACGGGCGCAACGGAGAAACATCCGGCGCGCCCGTCTGCAAGCCGAGGCGCCCTATTTCGTGCTTGCCTGCTTGGTCGCGCCGCCGAGCCATTCGAGCATCACGTCGGCGATCGCCAGGTTGTCCTTGTCGAGCATCATCATGTGGCTGTTGCCCTTCAGGCCGTGCTCCGGGAGCAGGTAGAAGGTGCCGTGGCCGCCGGCCGCATTGATCGCGGCGATCAGGTCTTTGCAGGCATTGCGGCGTCCATCGCCGTTGATCCCGATCGCGCCGCCGCTGTTGTCGCCCCACAGCGACATCATCGGAACCGTTGCGATTGCGGTTTTGACGACCTCGGCCTCGATCGGGGCACAGCCGCCCTCGACCGAAATGAAGGCGCGCACGAGTTGGGGCCGCCGGTGCACCAACTCCAGTCCGTAGAGGCCGGATTGCGAATGGACGACGACCGCGGCCGGCCCGATCTTGTCCAGCAACGCCGCCAGGGCATCGATCGTCGCCGCGCCGCCGGGGCCGTTGGAAAGCTCCTCGGCATTGGGCACGAGCTGCGAGAAATACTGGTCCTGCGCTTCGAGGGGAAACTGCTCGCCCGGGAACGGAACGGGATAGCGCGGCCCGAAGCGGAAATTCACCCAGGCGCCTTCGCGGCCGTAGAGCGGCGCGGCGTGGGTGCGCTTGGCATCGCCCTGCGCCACCGCCTCGTTGAGCGGCGTCGGGTCGAACCCCGACCGGCCGCGACCGACATGGTCGACGACGTAGACCGGATGGCCATGGCGGACGAAATACGTCGCCCAGCCTTCGCGGCCATCCGGCGTCGTCTCATAGGTCATGCCGGTGTGGTTGGAGCCGTGCACCATGACCACGGGAACGCCGGTGACGTTCGCCGGAATGCGGTACTGCACATACATCTGGCCGACCGTCATCTGGCCGGGGCCGGACAATCCGGTCGAGCCATAATACGGCGCCGGAATCGTCACCACGTGGCCGTTTACGTAGAAACTGCCCTCGTCCTGGAGGGTGAGCGGACCGCCGAGCGATCCGGCTTCCGCCTGCCCGGCACTCGCTAGCCCGAGGCACGCAAGCCCGAGACACACGAGACCGACACACGCACCGACCCACGCCATCGCGGCAAACCCTTTACCGGGTTTTCCCATCCTTTCCTCCCTTAGCTGCAAACGCCGAAGCCGACGCTTGGGTCGAGCCTAGCACGGATTGCAAATCCGGCGCGCTCATTGGGGGCCCGTGAGCAACGCCGCGCAGTGCATCGCCCTGCGCTTCGACGCATCGAGCGGAATGGGGCCCGTTACGCGGCGCCGATCATTCCGCCGCTGCGGCGACCGCGGCCTGTTCTTCGTGGTGGATGCGATCGAGAATGCGACGGGCCTGGATCAAGCCGTTATCGGCATTGATGTCGACCTGCGGCGCATTCGGCATCAGCGACATGTTGCGCTGCTGCGCTTCGAACACGGAGACGTCTTCGAGGAACGCGGTTCTTATCTGCTCGACCAGCATGTCGGTGGTGGCGGGATTGTGAATGTCCCAGTCGTGAGCCTGGCCCCAGAAGTAGTGGCTGGTGGTCGCGGTCTCCGGCGTCACGGCATTGAGATTGCGCATGGTGATCCCATCGACGCGGCGTCCTTGCGGCGCGCCGGTGCCGGTCGGGGTGCAGCCGACATCGAGGCGCAGGAACGCCGGCGGCACGAAATCGATGATCTGCCAGCGATCGACATTGGCGGTGAAGCCGCCGGCCTTGACGAAGGTGGGAGGCGCCGGGGCGTCGATGATCCAGCGGGTGACCACCACATTGTTCGGAGCCCGCTCCACCTTGACCTTGGCATTGTCCACCAGCGCGGAATTCCCGATGGTGGTTTCGTGCACGAAGGCCAGATGGGTGAGATCGAGCAGGTTATCGACGATGAGCTGCCAATTCGCCTTGACGTGGAGATACTGCGCCTTGGCGCCCCACGCCGGATCGTCGAACCAGTGGAAGTCGGGAATGTCCGCGGGGTCGGCGCACGCCGGATCGCCCATGAAGATCCACACCCAGCGATAGCGCTCGACCACCGGATAGACCTTCACCCGGGCGCCCGGCGGAACCGTATCCTGCCCCGGCACCTTCACGCAGGCGCCGGTCGCGTCATAGCGAAGCCCATGATAGTGGCACTGCAGCACGTCGTCGACGAGCCGCCCCATGGAGAGCGGCAGATGGCGATGGACGCAGCGATCCTCCAGCGCCACCGGCGTGCCGTCGGTCGTGCGGAACAGCACCACCGGCTCGCCGAGGAACATGCGTCCAAGGGGTGTACGCCCGATCTCGTGGGCGGAGGCGGCGACGTACCAGAAGTTTTTCAGGAACATGGGCTGCTCCTCTGCATGCCGGCGGCAAGTGTAGCGAACGGTCGATATTTTTCAACGCGAGGAGATTGCGACCGGCGGTGGGCTGCCGGAGCTATTTTTCATACGAGGCGTCGATCGGCACACGGTAACCGTTGACGAGGCGATTGGTCTCGTTCGCCATCCCGACGACGGCCATCAGTTCGCCGAACATCGCATCGGTCATGCCCGCCTTGCTCGCCGCGGCGGTGTGGCTCGCGATGCAGTAGCCGCAACCGTTGGTGACGCTCACTGCGACATACACCATCTCCTTGACGAGCGCGCTCAGCGCGCCCTCCGCCATCACCTGCTTGATGCTCTCCCAGGTTCGCTCGAGTCCCGCGGGATCGTGCGCCAGGTACTTCCAGAAATTGTTGACGTCCGCGACGTTGCGACGGCGCTTGATGTCGTCGAAAACCGCGCGCACCCGCGGCGACGCCTCGTCATACTCGATCGGCTTTAGCCGGCTCATGAAATTGCCTCCTGTTCCTTCGGCCGCTATCTTCCATCACCTTGCGCAAGTCCGCCATGACGGCGGACCGCAAAAACTTCGCCCCAGCGTCCGGAGCAGATTGCAATGACGGCCGTCGCCGACAAGGACATCCCGGTTTGTGCTCCTCCCGATCCCGCGACGCGGGCACCCAAGTTCAAGTTTCCTCCCCTCGCCTGCGACGGCCACGCCCATATCTGCGGACCGCAGGCGGTCTACGGCTACATCCCGGAGCGTATCTATTCGCCGCCCGACGCGCTGCTTCCCGACTACGAGCGGCTGCTCGCGGCGCTCGGCTGCGAGCGCGCGGTGCTGGTGCAGCCGAGCTTCTACGGCACCGACAACGCGGCCCTGGTCGCTGCGCTGAAGGCGGCAGGCCCGGCGTTCCGCGGCGTCGCCGTGATCGCCGACGATGTCACCACCGGAGAGCTTGAAGCGCTCCACGCCGCAGGCATCCGCGGCGCACGGCTCAACATCGTCGACCTGCGCGAGGGCAAGGGACAGCTTCCGGTGGATCGCATCCGGCGCCTTGCCGACCGCATCAAGCCGTTCGGCTGGCATATCGAGTTCCTGATGCACGTCGACGAGTTCCCCGACATCGACCGCATGCTCGACGGCTTGCCGGTCGACGTGGTGTTCGGCCACCTCGGCTATGTCCGCACAGACAAGGGCACCGCGGTCGCCGGATTCCAGGCGCTGCTGCGCCTGCTGCGCGCGGGGCGGGCCTGGGTGAAATTCACCGGGCCCTACCGCATCTCGTCGCAGCTCCTGCCGCACGCCGACACCGTCGCATTCGCCCACGAGATCGTCGCGGCGGCCCCCGATCGGATCGTGTGGGGATCCGATTGGCCGCACGTGATGACGCGATGGACCATCCCGATGCCGAACGACGGCGCGCTGGCCGACCTGCTGCTCGACTGGATCCCCGATGCAGGTCTGCGCAGCCGTGTGCTCGCCGACAACCCGGCAGCGCTCTACGGTTGGAAATAGCTCGGGTCAGCCCATGCCGTTGATCGAGGCCGGCTCGATCTCGGCGAGAACCCGCACCTCGCCGGGCTGGCCGTAGGGATATTTGTCCTGCCCGAGATATTTCTTGGCGAGTTGATCGATGTGGGCGTCGGCGCCTTCCTCGGTGATGCTGCGGACCCGGCCGCGCACCTGGACGTAGCGATAGGGATTGTCGGGATCCATGATGGCGAGCGCCACCGGCGCGCCGGGCGTGAGGTTGCGCGCCTTGGTCCTGCCCTTCGCGGTGTTCACACGGACAATCCCGTTCTTGTAATCGAACCAGACCGGGGTCACCTGCGGTGAGCCGTCCGGCATCAGGGTCGCGATGTGGGCGAAGGCCTTTTTCTGTTCGAGCAGATCGAGATATTTGTCCGGGGTCACTGCCATGGGATGCACTCCGTGTCGCGGTTCGAGCGGAACCCGCCTGAGAACAGTCTAGCACATTTGCGCCTACCGCAGCCCAGCATCGCAAGTCTAGCCGCAAGTTCAGCCGCAAAATTCAGCATCGCAAGTCCAGCACCGCACGGCAGCTGACGCGTGTTTCCACCTCACGGAATCTTTTTTACTCACGGAATAATGAATTCTTCCAGGAACCAGCGTGCCGACGATCCGAGGACCGAGGCACCCCGGTTCATCTCCAGGCGGCGCAAGCCGGATGAATTTTTCTCAATATCGCCTTCCAGCGGAGGCGGCGGAACGGCGTCGCGTCGCAAAATCAATGGGCTGGAACGATCAATGGGCTGGAACGCGAAAGCAACAATACCGCACGCAAAACGTGCAAGACGACCCGCCCTGCATCCGGCGGAAACACGCCGCCAACTCCGGCGGCGCAAAATCTTCAATCACGGCTGAGCCGATTCATAACCGGCCCGGCCGGTAACGGCGCAGGTATACCGCCGTCATTATAGCGTCACTTCTTGGCAATGCGCTTCTTGCGCGGCTTCTTCCCCGGACCCGAAATACTGAAATCCTCGAGCTTCTTTCCGGACTTGATGGCCGCCGCGAGCCAGCGGGGTTTCAAACCACGTCCAGCCCAGGTTTCGGAGGGATCCTCGGGATTGCGGTACTTCGGCGCCACCTTGCCGCGGACACCGCGCCCGGCGGTCTTGGAACGCCCACCGGCATTGTCATAACGCGTAAGCTTGGCGAGCTCGGACTCGAGTGCGCGGCGCTCCTCCGACACTTTCGACGCGAGCACGACATCGATGCGGCCTTTCAGGCCGACGAGCGCGTCGATGGTCATAGATTTCAAATTCATTTTCTCTTCGCTCCTTTCCAGGATGGCTCGCATTATATCGAAAGGATGACAATTGCAAGCTTAACGCGCGCGGCTAACATCCGATCGCCGCGGATGCTTTACCTCGGAATTACGCACCGACTGTGATCACGGTAAAGATAGGGTTTGACGAGGACGGCGCCGATTTCCAAGTGTCCCGCAGAAAATAATCAATCACGGCGGCGCGTCTGCGCCGACGAAATCATCGAAAAACCCGGACGTCGTGAGATGATCCGCGGATCGCTGCGGTTCGGCGACGCCGCGCAATCCTCGCGTACCCTGCGACGCCAATATCGACGGAAACCGCGAGATTGCAGGGCTTGCAAATAGAGGATCTTGCGAATAACGGATATCGAACGGTGGGCGGGGAACGCTCCTTACCGGGGAAAATGACACCCTCTTTTTTTCGCGAAGGACATATGACGGTCGACACCCAACCGTCGTCGCTATAAGACGATCACGGACGGCCTTTCGACGGCCGGCTCGATCACAACTTCAAGCTGGGATGTCCGCCTCTTTCGGCACCGCGCGCCCTCCCCTACGTCACGATCCCATACGTCACGATCCCACATGTCACCATCCGATACGTCGAATGGTCGCATCTCCCCTCACCGTGAGCACCGGGGATGTTCACGATATCGTCCATAACCCCGGCGCATCTGCCGGGCTGCGCGCTCGATGCTCGACAAAAGCGGTCGGTCGATCGACCCGTGCGGCGCGAAATCATCTTGAATTTTGTCCGGTTCAGGGTAATCGACGCTCCGCGAGGCGGATAATCGGTCGCACAGAGCCGGGACGCGGCGCCGCCGCCGGTTCAGTTAAAATGCCGGGAGCACAACAGATGGCACTCGTCGAAGCACGGGACCTGGTCAAGCGATTCGGGTCTTTGACGGCGGTGGATGGCATCTCGTTCGCCGTCGATCGCGCCGAGGTGGTCGGCTTTCTGGGACCGAACGGTGCCGGCAAGTCGACGGCGATGAAAATCATCAGCGGTTTCCTTCAGCCGACGTCGGGACGGGCGTTCATCGAGGGATTCGACAGCCACGCCCAGCCGATCGAGGCCCGCCGCCGGCTCGGCTTTCTTCCCGAAGGCGCGCCGGCCTATGGCGACATGAGCGTCGCCGATTTCCTAAGCTTCATCGCCGGGATGCACGGCCTGTCGAAGCGGCAGACCAACGACCGCCTCGCCGAGCTCGTGGAACGCATCAACCTCGCAGATGTCTGGAACCAGCGCATCGAGTCGCTCTCCAAAGGCTTCAAGCGGCGCGTCGGCATCGCCCAGGCGCTGGTGCACGATCCCGACGTCCTCATCCTCGACGAGCCGACCGACGGCCTCGACCCGAACCAGAAGCACGACATGCGCGAGCTCATCCGGTCGATCGCTCCGCAAAAGGCGATCGTCATCTCGACGCACATTCTCGAAGAGGTCGAGGCGGTGTGCACGCGCGCCATCATCATCGCCAAGGGGCGGATGCTGGCCGATGCGACGCCGACCGCGCTACTCGCGCGCCCGCAAGACGGCGGCGCGCTGGCGATGACCATCGCGAGCGGCGATCCGCGGCGCGCGATCGAGATCCTGTCCAGGCAGCCCGGCGTCGCCAAAGTCTATGTCGCCGAACGGACGAACGGCGTCACGCGGCTCCTCGTCCACGCGCCCGAGAGCCGGGCGACCCCGGCCGAGCTGGCGAACGTCCTCGGCCGCTCGGACATCGTCGTCGCCGAGATGTTCGTCAAGCGCGCCAGCTTCGACGACGTGTTTCGCGAGATCACGAACGGAGCGGAGAACTGACATGCGTCCCATCTGGATCGTGTTCCGGCGGGAATTCGCCGCCTATTTCGCGACCCCGGTCGCGGCCGTGTTCCTGATCGTCTTCCTCGCGCTCGCCGCGGGCCTGACTTTCTTCATGACCGGATTTTTCGATCGCGGGCAGGCTGACCTGTCGGGGTTCTTCTTCTGGCATCCGTGGCTGTACCTGGTGCTGATGCCGGCGATCGCCATGCGCCTGTGGGCCGAAGAGCGGCGCAGCGGCACCATCGAAATCCTGATGACGCTTCCGGTGCGGCCGTGGCAGATCGTGGTGGGCAAATGGCTCGCCGCCTGGGCTTTTGCCGGGCTGGCGCTGGTGCTGACGACACCGCTGTGGATCACCGTCAATATCCTCGGCTCGCCGGACAACGGCGTGATCCTCGCCTCTTACATCGGCTCGTGGCTCATGGCCGGCGCGTTCCTCGCGCTGGCCGCGGCGATCTCCGCGCTGACCAAGAGCCAGGTGCTCGCCTTCATCGCCGCCACGGCGGTGAGCTTCCTGTTCGTCATGGCGGGGTTCGATCTCGTGCTGGCGTCGCTCCGGTCATGGGCGCCGCCGGTGATCATCGATGCGGTGCGCTCGATGTCCTTCCTCGGCCAGTTCCAGCGCATCACCGAAGGCGTGCTGGAGCTGCCCACGATCATCTTCTTCGTGTCGTTCATCGTGTTCTGCCTGTGGCTCAACACGCTCGCCATCGACGTCAAGAAAGCGGCGTGAGGGAAAGATGTCCGATCAAGTGAATTCCACGCCGGCGCAGGCCGGCCCGTCGCGCCCCGGCGAACCGAGAACGGCGACGGGGAGCCTCTCCACCGTCGGCCGCATCGCGGCGATCGCAGCGCTGCTCGGCGCGGTGATCTTCGTTTGCGTCAACATCATCAGCTCGCAGGTCCTGCGCAGCGCCCGCATCGACCTTACTCAGCAGCACCTTTATTCGTTGAGCCGCGGCACCCACACGCTGCTCGGCGAGCTCAACGAGCCGCTGCGGTTCCGCCTGTTCCTTTCGAGCGCGCTCACCAAGCAGGCGCCGCAGCTCGCGGCGTTCGCGGGCCGGGTCCGCTCCATGCTCGACGCCTACGCCGCCGCGTCCAACGGCCACATCGTTCTGGAGGTGATCGATCCCCGTCCGTTCTCCGAGGATGAGGACCAGGCGGTCGCCTACGGCATCCAGTCGTTCCAGGGCACCGGCGGCGAACAGCTCTTCTTCGGCCTCGCCGCAACCAATTCGACGACGGGGCGCGCCACCATCAACGTGTTTGCGCCGGACCGCGAAGCCTTTCTCGAATACGACCTCACCCGCCTCGTGGCCCAGCTCGGAAACCGCGGCAAGCCGGTGGTGGCGGTCATCGACGGCATCGGCCTCGGCGGCAACCCGATGATGCGCCTGCCCGAGCAGCAGACGCTCGCGCAGATGCGTCAGTTCTTCGACGTGAAGACGGTGGCCCAGAACGCCACCAAGCTGCCGGACGACGCCCGCGTGCTGATGGTGGTGCATCCGCAGCACCTCGACGACCAGCTGCGCTATGCCGTCGACCAGTGGGTGCTCGCCGGCAAGCCGGCGATCGTCTTCGTCGATCCGTTCGCCGAAAACCAGATCGGTCCCGGCGGCGCGCCGGTGCCCGACGCGAGCTCCACCCTCGAGCCGCTGTTCAAGGCATGGGGCGTCACCTTCGACCCCTCCAAGGTCATTGGAGATTCGACCTACGCCCTGCAGACCCAGCGCAATGTCGGGGGCCGTCCGGTGGTCACCCAGAACCTGCCCTGGCTCGCGCTGCGCACGGGGGCGCTGGCGCGCGACGAGGCGATCCTCGCCCAGCTCTCGACCATCGTGATGACGGATGCCGGCTCGTTCGCGACTGCCAAGGAGGGCGTCGCGCTGCGGCCGTTGATGTCGGCCTCGGACCAGGCCGTCACGATCGACACCGCCCTGGTGGCCGATCGCAACGGCGATCCGCGCCGCCTGCTGTCCGGCATGCAGCGGGTGGGCAAGCCCCCGGTGCTCGCCGCGCGGCTGAGCGGCGCGCTCGACAGCGCCTATCCCGACGGACCGCCGGCGCCCGCCAAGGATCCGGCGGCTGCGGCGGCCGCGCCGGAGCCGGCGCCCAAAGGCGATACGCTCAAACGCTCGACCAAGCCCATCAATGTGATCCTGGTCGGCGACGCCGACATGCTGATGGACCGCAACTGGATCCAGCAGCAAAGCCTGCTCGGGCAGCAGATCGCGAATGCCTTCGCCAACAATGGCGACTTCGTGATCAACGCGGTCGAGCAGATGGCCGGCGGCGCCGCGCTGTCCGACCTGCGCGGGCGCGGCGTATCATGGCGTCCGTTCGAGATGATCCAGCGAATGGAGGCGGAGGCCGACCAGCGCTTCCGCGCCAAGGAGCAGCAGCTCACCCAGCAGCTCAAGGACACCGAGCAGAAGCTTTCCCAGCTTCCCCGCGCGCCCGAGGGCTCCGTCGACGTGCTGACCCCGGAGCAGGTGTCCGCGATCGAGGGCTTCCGCGCCCAGTTGCTCACCATCCGGTCCGAGCTGCGCGACGTGCAGTTTGCGCTCCGCCGCAACGTCGACGATCTCAAGAACTGGGTGACCGCCTTGAACGTCGGCGCGGTGCCGCTGCTGGTGGCGATCATCGCCTTGTTGTTCGCAATGCGCCGGCCGCGCCGGCCGATCCCGGTCAAGGAAGGATCCCATTAATGAACGCGAGGCAACTCACCGTTCTTGCCGGACTTGCCGCGGTCAGCGTGATCGCCACGGCCGCGGTCTTGCGCAGCACCGCGACCGCGGTGCCGTCCGACCATCGCGGCGAGCCGGTGGTGCCGGCGCTGCGCAGCCGGGCCGGCGAGCTTACCGGGCTCATCATCAAGGACGGCACCAATACGTTCACGATCGAACGGCGCGGTAATGAGTTCGTGGCGGCCGAGTCGGGCTTTCCGGTCCGGCTCGACGCCATCCGTGACGTGGTGAGCGCGAGCGCGCAACTCGCCTTCAACGAGGCGCGAACGGGCGACCCGGCGCGTTACGGCGAACTCGGCCTCTCCGAGACCGGCGACGGCGCCGCCAAGGAGATCGTCTTCAAGGCCGCCAATGGCGACATCGCGGACCTGTTCCTGGGCAATCCCGACACCACCGCCGGGAGCGCCGGCGGGGGCCAGTTCGTGCGCCTCAAAGGGCAGCCGCAGACGTGGCTCGCGCGCGGCAATGTCCGCGTGCCGGCCGCCAAGAACGGCTGGTTCGCCAACATCGACCTCGATGTGAAGCGCAACGAGATTAAGAAGATCGAGCTCACCGGCGGCGGCAAGGATGCGGTGACCGCGATCGAGGATGCCAAGCAGCCCGGCGAATTCGACCTGCAGAACGTGCCGGACACGCGCTTGTCGGACACCTTCAAAGTATCGCGGCTCGCGACCCTGTTCGACGCCTTCAGTTTCCAGGACGTGCGCAAGCGCACAGCCCCGGCGCCGGCCGATGCCCGCCACGCGGTCGCCGATACCGCCGACGGCGTCCGCCTGACACTGACGAGCGTCGGCAACCCGTCCGACGGCTGGGTCCAGGTCCACGCCGATCCGACCGACGGAAAACCCGACAAGGCGGCCGCGATCAACGCCAAGACCGCGAACTACGAATTCCACCTGCCGAGCCAGCAGGCCGAGGTCCTCGGCTGGACCATGAGCGACCTGACGAGCGAGAAGCCGGCCGAACCCAAGGGGCCTGACACGAAGCCGGGCCCGATCGACCTCAGGGCCCGCGGCGACGCCGCGCCGAAGGGCATCGAGCTCAAGCACGACGACGCCGCGACGCCGGCGGCCCCTGCGCCGGCGACCGCCGAGGTCAAGCCCGCGGAGCCCGCACCCGCCGCCGCGCCGGCCGCCGCACCGGAGGCACCGTCGGACGCCAAGCCGGCCGAGCTTGCGCCCGCTGAAGCCGAGCCCAAAAGCGAGTCCACGAGCGAGCCCAAGCCTTAAAGCGCGGCGAAAGCCCGCGGAGGGCGTGCCGCCGAACCGCTACTTTGCGGCGGCCCGTCGCTCCCGCAGGACTTCACCGGCATGCGCGGGTAGCCGGCGGAACTCGAACACCCCGGCGAGACCGACGAGGCCCACCGCAAAAAACGCGATGTGGAAGTCGCCGGTGGTCGACCCGGCCACGTCGCCGTGAAGCAGGCTCGCCAAGCGGAGCGCGATCGCGCCGATCGCCACGCCGAGGGCGTTGCCGATCTGCTGCATCATGCTGAACAGCGTGTTGGCGCCGCTCATGCGCTCCTGGGACAGTTCCGAGAAGCTCAGGGCGTTGATCGTGGTGAATTGCATCGAGCGCGACAGCCCACTGAGGAAGAGCACGGCGACGATGAGCGCCTTCGGAGTGTCCGGCGTCATCAGCCCGCACGCCATGATGGTGGCAATCACCAGGGTGCCGTTGACCAGGAGGGTGCGGCGGAAGCCGAACGTCTGCAGCACCCGGCTGGTGGCCGGCTTCATCCCGAGGTTGCCGGCGAACACCGCGAGCAGCAGCAGGCCCGACGCCAGCGGGTCGAGCCCGAACGCGAGCTGAAACATCAGCGGCAGCAGGAACGGCGCGGCGCTGATCGCGGTGCGGATCAGGAGGCCGCCGCGCACCGTGATGGCGAAGGTCGGGAGCGCGAACGGCGAAAGGTCGAGCAACGGGTGGGCCGCGCGCCGCGCGTAGCGAATACCGTAGATGCCGGCGCAGATGCTGACGACGAGCAGCGGCCCGGTGATCCACCAGTCGACCCGGTTGCGGGCGATGGTTTCGAGGCTGTACATCACGCCGAAGCTCGCCAGCCCGGTCACCACGAAGCCTCGCCAGTCGAACCGGCCGGTGGCGTCGGCCCGTGTGTTCGGAATGAGGTTGATCGCGAGCGAAAGGCCGATGATGCCGATCGGAACGTTGAGCAGGAAGATCCACGGCCACGAGGCATAGGTGGTGATCAGGCCGCCGAGCGGCGGACCGAGCACCGGTGCGGTCAGCGCCGGCCAGGTGAGGAAGGCGATGGCGCGGATGAGGTCCTGCTTTTCGGTGTTGCGCAACACGATGAGGCGGCCGACCGGAACCATCATCGCCCCGCCGATCCCTTGAATGACGCGCGCCGCCGTGAACACCGACAGCGTCGTGCTGAACGCGCAGCCGATCGAGGCGATCACGAAGGTGGCGATCGCCGAGGCGAACACCGCCCGCGCCCCGAACCGGTCGGTCACCCAGCCGCTCGCGGGGATGAAGACGGCGACGGTCAGGAGATAGGCCGAGATGCCGATGTTCATGTCGACCGGCGGAACGCCGAAGGTGCCCGCCATCTGCGGCAGCGCCGTCGCGATCACGGTGCCGTCGAGCTGCTCCATGAAGAGTGCGCCGGCGACGAGCAGCGCGATGATCGAGCTTTGCCGAGCCGTAAGGGCCATTGAACCGGAGATTCCGCGCCAGGGCCGCCGGAGGCGCCCGCCATGAGACTGCGCAGCACTAACAGATCAGCGCTGCCTCATCAAAACCCCACGCCGCATGCCGAGACATTTCCGGGGCGCGATCAGGAACGGTCGAATCCGCGCGCGCTTGCGACCGGGACGATAGCGATCGGGCAATGCGATCGGGGCAAATAGCGATCGAACCGCAGGTTCCCGGCCGCTGCGGCCGGGCCTGCCCAGGCCAAAAAAAATCTCCGGCCTCGTCAGATCGCACCGAGCCGCAACCGGGTGATCGCGTAGACGTTCTGCAGGTCGTTGGCGAATTCCGTTTGGGTATCGTTTTGAAGGCGCCGGTTGAATTCGAAGAATATGCCTTCCTTGGTGTGCATTCTCACGGCGATGATGAAAGGAAATCCGAATTTCTGCTTGTAGGCGGCATTGAGCTCGGAAATCTGCGCCATCTCGGCTTTGGAGAGCGCATTGAGGCCGGCGCTGGCCTGCTCCGAAACCGACGACGAGGTCATGGCGCCGGCCTGGGCCTCCTTGCCCGCGAGGTCCGGATGGCTCTGCAGCAAGGCGATCTGGTTCGGCACCGGGGCATATTTCACCACCCCCACCATCGCCGCATGAAGGTCATCGACGCTCGCGAACGGCCGCTTGTCCCAGGCCTTCTCGGCGACCCACGGCGATTTCTCGAAGATGCCGCCGAACTTTTGGACGAAGGCCGGACGATCCATGCCGTTGACGAGGTTCATGTCCGGCTCGGCCGCCGCGACGGCGACAAAACCGCAAAGCATGGCGCCGGCCACCACAGCGAGGGCCGGAAGTCTCGAGAGACAGAGCATGTGATTCCTCCCATTGATCAGATGCGTACCAGCCCGCTGCAGGTCGGGCCGTCGCCGCGATCAGCTGCCGCGATACGTCGTGAAGCTCCACGGCGAGGCGAGGAGCGGAACATGATAGTGCGACGTCGCGTCCGAAATGCCGAACTGAATCACCGCCCGATCGAGGAAAGGCGGGTTGGGTAGAACGGTGCCCAGCTTGGTGAAATAGGCGGCGAGATGAAACACGAGCTGATACTGGCCGACCTTCATGTTCTCCTCGGTGAGCAGAGGCTCGGCATTGCGGCCGTCCACATTGGTGTGGACCGCCTTGATGAAGCGGTAAGCCTCGCCGTCGAGCACCGAGAAGTCGATCTTGACCCCCTCGGCGGGCTTGCCACTCGCCGTATCGAGCATGTGCGTAGTCAATCCCGGACTGCCGGCCGCGAGCGCCGCGCTGCGCGCCAAGGCGGCATACGCGAACAGGGAAGCTCCCGCACCCAACAAACGTCGCCGATCCACTTGCATCATGGCCTCGCTCCTCCAGTTGAAAGCATCAATGCCCGGCAAGCTTCAGCTCTGCGGCCGCCGGTGCGAAGTAGCTCGACAACGCCCAGTACAGGAGGGCGGCCGCGCAGGCGCCGATCAGCCAGCCCCAGTCGCCGACATTGACGGAGCCATAGGCGCCCAGCAACGCGAGCCCGATCGATAGCGCGCTCGCTCCCGCGAGCGCGAGGACCGCGCTCCGGTTCCAGCCGCCGTCGTAGAAATACGGGCCGTCCGGCGCCATGGAGTAGAGGTCGGCGACCGCGATGGTCTGACGTTTCACCAGGTAATAATCGGCCATGATGGTGCCGAACAGCGGCCCCAGCACCGCGCCGAAAATGCTGACGAACAACGTGATCGCGTGCGGGCTCGACACGAACAGCCACGGGCAGACGAGCACCGAGAGGATCGAGGTGATGAGGCCGCCGAGCCGGAAGCTGATCTTTTCCGGATAGAGATTGGCGATGTCGTAGGCCGGCGAGACGAAGTTCGCCACGATGTTGATTCCCATCGTCGCGATGATGAAAGTGACGGAGCCGATCGCGACGACGATGGGATTGCCGATCCGCTCGACGATATGCACGGGGTCCATGATCGCCTCGCCGAACACCTGCACCGTGCCCGCGGTGACGATCACCGTGATGATCGAGAACACCAGGAAGTTGACGGGCAATCCCAGGAAATTGCCGGCCTTCATGGCGCTCTCGCTCTTGGCGAACCGCGCGAAGTCTCCGAAGTTCAGCAGCAGCGCCCCGAAATAGGCCACGATCAGCATCGCCGCGTTGGCCATCAGCCCGATGCTCGCGACCGCGCTGGAGGGCGCCGGGCTCAACTGAAGGGACAGGCTGGAGAAGCCCGTCTGCGACAGGATCCAGATCGCCAGCGCGAACATCACGACATAGACCACGGGACCGCAGAAATCGATGAATTTGCGGATCGTCTCCATGCCGCTGAGGAAGATGACGAGCTGGAAGAACCACATGAACAAGAAGCTGAACCAGGCGAGCGGCGACAGCCCGACGAAGCTGCCATGGGCCAATTCGGCCGCCGACGGCACCATCGTCACCGCCAGCACCTGGACCGCTTTCGAGGCGAAATAGGTCTGGACCCCGTACCACACGATGCCGACGATGCCGCGCACCACCGCGGCGAGATTTGCCCCCACCACGCCGAAGCTGATGCGCGCGACCACCGGATAGGGAATCCCATAGCGCTGCGAGGGCCGGCCGATGAGATTCATCAGCAAATAGACCGCCATGATCCCGATCGTCATGGAGATCAACACCTGCCACCCGGTCAGCCCGAAGAAGAACAGGCTCGCCGCAAAGGTGTAGCCGCCGACCGAATGCACGTCGGACATCCACATGGCGAACAGGCTGAAGACGCCCCAGGTCCGCCCCGGCGGCGCCGTGGGCGCGAGATCGTGGTTGTAGAGCCTGCGGTCGGCACCCGGCACTTCCAATGACGCGGATGGATTCGCGGACATCGAGTCTCCCGTTCAGGTCGACGACTGCCTCACACGCGAATTATTGAGCAATATCCGTGCCAATGCCTCGAAATCGGTGCCCATAGGCCGCGCAGGACCGTCGGCGTCCTACCCTGCGGCGGGTGCAACAGCGCGGTGACGAAACTCGCAGCTCGGCCGGCGCCGGAGTTTTTCGAAAAACAACCCCATGCAAAGTAGACATGCAGCCTCCCCGAACATGCTCCCATGGCCGGGCCGCCGATTTCACTCCACGGGATCTTTGTGCTCGGCCGCCATGGTCACCTCTGCGGGCAGGCTCCGCTTCTTGCCGTCCCGCGACCTCGATCCTTCCAGAAACAGCGTGGTCTCCCAATACGCCATGATCAGCAGCGCAACGACGAACGGGATCATGAAATAGATCAGCCGGTAGATGATGAGCGCGGCGACGAGTTCTTCCTTGCTCAGGTCGGGAAGCGCCACCAGGATCGCGGCATCGAAGACCCCGAGCGAGCCCGGCGCGTGGCTGGCGAAACCGAGCAGCGTGGCGGAAACGCAGGCGATCGCCACCGTAATGAAGTCATACTGGGGGGACGCCGGCACCAGGCTGTACATGGCGAGCGAGGAGAAGGTGAGGTCGGCGATGCCGATCCCGACCTGGATGAGCGTCGAGCGGCCGCCCGGCAGCGACACCCGCCACCCTTTACGGCCGAACGAGCGGGTTTTGCCCCACACCCAGACGATGTAGCCGGACAGCACGAAAAGGGCAGCGATGCCGAGCCCGCGGATCGCCCCGGGCGAAATCTGGAGGATCCGGCTCGCGACCTCGGGGCGATAGGCCATGCCCGACCCGAGCACCACGAGATTGCCGATCCAGAATGTGAGGCCGGTCAGGAAGCAGATCTTCGCAACGTCGATGACGCCCAGGCCGTAATACGAATAGATGCGCAGGCGCACCGCTCCGCCGGAGAACGCCGTGGCGCCGACATTGTGTCCGATGGCATAGCTCGTGAAGCTCGCCAGCGCCGCGATGCGATAGGGCACGTGATTGGCGCCGATCACCCGCAACGCGAAGTAGTCGTAGAACGTCAGCGTGAAGTAGGCGCAGGCGATGAAGAAGATCGCCGACGCGATGCTGCGCGGCGGCGTCGCCCGGGCCGCCGCCAGCACGCGCGATGGCTCGATGTCCTTCAAAAGGTGGCTCAAAACGTAGAGGGAGATGCCGACGATCGCGAAGCCGATGGCATAGCCGACCCAATTCCAGCCGAAGCGGGCTCCGAATGCCGCCGCCAGGCTCCGCAACCGTTTTAGCAAATCGCCCCCTCCTTGCGACAGGCGCCGAAGCCCCGCCGACGGGACGGCATCCGTACTGGTTCTCGTGCGCGGACAGCACCTTGCAATTCGACCGTCGATCTTGCCCCGTGACAAGCGACAAGATTGCGACAACGACGTCATGGAGCTGACGTAAGAATCGGACAAGGTGCCCGCGAAGCTTACCTTTTTCGACTATGGTCACGACGTGCAACAGACAGCGCCCGGCCCGTACCGCACGGTGTTCATATCAGACGTCCATCTGGGGGCCAAGACGTGCCAGGCGGAGCGGCTTCTCGCCTTCCTGCGCGACCTCGAGGCCGATGTGATCTACCTCGTCGGCGACATCGTGGACGGCTGGCAGCTGAAGACCGGCTGGTATTGGCCGCAGCCCCACAACGACGTCGTGCAGAAGCTCCTGCGCAAGGCGCGCAAGGGGACCCGGCTCGTCTATGTTCCCGGCAACCATGACGAGTTCCTGCGGAACTACTTCGGGACCCATTTCGGCGGCATCGAAGTGGTCGCCGATGCGGTGCACGTGGCGGCCGACGGCCGTCGCTACCTCGTCACCCATGGCGACCGTTTCGATATCGTCGTGAAGCATGCCCGCTGGCTCTCGCTGTTCGGCGACCAGGCGAACGTGCTCGCGATGACCGTCAACAAGGTGACCAACTGGTTTCGCCGCCGGTTCGGCCTCGGTTACTGGTCGCTGTCGGGCTGGGCCAAGGCGAAGGTCAAGGCCGCCGTCAACTACATCGGCGATTTCGAGCAGGCGCTGGCGGCCGAGGCGCGCCGCAAGCGCTGCGACGGCGTCATCTGCGGACACATCCATCACCCCGCGAGCCGCGACATCGGCGGCGTCCATTACATCAATTGCGGCGACTGGATCGACAGCTGTACCGTCGTGGTGGAAACGGCGAGCGGCGCACTTGAAATCCTGTGGACGCCGGCGGAAGAATTCTCCCCCGTGAGCCAGAGGGCAAGAGCGGCCTGATGCGGATTCTGATCGCCACCGACGCATGGCGACCCCAGGTCAACGGAGTGGTTCATACGCTGGAGGCGAATGCGCAGGCGGCGGCGACCCTCGGCGCCGAGGTCGTATTCCTCAACCCGGAAGGGTTCCCGAGCGTCGGCCTGCCGAGCTACCCGGGCATTCGCCTTGCGCTGCCCCGTCGGCGCGAGATCTTCCAGCGCATCGCCGCGATCCGCCCCGACGCCATCCATATCGCCACCGAAGGTCCGATCGGCCATTTCGCCCGCTGGTATTGCCTGACCAACCGGCGTCCGTTCACCACGAGCTTCCACACCCGCTTCGCCGACTATGCGGCGGCACGTTTCCCCGTTCCGCAGGATTGGACCTGGGCGTGGCTGCGCTGGTTCCACAATGCCGGCCGCGGCACCATGGTATCGACCCCCTCGCTCGCGGAGGAGCTGCGCCAGCAGGGCTTCCACACCGTCCTGCGATGGCCGCGCGGGGTCGACTCCCGGCTGTTCCATCCGGATCGCGCCGCCGATCTCGGCCTGCCCCGCCCGGTGTTTCTCGCGGTCGGCCGCCTCGCGGTCGAAAAGAACCTCGAGGCCTTTCTGTCGCTCGACCTGCCCGGCAGCAAAGTGGTGGTCGGAGACGGCCCGGCGCGCGAAACGCTGGCACGCCGGTTTCCCGAGGCGACCTTCCTCGGCACCAAACGCGGCGCCGAGCTCGCCGCGATCTACGCGGCCGCCGACGTCTTCGTGTTCCCGAGTCGCACCGACACCTTCGGCCTGGTGCTCCTGGAAGCGCTGGCGAGCGGGCTGCCGGTCGCCGGCTTTCCGGTCGCGGCGACCCGCGACGTGGTCGGCACCGCGCCCGTCGCGGCCCTCGACGAGGACCTCCACGCCGCCTGTCAGCGGGCCCTCACGATTCCGCGTGACGACTGCCGTCGCTACGCCGAAACCATAACCTGGGAAGAGAGCGCGCGCTGCTTCCTCGGCAACCTCGTGCGCATTCCCGACGTCGCCACCGAGCCCGCCGGCGCGCCCGCCCGGCGCTTTCTCGAACCGGCGGTGGGCCCCGGGGAATAACGCGCAGCGCTGTTGGCCGCCCTGCGGTTCGGGCCGGATCCGTTCACGCCAAACAAATCTGTTCTACGCCAGCCGCATCCCTGAAGGATGGGCTCGCACGCGATCCACCGCGCCGTTGACACAGATCAAGGTCAACGCGATTGACGACGGTAAGCGTCAATCCATGAGCAAATACGACGATTTTCTGGAATTGGCGCGGGTTTGCCTGCATGGATCGGAGGGAGCGAAAAGACCCTTCGTCGCCGAAGAATTGAAGCTGCTCGGAAGAGGGTATCAATTGCGCGCCGCTTCGATGAACCATGGCGTCGTTCCCGAAATCGACTTGCATCCGATCCAGCAGGAGCCCATGTGCAGCTGCGCCTGCGCTTGTCCCACGTGCATCGCGAGAAGACGCCAGCAAGGACTGCTCTGAGCCGGCAAAACGTCGGCGCGTATCTCGAAAGTGTCCGCGCTCCGCGGCCGGGCGTTCGGTGAATATAACGCCCCGCTCGATCCAACCGTGGTTGCGTAGCGCGCCGAGATTGCTCGATGCCCCGTGGAATACGCTACCCCCGCTTCGGCGCGAGCTCGGTCGACCACAGGGCGTGATCGTCCACGTCCTTGAGGGTCACCGTCATCGCCTCGGTGGCGCCGTCGATCGCGACCATGCCGAAGAACTGCAACCCGAGCGCCGGCGACAGGTTCTGCCCCTGCTCCTTGGTCGGCGCCTTGATGTAGACGAGCTGCGGACCGAACGTGTTGTCCAGCGTGTTGGGCCCGAACGTCCCGGCGTGGATCGGTCCCGATACGAATTCCCAGAACGGCTCGAAGTCCTGGAACACCGCCTTGTCCGGATCGTAGTAGTGCGCCGCGGTGTAGTGCACGTCGGCGGTCAGCCAGACGGTGTTGCGGATGCCGGCATGCTTCATGAAGGAGAGCAGGTCAGCGATCTCGAGCTCGCGTCCGAGCGCCGGCCCGTCGCCTTGTGCGATGGCCTCGACGCCCCAGTTGCGATCGGCGTCGTAGACCACGATCAGCGAGAGCGGCATGTCGGCCGCGATCACCTTCCAGGTCGCGCGCGAGGCGGAAAGCTCGCGCTTGAGCCACGCCACCTGGGCCGGTCCGAGGAAATAGGCGTCGGGCCCGTAGCTCGCTTCGCGCCGGTCGCCATTGGGGCCGCGATAGCTGCGCATGTCGAGCATGAAGACGTCGAGCAGCGGTCCGTAGGAAATCTTGCGATAGACCCGGCCGGCTTCCGCCTGGGTCTGGCGCATCGGCATGTATTCGCGGAACGCCCGGCTCGCGCGCGCCGCCAGCGCGAGCGCGTTGTGATCGACGTATTTCTTGCGCAGGTGCTCGGCCCGGGTCAGCGGCTCGCCGGGCCACCAGTTGTTGGTGACCTCGTGGTCGTCCCACTGGGTGAAGATTGGAATCTCGCGATTGAAGGCGAGCACGTTGCGATCCATCAGGTTGTATTTGTAGGCACCGCGGAATTCGGCGAGCGTCTCTGCAGGCTTCGACTTTTCCTCGGTGACGATGTTTTTCCACATCTCTCCGTTCGGCAGCTTGAGCTCCGCTTGGATCGGGCCGTCGGCATAGATGTTGTCGCCGCTGTGGATAAAAAAGTCCGGGCGGTTACGCAGCATGGTTTGATAGAGCCGCATGCCGCCGCGCGATTCATCGATGCCCCAGCCCTGCCCGGCGGTGTCCCCCGACCACGCAAAGCTGATCGAGCGCCGGTCCGCCGGTGCCGTGCGGAAGCGGCCGATCACCGGTTCACCGGCCGTAGCCGGCGAATCGAGATCCTCGAGCTGCACCCGGTAGAAAATCTCCTGTCCCGCCGGCAGGCCGTCGATCAGCACATTCGCCGTGAAGTCGGTGGCGGGGAGAACGTCGAGATAGGCGGCGCGGCGGCTGTTCTTGAAGCTTTCGGTGGTCGCCCAGTCGACCAGCAGGCGCGACGGCCGGTCCGCCCGCGCCCACACCACCCCGGACTCGAGCGAAACGTCGCCGGACTGCACGCCATGACTGAGTTCGGGCCGATCGGCGGCGCGGCTCACCAACGGCCGGGCGATGCTCCCCGCCGCGACCGCCGCCCCGCTCGTCGCCAGGAGGCGGCGCCGCGTCAAAGGCCGGGAAATGCGGGTGGTCATGGGCCTCCCTCCGAAGTATGTTGTGGCGCTGAGGCAACCATAGCGCAGTGACGTTTCGATGATGGGGCCCGCATGATCGTCTTGCTTTGACCATCTTGCTTCGGCCAAGCTGATTTGACCAAGCTGAATTGACCAGGCTGCTTGATCGTGTTGGTTGGCTCGGCGGCATCGCCGTCGGTTTGTCGCTTCTCGTCATCAAACTTACATCCGCACTGGTGCCTAATCCGCTGTCGATTCGACAGATCACGTGGAGTTTGGCTTGACGTCCGCATCCAAAGCTGCGGCGAGCGATCGCCTGAACCAAGCGGTGCGCCGCAATCGCGCCTTTTCGAGCGAAGGCCTGCTCGAGATCATGTTCACTTGGGCGTTCAAGGGCTTGGTCTATCCGCAGATCTGGGAAGATCCGGAGGTCGACATCGAGGCGCTGGCGCTCACGCCGGATTGCCACGTGGTCGCCATCGCGTCGGGAGGATGCAACGTCCTCTCCTATCTCATTGCCGATCCGGGCAAGATCACCGCGGTGGATCTCAGCCGCGCCCATGTGGCGCTCAACAAGCTCAAGCTCACCGCCGCCCGCCGTCTGCCGTCCTGGCAGTCGTTCTACCGCTTCTTCGGCGAAGCCGACGAACAGGCGAACGTCGCCGCCTACTGGCGCTTCCTCAAGGATAATCTCGACGACGAGACGCGGGCCTATTGGGAAGGCCGCGCCCTCTCCGGCTTCGGACGCCGCCGCATCTCGATGTTCTCGCGCAATCTCTATCGCTACGGCCTGCTCGGCTATTCGATCGGCCTCGGCCATCTGGTGGCGCGCGCCTATGGCGTCGAGCTGAGCAAGGTGCTGAGGTCGCGTTCGCTGGAGGAGCAGCGGGCATTCTTCGATACCTCGCTGGCGCCCCTGTTCGACAAGCCGTTCGTGCGCTGGGCCACCGCGCGGCAGTTGTCGCTCTATGGTCTCGGGATTCCGCCGGCGCAATATGCCGCGCTCGGATCGGGCGCACCGAACATGGCGGCGGTGCTGCGCGAGCGGGTAGAGAAGCTCACCTGCGAGTTCAGCATCGACGAGAACTACTTCGCCTGGCAGGCGTTCGGACGTTCGTATTCCGATGACGGCACCGGCCCGCTGCCGCCCTATCTCGAGCGCGAGCATTTCCACACCATCCGCGACCGCGCCGACCGGGTCGAAGTGCTCAACCGCTCGTTCACCGAATACCTCAAGAGCCGGCCGGCCCAATCGCT
This sequence comes from uncultured Alphaproteobacteria bacterium, assembly GCA_963781195.1. Lineage (GTDB taxonomy): Bacteria > Pseudomonadota > Alphaproteobacteria > Rhizobiales > Xanthobacteraceae > JAJPKK01. Next base: position 496,780 of record CAWAEZ010000008.1, on the reverse strand, counting down.
CGACCGTTATGTCCTGCTCGATGCCCAGGACTGGATGTCGGACCAGCAGTTGAACGACCTGTGGCGTGAGATCACCCGCACCGCGCGGCCGGGCGCCCGTGTCATTTTCCGCACCGCCGCGGCGCCGAGCCTGCTGCCCGGCCGCGTCGACGACGCGGTACTCGACCAGTGGAATTACGCGGCGGACCAGTCGCAGGAGCTCACGCGCCGTGACCGCTCGGCGATCTACGGCGGCTTCCACCTCTACATCCTGCGGGCGTGACATGACGGCGATCTCGTCGGCCGACCTGATGAACCGGACCTACCGGCATCAGCGGCACATCTATGACCTCACCCGCAAATACTTCTTGCTCGGCCGCGATCTCCTGGTCGCCCGGCTCGCCCCGCCCGACGGCGGCGCCGTCCTCGAGATCGGCTGCGGCACCGGGCGCAACCTCGCGGCGACTGCGACCCGCTATCCCGCCGCCCGCCTGTTCGGCATCGACGTCTCCACCGAGATGCTGGCCTCGGCGACGGCGACCGTCGCGCGGGAAGGCCTCGCGTCGCGGATTCGCGTCGCCCATGCCGACGCCACCCGCTTCGATCCCCTGCCCCTGTTCGGGGTGGCCCGGTTCGAGCGCGTCCTGATCTCCTACAGCCTGTCGATGATCCCCGACTGGCGGGCCGCGATCGACGGCGCACTCGCGGCCGTCGCCGCCGGGGGAGAATTGCACATCGTCGACTTCGGCGGTCAGCAGCGCTTGCCGGGCCCGTTCCGCACCGTGCTGCGGAAGTGGCTGGCGATGTTCCACGTCACCCCCCGCGACGAAATGGAGCGCGTGCTGCGCGCGCGCGCCGCGGCCGCCGGTGCCGTGCTCACCTTCGAGCGGCCCTATCGCGACTATGCGCAATATGCGGTGCTGCGGCTGCCGGCGTGAAACGTCGCCCGAGCTGCAACACGAGCCCGCGGAACCGGTGGCACAGGCGTACGCTTCGCGCCGTACCCACGCAGGGCGGATGTCAACGCGGCGGCCGAGGCGGCGCGGGCACGCTTCGATGTGCCGACCCTACGGTGCAACGACATCTGCCCGCTTGAGATCGGGTCTGAAGGCCTGCCGCACCAACGCGGCTGCCGCGATCAGCAGGCCGAGCGCCAGCAGCTCCCAGGGCGGCGGAACGCCGAGATCCAGCGTGAAGTCGTTGCGCAGCGTCCCCAGCGGCCCGTAGCCGTGGATGGCCCAGACCCAGACCGCCTCGAACAGCGCCGCGATCAGGCCCGTGGCCACCGCGAGGACAGCGAGCGCCGCCACGTCGGTGCCGAGCCCGCGCCGGTCGAGCACCCGCCATGCCATCAGCCAGAAAAACAGTCCGGTGAGCAGGAACTGCTCGGGATAGATATCCGGCGACAGCAGGTAGTGCAGCAGCGCCAGCGCCGTGACCACATAGATGGTGTTGTGCAGCCGCTTCCATCCCGCCGCGCCCATGCGGGCCACGGCGGCGTCGAGGGAAGTGACCCCGAGGGCGATCAGCCCGACGGTGGCGACGCTCGCCACGATGAGACTGAACCGCGTCGCCATCTCGTGGGCGATGTTGGCGAAGTTCCAGAATCGCAAGGCGAAATAGATGACGATATGCCCCAGTGCGTAGACGAGGCCGGTCACCCCGATCATCCGCCGCACCACGCCGAGGCGCCGCCAGCCGAAGATCCGCGCCGCCGGCGTGACCGCGAGCGCGATCAGCAGCAGCGCCGTCGCCCACAGGCCCGACCAGTACGTCATTCCGCCGAGCGGCACCGGCCCGAACTGCTCGGTCACGACCTGGACGACGATCCAGATCGCCGGCGCGAACATCAGCGCGAACGTCGCCGCCTTGAGCGGGGAAAACCGCCGGTTCCTGTCCTGCCAAGGCCACACCACGAGAGCACCCGCGTCGCGGCGACCGCAATCGGTCCCGTCGTCGGGCCGAGGTTACGGCAACCCGGGCGCGCAATCCAGGGCAGGCAATCCGGCGCGGGCAAGACCGGCCCGCGGACCGGGCGCCGGCCGCACGCGAGCGTCCGTCAAACCAGCACCCGGCGCAGCCGCGCGCTCACGAGATCGATCACCATGACCGTGAGCACGACGACGATGACCTGGGCGGCCGTCTCGGCGTACTGGAAGCTGCGGATGCTTTCATAGAGCGTCTGGCCGATGCCGCCGGCGCCCACGATGCCGAGGGTGGTGGCCGAGCGGACATTGGTCTCGAGACGGTAGAGCGTCAGCGAGCTCCACAACGGCAGCACCTGAGGAATGACCCCGAAGATCACCTCCTGGATGCGCCGCGCCCCGGTCGCCCGGATGCCCTCGACCGGGCGCGGATCGATCGCCTCGACGGCCTCCGAGAACAATTTCGCGAACACGCCGAGGTTATGGACGGCGAGCGCCATCACCCCGGCGAACGGGCCGAGCCCGACCGCGACCACGAACATCAGCGCGAACACGATCTCGTTGATGGCGCGGCAGGCATCCATCAGGCGGCGCACCGGCTGCACCACCCATTGCGGGCAGATGTTGGCGGAGGCGAGGATCGCGAACGGAATGCCCCCGACCACCGCGAGCGCCGTTCCCCAGATCGCGATCTGGACGGTCACGGTCATGTCCGCGAGGTAGCTGTCCCAGTCGTGAAAGTTCGGCCGCAGGAACGCGCGGCCGAACTCCGCCATGTTGCGCCAGTCGTGCACGAGAGCGCCGGCGCGATACATTTCGGCCGGCGCCCACGCCCAGGCGAGCAGTGCGAAGAGACCGATCCACAGCGCATAGCCCCACAGCCGCCGCGACAGCGGATGCCGGGGGACCGAAATGTCCGCCGTGGTCGCGGTCTGTACCAAGGCGTCAGTTCGTGCGCGCCGATGTCGCCGCGAACTCGGCGATCATCTTCGCGAGTTCGTCCTGCCGGCCGCTCTTCTCGGCTTCGATGAAGGCCGCCACGCGGGCGTGGAAGTCGTCGTGCGCCGCTGTCTTCTCGAGTTGGTCGAGCCGTGCAAGCTGTTCCGTCAGCGCCGTCACCTGCTTTGCCTTCTCGTCGGCGGAGAGCTTGGCGTCGGCCCGAACCTTGAGCAGATCCTTGTTCGCTTCGAGCTTGCGCGTGCTCAGCAGCTGGGAATCGGACGACGGGTGGAACGGCGACCATACGAGGTTCGCGAGGATGTCCCGGGCTGCTTTGATCTCGTCGTCGGTGCCGACGTGGCCGTAGTTCAAGAGGAAGGTGTAGAGCCTGGTCTTCACCGCGGGGTCGAGATCCTTGCGCCACACCAGCGGATCGAGGGGGATCAGCGGCGAGGTCCAGATGATCCGGATCTGTTCGCGGGCCGCCGGCGCGGTGGCCGCGGTGCGCTGCAAATCCTCGCTGTTGTTGGTGGCGGCGGCCACCTGCTTGTTGGCGACCGCCATGGCATTCGCCTGGTGGCTCGCATTGCGGACGGTCCTGAAGCAGGACTTCGGGTCGATATTGTTCGCCGCGAAGACATAGGACGTCGGCACCAAAAAGCCCGACGTCGAGTTCGGATCACCGATGCCGAAGTCAATCGACTTGTCGCAGTGCAGGATGTCCTCGAGCTTGGTGAACGGGCTGTCGCGATGGACGATGATGTGGGAGTGGTAGCCGACGCTGCCGTCGCGCGACACCACCTGGGCGAACACCTCGCCGCCGGCGCGATCGACCGCCTCCATCCCCGACTTGTTGCCGAACCAGGCGACGTGGACCTTGTTGAACCGCATCGCCTCGATCACGCCGGCGTAGTCGGTCGCGTAGTAGCCGTTCAGCTTGAAGCCGGTGCCCTTGGAAATCGCCTGCAGGAACGGTTCCCAGTTCTTCTTCTGATTGGTCGAGGCCTCGGTGGAGATGACGCCGAAGTTGAGCTCGACGGGCACCTGCGCGACGGGTGACTGGGTGCCGGGTGACTGGGCGACGGGTGACTGGGCGACGGCGGCGATCGTCGACGCGGCCACGGCGGCTGCGGCCGCAAGGCCGGCCAAAACGGTGCGCAACATGGGCTTGCTCCTTCTGGGTCGGACGGTTGGCTTGCAGAATTCCGGATCGAATCCGCGGACCTCCTGCAGGACGACAGGCGTGGTCTCTCTAATGCGGGTTGAGAGCGAGGGAATCAGCGGGCCGGGGCACCGCCGCCTTCGGCATCGCTCCACCCGGTTCCAAGAAGTCCGCTGCCGTGACGTCCGTTGCCGTGACGCCCGATACCAAGACGTCCGGTACCAAGACGTCCGATGCCGCGATGGCAGGATCGGAACCGAGCAGCTCCTCGGACTCGGCACCGTAGATCGCGCTCAGCAGCGCCGGCGTAAGCGCGTGCGACGGCCCGTCGAACACCACCTCGCCCGCCTTGAGCGCAATGGTGCGCGGACAATAGCGCGCCGCGAATTCGACCTGATGGAGCGACACCAAAACGGTGATGCGGTCGCGGCGATTCATGTCGACGAGGATATCCATGACCCGGCGCGCCGCGTTCGGATCGAGCGAGGCGATCGGCTCGTCGGCGATGACGAGTTCCGCTTCCTGCACCAGGGTGCGCGCGATCGCGGCGCGCTGCTGCTGGCCGCCCGACAGCTCGCTGCCGCGCTTGAGCGCATGCGCGGCGATGCCGACGCGGGCGAGCGCCTGCATGGCGCACCGTTTGTCGGCTGCGCTGAAGTGGCCGATGGTACCAAGGAGAAGAGGAGCGCGGCCGAGCAGGCCGAGGCAGACATTGGTGAGAACCGACAGTCTCGGCACCAGATTGAACTGCTGGAAGACGACGCCCACCCGCGCCCGCAGCTGCTTTGCGGTGCCGATGATGCGGCCGTCCCGCTGCATCGGCTCGCCGAACACCCAGATCTCGCCGGGGCCCTCGGCTTGCGCCGCAACCGGGCCAAATCTACCCATCGTATCGGGGGTTTGGTCTTTGCGCTTGTCGATGGCGACGAGCCCGGCGATCGCCCGGATCAAAGTCGATTTCCCGCTGCCGGAAGCGCCGATCAGCGCTACCATCTCGCCGCGGGCGAGCGAGAACGAGACACCCTTGAGGATCGGGGTCCGCCGGTCGAATGTCTTCGAAACCCGTCGCACCTCGAGAACCGCCTGCACGGCGCGCCTCCTCGCCAACAGCCTCCGCTAGCAGCGCGACATGACAGACGGATGAAACAGGCTGACGGACGCGTCGAGCCGTCCTCAAACGCGCCGACTGACCAGACAAACGAGTTGCGCGCGACGGCGCGGGCGCGTGAAGATTGCCGCGCCGACGGCCGCCACCCGGGCACGACCGCCGGCGTGGGAACCGGCGGCAGCTCAATGCATGTCGGCGAGCTTCGCGAACTTCTGCGCGAGAAGATAGTAGAAAGCGACGCGTGATTTGTCGTGATCCGCCTTCATGGTCTGACAGACCTCCATCACCGCCTTGTCCAGCTCGGCGTCGGCGACGGTGAGGCCGAGCTTCTTTTTGAGGAAGCTGTCGCGCACGCGATCGCGCTCCGACTTGTCCTGACAGGCCACGAGCGAGGAGTCCCTGCTGTGGAGGGCAATCCCGCAATGCTTGACGATGCCGTTGATCGCCGCGTCGTCGGCATCCGGCACATACTTTTTGACGTCCTGGCCCCAATCATGTGTCATGCTATACCTCCGTATAATCCAGCCGCACTTAGGCTCATTTGACATGATATATTCATGCCACGACAATACCTCTCCTGCAGATTGTCGCGCGGAGCCGCCCGATCCAACCGTTTTACTGACGCTCGAAGCAGCGTCCTGACGAAGCTTAGTCCCTCACTTAGTCCTTTCGCGCGGCGGTCGGTTGCCGTCGCCATGCGCGTTGCCATCACTCACTGTCGCCACTCACTGTCGCCCCTCGCCGTCGCCACTCGCCGTCGTGGTCTCCCCAACTCTCGCGCCCGCACTCTGTTGGACCATTAACGAGAATTCCGGGTTGTTTTTAACAAGAACTTCGAGTTTTCGCTGCAAAATTCGGACAGCACACCGCTAGCCGCTGAAGGGCTCAATGGAAACAATTCTGTTCAAGATATTCGCCACCGCCCTAGCGCTCAGCCAGGTCATGACGACGCCCAATGCGGTCAAGACACAGTTCGACCGCCAGCGCGACCAGGCGCAGGTCGCCCAGATCCTGCATGCCGGCTGCGTCCAGATGCTCAAGGTGTTCGAGCTGGAAGACATCAATATCGATGATCTGATCGCGACCGCGATGGACGATCCGCAGGCGATCTCAGCGCCGAAGGTGTTGCGCGGTATCAACTTCGCCGATCTCCAGATCGCCTATCGGCAGTTCTGCAAGAACGAGAAGGTCGAGCGTTCCGCGGTCGATCTCGGCGAGGTGATCGACTTCTACAACTCGTCGGCGGCGAACCTGCCCGACCATACCATGCTCAAGGACCACAAGCTGCCCGGCTCCAGCCTCGTCTTGGACCGCAAGGGCAAGCCTTTCGCCGAGGTCTTCGAGGAGAACCAGCGCCGGGTCTGGGTGCCGCTGGCGGACATCCCGCAGCACGTGCGCGATGCCTTCATCGCCGCCGAGGACAAGCGATTCTACCAGCACCATGGCATCGACGAGCACGGGCTGATCCGTGCCTTCCTCGGCAATCTCGCGCGTTCCAAACGGCCCCAGGGCGGCTCGACGATCACCCAGCAGGTGGTCAAGAACCTGCTGGTCGGAGAGGACGTGACCTACGAGCGCAAGATCCGCGAGATGATCGTGGCGGCGCGACTCGAATCAACCCTCACCAAGGACGAGATCCTCGAGCTTTATCTCAATTGCGTCTATCTCGGCCGCAGCGCGTGGGGCATCGAAGTCGCGTCCCAGAGTTATTTCGGCAAGTCGGCGAAGGCGCTGACCCTCAAAGAGGGAGCCCTGCTGGCGGCGATGACCAAGGGGCCGACCTATTTCAACCCCGATCGCCGGCCCACCCCCACCCGGGAACGCCTGGCCTATGTGCTCAATCGGATGAGGGAGGACGGCACCGCCGGTCCTGAGGCCGCCTTCGACGAGGCAGCCCACGCGCTGCCGCCGTTGCCGGCCATCGTTCCCGGCGCCCGCCCGCGCCGCGACATCGGATTCCATTTCGTCGACCAGGTCGCGCGGGAAGCGCGGTCCCTGGCCAACATCGGCCGCATGACCGACGGTTCCTACAAGGTGCACTCCACCATCGATCCGGCGTTGCAGCGGACCGCCGAGGAGTCGCTGCAGGAGGGTCTGTCCCGATACGAGCGCAACTCCGGCCGCATCCAATTCAACGGTCCGGAGGCGAGGCTCGGACCGGCGATCGCCAAGCTCCAGGCCGATGCGAACAGCACCGACAAGCGGCCGCCCTGGCAACAGGCGCTCGCGGCGGCGCGCCTGCCGCTCTACGATGTCCACTGGACGCCTGCCGTGGTGCTGTCTCAGCCCGGCGGCCGGCGCACCGACGGCTGGCGGGTCGGCCTCGCCGACGGCCGCACCATTCCCCTGTCGCTCGACACCGCCAATGCCCAGGGCAAGCTCGGGGTCAACGACGTCGTCCTCGTCCACTTGATCGAGGGCAAGGGCAAGGGCGCCGCGCGGGCGGAGCTGCGGGTTCGCCCGACCGTCCAGGGCATGGTGATCGCGCTGGAGAACAAGACCGGCCGCATCCTGGCGATGACCGGCGGGTTTTCCTATCCGCTGAGCCAGCTCAACCGCGCGACCCAGGCCGTGCGGCAGCCTGGCTCGACCATCAAGCCGCTGAGCTACCTTGCCGCGCTCGGCAAGGGCCTGCAGCCCAACACGCTGGTGAGCGACAGCACCATCACGTTCCCGCCGATCGGCGGCGGCCGCGGCAATCCGAACGATTATTGGACGCCGAAAAACTATGACGGCGGCGGCGGCGGGGTGATGACGCTGCGCAGCGCGCTCGAGAATTCGCGCAACCTCGCCACCGTGCATCTCCTCCAGGGCGGCATCGAAGCCAAGCCCGATGCGAGCCTCGACCGCCTGTGCCAACTGGCTCTGGAAGCCCAGATCTATCGTGAGTGCGTGCGGTTCTACCCGTTCGTGCTCGGCGCCGAGCCGGTACGGCCGGTCGATCTCGCCGCGTTCTATGCCGCGATCGCCAACGAGGGGTTGCGCCCGACGCCCTACGTGATCGACTCCGTCGAGCGCGACGGCGCCACCGTGTATCGTCACGAGGCGAAACCCACGCCGATCACGTCGGTCGACCATGCCGCCTTCTACCAGCTCAAGACCTTGATGCAGGGCGTGCTGGCGCGCGGGACGGCACACGCCATCGCCGACCTCGCGCCCTTTGTCGCCGGCAAGACCGGAACCTCTGACGACGAGAACGACGCCTGGTTCGTCGGGTTCAGCAACGACGTCACCGTCGCGGTGTGGATCGGCTACGACAACGCCGGCAACAAGCGCCGCACGCTGGGCGGCGGCGCCACCGGCGGCGGCGTCGCGGTTCCGATCTTCGAGCCGGTGATGCGCGCGGCGTGGAACGACATCGCCCCCAAGACCGCGCTGGCGCCCCCGTCCCCGGACGCCAAGCGGCATCTGTCGTGCTCGGCGGTCGAAGGCGAGGAATCCCGTGGACGCGGCTCACGATCGATCAACGAATGCTTCCGCATCGACGCCAAGGGCCGCGTCATCGATACGACCATGGCTCTGGAGAACGGCGGGGAGGCCCGTCAGGCGCGCCGCTCCCGCGGTGGCGACGAAGAAGGCCGGCATAGGGTTGCGCGCAAACAGAGCGCCGAACGTCCCGTGCGGTCCGTGGCCCGACAGCCGCAACAGCAGTGGGGCGTGTTCGGCGGCGGCGGATGGTTCGGCTCCGCATCGTCTTGGGGCAGCGGCGTCTATGGCCGCTGATGCCTCGCTGGGCTGCAACGTGACGCAGCCGGATTGTTCCTGCTGATCCCTGCAAAACACAGCCGGCTTAGCCGGCTGCGTTCGCTTGGAGGCGCGCGATCCGGCGGACCTGGCGCTATTCTCCCGCCCGCTTCCGACCGGTAACCATCGCCCGCACCAGGTTCTCGCGATGGGCAAAGCTCGCGAGCACCACGCCGAGGACGTGCAGCACCACCAGCGCCAGGGTGATGTTGGCCACCGTCTCGTGGATCTCCTTCATCAACAGAGGCGGACGCCGCTGCCCCGGCACCCGCGCCGGCCGCTCGACCTTGGCGATGACGCCGGACAGCGGCCCCTCGCCGCGCTCCGCCGCGAGGTTCGCCATCCCGGTTCCCGCCGTCGCCGTGATCATGATGAGAAGTGCAACGATCATGGCGCCGCCCGCCGGACTGTGTCCGAGGTAGCGCTTCGAGGAAAAGCTGACGAGCCCGGCGAGATAATCGAACACCATGCGCGGGCCGCGCACGAAGCCCACGAACCGCGCGTTCTCCGGTCCGACGAACCCCCACACGACACGCAGCACGACGAGCGCGAGGGCGAAGTAGCCGAGCCACACGTGCATCCACCGCGGCTCGTCGGTGAACCAGTCGATCAACACCGCCGCCGCGAGCAGCCAGTGAACCGCCCTGATCAGCGGATCCCACACCCGAACTTCGATCACCTGCATGTCGTGCGCTCCAAAGCTTTTCGCCCCGAGCTTTCCTAACAACCAAGACATTCCTGTGGTTGACCTAAATCACGAACGCGCTCGCGGCATGGCTGCCATTCCGGCGGTTGGAACACATCCAAACGCTGCGGCCGGCCGCGCGCTCGCATCGCTTAGGTGCCGGGAGGGCAAGCCCCCGGACCGATGCCGGCCTGGCGCATGACGGTAAAGCGCGCGTCCGGCCGATCCTGCCGCAACAAGGCCACGCGATCGATCCGCACCGGCGGCGCGCGCAGAGCGGCAAAGCGCTCTTCGAGATAGCGCACGACGGCGTGTTCCCGCTCGGCCGCGAGCCGGCCGGTCAGCGTCAGATGCAGCCGGAAGTCTTCGAACACGTACGGATAGCCCCAACGCTCGAGCTGCCCCGCCTGTCGCGCGCTCAACCTGGCGCTCATCCGGCGCGCACGATCCGGCGCGCTCAGCGGGGCGCGGAAGCGGTCGAACGCGGTGACGCAGGCGGCGCCGAGGCGGTCGATCGCCGGACTGGACTGCACGGGGACGACCGCCACGAAGCCTTCCAGCACGGCGACCACCGGCGCGAACGCGGCGGGAAGCGCCGTCGACCGGCAGAACGTGTCAAAGGCGTCGGCGAGAGCGGCTTCATCGACGTCATCGGCGAGAAAGAAAGGCGCCTTGAGCGTGGCATGGAAACCGTAGCGCCGCGGCTCGGACGTCAACTCGTGCCAGGCAGATTGCGGCAGCGGCAGCCCCGCGGGAAAGCCGGTGTCGCATGCGGTATAGCAGTCATAGCCCAGCACCGCGGCGCCGAACCGATAGAGCGCACTCGCGGCCGCCGGGACGAAGTAGATGGCGTATCGCGGCTTCACCGCCGGTGCTCCTGCTGCCTCAGCATCGCGTGACCCGCTGCGTCAGGCGATCCGCGCCGCGTCGGTCAGATGCGCAATCCGTCCCGCCGCCACCACCGCGACCACTTCGGGCCGCCCGTCGTTCGGATCGACCAGGATCATGTCGGCGCGGCGCCCCGCCGCGATGACGCCCCGGTCGTCGAGGCCCACTGCGGCCGCCGGGGTTTCCGAGACGAGCGCCCAGGCCTCGGCGAGCGGCTTGACGGATTCCGCGGCCAGCTTGAAAGCCGCGTTGATCGGGGCCGGGTAGTAGTAATCGGACGCCAGGATCGAGCACAGGCCGCGGGCGATCATGTCGCGCGCATTGATCCATCCGATGTGACTGCCGCCGCGCACCACGTTGGGCGCGCCGAGCACGATGTCGTCGCCGCTTGCCGCGGCTTCCTGCGCGGTCTCGAGGGTGGTCGGGAATTCGGCGACACGGCAGCCGAGCGTCCGGAAGCGCCGCCGCTGCTCTGGGCTCTCGTCGTCATGGGAAAGCAGCGGGACATCTTGGGCGCGGGCGCAGGCCGCGAGGCGCTCGATCGAGCCGGGCACGTCCGCCGCGCGCGCATTGACGCGCGCGACCAGGGTGCGGAACGCTTCCAGCGGCATCCCGCTGCGCTCCGCCATCCGGGCGACCTTGGCCGGCTGCGAGGTATCGAGTTCCGGCACGTGGTTGTTGAAGGCGAGCATGCCGATGCGGCGGGCGCCGATCCAATCGGTCACCTCCGGCTCGGCGTCGAGATTGAAGGTCTCATGGCGCAGATGAAACCGGGTGTCGGCCCGCAGCCGCGGCCGCAGCTTTTCCATCTCGGCGAGCAGAGCGCGGGCATTTTCCGCGCCGCGCAGGCCGGGCTCCCAAGACCACGTCACGCCGTGGAAGACCGTGGTGATGCCGTTGGCGATCACCTGGCAGTCGGTGTCCATCAGCGCGATATCGTGGGCGAAATGGACGCCGGGGCGCGGCATCATCTGCCGTTCGAAGGCGTCGCCGTGGATATCGACGATGCCCGGCAGCACCAGGAGTCCCCTGGCGTCGAGGTTGCGCGCGGCGCCGCCGTCGCGTCCGACATCGCAGATGACGGCCTCCTCGACGTCGACGCTCGTCGCCTCGAACCGCGCGCCGACGAGAACGCGCCCGCCGTCGATGCGCAGGCGCGGAAGCGCCGCGCGGCTCTGCGTGTTTCGGATCCCGGCATCGATCATCGACATCGTTTCAGCTCTCCACCACAAGCTCGACGCGATCCGCGGCGAACCGGCTCCGCTTGGTCGACAACGGCTCGCCACTGGGCGAGACGTCGGTGCTCTCGATCACCAGAATCGGACGGCCGGGCGCGATCCGCAGCCAGCGCGCGTCGACCGCGTCGGCCATCGCCGCGGAGATCCGGGTGCTGAGACGGCGATAGTCGCGGATGCCGTAATGCGCGAACGTCGCGGTGAGCCCGCGCTTCGCCCGGAACACCTTGGCGGCGTCCGCCATGCGATGCGCGGGGAGCCAGGTTGTCGCAACGCAGATCGGCACCTGGTCGGCGCTGCGCAGGATTTCGAGCCGTATGACGGGAGCGCCGACGGCGAGGCCGAGCCGGCGCGCCACCACGCGCGTCGCTGGCTCCTGCGCGTCCGCGATCAGCCGGCCGCCCACTTCGCGGCCGGCGGTGCCGACGATCTCCGAGAACCGCGACCGCTCGCCGATCGGATAGGCGAGCCGGCCCGGCGCGACGAAGGTACCGCTGCCGCGCGCTGCATGCACCAGCCCGCGCTGCGCGAGGTCGGCGAGCGCGCGGCGCACGGTGTGGCGGTTCACGTCGAAGCGACCCGCGATCTCGAGCTCGCCGGGCAGCCGGTCGCCCGGAGCGTAGACGCCGGACGCGATCTCCTGCTCGAGATCGTCCGCGATCCGCCGCCACAGCGTCACGCCTTGCAGGCCATCGTTGTTCGGTGCGCGCATCAGGGGGGCCGGATCGTCATAACGCCGTCATTGACGGCGACGCATAGTTGTCTAATATAATAGACAACTATGCAAGGGAAACTTGATCTCGCCGTGATGGCTCTCGGCGGTGAACGACGAGGTCGAACGTGCGTTGCCTGTTAACTCGCTTTGATGACCTCAACATGATGGACGTTGCCGTGATGGACGTTGCCGTGATGGATCGTGCCGCGATGGATTTGCCGTGACGGGCTCCGCGCCGGCGACCGCAGCCGCAATGCCCCGCGAGATGGCCGGCCGCCGCGCCGCGATGGCGACGCTGGCGGACGCGCGAACCGACGAGATCGCCGCGCTCCTGACGGCGTTCGGCCCCCCGGCCCATGTGGAATTGCGGCCGGTCGAGACCGGGCTCGTGATGCTGCAGGGCCGGATCGGCGGCGACGGCGCCCGCTTCAACTTCGGCGAGGCGACTGTGACGCGCGCCGCCGTGCGGATCGCCTCGGGCGAAGTCGGCTTCGCCTACGTGCTCGGCCGTGATCGGGACAAGGCGCGGCTCGCCGCGGTCTGCGACGCGCTGTGGCAGAACCCGGACGCGCGCGACCCGCTGGAGCGGCGGGTGCTGTCGCCGATTCGCAAGCGGATCGAAAACGACCGCGCGAAGCGGCGCGAACAGACCGCGGCAAGCCGGGTCGACTTCTTCACGCTCGTGCGCGGGGAGGATTGAGCATGCTCTTGCCCGGCTTTACGGATCCGGTGCTCGCCGGCCAATCGGTGTTCCGCACCGTGATGGAGGCCATGGCCCGTCCCGGCCGCATCGCGCAGATCGCGGCCACGGTGACGCCGCCGGGTCCGATGGGCCTCGCGGCCGCAGCGGTGGCGCTGACGCTGCTCGACTACGAGACGCCGGTGTGGCTCGATCCGCCGCTGGCCGCGGCGCCCGAAGTCTCCGGCTGGCTCACTTTTCACACCGGGGCCCGCCGCGTGGACGCCTCCGCTCGCGCGGCCTTCGCCTTCATCGCGGACGCCGCGCGGATGCCCGGCTTCGCCGCCTTCGAGAGCGGCACCATCGAATATCCGGACCGCTCCGCGACCCTCGTCGTCGAGGTCGGGCGGCTCACGGAGGCGGACGGATTTTGCCTGGCCGGCCCCGGAATCAAGGAGACCCACACCCTCTCCGCCGCCCCACTGCCGATCGACTTCGCCGACCGCATGGCGGCCAATCGGGCACTGTTCCCGCGCGGCGTCGATCTCATCCTGACCTGCGGCGCGACGCTGGTCGGACTGCCGCGTTCGGTTCGTCTCGCGTCGGCGGCTCAGCAAGCCCGGAAGCGCGCCTGATGTACGTCGCCGTCAAAGGCGGTGAGCGCGCCATCGCCAATGCCCACGCCCTGCTCGCCGCCGCCCGCCGCGGCGATCCGGCCGTCCCCGAGCTCGGCATCGACCAAATTTCCGAGCAGCTTGCGCTTGCCGTCGATCGCGTCATGAGCGAAGGCTCGCTCTATGACCGCGAGCTTGCCGCGCTCGCCATCAAGCAGGCGCGCGGCGACCTGATCGAGGCGATCTTCCTGGTGCGGGCCTATCGCACCACCCTGCCCCGCTTCGGCGCCGCCGCGCCTATCGACACCGCCGCAATGGACATCGAGCGCCGCATCTCCGCGACCTTCAAGGATCTGCCGGGCGGCCAGGTGCTCGGCCCGACCTTCGACTATACCCACCGCCTGCTCGATCACAGCCTGGCCGGGCCCGCCGACCTGCCGCCGCTCGAGACGGCGCCCGCGCAGGCGGCATGTCCGCGGCTCACCGAGATCCTCGGCGCCGACGGCCTGATCGAGCCGGCCCCGCCCGACGACGGCACGCCGGCCGGCGACCTGACCCGCGATCCGCTCTCATTTCCCGCCGGCCGCGACCTGCGCCTGCAGAATCTCGCGCGGGGCGACGAGGGATTCCTGCTCGCGCTCGGCTATTCGACCCAGCGCGGCTACGGGCGCACGCATCCGTTCGCGGGCGAGATCCGGTTCGGCGAGGTCGAGGTCGAGCTGTTCGCGGACGAGGTCGGTTTTGCCGTTCCGCTCGGCCGCATCACCGTCACCGAATGCCAGTCGATCAACCAGTTCAAGGGTTCGGCGAGCGAGCCGCCGCGGTTCACCCGCGGCTACGGCCTCGCGTTCGGCCACAGCGAGCGCAAGGCCATCGCGATGGCGCTGGTCGACCGCGCGCTGCGGGCGCGCGAGCTCGGCGAGGAGATCAAGGCGCCGGCCCAGGACGAGGAGTTCGTGCTGTCGCACTCCGACAACCTGCAATCCACCGGCTTCGTCGAGCATCTCAAGCTGCCGCATTACGTGGATTTCCAGGCCGAGCTCGGCCTGGTGCGGCGGCTGCGGGCGGACTTCGCGTCGCAAACGGACTGCACGCCGCAAGATGGGATCGAACGGGGCAGCACCGTGCCGGACACGCCCGCGGCCGGCGGCGCCCGCGTGACGGAGGCGGCGGAATGAACGGCGTAGCGTACAACTTCGCCTATCTCGACGAGCAGACCAAGCGGATGGTCCGCCGCGCCATTCTCAAGGCGATCGCCATTCCCGGCTATCAGGTGCCGTTCGCAAGCCGCGAGATGCCGATGCCGCAGGGCTGGGGCACCGGCGGCGTGCAGGTCACCGCGGCGATCATCGGGCCCACGGACGTGCTCAAGGTGATCGACCAGGGGTCCGACGACACCACCAACGCGGTGTCGATCCGCGATTTCTTCGTCAAGACCACGGGCGTGACGACCACGACCTCGACCGCCGCGGCGAGCATCGTGCAGACCCGCCACCGCATCCCCGAACGGCCGCTCACGGAACGGCAGGTGCTGGTGTTCCAGGTGCCGATCCCCGAGCCGCTGCGCTTCCTCGAGCCGCGCGAAACCGAAACCCGCCGCATGCACGCGCTCGCTGAATACGGGCTGATGCACGTCAAACTCTACGAGGACATCAGCCGTCACGGCCAGATCTCCACGAGCTACGCCTACCCCGTGAAGGTCGACGGCCGCTACGTGATGGATCCGTCGCCGACGCCGAAATTCGACAACCCGAAGATGAACGACTGCGCGGCGCTGCAGCTGTTCGGCGCCGGACGGGAGAAGCGGATCTACGCGATCCCGCCCTACACCCGGGTGGCGTCGCTCGATTTCGAGGATCACCCGTTTGCGCCGCGCTGGGCGCCCGGCACCTGCGAGCTGTGCGGAGCGACCGACAGCTTCCTCGACGAAATCATCACCGATGACAAAGGCGCACGGATGTTCGTGTGCTCCGACACCGACCATTGCGAGATTCGGCGCAATGCGACGCTCGCGGTGGACACGTCTGTCATTCCGGGGCGGGGCGAAGCCCCGGACCCGGAATCCGCGTCGCCCGGCAACGCAGACGACCGGGCTTCCGGAATTCGGCCGGCGGGCGGCTCCGGAATGGCGGAAGGCCGATGAGCGCGACCCTACCCGGCATGAGCGACGGCGCATTGGGCGAAATCGCGATGGGGGAGTTCGCGCCGGCCGGCATCGGGCTGAGCGGCGTTGCCAACATGCCGCTGCTGCAGGCCGAGGGTCTTTCCAAGTGGTACGGGCGCCAGCTCGGCTGCCGCGACGTCGCGTTCGATCTCTTCCCGGGCGAGGTGATGGCGGTGGTCGGCGAGTCCGGATCGGGCAAGACCACGCTGCTGCAGCTCCTCTCGGCGCAGCTCGCGCCCTCCGCGGGCCGGGTCTGCTATCGGCTGCGCGATGGCGCCATCCACGACCTCGCCACGCTGGGGGACGCGGAACGCCGGCTGCTGTTCCGCACCGACTGGGGCTACGTGCACCAGGATCCCGCGCTGGGCCTGCGCATGGCGGTGTCCGCCGGCGCCAATGTCGGCGAGCGGCTGATGGCGGTGGGCTGGCGCCATTATGGCCGCATCCGCAGCGCGGCGCAGGAGTGGCTCGACCGCGTCGAGATCGCGCGCGCCCGCATCGACGATCCCGCCCACCACCTATTCCGGCGGCATGCGGCAACGCCTGCAGATCGCCCGCAACCTCGTCACCAATCCGCGCCTCGTCTTCATGGACGAGCCGACCGGCGGCCTCGACGTGTCGGTGCAGGCGCGCCTCCTCGACCTCATCCGCGGTCTCGTCGCCGACCTCGGGCTCGCCGTCGTCATCGTCACCCATGATCTCGCTGTCGCCCGGCTGTTGTCCCATCGCGTCATGGTGATGAAGGACGGCGCGGTGATCGAGCAGGGCCTCACCGACCAGGTGCTGGACGATCCCCGCGAGCCGTACACCCAGCTGCTCGTCTCCTCCATCCTGCCGGCATGAGGCATCGATGTCCGCCGTTCTCGATCTCGTCGACGTGAGAAAGTCCTTCACCATGCACTTGCAGGGCGGCGCCGCATCTGCCGGTGGTCGCCGGTGTGAATTTCTCCGCGCGCGCCGGCGAATGCGTGGCGCTCGCCGGCCCTTCGGGCGCCGGCAAATCGTCGATCCTCAAGATGATCTTCGGCAACTACCGCTGCGACGGCGGCCGCATCCTCTTGCACGAGCAGGACGGCGTGACCGACATCGCGACGGCGCCGCCGCGCAGCATAATTGCGCTGCGCCGCCGCGCCATGGGCTATGTCAGCCAGTTCCTGCGCGCCGTGCCGCGGGTGGCCGCGCTCGATGTAGCGGCCGAGCCGCTGGTCGCTACGGGCGTTGCGCGCGAGGCGGCGCGGGAACGCGCCGCCGTGCTGCTGCGGCGGCTCAACATTCCGGAGCGGCTGTGGCCGCTGGCGCCGGCGACGTTCTCCGGCGGCGAGCAGCAACGCATCAACATCGCGCGAGGATTTCTGTCCGACATGCCACTCCTGCTGCTCGACGAGCCGACCGCCTCCCTCGACGCCGACAACCGGGCCGCGGTGATCGCGCTCATCACCGAGAAAAAGCACCGCGGCGTCGCGATCGTCGCCATCGTGCATGATCGCGAGGTCCGCGACGCGGTCGCCGACCGCCTCGTCGACATCTCCAATTTCGCCGCGGCGGCCTGAAGATGAACCACCCCTCGCTCGCCGTTTCGAATGCGCGGCTGGTGCTCGCCGACGAGCTGATCGAGCGCGGCTGGCTCATCGCCGAGAACGGCGTGATCACCGACTTCGGCCGCGGGCCTGCGCCGGCACATGCCGAGGACGTGGGGGGCGACCTCGTCATGCCCGGACTCGTCGAGCTCCACACCGACCACATCGAGGCTCACTACATGCCACGGCCCAAGGTGCATTGGGATCCGCTGTCGGCGGTGGTGTCCTACGACGGCCAGCTCGCGACCTGCGGGATCACCACGGTGCTCGATTCGCTGCGGGTGTGGCGCGAGGAAGGCGCCGAGGACGTCAGCGGCGAAGCCGTGCTGCTCGCCGAGGCGATCACCACGGCGCGCGACGCCGACATGCTGCGGATCAACCACTATCTCCACCTACGCTGCGAGGTGCCGATGCCGCAGGTGGTCGAGGAGGCGAGCCTGCTGATCGCGCGCGACGACGTGCGCCTCGTCTCGCTGATGGACCATACCCCGGGGCAGCGCCAGTTCCGCGACGAGCAGAAGCTCCGCGACTATTATCGCGGCAAGGGCGGCCGTCTCACCGACGCCGAGCTCGACGTGATGTTCGAGAAGCGTCGCGAGCATGCCCGGCTCCACGCCGTACCCAACACCCGGGCGCTGGTCGACATCGCCCGTGCCCACGACATTCCGCTGGCGAGCCACGACGACACCACCGCGGAGCATGTCGCCCAGTCGATCGAGGACCGCGTCGCGATCGCCGAGTTTCCCACCACCGTGGAGGCGGCGCAGGCGCTGCATGCCGGCGGCGTGCGGGTCCTCATGGGCGCCCCCAATCTGGTGCGGGGCGGCTCGCATTCCGGCAATGTCGCGACCGCCGAGCTCGCCCGCGCCGGCGTGCTCGACGTGCTGTCGTCGGACTACGTGCCGGCGAGCCTCCTGATGGCGGCGCTGTATTTGCCCCACGCCGCGCCCGGGATCTCCCTGCCGGCGGCGGTGCGCAGCGTCACCAAGACTGCGGCTGAGGCGGTCGGCCTCGGCGATCGCGGCGAGATCATGCCGGGCAAGCGCGCCGACCTCGTCCGCGTCCGGGTCGTCAAAGGGGTGCCGGTCGTCCGTTCGGTGTGGCGCGCCGGGCAGCGCGTCGCGTGATGGCGGGCAATGCCGGTGCAGACGTGAACGGTCCAGGCCTGTGCCCGATCGGTCCGGGCGCGCTGGTCGCGGTCGTGGGGCCGAGCGGGGCCGGCAAGGACACCCTCATCGCCCGTGCCCGCGTGGAGCTCAAAGGCAATCCCCTGGTGGTGTTTCCGCTCCGCCTGATTACCCGGATCGCCTCGGCGACCGAAGACCACCTCACGATGTCGGAGGCCGACTTCACGGCAACCGCGGCGCGAGGCGGCTTCGCCTTCTGGTGGGAGGCGCACGGCCTGAAATATGCGCTGGATGCGGGGCTCGACGACCACATCCGCGCCGGCCGGACCGTGGTGTGCAACGTGTCGCGCGGCGTCATCCGGCAGCTGCGCGAGCGCTATGCGCGGCTCGTCGTCGTGCTCGTCACCGCGCCTGCGGATCTCCTTGCGATGCGCCTCGCCGCGCGCGGCCGCAGCAGCGACGGCGACCTCGCAGGCCGCGTCGCGCGCCCGGCACCGGCGGTCGCGGCGCTCGCACCGAATCACGTCATCGAAAACATCGACGACATCGAGCGCGGCGTGGCGGCCCTCATTGCCTCCATCGCCGGGAGCGCGCCCTCCCCTCGCCAGGCCGACGGCTGATCCGATGCTCCGTGGGGCATGCGGGAGGCGCGGACCGTTGGCAAACCGCGTTATTTTGGCCGTCCGGGCCACGAAGCCTCGATGACCGCTTGTAAATTGCGCCGGATTAGGCCATATACGGCGCATTCGGACGACCGACGCAAGTTTCGGTCCCAGTGGCCGCGTGCACGATTCCTGCAGACGGTTTCGGCCATATCCGTTTCATCGATGGCAGCCCAGACCACGCGGGATGTCCTGATCACCGCGATTCCCGCATCCCGGTCGTGAACCGACAGCGGCGTGATCGCCAATGGGAAAGTCACACATTGAACTCTTTTGATGGATTCGGTCTCGCCGAACCGATTACTCGCGCTCTTACCGAAGAGAACTACGTCACCCCTACCCCGATCCAAGCCCAGACCGTCCCGCTCGTCCTCGAAGGACGCGATGTCGTCGGCATCGCCCAGACCGGAACCGGCAAAACCGCCGCCTTCGCCCTCCCCATCCTCAACCGGCTCTCCCGGAACCCGACCCAGCTCGAACGCAAGAGCTGCCGGATCCTGGTTCTGAGCCCCACCCGGGAACTCTCCGGCCAGATTCTCGACAGCTTCAACGCCTACGGCCGCCACCTCAATCTGCGCACCGCGCTCGCCATCGGCGGCGTGTCGATGGGCAAGCAGGTGCGCGAGCTGATGAACGGCGTCGATGTGCTGGTCGCGACGCCAGGTCGCCTGCTCGACCTCGTCAACAGCAACGCGCTGCGGCTCAACCGCGTCGAAGTGCTGGTGCTCGATGAAGCCGACCGCATGCTCGATATGGGTTTCATCCACGACATCCGGCAGATCGTTTCCAAGCTGCCGGCGCAACGTCAGACGCTGCTGTTTTCCGCCACCATGCCCAAGGCGATCGCGGACCTGGCAGGCCATATGCTGCGCAATCCCGCCCGGGTCGCGGTGACGCCGGTCGCCTCGACCGCCGAGCGGGTGAGCCAGCGGGTCGTTCATGTGGAACGCGCCGGCAAGCCCACGATCCTCGCCGAGATCCTGCGCGAGGCGGCGATGGAACGCGCCATCGTCTTCACCCGCACCAAGCACGGCGCCGACAAGCTCGTGCGCACGCTCGCCAAGGCGCGCATCAGCGCCGAGGCGATCCACGGCAACAAGTCGCAACCGCAACGCGAACGCGTGCTCGCCGCCTTCCGCCAGGGCGACACGCGCATTCTGGTCGCGACCGACATCGCCGCCCGCGGCATCGATGTCGACGGCATTTCGCATGTCGTGAATTACGATCTCCCCAACGAGCCGGAGAGCTATGTGCATCGGATCGGCCGCACCGCGCGCGCCGGCGCCGAGGGGTTCGCCGTCTCGCTGTGCGACCATGACGAGGTGCCCTACCTGCGTTCGATCGAGAAGCTCATCCGCATGAGCCTGCCGTCGACCGATCGCCGATCGAGCCCCGGGCGCGATCTCCAGCCGAACCCGGCGGACGAGCGGTCCGAACGGTCACACCGCGGCGCACGGCATCGTGACGGCTCGTCGCGCGATGGATCTCAACGCGAGGGATCTCACCGTGACGCATCTCACCGTGACGCATCCCACCGTGACGCATCTCACCGTGACGCCTCTCACCGTGACGGTGCACGACGGGACGGACCGAAGCGCGCTCGCCATCCGAACGGCCGCCGCGGTGCGCCGCAGCACGCGCATGCGGGCGGCCACGGCGAAGCGGCGCAACCGGCTCAGGCACGGCCCGCGGACACGCGCGGCCATCAGAGGCCTGCAAAATCCAACCCGGCTCATGTACAACATGAGCCAAAGGATTTGAGCGGCGTCGCCTTCCTGCAGCGCGGCCGGGAGCCGCGCCGCACGATGAATCGTCCGCAGCGCTGACGGAGCACGATGCATGACGAAAGAGGAACTGATCGAGTTCGAGGGTCTCGTGACTGAAATCCTGCCCGATACCCGCTATCGGGTGAAGCTCGATACCGGCCATGAGATCATCGCCTACACGGCCGGCAAGATGAAGAAGAACCGCATCAAGACGCTGGCGGGAGACCGCGTCATCGTCGAGATGTCGCCCTACGATCTCGAAAAAGGCCGGATCATCTTCCGCCACAAGGACGAGCGGGCTTCGTCGGCCCCGCGTCCGCCGATGCGCCAGCAGTTTCGCCGCCGCTGAAGCGCGCTTCGGTATCTCGTCCCGATAGCCATTGCCCGGCTCGCGCCGGGCAATGGCGTCCATGAGGACAGCCGTTACCGACCGCCGCCGTCCTCGCCGTGACGCCATCGAATCCGACACGTAGCCCGGATTGAGCGGAAGCGAAATCCGGGACGGCCTCTCGAAGCCGGCATGGCAGGCGCGTGTTGAACCTTCGTTCCCGGATTTCGCTGCGCTCACTCCGGGCTACTCGCTCGAATCCGGCCCGGCATGCGCGTGTCGAACCTGCATTCCCGGAATTTTCTCCGCCCATTGCGGGCTACTTCCCCTTTGGCGGCCCCTGTTGCTGGCGGACTTTGTCCAGCATGCGCTCGAAGCTGGCGTTGAGCTTTTCCTCGATCTCGGGCCGGCGCTCCAGCCGGCTCAGCAGCATCCCTGCCGCCTCGATGGTGGAAAGCCCGTCGCGCCGGGGCTCGCGCCGCAGCCGTCCGTAACGCGACGGCCGCCGCGGGCCGAGCACGACCCGCCGGCACTTGAGCATCCAGGGATTGCGCCACCACAGCGCCTTGGCTTGGCTCCAGGTGCCGTCCAGCAGCACGATGCCCTCGATGTCGCGACTCAGGCCGTCCTGGTCACGCTCCAACTCGCCCTTGCGATTGACGAAGACGATCTCGCGGTCGGGCGCGAGGCTCGCCGCCTTGACCGAGCCGAGGTAGAGAACCGCCCAGCGGTGCGGGTCGGCCGAGCGGCCGAGGATCTTGCCGAGGCTCGGCCACGACAGCCCGATCTTGAGGATGGCGTCGCGGAAATGCAGCGACGCGAGCCGTGCCGTTCCGAGGTCGCGGTCCTGCTCCTGCGGATGCTGGAGGATCAGCACCGACACCTTGTTGTCGATCGGCTCGACGCTCTCGCACACGCACAGCGCCGTCGGCTTGTGGCAGCGCGGACATTCCGCGGCCGCTTCGCCGGCGACCGCTGGGGACGATTCCGTATTCATCTGACCTCGGTGCGCGCGGTCGCTTCGCGGCGCGGCCGTTCGAGGCCGACCGCTGTCGTCCGTGCATCTCGTATCGGGCTCATCGGCATCTTTTCCGTTGTCTCGAAGTCCATGTCCTGCATCTCGTAGCACGAGTTGCCGTTCGTCCGCTCGGCAACGATCGGGCGGCTGCACGGCGGTGCGAGCCGCCCGGCAAGGCCGACAACAAATTTACGACAACGTAATGCAAACGAGGCCAACGCCCTCTTGGCACTGATCACGCAATGGTGATAAACGTCGCAGGCCCCCGGGCAGCGGACTTGCAGCGGTCCGCCAATCAAAAAGACTGAATAGCTGTGAGGGAGGCGGCATCGATGAGTTGGCACGTTGGTCGCATCGTATGCGCTGGCATGCGGTTGGCGGGCGAGCCCCCGACCGCACGAACCTCCCCAAGCCACAGTCGACCAGCATCACACGAGGCCCGGCCGCGAGGCCCGGCGGGACGCCCGATGCACGCGCCGAAGGCCGGCCGCAGCGTAATCGCACTTGGTGAGGGAGTTACATGCATCTGATCCCGCAGTCCTGGTCGCATCTGCACATTCTCATCAGCGTATTCCCCTCCTGTGGCCTGATGTTCGTGCTCGGCTTTTATGTGGCCGGCCTCGTCACCAACAATGACGGGCTCAAGCGCGCCTGCCTCGCTTTGTTCGCCGTGCTGGCCGTTCTCGCCATCCCGACCTACATCAGCGGCATGCGATCGATGGCGGCGCTCGCCGATGCGCCCCATATCGACAAGGACTTTCTGAGCACCCATTACACCGCCGGACTGGTGGCGCTCGCGCTTCTGGCGGTCGCCGGCGTCGCCGCCCTCTTCGAGTTGTGGCGGGCCCGGACCGAGAAGCGGTGGGCGGGTCCGATGCTCAACGTCATTCTCGGACTCGTCGTCGTCACCGTGGTCGCGATGATCGTCGCGGACGAGCTCGGCTGGGAGATCAACCACTTCGAGCTTCACCTGCCGCCGAAGGAAGGGCTCTATCTCGCGCCGGGGACCACCCCTGAGACGTGGTCGCACGTCCACATGATCCTCAACCACTTCCCGACCGTCGGGTTCGTGTTTGCGCTGACCTTCTTCCTGATCGCGCTGGCCGTGAAGAAATGAAGTAATGACGCGCGCGGCTCTCGTCGTGTTCGTCATCGGCGCCGTGCTCGGGGTCCCGACCTACGTCACCGGCGCCGCCTCGATGTGGGCATTGACCGATCCGCCGATTCCGGAAATCTCGCGGGCGCTCATCAACGAACATCGCGACATGGCGTTGCTCACCTTGTTCGGCCTCGGCTTTACCGGAGCCGCGGCGTGGATCGAGCTGTGGCGGTACCGGCATCTCGGCCGGTTTTCCAAAACGTCGCTCTATCTCGTGCTCGCTTTCGCCCTGATCACGCTGGCGATCATGGCCGAGACCGGACACCGCGGCGGCCAGATCAACCACGCCGAGATCCGCATCCCCGGCGAAATCCTGCCGACCGACCCCAAGGCGGGCTGGACCCCGGCGATCGAACTCCTGATCAACAACGTGATCTGGTTCGTGCCGTGGCAGACCGTCCACTTCTTCGGCTTCTCGCTTATTTTCGCCACCGTGCTGTTCGTCGTGCTCCGCGTGCTCGGGGTCGCAAAGTCGATCCCGTTCTCGGCGGTGCACCGCGTGTTGCCGCTCGGTCTGCTCGGCGTGCTGATGAACGTCTTCAGCGGAATGCTGATGCTGCTCGCCAATTCCTTCCGCTACCTGAATGAGAGCACGTTCGCGCCCAAGATCGCTTTCATCGCGATCGGCGTCATCGCGGTGCTCTACTTCTCGCTCTCGGAACGGATTTGGGCCGTCAAGGCGGGCGAGGATGCGCCGGCGAGCTCGAAGGCCGTCGCCATCCTGGTTCTCGTGGCGTGGGCGGGCGTGATCATCGGCGGCCGGCTCCTGCCTTATGTTTGATACGGAAGGATAATCCATGTCCTTGGACAACTTGATGATCCTGCTGACGGTCGTCCTCGTGGTGGCGGTGGTCCTGGGTATCGCCATCACCGGGCTATACCGCCTGAACAAGGCCGTGGACGACGGCCGCTAGGCGCTGCCCGACGCAAGTGTGAACGGAACGATCGAGGGAGGGTTGGACAGTGCTGGAATGGCTGACGAATACGCCTTACGCGGATTGGGTCAGGGAATCGTGGGGTTGGCCGCTGGCGCTGACCATTCACGCGTTCGGCACGGCGACCGTCGTGGGCTTCATCTTCATCATCGGCCTTCGCCTGTTCGGGCTGTTCAAGACGATCCCCTATACGGCGCTGAACAGCCTGTTCCCGTTCATCTGGATCGCCATCGTGCTGCAGGCGGTGAGCGGCTTCACGCTGTGGATGACCAAGCCGGCGCAATACCTGGGCGCCGGCATGTTCCTGTTCAAGATCAGCTTCGTCATCATCGGCATCATCGTGACGATCTTTTTCCAGGGAACCATCAGGCGGGAGGCTCCCGCCTGGGAGAAGATGGGCGCGGTTCCGTCCCGCAACTTGAAATTCGCCACCGCCGTCGTCCTGGTGTGGGCGGCCGTGAACATCGCCGGGCGGCTGACTGCCTATCTGACCTCGCTCTACGTTGCCTGAGCCTCGCGGTTTCTCCATCATGGCGATATCCCGCACGATGGAGCACCGGTGATGACGGACAGAGACGCAAGGCCACCAACGAGACGCCGCCGCTTCGCCCGGCTCGTCCGTCTGACCGGGGTGGGCGCCAGCATCGTTGGCGCGGCGTTATTCGGTGCGGGCTTGGCGGCGCTCGGTCAGGATCAGGCCGCACCGCCGCCCAAGGACACGATCTTCGCGCGCAAGATCCTGATGGACACGATCAGCTCCAACATGGACGAGATCGAAACCATGACGAGCTCCCCCAACAAGATTTCGCTGTCCGAAGCCCATGAGCATTCCGACGTGATATCGGTGATGCTGCAGGCCTTTCCGCATCTTTTCCCGGCGGCCACCAATCAATGGAAGCCGAACGTCGCGCGGGACGCCGGCACCGACACGTTCGCCTCCCCCGAGGTATGGACCCGGTATGCGGACTTCTATGCGCGGGCGGACGCGGCCTCGCACATCGCGCTCGACGCCAGCCGCGCCGCGAACGAGAGCGAATTCCGCGCCCTCGCCGCGAAGCTGCGCACCGCGTGCGACGGCTGCCACGCCATCTACCAGAAGACCGATTGATTTGGTTGCGCGCAGCTCCGAAGGGCGGTGACACCGATGCGGAATGGACACACCGAAGTCGCCGACCTCGTGGAGCCCGGTCGTGTGCACCGCAGGGTCTATGCCGATCCCGAGGTGTTCGAGCTGGAGATGGAGCGGATTTTCGGGCGCGCCTGGCTGTTCGTCGGACACACCAGCCAGGTCCCCCATCCCGGAGACTACTTCACCACCGAGCTCGGCCGGCAGCCGGTCATCATGACCCGCCACCGCGACGGCAGCGTGCATGTCTTGTTCAACCGCTGCACCCACCGCGGCGCCAAGGTCGTCAACGAGCGCTGTGGCCACGCCCCGCGGATGACCTGCCTCTATCACGGCTGGAGCTTCGACACCGACGGGGCGCTGGTCGGGGTGCCGATGCCCGAAGGCTGCGCTGCGGAATTCCGAAAGGAGGCATTCGGGCTCGCCCGCGTGCCGCGCACCGGTGAATACCGCGGGTTCGTGTTCGCAAGCCTGGCGCCGCGGGGACCGAGCTTCGAGGACCACATCGGGCCGATCAAGGCGAACATCGACGATCTCGTCGACCGTGCGCCGGAGGGCGCGCTTGCCTTCGACCTCGGCGTGCACCGCTACGTCTATGACGGCAATTGGAAGTTGCAGGTCGAGAACGTGCTCGAACTCCTATCACGTGCCGTTCGGCCACGCCTCGACCGTCAACAAGGAAGGCGTCCAGTTCGCCCGGCGCGAAGGCGATGCGTCCGGCGCCAAGGTCGTCGAGGCCGGCGAGGCCAAGCCCGCACCGGCCGAGAACGGGCAGGCCGAGAATGGACAAGCCGAGCATGGGCAAGCCGAGACCGCGCGAGGCAAGACCGCGCAATCCTGGAAGGGCCGCCGCAGCTACATCGTCGGCAACGGCCACGGCTGGACCAGCAACACCGCGCTCGACGACGGCAAGCGGTCGAGCCCGGCCTTCGACGCCTACAAGCAGGCGCTGGTGGACAAGGTCGGTGCGGAACGTGCCGCCCAGATCCTCACGCCGCGGCTGCACAACACGCTGATCTATCCGAACGTCTCGATCATGGGGCTCAACATCCACGTCCGCGTGATCAAGCCGATCGCGGTCGACCGCACCGAGATCAACGTCTATCCGGTGCGCCTCGTCGGCGCGCCGGACGCCATGAACTTCGGCAACCTGCGGCTGCTCAACGTCACCCACTCGGCGGCGTCGTTCGTGCAGACCGACGACATCGAGGCCTTCGTGCGCACCCAGAAGGGACTGCGCTGCGCCGCACCCGAATGGGTCGACATCTCGCGCGGCCTCGGCGCCGAGGAGCCCGACCGCGAGCTCAACGCGACGCGCGGCTCGGCGATGCACGAGATGGTGGTGCGGGCCCAGTACAAGGCCTGGGCCGGCTATATGGGCGAGGCGTCCTGATGCCAGCCGCCCCGGCCGCCGCAGCATCTGGACCGGCGCTGTCCAATCCGGAGGGAAGCAATCCGGCAGGGGCCAATCCGGCCGCGGTGGATCGCACGGCGTTCGAGGCCTTCCTGTTCGAGGAGGCGCGGCTTCTCGACGCCCGGCGGTTCCGGGACTGGATGGCGTTATTCGCCGAGGACGGGACCTACTGGGTTCCGGCGGCGCACGATCAAAAAAGCCCGTTCGACCACGTGTCGCTGTTCTACGACGACCGCGCCCTCATGAAGACGCGCATCGACCGGCTGGATCATCCTCGCATCCACATCCAGACGCCGCCGTCGCGCACCACCCACCTCGTCGGCAATGTGATGGTCGAGCAGGCCGACGACGCCCAGGGCCTCTATGTCGTGGGCTCGACCGTGATCATGGTCGAATACCGCGACGACCGGCAGCGCGTCTTCGCCGGACGACAGACCCATACGTTGCGCCGCGCCGGCGACGGCTTTGCGATCGTGCAAAAGCGGGTGGATCTCGTCAATTGCGATGCCGCCTTCGAGGCAATGGCCGTTCCGATCTGAGCCCCCGTTCCGATCTGGGCCCCCGTGCCGATCTGCGCCCCCGTTCCGCGCCTCCGTGGCTCAGCCGGCCGCGAGTTCGCCGAGCACGGTCGGAATGAGCTCCGAAACGGTGGGATGGATGTGCATCGCGTGGGCGAGCGTCGTGTACGGCGCGCCGGCATACATAGTGTCGGTGAGGCAGTGGACCGCCTCGTCGCCGCCGGTGCCGAGGATGGCCGCGCCGAGGATCTTTTTCGTTTCCGCGTCGACCACGATTTTCATGAACCCAAGCGTCTCGCCTTTCTCGATGGCGCGGCCGACCCGCGTCATCGGCCGGCGCCCGATCATGAGCGGACGTCCCGCCGCGCGCGCCTCGTGCTCGGTCATGCCGACGCGGCCGAGCGGCGGATCGATGAACAGCCCGTAGGTCGGGATGCGGTCGGTGACGCGCCGCCGGCCATCGTCCAGGAGGTTGGACGCCACGATCTCGTAATCGTTGAACGAGGTGTGGGTGAAGGCGCCGCGGCCGTTGCAGTCGCCGAGCGCCCAGACGTTGGGAACGCTGGTGCGCAGCTCGTCGTCGGTCGCGATGTAGCCGCGGGGATCGACCCGGACGCCGGCCTTGTCGAGACCGAGGTCGTCGGTATTCGGGACGCGGCCGATTGCGAGCAGCAGGTCGCTGCCGTGGACCTCGCTCGCGCGGCCGTCGGTCTCGATGCGGGCCACGATCTCGTCGCCGCCGCGCTTCGACAGGCCGGTGCATTTGCTCGCCAGCCGGAAGCGGATTCCTTCGCCTTCCAGGATATCCCTGATGGCGGCGGAAATGTCCTCGTCCTCGCGCGCGACGAGGCGCGGCGCCGCCTCGACGACGGTGACCTCGCTGCCGAACCGCCGGTAGATCTGCGCGAATTCGAGCCCGATATAGCTGCCGCCGAGAATCACGAGATGCGCCGGCGCGTAGTCGATGTCCATGATCAATTCGTTGGTGAGGTAGCGCACCGCGTCGATCCCGGGAATCGGCGGCACCAGCGCGCGGCCGCCGACATTGATGAAGATCCTGTCGGCCGTCAGCCGCTCCGCCCCGGCCTCGATCTCGCCGGCCGACACCAGGCGCCCCTGGCCCTTGATGACGGTGCAGCCGGGCATCGACCGCAGCCACGATTCGATGCCCCTGGTGGCATTCCCGGAAACCTCGTCCTTGCGCGCCTTGACCTTCTTCATGTCGATACCGACGCGGCCTTCGATGGTGACGCCGTAGTCGGCCGCGCGGGCGAGCAGATGCGCGGCATAGGCGCTCGCCACCAGGGTCTTGGTGGGCATGCAGCCGTTGTTGACACAGGTGCCGCCGAAATGGCTTCGCTCGATCACCGCGACCTTCATTCCCGCCTGGATCAGCCGGTTCGCGAGGGAGGGCCCGGCCTGGCCGGTGCCGATGATCGCCGCGTCAAAATGGGGAGGCATGATGCGTCTCCTTGGGCTCGGGTCATTTCCTTCGAACCGATCGAAGCGGTGCAACCGTAGGCCGCGTTCCTGACCAACCAAAGACCTGGCGCGATCTCGTCATCACTTTTTGGCGATGCGCAGGCTGGCGGCGAGAAACCGCACCGCGTCGGCGAGCGAGGCCTTGTCGGTGTCGCGATCGAGCATGAAATTGGCCCGCCGCATGGTCTCGACCGGGATGGCGCCGATGAGCGGCGTGAGCGCCGCGCGCAGCACCGGGTCGGCCGCGCGCTTCGGCGCGATCAGGATCACCGCGTCGTAGGCGGGGATCGCATGCTTCACATCCTCGAGGACGATCAGCCTGTCTCCGGCCAGCCGGCCGTCGCTCGAGAACGCCGAGATCACGTCGACGAGGCCGTCTTCGAGGGCCCGGTACATAAAGGTCGGGTTGAACGATTTCTCCTGCCGGAAGTCCAACCGGTATGCGGTGCGCAAGGCGGCCCACTCCGGACGGCTGAGGAATTCGAGGTCGCTGCCGAGCGTCAGGCCGGACGCCAGCGGCACGAGGTCGGCGATGGTGCGGACACCGAGTGCCGCCGCCCGGTCCTTGCGCATGGCGAGCGCGTAAGCGTTCTGGAAGCCCAGCGCGCCGAGAACGGTGACGCCGTAACGCTCGCGCATGAGACGGGTGAGCGCGGCGAGCAGCGCGTCGCGCGGCGGGGTGTCGTCGCGCTCCAGCACGTTCGTCCACAGCGTGCCGGAGTAGTCGACATAGGTATCGATGTCGTTGCCGGCGAGAGCGCGAAAGATCACCGCGGAGCCGAGGCCCTCCTTGCGGGCGGCGCTGTGGCCGGTCTCCTCGATCCGCCCGGCCAGCAGGCCCGCAAGGATGTATTGCTCGGAAAAGTTCTTGGCGCCGACCACGTAGTCGGCGCCCGGCGCGCGCAGCAGCGTCGCACCCGCCGCGGCCGTGCCGAGGAGGAGCGCGGCGAGGCCGATGGCGATGCGGCGGCCGTCGCGGCGCACCGCGCCGGTTTCGATGACGCCGAGCACCTGGTCGACGGCCAGGGCGAGGGTCACCACCGCGACGCATCCGGTGAGCACATAGACCCAGTTCTCGGTCTGCAGGCCGGCGAAAATGAAATTGCCGAGGCTGGTCTGGCCGACTGCGGTGCTCAGCGTCGCGATGCCGATAGTCCACACCGCCGCGGTGCGTATCCCCGCCATGATCACCGGCGCGGCGAGCGGCAGCTCGACCCGGAACAGGCGCTGGCGCGGCGTCATCCCGACGCCGTCGGCGGCCTCCACATAGGCGGGGTCGACCCCGCCGAGCGCGGTCACCCCGTTGCGCAGGATCGGCAGCATCGAATAGATCGTCAGTGCCAGCAGCGACGGCAGGAATCCGAGCGCCGGCACCGCGAAACCGAACCGCCGCGTGGTGAACGCCGAGAGCGCGAGCAGCAAAGGATAGAACAGCGCAAGCAGCGCGAGGCCGGGGATGGTCTGCATCAGGCTCGCGACGGCGAGCGCGACGAACCGCAGCCGGGGCCGCCGCGACGCCACGATCGCCAGCGGCAGGCTGATGGCGACGCCCGCCGCCAGCGCCGTCATGCTGAGCAGTACGTGCTCCGCGGCGTATCCGGGCAGCAGCCGAAGCGCGCCCGCGAGGCGGTCATCCATGCGCGGTCTTCGTCATCAGGGCGTTGATGCGCTCCGCCTGGCGGCGCGGCATCGCCATCAGCGCGGCGACTTCCGGCACGGCGTCGCCGGCGAGCAGCGGCCCGGGGGCATCGTCGGCGAGAATACGGCCGGCGCCCATCACCACGATGCGGTCGGCGAGCAGCACCGCTTCCTGCATGTCATGAGTCACCATGACGGTGGTGACGCCGAGCCGGTCGTGGATCGCGCGATAGGCGGTCCCCAGGGTGTCGCGGGTAAGCGGGTCGAGCGCGCCGAACGGCTCGTCCATCAGCACCACCTGGGGCCGCGCGGCAATGGCGCGGGCGACGCCGGCGCGTTGCCGCTGGCCTCCCGAGAGCGCGTTGGGCAGGCGGTCGGCGTAGTCCTGCGGCAACTCCACGAGATCGAGGAGTTCCGCCACCCGCGCCGCGATCTTCGGACGCGGCCAGCCGAGGAGCTGAGGGGTAATCCCGATGTTCTCGGCGATCGTCATGTGCGGAAACAGGCCGACGCCCTGGAACGCATAGCCGATGCGCCGGCGCAGCAGCGGCGCGTCGAGGCTGCGCGCCGCAATGCCTTCGACCCGCACCTCGCCGGCGTCCGGCTCGAGCAGCCGGTTGACGAGCTTCAACGCGGTCGTTTTGCCGGAGCCGGAGGCGCCCACCAGCGCGACGAAGCTTCCCGCCTCGACGCTGAGCGAAAGATCGCGCAGCACGAAGCTTCGCCCGCCATCGAACGACTTGCTGACCCCGTCCAATTCGATCAGCGGTCCGGAGGGCATGTGGTCAGATCGCTCCGTGTGCCTGTTGCTGTAACCTCGAAACCGTCATTGCGGGGCGCCGCGCCGCGGCGAAGCCGGACACCATGCACCGCCATGCGAGCCACCGCAGTGGTGGAATCCGGGTTTACACGTAGACCCGCGCCCCGGCATGACGGCACGCCGGGAATGCCACGATGGCTCCCGGCGCGGCGGTCACGCCGGATCGAGGCCCATTTTCTTCGCCGTCGCCGCGACCGCCTCCGACGTCAGGAACTTCGCGAACGCGGCCGCCGCGTCCTTTTGCTTTGCGGTGACCGACGCGCCGGTGGCGTAGACGATGGTCGTCTGCAACGCCGGCGGCAGCGGTCCGACGAAGTCGATGCCGGACATGGCGAGAAGCTCGGTGATCTGCTGCACGCCGATCTCCGCCTTGCCGTTCGCGATGATGAGGCCGACCCGCTCGCCGGGCTCGGTGAAGACCGCCTTCGCCTTGACGGCATCGGCAATGCCGAGCCGGTCGAGCAGAGTAAGCATGTAGACCCCGCTCGGGCCCTTGCTGATGCCGACCGACTTCGCGGCGAGCAGCGCCGCCTTGAAGGCCTCCGGCGTGCCGATGTCGGGCTTCGGCGCGCCGGCCCGCACCGCGACGCCGGCGCTCGACTTGATGAAGTCGCTGCGGCTCCCGGGCACCAGCTTTCCGGCTTTGACGAGGTCGTCGAAAATGGCAGGCGTGGTCACGATCAGGTCGGCGTCGACGCCGTCCGTGACCTTGCCGGGCAAAACGCCGCTCGACATGAAGGTGGCATTGACCGTGTTCCCGGTCGCCCGCTCGAACACCGGAATCACGGCCTGCAGAAACTCCGTCATCGCGGTGGAGCTGACGACCTTGATTTCCGCCGCACCGGCGGCGGAAGACGCCAGCGTGGCGCCGAGCAGCGTTGCGAGCGCGATCCTGAACAACCCGGTCATTGCCTCACCCCTTGCGTTCACGAAGCCTGAACTTCCCGCGAACATAGCCAATCCCGACGCCGGTGTCGCGGTGCCTGCGATGGCTGCGGGCATGGTATGGCTTTCGCAGACGCACCAACCTAAAGAATGTCATTGCCGATCGACCGGGCTCGACCGAGCAATGACGTCACTCCCGGTCGGTGGTTACGGGATCGCCCGTCAAGCCGGGCGTTTTCAGTGCGGCCGGTAGGCTGAGCGCGTGCTTTGGGAGGACGGATGGTCGAGGTTCCGATTACGATGGCGTGCGGCAATTACGACCGCACCCGGCCGATCATGGACGGCCGCGTGAAGGTCGAGGGCTGCGCCGTCACCTACCTGCCGCTCTATCCGGAGGATCTTCTTCCGCGCCTTTCGCTACCATGAGTTCGATGTCTGCGAGCTGTCGTTCTCGAGCTACCTTCGCACGATGGCGGCCGGCACCTCCGCCTACACGGCGATTCCGGCCTTCGTGTCGCGCATCTTCCGGCACTCCGGCATCTATATTCGCCGCGACGCCGGCATCCGGACGCCGGCCGACCTGCGCGGCAAGCGCATCGGCCTGCCGGAATACCAGATCACGGCGGTGGTATGGATGCGCGGGATGATGCAGCACGAATACGGCGTCAGTCCCGCCGAGATCCATTGGCGCAGCGGCGGCCAGGAAGAGCCGGGCCGCCATGAACGCACCCCGCTCAAGCCGATCCCCGGCCTCGACCTGCAGCCGATCCGGGACGACCAGACGCTGGTCGGCATGCTGCGGGACGGCGAACTCGACGCGCTGTTCACGGCGCGGGCGCCGTCGTCGTTCCTGCGCGGCGAAGCCCATATCGGGCGGCTGTTTCCCAACACCCGCGAGGCGGAGCTCGCCTATTACAAGAAAACCGGCCTGTTCCCGATCATGCATCTCGTCGGCATCCGCAACACGCTGCTGGCGCAGTATCCGTGGCTCGCGACCAGCGTCTACAAGGCGTTCTGCGAGGCGAAGTCGCTCGCCATGACCGATCTGTGCGACGTCAACGCCCTCATGGTCACGCTGCCGTTCCTCGAAGCCGAGACCCGCGAAACCATGGCCGCCATGGGGCTCGACTTCTGGCGCTACGGCGTCCAGGAGAACCTCGGCGAGATCGACGCGTTGACGAGCTATGCCCACGAGCAGGGCCTGGTCGACCGCAAGCTCACCGCCGCCGAGCTGTTCGCGCCGTCGGTGTTCGAGCTCTCCAAGGTGTGACGCGGCCGACGGCGCGGGCGCCATTGCACCACGCGAGGCGTTGCACGAAAATGGCGGCGGATCGGTTCGAGGAGCAAATCCATGATTTCCACGGTCATCGGCGGCGCGATGCTGCCTCATGCGCCGCAGTTCTTCACCATGCCCGAGACCGAGGACAAGGCGAACGTGGAGCGGGTGCGCGCAGTGGCGCGGGAGATCGGCGACAAGCTCAGGTCCAAGAAGCCAGACCTCTGGATCATCTTTTCCAACGATCACGCCGAGCAGTTCTTCCACAACGTCGCGCCGCCGTTCACCATCCATGTCGGCGGCGAGGCGAGCGGCGAGTTCGCTGGCCGCAAGTTCCATTGGAAGGTGCCGAGCGAGATCGGGTTCGAGCTGGTGCGCGAGCTCTACCGGCAGAATTTCGACCCGGCCTTCACCAGCACGGCGCGGATCGACTACGCCATCGGCATCCCGCTCACCCATCTCGGCCTCACCGATCCGGTGCTGCCGATCTTCGTCAACGCCTACCTGCCACCGCAGCCGACGCCGGAGCGCTGCTATGCCTTCGGCCAGGCGATCGCGCGCAGCGTCAGCGCGCTCGGCCTCAAGACCGTGATCCTCGCCAGCGGCGGCATGTCGCATTTCCCCGGCACCAACCGCTACGGCAATCCGGAGCTCGACTGGGACAACCGGTTGCTGGAGAAGCTCGCGGCCGGCAAGCTCAAGTCGATCATCGGCTTCGATGAGAGCGAGCTCGACGACACCGGCAACATCGAGCTGCGGTGCTGGGCCTGCGCCGCCGGCGCGCTCGGCGAACGCAAGCCCGATATCGTCTCCATGGATCCGAGCTGGCATCACAACTACGCCTCGCTCGGCTGGACCGGGGCGGACCCCGGGCGCCGCGAGGCCCACTATCCCGCCATCAAGCCCGAACTCGTCGAGCTGACCGCGGCGCTCCACGGCCTCGCCCACGAGCCGGAGAAGCGTGCGGCCTACCTCGCCGACGCCGCGGCCTATGCGAAGAGCTACGCGTTGAGCGCGGACCAGGCGCAGGCGCTGCAGGCGCTCGATCTCGACAAGATCGTCGCCATGGGCGCCCATCCGCTGGTGCCGTTTCTCGCCCGCATGCAGATCGAGCGCCTGCGCCGCGGGTGAGACCCCTCCCCCATCAGCACGGTCACCGCCGCGTGATGGCGATGCGAATGATGTCGCCGTCCGGGATGGTGGTGTCCTTGCCCTGGGTCCAGGTCGGCGCCGCCGCGTATTGCGAGGGCTTCATGTCGAGGGAGGCGATCTGGCGGGCGAGGATCGCGACGACCTCGATCGGCACCGCAACCGGGCGGCCGAACCAGCCGAACCATTTGCTGTAGCCGACGATCAGCTCGATCTTGTTCTCGGGGGTTCGCACCACCTTCAGCACGTGGCCGAGCGTCACGTCGTTGTCATCGAGGATCGGCAGCCCGATCAGGTCTCCGACCTTCACCTTCTGCGGAAAGCGGCGATTCATGATCGCCTGGGGGGAATTGTCGACAGACTTTTCCGCGGCCTTTTGCGTCTCGGCGTCCTGCTTGTTACCCGGCCTGCCGTCCTCCGTCCCGCCGGTTGAAGGGCTCGGCGAGGCGGCCGGGGCGGGGACGTTTTGCGCGACCACGTCCGGGCCAGCGAATCCTGCGACCGGCGCCGCGCCGCAGATGCCAGCAACGAGCAGCACGGCAGTCCCGAAACCAATTGGTGCTCTCATCGCTCGCCTCTCGCCCGGGATCGGAGCGGGATCATGCCACGGCAATGCCGGCTTGGACATCGACACACGGGAATTTGAGGCTCGCGTGCGCCCAGGCCACGAGAAGTTTATGAGAACCCACGTTGATCGGCGACGCTGCTCCCCGTAACGTCGCTCCCGTAATTCTTCCATTTCTGCTGCGCACTGCAGCGCGATTTCGCGCCCGGAGTATCCGAAACATGCAGGCCGTCCAAGCGATCGCATCCGCGCCTCACGTCGAACGGCTCCATCCCCTCCCCCTGCGCATCATGCACTGGATCAACGCGGTGGCGATGATCGTGATGATCGGCAGCGGCTGGAAGATCTACAACGACGAGGTCATCTTCGGCTGGCTGCATTTTCCCGACGCCGCTCACCATCGGGCATTGGGCCCAGCACGGCCTGCAATGGCACTTCTTCGGGATGTGGATCCTGGCGATCAACGGCCTCGCCTACTTCACCTATGGCATCGTCACCGGCCGCTTCCGCCGCATGCTGCTGCCGATCCGGTGGAGCGAGCTCATCGCCACCATCAAGGACGCACTGCGGTTGCATCTCGCCCATGACGATCCGACCAAATACAACACGGTGCAGAAGCTGCTCTACGTCGGCGTGCTCACCGTCGGCGTGATCATCGTCATCTCGGGTCTGGCGATCTGGAAGCCGGTGCAATTCTCTCCTCTGCTGGCGCTGTTCGGCGGTAGCTTCCAGAATGCCCGGCTCGTGCATTTCCTGTGCATGACCGCGATCGTGCTGTTCATGGTCGTGCACATTACCCTGGCGCTGCTGGTGCCGCACACGCTCGTCGCCATGATCACGGGCGGTCCGGAGATCGACGAACCGTCCGCGGCGCCACACCCCGAACCGACGCGATAATCGAGGAAAGCGCCATGACCATCCGCACGCCATCGCGATCGATCTTCAGGCCCCGGCACGGCATCGACCAGAGCGTGCTGCAGGAGAACCGGCGGCTCGTCGAGGGCATCAACCGCCGCAACGTGCTGCGCGGCACCCTGAGTCTCGGCGCATTGACCCTTCTCACCGGCTGCGACGTCAGCGAGAACGGCGACGTGCAGAGCGTGCTGCGCGCGGTGTCGAGCTGGAACGATCGCGTGCAGGCGCTTCATTTTCCGGCCCCACCATCTGGCGCCGACGTTCAGCGAGGCGCAGGTGGTCAAGCCGCCGCGCTTCAACGCGCACTACGACATCGAGGACGTCAAGCCGGTCGATGTCGCCGGCTGGAAGCTCGAGCTTTCCGGGCTCGTCGCCAACAAGAAGCCGTGGACCGCGGAGGAGATCTATCGCCTGCCCGAGCAGGAGCTGATCATCCGCCACATCTGCGTCGAGGGCTGGGACTATATCGGCCAGTGGTCGGGCCCGAACCTGCGCGATGTTCCTGGAGCGGATCGGCGCCGATCTCTCGGCGAAGTACATCGCGTTCCGCTGCGCCGACGGCTACACCGAGAGCGCTGGACATGCCGACGCGCGCTGCACCCGCAGACCATCCTCGCCACCAAATACGCCAAGGAGCCGATCACCGATCCGTTCGGCTTTCCGCTGCGGCTGCGCACCTCGACCAAGCTCGGCTTCAAGAACGCAAAGTGGATCACCGCCATGGAGGTCACCAACACCTTCCCGGAGACCTATTACAGCAAGGAAGGCTTCAACTGGTTCGCCGGAATCTGACCCGGCACTGTTGGAGCCGCCTCGTTCACAATGATGGTCGTGGCCGGGCTCGTCCCGGCCATCCCGCTCAGGGTGGCACCGACGTGCCACACGATCGAGATCGCCGGAACACGTCCGGCGATGACGGTGCGGGTTGAAAGCGGTGAAGGATGGAAGACGGCGCGTAACGGTCGTGACGACAGGCGAAGCATGCGTCAGGCAAACGATGGCGTTATGCGCGCTTGTCCGACCCTCATCGCCGTCCCATTGCCGTGACTGCTACGCGATAGATCCGCCACTCCCCCGCCTTCTCCTCGACCAGCCGATAGCGCGGGCTCGCCGCGAACGGGTCGTTGGCCCAGGCGCCGTCGGCGGACGTGAGCACCACCAAGCCGCAACCGTACTGCGTCGCAATGTCGTCGAGATCGCCGGGCTGCGGGGATCCGGCGAACACGCGGACGAACTGGGCGTCGATCTCGTCCTGCCGCAGACGGGGCAGCGAGGTGTAGACGAGCGTCAGCTCGCGTCCTGCATAGCAGGAGCGCTGGTCGGCGAGCAGCGCCCAGGAAATGTCGACCGGCCACAGGGTCATGTCGGCAAGGAACAACGGATTGTTGGCGACGCGCTCGTCCGCTCCGGCGTGGCGGCGCACCGCTTCCCACATCTGCGGGGTCTGCGCGAACCGCGCCCCGTCTCCTTCGTGGCGGCCCACCAGGTCGCCGTAGACGAGATCGATCCCACCGGGCAGGCCGATGGCGACCGCGACCGCCGCCGCAGCGACCGCCGGCCATGCGCGCATCGCGATCCAGCGGGCGATCCCGACCGCGGCGAACACGGTGAGCAGCATGGTGCCGGGCAGCACCGCGCGCCAGCCGAGGTCGTTGTTGTCGGCAAGCGTGCTCACCAGGAGCCAGCCGATGCCGAGGCTCGCCGCCACCAGCGCCGCGAACGCCATCACCGCGACTCTCCGATCAGGATCGAGGTCGCGCGCGCTCAGCGTGGCCGCCAAGGCGATTGCGCCTGGGATGAAGATCGCCGGAAATTCGACCGGGAGGAAGATCAGCCAATAGCCCGGCAGGTCGACGATCCGGCGCAGCCCGGCGGAGAAATATTCGCCGAGCACCTCGTGCGGCACGAGGGCGATCGGCGATCCCGTGGCGCGTTGCGCGGTGACCATATACTGGTCGCGCAGGAACGGCACGCTGAACGCAAGCGCGATGATTCCCGCGACCGCCAGCGCGCCGATCAACCGCCAAGCCTGTTTTCGCCCCGCGTGATAGAGCAGCGGCGGCATCGCGAGGAGGCCGGCGGCGGCGAAGGTGAATCCTCCGACCCATGTCGAGCTCTCGAAGCCGGCCGCCGCGACGAGGCCGAGCACGATCGTCGCGGTCGCACTGCGCCGGTTCGCCAGCTGCGCGATCAGCAGCACCGCGACCATCACGCAGGCGGCGGACATGATGTGCTGCGGCACCCAAGCCGACTGAAACATCCAGCCGGCGAAACCCGCGGGGCGCGACAGCACGGCCTCGAGATTCTCCGCCCCGAAAATGTGCCACAGCAGGAAACGGGCGGAGGCCGTCGCGGCCAGGATGACCACCAGCAGCGCGGCCCAGGCGCGGCCGCCGAGCCACGTCGCCAAGCCCATCATCGCCGCGAGCGAGGCAAACGCCGAGAACCAGGTCATGCCGGCGTCGGCCGCCCAGCCGCCGATCCCAAGCAGGCGCGCAATCTCGGCCGCGCTGAAGTGCCAGAGGTAGTAGTAGACGAACCGGCTCGACGGATCGGCGAAAAAAGGATTGCCGGGCGGCAGGCCGAGCCGCGCCATGTCGTCGATCAGCGCGACCTTGGCATGGTCGAAGATCGGATCGGAGAGAAACACCGCAGCGCCGACGAATTTCGGCAGGATCGCCGCGGCAGGCGCCATCGCCAGCAGGGCGGCGGCAGCGTAGGCCCAGGCCGGAACGTGCGCGCCCGGCGCCGGATCGTCGGAAAACGCGTCGGCCGCCGGCGCCGCGATCGCCGCCACGGCAATGAGGGCGGCGACGGCAGCGATCGTCGGGGCCGAGAACGGAAAGAAGAAGAACACCGGCAGCGCCACCGCGCTGTGCACGGCCCAGCCGACGACCGGGGCCAGCGGCAGAGCGAGCGCGGCGGGAACGAGGCGCCGCGTCAGCACCAGGCCGAGCCCGGTCCAGAACACGGTTGCGAGCGCAGCACAAATGACGGCGTCGGTGATCGATGCCATGAGATCGCGGCCTCCCGCCCGCTCCCCGTCCGCGGTGCAGAAGCCGCGCGCTCACCGAAGCCCGGGGGAAATCGATCCCTGGCCTATAGCCGGATCGGCCGCGCGGGCCCATCCCCTTTTGCCGGCGTCTGCGCTTCGGCGGCCCAAGCGGCGGCGAGGGTCGTCACCAGAGTGAGCGAGCTGCCGGCGCCGTTGGCCTCGCCCTTCTCGAAGTCGCCTTCCACGCAGCCGAGCTGGTTCGAGACGTGGGCAAGGCAGATCACCGGCCGCTCGCAGGCCGCGGCGAATGCGTAGAGCGCGGCCGCTTCCATCTCGACCGCGAGAATGCCCTCGGCCCGGCGCGTGGCGATGGCGTCGGCGGTTTCACGGAACGGTGCGTCCGTGGTCCAGGTCGCTCCCACATGAAGCGTATGGCCGGTGCCCGACAGCGCCGCCCGCGCCAGCGCCACCAGCGCCGGTTCCGCGGCCACGTAGGGAGACGGTGGCAGGTAGTGGTGGCTGGTGCCCTCGTCGCGCATCGCGCGGTCGATCAGGATGTAATAGGGCGGCGGCCCCACATCGGTGATCTGGCCGGCGGAGGCGACGTTGACCAGAAGGCGGCAGCCCGAGGCGAACAACTGCTCCGCCACCAGCACGGAGAACGAGCCGCCCACGACATGTCCGATGATTCCGAAGCTGATGCCGCCCGCCGTCCACTCCCACATCCGCGTGTGATAGCAGGCCCAATGGCGGCACCGGGTCGCCGCAAAATGCCGCCGCACGTAATCGACGATGTCGCCGTCGGGATCGATCACGCAGACGTCCGGCACACAGCCCCAGTCGAGCTCCTTCTGACGCCGCGCCTCCCTCAGCATGTTCTCCGGCCTGAACACCGAGGGCGCGGCGTGGTCGGTGCGGGCGATCAGAGGAGACCGCACAAGCGGCGCGAAAACCTGGGCGCCATCACCAAAGTCGTTCATGGAATTTCCCGTGCTGCCAATGAAGGTGCGGCCCGCTGTTGGGCGGACACGCGGATAAACGTCGCGACGATGCGCAGCGCCGCCTTGGCGCTGCCGGAAATGCTGCCCGCCACCTTGGACGCGCCGCCGGTGCGGCGGCGATAGGGGACGGGAATCTCGAGGATGCGCAGGCCGGCCGCGGCCACCCGCATCTGCATCTCGATGTTCCAGCCGTAGGTCATCTCGCGCATGCCGAGCCGCAGCAGCGCGTCGCGCCGGATCGCGCGGAAGGCGCACATGTCGGTGTAGCGAACGCCATAGAGCACCCGCATGCCGGCGCCGGCGACGAGGCCGGCCGCGACCTGATGCCAGGACATGCTCCCGGGTTCGCGCTTGCCGCGCAGCCGCGACCCGATCACGAAATCCATGGCACCGGAACGGATCGGCGCAACCAGCGCCGCGATGCTGCCGGGATCGTCGGCGCCGTCGCCGTCCATGAAGACGAGGATGTCGGCATCGCCGCGCGGCTTCGGCTGCGGCGAGACAGGCACGGCCATAGCCGCGGCCGACCTCGATCACCTCGGCGCCCGCGCTGAGGGCCCGCGCCGCCGTCGCGTCGCGGCTGCCGCTGTCGGCGATGATGATCCGGCCGACGAGGTCACGCGGGATGGCGCTGACCACGGGGCCGATCGATGCCTCCTCGTTGAGCGTCGGGATGATGACGGCGATCATCGTCTAGAGGCTCCATCGCAGTCCGCAGCTCGCACACGCACTCGGCGGCTGCTCCGACAACAGACCCTCGCGGAAGTTTCGGTAGGCCGGGCCGTCCCAGATTTCGCGAAGCGATTCCTGCGTGGCGTCACCAAGCGTGTAGTTTTCGTAGCCGCGCTGGGAGAACGGCGCGATGCAGCACGGCAGCGCCCGGCCGTTGGCGGTGAAATACATCACCGTCCATGGCCGCCGGCACATCGACCACGGGGTGCCGTCGTCACGGCGCTGCAGACTCATGCCGGGTTCGGACACCGCTCCGGAGGCGCTGAATATCATGCCGTAGGATTGAGCCAGCGCCGTCGCCTCCTCGAGGTAGCCGGCCTCCTCGCGGTTCATGCGCTCGTAAAGCGCCTGATCGGGCCGCGCATGGCCGACCGACCCTTCCTCGAAGAACACGAGCCGCTGGAGGTAGACCTCCTTGACGCCGATCTCCGCCGCCACCTTTACGAAGGCCGGCAGCTCCGAGATGGTTTCCTTGAGCCCGGTGAGCCAGGCGGAGACCCGCGGCCGCTCATGCCCCTCGCGCTCCTGCAAGGCACGAAACGCACGGACGTTCTTGAGGATGCGTCCGAAGTAGTCCTTGCCGCGGATCGCGCGATAGGACTTTGCAGTCGAGGCATCGAGCGACACCCGCAACTCGTCGAGCCCGGCCTCGATCAGCGCGCGTCCGTTCTTATCGTTGAGCACGGTGCCGTTGGTGTTGAACAGCACGTAGGTGCCGCGGTCCTTGAGGTAGCGCACCATCCGCGGCAGGTTCTTCACCAGCATCGGCTCGCC
The DNA here is from genome assembly GCA_963781195.1 of uncultured Alphaproteobacteria bacterium. GTDB lineage: Bacteria > Pseudomonadota > Alphaproteobacteria > Rhizobiales > Xanthobacteraceae > JAJPKK01. The sequence continues at coordinate 455,081 of CAWAEZ010000008.1, read as the reverse complement.
GACGCCGTGCAGCACCGCACGCTCGATGTTGGGCAGTTGGTCGACGATGCGGGTGAACAGCGCCCAGCTCATGTCGGCCGGCGGTTCGAGCTCCTCATAGGTGCGCGGGCAGGTCGTGCACAGCAGGTTGCAGCGATTCGTGGTCTCGAGATAGAGGCAGACCGGCGGCGCCACGGCCTTGTCGCCGTGCCGCTGGCGGCTCTCGAAATAGCGGCGGGGATCGAGCTTCGTCGCGGCAGGTGCTTCTTCCTGCACCCTCTCAAATTCGGCCGATTCCAATTCCGTCATTGCGCCCCCTGCATGGTACGGACGGCACCTTCGAGGCGCCGCCACAAATCGGTTTGGGCGATGAGCTGCCCCAGCAGCGCCGCCGAATGCCGCGCATCATGGCGGCGCAGCGAGGCCGCGAACGGCACATCGTCGAAAAGCTCGGAATGCAGCACCCGCAGCGAGGCGCGATCGTCGACGTCGTACCAGGCGGGCAGCACATGGACCGGAATGCCGAGCTCGGTCGCGCGTTCGAGGGTCTGCCGGAACACATGCTCGGTGCTCCAGGAAATGCGCTCGAACAGGCCGCGATGCCGGGCTTTGATGCCGAGCAGGTAATACCCGCCGTCGGTCGACGGCCCGATGACGGCACGGTCGCCGGGCTCGGCCAGGGCCTGCGCCGTCTCCACGAGAAGCGACGTCGGCAGCGTCGGGCTGTCCGAATTGAGCACGACGGCGGAAGCATGGGCGTCCAGCATGGCGTCAATGGCGGCGAACAGACATGCACCGAAATCGGGGAACCAAGCCTCGATCAGCCCGATGTCGGCAGCCAGGTTGTCGCGGAAGAACGCCTCCGAGCCCGGCGGGCCGAAGGCCATGTAGCCCTTCACGGCGGCCTCTGCGGCGGCAGCCTCGATGTTGGCGGCGACGTCTTTGAGGAACGCGGTGTTGAAGGCGGCGGCCTCGTCATAGGTCAACGGCGGCACCAACCGTGTCTTGGTGAGGCCGGGTACCGACGGTTTCGCCATCACGGCAATGCCGCATGACGAGGGGATCGCGGCATGTCCATGAGATGGCGCTTCGATCATTGCCCCGATAACCTCGCGCGTCGACCTGTGTTCCACAGGTTCATTCCATGAGTATGCGGGGGAACGAAAAAAACGCTACGCTGGATGAAGGCTTCCCCGTTCACATCTTCTCCGTATCTGCTCCCCTCCGCTTCACGGCGGCGTGATCGAGCCGTGATCGGGGCCGCCGGGACGCGGCCCGGCGCGACGCGAGCCAGTGTCCCGGGCGTCGGCACGCGCGCCTGCTATCCAGGGTCGGCGTATTCAAAATGGGCAGCCAGGCGGGCTTGCCAACGCTTCGATCCCGAGGGAATGTGATCGAACACGAGGCGGCCGGACCAAGCGGCGCCCGACGGAATCGGGAGAGAAACATGCAGCGGGTCTCCACCGCCGTTTGCGCGGGGTTCGCGGTCTTCGCGACCATCGGCGCCGCGCAGGCCTTCGACGAATCCAAATACCCCGACCTCAAAGGCCAGTGGAACCGGACCGCGGCGCCGCGCTGGGAGCTCGCCGCCAAGGCCCCGCTCACTCCCGAATACCGGGCCGTCTATGAGGCGAACGTCAAGGACCAGGAGGAAGGCGGCCAGGGCGACACACCGACCTTCACCTGCCTGTCGCCGGGAATGCCCCGGGTGATGAACGCCTACGAACCGTTCGAGATCGTGGTGACCCCCGGCGCGACCCACTTCCTGATGGACCATATCCACGATTCCGCGGCGCATCCTGACGGACGGCCGCAACTTCCCCGCCGAGCTCGACCCGAGCTTCATCGGCTACTCCATCGGCAAATGGATCGACGAGGACGGCGACGGCCGCTACGACGTGCTGGCGGTCGAGACCCGCGGACTGCGCGGGCCGCGTTCCTATGACAGCACCGGCATCCCGTTTCACCAGGACAACGAGACCGTCATCAACGAGCGCATCTTCCTCGACAAGGTCAACAAGGACACCCTGTTCGACGAAATCACCGTGATCGACCACGCCCTGACCCGGCCCTGGACCGTGACCAAAAAATATGTACGCAGCGCCAACCGCAATCCGATGTGGCAGGAATCGGTGTGCGCCGAGGGCAACCAGCACGTGGTCATCGAGGACGAGCCCTACATGCTGAGCTCGGACGGCTATCTGATGCCCTCCAAGAAGGGCCAGCGGCCGCCGAACCTGAGCTATTTCAAGCCGCCACAGAAATGATGCCGGGGACGCGGCAGAGAAAATAAACGGGAGGACATTCATGCTCGATCGGAAAACCGCCGGCGCCCTCGCGCTGGCCGCGACGCTGGCGATGGCGGCGAGTGCCGCGCAGGCGTTCGACGACTCCAAATATCCCGACTGGAACGGCCAGTGGCGCAGGCCCCCCGGGGTCAACAACCAGTGGGATCCGAGCAAGCCGCAATACAAGGAGGGCGCGCCGCTCACGCCGGAGTACCAGGCGATCTACGAAGCCAACATCGAGGATCAGAAGGAAGGCGGCATGGGCACCGACCCGACCTTCACCTGCATTCCCGACGGCATGCCGCGGGCCATGAACGTGATCTTCCCGATGGAGATCGTGATCATGCCGAAGACCACCTACATCATGATCGAATACCTCACCATGCTGCGCCGCATCTATACCGACGGCCGCAGCTTTCCCGAGGAATTTCCTGCCTCGTTCATGGGCTATTCGATCGGACATTGGGTCGATACCGACGGCGACGGCCGGTACGACCAGCTCGAAATCGAGACCCGGAACCTGAAGAATCCACGCTCGTACGATTCCAGCGGACTTCCCCTCCACGCCGATGCCGAGACGGTCATCCACGAGAAGATCTTCGCCGACAAGGCCAACCCGGACATTCTTCACGACGAGGTCACGACCGTCGACCACGCGCTGACCCGGCCCTGGACCGTGGTCAAGAACTACAACCGGGTGCGCAACGAGATCTGGGTCGAGTTCGATCTGCTCGGAGAATAACGATCATCTCAAGATCGGCGGCGCCGTCTACATGCGCAGCGCCGATGGCTTCCTGATGCCCGCGAAAAAAGGGCAGCCGGCACCGAGCCTCAAATATTTCGGCAAGGATTAGCCTCGCTCGGCAGCCCGCCGAAGTCCCCGGCAAGCCCCACTCGAGACGGCCGCGCCGTAAACGGACCGGCCGTGCTCAATATTTTACCGCGGATCCCATGCAAACCTATGGATCGCCGAGGCAAAATAGCGCAAACTGGGGGTTGATTTGAGGCATCCCTAAAGGTCCGGGCAAGAACCGCGGGACTGCCGTTGTGTCGATCATCACGATCACCAAGGGAGAAATCGCAATGCGGAAGGAACACCTGTTGCTATCGACGGCCGCGGGTCTCGCGGTCGCGCTCGTTGCGGCCGGCGCCGGTGCGGACCGCGCCCAGGCCGAGGCCCTGTCTGGCCAGGTCACCGCGCCGCAAGGCCCGCTCGAAGGCGTCCTGGTCTCCGCCAAGAAGGCCGGCTCGACCATCGCCTACACCGTCGCCACCGACGACAAGGGCCATTACAGCTTCCCCTCCGCCAAGATCGAGCCCGGCGATTATGCGATCAGCATCCGCGCGACGGGCTTCGACCTCGACGGACCGAAAAAGGTGACCGTCGCTCCGCAGAAAGACGCCACCGCCGACCTCAAGCTGACGAAGACGCACAACCTCGCCTCCCAGCTCACCAATGCCGAGTGGATGGCGAGCATGCCCGGCACCGAGGACCAGAAGGCGTTCCTGCTCAACTGCGTCGGCTGCCATACCCTCGAGCGCGTGGTGCGCTCCACTCACGATGTCAACGAGTGGATGCAGGTCATCAACCGCATGATGAACTATGCGCAGGTGAGCCAGCCCATCAAGCCGCAGAAGCGCATGGACCCGGAATGGGCGCCGAAGCCCGAGACGTTCCGCAAGTCGGCCGAGTTCCTGGCATCCGTCAACCTGAGCGAATCCAACACCTGGGAATATCCGCTCAAGACCTTCGATCGCCCGACCGGGCGCTCGACCAAGATGCTGGTCACCGAATACGACCTGCCGCGTCCGACCATCGAGCCGCACGACGTGATTCTCGATGGCAAGGGACAGGTCTGGTACACGAACTTCGGCGAGCTGTATCTCGGCAAGCTCGATCAGAAGACCGGCGCCACCTCGGAAATTCCGCTGAAGGAGTTCAAGCCGGGCTTCCCGGTGGGGACGCTGGACATCGGCATCGACAAGGGCGGCGACTTCTGGGTCGGCATGATGTTCCAGGGCGCCATCGCCAAGTTTGATCCGAAGACCGAGCAGTTCACCTATTACCCGATGCCGAAGGACCAGGATAACAACGTCACCCAGCTCAACATGCTGGGCCTCGAGCATCAGGTCGACGGCAAGCTCTGGACCAACAATGCCGGCAACCAGGAAATCTACCGCATCGATCTCGCCTCCGGGAAATACGAGACCTGGGCGCCGATGAAGCAGATTGCCACCCCGGGCAATCACACGGTTTACGGCATCGCCTCGGATTCCAAGAACAACCTCTGGTTCATGGAATTCCAGGACAACTACATCGGCAGCATCGATGCCAAGACCGGCGCGATCAGCCTGTTCCGCGCACCCACGGAACGTGCCCGCAACCGGCGCGGCGTCATGGACGGGCAGGATCGCCTGTGGTTCGCGGAATACCGCGGCAACAAGATCGGCATGTTCGACACCAAGGAGCAGACCTTCAAGGAGTATCCGATGCCGACGCCGTGGACCGGCCCGTACTACCCGGTAGTCGACCGCAACGGCGAGATCTGGACGGGTGGCATGACCACCGACCGCGTGGTCCGGCTCGACCCCAAGACCAACGCCTCGGTCGAGTACATGCTGCCCAAGGACACCAACATCCGCCGCGTGTTCATCGACAACACCACGACCCCGGTCACGTTCTGGACCGGCAGCAATCACGGCGCCTCGATCGTGAAGCTCGAGCCGCAGGACTGATCGCAGGAACGCGTTTTCGTCAGGCCGGCCGCAGCGATGCGGCCGGCCTTTCGTTTGCGGTTCGCTTGCCCCCCTATCATTTTGAACGATGTGATGATTGAGCCGGCGGCCAACCCGGTGTAGCCATGGCCGAAGGCCTCCCGTGGGCATCGATGCTTCGTCTGTTCGGGATCATGATGTGACCGCCGACCCAGAGCGCGTATTGCCCGAGACGATCCCAGAGATTCTGGCCGCCTATCGCAGCGGCGCCGCCGCTCCGGCCGACATCGTCGCGCGGAGCTATGCGCGGCTGCGGGCCTTGGACGACCCCGCGATCTTCATCTCGCTGCGCGATGAGGCCGAGGCGCTGGCGGAAGCGCGGAAGCTCGCGGAGCAGGGCCGCACCGACCTGCCGCTCTACGGCATTCCCGTCGCCATCAAGGACAACATCGACGCCGCCGGGCTGCCGACCACGGCGGCCTGCCCGGCATTCGCCTACCGCCCCGGCCGGGACGCGACCGCGGTCGCGCGGCTGCGCCAGGCCGGCGCCATCGTCATCGGCAAGACCAATCTCGACCAGTTCGCGACCGGTCTCGTGGGGGTGCGCTCGCCCTACGGCGTGCCGCGCAATCCGATCGATCCCGCACTGATTCCCGGGGGGTCGAGCTCGGGCTCCGCAGTCGCGGTCGCAACCGGGATCGTCCCGGTGGCGCTCGGCACCGACACCGCCGGCTCGGGTCGGATGCCGGCCCTGTTCAACAACATCGTCGGCCTCAAGCCGAGCCTCGGACTCATCTCCAACTCGGGGATGGTGCCGGCCTGCCGCACCCTCGACTGCGTGTCGGTGTTCGCGCTGACGACCGACGACGCGTCCGCCGTGCTCGCGGTTCTGGCCGGATTCGATCAAAACGACCCCTACTCGCGGTGCCGCCCGCTATCGAAGCCGGCCCTGTTGCCGAGACCGGCGCGGGTCGGCGTGCCGCCTTCCGGCCAGCGGGTCTTCTTTTCGGACAAGCGCTCGGCCGCCGATTATTCCGCGGCGATCGATCGGCTGGCACGGCTCGGCGCCCGGATCGAGGAGATCGACATCGAGCCGTTCTACGAGGCGGCGCGCCTGCTCTACGAGGGTCCGTGGGTGGCGGAACGCTACGCGGCGACGCGGGCGCTGATCGCCTCGGCGCCGGAAGCCATGCATCCGGTCACCCGCGAGATCATCCTCGGCGGCGCCCGCACGCTGGCGGTCGACGCGTTCGGCGCGTTCTACCAGCTCGAGGGTCTGCGCCGCTCGGCACGCGAGACCTTCGAGCGGATCGACGTGCTCGCGCTGCCCACCGCGCCGACCCTCTACACCGTCGCGCAGCTCAAGGCCGACCCGATCCAGCTCAACAGCCGGCTGGGCACATACACCAACTTCGTCAACCTGCTCGACCTGTGTGGGCTGGCGATCCCGGCGGCGCTCCACGACGGCCGCGTTCCGTTCGGCATCACGCTGCTCGCCCCAGGGGGCCGCGACGGCATCCTGGCCGCCATCGGCCGCCAGTTTCATGCCGACACCGCGCTGCCGCTCGGCGCACTCGGCGCGGCGCAGCCGCCGCTCGTTCGCCTTGCAAACGTGTCCGGCGACGGTGCCGTCGTCGCGCTCGCGGTGGTCGGCGCGCATCTCTCCGGCATGCCGCTCAATCACGAGCTGCGCAGCCACCAGGCCGAGCTCGTCGAGACGATCCGCACCGCGCCGGACTACAAGCTCTACGCGCTCGCCGGCACCACGCCGCCGAAACCCGGCCTGCTGCGGGTCGCCGCAGGCAGCGGCAGTCCGATCGAGCTCGAGGTCTGGGCGATGCCGGCGGAGCCGTTCGGACGCTTCGTCGCCGCAGTGCCGCCGCCGCTCTCGATCGGCTCGATCAAGCTCGCCGACGGCCGCTGGGTGAAAGGCTTCCTGGTCGAAGCCGAGTCGGTGAACGGCGCCCGCGACATCTCGGACTTCGGCGGCTGGCGGAATTTCGTCGCCAAGCCGGCGTGAGAATCGCCCAATGACAGCGAAAAGGGGTACCACGAAGCGCGGCCTACCCGTCTGACTGCCGCGTGCGAATGAATTCGCCCGCCCGCGCAAGCGCGCGGCGGCCAGCGGCGAGTTGGTCGTGAAACAGCGGGAAGGCGTGGATCATGTCGGGCCACACTTCGAGCGTGACGAGGACGTCGGCGCTACCGAGCGCCCTGCACAGGTGCACCGAATCGTCGAGCAGCGTCTCGGCGGAACCGACTTGGATCAGCACCGGCGGGAGGCCCGCGAGGTCGGCGAACAGCGGCGAAGCAAGCGGCGTGCGCGGCGGCGTGGCACCCAGATAGCTCTGCGCCAACTCCATGAGATAGGGCTTCTGGATCAGCGGATCGACCGCCGCCTTGGTCGTCATCGAAAGGCTGTCGTTCGCGAGGTCGACCCAGGGCGAGATGCACCAGCCGCAGCATGGCAGCGGCAGTCCGCGATCCCTGGCTGCGACCATCAGCGCGATGGTGAGCCCGCCGCCGGCGCTGTCGCCCGCGACCGCGATGTGGCGGGGCGCGATCCCCTGATCGAGCAGAAAGCGATACCCCGCCACCACGTCTTCGAGCGCCGCCGGGAACGGATGCTCGGGAGCGCGGCGATAGCCGAGCGCAAGGGTGCGCGAACCCGCCGCCCGTCCAATCGCCGTTGCCAGCGGCCGGTGACTGGCGATTGATCCGGAAATGTAGCCACCGCCGTGCAGGAACAGGATCGCCCGCGAGGGATCGGCGGCCGGCGCCGTGGACCATTCCGCCGCGACGCCTTTAGCCTCCACCTGCTCGAGGAGGATGTCGGACGGGATCGGATAGCGCTCGCCGAGGCTGTCGAGGCGCTCGCGTCGCTCCGCCAGGCCCGACGGGCGCGGCTGCGAGGAGAGCATCTTGCGGATCGCTTCGATCTCGGGATCGGACATCGCAGGCTCCGAAGTCTTCCAGGCCTCCGGCCCACCCGGCGCAGTCACCGTGAGACGGATTATTCCTCTGCAATGGCGCTGACATGGGCGGCGACGACGAACCAGCCGTCGGGAAAACGCACCCATGTCTGCATTTGGCGCCCGACCTTACCGGGCATGCTGTCGCGGTGGAACAGGGTCGAGGCGATGCCGAAATCGCGCCCGTAGGTGGTGATGACCGTCTTCGACAGCGTCCGCGTCAGGCCGACCGACGAGCGCCCGGCACGAAACGCCTTGATCTCACCATAGCCGAACAGGTTCTCGGTGCCGCCGAAGCGGATGGTGCGGGGATCGTCGCGAAACAGCGCGTCGAGCGTCTCGACATCGTTCGACACCAGCGCCTGCTCGTAGCGGTCGAAAGCGGCGCGCAGCTCGGCGACGACGTCCGGCAGATCGATTTCCATGAGGCCTCCAAATTCTTGCCACGCGGTATGCAGGCGAGCGATTCTCGATCCGGGGAGAGGGCGTTTCCCTACAGCGCCGGGCACGGCGGGGCGACCGTGCCGCTCGCCTCCAGGGCGGCGGCGATGCGCAGGGCCACGTCCTCGCGCCACGGCGCCGTGATGATCTGGACCCCGATCGGCATCGGCGGCAGTGCCACCGGCACGACCACGACGGGCAGGCCGATGAAGGAGATCGGCTGGGTGTAGATGCCGAGATTGGCGCGCACCGGCATCAGAGCGCCATTCACGACGAAGGTCTCCTGTCCGAGCAGCGGCGCGGTGCAGGGCGTCGCCGGCGCCAGGATCGCGTCGACGTCCGCGAACATTTCCAACACGCGCTCGCGGTACCAGCGGCGGAATTTCTGCGCGCGCGACACCATTGCCGCCGGGATCATCGCGCCCGCGATCAGCCGATCGCGCACCGCGGGGTCGAAGTCATGGGCCCGCCGGCGCAGCCGGTCGAGGTGAAGGGCGGCGCCTTCGGACGCGGTGATGACGTACGCCGCCGCCCTCGCCCGTGCAGCCTCCGGCAACTCGACCTCGCGCGACACCCGCAGCGACGCCGCGACCTTGGCCACCGCCGCCGCCGCTTCCGCCGGGACGCCGTCGCGGAAATAACCGGCAGCTATCGCGATCCGCAGCCCCTCGACCTTGCCATCGAGCAGGGGGAGGGTCGGCTCCGGCGGGCGCTTCGCACATACGGGGTCCTCGGGATCGGGGCCCTGCATGGCATCGTAGCTCGCGGCGAGATCGGCGACGGTGAGGGCGAACGGCCCCAGGTGGTCGAAGCTCGACACGAAGGGAAAGCTGAGAGCCCGCGACAACCGCCCATAGGTGGGTTTCAACCCGAAGATGCCACACAGCGAGGACGGCACCCGGATCGAGCCGTTGGTGTCGGAGCCGAGCGCCAGCGGCACCATCCGCCCCGCCACCGCGCCTCCCGAGCCGCCCGACGAGCCGCCGGTCATGCGCGCGATGTCGTGGGGATTGCGCGAGGGACCGTCATGGACGTTCTCGCCGGTGAAGTCGTAGGCGTATTCGCCCATGTTGAGCGCGCCGACGAGCACCGCGCCCGCGGCTTCGAGGCGCGCGATCAGCGGCGAATCGCGGGATGCAGGCGGCAGCTCGCGATTGATCCTGGAGCCTGCCCGGGTCGGCAGGCCGGCCACGTCGAACAAGTTCTTCACTGCGAAGGGGGCGCCGGCGAGCGGCCCCAGCGCCTCGCCTGCCGCGCGGCGGGCATCGAGCGCCGCCGCCCGCTTTCTCGCCCGCGCCGCCGTCACATCGGTGAACGCGTTGAGCACCGGATTGAGCTTTTCGATGCGCGAGAGCGCCGCCTCGGTGACGGCGGCCGCGGAAACCTCCCCGCCATTCACCGCTCGCGCGATGGCGAGCGCCGACATGTCCTGGTCGATCATTGCGCGCGCATGTCCCCGTGTCAGACGCCCGAACCCATGACGGTCATCGTCCGGCCTGTCCAAACCATCGAGAAGCCGCGGGACTGCATTTCGCGCTGGGCATAATTCCACCAATGGCAGGGAGGTGACTGAAGCCACCGCTTGCGCGCGAGATCACGCTGGTCGTGGCCGATACTGATACTGGAGAAGGCGTCAAAGCCGCAAGCCTAGGCTCGGAACACCGGCGCCGGCTCGGCATCGTCCGGAAGCTCGAATTCCGCCACCAGGCCGGCGAGCTTCCATGTCACCGCGAGGTTCGCTGCGACCGCGGGGTACCAGGCCGGATCGACTGGCAGCGCCAGCGCCCGCGCCGAGGCTATGATGAACCCGTCCCATTCCTGCTCGGCTGCCATCGCTCGTCCTTGCACTCACACATTTCCGGCTTACACGGGCGACTTATCTCACACCGGCGGCCTGTCTCACAGGGTCAACTTGTTTCACGGGGGTAACTTGTCTCACGAGGGTAACGCGCCTCACGGGGCGTCTCGCACGCACGGGCGCCATCACAGCGGCGGGTGCGGAATGGCCGAGAGCAATTCGCGCGTATAGTCCGACTTCGGCGACCCCAGAACCTCCTCCGACGTCCCCTGCTCCACGATCTGCCCTGCCCGCATGACGATCACGCGGTCGCATAGCAGACGCACCACATTGAGGTCGTGGGAGACGAACAGGTAGCTCATGCCGAGCAGCGCTTTCAGATCGGCGAGAAGATTGAGCACCACCGCCTGCACCGAAACGTCGAGCGCCGCGGTCGGCTCGTCGAGGATGACGAGTTCCGGCTTCAAGGCAATCGCGCGGGCGATTCCCACCCTCGCCTTCTGGCCGCCCGACAGCTGGTGCGGGAACCGGTCGAGCAATTCCACCGGCAAGCCGACCTGGCGGGCCAGGTCTTCGCATTTGGCGCGGATGGCGTCGCCGCCATCCATGTGCCCGAGCCGCATCAGCGGATCGGCGATGGCGCGGGCCGCGGTGAAGCGCGGATTGAGGCTGTCGGTGGGATCCTGGAACACCATCTGGATGCGCTTGCGCGCCGGCAGCACCGCGAACGCCTTGGCCGGGATCGCGCCGATGTCCTCGCCGCCGAAGGTGATGGTGCCGCTCGTCTTGTCGATCAGGCGCATCACCATCATCGAGGTCGTCGACTTGCCGCAACCGGATTCGCCGACGAGACCGACGCTCTCGCCGCGTTTGACCTCGAAGCTGATGCCGCCGACGGCGCGAAACGGCTTCGCAGCCTCTTCATCCTTTTCATCCTTGCGGCCGAACAGTTTCATCAGCGACGCCGGCGCCGCGTTGCGCTTGTATTCCTTGACCAGATCCTTGACGACGAGGAGCGGCGCCGCATCTCCCGCGACGGTGGGAGCCGGGATGGGGGCGTGGTCGGCCTCCGGCGGCAGCAGATCGCGCAGGCCGATGCCGAGGCGCGGCGTCGCCCGCATCAGCTTGCGGGTGTACGGATGCTCGGGCGCGGAAAAGATCTTGCCGGACGGCGCCGTCTCCACCACCCGCCCCTTCTCCATCACCACGACGCGGTCGCAGTAGGCGGCTGCGAGGCCGAGATCGTGGGTGATGAGGATGGTCGACATGCCGCGCTCGCGGGTGAGCTCGACGACGAGATCCATCACCGCCTTCTGGGTCGTGACGTCGAGGCCAGTGGTCGGCTCGTCCGCGATCAAAAGCTGAGGCTGGCAGGCGAGCGCGAGCGCGATCACGACGCGCTGGCACATGCCGCCCGACAGCTCGAACGGATAGGCGTGGTAGCGTTCCTCCGGGTTGGCGATGCGCACCCGGCGCAGCGCCTCGATCGCCTTCTCCTTGACATCGTCCGGCACCGCCTGGACATGCTCGAGCAGGATGTCCTCGATCTGCTTGCCCACCTTGCGGATCGGATTGAGCGCCGACCGCGGATTCTGGAAGATCATCGAGATCTCGCGGCCGCGCAGGTCGCGCACCTCGGATTCCGGTGCGTTGCGGACATCGACCCCGCCGAACACGATGGAGCCCTCGGCGATCCGCCCCGCGCGGTCGAGAATCCGCATCACCGCATAGGAGGTGACGGATTTGCCCGAGCCGGATTCCCCGACGATGCCGAGCGTCTCGCCCTTGGCGACCTTGACGGTCACGTGCTGGACGGCGCGCACGGTGCCGCGCCGGGTCGCGAACTCGACGGTGAGATCCTCCACGTCGAGGAGGGGGATATTCTCCGCAGCCGCTGCCGCCGCTCGGTGGTCCGCCGTCAGGTTCACCACGTCCATGGCCGCCTCACGTGCGCCGCTGCGGATCGACGATGTCGCGCAAACCGTCGCCGAGCAGGTTGAAGCAGAATACCGCGATCATCAGCGCGACCCCGGGGAAGAACGCGATCCACCATTCGCCCGAGACCATGAAAGCGGAGCCCTCGGCCACCATGATGCCCCACTCCGCCATCGGCGGCCGCACCCCGAGTCCGATGAACGAAAGGCCGGCCGCGTTGAGGATGGCATAGCCCATGGTGAGCGACATCTGCACCACCATGATCGGCATCACGTTGGGCAGGATCTGAGAGAGCACGATGCGCCACTCGCTGTTGCCGCACAGCCGCGCCGCCTGGACGAAGCCGGCATCCCGCCGCACGTTGGCCTCGGCCCGCGCCACCCGGACATAGAGCGGATAGTTGATGATCGCGGTGGCGATCACGATGTTGGTGACGGTGTTGCCGAGCGCGGCGACGATGCCCATAGCGAGCACGAACAGCGGAAACGCCATGATGGTGTCGGCGATGCGGCCGACGATGCGATCGGTCCAGCCGCCGAAGAAGCCGGCGGCGACGCCGGACAACCCGCCGAGCAGGAACACCAGAGCCACCGAGAACACCGCGATGCCGAGATCGAGCCGCGTCGCGGCGATGACCCGGCTCAGGATGTCGCGGCCGAGCTGGTCGGTGCCAAACCAGTGCGCGGCGGACGGCGGCTTCAGCGCCGCGACGGTGTCGCTCGCCAGCGGATCATAGGGCGTGATCAGCGGGCCGAAGATCGCGCACAGCACGATGATGACGAACAGGCCGAACGAGAGCCCGGTGACCGGATTCTCGCCGATCACGTAGACGGCGTGCTGCAGCACCGAGGACTGTTTGCGCGGCGGCTCGGGTGCGGCGGGCACCGACGCGATGACGGGGCCGGCGGGAGCAGCCGTGGCGGCTTCGATGCGGGCGGCCTCGTTCATCCCTCGACCCTCACGCGGGGATCGATGACGCCGTAGAGCATGTCGATCCCCAGATTGAGCATGACGTAGAGCACCGCCATGGTGAGCACGAAGCCCTGGACGGGTGCGAAGTCGGAGGTGATCAGCGCCTCGACCGCATAGGAGCCGATGCCCGGCCAGGCGAACACCTTCTCGACCAGCACGTTGGCGCCGAGCAGGAACGAGAACACCATGCCGAGCGTGGTCACCACCGGCAGCATGGCGTTGCGGAACGCGTAGGTCAGGATCACGGTACGCGACGACAGGCCGCCCGCCCGCGCCGTCCGGACGAAATCGGACGCCAGCACCGAGAGCATCGAGGCGCGGGTCATGCGCGCGATCGGCGCCAGGGAGAAGATCGCCAGCGTCGCCGTCGGCAGGATGAGCTGCGCCAGCGCGGCGCGGAACACTTCGAAGTCGCCGGCGAGGAGGCTGTCGATGAGGTAGAAACCGGTCACCGTGGGCGGCGGCGAGTAGAAGATGTCGAGCCGCCCCAGCGGGGGCGGCGACCAGCCGAGCTTGAAGTAGAAGACGTAGATGAGCAGCAGGCCGGTGAAGAACACCGGCAGCGACACGCCCGCGGTCGCGATCACCCGGCAGGCATGGTCGATCCACGAGCCCTGCTTCACCGCGGCGAGGATGCCGAGCGGCACCGCGATGAGCACCGCGGCGATGAGGCCCATCAGGGTGAGTTCGCCCGACGCGGGCAGACGTGCCGCGATGTCGGAGAGGACCGGCTGTCCGGTGGTGAGCGACTTGCCGAAATCGCCATGGGCGAGGTCGACCACATAGCGCACGAACTGCTCCGGCAGCGGCTTGTCGAGGCCGAGCTGCTTGCGGACCTCCTCGATCGCCTGGGCGCTCGCCGCCGGGCCGGCGAAATAGGCCGCGGTGTCGCCGGGCAGCACGCGCGTGAGGAGGAACGTGACGATGATGACGCCGATGAGGCTCGGGATCACCGTCAACAAGCGCTTTCCGACTTGCACCAGCATCGCCGTCTCCCGGGGGTTAGAGGGGGCTGATGGGCATCACCCCTTGACGAGGGCGCGGTAGTCGAGCCGGCGGTGGAACCAGTACTGGTACCCGGTCACGTTTTTCTGCATGGCGACGTTGACATAGGGCTGGAACAGCGGAACGCGGGGAATGTCCGCATAGGCGAGATCGACGAAGCCCTTCACGTCCTTGTCGTAGGTCGCGGTGTCGCCGACCGCGGCGGCGTCGCGCGCGCCTTCGATCAGGGCGTCCATCGCCTTGGACTGGTAGCTCATGGTGTTGAAGACGGCATTCTGGCCGTGATAGCACCAGAAGAAGAAGTATTCCGGATAGTCGAGCCAGCCCGAGAACACGTTGGTGAAGAGCGGCAGCTCTTTCTTGGTGAGCTCGGTGCGCCAGTTCGCGCCCGGGATCTTGTTGATGGTGGTCTTGATCCCGATCTGGGCGAGGGCTTCCTGGGTGAGCACGCAGAGCGGCTCGTTGACGCCGGCAAAGCCGAGATCGAACGAGATCGTCGTTTCGAAACCGTTGGGATAGCCGGCTTCGGCGAGCAACTGCTTCGCCTTGGCGAGGTCGGTGTAATACTTGTCGGGCTGCGGCCACGCCACCTGGGTGGCTGCATCCGGCGGCGCGCCGAAACTGGGCTTGGCGAGCCCGAACAGCACCGCATCCATGATCTTCTGGTACGGGATGGCGTAGGCGACCGCCTGTCGGACCTTCAGATTGTCGAACGGCGGATGCTTCACGTTCATGCCGATATACTGGATGCCGTTGCTGTACGGCGTCGAGATGATCGACAGCTTGCCGACGTTCTTGAGCTCGGCGAAATCCTTGTTGGGCAGATCGTAGGAGATGTCGGCATCGCCGCGCTCGAGCAGCGCGCGCCGGTTTCCCGACGACGGCACCATGCGCCAGATGACCCGCTTGACCTTCGGTAGCGGCCCGCCAAGCCACTTGTCGTTGCGCTCGTAGATGACCTCGGTGCCGGGGGTCCACTTCGCCACGCGATAGGCGCCGCTGCCGGCGGTGTTCTGCTTGGTGTATTCCAGGCCCCAGGGGTCCTTCTCGGTGGCATTCTTTTGCACCAGCCCCGAGTTCATCACGCAGGGCACGATCACCGCGAGGTCGGGCACCGTGAGCCGGTCCTTGCGCAGGAAGTCGACCCGCACGGTGTTGTCGTCGACCACCACGAACTGCTCGGGCTTTTCCAACGAGCCCGCCTTCATCTGGAAGGTCGGGAAGCCGCCGACGGAGACGGCACGGTCGAGCGACCACTTGACGTCCTTCGCGGTGACCGGCGTGCCGTCGTGGAAGGTCGCATTCTTCTTGAGCTTGAAGGTGACGGACATGTCGCCGACCTTCATGTCGTCCGCCAGTTCGGGCTTGAACTTGTCGCGGTCGTAATAAGGCGCGCCGTTCTCGCCGGTCTTCATCTCGTGGCTGATCAGGCGGTCGTAGCAATTCCACGACGTCTCATAGCCGGGGACGTTGGTGCCGACGCCATGGATGTCGATGTTGTTGGGTCCGCTCTCGGACACGATCAGCAGCGTTTCCTGCCGCGTCTGGGCCTTGGCCGGAGACCAAACCGCCGGCGCTGCCGGCAACGCGCTGCCAGCCGCAACCGCCGTCACCGATTTGAGAAAGTCACGACGCTTCATCGAAAGTCTCCCGGACCCTTTGAGGTGTTGTCGTTTTGCCGCTGTTCCGCAAAGGTCGTGCCAGGGCTGCCGCGGCGCCGCGGCACAGGTGTAAGCGTCTGAGTTTTTGGTGAGAATCAGCGCGCGCGTCGGCAGCTGAGCCCGCCGTTGGGCGGGCGCTTGCCTCCGATGCGGCGAGACATGCGCAAGAAATAGGCATGCTCATCCGCGCGGTCTGCGACCGGCGCCGACGATTGCCCAGATGCAACCCCCTCGAAGCGAGAGGGGACGCCACAATCGGGGTGTATGAAGCCCTCCGCCATCTGTGCCCCCGCCAATCAGGAGACCGCATGATCACGAGACGACGGTTTGTTCGCGATGGAAGCGCGGGCCTTGCCGGATGCGGATGGGCCCCCGTATTGGGCCGTTCCGCGACCGCACGCGGCCTCTCCGCCACGCTGGCAGCCGATCTCGACGTCATCGAGCAGGACAGCGGCGGACGTCTCGGCGTCGCCGTGTTCGATGCGCTCACCGGCACCGAGCGCGGCCATCGCGCCGACGAGCGTTTTCCGATCTGCAGCACGTTCAAGCTCCTGGCGGTCGGCGCCATTCTCGCGCGCGTCGACGCCGGCCAAGACAGCCTGGACCGCCGCGTCGTCTACCAGGCCAGCGACGTGGTGCCGAATTCTGCCCTCATCCACGACCCGGTGGACGGCGAGATGTCGCTCGAGAAGATCTGCGAAGCCGCGATGGTCGTGAGCGACAACACGGCAGGCAACCTGCTGCTTGCGATGCTCGGGCGGACGGCCGGCTTGACCGCCTTTGCGCGCACCCTCGGCGACCCGGTGACGCGCCTCGACCGCGTCGAGCCCGAACTCAACGAGGCGGTCCCCGGCGATCCCCGCGATACGACCTCGCCGGCCGCGATGCTGTCCAACGTGCGGATGCTCGCCCTCGGAGACGTCCTGTCCGAGCGGTCGAAGGATCAGCTCGTCCGCTGGCTCGTCGCCAACAAGACCGGCGACGCGCGCCTCAGGGCGGGGCTGCCGAGCGGGTGGCGCGTGGGCGACAAGACCGGCACCGGAGAGCGAGGCACCGCGAACGACATCGGCATCATGTGGCCGCCCGGCCGCCCGCCCATCATCGTCTCGGCTTACCTCACGGGAACCGGCAAATCCGGCCCGCAGCGCAACGCGACCCTTGCCGCGGTCGGACGGGCCGTGGCCCGCGCGCTGGACGGCTGAGCCGTGGAACGGCCCGCAGTGCGGTCAGGCAGCTCCCGACGTCGGGCCGGGTGTTGTGGGACGTGGCCAGGCCCGCTATTGCCAGGGCCGACAGCGCCGTTTCCGACCGCGCCGTTTCCTGTTGCGCCGCCCGGCACGGCAGGGCACCCTCCCGCGTGACATCAAGGACTGCCGGCAAGGCAGACGCAGGTTCATCAGGGAGGAGGTCCACATGACAAAACCCATCCGGCATCCGCTCGCTGTAGTGCTCGCCGCAGCAGCGTTCGCCGTCGCGCTCGCCGGCCCCGGCCTCGCCCAGCAGAAGCCCAAGGCGCTGTCGGTGAAAACCCCCGACGGCCTCACCATCGCCGCGCAGGAATGGGGCAACCCCAACGGACCGGAGATTTTGTTCATCCACGGGTTCTCGCAGAGCGGCATGTCGTGGACGAAGCAGGTCAACAGCGACCTCGCCAAGGAATTCCACATGGTCACCTATGACCTGCGCGGTCATGGCAACTCCGACAAGCCGCTGGAGCCGGAACGCTACCGCAACGGCAAGGCGTGGGCCGACGAGGTGCAGGCGGTGATGGACGCCGCCGGGTTCAAGCGCGCGGTGCTGGTGGGCTGGTCCTATGGCGGCCGCGTCATGGCCGACTACCTCTCCAATTACGGCACCGGCAAGCTCGCCGGCCTCAACTACGTGGATGCCGGGCAGAAGGCCGATCCCGCCTTCGTCGGACCGAACCTGAAAAACCTGCCGCTGATGGCGTCCGAGGACCTCGCCACCAACATCGCGGCGACCCGCGAATTCCTGCACGGCTGCTTCAACGTGCAGCCGACCCAGGACGAATACGAGACCATGCTCGCCTTCAACATGATGGTGCCGGTCAAGGTGCGTGCCGGCCTGGGCAACCGTCCGCTGGAGGTCGACGATCTTCTGCGCAGCATCAGGATCCCGGTGCTGGTGAGCCACGGCGCCGCCGACCGCAACTCGAACCTGATCGCGGCCGAATACACGGCGAAAATGATCCCGGGCGCCAGGCTTTCGGTCTATCAGGGCATCGGGCATTCGCCGTTCTTCGAGGACGCCCCGCGCTTCAACGCCGAGCTCGCCGCCTTCGTGCGCGGCGCGCAGAAGATCAACTGAGGGCTGAACCGAGGGCCCACACAGTGTCATTCCGGGGCGCGCTCCGGCGCGAACCCGGAATCCATCTGAGCCCCGGGTTGGAATCATGGCGCCGCGCTCGTCCCGCAGTGTCATGCCCCGCAAAAGCGGGGCACCAGTAACCCGCACAGCAGCTGGAAACTGCACCCGGCCCTCGCAGTCCGGTGGTCGCTGGATCGTGCGGTCAAGCCGGGCGGTGACCGCGGGTTTGGCGGGTGCACCGAACCGCGCGGGAACGACAAAACAGTCCCGCCGTCGTATGGTTCGAGTCGAACCCCCACCGGACGGCCCATGACCCCGAAAACCGCCACTGCCGAAAAGTCCATCGAATCCTTCGTCGACAAGAATTTCGAGCGTGAAACGGCGTTTCTCGCCGAGCTCGTCAAGGTCCCCACCGATAATCCGCCGGGCGATTGCGCAGCCGCCGCCGCCCGTGCCGAGGGGCTGCTCACCAGCCTCGGTTTCGAGGTCGAGGCGCATCCCGTGCCGCGCGAGCAGGTCGCCGCCGCCGGCATGAAGAGCGTGACCAATCTCATCGTGCGCCACCGCTTCGGCGACGGGCCGGTGGTCGCGCTCAACGCCCATGGCGACGTGGTGCCGCCCGGGCTCGGCTGGACCCATGATCCCTATGGCGCGGCCGTCGAGAAGAGCAAGTTCGGCCCGGTGATGTACGGCCGCGGCGTCGCGGTGTCGAAATCCGACTTCGCGACCTACGCCTTCGCCCTCCTCGCGCTGCGCGACCTCGCGGCCCACGAGCCGCTGCGCGGCACGGTGGAGCTTCACCTCACCTATGACGAGGAGGTCAGCGGCAATCTCGGGCCCAAGTGGCTGCTCGACAACGCTCTCAGCCGGCCGGACTATGCGATCGCGGCAGGCTTCTCCTATGCGGTGGTCAACGCGCATAATGGCTGCCTGCATCTCGAAACCGTCGTCACCGGCAAGCAGGCCCACGCCGCCCAGCCGGATTCCGGCCGCGACGCCCTCGAGGCCGCGGCCGCGATCCTCGCCGCGCTCTACAAGCACCGCCCGCGCCTCGCCCGGCGGAAATCGAACAGCCCCGGGATCACCGCGCCGACACTCAATGTCGGCACCGTCGCCGGCGGCTTCGCCACCAACGTGGTGCCGGACCGGGTGACGCTGCGGCTCGACCGCCGCGTGATCCCCGAGGAAAACCGCAAGGCCGTGGAGGCGGAGCTGCGCAAGCTGATCGCCGCGGCCGCGAAGCCATTCCGCGGCATCAAGGTCGAGACCCGGACCGTACTCTATGCCGAGCCGCTCGCCCCGCAGCCCGGCTGGGAGCGCCTCGCCGACGCGCTGCGCCGCCACGCCGGCCGCATTCTGCGTTCTCGAATCCCGGTCAAGGGCGTGCCGCTCTACACCGACGCCCGCCACTACGCCGCGCGCAAAATCCCGATCGTGCTCTACGGCGCCGGCCCCCGCACCATCCTCGAGGCGAACGCCCACAACGCCGACGAGAACCTGCGGCTCAACGACCTCAAGGCGGCGACGAAGATCGTCGCGCTCGCCGTGCGCGACGTGTTGATGGAAGGCTAGGCGCGCTCTTCGGTGCCGGCGCTAGCGCGACATGGAAATGCTCCGCGTGGGCACGCTCGCTTTGCCCACCCTGCGGTCTTCGTGTCCTCACCGCGCCAACATCCGCTCGGCCTTCGGCGGCAGGAAGCTGCGGTCGAACACCCGGGCGGAGGTCGGCGGCGTGGCGATGCCGTAGGCGTCCGCGATGACCGCGATCGAGCGGCCGAGGCGGGCGTCGTCGACGTCGCCGATGCCGAGCCGCGCCGCCTCCGGGGTCGCCATCAGGCTGTCGTAGACATAGGTGAGCCGCCGCCGCTCGATGTCCTTGTTGAGCAACGGCTCGGCCTTGGCGAGCACGGCGATCGCCGCGTCCGGGTTCGCCACGCTCTCCTTGAGCGCACGGTTGATCGCACGGACCAGGCCCTTCACCGCATCCGGCTTTTCGCGTGCGAACTTCGCCGATACCATCACGCCGCTCGAATAAAGATCGAGGCCGGCATCGGCATAGCTGATCCAGCGGAAATCCTTGTCGGGATCGAGCTTGAGCGCGACGAGGTTCATGTAGCTCGTCGCGGTGAAGATGGCGGACACGTCGACCTGGCCGCGGACCAGCATCTGCTCCTGCAGGTTGGGCGCCATGTTCGTGAACTCGATCTTGCCGGGATCGAGTCCGTTCTGCCTGGCGAGAGCCGGAATGAGCTTGAGCGCCGCGCTACCGGCCGGACCGCCGATTTTCCGTCCGGCGAGGTCCCTGACCGCATGGATCGGGCTGTCCGCCTTGACCAGCAGCGCGAACGGCGCCTTGCTGTAGATCATGTAGACCATGACCGGCGCCTCGTCCGGCCGCTCGCCCGCGGCCTGGATTCCGGCGTTGATGTCGCCGAAGCCGGCATCATAGGCGCCCGACATGATGCGGGTGACGGTCGCCGCCGCGCCCTCGCCCTGGTCGATCACGACATCGAGCTTCTCATCGGCGAAGTAGCCTTTGTCGCGCGCCCAGAAGTACCAAGCGTGGATGCCCTGAAGCTTCCAATCGAGGGTGAAGCGGACCTTGGTCGTCTGCGCGGCGGCGGCGCCGACAAACAGCAGCAACGCGGCGAACGCGACAATCGCCGCGGCAGATCTGTGCAGGGTCGGCATGGAGGTACTCCTGTTTACGACACCGTCAGTTCCTTGCGACGGGCCCAGCCGGTGAGGCGCATTTCGACGAGTGAGAACACGACGTAGAGGCCGACGCCCATCGCGGCGAGAATCACCAGCCCCGCGAACACCAACGGCACGTCGAAATTCGAGCTTGCGATCATCATGAAATTGCCGATGCCGAGATTGCCCGCCACCGTCTCCGCGAGCACCGCGCCGACGAAGGCCTGCGTAATCGCGATCTTGAGCGAGGCGAAGAAGTACGGCATGGCACGGGGCAGCCCGACATTGGTGAGGATGTCGAGCTTGGTCGCGCGCAGCGACCGCATCACGTCCTCGAGCTCCGGCTCGGTGGTGGCGAGCCCCGTCGCGACGTTCACCACCACCGGGAAGATGCACAGGATCATCGCCGTGAGCACCGCCGGCACGGTGCCGGCGCCGAACCACAGCACGAAGATCGGCACCACCGCGATCTTGGGGATGCTCGAGAACCCGATCAGCAGAGGATAGGCGACGTCGTAGGCGAGCTTCGAAGATCCGACCACGACGCCGATCGCGACGCCGATCGCCACCCCCAACGCGAAGCCGACCAGCGTCTCGTAGAGCGTCTGCGCCGCATGCGGCCAGATCGCCGGCATGCGCGCGACGAGCGTGGTCAGGATCTCGCTCGGCCGCGGCAGCACGATGCTGCTGATCTTGAAGGCCCAGCAGATGAACTCCCACAGCACGAAAAACCCGATGATCAGCGCCGCCGAGGCGATGCCGGTGCTTGGCGGTGCTCGACATCACGGCGCCCGACATCACGCCGCTTCCTTCGCGCCGGTCGAGAAGATCGCGTCGCGCAGATGCTGGGTCAGCGCCACAAACTCTGGCGCAAACGTCATCTCGACGGTACGCGGCCGCGCGAACGGCACCGCATGGTCCTCGATGATGCGGCCCGGCCGCGAGCGCATCACGCAGATGCGGTTGGCGAGATAGGCCGACTCCTTGAGATCGTGGGTGACGAGAATGACGGTCGGCCGCCGCGTCATCCACAGGTTCTGCATGATCGACCACAGCTCCTCGCGGGTGAACTGGTCGAGCGCGCCGAACGGCTCGTCCAGCATCAGCAACTGGGGATCGTGGATGAGCGCGCGGCAGAGCGATGCCCGTTGCATCATCCCGCCCGACAACTGCCAGGGATGCTTGTCGCCGAAGCCGGCGAGGCCGACCTGGGCGAGCAAGCGCCTCGGCGCGGTCGCGAAACTCGCCGTTGCGCTTGGCGCGGTATTCGCCGCGGAACGGCGGCACGATCTTGAGCGGCAGCATGACGTTGTCGCGGATCGTCATCCACGGCAGCAGGGTCGGATTCTGGAACGCCATGCCGACCCGCACCGGCGTCGCCCCGACCTCGCGGCCGGCGACGAAGACGTGACCGGTGGAAGCGCGGATGAGCCCGCTCACGAGCTTGAGGATGGTCGACTTGCCGCACCCGGACGGTCCCACCAGCGCGACGAAGTCGCCGGTGCCCAGACGCAGGCTCGTCTCAGCGAGCGCTTTGACCGCGCGCTCCCCGCCGCCATAGGTGACGGTGGCCTGTTCCAACTCGACGAAGGCGTCGTCATAGGTCTCCGCGGGCGTGCTCATGCGGCGCTGTCCCGTTGCGTCCGCACGATAGCGGCCGTCGTCTCGTCGGCATGGCGGATCGCGGGAGGTGGCATGTGCTGGACCGCATGGACCGAACGCCCCCACCCCCGCGCGTCGGCCATCAGCGCGCGATTGCGCATGACGAAGCGACCACGCACCAGGGTGTGGAGCGGCAGGCCCTTCACCGGCCGGCCATGCCACGGCGAGATCTTCGCCCGCGACTGCATCCTGGCGTCGTCGATGGTCCATGGCCTCGCGAGATCGACGACCGCGATATCGGCGTCGGCGCCCGGCAGGATGACGCCCTTGCGCGGATAGAGCCCCCACACCTTGGCGGGATTGGCCGCACTCCAGCGCACATAGTCGCAGATCGAATAGCGGCCATTCGCCACCTCGGTGAGCATCAGCGGCATCTGCGTCTCGACGCCGGGAAAGCCGCAATCGACCGACCAGATGTCGTTGCGGGTCTTCTCCTCGGGCGCATGCGGCGCATGGTCGGTGGCGATCATGTCGATGGTGCCGTCGGCGAGCGCGCGCCACAGCGGCGCCTGGTTGCGCGCCTCGCGCACCGGCGGATTGACCCGGATCACGCCGCCCAGCGCCGCATAGTCGTCGCTCGACAGCATCAGATATTGCGGGCAGGTCTCGCCGGTGATGTCGACGCCGCGGGCCTTGGCTTCGGCGAGCGGGCGGAGCTCCTCGGCCGATGAGATGTGCAGGATGTGGATGCGCGCGCCGGTCCATTCGGCGAGAATGGCGGCGCGGCTCACGGCCTCGACGGCGACCACCGCGGGCCGCGCCGCGAGATGGGCGAGCGGATCGAGCCGTCCCGCCGCCGCCATGCGGGCCTCGCGCCGGGCCATGATGGAGGCGGTCTCGGCGTGGAGCGAGATGCGCTTGCCGGTCGCGGCGACGACCTCGAAGGCTTCCAGCATCGCCCCCGTCGAAGGCGAGGGAATGTTGCCGAAGGTGTTGCCCATGTAGAGCTTGAAGCCGATCACACCGCCGGCGACGAGGTCCGGCACGTGGGCGATGGTGTCCTCGCCGAGCAGGCCGTAGAGACCGAAATCGACATGGGCCGCGGCTGCGGCGATCGCGTGCTTTTCCGCCAGCACCTCGGCGGTGCCGGTCGGCGGCACGGTGTTGGGCATGTCGAACACAGTGGTGACGCCGCCGAACGCCGCGCCCGCGGTGCCGGTGCCGAAGTCCTCCTTGTGGGGATAGCCGGGATCGCGAAAGTGGACATGGACGTCGATGGCGCCGGGCAGCACGTGCAGGCCCGTGGCATCGAGGGTCTCCTTCGCCTCCGGCATCGCCGCGTCGGCCCCGACGGCGAGCACCACGCCGTCCTTGATGGCGACGCTCGCCGCGATCGCCGAGTCGGGCGACACCACGGTGCCGTTGCGGATCACGAGATCGGCAGTCACGCTCATGTCAGCCCTCACAACATGGCCCAGCCGCCGTCGACCGGAAGATCGACGCCGGTGATCTGGCGCGAGACGTCGCTCGCCAGGAACAGGCAGGCATTGGCGACATCCTCGATCGATGGAAACGCGCTTGAGCGCGTAGTCGGCCGCGTGCCGCTCCGCCGCCTCCGCGACGCTGATGCCGAGCCGCCGCGCCATGTCGGCGCACACCTTGTCGCGAAACCGCGGCCCGTCGACCATGCCGGGAGCGACATAATTGACGTTGACGTTGTACGGACCCGCCTCGAGCGCGAAGCTCTTGGTGATGCCGCGTAGCCCCCATTTTGAGGCCGAATAGCCGAGCCGCCCGGCCCGTCCGCGCAGCCCGAAGGTGCCCCCGACATTGACGATCTTGCCGTAGCGCTGCGCCATCATCGCCGGCAGCGCCGCCCGCATGGTGTTGAAGCACCCGGTCATGTTGAGGTCGACGATACTCGCGAAATTCGGCCGCCGTGGTCTCGACGCCGGTCTTGCCGATCGGGCCCGACCCGCCGGCGACATTGACGAGAATATCGAGCCGCCCATGGGCCGCGATCGCCGCCGCCACGGCGGCCTCGCACCGGCCGGTGTCGGTGACGTCGCAAGCCACGACGATCGCCTTGCCGCCGGCGGCGCGAATCTCCGCCGCCACCGGCTCGATGGCGGCAGTGTCCCGGCCGGCGAGCGCCATCAGGCACCCCTCGGCGGCAAATGCCATGGAGACGGCCGCGCCCATTCCCTTGGCCGGCCCGGTGATCAGCGCGGTGCGGCCACGCAGAGCCAGATCCATCGCCGGATCAGAACAGCGTCTTCGGCAAGTCGGCTGCCGGCGGCAGAAACGCGGGAGTGAAGATCTCGTCGACCTTGGGCGTGCGCGGCAGCGCGTTCGCCTCGACCAGGATGTCGATCGAGCGCTGCAGCCGCGCCTCATCCACGTTGCCGAGCCCGATCCTGGCGATCTCGGGGTGGTTCATCTCGTCCTTGAGGGTGGCTTCCATGCGCTCGAGCTCGACGTCGAACTTGATCAGCGGCTCGCGCTTGATCACGGTGTTGACCGCCATCTTCGGGTCCTTGAGCGAATCGATCACCGCCTTGTTGAGGGCGCGCACGAAACCCCGCACCACCTCGGGCCTCTCCTTGACGAGCTTCTTGGAGACGATGATGGCGTTGGAATAGAGGTCCATGCCGTAGTCGCCGTAATTGATGAAGCGGATCTGCTTGTCGGGATCGACCCCGATCAGCTTGGCGCTGAAGCGGATGGTGTTGACATAGCCGAACACGCCGTCGACCTGGCCCTGCATCAGCATCTGCTCGCGCAGGTTGGGCTGCATGTTGGTGATCTTGACCTTGCCGCAGTCGATCTTGGCGCTCTTGCACAGGGCCGGAAACAGCTTGAGGGCGCCGTCATTGGCGGCACCGCCGAGCGTGCGGCCCTCGAAATCCTTCGGCGTCTTGATGGGGCTGTCCGCCTTCACCGCCACCGTGAAGGGCGGGCGGTTGAACATCACATAGACCGCGATCGGCGCCTCCTCGGGGCGCTTCGCCGCGAAATCGATGAGCGCGTTGATATCGCCGAAACCGACGTCGTAGGTGCCGCTCGCCACCTTCGGGATCGGCGTCGCCGAGCCGTCGCCCTGGTCGATGGTGACGTCAAGGCCTTCGGCTTTGAAATAGCCCTTGTCCTGCGCGACGAAGAAGAAGCCCTGCGGACCCTGGTATTTCCAGTTCAGCACCATCTTGAGCTTGGTCTGGGCGTCGGCGGCGCCGGACAGGCCGACGGTGAGCACGGCAGCCCCGACCGCAAGCACGAAGCGGCGGGTGGTGGCGGTCAAGAGGGTCATGGCTTTCTCCCGGAGTGTTTGGGCAAGGTTGCGGCGAACGCCAGAGAATGCAAGCCGCCCCTGTTGATGGCGCAGCCGTAGCAATCCTCGTGCCCGGCGGGGCGGCGTCGGCGCGGCGCTTGCGCGCATCGCGCTCGCGCCGCCTGTGGGAACGCAATCAACTCTCACCATTTGCACCAGAATTTGCCATCCGCGAACGCCGGCCGGAAGGCGGGCGATTGACCCTGCCCTGTGAAGCTGGCCATTTGCGCCCCCCGTGGGGAACCGCGACGCGCGATCGGCGGTTTCGGCTCCGCCGCCGGGTCGGTTCCTTCTTCCGCCGCTTCAATGGATGCCCATGTCTCCTTCCGTGATGATCTGGCTGATCGCGGCCGTTGCGACGGCGGGCGTGATCCTGCGTCCGTTCCGGCTTCCCGAAGCCGTCTGGGCGCTGGCCGGGGCTCTCGCGCTCGTGGTGTCCGGACTGCTGGCGCCGGCCGATGCGCTCACCGGGGTCGCCAGGGGCAGCGACGTCTACCTGTTCCTGTTCGGCATGATGCTGCTCGCCGAAATCGCGCGCAGCGAGGGCTTGTTCGACTGGCTGGCCGCCCTCGCCACCCGTCGCGCCGACGGCTCCCCGCGCCGCCTGTTTTTCCTCGTCTATGCGGTCGGTACCGTCGTGACGGTGTTTTTGTCGAACGACGCGACGGCGGTGGTGCTCACCCCGGCTGTCGCTGCCGCCGTCCGCGCCGCCAAGGCGGAGGATCCGCTGCCCTATCTGCTGATCTGCGCCTTCATCGCCAACGCCGCGTCGTTCGTGCTTCCGATCTCGAACCCGGCGAACCTCGTGATCTACGGCAACCATATGCCGCCGCTGCTGCAGTGGCTTCCGGCCTACCTCTTGCCGTCGGCGCTGGCGATCGGCGCAACCTATGTGGTGCTGCGATGGACGCAGCGGAACGCGCTGAACCAGAAGATCGTCGACCACCTCCCGGTGCCGAAGCTGTCGGCCGGGGGCAAGGTGGCGGCGGCCGGAATCGTCGCCACCGCGGCCGTGCTCCTCGCCTCCTCGGCGTTCGACCTGCAACTCGGTCTGCCCACCGCAATCGCGGGATTCCTGACCGCGGCGGTGGTTCTTATCCGTGACCGCAAGGGGCCGTGGATCATCGTGAAGGACATTTCCTGGGGCGTACTGCCCCTCGTCGCCGGGTTGTTCGTCCTCGTGGAGGCGCTCGACAGGACCGGAGTGATCGCGGGGCTCAGCACGATCCTGCGCGAGCAGGCGGAACGCTCCGCCACCGTCACGGCCTCAGGCGTCGGCGTCGCGGTCGCCGTCGCCAGCAACCTGATGAACAATCTCCCGGTGGGACTGATCGCGGGGAGCGCCGTGCAGGGTGCCGATGTGCCGGAAAAGGTGACCCGCGCCATCCTGATCGGCGTCGACCTCGGGCCGAACCTGTCGGTCACCGGCTCGCTCGCGACCATCCTGTGGCTTACGGCTCTACGCCGCGAGGGCCACCACGTGGGGGCGGGCCCGTTTCTCAAGCTCGGATTTCTGGTGATGCCGCCTGCGCTCCTGCTCGCCATCGCCGCGGTGGTGATGCTCGGCTGACCGGCACGCGGCCCGCACGTGCGCCTGATGATACCGATCCATGCGGTATCGGTCGCAGTTGCACAATATTTGTGCACATCATTGGCCCGCGTCAGGCTACTCATTCCCCTCCCCGGACCCACGCCCTGGGCCCGTGACTTGCATGGCCCGTGTACGGGCCACCTCCCCGACCCCAAGGCCGCGCCGTCGTGCTGTCGCAGCCGGCTCGGCGATCCCAGGACAATCGATGTCGTTCCTCGTCGGTCTCCATCACGTCACGAGCTACCATTACGAGCGGCCGGCCACGCTCGGACCGCAGATCATACGGCTGCGTCCGGCTCCTCACAGCCGCACGGTGATCAAGAGCTATTCGCTCAAGGTGATGCCGGCCAACCACTTCGTGAACTGGCAGCAGGACCCGCACGGCAACTGGCTCGCCCGTTACGTGTTTCCGGAGAAAACCACCGAGTTTTCGTTCGCGGTCGACTTCATCGCCGACATGCAGGTGATCAATCCGTTCGACTTCTTCGTCGAGCCCTACGCGGACAAATTCCCGTTCGCCTATCCGGAAGCCCTGCGCGCCGACCTCGCCGCCTTCCTGGAGGCCGAGCCGCCGGGCCCGCTGCTCCTGAATTTCGTAAATTCGGTGTCGCAGGTGTCGACCAACACCGTCGATTACCTCGTCGGGCTCAACCAAAATCTCCAGAAGGTGGTCCGCTACGTCACCCGCATGGAGCCGGGCGTGCAGACGCCCGAGGAGACGTTGCGGATCGGCTCGGGATCATGTCGCGACAGCGCCTGGCTGCTGGTGCAGATTCTGCGGCAGCTCGGAATCCCCGCGCGGTTCGTGTCGGGCTATCTCATTCAGCTCAAGCCCGACCTCAAGCCGCTGGACGGCCCGGCCGGCGCGACCGAGGACTTCACCGACCTCCACGCCTGGACCGAGGCCTACATTCCCGGCGCCGGGTGGGTCGGGCTCGATCCGACCTCGGGCCTGCTGTGCGGCGAAGGCCACCTGCCGGTGGCGGCGACCCCGCACTACCGTTCGGCGGCGCCGATCACCGGCGCCGTCGATGCCCCTGCGGATGATTTTTCCTTCGAGATGCGGGTCACCCGCATCGCCGAGAAGCCGCGGGTCACCTTTCCGTTTTCCGACGACGCGTGGTCGGCGCTCGACGCGCTCGGCAACACGGTCGACGCCGACCTCACCGCACAGGACGTGCGCCTCACCATGGGCGGCGAGCCGACCTTCGTTTCGATCGACGACTACCAGTCGGCCGAGTGGAACACCGATGCGCTCGGGCCCACCAAGCGGGTCCGCGCCGACGAACTGATCCGGCGGCTGCGCGAGCGGTTCGCGCCGGGAGGCTTGCTGCACTATAGCCAGGGCAAGTGGTATCCGGGCGAGCCGCTGCCGCGCTGGGCCTTCGCGCTGTTCTGGCGCAAGGACGGTCTTCCGCTGTGGCGCGACGACCGCCTCATCGCCTCCGAGGGCGTGGACTTCGCGCCCAGCACCGATGTCGCCAGGCAATTCGGCGAGGGCGTCGCCGCGCATCTCGGCATCGGACCGGGCCATCTCGTCCCCGCCTTCGAAGATCCGGTCCAGCGGATGGTCAAAGAGGGCGAGCTTCCTGCCGACTTCGACCCCAGCGATCCCAAGATCGACGACCCCGCGGAACGGGCACGGGTCATGCGCGCGCTCGAGCGCCGCGTCACCGCCCCGACCGGCTACGTGCTGCCGGTCCAGCCGGCGAATGCGCCGGCGCGGTCGAACTGGCTGAGCGAAGTCTGGAAGCTGCGGCGCGGCCGGCTGTTCCTCATCCCCGGCGATTCGCCGATCGGATTCCGCCTGCCGCTGGAATCCCTGCCGCATGTGCCGCCGTCGGAGCGCGCTTATACCGGGCCGGCCGATCCGTTCATCGCGCATGGCGCGCTGCCGCATCCCGACATCCTGTTCCAGCGCTCGGTCCGGCGTTTCACCGAGACCGCCGTTCCCGCCCAGGAGATCTCCACGAGCGTCAACGTCGCGCCGGGCGAGGACGGCGCCGACGGCACGCCGGTCCGCACCGCGCTCGCCATCGAGCCCCGCGATGGTCGTTTGTCGGTGTTCGTGCCCCCGGTTGAACATCTCGAGGACTATCTCGAGCTCCTCGCGGCGATCGAAGCGACCGCCGCCGAACTCGGGACGCCGATCCACCTCGAAGGATACGGGCCGCCCCACGATCCCCGCATCAACGTCATCAAGGTGACGCCCGATCCCGGCGTGATCGAGGTCAACATCCACCCGTCGGCGAATTGGGGCGATGCGGTGGACGTCACCCGCGGGGTCTACGAGGAGGCCCGCCTCACCAGGCTCGGCACCGACAAATTCATGGTCGACGGCCGCCATACCGGGACCGGCGGCGGCAATCACGTCGTGCTCGGCGGCGCGACGCCGGCGGACAGCCCGTTCCTGCGCCGTCCGGATCTCCTCAAGAGCATCGTGCTGTATTGGCAGCGCCGACCCTCGCTCTCCTACCTGTTTTCCGGGTTATTCATCGGCCCGACCAGCCAGGCCCCGCGCATCGACGAGGCCCGCCAGGACCTGCTGCACGAAGCCGAGATCGCGCTCGCGCTGGTACCGGAGCCGGGCGGCGAGGCGCCGCGGCCGTGGCTGGTCGACCGCTTGTTCCGCAACCTCCTGATCGACGTCACCGGCAACACCCATCGCGCCGAGATCTGCATCGACAAGCTGTACTCGCCGGACGGACCGACCGGCCGCCTCGGCCTGGTCGAGTTTCGTTCGTTCGAGATGCCGCCCGATGCCCGCATGAGCCTCGCCCAGCAATTGCTGCTGCGCGCCCTCCTCGCGTGGTTCTGGCGCGCGCCGCTCGGCGGCTCGCTGGTGCGATGGGGCACCGCGCTGCACGACCGCTTCATGCTGGAGCACTTCGTCTGGCAGGACTTCGTCGACGTGCTCGACGACCTCGCTCGCGAAGGCTACCGCTTCGATCCGCAATGGTTCGACGCCCAGCGGCAGTTCCGCTTCCCGCTCTACGGCGAGATCGACCATGGCGGCGTGCGGCTCGAACTGCGTCACGCGCTGGAGCCGTGGCACGTCATGGGAGAGGAGGGAACGGCGGGCGGCACCGTCCGCTTCGTCGACTCCTCGGTGGAACGGCTCCAGATCAAGGTGGAGGGCTTCAACCCGGAGCGCCACGTGGTGTCGTGCAACGGCCGCGCCCTGCCGCTCATCGCCACCGGACGGTCCGGCGAGTTCGTCGCCGGCGTGCGTTTCAAGGCCTGGGCGCTGCCGTCGGCGCTGCATCCCACGATCGAGGTGCACGCGCCGCTCACGTTCGACATTCTCGACCGCTGGAGCCACCGCTCGCTCGGCGGCTGCGTCTATCATGTCGCCCATCCGGGGGGCCGCAATTACGAGACCTTCCCGGTGAACTCCTACGAGGCCGAGGCGCGCCGCCGCGCCCGCTTCGTCGATCACGGCCACACGCCAGGATTCGTCGCCACCATCCCGGAGCCGGAATACTCGATGGAGTTTCCCGCGACCCTCGACCTGCGCCGCAAGCCGTCGTTCCGATGAACGGTCAATCCACAGCCCGTCTCTGCGGTATTCGCCGCATGGATGGACACGCCCGAACCGACTAGTGTTTGCCCATGTCCGCCCGATTCGAGCCGAGCCGTGAGCGTTCCGATCCGGTCGCCCAATTGCTGGCCGACTACCGACCTTTGGCGGGCGTCTACGACGAGATGATGTCGGCGGACGGGACGGTGCGGGCGCACTGGCTCGAGCTGCTTTCCGGACTGGCCGGCCTCGGCCGCGAGGAGCTGTCGCGGCGATTCGCGGCGAGCGACCGCTACCTGCGCGAATCCGGGGTGTTCTATCGGGTCTACGAGGACAAGGAGAGCGCCGACCGGGCCTGGCCGCTCTCCCATGTCCCGCTGATGATCGAGGGCGGCGAGTGGGAGCGCTTGCAGGCGGGGCTGGTCGAGCGCGCCAACCTCGTGGAGGCGGTCGTCGCCGACATCTACGGGCCGACCGCGCTGGTCCGCGCTGGCCGCCTGCCGGCCGCTTTCGTCGCCGGCTGCCCGGATTTCATGCGGCCGCTCGCCAACGTGCCGCCCCCCGGCGGCGCGCATCTGCGCTTCTACGCGGTCGACATCGCCCGCGGCGCCGACGGCCGGTGGTGGGTGCTGCGCGACCGCACCCAGGCGCCGTCCGGGGCCGGCTATGCGCTGGAAAACCGCCTCGCCGTCTCGCACGGCATTCCCGACATCTACCGCAGCCTGCGGGTGCGCCGTCACGCGCCGTTCTTCCAGGCCCTGCAGACCGAGCTCATGAGCCTCAACCGGCAAGAGGATTCCCGGGTCTGCGTGCTGACCCCCGGGCCGATGAACGAGACCTATTTCGAGCACGCCTACCTGGCGCGCTATCTCGGCTTCCTCCTCGTCGAAGGCGCGGACCTGTCGGCGCGCGACAACGGCGTCTTCATCCGCACGGTGTCCGGCCTCAAGCGCACCGAGGTGCTGCTGCGCCGCCTCGATGCCGACTTCTGCGATCCGCTCGAGCTCAACTCGCGCTCCCGACTCGGCGTCCCCGGGCTGGTGCAGGCGGTGCGCGAGGGCCGGATCGTACTGGCCAACGGTCTTGGCGCCGGGGTCGCGGAAGCGCGCGGGATGCTCGCGTTCCTGCCGGCGCTGGCCGGCGCCATCCACGGCCACGATCTCGCCATGCCCAACATCGCGACCTGGTGGCTCGGCGACCCCGGGCTGCGGGCCGACATGCGCGACCGGCTCGACGACATGGTGGTCGCGTCCGCCTTCAGCGGCGACCTGCCGAGCGAAACTCTCGGCGACGGCATGCGCGGCCGCGATCTCGAGCCGTCGCTTCGCGCACGAATCGAGCAGTCCATCACCCATCGCGGCGTCGACGTGGTGCTGCAGGAAGCGGTGCGCCTTTCCACCATGCCGGTGTGGCAGGATGGCCGGCTGACGCCGCGGCCGTTCATTCTGCGGGTCTTCTTGAGCCGGCAGGGCGACGGCTGGAACGTCATGCCCGGCGGCTTCGTGCGCATCGGCGCCCACGAGGACGCCTCCGCGATCAGCCTGCAGCACGGTGCGCTCACCGCCGACGCCTGGATCTCCGCTTCCGGCCCGATGGTCGAGACGACGCTGCTGCCGAGCCCCGACCGCGTCACCATCAAGCGAGCCACCGGCATCCTGCCGAGCCGCGCCGCCGACAACCTGTTCTGGCTCGGCCGCTACGTCGAGCGCACCGAAGCGACGCTCCGGGTGGTGCGTGCCCTGCTCAACCGGATGGCGGAGAGCGATCCCTCGGGCGACATCATCTACGCCATCGCCGCGCTCATCGTCGCATGGGACGCCGTGCCGGAAGACCTGCCCGCCAAGCGTCCGGTCCAGATTGCCCGCGCCGCGCTCACCGACGGCGACGCGCCCAGTTCGCTGCCCTCCCTCGCGCAGGCGGCGCGCGGCACCGGATCGGTGATCCGCGACCGCCTGTCGCCCGATGCCTGGCAGACCCTGACGCGGCTCGTCGCCACCTGCGAGACGCCGCTGGGCGACGGCGCGTCCGAAGCCGCCATGGCGGAGCGGGTCGAGGCGACGCTGCGCATCCTGGCCTCGTTCTCCGGATACGAGCAGGAAAACATGACGCGGCTCGGCGGCTGGCGCTTCCTCGAGCTCGGTCGGCGCATCGAACGCGCGGTCACGACATGCCGCTTCATCCGCCAGTTCGGCAACAAGCTCGAGCGCGGGCTCGACACCCTGCTCGAGCTGTGCGACAGCCGAATCACCTATCGCCAGCGCTACGTGATGGTCGCGGCGCGGGCGCCGGTGATCGACCTGACGCTGCTCGATCCCAGCAATCCGCGCTCGGTCGCCTTTCAGCTCGACCAGATCGAAGCTCACCTCGAAGTGCTGCCGCACCGGCGCGCCGACGGCCGCCTGTCGGCGCCGCGCCAGCTCGCCATGGCGGTGGGCACCGCCCTGCGCACGGCAGACGCCGGTTCCGACCTGACCGATCTCATCCTCGCGACGGAATTGGCGCTGATGAAACTCTCCGAGACGATTTCGGAGGCCTATTTCCGCCAGGCCGAGACGGGGGAAATTCTCGGGGACGCGCCGGCATGATCTACGACGTGCGCCAGACCACCACCTACGCCTACGCCTACCCGGCCGCCTATGCCCAGCACGTCCTGCGGCTGGTCCCGATCGCGCGGGAACGCCAACGCGTGACCGCCGCGGCGCTCGACATCGAGCCGGTGCCGGTGCGGCGTCGCGAAGGACGCGACTTCTTCCAGAACCGCACGACCGTGATCGAGATCGACGCCCCTCACAACACGCTGGTCGTGAAGCTCGCCGCCCGCATCACCGTGGACGCCATCGGCGTCGCCGACTTCGACGCCACCTCGCCGTGGGAGACGGTGCGGGCCGAGACGATCGCAAGCAACGACCTCGGGCCGCATTCGCCGGTGCACTTCATCTATCCGAGCCGACTGGTGTCGCTCGATCCGGAAATCCGCGACTACGTGCAGCAGAGCTTCCCGCCGGGACGTCCGATCCTCGCGGGCGCCGCCGAGGTGATGCGGCGCATCAAGCACGACTTCACCTACGAACTCGGCGCCACCACGGTGACGACGGCGCCTTCGATGTCGTTCGCGCTGCGGCGCGGGGTGTGCCAGGACTTCGCCCACATCATGATCTCCGGCTTGCGCGGGCTCGGACTGCCGACCGCCTATGTCAGCGGCTACCTGCGCACCGTGCCGCGCTCCGGTGCGGCACGCCTCGAAGGCGCCGACGCCATGCATGCCTGGGTGATGGTGTGGTGCGGCAGCGCCGGCTGGTGGGGGCTCGATCCGACCAATGCGCTGATCGCCAGCGACGACCACGTGGTGCTCGCCATCGGCCGCGACTATGCCGACGCCGCGCCGATCGGCGGCGTCATGCTGGGCTCCGGCCAGCAGCAGCTGAACACCGCCGTCGACGTGATCCCGGTGGAAGCCTAACGGCCAAGGGCGCGCGCAGCGACTCCAAGTCGATCGATCTTTCAGCCCGGCCGATTGAGCGAAATCCGTCAACGGCGGGGCCGGCCGGCAGCGCACGCTACGATCTGGACAGATTGTGGGGAGCATTGAGCACCCGTCGGCGCCGATCGCGCGGCCGGGGAGAACCGGGCTCGCAATTTCAAGATCCCGAAATTTCAGGACTTTAGGTCGAACGCAAGTACGAGGGTCGCGTTGGTATGACGCCGGACAGGGCGGCTCGTCTGTGGAACCAGTTCCGCCGGGGCGGGCGGACCCTGGA
Organism: uncultured Alphaproteobacteria bacterium; assembly: GCA_963781195.1. Taxonomy (GTDB): domain Bacteria; phylum Pseudomonadota; class Alphaproteobacteria; order Rhizobiales; family Xanthobacteraceae; genus JAJPKK01. The sequence continues at coordinate 420,494 of CAWAEZ010000008.1, read as the reverse complement.
GGCTCTCTCGCTCCATGAAAGAAGTCCTCAATGTACCATCACGTCAAGAAACTCATGTACACCGTTCGCGTCGATGAACCCGATCCGCGCTTCGGAAACATGCTTTTGGAGCAGTTCGGCGGCGCCAACGGCGAACTCGCGGCTGCGATGCAATATTCCATCCAGGGCCTGAATTGCGAAGACGCCGCTCGCAAGGACTTGTTGATGGACATCGGAACCGAAGAGCTCAGTCACCTCGAAATCGTCGGGACCTTGGCCCGCATGCATCTGAAGCCTCTGAAATCGGTTCGCGAGGCCGCGGAGGCGGACCCGTTGATTGCCATCGCCGGCGGCGGTGGCGTGAGTTTGTTCAATTCCCAGGGCAATGCTTGGACGGCGGACTATCTCAAGATCACCGGCGAGCTCGATGTGGATCTTCGCAGCAATATCGCCGCGGAAGCCCGCGCCAAGATCGTCTACGAGCGGCTGATAAATTTCTGCCGCGACGTCGGCACGAAAGATGCGCTGCAATTCCTCATGACACGCGAAATCACGCACATGCGCGCCTTCACGCTCGCGCTCGAAAGCATGGGCAAGCCACCGTTCAGCATCGGCCGCATCGCGCCCACGCCCAAGCTCGTCGATCAGTTCTTCAACGATTCCACCGGCCAAGGCGACCATGGCGAGGTCGATACACGGGGGCCTTGGAACGAGGGTGGAGAGTGGGAGTTCGTCGAATCTCCGGCCATCGCCGACGTGACCGGATCGTCGGGCGAGGGACAGGAGTCATCCGCTGCGATGTACGCTGAAAGCTCGGGCACGGGCGACGACGCGATAAAGGAGCTGTTGGTCGATCAGTTGCGCGACATTCTGCATGCTGAAAAGCAGCTGACGAAGGCGCTCCCGAAGATGGCGAAGTCTGCCCGGTCTTCGCAGCTCTCGCGCCTGTTCGAAATCCATCTCGCCGAGACCGAGGGGCAAGTCGAACGGTTGAACGAATGCCTTCGCCTGCTGGGCGTTGCCGCGCGCGCTAAACCTTGCAAGGGCATGGCCGGCCTCGTCGAGGAGGGCGAAGAAACCATGCAGGAGGGCAAGGAGAAACAGGACGCACCCGCCGATCTCGCCCTGATCGGCGCGGCTCAACGGGTCGAGCACTATGAGATCGCGGCATACACGACGGCGCGGCACCTTGCCGTGCAAATGCGCCAGCCCGCGATCGTGCAACTCCTGACGACGTCGCTCGGAGAAGAGCAAAACGCGGGACAGCTGCTCGACCAGGTCGCGCAACCCCTGCTGTCGGTCGCCAGAATGCCCGCTGCCGTCGAGTAGGACGAGGTCGAAGCACGGCCGAAGTGAGCGCGGAAGAACGGTGGACCGTCCCTCATGCCGGTGGCGGCGGATGCGAGGTCGCTTCGCATGAGGGGCGGCGCCACTGCCGCCGCCCCTTTTCCGTCGCTGCAGCCGGTGTGGCTTGTGCGACCAGACGGCTTCGCGTGCGCCGCTCCGCGCTCCCGCGTGATTCCGCGCTCCCGCCTGATCAAGCGGGGAGATCGCGGGCGCTCTGGAACGTATGCACCATCAGCCGCTCCACCCGGCCGCGGACCTCGATGTCGTGATGCGGGATGCCGCCGAGATTGATGCCCGCGCGGGACGCCACCGCGTCGGAGATGACCAGTTCGCAGGCATACGTCTTGGTCAGGGCCTCCATCCGGCTCGCCGTATTGACGCAGTCGCCGACCGCGGTCACCGAGACGGCGGTTCCATAGCCCATCTCGCCGACGATCGCCGGTCCGGTGTGGATCCCGATTCCGATCCGCAGCGGCTCGGAGATGTCGTGGATCAGCGTGCGGTTGAGCGTGTCCAGTCGCTCGGACATGATCCGCGCTGCGACGAGCGCTTCGCGGCAGCCCGCTTCGACGCCGCTGTCGAGCCCGAACAGCGCCATCACCCCGTCGCCGATGAATTTGTCGATACGCCCGCCCGCCGCCTCGACCGCGTGGCCCATTTCGGCAAAATAACGATTGAGGAGGAACACGAGATCGTAGGGAAGCTTGTTTTCGGAAAGCTTGGTGAAGGCCCGCAGATCGCCGAACAACACCACGATCTCGCGCTCGGCCCCCTGAAGGTAGCCGGGGCGTCGAAATCCGTCGGGCGCTCCGGCGGTGGCCGGCAGCAGCAGCGTCACCTGCAGATCCCCCTGGGGACGCAGTTGGCAGGCGAGGCGGACATCGGGCGGCGCGCCGACCCGCTGCAGCACTTTCATCTCTTCGGCATCCGGCGGCGGGATGGCGTCGCGGGCACCGTACACCCGGACGCGACAGGTCGAACAGCGGCCGCGGCCGCCGCACACCGAGGCATGGGGAATTCCGGCGGACCGGCTCGCTTCGAGGATCGAGGCGCCGTGACCGATGGCGACCACCCGCCCGGTCGGATAGGTCAGCCGGATGGCGCCGCGGCGGCGCTCCCAGAGCCAACGCAACAGCCGTGCCACCAGCACCGCCAGCAGGGCCACGACGAATCCGCGGCGCACCCAGACGACTATCTGCTCGAGCCACGCCACCGTGGCAGGACTTGCCCGCGGATGCGCCCGTAGCGTCTCGGCGACCCAGGCAGGGTCCTTCACCAGCACCGCGACCGCGCGGCCGCCCTCGAAGGCGCCGAGGATCGCAAAGGTCGGCACCAGCAAGGCGCAGGCGTAAAGGAGCGGCTGCCACCGCGGATACCAAGGCTTGAGGCGCAGCCAGAACCACATTCCGATCATCGCATGGAGCCAGGCGATCACCAGGACCAGAAGCTGGAGGACGCCGCGCCGCGGGTCGGTGACGAAGTAGGTTTGCAGCAGCCTCGCGTAGTAGCCGTAGTCGCTGCCGTAGAAGGAGTCGGCGACCCGCGTCTGCAGGACGTGGTCGACGAGAAAGAACGGAATGGAAAACCCGAGGATGAGCTGGGCCGCCTCCGCGACCGGCATCCGCAGCGAACGCCGCAGCCACAGCGCCCACAGCGCGAGGCAGTAGTGGATCGTGAAGGCGCCGTAGAGCAGGACGGTCCCGGGCAAACTCGACCACACACGGTAGATGCGCACGAGCGCGCGATCCATGGCCTCGACCGAGAGAAGCCCCAGGCTGCTGTTGAGCAAATGGGTCGTCACGTAAGCGAGCATGACGAGACCGGAACCCAGTCGCAGCCGCCGGATCACGTGATCCATCCTGCTGCCGCTGGTGTCGCCCTACCCGACTGGCCGAGGCGGCGTCGGGGCGGCCCGGTCCGTGAGCCGGCGTCGCGATCGACGGAGCCGGTGGTCATGACGCCGGTTGGGGAACCGGCAGTGCCGCATGCGCGCCATCCCGGGCGGCGGCGGGGACGCTGCCGTTGAGGGTTGCCAGAAACGCATGCAGCGCCGCCACCACCTGCGCGCCCTCGCCGACGGCTGCCGCGACGCGCTTGACCGAGCCGGAGCGCACATCGCCGATGGCGAAGACGCCGCGCAGGCTGGTCTCCAGCGGCCGGCGGTCGGCGGCAACCTCGCTGCCCGTGAGGACGAAGCCCTTGGCATCCAACGCGACGCCGGACCCTTCCAGCCAGTGGGTGTTGGGGTCGGCTCCGATGAAGAGGAAGAGGTGCCGCACCGGTCGTTTCACCACTTCCCCTGATTCGCCCTGGCGCCAACTCACCGCCTCCAGCATCCCGGCGGTGCCCTCGAGGCCGACGACCTCGGCGCGCGTCACCACCTCGACGTTGGGGAGCCCGGCGATGCGCTCGACGAGGTAGCTCGACATGCCCGCGGCGAGCGACGGCGCGCGCACGAGATGCCAGACCTTGGCGGCCTTGGAGGCGAGGTAGACCACCGCCTGGCCCGCGGAGTTACCGCCGCCGACCAGGACCACCTCCTGCCTGAAGCACAGCGTCCCTTCGAGCGGCGAGGCCCAGTAGTGCACGCTCGCACCCTCGAATTCGCCGAGGTTCGAGACCTCCAGCCGGCGATAGAGCGCACCGCTGGCGATCACCACCGCGCGCGCTTTGACGCGCTGACCGTCGGACATGAGCAGGTGACGTTCGCCGCCATCGGCTGCCGCCTGCAGGCCGGTCACTTCGGCCGGGATGGCGGTCTTGACGCCGAATTTGTGGGCCTGGCCATAGGCCCGCGCCATCAGCGCCATGCCGGTGATGCCGGTCGGGAAGCCCAGATAGTTCTCGATCCGGGCCGAGGCGCCGGCCTGCCCGCCGAAGGCGCGGCAATCGAGCATCAGCACCGAGAGCCCCTCGGACCCGCCATAGACCGTCGTCGCGAGCCCGGCCGGCCCGGCGCCGATCACGGCCACGTCGAACACGCGATCGGGATCGATCGGGCCCACCAATCCGATTTGGCGGGCGAGATCGGCTTCGCTCGGATTGAGCAGAAGCTGGCCACCGGGGCACAGCACGGCGGGGAGCGCGGCCGGATCCACATAGAAACGCGCCATCAACACCTTCGCCTTCGGATCCGTCTCGGCATCGACCCACTCGTAGGGATGGCCGTTGCGCGACAGAAAGCCCTTGAGCCGCAGCACATCGCCGCTTTCGGCGGAGCCGATGATGATCGGTCCGCCGGTTCCCTTCTCGATCATGCCGACGCGGCGCAGGATCAGCGCGTCCATGATGCGCTCGCCCAGCTCGGCCTCGGCGATCAGCAGCGCGCGCAGCCCGTCGGGCGGGATCGCGAGGACCGTCGACGGGCTCTGCGCCGTGCCGTCCAGCAGCGCCGGCTGATCGGCGAGCTGTGCCATTTCTCCGATCACCGCCCCTGGGCCGCAGCTCATGAAACGCTTTCGGTCGCCCATCTCGTCCTGATGCAAAAGGTCGACTTTGCCCTCCAGGACCACGAACAGGCCGTGGCCGGCCTCCCCGATCCGAAATAGCGCCTCGCCCGCTCGGTAGCGCTGAACCTCGCCGAAGCGGCGCATCCGTTCGATGTCCGCCGGCTCGAGGACGAGGAACAGTTGCGGCAGGGCGAGCTCCGCCACGTGCTCGTTCATCTTGCGCAGCCGGTCGCACAGGATGGTGACGATCTCAGGCCATGCGCTCGGATGGGCCTGGAGAAACGACAGGATCTCGTCTCGGCGCAGGGTCGCCAGGCTGCATTCGCTGAGCGCCGTAGCGTCGGTGGTGCGCTCCTTGCCGTCGAGGATGGCGACCTCGCCGAACACCTCGCCGGCGTTGAGAATGGCGAGCACGAGCGGCTGGCCATCAACGGATGGGACGCTGATCCGCACATGGCCGGCGAGCACCGCCATCAGGCGGTCCCCGGGAGACCCTTTCAGGAAGATGGTTTCGTTCGGCGCGAACTTCTGGACTTGCAGGTCGGCAAACAGCGCCTTCTTGTCGGCCGCCCCCAAGCTGCGAAAAAGCGCGCATTCGCCGAAGACCCGGCGGCCGTGCTCAACCAATGTGTCGTTCCGTGCGAGTTCCAAGATCTTGTTCCCGTGTGCCGATCGGCGTTCCAACGCGTGACGTCGACTTGCGCCTGCCCGGACTTCCCGGCCGGTGCCTGGGAGCGGCCTCCCTCACCGATCGGGGCGCCCATCACTTTTCGCGGCAGCGCGCGGTCGGCCAGCACTTTATCGATCCTGGCCGCCCGGACCAGCAGGAACTATCAGGGTGACCCCAAGTCGATGTGCCCCGTCTCCATGGCGCCGGGAGCACCACGTCGACCGTCCGGGCCACGAGGACTCGGTCGTCAGCTCGGCGAGGTCATGTTGCACCGGCCGGTCTGGCTTCGCGATACGGCAAGGCCTTCGAGGCAGGCAAGCAAAAGGCGGCGATGGAGCAGCCGTGACTCGGGACGGATGACCGGGTGATCAAATTCGCACGGGCGGAGGTGGCTTCTGACAAAGGAAGTTTCTGGCAGAGGCGGCTTCCCGTAAGGCTCATGCGAAACGCCCGGCATCGGGCCGGACAGCGTTGCTCGTCACCTCGATGGAGATGACGAGCAACGCGTTTTGGCATCGTCAGGCGAGCACCCTGCCCGCCTCACCACGGAGAGGCGGCTATTTGAGGTTGGCCGCAGCAGTCATGTCGACCGACAGTTTCGCGATGAAGCTGGTGCCGCACCAGTTCGAGCCGGGAGCGGGGAACGGATTGATCGGCGTCGTGGCGATCCCGGTCGCGGTGTGATCGCTGGTGAAGGCGTTACAGTCGCCCTTGTTCAGGTTGGTGTCGAAGTAGCGAAGATCGAGCGTGAAAACCTTGTAGGTGAAGGCCAGACCCGCATCCCAGTTGGTATAGCTCTTATAGGGAATGCCGGTCGGGAAGGCGCCGCCGCAAACGCCGCCGACCTGCGTGCAGTAAAAGGAGTCGCTCGTGCCGAGATACCAGTGACCCACGTCGGCGGAGATGAACACGCCGACGCCGGCCGGTAGAGGCGCATTGGGGACGGTATACTTGGCGGTGGCGGCGATATACGTGCCATCGGCACCCGAGTTGAGCACGGAAGGCGAGTAGAACGCACTGCCGCCGACGGACAGGTTGTCGCTCACGGTGTAAGTGGCTTTGCCGTACACTTCCCAGAAGCTGACGTCCGCCTTCATTACGTTGCCGTTAGGCAAATATCCCTGCGCAGCGCAGCTCGGGCCCCCGACCTGGAGGTCGTTGAAGCATTCGCCGCCCGGATAATAGTATTCCCAAAAACCGAAATCGAGCGCGAGCTTGCCGAAAGTCGGCCGGATGCCGCCATAGAAATCGACCTCCGCGGCAGCCCGGTTCGGGAACGCGATGCTCTCGCCGGAGACGCCGACATAGGCCTGCAGGCTATCGGTGATGTTGTAGCGCGGCTCGAAATACGCGGCGACGGACGGCTTGTGATTCGACTGGGTGATGCCGCGAAAATTGTAGTCCGACATGAGCGCCGAGCCGAATGCAAAGTCCCACGGATTTGCGGGAGCCTGCACAGGCGGTGCCTTGGTCAGCGGCTTCATGTCCGCGGCCCATGCGGACATGGATGACAGGCCGACAGCAAGCATCACAGCGCACGACAATTGTCTCATGACTTCGCCCCCTTCTTGGTGCGCCTCATCGGCTGTATTCGACAGCAGAGAGCGCCGCCCCACTGCACGCGATTACGGCAGCGAGTGAGGGTCAGAGGCAAGCCAAAAAAATATGACTTCGATATTTTGTTAGGCAACTAGGCGACTATTTTTATATTTGTCACTATCGCGCAACAGTTTTAGGCGGCTAAAAACCGTTCCCCCACAGCGGTTTGTTCCGGACCGTCCGGCTTGGCACGAGGCTTGATTGAGGCCGGGCCTGGTACCATCGCAGCAGGACTCGATTGCCGTAGATTACGGCAGACCATGCCCGCTCTCCTCAGCGCTCGGAGCGGACGAAGGGGGACAACTCCAATGAAATTTGTCATGGCCATCATCAAGCCGTTCAAGCTCGACGATGTGCGGAACGCCTTGACGGGCGCCGGCGTGCACGGGCTCACGGTGACCGAAGCGAAGGGCTTCGGCCGTCAGAAGGGCCACACCGAGATCTACCGCGGTGCCGAATACACCGTGAACTTCCTGCCCAAGCTCAAGATCGAGGTGGCGGTGGCGGCGGACCATGTCGACGCGGTCGTCGACGCCATCATCGGCGCGGCGAAGACCGGGCAGATCGGCGACGGCAAGATCTTCGTGATGTCGCTCGACCACGCGGTGCGCATCCGCACCGGCGAGACCGACGAGACCGCCCTCTAAGACCGCACCAACCGTCTACGGACAGGAGCAATCAAAATGACCAGAAACTCGACCCGTGGGGGGCTTGCGGCTCTCGTCTTCGGGCTACTCATGGCGGTCTTCGTCGCCGTGCCGTTCCTCACCGCCACCCCGGGCCATGCCCAGGCGCCGGCTGAGGCTCCGGCGGCCGCGGCGCCGGCAGCACCGGCTGCGGAAGCGCCGCCGGCCTGCGATGCCAAGACGCTGGAAAAGTGCACCCCGAATTCCGGCGACACCGCCTGGATGATGACCTCGGTGGCGCTGGTGCTGATGATGACGGTGCCCGGCCTCGGCCTGTTCTACGGCGGCATGGTGCGCAAGAAGAACGTCGGCGACACCGTGATGACGAGCTTCGCCATCACCTGCCTTGTCACCGTGATCTGGGTGATCTGCACCTATTCGATGGCGTTCCGCGCCGGGACGCCGTTCATAGGAGGCCTCGACCGCGCCTTCCTGCAGGGCATCCTGAGCGACATCTCCAAGGGCATCGGCAATCCCAGTCCGCTCGCCCCGACCATTCCCGAGGTGGTCTACATCTGCTTCCAGATGACCTTCGCCATCATCACCCCGGCGCTCATCGCCGGCGCCTTCGCCGAGCGGATGAAGTTCTCGGCGATGCTGTGGTTCATCGGCCTGTGGGCGATCCTCGTCTACGCCCCGATCGCCCATTGGGTGTGGGGACCGGACGGCTTCATGAACTCGACCAACAGCGACGCCATCGTCAAAGTGCTGGACTTCGCCGGCGGCACCGTGGTGCACGTCAACGCCGGCGTCGCCGGCCTGATGACGGCGATCATGCTCGGCAAGCGCAAGGACACCGGACCCGGCCACAACATGGTGCTGACCTTCATCGGCGCCTCCCTGCTGTGGGTCGGCTGGTTCGGCTTCAACGCCGGCTCGGCGGTGACCGCCGGCATGCAGGCGGGCATGGCGATGACCGTCACCCAGATCGCCACCGCGGCGGCGGGCCTCTCCTGGATGTTCGTGGAATGGGCGCTCCGCGGCAAGCCGACCGTGATCGGCATCTGCTCCGGCGCGGTCGCCGGCCTCGTCGCCATCACCCCGGCTTCCGGCTTCGTCGGACCCGGCGGCGCACTCGCGATCGGTGCCCTCGCCGGCATCGTCTGCTACTGGGGCGCCACCGGCCTCAAGCACATGTTCGGCTATGACGACGCCCTCGACTGCTTCGGCGTCCACGGCATCGGCGGCGCTCTCGGGGCGATCTTGACCGGCGTGTTCGCCATCAGCGAATACGGCGGCACCGCCGGCCTCCTCGAAGGCAACGGCATGCAGGTCGTCAACCAGCTCGAGGGCCTCGGCATCGTCATCGTCTACGACGCCATCGCCTCCCTGATCATCCTCAAGATCATCGACATGACCCTCGGACTGCGGGTCTCCAACGACGTCGAGCGCGAAGGCCTCGACATCGCCCTCCACGGCGAGGCCGTCCAGTAGGCCATCGCGCATCCTCAGAACGAACCGGCAGCGTCGCACCTTGCGACGCTGCCCAGCGACATGGCGGAGCGGCGCGCATGGGCTGACGGCGACCGGAGCGAACGGCTGCGGTCGCCACGAGGGCCGTGCTGCTACTTGAGCTGATCCGCGACCTTGGCAACGCCGGCTTTGCCGCACGCCTCTTCCTCCGCGCCGCCATGCGCGGCGCCGCTGAGGCCGATCCCGCCGATCGTCTCTTCCCCGATCTTGATCGGGACTCCGCCCTGGAGCGGAACCACTTCCGCCAGCCTGCGCTGGCCCTGGAGCTGGTTCTCGGTGCGCTGCGCCCATTCGATCGACGTGCGACCGAAGGTGCGCGCGGTATAGGCTTTGCGGCGGGCGAGCTCGGGATTGTGAGGCGCGGCCCCGTCGCCCTGGACGAAAGCCAGCAGCCGGCCCGCGCGATCGACCACCGCGACCGAGACTTTCGGGCCGCATTCGGCCATCGCCCCTTCGAGGATGGCGAGCGCCATCTTGGCCGAGAGATTGGGCTCCATCAGCACCTGGGCGCCGGCGGCGCCAGGAGCTGCAACGGCTGCGGCGACCGCCGCGGCTGCGGCCAAACGAAACGACATGATTTCCTCCCTGGATGGCTGGTCTTGAAATTTGGCTGCACGTCGGAGCCTGACCCCGCATACAGCGTTTCGCGCCGGGATGTTAGCAGCAGACGGCATCGGCTTCGAGCGCAGCCACCGGATGTGGCGGCGAACCGCGACCTGCCGTGGATATCAGTCACCCCCCGGCCGGAGTTCGCGCGCAAGGCAGGCGCCCGCGGCGGTTTTGGTTCACCCGTAAGCGATGCGGCGTTGATCGCTCCAGCCTTGCTTTGCAGGAATGGAATCCGTAACCCAGCTCATCCCCCGAAGAATCTGGGGACGCGCGGATATCAAAGCGGTGGTGAGACGAGAAAGCCGTGGCAGAGCTCGACATTGTCGTCAAGGAAATCGCCGACGAGATGCGGCAGCGGCCCGACCGCGGCGAGGTCGCGAACTATATTCCCGAGCTCGCCGGAGTGGACCCGAAACAATTCGGCCTCGCCGTGATCACCGCCGACGGCCACGTCGCCGCGGCAGGCGACAGCGATACGTCGTTCTCGATCCAGAGCATCTCGAAGGTCTTCACCCTCACGCTGGCGCTCGGCAAAGTCGGCGACCGCTTGTGGCGGCGGGTCGGCCGCGAGCCGTCCGGCAGCCCCTTCAATTCGGTCGTCCAGCTCGAATACGAGCACGGCATTCCGCGCAACCCGTTCATCAATGCCGGCGCCATCGCGGTCACCGACGTGATCCTGTCCGGACATCAGCCGCGCGAGGTGCTGGGAGAGATTCTCCGGTTCGTGCGGTTCACCGCCGACGACACCGCGATCACGATCGACGAGGCCGTGGCGGCCTCGGAAAAGCGCACCGGCTTCCGCAATGCCGCGCTCGCCAACTACATGAAATCGTTCGGCGTGCTCGACAATCCGGTGGACTATACGCTCGGCGTATATTTCCATCATTGCGCCATCGCGATGTCGTGCCGGCAACTGGCGATGGCCGGGCGGTTTCTCGCCCATCTCGGCCGCAATCCCTCGACCGGCTACGCCGTGGTCCACCCCGAACGCGCGCGGCGCATCAACGCCGTGATGCTGACCTGCGGCCACTATGATGGCTCCGGGGAATTCGCCTACCGGGTCGGACTGCCCGGGAAGAGCGGGGTCGGCGGCGGCATCCTGGCAATCGCGCCCGGCAAGGCCTCGATCGCCGTGTGGTCGCCGGGCCTCGACGCCTCAGGCAATTCCCATCTCGGGCGCATTGCGCTCGAGCAACTCACAAAGCGCCTCGGGTGGTCGATCTTCGGCGCCTGACATTAGCCGCGCATCCTTCCGGGCTTTGAACCCAGGCAAAGGCCCGCTGCGACTTCAGCGTTCCTTCGTCCGTTTCGCTTCCTGGATGGCCGCTTCGTGATACCAGGCTTCGCCGATGGCATCTCCCGAACCGGCGCGTGTCCGCGGCTCGACGGCGGTTCGGCGGTCGTCGCCGGCGGTCGCGAGGAATCTGCGCCCTCCGACCGGGAAATCATAAATCTTCGCCGACGGGCGTAGAAACTCTGTCGTCATTGTCGTCTCCTTTTCGCGCAACGCATCGAATTGTCAGATATGCGCCAAAATAGAATTTGCACGGTACTTACGCGTCGCGTCCACGACATAAGCAGCAAATGGCGCCAATATGTGCACGTCGTGAGCGTGCGAATTTGCACGGCACGCGGGTTGTGCGCTGCACCACGCGCGGCGCTTGGGGTTTTTTCGCGCGCTCGCGGCGACCGCTCCGCTTGGCACATTCGATGCTTCCCGCGCCTTCAGGCTCAGGTGGCCAAGGACCGTTCTTGGCGGCCGCGCCGGGTGGGGAATCTGCCCTTCATCGATTGCCAAATTGAGAGGATGCAATGACCAAGTACAAGCTCGAGTACATCTGGCTTGATGGGTATACCCCGGTGCCCAACCTGCGCGGCAAGACGCAGATCAAAGAGTTCGATGCCTTCCCGTCCCTGGAACAGTTGCCGCTGTGGGGTTTCGATGGGAGCTCCACGATGCAGGCCGAAGGCAGGAGCTCGGACTGCGTTCTCAAGCCGGTCGCGATCTATCCGGACAGCGCGCGCATGAATGGCGCGCTGGTGATGTGCGAAGTCATGATGCCGGACGGCAAGACGCCGCACCCGTCCAACAAGCGCGCCACCATCCTCGACGATCCCGGCGCCTGGTTCGGCTTCGAGCAGGAATATTTCCTCTATAAGGACGGCCGCCCGCTCGGATTTCCCGGAACACGGCTATCCCGCACCGCAGGGCCCGTACTACACCGGCGTCGGCTACAAGTATGTCGGCGACGTCGCGCGCAAGATCGTCGAAGAGCACCTCGAGGAATGCCTCGCGGCCGGGATCAACCATGAAGGCATCAACGCCGAGGTGGCGAAGGGCCAATGGGAATTCCAGATCTTCGGCAAAGGCTCGAAGAAGGCCGCCGACGAAGTGTGGATGGCGCGCTATCTGCTGCTGCGGCTCACCGAGAAGTACGGCATCGACATCGAATTCCACTGCAAGCCGCTCGGCGACACCGACTGGAACGGCTCCGGCATGCACGCCAATTTCTCGACCGCCTACATGCGCGAGAAGGGCGGCAAGGAATATTTCGAGAAGCTGATGAAGGCTTTCGAAGACGCACGCGAGGACCACATCGCGGTCTATGGGCCGGACAATCACATGCGCCTCACCGGCAAGCACGAGACGCAGTCGATCCACCAGTTCAGCTATGGCATCGCCGACCGCGGCGCGTCGATCCGCGTGCCGCACAGCTTCGTCAACAACGGCTACAAAGGGTATCTGGAAGACCGCCGGCCGAATTCGCAAGGCGACCCCTACCAGATCGCCTCCCAGATCCTGAAGACGATTTCCTCGGTCCCGACGGACTCCAAGGTCAGCGCCGCCGCCTGATCTCGGCCGACGGCCCGGCGCAACCGAACGAGCGCAAACAGGTGAGGGCCACGGCCCTCACTCGACTTCGGCAGACTTTCCGTCCCCGCCGCGAATCGCGCCGGGGATCCCACGGGTGCTGCCATGCCCGCGCAGCGTCGCGTTTCGGCGGCAGCCGCCCGCACCATCTTCAAACTTCGCAACGCTTGCGCTATGAGCCAGGGCGAAACTCGTCCCGGGACCGTCGAATGTTGCGAAAGCTTTGCAAGGCGATGCCCGCCGTGTTGGTGGCCGGGGCTCTGTGCGGTTGCGGCACCGACTCCGCCCGCGAAGCCCGCGACGAACGCGCTGCGGTCCTGCCGGCCAATTACCGCGCCGAGGTCCTCGCCTTCATGAAGACCTACCTCAACAATCCCGTGGGCGTGCGCGACGCCTCGATTGCCGAGCCGGCCTTGAAACCCGTCGGCGCGCACAGCCAATACGTCGTGTGCGTGCGCTACAATGCGAAGAACACCGATGGCAAATACATGGGCGCAAAGGACGCCGTGGCCTTGTTCGACGGCGGGCGCTTCGATCATATGATCGAGCAGTTTCCCAAGGGAATTCCGAGCCCCTGCGCCGACGCCGATTACAAGCCGTTCCCAGAGCTCGAAGCCCTCAAGCGATAGCGCTGCAGGCGGCGGCGTGACCGCTCGGGCGTGAGGAAGTGTGACCCTTCGTTTCGGCCCCTGCCCCGCACCCAGCGAAAGGTAGCAGAGGCGCCCGACGACACTGATGGCCGTGGCAAAGCGAGCCGGAGCGCGCTACGCCGCGCGATCCTGCAGAACCGGCGCGGGAAGCATCGCGCCGGTCGCTCGCGGCGCAGAGGCGGCGGCGAGATCGAGCTCGAAGGGATGCGGGACCATGATCGCCGCGCGCGGGCGGCCGTTCTCCGACAGCGCGAACTTGAGCGCGGCCGTGCGGTCGACAAAGATGCCGCCCCACATTCCGTTCGGGTCCTGCACGACCCAGAGGCCGGCGTGGTTGCGGCCCATCAGGAACGGCCGCGCGGCGGACCGGGGCGAGGGAGGCTCATCGGTAGGCATGTCGGTTCTCCTGCTACGTCGATCCGCGAACCCGCGGAACGGGTCGCGATGACGAATGACCGTGAATGTGCCGATCACCGCATAGGGAATCGAGAGGTTGCACCGGGCTTTCTCATAAAGCCGGCATAGCCACGCCCACTTATGCAATGGGCCGGGATCGGCGGGGCCTTGGGCCTGCGGCACGCTCTCCTCGCCGCGGATCACTATGAGATTTTTATAAGTATGCCGAGCGTCCACCCTCGAATTCCTACGCGGTTGGAGCCCACTTAGCGCGTATCGCACGATCAGCGATCCCAGCCATGGTCGGTCCGTCGACCGACGGCCGGCCCATTTGTCTTGGATCATGGCGTGCCGAGCGCCGGGGCTTTAGATGCCTCGGCCAAGGCCCTGTTTAACTCTCGAGGAGAGTTCCATGCTCGACGTTCTGATGGTCGCGCTCGCGCTCGGCTTCTTCGCGCTCTCGGTCGGCTACGCCTACGTCTGCGACGGGCTGTGAGGAGACGACCATGCTGTTCGACTATTCGCTCGCCGCGGTCGTGACCGCAGGCCTGCTGGCTTACCTCACTTACGCGCTGGTGCGCCCCGAGCGGTTCTAGCGGCGCGTCACGGGCCGACGGGCAGCCGTCGGCGCCGCATGCGCGCCTGCTCACCCCCGCTCATACGGCTTTCGAGGAGTTAAGGCATGACCTTGATCGGCTGGATACAAATCGCGCTCTACTGCGCCGTCGTCATCGCCCTGGTGCGGCCGCTGGGCGGCTACATGACCCGCGTGTTCGACGGCGAGCGCACCGTGCTGTCGCCGGTGCTGCGCCCGGTCGAGGCGGCGCTCTATTGGGCCGGCCGGCGTCGATCCGCGCCGGGAGCAGCATTGGCTCACCTACACCGTCGCCATGCTGCTTTTCCATATCGGCGGCTTTGCCATCCTGTACGCGCTGCTGCGCCTGCAGGCGATGCTGCCGTTCAATCCGGCGGGCCAGTCGGCGGTCGGCGAGGACCTCGCGTTCAACACCGCGGCGAGCTTCATCACCAACACCAACTGGCAGAACTATGGCGGCGAGAGCACGATGTCCTACCTCTCGCAGATGCTGGGGCTGACCCACCAGAACTTCCTCTCGGCGGCGACCGGCATCGTGCTCGCGATGGCGCTGATCCGCGGCTTCGCGCGGGCCTCGGTGAAGACGGTCGGCAACTTCTGGGTCGATGTCACCCGCTGCACGCTCTACGTCCTGCTCCCGCTCTGCATCCCCTATCGCGCTGTTCCTGGTGTGGCAGGGCATTCCGCAGACGCTCGGCGCCCTATGTGGAAGCGACGACGCTGGAAGGCGCGACGCAGACCATCGCGGTCGGACCGGTCGCCTCCCAGATCGCGATCAAGATGCTCGGCACCAACGGCGGCGGCTTCTTCAACGCCAACGCCGCCCATCCGTTCGAGAATCCGACCGCGCTTCGCCAACTTCGTGCAGATGGTGTCGATCTTCGCGCATCGGCGCCGCGCTGACCAACGTGTTCGGCCGCATGGTCGGCAACGAGCGGCAGGGCTGGGCGATCTTCGCCGCCATGGGCGTGCTGTTCCTGGCCGGCGTCGTCGTCACCTACTGGGCCGAGGCGGCGGGCAACCACCGGTGCTCAACGCGCTCGGCCTCACCGGCGGCAACATGGAAGGCAAGGAGGTGCGCTTCGGCATCGCTCGCCTCGTCCCTGTTCGCGGCGGTGACGACCGATGCCTCCTGCGGCGCCGTCAACGCCATGCACGACTCCTTCACCGCGCTCGGCGGCATGATTCCCGCTGATCAACATGCAGCTCGGCGAGATCATCGTCGGCGGCGTCGGCTCCGGCCTCTACGGCATGCTGCTGTTCGTCATCCTCGCGATCTTCGTCGCCGGCCTGATGGTCGGCCGCACCCCGGAATATCTCGGCAAGAAGATCGAGGCCAAGGAGGTGAAGATGGCGATGCTCGCCATCCTGATCCTGCCGCTGATGTATGCTCGGCTGGCACCGCGGTCGCGGTCGTGCTGCCGTCCGCCGTGGCGTCCATGAACAATCCCGGCCCGCACGGCTTCTCCGAGGTGCTCTACGCCTACACCTCGGCCGCCGGCAACAACGGCTCGGCGTTCGCCGGCCTCACGGCGCGACACTTCTTCTACAACCTGACGCTCGCCTCGGCGATGCTGGTCGGCCGGTTCTGGATGATCGTCCCGGCAATGGCGATCGCCGGCTCGCTGGCGGCGAAGAAATCCATTCCCGCCTCGTCGGGCACATTTCCGACCACCGGCGGCCTGTTCGTCGGCCTGGTGGTCGGCGTCATTCTCATCGTCGGCGGCCTCACCTTCTTCCCGGCGCTCGCACTCGGCCCGGTGGTCGAGCAGCTCGCCATGACCGCCAACACCCTGTTCTGAACTGCGGAGACGCTCCGATGGAAACCTCCAACCCGCGCAAGCAGATGCAGACGTTCTCGCTGGTGGATCCCAAGATCATGGGACCGGCGGCGGTGTCCGCATTCGCCAAGCTCAACCCGGTTCTCATGGTGAAGAACCCGGTGATGTTCGTGGTCGAGGTGGTGGCGGCGCTCACCACCGTCATCTTCGTGCACGATCTTGCGACCGGCGGCGAACACCTCTCTTTCACGCTGCAGATCATCCTCTGGCTGTGGTTCACGGTCCTGTTCGCGAACTTCGCCGAGGCGGTCGCCGAGGGCCGCGGCAAGGCGCAGGCGGATACGCTTCGCCGCACCCGCACCGAGACCCAGGCCAAGCTTCTCGGCAGCAGCGGCGATCGCGCCGACTGCCGCGTCGTGCCCGGCACCAGCCTGAAGATCGGCGATGTGGTTCTGGTCGAGGCCGGCGACATCATCCCCTCCGACGGCGAGGTCATCGAGGGCGTCGCCTCGGTGAACGAGGCGGCCATTACCGGGGAGTCGGCGCCGGTGATCCGCGAGTCCGGCGGCGACCGCTCGGCCGTCACCGGCGGCACCCAGGTGCTGTCCGACTGGGTGCGCGTGCGCATCACCGCTGCGGCCGGGTCGACCTTCATCGATCGCATGATCCGATTGGTCGAGGGCGCGGAGCGGCAGAAGACGCCCAACGAGATCGCGCTCAACATCCTCCTGGTCGGCCTCACCATCATCTTCGTGTTCGCCACCGCCAGCATCCCGAGCTACGCCGCCTATGCGGGCGGCAGCGTCTCGGTGATCGTGCTGGTCGCGCTGTTCGTCACCCTCATCCCGACCACCATTGGCGCCCTGCTCTCCGCCATCGGCATCGCCGGCATGGACCGGCTGGTGCGGTTCAACGTGCTCGCCATGTCGGGACGCGCGGTCGAGGCGGCCGGCGACGTCGATACGCTGCTGCTCGACAAGACCGGCACCATCACCCTCGGCAACCGCCAGGCCACCGCGTTTCGCCCGTTGCGCGGGCGTGACCGAGCAGGAGCTCGCGGATGCCGCCCAGCTCGCATCGCTCGCCGACGAGACCCCGGAGGGTCGCTCGGTCGTCGTGCTCGCCAAGGAGAAGTACGGCATCCGCGGCCGCGACCTCGCCGAGATGCAGGCGACTTTCTTTCCGTTCACCGCGCAGACCCGCATGAGCGGCGTGCAGGTCGGAAACTCGTGGGTGCGCAAGGGCGCGGTCGACGCCATCCTCGGCTACGTCTCGGCGCCGACAACCTCCGTCATGGCGGGCGGCACGGTGCGGCAGCTGACGCCTGCGTTCAACGCCGAGAGCGGCGCGAGAACTGCAGGCGATCGCCGAGGAGATCGCGAAATCCGGCGGCACCCCGCTCGCGGTCGCCAAGGACGGCCGCATGCTCGGCGTCATCCAGCTCAAGGACATCGTCAAGGGCGGCATCCGCGAGCGCTTCGCCGAGTTGCGCCGCATGGGCATCCGCACCGTCATGATCACTGGCGACAACCCGATGACGGCGGCCGCGATCGCGGCGGAGGCGGGCGTCGACGATTTTCTCGCCCAGGCGACGCCGGAGGAGAAGCTGCGCGCTCATCCGCGAGGAGCAGGCCAAGGGCAAGCTCGTCGCCATGTGCGGCGACGGCACCAACGACGCCCCGGCTCTCGCCCAGGCCGACGTCGGCGTCGCCATGAACACCGGCACCATGGCCGCACGCGAGGCCGGCAACATGGTCGATCTCGATTCCAACCCGACCAAGCTCATCGAGATCGTCGAGATCGGCAAGCAGCTCCTGATGACCCGCGGCGCGCTGACCACCTTCTCGATCGCGAACGACGTGGCGAAATACTTCGCCATCATCCCCGCGATCTTCCTCGCCTTCTATCCGCAGCTCGGCGCCCTCAACATCATGCGGCTGGCGACGCCGCAGAGCGCGATCCTGTCGGCCATCATCTTCAACGCGCTGATCATCATCGCGCTGATCCCGCTCGCCCTGAAAGGCGTCGCCTATCGCCCGATCGGCGCCGGCCCGCTGCTGCAGCGCAACCTGCTGATCTACGGGCTCGGCGGCATCGTCATCCCGTTCGTCGGGATCAAGGCGATCGACCTCGTGGTCAACGCCCTGCACCTCGTCTGAGCGACGTTTTCGGAGAGCGACTTTTTTTGGAGACCTGCCATGTTGCGAGAAATCCGTCCGGCCATCGTCCTGGTGATCGCGCTCACCCTCATCACCGGCCTCGCCTACCCGATGGCGATCACCGGCATCGCCGGGGTGCTGTTTCCAGGCGCCGCCGCAGGGGAGCCTGGTCGAGCACGACGGCAAGATCGTTGGGTCCGCGCTGATCGGCCAGGAGTTCACCAGCGACCGCTATTTCCATGGCCGGCCGTCGGCGACCACCGCCCCCGACCCGCAGGATTCGACCAAGACGGTGCCGAAGCCGTACAATGCAGCCGGGTCCGGCGGCTCGAATCTCGGGCCGACCAACAAGGCGCTGATCGACCGGGTCGGCGCGGATCTGGAGAAGCTGAAGAAGGAGAATCCCGGAGCGGCGGTACCGATCGACCTCGTCACCACTTCGGGCAGCGGCCTCGATCCCGACATTTCGCCGGAAGCGGCTTTCTTCCAGGTTCCACGGGTTGCCAAGGCGCGAAGCCTCCCGCAAGAGCGTCTCCAGCAGTTGGTGAGCGGGCTGATCGAGCGTCCGCTGGGCGGATTGCTCGGCGAATCTCATGTCAACGTGCTGGCGCTCAATCTGGCCCTGGACGGGGTTGGGCCGAAGTAACCGGGTCACGCCGAGGCAACGGTCCGTCCCCAGGCCCGCGGCGGCCGTGAACCCGGGCATTTGAAACGGCTCCCTTCTTCACCGAAGGCGAAGGGCGGAAGGAACAGAAAGGCGAGCTGATCCTCGATGGCGGACCAGCGGCAGGATCTCGAGCAGCGCCCCTCGCCGGATGCCCTCCTGGAGGCGGCACGGCGCGAGCAGCCGGGCGTCGGCAAGCTGCGCATCTTCGTCGGCGCCGCCCCGGGCGTCGGCAAGACCTATGAGATGCTCCTGCAGGCGCGCGCGCGGCGCAAGGACGGGGTCGATGTGGTGATCGGCGTCGTCGAGACCCACGGCCGGAAGGAAACCGAGGCCCTCCTCGAAGGGCTGACGGTCGTACCGCGCAAGCCGACGCCGTACCGGGGCCACACCATCGACGAGATGGATCTCGACGCCGTGATCGCGCGGCGGCCGAAGATCGTGCTGGTCGATGAGCTCGCCCACACCAATGCGCCGGGGTGCCGGCACCCCAAGCGCTATCTCGACGTCGAGGAAATCCTCGCCGACGGCATCGACGTCTACACCACCGTGAACATCCAGCACATCGAGAGCCTCAACGACGTGGTCGCGCAGATCACCGGCGTCCGGGTGCGCGAGACCGTCCCGGATTCCGTGTTCGACCGCGCCGACGCGATCGAGCTCGTCGACATCACGCCCGATGATCTCATCCAGCGGTTGCGCGAGGGCAAGGTCTACGTTCCCCATCAGGCCGAACGCGCGCTCGCGCATTTCTTCTCGCCGGAAAACCTCACCGCGTTGCGCGAGCTCGCCCTGCGCCGCACCGCCGAGCGGGTCGACGAGCAGCTCCTTAGCCAGATGCAGGCGCGCGCGATCCCGGGCCCATGGGCCGCCGGCGAGCGCATCCTCGTCTGCATCAACGAGGATCCCGCGCTGCGCCGGGCTCGTGCGCTACGCCAAACGCCTGTCGGACCGCCTGCACGCGCCGTTCGTGGCACTCGCCGTCGAGACCGCGCGCAGCGTCGGCCTCTCGGAGGTCGAACGCGACCGCATCGCCGATACGCTGCGGCTCGCCCAGGCGCTCGGCGGCGAAGCCGCCACCATCCCGGGGGGCGACCGGCGCATCGCCGACGACATCATCGGCTACGCCCAGGCGAACAACGTCACCCAGATCATCCTCGGCAAATCGAGACGGTCGCGCTGGTTCGAGATCGTCCACGGCTCCGTGGTCCACGATCTCGTGCACCGTGCGGGCAATATCAGCGTCAATGTCATCGCCGGGGAGCGCATCTTCGGCGATCCCATTGCGAGGAAGAGCGTGAACGCGGTGGAACGGCGGGAGCCGCTGCAGTGGCGCTCCTACGCCATCGCCGTCGCCGCGGTCGGCGTCGCGCTGCTGCTGGGCATGGCGATCCAGCCCTACATGGGCGTCGAGAACGTCGACCTGGTGTTCCTCACCGCGATCGTCGCCGTGGCGGTACGCTTCGGCCTCTACCCGTCCCTGTTCGCCAGCCTGCTCGCCTCGCTGTGCTATAACTTCTTCTTTCTGCCGCCGATCTACACGTTCACGATCACCGATCCGACCAACATCGCCGCCTTCGTCTTCTTCATCGTCATGGCGACCCTGGTGTCCAACGTGGCGGCACGGGTGCGGGTTCAGGCGACGACGGCGATGGCGCGGGCGCGCACGACCGACGCGCTCTACGCATTCAGCCGCAAGCTCGCGGGCATCGGCACCCTCGACGACGTGCTGTGGGCGACCACCTATCAGATCGCGCTGATGCTCAAGGTGCGCGTGGTCATCCTGCTTCCCGAGCAGGCAACCGTCGTGGTGAAGGCCGGGTATCCGCCGGAGGACATGCTGGGCGAGGCCGACGTTGCGGCGGCGAAATGGGCCTGGGAAAACGACCGGACCGCCGGCCGCGGCTCGGACACCTTGCCGGGCGCCAAGCGGCTGTTCCTGCCGATGCGCACCGGACGCGGCGCGATCGGCATCATCGGGATCGACAGCGACAAGCCGGGTCCGCTGCTCACCCCCGACGAGCGCCGCCTCCTCGACGCGCTCATCGACCAGAGCGCGCTCGCGATCGAGCGTGTCCATCTCGTCGAAGACATCGACCGGGCGAAACGCACCATGGAGACCGACCGGTTGCGCTCGGCCCTGCTCACTTCGATCTCCCACGATCTCAAGACGCCGCTGGCGGCCATTCTCGGCGCCGCCGGCACCTTGCGCGACCTCGCCGGAGCGCTCACGGAAGCGCAGAAGACGGAGCTGTTAGGCACCATGATCGATGAATCGGAGCGGCTCAACCGCTTCATCGCCAACCTGCTCGACATGACGCGGCTCGAAGTCCGGCGCGCTCGCGCTCAACACCGCCCTTTACGACATCGACGAGATCGTCGGCAGCGCGCTGCGGCGCGCCGGCAAGATACTCTCCCACCATCGCGTGCAGCTCGACATCGCGCCCGATCTGCCGGCGATCGACGTCGACGCCGTGCTGCTGGAGCAGGCCCTGTTCAACATCCTCGACAACGCGGCGAAGTTCGCGCCGGAAGGCACCACGGTATACGTGCAGGGACGCCGCGCGGACGGCTTCGTCGAGATCAAGATCCTCGATGAAGGCGACGGCATCCCGCCGGCGGATATCGCCCGCATCTTCGACAAGTTCCACCGCGCCAACAAAGGCGACCGGGTCCGGCCTGGGACCGGACTGGGTCTCGCCATCTCCCGCGGCTTCGTCGAGGCGATGCGCGGCACCGTCGAGGCCGCCAACCGAACCGACCGCAGCGGCGCCGCGTTCACGATCCGCCTGCCGGTCGCGGTGGCGCAGGGCGCGGAGGCCGCCGCGTGACCGCAACTCCCCTGAAGGTTCTGATCGTCGACGACGAGCCGCCGATCCGCAAATTGCTGAGGCTGGGGTTGAGCACCCAGGGCTACGACATCCTCGATGCGTCCAACGGCAAGACCGCGCTCGCGCTGCTCGAGAGCAAGCCGGACCTCGTCATCCTCGACCTTGGCCTTCCCGATATGCAGGGACTGGATCTCCTCGCCGCGATCCGCGCCCGCAACGAGACCGTGCCGATCGTCGTGCTGTCGAGCCGCGGCGACGAAGCCGGCAAGGTCCAGGCCCTCGATCTCGGGGCCGACGATTATCTCACCAAGCCGTTCGGAATGGAGGAGTTGCTGGCCCGCCTGCGCGCGGCGCTCCGCCACCAGCTCCAGGTGCAAGGCGAGCGGCCCGCCTTCCGCTGCGGCGACCTGATGGTCGATCTTGTCCGGCGCATCGTCAAGGTGCGCGACAAGGAGGTCAAGCTGTCGCCCAAGGAATACGAGCTGCTGCGCGTTCTCGTGCAGCACGCCGGCAAAGTGCTCACCCACAAGTTCCTGCTCGGCGAATTGTGGAACGATTTTACCGACACGCAATATTTGCGCGTCTATGTGCGGCAGCTGCGCCACAAGATCGAGGCCGATCCCGAGCAGCCCCAGTACATCCTGACCGAGACCGGCATCGGCTATCGGCTGCGCGCGCCGGATTAGGCCTCTGGCACATCGCGGGAACTACGGTCATCATCTGGGGACGACGAGACAGGCTGCGAATGGAGACCGCGATGTCGATCTATGATTTCACCGCCCGCCTCATCACGGGGGAGGAGCGCAAGCTCGCCGACTACCGTGGCCAGGTGGTGTTGATCGTCAACGTCGCCTCCAAATGCGGCTTCACACCGCAATACAGGAGCCTGCAGGCGCTCTACGAACAAGTATCGCCCCGTGGTTTCGAGATCCTGGCGTTCCCCTGCGACCAGTTCGGTCATCAGGAGCCGGGATCGGACTCGGAGATCGCGACCTTCTGCGACCGCACCTACGGCGTCACCTTTCCGGTGTTCGCCAAGATCGAGGTCAACGGCGAAAACGCCCATCCGCTCTATGGCTGGCTCAAGCAACAGAAGGGCGGTCTGCTGGGCGACGCGATCAAGTGGAATTTCACCAAGTTCCTGGTCGACCGGACGGGCGCCGTGACGGCGAGGTTCGCACCGACGACCACGCCTGAAAAACTCGCCCCGGACGTCGAAGCGTTGCTTTAGGCCCGAGCCGCCGGTTTCCGCTCACGCGGTACGAAGGCCGGCGCTGCGGCAACCGGGATCGGCGAACGGGCAGGCGGCCCCGGGGCGGCGCGCGCCGCCACGATAGCGCTGCGTTGATTTCACCTCTATGGTGCCCGGGTTCCCCCTGGAAGACGTGCGGTGCCCATTGCTCATCCTGGACCTGCTCGAAACACTGACGCCGCCTCAATTGTTCGTCGCGACGCTCGTCGTCGGCCTCCTGGTCGGTGCGGCGGTGCTCGTCGCCCTGCGACTGACCCTGCGCAGGTTTCGGATCGGCACCACGCAATTCACCGTCCGCGACGGGCTGATTACCGGCCTGAGCAACATCTTTGCCCTCATGGTCGCTTTTTCCGCTTCGGGAATATGGAACGACGCCATCCAGGCGCGCGCCGCCGTTCAACGCGAGGCCAACGCGCTCGAAAACATCGTGGCGCTGGCCTCGGCGCTCCCGGATGCGTTGCGCGATGAGGTCCGCAGCGAGATTCTCGTCATTGGCCAGCGCGTGGTCGAGAACGACTGGCCGGCGATGAAACGACGGGTGGATACCAATCAAGCCCTGCTGCCGCGCGTGAACAGTCCGGTGGTCGCGCTGATCACCCGACTTTCCCAGTCCGCCGCGAGCGCGCCGACGACCGGCCTGTTGCTGGAGCAGCTGATCGAGCTGCGGAGCGCCCGCCTGCAGCGGGAAATGATTGCCCGCGGCGGCGTGTCTCCGGCGCAATGGTCGGCGCTTCTCATCGTCCCCGTCATCGCGCTGGGGCTCATCGTCCTCGCCTATCACGACGACCTCAGCTGGCAACTGCTGGCCGGCGGCGTCTACGTCGTCGCGGTCTGTGTCGCCCTGTTCGTCGTGCTCGCGCACGATCGCCCCTTCATCGGGTCGCTGGGGGTCAAGCCGACGCCGATCGAGCAGGCGATGAAGCGATTGCGGGA
This sequence comes from uncultured Alphaproteobacteria bacterium, assembly GCA_963781195.1. Lineage (GTDB taxonomy): Bacteria > Pseudomonadota > Alphaproteobacteria > Rhizobiales > Xanthobacteraceae > JAJPKK01. The sequence continues at coordinate 396,549 of CAWAEZ010000008.1, read as the reverse complement.
TGCTCCCACCAATGGCGTCGCCACGCCGTTGTCTCCGGCGCCGGACGGGCGGGGCAACGGGCGCTGAGCCAGCCGGGGCCCCGACGGCGGGGCCCTGCGACACCATCGCAGCTTCGTGGCACCGTCTTCGTGGCACCATCTTCGTGGTGGCAACCCGGCACGCCTGCGGGTAGTCTCGCCGGCACAGGGAATGCCTGCGTTGCAGCAAGGCGGCCGGAACAGGCGCCCTGTGGAGGAAACCATGGCGTCAGTCGCGATACGCGGCGTCAAGAAGGCGTTCGGCACGCACTATGTGATCCACGGCGTCGATGTCGAGATCGCCGACGGCGAGTTCGTCGTCCTGGTCGGCCCCTCCGGCTGCGGCAAGTCCACGCTGCTGCGGATGATCGCCGGCCTCGAGAACATCAGCGCGGGCGAGATCAGGATCGCCGACCGGGTGGTGAACGCCCTGCCCCCCAAGGCGCGCGACGTCGCCATGGTGTTCCAGAACTACGCGCTTTATCCGCACATGACGGTCGCCGACAATATGGGCTTCTCGATGCGGCTGCGCGGCGCGCCGGTCGCGGAGATCGAAGCCCGGGTCAGCCGCGCCGCCGAAATCCTCAGCCTCACGCCTTATTTGTCCCGCTACCCGCGCCAGCTCTCCGGCGGGCAGCGCCAGCGGGTCGCCATGGGCCGCGCCATCGTGCGCGACCCCGCGGTGTTCCTGTTCGACGAGCCGCTCTCCAACCTCGACGCCAAGCTGCGGGTGCAGATGCGCACCGAGATCAAGGCGCTGCACCAGCGGCTCGAGACCACGACCATCTACGTCACCCACGACCAGATCGAGGCGATGACCATGGCCGACCGCATCGTCGTGATGCATGACGGCCGGGTCGAACAGATCGGCACGCCGCTCGAGCTCTACGACCGGCCGGACAACATGTTCGTGGCGGGCTTCATCGGTTCCCCGGCGATGAACTTCTTCAACGGCACGGTGCGACGCAACGGCGCCGTGGAATTCCAGTGCGCCGACGGGCTACGGCTGCCGCTGGCGGCGCCGCAGGGCGACGACGGCCGGCCCGCCGTCTATGGCGTGCGTCCCGAGCATTTCAGCCTCGCCGACGACGGCGCCGTCGCGCAGATCCAGGTCATCGAGCCGACCGGCTCGGAGACGCTTTTGGTGGCGAAGCTCGGCGGCCAGAACGTGCTCGCGGTATTTCGCGAGCGGCATCCTTTCAAACCCGGCGACACCATCCGCCTCAAGCCGGACCCGCTGCTCGTGCACCTGTTCGACCACACGACCGGCGCGCGCCTGGAACGACAATAAAGCCTGAAACGACAATAGGAACCCAGGAGGAAACCATGACCGACGTGACACGGCGCAGCCTCGTGCGGGGCGGCACCGCTCTCGCAGCTTCCGGCGCGCTGACCGGACCGGCGCTGCTCGACTGGGCCCGGGCCTGGGCCCAGAACGCGCCGTGGAAACCGGAACAGGGTGCCCAGCTCTCGATGCTGCGGTGGAAATACTTCGTGCAGGCCGAGGACGACGAGTTCGTCAAGCTGATGGAGGCGTTCGCCAAGGCGACCGGCGTCAAGGTCACGATCTCGCGGGAGTCCTACGAGGACGTGCAGCCCAAGGCCTCGGTAGCTGCCAACACCGGCGCCGGCCCCGACCTGTTCTGGGGTCTTTATTCGCTGCCGCATCTGTTCCCGCAGAAGTGCCTCGACGTCAGCGACGTGGCCGACCATCTCGGCAAGAAATACGGCGGCTGGGTGCCGAGCGCGGTCGCCTATGGGAAGGGCAGCGGCACCACGTGGATCGACATTCCGATCTGCTACACCGGCTCGCTCATCAACTATCGCATCTCGTCGCTCAAGAAAGCCGGGTTCTCCAAGTTTCCGGCCACCACCGACGAGTTCCTCGAATGCGCCAAGGCGACCAAGAAGAACGGCACGCCGGGCGGCCTCGCGCTGGGTCACGCCTCCGGCGACGGCAACACCTGGGCCTACTGGTGCCTGTGGGCGCATGGCGGGAACCTGGTCGACAAGAACGACAAGGTCATCCTCAACTCGCCGGAGACCGAAAAGGCGCTGATCTTCGCCAAGCAGCTCTATGACAACATGATCCCGGGCGTCGCCTCCTGGAACGATGCGTCCAACAACAAGGCGTTCCTCGCCGGCGAACTGCATTGGACCAACAACGGCATCTCCATCTACGTCGCCGCCACCAAGGACCCGACCAAGAAGGAGATCGCGGAAGACATGGACCACGCCTATTTTCCGGTCGGTCCGGTCGGCCACCCCACCGAGCTGCACCTGATGTTTCCGCTGCTGGCGATGAACTACACGAAATATCCGCAAGCCTGCAAAGCGCTGATCGCGTTCATGCTGGAGGCCAACCAGTTCAACCCCTGGCTCGAAGCGGCCCAGGGCTATCTCACCCATTGCCTCAACGCCTACGACGCCAACCCGGTGTGGACCTCGGATCCCAAGCGCACGGTGTATCGCGACGTCGCCAAGCGCTCGCTCACCGCGGGTGGGCTCGGCTCGGTCGGAGAAAAAGCGGCCAGCGCGATCTCCGATTTCGTGCTGCTCGACATGTTCGCGAGCTACTGCACCGGCCGCGAGGACGCCAAAGGCTCGATGCGGATCGCCGAACGCCAGCTGCAGCGCATCTACCGCTGACGGCGCGGGACCGGCGATCCGACATCGGCCCGCCGGTCCGGCACTGCCATCACTCGATGCCCGGAAAACCGACCGCCGAGGGCTGAAGACGCGCATGACCGACGCCGCTCTCAATGAGATGATCACCACCGCGCGCGGCGCGAGCGCGTGGGGGCGGCTCAAGACCCACCGGGACTGGCTCGGCTTCTGGTTCATCCTTCCGGCCGCCGCGTTCCTCCTGCTGTTCCTCGCCTATCCGCTGGGGCTCGGCGTGTGGATCTCGTTCACCGACGCGCGGATCGGGCGGACCGGCGACTTCATCGGCCTCGAGAACTACGAGTGGCTGTGGGACGATTCGGTGTTCTGGCTGTCGGTGTTCAACACCCTGCTCTACACCGGCGTCGCCAGCCTCGTGAAATTCGCGATCGGCCTCTATCTTGCCCTGCTGCTCAACGAGAAGCTGCCGCTCAAGGCGATGCTGCGCGCGATCGTGCTCATTCCCTTCATCGTGCCGACGGTGCTGTCGGCGATCGCATTCTGGTGGATCTACGACAGCCAGTTCTCGATCATCTCGTGGTCGCTGCGCCACCTCGGGCTGATCTCCACCAACATCGATTTCCTCGGCAACCCCTGGAACGCCCGCTGGTCGGTGATCTTCGCCAATATCTGGCGCGGCGATTCCGTTCGTCGCGATCACCCTGCTCGCGGGCCTGCAGACGGTGTCGCCCTCGCTCTACGAGGCCGCGATCATCGACGGGGCCAGTCGCTGGCAGGTGTTCCGCCACATCACCTATCCGATGCTGACCCCGATCATCGCCGTGGTGATGACCTTCTCGGTGCTGTTCACCTTCACCGATTTCCAGCTCATCTGGGTGCTCACCCGCGGCGGGCCGGTCAACGCGACCCAGTTGATGGCGACGCTATCCTATCAGCGCGCAATCCTCGGCGGCCATCTCGGCGAAGGCGCCGCGATCTCGAGCGCGATGATCCCGTTCCTGCTCGGCGCGATCCTGATCTCCTGGTTCGGCTTGCAGCGGCGCAAATGGCAGCAGGGCGAGAGCAATGACTGAAGCCGTCGCGTATACCGCCGAAGCCGCGCGCGGGTCTGGTTCGGCCGGCGGCAAGGAGGCCGGTCGCGAGGCCGCCGGGTCTCCTCTCGACCGCGCGGCCGAACGGCCGGGCGGCGACCAAAGCGAGGGCATGAGCTACCTGCACACGGTGCCGCGGCGGCTCGTCACGGTCTATCTGCCGCTCGCCATCATTCTGATCGTCCTGCTGTTCCCGTTCTATTGGATGACGCTCACTGCCATCAAGCCGGACGACCAGCTGCTCGACCTCGACCGCTTCAATCCGTTCTGGACCTGGAATCCGACGTTCAAGCACATCTACAAGCTGCTGTTCGAAACCCAATACCCGCGCTGGCTGTGGAACACGATGATGGTCGCGATCGGCGCCACCGCGCTGTCGATCGCGTCGAGCGTGCTCGCCGCCTACGCCATCGTGCGGCTGCGCTTCCGCGGCGCGAGCTTCGTGGGCGGCGCGATCTTCCTCGCCTATCTGGTGCCGCCGTCGATCCTGTTCATTCCGCTTTCGGCGGTCGTGTTCAAGTACGGCCTGTTCGACACGCCGTTCGCGCTGATCCTGACCTACCCGACCTTCCTGATCCCGTTCTCGACCTGGCTGCTGATGGGCTACTTCAAGACCATCCCCTATGAGCTCGAGGAATGCGCGCTGATCGACGGCGCCAGCCGCTGGCAGATTCTCGACGCGGATCGTGGTGCCGCTCGCCGTGCCGGGATTGATCTCGGCCTTCATCTTCTGCTTCACGCTGTGCTGGAACGAGTTCATCTACGCCCTCACCTTCCTGTCCTCGACCCAGAACAAGACGGTGCCGGTCGCGATCGTCAACGAGTTCGTGGACGGCGACATCTATCGCTGGGGCTCGCTGATGGCGGGCGCACTGGTCGGCAGTCTGCCGCTGGTCATCCTCTACGCGTTCTTCGTCGAACACTACGTGTCGGCCATGACCGGCGCGGTGAAGGAATAAGGGAGAAAGAGGAATGCCAAGGAGCCTGATACTCGCCGCCGCAGTCGCCCTCGTGGCCGCGCCTTCGCTTGCCGCCGACGTCACGGCGCAGCGGCTGCAGGCGCCCGCGTCCGAGCCGCAGAACTGGCTGATGGTCCACCGCGACTACGACAACAGCCGGCACTCCCCACTCAAGGAGATCAACCGCGACACCGTCAAGAAGCTCGAGCTCAAGTTCATGTTCTCGATGGGCGGGCGCTCGACCGGCGGCACGCTCCGCGGCAAGGAGGAGTCCACCCCGCTGGTCGACGATGGATTCATGTACGTGACCGACGCCTGGTCGCGGGTGATGAAGTTCGACGTGCACAGCGGCGCGGCCGCGGTGCCGCTGTGGCGCTTCGACCCCAAGATCGCGCGCTCCCGCACCACCCGCGGCCTCGCCATGTACGGCAACCGCATTTTCCTCTCCACCTACGACGCCAGGCTGATCGCGCTCAACCGCGACTCCGGCGAGGTCGCCTGGGAGATCCAGGCGGCGGCGCCGATGGATCCCAAGACCGGCACCCCGTCCAAGACCCAGGCCTTCTCGGGCGCGCCGCTCGCCATCAAGAGCGCCGGCGGCAAGGAGTTGGTGATCCAGGGCGAAAGCACCGGCGGCTCCCAGGGCACCCGGAGCTGGGTCGGCGCGTTCGAAGCCGACACCGGCAAGCTGGCGTGGCGCACCTTCACCATTCCCGCACCGGGCGAACCGGGCTCGGAGACGTGGAAGGACAACCACAACGCCTGGCGGATCGGCGGCGCCAGCGTGTGGCAGACGGCATCCTACGATCCCGCGACCAACCTGCTCTATTTCGGCACCGGCGATGCGTTCCCGACCTTCGATCCGGAGTACCGGCCGGGCGACAACCTCTACACCGCGAGCACCATCGCGCTCGATGCCGATACCGGCCGCATGGTGTGGTACTTCCAGGAGACGCCCAACGAGCACTGGGACTTCGACACGCCGAGCCCGAAGATGCTCTACGAGGTCGACGTCAACGGCGAGCCGCGCAAGGTGGTCGCGAACTTCTCGCGTAACGGCTTCTTCTACACGCTCGACCGCGCCAGCGGCCAGTTCCTGCGCGCCGACCAGTACCAGGAGAAGGTCACCTGGACCAAGGGCATCGACCCCAAGACCGGCAAGCCCGCCGATTACGACCCGAGCCTCGACGTGCAGCGCTACGCCGGGCTCGGCCAGCGCCGCGGCAAGCCCGGACAGGAGGCGTGTCCGTGGTACAGCGGGTCGCCCACCTTCTTCCCGCCGACCTTCGACGCCAAGCGCATGGTCGCCTATGTCTCCGGCGCCGAGGGCTGCTCCGGCGGCACCATCGTCAAGACGCCGATGGACGAGAACAAGGATTGGGTGGGCGTGCGCATGTGCTGCCAGGAGCAGGGTCGCGCCACCGCTCACGGCGCGCTGTGGGCGCTCGACGTGCGCACCGGCAAGGTGCTCGGCCGGGCGCAGTACGCCAATCCCGAACGAGTCCGGCATGCTCGGCACCGACGGCGACCTCGTGTTCACCGGCCATTCGAATGGGCGGCTCGCCGCCTACGACGCCGACACGCTCCAGGAAACCTGGAGCTTCAGCCTCGGCACGCCGATCACGGCGCCGCCGATGAGCTACGCCGTCGGCGGCAAGCAGTACATCGCGGTGGTCGCCGGCGGCGAAGCCAACATGCGCGGGGCGGTGCTTTATCAGCCGTCGTCTTTCGTCGCGGTGTTCGGCTTGCCCTAAGCGCTAAGTCCGTCGCGCCTTCCCGGCCCTTTTGTGCTAGCACCTCCGCGGCGTGGCGAACGGCGCGGCCATGCCTCCGATTTCGTGCGACGAGGCTCATGCGCGCCGGGCTGGAGGCTCTCGTGTTTTCTTTCACCCTTCCCATCAGTTCCGAAGGCGGTGATCCCAGCTTCCAGAACAACGTTCCCGATCCCGTCACCTCGGGCAAGGAGCTGCCGACCTTCAAGTTCGAGTTGGAGAAGTCCGAGGGGCGGGTGATGGGGGGCAGCTACGGCAAGGAAGCCACCGTGCTCCAGCTGCCGATCTCCAAGGGCATGGCCGGCGTCTCGATGCGCATGGAGCCGGGCGTGATGCGCGAGCTTCACTGGCACGCGACCGCGGCGGAATGGGCCTTCGTCACCGAAGGCATGGTGCGGACCACCGTCATCGACCCGCAGGGCTGCTCGGAGACCAACGAATTCGGCCCCGGCGACATCTGGTATTTTCCGCGCGGCCACGGCCATGTGCTGGAGACTTTGGGCGACAAGCCCTGTCATTTCATCCTGGTCTTCGACAACGGCTACTTCTCCGAGTTCGGCACCTTCAGCATCTCCGACTGGATCGGTCACGCGCCGAAGGAGCTGCTCGCCAAGAACTTCGGCGTGCCCGCCGCGACCTTCGACAATTTCCCCAAGCAGGAGGTCTATTTCGCCAAGGGCAGGATCCCGCCCGCCACGGCTGCGCCGCCGCTGCAGGGCTGGAAGGCGCCGCCGCTCACCCACAAGTTCAGCATGCTGTCCCAGAAGCCCTTTGCGACCTTCGACGGCGGCCTGGAGTGGCGGGTCGACGGCTCCCAGTTCCCGATCTCGACGACCATGACCGGCGTCGTGCTCGAAATGGAGCCGGGTGCGCTGCGCGAGCTGCACTGGCATCCCAACGCCGCGGAGTGGCAATACGTCCTGAGCGGCCGGTTCAACGTCACCCTGTTCGGCTCGGGCGGGCGCTGGCGCGCGGAGACCTTGAACACGGGCGACGTCGGCTACATCCCGCAGGGCTTCGGCCATTCGATCGAAAACGTCGGCGGCGACAAGGCGCGCATTCTCATCGTGTTCAACAGCGGCCACTACCAGACCATCGACCTGTCCCAGTGGATCGCCGGCAATCCCACGGACATCCTGGCGACCAATTTCTCGGTCGACGCCTCGGTATTCGAGAACTTCCCCCGCCGCGACGTCTTCCTGACGAAGTAGCCACGCACGCTTCCAGCCTCGCCCTGAGGAGCCCGCGGAGCGGGCATCTCGAACGGCGCCCGCGGGCGCCAGCATGTGGGGCGATCCTTCGAGACACGTCCTGCGGACGCTCCTCAGGATCGCGTCCACGCATGGCGCGTCAGAAGAATTGCGCGTCAGAGAATTGCGAATCAGCGGATCGGCCTGAACGCCCGCTCTCACGCGGCGATCGTACCGCCGAGCTCGTCGTCGATATGGGCGCGGATGATGTCATCGAAGCTCGCCTCGGCCGCAAAGCCGAGGGACGCCGCGCGACGGGCGTCGAAGTTTTGCGGCCAGCCGGCGACGATCCTTGCGACGACCGCGTCGGGCTCCCGACGGATCCGCGCGGCGACCCGCGGCCCGGCGAGGCGCGTGAGGGCGGCGATCTCGTCGCCGACCGTGCAGCACACCCCGGGCATGGTCAGGTTCACATGCGGGCCAAGTTGTTCGCGCCCGAGTGCGGCCGCATGGAGCAGGAAGGACACCGCCGCACGCGGACTGGCGAACCAGTGGCGGACGCCGTCGTCGACCGGAAGCACCGCCTCATGGCCGGCCAGCGGCTCGCGGATGATCGACGAGAAGAAGCCCGACGCCGCCTTGTTGGGCTTGCCCGGCCGCACCACGATGGTCGGCAGGCGGATGCCGATGCCGTCGAGAAACTCGCGCCGCGAATAGTCCGCCAGCAGCAGCTCGCACATCGCCTTCTGCGTCCCATAGGAGGTCAGCGGCGCGTGGATGAAGTCGTCGGGGATCGCGGGCGGGAACGGCGCACCGAACACCGCGATGGAAGAGGCGAAGATGACGTGGGGACGATATCCGCCGTCGAGCCGGATCGCCTCGAACAACGCCCGCGTACCGGCGAAATTCACGGCATAGCCCTTTTCGAAATCGCTCTCCGCCTCGCCCGACACGATGGCGGCAAGATGGAAGATCACGTCGGGGGCATCGGAAAGGAGCCGTGCCGCCGCTCCAGGCATGCGCAGATCCACGACGGCGGTGGTGATACCGAACCCGGCGGCCGGAGGCATCTCCGGGGGAACGATGTCCACCAGGGTCAGGCGAGACAGCGCACGCCCGCCGACGCGGCCCTCGGCAACGAGGCGCGCCACCAGTTTGCGGCCGATCATCCCGGCCGCGCCGGTACATAGGACGTGCACGCCGCCTCCACTCATAGCGCCATGCCACCATCGACGAGATGGGTCTGGCCGGTGATGTAGCTTGCTTCGTCGGACGCGAGAAACAGCGCCAGCGCCGCGACCTCCTGGGCGGTGCCGAGCCGTCCCATCGGCTGGCGATCGATGAAATCCTGCCGCACCGCATCGAGCGACCGGTGGCTCGCCTTCGAGAGATCGGCCACCCGCCCGTCGAGCGACGGCGTCTCGATGGTGCCGGGGCAGATCGCATTGGCGCGGATGCCCTGCCGGATGAAATCGGCGGCCACCGCCTTGGTGAGTCCGATGATCGCGGCCTTGGTGGTCCCGTAGGCATAGCGGTTGGGCACGCCGCGAATTGAGGAGACCGCCGAGGAAATGCTGATGATCGAGCCGCGCTGCTTTGCCAGCATTCCCGGCAGGAATGCCCGCAGCATGCGGTGGATCGAGGTGACGTTGAGGTCGAACGAGAACGCCCAGTCCTCGTCCGAGCAGTCGAGCACGGTGCCGTGATGCACGAACCCGGCGCAATTGACGAGGATATCCGGCGGGCCGAAGGCGCCCACGACGTCGTCCGCAAACGCCTTGATGGCCGGACCTGAGCGCACATCGAGCTTGTCGCAGCGGGCGGCCGCGAGGCCCGCGAGCTTTGCGGCATCGATGTCGGTCGCGATCACCGTCGCTCCCTCCGCGATGAAGGCTTCGCTGATGGCGCGGCCGATGCCCTGCCCAGCGGCGGTGACGAGTGCAATCTTGCGGTCGAGGCGATTGGTCATGCTGTGCTCGGATTCGGGCGCGAGAATCCACAGGAGGTCAACCGACTACTCCCATCTGTCCGCCGAGGGAAGCCCGGTTTCCTTTACGGACAGTGATGAAAAATCAAAGCTTTTTCCGCAATTGCGAAATAGACTTGGATGCTAACCAACTTGCCGGTCCCGGAGTTCCCGATGCCCAACATCATCGATCTGCGCGGGCGCGTCGCCGTCGTCACCGGCGGTGCGCAGGGCATCGGTCACGCCATCGCGGCGCGCTTCCTGCGGTGCGGCGCATCGGTCTGGCTGTGGGACCGCGATACCGCGGCGACGACGGCAGCGGCCGCAGAACTCGGCACGCTCGGGCCGGTGTTCGCCAAGGTGATGGACGTGGTCGATCCGGCCTCGGTCGCCGCCGCGGCCGCGGAAACCGCCGGCCGCGGCCGCATCGACATCCTGGTCAACAATGCCGGCGTCGCCGGCGCCAACGCGCCGACCTGGGATTATCCCGCCGAGGAATGGGCCCGCGTGCTGGCGGTCAACCTCACCGGCACCTTCAATTGCTGCAAGTCGGTGGTGCCGACCATGATCGCGCAGAACTACGGCCGCATCGTCAACATCGCCTCGATCGCGGGCAAGGAGGGCAACCCCAATGCCTGCGCCTATTCTGCCTCCAAGGCCGGCGTCATCGCGCTGACCAAGTCGCTCGGCAAGGAACTGGCCGGCCGCGACATCTCGGTCAATTGCGTTACCCCCGCCGCCGCGAAGACGGCGATCTTCGACCAGATGACGACCGAGCACGTCGGTTACATGCTCTCCAAGATTCCGCGCGGGCGCTTCGTCCAGGTCGAGGAGATTGCCGATCTCGTGGCATTCTGCGCGTCGCAGGAATGCGCCTTCACCACCGGCGCGGTGTTCGACATATCCGGTGGACGCGCGACCTACTGAAAAGCTGCGATGTCATCGCCGCCGCAGCGGGTGCGACGCCTCGAACAAACCTATCAGCTCGTGGTGGAGGCAAGCCCCGCGGCCTGGGCGCGCAACTCGCGCTGCACCGCCACGCGGTCGATCTTGCCGGCCCCGTTCTGCGGCAACGCCGGCACCACCGCGATGTGCCGGGGATGCGAATAGAGCGGACCGCGTTCGATGCAATAGGCCTTGAGGCCGGCCGGCGTGATGGTCGCGTCCGCGCGCAAGATCACCATGGCCGCCGGCACGAAGCCCTTTACCGCATGGGGCACCGGCGCGACCACGGCATCCGCGACGTCGGGATGGCCGAACAGCAGGTTCTCGACCTCCTTGGGATAGACGTTCTCCCCGCCGCAACTGAACATGTCGTCGACCCGGCTGCGGAAGTAATAGAAGCCGCCGGCATCGCGGAAGAACACGTCGCCGGTGCGCAGCCAGCCATCCACCAGCTTCTGCCGCGTGATCTCGGGCTCGTTGTGGTAGCCGAGGCAGACATAGGGGCTCTTGATCAGGAGCTCGCCGAAGTCGCGCTGCTCCCTGCCCTCGGGGTCGATCAGCTTCACCCCGATGCCGGGCGCCGCGACGCCGACGCTGCCGCGCGGCACCGCGCGGCCGTCCAGCGGCGCGCGGAACGGGCTGCCGCCCTCGGTCAGGCCGTAGCTCTCGGAGGTCTTCACCCCCGGCAGGGCGCGCTCGACCGCATCGAGCAGCTCCGGCGTCACCACCGCCGATCCGATCGACATGCTGCGCAGCGCGCCCAGGTCGAGCCTTTCGATCGCGTCGCGGTGCTGCAGCACCATGGTGAAGACGGCGGCGACCCCGCGCGAATAGGTGCAGCGGTACGCGGCGAGCGCCTCGAGATAGGCCTTCGGCTCGTAGGCCGGCATCAGCACGAAGCTGCCGCCCGCAAACAGCATCGGCTTCACGGTGCCCCGTAGCGCATTCTTATGGAACAGCGGCAGCGCGATGAGGCCGCGATCGTCGGGAGACGCCGGCCAGTGGCGCTGGTTATGCTCGACATACCAGAGCATGCCGCGATGGGTCATGATCGCGCCCTTGGGGCGGCCGGTCGAGCCGGAGGTGTAGGGCTGGAACGCCTGGGTGTCGTCCTCGATCTGGGGCGGCGTCACCGCGGCCGCAGGCTTTGCCATCTCGGCCTCGAAACCGAGGAATCCGGGCTGGGCGTCGTCGAGCAGCAGCCGGTGGCGCAGCGGCGCGCCGGCCGCGATCGCCACCGCGTCGCGGTTGCAGCGGGGATCGACCAGCGCCATCACGCAGCCGGCGTGTTCGAGGAGCGCGGACAGCGTATCGGCGGCGAGGCGGATGTTGAGCAGCACCGGAATTGCGCCGGCCCGCATCGCGCCGAAAAAGAACTCGATGAACTCGACCCGGTTGCCGACCAGCATCCCCACCCGCTCGCCGGGCGCGACGCCGAGGCGCGCCATCATGCGGGCGACGCGGTCCATCCGCTCGTCGAGGGCGCGGTAGGTGCTGGGCCGTTCGCGACCGCCGTGGAGATCGATGACCGCGACCTTGTCGGGCGTGCGCGCCAGCGCGGCGTCGAAAAAGAAGCCGAGATTGCGCCGGCGATTTGCGGCGTTACGGTCCACATCCACCATGCAGGTCCTCGGAATGGTTGTTCAAGGCGCTTTCAACCGGCGCCGCCCCGCGGGCGCGGCCGGCCGACCTGCCTCGCGCAACCAGCCGCTGCGGTCAAGCGGCTGGTCCCCGGCGCAACTCTGCATTACCATCGCGCCGTGCCGGGCCGCCGGTTTGCGAGAGCTGCATGAGAACGAACTCCCCGATCGCCGCGCGGCCCCTGCTCAGGCTCGTGGCCGCAGCCGTCTTCTTGCTGGTGAACGCGGAGGCGGCGCGTTGGGGCGCTGCGGCGCAGGCAGCCCCGGCGGCGGCCGCCCCGGCGGCGTTCCTCGCCGGCGAGAGCCGCCACTGTCCGGGCTGCAACCTCGCCGGCGCGAACCTCAAGCGGCGCGACCTCGCGGGCGCCAACCTCGCCGGCGCCAACCTGCGCGGCGCGACGTTTCATCGCGCCAACCTGCGTGGGGCGAACCTCTCGGGCGCCGATCTCACCGAGGCCAATCTCAACAAGACCGACCTCATCCAGGCCAATTTCAGCGACGCCAAGATGCCCCGGGCCATGCTGTTCGAGGCCGACGCCAGCCGCGCCGATTTCTCCCGCGCCAACCTGACGGAAGCGCTGATGGGAAGCATCCGCCTGCTCGGCGGTCACCTCGAACGCGCGATCCTCACCGAGGCCGATCTCGAGGCCGCCCTGCTCAACGAGGCGAGCTTCGCCAATGCGACGCTCAACGGCGCCAACCTGCACCAGGGGCGGCTGCTGCGCGTCGATCTGCGCGGCGCGGCGGCCGACAGCACGGAATTCACCCAGGCCATTTTGCGCGATGCCAATCTCGGCGGCGCCCTGCTGCGCGAATTGGTGTTCTATCTCGCCGATCTCGGCGGCGCCGACCTCAGCGGTGCCAATCTCGGCCATTCCGTGTTGCGCTCGGCCAATCTCGGCAACACCAACCAGACCGGCACGATCCTCACCGGCGCGATGATGCCGGACAACTCGATCCATCCATAGGGGGTCGGGGCGGGCGTCCGCCATACCGCCCCTGCGCGACGAGCGGGGTCACCTGGTCAAACCCCTCGGGACACGCCCTGGACAAGCCCGGCGATGACAGCGGGTCATGAGGACGCCCTGCAGACGCAGCGCTCAGGCGGCGCTGCGGATGTCCCCTACTTCGCCTCGTCGCAGAACGAGCTCGCCTGGTCGCCGTAATAGAACGCGCATTCCTCCGGCGTCACCGCGCGCTTGCCGACGATGCGGGCCCGCAGGTAGGTGACGACGTCGGCGATCTGGGCTGCATTCAGGGTGACCCCGGCCGGATAGAGGTCGTCGGGCCGCGGCCCGGGCGGCTGGTCGTAGCAGCCGCGTACTTTGTAGGCGTCGTCGCCGAAGCTCGGCATGCCGGCGCTCGGGCGGCCGCAGCGGATGGTCTCCGCGATGGTCGCGTCGTCGAGCCGGGTCTGCCGCAGGTTGGCACCCGACGGCGCCTCGTCGCGCTCCTTCTCGCCGTCGGCAAACGCACCATGGCATTCCGAGCAGCCCGAGGATCGCCACACCGACAGTCCGGCCTTCACCTTGGCCTCGTCCTCGGCGCGGGCCGCCGTCGCGGCCACCAGCACCGCCGTACCGAGCGCGACGCCGGCGAGCGCCGCGCAAAGCCGCGCTGCGATCTTCACGGGCCGGTGCTCCGCTTTCTTCCACTGCATGCAAGGAGACCTTTCATCGAAGAGATATTCCATCGAAGAGCCATGTCACGGTGGCTCCTCACGGCCGCTCCTGCGCCGTCGCGCCCGGGCGATAGACTTCCAGGCGCGCAGAGCTTTCGAACTGGTTCTCGGTGACGCGGTTGTCGTTGGGATCGACGGCGAACTGGCCCGGCTTGTAATAGCGCCGCGCTTCGACGCGGGTCACCAGGCCGTCCGATTTGTTCTCGCAGACCTCCTTTACGAAGAGATCCTCGATCGGCCGTTCGCCCTCGGCCGGAGCCACGTCAGTGCACTCCAGCCCCGTCCAGGCCATGCCCTTGAAAAGATCGGCGAGACCGTAGGCGGTGAAACGGGTCTGGGCATCCGCGCGGGGATCGTTGACGACGCGGTAGCCCTGAACGAGCCCGCCATCGTCGATCAGCAGCGAGGTGGTGATCGGCTGGCCGGCGAGCGAGTTCGCTTGATACTGCCGCACCATGATGTCGGAGCGGCGCGCCCGCGCGATATACTCCATCTCGTCGTCATAGCGGAACCAGACCTCGTGCAACCCGCTGCCGCGTTCGACCGGACATTGCGCGAATTCGTAGAAGCTCTTGAGCACGCGTGCCGGCGGCCCGCCGTTGGTTCCGCAGGCGGTGTCGACGAATTCGGTGAGCGGCAGCGTGCTGATCGGACTGCCGAGCTTGATGTCCCAGATTTTCGGCGCCTGGGTCTGCGCCGCAGCGGGGTCCGCCGCCGCCATGACGAGAGCGAGGCCGATTGCAGGCAACGCCCCCGACAACATGCTTTGCATGGCAGCTCTCCGCGATGACAGGACCGAAAAAGGGGGAGCGGCGCTCCCCCTTTCGCTTCACGCGCGCGCCTCACGCGTTCGCCGAACACGACTCTGGCGCACGGCGGTCAGAGGCCGAACACCGCGACGATGGCCGAGGGCTGGTAGAGCCCGCCCAGCCGCACGCCGACCGCGCCGCCGGCGACCACGGCGATGTATTGCTTGCCGTCCACCATGTAGCTCATCGGCGGCGCCGTGATCGGCGTGCCGAGGTTGAAGCTCCATATTTCCTGAAGGGTGTCGGCGTCATAGGCGGCGAGCTTGCCGTTCATGTGGCCGGTAAACAGGAGATCGCCGTCGGTGCTGAGCATGCCCGACTCCGTCGGCGGCTGGAACGTCGTCTTGGCGACGATCTTGCCGGTCTTGAGGTCCATCGCCCACAGCGCGCCGTGAGCGGTGATGCGGCCCTGCTCGGTGCAGCAGGGCGGCAGGCCGATATAGTCCTTTTTCTCGTCCATCGGCGTCTTGCTCGCGGTGCTGGAGATGCAGCCTTCGCCGCCGGCCACGTAGGCGACCATGCGCTTCTGGTCGAGCGTGGGCGGGAAGAAGGTCGGCGAGCCGTTCCACCACGGACAGGCCTCCTGGCCGGGCTTTTCGCGCATCACGCCGATGCCGGCATAGAGCTGGACGTCCTTGGTGGGATCATAGTCGACCGGCTTGCCGGTCTTGGGATCGATGCCCTTGGTCCAGGTGATCTTCTCCTGGTACTGGTCGGCGCGCAGGAACTGACCGTTGGTGCGATCGAGCGTGTAGTAGTAGCCGTTGCGCGAGAAGTTCGCGACCACCTTGCGCGGCTCGCCGTTGACGTTGACGTCGTAGAGCATCTTCGGGCTCGGCGTGTCGAAGTCCCAATGCTCGTTGGGCGTCTCCTGGAAGTACCAGCGGATCTTGCCGGTGTCGGCGTCGAGCGCGATCGTGCTCGCGGTGAACAGATTGTCGCCGGGGCGGAACTGCGGATCGAAGCTCGGGAAGGCGTCGCCGGTGCCGAGGTAGAGCAGATTGGTGGCGGGGTCGTAGGAGGCCGTCTGCCACACGCCGCCGCCGCCGATGCGCCAGGCGTTGTGGTTGTCCTTCCAGGTCTCCGAGCCGGGCTCGCCGGGCGCCGGTACGGTGAAGGTGCGCCACGCCAGCTTGCCGGTGTCGATGTCGAAGGCGCCGACCCAGCTGCGGGTGCCGAGTTGGCCGCCGGTGCTTTCGCCCTGGATCACCAGGTCCTTCCCGCCTGCGGTCTTGATGGCGAGCGGCGCGCCGGTCATGCCTTGGGTCTTGGGCGACGGGGTGCCGGTCGCCGGATCGGTCGGCGCGGTGGCGTTGATCTCCCAGGCGACCTCGCCGGAGTCCTTCTTGAGCGCGATGATGCGCATGTCGTTGGTGTTGACGATCACCTTGTCGCCGTAGAGGGCGATGCCGCGGTTGGTACGCGACCGCGTGATCTTGGGGTCGAAGCGCCACAGCGGAACGGCGCCGCTGCCGCTGCGCACGTCGAACTTCATCACCCGCGACCAGGTATCCGCCACGTACATGAAGCCGTCCTCGACCAGCGGGGTCGATTCTTCCTTGCCGCGTAGCGTTCCGCCGGTCGCCCGCCCGCCGATCGAGAAGATGAACTTCGGCTTGAGGTCCTTGATGTTGGTGCGGTTGACCTGGGCGAGCGGCGCGTGCCGCGAATTGTTGTAGTCGTGGTGGACCATGAGCCAGTTGCCCGGATTCTGGTCCGCGTTGAGCAGCTGGTCCGCCGTGGTGTCGGCCGCATGCACCGGCATTGCCAAGGCCGCAAGGCCGATCGAGCCGGCGAGCATTCCTCTCAATGACATGTTCAACCTCCCTTGATTATCGTCTTTGGCGCGGATCCCGGCGGCACCGCGAGCGTCTCGGTGCGGCATGCCCGCACGGATCGCCCGCGCGACGATCTGCCGGAACACCGCGCGCCTTGCCGTAATGTTACTGGAGCGCGGAGCGTCGCGCCAGCAGGCCCCGCAGTATTCCGGGCCATGTTCCACGAGGCGCCGACACCGCAACCCAGCCGCTGCGGCAGCGCACTGGCGTCCCCGCCGCGCGATGTGTTATGCGCCGACTTCACGCGAGGCCGCGCACGAAGAAGGATTTCAGTTCATGGCGCATGACCACGCCCATCCGCATTCCGACCCGATCGACTGGAAGACCCACGGCGTGACGGTGGTTCCCGGCCACGCGCTCGACCCCAATACCGCCCAGACCCCGGGCATGTCGCGGGCGACCGCCATCAATCGCGCCCGCGCCGGCGCCGAGAAGCTGTGGGCCGGCACCGTGACCATCCACCCCAATGCCAAGACCGGCGCGCATCACCACGGCGACCTCGAGAGCGTCATCTTCGTCGTCAAGGGGCGCGCCCGGATGCGCTGGGGCGACAACCTCGAATTCACCGCCGAGGCCGGCCCGGGCGACTTCATCTACGTGCCGCCCTACGTGCCGCACCAGGAGATCAATGCGAGCCGCGACGAGGAACTCGAATGCGTGCTGGTACGCTCGGGCCAGGATCCCGTCGTGGTGAACCTCGACATCACGCCGGTCGAGCCGCCGGAGCAGGTGCTGTGGAAGGACCCGATCCACAAGTGAGACGTGGGCGTTGTCCTCCGCTACGGCGTCATCATGCGTGGCCCGCGGCTAGGCGTCCCTGAATTGGCCTCAGCCTTCCATCACGCGGTGCACCCCATGAAACCGTCCTCGCCGGGCTTGTCCCGGCGACCCCGATGATCATGGCACGGCTTCGCAACAGGCGTCGGAAAGGCACCATCGTGCCGTGCGATCGGACTCGCCGGGACAAGCCCGGCGATGACCCGCGCGGGCTCGTCCGCGCGTGCGCCCGCGTCGGCGCCCTTGTCTTGCAAGCCACGCATGCGATGCCCCCAGAGAGGCCCCGAGACATCCGCTTGTCACACCCGGTGCGGTAGATCTTGCCGCGAAGCTGCCGTGGAAGCGAGGCTCTGCTCTCGACGCTCGAGGCAGCGTGCAAGCATGAGAGGACTGGGGATGACGAAGTACGTCGCGGCGATCGCAGTGGGCTTTACTCTGAGCTTGGCCACACTCTCCCAAGCCGCCGCCATGCCCTACCGGGGGCACCCGAGCTTCGTCTATGTCCGCGACTTCAATTATTCGATTTCGCCGAAGGGCATCGTCGAGGGCCGGTTTTCCAAATCCGCGGACCGCGCCTGCAAGTTCGCCGATCCGAACAAGAAATTCCCCGCGCTCAAAGTGCAACTCGTCAGCCGCTTTCGCTGCAAGAGCGGCGATGGGGTGAACCAGTTCCAGGTTCTGCGCTAACCACCTCTAAGCTGACGGCCCCTGAACTGACGTCCCCTGCACTTGCCACCGCTGCGCCGGCCACCGTTTCGGGGGGCGCCGCTGCGGTCATGCTCAGCGCCACCGCCTCGGCGACGCGGATGCCGTCGACGCCGGCAGAGAGGATGCCGCCGGCATAGCCGGCGCCCTCGCCCGCCGGATAAAGTCCGCGGGTGTTGAGGCTCTGGAGGGTCTGCGTCGCGGCCGATCCGGATCGGCGAAGAGGTCCGCGTCTCGACCCCGGTCATCACCGCATCGGCCATGGCAAAGCCCTTGATCTGGCGATCGAAGGCCGGGATCGCCTCGCGGATCGCCGCGACCGCGAAGTCCGGCAGGCAGGCGGCGAGGTCCGCCATCATCACGCCGGGCTGGTAGGACGGGATCACATCGCCGAGCGCCGGTCGACGGCTGCATCGCCAGGAAATCGCCGACACGCTGCGCCGGCGCGCGGTAATCGCCGCCGCCGGCCACGAACGCGCGCTCCTCCCATAAGCGCTGGAAGCCGATGCCGGCGAGCGGGTCGCCGGGATAGTCGGCCGGCGTGATGCCGACGACGATGCCGGCATTGGCGTTGCGCTCGTTGCGGGAATACTGGCTCATGCCGTTGGTGACGACGCGGCCCGGTTCCGACGCGGCCGCCACCACGGTGCCGCCCGGGCACATGCAGAAGCTGTAGACCGATCGGCCGTTGGCGCAGTGGTGCACCAGCTTGTAGTCGGCCGCGCCGAGCATCGGCGTGGCCCGCGCCCTCGCCGAAGCGGCAGCGGTCGATCAGCGACTGCGGATGCTCGATGCGCACGCCGATGGAGAACGGCTTGGCCTCGATGGCGACGCCGCGCTCGTGCAGCATCGCGAAGGTGTCGCGGGCGCTGTGGCCGACCGCCAGCACCACGTGGTCGGTCGCGATCTCGCGTGCCGTCCGCCAGCACGACGCCGCGCACATGGCGCTCGCCGTCGCGCCGCAGCCTCGACATCGATGTCTTCCACGCGGCTCTCGAACCGGTACTCGCCGCCGAGCGCCTCGATGGTCGCGCGCATGTTCTCGACCATGGTCACCAGCCGGAACGTGCCGATATGGGGCTTGCCGAGGGTGAGGATTTCCGGCGGCGCGCCGGCGGTGACGAACTCGGTCAGCACCTTGCGGCCGAGGTGATGCGGGATCCTTGATCTGGCTGTACAGCTTGCCGTCGGAGAACGTGCCGGCGCCGCCCTCGCCGAACTGCACGTTGGATTCCGGATTGAGCACCGCGCGGCGCCACAGGCCCCAGGTGTCCTTGGTGCGCTCGCGGACCACCTTGCCGCGCTCGAGGATGATCGGGCGGAAGCCCATCTGCGCCAGCACCAGCGCGGCGAACAGTCCGCACGGGCCGGCGCCGACCACCACCGGCCGCGTCGCGTCCCGCCGGCGCGCGGGCGACGAAGCGGTAGCTGGTGTCGGGCGCCCGCGAGACCTTGTTGTCGGCGGCGAAGCGCCGGAGCACGGCTGCTTCGCCGGCGACCTCGACGTCGAGCGTGTAGGTGAGCACGATCGCCGTCTTCTTGCGGGCATCGGTGGCGCGGCGGAACACCGAAAAGCCGACGAGGTCGTGCGCCGGGATCTTCAACCGCTTCACGAGCGCCGCGCGGATCGCGCCCTCTTCATGGCCGAGCGGCAGTCTGAGGTCGGTCACGCGAAGCATGAGAGAGCTCCGGCGCTCGCGCGCGGACGGGACCTCTCGCCCGGCGCGACGATGCATCCACGGCGCGTCATCGCCGGGCTTGTCCGTGGGCTCGCCTCGGGGCTTGTGCCGGCGCCCCCGCTCGGGACGGCACGGTGCCTCCGCGATGGCGCTGGCCGGGTCGAGCCCGGCCTCGACCACCCGACGCGAACACCACGCGCCGCCGCGGCCGTCCTGCCTTTCGGACCGCGGCGCCCCGGCCTATCATGGCGCGTACGAGCACAAACCGGCCGAAGCCGGAAGCGGGAGGAACACATGAGCAGCCGGCATCCGGGCCAGAGTACAGCCGCGATCACAACCGCATGGGCCGGCACGCTCGCCGCCGCGCTCTTTGCCGCATCGATCCACGCGGCGTCGGCGCAGGCCCCGGCCGGGATTCCAAGCGTCGTCGCCCCCGGCGTCGAGCCGGAACTGGTGCAGGAGGGATTTACCGTCATCGAGGGTCCTGTCGGCGCCGCGGACGGCACCATCTATTTCTCCGATCGTAAGCCCGACCGCACCTACCACGTCGATGCCGCGGGCAAGGTCTCCGTCTTCCGCGAGAACACCGGCGCCGCCAACGGCCTCGCCTTCATGCGCAACGGAGATATGGTCGCCGCCGAAGGCGACGGCAAGCGAATCAGCAAGGTCAACCGCGACGGCACGGCGACCACGCTCGCCGATGGCTTCGACGGCAAGCCGTTCATCACGCCGAACGACCTCATCGCGGACGACAAGGGCGGCATCTATTTCACCGATCCCGGCGCACGGCCGGTGGTGCCGGGCCGGCCGACCAACGTGTACTACCTGCCGCCCGGCGCCGGGCAGCCAATTCTGATCGACGATCAGAACCCGCGGCCCAACGGGCTCACCCTCACCCTCGACGGCAAGATGCTGCTGGTCGACGACACGCTCGGCAACACGGTCTACGCGTTCGACGTCCAGCCGGACGGCGCGGCGAAGAACAAGCGGCCGTTCCTCGAATTGCAGGGCATTCCCGCCGGCAAGGACAGCGTCGCCGACGGCATGGCGATCGACCGCGACGGCCGCATCTACGTCACCACCCTCACCGGCGTGCAGGTGTTCGACCCGGCCGGCAAATATCTCGGCACCATCAAGGTCCCGCGCCAGCCCGCGAACCTCGCTTTCGGCGGCCCCGACAAGCGCACGCTCTACCTCACCGCGCGCCAGGGCCTCTACCGCATCCAGATGCTGGCGCAGGGGCCCGACCGTCTCGGCAAGTAGCACACGACACAACGAGCCCGCCGGCGCGAGGCCGCGCTGCATTCCCGAATTGTTAACCATACCGAGGTAGCTTTCATTAACCCTATCGGCGTTGCGTGGACCCACTGCGATGAGAAAGACATTCCTGGTTTGCGCTGCACTCGCCGGCCTTTCCACAGCGCAGGCGACGGCGGCCGACATCCCGGCTTACCCTTCAGTTCCCGCGCCGCTGCCGGTGGTCGGAATTGCCGACTGCTGGAGCGGCTTCTACGTGGGCGGCAACGTCGGCTATCACGGCGGCCAGGACGACCTCTCGACCAGCGCCAATTTGAACGGCTGGGGCACCCTCGGGGCCGCGTATATCGACAGCCAGTCTGCGACCTTCCTCGCCCCGCGCGGCACCGTGCTCGGTGGACAGGTCGGCTCCAACTGGCAGGTCCGCAACGTCGTGTTCGGCTGGGAGGCCGACGCCCAGTGGCTCGGCGGCGCCGCGAACCGGCAATACACCTATCCGGCGGCGCTGTTCGGTTTCCCCGGCAGCTTCATGTACAATTCCTCCGCGGCCAATGTGGTGGCGACGTTGCGCCCCCGGCTCGGCGTGGCCTTCGACAACCTGCTGGTCTACGGCACCGGTGGCCTTGCCGTGGGGTGGTTCTCCAACACCGATTCGTTCTCCCTCGGCGGGGCATTCCTTTCCACCCAGCCGAGCACGACGACGCGGCTGGGATGGACCGGCGGCGGCGGCCTCGAATGGAAATTCCTCCCGGCCTGGTCGGTCAAGGCGGAGTATCTGTATCTGCACATGCAGAATTACAACGTCCCCATCCCGGAGATCGCAGGTCTTCCCCTCACCGACATCGCCGTCCACCACAACTACACGGACAACCTGGTTCGCCTCGGCGTGAACTGGCACGTCAGCCCGTGGTGAGCATGCGCGGCGGGAGACGGGCGGCCGGCACGAAATTATCGGTCTGTCCGGGAGCGGCCCGAACCTGAGGTTCACGCATCTCCGTTCCTGCGATATGGCGCACGCGCTCGCCTGCGCGCTGCGTTCGGCCGCGCGAGGACGCGGCTTCGCAGTGCGTCAATCGCATCGGATTCGCAATCCGGCTTCGCGCTCCGATGCCCCCGTTTCAAAGCACTTTGATTCTGTCCGCAGAGGAGGTCTACGCTGGGGAGCGCGTCCGTCGCCCACATAATATAAGCCCCGGGAGGAACAGATATGGCCGCCCCCGCCGATCAGCGCCTGCAAGCGGCGCCCTCCCCTCCTTCGGCGAGCCCGGATGAATACGGCCCGTGGAACCCCGGCATCGAGTCGTCATTGCCGACCGCATTCCTGCCGCTCGCGACGGTTTTCAATTCCGCGAATGCCTTCGACACGCTCGACCACCTCGGCGAGCTTCACGATTTCAGCGGCCTGCCGATCGAGACGCTGTCGATGTTCCGGCCGGAGCGGCTCGTGCTGCACGAGGTTCTCATTCGGGTCATGGCGGATTTTTCGGTTCCCGACGGCGAGAAATACGAGGATCTGGGCGTCAACTTCCGGCGGATGACCACCGCGATCATGGAAAACCATGTCGCGGCGCAAATGCCGGCGCTCGGTCGCGCATTCTCCGATTTCAAGGCCAGGGCGTCCGGCTTTCTCGGCGCGACGCTCGCGCCAGCGTCGGCGCATCGCACCGCCGAGACGACGCCGGCACGCAGCCCATGGGGCTGGTCGCGCCTGTTCGCTGCGAAGCGGTCGCCCGCGGACGAGGCCGGGACAGGCCCGCGCCGCGACGACACCGCTTCCATCGCGGCTTTACGAAGCCGGCTGCAGTCGACCACCGATCCGTTCGAACGCGCCTGCTATCACGCCTTGCTGACGACGACCGAGGCGGTGTTCATCAAGCACGAGCGCATCGTGAACGATCCCGCGCTGATCGTCTCCGTCGCCTTGCGGCTCGTCTGCAACGACCACGGCAGTTGCGTTCTCGGCACCTTGCTGGACGACCTGTTGCGCGCCGCCGGGCGGCACGAGGGGTACCGGCCGCTTCCGGCGCAGACGCAACCCATCGTCATGAACGTGAAGGGCGCCTCGGCGTCGGGCAAGAGCACCATGCGCCCGCTGCAGAAGGAGCTCGCCCGCAAGCTCGGCGTCGACTGGGCGGACTTTGCGCTGATCAGTCCGGACATCTGGCGCAAGTACCTGCTCGACTACGCCTCGCTCGGCGCCGCGGAACGATATGCCGGGACCTTGACCGGTATGGAGCTCGCGATGATCGACAGGAAGCTCGATCGCTACATGAGTCACAAGGCGAAGGTCGGCACCCTCCCGCATCTCCTGATCGATCGCTTCCGGTTCGACAGCTTCTCCAACGAGCCGGACGAGGAGGACGGCAGCCGGCTGCTCACCCGGTTCGGCTCCGACGTCTACATGTTCTTCATGGTGACGCCGCCGGAAGAGACCATCGAGCGAGCGTGGACGCGCGGCCTCCAGTTCGGCCGCTACAAGGCCGTCGACGACCTCCTCGCCCACAATGTGGAGGCCTATTCGGGAATACCCGGATTGTTCTTCACCTGGGCGCTGCGCGACGACAAGCGCGTGCACTTCGAATTCCTCGACAACAGCGTTCCGGAAGGCCGCCGGCCCAAGACGATCGCGTTCGGCTCTAACCACGTGATGAACATTCTGGATTTGAATGGCCTGCTCGATATCGACCGGTACCGGAGGGTCAACGTGAACGCGACGCAGCGCAGTGAAATCTATGCCCACATGACGGACGCGGACACCGCGAGCTGCATCGAGTTCGTGAGGGACTGCGTGCGGCGCATCCCGACCGTCAATTTCGCCAGCCAGGATACCGGAGAGATCTATGCCCGGATCGCCAGCGGCAAGCTGACCTTCTGGGACGACGCCCTATGCGAGCGCGCCGTCCCCGACGGACGCGGCCGGGCCGCCATCAAGGCAATCCTGAGACCGCAGGCGGAACGCCGGTTCGCCCTCGGCGGCGAGAGCGGCACCCTCGACCCGCGCGAGAACATCACGCTCGGCGAATGGGGCGACGCCCGCTTGGTCTGAAACGCGGGTGCCGCGGCGAAGCTGCACCGCCGCCCTATGCTGCAGGCGGGTGTCGAAACCGCCCGCAACAGCCGCTATTCTGGGACGCGCTTGAAATACCTCAGGCTGGGCGGCGGCTGGTCCTTGCGGGTCGGCATCAGGAGCCCATTGGCGGCGATGAAGTAGGTCTCGCTGCCGATGTGGACGTGCTGGTTGTTCTCCTCGCACACCTCCTCGAGCCAGTTCGGCCGCGGGTTCTGATTGCGCTTGAAGGCCTTGTTCACCGTCCAGGGTCCGGTCAACGCGTGGTCGATGGTGGTGATGTCGTCGTGCAGGAGATCGGGGTTGTCCTTGTCGAGGTAGATCCGCTCCTTGACGATGGTCTCGTTGTCCCGGTGCAGCGGCAGGCCGGTGGTGTCATAGGTGCGCGGGCCCTTCATGCCGCGGGTTTCCACCTCGAGGACGTCGTAGCGGCCGTCGCCGTCGGTATCGATCCACGTGCCGATGGCGTAGCCCTGGAAGCTCTTCTCGATCTCCGCCGGCCAATCGCGCCCGTCGGTGAAGATACGGCGGTTGTCGTGGATGTGGGCGATGAGGATGTGGGTGGTGTCGGGGGTGACCACGATCTCCATCGGTTCGAATACGTTCATGATGCGCGGCATGCCGGGCGGGAGGCAGGCATAGGACGGCTCGTCCCCATGGCCGCCGGCGGTCTGGGCCGCGACGTTGGCGTCGTAGATCGCCTGGTATTCCGGGGTCAGCGGCGCCTTGACCGCTCCGAGCGCAAAGCGCGGCACGCCGTTGCGTTCCCACTTTCCCTTCAGATCGGGATACCGGCTCTCGTCGAAGGCGAAGGCCGGCGACACCGCCGCCGACAGCAGGACCGCGAACGCGAGAGCGGAGACCGTGCCTGAGAGCTTCATGTGCATCCTCCCCTGTACGCTCCGGAAGCCTTGACCTGAGGGCCTCATCCTGAGGAGCCGGCTTTCCGCCGGCGTCTCGAAGGATGGTGGCACGGCACGAACCTGGGACCACCCTTCGAGACGCGTCCTTCGGACGCTCCTCGGGATGAGGTCACATAAGCTGAACACGCGCCACCCTGTCGGATGAGGTCACGAACGGGTTTTGCCCTTTCACTTGCGGGCCTTGAAGTAGCGCAGGTCCGGCGGCGCCTGGTTCTGCTTGGTCGGCATCAATTCGTGCTCGGCGCTGAAGAAGTAGCTCTCGGTGCCGACGCGGACATGCTGGTTGCCTTCCGAGCAGACGTCCTCGTGCCACGCCGGCCGCGGGCTGGGATCGCGGCGAAAGGTCTTCATCACCGTCCATGGCCGGGTGAGCGCATGGTCGATCACCGTGATCTCGTCATGGAGCGTGTCGCCGTCGGCCGCATCGAGGAAGATGCGCTCGCGGATCACCGACTGGTTGTCGGGATGCAGGATGAGCCCGCTGTTGTCGTAGGCGCGCGGCCCCTTGAAGTTGCGGGTCTCGACGACGAGCGTGTCGAAGCGGCCGTCGCCGTCGCTATCGGTCCAGCGGCCGATGGAGTAGCCCTCGAAGGCGGGATCGGCATCGTCGGGAAAATCGCGCCCGTCGGTGAAGATGCGGCGGTGGGCGTCGTAGACGTAATCCATCAGGATGTGGGTGGTCTCGGGGAGCACGATGATCTCCATCGGCTCGTATCCGGTCATCATCGCCGGCATGCCCGGCACCAGGCAGGTGAAGGTCGGATAGTCACCCTGGCCGCCCGCGGCCATGTCCGCGAGGTTCGCCTCGAAGATCGCCTGGTAGTGCGCGGTGAGCGGCGCCTCCTGGCCGCGCCCCGGCGGCCTTGCCGGATCGAACCGCGGCCGCCCGGTGATGACGCCGTGCCACTGGCCGCGCAGGTCGGGATAGGCGGCATCGTCGAACGCCGGCGCCGGTGCGGCCTGCAAAAGGAGCGCAGCCGCGAGCGCCAGCCCACCGAGCAAATCCCGGTCGCGCATGGACGTTCCCTCGTGTTCGCTGCCGGTCCTTGCACGGCGGAACGCCGTGGGCCCGGCACTTCCTGAAAATCGCGTTATTTCACGCGGAGTATACACGAGAGGGTTGTGCGGGGGAATTAGGAACTGTTCGCATTGGGAACTGTTCGCATTGGGAACTGTTCGCAACTGTCCGGAGACGGAGCGAAGAAGGAAAACTACTGGCCTTGCCGGGTCACCGTCGGCGTCGGCGCACCCTGCCATTCCAGCCGCCATATACCGCCCTGCCGCAGGTTCTGCACGAGGTCGGGACGGAATGCGACAAGACAAGTCCCGCCGGCGCGCCGGGCCGACGGATAGATAATCCCGTTGCTCGCAGCGGCTTTCCGAAGTTCTCTCGCGAGACTCTGGCCCGCCGGATATGCGATCGCCGGATCGGCGTGGCGAGCCGGATGAGCAGCGAAATCCGCAGCGCGGAGATCGTGAAACGCGCCGAAGACATCGGCCATCAGCTCCGCATAGTCGGTGACATTCTCAAAGCGTCCGATCGCCTCGAACTCGCGAGCGAGGTGGTACGACACTTCGGCGAGTGCCGTTTCGGGCTCGAAGGCGCAGTACCACGCACCGCGGCTGTCATCGTTGAATCGGTTGCCGCCGGGCCGCGTGTGGGTGAAGGCGGCGTTGATGAACGTGGCGCCGGCGCGCCCGAACACCAGCTCTCGCGGATCGAGGTCCGGAAGGCCGGTCTCCTGTGCTCGCAGTCGCCCGTTGGTGACGCTCTCCAACGCCGCAAGATCTTCGAGCGCACCCGGGTTGGCGGCAAGCGGCAGCAGCACCGGGTCTTTGAGACGGCCGGTCGAGATCAACCGCACCGTGTCGCGCGCGGCGACATCGCACGTCGCCGGCAGCGCCATTCACAGACCGCCACGCAGGGCATCGACGTGCCGGCGGACCTCGAGCATCCGGGGGATGCCGCCCTCGATCATCACCTCGAGCGGGCGTCGCCCCCCGTACAATGGTCCCTTGTTGGGCAGACGCACCCACTCGTCGCAGAGCGGTTCGGAGAACAGCAGTCGCAGCCCCTTGAAGATGCCGACGAGGGCGCTGACGCGGGTCAGCGTGTCGTGCGACAGCGCGCCCGACCATTCGCCCTTCTTCATCCGGAACCAGGTCCGTTCGGACACGCCGCCGAGCAGGGCACAAACTTCCGCACTGGTGAGACGCCAGATTTCGGCGAGCCGGACGACGCCGTCCACCGCGGCGGGAGTCAGCCGGGCGCGGGTCCCGGCGTCGGACAGGTTCGGGATCGCCGCCGCCGGGCCTGGATCCACCGCCGGTCGCGTCGCGACGCTCATGCAGGGCTCCTGTCGTTTGGCAGGCTATGTACTGCCATTTGGCAGATTTATCAAGCCTCGGGGGCCGCGGAGGGGGAATCAGTGCGCCGGTGGGGGTCCGAGATCGGCTCCGAGAACCGGCGATCGAGCAAGCCCTGAGCGGCCCATGGACACGCTCCTACAAATTCAGAACCACGTCTGGTGCGGGCGGAGGGACTCGAACCCTCACGAGGTTACCCCCAACGGATTTTCGTACCACTTCGGCTTTCGCCGCCGCCCGCGGGCGTTCGTGGTCTGGACTATCCCTTCACCATGGCGTTCCGAAGCGGTCCGCGGCAGGTGCTGCCCGTCTAGTCTCTACACCTTCCCTCATCGGGCTTGGCTCGGGATTGCCATCTGACAGGTTTCCCCGAATTTGAGCAGTTCTGCGTCCCGGGTTTCCCGCGGGCGCACTCAAGTTTTCAAGTCCGTTGCGTCTACCGTTCCGCCACGCCCGCGGAGTGTGATCACTGCTCCCTGCTTCTCGATGCGGTTTTTGCGCCGTCATCGCCGGGCTTGTACCGGCGACCCCGATCATAAGGCACCGTGCCTGCCTGAGCGAGATGCACGGGACAAGCCTGCGCATGACCGTTTGGAGATTGAGGCTACTACCCCGCCCCAACCAGAGACCCGCCTTCCGGAAGAGGCGTTCAGACGCCTCCCATCGGGCGATGCGCCGACCTCACACCTCGGTGCTGCCCCACAGCTCGTCCCAGTCGACGCCCGAGAGGTCGGTGACGCGGCCGTCGCGCTCGTAGAACTTGTTGGGGATCTGGAACATGGCGAGCATCAGGCCGCCCTCCGGGCACCAGGCGGAGTGGCGGCTGCCGGCCGGACGCCAGACGAAATCGCCCTTGGGGACCTCGAGGCCGGCGTCGGGGCCTTCGCGGTCGACCAGCTTGCCCTCGAGCACCAGGGTCTGCTCGATCTTGACGTGCTCATGGTCGGGCAGCACGGCGCCGGGGGTGAACCGCATCATCGCGGTGACGAGGCCGGTGTCGCGATCGAACAGCAGGGTCTTGACCTCGCAGCCGGGAAACCGGGTCGGCTTCCATTCCAGCTCGGCGACGCGGACGTGATGGGAGCGCAGGTCGTGCGCGGCGGTGTTCGGGGTCGGTGCATCCATGACGGGCTCCTTGCGGCCGGACGGCGTCGGTCCGGCCCATTCTGCTGCGGCGTTCTTCGCTCTCCCCTTCTTAGGGGAAGTGGGTTGCGGGCCCGCTGCGATCAGGCGCCACGCCTGCCGCCCGCGATCCGACCCGACATTCCCCCGTTCGACGGGAGGGAGAAGAAAGGCTCGCCGCCACGATAGCAAAATCGGCGGCGCCGCGGCTACCGCTCATCGCCGCGGATGGGGGGCTGGAAGGCGAGCCCGGTGTCCCAGGGAAAGAAGATCCAGGTGTCCTGGGACACTTCGGTGACGAAGGTGTCCACCAGGGGCCGCCCCATCGGCTTGGCATAGACGGTGGCGAAATGCGCATTCGGCAGGAGGTCGCGCACCACCTTGGCGGTCTTGCCGGTGTCGACGAGGTCGTCGACGATGAGAACCTTGCGGCCGCCGCCGTTCATCCGCAGGATGTCGTCGGCGACCGTCTTGAGGATGCGCAGGTCGCCCTGCTTGGTGTGGTCGTAGCTCGCGACGCAGATCGTCTCGATGAGGCGGACGTCGAGTTCGCGCGCCACGATCGCCGCCGGCACCAGGCCGCCGCGGGTCACCGTGACGATGGCCTGAAACGGCCCGGCGCCGTTGAGGCGCCAGGCGAGCGCACGGGCGTCGCGATGGAACTGGTCCCACGAAACCGGAAAGGCCTTGTCCGGCATTTTTGACGTCATCGCTTCCTGTCCCCTGTACACATTTTTTTCGCCGAATCTCGAAAACGCCTAGTCGTCTTCGCCTTCGGTCTCGGTCTCGGCGGCGGCGATCGCCGCCTTCGCGGTTGCGATGAAGTCCTCGGCGCCCTTCTTCGATTCCCGCACCAGCATCTCGAATTCACCGCGCAAGCGGTCGAGGTCGATCTTGAGCCCATTGGTCGACGGCTTATCGGTCTCCATGACGTAGGCGACCATGCGCATGTTGAGGCCGACATTGAGAAGGACGTGAGCCATCAGCCCTTCCGACAGCTCGAGATCGTCCATGTAGTCGGACACGAGCTCGTACACCGCCTTGATGTGGCCCTCCACCTCATCGACGACGGCATCCTCGG
Source organism: uncultured Alphaproteobacteria bacterium (assembly GCA_963781195.1). Classification (GTDB taxonomy): domain Bacteria; phylum Pseudomonadota; class Alphaproteobacteria; order Rhizobiales; family Xanthobacteraceae; genus JAJPKK01. Next base: position 367,037 of record CAWAEZ010000008.1, on the reverse strand, counting down.
GAAAGAGATCGTCCGATCGATCGTCATCCGCACCCATGAAATCTCCCTTCGGCGTCTTCAGCTACAAGGACTTGAGCCATTCGACAACCTGGGACCGCGCGGCGAGCGGCGTGGTCAGGTGGGTCGCCCAGACCTCGACGTAACGGCTCGCCGGATTGCGGCCGCTGCGCGCAAAAGCGTATTCGGGACCGCGCGAGTGGATCGGGTCCAGGCGGCCGACCACCCACAACAGGGGAATGCCGTGCAGCGCGGCCGCGTTCTTCGGGATCACCATCGGGCCGTCCGGATCGAACATGCTGATATAGACGCTCGGCGTCGCCGCCACGAAGGTGGGGACGCCCTGCACCAGGTCCGGCCAGGTGTGCCGCTCCTGCCGCCCGGCGGTGTTGAGCTTGCGCGCTTCGGCGAGCGCGTCGTGGGTGCGCGCGCGCATTTCCGTGGTTTCGGGGAGATGGCCGGGCGCGATCGCCACCACTGCGACGATCCCGGGGCGGTGCGCGGCATAGCCGATCGCGGCGTTGGCGCCCAGGCTGTGCCCGATCACGACGATGCGGGTGGCGCCCCTCGCCTTGAGCTTGGCGACCGCGGCATCGATCTCCGCCGCCGCCTGCTCGAAAGTGCCGCCGTAAAGCCGCCCGAACGACCACGGCATCTCCGGGCTCGCCACCAGGACGCCCTCGGCCTCGAGCGCACCGGGAATGCCGCCGTCGAAGGCGCCCGGCCACACGCCCTTGCCGTGCAGGAACACGACGCCCATGCCCCGCAGGCTCGCCGCTTCGAGCGGCGCCGCAGCGACCAGCACCACGAGACCGACAAGGACGACGGCCGCCCGCCGCAGCCACGTCGACGGCGCGGCCTGCGCCCACCGTCTCCGGATCATCCGCATCGGCGTCCCCTCCCCGGTTGCGGCGTCATCGGCATTACCTCATGCGAGACGGGCGCGCACCTGCATCAGCATTGCCTCCACCGCGGCCTTGGCCGCGGCGAGGCGCTCGGGATCGCGGGCGCGCACCACGACATTGGTATTGGGACCGCGCGCCTCGTCGATGAAGGGATAACTGCCGATCATGACGTCGGGATGGGCCTTGGCGACCTCGCCGAGCTCGGTGCCGATATCGCCCTCGCGGCAGTCGGCCCGCACCGTCTCCGACAGCATCTTGGCCCCGGTCGCGAGCTTGGGCGCAACCTCGTCGAGCATCGCCTGCATGATGGAGGGCACGCCGGCCATCACGACGACATTGCCGATCCAGAAGCCGGGCGCCGCCGACACCTTGTTGGGGACGAGGTCGGCGCCGCGGGGAATCCGCGTCATCCGCATCCGGGCCTCGTTCATCTCGGTGCCCAGCGCCTCATAACGTTCCTTCATGATGGCGACCGCGCGCGGGTCGTAATCGATCGGGACGCCGAACGCCTTGGCGACACAGTCGGCGGTGATGTCGTCATGGGTCGGGCCGATGCCGCCGGTGGTGAACACGTAATCGTTGCGCGCGCGCAGCGCATTAAGCGCCTCGACGACCGCCGGTTCCTCATCGGCGACGACCCGGACCTCGCGCAGGTCGATCCCGATTTTGGTCAGATATTCAGCGATGTAGCCGATATTCTTGTCTTTGGTCCGCCCCGACAGGATTTCGTCGCCGATGACGAGGATGGCCGCCGTCACGATCTTGGATGACGCGCTGGTATCACTCATGAAAATGTCCGCGGACTGTCATGTGGAGAATGAACCTCGTCACCGGCTGGTCGGAGGTACATAGCCCTATCGACCCGGCCGGGACAACACCGCAGCGACACTCCGGCAACCGCCGCTGGCCGGACGGCGGTCTTTGGCAGGACCTGCCGCCGATCTCGGCTTGACAGGGGCGCTGGGACGCCTATTGCAACTTTTGGTAGTCCCTCGCCTGGCGTGGCACTCCCCGCTCGGAGTTGGCACTCCCCCTCCGGAGAATGCCGAAATGCTGAAGACCGCGGTTCTCTGCCTTGCCTTGACCGGGCTCTCCTCGCTTGCCTGCGCCCAACAGGAGACGAACTGCAGCGACGGCAAGGATTTTGATGCACAGATACGCAACTGCACGGGACTGATCGAATCAGCGGGCGCCTCGCGATTGAGCCGGGCCACCGCTTACCTCTATCGCGGGTCAGCCTTCGCAAACAAGCAACAGATCGATCGCGCGACCGCGGATCTCAACGAAGCCCTTCGGCTCAATCCGACTTCCAGCCAAGCCTACACTCTCCGGGGCAGGCTGAGGATGCGCACGCCTCCCGGCCTTGTCTTGGCCGACGCCGATCTGAATCGTGCATTGGCAGACTTCGATGCTGCGCTCACGCTCAATCCAAAGGACTCCATGGCCCGAACCGGCCGCGGCGACGTCCACAGATTGAAGAAGGATTATGACCGGGCGATCGCCGACTATGATCTCTCGATCAAACTCACACCGTGGAATCCCGGCGCCTATTTTGGCCGCGGTCTCTCCTATGACGGCAAGAAGGACTACGATCGGGCCATCGCCGACTTCGACCGGTCCATCCAAATGGACCCCAGACCGATGCGCACCTATGTCGATCGTGGCCGCGCTTACTATGAAAAGAAAGATTACGATCGCGCGGTTGCGGACCAGACCCTGGCAATCAAAGCCAATCCGTCGTTCGCCTTGGCTTACTTTCAGCGCGGGAGAGCTTATCTCGCCGAGAAGCGCTACGACGAGGCGATAGCCGACTTCACGAAGACGATTGAGCTCGATCCGAAAATTCATGCGGCCTATATCAACCGCGGTCTTGCCTTTCTCAGGAAGGACGACTTCGACCGCGGCATCGCGGACAGCGCCAAGGCGCTCGAGCTCGATCCGGAGAACTTCACCGCTTATAACAACCGCGGTATGGCCTACTACGAGAAGGGGATGATCGACGAAGCCATTGCCGATTTCAACGCGACGATCCGTTTGAACCCAGGCTATGCCACGGCCCATAACAACCGCGGGCTGGCCTATCGAGCGAAAGGCGACACGGAGAAGGCCTTCGCCGACTTCGCGCGATCGATCGAAATCGATCCCCACGACCCGACCGCCTACCGGCTGCGCGGCTTTGCGAATTTCGACGCGGGAAAGTTCGACACGGCGGCCGCCGATTTTGCCAGCGCCGTGCAGCAGGACCCCGACGGCGCGCGCCAGGCGTTTTGGCTCTACCTCGCCCGCACGCGTGCCGGCGGCCGGGATGATTCGACCGCCGAGCTTCGCGCCAATGCATCGAAGCTCAAGCCGTCGGAATGGCCGTATCCTGTCGTCGAACTGTTTCTCGGCAACCGCGAACCCGCGGCGACCCTCGCTGCCGCCCGAGGGATCAGGGAGCGATGCGAGGCCCAGTTCTATGTGGGCGAGTGGTTCCTGCTACGTCGGGACCGGACGGCGGCGATCGATGCGATGAAAGCAGCCTTGAAGGCATGCCCGCATCGGATCGGCGAAAACGCAAGAGCACAGGCCGAACTGAAGCGCCTAAGCCCGTGAATTGCGCGAGCGGCAGAATATAGGCTCGGCCGGTGTCTTGCTGGCCAGTGTCTTGCTGGCCGGTGTCTTGCTGGCCAGTGTCCGGTGCGCGACGCCGGCGCGGCGGCGAGCCTCCGTCCGTCACGGGACTCGGTTAGTCTGCACAAAGTGATTTGCCCGACCGCTTGGTTTCCCACGCGGGTTCCCGCCTAATTTTTGTTCATTCGTGACCGCAGAATGGAGGTCGCACCGCTCGGGGTGCCTCGCAATGTTCCCCGGGTGGCTCATCCGGGCCTGCCGTCGCAGTACCGGAGACAGGGGTGCTTTTGGCGTGAAGCTTGCTAAGTTCCGGGGTAGACAACGCGGAGCCGCGGGTGGCGGACGGCTGCGGGGGCAGGAATGGCAGTGGCATTCGACGAGATGACGGAATTGGACGGCCAGATACGGCCGGTCTATGCCGGGCTCCAGAACTGGCTGCGCGACCTGCCACCCGACGTGCTGGAGCATCGCCGCCGCGAGGCCGAGTTCCTGTTCCGGCGCATCGGCATCACCTTCGCGGTCTACGGCGACGCCGATTCGACCGAGCGGCTGATCCCGTTCGACGTCCTGCCCGCGGATCCTGTCGGCGGAGGAATGGGGGCGGCTTCGCCTCGGCCTCGAGCAGCGGGTCAAGGCGCTCAACCTCTACATCAAGGACGTCTACGGCCGCCGCGAGGTGCTCAAGGCCGGCATCGTGCCCGAGGACCTCGTGTTCCAGAACCCGGTGTTCCGCCCGGAGATGAACGGCCTCAAGGTTCCCCACGACATCTATGTCCACATCGCCGGCATCGACATCGTGCGGGTCGATGCCGACACCTTCTACGTGCTCGAGGACAATGCGCGCACGCCCTCCGGCGTCTCCTACATGCTGGAGAACCGCGAGATCATGATGCGGCTGTTTCCCGAGCTGTTCTCGCGTCACCGCGTGGCGCCGGTGGAGAACTATCCCGACGAGTTGCTGGCGACCCTGAAGTCGGTCGCGCCGCGGACGGCGTCGGCGGAGCCGACCGTGGTGCTGCTCACGCCGGGCATCTACAACTCGGCCTACTACGAGCATTCCTTCCTGGCCGACAAGCTCGGCATCGAGCTGGTCGAGGGCCGCGACGTCGTGGTCAAGGGCCAGGTCGTCTACATGCGGACCACCGAGGGGCTCAAGCGGATCGACGTCATCTACCGGCGCATCGACGACGACTTCCTCGACCCGCTGTCGTTCCGGCCGGACTCCGCGCTCGGCGTTCCCGGCCTGATGTCGGTCTACCAGGCCGGCAACGTGACGCTCGCCAACGCGGTCGGCACCGGCATCGCCGACGACAAGGCGGTCTACAGCTACATGCCGGAGATCGTGAAATTCTTTCTCGGCGAGGAGCCGATCCTCAAGAACGTGCCGACTTGGCGCTGCCGCGAGCCCGAACATCTCTCCTACGTGCTCGACCATCTCGAGGAGCTGGTGGTCAAGGAGGTTCACGGCTCCGGCGGCTACGGCATGCTGATCGGGCCGAAATCCGACCAGGCGACGATCGCGGCGTTCCGCGCCAAGCTCAAGGCCGATCCGAAGAACTTCATCGCCCAGCCGACGCTGGCGCTGTCGACCTGCCCGACCTGCGTCGAGGAAGGCGTGGCGCCGCGCCACGTGGATTTGCGGCCCTTCGTGCTGACCGGGCGCGACCGCATCCGCATCGTCCCCGGCGGACTGACGCGGGTGGCGCTCAAGCGCGGGTCGCTGGTGGTGAACTCGAGCCAGGGCGGCGGAACCAAGGACACCTGGGTGCTCGATACATGAGACGGACAATTCGCGACGTGAATTACCGGACAGCGCAATCATCAGACCCGGCGACGACCGACGGCCGCAGCTCTCCGTGCCGGTGGCGATCTCCCCGCCTGCGGCAGTCTCCCGGCCTGCGCGGCTCGAAAGCAAAGGTGGGGTGAGATGCTCTCCCGCACCGCCGACAACCTCTACTGGCTGGCCCGCTACGTCGAGCGCGCCGAATACCTCGCCCGGGTCCTGGAAGCGACGTTGCGCCTCACCGCCCTGCCGCTCGCCTATGTCGGGTCCACCAATGAATGGGAAAGCGCGGTGGCGACGGCGGGCTGCCGCAAGGCGTTCTTCGCCCGCTACAAGGAGGCGAACGAGGAGAACGTTTCCGAATTCCTCGCCTTCTCGCTGGAAAACCCGTCCTCGATCCGCAACTGCATCGAGATCGCCCGCACCAATGCGCGCGCGGTGCGCACGGCGCTGACCACCGAGACCTGGGAGACCATCAACGGCGCCTGGCTGGAGCTCAAGCGATTCGGCAACGGGCCGACCTCCCGTGAGGAATTCCTGCGCTTCCTGGACTGGGTGCAGGAGACGTCGCTGCGGTTCGACGGCTCGGCCTATCGCACCATGCTGCGCAACGACGTCTACTGGTTCTCGCGGCTCGGGCTCTACATCGAACGCGCCGACAACACCGCGCGCATCCTCGACGTGAAGTACCACATGCTGCTGCCGGCCGACGAGCATATCGGCGGCCCGCTCGACTACTATCAGTGGGCGGCCATCCTGCGCACGGTGTCGGCGCTCACCGCCTACCACTGGGTCTATCGCGAGAGCCTCAAGCCGTGGCTGGTCGCGGATCTCCTGATCCTCAACGAGCAGATGCCGCGGTCGCTGGCGAGCTGTTACGAAAACCTGGTGCGGTTTTGCGATTCGATCGCGACCACCTATGGCCGCCAGGGGCCGGCGCAGCGCCAGGCCCGCTCCATCCGCACCCGCCTTCAGAACAGCCGCATGGAGGAGATCTTCCAGACCGGCCTGCACGAATTCATCACCGAGTTCGTGTCCGACAACACGGCGCTCGGAGCCGCCGTCAGTGCGCAATATTTGATGTAAGCTGCGGCGCCGGCGATTGCTTCGCCGCCCGAACTCGAGGAATGGCCATGCGCATCTGCGTCGCGCACGAAACCATGTACCGTTATGAGACGCCGTGCTCGGGCGTGATCCAGACGCTGCGCCTCACGCCGCGCAATCACACCGGGCAATACGTCGTCGATTGGCGGATCGAGGTTTCGGCCGACTGCCGCCTGGAGCCCCTGGAGGATGCGTTCGGCAATCTCACCCACGCCTTTTCCGCCAACGGCCCGGTCTCCGAGCTGCGGGTGATGGTCGAAGGCGAGGTGGAAACCCAGGATACCACGGGGTTCGTCCGCGGCGCGGTGGAGCGTTTTCCGCCGAGCCTGTTCCTGCGCGAGACCGAGTTCACCCGTCCCGACCGCGCACTCGCCGCCTATGCCGCCGGGTTCGAGCTTGGAGACGGGGGCCCCCTCGACATGCTCCACCGCATGCTGAGCCGCGTCCATGGCGACGTCGCCTTCGACGCCGATGGTGAGGCCCATGCCGGCGGCGGCGCCGCGGAGGCATTCGCCGGACGGCGCGGCAGCGCGCGCGACCTCAGCCATATCTTCATCACGATCGCCCGGCTGCGCGGGTTGCCGGCGCGGTATGTCGCCGGCTACTTCCGGCGCGACGACGATGCGAGCGGACCGGACGCGAGCCACGCCTGGGCGGAAGCCTATGTGCCAGATTACGGCTGGATCGGCTTCGATCCCACCCACGAGATCTGCGTGACGGACCAGCATGTGCGCGTCGCCATCGGCCTCGATCACCTGGGCGCGGCGCCGGTGCGCGGCTCTCATTACGGCGGGGGGCGCGAGGCCCAGGCGGTCAAGCTGGTGGTTGCCCAGGCCGCCTGGCAGACGCAGGGCTAGACCGGCGGTAAGCCATTGCCGCGAAGTCCCCAACCGTCTATGCGAAGGCTCCAAGCGAGGGAGCCGGCGGACCTCATGACCTATTGCTGTGGCATTCTGGTGCACGAAGGGCTGGTGATGATCGCCGACACCCGCACCAATGCGGGGCTCGACAACATCTCCGTCTTCCGCAAGCTGCACCTGTTCACCGAGCCCGGGGAGCGCATCATGGCGATCGCGTCGGCGGGCAACCTTTCGCTCACCCAGTCGGTGCTGAGCATCCTGCGCGAGGGTCTGGAAAATCCGGCCACCGGCGAGCGCGAGACGCTGCTCAACGCCCCGACCATGTTTCAGGCGGCGCAACGCATCGGCCGTGCGATCCGTAGCGTGCACGAGGAAGAAGACAGCGCGCTCGAAGCCGCCGACGTGAAGTTCGACGTCTCGTTCCTGTTCGGCGGCCAGATCAAGGGCGAGCGGCCCCGCCTCTACATGATCTACTCGGCCGGCAATTTCATCGAATGCACCACCGACACGCCCTATTTGCAGATCGGCGAGCACAAGTACGGCAAACCGGTGCTCGACCGCGCGATTTTCTACAACATGGACCTCTACGACGCCCTCAAGGTGTGTCTCGTGTCGGTCGATTCCACCATGCGCTCGAACCTGAGCGTGGGCATGCCGATCGACGTGCTGGTGGCGCGCCGCGACCAGTGCGCGGCGGAGCTCATCTACCGCATCGAGCCGGGCGAACCCTACTTCACCGATCTGCGCGAGCGCTGGTCGGCGGCGCTGCGCGCCGCTCATGCCAGCATTCCGCCGGTGCCTTACAAGAACCAACGCTGAAGAACGGCGGGGAGGACACCCATGAACAACACGGAAAAGGTCGCGATCGTCACCGGCGCCGGCACCGGGGTCGGCCGCGCGGCGGCACTCGCGCTCATCAAGGCCGGCTACGCGGTGGCGCTCGCCGGACGGCGCAAGGACAAGCTGGACGAGGTCGCCGCCGAAGGCATGGGCGGCCAGGGCAAGAGCCTCGTGGTCCCGACCGACGTCGCCGATCCCGCCTCCATCAAGGCCCTGTTCGCGACGGTGAAATCGACGTACGGCCGGCTCGACGTGCTGTTCAACAATGCCGGAATCGGTGCGCCGGCGATGCCGATCGAGGACCTCCCGCTCGACAAGTGGCGCGCCGTGGTCGACACCAACCTCACCGGCCCGTTCATCTGCACCCAGGAGGCCTTCCGCATGATGAAGGCCCAGACCCCGCGCGGCGGTCGCATCATCAACAACGGCTCGATCTCCGCCCACACGCCGCGGCCGATGGCGGCCGCCTACACCTCGACCAAGCACGCCATCACCGGGCTCACCAAGCAGACCGCGCTCGACGGCCGGCCGTTCGACATCTGCTGCGGCCAGATCGACATCGGCAACGCCGCGACCCCGCTCACCGATCGCATGGTGCAGGGCGCCGGCGTCATGCAACCCGACGGACGCATGACGCAGGAGGCCCGCATGGACGCCAGCCATGTCGGTGACGCCGTCGTCTACATGGCCGGCCTGCCGCTTTCCACCAATGTGCTGTTCATGACGGTGATGGCGAACCAGATGCCGTTCGTCGGCCGGGGTTAAACAGAACCGCGCATCCGGCACAATTTGCATTCCGGGTCGGCCACAGGCCGAACCCGGAATCCAGGACTGGCGGCACGGCGTTTGCTGGATTCCGGGTTCGCGCTGCGCCATCTGCTCCTTCTCTCCGGGTGCGGGGAGAAGGAGGACGCTGCCGCCATTTGTGCCGCCCGGTGGCGCACGCGCGGAGAATGGGGAGCATGCAGAACCTGCAGTCGGCGGTCGGCATCTTCGGCCTGCTCGCCATCGCCGTCCTCTTCAGCGAGAACCGCCGTTTGATCGCCTGGCGGCAGGCCGCCCTCGCGCTGGCGGTCACCTTCGTGCTCGCCGTGCTGATGCTCAAGATCCCGCAACTCGCGGCCGCGTTCGGCGCGATCGGCGACGCCGTCGACGCCATCGCCGCCTCGACCCGCGCCGGAACATCGTTCGTATTCGGCTATCTCGGCGGCGGCCCGTTGCCGTTCGAACTCAAGACCCCCGGCGCCGATTTCGTGTTCGCGCTACAGGCGCTGCCCGTGGTGCTGGTGATGAGCGTGCTCACCACGCTGATGTTCCACTGGGGCATCCTGCCGCCGCTCGTGCGCGGCTTCGCGGTGGCGCTGCAACGGACCCTCGGCGTCGGTGGCGCGGTCGGGCTCGCCACGGCGGCGAACATCTTCCTCGGCATGGTCGAGGCGCCGCTGTGCATCAAGCCCTATCTCGGCCGCCTCTCGCGCAGCGAGCTGTTCGTGGTGATGACCGGCGGCATGGCCGGCATCGCCGGCACCGTGCTGGTGCTCTATGCGACCGTGCTCGGCAACGCGATCCCGGATGCCGCCGGCCATCTCGTGGTCGCCTCGGTGCTCGGCGCGCCCGCTGCGATCCTGGTGAGCTTCATCATGGTGCCGGAGACGGCGGAGGCCCGCTCCACGGGCGACCTCGATGGGCTGGCGCCGGTCGCATCGAGCACCATGGACGCCGTCGTTCGCGGCACCACCGCCGGCCTCGAGCTGCTGCTCAACATCTGCGCCATGCTGATCGTGCTGATCGCCCTCGTGCATCTCGTGAACACGATGCTGGGCCTGCTGCCCGCAGTCGCCGGAGCGCCGGTGAACCTGGAGCGGATGCTCGGGGTGGTGATGGCCCCGGTGTGCTGGCTGATGGGCATTCCGTGGGGCGAAGCGACGACGGCCGGCGCCCTCATGGGCATGAAGACGATCCTCAACGAGTTCGTCGCCTACCTCAAGCTCGCGGCACTGCCGGCGGAAGCGCTCACCCCGCGGTCGCGGCTGATCATGCTCTATGCGCTCTGCGGCTTTGCCAATTTCGGCAGCCTCGGCATCATGATCGGCGGCCTCGCCACCATGGCGCCCGAGCGCCGCGACGACGTCGTGTCGCTCGGCCTCAAGTCGATCGTGTCCGGCACGCTGTCGACCTGCCTGATCGGCGCCATCGTCGGCACGCTGACTTAGAGCAAACCCCCGGTTCGACCTGAGGGCCCCGTCCCGGCGATCCCAAGCGGGCGACTAAGCGTCGGCCTGACGTCCGAGCCGCCCTGCCAATCGCGGTGCGAGCGATCCGGAACGGGATCCTTCGCTCCACGAAGTCATGCGCCTGGCGCACCGATTCCGCGCACCGGATCCGAAAGGTCCCCGACCTTGCGCGCGATGCTCAGTGCAGCCGGAACACGCCGTCGATCGCCCGGAGCTCCGCCGGCTTGATCATGTTGGAATGCGCAACCGTCACCGAATGCAGGTCGCCCTCCAGGGACTTGCGCCAGAAATCGAGGAAGCGTTGAAGCTCCGGGAATTTCGGACACAGGTCATAGGCCTGCCACACGTAGGTTTGCAGCAGCCAGGGATGATCCGGACGACGATAAAGGATGTTAGCGGTCGTCAGACCATAGCCGGCGAGCTGTTTTTCGAAGTCATGCGATGCCAAAGTTGTCATTCTGCACCTCCACCCCGACACGGAAATTGTCGATGCTTCGGGCAATGATTTGCAAGGGCAAAAGTTGCACAACTCCTGCTTAATCAATGTATTAGCAGCATCTATGACACTCTGCTAACAGACTGGAAGCCGTTGAAAGACGCCGACTATCGGGGTTTCGCGGATCGGGCAGCAGGACGCCTCGATGTGACCTCTCCGCAACACCTGCCGCGCAATCGTCGCGACCGTCGCCGTTTCTCCCCTCCCAGACATGGTGCGGACGCCCGCACGGTGTTAGGAATCGCGCCACGGAAAATCAACCCTGAGGTGTACAGTGAAGAACTTCGTGATATCGGCTGTGGCCGCAATCGGGATCGCCGGAACCGCTCATGCGGCAGACATGTCGATGCCGTACAAGGCTGCGCCGGCCTATCCGGTCTTCAGTTGGACGGGTTGCTATGCGGGTGCCCAGGTCGGCTGGGGTTGGTCTCGCGCCGACCTGTCCGATAACGCTCCAGGCTCCGCCACCGCGATCCTGGCGCCCAATGGCGGCACGGTGAGATTCACAGATGGCGGCGTCCAGTTCGGCGGCCAAGCCGGCTGTGACTATCAGTTCGCCAGCAATTTCGTCGCCGGCATCCAGGCCTCCGCCGTCGGTTCGGACATCAGCGCCACCGGCATCGAACCGTACTTCGGCGGCCAAATGTACGGGCGGACGAAATCCATCGCTGACGTCACCGGCCGGCTCGGCATGACCTGGGGCACTGCATTGCTCTATGCCAAGGGCGGCGGCGCCTGGGTGGACAACGAATACCAGATCTACAACCTCACCACGGCCAATACCTCCGCAACGGGGTGGGTCGTGGGCGCCGGCATCGAAATGCCGATTGCGTCCAATTGGACCGGATTCGTCGAGTACGACTATTATTCCTTCGGCACAAAGACCGTGGCGTTCCCGGCCGCGAACACCTTCGTGGGCAGCATCAATGCCGGCTTGGTCGACATCAAGCAGGATATCGCGGCCGTGAAGATCGGCGCGAATTACCGGTTCAGCTTCGGCCGGTAATCCGCGCTCGCGCGCGTTTCATTGCGACTTCGGACAACGGCGCGGTCGGCATGACCGCGCCGTTGTTCGTTTTCACGGGGAGCAGCGGTTCGAGCCAGCCAACTTCGGCTGCTAGCAGTCCACCCTTCTGAGTGCCAATATTTTTGCCGACCCCCCTTGTGCCGGCGTCCCGCCCGGCCTAAATCGCGTCTGGGCATCGGAGGGGATTGCAGCCCCTTTGAGCGTCTATTCAGAAAATCCCAGCGCTTCAATTACTTAGGAGGACACCATGAAATTCCGCCCGCTTCACGACCGCGTCGTCGTCAAGCGCATCGATGCCGAGGAGAAGAGCGCCGGCGGCATCATCATTCCGGATTCCGCTAAAGAGAAGCCCTCCCAGGGCGAGATCATCGCCGTCGGCCCCGGCGGCCGCGACGAGACCGGCAAGCTGACCCCCCTCGATGTGAAGGCCGGCGACCGGGTGCTGTTCGGCAAGTGGTCGGGCACCGAGGTCAAGATCGATGGTGTCGAATACCTGATCATGAAGGAAAGCGACATCATGGGGATCCTCGAGGAGACCCAGGCGAAGAAGAAGGCCGCCTAAGCCTTCACATACATTTCATCCGTTCCAACTGCCTGAACGAGAAGAGGCTGGGGCGTCCCCGGCCCGTGTGCTCTCGCTTGGTGCGGCAGAACGCAATCTTTCAGGAGTATCGAGACATGGCTGCCAAAGACGTAAAATTCTCCGTCGATGCGCGCGACCGGATGTTGCGCGGCGTCGACATTCTCGCCAATGCGGTGAAGGTGACGCTCGGCCCCAAGGGCCGCAACGTCGTGCTCGACAAGTCGTTCGGCGCGCCCCGCATCACCAAGGACGGCGTCACCGTCGCCAAGGAGATCGAGCTCGAGGACAAGTTCGAGAACATGGGCGCCCAGATGGTGCGCGAGGTCGCTTCGAAGACCTCCGACCTCGCGGGTGACGGCACCACCACCGCCACCGTGCTCGCCCAGGCGATCGTGAAGGAAGGTGCCAAGGCCGTCGCCGCTGGCATGAACCCGATGGATCTCAAGCGCGGCATCGACCTCGCCGTCGAGTCGATCGTGAAGGACCTCGCGGCCAACTCCAAGAAGGTGACCTCCAACGACGAGATCGCCCAGGTCGGCACCATCTCCGCCAACGGCGACGCCGAAATCGGCCGCTTCCTCGCCGAGGCGATGAAGAAGGTCGGCAACGAGGGCGTGATCACCGTCGAAGAGGCGAAGTCGCTGGAGACCGAGCTCGACGTGGTCGAGGGCATGCAGTTCGACCGCGGCTACATCTCTCCCTACTTCGTCACCAATGCCGACAAGATGCGCGTCGAGATGGATGATGCCTACATCCTGATCAACGAGAAGAAGCTCTCGGGCCTGCAGGAGCTGCTGCCGCTGCTCGAGGCCGTGGTGCAGACCGGCAAGCCGCTGGTGATCATCGCCGAGGACGTGGAAGGCGAAGCGCTCGCCACGCTCGTCGTCAACAAGCTGCGCGGCGGCCTCAAGGTCGCGGCCGTGAAGGCGCCGGGCTTCGGCGATCGCCGCAAGGCCATGCTGCAGGACATTGCGATCCTGACCGGCGGCCAGGCGATCTCGGAAGACCTCGGCATCAAGCTCGAGAACGTGACCCTCGCCATGCTCGGCCGCGCCAAGAAGGTGATGATCGAGAAGGAAAACACCACGATCGTCAACGGTGCCGGCAAGAAGGCCGACATCGAGGCCCGGATCGCCCAGATCAAGGCCCAGATCGAGGAGACCACCTCCGACTACGACCGCGAGAAGCTGCAGGAGCGGCTTGCCAAGCTCGCTGGCGGCGTCGCGGTGATCCGCGTCGGCGGCGCGACCGAGGTCGAGGTGAAGGAGCGCAAGGATCGCGTTGACGACGCGATGCATGCGACCCGCGCCGCGGTCGAGGAAGGCGTGCTGCCCGGCGGCGGCGTCGCTCTGCTCCGCTCCATCAAGGCGCTGGAGAAGATCCGCACCGCGAACAGCGACCAGAAGACCGGTGTCGACATCGTCCGCAAGGCGCTGTCCTGGCCGGCCCGCCAGATCGCGTTCAACGCCGGCGAAGACGGTTCGGTCGTGGTCGGCAAGATCCTCGACAAGGACCAGTACAACTACGGCTTCGACGCCCAGTCCGGCGAATACGGCAACCTCGTCACCAAGGGTATCATCGACCCGGCCAAGGTCGTGCGTTGCGCCCTCCAGGACGCGGCTTCCGTGGCCGGCCTCCTGATCACCACCGAGGCGATGGTCGCCGAGGCCCCCAAGAAGCAGAGTTCGGCGCCGCAGATGCCTCCGGGCGGCGGCATGGACTACTGAGCACGCTGTTCACGAAAAAACAGAATCTGCAACCAACTGCGGAGGCCCGGGAACACCCCGGGCCTTTTTCTATTCGCGGGCTGACGCTGCCCGACGCCGGCGCCAGATCTGCACGTCGTCGATCTGCTCGACCAGGACGTAGTCGTCGAGGGTAGACGCCAATTGCGGATCGGCGCGGGCCCAGCCCAGCCAGTCGAACGGCTGGGATTGCTTGGACTCGACGAGAAGGACGTCGGGCCGGTTGGTTCGGATGTCGTCGCGCAGCGTATCTCGATCCTCCGCCTCGTAGCGCGCGAAGAGGGCGGCACGTTGCGGGTCGATACCGGGTTGCGCCGCGAGTTGACGCGCACCGGCCGCGACCCACTGCGATACCGGTCGTTCTGCCCAGCTCCCGTGGACGAGGCGGGTGACCGGAAATCCAACCGACATGTCGCCGCCGATCATCGCAATCTTCGGTCGCGGCGCGATGTCCGAAATGGCCTGCGCGATCGCCGCGGTGTCGCGTCGGACTTGCGAGGAGAACCACATCATCCCGCCGGCGAACATCGCCACCGCGCAGGCGGCGCCGAGCCCCCGATAGATCCGCTCGCGCGTTGCGTCCGCATCGCTCCTCGTGAGTTGCACGCCGAGCGCCAGCAGCGCGAAGCCGATCGCGGGATAGCTGTGATAGGCCCAGCCCTTGCCCTGCAGGAGGAAGGAAAAGTAGCTCACGCCCGACATCGCGAGCAGGACAATCGGGAGAGCGTCGCCGCGTCGGGCGGTGCCCAAAAACCCCGTCAGCACGACGGTCAATGCGACGATCGAAGCCCACAGCACGCTGACGAAAGCAGACGCGAGCGTCGCCAGCGGCAACCGGTTGGGCACATAGACCGCGGCCGCCGTCGGCGCGGTCTGGGACAGGAAATCCGGAAACATCACCCAGAGCGCCGCGCCGTAGAGCAGCACCACCAGGGCCGCGACGCAGTTCTCCAGCGTGAACAGCATTTTCCACGATCGCGTCCACGACGCGAGGACGATCGACAGCGCCGCGACGTCGAGGACGAAATGCGGCTTGATCATCACGCCCAGGCCGCATGCGACGCCGGCCGCCGCCAGCAACGGCACGGCTGGCCTCGATCCCCCGAGCCGCACGGCCAGCGCCGCGGTCCACGGCAGGATGAGCATCACGCCGAGGTGCTCGCGCTCGCCGAAAGTGTAGTCCGGGAGAACAAGAAGAATCGCCGCGGCGGCGGCGGTCGCGAGCGCGAGGTCGTGCCGGGCGGCGAAACGGCGGCCGAGGACACCCGCGACGAGGCCGAGAGAAAGCGCAGCGAGCAGCATGACCAGCGCGTCGCAGACCGCTTCGGGCGCGATGTCCAACATCCGCCCCAGCCACACCGCCGGAACGTAGGCGAAAATCGCACCGGGCGGATTGAGCTCGATGAAATCGCGCCGGCCGTCGAGGAGCTTTTCCGCGAGCGTCAGGAGCCAGGAGACGTCGGTATTTTCAAGGCTGTCGGCGCGCAGCGCGATCGCTGCAGCCGCCACCGCGGCAGGAAGGAGCCAGAGCAGCGATCGGGCAAGGCCCGCTTGCCGGCGCGTCGCAGCGTTTGGCCTGGCGCTGCCGCACACCTCAGGCCTTGCCCGTCGCGCGATCCCCGAGGTTGCCGGTCATGCGGACTGTCGCATGCCAGTGCCGGCGCTCGAAACGCTGTCGACGCCGTGGGCCTGCGCGGGGAACTGGGCCCGCGAACGCGAAGCGCCCGCTGCTGGAGCCCCGACGTCCTCCGCGACGACGTAGAGCGGACGGCCTTTGACCTCGGAATGGATGCGCCCGACATAGAGGCCGACGATCCCCGTCAGCAGCATGTTCATGCCGCACAGCACCGTGACGACGACGATGATCGACGCCCAGCCCGGGACGAGATCGACGCCGGCGACCGCGGCTCCGACGACATAAAGGCCGTAGGCGAGGCCGAGACCGGAGACGGCGAGCCCCATCCAGACCGCGAGCAGCAGCGGCGCATCGGAAAATCCGATGAGACCGCTGAGCGCGAGGCGCGCCATTTTACGGATCGGATACTTGGTCTCGCCGGCCGCGCGGGAGGGGCGCTCGAATTCGACGAAGGCCTGGCGAAAGCCGAGCCACGCGAACATGCCGCGCACGAAGCGGTCCTGCTCCGGCATGGCGCGGAAGGCCTCCAGAGCGACGCGGTCGACCAGCCGGAAATCGCCGACATCCGCGGGGATCGCGACCGAGGAGAACCGCGACAGCGTGCCGTAGAACATCCTCGCCGTCGCCCGTTTGAAGGCGGTGTCGCCGTCGCGGCGGCGGCGCCTGGCGTAGACGACCTGAAAGCCCTCGCGCCAACGCGCGATCATCGCCTCCACGACCTCCGGAGGGTCCTGAAGATCGGCATCCATGACAATCACGGCCTCGCCGCGCGCGGCGTCGAGACCGGCCGAGATCGCGATCTGATGGCCGAAGTTGCGCGACAGCCGGATGAAACGGTAGCGCGCGTCGCTGCGGCTCTTGGCGGCCAGCACGATCGGACCGGTGTCCCTGCTCCCGTCGTCGACGATGATGACTTCGCTCGCCCCGTCGAGTCGGTCGAGAAGCGCATCCAATCGGTGGAGCAGCAGCGGAATCACCGCCTCTTCGTTGAAGACGGGCACGACAATGCTATAGACGATGCCGTCGCGCTCAATATCGCTCATCTCAAAGCTTCGCTGCCGGAGTGCGCAATTGCTGCGTCACGCTAGCGCGGACGGGTTAACGGGATGTGGAATTCAATCCCGTTAACCACCGATGAAGCGGGCGCACCCGCGACGCGCGGCTCCGCGCGATGAGGTCGTCTGCCCCCCGGTCATGGCCGGACCTTGCCCGGCCATCCCGCTGGCAAGACCCGGCGTCGCCTGGAATTGGAAAGTCGCCGTTCCAAACGCTCGGGATCGTTGGGAGAGCCCGGCGACGGCGGCGGCGATTTCCCTGCCCTACTTCACGTTCTTCTGCACCCACTCGTCGATCAGGTGCGCGATGTCGAGATTGTTCTTCTCCAGCATCACCATGTGGCCGTTGCCGCGGATGCCTTTGTCCTGCAGACGGATGAGCTCGGTGTTGACGCCGGCCTGGGCGAGGTACTTCGCGGTGCAGTGGTCGTAGACCTGGTGATAGGAGGCTTCCGCCGACATCACCATCACCGGGATGTTCTTCAGGTTGACGAGCTGGCGCGCCGGCGCCTTTTGCATCCAGCACACGAACAGGTCGGGGCCGTCGGCCTTCGCGTCCCGCTCGACCGCGATCTCGCTCGGATCCTTGACCGGCGGGTTGTAGGTGATCGGAATGTCGGTCGGTCCCCAGGCGCGTCCCTTGCCGGTGCCGTTGATGGTGTTCTCGAACGGCGGTCCCGCCGGCTCGATGGCCACGATCGCCTTGACCAGCGACGGACGGGCGTCGGCGATCAGCCAGCCGAACGAGCCGGACTGGGAGTGCGTGAGCACCACCGCCGGTCCGATCTTGTCGAGCAGGGCCGCGCCGGCGTCCTGGTTGCGCTGCTGGGTCTCCTCGTTTGAAAGGACGGTCTCGACCTGGGTCGCGTAGAAGGCATCGAACACCGGGTCGCCCTTCTTGCCCTTGTTGGGGCCGTCGCCGGGCCACTGCGTGTGCTTCTTGGCCTGGGGCCAGGTGCCCTCGGTCGATTCGCTCGCGGTGAACTGCCACTCCTCGTTCTGGACCGTGAACATCCGGGTCGGGCCGTCGGAGGGATGCGGGGCCGAGCGTCCGCGCATCGGCTGGTCGATCATGTACACGACGTAGCCCTGCTGGACGAAATAGTCGGCCCAGCCTTCGCGGCCGTCCGGCGTGCCCATCCAGTTGGTGGCGGTCTGGGCGGCGCCGTGGATCAGCACCAGCGGATAGGGCCGGCGCACGTCCTTCGGCGCCAACACCTCGACGAAAATCTGGCCCTGCATGGTCTGTTTGCCGGGCTCGCCGACATACTTGCCGCCGACATAGAAATAGCCGCGCTTGGCCACCGCGGACTGGTCGAAGGCCGGAACCGGCAGCTTGGGCGGTTCGGCACGCACCGCGGTCGCAACGGCAAGCGCGGGCAGCACCGCGCATACAAGGCGCGAGGCATGGGTCATGGTGTCCTCCCTGCTGCCGCTCAAGCGGCAGTCTCGTGTCATCGAGTGGAGGAACGTGATGCCGGGGTTGCGGCGTTGTCAATACGCCTGGGCGGGGCCCGATCCCACTTCCAAGCCGCCCAGACGGTACCCGAAAGAAGTCGATGGCCCAGAAAACGAAACGACCACGAATGAGGGGTGCGCGTACATCCGGCGTCACCGTCTCAAAATCGTGGTCGCGGGTGGGCGCGCCGTGAGGCGACAAGCCCGCCGTGACAGTTAATATGGGAGACGGCAAAAAGTTCCGCAATACAAAGCTGGGCACGACAGAAATTCGGTGAGGACCTGCGGCAATGGCGCAACACTCGGGACGCATTTACCTCGGCATCGGCGGGTGGACCTTCGCGCCGTGGCGCGATGTGTTCTACCCGAAGGGCCTTCCCCATGCGCAGGAGCTCGGCTATGCCGCGCGCCACCTCACCTCGATCGAGATCAACGGCACCTTCTACCGCACCCAGACGCCGGCCACGTTCCGCAAGTGGGCGAGCGAAGTTCCCGATGGTTTCGTGTTCGCGGTAAAGGCGCCGCGCTTCACCACGCATCGCCGCGAACTCGGCGGTGCCGCGGACTCCATCGCGCATTTCCTCAAGTCGGGCGTGACCGAGCTCGGCGACCGCCTCGGTCCCCTGCTGTGGCAGTTCCCGCCCACCAAGAAATTCGAGGAGGACGACTTCGCCGCCTTCCTCGCGCTGCTGCCGGAGGAGTTCGAAGGGCGTCGGCTGCGCCACGTGGTCGAGGTCCGCCATGCGAGCTTCCTCGACCCGGCCTTCGTCGCGCTGCTGCGCAAAGCGCAAATCGCCGTGGTGTTCTCCGAGCACGAGACCTATCCGGCGATCGCCGATCTCACCTCCGATTTCGCCTATCTGCGCCTGCAGAAAGGCGAGGATTCGATCCCGACCGCCTACCCGCCGCAGGCGCTCGATGCTTGGGCCGAACGCCTGCGCATGCTGGCGAAAGGCGGGGCTCCCGCCGACCTTTCGCGGGTCGATCCGGCCCCCCCGCACAAACAGCCGCGCGACGTGTTCGCCTACGTGATCCATGAAGGCAAGGTGCGCGCGCCGGCCGCCGCGATGGCGTTGATCGAACGGATCGACGCATGAAGACGCTGTTTACCATCGGCTACGAGCAGGCGACGGCGCAGAACTTCTTCGCCGCCCTCGAGGACGCGGGCGTCGCGACCTTGGTGGATGTGCGCGCCGTTGCCGCCTCGCGCCGGCCCGGCTTCTCCAAACGGCAGCTTGCGGCCGGCCTCGACGAGCACGGCATGGCCTACCTCCACTTGCAGAAGCTCGGCACCCCCAAGGAAGGCCGGCTCGCCGCCCGCAGCGGCCACGCCGCCGAGATGCTGCGGATCTACGAGGAACATCTGGCAAAGCCCGAAGCCCAGCATGCGCTCGAAGAGCTGACCGCGCTCGCCAAGTCAGGCCGCCCGATCTGCCTGCTCTGCTACGAGCGCGATCCCGCGCACTGCCACCGCCAGCGCCTCGGCGAGGAATTGCACAAGCGGCTGGGCATGAAAGTGAGCAACCTGTTCTGCGCCCCGGTGTGAGGGGCGTCCTCGCCGTCCGGAGTGGGCAGAAGCGCGCGTTCCGTCCTGCCACCGCAGTCATCACCGGGCTTGTCCCGGTGATCCCGATAATCAGGCTCAGCGCACCCTTCGCCGAACCTTGGTGCCTTATAATCGGGGTCGCCGGAACAAGTCCGGCGATGACTGAGAATGCGGTCGCGCATCGGCCCAGCCCAGGAAAGCCACCTCCCTATTCCGCCGGCTGGGCGGACCGGTAGCTCGCCTCGGCGCCGTTGACGACCACGGCCATGGTGTAGACCGCGGTGAGCATCACGAAGCCGGTGACCGCGATCGCGCTGAGCACGAGGTCGAAGCCGCCGCGGGCATAGAGCTGGGCGATGAGCTGCACCGCGATGCCGGAGGTGATGAAGGTGAGGAAATAGCGCACCGAATAGACGCGGCCGCGCCAGGCGTCGGCCGTGTAGCGTGCGATCACGATGTCGCCGACCGTCACCTGGGCGTAGATGCCGCCCATCGCCACGGCGAGCGCGGCGATGAGGGCGGCGCCGCTCGCATAAGCCGCGGCGACGATGCCGAGGAACTGGATGGTCACCACGCAGACGAACAGGAGGTGCGGCGGAAACCGCTCGATCAGCCTTCCCACCGCAAGCTGCGCCAGCGCGCCGCACAGGAAGATCGCCGTGGCGAGGCTGCCGATCATGACGAGCGCCATGCCCTGCCCCACCCGCTCGTCGATGAGCTTGGGCAGCGCGATCAGCGCGGTGTTGAAGGTGAGCCCGCCGGCGAGCGAGATGACGACATAGCAGCCGAACATCATCGCCATCGCCCGCGGCGCGAGCGTCACCTGGGCCACGGTCTTGCGCTTGCCGGCGTGATGGCGGTCGTCGCCGACGAGGGCGAGGAAGGCGATCCCGCTGACGATGCAGATCACCGCGGGCACCAGGAACGCCGCGCGCCAGCTCCACCACGCCGCGAGGCCCGCGGAAACGCCGGCCGCCAGCGCGACTCCGAGATTGCCGCACACGCCGTTGAAGGCGAGCGTGCGCCCGCGCGCCTGCGACACGTCGATCAGCATCGCCATGCCGACCGGATGATAGATGGCGGCGAACATGCCGAGCACGAACAGCGCCGACGCCAGCAGGAACGGCGTCGGTGCGGCGGCGGCGCCGAGCAACGCAATCCCGCAGCCGAAATAGAACAGCGCCATCATGTTGCGCCGGCTCCAGTGGTCGGCGAGCCAGCCCGCCGGCAGCGAGAACAGGCCGAAGGCAACGAAGGCGGCGGTGGAGAGCGCGATCATCTCCGCATAGGGCCGGTGGAACACCACTTCGAGCCCGATCACGATGGTCGGAAAGATCAGCAGCACGAAATGGTCGATCGCGTGCGCCAGGTTGAGGAACACGATCGCACGCCGCTTGGCAGTATCTGGAGAGACGAGGCTCATGGAACTTTCCGACAGCAGGGATTCTGATGCCTTTATATCCCCCGTCCGCTTCGCCGACCATCCGGGCCCCGCGTGGGGCTGCAATTCGCTGCCAGTGGGAATGCCCTATGCCCGCTCGATCTCCGCCTTGAACTCGTCCAGGGCATCGGGCGTATCGACGTCGAACAGCGCGCCGCGTCCGGTCACCGGCACTTCGGCGACAGCTTCCGGATAGCTCGCGATGAGGTGCCGCGCGCCAACGTCGCCGCCGAGCGCCGTGAGCTCGGGGAAGAAGCGGCGCGACCACACCACCGGGTTGCCGCGCTTGCCGTCGATGACCGGGACCACGACCAGCGCGCCCTTCTCCGGATCGAAGGCGGCGAGCAGGCGGTCGATCAGCCGGGCGTCGACCTGCGGCATGTCGCCGAGGCAGACGATCGCGCCGTCGGCCTGCGCCGGCACCCCGGCGATGCCGGCCTTCACCGAGGTCGAGATGCCGTCGGCATAATCGGGATTATGGACGAAGCGGACGTCGAGACCGGCCAAGGCCGCTTCGACGCGTTCGCGCTGGTGCCCGGTGACGACGATGACCGGCCGTGCCTGGGAGGCGAGCGCCTGCTCCACTGCGATGCGGACCAGGGGCCGGCCGCCGATCTCGGCGAGCAGCTTGTTGGGGCCGCCCATCCGAGTCGAGCGCCCGGCTGCGAGGACGAGGGCGGCGAGGTTGCGCCCGGGCGTCTCGACCACGGCACGCGGCTGCGGCCGCGTCACGATCTCCATCAGGAGCCCGCCGACGCCCATGGCGGTGAGGTCGCCGCCGCGCACCGGCAGGCCGCACAACAGCCGCACCAGCACCCAGTCGAAACCGTTCTCCTTGGGGCTGCGCGCGCAGCCCGGGGCGCCCAGCACCGGGCGGCCATGGGCCGAGGCCACCAGCATCAGGTTGCCGGGGTCGACCGGCATGCCGAAATGCTCGATGGCACCGCCGACCGCCGCGACGGCGGCGGGAATGACATCGCGCCGGTCTGCGATCGCCGAAGCGCCGAACACGATCACGAGTTCGGCCCCCTCGCCCAAGCACCTCGTCGAGGGCGCGCGCCAGCGCCGCCGTCTCATGGGGCACCCGCCGCTCGGCGACGATCTTCGCGCCGGCCGGCGCCAGCCGCTCCGCGGTCACCCGCAGCGTCTTCTCGATCACCTTGTCGGCGAGGCCCGGCAGCATGGTGGAAATGACGCCGACCTTGCGGATGCGGTAGGGCGCAATGCGCACCAGGGGGGCGGCGGCTTGCGCCACCGCGAGTGCCTTGTCGCGCGCGGTCCGACCGATCGCGAAGGGAATGATCTTCACCGTCGCGATCATCTTGCCGGCGACCACCGGCGCGAAGGGCGAAAGCGTCGCAAGCGTGATGTCCTCGTCGACCTCGTTGAAGCGGCCGATGCCGTCGCGATCGACGACGACGATACCCGGGCCGTCCGCGAACAGGTTGGCGCGGCCGGTGAAGGCCCGATCGACCTGCACGCCGGGGCCGGCCACCGCCGCGGCGAGCACGGCGGCGGCGGCGTCTTCCGGGATGTCGTCCGGCTCGAGCCGCGCCACCGTGATCGCGCCGACGCCGGCCGCGCACAGCGCGGCGATCTCGGCGTCGCCGACCACCGTGCCCTTGCGCAGCACGAGCGAACCTTTGCGGAGCGAATGGACCACGATGCCGCCCTTCGCCTCGGCGGGTGGCACCGCTCCGAACTTCATTTCACCTTCTCCGCAGACTTCTCTGCCGCCTGACGCAATGAGGCGGTGATCTGGGCCATGATGGCGACCGCGATCTCCGGCGGCGACACCGCGCCGATGGCGAGCCCGATCGGCGCATGGATGCGCGCCAGCGCGGCGTCCGACACGCCCGCCGCCTTGAGCCGCTCGAGCCGCCGCGCATGGGTCTTCCGGGAACCGAGCGCGCCGATATAGAAGCAGTCCCGCGACAAGGCATGGAGCAGCGCGGGATCATCGATCTTGGGGTCGTGGGTCAGCGCGACGAAGGCGCTGTAGCGGTCGACGCCGAGTGGCGGCAGCGCCTCCTCCGGCCACTCCGCGATCACCTTGACGTCGGGGAAGCGCTCCGGGCTCGCAAAAGCCGTGCGCGGATCGACGACCGTCACGTCGTAGCCGAGCAACTGGGCGACCGGCGCCAGCGCCTGGCTGATGTGCACCGCCCCGATGACGACGAGCCGCTGCGAGGGCACATGCACGGTGAGGAAGACGCGGCCCTCCGCGGTTTCCTCCATGCCGCTCTTGCCGGTGCGCAGATGCGCCTCCAGCACCTCGCGCAACGGATCGGCCGCGACATCGGCCGCGGCGACGAAGCGCTGCGCGCCGGTCGCGGTATCGGTGACGACCACGGCCGCGCGGCGGGCGGCCCGTTCGGCGTTCAGGGAGCGCAGGATGTCGAGACGCATTCGAAGTCCTTCGGTGTCAAATACGAAACCAGGAGAGGCGTACGTCATTCTGCGGCGCGCGTCTTCGACAACGGTGCCACAAGCCGGCCCCGCATCGTCCCCACGTCGACATCGCCCGCCTTGACACGAGGCGCCCTCCCCCGACGGATGCGCCCCCTCTCCCGCTTGCGGGGGAGGGCTGGGGAGGGGGCTGCTGACTCTCCACATACGCCGCTGCCTCCTCCCCGACCCTCCCCCGCAAGCGGGAGAGGGAGAAGGAAAGTCGGTCCTCCCGCGCAAGCGACCCACAAGCGACCCGCATGCGGGAGAGGGAGCAGGAAAGACGGGAGAAGCGAAGACGCTACTCCACCTTCTCCACGTAGACGCGGATGGTCCCGCCGCAGGACAGCCCGACCTTCCAGGCGGTCTCGTCGGCGACACCGAATTCGAGCATCCTCGGCTTGCCGCTGTCGATCACGTCGAGCGCCTCGGTCACCACCGCGCCCTCGACGCAACCGCCCGACACCGAGCCGAGAAAGTTGCCTTCGGTGTCGATCACGAGATTGGAGCCGACCGGGCGGGGCGCCGAGCCCCAGGTCTCGACCACGGTGGCGAGCGCGACGCCGCGCCCCTCGCGCCGCCAGTCCTCGGCCGCTTTGAGAATGTCTTCGTCGCGCGCCAGCATCGCTGTCTCCTTCGATCGGACTGCCGGATCGCAATATGGTGGTTCCGATGAAATTAGGCGAGGGTCCGCTCGCATGGCCGAAATGCGCGCGCAACGCCGGACAGTCAGGAAGCCCCACCGTTGCAAGCTACGCTAATAGCGTATATTAAATGTGGACGACTGATCAAATCTCAGTGGAAATCGACGACGTGGAAGCATCCCGTCGCGGTGCTCGTCGTCGCCACTCCGATGGGAAAGCTGACCCTCATCGGGAGCGTTTCGATTGTTGGGCGCACAATGAGAATCGATCGCGTTCACGTTGAAGGCTTGACGGTCGGGGCGCTTGGACGCGCCGGGCTCAATGCCATTGGCCGCAAACTGCTGGAGTTGGCAGATGTCGATGAAATCATCGTTCAGGGAGGCGCTCGAACGACCGGACGGACGAAGGGCAAGGCCCCCCGCCCGATCCGGTTCCCCCGTCAGGCTCGCACTGACGTTCCGTGACGTTGAAAAGCCGGTTTCCGTTGCGCATGTGCTCACCGGACATGGGATGTCGTTGCGCAAAGCACATGATGTCCTCGACCGACTTGCCAACGGAGAGGCTGTTGCGGTGGAACTTCGGGCCGACGACTCAAGCGCGTTGATCTCCGAACTCTCCAGCCTCGGCGTGAGTGCCTTTCTCATCCAACTCCCCCAGGCCGTCGTGAAGCGCATTCGTGAGCATCTCGGACTTTCTCAGACCGAGTTTGCAATCCGCTTCGGCTTTGAGCTCGATACCATTCAGAACTGGGAGCAAGGGCGGTATCGTCCGGACGCGGCCGCGCACATCCTGCTGAGCGTCATCGAGGCCTATCCGGAATGCGTTGACGCCGTACTGACCGGACGCCCACCGCTATTCAAGGCCGCCGCACCACGTGACAGCCGCTAGGCGACTTGGCGCAGCCAGGCTTTCGGGTCGCCCTGCCCGCCCCCCTTGCCCGACAGCGCGCGGCAGAGATCCTCCATGCTGCGCAGGTTATGGACCGGGCGGAATTCGTCGACGTGGGGGAGCATCGCCTGAACGCCGCGGGCCTTCGGCGAGAAACCCTCGAACCGCAGCAGCGGATTGAGCCAGATCAGGCGGCGGCAGGAGCGGTGCAGCCGGTCGATCTCGAAGGCGAGGCGGTCGTCGGGGTCGCGCTCGAGGCCGTCGGTGATGAGCAGCACGATGGCGCCCTGGGTGAGCACGCGGCGCGCCCACTGCTTGTTGAAGGCATGGAGCGACGTCGCGATCCGTGTCCCGCCCGACCAGTCGGCGACGTTTGCCGACACCGCGGCCAGCGCCTCGTCGGGGTCCTTGGCCTTGAGGGCGCGGGTGACGTTCGTCAGCCGCGTGCCGAACAGGAAGGAATGGACGCGTTTTCGCGCATCGGTCACCGCGTGCAGGAAATGCAGGAACAGCCGGGTGTATTCCCCCATCGACCCGGAGATGTCGAGCAACGCCACGATCGGCGGCAGCCGGGTGCGCGGGCCGCGGTATTGCAGGTCGATCAGCGCGCCCCCCGCCTTCATGCTGGCCCGCAAGGTGCGGCGCATGTCGACGATGCGGCCGTGCCGGTCCGCCGCGAGCCGGCGCGTCTTCACCGCGTCGAGCGAGAGCACCATGCGGGCGATCGCCTCCTTGGCCCGCGCAATCTCTTCCGCCGACATCTGGGCGAAGTCCTTGCCCTGGAGCACCTCGCGGTCCGACACCGTGAGCCGGGAATCGATCTCGACCTCACGTTCCTCCTTCAGCTTGTCCTTGAGGCCGGAGAACAGGGCGTCCTGGATGCGCGAGGAGCCGGCCTGAGGCTTGTGCGGCGCGGTCTGCGCCTGCGGCAGCATCATCGCCATCAGCTGGTCGAGATAGCCGCGCTTGCGGAAGAAGATCTTGAACGCCTGGTCGAACAGCACGGAATGCTCGTGCTTCTTCACGAACACGGCGTGGAGCGTCCAGTAGAAGTCGTCACGCTCGCCGACGCCGGCCGCCTTGACCGCTGCGAGGGCATCGAGCACCGCGCCGGGCCCGACCGGGATGCCGGCCGCATGCAGCGCGCGGGCGAAATAGACAATGTTCTCGGCGAGCCGGCCTTCCCGCACCTCGTCGGCGCGACCGGCGTCGGCCGGCGCGCCGGTCACTCCGCTGCCCGCAATTCGGCGCGCAGGCTCTCGATCAGCTCCTTCGCCTTGGAGCCCTCGAGGCGCGCGATATCGTCCTGGTATTTGAGGAGCACGCCGAGGGTATCCGACACCGTCGCCGGATCGAGCGCGACCGCGTCCAGCTCGGAGAGCGCCGTCGCCCAGTCGAGCGTCTCGGCGACGCCCGGCGACTTGAAGAGGTCCTGCCGGCGCAGCGCCTGGACGAAGTGCACGACCTCCAGCGACAGCCGCTTGGCGATGTCCGGCACCTTGGCACGCACGATGGCGAGCTCGCGCTCGGCATTGGGGTACCCCACCCAGTGATAGAGGCAGCGCCGCTTGAGGGCGTCGTGAATTTCGCGGGTGCGGTTCGAGGTGACGACCACGATCGGCGGGTGGGCCGCCTTCACGGTACCGAGCTCCGGGATCGTGACCTGGAAGTCGGCCAGCACCTCGAGCAGGAACGCCTCGAACGCCTCGTCGGTGCGGTCGAGCTCGTCGATCAGGAGCACCGGCGCTCCCGCGGGATCGGGCTCAAGCGCCTGCAGCAGCGGCCGCTTGATGAGGAAATTTTCCGAGAACACGTCGTGGCCGAGACGGTCCCTGTCGACATTGCCCTGCGCCTCGGCGAGCCGGATCGCGATCATCTGCGCGGCATAGTTCCACTCGTAGACGGCGGCGGCGACGTCGAGGCCCTCGTAGCATTGCAGCCGGATCAGCCGGCGCCCCAGCGTCGCCGAAAGCACCTTGGCGATCTCGGTCTTGCCCACTCCGGCCTCGCCTTCGAGGAACAGCGGGCGGCCCATGCGCAGCGCCAGGAACAGGACCGTCGCCAGCGACCGGTCGGCGAGATAATCGGCTGCGGCGAGCAGCGCCAGCGTCTCGTCGATGGAAGCGGGAACAGGTTTGGGAGCGGTCACGGACAAGCCTTTCGATCCGCCATATCTGGTCGATCAGCGTCGAAAAGGAAAGGCCCCAATTGGTCGGTTGGCGACCGCCGCTGCGCGGGCGCCCGCGACGCGTGTGCGCTCGCTGCGCGAGCGTAAGCTCCCCACCCGACCGAGAGCTACGTCGCTTTCGCGGCGTGGAGCTGCTCGTACTCGGCACTCGTATAGAGGCGGCCGTCGGGATCCGTAATGCAGACGTCCATGCAGCCGTCCGCCATGAGCTCAACGGCCTTTTTGATCGCTGCCGCAGCAGAGTCGCGCTTGAGCGACACCGCTCCGGCCGAATCGGTACCTGTGATGATGTAGCTCATGAAGTTCTCGCTCCTGGTCCAAAGACCGGCTCGCAGCGATAGTAAGCGGCTGACCGCCGCTCCCGCAACCTGCCAGGACGCGCATGGCGCGCCGACGGCACCTCTGTGAGACGCCTGATCGAACGGGAGGACGGCCCGGCTTTTTGCGGGCACGGACCAATTGCGGTCGCGCCCCTTCCTGACTACGCTCAAATCTCCCCGGCCCATCGGCGATCAGAGAGACTCCATGGATATCGTCCTTTACTACGCCCCCATCACCTGTGCGCTCGCGCCCTACATCACCCTCACGGAGGCCGGCGCGAGCTTCGAGGTTCGCCCGCTGAATTTCGGCGCGGGCCAGCACACCTCGCCCGAGTATCTGAAGATCAATCCCAAGCATAAGGTACCGCTGCTGATCGTCGATGGTCGGTCGCTGAGCGAGAATGTGGCGATTCAGAGCTGGATCGCGCGGACCTTCCCGCACGCGAAGGTGCTGCCGACCGACCCGTGGCAGGAGTTGCAGGCGATCTCGTTGCTGTCGTGGTGCTCAGGCGGCATTCATCCGTTCCTGACGCGCATCAACTCCCCGTTGCGGGTGTGCGACGTCCCCGGGACCGAGGACAGCGTGAAGAAGCTCGCCGCCGCCAGCCTGATGGAGCTGTTCAAGATCGCCGACGATATGCTGGCCGGCCGCCAGTTCTTCTTCGAGCATTTCACCGCCCCGGATGCCCATTTCTTCTGGTGCCAGAGGCGCGCGCGGCAGTTCGGGCTCGACCTGTCGGGTTTAACCCATTGCACCGCGCACTTCGAGCGCATGACGCAGCGGCCGAGCGTGCAGAAGCTGCTGGCGTTCGAGAAGTCGGTTCAGGACCAGTTCGCCAAGGCCGCCTGAGCGGCCGTCACGCCGTGGCGGCCGCGACCGCGCGGCGCGCCAGCACGCCGACGAGGTGGGCGCGATATTCGGCACTGCCGTGAATGTCGCCGGCCAGGCCGTCGGCCGGAATGGTGAGCCCTTCCAGCGATTTCGGCGAGAACCGTTTCTGCAGGGCGGCCTCGAACTCCGGCACCCGGAAGACGCCAGAGCCGCCGGCGCCCGTCACCGCGACGCGGACGTCTGACGGCCGCTTGGCGACGAACACCCCGACCAGGGCGAAGCGCGAGGCCGGGTTGCGGAACTTCTGGTAGGCCGCCTTCTTCGGAGTCGGAAAGCTCACCTTGGTGATGATCTCGTCCGGCTCGAGCGCAGTCTCGAACAGACCCTTGAAGAACTCGTCGGCCGAGATCCTGCGCTTGGTGGTGGTGATGGTGGCGCCGAGCGCGAGGCAGGCGGCCGGATAATCCGCATTGGGATCGTTGTTGGCGATCGAGCCGCCGATGGTGCCGCGGTGGCGGACCGCCGGATCGCCGATCAGGTGCGCGAGCTCGGCGAGCGCCGGGATCGCCTGGCGCACCACCGGGGAGGCGGCGACATCGGCGTGCCGGGCCATCGCCCCGATCACGATGTTGCGGCCCTTCATCTCGATGTCCGAGAGGCCGTCGATCTTGTTGAGGTCGACGATGTGGGTCGGCGAGGCGAGCCGCAGCTTCATGGTCGGCAGCAGGGTCTGGCCGCCGGCGAGGAGCTTCGCCTCCTCCAACTTGCCGAGCATGTTGGTCGCCTGGCGCAGCCCGCTCGCGCGGTGGAAGGTGAAATTGTACATGGCTCGTCTCCAGACCTCTTCAGAAATTACGAATGCGCCGGGGCCGCGCCGGCGGCACTGGCCCTACGGATAGCCGCCCACACCACCTGCGGCGTGGCCGGCATGCTGATGTCTTCCGAACCGATGGCATCGGTGATGGCATTCACCACCGCCGCCGGCGCCGCGATCGCACCGGCCTCGCCGCAGCCCTTGATGCCGAGCGGATTGGACGGGCACTTGGTCATCGTCGTCCCGATCGTGAAGGACGGCAGATTGTCGGCCCGGGGCATGGTGTAGTCCATCAGCGAGCCGGTGACGAGCTGGCCGTCGGCGTCGTAGACCGCGCCTTCGAGCAGCGCCTGGCCGACGCCCTGGGCAATCCCGCCATGCACCTGCCCTTCGACGATCATCGGGTTGATGATCACCCCGAAATCGTCGACCGCGACCCACTGGGCGATGTGGGTCAGGCCGGTGTCGGGATCGATCTCGACCTCGCAGATATGGCAGCCCGCCGGGAAGGTGAAGTTGGTCGGGTCGTAGAACGCGCCTTCCTTGAGGCCGGGCTCGAGCTCCGCGCCGGTGAACTTGTGGGCGATGTAAGCGTGCAGGGAGACGTCGCCCCAGGCCGCGGACTTGTCGGTGCCCGCCACGGTGAAGCGGCCGTCCTTGAACACGATGTCGGCCTCGGCGGCTTCGAGCAGGTGCGACGCGACCTTCTTCGCCTTAGCCTCGACCTTGTCGAGCGCCTTCACGATCGCCGACATGCCCACCGCGCCGGACCGCGACCCGTAGGTCCCCATGCCGAACTGGACCTTGTCGGTGTCGCCGTGGACCACCGCGACGTTCTCGATCGGGATGCCGAGACGGCCGGCGACGAGTTGCGCGAAGGTCGTCTCGTGGCCCTGGCCGTGGCTGTGAGCGCCGGTGAGCACCTCGACGCTGCCGGTCGGGTTGACCCGCACCTCGGCGGACTCCCACAAGCCGACCCCGCAGCCGAGCGAACCGACCGCCTGGCTCGGCGCGATGCCGCAGGCCTCGATATAGGACGACAGTCCGAGCCCGCGCAGCTTGCCGTGACGCGCGGATTCGCGCTTGCGCACGGCGAAGTTCGCGACGTCGGCGAGTTCCAGCGCCTTGGCCAGGGAGGCGCCGTAGTCGCCGGCGTCGTAGTTCATGATGACCGGTGTCTGGTGCGGGAATTTGTCGATGAAGTTCTTCCGCCGCAGCTCCGCCGGCGCGAGCCCGAGCTGGCGGGCGCTGACCTCGATCAGGCGCTCGACGACGAAGGTCGCTTCCGGACGCCCGGCGCCACGATAGGCGTCCACCGGCGCGGTGTTGGTGTAGACCGCATCGACCTCGCAGGAGATGTGCGGGATGTCGTACTGGCCCGACAGCAGGGTCGCGTAGAGATAGGTCGGCACCGAGGAGGAAAACGTCGACATGTAGGCGCCGATATTGGCGATGGTCTTGACCCGCAGCGCGGTGATCTTGCCGTCGCGGTCGAGCGCCATCTCGGCCCGGGTGACGTGGTCGCGTCCGTGGGCGTCGGCGAGGAAGGCTTCCGACCGCTCCGACACCCACTTGACCGGGCGGCCGACCTTTTTCGCCGCCCACAGGCACACGACCTCTTCCGGATAGATGAATATCTTGGAGCCGAAACCGCCGCCGACGTCGGGCGCGATCACCCGCAGCTTGTGCTCCGGGGCGACGCCGACGAACGCCGAAATGACGAGGCGCGCCACATGCGGATTCTGGGTGGTGTTCCACAGCGTGAAGCCCGCCGTGCCGGCGTCGTAGTCGCCGATCGCCGCGCGCGGCTCCATGGCATTGGGCACCAGCCGGTTGTTGACGATCTCGAGCGTGGTCACATGGACGGCCGACTTGAACGCCTGGTCGACCGCCGCGGCGTCGCCGAGCTGCCATTGGTAGATGGTGTTGTGCGGCGCGACCTCGTGGATCTGGATCGCGTCGCGCGCCTTGGCCGGATCGGCAACCGCCGGCAGCACCTCGTAGTCGACCGCGACCTTCTCGGCGGCGTCGCGGGCAGCCTCGAGGGTTTCGGCGACGACGACGGCGACGGGGTCGCCGACGAAGCAGGCCTTGTCCGTGGCGATGGCCGGGTGCGGCGCCATCTTCATCGGCGAGCCGTCCTTGGAATGGATCATCCATCCGCAGATCAGGCTGCCGATCTTATCGGCCGCGAGGTCGGTTCCGGTGAGGACCGCGAGCACGCCGGGCATGGCAGCGGCGGCCGTGACGTCGATCGCCGCGATGCGGGCATGGGCATGGGGCGAGCGCAGAAAATGGATCCAGCTCTGACCGGGACGGTTGATGTCGCCGGTGTACTGGCCCCTGCCGGTGACGAAGCGGAAATCTTCCCTGCGCCGCACCGCGGCGCCGATTCCGGTCGCACTCATAGGAGCCTCCCTCAATCGCCGGGTCGTTACCGCGAGGTCTAGTGCGGCGGGGAATCAGCGTCTGCAGCTCACTCGGCCGCCTGTTGCGCGGGACCGCCGTCGCCCATGGCCTTTGCGCCTGCCGCAATCGATTTTACGATATTGTGATAGCCGGTGCAGCGGCAGATATTGCCCTCGAGCTCTTCGCGGATGGTCTGCTCTTCGAGCGAGTGGCCGAGCCGGTTGACCATGTCGACCGCCGTCATGATCATTCCGGGCGTACAGAATCCGCATTGCAGACCGTGATTTTCGCGGAAAGCCTCCTGCATCGGATGCAATTGCTCCCCGTTTGCCAGCCCCTCGATGGTCACGATGTCGGAGCCGTCCGCCTGCATCGCCAGCAGGGTGCAGGACTTGACCGCCTTGCCGTCCACATGGACGACGCAGCAACCGCACTGCGAGGTGTCGCAGCCGACATGGGTCCCGGTGAGACGCAGGGTTTCCCGCAGCAGTTGCACGAGCAGCGTACGCGGCTCGACGGTGGCGTTGACGGCTTTGCCGTTCACCGTCAGCGAAACGGCAGGCATGGCATCCTCCTCATGTCCGGATCGGGCAGACGAGCGGCAACCGGCAGCGCTGCCTCGTCGGGCGCGGAATTTGCCCCGGTCCAGTGTTCCCGGTCAAGTGAGTTCGCCGCCGCTCCACCGCCGCCCTGTCGCATGACGGGCAGCGGCGACGGGTCTGCCCCGCCGCCCGGTGTCGCAGGGCGTTCCAGGAACAAGGCCGCGCGTGGAGGATTTGATTCGGGCACGACGGGCATCGAGTTCGTCATGACTGACCTCGCGCCAACACAGGAGAGTTACATGCGATCCAAGATTGCGGCTTTGGCAACCGCGGCCGCGCTCGCTGGGGCGGCTGTACTCGCGAACGGGACCGATGCCCATGCTCAGCGCTCGCACGGCTACGGATATCGGGGATTTCGGCCCGGGCGCCGTGGCAGGGCTCGCGGCCGGGGCACTGATCGGCGGGGCGCTCGCGGCGACCTCCCCGTGGTACGGCTCTGGTTACGGTGGTTACGGCTATGCCCCCGGGTACGACTACGGCTATGCGCCGGGTTACGGCAATGCCTATGCCTACAGCTCGCCGGGCGACACGGTCGCCTATTGTGAGAGCCGATTCCGCTCCTACAACCCGGCGACGGGCACCTATCTGGGCTATGACGGCATGCGTCATGCCTGCCCGTAACGATCGGGTTTTATGATCCGGATGCGAATGAACACCCCGCGCCGCTCGGCGCGGGGTGTCGTCAGCTGCCGGCGGCGACCGCAGCGGCAAATTTCTGGAAGAAGTCGTCGGCGAGCTTCTTGGCAGTACCCTGCACCAGCCGTTGGCCGAGTTGGGCGAGCTTGCCGCCGATCTGGGACTCGACGTCGTAGCTCAGCAGCGTGCCGCCGTCCTTCTCGGTGAGTTTGACCACCGCGCCGCCCTTGGCGAACCCGGCGACGCCGCCCTCGCCTTCCCCGGAAATCTTGTAGCCGTTGGGCGGATCCATGTCGGTCAGGTTCACCCGGCCTTTGAACTTCGCCTTCACCGGGCCGATCTTGATGGTCGCCACCGCGCTGAACTGGGTGTCGGAGGTCTTGTTGAGCTCCTCGCAGCCCGGGATGCACTGCTTGAGCACCTCGGGATCGTTGAGCTTTTCCCAAACCACCTCACGCGGCGCCGCGAGCTGAACCTCGCCGTTCATCGTCATTGCCATTGCGCCGTCTCCCGTCGCATTCCAGTCACGTCGAAACTGGACTTACCGAGTCGCGCAGGTTCTGGAAAGTCCTTCCCGCGAGCCCCCCTGCAAATGCATGGCCGGCCAGGGGCAAAGGACGCGCGCGGCAATCGCAATCGACGACACAGGAGCGGACCATGGACGAGGACGAACGCTACACGACGGGCATGGCGGTGCGCCGCAAGGTGCTCGGCGATGCCTGGGTCGACCGTGCCGAAGCGGGCAAGACCAGCTTCAATGCCGAATTCCAGGCGATGATCACCCGCTCGCCGTGGGGCGCGATCTGGACCCGGCCGCATTTCGACGAACGCACCCGCCGCATCCTCGTCATCGGCACCATGATGGCGCTCGGCCACTGGGACGAGTTCTGCCTGCACGTTCGCGCCGCGCTGACCGAAGGAGGTTTCTCGCCCGAGGACATCAAGGAGATCATCATGCAGCAGACGGCCTATTGCGGCGCCCCCACCGGCAATCATGCCTTCAAGGAGGCCGGCGCTATCGTCGCGGCGTTAGGAAATCGGGCATAAGGCGGCACGCGGGGGAAATTACGCCACAATTCAGTGAGTTAAAGGGCCGATCCGCGGCGTGCCCGCGGCAGCGGACCGCCCCGCCGGGGCAGCCCGGGGCGGACGATCCGAAGACGGGACCGCGGGAGTGGCGCTGGACTGACGTAACGCCATTGGGGAGCACAGGGGTGGGACCCAAATTGTTCATGCGCTCCGGGCTGTTCGCGCGGTCCGGGGTGGTCGTGTCGGCGGTCGCCCACATCGCGGCGGTGCTGCTCGCTGCGCTTTTGACGGGTGCAAACCCCTACGATTCGGTGGCTACCGAGGCGATCTCGGTCGACATCATCTCCCCTGGCGATGTGCCCCCCGATCGGCCCGATGACGCCCCCGCGCCGGCCAAGGAACCCGCTCCGCAGCCGCAGTTCGATTTCAGCATGCCGGAGCCGACGCTGTCCCCGTCGCCGACCAAGACGCCGCCGCCGACCCAGTCCGCTGCCAATCCGACCAAGCCGCCGGCGCAGCAGCGCAAGGGCGAAACCGAGCGCGACATGCAGCAGGCGCGCGCGACCGCCCAGGGCAACGCCAACCCACCGCCGGCGCCTCCGCCCGGTGCCCAACCGATGTCGCCCGGAGCGCCGCCGATGCCGCCCAGTGGTCCGCAGATGCCGCCCGCGGCCGCGGCGGCCGCTCTTGCCGGCGACCACGGGACGCAGAAGGAAACCAACGTGGCCGCCATGTTCGGCATGCCGCTGACGCTTCCCGACGGCCGGCTCGGCGGCGCCTTCGATGCGCCGGCGACCGAAACCGCCAAGCTCGAGCGCGGCAGCGTCGAGGGCTTCCGCGCCCGGATCAAATCCTGCGCCACGCTGCCCGCGGACATCTCGCCGTCGGAGCGGGTCTCGGTGGTGCTGCGCATCCAGTTGAAGCCCGACGGGACGCTCACCGGCCGTCCCGCCCTGATCGAGGCCAGCGCGTCGGCCAAAGGCCCCGCACTGCTCCAGACCCTGCTCGGGGCGCTGCAGAAATGCCAGCCCTACACCATGCTGCCGGCGGACAAGTACCAGGAATGGAAAAGCCTCGACATCCGCTTCACGCCGAGCGACCTGACGCAGGGGTGAGTGGGGGCACCGCGTGACCAAAGAGCCCCACAGCTATTGCAAGTCACTGCACCTATCGGAGGTGCCCGCACCCACGGTAAGGCCCTGCGCCAATCCCGCCCTCGTCATCGCCGACGGAACGATGCTATCGTTCGCGCAAACGCGCGAAGGGTCCCG
This sequence comes from uncultured Alphaproteobacteria bacterium, assembly GCA_963781195.1. Taxonomy (GTDB): domain Bacteria; phylum Pseudomonadota; class Alphaproteobacteria; order Rhizobiales; family Xanthobacteraceae; genus JAJPKK01. The sequence continues at coordinate 331,633 of CAWAEZ010000008.1, read as the reverse complement.
CGTCACCCGTCGAGGTGAACGGCCAGCCTCTTTGCCAGCCACAAAGAGGAAACGCCGTGAGACGCCTGCGTCGTCGGTTTCTTCGTATTGCAGCGGGCGCCGCCGCGCTCCCGCTCCTGGCGTGGACGGCATGCGCGCAGTCCTATCCGTCGCGCCCCATCACCATGGTGGTGCCGTTTCCGCCCGGCGGCCCCACCGACACCATCGCGCGCATCCTCATCGAACGCATGCGGGTCTCGCTCGGCCAGCCCATCATCATCGAGAACGTCGGCGGCGCCGGCGGCAGCATCGGGGTCGGCCGCGTCGCACGCGCGATGCCGGACGGCTATACGATCGGGATCGGCAATTCGAGCTCCCACGTCTTCAACGGCGCGCTCTATACGCTGCCCTACGACCTGCTGGCGGATTTCGAACCGGTCGCCCTGCTGGCGTCGCAGCCCGCCATCATCGTCGCCAGGAAGGACCTGCCGGCGGAAAACCTGATGGAGTTCATCGCCTGGCTCAAGGCCAATCCCGACAAGGCGTCGCAAGGAAGTCCGGGGGTCGGCACGGCGTCCCATGTGTGGGGCACGTTCTTCCAGAAGCAGACCGGCACGCGCTTCCAGTTCGTGACCTATCGCGGCGCCGGCCCGGCAATGCAGGATCTGGTGGCGCGGCAGATCGACTTCATGATGGATACGCCCTCCACCTCGCTTCCGCAGGTGCGCGCCGGCGCGATCAAGGCCTATGCCGTCGCCACCGACCACCGCATCGAGGCCGCGCCGGACATCCCGACCGTGGCCGAGGCGGGGCTGCCTGGTTTCGACTTCTCGTTCTGGCAAGGGCTGTGGGCGCCGAAGGGCACGCCGAAAGCGTTCGTCGACAGCCTCGGTACCGCCGCCAGGAGCGCGCTCGCCGACCCCTCGATCGTGGCGCGGCTGCACGATCTCGGCCAGACCATCCCGCCGCCCGCGCAGCAGACTCCGGAGGCGCTGGGCGCCTACCACAAGGCCGAAACGGAAATGTGGTGGCCGATCGTGAAGGCCGCCAAAATTCGCGCCGAGTAATTCACGCCGAGTGATTTACGCCGGGTGATTCACGCCGCGTGCCTCACGCCGGGTCATCATCGCCCGCCTATCCTCATCGGAGACGAGATGTTCGAATATTTCGTAGACAATTACGTGTGGAACATGGCCGTGAACCTCGCCCTCGCCATGGGCGGGAGCATCGGCGACATCGACGACGTATCGCTCCCGTTGCGTCCGCTCTCGACGGCGCGCGACCACGCCGCAGCCGAGACGTTTTTCGCGGCCTGGACCGGCCTCGCTCGCAAGGCCAAGCGGCAGGCGGCAGCCGACGAGGCCCGCGGTCGGCTGCTGAGCGCGGGCGCCAAATATCGTCGCGCCGCGATCTATTTCGTCCAGGCTGAGCGCATGCAGCGGCCCGATTTCAAGCCGCGCCAGGAGGCTTTCCGCGAGGCGCTCGATTGCTTCTCGCGCTTTACCGCGCTGACCCGACAGAATTGCCGGCGTGTCGAGATCCCCTATCAGAACACGACGCTCCCGGCCCTTTTCGTCGCCGCGGAAGGCGGTGCCGCCGGCGCGCCCTGCATGGTTCATTTCGACGGCCTCGATGTCACCAAGGAGATCATCTACATGCTCGGCATCCCGGAGGCGCTGGCGGCGCGCGGGATATCGACATTGGTGGTCGACAATCCCGGCGTCGGCGAGTCGCTGCGCCTGAAGGGGCTCACGAACTTCCCCGAGGCTGAAATTCCCGCCGCGGCCGCGGTCGATTTTCTGCAGGCGATGCCGGGCATCGACGGCGAGCGCATCGGCATCATGGCGCTCTCGCTCGGCGGCTACCATGCGCCGCGCGCGGCCGCCTTCGAGCCCCGCTTCAAGTGCTGCGTCGCCTGGGGCGCCAACTATGATTGGGGCGAGACCCAGCGCGCACGCTATGAAACGAAGGAACAGCGGCTCCCCGTTCCGCATTACTGGGACCACGTCGCCTGGGTGTTCGGCAAATCCTCGGTCGAGGAGGTCATCGCGGTGTCCGGCAAGCTGTCGCTGCGGGGCATCCTGCACAAGATCGCCTGCCCGATCCTGGTGATCCACGGCGAGCGCGACCGCCAGATCCCGCTCAGCCAGGCGCAGGCGCTGGTGGCGGACTGCGTCTCCAGCCCGAAGGCCGAGCTTCACGTGCAGACGCTGGCGGACGGCGGCGCCGAGCATTGCGGCATCGACAACGTCGCCCCGACGCGCGAGACGATCTGCGACTGGATCGCGGAGGTCCTCGGAGGGCAGCCGGCGGGCCTGCGGCAAGCCGGCTGACCGGCCCGCCACGGTATTTCACTTTGATTAACCCCATGCACGGAAGGGCCGCTTTGAGTCAATAATGACGAAGCCGGGCAAGGCGGGGTAAATTCTCTCCGGCTCATTGATCGCCCTGACCCTTCACCTGAAAGCGGGGAGCACAATGAACAGGTCCGGTTCGTCCGCGGCGTTCACGATCGGAAGACGGGAACTGGTGGTCGGAGCGACCGCCGCCTTCATGGTTACATCGCGGGGCGCGCGCGCTCAGGCCCCTGCGGCTACGTCCCCCGGCCTTCCCAAGGTTTCGTTCGACGACGGTTTGGCCGTGCCCCTTCCCGTTCCGCTCGACCGGTCGTTCGGAAAGGGCAAGGACCGCGGGCTGGCGCTCGGCGGCGGCGGCGAATATTTCGCGGCCTGGATGCTCGGCTTCGCGCATGGGCTTCACGCCCAGGGCGTGCCGTATGAGATGCCCGACGTCATCGTCGGCACCTCGGCCGGATCGGTGGTGGGCAGCACGATCGCCGGCGGCCATCTCGAGCGGCTCACCCGGGAGTTCGATTTCTTCGGCGACTTTCCGCGCATCCTGGCGACCCTGGTGCCGACGCCCAAGCCTAACCCGAGCCAGGTGCGCGCCGGCGAGATCAGCCGAAGCGTGACCGACGGCAGCCTCCAGACCATCCAGGCGATCGGCCGCGGCGCCATGGCGGCGAAGAATCCGCCGGTGTCTCATCTCCAGGACATGATCAAGATCCTGACCGGCAACCTGTCGTGGCCGAGCCCAAAATTCCACGCCACCACGATGGACTGCTACACTGGCGAGCGGCTCGTCGTTTCGGAGGCGAACAACATCCCGATCGCCGACGCCGTTTCCGCCAGCATGTCCCTGCCGGGCATTTTCGGACCGACCTGGATCGGCGACCGGCTCTGCATGGACGGCGGAATAAGTGCGACCAGCACCCATTCCGACCTCCTGGCCGGCGCCAAACGCGTTCTGGTGGTTTCGCTCACCGACGGAAAGCCCGGAAGCGGCCCGCGCTTCTCGGCCATCCCGAACGACCTTTCGCAGGAGATCGGCAACCTCGAAGCGGCGGGAACCAAGGCGCTGCTGATCGCCGCCAATCCGGGCCAGGTGAACCTGGTTTCGCCCGCCGAGATCGCTCCCGCCCTGCGCGCCGGCTACGACCGCGCCGTGAAGGAAGCCGATCGCGTGAAGGCGTTCTGGGCCTGAAGGCTCCTCCAAAGCCCCTGCGCGGCTTCCGCGACCGCCGTGCTGCGCCTGCGCCCCGCGCCTCAGCGTGCCACCCTGCGGCGCCCGCTGCGGACGGCCTCGACCACCTCGCGAATGGCGTCGATCACGAGTTGGGGCTGTTCCTTGTGAATTTCGTGGCCGCTGTCGGTGCGGCTGATTTGCTTCGCGTCCGGCACCAGCGTGGCGAGCCGCGCCTGCGCCTGTTTCTGCGCAGCGTCGGTAACGTATCCGAAGTCGGGCGGAACATCGGGCGGGAGCACGCCTGCCGCGATCATCGACGGGATTTGCGGTCCCCAGGCCCGGTCGGCGGACAACACGACGAGCGGGAGCGGCCGCAGTGGTGAAGCGGCGCGCATTTGATCGAAGCTGCGATCCGGGTCGATCCTTTCAAGCGCCGGATAAAGGGCCACGCTCTCGCGGATGTCCCCCTCCATCAGCTTTTTCTGGATCGCCCACTGCGCCGGGGTCTCCGCGTCCCGAATCCCCTCGGCGAGCGCATCGACGAGCACGAGACCGGACACGTCATCGGGGTAACGGCTCGCAAAAAGCCGTGCCACCAGGCCTCCGTAGGAGTGGCCGACGAGAACGTAGGGGACCGGCACGCCCGCGGCGTGCAGCAGCGCTTCGAGGTCGCGTGCCGCGTCCGCTGCCGTGGTCGGCTGCGGCACCGGATCGCTGCGGCTCGGCTTTTCGCCGACCGGCGTTCCGGGGCGGTCATAGGCGCACACCCGGGTAAATCCGGCGACCCCGGCGAACACCGTCGGCAATGGCGGCCGGACGGCGTCCCAATCCTCGGCCGAGCCCTTGAGGCCTGCCACCAACACCACGGCCGGCGCGCCGTCGCCGCGGCACGCGAGGTACATGTTCCGGCCGCTGCCGATGTCGATCGGCCGCGCGAAGTCTGCGCTGGTCGCGGGCGCGGCCCCGGAAATGAGCGCGGCAACAAGGGGTATCAGGAACTTTGCGCCGCGACCGCCGCGGGATCTCCGCGCCGTGGCGTTGGCGATGAACATACCCGTCCTCCATAACCGCGTTGGTCGGCAGCGATTCCCGGACCATGCGGGACTCCTATCGGCCGCACGCGAGAAGCGCTGACTCGGACGCATTTTCAGGCCGCTGATGATGCGCGCCGCCGGGGCTTACATTTTAGCCTTTAGCATCATTAGCTAGCGCCTTTTCAATCTCGTCACTAAGCCTTTCATCGTTCCAAATCTCAAAGGATATACCAAGCAGCGCCTTTATTTCCGCAACTAGTATTGGGTGTGCGATCCCAGCTCTACTCCAATCCACTTTTTGGTCACGCGTCACCAAAACAGCTCGCACAAACTTAGCACCATTTTTTTGTGCCCATTGAAGACCAGTCAGAAAATCAGCCCAAATGAAAAAGTCACCGTCACCGTCGTCTTTAAACCCGGGCGGCGTCCGAGTTCTTTTTCTATACGCAGCAACATCCTTCAAATTCGTACGAGATGCATACGGAACCGACGCGCGAGTTTGGAGTAACTCAAGAACGGCAATAGTCTTCCGAACCGTCGCCTCATCATAAACGTGCCCGTGCTGCGCGCGAAACTCCTCTAAGAGAGCCTCGATCTTTTCCGCGTAATGTGAAAAGTATGGATCCGCTTTCCTAAGCTCTGATTGAAATGCATCGAATTTCTTCTTCACATTCGTGGCAATCGTATCAACCGCTTGAAGCTGATTGTTCCAAAATTCTTGGATCGCTTGACCCGGCAAGATTATTGGGGCGCAATGCCTCGAACCCAAGTAGTCAATTATATCCTCGCTTTTTGGGTGCGCTGCAAGACGCAAGAAGACCGTGGAATTGAAGCCGATCGCCGTCTCGGCAAGAGATGCGTTGGAGACTTCTGGCTTTAGTGCGACACCAAGGCGCTCAGAGATTCATTAGGCGTCTGGCGAGACAAAACGCCAATGAGACCCCTTTCAAGTTGATCGAGATTCATGGCCGACTCGTCAATACCAAATTTCGCCAGCCACCTCAGCCAGCCGTGAGCCCATCCTCTCCACAGCGCTCGCATCCCACTCCCTGATCTTCTCCAGCCGCTCCGACCATTCGCCATTTATAGCCGACGGGAGCATAGTTTTCTTAAAGCCCCCCCACGTGTCCGCGTCACGAGGACGTTTATCCAGTGTGGAAAGAAAGGTATTGCCGATCGTCGCCCCCCAATAGGCGCCGTCTTCCTTGCTCATCTCACGCCAGCTCGAAAATTGAGGCGCCCAAATAAAGTGAAGTGTCCCATCTTCGTCTGGCGTAATTGATTTCGCAATGATCGATTTACGAAGAAAAGTCAAAACACCCTTTTTGAAAGAGCGCCTGCCCACTTGAGTGACAAAGTCAGCTCGATCCGGGTTAAGGTCTTTTAAGTCACGCTGCAATATTTTCCAAGACCCTGAACTGAACACGCTTCTCGCCGCTTCGCCAAATCGGCGCTCTATATTACCCGTACCGAGGCTTCCGAATACGATTCGGCGCATCACTAGTCGAAGGACATATCTCATGCCATTTAGCTGGTCAGAGCCATTCGCCGCTGCTAACAGGATCGGCCTGACGGCAATTACATCTAGGCTGTTTAAGGCCGAAAAAATCCCGAGCGCCTCCGCTCTCGCGGGACCCGGCAACGTAGGATCCATCATTTGCCGGTATAACGGCAAATGCTGTTCTAGTATCTTCATCAACTGCAAAGGCGAGGGAGGCTCTCTGTCAGCATGTCTTGCCCTGCCGGCCAAAAATCCAAAAAGATCTTTGGGCAAAATGTGCCCACTTTCGACTGTGACGGCGTGCCGGATGTACTGCACAAACGACGCGCCATCCTCGGAGAACTGTCGTGCGATTTCCTTCCATTGCGTGTAAAGGGCTGAACGTTTGGAGTCTACCGTCTGACTCAAAACATAATTTTTCAAAAGGTCCGCGGTCGTAAGCTCTTTTCCTCTAGTATTGATAACCTCGTAAACTTGATAAGCCGAGGACGAATTTGGATGGATAAACACGGCAAAATAGAGCCGATTGGTTAAAAAATCGGCCCACTTTCCGAGACGCTTAAAAGGATCTGATTTGAGATCATCCCGCAACCTATTTCGAAGAAACTCGTATGACTCTATCATGCGTCGAGAGACAGAATCATCGTCAACGTCGATATTTGAAGGTCGTTCGCCGGTATCAATGATTGTCTGAAACGTCAAATTGTCGGCCTCATCGGATAGAATTAGACGCGGAGCGACCTCGTCGGTGTCATAGTCTATTGATCTTATGAAGTCCGCCTGGACGCGTTCAGCTAGCGCTTTCCGATCTTTTCTTTTTGCTTCAAAATATATTGCGGCTGCAAGCAAAGTGAGCGTGATTAAGCGCTGCTGTCCGTCGACCACTAACTTTCTCTGGGGTCTATCCGTTAGGATTACAAGGCCGAGAAAATAAGACTCCGCCTCCAAGCTCCCCCGCAAATCATTCCAAAAATCGGTTACTTCGTCTCGCGCCCACGAGTATTCACGCTGAAACTGCGGAACTTCGAACATGAAGCCTGAGAGCAGCTTTCCCGCACTGCTGGCGGAGGCATTCAACGGTGGCTTCACTAGTTAGGCTCCAAAATGTTTGCTCAAGTTACCAATACGCCTCCTACCACTTTCATTCAATAGCTCGCAATGGGCTCGCTTTTGCTACACGGCCACGCAAGCAGGTTTTAGGTTGCACAGATTGTCCCAATCGCTCAGACGGCTCGTTTCCTTGGCTATGGCTATACTTCCTGCGCGCGGGGAGAGGTCCCACCCGGATAGCGATGGCGAGTTCTGTCGGGGCAAGTCGGGTGATTATAGCGACATCGGCACCTCACAGCGAGGCCGCCACGAAGAACCCAGCCGGTCACGCCTCGAAGGGAATGCCGACATACTGCTCGGCCAGCGAAGCCTGGGCGCTTTCCGACCCCAGCAGGTAGTCGAACTGGTTGAGCCGCATCTGCTCGTCGAACGGCGATTCGCCGGGAAAGCGATGCAGCAGCATGGTCAGCCACCAGGAGATGCGCGCGGACGTCCACACGCGGCGCAGCGCCATGTCGGAATAGCTGTCGAGGTAGCCCGTTCGCCCGGTACGATAGGTCTCCGTGAGCGCGCGCGACAGATAGAACACGTCCGACACCGCGAGGTTGAGGCCCTTCGCTCCCGTGGGCGGGACGATGTGGGCGGCGTCGCCGGCCAGGAACAGCCGGCCGTAGCGCATCGGCGCGGCGACGAAGCTGCGCAGCGGCGCGATCGATTTCTCGATCGACGGCCCGGTGACGATGCGCTCCGCCATGTCCGCGGGGCACCGCGCTTTGAATTCCTCCCAGAAGCGCTCGTCCGGCCAGTCCTCGAGCCGGGTGTCGAGGTCGCACTGGATGTAGTAGCGGCTGAGCATCGGATTGCGCATCGAGGCGAGCGCGAATCCGCGGCGGTGATGGCAGTAGCAGAGCTGCGGGAACGGCGGCGTCTCCGACATGACGCCGAGCCAGCCGAACGGGTAGCTCTTCTCGTAGGTCGTCAGCACCGAGGCCGGGATCGCGGCGCGGCTGACGCCGTGATAGCCGTCGCAGCCGGCGACATAGTCGCAGTCGATGCGGTGGACGGCGCCGTCCTTCTCGTAGGTGACGTGAGGCCGGTCGGAGGCGATCTCGTGCAGGCAGACATCGGCCGCCCGGTCGATGACCGGCGCGCATGCCGCGTCGCGCGCCGCATAGAGATCCTCGGTGATCGCGGTCTGGCCGTAGGCCATCATCGCCCGGCCGGTCAATTTCCGGGTGTCGATGAAGAACCCCGGACGGCCTTCCCAGGCGATCGCCGAGCCGTCGTGGGGATGGCCTTCGCGATCCATCCGGGCGCCGAGCCCGACCTCACGCAGCAGCGCAACGGTGCCCGCCTCCAGCACGCCGGCGCGGATCCGCTCCAGCACGTGGGCGCGGGTCTGGCGCTCCAGCACGATGCTGTCGATCCCGTTGCGTCCGAGGATATGGGCGAGCAGCAGGCCGGCAGGGCCGCCGCCGATGATCGCCACCTGGGTTCGGGCCGCGGTCACGGTCTACCCGCCGCCCCGCTCGCGAAACGCCTGGGGCGTGGTGCCGGTCTGCTTGCGGAAGAAGCGGGCGAAGTGCGAAGGGTCGGCAAAGGTGAGGTCGTAGGCGATCTCGTGGATCGGCTGGCTGGTGAACACGAGCTGCCGCTTCGCCTCGGTGAGCACGCGCTGGCGGACCATGTGTCCCGCGGTGACGCCGGCGGCGCGCTTGACGTGGTCGTTGAGCCGGTCTGGCGTCATGGCGAGCTTGCCGGCATAGAACGAAAGCTGGCGCTCGCGACGGAAATGCTCCTCGACGAGATAGCGCAGCGCATCGACGGTCGGATCGGCGGGCTTGAGGGTCGCCGCCCCGGTCCGCGCGCGGCTCGCCGCGAGCCGAACCACGGCGATGGCGATCAGCGCGAGATAGCCGCGCATGGCGAGGCGACAGCCCTGCCGGGCGAGGAAGCGCTCCTCGTGGAGATCGGCGTACAGGCGGGCGAGCCGCTCGACCTCGGCATCGCCGGAAAGCGGCACCACGGGATCGGCCGCGAGCGCGCGCAGCGCGGCGAGCGCCTCGCCGGAACGCTCGCCGAGCCCGTGCGCCACGTCCTCGGTGAAGGTCAGCACGAAGCCCTCGGTCGCCTCGGCGCGGAAGCGGAAGCCGTGGGCGATGGTCGCCGGGATGATGATGGCCGCCGGCGCGTCGAAGGCGAGCGCCTGGGCTTCGAAGGTCATCTCGCCGCCGCCGCGCACGATCAGCAGGATCTGGAACAGGTTGCGGTGGCGGTGGGCGCGGATGGTCCAGTCGTGGATCGCAGACCGCGACGAGATCGTCTCGATGTGGACGAAGTCGAACGCCTGGTCGTCCGGCGGGTCGCCGTAGAGGTGAAACAGCGGCAGGGATGAGCTGCGGGCCATGACGCCATTGTAGCGCATTTGCCATGAGTCGAGGCCGCCTTGGCACCCGCTTTCGGGGCGCTCGCCCTTCAGGCTGCCGCTGCGCATCAGTCCAGCGATACGGATAGCCCTGCGAGAAGCGGCGCGTATGCGGCGAGCCTGCTGGATACGAACTCGGTGAAGAGCCGTACGCGCTTCGTCTTGCGAGACTCCCCCTGTGTGAGAAGCCAGAGCGTTCCGTACATGTGGAGGTCGGTGCCCGGCACCCTTACCAGCAGGGGGTCGGCATCTCCGACGAAGCACGGCAGCGTCGTGATCCCGAGCCCTTGCCGTACGGCGACGATCTGCGCCTCGGCGTCCGTGGTCCTGAATGGAACCCCGGTGATGCGGACCTCACCTTCGCCGGCCCAAGCCGGGATTCCATGAATGCTGATGACGATCCACCGGACCGGATCCGGCGCACCCGCGCGCCACGCGGCCAGTCGGTCACGAGATATGTAGACGCCGCCGAACAGCTCCGGCCCCTTCAGGCCATGAAGATTGAGCGGCAGGGTCTTGCGGTCGTAGACGACGCGGATCGCGACGTCGGCCTGTCGGTTGGTCAAATTCACCAGTTCGCCGGACGACAAGATGTCCATCTCGATGTCCGGATGGAGTTGCGCGAAATCGGCGAAGTCCGGCATCAGCAGGTGTGTCGCCAAAGGCGGTGCCAGCGTCACCCGCAAAAGCCCGCGCACGCTCTGGTCGCGGCCCAAGACCCGCGTCTCCAGCTGGTGCGACGACGCTTCCATCTGGTCCGCGAGCTCGAGGACCTCCTCGCCCGCAGCCGTCAGGCGGTAGCCCGAAGGCAGCTTTTCGAACATCTGCGCCCCGAGGCGCTCCTCGAGCTGGGCGATCCGTCGCAGCACGGTCGAGTGATTGACCCCGAGGCGTTCGGCGGCGGCTCGGACCGAGCCCCCACGCGCGACGGCAAGAAAGTAGCGAACGTCATCCCAGTCGATCATGGTGCATTCCCGCACCGCGCGGTGCCGCCTTCCCAAGCCCGTCTCTAACACATCGAACAGCAGTACGGGCGGTCGAGATAGCTTACTTCGACGAAGCGCGGCCTACTTCGACGAGCGCAAACGGCGGACGCCGATCGCCGCGGGCGGACGTCAGTCGTCCGGCCGGATCAATTTCGCACCACCATGTGCGCACGTCCGCACTCAACAGCTTTCGCCGGCGGACCATGGTTTTTGCCCGTACTCCCCATAAACGCACAAAGCCCCGCCTTTCGGCGGGGCTTTGCTCGATCGGCGCAGGCGTCAGCGCTTGTCGTCGTGCTGGCCGCCGCGGCCCGGATTCTGGCTCTGCTGGCCAGGCTTCTGACCGCCGCCTTGCTGCTGGCCGGGCTTGTTCTGGCCGCCCTGCTGGTGCTGGCCGCCCTGGTTATGGTCGCCCTGGTTGTGGCCGCCCTGCTGGCCCGGATGGTTGGGCTGACCGGGATTGTTGTGCTGCGGGTTCTGCGGATTCTGGCTCATGGTACTACCTCTCCTGTTGTGCCCGACCCCAAGTCGGTAAACTCGAAGTATAAAAATCGTTCATCAAAATATTGATGATTAAATCATCAGAAAAACTAAACTTGCTTAATAACGCCTCCAATGTATTCAGATCATCACGAATAGTTGAAAGGAACTTTTCACGCACGAATACTGGCGTCACAACGTGTCATAATTGTGACCCGTCGCCACCAGCGCCATCAACATCTTGAATGTGAATGATAATATCTTCGCCCTACACGAGCTTGTATACCCGCTCGTGGTATAATAATCCCGGCCCGGAGGGGCCGATCCGGACATCGACCACCACGCCGAAGATGACGTCGTGGCTCGCCATCGACTTGATCTCCAGGACGCGGCAGTCGAACGCGACCACCGCCGCGGCGAGCGCCGGCGCGCCGGTCGTGAGCGTCGACCAGATCCCGGTGCCGAACCGGTTCTCCAGCACCGCGCCGGTGCGGCCGGCGAAGATGTCGGCGACGGCTTCGCATTCGGCGCCCAATGTGTTGACGCAGAACACTTGGTTCTGGCGCAGGATGGGGCTCGTGTGGTTGCGGCGGTTGAGGCAGACGAGGAGAGTCGGCGGCGCGTCCGACACCGAACAGACCGCGGTCGCGGTGAAGCCGGTCTTGCCCCCCGGCCCCGCCGTCGTCACCACGTGGACGGCGGCGCACAGCCGGCTCATCGCATCGCGAAACAGTTGTGCCGGCGCCGTCGCGACCGGCTCCGGCCCGATCGTCTCTAAGGCGCCCGCCTTGGCATCGTCAGGGCGTTGGTCATTCCAGCTCATGGAACTTATCTAGAGCATAACCGCCGCCGGACAACAGGACCCGCGAACGAAGTCACGTTAGATACGCTCCAATGTGAAAATACGCACCTGAGGATACCCTCAAAATCCGAGTTTCGCTCCGACCGGCGCTACTCCGCCGCCCGCGCTCGCCCGCCGGGAAGGTCGGAGACGTCGTCGGGATTGACCCAGGTCGAGCCGACCCAGCCGTTCTCGTCGTAGTCCGCCATGCACGCATCGGCCAGGGCGATCATGCCGTCGAGGGCGCCGGAGCCGCGCGCATTCCACATCGCCTGGATGCGGATGTCCTCGTGGTTGCCGGCGTAGTTCATCTCGTAGAGCTCGTGGCGGCCGCCGAACTCGGTGCCGACGGCGTCCCACAACAGCTTCATGATCTTGATGCGCTCGCGGTAGCCGATGCCGTGCGAGCCGCGGACATACTTGGCGAGATATTTGTCGATGTCCGGATTCTCGAAGTCCTTCGCCGAAGACGGCAGGTAGATCAGCGCCGAGGCGACGATCTTCTCGATGATCTCCTTGATCCGCCCATAGGCGTCGCCGGCGAACACCCGGTAGCTGGCGCCGGACTGCGCGTTCGGCAGCACGGTGTCGCCGACCCAGGCCACCGGATTCATCGCCATGGCGTCGGAGATCGCCCAGAACAGGTTGCGCCACGCGATCACCTCGCCGAGCATCGCCTGGTTGCCGCGGAACTCCTCGGCGCCGGTGGCGCGCAGCGCCTTGGCGATGATGCCCACCATGAAGTCGAGCTTCACCGCGAGCCGCGTGCAGCCCTGGAACTGGTAGCCGTTGAGGAAGCCCGAGCGCGGGTAGAAGACCTTGATCTTCTCGATGTCGCGGTGGAGCAGCACGTCCTCCCACGGGATCAGCACGTTGTCGAACACGAAAATGGCGTCGTTCTCGTCGAAGCGCGACGACAGCGGATAATCGAACGGCGTTCCCATTCTGCTCGCCATCATCTCGTAGGAAGCACGGCAGAACAGCTTGACCCCGGGGGCGTTCATCGGCGCGACGAACATCACGGCGAGGTCGGAATCGTTGATCGGCATCGCCGCGTTCTGGCCGAGAAAATTGTAATGGGTGAGCGCGGAGGACGTCGCCACCACCTTGGCGCCCGAGACCACGATGCCGGCGTCGGTCTCCTTCTGGATGGTGATGAAGACGTCCTTGACCTGGTCGGCCGCCTTCGCCCGGTCGACCGGCGGATTGACGATGGCGTGGTTCATGAACAGGACGTGGTTCTGCGCGCGCCGGTGCCAGTTCACCGCATTGGCGGCGAACTTCTCGTAGAAGGCGCTGTTGGCGCCGAGCGTGTTCATCAACGACGCTTTGTAATCGGGCGTCCGCCCCATCCAGCCGTAGGACATCCGCGCCCACGCGGCGATGGCGTCGCGCTGGCCGATCAGGTCCTCGCGCGATTTGGCGACGCGGAAGAACTTGTGGGTGAAGCCGCCATTGCCGGTGTCGGTCGGGCAGGTCAGCGTCGCCTGGGTCGCCGGGTCATGCAGCGAATCGTAGAGCTTGGCGATGGAGCGGGCGGCGTTGCGGAACGCCGGGTGGGTGGTCACGTCGGGAACACGTTCGCCGTAGATGTAGATCTCGCGGCCGTCGCGCAGGCTTTCGAGGTATTGCTGGCCGGTGAACGGGCGGCCGGGCGTGGTGAAATCCTCGGCTTTGGTCCGTGTCATCGGCGTCTCCTCGAAAATCGCGCCGCCCTTCGGGCAGGCTGGTTTGTGCGGCCAGGGTGCGCGGGCCGGTTGCGCAGGCCAGGTTTCGTCCTGGCAGGGGCGTTCAGCGGATGCCAACGGATCCCGGCGTTTCGCCGCGAGCGATGGACGGGAGGCAGGCGAAGGAATCAGCGCGAGCGGCGAGTTCCGTGGCGCGCGAATGCCGGCTCGCCCCGCCGGGAAAATGGCCTGCGGCATCCGCTCGGGAAAGGCACGAAAGCGGGGATTGCTGGAACATTTCGGCCACCCCGGGCGGCGGATCGGCTTGACGGCGCGGCGGCGAAGGGTTCCTGTAGGGCGCTATCGTTCGGCGACGGGGGATAGCGGATCAAAGTCTTTGATTTCGGGCATGATCTCGTCCCGAGGGTCCGCCACCTTCGGGGCTCATGCGTCACGGGGATGCCGCAACGGGGCGGCAGGGAATGGGACGAGCGGCCGCATGGAAGTTTTCGTCCAGCAACTGATCAACGGAATTACGCTCGGCTCCATCTACGGCCTGATCGCCATCGGCTACACCATGGTGTTCGGCATCATCGGCATGGTGAACTTTGCCCATGGCGACGTCTTCATGGTCTCGGCGTTCATCGCGCTGATCACTTTCCTGGTCGTCACCACCTGGCTCGGCATCTCATCGGTCGTGGTCGCGTTGCTGATCGTGCTCGTGGTCGCAATGCTGCTCACCTCGGTCGTCAACTGGACCATCGAGCGGCTCGCCTATCGGCCGTTGCGCGGGTCGTTCCGGCTCGCGCCGCTGATCTCCGCGATCGGCATGTCGATCTTCCTGATGAACTTCGTGCAGGTCGCGCAGGGGCCGCGCAACAAATCGATTCCGCCCCTGCTGCAGGGCGACTTCGTGCTGATGTCGCGCGAGGGCTATCAGGTCACCCTGTCGTACCGGCAGCTTCTGATCTGGGGGGTGACCGCGGCGATGCTCGCCGTGTTCTGGTACGTGGTGAGCCGCACCTCGCTCGGCCGCGCGCAACGCGCCTGCGAGCAGGACCAGAAGATGGCGGCGCTGCTCGGCGTCGACGTCGACCGCACCATCTCGATCACCTTCGTGATCGGAGCCGCCCTAGCCGCCGTCGCCGGCACCATGTACCTCATGTATTATGGGGTGGTGAATTTCGCCGACGGCTTCACCCCCGGCGTCAAGGCCTTCACCGCCGCGGTGCTCGGCGGCATCGGCTCGCTGCCCGGCGCCGTCATCGGCGGCCTCCTGATCGGCCTCATCGAGACCATGTGGTCGGCCTATTTCTCGATCGACTACAAGGACGTCGCCGCCTTCTCGATCCTCGCCATCACCCTGATCTTCATGCCGCAAGGCCTGCTCGGCCGCCCCGACGTGGAGAAAGTGTGATGCGTCTCGCGATACCCGCAGCGCTCCACCTCTCCCCGCGTGCGGGGAGAGGTCGGCGCGCATTCGCGCGCCGGGTGAGGGGGCCTTGCCACGAGTCTGAGCCAGCGTTACGGCTTCGATCTTTCAACGGTCCCCTCGCAGCCGCACACCTCAAACGCTCAGGTGCAGGACGCGGCCCCCTCACCCCGACCCTCTCCCCGCACGCGGGGAGAGGGAGAAGCGCGTCGCCGGATCGACCGGACGCTCCGCGCTGCCACGCACCTGAGCCGTCGATGCGTGACGGCTACGACGCGCGTGGCGCGCAGGGGTGATCGTCGATGCGCGGAGCAAAAATTGGAACAACCAAGCTTTCGAGACACCTCCGGCGCCGATCAACCGTTGCAGAACAGAAGCTTTGGAACCGCCTCCGTTCGCGAACCATTCATGGAATGAAGTTCGTTCGCCAAGAACCTATCGGACCGTACATCGTCGATCTGGTCTGCCGCGACCGCCGCGTGATCGTCGAGTTGGACGGTGGGCAACACGCGGAAAGCCGTCGGGATGCTTCCCGCGACCGTTGGCTTCACGTTCACGGCTATCGCGTCCTGCGGTTCTGGAACAACGATGTCATCGTCAACATGGACGGGGTTGTGGAGGCGATTGCAAACGCGTTGCATGTGGAAAGGCCACCTCACGACGCCCTCGTCTGTAGAGAGCACCGACGTCTCACCACAAGCGGGGAGACGTGACGGACGTGGCCCCTCTCGAAAGCCATACCGATATCGCCCACGCGCTCAAGGAGGCGGGCGTCGCCGGGCTGATCGCGTTCGGGATGTTCGTGCCGTTGATCGGGCTGCATACGGTCCAGGACATCCACAACGACCTCGTGCTGGAGACCCGGTGGCCGCTGCTCGCGGCGTTCGTCGTTCTCGCGATGGCCGGGCGGCTGTTCGGCAGCCTCGTCGTCACGCCGTGGCGGGCGCGGCGCGCGGCGCGGCCGTCCGCGACCGCGAGGACGACAGCCGGCACGCCGTGGGCACGCCTGCTGGCGCCCGCCGCCATCGGCTTCGTCGTGGTCTACCCGCTGATCGCCCTGTTGCTCGCCGGGCGCGGCGGCGCGGTGAAATGGGTCGACAATTTCGGCATTCAGATCCTGATCTACGTGATGCTGGGACTGGGCCTCAACATCGTGGTCGGGCTCGCCGGCCTGCTCGACCTCGGCTACGTCGCCTTCTACGCGGTCGGCGCCTATTCCTACGCGCTGCTGTCGCAGACCTTCGGACTGTCGTTCTTCATGCTGCTGCCGCTCGCCGGCATCCTCGCCGCGTTCTGGGGCATCATGCTCGGCTTTCCGGTGCTGCGGCTGCGCGGCGACTATCTCGCCATCGTCACCCTCGCGTTCGGCGAGATCATCCGTCTGGTGCTGATCAACTGGGTGCCGGTGACCAACGGCTATGCGGGGATCAGCGGGATTCCGCGACCGACCTTCTTCGGCATTCCCTTCAACGCCTCGGACGACGGTTTCGCCGCGGTGTTCGGGCTTGAATTCAGCCCGATCTACCGGACGGTCTTCCTTTACTACCTCATCCTCGCACTGGTGATGCTGACCGCCTTCGTCACGCTGCGGCTGCGCCGGCTGCCGGTCGGGCGTGCCTGGGAGGCGCTGCGCGAGGACGAGATCGCCTGCCGTTCGCTCGGCATCAACACCACCACCACCAAGCTCACCGCGTTCTCGATGGGCGCCGCGTTCGGCGGCTTCGCCGGCGCGTTCTTCGCTGCACGGCAGGGTTTCATCTCGCCGGAATCCTTCACCTTCATGGAATCCGCGACCATCCTCGCCATCGTCGTACTCGGCGGCATGGGCAGCCAGCTCGGCGTCGCCATCGCCGCGATCGTGATGATCGGCGGCACCGAGGGGCTGCGCGAGCTCGACGTGCTCAAGGAGGTGTTCGGCAACGGCTTCGATCCCACCCAGTACCGCATGCTGGTGTTCGGCTTCGCCATGGTGCTGATCATGGTGGTAAGGCCGCGCGGGCTCATCTCGACGCGCCAGGCCTCGGTGCACCTCGTCGAGCGCAAGGCGATCGCCGGCAGCCTCGTCAAGGAGGGGCACGGGTGAGCGAGGCGTTGCTGCGGGTCGACCACCTCACCATGAGATTCGGCGGCCTCGTCGCCGTCAACGGCCTGTCGTTCGCCGCCGCCCGCGGCGACATCACCGCGCTGATCGGCCCGAACGGCGCCGGCAAGACCACCGTGTTCAACTGCATCACCGGCTTCTACAAGCCGAGCGAAGGCCGCATCGCGCTCGGCCACGGCAGTGCCGCGGTGTGGGACGAACTCGACGCGCTGACCTTTCGCGATGCCCGCAGCCTGACGCGGCCCGACGGCGCCCTGTTCCTGCTCGAGCGCATGCCGGACCATCTGGTCTCGCGCCGCGCCAGGGTCGCCCGCACCTTCCAGAACATCCGCCTGTTCGCCGGCATGACCGTGCTGGAGAACCTCCTGGTGGCGCAGCATCGCGTGTTGATGCCGGCGTCGGGCTACACCGCGCTCGGCGTCTTCGGGCTCGGCCACTACGGCCGCGCCGAGCGCGCCGCCATCGACAAGGCGCGGCACTGGCTCGAACTCACCGGGCTTCTCGCCCGCGCCGACGATCCGGCCGGCGCGCTGCCCTATGGGGCGCAGCGCCGGCTCGAGATCGCCCGCGCGCTCTGCACCGATCCGGTCCTGCTGTGCCTCGACGAGCCAGCCGCCGGTCTCAATCCCCGCGAGAGCGCCGAGCTCAACGAGCTCATCCTCACCATCCGCGCCGACCACAAGGTCTCGGTGCTGCTCATCGAGCATGACATGAGCGTGGTGATGCGCATCTCCGACCACATCGTCGTGCTCGACTACGGCGTCAAGATCGCCGACGGCACCCCGGCCGCGATCCGTGACGACCCCAAGGTCATCGCTGCCTATCTCGGCGTCGAGGACGAGGAACTCGACAAGGTCGAGGCGGAGGTCGGGCTGTGACGCTTTTGCCCGAGGCCATGCTCGTCCCTGCGCGCACCGGCGGCACGCTCCCGTCCTTTCACCAGGGCAGCGTGCTCCCTCTCCCGCTTGCGGGGGAGGGGTGGGGAGGGGGCCCGCAGACTCGCCACCTTCACCGGCGATTTCTCGAAGCACGGGGCGGTGCCTGCATCGAAAAGTCTTGCCGAGGGGCAAGCGCCCCCTCCCCACCCCTCCCCCGCAAGCGGGAGAGGGAGCTGCTCCGCCGGAGTGGCCAGGGAGCGGGCGGCCATCGAGCAGGCGACCGTGGAGCAGGCGACCGTGGAGGGCCGGTATGACGGCGCTCCTCAGCGTGCGCGGGGTGAAGGCCTTCTACGGCAACATCATCGCCCTCAAGGGGATCGATCTCGACGTCGCCGAGGGCGAGATCGTCGACCCTGATCGGCGCCAACGGCGCCGGCAAGTCGACGCTGATGATGACGATCTTCGGCAAGCCGCGGGCCCGTGCCGGCCGCATCGTGTTCGACGGCCGCGACATCACCGAGTTGCCGACCCACGAGATCGCACGGCTCAACATCGCGCAATCGCCGGAAGGGCGGCGCATCTTTCCGCGCATGACCGTGCTCGAGAACCTGCAGATGGGCGCGCTCGCGGCCGGCGGCGCGGCCACCGCGGGCGATCTCGAGCGCGTGCTGGAGCTGTTCCCGCGGCTGCGCGAGCGGCTCGGGCAGCGCGGCGGAACGCTGTCGGGCGGCGAGCAGCAGATGCTCGCCATCGCCCGCGCGCTGATGGGCCGGCCGCGCCTGCTCATGCTCGACGAGCCCTCGCTCGGGCTGGCGCCGCTGATCGCCCGTCAGATCTTCGAGATCGTCCGCACGCTCAACAGCCGCGACGGGCTCTCGGTGTTCCTGGTCGAGCAGAACGCCTATCATGCGCTCAAGCTCGCCCACCGCGGCTACGTCATGGTCAACGGCGAGATCGCGCTCGCCGGGAGCGGGCGCGAGCTCCTGGAACGCCCGGAGGTGCGCGCCGCCTACCTCGAAGGCGGGGCGCGGATCGAGCCCCCTTCCCCGCGGTCCGCCTGAGGCTCACCATGCTCGCCTTCGATTTCCACCCCGGTCCGTTCCTCCTCGTCACCGTCATCCTCGGCGGCAGCGCGGCGTTCGTCGCCGGGCGCGCGGTCGCCCAGACCTGGCGGCCATGGTGGCAGGGCATCGCCTACATGCTAATCCTCGGAGCCGCCGTGCACTTCGTCCACTACGCCATGTTCGGCGGCGCGTTCGAATCGATTCCCGCCTATGTGGCCGACACCGCCGTGGTGATCGCCTTTTTTGCGGCGGGATTTCGCGTCATGCGGGGCCAGCAGATGGCCCGGCAATATGGTTTCCTCCGCCGGTAAAGACGCGTCACGGCGTCGCGTCACGGCGAGTCGTCAAACGGCGTAGCTTTTCGGCAGCGTAGCTTTTCGACTGACACGGTCACGCGGCGGAGACGCCGTTCGAGGAGAAATCACCATGTCGCTGAGGATCTTCCATTCCGCACGGCGCCCGGCGCCGGGGCTCGCAGTCGGGCTCGCGCTCGGTCTCGCACTGGCTCTGGCTCCGGCCGGCGCGCGCGCCGACGTCAAGGTCGCCGTGGGCGGCCCGATGACGGGCGGTAGCGCCGCCTTCGGCTCCCAGATCAAGCAGGGCGTCGAGCAGGCGGTCGAGGACATCAACGCCGCCGGCGGCATCCTCGGCCAGAAGGTGGTGCTGAGCGTCGGCGACGACCGCGCCGACCCGAAGGAGGGTGTGTCGACCGCCAACAAGTTCGCCTCCGACGGCGTGAAATACGTCATCGGCCATTTCAATTCCGGCGTCACCATTCCCGCCTCGGACGTCTATCTCGAGAACGGCATGCTGGTGATCACGCCGGCCGCCACAAATCCCAAGGTCACCGAGCGCAACATGTGGAACGTGTTCCGGGTGTGCGGACGCGACGACCAGCAGGGCAGCGCCGCCGGCGCCATCATCGCCCGCGACTTCAAGGGCAAGCGCGTGGCCATCATCCACGACAAGACCACTTACGGGCAGGGCCTCGCCGAGGAGACCCGCAAGGCGATGAACGGCAAGGGCGTCAAGGAAGTCATGTTCGAGGGCGTCAACAAGGACGACAAGGACTTCACCGCTGTCGTCTCCAAGATCAAGGGCGCCAATCCCGACCTCATCTATTGGGGCGGACTGCACGACACCGCCGGGCTGATCGTGCGGCAGATGCGCGACCAGGGCGTGAAGGCGCCGCTGATGGGCGGCGACGGCATGGCCGACGACGAGTTCGCCGCCATCGCAGGACCGGGCGCCGACGGCACCTTGATGACGTTCTCGCCGGACCCGCGCACCAATCCGAAGAACAAGGACATCGTCGAGCTGTTCCGCAAGAAGCGCGGCTTCGAGCCCCAGGCCTACACGCTCTACAGCTACGCAGCCCTGCAGATCATCAAGCAGGCGGCCGAGCAGGCGAAATCGCTCGACCCCAAGAAGGTCGCCGACGTCATGCACTCCGGCAAGGCGTTCGACACTGTGCTGGGCGAGGTCGCGTTCGACAAGAAGGGCGACGTCACCGGCTACACCGTGGCCGGCAAGCCGAAAGACCGCTACGTGCTCTACACCTGGAAGAAGGGTCCGGACGGCAAGCTGAGCTATTTCGAGAACGAGTGAGGCGGACTCTCACGCGCCTTCGGGATGAGGTCCGGAATGTCCGATCTCACACATGGTCATGGCCGGGCTTGTCCTGGCCATCCCGATCGCAAGGCACAAGTCCTTTTCACTCGGGTGCCTTCTCACTCGGGTGGCGTCGCCCTGCCTAATGATCGGGGTCGCCGGAACAGGCCCGGCGATGACGGCCGTGGGTTTGGATCGCCGGCGCCTTAAGCATGATTGCGCAAAGCGGGAGACTTCCCGGGCGTAGCATGTTCAAAAATCAGCGGTCGCGGTCGCCGTCGTTTACGATCGCCAGGGGCGGCGCCGCTGTCGATCGCGGGCTGCCGTCGAGACAGCAACGCTGCACCGCGGGGGCCGTTATGCAGATCGTGTTCGCCGATCCCTCCATCGTCACCCTCAGCCCGATGCCGATCCAGCCGGGCTGGATTCTGGACGGCACGCCGCAGGCGCACGCCCGCGAGCTCGCACGCAGCGCCGACGGCACCGCCGTGGTGGTCGCATGGTCTTGCACCGCCGGCCGGTTCCGCTGGCACTACAGCGTCGACGAGACCGTGCATGTGATCTCGGGCGAGGTGTTCGTCACCAACGAAGACGGCGTCGAGCGCCGCCTCGGCCCCGGCGACATGGCGTTCTTTCCGGCCGGCTGCCAAAGCGTGTGGCGGGTGCCGAGCGCCGTGCGCAAGCTCGCGGTGTGCCGGCATGCACTGCCGAAGCCGATGGGAATTGCCCTGCGCGCATGGAACAAGTTCGTCGCGCTCGCGACCGGCCAGGGCGGCTCGCTCCAACTCGCCGGAAACGACGCCAAGTAGAGCGCGACAAGTAGACCGCGAAAGGTAGACCGCAGAAAGTAGATCGCGGACCGCGCAGACCGGCGCGCCCTACCCGATGCGTCCGAGCGCCGGGAACCATTCCAGCAGAAAGAAGCTCGCCTCGCCGACCAGACCGGTCAAGAACGCGACGCCGGTGAGCACGAGCAGGGCGCCCATCGTCTTCTCGACGACCGCGAGGTGGCGCTTGAAGCGGGCGATGAGGGCGGCGCAGGGCTCGATGGCGAAGGCGGCGAGCAGGAACGGAATGCCGAGCCCGGCGGAATAGACCGCGAGCAGTGCCGCCCCCTTGGCAACCGTCTCCTTCGATGCCGCGACGGCGAGGATGGCCGCGAGGATCGGCCCGATGCACGGCGTCCAGCCGAACGCAAAGGCGAGCCCCATGGCATAGGCGCCCCACAGCCCGACCGGCCGCGCCATCGGGGCACGTTTCTCGAACATCAGGAACGCGAAGCGGGTGATGCCGAGGAAGTGCAGGCCCATGACGATGATGGCGATGCCGGCGACGATGGAGAGCTCGCGCGACCACGCCTGCACCAGCGCACCGATCGCGCTCGCGCTGGCGCCGAAGGCGACGAACACGGTGGAGAAGCCGGCGACGAACAGCAGCGCCGCGAACACCGTCTCCCGCCTGATCTGCGGCTCCGGCTCCGCATCGGCGAAACGCTCCAGCGACGCGCCGGCGAGATAGACGAGATAGGGCGGCACCAGCGGCAGCACGCAGGGCGACAGGAAGCTCAGCAGCCCGGCGAAAAACGCGGCGGCGAAGGTGATGTCGGCGCTCATGGGCGCCTTGATGCGCCATCGCGGGACACCGCGCAACCCGGCCCGCGGCACGCGCGCGGCAACGTGAACGGGCGTGATGGGCATGGCAGACGTCGCCGCCACGCGATTGACCCCGCGGCCGGAATCGTCTCCGCTGCGGCGACCTTCCACGCAGCGGCGGACGATGCCGCTCCCAGCAAAACGGCATCGCGGTGACTCCGGGCCCCCTCAATCTCCTGACCGACATCGCCGGCATCCGGGTCGGTCATGCCGACGACAGCCGCGTCGCGACCGGGACGACGGCGATCGTGTTCGAGCAGCCGACCGTGGTCTCCATCGATATCGGCGGCGGCGGCCCCGGAACCCGCGAGAGCGACCTGCTCGATCCCGCCCGCACGGTGGACCGCATCGATGCGATCACGCTCTCCGGCGGCTCCGCCTTCGGGCTCGACGCCGCGAGTGGCGTGCAGGCCTATCTGCGCAGCATCGGCCGCGGCTATGCGGTGGGAACGGCGCGGATTCCGCTGGTGCCGGCGGCGATCCTGTTCGATCTCCTCAATTCGGGCGACAAGGATTGGGGGCGCTACCCGCCGTATCGCGAGCTCGGCTTCGCGGCGGCGGAGGCGGCGACCCCGCGCTTCGCCCTCGGCAGCGTGGGCGCCGGGCTCGGGGCCACCACCGTCAATCTCAAGGGCGGCATCGGATCGGCTTCGGCGGTGATCGACGGCGGCTTTTCCGTGGCGGCGCTGGCGGCCGTCAACGCCGCGGGCGCGGTGGTGGTCGGAGACGGCCCCTGCTTCTGGGCGGCCCCGTTCGAGCAGAACGGTGAGTTCGGCGGCCGCGGCTTTCCGGCGGAGGTGCCACCGGCCGCCCTGCTGCCGCGCACCAAGGGGGCACCGCGGGCCAACACCACGCTCGTCGTGGTCGCCACCGACGCCGCTCTGACCAAGGCCCAGGCGCGGCACCTCGCCGTGATGGCCCAGGACGGGCTCGCCCGGGCCATCCATCCGGTCCATACCCCGCTCGATGGCGACGTCGTGTTCGCCGCCGCCACCGGGCTGCGCCCCCTCGCCAACCCGGTGTTCGATCTGATGGCGATCGGGAGCGCCGCCGCCCAGGTGGTGTCCCGGGCGATTGCGCGCGGGGTTTTCGAAGCCACCGCCCTGCCGTTCCCCCAAGCGGTGCCATCATACCGGACGCGGTTCCCTTCTCCGCCCTGAAAGACTCGCAATTTCATCGTTGGGTGACGTCGCAGTCCAACAACATTGGATTTGCATCGAGAATTTTGCTATTCTGGTCATCGGTGGGGCTTCGCGACGACAGATTTTGGGATCGCCGGACGACGACGACCTCACTGCTGCCAGCCGGGGCATATCGAAACCTCGGCGGCATAGAGGAGAAAATCTGATGCGCGCGGCTATCGTGGGCGGCATAATCGCAATCTTTACATTGGCGGCATACGGCATCGTGCAAGCGGGCTTGTGGGTGCCCGGGCAGCAGGCGCGCGCCGATTCGGCAGCTCCTGCGGCAGCCGTCGCGCCTGTGACGGCCGTGGAGGCGGTTCTTGCGCCTCCGGCCAGCGAGGCGGCGCTCGCCCCCGGCGATACCCCTGAGGCGACTGCAGCGGCGCCCGTCGAGATGGCTGCAAAGCCGGCCGCGGCCGACGAAGCGGATGAGGCGGACGCCGCCGGTCCCGCCACCGAGACCGAGGCGCTGGCCGCCGCCGTGCCGGCCGCCCCCGAGCCGTCCGTTGCGGCAGAGACTTCCGCTGCCCCGGCCGTCCTCGACAGCGAGACGGTCGCTGCGATGGCCCCGACCCAGGGCGCTGCCGCCACGCCGGCGGTCGCCGCGGTCGCGCCGCGTCCCGCCACGGCCGCTCCGGTCGCCGCGCTCGCCGTTTCAGCGCCTGCGGTTGCCGCGTCCCAAGTTGCCGCGTCCCAAGTTCCTGCGAACCAAGTTGCCGCGGCTCCGGCTGTAACCGCTGCCCCGGCGCCGATTGTGCCTGCACCGATTGTCCTGGCCCAATACAAGCCAGCCCCGGTCACCCCGACGTTCCGGCCGGCCGGCACCGCACCGACGGCAGCCGCCGCGCCGGCAGCCGTTCCCGCGCCCGCTCCGGTCGCTGCCACCCCGGCCGCCGCACCGGCTCCCGCCCCGCAGGCGGCCATCAAGGCGCCGAACATCCCGTGCGCGAATCCGAACGCACTCGGCGTCTCGCGGGTGGTCGAGATCGACACCACCGGTGGCCCGGGCTTCGGCTCGCAGCACTTCAAGACCATGGACTTCCTGCGCGACCATGAAGTCGTGCTGACGTTCGACGACGGCCCGTGGCTCGGCCACACCCCGGCCGTGCTCAAGGCGCTGGCCGACCAGTGCGTGCGCGCCACCTTCTTCCCGATCGGCAAGCACTCGACGTATTACCCCGAAATCCTCAAGCAGGACGTCGCCGCCGGGCACACCATCGGCAGCCACACCTGGTCCCATGCCGATCTGCTCAAGAAGACGCCCGACGAGGCGAAGGAGGAGATCGAGAAGGGGCTGAGCGCCGTGCACTTCTACGCCGGCGCAGCGACGGCGCCGTTCTTCCGCTTCCCGGACCTGCGCCATCCGCCGGAGATGCTGACCTATCTCGGTCAGCGCAACATCGCGATCTTCTCGACCGACATCGACTCCTTCGATTTCAAGATCAAGAAGCCCGATGTGCTGATCAAGACGCTCATGGCCAAGGTCAACAAGCAGGGCAAGGGCATCATCCTGATGCACGACTTCCAGAAGGTGACGTCGCTCGCCCTGCCGGAGATCCTGGCCCAGCTCAAGGCCGGCGGCTTCAAGGTCGTCCACATGGTCCCGAAGGATCAGGTGACGACGCTGCCGGAGTTCGACGAGATGATGCTCAAGGACCAGAAGCTGCCCACCGTGAGCCAGCGCCCGACCTCGAGCGTGGTGCGCACCATCAGCGAAGTCCCCGGCGAAGCCAAGCAGTAACGCCCAGTCTCACAACGGACGGAATGAGTGGCCGGAGCGCGCGCGCCCCGGCCATTTTCTCGTGCCGCGCGGGCTCATTCCTTCGACGGCGCCGGATCGTCCGCAAGCGGGATCGGCGTCAGCCGAACCGCTCGGCGCGGTAAGGCGCGGGATCGCAGAACGGGGTCGCGCCCGTCATCATCTCCGCGAGAAGTCGTCCGGAAACCGGGCCCAGCGTCAGCCCCGAATGGCCGTGGCCATAGTCGAGCCACAGGCCGGACTGGCCCGGCGCGCGGCCGATCACCGGGCGCGAATTCGGCAAAGCAGGGGCGAACTCCCAGCCACGGCTTGTCCTCGACCGCCTCGCCGAGCGGAAACAGGCCGCTCGCCGCCGGCATCACCCGGGCGAACTGGGTCGGTGTCGGGGCGGCGTCGCGCGGGGCGAACTCGGCGCCGGTGGTGATGCGGATGCCCTGCTCCATCGGCACGATGCAATAGCCGTTCTCGGCGTCGAGGATCGGCCGCGCGAGGCCCGCATTGCCGCGCGGGCGGAAGTGCCGGTGATAGCCGCGCTTCGCCGCGAGCGGCAGCTTGATGCCGAGCGGCGCGAGCAGGTCCGGCGCCCAGGGGCCGAGCGCCACCACCGCGGATTCCGCGTCGATCGGCCCCTCCGCCGTGTCGATGCGCCAGCGCCCGGCGGACCGGTGCAGCCGCATCGCGTCGCCGCCCACCACGACGCCGCCGAGCGCCTTGAAGCGGGCGACATAGGCCCGCGTCACCGCGAGCGGATTGGAGACGCTCGCCGCCTGCTCCCAGAACACGGCGTGGCGAAACACCGGCGCCAGCGACGGTTCGAGCGCGCGCGCCGCCTCGACGTCGAGCACGCGCAACGGCATGCCGAGTTCTCCCGCAATGCCGCGCTCGCGGGCGGTGCCGGCAAGCCCGGCGTCGCTGCGGTAGAGCTTGAGCCAGCCGGTGCGCCGCAGGTACTGCTCGGCACCGGATTCCTGCATCAGCGCGGCGTGCTCGGCCACCGCGCGGGAGAACAGCGGCCGCATCGCCTGCATGGTCTCGACGAGACGCTGCGGGGACGAGTTGCGATAAAACGACAGCAGCCACGGGGCCACCTGGGCGAGGAAGGTGACGTGGTAATCGGCCTCGGGGGCCTGCTTGAGGGCGATGCGGGCAAGCGCCCCGAGGCTCGAGGGAAAGCTCGCGGGAAACAGCGTGTTGCCCTCGATGATTCCGGCATTGCCGTAGGAGGTTCCCCGGCCGGGCTCGCCGCGGTCCACCAGCGCCACCGCCAGGCCTCGCTTGGCGAGGTGCAGAGCCGCGGATGCGCCGACGATCCCGGCGCCGAGCACGATCGCATCGGTGCGCGCCATGACAAGCCTTCCTGCGAGAGACGCCGGATCGCCGGCACGGGGGGACGAAGACCGCCGAGATATAGGGGAAGCCGCCGGCAAAACCATCATCGACCTTCGTATTTACCCCTGCCGGTTTGCTCCCTGCCGGTCCGCCGTGATAGGCGGACGGGGACCGGAGGCACCGATGCATCGCCCGCTCACCATTGCGCCATCGATCCTGTCGGCCGACTTCGCCAAGCTCGGCGAGGAGGTCCGCGCCGTCGACGCGGCCGGCGCCGACTGGATCCATGTCGATGTCATGGACGGCCATTTCGTCCCCAACATCACGATCGGCCCCGACGTGGTGAAGGCGCTGCGGCCGCACACCGCCAAGCCGTTCGACGTGCACCTGATGATCACGCCGTGCGATCCCTACCTCGAGGCTTTCGCCAAGGCGGGCGCGGACCTCATCACCGTGCACGTGGAGTCGGGGCCGCATGTGCACCGTTCGCTGCAGGCGATCCGCGCGCTCGGCAAGAAAGTCGGGGTGACGCTCAACCCCGGCACGCCGGACGTCATGATCGAGCCGGTCATCGACCTCGTCGATCTCATCCTGGTGATGTCGGTCAATCCCGGCTTCGGCGGCCAGCGGTTCATCCCCGGCGCGCTCGAAAAGATCGCCCGGCTGCGCGCCATGGCCGCCGGACGCCCGATCGACATCGAGGTCGACGGCGGGGTGACGGCGGAGAACGTCGGCGAGATCGTTCGCGCCGGCGCCAACATCCTGGTCGCCGGCTCGGCGGTGTTCAAGGGCGGCGCCTACCGCGAAAACATCGCCGCGATCCGCAACGCCGCGGCGCTCGCCCGCGGCGAAGTCGCGTAACCGACTGCTGCGAAATCAGGCCCGATCGGCGAGCTTTTCGGTTTCCTGCCACAGCCGTTCCGCGGTGACGTCGTCCTGGGCGGCGCGGCTCGGCGTCGCCTCGCGGCTGTCGTGGAAATAACGGCCGCTGATCCCGGCGACGTCCGGCGAACGCGCCAGATAAACGATCGTGTTCGCCCCGGCCTCGGGCCGCCGCGCGAACAGCATCGCAAAGCGCACCGCCCAGCCGAACAGCCCGCCATCACGCTGGCCGAAATTGGTGGCGACGAAACCGGGGTGCAGGCAGTTGGCGGTGACGCCGCTCGCCGCGAGCCGGCGCGCGAGCGACCGCGTGAACAGGATGTTGCAGAGCTTGGAGCGGCCATAGGCGGTCTGCGGCCGGTAATGACGTCGCGTCTGGAGGTCGCCAAAGTCGAGCGTCGCGCGCCGATGCGCGCCGGACGCGGTATTGACGATGCGGGACCCCGCGGCGAGCCGCTCGCGCAGGCACCCGGTCAGCACGAAATAGCTCATGTGGTTGAGCGCAAACGTGCGCTCGAGACCTTCCGCGGTGATCTTGCGGGCACCGAACATGCTGCCCGCATTGTTGACGAGGACATCGATATGCGGTTCGGCCGCCGCGATCTCCGCACCGACCTTCTTCACCTCGGACATCGAGGACAGGTCGGCGAAATGCGCGCGGTGCGCGGCGCCCGGACCGATCCGGCGAAGCTCCGCCAGCGTCTCGTCCGCCCGCACGGCATCGCGCGCGACCATGACGATGCGGGCGCCCTGCCCGGCAAGCTGCGCAGCGGCGAGCCGGCCGATCCCCGACGTGGCCCCAGTGATGACGACGACCTTGCCCTCGATGGCTGCCTCCTGAATTGATCATCCGTACTCTACGACAATGTAGGATCGCCGCGTAGGGCCTGCGCCGCCGGCCTGCGCTGCTGGGATTGATCTCGTTGCCGGGAGTCCCTGATTGCCGCCCCGGCCCGGGTCTGATAGAGCCCCGGCCATGATCCCCCGTTACAGCCGGCCGGAGATGGCCGCGATCTGGGACGCGCAGACGCGCTACCGGATCTGGTTCGAGATCGAAGCCCACGCCACCGACGCGCTTGCCGCGCTCGGCATCGTGCCGAAGGAGGCCGCCCAGGCGATCTGGGCGAAGGGCAAGGACGCAGTCTTCGACATCGCCCGCATCGACGAGATCGAGCGCGAGGTCAAACACGACGTGATCGCGTTCCTGACCCATCTCGCCGAGATCGTCGGGCCGGAGGCGCGCTTCGTCCATCAGGGCATGACGTCGTCGGACGTGCTCGACACCTGCCTCAACGTGCAGCTGGTGCGGGCCGCCGACCTGCTCATCGCCGGCGTCGACAAGGTGCGAGACGCCCTCAAGCGCCGCGCCTTCGAGCACAAGACGACCCCGGTGGTCGGCCGCTCCCACGGCATCCACGCCGAGCCCACCACCTTCGGGCTCAAGCTCGCCATTGCCTATGCGGAGTTCTCCCGCGCCCGTGCCCGCCTCGAGGCGGCGCGCAAGGAGGTGGCGACCTGCGCGATTTCCGGCGCGGTCGGCACCTTTGCCCAGATCGACCCCGCGGTCGAAGCTCATGTCGCCGAGGCGATGGGCCTCGCCGTCGAGCCGGTGTCGACCCAGGTGATCCCGCGCGACCGCCACGCCATGTATTTCGCGACGCTCGGCGTGGTGGCGTCCTCGATCGAGCGCCTCGCCACCGAGATCCGCCATCTCCAGCGCACCGAGGTGCTGGAGGCGGAGGAATACTTCTCGCCGGGCCAGAAGGGCTCCTCGGCGATGCCGCACAAGCGCAACCCGGTGCTGTCGGAGAACCTGACCGGGCTCGCGCGCATCGTGCGGGCCTATGTGACCCCGGCGCTGGAGGACGTGGCGCTGTGGCACGAGCGCGACATCTCCCACTCCTCGGTGGAACGGATGATCGGCCCCGACGCCACGGTGACGCTCGACTTCGCGCTCCACCGGCTCGCCGGGCTGATCGACAAGCTCGTCGTCTATCCCGACAACATGAAGAAGAACCTCGACCGCCTGGGCGGCCTCGTCCACTCCCAACGTGTGTTGCTGGCGCTGACCCAGAAAGGCGCGCAGCGCGAGGAGGCCTACCGCCTGGTCCAGCGCAACGCCATGAAGGTGTGGCGCGAGGGCGGTGACTTCCTCACTCTGCTCGAGGCCGATCCCGAGGTGCGAAAATACCTGTCGGGGAAGGAACTCGCCGCGAATTTCGACCTCGGCTATCACCTCAAGGCGGTCGATACGATCTTCGCCCGGGTGTTCGGGGCAGTTTGACCCGCGCTGAATATGCGGTCTTGCTGCGAATCCTGTATGCTGGCCGCAGCCTCGATCTCGCCCTCGACTGATCACATCCTGCCGCACCATGGCACCGCGCATCCTCGTGTTCGATTCCGGCCTCGGCGGCCTCACGGTGTTCCGCGAGGTGGTGAAGGCGCGGCCGGACGCCGATTACCGCTACGTCGCCGACGATGCCTTCTTCCCCTACGGGCGCCATGGCGAGGAGGCGCTGGTCGGCCGCGTGGTGCCGCTGATGGCCGAGCTCATCGCGGCGCATAGCCCCGACATCGTGGTCATCGCCTGCAATACCGCCTCCACCCTGGTGCTGCCGCACCTGCGGGCCCGGTTCGCCGTGCCGTTCGTCGGCACGGTGCCGGCCATCAAGCCGGCCTGCACCGCGTCGCGGTCGCGGCTGGTGTCGGTGCTCGGCACCGAGGCCACCGTGAAGCGCGAATACACTCGCGCCCTGATCCGGGATTTCGGCCAGGGTTGCGACGTGACCCTGGTCGGCTCCGCCAATCTCGCCCCCCTCGCGGAGGCCGCGCTGCACGAGAAGCCTGCGACCGACCCGGACATCGCCCGCGAGATCGCGCCCTGTTTCATCGACCGCGAGGGCCGGCGCACCGACACCATCGTGCTCGCCTGCACCCATTTCCCGCTGCTGCTCGACGCGGTAAAGCGGGTGGCGCCCTGGCCGGTCGACTGGATCGACCCCGCGCCCGCCATCGCGCGCCGGGTCACCGACCTCATCGGCCCCGCCGTCGCGGACGCGACCGGCGCCGCGCAGGCGATCTTCACCTCCGGAGCGCGTCCCTCCCCCGCGCTGGCGGCGTCGCTGGCGCGCTTCGGCCTGCGCGACGCGATGCAGGCGGCGGGGTGAGACGCGGGCGGGGTTGTGCTCGCGTCCCCATTTGACACCCCGCCGGTTTCCCCCTAAACACGCCCGGCTCCGTGGGATTTCCCGCGCAGCGTTTCGCGACCCGTGGTCCCGCTTCGCTTGAGGCATGGACCTGTCGGCTCCGGCAGTGCCGGCGCAGAGGAGGGCGCGATCCTCAACCCCAACACGCGAGCCTGTCGTCCCGTCCGGGGCGAGGCCGCTATGAGGACGCGAATGACCAAGCGCTTAGAGGCGAAGCACAAGCTCGATCGCCGCATGGGCCAGAACATCTGGGGCCGCCCGAAGAGCCCCGTCAACCGCCGCGAATACGGCCCCGGCCAGCACGGCCAGCGCCGCAAGGGCAAGCTCTCCGACTTCGGCGTGCAGCTGCGCGCCAAGCAGAAGCTCAAGGGCTATTACGCCAACATTTCCGAGAAGCAGTTCCGCGGCATTTATGCCGAGGCGATCCGGATGAAGGGCGACTCCGGCCAGCACCTGATCGGCCTCCTGGAGCGCCGGCTCGACGCGGTGGTGTATCGCGCGAAGTTCGTTCCGACCATGTTCGCGTCGCGGCAGTTCATCAACCATGGCCACGTCAAGGTGAACGGCCGCCGGGTCAACATCCCCAGCTACCGCCTCAAGCTGAACGACGTCATCGAGGTCAAGGACAAGTCGAAGCAGCTGGCGCTGGTGCTCGAGGCGACCGGCCTCGCCGAGCGCGACGTGCCCGACTATGTCGAGGTCGACCACAGCAAGATGACTGCGAAGCTCGCGCGCATCCCGCAGATCACCGAGGTGCCCTATCCGGTTCAGATGGAGCCGCATCTGGTGGTGGAATTCTACTCGCGCTGAGCGGTTTCCCCGCGGACATCCGCCCATGATCGGGCTTGGACTTTGCTGGGCGCCTCGCGGCGCCCAGTTTTGTTTGCGGCAAGCGGATCGGCGCGGCTCGGCCCTGGTTGCTCGGCTCGGTGCGGGGTGCTCGGTTCGATCCGGGTTGCTCGGCTCGATGCTGGCTTTACCGCCCACCCGCCCGCGGTGCTGCCCGCACCACCGCGCCGCGAGTATCAAATTACCCCAGCGGGGGGCCACGGCGCGAACAGCTTCGGGCCGCGGGGGCAGCGTAACCGGAAACATACTCTCGTGCGGTAGACTCGCGCGATGGACATCAACATCGAGAGCCTGGCCGCGTTCGAATTGGCCGCCAGCCATTGGATCCGGTTCGTCGGCACCTGCATCGAGGTGTTCGGTGTCTTCATCATCGTCGCCGGCATCGTCTGGTCGACTTGGCACTGCGTGGTCCGCGCGCTCGGCGCCCTCAGCTACGATGAGTACAAGATCCACATCGGCCGCTCTCTCCTGCTCGGCCTCGAAGTGCTGGTCGCCGCCGACATCGTGAAGACGATCGCGATCGAACTCACCTTTACAAGCCTCGGGCTGCTCGCCGGGCTGGTGGTGGTCCGCACCTTCCTGAGCTGGACCCTGGTGCTGGAAATCGAGGGCCGCTGGCCGTGGCAGCGGCAACTCGTGCCGCCCCGCGCCCGGCCGGAGCCGAGCGCCGTGTTGCCCGACAACTGACGATCAGAGCCCGTCGGCGCGCTCGGCCTCGCGCACATAGCGCGCGGCGTCGGCGGGAAGGAGCAGACGCTCGCTCACCAGCTGGTCGGCGGCGGCCTTCACCTTCGCCACATAGGCCGCATGCGAGCCGTAGCGTTCCGCCACCGAAGGACGCGGATCGCCGGACGCCTCACGTTCAGCGCGGGTCTTGGCGAACGGTGCATAGGTGCCGGCGCGGTCGCACAGCTCGGTCGGCTGGGCGCGATAGACGTTCCAGCCAGTATAGGTCGCGAGCGGCACCGCGATCGGCGGCAATCGGATGCCCGACGTTTCATTGCCGTCGGCATCGACCGCGGGCACGCGGGTCTCGTAGTGGAACACCGGGCGGCCATCGCGCGTCCGCGCCTCGCCTTCCGGCGGGTTGACCCAGTCGACCGGCTCGGTGATCGGATTGTCGCCACGCGGCAGCGCCACGCCTTTGATCGCCGGCAGGGCGACTGCGGTTACCGGGACCGCCGTCCCCTGGGCGATCGAGGGGACCCGATTCGGCGGCGCGGCGATGCCTTTGACCACCCAGTCCTCCAGCGCGACGATCAGCGCCCGCAGCACCGGGGACGGGTTGTGCGGGTTCTTCAGGTTGGCGCAGGCGCCGGGAGCGGTCGACAACCCCGCGGCGCCCGCATGCTGGGTGCCGGCGATGAGGTAGACGCGGGAGTTCGGCGGCTGCGCGAGGTCCGACTTGCCCTCGGGGTCGATGTGGATCAGCGACGCGCCCTTCTGCCAGTATTCCGTCGAGGTGTTGGTGGAAATCAGGATCGGATCACTGCCGTCGCCGCGGAACAGCGAGCCGCTGCGGCCGCTCGCCGGATCGGTTTCGGTCGAGGCGGCGAACGGAAACCAGTTCTCGGGGTAGAGCCGGTCCTCGTGCTGGGTCGCGGTGCGGGTCGGCTCGGCAAACGCCGTGTTGGCGAACACTTTGCCGGCGCCGGCGGTATGGGCGAGCGCGCCGTCGAACACCCGCCGGCCGCCCTCGTCCCGGTTCATGCCGAGCTCGATATAGCTGCGGATGAAGCGGCCGCTCTGGGACACGCCGAACGCGAGCGCGTGGTGCGGCTTGGCGCTGTCTCCGCCCACGCCCATCGCCGGGTTTGGCGTGCCCTTGGCATCGGCGCGGTCGTAGCGCAGGAACGAGACGAAGTCGCGGGTGGCCGCGAAGCCCATCCCGACCACCTTCGGCGCGGTGGCATCGTACCATAGTTCGTAGATCGCGACCGGTTCGAACTTGCGCCCGACAAGGCGGATCGCGCGGTCGCCCTGGAAGCTCCAGCCGGACGAAGGAATCTCGGAGCGGGTGTCGCCTTCCCGCTGACGCAGGGTCAGCCGGGCGGCGCCGGTGTCGAGATTGGCGGTGGGATAGTTCAGCTTGGCGAGATCGGGCGACGCCTTGCTGCGGGTGCCGAATTCGAACTCTTCGCGGATGCGGCGCACGATCGGCTTGCCGTCGTCGGTGGCAACCGGAAAGCGCGCGGTGAGGCCGCCGTTGGCCTTGGGCGCGTCGGGGTCCCATCCGGACCAAACGACGGTGTAGCCGCGGCCGAGCGTGAAGCCGAGCCCGGCATCGAGGATGGTGCGCGGATCGTTGTTGTCGGGCGGCGCCTCGTCGACCCGGGAGAGCACCACTTTGCGACCGCGATTGTTCACATCGTAGAACAACACGCCGTTGCCGCGGCTGGGATCGAGCGGGCGCAGGATGAAGAAATCGGTCTCATACTCGACGAGGCCGCGGGCATTCCGCGGCGCCTTGTCGAGATTGACGATGTCGCGATTCTGCGGTGACTGCGGATCGATCTCTCCCTTGGCGGTGCCGGAGACGCGCTCGTAGGAGCCGGCTTCGCCGAACGGCTGGCCCTCCGCGAACGGCTCCACCGCATCGATCCGGATGTCCGTGATGCGGGCCTGCGCCGGAACGACCACGCCGGGTACGATAAGCGCGGGCACGATAAGGACGGGCACGATTAGGGCGGGGACCACCAAGCCGGGGATCGTGGCAGTCAAGGCCGCGGCGATCATGGCCGCGGCAGCGCTCCTGGACATCGCGTTCTCCATTGCCGGCTTTCCGGCATCCTGTCGAAATCAGACAGTGGAGGCAACTGCCAGCCGACGGACATGGTTCGAATATGTCCGACGAACAAGCGCATCCCAACGCAGCCGTGCAAACGCAGTGCAACCCGGCCGGCGCAACCGGGCGTCAAGCCCGGTTGTCGCGAGGTTGGCGTTTCAGGCCTGGGTCTCTTTGACCGCGAGGCCCTTCTCCTTCATCAGGCTCTGCAGTTCGCCGGCCTGGAACATCTCGCGAATGATGTCGCAGCCGCCGACGAATTCGCCCTTCACGTAGAGCTGGGGGATGGTCGGCCAGTTGGAATAGCTCTTGATTCCATTGCGCAGGTCGTCGGACTCGAGCACGTTCAGGCCTTTGTAGGAGACCCCGAGGTGGTCGAGGATCTGCACCACCTGGCCGGAGAAACCGCACTGCGGGAACTGCGGGGTTCCCTTCATGAACAGCACGACGTCGTTGGCCTTCACTTCCTTGTCGATGAATTGATCGATGCCCATGGCTGACCTTTTGCTGCTGCGGCCGATACCTTCGTGAAACGCACTCGTCACAACGACCGGCCGGCCAATCTTCGCGCTTCGTTCAAAATCGTGCGATTCAACCGCGAACGCAAGGGGTCAACTGCGAACGCGGGTCTACTGCGAAACGGAGGTTCGACCACGCAGGGTCGACCGCGAGCGCCATGGCGCCGGCGGCACATCATGGCACCGGAAGGCTGGTCTGCAGGGCGAGTGCATGGAGCTTCTCGCCCATTTCCCCCTTCAGTGCGTCATAGACGAGCTTGTGTTGCTGCACCCGCGACTTGCCGCGGAACGTCTCGGAGACAACCGTCGCCGCGTAATGGTCTCCGTCATCGGCGAGGGGGCGGATGGAGACCTGCGCATCGGGAATCCCCGCCTTGATCAGCCGCTCGATATCGCACGCCATCATCGCCATTGCCGTCTCCTCAGATCACCTCGTCGCACCGGGCTCCCGCGACGGAATTCGACGGGACTCTCCCTGAACAGGCCGCCCTGAACGGAGTTCGCACCCACCCCAGGCCGCGCGCTACCCGGCGTCACGCATCGGTGCCGGACATGTACTCCGGGAACCAAAATTCGTGCCGGTCCATCAACGTACTTATCAGAATCGGCCGCACGCCGGAAATCACCAGCGCGGCATCCCCGGTATGCCCGAGCCTGCTCACCGGAATTCCTGCCGCTGCGGCGCGCGTGATGATCTTTTGGGCATCCGCCTCTGAGGCGGTGACCACGTAGCGGGCCTGGTCCTCGCCGAACCAGAACGCATGGGGCGGCGGCCCGGCCTCCCCCGGCGCCTCCAGGCGCGCGCCGATCCCCGACGCCATCGCCATCTCGGCGAGCGCCACCAGCAGGCCGCCGTCGGCGACATCATGGACGGCGGTGGCGATCCCCTCCCCGATCAAGGCGCGGACGAAATCGCCATTGCGCTTTTCCATCGCGAGATCGATCGCAGGCGGAGCCCCCTCCTCCCGGCCGCAGATGTCGCGCAGATAGAGCGACTGGCCGAGTGCGCCGGTGGTCTCGCCGACGAGCAGGATGACCTCGCCGGCCGCCTTGAAGGCGAGCGTCGCCGCGCGCGCGAAGTCGGCGATGAGCCCGACCCCGCCGATCGACGGCGTCGGCAGGATCGCCCTGCCGTTGGTCTCGTTGTAAAGCGAGACGTTGCCGGACACGACGGGAAAGTCGAGGGCGGCGCAAGCTGCGGCGATGCCGCGGATGCAGCCGACCAGCTGGCCCATGATCTCCGGCCGCTCGGGGTTGCCGAAATTGAGATTGTCGGTCACGGCGAGCGGGGTGGCGCCCACCGCGGTGAGGTTGCGCCATGCTTCGGCCACCGCCTGCTTGCCGCCTTCGAAGGGATCGGCCTCGCAGTAGCGCGGCGTCACGTCGGTGGTGAGCGCCAGCGCCTTGGGGCCGTCGTCGATCCGCACCACGGCGGCGTCGCCGCCCGGCCGCTGCACGGTGTTGCCGAGGATCACGTAGTCGTACTGCTCCCACACCCAGCGCCGCGACGCGAGATCGGGCGTGCCGATCAGCTTTTCGAGCGCGTCCGGCAACGGCATCGGCGGCGTCACCTGCGAGGCGGCGATGACCGGCGGCGTCGGCGTGTCGACATAGGGCCGATGGTAGACCGGCGCCTCGTCGCCGAGCTCCTTGATCGGAAGATCGGCCTTCACGGCACCGCCGTGTCGGACGATGAAGCGCCGGGTCGGCGTCGTCTCGCCCACCACCGCGAAATCGAGGCCCCATTTGCGGAAGATCGCCTCGGCCTCGGCTTCCTTGTCGGGCTTGAGCACCATGAGCATGCGCTCCTGGCTCTCCGACAGCATCATCTCATAGGCGGTCATGCCGGTCTCGCGGCACGGCACGCGATCGAGATCGAGAGTGACGCCGAGATCGCCCTTGGCGCCCATCTCCACCGCCGAGCAGGTCAGGCCGGCCGCGCCCATGTCCTGGATGGCGATGACGCAGCCCTTGGCCATGATCTCGAGGCAGGCCTCGAGCAGAAGCTTTTCGGAGAACGGGTCGCCGACCTGCACGGTCGGGCGCTTCTCCGCGGAATCCTCGCCGAACTCGGCCGACGCCATGGTGGCGCCATGGATGCCGTCGCGCCCCGTCTTGGAGCCGAGATAGACGATCGGCATGCCGACCCCGGAAGCCGCGGCATAGAAGATCTTGTCTTTCTCGGCGAGACCGACCGCCATCGCGTTGACGAGGCAGTTGCCGTCGTAGCGGGAATGGAAGCGCACCGAGCCGCCGACCGTGGGCACGCCGAACGAATTGCCGTAGCCGCCGATCCCCGCCACCACGCCGGACACGACGTGGCGGGTCTTGGGATGGGCCGGATCGCCGAACGAGAGCGCATTGAGGCATGCGATCGGCCGCGCGCCCATGGTGAAGACGTCGCGCAGGATGCCGCCGACGCCCGTCGCCGCGCCCTGGTAGGGTTCGATGTAGCTCGGGTGGTTGTGGCTCTCCATCTTGAAGACGCAAGCGAGCCCGTCGCCGATGTCGATCACCCCGGCGTTCTCGCCCGGCCCCTGGATCACGCAGGCGCCGGTGGTGGGCAGGCCGCGCAGGTGCGCCTTGGAGGATTTGTAGGAGCAGTGCTCGTTCCACATCGCCGAGAAGATGCCGAGCTCGGTGAAGCTCGGCGTCCGCCCGATCAGCTCGAGAAGGCGGGCATACTCGTCGGGCTTGAGACCGTGCGCGGCGACGAGTTCGGGCGTGATTTTCGGTTCGTGCGAGTTCATGTCGCTCGAGGCGTAAGGTGGGAAAAGGCGGCCGGAGGCTTTGCGTTCGCGCACCGCATCGGACCCGCCATGCCCACGCGGACGACGTCACGATGGAGCGCGTTACGCCGCAGAGCGCCGCGCTGGGCACGCTTCGCTTTGCCTACCTTCCGAGTTGTGCCGCGTAACGGTCTCATCGAAACACTCACTAGCATATGTGAACCGATGCGCCGCAGCGCAATCAGCGCCGGTTTTCCAAGGAAAAAGTGAGCGCGAGCCGCAACCGCCCACGCGGACGCGGCTACGCCGCCTGGCTCAGATGCGCGGCGAGCCCGGCAAACAACCCGCGCCCGTCGGTGCATCCGATCGCGGCCTCCACGTGATTTTCCGGATGCGGCATCATGCCGAGGACGTTGCCGCGCTCGCTGATGATGCCGGCGATGGCGTTGGTCGAGCCGTTGATGTTCCAGGCCGGCGATGGCGCGCCATCCGGCGCGCAGTAGCGGAAGACGACGCGGCCCTCGCCCTCGATGCGCGCGATGGTCTCGGCATCGGCGACGAAGTTGCCTTCGCCGTGGGCCACCGGGACCCGGATCACCTGGCCCGCATTGTAGCCGCGGGTGAACGGCGTGCCGGAGCGCTCGACCCGCAGATAGACGTCCTTGCAGATGAATTTGAGCTGCGCATTGCGCATCAGGACGCCCGGCAGGAGGCCCGCCTCGCACAGGATCTGGAAGCCGTTGCACACGCCGAGCACGAGGCCGCCCCGGCCGGCGAAGGCGCGCACCGCATCCATCACCGGGGCGCGCGCGGCGATGGCGCCGCAGCGCAGATAGTCGCCGTAGCTGAAGCCGCCCGGCACCACGACGAGATCGGTGCCCGCCGGCAGCGCCGTCTCGGCATGCCACACCATCGCCGGCTCCTGCCCGGAGACGAGCTTGAGCGTGCGCGCCATGTCGCGCTCGCGATTGATGCCGGGAAACACGATGACGGCGGATTTCATCGCAGCTAGCCGCTGATCTCGATCCGGTAATTCTCGATGACGGTGTTCGCGAGGAGCTTCTCGGCCGCGTCCTTGAGCCGGGCCTCGGCGTGGGCGCGATCGCCGTCGGCGATCTCGATGTCGAACACCTTGCCCTGGCGCACGCTCGCGACCCCGGCGATGCCGAGCGACGTGAGCGCGCCCTCGATCGCCTTGCCCTGGGGATCGAGAATGCCGGTTTTGAGTGTGACCGTGACGCGGGCCTTCATCGCGTTCCTCGCAAGACACGTCGATAGCGGCGAATCGGGACGACGGCAACCCGGCCTGTGCGAAAGGCCGCGCAGTCCGGTGCGCGGGCCGTTCCATACGCCGTCATTCTGCAGCTAAGCGATTTTCGGCGTGCGGGAGTGCGCTGCGTACCTGCCGGAATCAAAACGGGAGCCCGCGGCTCCCGTTCGATCGCATGGCGGATCGGCGGCGCCTAGCTCTTGACGAGAACCGGGCCGGAGCCCTGCGGACGTTCGCCCTCGCTCATGATGCCGAGCCGCTTCGCCACTTCGGTGTAGGCCTCGAGGAGGCCGCCGAGGTCGCGACGGAAGCGGTCCTTGTCGAGCTTCTCGTTCGACTTGATGTCCCACAGGCGGCACGAGTCCGGCGAGATCTCGTCGGCGACGACGATCCGCATCATCTCGTTTTCCCACAGCCGGCCGCATTCCATCTTGAAATCGACGAGACGGATGCCGACGCCGAGGAACAGCCCGGAGAGGAAATCATTGACGCGAATCGCGAGCGCCATGATGTCGTCGATCTCCTGGGGCGTCGCCCAGCCGAACGCGGTGATGTGCTCCTCCGACACCATCGGATCGCCGAGCGCATCGTTCTTGTAATAGAACTCGATGATCGAGCGGGGCAGCTGGGTGCCCTCCTCGATGCCGAGGCGCTGCGACAGCGACCCGGCCGCCACGTTGCGCACGACGACCTCGAGCGGGACGATCTCGACTTCACGGATCAACTGCTCGCGCATGTTGAGCCGGCGGATGAAGTGAGTCGGCACGCCGATGTCGTTGAGATGCTGGAAAACGTATTCGGAGATTCGGTTGTTCAGTACGCCCTTGCCTTCGATGATCTCGTGCTTCTTGGCGTTGAAGGCGGTGGCATCGTCCTTGAAATGTTGAATGAGTGTTCCCGGCTCCGGTCCTTCGTAAAGGACCTTGGCCTTGCCTTCATAGATGCGGCGACGGCGGCTCATCGGTGTGTACCGTGGCTTGAGGAAATCCATCGTGTAGCCGTGGCTCCATTATGTGCTCGAGCAACGCGGCGATTCACGCACGGCGCAACTCGGTGACGACAATTCTGCGCCCGACGTTTCATACCGGCAAGCTAGCCCAACCTCGTGCGGATCACCAACTACATAATAGCACCATTGCCGTCCCGCAACGCGTAAGTTTCCCCGGTGCCAGTGTTGCCTTGACGGCGCCGGCTCGTTATGCAAGCGACCAGCACGCGGAAGCGTTTCTCAAGCCGTAACGGATCACGCCATGAGCACGTTCGACAAGCGCGAAGAAGGCTTCGAGCGCAAGTTCGCGCACGACGAAGAACTCCGGTTCAAGGCACGGGCCCGCCGCAACAAGCTGCTCGGCTTGTGGGCGGCGGACAAGCTCGGCCTCGCCGGCGCAGAGGCCGAGGCCTATGCGAAAGACGTCGTCATGGTCGACTTCGAGGAGCCGGGCGACGACGATGTCTTCCGCAAGCTGCGCCGGGATTTCGACGCCAAGGGAGTTGTCCAGTCCGACCATCAGATCCGCCGGACCCTGGACGAGCTGATGGCGAAGGCGCTCGAGGATTTGAAGACCGGGCGCTAGCGTCGTCACTCTGTCGTACCGTTCCGACATTTCCTCTTGGTGTCGTGCCCCGCGAAAATTCTCTTGATGTCGTGCCCCGCGAAAAACGGGGCATCCCGTAAATCCTGTTCCATGGGTGGTCCCTGGACTGCGCCCCGATCGCAGTCCGGTGGTTACCGGATCTCCTCAAGCCGAGACCGGGCGATGGCAGCCAGGATTCGGTCAGCGGCGAATGCCGCCGCGGCATTTTTGCGTGGTGACGGCCGCCGCGATCCGTGGTCGAGTTCCGGCAACGAAATGACCTTACCATCGCGGAGTTGAACACATGATGTGCGCGTATCGTCTGCGGACCCCGGGCCGCCGCGCGGCGGCGCTTGCGCTGCTTGCGGCAGTGGCCGCGCTGTCGGTTCCGACGGCCGACGCGCAGGAGTGGCCGACGCGGAATATCCGCGCCATCGTCCCGCTCTCCCCGGGTAGCGCGGTCGACATCGTTCCGCGCATCGTGTTCGAGCAGGTGTCGACCCAGCTCGGCCAGACCATCGTGGTGGACAACCGCACCGGCGCCAGCGGCACCATCGGCACCCGCGCCGCCGCGACCGCAGCGCCGGACGGCTACACCTTCCTCGCCCACTCCTCGGGGGTGGTGATCTCGCCGTTCACCATCGCCAACGCCCATTACGATCCGCTGAAGGATTTCGTGCCGGTCGCTCCGCTCGGCAACCTGCCCAACGTGCTCGTGATCTCGCCGGCGAAGAACATCCACACGGTGAAGGAGCTGGTCGCCGCCGCCCGCTCGCGGCCGGTCACCTTCGGCATCGTCGGCGTCGGCACGCCGATCTATCTCACCACGGAGAAATTCCGGCTCGCCGCCAACTTCCCCGCCGACCCGATTCCGTTCCGGGGGGCGCCGGAGGCGGTCACCGAGGTGATGACCGGACGGGTCGACTTCTATTATTCGCCGGTTTCCACGGCGCTTCCGTTCATTCGCGACGGCAAGCTGGTGCCGCTCTCGGTGTCGAGCGCGCAGCGCTCGGCGGCGCTGCCCGACGTGCCGACCTCGATCGAGGCCGGCTATCCGAAATCCGACTTCAACTTCTGGATCGGCGTCTTTGCGCCGGCGGGGACGCCGCCCGCCATCATCGAGAAGTTCAACCGCGAGATCGGCAAAGCGCTGGCCGTGCCCGCAGTGCGCGAGAAGCTCGCGCTCCAGGGCGTCGACCCCCTGCAGATGGACGTCGCCGAATTCGACACGTTCGTGAAGAGCGAGTTCGCTGCGACGGCGGAGCTCGCCAAGGCGCTCGATCTCAAGCCGAACTGACGTATCCCGGCCCGGCCGCGGCCGGCCCGGAAGCGTTTCGACGCCCTACTCGTCCCGATAGACCCGCTCGCGGCGTTCGTGGCGCTCCTGCGCCTCGATCGACAGCGTCGCGATCGGCCGCGCCTCCAGGCGCTTGATCGAGATCGGCTCGCCGGTTTCCTCGCAATAGCCGTAGGTGCCGTCCTCGATCCGTCCGAGCGCCGCGTCGATCTTGGCGATCAGCTTGCGCTGGCGGTCCCGGGCCCGCAATTCGATCGCCCGGTCGGTTTCGGAGGACGCCCGGTCCGCGAGATCGGGATGGTTCTGGTTCTCGTCCTGGAGATGCTGCAGCGTCTCCTTGGCTTCCTTGAGGATGTCTTCTTTCCAGGCGAGCAACTTCTGCCGGAAATACTCGCGCTGGCGCTCGTTCATGAATGGCTCTTTATCGGTCGGGCGATAAGACTTTGACTTATCTGCGCGCATTCACGCACACTCCCACTCCCATGGTCGCTTTCATTCGGCGGGGGTCGAGTCCGCGGGCGGCGTTATATATCCCCCCCTCCGGCCCTTCAACCGCGAACGACGCCTTAGATCAAGGCGACCACGAAAATGTGACAAATAGCGGCAGATTGGGCATTTCCACGGCAGTTCCGCCGCCTTCAGCGGCCCCAATCCACCCCGCCGGCGGCGCTTTGCGCCCTCCCGCGGCCGAATCGGCCCGCACCACCGTCGGCCTGCGGCACTTGGACAGCACGCCGGCTGATCCCCGGCGCTGGCCTTGAACTCTGCCGTCTACTACCATCGCGGCCAACGACAACCCCTCAAGGGGCGATTCAAGGGATGGGAATGGCTCGACGTGCGAAACTCGACCTCGGTGTTGACCGCCGGACTGTTTTGGGGTGGTCCGCGGCACTGATCTCGGCGGCGGGGTCGGCGCCCCCCGTGCACGCCGAAACCGGGTACCCGAACCGCCCGGTGCGGATCATCGTCCCCTACGGACCCGGCGGCGTCGCCGATACCACCATGCGGATCGTCGCCGACCGGCTGTCGTTCAAGCTCGGCCAGCAGTTCATCGTCGACAATCGGCCCGGCGCCGGCGGCATCGTCGCCGCCAAGGCGACCGCGAGCGCCCCGCCCGACGGTTATGTGCTGGAGCTCACCGGCAACGGCACCGCCATCAGCGCCACGCTGTTCAAACAATTGCCGTTCGACGTGCTGCGGGACTTCACCCCGATCACCATCACCGCCTTCTTCGATCTCGTGATCGCCACCAAGGCCGGCGGTCCGCTCAAGAGCGTGGCCGACATCCTGACGGCGGCCCGCGCCAACCCGGGCAAGCTCAACTTCGCCTCGATCGCGCCGGGAAGCACCCAGAACCTGTCGGCCGAGCTGTTCAAGAGCCTCGCCGGCATCGACGTGGCGGTGGTCACCTACCGCACCACGCCGGAGCTCATCACCGGGCTTATGCGCGGCGACGTGCAGGTCGGCTTCGACTATTACGCCGGCCTCAGCGCCGCGGTGCGCGAAGGCCAGCTGACCGCCGTCGCCACCACCGGGGAGCATCGCGCCCCGGCGCTGCCCGCCGTACCGACGGTGCAGCAGAGCGGCCTGTCGGGCTACGTGGTGGAGAGCTGGAATGCGCTGTCGGGACCGGCTGGCATGCCCGACGACGTCGTCCAATTGCTCAATCGGGCCGTCAACGACGTGCTGCAGCTGCCGGAGGTGCAGGAAAAGGCCAGGCTGTTCGGCATGGAAGCGCGCGGCACCACCCCGGAAGAGATGCATCGGCGCCTCAAAGAGGATATCGAGAAGTGGGCCGCCGTCATCGAAAAGGCCGGCCTCGAAAAGCAGTGAGCTGAAGGACTCGAACGACCCCATGCGGCGTGCCCAGGTAGCCCTGATCGTCGTGTGCTGTCTCCTCGCCGGCATCGCCACCACGCTGGCAGCGATGATCGCCTTCGGCGGCGGCACTCCGCCCAAGCCTCTCGCGTCGATCGGCACGCCGTTCAAGGCCGTGGATTTCGGCACCCTGCCCGCCGCGGAGACGGTGACGGCGGGCCACGGCAGCCCGATCGCGTTCCGCCATTGGGATGCCGCCGCCGCCGGACCGGGCGCACCCGTGGTGATCGCGATCCACGGCTCGTCGGCGTCGAGCTCCAGTCTGCATCCGCTGGCTCAGGCGCTGAACGCTCAGGGGCTCACGGTCTATGCGCCCGACATTCGCGGCCATGGCGAGACCGGGACGCGCGGCGACATCGACTATGGCGGCCAACTCGACGACGATCTCGGCGATTTTGTCGCAGCGGTGAAGAAACGTCACCCCGACGCGCCGCTCGTGCTGGTCGGCTTCTCGTCGGGCGGCGGCTTTGCGCTCCATACCGCGGCGACCCCGCTCGGCGCCGCATTCGCCCGCGTGGTGCTGCTGTCGCCCTATCTCGGACCGCGCGCACCCACCGTCAGGCCGGAGGCAATTAACACCTGGGCCAAGGTGTTCCTGCCGCGCCTTCTCGCGCTCGCCCTGCTCGACCGCGCCGGAGTCCATACTTTCGAGCATATGCCGGTGCTGGCCTTCGCTGTTCTGCCGGAACAGGCGAAGCACCTCACGACCAGCTATTCCTTCGTGCTCACCAAGGCCTTCGGTACCGAGGACTACGTCGCCGACCTGCGCAACGCGAAGGCACCGCTCGCCGTCCTGGTCGGCAGCAAAGACG
This sequence comes from uncultured Alphaproteobacteria bacterium, assembly GCA_963781195.1. GTDB lineage: Bacteria > Pseudomonadota > Alphaproteobacteria > Rhizobiales > Xanthobacteraceae > JAJPKK01. The sequence goes on along the minus strand of CAWAEZ010000008.1, from coordinate 287,335 downwards.
AGCTGTTCGACGCAGGCCGGTTTGCCGACACCGTCCACGCCGTCCGGCAGGATGTGCCGGTCACCGTCGTTCCCGGCCTCGACCATGTCGGGCTCGCCCTCGACGCCCGCGCCGTTCCCGCCATCGCTTCCGCCCTGCGCGGTGTTCCAGGCGCTTGAACGCTCCCACCGCCCCCAACCGCTCGCATATGCCGCGCGGATCAGAAAGGCCCCTGAGCATTATGGACAGCAAGAATTCAGGTGCGGCTGCGCACCCTGCTCGCCGACTATCCCCACACCGCAGCTCTCAAGCGCCGCGAGCTCACCTCCGACCGCATCGCCTTCGACTTCGCCGACGTCACGCCGGTCTGGACCGGCTTTCAGTCGATGGTCCGGCGGGAGGCCTATGACGTCTCCGAAATGGCGATCGTCACCTATCTCATCGCCAAGTCGTTCGGCAAGCCGATGGTGCTGCTGCCGGCGGTGATGACCGCGCGGGTCCAGCATGCCTTCGCGGTCTACAACAGCGACACCCATGAGACGCTGACGCCGCCGGAGCTCGCCGGCAAGCGGGTCGGCATCCGCTCCTTCACCACCACCACCGGGGCATGGCTGCGCGGCATGTTCGCCAACGACTATGGCCTCGACCTCGACAAGGTCGACTGGGTGACCTTCGAGGAACCCCACGTCGCCGAATATGTCGACACCACCGAGCGCGCGCCCGAGGGCAAGAAGATCATCCCGATGCTGCTCGACGGCGAGCTCGACGCCGTGCTCGGCGACCGCTCCGACGACCCGCGGGTGAAGTCGCTGTTCGGCGATCCCGACGCGGTGGCGAAAGCGTGGGTGGCGAAGCACGGGCTGGTGCCGCTCAACCATTTCGTGGTGGTGAGCGCAGACCTCGCCAAGCTGCGCCCCGACATCGTCGAGGAGGTCTATGCGCTCCTGAAGGAGGGCCGCCGCCGCGCCGTTGCGGCCGGCGCCTCGCCGCCCCCGTTCGGCGTCGAGGCCTGCCGCCCGTCGCTCGAAAAGATCATCGGATACGCGGCCGAGCAGAAATTGATCCCGCGCCGGTTCACGGTCGACGAGCTGTTCGACGACACGACCAGGAAGATGAGCTGAATGGAGCGGCGCGCCGGGTCGTCGTAGCCGGGTCGACGACGCCGGCTCTCTCTCGTCGTCACCCGGCTTGACCAGGCGATCCGGCTGCCACCGGACTCGCATATGTGAAACCCCGCGCAAAGATATTTTTTATCTATAAAACCCGCTCCGCTTTGCAATCGAATGGATATGCCCCGCCGTCTTACGATCGACGAGACGCCATAATCGCGGGGGAAAAGATGGGGACAGTGGGTGCCGGCGCCAAGACCCGAGAACCGCCGATGATCTCCCGGAGCAGAACAATCGATTTTTCCTTCCTCCCGAAGGAGCTCCTGGAAAAATGCACGCCCTTCATCATGCGATACCATGAACTGAACGGGTATTCCTGCCTGCCTGATATCCTGTGGCATCCGGAGATCAGGAATTTCATCGAAGTCGACGCGACCTTCCGGCGCATGTTCAGAATGTCGACCTCGTCGCGAAGCGCGAAGCGCGCGAACGAAGGGCTCGTCTGCATCGCGACCATCATCCTCGCCATCGAAATCCTGTCGACCGGCGTCGCGGGCTGGGGCGTCCGCTACCCGATGGCCCGCAAGAAGGCCACCTTGCTCACCGAGGAGTTCGTTCCGAGTTTGCGCTCCTGGCTCATCGAGCGTTACCTTTATTCCCAGACGAGAGGCGGCGGCCGGGCATTCCGCGATTTCGCGACCGCGGGCCTTTTGTGCGACGAGACCGGCGCCGGGTTGCAGGCGCGCCCCAAATCCGACGATGCGGCAGCCTGATCCTGGACAGTCTCTCGGCGCGGGCGAAGCGTTGCCCGGCGCTTCAAAAAGCGCTGGTCGATTTTTGCCGTTCGAGCCGGTATCCGATGCCGGATTCCGTCATGACGAACGTCGGCAGATTGGGGTCCGGCTCGATCTTCTGCCGCAGCTTGCGCACCAGCATGCGCAGATATTGCACGTTGTCGCCGATGCCTTTGCCCCATATCTCCTTGATCAGCTGCTGGTGCGTGACGACCAGTCCGAGATGCGACGCCAGGGCGTGAAGCAGCCGGTATTCCTTTCGGGTGAGCGTGATCCGATCTCCCCCGAGCGTCACCAATCTCGAAGCGAGGTCGATGGTCAAAGTCCCGGTCTGCACGATCGAGTTGCGCTCGGTGCTCTTGTGGTAACGCCGCAATGCCGCCTCGCACCGCGCAGCCAGCTCGGCAATACCGAACGGCTTGACCACGTAATCGTCGGCGCCGAGCTTGAGCAGCGTCACCTTCTGTTCCTCGTCGGACTCGACCGACAGCACGATGACGGGAACGTTCGACCACGACCGGACCTGCTCCAGCACTTCGGAGCCCCGCATGTCCGGCAGGCCGAGATCGAGAACGATCAGATCGGGCCGCGCATGCGCGGCCACGCTGAGCCCCGTCACGGCGCTCTCGGCTGCCTTCACCAGATAACCGTGGAGCTCGAGCCCGGCCGCCACGAACCTTCGGATCTGCGGCTCGTCGTCGATCACGAGGACGAGGTTACCTGACTTCGGCATCGCTCGGGATATCATCGGTTCTCTGCGGGACCGGAAAGGTCAGGGTGAGCGTGGTGCCGAGCCCGGGACCGGCGCTTCGCGCGGTCACGGCACCTCCGTTCGCTACGATGAATATTTTCGCAATCCACAGACCAAGACCGAGACCCGGAGTTCCGCCGAGCTGGCGCGCGCCGCGGAAGCCGCGCCGGAACGACTGGATGTCCTCCCCCGGCATCAATCCCACCCCCTCGTCCGCGATCGCGATGATGACTTCACCCGCCGCGGACCTGATGGAGACCGCGATCGTCGAACCGGGGGGCGAATACTTCGCGGCGTTCTCGAGAATCTGGCCGATCGCCTGTTCGACGAGACCGGCATCGAGTTTCAGCAGGGGAATCGCGTCTTCGATCCCGACCTCGAGCCGATGTTCGCTGAGCCGGTGCGCACGCTGCTGGATCGCGGCTGCGATGATGTCGCCGGGATCGGTCCATTGCGCGACGGGCACCACACTGGAATCGAGGATGCGCGCGGTATCGAGGAGGTTCTGGATATCGCCGTCGAGCCGCTTCGCCTCCCGGTGAATGCCGCTCACCAGCTCGCGAACCTGGCGGTCGCCCTGCAGCGACGGAATTTGGTCGAGCACACTCGCCGAGCCCAGGATGGACGCGATGGGCGAACGCAATTCGTGCGATGCGCTCCCGATGAGGGCGGTCTTGAGGACCGCCGACTGGCCCCGCAAGACGGCATGTTCGAACGCGGCGCCTGCATCGATGCGCGCCAGGGATGCCGCCCCCTCCGACAGGATCGCCTCGATCAGTCCGTCGACTTCGGCGGGTCGCTCGCTGCCGCGCTGTCCCAGACAGATGGCGAGGACACCGTGATCTGCCGATGGGGTCACCATCGACCTGAGCACCCAGAGGTCCTTACGCTCGGGGTCGAAGGCGGTGCGGGTGCTCGTGTCCTTCGCGGCGATCATGGTCGCAGCCGTCATGCGCAGCTGCCTCACCATCGCCGGACCGACGATCGCGGCGTCACTCGCGGCCTCGTCGCCGGCCGGCCAGATCACGATAGCGGGAAACCCCAGGCGCCCGGAGACATACTCCTGCAGCGCTGCGACGAGGTCCACCGGGGTCGAGCACATCGCCAGGCGTCGCGACAGCAGGTAGAGATCGGAGATCTCGCTCTCGCGGCGAGAGGCCTCGTCGGCCTCCGACCGCAATCGTGCCGCGAGATGTCCGGTCACGATGGCAACCACCAAAAACAAGACGAGGTTGACGATTTCCCGCGGATCACTGACTTCGAAGCTGAAGATCGGCGGCAGAAAGAAGAAGTCCGAGATCGCCGCGCTCGCGAGTGCCGCAACGACGGCCGCCAATACCCCCCACCGGACCGCCGAGATCATCACCGGAATGAGAAAGATGATCGCATCGAACTCGACCGACGACCAACTCACTGCCAGCGCCACCGCGACGCTCATCACCGCAACCAGCGCCAGCGGAAGGACGAGGTTGGGCAACACGGCCCGCGGAGCGATGCGGCGCCAGGCGCGGGAGAGTTGAAGCAACATCGACCGCCGACGCCCGGCCGGCTCGGACGACCGATCCGCTCGGCGCATGATCAGACCCGATCGGGCCGCGGCCGAATGCGGATCGGAACCTGCGCCCCGAATCCCGATTCGCGGGCGAAGATCCGAACCCGCGCCGAGGGCGATTGGCATAGCGATGATCTGTACTCTTCGGTTGTGATTACAGTCTCATCATTCTTGCATATGAAATCCATATAGAGACCGATACGAAGACATATGAAAAACATATCGATGGGGCGTGGGTGCCCGGCAATCCGCCGAGCGGCACAAATCGCCCGCCGCGGAGTGCCGGATGTCCTCCTCACCCCGGATACATCGGCGATTTCGGTCCGCCGTAGTAGCGCAGTGCGCGCGACCTTTCTTGCTTTGGGACCGGTCGTCCGCTGGCCCTGGCGTACGCGCCGCGGCCCGCGTCGATGTTGCTCGTCGTGCATCCCGCCAGCACGGCCAGGACGACCCCGGCAAGCACCATCGCCAATAGGTTCTTTCGGTGATTCTGCATAAGCGCCCCCCGGTCCGCCGCCGCGAGGTTCGCGGCGGCATCGTGCGTTTCGGAGTGTGGAAGAGCCGGCCCGCCCCCCCGGAGCGAACCGGCAAGGCCCCGTCAGAAGTGCCAGATCAAGTCCATGGCGCCGACCAACGCGTAGTCGCGGGTGGGCAGGATTGGAATCGGGGCGTTGAAATTGCCGTTGAACGCATTCGCGTCGAGCGACCTATAGTAAGTTACTTCCGGCCGCAGTTCGACCTGGGGGGAAAACCAGTGCTGGACGCCGAGGCCGAATTCCACGTAGCGGGTCTTCGTTCCTGTGCGCTGCCCCTCCATGTCGTTGTAGAACTCGCCGCGCATCGACAGATTGTCCAGCTTCGTGAACTGATAGTTCAGGTACATCACCGAAGTGAACACCCGCGCGGTGCAGGTGACGACGTAAGGACTGCTGCACTGTGCGAAGTTCGGCGCGTTGAACTTGAACTCCGTTTTGCGGGGTGAACGGGTAGCCGCCATTGGCGATGATGCCGAGCGGATCCGCTGCATTCAGCACATTCTTCTGGCTGAGTGAGTAGGTTTCCCAGGCAAAGTGCCACTGGTCGTTGAACCGGTGATACCAGGTGATCCCGGTCCATTGCAGATTGTTGTAGCCCCAGGTGCCGTTATTGAGTGCGTCTCCGACGATGTAGATATTGTCCCGGCCGCTGTCGCTCTGCCACCGGAGGCCGGCGGTGTACGACGGTTTGGCGCCGGGATCCTTGGGCATCAGGTAACCGGGATAGACCGGATTCGGAAACGGATTGGCGACCATCTTGCCCCAATCCCACGGCATCGTGTCGCTGCCGACGGTGATCCCCAGCTGCACGAACCAGTTTTTATTGAGCGCCAGCGTCGATTGCAGACCGCTGTTGGTGTAGTTGTCGAACGTATAAGTCAGCGAGTGCGTGTACATGTAGTTGTTGGGGGCAAGCTGGGCCTCGATATCAGGAACCGAGATGAAGCGCCCGAGCCGCAGCAGAAGGCCCTCGGCGATCTGCGGGACATAGAGTTCCCCATACATCATGGGAAAATCATAGCCGTTGGTGAGGTTGTGGCCGAGCAGCTGATAGCTCGCGAGACCCAGCGCCGTCGTGTAGCGTTGGTTCTCGCCGTAAATGCCCGAAAGCCGGAAGCCCCAATCGATATGATCGGTCTGCACCGTATCGGGCAGACGCTCGATATAGAGAACGGCTTGGTCGAGTTGCGCGGTATTCGGCGAATAGTCGTAGGCCGCCGGCCAGTTGCCTCCCGGGGTCACCTTGTTGGTGCTGATGTTGCCGCCGCCGTTCACCCAGCCGTAGACCTGGATGTGCGCGTCGTTCATGGTCTTTCCCAGGTCCGTGTTGCCGAGCGCCACCATGAGGGGGCTGTCCACCGAACTCGGCCGCGTCACGCCGATCGCGGTGGCGCCGCCATAAGGCCATTCCGTGAAAGGATACGGGGGAATGGTCGCCGGCGACGAATCGCCCCAGCCCGCTCGACGCGAGGGTGGCGCCTTGGGATCGGCGGGCGCCGCATCGTGCCCCCACTCGAGACGGTAATAGTTGACGAGCCGGGACAGGAAATCGTCGCCCAGATAAGCATCCAGGCATTCGTATTTCTTATAAGGCGCGTCCGGCTCGCGACAGTTCACCGGCACTTTGCGCATCATTACCGGATTATCGGCGGCGCGCGCCGCTTCTGTCGTCGCTAGTCCGCTCGACGCCATGAGCGCCAAGCCAATCCACCCCAATCTGGTCATCGCTTTGCCCCACCCCATAACGCGGACGCTCTCCCCAGAGAATCCGCAAATCCCAGCGGGACAACTTTCAGTCAAAATCAAACCATAAGTCGATATTAGATATTGGCCGTTTTAATATCTTTATTATCACTTTTCCGCGTGTTTTTCTTTCGGTGCTCCGAAAGGCGCCATCCGGCGTTCGCGATGCAACAAGCCTGCGCAGCGTGCTTCGAGAAATCGACCGCCCGTCGGCACGGCCATTCTCGTCGAACCCAATCTGATTTCGGCCGCAGACCGCGACAACTCCACGGTTGCAATGCGCCTCGGTCATCGGCCCCACACTCGTCGGGCTGTCGAGGCTGGTCGGCGCACGCGAATACCGGTTTCCGGAACGCATGACAGCACGCCTTCGCGCGACGCCCATCCAATCGGATCTCGGCATATAACCCGACCGCTCTCGTACTGCCCCGCGCAGACGAAAACGCCAAAACCCCGGCGAATGGCCGGGGTCTTGTCGTCAGGGCGCTTCCTGAAATCCAATGAGCCTCGGGGCCGACGCTCATCAAAAAACGATCAACGAAGGAAGGCCGGCGCGGAGAGATGTCGACTTCCGCTCAAAACTTATAGTTCATCCCGATCTTGACGGTGTGGACCGTAGAGGGATCCTGCCGCCAGCAGAAGTTCTGGCCGAGCACCGCATCGACGCCACAGGCGTTGAACGAGCTGCCCTTATCGAAAAACACGTACTCGAACTTGCCCGTCCAATGCTCCGAGAAGCCGTATTCGACGCCCCCGCCGTAGGCCAACGGCGCCTGGGACTTGCTGCCGGCTGCGGAAATCGTATCCCCGATCGCATTCGTGACGGAGCCGGTTTCCTTGTACAGCGCCACGCCGACCTTCCCATACAGAAGGACGCGCTCGAAAAACGCGTATCCGACGCGGCCGGCAACGAGTCCATACCCACTGCCGATCTTGGACGCCCCGATCACATCGGCCGTATTCGGCTGGACGGTCGAGCCGCTCAAGTTGAGATAGCCCCCCTCACCTTCCACGCCGACGACCAGGCCGGATGCGAAGGGTTGCCAGTTGCAGCCCACCGTGCCGCCGGTCAGCACGCTGGAGTTTTCGCTGTAATTCCACGGGTTCGACGCTCCCGGGCTGAACCGAGGGGTCGCGCCGCTCCCCAGATCGGTGGACGCCCAGTTGTTGGCCGTCCCCCAGCCGACATAGGCTCCCGCGTAGCAGCCCGACCAATTGTAAGCCGACGCCACCGGGGTCTTGAGGAGCAGATCGGCCGCGTCCGCCGCCCCACCAGCGCCCGCCAAGGCAAGGCCGAGCACCCCCGCACGCACGACCGCTCCGAACCTGTTTCTCGTCATCCCGCAGCTCCCACCCATGAAGTGGACCAGCTCCCCAGCAGGTCCGCTTGGATTCCCCAGCATTGCGATCCTGTACGGGCCGACGGTTAAAGTCGATCGGTGAAGGGTTTGTAATTCATATTTTTATAATATCGTTTTGGTGCCGACCGGACCGTTTTGCCCAGCGAGCGATCACCGGTCCCTTCGCCTGCAAAAAATGCAAGCGTACCGTGCGGCTCGCGAAAAGGATTCGAGTGTCGTCCGGGTCGGCGCTTCGACCTCGCGATCGTTCAGCCCGGCCCGCTCCGCCCAGATTTGGGCGCAGTGGCCGATAGCCGCGCATCGATGATCTGGGCGAGCAGATCGAAATCCACCGGCTTGCGGACGACGTCGGGTGCACCCAGGTGCCGGACCCGAAGCTCGACCTCGCGTTCTGCCAGGCCGGTCAGAAAGACGAATGGAGCGTGTCGCGGAACTGCAGACGACAAACGCTCCAACAGCTGAATCCCCGACATCACCGGCAGGCCGACGTTGCACAACACGAGATCGGGGCTTTGTTCGAGGATGGCGACGAGGCCCGCGCGGCCATCGTAAGCTGCGATCGGATCGAAGCCACGATCGGCGAGCTCTTCGAGAATCAACGCGGACGTCTCCCGGTCGTCCTCGATGCAAAGAATCTTCTTGGGTGCCATGGCCATGCCGAGTCGCTGTCGGGCCTCCCGACGAATTCCGCAGCCCTGACCGCTCGGGCAGCGGTGCGAGTCGTGTCGAATTGAAACGGGCAGAGCATCTCTAGCACGAAGAAAATATTTCTGTTGCGCAAGATATTCGCGTTCGACCGATTGGGAACTCCCTGCAAAATAGGGTCGATCTAAATATCGGATATACTAATTATATAATGCACGGCTCTCCTCACCCCGGAAGCCGCGCTGGGCGCGGGCTCGATCGGGCGCGGACCGACCGGAAGGCTCGACCGGTTGCGGCCCGCTCGGCGAAGCGCCCAGGCTCGGTGCCCACGGCGCACGTCGCGCCGTGGCGGCAGCTTCGGCCGCATGATAAGGGTGGCAAAACGGCCAAATGCCGGGGCGGGGCGCGGCCCCCCGCCGGTTGGTGACGGGAGGAAGATTCATGCTTCGGAACGCGATGGGTGCGTTGGCGCTGGCGGCGTCGCTCGGTGCGGCGGGCGGTGCCGCCCTGGCGCACGACGAGTCGAAGTATCCGGACTTGTCGGGCCAGTGGACCCGCACCTACACCGGCAATCCGCGCTTCGACCAGTCGAAGCCGATCCGCAAGCAGGAGGCGCCGCTCACGCCGGAATACCAGGCGATGTTCGAGGCCAGCATCAAGGACCAGGATCTCGGCGGTCACGGGCTCGATACGGCCTACACCTGCCTGCCCCAAGGCATGCCCCGGATGATGTCCGGGGTATCGCCGTTCGAATTCGTCATCTCGCCGAACGTCACCTACATCCTGTTCGAGCGGACTGAATTCTCGCCGCGCCGCATCTACACCGACGGCCGCCCCTGGCCGCAGACCGAGGAGACCTGGTTCCCCGGCTACTCGATCGGCAAATGGGTCGACACCGACGGCGACGGCCGCTTCGACACGCTCGAGGTCGAGACCCGGCATATGCGCGGACCGCACGAGTGGGACCAGTCCGGCATGCCCATGGCCGACGACGACGACGCCGTCATCACCGAGCGGATCTCCATCGACAAGAGCGATCCTGGCCTCCTGCGCGTCGAGATGACCGCGATCGATCATTCCCTGACGCGGCCATGGTCGGTGGTGAAGATCTTCAAGCGGCGACCGAAGGTGTGGTGGACCAACGACAATTGCATCGAGGGCCAGGCCCACGTCACCATCGGCAAGGAGGTCTATTTTCGCAGCGCCGACGGCCTCATCATGCCGATGAAGAAGGACCAGCCGCCGCCGGACCTGAGATATTTCAAGCACGGGCAGAACTGACCGCGGCGCGCGCGTCAAATCCCCTGTTGCGAAGCCGCTGCAGGCGTGGGGCCGTAGCCGGATTGAGCGCAAGCGAAATCCGGGACAGCCGGGAGGATAACGAACCGCCGCCGACCCGGATTTCGCGGCCGCTCAATCCGGGCTACCTGCTACCGGCTTCACGCGTGTGGCCGTCCCGGGCGGCCGCCCGGCCCTACTTCCGCCCTGCGAGCTGCCGGCCTTTGTCGAGCGCGGCGAAGCTGCGCACCGGGGCGGCCATCAGGAAGGTGTAGCCCTCGGCGAGGATGCGCTCGACATTGGTCGCGTCGACGTGGGGATGGCCCACATGGACCGCGTTCGCCTTGCAGGTCTTGACGATGTAGGACATGGCATCGAGCACCTTGGGATGCTCATATTGGCGCGGATAGCCGAGTTCCTGGGACAGGTCGCCTTCCCCGATCAGCACGAGGGCGATGCCCGGCACCTGCTTGAGGATGGCGTCGAGATTTTCGATGCCCTGGGTGTCCTCGATCATCAGCATCACCAGGATCTCGCCGTGCGGGGCGAGCGGCCAGACATCGGCCTTGGCGTAGTATTCCTGCTGGGTGAGGCCCCAGTAGCGCACCGCGGTGGTCGGGCCGTCGCCGCGGATGCCGGCGGGCTCGTAGAGCGGCGCGGTCGGGAGCCGCGGATAGCGGCACGCCGTCACCGCGTTGCGGGCCTGATCCACCGTCGAGATGTGCGGCCACAGCACGCCGTAGACGCCGAGATCGAGCGCCTGCTTGGCGAGCCACTGATTGTGCTCGCCGCCGTTGGGCGGGATGCGCACCATCGGCGTCACCGTCGGGGCGAGGGTGCCGCCCTGCACCAGCGCACGGCGGTTGAGCATGTATTGCATGCTGTCGCGCAGCGCCCGCGCGTCCCAGAAATTGTGCTCCATCTCGTAGATGATGCCGTCGAACTTCGACGCGCCCATCGCGACGGCGGTCTCGATTTCGGCCTGGGCGAACGCCGTGAACGCCGGCTTGCCCTCCTCCCAGGCGCGGATGACACCATTGAGACGCGGTAATTCGGCCATTGCTCTCCCCCGGACGCGGGCAATCTGGATTTTGCGCGCAGAACATAGGGAGCAAGGCACTGCCGGCGCAATCGGAATCTTCGCTGTGAATCCGCCGTCGCAGCCGCGCACCGGCGCGCCCGCAATCCGTTTGACAAGCCGAAGCGCGGCCTTACGATCCGCGCGACTGAACGCCGGACCGACCCAAGAAGAGCCGGACGCCGGCAAGAGCGAGGCGCCATGATCATCGACTGCCACGGCCACTACACCACCGAGCCGCAGAAACTTCACGACTTCCGCAAGAACCAGGTCGCGGCCATCAAGGACCCGACGCAGAAGCCCGTCGCAGCCTCCCTCAAGATCAGCGACGACGAACTGCGCTCGAGCGTCGAGGGCGCCCAGCTCAAGCTGCAGCGCGAGCGCGGCACCAACCTCACCATCTTCTCGCCCCGCGCCTCGGGCATGTCGCACCATATCGGCGACGAAGGCGTGAGCCTCGAATGGTCGCAGGTGTCGAACGAGCTGATCTATCGCATCACCCAGCTCTATCCCGACAACTTCATCGGCGTCTGCCAGCTGCCGCAATCTCCGGGCGTCAACCCGAAGAACTGCATCAGCGAGCTCGAGCGCTGCATCAACGAATTCGGCTTCGTCGGCTGCAACCTCAATCCCGATCCCTCGGGCGGCCACTGGGACGCGCCGCCGATCGGCGACCGCTGGTGGTACCCGCTCTACGAGAAGATGGTGGAGCTCGACGTGCCGGCGATGATCCATGTCAGCGCCTCCTGCAATGCCGGTTGCGTCCACACCACCGGCGCGTACTACATCAACGGCGACACCACCGCCTTCATGCAGCTCATCACATCGGACCTGTTCAAGGACTTCCCGACGCTGAAATTCATCATTCCGCACGGCGGCGGCGCGGTGCCCTATCATTGGGGCCGCTATCGCGGGCTCGCCCAGGACATGAAGCGGCCGCCGCTCGAGGAACACCTGCTCAAGAACGTCTACTTCGACACCTGCGTCTACCACCTGCCCGGCATCGAGCTGCTCACCAAGGTGATTCCGGCCGACAACATCCTGTTCGCCTCGGAAATGGTCGGCGCGGTGAAGGGCATCGATCCGCGGACCGGACACCACTACGACGACACCAAGCGCTATATCGACCAGGTCAGCGGCCTCTCGGCCGAGGACAAGCACAAGATCTTCGAAGGCAATGCGCGCAAGGTCTACAGCCGCCTCAACAAGCGGATCCCTGCGCCCGCGAAGGCCTGAACCGGCGGCTCCCCCCGCCGTTCACGCCTTGGCGCTCGCGCGCCGCGATGTTCTCAAGCTCGGCGCCGCCGGCCTCGGCGGCGTCGCGGGCCTCGTTCCCATGGACGGGGCATTCGCGCAGGCGCAAACTGTCAATATCGTCGGCGCCGCCGCCACCGCCGGCGCGGCGCTTCAGCAGATCATGAAGGCCGAGGGCCTGTTCGCGAAGTTCGGCCTCGCGCCCGACATCGTCAGCGTCGCCGACGGCTCCAAGCTGATGGGCGCCGTGATCGGCGGCTCGAGCGACATCGTCGTAATCTCCGGGTTTTCCCAAGTCCTGGCGGCGATCGAAAAGGGCGCGAAGATCAAGCTCGTCGCCGCGACGCGCTTTCTGGTCGACGACGTGATCTACAGCAAGCGGCCGGAGATCCGGCGCCTCAAGGACGTCGAAGGCCATACCTTCGGCACCGGCTCGCCGGGCGCCCTCCTCCATCACATGACGGTCGCGCTGATGCGCAAGAAGGGCGTCGACGCCGGCAAGGTGCGGTTCGTCAACATCGGCAGCAGCACCGACGTGTTCCGCGCCGTGGTCGCCGGCACCGTCGATGCCGGCATCGCGCTCAACGACGTCTTCGGGCAGCAGGCGCATTACGGCGTCCATGCGCTCGAGGACGGGCTCGTCTACGACGAGCTGCGCGAATACACCTACCAGGGAAGCTATTCGTCCGACCGCGCCATCGCCGGCAAGCGCGACCTGCTGACGCGCACGCTCGCGGCCTACGGCACGCTGTGGCGATTCATCCAGAGCCCCGGCTCGCGCGATGCCTTCGTGCGCGCCCGCATCGCCGTGACCAACGCCGCCGCCGGTGCCGTGGAAGGCGCGGCGGAGTGGGACTTCATCCAGCAGCACAAGCCCTATGCCGGCGATCTCGTCCTGTCGGAAGAACGCGTGCGCTACATGCAGGAGATCAATCTCGCGCTCGGGCTGCAGAAGCGCATGCTGCCCTATGAGCAGGTGGCGGATATGACTTTGGCCCAAGACGCGGTAAAGCTGATGGGTTAGTGCTCCTCCCCTCAAGGAAGGGCGAGTGAGCAGCGTCCCTGCCGGAGTTCCCATGCCTTCCAAGACGATCGACATCCATCCCCACATCATCGCCGCCGACGAGAAGCGCTATCCGCTGGCGCCGCTCGGCGGCCATCAGTCCGACTGGTCGCGCACGCGGCCGGTGACCTACGAGCAGATGATCGCCGCCATGGACGAGGCGGGTGTCGACAAGTCCGCCTTGGTGCAGGCCTCGACCTGCTACGGTCACGACAATTCCTACGTGGCCGACGCGGTCGCCGCATACCCCGGCCGTTTCACCGGCGTGTTCTCGGTCGACGTGCTTGCGCCCGATGCGCCGGAGCGCATGCGCCACTGGCGCAGCAAGAACCTCACCGGCATGCGGCTGTTCACCATCGGCAGCACCATGACGACCCAGGCCGAGTGGATCGACGACCCGCGGGTCTACCCGGCCTGGCAGACCGCCGGCGAACTCGGCATGCCCATCTGCATGCAGATGTCGAGCCCGGCGTTTCCGCAGCTCATCAACCTCGTCAAGCGGTTCCCGCAGGTGCGGGTGATCCTCGACCATCTGGCGCGGCCGGTGCTCAGCGACGGGCCGCCCTATGCGGCGGCGGCGAGCCTGTTCGCGCTCTCGGAATATCCCGGCATCTACCTCAAGGTGACGCCGCGCACCTTTGCCGAATGCCGCAACGGCAAGGCGACGCCGGAGACGTTCTTCGCCAAGCTGGTGGGCGCTTTCGGGGCGTCCCGGATGGCCTGGGGCTCGAACTATCCGTCATCGGAAGGTCCCTTGAAAAACCTGCTGGCGGTGGCGCGGGCCTCGGTGGCGTCGCTGCCCCAGGAGGACCAGGACTGGATCTTCGCCCTCACCGCGCAATCGCTCTATCCGGCGCTGGCCGACAAGATCGCCAGCCGGTAAAAGGCCCGTTCGGAGGAACTTCAGATGCTCACCAAGCCCGACAAAGTGAAGCTGTTCACCCTGATGGGGAACTACCCCAACGCGATGGCGCTCAAGCAAGGCAAGCTCGCCTCGAGCCTCGTCGACTTCGACTTCGCCGACGTGAAGGTCTCCAACACCGCCTTCAAACCGCTGGTGCGGGAGGCGAAGTTCGACCTCGCCGAGATCGCCATCGTCACCTTCCTGCAGGCCTGGACCTACGGCAAGCCGTACGCGCTCATTCCCGCAACCGTGGTGGGCCGCGGCCAGCTCCACACCATCGCCTACAATCCCGAGCGCGGGGCGCTGACGGCCTCCGAGCTCAACGGCAAGAGGGTGGGCGTGCGCGCCTATACCCAGACCACCGGCGTGTGGGTGCGCGGCATCCTGGCCGCGGACTACGGCGTCGATCTCGACAGCATCGACTGGGTGACCTTCGAGGAAGGCCACGTCGCCGAATACGACGATCCGGCCAATGTCCGGCGCGCCCCGGAAGGCAAGCAGCTCGTCCAGATGCTGCTCGACGGCGAACTCGACGCGGCGATCGTCGGCGACAAGTTCCCCGATCCGCGGCTCAAGCCGCTCATCCCCGATGCCGAGACGGCGAACCGCAAATGGTCGGAAAGCCATGGCGGCGTGCCCATCAACCACATGCTGGTGATTCGCCAGGAGCTCGCCAAGACGCGGCCCGACGTGGTGCGCGAGATCTACCGCCTGTTCCGCGAGGCCAAGGAGGCGGCGGTCGCCGAGAGCGGCGTGCCGGCGCTCGATCCGTGGCGCTTCGGCATCGAGGCGAACCGGCGCTCGCTCGAGATCGTCATCGACTTCGCGCTCGCGCAGGGCCTGATCCCCCGCAAGATCGCCGTCGACGAGCTGTTCGGCGACACCATGCGCGCGCTCGACTGACTCGCGCGGTGCGCCGATGACCGCGCAGGCCCGGGGCGATGAGGTCGGCGATCGCGTCGCCGACCGCATCAAGCTCGCCGTCGAGGACGTGTCGAAGACGTTTCGCGTGCGCGGAGCGCTGGGCGAGAAGGATGCGTTGCTGGCGGTGCTCCGCCACGTCTCCTTCACGGTCGGCGAGAACGAGATCGTCTCGCTGGTCGGGGAGAGCGGCTGCGGCAAGACCACGCTGCTGCGCATCGTACAGGGCCTGGTGCGGCTCGACCGCGGCGCGATCCGGATCGACGGGCGCGCCGTGCAAGGCCCCGGCCGCGACCGCGGCTTCGTGTTCCAGCAGCCCAACCTGCTGCCGTGGCGGACCGCGCTCGGCAATGTCGAGCTCGGCCTCGAGCTGCAGGGCGTGGCGCCGGCGCGGCGCCGCGAGGCCGCCGACCGCCTGCTCGCCCTGGTCGGGCTGTCCGGGGCGGCACGGCAGTTTCCGCATCAGCTGTCGGGCGGCATGCAGCAGCGCATCGGGCTCGCCCGCGCGCTCGCCATCGATCCCGCGGTGCTCCTGATGGACGAGCCGTTCAGCGCCCTCGACGCCCAGACCCGCGAGATCCTGCAGAAGGAGCTGCTGCGCATCCATGCCGAGACCGGCAAGACCATCCTGTTCGTCACCCACGATCTCGACGAGGCGATCTATCTGAGCGACCGCGTCATCGTGCTGGGGGCGAAGCCCGGCCGGATCAAGGCGACGCTCCCGGTGCCGTTCGCGCGGCCCCGCGCCGAGCTGCCGCTGCTGCGCGGCGAGCCGGCGTTCCAGGCCATGCGCGCGCAGATGTGGGACCTCATCCGCAGCCCCGCCGCGGCGGCCGCATGAGCGAGAACCTCACCCGGCATGCCGAGGCGGTATCGCTTTCCGCCGACCGCGCCGCCGAGGACGTGGCGCCGGAGATCGAGGAGATCGGGCCGCCGCCGAAGAGCCACCGCACCCGGGTGATCCGGCTCGTCTCCGTCATCGCGGTGATGGTCGGCTGGGAGGTGATCGGCCGGCAGATCAATCCGCTCTTCATGTCCTACCCGACGGCGATCGCGGTGTCGGCGCTGGACATGATCCGCAGCGGCGAGCTCCCGGCCGCGTTCCTCGACAGCCTCGGCACGCTGCTGCTCGGCTTTGCCGTCGCCGCCGTGCTCGGCATCGTCATCGGCCTCGTGATCGGTCGCTACCGCGACGTCGAGGCGGCGACCGATTGGCTCGTCAACGCGCTCTACGCCACGCCGCTGGTGGCGATCATTCCGCTGGTGGTCCTGTGGTTCGGGCTCGGCTTCTCGGCCAAGCTCTTCATCGTGGTGATCCTCGCGATCTTCCCGATCCTCATCAACACCGCGGCCGGGGTTCGCAACGTGCCGCCGCCGCTGCTCGACGTCGGCTTCGCCTTCGACGCCACCGAGCGACAGCTGTTCACCAAGTTCATCCTGCCGGCGTCGCTGCCCTACATGATGACGGGGCTGCGGCTCGGCGTCGGCCGCGCCATCATCGGCATGGTGGTGGCAGAGTTTTTCACCGCCATCACCGGGCTCGGCGCCCTGATCGTGAAATACGGCAACCAGTACGACACGGCGGCGATGTTCGTGCCGATCCTCACTCTGATGCTACTCGGCGTGACGCTGACGGCGCTGATGCGGCACGTGGAATCCTCGATCGCCCCGTGGAAGGACACCCACGGCGAGTGAGCGTGGTCGCAAACCCGGCACACATCTCGCTGCACGACGCCGCTGCTCCCTCGCCCCTCTTGCGGGGAGAGGGTTGGGGTGAGGGGCCCTGCCACAAGCCCGAGCGGTTAAAATGGTATTCGTTTCATAAGCTCAGACTCGTGGAAGCGCCCCCTCACCCGGATCGCTCCGCGATCCGACCTCTCCCCGCACGCGGGGAGAGGTGTCCGCAAACCGCTGGGTCAGGGACGTGTAAGTTCATCGGCATGCAATTCGCATACTCAACAGGGCCGTCGCTTCCCTTCGTTCGCTATCGCAATATGTAAGACCGCACGGAAGCGAGAAGCGTGATAAGTGCGGCCGCATCTGAAATTTCTGGGGTTTTGAACGCATGCGTTTTCAAGGGACCACGGCCTATGTGGCCACCGACGACCTCAAGGTCGCCGTCAATGCGGCCATCGCGCTGGAGCGGCCGCTGCTGGTCAAGGGCGAGCCGGGCACCGGCAAGACCGTGCTCGCCATCGAGGTCGCCAAGGCGATCGGCGCGCCGCTCATCGAATGGCACGTGAAGTCGACCACCAAGGCGCAGCAGGGCCTCTACGAATACGACGCGGTGTCGCGGCTGCGCGACAGCCAGCTCGGCGACGCCCGCGTCAAGGACATCCGCAACTACATCCGCCGCGGCAAGCTGTGGGACGCCTTCGTCGCCGACGCGCGCCCGGTGCTGCTGATCGACGAGATCGACAAGGCCGACATCGAGTTTCCCAACGACCTGCTGCTCGAGCTCGACCGCATGGAGTTCTTCGTCTACGAGACCGGCGAGACGGTGAAGGCGGGGCGCCGGCCGATCGTCGTCATCACCTCCAACAACGAGAAGGAGCTGCCCGACGCCTTCCTGCGCCGCTGCTTCTTCCACTACATCCGGTTCCCCGACGCGGACACCATGCGCGCCATCATCGAGGTGCATTTCCCCGGCATCAAGCAGCGCCTGGTCGCCGAAGCCCTCAAACTGTTCTACGAGATCCGCGACGTGCCCGGCATGAAGAAGAAGCCGTCCACCTCGGAGCTGCTCGACTGGCTCAAGCTGCTCATGGTCGAGGACATCGGCCCCGACACGCTGCGCGAACGCGATCCCAAGAAGCTGATCCCGCCGCTCCACGGCGCGCTCATCAAGAACGAGCAGGACGTCCACCTGTTCGAACGCCTCGCCTTCATGGCGCGGCGCGACGGGCGGTGATACGGGCAGACGTGTCGCGCCGGATCGAAGCGCGCTCGGAAGAACCGACGCCGCCTTCACCACCCAGCGCCGCACCGTCCGACGCCACACCGCTTGGCGCCGCACCGTCCGGCGCTACACCGCCTGCTCCGGGTCGCGCGCGGGTGCCGGCCCGGCCGGCCTGGCATGCGGCACGGCGCCAGGGGCGTTGATCGGAACGTCGGAACCGGGCCGGCCCGACGGCGGCGCCGGCCGGCGCGCCGCCTTGATCATGCGATAGGCCGGCCGCCGCACGAACTCCGTGGGTTCCTCGCGGTCATCGCCGGCACCCCCGGCCTCGCGCACACGCTTGGCCCGCAGCGCCTCGCGCCGACGCGCCAGGTTGGCTGCGATGACCTCGCCGGCATGCCGGGACGACAGGATGGTCTGGATCACCGCGCGCCCACCCCTGCCGCCCGCCCACACCAGCTCGTAGGGAAGGAAGGCCTGCCAGGTCGGGTCCTGCTCGACGATGGCGCGTGCGATGAGCTCGCCGGCGATGGCGGAGGTATTGATGCCGTGGCCGCCGAACCCGCTGGCGAGCCAGACGCCGGGCTGCACCTCGCCGATCTGCGGCATGCGGTGGACCGCAAAGCCCATGGTGCCGGGCCAGAAATCCTCGAAGGCGACCGCGCCGAGCTCCGGATAGGTGGTGCGGATCGCCCGGGCGAAGCGCCGCGCCATCAGGCTCGCATGGCGCCGCCGGACCGACACCCCGCCGGTCCACATCAGGCGGTCGCCGTCGATGATCCGGTACGAATAATTGCCGTAGCGGGAATCACTGACCATGCCACGGTAGCCGACGAGCGAACCGAGGCGCGGCCCCAGCGGCTTGGTCACGGCGGTATAGGCCGTGACCGGGACCAGCGTTCCGGACACCTGCTCGGCCACCGCGCCCAGATGGACGTTGCCGGCGAGCACGACGCGGCCGGCACGCACCCGCCCGTGGGGCGTCGCGATGCGCTTGCGCACGCCGGCCGGATCGATGGACAGCGCCGGCGTATTCTCGAACATGAAGACGCCGGCCCGCTCGGTGGCGTCGGCGAGCGCCAGCGCATAGGCGAGCGGATTGATCTGGAACGCGTTTGGATGATGGATCGCGCCGAAGTAGCGGTTCGACCGCAACACCGAGCGGACCTTCTCCAGCGACCACGGTTCGACCTCGACGCCGAACTCCTCCGCGAGCAGCCGCGCCCGCGCGAGCGCCGTCTCGCTGTCGTCGTATTTGGAAACCTCGAGCCAGCCCTGGCCCTGCACGATGCCGTCGAGGCCGAGCGCGCCGATGGTGTCGCGCACACAGCGGACGCCGGCTTCCGACAGCGTCCACAACGACCGCGCCGCGGGCAAGCCAATCCGCTCGACGATCTTTTCCACATTGGCCGGATAGCCCGGCATCACCAGGCCGCTGTTGCGCCCCGAGGCGTTCCAGGCGATTCGCTTGCCCTCGAGAAGCGCGACCGACCAGCCGCGCCGCACCACCTCCCGCGCCACCGTGAGGCCGGCGAGGCCGCCGCCGACGACGCAGACGTCGACGTCGATCTCGTAATTGAGCGGCGTCCGCGCCGGCGGCAGGCTCGTCACCCGTGAGAACCAGGTCGATCCGAAGTCGGACTGATCGGCGCTTTCCATCAAGCCTGCGACTCCGTCCTCGTGAAGCCTCTGCCGCGCGCGCCAGCCGCGCCATGCCGGGGGCCGCGAAAGGTGCGCCGTACCACGCCCGCCGGTCGCCGCCAAGCCCGCGCCGATGCGCGCGCGAGATCTGCCCTGCGTCTGCGCCACGACACTGGGGTATCCGCCGGCCCGGCCCACGCCCGCCACGGTCCGACGCCCCACGCTTACGCCCACCCGGGCAAATAAGATTGTAGACTTTCGGCCGGACAAAATCGATGCTGCGGCCCATGCGACGGTTGATGCTGCTTCGCCACGCCAAGTCGGACTGGTCCTCGCCGGGAATGCCCGACCGCGAGCGTCCGCTCAATGCCCGCGGCATCGTCGATGCCCGGACCATGAGCGTCTATCTCGCGCGGCACGAGCTGGTTCCGGAACTCGTCCTGTGCTCGCCGGCCAAACGCACCCGGCAAACCGCGGACGCCATCAAGAAGGGGTTTCCGGAGCCGGTGGAGATCCTCTATGCCGACCGCCTCTACGAGGCGACGCCGGACACCATTTTGTCGCTCGTGCGGTCCGTCGCGGCGGAGGTTCACAGCCTGCTGGTGATCGGCCACAATCCCGGCCTCCACGAATCCGCCCGCCTGCTGGTCGCCGCCGGCGACGTCGAGCGGCGCGAACGCCTGAACGAGAAATATCCGACCGCAGCGCTGGCGGTGATCGATTTCCCGATCGATGCCTGGAGCAAGCTGCACCGCGAGTTCGGCCGGCTCGACCGCTTCATCACCCCCCGTGCGATCGCGGCGGAGGCAAGCTAGCGAAACCTGGCGGCTTGCGACAGTTGCACCCGACGCGGTCTTCCGGCCCTCCCGGAAGATGACGGAGTTCCGATGCCCCCGAATCGGTCGCCGCGCGCCGTTCACGCCAGGCATCCAAGGAAGGCGACATGTTCAAACGAATCCTGGTTCCCGTCGATCTCGCGGACACCGACCTCGCCAAAGCCGCCATCGAAACCGCGGTCTCGCTCTCGAAGGCGTCGGGCGGCACCATCCGGCTGCTGAACGTGCTGCCGGCGACGCCGGCGATGCTCGCCGAATACGTCCCGCCCGATTTCGACGCGCAGCAGCGCCAGACGGCCGAGGAAGCGCTCGTCATCATCGCCAAGGAAAGCGGCGCCGACGACGCCCACATCGCGATCGTGACCCGCCAGGGCGGCATCTATCACGAGGTGCTCGAGGAGGCGAAAACCTATCACGCCGATCTCATCGTCATGAGCTCGCACCGCCCGGCCATGCGCACCTATTTCCTCGGCTCCAACGCCGGGCACGTGGTGCGCTTTGCGACCTGCTCGGTGCTCGTGGTGCGGCATTCGGACTAACGCATGAACGGTTGCAGCAGCATGCACGCCGACCGCGGCTCATCGCGGGGGGACGACCGGAAGAGATCGCCTCGAGAGAAACGTGAACGACCTACTGGGAGCGGGAAATGCACAGGTTTGTCCGGCAGACATTGCAGTGTCTGGTCATGATCGCTTTGGCGCTCGCGTCGTCGATGGGGCGGCCTTCCGCCGCCGAGACCGCCACGTCCGGCGCCTCTGCCGAACTCCCCGGCGTGAAGCTCTGGTTCACGGACACCGGCGGACCGGGGACGCCGGTTGTCCTGCTGCATGCGAACACCGGAACCAGCGCGGTTTGGGAAAGCCAGGTTGCCGCATTCTCGCGTGCCGGGTACCGCGTCATCGCGTTCGACCGCAGGGGATGGGGCCGCAGCGTCGCCGACTCTGCGACCGGACCGCAGCCGGGGAGCATCGCGGGCGATCTCGATGCGCTCGCCGATCACCTCAAGCTCGGCCCGTTCCACCTGCTCGGCGTCGCCGGCGGCGGGTTCGCCGCCCTGGATTACGCGGCGTGGCGGCCGGAGCGGGTCCGAAGCCTCGTCGTCGGTGCGAGCACCGGTCGGCTGTCGGAGAAGGAAATGGACGATTTCGTCGCCCGGGTCGAAATTCCCGGCCTCAGGAAACAGCCTGCCGTCTACCGGGAGGTCGGGCCCTCCTATCGGGGCGCCAATCCGGAAGGCACCCGGCGTTGGATCGAGATCGACGAACACTCCCACCAGCCGGGAGCGCCCGATCAGCCGCTGCGGACACCGAACACGTTCGCGAAGATCGCGACGATTCCCGCGCCGACGCTCGTCATCGCCGCCGACGCCGACCTGCTCGCTCCGCCGGCCCTGATGCGCATCTGGGCCGCCTACGTGAAAAATCATGAATGGGCGACCGTGCCCGATTCCGGCCACGCCATCGCCTGGGAACATCCGGACGTCTTCAACGAGAAGGTCGTCGAATTCCTGTCGCGGCATTGAAGGCGATTGCTTGGAGCGCTGCCCCAGCGATGCGCGAGCCGCTGCGATCCACCCGCTGCGATCAACCCGCCCCGCCGGGCGGAAACGGCATGGAACGGCCGAACCGAAACGGTATAGTGCCGGCGCGCCGCAACCGGCTTGGCCGGCACCAACTCCACAGCGCGGCCGGACAGGGAGAAACATGATCCGCCATCTCTCGCGCCTCATCGGCATGGCCGCAGCCCTCGCTGCGACGCTCGCCGCCGCGCCCGCCGGCGCCGCCGACGTGAAGGTGATCTCGGCCGGCGCGGTGCGCGGCCTGATCGCCCAGATCATCGACGATTATTCGCGCCAGACCGGGCAGAAGTTCGATTTCACCATCGGCACCACCGGCCAGCTGCGCGACATCATCGCGTCGGGTCAGCCGGCCGACCTCGTCATCGTGTCTGTGCCGCTGATGGGCAATCTCGAGAAGACCGGCAAGCTCACCCCGGGCAGCCGCGCCGAGCTCGGCCGGGTCGGCATCGGGGTCGCGGTCCGCGACGGCGCGCCGGTGCCCGACGTGTCGACCCCGGAGGCGCTCAAGGCGGCGCTGATCGCGGCCCGCGCGGTGGCCTATACC
The DNA here is from genome assembly GCA_963781195.1 of uncultured Alphaproteobacteria bacterium. Classification (GTDB taxonomy): domain Bacteria; phylum Pseudomonadota; class Alphaproteobacteria; order Rhizobiales; family Xanthobacteraceae; genus JAJPKK01. The sequence goes on along the minus strand of CAWAEZ010000008.1, from coordinate 264,868 downwards.
AACCCGGCCGAGGGCGGCACCTCCGGGATCCACTTCGCCAAGGTGGCCGACGCGTTGGGCATCGGCGACGCCATCCGGCAAAAGGCGGTGCTCACCAAGGGCGGGCGCGAAGCTGCGATCGAGGTCGCCGAGGGCCGCGCCGACATGGCGATCGTGTTTATCAGCGAGGCGATGGCGATCAAGGGCGTGAAGCTCGCCGGCCTGCTGCCGCCGACCCAGCAGGAGTATTCCGCTTACGCCGCCGCCATTCCCGCCAACAGCACCGATCCCGCCGCGGCGCGCGCCTTCATCGCCGCGCTGACCTCTCCGGCCATGGCCGAACGCTGGCGCTCCAACGGGTTCGAACCGCCGAAGTGAGCCGCGCCGGGGTCGCGCGAGAACGCTCCTTCAACGCTCAGGCCCGCGGTCACAGGTTGAAGCGCTTGCGCGCCATCCGGCATTCCGGGTCGCCCGGCAGGCACGCCACGCATACGTCGGGGCGCACCGCATAGACGGCACAGGCGGTCGCTACGCCGACGTCCCCCACGAGGGCGGTGCAGCGGTCGCCGTCGCAGCGCATGCGGCCATGCTGGTCGTCGACGAACCGGCCGGGGATGCGCGCCAGGGCGGCGTCGTCCTCCAGGGAGAACCGCGGCCACTCCCGCGAATAGGCGCAGCAGGCGCCGCAGGTCTGGCAATCGAAAAGTACGGCCGAGGCGATCTCCCCTGCGCCGTCGGCGGCCATCAACGCGGCTTCCCCTCGCGGGCGGCGGACTGGCCTTTTTTGCCGACGGCGGCCGCATGTCCGCCGGACGGCACGGTGGCTGCCGGCTGGGCGCGCACCGGCTTGGCATCCGACGACTTGGCATCCGACGACTTGGCGTCCGAAGGCTTGGCGTCCGAAGGCTTGGCGTCCGAAGGCTTGTCATCCACCGGCATGGCGTCCGCAGGCATGGCGTCGGCACCGGCAGCAAGCGGCTGCTTCCCGGCCCGGAACTTCTCCAGAAGAGCCTCCTTGGCCTTCGCCGCCGCCGTGAGACGGTCGTTGAAATTATCCAGCTTGAAGCCGCTCATGGGGGTCTCGTTTCGCTGAGAGTGGGCGTAAGGTGCGCCTTGGCTTACCCCACCGTCGCCCCTGGGGGAAAGAGCGATGCCGGAAGGGGCGGCGCGCTCGCGAACCCGCGCGGCGGCGCCTGACAGCCTAAGTGCGCTTTTCTAATAAAGAATCGGCTTCGCGCCCTGGCAACTCGGCCGGACCGTACCCATATACGCCTGCGGCTCGACGCTTCGCATGCGGATGTGGAGGAGGAACGTGTTGCGCGGCTCTGCTGGAAATTTCAACGACAGGAGATGACGGTGACGACGCACAACACGAAGGACGAGGCCCGCATGGAAGCCAATCTGAAGAAGAAAGAGCTTCAGGCCCGCGAGGCGACCAAGGCGATGGCCGAATACCAGGCGGGCCGCCGTGCGCTCGTGGAAAACACCGCCCGGCTCAGGGCCTTGCGTCTCGCCAAGGAAGCCGCCGACGCCGAAACCCGCGCCGCCGCCAAGAAGCCGCCGACAAAACGAGCCGGGCTCGCCGCCAGTCGCGGCTGACCGTTCCCGACGCCCCCCGTCCGCCGGCCTTACCACGCCCTCGCCTGCCCCATCGATGTGACAGTCCCTCCACCGCTTGCGGTGGGAGGCGGGGCTGCGGCCCTTCCTGTCACTCCAAGCCGAGAAACTGCTTCACCGCCACGACGGTGCCGGCCGGATCTTCTTCCTCGGGCGCGTGGCCGAGGCCGTCGAAGATCACCAGGGTGCTGCCGGCGATGTCCTGGTGGAAACGCTCGGCATCGTCGGGCGGAACCAGGCGGTCGCGGCCGCCCCATATGATGAGGGTAGGCACCTTGATCTCGGGGATGCGGGCGGCGAGCGCGGTGCGGCGCGGCTGGTTGAAGCGCTGAACCATGGCCTGCCGGTTGCCCTCGCGCAGCGTGATCTCGTAGGCGCGATCGATCATCAGTTCGGTGACCTTCGCGGGATCGCCGAATACGTTGCGCATGCCGGATGAGATGAGGAAGCGCGGCAGCGTATGCGAGAGCACCGCGTTGAGCCCCGGCATCCGGGCGATGCGGAAGCCGAGCGGGATCGAGGTGGAGTGGCTGGGATAGCCGCCGGAATCGACCAGGATGAGCTTGTCGACCCGTGACGGCGCGAGGATCGCCGTCGCCCACGACACCGCGCCGCCGAGCGAGTTGCCGCCGAGCACCGCGTGGGCGACGCCGAGCTTGTCCATCAACGCGGTGACGAAGCGGACCGAGGCCTCCAGCGAGTAGTCGCCGTCCGGGGACGGCCCGGTGAGGCCGAACCCGGGCAGATCGAACGTGATCACCCGCCGCTGCTCCTTGAGCGCCGGCACCCAGCCTTCCCAGGCATGCAGATACGAGCCGGTGCCGTGGATCAGGATGACCGGGCTCGGATCGTCCCGGGGCCCCTCGTCGCGCAAATGCACCTTCATGCCGGCGATGTCGACGAAGGTGGACGGCGGCGGCGCCCAGCGCGCGACGAGCGACGACACCGGCCGGTCCGGCGCCCAGGTCAGCGCAAAGAAGCCGCCGACGAGCAGCACGAGCACGGCCACCACGCCGCCGAGGATCACCATCGCCCGCCTCATGAACTCAGCCCTCCCGGAGCTGACTGCGACCCGCCCTTCGCAAAAGCGCGGCATTGAAGCAGATTGTGCCGGAATCACAATGCGTCGCGCCGTCCTACAGCGGGATCGCCAGCAGCGTGTCGACCTGGCGGCTGTCGAGGATCACGGTCTTCTCGGCAAACCGCGCGTCGGTCCCGGCGAGCACCACGCGATCCTCGTAGCACCCAGTGGCGAACAGCATGGTTTCGCCGGTGTGCATCACCCGCGCCACCATGAACGGCGTGCGCGCAGCGAGGGTCGCACCCTCCGCCGCGGTCACCCGCGGGGCGCCGAGCACGTGACGGTAGCGCTGGCTCTCGTAGACGTTGGCCTCGCGCAAGGCCCGTACGCGGTCGCGCAGCATGGCGCGCGAGGTCGCGTAGATGAGGCTCAGCGGCAGCCCCGCCGCGACGTTCTCAGCGGTGGTGATGCGGTAGCGACCGTCCTCGGCGAAGAAGTCCGGCCACGCCTCGAGCCGATCGTCGTCTATCGCCTCGACATAGCGCGCGTTGATCTCCTGCACCCGGTAGACCTGTTCGATGCTCATGCCGCATTCCGCCCCGCGCGCTGCGCCCGTGCCCCGGGCGTTCTGAGCCAGCCTCCGCGGCGCTGTTGATGATCGGACGACACCTGAGGCTGACCTGCAGCGTCATAGACGACCTGCCGACGCCCGCCAAGGAGGTGCAGATGCGCGGCGTTCGGCGCATCGCATGGCGGATCAATCGGCCGTGGAGGGACCATCGGGCGTCTGCCCGTCCGCGGTGTCGATCAGGCGGTCCGGCACCAGCCGCAGCACCGGAAGGATCAAGGCGTACACCGCCGTGATCGCGATCACGCAGACGGTGAAGCCGCCGAAATGGTCGTAGAGGTTCGTGCCCAGCACGTTGCCGAGCCCCTGGACGATCGCAAACAGCCCGGCGGACATCATCATCAGCGTGCCTTGCAGGCCGCGCGGACACGACCGGATCATCAGGTCCAGGTAGGCGGCGGTGGCGACGCCGCCCATGAGGCCGATCGGAATCGCCGCGATCAAGGCGCCTCTCATGGAGTGGATGAACAGCAGCGGCACCATTTGCGGGATCGCGACCACCGTGCCCCAGAACAGCAGGGACTTGAGCGGAAACTTCCGGCACAGAACGCCGAACACCATGAACGTGGGAATGAAGGATGCGGAGTAGACCGCGTTCCACTGGCCCCACTGCGCGTCCTTCGCATGCAGGGTGTCCTGCAGATAGTACTGCAGGGGCGTGCCGGCTCCGGGCGCGAAGTTCCACAACAGCCAGATCAGCAGCGCGGGATAGATCGGCCAGTGTCTCGCCAGCTGCCTGACGACGTCGAGCGGCCGCGTGTCCGCCGGGCGCTCGGCGCGCAGGTTGTCGAACACGCTGGCGGGCTTCCACAGGCCGTACAGCGCGACCAGCGCCATGATCACGGCCCCCACGAGGAACAGCACCTGCACCGCGCGCGCGGGATCGCGGCGCTCCATCGCGTCGCTCAGCAGGCCGCCCAGGATCAGGGCCGCGATGCCGGGGAGCGCGCCGAACACGTTCCACACCGCGCTGATCTGCCCGGACATCACGTGCTGCTGGCCGAGCACCGAGGTCAGTCCGTTCTGTGCGCTCGAGACGAACAGAAAGCACGTTCCCAGCAGCAGGTAGGCGACGAGAAGCGACTGGTAGGTCACCGGCGTGAACGCGAACAAGAGATACACGGCGGCGCACAGGCCCCCGAACAGCACCATGAAGCCGCGATCCCCCATGCCGAACGGATTCCAGGTGTCGCGCGCAAAACCGAACAGGAACGACACGTAGCTCGGTGCCCCGGACAGCAGCCCGAACATCGCGATCTCGTGCGCCTTCAGGTGCAGCTGGTTCTTGAGCAGGAAGCTGATCGGCAGCCCGATCAGGCCGCCTCCCGGCGCGCCGAACCCCAGCAGCAGGAGCAGCATGCCGAGATAGATCATGATGCGCGCGCGCACCCCCGCCGGCAATGCCGAGGGCGCGGCTGCAGCGGCGTCGGCGACGGCGGCGTCGGACGTCATGGCTTCCGGCTTCGACCGGCCGGGGTGCCGACCTCGAGACGTTTCACGGCGCCCGTCAAAGCCGCATCCGTCAGAGCGCCATGTGGTGGCGGTAGTCCTTCCAGAACCCGCGCACCGCCGCCTCGCTCACCCGGCTCTCTTCGGACGCGGTGCCGCTGCCACCCATCTCGACGACGGACTCTTCGCCGTCGGCACCCCGGGTGCCGCGCTGCACGAAGCCGGTGGCGGCGCCGTCTTCGAGCGAGATGAAGCCGGCGGGGCCGATCAGGTTCGCCTGGCGCAGCCGGCGCTCGGTCATCGCCGCGTCGTCGGTGGTGAAGCCGAAGCAGGTCCACACCAGCTCGGTCTGGTCGAGGCCGCGCGGCACCACCCGGCGCACCGCGAGCGAATTGCGGATCTGCTGCAGCAGGAAGCCCGGGAACACGGTGAGGATCTGCAGGCCGATGCCGTCGCCGAACTCGTCGACGTTCTCGAGGAGTTCGGGCACCTCCAGCCGGTAGTCGTCATGGGCGGTGCGCATCCCCGCCTGCTCGTATTCCTTGCCGGCCACGTCCTGGCGCATGGAATAGCTGACGTGGTTGCCGCCGCTTTCGCTTACCAGGAGGCCGCCCTTCTGGGACAGGCGGTTGAGCCGGAACGTCGTGAAGAACATGTGCAGCAGGCTCGCGTGATAGCTGTCCCGCGTGTTCTCCACATAGAGCTTCCAGTTGCTCGGGATGATCTGGGTATAGCCGCCGAGCAGCTTCACCGGCGCCCGCATCACCCGCCTGATGTGGGCGGCGATCTGGGGCCCGAGATAATCCTCGAGCGGCGCCGTGTCGGCGCCGAGGGTGCCGAACACCAGCCCGGCGAAGCAGGCGATGCGCAGCTGGCGCGGCGCATGCTCTTCCGGCTTGCAGTCGGCCGGCATGCCGCCCTTGCCGGCAATGCCGCGGCGGAACGCGACCCCGGTCAGCTTGCCGGTGAGATCATAGGTCCAGTTGTGATAGACGCAGGTGAACTCCTTCGCCTCGCCGCGGTCCTTGAGGCAGAGCAGCGAGCCGCGGTGGGCGCAGCGGTTCTCGAAGGCGTGGATCGCACCGGCCTTGTCGCGGGTCACCACCACCGGCATGTCGCCGAGATTGGAGAGCCGGAAGGCATGGGGCGCCGGCAGCTCCGCCTCGAGGCACAGGAAGGTCCAGGTGTTGCCGCGGAAGATACGCTCCTGCTCCACCGCGTAATTGTCGCGGTCGGTGTAGAGCCAATAGGGAACCCGGGTGAGGCCTTCCGCCGGCCACGGGCGGCCCGCATGGATGTTCATCGCACTCGCTCCTCAGTCCAGCTCGTCCTCAGTCCAGCTTGACCCCTGCCGCCTTGATCACGTTGGCCCAGCGCTCCCGCTCCTCGCTCATGAAGCGGGTGGCGGCGGCGGGGCTCGCCCCGATCGGCTCGGCCGACAATTCCTCGAAGCGCCGCATCACATCGGGCGAGCGGATCGCCTCGGCGATGTCGGCGGACAGCCGCGCGACGATGGCGTGCGGCGTCTTCGGCGGCGCCGCCACCGCGAACCATGCCGACGACGCAAAGCCCGGCAGCGTTTCCGCGATGGTCGGCACGTCTGGCAGCGAGGCCATCCGGTTCTCGGTGCCGACCGCGATCAGACGGAGCTGTCCGCTCTTCACCAGCGGCAACGAAACGCCGAGATTGTCGAACATCAGATCGCAGTCGCCGGCGAGCAGCCCCTGGAGCGCCGGCGCCGAGCCGCGATAGGGCACATGGACGAACTTCACCTTCGCCATCATCTGGAACATTTCGGAGGTGAGATGCGAGGTGGTGCCGTTGCCCTGGGTCGCCGAGGTGAGTTTCCCGGGATTGGCGCGCGCAAAGGCGATGAGCTCGGCGACGGTCTTCGCGGCGACCTTGCCCGGGTTGACCACCAGCGCGTTCGGCACGATTCCCATCACCGAAACCGCCTCGAATGCCGCCGGGTCGAAGCGGAGCCTCGGATAGAGGCTCTGGTTGATCACGAAGGGCGGCGGCGGCGCAGACAGCAATGTATACCCGTCCGGCTCGGCGTTGAACGCCGCCTCGGCGCCGATGTTGCCGGCGGCGCCCGGCTTGTTCTCGATGAAGACCGCCTGCTTCCATTTGCGCGACAGCCAGTCGCCGACGATGCGCGGCATCAGGTCGGCGGTGCCGCCGGCGGGGAACGGCACGATGATCTTCACAGAACGCGCCGGGTAGTCCTGGGCTTCGGCTGCGCCGGCAGCCATTGCGAGAGCCGCGCAAACGCCCAGGCCGGCGCAAACGCGCACGCCCGCGCCAACGCCCGCGATGACGCGGCGCAGCAAAGCGGCGAGCGGGCCTCCCGTCGGCGTTTTCATGGATTGCCGATTAACACGGCAAGGCCCCAGGTGCCACAGCGGTCTTGCGGCGGACCATGCGGCTCCGGGAATGTCGCCCCGTGCGCGAAAACTTCCGCAACCCATCGCGGCATCTTTCCCCTCCCTGCCGGGGCGATAGAGTGCCGCCTTCAAGAACAAAAGCTTCGAGGAGGGAAACAATGCGTGAAGCGAACATCGCCGCTCTCATGACCGCCGTTGCGCTGGGCCTCACGGTGCCGGCGCACGCGCAGGCGCCGGCCGGCGGCGCCACCGCGTTCGAGGGCGCCCGCATCATCGTCGGCGACGGACGGGTAATCGACAACGGGACGCTGGTGGTCGAAGGATCGAAGATCACACAGGCCGGTCCTGCGGCCGAGGTCAAAGTGCCCGCCGGCGCCGCCCATGTGAACCTCGCCGGCAAGACCGTGATGCCGGACCTGATCGACACCCACACCCATCTCAGCCAGACCAAGGAGGGGCTGGAGCGCGACCTCAAGCAACGTGCCTATTACGGCGTGAGCGCCGCGCTCAGCATGGGCACCGCGGAGACCGAAAACGAGCTGCAGATGCGCGACCATCCCGAGCCCGGCATGGCGCGCGTGTTCACCGCGTGGCGCGGCATCACCCGCCCGGAGCCCGGCCGCACCACGGCGCCGATCTGGGTCGACACCGAGGACCAGGCCCGCAAGGCGGTGCAGGACCTCGCCGCGCACAAGGTGGACATCGTCAAGATCTGGATCGACGATCGCGACGGGAAATACCCGAAGATGACGCCGGCCCTCTATGACGCCGCGATCGACGAAGCCCATAAGAACGGGCTGCGCGCGACCGCGCACATCTTCAATCTCGACGACGCCAAGGGGGCATTGAAGGGCGGCATCGATGCGTTCGCCCACAGCGTGCGCGATCGCGACGTCGACGACGAGTTCATGGCGCTGGTCAAGCAGCACCCGAACCTCGTGGTCAACCCGAACCTGCCGGACCGTGGCATCAAGACCGACGTGTCGTGGCTCAAGCCGAGTCTTTCCGCCGCCGAGATGGCGAAAGTCGAGAAGGCGAACGTCGACGACCCGAAGGCCCAGGCGTTCTACGGCATCCAGTCGCGCAACCTCGCCAAGCTCAACGCCGCCGGCGTCAAGATCATCATGGGCACCGACGGCAACACGCCGTGGGCGCCGCATGTGGAGATGGCGGACATGGTGACCGCCGGCATGACACCCGCCCAGGTCATCGCCGCGGCGACCAAGAACGGGGCCGAGTTCCTCCGTATCAAGGACGCCGGCACGCTGGAAGCCGGCAAGAGCGCCGACTTCATCGTGCTCGACGCCAATCCGCTGGACGACATCACCAACACGCGGCGGATCTCGGCGGTGTACTTGCGCGGCGCCACGGTGGACCGCTCGCACGCTCCGTAGCCCCCCGCACGGGCTGCTTCCCGGTAACGCGGAGACCCGGGATTGAGCGCAGAAGACATGTCTGCGCTCGACCCGGGCTACGGTGGCAACAACGCGATCGGCCGTTTTCTTCGCCTAAAGCGGCCCGCGCCGGATTTTTTCGCAAAACAACCCCATGCAAAGGGCTTGAGCCCAAATCAACCGGTGCCAGAGAACCGCCACCTGGTGCCCTAGCACCTCTGCGTGTGCCGTAGGCACACGCACTTCTGGCCGGTCTCATCATACCATCGGGAGGTGGTCGAGTTACGCGGCCTTCGTTCAGCTTCATCCGAAGATGAGGAACTCCGATGCCCCATGACTCCATGCGCCATGATCTCGATCGCCGGCAATTGCTTCATGGCGCCGCCGCCGCGGTAACCGCCGCGGCTTTTTCATCCTCGCGCGGTTCGGCTCAGGTCGCGGGCGCGGTCCCGAACTCCTCCGGCGTAGAGACGCCGAAGCTCGTGGCACCGGCCGGAGCGTGCGATTGCCACCACCACATCTACGACAGCCGATTTCCGGTTGCGCGTCCCAACGCCCGCTTCCTCGACAATGCACGCGTGGACGACTACCGGCTGCTGCAGCGCCGGCTCGGGCTCACCCGCGACATCGTGGTGACGCCGGTCCCGTTCCCGGCCTCGGTGGCCGACAACATGATGACGCTCGACGCGCTCAAGACCCTGGGCCCCGACGCGCGCGGCGTCGCCATCGTCTCCGCGGAGATCACCGACGCCGAGTTGAAGGCCCTGGCGGACGCCGGCGTCCGCGGCATCCGCTTTTCGGTGGCGAACGCACGAAAGGCGGGCGAACCGATCCCGGCGGCGACCACGGCGGCGATCGTCGCCTTGAGCAGGCGCGTCAACGATCTCGGCTGGCATGTGCAATTCAACATCGACGCCGACCAGATCGTCGCGGTCGAGGACATGCTCGACCGGCTTCCCGCACCGATCGTGTTCGACCATATGGGCCACATGCCGCAACCCGAGGGCATCGCCCACCCGGCCTACGCCATCATCCGGCGGATCGTCGATCGCGGGCGCACCTGGGTCAAGCTGTCGGTGACCTATGACAGCAGCAAGGACGGGCCGCCCGGCTACAGCGACGTCAACAAAGTCGGCGCCGCCTATGTGCAGGCCGTGCCGGAGCGGCTGGTATGGGGAAGCAACTGGCCGCATCCCAACGAAACGAACAAGCCCGACGACGCGATGCTGTTCGATCTTCTAGCCGCCTGGGCGCCCGACGCGAAAACCCAGCGCCGCATCCTCGTCGAGAATCCGGAGACGCTCTACGGCTTTGCGAAAGCGGGTTAGGCGGCTCGCGGCGCAGCGGTTCCTGCTGGCCCGGCTCAGCGCAGCGAAATTCGAGACGGCCTCGGTTCGCGAACACTGCCCCCGCAAGATACGACGTCCGCCCGGATTTCATTGCATTCAATCCGGGCTACGGGCCGCGTCGACATCGGCCCGTTAAGAAACGCACCGCGCCGATTAAAATCGCATCATCTCGATATACTCGGGACGTCTATATCGCGCGCTATTGCGCTTTCCGATGCGGGATTGCGCCCAAATCGCGTCGGTGATGCGAATGCTCACGCTCTGTCTTGAGAGCGACGCGCCGCGCCATTAGCTCCTGTCCAATGGACACTGACAGGAGGCTTTCATGCGATCCATTCTCGCCCCCGCCGTGGCTGCCGCGTTGGCCGCGGCCGTTCTGGCACTTCCGGCTGTGGCCGTTCCGGCCGAGGCCGCGACCATCCACCACCATCGTCATGCGTCGGCGGTCCCGGGGCTCCCCGCTCCGGTCTACCAGCAGGCACCCGGCGGCTCCTATTTCGGCGGCACGGACCCGGATGCCGGAATCCGGGAGGAAATGCTGCGCGATCCGCCGAACGACCGCTGACACTTCGGACGATCAAAAAAGCACGGCCCCGCGCCGTGCTTTTTTTCTTTTGCGACGAAGCCGTCAATCCGGCCCGAGCTTCCGTCAATGCGCACGCTCTTTGAGAAATGCGATGAGGTCGGCGCGGTCCTGCGGATTCTCGACTTCGTAAAACATTTTCGTTCCGGGAATGAATGCCTCCGGGTTGGTCAGCCACTTGTCGAGGTTCTCCTCGGTCCAGGTGATCTTTGCGTTCCGCAGGGCGGGCGAGTAATTATAGGACGGCACCACGCCGGACATGCGCCCGACAACGCCTTTGTGCATCGGACCCACCTCGTTCTCGTCGATCGAATGACAGTCCTCGCAACCCTGATATAGAATTTCGCCGCGCGCGGCGTCGCCGGCGGCGAGTGCGGGACCCACGGATATCATCGCGGCCAGGACGACCGCGATGGCCGCGAACGTCCGCCAGAAACGAACGCGATCTCTGCTTGTGCGTTGGTCCACCGATCTCTCCTGCTTGCCAATTCGCAGGAGAAGACACGAAGCGTCGCGCATTTATTCCCGCTCCCGTTCGGCCGGCGCACCAAGTGCTTCGGGCGCGACGCCGCAGCGCCACGCCTGCCGATGCCGCGAGCAACGACGTTCGACACCCGTCAAAAATGAGCGGAGCGCCGGATTGCGGTCGGCTATGATCCGGGCGCACGTCGCGAGAATCGCATCGACCGCCCCAGGTCGATGCCCGCAAACACGAGGTGGAGAGCCGGATGGCGGAGCCTTTGCAACACGGATCTGGTCCCGGCGCCTTCTTCGTTCCCCACGACATCGCAGCGCCGGTCGTGGGCAGCGGCCAGGGCGCGCTCGCGGGGCTGACCGCGGGCGTCAAGGACATGTACGACATCGCGGGCGCCCGCACCGGGGCCGGAAATCCGACCTGGCTCGCCACCCACGCGCCGGCGACGGCGAACGCGGCCGCCGTGCGCAGCATCCTCGACGCCGGCGCCACCATCATCGGCAAGACCATCTGCGATGAGTTGTTCTTCAGCGTCGCCGGCATCAATGCACACTACGGCGCTCCGGCGAATTTGCGTGCCCCCGGGCGCATCCCCGGTGGCTCGTCGAGCGGCTCGGCCGCCGCCACCGCGGCCGGCGCGTGCGACTTCGCCCTCGGCAGCGACACCGGCGGCTCGGTGCGCGTCCCGGCCTCGTTCTGCGGCATCTACGGCCTGCGGCCGACCCACGACCGCGTCGACCTCGGCGGCGCGGTGATGATGGCGCCCTCGTTCGATACCTGCGGATGGTTCGCGCCTTCGCCCGGCCTGCTGCGGCGGGTCGGCGGCGTGCTGCTCGGCGCCGGCCGCGTCGATGCGCCGGTGCGCGCGGTGGTCGTCGCCGCCGATGCGTTTGCCGAAGCCGATCCGAACGTCGCCGCGGCGGCGAACGCCTTTCTCGCCCGCGCGGCGGCCGCATTGCCGGCGCCGCGCAAGGAGGTCGTGGCGCCCGGCAGCCTCGATCCCTGGCGCGAGGCGTTCCGCATCATCCAGGCGCGGGAAGCGTGGGAGAGTTACGGCGATTTCGTCCGCCGGGACAATCCGGAGTTCGGCCCCGGCATCAAGGAGCGCATCGCCTTCGCCGCCACCGTCACGGCCGACGCGGCCGGCGCGGCGCGGCAGACCATGGCCGCGGCGCGCGAGCGCATCCGCAGCCTCGTCGACCCCGGTACGGTGATGGTGCTGCCGACGACGCCCTGCATCGCCCTGCCGCTCGACGCCGACGCCGCGGCGCTCGACACTTTCCGGACCCGGACACTGCGAATGACCTGCATCGCCGGCCTCGCCGGCCTGCCGCAGCTTTCGATTCCCGCCGGCACCGTCGCCGGCTGCCCGGTCGGGTTCTCGGTGATCGGCTGGGCCGGCGGCGACGAGGCGCTGCTCGACCTCGCCTGCCGCCTGTCGCGATTTTGCGGGGTCGTCGTGCCCTGAAGCACGGGAGCGAATCGACTGACGGGTTCGCCCGCCGGCCTCGACCCGCGTCGGGCACGCGGCGGCCGGTTCGGTGGTCCGGTGCGGCCGCGAGCCATGCGCTCGGCCGCGCGCCCTTTCATGCTCCGGTCGGCTGATGTAACGTCACCTCCGAGAAAGCGAGAACAAAGCTTTCCACATGAGCGGGAGGTTGTTCAATGAGCGGCTTGATAGGCGGCGCGCGCCGCCGCGGCTCCCTCGATATTTCACTCTTTTCCATCGTCACCGCCGTCGGGCTGCTGCTCGCGCCGGCAATGGCGGGCGCACAGTCGAGCCGGGAAGCGGACGGCGCGCGCCTGCTCAAAGGTGCGGTCGACCTCCACTTCCACATGGATCCCTGGACGCCCGGGGCCACCAACGGGCAGGCCGGCATCGCCGACGTGCGGGTCGCGAAGGCGCGCGGGATGCGCGGGCTGGTGATCAAGGACCATAACGAGCCGACCGCGCCGCTCGCCTATCACCTGCGCGCGGAAGTGCCGGGCCTCGAACTCTACGGCGGCTTCGTCCTCAATCGGGCCAACGGCGGCGTCAATCCGGCGGGCGTCGACTTCATGGCGACGCAGATCCGGGGCGAGCCCGGACGTATCGTCTGGATGCCGGCCGGCGACAGCGAGAAGGAGGTGCGCGAATCGAAGACTCCCACGCGCCCGTTCGTCGCGGTGTCGAAGAACGGCGAGTTGCTGCCGGAGGTGAAAGAGGTCATCGCGATCGCGGCTAGGCACGGCCTCGTCATCGCGTCCGGCCACATCGCGCCCGAGGAGGCCCTCATGGTGTTCCGCGAGGCGAAGCGGCAGGGCGTGCAGCATCTGATCGCCACCCACGCCTTCGACCTCGCCGGCAAGATGACCATCGACCAGATGAAGGAAGCCGCCACGCTCGGCGCCTTCATCGAATTCGACTTTCGAAACACCCTCGAGGGCGGCCGCATCGAGGCGATCCGCGCGGTCGGGCCCGAGCACTGTTTCCTGTCCGAGTTCTGGACCAAGGTCACCGCCCCCAAGGAGTATGCCGGCCTCGACGGCATCGGCGCCTTCGCGGACGTGATGCGAGCCCACGGCTTCACCGACCATGAACTCGACCTCCTGTTCAAGGAGAACCCGGCCAAGGCGCTGGGGCTCGCGCCGATGGCAGTGGCGCAGCAGACGCCGCCGAAAGTGCAGAACAACCGCTACTTCACGATGCCGCTGGAGAAAGACCCGACGCGGGAGGTGGGACTGCAGGCCGTCACCATGCCGCCGGGTGCGGGGAACGATTTCCACCGCCATCCCGGCGACCAATGGACCGCCGTACAGGAAGGCGAGGTCACCTTCACCGTCCAGGGTCAGCCGCCGCAGGTGCTCAAGGCCGGCGACAGCAATTACGTGCCGCGCGGCACCGTCCACCGGCAGCAGAACCTCGGCAGCCAGCCGGCCCGCTACATCGAAATGAGGATTTTCGACCAGGGCAAGCCGGTCTCGGAGCGGGTGACGAACTGAGGCGGACGCGAGCGGCGCGCGCCGCCCGTCTACATCGGGCGCGCCGCCCGCCTACATCGCGTAGCGCAGGATCGCGGCCAGCGGCTTGCCGCCGGGAATGTCGGACTTGCGCACCGCGAGGATGTGGCCGCCGGAGCGGATGACGCGGGTCGCGATCTCGTCGACCACGCCGTAATCCCCGGCATCGGGCGCGGCTGAGAACGTGACGGCGCCGGTGGTGTCGTCGACCTTGCCCGGCATTTCCTCGTCGATGTCGATCAGCATCGATTCGACGGCGCCGAACGTCGCGGCCCGGGCGGCATGCGCGATGTCGGTGATCGCGCGATCCTCTTTCTCGCGGGCGGCGAAGGTCGCCTTCCACTGCGCGATATCCTGGCGATAGAGCCCGTCGAGAATGGCGCGGGCCCGCTGCGCGAGCTCGGCATCGGTGGTGTGCCCGGGACTGCCATCGATCCCGGCCGGGACGAGATGGGCATAGGTGTTGACCGAGCGATAGATCGCGGCGAGCGGCTCGCTCGACGCCAGCACCAGCGGAATGCCGCTGCCGGTCACGAGGCCGCGCAATTCGTGGTCGACCTTGCGGGCGTACTGGCGCAGCAGCACTTTCTGGCCTTCCGATCCCTGGAGCCGGCCGCTCGGCGAGCGGTCGTTCACGGTGGAGCGGCCGACCGCGCTCGCGGCGTCCTTCGGCATGCCGTCGACCTTGACGACCGCAGCCGGGAGGTCGGCCGAGACCTGGACCACGCGGACCGAGCCTTCCGCCAATGCGAGCACGAAGCAGGTGTTGGGGAAGGTGACGGCGCGGAACAGCGGCTGCAAATGGAATCGGTCGGACACCTCGACCATCGCCTTCAACGCATTCGGCACCCGGAAGGTGCGGACGCTGTCCGGGGTCGCCAGCACGGCGAGGCTGCGCGCCTGGAAGCGCCAGAATTCGTGGTCGTCGATGAGGTCGTCGAGATGCTCCACGAGCGCGGCGACGCTGCGCTTGTCGGCGTTGCCGGCCTCGAGCTGACGCTGGGCCTCCCGCGCGAGGTTCTTCAGTTCGATGCGGTCCCCGGTCGTTTCCTGGCTGATCGGCGTGGTCGGCAGGTAGATCGAGACACAGTTGTCGCCGCGGTACTCGGCAAGGGTCTTGAGGTCGGCGAGGCTCGGGATGTCGACATAAAGCATGGGGTACTCCGCTGTCTCTTGTCTGCGTGGCAGTCGGTCGGGGCGAATCGGAGAACGAACGTCGTCGGGGGAAATAGATTCTACCGTTGCTCTGCGACGGCGACAAAACGCGGCAATGGCGCAAGAATGCCCATGATGCGTTGCGGTATCAAAAGCCCCGAAGACTCGTCATCGCGGGCGGATCAAGATCATAGTCTTCTGCCAAGAGCAATGCGGACGGGATACGGCGCTCCTTCACCCTCCGAGCCATCCTCGCGTGCCGGGGAGAAGCCAGGCCGCGGCGGCGCCGCCGCCAACGCCATGTCGAGGCCGCCCATGGCGCGCCACGAGATCATCGCGTCTCGGCGCGAGCGCTCCCTCCCCTGCGCAGGTCCGCGCGGGAAGGGAGGCCGGTCCAATGTCGGGGGCGCGCGCCGCCTACTTTGCCGCGACCGCGATTGCGGGCCATTCGTTCATTTGCACGCGCGCGACGAGCTTGTAACTGCCGGTCTCGGGACGGAAGATCGACGCTTCGCCTTCTTTCACGTCGAACCAGTCCTTGCCGAGCCCATCGATGATATTCGGCTTGTGCGTGATCAGGATGGAGTTGGTTCCGGGCTTCGGCGCGGCGCCCAGCATCTTGCGGAGAGCCGCGGCGCGACGACTGTTCTCGTTCGGAGACACGACGAGACCGCCCTCGGTGAGATCTGCGGTCTTCTCGATGTCTTTGAAGCCGGCGAGAACCGCCGTCTCGTAGGCGCGATTGTACTTGCTGGTATAGACCTTGCCGACGGGAATGCCGGCCTGACGAATGGCGTCGCCGAAAGCCTTCGCCAAAGCCCTGCCGTTGTCGTCGAGATTGCGCTGGGCTGCGATGTTGTCGAAGTTGAGCGGATCGGTGTCGGCCTGGTCGAGAGCGGTGGCGCCGTGGCGAACCACGATCACAAGTCCTCCCTCGCGCAGTGACTTCGCGAGATCTCCGGTTTGCGCCATTGCAAAGCCCGGCTCGGCGATGCCGATCATGGCGAAGAAGCCGAAACACGCTGTGAACGCGATGAGAGTCCGTTTGGAAAGAATTGGCATTGGTGCGCTCCTGGAAGGATGGCGATGTGAGGATGGCGATGTGAGGACGCCGGTTGAGTTCCGAGATCGGACAGCGGCGGCGGTTCGCTGCGTCCTGTCGAAGAGACCTCTCGGCAGTCGGCTTTATTCCCGCATCTGATCGGTCGACTTCACCGGTTCGGCACCCTCATTGCGCCGTTGATGGATCCGTCACCGGTTCTGCCCGGAAGCGAGGACGTCCGATCGGCTGCGCTGATCGCGGGCGCCATGCGGGCAAGCGTGTCGTCGCCAAGGGCGAAGTGGTGGAAAAGGGCGGCTGCGGCATGCACCCCGGCAAGGAGCCCCAGCGTCCACGCACCGAGCTCGTGCAGCGAATGAAACGCGGTCGCGATCGCCTTGTCCTGCGGCAGCAACTGCGGTATCCGCCACATGAACAATGCGAAGGCGCGCCCGTTGAACAGGGTGGCGCCCAAACCCGTTGCCGGCTGCACGAGGAGCCACGCATAGAGCGCGTATTCGCTCGCCTGGACGACGGCGCGGTGAGCCCGCGTCATGCCGACCGGAAACGGCGGCAGCGTCGCGCAAGTCAGCCGCCAGACGAGCCGCGCGACGGTCGCTACCCAGACCGTCGCTCCCATTGATCGGTGGATCTGGATGAGAATTGCGGCGGAAGCGCTCTCTTGCGCCTCAGCCCATGCATGCAGCCACGCCGTGACGAACATTCCGAGCACGAACAGAGCCGTCGCCCAATGCAGGAAAATCGTGACGCCGTCGAAACCCGGCCGTCGCGGTTTCGCAGATGTCGCGATGGTGAGCCCACGCCACCGCGCGAGCGCGGAGTGTCTCTCCACCGAGTGTTCGATCGAAAGGTCGTTCTGCACGGCATGTCTCCCTTGATTTCCACGTGTGACGGAAGAGGAGACTCGCGCCGGGACGACTTATTCCCCACGATAGCGATCAATGAGGACCGCCGCCCTCGCCTTCAGGATCGTCGGGAATTTTTGCGGCGCTCCGGACGTCTTTGCAGGACAGGGACCTGCAGCTCGGATGAATTCGGACGCCGGTCTTCGAGACAAGGAGAAACCCATGCAAAGTCATCTGTGGCCGCTACTGCCGTTCCAGGCCTCGCCGCCGTCCCAGGCTTCGCCGCTGCTCGATGTTCCGCTGTTTGCGCCGGGAGCGCAGGCGCATGGGCCGTGCCCGTCGTTCGACTACGCCTTCATCCTCGACGGAGCCGGACACGGCAGCGCCAGCGGCGACCGTCCGGAGGGGCGCCGCAACGGGAAGGTGATGAAAAGCTGACGCGCGAGACCGCACTAGGCGTCATCCAGCGCCGCGCGGGGTCACGGGTCAGAGACCTGCGCCGCCACCCGGCTTTTCTTCCGCCTCCGATCGGACGACGTCACCGTCTGTCAGGCGCACCGGCGCGGGCTCGAGGCTGCCGATCTTCTTGAGGTCGGGAAACCACCACATCCACAACCCCGTCACCGCGATGGCGCCGAGGCCGCCGATCAGGGCCGACGGCACCGCGCCGAGCAGCGCCGCCATGACACCGGCGCGGAATTGCCCGAGCGACCCGGTGGTGCCGGTGAACATGGCGTTGACCGCGATGACGCGGCCGAGCATGTCGGAGGGCGTGCGGGTCTGCACCAGCGAATGGCGGATGACGACGCTCACGGCATCCATGGCGCCATAGACCACGAGCGCCCCGAGCGAGAGCGGCAGCGAGCGCGACAGCGCGAACACGACCGTGGCGACGCCGAACACCGCGACCGAGGCGAACAGCTTGCCACCGACCTCGTCGCCGAGCGAGCGGTGGGCGAGAAAGGCCGACATCGCGAGCGCGCCCACCGCCGGCGCCGAGCGCAACAGGCCCAGTCCCCACGGCCCCGTCTGCAGGATGTCGCGGGCGAAGATCGGCAGCAGCGCGGTGACGCCGCCGACCAGGACCACGAACAGGTCGAGCGAGATGGCGCCGAGCAGCCAGGGACGGTTGCGGATGTAGGAGAAGCCCGCGAACACCGTCGAAAGCGTCACCTCCGGGCGCACCGTCGCGCGCGCAGCAGTCCTGATCATGGCGACGAGGATGTTCGCCGCGACGTAGATCGCCGCGCAGATCGCGTAGACGATGGTCGGCCCGAGCGCATAGAGCAGGCCGCCCAGCGCCGGCCCGCAGATCACCGCGGTCTGGCTCGCCGAGGTGGAGGCGGCGATGGCGCGCGGCAGCAGTTCCGGCGCCACGATGCCCGGCACCATCGCCAGCAGCGACGGCATCTCGAACGCCCGCGCGGTGCCGGACAGGAGCACGAGCAGCAGGATCGCGTCCCGCGTCAGCCATCCGGCGGCACTGCCGACAGCCAGCAACGTCGCCGCCATCGCCGCCACGGCCTGGCAGGTCCGCGCGATGCGCTTGCGGTCGAAGTGATCCACCGCCTGTCCGACCAGCACCGAGAGCACGACGGTCGGCAGGAACTGCACGAGGCCGACCAGCCCGAGATCGAGCGCGCTGCCGGTCATGTCGTAGATCTGCCAGCCGATCGCCACCGACTGCATCTGGTAGGCCATCGTGGTGGCGACCCGCGCGCACCAGAAGTTGCCGAACGAATTGTGGCGCATCAAGGCCGGCAGGCTGAACCCGAAGCCGGTCATCGCCGCAGCCACCGCAGCGCCACCGGGACGTCCAGGTCGTCACAACCGCTTGCAATTGCGGCGGCGCGGGCCGCGGTTCCGACCTGCGCCGGAGGGAACCGGAGCGATCGTCTCCACGTTGTCCCGGCAACTCGCAGAACCCTGGCACATCGGAGAGAGGCACCCATGCGATCACTCGGTCTCGCGGCCGCCCTGCTTGCACTCGCGGCCGGCGGCATCCCGTCCGCCCTCGCGCAATCCCCGCCGCCGGCGCCGCCGCTGAGCGCACCGCCGGCGAGCCCGGAGTGCCAGCGCGGCACGACGGCGACCGCACCCGGCGAAACCACCGGAACTGCCGATCTCAGCGACACGCTCTCGCGTTCGAAGGGGATCATCTGTCCGCCGGCCGGCATCGATCCCGGCATTGCCGCGCCGCCGGTGGGCGGTGGCGTGATGCCGGTCATTCCCCCACCGGGAACCCCGGGCGGCGACACGAGCATCGTGCCGAAGTAGAGGTACCGGGTAAAAACTCCGCAGTAGGTCCCCACCGAACACGTGCGGCGAAGCGGGCGCGGCGGCTTGTTCCGACGAATGGAACGAAGCCTCGCGCCCGATTTTTTCGCCGCTGTCAGTCGTAGAACTGCGGCGACAGCTTCTGCGAATCGCTCTGGGGCTTGTCGTGGTTGATCCAGATCTCGCCCTTGCTCTGCGCCAGCGCGTCGGCCATGTGGCCCATCGACGACGCGGTCTTTTCCTTGTCGAAATTGATGCCGGGCACGACCTTGGCGTCCCAGTTCGCCTTGAAGTGAACGGCATCGCCGGTCAACAGCACGGCGCCCGTCTTGGGCAGCTTGACCAGCAGCGACTGATGCCCCGGCGTATGGCCGGGCGTCGACAGGATCGTCACGCTGCCGTCGCCGAACACGTCGTGATCGCCGTCGAGCTTGGTCACCGGATGCGCCGGATCGAAGCGCGGACCGCCCTTGGGGGTCGGCCAGTCGTATTCCGCCTTCTGCACCATCAGCATGGAGTGCGGAAACTCTTCGACATTGCCGGCGTGGTCGGGGTGGGTGTGGGAGATGCCCACATACTTGATGTCGTCAGGCTTGACGCCGAGCTCCTGCAACTGGGCGGCGAGCGATTTCGGCCGGCGCCAGTCGATGCCGCCCGGGGCTTCGGCCGGCTGCCCGTTCGGCATGGCGGCGATCGCGTCGGAGATGCCGGTGTCCCATAGGAAATAGCCCTGGGCGTGCTTGATGAGATAGCAGTTGTCGGAGATGTCCATGGCGACACCGGCATTCTTGCCCGGCGTCCAGCGCGACATGTCCGCGGTGTGGCCCTGCCCGCACTGCAGGACGTACATCCGCTCGACGCCTTTGCCCTGCGCGAAAGCGGCAGGGGCGATGGCGATGGCTGCAGCGGCGACAGCGATGGTTTTGAGGGCTTTCATCGGTTCCTCCGTATGGTGGGCAAGCGCTCCCGGGTGACCCCTGTCGGGCGCCTGCTCCATGCGGCCGGGACACTACACCATCCGGACCATGGGGAAACCCCGGGCCGCGAAATCTGCGCCCCCGGGGTACCAAAGACGCTGCGGACGATGTAGCGGTTGTCAAGATGCAGCGACCAGGTTTATGAAACCTGGGGGGACCCCATGCAGCAGCAGGAAGACAAGGCTTCGGTTCGTCTGCTCGCCTTCGCGACCGGCGTCATTGCGGGCACCTTTGCCGCGCTCGCGGCTCAAATCTACCTCGCCGGTGCGAATGTGGAGCTGGCGACCGCCTGGCAGGATCTGTTCGTGACCTGGACGGCGCAGATCAAGTCGGCGCTGGCGTGGTGGGGCGTCGCGCTCGTCGCACTGATCGTCGGCTACATCGCGACGGCGCTGACCCGGTTCATGATGCTCCATTGGTGGCCGCTGCGGTCGCTGCGCTGGATCGCCGGCACCGCCATTGTGGCCGAGCTCGCCGTCATCGGCCATGCCGCCGGCGCCTCGGTCGGCGCCGAAGCCGGCGCCCATGTAGGCGCGAGCCTGGTGGGCGCGCTGCTGGCCATGGCGACCGCGGCGATCGGCGCCGGGTTCGGGACACGAAGCTGAGCCCGCGGCGCCTACGCGGTAGCGGCTGGCTGGCGAGGCGTAGTGACGTCGGATCGGAGTGACGTCGGACCGGAGTAACGTCGGACCGGAGTAACGTCGGAACGGAGTCAATCGGGGCGCGGTGACGTCGGATCGCGACCCCGCTGCCTCTGGTCCGGCGTTTACCGGCGAGTTCACTCAGGACGTTTATTTGCCACGTCCCTTTGCTTTCTTTTTCCCGGGCTTTTTCTTCTTGCCGTGGTGATCGTCGTCACCATCCTTTTCGTCATCGTCATCGTCATCGTCATCGTCATCGTCATCGTCATCGTCATCTCGTGATCATCGTCATCGTCATGATCGTCGGCGGACTTGTCGGCTTCAGGTTCCAGATCGAACTCGTGGTCGTGGCACACGCACGGCGAAACCACGGTGAACTCGAACTCCTCGACCTCGTAGACGCCGCCGATGCCGGGATCGATCGCGATCTCGACCTCCCAGGTACAGGTGAAGGTGCGTTTGGCCCGGTGCCCTTGTCCGCCATGCTCGCATTCGCAGGCCTCGACCCGGACTTCGCCCGGGAGAATGTCGGCATCGAACGAATAGGTGATCTCGGCGTCGCCGACCTTGAAGGTGCCCGACGTGGTCCCCGTCACCTTGAACTGGATGTCGTCGATCTCGATCGTATCGACGTCATCCGGCTCTCCGCGCACCGCGACGACGACCTTCACCGCCGGCGGCTGGACCTGATCGAAGATGGTCTTGATGTAGGGGCGAAGCGGAAATTCCTGGCCGCCGAATCCGGACACCGACACCGAGATCTTCTCGGGGAAGTTCTGCACCAGCCGATCCTTGTCGGCCTTGGTGAAGGACATCGGACGGATTTCGACGTAGGAACGGCCGCATGCGGTTTCGATCGGCGCCATGGCGCTTCCTTTGCGACGAGAGCGACGGTTTCGCACTCACTGGCCCCATGATCTATCCAAGCTCGATGCAAAATGGATGACAAGACGTCCCCAGGACACCCGGAACCGGACCGGAATCAGGGGCCTGGGCGCGGACGCGCGTCGCGCCGCACCGCTGCAGGCGCCCGGTAATTCATGCACCGTGCGACCCGCGCGTTATCCGGCGGTCATCTGGCGAGTTCGCGCATCGCCTCGTCGAGCCCGGCGATGGTGAGCGGGAACATCCGGTTCGCCATCAACTGACGAAGCATGCGCACCGACTGGGTATGCTCCCACTGGGTCTCCGGCACCGGATTGAGCCAGACGCAGGCGGGATAAGTACCGGTGACCCGTTCGATCCAGGTCTGGCCGGGCTCCGGATTGACGTGCTCCACCGATCCGCCGGGCATCACGATCTCGTAGGGGCTCATGGAGGCATCGCCGACGAAGATCACCTTGTAGTCGTGGGGATAGGTGTGCAGCACGTCCCAGGTCGGCGTCGGCTGGTCGT
The DNA here is from genome assembly GCA_963781195.1 of uncultured Alphaproteobacteria bacterium. Lineage (GTDB taxonomy): Bacteria > Pseudomonadota > Alphaproteobacteria > Rhizobiales > Xanthobacteraceae > JAJPKK01. Next base: position 242,636 of record CAWAEZ010000008.1, on the reverse strand, counting down.
GACGTCGGCGGTTATCCTTCCACACCCGTTCGTAGAGGCAGTTGTGGAAGTAGTAATGCTCCATGTGCTTGAACTCGGTGCGCACCGCCGAGAACAGCTCCTCGGTGAGCTTGACGTGCCAGTCCATCGAGCCGCCGACGTCGAAGAAGATGAGCACCTTCACCGCGTTGTGGCGCTCGGGCCGCATGTGGATGTCGAGGTAGCCCTTGCGGGCGGTGTCCTTGATGGTCGCGTCGAGGTCGAGCTCCTCGGGCGCGCCGGCGCGGGCGAACTTGCGCAGCCGGCGCAGCGCCACCTTGATGTTGCGGGTGCCGATCTCGACGTTGCCGTCGAGATCGCGAAACTCGCGCTTGTCCCACACCTTCACGGCCCGGAAGTTGCGGTTGGTGTCCTGCCCGATGCGGACGCCTTCGGGGTTGTAGCCATAGGCGCCGAACGGCGAGGTGCCGCCGGTGCCGATCCACTTGCTGCCGCCCTGGTGGCGCCCCTTCTGCTCCGCGAGCCGCTGGCGCAGGGTTTCCATCAGCTTGTCGAAGCCGCCCAGCGCCTCGATCGCCTGCTTCTCTTCCTCGGTGAGATACTTCTCGGTGAGCTTCTCGAGCCATTCCGCCGGGATCTCCGGGGTGGCCTCCGAGAGCATCTCGAGGCCCTTGAAGACGTGACCGAACACGCGATCGAACTTGTCGAGGTTGCGCTCGTCCTTCACCAGCGCGGCGCGGGAGAGGTAGTAGAACTCCTCGACCCGACGCGACGCCAGGTCGCCCTCCATGGCCTCCATCAATGTGAGATATTCGCGCAGCGTGACGGGCACGCCGGCGGATTTCAGTTCATGGAAAAACGTGACGAACATCGGCTTTCCTCGGCGCGGCCGGCGGCGATCGCCGCGAACCTGGGATGCAGGACCGGGCGCGGTCGCCAACGCAGCCGCCCGACTGATATATTCCCCGGCCGTAACCCGGTCGAGTATCCCGCGGCCGCGCGCGCAACACCGTTTCGAGAAGGGCCACCGACGTGTCGATGACAAAGCCGCTGCGCCGCCGCACCATCGTCCTTTCGTTTCTGCTGCCCGTGCTGCTCACCGCTGCGGCGCGGGCCCAGGACTACCCCTCCCGGCCGGTGCACATCCTGGTGGGCTTCAACGCCGGCGCCGCCGCCGACCTCACGGCGCGGCTCGTCGCCAGCCGCCTGGGACAGGTCCTGGGCCAGCAGTTCATCGTCGAGGACAAGCCGGGCGGCGGCACCATCATCGCCGCCGAAGCCGCTGCGCGCGCCCCGAAGGACGGCTACACGCTGTTCATCGGCTCGTCGGCCACCGTGACCAACCAGGCGATCGCCCCCAATCCAACCATCGACCTCGCCAAGGATTTCGCCCCGATCGCACTCGTCTCGGAGGCGCCGGTCATGCTGGTGGTGAATCCGCAGACCGGGGTGAAGTCGGTCCAGGAGCTGATCTCGCTCGCCAAGGCGAAGCAGGGCACACTGCTCTACGCCTCGACCGGCCCGGGCACCGCGCCCCATCTCGCCGCCGAGCTGTTCGACGTCCGCGCCGGCGTGAAGATGATCCAGGTGCCCTACCAGGGCAGTCCGCAGGCCGTGACCGACCTCATCGCGGGGCGCACCTCGGTGATGTTCTCGCCGGCGTCGACGGTGATCCCGCAAGTCGAGGCCGGCAAGCTCGTCGCACTTGCCGCCGCCTCACCCAAGCGCCTGACCCTCGCGCCCGACGTTCCGACCATGGCGGAAGCCGGCATGCCCGACTTCGACACCGGAATCTGGTTCGGCCTGATGGCGCCGCTCGGCACGCCGCGCCCCATCATCGACAAGCTCGCGCGCGCGACGGCGGAAGCGATGGGCTCGAACGAAGCGGCGACCGCGCTGCGCAACCAGGGCTTCGAAGCGCTCAACGGCGGCCCCGAGGAATTCGCGCGCTTCCTCGTCGTCGATGCCGCCAAATGGAACGAGGCCGCGAGGGCCGCGGGGCTGAAGAAGTAGCTCAGCCGGCGCGTCGAGGCGTTCGGCGCGACCGAATTCCGCGGTTTCGCGACACCGCTTCGCCGTTACTTCTCCTGGAAATCGATGCGCTGCTCGGGCTGCTCGAGGTCGATGTGCAGCGCCTCGCACAGCCGGTTGGAATAATTCCACATGCCGCAGAACACGGTGAGTTCGACGATCTGCTTCTCCGTGAAGTGCTCCTTCATCGCCGCAAAGGCGGCATCGTCGTCGCGGGCGGTCATGTTGGTGACCGCTTCGGCCCACCGTAGCGCCGCTTTCTGGCGGGCGTCGAACAGCGGGCTGTCCATGTAGCCGCTGCCCTGGGCGGCGCGCACCTGCTCGTCGGTGAAGCCGAGCTTCTTGCCGAGCGGGACGTTGTGGGACGTGCAATAGGCGCTGCCGTTGAGCGCCGACGTCTTGATGATGACGAGTTGCTGGATCTTCACGTATTCGGGATCGACCCTCACATTGGCGAGGCGGATGGCATCGTTGGGCAGCGCCCAGCCTTCCAGCGCGGCCGGCTGATGGCCCAGCACGCGGGAGAAATTGCTGATCTTGCCCCACTGCTTCAAGACCCGGTCATAGACCCGCCTGGTCTCGCCCTGCGCCGCATCCGGCGCGATCATCTTCACTCTGGCCACGTGACGTTTTCTCCCTGGCGTCGTTGTGCTCGCGCTGGCACTGGCGCTGGCGCGCGCTCGAGCGACCTTTGATCCCCTGCTTGTAGCAGCTTTGGCAAAGTCGTCATGCTCGACGCGGGCGTCATCGCCGGGCTTGTCCCGGCGACCCCGATCATAAGGCACGGCGGTGCCTCCCTAAGCGGGATGGCCGGGACAAGCCCGGCCACGACATGCAGCTCTCGTGAACGCCTGGCACTGGCACTGGCACTGGCACTGGCGCTCGCTCGAGCGACCTTTGATCCCCTGTTTGTAGCAGCTTTGGCAAAGTCGTCATGCTCAACGCGGGCGTCATCGCCGGGCTTGTCCCGGCGACCCCGATCATAAGGCACGGCGGTGCCTCCCTAAGCGGGATGGCCGGGACAAGCCCGGCCACGACGTGCAGCTATCGTGAACGCAGCGTCCGGCGATCGACGGTTCGGCGTTTTCCGTACCATCGGCGCATCCCGGCGCTTGTCCGCGACGCCCGGCTGTGATCGAACGGCACGCTGCAACCCGCGAGGAAACGTCGCCGTGCTCGGAGTTCCGCCCACTCTTTTGCTGCTTGCTTTTGCGGCCTTCCTGCTGGCGGGTTTCGTCAAGGGGTTCATGGGTCTCGGCTTGCCGACGATCGCCACCGGCCTCCTCACGATGATGATGGCGCCCGGGCAAGCCGCAGGATTGCTGCTGGTGCCGAATTTCAGCACCAATGTGTGGCAGGCGTTGGCCGGCAAGCGGCTGGTCGCCCTGCTGCGGCGGTTCTGGCCGATGCTCGCCGGAATCTGCGTCGGCAGCCTGCCGGGCGCCGGCTTCCTCGCCAGCGACACCTCCGGACGCGCCACCCTGGCGCTCGGCCTCATGCTGATCGCCTATGCGCTCCTGTCGTTGTTCTCGCCCCGCCTCATCGTGCCGCCCGGGGCGGAGTGGTGGCTCGGGCCGGTGGTCGGCGCCGTCACCGGATTCGTCGCGATCATCACCGGCGTTTTCGTCTTGCCGCTGGTGCCGTACCTGCAGTCCTTGGGGCTGCAGCGCGACGACCTCATCCAGGCGCTGGGGCTGGCGTTCCTCACCTCGGCGACGGCGCTGGGGATCGCGCTCGCCCGCGAGGGCGCCCTTCCGCTCGCCCTGCTCGGCGCCTCGGCGCTGGCACTCGCGCCCGCCACGCTCGGGGTCGCCGCCGGGCAATGGGTGCGGGTTCGGGTCAGCCCGGCGGCGTTCGTGCGCATCTTCGGCATCGGACTGCTGTTGATTGGCCTCTATCTTGCGTTGCGCAGCCTCGGCCACCTGGGTTGAGCCCGGCGCCGGCGCAGAGCTGATATGACGCGGTCACGATGCCGCCGCCGTGATCGTCTTGTCACCCGCCTGCCCTGATATTGCCGCGCCTGCGCTCGACACTCGGCCTTGGCCAATTCATCCGATGGGACGTCCCATCAGGCGTAGCGATGCACCCCACAGCGATGTCGTTCCGAACCCTTCGACCGTTACGCGCCGCGCGGGGCGCCGCCTGCGCGATCCTTGTCGCGATAGCCGGGCTTCCGGGCACGGTCCTCGCCCAAGAAGCAGGACCGGCGCCGCAATCGGCGCCGGCGCCTAATGAGCCGCCGGCCGTCGCTGCGCAGCCCGCCACCGGCGTCGTCATCACCTGGGAGGTGAAGAACCGGTTTCGCCTGTTCCGCGACGAGCGCGATTTCCGTCGCCACGTCGACGCCGAAATCGGGCGCAGCGCGCTCGCGGCCGAGCAGGATCTCGCGGAGGCGACGCAGGGCCGCGGCTGGGCCCGCGACATGGTGGTGCGCCTGTGCCTCGACGCCATCGGGCAGGTGACCGAGATTTGCACCCGCGACGGCGTGCAGGAGAACTATCTCGCGCCGGCGGACCATCCTGTCGAGGTCAGGGCCACCGGAGAGATCGCGACCGGCGCCTCCTGCAGCTGGAGCTTCGCCGACGACGCCGACGCGCGGCCGCGCGTGATCGCGGCCGCTTGCAGCGCGCCGGTGACCTTCCGTCCGCGCGCCGGCCGCACCACCACGGCGATCGTCGACATCTCCCTGCCCGGCGAGCCGGTCCGCCGCGCCACCGAGGAGATCGCGGTGCGCGACCTCCTGATCGCCGGCCTCGGCGATTCCGTCGCGTCCGGCGACGGCAATCCCGACCGCCCGGTGACGCTCTCCGACGAAGGCTTCTGCTTTCGCCGCTTCGACGCGGCGAGCCAGACCGAATACTTCCGCCCGGGCCGCGTCGGCTTCAAGGGCGACCGCGCCTGCGATTCCGGCAGCTCGCCGAACGACCGGGACAACTGGGCACTGCTGTCGGCGCGGTGGATGGGGGGCGCCTGCCACCGTTCGCTCTACGGCCATCAGCTGCGCGCGGCGCTCGCGCTCGCCGTCGAAAGCCCGCACCTGGCGGTGACCTTCCTGCCGCTCGCCTGCACCGGCGCCACCATCGATGTCGGCCTGCTCAAAGGCCAGCGCTCGCGCGAGCTGATGTGCGGCAGCGTGCCGTGCCCGCGCAATGCGCCCGCCCAGGTGACACAGCTGCGCGACCTTCTCGCGCGGGCCCAGCGAATCCAGCCCGGACGCAGCCTCGACCTCGTGTTCCTCACCATCGGCGCCAACGACATCAGCTTTCCGGGTCTGGTCGCGGACATCATCATCGATTCGCCCGGCGAACGGCGGGTGTTCAGCAGCGCCGGCATCATCTCCACCGTGGAGACGTCGCGGGCGATCCTGGAGAAGAAGCTCCCGGGCGACTTCGCCAGGCTGCGTGCCGCGCTGCGGCCGCTGGTCGACGACGCATTCGAGCGCATCGTCTACGTGTCCTACGGCAATCCCGCCCTCGGCCCCGGCGGCACCCCGTGTCCGGGCGGCCGCGGCGGCTTCGACATCAACCCGACTTTCAGCATCGCCCCCGACCGGCTCGCGCGCGCCAGCCGCTTCGTGCAGAACCGGTTCCTCCCCGCGCTCAAGGACATCGCGAGTTGCAAGACGACCGGCGCCTGCGCGGCGCCGTCCGAAAGCATGACCTTCGTCGACGCGCATCAGGCGCAGTTTGCCGAGCACGGCTTCTGCGCCCTGGCCGACACCGATCCGCCGTTCGACCGGGAATGCTTTCTCGCCGACGGCACCAGCTTCGACGACAGTCTGGTCGACGGCGCGACCCAGCCGCTCGCCTGCGGCGCCGCGGTCAGCGAATTCCGCGCCTATGCGACGCGGGCGCGCTGGATCCGGACCGCCAATGACAGCTATTTCGCGGCAATGACGTTTCCCGAGGGGGTTTCCGCGGCGATCCAGCCGAGCAACCTGCACGACGCCACCTGGGGCATCCTCTCCGCGGTCTATGGCGGCGCCATCCACCCCACCGCCGAGGGCCACGCCGCCATGGCCGACGCCGCCCTCGAAGGCGCGCGCCGCGCCCTGCACCTGCCGCCGCCGAGCCCGCCCGTCGAGTCGCAGCCGTTGCCGCCGCTGGCGCGGTGAGAGGGCGTCCTGCGATCTGCACGGTGGCATGTTGCGGAAACCCGACCCTCAAACGGGCGCACGTGACCTACCGCAGACTGTCATCGCCCGGCTTGACCGGGCGATCCAGTAACCACGCGCATCGCGATTGCGATCTCTGCTCACGGACTGGCAATACCGGGATAAAGATCAGTCCAACTCGGATTTGCCTTTTCGATCAGGGCGACCTTCCACGCGCGATTCCATTTTTTCAAGCGCTTCTCGCGTTGAATGGCAAATTCGATTTGATCGAATTGTTCATAATGGACCAGTCGGTGAATGGTGTACCTGCGGCTGAATCCGTCGATTGTATCAGTGCGATGTTCGTAAACGCGGCGGACAAGATTGCTGGTCACACCGACATAGAGGGTGCCGCCGATGTCGCTTGCGAGAATGTAGACCCAGTAATTGCGGTCGGTGTCCATTCTGCGAGGTTGGTGGTTACTGGATCGCCCGGTCAAGCCGGGCGATGACAAGGATAGGGGATGCGCGGTTCACCGCGCATCCCGGTCACGTTGTGACGCCGTTGCGCCGTGACGTTCACGCCGCGTCGACCAGCACGATCTCGGAATCCTCGAGCGCGGTGATCTTCACCACCGCCTCGTCGCGGATCGCCGCACCGTCCCGCGCGCCGACCCGCACGCCGTTGACCTCGACCGCGCCGGTCGCCGGCACCAGATAGACGCTGCGGTTCTCGCCGAGGTCGTAGGCGACGCTCTCACCGGTCGTCAGGGTGGCCCCGAGCACCCGGGCATCGGCCCGGATCGGCAGCGTGTCGCGGTCCGAGGCGAAGCCGCTGGCGAGCGTCACCAGCCGCCCGGAGCGGTCCGACTTGGGGAACGGCTTGGCGCCCCAGGCGGGCTCGCCGCCCCGGCCGGTCGGCATGATCCAGATCTGGAAGATCTTGGTCGGCTCGCTTTCCACGTTGTATTCGGCGTGACGAATACCGGTTCCCGCGCTCATCACCTGGACGTCGCCGGCTTCGGTGCGGCCGGTATTGCCCAGGCTGTCCTGGTGGGTGATGGCACCTTCGCGCACATAGGTGATGATCTCCATGTTGGCATGGGGATGCGGCGGAAAGCCGGAATTGGGCGCGATCTCGTCGTCGTTCCACACCCGCAGCGCGCCATGGCCCATCCGCGCCGGGTTGTCGTAGCCGCCAAAGGAAAAATGATGCTTGGCCTTGAGCCAGCCGTGGTCGGCGGCGCCGAGGCCGTTGAACGGTCGATGCTCGATCATGGGATTCTCCGGAAATTTGGGACGCCGGCGGGTGCCGGCTTGCATGAGACCGATATAAGCGGCAGCTTCGGCGAATAAACGGAAACTATGGAAACTCATCGTTTCAAGAATTTGCATGTCGAAGCTACCTGACCTCGAAGGCCTCGCGATCTTCGCCACGGTGGCGGAGACCCGCTCCTTTGCCGGCGCGGCGGCCGCGCTCGGGCTCTCCAAGGCGACCGTCTCCAAGGCCGTCAGCCGGGTCGAGCGCCGGCTGGGCGCGCGGCTGTTCAACCGCACCTCGCGCCGGTTCGCCCTCACCGATGCCGGACGCATGCTGGCGGAACGGGCGGCGCGCATCCTCGCCGAGGGCGAGGCGGCGGAGAGCGAGGCACTGACGCAATCGGCGACCCCGCGCGGCGTGGTGCGGCTCGCGGTGCCGATGTCGTTCGGGGTGACCCAGATCGCGCCGATTCTGCCGGACTTCCTCGCCACCTTCCCCGAGGTCGCGATCGACCTTCACCTGAGCGACGCCGTGGTCGACCTCATCGGCGAAGGCTTCGACCTGGCACTGCGCATCGCCACCCTCATGGACTCTTCGCTGATCGCCCGGCGGCTCTGTGCGGTCGCCCGTTTCACCGTGGCGGCGCCGGCCTACCTCGGGCGCCACGGCCGGCCCGTGCACCCCCGCGACCTCGAAACCCACGCCTGCTTCGGCTACGCCTACCTGCCGACCCCGGATGTCTGGCGATTCACCGGCCGAGGCGGCGAGCAGGTCTCGGTGCGGCCGTCCGGCCCGCTACGTGCGAACAATGGCGACGCGATCCTGCCGGCCGTCCTGGCGGGCTTGGGCATCGCGGTGCTGCCGGATTTCTTCGTCCGCGACGCGCTCGCCGCCGGCGCGCTCGAGCCGGTGTTGCCGGACTGGTCGCTGGAGCTCGGCGGCCTCTATCTCCTCACGCCCTCCGCCGGGCCACGCCCGGCCCGGGTCGAAGCGCTGGTGGAGTTCCTGGTCAAGCGCCTGTCGCGCCGCGAAGCCGCGCGATGACATCCCCGCTTCCTGCCGTTGCTTTCTTCCGAGGCACGATGTATAGAACAAAATAGGAACATCGGAGTGACGTGATGCGGCTGGGCTACCTCATACTTTATGTGCCGGACGTGCCGGCGACGCTTGCGTTTTATGAGCGTGCGTTCGGCCTCTCGCGCCGCTTCCTGCACGAAAGCAATACCTATGGCGAGATGGAGACCGGCAGCACCGCGCTCGCCTTCGCTTCCGAATCTCTGATCGAACTCAATGGGGTGAAGGCGCGTCGCAATCGGCCGGACGAGACCCCCGCCGGAGCGGAGGTCGGCCTGGTGACCGAGGACGTGAGAGCTGCCTACCGCAAAGCTCTCGCTGCCGGCGCCATTGGCTATGCAGAGCCAATCGAAAAGCCATGGGGCCAAACCGTCGGCTATGTGCGGGACAACAACGGCTTCCTTGTCGAGATCTGCTCTCCGATGGACGCGTAAGCGCTATTCCGGGAGGCGTCGCAGCCCGCAACGAACGCCGCAAGTGGATCACACCACTCCGAGTTTTTTCTGCAGGCTGGTCGAGGAGGTCGTGTACTGGAACACCAGGCGCTTGTCCGGATAGACGTAGTGATAGGCTTTCTGCGCCATCAGCGCGCCTTCGTGGAAGCCGGACAGGATGAGCTTGAGCTTACCCGGATAGGTGTTGATGTCGCCGATGGCGAAGATGCCGGGGACGTTGGTCTCGAACGCCGCGGTGTCCACCGGAATCACCTCTCCCTCGAGATTCAGGCCCCAATTCGCGACCGGGCCGAGCTTCATGGTGAGGCCGAAGAACGGCAGCAGGGCGTCGCATTCGATGCGATAGGGCTCACCCTTGTCGGGCTTGGCATGGGCGGCGCGCAGCACGCCGCCTTCGCCCTCGAGCCCGGTGACCTGGCCGAGCGCGAGGTCCATCTTTCCCTCGGCCACCATCGCCCGCATCTTGTTGACGCTGTCGGGTGAGGCGCGGAACTGGTCGCGGCGGTGCATCAGGGTCACCCGCCGCGCCACCGGCGCGAGGTTGAGTGTCCAGTCGAGCGCGGAGTCGCCGCCGCCGACGATCAACAGTCGCTTGTCGCGGAAATGGTCCATCTTGCGCACGGCATAGAACACCGAGGTCCCTTCGTAGGCCTCGATGCCGGGCACCGGCGGACGTTTCGGCTGGAACGAGCCGCCGCCGGCGGCCACCACGATCACCTTCGCCTCGAACACCTTGCCGAGGTCGGTAGTGATGCGGAACAGGGGCTCCCCGATCCGCTCGATGCTGTCCACCATCTCGCCGAGATGGAAGGTCGGCTTGAACGGCTCGATCTGCTTCATCAGCCCTTCGACGAGCCCGTTGCCGGACACCATCGGGATCGCGGGAATGTCGTAGATCGGCTTTTCCGGATAGAGCTCGGCGCACTGCCCGCCGACCTTGTCGAGGATGTCGACGAGGTGCGCCCTGATGTCGAGGAGGCCGAGCTCGAACACGGCGAACAGTCCGCACGGTCCGGCGCCGATGATGAGCACGTCAGTCTTGATGGGATCGGTCATGGTCCTTGCGGCCGTGTTGCTGAGGGGGTGTAGCCGGGGAAAGCCGGCGGGAAAAGAGCGCCTTTGCCGCCAAATTGCAAGGCAGCCCGGCGCCGGGCAGAGCGGGGCCCAAATTTTGCGCATCATTGTTGCTCATCAGGAAGCCCGAAAGGCCTGCAACTCTTCGGCATCTGGGGTATGGACGGCGCCGCGAAGGAGCCACCCATGAACGAAGCCAAGCCCGCCCGCCGACCGGTCCCGCGTCCCGAGGATTTCCCGCACCGGACCGTCGAGACCATCCGGTTCGGCGATCTCGACCGCCAGAACCACGTCAACAATGCCGTGTTCTCGACCTTCCTGGAGTCCGGCCGCGTGATCATCCTCTACGGTGAGGAGCACGGCCTCACCATCCCGGGCACGAGCTTCGTGCTGGCGCGGATCGCGATCGATTTCCTGGGCGAGATCCACTGGCCGGGCGAGGTCGAAATCGGCACCGCGGTCTCTCGGGTCGGCAACGCGTCGATCGGGCTCGACCAGGCGCTGTTCGTCGACGGCCACTGCGTCGCCACCGCGGAAAACGTGCTGGTGCTGGTCGACAAGGCGACCCGCAAGCCGCGCCCGTTCGCGCCCGACCACGCCGCCCGCATCCGGGCCGCGGCGCCGAAGGCGCCGGGGCGGGGGTGAGAGCGGAGATACTCCGCGGTTCAACGACGTTCCCCTCAACATTTCGCAAGCGGCGGCGTCTCACGCAATCCAGACCGTTCGGACGCGAAGGCGCAATGCAACGAATTTCGCTTCGGACTGCAGGCGGCGGAAGCGTCTCGTCCGACCTTAATCGGGCTTTAAGGTCTGCGCGTGTTGCTGGTGCAACGTGGGCGGGAATGCCGGAGGTGCGCCTTGGTGGAGTTTGGCAAGCGCGGACGCGGGCCCCTGCCGCCGCAGAAAATCACGACATCGAACTGGCGGTCGAATGCGGCGCCGGCGATGGCGCCGACCGACCGCGACGGTATCTCGCGCATGTTTCCGCTGGAGGTGTTCGAAGGCAAGACCGGAGAGTTCCTGCGCAGCTTCGGGTTATCCCCCGATATGCCCCGCAATATCGCGCAGACGGAGGACACGTTCGCGACGCTGGATGCCCGCCACCGGAGCAACATGGAGCGTTTCGTCGACACGATAAACCGCCCTTTGGAGAAAGGCTTTCGCGTCAAACCTTTTCTCCTTTTGCCGGAAACAGTCTGGCGCAGCGAATATCGCAACTTCCTGTGCGCGACATGCCGGTTCTATCCGGCGGATCCCGCGAACGTGTTCTTCCTTGCGGCCACGCCGCAAACGGCTGCGGCCATGCGATTGCCACTGCAAGCCAACCTCTCCGCCCAGGAGGCGCACGACATTGGTCTCCACTTCGTCGGCCTGCTGGGAGGCATTTATCAAAAGATGATCGCTGACGGAAACCCCGAGCAGCAGGTGGCGAGCGTCATTCCCGATACCGCGCGAGAGATCACGATCTACATGGGCGTCAAGCTCTTCGATCAGCCTCACATCGAGCAGGAGCACACTATATTCGGCCCGCGGTTCGGCCGCGATTTCGGGAAGGTCTTGTAAAGTCCTGACGTGGTGCACGAGGCGACCGGAAGGCCCCCTGTTCGGCGCAGATCAGGAGTAATGTCGCGGGATGCGCCCTGACTGCCCGTTCGCGAGGGTCCGCGGAACGCACGGCGTCCGATTCGGACAGGCAGGGCGACATTTCGATCAACAAATGTGGCTCTCGGCCACCAGAAGTCGAATATCGTCAAATCCGATCCGGGAAGCGGATGATGAAATTGTCCCGGTTCGGCATCTGGACCTTGGGCAGCGTCTTGGCGTCGATCTCCTCCCCCTCGCCGATCAGCTTGTTGGCGGCGAGGAGATAGGCGGTGAGTGCGTAGACCTCCTCGTTGCTGAGCGAGCGCGGCGCGTTGAAGGGCATCGCGCGCCGGACGTAGTCGAACAGCGTGGTGGCGGCGGGCCAGAAATTGGCGATGGTCTTGCCGCCGTCGAGGCTCGCCCGCGGCGGGCCGCCGACGAGTTGCCCGGCGATGCCGCCCTTGCCGCTGTCGCCGTGGCACGCCGCGCATTTTTCGGCGAAGACCTTGGCGCCGTCCGCCGCCTTGCCGCTGCCGGGCGGCAGGTTGGAGCCGTCCGGCAAAATGGTGATGTCCCAGCCCGCGAGGTCGGACGGGCTGATCGGCTTGCCGAGACCGGGCCCGTCGGCGCCCGCAGATGCGGACGCGAGAACTCCGATCGTCAGGGCCCCCGCGGCGACGGCGACGAACTTACGCGTAAACATGGCTGACCGCTCCCTTGCCGTCGACCGCCCAACTGGTGATGGCGTTGTAGTGCTGACTGGGGAAGCCGAGCACCGAGGGCGGCTTGCTGGTCTGGCCGCGCAGCGCGACGAACTGCTCCCGGGTCGGCTGCATGTTGCCGGCCTCGTCGAAGGCGCGGCTCTGCAGGATCGCGGGTCCCCCATCCCACCGCCACGGCATGCGGAAGCGGGTGAACGCCTTGGGCAGCCGCGGCTCCTGCAACGCCGACTCGGCCCAGCTCCTGCCGCCGTCAGCCGAGACCAGCACCTTGGCGATGCGGCCGGTGCCGGCATAGGCGATGCCGGAGATCTCGTAGACGCCCGGCTCCTTGAGCTGCAGGCCCGGCGACGGGCTGGTGATGAACGACTTCACCTCCTGCAGGAAGTAGAAGCGGTACGCCTTGCCGTTGGGCAGGATCTGCGAATAGGTCCGCGCCTCGTAATAGGTGAGGCCCGGCTGATCGGTGAGCTGCACGCGGCGCAGGTATTTGACGTTCATGTTGCCTTCGTAGCCCGGCAGCCAGAGCCGCATCGGGTAGCCCTGCCCCGGCTGGATGCGCTCGCCGTTCTGGTACATGGCGACCATGGCGTCATCCCTCACCTTGGCGAGCGGCACGCTGCGGGTGAGATGGGGCGAGTCCGCGCCCTCGGCGACGATCCACGTCGCCTTGGGGTCGACGCCGGCCTCCTCGAGCAGCGTGGAGAGCAGGACGCCGCTCCATTCCGAGCACGAGGCGAGGCCGTGCAGTGCCTGCACGTCGGCCTGGATCGGCTCGTTGGAGAACAGCGGCGCGCTGTTGCCGCCGCATTCGACGAAGCCGATGCGCGACACCATCGGATAGCGCTCCAGCGCCTCGAGGGTGAACACCAAGGGCTGTTTGACCATGCCGTGGATGACGAGCTTGTGCTGGGCCGGGTCGATCTCCGGCACGCCGCCGTGGCAGATGGTGAAGTGCAGGCCGTTGGGCGTGATGATGCCCTTGAGCAGGTGATGCGGCGTGCGGGCGCGCGAGTTGCGCGGGTCGTTCTTGGGATTGTCGACCGTGCGCACCACCGCCTTCTCGAACTTCGAGGGCGTCTGGTAGGGCGGGATCGCGTCGCCGACTTCGAGGCTCCACGGCGCCTCCGCCAGCGGCTCGGCCGCGGCCCCCGTCACCGCGCCGGCGCCGCCCGCGCCCATGGCGCCGGCGAGCATGACGCCCCGCCCGAGCAGGGCACGGCGGTCGAGCAGGCCATTGCCGGCCACCTGCCCGATCGGTCGATCGCTTCGGATTCCAGATCTCATATCGTCTCCCTTGGATGCAGGCGTCTTGTGCGCCTTGATCGTCCGTTCCGGACCGATGTGACGGACGCGCGCGGAGCATGTCTCCGGCCACGGCCGTATCAGCGAAAGTGTAGCAGAGAAAACGCGGGTGGGGATCGACAGCGGCACCGCGGGATCGGGCGCTCCCGGCGCGGCATCAATGCGCCGCCTGCCTCCCTGAACGCAACGTGGGTCGCAGCGGTGGGAATGCTGCGCTTTTCGGTTCCTTCCGTCCAGAATGCAGTGGGCGGCCGGTCGGCGCGACCGCGGATGCGAGCGCGCCGCCGCGTGATCAGGCCTGGCGCTCCGGCGTACGCACCACGAGGCCGTCGAGGGCCGCCGTGACCTTGATCTGGCACGACAGCCGCGAGTTCGGACGCACGTCGTAGCCGAAGTCCAGCATGTCCTCTTCCATCGGCGCCGGAGCGCCGGTCGCCTCGCGCCATGCCTCGTCGACATAGACATGACAGGTTGCGCAGGCGCACGCGCCGCCGCATTCGGCCTCGATCCCGGGGATGCCGTGCTTGATCGCCGTCTCCATGACGGTCGATCCGGGCTCGGCCTCCACCGTGCGTGACGAACCCGCGTGATCGATAAAGGTGATACTGACCATTCGCTCCGTGCCCGGGAAACGCCGCAGCCGGAACGGCCGGGGCGAAATTCCTATAACCGCTCGCATCGGGCTGCGCCAGAGCGACGCGGCGTTCGGCTCCGCGCCTGTGAGCGACCGTGACGGAAATCGGCGTTAGTGGCTGGGCGAGGTTTCGAGCAAGCCGGCGATCGCGCGACGGGCCTCGTCCACCGAGGCGGCGAGCCCCGCCATGGCGGGATCGAGCGGGGCGTGCCGCTCGACGGCGCGTTCGGCGGCCTCGGCCGCTTCCGCCACCCGCCAGGCGCCGATGCCCTTGGCCGATCCCAGCAAGGTGTGCGCCAGCGTCGCCACCCCTTCGGGGCCGACCTCGCGCATGCGGGCGAGGAGAAGCTCCGCCTGACGCTCGAACAGCCGCAGCACCTCGATCTCGAGGTCGCGTTCGCCGAACGTCATGTGCGAGAGATGATCGAGGTCGATGGCCGGCCGCGCGGCCGGCGGGCGGGCCGCCGCGGCGATCGGTGGGGACGTCGGGATGCGCTTGGTCGACAACTTGGCCATGCTCACGATAGTGGCCGTTGATCGTGTCGCGCACTCGGCAAAATCCGGTAAAAGAGAGGGCAATGATGTCGCACCCCGCGCACCCTTCAGCCTTCTTGGTTAACCGGTCGCCCTCGGTGCCCCGCGTTCGCTTTCAGGTTCGCGCCGACGCTCCTGCCGCGCCTCACCGGACCTCGTCGTCTGGGGCGCCGTCGTCGGAGCCGTCGTGTCGGGGGGCGGGGCGGCCGCGTGCCGCACCGGGTTCGCCCGACGGGTGGCCGAGCACGGCGTAGCCCTTGGCGCTGAGCCTGCACACCAGCCACTCCGGCCGGATCGGGTTGCTGACCCACGGTTCTGCCCAGCCGTGGGCCAGGCACGCCTGAACGGTGCGGACGGGAACCTCGCGGCCCTCGCTGTCGAAAAGCGGCAGTTTTCCGCCCGGTTGGGTCAAACCGCGTTCGAGATAGCGTCTTTGCGGCTCGGTTGGCCGCAGCGCCGCCGCAATCTCGTGATCGGGATCATGTGCAGGCACGGCGCGCCTTCGCTTAGGGCGAGGTTCCAGATAGCGGCGAATGTGTGTCAATTGTAGAGCTACATCTTAACAGTTGTTAACGATGATTAAAAAGAGGTTATTATTCGGTTTGCTTAGCGTCGGGCCTTCGTAGAATGGTAAGGGGCTTTGTGATGGGGGTGGGCTACCTAAGCGGCAATTCCACCTCGAACGGAAACAGTTGAAACATCGCACTGCGAGGCGCGGGCACGTTTGACGTGCGCTCTCAGCCTCCCGGGTGGCGTGGTTTGTGAGGCGGAGCGACATGGCAATCTACCCGAAGAAGAGCAAGGACCCGACCGAGGTGGCACTTTCGGCGATCCAGGACGCGCTCAACGTCCGCGATGCCGATCTGGATCCGCCGATCGAAGCGACGATCGCGACCGCCGCCGAGGCCTCGAGCGACCACCGCAAGCGCGGTCCGCGCGTCACGCCGATGGGCCGCGATGCGCCGTTCGAGCCGCCGATGCTCGCGCCGCCGCCGCCGGACGAAGACGAGAGCGTCCAGGCCGCCAACGACGATCAGGAATCGATCGGGCAGATCCTGCAGTCGCTGCAGCGCTCGCCGCGCAGCACGACCTTCTACATCGCGACGCTGTTCACGGTCGTCTGGGTGATCTCCGCACTCGGACTGATGATCGGTTTCGGCGGCACGCTGCGCGCCCTGTTCGGCGACATGTTCACCGCGGTGCCGACGTTCTTCGGCATCCTCGGCGCCTTGTTCGCGCCGATCATCTTCTTCTATGCGCTCGCCAACATGCTGGCGCGCTCGCAGGAACTGCGGCTGATCGCCCATTCGATGGCCGAGACGACGCTGCGCTTCGCCGAGCCGGACACCATGGCGCGCGAATTCGATCGTCTCCGTCGGCCAGGCGATCCGGCGCGAGGTCGCGGCGATGGGCGACGGCGTCGAGCGCGCGCTGGCGCGCGCCGGCGAACTCGAAGTCGCTGGTCAACAACGAGGTGGCGGCGCTGGAGCGCGCCTACAACGACAACGAGCTGCGCATCCGCAACCTGCTCGACGGCCTCGCCCAGCAGCGCGAAACCCTGGTCGGCCAGGCCGAGCAGGTCCGCAACGCCATCACCAACGTCCACCTCGATCTCTCCCATGACATCACGACGGTGAGCGAGCTCATCGCCGAGCGCGTCAACGAGGCGGCCCAGCGCATCACCCGTTCCCTCGCCGAGAAGGGCGAGCAGATCACCGTCGCGCTCGGCACCGCCGGCGATACCATGATCGAGCAGCTGGGCGAGCGGGGCACCGACCTGCTCGAGCGGCTGGAGCGGACCAGCGACGACACC
Source organism: uncultured Alphaproteobacteria bacterium (assembly GCA_963781195.1). GTDB lineage: Bacteria > Pseudomonadota > Alphaproteobacteria > Rhizobiales > Xanthobacteraceae > JAJPKK01. The sequence continues at coordinate 226,080 of CAWAEZ010000008.1, read as the reverse complement.
ACGCGCGCGATCGAGACCGCGAGCGAGCGGCTGACCACGAGCCTCAACTTCAAGTCCGACGCCCTGAACGAGCAGTTCCTGCAGATCGCGACCAACCTACAGCAGTCGCTGGCCGGCGGGCTCGACGGCGTCGTCAACGGCTTCTCCGAGAAGACCGCGTCGGTGCTCGAGACCGTGGAGCATCGCACGCGCGAGCTCACCGATTCGATCGCGGAACGCTCCGAAGGCGTGTCGCGCGAGATCATCGACACCACCGGGCGGCTCGCCGAGACGATCGCGATGCGCGCCGAGGAGGTCAACAATTCGCTGCGTTCGACGGGCGAATCGATCGTCCTCGACCTTAGCCTTCGCGGCAGCGACATGGTCTCCAAGCTCGAGGAGGCCGGCCACAAGATCAGCGAGAACATCGGCGCGCGCAGCGAGTTCGTGTCGCAGAATTTCGGCGACAACGCCGAGAAGCTCGCCGTTTCCATCACCTCGCGCAGCGACATGATGCGCGACATGCTGGCGCAGCGTCTGCAGACCTTCGAGGAGATGTTCACCCATAACGGCGCCGAGCTCGCGGAGCGGATCGGCCGCGACTCCACGACGCTGGGCAACCTCATCACCCGGCACATCGCCGAGTTCGACCGCACCGTGAAGACCCACGGCGGCGAGCTGGTCGAGAATCTGAGCCAGCGCACCACCGACATCCACGACCTGATGAAGAACTATCTCGACGGGTTCGACGAGAAGGTCTCCACCAAGGCGCTGGAGATCACCACCTCGATCGACCAGCGGCTGGCGCGGTTCCAGGAGGTCATGGACACCCGCTCGCAGAGCCTCGACGAGAACTTCCAGACCCACATCTCCGACATCGCACGGATGGTGGCGGAAAGCGGCCAGGAGGTCGTGGTCGCGATCGAAGGCCGGATCGGCGACATCACGACCGCGATCTCGAGTCGCGCCGATACGCTCACCGGCACGCTGATCTCCAAGGTCGGCGCTGCGGACACCGCGCTCGCGGCGCGCGCTCACGAGGTCGCGAACAACCTCGACAGCCGCATCTCCAAGTTCGAGCAACTGCTGGTCGGCCGCGCCACCGCCGCCGCCGATCACCTGGAAAAGCGCACCGCCACGGCGACCGAGTTCCTGGTCACCCGGGCCGAGAGCGCGACCCGCGACGTCGAGGCGCGCACCGCCTCGGCCACCGAATCGCTGCTTGCGCAAGTCGGCGGCGTCTCCCAGGACGTCGAGGGCCGCACCGCCAAGGCGGCGGAGATCCTGCTGAGCCGGATCGGCAGCGTCGCCCAGGAGATCGAGTCCCGCACCACCAAGGCGACCGAGTTCCTGGCGAGCCGGATCGGCAGCGTGTCCCACGAGATCGAGACGCGCACCAGCGCCGCCGCGGCCTTTGCGAGCGGCAAGATCGACAAGACGGTCGGCGAAGTCGAGGCCCGGACCCATGCCGCCGCCGAGTTCGCGGCGACCCGGATCGGCCAGTCCGCCCAGGAGCTCGAGGCGCGCGCCGCCGGCGCCGCAGAGGCGGCGGTCGGCAAGATCGGCAAGATCACCGAGGAGGTCGAGTTGCGGGCCCACGCCGCGGCCGACGCCGTCGTCGGCAAGATCGGCAAGGTCACCCAGGACATCGAAGCCCGCACCCACGGCGCCGCCGACGCGGCGGTCGGCAGGATCGGCAAGGTCACCCAGGACATCGAGGTGCGCACCAATGCCGCCGCGGAATCCGCGGTGGGCATGATGGGCCGGATCGTCGAAGACATCGAGCTGCGCACCACGTCGGCCGCGGATGCCGCCGCCGGCAAGATCAACAAGGTCACCCACGATATCGAAGCTCGCACCCATGCCGCCGCCCAATCGGCGGTGGGCGTGATGGGCGCCGTCGTCGAGGAGATCGAGCTGCGCACCAGCGCTGCGGCGGACGCGGCCGCAGGCAAGATCGGCAAGGTGACCCAGGACATCGAGGCCCGCGCCAGTGCCGCGGCCGAGACGGCCGTCAGCAAGATCAGCGGGGTGACCCAGGAAATCGAGCTGCGCACCATCGCGGCGGCGGACGCCGCAGCGGGCAAGATCTACAAAGTCACCCAGGACATCGAGGCTCGCACCGGCGCCGCGGCCGAGGCGGCCGTCGGCAAGATCGGCGGGGTGACCCAGGAAATCGAGCTGCGCACCATCGCGGCGGCGGATGCCGCAGCGGGCAAGATCTACAAAGTCACCCAGGACATCGAGGCCCGCGCCGGCGCTGCGGCCGAAGCGGCCGTCGGCAAGATCGGCGGGGCGACCCAGGCGATCGAAACACGGACCCAGGCGTCGGCGGAATACGCCGTCGACCGGATTTCCAGGCTGACCCAGGAGGTCGAGTCGCGAACCCAGGCGGCGACCGAGTTCGGCCATCATCCGGATCGACCGCGTCTCCAGCGAGATCGGCGCCCGCGCCAACGCCGCGGCGGAGGCGGCCGCGCTCGCGATCGGCAAGGCGTCCCAGGACATCGAGACCCGCGCCCATGCCGCGACCGAGCTTGCGGTCAACCGGCTCGGCGGCGCCGCCCAGGACATCGAAACGCGGGCCGCGAGTGCCGGCGAGGAGGTGTCCCAGCGCATCGCCGGCGTGACCCAGCACATCGGGACCCACGCCGCCGAGGCGAGCAACGCACTCACCGAGCGGGTCTACGGAGCAACCCAGGAGATCGAGGCCCGCACCACGGCCGCCACCGAATTCCTGGCCACCCGGATCGGCGCCATCGCCGGCGACATCGAGGTCAGGAGCCGGACCGCGGCCGACCTGCTGCTGGCGCGCGCGGCCGACATCGCCGGCAACCTCAAGACCAACACGACCGACGCCAGCCGCGCCCTGATCGAGCTGTCCAGCTCGACCGCAGAAGCGCTGCGGGCGGCCTCCTCCGATGTCGAGCGCAGCCTGACGACCCTGTCGGGCAGCACCATGGCGGCGCTCAAGCAGAATGCCGCCGACGTCGAACGCAGCCTGCTGGGCGTGAGCACCGAGGTGAGCAACAGCTTCGTCGGCAAGGCCGACGAGGTCTCCGCCGCCATGCGGCAGAACTCGATCGAGCTCACTCGCCTGCTCGACGACAAGAGCAGCAGCCTCATCACCGCCATCGCGTCCAAGGGCGGCGAGTTCTCCACGGAGATCGAGCGGGCGGCGGAAAATGCCGTGAAGGCGATCGACACCAAGGCGTTCGCGTTCGGCCAGACGATGATGGACAACAGCACCGAGCTTGCCCGCATCATCAACGAGGCCAGCTCGACGGCGACCTCGATCGTCAACCGCAGCCTCAAGGAACTGCAGGACACCACGAGCGGCTCGCTCACCCAGGCGACCCAGACGGTGTCGCAGACGCTGCGCGAGTTGCAGCACACCACCACCGGCTCGCTCGCCGAGGCGGAGCATTCGGTGTCGCAAACCATGCGGCAGCTTCAGGACTCGACCGCCCGCGCGGTCGCGGAATCGAAGGAGACCGCCGTCGCCACGGTGTCGGAGCTGCTCTCGACCCATGGCACAGTGCGTTCCGACACCACGACGCTGCTCGAGCGGCTGCGCGAGGCCAACGGCCTGCTGCAGGAGGTGCTGGGCGGCGCCCAGACCAACCTCGGCTCGATCGAGCACATCCTGTCGGCGCGCGTCGCCGAGTTCGTCTCCACCATCGGGGACCTGCTCGAGCGCGCCAACTCGACCTCGGGCAAGATGGACGAGCACATCAGCTCGTTCTACGGCCTCACCTCGAAGGTGCTGGCGGACCTCGGAGACCTCGCGACCCAGTTCGACGGCCACGGGCGTTCGCTCACCGAGACCGTCGGCATGCTCGAAACGAGCAACAAGGACAGTCTTGCCGCGATCACCGACCGCCATTCGAACATCGAAGGGCTGATCAACATGCTCAACGAGCGTACCGAGGATCTCGATACGCGGTTGAAGCGGTTCTCCGGAATGCTCGAGGAATCGCTGCACGTCGCCGAGGACCGCGCCCGCGACATCGCCCGGCTGGTGGCCGAGGCGACCTCGGAGGGCACGCGCTCGATCGCTGCGCAGCACGACACCATCCGCTCCTCCACGGAGGAGCAGAGCCAGCGCACCCTCGAGTCGCTGCGCACCGTGTATGAGCAGGTCGCCGCCAACAGCAAAGGCCTGTTCCAGGAGACCACGACCGAGGCTCACCAGATGCTGGCGCAGGCCACGGACCGCTTCTCGGACGTGATGAAGACGATGCGGGCGATGTCGGCGGAAATGCAGCAGGAGCTCGAGAGCACGCGCCAGGAGCTGCGCCGCGGCGTGCTGGAACTGCCGGAGGAGACTGCGGAGAGCACCGCGCAGATGCGGCGCGTAATCGTCGACCAGATGGAGGCGCTCGCCGAGCTCAACCGCATCGTCGCGCGCCACGGCCGCAACCTCGACACCGTACCGGCGGGCGGAAGCCGGGCCGAATCGATGCGAGCCGAGTCGGTTCGCGCCGAGCCGGTTCGCTCCGAGCCGATGCGGCCGGCGCCGCAACGCGCCGAAATGGCCCCGGCGGCGTTGTCCGCCGCAGCCACCACCCGGACCCGGGTCGAGGCGCCTTCGGTGCAGCCGGCGGCGATCAACGGTGCGCCCACGAACACCCCCGCGCCCGCTGCCGCTCCGGCCGCCCAGGGCCGCGGCGGCTGGCTCTCGGAGCTCCTGACGCGGGCGTCGCGGGATGAGGAAGCCCCGCCGCGCGCCGAGGAGCGGCCGGCATTCACGCAACCGCCGCGCCAGGAGGAACGTCCGCAGCGGGGCGAAGATCGCAATGCCCGCCACACCATCGAGTCGCTGGACTCGCTGTCGGTGGACATTGCCCGCATGATCGACCACGACGCCGCCGCCGAATTGTGGGATCGCTACAACGGCGGCGAGCGCAACGTCTTCACCCGGCGGCTGTACACCATGCAGGGGCAGAAGGCGTTCGAGGAGGTGCGGCGGCGCTACAAGGCGGACCGCGAGTTCCACCAGACGGTCGATCGCTACATCGGCGAGTTCGAGCGCCTTCTCAACGAGGTCGCGCGCGACGACCGTGGCCAGGTGGTCGCCCGCACCTATCTCACCTCGGAGACGGGCAAGGTCTACACCATGCTCGCCCACGCGGCCGGTCGGTTCGATTGACGCGACGGGGATCGGCCTCCCGGCCGGTCCCCGAATGCCGCTGGTGAACCAAGCCCGCCGATGACGGAACTCTCAGTGCGCAGCGAGCGCTGGCCGATCGCCGGCGCTTTCACCATCAGCCGCGGCTCGAAGACCGAGGCGGAGGTGGTGGTCGCGGAGATCGCCGCGGACGGGTTTGTGGGGCGTGGCGAATGCGTTCCCTATGCGCGATACGGCGAAACGGTCGATGGCGTGGTGGCGGCAATCGCGGGCCTCGCCGGAGCGATCGCCGCCGGGCTCGGCCGCGCCGAGCTGCAGCACGCCCTGCCCGCGGGCGCCGCGCGCAACGCGCTCGATTGCGCCCTCATCGATCTCGCATGCAAGCGCAGCGGCCGCCCGGCCTGGAACGCCCTGGGGCTCGCCCCGCCGCAACCGCGCGTCACCGCCTATACGATCTCGCTGGCCGATCCCGGCGCCATGGCCGCCGCCGCAGCGGTGGCATCGGACCGGCCGTTGCTCAAGGTCAAGCTCGGCGGTGCCGGCGATCCCGATCGGATTGCCGCCGTGCGCCGGGCGGCGCCGCACGCCGAGCTGATCGTCGACGCCAACGAAGGATGGCGCCCGGAAAACCTCGCCGAAAATCTCGCGGCGTGTGCGGCGGCGGGGGTCACCCTCGTCGAGCAGCCCCTGCCCGCCGCCGACGACGATGCGCTGGCGGAGATGGCGCGGCCGATCCCGGTGTGCGCCGACGAGAGCGTCCACGACCGGGCGTCGCTCGCGCGGCTCGTCGGCAAGTACGACGCGGTGAACATCAAGCTCGACAAGGCGGGCGGCCTCACCGAGGCGCTCGCGCTGGCCGCGGACGCCGAGGCCCGGGGCTTCGCGCTCATGGTGGGCTGCATGATCTCGACTTCGCTCGCCATCGCGCCGGCGCTGCTGGTGGCCCAGCGGGCGCGGGTGGTGGACCTCGACGGCCCTCTCCTGCTGGCCCGCGACCGGCCCTTTGGCATGCATTACGCGATGAGCACGCTGCAGCCCGCGCAACGCGAATTGTGGGGCTAGCTCGAACCGCGGGGGCCGATCGGGAGACTGATCTTGACAGGTACCCCGAATTGCCCGCGGGATGCGGTCGTGATAAGTTGGGGGAAAGCGGTCCGTCGAACGCGCCCTTTAAGGGTTCGTCAACTTCTGCCACAAATCTTCCTCATGGGACGGGGATGTTGTGAGCTGCCCATTTGGAGATGGAGAGATGCGTCTTGCCGCCTTGCTGCTTGTGGCCGCCGCGACCGCGGTATCGGCTTCATCCGCCAGCGCGACGATCTTGATATCCGCAGACCGCGGCGGCCTCATCAGCGACTATGCCGCCCGATTCATCAGTGCCCGTGATTCCGGCGAGCAGGTCGTCATCGACGGCGCCTGTCTTTCAGCCTGTACGCTCGTGGTCGGCATGGTGCCGCGGGAAAAAATCTGCGCGACGTCCAAGGCGGTGCTCGGGTTTCACTCGGCGTGGCGGCCGATGGCGGGGGGCCGCCGGATCAACAGCAACGTGGCGAGCCAGGCGATGCTGGACGTCTATCCCGCCGACCTGCGCAAATGGATCGCCCAGCGCGGCGGCCTCAGCTCGAAGATGATTTTCCTCTACGGCCGGGAGCTCAACGACATCGTGCCTCCGTGCGGGACTGCCGTCCTGGCGAGCGCCCGTGCCGCCACCCATCAGGCCCACGCCCTCAGATCGGATACGGCGCGCGCTGCGATGGTGTCGCGGTCAGCACGATAGCGAGGCCGGCGGCCGCGACCGCCGCCATCGCGGCGTAGGCGCCGCTTCCGAACGTCGCAACGAGGTTTCCCGACACCCCCATCGCCGCCGCGAAGGTCGCCCCTTGAACCGCTGAGAAATCGCCCTGCGCGGTGGCGCTGCCTCTGCCGTGCGCCAGCCGGGACAGCATCTCCATGGCGCCGAGATGGGTGGCGCCGAACGACAGCGCGTGCAGCATCTGCAGGAGCGGCAGCAGGATACCCGGGGGATCGAACGCCATCGCGCCCCAGCGCAGCACCGCCCCCGCGCCGCCAATGGAAATCATCCCGACCGCCCCGACCCGCGCGACCAGCCGTGCCGAAACGGCGAACAGCAGGATCTCGGCGACCACGCCGGTCGCCCACAATAGCCCGATCGTGGTTCCGTCGATGCCGCGCCTGCTCCATTGCAGCGTTGCGAACCCATACAGCACCGCATGGCTCGCCTGGATCAGGCTGGCGCCGGCCACCGTCGCCACGAAGGCACGCGAGCGCCACAGGCCGGGCGACGGGGACTTCGACCAAGCGACGTTGGCCGTGCCGGTTTCCGGGCCCACCGCAGGTCGCGGCAGCCGCCACGACGCCAGCGCGGTCGCCGCCATGGCCGCGGCCAGCGCCCACACGAATGCGCCGGCCCCGACCCGGCTGAGCAGCAGTCCGCCGGCCATGTTGGCGACGATGAAGGCCACCGATCCCCACAGCCGCACCGGCCCGTAGGCGATGCCCCGTGCCCGCAGCCCCCGCAGGCCATACGAGTTCGGCCAGCGGCAGCACCGGCGACGACACCATCGAAATCGCCCCATAGACGATCAGGATGGCCAGGAAGCCGCCGGCAAACCCCATGACGGCATAGCCTGCCGTGCTCAGCACCGCTGCCGCGGCCAGCGCTGTCCGCGCCTCGCCGTGTCGGTCCACGAACCGGGTCGCGAACGGAACGGCGACGATCCGCGCCAGCATCGGTATCGCCAGCACGATGCCGATCTCGCGCGCATCGAGCCCGCGGGCGCCCAGCCAGGCCGGCAGATAGGGCATTTGAATTCCGCCGAACAGAAAGAACGCGGCGTAGACAAGCGCCAGCCGGAGTGCGAAGGGATCGGTGAGCGGTATCTTGTTGAGTATTCGTGCCACCGCGCCATACTTCACGCCGACGCCCTGACTGCAAGCTGGACGCTCCGTTCATGTCCGCCGATTCCACCGCTTCGCCGTGGACCCACGCCGCCGAGAGCGGTGCGGACGCTCCGGACTACGCGGCGCTGTACGCCGCCCTCGCGGCCACCGCCCAGGGCCGGTGGTTCCTCGCACAGCATGCGGACCGCAGCCGGCAGGCCGTGACCACCCAGGTGCTCACGGCGATCGACCGGCTCAAGCACGAGGTGGCGGGAGCGCAGCCTCCGGCACGAGCCGCAGCGGAGCCACGCCCGTCCGGACCCGGGCTCGACCGCCTCCGCGACGGCCTCGGCGGGCTCGCGGCGGCGCTCACGGCCGTGCAGGCCGAGCTCGGAGAGATCGAGCCTCGAGATGCCGCCAAAGAGCATCAGAGCATCCTCGCCGCGACCGAGGTGCTCCAGGAGATCGCCTGGTTCATGCGGGAGCGCGGCATCGAATCCTGGCTGTGCGACCGACTGGACGGCGTTTCCGCGGCGATCCGCGCGGGCTGCGCGGTTCCCGACCTCAACGCGCCGCGCACCCGCGCCATCGCCGGGGCGCTGGCCGAGGTGGAAAAGCGGCTCCGCGCCTTCCGGGCGGACCTCGATCAAGAGGCCGAGGCCGTGGGCCTGTTCGGCGAGCCGCCTGTCCCCGCCGCGAACGCCAACCTGCCGATCTCTGCACCCCCCATGGCCGATTGGTCCGAAGCCGGGATGCCGGAGACCGAGACGCAGGAGACCGCGGGGCTGGAAACCGAGGCGCTGGAAACGGCGGCCGTGAACACCGACTCTCTGGGAACCGAGGCTCTGGGAACCGCGGCGCTGGAAACCGAGGCGCCGGCAGCCGAGGCACGGGAAACGGCGGCTCTGGAAGCGAAGGCGCTGGACACCGAGGCTCGGGAAATCGCCGCGCTGGAAGCCGAGGCACTCGAAACCGAGACACCGGCAGTCGAGGCGCCGGAAACCGGGGCACCGGAAACCGAGGCGCTAAAGATACCTGAGACAACGACCCCGGACACGAACGGGCCGGAAACGGGAACGTCGGCAGAGGTCTCGACGGCGGCGACCGCGAGGGTGGAAGCCGCGACGGAGAATCTCGCGATCGAACCCGCGGTCGAGACCTTGGTCGCGGAGATCGCCGCCCTCACCCTCGTCTCCGGCGAGCTGGTTCCCCCGGAAACCACGCAACCAGCCGCCGTGGCGGCCGATGATCAACCAGCCGCTGTGGCGGCCGATGATAACGCAAAACCGGACGAGTCGGCTTCCACAGCTGCGGAAGCCGGGCGCCGGCAGGCTGAGCCTGAGGGCGAGAGCGTGCGCGGGAGACCGGAGAATTCGTCCGGTCCGGCCGTGTTCGCCGAAGTCGAAACCGCGCCCGCTTCCGAGCCTAAATCGTCTTCGGCCACGACCCGCGCGCTCGCCGCGGCCGATTGGGAGCTGCCGCAACCCGACGCAGGCGATTCGGACCAGCCTCCCCCGTCGCCCCGCCTGTCGCACCTCCTGATGGCGGCCGAGCTCGACCGCCTGCTGGCGTCGCAAGCGACATCCCGGCCGGACCCCGGTGTCGCGACTGCGCCGGACGGTGACGAGAGCTCCGCCACGGTGGCCGCCATCGACTCAGCCGGGACGGAAGCGACCGTTCCGGCGTCGGTAGAGGCTCCGTTGTTCCAAACGCCGCCCGTCGATGGCGCCATCGCGCGCGCTGCCGAGACGCGGTTCGCCGATCCCTCCGGGTCCTTCCCAGCCACGGAAATCGGAGCAACCGCAGTCGGGGCAACCGCCGGCGAGGCGGCGGTTGAAGGCCCCGCGACGAATGATTCGACGGAGCAGATGCCGCCTCCCCCCGCGCCGCCGCCTCCGCGGCCGGCGCTCGACGAGGCCGCGGAGCTCGCCAAGGTCGACCTCGCGGCCTTTGCCGACGTCATGGCGCTTTCCGACGAGGAGCGGATCGCATTGTTTACGTGAGACGTTCACGTGAGGCGTTCGCGTGAGAGTTCCGGTGCGGCGTTCACGTGAGGCCCACGGCGCAGTCCCCACGGCGCTACGCCACCAGGCGGGCGAACAGCTCCGGATCGACATTGCCGCCCGACAAAACCACCACGGCGGTCTTTCCGGCGACATCGAGCTTGCCCGCGAGCAAGGCGGCGAGCGCGACCGCACCGCCGGGCTCGACCACGAGCTTGAGCTCGCGGAACGCGAACGCCACCGCCCGCGCGACCTCTTCTTCGGTCGCCGTGACACCGTCGCCGACCAGGACGCGGTTGATCTCGAAGGTGAGCTTGCCGGGCGACTGCGCCATCAGCGCATCGCAGATGGTCCCGGTCAGGGACGGATTGCGCTCGCGCCTGCCGCTGCGGAACGAGCGGGCATGGTCGTCGAAGGCGGCCGGCTCGGCGGTGTAGATCCGCGCGGCGGGGGCGCGCGCCTTCACCGCCAGCGCGATCCCCGCGGTGAGTCCGCCGCCGGACGCGTTGACGAGGACGCAGTCGAGCGTGTGGCCGAGCCGCGCGATGTCCTCGGCGATCTCGCGGCCCACCGTACCCTGTCCGGCGATCACCAGCGGATCGTCGTAAGGCGGCACGAGCACCGCCCCGCGCTCCTCGGCGATACCGCGCGATATCGCCTCGCGGTCGTCGCGCTCGCGGTCGTAGAGCACCACCTCCGCACCGAGCGCCGCGGTGCGCTCGCGCTTGGGCCGCGGCGCGTCGCGCGGCATCACGATGACCGCGGGCATGCCGAGCAGCTTTGCCGCGGCGGCGACGCCCTGGGCATGGTTCCCGGAGGAGAACGCGACGACCCCGCCCGCGCGCGACGACGGCGCCAGCGACGACAGCTTGTTGTAGGCGCCGCGGAACTTGAACGAGCCGGTCCTCTGCAGGGTCTCGGCCTTGAGAAAGATGCGGCCGCCGGCCAGCGCGTCGAGCACCGGCGAGGTGATCAGCGGTGTCCTCAACGCCACGCCGGCAAGCCGGCCGGCAGCGAGCTCCACATCATCCGCGGTAGGCAGCGCCGGCGTCGGGTCCAAGGGACTGGCCATTCCCGACGCTAGCGCCGCCGACGCCACCTCCGCAAGCTGCGATTGCGCGATTTTGAGCGCGAAGGGGTGCCGTTCACAGATGGTTGCGATCCGCCCGCGAAACGCGAGGCGGCGAACTCTTCAGCGCACGACGTCCAAGCAGATGACATCGTCAGCAGGTGACATCGTCACCAGATTCATCCCGGTGGAGAAGCGTTCGAGGTGAAACGCTCGGGAGAACGTGCGGAGGGGAAAGAGGAGGCGGAGGAGGAAAAACGTGCGCGGGTGAAATGTTCGGGGGGGAAAATGTTCGGAGGAACAAAAGTTCCGGGTGAAATGTTCGGCAGGTCGCGCCCGTGAGGCGCACAAAAGCCGCATCAGGCCGCCTGCTCGGCGGCCTCCCGCACCGGCTCGCGATCGTCGTCCGCCGTCTCCTCGACCTCGTCGTCGGCCAGTTCGCCCGCCAGGCTGCGCGTCCAGGTGATGATCTCGAACCGGCCGTCGTCATGTTCGGCGATGGCCGTGCAACTTTCCACCCAGTCGCCGCAGTTGATGTAGCGCAGGCCGAAATCGTCGTGGATGGCGGCGTGATGGATATGGCCGCAGATGACGCCCTCGGCGTCGTTGCGTTTCGCTTCGAGCACCAGCGTCTTCTCGAACTCGCCGATGTAGTTGACCGCGTTCTTGACCTTGAGCTTCGCCCATTGCGACAGCGACCAGTAGCCGAAGCCGAGCCGGCGGCGGATGTCGTTGAAGAGGCGGTTGACGACGATGGCGAAGGTATAGGCGTGGTCGCCGAGATGCGCGAGCCACCGCGCCTGCGTCACCACGAGATCGAAGTGATCGCCGTGGATCACGAGGTAGCGCCGCCCGTCGGCGCCTTGGTGGATCGCGCGCTCGCAGACCTCGATGCCGCCGAAATGGGTTCCGTAATAGTCGCGGAGGAACTCGTCGTGGTTGCCCGGCACATAGATGAGGCGCGCGCCTTTACGGGCCTTGCGCAGCAGCTTCTGGACGACGTCGTTGTGCGGCTGCGGCCAGTACCAGTTCGAGCGCAACTGCCATCCGTCGACGATATCGCCGACCAGATAGAAGGTGTCCGCTTCATGATACCGCAGGAAGTCGAGCAGCAGAGGCGCCTGACATCCTCGCGACCCGAGGTGCACATCGGAAAGGAAGAGGGAGCGAAACTTGCGCCTTCCGTCTTCTGCCAAGTGCCATTCTCCTCTTGCGGATTGCGGCTTTCTAGGAGAGTCGTATGGCGGCCGGATGACAACGCCCGGGGGCGATCTTCGCCTAAGCAGATGCCGTGCCGTGAGGGGAATCGCTCCTGAACCGTTCCTGAATTCGCGAGCAAGGATCGTGCCCGCGTGCGGCGGAGCGTGGTTCGCGCGCCCGCCCGTGGGCCATGAGCGGCGGCCCCGCGTGCCGCCGATTGGGCATGTGTCATCGCGATGTCACCCGGTCGGCATATTTCGATTCGCATGACAGATTCGGTTATCGCAGCCGCGTCATTCTGCGGCATCACCGCACTGCTTCATGTCGTCAGCATCATCGTAGCGATCATCCGTTGCCGCCCGGCGCTGGCGCCGCCGCGACTGGCGCCGCCCGTTACCCTCGCACCTGCCGTCACCCAAATTCCTGCCGTCACCCGAGCACCCGCCGTCAGCATCGTGCGGCCGGTCTGCGGCCTGGACAACTTCGTCGAAGACACGCTGCGGACGTCGTTCGAGCTCGACTATCCCGCCTTCGAGCTGATCTTCTGCGTCGCCTCCGAACGCGATCCCGTGGTGCCGCTGGTGCGCAGGCTGATCGCCGCCCATCCCGGCGTTCCGGCTCGGCTGCTGATCGGGGACGACCGCATCAGCCCCAACCCGAAGCTCAACAATTGCGTCAAGGGATGGCGGGCCGCGATCCATCCCTTCATCGCCATCGCCGATTCCAATGTGCTGATGCCGCGCGATTACCTGCAGCGCCTGCTCGCGGCGTGGCGGCCCGACACCGGACTGGTCTGCTCGCCGCCGCAGGGCTGCCGGCCGATCGGGCTGTGGGCCAATCTCGAATGCGCCTTCCTCAACAGCTACCAGGCGCGTGCGCAGTACTTCGCAGATACGCTCGGCATCGGCTTCGCCCAGGGCAAGACCATGCTGTGGCGCCGCGCCGACCTCGAAGCGGCCGGCGGCATTCGCGCGCTCGCCCTGGAGGTTGCGGAGGACGCCGCCGCGACCAAGATCGTGCGCGCCATGGGGCTGCGTGTCCGCCTCGTCGATGGGCCGTTCGCCCAGCCGCTGGGGCGGCGCGGCCTCACGGAAGTGTGGCGCCGGCAGACACGGTGGGCACGACTGCGCCGTGCCGGATTTCCGCTGTTCTTCCTCCCGGAGATTTTTGGCGGCGCGCTGTTGCCCCTGATCGCCGCCGGCTACGTCGCCCATGCCGGCGGCGTGTCGGTGGCCGGCGCGGTCGGTGTGCTGGCGTTGGCGTGGTACGGCCTCGAGACGGCGTTGGTCCTTGCGGTGGGCTGGCACTTCACGCCGCTGTTTCCGCTTTACGCGATGATGCGCGATCTGCTGCTGCCCGGCCTGTGGATCGACGGCTGGATCGGGACCGACTTCGTGTGGCGCGGCAACGCCATGAGCGTCGCCGCCGACAGCCCGACGGCGTAACGCCGCGCCGTCACGCGCCGCCCCCGCGCATTGACATCAGCGCCCTCCCCCGCCAAGGAAGACCCCCGCGCGCCGCTTTTCCGGCCGCCGCCTCACGACGCGCCTGATCGTGCCGATCACGGCGCCGACATTTCTGGGAGAACGCCATGGATCTCGGCATCGCCGGCCGCAAGGCCATCGTCTGCGCGTCAAGCAAGGGGCTCGGCCGGGCCTGCGCCGCAAGCCTCGCCGAGGCCGGCTGCGAGGTCGTCATCAATGGCCGCAACCGCGACGCCGTGGAAGCAACCGCTGCCGAGATCCGCAAGGCCACCGGCGCGAAAGTCACCGCCGTCGCCGCCGACGTCGCGACGCCGGAGGGTCAGAGCGCCCTGCTCGCGGCATGTCCGCAGCCCGACATCCTCGTCAACAACAATGCCGGACCGCCGTTCCGCGATTTCCGCGAGCTGACCCGCCAGCAGATCATCGACGGCGTCATCGCCAATATGGCCGTGGCGATCGAGCTCACCCAGAAGGTGATCGATCCGATGATCGCGCGGAAGTTCGGCCGCATCGTCAACATCACTTCGGGGACGGTGAAAGCGCCGCTGTTCGGCCTCGATCTGTCGTCCGGCGCACGCGCCGGCCTGACCGCCTTCATGGCCGGCGTCGCGCGCTCGGTCGCCGGTGCGAACGTGACCATCAACTTCATGCAGCCCGGCGCGTTCGCCACCGACCGGCTCTATTCCAACATCGAAATGAACGCCAGCAAGCGGGGCATTCCGTTCGAGCAGGCCAAGACCGAACGCATCGCGACGATCCCGGCGAAGCGGCTCGGCATGCCCGACGAATTCGGTGCCACCTGCGCGTTCCTCTGCTCGACCCATGCCGCCTATATCACCGGCCAGAACCTGCTCATCGACGGCGGCGCATTCCCGGGCGCGTTCTAGCGTCCATTCCGACGCACTTCGTGACCCCAAGGGACCCCAAGGGTGCGTCCGGTTGTAAACGCCTGACAGATACGCAACATTGCTTCTCGATTCATCGACACCCGCGTCTCCCAGAAAGGAAATCCGATGAAGCTCGTACGCTTCGGAGCAGCCGGCCGCGAAAAGCCCGGCATCATCGACAGCGAAGGCCGTATCCGCGACCTGTCCGGCCTGGTGCCCGACATCGCGGGAGAGACGCTGTCGCCGAAGAGCCTGGCGAAGCTCGCGAAGGTCAAGGCCGACAAGCTGCCGCTGGTGCGAGGCACGCCGCGGATCGGTCCGTGCGTCGGCAAGGTCGGAAATTTCCTCGCCATCGGACTCAACTATGCCGACCACGCCGCCGAGGCCGGGATGCCGATTCCGAAGGAGCCGATCATCTTCAACAAGTCGCCGAGCTGCATCTGCGGCCCGGACGACGACACCATGATTCCGAAGGGCTCGACCAAGCTCGACTACGAAGTGGAGCTCGGCATCGTGATCGGCAGCCGCGCGCGCTACCTCTCCAAGGGCGGCGCGCTCGACGCGGTCGCCGGCTATTGCCTGGCGAACGACGTGTCCGAACGCGCGTTCCAGATCGAACGCGCGGGCCAGTGGACCAAGGGCAAGAGCGCCGAGACATTCGGACCGATCGGCCCGTGGCTCGTCACCAAGGACGAGATCCCGAACCCGCAGAAGCTCGACATGTGGCTCACCGTGAACGGCGAGACCCGGCAGAAAGGCTCGACGAAGACCATGATCTTCGGCGTTGCCCACATCGTCTGGTACTGCTCGCAATTCATGGTGCTGGAGCCGGGCGACGTGATCATCACCGGCACGCCGCCGGGAGTCGCCCTGGGCATGAAGCCGGAGCCGAAGTTTCTCAAGGCGCGCGACGTGGTGAAGCTCGGCGTCACCGGGCTCGGCGAGCAGACGCAAAAGATCGTGCGGTTCAAGGCCTAGGCTTCGCGCCTCCCCGTCTCGGCGGGGAGGGCAGGAGGTTCACGCACCGGTTCCCGGGTGTCCGTCGACGGCGCTGCGGACGACCTTGCGGATGTGTTCGTTCGACAGGAACAGGTCGTGGTTGATGATGCCCCAACCTTCCTTGGAGGCGTCGATCACGCGGATGCCCATGCGCGCGAGTTGCTCTCCCTCGGCGGCGCCGACGCGCGTCATGCCGCCGGCGATCCATCGCGACACCGCGAGCGCACGATCGTTGGTGGAAGCCACCACCGTGATCTTGCTCGCAAGCGGGCCGATCTTCTTCACCGATGACGAGAACCCGTCCATGTCGATGTCCGGCGAGGCGAACACCACCGCCCCGATCCGGTTGACCGCCTCTTCGCCGATTTCCGCGTAGACTTGGCGCAGCGCTTCCATGGTCAGCATGGTGCCGATGCTGTGGGCGACGATATGGACGTGGCCCACCACGGGACTTGCGATGAAACCCTCGAGAACCTGCTGCAGAGCATCGCGCGACCACATCGCGCTCTCGCGGTCGTAGCCGTAGTCGAGCAGGCTCGCCCGCGAGGGCCATGAGAACACCATCGTCTCGCCGACGAACTTGATGCCGTCCGACAGCCGCGCGGCATCGAGTGCCGCCGTCTCGAAGGTGGTATTGTAGCCGTGGACGTAGATCAGGACGTCGTGGCCGCCCGCCGTCGGCGCGATGAGATCGCCGACCTGGCCGACCGGTTCGATCCTCTCGATCTGCCAGTCGATCAGTCCAACCGACGCCAACGAGAACCGGCCGTCGTCGGGGGGCGTGAGCTTGGCGCGGGCCACGGTCATCGTCCCGGCCCGTTCCGGACCGAACCACGGCCTGGTCCGCGCGTTGTTGACCGCCTTGCGCGTGGTCGCGACGAGCAGGCTCGGACTGCGCACCAGCGCCGAAGCGTCGAAGCGCGGCGCGTTCGAGGCGAGGCCCGCGCAGCCGCACAGCGCCAGCGCCGACGCCGCCGATGTCATTGCGCTCAATACGGCTCGCCGTGACGGACGAACCGACGTGCCCGGCACATGAGTTGAAACCACGTGCGCCCCTGCAAAATGCATCGGGCGACTCTCGAAGTCGCCCTACCCGCTCTGTATTGACCCGGATCGCGGCAACAACAGGGCCGCGGGCCCGGAACCGCCCGCGACATCTTCCGGCCAGCAGCGGAATCTCGTTGATTCCACGCACGATTTGCGCGACGCGAATTCGCCGGCGGCGGCGATTTATCTCGCCAGGGTTAATGGCCCTCGAACGAGATCAGCGTGCGCACCGGCACGTCGAGCGCGCGGAGCTTGGCGGCACCGCCGAGTTCCGGCAGGTCGATGATGAAGCAGGCGGCCAGCACGTCCGCACCCATCTGGCGCAGCAGCTTGATGGCGGCCTGGGCGGTTCCGCCGGTGGCCACGAGATCGTCCACCAGGATCACCCGCTCGCCCGGCGCCACCCCATCCTCGTGCATCTCGATCTCGTCGGCGCCGTATTCGAGGGAATAGCCGATGGTGACGCGCTTGTAGGGCAGCTTGCCTTTCTTGCGGATCGGGACGAAGCCGGCGGAAATCTGGTGTGCGACGGCGCCCCCCAGGATGAATCCGCGCGCCTCGATTCCCGCCACCTTGTCGATCTTGAAGCCGGCCCAGGGCTGCACCAGTTCGTCGACCGCGCGGCGGAATGCGCGCGCATTGCCGAGCAGAGTGGTGATGTCGCGGAACATGATGCCGGGCGACGGATAGTCCGGAATGGTCCGGATCGCGGTGCGCAGATCGAAGTCGATGTCGGGCGGCACCATGGCGTTCACGACGCGGTCCGGAGCAACCGGCCCGCCACCGCGTCGAGCTTGCGCATCAGCGCGGGATCTCGCGCCTCGGGCGCCGTGATGATGGCATTGTCGAGGGCGCGGTCGGAGCCGATCGGACACGGCTCGTGCTCGCGGGGAAAATCTTGCGCGAGGCGCGTGACCAGGCGCTTCGCCTTGTCGGCGTTCGCGGTCAGAACCTTGATGACGTCGCTCACGGTGACGGCGTCATGATCGGGGTGCCAGCAATCGAAATCGGTGACCATCGCAACCGTTGCATAGCAAATCTCCGCCTCGCGGGCGAGCTTCGCCTCCGGCATGTTGGTCATCCCGATCACGGCATAGCCGAGTTGCTTGTAGGTGAGGCTTTCCGCCAGCGTCGAGAATTGCGGTCCCTCGATGCAGACATAGGTGCCGCCGCGAACCACGGCGATGTCTTCGGCATCGGCGGCCGCCGCGAGCCCGATACGCAGCCGCGGGGACACCGGATGGGCCATCGACACATGGGCGACGCACCCCTTGCCGAAGAACGAACTCGCGCGGTTGTGGGTCCGGTCGACGAACTGATCGACGAGGACGAACGTTCCCGGCGGCAAGTCCTCCTTGAACGAGCCGCACGCCGACAGCGAAATGAGGTCGGTGACACCGGCGCGCTTGAGCACGTCGATGTTGGCGCGATAGTTGATGTCCGAGGGGGACAGGCTGTGTCCCTTGGAGTGGCGCGGCAGGAACACCACCGGGAGGCCGCCGATGTCGCCGGCCCGCGGCGTGGCCGACGGCTCTCCCCACGGACTCTCGATACGCCGCTCGGCGACGTTCGTGAGCCCGGGCAGATCATAGATGCCGGAGCCGCCGATGATGCCGAGCACGGACGCGGTCATGGCGCTTATGGGACCCCGTCTGATCGCATCTGGCCTTACAACGAGGTCGCTTTGGGATCCTGCCCGTGGGCAATCTCGCGCGGCTTCTCGACGTCGTGCCAGAGCTTCTTCTTGGTGAAGTACAGCAGGCCCGACAGCACCAGCAGATAGATCAGCACCTGGAAGCCGATCCGCTTGCGCGAATCGAGCTTGGGCTCGGCCGCCCACATCAGGAACGCGGAGATGTCCTTGGCGTACTGGTCGACCGTCTCCGGCGCACCGTCGGTATAGCTCACGACACCGTCGCTGAGCGGCGGCGGCATGCCGATCCCGTGGCCCGGGAAGTAGGTGTTGTATTGCATCCCGGCGGGCATCGTCATCCCGGCGGGCATGGGGGCGTAGCCCTTGAGCAGAGCAACGATGTAGTCCGGACCGAGTTCCTGGTACGGGAAGAAGATATCGAGGACGAACCAAGGAAATCCGCGCTCGAATTGGCGGGCCTTGGCGAGAACCGACATGTCCGGCGGCAGCGCGCCGTTGTTGGCGAAACGGGCCGCGGCGTCGTTGGGGAACGGCGGCGGGAAGGTGTCCGCCGGGCGGCCGGGACGCTCGAACATGTCGCCCTGGTCGTTCGGGCCGTCCTTGATCTTGTACTGGGCGGCGATCGCCTCGACCTCGGCCTCGGTGAAGTCCGGTCCGCCCTCCCCGCCCAGGGTACGGAACGCCACCAGCTTGAGGCTGTGGCAGGTCTGGCAGACCTCGTGATAGATCTTGAACCCGCGCTGCAACTGGCCGGGATCGTAGCGGCCGAACACGCCACCGAACGACCACGAATTGCGGGGCGGCTCCGGCGAGCCGTGCTCCTGCGCCGAGGCCGGCGGCGCCATTCCGAGGAACAGCGCGGTGCCGACGAGAAACGCCGCGAGCCCCGCGATCACCCTCTTGTTCTTGAGCACGGCCTCGGAAATCGAGTTCGGGAGCGGCTTCGGCTTTTCGAACAGGCCGAGCAGCGGCATCACGACGATGAAATGCAGGAAATACCACGCCGTCAGCACCCGCGACGCCAACACGTAGCCGCCCTCCGCCGGTTTCGAGCCGAGCCAGCCGAGGCCGATGCAGACCGCGACGAAGATCCAGAAGAACTGTCGGTACAGCGGCCGATAGGTCGCCGAGCGCACCTTCGAGGTGTCGAGCCAGGGCAGGAAGACCAGGATGGCGATCGAGCCGAACAGCGCGATCACGCCCAGGAGCTTGTCGGGAATCGACCGCAGGATCGCGTAGAACGGCAGGTAGTACCATTCGGGCACGATGTGCGAGGGCGTCACCGCCGGGTTCGCCGGAATGTAGTTGTCGGCGTGGCCGAGGAAGTTCGGGATGTAGAACACGAACCACGCATAAAGGATGCAGAACACCGCAATGCCGAAAATGTCTTTTGCGGTGGCGTAGGGGGTGAACGGCACGGTGTCCTTCTCGTCTTTGGGGTCGATGCCGGCCGGATTGTTCTGCCCGACCACGTGCAGCGCCCAGACGTGCAGCACGACGACGCCGAGAATAACGAACGGCAACAGGTAATGCAGCGAGAAGAACCGGTTCAGGGTCGGATTGCCGACCGAATAGCCGCCCCACAGCCAGGTCACGATGGGATCGCCGACCACCGGGATGGCGGAGAACAGGTTGGTGATGACGGTCGCCGCCCAGTAGCTCATCTGGCCCCAGGGGAGCACGTAGCCCATGAAGCCGGTCGCCATCATCAGCAGGTAGATGATCACGCCGAGGATCCACAGCACCTCGCGCGGCGACTTGTAGGAGCCGTAATACATGCCGCGGAACATGTGGATGTAGACCGCGAGAAAGAACATCGAGGCGCCGTTGGAGTGAAGGTAGCGCAGCAGCCAGCCATAGTTCACGTCGCGCATGATGTGCTCGACGGAATTGAACGCCATGTCGACTTGCGGCGTGTAGTGCATGACCAGGATGACCCCGGTAACGATCTGCGCCATCAGCATGAAGGTGAGGATGGCGCCGAACGTCCACCAGTAGTTCAGGTTGCGCGGCGTCGGATAGGAGACGCCGGCGCTGTAGCCGAGGCTGAGGATCGGCAGCCGCGCCTCCAGCCAGCGCAGCACCGGATTGGTGGGCTCGAAAGCCATCGGCTCGTACGGAGTGCCGTCGGCGCGCCGCAACCCGTAAGGCCACTCGGGAGGGACGTTTGCATTCTTTTTCGCGGGTGCGCTCATGATGTCTCTCGCGCTCGTCAGCCGATCCGGATCTTGGAATCCGAAACGAAGGCATAGGGAGGCAGGTTGAGATTGGCCGGCGCCGGCCCCTGGCGGATGCGGCCCGACGAGTCGTACTGCGAGCCGTGACACGGGCAGAACCAACCGTCGTAATTACCCTGGTGCGCGAGCGGAATGCAGCCGAGATGGGTGCAGATGCCGATCACCACGAGCCATTGGTCGTGGCCGGACTTGACCCGGTCCTGGTCCGACTGCGGATCGGGCAGGCTCGAAATAGGGACCGCGCGGGCCTCGTCGATCTCTTTCTTGGTGCGGTGACTGATGAAGATCGGCTTGCCGCGCCAGAACACCTTGACGATCTGACCTTCCGTGATCGGAGCGAGGTCGACCTCGATGGGAGCGCCGGCCGCGATGGTCGAGGCGTCCGGATTCATCTGCGCGATCAGGGGTACCAGCACGGCGGCGGCGCCCACTGCACCGACCGCTCCGGTGGCGATGTAGAGGAAATCGCGGCGGGTCGGCTCCGCCGTAGTCGGACTTGTCACAGGTTTCCGTCCTTTCCGTCTCACACAGAGCCTGCCCGCGCGGCGGACCCCGCGGCGACCCCGCAATCGAAGCTCGGGCAGCCGGAAAAAACACCTTCACCGGTCAAGATGGTGCGGCGCAATCGTCGGGCGTTTATTGGCACCCTTGCCGTCGGAGCGCAAGCCCGGTAACGAGACCGTAGCCGCGGGCCTTAGACAAAGGGATGATGGCTGTCCCGCGTTGCGCGCGCCGGTGACGACGTGTCACCGACCCCGTATCCTCTGGCGTCCCGCCCATCCGCGACCATGCGCATCGCCCTCTACGAGCCCGACATTCCCCAGAACACCGGCACCATCCTCCGGATGGCCGCTTGCCTGGGGGTGGAGGCGCACCTGATCGAGCCGGCCGGGTTTCCGGTGAGCGACCGCGCCTTCCGCCGCGCCGGCATGGACTATCTCGGCCTGGTGCAGCTCGTGCGTCACGCCTCGTGGGACGACTTCGCGCAATGGCGGATTGCCGCGGGCCTGCGCCTCGTCTTGTTCACCACCCGCGCCGAATCCTGCTACCTCGACCACCGCTTCGAGGGGCGCGACGTCCTGCTGTTCGGCCGCAAGTCGGCGGGCGTGCCGGACCCGGTCCACGCCTCGGCCGAGGTGCGCGTGCGCGTCCCGCTGCAACCCGGCCTGCGCTCGCTCAACGTCGCCGTGACCTGCGCCATGGCGGTGGGGGAAGCACTGCGGCAGACGGGCGGGTTTGCGCGGGGGTCGCGAGGGTAAGCTCAATGATCCGCTTGCGGAAATCGGCTAAGGTTGCGCAGAGGCTGCGCATCTCAGGAGGCTCATCCCCCTCTTTTGCTCGCGGCCCGTTCCAAGGCCAGCGAGGTACAAATATGAATCCTTTGCTCGATCGTATCGCTGTCGACCCTGCGGTTTGCGGCGGGCAACCCTGCATCAAGGGCACTCGAATTTGGGTTTCACTCATCCTGGATTTTCTTGCCGAGGGCATGAGTGAGTTGGATTTGCTCGCGGAATATCCGCAGCTGGGCCATGACGATGTGCTGGCCGCAATTGCCTACGGGGCGGAAGTGACTCGCGAGCGGTTCGTCCCCATACCGACCGGCCATGTAGCGTGAGGCTCAAGCTCGACGAAAACATCGGACGCCGCGGACTCGATTTTCTCAGGGCTCGCGGTCACGACGTGATGACGGTCTGGGATCAGGACCTTCACGGCGTCACCGACGCACAGCTGTTCGAAATCTGCGCCTCCGAAGGGCGGGTGCTGGTCACCCTTGACCGCGACTTTGGTCAGGTCTTGCGGTTTCCGCCCGAAAAGAGCGCGGGGGTTGTCCTACTGGATCTCGGCCGTCGCGCCACTGCCGAATGCATCATCGATCGCATAAAGGATTTTCTGGCAGTTGCAGAGACGAACAGCGTCGCCGGGGCATTGTGGATTGTCGAGCCGGGTCGCGTGCGGATTCACTTGCGGGCCACCGATAATTGATAGCGCGGTTCCGGTTTCGGAAATCCGCGCCCCTCACGCCTCCGCCACCCCTGGCCTGCCGCTCTCCACTGCGAACGTCTTCAGGGTGGAAACGCTCGCCTGCGGGTCGGTCACGTCGGAGACGACGCGCATGCGGGTCGTCATCGCCTTGGCGTCGAGATCGACGCTGACATAGCCGCGCTTGCGGCTTTCGAAGAAGTGGACGTGAGGATTGTCCGGCAGCGCGGCCGTGATGAGGTCATAGGGCGCACCCGGCGAGGTGACGGAGGTGCCGACGAATTCGGTGGCGACCACCGGCGAGGCCGGATCGTCGAAATCGACGCGAAGGTCGTTGGCGAAAAAGGAGTGGATGTCGCCGCCGATCACCACCGGATTGGATGGGCGCACCTGCGCGATGCGCGACAGAAGCCGGCGGCGTCCGGCTGGGTAGCCGTCCCAGTCGTCGGTCCAATAGGCGGTGTCGCCGCCGGGATTTTTCTGCCGCAGCTGCGCCATCAGGACATCCTGGGCGATCACGTTCCAATGCGCCTTGGCGCGCGCCAACCCGGCGTCGAGCCAGGCCTCTTGCGCAAACCCCATCATGGTGCGGCCGTCGTCGCGGCGCTCCGGACACCCGGGGTCGGTTTCCAGGTGGCCGCGCAGCTTGTTGGGCGGCGCATAGCAGGGGGCGCGGGAGCGGTATTGCCGGCCGTCGACCATCGAGACTTCGAGCAGGTCGCCGAAGCTGAACCGGTCGTAGATCCGCATCACCGGACCGTCCGGCCGCGACAGGATCGGGCGCACCGGCATGTGCTCGTAGAACGCCTGATAGGCGGCCGCGCGCCGCCGCAGGAACAGCTCGGGCTCGTCGAAGAATTGCGAATACTTGCCGGCGTAATCGTTCGACACCTCGTGGTCGTCCCAGGTCACCAGCGCGGGCGCCGTCGCATGCAGGCGCTGCAGGTCGGGGTCGAGCCGGTACTGGGCGTAGCGGTTGCGGTAGGTCGGCAGAGTCGCCGCCTCGATGCCGTCGCTATGGGTGCGCACGGTGGGACGAACCTGCTCCATATATTCGTAGATGTAGTCGCCGAGATAGAGCACCACGTCGGGGTTCTCATCGGCGAGATGCCGGTAGGCCGAAAAGTAGCCCTGCTCGTAGTTGGAGCACGACACGAAGCCGAACTGCATGCGGGCGAGCGGTGCGCCCGCCGCGACCGTGGTGATCGCGCGCCCGACCGGGCTTGCGGCGTCGCCGCTGATGAAGCGATACCACCAGGAGCGCCCGGGCGGGAGACCGCGCACATCGGCGTGCACGGAATGGGCAAAGGCGCGCTCAGCGACGGCGCTGCCGCGGCGCACGATGTCCCGCATCCCGGCGTCGGAGGCGATCTCGTAGGTCACCGCAACGTCGCCGGCGGTCATGCCGCCCGGCGTGGCCGGATCAGGCGAAAGCGGATCGGGGGCGAGCCGCGTCCACAGCACGAAGCCATCCGACCGCGGCGCGCCGGACGCGACACCGAGCGAGAAGGGGTCGCGACCGGACCAGCGCGCCTGGGCGAAAGCCGGAGACACCAGCGCGGGCGCCGCGACCATGCCGGCCAGACCCGCACTGCCGCCGACGATGAAGCGCCGTCGATCGATCATCGTCGAACGCACCGGTGGCGGCGCGGAACGGCTGGAAGACGCGAAATGTCTGAAAGACATGGCCGGCCTCGCGAGAATTCATCCAAAGGACGCAATCCTAGCGCATCTGTGTGACAGTTGGCGTGAGCAAGCGCCGCTCCGAGCATGGGCGCCCACGCAGCTCGGTTTCCGGGGCGCTCGCGCGCCGGACCCCCTTCGAGTATCCACATTCAAGTGTGCGGCATCCGCGCGATCATCGGCAGGGCATCGGCAGGCAAGGCGGCCTCCGGGGTGCCGAGGGTTTGCATTTCGCACCGCACCGCCCAGATGTGCTAGTGAAGGCGCCTTCCCTCATTCGTGGAACCTCATGCAGCCGATCATATCCGTTGTCGATCTCTCCAAGACCTATGCCTCGGGCTTCCAGGCTCTCAAGAAGGTCAACCTCGCCATTCGCCCCGGCGAGATCTTCGGCCTGCTGGGCCCTAACGGCGCCGGCAAGACGACGCTGATCAGCATCGTCTGCGGCATCGTCAGTTCCACCGGCGGCAGCGTGACCGTGGCCGGACACGACATCGTCCGCGACTATCGCATCACCCGCGCAATGATCGGCCTCGTGCCGCAGGAGCTCACCACCGACGCCTTCGAGACGGTGTGGGCGACCGTGAGCTTCAGCCGCGGCCTGTTCGGCAAGCCCCGGAACCCCGGCTATGTCGAGAAGGTGCTCAAGGAGCTGTCGTTGTGGGACAAGAAAGACAACAAGATCATGACGCTGTCTGGCGGCATGAAGCGGCGGGTGCTGATCGCCAAGGCGCTCGCCCACGAGCCGCAGATCCTGTTTCTCGACGAGCCCACCGCGGGCGTCGACGTCGAACGGCGCAAGGACATGTGGCAGGTGGTGCGGACGCTGCGCGACTCCGGCGTGACCATCATTCTCACCACCCATTACCTCGAGGAGGCCGAAGAGATGGCCGACCGGATCGGCTTCATCAATCACGGCGAGCTGACGCTCGTCGAGGAGAAGGCGACCTTGATGCGCAAGCTCGGCCGCAAGCATCTCACGCTGCAGCTCAGCCACAAGCTCGACGCCGTTCCACCCGCGCTCGCGGGGCACGGGCTGGTCTTGGGTGCCGACGGCTGTGAGCTCGTCTATACCTACGATACCCAGGGCGAGCACACCGGCATCACCGCGTTGCTCGACGAGCTCCACGCCGCCGGAATTTCGTTCAAGGACCTCAACACCACGCAAAGCTCTCTCGAAGACATCTTCGTCGACCTGGTGAAGCAATGATCACGAACTTTCGCGCGGTCCGCGCCATCTACAGGTTCGAAATGGCGCGCACGCTGCGCACGCTGTCCCAGAGCATCGTCTCCCCGGTGCTTTCGACGACGCTCTATTTCGTCGTGTTCGGCGCGGCGATCGGCTCGCGCATCACCGAGATCGAAGGGGTCAGCTACGGCCTTTTCATCGTGCCGGGCCTGATCATGCTCACGCTGCTCGGGCAGAGCATCGCCAACGCCTCGTTCGGAATCTACTTTCCGCGTTTCACCGGCACCATCTACGAGTTGCTTTCGGCCCCCATCTCGTATTTCGAGATCGTGCTCGGCTATGTCGGCGCCGCCGCGACGAAGTCGATCGTTCTCGGGCTGATCATTCTCGCCACCGCCGGGTTCTTCGTGCCGCTGCGCATCGAGCATCCGGTGTGGATGTTGTCCTTCCTCGTTCTCACCGCGGTGAGCTTCAGCCTGCTCGGATTCATCATCGGCATCTGGGCGGACGGATTCGAAAAGCTGCAGATCGTGCCGCTGCTCATCATCACGCCGCTGACATTCCTCGGCGGCAGCTTCTATTCGATCAGCGTGCTACCGCCGTTCTGGCAGAAGGTGACCTTGCTCAACCCCGTGCTCTACCTGATCAGCGGATTTCGCTGGGCCTTCGTCGGCGTGGCGGATGTCAATGTGGGGATCAGCGTCGCCATGACGATCGTCTTCCTGCTCATCTGCCTCGGCATCGTATGGTGGATGTTCCGCACCGGCTACCGGCTCAAGACCTGACAAGACCTAAAAAGAGGGGGGCGTCGGCGTCATCGCCGCGAGGCCGCGCGGAGACCGGCCGTTCGTGAGGCCGCCTTTGCTCTTGACAGACCTGGAGTAAACGGCTTTTCCGGTATGATGCTGCTTTGATGTCCGAACGGATCGAACGAGCGAGACGAAAGCCAACGACGCCATGCCCGGCTCGTGGCGCAGCTTCCGAGAGTCGACAGTCGCGAGCATGGCCAACAAAATCGCATTGGTGACCGGCGTGACCGGCCAGGACGGCGCCTACCTCGCCGAATTGCTGCTGAGCAAGGGCTATTTCGTCCACGGCATCAAGCGGCGTTCATCGACCTTCAACACCGGGCGGATCGATCATCTCTACCGCGACCTGCATGAACCCGATGTCCGGTTCAAGCTGCACTACGGCGACCTGACCGACGGCACGAGCCTGATCCGGATCATCCAGGAGGTTCAGCCGGACGAGATCTACAATCTCGCCGCCCAGAGCCACGTGCAGGTGAGTTTCGAGGCGGCCGAATATACCGCAAATTCCGATGCCCTCGGAACGCTGCGCCTGCTCGAGGCGATCCGCATCCTCGGGATGGAACGCCGGGTGCGGTTCTACCAGGCTTCGACCTCGGAGATGTTCGGCAAGGTGCAGGAGGTCCCGCAGTCGGAGACCACGCCGTTCTACCCGCGCTCGCCCTACGGTGCCGCCAAGGTCTACGCCTACTGGATCACGGTGAACTATCGCGAGGCGTATGGCATGCACGCCTCGAACGGCATCCTGTTCAATCACGAGAGCCCGATCCGCGGCGAAACCT
The DNA here is from genome assembly GCA_963781195.1 of uncultured Alphaproteobacteria bacterium. Classification (GTDB taxonomy): domain Bacteria; phylum Pseudomonadota; class Alphaproteobacteria; order Rhizobiales; family Xanthobacteraceae; genus JAJPKK01. The sequence goes on along the minus strand of CAWAEZ010000008.1, from coordinate 199,046 downwards.
TCGTCACCCGCAAGATCACGCGGGGCGTCGCCGCCATCGCCCACGGGCTGCAAAACCAGCTGTTTCTCGGCAATCTCGACGCCCTGCGGGATTGGGGCCACGCCCGCGATTACGTCGATGGCATGTGGCGGATGCTCCAGCAGGACGAGCCCGACGATTATGTGCTGGCGACCGGCGAATCCCACTCGGTGCGCGAGTTCGTCGAGGGCGCCTTCGCCCATATCGGGCGGCCGATCGAATGGCGCGGCGAAGGCGTCGACGAGGTCGGCATGGATGCGAAGTCGAACCAGCCGCTGGTGTCGATCGACAAGCGCTACTTCCGGCCCACGGAGGTCGAGCAACTTCTGGGGAACCCGGGGAAAGCCAGGCGCAAGCTCGGCTGGAGCCACACCATCGGCTTCAAGGACCTGGTCGCCGAGATGATGGAATCCGATCTGCAACGCATGCCGCGGGCGAGGCAGCGCTATGGCCCCGAGTGAGGTCCCGTTCCGCCTCGAAGGCCGACGCATCTGGGTGGCCGGGCATCGCGGCATGGTCGGCTCGGCGCTGATGCGCCGGCTTGCCCGCGAGGACTGCGAGCTTCTCACCGTCGATCGCGACACGGTCGATCTGCGCCGCCAGACCGAGGTGCAGACCTGGATGCAGGCGACGAAGCCGGAGGTGGTCATCCTCGCCGCCGCGCGGGTCGGCGGCATTCACGCCAACGCCAGCCGCCCGGCCGACTTCCTCGACGACAACCTCGCGCTGCAGACGAACGTGATCCACACTGCCGCCGAAATCGGGGTGCGCAAGCTCCTGTTCCTGGGCTCGTCTTGCATCTACCCGCGGCTCGCGCCGCAGCCGATCCCCGAATCCGCGCTGCTCACCGGGCCGCTGGAGCCGACCAACCAGTGGTACGCCATCGCCAAGATCGCCGGGCTGATGCAGTGCCAGGCCTACCGCGAGCAGCACGGCTGCGACTTCATCTCGGCGATGCCGACCAACCTCTACGGACCCGGCGACAATTTCGATCTCGAAGGCGCCCACGTGCTGCCGGCGCTGTTGCGGCGGTTCCGCGCCGCCGCGCTCGCCGGCGACGAGAAGATCACGATCTGGGGCACCGGCACGCCGCGGCGGGAGTTCCTCCATGTCGACGATTGCGCCGACGCGCTGGTGTTCCTGTTGCGACATTATTCGCAGGCCGAGACGATCAATGTCGGGGTCGGCAAGGACGTGACGATCGCCGAGCTTGCCGCCATCGTCGCCACGGTCACGGGATTCGGCGGCGAGATCGGTTTCGACACCTCGCGCCCCGACGGCACGCCGCGCAAGCTCTTGGACGTCGGCCGCCTTACCGCGCTCGGCTGGCAGGCGCATACCGAGCTCGAGGAAGGCGTCGCGAGCACTTATCGGTGGCTCGATGGCGAGCTCTCCGGGAGCAAGCAACCGCGTGGATTCGGCGCGCGGAGCGGGCACGCGGCGTGAGCGCCCCGTCGCGCGCTCGTCGTTTACGCGGTCACAGCAAGCGCGGGGCGTGCGTCGGCGCGACGGCCAGCAGCGCGCCGGCAATGGCGAGATCGAGCTCGCTGTTGATGTCGAATCCCTCCAGCGGATCGATCGCCACGGCGCGCTGCGAGCGGCCGAGCACGGAGCCGGTGGCGCGCAGCGCCGCCACCCTCGTGAGGTAGATCGCGCTGTTTTCCTCGTAGAGCGGCGCGCGATCCTGCTGACGCCGCGGGGCGTTCGGAAACAGCCGTGCGATGGCGCCCGCCGTATCGCGCCACCACAGGCTGGCGCGGGTTTCGGTCAGCGACAGCAGGCAATCGACATCCGTCGCGGCGGCCTGAGTCATGAAAAAGCGAATGGTCGCGGCCCGCCGGAACGGCGAACTCGGCGGCAGGGTCAGAATCCATTTCGGGTGCCAACCCTGTTTCTCAACCTCGTCGAGCGCGTGCAGCAGGACGCCTTCCGTCGACGCCTCGTCAGTCGCCAGCGCATCGGGACGGGCGAGCACCCGGCAGCCCCAGTGTGTCGCCACCGCGGCGATCTCGTCGTCTTCCGTGGAGACGAGGGTCGCATCGCCGATACCCGCCTCGCGGGCGGCGGCAATGGCGTAGGCAAGAAGTGGCCGGTCGCCGAGCACGCGGATATTCTTGCGCGGCGCCCGTTTCGAGCCGCCGCGCGCCGGGATCACGGCCATGAAGTCGCCGTTCACACCGCCTCCTTGCGGAATCCCGGGACGGCGTCGCGCAGCACGCGGTAGATGGCCTCGCGGTCGTCGCGGCCGAGGCCCTGCTCCAGCGCGGCGAGCCAGGCGCGCAAAGTGTCGAGCGCGGGGTTGACCGGGCGGGCGGCGACGATGCCGGCGACGCCGATGTCGGCGGTCGGCTCGTCGGCGGCGAACAGCACCTCGTGCAGCCGCTCGCCCGGCCGGATCCCGGAAAACACGATCTCGACGTCGCGGCCGGGCTCGAGCCCGGAAAGCCGGATCATCCGCTCGGCGAGGTCGACGATCCTCACCGGCTGCCCCATGTTGAGCACGTAGACCGACACGTCGGATGCCGGTTGCGATCCCGGTTGCAACGCCCGTTGCGACCCCGGTTGCGACGCCGCCTCGGTGGCCCGCGCCACCGCCGGCCGCGCCCCTTCTCCCGCGCTCGGTCCCGAGCTCTGCCCTGCCCCCTGCCCCGGCCCGCTTTGCGGCCCGAGCGCGTGCGACGCCGCCGTGACCACGAGATCGCAGGCCTCGCGGATGGTCATGAAGTAGCGCACCATGTCGGGATGGGTCACCGTCACCGGCCCGCGCTTCTCGATCTGCGCCTTGAACTTCGGCACCACCGAGCCGTTGGAGGCCAGCACGTTGCCGAACCGCACCGCGATCAGCCGCAGCGGCGGCCGCGACGGCGCGGCGCGCGCCCGCAGGTCGCCGTCGAGCGCCTGGCAGTACATCTCGGCCAGTCGCTTGGTCGCCCCCAGCATCGAGGTCGGCTCGATCGCCTTGTCGGTCGAGATCATCACCATCGCCGCCGCGCCCGACGCCACCGCCGCATCGGCGACGTTGATCGAGCCGAACACGTTGGTCTTGATGCCCTCGTCCCAGTCGCGCTCCAGCAGCGGCACGTGCTTGAGCGCCGCGGCGTGGAACACGATGTCCGGCTTGAACGCCTTGACAAGCCGCAGCACCCGCTCGCGGTCGCGGATGTCGGCGATGCGCCCCTCGATCGTCCCGACCTGGGCCGCCCCGGTGTCCTTGCCCGCCAGCGCTTCCAGCACCGCATGCAGCGCCGGCTCGGAGTTCTCCAGCACCAGCAGCCGGCCGACCCCGAAGGTCACCAGCCGGTCGCAGATCTCCGACCCGATCGAGCCGCCGCCGCCGGTCACCACCGCCGCCTTGCCGCGCACGAACGCCTCCAGCCGCGTGTAGTCGATCTTCGCGCTCGGCCGCAGTAGCAGGTCCTCGACGTTCACCGGCGCCAGCCGCAGCGCCTCGCCGCCTTCGAGCGACGGCATCCGGCTCGGCGTCAGCCCGAGCCGCCGCGCCCGCGTCAGCATCACCTCGGGCTTCATCTCCGGCGCCAGCGCGCTCGGCGTCATCACCAGCCGCGTCACCACGGTGCCGCGGTCGGCGAGGTCCGCCACCACCCGCTCGAGGTCGTCGAACTCGCCCAGCACCGCGATGCCGCGGATCGCCTGGCCGCGGTCGGCCCGCGACTGCGACAGGATCCCGACCACGTCGAGCTTCTTCACCGCCCCGCTCTCGATGCCGCGCAGCAGCACCTCGGCGTCCGCCGCCGGCCCCAGCACCACCGCCGGCGCGAGGCCGCCGCGTCGCGCATGCTGCAGGGTGCGGGTGTAGCGGAAATAGCGATACGCCACCCGCGACCCGGCGAGGAAGAACACCTGCAGGAACCAGTACAGCGCGATCGTGATCTTGCCGAAGAAGAACGTGCCGTAGATGTTCGGCGCCAGCAGCACGTAGTCGAGCACCAGCAGCGTCACCGCCAGCACCGTCGACACCTTGATGATGTTCATCAGGTCCGGCAGCGAGGTGAACCGCCACTTGTTCTTGTAGAGCCCGAACAGCGAGAACACCCCGGCCGCATAGATCACGAAGCCGGGCAGCAGCAGCAGAAGCAGATGCCAGCGCGGCACCAGCCCCGCCCCCTCGAAGCGGATGTAGAACGCCGCCAGCACCGCCGCCACCGCCGACAGCAGGTCGTGGCAGAGGATCAGCACCATCCGCGGGGTCATCGTCGAAAATCGAACCATCGTTCTCCGCGCCGTCCAAACCTCATCTCTTAACGGCCTTCATGCCGCCGCGCCACCGCGCGACGGCGCAGCAGGTGACCGGTGCATCATCCCCCCGCGGCGCCCGACGCGGACGTCCGCGACCGGACAAACCTTGACCCTCTTCCCGCGATCCTCGAAAATCGATTGACAGGAGCGTAGCGCCACAAGATAGAAGCCGATGGAAGTCGGTCTCGGTTCTCGCCGCCCCAACTAATCGACTGAAGATACGCTGGAAACTGCCCCGCGCGAGGGTCGACGGCGGTGGCGATGGATCCAAGCGACGACCGGCGTGCGAGCGAGCAGGAGTGGGTTTGACGGGCGATTTCATATTCGTGACCGGGGCCGGTGGGGCAATTGGTCGGATCGTCGCGCGCACGCTGCTCCAGCGGGGCCATCGCGTGCGCGGCTTCGGACTGGGCGAGCAGTATTACCGGTCGCCCGACTTCTTCCGCAATCTCGAGCAGATCGGCGATTTCAAGTTCGAGATCGGCAGCATCCTCGACGAATACGCGTTGATCGAGGCGATGCGCGGCGCCCGCCGCGTCGTCCATCTGGCCGCGGTGACCGGCACCCGGAAGGCCGAAGCCAAGCGCCTGCGTGGCTTCGACATCAACGTCAACGGCACCCAGCGCATCATGGCGGCGTGCGTGGCGAACGGCGTCGAGCACGTGGTCAACATCTCGAGTTCGGCGATCTACGGCATTCCCAGGTCCAATCCGGTCGCGGAGACGGCCGACGTGCAGCCGCGCTCCGCCTACGCGCTCACCAAGGCGGCGGCGGAGGAGGTCGTGGTTGCGTTCTCGCAGGCCTTTCCCAACCTGCATTACACGACGCTGCGCCTGTTCAACGCCTATGGTGATTCGTGCGCGACGGATCTCGTGCTCGACGCCTTCGTCCAGCGCGCTGCCCAGGGACTGCCGCCGATCATAAATGGCGACGGCACCCAGAAGCGCTGCTTCACCCACGCCGAGGACATCGGCGGGGCCGTCATGCGCATCTTCGAGACGCCGGCGGCGCGAAACCGGACCTACAATCTCGGCAATCCCGACGCGATCACGCGCGTCGTCGACCTGGCACAGCTCGTCATCGCGACGATCAGCCCCGACAAGGCGATGCGGCCGGAGTTTCGCCCGCTCCCGCCCGGCGTCGCGCGCGAGGTGCCGGACATCTGGGCCGACATCACACGCCTCGAAACCGACTTGAAGTTCCGCCCCGGTATCGGATTGACCGAAGGGCTCGCGCGAATCCGGCGCGGACTGGTCGAGACGAAATAGGTCCCGAGACGAAATAGGGCCGAGACGAATAGAAACCGAGACGAAATTGAAACCGAGCCGAAATAGAAACCGACGATGAGAGCAGCCCCATGAATACAGCCGTGAAAATCGGTGACCGGCTCATCGGAGACGGTCACCCCCCCTACATCATCGCCGAAGCCTGCGTAAACCACCAAGGCGACATCGAGATCGCCAAGCGCATGGTCTATTTCGCCCACGCCATGGGCGCCGACGCGATCAAGTTCCAGATGCACATTCTGGAAGACGAGATGCTGCCGGAAGCCCCGATGTCCGACAATTTCGAGGACACGCTGTGGGACGTGATCGAGACCACCAATTTCTCCACCGCCCAGCATGCCGAGCTGATGGCGTTGTGCCGGCAGATCGGCATCCACTACCTGTGCACGCCGTTCTCTCGCGCGTCGGTCGACGTCCTCGATTCGCTTGGCGTCGCGGCCTTCAAGACGGGCTCCGGGGAGCTCACCAATACGCCGTTCATGCGGCACATCGCGGGCTTCGGAAAGCCGGTGATCGTTTCGACCGGGATGAGCCTGATGGACGAGATCGGCGAGACCGTCGACATCTTCAAGAAAGCCGGAACGCCGCTGATCCTCACCCATTGCGTGTCGGCCTATCCCTGCCCGTACAACCGGGTCAATCTCGGCATGGTGCCGCGGCTCGCCGAGACATTCGGTGTGCCGGCGGGCCTGTCCTGCCACACCCCGAGCGTCTACACGGCCTTGGGCGCTGTCGCGCTCGGCGCCTGCGTCATCGAAAAGCACTTCACGTTCGATCGCATGCAGAAGGGCCCGGATCACCGTTCGTCGATCGAAGGCTACGAGCTGGGCGAGCTCGTCAAGGGCTGCCGCGCCGTGTGGGAAGCGCGCGGCGCCACCCGCGAGATCTTCCCCGAGGAACAGCAGATCGTGGCGTGGGCGCGGGAAAGCGTGGTTTCGCTCACGCAGATTCCGAAGGGAACGCGCATCACCAGCGCCATGGTATCGGTAAAGCGTCCGAGCCCGGGCCCGGGCGTCGTGCCCGCCAAGGACCTCGACAAGGTGATCGGTGCGGTGACCAGGTCCGACATCGGCGCGGACCGGCAAATCCGGTGGAACGACATTTGATGAAGCGTCGCGTCCTGGTCACCCTGGAATCCCGCGCGACCTTCGGCTACAGCGTCAACGTCATCAAACGGGCGATGGCCGATCCGGCGCTGGAGGTGCAGACGATGCTCACCGGCATGCATCTCATGCCCGAGCTCGGCAACAGCCAGTCGATGCTCCATCGGGCCGAGATCCCGATCTCCGCCACCGTGCCGCTGAGCCCGGGCGCAGGACGCGCGGGTTGGCCGCAGGCCATGGGCCACGCGATCAGCGGTTTCGCCGAGGCCTATGACCGCCTCGATCCGCACATCGTGCTGATATCGGGCGATCGCGGCGAGACCTTCGCGCTGGCGGTCGCGGCGGTCTACATGGGCATCCCGGTGGCCCACATCCAGGCCGGCGACAAGTCCGGCCACATCGACGATGCGGCGCGCATGGCGTTGGCGAAGCTCGTTCACGTCCACCTCGCGCCCGGCGCCGATGCCGTGGCACGGCTGCGTCGGCTCGGCGAGCAGGAGTTCCGGATCTTCGATACCGGCGCGCCGCAACTCGACGACATGGTCGGCCGGTCGTTCAAGAAGGACGCCATCGCGCTCGACGGCAAGGACTTCGACCTGACCCAGCCCTACATCGTGATGATTCAGCATCCGGTGATGCACGAGCATACGCGGATCGCCGAGCAGATCGAGGCGACGCTGCATGCCTGCGTCGCGACCGGCTTGCCGATCGTGTGGATCTATCCCAATTCGGATTTCGGGTTTCGCGACATCCTCTCGATCATCGAACGGCAGCGCGGCCATGAGCGGATCGTCGCGGTGCCGAACCTCGACCGCGAGGAGTACCTCACCGTCCTCGCCAATTGCGCGTGCCTGGTGGGCAACTCTTCCAGCGGACTGCTAGAGGCGCCGACCTTCCGAATCCCGGTCGTCAATGTGGGAAACCGGCAGCGCGGGCGGCCGCAGGCGCTCAACGTCGTCAACGCGAGCGACGACAGCCGCGACATCGAACGGGCGCTGCGCTTTGCGCTGACCGACGCGGCGTTCCGCGACGCCTGCAGCCGCGCGGTCAACCCGTTCGGCGACGGCCACAGCAGCGCGCGCATCGTCGGCATTCTCCGCGATATCACGATCGACGGCGCCCTGCTCGACAAGCAGACGACGTATTGAGGACGCGGGTGCAAAACGGGATCTCCGCATGGACCTCTATGGTTTGAACCGCATGCTGCGGCGGGCGAGGCTGTACGCTCCGCTGCATCGGCTCACCCAGCGCGCCCGCGTCGCCCTCGGGCGCGGCGCGCCGCCGACCATGTCGCCCGAAACCGCCGACCGGGTGAAGGCCACGCTTGCCGGCCTTCCCGACGCGGCGCGCCGGGCCGAACGCCGGGTGCTGGTCGCCGGCTGGTCGAGCCCTGCGTCGGCGGCCCAGCAAATTCCGATCATCGCCGCGTTCGTGCGTGCCGGATACGCGCCGGTCGTCATCCTGGAATCGCAATTGACCCCGTCGCGCGGGCTCTACGCGGCGGCAGGCGCCCGGGAGATGGCGTTCTGGAACGAGCTGCAGCCGGCACGGATGAATGCGACGCAACTCACCCCCATGACCTCCGAGGATGAGCTTCGCGTGCTCGAACATGACGGCTTGCGGGTCGGGCGCTACGCGCTCTCCACGATGATGCGCAGCACGCGGTGCGGCCGGTTCGACTTCACCGACCCGGCCGCGAAGGCCGTCGCCTATGGCTGGCTGCAGAAGACGCTCGACGGCGCCGCCTTCGCCGATCAGCTGATCGAACGCTGGAAGCCCGACGCGCTGCTCGTGACCGATCAGGGCTACACCCCGCTCGGCCCGCTGTTCGAGCGCTGTGTGAATGCGGGCATTCCGGCCTACAGCTGGAACGCCGCGCACCGCGACAATCTCGTGGCGTTCAAGCGCTATGGTCGCGACACCATCGACAGCAGCCCGTATTCGCTGTCGGCCGAATCCTGGGAGACGGTGCGGCGCCGCCCGTGGTCCGAGTCCGATTGGAAGGCGCTCGAGGCCGAGCTGACCCATTCCTACCGGTCCGGTCAGTGGTACGGCGAGGTAGGGACCCAGTTCGACAAGGTCTTTCCATCGCGCGACGAGCTCGTCGGTCGCCTCGCACTCGACCCCGGCCGGAGGACGGTGCTCATCTTCCCGCACATCTTCTGGGACGGCACGTTCTTCTGGGGGAACGACCTCTTTCCCAACTACGAAGCCTTCTTCGCCGAGACCTTGAAGATCGCCTATGCGACGCCGCGGGCGAACTGGATCGTGAAGATCCACCCGGCCAATCTCGTCAAGAACCGCCGCGACGGCTTCTCGGGGCGCTCGAATGAGATGCGTGTCATCGACGCGATGGGGCCGCCGCCACCTCACATCAAGATCCTCGATGCCGATACCGACATCTCGACGCTGTCGCTGTTCGAGATCGGCGACGTCTGTGTGACGGTGCGCGGCACCGTCGGCCTGGAAGCCGCCTGCTTCGGGCTCACCACCGTCACGGGCGGCACCGGCCGCTACGACCGGCTGGGCTTCACCATCGATCCCGACACGCCGGACGCGTTCCGAGGCATCCTCCGGCACATCGATGACGTGGAGAAACCGTCGGCGCAAGCAGTCGAGCTCGCCCGGCGCTATACCCATGCGATCCTGCTCGAACGCCCGGTTTCCTACGAGACCATTCAATTCGGCTATGCCCACGACGCCGTGGCGTCGTTGAAGGTGTCGGTCCGGGACAACGCCGGGCCGCTGCTCGACTCGCCCGACGTCGTCGCCATGGCCGATTTCATCCGGTCGGGGCGGGAGGATTTTCTCGCTGCGCGATGACCGTCGTCACGCCGTGGCTACCGTTTCCGGATCGGCCGGGACGGCTCGCTTGCGGGCGCGGGCGGAAACTGGCTTAAGGCTCGAGATGAGCGGATCGAGCCTCATTTCAAGCGGTCGGGGGTAGCGGGTGTGCGGCATTGCCGGGTTTCTCGACGCCAGCGCCGCGGCGACCGCCGCGGACGCGGAGGCGCGCGTCGAGGCCATGTGCCGCGCGATCGCCCATCGCGGACCGGACGACGGCGGCAGCTTCGTCGACGCGCCGGCCGGCATCGCACTCGGCCATCGCCGGCTGTCGATCATCGATCTTTCGCCGCTCGGTCACCAGCCGATGGCCTCGGCCGACGGCCGTTTCGTCATCACCTACAATGGCGAGGTCTATAATTTCGCCGAGCTGCGCGCCGAGCTCGTCGCGCTCGGCCACCGCTTCCGCGGCGGCTCCGACACCGAGGTGATGCTCGCCGCCTTCGTCGCCTGGGGCGTCGAGCAGGCGGTGACGCGGTTCACCGGCATGTTCGCCATCGGCGTGTGGGACCGGCAGACGCGAACGCTCCACCTCATCCGCGACCGCATCGGCGTCAAGCCGCTGTACTGGTGCGAGCGGCGCGGGGTGGTGCTGTTCGGGTCGGAGCTCAAGGCCCTGATGGCGCACCCGGCGTGGCAGGCCTCGATCGACATCGAGGCCGTCGCCGCCTTCCTGCGCTACAGCTATGTTCCCGCGCCCGCGACGATCTTCCGCGACGTGAAGAAGCTGCCCCCCGGCACCATCCTGACGGTGCGCGCCGGCGAAGCGCCGCAGATTACCCCGTACTGGCGCCTGCGCGATGTGGTCGCCGGGGCGGCGCACCATGCGCCCGGCGACGAGGAGGAAGCCGCCGACACGCTCGAGAGCATCCTGCGCGACAGCGTGCGCGGCCGCATGATCGCGGACGTGCCGCTCGGCGCATTCCTCTCGGGCGGCATCGACTCGTCGACCGTGGTCGCGCTGATGCAGGCGCAATCGACCCGCAAGGTGCGGACCTTCTCGATCGGTTTCCGCGAGCCCGGCTATGACGAGGCTCAGCACGCCAAGGCGGTCGCGGCGCATCTCGGCACCGATCACACCGAGCTTTACGTCACCGCCCGGGAGGCGATCGACGTGGTGCCGCATCTGCCGGAATGGTTCGACGAGCCGTTCGCGGACTCCTCGCAGATCCCGACCTACCTGGTTTCGGCGATGACCCGCAAGCATGTCACCGTCGCGCTGTCCGGCGACGGCGGCGACGAGCTGTTTGCGGGCTACCCGCGCTATCACATGTTCGACCGGATCTGGCGGCGGCTCGGCAAGGCGCCGCACGGCCTGCGCAGCGCACTCGGCGCCGCGCTGGACAGGGTGCCGGAGCCCGTGCTCGACCGCCTGTTCACGCTGGTGCCGTCGCGGCGCCGACCGCTCAATCCCGGCAGCAAGGTTCACCGGCTCTCGGCGCTGCTCGCCGAGCCCACGGCGGACGCGCTGGCGATCGAGCTCGGCGCAGTGTGGCCGCTGGAGCGCCCGCTGGTCCCGCAATCGACGGGCGCGTGCCGGCTGCGGACCGAGGAAGACCTCGCCGGCATCCTGCCCGACCCGGTGTCACGCATGCAGTATTACGACACCCTCGGCTACCTGCCCGACGACATCATGACCAAGGTCGATCGCTGCTCCATGGCGGTGGCGCTCGAGGCGCGCGAGCCGATGCTCGATCACCGCCTGGTCGAGTTCGCCTGGACGCTGCCGCTCCGCTACAAGTTCGACGGCAGGCAGTCGAAACGGGTGCTGCGGCGGGTGCTCCACCGCTACGTGCCCCCCGGGCTCGTCGAGCGGCCCAAAATGGGTTTTTCGATTCCGCTCGGCGCGTGGCTGCGCGGCGCGTTGCGGGGATGGGCGGACGATCTGCTCTCCCCCACCCGGCTCGCGAGCGACGGCATCTTGGCGCCGGCCGAAGTGCGGCGCCTGTGGGATCAACATCAAGCCGGCACCGCGAGCCGCGAGAACGTGCTGTGGAACGTGCTGATGTTCCAGGCTTGGAAACAGCACTATCGGCTGTGATTATTTTGACCCCTGCGAACGGGAGTTGATCGACCCATGACTGCAGATGCGCGTTTTCCGCGGATCGCCTCGTCCGACGCGACGCGGCTGTCGAACTGGGTGACGCTCGTCGAGAACCGCGTCGTCGCCTCGCCCGATGACGCGGGCGCGATCTACCACTCGATCGACACCATGGATTATGTCTCCGTGCTCGCGGTGACGGCGGATCAGCGCATTCCTCTGGTGCGCCAGTTCCGGCCCGCGGTGCGCCGCGTCACCCTCGAATTCCCCGGCGGCCTGCGCGACGGCGACGAGGCGCCGGAGGCGAGTGCGATCCGCGAGCTCGCCGAGGAAGTCGGCTTGGCGGCGACCACCATCGCGCCGCTCGCCATGCTCCTCCCGGACTCCGGACGGCTCGGCAACCGGATGTGGACCTACTTCGCCCGCGACGTCGTGCCGATCCCGGGCTGGCAGCCGGAAACCGGGGTCGAGCATCGGTTGGTGGGGATTGCGGAGCTTTATGCCGCGACGCTCGATGGATCGTTCGATCATGCGCCCCACGTCGCCATGCTGGGCATGGCCGTGCTGCGGGGATGGCTGCCGCCGCCCGCGTGAAGCTTCGGGCTACGCCGGGCCGTTTGCCTTCTCGCGCCAGAAGTCTGCCTGCAGAGCGGCGGCCTCGTCCGCGAGCAACGGACCGACCACCTCGGTCGGACGCTGGCCGGCTGCAAACACGGTCCGGCACGGCAGGTCGAGGGTCGGATTCTCGGCGTGGTCGCCGGTCAGCGCCTTGAGGTCTTTCTCGGTCTGGCCGAACACGACGCGGCCGATGCCCGCCCAGTAGATCGCACCCGCGCACATCGCGCACGGCTCGGCCGACGTGTAGAGCGTGCAGCGGGCGAGAAACTCCGGAGCATGGGTGCGCGACGCCCAGGTGGCGAGCAGACGTTCGGCATGGGCCGTCATGTCGCCGCCTTCCGAGGAATATCCGTTGCACTGCTCGCGCAGCACCTCGCCGTCGGGTCCGGCGAGCAGCGCACCGAACGGATGGTCGCCCTGGCTGCGGGAGCGGCGGGCGACATCGAAGGCGCGGCGCAGCATCGTCTCATCGTCACGGGGTGCGGAAGGCGGGTTCGGCGGCATCCGGGCTCCTTTATCCAACGCGTGAGTCCAACGTGAGGTCGGTTGGTGACGTCAGCTTTTGGCCGCCTCTTTGCGGCGCGCGCCGTCGGCCGCCGGGCCGCCCGACCGCTCGACGATGCGAGTGGTGGAATGGCCGGGCACGATATCGACCAGCATCACCTCGCCGCCGTTCGCCTCGACGAGTTCGTGACCGACCACGGTCTCCTTGCGATAGTCGCCGCCCTTGACGAGCACGCTCGGGCGGAGCCGGCGGATCAGTTCGAGCGGGGTGTCGTCCTCGAAGATCGCCACGAGGTCGACCGCCTCCAGCGCCGCCAGCACGCCGGCGCGGGCGTGCACATCCTGGATCGGCCGCTCCGGCCCCTTGAGCCGCTTGACCGAGGCGTCGCTGTTGAGGCCGACCACCAGCCGGTCGCACGCCGCGCGCGCCTGGGTGAGCACGTGCACGTGGCCGGGATGGAGGATGTCGAAACAGCCGTTGGTGAAACCGATGCGCAGCCCGGCGGCGCGCCATTCGCGCACCCGCTCGCCGGCCACCGCGGGATCGAACGCGATCTTCTCCTCGGCCGCGAGCGCCGCGGCCGGCAGGATGCGCGAGCGCAGCTCGGAGACCGTCACCGTCGCGGTGCCGCGCTTGCCCACCACCACCGAGGCGGCGGCATTGGCGGCGCGCGCCGCGGCCTCGAAGTCCGCGCCGGTGGCGAGCAGAACCGCGAGCACCGCGGCCACGGTGTCGCCGGCGCCCGATACGTCGCGCACCCGCACCGGATAGGCCGGCACGTGCACCGGCTCGGCGCCTTCGACTTCGAGCAACACGCCCTCTTCGCTCAGCGTCACCAGCACCGCCTGCGTGCCGGCAGAACTGCGGATCGCCGCTGCCGCCGCCGCGATCTCGGGCGGAGTGACGACCGGCATGCGGGTCGATTCCGCGAGCTCCTTGCGGTTCGGCGTGATCACGGTGGCGCCGCGATAGATCGAGAAATCGGTGCCCTTGGGGTCGACCACCACCGGTTTTCCCAACTTCGCCGCCAGGTCGATGACGGTCCGAATCAGCGGCTGCGTGAGCACGCCCTTTGCGTAATCGGACAGCACCACCGCATCGGCCCGCGGCACGAGTTCCGTCACCCGCTCGATCAGCAGCGCCTCGATCTCCGGCGACACCGGCTTTGCCAGCTCCCAGTCGGCCCGCAACAGGTGCGACGAGTAGTGCTCGGACACGAACCGCACCTTGCGGCTGGTCGGCCGGCCGGCATCGACGACGAGATGCGGCTCGATCGCAGCGAACCCGGCGATGGTCCTGGTCACGAGGTCGGCCGCCTCGTCGGCCCCGACCACGCCGACGAACAGGCAGCGGGCGCCGAGGCCGGCGAGATTGCGCGCCACGTTGCCGGCACCGCCGATCACCTTCTCCTCGCGCCGCACCGCAATGACCGGCACCGGCGCCTCGGGCGAGACCCGCGAGACGTCGCCATAGACGAAATCGTCGAGCATGAGGTCGCCGACGCACAGCACGGTGCGGTGCGCGAGCTGTTCCAAGGCGGTGTCGTAGTCGAACATCAGCGGTACCGGTCCTCGCGATCGAGATAGCGGGTCACGTAGGTCTTCACCGCCGCATCGATCGGGGTGAACGGCTTTGCATAGCCGGCCTGGCGCAGGTGGTCGACGCTCGCCTTCGTGAAGTACTGGTAGCTGCTGCGGATTGCCGGCGGCATGTCGACGTATTCGATCGCCGGGGCACGGCCGAGCGCTGAGAACAGGGCCGTGATCATCTCCTTGAAGCTCGCGGCGACGCCGGTGCCGACGTTGAAGATGCCGCTGACCCGGGGATGCTCGAGGAGCCACATCATCACGGCGATGGTATCGTCCACGTAGACGAAATCCCGCCGCTGCTCGCCGTCCGCGATGCCCTCGCGGTGCGACTTGAAGAGGCGCACGGGGGCGCCAGCCTTGGCGTCGGCGAAGCGCTTGGCGACGAGGCTCATCATCTCGCCCTTGTGATACTCGTTGGGCCCGAACACGTTGAAGAATTTCAGGCCGGCCCATTGCGGAGGGAGGCTCGCGCCGCTGCGCAGCCGTTCGATCACGGCGAGGTCGAACTGGTGCTTGCTCCAGCCGTAGAGGTTCATCGGCTTGAGCGTGGCGAGCGCCTCGAGCGAGTTGTCGTCGGCAAAGCCGGCCTCACCGTCGCCATAGGTCGCCGCCGAGGACGCGTAGATGAGCGGGGTGTGCGACGCGGCGCACCAGTCGAGCAACATCAGCGGCAGCCGGAAGTTGGTGTCGATGACGAGGTCGCCGTCGGTCGCGGTGGTTTCCGAGATCGCCCCCATGTGGAAGATGGCGTCGAGCTTGCGGCCGGAGAGCCAGCGCGGGAGGTCGGCCGGGGCGACGAAATCGGCGAGGCGGCGCTTCTGCAGGTTGCGCCACTTGCCCTCGGCGCCGAGGAAATCGCACACCGCCACGTCACCATGGCCGGCCTCGTTGAGGCGCGCGACGAGGTTCGATCCGATGAAGCCGGCGCCGCCGGTGACGAGGAACATGCCCTACCCCAACACTCGCACCAGAAAAGGCTCGGCGCGCTGGAAACGCCCGAACCCGGCACCGCAAGCTCCGGCTACGAACGGCACCGGCGTCCTGCCGCCGCTGTCCGGTTTCAGACCCAATCCGGCGGCGCTTTGCAAGTCTTCGTTTTTAGCGCGATCCTGCCCGCGGCGGCGGACGTTCGGCCGGGATCATGCGCCAGCCGCCCGGCCCTCGCAACACGGCGGCGGCACGGGTCGACGCCGCCGCCGCCGGCGGTCTATAAGGAGATCGCAGAGGGGTGTGGCACACTCTGGGGTGACGGCCTAATCCATTGACCAACATAGACAATCGATCCGGCGCCCAGCGCAGCGGCGGCCCCGCCGGCGGCGCCCCGATCCTCATCGTGCCCTACATGTGGATCGGCGATTTCGTGCGCTGCCACAGTGTGGTCCGCCTGCTCAATGCGCGTTTCCCCGACCGACCGGTCGACGTGCTGACCACCGCGATGGTGGCGCCGCTGCTCGATTACATGCCGGGCGTGCGCAAGGGGATCGTGTTCGACCTGCCGCGCAAGCGCCTGGCGTGGTCGCTCCATCGCGCGCTTGCCGGACGCCTGCGTAACGAGGGCTATGGCGACGCCCTGATCATGCCGCGGACCTGGAAATCGGCGCTCGCCCCGGCGCTCGCCGGCATCCCGGTCCGGACCGGGTTTCTCGGCGAAATGCGAATCGGCGTGCTCAACGATATCCGAGCGGGCGAGAAGGCGTTGCCGCGGATGGTCGACCGCTGTGCCGCGCTGGCGCTGCCGAAGGGGGCGACTCTCCCGGCCGAGTGGCCGCATCCGCAGCTCGTTGCGGCCCCCGCCGAGGTGTCGCAGTGGCGGGAGCGCATGGGATTGGCCCGGACGCGCCCGGTGGCGGTGGTCGCGCCCGGTGCGGTCGGCCCCTCGAAGCGCTGGCCGGCAGGGTCTTATGCCGCGCTCGCCGCGGCGCTCGCCGAGCGCGGCTATGCGATCTGGGTGATCGGCGGCCCGCAGGAGAAGTCGCTCGCCGCCGAGATCATCGCCGGTGCACCGGCGCAAGGCCGCGACCTCACCGGCGCCGACCTGCGCAACGCGATCCTGGCGCTGGCGGCGGCCGATGTCGCGGTCTCCAACGATTCCGGGTTGCTTCATGTGGCAGCGGCGCTCGGAACGCCGTCGATCGGGATTTTCGGACCGACCAGCCCCTGGCACTGGGCCCCCCTCAACCCGCTCGCCGCCGTCATCGAGCCCAAGACCGAGGTACCGTGCCGGCCGTGCCACAAGCCGACCTGCCGGTTCGGCCATCACCGCTGCATGAAGGACATTCCGGCCGAGCAGGTGACCGCGGCGGTGCTGGCGGCCGTTGCAGCGGGGCCCGACCGAATATGAGCGCAATTGATTTAAAGTCGGAGCGACATAAATTGAAGCGAGGCGGTGACTTGATGGCCCCTGCACTCGTTCTGTCGACCGTGAATGCGCCCTACAGGGAAGAACTCCACGTGCAGGGGCTGGTGGACTGCCTCCTCGATCACTCCCGCGCCAAGACGAAGCCGGGCCACGTGTCGTCGTTTTTCCGCGAGGTAAAGCCGGCGCTGCAAATTGAATTTGCACGCCAATTCAATATCACCAAAGCTCAGCTTGTAGCCGCGGCAAAGGCCTTTGCACGTATACTGGCGAGTCCTATCCTCTCGCCGCGTGACTCGAACTGGACGCAGCTCTTCCGCTTGGCAATCACGGATCCGTATAAATCGGTAGCCGAAGCCGCAATCGAACGAAGCAGGGAGATCCTTCGCGCTGTTTAGACACTGCGAAGAAGGTACAACAAGCTCATGCTCAATCCCGTCGACGACATCGCCGCCGTCCACTTCCGCCGCTCGCTCGAAGCGCTGGAGCGCGCCATGGGCGATGCCGCCTTCATGGGCGAGGTGCTCGCGATCGCCGCGGCCTGCGAACGGTCGTTGCGCGCGGGCGGCAAGCTCTTGCTCGCCGGTAATGGCGGAAGCGCCGCCGACGCCCAGCACATCGCCGGGGAGTTCCTGTCGCGGTTGCGGTTCGACCGCAATCCGCTGCCGGCGGTGGCGCTGACCACGGACAGCTCGGTGCTCACCGCGGTCGGCAACGACTACGGCTACGACCTCGTGTTCGAGCGGCAGGTCCGCGGCCTCGGACGGCAGGGCGACGTGTTCATCGCCATCTCGACCTCGGGCAAGTCGCCCAACGTGATTGCGGCGCTCGAGGCCGCGCGGGCGCAAGGCGTCGTCACCGTGGGCTTCACCGGCACCGCGCCGGGCGCCGCGGTGATGCGGCCGCTGTGCGATCACCTGCTGGCGGCGCCGAGCGACGACACGCCGCTGATCCAGCAGATCCACATCACCGCCGCCCACGCGATCTGCGAGATCGTGGAGCGCAATCTGTTCAAGCCGTAGCCAGCGAAATTCGGCACCGCCGACACGAAAAATCCCGCCCGGCAGCGCCGGGCGGGACGATTTTGCTCAGAAGCCGCTTCCGCCCGCTCAGTGGGCGAGCGGATCGGGGCGCAGCTGGAAGTGCACCGCCATCGGCTTCATGCCCTTGCCGCCTTCCTGCAGCCACGGCACGCGGTCCCCGCTCGAGGTCCACAAGCCCCGGCCTTTCCAGCCGGCGTTGGGATCGTCGATGCGGCCGTCGAGACCCTTGGCGTAGAAGCCGGTCGGGTACGGCACCTTGAGGGTGACCATCTTGCCGTCCTTGAGGGCGACCAGGCCGTCATTGAGGTTGCCCGTCGACACCGGCACGTCCTCGCCGAGACCGAAGGTGTTGTGCTGGTCGACCCACGAGTAGTAGCTCGACTCCGCACTGTTCTCGCCGATGCCGCGGAAGCCCGGACCCGGATACTGGTAGAACGACCAGCCCTCCGGGCAGTGGTTGCCGGTTGCGGTCGGGCCGTTGAGCGGCCCCTTGCACTTGCGCCGATCGAAGCTTCCGATATGGCCGCTGGCGAGCGACACCCAGACGACGCCCTTGCTGTCGATGTCCGCGCCGCGCGGGCCGAAGCCCGGCATCGGGACGTTGTAGATTTCGGAAAGCGCCGTGTGGACGGGATCGGGACCCGGATCGACGCGCACGATCGAGCCTGGGCTCGAGCGCAACGTGCCCCACACCGACCCGTCCGCCGGGCTCACCATCACCGCGTAGAACACCTGCCCGATCCGCTTGTCCTTGGTCGGATCGACCGGCTGGTTCGGCTGCGCGTAACCTTCGTCACGCTTGCCGTTGCCGTTGGTGTCGAGGATGAGCGGCGTCCAGCCCTGCGCCTTCTGGGCATCGCCGGTCTCGTCGAACAGCTTGGTGTTGAACCACCCGACCGCCCCGCTGCCGCCGCCGCTCGACGCCCACACCGTGTCGTTCGCGTCCTTGGCGAAGTTCAGGTGATGGGTCGTGAAGCAGGTGTCGATGAAGGTGTACTTCATCGTCTTGGGATCGAGCATGGCGAGCTGCCGATGGCTTTCGGCCAGCGGGAACATCTGCGCCGCCGGATGATCCGATCCCTTCTGGCAGAACGCCGGGTTGTGAATGTCGCGCACCGAGGCGGCGAGCCACATCCGCCCCTTCCCGTCGATCATCGAGTTGTGGTTGTTGATGTGGGTGTCCCAGATCTGCTCGTCGCCCCAATAGGCCGAAGGCTGCAGCGGCTTGAGCATCGCCGCATGGCCCGGTCCGAGCATCTCCGGCATGTTGGCGTCGCGCACCGGCGCCTTGAAGATCTCGACGCTGTTGGCGACCGGATTGAGGATCGGAATGCGATCGGTCGAGTATTCCGGCTGACCGAACACCGGGCCATAGCCGTTCACCGTCGGGTTGCGCTTGTCCGAGACCGAAAGGTCATGGAGATAGTGCTTCTCGTCGGACCAGTCCCAGGTGGTGACGACGACATTGCGCTCGACGCCGGAGGGCCGGTCGGGCTTCGCAAACGGCAACTCGCCCTTGGCGACGCGGTCGGTCCAGTCGCCGAAATACTTGTAGGCGGCGCCGCCGAGCTGGCCGGCCAGAATGTTCACCATCAGCTCGCCCGCCTGCCCGGACTGGGTGCGGCGGATCCAGGCGTCCTCGCCGGTCTTGAAGTCGCCGAACGCCTTTGGGATCGTGCGGGTCGACGCCTGGCCGAGTTGATGGCAGCCGACGCAACCGTTGTTCTTCATCAGGTTGAGCCAGTCGAACTGCTTCACGTTCGCCGGAATGTCGCTCTTTCCGCCGAACTGGTCCGCTTCCGGAATCTTCAGCATCGAATACCAGTAGATCGCCGGATAGTACTGCGCCGCCGCCGCGTCGTTGGGCGCCGGCACCGCGGTGAGATTGAGCTCCTTGCCGGGCTCGGAATCGACCTTCGGCGAATCGACGAGGCCATAGCCGCGCACCCAGACCTTGTACTTGCCCTTCGGCAGGTCCGGCACCACGTAGCGGCCCTGGTCGTCGGTCACGACGCTGCGGGTGAACCGCGTCGGGAGATCGTTGGTCTCGGCGATGACCCATACGCCGGCCTCCGGACCTTTTGGTCCGGTCACGACGCCGCCGATGTCGTCATTGTCGATCGCGACCGCCTGTGCGCTCGCCGGCGCCGGTGCGAACCACGCGGCCAAGCCGATGGCGGCAACGGTGCTCAAGAGAATTCGTCTGGACTGCATGTCGGGCTCCTCTGTTTCTCCCGTGGCTCCCCGACCCGCCTCTTCGCGGGATTTGTTTCAGGGCGCGCGGGCCGCAGATTGGCACGCAATCGAGCGGCAATCCATCGGCATTCGACAGCTTTTTGGCGTACAGCGCGACCGTTCGCCGCGGCGCGTCACGGCCGTCCCGCAAGCGAGCGGAACAGCACCGCGATCCCGCCGCGGTCGTCATTGCGGACGCGGGTCAAGCCGTGGGCGCGAACCAGCCCCTGCTCGTCGAGGCCGCCCGAGGCGCCGCTCGCCACCAGCATCTCGGCACGAAAATCGTCATAGGAGAACGGCTTTCCGGCGAGCCGGCAGACCACCTTGAAATCGCACGCCACCGGCCCCGGAATCGTGGCGATGCGGGCTGCCTCCTCGCGGACCGCCGCGGCATTCGCGTAGTATTCGGCACGATACGAAGGATCGAAAAGCACCAGCGCCGGCTCGATCCGCAGCGTCGCGAGAAGCCGCGCCACCAGCACCAGCATGATGACCGCGCGCGCCGCCGTCTCGCCATAGCGATGGCCGAACATCGTCGCTCCGGCGCGGTCGAAGGCGAGGCCGATACCGATCGCCGTCGCGATGACGAGGTCGAACTGGGCGTTGTCGAGGATCGCCTCGCCGCTCCATTGCAGGACGAAGAGGACGAACGACACGCCGATATGGATCATGGTGAACCGCGCCGCCCGGCTCTTCGGCTCGGCGGCGATCCAGATCGCCCACAGCAGCAGCGCCGGCAGCACCCACTGCAGCCGCCCCAGCCCGTAGAGGGCGCGCAGCAGATGCGAGGGCCGCGCCGTGAAGAGGTTGGCGAAGAACACCTCGCCATAGACGAGCCGGCAGATCAGCAGGCCTGCCGCCGCGGTCGCGATCCCGGCGATGGCCGGCCGCACCGCACGCCGCCAATCCTGGATCGCCAGCCATAGGAAGGCCGTCACCGGCACCGCGACGATGTTGTGCTTGTAGAAGCCGATCGCGGCCATGGCGACGAACGGCGGCACCGCGGATTCCTTGCGGCTGTCGCGGGCGAGGAACCAGGCGAGCGCCGCCACCATCAAGGCATGGCCGACGAGTTGGGGATCGTTCATGCCGACGAAGCGCGTGAACGAGCGCGCCATCACCGCGACGAACCACAATCCGCCGACGGCGGCTCCGGCCTTGCCGCCGCCGAGCTCTGCGATCACCTTGGCGATCAGTGCGCCGAGCGCGACGACGGCGAGGAGCGACATGATGCGACCGACATAGAGCGCATCGACGCCCGTGATCTTGGCGAGGGTCCCGACCACGTAGAAGGACAGCGGCGGATAGTTGTTGACGATCAGGGTGTCGGTCGGCGGATAGAGGGCAGCCGACCCCATCGCCGCGTCGGCGTGATAGGCGTTCCATCCTTCGTTCTGCGCGATTTCGATCGGAAAGCCCGCGCGCCAGACCGGCCACACCATGAAATAGGCGGCGAGCAACGCGAGGAGCGCGATCTGGACCCGGACATCGAAGCGACGCAGCAGCCCGATCACCGCGCCTCCCCGGTCACGCGATCGAGCGCGCGCAACACTTCACTTGCGTCGGGCGTCGCGCCCTTGCCACCGACCACGGCGATCTTGCCCGCCCCCAGGGGCCCGGTGAGGCCCGGCTCGCTGCCGATGAAAATCGCCACCAGCGGAACGCCGAGCGCGGCCGCCACGTGAAGCAGCCCGGTGTCGACTCCGATGACCACCGCGGCACCGGCGATCAGCGCGGCGACCTGATCGAGCGGCTTTCGTTCCGGCACCTCCCCGCAGCCCAGGGCAGCGGTCATTTCGTCGCTGCGCCGCCGCTCCGCGGCGGTCCCCCATGGCAGCACCACGTCGACGCCCTGGGCGACGAGGGCGCGCGCCACGGTGAGCCAATGCGTCTGCGACCACGCCTTGTCGGCGCGCGCGGTCCCGTGAAGGAGCACGGCGTAGGGCTTGCGCGCCCTGCCCGCGATCGCCGCGCGATCGAGACCGAAGTCGATTTCCGGCTGCGGCTCGTAGCCCAGCGCGCGCCCGGTCAGGATCCGGTTGCGGGGAATCGCATGGCAGCGCCACTCCACGGCGTGGCGGACATCGTAAAGCAGCGAGGCCAGCGGCTCGCGGATGCTCGCGGTGTCGTAGCCGTGACGGAGCCCGCGCGCCGCCCGGGCGATCAGGGCGGTGCGGACGAGGCCCTGGCTATCGACGATCGCGTCGTAGCGCCGCTCGCGGACGCTGCGCCGGAAGCTTGCCATCTCGGACCAGGTCTCCGGCCGGTGCAACTGGCCGCGCCAGCGCCGCGAGGCCACCGGGATCACGGCGTCGACGCCCGGGTGAAGCCGTGCGAGCGGCACATAGGGCTCTTCCACCACCCAGGTCAGCCGCGCTCCGGGGAGGCGGCGCCGGGCGTCGGACACCGCCGGCATGTGATGGACGACATCCCCGAGAGAGGAGGTCTTGATGAACAAAATGTCCGTCATGGTGGCGTGGGCGAATCCGCTAACACATTGAAACTGTTCTGTGCTTTATTAGGACGGCCGTACCGTCGCGGCACCGGCCGACGCGGCTCATAGCTGCCCCTCGGCGTTTTGTCATGTCCGGCGATATCACGGCCGGCATTATCGGAGTCGGCATTATCGCGTCCGGCAATATCATAGGGATCCGCTAACCCGAAATTTACGTGTGGGCGTGCTAATCGGCGGTCCAGTCGAGTCAAGCTCATGACGGTCCTCGTTACCGGCGGCGCCGGGTACATCGGAAGCCACATGGTCTACGCCCTGCTCGAAGCGGGGGAACGGGTCGTTGTGCTGGACAATCTGTCCACCGGCTTTGCCTGGGCGGTCGCCAAGGGCGTGCCGCTGGTGATCGGCGACACCGGCGACCAGCGGCTGGTCGGTCGCATCATCGCCGAGCACGACATCACCGACATCGTCCATTTCGCGGCGTCCATCGTGGTTCCGGATTCGGTTGCCGATCCGCTCGGCTACTACCGCAACAACACCTCGAATTCGCGCTCGCTCATCGAATCCGCCGTCCGGGGCGGGGTGAAGCGGTTCATCTTCTCCTCGACCGCGGCGGTGTACGGCAACCCGGCGGTGATCCCGATCGGCGAGGACGGGCCGACCTGCCCGATGTCGCCCTACGGCTCGTCCAAGCTGATGACCGAAATCATGCTGCGCGACGCCGCGGCGGCCCACGGCTTCGACTACCGTCATCCTGCGCTACTTCAACGTCGCCGGCGCCGACCCGCAGAACCGCACCGGGCAGTCGACCCTGGGCGCCACCCACCTCATCAAGGTCGCGGTCGAAACCGCGCTCGGCAAGCGTGCCAAGATCGACGTGTTCGGCACCGACTATCCGACCCCGGACGGCACCTGCCTGCGCGACTATATCCACGTCACCGATCTCGCCCGCGCCCACATCGACGCCCTCACCCACCTGCGCAGCGGGGGGCCGTCGACCACGCTCAATTGCGGCTACGGCCATGGCTTCTCGGTCCTGCAGGTCATCGAAACGGTCAAGCGCGTCTCCGGCGTCGATTTCCGGGTCGATTTCGCCCCACGGCGGCCCGGCGACCCGGCGCAGATCGTGGCGAAGTCGGACCGTATCCGGCACGAGCTCGGCTGGCGTCCGCGGTTCGACGATCTCGACACCATCGTCGGCGACGCCCTGGCGTGGGAACGCACCCTCCCCCGCACGGAGGCGGCGGCCGGGCCCCCTTTTAGGCGGATCCCAGCTTTGCATTGACGGAAGCACCCCTTCCGTTTATTCGGCAGGCCGCGGCGAACGATGTCGCCCCGGGCGTGCCGGCCCGCTGCTTTTCAACTCCAATCAGAAGACATCCCATGAGCGCAGACGCCTCCCGATACGTCATTCCGCCGCCGCCGCAAGCCGCCCTCGCCATCGCCGGCAGCGACAAGCTGTTTCCGGTGCGCCGGATCTGGTGCGTGGGCCGCAACTATCTCGAGCACATCAAGGAAATGGGACAGGACGAGCGCGAGCCGCCGTTCTTCTTCTCCAAGCCGGCCGACGCGATCGTGGGCGATGGCGCGACCGTGCCTTACCCCTCGCTCACCAAGGATCTCCACCATGAGGTCGAGCTCGTGGTCGCTCTCAAGGGCGGCGGCCGCAACCTCAAGGCGGCGAACGCGAACGACCTGATCTGGGGCTACGGCGTCGGCATCGACCTCACCCGCCGCGACCTGCAGATCGCCTCGCGCGACATCAAACGCCCGTGGGAAATCGGCAAGGCCTTCGACGCTTCCGCGCCGTGCGGCCCGCTGCGCCCGGCCTCCGAGATCGGCCATCCGGCGAAGGCGCGCATCACGCTCAAGTGCAACGGCAAGATCCGCCAGGACGGCGATCTCGCGCAGATGATCTGGAA
Organism: uncultured Alphaproteobacteria bacterium; assembly: GCA_963781195.1. Lineage (GTDB taxonomy): Bacteria > Pseudomonadota > Alphaproteobacteria > Rhizobiales > Xanthobacteraceae > JAJPKK01. The sequence goes on along the minus strand of CAWAEZ010000008.1, from coordinate 174,777 downwards.
CGTTCCCGAAGTGATCGAGAAGCTGTCCGAGATGGTCGCGCTCGCCCCCGGCGACATCATCATGACCGGAACGCCGTCGGGCGTCGCCGCCACGGTCGCCGGCGACAAGCTCGAATGCGAGGTCGAGGGCGTCGGCAAGCTCACCGTCACCATGGGCCCGCCGCTGAAGTGAAGCGTTTTGCTCCTCCGCCGCAGCGGAGGAGCACCCCGTCATTTCCCTCGCGTCATTTCGCTGCCCGTCATTTCGCTCCGAGAAATTCCCGCACCGCCTTGGTGAACTCGGCCGGGCGGTCGAGATTCGAGATGTGCCCAGCGCCCTCGAGCTCGACATAGCGCGACCCCGGCAGGCGCTTCTGCATATCCTTCATCGCCGCCGGGGTGACGCCGTCCTTGCTGCCGGCGATGAACAGCACCGGCCGCGACGCGGTGGCGACCGCGGCGTTGTAGTTGTGGTCCGACAGCGCGGCCGAGCCAGCCGACGAAGCCGTTGACCGGCGTCGTCAGGATCATCGCCCGCACCCGTTCCACATGGGCCGGTTTCGCGGCGATGGTCTCGGGCGGAAACCAGCGCGCCAGCGTCGAGTCGACGAGCGCCTCCATGCCGCCCTTCTGGGCCGTGGCGATGCGCTCCTCCCATTGCTGGGCGGTCGCAGGCGTCGACATGCACGGGGAATCGCAGACCACCACGTGGTCGACGCGGTCGGCGTGAAGCTCGGCGAGCGCCATCGCGGTGGCGCCGCCCATGGAGAGGCCGACGAAATGGGTGCGCTCGATCTCGAGCGCGTCGAGCAATCCGAGCGCATCGGCGATGAGCTGCGGGTAAGTGTAGCGGCCGGCCGGCGCCTCGGTTGCGCCATGGCCGCGCTGGTCATAGCGCAGCACGCGGAACGCGCCCTTGAAGTCGGCGGCCTGCGGGTTCCACATCGAGAGATTGGTGGCGAGCGAATTGGAGAACATGATCCAGGGCGCGCCTTCCGGTCCCTCGATCTCGTAGTTGAAGGTAATACCGTTCGCCTTGATGCGCATGGTGTGACGCCTTCGATGCTGCAGGGATGATGACGGACTGGGTGCCGCCGATTGCGCGAGAGCCGGTTGCGCGGGATCAATGGCTTGGAACGCGGTGCGAGGTCAACCCGCCGCGACCGACATCGCCTTGCTGCCGGCTGGGCCCACCTCGCGGAACCGCATGGCATAGAACTGCGCGTAGCGGCCGGCCCGCGCCATCAGCTCGGCGTGGCTGCCGGATTCCACGATCATGCCCTTCTCGACCACATGGATGACGCTCGCCTGGGTGATGGTGTGCAGGCGATGCGCGATCACGAAAGTGGTGCGCCCCGCGATGAGCTTGTCCATCGCCTCCTGGACGTAGCGCTCGGATTCGCCGTCGAGCGCCGCGGTCGGCTCGTCCAGCAGGATGACCGGCGCATCGCGGATCAGGGCGCGGGCAATGGCGATGCGCGCGCGCTGGCCGCCCGAGAGCTGCGCGCCGTGCTCGCCGACCGGGGTATCGTAGCCCTGCGGAAACTGCGACACGAACTCGTCCGCATGGGCGGCCCGCGCGGCCGCGATGATCTCGGCCTCGGTCGCATGCGGCCGGCCGAGCGCGATGTTCTGGCGGATGGTGCCGCGAAACAGGAACACATCCTGCCCAACGTAGGCGATATTGCGCCGGACCGATTCCGCCGAGACGGAATCGTAGTTCTGCGCATCGAGCCGGATCACGCCGCGCTCGGGCGGATAGAGCGCGAGCACCAGGTTGAAGATGGTGGACTTGCCGCCGCCGGACGGCCCCACGAAGGCCGTCACCTCGCCAGGGGTGGCGACGAAAGACATGTCGCGCAGCACCGGCTGCCCGGCCCGGTAGGAAAACGCAACGTTGGCGAATTCGATCGCGCCGCGCGAGACCTTCAGCGCGGGCTTCTGGCTCTCCGGCGCACCGGACGGCAGGTCGAGAATGTCGAACAGCACCTGTACCCCGGTGAGGCTGTTGTGCAGGTCGATATTCAGGCGTGCGATCCGCTTGGCCGGCTCGTAGGCGAGCAGGAAGGCCGCGATGAACGACACGAACTTGCCGGGGGCGGCATTGAGCACGAGCACGCCGTAGCCCGCATAGAGAAACACGAGGCCGATCGCGATGCCGCCGAGCGCTTCCATCAAAGGCGTCGACCGGTTCGATACCCGAGCGAGCTTGTTCGAGGCGGCCTCGACGCGATCGACGCTTGCATAGACCCGCGCCCGCATGACGGATTCGAGATTGAAGGCCTTGATGACGCGGAAGCCCTGGACGGTCTCCTGCATCGCCTCGAGGATTTCGGCGCCCCCGCCATATTGGGTCAAGGCGATGGAGCGCACGCGCTTGATCAGCTTGCGCACCCCGAAGATCGCCGGCGGCATGATGACGATGCCGACCAGCGACATGAACGGCGCCTGATAGACCATGACCGCGATGAGCCCGATCAGCGACAGCAGATCGCGTCCGAGCGCATTGATCAGGAGGTTGAGCACCTGCGCCGCCGACGCCGCGCCGAAGGTGATGCGCGCGGCGAATTCGGAGGAGTGGCGGTCGGCGTAGAAGCCGATGTTCTGCTCGAGCAGCTTGTCGAACATCCGTTTCTGGTTTTCGGCGACGATGTGGTTGGCGATGCGCGCCATGGTGACGGCCTGGCCGTAGCTCGCGATCCCCTTCAGGGCGAAGATGAAGATCATCGCGACGGCGACCGTGGCGACCCCCTGGAAGCTGCGGTCGACATAGGCTTCGTCGATGCCGCGGCCGAACAGGAACGCGGGCAGCGCGGTGCATGCGGCGCCGACCGCCATGAAGCCGAGCGACAGGCAATAGCGCCGCCAGTGGGTGCGGCCATGCTCGGTCAACAGGCGGCGGATCAAAACCGCCGCGCCCTTCGGATCGGCAAAAAAACGGCGGTTCAGGCCTTCGAGCATCAGGGACCGACGCATGAACGGGCGCCCCAGCGCCTTCTTCCCACGGCTCTAGCGGACCTCGACCATGTTGTCCACGCAGCGGGGAGGACCGGCCGGTTCACGCCGGTCACGGCTCACCGATCGCTCGAAGCGGTGGAACTGCCGAGCCGGCGCAGCAGGCCGTTGAGCGGCAGCAGGAACCGGCTCGTCGAGGTGAAATGGTCCAGGCGCAGCAATCCGCTCAGCGCCTTGATGCCCGCATTGACCTTTTCCTCGATGTCGAACGCCCGACCCCGCCAGATCATATAACTGCCGGCCCCCACAGTGACGGCGAGCGTCGCATAGAGAACCAGCAGCGCCGGCGGGAAATTGACCGCCATCACCATCGCGGCGAAGCCGCCGAGCCGCAGTGCCGCGACACCGACGATGACGACCACCAGCGAGACGCCGCGACTTTGGCGCGTGGTGCGCGGAAATCCGAGCACCGAGAAGGCGATCACGCCGAATGCCAGCGGGTAGAGCGGCGCGATCAGCCGGTCGTGCAGCTCGACACGGAACTGGTTGGGCGAATTCTTGAGTGCCGTGTCGTCGGCCTTGGGGAACAGCAGCTCCCAGACGTACTTCTCGCGCAATCCGATCACGATCTGGGGCGCCGGGGCGAGCCGGGTGAGGTCGAACGCGTAGCGGTCGAACACCACGATGGTGGGATCGCGCTCCTTCGGCCGGCGCCGCTCGACATTGCCGTCGCGCATGACCAGGAACGTGCCCTCGGGCCGCTGCACGATCTGGCCGTACTCGGCGACGATGGTGGTGCGCTCTTCGCGATTGCGCGAGTCGTCGATGAAGATGCCGCGGAACTGATTTTCGCTCATGCGGTCGCGGATGTGGAAGATCAGACCGCGCTCCACCGGGGTGAACGCGCCGGGACGCACGATGTTCGCGACGACGTCGGTCCTCACCTTGGTGATCGCCTCGTTCATCTCCCGCTGCAGCAGCGGGGCGAGATAGGCGCTGATGAAGGCGACGAAGGCCGCGACCAGCAGGCTGGCGGCGAACACCGGCCGATAGACCCGGCGCGGCGGGATGCCGGCGGCGTTCATCACCACGAGTTCGCTGTCGCCATTGAGCTTGATCAGCGCGTAGCACACCGCAATCATGATCGCGATCGGCGCGATCACCAGCATCAGGATGGGCACCAGGAGCCCGGTGATGCGCAGAAACACCAGGATGGTCTGCCCCTGGTTGGTGATGATGTCGATCTGCTTGAGGATCTGGGTAATCCAGATCACCGCCGTCAGATTGAACAGGACGAGCACGAACGCACCGAGGATGGTGCGAAAAATGTAGCGGTCGATCGAGCCCATCATTCGTTTCGTTAGCCCCGCGACCCTGCCCGATTTATGAAATCCTGCACGATCGTCATCGACGCGCCACCATTCGCGAACACCGCCGCTGTGCGGCAGGACGCGAACCCCTCGAAGCGGCATCTTACATCCGATGGCCGCCCTGTGCCATGGCCGGGATGCGGATCGGATTATTTCGCGAGCGCGGCAATAAGCCTCTGAAAATGCTGGCGTCTTTCCGACGGAGAACGCCGAGGGCTTAGGCCCGGCGCCCGCTGCGGGGCGCCCGCTTTCCGCGCTTCCGGGCTTTCTTAGATCGCCGTCACCAAGGCATGTGGGGCGAACTCATAGACGTGTTGGGCGAACCCACTTGGGAACAAAGCGGAAACACGATGGGGATCGCGAGGCTAGTCGGCATTGACGCTCTGCACGGCCCAGCTGCTGGGAATGTTGCCGAGGCCGCCGGACGACGAAACCTGCGTTCCGTTCATGAACCACATCGAGGTATTGCCGCTGCCGTCGCGCCACAACAGGTCGCTCTTGCCGTCGGCGTTGTAGTCACCGGTCTGCGCGATCGACCACGACGTCGGGATGACGCCGACACCTCCGGACGATGCAACCGCGGCGCCGTTCATCAGCCAGACCGCCGTGTTGCCGCCGGTGTCGCGCCACACGATGTCGCTCCGCCCGTCGCCGTCAAAGTCGCCGGTGCCGACTACCGACCACGTGGTCGGAATATTGCCGACGCCGGCTCCGGAAACGACCTGGGCGCCGTTGAGGAACCAGATCGCGGTGTTGCCGCTGGAATCACGCCACAGAAGGTCGCTCTTGCCGTCGCCGTCGAAGTCGCCGGTACCGACCAGCGACCAGCTCATCGGCACGTTGCCGAGGCCGCCCGACGACGCGACGGTCGCGCCATTCATCAGCCACATCGCGAGGTTGCCGCTGGCGTCCCGCCAGAGAATGTCGCCCTTGCCGTCGCCATCGAAATCGGCGGTGGCCACCACCGTCCAGTTCGTGGGAATGTTGCCGAGCCCCGCCGACGATACGATCTGACTGCCGTTGAGGAACCAGATCGCCGTATTGCCGCTGGTGTCCCGCCATAGCAGGTCGTGGTTGCCGTCGCCGTCGAAGTCGCGCTGACCGACGATGGTCCACACCGTGGGCACGGCGCCGATCCCGCCCGAGGATGCCACCGTCGCGCCGTTCATGAGCCACAGCGAGGCGCTGCCGGCGGTGTTGCGCCAAGCAATGTCGCTCTTGCCATCACCGTTGTAGTCGTGGGTGTTGGCCGCGCTCGGCGACGGCACGACCTGGATCTTCGCCATCATGCCTCCGTCCTCATGCTCGAGGATGTGGCAGTGGTAGACGAACTCGCCGAGCTGGGAGAACGGAATATCCACCAGCATGGGCGTCGAGGTGCAGGTCCCGTTGTACCACTGGGCGATGGTGCAGTAGCCGTTCTGGTAGTTCATGATGTAGTCGGCGTTCTTCGGGACCACCACCGAGAGCGGCACGTTATCCTCGAGGATTCCGCCGCTGGCGGGTGTGGGAGGGGCCCCTCCGATGGTGCTCGCCGGCGCCGATCCGATGGCGCGGAATTTGGTCTGGTGCATGTGGAAGTTATGATTTTCCAGCGCCAGATTGACGAGCTCCCAGGTCTCGTGCACCGGGGTTTGTCCCGGGCCCAGCGGCAGGCAGATCGTGTTCGCCGATGGATCGAACTGGCTGATGGGGACCTGGGTGCCGGGCACCGCGACTCCGAGTTGATCGATCTCCTCGTAGCCGAGCCCGAACGAGCTCGGATTCGTGTAGTCGGCAAGCCCGAAGAAGATGCGCCGATGGTGACCTGCCGCGAGCGCGACGCAGCCGGGAGCGGAGGCCTGGGGCTTCGCGTAGGGGACGCGTGCGGTGAAGATGCCGCTCGCCTGATCGACGGCGAGCGCGTCGCCGAAGACGTTGATGGCCGTGCGCACGATGTTCGGAAGCGACGTCTGGTTGAACGCGACCTTGGCGAGGTTGACGGCCGGCCAGGAATCCGCGTCCGGGCCCATGGTGATGCCGATCGTCTTCAGCACGCCGGTGGCGCCGACTGGCGGGATCGCCAAGCGATTGTTCGCGTCCCGATAGGTGACCCAAAGTTCCGCCCGCGAACTCGGCATCATGACGAGTTCGTTGACGCAGACCGGCGCCGAATTGAGTGCGATGGAGGCCGGCGCCCCGGGACATTGGACCACCGAGAACCGCGCCCCGGCGATCTGGACCTCGTTGCCCAGGGAGGTGCCCGGCGGAACATTGATCGAGACGCCGTCGACCGAGATGAGTTGCATCACCATCGGCGCCCCGGTGACGTTGTTGGTCAGCTGAAGGTCGTAGGACAGGCTCCCCGATGCATTGGTGAATCTCCACATCTCGCCGTCCGGCTTGTCCAGCGTGATGGTCGGAAACTGCTGACCGCCGACCGTGAAGAACCACTTGCCGCCGGTGTAATCGTTGCCGCCGTCGCCGGTGTTATCGTTGCCCGGACACGACCCGTTGCGCACTTCGTTGGCGACCAGCGGATACTGGGCGCAGAAATCCGGATCCTCCTGGGAGAGCACTTCGCCGTTCGCGACATTGGCCGTGCCGTTGACGAACATGATGTTGCCGGCGGCCAGAACCTCGATGTCCTTCAAGATGAGGTGCCGGACATTGGCGTCCGGAAACGGCGCGTTCGCCACGTCGCCTTTGGCGTAGGCGCCGACCTTGCCGATCGTGATGATGCCGGCGAGGCCGCTCGAGACCTGGTTCAGCGCGATGCCGTGCACATGCGGATGGAACCAGAACGCTCCGGAGGGATGATTGGCCGGGATGTCGATCCGGTAATCGGCAAATCCCCCGACGATCGACCCGTGCTGGTGGCTCGGTTGCGGCACAGGAATTCCGTTTGCAGGGTTGTAGATCTCGACGAAGACGTAGTCCCCGAAGGTCGGGTCGCTGAGCGTCGGCGCGCGCGCCTGGACGATCAAGCCGTGTGTGTGCAGGTTGGTGAGGTTCAGCGGCAGATTTCCGCCGCCGGGATCCACCGAGTGCGTCACCTTGACCGGGTCGAGGGCGGGAAGCAGGTTTACCAGGCGTATCTTGAGCTGGTCGCCCTGCTGTAACGCAAGCCTCGTGCCGCCATAGGGTGAGACGGTTGCCGATCCGCTCGGGCAGGCGTTCCCGATCGCGACCGAGCGCTGGCAGATTTGGTAGACCCAGCCGGTGGGATTGAGGGCGGACGTATTGTCCGGCGGCACGTAGGTGATGGTCGGAATCGGCTGTGGCATCGCGATCATCAGGAGATCGAGAACGCCATTCTGACTGGCAAACACCGGCGGATCGACAAACTCCGCCGCGAGCGCGCGCGGACCCGCCAGGATGATGACGACGAGCGCGGGAACGAGCGTCGATCGGGAAACCCATTGCCGAGCGAATCCGGGAAACGATGCGAAGCGAAAAACCGGCACCAAACGGGGCAACGACTTGGACTGGTTCATGAGGTCACTCAGTTGCGGCCATGCGCTCGGCCGCCGCGACACGCCGACGACTGCCCGCGCAAGCCGCGAGGCTGCATTGAGCGACCATGCTTAGAAAGGCGGACCGCACATGAAAAGCTCCGGCCGCTTGAATCGCTCTAAACGCGCCGCCCGATTGGAAGTGTTCCAAAAGCGGGCGCCTGCGCTTGGTGTATTTCCCGCGGCAGCGAACGGTGGAAAGAGCAGCGCGCACGGATGGCGATGGTCAATATGATGGTTTGGGCATGCACGCTGATCGGCATGTCCTGCGATGCGCCGACCCCCAACGTCGACGTCATCCAATCGGCCTACGAGCAGGAGGCGACCGGCGGGAGCAAGCTTCACGACAGCGGCCTCAAGGTGCTGGAAGCCAGTTGCCAAACCGCCGCCGCCCCGGACAATTTCCTGTGCCAGGTGACCTTCCTGTCGAAGGCCGATCCGAACCAGCGGCTCTATTTCGATGTCGTCGCCGTCGCCCACACGGCGCAGGGATGGCAGCTCAAGAGCGGGCTCTGCAAGCGCTAGGATCGGTTCCGAACACCTGGCCTGCTCGGGCAGACGACGCCGAGGGCGAGCGCCATCGCCAAGCCCTGTGGGCGGTCCGATCGAATACCCATTGGTCTGAGGCGCCGCGGCGCTTTTTGGTCGGCAGCGCCCCGGCTCTCGGAGAGATCGACCGAGAGCCCGTCAAGACCGAAAAACCCCGCCGCAGAGGCCGATGATCTTGACCGGGCCGGTTCGACTATTCCGCGTTGACGCTTTGAACCGACCAGTTGGTGGAAACGGCGGCTACGCCGGCGTTCGACAAGACTTGTGTTCCGTTCATGAACCACATGGAGTTGTTACCACTGCCGTCGCGCCACAGCAGATCACTCTTGCCGTCGGCATTGTAGTCGCCGGTCTGGACGATCGACCACGACGTCGGGGTCACGCCGAGTCCCCCTGACGATGCCACCGTGGCGCCGTTCATCAGCCAGATCGACGTGTTGCCGACACTGTCTCGCCAGACGATGTCGCTCCTGCCGTCACCGTCGAAATCGCCGGTCCCGACCACCGTCCAGACGGTTGAAACGTTTCCGATGCTTGCGGAGGACAGGACCCGAACTCCATTCAGGAACCAGATCGCGGTATTGCCGCTGGAATCGCGCCACAACAGGTCGCTCCTGCCGTCGCCGTCGAAGTCGCCGGTGCCGACCAGCGACCAGTTCGCGGACACGTTGCCCAGGCCGCCGGACGATAGGACGGACGCGCCATCCATCAGCCACATCGCGAGATTTCCGCTGGCATCTTGCCAGAGGATGTCCCCTTTGCCGTCGCCGTTGAAATCGCCCGTCGCCACGACCGCCCAGCTCTGGGGAACCTGACCGATTCCCGCCGTCGACACGATCTGGGTGCCATTCAGGAACCAGATTGCCGTGTTGCCGCTGCCGTCGCGCCACAGCAAATCGTAGTTGCCGTCGCCGTTGAAGTCGCGCTGGCCGACGACGGCCCAGTGCGCCGGCGTGTTGCCGAACCCGCGTGCCGATACCGTGGTCGCACCATTCATCAGCCATAGCGCCGTGTTGCCGATCGTGTTGCGCCACGCGATGTCGCTTTTGCCGTCGCCGTTATAGTCATGGGTATTGGGCGCGGGCGGCGCCGGCGCCACCACGATCTTCGCCATCATGCCGGAATCCTCGTGACCGAGGACGTGACAGTGGAAGACGAAGGCGCCCAGCTCGGCGAACGGGATGTCCAGCACGATGGGAGTCATCGGGCACTGCCCATTGCGCCACTGGTCGATGGTGCAGTAGCCGCCCTGATTGTCGACGATGTTTGTCGGATCGGTGGGCGTCGCGACCGGCAACGGCACATTGTCTTCCATGATGCCGGCGCCGAGTTCCGGATTGAGGATGTCGGATAGCAGCCCGCCCCGCGGGGCCCCGGGCTGGATGAAACTGAACTTGGACTGGTGAATATGGAAATTGTGATACTCAACGGACAGATTGACGATTTCCCAAGTCTCGTGCACCGGCATCTGCCCGGCCGCAAGCGGCAGGCAGACCCTCGTGACCGCCGAATCGAAGGCGGTGACGGGGACCTGCGTGCCGGGGACGACCACGCCGTTCTGATCGATCTCCTCGTAACCGAGGCCAGAGTCGGTACTCGTGGCGCCCGTGACATCGACCTGTCCGAAAAAGATTCGCCTGCGGTGGCCCGGGGCGAGGGGTTTGCAGTCGGCCGGCAGCGCAGCGGCCTTGGCATAGGGGACCCGTGCGAAGAAGACGCCGGTCGGCAGGTTTGACAGCAGCGCATCGCCACGAACGGCAAGGGCGGCGGCCACGAGCGAGCGCGGACCGGTCTGGTTGAACGCGACCTTGGCAAGGTCGACAGCAGGCCACTGTTGAAACTTGATGCCGGTGGTGATGCCAACTGTCTTGAAGGTGCCGGTGGCGCCCTTCGGCGGGGTGACGACATGGCCGCTGGCGTCGCGATAAGTCACCCACAGCTCGGCGCGCGAACTCGGCATCATCGTGAATTCGGTGACGCAAACCGGCACCGACGTAATCCCGCTGGGCGGAGACTGCGGACAGGTGACGACCTTGAAGCGCCCCCCAGCGAGTTGCACCACCGTCCCGGGCGCCGTCGAGGGCGGCACATTGATGCTGACGCCGTCGACCGAGACGAGTTGCGTGATCATCGGCTCGCCGGTGGCATCATTGATCAGTTGCAGATCGTAGGTGAGGTTCGCCGACGCATTGGTGAGCCGCCAGATTTCGCCATTCGGCTCGGTGATCGGGATGGTGGGATATTGTTGGCCGCTGACGGTGAAAAACCAGGTACTTCCGGTGTAATCATTGCTGCCGTTGTCGCTGATTTTGGCGCCGGGACAGGATCCCTGGCGGACCTCGTCGGAAGTCGCCGGCAACTGCGTGCACATGGGTTGGACTTCCTGAGTCAGCACCGTTCCATCTGGGATCGTCGTGGTGCCGCTCGGAAACACGTAGGTGCCGGCAGCGGCCACCTGCATGTCCTTGAGGACGAGGTGGCGCACGCTGCTTTCCGGGAATGGCAGGCCGAGAATGTCGCCAAACGCGTAATTGCCGACCTCGCCGATGGAAATGAGGCCCGACAGCCCGCCCGACAACTGGTTCACCGCGATCCCGTGCAGATGCGGATGAAAAAAGAACGCGCCGGAGGGATGATTGGACGGAATATCGATGCGGTAGTCGGCATAGCTCATTACGACCGAGCCGTGCTGATGGGTTGCTTGCGGCACCGGCATGCCATTGGCGGTGTTATAGATACTAAGAAAGATGTAATCCCCGAAGGTCGGATCGCTCAACGTCGGCGCCCGCGCCTCAACGATCAGGCCATGGGTGTGAATGTTGGTGGGGTTCAACGTCAGATTGGAATCCTCAACCGAGTGCAACAACAGCGCTGAATCGACAGTGGGAAGCTGGTTCACCAGCCGAAACTTCAGTTGATCGCCAGGCTGCAATGCCAGCCGGATGCCGCCGTAATAAGAAGAAGTGATCGACGATCCCGCCGGACACTGATTGCCTGCCGCCGACGCTCGCGGACAGATCTGATAGACCCAACCGGTCGGATTGATGACGGAGCCACCCGGCGCCACATAGGAGATACTGGGCACCGGCTGCGCCATCACCACGATCAAAAGGTCGAGTACGCCATGCGAACTCGCGAACACAGGCGGCTCGACGAAAGGCGCGGCGAACGTCGGGTTCGACCCGCACAGAGCGATGGCGAAAAGGGCGGCGAGGCGAGCAGGCCGAGGGCGAACTAATCGGAGGAGCCGGAATACCAATGTCATATTTGCTGCATCACGTCTTTAGCCACTGGGACGCGCAAAGCGTGGATGCGCGTCAGTGACGTCATCATGACGATAGCAGGTGGCCGGCGGCGAATTTCGGCAATCTGCGGAGCGGGCCAGATTTTTTTCCACAACAAGCGCGGACCCCAGCGCTGTCGGAAATCCGACAAGCGGCGAGCCGATTTGCGGATCTTTGAGGCTCATTCGCAGGCGCCACGATGAGCGCGGCCGAGGCTCAGCCTTACCCCGTTTGAAATCAGCGTCGCCGGAGTTCGAAACCGTCGGCTTGACCGCCTGTGCACTACCGCGGCGAAGCCACCACCTCGATCTTCGCCATCATGCCTCCGTCCTCATGGTCGAGGATGTGGCAGTGAAACACGAACGAGCCGAGCTGGGAAAACGGGATGTCCACCACCAGCGGCGTCATTGGACATTGTCCGCCGTGCCACTGGTCGATGGTGCAGTAGCCGTTCTGAACCTGCGCGATGTAGTTCGGATTGACCGGCATCGCGACCGGCAACGGCACGTTGTCTTCCATGATGCCGGCTCCGAGCCGCTGGTTGAGCAGAGTCGAGATCAGCGACCCGCCCGCCGCCCCCGGCTGGACGAAGCGGAACTTGGTCTGGTGGATGTGAAAGTTGTGGTTCTCGGTCGCGAGATTGACCAGTTCCCAAACTTCGTGCACCGGCACCTGGCCGAAGCCGAGCGGCAGGCAGACCCGGGTGACCGACGGATCGAACGACGTGACGTCGACCCGCGTGCCGGGCACCACGCCGCCATATTGATCGACCTCCTCGTAGCCGAGCCCGAGGGCGCTGTCGGGATTGGCGGGATTGACGAGACCGAAGAAGATTCGCCGACGATGGCCGGCCGCGAGCGCCTGGCAATTCGGTGGAAGCGGCGCCGCCGTCGCATACGGCACCCGGGCAAAAAAGATTCCCGTCGGCAGATTGGAGAGCAGCGCGTCGCCACGCAGGCCGAGGACGAAGGCGGCGAGCCCGCGCGGGCCGCTCTGGTTGAAGTTCACCCTGGCGAGATCGACCGCCGGCCACGGGTCGCCGACGGGCCCGGTGGTGATGCCGATCGTCTTGAAGGTGCCGGTGGAGCCGGTGGGCGGCGTGACGACGTATCCGCCGGCGTCACGATACGTCACCCAAAGCTCGACCCGCGAGCTCGGCATCATGACGAATTCGGTGATGCAGACGGGCACCGAGGTGATGCCGCTCGGCGCGGGACCCGGACAGGCGACGACCTTGAAACGGCCCCCGCCGAGCGTGACCATCGTCCCCGGAGTCGTCGGCGGCGGCACGTCGATGCTGACGCCGTCGACGGCCAAGAGCTGCGTGATCATCGGCTTGCCGGTGGCGTCGTTGACGAGTTGCAGGTCGTAGGTGATGTTGGCCGACGCATTGGTCATACGCCAGACCTCGCCATCGGGCTTGGTGATGGAAATGGTCGGAAACTGCTGGCCGCTCACGGTCTGAAACCAGGTCCCCCCGGTGTAATCGTTGCCGCCCTCGCCGCTGTTGTTGGCGCCCGGGCACGAGCCCTGACGTGCCTCGGCCGTCGTCGCGGGATACTGGCTGCAGAAGGTCGGGTCTTCCTGATTCTGCACCGTTCCGTTCGGAACGCTGGCTGAGCCGTTGGCGAACATATAGGTCCCGGCGGCGAGCACCTGCATGTCCTTGAGGACGAGATAGCGCGTATCGGCGTCGGAGAACGGCTTCCCGGCCATATCGCCGAAGATGTAGTCGGAGATTGTGCCGACGGTGATGATACCGGCCATGCCGCCGGAAACCTGGTTCACCGCGATGCCGTGCACATGCGGGTGAAACCAGAACAACCCGGAGGGATGGTTGAAGGGAATGTCGATCTCGTAATCGGCATACCCGATCACCGTGGCGCCGTGCGAGTGCAGCTGCGGGCTGGGAAAGCCGTTGGCCGGGTTGTAGATCTCCACGAAGATGTCGTCGCCGAAGGTCGGGTTGCTCACCGTGGGGGCCCGCGCCTGGACCACCAGTCCGTGGGTGTGGATGTTGGTGGGATTCATCGGCAGGTTGGACCCATCGGTGGCGTTCGCCAGCGTCACGGGATCGATGCTCGGAAGCTGGTTCACCAAGCGAAACTTGAGGTGGTCACCCTTCTGCAGCGCCAGCCGGATGCCGCCGTAAGAGGACGTGGTGGGCGCCCCTGCGGGGCACTGGTTGCCGGTCGCGGAGGATCGCGGACAGATCTGGTAGACCCAGCCGACCGGATTGATGACGGGCCCGCTCGCCGGGGTGAAGGAGAGGCTCGGCACCGGCTGCGCGATCACCACGATTAGCAGATCGAGCACGCCACGCGAACTCGCAAACACCGGCGGCTCGACGAAGGCACCGGCAAGCGCCCCACCCGCGCCCCACAGCGCGATCGCGAGCATGGCGGCGACGTGAGCATAGCAACGGTGAAGGCGATGGCCGAGAAACCGATGACCCAAACATGGATGACCGAAAACTGGATGACCGAGAAATGGGAGGCGGAGAAATGGATGACGGAGAAATGGATGACGGAGAAATGGATGACGGGGAAATACTTGGAAAGACATGACGGCGCCCGCGCTGATTCGATACTGCATCCCCCTCCTCGAGCCGGATTGTAAACCGCACATTGTAATGCCGCCATGTCGAAGGCAGAATCATCCCCTGTCCGCTTTTGCGGGACTCCTCCGTCGCCGGATCCTTGGTTATTCACCACAGACCGCCGTCGGCGGGTATCGCGGCATCCCGAAAGCCGGTACCGTCGTCAGAAGCGCGATCGAGGGACATGCATGTTGTCGGCTGGTGTCATCCTTTGGGCCTGTTCGGTGGCGGGCCTCGCCTGCGAAAGCACGCCGAACGCAGCGATCATCCAGTCCGCCTACGACCGGGAATCCGCGAGCGGGAGCAAGCTCCACGATCTCGGACTGCGGGTGCTCGAGGCGCAGTGCGACAACGGCGCCAGCGGCCGATTCCTCTGCCAGGTCTCGTTCGTTTCCAACGACGATCCGAATCAGCGGCTCTATTTCGACGTCGTCGCCGTCGGCCGGACCGAATCCGGCTGGGAGCTTCGCAGCGGGCTGTGCAAGCGCTGATCGCGCCCCACTTTCGAGTGCGCCGTTTGCATCAGGGCCGACGCCGCGTCCGGATGCCGGTTCCATGCCCGGCCCAGGGCCCGATTTGCATGATGCGCCACGTCCTGCTGCCCAAGCTGCGGCACAAGCTGGTGCACAGGCGCTGGCACGTCGCTCGCGCCGCCGGCGGCGACCGGCGCGTGGGAATGTCCGAGAGAGGCCACAATCATGCGGAATATCCGGGCATTCCGACGTCTCCGGGTCGTTTCGTCCCCGGACAAATGTGCTAAGTAACCCTCCGCCGCCGGGCACGTTCGGCCCGTGTTCGGCGCGCAGCGCAGCCAGGAGGCCGAAGCTTGGATCATTTGGTGCCCGAAGGGAAAGCCGACGGGCTCGACCCCCATGGCGGATCGCCCGCGCGCCGCCTGCACCCGCTGGCGTTCGGATTGGAGCGCATCGGTCTCGTTGCACTGCGCGCGCCGATCGCCGGAGCGATCATCTTCGCTGTGCTGCTGGTCGGGGCGGTGTTCGGCCTCGATCGCCTCAAGGTGGATGATTCGCTGAGCCAGCTGTTCCGCTCCGATACGCCGGAGTTCAAGCAGTACGAGGACGTCACCGCGCGCTTTCCATCGACCGAGTTCGACGTGCTCATCGTGGTCGAAGGCAAGAACCTGCTTCACCGCGACGAGCTCGGCAAGCTGCGGGACATGGTCACCGACCTGCAGCTCATCGACGGCACTCGCGGCCTGATCTCGCTGTTCTCGGCCCGCCAGCCGCCGGAAAACGGCCAGATCCCGGAGGCGCTGTTCCCGGAGCCGCTGCCGACCGGCGCCGCCTATGACGAACTGATCAACAAGGTGACGTCGAACGAGATCATCCGGGGCAAGCTGTTGTCGAACGACGGCGAGCTCGCGCTGGTCGTGCTGGCGCTCGACCCGGAGGTCGCCGAGGGGAACAGCCTCGCGAAAGTCGTCGGGGAAATCCGCAAGACCGCGAACGAGGACCTGGCCGGCACCGACCTCAGCGTCGAGCTGTCGGGCGTCCCGGTCATGCAGCTCGAAATCCGCAACGCCGTGGAACGCGACCGGCTGGTCTACAACACGATCGGCTTTCTGGCGGGCTGCCTGATCGCGATCGTGTTCTTCCGCCGGGTGTCGTTCATGATCGTCGCGGCGGCGCCGCCGCTGACCGCCATCGTGCTGACGCTCGGCACGCTGGGCTGGCTCGATTTCCGCCTCAACATGTTTCTCAACGTGATGACGCCACTCATCATGGTGATCAGCTTTTCCGACAGCATGCAGCTCACCTTCGCGGCGCGCGACCGGCTGATCGCCGGCGAGAGCAAGCGCGACGCGTTCCGCAACGCGATCCTGGTGGTCGGACCGGCCTGCGTGCTCACCCATGCGACGGCGGGCCTCTCCTTCGTCGCCCTGCTGTTGTCCAATTCCGAACTGATCCGCAGCTTCGCCGAGGCCGGCATCATCGCGACGGTGATCGCGCTCGTCACGGTGCTGACGATGCTGCCGCTGCTCGGCGTGCTGTTGATCCGGCGGGAAACCGCGTTCGCCGCCCAGGTCCGGCAGGCCGACGCGGCGGTCCTTGCGCTGCGCCGCTTCTGCGCCTGGATCGCGCGAAAGATGGTCACGCGCTCGGGGCTCTACAGCCTCATCGCCGTGCTCGTCGTCGGCGTGCTCGGCTTCAACTATCTCAACCTGCAGCCGCGCTACCGGCTGGCCGACCAGGTGCCCGACAAGGAACATGCGGTCGAGGCCAGTCATCGCCTCGACACCAAGCTCACCGGCGCCAACCCGATCGACGTGTTGGTCGAATTCCCCAAGGGGGTGTCGCTCTACGCGCCCGAGACGCTCGCGACCATCGCCGAGGTCCATGCCGCGGTCGAGGGTCAGGCCGGCGTCGGCAACGTGTGGTCGATCGAGACGCTGCGGCGCTGGCTCGCCGAGAAGGCGCATATCACCGACGTCGAAACCCTCAAGCAGTACGTCAACCTGCTGCCGGTGCGCCTAGTGCGGCGGTTCATCTCCGCCGATCAGGAAGCCGTGGTGGTGTCGGGACGCATCCCCGACGTCGATGCGAGCGCCCTGCTCCCGGTGGTCAACCGCTTGAACAAGACGCTCGACGCCGTGCGCGCCAAGCATCCGGGCTATGAGATCGCAGTCACCGGCCTCGCGGTGATCGCCGCGCGCAACAGCGCCACCATGATCGAGAAGCTCAACCGCGGACTGACCGTGGAGATCGTGTTCGTCTCGGCGTTCATCGGGCTCGCCTTCCGCTCCGTGGTGGTCATGCTGGCGGCGATCCTGCCCGGGATTTTTCCCGTCCTGGTGTCCGGCAACGTCCTGTGGGCGCTCGGAAACGGCCTCCAGTTCGCAAGCGTCGTGGCGCTGACGGTGTCGTTCGGGCTGGGGCTCAGCGCGACGATTCACTTCCTCAACCGCATGCGGCTCGAGGAGAAACCGGGGGAAGATCCCGCCATCGGAGTCGAACGCGCCACCGTTCTGGTCGGGCCGGCCTTGATCCTCACGTCGGCAGTGCTCGCCTGCGGCCTCGCGGTGACGGTGCTGTCCAACCTGCCGTCGCTGCGCCTGTTCGGCTGGGTCAGCGCCCTCGCCATCGTCGCGGCGCTGGTCGCCGATCTCCTGATCCTGCGGCCGACCATCGTATTCCTGCGCGACATCGCCGCGCGGATGAGCCGGCGCCCGACCGCGCCCGGCCCGGCCGAGTGAGCGTTTGACCTTTCCCGAGGTCGGAGGCTTTCAGCGAACTTGGGAGCGCCACGCAAGCCCCACCGCCGTTGCGGGGGGCGCCGCGACCCCGATGAGCGGGCGACCGCTCCACCCCGCACGACGGCTTCACGCCGAATGAAGGAAGCACGATCCCGACAATCGGGATCCCCGGGACCACCCCGGCCATCCCTGGATGTGGATGGACCGACGCGTCAGGTGCGGTTGAGCGTGATCGCCGCCTCGGTCAGGTCGGTTCCCTTCGAGCGTATCGACACCGATTGCTTGGTGCCGTGGGTCGTCAGGGTGAGGTTGGCCGAGAACACCGCGCTCGACACCACCGCCTGGATCGAGGCGCCGGCGGCGCGGCCCGACAGCGAGCCCGTGATGTTGCGGGTGACTTCGCTCCACTGGCCGGTGATCGCATCGCCCATGGACGTCAGATTGGCATTGAGGTCGAAATTGTAGCTGTCACTGGCGCAGCGCAGGCGAAGCGCCAGTGACTTGCCGGCCGGGACCTCGTAGACGGCGCGGCAGCGCAGGCGTTCATGCGATCCGCTCGCCAGCGTGATGGCCCCGGTGCCGGACCAGTTGCCCGCCAGCGGCGCAAACGGCCCGCCGGATTGGGCGGCGCTCTGCTCGACGCCGGTCGGGACGACCAGCGCCATGCCGATGGCGAGGGCCGCCATCCGGAGGCGACCGGCCGGCGGCAAGCGGAACACGTCGCGTCGGCGCAGGGCACCGTCACCAGGAAGCACGCTGTCAGAACGGCCGGTGAAGTCTGTCATCGGAGTGGATTTCCCGCAGATAATGGAGGATTTGACAATCCGCACGCAGCGCCCGACGGCGGCCAATCGATAACCGGAGATGCCCCCGCGCACACGATCGTTAGACGCCCAGCCTGTCGGCAGTATTACAGCAATACTGAGGCAGCCCGCGTCGCACCCGACCGAATCGCGGGAAGTTTAAACCGTGAACGACCGAGCGTCGAGACGGCACCAGTGCCGCTCCGGGGCAGGCCACCGCATTAAATCATCCTGATTTATCAGACACATGGTCGGCACATAGGACTCACGGCGCGCCGGATTTTGGCGGCCGTTGCACGCCGGTCACACGAATGCCCGAGCCGGGCACCTTGTAGTGCCGGTTGATGAATATCATCACCGAAGTCAGCGCCTCGGCCGCGGCCGAGTTCGCGATCGGCCCGGCGTGCCAGGCCGTGAGCCCGATGTCGGCGGCAAGGGCGATGACGGTCTCGCGCGCGGCCGGGTCGTCGCCGCACACCAGCACGTCGCATTCGACCGCGTGGTCGAGGTCGGCGAGATGATGGGCCGAGACGTTCTGGAATGCCGACACCACCCGGACCGCGTGGCCGAGCAACGCGGCAATCGCCGCGGTTGCCGAGCCGCCGGCGGGCAACTGCACACGTGCCACCTTGGGCGGAACCAGCGGAACCGTCGCATCGATGAGAATCTTGCCGGCGAGCACGTCGCGGACCTCCTCGACGGTCGCTCGCTGGGCGGCGTAAGGCACGGTCAGCACCACCACGTCGCCGGCCGCCGCCGCAGCCCTGTTGTCGGCGCCCGAGATGCGGTCGCTTCCGACCCGCGCATTCATCTCGGCCGCCCGTTCGGCGGCGCGGTCCGCGCTGCGGGAGCCGAGGATGACGCGATGGCCCGCCTGGGCGAACCGCACCGCGAGGCCGCCGCCTTCCTGCCCGGTGCCGCCGAGGATGGCGATCGCCGTCGGTTTCACCGCCCCCCCGGTCATGGCTGCACGGCCTTCCGGGCCTCGCCGGGGAGCGCCCGGCGGCTGCTCGCCGGCCTTGCAGCGGGCGTCTGGATCACCGGGACCAGCGGCGACGCGCCGTGCGCGGCACACCGGCGCTCTTCCGGGACTTCGCCGTAAAGCGTGGTCCGCTGCGACGGCCGGCGCCCGATCGAGGCGATCAGGGCCTCCATGGCTTCGGGATCGAGCTCCTGCCCATGGGAGGCGCCGGCGGCGCGGGAAATGCTCTCGTTCATCAGCGTGCCGCCGAGGTCGTCGGCCCCGGCGCCGAGGCATGCACGAACACCTTCGAGCCCCATCTTCACCCACGACACCTGGATGTGTGGGATCAGCGGATGGAGCGCGAGGCGCGCCACCGCATGCATCAGCACCGCCTCGCGCAGCGTCGGCCCGCGGCGTGCGGCGCCCTTGTAGTAGATCGGCGCTTCCATGTGCACGAACGGCAGCGGCACGAATTCAGTGAAGCCGCCGGTGCGGGCCTGCAGGTCGCGTACCGCCGTCAGGTGGCGCGCCCAATGCGTCAGCCCCTCGACGTGGCCGAACATGATGGTCGCCGTGGTCGCGAGGCCGACGCGATGCGCTGTTTCGATGACGGCGAGCCACTGGGCCGTGTCGAGCTTGTCCGGGCAGATCACGGCACGGATCTCGTCGTCGAGGATTTCCGCGGCGGTGCCGGGGAGCGTACCGAGGCCGGCGTCGCGCAGGCGTTCGAGAAAGCGCCGCACCGGAATGCCGAGCGTCGTCGCGCCATGATGCACTTCGAGCGGCGAAAACGCGTGGACATGCATGGCGGGCACCGCCGACTTCACGGTCCGCAGGATGGCGAGATAGGTATCTCCGGTATAGCTCGGATGGATGCCGCCCTGCAGGCACACCTCGGTGGCGCCGCGCGCCCACGCCTCGGTCACGCGCCGGGCGATCTCGTCGTGATCGAGGTCATAGGCGGCACCGCGCAGGTGATCCGCCGACTTCCCCTTGGAGAAGGCGCAAAAGGCACAGCGATACGAGCAGACATTGGTGTAGTTGATGTTGCGGTTGACGACATACCTCACCGTGTCGCCGACCGTGACGGCGCGCAGCCGGTCGGCGGCGTCGCAGACGTGGTCGTAATCGGTGCCGCGGACCGCAAACAGCGCTTCGATCTCTGCGAGCGTCAGAGGCGTTCCGCTTTCCGCCCTGGCGAGGATGCGATCGAGCCGCGCGCCCGGCGTTCCCACCGCGGGCCTCGGCGAGAAGGCCGGCGATGGCATTGCGGCGGCCTGCCCCGGCGACCACATATCGGCGCGCGCGAACCCTTCGGTGTCGCTCGCGCGCGTCACCGCGGTGCGCAGCGCCGGATCGAGCCACCGCGTCGGCGCGCGGACATAGTCCGGATAGAGCGGGAGCCGGTGCACCAGCACGCGGCCGTGCCGGGCGATCTCCGCCGCCAGCGCTTCGACGTGGGGCCACGGCGCTTCCGGATTGACGAAATCGGGCGTCACCGGCGAGATGCCGCCCCAGTCGTTGATGCCGGCGTCGATGGCCGCGTCGAGCAGGTGCGGTGCGAGGTTGGGCGGCGTCTGCACGTTCATAGCGCCGCCGAGCACGAGCCGGGCCACGGCGAGCGTCCACAAGAGATCGTCGTCCGAGGCGTCGGGCGCCGCCGCCATGCGGGTGCCGGGCTTTGCCCGGAACGGCTGGATGATCACCTCCTGGAGATGGCCGCGGCCGTTGCGGGCGCGCAAGGCCAGCAACGCCGCGATCCGCTCGCGCCGGGTTTCGCCGATGCCGATCAGGAGGCCGGTGGTGAACGGAATGGCGAGCTCACCCGCCTGCTCGATCGTGGCGAGGCGGACGGCGGGGTCTTTGTCCGGCGAGCCGAAATGAACGGCACCGCGCGCGGACAGCCGCTCCGACGCGGTTTCGAGCATCAGCCCCATCGAGGCGGCGACCGGGCGCAGTTTCGCCATGTCGTCACGGCTCATCACGCCGGGATTGAGATGCGGCAGCAGCCCGGTTTCCTTCATCACCAGCGTCGCCATCGCGCCGAGATAGTCGAGCGTCGTCGCGTAGCCGAGCGCCGCGAGCGCCGCGCCGGCTGCCGCATAGCGCAACTCGGGCTTGTCGCCGAGGGTGAACAGCGCCTCGGTGCAGCCGTCCCGCGCTCCCGCCTGCGCCACCGCGAGCACCTGGTCGGGCGACATGTAGGCCGCGTCGCCGCGGCGCGGCGGCGTGGCGAAGGTGCAGTAATGGCAGGAATCGCGGCACAAGTGGGTCAGCGGAATGAAGACCTTGCGCGAATAGGTCATGACGGCGCCGTGATGGGCGTCGCGCAGCGCCGCGGCCTCGGCCATCAGCGCCGCGGTGTCGCGGCGCTCGGCGAGCGCCAGCGCGTCCGGCTCCGTCATCATGGGCGCGGT
The DNA here is from genome assembly GCA_963781195.1 of uncultured Alphaproteobacteria bacterium. Classification (GTDB taxonomy): domain Bacteria; phylum Pseudomonadota; class Alphaproteobacteria; order Rhizobiales; family Xanthobacteraceae; genus JAJPKK01. Next base: position 153,149 of record CAWAEZ010000008.1, on the reverse strand, counting down.
CGGGAGGGGCGCGGCCGGGCTGGGTGCGGTCACTATGGGTGCGGTCATCACGGGCGCGGTCGTGACGCGTGGGTCCTGCGACACGCGGCCGGCCGGGACTGCGGGGTGCGGTGGGTTCATTCCTGGGACCTGATCGTCGCTGAGGGCACGTCATGGCCGGTATCAGGAACCGCCGACCTGTTCCAGGCTATTGAAAGTGCATCAGCCATGAAATTCACATTACCGGCATAGCGCCGGGAACGCCGGGGCAACGCGCGAGTTCCCCGGTTGTCCGCACCGCAGGGCGCCCGCTATGCTGCACCGGTGTTGGGGCCGCCGCGTTTTTCCGGGGTCGGGGACACGGAGGCGGCAGGCCGCCTCGTCACAGCCGCCGGGGCCTTGGTCGGAAAACCGATCGGCGTCCAGATCCGAAAGAACCGTCATGACAGTGAAGTCCGCTGCTCCCCGTCTGCGCTCGCGGCTGTGGTTCGACAATCCCGACAACCCCGGTATGACGGCGCTCTACCTCGAGCGCTATCTCAATTACGGCCTGACCAAGGAAGAGCTCACCTCGGGAAAGCCGATCGTCGCCATCGCCCAGACCGGTTCCGATCTTTCGCCTTGCAACCGTCACCACCTCGACCTCGCCAAGCGGGTGCGCGACGGCATCCGTGACGCGGGCGGCGTGGCGTTCGAGTTTCCGGTGCACCCGATTCAGGAGACCGGCAAGCGGCCGACCGCGGCGCTCGATCGCAACCTCGCCTATCTCGGCTTGGTCGAATTGCTGTTCGGCTACCCGATCGACGGCGTCGTACTCACCACGGGATGCGACAAGACCACGCCGGCCTGCCTGATGGCGGCGGCCACGGTCAACATTCCCGCCATCGTGCTGTCCGGCGGGCCGATGCTCAACGGCTGGCGCAACGGCGAGCGGGTGGGGTCGGGCACCATCGTCTGGAAAGCCCGCGAGGAGCAGGCGGCCGGCCGGATCGACTACGCGGAGTTCATCGATATCGTCGCGTCCTCCGCGCCGTCGATCGGCCACTGCAACACCATGGGCACGGCCTCGACCATGAATGCGCTCGCCGAGGCGCTGGGCATGTCGCTGCCGGGGTGCGCCGCGATCCCCGCGCCGTACCGCGAACGCGCGCAGATCGCCTACGAAACCGGGCGCCGCGCGGTGGAGATCGTGAACGAGGATCTCAAGCCGTCGGACATTCTCACCCGCCACGCCTTCGAGAACGCGATCGTCGCCTGCTCGGCCATCGGCGGATCGACAAATGCGCCGATCCACATCAATGCCATCGCCCGCCATGTGGGCGTCGGCCTGACCATGGATGACTGGGAGCGCATCGGCCTCGCCGTCCCGCTCCTCGTCAACATGCAGCCGGCGGGCAAATATCTCGGCGAAGAATACTATCGCGCCGGCGGCCTTCCGGCGGTGATGCACGAGCTCGCCCGTGCCGGCCGCATCCACGCCGATGCGCTCACCATCAACGGCAAGACCGTCGGCGAGAACATCGAGGGGGCGGCGACCTACGACAGCGAGGTGATCCTGCCCTACGCCGATCCGATGAAGAAGGAAGCCGGCTTCAAGGTGCTCCGGGGCAACCTCTTCGACTCCGCCATCATGAAGACGAGCGTCATCTCCGAGGAATTCCGCCGCCGCTATCTCGCCAATCCCCGCGACCCCGAGGCTTTCGAAGGCCACGCCGTCGTGTTCGAAGGGCCGGAGGATTACCATCATCGCATCGACGATGCGTCGCTCGGCATCGACGAAGGCAGCATTCTGGTGATCCGCGGCGTCGGCCCGATCGGCTATCCCGGCTCAGCCGAGGTGGTGAACATGCAACCACCGGCGGCATTGATCAAACGCGGCGTCACCTCGCTGCCCTGCATCGGCGATGGACGGCAGTCCGGCACCTCGGGATCGCCGTCGATCCTCAACGCCTCGCCCGAAGCCGCCGCCGGCGGCGGACTGGCGGTGTTGCGCACCGGCGACCGCATCCGGATCGACCTCAAGGCCGGCAGCGCCGACATCCTCATCTCCGCGGACGAGATGGCGGAGCGCCGCGCCGCGCTCGAAAAAGCGGGCGGGTTCAAATCCCCGCCGAGCCAGACGCCCTGGCAGGAAATCCAGCGCGGGATGGTCGAGCAGCTTGCCGACGGCATGGTGCTCGAGCCGGCGGTGAAATATCAGCGGGTCGCGCAGAAATTCATCCCACGCGATAATCATTGAGCAACACTCCTGACGCAGGGTCCGGGTAGCGCGGGCCGGGCGCGACGCCCGGTTTCCGGGCCGCCTCGCTCACCGGCATTGCGACGAGATTAACCGGATTCGATCGGCGACCCGCTAAAGACCTCGTGATTTTTCGCAGCCCCACGCGGCTCCGCGCGGCGGCGCCGCGTAGCGGTTATGATGCAGGAGATTTAAAATGAACCCTCGCTTTTTCCTCGCCGCCGTCCTGTGCCTCGCGGCATTCCCGCAAGCGGCACCGGCCCAGGAGGGCGCGTTGGCGCCGACGCCGTCCGTCACCCGTGCGGGCCTGCCCTATCTGGCCGACAGCGAGGTCCCGCCGTCCGAACTGATGGACGCCATGCGGGCGTCGCGAACCGGTGGCCAGTTGCTCAAGCTCGACCGCGTCCTGCTCCACAGCCCCGGCTTTGCGCGCGGCTGGACCACGATGTTCGGAATGATCCGCACCAAGATGAGCCTCGATCCTAAGTTGCGCGAGCTCGCAACCATGGCGATCGCCGTGTTGAACAATGCCGAATACGAGTGGGTTTCCCACCAGGCCGCGTTCCTGTCCGCCGGGGGCACCGCGGCACAGCTGGCGGCGCTTCGCGACATCGGGAAAAACGAATTCGACCCGACGCCGTTCGACGAGACGGAACGGGCGACACTCGCCCTGACCACGGAGATGACCCGCAACGTCGCCGTGCAGCCAGCCACCATGAGCGGGGTCCGCAGCCGGATGTCGGACCAACATGTGGTAGAATTGATCGGCACCATCGCCGGTTACAATATGGTGTCGCGGTTCCTGGTGGCGACCGGCGTCGACCTGGAGTAACGGCTGACTGAGGCGGGAAACGGTTCGCGGACGACGATCCCTCGGCATCGGCGCAAGGCGAGGGAGCCTCTTTCCGCCTCTTTGTCGCCGCTCGGAGTTGTCGCTCGGCGCTGTCGATCACAAAGTACGGTCCTAAGTGTGCCAGTGGAACCATCGATCGATCCGCCCGTTGCGCCTTCCGCCCGGCGACGTCAGGAGGACGGTCGTTTGCTCAATGGAAAACCACCGGTCCAGAATTCCGGCATGAACGACCCACGCGGCGGGGCACCGTCGGCACGCTCGCTGCACGGGCTCGACGGCATCAACTTTCTGATGGCCGACGTGCGCGACGGCGTCGGTCCCTATCTATCCGTATTCCTCAAGGGCGGCTTGAACTGGCAGCCCGGCGACATCGGAATAGCGATGGCGGCGTCCAGCGTCGCCGCCGCGCTGTGCCAGATTCCCGCCGGCCTCCTCGTCGACAATCTCCGGATCAAGCGTCTCCTCGTGGCCGTCTCCGGTCTGCTGGTCGCCGCCGGGTGCCTGCTGATCGTCCTCAATCCGAAATTCATGGTCGTGATCGGTGCCCAGTTGATGCTCGGCGCCGCCTCTGCGGTGATTCCTCCCGTCATCGCCGCGCTCAGTCTCGGCCTCGTCAAGCGACGCAGACTCGATGCGCGGATCAGCCGCAACGAGAGCTTCAACCACGGCGGCAATTTCGTCGCTGCCGCTCTCGCCGGCGGACTTGGCCAATACCTCGGCTACCAATGGATATTCTATCTCGTCTGCGCCTTCGCCGTCGCCAGCGCGGTGGTCGTGACCCGCATCGATCCGGGCGAGATCGACCACGAGGCCGCACGCGGCGACGAGGGCGCGGAAGAGGCCCGCACGCCGATCCCGTTCCGGGACCTGCTGAAGCGGCGCGACCTCGTCATTTTCCTCTTCTCCGTCATTCTGTTCCACTTCGGCAACGCGGCGATGCTGCCGATGGCCGGACAGGTACTGGCGAACACCCATCCCGGCTCCGATGCGATCACGTTGTCCGCCTGTATCATCACCGCGCAGTTCGTCATGATCGGCGTGGCGTGGGGCGTCGGCCGGGCGACGAGTGCCGGCTACGGCCGCAAGACCATCTTCCTCGTCGCTCTGGCGGTCCTGCCGCTGCGCGGGCTGCTTTTCACCTTCACCACCAATCCGTTCGGGATCGTCGGAATCCAGCTTCTCGACGGGGTGGCGGCGGGCATCTTCGGCGTCATCGCGATCCTGATCGCATCCGACCTGATGCACGGCACCGGCCGCTTCAATCTCGCCCAGGGCCTGGTCGCGCTGTGCGTCGGCATCGGCGCCGGACTGAGCAATTTCACGTCGGGCTTCGTGGTGCAATGGTTCGGTTATGCCACCGGGTTTCTGTTCCTGGCAGCGATCGCGCTCGCCGCACTGGGGTTCTTTGCGACGTTGATGCCGGAGACGAAAGCGTCGCGCGAGTCCGCGGACTCTTCGAATGATCTGCGGCCGCCTGAGCCGGTCGCCGCCGAATGACTCGAATGCGCGATGCCGGCGAAGCGGAGCCGATTAATGAACTCCGCCAACCCGCGTCAAAAATCCATTAATACAACGCGACACGATATAAACTCCACATAAACTCCTTTTTCAGCTTCAGGCATATTCGAAATTTAACTTGCCGGCCTTTCTCGTCCCGTTACATTCGACGGTGGGAGCGAGCCGACGAGGATTGATGTGCCGGGGATGACGCCCGGCGGCAACGCTCACTGCATCCTGTCCTTTCATTGTGGGCCTTTTTTAAAGGTCTTTTCCGGTGAGCGCCGCGGCGATGCGGCTGACCTGGAAGCGACCGGCCTATGCGTGCGGCGACGCCATATCCTTGCACGTTCGCGATCCCGTTCGGGGTTTCGGGCTGAATTCAGCAGAGCGAAAAGCATGGCAAAGGCCACCGCGGACATATTAATCACCGTTCTCAGACGCAGGGCGCGGCGGCAAATGTCGGCGGGCGCTCGGGCGAAATCGCGCCGTGCGAACAGGCCGTCGGCATGAACATCTCCGAGCCGTTCATCCATCGCCCGGTTGCCACCTCGCTGCTGATGGCTGCGATCGGATTCCTCGGCCTCGTCGCCGTGCCGTTCCTGCCGGTCGCGCCGCTGCCGCAGGTCGACTTTCCGACCATATCGGTGAACGCGACGCTCCAAGGCGCCAGTGCCGAGACGATGGCCGCTTCCGTTGCCGCCCCGCTCGAGCGTCAATTCGGCCAGATCCCCGGCGTCACCCAATTAACTTCGGTGAGCGCGCTCAATGCCACCTCGATCACGATTCAGTTCGAACTCAACCGGAACATCGATTCCGCCGGCCAGGACGTCCAGGCGGCGATCACGGTCGCCGGCAAAACGTTGCCGCAGCAAATGACGCAACCGCCGAGCTACAAGAAGATCAACCCGGCCGACTCGCCGATCATGATACTGGCTGCGCGCTCCGACACGCTGCCCCTCACCACTGTCAACGACTATGCCGACAATTTCATCGCTCAACAGATTTCTCAGGTCCATGGAGTTGCCCAGGTCAATATCGGAGGCGAGCAGCACCCGGCGATCCGCGTCCAACTGGACCCGGCGAAGCTCGCCTCGACCGGCCTGACCTTGGAAGATGTCCGCGCCACCCTGGTCAACTCGACCACCATCGCGGCCAAAGGCACCGTCAACACGGACACGGTGAGTTTCACCATCGCTGCCAACGATCAGATCATCGATTCCGAACCGTTCAACGACATCGTCATCGCCTACCGCAACGGCGGACCCATCAGGGTCCGCGACGTCGGCCAGGCCGTCCCCGGTGCCTCCGACCGCACCGTGGCGGCGTACCAGAACGGCAACCCCGGCATTCTGCTGATCGTCTACAAGCAGCCGGGCGCCAACGTCATCGAGACCGTCGACCAGATCAAGGCGGCGCTGCCGCGCCTCACCACCAACATTCCACCGGCGATCGACGTCTCGATCCTGCAGGACCGCACGACCACGATCCGCGCTTCGGTGGAAGACGTCGAATTCACCCTGGTCCTGACCATCGTCCTGGTGATCCTCGTCATCTTACTGTTCCTGCGAAACTTCTGGGCGACCCTCATTCCCGGCGTCACCGTCCCGCTGGCACTGCTCGGCTCATTCGCGATGATGTATCTGCTCGGCTTCAGCCTCGACAATTTGTCGCTGATGGCGCTGACCATCTCGGTCGGGTTCGTCGTCGACGACGCCATCGTCGTGGTGGAGAACATCCACCGCCACATCGAGGATGGCGCGACGCCGCTGGACGCCGCGCTCAAAGGCTCGAGCGAGATCGGTTTCACCGTGCTTTCGATCAGTTTCTCGCTGATCGCCGTGTTCATCCCCCTTCTTCTGATGGGCGGCATCATCGGGCGTCTGTTCCGTGAATTCGCGTTGACCGTCACCGCCTCGATCGCAGTCTCGGCCGTGGTCTCGCTCACCCTCGCACCGATGCTCGCCGCGCGTTTCATGCGGCCGGAGACGCACGAGCACGGCGCGGTGTACCGGGCGATCGAAAACGTTTTCGACGCCATGCTGTCGTTCTACCGGCGCACTCTCGACGTGGCTCTGCGCCACCAGCGCATCACCCTCGCGGTGTTCTTCATCACGATGGCGGTTACCGGCGTGATGATGGTTTACATGCCGAAGGGATTTTTCCCGATCCAGGATATCGGACTGATCAACGGCATATCGGAGGGCTCTCAGGACATCTCGCCCCAGGAGATGATGCGGCTGCAGCATGAGATCGACGAAGTCCTGCTCGCCGACCCCGGCATCGCCGGGGTCGCCTCGCAGATCGGCTCGACCTTCGGCGCCCAAACCACCAACACCGGGCGCTTCTCGGTGGTGCTCAAGCCGCGCGAGGAGCGTGATCTCGACGCTTCGCAGATCATCGATCGGCTGCGGCCACGGCTTGCGAAAATCACCGGCGTCACCGCCTACCTGCAGCCGGCGCAGGACATCACGGTCGGCGGTCGGATCGCGCGGGCGGCATTCCAATACACGTTGCAGGACCCCAACATCGCCGAACTCAATGAATGGGCCGGCAAGATGCTGATCAAAATGAGGGCGCTGCCGCAGGTCGTGGACGTCGGCACCGACCTGCTCTCCAGCGCGCCCCAGCTCAAAGTCACGATCAATCGCGACCAGGCCTCGCGGTTCGGGATTTCGGCGCAGGCGATCGACGATACGCTCAACGACGCCTATGGGCAGCGCCAGATCACCCAGTATTTCACGCAGCTCAATACCTATTGGATCATCGAGGAGATCCTGCCGCACCTGCAGAGCTCGCTGGAATCGCTCGAACGCATCTACATCAAATCACCCCTCACTGGTGCCGCGGTGCCGCTCAGCGCACTGGTCGACGTCAATTCCTACAAGATCGGCCCGCTCTCCATTAATCACCAGGGCCAGTTCCCGGCGGCGACGCTGACCTTCAACCTCGCTGCGGGCGCCGCGCTCGGCGAAGCCGTCGACGCCATCGACAAGGCGGCCGCCGAGATCGGCATGCCCAACTCCGTGCTGGGCACTTTCCAGGGCAACGCCCAGGCCTTCCAGTCGTCCTTGTCGAGCGAGCCGGCGCTGATCGCCGCCGCCCTCGTCGTCGTCTACATCATCCTCGGCATGCTCTACGAGAGCTTCATCCATCCGCTGACCATTCTCTCGACGTTGCCGTCGGCCGGCATCGGGGCGCTGCTTGCGCTCAATCTCGGCCACATGGACCTTTCGGTCATCGGCATCATCGGCATCATCCTGCTCATCGGCATCGTCAAGAAGAACGGAATTATGATGGTCGACTTCGCCATCGTAGCCGAACGCGACCGCGGGATGCCGCCCGCACAGGCGATCCGCGAAGCCTGCCTATTGCGATTCCGGCCGATCCTGATGACCACCGCTGCAGCCCTCCTCGCCGGATTGCCGATGATGTTCGGCAACGGCACCGGTTCCGAGCTTCGCCGGCCGCTCGGCTATTCGATGGTGGGCGGTCTTGCGTTGAGCCAGTTGCTCACCCTCTACACCACGCCGGTCGTCTATCTCTATCTTTCGCGGCTGCAGGCATGGCTGGAGGCGCGACGAACCGAAACGCCGGTTCCCGCGCTTGAAGGCACCGAAATCATCGCCGCGGAGTGAACAGCGCCCCGAAGTCCGGATGCCAGCCAGGACAGCACGAAATGACCGTCACGCCTCATGCGCCGCAGCGATCCGAGGAGACCGGTCGGGTGCTGCCGTTCCGGCCTCGGGCGCGCGCTCGCGGCGAACACCTCCGGCAGATCGCGCGCTCTCCGGTCCCGGACCTGAGCCGGTTTTCCCGCCTTCCCGAAGAAGACGATTATCGGCTCCGTATGCGCATGAACGCCGCCGCCTTCCTGGTGCTCGCGGTCATGGTCTGGTGCGGCATCTGGATCGCCGACAACATGATCCAACGACCGGCAGATCAGGATTGCGCACCGGTCGGCCGGATCAATTGCGCCCCGCTTCCGGCTCCTTCGGAGCCGCGGTGACCGCCGCGGCTCGCCTCACCGATTGGCCATCGCCCGCTGGCGCAGGCCCGCGATCATCGCCAGGAGGCCGCTGTCGGGCTGGGTCCCCAATCCCGACTGCGTGCGGATGCAATCGTGCACGAAGGCGAGCTTCGCGATCGCCGGGGGGCTCAGCACGAAAGGATAAAGGTCGTGCTGGCCCATGCTGCGGTTGATCGAATTCACCGCGAAGGTGAGCGGCAGCCAGACGTCGATCAGCCGGGTCATATCGCTGTTGTGGGGATCGAAGTCGATCTTGGCCGACACGCCCTGGGCCTGCGCCAGTTTCGGCTTCACGACCATGCCGAACGCGCCCGCGGTCTCGAGGGTGTCCACCATATGGAAATAGTGCGCCCAGGTCTCGGCGAAATCTTCCCACGGGTGGGAACTCGCATAGGCCGAGACGAAGTGCTCCGGCCAGTCGGCAGGCGCTCCCTTCGCGTAGTACTCCTGCAGCGCCGCGCCGTAATCGCGTCGTTCGTCGCCGAACAGCTCGCGGAAGTGCTCGAGATTCGGTGAATTCGGGACGAGGCGGTCCCAATAATAGTGCGCAACCTCGTGGCGGAAGTGCCCGAGCAGGGTCCGGTAGGGCTCCCCCATCTGGTGCCGGCGGCGCTCCCGTTCGGCATCGTCGGCCTCGGCGAGATTGATCGTGATCAGCCCGTTCTCGTGACCCGTGAGCACTGGCGCGGCGCCATCGGCGAGGAAATCGAACGCGAGGCCGTTGGGGTCCTCGGCCTTGGTCACGAGCGGCAGGCGGAGCTTGAGCAGCGTGTAGAACAGGCGATGCTTGGCGGACTCCAGCATGCGCCAATGGAGACGATTGTCGGGCAGCGTCAGGTCGGGGATGGTGCGGTTGTGCCGACAGGCTTGGCAATAGGGTTCGGTGCTTTCCGCCGGCACCAGCCAGTTGCAGACCCCGTGCACCTCATTGGCGCAATAGCGGTATCGTCCGCCGGGCGGAGCCAGCACCGTCCACGCATCGCCGTCGGCGCGCAGCGCCGTGATGGTCTCGCGTTCAGGCAGGTAGCCGAGCGGAAGCCCACAGCTCTCGCAGCGCGTATTCTCGAAGTAAAGCGGCTGGCCGCAATTCTGGCATTGGAAGAGCTTCATGGAAAATCCGTTTTCGGCCCATAACGTGGAGACCCGCGAAAGGTTTCGCAACTGCGAAAGAAACAAATGGGGCAGCGTCATCATCGCAGCCACCCTGCCCCAAGGCAACACGTCGGGGTAACACGTGGGAGGAACACGTGGGAGCAACACGTGGGAGCAACACGTGGGAGCAACACGTGGGGACCTCCGATGCAGATCCCGCACGAATGTGATCACACCGACACGTCGCCATGTCGATGCGTTTCACGGAGCTCCGAACCGGATTTCGCGGCAGCGCCTTTCGCGCTAGGGTCAGGCTGCCGGCGAGCCGACCCGCGCGGCCATCAAGACCAACATAATCACTCTTCCGGAGGATGCCATGGATGCAGTCACCCGTTGCGCGGTCGCGGCCGTCGCGCTCCTTGCGCTCGGCCCGGCCGGTCTCTGCGATCGCGCCGTCGCCCAGACCGCGGCTGCGCAGACGCGCGAGGTCCCGGTTTTCGAGCCGGACCCCACGTGGCCGAACCTGCCGCGCAAATATGTTTGGGGCCAGGTGTCGAGCGTGTCGATCGACGACCGCGGCCACGCCTGGATCCTGCAGCGGCCGACCACGGTTCGGGCGGACCAGAAGGCCATGGCGGCCCCGCCGGTGCTGGAATTCGACGAGGCCGGAAATTTCGTCCAGGGCTGGGGCGGCCCCGGCGAAGGCTATGACTGGCCGGAGACCGAGCACGGCATCTATGTCGACCCCAAAGGCTTTGTCTGGCTGGGCGGCAACGGCAAAACCGACCATCACCTGCTCAAGTTCACCAAGGACGGCAAGTTCGTCATGCAGATCGGCCACAAGGGCCAGAGCAAGGGGAACACCGACACGGCGAATGTAAATCAGGCGGCGGACACCTTCGTCTATACGCCGACCAACGAGCTGTTCGTGGCCGACGGCTACGGCAACCGGCGCGTCATCGTGTTCGACGCCGACACCGGGGCGTTCAAACGGATGTGGGGCGCGTTCGGCAATCCGCCGCTCGACACCGTGGCCGCCAAGCCCAAGGTGCCGGAAGACCAGCGCATCCCGGCCAAGGAGGAGACCGGTCCCGGCCCGCTGCAGTTCGAGCAGCCGGTCCACGCGGCGCGGGTGTCGAACGACGGGCTCGTCTATGTGTCCGACCGCGGCGGCAAACGGGTGCAGGTGTTCACCCTGGACGGCAAATTCGTGATGCAGAGGTTCATCGACCGCTACTGCGAAGCGCCGCATTGCGGAAACGGCCAGACGGTGGCGAGCACCGCATTCTCGCCCGATCCCGAACAGAAGTTTCTCTACGTCGCGAGCCGCAGCCCGGCGCGGCTCTGGATCCTCGACCGCGCCACCCTGACCCCACTCGATTCGTTCGGACGCAACGGCGTCGCGCCCGGAGAATTCTACGTCATGCACCACATGAACGTGGACAGCAAAGGCAACCTCTACGTCACCGAGGTGCAGGACGGCAAACGTATCCAGAAGTTCGTCTTCAAGGGCATGAAGACGGTGCCGGTGAACTGAGCGCGCTTTCTCGCGCGCCTATCTCACAGAAACGTCGTGGCCGGGCCTGTCCCGGCCACCCGATGTCAAGGCACAACAGCGGCGCCGTGGGCCTTTGGCTGCCAGTCCGCCCCACGCAATCGCCGGAACAAGCCCGCCAATGACGTCGGTCAACCGGGATAGCCCATTCAGGCCGCGCGACTTCGCCGCCTCAGGCGATTTTGATCGGGATGCCGCCGAGGAAATCCTGCTTGCCGACATCGACGCCGAGGTGGCGCAGGATCGTGTAGGCCGCCGTGAGGTGAAAAAAGAAGTTCGGCAGCATGAAATGGGTGAGATAGTCGTTACCCTTCATGTGTCCTTTTTTGACCGGCCCCAGCGGGAACGTGATCTCGCGCGCGGCCGCCGCGTCGATCGCCTTGGGATCGATCGTCTTGAGGTAGGCGAGCGTCTTGGAGATGCGGGCCTTGAGCTCGTCGATCGTCACCTCGTTGTCCTCGAAGCGCGGCGCTTCGACTCCGGCGAGACGGGATGTCCCGTTCTTCGCCCCATCGCATACCGTCTGCACCTGACGGCTCAGCGGAAACATGTCCGGAGCAAGTCGCGACTGCAGAAGCACGGATGGGTCGATCTTCTTGGCGGCCGCGAAGGCCGCGGCCTTGTCGAGAACAGCGGACAGCGCGTTGAGGCCGATCTCGAAAACGGGAAGAGCGGCCTGCGACATCGCATAAGGCATGGGCGTATCCTGGGCTGGTGGGGGAAATCGTCTAAGGGCGCGGACCATGCACCGGGGCGGCGCGCGATTCAACCGCGCCGGAGCGTCCCGCAGACCTGCCGTGCAGGCGAAGACGTCCGGGGACTTCGGCATCGCGAAGGGTGCGGCACCAGCCGAGCGACGCCGTAGCGCCTTCAACGCTCATATTGGCCTCGGATTGACAAACACCCGCCAGTTTGGATTGTGTGCCCTCGCTTGAGCCGGCTCAGGCATTGTTTCGATGTTTCGAGGGGGAACCGCTTATGAAAACAGCTGCCATCATTTTGGGACTGATTTTAGCCGTCGTCGCAGTGGTGTATCTCGTGGTTCCCGCGGAATCGCTTCCCACGTTCATGCCGGGTTATGAAGCCGGCTCGACGCGGGTTCACCTCAAGCACGGGGTCGTCTCGGGCGTTGCCGCCCTCGTGCTGTTCGGCATCGGGTGGTGGTCGGGGCGCCGCTGAGATTTTTGCAGACGCACGCGTTCCATCTTCCAGGAACGTCCGGCGCGGCCGGCGATCGTCGGGACATCATCCGTTTTGATGACGGAAATCGGCGATCGCGGCGGGGCGCGTCTCGCCGGATTGTCACGCGGGGGCGCGATCGAGCACCCGCTCCGCCTCCCGTTTTGCGCAAACCTCGCGAAGGGGCCGCCAGCCTTGGTCAACGAGAGGCTGCCCGTCCGCTGCGAGCCCGGAACCGTCCTGGTGGACGGCCGCCTCGTCAGCCCGTCGGCCGAGCGCAACAAATCGCCGATCGGCGAGGTGCTGACGCAAATTCTGCCGGACCAGGGCCTCGTCCTCGAAGTCGCGAGCGGGACCGGTCAGCATATCGTTCACTTTGCGCGGGTGATGCCTCGCCTCGTTTGGCAGCCGAGCGATCGGGACGCCGGCTGCCTGCGGTCGATCGCGAGCTGGCTGGTCGCGGAAGCGCCGACCAACGTCAATGCACCGCTGAACCTCGACGTCCATGTCAGCCCCTGGCCCGTGGCCGGCGCGGCTGCCGTCGTGTCCATCAACATGATTCATATCGCGCCGCCCGCCACCACGGCGGCCCTGTTTCGCGGCGCCCGATCCGTCTTGAGCCGAGGCGGCGTGCTGTTTCTCTATGGCCCCTTCCGACAGCCCGGACTCCCCACCGCGGCGGGCAACGAATCCTTCGACCGCCAGTTGCGCGAACAGAACCCCGAATGGGGCATCCGCCATCTCGACGACGTCGTGAAGCTTGCGGCCGGCGAGGACTTCGATCTCGGTGAAATCCGTGCGATGCCGGCAAACAATCTGGCGCTCATCTTCGTGAAGCGCTGAAGGCGCATTGCGGCCTCGCAGCTCGGGTCCCGCACGAATCGATGGGCTCGCCCGCACCTTCGTCGTTGCGGCTTTGGCCTGATTTGCCGCGAGGCGGCATCGCCTCCGGCGCGTGACCGGGCTGGGCACGTGTTCCGCTCCCCGCGAATTCCGAAGCGAAAATAGTGAGTTACAGAGCCCCAAGAGACGAGGCAGGCGAATAGGCCACACCTTCGGTTTTTCGGCCGGGTGGCGACCCCGGGAGGTTTTTAGAGCGGCCGGCACCTGCTAGCATCCGCGCCAAGGGTGAGCTGTCCGAAACGGGACAGGGGGGTGTTATGAAAATGTCGCGCCTTGGCGCAGGCGTCATCGCCATGACGATGGCTGCAGCACTATCTGGCTCTACGATCTTCTCCGCCTACGCGGCGGATCTCGCGCTCGCGCCCATCGCCGAGGCCGGAGGCTATTTCAGCTGGAGCGGGCTTTATGCCGGCGGCAATCTTGGCGGCGGAGCCGGCCGGACCTCCTTCGTGGTGAGCGCGCCGGGGCTGTTTACGTCCACCTCGGACGAGATCCGCGGCTTCGTCGGCGGCGGACAGGCAGGCTACAATTGGCAGTTCGGCCCGCTGGTCGCCGGCATCGAGGGCGACCTCCAGTTCTCCCATCAGCAAAATGGCGTCCAGGTCGCCTCGCTCCAGATCTCCAACGGCACCGACATGGTGTCCACGCTGCGCGGCCGGCTGGGATACGCCGGGATCGAGGACTGGCTGTTCTACGTGACGGGCGGCGGCGGCTTCCTGCACAGCACCGCGAACCTGAACCTGGGTGGGTTTGGCGGGCTACAGGAGACGGATTTCACCCCGGTCTGGGCTGCCGGCGTCGGCGTCGAGACGAGAGTGTCGGGGCGATGGACCGGGCGTCTCGAATATATCTATCTCGACGGCGCCACCGTCAACAACACCTTCGGCGTGCCCGGCGGCTCGGTCACAGTCAGCAAGACCACGCGGGACAACCTGTTCCGCACCGGTCTCAACTACTATTTCTGACGGCTCGCCTGCGAGCGACCACGCGGGATCGGGAACGGCGGGAACGGCGCCCGGCTCGCACTATCTCTGCCGCTCCTTGAAGTAGCGCAGGTCCGGCGGCGGCTGGTCCTTGCGCGTCGGCATGATTCGACCGTCGGCGCCCTTGTAATAGTACTCGTTGTGGATGTGGACGATGGGATTGTTGTCGCCGCAATTGTCTTCCGCCCAGTCGGGATACTGACCGCCAGTGCGGCGGTAGGTCTTCGCGGCCGACCATGGGCGCGTGAGGGCGTGGTCCATGACCGTCATGTCGTTGTGCAGAAGCCCCGGGTTGGCCTTGTCGAGATAGAACCGCTCGAACACGACGGATTGGTTGTCGGCGTGGGTCGGCAGGCCCGACGGGTCGAACGTGCGCGGCCCCTTGAAATGCCGGGTCTCGACCTCCAGCACGGTGAAGCGGCCGCTGTTGTCGGGGTCGATCCATTTGCCGATCGAATATCCGAGGAAGGACGGCTCGACCTCTTGCGGCCAGTCGCGGCCGTCGGTGTAGATGCGCCGGTGATTGTTGATCGCGTGATCGATCAGGATGTAGGTCGTCTCCGGCTTCACCACGATTTCCATCGGGCGGTAAAGCGTCATCATCGCCGGCATTCCGGGCGGCAGGCAGGAACCGGTCGCCCATCCGCCCTGCCCGCCCTGCTTGAGATCGGCAATGCTCGCCTCGAGAACCTTCTGGTACTCGGGCGTCAGCGGCGCCTGCTGGCCGAGCCCCCAGTCCTTGGTCGGATCATAGGCGGCCTGGCCCTTCACGCCGGGAATGCGTACGGCAATCCACTGGCCCTTGAGATCCGGATACTGGGCGTCATCGAACGCCATCGCCGGTCCGCCGACCGCCAGCACGGCCATGATCGCGACTGCTGCCGCGAAACCTCGCGCCACCATCTGTGTCCTCCCATCTCCACACCGGCGGCGCGCTGCGCCTGCCGACGTGAAGTCTTCGTTTTCTTTTTTCTCGCCGGATGGAACTTCAGCTTGCGAATGCCGAGCCCCGCCACCGCAGCCGTCGCGTAGAGCGAACGCGGCCCTTCAACGACGGCGATCGTCAACATACACCGGCAGCCGGCCGCGCGAAAGACGCGCGCTGCAACGGACACGCGCTGCCGCAAACACGCGTCGCCCGCACGCGCCGGCGCCATCACCGCGTTTGCCGGAAACGCTCGTCTGGCGCTGCAAACATGGTAATGTCCGCCGTCCGCGCCCGACGGGGCCGGCACCAATAAGGAGGAACATCATGAGCAGAATCGCACTCGCCGCGCTCGCCGGCGCGACCATCGCCTTGGCCGGCAGCGCTTATGCGCAACAGCCGGTCGACTGGGACAAAATCCAGATCAAGAAGACCGATCTAGGCCACAACACCTACATGCTCGAAGGCCAGGGCGGCAACATCACGGTGGCGGTCGGCACCGACGGCATCATCATGGTGGACACGCAGTTCGCGCCGCTGTCCGACAAGATCAAGGCGGCGATTAAGGAAATCTCGCCGCTGCCGATCAAGTACATCATCAACACGCACTTCCACGGCGATCACACCGGCGGCAATGCGAACTTCCAGAAGGACGGCGCCACGGTCATCGCGCAGGACAATATTCGTCTGCGCCTCGCGGCCGGCGGCAACAAGAACGGCACCACCGGCAATGCCCAGCCGCCCGTACCGGCCGGCGGCGTGCCGAAGGAAACCTATAGCGGCGGCACCAAGACCATCGAAGTCGGCGGCCGCAAGGCGACCCTGCATCATGTCAACAATGCCCACACCGACGGCGACACCTGGGTGTATTTCGATGACGCCAACGTGCTCGCCACCGGCGACGTGATGAACAACCGCCATCGCTACCAGCAGGTCGACTTCGCCAATGGCGGCGACATCCGGGGCATGGTGCGCGCGACCAATGAATGGCTTGCTCTCGCCAACGACAACACCAAGGTCGTGGTCGGCCACGGCCCGCTCGCCAACAAAGCGAACATCTCCGAGTACAATTCGATGGTGAAGACCGCCCGCGAGCGGATCGAGAAACTCTACAAGGAAGGCAAGACCGAAGCGGAAGTGGTGTCCGCGAAACCTCTCGCCGACCTCGACAAGACCTGGGCCGACAACGAGCAGGCGGCCGACAACTTCGTGAAGCAGGTCTACAACTCGTTCAACCGGTCCTGACCGGAGAACGCCTGTCAGTCGACGCCGGCGGCGATGGAACGCATTTCCGACGCCCGCCGGCGTTTTTCATCAAGCCGGCATGTCACGGCTGAGACAGTTTTGAAACGCTTCGAACACGAGGTTAAAGCATGATGCCAGGATCGATCGTGACGGCGCTCGCGATGCTGACGCTGGTCGGCGCGACGGCCGTGCACCCCGCCCACGCCGAAGACCTCGAGTTTCGCGAGGTGATGCATGCGACGTCGGTGCAGACCCAGGACATCGGCGACGTCGACGGCCATGTCGCCGGCATCGCCCGTTTCTCCGGCATCGCCTCGTTTCAGGACGGATCGACGGCCTTGGCCTCGTTCGTCGCGCAAACCGATTACGTGAAGGGTTCGGGCACCAACTCGACCTACAGCAGCCTCACATTCGATGACGGCTCGGTGCTGTGGTACAAGGCGAGCGGCACGGCCGCCGCGGACGGCCCGCGCACCATCTTCAAAGGGACCATCACCGTCATCGGCGGCAAGGGCCGCTTCGCCGGCGCCAAGGGCGAAGGCGGCTACGGCGGCGCGCGCATCGGGCCGCTGACGACCGGCGCCGACCTGTTTCTCGACCAGATGATCACCGTGACGAAATAACGATGGTCACGCGTCGCTCGGGACCGCGCGTGCGCGCAGAGCCGAGCTTGATGGAGCGCTGAGCCCAACGGCGCATCGCTTCGGAAGGACGAATATGCCGTTCTACTTCGGCGGAGCAGGCGGGCTCGCCGGGGTTTCCGTCCAGCTCTTGTAGTCCGCTTCGCTGACGGTCGGCAGCTTCTTGACGAAGGCGACGATGGTCCAGATTTCCGCGTCGCCCACTTCGACGAGGCCGAAGGCGGGCATGCCGGTCATGTTGATTCCGTTTTTGATGACGAAGAACAGTTGCGCCGGGGTGAGTTCGTTGGCGATGTCCTTGAGGTCCGGCGGATCGGGACGCAGGCCCTCGGAAAACTTGGCCCAGGCAGCGCCGGGCGCGCCGTGACAGTTCACGCAGCCGCGCGCCGCAAAGGCGCGGGCGCCGGCCTGCACGACCGTGGCGTCCGCGAGCGAGACCGTCGGCGCGTCCGTCGCGTGGCGCGCGATGGAGGCCTTGCGGACGTTTTGCAATGCCCAGGCGACGGCATCGAGATCGGGCTGGGTCGCGGCGACGTTGTAGAACCCGCCGAAGAAGAACACGGCGGCACCGATCGCGGCAACGATCGCAAGGGCGCCGATCAAGGCGAGAAACCTCATGGCAGACCTCCGGGTGAATGTCTCGACGGGTTGCGGGCTATGTTTTAGGAACTCGGATCGGGCGCGCTCCGGGCGAGCCATGCGACGCGGCGGGACACTAACATGCCGACCGGTTCCGCGCCACGTTGCCGTCCTGCGATGCGCCGGGTGAGCAACGTGCCGCGGAACCGATCGTCATGGAGGCGATGCCGCCACTGACATAACTTTTGATCCGACCCATTTATTCCAACCAGGGATGTTCATCATGGCCACGTACAAGGTCGCCGTCATCGTCGGCAGCCTGCGCAAGGGATCCTACACCCGCATGATGGCGCATGCGCTCGCCGCGCTCGCGCCGCCGTCGCTCAAGCTCGAGATCGTGGAGATCGGGCAGCTCCCTCTCTACAATCAGGACGAGGATTCCCAACCTCCGGCGGCATGGACCGCATTCCGTCAACACATCAAGGCGGCGGACGCGGTGCTGTTCGTGACGCCGGAGTACAATCGCTCGGTTCCCGGCGCGCTCAAGAATGCGATCGACATCGGCTCGCGGCCCTATGGCGGAAGCAGCTGGGACGGCAAGCCGGCAGCCATCGTCAGCCTTTCGCCGGGCGCCATCGGCGCGTTCGGCGCCAACCATCATTTGCGCCAGTCGCTGGTGTTCCTCAACATGCCCATATTGCAGCAGCCGGAAGCCTATATCGGGGGCGCCGCCAATCTGTTCGACGGCGAGGGCAAGGTGACCAATCCGGGAACCGCCGAGTTCCTCAAGAAGTTCATGCAGGCGTTCGCCACCATGATCGGGAAGGTGCACGCCCCAACGTCATAATGTTCTGAGGAAGAGTTTTGAGCGTCGTCCCGCACCCCTAGGTCACGGGCAGGCCGCTCCGGCCGGGCCGCCGAACCAACCGGCGGCTGGCCGGTTGTACCGGCGGGAGGGCGCTCTTTCTCAGGAGATCGATATGTCTCAAAACACGCTCGAAGGACGCAGGGTCGCGATCCTCGCCACCGATGGCTTCGAATGGGCGGAACTCGTCGAACCGCGCAAGGCCCTTCAAGAGGCCGGAGCGAAGGTCAGCATCGTCTCGCCACAGGACGGCAAGATTCGCGGGTGGAACGTCAAGGAGTGGGGCGACCAGGTACCTGTCGACGCGAAGCTCGAGAACGCGAGGCCCGAGGATTTCGACGCCCTGCAATTGCCCGGCGGCGTGATCAATCCCGACAAGCTGCGGATGGATCCCAAGGCGGTCGCCTTCGTCAAAGCGTTCTTCGACGCGGGCAAGCCGGTCGCGGCGATCTGCCATGGCCCATGGACCGTGATCGAGGCCGGTGCCGCCCGCGGCCGCCGCATGACGTCGTGGCCTTCGCTCAAGACCGATCTCACCAATGCCGGCGCCGAATGGGTCGACCAGGAGGTCGTCCAGGACCGCGGCCTCGTCACCAGCCGCAAGCCGGACGATATCCCCGCGTTCAATCGCGAAATGATCAAGCTGTTTGCCGGCGCAGGCGGCCGACGCCACGCGGCGTAGTCGATTTCCGGTTTTGCCTCCCGGCGATTCCGGGCATGCTCGTCTCGTCCGACGATCCGGTGATCATGTCTGGTGGTCACCGGATCGCTGCGTCGAGCCGGGTGCGATGATACGGGTAAAAGGTTCGGCCCCCGGGACATGACGAGTGAGGCACCGGATGAAGGTCCGTCGGTTCGGGAATGTCCAGCGCGACGTAGCGGTGATCGGCCAGGGCACCTGGTACATCGAAGACGGCGACCGCCGCGAGGCCGTCGCAGCGCTGCGCCGCGGCCTCGATCTGGGCATGAACCACATCGATACCGCGGAGATGTATGGCGACGGCGCCGCCGAGGTGGTGGTAGGCGAAGCCATCGCCGGCCGGCGCGACGAGGTTTTCCTGGTCTCCAAGGTGCTGCCGCACAACGCCACGCGGGCCGGCACTTTGGCAGCGTGCGAGCGTTCGCTGCGCCACCTGGGAACCGACCGGCTCGACTGCTATCTGCTGCATTGGCGCGGCGGCCACCCGCTCGCCGAGACCTTCGGCGCGTTCGCCGAGCTGATGAGTGCCGGCAAGATACTCTCCTGGGGCGTGAGCAATTTCGACGCCGGTGATCTGGCCGAGGCCGAGGCCATCGCAGGACCGGGCAGCATCGCCTGCGACCAGGTGCTCTATCATCTCGACGAGCGCGACATCGAGCATGCGGTCATCCCCTGGTGCGAGTCCCACGGCGCCGCCGTCACCGCATATAGCCCGTTCGGGCATGGCCGGTTTGCGCCGCCGCGCAGCGCCGGCGGCCGCCTGCTCGACGAGATCGCACGCGCCCACGGCGCGACGCCGCGGCAAGTGGCGCTCGCCTTCCTGGTGCGGCGTCCGCATGTCTTTGCGATCCCGAAGGCCGGGAGCATTGCCCATGTGGAGGAGAACGCGGCCGCCGGCGATCTCGAGCTCGCGGCCGGCGAGCTCGCTCGCATCGAGGCGGCGTTTCCGCTGCGCCGCCCGCTGCGCGCCTTGCCGATGCTGTGAGCAGACGCCGCGACCCTGCGCATGCCAAGGAGAAGGCAGGCCCGCGCGCTCCCTGCGATGTGCGATGTGACCTGGGGGACGTCGGAGAGCCCCGCTCCCTACCCTCCCCGCACGCGGTGGAGGGAAAGAATGGCACCGCCACCGCACCTCGCCCCCTCTCCCGCTTGCGGGGGAGGGCTGGGGAGGGGGCGCTTGCCACTCGCTCTGGCGCCTCGACTTGACGACCTTCGCGGAGCCTTGGGGTGGTCGTGGGGCGGGACTGGGGGCGGCTCACACGCCAGGATACGGCCTGTTCACCGCTCAAAGCCCCCCAGCATACGAGCCACCCGCCTTTTATGGCTTGACCCCTGCACTAAACCGGCTTATTTCTCCTCGAACGCAACATTCTGCTGAGTGACTGCATCCATGCGCAATTTTGTTATCGTACTTAGGAGGCGCATCGCCGGGGGCGGGTAACCGTCCCTGAATGAGGCGATGCGCGCACCAGGGGCCTTCGGGGCCCTTTTTTAATGCCCGAAACCTGTCGATGCGGACTTGCCCGATGCAGCCGCAGCAGAATCGAGAACATGAGCAAACGGAGCCTGTGATGGCCACCCAGACACCCACCAAGCCGAAGGACGCGACCAAGGCCGGCGCCCGGTTGCCGGCGCCCACCTCGACAACACCTTCCGCGAGCCCCGCGCCCTCGCCCGCACCGGCGGCCAAGCCGGGCACGGTCCGCATGTCCGGCGCCGAGATGGTGGTCCAGGCGCTCGCCGACCAGGGTGTCGAGCACATCTTCGGTTATCCCGGCGGCGCGGTGCTGCCGATCTATGACGCGCTGTTCCACCAGGAGAAGGTGCGCCACATCCTGGTTCGCCACGAGCAGGGCGCCGTCCATGCGGCCGAGGGCTATGCCCGGTCGACCGGCAAGGTCGGCTGCGTGCTGGTCACCTCCGGCCCCGGCGCCACCAACGCGGTCACCGGGCTCACCGATGCGCTGTGCGATTCCATCCCGCTGGTCTGCATCACCGGCCAGGTGCCGACCCACCTCATCGGCAACGACGCCTTCCAGGAGTGCGACACCGTCGGCATCACCCGCCCCTGCACCAAGTACAACTACCTGGTGAAGGACGTCGCCGATCTGCCGCGGGTGCTGCACGAGGCCTTCTATGTCGCGGCGAGCGGGCGGCCCGGCCCGGTGGTCGTCGACATCCCTAAGGACATCCAGTTCGCCGTGGGCGACTACTTCAAGCCGAACGAGTTCCAGCACAAGGGCTACCGCCCGCGGCTCGATGGCGACGCGGCCAAGATCAAGGCGGCGGTCGACTTGATGAAGGGCGCGAAGCGCGCGGTGTTCTATACCGGCGGCGGCGTCATCAATTCGGGCCCGCGCGCGACGGCGCTGCTGCGCGAACTCGCCAGGCTCACCGGCTTTCCCGTCACCTCGACCCTGATGGGGCTCGGCGCCATTCCGGCGACCGATCCGCAATGGCTCGGCATGCTGGGCATGCACGGCACCTACGAGGCGAACCTCGCCATGCACGGCTGCGACGTGATGATCTGCGTCGGCGCGCGGTTCGACGACCGCATCACCGGCCGGCTCGATGCGTTCTCGCCGGGCTCGAAGAAGATCCACATCGACATCGACCCGTCCTCCATCAACAAGAACGTCAAGGTCGACATCCCCATCATCGGCGACTGCGCCCACGTGCTCGACGACATGGTGCAGCTGTGGCGCGCCGGCGCCGCGGCACCCGGCGGCAGTGTCAGAGACACCGCGGCCAACAAGGCATGGTGGGACCAGATCGCGCGCTGGCGCGGCAGGAAAAGCCTCGCCTACCGCCAATCCGGCGACGTGATCAAGCCGCAATACGCGATCCAGCGGCTGTTCGAGCTCACCCGCGACCGCGACGTCTACATCACCACCGAGGTCGGGCAGCACCAGATGTGGGCGGCCCAGTTCTTCGGCTTCAATGAGCCGAACCGCTGGATGACCTCGGGCGGCCTCGGCACCATGGGCTATGGCCTGCCGGCCGCGGTCGGCGTGCAGCTCGCGCATCCGAAGTCGCTCGTCATCGACATCGCCGGCGAGGCGTCGGTGCTGATGAACATGCAGGAGATGTCGACGGCGGTGCAGCACGACCTGCCGATCAAGATCTTCATCATCAACAACCAGTACATGGGGATGGTGCGGCAGTGGCAGGAGCTGCTGCATGGCGGCCGCTATTCGCAGAGCTACACCGCGGCGCTGCCCGACTTCGTCAAGCTCGCCGAGGCCTACCACGCGGTCGGCATCCGCTGCGAGAAAGCGGGCGAGCTCGACGCCGCGATCGGCGAGATGATCGCGGTCGACCGGCCGGTGATCTTCGATTGCGTGGTCGACCAGAACGAGAACTGCTTCCCGATGATTCCCTCCGGCCGCGCCCACAACGAGATGATCCTCGGCGACGCCGCCGAGACGCTCGAGGACGCCATCACCGAGGAAGGCAAGATGATGGTGTGAGGCACCGGCGACGGCTCGACGTGCGGAAAGGTCCCCCTCACCCCGACCCTTGCTTCGCAAGCGGAGCGAGAGGGCGGAGTCGCCCTGCCGCACAGTGCAGATGTGTGGTTGGTAAGTTCATATTGCCGAGGATTTTCGCGTGAACACGACGTCTCATTACCCCGACGCATCGGTGACGGAGCGCTCGGAGACCCACACCCTCGCCGTGCTCGTCGACAACGAGCCGGGCGTGCTGGCGCGGGTGATCGGGCTGTTCTCCGGCCGCGGCTACAACATCGAGAGTCTCACCGTCTCGGAGACCGAGCACCAGCGGCACCTCTCGCGTATCACCATCGTCACCCGCGGCACGCCCATGGTGATCGAGCAGATCAAGAACCAGCTCGACCGCCTGGTGCCGGTGCACCGTGTCGTCGACATGACGCTCGCGGGACCCGCCATCGAGCGCGAACTCGCCATGGTCAAGGTCCGCGGCAAGGGCGACGAGCGCGTCGAAGCGCTGCGCCTCGCCGACGCGTTCCGGGCCCGGGTGATCGACGCCACCATCGAGAGCTTCGTGTTCGAGATCACCGGCGGCACCTCCAAGATCGACCAGTTCATCGCGCTGATGCTGCCGCTCGGCGTCGTCGAGGTGTCGCGCACCGGCATCGTCGCCATCAGCCGCGGCGCCGAAGGAATGTAGGATCGGATCGCGGAGCCACGCCGACGCGGTCCTTCGAGCCGGCAATCCGGGGCCATTGACTGCCCCGGACTTGTGCCGAAAGGCGAATGAAACTAGAAGCAGCCGCCACTGCGGCGCAGAAACCCAACAGAGGTAGATAAGTTATGCGCGTATATTACGACCGCGACGCCGACCTGAACCTGATCAAGGGCAAGAAGGTCGCCGTCGTCGGCTATGGCAGCCAAGGCCATGCCCACGCCCTCAACCTGCGCGACTCCGGCGTCAAGGAGGTCGCGGTGGCTTTGCGCAAGGGCTCGGGGTCCGCAGCAAAGGCCGCGGGCGAGAAGTTCAAGGTGCTCGACGTCGCCGAGGCCGCCAAGTGGGCCGACGTGATGATGATGCTGACGCCCGACGAATTGCAGGGCGACATCTATCGCGACCACCTCCATGGCAACATGAAGGACGGCGCCGCGCTGATGTTCGCCCACGGCCTCAACGTCCATTTCAATCTGATCGAGCCGCGCGGCGATCTCGATGTCCTGATGATCGCTCCCAAGGGTCCCGGCCACACCGTGCGCTCGGAATACCAGCGCGGCGCCGGGGTGCCCTGCCTCGTCGCCATACACCAGGACTCCTCCGGGAATGCCCACGATCTCGGCCTCTCCTATGCCTCCGCGATCGGCGGCGGGCGCGCCGGCATTATCGAGACGACCTTCAAGGAAGAGTGCGAGACCGACCTGTTCGGCGAGCAGTCGGTGCTGTGCGGCGGCCTGGTCGAACTCATGAAGGCCGGCTACGAGACGCTGGTCGAGGCCGGCTACGCCCCCGAGATGGCGTATTTCGAATGCGTCCACGAGGTGAAGCTGATCGTCGACCTCATCTACGAGGGCGGCATCGCCAACATGAACTACTCGATCTCCAACACTGCCGAGTACGGCGAATACGTCTCCGGTCCGCGCGTGGTGACGCCGGAGACCAAGGCCGAGATGAAGAAGATCCTCGGCGACATTCAGTCCGGCCGTTTCGTCAAGGACTGGATGCTCGAGAACAAGGTCAACCAGACCTCCTTCAAGGCGACGCGCGCCAAGCTCGCCGAGCACCCGATCGAGCAGGTCGGCGCCAAGCTCCGCGAGATGATGCCGTGGATCAAGCAGCGCGCCCTCGTCGACAAGGCGCGCAACTGAACTTAAGCGATTTTGGTTTTCCGGTTCGTATCACTGCCCGGCTCGACGCTACGACGTTTACGAATCTGCGTCGCGCGCACGGCGCCTCCGCTCCCTCGCCCCGCTTGCGGGGAGAGGGGCGAGGCGAGCGGGCCTTTTCGCACGCCTGAGCGGTCTTATCCGTTCGGAAGCTCGGACTCGTGGAACGGCCCCTCCTCCGATCGGTGGGCCGGCGTTCCAACGGGTCCGCTATATCCCTATGGTTCCGGCTTGGTGCCTGAGGTGAGCGCGCGGATCTGCTTGACCGCGTTCTCGACCTTGAGATCGAGATAAAGCTTGCCGATCTCGGGCGTAGCGAGCGCGGGAGAGCCGCGAACGCCGGTCGCTTCGCTCGCCGCCGCGAGCTTGTCCTGGCGCACCCATTGCCCCGCCTTCTCGAGATAGAGCAGCTCCGAGGTGTCCGGGATTCCGGCATGGGCGTCGGTGCTCGGCAATCCGCGCGCGGCCAGCAGCGCCTTCAATTGCGCGTCGGTCTTGGCATAGAGATCACCGACGAAGATGACGCGGGCGCCGTCGGCACGATGCTGCGCATCGAGTTCCTTCGCCGCCCGCGCGAGCTCGCTCTGGCCGCCGCCATGGTCACCCATCAGCGCGACCACCTTGAACCCCGCCGCCAGCGCACTCTGCGCCACCGCGCGCACGACCCCGAGATAGATGTCCGGCGGCAGCGTGACCGAGCCGGGAAACCGCATGTGTCCGGTGTGCGCGGCCGCGTTTCCGGTAATCGCGAACGGCAGGATCGGATACACCAGAGCGTCGCCCAACTCCTCGGCGATGCGCTGGCCGACATAATGCGCGATGATATTATGCTTCCCGATCACCATATGCGGACCGTTCTGCTCGCTGCTTCCGGTGTAGACGATCGCGGTCCGCTTGCCGGCGGCGATGGCATCGCGCACCTCGGGCCAGGTGAGGTCGTCGATCCACACCGAGGGCGTCTGGGCGCGCACCGATGTCACGCCCAGGGTCAGCACACCCAGGCTCAGCACACCCGGGGTCAGCACACCCAGTGTCATTGCAGCGGCGAGCAGACGGATTTTCTGGAGCGGATTTTTCATCGGATGCTGTCCCGTCTGACGTTTTCCATGATGGACTTCGCGGTCACCGCGGGTCGCGAGACTGCCACGGGAGCGGCTTGAAATCTCGTGCCGAAAACAACGAGAAACCCCTCCCTGGTCCGGGCATTCCGGCTGGCAGAATTCTTGACGTGGAATGCGAACCGTTGCGGCGACAACCCATGCCACGCCGATGGCCTGGAACCATAACCTGCCCCCGATTCTTTGCTTCCCGGCGGCGAGAGCGGTCACGCGACCGTGTCTGGAGCGGGCAGGATCGGGGTGTTAGCGTAAACTCGCGAAGGTGCCGCCCCTGTCGCGTTGCAAGAGTTTCAGGAGGTTTCGATGCGCCTATCCGTTCTTTCACTGTTCCTGATCACTGCCGCGGTCGTTGGCGAAATTCCGGTGGCCTCGGCGCAATCGCCGAACAGCTATCCGTGGTGTGCCAGGATGGGAAGGGACGCCGCCGCGACGTCCTGCTATTTCACGAGTTATCAGCAATGCCGGACCACGGTCTCCGGCGTGGGCGGCTTCTGTTACCAGAACCCGGGCTTCCAGGGGCGGGTGGCGAGCGCTCAGGGCCGCCGCCGCTACTGAGGGCGGCCCACGGCGTCGGGTCACCACTGTTGGGCAACGACGGCGTTGGGCCCGACGGCGCTGGGCCAACCATTCCCTGCATGAAGACGTCGGTGTCCGGCTAGAGCGGCGCAGCCGCGAGCCCATCCTCGGCGGTGGCCTGCGGCCACCGCACCAGGGCCGCACGGCCGGCCTCCGTGAGGTCGTAGACGCCCCGTCCGGTCCGCACGAACCAGCCATAGACATTCTGCAGGAGAATCTTCGCGGCATCGGGAGCGATAGGCCGCAGCTCCCGGGTTGACCGCGGGCCGCCGGCGAGCATCGCCGCGCAGGCAAGCGCCTGCTGGCGATAGGCGGTCATGATCGGCGCACGCGTGCTGCCGCCGGCCGTCGGATCGCCTTGCCGCCGCTGGTGTTCGGCGACGAGCCGGCTGCGCGCCTTGAGATCGCGGCGAGGCCGCCACGGCCGCGGCTCCACGACGAGCTCCACCTGCCCGGAGCTGGAAACGCCGAGCAGGCCGAACCCCAGCAGGCGACAGAGCTTGCGCACGCGCGGGTCGCGGTCGCGGCTGGAACGGCGCAACGTCGTGCGTACCGCGAGCCAGACCTCCTCGCAGGCGGCGCTGCGGTCGACACCCTGCAGCACCAGCTCGAGATTGAAGCTGAGCTTGAGCTCGCAGATCACGACGATGCCGTCACCGCGCAGCCCGACGACGTCGCAGCCGCGAACCTCGCCCTTGACGGCGAAGCCGAGCTTTTCGAGATAGCGTTTGACGGGAAGATAAAGCGAGGTTTCCACCAGATGTCCGCGCCCCCCTTTTGCGGATCGATCGCCTCCCCTCACTGCCCCAGAGGGCCGAGGAGCGCCGCAGGCGTGGCACTGTGCGCCGAGCGCACGGGAAGTCCGGCATGATATATTGATTCCTGCGGACTTCGGAGGTAATGCGCGCGTGTGGCGATGGCTTCAACGCCGCGGGAATGCGAGGAAACGTTCATGAGCGTGATGCTGCGAGTGGTTGCGTCGGCCGTGGTCGCGATAGCGATGCTCGGCGGCGCCTCGGCCCAGACCTACCCGACCCGGCTGGTCCATGTCATCGCGCCCTACGGCCCCGGCGGCCCCTCCGACGTTTTTTCGCGCATCGTGATGCAGAAGCTGTCGGAGGCGCTCAAGCAGTCGTTCGTGGTCGAAAACCGTCCGGGCGCCAGCACGATGATCGGCACCGATGCGGTGGCGAAGGCGCCGCCCGACGGCTACACCCTGCTCATCATCTCGCAGACCCACGCCACCAACGAGTCGCTCGTCACCAACAAGCCGTTCCAGCTGTTGCGCGACTTCGCCCCGGTGGCGCCGATCTACTCCGGCGACCTCATGCTGGTGGTGCATAAATCGGTGCCGGCAAAGACGCTCCAGGAGTTCATCGCGCTCGCCAAGTCGAAGCCGGGCCAGTTCAACTACGCCTCGTCCGGCACCGGCTCGCAGTATCATCTGGCCGGCGAGCTGTTCAAGACGA
This sequence comes from uncultured Alphaproteobacteria bacterium, assembly GCA_963781195.1. Lineage (GTDB taxonomy): Bacteria > Pseudomonadota > Alphaproteobacteria > Rhizobiales > Xanthobacteraceae > JAJPKK01. The sequence goes on along the minus strand of CAWAEZ010000008.1, from coordinate 125,391 downwards.
TGAGCGGGACCGACATCGTCCACGTGCCCTACAAGGGCAGCTCCGGCGCCCGCAACGACATCATCGGCGGTCAGGTCCAGATGATGTTCGACACCCTTCCGACCATGAAGCCCAATGTGGATGCCGGCCTGGTGCGCGCACTGGGAACGTCGGGCGCGGCCCGCTCGCCGATCATGCCCGACGTGCCGACGATCTCCGAGGCCGGCGTGCCCGGCTTCACCGCGTCGGGTTGGGTGGGCATCGTCGCTCCGGCCGCAACGCCGAAGCCGATCATCAATCTCCTGAACACCGAGATCAACAAGATCCTCAACTCTCCCGAGATCAAGGAGAGTTGGGCCAAGCAGGGCGTCGACCCGATGTCGATGACCCCCGACGAGTTCGGCGCCTTCATCAAGGCGGAGATCGACAAGTGGGCCAAGGTCGCCCACACCGCCGGCGTGAAGCTCAACTGATGCGGGCCGCTCCGGGAACCCGCGACGGCGGAGATTTGGATCGCGCGATCATCGGACGCGGCCACCTTCACGACCCCGGCCAGATCGCGCGGCGCAACGCGGCGATCATCTCGTCGCGCGCGTCGCGATCGTAGCCGAGCGGCGCGGCCACGCCCCAGACCGGCTTCGGCCAGGCGGGATCGTCGTGCCGCCGCGCGATGATGTGGACGTGCAACTGCGTCACGACGTTGCCGAGCGCGGCGACATTGAGCTTGTCGCATGACGTCAGCGCTTTCAGCGCCCTGCAGACGCCGGCGATCTCACCCGTGAGCGCGATCTGATCAGCCTCCGCGAGGTCGATGATCTCGCTCGCGCCGACACGGCGCGGGACCAGCAGAAGCCAGGGATAGTTGGCGTCGTTCAAAAGCAGGAGGCGTGACAGCGGCAGATCGCCGACGTCGACGCCGTCGGTCTCGAGTTGAGGATGCAGCGTCCACGACACAGCTTCCGACCCGGCGCGGCGTCTGCGGCTCAGCTCAAAAGCTCGACGTGCCCGTCTTCGAGGTTATAGACCGCTCCGACCACGCGGACTTTCTTCTCGGATACGAACGACTCGATGATCGGCGTCGCGGTCTTGAGCTTTTCCATGTTGAGGCGGACGTTGGCGGCGATGGCGTTGTCGAGGGGATCGCCGGGCTTGCCGGCCGTCTCCTTGACCGCAGGACTGATCGCCTCGACCAGCGCGGGAAGGTGACCCGGAAGCGTGGTGCCGTCGCGGATCGATTTTATGGCGGCGTCGACCGCGCCGCAGGAACGATGACCCAGCACCATCAGCAGCGGCGTGTTGAGCACCTGCACGGCGTATTCGAAGCTCGCAACCACGTCGGTGTTGAGAAAATTTCCGGCCACGCGACAGACGAACAGATCGCCGCGTCCGGTGTCGAAGGCGTATTCGGGCGCAATTCGGGAGTCGGCGCAGCTGAGAATCCCGGCGAACGGATTCTGGCCGCGGGAGAGCGCTTCGCGCTCATGCTTGAAGTCGTGCCGTCTGGAGACTCCTTCCACATAGCGCTCGTTGCCGCTCATCAGGCGTTTGAGCGCTGCGTCCGGTAACAGCACGTTCTCCTTCTTCGTCGGCGATTTCGGCGCCTCGGCAAATCCCGGGCGGGAAAACGCCAGGCTCGCCATGGCAGCCCCGGCCCCGACCAGGAAGCGCCGCCGCGCAACGGCATCCGCGTGGGCGTCGAAATCGCATTGGCGGCACATGGGGGTCTCCTCACGACGTGAAAATCGCACCGACGCACGGCAAAAACCAGTGAGGTTGCAGGCGCTTCCCCAAATCCGTCGTCGGGACGACGTATAACATGGGCTCGGTTGTCCTACGTCAAGGCTGCGGCGGCCGTGGCGGGCATCAATCCAATCGTCGACCGGGTTCGGCGGCGCCGGCCGCTTGCCCCGTTGCGCGGTGGACGATGAGCCGATGAATCTGGAACGCATGCTGCGGCGCGGACTGATCGCCGCCGCGCTCACGGCGCTGGGGATAGGCCTCGCCCTGTGGGCCACCGGCCGCCCGACTGCCGCAAGTTGGGCGTGGGCGCTCGGGACCATTCCGGTCGCGGCCGGCCTCCTGTTCTCCATGGTCCGCGATATCCTGGCCGGCCGGGTCGGTGTCGATGCCATCGCCTTCGTCTCGATGTCGGCCGCGCTGCTGCTCGGGGAAACGCTCGCCGGTATCGTGGTCGCGGTGATGTATGCCGGCGGCAACGTGCTCGAGGATTTCGCGGTGGCCCGCGCCGAGCGCGATCTCAAGTCGCTGGTCGACCGGGCGCCGCGCGTCGCGCACCGCCTTTGCGCAGGTCGCGTGGAGAACATCCCCGTCGGCGAGGTCGCGGTCGGCGACGCGGTACTCGTCCGCGCCGGCGAGATCGTCCCGATCGACGGCGTCCTCACCAGCGCCGCCGCCGTCATCGACGAGGCGGCGCTGACAGGCGAGCCGATCCCGGTCGCGCGCCGGACCGGCGAGCCGGCGCTCAGCGGCACCCTCAACGCCGGCGAGACCTTCGAGATGCGCGCCACCGCGACCGCAGGTGCGAGCACCTACGCCGGCATCGTGCGGATGGCGACGGCGGCGCAGACCGCCAAGGCGCCCTTCATCCGCATCGCCGACCGCTACGCACTGCTGCTCCTGCCGGCGACGCTCGCGGTCGCCGGCATCGCCTGGCTGGCGTCCGGCGATCCCATACGCGCCCTCGCGGTGCTGGTCGCGGCAACGCCGTGCCCCCTGATCCTCGCGGCGCCGGTCGCCTTCATCGCCGGCGTGTCGCGGGCCGCCCGCAACGGCATTCTCATCAAGGGCGGCGCCGCCCTCGAAGCGCTGGCCCGCATCCACACCGTGATGTTCGACAAGACCGGCACGCTCACGGTCGGCGGCGCGCGGCTGATCGCCGTCGAGACGGCGCCGGGCGAAAGCGCGGACGAGGTGCTCCGTCTCGCCGGTTCGCTGGAGCAGGCCTCGCAGCATGTCGTCGCCGCCGCCATCGTCGCGGCGGCCCGTGCGCGCGGACTCGCGCTCGAGGTTCCACAGGACGCCCAGGAGACCATGGGCGCGGGCCTGCGAGGCCGGGTCGGCGGCTGCACCGTCTGCGTCGGTTCCCATGACCTCGTCCACGGCGCCCGGCGACCGGAGCAATGGGCCGTGCACGTCCTGCGCCGCGCCTCCTGGCGCTCGGCGCTGAGCGTGTTCGTCGCCGTCGACGGCCGCACCATCGGCGCGCTCCTGCTCGGCGACGAGTTGCGACGCGAAACGCCGCGCGCCGTAGCGACGCTTCGCAAGGCCGGGGTGGCGCGCATGGTCATGGTCACCGGCGACAGCGCCGATGCCGCCGAAACCATCGGCGCGGCGCTCGATCTCGACGCGGTGCTCGCGAACCGGGTTCCCTCCGACAAGGTCGATGCGGTCGCCACCGAGCAGCGGCTCGCACCGACGCTGATGGTCGGCGACGGCATCAACGACGCGCCGGCGCTCGCCGCGGCGGACGTCGGAATCGCCATGGGCGCACGCGGCGCCAGCGCGTCCTCGGAGGCGGCCGATGTCGTGATCCTGGTGGACCGGCTCGACCGCGTGGCGGATGCGGTGGTGATCGCCAAGCGCGCCCGCGGCATCGCGGTGCAGAGCATCGTGGCCGGCCTCGCCATGTCGGGGATCGCCATGGGCCTCGCCGCGTTCGGCTGGCTCACGCCGGTGGCCGGCGCGCTCACCCAGGAGGCGATCGACGTCGCGGTGATCCTCAACGCTTTGCGGGCGCTGTTCCCCGCCCGCGCGCTCACCCGCCACGCCATGTCGTCGGGTGCGGCGGCGGCGCTGCGGGAGGAGCACGAGCGCCTCGACGCCGTCCTCGATCGGCTGCGCGAGATCGCCGACGCGCTCGACAATGCCGAGCGCGCCGACGCCGTCGCCCTGATCACCGAGGCGAACGACCTCGTCGCCCGCACCGTCGTCGCCCATGAGCGCGCCGACGAAACCGAGGTCTATCCCAGCCTCGCCAGGGTGCTGGACAGCCACGGACTCGGCGCCATGAGCCGCGCCCATCGGGAGATCCTGCACCTCGCGCGCCTCATCGCCCGCCTTGCCAACAACCTCACCGCGGCCGACGCCGACCGCTATCTCGTGCGCGACGCCCAGCGCGTGATCGAGGCGATCGAGTCCCTCGTCCGCCTGCACAACGCGCAGGAAGAGGACATCTACGAGCAGGCGGCGGGATAGCTCGCGCCGAGCTCAGTTCGAGGCCTCCCGAGACAGGCGCCGTCGCTTACGCCGCTTCAGCGGAGCTGTGGCGGGGCGGCCAATCAGTCATTCCGACGCATCAGCGTCGTGCGCCGATGAGTTCCGCGGGCCGCTGGTAACGCCGTCCGCCGAGCGCTACTGTGTCGGGTGGCCGCGCTCCGCAGCAAGGGTACCCACGATGCATGGACTGTTCACACTCTGCCTGGCGACACTCCTGCCGACGTCGGTGCTCGCATGCCTCATTGCCGGAGCGCCGGCACGAGCGGAGCCCTTGTCGACCCGTCAGCAGCTCGCCGTCGACATTTACAAGGAGCTCGTGGAGATCAATACGGTGACCGCCACCGGCGATACCGGCCGCGCCGCCGACGCCATGGCCGCGCGGCTGCGCTCCGCCGGGTTCGCCAACGCCGACGTGCAGGTGTTCAAGCCGGCGCCCCGCAAAGGCAACCTGGTGGCGCGCCTGCGCGGCACCGGCGCGCACCGGCCGATCCTCCTGCTCGCCCATCTCGACGTCGTCGAGGCGAAGCCGGAGGACTGGACCACCGATCCGTTCAAGCTCGTCGAGAAGGACGGTTATTTCTACGGCCGCGGCAGCGGCGACGACAAATACATGGCCGCGACCTTCGTCGCGAACCTCATCCGCTACAAGCAGGAAGGCTATCGCGGCGACCGCGACATCATCCTGGCGCTGGAGACCGACGAGGAGATCCTCGACGCGGACGCGCTCGGCATTCAGTGGCTCCTCGCGAACCACCGCGACCTGATCGACGCCGAATTCGCGCTCAACGAGGGCGGCGGCGTCGGGGTCAAGCGCGGCAAGCCGATCCGCAACAGCGTGCAGACCAGCGAGAAGGTCAGCGTCTCCTACCGGCTCGCCGTCACCAACAAAGGCGGCCATTCGTCGGTGCCGGCCGCGGACAACGCCATCTATCACCTCGCCGGAGGTCTCGCACGGCTCGGCCAGTTCGCCTTCCCGGTCGATCTGAACGCCACGACGCGGCAGTCGTTCGAGCGCACCGCCGATCTCGAGGCCCCGCAGACGGCCGCCGACATCCGCTCGGCGCTCTCCGCCAGTCCCGACCCGGCGGCGGTCGCCCGTCTCTCCCAGAACCCCGCCTACAATGCGCAGCTCCGCACCACCTGCGTCGCCACCATGCTCGAGGGCGGGCATGCCTACAACGCGCTGCCGCAATCGGCGCAGGCGGTGGTCAACTGCCGCATCATGCCGAATGAAAAGGTGGAGGACGTCACCGCCGCCCTGGTCCGCGTGCTCGCCGACGACAAGATCTCCGTGACGCAGGTCAAGCCGGCGGTGCTGAGCCCGCCGTCGGCGATCGACGAGGCGCTGCTCGCCGCAATCGACAAGACCTCGGCGGAGTTCTGGCCGGGCACGCCGATCGTTCCCGTCATGAGCGCCGGCGCCACCGACGGCAGCTATCTGCGCAATGCCGGCATACCGACCTTCGGTCATTCCGGGTTGGCGTCGGACGTCGACGACATGCGCGCCCACGGCAAGGACGAGCGGGTGCGGGTGCAGTCGTTCCTCGACGGCCAGGAATATCTCTATCGCCTCGTCAAGCGGCTGTCGGGCGAGATGTAGGCGATCGCGGCGCGGCGGCCCCAGCGCGCAGGGCGGCCGGAGTCCTGAGCGAAAAATGCGCGTCGGATCAGGAAGCGAGCGAGGGCCGCATGACACTTCGGCGTCGGCAGTTTCTTCGTCTTGCGGCGGGGGCGGCGGCGTTTGCCGGCCCGGCGCGGATGGCGCGCGCCCAGGCCTATCCGTCGCGGCCGATCACCATGAGCGTGCCTTATGCGGCGGGCGGTCCGCTGGACGTGATGGCGCGGGTGGTGGCCGAAGGGCTACGGGAAGCGCTCGGCCAGAGCATCGTGGTGGAGAACGTCGCCGGCGCGGGCGGCAGCATCGGGCTGGTACGCGCGGCGCGCGCCGCTCCCGACGGCTACACCCTGAGCGCCGGCAACTGGAGCTCCCACCTCGCCAGCGGTGCCATCTACGCGCTGCCGATCGACATCCTCAAGGACCTCGATCCCGTCTCGCTGCTGCCGTTCGAGGCCGATCTGATTCTCGCGAGGAAGACCTTCCCGGCCAACTCGCTCGTCGAGCTGATCGCGTGGCTGAAGAAGAACCCGGACAAGGCGTCCGCCGGGACCAGCGGCATCGGCGGCCCATCCTACATGTCGGCGGCGTTCTTCCAGAGCAAGACCGACACCAGGTTTGCGCTCGTGCCCTATCGCGGGGCCGGCCCCGCGCTGCAGGACCTGGTGGCGGGCCAGCTGGACATCATGATCACCGGACCGGCGATCGCGATGCCCCATGTCCGCGACGGCAGCATCAAGGCCTTCGCGGTCACCGCCAAGGACCGCATTGCGACGGCGCCGGATGTCCCCACCGTCGACGAGGCGGGATTGCCGGGATTCTATTTCTCGGTCTGGTCCGGGCTGTGGGTGCCGCGGGGAACCCCGGTCGCCATCATCGAGCGGCTGACCGCAGCCGTGCGCGAGACGCTGGCCGCGCCCGCCACGCGCAAGCGCCTCGCCGTGCTGGCGATCGAGATTCCGCCGCCCGAGATGCTGGGGCCCGGACCGCTCGCAGCGCTCCAGAAAGCCGAGATGGAGAAATGGTGGCCGCTGATCAAGGCGATGCACATCAAGGGCGAATAGCTGCCGCGTCGGCGGCGCGCGAAGACATCCGCTCGAAGACTTGCGCCCGGCCATGGACGGGCCACCGTCGGTTCAGCACGCGCAGTGTTTCATCCTGCAGGTTCCTGCCAACACGGCTTACAGGACGGCTCACCTGGAGGGTGAGCAAAACTCGGCACCGCCGCGGAACGTCGGCACGCGGCCGGGTGTTTCAAGACATGCGCCGTCCCCGGATTTCGGGAGACGGAAAATTCCATCATGTGTCGCCGCTGCAGAAAGAGAGGATGCCCGTGCGCCTTCCCCTGATTCCACCGTCCGAGCTCAGTCCCGAGCAGAAGCCGCTTTACGACGCCATGCGCAAGGGCATTGCCAGCAACTTCAACGCCTTCAAGGTCGAACGCGAAGACGGCGCGCTGATGGGCCCGTGGAATCCTTGGCTTCATGAGCCGGGGATCGGCAAGGCGATCTGGGATCTCACGCTCGCGCTCACCGCCAACGCGGCGCTGCCCGACAACATTCGCCAGATCGCCATTCTCGTGGTCGGTGCGCGGTTCGACGCGGCCTACGAGATCTATGCCCATATCGCCGTCGCGGAGCGGGAAGGAATGAAGCCCGAGCGGCTGGCGACGCTGGTGGCCGGCCTCAAGCCGTCCGACCTGACCCCTGACGAAGCCGTGGCGTTCGACTTCACCTACGCGCTGGTGCGCGGCGGGACCCTGCCCGAGCCCGTCTACCGGCTCGCGGTCACGACGTTGGGGCAACACGCCACGAACGAGCTGATCTACCTTACCGGCCTCTACAGCATGGTGTCGACGACGCTCAACGCCTACAACGTGCCGGTCCCGGAACGCGAGTAGTTTCCGCGCATATCGGGCAAATCGCCGGCCCAGCTCGCCGGCGCACGGTGTCGCCGGTCAGCTCGTCTGCAGGAAAGCCGCCAGCATGCGCCGCGCGTCGGCCTTGCGGGCGGCGCGCCACCCCTCGCTCGACAGATCGGTCGCGAAGATGATCGACAGGGTATAGACATTCGACAGGTGGAATTGGCTGAGCGCCACCATCAGAACATAGAGGCGGAGCGGGTCAAGATCCGCCGCGAACTGGCCGCCCGCGGCGCCCCGCTTGAGCAGCTTCGCGATCATGTCCAGCACCGGCGAAGACATGTCCCTGATGCGAGCGGACTTCCGCATGTAGCGCGCCTTGAGCATGTTTTCTGCGGTGAGCAGCGTCACCAGCTCGCGGTTCTGCTCGAAGTGGCCGTTCATGAATTCGAACAGCCGCAGCACGCCTTCCAACGGGTCCAGATGCTCGACGTCGAGACGCAGCTCCTTGCTGCGCAGGCCGCCGAGAGCGTGCTCGAGAACGGCGACGTAGAGCGCGGATTTGCTGCCGAAGTAATGGTAGAGCATGCGCGGGTTGGACCCGGCATTGTGGACGATCCGGGCGATCCGCGCGCCGGCGAAGCCGTGCCGCGCGAACTCCGCGGTCGCGCTCTTCATGATTTTTTCGCGCGCCTGGGCCTCGTTGCGGCGGGGCCGGCGGGCGGGAAGCTCGGGCGGTTTGACGTCGACGGTTCTTTCGAGGTCAGACATGTCGAACCGAACCGTCGAAGAGATTGGGCAGCGCGCCGGCGAGGCGAAGCAGAGCGAGATCGGAGCCGGGAGCCCCGACCACCGACAGGCCGAGCGGGCATCCTGCGATGCGCGCGGCCGGGATCGTCACCTGGGGCAGGCCGGCGTGTCCGGCAATGGCATTGAGGGGCAGCGCGGACCGGTAGAACGAAGCGATCTCGGCGGGTGGCGCCGACCGCGCAAGCGCCGGCCCCGGGGTGGTCGGGATGACGAGCGCGGTGCCGTCGGACATGAGGCCGTGCAGCCGCTCACTGAGCGCTTGTCGCCGCGCGCGATACTGCGTCACCGCGTCGGGCGTGATGGTAGCCGCGTCGGCAAAACGCGGGGCGATCGTCGGGCCGAAAGTCGGCCGCCGGGCGCTGATCCAAGGTCCCAGCTCTTTCCAAATCTCACCGCCCTGCAGGACGCGGTAGCATTCCAGCCACTCATCCGCTGCGCCATCGAAGACGCTGATTTCATCGACGGCGCCCCAGGCCCGGGCGTGGCCTTCGAGCGCCGCCGCGGCGGCGGACTCGGCCAGGGAAAAGGCATCGCGGACGAGCACCAGGCGACGCGGCGACGCGGCGGCGCCGGAGTCACTGCCGGCGTCCCCCGCGCCCAGCAGCGTTTCGCCGACCCGCCGGAGCACATCGGGATCGCGGGCAAACCATCCGACGGTGTCGTAGCTCGGCGCGAAGGCAATGACGCCCGACGTCGACACCCGCCCATGGGTCGGCCGAAACCCGAAAATGCCGGTGAAGCTCGCCGGCACGCGCACCGATCCGCCGGTGTCGGTGCCGAGCGCGAAGTCGGCGAGGTTCGCCGCCACCGCGACGGCGGAGCCGCTCGAGGAGCCGCCTGGCAAGCGATCCGGGCAGGCCGGATTGACCGGCGTGCCGTAATGGGCGTTCTCCCCTTCGAGACTGAACGCGAGCTCGTCGGTAATGGTCTTGCCGACGAGACGCGCGCCGGCGCGCAGTGCTGCCGCGACCGTCGGCGCCGACGTGTCGGGAATCGGTCGGCTCGCGAGCCAGTCCGGATTGCCGCCGCCGGTCGGCCATCCGGCGACGTCGATCAGATCCTTGACCGCGAAGCTGAGCCCGTCCAGCCGCCCGCGGCCACCCGGCTCCGCGATGCATCGCGGTCCCGGAACGAACGCTCCGAACGGGTCGCCGTCCTCACGGCCGGTCGTCGCGTCACCTGCGGTCAACGGGAGGGGCGTGCATTCAGGGCCGCGATGATCGCGTTGGAATCGGTCACGAAGCCGAAGCATTTCTTCACGTTCCACACGGTCGCCTCGGTGCAGAAATCCGGCGAGGTGGTTGCGCAGCAGTCGCTCACCAGCAGGCAGCCGTAGCCGAGGAAGTTCGCGTCGGTCAGCGAGTGCAGCACGCACTGGTCGGTGTTGACGCCGGTGAACAGGATCGAGCGGACGCCGAGATTGCGCAGGATGCTGTCGAGCGGGGTGTCCCAGAATCCGCTGATGCGATACTTGTCGACCTTGATGTCGTGCGGCTCCTGCGCGAGTTCGTCGACCACGGCAGCCGCCCAGGAGTCCTTCTGCAGGACCGGCGCGCCGCTGCCCGGCAGCGGATCGCCGAGGCCGACGCCGACGCCTTTCGGTTTATAGAGGTGGATCTGGTTGGGCGGCATGTTGGCGAGATCGGGCCGGTTGCCCCAATTCACCCAGATTACCGGAACACCGGCGTCCCGCAACGCCGGAAGCAGGCGCTGCAGCGGCGCGATGGGCGCGCGATCGGGGGTAAAGTCGGCGCCGAGGTGATCCACCCAGCCGCCCTTGGCGCAAAAATCGTTCTGCATGTCGATGACGATGATCGCGGTGCGGCGCAGGTCGACGGTGACCGCCTGAGGCTCGCACGGGATGCGCAGCGGCACCGGCGCCGGCGGCGGCCGGGACATGTCCACTTCGGTCTCCGTCGCCCACCATTGATGGTGCTCACCGAAGCCGAGCGCGCCGCCTGGCGCCTCCTTGGTCCGCTGGAGTGGTGCAGACATTTTCTCTTCTCCCTCGCGTGAACCGGGTCGTCTCCGGCGGTGGGAAGAGCAAATTTCCTGCCAGCGCCGCAGCGCCGAATTCCCGGTGAATCGGCGCCGCGCCGGGCGGCGCTGCCCAGCGAACAGCCGGAATTGCCACGGCCTGTCTATATAATAAGCACTTATTTATTTCAGCCCCATGCAATCGGAAAAAACGATGAATAATCAAAGACGCTTTGATGGCATAGGGATTGCTCCTCGCTGCGCCTGAGCGGGATATTTCCGCTGCGTTCGCACTGCATTCCAAGGGAGAACCGACGATGCTCTTTCGACGTATCCTCGGAGCGCTGACCGTCACCGTCGCGCTCGGCCTGTCGCATCACGCCTTCGCCGCCGATCCCATCAAGGTCGGCATCCTCATCCCGGGCTCGAAGTCGGACAAGGGCTGGATGGAGTCCGGCTATGACGGCCTCATGGCTGCGGAGAAAAAGTTCGGCGACAAGATCAAAGTGCAGATGATCGAGAACATAAACTATGCCGACATGGAGCAGGCGCTCACCAACCTGGCGACCAACAACGCGCTGGTGATCGGGGTCGGCGGCCAGACCCAGGCCGCGGTCTACAAGATCGCCAAGCGGTTTCCGAAGACGAAGTTCTCCATCGTCGGCGGCAACGAGGCCGACGCCCTTCCCAACGTCGCGGGATACGACGTGAAGCAGGCCGAGATCGCCTTCGTCGCCGGCGCGGCCGCCGCGATGCTCTCCAAGACCGGCGGCGTCAGCTATGTCGGCGGCATGGAGATTCCGTCGATCGTCAATGCCGGGAAGGAATTCGGCAAGGGCGCGAAATACATCAACCCGAACATCAAATACGTCGAGAACTACACCGGCGATTTCGACGACGTGGCCAAGTCCAAGGAAGCGACCCTCGCCGCCATCGCGCAGGGTGCCGACGTCCATTACCACATTCTCAACCTCGGCCTGCGCGGCATGGAACAGGCCGCGACCGACAAGAGCACCCACATCATCGGCAGCTACACCGATCGCTGCGGCACTGATCCGAAATACGTCGCCTACTCGATCACCGGCGTCGGTTATCAGGTGCAATATGCCATCGACGAAATGGTGAAGGGCACCTGGAAGCCGGGTTACAAGGAGTTCGGCCTGAAGATGGGCCCGGAGGCTTCCGACATCGTGGTGTGCGGCGGCACGCCCGACCAGAAGAAGAAGCTCGAGGAGATCAAGAAGGACATCATGTCCGGCAAGATCACTGTGCTCAAAGGCTGACGCGGCGTCGCGACCGCAGCGCTCGAAGCCCCTGTGCGCCCGAAGTTCCGCGCCTGAAGTTCTGCGACCACGAGGGGTGGCGACCGTCGCCGCCCCCTTGCTGCCCCTTCGGCCGCCCGAGCGACCCCGCACCACCACGCGGAGCGCCGTGTCCAGAAAGGTGAAGTGCCGTGACCGCGCCGCCCGTCCCGCTGCTTTACCTGGAGGGAATGACCAAGCGCTTCGGGGCGCTTCCCGCTTTGTCGGACGTGTCGCTCTCCATTCTGCCCGGCGAAATCCATTGCATCCTCGGCGAGAACGGGGCCGGAAAATCGACCCTCTGCAACCTGATCTTCGGGGTTCACACGCCCGATGCCGGCGCGATGCAGTTCCGCGGCGCCGCTTACCGGCCGGCCGCTCCGGCGGATGCGCTCGCCAGCGGCATTGCCATGGTCCATCAGCATTTCAGCCTGGTTCGCGACCTGACGGTGGTCGACAACGTGCTGCTCGGCCAGGCCCGCGGCATCCTCGATCGCGGCGCCTGTGCGCGCCGGCTCGATGAACTCGCGAAGCAATACGGGCTGGCGCTCGACCCCTTCGCCAAAATCGAGGAGCTCTCGGTCGGAGAACGGCAGCGTGTCGAAATCGTCAAATGCCTGATGCGCGAGCCGCACCTCTTCGTGCTCGACGAGCCGACCGCTGTGCTCCTCCCCGACGAGATCGCCGCGCTTCTGGACGTCTGCCGCCGGGTCGCCGATCGCGGCTGCGGCGTCGTCCTCGTGACCCACAAGCTGGCCGAGATCAAGAAGGCGGCCGACCGCGTCACCGTGCTGCGCGGCGGACGGGTGGTGGCGACCTCGGAGAAGCCGTCAGCCGAGATCGACGCGCTGGTCCGCGCCATGATTCATCGCGACGCCGATGGCCGCGGCGGCCCCGGCGATGCCGCGCTGCCGGTGGTCCCCACCGCATCGGACGGTCCTGCGAATGACGGCAACGCTGCGGTGGATATCCTGCAGGTCGATGGCCTGACCGTTCGCGACGCCCAGGGCGTGACGCGGCTCGACAACTTCACGCTCACCCTCAAGCGCGGCGAGATCATCGGCGTCGCCGGCGTCGAAGGGAACGGCCAGAGCGAGCTCGCGGCCGTGCTGTCGGGCATGCTGGAGCCGACCAGCGGCCGGTTCTTCGTCAGCGACCGCGAACTCACTCATGCGGGCGCCAAGAGCGTCACCGCCGCCGGCATGGGCGTGGTTCCCGAAGACCGGCACGCCGTGGGCTGCATCACCGGGATGTCGGTCGCCGAGAACATCTTCCTCAACCGTCTCGACGCGTTCACCCGCTACGGCTTTGTGCGCCGCAGCGAGGTCAATGCTGCCGCCCGCGCATTGATGAGCCGGTTCGACGTGCGCGCTGCCGGGCCGGAGATCGCCTTCTCCAGCCTGTCCGGAGGCAACCAGCAGAAGGCGGTGCTGGCGCGCGAACTGACCCTCGCCGATCTGACCGTGCTGGTGGCGGCGCAACCGACCCGCGGGCTCGATGTCGGCGCCGTGGCGGCGGTCTACGGTCACATCCGCGCCGCCTCCGCGCAGGGCGTGGGCGTGCTGCTGATTTCCTCCGAGCTCGACGAACTGCTCGATGTCGCGCACCGGATCATCGTGCTCTACCGCGGCCGGATCATGGGCACCTGCGCCGCCGACCCGGCACGGCGCGAGACGATCGGCGCGATGATGGCCGGCCACGCGCAGGACGCCGGCCCCGTGGAACCGCGCGCGTTGGGCACCCGACCGGTAGAACTTCAGACAGCGGCGAACCGCGCCCCGGCAGGAGAACCGTCATGAGCGTCGAGGTTGCGCTGCCCCGCTTCCGCATCCGTGGTGGCTGGCCGCTTCTCGTGCCGGTGGCGGCGGTCGCGCTGGCCGCGCTCATCGGGATCGGCCTCGTCGCCTTCACTGGCGCGTCGATCGCGACGGCGGTGCAGGCCTTCGTCGAGGGCGCCTTCGGCTCGCCCTATTCGATCGCGGTCTCGATCAACCGCAGCGTGGTCTTTGCCCTCGTCGGCATCGGCTTCGTGCTGGCGAACCGCGCCAACCTCACGAATGTCGGGGGCGAGGGGCAGATCGCGGTCGGCGGCATCGCGGCGACGGCGGTGGCGCTTTACGGCGGCGTCGCCAACCTGCCGCTCGGTCTTCCGATCCTGGTGCCGATGCTGGCCGCGATTGCCGCCGGCGCGTTCTGGGGCGCCATCGCCGGCGTCCTCAAGGTCAAGGCGGGCACCAACGAGGTCATCAGCACGCTGCTGTTGTCTTTCATTGCGATCTGGCTGGTCTACTGGTCGGTGCAATCGGAAGCGCTGCTGCGCCGCCCGATGACGACGTCGGCGACGTTGCCGGAATCCCTTGAAATCCCTGAATTCGACGCAGCTGCCGCTGCTGACCGGCGATTATTCGTTTCCACTTCACATCGGCTTTCCGATCGCCATCGTGATCGCGATCGTCGTGGCGATCGTGCTGAACAAGACGATCTTCGGCATCAAGCTGCGCGCCGTCGGGCTCAATCCTCTCGCCGCGCGGCGCGCCGGAATTTCTTACGCCCGCACAGTGATCGCGGCGCTCGCCATCGCCGGGGCGCTCGGCGGCCTCGCCGGCGCCCTCATGATCCAGGGCGAGCAGTATGTCCTCAAGGACGGCTTCTCCTCGGGCTACGGCTTCGATGGGCTGGTGGCGGGGTTGTTGGCGCGCGGCTCCGTCATCGGCGTGATCGCGGCGTCGCTGCTGTTCGGCTTCCTGCGCTCCGGCGGCATCAACATGGAAATGGTCGCCGGGGTCCCGACCGCGCTCGTCATGGTCATTCAGGGCCTGATCGTCATCACGCTGGCGGGCGCCTCATTCTGGCTGGACAGGCAGGCCGCACGATGACCTGGGAATTGTTCGCGGTCTTCATCGGCTCGTCGATCCGCCTCGCGACGCCGCTGCTGCTCTCCGGCATCGGCGAACTGGTCAGCGAGCGCGCGGGCGTGCTCAACATGAGCCTGGAAGGCATGATGCTGACCGGCGCCTTCGCGGCCGCCGTCGGCGCCTGGGCAACCGGGAATCCGTTGATCGGCCTCGCCATCGCCGTGGTCGCAGTCGCGCCGGTCGCCGCGCTGCAGGCGTTCCTGAGCGTGACGCTGCGCGCGAACCAGATCGTCACCGGCATCGGCATCAACATCCTGATGCTGGGCGCGACCACCCTCGCCTATCGCGAAATCTTCGGGTCGCGCTCCCGCGAGCAGATCCCCGGCCTCGCCAAATGGACGCCGCCGCTGCTCGGCGACATCCCGGTGCTCGGAGAGGCCGTCTTCCAGCAGGTCTGGCTGTTCTATCTCGGCGTCGCGATCATCATCGTGACCGCCCTGGTGCTGCGCTACACGTCGCTCGGCATCACCATCCACGCCGCCGGGGAGGAGCCCCGGGCCGTGGACAAGTCGGGCCTCTCGGTGACCCGGGTGCGCTACATGGTGGTGATGTTCACCGGCTTCATGGCGGCGCTGGCGGGGGCGTTTCTCTCGATCGGCGACATCCACACCTTTACCGAGGGCATGACGCGCGGGGCCGGCTACCTCGCGATCGCCGCCGTCATCTTCGGAAAGTGGAAGATCCTCAACACCACCTTCGCGTGCCTGCTGTTCGGCGCCGCCACGGCCATGCAGTTCCAGCTCCCGGCGATGGGGATCGCCGTCCCCAATGCCCTGCTGATCATGATGCCCTATCTGCTCGCACTGCTGGCTGTCGCCGGCCTGGTCGGACGCCAAACCGCACCGGCCGCACTGGCCGAACCTTACCGGCGTTCGTAGGCAGAAACCGAGCCGGCAGGAACGACTTGACCTGCCGAGGCAGGGCTCGGCTCCGAATAATTCAGTGGCTATTCGGGTCGGATTGGCGCATGGTCCCGGGGACCGCGCCACGCCTTGGCGCGTGGGGCTCGTGGCCGAGCCTTGCGAGCCCAAAAATCACTGCTCTGTCGTCGCTGTCCTGACGCGCGGAGCAGGTCGTTCTTGAAGAGATCATGGTTCCGAAGAGATCATGGTGATGCGTGCCGGCATCGCCGAAGGCGCGCGCTTCGATGAAACGCGAAGCTGCGCCGGGGTCATGACCCCGCCTCTCCCGCGACATTCGCTCGCGCACGCTTGGTCACGACGCGCGCGCTGACGTGTGCTCTATCGACGCATGAAGGGAATATTTCTTGCAGGTATTGGTCCGCGACAACAACATCGATCAAGCCCTCCGGGTACTCAAAAAGAAGATGCAGCGCGAAGGCGTGTTTCGCGAGATGAAGCGCAGAAGGTTCTACGAGAAACCTTCAGAACGATCGGCGCGCGAACAGAATGAATCATTGCGGCGGGCGCGAAAGCTCGCGCGAAAGAAGGCTCAGCGCGATGGGCTGCTTCCCGCTCCGCGCGGCAAGAAGCTGCTCGCCGGCAAGCCGCCGGGACGCGGCGGCCCGTTCTCCGCGGACGCCGCCGCACGGCCGCCGCTGCGCCAGAGTTAGGGCATGATCTCCGAAGGCTGCAGGCTGTCGGCTACAGGCTCTCAGCTACAGGCTCTCAGCTACAGCACTTCGGACCAGATGATGCTTGCAAATTGAGGTCTCGAGACGCGATCAAGATCAAATCGATCGCGTCCGAAGCCTCGTCCGTTCGCCGAAGGTTGTTTTGCGTGGCGCGGCGCACGCCAACGACGGGAGCAGGCATGACAACCCAGTTTCGATCCGGACAGACGGTGCGGCTTTCCCGCGGTCTTGCCCTAAAATCCGCGGCCGACGGCGAATACAAGATCGTGCGGCAACTTCCTGAGAACGGCGGCGAACAGCAGTACCGCATCAAGAGCGCACGCGAGCCGCACGAGCGGGTCGTCAAGGAAAGCGATCTCGAAAAGGTCTGACAGAGCGCGTCCGGCAGGTTTGGCACGTCGATGCGCGCGGGCCCTTGGCGGACACCGTTCTGATCTCGTCCCGGCAGGCGCAGAATGCAGATCGCTGATCAGGGAAAACGCTGATCGCCGATCCCTTTGGCAAGCTCCTCGCACCGGCAATGCGTGCGCGGGAATGCGCGCAATTCGTCGAAGACTTTCCGTACCTCCGAACGGGCGGGGTTGCTATTTTGGCCTGCAACGGCCATAAGGGGACCCGTTCGAGATTTAAGTTTTCTTGCTGCCCCTGAGGGCTCTTTCCAAGACGACGTTGAATTCGGACGTAACGCTGCGACGGAAACGTCGTGCAGCAAACGGGCGCCGATCGGCGTTTAATTTGGAGGCCATCATGGCAACAGGCACGGTCAAGTTTTTCAACACGCAAAAAGGCTTCGGCTTCATCCAGCCGCTCGACGGCGGCAAGGATGTGTTCGTCCACATCTCCGCAGTCGAACGTTCCGGGATGAGCACCCTCAACGAGGGTCAGAAGGTCAGCTACGACGTCGTCAGCGAGCGCGGCAAGCTCGCGGCCTCGAATCTGCAGGCGGTCTGATCTCTCGCCAGATTTGGCCCTCGTGCCAGATTTGACGCTTCTCGCCAGCTTCGACACTCTCTAAGCAAGGCGACTTCTAAATCGGAAGGTACTGCCTGCGGGTGCCCGATTGGGTGGTCCGCCGGCCTTGACCCCGAGAACGATCCGGCGGCGCAAGGCGAATTCGCCCGCATGCTTCGGTGCTTAGCCCAAACGTTCTCGCGGCCCGCATTGCGCGTCTGGTGCAGGGCCGCGAAGTTCCAAAGCCCTCCATTTTTCTGATGCTGCCGCATGTGCGTCCCCGCATGCGGTCCATGCTATCCGCGACGTTGGCAGTTACGCCGCATTTGGCCTTGTGCTAGGGTCGCGACGGACTGATCCGGTTCCAGGGGGGCTCTGCCATCACAATTCGCAGCGCTGTCAGATTCGGTGCGCACGGCGCGCGCCGCGGCATTGCGCCGTGTGCAGCCGAAGGCCCGCATTCCCTGCCGCACCGGACGGCGCCGTCGACGAGTGTCAGGAGTTGCCCATGGCCGTGACGCGACGTTTTCAGCTCATTCTGGTCAAGCCCTCGCACTATGACGACGACGGATACGTCATTCGCTGGTGGCGGGCGATGATCCCCTCGAACACGCTGGCCGCGCTCTACGGCATTGCCGCCGATTGCGCGGAGCGGCAGGTTCTCGGGGCTGATGCCGCCATCGATATCGAAGCGATCGACGAGACGAACACACGGGTCGACGTACCGGCGCTGATCGCCCGGTTCCGGCGCAACGGCAACTTCGGCCTGCTGGCGCTGATCGGCGTCCAATCGAATCAATATCCGCGCGCTCTCGACCTCGCCCGCGCGTTCCGCGAGGCCGGCATCCAGGTCGCGATGGGCGGGTTCCACGTCTCCGGCTGCCTGTCGATGCTGGACGGGCACGCCGTCGGACTCGACGCCTGCCGGGATCTCGGCATTTCGATCTTTGCCGGAGAAGCCGAAGGGCGGCTCGACATGGTTCTGCAGGACGCGGCCGCCGGCCGGCTGGCGCCCACCTACAACTTCATGAACGACCTGCCGGGGATGCAGGGCACGCCGGTGCCATTCCTGCCGAAGCGCTACGTGACGCGCACGCTCGGGCTCAGCACCAGCTTCGATGCCGGTCGCGGCTGTCCTTACCAATGTTCGTTTTGCACCATCATCAACGTGCAGGGCCGCAAGTCGCGATTTCGCACCGCCGACGACGTCGAGCATCTCGTGCGTCTCAACTGGGCGCAGGGCATCCACAAGTTCTTCATCACCGACGACAACTTTGCCCGCAACAAGGAATGGGAGCGGATTTTCGATCGCCTGATCGAACTGCGCGAAGAGGGCATTCCGCTGGGATTGATGATCCAGGTGGACACGCTGTGCCACAAGATCGAGAACTTCGTCGAGAAGGCGAAGCTCGCGGGGGTCACCCGTGTCTTCATCGGATTGGAAAATATCAATCCGGAAAATCTCGCGGCGGCGAAGAAGCGTCAGAACAAGATCACCGAATATCGGACGATGCTGCTCGCCTGGAAGGCGCAGGGGATCATCACCTTCGCCGGATATATCCTGGGCTTTCCCGCCGATACCCCGCAGACGATCCGCCGCGACATCGAGATCATCAAGCGGGAGCTGCCGCTCGACGGCCTGGAGTTCTTCTGCCTGACGCCCCTGCCCGGTTCGGAGGACCACAAGGTGCTCTGGACCAAGGGTGTGGCGATGGACGCCGACCTCAACCGCTATGACGTGGAGCACGTCTGCACCGCCCACCCCAAGATGACGCGGGCGGAGTGGGAGGCGATCTACCAGGAGGCCTGGTCGCTCTACTACACGCCGGCGCACATGAAGACGCTGCTGCGCCGGGCCGCGGCGACCGGCGTGCCGATGACGAGCCTCGTGAAGGTGCTGGTGACATTCGCGACGACCGTTCCGCTCGAAAAGGTGCATCCGCTTCAGGCCGGCATATTCCGGCTAAAGACGCCGGCGGAGCGGCGACCGGAGCTGCCGCGGGAGACGGCCCTGGCGTTCTGGCCGCGTTACGCCTGGGAAATGCTCACCAAGCACTTGGTGCTGGCCGGGATGATCGTGCGGCTCGTCGCCATGAAATTCGCGATCGACCGCGATCCGAACGCGAAGCGCTACATGGACCAGGCGCTCACGCCGGTCGACGGCGAAGACGACGCGAGCCTCGACCTGCTCACGAAGACGACCGGCGCGACCGCCGCGGTCGCGCACATCCACCGGGTCGCCCAGCTCACCAAAGTCGGCACCGCCTGATCGCTTTCGTCGATCTAGCGTTTGGTTCGCGGGAGCGGATAAGCGGGGCTCTCATAGAGCTCGCGGATGCGGGCGGCATCGCAACGCTCGCTCTCCACCTCGAGCACTGTGCCGAACAGGAATTCTCCCGACATCTGTTCCATGACGAAGCGAATGGCCTCCGCGGCCGTCCCGAACCGGCGATATCCCACCGGACGACTGCCCTTCCGGCTGCGGCTGGGAAACAGGTCGGCGGGCGCGTCATAGTTGAAATCCGCCATGCTTCACCTGATGACATGTCAGGACGGAAGACCGAGACGGCGGGTTTTTACGGAACTCGCCCCGCGACGGCATCGCCGCGGCGAAGCGCGCAAGAAGAGGTTCAAAAATCGGCCGGGATCAGCTCATAGGAACCTTTGCGCCCGCGCTTGTAAACCCGGGTGGCCGCCGCATGGATCAGGGCGCAATGGGAATCGAAGGCGTTCAGAAGTCCAGCTTCATCGCAGGGCGCGTCGGGCTGAATTCGCTTGAGGGCGTCTTCGTTGACGAAAAACGCAGCCTCCATCGGGCCGTCATGACCCCAGAACCGCACGGCGCGCCGCGTGGGGTCAAAGGATCGGCTGCGGTTCGGGAAATTAAGCGACATGAGCACGGCGGCGTTGCACGGAAATCGCCGCGCTGGTCGTTGCCCGCGTACTTCGGTCTGTGAAATCGCGTTCGATGAAATCCGGCACCACCAGATTTCGTGTCACGAGATTTCGTCGCACGAGATCCGGCCTCATGCGGTTGCAGTTGCGGCTGCGGGATTGCGTGTCATGACCCTCCCTTGCCCCCTTTGCCGCGCGGTTGGTTCCCCGAACGCGCGGGTGCAAACGGCGACACGGGCGGCGTCGCTTTGGCCTTCTTGTCGGCCTTCGGTTTCTTCTTTTCGCGATTGCTTCTCATTTGCCCTTTCGCCACGTCACTTCTCCCAACGTTTTACCTGATCCAACGTTTTACCTGATCCAACGTCTATGCGATCAAACGTCCATGCGATCAGCGGTGCGCGGCACGATCCGGGCGTTTGGCACGACGCCTGAAGTCGGCGCCTCCGTGCATCGGCTATTTTGAGAACGTCCTGCGATCTAGGGCGCTTCGGCCAGTCGATCGAAATCGGCAAGCACGGCCGCGATGAGCGCTTGCCTGCGTCGGTCTCCTGATGTCAGCGTAGCAGCATAGAGGCCGAGAAGATAGCGTGCCTTCTCTGCGGCCTCGGCCCAATTGGCGGCGGCTGCGTCGATCAGATGGTTTTCCAACTCCTCCTGCCGCAGCCGTAGGGCGGTTTCATTGGCCGCGACATCCGAGAGAAGCCGCCGCAGGTCGGTCGCCTTCTGGGCGGCCATACCGCGATGCTGGTCCAGTTCGATTGTCTTTTCCGTCATGACCCTTCGCTCGCGCCGGCGATTTTTTTTCGAAAAGCCTGCGATCAACGGCCTGGCCTGACTGGTGACCGTGGACGCAGTCGGAACCATCGTCAACGCCGAGACCCCGCAACCTACCGGGGAACGACGTGCCCTCGATCAATGTCCGTCGTCTGCCAATTCATGGGGGCCGGCGGCAACAGTCTATCGATTCCCAGGGGCCGCAAATCCGCGATTACTTGGATCCGAAGCGACGATTGAAAACGACGGTTTTGCGTTGCCTGCGCAGAACCATTTTGAACTATCCGATGGGCCGGCGGATGAGCGGAAATGCGGCGCAGTCATAGAGGCGGCGTATTTCACGGCCGTCGAATCTCGCTTCGTCGACTTCCAGGTGGGCGAGTTGCAGCGATTGCGGCGGCAGATCTTCCACCGCGAACCGAATAGCGTCGGCCGCGCGGTCGAACCGCTTGTACTCGGCAGACCGCCGCTTGCGGGCCATGAAAAGCTCGGCGTCGGCTTCATAATCGAAGGGCCCCGTCGGGACGGCTGAATCAATGGATTTCATGATGGCTTCTCCGATCTGTCGTTTCGCGCGCCGTAGGCACGGTGAGCACCGCGGCTTCATGCGACTTCAAAAGTTTTTTATTATCTGAAGGTTATATATGATCGATTTTCAGAAAAACCAGCGGCGGCCATGGCTGATTTCGAGCCGGCGCATTGGATTCGATCCGAGGTCCGTCTATCGAACGCCGCTTTCGACCGTAGCGACCGAAAGGTTCTCAGCGTGATGCGGCCGCTTCGCGAAACGTCACCAGGCGCCGTTGCGTTTCGTCCCACAGGACAAGGCGAACGCAGCCCAGGCTTTCGAGCAGCGTCAGCCGGGAGACGTCACGGAACTCCGGGTGGTCGCGCAGCACCTGCGACAGCCGATAATACGGGATGCGGCTGCACAGATGGTGCACATGGTGCACCCCGATATTGGCCGTGAACCAGGCGAGCCACGCGGGAAGCTCGTAGTGCGAGCTGCCGTGCCACGCCGCTTCGTGCGCATTCCATTCCGGCTCCTCGTCCCACGACGTGTGCTCGAACTGGTGCTGCACGTAGAACAGCCACACCCCGATGGCCCCGGCGAGCATCATGATGGGGAGATGGACGAAGAGGAAAGCCTTGAGGCCGATCAGCCAGACCAGGGCCGCCACCACCCCTGCGATCGCAAGATTGGTCGCCATGGTGCTGATCCACGGCCGCCAGCCGGCGCGCATCAGCCCGACCGGCAGGCGTTGCTGCAGGAAGAAGAGGTAGATCGGGCCGATGCCGAACATCACCAGCGGATGTCGGTAAAGACGATATCTCAGGCGACCCCAGCGCGACCGGGCGCGATATTCCCGCACCGTCAAGGTGTCCATGTCGCCGATGCCGCGGCGGTCGAGATTGCCGGAGGTGGCGTGGTGAATGGCATGGGTGCGCCGCCACAAATCATAAGGGGTCAACGTGATGACGCCGATGACGCGGCCGATCCAGTCATTGACGAAGCGGTTGGGAAAGAAGGAGCCGTGCCCGCAGTCGTGCTGGATCATGAAGAGGCGAACGAGGAAGCCCGCCGCCGGCACGGCAATGATGAGCGACGCCCACGGATGACCGAGCCAATAGGCGAACCACGCCGAGGCCCATAAGGCCACCAGCGGCAGCGCGGTGATGGCGACTTCCACCAGGCTCCGTACTGAACTCGGCTCGCGATACCCGCCGAGGACCTCGCGCAAGTTTCGCGCGTCAGTGCTGGTGCGACTCGAATTATGTCCGAAGCTCAATTTGGAGATCCCTGACCTTCCCGGATTGCGCAGGATGCGCATCGCGCGGGAGGCTGAAATACCGCATTCATTGCGGGCCGCCGCTGCGCGTGTCGCAGGTAAGATCAGCAGTCGTATCGGGACTGAGCCTTGCCGGGAGTATCTCGGCCGAGACCTCGTCCGCGTCGGAAGTGAAGGGTCCGCACCGGCAGTTTCCGGCGCGGCCCCTCGTGAATCGCGCGCCCTGCCAGTACATCCGTGGTCAAGGCGGCGGGATTCGAGCGCGACCGATCAGTCGATCAGTCGACGCGCAGTTTGTCAGCCGAAGACTTGCCGGTCCGACGGTCTGCAACGACCTCGAACTGAAGCTTCTGTCCCTCGTTGAGGGAACCCAGACCGGCACGCTCGACCGCACTGATGTGAACGAACACATCCTTGCCGCCGTCATCCGGCTGGATGAAGCCAAAGCCTTTTTGGCTGTTAAACCACTTTACAGTGCCCGAACTCATGAGAATATCCTTTCGCTAGCGGTGCACACGTGGGCGTTGGCACGCGAATGTTTCGCGGACCTTTTCCCGATTTGTCGATTTTGGAGAAATGTCTGAAACGTGCACGCCCATCAGCGCAGGCGAAGCGGCCCAGTCGTTCGGCCAAGTATCGATGCTGTGTATATGGACCTGCCATGCGGATTAGTCAAGTTAGGTACCCGACAAAACGCCGGCGAGACGTCACCCGGCCCCTTGCTCCGTCATCGCGGCGCACCGGCCGTCGCTGCTTACGTGATCGCACGCGACTTGCGACGCCTCCTCCACGGCCAGTCGATGACGTCGGAACAAAACAGCGCCCACCACACCAGCACCGGCTGCATGACGAGTCGCGGCCCGTGATACCACCAGCTGTCGGGTAGCGGCGGAACGTGAATTCCCTCGACGGCATGCTTGATGTTGGCCGGGAACACGCACACCGCATAGAGCGCCAGCATCACGCCGGCGAGCCGCCGCAGCCGCCGCGTCAGCAACGCCGCGCTTCCTGCGATCTCGCAGGCCCCCGTCGCCAGCACGACCTCATGCGGCATCGGAACAAAGCTCGGCACGATCGGCAGGAAGCGGTCAGGCGCGGCGAGATGAACGATCCCGGCGGCAAGATAGAACGCCGCCATCGCCCATCGCATCCCGGCGCGCGTGCAAGAAGGGATCTCGTCCGCTTTGATCATGTCGGTGGCACGCTCTCGTTTGGCGTCAGACGGCTCTCTCGAACTCAACGGTCGCGCAGGTCGGGGAGTTGCGTGGTCTGGGAGCAGGTCTCGGAGTTGCGCAGATGTGGAGCTGCGGAGGTCGGGGGCCAACGCGCAGTTCACGCCGGCGATGGCCCCCGCCCGGTCCCTGCCCGGGAGGAAGAGAGCAGGGCCTACTTCGGGAGCAGCACGTGATCGATGACGTGGATCACGCCGTTGGATTGCCTGACGTTCGCGATCGTCACGGTCGCGATGCCGCCGTTCTCATCCTCGAGCTCGATCTTGTTGCCCTTCATCATCGCGACGAGCTTGCCGCCGGATACCGTCGTGATGGTGTGCTTGCCGCCGTCATCCTTGATCATCTTGCCGATGGCGTCCGACATCGCGTTGGCGGCGACCACGTGATAGGTCAGGATCTTGACGAGCTTGTCCTTGTTTTCCGGCTTCAGAAGCGAATCGACCGTGCCTTTCGGCAGCCGCTCGAAAGCTTCGTTGGTCGGCGCAAATACGGTGAAAGGCCCCGGCCCGGACAGCGTGTCGACGAGGCCAGCGGCCTTCACCGCGGCGACGAGGGTGGTGTGATCCTTCGATTTGACGGCATTCTCGATGATGTTCTTGCTCGGATACATCGGCGATCCGCCGACCGTGACGGTCTTCTCGCCGCTCGGCTGCGCAATCGTCGGCGCGACGGCCACCGTGGCAATGGCAAAGCCGGCGGCGACGATGGCGGCCAGCGCGGTCGATCGTGAATAGCTCATGGTC
Source organism: uncultured Alphaproteobacteria bacterium (assembly GCA_963781195.1). Lineage (GTDB taxonomy): Bacteria > Pseudomonadota > Alphaproteobacteria > Rhizobiales > Xanthobacteraceae > JAJPKK01. The sequence continues at coordinate 100,718 of CAWAEZ010000008.1, read as the reverse complement.
TTCTCCAGAAGTTTGGCGTCGCTCCCCCATGATGGGGTCGCCGCGTGAGCTACGGAGAGGGACGTCGCCAGGATGCAGGCGACAGCATCACAGGTTTGTGAGCCGGCCGTTCGCAATCACCGGCCCGGTCGGCAAGCCGGTCGGCGAGCCGCCCGGTGGCTCGAGCGAGACGGCCAGCGTGGCGTCGACGCCGACGCGCCGGACCAGATCGGCGGGAAGGTTGATATGGACCGTGCGTCCCGGCTCGATCAGGCCGAGCGAACGCGGCTGGTCGCCGGGCGCGATCAGCCACAACTCCAGCACGCGCTGATTCACGTCGGTGACGGACGCCGGCACGATGGTAAGGCCGTTGCGCGCGGGATCGATCGCGGCAACGAAGCCGGCCTGCCCGCCGCCGCCGTCGAGCCTCGCGATCAGCGGCTGGTCCAGCGCAGGCGTGTGATCCACGTAGATGAGCGCGACAAGGCTTGCGGCGGCTACCGCCGCCGACCCCATTGCAGCCCAGCGCCAGAAGTCGAGATTTTGCCAAAGGCCGCGCCACCCGGAGGGACTGCGGTCGGGGGCCGCGACCGCGGCCTCGATGCGGCCCCACACGCCGGGTGGCGGAGCGACCGGCCTGACCTCCAAAGCCAAGCCGCCCAACCGCTCCTCCCACACCTCGACCTCGCGGGCCAGTGCCGGGTCCTGTGCAAGCCGCAGCGCGAAGTCGCGGCGTTCCTGTGCGCTCAATACGCCCAGCACATATTCCGCCGCGACCGGCGGGATGTCTTGCGGCGCGGTGGTGCGCTCGTCGGTCATCGCTCCAGACAGGCCCTCAGCTTGATCAGGCTGCGGCGAACCCAGGTCTTCATCGTTCCAAGCGGCACGCTCATCCGTTCGGCCAGCATCTCATAGGTCGCGCCATCCAGGAACGCCGCGCGGATCGCAGTGGCGTGGCGTTCCTCGAGTTCGCTGAGGCAATTCATGAGCCGCAGGCGCTGCTGCGAGCTCTCGACCTGTTCGCGCGCACCGGGTGCGGGGTCGCTCACCTCCATGGCGTCGTCGAGCGGCTGCATCCGGCGCGTCCTCGCGCCCGCCCGCAGGCGGTCGATCGATCGATTGCGCGCGATCGCCACCAGCCAGGTGATCGGGCTTGCCCGAGTGGGATCGAACGTGGCGGCGCGACGCCAGATCGTGAGGTAAACGTCCTGCAGCACGTCCTCGGCTTCCGCGTTGTCGCCCAAGATACGAAGGCACACCCCGAATAGTTTCGCCGACGTGTCCTCGTAGACGAGCCGCAGTGCCGAACGGTCGCCCGCGGCCACGCGCGCGAGCGCAGCCACGAGTTCCCGCCGGGCGGCATCCTCTTCGTTCACGCGTGTCGGTCCGATCGTGCCTTTCACGGCGAAAGTTGTGACACGATCGAGCGCTGCCGTCACCATGAGGCCCAATGCGCCCTCTGTGCGCTCCATGTGCGCACGAAGTGAGAGGCCGCTTCGCCGCGCCACCGAAATACCCGGTCGTTTCGCCGTATCGGCCTTGTCAAGACCATGTTCGATAACTACTTTAGTTATAGACGAACGCGCAAACTCGCAGAACTGCTCGAAGAATTTGTTTCGAAGCGTCACTGCACTTTAGGTCGCTGCACGCAAGTCCCGGACAGTTCCGGGCCGCATACTCAGGACGCCCGAACTGTACTCGGCGTCAGCGGATACGGATAATTTCCCTTCCGCTGCTCACTGTCCCCGTAAACGCCACCCTTACGGTTCATCACAGCCAATCGCTTGGATTCTGCTCCAAATGGGGGCGGGTTCGAGCCGAAGGATGTTCAATGAAGCAAGTGCAGCCCGAGACGTCGAACGTCTCGCCGGCTCTGTCGAACGTCGCCGAAACGCCCCCTTCGTCGAATGCATCGTCCGACCGGCGGGCGCTGACTCGGCAAGAAGTCGTCGTGCTCACGCAGATCCTGGTCGGCGACTCAAATAAGGAAATTGGCCGGATACTCGGCATCAGCCCACGTACCGTTGAATTTCATCGGGCACATATCATGAAGAAGCTGGGTGCCAAGAACGCTGCCGATCTCGTCCGCATTGCGATGAGCCCGGATTAACGACCCTCGGCAGAGCACCCCACTCGAACGTCGCGGACTTCGGACGGATGACGCGAAAAATGCCCGGGCATTCTGGTGGGCGATCCGATTCGCTGGGATCGCGCGCGCGCTTCGCGTAAAATCCGAGTTCATTTCCCCTATTTCCCCGTAGTCCTACGAGGTTTTTTTGTGACCTCGAATTGGTTATCCTGAGGCCGTTGGGGTAGTGGGGGGCTAAAATGAATACGAAATTATCCGCTGTTTCGCGGCCGTTTTGCGTTGCCTTTTCTTCGCGTATTTGCACGCCCAGTCGGGGGCGCACCGGCGCGGAAAAACATTCTTGCGGGCGCATGAAGATGCGATATTCCCGCGCTTTGGCCGGTGGTTTTGCCGGCCTCGGCCTGCTGGCCCTCGCCCCTTCTTCCAGTTATGCCCAAGCGCCATCGCTGGGGACAGCGGGGACGTTCGCGGTGCTTGCCGGTTCAGCGGTCACCAACACGGGCCCTTCCGTGATCAATGGCGATGTCGGCGTTTGGCCAAGCAACGCAGTCACCGGGTTTCCCCCCGGGATCGTTGTAACCCCGTATTCGATCCACATGGCCGACGCGGTCGCGCAACAGGCCGAAGCCGATGCCTTGACCGCCTACAACGTCCTGTCGAGCACCCCCATCACGACGAACCTGACAGGTCAGGACCTGGGCGGAAAAACGCTCATCGCGGGCGTCTACGGTTTCAATACATCCGCCCAGTTGACGGGTACGCTCACGCTGAATGCGCAGGGTAACCCTAACGCGGTGTTCATCGTCAACGTCGGGAGCACGCTGACCACCGCGAGCGCCTCGAACGTCGTGTTGGAAAACGGCGCTCAAGGCAGCCACGTGTTCTTCCGGGTCGGAAGTTCCGCGACGCTCGGCACCTCGACATCATTCGTCGGTGACATCATCGCACTGACGAGCATCACGCTCGATACCGCCGCTACGATCAACTGCGGTGCTGCCTTGGCCCTGAATGGTGCAGTCACCCTGGATAACAATGTCATCTCGGTCTGCACCGCGATGAGCGGGGGCGGGGGAATGACCGCAACGGGCGCGTTGCCGGCCTGGGCGACCGGCAACCAGCGTGCGGTCGGAAATGCGATCGATGCGTATCTCGCCGGCGGCAGCACGCTGCCGGGAGCATTCCTAAATCTCCTCATGTTCGGATCGTCGACCGCAATCGCGAACGCGTTCACGGAACTTTCGGGAGAGGCAGCCACCGGCGCAGCCCAAGCTGCAACTCAATCGATGAACTCCTTCCTGTCGCTGGTGATCAGCCCGTTCTCGGAAGTCGGACGCCCGATCAACGAGAACCGTGGTGGTCCCGCCATGTACGTGAAGGCGAAGCCCTTCGAGCCGACGCCCGATCCCCGCCGTTGGGGTGTCTGGTCTGCAGCCTACGGCGACAAGAGCAGCGCCGAAGGCGATCCGAACGGGGTTGGAAGTCACACCCGATCGATCAGCAACTACGGCTATGTGGCCGGCGTCGACTACCGGCTCACCCCCGATACGGTGGCCGGCGTCGCGTTCGGCGGCGGAGAAACCCAGTTCGGCCTGTCGCAAGGCCTCGGCGGCGGCAGAAGCGAAATGTTGCAGGCGGCGGCGTACGCCTCGACGCACTTCTACGCGTCCTATTTCTCGGCCGCAGTCGCCTATGCATGGCATCACGTTTCCACCAACCGCGACGTGAGTGTTCCGGCCAGCGGCCTCGGCGATTACTTCACCACCGCCGATTACTCTGCCCAGGACGTCGGCGCCCGGATCGAGGGCGGGTATCGCTTCGCAGTTCCGCGCATGTTCGGCTGGGTCGGCGGGTGGGGTTTCACTCCTTATGCCGCCGGGCAGGTGCAGAGCTATCACTCGCCGTCCTACAGCGAGCAGGCCACCTCCGGATCGCCGGTCTTCGCGCTCGCCTACAACGCCCAGACAGCCAACACCGCCCGCAGCGAGGCCGGTGCCAGGTTCGACTGGACGATGCCGGTCGACACCAGCGGCGCCCTCGTAACGTTGCGCAGCCGGGCCGCATGGGCCCATGACGAATGGTCGAAGCCGGAAATGACCGCCATGTTCCAGGCACTGCCCGGTCCGAGCTTCGTCGTGACCGGCGCGGCACCAGCCCATGATTCATTGCTCGCGTCCGGCGGCGCGGAGATGGATCTTCACTATGGATTTTCGGTGGCCGCGTGGTTCGACGGAGAATTCGCGGAGCACGGGCAGAAGTACACGGGTACGGCGCGGGTTCGCTACATCTGGTGAGCTTCGACGATCGTCTTTCGATTTCGCGGGCGCACGGGTCGAGGAAGACCTCTGCGCCCGCGAAGCTTTCCCGGCGCTCGATGGCGCGGTGCATGCGGGATCGCTTTCGGCCTCAGACAGCCGTCGGGCAAAATTCGCGGGCGCCGCATTTAGCGAGGAGCGACGGTGCGGGCGGCTATCCGGCATCCGCGATCGGCACCTGGTCGACCTCGCGCCCCTGCTCGTTGATGATCTTCACGAACCATCCATCCCAGTTCCAACCCGGCATGGCCGCGCCGTGGTTGAGATCGCGCGCGAGCGCCAGCGCATTGGTGAGGGCGGCCGCATCTCCCGGCAGGTCGACGCCCTCATGATTGTCGAGCACTTGCTGCCCATTGGTCAGACAAAACAGGTAACGCGGCATCGCATGCTCCGTTGGGCCCCGGACACGTGCCCGGACCGCCGCAGCAAGATATAACATGGGCGGATCGCCAAGGCATGAAGCGCGCGGCGGCGTGCATTCATGCATAGGCGGACCCCTTCGCCGCCGCGAGGTCGCGCCGGCAACGGCGTCGGAGGAGGCGCCTGATCGCGGGCCGTCAAGCCCACAGCTGCGAGCTCGCCCGCCGCGCGCCGTCGACCAGTGATTTGAACTTCGCCCAGACGATCGAAGGATGCACCTCGTTCGACCCGGCGAAGGACGCAAAGCCGCAGTCGGCCCCAGCGATTACACGTTCGCGGCCGACGACCTCGGCGAAGCGGCAAATCCGCTGCGCCACCAGGTCGGGATGCTCGACCAGAACGGTCGACTGGGTGATCACGCCGGGAATGAGGATCTTGTCGTCCGGAAGCTTGGCGCGCTTCCACTCCTGCGTCTCGTGCTCGTGGCGGGGGTTTGCGGCTTCGAACGAATAGGCCCCGGCGCGAACCTGCAGAATGATATCGATGATGTCCTTGAGCTCCATGTCGTGGACGCGCGGTCCCATGTTGATGCTGTAGCAGGTGTGAAACCGGACCCGGTCGGGCGGAATACCCGCCAGCGCGGCGTTGAGCGCTTCAACGCGCAGCTCCGCCCATTTGCGGCAATCCGCGATGCTCAGATCCGGGCGGGTGATGTAGTAGGTGACGAGGAACGGATCGTCGACCTGCAACACGAACCCCGCATCCACGATCGCCTTGTATTCGACGTGCATGGCCGCGGCGATCGCGAACACGTATTCCTCGGCGGTCTTGTAATATTCGTTCGGCGTCGTCGTCTCCACGTTGGACGGCGCGATCGCCGGGACGAAGGCCTCGGCCGCGTCCACGCCCGCGAGCGCCAGCTTCAAGGCTTCGAGGTCGGCCTGGAGCTGGGCGTGCCCCTTGTATTTGATGGGGCCTGCGCAAACCATGCGCGCGCGGCGGCGCCGGGCGCTCACCTGCTCGGCGGCGGCCGATTGGTAGTAGTCGGGAAAGTCCGCCGTCTCACGGGATTCGGCAAACGGGCTCGGCCGCGCCCCGTCCCGCTTTTCCAGTCCGTCCAGACGCTGCGCCGCATAAGTGATGAAGCTCGGCTTTGCCATCTCGCCGTCGCTGACGACGTCGAGACCTGCGTCGACCTGCTGGCGCACGCTGTCGACGACGGCCCTGCGTACGCGCGCCTCGTAGGCCTTCTCGTCGACCGGCTTGCCATCCATCCGGTCGAGCATCATTTCGAACAGGTCTTCCGGACGCGGCAGGCTGCCGACATGGGTCGTCAAGATGCGATCGGCGCTGCGTTTCATCGTCCGGACCACTCCAATGGTGCGAGGGATTGCCACATTACGGGGGAATTGCGAGAGAGGGCTACTTTGTGCGTTCGGGCTCCGTGCCCTCGACCAGGGCGCGCTCGACGAACGCATTGTCATAGGTGTTCGCCACGTCGATCTTGGCGCGCTTGAGCGTGTCGTCAAAAGCCACGAGGTTGCGGTAGGTGAGGGTCGCCGCTTCCGCGCCGATACGGCCATCGGGCGACACCCGATCGCGATTGCTCTCGATCATCGCACGGTAGAGGCCGCGGTCGCCGCCATAGTATTCGGGGGGAACCGACGCCACGATGTCGTCGGTCGAAGCCGACCGCAGCCAGCCCAGCGCCGCGCTCACCGCGTTGACGAAGGCCTGAACGGTCTTTGGATTGCGTGCGATGAAGCGCGCGTCGGCATAGAAGGCCGAAGCCGCAAACGGCGCGCCGTAGAGATACGCGAGGTCGGTCTCGCGGCGCGTATCGAGGACGATCCTGATCGCACCGTCGCGCGCGAGGAGCGAAATCGCCGGATCGAAATTCGCGATGGCGTCGAGCCGACCGGCTTTGACGGCGGCAACAGCGGCCGCCCCGCCGCCGACGCCGATGACCGAGACGTCGTCGAGCGTCGCGCCCACCTTGCTCAGCAGCATGGCGAGGCCCATCGCACTTGCGGAACCGGGCCCCGTCACTCCGATCTTCAGGCCCCTGAGATCGTTCGCGGAGCGATACGCCCTGCCCTCTCGCACGCCGACGACGAGGCCGAACGAGTTGGCCTGCAACGCGATCGCCTTGATGGAAAGACCCTTGGCTGCCATGTAGAGCGTGTGCTCGTAGGCGCCGCTGCCGATGTCGGCGCTGCCGGCGACCACCGCCTCGAGCGCCTTGGCGCCACCCTGGAAATCGCTGATCTCGACCTGGAGGCCTTGCGCGACGAAGTGGCCCCGCCGCTCCGCAATGGTCAGCGGCAGGTAGGCGACGAGGGTCTTTCCGCCGACGGCGACAGCGAGATGTGGCTTTTCGAGATCGGCGGCGCCCGACCGATCGGCGAAGGCGAAGACGGCCAGGACGAGCGCCCATCGCAACGCCCGCATGCGCGCCCGCCTTTGCAGCTCCCTGGTTGCCTCCTCATCCATGTCCCGACCCTTGGGGTCATTGGCCACCGTCGCCAGCGGCTTTCTTTTCCGAAAGACTAACCCCAAATACCGTGTCGGAAGCAAGCGAATTGCGCCCCACCGCCGGATCGGCATCGCGCGGCAAAGCGGGACGCGGGAGGATATGGCCGCCATGCAACGTGGGCGCATTTTGCTCGTGGCGTGCAGCCTGTGTTTTGCCGTGCCCGGCGAGCCGGCCGGCGCGCAGGCCGACTACCCTTCACGGCCGATCAAGCTGATCGTCCCGTTCCCGCCCGGCGGCGGGATCGACCTCACGGCGCGAATATCGGCGCAGTCGCTGGGGCGGGCGCTCGGCCAGCAGGTCGTCATCCAGAACCAGGGCGGTGCCGGCGGCGCGATCGGCACCGACGCCGTCGCCAAAGCCGAGAGCGACGGCTACACGCTGCTGTATCACTCCACGACCGGCATCGTGCACGCCGCGGTTACGGAGAAGCTGCCCTACGAGTGGCAGCGCGACCTCGCGCCGGTGTCGATCGTCACCCGGTTTGCGCCGGTGATGATCGTGTCGCCGACGCTGCCGGTGAAAACCCTCCAGGACTTCATCGCGCTGCTGCGGGCAAATCCGCGGACCTACAGCTATGCCTCCTCGGGGAGCGGCACCGCCGTGCATCTGGCCGAGGTGTTCTTTCTGCGCCGCGCCGGCGTCGCCATGGTGCACATCCCCTATCGCGGGACGGCGGCGGCGATGCCCGACATTCTAACCGGCCGCGTGGCCATGATGATCGACGGCGTGCCGGTGCAGACCAAGAACATCCAAAGCGGCGCGGTGCGGGCGCTTGCGGTCACGACCGCCACCCGCTCACCCGCGCTGCCCGGCGTGCCGACCATGAAGGAGGCCGGATTGGACTACGAGGTGCCGTTCTGGACCGCCATCTACGCGCCCGCCCAGACGCCGGGGGCGATCATCGACAAGCTCGCATCGGCGATCGGCACGGCGATGCAGAGCAAGGACGTCGCAAGGCGGCTGGCCGAGGTCGGAACGGAAGCCGTCGGCTCGACGCCGGCCGAGCTCGAGACGCTGACCCGGCAGCAGTTTCAGCTCTACCGCGGAATTGCCCAAAGCGGTGGGCTGGACTGAGTTCCGTCGCGCGGCAACCGCGGCTCGCACAGCGATTTCTGCACGCGCGCTGCCGCGTTGGACGATACTTTACGATGAGGCGCCCGGTCGAAAAAACTTGCGCGCACCCTCGACGAGCTTGCCGGGATACTCGAAAGCAATCGAATGCGAGCACCGCCCGAGCAACACCACGTCGGCCTGAGGAATCGATTTTGCGATCGTGAGCGTCAGCGGTTCGGCGGGAAAGGCCCGATCTTCGCGACCATGCATCATCAAGACGCCGCAATGGACCGCCGCCAGTTCCTCGGGCGTCAACAAGGTCGATCGGACGAAGTCTTGTTTATCTCCGCCGAACATCGCGCCGAAATAGGCCGCGTAGCCGGCATCGTCGAACAGGACCCGCCGCCGCGCCTGCAGATAGGCCTCGTCGATCAGGCGGTGGTCATGGATCAGCCCCCGGGCCGTGCGCAACAATGCCTCGTCGTCCTCGGGAAACGTCCAGGTCCGTACCGTGTCCTCGTTGATCGTGAAGGGAGCCCCCATGCACCCCGTCGTCAGGACACTGGCGACGCGCGGCTCGCTGGCGGCAAGCTTCAACGCGAGCGCGCCCGAGATCGAATGACCGATGACGCCGACCTCCTCGCCGGGCATCTGCCCCAGCATCGCCCGGCATTGCCGGAGCCAGAGATCGAAGTCGAAATAGGGGGGCTGCGGCTTCCTGCCCGAGCGGCCGAAGCCGATCAGGTCCATGGCGTAAATCTCCAGGAACTCCGACAGCGGCTCGAGCACCTTCATCCAGTTCCCCGCCGTCGACGCACCGGGGCCGGAGCCGTGGATCATGAGAACGGGCAATCCGCGGCCGCCGTGGAGGTAGGCGACCGGAATTCCCTCGAACGACGTCTGCCTTTGAACGAGCGGCATGGCGGGCTCTCCGCGCTCACAGGGCCGCGATGGTCTGAACCTCGACCAGGAACGGCTCCTGAACCAACCGATCGACCATCAGCAGGGTGTTGGGGGGATAGATGCCGTTCTTGAAGTATTTCGGGAAATAGCGTTTGCGAAACTCCATGAATCCCGGGATGTCCTGCGAATGTACGAGATAGGTGGTGAACTGGACGATATTCTCGAAGCTCGCCCCGACCGAACTCAGCGCCGCTTCGATATTGCTGAAGACCTGGAGACACTGGGCGGCGAAATCCCCTTCGCCGACCATCCCGCCGGACACATCCGTCGAGAGCTGACCCGCGATGAATATGAACTCGGAGGCCTTGACCCTCGTGATCTGGGAGTACTGACCCAGCGGCTTGCCCAGTTGCTTCGGACTGAAAATCTCGATTGCGGACATTGTCTCTCCTGGCGGTTGGTGGTGGGTTGACGTGCGTCGGCGGATTGCTACAGGCCGAGATACGCCTGTCTGATGCGCGGATCGGCGGCACAGGTCGACGCTTCACCGTGCAGAACGATCCGACCATTTTCCATTACATAGGCGTAGTCGGCCACTTCCAGCGTGCGGTGGACGTTTTGCTCGACGATGAAAATCGTCAATCCGAGCTTTCGAATCGTCTCGAGCGTATCGAACAGTTGAGTGACGATCGCGGGGGCAAGTCCGAGACTCGGCTCGTCGAGCAGGAGGAGCTTCGGTTGTGCCATCAGTCCGCGCGCGAGCGCCAGCATCTGCTGCTCGCCGCCCGACAGCGTCCCCGACGGCTGGGCGCGCCGCTCCTTCAATCGCGGAAACAGCGCGTACATCTGCTCGATGCTCTGGCGACGATGAGGCTTCGCCCGCGAATTGGTCGCACCGATGGTCAGGTTCTCGTCGACCGTGAAGTCCGGGAAAACCATCCGCCCCTCCGGGACCAGCGATATCCCCAACTCGACGCGCTTGCTCGCCGACAGCGCATTTATCATCCGGCCGTGCCAGGTGAGCGTGCCGGCCGTGGGCTGCAACAAACCCGCGATGCATCGCATGGTGGTGGTCTTGCCGGCGCCGTTGCTTCCGATCAGCGCCGTCAGCGAGCCCTCCGGCACGGCAAGGCTCACATCCTGCAGCACGACCGCTTCGCCATATCCGGCCGTGACGGCATGCAGCTCGATCAAAGGGCTCGTCACGGCTTGGCCCCGAAATAGGCCTCGACGACGGCCGGGTCGACGCTGACGTTCTCGGGGGATCCCTCGGCGATCTTCTCCCCGTGATGAAGCACCACGATGCGCGTGCACAACTGCATCAGCGCGCGCAGCACATGCTCGACCATGACGATGGTGAGCGAATAGCGACGATGCACATGCCGCAGCAGTTCGACGGCCGCCTGGACTTCGGTGGGGGTCAAGCCGGCCAGCACCTCGTCGAGCAGCAGCAGCCTAGGCCCCGTGCCCAACGCGCGCGCGATCTCGAGCCGCTTGCGCGCGGCAAGCGTGAGCTGGCGCGCCTGGACGTCGGCCGCCGCCGCCAGCCCGACCTCTTCCAGGATGACGTCAGCCTCGCGCCGCGCGACCTCGGGCGACCCCTCGCGGGTGGCGCCGTAGAGACACGCGAGCGCGACATTTTCGCGGACCGTGAGTCCCGGAAACGGACGCACGATCTGAAAGGTGCGCGCGATGCCGAGCTGACTGATGCGCCAGGGCCGCAGGCCCTCGATCGGCCGTCCGCCGAACCGGATGCTTCCGACGGTCGGCCGCTCGTTTCCGGCGATCATCGCGAAGATCGTCGTCTTGCCGGCGCCGTTCGCCCCCATGAGGCCGAAGATTGCCCCCTGCTCCACGGAGAAGCTGACGTCCTTCACCGCCGCCAAGCCGCGGAAGCGCTTCGTCACATGGTCCACTTCGAGGATCACGAGCGCTTCAACCTTTGCGACAGATACTTGCGCAGCCGCCCCTCGACGCCTTCCGGCAGCCAGATCACGAACACCACCAGCAGCAGCCCGAGCAGGACCATGTAAAGCTCCGGCTGGGTCGCCCACAGCAATTCCGAGAGGAGCACGAGAAGGCATGTGCCGATCAAGGGACCGAACGCATCGTCGGTGCCGCCGATCACGGCCATGGTGATCATGTTGAGCGACACCGACGGATTGAATGCCTGCATCGGCTCGAAGTAGCCGGTGCGGAAGACCGAGACGCCTCCGACGATCCCGGGAATGAGCGCGGACAGCGCGAACACGATGAGCTTCAGGCGGACGACCGGCACGCCGATCGTCGCAGCCGCGACCTCGTCTTCGCGAATCGCACGCAATCCGGCGCCGAGCCGGGACCGGGCCACCACGAAAGCCATCAGGAAGGCCGCCAGCGCGAGACCGGCCATGATCCAGAGAATTTCGTCGATGTCCGGCCCGCCGAGGACCATGCGGCCGAACTTCGACGCCCGCGCCTCGATGTCGACAATGACGAATTTGACGAATTCGGCGAGACCGAAGGTCAGGATGACGAAATAGGGTCCCCGCACCCGAAAGCACGGCAGCCCGACGACGAGGGCGAGCACGACGGCGCCGAGCCCGGACAGCAGCAACACGGCCCACAATGGCGCATCCGCGACGGTGAGAACGGCGACGTAGCTGCCGAGGCCGAAGAACACCACGTGACCGAGCGAGACGTAGCCGGTCATGCCGGACAGCAACATCCAGCTCACGCTCAGTGCGATCCACATCGCCAGGGTCGTGGCGACATTCACCACATAGTCGGAACCGAGCTGCAGAATGCCGATCACGATCGCCGCCGCGATGGCGGCTGCGACGACGACCGCCCTCATGGTCTCCTTCAGGTTCATTGGGCGGTGCTCTTGGCGCCCAACAGGCCCTGCGGGCGAACGAGCAGGATGAAGATGAAGACCCCGTAGATCAGGATCGAGCGGTAATTCGCACCGACCAGCGTCACGCCGAATGTTTCGAGAACGCCGAGCAGGAGGCCGCCGATGACGCTGCCATAGAGATTGCCGAGCCCTCCGAGAATGATGACGACGAATCCCGCCACCGTGTAGGAGAAGCCCATGAACGGCCACACCTGCGAGAATAAGCTGATCAGCGCTCCGGTCACCCCCGCGAGGCCGAACCCCAGCGAGAACGTCAGCACATAGATCTTTTGCACGTCGATCCCGACGATCTGCGCCGCGTCCCGCGACTGTATGATCGCGCGAATCGCGAGACCGACGGAGGTGAAGCGGAAGAACGCGAGCAGGCCGGCGCACAAAGCGAGCGCGATGAGGACCGCGGCGAGGCGATTGGCGAGTATCGACGCGCTCCCGATGTGCACGACGAAATCGAGATACTGATAGGCACGCGAATTGCCGCCGAAAATCATCGCGGTGAGGTTCTCGATCGCGATCGACAACCCGAAGAACGCGAGCAGGGAGTTCGATTCGATCCGTTCCGTCCGCGCGCCGGTGTGCAGTAAGCGCTGAAACACCAGTCGGAAGGCGATCGCGCCGATGCCGGCCGCCGCGGCGCCGATGAAGGGAATGGCGACGAGGGGACTGACCCCGAGCAAGCTGAAAGCCCAGTACGCCGCATAGGCGCCGAGCATGACGAGGTCGCCATGGGCCACGTTGAGCAGCCGCATGGTGCCGTAGATGAGATTGAGTCCCACGGCGATCAGGGCATACATCGCGCCGGTGGCGATCGCTGCGACCAACAATTGGAGAGAAAACACGTCGCTCGGTTCCCGTCCTCGCCGGCAGCCACGTCAATCCCGCCGCACCGAAACCCGCTTCGGGCGGCGGGAGTTCGCGTTATTTCCAGGGCCCCTTGGGCTGGAAGTCCGATGTCTTGACCTGGGCAGGCCAAATGATCTGGGCGATGCCGTTTTGAATTTGGAGGTAGCTGTTCGGGGTGCCGACATTCCTCGAGCCGTTGAAGCGCACCGGACCGTTGATGGTGTCGAACGTGCCGCTCGCGATGGTCTGGCGCAGCTTCTCGTGATCGAGACCGACCTTTTCGACAGCCTGCTGGAGAATTTCGGCCGACATGTACGAACTCACGCTGTCGAGATAGTCCGGCAGCTCGTTGAATTTCGCCTTGTAGGCCTCGAAGAACGGACGTGCCTTCGGCCACATCTTCTGGTCCGGGCTCCAGTGGCCGACGGTGACGATGCCGTCGAGGTTGGTGCCGAACTTCTGCAGGAAAAACGCTTCGGTCGGGCCGATTTCGAGGAACTGGAACTTGGCCTGAAGGCCGATCTCGCGTGCCGTGGACATGTAGAGGATCGAATCGCCCGGATAGGCGAGGCCGAGCACCGCGTCCGGCGCCGCCGCCTTCACCCCCGCCAACATGCCGGTCATATCCTTGATGTCGGCCGGATATTCCTGGTTGAAGACGATCTCGATCCCGGCCTTCTGCAGCGCCGGGACGAGAAACTTCTTGGTCTCGAGCGCGAGCGGCAGTTGATTGGTGATGATGGCGACCCGCTTGACGCCGACCTCGGTCAACAGCTTCGGCAGGTCGCCGCCGAAGGAGTCCGCCTGCATCTCGGTGAACCACATGTATTTGGCCCCGAGCTCGCCGACCAGCGTCGTCGACGCCGTCGCCCCGACCAGCGGGAACTTGTGCCGCTCGACCACCGGCGCGATGCCGATATGGGTGGCAGTCCCCCACGGCGCGAGCAGCAGGTCCACTTTGTCGACGCTGATCAGCTTCTCGTAGATTTGCGCGGCCTTCGCGGGCTCCGACTGGTCGTCATAGCTCACGAACTCGATCTTGCGCTTCTCCTTGCCGCCGATGCTGATGCCGCCGGCGGCGTTCACCTGATCGCGCCACAACTGATAGGCCTGTTCCTGGACCGGTGTCGCGACCGCGAACAACCCGGTGCGCGCCAGGGAATAGCCGATGCGGAGGTTGCTTTCGGCCTGGGCGCCGGAAGTGCCGAGCCACATCGTGGTGGCGAGTAGTGCCAAGACACTGCGTTTGGTCAACATGGGTACCTCGATTCTTTGAGCCGTTGCGTTCACGCCTGCCCATGCAGGCTGCGCTTCCCAGTGAGATGTCCGGCCCCAAACCCGTCGCGAGCATTGCCTGTCGTCGCCGTCTCGTTTGGCATGGTCACTGATGAAGAGCGCTGAGGCGCGGATCGGCCGTCCGGATCGCCGCTTCCGGCAGCCCGAGTTCCCGCCTGACGATGTTCGTGCCGCGCACGATCGACACCATCTTGTAGAGCGAATGCAGCCGGCTCATTCCCTGCCGCCCGAAGCCGCAATCGGTCGAGATGATCAACCGCTCGGCATCGATGTGTTCGAGTGCGCGCCGGATCAACTCCGCGACCGTCTCCGGCCGCTCGACCTGAAGCTCGCGGTGGCTCACGACGCCGATCGCGACCTTCTTGCCCTTGTCGAGGATGCGGGCGATGTTCTCCAGGTCCGCGCCGTCATTGTCCGCGGTCTCGAACGTGATGACGTCGACCGCAAGCTGGTTGAGATACGGCAGCGAGGCGCGGTAATCGTGGCGGTGATGCTCGACGCGCTGCGCGGCGGGACTTCCCCAGCAGGTGTGGCACCAGACTTCCGTCTTCCCCTGCAGGCCCTGCACCTCGCGATTGAAGGCCTCCACGTAGAATTCCGGCGTCATCACGGGATCGTCGATGATGCCGGTGATTTCGTGCAGCGCGGGCTCTTCGATCTGGATCACCGGGCAGCCGGCATCCGCGAGCTCGTGATATTCTTCGTTGATGGTGCCGGAGAGATCCATCACCAGATCGCGGCGGTCGCCGTAATAGTCGTTGACGATCAGCGCCTCGACTTCCTGGGCGGAGATGGCCCCGAATTTCATCGGCTTGTCGGTGTGGCGTTGCGCGCTTTTCCAAAGGCGCGCGTATTCGAGGGACTTTCGCGAAACCGGTCCGACCACCGGCGGCGGCAGCCGCGTTTCCATCACCTCGAAAAGGATATCTCCCGGCTGCTTGTCCCGGTTCGCCGCGAGTGGCTGGGACCGGGCCTCCGGCGCCCCCACGCCGTTGAGGCGCTCGGTGACATAGGAGAACCACGAGCGGCCGGCGACGTCGTTGTCGAAGCGCGCGTCGCCGTCGACCAGTATATCGAGCCCGGCGGATTCCTGGTCGCTGATGAAGGCCGACAATGCGTCGTTGTACTGCTCGCGGAAGCCGAGCGTCGACATCGCCGCGGAAAACGATCGGCCCGACAGGTTTTCCGTGAACCACGAGGGACGCGGCAGGGACCCGGTAATGGTGGTCGGCAGGATGTGGTCTTTGGTGGCGCGAAACATCAATACTGTCCTTGTGGCCGGCTGGGCGTCTTGCCGGGAGGCGTCTTCGTCACGGGCGGCCCTGGCTGATCGCGTAACCGATCGGCACGTGGCGCGCGCCGCGGTTGAGTCCGCTGTCGAACCACGGGGTCTTGCTGAACGCGCGGATCAAGCCGGATCGAAGCATCTCCATCTTCGGCGGCCATTTGCCGAGCACGAAGCCGTAGACGTAGGACCACCTCTGCACGTGGTCGGTCAGCGGCCGCTGCGCACGCTCCCAGGTCTCCAGCGCCGCCGGAATGTCGTCGGCGTCCGTCACCGCGGCGGCGAGCGCCAGCACGTTGCTGAACGCCATGTTCGCGGCCTGCCCGAGATTCGGCGGCATGGCGTGCGCGGCATCGCCGACCACGGCCACCCGCCCCTCCGACCATTTATGGCAGCGCACGTTGACGATACGGTCCCACCGACCCGCTTCCGAAAACCGGGAAATGAGATCGCGCGCATGCGGGAACAGCGATTTCCACAGCTCGCGGTCCACCGGGAGCTTGCGCGCCCTCTCGTCCAGCACGGGCGCGCTCAGGAAGATGTAGTTTTCGCCGTTGGTGCAGGGATTGTAGAGCAGCCGCCACGGCCCGTTCCAATATTCGGTCGCGACGTCCTCCGGATCGCCCGGGCGGTAGTCGATCATCATCCGGATGCCGGCTTCGATACCGAAGTCCATCCACCGTGTGCACAGGATCGACTCGCGAACGCGCGAGAATGCGCCGTCGGCTCCGACCACGAGATCGGCTTTGCGCTCGCTGCCGTTCTGCAAAATCAGGACGCCGTCGGGCGTCGCGCTGGCGACCGGCGACGACGTCTCGATGCGAACGCCGAGCTCGTGGGCGCGATCGATCAGCGCTTGATAGAGGTCTGCGCGGGGCGGCAGCAGCAGGCGATCGTCCGCCGTCATCGGCCGCGACATCAAAGTGCGGCCCTTGCCGTCGCAGATGCGCCATTCCTTGAGGGTCTTGGCCCGCGCGAGCGCGGCGTCATAAGCCCCGAGCACTTTGAGCGAACGAAGGCCGTTCTCCCACAGCCAGATGCCGGCTCCGAACATGCGCAATTCGGAATTGCGTTCGTGCAGGGTGACCTGCCATCCCAGCTGCGCGAGCCGCACCGCCAGAGCGAGGCCGGCGAGTCCCGCGCCTGCGATCTCGGCGGTCCGCTTACTCATGAGCAACGCTCCCGTTCACCGCGATGGGCGCGATCGTCCCGGCTAAATCGTCGGTGCACGCTCCGAACCTCCGACGCCCCCCGAACGGGGGCGAAGGCGAGAGCTTCGCCCGGCGCCGGGAGCGATGCGAAGCATCGGCCGTTTCGCCACCGTGTCTCGAGACTTTGCACCACGTGATCATCCTGGTTGGCGGCGACCGGCGGGTCACCGCGAACATTGGGACGACGTTTCCTTCCCTGGCAGGATTTTTTATGGAACCAGCGATCCGGCTCCGGACTGCTCGTCGTAGGTGAACAGCCCGTTCAAGAAGATCTTGTGCTTCTCGAAGTACCAGCGCTTCGGCTCGGCGGGGGGTGTCGGATCGACGACCTTGCCGCCTTTGAAAATGAAGTCGAACTTGCTCTTCTTCTGGAGCAGGGTGATGTCCTTCAACGGGTCGCCGTCGACCACGAGGATGTCGGCGTAACGGCCGGCCTCGAGCATGCCGACTTCGTGGCCGAACCGCTTCAGGCACCGGGTCGCCGTCAATGTCCCGGCATTGATGGCCTGGAGCGGCGAGAGGCCGAACATTTCCACGAACGTCTGCAGCTCGCGCGCATGCCATTGGCCGTACGGAATCGGCGACCATCCGGACTCCGAGCCGGGAATCAGCGGCACGCCCGCCTTGAAGGCGCGCGGCAGGTTCTCGACCGCGGCCTCGACCTCCCGCTTGAACCCGTCGACGCTCGATACGCCGGCCGACTGCTGGGCCGCGCTGACGATATTAAGCAACAGCGTCAGCGTCGGCGTGACGAGAATATTGTTCTTCAGGCAGTATTCGATGCCTTCGTCGTCCATGTAGGACGCGTGGAAGATCAGATCGAAACCGGCCTTTGCCGCGTTCGCAATGGAATCGCGCGAGCGCGCGTGGGTTGCGCAGATCTTGCCGAGCCGGTGGGTCTCGTCGGCGACGATCCGCAACTCCTCGGTCGAGAACGCGGAGCCGTCGAGCGAATCCGGCGTGATCAGCTGGTCGTTCGAGCCGGACACCTTGATGGCGTCGACGCGATCCTTGATCTGGTACCGGACCGCCTCGACCAGATCGTCCTTCGTTTTGACGAGAACCGCCGCCTGGCCGGGCGGGAAGGCGAGATTGTTCGGAAACGAATCTTCGAGCCCTTGATGATTGGTGAGCTGCTTGCCACACACTGCAAATCGCGGGCCCTCGAACAGGTTCGCGTCGATGGCGTCGCGGACGTTCTGCGCGACGTCGAAGGTCGTGGCGGCGTCGAAGGCGCTGGTCACCCCCGCCTGGAGGACCTTGCGCGCATTCCAGATCGCCTTGATGGCGCGATATTCGACCGGCGTGTAGAGCGCGAGCTCCTCTTCGGAGCGCGCCTCGCCGAACGAAATATGGGTGTGGCCGTCGATCAGGCCCGGAAGGATGCTGCGGCCCGGAAGATCGACGACTTCGTAGCCGTGCTGCTTATACTCGTCGGACAGGCGCGCCCGCTCGCCGACCCAGGCGATCCGCTCGCCCTTGAAGACGACCGCGCCGTCCTTGATCGGCGGATTGAGCGTGCCGTCTATGACCTGGCCGAACAGAACGGCGCCTTGGGTCTTGGTCGCCGAGGGACGAGTCAACATCGCAACCTCCGAATTGCTTCGACGGACATAAGCGAGTCTTCCGGCGGCGCAGTGCCGCCCAGGAGACCGAACCGGCGGCCGCACCGCATTGCCCTGCCGCTCCGGGTGCGGGCGTCGCGAACGTTCACCGCGCGAGCTCCGGTCGTGAGCGGGCTTTCAGCTTGCCCGTGGCGGGTCCGGCCGCTTCCGGACCGATATTGCCGAGCAGCCGCCGCAGCGTGCTCGCGCAATGCTCCCGGCTGAGCTCCGCAGCCAATTCGGCGTCCTTGTTCCGGAACGCCTCGAATATGTGCCTGTGCTCGATGTCGGCGTCGCGCACCTGACCCGAGAAATTCGTCTCGATGCGAATGTAGGGCTCGATGGCGTCGCGCAGGTTGAGCGCGATCTCGCTCAGCCGCTTGCGCTGGGCGCAAGCGATCAGCCGCGTGTGGAAGTACCGGTTGAGCGATGACCATTCGAGCAGATAGTCGGCGGCCTTCGGATCGAGCGACTCCATCAGGTCGAGCAGCGCGCCGACCTCGTTGACGTCGGTGTCGGTGCGGCACCCGGTCGCGACGCGCGCGGCGTGTTCCTCGACCACCATTCGAAGTTCGAAGATTTCGGTGATCTCGCCGTGATTGAGCGAGGTCACCGCGAACCCGCGGCGCGGCCGCAAGGTGATCAGGCCTTCCGCTTGCAGGCGGCTCAGCGCCTCGCGGATTGGCACGCGACTTGTACCGAAACGCCGCGCGAGGCCCTCCTGGCGGATTTCGCTTCCCGGCAGGAAATCGCGACTTAGGATTTTTTCCCTGAGCCAGAGGTAGATGATCTCCGGAAGCGGGCGCGACTCGACGGCGATAAGCGGATCTGCGGGCATTGGTGAACGGGATTGCCGATTGTTGATTGTCGATTGCCTACAGTTTTAACGCCATGTGTGGCGCTGTCAAGGCTGTCACCGCCGCCGAAAGCCGGTGAAACGCGCTTGGCCGGGTTCGGTCATCGCCGGCCATCCAAATGAAGGGCCAAGCGACATGGCCGACGAAGCAGCATGTCCAGGGCTTGGCGCCCGGATCTGGGCGGGGTGATCCGAGGTCGAAATGCCGCAGCCGTTCCCGACGCGGATCTGGAAAGTCCGCCGAGGCGCGCCTCGCCGGCCGCTCCCGGGGCGCCGTTCTCCGCCATCGGCGTCGGTCTGGAGGGCCGATGATGCACCGACCGCTTCGACCGCGGTGCGCCAGAAATCCGGAACTGAATTCTAGAGAAAGCTTCTCAGTGGCCCGCGCACCTGTTGCTAAGCTCCGCGGGTGGCGCTTGTTGCCGCCACCATGAAACGCGAGACCCAGCGGAGAGCGCGGCCTAGCCATGGTCCGGCCCAAAGTCTCGGGTCGGGCACGGTAACGAGGCCTTCCGGCAAGCTGGAACATCGGGGCGCGCCACTGCGGATGTGCAGCCGGCGGCGCCCATCGGCGACCCCTGCGAGAAGGACCACCCCCATCGTGCGCGCGCATCTTGCTTCCCTCGTCACCGCCGCCGGCATCGTCGCGATGCAGCCAGCCGTTTCGGCCGTCAGCGCCGAGAAGGTGAAATTCCTGCTGGACTGGTTTCCCTCCGGCGAAGTCTGCTTCCCCTATATCGGAATCAAGGAAGGGTTCTTCGCGGCCGAGGATCTCGACGTCACCGTCGACATCGGACGCGGTGGCGCCGATGCGGTGGTCCGCGTCGCCAACGGCACCGACGAATTCGGCGGGGCCGCGCTCAATCCGCTCATGATGGCGGCGGCCGAATCGAAACCGCCGCTCAAGGCCGTGATGTCGGTCTACACCAAGCAGCCCGACGCCATCTTCACCCCCCAGGGCAGCCCGATCAAAACGATCAAGGACCTCGCCGGCCGCTCGCTGGCGACAGCAACTTTCTCCGGCTCGAATGCGCTGTGGCCGGTCATCGCCAGGGCGAACGGGCTCGATCCGGACACGGTGAAGCTCCTCAAGGTCGACAACAACGCGCTCGGACCCATGCTGGCCTCCGGCCGGGTCGACGCGACGATCACCTGGGTGACTTCCGGCCCCGCCGACGCGCGCCTGCTCAAGCAGGCCGGAAAGCAACTCTCGATCCTGCCGTGGACCGCGGCCGGCCTCGAGGGCTACGGCTGGTCGATCCTCGCCTCCGACAAGGTCATCAAGGAACACCCGGAAACGGTCCGCCGCTTCGTTCGCGCAATGATCAAGACCGTGGAGTTCACCGCAAAAAATCCCGAAAAGGCCGGCCAGGACCTCCATGACCTCGTCCCCAACGCCGATCTCGAATCCAACACCGACGAGATCCGGGCGACCGTGCCGCTGGTGACGAACGAGATCACGGAAAAATACGGCATGGGCTCGCTCGACCCGGCTTGGCTCGCCAAGACGTGGGAATGGGTGGCGAAGGCGCAGGGCTATCCCCTCGACAAGGTCAATCCGGAAACCCTGGTCGACCGGTCGTTCCTGCCGAAACCTTGAGCGCGACGACCTTGGCTCCGCGCGGGACCGCATCGCCCCGCACGAGCCCGAACGGACCGGCGTCATCGCCGGTCCGTTTCGCTTCTCCGGCGCTGGGCCGACCTGCCTGACCACCCGCGAATCGCCACCGCCCCGATCGATCGACCCGGGCCGCCGGGCGACAGGCTCAGAAATTCTGAACTGGTCGCACGACCAATTCGCTTTGCCGCACGGCGGCTCGCTCAGTAGAGTGATGTCATCGGCGTTTTGTCGCCACCTTTCACCCCAATTCCGGAACCACCGTGATCGGATGACGAAAGCGCGTTATCGTGATCCCAGTTGACCCTGCGGCGACGCTGTCTTCCGCTGCCACCAGAGTGCCGTCGAGCGAACTCGGCTTGTCTTCCCCTGCCCCCATCATCACCCTGAACGGCGTGAGCCAGACCTTCGTGTCGAGCGACGGCAGCGAGGTCCGGGCGCTCGACGACATCTCGCTCGCGATCTTCCGGCACGAGTTCATCAGCCTGATCGGCCCTTCCGGCTGCGGAAAATCCACCGTCCTGAGCCTGCTCGCGGGCCTGCTCGCGCCGAGTGGCGGCTCCATCGAGATCTTCGGGCTCAAGGTGAGCGAGCCGCGCGAGGACATCGGCATCGTGTTCCAACGGCCGACGCTGCTGCCCTGGCTGAAGATTCTCGACAACATCACCTTCCCGGTGCGGCACCGGACCGGCCGGGTGGACGCGGACACCGTCGCGCGCGGCCGCCAGCTCCTGGAGATGATCGGGCTTGCGGAGTTCGCCGACAAGCGCCCGCACGAGCTGTCCGGCGGCATGCAGCAGCGCGTCGCGATCGCCCGCGCACTCCTGCAGGACCCAGACATCCTGCTGATGGACGAGCCGTTCTCGGCGCTCGACGCGCTCACCCGCGACGAGATGTCCCTCGAGCTGCTGCGCATCCTCGCGCAACGGCCCAAGACGGTGGTGTTCGTGACCCATTCGATCCCGGAGGCGCTGCTGCTGTCCGATCGCATCGTGGTGATGTCGGCGCGCCCGGGCCGCGTCCGCGAGGTGATCGACATCCCGTTCGCGCGGCCGCGCGGCATGGAAACCCTGGTCCACCCGCAGTTCAACGAAATCGCCAACGGGATCCGCGAGAAGATTTTCACCCGGAAGGCTGGATGAGCATGGGGCGTCTCGCGTTTCGGTTTGCCCCCGTCCTCGCGCTGCTCGGCGTGCTCGCCGCGTGGGAACTGGCGTGCCGCCTGTTCGGGATTCCGGAATATATCCTGCCGAGCCCGAGCCGGATCGTGCAATCGGCGACGGAAGTGCCGGCGCGCATGTGGCTCGAGAATATCTGGGCGACTCTCGACGTCGTCCTGATCGGCTTCGCCGTTTCGTTCGCCATCAGCATCCCGCTCGCGATGATGATCGTGAAATCGCCGGTGCTGTCGCGCACGGTGTCGCCGCTCCTCGTCATCATCCAGTCGACGCCGATCGTCGCGGTGGCGCCGATCATCGTCGTCACGCTCGGCGCCGACACCCTGCCGCGGGTGGTGATCACCTGCATGATCACGTTCTTTCCGCTGGTGATCTCGACCGTGAGCGGACTGCGCGCGACCCCGGACGAGCTGATCCGGCTGTCACGCTCGCTGCAGGCGCCGGTGTTCCGACAGTTCCTGCAGATCCGCCTCCCCTATGCGGTGCCCTACATCCTGAGCGGCGTGAAGGTCGCGGTCACTCTCGCCGTGATCGGCGCCGTGGTCGCCGAATTCGTCGCGGCGAACCAGGGCCTCGGCTATATGATCCTGTACGCCACCTCGTCGTTCAAGCTGCCGCAGGCCTTCCTCGCGCTGATGATCCTGCTCGGCATCTCGCTCGGCCTCTACCAGCTCGTGGTGACGATCGAGCACCGCTTCTTCGCGTGGAGCATCCCGGAGAACGCGCGCTGACGACTGCGCCGCGCGCGCCGCGGAGGCTCAAAGAAGAGCCGTCAAAGAACGGCCGAAGTCGGCACGGCGCCGTCACTGCAGAGCCTCACTGGAGAGGCATCAGGCCGCACGTCTGCGTGATCGTTCGCGCCTGTTCCAGGAGATCGTTCATCAGCTTCGAGGGACGCCGCCGGTGCTGGCGCAGCGCCACGAGGTTGGACGGCCGCACGGGACCATCCAGCGGACGGTAGACGATGCCGTCGCGGTCCGG
Organism: uncultured Alphaproteobacteria bacterium; assembly: GCA_963781195.1. Taxonomy (GTDB): domain Bacteria; phylum Pseudomonadota; class Alphaproteobacteria; order Rhizobiales; family Xanthobacteraceae; genus JAJPKK01. Next base: position 77,721 of record CAWAEZ010000008.1, on the reverse strand, counting down.
CACGCAGAAGTTGAGCAGCGAATATCCGAAGCCGTTCGCCACCATGCTGCGAACCATTGCGGCTGACGTGACGCGATGGCTGACATTGGGCTGCAGCCCGAACTCGCCGAACACCGAGAGGAAATAATCGCGGGTGCGCGCGATATCGAGCATGATGAAGGGCTCGCGCGACAGGCGCTGCAGCGACACGCTCTGGTCGGCGAGCGGATGCCCTTCCGGCAGCACGCAGTAGACCGGGCTCGGCTGCAACAAGGTCGAATGCAGCGAGGGGTTGAGGTCGAAATCGAGGACGATGATGACGTCGAGATTGCCGTCCTCGAGCCGCTGCATCAGGCCCGAGTGCTCGCCCGTCACCCAGCGGACCTCGACATTCGGATAATGCTTGTTGAAGGCCCGCACCAGCGGCGGCAGCAGGCACGGCGCGATGTCGCCCAGGCAGCCCAGCGAAATCCGCGTGCGCAACTTGCATGAGCGGCCGAGCCGGACCAACTCGATCTCACGGACGCGGCCGATGATGTCGCGCGCCTCGAGCAGCAGATGGTGACCCGCCTCGGTGAGGACCAGTCCGCGCGCATGACGCCGGATGAACAGTTGCTCCCCGAGAATATCCTCGAGGCCCGAAATCGCGCCGGAAATCGCAGGCGGCGAAACGTTGAGTTCGACGGCGGCGCGGAGCGCGCTCTCCTTCTCCGCGGCCGCCGCGAAATACACGAGCTGCCGCAGCGTGACCCTGGGAACTCCGCCGGCCGCCGCCACGAGTTCCGGCGTCGCGTCCGAGAAGGCTTCGCCGAACGGTAGCACCATGCTGGCCATTGTACTTCTCCGCGCGGGCCGTTCGGCTCGCCGCTCGATCGAACCGCGATCGGAGCCGCCTGCCGAATTCGGAGATTCAGCGAGGCAAGAAGCGTACCATGACCCCGGCAGTGCAGAATTTCTGATGCCGAAGCGGGCTTTCCCGATTTGTCACCCGGCGAGCAGCGCTTTAGCATCCGCCGCCATGGCCGACACCTTGATCGCATTGCACACGCCTTCGTCCCCGGCTGAGGCAGCATGCCTCGTTTCGCGCGCGGCACGACGCCGATCGGGCGCCGGCTGCAGCGTCCCCCGGTCGTCGACGGCAGGCGCGTGATGACCGCGACCGTACCCAGCATCAAGACCATAAATCCGTGGTCGTGGTACGCCGTGACCGCGAGCCGCGACCTGCGGCCCGGTCAGATTCTGCCGAGCGTGCTGAGCGGCGAAAACATCGTGGTGTGGCGCGCGCATGACGGGCGCCCGAGCGCGTGGCGCGACCGCTGTCCCCACCGCGGCATGCGTCTCTCGCTCGGCGCGACAAGCGGCAATTCGCTCATATGCCCGTATCACGGCTGGACGTTCGGCCCGGACGGCCACTGCCATCACATCCCGGCGCACCCGCAGCTCGCGCCGTCGCGGGCGGCGCGGGCGCGGATCTATCCGGTCGCCGAACAGAACGGCTATGTCTGGGTCTGCCTCGGCGAGCCATCCTCGTCGCAGCCTCACGCCGTCGCCGATCTCAGTCCGGTGCGCAGCATGCATGTGCCGGCCGACATGGACATTGCGATGGCGAGCCTGATGACCTGCGTCCCGGAGACCGACCCGCCGGCCGACGGGGCGTTGTGGCGCACCTTCGGCGAGTCCTCCCTGCGGCAGACCGGCGCAGGCGCCGTCGCGCTCAGCGCGAGCGCCGGCGAGCGCCGCTTCAGCGCGAACATGGAACTGCCGGGCGTCGTCTCCTGCGCCCTCACCGGCACCGACACCGGCACCATGGTGACCTATCGCGCGCTCATCCAGCCCACCGAGCCGGGCGCCTGCGCGATCCACCTCGCGGTCGGGCCGCCGGGAACACCGGCGCTCAAGCTCGCGCTTAACCAATTCCTGGTAGCGCTGCGGCGTGATCTTCCTCAGCTCGGCCAGTCTCCTGCCGTGCTGCGGGTGCGCGACGCCTTTGTCCAAATGGCACCGGAGCAGGTGCCGGCCTGATCCATCGAGGCGAACCATGGCGAGAACCACAGACGCGGTAGCACTGAACGATTGGTACGTGGTGGCCCACGAGTCCGAGATTCCGCCGGGCTGTTCGGAGGACACCGTCCTGCTCGGCCAGCCGCTCACCGTGTCGCGCGACGCGTCGGGCGCAACGCGGGCGGTAGCGCATGGCGACGATGGCACGCAGACGATCCTCCCGGTGATCGAGCGCTACACCTTCCTGTGGGTGGCGCTCGGCCGGCCGGACCATGACATCGTCGCCATCCCCGAATTCCAGGAAGCGGGCCGGCGGCTGATCTATCGCGGCCGCATCGGCGTGCCCACCTCGGGCCAGCGCGTCATCGAGAACTTCTTCGACCTCTCGCATTTCTCCTTCGTGCACACCGGCACGCTCGGCGGGCTCGAATCGGCGGAAGTGCCGCAATACAACGTCGAGTTCCGCGAGGACCGTGCCGAGCTGTGGGCCACGGGCTGCAGCTTCCTGCAGCCCAAGGCATCGGCCGCCGCAGGCCTCAGCGCGAACGTCCACTACGACTACCGGGTGCCCTCGGCATTCATTTCGATCATCTACAAGGACAGCATGGTGCGCCCCGGCGAGAAAGACCTCATCGGCCTGTTCCTGCAGCCGCACGAGGAGGAGTTGTGCACGGTGCATTCCTTTGCGCTGCTGTTCGACGACAACAACAAGAGCACGCAGATCCTGCATTTCTATCACGAGATCTTCGCGCAGGACCGGGCGATCCTGATCCACCAGCGTCCGAAGAAGCTGCCGGTCCATCCACGCCGCGAAATTCCGACGCTCTCCGATGCGAGCTCGATCGCGTATCGGCGATGGCTCGATAAATCGGGGCTGCAGTTCGGCCTCGAACGCACGCCCGCCTGACAGCGCCTGCGAACCGGGCGGCATCCCGCCGCACCGTTCGCCGCAATGACAAATCGACCGGATGATGACGCTCTACGACTACATTCTCAGCGACGACTGCTACAAGGTCCGTCTGCTGCTATCGATCCTGCGTATCGAATACACGCCCCACAAGATAAACCTCCATCCGGGGCGGGAAACCGAGACCGCCGCATTCCTGTCGATCAATCCGCTGGGCCGGATCCCGGTGCTTCAGGTCGACGATCTCGTGCTGCGCGATCCGCAAGCGATCCTCACCTATCTGGCACTTCGCTACGACGTCGCGCGACGCTGGCTGCCGCGCGATCCGTCGACGGCAGGCAAGGTGGCCGTGTGGCTCGCCTTTGCCTGCCACGATCTCGCCGCCGTCTCGCTGCTGCGGATGAACCGCGTCACCAGCGTGCCCCATGATCCGCCGGGCCTGTTTGCGCGCGCTGGCGCCGCGCTGACCGTGCTCGACGACCACCTCGCCGAAGGCGAGATCCTCGGACACCATTGGCTGGCCGGCGGGGCGCATGCAACGATCGCCGACATCGCCGTGTTCCCGCCGGCCGCGCTCGCTGCCGACGGCGGCCTGCCGCTCGAGCGCTATCCGGCGATGTGGCGCTGGATCGATCGCGTCAAACAGCTCGACGGCTTCGTCGTGATGCCGGGGATCACACCGAACCTGTCGCCCGTCACGTAACGCAAAGCCTTCAATCCGCCATCGCCTGCTTAAGGAACGGGATGACCGCGGCGTTGAAATCCCGCGGGGTTGTCCTCCAGCACCATGTGCCCGGCGGCGGCGATCTCCACGGCACTGCCGCGCGGCAGCGCGGCCAGCATGCGCGACACGACCTCGGGCGTCACGAGGTCGGATTCTCCGGCTCGCACGACGAGCGTGGGGCACGGGATATGGGCGAGCGCGGTCCAGGTGCGCTGCGGCGGATCCGGCGTCATCCGGGTGAAGATCGCCGGGTCGATCCGCCACGAAAGTCTGCCGTCCGGCTCCGGCTTGAGCATCCATTCGAGGCGGGTCGTGAGGCTCGTCTCGGACGCCCGCACATGGAGACCCCGCAGGAAGGCCCAGGCGTCTTCGCGCGCCGCGAAATCCGCCGGCGTGCGCGCCATCTCCTCGCGAATGCGCGAAATACCTCGCATGTCGAGCTCCGGTGCGCTGTCGACGATGACCAGAGCTTTTACGCGGTCGGGATGACGCGCGGCATAGTTCACCGCATTGGTGCCACCCATCGAATGTCCCACCAGGCCGAAGCGATCGAGGCCGAGCTGGTCGACGAGGTGCTCGAGGTCGGCGACATAGGCGTCGGTGGTGTAGGCCCCGTCCGGCGACCAGGCGCTGCCGCCGCGCCCACGCTGATCGAGCGCGATCAGCCGGAAATCGTCACGTGCAGCGCCGGTGAGTTCGTCGAACCAATGGGCATAGGCGCGCAGCCCATGCAGCAGCACGACGGTCGGAACACGCCCGGCGGCCTCGCCGTCGGGCGCCCACGCCACGTAGCGCAGGCGCAGGTCGCCATTGTGCACGAAGCCGCTGGTGGTGGGCATGGCGACCGAAGGGGTCAACTGGCGGCCGGAAACCGGACCGGGTTCCGCGCATAGCCGACCTTGAGCTCGATGTCGTAGCCGTCAGGATCCCTGATGTAGACCGAGGTGCCGAAGCCGCGCGCGCCGTAGACTTCCATCGGCCCCATTACGATGGGGACACCATGCGCCGCGAGCGCCGCCTCAACCTCGTCGAGATCCGCCTCGATGCTGAGACAGAGGTGTTCGATGCCCCGCTGCGCGGGCTCGGCGAGGGACTCGCCGAGCTTGAGGGGAGAGATGTCGATGAGGTTGGCGCCGCAGCGGATCTGGTAAAGACCGATCTTCTCGAAGATGCGCTCGACCGTCAGTCCGAGCACGGTCTTATAAAAGCCTAGGGTCCGCTCGATGTCGGTGACCCGAAGCACGACGTGATCGATGCCGTTGTAGCGCGCTGGGATGGGGCTCATGTCGTTCGCTTCCGTCGGGAACCGTGCTGCCGCCGCGCCGCGCCATGGGTTCGCGCGAACCGCCGATGAGGATGACTATAAGGCGCGGGAGTCCACCTCAACAAGGTTCGCCGACCGCTGGATTCAGGTTTTCTGATTCAGCCGCAGCTCATGGCGACCACTTATGGCGACCACGCGGCGCAGCCTGCGTCAGGAAAGCTGATTCAGGCGGCGGCCGATCCTAATTGCTGCCGCGGAAGTCTCCTTTTAATTCTGCCGCGAAGGCGCAACACCGCGCTCGCCTGTCGTTCCGATCGAAGCTCGGTGCGAGACCTGCCGCGGCGGGTCTGCGCGCCGAAGCCTTCCCCATGCGGCGTGCAAAACGTGGAAGCAAGTCAACTCACGCGAACGACCGCGATGCGGCCCGACGTCCGGCCGACCGACGCGCTGTCGAGATTCGCCGCCGGCCTTCGCTATCAGGACCTCCCCGCCGCGGTCGCGGCCCACACGCGACTCTCCGTACTGGACACGATCGGGACCGCGCTCGCCGGTTCGGGCCTCGGCGAAGGCTGCGACGAGATCGTCGCATTCGCAACGACACAGTCCGACGGCGGCAGGGCGACGCTGTGGTCTTCCGGGGCGCGGCTCGGTGCCGCCCAGGCCGCGCTGGCCAATGCCGTCCATGCCCGGGCGCTCGATTACGACGACATCATCGAGCATCCGCAGATCCACGTCGCCGTGTGCGTGGTGCCGGGGGTGCTCGCGGTGAGCGAGACCGTCGACGTGCCGGTCAGCGGGCGCGCTTTCCTCGCCGCCGTTGCGGTGGGTTGCGAGGTGCAGTCGCGCCTTGCGGCCGCCCTTGCCGCCCATGCCGGCAGCGGCCTGCCGCGCATGCTGTCGACCCAGGTGTTCGGCTATTTCAGCGCGGCGGCCGCCTGCGGCAACCTGCTCGGTCTCGACGCCGACGACATGGCGAGCGCGTTCGGCCTCGCGCTCATGCAGGCGGCCGGCACCGAGGAGATGGTGGTGCATGCGGCGGCGAGCGTCGGGAAGTGCCTCTATGCGGGCCTGAGCAATCAGGGCGGCGTCAACAGCGCCCTGATGGCGCGTCACGGCGTGCTCGCGCGCGGCGAACCACTCGCCGGCGAGGCCGGGCTGTTCGCCGCCTATTACCAGGGCCGCTACGACCGCGACAGGCTCACCGAGGGGCTCGGCGAGCATTTCGTGTCGCTCGAACGGTGCTTCAAGACGATGCCCGGCACACTGGTCAGCCACGCCTTCGTCGAGGCGGCGCTGAGCCTCATGGCCGCGCACGGCCTCGCAGCCAGCGGCATCGCGCGCGTCCGCCTGCATGTCGGCCCGTGGGGGAGCGTGATGTGCGAGCCGGAAGAGATGCGACGGCGGCCCCCCGGCGCCGCCGCGGCGATGAACAGCATTCCCTTCATCGTCGCCACGGCGATCGTGCACGGAAGGGTCGGCCTCGCCGACTTCGGCCGCGACGGCCGGTCGGATCCCGCCACGCTTTCGATGGCAGCGCGCATCGAGCACCGGCTCGACCCCAGGCTCGCCAACCCGAGCGGCCTCGAACCCGGCATGGTCGAGATTCAGGCGACGTCCGGCGCCACCTTCTCGCTGCGGATAGACCGCCCACATGGCCATCCGTCGCGCCCGGTCGACGAGGCGCACGTGGCGGACAAATTCAGAGCCAATGCCCGCCACGCCGCGCGGCCTCTCGAAACGCGGCGGGTCGAAGCCATCATCGAGCGGGTTCTCCATCTCGAGGAAGAACCCGACCTGCGGTCGCTCGTCTCGCTCATCGCGAACCGCGGCCCATCGACCTGAAAGGAGACATCGCTTGCAGCGTCCGATCGAGAATTCTCATTCGCAGCGATTCGGTCCACCGCGACATCTACACCGACCCAGCCATCTTCGACCTCGAGATGGAGCGGATCTTCGGCCGCACCTGGGTCTTCATCGGCCATGAAGCGGAGATTCCAGAGCACGGCGACTACAAGACGACCTATATCGGCCGCCATCCGGTGATCGTCAGCCGCCTCGCCGACGGCACGGTGACCGCCCTGATCAACCGCTGCCGCCACCGCGGCCCGGTCGTCTGCCAGCATGAAACCGGCAACAGCCGGCATTTCCGCTGTCCCTACCATGCCTGGACCTACGATAATTCCGGCCGGCTGATCGGGGTGCCGATGCCGCAGGGCTACGGCGCGTCGTTCGACCGCGAGAAGCTGGGGCTCGCCAAAGTGGCGCGCGTCGCCACCTATCAGGGCTTCATCTTCGGCTGCATGACCGAGGAAGGCCCGACCCTCGAGGAGCACCTCGGCGGGGTGACGAAATTCCTCGACGCCTATGCCACGGTGTCGCCGAGCGGGAAGATCGCCCTCTTCAAGGGCATGCAGAAATGCGCCTACAAGGGGAACTGGAAGTACCAGATCGAGAACGGGGTCGATCCGTATCATGTCGGAGCGCTGCATCAGAGCGCCGTGACCCCGGAGGCGATGAAGATCTATCAGCAGGGCCGCGGCTGCGTGATCGCCATGGACGGCCATGGCGTCACCGACCACACCGATTGGGGACCCATGCCGGTCGATGCCGGCCTGTCCGGCGGCTTCAACCTCGTGATCTTCCCCAACCTCGTGGTGCTGCGCAGCCAGATCCGAACCATTCGCCCGGTCGCCGTCGACCGTACCGAGATCTACACCAATGTCGTGCGGCTCGAAGGCGTTCCGGACGCGGTCAACATCCAGCGCATGCGCGACCAGGAGTTCGAGTTCGGCGCCGCCGGCACCTTCTTCACCGACGACATGGAAATCTTCGAGCGCACCCAGGAGGGGCTGCAGAGCGGCGCCGTCGAATGGCTGGTGTTCTCCCGCGGGCTCGATCGCGAAGAGATGCGCCACGGCTACATGACGGGGACGATGTCCGACGAGACCCAGCACCGCGGTCTCTACCAGAACTGGAAGCGGCACATGGTCGAGCCCGTCGCCATGCCGCAGGCGGCGGAGTAGACCATGAACGCCGATCGCGCCGAGATCGAACAGTTCCTCTACAAGGAGGCGAGGCTCCTCGACACCCAGAAATTCGAGGAATGGCTCGACCTGTTCACCGAGGACGCCTGCTATTGGGTGCCGGCCGGGCACGCCGACATCGATCCGACCATCCATGTATCCATCATCCACGACGACAAGACGGCGATGGCCCGTCGGGTAAAGCGTCTGCGGTCCGGGCACGCCTACGCCCAGGACCCCGCCTCACGGGTCCACCGCATCGTCTCCAATGTCGAGCTCGGTTCGACCGATGAAGCGAACGGTGGGATCGAGGTCAACAGCATGATGCTGGTCGTCGAACTTGCCCGCCACCGGCAGACCGTCCATTCGGCGCGCTGCGAGTTCTCGCTGGCGCGGCACCCGGACGGCTGGCGCATCCGGCGCAAGAAGGTCAACCTGCTCAGGAACAACGAGGCGCTCGATAGCACACCGTTCCTGATCTAGATGGGGTGCATGGAGAGCGCGTGCGGAGGAACGTCATGGCGGGACCGGACTGCGGCGCGGCCGCGTGGATCATCTCGAACGAGTTCGCGCAGGTCCGCCTGACGATCGACCGCCGCGGCAACGATCCACGCCTGCTCATCGAAGATCTCAGCAACGACACCTCGGTTCGGTTCGATGCGTTTCTGCTGGCGGGGCTCGTCACCGCCTCGGCGGAAGACCTCGCCCGTCACATGGACCCCAATCCGAAACCGCGCGCCGCCGAGCCGTCCGACCGATAGCACGGCGCGCACCCGCGCCATCGAGACCGCTGCTTGACCATGGCGCGAAGACCGATCCTCATCACCGGCGCCCGCGTGCTCGATCCGGAGGGTGAGCTTCACCGCCCGCCGGTCGCCGATATCCTCATAACGGACGAACGGATTGCCGCGGTCGGGCGCGAGGCCGCCGTGGCGGCGCCCTCTCACGCGGAAACCTTCGACGCCGGCGGCCTGCTCGTCGCGCCCGGTTTCGTGAACGCGCACTGCCATTCGCACGACACCCTGCTCCGCGGCCTGTTCGAAGAGCTTCCGCTCGAGCTGTGGGGGCAGACGGCCTTCCCGTTCCACTGGTCGCCGCGCAGCACCGAGGAGGTGAGCATTCGGACGCTGCTGCACGGTGCGGAGTGCCTGCGCAACGGAATCACCACGCTGCAGGACATGGTCACGCTCGTCGACTTCGACCTCGACCATGCGCGGGCTGTCGCGAACGCCTATGCGCAACTCGGCGTCGACGCGATCGTCGCGCCGCAGTTCAGCGATCTCGCACCGACGGCCAGTATTCCGTTCGCGGACGCCGAATTCCCACCGCGGATGCAGTCCGCCCTGGGACGGGCGCCGGACCCGGCAGCGGTCCGACGCGGTGTGCTGGCGGTCCTCGCCACGCCGACCGCGGACGGCGTGACCTGGGCGCTCGGCCCCGTCCAGCCGCAGCTCTGCTCCAACGAACTTTTGGCCTGGACGGCCGCGCTCGCTGCCGCGCGCGACCTGCGCATCTTTACCCATCTCTACGAGACGCGGACCGAGGCGGTACTCGCGCGCGAGACCCTCGACGGCGGTTCGATGGTGCGGAGACTGTCGAGCGTCGGTGTTGCCGGCCCGCGCCTCACCATCGCCCACGGCGTCTGGATCACCAGGCCGGAAATAGCGGAGCTCGCGGCGCGCGGCGTTTCGCTCGCCTGCAATCCGGTAACGAACCTCAAGCTGCTCAACGGCGTCGCTCCGGTGGCGCGCTATGGCGAGGCGGGCGTGACCATCGGCCTCGGCTGCGACAACAGCAGCGCCAGCGATGTGCAGAGCCCGTTCCAGGCCATGAAGCTGTTCGCGCTCGCCTGGGCGCTCCAGGCGGGCGCGGCTGCGGACGGCGCTGCCGCGCACGCGTTTCGCGCCGCGACGACGGGCGGCGCGCGGGCGCTCGGCCTCGACGGCAAAGTCGGCCGGGTGGCACCGGGCTTCCGCGCCAACCTGGTCTTCGTCGATCTCGCCGAGCCGTCCTGGCGACCGCTCAACAGCGCCGTACGTCAGCTCGTTTACGGCGAGACGGGGCGCGCGGTGCGCCACGTCATGGTTGCGGGTCGGATGACGGTCCGCGACGGTGCCGTGACGACCGTCGACGAGACGATGCTGTGCGACGCCGCCGATCGCATGCGGACCGCGATCGAACCCGAACTTCGCGCGCGGCTGGCGCTCGATCCGGGCCTCGTGGCCGGTTATCGCAACGTCTATCGTCGGGTCGAAGCCACACCGATCGGGATCGACCCGCGGCATCTCTCCGCCGACCTGCCGATCGGCCCAGCCTGACAGCCGCACCTGCCGGAGGCACGAGCGGCGTGATGGGCCACCTAACCGGCCGACCGGTTCGCCGGGGCCATGATCAACGGGTCCGGCATTGATCGCACTACGGCTGTCAAACAGGGTTTGAGGCGCGGTTTCATCAGGTTGCTTCCATCCCGTTCTGACAGACAGAACGCAAGACCGCTTTACTTCCGTTTGCGTGGCGCTACTGTTTCCAACACTTGAATCCCTAGCTGTCATCGCCCGCTGGACCGGGCGGTCCAGTAACCACCGGACTGCGATCCGGGCTCAGTCCCAGCACCACCTATGGCACAGGGGTTACTGGAGGCTCATGCCCCCCTCTTGCGAGGCATGACACCGCGAGGGGAATGTGTCGACGGAGTTGCAACACTGGGATCGGCGGATGCTGAGATCGGCGTCGCGACCTTACGCCTCAGGGGGCGACGTGGCGGACACGTCAACGGCATACGACGCGTCCGAGCGGTGCATCGGCAACCGGATGGGAGCCTGATCGAAGGCCCGGCGAGACCCGCGGTTCAAACGACAGCTGCTCAGAGGCCACGCATTTCATGAGATCAGCGCCGTCCGCACCACAATCACCCCAAGACGGTTTGGCGCCCCAAAACGGTTTGGGACCTCAAGACGGTTTGGGGCCTCAAGAGAGTCCGGTAACTCAAGACCGTCCGGGTCTCCAAGATGGTCCGGCGCGGTCGTCATCGGCGTTGCCGCCCGCGCTCGAGGTGCGCGAACTGTCGGTTGCATTGTCTCAAGGCAACATGTCGACCAGAACGATCCTTCGGAATATTTCGCTGCGTCTCGACGATGGCGAATTGGTCGTCATTCTCGGAAGGTCGGGCGCCGGCAAGACGACCTTTCTCAATTGCATCGCAGGTTTTACGGTGCCGACCGCCGGAGAGATCACCTTTCCGTCCCGCAGCGATGCACGCTTTCCGCCGTTCGCCTATGTCTTCCAGGAGGATCGTCTGCTTCCGTGGCGCACCGCGGAGGGCAATGTCCGCCTGTCGCTGGAGCGGATCGGAATCCAGCGGCAGAACCGGAAATCCGCGGCGCGCGAGGCGCTGGCGCATGTCGGTCTCGCGGACTCCGCCGACCTCTACCCCTGGCAGCTTTCCGGCGGCATGCGCTCGCGCGTCGCCCTCGCGCGTGCGCTGGCGCTGCGAGCCCCGCTGCTGCTGCTCGACGAGCCTTTCGCGAAGCTCGATCCGTCGACGCGCGTGGAGATGCAGCAACTTCTTCTCAAGCTGAAGTCCGACTACGGATTTTCCGCGTTGATGGTGACCCATGACGTGGTGGAAGCGGCGCGGGTCGGCGACCGTGCGATCGTTCTCGCCGGCACGGCAGGTGCGACATTCCGGGACATTCCCATCGACCCGAAAAACCCGTTGATGGTCCAGGAATTGCTTTCAAGCCTGAGCGAGTAAGCCATTCAGAACTCGACGGTTTCGGAGTTGATTGGATGTCTGGATCACCCATGGAGGCGCCGCACGCGCGGACGATCCGGAGGCGTGACGTCTTACGATTGGGCGCGGCCGCTGCCGCGACCGTCGCGCAGTCGCGGTCGGCGCGGGCGCAGCGGTCTCCTCCGCTGCGCATCGGCTATTGGGCGACCGGCATTCAGCTGGCCCTCATCGAGCTCATTCAGAGCCGCAAGATCTTTGAAAAATACGGGCTCGCCTATGAGCTCGTTCGATTTGCGGATGTGAACGGTAATACGCTTGCGCTGGCGACCGACCAAATCGACGCCGCGTTCAGCGTCAGCGGCGCGGGGGCGCTCGATCTGGCGTCGAAAAAGCGCCCGATCCGTATCGTGCTCCTCACGCAGACGGCGGACGGACAACTCGTTACAAAGTCGCCCGAGATCAAGTCGATCGCCGATTTGCGCGGCAAGCTCATCGGCATGGCGCCGGCAGGAAGCGCCGGGGCCGCGCTGACCAAAGCCTTTCTTTCGCGGAATTTCGGGCTGGAGCAGAGCGCGTACCGCCCGGTCGGAGGCGGCGAGGCGCGGCTGCTGCAGCTGGTGGCCCAGGGCGAGGTCGCGGCGGCGTTGCTGCGCGAAGTGTCATGGGTGCAATACCAGAAACGTCTGGGCCTGCGGTCGCTGGCCGATCAGCGCAGCGAATGGAAGCGGATCGCCGGGACGGATGCGGTCCCGCCGCTCGGCCTCGGGGTCGTTCGGGAGAAGATTTTGAACGACCGGCGAACCGATGCCGTCGCGTTCGTCGCCGCGATCATGGACGGCATCAACGCCGGCGCCGCGGATCGAGACGCCGTCGCCGACCTGATGGCGAAGACCTTGCGACTCGAACCCGACGAGGCGAAGGCCTACGCCGACACCTGGTCGATCAGCTTCCATGGCAAGTTCCAAGACACCGATGTTCACAGCCTCGAACTGGCCGAACGGCTGTTTGTCGAGGAGAAGACGCTGGGGGCCGTTGCCGAGCCTGCATTCTTCGATCAGGGCGTATATCGCGATGCGGTGACGCGCCTGACCTAGGACCGGGCCGCATGCCGATACGTTATTGGAGCTGGATCGTCTTTCCTGCCATCGTGCTTGTGGCATGGCAGATCGGCGCCGCGCGGGTCGACGCGCTGGTGATGCCCAGTCCCGCGGCAACACTCGATGCACTCGCCCAGCTGGCGCGAGACGGCGACCTGTGGCGGGAGCTCGCCGTGTCGCTGCGGCGCGTGGGTCTCGGGGTTCTGATCGGCCTTTCTATCGGACTTCCGTTCGGTGTTCTTCTCGGATCGTCCCGCGCCGTCGAGCTGATGTTCGGCGCCTCCCTGCCGGCCATCGCCGCCACCTCATCTGCCATTTGGGCCGTATTCGGTCTGCTATGGTTCGGACTGAGCGACAGCGCCACCGTGTTCGTGGTCGTCATGACGGCGCTGCCTCTGATCTCGGTCAACGCCCGTGACGGAATAAAAGCGGTCGACCCCGACCTCGTTCAACTCGCGCGCTCCATGGGTTTTGGACCGGCCGCGGTTGGAATAAAAATCCTGCTGCCCTCCATCCTGCCGGTGCTTTTCGCCGGCGTCCGGCTCGGTCTTGGATTTGGATGGCGGGTCGGCCTGGTCGCGGAAGCGCTGGGCTCGCCGTCGGGCGTCGGCTTTCGGCTGAAGCAGGCGATCGATCTGCTGCATACGGCGGAGGTCTTTGCCTGGAGCCTCGCGGTCATCGGCGTCATGATCGCCATCGAGCTGGTGATCTTCTATCCGCTCGAAACCTGCATGTTCCGCTGGCGAAAGCCGTCCATTTCGCAAGGCCGGGCCGTCGCGACCTGAACCGCGCCTGAAACCGAGTCCTCGAGACATCTTGCGACTTGAGGCGCGCCGACAGGGTGTTTTTGCCATCCCGTTCTGACAGACAGAACGCAAGCCTGTTTTACCTCCATCTGCGCAGCGCTAAGATTTCTGCACTTGGGAAGGCGGATCATGAAGGACTCGCCAAGAGGCGTCGAGGCCGTTGAACGGGCACTGAGGTTGCTCGGGTGTTTCGACGCTGCGGGCGAGACTTTGACTCTGGCGCAGCTGGCGCAACGATCGCGGCTCTACAAAAGCACGATTCTCAGGCTCGCGACGTCGCTGCAGAAAGGCGGTTATCTTCAACGCGACGCGAGCGGGCGGTTTGCCCTCGGCAGCGAGCTTCGCCGGCTCGGCGAGCTCGCGCGGGTGGCCGAAGAACTCGAATCCATCGTGCGTCCGGTGATGAAGGCGCTGACGGACGAGACGGAGGAGACGGTGTCCTTCTATGTCCGCCAGGGGAGACACCGTGTTTGCCTTTTCCGGGAGGCGTCACCAGGCTCTGTTCGCCATTCGCTGGTCGAGGGCGGCCGTCACACATTGATCGTCGGTGCGACCGGCCGAATCTTCAAGGCGTATGGCACAGGTGCATTCGACGCGGCGGACCTCCAGATCCGACGGCGTGGATGGGTCGCATCGCGTGGCGAACGCAAGCCCAATCTCGGCGCCGTGGCCGTGCCTCTGCTCAACGCAAGGCGGGAGCTCTTGGGCGTGCTGAATGTGACGATGTCGTTGCCGCGCTTCACGAAGGTCAAAGAGCGGCAGGCCCGCGCTCTATTGATCGCCAGCCGCAAGCGCCTGCAGCCGCGGCTGGCGCAAATGGATGTGAGTCAGATCGTGCGTTCGCTGCGACGCATGCCCACGGCATGAATGGAATTGGAACCACGCGACCACCAGCCGGCAGCGGCTCGTCTGCAAGAACCTTTGGCATGTCGATTGCCTTTTTGCGGTCGTCGGATTGCACGATCCAGGAGACTGACACATGAAGACGGCAGGCCATACATCCACGCGCTCCAACGGGCGCCATTACTTCCGCGGCGTCATCGCGGCATTGGCTTGCGCTGCATTGGCGTGCGTCGCATCGGCCTGCACAGTGTCCTACGCCTCTGCGTCTACGCCTTATCCCGAGCGGGCGGTGACGATCGTCTGCGGCTCGGGCGCCGGCGGCATCGTCGACATCACGGCCCGGATCGTCGCGGAGCGCTTGGCGGCGAAGTTGGGAAAACCGGTCGTCGTCGAAAACATGCCCACCGCGGGATCGACGGTCGCGATCAGGACGGTGTCGCGTGCCGAACCGGACGGCTACACGCTCTTGCTCGCCGGCGCGGGCATCAGCGTCGTCCCAGCGCTCTATCCGAACCTGAATATCGACGTGATCAAGGAGTTGGCGCCGATCTCCGTGATCGGCGACACGCCGCTCGTCCTGTTTGTCCACAAATCCATCCCCGGCAACGACCTTTCGTCGCTCATCGCCTACCTCAAGGCGAACCCGGATCGGGTCAGCTCCGGGAGCAACGGGCGGGGCACCGGAAGCTATCTCGCAATGGAGCTCTTCAAGAAGCTTTCCGACGTGCAGCTCGTCAACATCACCTACAAGACCACGCCCGCCGTGCTGACGGACCTGATCACAGGCCGCATCGGAATGACGTTCACTGCCGTCGGCAGCGACATCCTGAAGAGCCCCGACATCCGGCCCGTCGGCATCACGGCGCTGGCCCGGTCGAGTGCTTTTTCGGAGGTGCCGACCTTCAATGAGCTCGGGCTCCATGGCTTCGCGTCGGGCACGCCCACCATCCTTCTGGCTCCGAAGGGGACGCCGACCGAGATCATCGACACGCTTCACAATGCGATCAAGGTCGTGCTGGCCGACCCCGCCACGCAAGCGCGGCTCGATCAGATCGGTGTCGTCCGCCCGGCCGAGACCGGCCCGGACTATGCGGGCCGGTTTCTTCAGGATGAAGTCACGAAGTGGGCGGCAATTCTTCGCGATGACAAGAAATAACCGAGGGGACTGCCGATGCAGCCGCCTTTTCACGCAGGAGGGATCGAGTAGCGATGACGCAGGGCACCAGGACCATGGAGGCGAAAATGGCGGGAGAACGCGCTTACTCCGACCTTCACGAACACATCGAAGCGCTTCGCGCGGCCGGACTGCTCATCGAGATTGATCGCCCGATCAACAAAGACACCGAGATGCATCCGCTGGTGCGCTGGCAGTTTCGCGGCGGCATTGCGCCCGAGGACCGCAAGGCCTTCCTCTTCACGAATCTGACCGACAGCAAAGGACGCAAATTCGACATTCCCGTCCTGGTCTGCGGCCTCGCCGGAAATAATCAGATTTATTCCATGGGCATGGGCTGCAAGGTCGAGGAGGTCCGCGACACCTGGATCAGGGCCTTCGCCAACCCGGTGAAGTCGCGCCCGGTCGAGAACGCCCCGTGCCAGGAGATCGTCTACACCGGAAAGGATCTGAGAAGCGGCCACGGCCTGGACGATATTCCGGTGCCGATTTCCACCCCGGGGTGGGACAACGCGCCCTATACGACTTCCAGCCACTTCATCACGGTCGATCCGGACACCGGCGTCCAAAACCTGGGCACCTATCGCGGGATGATCAAGGCCCCGGATCGCATGGGCATGAACCCGTCGATCGAGCTGCGGTCCGGCGGGTATATGCACTGGCTGAAATACAAGGCCATGGGTAAACCGATGCCTTGTGCCGTCGTTCTCGGCGCCCCTCCCGTCGTGTCGTATACGTCCGTGCAGAAGGTGCCCGAGATCTACGACGAGCTCGATATCGCCGGCGGACTGGTGGGCGGCCCCATCAACGTGGTCCGCTGCAAGACGGTCGACCTGCTCGTTCCGGCGGAATTGGAAATCGTCGTGGAAGGTTTCGTCTCGACCGAATTCCTCGAACCCGAAGCGCCGTTCGGCGAAAGCCACGGCCACGTGAACCTTCAGGAATACAATGGCGTGCTCGAAGTCACGGCGATCACACGGCGCAAGAATGCGGTCCTCACGTCCTGGATCAGCCAGGTCACGCCGTCCGAATCGAGCTGCATCAAGCGCCCCGCCTATGAGGCTGCCCAGATGCTTCACCTGCGGACCAACCTCGGCATTCAGGGCATCAAGAGGGTGGTGACGCATGAGCCGCTGACCGCGCTGCAGCGGTTGATCGTCGTCGTCGTCGAGCGCGACATGCCGCGCACGGAGATCTGGCGATCGCTCTATGGCATCGCGTCCTTTCGGCGCGCCGAAGGCAAATGGGTCGTTGCCGTCAATGACGACATCGACCCCGACAATGCGGATGCGACATTCTGGGCCATGTGTTTCCGTTGCAAGCCCCATCGCGACGTCAAGCTCCTCGAGCACAAGGATGAAGGGCACGGCCCCCGCAGCCTCTACGACAACGAGGACTCCGCCGTCCTGATCGACGCCACGCTGAAGGAGACGTTTCCGCCCGTCGCCCTGCCGAAGCGCGAATACATGGAGAACGCCAAGGCGATCTGGGAGGAGATCGGTCTGCCCAAGCTGCGCCCGGAAGCTCCATGGTTCGGCTACGATCTCGGGGAATGGAACGAGCACCTCGAGCGGCAAGCTCAGCTTGCCGTGCGCTCCGAGTATTGGCAGACGGGGGAATGGTGTCTCCAGCGCCGGCGTTCCGACGTCGGCATGAACACCGAGTTGCGCACCTTGGACGACGAGCCGGATTACGAACCCGCGAATCGGCCAAAAGGTGAGAAGCAGCCGCCGGCCCGGGGCGACAAGCGTACCCGGTAGCGCCGGTCGTTTTCGCACGTAAGGCACAAGCATGCGACCGGACTTGGCGAAGCAGTTGACGCCGGGTGCTGCGCGCCAACACAGTCCGGCCGGCCTGCATTCCAGGCCCATCGAGGCAGGTTCAGCTCTGGGAGGTTGACGAGGATGTTCGAGTTCGAGGCGATCAGTTGGGAGGTGCGCGCCAATCCGCAACGGCCCGATGAGCATACGATCGGCTGCATAACGCTCCGCCGGCCGGATGCGCTCAACGCGATCGATGTTCAGATGCGCGTCGAGCTCGACATGCTGCTCGACCAGATCCATCGGGACGATCGGCTGCGGGTCATCATCGTGACCGGCGAAGGCCGCGGCTTCAGCGCCGGTGGTGACCTGCGCAGCGAGTCGGGCCCCCTCGGCGCTTCGGACGAGAAGCACGATTTCGGCAACTTCGGCGCCTATCGGCTGCTCGCGAACTACTTCTTCAACGATCTGCGTCACGTCGTGATTCAGCGGGTCATTCGCAAGATCGAAGAGCTGAAACCGGTGACGATCGCGGCGATCAACGGTCCCGCGGTCGGCATCGGCCTGGAGCTCGCGACGGCGTGCGACATGCGCTATGCGTCGGATCGCGCGAAACTCGGGGAAGTGGCGGTGCCCGCCGGCTTCGTTCCCGAATCGGGCGGCGCGCGCAACCTTCCGAAGATCGTCGGGATCGGCCGCGCCATGGAGATGATCCTGACGGGCGAGATCATCTCCGCCGAAGAGGCCGCCCGCATCCGGCTGGTCGAGCGCGTGTACCCGCACGACACGCTGATGGACGAGGTGATGGCCATCGCGGGCCGCATCGCATCGGCCCCCTTCCTCTCGGTTCGGCACGCGAAGTCCCTGGTCCGCCGGTACTGGGACCATAACAAAAGCGAGGAAGGCGCCCGCGCCGAGCTCGAGGCCGTCATGGAGATCACGCGCTCCGGGGATTGCCGTGAAGGAATCGACGCTTTCCTCAACAAGCGCCGACCGGTCTACACGGGGCCGCACTATGGCAACCGGAGCGACGATCGATGAACCTCGCCGCAATCGCTCTGGCGCCCGGCGTCGAGCCGGGACACGGGGAGAAGCCCGCTTTTCTGACGGCGCAGGGCGCGGTTTCGAACGCGCGATTCCAACAGACGGTGTTTGCGTTCGCCAATGGCCTGGTGCGGCTGGGACTGAAGCCCGGCGACAAGATTCTGATCCGGATGACCAATTCGGTGGAGTTCGCGGCGAGCTTTCTGGCCGTCGTTTGGCTCGGCGGAATTCCGGTCCTGCAGAATTCGCAGTTCGGGCAGAGCGAGCTCGCCTACATCGTCGGGCTGACGCGGCCGCGGGGCATCCTGTTCGCCCGCTCCAGCCCCGATCCGCTCGCCGAGGCGTTGGCGGGCGACGCGTGGTACATCGGCGCCGACCTCGCTCAGCTTTACCGGCCGGACGGGACCCCGGTGGTGGACGATCTCACGACGATCCCGCCAGCCCTCGAGGCGCGGCCGGACGAGCCTGCCATGATCGTCTTCACGTCGGGCACCACAGGCCGGCCCAAAGGCATCGTGCACGCGCATCGCTGGCTGAATGCGCTCGGCGACAGCAATCGCGCCCGGATTCCGCCTCAGGCGAACGACGTCGCGCTCGCCACCGGCGAGTGGAGCTTCATCAGCGCGCTCGGGCACAATGTGCTGTTTCCGCTGCGGAACGGCATCGCGGCGTCGATCATGGACGAGCGCGCCAGCCCGGAACGCATTCTCTCCACCATCGCGCGCGATGGCGTTACCCTGCTCTACAGCGTCGCGACGCTATATCGGCGAATCCTCAGCCAGCCCGGCATCGAAGACCGCTTCGACCTGTCGTCGCTGCGGGGGGTGAACGCGACCGGCGAACCGCTCGAAGCCGCCGTCCGCGAGGAATGGGAACGCCGCTTCAAATGTCCGGTGTGGGAGCACTTCGGTGTCTCCGAGGCCCAGATGGTGCTGGGCCACGGCCCCGGCACGCCGGAAAAATCCGGCACCGTCGGCGTCTCCTGGGGGGCGAAGCCGGCGATTCTGGACGATGATCTGGTGCCGCAGGCCCCCGGGTCATCGGGACGGCTCGCGTTCCAGGACGACTATCCCGGGTTTTTCCTGGAATATCTCGGAGACAGGCAACAGACCGATGCCACCAAGCGCGCCGGCTGGTTTCTGACCAACGACCTCGCAACGATCGACGAGGCCGGCTATGTCACGATTTTCGGCCGCGCCGACGACTGCTTCAAGAGCAAGGGCGTTCTGATCGTTCCGCGGGAGCTGGAGGACGCGCTGCTGCAACTCGGCACGGTCGCGGAAGCCTGCGTATTCGGCATCTCGGACACCGAGATCGGAAATCAGATCGGAGCAGCCATCGTGCTCCGCTCAGGCCCGGCGGCGGCCGCGACTGGAAAGCAGGGGATCACGGAGGCTCTCAAGGGCAAGATCGCGCCCTTCAAGCTGCCGCACGAGGTCTTCTTCCTCAAAGAATTGCCGAAGAACGCGAACGGCAAGACGCAGCGGAGCGAAGTCATACGTCAGGTCCTCGCCTCACGCGGATGAGGCTGCCGGCAGGCGCGTGCGGTCGGTTCCCGCAGGCGGTGCTTGCGGGTGGTGAGACCGCATACGACGCCGTGCGCGCCTCGGGGCGCGGTCGGCGGCCGTGACGGCGCGTCTGCCCGCGCAAGGGCCTTCACTAACGGCAACCCGCCGCCCTTGTCGGCAGCGACGTCTGTCACCCATGCCTCAGGAAACGATCCGTCACCTATGTCTCGAGGCCGGACACGGTCCAGCAGCCCCGAAATCCGTTTGGCTGTCGCCTTCGTGTAGACTGGCTCCTTGCCGGGCCGAAGCTTGTCTTCAGCCCTTCAAGACCTTCATCGGCAAATCGATGCCGCCAAAGGCTGACGATCCGAGGCTACACGCCGACTTCCTTGGCGATCGAGCGAGTGCCGCGACCGGCCACTGCCAGCAATACGATCCGGGCTCGCTTCAAATCGCGCTGCAACGTCACAGGCGACCGGCAACGAGCTTCCAGCACCCTGCGATCTTTCCGCGAAAGCCGGACTTCTCTTGCATCGGGAATCATCCCGACCTTGAATCACGACTTACATTCCAGCGATAGTGGGTACTAGTCTAGGCGCGGGTAGCGGCACGGTGCGCGGTGTGCGACGGAACGATGATGGACGGGCGACCCCGGCCCGGGAGCCGGCGCAGCGCCGAGCGTCCACGCCAACGAACAGCGGCGAGCAGCATAACAAACCTCGGAGTGATTTCAGGATTGGCCGGCGGCGGAGCCCGGAGGACGCTAACGTTGCAACATGGCCCGCGCATTGCGAGACTGTGGAATGAGACAAAAAACCAAAAGAGCGCGGCCGACGCAGCGACAACTAAAGGCGCGCCAGCAACCCCCAAACCCGGCCGCTGTTACTCACATAAGCACCCAGTCCGTCGCTCCCGCCGCACCGCTCTCGGATGACCCCGAAGAACAACATCGCGTCGCGGAGCGAACTTTCTGGCAGGGCCAACTGCACATCTCAAAGTGGCTCAACTGGATAACCTTAAGCGCCGCGCTAATTGCCCTTGGCGGGTTGTATTTTGTGGCCATGAGCCTGAAGGAAGCGCGAGTGGCTACGATCGAAGCGAACAGAGCCTGGATTGCCGTCAAGACGGCCGGCTTCATCGGCAAACCCGAGAAGGTTGGAGATCAATTTGCGCTCGCCGTGCCATACAGCAATATCGGGAGGGAGCCGGCCTTGGCTGCACGCAAGTTTCAAGAATCCTTTTGGATCGATGGCTTGAACAGCCCGACTGAAGTCATGAGCGCCGGGGCACTCAATATCCCCATCAATGGAACCTGCAGCAAGGTGGATTTTGCCACTGGCATCGGCGCTATCTGGCCACTTGCTGGAGACGAAAAGCCATCTACGGCACGTGACGGTGAAGCGATCAGGACCGTCACAGATGACCTCGTCCGCAAAAGGCGATTGTTAGGCTATCACGGATGCTTCATTTACGAGACCTTTGGAAGCACTCACCGGACCGGCTTTTGTTTCTTTCTCGCGCCCGCGGTAGACGCGCCGATCAGTCAATGGGTTTGGTCCGTCTGCCCCGGGCCGAATCAGAATTTCGCAGATTAGCAGTCGACCCGGCGCGCGGCCTGCAGACGACCCAGGAACCGGAATGAGCACGGAAGGCAAGATCGGAACCGCTATCGGGCTGCTCGGCCTGATAACGGCCGGTGCGTTTGCTTTGACGACTGGATTGCTTTTGGTCGGGATAGCGTCGGCTTGCATTGTGCTTGGTGTTTTAGCGATTGCCGCATTGATCGGCTTCCACCTCAGAGATAGGGGCCACAGCTTGGGTGCGATCTTAGTCTGGTTCGGCATGGCCATGCTTGTGATCGGCGGCGCGATCGGGTTCGTCGGGGCATTCATACTCGACCGGAAAATCGGGTTTGCTTCGAAGGGGGTCGAGCTATGTTTGATTTATGCTGTACCTCAGCACTATCAAAATGGGCTAATTGCGCTCACGGCGGCCGTTTCCAATCGGTCGGTAACGACGCGCATGCACAATGTGAAGTTTACATTCACTGCCCTAACGACAGACAAGCCCATGCGGGGTGCCGGCGTGATGCCCGTCACCATGCTCGATCGCGGACTTACAACCACAACGCCATGGCCGCTCGATCCCGGCGCGTATTTCATCATCATTGAGACCGATAGCGGCCGTTGGTTCGAGAGCCTAAAGATAGATCTCTCAAACGATCACGTAAGTCAGTCTATTAGGATACTGGACGAACAACAGAAGGTTGTCTTCGAGGACACCATAACATAGCTCGGTGCTCGCTCTCACGTTGAGCGCGCCGCCGGTCGACGATCCCACCATCGCGACCGGCGGCGGCGGGCGCGGCTGGAAAGCAGGGATCACGGAGGCTCTCAAGGGCAAGATCGCGCCCTTCAAGCTGCCGCACGAGGTCTTCTTCCTCAAAGAATTGCCGAAGAACGCGAACGGCAAGACGCAGCGGAGCGAAGTCATACGTCAGGTCCTCGCCTCGCGCGGATGAGGCGCGGCGGGGTGGACGGTCGGCGCGTGCGGGTCACTCCTGCGGGTCGACTTTTGCGGGTGGTGGACCGGTCAAAGCATACGACGCAGCGCGCGCCACCTCGCGCGCTCGGCGGCAGTGACGGCTCGTGTGCAAGGGCTTTCACGAAGGGAAGCCTGGCGCCCTTCGTCGGTCACCCAAGTCTCAGGGGCGGTTGTCTCAGGTACGACCCGCCACCTATGTCTCGAGGCCGGACATAGGGACCTTGGTAGCGGAGGTCCGCTACAGCCATTGCACCCTACTGAAACTATTATGCTTTTTCGGCTCACGGTCATAGTCTAGTCGCCAATCTCGGCGCGTTGAGCGGCCGCCCGAACTCTCATCGAGGACGATGCCACAGCCGCGCCCGTGGGCGCGCGAAGTCGGCGGGAAAAGCTGCGGCGGCTTGTGGGTGCGCGGGGCTGCCTCCAAGGGGAGCAGCCCTGCTATAGTTAGTCTTCCTCCTGTTCTGTCTTCCGCCGGGCTGGAAGCTTCCAGGCATCCAAGCCCGCCTTCCGGGCTAGACTAGGGGGTATAAGGGCGGGACGAACAGCGTCTTGGAACGTCTCGGAAGGGTCTTGAAAGCCTTATTGGGGGGTCTTGGAAGGCTTAGCAAAGGTCGACTTTGATGCAGATGTCCGCACCTGACGAATGGGGCTTCTAAAGAAAACATCAGTTGGAAAGCCTTGTGGCGGACGAACATTCTACTTCGCAAAAGAGCTTGTAAGTTTTTACACAGCCAAAACCTCTAGCGGACATGCCCCTCTCGATCACTTACCGTCTGTCAGCTGTGAGATCTGCCCAGGAGTGATTATTGCGCTATTATCATTGAGGTAAGTTGCAGCTTGAACGCCAAGGTCTTTGTAAACATCTGCTAATGTTGGTCCAACGCTTGTACTAGTAGTATCATTGTTTGCTGAATTATAAAATTCAGTGTTCGGATAACACATCTTTAAACCTTGGGATTGGTACGTATTGGCTTCGGTAATGATGAGACCGCGCTTACTAAAGAGGAACGGGTCTGCGCTTACTATAATACCTTTAGCGCCTTGATCAACGCAGCTTTTAATCGCGGAGATAAAATCAGTATCGTCGTTGTGTGCTCCATTGGCAGTATTTACGGCACCTCCACCATTTAAATTATTCATAAAATCATCGGCTTCTGCTGAACCCATGTTAGAGTTGAGGTTATATAGGAGCCAAACGTCCTTTGGCTTTGTGATTTGAGACGGAAACTTTGCTATCAACCGATTAATGCGTTTTTGATTCTGCGCAACACTATCTAAATTCCAAATAACGGCACGACCACTTACGGTGCCATCGTTGCGACCTATAACTGCAAACATTTTTGTCGTATCGTTTTTGGCGTTAACTGCCGATAAAGCCGCGACCAGCCCTCCTGTCGCGATTATCAAAGCAGTACCTGCGTGCTTCTTTGGCGTACGAATTTAATTCATCATTATCGCTTGCCGGACCATAGTTTCCACTATGGATTCTTTTTTGATCTTCACTCGCGTTATTTTTGTGTCATCAATCGGCTGTTTAGGATCACCTTCGAACTTGTTACTATTACGAAGCCCTAAAAGGAACTGTTCTTCGAGAGCAGATTCCAAATTTGAACTGTGGAGAAAACCTATCTTTAGAGGATTGTTTCGCCCGGCCAAAAACTGTTGCCCAGGCTGCGGTTGAGCCGGTTGAGCCGATGCGTCCGACGCCCCTGCTATCAGCCCGATTGCAGCAGAGGCTTTGATAAAGTCCCTTCGGTTTCCCCTATCCATGTGGCACCCTATGTCTGTTTGATTGATCGCCTATTTTGTTAGTATGAAACATCTTGCTATCAAGCACTGCAGCCACACCCGCACCCGCAGGAATGCACATCCCTGCTTTTCCAACGGGCGTGGTTTTTGTTCGGATAGAGCCGCCAACCCAAAACGAAATGTTGCCCGCGCTTGTCGCCCTTCTTAACCGAATGCATTGCCATTTCGATTAATTTAGCGAGTTCGCGATTGGCCTCATGGCCGCATTTGTCGACCGCATTGGCGTGCTTGGCATCGGTTTTTACCCCAGGTAGCGGAGCTCGCCCCTTGCCTTCCGATGTCATCCGGGCGCTTCGTTTTAGGTTGGCACGGGTAATCTTTGGGTAGATTTCAGGCACTGTCATCCTCCTGTTGAGACTGCCGTCGTATCTGGGCATCTGAAATAAATTCGCGCCCTATCGACAAAGGCAAAATGTTACCATCAAACTTTCCATTTGCAAGGCCAGCAACCTTCACGCTGTCCAGAGAGTGGAACTGAGTACCTTACCTCGGGCTGCCGCTACCGCGGGAGTAAGCGGCGCGGCCGCCGACCGTGTGCCTGGAGACCGGTAACCATTCTGATTGAGCGCAGATGACGGGCGGGTGCTCCGTCTAATTGACCGCGCCGTCTCTGTGTCCAGGCCCCGGGCTGACAGGTACTGCGCCCCTTGCATTCAAAGTTGCCCGGCCTCACGTGCTGCTCCGCGGCACCCCTTCCGAGCGTTCAGCCAACCACGCTTTGACCTTTTCTTCCCCCTGGTGGGTCAGTTCAAGGCGGAATGAGGTGCCAATACCTTCTGTCGTGATCTTGCTGATCTTAACCAAGCCACCCGCATGGAGGCCATTGACCACGTTTCGTTGGACGTTGAATTCGCCTCCAAGCACAGCCCTGAGCGCCTCCGCCACCTGTACCAGCGTGTATTGGCTTGCTTGGTCACGCAGGTAGGCTGCTACGGCTAATTCTCGCTTGGTGCCAGCACCCATGCCCAACGCCCGTGCGGTCAGAATATGAGCGCGAGCCGGTACCGGACCGGAGGTAGCCGGCCATGCACCAAGATTTCGAGTACGCAGCCAACACGTCATCATCCGTATTGCGTCGCTTACCTTGCTCCGGTTCGACGGCCTGCTTGTCCCCAGCCGTACCATCGACCTGAGCGAGCACGGGGTGCGCTTTAGCGTCGCCGGCGGCGCTGCCAACCCTGGCCTTGTCTTTCGAGGCTGCTTTTCGGCTTTTTCTACCCCCATCGGCGCTGATGCCTCCACCCGGCCCTTTTTCAGCGGTGACCTGCTCACCTGTATGTTCTGTCTGCTGGCCCGTCTCACGCTCCCCGGCGGCCATGACCTTGTCTTCAGCGATGATAATCATTGCTACTACTCCTTCGAAATGCCTCAGCACGGCATCGGCTGATGCTCTAAGCCGCGGTTGAACGACTTTCGAGAGGAGCAACAGACTATTTTTATTTTCCACATTTTTCAGATGGATAATCGCTACCATTACACAATAATCAGAGACGCCTTCCTCTAGCTTCTTTTTGCTATAAGTTATCTGTCCGGACGAATTACAATATGTTGAGCGATTAATATCCTGCCGTCGTCTTCAACAAGACGCCCCTACGCGGGCCGCTCAGGCGCCTTGCGCGGAGGGGTTACCCGGGGGCGCCAACAACCCATACCCGCATGTACGGCCGCCGCAGGCCCGCCTTGAGGCGCTTCGTCGGCGGTGACTCCAAAGCGAGGGAGAGTTGCCCCCTGTGTCACGCACGGGAGGTTCTCGGCTCTGCAGGAGAACCCGACACTCTAGTTTTTACGGGCAATCTTTGTCGCCTTGGCACCGGGCGCGCCTTCGATGGCAAAGTCGTCTAATTTCTTGCCACCCTTGATCGCAGCAGTCAGCCACCTTGGCTTTAGGCCGCGACCGGCCCACGTCTCGGCTGTGTTCTCCGGGTTTCGGTATTTGGGGGCCACCGAACCCCTCGGACCACGACGCCCGCGCCCCGCTGGCTTTCCTGCACGCGCTCCCCCGCTGTAGCCGTGTAGTTTTGACAACTCCGCCTCGAGTTCCTGGCGACGCGCCCTCACTCTTTCGCTGATTTCTACCTCGACCTTGCTCTTCAGGTCTTGCAGTTTGCTGATTGACATAGCTTTGAGCGCCATCGTCGTTCCTCCTACTTGCGAATCAATTCAGTAAGACGGAGCAGCGTGGCGCAGACGAGCAGCAGCGGCAAGTTAGACCATGCTAATTCTGCGATAAAGCGAGGATGGCTTATCCGGTCCGTCTTCAAGTGGAGGCGGGGTAACCCAGACGCCATTCGATCTTGGCGGTGGAAATTGGGAGTCGCTTTTTTCATAAAGGTGAGAAGGCACGTAAGGCCGCGCCATGCAGATGTACCGGCAGCAGTCGATTAGGTGATCCTCTCCTTCCGCTACGTCTTCGGGTTTCGCTTCATCAATCTGCGCCATAGGGAAGGTACGGATCAAATCAACGCAATTCTGCATAATGTACAGCATTGGACGGCCGTTCTTCCCTTGCAACCGGTGCCGGACCATATTCCAGCCGCCCATCCGGCCTTTACCTGGCACCCGTTTGTTGTCGGCCCTGGAAAAGCTGAGCTGGTAGTCGGTCGCCCGCGCCATCCGCTCCGCCATTGAGGGCCCACCATCCTCATGAAACAGGAATGGATCAGCTACGCGGCGGTATATCCTGGGGCGATGGTTTTCATCTAACGGCTCCAGATACTTAACTCCCCTGACGGCTTGGTACCGCTCCGCCTTGCATATCTCTTCTGCAACTCGCTCTACCGGCCACTTCAAGCCGACGTTGACATGCCCCCCATCAACCTCCTTGGCGAAGTAAAGCTCCCGGTAGACTACCAGAGCTTCCCTTGGCAGGCCGGGCCTGTATTCCCTTGATCCTGATCCCCAGACATCGTGGTCATCGGGCACGATGGCCGCCCATAGCGCTGCCGCAGGATCAGATGAGCCTGGATCAAACGCCATGAAGCGGGGCCAATGACCGGGAATCCTAAATTGCGGCACGACATGTTTCGCGGTGTCGAATTCATCGAAATAGGCCCCTTCAGCGATGTTCCAGTCACCGTAAAGCCAACCCCGTAGGACACCCTGATTGGGGGCCGCAAGCTTGATTGATCCAGATAGTCGCTCGAAATATACTTGTTGTCCGCGGCTCGCGCCGGAATGAAGCACCTCTGCAGCCCGGTTTCCAGGTCGGTGATGATCTTGTAGCCCAGGGGGGCGGGATCGATGTACCGTCGCTTGACCCACGTTGTGCCCGGCCCGCCCGGATTTGCCGTGGCACGAAAGCAGACTTTCAGATCGGGGTTGGGCGAGCGAAGAGTGGCCATGAGCCTGAAAAGTGGTTCAGGGCGGCCAAACGTCGTCAGCTCCTCGACGCCGATCCACGTCAGATTCCAGCCCTGGTATTTTTCTGCATCCTGGTCGGATTCGAGATAAGCAAAGGTTAGAACTGCGCCTTCAGGCGTGGTCCATGTCTTGGGGCTCTCTCGCCACCGCCACCCGAGCGGCGTGTAAACTCGGATCGATTCCTTGATCAGGTCCTTGAGTTGGATAAGCTCCTTTCTCAGAATGAGCCCATTCGCTTCTCGTCCATACGCCTGCGCATGGCGCATCCAGTCGAGCAACATGGAAAAGCTTTTGCCGCCGGCTCGGGCGCCACCGTAGAGAACTTCGTAGATGTTGCCGGCTTGAAGGAACGCAGTCTGAGGCCCCGGCTGAGCCGTCCAAAGTAATTCCGGTTTAATCTCTCTATCTCATCGATCTATACTTTTCCCAAATAAGGAAAATATAACAACGTCTCCACCATTCGTCTATCTGCAGCAACTCACGCCAAGTCGGCAAGGCGAGGCTTGGTGTTGCTCCGTGTTTTGATGAATTCGACCAGACATGCCTCGCTCGCCTGATATCCAAATTCCGAGAGGCGCCCTCGGAACAGCTCGTACCGGAGCCAGATGCGGTAGGTGTTGACTACGTCGGTTTCGCAGTACTCTGCGATCTCCCGAATGCGGCCTTCACGGTAGTACTTATCCACATCCCCGCCACTGATCCCATCGGGCTTGCCTGGTAACCCCATAACACGGCACAGCTCGTGCAGGGTTGCCTTAGCCTGCGGGCTGAACGAAGAGAGCATGTCGCAAAGATCGACGGCGTCCTCCGTGTAACGGTTGAAGAAGGGCCGCGACGACAGGCCGGGCGCCGAGACACCGTGTACCAGGGCTCGATATCGAAGGACCGGAAGGTCGAAAGATGATCCGTTGAATGTGACCAGTTGCGGCGACAGCTCTGCCACTCGGTCCACGAATGACGAGATGAGCGCCTTCTCGGAACGCTCTCCGACGTGCGGAGCACCGAGGGCAGTTACAGCCCAACGACCTTCTCCCCTGTGGGCGACCAGAGCACCAATACATATGATCGAGTGGTAGATGTGCTTGGGAAACTTGTCCCCCATCGCGACCCGAATCTCATCGTCGCTCTTGCCCTCCTGGGCATTTGCAGCGGCGTATCCTTTGAGGTCGGGGACGGTCTCAATGTCCCACACGATGACAGCCTGGGCCATAAAGCGCATTGAACATGGCGACGCGTTACAAGTCTATCGCGATGTCGCTGAGCAGACACGTTTTTTTGCGCGTTGGCGATCCGCAAGGAAGGTTCGACCACCCAATGCTCCCCCGATTCTCACAGAGCTCGGCGTGCTTCGTGGTAATGTGCGTCCCGGCGCCGCAATCTGCCGGATAAGGAGGGCGGCGGTGAATTCATCTACAGCTATTTCGGTTGGGCGTACGAGGTACTGAGTTGACTACCTCTCGGCACGGTGCCGCTGAGTTCGCCGTATTTGATGAATGCATTTCGTATCTCGTCGTTGACCGACAGGCCATCCAAGATTTGATTCACCGCGACACATGTACCGATCATCGCATTGCACGCAAGGTCCAGCGTCTCGGCGATCTCAGGGCTTCTCTCCGAGGGATTGATATCCAGCCCCACGACTTTCTGGCCATTTTCTTCGAACCGCACCAGATGCCTCTTCAAAGCCAATACGGACGGGTGGGCAGCGTCGCCTGAAAGCGTGCTGTAGACCAGGTAGGCTTGCCGCAGCACGCTGTCCTTCACGGTCTGCTTGGGGTTCAAGAGCTTCGCCCCCGGCCAGCGCGATTTCATGTCCTTGAGTTGCGTCCGCAATTGCTCGACAAAATCGGCATCGCCAATGGCCATGCTATCGAAGTCCTCCAGCAAAAACTCTCCCTGCATGCGGAAGCTTCGAATTTGGCTATGGTGCATAGCCTCTACGAATTCATCTCCGCGCTCAATCAACCCCCCAATGCAAAACAAGTTCTCGTAGCAGGACCGCGTCAGGGTTCGAGCTTCGACCACCAGACCTTTTTCTGCCAGAGCGACAACGCCTTTGAAATTCCCGACTGTCCGGCACAGCAGCGCCAAAGACAGAATCTTCGGCTCGCCAAAGAGCTTTTCAGTGATGTCTATCCTCGCGTCGCCGAAGATCGCGTACGCGAGCAAGATAAGCCGATCGGCGAACGCGTACCATTCCTCGTTGCTTGCCACCACAACACCTCCATCCGCGCGCGATAATTTACATGATGGCATCGACCTTTGAGTCCAACCCTAGTAGAATCCATTCCGTGAAACCAATCAGATCGACGGGATGGAATACACCCACCGACCTCATCCTGAGGAGCCGTGCGAAGCGCGGCGTCTCGAAGGATGGACGCCGGCAGGATCTGGCCTGTGGCCGTCCTTCGAGACGCGCGCAAAAGCGCGCTCCTCTGGACGAGGTTTACTGATGATATCGATATGATTTCGAACCTCGGAAACGATGGGCTAGTTGCTCCTGGTGGCTGCAATCGCAGCTCGGCGCGCGGGGGAATGCCGAATTGCCTATAAGAAGGCCATAACTCGCGTTTCTTTTGGAGAGCACCGATGACCAACGTTCGGCAAATGTCACGGTCCTTTTACAAAGCTGCGCAAAGCCCAGTCGGTTGGTTGCTGAGTGCGGAGCGTCTTCAAGAGGCAGCCGAAGTCATATTGCGGCACGAGCAGCAATTCGAAGTACCATACTTCCGCGCTCACGAAGTGGCCACCCAGCAAGCGGTCACCATTGCCTACACAGGCATCAACCAGTCAGGCTACGCGGAGATCCAATCCAGGCCGCCGAACTATCCGCCCGCGCAACTTCTCTACGCTTACGCAATTGAGAACGTGCTGAAGGGGCTCATTGTCGCCAGCGAACCCGCTTTGATTGATGAAAACAGACTCAACAAAGCACTCAAATCTCACGACCTACTGTCGCTTTCTGAGACGGCAGGCATTCAAGCGTTCGTACAGGAAGAGCAAGTGCTGAGGGCGCTGTCGGAGCTGTCCGTTTGGGCGGGTCGCTACCCGGTCGGGGTACGCAGGACCGATAACTTTGGAGGCCAGAATTCAGATGAGTTGCTGGATTGGGGCTCCCAGAACCATCTCATGCGAACATTCTTCACTCGCACGGCGGCCGAACTTCGCAGCAAGGTGGGACCGCGGCGACACGGATTCGGAGGAGTAGTCGTTTTTCGCCAGAAAGGGGTGTAGAGCGTAAGGCCTGCGCGCGCAGCCAGCGCCGCTCCATTGGGCAACAGGGCGGCCCATGCCCCTCACGCACCGGCCCCTGCTCGACGTTCCAGTTACTGTGCTTTAGATGCTCCACGACCCCGTGCAGCTCGCCTCGCGTCGCCTAGTACTCGAAAACGGGGGAGTACGTTCGGAGTGTGGATACCGACGCGGCCGGAGGCGACGGGTCGCGTGATCCCTTTCCACTCGGGGAGGGCGTATTGGGTTCTTTCGACTCAGGGGGCGCGCCGATTCAGTAATGTTAGAGAGAAGAGATTCGGAACTGTGGAGATAGATTGTGAGCGATGCCCAAAAGCCCGGCGCACCTGCCGCCAAGGCACCGCCGAGCGATGCGGCCCCCCCACAACGATCGGACCGACGGAGGCTCCGACGCCTGGCCCGGCAATACCCTGGATTCGAGCGACCATCGCCGATCTTGAAGACCTGGATTTCGAGGCTCCGATTGCCGGTTCAATCTCCGCGGATACCCACGAATTGAGCGATCGATATCGCCGCGCTGTTCAGGCCTCGACAGCCGAGGTCGAGGTCCAGGACACTCCGGCAACGCGGTTGTTCACAATGCTCTGGGCCGTCACGGGCATGCACCTAAGAGCGCACGAGCGCAACGAACCGTTCGGCCCGATGTTAGCGTTCGCTGACGGCCGCCGCTCCGCAGTCCCGGCAGACTTCCGCGAAGGCCATATTGATCTTCTCGCTGACATGGCAATGCGGGCATCGTATCCCGTGCTCAGAGCGCGCTTGGCTGACGTCTGCTGGATACTCGATCGTAGACGGGGGAGTTTGGGAGGTTTAGCCATTGACGCCTATGTTGACACAATCGAAGGCGTGGAGCGTGGGGATTTGAAATTCCCTTCTGCCAGGGACGGGCATGCGCTGGATCCCAGCGCGTGCGACTTCCTGCGTCGCGCATTGCACATCGGACGGACCATCGGATGGAACAAACCTGAAGCTGCCAGAGCGCGTGCCGCGGTCGTCAGATTGCGCGAGCGGGCTATAGCGCTTCGGGCTGCAGTCCCAGTTGCATGGTTTGCCAAGATCGATTTCGATTTTGGCATTTCTGATCCCGCTGTGATCTCCGCAGCGATTGAGGACGGGCTGGCGGTGGGCTCCATCGAGGATGCCTATCTTTCTGCGTCGCTATGGCGCCTCGCCGCGCGCGGCTACCTTATCGCCAAGCGGGATGACGACAAGCATCGCTGCCAAGCGAGCGCCGCTGAGACGTTGGCTGCCGAGGCCGAACGCATCCTAGGCGCGAAGGAGCAAGGCCCGGCGATGCAGGCGTCTCACCTGATGAGCAATGCTCTCGCCCAACTTCACGGCATTCCGGCAATGAAGCAGCGGCGAACTGAACTAAAGCACCGACTGGTGGATATCCAGTCACGCATTCCGGAAGAGATGTCCGTTTTTTCGCATAAATCGGACCTGACGGATGTTGAAGCGAAGGTCGTTGAGAAGCTCAGCGAAGGTTCGCTGCTCGACCAACTCTTCGTGTTTGCCGCAGCGGATGCGTCCCCCGATCCGGCGGCATTGATTGCCGAAGCTGTGCGTTCCATACAGGAACATCCGCTCTCGTCATTGTTTGAAACCGTTCATTACGACAGAGAGGGCAAGGCCGTTCACCGCTCGCCGGCTGCGGGGCTTCCGAGTGATCCCTCTCAGTTAGCCCTACGCCGCCAGATCGCGCTGTCGGAGTTTATCCGGCGCAATTTCGTAAGCGTAGTGATCGAGATTGCTCGTCAAACGATCATGACCAATCATTTTCTGCCGGAGGACCAGCTAGTGTCGTTACTCCAGCAGAGCCCCTTCGTGCCGTCGGAGCTCGTCGGGACCTTCAGTCGGGGGTTTCTGCGTTTTTTTCAGGGAGACTTCACTAGCGCAACATACACCCTCACTCCGCTTCTGGAAAATTCGCTTAGGTATGCCCTGAAGATGCACGGGCACGATGTCACAACGTTCGATGACGCAACACAGACGCAGCAGGATCGGACTATCTCCTCACTCTTCGAACAAATGCGCGGCGAGCTAGATGCGGTTTTCACAGCAGGGATCACGACTGACATCGAGAACGTGTTTCTAACCTGCCTGGGGCCGCACCTTCGCCACGACATCGCGCACGGGCTGGCACACGACGGAACTCCATACGGGGCCGATGCGATCTACGGATGCTGGCTGATTTTTCGGCTCTGTCTCTTACCATTGTTTCCATATCGCAAACAAATTGGAACGGCCATTTGACGAATTGAGACGGGGAAGTTGCGTCGCAATAACGCGAATACGGTGGCTTTTTTTTTGTGGACCGAATTCGGATGCAATCACCATGCAAGCGGATGAAACGATCGCGATGCTGGAGCGCTACAAGTGCGAACTTGAGGGTATTCTTTCGAGATTTAGTAAGGCCCACGATGGCATTCACATTGATGAAGCGGACGACGCCCGTTTTCGCCAATTGGTGCTGGAGCTACGAGACGTCTTTGACGACGCCTTCGTCGATGGGCACCGACACTCCACAACTCTTCTCAACTGGTACGATGACAGCATCTCAAATTTTGTCGGCTCCCCGTCTTATCGAGGCGTCGAGAGCGTCACGGGGGTAGTAATCTCAGCTCTTGCCCGAGTACGCCGCAATCCGCTGGCGCTCAAGAAGGCAGCACTCGAAGCGACGGCTCAAGGTGCAAAGGACCCGGACGCCGTCGTGACGATTGCGGAGCGTCTCCACTCGGTGGTGCGTCAGTTGCGGGAGAGGCGAGAGGGGCGCCCGACGCTTGACGTAGCGGACGAGTACGACGTGCAGGACCTATTTCATGCGCTCCTGAGATTTATTTCGACGACATCCGCCGTTAGGAGTGGGCGCCCAGCTACGCAGGCGGGGCGTCGCGCATGGATTTTCTTTTGCCTGAGATCGAGATGGTAGTGGAGATCAAGATGACCCGACCAGCCCTTTCGGCGAGGCAGCTCGGCGAACAGCTTATCGTCGACATCGCGAAATACAAGCAACACTTTGCGTGCCGCACGCTCGTTTGCGTGGTCTACGACCCGGAGGGGAGAATTCGAATCCGCGCGGAGTCCAGAACGACCTCAACGAGGATCAGGATCGAATGGCCGTACGCGTTATGATCGTCCCAACGTAGCCGGACTAAGAATTATTCGTCAGCCTCGGAGGGGGTTGGGGCCGCGGACGCAAATAGTGGTCAAATTTACCTTGTTTCAGTCCAACCAATTGATATCATGTGGTTTATTTGGTTGGCGCACACGGGTTCGAACCTAGGGAGTTGGCCTGCAAGCCGCCATCTCCGCTTTGATTTCTGCACAGTCCCCGTCCCGACCTCGAACCGTGCTGCGATCTTGCGAATCCCAGTGTCACCCTCTTGCAAGGCCTTTCGAATAGCCGACTCCGTACCAACGTTGATCTTAGGACGTCCGAGCCTCGGCACCCTCCGCCTTGGCCCGCGCAAGCCCGGCCCGGACCCGTTCCTGGATCATCGCCCTTTCAAATTCAGCAAAGACACCCATCATCTGAAACATTGCCTTCCCCGCGGGTGTTGTGGTGTCGATCCCCTGCTGGTGTAGGTACAAGTCAATTTTCATGGCATGAATGTCCGACAGGAAGCTCACAAGGTCTTGAACCGATCGACCAAGCCGATCCACCGACCACGCCATCACAACATCAAACTGCCGCCGAGCCGCGTCCTTGCAGAGGGCATCGAACTGCGGGCGTCTGTCGCGCCCCTTAGCCCCGCTCACTCCCTGGTCCTTGTAGACTTTGGCGACGCCCCACCCCATACGGGTAGCAACTTCTTGCAACTCCCGTTCTTGGTTCAATGTGGTCTGGTCTTGGGTGCTTACCCGAAGATAAAGAGCGGCACGGCGCATCGGTAGTCCCGTTTGCAATTTCACAACTTGTGATTATGCCGCGCGGTGTACAAAAAACGACTGATTTATGATACATGTATGAGGGCACACATTCTACATGATCTTCGCGTTTATTTAGCGGGCTTTTTCGGAGGGTTTTTTGTACATCGACCTCCAACCAAGGCCGTCCAATGCCATATAGCTCGGCCCTTCAGTCGGCGCTGACGCTTTGGATCGTCCAACCGCTGCCAACGAAACCTAAGCCCGCCGATTGGGTAACCTGTCCGTTGCTTAAAAACCACATCGCAACAACGCCAAAAGTAGAATTAAACCAGAGAATATCGCTTGTTTGGTCACCGTTGAAGTCGCCGGTATCGACGATCTGCCAGTCGAGCGGAACTTGACCGAGACCAGCGCTTGACGCGACGCTGGCCCCGTTCATCAGCGAGACTGACGTATCGCGACGCCGAGCCCCGCGACACGCGTACCGATGCTGCTGAGCGGTGTGAAAACCCCCGTGGTAAGATCGGCAATCCCGAAGTACTGTTCCGCTGTCGCCGCGTATGCGTAAGCATCTGATCTTACGCTTGTCGGCGCTAGACTAAAGCGGCCGCAACTGCAGCGATAAACCAAGCCAACAAATCTACAAATCGACTCTGCAGTGCGACGCCCCTGGTGGAAAGTCCCTTTGAAGCATAGCATGCGTTGCCGCCGTTGCGGCTACACTCACTCAAATGCCCCGACACGGCCTTGTCGTACCCGACAAGCGCGTTTATGCCCAAATGACAGGCCACCAGCCCCAGCGGATGAACTCGCACCGGTGACCGCGACAGCGGCGATTTGGGAATTGCTGGAGGGGGGATTGCGGACAAAAGCATTGCCCGTTCTAGCAATTGCCGACCGGGATAGGGCGCTTCCACCCGTTGGACCCTGTTAGTTCGCGGAAGTCATCTGATGGGTGCCGAATGATTTGTCGGATCGCGTTCGACGGAAGCGGCCGCACAATCCGATCTTCAAGTTTAAGCGACTCCCCCGACAAAAGGCCGCGGGTAACCAAAAATTGCTGGATCATTGCTGAAGCTACGCCCGCGGGGTTCTTAAACAGGTCAAGAGGAACGTCGGCCTCAATAAGGCAAGCCGTTCCGATCGTCCCGAGAAGCTTCGCCATCGCCGGGTCCCCGACATCAGAATTGTAAAGGGATTCACCACCCCAATAGCGGAAAAAGTCACTGATCCCCCCTTTGCCGGCCCGGCGAGGGGGATAGAAGCAGAACCACACCATCTTCCGATTTTCTTGATGGGCCTCGTTCTTCGCTTTCAATGAGACAGATGGCGAAGAAGGTATCAGGCCCTCCGCGACGAGCGCATCGATCCTACGTAAGAGCATCCCTTCATCCGGCACCTGCATACCGCCAACCAGGATCGCGTCGATTTCTCGGTCGGCGAGGCGGGTGCAATGCCATCCGGTGAGGGCGTGTCCCCTCAACATCTCGGCAAGCTGAGCAACAATTTTTTCATGTTGACGGAGGCTACCTTCTGCCGCCACGCCGCGAGCGAAATTAATGAGAAATTGCTGATGCTCCTCGAGAAGCGAGAGCGAAGGTTCGGGCCATGTCTCAAGACGGACGAGTTCGATGGGTGTAGGGCTCGGTAATCTGCTCATGAGGGTTATTGCCTACCCAACTCGGTCTCCAGCCCAGGCAATGAGGTAGAGTATCGCTGTTCGAACTCATCCGGGCTAAGCGTAGACGGAAGGATCACGATCTGTGGTCGAACCCCAACATCGGCTTCAATTTGCTGAATGGGCCGACCAAATCCTCTGTCTAACAAACTGTTGCTGGCATATATCCGATCCGAGTTTTTTGCTTCCGGATTAAGAGCAATTGATACCAAGGTCTGAATTGCATCGGGGCCGTATGAACGAGCCAACGCTCGCATCTCGAAGTCGACTTTGCTTCGCCCGTTCGGATTTCTGACTTCACCGGGCTTGATTTGACAGCTTCTACGCTCGCCTCTCTTGAATAAGCCAGAATGAGGTTTCATGCCATAGACAATACCATGATCATGGTTCACATTTCAACAAATGAAGTATCATTAATTGACGTAGCTAATTAAGATGGTCGGATACAAATAGTCATCACCTTTTGAATCATTCTTGATGGCTTTTCTCGCGTTCCATTTCTCACTTCATTTTGCTCCCAGGCCAATCGATCTAGTTGATCTGCGGGCCTCCAACCTTGGGCCAGCGCTTTCGCCCGAGCAATCTCGTCGTAACTCATCTTGAATACCAACAAGTTGTATTCATGCTCAAGAGGATCTTCTCTCTTATACGGAGACTTATCGCGGTAGAACTCATAAATTAAATTGCATGTCTTGCTGGTTTTGCGATTTGTCGCGAGAATGAGCCACTTTAACGATTTAACGTAATCTTTCGGAACGGACTCCCAGTGATAATAGACAAGGTGCAGGTAGAAAAAAGCATTAAAACAACCGTGTTGCGCGGACCTATTAAGCCACCTCAATCCTTCATCCGTGCTTGCATGAACTTCCTCGGGTAGGGTTGTTTTGTCCAGCAATTGCAGTCCGATTTTTGCTTGAGCTTCCGCCGAACCTAGTTCGGCAGCCATTTGAGCCCATCGATACTCACCTTTAAGATTTAAGCCCATTACCTTATCGACGGCTGCTCGGACGTCATCTGGATAGAATCTGAATACATTCCATCCCGGAAAGGCCTGCCCACGGCGAAAGTTTTCAGTTGAATTATCATGCTGCGTTTGTGGTCCTGTTTCGGCGCAAACGGCGCTGACATGCGAATCATGGGTAGCTGCCAAAGGCCCCATCACCGCCCAACCTGCCCTGGACTCCGCATTTAGGCGTTGCGCATCCTGCAGCACCTTATCGCGAGCAGCTTCGCAAGCACCAATCGAGGCAAAAGTTGATTGATAACTATTGACAACGTTCGGTTGATCCTTGGTCCCGGCCGGGATGATCCAAGTGACCAAAAGCATTGCTGCTCCAATGTCCATGTGACCCCACCCCTTAGGGTTGGTGGTGAATGTGATACGGGCGGCTCATCGCAATCTTAGGCACCATTGTGACGGCAGCGTGGCTTGCACCATGGGAGCGTTCTGCCGCAGCAACTCCAGCACCACCGACTTCACGTCGTCACCGAGCGAATCAATCCTCTCAGGCGGCATGCAAGCTTGAATCAGCTCGCCTGGAAAACCTCAACGCGCCGTAGCCCAGTCAAACCGCCGGCAGTGGGGTGAGTAGTTACCTGGTATCTACCTTCGCGGAGGGCAATTTTTTGCTCTGATAAGGTTCTCGCTGATGAGATTCCTTGTGGCGTAAATGCGGGTACAGGTTTCAGTGACTGTCATCATCATAACTTTCCGCATATTTGTGGATAGCGGGAGGTTTGATCGTCCCGTCGTCACGGGCGGCCAAAACCTTTATAGCCGTGCTGGCAATAAACATATTGGATTCTTCTCGACCTCGCATTTTGAGGAGCACTATCAATGTAACCAATTTATTGTTCGTGACAATTGACAATTTGTATCACCGACCGTCATCCAAACAGGCAGTATTTTGCTACTTTGAGAACCCTACCGCCAGATTGTTTTTCATGGAGCCAATGACTTGTCGTGAATAATGGATATATGAGGGGTATAATCACCTGGGCCCGGGCCACGACCAACTAGGCGACGGAGAGAACTCTTCCCAGGCAATGTCGCGAAGACAACCTCGAAGATCAGGATAACTATCGAACAGCTGCTGTGACCGAATCAGAGCGATTGCGTTCTCGTCCAACTTCCCGACCTCACCACGCAGTTCTCGGGCGAGATCATCGAGCATTGCCGCCTTCACCTCTACGACAGTTCGGCCGTCCTGTGAGCGACGCACTTCGTGGCGAGCCAATTGCTCTACCTGGCGGTCGAAGGATTTGGGGTCGATGAAAGCAAGCTTGGCTTGCCGTTTGAGAAGCGCTTGGACGTCGACGCCAGCGGCGAGATCGGCTAGGTTGGAGAGGCCCACCGCCCTGCAAGCCCGGGCCCCCTTGAACCGCATCTCAAGGTGACTGCACGGGCCGAGACTGACCTTCGAAGGGCGATCGCTGTAGAGTGCGATGTTACGCGCAGCTGCTCGTTCGCGCTTCCAGTAGGAGGTGGTGATGACGACACGGTGCTCGTGATTCCGACGGCGCCATTTCTGGATCACATGGCGATCTAGGTATGCTTGTGCGAGGCGAGCCTCCTCACCGGTCTGAAATAGGAAGTCGACCGCGATGTCTACCCTGTGAACAACAAAAGGAGCTGGCCTCATCGCCCGTAGTACTTCAAGCGTCTCGGCCGTCGGCTGATGGATAACAATTTTCGGCCGCGTGACGATACCTTCCGGCGTGATCACCGAAGGCTCAAAGGTCAGTTGCCGACCATAATTTCTTCTTAACCACGAGAGCAGGCGGTTTGGGAGCCGCCGCTGAACTAACAGCGCAAGGGTATCGACATACGCGACGGCGTCGATGGGGGTGAATGGTGGGGTCGGGGGGCGATAGGGGGGCATACCCCCCTATACGTATCGGCACCAATGTCTCTGAACGCCGCCTCAGGCCCGTGAAACGGCGGCTGTAACGCCAAGTCGCCTCGGAATGGCGCCGCCTCGACGGTCGGCCCCGTAGTTGGTCGGGGAGAACCAGAGGATTCTAATATTTCGTTAAACAATGCAGAAACCCGATTTTCAAGATACGACGTCGCGGTCGGTGGGAATACGTAAACACCTTCTGGCCGATCGAGTTATGCTTCAACGAACTCCGCGACTGTGAGACGTTGTAAAGCGATCAGCGCTTCGTCCGGGCGCTCCGAGCTTTCGATGAGTTGCACCCAGTGAGGGTTTTTTTCTGCTGCATCTAAGCGGTGGAGATATGCTTGCCGGTCCTCTGCGTCGCAGCCAACACGTCTTTGACTTACCATCTGGAGCAGGTATTCATCGCGAGCTTCTTGCAATTGGGCCTTGCGCAGCATCTCGGCTTGCTTCGCATGCCGCGCCCGCAGTTCCGCCGTTAGCTTGGGCGCGCTTCGATCAATGTCTCGCCAGTCGATCACTCCACTATCGGCATTCGCGTCGTCGGCTGACGCACCGTCGCCTCCCAGGTCGGGCTCACTCCGAATAACATGGGCGGCGTCGGCTAATTCATCGCCTCCGTCGCCTCTCGCCCCTCGAAACAGAGCCGCCGCCAATTGTTCCTCCGCGCGCGGGAGCGTTTGCTCGAGATCTTTGATCTTTTTGCTCTGGGCTTTCCGCGCCGCCCCCGATGGCGCCGGTGATCTGCCCTGTGCTGCCCTTTTGAACCGCATTGCCTCACGTTGACTTAATTGGTCAGCGCGCTGACCATTTTGCTCAGCCTGGGCCTCGATGATTTCACGGTTCCGGTATTGGTTCATGTAGTTCTGGATCGTAGTCCTCGAGATGTTTGGAAACTCCGCGGGCAAGCACCTTTCAAACTCGCCACGTTCCATACTGTTCTTTATTTCGAGGAACAGCCGGCCGCAGCGTACCGCGTGCTGGAAAGCGCGTGCGGTCGATTCATCTGCAGCTTTTTTCGCCTCTTGGTACGCTTTATGCGCCGCCTCAACATGAGCTTTTCGGCTCGCGAATTGAGCTTTCGCGGCAGACGTTTTGAAAATGGGGTTGCTATTCATCGTCACCATCATCTGTGGCTACTACTACCGGCCAAAGCCGGGCGCACAATCATACATGGAAGCCCGCACGCTTGGCGGCAAGCGACTCCGAGCAACTTTTTTTCCTCAGCAAGCACGTCGGAGGACCGAGCTCCCGAACCCGCCGCCGTATATGTTATGATGCAACATTACGCGCGCAAACCTCGGCGTCGCGGAAGCGGTGCGCTCGACGGCAACTCACCGGATGCCGTGCCCGATCCTGCGGTTCTCCGCATCGTGAAAGCCCTTGCCCGGAATGCGGCACGCCGGGATCACGCGCGCGAGACTTCAGACGGCGATGACCAAGAGAGCAGCGATCTACGCCAGGTTCTCGACCGACCACCAGGACGAGAGGTCGATTGACGACCAAGCAGCGCTGTGCCGCGACTACGCGCGCCGTGAGCAGCTAACCGTCGTCCAGGTCTTCGAGGATCGAGCGCGCTCCGGCGCCTCGATGCTGAATCGCGACGGCTTGCTGACCCTGATGGAGGGGGCCAAGACCAACCAGTTCGACGTCGTCGTAGTCGAGGCGCTCGATCGGCTGTCCCGCGACATGGAAGATCTCGCCGCCATTCATAAGCGTCTGACCTACCGCGGCATTGAAATTCGAGCGGTTCACGAAGGCACCGTCAATACCGTGCTCGTTGGGCTCCGCGGCCTTGTCGGCCAGCTTTACCGCGAGGACACCGCCAACAAGGTCCGGCGCGGACAATCCGGCCGTGTTCGACATGGGCTCGCCGCCGGCGGCATCACCTACGGGTATGCGGAGGTTGCCAATGAACCGGGCCGGCGCACGATCGTCGAGGCCGAAGCCGACATCGTTCGACGGATTTTCGATGAATACGTGTCCGGCCGAACGCCCCGCCAAATTGCCTACGACCTGAACCGAGACGGAATCCCGTCCCCCACGCGGGAAACGCTGGAACGCCTCCACGATCAACGGCAGTCACCAGCGCGGCACCGGCATCCTGCGCAATGACCTCTACGCCGGACGGTTGGTGTGGAACAAGGTCCGGATGATCAAGGACCCCGACACCGGGAAGCGGGTGTCTCGGCCGAATCCCCAGGGTGCGTGGCAAATCGTCGAAGTGCCGGACCTGAGGATCGTATCCAGGGTAACATTCGAAGCTGTCCAAGACCGGAAGGCGAAAAGGAGGGGCGTACCAATTCAGCAGCAGAGGGCGCCCAAACGGTTGTTGTCCGGGCTCCTTCGGTGCGCCGCATGCTGCGGCGGCATGTCGACCAAGGGCGCCGACAAGACCGGCCGCTTGCGCATCCGCTCACCGCCGCCCACGAGAGCGGAAGTTGCCCCGACCCGCAGAGCTTCTACCTCGACACCGTCGAGCAAAGGGTGGTGTCGGCCTTGACGGCAGAGATGCAGCACCCCGCGGCTATCGCCGAATACCTGAAAACCTATCAGGAAGAACGCCAAAAGCTGGCGGCCAATCGCTCAAGACAGCGGGCGTCGGGGAGCGGCGCCTCGGCGAGATCAACCGGGAGATCAAACGGGTGGTCGACCAAATGGCAAAGGGCATCGGCGACGAAGTGCTGTTGGGCGCCCGCACGTTCGAACTCGGTGACGAGAAGAGGCGTCTCGAAGCCCAGTTGCAGGCTGCACCGCCTAAGGTCGTAACTCTCCACCCCTCCGTCTTGCGAGATTATGAGCGCAAGCTCCAGCGGCTTCAGGAGGCCATTGCCGAGGACATGCAGGACGGTGAGCCGGACCATGCCCAGGCGATTTGCGATCTCATTGAACGAATCACCGTGAGGCGCGATCCAAATCAGCCGGAGAAGCTTCAAATCGAGATAACCGGTCGCTTGGACAGATTGCTTGGCGAAGCGGCCTTCCCGAGTCGGAGAAGCGTAGGGGGGATAAATGGTAGCGGAGGAGGGATTTGAACCCCCGACACACGGATTATGATGAAGCGTTCATTCGTTGAATTTCCACGATAAACGATCGATTTGTTGAACTCCTTGTTGCACGGCTCCGCCGTCTGATGTATTCTCCAAAAGTCAGAAGTTTTCCGGGGGAAATTCTGCGATGTCGGTTCGCAAACGCACGTGGGGTGATGGTCGGACCGCATGGCTAGTTTGTTACAAGGACGGCGCCGGCAAGTGGAAATTCGAAACGTTCGCTCGGCGGAAAGACGCTGATCAGCGCAACGCCGAGGTGACCGTCAACGTCGCACGCGGCATCCACACCGCCGTTGATCGCAAGGTGACGGTCGCGAGCGCGGCCAAAGCGTGGCTCGACTTCGTGACGAACGAGGGGCGCGAGCGCAGCACGATCGTCCAGTACAAGCAGCACGTCGACACGCACATTCTGCCGCGCATCGGCGGCGAAAAGCTTGCGACGTTGACGGCTCCGCGCATGCACACCTTTCGCGACGACCTAGTCCGGGACCTATCCCGGCCCCTGGCCGAGAAGATTCTCACGACGCTCAAGATGATCCTGAAGGACGCTGTGCGCCGCGGCGCTTTGGCACAGAACGTCGGGGCGGACGTAACGATCCCCATTAGCGCCCGGCATAAGCGTAAGCTCAAGATCGGGACCGACATTCCGACATCTCAGGAAATTACCAAGATCATTGCTACTACTGAGGGGCGCGGGCGGGCACTGGTGGTGCTTGCGGCATTCACCGGCCTTCGGCGTCAGAGCTTCGTGGCTTGCGCTGGGACGACGTGGACCTTGACGCGGGCGCCGTCCACGTGAAGCAGCGGGCGGACAGGTGGAATAGGATCGGCCGGCCGAAGTCTTAGACCTCTGAACGCAGCGTTCCGCTCGGTCCGTTCGTGGTGAACGTGCTGAAGGAATGGAGAGAGAAAGCCGGCGGCGAGTACGTGCTCAGCAACGGCAAGGGCAACATCAAGTATTTGGGGAATCTGGTGAAGCGATCATGGTGGCCGGCGCAGATCAAGGCCGGCGTTTCCGTGCCGGTATTGGACCAGGACGGCAAACCGATCCTTGCCCCAAAATATTCCGGCTTCCACGCGCTACGGCATTACTTCGCTTCCTGGTGCATCAACAGGAAAGCAGTTGGCGGTCGTGAATTGCCATTGAAAGCGGTGCAGGAGCTATTGGGGCATAGCAGCATCACGATGACCGCCGACACTTATGGGCATCTGTTTCCGTCAACGGATGACGGTGCTGAGCTTGCGGCGGCCGAATTGGCGATGGGGTTAAAGGTCGCTGGCGCGTGAGCCGGTGGTGGCTCACCTACCGTGCGCACGGTCAACTCCGGGGTGTTGTAATCGTTGACGCGCCATCCCTGATCCAGGCACGGTTGATCGCAGCGGTGCGCGGGGCCGACGCGCTAGCGGACTTCGCCGAAAGCCACGCGCTGGATCAGGCAATGGCCGCCCGTGTGCCGGCAGCGCATATCGGGCGCATGCTTCGCACCAGGAGACGCGGAAAAGCTGTTGCGGCGGCTGGCGTGACGTTCACGCGGTTCCGAGTGGAGGGCCGGAACTGAAATGGATCAGGTGCGGCCCGTAAAGCAGCGGGACCAGTTGGACGTGATCGCTGAAGCCGAGCGCATTTGCGATGTTGACCATTTTTGCAATCGTCCGACTTCCTGGACCGCGCCTGTGGCGCTTCGCGAACTTCCACTGCGCAACCGTTGCGGTCACACTGTAGATAAAAACATTTTCATCATCAGTGTCGAGATAGGCCGGATAGCTCTTACGCAGCGTGACTGTCTTGTATCGGACCATAAACCACCTCCAGCGTGACAAGCGGCTTCCGCGGCTCCACGCATTGCATTGCACTGATTGCGCTTGGGAAGTGGTTGAGGCTTGCTTTGTCGCGCGTTCGGATGTCGGTGCAAGAAACCTGT
The DNA here is from genome assembly GCA_963781195.1 of uncultured Alphaproteobacteria bacterium. GTDB lineage: Bacteria > Pseudomonadota > Alphaproteobacteria > Rhizobiales > Xanthobacteraceae > JAJPKK01. Next base: position 33,467 of record CAWAEZ010000008.1, on the reverse strand, counting down.
TCGCTCAACCTGAGTAGCTAATACTAGCACAAGCAATTAACGAGTTCAAGTTTTATGCATAGGCGCAACGACAGACCTTGACTGCGTTCTCTTTTCGTTCTTCAATGCGGGCATGGGGTCGCGCGCGGACGAGTTCAAACTCAGCGTCATGATGGGGCTGCGTCGTGGGCTCAGCCTGATCCGCGGCGCGCGCAGAACCTTCAATGAGGACGAACAGCACAAAATCGCCGACGCTATTGTCCAGCACCTTAAGTTGCACAACTGGCGCGTGGAGCCGGGGCCGGAGCGCGCGTGGCACGGACCTAATATGCCGAAATAGAATTAAGTTAGAAAGCCTGAAATTGGGTCGAATCAATGGACGCCGCACCTTCCGTAGTTCCGATCCTTGTCGCGGCTTCAAGCTTGATAGTTTCTTGCCTTTCTTTATTTGTAGCATTTCATGCGAACGTGGCGCGGCTGATATTGCGACGTAAAGCGCTACTTTATCCAATCAGGGCTTTTTTCTTGGTCCCGAGCAATGAGTATCATGATTGCGAATACGCGACACAAGACAACGATGAGCATCGCCTAAAGGAAATAATTTTACCTCCCAATTCTGAGGTAACTGTGGATATCACTCTGGAATGCCTTCAAACTTTTTCGTTTACTAAAATTAGTATTGGATGCATCGGACCTCTTAAAGTAAAGCCGCATGCAGTCAAATACTTTAATCGCTTTATAGAAAGCGGAGACGGTAAAGAAATAGTTCCCGGCGCGGGAAACACGCATTATATCGACAAACACAGATATTACCACGTAAGAGGCCAGCGGGTTTGTTCAGTTGGAACCTTTATTGCGCTGGCATTCACAATTAAGACGGGAGCGCCGGGGCTCTTTCCGGTTAGAATGTTTTTTCCTGGAGATCAAGTTATGGGGTCTCTTTGCAATTTGTTTCATTTCAGTCGAGCATAATCCACAGGGAAAATTAAGGTGCGTTGAGCCAACGCATAAATCACGAGCTTGTGCTCTAGGAATAGAGGTCGTCTCTCGTCAATAATACGCCCGCTCCGCTTCCTGGCGGCCCACTTCTGTTGCCGCGCATGTGCGGACCTATTGTTCCCGAGTGCATCTCCCGGTCCTGGATAAAATGTCCGGGTCGCCGATTTGTGCTACAATATAAACGAATTGACCAAACGTCCGGTCAATCATAACAGTACGGCTCAGAATTTGTACCGTTCCCCTATATGGTTCTGAAATGTGCTGTATAGCTATTATCGAATATTGGTTGTTCTCCACAACATCATAGGATGGTATACCGCTAACAAGTTTGGTTCCCTTTAATGTGAAGGGAACTGTGACAAGTTCTTCTCCAATAAAGCTTTTATATTTGCAGGTCCATGTTTCGGCGTGAGCCACCGTCAATGTGCTCAAGAAGATTGCTAAGAAGCGCGCCATTGATTCACATCTCGTCAAATCGGCCAATATCGAATGTTGGCACTGATCCCACGGGCCGAGATTACTCATCTGGCGTCGCTAGTTGGGATTGTCAACGAGAAATGAGAGGGGATGGTGATCCCCTCGCCACTCCCGAACGCGGATCACCCGGACAGGCATTTAGATCAGTAGTACCGCCCTTCCGCGCGCATCTCGTCCCGCCACCGCTCCACGTCGCCCGCACCCATGGCGAACGCGATTTCGAGTGGCATCGATCCGGACCCATTCTTTGCTGCCTGAGCCGCGGTCGCCACGAAGCCGGCGACGGCATTCGCGACGTCATCCTTTGCGCCGGGACTATGATCGACCGAATCACGTCCGCCACGCGTGGTGCGCCGTTCCAAACCAGCGAATTGATTGGTCAGGCGGGCGTTGTCCAGGAGCCGAACCCGCTTAGCGTTCAGCGCCGGCAATGTCTCGAGGTAGAGTTCTGATCTGTTCAATTCGCTGTGGATGTAAGCGACCCCGTGCCGTTGGAATGAGGTCGAGCACCACGCCGCCGCATAGCGGTCGCCGCAGACACGCGTCACGCTATATGATTTCAGGACTGCCACCAGTTCAGTGACCGCACTCTCCGGATCAAACGGCGCCGGAATTTCCCGCACGCAATCGACGATTGCCACTTCACCTTCGCGGTGACCAATTGCCATGGTCATTAAGTCCGAACTGCCGCCGGACGGGTCCACAAAGGCTGAATATTTGTGCCCCTTCTCCGGCGGACGTTCAGGTCACGCCAGGATCGACGCAAGCCCGTACGATTTCCACGTCGACGAAGCTGGAAATATCGGAACGAAATTCGCCACCGTACTCGGCAGACGCGCTCGCCGGATCCTCCGCAAAGGCGTCATCAATAATTGACTGCGGCAGGCTAGGGTTCATGGTGCGCGTCGGCGCCTTCCAAACCAGCACGGGATCACCATCCTGGGCGTAGTGGCGCTTATATGCGTCGAACAATGAGCCTTTTGCATAGGGCGATGACGCACAAATCAGCATGGAATTTGGAATTGTTCCTAATGCCGGCTTCAAGCCGCGCAGAATTTATTGTCCGGATTGGCGCTTAACTCCGAACTCATCCAAAAAGCGATCTCATCGCACAGGATGAGCGGCGCAGTGAAACCGCGCGCGGTGCGGAATGATGCGGTGGTGATCTCGATGGTGAGGCCGTTGGACAATTCGAAACTGTCGGCTACCTCCCGGATCAGTGTTTTTTTCAGCATGGGAATTGCGGTGAGCATCGCGCGAACGTAGCCGACAATCGCATTGGCTTGGCGGCGATCAGCCGCCGGGACGGAAATCATCAGCCGTTCGCCCGGCACGATGTATTTGCGAAAATCCGAGAAGCATCCGACGGACACAGCAAGCGCGGCGAGCGTCAAGCTCTTGCCGCCGCGGCGGCCCACGCACACCCACGCCTCCCGCGCTTGGGCGGTCGGCGGATCGGTCCGGCCAGTGCAGGCGCGGTATGTCGCCAATTCGTCCGCACTCATGGGCAGGCCATAAAGCGAGGCCAGGAAGGCGCGCCACGCTGCCCACGATTTGCGATCTTTGAACCACGGCAGGAACAGCTTCGGGTGTTCGATCGCGTCGATGATGGTCAAATTCGCGTGGAGGATGCTCATGTCGACTTTCGCGGCGGTACGAACGGCGGCGGCGGGAGGGGTGCGTCTGGCGAGGGCACCTGTGCGCTTCCCAGGTCGTCGGCGCTCAACGTGACGGCCGGCGGCGCCGACGCATCCAAAGCCTTCGCAAGGGCGTGCTCGGCCAGAAATTCGCCGATCGTCGGCGTCACGTCGCGCGGCACGCGATCGAGGCCCACCTTTTCCAGGAGCCGCGACAGGACCGCCGACGTTTTTGCAAACAGGTCGAGATCGCCGGCATCGGCGCACCCGTTGCTCGCGAAGTTGGCCTCCAGCCTTTCGAGTTCGGTGGCGATCGTCGCGGCGCGGCGCAGGATCGCGCGCGTCGCCTCACTCACCGTGTCATCGCCACCGGCATCGCTGATGAAAGCGGCGTACAGGTCCTTAAAGCGCCTTGCCCATGCCGAGCGACCGTCCGTATTCACCAGGAGCTTGCTTCCGTTCGTGATCCTCGAACGTGTCGTCGGCAGTCGCTTGGCGACCATTGGGCGATCTCGCGGCTATTCATAACTGATCGGCTATGTATCATGACGCGCTACGGAAAGCAACACGTGCGCAACATGAATGATTTATGTACCTATTATCAACACTTTCGATAGCGACACACGGATATTTATTCCGTGGGTCAGCGCTTTTGGCGCGTTTTTAGGTCTGAAATCGGCGCGGATCAGGCGGGAAAAGTCGGCGCTGAGCTTTTCGTTTTGTTGCTGAAATCGGCGCGGATCAGGCGGAAAAAGTCGGCGCTGAGCTTTTCGTTTTGTTGCTAAATCGGCGCGGATCAGGCGGAAAAAGTCGGCGCTGAGCTTTTCGTTTTGCTTATGTACGGGCGTTGACTTCCCCAATTCGGAACCGGTCAAAATCCGTGCCAAAAGTTCACGGTAGATGTTGCGGAGTTGGCGATGAAGCAAGCGACATCATTTACATTGGTACTTGTATTATTTTTCTTGAATCACGCGGACGCACAGGATTTGTCCATTGTCGGACGACAGTGCCCTGCTGATCTTTCAAGCTACGCCCCCATTAATGAGAACACCATCTGCGACCCGGCCGGGCGGCAGACGAAGGCATGTGATCAGAGATTTCCTGGCGGAGGTGGCTCCTGAATTGGGTCCAATGATATTCAGGCCTGCATGCAAAATGCTCGCGATCAAAACGACAAGGTTTTGAAATATAATTCTTGGATTGAAATCAGTGCCGCGAAACCGAACGAAAGCGCGACGCCACAGCCACACCACCCAACACACGCGTAGCGCCGCAGAGCGGGTCTCCCCGGCTCAAAGCGCGAAGCGAAATCGGAGCTATACCAGCCCTAAGTGTTCCAAAAAGAAAGCTGAAAACCCGGATCCGGGGAAAGCGGCCACGACTGATCCGGCAAAGGATATAAAAGAGCAGCAGCGATTGGAACAGCAGCGAAAGGAAGCAGCGGAAGCGCAAGCGGTAGCGGAAGCCGCCGCCGCTGAAAAACGAGCGCGTCAGCTCGAAGACGAGAGAAGAGAGGCAAGCGGCGGAACGCGAGCGCGCGGCGAATTATATTCCGCCGGGATGGTCACAATGCAGCTGCCCAGCGGATCACATGTACATGATCGGGGTGGGTCGCGCTAAACTGGTGCGTGGTATTCTATCATGCAGATGTGGGGCCTTGCGATGGCTCATAGACCACAACGCGCTGGAGATGATCCGAATGAGAACATTTACATACTCTTTAATAGCCATTTCGATTTGCCTGTTTGGCGCGTCTTCGGGATTCGCCGACGACGCCCAAGATGCCGTCAATATTCTTAAGAACGCGGTTAAATGTCCAAACAAACCGGTTATATGGGAGGGACTACGGGGCACGGTTATATATCACGAAATTAATTCCTATCTTGGAGATTCAATGCGACTGGTATTGTCGACGGAAGAATATTCTGAAGACAAGGTTTATGCGTACGGAAAGTACTCAGTTGATTTTAAGAACAATCTGAAGATAGAATCGCTTCTTGCGCCCTCCAATTTCTCTAATGCATACGGCGCGAGGATCAATCGAATTAAACTGACTTGTCCGGGCAAATGTATCTCCTACGACGGCTTAGACGAAGGAGGCTCGCAACGCTATAACACGACTGACTTTTTTTTCGACGTCTGCGATGAAGAAACCGCTCATTACATAATCCTGGCTATCAACGCCTTGGTAGAATTAAATCAGCCCTCGATACAACCAAATCAGCGCCGGTGCGTGATAAGCAAACAAAGCACTGCGATGATGACGGAATAACGGACCTTTTCGCGGAATGGGCGCCTAAAACTGGGAAGCCAAAGTGCAAATGAAAAAATGGTCCCGAGGTGACATTTTGTTATGCGGGGCTGAATAATCCTTGCCGCTTCATGCTTTGTGAGCAGTTATCATTTTGCTCTTATTCGCGAGATTGGGGCGGAAGCGCAGACGTTGATGCCGTTATCGAAATGCCGCTGTTGCTTTTCGCTGACGATGGTCCACAGCCACAAGGTCGCCCTTTTCTGCCCGCTTATGTCCTTCGGGTTGATCTATCCGAGGGGGAAGTCATGGGCTGGATAGCCAGACAAAGTTCAGAAATGGTCCGTTCAGAAACAAGAGGAAGAGATTAGGGAGTTTGTGCAGAAGGCATCTGCTGCGATTCCTCAGAGCTTGCTATACCGGTGCTGATGGCGACAGTCTATCGCCACATCGTCCGGCAGCCATATGGGCTTGATTTTCTTTTATCCCGCGGACGTGTTGGTCGCCGACCACATGATCTGCTGGCGACTGGCTCGGGAAGTTCAGGACCTGCAAGCGAAGAAAGAGTTTACCTCAGCCGCCGCGATAATCATCTGGCTTCACAGCCTGAGACAATGTTGATCTAAAATTGCGACCGTTGGGACGAGAGTTATGGCGCGAACTCGCCAGAGGTTTTCCCTATGTCTTGGACACGTCCCATGAGCCAGCCTTCCTGTCGGTCAGCCTAGAAGATTTGGAGGGTTACGATTGCATTCCTGATGGATTGGGGAAGCAGACCTAAGCCGCGAACGGATGTGCCAAGCCCCGCGCGCTATCAAATCGGCTGGAATTGAATTTATTCAAATCGCGGGGGCTGATTGATAGGGCTCTCAGATGGTTCATTACTGTGTGGGGGAAATCCTCATTGCGCTTCAAGTGATGCGTGCCGCGGAAATCGTAGTCAAAGCTCCCTTGGTTTGGATCGGAATATGGGATGCACTCGATGCGTTCAGTCCCTACAACGTCTTTCACTACGCCGTCATGGCTTTATTTCTTTCTCCGGCATTTGGCGCGTTCTGGTTTCGAGCGCCGTGAACGGGCGCGCCAAGCCATGCGCGCTACTGAACCGGTGTGATCGGCTTCACGTTCAGCGGGCGCTATATCCGCAGGACCACAAAATGATGCCGCCTCCGAAAGCGAGCACGAACCCGATACCGGCTGTGTCGAATGGCAACGAATTTTAAATGAATAGAACGACGCCTGAAGCCAAGGCCGAATTCTGCCCCGGCAGCAATTACCCATCGAACGCCAACGCGATTTCGATGGCTGCCGGGGCTGCCGGGCCTCCGATCCTGAATTCCTTAGGAGGTTTCAGGAGATACAGTACACACAGCTATACGTATCCATTATATCAGTTCAGATTCTATATATCAGCTCCGACAGGGCCGACAGCATTGATTTATAACATGAATTTCTGCCGGTCCTCGCAATTTTCAGGTCCGGCGGCCCCGGCAGCGCTTGAAACAAAAAAAAGCGGCACCGAAGCGCCGCCCAAGTCGTCCCGCCGAAAAGGATCAGGCCGGCCGAGAATTTGGAATTGGTGGCATTGAAATCTCCCTCCCGGCCTCGGGGTGCGGGGGGTCGGTTCGAGGGGGAAATGGACGGCGTTGCCGCTCGTCATCGGCAGGAGCCGCCGCCACTCGATCGTGCGGTCGTGGCTCGACCTAACCCATCCCGCGAGACGTTCTCCCGGCGCGGCCGGCGCAGCCGGATTCTTTGACCCGCTGGTCGAATTCCCGGAAACCGAGTTCCCGCAACGTCTTTGCTCCGATGCCTTGCAGGCGGCCGGCTTTGACGGTGCTGATCGCGGTGTGGAGCACGTCGTTTGTGATGTACACGTCCGGCGGCTGGTTGGCGAACCACGCTCGCAGGTAAATCTCGACGGGTGACTGATCGCGCGCCGCCTCTTGTGCGAGCCGCGCCGTGGCCTTCACTTCCGCCGGAATCACAAACGTCTCTCCGGCCAACTCCAGGGCCGCGGCTTCTCCGATCAATTGTTCAAGGTTGGCGTCCAGCCACACCATGTTGATGCGTAGTCGACCTTCACCGGTAGGAACCGCCGATTGCCGGTGTCGGACAACAGGGGCTTCGTTGGATTGGTCGTCGCAATGAAGATGTTCCGGCGCGGAAAGCGTTCGGCGAGCGGTTCGAACTTTAACGTCACGCTGTCCGCCTGCCAATTCAGGAAGGCTTTCCAATTGTCAGCGTCGCGTTTGCTCGTCGAGTTCGGCGAGTTCGATCACCAGATGCCCGAACAATTGTGGGATCAGATTTTGGTCCGATCCTTCATTCTTGATGCTGTCTGAAAACCAATCGTCGGATAACCCCAGCTTCCGGCAAAAGCTCGACTTCAACGTGTCTTCCGGTCCGATCAGCACCATCAACTCGTCGTGCTTGCAGCCCGGCTTGCGCGCGCGCTTGACGATCCCGCCCATCACGTTCCTCCCGACTGCCGTATGATAGGGGTCCGCCGGCACGCCAAGCGCGTAGTGAAGGAAGGTGTTTAGGCGAGGAATGCCGTCCCAAGCCGCTTCGGCGGCGGCGATGCGTTCCAGCACCGGATCGTAGCTATTCTCGTGGGCAATCGTCTCCACCACATCCCTGAAAAATATCTTGTCGAACTGGACGTCGTATTCGGTGCTCGCCGCGGTGGTGCGAAGCTGTTTGAGATCGTGATTCCGATCTCGCGCCAATCCTGTTGCGGCCATTTGATTTCGTCGCGTTTGGACCAGGAATTGTGCCGGAGTTCGACTCGCATGACAGTCAAGAAGAAACGGATATTATCGCTATTGGATTTGACGATTTCCGCATTCCTGCCGCGTCGCCGATCGGACAGGCGCGGCGCTTCCGCAGCGACGCTGGCTGCTCGTTGACGTCCGCGTCGGCAACCGTGCTCCCGGCGGCCCGCATGCGCTCTATGACCGCGGTGTAGGTGGTGTCGTGCACTCGCCGCAGAACGCCGAGCACATCAACACAATCGGCGTGCGTCGGATCAGCGATCAGAAGCGAGATCGCCTCGTTCAGTTCGTCGCGCAGCGGCACGGTGGCTTCAATTGCCGGCGCGTCCGTTGCCGGCACCACGCCTGCGCGCTGCGCTTTCCATGCCGACAGAATCGGCCCACCAAGCTCGGCGAGCTTCACGCTTCGGCCGACGAGTGTCCCCCGATTAGACGGACCGGGCGCACCGGACGGACCGGGCGGCGGCGGGATTATCGGCGCGTGCGCGGCGGCACGGATCGTCTGCATGTCAGGCACAGTTGCGATACCACCGAACATCGCCTCGATTGTCAGAGGAATGATGTCGTTCACGCCGAAACGCTTGAAATGCTGGAATGCTGAGAGGATTGTTTTCGAACGCGGACCGTAATTGTAGGCATAGGACCGCCACTGCGCATCATCGTCCGCAGTGCCGGGAACGGTGACTTGATCGTATAGATCGCGGGCAGCATCGCCCCACTCGGCCTTGAGAATAAAACCGAGGTCGCGGTGATCATCGCGATCATCGTAAGCGCCGGCAGCGTTCGCTTTGAGCACCGCGACGGCGAACCGCGCGAAGTCATAGCTGCCCGCTTTGACCTGATATGTCTTGGTGCGCGCGGTGTCGGCGCAATGCGCGATCAATGCGCCCGGCGCTTCTGTGATCTGCTCGTTCGGAAACCAGCGATAGTCCGCCCCACCAAATCGGCTCGGCGGCAGCACCAGGAAGCCGTTAATTCGGCAGTCGATCACCGCCTGCTTATATCCTTGGATGAATCAAATCTCCGCTGACGCAACGCCGCGAGATCGGTGCCAGCAGGCGGCCGAAGGTAGAAGTGCCAGCCGCCCGAACGAGACATCACGTGCGGCTGTAGCGCTGGAATGCCCCACTCGGCACATTGCTTGACGACGTGGTCCCATGCGCCCTGTGCCGAGTGGCACCTTCGTTTCAGCGTGTTCGATCTTCGGGTCCACATCAATTCCGATAAATCCTGACGCGGCGCAATTTAGTCCCCAGTTTGCGTCCGGAAAGGCAATCGCCCACCGCTCCCATTGCCGACGATCGGTGCTGTTCTCGTCCTGCCAGGACCAGCAGATGTACGGAACCAGATCACCCTTCGAGTTGCAACGACCCGTGGGGCTTTTGCAGTCAGCCGGAAGAGGGAAGATAGATGCGCCCATTCGTTCGCACCGATCGAACGTGGCTGCGAGAAGCGGCGAAATGCCGGTCATGATATTGATCCTTTTTGCGCACGTTGGCGCGGTATCGATTTAGTTCAGCACGTCGGATAGGCGCAACATCGGACCCCATTTGCCGTTCTTCTGGTAGTGCCGAAATTCAGCATCGGCGATGCGCGCGCACAGCGCGTCCACCGCCCCGCACGGATCGAACGTTGCCAGGCTTTGGAATAAATAGCGCCGACCTTGGTAAACTTCGGTGCGATGCAGGACGAGCCATACGACACCGAATTCCGGTGGCCGTCTTTGCGCCGTCATTCGCTCGAAACACCATGAACGCCGGCACCGCCATTCGCGCTCAGGGTGTTTGTCGAACCACGCGATATCCTCGAACAGCGAACGCTCGCGATCGAGTTCGTTGAAATCCACTCTTGCCGCCAGCGGCACATTCGGATACGTTGAGGTGTCCATAGTAGGTACTTTTCTCCTTATGACTTCGCCCCGTCCGCGTTCCAGCGCTGGCGGGGTTTTCCTTTATGTCGGTTCGGCCGGCGCCGTCGTTTCGGTCGTCTCTGTCAGCACGCCGAGACGTTCGAAAATGCAGGGTGGCGCGTGGCGCCCCGGATCAATCCAGGCGCTGACCTTCCTGCCTTGCGTTTTTCAGAAACGGCGGCGGGATCGTCCGGCCTCTCGCAGCATCAGACGACCCCGCCTTGCGCTGCCGCCCCGAGCGAAGGCGGCGTCGCATATGGATCAACCAGCTATCTCAGCTTCGGCCGCTTCGGTCGGCGACGCAATCGGCGGTGCCGGAATCTTAGCCAGGAAGTTCTGCAACTCGGCCGCACTCATAAACGGTCGACTGCCGTTTGCGGTCGCTTCGATCGGCGCCTTCATCGTCTCGTTTTGCAAAGCCTCGATCGCCGTTTCCAGGTGAAGGAGTCCTTCCTGCGCGGTGACCATCGCAGCGGCACCGGCCGGGTCAAACTTTTCCGCGATCGTGTCGAAGCGGCGGGCGAGTTCGTCACCTGGCACGCCCGATAGGATTTCACCGCCACGCAATGCGGCAAGAGCGAACGCTTCGTCGGCGTTGACCATGCGAAGCCTTTCGATCGGCGTAGCGGCGCGCATTACCTCGCGGCGTTCTTTGTCGTCGGTGTCACCTTTTCCGAGAACGCGCGCGCGCAGATTCTTCGCGTCAATTTCAATCTGCCGTCGAAGGTGCGCCGCCTGCCGTCGCGCGCGCAGAAGACTCGGTCCGACCTTTTCGGTCAAATGCTTGCGCATCGCGCCAGCCTTGCCGCTCGGGGTCAGGGCGGTGTCCCCCGCAAGCGTAGACTTGTAACCCATGAAGCTCGTGCCATCGGCGAGCACGTCCCGAGCGGCTTTGCCGCCCGGTCGCTTGTTGCTGCCCATCCGTGCGAAAAGTGCGGTGAATACGTCGCTAGCCATTTTAATTCTTTCTTGTGGCGGGTGTGTAGATCCGTTTGCAATTCGGCGATCCTGTCCGAAAAACTGTATGTCGCCGCGTCGGTGAATTCGTGGACCTCGCTCCATGGGCGCCGGCCGCCGTGCTGTTTCGACGCGAACACCGAGCGTTGCGGCCGAGTTGGTCACGGCTTGTTGGCCAAAATCGCAGCCGCTTCGGCGGTCGCTGCGGCGACCTGGACATCGCGCCGTTGATTTGCGGCGGCGATGTTGCGAGCGATCGACGCTGCGGTTTCAGCCTTATTTCCGGCGACAACTTTCGCGCGGTCGCCGCCGCTGAGATCGGCGAAAACCTGGCGCATTTGGGGATCGGTACCTTGTGCCATCGGTGGAACTCCTGGTGTGCCGCTTGGGTTAACCGACGAAGCGTGCGGGGCCGCGGCGCCGGGGTGTGGGTTTGAGATCGGTTTGGGGCTGCCGAGGCGGCGCGGGGCTCGCGGCCGGCGCTGCCGGGCTGGCGAAGTGCGCGCGAAGGGTCGGAACGTGAACGGCCCATCTGCCGCCGATTTTCATGGCGCCAGGAATTTGGCCGCGTTCGAGTTTATGAAAGGTCGCTTTCGTGGTGTCGTTCAACAGCCGAGCGATGGCTTCGCCGCGGAATACGAACTCAGGCTCGGAAAATTTGTCGGACATGCGCGCGCACCTCGGCAACGCCCGCTTTCGCGGACAGCCGGCTTGAGGTGCTTGCCGACACGGAGCTCGGAACCCTGCTAAAAAGCCTCATGGGGCGCGCGGCCCAGCGTCTGACATCACAGTGGAGCACGGGTCCGCCAGCCCGTGAACCGGTCAATTAACGGGTTCGATGTTCGCAACATACGCCATCTCGACCCGCGAGTTTAAGCCCCATCTCCGGAATGCCTCAACGATCCCAAATGCTTACGCGCAAATAAGTGTTGACACCAATCCTAGATTTTATCTGCAATTTCGCACAACCGTTCCATTCAATTTTTGTTGTTCACTTGTTGCTCGGAGCCGCCGGGAGGCTCGGAAAATCATTGAGAATGTTGGGTAATTTCTGCGACACCAGCAACAAGGCTTTGCGCCCGTCGGATGCTGTTAACTTGTTGATTTTTCTTTGATAAAACTGCGGCGGGGTGGACGGTCGGCGCGTGCGGGTCGCTCCTGCGGGTCGACTTTTGCGGGTGGTGGACCGGTCAAAGCATACGACGCAGCGCGCGCCACCTCGCGCGCTCGGCGGCAGTGACGGCTCGTGTGCAAGGGCTTTCACGAAGGGAAGCCTGGCGCCCTTCGTCGGTCACCCAAGTCTCAGGGGCGGTTGTCTCAGGTACGACCCGCCACCTATGTCTCGAGGCCGGACATAGGGACCTTGGTAGCGGAGGAGGGATTTGAACCCCCGACACACGGATTATGATTTCGTTGCTCTAACCAGCTGAGCTACTCCGCCGCCGTCGGGCGGGCGCTTGCGCGGCCTGCCTTGCGTGGGCAGGATATAAGAAGGCGGGGGAAATGGTGTCAAGCTTCGGCGGGGCGCCCGGCCCGCGAAGACTGCGCATTTCGCGGAACAACTTGGACCTCGTCACGGCTGGCATGCGCCGGCGCCTTCGTTCTGCCGCCCCAGCGCCTCGACCGGGTCGAGGCAGCCCTTCAGGCGGCGGCCTTGGCGAAGCGCAGGACCGAGAACAGGCCGAGCGGCGGGGTCTGGCGGCGCTCGAGCAGGGGCAGGCCGGCCCGCTCCGACCACGCGGCGAGCCGCCGGAACGGAAATTCCGGGCGCCAGCCGAGGCGCCGGGCGAGCGGGGCAAAGCCGCGCTCCAGCGTCCGCAGCGGCTCCGCGTCGGTGGCGAAGTGGTTGACCAGCACGATTTCCCCGCCCGGCCGCACCACCCGCGCGAACTCGTCGAGCGTCGATTCCGGGTCGGGGACGGTGGTGATGACGAACTGCGCCACCACCACGTCGAACGAGGCGTCGGCGAAGGCGAGCCGCGTCCCGTCCATCAGCGCGAGCATTTCCACGTGGGAAAGGCCCTGGGCGGCGACCCGCTCCTTGGCCTTGCGCAGCATCGGCTCGCAGATGTCGACGCCGACCAGCCGGTTCTTGCGCGAATAGTCCGGCAGCGAGATGCCGGTGCCGACGCCGACCTCGAGGATGCGGCCGCCGATCCGCTCCGCCGCCTTGATCGCCGCGGCGCGGCCTTGCGCGAACACCGCCCCGAACACGACGTCGTAGACCGGCGCCCACCGCGCATAGGCCTGTTCGACAAGATTTTGATCGAGAGGATTTTCGGTGCTGTCCCGGTTCATCGCCCCGCTCCACCAGTCATCGCGCCATAAGTCTTCGCGCCACAAGTCTTGGCACCACAAGTCTTGGCGCCACAAGTCATCGCGCCGCCAGCGGCGCCGTCGAGCCTCGAAGTTCCATCGCTGCCACTTCGCCTTGCGGCACCGCCGAGCGGATGAAGCCGCCGCCCAGCATGCGCGCCTGGCCGCCGGCAGCATCATAGAGCACGCACGCCTGCCCGGGGGCGACGCCCTCCTCGCCGCCGACGAACTCGACCTCGAAGCCGTCGTCGCCACACGACAGCCAGGCCGGCTGCGGGGCGCGGCTGGAACGCACCTTGACGAAGACGTCGCGCCGCTCGCCGGACCGCAGCCCGTCGAGGGTCCCCTCGCCGATCCAGTTGACCTCGCGCAGATGAACCCGCGTGGTGCGCAGTGCCGGCCGCGGGCCGACCACGACGCGACGGCTGGCGGCGTCGAGCCGCACCACGTAGAGCGGCTCGCCCGCGGCGATGCCGAGACCCTTGCGCTGGCCCACGGTGAAATTGATGATCCCGCCGTGGCGGCCGAGCACCCGGCCGCCCAGATCGACGATGTCGCCGGCCTCGGCCGCACCGGGCATCAGCCGCTCGATCAGGTCGGCATAGCGCCCGGTCGGCACGAAGCAGATGTCCTGGCTGTCGGGCTTGTCGGCGACCGGAAGGGCAAAGCGCCTGGCGAGATCGCGGGTCTCCGCCTTGGTCAGATCGCCGAGCGGAAACCGCAGGAAGTCGATCTGCTCCCGGGTCGTCGCAAACAGGAAGTAGCTCTGGTCGCGCTCCTCGTCGCGGGCGCGGTAAAGGGCGCGCCCGCCGCCCGGCAGCGGCCGGGAGGCGACGTAGTGGCCGGTGGCCAGCACCTTTGCGCCGAGTTCGCGCGCGGTGGTCAGGAGATCGCGAAACTTGATCGCCTGGTTGCAGTCGACGCAGGGCACCGGGGTCTCGCCGGCGACGTAGCTTTCGGCAAAGCGGTCGATCACCGCTTCCTTGAAGCGGCTCTCGTAATTGAGAACGTAGTGCGGAATGCCGATGGCGCCGGCGACCATGCGGGCATCGTGGATGTCCTGCCCGGCGCAGCAGGCCCCCTTGCGATGGGTGGCGGCGCCATGGTCGTAGAGCTGGAGGGTGACCCCGACGACGTCGTAGCCCTGCGCGTGAAGCAGCGCCGCGGTCACCGCGGAATCGACGCCGCCGGACATGGCGACGACGACCCTGGTGTCCTGCGGACGGCCATCGACATCAAGACTGTTGAGCATCGGCGCTTCTATCATGGAGGGACGGCCGCGGGGCGCCGTCCAAGGCCTCCTTAGTATATGTTCGCACCCCCACGGCGCAATGTCGCGCTCCCGATCCGAGGGCGAATTGGAACATCTGTAGAAGATCGCGCCCGGCGCACGTTCTTGCGACCGGCCGAGGGTCGCTTGCAAAGCCGGAACCGGCTGATCCGGCGGCGCCGTCGCTCAACCGGCGGGGCTCGCCGACCGCAGGCCCCGACGCGAGCAGCCGGGACCGTTACAATTGCACGTATATAAGACATTGAAATATATCAGTATTCTCATTTGATCGGTTGACGCGCAGGCGACAGTGGATCAAGTTCCCGCAACGCGCGATCGCACTCAGGCGGGTTTCTTCATGGCGCCCGGGGGTCTCCCGGGGCTTCACACCCGTACCGAGGCGTGCTTATCCGCTTTGGAACATGAAAGGCGGCACCCTATGGCCAACACGACGGCGGAGCTGGAAGCGCTCCTCACGCAGCGTTCGCTGACCGACCCGCAACTTCTGGCTGCGGCGGACGCGTCGGCGGACTTCCGGATCCTGCCCGACGCGACGGTGCTCAAGATCGGCGGACAGAGCGTCATCGACCGCGGCCGCGCGGCCGTCTACCCGCTGGTGGACGAGATCGTCGCCGCCCGCAAGGCCCATAAGCTGCTGATCGGGACCGGCGCTGGCACCCGGGCACGCCACCTCTACTCGATCGCAGCGGGGTTGAGCCTGCCGGCGGGCGTGCTCGCCCAGCTCGGCGCCTCGGTGGCCGATCAGAATGCCTCGATGCTCGGGCAGCTCCTGGCCAAGCACGGTATCAGCTCGGTCGACGGCGCCGGGCTCTCGGCGGTGCCGCTCTACCTCGCCGAAGTGCACGCCGTCGTGTTTGGCGGCATGCCGCCCTTCAGCCTGTGGATCCGGCCCGCCTCCGAGGGCGTCATCCCGCCCTACCGCACCGACGCCGGATGCTTCCTCGTCGCCGAGCAGTTCGGCTGCAAGGCGATGATCTACGTCAAGGACGAAGACGGGCTCTATACCGCCAATCCGAAGACCTCGAAGGGCGCCACCTTCATCCCGAAGATTTCGGTGGCCGAGATGAAGGCCAAGGGGCTGCACGATTCGATCCTCGAATTCGCGTTGCTCGACCTGCTCGAGACGGCGCGCCACGTCCGCCAGGTGCAGATCGTGAACGGCCTCGTCCCCGGCAATCTGACCCGCGCTCTCGCCGGCGAGCACGTCGGCACCATCATCACCGCGAGCTGAGAGGACGATCGCCATGGCCGACACCACCAACGACATCAAGCACGTCGCCTCGCCGCTCGCGCGCCAGACGCTTCTCGACGGCGAACTCACCCGCCCCGTCGCCGGCGGCCGCCCGATCCGTTTGCTCCCCTGGCTGCAGGTCGTGAAAATCGGCGGTCGCTCCATCATGGACCGCGGCCGCGACGCGATCCTCCCGCTGGTCGACGAACTGCGGAAACTCCTGCCTGAGCACCGTCTCCTGATATTGACCGGCGCCGGCATCCGCGCCCGCCACCTCTACGGCGTCGGCCTCGATCTCGGCCTGCCGGTCGGGTCGCTGGCCCCCCTCGCCGCGAGCGAGGCCGGCCAGAACGGTCACATCCTCGCGTCTCTGCTGGCGCCGGAAGGCGTCTCCTATGTCGAGCACCCGACCCTTGCGAAACAGCTCGCGATCCATCTTTCGGCGGCCCGCGCCGTGGTCGGAAGCGCCTTTCCTCCCTATCATCATCACGAGTTTCCGACCTCACGCATCCCGCCGCACCGGGCCGACACGGGCGCGTTCCTGCTCGCCGACGCCCTCGGGGCCGCAGGCCTCACCATCGTGGAGGATGTGGACGGGGTGTACACCTCCGATCCCAACGGTCCCGGCGGCAAGCAGGCGAAGTTGCTTCCCGAGACGAGCTTTTCCGATCTCGCAAAGCTCACGGGCACGTTGCCGTTCGACCGCGCACTCCTCGAGGTGATGGCGACCGCGCGACACATCGAGAGCGTTCAGATCGTGAACGGGCTGGTGCCGGGCCGACTCACGGCGGCGTTGCGCGGCCAGCACGTCGGCTCGATCGTTCACACCGGCGCGCGCCCGGCCTGAGGGCACATTTTCCGGCCGGCCGGATGGTCCGGCGGTCGCGAGGTTGTCGGCGCCACGCGCCACCCGAGCCGCGCACGCGCTTTTTTTTGCGGGTAGCGCGCTCCAAGGATGGTCCCGCGCGCCGTGGCTCGGCCCCAGCCAGTCCCCATCGGCGCCGCCGCCTGAGGTTGCCGGCGCGATGCCCGTGACAACCCGAGGCACGCCAAACGTTTGGGCGGGCACCCCTTTAGAGTTTTACGAAAATTCGCCTCAGTCCGCGAATCCGGAAGATTACCGTCATTATCTTCGTCACGGCTTAGTCAAATTTTAAATCGGTGCGCGTAGATTTCAACCGTTAGTGTGGTGCTTTTGTATTCAGTGCGTGAGAGTAACAATGACCGAACCCCATCGCCCGAGGGTAAAGTATGTCATCGGGCCCGACGGCAGCCCGCTTACAATTGCCGATCTCCCGGCACCGGGGACGAAGCGCTGGGTGATTCGTCGCAAGGCCGAGGTCGTTGCCGCCGTTCGCGGCGGCCTGCTTTCCCTCGAAGAGGCCTGCAGCCGCTACACGCTGACCGTCGAGGAGTTCCTCGCGTGGCAGTATTCGATCGACCGCCACGGCCTCGCCGGACTGCGCACGACCCGGATCCAGCAATACCGCCAGTAGCGCGTTCGACGGCCTTTGCGCGGCCGTTGTGAAGATCGTTTTGCGGCACATGCTGCCGGGTTTCACGCCCATCCGCGTCAGCTTGGCGGCACCCTGCCCGCTCCGGCCTGCGCCACCCCGCAAAATAATATCGCCGCCCCCGCATCGGGCTCAAAATCGCGGCAGGCGTGCTCCGATTCGATGTGATACCGCCACCCCATCGCCACGGCAGGTGCGCTCGCGACCCATCCGGTCGGTCGGCCCCACGGTCTGCGCTTCGCCCTGGATGAGGATATCGGGCCCATGTCAATCGCGACCGCATTCGACCGCCTCAAACGCTCGTTCGTCGCATCCGCCGGCACCATCGTGTTCGGGATGGAGGACGGCACGGTCTCCATTTTCGGGCTGATCTTCGGTGTCGCGGCGACGACGTCGAACAGCGTCGCGGTGCTCATCGCGGGCGCCTCCGGCGCCGCGGCGGCCGCCGTTTCCATGATGGCCGGCGCCTATCTCGATGCCGAGACCAGCCGCGACGAGGTCAAGGCGGCGCAGGCCCGTCTGAAGGCCGACTTCGCCCACGATCCCGCGTCACTCGCCGATCTGCTGTCGCAGCGATTGTCGGCCGCCGGTACGCCGCCGGCGCTCGCCTCCGCCCTGACCGGCGCCGTCGGGCAGGATCCCGACGCGATCCGCGGCGCCCTGTTTGCCCTCCACGCCGAACCCGTGATCCCGGTCGATCCGTGGGAGCAGGCGCTGTGGATGCTGGTGGCGGATTTTCTCTCGGCGATCGTTCCGATCCTGCCGTTCGTGCTGCTGCCGATCGCCACCGCGCGGCTCGTGTCCGCCGCGGTCACCATCATGCTGCTCATCGTGCTCGGCATCGGACGGGCCCGGATCGCCGGACGGGGCACCGGGCGCACCGTCGCGGAAACCGTGGCGATCGGCATCGCCGCCGCCTTGGCCGGAGTTGCCATCGGCATGCTGGTCGACCGCAGCTTCGGTCCGTGACGACTCCGTTGCGCGGCCGCCGCGGCGTGCGGCGTTAACCGGATCTTAACCATTTCCCTGTCAAGATTCGCACGATTCGGAGGTGCCATGATGCCGCCGCACGGCCTCCGAGTCATGGCAGCGCTTGGCGGCTGCGGGCGAATCATTCAGGCTCACTTGTTGCAATTGGTGCGCGCTGGTGCCGAGCGATGTTGCACCGATTTCCGGGGTTCAGGAGCCAACAGATGGCCGTGTCGAGCGTCGCGCAGCAGCGCACCCCCATGCGTTTCCGGGGCCGGTCCTACATGGCTTTTGCGCTCACGCCCGAGCCGCCGATCGTCGAATGGCTCGCCGAGCTCGATGCCTGGATCCGCAGCTCGGCCGGCTTCTTCGTCGGGCGCCCGGTGGTCCTCGACCTCACGGCGGTGACGCTCACCGCCTCCGCGATCGCCCACCTGATCGACGAATTGGCCGCGCGCCATATCAGAATCATGGGGATAGAGGGGATCGAGGCCGACAAACTCGGTCCTGGCCTCCCACCCCTCCTCAAGGGCGGTCGCGCCGCGACCGTCGAGGCCGTCGAACCCGCGTCGTCGGGCAAGGCCGCCACCACCGCGCGCAAGGAGCCGACCTCGCTGCTCCTGGAAACGCCGGTGCGCTCCGGCCAGTCCGTGTTCTTCCCCGACGGCGACGTGACCGTGCTCGGCTCGGTCGGGTCGGGCGCCGAGATCATCGCCGGCGGCTCGATCCACATCTACGGCACGCTGCGGGGACGTGCGATGGCCGGCATGTCGGGCAACCGGCAGGCGCGCATCTTCTGCAACAAGATCGAGGCGGAGCTGCTGGCGATCGACGGGTTCTACCGCACCGCGGAGGATCTCGACGGCGCCCTGCGCGGACGTCTGGTCCAGGCTTGGCTCAACGGCGAAGTCCTGATGGTGACGGCCATGAATTGAGGCGGCGTCGCGTCGGTACAGCGTTGGAACGGACAGATTTGGAGAGGGCAGATGGGTAAAGTCATCGTCGTGACATCGGGTAAAGGCGGCGTCGGCAAGACGACCTCGACGGCCGCGCTCGGCGCGGCGCTGGCGCGGACCGGTGACAACGTCGTGGTGGTCGATTTCGATGTCGGCCTGCGCAACCTCGACCTCGTGATGGGCGCCGAGCGGCGGGTCGTCTACGACCTCATCAACGTGGTCCAGGGCGTCGTCAAGCTGCCGCAGGCGCTGATCCGGGACAAGCGCATCGAGACGCTGTTCCTGCTGCCGGCGTCGCAGACCCGCGACAAGGACGCGCTGACCGAAGACGGCGTGGGGCGCGTGATCACCGAGCTGCGCGCGAAATTCGACTGGGTCATCTGCGACAGCCCGGCCGGCATCGAACGCGGCGCCACCCTCGCCATGCGGTTCGCCGACGCGGCGATCATCGTCGCCAATTCGGAAGTGTCGTCGGTGCGCGACTCCGACCGCATCATCGGTCTCCTCGACTCCAAGACGGTGCGGGCTGAGCGCGGCGAGCGCATGGAAAAGCACCTCCTGATCACCCGCTTCGATCCCGCACGGGCGGCGCGCGGCGAGATGCTGTCGATCGCCGACGTGCTCGAGATCCTGAGCGTGCCGCTGCTCGGCATCATCCCCGAGAGCGAAGCGGTGCTGCGCGCGTCCAATCTCGGCACGCCGGTGACGATCTGCAGCACCGACAGCGCGCCGGCGCGCGCCTATATCGACGCCGCGCGGCGCCTCGCCGGCGAGGACGTCGAGATGACCATCCCCGCCGACAAGAGGGGCTTCTTCAACAAGCTGTTTGGACGGAGGGCGGCATGAAACTGTTCAGCTTCTTCCGTGCCCAGAACACCTCGGCGCCGGTGGCGCGCGAGCGGCTGCAAATCCTGCTCGAATACGAGCGCAAGCTCGGCAGCCATATCGATCTGATCGGCGTGCTGCGCGAAGAGATCCTCGAGGTGTTGAGCCGGCACGTCACCGTCAATCCCGACAAGGTCCAGATCACGGTCGATCGCGGCGCCAAGTATTCGACGCTCGCGGTGGATATCGAGATTCCCAACTCCGGCCCGAAGCTCAGAGCCAGCGCGTGATCCGTTATCGACGCGGCGGCGGCGACGATCGCGAAAAAAATCAGAGCGCCATCGGCCCGATGGCGCTCTGATCGTATTCAGTCCCGTGGTTTTGCAATCAGGCCGGGCGGATCAGACGCAGCGGCCGCGCACCCACACGCAGCGGCGCGCCACCGGCCGACGAACCACGACGAGATTGTAAGCACCGGCGATGCACGCGGGATTGTAGACACCACCGACGCATTGCGCGGCCTTCGCAGACGGAACCTGTGCGGTGACGACGAACAACGCGGCGAGAGCGGCGACGAGATACTTCATTTCTTCATCCTCCTGACATCGGGTGACCAGCGTTCGGTACACGCGTCGGTCCGCCTGCGCCTATGCAGAAACCGACGCCTGACCCGAGGCGCCCGCGATCGCGGAAAAATCCAGCCCATACTGAACAAACGTTCAAGCTCCGTCCGCATCCGAGCCGCGGCTACAACAGCCGCAGTTCGGAAAACCAAGCGGATTGGGACGGGCGAGCACGACGAGGCGCACCGGGATCGCCGCCTATTGCATGAACCAGCCGTGACTGACCACGATCGACTGACCGGTGAGCGCGTTCGAATCGAACGAGGCGAGAAACAGCGCGGTTTCCGCCACGTCGTCGACGGTGGTGAACTCGCCGTCCACGGTCTCCTTGAGCATCACGGTCTTGATCACCTGCTCCTCGGTGATGCCGAGTTCCTTCGCCTGCTCGGGAATCTGCTTCTCGACGAGCGGCGTGCGCACGAAGCCGGGGCAGATCACGTTGGCGCGGACGCCGTGAGCGGCGCCTTCCTTGGCGACGACTTTCGCAAGCCCGATCAGGCCGTGCTTCGCCGTCACGTAGGGAGCCTTGAGGACAGAGGCCTCCTTCGAGTGCACCGAGCCCATATAGATGATGCAGCCGCTGCCCTGCTTGTACATCTGGCGGAGCGCAGCACGGGTGGTGAGGAAAGCGCCGTCGAGATGAATCGCGAGCAGCTTTTTCCATTTGGCGAATTCGAAATCGACGATCGGCGCGACGATCTGGATGCCGGCATTGCTGACCAGCACATCGATCCGTCCGAACGCCTTGATCACCTCCGCGGTGCCGGCGTCGACCTGCTCTTCCACCGTCACGTCCATGGCGACGCCGATGGCGCGCTGGCCGGTCGGATCGATCTCCTTGGCGGTGGCGTCGGCGGCTTTCTTGTCGAGATCGGCGATGGCGACCTTGGCCCCCTCACGGGCGAACACGATGGCGATTTCCTTGCCGATCCCGCTCGCAGCGCCGGTGATGATGGCAACCTTGTCTTTCAGCCTCATGGGAGTGTCCTTTCGGGGGCTTTCGCGTCAGGCGAGGTAATCGTGGACGACCTTGCCGAGCCCGAGCGTCAGATCGGCGAGGATGTGCGTGGCGGAAACGACTTCGAGCACGGGCAGCTCCTCCAGCGGCGCGAGCGCGTGAGAGCACAGCGAGAGAGCGGCCGGCCCGGTCCACGCTCCCTTCAGATCGATGTCGGTCAGGTGATACTCGACGATCTCGCAGATGCGGGGCGTGCCGTCCACGTGAGGCATGATCTTGAGGAGAAAGTTCGACGCCTCCATCGACGCCTTCACCGCGGCGAGGTCCGCGCCCTTGTGCTTGTATCCCATGGTGCCGACCGCGATGCGCAGCGAGCCGTAGTGAAGCTCGCCGATCAACGAATTGATCTCTGCGTGCAACGTCGGCTTGGCGAGCTTCTTGGGGAATCCCCACAGCTCGCGGCCGCCGGCGATCGGCGGATGGTCGTCGAGGAACATGCAGTGCGAATAGCCGCCCTTGCGGCCCTGGAACGAGACCGGGATGACCTGCCCGCTCTCGGTATAGTCGCCGAAGCCGGTGGAATCCGGCATGCGGATGAACTCGAAATTCACCAGCGGCGCCTCGACCTGCAGCGGCTCCGGCACGAGTTCGCGCAGCTTCGCGGGATCGGTGCGATAGGTGATGATGAGATATTCGCGGTTGACGAAGCGGTACGGCCCCATTGGAAAGGCGGGGCTCGTCAGCGGCATCGCGAACGCCCGGCTTCGCACCTCACTCGCTTTCATCGAATTCTCCTTTCACAGAGGGTTGGAGACGACGACGTCGACGACGCCCTTCTCATCGACCCCGAAATCGAAGGTGCGGACGCCTTCCTCGCGGCCGGGGAGCCGGAGCGCTTCCGGATGGGCGAGCGCCCGAACGACGTCGTCGTAGCCGGCCCGCCAATGCTCTTCCATGGTGCGGCGTGAGAACTCGAAGTCCTTGGCCATGCCCTCGTATTTTCTCGCCCGATAGATCAGGTGGATGATGTTGCAGACTTTGTCGTCCGCTTCCGCTGCCAGCAATTTGACGTCTTCCTGGTCGCGCATCTCCGGCGGGAGTTGTCGCACGACATTTGTGAACGCCTGACGAAGCCGCTGCGCTTTTTTGACATGATTGGTAGCCGCGCGGGTTCGGCTGGAAAATTGGATTTCCTTCACTCGCACCTCGGTCTCGACGAGGTCGCGAGGCACTTCGCCCCGCGCGTTCCACAGATCGACCTGGAAAGCGAGCGTATCCTGGCGCGGGCGGCTGTCGAGCACCCATTGCAAAGGGGTGTTCGAGACGAGACCGCCGTCCCAGAAATAGTCGCCGTCGACTTCGGTCGCGGGAAACCCGGGAGGCAGCGAGCCGCTGGCGATCACATGCTGCGGCCCGATACGGTGGGTCGCGTTGTCGAATGCGACGAAGTTGCCCGACGCCACGTTGACGGCGCCGACGCTGAAACGGATCTGCTGCGAATTGATGAGATCGAAATCGACCAGCGCTTCGAGGGTCGCCCGCAGCGGGGCGATGTCGTAATGGCTGAGCGCATCGGGGGAACTCGACGGCAACAGCATGGGGTGCGGAATGCGCGGCGTGAAGAAGTGAGGGGTGCCGAACATCATGACTTCGAATGCGCGGATCTGATTGACGACGCGCCGGTAGTCGTCGCTGTACTGGATCGCCCTCAGGTAGGTGGAGCCGAACGGCGAATTGCTCACGGCCTCCCAGAACTCACGCAGTCGCGCGACGCGGCGCTCCGGCGGATTCCCCGCAATCAAGGCCGAATTGATCGCGCCGATCGAGATGCCGGCCACCCAGTCGGGATGAAGGCCGGCCTCGGCGAGCGCCTGATAAACGCCCCCTTGATAGGAGCCGAGCGCACCGCCGCCCTGCAGCAGCAAGGCGATGGACTCGAAAGGCGGACGCTCCGCGACCTCGGGAGCGCGGGCGCCGCCCGGCGAACTCGTAAGCATTCGGACGGTCCTTGACTGGTTTCCGATGCCGCTGTCGGCGCAGTCCTGCGCAGAGCCGGCAGCGGCTATTCCCGCCGCACGCTAAGCGATGATTGTTTCAATCGCGCATACGAAGACAGCGCAGCCGGACCGCCGGCCGCGCCCGGTCAATAGGAGTTGCCGGGCTTGCGCCCGCAACAGGAGGTCAGCTCATTCCCTTGGCGCCGCCGTTCTTGAACGGCGCGACCGCCTTCATGGTCGCCTGTTGTCCGAGCGCGGCGAGTTCCTTCGCCTGGGCCGTCAGGGTCGCGAGCTGCTCGCGGGCGTGCCTCGTGGTGATTTCCATCATGTCGGTCGGCGACTTCACGCGGGACAGCTCGTTGAAATAACTCATGACCGCTTCATTGTTGACGCGGGCGAATTCCAGAAGCTTGGCATTGTACTGCGTCGCCATCTGCATGGCCGACATATAAGTGCCCTCGACGAATTCTTTCGTCTTCTCGGCGGCACTGTTCATATCCTCGTTGGCGGACATCATACGTCTCCATGGATAGGACAAGCATCGAACTGAGGCTCAGGCTTCACCGCCGCCTGATCCGACCGTCGAATTTGAAAAAGGCGCCACGCCTGGATGGCGTCGGCGCACCCGCGGTCATCGGAACGGCGGCTTGTCATGCCGACCCACTCTGGCACTATGCGCAGGACGAAGCAACGCTTCTGCCCCTCGGCAGGCCCGTTGGATTGCCGCGAGCCCCGGCACCGGCGGGGATATTCCACCGCTGCGGCGTCGTGCGAACCCGAACTGGAAAATGCGTCCGATAGAACCGGATTGGCTGCGATGAACCTGGCACGACCCGGCGTGTTCTGGATTGCCCTTTGCATCGCGGCCCTCGCGGCGGTGGTCCTTCTGCACGAGATCCTGCTGCCGTTCGTGGCCGGGCTGGTGCTCGCCTATCTGCTCAACCCGCTGGCCAACCGGCTCGAACGGCTCGGACTGAACCGGCTCGTCGCGGCGCTGATCATCATCGGCGGATTCGTCGTGGGCTTCGTCGGGCTGATGTTGCTCGCCGCGCCGCTCATCGCGCGCGAACTCGGTTTCTTCCTCGATCACCTCCCCACCTACTTCGGACAGTTGAAGACGCTCACCTCCGATCCCAGCCGGCCGTGGCTTCACAAGCTCATCGGCGATGGCCTCGGCAGCGCCGAGCAGTCGATCGGCGAGCTTGCAAACCTCGCCGCCGATTGGTTCGGCAGCGTGCTGCGCTCGGTCTGGTCCGGCGGCCGGGCACTGATCTCGGTGTTCTCGCTGGCCGTCGTCACCCCCGTGGTCGCCGGCTATCTCATCTATGACTGGAACAACATGGTCGCCGCGGTCGACAACTGGACGCCGCCGGCGCACCGCGCGACGGTGGAGGCGCTGGCCCGCGAGATCGACGACACCATCGGCGGATTCGTGCGCGGCCAGGGGACGCTGTGTCTGATCCTGAGCGTCTTTTATGCGGCGGCGCTGGGCCTCGCGGGCCTCAACCACGCGCTGCTGATCGGCGTGTCCGCCGGGCTCGTGAGCTTCGTGCCCTATCTCGGATCCCTCAGCGGGCTCGTGGTGTCGACCTGCGTCGCGATCGCGCAGTTCTGGCCGAACTGGACCGCGATCGCCGTGATCCCGGTGATCTTTCTCGCCGGGCAGGCAGTCGCCGATTACGTGCTGTCGCCCTATCTGGTGGGACGCCGCGTCAATCTGCATCCGGTGTGGATGATCTTCGCGCTGTTCGCGTTCGGATACCTGTTCGGCTTCGTCGGCCTGCTGCTCGCGGTGCCGCTGGCGGCGGCCAGCCGCGTTCTCCTGCGATTTCGCGCTCGAGCAGTATTATGCGAGCCCGCTCTACGCCCGTGAACCGACGGTGCCCCTGAACAAGACCGCCTGAGCCGTCAGGACGTCGCCTCGGACGTCTTCTCCTTGGTGGCATACCACCAAACGGGCGCGCCGATCCCGACGACGATGATGACCGCGAGCGCGATGAGCAGCGCCGACTGCTCGAGCCACGCGATCGCCGGAACGCCGAGCGCCAGAATGATGCCGACCAGACAGATGCGCCACGCGGCGATGTGCACGCCGGCGGTGAACGTCCCCAGCGCGAGCACGGTCAGGACATAGAGCGCCCGCGAGTCGGTGCCCATCATCTGCCCGACATCGGCGATATAAAGCAGTTCCATCGCCGCGAGCACCGCCGCCCAGTGAAGCCCCTGAGTCCACACCAGGTTCAATCGCTCATCCCGGTTCTTGAGGGCAGGCCACCGCGACACCACGCAGACGATCCCGATGAAGGGCGTCAACCCCAACCAGAACATCGTCATCGGCGTGCGCGTGATGCTGGTATAGGCGACCCCGAACAGGGAGAGCAGCAGCATCGCGAGATAGGGCCACTCCCGCTTCAGGAAATGGAGAACGCTCTGCGGCCACGGTTGCGGCGGTTCTTCAGGTCGCGGCAGGCCACTCATGTTTTACATCCTGAAGCATGCGCGGAAACGTTTCGCCCGCATTCGGATCGGATCATGCACCAATCGCATCAACCGCGTCTTAATTCCAGCGTGCAGGACCCGCGGCAATTGTGAGCAGCGTGGCATTTGTGAGCAGCCGGACGCCCCGACCGCGCAAGCCCTGGTTGCCGGCCGGGAGCGCCCGACGCGGCGACCGGATGCGCAGCGCTGAACCCGGCGCCGCTGGACCTCGCGCGTTGGGCTTGGCGAGTTGGACGTGGCGAGTTGGGCTTTGGCGTTTGGCCGTGGCACGCTGGACTCGGCGTGCTGCACAGCGTGTTGGACTTGGCACGCTCGACGCGAGGCGACCGAACGGGGGCGGATCGGGTTTGCCGCCCCCTGGCTTCAGTTCGCGAGAGAGGCGAAGTGGACGGTCGGCTCGAGCGAGGAGATGCAGCGACCGATCACATGGGCCATGCGGGGTGCGGCGTAGGGGCTGAATGCACCTTCGCAACCTTCCGGCCATGAGCTCGCGGGCTGCGGCGCCGGAGCCTTCGACTCCGATTCCGGTCCGGACGCCTTGGGCGCGGCCGCCGGGCGGCGGGCCGCAGCGCGCTTCGCCATGGTGGTGACGTGGTTGGCCGGGTCGGCGCGATAGATCACCTGCCCGTCGCGATCCCGCAGGGTGATCGCGGCCTCGAGACGTCCGCTCACCTCGACGTCGACCAGCGGCCCCTCGGCACCGGTGCCGAACGGTTGGACAAGACGGCTGCCCTTGTTGGCGCGCTCGACCGAGACAGAGGCCGCGGCGAGATCATCGCCACGCGGCGCGCTCGCATAAAGACTCGCGCCGGCCCATGCCCCGAGCGGAATTGCGCAGATGACGGCAGGGATCAACTGAAACGCCAACCGCATGACACTCTCCCAGAAAAGACAACCAGAGTTCTTGTTGTTGAGAAACCCGAACCAGCCTCGCCGCGCGTCAGCCGCGCTGCGTCACCACCACAGGCCGTGAGACCTGGAGTTGAAGAAGGACCGCTCACGATAGCGGCGCGCCGAACCGTCGAAGGCATAGGCATTGGAAGGCACCCCCGCGAGCGACCTGGTTTTGGGGTGCGCCGCGGCGCGGGCCTTGGCCGCCGGCGCCTTCGTCGTGACCGCGGGCGCCGCCTGAGACTCGGGCGTGGCAGCCATTTCCCCGCTGGCCTGCGGCGTCGGCACCAGATCCTGGCGCCCGGCGCCGTTGGAGCTCATGCCGACCGTCGAAGGCGCCGCCATCGCCGGCTTCTGGACCCCATCGCTCCCGGCCTCGGCCTCGGCCCGCGGCGACGTCCAGTCCAGGCACTTCCGGTCGGCATTCGGCCATGCCTGCATGCTGCACGGCAGCGCGGGCGCCTCGGCAACGCGCGCGGCGGCAATCGTCGCCGTCTGCGTCTCATCCGTGGGAGCGAGCAGGCACAACCCCGCATAGCCACCGACCATTCCGGCAACGAACAACCCCGCCAATGAACCCGCCAACGAACTCATAAAACTCTCCCTGCCCGCGACACCGGGGCCCAAAGCCCCCGGCAGCGCCCCCTCAACTGAACGAACCGACCGTCTTGCGCGGGGACGAATTGCCCACCGGCGACGGCGACGACCCCTGCCATCCCGCGCGGCGGCGCTGCGCCGCCTCACGGATCGACTCGATGGACATTCGCAGCGCGGCCGACTTGGCGGCCGAAGCGACCGCGACCGGCCGCACCGCCGCCTTGGCCGGCTCATGCTCGACCTTGGGTGCCGCCGCCCGCTTG
Organism: uncultured Alphaproteobacteria bacterium; assembly: GCA_963781195.1. Classification (GTDB taxonomy): domain Bacteria; phylum Pseudomonadota; class Alphaproteobacteria; order Rhizobiales; family Xanthobacteraceae; genus JAJPKK01. The sequence continues at coordinate 5,551 of CAWAEZ010000008.1, read as the reverse complement.
CGGCGCGCGCTCACGACCTGGGCGAGCATGCTGGCCGCCTTGGTCGCCGCTTCCTCGGTGACCACCCCGGCGGCGTCGCCGGCAAGCCCGACGCGCTCGGCGCCGGTGACCAACGACCGCAGGTATCCCGGGCTCATGCAGTAGCGCGCGAGCGCCCACTGCAGATGCTCCTTGTTGATGTCCGGCACCGCTTCGTAGATGTCGGCGGCGATTCCGATCTTGAGCGGCCGGCGCCGTCCCTCGATCAGGAAAAACGTGGAAGGGTACCGTTCGGCCAGCAAGGAAACGGTAGCGAGAACCGCGGCCTTGCGCTTGCGGGATGTCATGACGCTGCCCTTTGTGACGTTTTCTTTGTTCAACCAACGCGGCCAATGCCGGCGCTGAACCTAGTTCCAGAACCTTTCGACCAAGCCAATTGTCAGGGGCAATTTCTAGCGTGCCCGTTGACGATCACTTTCCCGTCATCGCGGAAATCCAGCACGCAGGTCACGCAAATCGGCAAAAATCGAAGCGCGGAGCACCGTGCCGCGCCGCCCTCGGCCGCCGCTTTCGGTTTCCTCACTCCGTCCTTCGCGCTCATACGCCCCACTCCGCAGGATGCGATTAACCTTCCGTTTACCTTTGTCTGATCCCTACGGAACAAGGTTCAAACCCGCTATGCAAAAAATGACCGAAGGCGCCGCCGCATGCGATTTCGCGCGGCGGGCCGGGCATTTGTTTCAAATGCATTGGTCGAACGGCGGTATCTCTTGCGGCTTGGATTCGCTTGGTCGCAGGTGCAGCCGGACATCGGGCCAAACCATCGATCGGGCAGTTTCGCGGCCGGCCGCGGCGCACGCTCCCGACGCCGCCCCGTCGGGCGCAGGCCCGAAATCATCCCGGCGCCACTTGCAAGAGGCTGCCTGACTTCATGGTTAACGCGGCAGCCTCCGCCACATGCTCGTTCGGTTAAAAGTAAAAGAAATCAGCCGGCGACCCGCGGCGGTATCGCGATCCCAACCGGCGGGGAGCCGTGCCGTGACCAGCCACGACCAGTGGCGCCCCGCGGTCTGCCCGCGCTACATTGCATCGATGGGCAAGAACTCCGGCTTGATGAACCACCCGCGCCGCGGCGCGGGCCGCCCCGAGGAGGGCGCCAGCCCGGCCACGCCTGCCTCGACCTCGCCTGCCTCAACTCTTGGCGGCGCGACTCCATGATCGACGCAGCCGGCTTCCTCGCCGCCCTCGAAGCGAATGGCATCTCCTTTTTCGCTGGCGTCCCCAATTCGCTGCTGCAGGCGTTCTGTGCCCATCTCGCACGCGAAGTCCCGGCGGAGCGCCACGTCATCGCCGCCAATGAAGGCGCCGCGGTCGGGCTGGCTGCCGGCCATTACCTCGCGACCGGCGCCATCGGCTGCGTCTACATGCAGAATTCGGGGCTGGGCAACGCGGTCAACCCGTTGGTCTCCCTCATGGATTCGGAGGTCTACGGGATACCGGCCCTGCTGCTGATCGGCTGGCGCGGCGAGCTTGTCGGCGCAAGCCAGCTTCCCGACGAGCCCCAGCATGTCAAACAGGGACGCATCACCCTGCCACTGCTCGAATGTCTCGGGATTCCCCACGCCGTGCTGGGGGCGGAGACAGCCGATCCGTCCGGCCTGATCGCTCACCTCGTCGCCGAGGCGCACACGAGGTCATCGCCGGTCGCCCTCGTCGTGCGCAAAGGCACGTTTGTCGGCGGCACGCCAGCGCCGCCGCAGCCGGCCCGCCAGTTCACCCGGGAGGATGCCCTCAAGGCAGTGGTGGCCGCCCTTCCCGAGCGGGCCGTCGTGGTGAGCACCACCGGCAAGGCCTCGCGCGAGCTCTACGAAATTCGCCGCGCGGCGGGCGTCGCGCCGGACCGCGACTTCCTCTGCGTCGGCTCGATGGGCCACGCCCTGCAAATCGCAGCCGGGATCGCACTGGCGCGCCCGGACCGGACAATTGTCTGCATCGATGGCGACGGAGCCCTGATCATGCACATGGGAGGCATGACGACGAGCGCCACGGTGCCGAACCTCCTGCATATCGTCATCAACAACGGCGCCCATGAGTTGGTCGGCGGCCAGCCGACCCGCGGGTTCGCCATCGACATGCCGGCGCTCGCGCGGGCCTGCGGCTATGGCGCGGCCTACCGGTCGGATCACCCGGCGCAGATCGGACCCGCCGTCGCCGAGGCGCTGGCCACCGGCCGATCCGCCTTCATCGAGATCCGCACCGCGTCATCCTCGCGCCCGGACCTCGGACGTCCCGCGGCGACACCGCGCGACGCCATGCGAGGTTTCATGCGGAATCTCGGCATCCGGACGGACCCGGCGGTTGATGATCGGCGTTAGCCGTTCGTGACGAATGGCGGCATTTTCGCGGGTGTGGTCGACGTCACTGCAGGCGTCACGTGTTTGGGCTGGATTGACGGGCGACGCGAAATTCGACTCGCCTCCGGTAACAAAAGCCGGCAATTTCTCGCGGCAGGCGCGCGACGGCGTCGCGTCAAGGAGACCGCACCCATGGCAAGCCTCGTTGCCCGGGCCACCGCTCTCGGGGTCCGGATCGGCCGCATCGGCAGGCCTTACCGCAGCGAGCGCGCCCTGGCGGACCACATCAAGTACCATCGGATCGGGCCGGTCCCTCCGACCGCGGCGATGCGTCGCCGGTTCGACGTCTCGTCGCGCATTGTCGGCGGCCGCGAGGTTTTCACCATCGCGCCGCGCGCACCGCGGCAGCCCTCCCCGACCGGCCAAGGGCGCGGTCAGGTGATCTACCTCCACGGCGGCGCCTATGTGGAAGGCATCTTCCGCTTCCACTGGTACTTCATCGCCGAGATGGTGGAGCGCCTCGGCATCCCGTTCACGGTCCCGCTCTATCCGCTGGCGCCGGAGCACGACTGTGCCACCGCCTCCGCATTCGTTCTCGACCTCTATCGCGAGATGGTCGGCAGCCACGGCGGGGCGCAACTGGCGATGATGGGGGATTCGGCCGGCGGAGGGCTCGCCGCGTCGATCAGCCTGCAGGCGGTCGCCGCCGGCATCGAAGCGCCGGCCGCGCTCGTGCTGCTGTCGCCGTGGCTCGACGTGACCATGACCGACCCGGCGCAGGAGGCGCTCGAAAAAGTCGACCCGCTGCTGTGCCGGCAGGGACCCGCGGCGGCCGGCCGCTGGTATGCCGGCGCGCTGCCGACCACGGACCCGCGGGTGAGCCCCCTCTTCGGCGACATCGCCCGCCTGCCGCCCACCCTGATGTTCTGCGGCACCCACGACATCCTCGTCACCGACGCGCGGCGCCTCGTCGCGCGGGCCGCGGCCGAGCGAGCGTCCGTCGAGTACCATGAAGAGGATGGGCTGATGCACGCCTATCCGCTGCTGTTCTTCCCCGAATCGGTCGAGGCCCGGAAACGGATCACCCGGTTCGTGGGCACCGCGGTCGGCACACCGCGACCGGCGCCGGCGCTGCAGCCGCTGGCGGAGCAGGAGACCACCCCGGCCCGGGCAGACGCCACCATCCCGGGGTGATATCCGCGCGGTCGTCCGCCTTCGCGGACGAATCCCCGCATGTCGGCCCGTCGGAGCCGGGACGATGCCCGAATATCGGCCCGGCGAAGCCAAGCCTTACCGCCACCTCCGTTGTTCCAGATCAATGCGGCACCGCGGTCATCCGACAGGATTGCCAGGCGCGGTGCGCTGCATTTTGCGCAGCATCGGCGACCGCCCGTCGCCCGCGTCAGACGGGAAGGGGCATGCGACGGGGATGGAAAATGAGACGCGCGATCATGGCCGGGACGGCCATTTGCATGTTCGTTTTCCTCGCGCTCGAAGGACCGTCGGCGTTCGCCAAGGGCGGCAGTCCCGGTTTCCACAAGAAGCCGCCCGTGACGGTGGTGGCCATCGCCGCGCCCCGCGCACCCTGCGACCATGCGAGATCGTGCACGGTCCGGGTCCGTCAGCATTAGGCGTCTCATCCGGTCAGCGGCCGCGTGCCCGTCTCAATGCGCGCGGGCGCGCAGGACCGCGGGCAGCGCAGACTCGGAATGAGGCTCGGCGTTCGGACACGTTTCGGGAAATTCGGCCGGGGCCATCCCCGACCTCAGCGACGCCATGCACCCGGCCATGGACGCGCAACTCCGACACGCCCGGACGGCGCCGATATACATCAAGCCGTAGCGCGGGATGACACCGGCGCCGAGGTCGATTCCAAGACGCGCCAACATCTTGTAGACCTCGAGTTCACCGATCCCGTCATCCGATGAGGGCATGGCCAAGCGTCCTGTCCCAAACAGCGGCAAGGATAGAGACAGGCGCCGCCGCGGCCTTGCGATAGATCAACGGCCGGGTGGAGGCGCAGGCGTCCCGGCGCCCGCGTTGAACACGTCAGCTGCCGGACCGAAGGCGGGCGTCTCTCGAAGACGTCTCAGCGGCACACGCACGTGGTCTTGGGCTGCCCGGTCCAGTGCCCGTAGGCGTAATAGCCGGTCGCGCAGACGTCCGGCACCACGCATTTGTGATGGACGTGGTGGCGGCCATCGGACCATCCGGCGAAGTTCGGGAAGCCGTAGGCGACGCCGGCCCGCGGATAGCCATACACCGAGGCTGCGCCCGACACGTACCCGCCGTCGGTCGCGGAGGCGGCCGCGGCCGTCAGGATGATCGCAACACCGGCCACCAGCATCCGCTTCATGCTCGCTCCTAAGTCGACGCCGGACCGTGATCGCCGACGGGGATTGGGCATTCAACCTCGTATTGATTTCGCAAACATGACGACCGCGGGCTCGCGACCGGGCCGCCATCACACAGCCTGCCCGCCCCCCCCGACCGGCATGAGGTCGACCTGCTGTCCGCCGCCGCTTGGCGCCGCCGTGGCCGGGTCGATAGTCCCCCCGGTCGCCCGAGCGACGCCCTCATTTGCCCATCGAATATTCGATGTCGAGCTCGGCTTCGTCGGCAATGCCGGACTTGGGATCGAAGATCGTTGCGTTTCGCGTGGTGCCCTGGATCGATACGAGCTTCCCCGTGCCGCCGAAAATGTGCCCGCCGCCCACGGATGCGATTTTTCCCGCCGCGGAGCGCTGAATGACCGCCTCGTTCCGGACGAAGAATTTATCGCCGTTCGCCATGAGATATAGAAAGTATGACGAGGTCGTTCCGACGCCGTCGGCGATGTCCGCAGTGCCGCGTTGCCAAGCCTCCTTGAGCTTGATCCCGTTGATGAGCGGCGCGTTGTCGTCGGGCATGGTGTAGTGCAAATCGAACACGCGCACGATGTGACCCGGCACGTCGCCGACTTCGATACTCTGGTGACTTTCAAATTTGAGGTTCTGTATCGGAATCTTCATGGACACCTGCTGCCTCGACTGGGCGAAGGCAAAACTGGCCGGCAAAGAAACCACCAGGAGCGCGATGGCGATCCGAACAAGCGCAGGGCGTTGCGTCATGACATCCACCGAAGGCGATCGGGGAACTCACGCCAACTGCGAAAGGGATGGCGTGAAAGCCAACTCCCCCACACGCTGAATGGTGAGCACCCTGGCGCTCCCTACCGG
>CAWAEZ010000007.1:0-202818 GCA_963781195.1 uncultured Alphaproteobacteria bacterium | reverse complement strand
TAGTGCTCTTCCGCTGAGCTACGCGCCCTCTCCGAGGGTGGGGCGATGCTATATCGGCTCGCGGCGGCGCCCGCAAGCCTTGGTGCCGGGTGTTTTTCTGCCGTCCCCTCGGGTGCGTTTCGGGCCGCTCCGGGCCCGGTATTCAAAGGGACTGCGAACGCACCGGGGAGGCCGGGCGGGGCAGCGCACGGTGCGCGTCAAGTCCACGCGGGCCCGGTTACGATGGTAATCGGGCTGGCCCGCGACCGGGCGGCCCGGTTCCCGCTCAGGCGGCCAGCATCTTGCCGACCTCGTTGACGAGATCGCGCAGGTGGAACGGCTTGGAGAGCACCTTGGCGTGTTTCGGGGCGGTGGAGTCCGGGTTGAGCGCCACCGCGGCGAATCCGGTGATGAACATGATCTTGATGTCGGGATCGAGTTCGGCCGCCCGGCGCGCGAGCTCAATGCCGTCCATCTCCGGCATCACGATATCGGTGAGCAGGAGCTCGAACGGCTCCTCGCGCAGGCGTTGATAGGCCGACAGCCCGTTGTCGTAGGAAATGACATCGTAGCCGGCGGTCTGCAGCGCCTTGACGAGGAAACGGCGCATGTCGGTATCATCTTCGGCCAAGAGGATCTTCGTGTTCATGCGACAATGCCGTCCAATGGCTCGGAGGGACCCCGGCCGGATGCCGGGCGCCGCTCCGAAATGATAGATTTCCATAAAGCGCAAACTTGGTAAATATGACGTGAACACCCATCGCGTTCGCTTCTTGCTTTACGCGCATGGCGGTTCGCGTTTACACAAGGAGTCCTTACTCCCGGCCCGGAAGCGAGTCCTCACTCCCGGCGCGGAAGCGGCCCGGTGCAGCCCCCGATTGAGGCCATGAACGTCCATCCCGACGAGCTCGATCCGCCCTTCGAAGTCCTGGAACCGGCCGAGCTGCGGGGACCGGTGGCGTTCAACTCGCCGCACAGCGGCAGCATCTATCCGCGGGCGTTCCTCGCCACGGTGCGCCTCGACCTCGCGACCCTGCGCCGGTCGGAGGACTGTTTCGTCGACGAACTCCTGGCCGGCGTCGTCGCGCGCGGCCACCCCCTGATGCGGGCCCATTTCCCGCGCTGCTTCGTCGACGTCAACCGGGAACCCTACGAGCTCGACCCCCGCATGTTCGACGGGCGGCTGCCCTCGTTCGCCAACACCCGCTCCATGCGGGTGGCCGGCGGGCTCGGCACGGTCGCCCGCGTGGTGGGCGACGCCCAGGAGATCTACGACCAGCGCATCCCGGTCGACGACGCGCTCCGCCGCATCGAGGGGCTCTACAAGCCCTACCACCGCACGCTGCGTCGGCTGATGACCCGGATCCACCGCGACTTCGGGACGGCGGTCCTGGTCGACTGCCACTCGATGCCTTCGAGCGCGGGTCCCAAGGACGAACGGCCGCGTGCCGACGTGGTGATCGGAGACCGCTACGGCACGAGCTGCGTCGGCCTGATCACCGAGGTGATCGAGGCGCTGCTGCGGGACCGCGGTTACCTCGTCAGCCGCAACAAGCCCTATGCCGGCGGTTTCATCACCGAGCACTACGGCAATCCAGCCGCCGGGCTGCATTCGGTCCAGGTCGAGGTCAACCGCGCTCTCTATATGGACGAGCGCCGGTTCGAGCGCTCCGCTGCCTTCGCCGCCGTCGCTCGCGATCTCGAGGCCGTGGCCGACGCTCTTCACGACATTCCGCGCGAGGAGCTGCGCCCGTACCGCGCCGCGGCGGAATAAGCGCGGACAAGCCTATATCTGTGTGGCGGCTGTTGCCGGGCGCATTCCGATCCCCAGATGCGCGCCTCCCGTCGAATGCAAAACGAGTGTGCACGCATAAAAAAGGGCCGCTAGCGTACTAGCGGCCCAAGTCTAGGGAGGAAACGCCCAAGGAGGGCGGCAGTAACGCGAGTGATCGCGCTACCGCACTGCAGTAATATGCCATCGCGCCGCACAAAAAACAAGGGGTCGCTAAGCGCCTGTCAACGAAGCCCAATTTCAAAAGGGCCGGTTTGAGCGGGGCTTTTCGAGTCGGCGGCGGGGCATTCTTCGGGGCTACCAGGAGGGGGCGGCATGACCGCAGTCGATTTCGAAGCCTTCATCGATGAGCTCGCCACCGTGTCGGGGGATGCGATCCGCCCGTTCTTCCGCACCTCGCTCGGCGTCGAGGACAAGAGCGGCGGCGGCTCCTTCGACCCCGTCACGGCCGCCGACCGGGCCGCAGAAGCTGCGATGAGGACCTTGATTCGCAATAACTTTCCGGCCCACGGCATCGTCGGCGAGGAGTTCGGCACCGAGCGCGGCGACGCCGAATTCGTGTGGCTGCTCGATCCCATCGACGGCACCAAGTCCTTCATTTCCGGCATGCCGGCCTGGGGCACGCTGATCGCGCTCACGCGAGGCGGGCGGCCGGTCTACGGCTTGGTCAATCAGCCCTTCATCGCCGAGCGCTTCGTCGGAGACGGTGCGGCGGCAAAATACCGCGGTCCGGCCGGTGACCGCGCCCTGTTCACCCGCCCCTGCGGCGAACTTGCCCAGGCGGTGCTCTACACCACGAGCCCGCGCCTGATGAATGCGCCGGACCGCGCCCGCTTTGCCGTCGTCGAAGACAAGGTGCGGCTGTCACGCTATGGCGGCGATTGCTACGCCTACTGCATGCTGGCGGCCGGCCATGTGGACCTCGTCATCGAAACCGAGCTCAAGGCCCATGACGTCGCCGCCCTCATTCCCATCATCACCGGCGCCGGCGGGGTGATCACCACCTGGGAAGGCGACGGCGCCGAGCACGGCGGCCGCGTCGTCGCGGCCGGCGATCCGCGCCTTCACGAGGCCGCCCGGGCGATGCTGATGGGGTGAGTGGGGCCATACGGCCTGGAAAGCAGCGTAGCCCGCATTGAGCGGAGCGAACTGCGGGGATACCGGGCGATCACATGATCCGGGCTGCCGAAATCGCGGCTTTCGCTTCCGAAAGAGCGCCAAGAATTCGTCTTGACGCCGGCGCGAGCTCCTTTGCATGGGGTTGTTTTTCGAAAAATCCCGCATGGGGGCATCGGGCGGGCGAAAATGAACCGGCCGAACGATCAGGGTCGGCTCTTTCCGGCCGCTGGAAGCCGAAATCCGGGGTGCATTCGCGCGTGCTTGGGGACCCGTTCGATTTCGTCCAAGTGCCGAATTCATCCAAGTAGAGCCGGCGGGGGATGGGGGAGGCTGCGTTCCGCGCCGACCCCTCAGCATCTACCTCAGTAGAGCGGCGTTCCCGGCACGAAGGCGTCGAACGCCGCCCAGAACTGGGAGCGGAAATAGTCCTGCTCCATCAGGATCTCGTGGCGCGCCCCTGGAACGATCAGGTGAGACCCCGCCCGCAGCCGCACGGCGAACTCCTCGATGGCCGGTGTCGACACCAGCCGGTCGTCGCCGCAGGCGACCAGCAGCATGGGCTGGCGGACCGACGCCGCAAAGGCCGGGTCGGCAAACTCCGCCATGGCGCGGAAGGCCGAATCCATCCAGGCGTTGGTGGGGGCGCCGACCACCAGGGCCGGTTCCTCCTCGAGAACCGCCGCGGCGCGGGCATGCCGCAGCGGGTCCGACGTCACGGGGTTGCTGGCGAAGGGCATGGTCGCGGGGCTTTGCGGTCCACCGCCCGGCACGTAGCGCCCGCCGAGCCCGGCCATCCTCAGGGTCCGCACCAGCGCCGGCGCGATCGGCAGCATGGGGATGTTGACGAGCCTGATCAGCGGGGCGGTCAGCACCATGCGGTCGAACCAGCGGTGGCCCATGATCGCGGCGCGCAGCAGCACCGACGCGCCCATCGAATGCCCGAGGGCGAAGAACGGCGGCGGGCAGTCGGGCAGCACGATCTCCTGCACGAAGGTCGCGAGGTCGATGTCGTACTGGTCGAAGCTGCGGACATGGCCTTTGCGGCTGTCGCGCAACCGGCGCTGCGACAGGCCCTGGCCGCGCCAGTCCAGCGTCGCGACCGCAAATCCGCGGGCCCGTAGATCGCGGACGACCTCGAAATACTTCTCGATGAACTCGGTGCGGCCCGGGAAAATGCACACCGTGCCCTTGCGTCCGCGCGGCGGCTCCCAGCGCGCATAGCGCAGCGACACCCCGTCGGGCGTTCGGAGCATCCCGGTGGCCACGCCGTCCGGCGCCGGATTGGCGGGGATGGAGACGAGCCGCGCCGGGGCGGCGGGGAGGCTCCGCGGCTGGACCTGATCCGAAACGTTGCTGGCGAGCGCCATCCGATGGACCTGAATTCTGGCGGATACCGCTTCTGCCCGGGTCTCTGGCGGATATCCCTCGACGAAATCGCTTATAGGAGTTGAGAGCGGCGCTCAACGGCACATTGGCGCGGCGCGGCGGAAATCCCACGCGGGCCCGCGACCGCGCGGACGCGTTTCGCGGGAAAAGGGCAGTCTCGACAAAGCGGCTCAGGCCCTCTTGAAGCGCCCCACGGGCTTCCTATATCCCTGTTCGTGCAGGCCAATCGGCTGCACAGCGCGGTCCGGCCCCGTCGGGGCGGACGCTTCGACTGCATGTCGCTTCAAGGAGGACTATGCCATGCGTACATTCGATCTTTCCCCCCTTTATCGCTCCACCGTCGGCTTCGATCGCCTGTTTTCCATGCTCGACCAGCAAGCGTCGGGCTTCGAAGGCGGCGGTTCGCCCTATCCGCCCTACAATATCGAGCGGACCGGCGAGAACGCCTACCGTGTGACCGTCGCCGTGGCCGGCTTCTCGGAGGCCGAGCTTTCGATCGAGTCGAAGGAGAACACCCTCACCGTGAAAGGTGAGAAGGGTGCCAAGACCGACGAGAAGAAGGCGGAGCTGCTCTACCAGGGCATCGCCGCGCGGGCGTTCGAGCGCGTATTCCGGCTGGCCGATTTCGTCGAGGTGAAGTCGGCAGTGCTGGAGAACGGCCTGCTGCACGTCGATCTCGTGCGGGAAATTCCCGAGGCCATGAAGCCGCGGACCATCCGCATCAGCTCCGGTCAGCCCAGCAAGGTCATCGAGACCAAAGCCGCCGCGTAACCCGCGACCGGCTCGAAGGTTGAAGCGCTCCGGCTCCCCGGAGCGCTTTTTTGTGCCCGCAGGCGGCTTGGTGCTATTCCAGCGGCGCGATCGGAACCATCGTCACCGGTTGCGGTGCGGACGGGGCCGTAGCCGCCGGAGGCTTGGCGGCGATCGAGGCCGTGGCTCCCGCACCCGGCGCCGCCGGCTTGGCAGCGCTGGTCGCCGCAGCGGCGGGCACGGGCATCGTGGCCGCCGAACCCGGATCGGCGGATTTGGCGTCTGCGGATTTGGCGTCTGCGGATTTGGCGTCGGCGGGCTTGACGTCCGCAGGTTTGGCGTCTGCAGGTTTGGCGATCGGCATCGGCGCCAGCGAGGCTTCCATGGGCTTGCTCACGGGAGCCGTCGTGGTGGCGGGCGCCTGCGGTATGGATCCGGTCACCTCGTCGGCGGATCCGCCCCCGGCCGGACGCGCCGGCGGCTGAGCCGCGAACTTTTTCTGCACAGGCGCGGCCGCCCGCGCCGGTGCCGGCGGGATCGGGTCGATGACCGCCCGGCCGGCGAGCGGCACCTCGCCCGGTGGCAGCGGCGCCGCCTCGGAATAGCCCTGGCCGCGGATCGCAGGCTCGTAGCGCGGCGCGTCGGCGACGCGCGTCGCGGCGAGGACGCGCCCGGTGCGTGCGTCGACCGCGACGCGCACCTCGACGTTGTTTCGGCTCATGGCGCGCACGTAGAAAACAGCACCGCGCAAGGCCGGTCGGCTCAGCGGAGCGAGACCCGCCGCGCGCACATTGGCGAGGATCTGGTCCTGCGCCGTCGCCGCGCGGTAGGGCTGCGCGTAAACCGGTGCGCCGCCGGGAACCTGGGCCCCGGCCGCGAACGGAACCGCTCCAGCAAGACCTGCTCCAGCAAGACCCGCTGCAGCACAGGCAAGAAGCCGCGCTTTCATGTTCTCCTCCGCGCCGTCGAAATCCCCCTGGAACTCAGCGGCCGCGTCGAATCGAGCGGCCGCGCCAGTGAGCCCTATCCCAGCGTCGGATTCCGGCGAAGCTTGGGCGCGATAGCGTTCGTTTTGAGCGCTCGTTTCGCCGCGGCGGCGAAGGCCGCGATGTCGGCGTCGGTGGTGGCGAACGAGGTGACCAGGCGCGCCAGCACCTGGTCGGCGGGGATCTGACGGCCGCCGGGCAGGCTGTCGGAGTGAAACGCGTAATAGTGGGCGCCGGCCTCCTGCAGGGAGCGGTGCAGCATGTGCGGCAGCAGCACGAACACGAGGTTTGCTTCCACCGGCCACACCGGGTGGAGATCCGCCGAGGCCAGCGCGGCCGCGAGGCGGTCCGCCATGCGGTTGGCGTGGCGCGCTAGCGCGAGCCAGAGATCGTCGGCGAGGAAGGCCTCGAATTGCGCCGCGACGAAGCGCTGCTTGGAGACGAGTTGACCGCCGCGCTTGCGCCGCTCGGCCATGGCGGCGGCCCGCGCCGGCTCGAAGAACACCACCGCCTCGGCGGCGAGCGCGCCGCCCTTGGTGGCGCCGAACGACAGCACGTCGACCCCCGCCTGCCAGGTGGCCTGGGCCGGCGACACGCCGAGTCGCGCCAGCGCATTGGCAAGCCGCGCGCCGTCCATATGCACGGCAAGACCGCGCCGATGGGCGAGGGCGGCGAGCGCCGCGACCTCGTCGACCTGGTAGATGGTGCCGGCTTCCGTCGCCTGGGTCAGCGAGACCATGGCGGGAACCACCTGGTGGGGGCTGTGGCCGGCATGGCGGTCGAGCGCGGCGGCAAGCGTCGGCGCCGTGAGCTTGCCGGCTTCGCCCTCCAGCCCGACGAGCCGCAGCCCGTCGCCGAAGAACTCCGGCGCCCCGCATTCATTGCTGATGATGTGGGCCTCGCGGTGGCACATCACCGCGCCCCATCCCGGCGTGAGATGCGCGAGAGCTAGCGCATTGGCGGCGGTGCCGGTGGGAACCAGGAACACCGCGACCTCCCGCTCGAACACCTCGCAAAACCGCCGCTCCACCCGTTGCGTGATGGCGTCGTCACCATAGGCGAGGACAAAACCGTCATTGGCGGCGACGATCGCCTGCAGAATGGCGGGCGCAACTCCGGCCGCGTTGTCGCTCGCAAAATTCATCGGGGGGCTTTCTCGGATCGAAGTGCGTCGCGGCCGCTGGGAACGCGTGTTGGGAAAACGAGAGTAGCGAGGGCTTCCGTCCACCGGTAGAGGGCCCGCCGGCCGCCACGGCGGCGGGGTCGTGGCACCGTTGCCGCATGAAGCCGACGCGGTCGGGCGCCGCGGCAGCGGCACAGAAAAAATCGCGGAGCCTACGGATTTCGTTGTGTTGCCGCCTTGAATCGGTGGCAGTATTTTGCCATAAGGGTTAGGACAGCAATGCTGTCCCAATGCGTCGGGCGATATCCTCATTCGGGATTCCGTCGGAGCGGCGGCGGCGATGGGACACATCGCGGACGCCCGGACGTGCAGTTCTGCGCAGAAAAACAGCTGGCGACGCGGCTGTCGGCTTGACATGGTGCGCCTTCGGGCCGCGGCGCGGCTCGAAGCGTGGCGTGCCGGCAGACAGACACTGGCTTGCCGGAAGAGTGAGGCGGCGAGGGATGGACGCGACAAGACCTGACCAGCAGCATCTCGGTCGCGCCGACGGCGATGGCGCGCCGGCGCGTGGCGTGTCTTCCGCAGGCATGCCTTCCGCGGGCATGTCTTCCGTGGCGAGCATGTCCCGGGACGACACGGCCGACCCTGGAGTTCCCGCCGCCCGCGGCATGTACGATCCGGCCCTCGACAAGGATTCCTGCGGCGTCGGATTCATCGCCGACATCAAGGGACGCAAGTCCCATCAGATCGTCGAGGACGCTCTGACGATCCTGGTCAATCTCGAGCATCGCGGCGCGGTCGGAGCCGATCCACGGGCGGGCGACGGCGCCGGGATCCTGGTGCAGATCCCCCACCAGTTCTTCGCCAAGAAGGCGGCGGAGCGCGGCTTTGCGCTGCCGGCGCCCGGCGAGTACGCCATCGGCTCGCTGTTCATGCCGCAGGAGGACGCCTGGCGGGCGGAGATCCGCAACGTCTACGCCGAGGAGATCGCCAACGAAGGATTGGAGCTGCTCGGCTGGCGCGACATACCGACCGACAATTCGACGCTCGGCGAAACCGTCAAGCCGACCGAGCCGGCGCACCAGCAGGTGTTCATCGGCAAGGGCAGCCGCGTGCTGTCCGAGGACGATTTCGAGCGCCGGCTCTACATTCTGCGCAAGGCGATCTCCGGCCGGCTCTACACCATGCGCGAACGCCGCAATGCCGGCTATTACCCGGTGTCGCTGTCGTGCCGCACCATCATCTACAAGGGAATGTTCCTCGCCGACCAGCTCGGCGCCTACTATCCCGACCTGCACGATCCGGATTTCGTGAGCGCGCTCGCGCTGGTGCACCAGCGCTTCTCGACCAACACCTTCCCGACCTGGTCGCTGGCGCATCCCTATCGCATGGTCGCCCACAACGGCGAGATCAACACGCTGCGGGGCAACCGCAACTGGATGGCGGCGCGGCAGGCCTCCGCGCGCTCGCCCTATTACGGCGACGACATCAGCAAGTTGTGGCCGATCTCCTACGAGGGGCAGTCCGACACCGCCTGCTTCGACAATGCGCTCGAGTTCCTGGTGCAGGGCGGCTATCCGCTCGCCCACGCGATGATGATGATGATTCCCGAGGCGTGGGCGGGCAATCCGCTGATGAGCGAGGAGCGCCGCGCCTTCTACGAATACAACGCCGCGCTGATGGAGCCGTGGGACGGCCCGGCCGCCATCGCCTTTACCGACGGGCGCCAGATCGGCGCGACGCTCGACCGCAACGGACTGCGGCCGGCGCGCTATCTCGTGACCCGTGACGACCGCATCGTGATGGCCTCGGAGATGGGCGTGCTGCCGATCCCGGAGAGCGAGATCGTCACCAAGTGGCGCCTGCAGCCCGGCAAGATGCTGCTGGTCGATCTCGCCGAGGGCCGCCTCATCCCCGACGAGGAGATCAAGGCTCAGCTCGCGCGCAGCCACCCCTATGGGGAATGGCTGGAGAACACGCTGATCGTGCTCGAGGAGCTGCCGCCGGCCCAGACCCGTCCTGCATTGTCCAACCTGACGCTGCTCGATCGCCAGCAGACCTTCGGCTACTCCCAGGAGGATCTCAGGATCCTGATGGCGCCGATGGGGGCTTCCGGCGAGGAAGCGATCGGCTCGATGGGCAACGACGCGCCGATCTCCGCGCTGTCGAGCAAGCCGAAGCTTCTGTTCACCTATTTCAAGCAGAACTTCGCCCAGGTGACGAACCCGCCGATCGACCCGATCCGCGAGGAACTCGTCATGAGCCTCGTCTCGATCATCGGGCCGCGGCCGAACCTGTTCGATCTCGAGGGCATGTCGACGGTCAAGCGGCTGGAGGCGCGCCAGCCGATCCTCACCAACGAGGACCTGGAAAAGATCCGCTCGATCTCCGAGATCAGCGATTCCCATTTCAAGTCGCTGATGCTCGACGCCACGTGGGCGGCCGACCTCGGCGCCAAGGGCCTGCCGGGCGCCATCGATCACCTGTGCAACCAGGCCGAACAGGCGGTCCGCGACGGCATCAACATCATCATCCTGTCGGACCGGCTCGCCGGCTCCGACCGCATCCCGATCCCGTCGCTGCTCGCCTGCGCCGCCGTGCATCATCACCTGATCCGCGAGGGGCTGCGCACCTCGGTCGGCCTGGTGGTGGAATCCGGCGAGCCGCGCGAGATTCACCACTTCGCCTGTCTCGCCGGCTACGGCGCCGAGGCGATCAATCCCTATCTCGCCTTCGAGACGCTGATCGACATGAAGGATCAGCTGCCGCAGAAGCTGGACGAGAAGGAGATCGTCAAGCGCTACATCAAGTCGATCGACAAGGGCCTGCTCAAGGTGATGTCCAAGATGGGCATCTCGACCTACCAGTCCTACTGCGGCGCGCAGATCTTCGACGCCGTCGGGTTGCGGTCGGACCTCGTCGAGACATTCTTCACCGGCACCGCGACCCGCATCGAGGGTGTCGGCCTCGACGAGATCGCGCAGGAGACCGTGGGCCGCCACCGCGACGCCTTCGGCGATGCCCCGGTCTATCGCCATGCGCTCGATGTCGGCGGCGAATACGCCTACCGCGTGCGCGGCGAGGACCATGTCTGGACCGCGGCGACGGTCGGCGCCCTGCAGCACGCCGTGCGCGGCAACTCGCTCGAGCAGTATCGCGCCTACGCCAAGGTGAGCAACGAGCAGTCCGAGCGCCTGCTGACGATCCGCGGCATGTTCACGATCAAGACCGCCGAGCAGGCCGGCCGCAAGCCGGTTCCGATCGAGGACGTCGAGCCGGCGGCGGAAATCGTGCGCCGCTTCGCCACCGGCGCCATGTCCTATGGCTCGATCTCGCGCGAGGCCCATACCACGCTCGCCATCGCCATGAACCGGATCGGCGGCAAGTCGAACACCGGCGAGGGTGGCGAGGAATCGGATCGCTACAAGCCGCTGCCCAACGGCGATTCCATGCGCTCGGCGATCAAGCAGGTCGCCTCGGGCCGGTTCGGCGTGACCGCGGAATACCTCGTCAATTCCGATGTCATGCAGATCAAGATGGCGCAGGGCGCAAAGCCCGGCGAGGGCGGCCAGCTTCCCGGCCACAAGGTCGACGAGACGATCGCCAAGGTGCGCCATTCGACGCCCGGCGTCGGCCTGATCTCGCCGCCGCCCCACCACGACATCTATTCGATCGAGGATCTGGCGCAGCTCATCTTCGACCTCAAGAACGTCAATCCGACCGGCGACGTGTCGGTCAAGCTGGTGTCCGAGATCGGTGTCGGCACGGTCGCCGCCGGCGTCGCCAAGGCCCGCGCCGACCACGTCACCATCGCCGGCTTCGAGGGCGGCACCGGGGCGTCGCCGCTGACTTCCATCAAGCACGCGGGATCGCCGTGGGAGATCGGCCTCGCCGAGACCCACCAGACGCTGGTGGCGAACCGGCTGCGCAGCCGCATCGCCGTCCAGGTCGATGGCGGCATCCGCACCGGGCGCGACGTCGTCGTCGGCGCGATGCTCGGCGCCGACGAGTTCGGCTTCGCCACCGCGCCGCTGATCGCGGCCGGCTGCATCATGATGCGCAAGTGTCATCTCAACACCTGCCCGGTCGGCGTCGCGACCCAGGACCCGGTGCTGCGCAAGCGGTTCACCGGCCAGCCCGAGCACGTCATCAATTTCTTCTTCTTCGTCGCCGAGGAAGTGCGCGAGCTGATGGCGGGCATGGGCTTCCGCACCTTCAGCGAGATGATCGGGCAGATCGAGATGCTCGACCAGAGCCGCGTCATCGCCCACTGGAAGGCGAAGGGGCTCGATTTTTCGAAGCTGTTCTACAAGCCGCAGGTGCCGGCCGGGCGTGAAGATCTACAAGTCGGAGCCGCAGGACCACAAGATCCACGACATCCTCGACCGCAGGCTGATCGCGGAATCCCAGGCGGCGCTCGACCGCGGCGCCCATGTGCGCATCGTCACCAAGATCACCAATACCGATCGGTCCGCCGGCGCCATGCTGTCCGGGCGAGATCGCCAAGCGTTACGGACACGCCGGGCTGCCGGACGACACCATCCACGTCAAGCTGACCGGCACCGCGGGCCAGAGCTTCGGTGCGTGGCTCGCGCGCGGCGTCACCCTCGAGCTCGAGGGCGAGGGCAACGACTATGTCGGCAAGGGCCTCTCGGGCGGCCGGATCATCGTGCGTCCGCCGGTCGATGCGGGCATCGTGCCGGAAGATTCCATCATCGTCGGCAACACCGTGCTCTATGGCGCGATCGCCGGCGAAGCGTTCATCCGCGGCATCGCCGGCGAGCGCTTCGCGGTGCGCAATTCCGGCGCGACCGCGGTGGTCGAGGGCGCCGGAGACCATTGCTGCGAATACATGACCGGCGGCGTCGTCGTCGTGCTCGGCAAGACCGGCCGCAATTTCGCGGCCGGCATGTCGGGCGGCATCGCCTATGTGCTCGACGAGGACGGCAGCTTCCCGACGCTGTGCAACATGGCCATGGTCGAGCTCGAGGCCGTGATCGAGGAAGAGGACTTCAACGCGGCGTTCTACCACCAAGGCGGCGATCTCGACGGTCACGGCCTCGTCGCGGTGATGTCCGACATGACCCGCTACGACGCGGCGCGGCTGCGCCACCTGATCTCGCGCCATGCGCGCCTGGCGGGCTCGCGCCGGGCCGCCCATATCCTCGCCAACTGGGACGACTTCCGGCCCCGCTTCCGCAAGGTGATGCCGCTGGAATATCGCCGCGCGCTGCGCGAGATGAAGGCGCTCCAGGCCGCCGAGCCGATGCTCGTCGCGGCGGGCGGCTGAACGCGATAAGACCGACGCGATAAGATCAACGCGAAAAGATCAACGCAAAAAGACCATGGGCAAGATCACCGGCTTTCTCGAGATCGAGCGCAGCGACCGCCACTACGAGCCAGCCGAGGCGCGTATCCGGCACTGGCGGGAATTCGTATTGCCGCTGCCCGAGCCCGACGTGCGCAACCAGGCGGCGCGCTGCATGAATTGCGGCGTCCCGTATTGTCACACCGGGTGCCCGGTGAACAACCAGATCCCCGACTGGAACGACCTCGTCTACACCGGGGCGTGGCAGGAGGCGGCGCGCAACCTGCACTCCACCAACAACTTCCCCGAATTCACCGGGCGGGTCTGCCCGGCGCCGTGTGAGGCGTCCTGCACGCTCAACATCGACGACACCCCGGTCACCATCAAGACGATCGAGTGCACCATCATCGATCGCGCCTTCGCGGAAGGCTGGGTGAAGCCCGAGCCGCCGGCCGTCAAGACCGGCAAGTCGGTTGCGGTCGTCGGGTCGGGACCGGCGGGGCTCGCCTGCGCCCAGCAACTCGCGCGCGCCGGCCATCACGTCCATGTCTACGAGAAGTACGCCAAGCCCGGCGGGCTGCTGCGCTACGGCATCCCCGACTTCAAGATGGAGAAGCACCTCGTCTCCCGCCGCATCGCGCAGATGGAGGCGGAAGGCGTCAGCTTCCATTGCGGCATCAATATCGGGGTCGATCAGTCGGTCGAGGATCTGGTCGCGCGGCACGATGCCGTGGTACTCGCGGGCGGCGCCGAGAAGGCGCGCGACCTGCCGATCCACGGCCGCGGGCTGGACGGCGTCCACTTCGCCATGGAGTTCCTGCCGCAGCAGAACCGCCGCGTCTCCGGCGAGGCGCAGGAGGGTGCCAAGCCGATCCTCGCCACCGGCAAGCACGTGGTCGTGATCGGCGGCGGCGATACCGGCTCCGACTGCATCGGCACCTCGATCCGCCAGGGCGCGCTGTCGGTGACCAATTTCGAGATCATGCAGAGGCCGCCGGAGAAGGAAGACAAGGCGCTGACGTGGCCCGACTGGCCGCTCAAGCTGCGGACCTCGTCGAGCCACGAGGAGGGCGTGGCGCGGGACTTCGCCGTGCTCACCCAGGAGTTCGTCGGCGAGAACGGCGCGGTGAAGCGGCTGCGCTGCGTGCGCGTCGACAACCGGTTCAAGCCCATCGACGGCACCGAGTTCGAACTTCCCGCCGATCTCGTGCTGCTCGCCATGGGCTTCGTGCATCCGGTGCACGACGGCATGGTCAAGGCGCTCGGCGTCGCGCTCGACCCGCGCGGCAACGTCAAGGCCGATACCGACAGTTACCGCACCTCGATCGACAAGGTGTTCGCCGCCGGCGACATGCGGCGCGGCCAGTCGCTGGTGGTGTGGGCGATCCGCGAAGGCCGCCAGGCCGCCCGCTCGGTCGACGCCTTCCTGATGGGATCGAGCGACCTGCCGCGGTAGGCGACCCGATGGAGTGCGTATCGGTCATAGCGAGCCGGCCGCGCTTTCGCGGTCCCCGGGATGCGGTGCCCGGTTGGCTTCCTGTTTGTTGTCATTGCCCGGCTTGACCCTATCGCATTCACACATTTGCGTTGTGTGGCACGGCCCCTCTGCCCCCTCGCCCCGCTTGCGGGGAGAGGGTCGGGGTGAGGGGGCCTTTCCACGCGCCTGAGCGGTTCAGTCGTATCCATTCACGAGTTCAGACTCGTTGAAAGGCCCCCTCACCCGGATTGCTCCGCAATCCGACCTCTCCCCGCACGCGGGGAGAGGTGCCCAGGCGCACGAACAACGATCTCTGAATCTTGTAGGGCCGGACCGGGTAATCCAGCACTTCCGGTCGGTGGTTACCGGATCGCCCGGTCAAGCCGGGCGATGACAGTCGAGAGCTGTCGGTCCCCGCATCACTTCACGAACGTCTTGCCGGTGATCCCCTCGAGATTCTTGTAGAAGATCTTCTCCTTCACGTCCTTCGCGAGGTTGAGCGATTCCAGGATCCGCAGCGTTTCGCGGATGTAGCCGGTGCCTTTCTCGGGATCGAACGGGCAATCGGAGGCGAACACGATCTTCTCGGTCGGGTAGAAGGCGAGGCCGCAGACGGTCGCGGCGTCGGCGCCGAACACGGCGGTGTCGGCGTAGAAGTTCTGCTTGAAGTAGTCGAGCGGACGCTTCTTGAGGCTCTTGCGCAGCGTCACGTAGTCCTCGTCGGAGGTGCGGGCGCCGAGCTGGTCCCAGCCCGGTCCGATGCGGCCTTCGAGGATCGGCACGATGCCGCCGAAGTGGTGCACGATGAGCTTGAGGTCGGGGTGACGGTCGATCACCTTGGAGAACACGAGGCGCCCCATGGCGGCGGCGGTCTCGTAGGACCAGCCGAAGGTCCACCAGATCTCGTAAAGCGACTTCTTCTCGTCGACATAATCGGGCCGTTCCGCGGTGCGCGCGGGGTGGATCCAGATCGGCTTGCCGATCTTCTCCATGGTCGCCCAGAACTCCTCGTATTGCGGGCGGTCGATCGGTGTGCCGTTGACGTTGGTGTAGATCTGCACGCCGCAGGCACCGAGCTCGTTGATGGCGCGCTTCGCCTCCTTGACGGCGCCGTCCGGCGAGGCGAGCGAGACCTGCGCGACGAAGCCTGGAAACTGATCGCCGTGACCCGCGACGATCTCGGCGAAGCCGTCATTGATCATCTTGCAGAGGTCGTCGATCTGGTCCGGCGGGGCGAAGTTCTCGATCGGCGGCATCGGGTAGGAGAGGATCTGCGCATAGTCCGGGAACAGGCCGACGATGCGCCGCCGCTCGTCGAGGTCGTAGATGCAGGGCACGCCGCGCATGCGCTTGCCGATGTCCTTGCCGGCCCCGGGGATCTTCTCGGCGGCCTCGAAGAACTTTTTCGGAATGAAGTGGGTGTATGCGTCGATGCGCATGGGCGCTCCTCCTGATGTTTGTGGACGGCCGCCCCGCGGAGCGCGCGCGGCCGCAAGACGACGGGGGTCTCGCGGGAAGGGCCATAGCGGCGGCGCGCTGTCAAGCCGCGCCCCGGGCGTGCGCCGTCCGGCCCGGTCGCTTCGATGCCGGCTTCGATCACACGGCGACGAGACCGACGTCGGACCTGCCGGAGATGTCGGCGAGGCAGCGCGCCAGCGCTTCACCGTCGGGATCGAGCAGTGCCGCGGTGCGCGCGCTCGCGATGGCATCGATCCCGCGCGCCACCGCCATCCGACCCGCCAGTACCGGCCGGATGACCTGCGTCTCGATCATCGCATAGCTCGCGGCGCCGCGCTTCCAGGTGTCGCCGTAGCCCTTGATCAGCCGCGCGCATTCGGCGACCTCGATGGCGAGCGCGGTCGACGTTGCCGTCGCGGTCGCGATCAGCCCGAGCCAGGCTTCGATGTTGGCCTGCTCCTCGCGGTAGCGATGGCTGCGCGGCCGGAACCGGCGCAACCCTGCCAACGCCAGGAAGGTGAGAAAGCCGGTGACCGACGTGGTCCTCATTTCCATGCCCCAGTGCAGGCGGCCGGTCCAGCCGCGGCGGTCGGCGAGGCGCAGGATCGCGGTCGCGAGCCGCGGCGGCAGGATCTGGCAGAGCTCCGCGATGCCGGGCTTGAGGAACTCGACGATGGCGACCGGCTCGCCGGGCTGTCCTCCCATCTTGGCGACGATGCCGGCGATCCGCGTCGGCGCAATCTTCGCCTGGGCGACCCGGATCACGTCCTCATAGGACATGCGGACGGCGAGATGGCGCGCGGTCTCGCGCACCAGGCGCGCGTCGGCCGTGCCGCTCGCGGCCCGCGCGATCGAACGCAGGCGGTCGAGGTAGAGCCGCGCGTAGGCGGCGTCCTGGTAGGCCGTGAGCCTCCGCACGCCTTCGGTGACGATGTCGGCGGCGCTGCCGAAGCGCGCGGCCTCCGCTTCGAGGTCGGCGATGGTGTTCGCGGCGGGCGTCGTCTTGGCGGCCGTCTCCGCGCCGGGCCTCGTGGTATCGCGGGCGTTGCCCATGCCCGCCGCCCGCATGGAAGCGTCTGCACGCGCGGCGGCGAGGCCAGCCGCAAAGCCGCGCAAATTGGCCTCGACCGCCTTGCCGTCGGCGCGGATCGCCGCTTCGAACGCCGCGGCCGGCACCGGGAGGCGTTCCGACGCGGCGAGGGCGCCGAGCATCACCGCATTGATCATGGCGCCCGCGTCCCGCGCCACCGTATCCATGTCGAACAGGATGGCGTCGCGGGCATTTCCGGCGACACCGGCCGCAAGCCCTGCCGCATCGAGGCGACCGTCGCCCATGGCGATTTTCTCGGCGATGCTGTGGGAGCGATGGGTCGAGGCGATGGCGAGCGTGCGGTCCGGGGTGACGAAGCCGCCGGCGACGGTGCGCGCCGCCTCCAGCAGTTCGCTCGCCAGCACGATGTCGACGTCGCCGATCCCGGGCGATAGCGCCAGCACCGGATGCGCGCCGGACAGCTCGGACCACGGCCGCGGGAAGATCTCGATGTAATAGGTCGTGGCGCCGGTGCGCTGGGCGACGCCCGGGATCGAGGTGCTCTGCACCGGCAGGCCCTGGCGCGCCGCGGCCGCAATGATCCATTCGGTGAGCACGCCGCCGCCCTCGCCGCCGAGCGCCGCGATCAGGAGGGTGACGGGGCGCAGGGGGATGGCGGCGACCGGCGGGCTCATGCGGAGGCCTTCCGCAGCGGGCCGCCGACCCACCCGATCACCCGCGCGCGGAGCGCCGCGAGGAAGCGGTCCCACCGGTTCGGATTGCGGATCAGCTCGGCCCGGTAGAACGACGGGCACAGCACGGCGGCGTGGGCCACCTCGCCGCACAAGCCGCAGCCGACGCAGCTGTCGATCACCGTGGTGACGGGGTCGCTGCGCAGCGGGTCCGGGTTCGGCTTCACGGTCAGCGACGGGCAACCGGACAGGCGGATGCACGAATGGTCGCCGGTGCAGATCTCTTCGTCGACGCCGTAGCGGGTGCGCACCACGCGCTCGCCTCGCACCAGCTTCTGCGCATCCTCGCCCCGCACCCGGCGCTGGCGCACCAGCTGGCATTCGCCGTCGGCGATGATCACCTTCAGTCCATGCTCGGTGCTGCGCAGCGCATCCCGCAGCGCTCCGATCATCGCGGCGACGCCGTAGCTGCGCACCTTGCGCAGCCAGGTCACGCCCATGGCGCGCAGGGTGGTCTCGATATCCATGCCGGGCGCGCCGTTGCGGCCGGCCGGGCTCGACGGCATGTACTGCTGGCCGGTCGCCGAGGTGTAGCCGTTCTGCATGACGACGAGCACGCCGTCGCCCTTGTTGAACAGGTTGCTGGCGACGCCGGTGATGAGCCCGTTGTGCCAGAAGCCGCCGTCGCCCATCACCGCGATCGGGCGCTTCGTCATGTTGGGGCCGACCGCGGCGGCGCTGGCGAGCGACATGCCGTAGCCGAGGATCGAGTTGCCCATGCCGAACGGCGGCATGGTCGCGAACGAATGGCAGCCGATGTCCGCGCTGATGTGGGTCGGTCCGAGCTCGCGCTGCACCAGCTTGAGCGCGCTGAACACCGGCCGCTCCGGACAGCCGGTGCAGAAGGCCGGCGGACGGGCCGGCAGCTCGCCCAGCGCGGCCGCGGCCCGGCGCCGGCGGTCGACGATGTCCCGCACCCCGGCGACGATCCCGTCGGTGTCGATGCCGGCCGGCCGCACCGCGGCGAGGAACGCCGCGAGGCCGCCGAGCAGCGCCTCGGCGGTGTATTCGCCGGCCGCGGGCAGCGGCCCTTTGCCCAACACGCGGGTCTGGAGGTCGGCGCGGCGCAGCTCGACGTTCACCGCCTGCTCGATGTAGTCGGGCTGGCCTTCCTCGACGATGAGCACGGCCCGTTTTCCGGCGCAGAACTCCTGGAGTTCCTCGGGCACCAGCGGATAGACCACGTTGAGGACGAGGAGGGGCACCCGCGAATGGCCGAAGACGTCGGCGAGGCCCATCCGTTCCAGCGCGCGCAGCAGGCCGTTGGCGAGGCCGCCCATCACGATGATGCCGATGTCGTCGCGATCGCCCGGGATCACCTCGTTGAGCTTGTGCGCGCGGATGAAGGCCTGCGCCGCCGGCCTCCGGCTTTCGACCTTGAGCCGCTCGTGGACGAACGTCACCGGAGGATGGGCGAGGCGGCCATAGTCGAACCGGGGCGGACCGGGAAGCGGCGTCCGGCCCGAATAGGTGCCGGCGCGGTTGTCCTTCGCCGTGAACGACCCGGTGACGTGGCAGGCACGGATGCGCAGCTCCAGCATCACCGGGGCGTGGCTCGCTTCCGAGAGCGCGAAGCCCTGTTCGACGCAGCGCACGATGGTGGGCAGATCCGGCCGCGGATCGATGAGCCACATCGAGGATTTCATCGCATAGGCATAGGAGCGCTCCTGGATCACGCTCGCGCCTTCGCCGTAGTCCTCGCCGATGATGATCATGGCGCCGCCGATCACGCCCGGCGACGCGAGGTTCGAGAGCGCATCGGCGGCCACGTTGGTGCCGACGATCGATTTCCAGGTGACGGCGCCGCGCAGCGGATAGTTGATGGAGGCGCCGAGCATTGCGGCGGCGGAGGCCTCGTTGGTGCAGGTCTCGAGGTGCACGCCGAGCTCGGACATGATGTCCTGCGCGTCCACCAGCACGTCGAGCAGGTGCGACACCGGGGCACCCTGGTAGCCGCCGACATAGCTCACGCCGGATTGCAGCAGCGCCTTGGTGACGGCGAGAATGCCCTCGCCGCGAAACTCGGCGCCGTCGCCGAGCCGCAGCGCCTGCACTTCGGTCTTGAACGAGCGCTCCATCAGGGCCTCACATCCGCGCATGCGGCCGGCCGGCGCGGCCTTTACCCTGGCGCGGCCGGCGGGCTCGAATTCGGGCGTCCCTTTGCCGGAGGGCCTCCGCGCGATTGAGCCTCAATCCCGCGGCGATGTAAAGAAAGCGCGGACCCCCGCGATTTGGAGTTCGCGGCGCGTCTCGAATATATTCGGCCCGCGACCAACAAGAACGAACCGCGCCAGCCATCGTGCCCCGCACGGGTTGCCCGCGCCAGAACGGCTTCCAGGGAGGATTTCGATGAGGGCTTGCCTCGTTCCATTGCTGTTGTTGCCGCTGGCCGCGCCGGCGCTCGCGCAACAGAGCGTATCCGAGATCGCTTTCAACTCGGTCGCGGATTTCCCGACGCTGCCGCCGGGAATGAATTTCGGCGAGGTCCCCGGCGTCGCCGTGAACTCCAAGGGGCATGTCTTCGTGTTCACGCGCTCGAACAGCGCCGGCGGTCCCGCCTATGCGCCGGCGGCGGCCCAGCTCCTCGAATTCACCGCCACCGGCGACTATGTGGGCGAGATCGGCAAGGGGCTCTATGCGTGGTCGTTTGCGCACAGCGTACGGATCGACAAGGACGACAACATCTGGGCGATCGACAAAGGCTCCGACATGATCGTCAAGTTCAACCCCGCCGGCCGGGTGCTGTGGGTTTTCGGCCGCCGCAAGGAATCGGCGGACGAGGACACCGGGCCGTGGGAGCACGTCGAGCCGCCCGCTCCCCACGTCGACGGGCTGTTCCGCCAGCCGACCGACGTCGCCTGGGATTCCCAGGGCAATACCTACATCACCGACGGCTATATCAATTCCCGGGTCGCCAAGTTCGACAAGAGCGGCGACTGGGTGAAGTCGTGGGGATCGAAGGGCACCGGCCCCGGCCAGTTCCGCACGCCGCACGCCATCGCCATCGACCGCGACGACAACATCTATGTCGGCGACCGCGCCAACCGGCGTATCCAGGTGTTCGACACCGAGGGCAAGTTCCTGCGCATGTTCACGATCGACGTGCCGCCGGTGCCGGGCACCCACGCCACCTACGGCAACACGCCGACCGGGGAGCGCCTCGCCCAGGTGATCGGGGCGCCCAATTCCGTCTGCATCACGCCCGGGCCGAACCAGGTGATGTTCGTCGGCGAATCCACCTTTCCCGGCCGCATCTTCAAGGTCTCGCTCGACGGCAAGGTGCTCGGTGTGATCGGTCGCTCGGGGCGCCAGCTCAAGCAGTTCTCGGGCGCCCACGGCCTCGCCTGTCCATCGGAGAACGAGATCTACGCTGCCGAAACCTCGAATTGGCGGGTGCAGAAGCTGCGGCTTCACTAGTGCGCGATCCCGAAACGCGGTACAGGCGATTCGGGGTGATGCTCCCTTGAAGGTCCAGCCTCCGATGAGGTCATTCATGCCAGAACGACAGGACGGAGCGGCGCGCCGTGCTCGCGCAGCGCGCGCGCTCTGCGGCATCGGCGCCATGTTGGCGGCGTGCCTGACCGGCGTCGCCGCCCGTGGCGAGGATGCCCCGCGCGCGCCGCCCGCCAAGATGAACGACGGCGCGCGCGAACTCGGCACCGACTCCCGCATCAAAGGCATGTCCCAGCGGCAACAGATGGACCTGATCGAGTTCGTCGTGGGCAACATGCTGTTCGTCGGGTTCCACGAGCTTGGGCATGCGGTCATCCACGAACTGGGACTTCCGGTGCTGGGCCGCGAAGAGGATGCGGCCGATTCCTTCGCCACCCTCGCCATGATCAACATCGGGACCGAGTTCTCGGACCGGGTGCTGATCCAGGCGGCGCGGGGCTGGTTCCTGATGGACCGCCGCGATCGCAAGGAGGGGGACAAGCTTGCCTTCTACGACGAGCATGGTCTCGACCAGCAGCGCGCGTATGAAATCGTGTGCCTGATGGTCGGCTGGAAAGAGGACCGCTTCAAGGAGCTCGCCGACTTCGTGCACATGCCGCAGGAGCGCCAGGACAGCTGCGGCGGCGACTACAGCAATGCCGAATATTCCTGGAACGCCGAGCTCAAGCCGTTTCGCCGCGCGCCCGACCAGCCGAAATCGAAAATCGACGTGAACTACGGCGAAGCCAAAGGAAAGCTCGAGGTCTACGCGCGGTCGTTGCGCGCCATCGGCTATCTCGACACGATCGCGTCCTATGCCGCCGAGCTGATCGTGTGGCCGCGCCCCATCTCGATCGTCCTGCAGAGTTGCGGCGATTCCAATGCGCAATGGAGCCCGGTCACCCACAGCGAAATGCTGTGCTACGAGCTGGCGGAAGAATTCTTCCAGCTCTATCGCGGCTACGGCCAGGACGACAAGGCCGCGAAGATGTCCATGAACGAGCTGCTGGGGCGCAACATCCAGAAGCTGCGCGTCCTCCAGAGCAAGTCCCACCAAGGGCTCGCCGCGGATGCCGGCGTGGACCAGAACTGGGTGAAGCGGATGGAGAACGGCGAAGAGAACGCGACCGTCGCCCAGCTCCAGAAGCTTTCACGGGCGCTCAACGTCGATGCCGCAGAGCTGTTCAAGCGGGAGGAGGCGACACCATCCGCGGCGCCTGCGGGCCCGGCGAAACGGCGCGCGAAAAAGTAAATGGAACTCTTTCGGAAGCGGCGGAGTTCGCGCGCGGCGTGCGGTGCAACGCACGCATCACTCTGAGTTCACAAACAAGTCAAAACGATTGCGTTGCGTGGCATTCCTCTTTCGGAATAAGAGAAAACGATGTCGCGCCGCGCGGAACCCTGCGCCATCGGCTGCCCGGCTCGACGAATGGAAATGCCCTCGCTGTCCCGAATGAACCAACATTGATAGGTGGACAAATGAAAACCCTTATTTCCGCTGCGCTGCTGGCCGGTTTCGGAGCCCTCGTGTTCACGGGGACGGTCGCGTCGACTGTTCCGGCTTCCGCACGGTGCATGGTCGACGAAGGCAACGGCCGCTACACGCCTTGCGAAGCGCTCTACAAGAGCAAGCAGTGCATGATCGACGAGGGCAATGGCCGCTACACGCCGTGCCAGGCGCTGCTCAAGCAAAAGAAGTCGTCGAAGAAGAAGGGCTGACGCTCGGGCCCTCGGCCCGATGCCCTTCCATGGTGAAGCAAGTCCGGGGCGCGCCTCCCGTCGGCGTCCCGCCGTGGTCCTTTTGTTGTGCGTGATGGGGCCGGTTGTTTGGCAGCCGGCCTTGTCGCAGCCGGCCATGTCGCCGGCATCTTCGCAACCCGGTGGGGCACAGCCTGACGCGCAACCCGCGGCGCCGGCGCAATCACCGGCTCCGCCAGAGGGCACGAAGGCCGCGCCTGTATCCGCCGACCCGCAATCCGGGTCTTCGGAGGATGCGCCGCCGGAGTCCGCGTACCGGGCCACGTCCGGGAAATTCCAGGTGAGAATCGATGCGGTTGCCGCCGAGCTGCGTGCGACCGAGCCCAGGTTCAAGAATCTCCCGCCCAAATACGTCCCGCAACTCGTTGAGTTCGTCGCCGGAAACATGCTGTTCGTGCTGCTGCACGAGATGGCCCACACGGCGATCACGGAATTGGGACTGCCGGTGCTGGGCAGGATGGAGGATGCCGCCGATACGTTTGCGGCACTTCGGCTGATCCGGATCGGGTCGGATTTTTCGCAGCGCGTTCTCGTCGCCGCCGCGAAGGGCTGGTTCCTGGCGGACAAGCGCGACCGCAAGACCGGCGATACCGTCAACTTCTACGACGAGCACGGCCTCAACCAGCAACGCGCCTATCAGATCGTCTGCCTGATGGTCGGCTCCGACGACGAGAAGTTCAAGGGGCTCGCCACCGAAGTGAAGCTGCCGGAAGAGCGCCAGGACACCTGCGCGGGGGATTTCAGCAACGCAGCCTATTCCTGGGACCGGCTTCTCAAGCCGTTCCGGCGCGCGCCGGATCAGCCGAAGACCAAGATCGACGTGGTCTATGGACCGGCCGAGGGGAGGAATGCCATCGCCCGCAAGGTGGTGACCTCGCTCCGTCTCCTCGAGACCGTGGCCGGGCACATGTCGGACGAGCTGACATGGCCGCGGTCGTTTACCCTGGAATTCAAGAGCTGCGGCTATGCCAATGCGCGCTGGGATCTTCCGACCCACAAGCTGACGCTGTGCTACGAACTCGGCGCCGACTTTGCCGACCTGTTCCGTGATTACGGAGGGACGGACGCGAAGTCCGCGGACAGCGCGAAGCGCAAGACCGTCGGCGCCCCGGCCTTCAGGCAGAATCGGCCAAATCGATCGAACCGGAAACACCGGTAGGGCTTCGCGTTCGGATGATGAAGGCGGACGGATGATGGCCGCCGCACCGGATCAACCGGACAGCTTGACGATCACGTCGGCCGGGATCGGCATGCCCTTGAGCTTGTCGGGATTGCCGGGGTCGCGGCCGACCCACACCCGGGTCTCGGTCCCTTCCACCGCGAGCACATCCCCTCTGAGAAGCCGGTGCAGCATGCGGAAGCTGGAGCGGCGGATCTCGGCGACCGACAACTCGATGGTGACCACGTCGCCGTAGGTCGACGGCACGATGAAGCGGGCGCCCACGTCGACCAGCGGGATGCCGACGATGCCGTGGCGCTTGAGCATCTCGAACTTGCTGTAGCCGAGCGCGCGCATGAACAGCGCATTCGTGCTGCTGTCGAAATAGGTGAAGTAGTTGGGGAAGTAGACGATCCCCGCGGGGTCGCAGTGGCCCCATTCCACCGTCACTTGATGGGTGTTGACGAGCATGGGCTAACGCGGCGCGAGCCGGACGGCGCCGTCGAGCCGGATCACTTCGCCGTTGAGATAGCCGTTCTCGATGATGTGGAGCGCGAGGTCGGCATATTGCTCCGGGCGCCCCAGCGCCTTGGGATACGGGATCGACGCGGCGAGACTCTGCTGCACCTCTTCGGGCATGCCCGACACCATGGGCGTGCCGAAGATTCCGGGCGCGATGCCGCAGACGCGGATGCCGAACTGCGCGAGCTCGCGAGCGACCGGCAGCATGAGCGCGGCAACGCCGCCCTTCGCCGCGGAATAGGCGGCCTGGCCGATCTGGCCTTCATACGCTGCGACCGAGGCGGTCGAGATGATGACGCCGCGTTCCCCGTCATTGAGCGGCGCGAGGGTCGACATCGCGTGCGCGGCGAGGCGTATGGCATTGAAGGTGCCGACCAGGTTGACGTTGATCACCCGCATGAACTCGTCGAGCGGCATCGGACCGTCGCGCCCGACCACGCGCTTTGCCGGCGCGATTCCGGCGCAATTGATGAGGATTCGTGCCGGACCTTGCTGGTCGCGCGCCGCGGCGATGGCGGCCGCGGTCTGGGCGGCGTCGGCGACGTCGCAGGCCAGGCCGAGGCCGCCGATCTCGGCGGCGGCTTCCTTTGCGGCCTCGCCGTTGATGTCGAGGATTGCGACTCGGGCGCCGGCTGCGGCGAGCTTCGCCGCGGTCGCGCGGCCGAGGCCCGAGCCTCCGCCGGTCACGAGCGCTGCATGTCCTTTGGGATGCATGAAAGAGATCCGGTTGCTGTGGGGGAAGGTACTAAGCGGTTCCTGCCACCCCGCGCAAGCCTGCGGCCGCCCAACATTTGACCGGACCGGCGTTGAACCCTAAATAACCCCGCCGACAGCCAGTGCGTGGAAAAGCCATGTCCGAGTTCATGACCCTTGCCGCCGCCGTCGCGGCCAATGTGCGCGACGGCGACATGGTGGCCATGGAGGGATTCACCCACCTCATTCCCCATGCCGCCGGGCACGAGGTGATCCGCCAGCGCCGCCGGCATCTCACGCTGATCCGGATGACCCCCGATCTCATCTACGATCAGCTGATCGGCATGGGCTGTGTCGACAAGGTGGTGTTCTCGTGGTGCGGCAATCCGGGGGTCGGCTCGCTCCACCGCATGCGCGATGCCATCGAAAACGCGTGGCCGCAGCCGCTCGCCTATGAAGAGCATTCCCACGCCGCCATGGCGAACGCCTACGAGGCCGGCGCTGCCGGGCTGCCCTTCGCGGTGTTCCGCGGCTACATCGGCGTCGACCTTCCCAAGGTCAATCCCAACATCCGCACCATCACCTGCCCCTACACCGGCGAGACGCTCGCGACGGTGCCGGCGGTCCGTCCCGATGTCGCGATCATTCACGCGCTGCGCGCCGACCGCGCCGGCAATGTGCTGCTGGAGGGAATCGTCGGAGTGCAGAAGCAGGCGGTGCTCGCCGCGAAGCGGTCGATCGTCACCGTCGAGGAGATCGTCGAGGATTTCGGCCCCCGCAGTCCCAACCTCGTCATCCTGCCGTCCTGGACCGTGAGCGCCGTGGTCGAGGCGCCGGGCGGCGCCCATCCGTCCTACGCTCACGGCTACTACAAGCGCGACAACGCCTATTACAAGAAATGGGACGAAATCTCGCGCGACCGCGACGGCTTTCTCGCGTGGATGAAGACCAACGTCCTGGAGCGCGGGCCCGAGGCGTTTGCCGTCGAGCGCAAGCGCCTCGCCACCGTCGGGAGTGCGCCATGAGCAGGACCGAAAGCGCCGCGGCCTATACGCCGACCGAGATGATGACGGTCGCCGCCTCGCGCGCGCTCAAGTCGAGCGACGTCTGCTTCGTCGGCGTCGGCATGCCGTCGGCGGCCTGCAATCTCGCCCGGTTGACCCACGCGCCCGACATCACCCTCATCTACGAGTCCGGCACCATCGGGACCAAGCCGTCGGTGCTGCCGCTCTCGATCGGCGACGGCGAGCTGTGCGACACCGCGCTGTGCACGGTCTCGGTGCCGGAGATGTTCCGCTACTGGCTGCAGGGCGGCCGCATCACCGTCGGCTTCCTCGGCGGCGCCCAGATCGACCGCTTCGCCAACCTCAACACCTCCGTGGTCGGCCCCTACGCCAAGCCCAAGGTGCGGTTGCCCGGCGGTGGCGGCGCTCCGGAGATCGCGATCTCGTGCGGCGAGATCTTCATCACCATGACGCAGACGCGGCGCGGCTTCGTCGACAAGCTCGATTTCATCACCTCGATCGGTCACGGCGAAGGCGGCGACCACCGCGCCCGGCTCGGCGTCACCACCAAAGGACCGACCAAGCTGATCACCGACCTCTGCGTGTTCGAGCCCGACCCGCAGACGAAGGAAATGACGGTGGTGTCCATCCATCCGGGCGTCACCCGCGACGACATCGACGCCAACACCGGCTGGAAGGTGAAATACGCAGGCGAGGTCATGGCGACGCCGGCGCCGGATGCCCATGAGCTCGCGGCGTTGCGCGAAATTCACGCCCGCACCCGCCGCGCTCACGGCGACCAAGCTTAGTCCGGCGCGCTTTGCGTCGCCGGCGTCTGGCCCGTCATCGTTCGCCGCATCGCTCGGCTCGGCCGGTCATGCCGGACGACGACGGCGTTCGGCCTGATATCGCGGTCGATGAAACTAAAAGGCCTCGCTAGCGCTGCATGCGCAACGTCAGCAGGAACAAATTCGACTGATAATCGACGTTGAGGACGTTCGAGCTCAGCCAGTCGTGGCGGAACTCACCGCGCAGCCACACTTCGCGGGTGAACTTGTAGGTCAGCGCGCTGCTGACGAAATAGCGATGATCGAGCCGGTCCATCCCGACGTAGTTGTCGACGCCGTAATTTAGCTTCAACACGCCGGTGAGCCAGTAGCGGAAGTCGTGGTCGACCTCGAGCGTGTAGTCGCGCCGCAGCACCCCCGAGGCGCCGACCACGATGAGCTCGCCTGTGGTGGTGACGGCGTTGAACTTCACCGCCGTCAGCGCGGTCGGAGTATACAGGATGGCGCCGTCGACAATCGGCCCGGCCACTTCCGCCAGGGTGGGATCGCGGTATTCGCGCTGGGTGCGGCCGACCGAGATTTCGCCGGCGAGCTTGCCGGAGAGGAAGAAAGTCGTGCCGGCCTTGTAGATCTGGCCGTCGGAGTCGCGCATGGCGCCGGTGCTGTCCACGGTGATGTCGTGGACGCGCTCGTCGGAATCGACCTGGAGAAACGGTTTGACGCCGGGCAGCAGATCGTAGCTGCCGCGCAGGGAGCCGCCGATCTGGTCGTAGTTGCGGTCGCCATTGCTCGAATAGGTGCCGTCGGTCAGGAACGACTTCTGCCAGAGGAAGCGGTCGAAGTTGCCTTTTGCGGTGATCTCGAAGCGGTTGAACAGATGAGTGTAGGCGACCGTCGCGCCGCCGTTCAGGGTGATGGGGAGGTCTTCGAGCCCGGCCTGGATGTTCGGGCTGCCCGGACTGTCGGTCCCGATCACGAAGCGGCCTTCCATATCGAAATGGTCGTGGCTGTCGAGGTCGATCCTGCCGTTGACCCGCGCATCGAGGCTCGGCCGGTTCAGCCAGACCGGCGAGTTGGGGAAGAACGTCGAGCCATAGCCGAGATAGGACCCGTGAATGTCGAAGTTAAGGGCGTGCCGCTCCCAATCGGAGCGCACCAGCAACTCCGGGGACAGCAGGTATTCCGGTGCGCTCTTGGCGATGGTGGCGTGCTGCGGGTTGGAATCCCAGCCGCCCGTGAGTTCGACGGCGGGAAACAGGTAGAAGGTGCCGGCGTGAACCCCCGTCGGGGCGAACGGAATGAGGTCGAGCCGGGCCTGTCGCAGCGGCGAGATCGGCGGCACGATGAGGAAATCGGGCGGCAGCGAGATCGGTCGCTGCAGCTCCACCGCCCGCGACGGATCGAGCACATAACCCTTGCGGGCAAGACGGGTCTTCGGACGCAGCGCCGCAGTGCCGAGCTGGGCGGGGGTTGCCGGCAGGGCGCCCTTGTCCGGCAGCGTTCCCGGCGCCGGGGCGCTGCCGGGCCGTAGCTTTACCTTCACTTTGCGGCCGCCTACGGAGACGAAGCCATACCGCCCGGCGCCGGATTCCGGCGTCGGTGGCGTGAGCACGGGCGGGAGAAGGCTGCCGCTGCCCGGCTGGCTGGTGCTCTGGTCGGTGGTTTGAGCGGCTTGGCCGGAATCGGCGTCCGACAGGGACGGGCGCAACTCGCCCGGAAACAGCACGGATTGTCCGGTGGCCGGCACCGATGCGAGCATCGTCGTGCCGACCGCCAGCGTCGCAGCGAAACAGATGACGCGAGGACGCAGCACCGGGTAAATCCTAAAACGCCGGCCGGGCGCCGGCTTGGTTAATAGGATTAAAATGAATATGGTTAACAGGTCGTTCACGCTGACGGCCGCCACGGTCGCGGGACCGGCTCCCCCGTGCTAACGTCCCGGAATGGCGCCCGATTCCTGCCTCTGCCGGGGGCGCCGCGGCAGAAAGAGTTTCGGTGCGGCAGGGCAGCAACAGGACGGCGGCCGCGATCCCTGCGCCGTCAGCCAAGGACACAGCGAGCGAATGCCGATCCCCGGGTTGCGCGGCCAGAACGAGCCCATGAGTGCGGACGATGAGGCCTTGATCGCATGCGGGCTGCGCACGCTCGACGCCGAGACCGGCGGTCTCGCCGCGCTCGGCGCGGCGATGCGGGACGGCCTGGGCGCGAGCTTCGTGGCCGCGGTCGCGCTGATCAAGGCCGCGCATGGCCGGGTCATCGTCACCGGCATGGGCAAGTCGGGTCACATCGGCAACAAGATCGCGGCGACGCTGTCGTCCACCGGGACGCCGGCCTTCTTCGTGCATCCCGCCGAAGCGAGCCACGGCGACCTCGGCATGATCACCGGCAAGGACGTCGTCTTTGCCCTGTCGTGGTCCGGCGAGACCGCGGAGCTCAAGAACCTGATCGACTATTCCCGCCGTTTCCGGATCGGCCTGATCGCGGTCACCGCGGACGGCGCGAGCACGCTCGGCCGGGCGGCGGACGTCGCCCTGGTGCTGCCGCAGGCGCGCGAGGCCTGTCCCCATAATCTCGCGCCGACCACTTCGTCGCTGATGCAACTCGCGCTCGGCGATGCCCTCGCCATTACGCTGCTCGAAAGCCGCGGCTTCACCGCCCTCGACTTCCGCGACCTGCATCCGGGCGGACGCCTCGGCGCCGCGCTGACCTTCGTGCGCGACCTCATGCATGGCGGCGCGGAAATGCCGCTGCGGCCCCTGGGGACGCGGATGTCCGAGGCGCTGGTGGAGATGTCGGCCAAGGGCTTCGGCTGCGTCGGCATCACCGATGGCGCCGGCTTCCTGGTCGGCATCATCACCGACGGCGACCTGCGCCGCCACATGCGCCCCGACCTCCTGGAAGCCCGCGTCGAGGACGTCATGACCAAGGGGCCGAACACCGTGCGCCCCGACCAACTCGCCAGCGAGACCCTGGAGATCCTCAACTCGCTCAAGCGCACCGTGCTGTTCGTGGTGGAAGGCCGCCGCGCCGTCGGCGTCGTCCACATGCACGACCTGCTGCGGGCGGGGGTGGCGTAGGCCGTTGTGGGGCAGGCGCAGGCGCCGTGACGCGGTCATTGCGTGCGCGTGTCAATTTCACCAGCGCGGTCGAGATGCCGAGCGCAGCGGCTCTTTCCCTCTGGAGGCATGGCGTCTGCGCCCAGGACGACTGTCCGTAGTCCCAGGACTGTCCGTAGCCCCAGGACTGGCGGCCTTGTCTCCGGTCGGCTAACTTCACTTCGTGAAATCGAGGGAGGTAAACTTGGTGAACCCCGGCACGTTTGCGCGGCGCGACGTTCTCAAGCTGATGGCGGGTGCGGCTGCTTTGCCGGCCTGGCACGCGCTCCAATCCGGCGCCGCGCACGCGGCGGGTACGGCCACCTACAATCCCGCGGCCAAGTTCGAACTCGAGGTCAGCGAAGTCGAGTTTCGGCGCAACAGCGCCGGCCGCATGCTGATGGCCCGCATCTACCAGCCGAAAGGGACGGGGCCCTTCCCGACCATTCTCGATCTGCATGGCGGCGCCTGGAACGGCAAGAACCGCATGGCCGAAGAGCCGATGGACCGCGCCCTCGCGTCGAGCGGATTGCTCGTGGTCGCGATTGACATGACGCTCGCTCCCGAGGCGCCCTATCCGGCCTGCGTGCAGGACGCCAATTACGGCGTGCGCTGGCTGAAGGCGAATGCGGCGAAATGGAACGGCGACACCTCCAAGATCGGCATCTACGGCTCATCGAGCGGCGGTCACGTGGCCGAACTGATCGCCATGCGCCCGCATGATCCGCGCTACAGCGCCATTCCGCTGGAGGCGGCGCCGAACCTCGACGCCAGCGTGGCCTTCATCGCCACCCGCTCGCCAATCAGCAACACCGTGGCGCGCTATGAGAATGCCGAGAAGCACGATCGCGCCCGCATGATCAAGAACAACAAGACGTTCTTCAATCCGTGGGAGAGCATCCACGAAAGCGACCCGCAGGAGATTCTCGACCGCGAGGAGAAGATCACTCGCGTGCCCTTCCTCATCATGCAGGGCGCGCTCGACGACAACATGCCACCGGACGCTCAGGAAAAATTCGCCAAGAGCTACCAGGCCGCCGGCGGCGATATCGAGTTTCACCTGTTCGAGAATTCGCCCCACGAATGGGTCGCCGAGGAGGGCCCGAACACCGACAAGGCCCGCGAGACGGCGAAGCGATACATCGCCCGCGTGCTCAAGGGCTGAACGACGCCGCTCACGCCTTTCGCCTCCAGGGCCGCGCTGCGCATTCGTTTTTCGATTCGCCAGCGTGGGGCTCGACCCAGCTCCCGCGATCCGAGCTGCCCCGGATGGCGCCCGGATTCGACGCACGATGACGGCGTCTAGACAAGAATCGAAATTCTCAGGAGGAACGACATGAGGATCGCCTGCACGGTATCCGCCCTTGTGCTTGCCGCATTTCCGGCGCTCGCACAGAACGTCAAGGTCACGCCCATCGGCTCGCACCCGGGCGAGCTGTGCGCGAACGACCGGGCGATCATTTTCGAGGACCCGACCGGCGTCCGCTTTCTCTACGACGCGGCGCAGAACGTCACCGGTGGCGACGATCCCCGGCTCGGCGCCATTCATCTTGTGCTGCTGTCCCACATGCATGGCGATCACGTCGGCGATCTCAAACTCAAGGCGCCGGGCGAAGGCACCTGCGCAAATTCGGCGAGGGTGCCGGCGCCTAACTCGACCACCGCCGAAGTCGTCGCCGGGAAGAACGCCGTCCTGGTGACGACCCGCGCAATGGCCGGCTTCATCCACAACAAGGTGGGCGCGATTCGCGGCAGCGGCAGCAAGCCGATGGACTTTTGCGCCACGCTGGCGGTCACCGTCCCGGTTCCGGCGGCGTGCAGCTCACGTATCGACTTGGGCGGTGTGTTCACCGCCCAGGCCGAAGGCGCGAAGCAAGGCGTGGAATTCACGATCGTTTATTCCGCCCACGTCAACGACGTGGCGCCTTCCCTGCTCTCGAAGGCCGAGCAGGACCTGCTCAAAGCCGACGGCGCCCAGCTCGGCTACGGCCCGCCGGTCGGGTTTGTGGTGAAGTTCACGAACGGGCTCGTCGCCTACCTGTCGAGCGACACGGCCGTGTTCGGCGACATGAAGACGGTCATCAGCGATTTTCACAAGGCGAACCTGGCGGTGATCAACCTCGGGCCGAACCCGGGCCTGTTCCAGTCGGGCGGGTACGCCATCAATGATCTGCTCAAGCCGCGCTCGGTGATCTTTACGCACGTGAACGAGGCCGCGACGGAAGGCGGCAAGCTGCGGGCGAATACCCAGACCGCGGCGCTCATGAAGCAGGTCAAGCCGTCCGCCTACCTCGCGCTCAGCGAGCGCACCATGGAATTCGACGGCAACGGCATGTGCGTTTCCGGCTGCTGAAAACCCACGCATCTGAGCGCTGCGGGCGAAGCACGGCCGCAGCCGACCGTGTTCCCGCGACCCGTCTCTCGCGATATCGGCCGTGCGACTACGCCCCCGCGGGCTCCACATGGAGCGCGGCGCCGTCGACGCGGGTCACCTTGACCCGGCTGCCGGCGGGGGTGTCGGGGCCGGTCACCCGCCACACCGTGTCGTCGATGCCGATGGTGCCGGTGCCGTCGACGATCGGGCGCTCCAGGGTGAACACCCGTCCGAGATAGCCGTCGGTGCGGCGGTTGAGGAACGGCTGATCGGTCTTCCCCGCGTTCCGGGCGAGCCGCCGCCAGATCGGGATGGCCGCGATGGAAAAGGCCGCGAAGGCGACGAACTGCGCCTGCCAGGGCCAGTGCACCACGAGCGAGAGGGCGCCGACCAGGAGGGCGGCGATCCCGAGCCACAGCATGAACACGCCGGGGGCGAGGACTTCCAGCACCAGCAGCACGCCCCCGGCGATGAACCAGTCCCAGACGCCGAGCGATACGAAGAAGTCCAACATGGCGGCAGCCCTCAGAAGGTGATCTCAAGCTCTACCGGGTTCGAGCCACAAGCACGGCCATTTCAGCCCAACGCGTTCCCGCCCAAGAAATCATCCCAAAATTCAGGGATCTCCAGCCGTTTTCCATCGATCCGAATGGTTCACGCCGGTTCGGGCGGTCGCGGCGGCGTGACCGGCACGGTAAATCGCGGCACCGTGGGAGCGGACGGTGTGGGGGACGGTGAGGCCGGGCCGGAGCCCGGGCCGCGCTCGAAGGCGCCTTTGGCGATCTCCGCGATGCCGGCGAGCGAGCTCAGCACGGCGGTCGCCTCGTACGGCATCATCAGCACCTTCTGGTTGGGCGAGCGGGCGAGCTCCCCGAAGGCGCGGATGTATTTGTCGGCGATGAAATAGTTGAGCGCGGCGACGTCGCCATGGCTGATGGCGATGCTCACCACCTCGGTCGCCTTGGCCTCCGCGGCGGCGGAGCGCTCGCGCGCCTCGGCGTCGCGGAAGGCGGCCTCGCGGCGCCCCTCGGCCTCGAGGATCTGCGCCTGCTTGGCGCCCTCGGCCTTGAGGATCGCCGATTGCCGCTGGCCTTCCGCGGTCAGGATCTCGGCGCGCTTGTCGCGCTCCGCCTTCATCTGGCGACCCATCGACTGGATCAGGTCGGCCGGCGGCACGATGTCCTTGATCTCGATGCGGTTGACCTTGACGCCCCACGGCGACACCGCCGCATCGACGACGCGCAGCAGGCGCTCGTTGATCTCGTCGCGGTGGGAGAGCATCTGGTCGAGGTCCATGGCGCCCATCACCGAACGGATGTTGGTCATGGTGAGCTTGATGATCGCCTGCTCCAGCGAGGCCACCTCGTAGCTCGCCTTGGCGGCATCGAACACCTGGAAGAACGCGAGGCCGTCCACCGTGACGGTGGCGTTGTCCTTGGTGATGACCTCCTGCTCGGGGACGTCGAGCACCTGCTCCATGACATTTATCTTGCGGCCGATATGGTCGACGAAGGGGACCACGAGATTGAGGCCGGGCTGGAGGATGCGGGTGTAGCGGCCGAACCGCTCCACCGTCCAATTGTAGCCCTGCGGCACCGTCTTGACGCCCATGATGAGGGTCAGGATCGCCAGAAACACGAGAATGAGGACAAATACGTCGCCGCCGCTGAGCATCATGGCCTTCCCCTCCTGAACCGTCGCATGGACCTTGGAGCCATCCTAGCAAGGATCGATTGCGATCCTGTTGACGGGATCCCATTCATTTGGTGGCCGCGGGCCGTAAAACGGTTCGATCGGAGCGGGAGCGGCGCCCGGGCGGTTGAAACGACATCGGCTTCGCGGTGACGCCATGCTGAAGCTGGGATGTCGAGGACGTCGCAGCGATGCGCACGGTCGTTGACATAGGCACATCATCTCCTATTTGTTGGTATCAT
Organism: uncultured Alphaproteobacteria bacterium; assembly: GCA_963781195.1. Classification (GTDB taxonomy): domain Bacteria; phylum Pseudomonadota; class Alphaproteobacteria; order Rhizobiales; family Xanthobacteraceae; genus JAJPKK01. The sequence continues at coordinate 168,899 of CAWAEZ010000007.1, read as the reverse complement.
CATGCCGATCGTTGGATGAGGGCCGTCGTTGAAATTGGCGATTTCAAGCGAACTGATCGCATCAGGGTCGGGTGGCGAAACGGGTGCCATGCGCGGGCGCTCGCGAACATCCATTTTCATTTTCGCAGCTCTTGCGATCGTGTTCGCGTCCCTTGCTTCGGCAGCCGGCGCGCAATGGCCTTCGCGGTCTCCAGGAGCGCCGCCGCCTCTGCCGGTACCGCCGACGGGGTCGACATACGATGATAACAAGAGAATGTACCTTTGGAACAAAGTGGTTCAGGGCTGTCTCGCGGCAAAACCTTCCAAAAGCTGTCTCCAGGTCGAGCCCTCCGGTGCCAAATACATAATCTTCGACGAAAACAAGGATCTCCTGCTGATTCCGACAGTGTTGATTTCCGGCATCGAATCCAACGAGCCCGAGCCGCACCCGGGATTCTTTCTGCCGAATTTCTGGCAGGACGCCTCGATATGGGCCCAGTATTACATCCCGAATACAACAGGCGACGTGTGGGTGGGGCTCGCCGTCAACTCGGCGAACTCCCGTTCCGAAGACCAGCTTCACATGCACATCTGCAGCCTGAACCCCAAGGCGATCGACGAAATAAAAAAGAATATCCTTCAGATATCCACACAGTTTTGGCACGCGAAGCCGTTTTTGAACCTCGTAAGTACCCACATGTACAATGCGATAAAGGTGCCGGACCTCACCCAAAATCCTTTTGTGCAGGTTTTTAACGGGACGGCAGGATCTGCAAACGCCTACCAGAAGGCCGATACGAATGTGCTGGTGGTCGTTCAGCGCTTGTTGGGAACGCAAAAACCGATTTTTTATGTTTTATATAACCAGGACGGCGGCGCCGCAGAGTCATTGCTCGATGGTGGAAACTGCGGGATCGTACTGCCTTAGCGGCCGGCGTCTCGCCGGCCCTCACACCCAGCCTTGCAACTCGCGCTGCACGACTGCGGCGATCACCCGCATGCCGGCTTCGCTGTCGTTCAGGCAGGGGATGGCGGCGAAGTTCTCGCCGCCGGCGTGGTGGAAGTATTCCGCGTTCTCCCCGGCGATCTCCTCCAGCGTCTCGAGGCAATCGGCGGAAAAGCCGGGGGTGACGACCGCGAGGTTCTTCACCCCGCGGGCCGCCAGGGCCTTCACCGTCTCGTCGGTATAGGGCTTGAGCCATTCGGCCCGGCCGAACCGCGATTGGAACGTCATCATCAGCTTGGTCTCGTCGAGCCGCAGGCGTTCGCGCAGCAGGCGGGTGGTCTTGGCGCAGTGGCAGTAATAGGGGTCGCCCTTGTCGAAATAGGACTGCGGGATGCCGTGGAAGGAGGCGAGGATGACCTCCGGCACGAACGACAGCGTCTTGAGGTGCGCTTCGAGCGACGTCGCCAGCGCCTCGATGTAGACGGGGTCGTCATAATAGGGCGGGGCGATGCGCACGGCCGGCTGCCAGCGCATCTTCATCAGCGCGCGGAAGGCCTCGTCGCACACGGTGGCGCTGGTCGCCGCGGCGTATTGCGGATAGAGCGGCACCACCAGGATGCGGTCGCACCCCTGGGACATCAGCGCCTCGAGACGGGAGCGCATCGAGGGATTGCCGTAGCGCATCGCCCAATCGACCACGATCCAGCGCTTCGCCGGCAGCGCGGCGGCCAGCTTGTCGGCCTGCGAGCGCGTAATGGTCTTGAGCGGCGATTCGTTTCGCTCGCGGTTCCAGATCTTCTCGTAGTCCATGCCCTTACGCCCCGGACGCAATGGCAGGATGATGGCGTTGAGGACGAACTTCCAGGTGATGGTGTCTTCCTCGATCACCCGCTTGTCGCGCAGGAACTCGCTCAGATAGCGTCGCACCGACTTGGCGTCGGTGGCGTCGGGCGTGCCGAGATTGACGAGGAGCACGCCGACCGCTCCACTGGCCACCTGCGGATGGGTGGTGGGACGGTGGGCGATGTCGGGCTCGGCCGTGCTGATTTCGTTCATCATGGCCTGATCTTAGTGCGCGGGTGCCGGTCGCACTAGGGTGCTCTCCGTGCGATCGCCCTGGAACCCCGCGAGGTCGCGCGGGATGCGGTCACGCCTTGGTGAACGCCGGCGTTTCGAAATCCTCCGCGCGCAGCTCGATGGGCATCCCGTGCGGGGTGCGGGCGGCGGCGCGGTCCCAGGCGTGGCGATGGCGGGCGAGGGTGGCGGGGTCGGTGACGGCCTTCGCAGCGACGATCCGCTCCAGCGCGGCGAGCCAGTGATGGTAATAGGTCGCGCCGGTGTCGGGATCGCCGGCCTGACGGGCCGATCGGATCTCGGCGCCCAGCGTCTCCGCCCATTCCGTCCAAGTGAACAGGCCGCGGGCCTGGAGCGCCACCACCATGGCGAAGGCCTGGGCTTCCCACGGCTCGCGGAACACCGGTCCCTCGGCGTCGCGGGGAAGGCCGGGGATCGCCGCGGCAGCGTCATGCGCAGCACGGCTTTCGGCGGCAGCGGGTGCAGGCATGGCCATGGTCCTCCGTCGTTTCGCGCCTCGGCCGAAACCCGGCCGACTTGAACCGCAGCCGGCGCGCGTGTGCAAGCTCTTCCGTCCTCACCGGCGGACGGTGTATCGTGGGGGTCCGCCGCTTTGCGTGGCGGCACGTGCAGCGGCCGCACATGCCCTGTAGCGGATCGCCGGGAGGATTCCATGAATGACAAGAGCTCGATCTGTGCAGTTGGCTCGATCTGCGCCGCCGCCGTTGCAGCGCTGCTGCTCGCGGCGCCGGCCGCCGCGCAGGTGGTCGATTTCGGCAAGTACCCCAATTTCAAGGGACAGTGGGTTCGCGTCGGCAACCCGAACAACTGGATCGCGCTCGCCGGCAAGCCGCCGCTGACGCCCGAATACCAGAAGATCTTCGACGACATCACCGCCGACGTGACGGCGGGCGGACCGGGCAACTGGCCCTCGACCTTCTGCATTCCCGCGGGCATGCCGGCGATGATGAGCTTCTACGATCCGGGCGAGATCATCGTCACGCCGGAGACGACCTACATCCTGATCAGCCACAACGACGATTCCTATCGCCGCATCTACACCGACGGCCGCGACTGGCCGGAGGATCCCGAGCTCACCTTCGCAGGCTACTCGATCGGCAAGTGGCTCGACGAGGACGGTGACGGCAAGTACGACGTCCTCGCCATCGAGACGCGGTTCCTGAAGAACCCGCGCGGCTACGACATTTCCGGCCTGCCGTTCCACGAGGACGGCCAGACCGTGATCAAGGAGCGCATTTATCTCGACAAGGCCAATGCCAACGCGCTGTTCGACGAGATCACCGTGCTCGACCATGCGATGACGCGGCCCTACGTCAAGCTGCAGAAGGCGGTCCGCAATTCCAGCCCTCAGCCGGTCTGGCATTCCGACGTCTGCTCCGAGACCAACACCCACGTCCGGATCCAGAACGAGCCCTATTACCTCAGCGCCGACGGCCGGCTGATGCCGTCCAAGAAGGGCCAGCAGCCGCCCGACCTGACCTATTTCAAGCCGAGGAAGTGACGGCAACCGATCGCCATCGCGCCGCGCTCTGCTCCCTCTCCCCGCGTGCGGGGCGAGGTGCCGGCGCCTGAACAGGCGAACTACAGGCTTTCCAGATAAGGCTCCCACGCCTCGACCGAGACCTTGAGCGTGGGATCGCCGTTCTCGCCCCACAATTCGTGGCCGTCGAACACGATGGTGTAGAGCCAGTGCGGATCCTCGCCGCGGCCCGCGACGACGGCGTCGGGGAACACGTGGCAGCCGCGCACGCACTCGATCACGCCGACATGGCCGCGCACGTAGCGCGGCAGCCGCGTGTGGCCGGCCGGATGCATGTTCTTCATGCGCACGCGGTCGCCCGCCTTGAAGCGGGCGGGCGCCGGGGCGGGGCGGTCGAACGAGCCGCGGGACAACAGCTTCGGCGCCTCCTTCGCGCTGAGCTTCGGCTTCACCGGCGCCGGCGGATGCAGGGCCTGACCGGCGGCGAGCTCGTCCTCGCCGACGAGGCCGTAGCGCACCACGAGGTCTTCGAGGCCGAGGATCCATTTCCGGTAATAGCTGCTGCCGAGATAGACCGCCGGCGGCAACGATTCCCGGGAGAAGCGGCCGATGTCGATGTTCCACAGGCCGAGCGCCCCCATGGCGCGGTTCATCGCCAGCGCACGGCCTTCCCACGGCGCATGGAAGACCGGCTCGTCGGTCTCCGGCTCGACCTTTCCGAACCCCTGCATGCCGCCCATGTCATGGACGCCGTTCATGGCGCGGCTCCCGCGGCTTCGCCGGGCGACAGCGCGAACCCGGTCCCGATCATGGCATTGCGAGTGACGAGGCCTGCGAGCTTCTCTTCGCTCCAGCCTTCCGTGCCCGCCGGCCGCATCGGCACCACGATGAAGCGCGTCTCGGCGGTCGAGTCCCACACCCGGATCTCGGTGTCCGGCGGCAGCGTCACACCGAAGTCGGCGAGCACCCCGCGCGGATCGATGACCGCGCGGGAGCGGTAGGGCGAGGCCTTGTACCAGGCCGGCGGCAGGCCGAGCACTTCCCACGGATAGCAGGAGCACAGCGTGCAGACGACCATGTTGTGCCGCGCCGGGGTGTTCTCCACCGCGACCAGATGGACCGCGTGGCCGCCGAGGCCCAGACCGGCGATGGTGGCGGTCGCATCGACAAGAAGGCGGCGTTTGAATTCCGGATCGGACCAGGCCTTGGCGACGATGCCGGCGCCGATATGCGGGCCGATCTTCGTCTCGTAGGCGTCGATGATGACGTCGAGCGCCTTGGGATCGACATAGCCCTTCTCGGTCAGGATCGACTCGAGCGCCCGCACCCGCAGCTGCATTTCCGACAGCTCCGAGCCGTGATCGTGGGCGTGATGGTCGTGGCCGTGAGGGTCGTGGCCGTGAAGGTCATGGGTGTCATGGTCGTGCGCGCCATGGTCATGGCTGTGGTCATGGTGCGCGGCGGGCTGGCTTGGGGTCTGCTGTGTCGACATGGCGCCAATTTAGCGCGGCCGCGGCTTCTTGACTACGACTTCGGCATGCCGCCCGATGGGGCGGCGGCAGCAGAATTCCAACGCCGCGACGGTCGGGAGGAGACGATGGGACGCCGTTTCGCGGGCTTGGTGGCGGCGTGCTGCAGCATCGCCGCCCCGGCCTTCGCGCAAAATTATCCGGAACGGCCGATCGAGGTGACGGTGCCGTTCTCGCCCGGCGCGGTGACCGACGTGCTCGGCCGAGCGCTGGCCGACGGGATCGGAGCGTCGCTCGGCCAGCGCGCCATCGTCGTCAACCGCGCCGGCGCCACCGGCGCGATCGGGGCGGCGGCGGTCGCCCGCGCCGCGCCCGACGGCTACGCGCTGCTGTTCGCGCCGGCGGTCTCGCTCACCGTGGTGCCGCTGTCCAACAAGCAGGTCGGCTACGACCTCAAGGCGTTCGAGCCGATCTGCCAGACGTTCAAGAACGAGATGGTGATCGTGGTGAACCCGAAATCACCGTTCAAGTCGGTGGGGGAACTCGTTCTGGCGGCGCGGGCGAAGCCGGGCGCGGTCAATTACGGCCACCTCGGCGTCGGCTCGATTCCCCACCTTGCCATGGTCGAGTTTTCCCAGGTCGCCAAGGTCGAGTTCAACGCGGTTCCGTTCAAGGGCGATGCCGACGTGATGGCGCAATTGCAGGGCGGCCAGCTCGACTTCGGCGCCGTGGTGCTGTCCTCGGCGGCCGGCAGCGGGTTGCGCATCCTCGGCCTGTTCGCCGACCAGCGAAATCCGGCGACGCCGGACACCCCTACGGTCCGAGAGCAGGGCTTCGCCGTCGCGCCTTCCAGCTTCGGCGGCCTGCTCGCCCCGGCGGGCGTTCCGGGGGCCGTGAAGGCGAAGCTCGCCACCGCCTGCGGGGTCGCCGCCCACGGCCCGGTCTATGCGAAGCTCGCCCGTAGCGTGTTCCAGCCGACCGACTATTTCGCCGACGCCCCGGCCTTCGCCGAAAATCTGCGCAAGGACATCGACGACAAGACCCGCCTGCTCGGACTGCTGGGGGAGCTCAAGTGACCTGATCCGGCCGGACTCAGCCCGCGCTGCGCTCTTTCAGAAGTTCCAGGGTCAGCGGCTTGAGCCGGAAGTTGTTGCAGGCGTTGAACAGGATCGGGCAATTGGAGATGGCGACAATCTGCGGCATCAGCGCGGCCAGCGTCATGTAGTCGCCCGGCTTTCCCTTGGGCGCGCGGATTTCCCACTTGCCGTCGCCGTCATAGGCGACGGTCATGAAGACGTTGAAGCAGGCATCGACGTTGAAGCTCCAGCGGTCCATGCCGTAGCCGCGGATCGCCGCCTCGAGGTTCGACTGGCAATTGGGCTCGCCCGCGCCCACGTCGCCGTAACGCGCGATGTTGAGGTGCTCGCTGCAATAGCCGCCGCCACAGTAGTTCTCGCCGGTGAGGTCGTCCTCGATCTTCCACATCGGCCGCGTGAGATTCGAATAGAGCAGGTCCGGCGCGGTGAGCTTCCAGTTGAGGTTGACGGCACGGCTCGAATGCATCGAGAGGAGCTCGGCCGGATTGTCGCGATTGAACGACACGAAGTCAGCGACCTGCTCGCCTTCCGGCTGGGTCAGCCGCACCCGCTGGCCCGCTTCGATCTCGAAGCTGATGTTGCCTGCGGGCGGCAGGGTGACGGGCACGCCGGGCTCGAGAACGGTCGTTGCGTGGGTCATGTAGGACGGCACCTTGTTTGTTATGCTGTGAGCCAGCATAGCATGGCATGGATTGACCACGGATCAACGGCGAGAGAGGCAGGGCGCGCATGAGCCACCCTCATGACCATGACGGGCACGACCATCCCCCCCAACAGGGTGACGCTCACGAGCATGATCATGACCACGACCACGATCATGAGCATGAGCATGAGCATAGGCACGGGCACGGGCACGGCCACGACAACGACCATGGCCATTCCCACGGTGGGAGTCATGCCCATGTCCCGGCGAATTTCGGTCCGGCGTTCGCGATCGGGGTCGCCCTGAACGTCGGCTACGTGATCATCGAGGCCCTGTTCGGCTTCTGGAGCAACTCGGTCGCGTTGCTCGCCGATGCCGGGCACAATCTCGGCGACGTTCTCGGCCTGGTGGTGGCGTGGATCGCCATGGTGCTGGTGAAACGCGCGCCCTCGGCGCGCTTCACCTACGGCTTGCGGGGGTCTTCCATCCTGGCGGCGCTGTTCAACGCCGTCTTCCTGCTGCTGACCGTGGGCGCCATCTCGTGGGAGGCCATTCAACGGCTGGGCAGTCCGGAACCGGTTTCCGGCGCGACGGTGATGATCGTCGCCGCCATCGGCATCGTGGTGAACGGCGTCACCGCGTACCTGTTCGCGTCGGGCCGCGACGGCGATCTCAACATCCGCGGCGCCTTCCTGCACATGGCGGCCGACGCGCTGGTGTCGGTCGGCGTCGTGCTCGCGGGACTTCTGATCATGGTGACCGGATGGCTGTGGCTCGACCCCATCGTCAGCCTCGCCATCAATGCCGTGATCGTATGGGGCACCTGGGGCCTGTTGCGCGACTCGGTCGGGATGTCGATGGCCGCGGTGCCGCCGCACATCGATCCCGCGGAGGTGCGCAGCCTGCTCGAACGGCGGCCGCACGTCGCCAGCCTCCACGACCTCCACATCTGGCCGATGAGCACCACCGAGATCGCGCTGACATGCCATCTGGTGATGCCGGGCGGCCATCCCGGCGACGCTTTCATCCACGGCCTCGCCGAGGAGCTTGCGGTCCGCTTTCGAATCAACCACGCCACCTTGCAGATCGAGGTCGACCAGCATCTCGCCTGCGTGCTCGCCCCCGACGACGTCGTGTGAGGGCGAAGTCATTGTCCGCCATCCAAGGTCGATGGGCCGAGATGGAACGCTCTCACCGGCCTCTGATCAGGATTGGGACATGACGCGGGTGCAGAGCGCCGGTGGAGACACCAGAGTGACGGTCGTCGTCCAGACCCAGGTCCGGCCGGACTGCGCTGCTGCTTTCGCCGCCTGGCAGATCGAGACCGGCAAGATCGCTGCGGAATTTCCCGGCTTCCTCGAACGAACGGTGATGCCGCCGGCGCTGCCGACCCAGCTCGATTGGGTCATCCTGCAGAGGTTCGTCAACACCGCGGCGGCGCTCGCATGGCTCAATTCGGAGCAGCGCCAGAAGCAACTCGATGCCGCGGCGCCGATGCTGGTGGGGCGCGACGACGTCCACATCGTCACCGATGGCGGCCCGGGCGTATTGCCGAGTCCCGTCTCGGCCGTCATGTCGACCCGCGTCAAGCCGGGCCAGGAGGCCGCCCACCGCGCCTGGGAGCGCCGCATCGTGGCGGCTCAATCCCAGGCTCCGGGCTTCCAGGGTTATCGTTGCGAACCGCCGATCCCGGGGGTGCAGGACCATTGGCTTTCCATCGTGCGGTTCGATACCGACGCCAACCTCCAGGCCTGGCTCGCCTCGCCGGAACGCCAAAGGCTATTGCCGGAGGCGGACGTGTTCACCGACGAGTTCCACGCCCGCATCGCCCGAACCGGCTTCGACCAGTGGTTTCCGGCCAAGACGGCGGGAGCGGCGGCGCCCGCGTGGAAGCAAAACATGCTGGTCCTGCTGCTGCTTTATCCGGTCGCCTTCCTGCTCATCCGTTTCGTTCAGGCTCCTTTTCTGATCGGGCGCGCCGGTCTCCCGTTCGCGCTCGCGCTGTTCGTCGGCAACGTCCTGAGCATCCTGATCTTGAATGTCCTGGTGCCTTGGACGAGCACGCGGTTTTCCTGGTGGCTGGTGCCGGAGGGAGCGAACGTCCGGCGGATAAACGTCGCGGGGGCGGCGCTGGTGACCGTGCTTTACGGCTCGATGTTGCTCGCGTTCTATTGGCTGTCGTGAGGGGAGCGCGGGCGGCGGCGTCGCAGGCAGTCCCCTGACGGTTCGCCATCGGCATGCCCCCGCGCCATCCAACCGTCCGCCACCCAAAGATTGCCCAATCATTGCCGCCCAATCATTGTCGTTGTCCGAAACCGCAGCCGTGCGCTAGGCTGACCGCCATAAAAAACGGCATTGCAGCGGGAGGACACCATGATCTCGATCGGCGTTTCCAAGGCAGCGCTTGCGGCGGGCGTCATCGCTCGGGAGGCGGGTGTCGAGACACCGGTCCCGTCAGATCTGACGCCGGAGATCGACAGCATCGACGATGAGACGTGGCGCGGGCGGCCGCCTCGAATTTCAAAGGCGGAATCATCGTGGCACGCGATTTGATGGTGATCTGAACCGACTCATCGAGGCGCTTTCGCGCGGTCTGGTCCGCGGAACAGGAAAACACTCATGCAATGCCGAATGGCGTTCGGTGCGTTCGCGCTCCTCGCGGCACTTGCCGCCACCACTGCCGCCCGGGCCTTCGACGAATTGAAGTATCCGAACTGGAAGGGTCAGTGGCTGCGGCTGGAAACCGGCCCCGTGAAGTTCGATCCCGATAAGCCGTTGCGCCAACAGGGTGCGCCGCTGACGCCGGAATACCAGGCGATCTTCGAGGCGAACCTGCGCGACCAGGACGCCGGCGGGCAGGGGGCCAATCCGACCTATACCTGCCTCTCGCCCGGCATGCCGCGCGTCATGAATGCCTACGAGCCGATGGAGATCGTCGTCACGCCGGACACCGTGCACATCCTCATGCAGAACATCCACGACATGCGGCGCATCTACACCGATGGCCGCGGCCTGCCCGCCGATGTCGAGCCGACATTCGCGGGGTACTCCACCGGCCGATGGATCGACGACGACGGAGACGGACGGTACGACGTGCTGGAGGTGGAGACGCGGGCGCTGAAGAATCCGCGCACCTACGACGCCTCCGGCATCCCTTTCCACGCCGACGCCGAGACCGTGATCAAGGAGCGGATGTTCGGCGACAAGTCCGATGCCTCCCTTCTCCACGACGAGATCACGACATACGACCATGCTCTGACCCGGCCATGGACCGTGACCAAGACCTACCGTCGCAACACCGAACCGCGGCCGTTCTGGCGCGAAACCGTGTGCGCCGAAAACAACAACCACGTTGCAATCGCCAGGGAAGGCTACATGCTGAGCAGCGACGGCTTGTTGATGCCGACGCGCAAGAACCAGCCGCCGCCCGACACGCGCTATTTCCAGCCGGCCGGCAAGTAATTCGGAACGGCCGCCAAAGATGCCAGGGAGGGGAATAATGAGTTCGATCGACAGCCGCGGCCATGGCGCTCGCGGCGACGCTCCTCGTAACAGCCGCGGCGCAGGCGTTCGACGATGCCCAGTATCCCGACCTCAAGGGCCAGTGGAACCGGGCCCGCATGCCCGGCGCCGGCGGCCAGCCCTCGTTCGATCCGACCAAGGCTTCCGGTCGCGGCCAGCAGGCGCCGCTGACGCCCGAATATCAGGCGATCTTCGAGGCGAACCTCGTCGATCAGGCCAACGGCGGATACGGCTTGACCCGTGGCTGGGCGTGTCGGACCTCGGGCCTCCCCATCATGATGGCGTTGTTCGAGCCGATGGAGATCGTCGTTCTGCCGGAGACCACCTACATCCTCATCGACCAGCACAACACCCAGCGCCGCATCTTCACCGACGGCCGCGATTTTCCTGCCGAGATCGAGCCGTCCTTCATCGGGTACTCCATCGGCAAGTGGCTCGATAGCGACGGCGACGGCCACTACGATGTGCTGGAAGTCGAGACCCGCGGCTTCAAGGGCTTTCGCGTCTTCGACGCGGATGGCCTTCCGCTCCATGAGGACAATCAGAGCATCATCAAGGAGCGTTTTGCGCTCGACAAGACCAACCGCAATCTTCTTTACGACGAAATGACCGTGATCGACCACGCGCTGACCCGGCCGTGGACCGTGGTCAAGCGCTACAGCCGCGAGCCCGACCCGAAGCCGGTGTGGCACGAGTTCATCTGCGCCGAAAACAACAACGACGTCGCGATCGGAAGCGAGAACTATTTTCTCAGCGGTGAAGGCCTGCTGATGCCCTCGAAAAAAGGTCAGGCCCCACCGGACCTGCGGTATTTCAAGTCGACGCAGAAGTGAGTGCCGAGTGACCTCGGGTCACTCGGCGTTGACGCTCTGCACCGACCAGTTCGATGGAATATTGCCGAGGCCGACCGTCGATTGGACCTGGCCGCCGTTGAAAAACCAGATCGCGGTATTGCCGCTGCTGTCGCGCCACAAGAGGTCGCTGACGCCGTCGCCGTTGTAGTCGCCGGTCGCGGCGACCGCCCACGGCGGAGCGATCGTGCCCAGTCCGGCCGTCGATGCGACCTGCCCGCCGTTCAAGAACCAGATCGCCGTGTTGCCGCCGGTGTCCTGCCAGAGGAGGTCGCTGCGACCGTCGCCGTTGAAGTCGCCGGTGCCGACGATCGACCACGGCCTCGGGACGTTTCCGAGCCCCGTGGTCGAGGTGACCTGTCCGCCGTTCATGAGCCACACGGCGAGATTGCCCGCGGTGTCCTGCCAGAGGATATCCGCCTTGCCGTCGCCGTTGAAGTCGCCGGTCCCAGCCAAGGCCCAGCTGTTCGGCACGTTGCCGAGGCCGGCGGAAGAAGCGATCTGCGCCCCGTTCATCAGCCACATCGACGTGCTGCCGCCGGTGTCGCGCCAGAGAATGTCGCCTTTGCCGTCGCCGTCGAAGTCTGCGGTCGCGATCACCGTCCAACTCGGCGGGATGGTCCCCAATCCGCCGGATGCTGTGACCTGGGCGTCGGTTAGAAACCAGATGGCCGTGTTGCCGCTGGTGTCGCGCCAGAGGAGATCGTAGGTGCCGCTGCCGTCGAAGTCGCGCTGTCCGACGATCGACCATGACGGCGGGACGGTGCCGAGCCCTGCTCCCGTCAACACCTGGCCGCCGTTCATCAGCCATATGGAAAGGTTGCCCGAGGTGTCGCGCCACGCGATGTCGCTGAAACCGTCGCCGTTGAAGTCGTGGGAGCACACGGCCTGTTCCGAACAGGCGGGGAGCGCCATCCGATGCAGGCGGTCGCCGAGCGCTTCGCGCGCACTCGCCAGCGCCTGCGGGTCGTTGTTGAACGTGTAGGCGTTGGTGATGAAGCTCTGCGCCGTCGTTGATGCAAAGCCGCCCTCGCCGGCTTGCGACAGGGCGTTGAGATATTCGAAGTCCTCCATGCCGTCGCGGATGTGCTTGAGCCGGATGCTCGGCAGCGGGATGGGAGTGGTGCCGCCGATCAGGGCTGGGGTGCCCGGATAGATCAGGGTGCCGTCGCCGTTGCCGCCGAATGCGTAGATGCTGGTCCACGGCTGGTTGCTGTTGCTGCCCGGTCCGCAGACCGGGTAGACCCAGCAATAGTCGATCTCGTAATAGAGTTCGCCTTCGATCTGATCGACGAAGGCGAGCCACTGAAACACCCGGTTACGCACCGGGGTCGCATCGACCATGTAGGAGGGCCAGGTGGCGGTGGCGGGGCCGACGATGCCGTTCGAGCAGCTGCCGTGCTCGGAGCAGGCCTGGTACCACCAAAGATGCTTGTTCCCGGTCAGGAACGCATTGTAGCTCGATCGCTGGTTGGTGCCGCCTTGCGGGTCCATGTGGTCGACCGTTGGGACGATGATGCTGAGGTCGGGCAGGAGGCCGTACTGCGTCGCCGACGCAATGTCCGTGGTGATCAGGCTCTTCATGTTGGGCGATGCGTTGTGAACGGTCTGTACCGACGACAGCGCGTTTGCCCAGGTGCACCCGTTCGGCGGCTCGTCACAGGTGTAGTGGAAAAGCGGGGCGAGCCATCCGTTCGCCGTGAAGTGCGCGACCCAATTCTGGATCACCGGGACCGACAGGTTGTCGGCCGCCGGTGGGAGGAATTGCAGCGTGGTCAGTTTGGCGCCCGGCAACAGCGTCGCCGCCGTCCCGTTCAGCAGGGCACCGTAGGTGGCGTCGAAATGAGCCCAGGTGCCGCTGGGCGGGCCGACATAGACCACGCTGGAGATGCTCAGGCGATGATCGAGCAGGAGCCGCGCCTGCGCGATGTGGGTGAGTTCGATCGCGGTGTCGGAGCTGCCGCCGCTGCCGGGATAGCTGGAGCAACCGTTGTAGCCGCCGTAAGCTTGGATGCAGAAGCCGTCCCACGACATCCCGAACGCCGATTTCAGCGTGGCCGTCGAGGGCAGGGTGAACGCCCATACCTTCAGCACGACCGAAAGCTGCGAGATCACCGTGGTGCCGTCGAGAACCGTCACCGTGGCCGAGTAGTATCCGGACGGAACGCTGGTCGGCACCCGCACGTCGATCCAGGCGCTTTGCACGGAGTTGGCGGGAACGGTGAACGGGAATGCGGTCCGCGCTTCGCCGGTATATGGATCGACCGTCGGAATCAGCGGATCCGGCGTGATGCCCGCGGTGCCGTTGACGTCCGACAAGGTGGTGATGTCCAGGTAGGCTTCGCGGTAGAGCGTCACATGGGTCGCGCTCGCAATGACGTCCCCGGTCTGGGCGTTGGTGAAGTCGCTGACCGTCACGTTCATCTGGATCGGGTTGGCTCCTGCCGCCGCGTGAACCTGGAAGCTCTCGAACTCGTTATGCGCGGCGGAGATCTGCAGCGATTGCGCCGTGCCCGGCGCCGCGCTGGTGCTGACCTTGACGAGCGGGCCGGTGATCCACGCGGCGGCGGTGCCGCCGGCCACGATCTGCGGCTTGACCGCGGGGTGGGGACGATAGACCGGGCTGAGCGGATCGCGCGGGCCTGACGATTTCGGACCGGCGGTCGTTTTCGCCGCTGCCGCCCGGATTGTCCGCGACTGCGCCGAGGCCACCTCCGACCATCCGTCCACCAAGGTGATGAAAAACAACGACGTCAAAAAAAGTCGGACGACCGACTGCAACTCTCGGCGTTTCATGGTGCCCCGTATTTTCTTGTAGATAGGTCAAAAAACTCATAATTGCCAAGGGTGTGTCTGGCCGTCAAGCGACCGCGGCCCGGACACCGCCGGTCGCTGCCGCCAACCCTCGCGCCAAAGGTCTGGGTAAAGCCCGTCCGCGCCGGTCGGGATGCCGGCGCGGGGCCGTGACGTCTGGTTTCAGTCCGGCATCAACGTCGTCATCGGGCCAGCGTCGTCACGGACGCGCCAGCGTGGTCGATGCTTCCTCGGGCGGCGGCAGCCCGAGCAGCTTCGCCGGATTGACCTTGTACATGAGGTCGAGCTCCCGCTGCGTTACGCCATGGGCGCGCAGGCCGCGCGCCGCCAGCACCAGGCAGTCGGTCGGATAGACGTTGCCGGTCTGGCCGCAATCCGTCGATACGATGACGTGCTCGGCCCCGACCTTCTTGACGAACGCCGCGCCGGCGGTGCGCGCGGCCTCGGTCTTGTAGACGTTCGACGCAGTGAGCTCGATGAAGGCGCCGAGCTGGGCGGCCTCCGCCAATTGCGGGATGTCGCCGGGATGGGTCAGCAACACCTGGAGACCCTGCTTGCGGCCCTCGCGGGCGAGCAGAAGATGCTCTTCCGGCGTCGCATGTCCGGTGGCGAGCACCATGCGGCCGTTGCTGTCCACGGTCCGGATCGTGGCGAGCACGCCGATGAGATGCTTCACCTCGGGCAGCAGCTCGCCGTTTTTCGAAACGGCAACGTAGGGCGGCGTGCCCTCCGGCATCATCAGCATCCACGGTCGCACCCTGGCGAGGTTGTCGCGATCCATGCTGCCGGGGCGGGTGGTGGCGGTGATGGAGTCGCGGGTGGGCATCTCGAAGATGCGTCCCCACCCGCCCTTGATCTGGCTGTAGTGCTCGAGCGCGGCGACGTTGATTCCGCCGGTCGCGTAGTTCGACGCCATGCGGCCGAAGATCTCGAAGCCAGGCGCGACATGCTTGCGCATGAGATAGGCGGCGCCCGCTGATCCCGCATCCTGATGGGTCTTGAACACGAAGCCGCGCATGCCGCGCGACTTGGCGATGGTGACGGCATCGACGACGTCGATCGCGCGGATCACGCCGCCGGTCCCCGGCGCATCGGGATCGACATGCACGTGGACATCGATGGCGCCGACGAGGGATGGATCGGTGAGGCCGAGATCGACCGGCCCGCGGATCGGGTCGATGTTCCAGTCGTCCATGCCGTCCTGGCCGCGGCTTACTCCGGGCGTGAAGGCGAGCATGGCGCCGGCGAGCACCGCGCAGGCGAGCACTCCCGATCGCGCGAAGGCGCGCGGCCTCTGTTTTGTTCTCATGGGTGGACCTCCCGATCGTCAGTTTGCGTTTTCTCTGGTCGCACAGTCCCGCAGTCCAGCCGGCCTGCGTATGGCGGGTTCGACTATACCCGAATGTGCGCGCCGATCGTCTACCCGCGCGGCGCCCTACGACCCGCGTCGCCATCATGGTCTGGACAACGCCGCGCACAAAGGGGCAGCATGGCGCGCCAATGAGGATCATCAAGGGTGCATATGGCACCGATCCGCATCCGGGAGGACGTCATGAGTCATTCCAAACGCCGAGGGCGCGCGCCCTCGTACGATCCCGTCGCCGGCAACGGCCTGATCAACCGCCGCGCCTTGATGGGGCAAGGCATCGCAGTAGCGGGCGCGATGACCGCGGGGGCCGCCGGGACCGTGACGGGAGCGGCCGCCGAGCCCATCAAGGACCAGCCGTGGAGCCTCGAGTTCGGCGCGCCTCTGCCCGCCGTGCAGACGCCGTCGCGGTTCGAAAAGGACGTCGTGCGGACGCTGAGCAATCCCAAGGGCGAATTCCGCAACTCGCACGCCCGCACGCCGCATCAGCTGCTGAGCGGCACGGTCACCCCGAACAGCCTGCATTTCTCCATCAACCACTGCGGCGTGCCGGACATCGATCCCGCCCAGCACAAGCTCGTGATCCACGGCAAGGTTCGCCAGCCGCTCGAGTTCACGCTCGAGTCGCTGTCGCGCTATCCGCTGGAGACGCGCATGGCATTCGTGGAATGCGCCGGCAATTCGGCGCCGATGTTCTCCAACGAGCCGATGCAGGTGACGGCGCAGGCGATCCACGGCCTGGTGTCGAATTCCGAATGGGCCGGCGTGAGACTTTCCACGCTGCTCGACGAAGCCGGCATCGATCGCAACGCGAAATGGCTGGTCGCCGAGGGCGCCGATGCGCAGCTGCTCGATCGCAGCATTCCCGTCAAGAAGGCCTATGACGACGCGCTCGTCGCGATCTACCAGAACGGCGAGCGGCTGATGCCCGGCAACGGCTATCCGATGCGGCTCCTGGTGCCCGGCTATCAGGGCAATATGAACGTCAAGTTCCTGCGTCGCATCAAGGTGGTCGACCAGCCGGCGATGACGTTCTTCGAGACCAAGAACTATTCGCAGATCCTGCCGGGCGGCAAGACGTGGCGCTTCCACTTCTTGATGGAGGTGAAGAGCTTCATCACCCACCCCTCGTTCGGTCATTCGCTCAAGGAGCCGGGCTACTACGCGATCTCCGGCGTCGCCTATTCCGGCGCCGGACGCATCGCCAAGGTCATGGTCTCCGCCGACGGCGGCAAGAGCTGGGGCGACGCCGCGCTGCAAGGGCCGGTTCACGACAAGGCGTTCACCCGCTTCACCATGCCGTGGCGGTGGGACGGCCAGCCGGCGGTCCTGCAAAGCCGCGCCTGGGACGAAGCGGGCAACGTGCAGCCGCTGCGCGCCGAATTCGTCGCCGCGCGCGGCCAGACCAACAAGCCGCTCTCGACGCCGCTGGCGTTCCCCAACCAGCACTACAACAGCATCACCAGCTGGGGCATCGACAGCAAAGGGGAGATCAAACATGTCTATGCGTAAGCCGCTTCTCGCCGGCGCCGTGGCGCTCACCGTCGCGGCCGCCTTGGCGCAGAGCCCCATCCTCGCGCAGAATCCTTCGCCCAATCCGGGCGCGACGCCGGGACTTGGCAAGCCGGTCACCGAGGCCGACGTCACGCCATGGGACATCGCCGTGCTTCCCGATGGCACCAACCTGCCGGCCGGGAGCGGCACGCCGGCCCAGGGCGCCAAGGTTTATGCGGAGAAATGCGTGGCGTGCCACGCCGAGGGCGGCAAGGGCGGAGGCGGTCCCGGCGCCGGCCCGCTGGTCGGCGGGGAGCCGCTGACCAACGGCATCGACACGCAGAAGACCATCGCCAACTACTATGCCTATGCGACGACGGTGTTCGACTACATCCGCCGGGCGATGCCCTACAACGCGCCGCGCTCGCTCCCCGACAACGAGGTCTATGCGCTCACCGCCTACATCCTCTCCCTCAACAAGCTGATCGGGGAGAACGACGTGATGGATGCGAAGTCGTTGCCGCAAGTGAAGATGCCGAACCGCGACAACTGGATCATGCCGTATCCCGATCGCATCTGATCGGAACCGCGTGCGGGCGGCGGGGAGCGGAGCCACGGCTCCGCTCCCGTCGCTTTTCCGGTCGCTTGCTTCTCCGGTGCCTCTAGCCCTTGCGCGGGGCGTGGTTCTGCAGGAATTCGAGCACCAGCTTGCTGATCTGCTCGGGCTGCTCCTGCTGCGCCCAATGGCCGGCGCCGTCGATCAGCTTGAAGTTCACCATGTTGGTGCACGCCTTGGTGCGCATGGCGTCGACGAGCCCGGGCGTCTGGTAGACCCCCCAGTCGCTGGTGCCGGCGAAGAAGGCGGACGGCACGTCGATGGTGCGGCCGGCGAAGGTCTGCGTTTCGGCGATGCTCTTGGGATCTGAGCCGCGCCGCACGCGGTAGCCCTGCAGGGCGCCGTTGAAGCCGGTCCGGCCGTACTCCGTGGCGTAGACCTCGACCTCTTCCTCGGTGAGCCATTTGCACGCCGCGATCTCGGCCGCGGAGGGCATCGCGGAGGCGGCCGTCGCCGCCATCCCCTTGTCGAGATCCATTACGTAATAGGTCGGGATCTGCGCCATCTCCTCGGCCGTGCGCCTCTTGAGCGGGTGCGGCTTGTTCCCTTTCCAGTCGGCGCTCTTGTAGTGGTAGTAGGCGCGAAAGAAATCGTGCAGGCCCTGCGGCGCATGGAGCATGTCTTCGTTGGCGCCCGCCTTGCGCTGATAGTTCTGGTAGTATTTGCGCGGCGGATTGAGCTTGGCGAGCGCGGCGTCGAGCTCGTCGTCGGAGGGGGCGGGCTTCGGCAATGGTGCGCCATTGGCGGTGTCGAACGGCAGCGCGGGCGGGCCGCCGAACGGCGAGCTCATCATGACGACCGATTGGAAGATGTCCGGCCGGATCAGCGCGCTCCAGGATGCCACCGGCGAGCCGGCGTCGTGCCCGACGATCCCGGCCACCGAACGGTAGCCCAGCGCATAGACGAGCCCGATGGCATCCCGCACCATGTTGAGGATGCGGAACTGATCGGAATCGGCGTCGAACGAATCGTCCCAGCCGAGCGTACGGCCGTAGCCGCGCTGGTCGGGCGCGATGACGTGATATCCGGCCGCCGCCAGCACCGGCATGACCTTGCGCCAGCTGTAGGCGAGTTCGGGAAAGCCGTGCAGCAGCAAGACCGCCGGGCGGCCGGGCGTCTCATAGCCAGCCTCGAGGATGTGGACCGTGAGGCCGTTGACGTTGCTGATGTGCCGCGAGCGCACGCCGGGCGGAAGCGTGCCGTTGCCATAGGGCGCCAGGGTCGAGAAGTCGGTGCGCACGATGGCGGCGCGCGCTTGGCGTCGCGCAAGCGCCAGTCCACCCGCGGCCACGGCGGTGGCGGTGACGAAGCGGCGGCGCGACACGGCGCGCGGCTCCTGGGATTCGGATTCGTCGGGCTGCATGGTCATGTTTTCTCCCTGTTGGACCGGCCGCGCTGTTTGGAAGCCGCGCGGCTTGGAAACCGTCGATCGAAGTCCCGCGCTGTTGCCGGCGTGGAGCGTCTCGGGAGGCCCCGCGGCGTCCTCGCGACGCGACCGCCATTGGCACCGATGCCGCGCGACACTCGGCACCGCCGGAAAGCCACGCCAGTTCCCACCGGGGGAGGAAGCGGAAATGCGGTGCGTCCGGAGCCGGCTCGAAGCCAAGCCTGGCCGGTGGCTGTTTGCCTTGGCCTGCGGCTGCCTTGGCCGGCGGCTTGCCGGGATTTCGCAAAAGGGACATGCTGCGGCAGACGGCTTGGCTTTTGTGGCCGGCCGCAACGCCCCCGCCGCCGTGGCGTGTCTCGCGGGCGCTGGGTTTCCGCAGCATTTATTGCATTTCGGGAGGACCGCATGACCAATCTCGTGGACAAGCATCTCATGGAGAACATGGGCGGAGTAACGCCGCGGCGCGGCTTCTTCACGCGCATGGCCGGCGCCCTGACGCTCGGCTTTGCAGGTTTGTCGGCGCCTGCGGTGGACGCGCAGACCACCGGCGCGGCGCCGGGCGGCCCGGATTGGCCCGGCGCCCTCAAGGGCCGCTACAAGCAGGTGGTGGACGCCTACGAAGTGAATTCAGGATTTCCGCTGGCGTTCGTCTATACGTTTATCGCGACCAACGATCCGACGAATTCGACGGCCGTTCTCGTCCTGCGCCATGGCGCGTTCCCGCTCTCCCTCAACGATGCCATGTGGGAGAAGTACAAGATCGGCGAGACGCTCAACATCAACGATCCCGAGACAAAGGCGGCGGCAAAGAAGAATCCCTACTACAAGCCGAAGCCCGGTGTCCTCCAGATCGACGACATCGCGCTGGACCGCCTGATCGACAAAGGGACGGTGGTGGGTGCCTGCAATTTCGCCCTGCGCTTCTTCGCCAAGAAGCTGTCCGCCAATGCCGGCATGACCGCCGAGGAGACGGCGAAGGAGTTTGCCGCAAACCTGGTTTCCGGGGTCGCCGTCATCCCGTCCGGCACATGGGGCGTCAACCGCGCGCAGGACGCCGGCTGCAGCTATTGCGCCGGAGGCTGAACGCTCGGCGCTCACCTTTAATGCCGGAGGACGTCCGATGGGAAGATTCGCCGGCAAGGTTGCGCTGGTCACCGGTGCGGCACGCGGGCTCGGTCGGGTGACCGCGCTCGCCTTCGCCGCCGAAGGTGCCCGTGTCGCGTTCACCGACATCGACGAGCCGGGCGGGCAGGAAACGCTGCACCTCGTCCGCAAGGCCGGCGGCGAGGGCTTGTTCCTGCGCTCCGACGTTCGGGTCGAAGCCGAAGTGGAGGCGGCGGTGGCGAAGACGGTCGAGGCGTATGGGCGGCTCGATTGCGCGGTCAACAACGCCGGCGTGGTCCGCTTCGCCCCGATCGTCGACGAGACCGCGGCGAGCTTCGACTTCCACGTCGACACCAACCTGCGCGGCGTTTTCTATTGCATGAAGCATGAAATCCGCCAGATGCTCAAGAACGGCGGCGGCGCGATCGTCAACCAGTCGTCGATCACCGGAAGCCTCACCGGCAATCCGACCGAGAGCCTCTATGCTGCGACCAAGGGCGGCGTCGACGGCATCACCAAGTCCGCCGCGCTCGAAGTCGCGAAACACAACATCAGCATCAACGCCATCGCCGCATGCGGGATCGATGCGCCGGGCGACGTCTTCCACCAGTGGATGGAACGAGAAAACATCACGCCGGCACAGGCGGGTGGATTGTTTCCCATCGGGCGAATGGGCAAGGCGGAGGAACTGACGGCGGCTGTCCTGTTCCTGTGCTCGGACGAGGCCCGCTTCATCGTCGGCCATCTGCTCGTGGTCGATGGCGGGTGGATCGCGCGGTAAGCCCAATAGTGGCAGAGGCGTGGCGGACCAGCCGGCGATGGGCGCGCCTGCGCGTTCGATTCCATCCGGGCGCCGCGCGCTGACGTGTGTTTAAGCTAGCCAAATCAACCCACTATCCGACGACGCAAATCGCGCTGGGAGCGTTTGGGTGTATCGAACGCGTTCCGGTTCCGTCCACGCGAGTTCATGCTATAAATCGGTTTGGGTATTCCAACGGGGGTGCTTCGATGCACGGTGGCATTGGTCGCGCGCGACTGTCCTCTTCCGCCACGGCGGGCGGTACGCTGAGGATTGCGACCCGCGAAGAGATCGCATCACTGCCACGCTGGCAGGGGGCGTTTGCCGGCGAGCGCAAGGATCGGCGTTTCTACGAGCTGATCGAGGACACGCTCGGCGGTTTCGATTACGGCTATCTCGTCGCCGGCAACGGCGCGGACGTGATGGCGGTCCAGCCTTACTTCATCATCGACCAGGACCTCACGGCCGGCACCGGCGGGCAGGCGAAGAACGTCATCGCCGCGATCCGCAAGGTGTGGCCGCGCTTCATGCGCGCGCGCACCCTGATGGTGGGGTGCGCGGCCGGCGAAGGTCATCTCGACGGCAGCGATATGGTGCAGGCGGCCACGGCCGCGTTGCTGGCGGGGTCGCTGCGCCGGATCGCGCGGGAATTGAACTGCGTCATGATCGTGCTCAAGGAATTCCCGGCCAAGTATCGTGGGCCGCTCGCGGCGATGCGGCAGGCCGGGTTTACCCGCGTCCCCAGCATGCCGATGACCACCCTGGGCATCGACTTCAAGAATTTCGACGAGTATGTCGACAAGACGCTGAGCCCGCGGACGCGGGGCAAGGTGCGGCGCAAGCTGCGCGCCGCCGAGCGCGCCAAGCCGGCGATCACCATGAGCGTCGTCGAGGACGTGAGCGACATCGTCGACGAGATCTACCCGCTCTATCTCGGGGTGTATGAACGCTCGCCGCTCCAGTTCGAGAAGCTCACCAAGGAATTCCTGTGCGAGATCGCCAAGCGGATGCCCGACAAGGCCCGCTTCTTCGTGTGGCGCCAGGGTGAGAAGATCATCGCGTTCGGCCTCTGCACCGTGAACGGCGACACCATCTGCCACGAATATGTGGGCTTCGATTATTCCGTCGCCTTCGAGCTCAACCTCTACTACCGGGTGTTCCGCGACGTCATCGAGTGGGCGATCGCCAATGGCTGCAAGCGCTTCTACAGCGGCAGCCTGAACTACGATCCGAAATGGCACTTGCGCCAGTCGCTCTACCCGATCGACCTCTATGTCCGGCACACCTCCGGCCCGGTCAACGCGGTGTTTCGCAAGCTGCTGCCGTTGCTCGAGCCGACGCGCTCCGACCCGATCCTGCCGAACTTCCAGAACTACCAGGACCTCTGGGCGTAGGCCGAGCGGCCTCGCGGCCCGCGCTCCGACCTTCGGTTCGTCATCGCCGGGCTTGTCCGGCGATCCCGATCATGCGGCACGGCGGCGCCTCCCAATGCAGAAGCGGGTGCCTCCCTAAGCGGGATGGCCGGGACAAGCCCGGCCATGACCCTTCGAGGGAGTGCGGGATTTTTTGCGCTGCGGGCGACTTCCACGACGGCCAATACGACATTTCCGCGCGGCGGTGGGCGGCGCGCGAACGGCACGCTAAAGTCCAGGCGAGCGCAAGCCGATGCAACAGCCCGGACCCCACCGCATTCCGTTCGATCCCGAAGCCGTCGGGCCGCTGGCCGGCGTGCGCGTGCTCGACCTGTCGCGGCTCGTCGCCGGCAACATGCTGTCGCTCCAGCTCGCCGACTTCGGCGCCGACGTCATCAAGGTGGAGCCGCCTGCGGGCGATCCGCTGCGCGACTGGCGCGACGCCGGCAAGGAGCTGCATTGGAAGACCTATGCCCGCAACAAGCGCTCGATCGTCCTCAACTTCCGCCATGCGGCGGCCAAGGATGCGCTGCTGCGGCTGGTCGCGACCGCCGACGTCCTGATCGAGAACTTTCGGCCTGGCACGCTGGAGCAGATGGGCCTCGGCCCCGACGTGCTGCTGGCGAATAATCCCGGGCTCGTCATCGTGCGGGTGTCCGGCTTCGGCCAGACCGGCCCCTACGCGCCGCTGCCCGGCTTCGGCACGCTGGTCGAGGCGATGAGCGGCTTTGCGGCGCGCACCGGCTTTGCCGACCGCGAGCCGGTGCTGCCGCCGCTGGCGCTCGCCGACATGATCGCAGGTCTCTACGGCGCCTTCGCGGTGGTGACGGCGTTGCGCGCCCGCGATCAGCGCCAGGGTGGCGGCCGTGGTGGCGGTCAGGTCATCGACCTCTCGCTCCTGGAATCGATGTTCTCGGTGCTGGGACCGGAAGCCGCGATCTATCGCCTCACCGGCGTGGTGAAGGAGCGCGTCGGCAGCGGCTCCCACACCTCGGCGCCGCGCAACGTCTATCGCTGCGGGGACGGCGGCTACGTCGCGCTGTCGGGCTCGACCGGCACCATGGCGCGGCGGGTGTTCGAGGTGATCGGCCGCCACGACATGCTCGATGACGACCGGTTTCGCACCAATGCCGCGCGCATCGCGCACCGCGCGCTGGTCAACGAGGCGGTCGGCGCGTGGTTTGCCGGCAAGTCCCGCGACGAGGCGCTCCGGTTGATGCGCGAGGCCGACGTCACCGCCGGGCCGGTCTACTCGATCGCCGATGCGGTCGCGGACGCGCATTTCCGCGAGCGCGAGATTCTCGTCGAGGTCGACGACGCCGAGACCGGCTCGCTGCCCATGCACAACATCGTGCCGCGGCTCTCCGCCACTCCCGGGGCCTGGCGGCGCCCGGCGCCGCGGCTCGGCGAGCATACCGACGTCGTGCTCGCCGAAGCCGGCCTCGACGCCGACGCCATCGCGCGGCTGCGCGAGGAGGGCGGCGCGGCGTGACCGGCGAGGCGCTTGATCCGACGCGTTGCCCCGGCTTCGACGATTGCGACCAGGTCCGAAGCGCCGGGTGCGCGGCGCCACCCAAGTCTGATCGATCCCCGGCATGTCCCTCGCGCCGCAGCCATTCCCGACCCTTCGCGAACGCCTGCCTCGCGGCCGCACCGAATTCGCGGTCCCCTGTCGCTGAAAATCGTTTTCCACACGGAGATTGCGCGACTTCAGCGCGCCGTTCACGTCCTCTTGATTGTAGGAAAGAATTTATGCAATCATAGGTATTATGATCCGCGGCACCGGGACTATCCCCGCCCCGATCTCGATTGCGCGGAAGGTAATTGCCTGAGCACCGAACCATCAGCGGAGCAAAGCCATGAGCAACAATCCGGCGATCGACGTCGCCATCGGACTTTTGCTGATGTATTTGCTTCTCAGCCTGATCGTCACCGTTATCAACGAGGTCATCGCGGCGGCGGTTGATCTGCGGGCCGCCAACCTCAAGGATGCGCTCACCGATGTGCTCGACAACGAGACGCTGCGGCGTGATTTTTATGACCATGGTCTGGTCTCGAGCGTCAACCAAGCGGTAGCGACGGCCAAGGGTCCCTTTGCCCCATTCATTGCCTGGTTTTACAGGCTGATCACCCGCACGCCGAATCCGAACAACGACCCTCACGTCTCCTATTTGTCGTCGAAGAACTTTGCTCTGGCTTTGCTTGGCAGCCTGGATCCGACCAAGCCGATTCCGGCTTTTGAAACGGTCAAGACCTCGATCGAGCATTTGCCCGACAGCAATATTCGCGACGTACTGCTCGCCAACCTCGCGACCGCCGAAGGCGACTTCGGAAAGCTGCAAGACAACGTCGCGAAATGGTTCGACAGCGCGATGGATCGCGTGAGCGGTGGATACAATCGCCAGCTGAAGCGAATTTCATTCTTCGTCGGGTTGGCTCTCGTCCTGACGGTGAACGCGGATACCGTCAACGTCGCTCAATCGCTTTGGAAGAACTCGGCGTTGCGCCTCGAAATGGTGCAGCTTGCCGACAGCATCAGAACTAATCCACCGCCGGAAGCGGCCAAGGCCCACCCGGTTTCTCCGGGGGGCGAAAGCCCAGCATCGCCTGTCAAGCTCGGTCCGGCGGTCGAGGCGATCCAGGGCGATGTCGCAGAGCTCAAGCAGCTTCCGGTCGGGTGGACCAGCTTTTCCTCGGGCACTGCCCCGTTATCCGAAATTTCCCTCAACGTTCTCCTGAAGATCATCGGTCTCGTCCTGACAGCCCTCGCGATTTCTCTCGGGGCTCCGTTCTGGTTCGATCTCCTCAACATGTTCATGAACCTTCGAGCCACCGGCGAAAAGCCCGTCAAGGCGGCGGCCGCCGATGCCGGAGACACCAATTAGAAGGTGCGAGGATGAGTGCGCTGGACCAGATCAAACACGTCGTAGTTCTGATGCTCGAAAATCGATCGTTCGATAATCTGCTCGGAAAATTGTATCCGAAAACCCCGGCCTTCGATGGTCTCGCCGGTGACGAGATCAATATCGGACCGCAGGGTGAGCGGGTACAGGTTCGAAACTTCACCGGAACGGATGTCGCGACGATGTCTATTCCGGACCCGGATCCCGGCGAGCTGTTTACGGATATCAATCTGCAGATTTTCGGCGATTCGGCGGCGCCGCCGGACGCAAAGGCCACAATGGGCGGCTTCGTCGAAAGCTATCTTGGTCAGGCGGCCGTCGTACCCGGCACCTACAACGCCAGCCATGTGATGAATTACTTCATGCCGGAGCAAGTGCCGGTCATCAGCCGGCTGGCTCGGCAGTTCGCCGTGTGCGACCGCTGGTTCGCGTCGGCACCGTGCCAGACATGGCCAAACCGATTCTTCGTGCACACCGGCACGGCGAACGGATTCGAGAACAACGAGCCGGCCCATTTCCCCTATCAAATGCCGACCATCTTCAATCAATTTCAATATGCCGGGATCCCGTCCGGCTGGAAGATCTATTATCACGACTTCGCCCAGACATGGGCATTGGCCAAGTTGTGGTTGCTGCTCGACCACTTCCACTACTATGACCAATTCGAACGCGATGCCGCCAACGGCACGCTGCCCGCCTATGCGTTCATCGAACCGCGATATTATCCCCACCCGAAAGAGCTTCCGAACGATCAGCATCCACCGCACGTGGTATCGCTCGGCGAGCAGCTCATCGCGGACGTGTACAACGCTCTGCGCAGTGGACCGGCCTGGCGACAAACATTGCTGATCATCACGTATGATGAACACGGCGGTTGCTATGATCATGTCGCCCCGCCGGCGGCTCATCCGCCCGGTGCGGTCGCAACGAGTCCGTTTAATTTTGATCGCTACGGCGTGCGCGTTCCTGCCGTCATCGTATCGCCCTATATCGCGCCGGGAACCGTGTTACGTCCGCTGGGCGACGTGCCCTATGACCACACGTCCGTTCTCGCGACCCTGCGGAAGTGTTTTCCGGCCCTCGGAGCGCCCCTGAGCCTGCGCGAGGCTGCGGCCCCCGATCTCGGCACTGCGCTGACGCTGCAACAGCCCACAAATCTCGGGCCTCCGCATCTGGAGGCGTTGCCGTTCACGCCAACGCCGTCCCAGGTCGCAAAGGCGCAAATGGCGCCGCTCAACGGCATGCAGAAAGCTCTGGCGACCCTGGCTGCCAATCTCCCCGTGGCCGGACCGGCGGACGATTTTGGATCCGTCGTCCAGAATCACATCCATACGCTGACGTTGGAAGTCGCGAAGAGGATCGCTCCGGCGGGTGCGGCCACGACAATGGCGGGCCCGGCCAGCGCTTACATCAGCTCGCGGGTGGCCCCGTTCCTGGCTGCGAGCGCAAAGGCCGCCCCGAAGATTTCTCCCGTCATCGACGACACCAGGTTTTTGGGTTCCGACAGCGGCTTGACCGTTCCGACCCGTCGTCAGATATCGAGTGGCCATGCCTTGAGAATCCAAAGTCCGGATAGCGCCGACCCGCCGGCGCCCTATCGTCCAGGAGGCGTGCCGCGAACCCAGAGCTTCAACGCGAACGTATTTTCGATCACGGCGGAGCCAAAGATGCCCGTGCTGTCGATCAGTTGCGCGCTCGACAACATTGATCCGGCGACGGCTCCGATTTTCTGGCGTTTCCAGACGCTCTACGTCGTCGGGCGCTACCAAAAGGTCAGCCCCGGGCTCTCGCCCCATTATGCCAGCCGCGTGCTGTCGCTCGGAGATACCTGGAGCGGGACGAGCAGAAGCGCCCAGTTCAAGCTGTTCACGGCCGATGCCAACGTGACTTATGACAATGCCTCGGATCGGGTGGCGGGAGGAGACGCCATCCTGACGCTCGCCGTGCAGATTCCGCATTCGGGCGACTGGCTGCAGGACTACGTGCATCTGCGCATCGGCGCGGCGAACCCGACCGAAGCAAATGTCAGACTCGGCACCGCGACCGCGTTTGCAACCCGCGACATCAACATCATGCACATGGCGAACGCGGTATTCAGCCATGAGAACAAGATGCACCAGTTCGACCCGGTGTATCGAACTCACGAGAAATATTCCGGTGTTCTGTTCCAGTGGCCGAGCGATCCGGAAAACTTTCCTTCCGTCGCGTTCGACTTCGGTATCGGCCTCGCTCAGTTTACCCATCCCGGCGCCGAGACCGTCGCGATTTGCTGGGATTGGCGGGAAAATCTCAAATCCGGCATCAACGAGCTGCTCGATGATTTGCGGCGCACGTACGCGCCGAACCTGACCTGGCAGGCGTGGGCGACGCGAGCCTGGTCGACCTACAACGCTGGAACTCCGACCAGTCCTGCGGGCCTCGCCTACGCGGCCACGTTGCTGGCGTTGCCGGATGGCAAGCTCATCTCCCCAAACACCCTCCCGGCGGGTTTCGACCTTGTCCAGCAAACCGCGCCCCTACCGATGGCTCCGTTCGCGCCGCCCGCTCGGTGGCCGCCCGATGAGCCGCAGGTGGCTTGAGGGACGTGCGCCGCGCTACGCGTTGCGTCGCAGAGGCGCCGTCGCCGCGGCGAGCCAGGCGCGGGTGTCGTCGTCCAGCAGCGGTGAAAGCACGGTCCGGACCTCGGCGTGATAGGCGTCGAGCCAGGTAATCTCGCCGTCATCGAGAAGGGCGCGGTCGATCAGGCGCAGGTCGATCGGCGCCAGCGTCAGCGTTTCGAACGCGTTGAGCGTCTTTTCCGCCCCGGCGACCGGCGGCGCGGCGGTGACCAGCACCAGGTTCTCGATGCGGATGCCGTAGCCGCCGACCTTGTAGTAGCCCGGTTCGTTGGAGAGGATCATGCCGCGCTTGAGCGGCGTGGTGCCGAGTTTGGCGATGCGCGGCGGCCCCTCGTGCACCGAGAGATAGCTGCCGACGCCATGGCCGGTGCCGTGATCGAAGTCGAGGCCGGCCGCCCACAGCGGCGCGCGTGCGAAGCTGTCGAGCTGCGCCCCGGTCGTTCCGTCCGGGAACACCGCGCGGGCGATCGCGATGTGACCCTTGAGCACCCGGGTGAAGCGGTCGCGCATCTCCGCGGTCGGCACGCCGACGATGACGGTGCGGGTGATGTCGGTGGTGCCATCTTCGTATTGGGCGCCGGAGTCGACGAGGTAGATCTCGCCCGGCGCGATCGTGCGGTTGGTCTTGCGGGTGACGCGGTAATGCACGATGGCGGCGTTCGGCCCGGATCCCGAGATGGTCGGAAACGATACGTCCTTGAGGCGGCCGGTGGCGCGGCGGAATGTCTCCAGCGCCTCGACCGCGTCGATCTCGGTGAGCCGTCCCGTCGGCGCGGCGCCGTCGAACCAGGCGAGGAAGCGCGTCACGGCGGCGCCGTCGCGGTGGTGTGCAGCGCGGCTGCCGGCGATCTCGGCCGCGTTCTTCACGGTTTTCATGGCCGCGATGGGATCGGCGTTGCGCTGCGCCTTGCCGCCATGGCCGGTGACCGCCTGGGCGATGGCGTAGCCCGCGGTGGCCTGGTCGAGCTGGACCACGCGATGCTCGGCGCCGAGCGCGGCGACGTCCTCCTCGAACGCGGCCGGCGGCCTGATCTCCGCGAGTGCGGCGATGGACGCCTTCGTCGCGTCGGTGAGCCTCGCCGCGTCGATGTAGAGGCGGGCCGCGCCGTGCGCGGGCACCATCGCGTAGGCGAGCGCCACCGGCGTGTGGGCGACGTCGGAGCCGCGGATGTTGAAGGCCCAGGCGAGGGCGTGCGGGTCGGACACGACGAGCGCATCCGCCTTGAGCTTCGCCATCTCGGCGCGCACGCGTTCGAGCTTATGAGAGGCGGCTTCTCCCGCGTATTCGAGATCGTGGGTCACAACCGGCCCATGGGGCGGCGCCGGACGGTCGTGCCAGACGGCGTCGACCGGATTGGGCGCGGTGGCGACCAGGATGGCGCCGGCGGTCGTACAGGCCTTGGCGAAGCGCTCCGCGCTTTCGGCGCTGTGCAGCCACGGGTCATAGCCGAGCTTCTGTCCGGACCCGAGGTTCGCCTCGATCCATGCTCCCGGCGGCCGATCGACGAGATGCTCGATGGAGAACAAGGCGCCATCGACCTGGTCGCGGGCCTGGGTGGTGTAGCGGCCGTCGACGAACAGCGCGGCGCGGTCGGCGAGGATCACGGCGAGCCCGGCCGAGCCGGTGAAGCCGGTCAGCCAGGCGAGACGCTCCTCGCTCGGCGGCAGGTATTCGTTCTGGAAGCGGTCGGCGTGCGGAACGATGAAGCCGTCGAGCCCGCGGCGCGCAAGCTCCGCCCGGAGCGCGACGACGCGCGGTGCCGCCGCGGCGGCTTCCGGCGGATCGTCGAAGGTCTGGAACTGGGCGGAGAACGGCGTCGGGGAGGTTTCATTCATGGGCGTAATCTAATGCAACCGGTCGAAAGTGCGAATCGCGTCTCGTTGCGTCGGTACGGAACGTACTTACCCTCGCCGCCTCAGAACTTGCCCTCGCCGCCTCAGAATCAGCGTCGCCCAGCCGTCGAGCAGGATGCGCCGCTCGAGCACGAGGCCGTGGGCGCGATAGGCAGCGAGCGCGGCATTGGCCTGCTGCGGAAGCAGCCCCGACAGCACGATGACGGCCCCGGGCGCGGCGACGGCCGCGATCGGCTTTGCGAGGCCCTTGAGCGGCCCGAGAAGGATGTTCGCGAACACGAGCTGGTAAGGGCCGCCGTCGCGGAAGCGGCGGTCGCCGAGCCCGCGGGCATGGATCACGGTCACTGCGGCGCGGTTGAGATGCACGTTCTCGCGCGCCAGCCGCACGCTCATGGAATCGATGTCGCCGGCGAGCACCGCACCGCGCAGGCTCCTGGCCGCCGCGATCGCGAGCACGCCGGTGCCGGTGCCGACATCGAGAGTGCGGCAGAACCTCTCCCCGCGTGCGGGGAGAGGTTGGCGCGTTTTTTCGCGCCGGGTGAGGGGACCTTTCCGAGAGCCTGAGCGCATGTCGAGTAAAAACGCCCCCTCACCCCGACCCTCTCCCCGCAAGCGGGGCGAGGGAGCGGATGGGCCGCCCCCGAGGAGGGCATTGGCGAGCCGCGCTGTTTTGCGCCGCCGCGACTTCGCGATGGCGTCGAGCGCGAGCAGGCAGCCGCGGGTGGTGCCGTGATGGCCGGTGCCGAAGGCGAGCGCCGCCTCGATCTCGATGCCGATCCGGTTGGCCGGCACCCGCGCCCGGTGGTGGGCGCCATGGACAATGAAGCGGCCGGCCTCGACCGGCTGCAGCCCTTCCAGGCTGGCGGCGACCCAGTCGCGCGCCGCGATCCGCTCGAATGCGAGAGCATCCTGGGCCGGCTGGCCGGCCAGGCGGCCGACGAGATCGCGCAGCGCCGCCTCGTCAGGGGGCTGCTCGAAAAAGATCTCCACCGTCCAGTGGCCGTCGGGCGCTTCGAACGCGGCGATGGCGGTCTCGCCGGCATCGAGCGTCTCGGAAAGGCCGTCGGCAAGGCGGCGCGCCGTTTTACCGTCGGTCGCGATGCGGGCGACCGTGGTCGAGGTGATGAGGAGGTCGTTCATACTTTCCCTTTCCCCCGACCATGCACAGGCTGTCCAGATGTTTCTGACGCAGCTGTACAGGGGAAAACCATCCTGCGGTGACCACAGCTGCGCAGCCAGGGCATTGGGGAATACGACGTTTTGGCCGCCGCAGCGGTTGTTCACCGAGCCCGACCCAGTTGTGGCGCCCGCGCAGTCCGCCGGTTGCCGCGGGGACCGGGCCGGCCTGGTTTATCCACTGGTTCTGCACAGCCTGAGCCATGCGTTTTCCCGGGGATTCCGGACGGGTTCTGCACAGCCCGGTGCCTGACCCGATGCGCGCGCCTGTGCTATGCAGGCGCCCCCGAAACCGGCCTGAGGCCGGCGCGCAGCGAGGCCACGTGAACGATCCGCCAGCCGGCATCCGCGGCCTGGTCCACCAGCTCGGACCGGTGCTGATCGCGGCCACGACGTTCAGTGTGTCCGACATCTTCGCCAAGCTCGCGCTCGAGGCCGGAAGCGATGTCCTGAGCCTCCTCGCGTTCCGCAGCGTGGTCGGAATCGGCCTCATTTTCATCTGGATGCGGCTGGGCGTCGCAAGCGTGAAGCTGCCCCCGCGCCTGAAATGGATTTCGCTCGGCCTCGGCCTGATGCTCACCCTCAACCTGTTCGGGGTGTTCAAGGCGATCGAGCTGATCCCGGTGTCGATCGCCATCCTCACCTACTTCATCTACCCGCTGTTGACCGGACTGATCGGGGCCTGGACCGGTATCGACCGCTTGACGTGGCGCGGCGGCGTCACCGCCATCGTCGCCTTTCTCGGCCTCGGGCTGATCATCGGCGCCAATTCGGCGCATCTCGCGGTGCTCGGCCTGCTCGCCGCGGCGGGCGCGGCGTTGTGCCGGGTCGCCATGCTGCTGATCACCCGGGCGACGCTCGCGGGCACCGACGCCCGGCTCGTCACCTGGTACACGCTGTGGTCGTCGATGCTGGTCTTCGTCGGGCTCTCACTCGTGACCTGGAATTGGCAACCGCCCCATACGGCGGTCGGCTGGGTGGCGTTTGTCGGCATCGCCTTCACCACCACTGCGGCGATCCTCACGCTCTATGTCTCGACCCAGCGGATCGGCCCGTTCCGCACCGCGCTCTACATGAACCTGGAACCGCTGATGACGGCGGTGTTGAGCGCGGTGTTCCTCGGCGACCGCATGACGCCGCTCCAGGTGCTCGGCGGCGCCGTCATGATCGCCGCGCTGTGCGTATTTCAGTTGCGGCGGTGACGCCGCGCAGCGGGCCACCGGGCCAGCTGGGCCAATGTGTCGTTTGCGTAACGGCCGGCTGGGACCCGAATCGGTTGCGGTTGGATGCGCTTGCGAATCAACCCTTGATGGATTCAACCTGGGGGTCACGGCCTCAGCCATCAAGGCCTCTGCCGTCCCGTTCGTGAAATCACCGTTCCTTTGACCCGGGCGTCGCGCCGGCCGCGATCGATTTAATCAAGGAGCCAACATGGTCGTCATCACCGTCGCATCTCGTAAAGGCGGGTCTGGCAAGAGCACCCTGACCGCGCACCTTGCCGCCTGCGCCGACAAGGCGTCGCGCCGTTGCCTGCTCATCGATGCCGATCCGCAGGGGTCGCTCACGCTGTGGCACAAACTGCGCAAATCCGATCAGCCGCCGCTGCGCACCGCCTCGCGCGGGGTCGAGAGCATCGTCAATGCCGCCAAGCAGGCCGGCTTCGAGTGGGTCTTCATCGACACGCCGCCGCAGATGTCCGGCCTCGTCAACGAGGCGATCCGTGCGGCGACCCTCGTCGTCATCCCCGCGCGTCCCTCGGTGTTCGATCTCGACGCGGTGAAGGAGACGATCGCCGCGGCGCGCGAGCGCCGCCGACCCTATGCGGTCGTCATCAACGGCGCGCCGGCCATGCGCGACGGCATCGAGGTGCCGCAAGTGGCTGCGGCACGCGAGAGCCTCGAGGTGCTTCGCGCGCCGGTTTGGTTCGGCCAGATCACCCATCGCAACGCCTATTCGCTGGCGCTCGCCGGCGGCCAGGGCGCGCGCGAGTTCGACGCGGACTCGCTCGCGGCCGCGGAGATCGCCCGCCTGTTCGGCTCGATCGAACGCTCGGTGAAGGCGATCCACGGCGAATATGCCGGCACCAAGGTGATGCACCGCAAGGCTGCGTGAGGCCAGGCGGAAAGCGCGCACGAAAAAACGGCGCAGCGAGGCTGCGCCGTCGAAGCTGGCCGCGGACGGCCGGCAAATCACGTCCTACAACGGGTCGACTTACTTCAACTGGTCGGCGACCTTATCGATGCCGGCCTTGGCACAGGCCTCGTCCTTCTCGCCGCCCGGCGCACCGGACACGCCGAGCGCGCCGATGGTGTCGTCGCCGACCTTGATCGGCAGCGCGCCCTGAGCCGGCACGATGTTGCTCAGCCGGAGCGCGCCGGCGGTGTAGTTGTCCTTGATCGACGCCGCGAACTCGCCGGACGGCCGGCGCTGCGCCTTGGCCGTATAAGCCTTCTTCATCGAGTTCTCGAGGGTGTGCGGCCCCGTGCCGTCGCCGCGCATGGAGACGATGATCTCGCCGTTGCGTCCCACCACGTGGGCCGACACGTTGTAGCCGTTGGTCTTGCAGGTCGCGATCGCCGTCTGGGCCATCGTCACCGCCATGAGCAGCGGGATGTCCTTGTGGACGACGAGCTGGGCGTTGGCCGTGCCGGAGAGGCCACCGGTGAGAGCGCAGGCGAGCGAAAGTCCGGCGAGACGGATGACAGTCTTTGACATGATGAATTCTCCCGAGGAATACCGCTTCCAGAGCGGCGTTTGGGAATGAGAACGAGCGACAACACCCATCGTGGGACGCGGGTGTCGGCCGGTTGATCGAGGGATGGGCTTATTTGAGTTCGGCAGCGACCTTCTCGATGCCCACCTTCGCGCAGGCTTCATCCTTCTCGCCACCGGGCGCGCCGGAGATGCCGACGGCGCCGATGGTCTCGTTGCCGATCTTGATGGGCAGCGCGCCTTGGGTCGGGACGATGTTGGTGAGCCACAGGGCGCCGGCGTTCGGATTGCCCTTGACGCCGTCCGCGAACTCGCCGGACGAGCGCGCAAAGGTCCGCGCCGTATAAGCCTTCTTCATGGAGTTCTCGAAGGTGGCGAGGCCCGCGTTCTCGTTGCGCAGGCCGACGATCACCTGGCCTTCGCGGCCGAGCACATGCGCGGACACGGCGTAGCCGTTGGCCTTGCAGGCCTCGATCGCACCGAGCGCGATCTCGGTGGCCATGGCGAGCGAGAGGTCCTTGTGGGTGACGAGCTGGGCATGGGCCGCCGGCGCGAAGCCGAGGGCGAGCGCCGAAACCAGCGAAATGCCGGCGGCACGTTTGACGATGTTGGACATGGAGAACCTCCCAAGGTTGATAGCCGCAGTGATGCGCGGCCTGACCATCACACTAGTTCATCTATCCGGATTTGCATCAGGATTCGAGGTCCGCTCGGTCTGCGCTCCGGCAGGCCGGTGGGCGCGGCGATCCCGCGATAGCGGGCGGATGTTACGGCATTCGGACAGAAATGTATCGCGCGTGGCGTCGCACCTGCTGAGCGCGACCGCGAACCGCGGGGCGCCCCGCATGTGGTAGCTTCAGCACGATGAACTGCAGCCCATGGCAAGCAGCCCCATGACATGCACCCCCATGACATGCACCCCCAAGACACGCAGCCCAAGGACACGCAGCCCAAGGACATGCAGCCTCCCGGATCCATCCGCGCAACGTACGGACCCATGATACGCATCGCGGTGCCGACGGCGCGCAGGCGTGGTGCGATCGGAGCCCTGCGCAGGGTCTGGACAGCGCCAACCAACCTGATCGGGCATGCCACGGCCCGGATGGTGGGCGCTCGGACGCGGCAGCGCATCGGCGGGGCGGCGACCACCGCGTCACTCTATTGTCTGCCCGCCGGGCGCCTGACGGCCTGGAGAGCGGTGGCGATCGGGCACGTCATCATCGTGGAGCCGGCCTTGCTGGCGAAGCATGGCCGCTGGTTGCTGGCTCACGAACTGTCCCACGCGCGCCAGCACGATTGGCTCGGTCCGGCCTATCTTCCGGTTCATGCCACGCTGTTGTTCATGAGCGCGGTGATGTCGCTTTTTCGCCCGTTCGCCGGGCTGTCACCGTGGCACGCGTACAATCCGCTGGAGCGGGTCCTCATTTGCGTGCCGATCGACGCCGTCGCTGTCCCGCCGCAGGGCGCTCTGGCCCAGGACGTGCTGCACGCCTTCGGCCTCGATGAATGATTCCCGTGTCGCTGGTGTCGTAGGTCCAAGGATTGGCCGCATCGGTGTCGCCGCGGTCGTTCTGGTGCGGACGACGGAGAACCGAAACCGGCGGCCTGCTGCGGCCCGCCGTCGCCGGATCCCGCGCGTCAAATCCCTTTCGGCAGCTCGCCCTTGTAGTTCCTGTCGTAGAACTGCGGGTCCATCCGGTTCGCCACGCCCTCGCGCGCGAGGAGTTCGGTGTATTCCTTGGCGATGTAGGGGTCCTCCATCCAGTAGGGGATGGCGCTGCCGCCCTCGTTGATGTCCATGCCGGTGTAGTCGGTGTGGACCTCGCCGGGCGGCCCGGGCTCGCGGCCGGGATTGTGCGGCCCGAACCAGGCGGTGAGCCGCAGCGGCTCCTTCGAGCAGCCGAAGTGCTGGTGGTTCCAGCGCGCCCCGCCCGGGGCCGCCGAGACGAGGCCGACGGGCTCATAGTCGACCCGCTTGACGAGATGTCGCCTTGCCGTCCTTCCACGGATTGACGCCGGCATGCTCCGGCCACGTGTAGGTGTAGCCCTTGCCCTTGATGCAGACGAGCACCGCGGCGGAGGTATGGGCGTGGGCCTTGGAGTAGCGGCCGTTCTCGTGCTGGCCGATCCACAAGTAGAAGGTGTTTCCCGTCATGAACGGCTCGACCCGGCGGAAACCGGGCGAGCGGCGGTTGTCGAGCGGCAGGTCGCAGTTGACGATGTCGGGGATGAAGTTGGTGCGCCGCATGGCGAGCCCGCGCACCGGGTCCGGCTCGATGTCGTCCTTGTACTTGTAGAAGTCATCGGCGCCGCTGAAGCGGTCGCGGAACTGGTAGGGACAGTCGTAGATCGCGCCGACATTGTTGATGAGGTTCATCAGGTTCGGCGCGGTGGTGCCGGCGAGCAGCAGCGCCGGGCTCGAACTCGCATTGACGATGCGGTGCATCGCGTTCACCGGAATCGAGAACAGCGAGCCCTTCTGCCACTCGAAGACATGGCGCTTGGAATCGGCGTCGAGCCAGACCTCGGTGGTGCCGCGGCCTTCGACGACGAAGTAGACTTCTTCGTAGAGGTGCTTCTCCGGATTGAGAGCGCCGGCGCCGGGCACCTCGACCACGTAGCAGCCCCACTTTCCTTCGGTGCCGTGGAGCTGGATGTAGGTGCCGCGCCCGCCGAGCCGCTTCCATGGCGTCAGCGGCAGGTTCTGAACCTTGCTCACGCCGATGTCGCGGAACACCGGGATGCCTTCGGATTCCATGAACAGGTCGTAGGGGGTCTTGGGACGCCCGAACTTGCCGAACCCGGCGCGCTTGCCTGCGGCCGGCTCATGCCAATGGCCTCCGGGAACGTCATGCATGGCGTGGTCCTCTCGTTCTTGGTGTTGGCCGTGATCATGCCGGCTTCCGTCAATTCGGCAAGCGCTATCGGCGGTGACAAAAGGGTGAATGGGGCGGCCATTCATTCGCAGCGCGGATGCGGCCCAACACAATGGCGCGAGATCGAGGCAGAGCGGGATCGAGGGACCACAGCGCACGTGTCTCATCACCGGTTCACGGCGCACGTGCGTCGTCTTCCTCCCCCGCGTGCGGGGGAGGGTGGGGAGAGGGCTCTTTCTGAATCCGCCCCCCCGCGCATCACATCAGGGGGCGCTTTGCCGGCTCTGAGCCATGAGGAAGCGCTGCATTCCCCCTCCCCAGCCCTCCCCCGCAAGCGGTGGAGGGGGCGAATCCCTGCAGGCGGTGGAGGGGCGGGGCAGACCCTGCAAGTTGCGGAGGGGCGGCCCCTCGCAAACGGGGAGGGCGGACTGGGCGGGTCCGCGGCTTCAGGCGCGCAGCGCGATCAGCATGTCTTCGACGTAGTCGACGGCGCTCGCGATGACGAGCATCAGCGACCAGGGCCGCATCTGCGACAGGGTCTTGGACAGCATCTCGTCGGTGGCCGACGCGCCGCCGACGATGAGGCCGGTGGTGGTGATCCGCTTGAGGCTGCAGGCCTCGCCGATCAGCGCGGCGGCCTGGGCATTCTCGCCGGCCGTCGCCACCATGACGACGAGGTCGGCGCTGTCGACCTCGTCGATCAGGTCCTTGGTGCGGCCGGCGAGGTCGCTCAGCCAGCCCTGCATGGAGAAGGTGCCGGCAGGCGGTGCGCCCGCAAACGCCGAGGCCGTGAAGAAGGTCGCCCCGTTCCACGCCTTGCGGGCGAGTTCCTTCACCACGACGTCACTCGGGCGATCGAGCGCGATCACCTTGACCCGCTTCGCTTTCGAATTCGGCGCATCGATGCGGTACCGCGCTTCGGCGGCGCTCGCCATTTTCGCGCTTTCGCTCAGCATGGGGAACCCTTCGTTCCGGTGGGAGTGTTCGAGCTTCCGTCTGAACGCTGCGAAAATCCTTGATCTTGCGCAAGCGCCTCAGTCCATTTTTGGCCTCGTCCTGAGGGCCTGTGAATCATTGCCAAAGACCTCATCCTGAGGGGCGCGAAGCGCCGTCTCGAAGGATGGCCATAGGCCGCGGCGTTCTTGACCATGCTTCGAGACGCCGTGCTGTGCACGGCTCCTCAGCATGAGGTCGAATAAATTCACAGGCTCTGAGGAGCGTTCGAAGGACGCGTGCCGTGCGCAGCCTCTCAGGACGAGGCCGCAGAGATTCACGCAGTCCGCGCACCGCCCGCTACACCGACGCGGGCGCTGTGCCGGGGCGCGCCATCAGCGCCTCGCGGGCGGCATCCTTGAAGGCCTGGTCGCGCCGCAGCACGACGGCGGCCGAGCGGACCTGTTGATGAACGGGATCGACGCCGGGGGGCATCTCGCCCTTGTCGAGCGCTTTCACCGCGCGGAGCAGGCGGTGACGCGCCATGATGATTCCGTTGTCGGTGGAGACGAGGTTCTCCTTGGCGCGGTCGACGATCGGCCCCATGCTTTCCTGAAGCGAGGCGTCCTGCATCGCGATGCCTTCGACGCCGCTGTAGGTCTTGCCGGCCTTCTGGGCGGCGCGGTCGATCAGGTAGTCGTTGTCCTTGTTGGCGAGCGGACGGAAGGTGCCGGGCACGTATTTGACGTGGATGCCCTTGCCGTCCTTCATCGCCGCCACCTCGGCCTCGGTGAGGTCGCGGATCGGGTGATAGTCGAAGCTCCAGGTCCAGCAGCTCTCGTCGTCGATCGGGACCCAAAAGTGGCCGTGGACCGAGTGATTGCCGCGCGGCGCGATCATGGTGAAGGAGGGCATCACCCATTGGGTGATACGCCAATAATACTGGTCGTTCTCGGCATTGCGGCGGGCACCGATATAGAGGCCGCCGGCGCTCTCGACCACCTCGAACACCGGGCGGGAGTCCGCCATGTTGTACTGGTTGCCCCTGGCGCCGCGGAACAGCGGGTCGGAATTGAGGTCGCCGCGGTGCAGGAAGGAAACGTGACTGGAATCGATGCCGCCCTCCATCGCCTGCAGCCAGTTCGACTCCTGCACCCGCTTGGAGACGAAGCGCTGGCGGTCGGGGACGTTGGCGAATTCCCATTCCGGCAGCGGCGGCCGTGAATCCGGCGGGCCCATATAGGCCCACAGCACCCCGCCGCGCTCGACGAGCGGATAGGACTTCAGCTTGACCCGCTGGCAGAAGCCGCTTTCCTCCGGCTCCGAGGGGACCTCGATGCATTGCCCGGTGATGTCGTATTTCCAGCCGTGATAGGGGCAGCGCAGGCCCGCTTCTTCATTGCGGCCGAACCACAGCGAGACGCCGCGATGGGCGCAGAACTCGTCGATCAGCCCGAGCCGGCCCTCGCTGTCGCGGAACGCCAGCAGGCGCTCCGAGAGCAGCTTCACCCGCACCGGCGGGCAGTCGTTGCCGGGCAATTCCTCGGCGAGCAGGGCCGGCAGCCAGTAGCTGCGGAACAGCCGGCCGCCCGGCGTGCCGGGACCGGTCTGGGTCAGGAGATCGTTCTGTTCTTTGCGTAGCATTCCAGCGTTTCCTCGCGCATGTCGCTTCGCGGCGCTCGGGATTTCGGAACCGCATCGCGCTCGAAACCAACGGCCTTCGAAGCCGTCGGTTACGCCGGCGCGACGGCAGGTTCGCGGTGTGCGACGCAATTGACCTGCAGGGACGCAATGGTCTAAGAGCGCAGGGCACAAACCCTTGCAAAACGCCGTATTTTCAGCGCCGCAAAGCTAGCGCGGGGCCGACACGGCGTCAACGAGATGCCGCGGCGGAGGCCCGCCGGGCAGATATGCTGTGAAGAGCCCGCTATGCCAAGACTGGAACTGTGCCGAGCCGACGACGTCGCCGATGGGACCGCGCTCAAGGTGGAGACGGAAGGGCTCATTCTCGCCGTCTTCAATGTCGAGGGCGAATATTACGTCCTCGACGACACCTGCACCCACGGCCCGGGATCGCTCTCGGAGGGCTATATCGAGGGCGACGTGGTGGAGTGCAATTTCCACAACGGGCAGTTCAACATCCGCACCGGAGAAGTGGTGCTGCCGCCGTGTATGATCCCGATGAAGACCTACCCCGCCACCGTCGAGGACGGCAAGGTCTGCATCGAGATCTGAGCCTGGGCCGGAGCGCCTTTCCCGGCCCGCTTCCACGGTTAGGGCGGCGTCGGCCGTCGGGGGAGCAGGGCCGTTCAGGCGTGAATTTTCTGGGCTCGTGGGCTTTGCCCGCGCCCCGGAATGGCGATATTTGATGTCGAGCGGCGCGGCGGAACGCGCATCACAACAAGGTTGGCCGCCGCGCGAGGGAGCAGAAGTCCATGGCAAAGACCGCCATCGTTTCCGAGGAACTGGCTAAAAAGTTCGCCACCGAGAAGGACAGCCCCTATACGCGCTTCGTGCGCAGCGAAGGGCTCGACATCATCGGGGCGCATTACGTGCCGAACCTCCACACCGTCGAGCTCAAGCCGTGGGCACGGCGTGGCGGGCATGGCGTCTTCATCAACCACGAAGCCTCACGCACCTCGAACGACTGCTACGTCTGCGAGATCGCGCCGGCCGGCAAGCTTAGCCCCCAACGCCAGCTGTTCGAAGAGATGATCCTGGTGCTGGACGGCCGCGGCTCGACCACGGTGTGGAACGATGCCGGCGCCCGCATCACCTTCGAGTGGAAGGCGGGTGCCCTGTTCGCGATCCCGCTCAACACCTGGCACCAGCATTTCAACGGCTCCGGCCGCGCGCCCGCCCGCTTTGTCGCGGTGACCAATGCGCCGCCGGTCATCAATCTCTATGAGGACATCGATTTCGTGTTCGGGACGCGGCACGACTTCCGCGACCGCTTCAACGGGGAACCCGACTATTTCAGCGCCAAGGGCGAGCAGAAGGGCCTGCTGCTGCAGACCAATTTCGTTGCCGACGCGGTCAACCTGCCGCTGATCTCGGCCAAGGAGCGCGGCGCCGGCGGCGGCCATATCCGCTTCAACATGGCCAAGGGCTCGATGAACAGCCACATCTCCCAGTTCCCCATCGGCACCTACAAGAAGGCGCACTGCCACGGCCCGGGCGCCCATGTGATCATCCTCTCCGGCGAGGGCTATTCGCTGATGTGGCCGGAGGGCGATGTGCCGCGCCGCTACGAATGGCAGGTCGGCTCGATGATCGTGCCGCCCAACATGTGGCTGCACCAGCATTTCAACACCGGCACCACGCCGGCGCGCTATCTCGCCTTCAAGCACGAGGTGGTGTCGATCCGTAACGCCCAGGGCGTGCCCAAGGCGTGGATCAGCCGGCGCATCGGCGGCGACCAGATCGACTATGCCGACGAGACGGCGGAGGTCCGCAAGACCTTTGCCGAGGCCCTGGCGAAGCACGGCCTTACGCCGAAGATGGATGCCGCCTACGAGGCCGAGCTCGCCGACCTCCCACCGCTGCCTGCGCGCTCGGTGGCGTAGCGGCAACGGGTAGGGTCACTGTCATGCTCCGCGAAAGCGGGGCATCCAGTAACCCCGCACCATCGGTGTGACGGGACCGGAATCGCCCAGTGAAACCCTACAAGATTCGCGCGTCGCTACTCCTCTCCCCGCAAACGGGGCGAGGGAGCAGAGGCGCCGTGCCTTACAACGCCGATGTGTGAATGTCGTAGGGTCAAGCCGGGCGATGGCAAAAGAAAAAAGCCGGCCTCCGGGTCGCGGCGTGCGGCCGGCCCCGGAATTACGGCTCTGCCTGATGACGAGGTTAGATCGCGCCGGCGAGCAATGCGGCGCCGGCGAGGGCGGCCGCACCGCCGCCGACCTGGATCAGGCGCCGCGAAACGACTTCGCTCCGCCCGATGAGGACCCCGAGGCCGACGCCCGCGGCGTGCAGGGCGGCGGTGGCGAGGACGAAGCCCGCGCCATAGCCCAGCGCAGACATGGTCTCCGGCATTTCGGCACCGTGGGCATAGCCATGGAACACCGCGAAGAACGCGACGAGGCCCATGGCCGCTGCAACCGGCATGGTGGCCTGCAGCGCGACGGCGGCGCCGAGCACGATGATCGAGAGCGCGATCCCGGCCTCCACATAGGGAAGCCCGAGGCCGCTCACCCCCGCGACGCCAGCCAGCGCCATGGCGGCGACGAAGCTCGCCGGCACCAGCCACAATGCGCGGCCACCGAGCTGAGCCGCGAACAGGCCGACCGCCACCATGGCCAGGATATGATCGAGGCCGCCGAGCGGATGCAGGAAACCGTGGATGAATCCGGGCGCCGTTTCGTGGCCGGGATGCGCCGAGGCGATGGTCGGAACGGCGAGGGTGGCGACAGCGATGGTGACGACAGCGACGGTGGCGACCTTCGCCAGCGTGGCAACGGCAAGCCGCGGCGTGATGCGATTCATCGGAATCTCCCGTATGGCAAGGGATGATCGGGTGTGATCAATGATGAATAAGTGCATAACCCATGCTAGGCAAGCCCCAACCTGCGCCAGCCCGAAGCTTGGCCGGGCAAGCCCGATTCTACGCCGCGCCGCGTGGCCCGCTGGAGAGCATGATGCCGCCTGCCGATGATGATCGAAAGCCCGCGGGGCACACTGTCGGCGATCACGTCCTCGGCATCGACCTCGCCCATACCCATGACGGCTTTGCCGATCACGACCACGACTTTCCCGACGACGGCCCGCTCGAAGACAATCCGATCTGGATCCAGGATCATGTGACGCTGACGAGCGTCGGCATCGACATCGGTTCATCGGGCACCCAGGTCATCTTCTCGCGCATCCATCTGCGCCGGCTCGGCGAGGACCTGTCGAGCCGCTACTTCGTGGTGTCGCGGGAGACCCTGTTCCAGTCCGGCGTCGCGCTCACGCCTTATCGCAGCGAGGAGCACATCGACGAGGCGAGGCTCGGCGCCATCATCGACGATGCCTACAATGCCGCCCGCATCGATCCCGCCGACATCGACACCGGCGCGGTGATCCTCACCGGCGAGGCGCTGCGGCGCGAGAACGCGAAGGCAATCGCCGACATCATCGCGTCCAAGGGCGGCGACTTCGTCTGCGCCACCGCCGGCCATCACATGGAGGCCATGCTCGCGGCCTACGGCTCCGGCGCCGCGACGCTGTCGAGCGGCGAAAACCGGCGCGTCCTCAACATCGACATCGGCGGCGGCACCACCAAGCTCGCGGTGGTCGAGCGCGGCAAGGTGATGGCCACGGCGGCGGTCCATGTGGGCGGGCGGCTGCAGGTGGTCGAAGCCGGGCGCATCGTGCGGCTCGATCCGGCGGGAAAGTATCACGCGAAACGCGCCGGCTTTGCCTTCGAGCGCGGCGATGCCGCGGCCGCGGCCGACCTCGACGCGGTCGCGGACGGAATGGCGGATACGCTCGTCGCCGCACTGACGGCGCGCCCGTTGCCGCACGACATCGCGCATCTCTACCTCACCGACCCGATCGCCGATTTCGGCACCCTCGATGGCGTGATGTTTTCCGGCGGCGTCGGCGAATACGTCTATGGCCGCGAGGATCGCGACTTCGGCGACATGGGCCGCCGCCTCGGCCACGCGATCCGCAAGCGGATCGATGCGGGAGCGCTGCCGTGGCCGCTGCTGCCGGCCGGCGAGTGCATCCGCGCCACCGCGCTCGGCGCCTCGGAATACAGCGTTCAGCTCTCCGGCAATACCAGCTACATCTCCAATCCCGGCGCTCTCCTGCCGCGCCGCAACCTGCAGGTGCTGCAGCCCGACTTCGCCGGCGCCGACGAGATCGATCCCGACGCGCTGGCGAGCGCGATCCGGGTGCATCTCACGGCCTTCGATGTCGCCGACGACCGCGAGGTCGCGCTGGCGCTGCGTTGGCAGGGCGCGCCCGCCTATGAGCGACTTGCCGCTTTCGCCGAAGGCATCCGCCGTGGGCTGGCGCCCCGCATCGCCGCCCGCCAGCCGATCTTCGTCATGCTCGACGGCGATGTCGCCCATACGCTCGGCGCCATACTCCGCGAGGACCTCGGGGTCGAAAGCGACATCCTCGTCATCGACGGCGTGATGCTGATGGATTTCGACTACATCGATCTCGGCCGCATCCGGCTCCCCTCCAACACCGTGCCGGTCACCATCAAGTCGCTGGTGTTCAGCGAAGACCCGCGTGGGCTGCGGCCGCGCGAGCGGCTGCACCATCACGCCGACGACGAGCACGGGCATGCGCATGAGCAGGCCCATCATGCGCAGGCCCATCACGACCATGAGCACGCGCATGACGGCCACGGCCATCGTCACCACGGGCACTCCCATGCGCACGGCCACGAGCCACATGATCGCTGAGCTTTGCAGGCGAGGCGTCGGCGTGCATGCGTCCAAGGCGCTGATCAGGTTCGCGCTCGCCATGCTGGTGTTCGGCGCGGGCGGGGCGCGCGCTGCCGAACCGGGCGGGCTGCAGCTCACGCCGCTGGTCGCGAGCGTGCTCGCTGCGCCCCGCGCCTTCCCGGGCTCGGACGGTCGCGTGCATCTCGTCTACGAGGTCCGGATCGCGAACGGGACCGGCACGCGGTTGGGCCTCACGCAGATCAAGGTGATCGATGCCGGCGCCGGCACGGCGCTGGCGACGCTGGACGCCGCGGCGATCGGCGGCCGCTTGTCGCTCGGCGGGCGGCGCGGCAGCGAATTGGGCACGCTCGGGCCGTTCCAGTTCGGCGTCGTCTTCATGCACGTGACCCTGGAGGCCGACGCGCCGGTCCCCGCGCGGCTCGTGCATGCGATCGAAGGATCGCTCGAGGAACCGCACACGGACCTGTCCGTCCGCGTCGCCGAGACGCCCGTGATCTCCGCGCCGCTCCCCTCGCTCGGACCGCCGCTGCGCGGGCACGGCTACGTCGCCGCGGACGGCTGCTGCGATTCCATCCGTCACGTGCGCGCACTCCTCGCGCTCAACGGCGTGTTCCATTTGTCCCAGCGCTTTGCCATTGACTGGGAACGCGTCGATGCCGAGGGCACGATATTTCGCGGCAATCCGAAGGACGTCCGCAGCTAC
Organism: uncultured Alphaproteobacteria bacterium; assembly: GCA_963781195.1. Classification (GTDB taxonomy): domain Bacteria; phylum Pseudomonadota; class Alphaproteobacteria; order Rhizobiales; family Xanthobacteraceae; genus JAJPKK01. Next base: position 124,643 of record CAWAEZ010000007.1, on the reverse strand, counting down.
CACATCTATGGCGACTCCGTTCTCGCCGTGGCCGACGGCACGGTGATCGCATCGCGCAACGATCTGCCCGATCAGGTGCCCGGCAAGCTTCCCGACGGCCTTCCTCTCGACGAAGCCGACGGCAATTTCGTCGTACTGGACGTCGGCGGCGACGCCTATGCGCTCTACGCCCATATGGTGCCCGGAAGCGCCCGCGTGCGGGCCGGCGACCGCGTGCGCCGCGGCGATCAACTCGGCATCGTCGGGAACTCCGGCAACAGCCAGGCGCCACATCTTCATTTCCAGATGATGGACGGCCCCTCGGGCTTCGCCTCGAACGGCATCCCCTACGTGTTCGATAGTTTCACGGTGACGGCCGTCGATCAGGCGGGAACCGCGGATTTCGATCGCGCCGAGGCGACCGGCTCGCGACTGACGCTGACGCCGCGGGTGCCGCCGGCCAGCCTGAAAAAGGTTCTGCCGCTCGATCTCTCGGTCGTCGACTGGGGGAATTAGACGTTCAGTCCTCGGGACGTTTTGTCATCGTCCCGACTCGTCCGGGCGATCCGGAAACCACCGGGAAGGATGGCGCGGCCCATTCAACGCCTCACGATGCCTGGAACGGAGGCCTTGTCGATCGAGCCCTGATGAGGTTTCAAATCGCGTAGGCCGCACCCGCGTCACTTTGGCCGCAGGACGACGGAGCCGCCCTCCTTTAGTGATGAGTTCTGAAGTCAGAGGCCATTACGGATTAATGCCGGTATGCTCGATTTTGACGGAGAGTCGAAAACTGGTAGCAGTCTTGCACCCGAGCATCGAGCACATATTCCAGTTTGGTATTAGAACGATTCGAAAAATGCCCTTCCGTTTGCATAAAGCGCGCACCTCTCCGGCGGGGAACCTTTCCGCCAGCGCTCGATCGAGCGCGGCACGCTGCGTAACTCAGTCGCTGCGCAACGGCTCTGGACGTATTCGTGCCGGGTGTGACGCATGAACTTGCGTGCCGAATGGCCCGCCGAACTTCGAACAGCAGCACGGAATAAAGATGGATGAACTGAACGGACGCATGCTCGCTTGCCAGATACTGGTAACCGGGCTGATCGCAAGAGTCGCTAACAGCTCGCCGGATCCCCTCAGATTCCTTAGCGACTTCCGTGACGAGATCAAAGCCGTCGTGAGCCAGGTCAGAATTCACGGAACTCCCGACAGCCGTCAAATGCGGCAGACGGCCCAGGAGACGGTCGATGAGCTGTTCTCCCTGATGAAGCCGCCGAGCAGCGACTGAACGCCGATCGATCGTGCCATATCGATGCCGTGCGGGTTCATGCACGCCACGCGACCCACCGCTCGGCGAGATGCGCCGGTGATCCGTCGTGGTTAAGTTTGGTCACATTCCAATATATAATTATTCAAAACAGATATTGCTTCGAACGCCGATCTGCCCGCGACGAATTGCCCTGCAAACGAAACTTCGAAGGATTCAATTCTTCAGTGCCGTAAAACAGAATGAATCAATTTGATTCACGAAAACCAGTTCAATAACGTCGATGTCGGGGTGGACATGGGTGTCCGCGTGACTTGAATTTGACCTGATATGCCGTTGGGGGCTGGGGCAATGCATGGTGTGAGTGTGCCGCGATCGTTGCGGTCGAATCTCGTCGTGGTCCACGAAAGTGCCGACCTCGATACGTCGTTGAAATTCACCGTCGCTTGCCTGGTCGCGGCCGGCTCGATCACGGGCGCGGAAGCCCAGGAGTCGACGCTGCCGCCGCTGACGGTGGATGCGCCGGTGGCACGTCCACGCCCGCCGGCGCCGAAGCCCAGCACCGAACAGGTTCGCGTTCGTGCAAAGCTGCGGACCATCGTACGCGAACGTCAGACGCAGGCGAGGCCGACACCCGCTGCCTCGCGGACCTCCGCACCCGCATCGGCGGCGGCGGCCGCGGCTCCGGCGTCGGCGGGGCCCGCCGACCGCGATCCCTATGCCAATCCGGCGGCGCCATACATGGCCGAACGGCTGGCGTCTCCGAAATTCACCGAGCCGCTGATCAATACGCCGAGGTCCGTTACGGTCCTCACCAAGGAGGTGCTCGAGGACAAGAACGCGACGACCCTCAAGGAGGTCGGGCGCACCACCGCAGGCGTGACGTTGGGCACCGGCGAAGGCGGGAGTGCGTTCGGAGACCGCTTCTTCATCCGCGGCTTCGATGCGCGAAACGATATTTTCGTCGATGGTGTGCGCGACCCCGCCGTCAGCATTCGGGAGAACTTCTTTACCGAGCAGGTCGAAATCCTCAGGGGCCCGGCGTCCTCCTTCGCCGGCCGCGGCACCACCGGCGGCGCGATCAATATCGTCACCAAACAGGCGACCGATCGCAGCTTCTATGACGCCGAATCGTCGCTCGGGACCGACATGACCCGGCGCGTCACGGTCGACGTCAACCAGGTCGTCACGCCGACCTTCTCGATGCGTTTCGACGGGCTGTTCCACGCCGCCGACGTGGCGGGCCGCAATTATGTCTTCGACGATCGCTGGGGCGGTCTCGCGGCGGCGCGGTGGACGCCGACCGACAATGTGAAGATCACCGCGAACTACATCCACACCGACCTCGACTCGTTGCCGGATTTCGGCGTGCCTTACAACAGGGCGGCGATTGCGCCGTGGACCAGCACCGGGCTTTCCCGAAACACCTATTTCGGCTTCGTGAACCGCGACTTTCAAAAGGTCCGGCAGGACCTCGGAACCGTGAATACGGAGGTCAAGCTCGGCGACGCCGTAACGGTGGTCAACCGGTTCCGGGAAGAACAGGCGGTCAACAACTACATCGGCACGCTTCCCGAGCAGAGCGGAAATCCTCCCCCCGCGCAGGGCTACCTGAATCTAAATCCGCAGAGCCGCTATCAGGTCACCACCGTCACGGCCAACCAAACCGACCTGGTGGCGAAGTTCGACACCGGCCCGATCCGGCATTCGGCGATAGTGGGGGCCGAATTCTCACGGGAGCACGTGAGCATCCAGGGCTATTCGGGGCTGTCGTCCGAGGCGATCGGGAGCGGGGCGTTCAGCGGCTCGGGGTCGTTGTCGAATGTGCCCATATTCAACCCGCCCAATCTTCTGCCGTTTCCCGTCGAGGCCGGCTTGGCCGGAAACCCGACGATCATTCCGGTCTATACCAACGCGGGCTACGTGATCGAAACCGCCAATTATCGGGATTTCATCTTCCTGAATGGCGGCCTCCGGTACGATGAATATCACGTCGGCGCCACGAATTCGTTGGGTTCCGTCACCGAGGCGACGGGAATGCTCAACTACAATGCCGGTCTTGTCGTCAAGCCGTTGCCCATTGCAAGTCTTTACGGCGCCTACGCGACGTCCTCCAATCCGGTCGGCGCAGAACTGGACGGCACTTCCACCACCTATGGCGGCTTGAACCCGGGTTCGAAAGTCAACCAGATCTACGGCCCCACGCAGAATAGGGCAATGGAAGTCGGCACCAAGTGGGAGCTCGTCGACCGCCGCCTGCTCGTGACCGGGGCGCTGTTCCAGACCGACGTGCAAAATGCCCGCGAGAGCATCCCCACCGGATACGTCGGCGCCGGCACCATCGTGGCGGGCGCCGCATATCGGGTCCGCGGTCTCGATCTGGAAGCCGCCGGCAAGCTCACCGACAAGTGGAGCATCTTCGGCGGATTCGTTTCCATGCAGTCGGATGTCGTCCAATCGATCGTGCCGACGAATATCGGCGATAAGCTCGCCAACATTGCACACAACTCGTTCAACCTGCTTTCTAAATACCAACTCACCGACAAGATCGAGATTGGCGGGCAGGCGACCTATGTGTCGAAGGTCTACGGCGGCACGCTGCTCGCGGCCAACCAGGGGACCGCGCTTCTGGACCATTGGCGCTTCGATGCCTTCGTCGAATACAAGATCGACAAGAATTGGACCACCAAAGTATTCGTCAACAACATCCTCGACAAAACCTATTACGACGCCTTCTACCAAAGCGCGGCGCCGTTCGTCCTGATCGCGCCGGGGCGGGCCGCCTACTGGATGATGGAGGCTAAATTCTAAGCCGAGGCCGACGTTGAAACGCTGATTCGCATTCCAGGCATACTGAGCAAAGGGCTCGAACATGAACAGGCCATTCGTATTTGGCGTTGCGTTATCCATACTCGGCGGAGGCATCGCGAGCGCGGCCGACATCTCCCTCGGGGCGCCGCTGCCTCCCGTTCCGCTCGACATCTGGACCGGGCGGTATATCGGCCTCAATGCGGGCTACCACTTCGACAACGCCAGCGATATCGACACGGCGTCGACGAACACCTTCGCCTTCGCCAGCGCTGGTGCGGTGAGCCTGGCCACGGCGATCACCACCTTGTCGACTTTCAGTGCGCCAGGCGGAAAGAACGGCGCCACCGGCGGCATTCAGGGTGGTTTTAATTGGCAGTTGTCGCCCAGCTGGCTGGTGGGTATCGAGGCGGACAATCAGGGCGTGACCAAAAAAGGCACCTCGGGCGCGGTGAGCACCGTGCCCGTGACGGGCACCATCAATACGCTGCGGCAGTCCAATTCGGTGTCGAGCAGCATCGACTACCTCGGCACCGTCCGCGGTCGCTTCGGATATCTCTACACGCCGACTTTGCTCTTCTACGGGACCGGCGGTCTTGCCTATGGCGGGGTCAACGCAGAGACCGGCATTTCCCAGTCTCTCGGCGGAACGACCACCGTCAGTCCTACGGCATGGTCCGGCACCGGAAAGTACGCGGATACGCGCTTCGGCTGGGTGGCCGGCGCCGGTTTCGAGTGGATGTTCATTCCGCACTGGACCACCAAGGCCGAGTTTCTTCATTACGACCTCGGGTCCGCGACCTACAACGTAAACCCGTTGGTGAGCAACGCGACGGCCGCGACGCCGTTCACCGTAAACACGCTCCAATCCACCGCGAGCTTCAGCGGTAGCATCGTTCGCGCAGGGGTGAACTACAAGTTCTGATAACGGCGCCGATACGCAAGCCGCGCGCCGCGCCCGGCCGCGGTTGCAATCTGCATTCGGCGGCGCTGCTGGCCCCGCTTTGCTTCGAGTGCGCCGGTCCACGCAGCCTGGTGGATGCTGGCCCGGTGGATGCCGCAGGCAGAGTTGCGATCGACAAAATGTAAGGTGTGGTACCGAAATGCTGATCTGCATACCCAATGTACTGAGCAAGGACGACGTTGCCGAATTTCACGACGTCATGAATGCGTGCGAATGGGAGGACGGTCGGGCAACCGCCGGCGCGCAATCGGCGCTGGTCAAAAGGAACGAGCAACTGCCACCCGACAGCCCGGCAGCGCGACAGTTGGGTGAACGCGTGATCCGGGCTCTCGCCGCCAGCCCGACGTTCATCGCCGCGGCGGTGCCCCGACACATCTTTCCACCGCTGTTCAACCGCTATGGCGCCGGGAATCATTTCGGATTGCACGTCGACAATGCCGTCCGCGGCGACCATCTGACCGGCACCCGCATTCGAACCGACTTGTCGGTGACGTTGTTTCTCTCCGAGCCGGATCAGTACGACGGCGGCGAATTGATCGTCGAGGACTACTACGGCTCTCACGAGGTGAAGCTTCCGGCGGGAGATCTCGTGCTCTATCCGGCGTCGAGCCTTCATATAGTGGCGCCCGTTACGCGAGGCGTTCGGGTGGCGTCTTTCTTCTGGATTCAAAGCGTCATTCGCGACGGGCATGCACGGAGCCAGATCTTCGATCTCGATTCGGCGATCCAGGGGCTGGTGGAACGGCTCGGCATCGATGATCCATGCACGGTGAAACTCACCGGCGTCTATCACAACCTGATCCGCCACTGGGCCGAGCTATGAATCCGCAGGAGCTGGCGGTCCCGCACGACCTGTCGCCGTGGTCGATGTTTGTCGCCGCCGACGCTTTGGTGAAGGCGGTGATCATCGCCTTGGCTTTGGCGTCTCTCGTCACCTGGACGATCTTCCTCGCCAAGTCGGCCCAGCTTTGGTTTGCGCGGCGAGGGTTACGCAAACGACTCGCCCGCGTGGCGGCGACCCGGACACTGGCGGAGGCGCAATTCGCGGCGGGCCGCGGCAACAGCGCGCTGTCGTCCCTGGTGGAAGCGGCGGCCGACGAGGTCCGGCTATCGAACGAGGCTGGTCTCGGTGGAGTTCAGGCGCGGGCCGCGTCGCGCTTGGCCGATATCGTGCGGTCCGAGGCGCGTTCGGTGAGAAGCGGGATGGGCGTTCTCGCCACCATCGGCTCGACTGCGCCGTTCGTCGGTCTGTTCGGCACCGTGTGGGGCATTATGAACAGCTTCATCGGAATCTCGAAAGCGCAGACGACAAATCTCGCGGTGGTCGCGCCGGGCATTGCCGAGGCGCTGCTCGCGACCGCCGTCGGGCTCATCGCGGCGATCCCGGCCGTGATCATCTACAACCACTTCGCGCACAGCACCAAAACCTACCTCGATCTCGTCAGCCGGGCGTCCGGAATGATCGGCCGGCTGCTGTCGCGCGACCTCGAGCGCGGCTTCGGTGCCGCGCTCGCGCGTAAAGCGGAGTAATCCATGGGAGCTTCACCCGGCGGAAACATCGACACGTTCGATTTCGACGGCCTCGAGGATGACTTCCCCGAGGTGCACGACATCAATGTCACCCCGTTTATCGACGTGATGCTCGTTCTGCTGATCATCTTTATGGTCGCAGCGCCGCTGTCGACGGTGAACCTGCCGGTTGATCTTCCGACTTCCACCGCAATCCCGCAGAAGAAGCCGGACAAGCCGCTCTACGTCACCATCCAGGCCGACCTCGCGGTGGCGATCGGCGACAGCCCGGTCAAGCGGGTCGATCTCGTCCGAAGCCTCGACGCCACCGGCGATCTCGATAAGGACCGCCGGATTTTCCTGCGTGCGGATCGCGGGGTGCCCTATGGCGAGTTGATGGACGTGCTCGAGATGCTGCGCGCCGGCGGCTATCTCAAGGTCGCGCTGGTGGCGCTCGAGGGCATTCGCCCCGATGGCGGACAGCCGCCGCCAGCGGCGGCAAAGCCGTGAACGACAGGTTTTCATCGATCCCGTCAAGAACCGTCGGCAATGGAAAGCTTGTCTGATGTCCGAGGTCGCACACCGAAAGAAGGCCCTCTCGCTGAGAGTCTGGGTATTGGCGGGGCTCGGCGCCGTCATGCTCCATGCCGGATGCGTTGCGCTAGCGCTGGAACACATGCGGCCGGACGACCAGGAGGACGTCACCGGTGCCGTCGCCATCGAGATCGGCGTTGAATTTACGTCCCTCCGCGTGGACCCCACCGATTTGCCGGCTGGGCCGGACGCAGATGCTTCCACGGCATCGCCTGCCGTCATGGAACAGCAGGCCGTGGTCGAACAGACCGACCTGCCGAAGGCGGTGCCGACCGACACCGAGGATCCGGATCGTCTCGTCACCCCGAATGACGTCAAAAATCCGAAGGACGAAGATCCGAAGATAATGACCGTTCAGGCAACTCCCTCGGTCCAGTCGATCGATTCGGAAGCGGCGGCACCGCCGAACACCGAGAAGACTCCCGAAGGCGTTCGTTCAGTCGCTCCCGCGATCGGAATCGGCGAAAGCGCAAGGCGGGAGCGCACGACGTGGCAGAAAGAACTCGCTGCGCATCTCGACAAGCACAAGCGCTATCCGGCCGACCGGTCGCGTCAGACAGCCGAGATCATGGTGGGCTTTGTGTTGGATCGGACCGGACACGTTCTTTCCGCGACCATCGCCCGAAGCTCGGGCGACGCGTCCTTCGACAACGCCGCGCTCGCGATGATGAAGCGTGCGGATCCGGTGCCGCCGCCGCCGGCGCGAGTTGCCGACGACGGGCTCAGTTTCACGTTGCCCGTCATTTTCCGCGTCAAGGGGCGAAACTGAAGACTTGCGCGAGTCTCCCTCGGCGGCGTCGCAAGCGAGGCCTGACGATACCCGCCGCTAAACCCTGAACCGCTCCGCGGGCGGGGCGATCTCGGTCACGAGGTCCCGCAGCAGCGCCTTGTTGGGGAGCGGCTTCACCGTCATCTCGCGCGGCTCGAGGCGCGCGGTGCAGGCGTAGTCGGTGTGGCCGTCGATCTCGATCATGCACTCCTTGCAGGCATTGGCGTTGATGCAGGAAAACCGGATCGCCAGGGTGGGGTCCTTGTGGGTGCGGACCCAGCGCAGGCCGTCGAGCACCGACTGGCCGGACTCGAACGGCACCTCGTAGGTCTCGAAGCCGCCGGCCCTGGCGTCGCGTCCGCGCCAGACGTTCAGTCGCGCAATCATTTTGCCCTCGCGAGATCGGTGGTCGCGGCCGTATCTGTGGCCGCATCAATGGCCGCGCCGGCCGGCGGCGCGGACGAGATGTCGAGCGCGCCGTCTCCCCAGCGCACCACCTGGTTGACCTGCCATCCCGGCAGCATGCCCGGAAAGTCCTCGCGCTGATGGGCGCCGCGGCTCTCGGTGCGCGCGCAGCGCGGCCTTGCGCGACGGTGCGCGCCACCAGCAGCATGTTGCGCAGATCGAACCAGTCGAGCCGCGGCATGTCGAACGGCGCGCGGTCGCCGAGCGGCCGCTCGCCGAGCGTCGGCGGTGAGGCGTTCGATGACTGGCGACGGCGCGCTGCAGCTTCGGCGCCGGTGCGGAACGGTCCGACCTCGTCCGCCATGACGTTCTGCAGCCGCGACCATCATGTCGGCGGAGTTGGGCTCGTCGCCGCTGCCGTCGCGGTCCGCGGTGGCGAGCGCGATCGCGTCGCCGGCCGCGTGTTGCCGGACGGCTGCGCCTGCATGCTGCGCCGCGCGGGCCGCGGCGCTGCTGCCCGGCGCGGCGGCCGAACACCAGCGCTTCGGTGATGGCGTTGCCGGACAGCCGGTTGGCGCCGTTGGCGCCGCCGACCGCTTCGCCGGCGGCGAACAGGCCGGGCACGCCGGTCTCCATGCTGCGCGTCCACCGCGATGCCGCCCATGTGGTAATGCGCGATCGGCGCGACCTCGACCGGCGTCGTGGTGAGATCGATGCCGTTCGCGCGCGAGCCGGTCGATCACCGGCCCGAACGCCTCGCGCAGCGTCGGCTTCGGGCAGTGCTCGAAGCTGAGAGATAGGCGCCGCCATGCGGCGAGCCGCGGCCGGCCTCGACCTCCTTGAGGATGGCGTAGGTCGCGAGGTCGCGGGTGAGCACGTAGTTGCCGTCCTCGGCCGAGCCGTAGCGTCGAGGTGAACTCCTCCATGCGCGCCGTTGAGCAGCCGGCCGCCGAGCTTGTAGCGGAACGGGTCCCACATGATCGGGTCCATGCCGATCAGCCGCGGCGCGAGATGGCCGATCGGGAAGAACTGCACGAACTCCATGTCGATCAGCGACGCGCCGGCGCGCAGCGCCAGCGCATAGCCGTCGCCGCCCATGTTGGCCGAGGCGCTGTTGCGCCGGTAGAGCCGGGTCAGCCCGCCGGTGGCGATGATGGTGGCCTTGGCCGCGATGGTGACCGGCGTCGCCGCTCGCCGAGATGCAGCGCGGCGGCGCCGGCAACCTCGCCGTCGACGCGCACGAGGTCGATGATGCAGAGGTCGCCGGCCTTGCGGATGCCGTCGGTCTTCGCTGACCTGACGGTGCGCAGCGTCTTCGACACGGCCGGACCGGTGTTGAGGAAATCGACATAGACGCAGCGCGGCCGGTCGTGGCCGGGCGCCATCGCCTGCGGCGATGTGGCCGCCGCGTGCGCGCCCAGCCGACGCCCCAGTCGTCCAGCTGGCGGATGCAGTCGGCGCCATCCTCGCACAGCAGGCGGGCCAGGCTCTCATCGCACAGGCCGCGGCCGGCGGCGAGGGTGTCGCGCAGATGGTGGCGTCCAGTCGTCGGGCGTTTCCTCGCCGAGCGCGACCGCGACCGTCATCTGCGCCATCACCGTGGCGCCGCCGCGCCCGATCAGGCTGCGGTCGGCGAGCAGCACGCTGGCGCCGGCCCGCGCCGCCTCGATCGCCGCATACATGCCGGCGCCGCCGGCACCGATGACGAGCACGTCGGTCTCGACATGCATGGGCTCGATCATGCGGAGGCCTGTGGGTCTTGGGGGCGCGGGGCCCAACGATCCGGGAATGGGAGGCGCATGTGCATCATTTAGGTTCAGACTGCCAGAAGTTGGAGAGCAAGTCCCGCGTCAAGCAGGGCTGCCCTGCGCGCGGGGAAGACGGGTGGTTCGCGCCAAGCAAGGCTGATGCCGCGGCAGGAATGCGGTGAGTCAGCAGCCCCCCCACGCGCCGCGCGACGCTTCTGCTCCCTCTCCCGCTTGCGGGGGAGGGCTGGGGAGGGGGAACGCGGCGGTTTCTCCTGGCGTAGAGCGAGTGGCTGATTTAGCGGCCCTCTCCCCACCCTCTCCCGCACGCGGGAGAGGGAGACCACCGCCGTGCCGGGGGCCGTGTGGGTGATGTATGGCCGCGCCGCGCGACGCTTCTGCTCCCTCTCCCGCTTGCGGGGGAGGGCTGGGGAGGGGGAACGCGGCGGTTTCTCATGACGCAGAGCGAGCGGCTGAGGCAGCGGCCCTCTCCTCACCCTCTCCCGCACGCGGGAGAGGGAGTCCACCGCCGTGCCGGGGGCCCTGTGGTGATGTATGGCGGCGCCGCGCGACGCTTCTGCTCCCTCTCCCGCTTGCGGGGGAGGGCTGGGGAGGGGGAACGCGGCGGTTTCTCCTGGCGTAGAGCGAGCGGCTGATTTCAGCAGCCCCCTCCCCACCCTCCCCCGCAAGCGGGAGAGGGAGTCCACCGCCGTGCATAAGGGCCGTGAAAGTGCCGCATAGCCGCGCCGCGCTGCTCCCCCCCGCTTGCGGGGGAGGGCTGGGGAGGGGGAATGCGGCGGTTTCTCACGACGCAGAGCGAGCGGCTGATTTAGCAACCCCCCACCCCCGCAAGCGGAGGGAGTCACACACTGCGGCGCCGCCACACGGGCGATCTGCTCTGCACCCGTCCACCATGTCCCCGGTCTGATCAGCGGTGGAGGGGCGGGGGCTGCGGCGATGGCGAGGAAACCCAGCTCACGACGACTTGTCGCAGGGTTCCGTGCGCTTGGGCCAGGCGGGGTCGCGGGAGACATACTCCTGTGCCGCCGCCTGAAGCATCGGACGCACGCGGTCGGTCATCGGCGCGATCCAGCCGGACGCCCTCACCCAGCGCGTGCCGTCCCATTGCTGGACATAGGCGGACTGGTGACCATTGTGGTCGCCGCAGGTTATGCCGGTGATGGCGCTCGCGAATTCCGGCAGGCCGAGCTCGCGCCAGCGGGCGTCGGTGATCACCATCGATTCGAGCCCGCGGCGGACGTCCTTGCCGGTCACGACACGGCGGCCAGTGAGCCGTTGCGCCGTGCGGATCGCCTCCGCGATCAGGACACCGTTGTAGACGCCCCGGTTGTACAGGTTCTCGCCGACCTTCTCGCGCGCCGCCAGGCTGTTGCCGGTATCGACCACGTGCTTGATGACGTCCTGGAGGGCCGGATAATCGGCGCCGACCCCGTTGAAGTTGAGCGCGAGATAGCCCTTGGCGCCGGCGCCGGCGGGCTGCACGTCGTCCTCGCCGCCGGAATGCCAGGAGCCGATGAAGTGGTCCATCGGGAACCGGATCGCCGCCGCTTCCTTGATGGCGGCCGCGTTCATCGCCCCGAAACCCCACAGGATCATCCAGTCGGGGTGATCGCGCTTAACCCCCTGCCATTGCGCCCCTTGGTTCTGCGCCTGCAGCGCCGGAACCGGGTACATCCGGACCTCGAAACCATAATCTTCGGCAAGCTGCTGGAGCAGCGGGATGGGTTCCCGGCCGTAATTGCCGTCGAGGAAAAGGTAGCCGATGGTCTTGCCCTTGAGGCGGTCGAGGCCACCCTCCCGCCCGCCGATGTAATGCAGGATCATGGTGAGGGCATCGAGGTGGGTGGCCGGCGGATTGAAGGCCCAGGGAAAATCGTTGCCGACCGCCGCAGCCGACAAGCCGTAGCCGATCGAAAGCACCGGGATCTTGTCGACCGAGCTCTTCGGCACGAGTTGCAGGGTCAGGCCGGTCGAGGCGGGCACGACGAGGGCCGGCTTGCGCGCCTTGGCCGCCTCGTAGCACTCGACGCCCCGCTTGGTGTCGTAGCCGGTCTCGCACTCCTCGAGATCGAGCCGGACGCCGCCGATCCCGCCGTCCCGCTCGTTGAGGAGGGTGAGGTAGTCGTGCAGGCCGTTCGCCAGCGCAATGCCGGAAACGCCGAACGGCCCGGTTCGGTAGCTCAACAGCGGGATGTAGATGCCATCCTCGGCCGGGGCCGACGTCGGAAGGGCGGCCGCAAGCAAGGCTGCGCAGGCCAGCGCCGCGAGTCCGCGCATCGTCACTCCCTCCCGGTTTACTCCGCGCAGTCGATGCCGCGGGCGGCCCATGGCGTCTCGCCTAGACGTGAAGCTTATTCCGCGGCCTTGAGCAAGGCCACGGTGCCGGCGCGGAACTGTTCGAGCAGGGCCGCCTCGTCGGATTTGGCGGCTGCGAGATGGCGCATCTTGACCGGGCCGAACCCGCGGATCTTCTCCGGAATGACGGCCAGACCGACCGCGAGGTGATGGTTGTCGGGCGTGAGACGCGCGATCACCTCGTCGAGCAGGGCCTCGTAGTCGCGGACGAGTTGCCGTTCCGTGCGGCGTTCGGCGGTGTAGCCGAACGGATCAAACGCGCCGCCGCGCAAAAACTTCAGCTTCGCCAGCACGCCGAACACGCTCATCATCCAGGGGCCGAAGCTCATCTTGCGCGGCTCGCCGGTGGTCTTGTCGCGACGTGCGAGGAGCGGCGGCGCGAGGTGGAAGGTCAGGCGGAGATCGTCGCCGTCGACCTCGCTGCGGACCTGTCGCAGGAACGCCGGATCGGCATAGAGCCGCGCCACCTCGTACTCGTCCTTGTAGGCCATCAGCTTGAAGAGATAGCGCGCCACCGCCTCGGCAAGGCCCGACTTCCCCGGCACCTTCGCAGCTTCTGCGGCCTTGACGGCTGCGACGCGCCGCCGGATAGCGGTCGGCATAGCTCGCGTTCTGGTAGGCGGTGAGGAAAGCGATCGCGGCGCGCCACCATCTCGTCGAACGATTCCGAAAGCCGGCGCACCGGATCGACCGCGTCGGCGGCCGGCCGCGCCAGTGTCTCGATGCTCGGCAAGATCGAGCGCCGCGCGGCGGCCCCAGCGGAACGCCGCATGATTCATGGCGACCGCCTCGCCGTTCATCTCGATCGCCTGTTCGATCGCTTCTGCCGAGATCGGCAGCGTTCCGAGCTGATAGGCGTAGCCCAGCATGAACATGTTGGCGCCGAGCGACTGGCCGAGCAGCGCGGTGGACAGCGCCGATGCGTTGACGAAGTGGGTGTTGGCGGCGCCGGCGAGCGAAGAGATCGTGCGCTTGAGCCGATCGGTCGGCAGGGTGAATTCCGGCTTGCGGGTGAATTCGCCGGGCAACATCTCCGCGAGATTGATGATCATCGCGGTGGCACCGGGCTTCACCGCGGCGAGCACCTTCTTGGAGCCGGCGACCACCATGTCGCCGCCGAGCACGAGGTCGGCCGAACGCGCCGCGACGCGGATGGCGTGGATGTCCTCGGGCCGGTTGGCGAACCGGATGTGGCTCGCCACCGCGCCGCCCTTTTGCGCGAGGCCCGCCATGTCGATGATGCCGACGCCCTTGCCTTCGAGGTGCGCCGCCATGCCGAGGATGGCGCCGATGGTGACGATGCCGGTGCCGCCGATGCCGGTCACGATCACGCCGAACGTCTTGTTGATCGGCGGCAGCACCGGCGACGGCAGCCGGTCGGTGTCGGCCGGAAGATCGATCCCGCTGCCGCGCTTGAGCTTCGCCCCTTCCACCGTGACGAAGGACGGGCAGAACCCCTTGACGCAGGAATAGTCCTTGTTGCAGCTCGACTGGTCGATGGTGCGCTTGCGGCCGAATTCGGTTTCCAGCGGCTGCACCGAGACGCAGTTCGACTTCACGCCGCAGTCGCCGCAGCCTTCGCAGACGAGCTCGTTGATGACGACGCGCTTGTCCGGATCGGGAAACTGGCCGCGCTTGCGGCGGCGGCGCTTCTCGGCGGCGCAGGTCTGGTCGTAGATGAGGATCGTGCAGCCGGGCACGGTCGTGAGGTCCTTCTGCACCTCTTGCAGGTCGTCGCGGTGATAAATCTTCACCCCCGCCGGCCATTGGGTCCCGGCGGGATATTTCCCCGGCTCGTCGGTGACGATGACCACGCGCCTGGCGCCTTCCGCCGCCATCTCGTTCGGCGATCTGCGGCACCGTGATGTTGCCGTCATTGCGCTGGCCGCCGGTCATGGCGACGGCGTCGTTGAAAAGGATCTTATAGGTGATGTTGACGCCGGCCTGGATGGCGGCGCGCACTGCGAGCGAGCCCGAATGATTGTAGGTGCCGTCGCCGAGATTCTGGAATACGTGCGGACGCTTGGAGAACGGCGCTTCGCCGATCCAGTTGGTGCCCTCGGCGCCCATCTGGGTGTAGCCCGAGGTCGAGCGGTCCATCCACTGCGCCATGTAATGGCAGCCGATGCCGGCATAAGCGCGGCTGCCTTCCGGCACCACGGTCGAGGAGTTGTGCGGACAGCCCGAGCAGAAATACGGAATGCGGACGGCGACGTCCTCGGTCTCCGCGAGCACGCGCTGGGCTTCCTTGAGGCGCGCGACCCGCGCCGCGATCGCGTCGTTGCGCCCCTGAGCGAGCAGGCGCTCGCCGATGCAGATGGCGATGTCGTTGGGATCGAGCGCGCCCTTGACCGGGAACAGCCAGTTTCCGCGCTCGTCCTTCTTGCCGATGCAGACCGGCTGGTTGGCGGTGCCGTAGAGTTCCTCGCGGACCTGGACTTCGATGAGCGAGCGCTTCTCCTCGACCACGATGATGAGCTCGAGACCCTGCGCGAACTCCAACAGGTCGAGGCGGCTGATCGGCCACGGACAGCCGACCTTGTAGAGGCGCAGGCCGATGTCGTTGCATTCGACCTCGTCGAGGCCGAGCTCGTCGAGCGCCTGGCGGACGTCGAGATAGCTCTTGCCGACGGTGATGACGCCGACCTTGGGGTTGCGGCCGCCCGAGCAGATCATGCGGTTGAGCTTGTTCGCCCGCACGAAGGCGAGCATGGCGTCGCGCTTGAAATCGTGCAGGCGGGCTTCCTGGCCGAGCACGGTGTCGCCCAGCCGGATGTTGAGGCCGCCGGGCGGCATCGCGAAATCGTCGGGGATGATGATCTTGACGCGGTCGAGGCGGCCGTCGACCACCGCGGTCGATTCCACCGTCTCGTGCATGCATTTGAGCGCGGTCCAGGCGCCGGTGAAGCGCGACATCGCCCAGCCGTAGAGACCGTAGTCCATGATCTCCTGCACCCCGGCGGGGTTGAGGATCGGGATCATGACGTCGATGAAATGGTATTCGGACTGGTGGGCGGTGGTCGAGGATTCGGCGGTGTGGTCGTCGCCCATCAGCGCGATCACGCCGCCATGCCTCGAGGTGCCCGCGAAATTCGCGTGACGGAAGGCGTCGCCCGAGCGGTCGACGCCCGGGCCCTTGCCGTACCACATGCCGAACACGCCATCGAACTTGCCCTCGCCGCGCAACTCCGCGGTCTGGGTGCCGGCGAGCGCGGTCGCGGCGAGGTCCTCGTTGGTGCCGGCGTGGAACAGGACGTCGTTCGCCTTGAGCCGGGCGCCGGCCCGCATGAACTGCTGGTCCAGGGTGCCGAGCGGCGACCCGCGATAGCCCGTCACATAGCCCGCCGTGTTGAGGCCGGCGCGACGGTCGCGTTCCTTTTGCATGAGGCAGAGCCGCACCAGCGCCTGGAAGCCGGTGACGAAGATGCGGTCTTTCGAGAGGTCGTACTTGTCGTCGAGGCTAACCGGCAAAAGCGGCATTGCTCTTTCTCCACGACCACCCGGGATCGGCACCCTGCATATAGTGGTCCCCCAAGCGGGAGGAAGACTGGCATTTCAACGCAGTAGCGCCGAATCTGTTCGCGCTGTCCGACTCACAAGTAAATTACGGCGACAGTCGGGATATTGAAATTTCCGGTCCCCCGAGGCAAGCCGCCCCGTGCCTCATTTCCGCCCTGTCACTGGACCGTCATGCAGCGGGCTACGTTCGCTCGGCTCCGCCTTCGCCTTTGCCCCAGCTCCAGAAATCCCGTCCCTCCTGGCGCATGAAGCGGGCGAGCACCATCATGTGGACCTCGGTGGCACCGTCGACCAGGCGCGCCGAGCGGGCGGCGCGATAGATCCATTCCAGCACGGTATCCTTAGAGAAGCCGCGGGCGCCGTTGAGCTGGATGGCGACGTCGGCCGCGAGGTGCAGGGTGTCGGCGACATGGACCTTGGCCATGGAGACCTCCTTGCGGGCGCGGTCGCCCTGGTCGAGTTTCCACGCCGCGTGCATGGTGAGCAGACGGCCGATCTGGATCTGCTGGGCGACATGGCCGAGCTTGATCTGCACGCTTTCCCGGTCGGCGAGCTTGATGCCGAAGCCCTCGCGGTTTGCCACATAGTCCTGGGCGATCTCGACGCAGCGTTTGGCCTGGCCGAGCCAGCGCATGCAATGGGTGAGGCGGGCCGGGCCGAGCCGCATCTGGGTCACGCGCAGCCCGTCGCCGACATTGAGCAGCACGTTGTCGTCTGCGACCTCGAGGCCGTCGAATTCGAGCTCGCAATGGCCGCCGTGTTCCTCGGGGCCGAGGATGCCGATGCGGCGCACGATGCGCCAGCCGGGCTGGTCGCGGTGATAGAGAAAGGCGGTGAGTCCGCGGCGCGGGTCATCGGAGGTGCGGGCCATCAGAATGTAGTGCCCCGCGCCGTCGGCACCGGTGATGAACCATTTGCGGCCGTGGATGACCCAGCCGCCCACCTTGCGTTCGGCCCGGGTGCGGATCATGCCGGGATCGGAGCCGCCGCCGGGCGCCGGTTCGGTCATGGCGAACGAGGAGCGCACCTTGCCCTCGACGATCGGGCGCAGCCACCGTTCCTTCTGGGCCGGCGTGCCGACGCGCGACAGCAGGTTCATGTTGCCGTCGTCGGGCGCCATGCAGTTGAAGGCGAGGGGGCCGAATACCGACCGCGCCGCCTCCTCGTACATCGCCGTCCAGGCGACGATGGGAAGCGCCATGCCGCCGAACTCCTTGGGCGACTGCGGCGCCCACAGCCCGGCGGCCTTGGCCTTGGCGCGCACCGGCTCGAGCCGCTCCGAGGGGATGTTCTCGTGCTCGGCGAAATTCGCCGGATCGTCTTCCAGCGGCAGGACGTGCTCCGCGACAAAGGCGCGGGTCCGCAGGCGCAGGTCTTCGATCTCGGGCGGCAGCGTGAAATCCATCTTGCTATCCTCGTCCTATCCTCTCAGCGCGACCATCTGGCCGCCGTCGACCACGATGGTGGTGCCGGCCATGAAGCGACCCGCGTCGGATGCGAGCAGCAGCAGGGCCCCGTCGAGATCGCCGTCGCCGCCGAAGCGGCCGACCGGGATGTCGCGGGTGAGCTTCCTGCCGTCCTCGCTCGCGAGATAGTCGCGGTTGATCTCGGTAACGAACCAGCCCGGCGCAATGGCGTTGACGCGGATCCCCTTGAACGCGAGCTCGAGCCCGAGCGCCTTGGTGACCTGCACCACGCCGGCCTTGGCGGTGGCATAGGCGACGACACCCTTGCCGACGCCGAAGCCGAGCACCGAGGCGATGTTGATGACGGCGCCCGGCGTCCCGGCCGCGAGCATCCGCCGCGCCGCCTCCTGGGCCCACAAGAACACCGCGTCGAGGTTGGTCGCGAGGACGCGGCGCCACTCCTCCTCCGGCAACGTGACGGCGCGGCCGGAATGGGCGACGCCCGCATTGTTGACGAGGATGGTGACGGTGCCGAACGCCGCCTCGGCGGCATCGAAGGCCCGGCGCATGGCGTCGGTATCGAGCACGTCCGCCTCGATCGCAACGGCGCGGCCGCCGGCCGCGGTGATGCTCTCCTGCAGCGCGACGAGGCGCTCCTTGCGCCGCGCGACGAGCGCCACCGCGGCGCCGTTCGCCGCCAGGACCTCGGCGAACCGCCGCCCGAGCCCGCTCGACGCGCCGGTGACGAGGCCGACCCGGCCGCCAAGGTTGAACAGTTCGGATGCCTTCATGCGCTTTGACGCCCCCGGACGATGTGGGGGCGGAAACTAGCCGGATTTCCCCGCCGCCGCCATCACTTGGCTATTCTGCCGTCCCCACGCATTGCGGATTGACTCCCTCTCCCGCTTGCTCGCGGGGGAGGGCGGGGAGGGGGCTTGCTGAGTCGGCCGCTCGCTCTGCGCCATCGTGCCATGAGAAACCGCCGCGTTCCCCCTCCCCAGCCCTCCCCCGCACGCGGGAGAGGGAGCAGAAGCGTCGCCCAACGCGTTGGGCGCGGGCATTTTGCACCTGCAGCAAAACTGCCTATATCAGGGCGACCCTGTGGAGTTTCCCCCATGACCGATACGAGTCCCGACAAGGCGCCCGAGAAGATTCCCGTCACCGTGCTCACCGGCTATCTCGGCGCCGGCAAGACGACGCTCCTCAACCGCATCCTGTCGGAGCCGCACGGGCAGAAGTTCGCCGTCATCGTCAACGAGTTCGGCGAGATCGGCATCGACAACGACCTGATCGTCGGCGCCGACGAGGAAATCTTCGAGATGAACAATGGCTGCATCTGCTGCACCGTGCGCGGCGATCTCATCCGCATCATCGAAGGGCTGATGCGGCGCAAGGGCAAGTTCGACGCCATCATCGTCGAGACCACCGGGCTTGCCGACCCGGCGCCGGTGGCGCAGACCTTCTTCGTCGACGAGGACGGTCGGCCGCAAGGCGCGGCTCGACGCCGTGGTCACGGTCGCCGACGCGCAAATGGCTCAAGGACCGGCTGCAAGGACGCGCCGGAGGCCAAGAACCAGATCGCCTTCGCCGACGTGATCCTGCTCAACAAGACCGATCTCGTGAGCGACGCCGACCTGCGCGAGGTCGAGGCGCGCATCCGCGCCATCAACCCCTATGCGCAGCCTGCACCGCACCGAGCGCTGCGCGATCGCCGATCGCCGAGGTGCTCGACCGCAATGCCTTCGACCTCGACCGCATCCTCGACATCGAGCCGGCATTCCTCGAGCGCGGCGACGACCACGACCACGCATCACGTCATGAGCATGGCGAGCCACGACTCATGATCACGATCATGGCGGGCTGAAGCACTTCCACGACGAGGACATGCAATCGCTGTCGCTGTCGACCGACCAGGCGGTCGATCCCGACAAGTTCTTCCCCTGGATCCAGAATCTGGTGCGCCCAGGAAGGCGGCAAGATCCTGCGCTCCAAGGGCATCCTGTCCTTCAAGGACGACCCCCAGCGCTTCGTCTTCCAGGGCGTCCACATGATGCTCGACGGCGATCACCAGCGCGACTGGAAGGACGACGAGAAGCGCGAAAGCCGGCTCGTGTTCATCGGCCGCGAATTGCCCGAGGACATGATCCGCAAGGGCTTCGAGAATGCGTCGGCGTGATGCACGTGAGCGGTGACCATGACCATGCCGCCCGACGCCCTCGGTCGCCGAGCCGCGCGCGGCTGATCGCGGCGGGCGGCCCGGTCGTCGGCCGCGCATTTCCTCGGCGACGCCGCCGGTCTTCGTGCTCGGCGAGGAAGCTCTGCTGTTCGTCCCCGCGCGACGGCGAGCCGCGCGGGTCGCCGTCCATGGCGGCGGCATTCTCGCGGCGCGTCGAGCGACGGCGAGCGCATCGTCACCGGCGGCGACGACGGCACGGTGGTCGCGACGCGCGCCGACGGCAACACGAAGTCGTCGCCACCGACGCCAAGCGGCGCTGGATCGATCAGGTCGCGCTCGGGCCCGACGGCGCGGTCGCCTGGTCGGCCGGCAAGGAGGCCTTCGTCGCGCACCCGCAAAGGCGAGCCGCGCCAGCTTCGAGGCGCCGTCGACGGTGGGCGGCCTCGCCTTCGCGCCCAAGGGCGTGCGGCTCGCCGATCGCCCATTACAACGGCGTGACGCTGTGGTTTCCGAACGCCGCCCAGGCGCCGCCGGAGCGGCTCGAATGGAAGGGCTCGCACCTCGCGGTCACCTTCAGCCCCGACGGCCGCTTCCTGGTGACGGCGATGCAGGAGCCGGCGCTGCATGGCTGGCGCATCGCCGACGGCAAGCACATGCGCATGTCCGGCTATTCGGCCAAGGTGCGCTCGATGTCGTGGAGCGCCGACGGCAAGTCGCTCGCGACGTCGGGCGTCGCGAGAGCTGATCGTGTGGCCGTTCGCCGGGCAAGGACGGGCCCGATGGGCACCCAGCCCCAGATGCTCGCGCCGCTCAACTGCCTCGTCACGGCGATCGCCTGCCATCCCCGCACCGACATCGTCGCGGTCGGCTACGAGGACGGCACCGTGCTGCTGGTGCGCATGACCGACGGCGCCGAGATCCTGGCAAGCCGCCCCGGCGGCGAGGCGATCTCGGCACTCGCATGGAATGCGACGGGCACGCGCCTCGCCTTCGCGACGGAGGCGGGGGAGGCGGGGGTGAGTGATTTGGGGTCGTAGCCCGCGGCTGTGGTTTGATTTGTTGCGCGTCATCGCCGGGCTTGACCCGGCGACCCCGACAGCAAGGCACAGCCGTATCTCGAAGGAGGCAGGGCCGTGCCCCATGACCGGGATCGCCGGGTCAAGCCCGGCGACGACGGTTTTTATAGGTCGCGCGCCTTCACCCCACCAGCACGTTGCGGAACTGCCAGGGGTCGGTCGTGTCGATGTTCTCCGGGAAGAAGCCCGGCCGGCCGGTCAGCGGGGTCCAGTCGGTGTAGGTGCCGATCACCGGGCCGAGATAGGGGCGCTGGACTTCCAGGCAGCGGCGGAAGTCCATCTCGTCGGCCTCGACGATGCCGGCGTTCGGGTTTTCCAGCGCCCACACCATGCCGGCGAGCACCGCCGAGGTGACCTGCATGCCGGTCGCGTTCTGGTAGGGCGCGATCCGCCGCGTCTCCTCGACCGAGAGCTGGGAGCCGTACCAGTAGGCGTTCTTGGCGTGGCCGTAGAGCAGCACGCCGAGCTCGTCGATGCCGTCGACGATCTCGTGCTCGTCGAGGATGTGGTGCTCCTTCTGCATCTCGCCGGCGCGGCCGAACATTTCGCTGAGCGACAGCACGGCGTCGTTGCAGGGGTGGTAGGCGTAGTGGCAGGTCGGCCGGTAAACCGCCTTGCCGCCACCATCCGCGCCGCCCTCGCGCACCGTGAAATAGTCCGCGATCGAGATCGCCTCGTTGTGGGTGACGAGGAAGCCGTATTGCGCCCGCGGGGTCGGGGTCCATGAGCGCACCCGCGTGTTGGCGCCGGGCTGCAGCAGGTAGATCGCCGCCCCGCAGCCGGTGGTGTGGGTGCGCCCGTTATCGGGCATCCACGTCTCGTGGGTGCCCCAGCCGAGCTCGGCCGGCTGCATACCTTCCGACAGGAAGCCTTCCACCGACCAGGTGTTGACGAACACGTCGGGCGGCTTGGGCAGCCGCGCCCGCTGGGTGTCGCGCTCGGCGATGTGGATGCCCTTGACGCCGAGCGTCATGGCGAGCCGGGCCCACGCCTCGCGGCTGTTCGGCTCCGCGGCCTCGACGCCGAGGTCGCGGGCGATGTCGAGCAGCGCCTGCTTGACGAACCACGACACCATGCCGGGATTGGCGCCGCAGCAGGACACCGCCGTTATGCCGCCGGGATTGCGCCGCTTCGCGGCAAGCATCGTTTCGCGCAGCGCGTAATTGGTGCGCGCCTCCGGCCCGAGCTTGGCGTCGAAGTAGAAGCCCGGCCACGGCTCGATGACCGTGTCGATGTAGAAGGCGCCGACCTCGCGGGCGAGCTCCATGATGGCGATCGAGGAGGTGTCGACCGACAGGTTGACGCAGAAGCCGCGGCCGCCGCCTGTGGTCAGCAGCGGAGCCAGGAGCTCGCGGTAATTCTCCCGCGTCACCGCCTGGTGGATGAAACGCATGCCGCGGGCATCGAGGATTTCCCGGTCGCTGTCGTCGGGATCGATCACGACGAAGCGGGTCTTGTCATAGGAGAAATGCCGCTCGATGAGGGGCAGGGTGCCCTTGCCGATCGAGCCGAAGCCGATCATCACGATGGGGCCGTCGATGGCGGCGTGCACGGGCCAGTTGGTCATTCAAACAAACTCCGATGGAGAGGGTAAACAGCGAACGCCAGGGCGCGCGCAGCGCCCCCGGGTCGGAGCCGCGCGCAGCCTGAAGACATCAAATGGCAGATTTGATCAAGCGGCGTGTGACAGTCTCGCCTTGCGGCGGCGCACCGGCACTTCACCGGCTTCGGCCGCCACCCGGAAGGCCGGGCTGCCGGTGGCGCGGACGAGGCCGGTTGCGGTCTCGGCGGCAAGCTCCTCGCCGTGCAGCGCGAGGCCGAGCAGCCGGTGCCGCTCGAACGGCCCCGGCAGTGCAAGGCCGCCGGTCGCAGCGCTGGAAAAGCCGAATCGCGAATAATAGGGCTCGTCGCCCACCAGTAGGATCAGCCGGTGGCCGCGGCGGCGGGCTTCCGCAATGGCGCGCGTCATCAGCGCGGCGCCGAGGCCGCGGCTGCGGAGATCCGGATGGACGGCCAGCGGGCCGAGCAGCAGCGCCGGCCGACCGGGACCGGCCGACACGTGCCATAGCCGCACCGTGCCGGCGAGGCGTCCATCCGCCGTCGCGACGAAGGAGAGCCCGGAAGCCGGCGACCGGCCTTCGCGCAGCCGCTCGGAAGTCTTGGCGAAGCGTGCCGCGCCGAAGCAGCCGTCGAGCAGCGCCTCGCGCGCGGCGAGGTCGGAAGGGCGTTCATGGCGGATCGTGACCATGGCGGTTCCAATCTGCGGGTCTCGGATGAGCGATCGGGTGAAATCAGGCCGGGCAGAGGCACGCGGACCGGGCGAATTCGGCATCGGCTGCGCCAACGCCGAACTCCCCGTTCCGATCTCTTGGTTCCGGAGCCTGGAGCGATTTATCTGGGGCGTCACCCCGTCGGGGGTGACGCTCTAGATGTGATAGGCCTTGAGCGGCGCAAAGCCGTTGAAGGCGACCGACGCGTAGGTCGTAGTGTAGGCGCCGGTGCCCTCGATCAGCACCTTGTCCCCGATCTCCAGGCTGACCGGGAGATCGTAGGGCTGCTTCTCGTAGAGCACGTCCATCGAATCGCAGGTCGGCCCGGCGAGCACGCAGGGGCCGGCCTCGTTGCCGTCATGGCGGGTGCGGATCGGATAGCGGATCGACTCGTCCATGGTCTCGGCGAGCCCGCCGAACTTGCCGATATCGAGATAGACCCAGCGCAGCTTGTCCGCCTCGCTCTTCTTCGAGACGAGCACGACCTCGGCTTCGATGATCCCGGCATTGCCGACCATGCCGCGGCCCGGCTCGATGATGGTCTCCGGGATGGCATTGCCGAAGTGCTTGCGCAGCGCCCGGAAGATCGAACGGCCGTAGCTCTCCACCGCAGGGACCTCCTTGAGGTACTTGGTCGGGAAACCGCCGCCGAGATTGACCATGCTGAGCGCAATGCCGCGCTCGGCGCAGGCGCGGAAGATCGCGGCCGCGGACTTGAGCGCGAGGTCCCAGGCCTGGGTGCGCCGCTGCTGCGAGCCGACGTGGAACGAGACGCCGTGCGCCTCGAGCCCGAGTCGGTGGGCGTGCTCGAGCACGTCCGCGGCCATGGCGGCGTCGCAGCCGAACTTGCGCGACAGCGGCCATTCGGCGCCCGCGCAGTCGAACAGGAAGCGGCAGAACACCTTCGCGCCGGGGGCGGCGCGCGCGATCTTCTCGACCTCGGCCTTGCAGTCGACCGCGAACAGCCGGACGCCCAGCGCGAAGGCGCGCGCGATGTCGCGCTCCTTCTTGATGGTGTTGCCGTAGGAGATGCGGTCGGGCGCGGCACCGGCGGCGAGCGCCATCTCGATCTCGGCCACCGACGCGGTGTCGAAGCACGAGCCGAGCCCGGCGAGCAGCGAGAGCACCTCCGGCGACGGGTTCGCCTTCACGGCGTAGAACACCCGCGTATCCGGCAGCGCGTTGGCGAACGCCTTGTAGTTGTCGCGGACGACTTCGAGATCGACGACGAGGCACGGGCCGTCTTCGGTGCGACGGCGCAGAAACTCGTGGATGCGCTCGGTCATGGCGCTCTCCCCAATAGGTTCAAGGAGCGGCAAGCCGCTCGATATGATGCGGGCCTACGAGGTCGCGGCGACGCGCGATGGGGACGCGCCGACGCGAGGGCTCAAGAACCCGGATGAACCGCCTTGGATTGGATTGGGGAAACCCCGATCCGCACGCGCGGCAATGAGAAACAAGCCTCTTCGGTAGCCCGAGCCGGTCGGTGGAGGACCGGCAGAGACCAAAAAAGCCCGCTCCGTCGTTGCTTTAAGCCGCGTCCCTCGTGGAGAACGAGGTGCGCCGGTTTCGCCTCCGGCTGCCAATCAAGTGTTCGGAGCTCAAACGATCCGATGATCTTGCGATCATCGTATCTCGCTCCGGGCGGCTGTCCGGCCTCTTGTCCGGATGCCCACCGATTGACACACGGCCACAGGCACGTGCGAAATTGGGCAAGTTGCAGATAAGTGATTTCCCGAAGTCGTGCAAGAGATTTGGTCTCCCGCACGCTCGTCAAAACCAAAAAAATCGAAAAACGTTCCCGGTGTTTTAATGCAGCAACACCCAAACCGCTCCGTGGCGGCGCTCACCGGCGGGAGATCGCCCGGCAGAGCGTCATTCGGCGGCGGTGAAAGGCTCCACGTTCATGCCGTTTCGCACGAAGGCGATCATCACGGCAACACCGCCGGCAAAGAACAACACCTGGAGCGCGTAGACGCCGTAGGTGCCGAGCCCCATGAGGCTTGCGAGCGCCCAGCCGCCGGCAAAGGCGGCGCCGAATACTTCCGCGCCGATCAGCACCGCCGCGCTGAGCACTGTGATGACGCTCTGCCACACGATGCGACGGGGACGGCCGGATAGATTGAGCTGCGACATGCTGTAATCCTGACGTGGGCCGGCAATGTCCCTGAAATGGTTTGCAGGATCAAGCCGCAAACTGCGACAAAATCGCGGCCTGCTTCATCTCCCTCCCCGCCGGCGAGGGCCGGGATTGGAAACCTGCGGCGCCCACGGTCGCAACAGGACGTTGGAATCGCCACATACGCAGTGCCCGCTCGACAAACACGATGCCCGCTCGACAAAAAATGGAAGCCCCCATGACCCCTTCAGCTCCCGAAGTCGCTGCGCCCCAGGCCAATCCCCTTCTCGGCGACTGGAGCGGCGGCACCGCCGCGCCACCGTTCGCGGCGATTCGCCCGGAGCATTTCCGGCCGGCCTTCGATCAGGCGATGGCAGAGAACATGGCGGAAATCGAGACGATCGCCGGCAATTCCGAGGCGCCGGGCTTCGTCAACACCATCGATGCCTTGGAGCGCAGCGGACGCGCGCTGTCCCAGGTTTCCTCGGTGTTCTATGCGCTGGCGGGCGCGCACACCAACGACGCCATCCTGGCGTTGGAGCGCGAGATGTCGCCCCTTATCGCCGCCCATCGCAATCGCATCCAGCTTCATGGCGGCCTCTATGCCCGCATCAAGGCTCTGTGGGAGCGGCGTGACGCCCTCGCACTGTCGCCCGAGCAGGCCCGTGTGCTCGAGCGCTACGAGGTGACCTTCCGCCGTGCCGGCGCCGGCCTCGACGCCGCCGGCAAGCAGCGCGTCGCCGAGATCGGGGAACGGCTGGCGGCGCTCGGCACCAGCTTCAGCCAGAACGTGCTCGCCGACGAACAGTCCTATGCCCTGGTGCTGGAAACCGAGGCGGACCTCGCCGGCCTGAGCGCCGGCCAGCGCGAAGCGGCGCGGGAAGCGGCGCAGGAGCGCGGCCTCGACGGCAAGTACGCCATTACGCTGTCCCGCTCGAGCGTCGAGCCGTTCCTGCAGTCCTCGACCCGCCGCGACCTGCGCGAAAAGGCCTATCTCGCCTGGATCGCGCGTGGCGACGGCGGCGGGGCGACCGACAACAAGGCGGTCATCGCCGAGACGGTACGGCTGCGCGCCGAGCGCGCCCGCCTGCTGGGCTATCCGAATTTCGCCCGCTATCGCCTCGAAGACTCCATGGCGAAGACGCCGGAGGCGGTGCGGGCTTTGCTCGAACGGGTGTGGAAGCCGGCTTTGACGCGCGCCATGGCGGACCGCGATGCGCTGCAGGCGCTCGCCCAGGCCGAGGGCGGCAACTTCGCCCTCGCGCCGTGGGACTGGCGCTTCTATGCCGAGAAGCTGCGCAAGGCGCGCTTCGACATCGACCAGGCGGAGATTGCGCCCTACCTCTCGCTCGACAAGATGATCGAGGCGGCGTTCGACACGGCCGGCCGCCTGTTCGGGCTTTCGTTCCGCGAACGCCACGACGTGCCGGTGTGGCACCCCGACGTCCGGGTCTGGGAGGTCAGCGGCCGCGGCGGCCGGTTCCTCGGCCTGTTCTTCGGAGACTACTTCGCGCGCTCCTCGAAGCGCAGCGGCGCCTGGATGACGACTCTGCGCACCCAGGAAAAGCTCGCCGGCGACATCCGGCCGCTCGTGATCAACGTCATGAACTTCGCCAAGGCGGGCGGCGGCGCGCCGACGCTGCTCTCCTTCGACGACGCCCGCACCCTGTTCCATGAGTTCGGCCACGGGCTGCACGGCCTGCTCTCCGACGTGACCTACCCGATGATCTCCTGCACCCGGGTCGCCACCGACTTCGTCGAGCTGCCCTCCCAGCTCTACGAGCATTGGCTGGAGCAGCCGCAGGTGCTGCGCCGCTTCGCACGTCATTGCGAGACCGGCGCGCCGATGCCGGAGGATCTCATCGCGCGCGTGGTTGCCGCCCGCAGCTTCAACCAGGGGTTCGCCACCGTGGAGTATCTCGCCTCGGCCCTGGTCGACCTCGAATTCCACCTGCTCGACCATCCGGAGGGGCTCGATCCCGCGGCCTTCGAGGCGAACGTCCTGCGAAACATCGGCATGCCCACCGAGATCGCCATGCGGCACCGCTCGCCGCACTTCCTGCACGTGTTCTCCGGTGGCGGCTATGCCTCGGGCTACTACAGCTACATGTGGTCGGAGGTGCTGGACGCCGATGCCTTCGAGGCCTTCAAGGACACCGGCGACGTGTTTGATCCGGCGACGGCGTCGCGGCTGCGCGACGACATTCTCGCCGCCGGCGGTTCACGGGACCCCGCCGAAGCCTACACGGCCTTTCGCGGGCGGCTGCCGACCCCGGACGCGCTGCTGCGCAAGCGCGGCTTCGCCGAAGCAACGGCCGGCTGAGTCCTCGGATTAGCCGACGCGCCCGCTTCGCTCCGGGTCACGGCGGCCCCAGCACGCTGCGGAGCCGGTGACGCCAGCTCGGGGCGTTCCACAGCTCCTTGACGAGATGCCAGACGCCTTCATAGGCGATGACGAACGGGTTGGCATCCGACGAACGCGGATGGATGAGGCCGTAGCGGATCGGGATGTCCGCCCGTTCCGGCTGGTAGGTGCCGAACAGATGATCCCAGATCATCAGGACCCCGCCGAAATTCTTGTCGACGTATTCGGCATTGCTGGCGTGGTGGACGCGGTGGGCGGACGGGGTGTTGATGATCCACTCCAGCCAGCGGATGTGGGGCACCAGCTCGGTATGGACGAAGAATTGGTAGGTCAGGCCGGCGGAGGCCATGCCGAACACCCAGACCGGGTCGTAGCCGATCCACACGATCGGCAGGTAGAACAAAAAGATGCCGGACAGCAGCGGCGTCCATGCCAGCCGAAACGCGGCGGACAGGACCATGCGCTCGGTGCTGTGATGAACGCTGTGGGACGCCCACATCAGCCGAATGCGGTGCGAGCAGCGGTGCTCCACATAAAAGGCGAGGTCGGTGAGCACGAACAGCACCGCGAGGCTCCCCCAGTCGTGGAATGAGACCGGAATGGTGGTGAGGCGGATCGCATAGACCCCTGCCGCGATGATGCCGAAGATGATCCCATGCACCGCCGCCTGGGTGATGAGATGCCCGACCGCGACGAGGGTCGAGACGCCGGTGTTCTTCCATGAATAGTCGTTATGGCGCGCCTGGACCACCAGCGCCTCGGCGAGAACGGTGAAGACGAAGATCGGCACGAACACCACCGCCAGGGGGTTCGGAAACTTGCTGAGGAGATTGGAGAAGCTGAGGTAGAACTCCATCGTCGCCTCCACGGCAGCAGGGGACCGCGCAGTCCCCGAGACAGCTTTGCCGAGGAGTTTGCTTATCCTA
The DNA here is from genome assembly GCA_963781195.1 of uncultured Alphaproteobacteria bacterium. Classification (GTDB taxonomy): domain Bacteria; phylum Pseudomonadota; class Alphaproteobacteria; order Rhizobiales; family Xanthobacteraceae; genus JAJPKK01. Next base: position 96,373 of record CAWAEZ010000007.1, on the reverse strand, counting down.
CGACAGCTTACCGGACCCTTTCCGTCTCCTTACCGGACGCTTTCCGCCCCCAATTCCTCCGACCGACACGCAATGAGCCCCCGATGGACCTTCATACTGCCGGACACCGCCGCGGCGTCGTGGCCGCGCCTCACCACGCCGCCGCCGAAGCCGGCCGCGCGATCCTTGCCGAGGGCGGCAACGCGTTGGAGGCCATGGTGGCGATGGCCGCCGCCATCGTTGCCGTCTATCCGCACATGAATCACGTCGGGGGCGACGGCTTCTTCCTCGTGCGCGAGCGCTCCGGTCGGGTGCGGGCGCTGATGGCGGCCGGCCGCGCCGGCGCCGACGCTACCATCGCGCGCTATGAGGGCGAGGGCTATGAGACGATTCCCGAGCGTGGACCGCTCGCCGCCCTCACGGTTCCGGCCGCCGTCGCCGGCTGGTCGCTCGCGCTGGAGATGGCAAAGGCCCAGGGCGGGCGGATGCCGCTGTCGCTCCTGCTCGAAGCCGCGATCCACCACGCCCGCGACGGTTATACCGTGACCCGGAGCCAGGCCCGCCTGACGGCCGAGAAGCTTACCGAGTTGGAGAACGTCCCCGGCTTCGCTGCGACCTTCCTGGTCGACGGCAAGCCGCCGGAAGCCGGGGCTGTGATGAAGCAGACGGCGCTCGCCGCAACCCTCGAGCATCTCGCCGGCGCCGGTCTCACGGACTTTTACCGCGGCGATGTCGGCCGTGAAATTGCCGCCGATCTCGCGCGGATCGGCAGCCCGGTCACCCGGGCGGACCTCGAATCCGCCCGCGCCGAGGCTGCCGAGCCGCTGGCGCTCACCATCGATGCCGGGACGCTCTACAACGCGCCGCCCCCGACCCAAGGGTTGGCATCGCTTCTCATCCTCGGGCTGTTCGCGCGGCTGCGCGTTGCCGGTGCCGACAGCTTCGAGCATGTCCACGGTCTCGTGGAGGCGACCAAACGCGCCTTCCTCGTCCGCGACCGCATCGTCACCGATCCGGATTTTCTGACGCAGCCGCCGGCCGCGCTTCTGGTGCCGAAGTTCCTGGAATCGAAGTTCCTGGACACCGAGGTGCAGAAGATCGATCGCCGCAAGGCCGCGAAGTGGCCGGCGCCGCGTGGCGGCGGCGACACCGTCTGGATGGGGGCGGCGGATTCCAGCGGAATCGTGGTGTCCTATATCCAGTCGATCTACTGGGAGTTCGGGTCGGGATGCGTGCTGCCGCGCACCGGCGTGCTGATGCAGAACCGCGGCGCGAGCTTTTCCCTCGATCCGCGGTCGCTCAACGCGCTGGCGCCGGGCCGGCGGCCGTTCCACACCCTCAATCCCGCGCTCGCCGTGCTCCGCGACGGACGGGTCATCGCCTACGGCACCATGGGCGGCGAGGGCCAGCCGCAGACCCAGGCCGCGGTGTTCACCCGCCATGTGCTCTATCGCCGGCCCTTGCCCGAGGCGCTCGCCGCGCCGCGCTGGCTGCTCGGCCGCACCTGGGGCTCTACGGTCACCAATCTGCGCATGGAACAAGGTTTCGACGGCCATCTGGTCGACCGCCTGATGGCGGCGGGGCATGACGTCGACGTGCTCGATGAACGCCATTCCGACACGATGGGACATGCCGGTGCGGTCGTGCTGCATCCCGACGGCAGCTTCGAAGGGGGGCACGATCCGCGCGCCGACGGCGGGGCCACGGGGGTGTAGGACGCGCCCCGCGCTGCCGCGGCTTTTTTCTTAAAAGTGCCGCCAAATTCTGCTTCCGTGTCGAGGAAGTTGCCGGCAAAGCGTTGCCAGGTTCGCGGCACAAGCCGAAGTTAGGCTCGAGACGAACAGGCATGAGAGTGAGAAATCATGGCGGCGCAATCGATCACGACGCAGTGCTGCATTACCGGCGGCGGACCGGCCGGAATGATGCTCGGATTTCTCCTGGCGCGGGCCGGCGTCGACGTCGTCGTGCTGGAGAAGCACGGCGATTTCCTGCGCGACTTCCGCGGCGACACCATTCATCCCTCGACGCTGCAGCTGATGCACGAGATGGGGCTGCTCGACGAATTCCTGACGCAGCCGCACCACAAGGTCGACCGGCTCGTCGCGCAGATCGGCGCGACCCGGGTGCAACTCGTCGACCTCAGGCACCTGCCGACGGCCTGCAAATTCATCGCCTTCATGCCGCAATGGGACTTCCTGAACTTCCTCGCCGCGCACGGAAAGCGCTATCCGGGCTTTCACCTGATGATGAAGACGGAGGCGACCGACCTCGTCTACGAGGGCGAGCGGGTCGCCGGGGTGCGCGCGCTGCACGACGGCGCCGCGGTGGAGATTCGTGCCGAGCTCGTGGTGGCGGCGGACGGCCGTCATTCGACCTTGCGTGAGCGGGCCGGTTTCAAGGTGGAGGATATCGGCGCGCCCATGGACGTGTTGTGGATGCGCCTGTCGCGAAATCCCGGCGACCCTTCTGATGCGTTCGGCCATATCGAGGCCGGCCGGTTCTTCATCATGCTCGACCGCGGCGACTACTGGCAGTGCGCCTACGTGATTCCCAAGGGCTCTGCCGACACGTTGATGAAGCAGCCCATCGACGGCTTCCGTCATATCATCCTCGAACTGTCGCCGTGGCTCGGCAGCCGGGTCGACGAGCTCGACAGCTGGAACGACGTCAAGCTGCTCACGGTCGCGGTCGATCGCCTCGAGAAATGGTATCGCCCGGGCCTTCTTTGCATCGGCGACGCGGCCCATGCGATGTCGCCGATCGGTGGCGTCGGCGTCAACATCGCCATCCAAGACGCGGTGGCGGCGGCCAACATTCTCTACCAGCCGCTGCGCAGCCACGCGGTCACCACCGCAGACCTGAGGAAGGTCCAGCAGCGCCGCGAGTGGCCGGCAAAGGTGACCCAGCGGCTGCAGGTCTTCATCCAGAACCGCGTGGTCAGCCCGGTGCTCGCCGGCACCACGCAGCCGACGCCGCCTTTCGTGGTGAAGCTCACCCAATGGTTTCCGGTGTTGCAGCGCATCCCGGGGCTGGTGATCGCGATCGGCGTCCGTCCGGAGCACGTCCACACGCCGGAAGCGCCGTAGGCCGCTGCCCGCAGGCGTTCGTTTCGACCAAGGGCGGGAGGCGATGGCGCCCGGACACGAGGATACGCCCGCTTTCGAGCCCGCATGAAAATCGCTATCGTGCCGGCCCTTTCGGGAATTCCCTCGCATTCCCGGCCGTGAACGTGTGGAGCTGGCCTTGCCCGTGATGTCCGGAAAGCGCGCCTTCCTCGACCTGTTGCGACAGGAAGGCGTCGAGATGGTGTTCGGAAATCCCGGCACCACCGAGCTGCCGCTGATGGATGCCTTCGCCGTCGAGCGCGACATCAAGCTACGTGCTCGGCCTGCAGGAGGCCGCCCTGATGGCGATGGCCGACGGCTATGCCCAGGCATCGGGCAAGCTCGCGGTGCTCAACCTTCATGTCGCGCCCGGGCTCGGCAACGCCATGGGCATGCTCTACGACGCGGTCGAAGGCGGCGTCGCCGATCCTGATCACGGCCGGCCAGCAGGACCTCGAATATCTCGTCACGGAGCCGGTGCTTTCGGCCGACCTGACGACGCTGGCGCGCCCCTTCGTGAAATGGGCCGCCGAGGTGCATCGCCTCGCCGACCTGCCGCGGCTGGTGCATCGCGCCGCCAAGACCGCGCTGGCGCCTCCGACCGGGCCGGTGTTCCTGTCGCTTCCGGGCGACATTCTCAAGGCCGAGGCCGACCTCGACCTGATGACGCCGACGCGGGTGGCGCCGCGGCTGCGCGGCGACGCCGCGGCCATCGCCGCCGCCGGCGCCTTGCTCGCCAAGGCCAAGCGTCCGGTGATCATCGCCGGCGACGCGGTCGCGCAGAGCCGCGCCCACGCCGAGCTGGTTGCGCTCGCCGAGCTCATCGGCGCGCCGGTCTACACCGAATTCGTGCCGAGCACGGCCTCGTTCCCGGCATCGCATCCGCTGTTTCGCGGCGCGACGCTGCGCACCCAGGCCGCGGTGCGGCAGGTGCTCGACCAGTACGATCTCCTGTTCTCGGTCGGCGGTGACCTGTTCACGCTGTCGCTTCCCTCCGAGGTCGACCCGATGCCGCCGGGGATGCCGATCATCCATCTCGACACCGATCCCTGGGAGATCGGAAAGAACTACCCGGCCGAGGTCGCGATCCTCGGCGATCCCAAGGCCACGCTGCCGGAGCTGACCGCCGCGGTCGAGGCCGCGATGACGAGCGGCGCGCGCGGTGCGGCCCGCGACCGCTTCAAGACCGCGTGCGACGCCACGCTCGCCGAGCGCAATGCCCTCAAGGCCAGGGCGAAATCACTTGCCGGCAAGTCGCCGGTGCAGGCGCTGGCGCTGCTCGATGCCGTCGGCGACATGCTGCCCAGGGACGCCGTGGTGATCGAGGAGGTGCTGTCGTCGGCGCCCGGCATCCGCTCGCTGATCCGCAGCGACGACCCGCAGAGCTATTTCGGGCTGCGCGGCGGCGGTATCGGCTGGGGGATTCCGGCTGCGATCGGCATCAAGCTCGCATTGCCGCACCGGCCGGTGGTGGCGCTGGTCGGCGACGGCAGCGCCATGTACACCTGCCAGGCGCTGTGGACGGCGGCCCATGACCGCATCGGCGTGGTGTTCGTCATCCTCAACAACCGGTCGTACCGCATTCTCAAGCAGCGGCTGCTGGCGCTGCGCGGCCATGCCGAGCAGGTCGACACCTATGTCGGCATGGAACTCACCGATCCGCCGATCGATTTCGTCGGCCTCGCCCGCTCGCTCGGCGTCGCCGCGGAGCACGCCAAGTCCGTGCATGACGCGACGGACCTGATCGCGCAGGGTATCAAGTCGAATGCGCCACTGCTGATCGACGTCGAGCTCGATGGCGCTTTCAAGCCCATGTAAGCCGCGCCCGCCGCTACGCCGGCAGGGGCTTGCCGTGGGTTTCCGGCAGGAAGGGCGCCGCCGCGAGGCTCAGGATATAGATCATCGAGATCGCGATTGCCGCCTGGCTGAAGCCGCCGGCATGGGAAATGAGCCAGCCGGAGATCAGCGGCCCGGTCCACGCGATCAATCGCGGGCTGTTGAACACGAAGCCGGCGGCGGTCGCCCGCATCCGGGTCGGAAACAGCTCAGGCAGCCACGCCGCCATCCAGGTGTACTGACCGGACACGAAGATGCCGCACAGCGCGGCCCCGATCAGCATGAAGGTGAGGTCGTGGGCCCACAGGAACAGCATCGCGACGCTCAGCAGCGAAGCCACGACGTAGAAGATCGTCACCGGCTTGCGGCCATAGGCGTCGGCGAGGAAGCCAAATCCGGCATAACCCAACACGGCAAAGCCGTTGAGCGCCATGCCCGCGTAGCTTTGCCATTCCTGGTTCGACAGCCCCATCTTGGCGGCATAGCTGCCGACATAGGGCGGGATCCAGGCCGAGATGCCCCAGAACGCAAACGTGGTGGCGAGCGACATCACGAAGCACAGCAGCACGCGCCGCCGGGTCTCCGGCTCGGTGAACAGGTCGGCGACGGTGAAGCGCGCCAGCGCCTCGTCCTGGGCGCCGAGCGACGCACCGCTGCGTTTGCGCTCGATGGCGGCCTGTCGCTGGTCGTTGACGCGCTCCCAGCGCTCCGATTCCGGTATCGCGCGCCGGACCCACAGCGTCAGCAGCGCCGGTAGGACGCCGATCAAAAACATGTAGCGCCAGGCGTTCGGCCCCATCGCGCCGACGAACAGCCAGGCGAACGAGGCAAGGAAGAACCCGATGCCGAGCCCACACTGCATCAGGCCGACGCCGCGGCCGCGTGCCTTGTCCGGCCACAGCTCGGCGACGATCGAGGTCCCGGTGACCCATTCCGAACCGATCGCAAGCCCGACCAGGAAGCGCAGCACGGCGAACGAAACCCAGTCCCAGGCGAAGGCGCTGAGCCCGGTCATGACCGAATAGCCGATGATGGCGATCATCATCGTCCGCTTGCGCCCGAGATAGTCGGCCAGCACGCCGCCGATCAAACCGCCGATGCCCCAGCCGAGCAGGGTCACGGCGATCAGGGTCCCGGCATAGACGGGGATCTCCGGGTATTGCGACGGCTCGAGCAACTGGCGCAGCGCAGCGCCGACCGACATGACGAGGGCGAAGGTCTCGTAGCCGTCGAACATCCAGCCGAGGTTGGACGCGATCAGCGTGTTCCACTGGCTGCGGTTGAGCAGGCGATACCACGGCACTTCTTCTGTGGTGATGGCCTGCGACATGTCGCTCTCCCTTGAAAACCCCGCGTTCAGCCGGCCCGGCTGCTCGTGTCTTGGCCGGCGGCCTGTCTTTTTCGCGCCGCGGATTTCACCGCCTGGATGATCTCCGGATACGCGGCGCAGCGGCACAGGTTCCCGGCCAGATAGTCGCGGATGCGGTCCTCGTCGGGATCGGGATGCGCGTCGAGCAGTTGCTTGACCATAAGCACAAATCCGGGCGTGCAGAAGCCGCATTGGAATGCGCCCTGCTCGATGAAAGCCTCCTGGACCGGATCGAGCGAGCCCGACTGGTCGAGCGATTCGACCGTCTCGACCCGGGTGCCGTCGGCGAACGCCGCGAGATAGAGGCAGCCCGAGACGGGGCGCCCGTCCACGATGACGGTGCAGCAGCCGCACAGGCCCTGTCCGCAGCTTTCCCGGGCGCCGAACAGGCTGAACGAATTGCGGATGACCTCGAGCAGCGTGTGATGCGCCTCGATCGCCGCCGTCACGGCCTCGCCGTTGAGCGTAAAGGAAATGGTCCTGGTGGCGGTCATCTGGAGGTCCATCGAAAATAACGGTTTGAACGAGGTGCGGTCGCTCCCGTCCCCACAAGCGGGAGAGGGCGGTGGCCCGTCCTTCGGAGGCGTTGGATGATTCCGTCCATTACGCGTCTCCGATCGGCCGGTTCGCCTTGGCCCGGAGCGCCCGCAACACGGCTTCCGGGTTGAGCGGCAGCTCCGTCAGCCGCACGCCGACGGCGTCGTCGATGGCGTTGCCGATCGCGGGCGACACGCAGAAGGTCGCCACCTCGCCGACGCCTTTGCCGCCGAACGGGCCGTTCGACTGGTAGCCCTCGACCGTCTCGTTCACCATCACCGACGGTAGGTCGTGGATGCCCGGGATCTTGTAGTCCGCCAGCGAAGCATTGGTGACCTGCCCGCCGTCGAACTGCATCTTCTCGAACATCGTGAAGCCGAGCTGCATCATCGCCGCGCCGGAAATCTGGGTCTCGCAGATCTTCGGGTTGATCGGCTTGCCGCAGTCGCAGATGTTGACCAGCTTGGCGATGCGGACATGGCCGGTTTCGGTGTCGACCTCGACCTCGGTGCCGGCGCCCGCGACCATCCAGAACGGCGTCACGTTGGTGGTGAGACCGGTGCCGGGCTGCGGCGGGATATAGTCGGGCTTGTAGACGCCGGTGCCGACGATGTTGCCGGCCTGCATGCCGTATTTCTTTTGGAACAGGTCGGCGACGGAGTAGTTGGTGCCGTCCGGCAGCCCGAGATCGCGCGCCATCGCCGCGATCTTGTCGCGGGCCTCCTCGGCGGCGAGACGGACCGCATGGCCCATGTGGAACAGCGAGCGCGAGCCGAGGGTGCCCATGTCATAGGGGGTCACGTCGGTGTCGCGCGGCACCACGTTCACGGATTCGGCCGGAATGTTGAGAACCTCCCCCACCATTTGCGCCATGGCGGTGTCGGAGCCCTGGCCCATGTCGATGGTGCCGCAATAGAGCGTGGTGCTACCATCGGCATTGACGTTGACGATGGCGACCGAGGTGGTCGGCGCGATCACCGCCTTGATGGCGATGGCGAGGCCGCGGCCGCGCTTCACCGGCCCCTCGCCACGGTCGAACGGCTTCGACCAGTTCATCCGCTCGGCGATCCGCTCCAGCACCTTCTCGACCATCGCATCCTTGATGGGCGTGCCGGTGGTGTGCTTTCCGCCTTCGTGCATGAGATTGCGGCGGCGGAATTCCAGCGGATCGATGCTTGAGCGCCCGCGCGATCATGTCGGTGTGGCATTCATAGGCCCACACCAGTTGCGGAATGCCGAACCCCCGCAGCGCGCCGGACGGCGGCTGATTGGTGTAGAGCGCATAGGAATTGATCGACACGTTTGTCGATCTGGTAGGGGCCAGCGGCCGTGAAACCCGACTTCTGCGCCACGCGCGGGCCGATATCGGCATAGGCGCCGCCGTTCCAGTACACCTCGCACCGTCGCGCCGTGAGGCGGCCCTCGGCGTCGACCGCGCTCTTGATGCGGAACGTGGTGGGGTGCCGGGTGATGGTGTAGAACATCTCCTCGAACGGCAGCGACACTTTCACCGGCCGCTTCGCGATCATCGACAGCGCGGTGACCAGCGCCTCCAGCTTGATGTAGAGCTTGGCGCCATAGCCGCCGCCGAGGAACGGCACCTTGACGCGGACCCGGTTCTCCGGCCAGCCGAGCAGGCGCGCGATCTCGATCCGCACGAAGGACGGGCCCTGCGAGGCGGTGTAGAGGGTCAGGCGGGTGTCGCGGAAATCGGCGATGGAGACGAACGGCTCGAACGGGAGGTGAAGCACCTTCTGGGTGCGGAACTCGTGCTCGAACACCTCGGCGGCTTCGGCGAACGCCTTGTCGACGTTGCCGGCGCGCATCTGATAATCGAGCGCGATGTTGGTGCCCTTGGCGCCCTTGAGGTGCTTGAGATCGGCAAAGGTGCCGGCGGGCTTGAGCTCGTCATGCACCAGGATCTTGTTTTGCGCCGCCTCGACCTCGTCGAACACCGCGGGGAGCTCGTCATACTCGGCGACGATCAGCGACGCCGCCTGATCGGCGACATGGGGATCTTCCGCCAGCACCACCGCGACCGGCTCGCCGACGTAATGCACCTTGTCGATCGCGAGGATCGGCTGGTCGTGAAAGGCCGGGCCGTAATACGGGTGCGGGATGACCTTGCGCACGTCCTGCGAGGTGACCACCCGGTAGACGCCGGGCACCGCCTCGGCGGCGCTGGTGTCGATCGAGCGGATGCGGCCGTGGGCGACGGTCGAGCGGAAGATCTTGCCGAACAGCATGCCCGGAAGCCGCAGGTTGTGGGTGTACTCCGCCCGTCCGGTCACCTTCTCGCGAGCTTCGAGCCGCGGCGGCGAGCGGCCGACCTGGCCGCCGGAAACGGTCGTCGGGGCTGTCATCGTCGTCGCCATCAGTGGCTCGCTCCTTCAGTCTCGCCGTCGAGGGCCCGGCGCACGGCCCGGCGCACATAGACGCGCACCAACTCACGTTTGTAGGGGGCCGATCCGCGCACGTCGGAGACCGTCTCCGCTTCTTCGGCTGCCGCATCCCCGGCCCGAACCAGCACGGCCTCGTCGATGCTCGCCCCGGAGAGAATTGCTTCGACGCTCTTGAGACGGATCGCCTTCTCGGTCGCTGCGCTCACCACGACGCGGACGTCGCGCATCGTCTTGCCGTCGGGCCGCAACGAGACGGCGACCCCGAGCGCCGGCCAGTCGTCGGCGGCCCCGGTGGTGACCTTGAGATAGGCGGCCCGGCGGCTGCCCTGGGCCGGAACGCGCAGTTCGGTGATGATCTCGCCCGGCTTGAGCACCGTCTCGTAATAGCCGGCGAACAGGTCCTCGACCGGGAGGATGCGCTCGCCGCCGCGCCCGGAAACGACGATCGTCGCGTCGAGCGCCATCATCACCGGCGGCAGGTCCATGTGCGGATCGCCATGGGCGAGATTTCCGCCGATGGTGGCGACATTGCGGACCCGCACGTTGGACAGCCGGCGCATCGTGCGCACCACGACTGCGGCGTGCTTGCCCACCTCGGCGGAGTGCTCGACGTCGGACAGCGGCGTCAGCGCACCGATGACGAGGGAGCCGTCGGAGCCGACCGCGATCCGGCGCAGCGCCTTGATCTTGCGCAGGCTGACGAGACGGGTCGGCTGGAACACGCCGGCCTTCATCATCAGCATCAAGGCGGTGCCGCCGCCGAGCGGCCGCACCGAGGCGTCGTCAGGATCGAGCAGGGCGAGCGCTTCGTCGAGCGTGCCCGGCTCCGCGAGCTCGAACGGGATCACGCTGCTGCCCCCGGGCCGCCGGCGGCGAACGCCGCCCGCATCTTCGCGACAAAGCCTTTTTCCATTTCCTTGGCCTTCGCTTTGAGCACCGGCTGGCCCATGCTGCCGAGCTTTCCGGTGATGTTGGCATCGATGGAATATTTGACGACCGTTTCGTCGCCGGCCTCGCTGAAGTCGGTCGTGGCCACGGCGGTGAACCGGCCGACCACGCCGATCGGGGCGCCTTCGACCTTCGCTTCGATTCGATCCGGCGGGCTGATCTTCGTCATTTCGACGCTCACCTTGAAGCTGAACTTCATGAAAGCGACTTTGGTATCGAGCACCGCGTCATAGTGGGTGGCATCGACCTCCTTGAGATCGTGAACGCCCTCGACGCAGGACGCGAAGAACGGAGCGTTCTGCATCGCGCCGAACACCGTCTCGCGGGGCGCCGGTATCGTGATCTCGCCGCTGACGATCATTGTGCCGGCACCATTTCGAGAAGCCTTTCCAGCTCGGCGGCGATCTCACGGGGGCATTCGAGCGGCGTGAGATGGCGCGCGTTGGGGATGACAGTAAGATTGGAGCCGGCGATGCCGCTATGAAGCGTCTGCGACATCGCGACCGGGGTCGCATAATCCTCGTCGCCGACCACGATGCGCGTCGGCATCTTCAGGCGGGGCAGCGCCGCGGTCATGTTGCAGGCGCCGAGCATGCGGCAGGTCTTGGCGTAGTTTTCGGCCCCGTTGGCGGTGAAGACCGCCACGCAGTGGTCGAGCACGTCCTGGTGGCTCGCCCGAAACGCGTCGGTGAACCAGCGGGTGGTCTGGAACTCGAGCAGCGCCGCGAGGCCCTTGGACTCGGCGGTGTGCGCCCGCTCTTCCCACTTGTCGGGAGCATTGTACCAGGCGGTGGTGTCGAACAGGCCGAGCCCGGCGGCCCGCTGCGGATAGGCGGCGGCGAAGGCGAGGGTGACGCAGCCGCCCATCGATGCTCCGGCGACGATCGCCGAGCGCCAGCCCACATGGTCGAGAAGGTCGGCGAGGTCGTCGGCGAAGCCTTCGACCCGGTACGGACCGGGCGGCTTGTCGGACCGGCCGTGGCCGCGGCAGTCATAGACCAGGACCGCCGTCTGGTCCGCGAGCAGGGGAGTCACCGCGTTCCAGAACGTGAGATCCATCGCCAGCGAATGGATGAGAACGATCGGCGCGGAATTCTGGACGCGTCCGCGAATTTCGTAGGCGAGCTCGGTGCCGTCGCGGACCTTCATTTTGGAAACCGTCATCTGCCACAACCCTTGTGGGCCGGCGATGTTCTCGGCCGGCTGCGTGCTTCATACACACATCATGCGGGCGTCAAAAGTCCCCCAGGCTGCGGGCCCTGCATGCACATTGCCGCGGGATGCACCGTTTTGGCATACGTCGGACCCTTGCGCCGCTGCGCATATCTTGCCCGCGCGGAAAGCATGGGCGCGGGGACCCCGGTCGGCAGCAGGGACGAAGCCGTTTCACCCTGCCATTCCGGCTGCTTTGCCTGCTAAGGTTCGCCATGCTTCGCCCCTCCTTTCGCCCCCGCTTCCTTCGCCTTCGTCCGTTTTACCGCGCCTTGGCCGTCGCGGCAGCGTGCGCCGTTGCCGTCTCGTCAGCCGCGGCGCAGAACGCTCCGGCTCAGGCTCCGGCGTCTCCGGCATCCCCTGCCTCGCCCGTGTTACCCGGGACTTCGGCACCGCCAAGTCCTTCGGCACCGCCAAGTCCTTCGGCATCACCCGGTTCTTCGGCATCGCCCAGTCCTTCGGCATCACCCGGAACCTCTGCGACGCCGGCCACCGCCACCCAGCCGACGGCCGTGCCTGCGGCAGCGGCGCCCGTTCCGGCGGAACGGCCGCCGGGCGCGGACCTCGAGGCCATCAAGGCCGAGGTCGATGACATTGCTCACGGCTTCGCCGACGCCTCGCGGTCCGAGGACGACCTCGTCGCGCTCCGTCAGCGTCTGACGCCGCTGCGCGACCGGATCCGCGACCAGGTGGCTGCGCTCGAGCCCCGCCTCAAGCTGGTTACCGACCGCCTGGTGCAGCTCGGCACCGTCCCGAGCGGGGGAGCCCCCGAGGACGCGACGATCGCGGCGGAGCGTTCGCGGCTCGCCGCCGACCAGTCCGAGGTCGACGGCGCGTTGAAACAGGCGCGCCTGCTCGGGGCACGGACCGACGAGCTTTCAGACGGCATCAATGCACGGCGCCGGCAGCTCTTTGCCGACCGCCTGTTCGCCCACAGCGCCAATCTGTTCGACCCCGGCTTCTGGCTCGGCGCGCTCGCCGCGGTGCCGGCCGAGACGCGCACCGTCGGCGCCATCCTGAGGTCGTGGTCGGTCGTCGCCCGCGCCACCTACGACCCGAGCAGCGTGCTGGCGGCCTTCGCTACGCTGTTCGCGATCGCCGTCGTCACATGGTTTGCCGTGATTTGGATCCGCCGGCTGACGTCGGGGCCCGCACCGCGGCGTTTCGACAAGGCCCTCCGGGCTCTCGTCATCCTCGCGGCGCATGCGATCGCCGCGCCCGGCCTGACGGTGGTGTCCGTGATGGTGCTGCGGGACTACCGGCTGATGCCGCAGCCGGCCGCCGATCTCGGTTTCGGGCTCGCCATTGCGCTGGCGGTCGCCGGCCTCGGTCGCGGGGTCGCCGTCGCCCTGTTCGCCCCCGGCCAGAGCGCCCGCCGGCTGTTCCCGTGGGCCGATCAGGTCGCCGAAAGCTACGCGGCTCACCTCAGCTGGGGGGCCGGGGTGCTCGGTGCCGCGCTGTTCATCAATGCCCTGCACCGTTCTTCCGGTGCACCACTGGCGCCGGTGATCGCGACCTGGGCCCTGTTCGCGGCATCGTTTCTCGTCATCGTGCTGCATCTGCTGTGGCGTTCCGCCAAGTCCTCCTTCCGTGCCGCCGAAGCGGGTGCGGCCAACACCAGTCTGCCGTGGCTGAGGATCGTCCTGTGGCCGATCGCCGCGACGGTGGCGGTCGCGCTGGCAGGCGGCTATGTCGGCTTTGCCGCCTTCCTGTCGGTGCGGCTGCTCGCCGTATTGGCGATCAGCGGGGCGCTCGCCATCGCGCTCGTCTTCGTCGATTCCATGACCACCGAGGTGCTCGCATCCGACACTCCCCGCGGCCGCCGGATCGCGGCGCTGCTGGGGGTGTCGCCCAACGCCCTCGATCTCATCACCGCGCTCGTTTCGGCGCTGGTGCGGCTCATCCTGATCATCATCGCGGTGCTGCTGCTGGTCGGCTATTCCGGCCTGTTCGCCGACGATATCTTCAACGTGTTCCAGATCTCGCGCTGGGACGTGGCCGTCGGCGACCTCAACATCGCGCCCGCGAACATGCTCGCGGCGCTGGCGATCCTGCTGATCGGACTGCTGGCCGTACGCTCCGCGCAGCGCTGGCTCGAGACCCAGTTCCTGCCGCGCACCAGGCTCGATGCGGGGCTGCAGAATTCCATCGCGGCGCTGACCGGATATTCCGCCCTGGTGGCCGTGCTGGCGCTGGCGCTCGGCGCCCTCGGGATCGATCTGCAGAAAATCGCGCTGATCGCCGGCGCGCTCTCCGTGGGCATCGGCTTCGGCCTGCAATCGGTGGTGTCGAACTTCGTGTGCGGGCTCATCCTGCTCGCCGAGCGGCCGATCCGGGTCGGCGACTGGGTGGTGGTCAAGAACGAGGAGGGATGGGTGCGGCGCATCAGCGTGCGCGCCACCGAGATCGAAACCTTCGACCGCGCGAGCGTCATCATCCCGAACCAGGATTTCATCACCGGCGTGGTGAAGAACTGGACCCACGGCAACACCATGGGACGCGTCCTGATCAAGGTGAAGGTCAGCTTCGACAGCGACGCCGAGAAGGTCCGCGACCTCCTGCTCTCCTGCGGCGCGGACCATCCGCAGGTTTTGCGCGCGCCCGCGCCGTCGGCTTTCCTGACCGGCATCGGCGACATCGGCCTCGATTTCGAATTGCGCTGCCTGATCGCCAATGTGGAGCAGGCGATGTCGGTCGGAACCGAGTTGCGCATCGACGTGCTGCGACGCTTCGGCCTCGCCGGGATCAAGATTCCGTTTCCACCCCACGAGGCCCGGGCGCCCGGTCCGCCGCCGGGCAGCGCGGCCCCTGCGCTGCCCGGCGCATGACGGCTGCGCGGCTGGCGCAATGGCGATTATATTTTAAAAAAGTGGTTTTACCGGAATTCCTGGGATAAATTGTCGCGGGGAAGACCACCTCTCGGGAACGGCCGGGAAGCGTGGATACAGGAAACGCACCAAAAACAATGTACCGCGAAAAATCATCGCGGGGCAGGGAGGACGTTTATGCACATCATTCCCCAGTCGTGGTCGCATTTGCATATGCTGGTCACCGCCTTCCCCTCTTTTGGGCTTCTGTTTCTGCTGGGTTTCTATATCGCCGGACTGGCGACGGAAAATACCGGTATGAAGCGCACCTGCCTCGTCCTGTTCGGGCTCCTGGCGCTGTTGGCAATTCCGACCTATCTCAGCGGCCAGGGCGCGATGGCGACATTGACGGCAAATCCGAAGCTTCCGCGAGCGGCCTTGAACACCCATTACACATGGGGGATCGCTGCGCTCGTTGCGCTGGTCATCACCGGCGCTGCCGCCTGGATCGAGCTGTTGCGCTCCGGCCGCACGGGGATGGCGTCCCGCGGCGCGTTGCGTCTCGTCCTGGGGCTGGCGCTGGTGTCGCTGGGCCTCATGGTCGTGGCCGGCGGGTGGGAGATCGCTCACCGCGAGTTGCAGACGACCGTCGTTATTCCCGACGTTTCGACCCCGCCGGCGTGGGCGCACGTCCATATGATCCTCAATCACGTCCCGACCGTGGGCTATGTGTTCGCTCTGGTGTTTTTCGTGACCGCCCTGGTGACGAAGAACGACGGCATGAAGCAGGCGAGCCTAGTTCTTTTCGTCATCTGCAGCGTCGTCGGTATTCCGACCTACGTGACGGGAACCGCCACCATGTGGGCGCTGACCCAACCGGCAGTGCCGGAGATCTCCAAGTCCGTCATCAACGCCCATCGCGACATGGCGCTGTGGACACTGATTGGAATGGGGTTTACCGGCGCTGCCGCCTGGATCGACCTGTGGCGCTACCGGTATTTCGGCCGGTTTTCCAAGCCCGCGATGACTCTCGTTCTGCTGTTTGCGGTGGTTACCCTCGGTGTCATGGTCGAAACCGGGCACCGCGGCGGCCAGATCAATCACCCCGAGATTCGCGTCGCTTCCGAAGCCGTGCCGACCGGTCCGGCGGCGGGTATCTCCGCCGATCTCGAAACTTTGATGAACAACGTGGTCTGGTTCATCCCCTGGCAGGTCGTCCACTTCTTCGGATATTGCCTGATCTTCGGGTCGGTATTCGCCGTCGTGCTCCGCGTGCTCGGGTTCTGGAAATCGGTTTCCTTCGCATCTGTGCACCGGCTGTTGCTTCTCGGCTTCGTCGGCGTGCTGATGAACGTGCTGTCGGGGATGCTCATGATGCTCGCCGACAGCTACCGCTACGTGGTCAACGACTACACCTTCGCGCCGAAGCTCGCCTTCATCACCATCGGCGCGGCGGCGGTGCTGTACTTCTCGCTGTCCGACCGGTTGTGGAATCTCAAGGCCGGGGAGGACGCACCGATGGTGGCGAAGTGGGTCGCGGCCGTGGTTCTGCTCGCCTGGACCGGCGTGATCGTTTGCGGACGGCTGCTCAATTACCTCTGACCGGCAGGAGACGCCATGAACGAATTCCAGGTCGTGGTGGCCGTCGTCGCCGTCAACGCCTGCGTACTCGGCATGGCCCTGCTCGTTCTCTACCAGGCCAACAGAGACGTGAGCCGTTCGGGCCGATGACCGGTTCACGTTCGATCGAACGAATGAAAGTGGGAGGATGAAGCCATGCTTGCGTCGCTCGAAAATTCGCCGTTTTCCGCCTGGGTTCGGGAATCCCTGTGGGGCTGGCCGGTGGCGCTGACGATCCACGTGCTCGGAACCGCGCTCGTCATCGGTTTCGTCCTCATCATCGCCCTCAGGATGCTCGGGTTGTTCGAGACGATTCCCTATGCGTCTTTGAGCCGGCTGTTTCCCGTGATCTGGGTGGCGTTCGCGATCGAATGCCTCAGCGGCCTCGTCCTGTGGCTCACCAAGCCGACGCGATACGTCGAAGACACCGCCTTCATCCTGAAGATCACGTTCGTGATCGTCGGGTTCGGGCTGCTGGTGTCGTTCTATCGCCTGCTCAGGCGTCAGGCCGAAGTCTGGGATGCCACGGGGGTGTCACCGGGAACGATCAAGTTCGTCGTTCCCACGGTCCTGGTGTGGTGCGGCGTCCTCGTCGCGGCACGGTTGACCGCTTATCTCGGCGCGCTGCCGACCGGCTGAGGCAGCAACGCGAACTCCGGGCACGGGGCGCGGCCCCGTGGCCCGAGGGAATGGGCACCGGCCGCGTGCTGATCTTTGAGGTCCGGGATCGCGAAGCGCTCTGCGCGCGTCGTCACGGTGAGCGCGAGAATGACGAGCCGAGCTCGCCAGTTACGAACTGAGCTTGCCGGTTACGAACTGCGCACGTCAGTTGCGGACGAGCGAGTCAAGATGGGGGCGAGCGAGTCGAGACGGGGAGCTCGCCGGTTACGGTCGGCGACCGGGATGGACCGGGCTCGCACAAAGCGCCGCCGAAGTCTCTCCCCCGCACGGGCCCCGTGCGAGGGAGAGGGAAACTGCCGCGGCTCCGGTGCGACCGAGACCGTTCGTGGCTCCGTTATTCTCCGACGGCGTCGGCGAGGTCTCCGTTGCGCTGGAGCACGATCACCACGCCGGACTTGGCGAGCGGCGTGGCGCCCAGCTTGAGAAGTAGCTCGGCCGTCTCGCGTCGGTAGCGGCGCGGGATCTGCAGACGCTTTGCGCCGGCGTCCTTGGTGAGGACGGAGAGCGAGATGCTCAGCGGCGTTTGGCCGAGCTTGTCGAAGGCGTCGATCTTCGCGCCCTTACCGACCAGATACTCGATGACGGGATTGAGCCCCTGATAGGTGGCCGAATGCAGCGCCGTCCAACCGAACTGCCCGGCCGCATTCACATCGACGCCATGCTCGACCAGGAACTTCGCCGTCTCGAGGGCAGTCGCCCGCTCCTCGAGCGTGCGCGTCCTCTGCACGTCGGTACCGGCCCCTGAAGCCAGGATCAGTGCCGTGGTGCCCTGCGCGGTGGCGATGCGCGGGTCGGCACCGCCCTCCACCAGGGTCTTGATCGCCTCGAAATTGTTGACCTCCGCGGCGAGCATCAGCGGCGTCGCGCCCTGCAGGCTGACTTCAGTGGCGGTCTTGATGGTTGGCTTTTCCTGGTGCAGGCGGGCATTGGGATCGGCACCGTGAGCAAGCAGCAGCTTCACGATCTGCGCGCCCATCGCCTTGGTGACGTGGTCCTCGCCGTAATCATTGTCCCGCACCGCTGCGTGCAGGGGCGTGAAGCTGTTGTCGTCCTTGGCGTTCGGGTCGGCGCCGTTGTCGAGCAGCACCTTGACGACGTCGATCTTGCCCATGGTGCTCGCGATGATCAGCGCGGTGAGGCCGGTGTCGGGCGCGTGAGCGTTCGGGTTTGCGCCGGCGGCCAGAAGAATGCCCGCCGACTTGGCGTCACCTTGGGCGGCGAACATCAACGGGGTGGACCCGTTCTTGGAGCCGGCGTTCACATCGGCCTTGTGACGAACCAATTCCTCGATGACCGCGGGATGCTTCTCCGCGGCGGCCCACATCAGGGCGGTCTGACCGCCATTTCTTTCGTGGGCGTTGGGATCGGCCCCGGCTTCCAGCAGCGCCCGCACGGTCGCGAGGTTGCCGTCGCGGGCGGCGAGCATCAGCGGCGTTTCGCCGGAGTCGAGCGCCTTGTCGGGGTCGGCGCCGGCGGCAAGCAACTTGGCGGTCACCGCCGGGTCCTTGTTGGCCGCGGCCGCATAGAGCGCCGTCGCGCCATATTCATTGGCGGCTTTAGGGTCGGCCCCGGCGCGCAGCAGCAGTTCGGTCATTTCCGCGTCGCTGCGGGCTGCGGCCGCCAAGAGTGCGGATGTGCCGACCGGGCCGGCCAAGTCCTCTTTGGCGGCCTCCGACAGCAGCGCACGCACGGCATCGCGATTCCCGGACCTCGCCGCCTCCGGCAGCGATAGACGGCCGGTGTCGGCGGCAAGGGAGGCGCCCGCAAGGAACGGCAAGCCCAGCACTCCCGCCAGTAACGTTGCCCTGATGTTCATGATGGTCCTCCGGTTCGGAGCAATTTTCGTTTGCGATTTCGGAGTTGCGGTTTCGGCTCGGATTCGGTCCGTTTCGCGTGCCGTGGCCGGGATCACCCGGCCACGCACCTTTGGCGGGAGTGCGCCCGCCGCTCTGTCGCCGGGCGATATCCGGCGACGGTGGCGGAGGGACCGAGACTTCACAGCGTTTTGCGCTGTGGAGCGCCGTCCGCCGACTTGGGCGCCGCCGTGGTGAGGTCGAGTCTGCCGGTGCTGTCGCCCAGCCTGTCCACCGGTGGGACATTGGCCTTGTCCAGCATGGTGAGAAGCATGTTGGACATCGGCGTACGGGCAGGGAATTTAATATGCTGGCCGCCCTTGATCCCGCCGATGCCGCCGGCCACCAGGAGCAGCGGCAGATCGGTATAGAGGTGGAGGTTGGCGTCGCTGAGCGCCGCTCCGTACAGGATCATGGAGTGGTCGAGCAGCGAGCCGTCGCCGTCCGGCGTCGCGCGCAGCTTGTCGAGGTAGTAGGCCAGCATCTTGGTGTGGAAGATATTGATCTTGGTGGTCTTCGCGATTTTCTCGGGGTCGCCGTGGTGGTGGGTCACCGAGTGATGCGAATCGCCGAAGCCGATTTCCGGATAGGCGCGCCCGCTCATCTCGTGGCCCATCTGGAAGCTGATGACCCGGGTCATGTCGGTCTGCCACGCGAGCACCATGAGGTCCGTGAGCAGCTTGAAGTATTCCGAGAAAACCCCCGGCACGCCGCCCGGGCCGGCCAGCGCCGGTAGATCGCCGCCATCGGTGCTCTGCTGCTTCTCGGCGAGCTGGATGCGCCGTTCGACGTCGCGGATCGCGTCCAGGTACTGGTCGATCTTGCCGCGGTCGGGTCCGCCGAGTTTGCCACGCAGTCGCGCGACGTCCTGGTTGATGGCGTCGAGGATGCTGCGGTCTTCCTGGCGAATCACCATCCGCGCCTTCGGGTCGGTCGTTCCGGCGGCGCCGAACATGCGCTCGAAGATCGCGCGCGGACGGTTCTCCATCGGCATCGGCGTATTCTCATTGCGCCAGGAGATCGTATTGTAATAGGCGCAGCTGTAGGCCGACTCGCAGGCGCCGACGATTTCGGCCGAATTCGGTGCCGATCTCCATGGAGGCGAGCTGGGTGTACTTGCCGAATTCCTTCGCCGCGATCTGGTCGACCGAGACGCCCGCCTTGATGTCGGCGCCCGAGGTCATGCGGGCGTGCGAGCCGGTCAGCCAGGCCGTGCAGGCGCGAGGATGGTCGCCCGCCACTTCGAAGTTGAGGCCCGCGGCCTGCTGATTGTCGAGGCCCGACGCCACCACCAGCCGGCTCTTGAAGTCGGCCAGCGGCTCGAGGATCGGGGTCATTTCAAGCGCGCCCGCGGCCTTCGGCGCGAACTCGTTGTTGAGGTTCATGATCCCGTTGGGGACTGCCACGAAGCCCATACGGATCGGCCGCGCCGCGGCCGTCGCGAATGCCGGCGTCATGGCGTCGAGCAGGGGGAGGGCGAACGCGGCACCGGTGCCCTTCAAAAAGGTGCGGCGATGCAGGGACTTTTTGGTGATCACCATCACGTCAAGCTCCTCTCGTTTGAATCATCTGGAACGGTTTGCTCTTCACGATGCCGAGAATGATGGCCGACCATCGGTAATCGCTCGGCTGGGCTTCTCTCACGATCTTGCGGACCACGGGGCGGTCATACTGCTCGACGCCGCGGCCGAGCGCGTAGGTCAGCAGCCGCTCGGTGAACGTCTCCACGAACAGGCCGCGCTTCTTCACCAGCACGTCGCGCAGGCCGACCGGGCCGTTGAAGGTGGTGCCGTCGGGAAGAACGCCGGACGAGTCGATCGCACCGGTGCCCTCCTCGCCGTCGGCATCGCGCCAGCGGCCGAGGCCGTCGAAGTTCTCGAGCGCGAAGCCGAGCGGATCCATCATTTGATGGCAGACCGCGCATTGCGGGCTCGCCCGGTGCTCTTCCATGCGCTGGCGCATGGTCATCACCTTGACGGTCGAATCGTCCTTCAAGGCCGGAACGTTGGGCGGCGGGGGCGGCGGCGGCGTGCCGAGCAGCTGCTCCAGAACCCACTTGCCGCGGATCGTCGGCGCCGTCCGGTCCGGATAGGACGTCACGGTCATGATGCTGGCCTGGCCCAGCAGGCCCTGCCGCTTCGGATCGCTGACGGGAATACGGCGGAACTCGCTGCCGTAGATACCCTTGATGCCGTAGTGCTCGGCCAGACGCTGATTGACGTAGGTGTAGTCGGTCGTCAGCAGATCGGCGACGCTGCGGTCTTCACGCAGCGTGCTTTCGATGACGAGTTCGGTCTCCTTCTGCAGCGCTTGGCGCAGATTCTCGTCGAAATTCGGAAACGCCGTGGTGTCGGGCTGAATCCCGGAGACGTTGCGCAGGAACAGCCACTGTCCGGCGAAGTTCTTGAC
Source organism: uncultured Alphaproteobacteria bacterium (assembly GCA_963781195.1). GTDB lineage: Bacteria > Pseudomonadota > Alphaproteobacteria > Rhizobiales > Xanthobacteraceae > JAJPKK01. Next base: position 75,616 of record CAWAEZ010000007.1, on the reverse strand, counting down.
GAGCGTCTGCGAACGCGGATCGGCCATCATGCGCTTGACCTGCGCCTCGAGCGAGGCCGGGTCGCTCAGCCCGCCACGTTCGGCGACCGCGAGCAGTTCATCATCGGGAATGCTGCTCCACAGGAAGAACGAGAGGCGGGAGGCGAGTTCGATGTCGCTGATCCGGTGGACGGACCCGGGCGTCGCGCCGGGTGGGTCGAGCTCGACGCGGAAGATGAACTCCGGCGACACCAGGATCTTCTGCAGCGCGAGCCGAATGCCGGACTCGAAGCCGCCATGCGCCGCACCCTGTTTATAGAGACCCACGAGCTGCGGCAGATCGTCGGCCGTGACCGGCCGCCGATAGGCGCGGTGGGCGATCCCGGCGATGATCTTCTCGGCGCACGCCTGCTCCTCGGCCTGGGCAGTCGGATGGCAGACGAAGATCTTCTCGCGGCTCGGCGTGGTGCCCGGTCCTTGCACATTGTAGGGGCCGGCCACCGAAACCGTGCCCACGCCCTCGAAGAACGTCAGGGCGTCGCGCGGTTTCACGACGATGCCCTCCGGCAGGATCGTGTCCTTCTCGAAGGCGGCGACGATCGAATGGGTTCCCGCCTTGACCGGCAGGCGCACCTTGAGCGCGGCGTCGGGATCATCGCCGGACCCTAGGCTCGCCTTGGTGCTTGCAGCGACGGTGAACAGCTGGAGCCGCTTGTCATCGAACCTCAGGTCGAGCTTGCGGTCGCGCCCGAGCCCGAGGACGCTTTCGTCCCGCGCGCGCTGCAAGCTGAGCGAGATTTCGTAATCGCCATCGACCGGGAAGGTATGCTGAACGGCGGTGCCGCCGCGCGACCCGATCGGCATCGCCTCGCTCATGCGGTCGTCCTGCCGGAGCGCGTGCGGAACCGTATAGGTCTGGAAAGTGGCCGGCATGTTGACGTCGCCGACCGCCTGCCGGCTGATCTTGCTCGCTGCCAGGAGATAGCGCTCCAGCAGCGACGGCGATACCGTCAGCACGTCGCCGATATTATCGAAGCCGTAGCCGATGTCGTCGGCCGGCAGCAGTTCCGCGGCATCGATGTCGAGCGCCAGCAAATCACGGATCGCGTTGGCGTATTCGGCACGGTTGAGGCGATGCAGGGTCGGGCGTCCGGGATTGGGCTTTACCTCCGCCACGCGATCGCGCTCGGCCTCGATCGCAGAGACGAGCGTATTATAGGTGGCCGCGTCCGGCCGCGGCGCACCGGCGGGCGGCATCTCGTGGCTGCGAAGCTTGCGCAGCACCTTTTCCCAGACGGCGCCGTTGCTGTCGAGGTTGGCGAGGTCGAGCGTCTCCAGGTTCACGCCGGCACGCGCCTTCGGACCGAAATGGCAGGTATCGCAGTATTTTTTCCACGTCCCCCAAACCAAATGCTGATCAAATGTCGAGGGCTGGGCGGCGGCCACAACGGAATTTTCCGCCGGCAGATCCGACGTGCGCAGGAGAGCCACCCCCGCCAGCATGATTGCGAATGCCAGGGATTGGGTACGAAGCATCGCGCGCCTCCCAACATAATATGTCGTATGTTATTTTGTCGCAGGGTACGCGTACTTTTGCGTGCTTACAAGAGCGGCACATACCTGTTTGGCCTGTTTGGCGATGGCCGCGCCAAAGCCGAGCGGTCGTTCGCCAAAACAATTTGGACGAGGTATTGGTGGCCGAGGCAGGCGACTTCATTGCAAAATGAGCGTCCGCTAAATGCTTTCGACCGCCTTTACCTTGCAACGCAGAATTATTTTCCAAAGCGGCTGGATCAGGTCGGTGGGAGTCTCCAGGGAGGAATTTTCGCTCGTTCCGTCTCGTAACATTGTGTGAAGGCTGAAAATTTCAGGCCAGCCGTTTTATGATCGAAAAAACAGTTTTAAATTTTTTTTCCGCAGTGCAGCAGGAATAAGGTCGGCGCGTCGGCTCATGCGGACGAGCGCGAATCCCATCGGCGAATGTCGCGGCGAAACTCCGGTGCCGAATAGGATCATCTCCGGATTTGCCGATTACCGATCAGGGGAATGTTCGAAAAGTCGCGGAAATTGGTTCAAACGGAACTACTTTTCGCAGTGCGAAATAAAGCGCAGTCTTTCTCGCCTATGCACCGTGACGCAGGACGTTTCCGGAGACGACGCGACCTTGTTTGCACGCGCGTTTCCTGATTTTCTGGATCAGTCGTTCCTCTGGACGCGGGAATTGAGTGCCGAACTCTGTGTCGTTGCGCAGGCGCGAACACTTCCCCGGGCTCGACTGGGTGATCGGCGTCTGCATGACCTTGATGGCCTTTGCCTGGGCGTCCCCGGTGCTCGCCGAGAAGGGCAAGCTGCGCGAGCGTCTGACTCCTGCCGTCTTGGCGGTGGTCTATCCGCCTGGGGCCGAACGGCTCGGACCCGAGGAAGGCTCGCCGCCGGCGATTGCCGTCTACCAGGGCGACAAGGTCGTCGCCTATGTGTTTTCCACCCTCGATATCATCGCCGCTCCCGGTTACTCGACCACGCCCTTCGACGTGGTCGCCGGCGTCGATCTCAACGGCCACATCACCGGCGCCAAGGTGGTTTTCCACAACGAGCCCTATATTGCCCACGACCCGCAGCGGCAGCGCCTGCTCGACGCGTTTCTCGCCCGCGAAGCCGGCCGCCCGCTGCGCGGCGGCGTCAACCTGCTGCCGCCGGACTTCGTGTCCGGCGCCACCGTCAGCACGCGGGCGATGCGCGCCGCGGTCTCCATCACGGCGGCACTCGTGCTGCGCGCGCGCATCGTGCGGGCGCAGCCGGCGGCCCCGGCGCTCGACGTCGAGAGCTTCACCCGCAAATCGTGGGAGACGCTGGTCGCGGCGGGCGCCGTGGTGCAGCGCCGGGTGACCTCGGGTGAGGTGGCGGCAGCGCTCGCCGAAGCGGGTGCCGCCGGCGCCAAGCTCGATGTGCCGCTCGGCAAGAGCGGCGACCTCTACATCGAGTTCTCCACCGCTCTGTTCACGCCGGCCGCGATCGGCGGCAACCTCGTGGGCATGGTGAACTTCGAGGAATACAAGCGGCGGATGCCGAGCGACGCCCAGGCCATCTTCATCGCGTCCAACGGCCCGTACGATTTCCTCGGCAAGAAATTCTTCCAGGATTCCGAAGGCCGCCGTTTCGATCGCCTGCGCGTCGTCCAGGACGGCAGGACCTTCACCTTCGTGCAGGCCGATTACCAGTTTCTCAATCCGTTCGCGGAGGGCATTCGCCACCAGCAGGACGCCGGCCTGTTCGCGCTGCCGGTCGATGCGGGCTTCGACCCCCTCAAGCCGTGGCGGTTGGAATTGCTGGTCAACACGGTCGGCGATTCCCCGGTCACCGTTGCCTTCGGCACCGACTACACGGTTCCCGATCTGCAGGCGCTCACCAGCCACGATGACGCCCGCAGCGAGGTCCGCGCCCAGGACCCGGTGCCGACGGTGGGCACCGACGGCGATCTTGCGCTGCCGTTCGAAGCCGACGTCGCGCCGGTCCCCGCGTGGCTCGAGGCCTGGCACGACAGCCGGGTCAACGTGGCGATCCTCGCCGTCCTGTTGTCCGCGCTCACCCTGATCTTCGTGTTCCAGGCGACGCTGGCGCGCTTCCGCCTCGCGCATCGGCTGGTGCGAAACGGTTTCCTCTTGATCGTGCTGTTCTGGCTCGGTTGGACGGCGGGCGTGCAGCTCTCGATCGTCAACGTGATGAACTACGTCATGGCGCCGTTCAACCACTTCGATATCGGCTTTTATCTGGCGGAGCCGCTGATGGTCATCATCGCGGCCTATACGCTGCTCTCGGTGATCCTGATCGGACGCGGCGTGTTCTGCGGCTGGCTGTGCCCGTTCGGGGCGCTGCAGGAATTGCTGGGCCAGGTGTCCCGCGCGCTGCGGGTGCCGCAGTGGAATCCCCCGGCGGCGCTCGAGCGGCGCCTGTGGTGGGGCAAGTATATCGCGGCGGCGACGGTGCTGGTGCTGGTGTTGACCCAGATCGATGCATCGGGGACCTCGCTCGAGATCGAGCCGTTCAAGACGGCGATCACGTCGAAGTTCACCCGGGCGTGGCCCTACGTGCTCTATGCGGGCGCCTTGCTGGCGATCGGCTTGTTTTCGGAGCGCGCCTATTGCCGCTTCCTGTGCCCGCTCGGCGGCGTGCTTGCGGCCCTCGACCGGCTGCATCTCATCGATCTTCTCAAGCGCCGGCCCGAATGCGGCAGTCCCTGCCACCTGTGCGAGCGCTCATGCCCGGTCCGCGCGATCGAGAAGACCGGCAGGATCGTCACCGCGGAATGCTTTCAGTGCCTCGATTGCCAGGTCGAATATTACGACGACAAGCGCTGCCCGCCGCTGGTGCAGGCGGCGCGGCGTCGCGGCGAGGACAAGCCGGCGACGATCCCCGCCCCGGCCTGAGAGCGCACGATCAGCGCTCCCCTTCAGAAGAACACTTTTTTCAGACCTCGATTTCAGACCTCGTCCTGAGGGCCGTGCGCACAGCACGGCGTCTCGAAGGACGGCCACAGGCTGCGGCGTCCTTGGCCATGCTTCGAGACGCCGTGCTGCGCACGGCTCCTCAGCATGAGGTCGAGTAGATTCACGAGCTCTCAGGACGAGGTCGTTGGGTTCATGCCTTTTGAGGGATCCGTTGAGTCGGCACCCATCGCGTCACGAAGTGAGGTGAGAGGCGCCGCTACTTCTCCCCGTAGGTCGCGCGCGAGATGTCCGGCACGGGAATGCCGCCGTCGATGGCCTTGCAGCGGATGTCCTCTGCCGCAGCCTTGTGCTCGGCGAGCGCGAGCACCTCGAGGATGCGGGCGCGGGGGATGAAGCAGACGCCGGTGTCGTCGGCGACCACGAGATCGCCGGGCTCGACCCGGATCTCGCCGATCTGCACCGCGCCGTTGATCTCGACGGTCTCGAGCCGCCACTTGCCTGTGACCGGGCTGATCTCGCTCGCCCACAGCGGATAGCCCACCGCGCGGGAATGGGCGATGTCGCGGATCGCGCCCATGACGACGGCGCCCGCTTCGCCCTGGCGCTTCCCGGTCTGGGCGGAAATGCCGCCCATGTTGGAGATCGCCGAGACGCCCTGAATCACCAGCACGTCGCCCGGCGTGGCGAGGTTATGGGCCTCGAACTCGGCCATCCGGTTGACGGAGTTGGCGGCGCCTTCCAAAGGGTCGATGCGCTGCAGGATGTTGCGCAGCGTCAATGCCGGGCCGACGACGGTGGTACCCGGGATGGTCGGCTTGAGCATGGACGCTCCGATCACGCCGGCGGGGATTCCGAGCTCGTCCATGGCATCGGAGATCACGCCGGTCGGGTCGCCGATCGCCTTGAAGCGTTCCACCGCGCCGGCTGGTGGCGGCGGCGTCGCCATCATGCGAATGCGTTCGGGCGCGATGCGGCCGGTCAGCCGCTTGTCGGGTGGGGCGTTCAACGGACTTCTCCTGTGGTCGGTCAATCGAGCCGGATATTGGCTTGCCGGATCACCCCCGACAATCTCGCGGTCTCGTCGCGCAGGAAACCGGCGAACGCCACCGGTCCGGCGCCGGCGACCTCGGCGCCCTGCTCGGTCAGGCGTGCACGAATCGCAGGATCGCGCAGCATGTCGTCGATGGCCGCATGAAGGCGGGCAATGACCGGCGCCGGAGTTCTGGCCGGGGCGAGCATGCCGAACCAGGTGCCCGTCACATAGTCGACGCCGCCCTCCTTGAAGGTCGGCACGTCCGGCAGCAAAGCGATCCGCTGCCCGGCCGCGACCGCGATCGGCTTGACGCTGCCGCCGCGCACCATGCCGAGCACGGGAACGACGCTGGAGAACAGCATCTGCACCGTGTTGCCGATGACCCCGAGGGCTGCGGGGCCGCCGCCGCCATAGGGCACGTGAACCATGCGGGTGCCGGTGACCGACTGGAACAGCTCGGCGGCGAGGTGCGGGCTCGAGCCGACGCCGTAGGAGGCGTAATTGAGCTCGCCCGGGCGCGCCTTGATATAGGCGACGAGGTCGCCGAGCGTATCGGCCGGCAGCATCGGGTTGACCACGAGGATGGTCGGCACGTTGGCGATCAGCGCGATCGGGGCGAGGTCGGCTTGCGGGTCGAATCCGAGCTTGCGGTAGAGCGACGGATTGGCGGCGAGCCCGAGGCTCGCCATCAGCAGCGTGTAGCCGTCCGGTTTCGACCGGATTGCCGCGAGGGTGCCGACATTGGTGTTGGCGCCCGGCCGGTTGACCGCAACGAAGGATTGCCCGAGCCGCTGGCCCAGCCCTTCGCACAACAGCCGCGCGATCAGGTCGGTGCCGCCACCCGCGGCGAACGGCACGATGATCTCGACCGGGCGTGTCGGATAGGGCGCGGCCTCCTGCGCGCGGGCCGCGCCGCCGCAAGCCGCGAATACCAGGCCCGCGAACACGACGATTGTGAGCACCAGGCGTGCCCGCGTGGCGGGTCGGCGAAAGCGCCGGAACGTGATGGCGCCTCCTGGCGAGGCGAGTGCATTTTGCAAGGCGCTTCCTTCCCACAAACCTCATCCTGACTTCCCACCGACCTCATCCTGAGGAGCGTCCGAAGGACGCGTCTCGAAGGATGGCCATGCACGCTGTGGCCCGTGGCCATCCTTCGAGACGCGCAAAGTGCGCTCCTCATGATGAGGTGATCGAGACAGTTCAGTCTTTCTTGAAACCAGGTTACACCAGCCGCCGAAAAGGTGCCTGTCCCGCGCCAACCTGCTGCGCGTGAACCTGCTGCGCGTCGGCATCGATTGCGGTCCGCCCGGGCCGCCGCTAGGGTGCCGCCCTTCCGCCCATCGAGAGATGTCCCATGATCGATTTCTACGTGCTGACCAGCCCGAACGTGCAGAAGATCTTCATCATGCTCGAGGAGCTGGAACTGCCCTATCGCGCCATCCCCGTCGATGTGTGGAAGGGCGAGCATTTCACGCCGGACTTCGCCAAGCTCAATCCGAACCGGAAAATCCCCGTGATCGTCGATCATGAAGGACCGGGCGGCAAGCCCTACACGGTGTTCGAGTCGGGCGCGATCCTGATGTACCTCGCCGACAAGGCCGGGCGCTTGCTGCCGACCGACCTCGCGCAACGCTATGACGTCATCCAGTGGATGATGATCCAGCTCACCGGCGTCGGCCCGACGTTCGGCCAGTTCGTTCATTTCTCGCGCTTCGCGCCGCCCGGCAACGACTATTCGTTGAGCCGCCACCGCACTGAGATGAAGCGGCTTTACGCGCTCCTCGAGCAGCGGCTCGGCGTCGTGCCTTATCTCGGCGGTGCGGAGTATTCGATTGCCGATATCGCGACGTTTCCGTGGACCCGCAATCACGACGCCCAGGGTGTGTCCTGGTCCGATCATCCGAACCTCGGCCGCTGGTTCGACGCGATTGCGGCCCGGCCGGCCGTCAAGCGCGCTCTCGCCAAGGTCGATGCCATCGTGTCGAGCCGCGATGTCGCCACCGACGAGGCCAAGGACCAGATCTTCGGCCGCGGCAAGTACGCGCGGGGGTGAGTAGCGCGCCGGTCGCGGGCGCGGGATCGAGCCCGCGTTCGCGCCCATCCGTCCACATCGGGCGCATCGTCGATGTCTACTTGAAGTATTTCAAGTCGGGCGCCGGCTGGCCCTTCTTGGACGGCATGAGCAGGCCGTCGCCGCCGATGAAATACACCTGGTTTTCGATCGTCACGTAATTGTTGCCCTCGCCGCAATTGGTTTCCACCCATTCGCCGTCGCGGGAGCGGCGATAGCTCTTCGTCACCGTCCACGGACGGGTGAGCGAATTGTCCACGGTGGTGATTTCATTGTGCATGATGTCGGGATTGGCCTTGTCCAGGTAGAGACGCTCCTTGAACACGGCCTCGCTGTCGTCGGCCATCGGTAGGCCGGTCTGGTCCCAGGTGCGCGGCCCTTTCACAAAACGGGTTTCGATCTCGAGGGTGTCGTAGCGCCCATCGCCGTCGGTGTCGTTCCACTTGCCGAGCGAATATCCGGCGAAGTTGAGCTCGGGCTCTTTGGGCCAGCCGCGGCCATCGGTGAAGATCCGGCGCGGCATCGCCGTCGAGTCGTCGGAGACGACGTGCGTCATCGCCGGCGTGATCACGAACTCCATTGCGGCGACGCCCGCCATCTGGCGGGGCATTCCCATCGGGAAGCACGCATAATGTCGGTCGAGCCCGAAGCCGCCGGCGTCGAGATCCTTCAGGCTGCTTTCGTAACGCGCCTGATACTCGGGCTTGAGCGGCGCTTCCTGCTTGCGGATCGGCTTCGTCGGATCGTAGCGCGGCGGGCCGCCGTCCGGCGACCGCTTCCAGATCCCCGTCCAGTCGGGATATTTCGATGCGTCCTGGGCCGCCGCGGAACCCGCCAGGGCTGCGCACAACACCGCCGCCGTCACCACCAAGCGAAGCATGATCGATCCCTCCCGATGATTTCGTGTCATGGCTTGTTCGAGGACGCGAGCGCCGCGCTTATTTCCCGAGCGCGAGCGCTTTTTCCGCGTCGCTGCGCAGCCGCACATAGCCGGCCTTGAAATAGGGCTGGGCGCCGTACCAGATCCGGCCCTTGGCATCGACGACCATGTCGCGGGTGCCGCGCTCGCCGTAAGGCGACGGATACTCGGTCACCTGCCCGGTGCTGGGGTTGAGGCGGCCCATGACGTCGGTGTACATCGAGGCGTACCAGACGTTGTCGTCGAGATCGACCTCCATGCCGTAGGGGGTCGGCATCGGGCCCGGCAGCGTGAAGACCTTGAACGTCTTGGTGTCGGGATCGAAGCGCGTCAGGCTGCCGCCGAAATAGTCGCCGATCCAGACCATGCCCTTGGAGTCGATCTTGAGCCGCCGCGGCGACACGCCGGCCGGCGGATCGAAGGTGGTGATCTTCTTGGTCTTGGCGTCGACGACGCCGATGTTCTGATGGTCGCGGGCGTTGAACTGCGCGAACCAGACATTGCCCTTCTGGTCGACGGCGATGCCATAGGTGTCGGGCGCCTGCTCCGCATAGAAGGTGTAGTGTCCCGTCTTGGTGTCCAGCTTCTTCAGCGGACGTCCCGACACCCAGACGTTTCCGTCGTGGTCGAGCGCGGCGGTATGACTGCGCGCGCCGCCGCCCTGCGGACCCTGCGGAATGGGGAGGTCCGGGAACGGATCGTTGGGATCCTTCTGCACCGGCTTCGACACGTTGTAGTCGTCGATCATTTTCTGATCGATGAAGACCTCGAACTTCTCCGCGCGAGTGTCGAACCGCGCGAGCCCGCCCTGCGCCTCGAGGGTAAGCCAGACCGAACCGTCCGATGTCGGCAGGATCTCGTGGATGAAATTGCTGCTGAGGTCGGTCAGCCGCCAGGTCTTGAGTTCGCCGGTCTCCGGATCGAGGCGCGACAGCCCGCCGGACATCTCCATCCACAGGAAGCCGTCCTTGTCGGGGCGCGCCGATCCAGGACGGTCCTTGGGGCTGCCGGTGAGCTCGTAATCCACATAGACGATGTCGAGGGCGTCATCGCTGAAGGACTCATGCTCGCGCTTCACCCTCTGATAGCCGGGCAGTTCGGCGGGCGAGTCCGGGGTCGCGGAGTCGGGGCCGAACGCGGCGGCGAGATAGGCGGCGACCTCGTCCCTCAATTCCGGCCGGACCCGCGCCACCCCGGTTTGACGCATCACCTCGATCTCGTCCTTCCAGCCCTGCAGGTCGTGCCGGCCCACGGCGCCGATCTTGCCGAACGCGTGGCAGTTGAAGCACTGCTGAATGAGAACCGCCTTGCCGTTGCCATGGGCTTCCGGAAGCAGGTTGCCCGCCTGGTATTTCGTGAGATCGCTCCACTCGACCATGCCCTTCTGCATGGTGAAGTCGAGCGTCAGCTTCGTGCCGTTCTCGACGACGATGTTGTTCCGGCGCAGCGGAGCGCTCTTGAACCCGGTCGAGGTCGGGGTCACCGCATAGGTGCCGGCCGCAAGATCGTCGGTCCAGTAGCGGCCCTGGCGGTCCGACAGGACCATCATCGTGATCTTGGTCGTGAGATTCTGGACCCGCACGAAGGCGGCGGGGAACGGGGCGCCGTCCGCGCCTTTTATCGTTCCGGTGATGGTTCCGGCGAGGGCCTCGTAACTCGAACCCCCGAGCAGCAGTGCTGCGAGACCGGCCGCGACGCGCGTCCCGGATGTGGCGAGTCCCATGGTTCCCTCCGCGGATTTATTTCGGGCTTTGCCCTTTGCGCGGAGAATGACCGGTGTTGCAGCCGCCCGCAAGCGCCGGCCACGTCATGCCGGTCTCAGATTTTTCTCCATCACTGCAAGGGCTGTCCGGTCCGAAATCCAAGATCCTCAAGCCACCGGCGGACCTTCGTGGCGCCTCTTCCGCATGGAACTCGCCATTGGCCTCGCTTGTGGATAGGCACTCTGCTGCCGCGAAATCGCCCGATAGCGTCGGCATGGTCCCGCGGTCCTGTGGGGGGACGGGCGGGGTGTTCCGGCCTCGATGTGCACGTCGAGGCCGGAACAACGCATCCTCAGCACGGACTCGCGCCCATCGCTGCTGCGCAGGCTGATCACAGGCGAAGACGCCAGGGCTTTCGCTCCGCAGCGCGCAACGACGCACGAGCCACATGGGGCACCCATTTCGCGAGACGCTTTTCTTGCGATGCGCTTTTCTTGGGATGCGCGTCTTGCGCTTCGCGCTTCGAGATGCCTTCGTCTGCGAGAGGAGTGTTACGCGGGCGCTTCGGCGCGCGGCTGTTGGTAGGCTTTGAGCCGCGGCAGCACCTCGGTCGCAAACAGCGTGAGGTTATCGACGGTGTCCGCGTGGGACATCGGGCCGGCGTGGCCCATCATGATGAGATTTCCCATGCCGCCGCAGTAGTCGCAGAAGGTGACGATCTGGTCGTAGACTTGGTCGGGCGTGCCGGCGAACATGATGCCGGCATCGATCAAATCCTGAATGCTGCCGGCGTGCATGTCGATGAACCGGCCGTCCCTGGTTTTGCTGCGCTGGCGCGTCTCTCCGCGCAGGATGCGCATGTTGTCCTCGATCGACAGGTAGCCCGGCGGGTTGCGAAACTGCGGCGCGACGATGCTGCTGGAATGCAGATAGCTCGCGATGATCTCCGCCCGCGCGCGGGCCTTCGCCTCGCTGTCGGCCACTGCGACCAGGCCGAGATAGGCGAAGCGGTCGGCGGCGGGCGCCGGCCGGCCGTTCGCGACGTAGCCCTCGCGGTAGGCATCGAACAGCGGCCGGGTCGCAAAGCCGGTGCCGAGGGTCGCCATCACGTAACCCTTCTCGCCGAGCACGCGTGCATTGGCGCGGCTGCCGGTGGTGCTCCACACCGGAGGATGCGGCGCCTGGTAGGGGCGGGGCCACAGGTTGACGTGGCGATAGTGGAAGTTCTCGCCTTCCCAGTTGAACGGCGCGTCGTGGCTCGTCATCGCCTTGAGGATGAAGTCATGGGATTCCCAGAACCGGTCCATGACGCCGACCGGGTTCTGGTTCGACACCGGGAATTCGTAGGGCACGCCCTTGATGAAGCCCATGTCGAGGCGGCCGCGCGAGATCACGTCGACGGTGGCGAGCTCCTCGGCGATCCGAAGCGGGTCCTGCCGGTGTCCGATGGGATAGCCGAGCGTCAGGAGCCGGGCGCGTTTCGTCTCACGCGCCAGCACCGAAAGCGTGACGATCGCGGTGCACGACATGCAGGTCGCGGTGGAATGATGCTCGTTGACCATGATGTCAAAGCCGAGCTCGTCGGCGAGCCGCCATTCGTCGTAGTAGCGATGCAGCAGGTCGGCCGCGACCACCGGGTCCTGCTTGCCGTTGGGCAGGTTTACCCGAAGCGACCCTGCATGGTCCGTCCAGGCCGGAAAGTAAGGCTGCTCGGTGAACTGATAGACGCGCATGACGCTATGGCTGCTCAATAGCGGGAGTTGAGGGCGGCGAAGGCGAGCGCTTGCTCGGCGAATACCTTGGGCTGTTCGAGATGGGCGAAATGCCCGGCGCCCTCGATGGGCTCGAACTTGGCGCCGGGAATCGCCGCGCAGAAGGCGCGGCCATAGCTCTCGTCGATGAGCCGGTCCGCCGTGCCCCATAGCACCAGGGTCGGAATGCGGACGCGATGCAGCCGCTGCTTGAGCTTGGGGTCGTGCATGTAGGGCGACCAGGCGAACCGCGCCGTGGCCTCGCGGTTGCGGGCGACGATGCGGAGCTCGTCCTCGCTCATGGCGCGGTAGTCGCGTTGCGCCGCCGCCGGGGAGGCGAATGCCTTTTCCAGGAACTCCGGTTCCAGCATCGTGAAGATATCGAGGATGTCGCGGGATTCGCGGTCGCCGACCTTGATGCCCACGGGATTGGCGAGCACCAGCCGGGACATCCGCGCGGTCGACTTCACCGCCATCGCGGCCGCGATCCAGGCGCCCAGCGAGACGCCGACCACCAGCGTCTGCTCGAGATCGAGCTCTTCCATGGCGTCGAGATAGAAATAGGCGAGGTCGTCCACGGTCGTGGCCTCGGGCGGCAGCGCGGAGCGGCCGAAGCCGGGATGGGACGGCGCGATCAGCCGGCCGCCCGCGGCCAGCATCGCAAGCACGGGCGCCGACGGTTCGATGCCGATATGGGGATGAAGGAACAGGATCGGGCGGCCGTGGCCGCGATCGATCAGCTCGAGCTTCGAACCGTTGACTGAAATCGACGCGTCGGCGGCGAAGGCCTCGTTCGCGACGCTCATCGCCGCTGCGACTCGGATGCGCTCATGGCCTCCCCACTCCCTGACGTTCGCGTTCTTTCAACGCGTTGCACCCACGGATATCGGCGTGACGCCGTTTTGGCAATGTCTCCGGCGAGATTTGGCGCGATGGCCGCCGCGAAGACGACGCGCCGATCATTCAGGCACGCGAGGGAGCGCAAGCGTCGCGCGGCGCGGCCATGCGGGGCCTTATCGGCCCTCGGCAAGGCGGCAGACTCCCTCTCCCGCTTGCGGGGGAGGGTGGGGAGGGGGCCGCTGAACCAGCCGCTCGCTCCGCGTTATGAGAAACCGCCGCGTTCCCCCTCCCCAGCCCTCTCCCGCAAGCGGGAGAGGGAGCCGCAGCATCGCGCGGCGCGGCCATGCGGGGCCTTATCGTCCATCGGCACGGCGGCGGACTCCCTCTCCCGCGTGCGGGGGAGGGTGGGGAGGGGGCCGCTGAACCAGCCGCTCGCTCTGCGCCATGAGAAACCGCCGCGAAGGGCCGGGTACGCGACCAGAAACTCAGGCGAATGGTGTGGAAGGTTCAACCGTCATGTTGCGCAGTCGCAATTAGAAATGATACGTCCGCTCAGTTCCACCGTGCCGATATCCATGGCGTGAACGACCATCCGCGGAGGCGTCGATGTCAACCCTCGTCCCCAAAATCCGCTCTATGCGCGCGCTTGCGATAGCCGCGGTGTTCGTCGGGGGGCTGGGCAGCAATGCGGCACAGAGCCAGCCGTTGTGCGGCACGGTGCCGTATCCATCGAACACCGGACACACCACGCCCAGTCCGATCGTCAACTCTCCGCAGGTCTGGAGCTTCGTCAGCGAACCAAATCTGCATCCGATGAAGGTCACGGTGACGACGAATAATCCTGGCACGTCGTCAGGATTTGTATTGCTTGCGCCCTATGCCTTTTCCGACGATGCGACCTATGGACAGCCGGGATCGTTGATCCTCGATAATGCCGGCACTCCGTTCTGGTTTCGTCCATTGAGCAGCCCCAATCTGATGAACACCGATTTTCGGGTGCAGCGCTTGTACGGAAAGCCGGTCCTGACCTTTTGGCAGGGCACGCTGGCGACCCCGCCGACCTACACCAATATTCCAGCCGGTTCGTCCGAGACGGGCTCTTGCTTCTACATCCTCGACAACACGTATCAGGTCATCAAGACGGTAAATGCCCAATATGGCTTCACCGCCGATGTCCACGAATTCCTGCTCACGCCGACGAACACGGCGCTGCTGCTCTCGACCCGCGCCGTGCCGATGAACCTGACGCCGTATGGCGGCCCTGCCAAGGGATACGTTCAGGATTTCGCGGTCCAGGAGATCGACCTGCGGACGAACGTCGTGGTGTTTTTCTGGGACGCTCTGACCAACATTCCGCTCGTCGACTCCTATGAGCCGGCGTCGAGCGCAGCCTCGTCCGGCAATATTTGGGATGCCTACCATCTCAATTCGATCGGGCTCACCGACAGCGCGACGGATATATTGGTGTCGGGACGCAACCTCTCGACGATCTATCGGATCAACAAGCCGAACGGATCGATCGTGTGGCGACTCGGCGGCAAGCAGAGCAGCTTCACCATCGGGGCGGGCGCGACGTTTTCATGGCAGCACGACGCGCGCTTCCTGCCCGGCAACGTCGTCAGCATGTTCGACGACAATTGCTGCGAAAACAATGCCGGCCCGGTGCCGCCCGGAACGCCCCCGTCCCATGCGCTGTACCTCCAGCTCAACCTCGGCAACAAGACGGCGTCCCTGCTGACGGAATATTATCACGATCCCAATCTGAACATCGGATCGCAGGGAAATACCCAGAGTCTCGCCAACGGAAACGTCTTCGTCGGATGGGGACAGTCGGCGTATTACAGCGAATTCGCACCGGGCGGCAACACCGAGGCCGATCCGGCGATGAATACGCTCTACGCCGCGGAAATGCCGGGTTCGAATTACACCTATCGGGCCTATCGCGAAGATTGGGTCGGGACACCTTATTATCAGCCCAGCATCGCCGTTCAGGCGACCAATGGTCAAACCAACGTCTATGCCTCGTGGAACGGCTCGACGGAGGTGAAGTCCTGGCAGCTGTTGAACGTGGTCGGTGCTGCTCTTCTACCCCTGAAAACCGTTGCGAAAACCGGATTCGAGACCGCGATACCGGTCACCAATGCCCGCATGTCCTATCAGGTGAGGGCCCTGGACGCCCTTGGAAAGGTCATCGGAACGTCACGGGTGGTGTCCTCGCCGTGAGACGGTCGGAGCGGCCCGGATGCGGCGAGCGCGGCGCGCCTGACCTCAGCCGTTGTCGAACGTGGCAACGGGAATTAGGAGGCGTGACGTGCGTTCGCCGCCGGTATGGATTCGACATCGGCCGGTGGTGAGGGCGTCCCATTCCCGGGTCTCTCCGCCCTCCCACTGGCCGCGCACCGACCAGCACTGAACCACGAGCCGCAGCGTCTCGCCGGCCTTGAAACTCGTGCCGGACGGCATGATCGCGATGGTGGTCTCGACGATCTCGCCGGGCGACAGCGGTTGACTTCGCTTCATCGCCAACACGGGTCGCCATTCGGTCGAGCGCTCCGCGTCGAGTTCCCTGCACGAGGCGCGAAGCCAGCCGCGAGCGACCGGGCCGTTGGCGTTGCCGCCGGACGCGCTGAAGAAATAGACCTCGTTGCCGGCGCGATCGAGTTTCTCGATACCAATGAAAAGGTCGACGTCGTCGGTCTCCACGCCCTCGATGAACAGCGTGAGCGCCATGTGCCCGGCGACGTCGGTGTCCTGGTCGAATTTGAAGTCGAAGATGGCGCGATTGGTGGGATCGGCAACCGGCGATGGCGCGATCGTGGCGGAGGCGTCCGCACCCGTCGGGGCTGGCCGCAACGATCGTACGGCGGCGTCGAGGTAAAGCGTTCGGTACTCGGTCCCGGCGACGGGCCAGCTGTTGGCGTGAACGACTTTGTATTCGAAGCGGCTGGAATTGATTTCCAGGCGCACCCGAGGCACCCCGTCCATGGCGCGCTGGTCGTCTCTGAGGAAACGGTCGAGAAACCGCTTTTGCAGAGCCAGCTCGTGTTTTCCGTAATAAGCACCCCACTTTTGCCGCCGATGGTTGAAGAGCCACTTGTGCCGGCTCTTTATCTTCGTGAAGGCGCCGAAAGTGTCCCAGGTATGGAGTTCCTGGTCGGAGAAGCTCGCGCACACCAGCGCCGGCACGGTGATGGAGGCGATGTCGAACGTCCAATCGCGGATATAGGGCTCGGGAGCGGCGGCCTTCGGATTGATGAACGGAATCATCATGTCGGTTTCCAGCCACCTGGAAAACGCCGTCTCCGGGATGCCGCCATAGCCGCCGCCCGGGCCGGTCTCGTTGATGCCCTCCCAGGGGATGATGGCCTTGAGTTGCGGCGGTGCTTCGGCCTTGGCGGCGATCCATTGCGTGGCGCAGAGGGCCGAAACGCCGCTCATGGCGACGTTCCCCGTGCACCACGCCTGCTGTTCGAGCCACGCCATTGCGTCCCGCCATCGGGCTTCGGGCCCGGGCGTTCCGGTGGGGTTCGATTCCGATCGCCCGCGGCCCGGTTGATCGATCAATACCACCGCGTAACCATTGGGCACCCAGAAGCCCGGGTCGGGGGCCTCGAAGGCGGTGCGATCCGAGATCTCGATATGGCCGAGGTAAAAACCGCCCCCGCCGGGAACCGTGCCGACGGGCGCGTCTTGAAACAGATTCCACAGGTCGTATTGATCCTTCCCATACGGCGTCATCGTGGTGATGACGGGCAGCGGCGCGCCGTCTTTCCGGCGGAACACGTTGGCGGCGAGCCGGATGCCGTCTCGCATCGGGATCATGACTTCTTCGACCAGGATATCGTCGGGCAGCGGATATTTGACGAGATCAAAGGGATGATCGTCCAGATAGTCTCGCTCGCCTTCCGGAGGAAGCCGCGGACGCTCGAGGTTCCGGCGTGAAGCGGCTGTCCTGGAATGCGCGAGTTCGCTCACGTTTTTGCTCCCGAGGTATGGAATC
Organism: uncultured Alphaproteobacteria bacterium; assembly: GCA_963781195.1. GTDB lineage: Bacteria > Pseudomonadota > Alphaproteobacteria > Rhizobiales > Xanthobacteraceae > JAJPKK01. Next base: position 58,875 of record CAWAEZ010000007.1, on the reverse strand, counting down.
CGCGGCCACGCGTGTGCGAGGAGGGCTTCTCCGCGGTCATGCCGACGCGGATGAACTAGCCCACGGCCGGACGTCCGAGCCATGAAACGAACCGCCCGTCCGGATCGAACGCTGCCCGAATCTCGTCGACGCGGCGAAGGTTTTCATCCGTCATGAAATGCCGTGGACGGTTGATGAGGTTCTCGTCGGCGAGCTGGATGCCGCTGGAGACGGGCTCCATCGCCCGCATCCGCTCCGTCACGAAGCTCTTGTATTTGGCGTCGTCGGCGGCATCGTCCCAGGCGGCGTAGAGAGCGATGTAGAGCTCGTCCTCCACCGAATACGCCATCGACGGGCGCTTGGGAGCGAGCGTCCAGGGAAACCACACCATGTGGGAGGGCGCAGGCGGAAGGCCCTCCTGGATGGCTCTCAGGCCTGGTTGCAAGTCATCGAAGGAGGCATGCGTCCACATATTGTCCGCGATGAAGCGTTTGGTCGCGGGATAATGAGCGGCGGTGCCGAACGATGTCAGTTCGCCGAGCGTGGTGGGCGCGGCGACTTCCGCAAACACGGCGCGAGCGCGCACCGGGCAGGTTTCGAACACCGACAGGACGTCGCGCGCGTGCCGCTCGTCGTCCGCGTAGGCCGTCGCCAGCACGGAAATGATCGGACCCTCGCGGCTGACGGATTCGTCACGATACATGATCGTATTGATTTCGACTTCCGCCGGTAGCTCGGGCTCGATCGAGCGCGACCAGCGAAAGACCTGCTCCCAGACGTCGGGCGGGTAGAGGTAGAAGCTCTTGAGAGTGACCTTGTGCCGCTCGTACACTTTGATGTGGAAGCGCGTCACGACCGCGAAGAATCCCGGGCCCGCCCCGCGGGCCGCCCAGAACAGGTCGGCGTTGTGTGTCGCGTCGGCATAGGCGATTTCGCCATCGGCCGTCACGACGTCGATGCCGGTGACGCTCATGCATGACGGGCCGAACTCACGGCCGCGCCACGCGAACCCGCCTTGGAGCAGATATCCGCCGATGCATACGCCTTTGCAGTGCCCGATGGGAAAGAAGAGATCGTGCTGGCTGAGCGCGGCATCGAGCTCGGAGCCTTTGAGACCGGGTTGGGCCGTCGCCGTCATCTTCCCGGCATTGACGGAAACGTCTTTGAGCTGGGACACGTCGATCAGGACGATGCCGTCGCGCAGATGCGAGCCGGACCAGCTATGGCCGCCCGACCGCACCGCAATCTTGCGGCCCTCTTCCCGGGCGAGGCGCACGGCGCCGGCGACATCGTTCTCGTCGCGCGCCCGAACGATCACCTCCGGAAATCGGTCAGGCGTGCCGGCGTGCCAAACAGCGCTTCTGCGGACCTCTTCGTAGCCGACCTCGCCGCGGCGAAAGATCTCCCCCTTGATCCCGAGCCGGCTGTGGATGGCGAGATTTTCGGCCAAGGTTTTCTCCCATGTCGGGTGTTGGTTACGAAATCCGGTATTGGGGAATATGAAGAAATGGCCAGGGGCTGTGGGCGCGGCGGGAAAGGTCGGCGTCCGGCAGGTTGTTATCATTGCGCGATGAACGTTTTGTTATTGCGGTCGGATAAAGGGCTTTGACGGGAGGCGGCTCGCGACTGCGAGAGATTGGCGGTTTCGGTGTTTCGTTGCGGGAGACGTCTTTTGACTGTCGAAGGATGCGCCGCCGGCCGCGCCGCGCTTCGATCTCTCATGTTCGCACCGTGAATAAGTCGGCGTCGGCATGTCATCGCGGGGAGAGCCGGGCCTGCGTTACCGATTGAAGACGGCGATCGGGTAAAGGCGCCGGGGTTGCCGGCCTCCGCCGATCGGCCTAATCGGTATCGTCCCGCCCCGATCGGAGCCCCTGATGGCCGAGCCCGTGTTCGAGCTGCGCCCCGCGCTGACCTACGCCACCCATGACGGCGTTACCCTTCAAGGCGACCTCTATTTGCCCAAATCCGGCGGCACCGTGCCGGCGCTGATCGCCGTCCATGGCGGCGGCTGGCAGCAGGGGGCGCGCAATGCCTTCCAGCATTGGGGCCCCTATCTCGCCGGGCGCGGCCATGCTCTGTTCAGCATCAGCTACCGCTTCGCCAAGAAGGGACAGAAGGCGTTTCCGGAGGCGGCGCGCGACGTTCTGGCGGCGGTGCGGTATCTGCGCGGCAACGCCGCCGCGCTGGGCATCGATGGTGCCCGTATCGGGTTGCTCGGCGCCTCGGCCGGCGCCCACCTGGCGGCACTGGCGGCGCTTGGCGGCCGCGCTCCCGCGCTGGCCGGCGGCTATCCGGACGATGCCCATGCCGGGGTCGCGACGACGGTCAAGGTGCTGGTCGGCGTCTACGGCGTCTACGATCTCGTCGCCATGTGGGAGGCCTACCGGCTCTCCAGTCCGCTCGACAACAACATCGAGAATTTCATCGGCATGGCGCCGATGGAGGACCGCCAGCGCTATTTCGATGCGAGCCCTACGAGCTACGCGACTTATGCCAACAACAGGACCGCGGTGCTGCTCTGTTGCGGCACCGAGGACGACCTCGTCGACCGCACGGCCCACACCGACGCGTTCCTTCGCGTCCTCAAGCAGGCCGGGTTTTTTGCGCGCAGCTGCATCGTGCAAGGCGCCGGCCACTATTGGATGAACGACCCGATCGACGAGCCCGGCAGCTTCACGGGCTTCTTTGCGCCGCGGCTGATGCGGTTCTTGGGGGAGAAGCTTTGAATTCTACGCCGTCGATGGCCGGGAAATCCGTTTCACTGGTAACTAGAATTGTTCTAATATAGCTCCAGAGGTCCCTCGAATCCCGACGGGGAAGGTCCGGAGCGTTCAAATGGCGCACGACATCAGGCAGGACACGCGGCACGGCCGGAAAGACGCGAGGCCGGAGAACTCCGGCAGAAGCGGTACGGAGCGACAGCGCGCTGGCCTACCAGTCCGGGTTCGGCAACCAGTTCTCGACCGAGGCGGTGGCCGGGGCATTGCCGATCGGACGCAACAGTCCCCAGCGGCCGCCGCTCGGGCTCTACGCCGAGCTGATCTCGGGCACCGCGTTCACCGCGGCGCGGCATGAGAACCGGCGCACCTGGACCTATCGCATCCGGCCCTCGGTGGTGCACCGGCCCTACCGCCGCATCGACAACGTGGCGATGCGCACGGCGCCCTTCAACGATACCGAGGCGACGCCGTCGCAGCTGCGCTGGAGCCCGTTTCCGATCCCCGATCAGCCGACCGAATTCATCGAAGGCATCGTGACGGTCGGCGGCAGCGGCAGCGCCGCCGACCAGTCCGGCATGGCGGTCCACGTCTATGCTGCCAACCGCTCCATGACCGACCGCTATTTCTACAATGCGGACGGCGAGATGCTCGTCGTCCCGCAGCAGGGCCGGGCGCGGTTCGTCACCGAGCTCGGCGTTCTCGAGGTGGCGAACGGCGAGATCGCGATCATCCCGCGCGGGCTGCGCTTCCGCGTCGAGCTGCCGGACGGCCCGTCGCGCGGCTACATCTGCGAGAATTACGGCCAGATGTTCCGCCTGCCGGAGTTGGGTCCGCTCGGCTCGAACGGGCTCGCCAACCCCCGCGACTTCCTCGCGCCGGTGGCGGCCTACGAGACCAAGGAAGCTCCGTGCCTGCTCATCGCCAAGTTCCAGGGCAATCTATGGGCGGCGGAGATGGCGCATTCGCCGCTCTCGGTGGTCGCCTGGCACGGCAATTTCACGCCCTATAAATACGACCTGTCGCGCTTCATGGTGATCGGCACCATCAGCTTCGACCATCCCGATCCGTCGATCTTCAGCGTGCTGACCGCACCGTCGGACGTTCCCGGCACCGCCAACATCGACTTCGTCATCTTCCCGCCGCGCTGGCTGGTCGGCGAGGACACCTTCCGGCCGCCCTGGTACCACCGCAACGTCATGTGCGAGTTCATGGGCCTGCTCAGGGGCGTCTACGACGCCAAGGCCGAAGGTTTCCTTCCCGGTGGCGCCAGCCTGCACAACACCATGACGGCCCACGGCCCCGACGCCGAGACCTTCGCCCGCGCCTCCGCCGTCGAGCTCAAGCCCCACAAGCTCGAAGACACCATGGCCTTCATGTTCGAAAGCCGGTTCGCCATGCGACTCACCCGCTACGCCATGGAGTCGTCCGAGCTGCAGCACGACTATTTCGAAGGCTGGCAGGGCCTGGAGCGGCATTTTCCGGCCCGGTAACTCCCGGCGGTCGTCCATTTTGCCGTCATTCGGGTGCACATCATCGAAACCCTAAATCCACTGCGCCGCGTCGAAAGCGAAACAGCATGGATCCCGGGTTCCGGCCCATCGCCGGCCCCGGATTGACGACGGGCATCAGCGCTGATGACGCCGCCGCGGCCGGCGTGTGGTATGGAGGGCGCCGCAGCTGCTTCGTCCTGTCCGAGCCGTCATGATCCGCATCAACGACACCATCAGCCTCGACGACGGCGAGATCACCGAGACTTTCATCCGCGCCTCCGGCCCGGGCGGCCAAAACGTCAACAAGCTCGCGACTGCGGTGCAGCTGCGCTTCGACGTGCGCGGGTCTCCCTCGCTGCCCCACGATGTGCGGGCCCGGCTGGAGCGGCTCGCCGGCAAGCGGCTGACCCGCGACGGCGTCCTCGTGATCACGGCGCAGCGGCACCGTACCCAGGAGCGCAATCGCGACGACGCACTCGAACGCCTCGCCGAACTCATTCGCGCCGCCGCGGTGCGTCCGACTCCGCGCCGCCCCACCCGGCCGACCTTCGGCTCCAAGGTGCGGCGGCTCGAAGGCAAGAAGCGCCGCTCCGGCGTCAAGGCGCTGCGCCAGGGCAAGCCGGGGGTGGAGTGACGGGGTGAGGAAGGATCTTGTGTGACCTCATCCTGAGGAGCGTGCGAAGCGCGCGTCTCGAAGGATGGCCCGATACGGCGTGGCCCGCGGCCATCCTTCGAGACGCCGGCGACGCCGGCTCCACAGGATGAGGTCATAACGAGCTTGCCCGCCCTCACAGGATAGAGGCGCTTTGCGGAGCGCGCGCAATTCGCCGCTCCCACGCTGACCCCCTTTGCCTATGATCATATTCCGTAGCCACTGAGTCGCACGCATGCCGGTCCGCCAGCTCGATGCCGCCGTCATCAACCGCATCGCCGCCGGCGAGGTGGTGGAGCGGCCGGCGAGCGTCGTCAAGGAACTCGTCGAGAACGCGCTGGACGCCGGTGCGACCCGCATCGACGTGCTCACCGATGGCGGCGGCCGGCGGCTGATCCGCGTCGCCGACGACGGCTCAGGCATGACGCGCGACGATCTCGTGCTGGCGGTGGAGCGGCACGCCACCTCCAAGCTCGACGGCGGCGATCTCCTCGCCATCGACACCCTCGGCTTTCGCGGCGAGGCGCTGCCTTCGATCGGCGCGGTGGCGCGGCTCGCCATCATCACCCGCCATGCCGGCGAGCCCCATGCCTGGATGATCGCGGTGGACGGCGGCGTCAAGGCGCCGCCGCGCCCGGCGGCGCTCGGCGAGGGCACCTGCGTCGAGGTGCGCGATCTCTTCTACGCGACCCCCGCGCGCCTCAAGTTCCTCAAGACCGACCGCACCGAGGCGGAGGCGATCCGCGACGTGGTGCGCCGCCTCGCCATGAGCCGCCCCGACGTCGCGTTCACGCTCGCCGGCGAGGAGCGCGCGCCGGTCACCTGGGCGGCCGCGCTTCCCGACGCCCCGGGGCGCCTCAAGCGGCTCGGCGACGTGCTCGGGGCGGACTTTCGTGCCAATGCCATCGAGGTGCGCGCCGGCCGCGACGGCCTCGCGCTCGAAGGCTTTGCCGGACTGCCGACCTACAGCCGCGCCAATGCGCTCGGCCTCTATTTGTTCGTCAACGGCCGCCCGGTGCGCGACAAGCTCATGCTCGGCGCGGTGCGCGCCGCTTATTCCGATCACCTGCCGCGCGACCGCCACCCGGTGGTGGCGCTGTTCGTTACCATCGACCCGCACGAGGTGGACGTGAACGTTCATCCCGCCAAGACCGAGGTGCGGTTTCGCGACGCCGGGCTGATGCGCGCGGTGATCGTGCGGGGGCTGCAGGAGGCGCTGCTGCGCGGCAGCGCGCGCACCGCATCGACCGGCGGCGCCGCGACCCTGCAGGCCTTCCGCGCCAATCCGTCGCCGCCGCTGCGGTGGGACTGGCGGACGTCGCCGGACCGGCCGCTTCCGGCGGCTTACGGGGCGACGGCGCTGGCCGCGGCGCCGGCCGGATTCGCCGAGGCCGCCCAGGCGGCGTTCGAGGTCGGCGGCCCGTCGGCGGATGCCCGCATGCACGAGGTGCCGCTCGAGCCCGACGCGGTCGACCGCCCGCTCGGCGCCGCGCGCGCGCAAATCCACGAGACCTACATCGTCGCGCAGACCCGCGACGGCATGGTGATCGTCGACCAGCACGCGGCCCATGAGCGGCTCGTCTACGAGCGGATGAAGGCGGCGCTCGCGCGCAGCGGTGTGGCGCGGCAGATCCTGCTCATCCCCGACATCGTCGAAATGGACGAGGCGGACGTCGAGCGGCTGGTGGCGCGGGCCGACGAACTCGCGCAGTTCGGCCTTGCGGTCGAGGGCTTCGGCCCGGGTGCCGTCGCGGTGCGCGAGACGCCGGCCCTGCTGGGCGAGATCGACGGTGCCGCCCTGGTGCGCGATCTCGCCGAGCACATGGCCGAGTGGGAGTCGTCGCTGCCGCTGGAGCGGCGGTTGATGCATGTCGCCGCCACCATGGCCTGTCACGGCTCAGTACGCGCCGGCCGCCGGCTCAAGCCCGAGGAGATGAATGCGTTGCTCCGCGAGATGGAGGCGACCCCCAATTCCGGCCAGTGCAATCACGGCCGCCCCACTTACGTGGAGCTCAAGCTCGCCGACGTCGAGCGCCTGTTCGGGCGGCGGTGATTGCCCTTCATCCAAGGGAGGGCCCGGACTCGCGGGCCCTCCTCGCTTGCTGCGACCGTGGGCCGCGATCCCTCAGCCAACCCTCCCTTTTTCAAAGGGAGGGGATTAGAGTCGCTGCCGCCAACCGGACGGCACGGCGCTTGCGGCGAGCTTCGCAAGCCGGAGCAAACCATCAGGGGAGATCGCCATGTCGCGCGCCGCTTTGGGTTTTGGTCTCGCCGTCGCGCTCATGCTCACGGCCTCGCCCGGCGTGGCGGAGGACTGGCCGACCCGCCCGATCACCCTCATCGTGCCATTCTCGCCGGGCGGCGGCGTCGATATTTCGGCGCGGCTGCAGGCCCAGGCGATCGGCGACATTCTCGGTCAGACCGTGGTCGTCGAAAACATCGGTGGCGGCGCCGGCATGCCCGCGGGCCTGCGTGTCGCCCACGCCCCGCCGGACGGCTACACCTTCATGATCGGCAATGCCGGCACCCATGCGTTCACGCAGTCGCTCTACAAGAAGCCGCTGTACAATTCGGTGACCGACTTCACGCCGGTCGGCCTGGTGTCGGAATCTCCGCGCATCGTCAATGTCCGCAAGGACCTGCCGGTAAATAACCTGCAGGAGTTCATGGCGTGGCTGCGGGCGCACGAGAAGACGGCCCAGTTCGGCTCGGCCGGCGTCGGCACCGGCACGCACCTGCCCTGCGTGCTGTTCAACCTCGCGGTCGGCGTCAACATCACCAACGTGCCGTATCGCGGTGCCGGGGCGATCATCCAGGATCTGCTCGGCGGGCGGATCGACTACATGTGCGACACCATCCAGACCGGCGCGCAGCTCGCCAAGCAGGGGCAGGCCAAGCCGATCGCCGTGCTGTCGGCGCGCCGGGTCGCCATCATCCCCGAGGTGCCGACCGCGGCGGAGCAGGGCCTCGCCGGCGTCGACGCCTCGGTATGGAACGCGTTCTTCCTGCCCAAGGGCACGCCCGACGCGATCGTCCGTCGCCTCAACGCGGCGATCAACCAGTCGCTGGAGAATCCGGCACTGCGCGGGCGGCTGGAGGAGCTCGGCCTCGAGATCGTGCCCGCGGAGCAGCGCACCCCGGAATACCTCGCCAAGTTCCTGCCCGAGGACATCAAACGCTGGGCCGTCCCCGTGCACGCCGCCGGCATCAGCGCCGATTGAGTGCCGCCCGCCTTGCGGTGTGCCGCCATGGGACCTCGGCTTGCCGCCATGTGACCTCATCCTGAGGAGCCGTGCAAAGCACGGCGTCTCGAAGGATGGCCGCGAGTCCGTACCGTGTCTCCATCCTTCGAGACGCGTCCTACGGACACTCCTGGGAGCCCGTGAATCTACTCGACCTCATGCTGAGGAGCCGTGCGCAGCACGCTGTCTCGAAGCATGGTGAAGAACGCCGCGGCCCGAGGGCCTCCTTCAAGACGGCGCTTCGCGCCCCTCGGGACGAGGTCTTTGGCAAATGATTCACAGGCTCTCAGGATGACGTCCCGCTGAGCGGACTCACAGCGCAGTCTATTGCGCGGCAATCGCGGCGGCGTTCGCGGCATCCTTCCAGCGCCGCAGCTCCTGCGAGACGAAGGCGGCGAACGCCGCCGGCGGGCCGCCCTCGGGCGTGACGCCCTGCTCGTCGAACTTCGCGGTCATCGCCGGCGTGTGGATGATGCGGTTCACCTCCGCGTTGAGGCGGTCGATGATCTCGCGGGGCGTGCCGGCGGTGGTGAAGAGGCCGACCCAGGCCACCGCCTCGAAGCCGGGAAAGCCGCTCTCGGCGACCGTCGGCAGATCGGGAAAGTGCGGGTCGCGCTGCGCGCCGCCGACCGCCAGCGGGCGAAGCGCGCCCGCGTTGATCTGGGCGAGGGACGCGAGCGGCGACATCACCGTGAACTGCACCTCGCCGGCGACCGTGCCGAGCACCGCCGGCGCGCCGCCGCGGTAGGGGATGTGCTGCATCTCGATGCCAGCGAGCTTGCTCCACAGCGCCACCAGCAGATGGGCCTGGCTCGCCGCCCCCGGCGTGCCGTAGTTGAGCGCCCCGGGCCTTGCCTTGGCGAGCGCGACGAACTCGCCGAGCGTCTTCGCCGGCACCTTCGGATTGACGATGAAGAGCAGCGGGTTCTTGCCGATCAGGATCACCGGCGCGAGGTCGTGCTCGGGGTCATAGGGCAGCCGCGCATTGACGGCCGGATTGACGGTGTAGGTGGTGAACGCCATCAGCAGCGTGTAGCCGTCGGGCGCCGCCTTCGCGACGAGGTCGGCGCCGACGATGCCGGTGGCCGCCGGCTTGTTCTCGATGATGATCGGCTGGCCCATCGCCTTTTCGAGGTCGGGCGCAATGAGCCGCGCCACGATGTCGTTCGCGCCGCCCGCCGCGAACGGCACGATCAGCCGGATCGGGTGAGTGGGATAGGGCTCGGCGTGAACGCCGACGCCGATTCCCGCGATGAGAACGACGGCGAGAAAACGGGCCAGCAGAAAGATGCGGTTCGTTTTCATGCTCTGCTGCATTCCTCCGTGTGCGTTAACTCACCTTATCCCGACAGTGGCCTGCCGCAAAAGACGGCGCCGGGTGCGAAGGCTGGACCCGGAACCGGGTCGAGATTATTTGACGGTGGTGAACGAGATCTCGCCCGTTACCTCCCTCAAGGCGTTGCGCGACGCGGAGGCGGCCTGCACGCGCTGCCCGCTCTATCGCGACGCGACCCAGGTGGTTCCCGGCGAGGGGCCGGTGGGTGCGAAGCTGATGATGGTCGGCGAGCAGCCGGGCGACCAGGAGGACCTCGCGGGGCGCCCCTTCGTCGGGCCGGCGGGCCGCGTGCTCGATCGCGCCATTGCCGAGGCCGGCATCGACCGCACCGCGGTCTTCGTCACCAATGCGGTGAAGCACTTCAAGTTCGAGCCGCGCGGCAAGCGGCGTCTGCACAAGAAGCCGAACGCCTCAGAGATCGAGCGCTGCCGCTGGTGGAACGACCTCGAACGCCGGCTCGTTCGTCCCGCCTTGGTGGTGGCGCTGGGCGCCACGGCGGCGCGCAGCCTGATGGGACGCACGGTGACCATCTCCAGAGTGCGGGGCGAGGTGTTGGCCGTCCACGACATGCGGCTCCTCGTCACCATCCATCCGTCCTACCTGCTGCGGCTCGAGGACGAGGAGATCAAGGCGCGGGAATATGCGCACTTCGTCGCCGATCTCAAGACGTGCGTCGACGCGCTGCGGACGCCGGCCGTGCATCCGCAGAACGAACCCGGGTAAGTCGTCCCGCCCCACGAGCAGCGTCATAGCCCCTGGGGCAAACATTTCGCCTTCCTCCGCATCAAAAAAATTTAGAAGTAGCCATCCTCCTCCGTTGCTCTGGTGAAGAAATCCGCTGGGCACAAGGCACGCCTGAACGGCAGTCCCGCATGAGGGGGTTCCTCTAACGGCGTTGCTCCGGCAACGGGTCGGCGACAAGCCCAAACAATGCCTGCGATGACTTTCACGAGCAGAAAGCAGTGACATGCGCAGAGCGTACGCTATATATATAGAGCTATAACGAAGCCGCGTATCGCGCTGGCCTTTGTGGCTCGTGCAGTGCCGCCCGGCTTGTGAAGCGGAGGGTGAACTTTCGTGCGTCGATGGGCGTCACTGCTTGGCACGATGGCGCTCACCGACTCGGCGAGCCCCACTAGGACCGATGCGCCAGTGCTTTGGCTGTCACTCCTCATACCGCATCGTAGACACCCACCTTTGGTTACAACGGATCGGAATAGGAAAATGCGCGCACTGTTATGCTTTATTTTCATGTTGGCCTCGCCTTCGCTCGGCTCTGCGCAAGAGGTCAAATTGGTGGCGGCAGGCAGTTTGACCGATGCATTCAACGCGTTAATCGCCGAATACGCCACGAGCCACGCGGTCCATATCGACACCATTTGGGGGCCGTCCGGCGTGCTCCGCGACTCGCTCGAAAAGGGCGAGGCGTTCGACATTTTCGCTTCGGCTGCGTTGCCTCATGCGCAAAGCCTGTCCGATGACGCCATTTCCGGCCCGAGTGTCCTGTTTGTCCGCAATGCCCTGTGTGCAGTGGTTCCGGAGGTATCTGCCGTGACTTCGGAAACCTTGGTGGATTTCCTCCTCAAGCCGCAAACGCGCTTGGCGACGTCTACCCCGAAATCCGATCCTGGCGGCGACTATACGTGGCGTTTGTTCGAGCTGATCGACAAAACTCATTCGGGCGCTTACGCCGCCCTATCCGGCAAGGCCCAACAAGTTTTCGGCGGAGCGACAACGACGTCTCCGGTCAACGGACGCCATCGTCTCAGCCTTGCTTTGGATGACGGATTGGCCGATATCGTCATTTATTACTGCTCCGCTGGGCATCAGATGACGACGCAAAGCACGGGTAAATATAAGATGTTGTCTCTGCCGCCGGAACTTGCCGTCGGAGCGGAATACGGCCTCACCATCTCGACCAAGGCATCGCGCGCAGCGATTGATTTCGCGCTGTACATCCTGTCTCCCAAGGGACAGAAGGTGCTGAAGGAATTCGGCTTTATTCCCGTGACTTTTCCGGTGGGCCCCTGAACCATCGTGTCGACGGGCCATCGGCCGCTGCACACGACCGCTCATGAAAAGCCGGAATGGTTCATGTTGATGACTGCACCGTCTCCGACGGGCGTCGTGTGCTGTCCGGCGGAGTCAAGAACAGCGGAGCCGGCAGGGAGGGCGGTCACCACTCGATGGACGAAATGACCGATCCGAAATGGATCACCGTCCGGATGCCGCCGCCGTTGTGATTGGGGCAGTCGATCGGCTGCTTCTCGTGCGCAAGCGCGGAAGGCGTCATCACCGGGCTCGTTCGTCTTCCCGTTGAGCCGCGCGCCCGTGCCCTGATAAGCGGTCGCCGGGACAAGCTCGGCGATGACGGCGTGGAGCGAGGCGAGCTCACGGATCACACCGCCGGCGCCGGCGCGATCACGGCCCGGCATTCGCCGAAACCGAGTCGCGCAAATCCCGGTTTTTCGCAATGGCCGCGGAAGATGACCTCGTCGCCGTCGGCGAGATAGCCGCGGGTCTCGCCGTTGGGCAGCGCGATCGGTTCCTTGCCGCGCTGGGTGAGCTCGAGCAGGCTTGCCCAGCTCTCCCGTTCGGGGCCGGAGACCGTGCCCGATCCCATGAGGTCGCCGGCCTCCAGATTGCAGCCGTTGCTGGTGTGATGGGCGACCATCTGCGCCACCGTCCAGTAGACGTTTGCAAACGAGCCGCGGCTCAGGCGGAACGGCGGCATGCCGGCCTCGCGCATTTTCGCGGTGAGCAGCAACGCCTCCATGACGATGTCGAGGCCGCCGGCCTGTTGGTCCGCGGTCGCGGTGAGATGGGGGAGGGGCGCGGGATCGCCCACCGGCCGTGCGAAGGCGCCGGTGCGGTAAGGGGCGAGGGCCGCGGCGGTGACGACGAACGGCGAGACGGTGGTTGCGAAGTTCTTGGCGAGGAAGGGGCCGAGCGGCTGATATTCCCAGGCCTGGACGTCGCGGGCCGACCAGTCGTTGAGGAGGCAGAAGCCGAACACATGGTCGCCGGCGGCGGCGACCGGCACCGGCTCGCCGAGCGGCGAGGGCGTGCCGATGTAGAAGCCGAGCTCGAGCTCGTAGTCGAGATTGTGGCTCGGGCGATAGACCGGGGCCGCCTCGTCGGGCCGCTTGGTCTGGCCGAGCGGCCGGCGCACCGGCGTGCCGCTGACCCGCACCGAGGAGGCGCGGCTGTGATAGGCCACCGGCACGTATTTGTAGTTCGGCATCAGCGGATTGTCGGGTCGGAACATGCGTCCGGCATTGGTGGCATGGAAGATCGAGGCGAAGAAGTCGGTGAAGTTGCCGATCCGCACCGGCAGCAGAAACTCGACGGTCGACGCCGGGATCAAATGCTTCTCGGCCTCGGCGCGACGTGCGCTGTCGCTGCGCAGCAGCCGCGACAATTCTCCCCGCAAGGCGGCCCACGCAGCAGGGCCGCGCTCCATCAAGGCGTTGAGGTGCGGCGCAGCGCAAACCGCCGCGGCACTCGCGGCGGCGCCGTCCATGAGGCCGCCGACGGCCGCGACGTCCAGCACCTCCGCGCCGATGGCGACGCCGACCCGCGGGGCGCGGCCCTCGCCGCGGCGGAGGAACACCGCATAGGGCAGGTTCTGAATCGGGAAATCGGTGTCGGGCGCGTTGGCGCTCGCAACGAAGCTGCGCAGCGCGGGCGCGTGAGTTTCATCCAAGGTCATCGTGACAGGTCCAACGGGTTCATCGCGACGTCTCAAGAGATCATGCGAACCACATCATATGCACTGTCATCGCCCGGCTCGACCGGGCGATCCAGTAACCACCGAACTGCGATTGGCACGCGATGATTAGCACCCACAGTGCGGTGGCTACTGGATGCCCCGCTTTCGCGGGGCATGACAGCGAATTTGAATGCGGAGCGGTCACGCTGGCGGGCGCACCTAGCGCGGCGGGATGCGGACCAGTTCGCCGACCTGTGCCGGGGTGAGCGGCTCGCGCAGGTATTTCAGCTTCACGGCGTCGCGCAGGATGCCGGGCATGTCCGCCATCTGGTCGGTCTGCATCACGTCCTTCGGATAGAATTGCTCGACGGTCTGCTTCACGAGCTCGATCGGCTTGCCGATCTTGGCGGCGTACAGCTCGAGCGCCTTGGGATCCGCGTACATCCAGTCGACGGTTTCGCGGTAGGCCTTGATGAAGCGCGCCGCCACGTCGGGATGTGCTTTGAGGAAATTGGCGTTCACGACGGTGACCCGCGCGGTCTCGCCGCGCAGCGAGGGCGCGTCGCTGCCGCGGGCGATGAGCCGCAGCTTGCCGTCCTTGATCTCCTGCAGGCCGATCGGCGGGGCGGCCCAGCCGATGTCGATCTGGCCGGACATCACGGCGGTGAGCGTCGCGGGCGGGCTGCCGGTCGGGGTCGGCTTCGCCTTGAGGCTGAGCTCGTCGACGAAGGCCAGCACGAGATTGTGCGAGCTCGATCCGTTGGTGGAATAGGCGACGGTGTTGGCGGCGGTGGCGTCGGACAGCTTCTTGATCGGCGAATCCGCGCGCACATACCAGAAAAGGTCCGACGAGCCGGTAAAGGCCGGCGCGAGAATGCGGACCGGCGCGCCGCCCGCGAAGGTGCGCATGGCGCCGGCGACACCGACCCCGATGCCGATGTCGGCGCTGCCGGAGACGATCGGCTGCAGCGTCTCGCCGGCGCCGGCGGTGCCGAACGTCTCGAGGGTGAGACCGTATTTCTTGAAGATGCCGGCGTCCTGGCCGAGCGTCGGCGCCTGGTTCTCCCAGTTGTTGATCTGGCCGATCGCGACCTTGATGGTGTCCTCGGCACGCAGCGGCGACGACGTCAGCGCCGGCGCCGTCAGCGCCAGCGCGAGGGTAATCATCAGGGGCCTGCCGATCATCAGGGTCCGATTCATCGTTTCCTTCCCTTCGGTTTTTTCGCGGTTACCGCGGCTTTCCGCTTTGCTGCGGGCGCCGTGGCCTTCTTCTTGGCTGCCGCGAGGGGCTTCCCGGCGGGCTTGTTGGTCGCGAGCCTGCTTGTAGCGGGCTTGGCAGCCTTTGCGGCCCGCGGCGCCGGTGGCATCTCGCCGCGCCGTACGAGCCGCGTCGCCCAATATTCCCACGCCCGGGTGTGCGTGTTCGGCTTCTCGTAGAGCGCCTGCGCCATCTCGATCTCGCCCGGGGTCAACGGTCCGAAATGGCCGAGGCGCTTGGACTCGCTCAGGTAGCGCGCATTGTCGCAGGAATAAATGGAGCGGAAAACCAGCTCGCGCAGGCTCTTGGCGACGACGGTTGCGCCATGTCGACGCATCAGCACCATGGAATGGGCGCCCAGCGCCCGGGCGAGCGAGGCGCCTTCCTCCGGCTTGACCACCAGCAGGTTGGTGTCGCCGAAATCGTCGCGGCTGTCCCAGAACGGCGCCACCGGCCCCATCGCAGCGCCGAGGTGGAACACCGGCACGATCGGCTCGCCGCTGATGGCGAACGGCATGATGGCCGCCGCGTGATGGTGGCAGACCGCGACGACGTCGGGGCGCGCCTTGTAGATTTCGCCGTGGATGACCCGCTCGGCATAGAGCTGCACGGTCGGCGGCTTCACCGGCTCGGAGTCGAGGGTGAATTCGAGAATGTCGTCGGGCTCCACCAGCGCCGGCGCCCGCGAGCGCGACAGCAGGTAGCGGTTCGGGTCGTCGGGATGGCGAAGGCTGACATGGCCGAAGGCGTCGATGACGCCCTCATGGCCGAGGATCCGGTTGGCGACGGCGACTTCGTGGCGCAGTTCGGCGGATGTGGGCACGGGTGTTTCCTCTCGGGTACATTGGGCGCAGGCCGCTGCAGCAATGCCGAAACCCCGGCGGCAAGGCAAGCCGTCCTCGCCCGGGCGCCGAAGCCGTGACTGTCTAACGCGCAGCGCCGAGCAGGATGTCGGCCATGTACCCCGCCTGCACGTCGAACATGTCGGCACCCGAGACGATCCGGCAGCCGTGTCGGCGTGCCGATTCGAGCAGCGGCGTCATGGCGGGCCGGGTGATGAGATCGGCGACCCAGGCGTTGGGCGCGAGCCCGTCCGCCCACACCGGCAGCGGGTCGCCCGGCGCCATGCCGACCGGCGTTGCGTTGACGACGATATCGAAACCTGCGGGGTCCGCCGATCCCGCCGTCACCGCCGCGGCGGCCGCTGTGCTTGCATCACGCGCCGCGAGCCGCGCGATCAGCCGATCGCGCCGCGGCACGTCGACTTCGGCGATCGCCAGAATTGCCACTCCGGCCTCGATGAGGCCGAGCGCCACCGCGGAGCCGGCACCGCCGGCACCGACCAGCAAGGCCCGTGCGCCGGCAAGCGGACATCCGGCCTTGTGCAGTGCGGCCACCATGGCGACGCCGTCGGTCATGTCGCCGTGCCAGCGGCCGTCCGCGAGGCGATGAAGCAGATTGACGCTGCCGAGGAAGCGGGCACGCTCCGACACCTCGTCGCAATGGCGCAGGGCGGCGAACTTGTGCGGGATGGTGACGATGATGCCGTCGAGATTGCGGATGCGCTTGGCCGTGCCCATGAAGGCGTCGAAATCACCGGCGCTCACATGGATCGGAATGCAGACGGCGTCGACCTTGCGTGCCGCGAATTCGGCCGTCAGCCCGGCCGGCGACTTCGTCTGGCCGACCGGATCGCCGACGATGACGTGAAGCCGGGTTTCGCCGCTGAGGGAGCCGAGCATCGCAGGACCGGAGTGAAGATCGCAGGACCGAGAAGTTATCGCAGAACCGAGAGGTTATCGAAGGACCGGACGTGAATATCTGAGGGACCGGCGAATATCGCAGGACTGACGAGGGAAGAGGGAATCGAACGATCGTGGCACGGGTTGCCTGCCGCGCGATCCCTGATATCGATACGCCAATGTGCCGCGATCGAAGAGAAAGCCGCCGATGGCCCGTTATCCCCTGATCGATTTCTATTGCCACATCTACCCTGAGAAGTTCTTCGAGGAAATGACCAAGGTGTCGCCGCAGACCGAGAATCTCGGCAAGCGGCTGCGCACCATCACCAAGCTGTTCGACCTCGACGCGCGGTTTCGCGAGATGGACAGCTTCGGCGACTACCGCCAGATCATCTCGCTGCCGAACCCGCCGATCGAGGAGGTCGCGACCGGTGCGACCGGCGCCCGGCTCGCGCGGGTCGGCAACGACGCCATGGCCGAACTGTGCGCCAAGCACCCCGATCGCTTTCCCGGCTTCGTCGCGGCGGTCTCGGCGACCGACGTCGAAGGCGCCGTGGCCGAAGCGGGACGCGCCATCACCGAGCTCGGCGCCTGCGGCATCCAGATGTTCACGCCCCTCGCCGGGCAGCCGCTCGACGGCCTCGCCTATGCGCCGCTGTTTGCGGCGCTCGCCGGATTCGACCTGCCGATCTGGCTGCATCCGGCGCGCACCGCCGCGATGCCCGATTATCCGAGCGAAGAGAAGTCACGCTACGAGATGTGGTGGTGCTTCGGGTGGCCTTACGACACGTCGGTGGCGATGGCGCGGCTGGTGTTCTCCGGCCTGTTCGACCGCCATCCCGGCATCAAGATCGTGACGCACCATTGCGGCGGCATGATTCCGTATTTCGATGGCCGCGTCGGGCCGGGCCTCGACGTGCTCGGCGCCCGCACCACCGGCGAGGACTATTCCAACGTGCTGCCCGCGCTCAAGCGGCCGCACCGCGACTATTTCAAGGAGTTCTACGGCGACACCGCCATGTTCGGCGGCAAGTACGGCATCCCCTGCGGGCTCGAATTCTTCGGCGCCGACCACATCGTGTTCGCGACCGACACCCCGCTCGGGCCGATCGCGCCGACCATCGCGGTGATCGACAGCCTCGACATCGACGACGCGGCGCGCCGCAAGATCTACCTCGGCAATGCCGAGAGGCTCATCAAACGGAAACTCGGTTGACGGGCGGGACGCGGAAGGTGGGGCGGTCGCTTGAGGCCGCCACGAACCCGGCGGCAAGCCCCACCTCGGCACCTGCGAATGCCGTCTTCGGGATTTTTTTGAAAAACAACCCCATGCAAAGTAGCCTGCGCCGGCGTCAAGACGAATTCGTGCCGTCTCCCTTGTGAAATCTCACGTGACGTTGGGACGGCCGCACGTCTTGCGGCCCCGAGCGTTTGAGATCGAACACCGCCGGTCTCGGAGCCCGTCCAGTCAGCCTCCGGACAGCGCCCGCGGCGTGACGATGAGGTCCATCATCTTCCACTGCTTGTATTTTTCCTTGGGCAGCTCGGTGAAGGGCTGGCATTGCTGCAGGGCGGTGACGGCGGTCTTCATCAGCACGGACGACTTGGGGGAGAACGTCGCGTCGAGCATTTCCGGCGGCGCCGCCAGGGTGCCGTCGGGCTTGAAGAAAACGCGGATCACGATCCGGACCGTCTCCCCGCTGCCGATTTCGGGCGGCAGGTGCGAGCAGGTGCTGACATGGGCTCGGAACGCAGCGGTGTCGTCGTGGGGCGCCTTGGCCGGTGTCGCCGATGGCAGGTCGTAGCCGCCGCCGAGATCCCCACCGGGAAGGGAGAGCGGCAGGGCAAACACGTCGCCCGGATTCGGTTGGGTGCGTGCCTCCTCGGGCTGCGGCTTGGGCTCGTCCTTCTGAACCTCCGGAGGGAGAATCGGCTCGGCGGCCTGCGGCTGCGTCTCCGGCTGCGGCTGCTCTTGCGAGGCCGCCTTCGCATCGGCGGCGAGGCTCGCGGTGCGCTGCGCCTTCAGGTTGGTCTGGTCGGCCTGCGGAGCGGGAAGCGCCATCTTGGGCCGCTTCGATTCGGCGCTGGCGCTCCCCTTGTCGGAATCGGACTGGGCTTCCGAGCCGGTCGTGTTCGATTCCTCGGAGGTGCCTTCGACGTGCTGTGCTGTCTGCTGCTCAGGCTCGGTCTGCGGTGGAGGCGGCGCCTCGTCGGGGGGGACGAGCTCCACGGCCATGGGTTCGGGTGGCGCAGGCCGATTCTCGCCTCCCCCGAAAACGAGTAGGCCGATCAGCAGCACCCCCAAATGAGCGGCGACCGAAAACACATAGCCGTCGCGAAAAAACCGCTTCAAGCCGGTCATGCCGGTTGTAGTACCCCCCGTACGGTACCCCTGAGGATACAATAGCCCGTCCAGATTGGGATTCCATGCATTATTTTTGCGCTGCGGCGCAGTCGCGGGGATGTGTGGCACCTATGTCGCGCGGTCGCCGGCCGGCAGCCTTCGGTGACCGCAACCCTGCCGCGGCAATGCCTTACGTTGACACCGCTGTCCGATCTCCCGATAAGACCGCCAAAGCCGTTAGGGCGCGATGGGAGGGAGCATGAGCGTTCCGCATCTTCTGGTGCATGACAAGAAAGACACTGTCGGCGTGGTTGTGGTCGAAGGCCTCGCCGCGGGCACCGACATGCTGTGCGTCGTCACCGCCGACGATTCCTCCTTCCACCTCAAAAGCCGGATGGACGTCCCGATCGGCCATAAGGTCGCCCTCGCCGACATCAAGACCGGCGATACGGTGTGGAAATACGGTCAGGACATCGGCAAGGCGGTCGCCGATATCGCCAAGGGCGATCACGTCCACGTCCACAATCTCAAAACCAAGCGGTGGTGAGCGCCATGGCGACCAACGGCAAATCGAACCTGAAATTCTGGGGCTATCGGCGCGAGAACGGCCGGGTCGGCGTGCGCAACCACGTCGTCATCCTGCCGCTCGACGACCTTTCCAACGCGGCCTGCGAATCGGTCGCCAACAACATCAAGGGCACGCTGGCGATCCCCCATGCCTATGGGCGGCTGCAGTTCGGCGAAGACCTCGAGACGTTCTTCCGCACCCTCATCGGCACCGGCTCCAATCCCAACGTGGCCGCGGTGGTGGTGATCGGGATCGAGGACGGCTGGACCGCCCGCGTCGTCGACGGCATCAAGAAGACCGGCAAGCCGGTGACCGGCTTCGGCATCGAAGGCCACGGCGACATCATGACGGTCGCCAAGGCTTCGCGCGTCGCCAAGGATTATCTGCAGAAGGCTTCCGAGCTCAGGCGCGAAGAGTGCGACGTCTCCGAGCTGTGGATCTCGACCAAGTGCGGCGAGAGCGATACCACCACCGGCCTCGCCTCCTGCCCGACCGTCGGCAACATGTACGACAAGCTGATCCCGCAGGGCATCTACGGCGTGTTCGGCGAGACCTCGGAGATCACCGGCGGCGAGCACCTCGCCAAGGCGCGGGCAGCGACCCCGGCGATCGGCGAGAAGTGGTTCAAGGTGTGGCAGGCCTACATGGACGAGGTCATCGAGCCGCACAAGAAGGACGACCTCTCGGAGTTCCCAGCCGACCAAAGGCAATATCGCGGGCGGCCTGACCACCATCGAGGAGAAGGCGCTCGGCAATCTCGAGAAGATCGGCCGCACCTCCACCTATATCGACGTGCTCGAGCCGGCTGAAGCCCCCGCCAAAGGGCCCGGCCTCTACTACATGGACACGTCGTCGGCCGCGGCGGAATGCGTGACGCTGATGGCGGCTGCCGGCTATGTCGTGCACACCTTCCCGACCGGCCAGGGCAACGTCATCGGCAACCCGATTCTCCCCGTCATCAAGATCAGCGGCAATCCGCGCACCGTGCGCACCATGTCCGAGCACATCGACGTGGACGTGTCCGGCATCCTGCGGCGCGAGATGACGATTCCCCAGGCGGGCGACGCGCTGATCGAAATGATCCAGCGCACCGCCAACGGCAGGCTGACGGCGGCGGAAGCGCTCGGGCATCGCGAATTCGTGCTCACCAAGCTCTACCGCAGCGCGTGAGCGCGGCCCCCGCGATGCCGACGCTCGCCATCGCGGAGGCCGAAGACCTGGTTGCGCGCACGCTGGAGCGCTGCCGCACCAGTGCCGACAACGCCCGTGCGGTGGCGCGGGCCTTGGTCGCGGCGGAGGCCGACGGGCTCAAGGGCCACGGGCTGTCGCGGCTGCCGAGCTATGCCGCGCAGGCGAAGGTCGGCAAGGTCGACGGCTTCGCCGTTCCGCGGGCGAGCCGCCCGCGCTCCGGCGCCGCGCGCGTCGATGCTTGCAACGGCTTTGCCTATCCCGCGATCGCGCTCGCCGAGACGATGCTTCCGGAGATGGTGCGCACCGCAGGCATCTGCTGCGCCGGGATCACGCGCTCGCATCATTGCGGCGCCGCCGGTCATCCGGTGGAACGCCTGGCGCAGGCGGGACTGGTCGCTTTGCTGTTCGCGAATACCCCCGGCGCCATCGCGCCGTGGGGGGGCGCCACGGCAGTGTTCGGCACCAACCCGATCGCGTTCGCCTGCCCGCTGCCCGATGCGGCGCCCATCGTCGTCGATCTCTCGCTCTCCAAGGTCGCGCGCGGCAATATTCTCGCCGCCCGCCAGAAGGGCGAGCGCATCCCCGAAGGCTGGGCGCTCGATGCCGCCGGCGCGCCGACCACCGATCCCGCGGCGGCCCTCGCCGGGACCATGCTGCCGCTCGGCGATGCCAAGGGCACCGCGCTGGCGCTGATGGTGGAACTGCTCGCCGCCGGCCTCACCGGCGCGAATTATGCGGCCGAGGCGTCGTCGTTCCTCGACGCCGAAGGTGCGCCGCCGGGCACCGGGCAACTCATCGTCGCTTTCGATCCGGCGGCGTTCGGCGGCGGCGTGGCGCATTTCGGCCGTCTCGCCACGGCGATCGGCGCGCAGACGGGCGCGCGCCTGCCGGGGGCGCGCCGGCTCGCGCTGCGCGCCAGGGCGGCGCGCGACGGGCTTGCCGTGAACGACGCGCTGCTGCGCGAAATCGCGGCGCTCTGAGCGTGGCCAACCGGACCGCGGGTTTCACGCGGCGACGTCGCCCGCGGCGACATCTTCCAGCAAAATTTTCAGCGTCTCTGCGGCAGTCTTCGGGCGGCTGAACAGATAGCCCTGGGCCTCCGAACATCCTGCCGATTGCAGGATGGCCAGTTGATCGCGCGTCTCCACGCCTTCGGCCGTGATCGCGACCCCGAGAGTGTTTCCGAGACCGATCACTGCGGAAACGATCGCGGCACAGTCCGCGCGCGTCGTTATCTCCGCGACGAACGACTTGTCGATCTTGATGCGGTCGACCAGGAGTTCGCGAAGATGGGTGAGGGACGAATATCCCGTGCCGAAGTCGTCCAGCGCGATGCCGATGCCATGATCGCGCAACTGACGCAGCGCTTCACGGGGTCGTTCATATTCGCCGATGATGACGGTTTCGGTAATCTCCATTTCGAGACGCCGGGCTTCGAAGCCGGTCTCGGCGAGCGTTTCCAGGACGGTTTCGGCGAGCTTTCCGTCAAAGAATTGCGCCGCCGACAGATTGACCGCCAGCCTGACGTGACGAGGCCATTCGCACGCGTCGCGGCATGCGCGGCGCAAGACCCACTCGCCCAGCGGCCCGACCAGGCCCATCTCTTCGGCGGCGGGGATGAACTCGGCCGGGTATATCAATCCGCGCACGGGATGGCGCCAGCGCAGCAACGCCTCGCAGCCGGAAATCCTTTCACTCTCAATGTAGATCCACGGCTGATACCAAAGCTCGAACTGGTCGCGCGCGAGCGCCTCTCGCAACTCAAACTCGAGCTTGGCCCGTTTGGTCGCCGACTGGCCGATCTCCGAATTGAAGAAACAGAGATCGTTGCGGCCGTTGGACTTCGAGCGATAGAGAGCAAGGTCGGCGTGACGGAGCAGCGCGTCGGCGCACTCGCCGTCGGACGGGGCCAGAGCGATGCCGATGCTGGCGCCGATCACGACCCGGCTGTCGTTGATCTCGCACGGCAAACTCATGGCATGCAAAATGCGCTTTGCCAAAGGCACGACGTCCCTGGGGACCCCGACATTCGCCTGCAGAACCACAAATTCGTCGCCTCCGACACGCGCGACGGTATCGACATCGCGGACGCAATCGCACAGGCGATCGGTCACCTGCCTCAACACCGCGTCGCCGGCTTGATGGCCGAAGGTGTCGTTGACGATCTTGAAGCGGTCGAGGTCGATACACAGGATGGCGAAACCCTGCCGATAACGCCGCATATGGCTGAAAGCCAGATCGATGCGATTGCCGAGCATGATGCGGTTGGCCAGTCCGGTGAGGGCATCGTGGTGGGCGACTTGCTCGATCTCCTGCTCGGCGCGCTTGCGTTCGGTAATGTCGCTGATGGTGCGGACGGTGCCGCCTTCCTGCAGAGATGCGCTGTGAATTTCCAATACGGTCCCGCTCGGCTGCGTGATCTGGTAAACCTCGATATCCCGCGATGCGGACTCGCAGCCGGGTCGGTCCGGTGAAGCAAGCGCGTCGCGCGTCGTAAGATCGGGCCCCAGCAGCGCGACGGCCTGACGGTTTGCCACCCGGACTTTGTCGTCGGCATCGGTCATGACGATGCCTTGGCCCATATAATCGAGCGTGACCTCGAGCTCGCGGGACTTCAGCTCCAGCGCGTAGGCTCTCTCCTTCGCCTCGACCTCGCTGCGGCGAAGGCTGCTCGCGGCGCGGTCGAGCCTGATCTGATAGTGAGCGCCTCCCGCAATGGCGAGCAACAACAGAAAGGTGACCGTGGCGGCCACGGCGACGTAAATGCGACGATCCCGCAGATAGATTTCGAAGACGTCGCTTTCGGCCCGTCCGACCGTCTCGATGAGCGGAAACTTGGCGTCGATGCGGTACGCGACCAACCGCTTTATGCCGTCCACCCTGCCGCGCCCCCAGTAATAGCCGGTCGGCGCTTCCATGAGAACGGTGGGAAGCGGCTGCAACATCACTTGGCGTCCGAGCGAAGGCCCCTCCACCCCGCGAGAGGCGAGAATGACGCCATCGAGCCGGCGCAGAAGTAGCGTGCCGTGCGCGCCGAGATTGACGGACTCATAGAAAGTCTGGATGAACGCCGGATCCAGCGAGGCGATGATGATGCCGCCGAATTTGCCGTCCTTTTCCCGTAACGCTCGCGACAGCTGGATCGACCACTTTCCCGACGCCCGGCCGACCATCGGCTTGCTGATGAACAACGTGTCGGCTGTGCTGTTCACGTGAGCGATGAAATGCTCGCGGTCTCCGATGTAGAGCGGGCCACCGCTGTAGTCCGTCGTCGTGGCCTTGACGAATCCGTCGCTTCCGATGATCGAGATCTGGATCGTCAGGGGGTTGATGACGGCGGTACGCTCCGCCCAGTTGCGCAGGTCGAAGTGCTCGCGGTCGCTCTCGTAACCCGTGCGGAGCAGCTTGAGGGTGCGATCGATGCCCAGCAGCGTCTGGTCGGTGCTCTCTTCAAACAGGCGAGCCAGGTTTTCAGATTGTTGGATTGCACCTTGGAGAGCCTGGGTGCGTTCGATAGACGTCTCCACGGCCACCGCGATCCAGCACACGGCGATCATCAGCAGGCAAAGTGGCGTGATGGGCTGCAGCAATGCAGGCCACCACATGCCACACCGGCGTCGCACACTCCAAACCAAAGACAACATTGAAAGACAACGTGCTGGGTTGTCGGTCGATGCGCAAGCCTGCGCAAATCCGTGGGGCTTGGTTAAAAAGAGGCTGCCGGCCTCGTCGGCGAAATGCGCCCGAAAAGGCGAGGTTTTCGACCCGATACCGGTTCTGGCGCATCGGGACGCCGTTCACGCGGAATTGATCGCTTGCGGCGGAGCCTCGGGAGTAGGGCGCTTCGGCGCGTTTCGCATGCAACCTTTGCGTTATCGGGAACTCGCGGTTAACTGGTGTGAATCCGGTCGATCAAGGCTCACGTGCACGGAGTGGACACGCGATGAAGCACTATTTTCTCGAAGGAGAGCACCTCGTTCCGTTCGAGCAGCGGGCACCGGAGCTGATCGCCGCGCATCGCCAGTTCCTGCAGCAGGGCTACGACAAGGGACGCTTCTTGATGTCCGGCCCATCCGTCCCGCCAACCGGCGGGATCCTGATAGCGCGCGCGGAGAGCCGCGAGGAGCTGAACGCCTATTTGGCCGACGAGCCCTTCTGCAAGGCGAAGGTCATGCGCTTTTGCAAGATCATCGAATTCAATCCCGTGCAGCATCAGCCGATTCTGCAGGAGTGGTTTGCCGTGTGACCGTGCGGGCGATCGTGCAAGTGACGGCGTGCATGACGAAAAGCGGTTTGTCGCGTGCGTCTCATGGAGGATGGAATTCCCGCGGAGAACCACGCTAGGATCGTGGTCCGTCATCTGAGGAGACTGCCCATGACCCGTTCGTTCACGCCCGTCGTCTGTCTCGCCGCCGCCGTCCTCTGTTCGAACGCCGCCTTCGCGCAGACCGCGCCGGCCTTCGAAAAAAAGAACTTCAATTATTCCGAATGGGCCAAGGGCCGCTTCTCGGAGGTCGTGACGGTGACTGGGCCCGCCAAGATGATCTTTCTCGCCGGCGTCGGCGCCGAGGACGAGAACGGCAAGGGCGGCGACATTCTCTACAAGGGCGACTTCGCCGCTCAGTGCAAATACGCCTACGACAAGATCCGTCGGGCGCTCGAGAAGCAGGGCGCGGGCTTTGGCGACGTGGTCAAGATCGTCTCCTACGTCACCGACATGCGCTACCAGGCCGACTACGGAAAATGTCGCTCGGAGGCGTTCGGGACGGCGGCGCCGCCGGCCCACACGTTGCTCAACATCACCCAGCTCGCCTGGCCGGGCATGATGGTGGAAGTCGACGTCACCGCCATGGTGCCGCTGAAATAGCGGCGCCGGCGCGCATCGCGATTATTTTCCGGCGGTGAACGTCCGCACCACCGGCGTCCATTTCTTCACTTCGCTCTGCATGAACGCGGTGAACTCGGCGGGCGACATCGCTTGCGTCAGCGAGGCGTCGCGCTCCATGGCGGTGCGCACCTCCGGCTTGGCCATGGCGTCGTTGACGGCATGGTTCAGGCGCTCGACGATCGCCGGCGGCAAGCCGGGCGGCCCGGACAGCGAGAACCATGCGGTCAGCACGAGGTCCTTGAGGCCGAGCTCGGCGAAGGTCGGCAGGTTGGGGAACTCCGGCAGGCGCTCGGCCGTCGAGATGGCGAGCGGGATGAGCTTGCCGGCGCGGATGTGCTCGAGCGTGGTCGACCAGGTGATGCTGCCGACCTTCACATGGCCGGCGACGAGGTCGATGATCGCGGTGCCGCCGCCTTTGTAGGGGACATGCCGAAGGTTGAGCTTGCCGTTCGACGCCAGATATTCCGCCACGACGTAGCCCACGGTTCCGAAACCCGGGGAGACGTAGTCGACTTCGGTCTTGCCCTTGGCGAGCGCGGCGAACTCCGCATAGGTCTTGACGCCGAGCGAGGGGTGCACGACGAGCACGATCGGCGAGCCGCCGAAATAGGCGATGTGGGTGAAATCCTTCACCGGATCGAAATTCGCGTTCGCGTTCACAACCGGCCCCAGCACCTGATAGGGCAACCCCGATACCACGAGCGTGTAGCCGTCGGGGGCCGCCTTCGAAACGGCCTCGGTCGCGATCATCCCGCCGGCGCCGGGGCGGTTGTCGATCACCAGCTGTTCGCCGAGCGCCGTCCCGAGCGGCGTCGCGAACGTGCGGCCCATGAGGTCGGCGGCGCCGCCGGCGGAGCTCGGGACCACGAGCCGGATCGGCTTGGTCGGCCACTCGGCCGCGTTGGCTTGCGGCGCTTGGACGAACACCGAAGCGGCCACGGCGAGTGCGAGAACGATCAGTCTACTCATGCAGGTTCCTCTATTCGCCGGCTTTTTACGCTCATTCGCCGCCGTTGGAAACAGCGCGGCGTCGCGCCGTCCGCCATGCCCTCAGCCCTTAAACGAATTTTTAGGCACGCCTGCCGATGTGACGAAAAAACGCATGGGCGCGGCAAGGGCGGCGGCACCGGCGCGGCGCGGTGGCTCGCACGCGAGACAGCCTGCCACACGGAAGCCGCCCTCCACACGAGAGCGTGACTTTCGGTCGCGCGGAGCGCGCGCCATATATGCCGTGTTGCCGTCGCGTGCGCGCACGTTCGTTCGCGCAAGCTCTCTTCCAGAGGTGATGACTTCTTTCCAGTAATGACGTGGCCAACGCCGTTTGCACCCGTGCCTTCGATGCCTGAAATCCGCACCCTGCGTGGACATCCACCGCCTGGCGATACCGGCGACCTCGCATCGCCGGCCCCAGCACGTGCCGAGGCCGCATGCAGGGAAGACGCGAGACTGCAGTCTCTGGGCGGGCAATCGTCCTCGAACCCTGATCATTTTTTCACAAAGGAGCAGACCCCATGAGCACAGCCACCGCAAAGATTCACCGCAAGGCCCCGCTGGCCACGCCGACCGACCTCAGCGCCGATGCCGTCCGCGACCTTTCCGGCGCGCTCAATGCATTGCTGGCCGATATGTTCGCCCTGTACCTCAAGACCAAGAATTTTCACTGGCACGTCTCCGGACCGCATTTCCGCGACTATCACTTGATGCTCGACGAGCACGGCGATCAGATCTTCGCCACGACCGATGCGATCGCCGAACGGGTTCGCAAGATCGGAGGCACGACCCTGCGGTCGATCGGACAGATCGGCAAACAGCAACGCATCCTCGACAACGATGCCGACTACGTGACGCCGCTCGACATGCTGGCGGAGCTGCGCCAGGATAATCTGCAGCTCACGGCGTCCATGCGCACGGCGCATGACCTGTGCGACGAGCATCGCGACGTCGCGACCGCGAGCCTGCTCGAGGTCTGGATCGACGAAGCCGAGCGGCGCACCTGGTTCCTCTACGAGGCGACCCGCAACGCCGAGTCGCACTGAGCTGAAGCCCGGCTGGAACGCGAGGTCTCGCCGCTGTCTGCTCGTCCAACCGGGCGAGCGGCTGCGGCTGGACTTGCCGGCGGATTCGTGGGCGTCTTAGACGGCGCCATGAGGCGCGTTCGTGCCCGATTCTCAATCGGCATGGGCCTGACGCAGACACGGAGCCGCGCCCATGATCGCCGCCAACAAGCCTTCGCAGACGAGCGCTGCCGGCGCCGGCCAGATCGGTCTGGCCGCCGCGGTGTCGATCGGCATCGGCGGCATGGTCGGCGCCGGCATCTTCTCGATCCTCGGCGTTGTCGCGCACGCGGCCGGCAATGCGATGTGGCTCGCCTTCGCGATCGGGGGCGTCGTCGCGCTGCTGTCGACCTATTCCTATGCCAAGCTGGGCGCGACGTTCCCCTCGGCGGGCGGGGCGGTGCACTTCCTGGTGAAGAGCTTCGGCGACGGCGTGTTTGCCGGCGGCCTCAACCTCTTCATGTGGCTCGGCTACATCATTTCGCTGGCACTTTACGCGACCGCCTTCGGCGGCTACGCCGCGACCTTCGTGACGACGACGCCGTCGCCGCTCTTGCTCAAGTCGCTCGCCGTCGCCTCCGTCGTCATCCTCACCGTGGTCAACGCGTTCGGCGCCAAGCTGATGGGGCGTTCCGAGACGGTGATCGTGGCCATCAAGGTTGCGATCCTGGTGCTGTTTGCGGCGGTCGGCCTGTGGTTCGTCAAGCCCGGCAACCTGTCTCCTGCGCTGTGGCCGGAGACGAAGTCGATCCTGTTCGGGGCCGGCGTGCTCTTCATCGGCTATGAAGGATTCGGGCTCGTCACCAACGCGGCCGGGGACATGCGCGATCCTCGCCGGTTGCTGCCGCGGTCGCTCTACACCAGCGTCATTCTCGTCATCATCCTGTATCTCGCGGTATCGCTCACCGTCACCGGCAATCTCTCCAATGCCGAGATCGAACGTGCCAAGGATTACGCGCTGGCGCAGGCCGCGCGACCCTTCCTCGGCGAGTTCGGCTTCCGGCTGATCGCCATCGCGGCCTTGTTCTCCACGGCGTCCGCCATCAACGCCACTTTGTTCGGCTCGGCGAACGTCTGCTACATGATCGCGCGCGATGGCGAGCTGCCCGCCGACCTCTCGCGAACGGAATGGCGGGGCGCCACCAACGGCCTGATCCTCACCGCCGCCCTCGTCGTGCTGGTGATGCTCGCATTCGATCTATCCGGCATCGCGATGATGGGAAGCGCGGCGTTCCTCTTGATTTATGCCGCGGTGAACGCCGGTCACCTGCGGGTGCTGGAGCAAACCGGCGCCAACGCGGTCATCGTATGGCTCTCGATCATCACCTGCCTCGTGATGTTTGTGATCCTCGCCGTCTACACCTACCAGCAACAGCCCGCAGCCATTGCCGCATTGGTCATCATCGCCGCGGTCTCGTTCCTCGCCGAGGCGATTTATCGGCGCTTGACCGGGCGCGTCATCAAGGACCATGCGTAGCTCGCGGGGGCCGTTCGCGCGTCTGAAAAAAAAGCCCCGCCGATGCGGGGCTAAAGTTGGGGAGGAACGGAACGGTTTCTGAACTGCGGATCGCGCGCGGCGGCTGAGCGCGCCGAACGCGGCGCGCCGCCCGCCGAAGACGCACCAGCCGCTCTTCAGGCACTGCCTTTGGGCATTCGAGCCGTGACGGAGTCTTCCATGACTGTTATCCTCGGGCAGCGACGCAAAAAAGTCGAACGCGATACTAAGCGGCAGCGCGGAGGAATAGCGTGACCTTGATCACAAACCTCGAGCCATTTCGCCATGATCGGCAACCGCCATGTCGATGATATTCCGACAGGACGCGATCGGCCATCGGAGCTGTTTTCCGAAATCCTTGCGAGGCGACGCTTGCAGGGCCTTGGCGCGTCTCACTGCGGTAGTCTTCTTGATAGGGCTCGCCGCCGTTCCTGCGAAGGCCGAAGACTATCCCGATCGCACCATCCGCATGCTGTTCGGCTACGCGCCGGGCGTGGACACGGTGGCCCGGCTGCTGGCCGACCGGCTGAGCGAGGTTTTGGGAAAGCCGGTGATCGTCGAGAACGTCACCGGGGCCGGCGGCGCCATCGCAGCCGACCGCGTCGCCAAGGCGACGCCGGACGGCTACACCATCGGGGTGTTGGCCGGCGGCAACATCGTGGTCAACGGCAGTCTCTACCGCAAGCTCGCCTATGACCCGCTGAAGGATTTTGCGCCGGTCACGCAGGTCTACGGCTATCCCAACGTGCTCGTCGTCAACAATGAGGTCCCGGCAAAGAGCGTCGCCGAACTCGTGGCGCTGGCGCGGGCGCAGCCCGGCAAGCTCAACTACGGCCATTCCGGCATGGGCACCTCGCCGCATCTCGCCGGCGAAGTGTTCAGCACCATGGCGCATATCGACTTGCAGCAAGTGCCGTTCCGCGGCTCCTCGCTGGTCGTGACCGACCTGCTCGGCGGCCGGATCACCATGAGCTTCATTCCGCCGGTGGCCTCTCTCGCGCTGATGAAGGAGGGCAAGATCCGTGCGCTCGCCGTGACCTCGCGGACCCGTGCGCCTTTCCTTCCCGACATTCCGACCATCGCCGAATCCGGCTACCCGGGCTACGAGGTGATCGGCTGGTTCGGCATGGTCGCGCCCGCCGGCACCCCGGCGCCGATCGTCGACCGGCTCAATCGCGAGACCGTGAAGATCATGGCGCTGCCGGATATCCGCGACAAGCTCTATGCGATCGGCATCGTGCCGCTCACCAACACGCCTGCGGAGTTTGCGGAGCTGATCAAGACCGAAGCGGCCTACTGGGCGCGGCTCATCAAGGAGACCGGGATCAAGCCGATCGAATGAACGAAGGGCGCCGTCCACGCGGCGGCGATCCGCGTCGACCACGTTTCATGTTCAATTCGGTCCGTCGTCGCCCGGCTCTATTCGTTCACGTCGTGCGAATGCCAGGCAAGGTTGGCCCCGCTCACGCGGCCGGCGGCTGGATGTCGAAACCCTGGTTGATGGCGGCGAACATCTGGTAGAAGCCCGACAACACCACGATCTCGACGAGGCCTTCGACGCCCCATTGCCCCGCGGCGCGGGACTGCAGGTCGTCGGGGACCGGCTGCCACGCCATGGTCTTATCGAGGATCGCGCCCAGCAGGGCATAAGGCTCCGGCAGCGCCTGGGTTCGGCCAGCGCCGACGGCATCGACCACCTCCTGGGAAAGGCCGGCTGCCAGCGCGTGCTGGACGTGATCGTGCCACTCGAACGCCGCCCCGGTCGCATGCGCGACCGTGAGCACGATGAACTGATACGCCGGCCGCGGCAGCACACCCTCGAACTTGAGGTAAAAGCCGAGTTCTTCGACCCGCCGCGCCAACTCGGGATGATTGAGGAGCGCCACATAGGGCCCGCCTAACCCCTCGCCGCACGCCTTGCGCTTCGCCGAGATCGCCGCGAACAGCGTGCGCGCCGCCGGCGACAGGCGTGACGGATCCATCTGCAATACCGACTGCGATACCGACATGGCGCGTCCCTATTCGTGAAAGGACCAGGCCCGTGCGCCGGCCGCGAAGTCGTAGACCGGGGTCGGACAGTCCTTGTCGGTCTTGACGTCGATCACCGCCGCGCCCCCGCAAGCGAGCGCCCGCTGGTAGGTTTCGGTCAGTTGTCCCGGATCGGTGACGGTGAAGCCCTGCGCCCCGAGCGAACGGGCAAATCCTGCCCAGTCATGGTCCGGAATGGTGGTCAGTTCGGACGGGAGCGGCCCGAGGGTATGGGCGCGCAGCCAAATGTTGCCGAGCGCGCGGTTGTTGAGCACGACATACACGATGGGGAGCCGATAGCGCGCCGCGGTCTGCACCTCCATGCCATGCATATGCATGCAGCCGTCGCCGGTGATGACCGCGACGCGGCGGTCCGGCCGCGCGCACTGCACACCGACCGCGGCAGGGATCGCCCAGCCCATCGGCGCGAGATTGGTGGCGGATATGTAGGTTCGCGGCGCGTACGACTCCCAGTAGTGGCCGGCGAAGGCGCGGTGGGCGCCGGAATCGATCAGCATGACGCCGTCGCGCGGATAGACCTTGCGCAACGCGGCGACCGCGGCTGCCGGGTGGATGGGCTCGGTCGGCCGGCTGCAGTTCTCCACGTCATAGAGGCGGGGCCCCGCCTTGACCTTGGCGAGCCAGGTGCGTCGGACCGCCTGCCCGGTGGCGAGCGAAGGTGCGACCGTCGCCGCCCGGTCCCGCATCAGGTCGAGGAAGGCGTGGCACGTGCCGAGCACCGCATGCGCGGGCAGGCCATGGGTGGTCAGCGTCTCCATGTCGGTGTTGACCTGGATGATGACGCTCTTGCCGACGCGTCCGCGTAGCGTCCAGTGCATGGTGTCGCGCTCGTTGAAGCCCGAGCCGAGGACGATCAGCACGTCCGGCGGGTCGCCGAGGATGGCCGCGGTAGCGTGCCGCGTTCCGGCATAGCCGAACACCCCGAGGGACAGTTCGTGGTCTTCCGGAAACACGCCCTTGGCGCGCAGGGTCGTCGCCACCGGGATCGACCAGCGTTCCGCGACCTCCTTCAGGGCGGCCGCCGCGTCATCGTGCTCGATCCCGGCGCCGGCCAGGATGGCGATCTTCGGTCCGGTGCTCATGAGCCCGAGCGCGGCGAGCGCCGCCGGCAGGCTCAAGGGAGCCGCCATCTTGAAGTAGGGCGACACCGCCGCGTAGTCGGCGCCGCTCTCTCCGATCAACGCCTCATGAGCAAGCGACAGGTGCACCGGCCCCGGCGGGGATGCCAGCATCTGCGTCAGCGCGCGGCGGAGCGAGTGATTGAGCGATCGCGGGGTCGCGACGGTGGACGACAGGCGGGTGAGCGGCTTCATCACCGCGGTGTCGTCGAGGGTCGCCTGGCTGGCGTCCTGGAATTGGCCGAGCCCTTCCATCTCGGTGGGGATTTCACCGCTGAGCACGAGAACGGGCGAGCAATCCGTTTTCGCCGCCGCGACGGCGGTGGCCATGTTGCATAGCCCCGGACCGCCAATTCCGAGCGCGGCGCCGAACCGGCCGCTGGCGCGGGCATAGCCGTCCGCCATGTAAGCTGCGCCGCCTTCGTGGGTCGCGACGATCGGATGCAACGCCGGGGTTCGCGCCAGCGCCGGCATGAAAGGGTCGACGAGACCGCCCGGGACCATGAAAAGGTGGCTCAGCCCTTCGTCCACCAGTGCGCTCAAAATGAATTCGGTGCCCACGGCCATTAAAGTGTCTTTCGCGATTGAGAGATGGAGGTCACAGGAGAGGTTCACGCCGACGAAGCAGGACAACATCTTTCCCGACGACGCGGTCCGTTTTTACGACGTCACGCACGATATCACGATTGAGCCGCCTGAATTCGAACTCAGTATACAACCCGTCAGGGCTCTTGAATCTGTCATCTTCCGCTCATCCGGACAGGGAGATCTGCGGGGCGCGTCGCGGTGGACTTTGATCGGCGCTGGAAGGTTCTCGCAACAAATTGAATCGAAAGCGATTTAGCGTGTCATGCGGGATTTGGGCATGATGTGAATTTCGCCCCGCCGTTATGCGAAAATGTGACAGGCGCCAGTGGTGGCGGAACCGGACATGGGCTATAGTTCCCGTTCGATCCGCCTCTCATCCAAGTGTGCCGATGTACGCGACCCTCGACGATGCCACCGCCATTTACGCCCGCGCATGCCGGGCCTGGTACGGCAAGAGGGCGCCCAGTGTGGTGAAGCGGAGGATCAAGGAGCTGCAGCGGGCCGGCGACGCCGAGGGGGTCGAAGCCTGGAACAAGGTTGCCCAGCAGCTTTCGCAACTCCCGAGCCACAAGCAGGCGGCGACCGTCTAGCTGCATTGGTCGGAGTTTCGGCTGCGCGGCCGCAACCCTCCTGTCGTTGCAGCGTTGCGGCTGTGTTGTTGCAGCCCTGTTTGTTGCAGCCCTGTTTGTTGCAGCGATTGCCGGTGTGACGCTATTCTCTGCCCAAGCGGGTTACCGCGGAGGAATCCATGCAGATGTATTACGCGGTGATGATGGCTGTCTTCGTCGGCGCCGTCCTCGGCGCCGGCGCGGTTTCCGTGCTGAAGGCGCAGACGACGCCGAAGGCGTACATCGTCACCGAGGTCGACGTCACCGGCAACATGGACGTCTTCCAGAGGGACTATGCGGCCCATGCCCAGGCGACCGTCGAGCCGTTCGGCGGACGCTATCTCGTCCGCGGTGGGCGCAATGTCGGCATCGAAGGCGATCCGCCGAAAGGGCGGATCGTCATTTCCGTGTTCGACAGTTTCGAGAAAGCCCAGGCTTGGCGCGATTCCCCCGCCTACAAGAAGATCGCGGCGGTGCGCGAGCGCGAAGCAAAATCTCGCATGTACATCGTCGAAGGGGTGCCCGACGCCGGGTGACATCGGCGGGGCGCACCGGCTGGCCGATGCGCCAGCGTCCCGTGCGGTGAGTCATGCCGCAGGTCGGTAGGATTGGGCAAAGGCGGCGGAGGCCTGCACAAGGCGACGCGGGGTTGTTCGACCGAGCCCACGCTGACTGCGCCGCGCCTGTCCCGCTTAATGCCCGGTGGCGAGCGCGGCGAGATGCGCCGGGTCGGCGCGCAGCGCGTTGCCGCGCCAAACGATATGCAGATCAGGCCGCACGAGGATGAGATCGTGCCCATAGACGTCGCGGGCGCGGGCGTCGGGCAGTTCGAGCACCGTGTAGGGCGCACCGCGGGTGGCGAACGCCGCGCCGAGGGGCCCGAGATCGGCCGCGCCGCCGAACCGAAGCAGGGTGTAGCCACGACCATAGCCGACGCGGTCCTGGACCGCAGTGCCGTCGGTCAGCCAGACATGGGGCAGGCGGACGCCCGGCCATGTGCTCGGCACAAAGTCCATGAACTCGTGCGGGGGCCCTTCGCCGGGCTCGGAGGCGATCAGCGGCGAGTCCACGTAGCGGTAGCCGAGCTCGGCGCCGAGCATCTCGTTGGTCTTGCGCTGCTCGATGTCGGCGACGCCGGCGAGCGCGGCCCGGGTTGCGGCGCCCTCCGGGGTCTTGTCGCGGATGTTGGGGCGCCACATCGAGCGCCACTTGCGCCGGCCCTGGGAGGCGAAGCGCGAGGCCGCCACGTTACGCTCGCCGATCTGGCGGCGTTCGATTCCGTAGGACCGCAGTAGATTCGGTCCGCCCCAGCCCGCGAGCGTCGCTGCGAGCTTCCAGGACAGATCGATCGCATCGCCGCAGCCGGTGTTCATGCCGAGGCCGCCGGTGGGGATGACGAGATGCACGGAGTCGCCGGCGAGGAACACGCGGTCGGTCCCGTAGCTGTCGGCGACGAGCAGATTCTGGCGCCAGCGGCCGACATGGATGGTCTCGAACGGCAGCGGCATGGCGATGGTCTCCTTGAACAGCGAGACCATGTCGGAATCCTGCTCGACCACGCCGTGCAGGGTGAAGTGCTTGGTCGAATCCTGGACGATCAGGAAGGTGTTCCGGGAATCCGCGACGTGATAGTGCCGGCCCTTGCCGATCGGGATGCGCTCATAGAGCCCGTCGCAGTGGTAGAGCGCCTGGCGCAGCTCCAGCAGGTTGCCCTCGCCGGTGAGGCCGATGCCGAGCTGCTTTCGAATCGAGCTCGCGCCACCGTCGCAGCCGGCCAGATAGCGGGCGGAGATGTCGGAGACGCCGCCGGCGTCGCGAAGCTTGGCGGTGACACGGTCCGGATGCTCGGTGAATTCGAGGAATTCGGTGCCATAGCGCACCGTGACCGAGGGGAGCGTTTCGGCGACCGACTTCAGGAACGGCTCCAGCGTGTATTGCGAGATGAGCTGGTAGGGTTCGAGCGGCAGTCCCGCACCGGTCGAGGCCGCAATCTCGCGCTTCGCCTCCGCCACGGAAGGGTAGGGCAGGTGCAGCAGCGGCGGCTCCAGGATGGACGTCACGATGAACACGTCCATCGGGCATTCGGCCGGCAGGCCGACGGCACGGATGCGATCGGCCAGTCCCATGCGGCGGTAGATCTCCATGGTCCGGGCGTTGCAGCGCTCCATCTTGGGCAGGAACTGCGGCGCCTCCTTCTGCTCGACCAGCGTGCAGCGCACGCCGCGCATGCCGAGGTCGACGGCGAGCGTCAGCCCCACCGGCCCCGCGCCGACGATCAGAACGTCCGTATCCACCATGGTCTTCCCCCGAAGCGATGCCGCCGCTTGCGGTGCGGCATGGGATTGGATTACCCGATCAGGTGATTACCCGATCGGGCTGGGCCCGCGGAAGAGCGAAAAATGCGCGCGAGGGGTGCCGAATCCTCACCCATGGGCTCGATGCCGCATCAAATCGAGGAAAGACGCCGTCAATGAAGATCGTGATTCCCGACGATTACCAGGACATGGTTCACCAGCTCGCCTGCTATTCGCTCATCAGCAAGCACGATGTGACGCGCTACCGTGAGCCGGCGCGCGACCTCGATGAACTCGCCGAGCGGTTGCGCGACGCCGATGTCGTCGTCGCGATCCGCGAGCGGGTGACGTTTTCGCGGGCCCTGCTGGAGCGCCTTCCGAAGCTCAAACTGCTCGCGCTGGTGGGACGCGGGGCCAGCACCATCGACTTTGCCGCCTGCACGGCGCTCGGCATTCCCGTGTCGACCGGCAAGAGCAATTCTCCGGACGCGCCGGCCGAACTCGCGGTGGCGATGATCGTGGCGGCGCGTCGCAACGTGGCGCTCGAGGCCGAGCGGATGCGGCACGGCGAGTGGCCTTGCACGCTGTCCCACCGCCTGCGCGGCAGCACGCTCGGCATTTTCGGGCTCGGGGCCATCGGCTCGCTGGTGGCGGCGGCCGGCCGCGGCCTCGGGATGAAGATCCTGGTGTGGGGCCAGCAGGGCTCGTTCGAGCGGGCCCGCGCGGCGGGCTACGAGGTGGCTTCCAGCAAGGAGGAGTTCTTCGAACGGTCGGACGTGCTCTCCCTGCATGTCCGGCTCAAGCCTGACACCCGCGGCATCGTCGGCCCCGCCGACCTCGCCCGCATGAAGCCGACCTCGCTCCTCGTCAACGTCTCGCGCGCGGAGCTCATCGTGCCCGGCGCCCTCGTCGCCGCGCTCGAAGCCGGGCGGCCCGGCTACGCCGCCGTCGACGTCTACGAGCAGGAGCCCGTCACCGGCGGCAACCATCCCCTTCTCAAGATGCCGAACGCGCTCTGCCTGCCGCATCTCGGCTGGGCCGAATGGGACAATTTCGAATTGTATTTTTCCGAATGCTTCGAGCAGATCGTGGCGTTCGAGAACGGCACCCCGCTGCGGCTCGCCAATCCGGACGTGAAGCGGCGGTAGAAGCCGTATTGGCGGCGTGAAGCGCTTGCGCGCCGCAGCGCATCTCTGGGACGCCGCCGCAGACAGGGCGGCCCCCCGCCCTCGCCCGGCCCGACCCCAATCCGCGGTGTGCCAGGTGATCCTGACCAGGCCGGGCTGCGTTTACGGTGTGCGCGACGCGAGGTAGGCCGCGACCGCGATCATGTCGCTCTCCGAAAGCTTGTCCACGACGCCCTTCATCAGCGGCGTCATGGCGCCGCTGCGCGTGCCGATCTTGATGTCGTTGAGCTGGCGATAGACATACATCGGCGAGCGGCCGACGATCGGCGGAACGTCGCCGAGGCCCTTGAGTTCGGGGCCGTGGCAGATCGCGCAAGCGATGGTCTTGCCGCCGGCGCCGGTGGCGACGATCTCCTCGCCCGCTTTGATGCTTCCTGTCGGCACATGCGCGACGAAGCCGGTGCGGGGATCGCGGCTCTCGGCGCTCAGGTCGTTTTGCGGCAGCTCGATGATGCGATTGCCGATCGGCTCGGTGCCGCCGTGCTCGTCGGGAAAGCGCATGGCGCCGCCGCCGAGATAGGATTTCGGCACGGTGTCGGACTCGACCACCTTGTACCAGACCGGCGGCTTGAGCGAGGCGAAGTATTCGGCGGTGATCTTGTAGTCTTCCGGGGTCAGCCCCTTGGCGATCGGAATCATCGATGTGGCCCGCGCGCCCTTGCGAGCGCCGCTGGTAAACTCGGCGAGCTGGCGCATGAAATAGCCGACCGGAAGCCCGGCGATCCCTGCGGACTCCGGATGTCCGGCACCGCTCGTCAGATGGCACAGGATGCAGGCCCGGGCGTTGGTTTCCTTGCGGCCGTGGGCGACCACGTCGGGCATCGTCCCATGGTCCTGGGGATACCAGTCCGGCGGATTGAATCCGTCGTCGATCTGCGCCTGGGTGTATTGCTTGGTGCTGCCGGGCAATTGGATGGGCTTAGTGGCGTCCGGAGGCTTCGGCGGCGGATTGACGGGATAAGCCCAGCCCGGCAGGTCCGCGGCCTGTGCCGGCAACGCCAGCAGCCCGAACACGGCGATAGATGCCAACGCCCTCATGATCGATTCTCCCTCTGTCTTTTCTTGGCGGAGCGAGGGCCGAAGCGGCGCTCCGCTTGCCTTATCCTAGCGGACTCGCGCCGCAGTCCGCCAGAGGCCCAGAGCGCCGCAAAGCGTCTGATCGGCGATCGCAAAAAAATGGCCGGCACGCGTCCGAGGGACGCGGCCGGCCATGTCGGTTACTTTCAGCACAGGATCGCCGCGCCGGTTGAGCGCGCCGGGGTGTGCTCAGTTGGGCGACTTCGTCGTGAGATAGGCGGCGACGGCGATCATGTCCTCGTCACTGAGCTTTTCCACAACGCCCTTCATCAACGGCACCATGGAGCCGTTGCGGGTACCGATCTTGATGTCGTTGAGCTGGCGGTAGATGTACATCGGCGAACGCCCGGTGATGGGCGGCACCTCGCCGAGGCCCTTGAGGTCGGCGCCGTGGCAGATGGCGCAGGGAATGGTCTTGCCGCCGGCGCCGGTGGTGACGATCTCCTCGCCCTTCTTGACGCTGCCGGGCGGCACGTGCGCGACGAAGCCGGTGTGGGGATCGCGGCTCTCGGCGCTGAAGTCGTTCTGCGGCAGCTCGATGATGCGGTTGCCGATCGGCTCGCTGCCGCCGTTCTCGACGGGGAAGCGCATCGCGCCATTGCCGAGATAGGATTTCGGCACGGTGTCGGTCTCGACCACCTTGTACCACGCCGGATGTTTCAGCGATGCGAAGTAGTCCGCCGCCGCCTTGGTGTCCTCGTCGGAGATTCCCTTGGCGATCTGGATCATGATGCCGCCGCGCATGCCCTTGCGGGTTCCGGCTTTGAATTCGGCCATCTGGCGGAGGAAATACTGCGGCGGCAGGCCGGCGATGCCGGCCGACTCCGGATGTCCGGCGCCGCTGGTGAGATGGCAGAGTGCGCAGGCGAAGCCGTTCGGCTTGCGTCCGTTGGCGACGACCTCAGGCAGCGGTCCGTGATCCTCCGGATACCAGTCCGGCGGTCCGAAGCGGTCGTCGATCTGTGCCTGGGTGTACTGCTTGGCGCTGCCCGGCAACTGGATCGGCTTGGTGGCATCCGGCGGCTTCGGCGCCGGCGCCACCGGATAGGCCCAGTCCGGCAAGGACTGTGCCGGCGCGGGCGCCTGCGCCAATGCTGCAACCGGCGCCAACAATAGCCCGAGCGTGGCGATCGAAACCAAGGCCCTCATGCGTAACCCCTCATGTCAGTCGTTTTTCGAACGCCGCCGCCCGAGCAGTCGGCTCCGGGCGCACGGCGCGGGCGGCACATTAGAACAAGTGCAAAAAAAAGTGCAGGCCTTTCAGCAGGCTGACGGCGCGGCCGCGTCCCGACCGGCGATCGAGCTAACGGGCCGTCCGCATCATCGACCACTCGAGGGCCAGTTGCTGGCCGAGGTCGAGTTGGGCCCGCGTCATCTTGGACGCGACGGCATCGCGGAGTCGGAGGAAATATTCGCGATTGCCCTTGGGTCCGTGCGAGGCCGCGAGGTTGAGCCATTTATAGGCCTGCACCACGTCGCGGGAGACCCCGAAGCCCTTGTCGTACATCAGGCCGAGCAGATATTGCCCGGTGGCGTCGCCTTGCTCCGCGGCCAGCAGATAGTAGTCGACCGCTGCGGGCCAGGACTGCGGCACGCCCAGGCCATGCTCGTACATGTAGCCGAGCAGCGCTTCAGCGTGGGCGTTGCCGCGCCGCGCCATCGGTCCGATGCGCCGCAGGGCGGCGTCGGGATCGCCGAACGCGGCGATCGTGCTCTCGTCGATCACCGCCTCGGCAGCCTTCGCCGGGGCGGCGGCCAGCCCGTATCCGAGCATCAAAGCGCCTGCAACCAGGCTGACGAGTTTTGTCATCGCTTTTTCCCACCCTGCTTGCGGCGCCGTCCTTTGCGGGTCGCTCGCCATCACAGCCATCCGAGGTCCAGCGCCGAAAAAAGTTGCGGCAGCAGCGTCTCGCCGAGCCAGGCGATCCAGATCGCCGGCGCGAGGAAGAGCCCGAACGGCAGCCGCGTCGTCGCATCGATTGCCCGTCCCGACACGAACCATCTCGCGGCGCAGAAGGCGAGCGCCGCCAGGGCGGCCATCTCGACGGCGAGCGGAAGGGTCGGCCAGTCGAGCCACGCTCCCGCGACGCCGGCAAGCTTGACGTCGCCGAGGCCGATGCCCTCGCGTCCGCGCACGCGCTGGTAGGCTGCCCACAGCGCTAAAAATGCCAGAGCCAGAATGCCCGTGCGCAACGCCGCCGCGGCGACCGCTTCGGCGATCTCGCCCGGGAATTGGAAGGCCGCGTGAACGAGCCCCAGCGCGAGCGCGGCGGCGCTGAGTTCGTCGGGGATGATGAACCGGCGGGCATCGACGGCCGCGATCGCGACCATCAGGCAGCCGAGGCCGGCGCCGGCGACGCCGCGCCAGCCCGGCACGACGATCATGCTCGCGGACACCGTGGAAAGGGCGGCGACGACGAGGGTGACGTCTTCCAGCGTCGGCGCGCTTGCCCGCGGCGATGACAGGGAGTTGAGCCAGCGTGCCGACATCGCGCGCCCCGTCTCAACGCAGGCGCGGCGCGGGGCCGACATAGGGCGGTGCCGGCGCCAGGGTGCCCTTGAGCTTGGAGCGCAGCTCTTCGGCGACGTAGTGGGCGTCGACGGGGTCGCGGATCACCTGCGGGCGGATGAAGATGATGAGCTCGGTACGGGTGATGTTGTGACCGGTGTTGCCGACGACGGTGCCGATGGTGGGAATCTGGTCCAACAGCGGGATGCCGCTGTGATCGACCTCCTTCTGCTCCTGGATCAGTCCGGCGAGCAGGACGGTCTGTCCGGTGGCGACCGAGATCGAGCTCTTGACCTTGCGCTGCGAGATGGTCGGCGTCAGGTTCTGGGCGGAGGGGGTGGCGGTGCCGGAATTGCTGACCTGGCTGATCTCCTGCTCGATGTCGAGGCGCACATTGCCGTTGGCGCTGATCCGCGGGATCACCCGTAGGATGATGCCGGTGCTGCGATAGTCGATGGTGTTGACGATGGTGTTCGAGGTGGTGAGGACGTTCGCGGTGCCGGTCGAGATCGGCACGTCGTCGCCCACCATCAGGGTCGCCACCTGGTTGTCGGTCACCACCAGGGACGGGTTCGACAGGACCTTGACGTCGGTGACGGAATGCAGCGCGTCGATGATGACGTTGGGCTGGGATTGCGAACCGACCAGGAAGTTGAACCCCGGCAGGGTCTGGCCGAGCACGGCGCTGGCGATGCCGGTCGCGCTCACCGCCCCGGCCGCCGTGGTGCCGGTCGAGTTCAGCAACCCGACATTGCCTTTCTGCAGGTAGAACTGGACGCCGTAGGACAGCGTGTCGTTGAGCTTGACCTCGGCGACGGTGGCGTCGATGGCGACCTGGAGCTGCGGCCGGTCGAGCTGGGAGAGCGTGCGCAGGATGAGCTGGTAGTTCTCGTTGCTGGCATAGATCAGCAGCGAGTTGCTGGAGGCGTCGGAGGTGATCCGCACGCCTTCGAGCAGCGGGGCGTTGTTGCCCGAGGCGCCGCCCATGCCGCTGCCGGCGCCGAGGCTCGCCATTCCGGCGTTTCGGCCGTCGGCCCCGGTGTTGCCGTTCGCCACCCCGATCGTGCTCTGGAACCCGGCCGAGCTGTTGCTGCGGCTGCCGGACTGGCTGCTGCTGCTGCGCCGAGGCCGCCGCTGCTGCTGCCGCCGAGGCCGGTCTGGCCGCCGCCGCCCTGCGACAGTCGCTCGGACGCCGAGCGCGGCGCCGTCGTTCCGGGCGTGTCGAACGAGGCGGATCCGCTGCCGAAGATGTCGTTGAGCACCTTGGCGACCTGCTTGGCCTCGCCGTAATTGACCCGGTAGACATGCACGCCGGTGCGGTTGATGTCGGTGGTGTCGAGCCGCTTGATCCAGGTCTCCGCGGCGCGCAGCAGGTCGGGCTTCTTGGTGACGACCAGGATGCCGTTCATGCGCGCCATGACCTGGAACTTGACGTTGCCCTGGCTCATGCCGCCGTCGCCGGAATCGAGGATCTTCTCCAGTTCGGCGACGATCGGCTCCGGATTGCTGAACTCGACCGGGAAAATGCCGACCGACTGGCCGCGCATCCAGTCGACGTCGAAGCTGAGCGCGGTGTCGATGGTGCTGCGCCGCTCCGGACCGGTGCCCTGGATCATGACGAGGTTGCGCGCCGGATCGGCGCGCACCATTCCCGGGCGGGTGGCGAAGCTGTCGAGCAGCTTGACCAGCGCGTTGGCCGACACATGCTGCAGCGGCACCACGGAAACGCCCCAGCCGGGCTCGGGATGGCCGGCCACCGCGTCGGTGTTGCCGCCGCCGACGGCGTCGCCGAGCGGGATCATGCGATAGCCCGCGGTGTCGCGGACGAGCACGACATT
Source organism: uncultured Alphaproteobacteria bacterium (assembly GCA_963781195.1). Taxonomy (GTDB): domain Bacteria; phylum Pseudomonadota; class Alphaproteobacteria; order Rhizobiales; family Xanthobacteraceae; genus JAJPKK01. Next base: position 16,933 of record CAWAEZ010000007.1, on the reverse strand, counting down.
GTTCATGCGCAGCGCGTTCTCGAGCACGAACAGCAGATCGGATTTGGGCACCGGGCGGCCGGACGACAGGCTGATCGCGCCCTGGACGCGGGGGTCGATGGAATATCCGACGCCCATGATGTCGCCGAGCACCGCCTTGGCGACCGTGGTGATCGGCGTGTTCTCGAAATTGAGCTCATAGCCCTCGCCGCCGGCCGCGCCGCTGCCGGTGCCGCTGCCGGCGCCGCTGCTCAGCTGCCCGCGGCCGCCCGCCTCGGGAAGCGTGCCGGTATAGATGACGGGCTTGGCGCGGATGCCGCCGGTCGAGCCGTTGTCGACCGGCTGCGGCGAGCGCGGGAGAATGTCGAGCGCACGGATGCGGTCGAACACGTCGGGTGTCTTGGCGTCCTCGGTCGCCACCGGCAGGTTGGTGCAGGAGCCGAGTGCGCCCAGCGCGCCGAGCGCGCACGCGCACAGCAGAGCAAGCGGTCCGCTGCGAAGCGACCGCCGCACGTCGACGCTCTTGCTGTCCCGTGCCACGTAGTAACGCCAGCCCCGCTCCATGCCTGCTCTTTTGGGCGCAGACACTTACCGGATCGGCGAGATGACAGACTTGAGAAATTACGACGCAGCCCGCGTCGTCCAATTCCTGGCGCCCCGCACCCCACCGCTCAGGTCCAAATACCCTTACGCACGCAAGCTTGCACAACAATCCCGAGAGACTTCTCTGCGGAAGTTGCCCCCAAATTGTGGCAACATCCGTACCAGCGTTTCCTATCGAAATTGTGGCAACGCGGAGCGCAAGTCCCACGTGATCAGCGGCAACGTCGAGAACGATTCCAATCGTTGCCCAAACGCACCCAGGTCACAATGAAATCGCAGGTCACAATGAAATCGCATTCGGCGGATGGAATAGAAACGGGACCGCGCTCCGCAAGGCCGGTGGGGACTGCATGGGTATCGATGTTGCGCATGAATTCGCCAACCATCTACGGAGCAAGAACCATCTTGCCGCCGAGGTTGCGCTGCGCGATGCGCCCGCATCCGACGAGCGAACGCTTCATAAACTGTGGGAATTGACCGAGCTGTCGGCGGGCGATTTTGCCGACGAGGTCGCACAGTTCTTCGATATCCCGCGCATCCCGTTGCCCGAGCTGTTGGCCGCGTCGCCGCTGGTGAAGCAGTTTTCGCGCCGATTCCTACGGGAAATGACGGTCTTTCCGTACCGCGCCGAGGGCGGGCAGGCCGTTCTCGCGGTCGCCGATCCGAGCGACACTGCGGCTGTGAGAGCCGCCTCCATCGTCCTCGGTGGCGAAGTCAAAGTCATGGTGGCCTCGTTCGAGGACATCACGACCGCGCTCAATCAGCGCCTCGGCGAAGAGGATGCCGCGACGCCGGGGGGGGCCGACGGCACGCCGCAGGTCGCGGACGACGACATCGAGAGCCTGCGCGACCTCGCGAGCGGCGCTCCGGTGGTGCGCGCCGTCAGCGACCTGTTCGAAAAGGCCTACGAACTGCGGGCCAGCGACATTCACATCGAGCCGTTTCGTGCCGGACTGACGATACGACTGCGGGTCGACGGTTTGCTGCGGGTGATCCCGACGCCGCCGGGCGTGCTGCCGCAGGCCATCATCTCCCGCATCAAGATTCTCGCGGGCCTCAATATCGCGGAGCGCCGGCTGCCGCAGGACGGCGCGGCGCGGGTGCGTGTCGCGCGCACGGAATTCGATGTCCGCGTCGCCATCATGCCGACGCAACATGGTGAGTTGGCGGTCATTCGTCTGCTCTCCAAGGAGCGCGGACAGCTCGGGATCGAGAAGCTCGGCTTCTCGCCGTCCGACGACGCCAAGCTGCGCGAATTCCTGGCGCTGCCGCACGGCATCATCATCGTCACCGGGCCGACCGGCAGCGGCAAGACGACGACGCTCGCCACCGTGCTCTCGATCCTCAACGAGCCGACGCGGAAGATACTCACCATCGAGGATCCGGTCGAATACGAAATCCCCGGCATCAACCAGTCGCAGGCGAAGCCCGCGATCGGACTGACCTTCGCCGCGGCCATGCGCGCCTTCGTGCGCCAGGACCCCGACGTCATCATGGTCGGTGAAATCCGCGATTCCGAAACCGCGCACATCGCGATCCATGCGGCGCTGACGGGCCATCTCGTGCTGAGCACCCTGCACACCGAGACCGCGGCTGCCGCGGTGCCGCGCATGCTCGACCTCGGGGTCGAAGGATTCCTCTTGAAATCGACGTTGCGGGCCGTGCTCGCGCAACGGCTGGTGCGGCAGCTGTGCGAACGCTGCAAGGTGCCGAAGACGCTCACCCCGGCCGACATCGCGGCCGATCCGCGCTACGGAATGCTGGGGCTCCAGGCCGGCGAGACCCTGCACGAGCCGGGGCGCTGCGAGCGGTGCGGCGGCACCGGGTATCGCGGCCGCATCGGCGTGTTCGAGGTGCTCAAGGTCACCGAGGAGATTCGCAGTCTCATAACCGGCTCGACCGACGCCACCAGCATCGACAAGGCAGCCATGGCGGCCGGGATGACCACGATGTTCGATGACGGCGTTTACAAGTGTCGCGCCGGGCTGACTTCTCCGTCGGAGGTCTTACGCGTGACCACGGTGCGGTGAGGCCATGCCGAACTACCGCTACCGCGCACTTACTCAGAGCGGCGAGATCGTCAACGGATCGTTGTCGGCGGCGAACGCGCTCGAGGTTTCGCACCGCATCGAATTTCTCGGTCTGTTTCCGATCGAGACGACGGCCGACGACGGTGGCGGCAGCCTGTCGAAGATGTCGCTCGCGGCCTTCAACGGCCCGCGCGAGCAGGACGTCACCATATTCACCCGCGACCTCGCGCTGCTGCTCAAAGCGGGGGCGCGGCTCGACGACGGGCTGGAGTTGCTCGCGGCCGACAAGGATATCGGGCGACTGCGCCCGGTGGTGGGGAAGATTCGCGCGAGCGTACTCGCCGGCGAGAGCTTCGCCGAAGCGATCGGGCATCACCCGGTGTTGTTCCCGCCGATCTATATCGCCCTGGTGCAGGTCGGCGAAACCTCCGGCAAGCTCACCCAGATTCTCGAAATGCTCGGCGCCGAGCGGGCGCGGGGCGAGGCCACAAGGCGCAAGCTTACCGACGCCTTGCAGTATCCGGCCTTCATCCTGCTCGCCGCGACCTGCGTGCTGCTGTTCTTCATCTTGTTCGTGCTACCGCAATTCTCGGCGGTCCTGCGCGACTTCAACGCCAAGACCGATGGCGTCGTGACGATGTTTCTAAACTTGTCCGACCTGTTGCGCGCGCACGGGCCGGAATTCGCCATCGGCGCGACGGTGGCGATCGCGGGCGGCTGGACGATGTTGCGCCGCCCCGGCGTTCGCGGCGCGATCATCTCGGAAATTTCGAAGGTCCCGGGCATCACCACGATATTCAACTTCTACCGCACCGCCCTGTTCTGCCGGAATCTCAGCATCCTGCTGGGGAGCGACGTCACGCTCTCGGCGACGCTGCGCATCCTGGTCGACATCATGGCGGTGACCGGCCGCAGCGCGCCGTGGCTCGCGACATCGGACCGCGTCCGCCATGGCGGCAAGCTGTCGGATGCGCTGGCGGACACCGCCATTCTGCCTTCGATGGCCATCCGCATGCTGCGCATCGGCGAGGAAACCGGGCAGCTCGCGGTGCTCGCCGGCCGCGTCGCCGATTTCTACGAGGCCAAGCTGCAGCGCAGCCTCGATCGGGTGGTCGCGATCGTCGGTCCGCTCGCCATCATCACCATCAGCGTCGTCGTCGGCGGCTTGATCGTTTCGGTCATGACCGCACTCCTCTCCATCAACCAGCTCGTCGGATGAAGCACGGCAGGTCAATCATGGAACGCATCATGTCGCATACCGGCAAGGTCGCAACCCGGCGGTCGCGGAGGCACCGGCAGCGGGGCTTCACGCTCGTCGAAATCCTCGTCGTCATCACGATCATCGGCCTGATCATGTCGCTCGTCGGCCCGCGCGTGCTCAATTATCTGAGCGAGTCGAAGGTGAAGGCGGCCAAGATCCAGATCCAGAGCTTTTCGAGTGCGCTCGAGTTGTTCTACCTCGATGCCGGGCGCTACCCGACGACGTCGGAAGGCCTCACGGCGCTGGTCAAGTCGACCGGGGGCCTTTCTGCCTGGAACGGACCTTACCTGAAGGGCGGCAGCGTGCCGAACGATCCCTGGGGCAAGGCCTATGCCTATCGTTCGCCGGGCGAGCGCAGCCCTTATGAGATCGTTTCGTTCGGGTCCGACGGCGTCGAAGGCGGGACCGGTACGTCGGCGGACATCACGACCGCGGCGAGCGACTAGCCCGATGCGCGCGCAGGATGGGTTCACGCTCCTCGAGACGGTCTGCGTCGTGGCGATCATCGCCATGCTCGCGGCCGTCCTGGTGCCCTTGCTGCCGCGCAAAACCTCGCGACCGCGTCTCGAGGCCTATGCCCTGGAGACCGCGACCCTCCTCAACGGCGATCGCACCGCGGCGATCCGGCGTCGTACCGCGGTCTCGACCCGGGTCGATCCCGACACGCGTTCGATCCGCTCCGGCGCGAGCGCGCGGGTGGTGCAGCTTCCCGACGACGTCGCGATCGACGCGGTGCTGCCGCGGCTCTGCCATGACGCGCCGACGTTCCATACCATCAGCTTCTTTGCGAGCGGAATGTCCTGCGGCGGCTCCATCGCCCTCTCGCGACTGGGCGCCGGCTATGAGGTTCGCGTCAATTGGTTGACCGGAGGAATCGAGATTGTCCCGCGCCAGCTTCTTTGATGCGCACTGCGGCCCGGCCGTGACGGCCGGATTCGACCGGGCCGTGCCCTTGCCCGCGGCGTCTGCGCGGCGTCGCGGCGCCGGCGTCGATGCGCCGCGTGCCGAAGCTCCGGAAGGGACGAGCCCGCGATGAGCATCGTTCGCCAGATCGGCGACAGCTTCCTGCGCTGGATCGAAGCCGTCGCGGCGAGCGTTCAAGCCGTGCTGAACCGGTTTGGATCGCAGCGCCAGGTCGTCGTCACCGAGGTGGGGCCGGACACGTTTACGCTCCATGCGGTCGGCGGAGCCAAGGACGTCAGCGTGCCCGACCAGGAGATCCACATCGCGCAGGGCGCCGTCGCGGAGGGGCTGGCGGCCGATTGGCCCACCTGGATTCGCGGCAGCCGGGTCCAGCTGATCCTGCAGCCGAGCCGGTTCATGTTCCGGCCGCTGGAGCTGCCCAAGCGTGCGAGCGAATTTCTCGCAGGCATCGTCCGCGCGCAAATCGACCGCCTGACCCCGTGGACGGCGGCGGAGGCGGTCTACAGCTGGACGCCTGCCGTCGAAGCCGCGAACGACCGCATCCAGCTCACCGTTGCGGCGACCGCGCGCTCGATGGTGATGCCGTATGTCCAGGCGCTTTCCGCGCTCGGCGCGGCGTCGATCGCGGTCTCGACCACTGCCGCCGGCAGCGCTGCCGCGACGCTCAACGTCTTCGACCAGCGCAGTGCCGGCGCCCTCGACGTCACCCGGATCCGGCGGATTCTCACGCTGGTGTTCGCGGTCTCGGGGGTGACGGCGGTGCTGGCGAGCGGCGTGTCCTCGATCGTGGTCGACAGCCTCGACAGCGAGCAGCAGGACATCACGCACAAGATCACCGTGCGCCGCGCCGCCCTGCGCAAGAACGTGGACGGCGGTGCGCAACGCATGCTGGAACGCCGCAAGCAGACGACGCCGGCGAGCGTCATCGTGATCGAGGCGCTGTCCAAGTTGCTTCCCGACCATACCTATGTCACGGAGCTGCGGGTCGAGGGCGGCAAGGTCCAGGTGGCCGGCGTCACCGCCGACGCCCCCTCGCTCATCCGCCTGATGGAGCAGTCGCCGCACTTCGCGCGGGCGACGTTCTACGCGCCGACCACGCGCTCTCCCGGCGAGACCGGCGAGCGCTTCCACATCGAAGCTCTCCTCAAACCCCATTTCGGGCCCGACACATGAGCACCTTGAAACTCATCGAGGGCTATGTGACGCGCATTCCGCACGGCGCGGCGATCGGCTACGGCATCCTCGTCGTGCTCTTCGCGTTCATGACGGTGTCGTCGATCGGCGACATCTTCGATCGTCGCGCAGCCGTGGCGGACGCCGCCGACACGTTGAGCCGCCTGGAGGGCCGCGTCCCCAAGGGCGGACCCGCCGGCGACACCACCGGCGCCACCGGGTCGCCGCAGATCGAAGGGCCGACCGTGACCGTCGCCGGTGCCGCGTTGCTGCAGCGCGTGACGGAAGCGATCACCAAGGTCGGCGGCAACGTCGTCTCTTCGCAGGTGGATCTGCAGGGACCCCAGATCAAGGACGGATTCATCAGCGTGGCGGCGAATTGCGATGTCGATCAGCCGGCGCTCCAGCAACTCCTCTATAATCTCGAATCCGGCATGCCTTTTCTGTTCATCGATCAATTGGTGGTGCAGGTCCCGTCGGCGGTGGGCGGTGCAGGTGCCGCTGCGACGGCGTCGAAGATGCACGTTCTGATTTCCGTTTCCGGACAATGGCAGGCCACCCGATGATATCCCGCTCCCGGTTATCGTGGCTCGCCGTGGGCGTCTCCGTCGCCGGCGTTCCGTTCGGCATGAGCGGGCTTGCCCAGGTAGCCGACGCGACCGGGCCAACGCTGCATGCCGACCTTGGGCCGCCGCCGGCGGCACCACGCGGAAAGCTGGGCGAAGCCAGCCGGCCCATTGGCGGAAATCCGCTTTGGTCGATTCCGCTCACCGAACTCAGCAACACGCGCGAGCGGCCGATCTTCTCTCCGTCACGGCGCGGACCGCCGACGGTCGGCGAACGTCCCTACGTTCCACCGCCGCCCCCGCCGCGGGTCGAGGCGAAGCCGCCGGAGCCTCTGATGTTGTCGCTGGTCGGCACCATCGCGAGCGAAAGCGAGGGCGTCGGTCTGTTCATGGAGACCAGGACGCAGGAGATGGTTCGCCTGCGAATCGGCGAGGCGCATGAAGGCTGGGTGCTGCGCGCGGTGCAGGGCCGTACCGCCATGCTGGAAAAAGGCGATCGGAAGGAAACGGTCACGCTGCCCGTTCCCGGCGCGGAGGCCACACAAGGCGGCCCGGTGGCGCCGCCGACGCAAGCCCCGTCGCGGCCGCGTGGGCGTGCGCGGGACTGACTGGCGAATCTACTCCGATTTGTCGGCGCGGCGACGCATATCCGCCACGAGTTCCTTCGTTCCCTGATCGCGCGGCGCGAGGGCGACGCCGATTACGGACCGAGGGCACGATCCACTTCGGCGAGAGCCTCCGCGCAGGCGGTCTCGTTGCCGTCGTGCTCCGCCTTGCGGGCACGGGCCAGCCCGGCCTCGGCGGCCTGGACGACGCGGGACGAAAGATCGCCGAGATGCTCTTCGGCGGCGGCGATCGAGTCCGGGGTCGGCTGACGATGGTCCAGTGCAGCGAGGCTTTCGGTCGCCGTCGGACCCGTGCGGGCGGCTGCCGCGAGCTTGGCATCGAACCGCGCCTGCAGAAGGTCGATCTGCGGTCCGCACGCACCGGCCTGGACGGGGTCCGCCGCGGTGGCGAGCGCCGCAGCGAGCACCAGCAATCGCAAATGGATCATGGCCGACTTTCCTGTCGTTTCGCGCCGTGCCGGAGATTGAACCGTCCCCAGCCGTTGCGGCGATCATCCTGGCGAACAGGCTTATGTCAGCTCGCGTCGCTCGACAAGACCGTCAAACGCCACGCCACGCCGCTCCCGGCGCGGCGTGGTTTACGCGGCGTTATTGGGCGCTGTGACTCTCGATCTTCTTCTCGAGCTCCGCCTTCAGGGCCTCGAGATTGAAGCTCGCGCCGCGCTGCATCGGCGGATACTCGATGAAGGTCTGGGCATATTTGCCGACCTCGTCCTTGACGAACACGAAGCGCCAGAACTCCAAGGTGTACCAGCTGGCGAAGTTCAAGGATGCGCCGATGCCGGTGCGCTCCAGCGGGTCGAGACGGAGATTCGTGAGGATCGGCCAATCCATCTTGACGGTGCCGCCGAGCCAGCCCTGGGGCTGGTCGATGAAGCGGTACTTGAAGTCGCTGATCCGAACGGCGCCCAGCGTCGATTCCGCGAAATAGAAGATCTCGTTGCGCTTCGACTTGCCCTTGCCGGTGAACAGGTCGGTCTGGTCGTAGCCGTCGAGATGGACCTTGTAGGTGCGCTCGCCGATCGCCTTGCCCTTCTGAAGCTCCTCGACGATGCCCGGATTTCCGGCGGCGGACACCAGCGTCGGGAACCAGTCGAGACCGGACACGATCTGGTTCTCGACCTTGCCCGCCGGCACCTTGCCGGGCCAGCGCACGATCATCGGGACGCGGAAGCCGCCTTCCAGCACGGTTCCCTTGCCGCCGGCAAACGGGGTCTGTCCGCCGTCGGGCCAGGTGAAATTCTCGGTGCCGTTGTCGGTGGTGAAGGCGAGGATGGTGTCGTTCTCGACGCCGAGATCCTTGAGCTTCTGCATCACCGAGCCGACGATGTCGTCGAGTTGCGCCATGCCGGCTTCCTCGATGGTCCAGCCGTTCTCGGCATTGCGCATCTTCTCGTATTTCTCCGAGAGGTGCGTGATGACGTGCATCCTCGTCGGATTGAGCCAGACGAAGAACGGCTTGTTGTCGCGCTTGGACTTGTCGAGAAACTTGAAGGTCTCGCTCAGGATCTCGTCATCCACCGTTTCCATGCGCTTGGGGCAGAGCTCGCCGGCGTCCTCGATGCGCTGCTTGCCGATCTTGCCCCAGCGCGGCTCGACCGCGGTGTTGTCCACCTCGGTCGCATAACTGTGGAGCATGTTGCGAGGGCCGACCGTCGACCTCAGCGCCTGCGGGTAATTGGCATGGCAGGGATCCTCCATCGCATCGAGGTGATAGAGGTAGCCGAAGAACTCGTCGAAGCCGTGGACCGTCGGCAGGAACCGGTTGAGATCGCCCAAATGGTTCTTGCCGAACTGGCCTGTCGCGTATCCCATGGATTTGAGGGCCGTCGCGATGGTCGGCGCCTCGTCCGGCAGGCCGATCGGTGCTCCGGCCTGGCCGACCGTGGTCATGCCGGTGCGGATCGGCAGCTCGCCGGTGATGAAGTTGGCGCGGCCCGCCGTGCAACTCGCCTCGGCATAATAATCGGTGAACCGCATGCCCTCTGCCGCCAGCCGGTCGAGGTTCGGCGTGCGTCCCGACATCATGCCCTGGTTATAGGCGCCGATGTTGAACCAGCCGATATCGTCGCCCATGATCACGACGATGTTGGGCCGCTGCTGCGCAGAGGCGGGCGCCGGAGGTGCCGCCACGGTTGCAAGCGCCGCGAGTGTGCCGAGCCAAAGCCTTCCCATCCCTATCATCGGTTTGCTCTCACGTTTTTTGCGCGCGATTTGCGCCCCTGAGCCGAGCGGCCCTGACGATCCCGAGTCATCGGCCGCCGGGTGGCGGTCGGCTATGCAAATCCGGCAACCGGACATCCCGCACCGCACCACCTCGACTCGCGTTTCCGACTGAACACTCATGCAAAGGCAAAGATTCTGCGCCAGTCGTTCTTCATGCTGATAACGGTCCAGCCGCTCTTCATGGCCTCGTCGTAAAGCGCCGGCGTAAAGGTGCCGACCTTGGTGTCGGGAAGGCCTGCGGCCGGTCCGTACGCATATTCGCGCGCGGCGTCGTCGTGCAGCACCAGCATTTTCAGCCGGGCGCCGGCTCCGGCTGCCGTCCATTCGAGCATGTCGCGGTCGCCGGTCGAATTGCCGAACGCCGCGAACGGGCGCCGTCCGATCATGAGGTGGATGCCTTCCGGCTTTCCGGCATGATCATCATTGAGCAGGAGCTTCGGCTCCTTGGTCAGGACCGGCTTGCCGTCCTTGTCGCGGGTGAATTTCGTGCCGAGGGCGGAGCCCACCACCTGCTCGGTCGGGATGCCGTAGACCTTCTGCGAGAAGACACGCACGAAGTCCTGGCCGCCGCCCGAGACGATGAAGGTCTTGTAGCCGTTGTCGCGGAAGTAGTGCAGGACCTCGAGCATCGGCTGGTAGACGAGGTCGGTGTAGCGACGATTCCACCGGGGATGCCGGGCGGTTTCGAGCCATTTCGCGACTTCGGTGTCGAATTGCTCGACGGTGATTCCCGTGAGCGTCGCGACGGCGATCTTTTCGAGATCGGCGCCCGTGAGCTTGGCGAGCGCCTCCTGCTTTGCCGACAGCACGGTCTTGAACGGCTCCACGGATTTCAGGGCCGGCTTCGCCGCCACCAATGCCGGCACCCGATCGAGGCAGAACATCACCTGCGTGTAGGTGGGATGCTCGACCCAGAGCGTACCGTCATGGTCGAATGTCGCGATACGATCGTCCGGCGCAATGTAGTTCGGGCTCGCGCGCTCGACCGTGGTGCGCACGAAGTCGAGGATCGCCTGCTTTGCCGACCCGTCGTTCCATGACGCGAGCGCTTCCGTCGGCGCATCCTGCGCCTGCAAAGATGCCGGCAGGAGCATTCCCGCGACGGCGGGGAGGGCGGCCAATGCGGGTAACAGCGCGCGACGGCTGATGCCGGACGCAGCGGAGATGCGGGTCACGGGCTGGCTCCGATCGTGCATGGTTTTCGTTGATCCGATGTAGTCAGGCCAGGGTAGCATGGGGCCACGGCGCGATGCGGAACGAAAGCGGCGAATGGAGTGCGTGTTTGTCGGAAGCCCAACCATGTGCTACGGCGGAGCGATGTGGGGCCGCAGCGGCAGGCTGGCGCAGCGAAGCGAAACCACGACCGAAAGACACGAGATGACCGAGCCTGTCTCCCTCACCCCGGTACAGAATGCCGGCGCGCTCATTGGGCGCGTCCTTCTCGGCGCGATCTTCGTCTGGTTCGGCTTTCTCAAGGCGACCGCGGCAACCGCGGCGATCGCCGGCTTCGCCAAGCTGGGACTGCCGATGCCGACGATGGCCTATGCCGTGGCAGTCACCATCGAACTCGGAATCGGAGTGCTTTTCATTGCCGGCTTCTTCACGCGTCCCGCTGCGCTCGTCCTCGCGTTCTGGTGCATCGCCACCGCGATCGCCGGGCACAGCAATTTCTCGGATCGCAACATGCTGATCCATTTCTTCAAGAACGTCTCGATGTGTGGCGGCTTCCTCTACGCGGCTATTCTCGGTCCGGGGGCGTACAGCATCGACGCCGTCATCAAGGCGCGCTTTCGAAGCGCCTGACGAGGTTCGAGGGGTCTCTAGTTTTCGGAGCCGGCACCCAGCGCGCGGGGCGGCCCTGGTCGCTCACGAAATACAGGATGCCGTAAGCGGCGATCGTCGCATCGACCACGGTCGCGCCGAGGTAGCCCTTGATCCAGGGCTGGCCGAGATTGCTGAAGAACAGGTAGGCGATGAAGCTTTTTTCGAGGGTGCAGAACAGCATCGTCTCAAATCGCAGCCACGGCCGGAACGCCGCGGCGATCATCAGGGCCCCGATCCCGAAGATCATGAACCCCCAGTGCCGCAGCGCCGGCACGCTCGCCGGCGTGTAGTCGACGAGGCCTCCGAACATCGGCGTGAACAGACCGATGTCGACGGCGAACAGCACCGAGAGACCCGTGATTGCGCCGGCGATGACGAGATAGCCTTTGATCGTCCGCGCGATGAAGGCGTTCAGGGTGCGCATGTACAACTCCGGCCAGGGCTTCGACGGGGTTGCAGTGTCGGCATCCGTCGCGTCCCTGATCCCTGGATAGCCCAGCCGGCCGGATTGTGGAACCCGATCACGAAAGGCAGGCGATCCGAAACGGCCCCGCACCGGGGCTTCAATTTCGCGCATGGACGCCGCTCGGCGGCGCTCGCATAATGCCGGGCTCGCGACCGGCGGAACGGCGCGGCGGGAGGGATCGATGGCGATCGAACGTTTGCTTCGGACGGCGCGGCATGCTGCCTTCGCGACGGCGGGTTTGGTGGTGTGCGGGATCGCGCTTGCGGGAGTGGCCCGCGCCGAAGACTGGCCGGTCCGCAACGTCACGGTGATCGTCCCGCTGGGCGCCGGCAGCGCGACCGACGTGCTGACGCGGGTCATCATGGACCAGGTCGGCAAGCAGCTCGGTCGGACGATCATCGTCGAAAACCGCCCGGGCGCGGGTGGAACGATCGGCGCCAATACGGTCGCCAAGTCGGCGCCCGACGGCTACACCGCGCTCGCCTACGGCGCGCTGCCGATCGCGAACGCGCTGTACTCGAAAATTCCCTACGACACGCTGCATGACTTCGTGCCGGTGATCGGGCTCGGCCAGCAGCCGCTCGTCGTGGTGACGTCGCCGGCGAGCGGTTACAAGACGCTGGGCGACCTGATCGCCGCCGCCAAGGCAAAGCCCGGCGCGCTCAACTACACCTCTGCGGGCGTCGGCTCGGCGTCGCATTTCGGCGCCGAGCGGCTGCTGGCGAGCGCCGGGATCTCGGTGCAGCACATTGCCTTCAAGGGGGCCGCGGAAGCGGTGACCGACATCGTCGCCGGCCGGGCGGATTTCAGTGTTCAGCCGTTCACGCCGACGCTGTCGCTGATCAATGACGGCAAGCTCGTCGCGCTCGCGGTGAGCGCGGCGACGCGGTCCGCGATCAAGCCGGAGATCCCGACGACGATGGAGGCGGGTCTTCCCGCCGACTCCTTCTATCCGTTCTGGAGCGGGCTGTTCCTGCCGGCCGCCACGCCCCACGACATCGTTGATAAGTTCTATCGCGAGACCGCGGCGGCGCTGAAGATGCCCGCCGTCAGGGCGCAACTCGAGACGCTCGGCATCGAGCCCATGAACATGGACCGCGAACAGTTCGCCAAGTTCTTCACCGACGATGTCGCGTCGAACCTGGCGCTGGTGAAAGCCGCGCATATCCCGCGGCAGTAGCTCGCGCGGCAAAAGCTTCCACGGTGAGCGCCGGCGCGCGGCGCCGCATGCGCACAGGACACCCCAACAATTCGTCATCGCCGGGGTCGACCGAGGGGGTTGTCCCTGGGCTCGTCCCGGCGACCTCGATCATCGGGCGCGGCGATGCCCCTCAACGAGAGGGGCGCCGTGCCTCGTGATCGGAATGGCCGGCACGGCGCCGGCCGCACGGTGGCAAAGGCCGCGCGGTGGCAACCGCGCGGGGTAGAAAGCAGGGCCCGCGATTCCGCGGGACCTCAATTGCAGGAGGCCCACCGGCCGTTGCCGAGATTGACGATGCAGCGGCCGCCGCCGCTGCGCGGGATCGCTGCGGGCGGCCGCGGCGGAACCTCGGCGGCGTAGGCGGACACATTCGTCAGCCGCCGCTCCGCATAGCCGCGCGGCGGCGCATCGGCCGGCCTGGTGGTGGAGGCGGCACGCGCGCCATAGGCCGGTCCGGTGGCATAGGCGGCATGCGCGCCATAGGCGGCCGGCGCCGGTCTCCCGTAGCCTGATGCCCCATAGCCAGAGGCCCCATAGCCGGGTGCGCCATAGTTAGGTGCGCCATATCCCGACGCCCCATATCCCGGAGTCCGATATCCCGGTGCGCCGTAGGCCGGAGGGGGTGGTGCATAGTCCTGATCGCCGTATGCGGGGGCCGCGTAGCCCGCTCCGTATGCGGGCGGGGGCGGAGCGTAGCCCGGTGCTCCGTAAGTGGACGGCGGCGGCGCGTAGCCGGCGCCATAGGCGGGCGGGGCGGCGTAACCCGATTCGTAGGCCGGCGCCGCATAGCCCGGTCCGCCGTAGCCCGGTCCGCCGTAGCCCGGTCCGCCGTAGCCGGGGGCTCCATAGGCCGTCGGTGCGGGCGCGTAGTCCGGTCCGTCATAGGAGGCGCCGGGGGCAATGTAAGCCGCCCCGTTGCCCGGACCGGGAGCCACGTAGACGCGGGCGGATGCGATGTAGACGCCGCCCGGCGCCACATAGACCGATTGGAGTTCGCCGGCGAAAGCTTGGGAGGACAGAGCTTGGCAAGACGACAAAGCGACGGTTGCGAAGAGCAGCCCGCAGCGCATGTTGAGCCTCCTGATGGAAAGCCCACCCCAATCGTCCGAGTATTTTGATGCTACATCGAAGCAGCGCGGTTTGCAGCAGCGGTGAAGTGTCATTTGTACAGGGCTGCGATCGCAAACCGGCCGGATCATCGGCCGCGCGCCGCGGAAAAGAAAAAGGCCCCGCTTGCGCGGGGCCAAGTGGTATCTTGGGAGAAAACATCCAACAGAGGACGTCATGGGTGTAGCTTAAATGCGGGGCCTTGTGGTTGCGGAAATGCCACACCCGCGGGTCAAACGCATCATCAGGGTTACTGAAGTTCGCAGCACACCCGCGAGATACCGCGGGCGCGCTCGCCCAGACACTGGCTCAAAAACCGGACGGGCTCACAAAACCGGACGGGCTCACAAAACCAGACTGTCAAAGAAAAAAGGCCCCGCTTGCGCGGGGCCAAAGTGGTATCTTGGGAGAAAACATCCAACAGAGGACGCCGTGAATGTAGCTCGAATCACGGCGCTTGTGGTTGCGGAAAAGTCACACCCCGGCTGCAAACGCAGGGGTGAGACCGTCGCTCGGCGATCATCCACGCGGACAAGCTGCACAGGGCCTTGGCGCAACGGGCTGATCGGCCGCCGAGAATTAAACGGGTCGAAACGCCAACCGTGCTGTTCTCCCCCAGATTTATCGGCGGGTCGGGGTTTACGGTCGGCTTTCGGCGAAACGGAGAGCTTCATGCAAACCCCATCGGTCGTGGCCCTTCTCGCCTTGCCGCTGCTCGGACTCGCGGCCGCTCCGCCTGCGCGAGCCGCCGACATCATCGTCACCCCCGGATACATCACCCCCGGCGCCGGTCTTCCCGACTACGCATATCCGCCGGCACGCCAGCCGGCTCCCGGTACCAGCCGCGCGCTTGACGGCGTGCGCAACGGCACCAACCGGGAGGAGCGCGATCGGCACGGTGGCCCGGAGATCGATCTTTCGGGACGGCCGGTGCTGACGGGACGCTACCGCGAATTCCAGAACTAGCGTGCTGCGTTTCGGCGATCGGCGCAAGACGTCCAGGTGGCGGCGCGAGCGACGGCACGCGCGACCCCACAACGCGAACGCGACGCGCCGGAGCGGGCCCGGTTCCGGGCTTTGCCTGTGCGATCCTTTGGCACTAAGCTCGCGGCATGAACTCCATGACCCGCGCCCTCGCGCTGCTCGCGGCCCTGGCCGCCGCGGTCGCCACGCTGCCGTCGCGCCAAGCCGTCGCCGAGACCTATCCGACGCGGCCGATCACGGTGATCGTCCCGCTGGCCGCCGGGGGCCCGCTCGACACCATGGCGCGCATCATCTCCGAGCCGCTGCGGGCGGCGTTGGGGCAGCCGATCATCGTGGAAAACGTCACCGGCGCCGGCGGAACGGTCGGCACCGGGCGGCTCGCCCGCGCCGCGCCCGACGGCTACACGCTGGGGATCGGCTTTCTCGGCACCCACGTCTTCAATGCCGCGATCTATCAGCTCAACTACGACGTGGTGAAGGATTTCGAGCCGATCGCGCTGCTGCCCAGCAATCCGCACATCGTGGTGGCGAACCTGGCGCTGCCGGCGGCCGACCTCAAGGGCCTCATCGCCTGGCTGCGGGCAAACCAGGCCAGGGCCTCGATCGGGACCGCCGGGGTCGGCAGCTCCACCCACATGGGCGCCGTCCTGTTCGCCAATCTGATCGGCGTGCACGCCGCGCTGGTGCCGTATCGCGGCGCCGCACCGGCTCTTCAGGACGTCATCGCGGGCCAGACCGACATGATGGTCGACGTGCTCTCAAACTCAATTCCCCACGTGCGCTCCGGCAAGCTCCGCGGCTTCGCGGTGACGGCGCCGACGCGGGCCGCGAGTGCGCCCGACATCCCCACCGTGGACGAGGCGGGATTGCCCGGCTTCCACATCTCGACCTGGTATGCGCTCTACGGACCGAAGGGCCTGTCGCCCGAGATCATCGCCAGGCTCGAGGCGGCGGTGCGCACCGCGCTCGCCGATCCCGCCGTGCAGCGCCGCTGCGCCGAGGTCGGCCTCGCCATTCCACCGGCCGATCAGCAGAACGCCCAGGCCCTCGCCGCACTCCAGCGCGCCGACATCGAGAAATGGTGGCCGATCATCAAGGCCGCCAACATCAAGCCGGAATAGCGTGGCGAGAGCGCGGGGATCGGCTGGCGGCCGGGACGCCCTTGCGTGAGGTCCGGCTCGTTTGGGAAATCCGGCGCGCGTTGCGGTAGCCTCTCGCCTTTACCAGGTGTCGGCAATGAAGGCCCGGTTTTCGCAACCAGGGCACCCGCCACTCGTCCTTGCTCAGCTGGGTTCGCGAAGGACGCGTCAACAACAACCAGCAGTCGTTCTCCGACCGACCAGCACAAACGAGTTCTCGCAGGGAAAGAGGTCGCCTCGAGCGAGTGGGCCGATGGCTGGACGGCGTGCCGCGACCACAGGCGGCGCTTTTTTCGGGAACGTGATTTTTTCGCAACCAATTGTCATTGTTTTGTCACGTAACATCCCTTCGGGCGGGGGACAGGCAGCACGTGATCTTGGTCACATTCAGCGGTCGTCGTCTGCGGCTTAATGAGTGGACCATAAACCTGACGAGGCAAATCATGTGCGATCTGGCTTACGTTAATTTGCTGCGCGTAAAGGTCCGTGAGTTTGAGGCGGAGGAAAAGCGCACGCGGGATTTCGGCCACAGTTCAAGCGGACGCTTCGTGCCCTGGACCTTCCCCGCTCAATCGGCACAGCAGACGGTCTCGCAACCGCGGGCGTAAAGGCCATCTGCCATCGATGATCGATGGCGCAGTCGTCGATGTCATTATCCTCGACATCCGATCCGGGAGCGCCCCGTCGGCGCTCCAAACGGAATACGACGGGCCGCGCAGCGGCACGGTGCAGCCATCAATTCCTCGGTTGTCGCTTTCGCGAACATGCCCACCGGGCGCCGCAATATCGAAGCTAAAAATCTATTTTTTTCAGTAAGTTGAATG
>CAWAEZ010000006.1:0-113022 GCA_963781195.1 uncultured Alphaproteobacteria bacterium | reverse complement strand
TTGCTCGCACCAGGACAGTCGGGAAGGATGATGGCCCCGGCGCGAACTACCGATCCGCGGCCAAACTATATGGGCTCAAGGGCTAGTGGGCATCCCACGCATATGTCGCGACATGGTCGGCAGTTATCGCATCCGTCGATGCACAACCACGGGTGAAAAGCCGCTGGCGCGCCGCGTTTTCTAGACGCTAAGTGTCCATAGCCAAGGAAAACTGCCATGTCCGCGAGTTCTCGATGAATCCGTTGCACGATCCGACGCCCGTCCCGGAACAGGACCCACAGATCGAGCCGCTGCACGATCCTGCTGGCGATCCGACGTACGAGCCACCCCAGCCACTGACAGAGCCGACTTCGGGTCCAGCGAGTGATCCCGCGCCGCAAATGCCCAGGGGGCTCGCAACAGGGGGTAAATAGACGGGCCTTCCGCGTGTGACCGCCCTACCGCTGACGTTCCTTCCAGATTCTGGACGGACGTCCGTGTGACATCAAGGCGCGCCTGGCGGAAACTATTCCTCCACGTCGCCGGGCAGGTTGTCGACGTTCCAGACCGTTTGATGATGCCGGCATTGGTTGCACGAGACGTCGAGCAGCCGCACCCCCGTTGGCCCGCATGTTGGCGAGGTCCATAGAAACGATAGGGCCAAGGTCGCGGCGCTTCACCATCGACCGTCCCGGTGCCGGATCATGGCCGGGCTGTCAGGGTTCTTCACCTTCAACCGGACCGTGCCGCCCTCCCGCCGGACCTGGTAAGCCGATAGCCGTCGTGCTTGATCTCATGAACCCAGCCCGGTCCCCACCGGCGGATTGGCCGCGCGCGTGGGAACGCAGGGGTTGATGAAACCGTCTAAACAAGCAAGCATCCGGTCGAATAAGAACGCGGTCGAAGGCGATGCAATCGCCAGATCGCCGCAGCTTGGGAGAGGATATGGAACTCGTATTGGTCGTGATCGTCTTTGCACTCACCTGCGGATTTGTTGTGTTCATGGTGAGCCGGTTAAACGGTTCCAAAGAAAAAGCCCCGGGCGCGGGGGCCAGGGCTTCGGCGTCCGAAGGGGGATGTGGGGGGGCCGCATAAGGGAATCGACGGAACCGCACTCAAACAACTGTGAACGTCTCACCGATTTCCCGGGCCTGGCCAAATAATATCGGACTCTGAAGCCAGCTCTCTTAGAGCCAGCAGAATGCCGCGCCCGGCGGGCCGATAACAGCGGCGAATCACTTGCCACTCGCCACCGCTTTTCCGGCTCCCGCAGCATCTGGTTATGGCTCACCGTTGCCGCTGCTCGGCCAATTCGGCCTGACGTCGGCGCCGATTGTCCCGCAGTTCGTGCAGACCATCCTCGGCCCGAACGAAGGCACCACGATGTCGCCGGCCAAGCGATCGACGTTCCAGACCTGCTCGTGCAGGCATTGTCTGCAATGAACCCGCAGCGACCGAACGCCGTTCTCGCGCATGTTCGCGAATTTATCAGGACGATCGAATTAGTGAATTCCCGGGCGGGCCATCTTTAGCGAAACCTTTCTTCGCAAGTGGGCGCGGTCGATCCCTTGTGCCCGTGACCGCATCTCTGAAACATGCCCGGCCCTGGTCTCGGGTAGGGCCCTTTTGCAGTGCGCTTGGGCGTAACCCCACTGCAACACACTCCCGCAATTTTGCAGATGCTTTCTTTCTTTTGCCCTCGCATTGGACGCGGCGTCTGCCACTGTAAGTGGGGTCTCGTCATGTGGCTCGACGTAGACCAACCTGACTAATTGTGCCGGCGCCCCAGCATGGACTCCCCGTTCCCGGCTGGGGCGTTTTTCTGAGCGCCCACTGATGTGGTTACTGAGGCCCTAACGATTCCGACCTCCGCGCGCGGATCATCGCTGGGCTGTCGGGGTTCTTGACTTGAGCCAGTCCCGGCACGGGCCCGACCTGTAGGGCGCTGCCAGCCGTTTCGAGACGATGCCCTCGAAGCCAATACAGCAGGCCGCTGCGAACACCGCCGCCGCCCCCATCCTCCACCCGGCTCAAGGACCGCCCCTTGGGTTTCCGCGCCCTAACGCCGGGCGGTTGTGAACTTGACCAGTCCCTGGCTATCCCCGGAACGCCGGAGACACTGTATCGGAGCGCGAACGAAGAAACCCAGCCGGAGGGACCGGCTGGGCCATCGGTAACCTTGCCCTTTTGAGGAAGCTGCCCGAGCTCAGGATTGTGATGCTTCAAAGCGGCGATCTAAAGATGAAAAAGCGGTCACCCTAACTTTTCGACACGATTGTTGCGGGCCGACAACAGCATCGGCTAGCACCCCTCGCGTCTCTCCAAGCCGCACCCCAAATGACCCAGCGTTACGCCGTGTCGGTGCCCTCGATCGCCCGCCGGCCAGCATCGGTGATCACGAACCGCACTACGCCGAATGATCGATCGCCCACCTTGATGATTTGAGGCTTGGCGGTCAGGAAGCCCGCGCCGACGAGCCCGATGAGCATCGCCACCGGGAAGCCCTTCGCCTGTAATGCGAGCTCGGTGCACCCGTGCGGAGCGGCCTCGGCGGCTTGAAGCGCGCGACGCTGCAGAATTGTAAGGCTTGCCCCGCGCATTTCCACCTTTGCACCTAAACCCGACATCTTCGCCTCGTAGTCCCGCAGCCAACATTCGGTAGACCGGCGGGCCGTTCTTACAAGGGCCGGCCCGGCGAGGGGGAACCTAATCCGCTAGCCGGTGTTGAAAGCCGTTTTTGGCCGATTATTTCGAGGGGGCGCGGGCATGAAGTTTACAATCGAGGTCCTCGGAGCGGGCAACGCCTCGCTTTTTCGCACCGAATTTGAGTTGATCAGCCCCAAGCGGGCCCAGGTGCGGGCACAGGAACTGGTTAGTCGTTTCGCAAACCGCGGCGCGATCGCCAGCCGCGTTCTGAACCCCCACGGGGAGGAGATATTCAGGTACGCCTGAGGCGAAGGTATGCTTTTTCGCTTCCCGCGAGCGTGCCCGCGCCCTCGCCATATCCGACGAAGATCTCTGCGCGATGTTTTGGAGCGAATTTATGCGCTACGCAGCCTTGGCTGTTCAGGTTGCTGTGGCCGTTGGCATCGCCGCCGCGATCACTGAGGTTTGAAATTGGCGGCGCTGTTCTTTTAAGCTTCGGGGTCGGGCCCCTGCACGAAGCTCGGCCGAAAGCCCGCACGTCGACCGGCCGCATGCCCTGCGCCTTAAGCTCCCGCCCCTGCGCACTTCGATCGAAGGCGGTCACCCTCGCGGGCGCCGGCGGCCTTTGCCTCGGCGATCCGCTTTGAGCTCACGTTCCATCCAAAGGTCAGTCTCTAGCCAGTCTCACGTGGCGCCGTCTCCGGCCCCCACCCAGCCTCGATCCCCTCAACCAACGCGACGATTGCGCGCCGCAGTTTTTTGTCGCCGATGCGCGTAAAGGCTTTCAAGAGCGCCACGCCATCCTTACACGCAAGAAAATCGTTCACATAGGAGGGAACCGCCATTTGCCCACTGTCGCGCGCCATGGAAAATTGCCCCCTCGGCGCCACGAGGAATTGCCCCCTCCTTGGCTAGCTGAGGAGAGAGCGAATGCACGAGGAGCGAATCACGGAAACCCCATCGTGGAACGATCCACGGGGGCAGGTGATGAAGACGCCGGACGACGTAGCGGAGATGTTGCGTTTGCGGGCGTGCGGGTGGGGTGTGAAGCGGATTGCGCGGCATCTGGGCTGCAGCCATCACACGGTAAGGGACTACGTGGCGGCGGGCGGGGTGAAGCCGTTCAAGTCACCTGAGCGGGCGAAACGGCTCGATGGCCTTGAGGGTTGGCTGCGCGAGAGGTTCATTCGGCATCGCGGCAATGCGGATGTCGTGCGCCAGGACCTGTTGGCCGAGAAAGGCGTGGCGATCAGCCGGCGAACGCTGCAACGCGCCGTGCAGCCCTATCGTCAGGCGCTCCGGGCTGAGGCGCTGGCGACGACGCGGTTTGAGACGCCACCGGGCCGGCAACTGCAGATCGACTTCGGCGAGCGCCTGGTCGAGATCGGCGGGGCGAAGATCAAAGCATTCGTGTTCGTGGCGACGCTCGGGCATTCGCGGCGGCTGCATGTGCGTGCGTTCCGGGCCGAGAAGCAGGAGCACTGGTTCGCTGGGCTCGAGAGCGCATTCACGACCTTCGGCGGTGTGCCGGAGGAAGTGCTGATGGACAATCCGCGCGCGCTCGTGGTGCGCCACGACGCGGTGAGCCGGTCGGTTGTGTTCAACGACAAGCTGATCGCGTTCGCGAAGCATTGGGGCTTCCGTCCCCGCGCCTGCGCGCCGTATCGGGCGCGCACGAAGGGCAAGACGGAGAGCGGCGTCGGCTACGTGAAGAAGAACGCGATCGCGGGGCATTCCTTCGCGAGCTGGGAGGCCTTCGAGGCGCATCTCGCCAAGTGGGAGCGCGAGGTTGCGAACGTGCGTAGCCACGGCACGACCGGCGAGGCGCCGATCGCCCGCTTCGCGCGCGACGAGGCGCACCGGTTGAAGGCGCTCGGCGGGCGGCCGTCGTTCGGATCGTTGCGCGAACTGACCCGTGTCGTCGGCAACGATTGCGCCGTCGAGATCGACACGAACAGCTACTCGGTGCCGTGGCGGCTGATTGGCGAGCGCGTGGCGGTGACGGTCGCGGCCGGCGAGGTGCGCATCCGCCATGGCGTGCGCGAGGTTGCAGTCCACAAGCAATCGGAGGGTCGTCGTCTGCGGATCGTCGATTCCGCCCACCTCGACGGTGTTGCCGGTCGCGATGGCGCTGTCTGCCGAGGCGGAGATCGCGGCGCCGACGGTGCCGGCGTCGTCTCCACCGCCCTCGTTGTTGCGTCCTCTTGCCGAATACGAAGCAGCGATCGGGGGAGCTTCTGATGGCGCGCGCAAAGAAAGCAACCGAAGCACCGACTGATCCGCTCGACGCCATGCTGGCGCGATTGCAGCTCCCCGGCATCCGCGATCAGCTCGACAACCTGCTCGACGAAGCGGCGCGCGCGAACCTGTCGGCACGTGAGACGTTGATCCTGTTGTGCGAGCGTGAGATCGCGCGCAAGGATCACCGCCGCATCGAGATGGCGCTGAAGCTCGCACACTTCCCGGCCGTGAAGGAGCTTGCGGGCTTCGACTTCGAAGCTCAGCCGTCGATCGACCCGAAGCAGATCCGTGACCTGGCCGCGTCACGTTGGATCGCCAACGGCGAGAACGTGCTGCTGCTCGGGCCGCCGGGCGTCGGCAAGACGCACTTATCGATCGCGCTCGGGCGAGAGGCGATCCTGGCCGGATACACGGTGCAGTTCACGACGGCGACGACGCTGGTCGCCGGCCTCGCCAAGGCGCATGGCGAACGGCGACTGGACGAGAAACTCCTGGCGCTGTCGAAGCCGAAGCTGCTGATCGTCGACGAGCTCGGCTACCTGCCGCTGGAGCCAGACGCGGCACACCTGTTCTTCCAGCTGGTCAGCCGGCGCTACGAAACCGGCGCCATGCTGATCACGTCGAACCGCAGCGTTGCCGAATGGGGCATGTGTTCGCCGATCCGGTCGTCGCCACCGCAATCCTCGACCGGCTCTTGCACCACAGCCACGTGCTGACCATCCGCGGCGACAGCTACCGGCTCCGCGCCAAGCGAAAGAGCGGCCTCATCAAGCCGCCCGCCGGTGACGGGCCTCCGGTCGGCTCCGCCTCCCTCTGTCATTCGGCGTGGAAATCGACCCCCTGAAGTGTGGCCGTTGCAGGCTTCCCGCTTTGATTCGAAGCGGGCGGTCAGGGAATGCTTGTCGTGGAGACGATTGCAAGGATTGGCGGGAGCACTTCGTCAAGGGCAAGACGATCAAGGAAATTGCGAGGGACCTCGGGATTTCCTGGAACACAATTCGCAAAGTCTTGCGGTCAGGCGAGACGTCGTTGGAGTACGAGCGGACCGTCCAGCCACGTCCGAAGCTGGGTCGATGGACCTCTGATCTCGACGAGCTGTTGGAAGGCAACGCATCCAAGCCTGCTCGCGAGCACCTTACGCTGATCCGGATCTTCGAGGAGCTGCGCGGGCGCGGGTATGACGGCGGCTACGATGCTGTACGCCGCTATGCCGGACGCTGGGCCAAGGATCGTGGACACGCCACGGCTGCCGCCTACGTGCCGCTGAGCTTTGCTCCGGGAGAAGCCTACCAGTTCGACTGGAGCCACGAAGTCGTCCTGCTGGGCGGCGTGACGGTGATCGTGAAGGCGGCCCACGTTCGGCTCTGCCACAGCCGGATGTTTTTCGTGCGGGCCTATCCGCGCGAGACGCAGGAGATAGTGTTCGATGCCCACGATCGCGCCTTCACGCTGTTCAAGGGGACCTGCGGTCGGGGCATCTACGACAACATGAAGACCGCGGTGGAGACCGTCTTCGTTGGCCGTGATCGTCTCTACAATCGCCGCTTCCTTCAGATGTGCAGCCATTACCTGGTCGATCCGGTCGCGTGCACGCCGGCATCATGGCATGGTCCTCCCATCGGTTGACCGTATGTCGCGCGCGTTTTCCACCTTGCGATAATCTGCGGCACGCATGACTATGATCGGTTTCTCGTCAGAGCCGTTCGCAGCATCGATTGCCCAGCCGTCCACCTCTAGCCAGCTGTGATCGCCTATCCTATCGAATACTCCACGGCACCATCGCCAATTCCGAATTCCGACACTCGCCAGGTCGAGAAGTATGGCCATGACGATCTCATGACAGTCACCACGCTCATTTCCCCATGCCGCTGTGAACCGGGGCATACGACCCATGTTCATCAGCCGCGTTAGCATCTCCACCGGCTCGCAGTGCGGGCGCAGCGGGTCCGGCACGTGAGCTATCCTCATATCCCCTCCCCATTGCCTGCATCGATGGTGTCGCGAGGCGGTTCGATTTCATGTGGATAATACCAGTCTGGCTCAGGATCGCTGGCGTCTGCATAGCAATCAAGGTGACGTCGGGTTAGTCGGTGCTGGCGTAGGGGTAAGTTTTGAGATGGCCGCCCTGTAGGGAGCGGACAGTGCGATGATCTGGTGGCGCAGGGCTGTAGGACGCGCCCGCTTTCGTTTCGCGGGGCGAGCTTGGTGTCGATCGGCTCATAGGACCAATCGCCCGTCCCGCTCGGGACCTCCACGCGAAGCAGGATATCGGGCCGCCCGTACCAACCCTAATGCGCCACAGCCGCCTGGACGATGACCGGAACGCCGCGCTGCATGGCTGCACTCGTTTCGGCGGGCGCGCAAGGCACCCAAACTTCTCCTGCAGGGACCCTCGTTCGGAGCCTCCTTGCACTTGCTATCCCCGCTCTCGGCGAGGGCGAACCTGAATCCGCACCCGTCTCTCCAAACAAGAAGAGAAGTGGAGAAGGGCCGTGGCGGAGGCTCGCCGTCCGGGGTGCCTCGGGAGGGCCTAGGGCGAGGCGCCGGCTGTCGACTTTGATCCTCGTGGTTCCCTGGCGGTTCCCCGTCCCGGTCCATCCAAAACTGAAACGGGAAGCCGCGCAAGATAAACGTAAAAATCACAGTTATTTGAGTGGTACAGCTGGGGGGAGTTGAACCACCGACCTCCTGATCCACAGTCAGGCGCTCTAACCAACTGAGCTACAGCTGCACGAAAGCGCGGCGAACCTAAGTGCATGCCCGGCTTTTGGCAAGAGCGCAGTGCCGCGTAGGACCGCGAAGGCGCGTGAACCTTGGAGGGCCGGGTGCGTCCGGCCGTTCCCGCGGAGCAGGCGTGGGCAGCCGCGGCAGGGAGCGCGTCCGGGCAGGAGGTGCCCTCCACTGCAATCGCCCGCGGTGGGACCAACGAAAGCCCAGGTCGCACCAGACCCTCGGCCCAAAATGAAAAGCCCGGACAAGCGGTCCGGGCTTCGGTCAGCCGGCGCAGCGCGAGGGCGCGGCGCTCGGCGGTTGGCGTCAAACCGCCAAGTCAGGCTGCCTTCTTGGACAGGTTGGTGATGCCATCCTTGATCGGCTCGGCGGTCGTGGTCGCCACCTTCTGGGCGAGGGTGGAGAGTTCGCGGGCCTGCGCGGTCAGGGACTCGATCTGCTTGCGCGTGTGGGCGGTGGAGATCTCGACCATCTGCGCGATGGTGCGGGCGCCGAGCAACTCGGTGGCGAAGTCGAACGCCGCGTTGCTGTTGGCGCGGGCGGCCTCGATCATCTTGAGACCGTAGTCGGCGCAGCCCTTGGAGGCGTTGGCGTAGGTATGCTCGAGGACTCCGGTGGCCTCTTCGGCTGCCGTCTTCATCTTGGCGTAGCCTTCCTTGGCCTGGACGATGCTTTTTTCCGCCATCTCACGGAATGCCGTGTTGGCTTCTTTCGCAGTGCCCTCAAAGCCTTGCATTGGATTGGTTTCCTGCATGGGACGACCTCAATTGGCGGATGTCAAATGAAACACCGGCGGCTCCGCCACAGGCGATGCCGGTGCCTGAAAACAATGCGAGAAAAACCGGAAATGCCGGCTGCCTGCGCTTTCTGGCGTATATATAGGGCGCAAATAATGCACCGCAACATAAATTTTTGCAGTGCAGCATTTTAGGCGAATCGATACTTGCCCCAGCCGTGACTGCCCACGGCCGAGCCCTATCCGAATCGCAATGGCCTCTGTCGTCAGGACTTCGGCGGCGCGGACTTGGTGGCGATCTTGGACGCGGCGTCGCCGAGCTCTTTCACCTGCGCCGCCAGTTCCTTCATCTGCGCCTGGATGAATTCGTTTTGCAGAGCAACGACCTGCTGGATGTCCTTGGCATGCACGAGACGGTCGGCATAAGCGAAGGCATTGGCCACGTTGCGCTCGGCGTAGCCCATGGCCTTCTCGCTGACGTCCTTGGCGCCGGCCTGCATCACTTTGGCCTGGCCTTCGAAATGGGACATCGCCTGCTGTGCCGAGGACATGAACGTGTTGAACGCCGTCCGGGCCTGCTCCATGCTCTTTTCCGTCATGGCGCGCAGCTCGGGGGGAACTTCAAACGGCGGAAATCCGTCCTTGGTGCTGGTCATCGGGGACACCTTCTCACGGCTCTTGAATAGCCGATGTTTGCAACGGTATTGCGGCACGACTGTACGGCGCACGCTGTATTGCGCACGGCTGTATTGCGTAGGACGGCATCGGGCACGAACATCCGGCAAAATGGTACCGCGGTTTTGCTGCGGCGGGCAATCTTTGCATCCCGGGCCGGTCTTCAAAAAACGGAGCGCGGGAGCCTCGTTAAGGTTACCGGAACGTGACTGTGGGCATATCCGTTGCGGCGTGGACGCGGCGCCCCGCCCGGATTATTAAGAATTGCAGCGAATTGCGCCCTTCGGCGCGGCGCGCCCGACGGTTGCGTGAGCCTACATGGACGAGACAATTTTCGCCTCGGTCTATCTCGGCGATGCCCGGCTCGCCGCCCATGCCACCAGTGCCAACCCGGTTTGGCTCTGGAGCGCGGACGGCTCCCGCATCCTGTGGGCCAATCCTGCGGCCTGCGCCGCTTTGTCCGCCAAGTCTCCGCAGGATCTGCTTGCGCGCCCCTTCGCCATCGGCCACCCGGCACGGGCCCACATCGAGCGGATCGCCGGGGGGCTCCCGCCCGGTGGCGGCATTCGCCTGTTCCGGCTGCGCGGGTTCGCCGGCGCGGCCTGGAGCTCGCTGACCTGTTCCTGTGCGCGGTTCGACTTCGGGCGCACGACCGGCGTTCTGGTGATGGCGACCGAACCGGCCGGCACCGAGATGCCGCTCGCCGAGCAGGTGCGCCGCCTTGGATTTGCGGCAGACGAGGCGGTCGCCGCCTATGCCGCCGATGGCACGCCGCTGTTCGCCACCGCCGCCGCGGAGCAGCGCCTGGGCGGTTCAAAGACGCTCGCCGCCCTCGATATTGCGGCGCTCGCCAGCGATGCGCTTACGGCCGGCGCGGCCCGCGGCTCCTCGACGGCCGGTCCCGTCGTCCTGCAGCGGATCGGTCGCGGCCCGAGCACCGTGCTGCTGGTGGCCTTGCCGCGTCCCGCGGCCGCCGCGCCGCCGGTCATGGCCGCGCCCGCGGAGATCGCGGTGCGGCGCCGGCATTCCCTGCGGTTTATCTGGCAGATGGATGCGGCGGGCCGGTTCTTCATCGATTCGGAAGAGTTCGCCGACCTCATCGATGCCGGAGCCGGGCAAATCTCCGGCCGGCTGTGGCCGGAACTCAATGCGGAGCTCGGCCTCGATCCGCAACAGCGTGTCGCCGCGGCCGTCGCCTCCCGCGAAACCTGGAGCAACCTCGCGGTGTCCTGGCCCACCAGCACCGGCGAACGGCTCGAGGTCGAACTCGCGGGCCTGCCGACCTTCGATCGCAATCGGAGCTTCCGCGGCTATCGCGGCTTCGGCGTGTGCCGGGATGTTCTCCAGATCGAGGAGCTCGCGGCGCTGCAGCCGCGCCTTGCAGAAACGCCGGCGCCGCCCGCCGCGATGCTGCCGCCCGCCGCCATTCCGCCGTCGCGGCCTCCAGATATGATTCCGAGCGCGCCGGTTTCGCCGGCCGCGCCGCAACCCGCCGCGGAATGGCCGACAACCGGACCGTCGCCGATCGCGCCGAACGTGGTGCGGTTTCCCGGCGTCGCCGCGGACCTGCGCGCCGCCGATGGCGACCTCAGTTCCGGGGAGCATGGCGCGTTCCACGAGCTTGCGCGCCAGCTGAGCGCGCGCCTCCAGGCGGCCGACTTCGGACCGGAGCGGCCGCTGCCCGGAATGCCCGCTGACCTTTCCGGCACCGCACCGAGCGGGCGGCTCGCCCCCGCCGTCCTGGTGCCGGCGCGCGGCGGCGCCGCGGCATCGGACGATGCCCGGCCGGCATTCGCGGCGGATGACCGGGCGCTGCTCGACCGGCTGCCGATCGGCATTGTCGTCTACCGCTACGAGGAGATGCTGTTCGCCAATCGGACATTGCTCGGATGGGCCGGTTACCCGGACCTGCCGGCGCTGCAGACGGAGGGCGACCTCGATGCGCTGTTCCCCGACGACGGCCTCGGCGCGCTCATGGAGGCCGGCGACAGCGGCGCCCAGATCGTTGTCACGACCCGCGACGGCGACCGGGTGCCGGTGGAGGGACGTCTGTTTCCGGTGTTCTGGGAGGGCAGCTCGGCATTCGCCGCGATGGTGCTCAGGACGGGAGCCCAGGATCGGATCCGGTCGCTCGAGGCGGCGCTTGCACGAACAGAGACCGTCGCCCGCGAGCTCGGGCGCCTGCTCGACCGGGTCGAGGATGCCGTGCTGGTGATCGATGCCGACGGCACCATCGTCTCCGCCCATGGCGGCGGCCAGGCGTTCTTTGGACGCCGCATCCTCGAGGGGGGTGCCTTCGAGAGCCTGTTCGAGCCGCAAT
Organism: uncultured Alphaproteobacteria bacterium; assembly: GCA_963781195.1. GTDB lineage: Bacteria > Pseudomonadota > Alphaproteobacteria > Rhizobiales > Xanthobacteraceae > JAJPKK01. The sequence continues at coordinate 101,695 of CAWAEZ010000006.1, read as the reverse complement.
CGCGGGCGGCCGCGGCGGCGCATGTCGCCGGCGTGCGGCACGAAGGCAGGACCGTGATCGCCGCGCACATGCTCCTCGGCGCCAGCGGCGAATTGCGGCCGATGACAGTGACCATCGCTCCCGCCGCTGCGGCCTCCGAACAGCTGACCGTCGTGCTGCGCGCGGCGGCGGCCGCCAAACCCGAACCCGGGAAAACCGGCGCGCCGGACCCGGCGGCGCTCGACGCCGCCGCGGCGCTCGGCAGATTGTGCCACGACGCGCGCAGCCCCATCAACGCGATCACCGGGTTCTGCGATCTGATGCTGGAGGAAACTTTCGGTCCGGTCGGCAGCGCTCGCTATCGCGAATACATCCGCGATATCAAGGCGTCCGGGTCCGAGGTCATGCTGCGTCTCGTCGCAGCGGCCGAGCTCGCCGAGATCATGGCGGGCCCCGGCCGCCTCTCGCCGGTCCGCGTCAGCCTGAACGAGATCGCCCAGCTCTGCGTGGCGGAACGGCAGGAGAGTGCGAGCGAAGCGCGGGTCGTGATCCGCACCGCCTTGTCGCCGGCCGTGCAGCCGATCCTCGCCGATGCCGCGGCGGTGCGGTCGATGATCGATAATCTGCTCGGCCACGCGCTGCAGACCACCCCTGCGGGCGGTCAGGTGATCGTATCGACCGGCCGTTCGCCGGGCGGCGATGCCATGGTGCGAATCCGCGACAGCGGCGAGGGCCTCAACGAAAAGGCGATCGCCGCGGCATTGCAGGCGGCCGCGCCGCGGGACGCCGATCGCTGGGATGCGAGCACGTGGGACGCCGGCGCGCACGGTGCCGGTCTGGCGCTCGTCAAGGCGCTGGCGCACGCCAATCACGCGCACTTCACGATCACCAGCAAGCCCAATCAGGGCTCACTGTTCGAACTCGTATTCACGGCGAAACCGGAACGCCCGACGCATGAGCCGGCTGCGCCTCCGGGATCATCCGTCGAGCCGCCATCGCCCCACCTGACCGCGTTGGAAATCTCATCAGAGCAGCGGACGCCCCGGCCCGTGGACGGCGCGCGATAATATTATCAATGCCGCCGAAATCGGTTAAGCTTTGCGGATGTGCCCGGCTCCGGGCGCAGGGGCGGAGGTGAGTTGCGGAGGTAAGTGATGAAGTTCCTGACCCGCCGGGCCTTGGGCATTGCCATTGCCGCCGTAGCCGCAGCCCCCGTGCTCGTCACGACCGCTGCGCGGGCAGCCGAGGAGGTGGATCTTCTCCTGGTGCTGTCCTCCGATGTGTCACGCAGCATCGACGCACCGAAGTTCAAGCTCCAGCGCGACGGCTATGCCGCCGCCATCATGAATCCCCGCGTCATCCAGGCGATCCGGTCCGGTGCGGTCGGCAAGATCGCGGTGTCCTTCGTCGAATGGTCGGGGGTAGGGGCGCAGAAGGTGGTGATCGACTGGACCATCATTCACGACGAAGCGTCGGCCAAGGATTTCTCCGCCCAGGTCATCGAAGCGCCGCGGGCATTCGCCGACCGCACCTCGATCAGCGGTGGGATCGACTTTGCCATGGCCCAGCTGGCGCGCGCCCCATTCCGTGCCAACCGGCACACCATCGACATGTCCGGCGACGGCACCAACAATGCCGGCCGCGATGTGACCGATGCCCGCGATGAAGCGCTGGCGCAAGGGGTGACGATCAACGGCCTCGTCATTCTCAGCGAACGCCCGATGTCGTGGAATGCCGATCACACCAATCCGCCCGGCGGGCTGGACAACTACTACCGCAACAACGTGACCGGAGGGCCCGGCTCCTTCGTCATGGTTGCCGAGAATTTCGAGTCGTTCGGGCAGGCCATCCTCAACAAGCTGATCGCCGAGATCGCTTCCCGGCCGTTGCCCCGGCACGCCGCGCTGCGCGCGAGCGGACGCTAGACGGGTGGCGAGCCTTTTCGCGCGCGCTCGAACTTCCAGCTTTGATGAATGGCGAAATCCCGACCCGTCGGGGCGTATAGCGTAAAAGTTTCAAGCCGGAAACGGGCGCCCGCCCGGTTCCGGTCAACGATAACGGGCAACGAAACCAGCGGAGGAACCTCAGGATGGACAGGAAGAAGGCGTTGTATTCCGGCGCGGCGGCAATTGCGCTCGCCGTGCTCGTGCTCGCCGCCCCGGCGCGAGCCCAGCAGAACGCGCCGAGCATCGGCCCCGCCGATCTCGGCGGCGTCGTCACCGGGCCGAACGGTCCGGAGGCCGGCGTCTGGGTGATCGCGGAAACCGCCGACCTTCCCACCAAGATGGTCAAGATCGTGGTCACCGACGACCAAGGTCGCTACGTGATGCCCGACCTGCCGACCGCAAACTACACGGTCTGGGTGCGCGGCTACGGCCTGGTCGATTCGCCCAAGGTGACCACGGCTCCCGGCAAGACCGTGAACCTGACGGCGGTCCCGGCGCCGAGCGAAGCCGCGGCGGCGGAGTATTATCCGCCCGTATACTGGCTCTCGCTCATCAAAATTCCCGACACGAGCGAGTTCCCCGGCACCGGCAATGACGGCAACGGCATCAATCCGGGCCTCAAGTCGCAGACCCATTTTCTGAGGGAGTTCAAGACCGACGGCTGCTTTCACTGCCACGCCATCGGCACCAAGGCGACCCGGACCCTCTCGCCGCTGCTGGGCGACTTCAAGTCCAGCGAGGACGCCTGGCTGCGCCGCATCCAGTCCGGGCAGGCCAGCAAGGACATGGTCGAGACCATCGAGCGTTTCGGCACGTTCCGCGGGGCCAAGATGCTGGCCGACTGGACCGACCGGATCGCCAAGGGCGACCTGCCGGCTGCCAAGCCGACGCGTCCGCAAGGGCTCGAGCGCAATGTCGTCATCACGGTGTGGGACTGGGCTAACCCGAAGGCCTATCTCCACGACGAGATCGCGACCGACAAGCGCAATCCCACCGTCAATGCCTATGGCTCGCTCTACGGAGCGACCGAGAACAGCACCGATTTCGTGCCGGTATTCGATCCGGTCAAGAGCACCACGGGGACGGTGAAGCTTCCGGTCCGCGATGCCAAGACGCCGTCGGCGATCAACAGTGTGATGATGGCACCGTCGGTGTGGTGGGGCGAGGAAAAGCTCTGGAACGCGCAGACCATTCCCCACAGCCTGATGCTCGACGAGAAGGCGCGGGTGTGGTTCGCGGCGCGGATCCGTCCGGCGGCCAATCCGGCGGTGTGCAAGGCCGGCTCCGACCATCCATCGGCCAAGGCGTTCCCGATCAACGCCTCCAACCGCCACATCGTGATGTTCGACCCCAAGAGCAAGGACTTCACGCTGGTCAGCACCTGCTTCCCGACCCATCACGTGCAGTTCGGCTTCGACGCCGACCGCACGCTGTGGACCAGTTCGGGCGGCATCGGCGCCGAGGTGCTCGGCTGGGTGAACACCAAGATGCTGGAAGAGACCGGCGACGAGGTCAAGTCGCAGGGCTGGACGCCGTTCGTCCTCGATACCAACGGCAACGGCAAACGCGACGAGGGTTACGTTCAGCCCAACCAGCCGGTCGACCCGGCCAAGGACAAGCGCATCCGCGTCGGCTTCTACTCGATCGCGCCGAACCCGAAGGACGGCTCGATCTGGGGAACCGTGACCGGCTATCCGGGCTCGGTGGTGCGGGTCAATCCCGGCTTGAACCCGTCGGAGACGGCGCTGGCGGAGATCTACGAGGTGCCGCTGCCCGGTTACTCGCCGCGCGGCGGCGACATCGACAGCCAGGGCGTCATGTGGTCTGCGCTCGCCAGCGGCCATCTCGGGTCGTTCGATCGCAGCAAGTGCAAGGGCCCGCTCAACGGCCCCGCCGCGACCGGCAAGCAATGCCCCGAGGGGTGGACGCTCTATCCCCTGCCGGGCCCTCAACTCGGCGGCGTGACCGACAACGGTAGCGGGGAAACGCCCTATTACGCCTGGGTCGACCAGCACGATACCCTCGGCCTCGGCAAGGACATCCCCATCGCCACCGGCAACCAGAACGACTCGCTGATCGCCCTCAAGGACGGCAAGCTGATCAACATGGTCGTCCCCTATCCGATGGGATTCTGGGCGAAGGGCCTCGACGGCCGCATCGACGATGCCAATGCCGGCTGGAAAGGCCGCGGCGTGTGGACGAACACCGGCAACCGGACGCCCTTCCACATCGAAGGCGGCAAGGAGAACTCGCCGAAGGTGGTTCATTTCCAGATGCGCCCGGACCCGCTGGCCCGCTGACCAAGTCCGTTCAAGACGGCACCGCGCGCGTCCCACCCCGGGGGCGTCGCGCGGTGGCGGTCCCGATTGGCCCTTCAAAACCCGAAACCGTTTTTTTGAATCCCTTTTGACGGCTTGCCAGCGGCGCCGCGTTGCAACAGCATGCGCGCCGGACGCCTGTCCGTGCAGCGATCAGGCGACGAATTCGGAGGATTCCCCCATGAAGCACGTAAATCTGATGGTGGCGGCGATGGCCATCGCGGTGGTCGCAACCGGCCCCGGCGCGCTCAGCGCCGCCGAAAAGCCGCTCAACCCCAAGGCGATCTCCATCAAGTTGCCGGACCAGATTCCGTGGAAGCGCAACGCGGCCGGCACCGCCGAGGCGGCGGTCGTTTATGGCGATCCCGACAAGCCCGGCCTCTACGCCGTGATGCAGAAGTGGCTGCCCGGCAATATGAGCCGCCCGCATTGGCATCCCAATGATCGGGTGATCACGGTGCTCAAGGGCACCTGGTGGGTCGGCACCGGCGAACCGTTCGATCCCGACACGACGACGCCGGTTCCCGCCGGAAGCTCGGTCACCCATTTCGCCAAGGAGATCCATTACGACGGCGCGAAGGAGGGTGAAGCCTGGCTGCTGATCGTCGGCGAGGGACCGGCCGACAACACTCCGGCCTCCACTCCGCCGCCCGCCCATTAGGCGTTTGCCCAGGATGGCGGCGGCGGTCGTGGCACGCCGAACCAGCCCTCGAACGCGAATGCGCGGACATCGTCCGCGCATTCTTTTTCTTCCGGCTTGCTTTTCCGGGTCGATGCTGCGCGGCCGGGGCTGGCACGGCGAATGCAGCCGCAAGCCATTGGGAGATGGGTGCTGGGCCATTTGGGGATTGCACTCCGCACGATGGCGCACCCCGCATGACGGTCCTCGAACGCTCCATGAAGGCAGCGTCGGGATGGGCTTGATCGTTTTTCCCTCGCTCGGCTACACGAGGGTCGAACAACAGGGAGAGGCGCGTTTATGAAAAAGGTCTACCCCGATGCGCGGGCGGCGCTTGCCGGCATTCTCAAGGACGGCATGCTCATCATGTCCGGCGGCTTCGGACTGTGCGGCATTCCCGAGACGCTGATCCTGGCGATCCGCGATTCCGGCGTCAAGAATCTCACCGTCGTCTCCAACAATGCCGGCATCGACGGCGTCGGCCTCGGGGTGCTGCTCGAGACCCACCAGATCCGCAAGATGATCTCGTCCTATGTCGGCGAGAACAAGACCTTCGCGAAGCAGTATCTCGCCGGCGAACTCGAGATCGAATTCAATCCGCAGGGCACGCTCGCCGAACGGATTCGTGCCGGCGGGGCCGGCATTCCCGCCTTCTTCACCCGCACCGGCGCCGGCACCGACATCGCCCGCGGCAAGGAGGAGCGCGTCTTCGACGGCGACACCTTCGTCATGGAGACCGGTCTCGTCGCCGACCTCGCGATCGTCCATGCCTGGAAGGGCGATACCGAAGGCAATCTCGTCTATCGCAAGACCGCGCGGAACTTCAATCCGATGATGGCGACCGCCGGCAAGATCACCGTGGCCGAGGTCGAGCACCTCGTCGAGCCCGGCCAGCTCGAGCCCGACCACATCATCACGCCGGGCATTTTCGTCCAGCGCATCATTCACGTGCCCAATGCGATCAAGCACATCGAAGCGCGCACCACGCGCAAGCGCGCCTGAAAGGAGCCCGATCATGCCCTGGACCAGAGAGCAGATGGCCGAACGCGCCGCCAAGGAGTTGCGCGACGGATTCTACGTCAATCTCGGCATCGGCATTCCGACGCTGGTGGCGAACTACATCCCCGACGGGATGAACGTGCAGCTGCAGAGCGAGAACGGCATGCTCGGCACCGGCCCGTTTCCATATGAGGGCGAGGAGGATGCCGACCTCATCAATGCCGGGAAGCAGACCGTCACGGAATTGCCGACCACCAGCTATTTCTCCAGCGCCGACAGCTTCGCCATGGTGCGCGGCGGCCATATCGACCTCTCGGTGCTCGGCGCCATGCAGGTCGCCCAGAACGGCGACCTCGCCAACTGGATGATCCCCGGCAAGATGGTGAAGGGCATGGGCGGCGCCATGGACCTCGTCGCCGGCGTCAAGAAGGTCGTCGTGGTGATGGAGCACACCGCGAAGGACGAGTTCAAGCTGCTGCACAAATGCAAGCTGCCGCTGACCGGCGCCGGCGTCGTCGACATGGTGATCACCGACCTCGGGGTCTTCGCCATCGACAAGAAGGGGACGCACGGGATGACCCTGATCGAGCTTGCGCCGGGGGTGACCGAGCAGGAGGTGCGTGCCAAGACCGAGGCGGATTATACCGTCGCACTGAGCTGACACGAAGGTTCGCCGGTGGGTGCGCGGAGCGCTCGCCGGCGCAGCCGGGGCGAAGCGGGTGATGGGCAGGCGCGGCCGGCCCGCGTGCCGCTCCCGCCTCCGATACCATGGCCGTTCGCCCGCGGAAGTGGCCACGAAAGCGTCACAGAGCTAACCCAAGTTCCGGCCCGTCGGGGTCGCCGGATCCATTCGAGGCTCGCCCGAGCCTGAAGTCTCCGGTCGGTCGTCGCAGTTCTGTAGCGTCAGTAGCCATCCGTCTCGATCAGGCCCATGGCAGCACCGGGGACATCCTCGTGCTGTCCCGGCTGCCATCGGACGGGGAAAAAGCGGGTCCAACGGCTTGAAGCGTTTCGTCCTCCTGATTGCGCTCGCGGCCGCGGCCGGCGGCTCCGCTGTTGTCGCGGCGAAGCTTGCCATGCCCATCGATGCGGTCACCGCGGCCGTGAAATCGGAGATCGCTGCCGTGACCGGCCTCGATCCGGTGGTGCGCGGCCCGGTGTCGATGTCGGTGTTCCCGGCGCGCATGATCTCGTTTTCCGACGTCGTGCTCGGAGAATCCGTTTCGGACGGACCCGCCGTTTCGGTCAAGGAGCTGATCGTCAACCTGCGGCTGATGCCGCTCATGGCCGGCCGCATCGAGATCTCCGACATCACGCTGATCAAGCCGCGGATCGCCGTCGACATCGATGCGCAGGGACGCACCAATTGGTCCTCGTTGATCGACACGCTGGCGCGCGCCCTCAAGCCCAATGCCAATCGGGACGAGCGAGTGCTCTCGTTCTCGGAGATCCGCATCAATGACGGCACCATCATGGTCCGCGATGCGGGGCGCGGCGTCGACGAGGAGCTGCAGGCGGTCGAGCTTTCGCTGGCCTGGCCTTCCATCGCCAAGAGTTTCGCCGCCACCGGCCATTTCAACTGGCACAACGAGATCGTGGCGGCGAGCCTCGGCATGGCGGATTTCCCCGCCGCGCTCGCCGGCCGGACCTCGGGCCTCAAGTTTCGGATGAATGCCGGTCCGCTCAATGCGGCGTTCGACGGCGCCATGAGCTATTCGCCGAACCTCAAGGTCGACGGCACGCTGGCGGCCGATGCTGCCTCGCTGCGTGAGGCGCTGCGCTGGACCGGCGACACCGACCTGCCGGAGGGCGGCCTCAAACGGTTCGCTCTCAAGGCCCATGCGGCCGTCAACGACGGAACCATCGCGCTGTCGAACGTCAACGCGGAGTTCGACGGCAACGTCGCGGAGGGCGTGATCACCTATTCGACCAACGGGCGGCGGCTCTTGCAGGGCACGCTCGCGGTCGAGGCGCTCGACCTCACACCCTATGTCTCGACCATTCGGCTGGTCGCGGAAAATACCCGGAACTGGGATTCGAGCCCGATCACGCTCAACTGGTTCAACGGGTGGGAAGCGGACCTTCGGCTGTCGGCCGCCGGCGTGCAGCTTGCCCATACCCATCTCGGCCGCACCGCGGTCGCCGCCACCATGCGGGCGGGACGGCTGGTCGTCACGATCGGCGAATCCCAGTCGTTCAAAGGCCTGATCACCGGCAACATCGCGCTGGCGAAGACCGAGACCGGCGCGGACTTCAAGACTCAGGTGCAGTTCACCGACGTCGACTTCGACAAAGCGATGATCGAGCTGTTCCGGATTCGCCGTGTGGAGGGCATCGGCAACGTCTCCTTGGATTTGGAGAGCAGCGGGCCCAACGTCCAGGAACTCGCGCGCAACCTCAACGGCAGCGCTCAGATCTTCGCCAAGGACGGAGCGCTGACCGGGATGAATGTCGAGCAGCTGCTGCGCCGGCTCGCCCTGCGTCCGCTGTCGGGCAGCGGCGATTTCCGCACCGGCCGCACGCCGTTCGACCGGCTCAACATCGCGCTGTCGATCGCGCAGGGGACCGCGACCATCGATGACGTCCGGCTCGAAGGCCCCAATGTCCGGCTCGGGCTGACCGGCACCACGTCCATCCCGCAGCGGGATTTCGATCTTGCCGGCACCGCGAGCCTGACCACTGCGGCGGCGGCCGACGCGAGCAACCCGTTCGAACTGCCGTTTGTCGTGCAAGGCCCCTGGGACGACCCGATCGTGCTGCCTGATGCGCAAACCCTGATCAAGCGCTCGGGCGCCGGGGCGCCATTGCTCGATGCCGTCCGCGACCGCAAGACCCGCGACGCGGTCGAATCCGCGATCCGTCGCCTCACCGTGCCCGGCATCACCGACCGCGGCAGCGCGCACTGATTCTCGCCGATCGCTGCGCCCGCGGTGTGCCCACCCGCAGCACTCGTCTATCATGCGCAACGACGAATCACCCGCGAACCGGCCAGCGCGGGCAGCCCGGCCGACAGTCATGGTTTCCAGCTTGCTCCGTACCCTCGTAAACGTGGCGGTCGCCTCGATGATCGTGGGAACGATCCTCGCCCATTTCGGGCTGACGATCGGGGCGCTGCTCGGAAAACTGCACCTTCCCGCGACGAACGTCGAAGGGCTGCTGCGCGAGGCCCTTGCATGGGTGCTGCCGAACATCGCGCTCGGCGCGATCATCATCATCCCGGTGTGGTTCCTCGCCTATCTCATCCGGCCGCGTCGCGAAAGCCGGGAGTGAGCGTGCCGGCGCCGCCCGGCTGTGCCCCGACCGGACGACGCGGCCCCGCTCAACCGGTCCGCACCCGCTTGACCGGTCGGGCCGCGCTCGCACCTTTGCCGATCAGCGAGGCTGCGACCACCGCGACCGCGACCACCGCGATCATGATGGTGCAGATCGCATTGATCTCCGGTTTCACGCCGAGCCGCACCTCCGAGTAGATGCGGATCGGCAATGTCGTGGCACCGGGGCCGGTGGTGAAGCTCGCGATCACGAGATCGTCGAGGGACAGCGAGAACGCCAGCAGGAAACCGGCGATCACCGCCGGCAGGATCAGCGGCAGGGTGATGGCGAGGAAAGTGCGGCCGGGTGGACAGCCGAGGTCCATTGCCGCTTCCTCGAGACTGCGGTCGAAGCTCGCCAGCCGCGACTGCACGATCACCGTGACGAAGCACATGGTCAGCGTCGTGTGCGCGATGATGACCGTCATGAAGCCACGATCGAAGCCGATGGCGACGAACAGCAGCAGCAGCGACAGTCCGGTGATCACCTCCGGCATCACCAGCGGCGCGTAGATCATGGCCGAGAAGGCGAGGCGGCCGCGAAACCGCTTCGACCGTGCGAGCGCGACCGCCGCCATGGTCCCGAGCACGGTGGCGAGCGCCGAGGCGGCGGTCGCGATGCCGAGCGAGGCGAGCGCCGCGTCGATCATGTCGCGGTCGTCGAGAAGGGCGACGTACCATTTGATCGACCAGCCGCCCCAGACCGTCACCAGCCGCGAGGCGTTGAACGAATAGACGACGAGAATGACGATCGGCGCGTAGAGGAACGCGAGCCCAAGGCCGAGCGCCGTGAGGTTGATCGCGGACAGGCGGCGCATGCTAGCGGTCCTCGAGCCCGCGCGCCTGAAGGTGCTGGTAGATCGCGATCGGCCCGACGAGGAGCACCACCAGCAGGACGGCGACGGCCGAGGCGACGGGCCAGTCGCGGTTGGAGAAAAACTCCATCCACAGGGTCTGCCCGATCATCATGGTGTCGGAGCCTCCTAGGAGATCGGGAACCACGAACTCGCCGACGATCGGGATGAAGCACAGCAGCGCGCCGGCTCCCAGGCCCGGCAGCGCCAGCGGCACCGTCACCACCCAGAACGTCTTCCAGCGCGGACAGCCGAGATCGGCGGCCGCCTCGAGCAGCGTCGTGTCGAGTTTCTCGAGGCTCGCATAGAGCGGCAGCACCATGAACGGCAGGTAGGAGTAGACGAGGCCGATGTAGATCGCGGTGTCCGTCGCCAGCCACGTCGCCGGCTGGTCGATGAGACCGAGCGCGGCGAGCGCCTGATTGAGCAGCCCGTCGCGCTGGAGAATATTGATCCATGCATAGACCCGGATCAGGAACGAGGTCCAGAACGGCAGGATGATGAGCATGATCAGCAGCGGCCGCAGCCGCTGCGGCGCGCGCGCCATCGCGTAGGCGAGCGGAAAGCCGCACACGACGAGGATCACGGTCGCCACCGCCGCCACCGTGAGGCTGCGCAGGTAGGAGAACAGGTAGAGGTCGTCAGAGGCGAGAGTCACGTAGTTCGCCGGCGATAGCCCGGCGACGAAATCCGTGACGCCGCGCCAGCCGGCCGCGATGTCGAAGACGGGGATGTAGGGCGGTTGCGCGATCGCGGTCTGCGACAGGCTGATCTTGAGGACGATCAGGAACGGGACGAGGAAGAAGGCGATCAGCCACAGGTAGGGAGCGATCACCACCGCCCCGGCCCAGGTCGATCGCAATGACGGCTTGGACATTCCCATCACCGTGTCGGCAGCACGGCGGCCGCGGGCGGCCAGTACCTAGGGTGGGCAAAGGCGGCCGCGACGGTCGCGTGTGGCAACGTCGGTGATCCGCCGTGCCCACGCGGACGAGTGACGCCGTGGCCTTCCGGCAAACCGCCCTGCGTGGGCACGGCGGATCGTGCGCCCCGGCAAGCTCGTGACGCCGGGGCCGCCTTTGCCCACCCTACTTGGTGTGATGTCATCGCGCCGCCCATCACCGTGTCAGCAGTACGGCGGCCGAGGGTGCCCAGGACAGCAACACCTCGTCGTCCCATGTGATCGGCCGCTCGACCATCCGCGTGACATTGGCGACGGATGCCTTCATCGGCGTGCCGTCGTCGAGCCGAACCTGGTAGATCGAGGTGTCGCCCAGATAGCCGATATCCCACACCCGGCCGCGAATCGTGTTGCTGTGCGGCGTGTTGCCGTGCGGGGTATTGCCGTCCGGCGCGGTCCCGTCTGACATGCTCCCGTCGGCTTCGCGCGCGATGCGCAGCTTCTCCGGCCGCAGCGCGATGGCGACGCGCGTGCCGGCGGCGAGCCCGTCGGTGTCGGCAACCTGAAAGCGGCGCCCGCCCGCATCCTCGATCACGGCGCCGGCGCCGTTGGTCTCGACGACGCCGCCTTCGATCAGGTTGACGTCGCCGATGAATGCCGCGACCCAACGCGATCCCGGCTGCTCGTAGATCTCCTGCGGCGTCGCCACCTGGACGATCTCGCCGCGATCCATCACCGCGATGCGGTGGGCCACGGTCATCGCCTCCTCCTGATCGTGGGTGACGATCACGAACGTCGTGCCGAGCCGCTGCTGCAGGTCCATCAGCTCGAACTGGGTCGCTTCGCGCAGCTTCTTGTCGAGCGCCGCCATCGGCTCGTCCAGGAGCAGCACCTTGGGACGCTTGGCGAGCGAGCGGGCGAGCGCGACGCGTTGCCTTTGCCCACCGGACAGTTGATCGGGCTTGCGGCTGCCGAGCCCATCGAGCTTGACGAGGGCGAGCATGTCCGCAACGCGTTGCGCGATCTCCGGTTTGGGCAAGCCGTCCTGGCGCAGGCCGAACGCGATGTTTCCCGCCACGGTGAGGTGGGGAAACAGCGCGTAGCTCTGGAACATCATGTTGACGGGGCGCCGGTGGGGCGGAACCGCCACGAGGTCTTGTCCTGCGAGCAGAACCCGGCCCTCGTCGGGTGTTTCGAACCCGGCGAGCATGCGCAGCAAGGTCGTCTTGCCGCAGCCTGACGGACCCAGCAGGGCGAAGAACTCGCCCTGCTGGATGTCGAGACTGAGCCGGTCGACCGCTGCGACGTCGGCAAAGCGCTTGGAGACGGCGTCAAATCGCACCAGCGGCTCGCCCGCACTGTCCGGCCCTGGCGTGAAGCGACGTCTCATCCTGAAAGTCGTCCAATCCGTCGTGCTTTGGTGCCGACCCGTCGCCGGATCCGCAACCGGAATCTTGCGACGCCCGATCGCTGCATGTCGCGGGCGGTCACCGGGATTTACCCAACGTTGGCCCAATTACAAAGCGACACGTTTGTAATGCAAATGACAGGATAGATTGCCGGCGTGTCACAGGGAGGACCCCATGGAGTTTCAGGATCGCGACGTCGTGGTGACCGGGGGCACCGGGGCGCTCGGCGCCGCCGTGGTCGGCGCCCTGCTCGAGGCCGGCGCCCGCTGCCACATCCCCTGCTTCAGCGAACGGGAACTCGAGCACTTCCCGTACCGCGCGGATGCGCGCGTCGCCATCTATCCCGGCAGCGACCTCACCGACGAGGCGGCGGTGAGCCGGCTCTATCAAGGGGTCGCGCATCCCTTCGCGTCGATCCACATCGCCGGCGGATTTGCCGCCGGGCCGGTGCGGACAACCACCAAAGCCGTGCTCCAAGGGCAGATCGACACCAATCTCGTGACCACCTTCCTGTGCTGCCGCAGCGCGGTGCTCGCCATGTCCGGCAATCCCGCTGGCGGACGCATCGTCAACGTCACGGCCCGCCCGGGGATCGAGTGGCGGAGCGGCGCCGGCATGGCGGCCTACGCGGCCACCAAGGCGGCGGTTGCGGCCTTCACCGTCGCGCTGGCCCAGGAGGTGGTGAAGGACGGGATCCTGGTCAACGCGGTGGCGCCGTCCACCATCGATACGCCGGCCAACCGCAAGGCGATGCCGGACGCCGATCACGACGCGTGGCCGAAGCCGGCGGAACTCGCGCAAACGATCCTGTTCCTGGCCTCGCCGGCAAACCAGGTCACCCGCGGCGCCATCGTGCCGGTGTACGGGCGGGTCTGACCGGGTCTGGACAAATCCGCTCCGGCGCGTAACACAGCCCCGCCGTCCGCAACCGGCGGCGATGCTGTCCGAAAAGCCTGCAGCATTTCGGGAGCTTGCTTCAGGGAAGGTAAGGTATGTCGGGTCCGTTGGCTGGCTTGCGCGTTCTCGAACTCGCCCGCATTCTCGCCGGGCCGTGGGCCGGCCAGATCCTGGCCGATCTCGGCGCCGACGTCATCAAGGTCGAGCGCAAGGGCGCCGGGGACGACACCCGCGGCTGGGGCCCGCCGTTCGTCGAGGCGGCCGCCGGCGGCCATCTCGGCTCGGCCTATTTTCATGCCACCAACCGCGGCAAGCGCTCGATCGAGCTCGATTTCGAGAGCGAATACGGCCAGCGCATCGTCACCAAGCTCGCGGCGCGTTCGGACATCCTGGTCGAGAATTTCAAGGTCGGCGGTCTCGCGAAGTTCGGCCTCGACTACGAGAGCTTGTCCAAGGTGAACCCGCGGCTCATTTACTGCTCGGTGACCGGCTTCGGCCAGGATGGCCCTTACGCGGCGCGCGCCGGCTACGATCTCATGGCCCAGGGCATGGGCGGCATCATGGACATCACCGGGACCGCCGACGGCGAGCCGACCCGGGCCGGCGTGCCGGTGGCCGACATCTTTACAGGGGTCTATTCGGTGATCGGGGTGCTCGCCGGCATCATCCAGCGCGACCGCACCGGGCGCGGCTGCCTCGTCGACACCTCTTTGCTCGACTCCCAGGTCGGCGTGCTCGCCAACCAGGCGCTGAATTACCTCGTCTCCGGCAAGGTGCCGGAGCGCATCGGCAACGCTCATCCGAACATCGTGCCGTACCAGGTGTTCCCGGTCGCCGACGGGCACGTCATCGTCGCGGTCGGCAATGACGGCCAGTTCGCCAAATTCTGCGCCGTGCTCGGCGAGCCTCTGCTCGCCAAGGATCCGGCCTATCTGACCAATGCGGACCGGCTCGGCCGGCGCGCGGACCTGGTGGCGAAGCTCTCGGCGCTGACCAAGCGTATGACCCAGGCCGCCCTCCTGGCGGGTCTCGAAGCGGTGGGCGTCCCGTCGGGCCCGATCAACCGGCTCGACCAGGTGTTTGCCGATCCGCAGGTGATCCACCGCGGCATGCAGCTCAATCTCCCTTCCAGCGAGGCCAAAGGCGGCACGATCCCGGGCGTTCGCACGCCGATCACGCTCGACGGCGCCCCGATGGCGAGCGCGCACACCGCGCCGCGGCTCGGCCAGCACACCGCGGACATTTTGCGCGAGATCGGGGAGGGGTGACGGCGCAGCGCTACCCCGCCGCCTGCACGAGGTCGCGCGACGGGCGGGCGAGCTTGCGGATCGGGCCGGCGGCGATGACGGCGCGGGTCTCGGCATAGGCTTCGTGGTTCTTCTCGATGTCGCCGAGGTCGTAGAGGTAGTTCACCATCAGCCCGTAGGACTGCCTGCGGCCGCGCTCGGAGAGGTCGGCCGGCCAGTCGAGGCGTTCGAGCCGCGCGCCGTTGCCGAGATGGAAGCGCGCCACCGGATCGATCGGCGTCCCGCTCGAGGTCCGCCCGCTCATGAAATAGGTCGCGGCGGCGCGCAGGACGGGCTCGCGCAGTTGCTCGATGGCGGTGGGCGATTCCCACCACTTGTCGCTGTCGAGCGCGGCGAGCGCGACGCGGTCCGCCTCCGTCACCGTCGGTGCAGCGCTGGCGCGCTGGCGCCCCAGCCATGCGGCGAAACCCGGCACCGGCGACAGCGTCACGAAGGTGGAGAGTCGCGGCATCTCGCGACACACTTCGGCGACCACCTGCTTGATCAGGAAGCTGCCGAAGCTCACCCCGGCGAGGCCGCGCTGGCAGTTGGAGATCGAGTAGAACACCGCGGTGGTGGCGCGCTCGGGGTCGAGCGGCTCGCGCTTGGCCGCCAGGATGGGGCCGATGCCGCGCGGGATGTCCCGGGTCAGCGCCACCTCGACGAAGATCAGCGGCTCGTCGATCAGCGCCGGATGGAAGAACGCGTAACAGCGGCGATCCGGCGGATCGATGCGGGCGCGTAGATCCTCCCAGTCGCGGATCTGGTGCACCGCCTCGTAGCGGATGATCTTCTCCAGAACGACCGCCGGGGTCGACCAGTCGATCCGCCGCATCACCAGGAAGCCGCGGTTGAACCAGGACGAGAATAGGTGCTCGAAATCGGCGTCCACCGCGGCGAGATCGTCGCGCCGCCCGAGCACGTCGAGCAACTGGCCACGCATCTCGACCAGCGCCTTGGTGCCCTGGGGGGCGAGATTGAGGCGGCGCAGCAATTCCTGGCGCCGCGGCTCCGACGCCTCGTGGATCGCCGCGGCGGCGGTGTCGGACGGCATCTCCCGCCACGTCGCCAACGCCGCCTCGATGCGGTTCTTGTCGGTGCCGAATTTTGTGGCAAGCGATTCGAAGAAGGCAATCCGCGGGCCGATGGTGAGGTCGGCATAGAGCGCGAGGATTTCCCGCGCCAGCGCGGCGCCCGAGGCTTCGCCCCGGTTCGACAGCAGTTCCTCGCAGAGATCGACGAGGTTTTCGGTCGATTCCGCGGTGACCCCGCGCCGCTCGCGGGTCCGCTCGATCAATGACCGCCCTCGCTCCGAAATGGTTTGCAACAACTCGCCGAAGAATGATGTGTTCATCTCACCGGCCCATCACCGCGTCTGCCAACCAGGTCGCGATACCCGGAAACATACATAGGATGATGACGGCAGAAATCATCAGGGCGACGAAGGGCAACACCCCCCAGATCACGTCCCGCAACGGGATGTCGGGCGCGATGCTCTTGATCACGAAAAGATTTAGGCCGACCGGCGGATGAATTAACCCCAATTCCATGACGATGGTCACGATCACCCCGAACCAGATCAGATCGAACTGCGCCGCCTTGAGCGGCGGTAAGATGATCGGGGCGGTCATCAGGATGATCGAGACCGGCGGCAGGAAGAATCCCAGCACCACGACCATCAGCAGGATGGTGGCGAGCAGCAGCCAGCGGGACAATCCGAGCGATACGATCCATTGGGCCGTCGACTGGCTGATGTGCAGGTAGCTCATCACGTACGAGTAGAGCAGCGACATGCCGATGATGAACATCAGCATGGTCGATTCGCGCAGCGTAGCCGTCAGAATCGGCGCGAGATCGGTGGTCCGCCAAACGCCGTAGATCGCGGCGATCAGGACCAAAGCAAGAACTGCGCCAAGGCCGGCGGTCTCCGAGGGTGTGGCGAAGCCGCCATAGAGCGCGATCATCACCCCGGTCAACAGAATGACGAAGGGCAGCACCCGCGGCAGCAGGTTGAACCTGTCGCGCCAGCTCAACGTGTCGGGGACCAGGAGCTCCGACATCGCTCCGGTGCGTTCCTGCTCGCGCAGAGCCGCTCTGTATTCGAAGCGGAAGCGCCACGACGCGTAACCGGCGAACATGGCGACCAGCAGCGCGGCGGGACCGATCGCGGCGAGGAACAGCCGGCCGAGCGACTGTTCGGCCGCGACCGCATAGAGGATCATGGTGATCGAAGGCGGCAGCAGGATGCCGAGGGTGCCCCCGGCGGCGATCAGCCCGGCGGCGAAGCCGGGGGAGTAGCCGCGCTTGCGCATTTCCGGGATGCCGGCCGATCCGATCGCCGAGCAGGTGGCGGGCGATGAGCCCGCCATCGCCGCGAACAGTGCGCAGGCGAACACATTGGCGATGCCGAGACCGCCGGGAAAGCGGTGCAGCCAGGCGTGCAGCGCGCCGTAGAGATCGCGTCCGGCGCGCGATTTGCCGATCGCCGCGCCCTTGAGGATGAACAGCGGGATCGACAGCAGCGTGATCGACGCCATCTCCTCGTAGACGTTCTGGGTGATGGTATCGACCGACGCGGCCGGCATGAACAGGATCATGAACATGGTCGCGACGGCGCCGAGCGCAAACGCGATCGGCATGCCGGTGAACATCACCACCAGCGTCGTCGCGCCGTACAAAAGTCCGATGGCGGCGGTGCTCATTGCGGGCGCCGGGTGAGCGCGGTGACGATCTGGAGCAGGATCTGCAGGCTGAGCAGCGTCATCCCGAACGTCATCAGCGAGTAGGGTATCCACAGCGGCGGACCCCAGGTCGATTCCGAGTGGAAATTCTCGACCCACGCCTCCTCGAGCAGCAGCCAGGATTTCCACGAGAAAAAGGCGCAGAACAGAAAGCTCGCGACATCGACTGCGAACTGGCGCCAGTGGTTCACCCGCGGCGACAGCAGGCCGACGATCGCCTCGATGCCGACGTGGCCGCGCCGCGCCTGGATGCTCGCCGACGACATGAAGACCGCGCCGACGATCAGGAACACCGAGAGCTCGTCCTGCCAGTCGGTGGAAAGGTGGAGGAAATAGCGGCTGGCGACGCTGTAGGTGAGAACCAGTGCTGCGACGACGAGCGCCACCGAGGACAGCACCACGATGACGGCATTGAGCCCGGCGAGAAGCCGGCCGATCGGTCCGGCGGGGCCCAAATCGGCCTCCGCCGGCGCCGCGGTTTCGGCGCCCTCGAAGACGTGAACCATCTCAAGTCCTCGTCAGGAGACGCTGACCTGTTCGGCGAGTTGGAGCAGCTCCGCAGACAGCGGCGTCTTCTTGGCGTAGTCCTTCCACGCGGTCTCGCGGGCGAGGACGCGCCATTTATCCACGATCGCCGCGTCGAGATCGGCGACCTTGGCGCCCTTCTTGGCATAGACCTCGGAAACCTTCTGGTCGTCCGCCATGGCTTCCTTGGTGCCGAACGCCTCCAGCTCCTCGCCGAGCGCGACGATGAGGTCGCGCTGATCCTTCGGCATGGCGTCGAAGATCTGCTTCGACATGATCAGCGGCTCGAGCATGAACCAGTAGGACTTGCCGCGCCCCGTGGTCAGGCTCTTGGCGACCTCCTCGAGGCGGAACGAGATCAGGCTGGTGGACGAGGTGGTGGCGGCATCGCAGGCGCCGGTCTGCATGGCCGCGTAAAGCTCGTTCGACGGGGTCGTCAGCGTGGTCGCGCCGGCCGCCTGGAACATCATGTCCATCTCGCGGCTGCCGCCGCGGATCTTGAGACCCTTGGCATCGGCCGGATTGACGATGGGTGTCGTCCGGCTCGCGACGCCGCCGGACTGCCAGATCCAGGAGAGGATGACCACGCCCTTCTCGGCGAGAAAGGCGCTGAACTTCTTGCCCACCGGCGACGTCTTCCAGGCCGCGCCTTGCGCATAGGAGCTCACCAGGCAGGGCATAAGTCCGATGTTGAGCTCGGCATACTCGCCGCCGCCATAGGAGATCGGATAGAGGCTGAGGTCGAGCGCACCTTTTCGCACCGCGGAAAACTGGGCCACCGTCTTCATCAAGGACGAGTTCGGATAGACCTGTCCGGTCACTGCGCCGTTGGAGCGCTTCTCCAGCTCGGCTGCGAAGCGGCGGCACAAGCGGTCCCGGAAATCGCCTTCTTCCAGAGTGCCGCCGGGGAATTGATGCGAAATCTTGAGCGTCTGCGCCGCCGTCGCCATGCGGCCGGAAGAGATGAAGGCGGGGGCAGCGAGCGCCGCTGCAATCATGTTGCGTCGCGAGATACTCATGACGTTTCTTCCCTTGTTTGTTTACGCTTGACGTGCTGGTCCTTGGCCGGTCGCTGCATGTCGACCTTACATGGGCGCGCCATGAAGCGGGATGCGAACGTGCTAGCAAATCGTCGCATCCGTGTCTCTGCCAACAGCATTGGGGGGCGAAGTGACCGATCGAGGCAACGCCGGCGTTATAGAAGTCCTGAGCACACTCGCGCTGCGCGGCGTGCTTATGGAAATCGAGCCTGATTTCCGCGCCCGTACCCGGCTCACTCTGGAGGTGAGCTACAAGTCCACCAACGCGCAACTCATCGCCATCTCCCAGGGCGCGACCGGCGATGTCGCGATCGTCACCCGCAGCGCCATCGACGGGCTTTGCGAAGACGGCAAGATCGTGCGGGGCAGCACCCGCGACGTGGCCCGGTCGGGCGTCGGAATCGCGGTACGCGCCGGGGCGCCGAAGCCCGACATCGCGACCGTCGAGGCCTTCAAGCGAACCTTGCTCGCGGCAAGATCGATTGCGTTCTCGCGGCTCGGCGCCAGCGGCATCCACTTCGCCGCGGTGATCGAGCGGCTCGGCATCGCCGACGAAATCCGCCGCAAGGCCATCATCAGCGATTCCTATGTCGGCGAGATCGCGGCGCGCGGCGAGGCCGAGATCGCGGTGCAGCAGGTGAGCGAGTTGATGCCGGTCGCAGGAATCGACATCGTCGGCCCGCTGCCCGGCGACCTGCAGCAGGTCTCGGTGTTCGCGGCGGGCGTGTTCACAACCGCCGCGAATCCAGCGGGCGCCGCCGCGCTGATCGCGGCGCTTGCTGCGCCTGACCTCGCGCCGGTGCTGGCCCGTAAGGGCCTGAGCGCGCCGTAAAGGATGACACCGGGCGACAGTGTCGGGCGAAGGGCGATTGGGGTCGGGGAGTGGGGCGGCGAGCGTGTCGGCGCGGTCGCGCCCTCATTCCGCGATCGCCATCGCGGCCGGATGCCAATCCATGCGGATGTGGGCGGCCTGCTCGGCGATGCGCTTGAGCCAGGCGCGGATCGCGGGAAATCCGGTCAGGTCGAAGTCGCATTCGTTGGCGATGTGGGTATAGCCGTAGAGCGCGATGTCGGCGATGGTATAGCGGTCGGCAGCGAAGAAGCGGTGGCTTGCGAGGTGCTTCTCCATGACGCCGAGCGCCCGATAGCCGTGCTCCATCCACTCCTCGACCGCATGCATCTGCAGCTCGCGGCCGCCCTTGACGAGACCGAGCCAGAAATGGGCGGCGCCGAGATAGGGTTCGAGGCTGTGCTGCTCGAAGAACATCCACTGCAGCGTTTCGGCGCGGTCGAGCCGGTTGTCCGGTGCGAGTTCCGAGCCGCCGGCGAGATACCACAGGATTGCACCCGACTCCGGAAGAAACCGTCCGGGCGAAGCTTCCAGCAACGGCACGTGTCCACTGGGGTTCTTGGCGAGAAAATCAGGTGTGCGGGTTTCGCCCCTGAGAATGTCGATCTCGACGAGCTCATAGGGAATCGCAAGCTGCGCGAGCGCGAGCCGAACCTTGTAGCAATTGCCCGACCGCTGCATCGAATAGAGCGTCAGCATACCCGCTCCTGCCCCTCCGTGACGTGAAAGCCCGACCGACACATAGGGCCCCAACGTTCCGTCACAAGAGTTCGTTCGATCGATTCCCAACAGAACGCCTCCAAAGAAGAGACGTCGTTTTCGCGCGAGAAGCAACCGACGATCAACGGAGCGAAGAGGACGGCAATGCGGCTGGTCCCTGCGTCACTGCGTCGTGTTGCGCTGCGACATCGCGGTCGCGCGGCGATGAACGGCGACGCCGGCGGAAGATTAAGCTGAGATGTGCTTGCGGAGCACGCGGATCGTCTTCTACGCGACCGGATTTTGGAAGGGTTTTAACCGCGTCAAAGGGCGCGAACTCTTGTGCGGCGCGGTGAAAAATGAGCATGAGCATGGCAGCCATGGCGATGACCCCGACGGGCACCATCACCGCTTGTGCGGTGCTGCGGGCGATGAGCGGCGCAATCCACAGCAATGCTAGGGCCGATTTCTCGAACGGCGCAAACCCACGGCGCAAGCCGTGGACCGCGAGGAATGCGATCGCCGGCGCCAGCGCCGTCATGTCGTAGTCGAGGCTGTAGGGCGTCGCGAGAATCGCCGCGATGACGAGCGCCGCTGCTTTGAGCGCGAAGTCGACCGGCGCCCGCCACAGCCACGCCATGGCCGCGGCGAGCACAAGCGTCACTGCGGATTGAACACCGTAGGCGAGCGCCACCGGACCGCCCCACATGCGCACGACGGAGAACACGCTCTGGATCTTGTGCCAACCCGTCGCGCCGGCTTCGAGCACGACGGTCCGGGTGAATTCGGTCGAGCCGAAGAACGCTTCCCACACCGGCGCGCCGAAGGCCGCGGTCGTGATCAGCACCAGCGCCGCGACCATTGCCACGGCGGCGGCGAGCGCCCGCCATCGCGCGGTGGCGATGAGGACCACCGGAAACAGCAGCCCGAATTGCGGCTTGTAGACGAGGAGACCGAGCAGCATGCCGGCGAGCAGGGGCCGGCGATCGAGCTGGGTGAGGGCCGCTCCGATCAGCGCGGCGGTGAGGAAGCCGTTGTGGCCGTGACCGAGATTGATGAAGACCGCGGGAAAGGCGAGGGCGAGGACGAGCCAGAGCGGATCCGCCCGCACCATTCCTGCCGCAACCGAAGCCGGTGGTCCGGGCGGCGCTTCGCGATCCGTCACGATCGCGCGCAGCGTCGCGAGGTAGAGCGCGAGCGTCGTGCCCTGCCAGACCAGAAGGGCGAGCTTGTACGGCATGAGCGCGAGCGCGGCCGCCACGAGGAGGAAGAACGGCGGGTAGTGCCAGCCGTAGAACGGCGTCGCCGGCCCGAAGATCGCCTGCTCGCGGGCATATTGGCGTGCCGGATCGAACGGCGCCGCGGGTTGCCCGTCGAGCACCAGGGTGCCGGCCGCATAGACGTTGGAGAAGTCGGTGCCGAGGGGGCGGCCCATCGCATCGTTGGGGCCGGTTGCGGTCAGCGCGAGCCAGGCGAGGGCCGCCGCGAATGCAGTCAGGAGGGCGGCGGCCACCAAGCGGATGCGTTCGCGGGTCAGCCAGTGGCCGCTGCGCATCCCTTCGAGCATCGCGCCCATGGCCTCATCCCGACGGTCCCGAGGGCGATCGAGGTCGAGACCGATCGCACGCCCGGCGTGAACACGTCAGCTCGGCCTATCAGGAGCGGATTAAGGGAGAGTTAGTCATCTCACTTGCCCCGCGCGGGGGGAGGCATGGTTCTCGTTCGCGGCACAGTCGCGCCGAACCGGCGTCGACACGGAGCCCGCGGGTGGTCGCGGGTTGAGACCGATCGGCGTCGGCCGGCGCTTGCTGTTGCGAAGCGTCTCCGACGGCAGCTCCCCGAACGCCATGCGGTAATCCTTGGCGAAGTGGCCGGCATTGATGAAGCCGCACTGGGAGGCGACGTCGATCACCGAGGCGGCATCTCCCATGCGCTGCAGGGTTTTGCGCGCATTTTCCAGCCGCACGCGCTTGACGAAGGCCATCGGGGACACGCCGCGGGCCTCCTTGAAGGCCTTGAAGATGCTGCGTGCGCTACCGCCGGTCACCGCCGCCAGCGTGTCGATGTCGAGCGGCGCCTTCCAGTTCGCCTCGATGTATTCCTCCACCAGCCGAACCTGCCACGGCGCGGGCGCACGCGGCGCGCGTTCCAGGAGATGGCTGTAGTTGTGCCGGTTGGCGCTGAGAAAAGAAACGATCACAAGCTGGGAATACTCTGCGAGGACCAGGTCTGGAATCCGCGTCTCGTCGCAATCCATCTGGCCGGCGATAAACAACAGGATACGGCGCAGGCGCTGCATCTCCGGACCCGTGGGCGGTGCGGCGAATTCGAGATTGTGCGTCACCGGCGCTCCGATGAGCGCGGCGAGCTTGGCCTGCAGCGCCGCCGCATCGATCCTCAAGCGGAGCTCGTCGTGACCGGCGCCACGGTCGACCCGCGCCTCGACCCCGGGGGGAACGAGGCTCGAGTGGTTGCGATCGGAGCTGAATTGGCGGGAGCCGAACGCCGTGCGCGAGCTTCCGGCGAGCGAGAACATCTGCCGGACCATATTGATGGCGCCGACCCCGACGCTGACCTCGCTGTTGTAATGGGAGAACCCGAGGTCGACCTGCTTGATGCGGGTGAAATTCCACGCCACGTGGAATTCACGGTCGTCCTGCCGCACGTCGAAATAACGGGCGGCGAACATGTTCACCAGAAGATCCCGCACCTCGTCGGGTTTCGCGGTATCGACGAAGGGGAAACGGTGCAGCGGATAGCGGAACGGCAATTCGATCATCTGAATGGGTATCTCTCTGCCATCGCAATAGCGCTTTCGCGGCGCAGATGACAATCATGACAATGGTCGCATGAAGCGCCCCCGGGCGCGAGGGCTGTGACGCCGGACATCCGGCTGTTTTGACTTGCCGTTCCTGCTTTAGGCCATTACGAACGGTCGCCTTCACCCCGTGATGGAGATCGATCTCATGGCCTTTCTTGCCGACACGCTGCAGCGCATTAAGCCGTCCGCCACAATTGCGGTCACGGATAAGGCGCGCGCGCTCAAATTGGCGGGACGGGACGTCATCGGCCTCGGGGCCGGCGAGCCGGATTTCGATACGCCCGACAACATCAAGGAGGCGGCCATCAAAGCGATTCGGGATGGTCGATCCGCGAAATACACCAATGTCGACGGCCTTGCCGAGCTCAAGGCCGCCGTGGTGGCCAAGTTCAAGCGCGAAAATGGCCTCGACTACAAGCCGAGCCAGATTTCGGTCGGCACCGGCGGCAAGCAGGTGCTCTACAACGCCTTTATGGCGACGCTCAATCCGGGCGACGAGGTGATCATCCCGGCCCCCTATTGGGTCAGCTATCCTGACATGGTGATGCTTGCGGGCGGGGAACCGGTCGCGGTCACCGCCACCGCCGAGACCGGCTTCAAGATCACGGCGGAACAGCTCGAACGGGCGATCACCCCCCGCACCAAGTGGTTTCTGCTCAACTCGCCGTCGAACCCGACCGGCGCGGCCTATACCCGCGCGGAGCTCAAGGCACTGACCGACGTGCTGATTCGCCATCCCCATGTCTGGGTGATGACGGACGACATGTACGAGCATCTCGTCTATGACGATTTCGTCTTCACCACCCCGGCCCAGGTCGAGCCTGCCCTGTTCGACCGGACCCTCACGGTGAACGGCGTCTCCAAGGCCTACTGCATGACCGGCTGGCGGATCGGCTTTGCCGGCGGCGCGGAGCCTCTCATCAAGGCCATGGCGGCGATCCAGTCGCAGTCGACGTCGAACCCCGCCGCGGTATCGCAATGGGCGGCGGTCGAGGCGCTCAACGGCCCCAAGGACTTCATTCCGAAGCACAACAAGATCTTCAAGGAGCGGCGCGACCTGTGCGTCGCCATGCTCAATCAGGCGAAGGGGCTGCATTGCCCGAAGCCGGAAGGCGCGTTCTACGTCTATCCGTCCTGTGCCGGAACAATCGGCAAGACGGCGCCTTCGGGCCGCACGATCGGCAACGACGAGGACTTCGTCACCGAATTGCTTGATGCCGAAGGGGTGGCCGTCGTGCAGGGCACCCCGTTCGGTCTCGGACCGGCATTCCGCATCTCCTACGCCACCGCCACGCCGCTTTTGCAGCAGGCTTGCGAACGCATTCAGAGGTTCTGCGCCGGATTGCGGTAACCGGGTTACACCCCGGTGACATTGTGCAGGCGCGCCACGCGTTGAGCGACGGCGCGCCTCTTTTCCGACACGCCTTTGATCGATGTCATATCGGGCTACCGGGGGGCGACCGACATTGGCGCCGAGACAGACTCGCGTCCGCTGCATGGGGCCGCCGCGCGATTCGGATGTGAGGGGAACACCCAAATGCGAAAACTCATGGTGCTGGGCGCGGCGTTGGCCTCCGCCTTGACGGTCGATGGTGCCCTCGCGCAGCCCGCGGTGGAGCGGGTCCAGGCGGGAACCCTGACCTGCGACATCTCCGGTGGGATCGGGTTCATCATCGGCTCGCAGAAGGCGCTCAACTGCTCGTTCGTTTCATCCATTCCCGGCCCGCCCGAGTTCTATGCCGGCGTCATCAGCAAACTCGGAATCGACCTCGGCGGCACCACCGGCGGCATCATGGTGTGGTCGGTCTATGCGCCGACCACGCGCGCGGCGGGCTCGCTGGCCGGCACTTACGCCGGCGCCTCGGCCGAAGCGACGATCGGTGCCGGCGTGGGCGCCAATGTGCTGGTCGGAGGGTCGAACCACACCATCACGCTGCAGCCGGTGTCGGTCCAGGGCCAGACCGGAATCAATGTCGCGGCCGGGGTCGCCGAGATCGAATTGAAGTCGGTGCGGTGACGCTCCCGGCTTCGCCATCCGGCCTCCGGCTTGAGTTCACAATCGAAGGAGTACCCAATGAAGCGTGTCGTTACGGGGTTGACTGCTGCTGCTGCAATGATGGTCCTGATGTCCGGCAATGCCAATGCGTGGGTCCAGGCCGGCCGCCTCGATTGCCGCAGTGCCGGGGGCACCACCTTCGTGGTCGGCGCCGTCGTGCATTACCGCTGCATGTTCTTCCCGGCCAGCGGTGCGCGTCCGCACCGCTACTACGGGACGGTCAACCGTCTCGGCGTCGACCTCGGCTACAACAATGGCGTCGGTCTCGGCTGGTCGGTGCTCGCCTCCAACCGCTACATCGGCCGCGGCGACCTTGCCGGCAGCTACGGCGGCGTGCAGGCCAATGCGAGCCTGGGCGTCGGAGCCGGCGCCAACGCGCTGGTCGGCGGTTCGCTGAACACCTTTGCGCTCCAGCCGCTCAGCGGTCAGGCCCAGTCCGGCGTGAACGTGTCGGCCGGCATCGCGGGAATGACGCTCGTCCCGGCGCGCTGAGCAACTTCGAACGTCTGTAGAGAGAAAGCCCCGGAGGGATCCGGGGCTTTCTTTTTTTGGCCACGCAGGCCCGCGCGAACGCTGCCGTGCACGGGGCCGGTATCCGTCATGGCGTCGCACAACCGTCAAAATGCGCACTTGCCAACGCCCCTGTTCGCCTGAAACGATGGCGGCACGGACCCGCGTTGAGGGCCGATCTCGAAAATCGAGGGAGGCAATAAATGGGAGACTCGGAAGGCGTACCAACGGGCTCACGGTGCATTGCGCTGGTCGGCCCGTTCCAGAGCGGCAAGACGACCTTGCTCGAAGCGATCCTCGCCCGCACCGGAGCGGTGCAGCGGCAGGGCAGCGTGGAGGCCGGCACCACGATCGGCGACGCCAGCAAGGAAGCCCGCGGCCACAAGATGAGCGTCGAACTCGCCGTCGCTTCGACCTCCTTCATGGGCGACACCTACACCTTCATCGATTGCCCGGGCTCCGTCGAATTCGTTCACGACATGCGCGCGCTGCTGCCGGCGGTCGACGCCGCGGTGGTGGTGTGCGAGGCGGACGAGCGCAAGGTGCCTCAGCTTCAGCTCATTCTG
This sequence comes from uncultured Alphaproteobacteria bacterium, assembly GCA_963781195.1. Taxonomy (GTDB): domain Bacteria; phylum Pseudomonadota; class Alphaproteobacteria; order Rhizobiales; family Xanthobacteraceae; genus JAJPKK01. The sequence continues at coordinate 75,308 of CAWAEZ010000006.1, read as the reverse complement.
CGCGAGCTCGAAGACCAGAAGATTCCGCGCTTCCTGTTCCTCAACAAGATCGACAAGGCCGACAAGCAGGTCCGCGAAAGCCTCAAGCTGCTGCAGGCGGCCTCCCGTGTTCCGTTGCTGCTGCGCCAGATTCCCGACCTGGAAAAACGAAATCGTGACCGGCTTCGTCGACCTCGCGCTCGAACGGGCCTTTGTCTACAAGGAGCACACCGCGTCCGAGGTCATCAATCTCGAAGGCGATGATCTCGATCGCGAGAAAGACGCCCGCTTCTCCATGCTGGAGACGCTCGCCGACCACGACGACGAGCTGATGGAGCAGCTGCTGGCGGATATTGCCGCCGCCGCGCGACCGCGTGTTCGACGATCTCGCCAAGGAGCTGCGCGACGGGCTGGTGTGCCCGGTCCTGATGGGCGTCGCGACCCGCACCAATGGCGTGCTGCGGCTGATGAAGGCGCTGCGGCACGAGGCGCCGGGGATTGCCGCCACCATCGAAGCGGCTCGGCATCACGGCCAATGGCGATGCGGTGGGCTATGTGCTCAAGACCTTCCATACCGCCCACGGCGGCAAGCTTTCGGTGGCGCGGGTTCTGGCCGGCCAGATCGGCGACGGTGTCACCCTGAGCTCTCCCGCCGAAGAGGCCGGCCGGGTGTCCGGCGTCTCCAAGATGATGGGGCAGATGACGGAAAAGCGCGGCCCCGCGGTCGCCGGAGACACCGTCGCGCTCGGTAAGCTCGATCACGCCAAGACCGGCGACACGCTGTCCTCGGGCAAGCAGGCGCATCCTGCGGTGGCGACGGTGACGCCTTACGCCGGCGTGCTCGCCATCGCGATTTCCGCCAAGGAGCGCAAGGACGACGTCAAGCTCGGCCTCGCCCTCAACAAGCTGGTCGAGGAAGACCCCTCGCTCACCGTGATCCACAACCCCGAGACCCACGAGGTCGTGGTGTGGGGCCAGGGCGAGATGCATCTGCGGGTGGCGACCGAGCGGCTCGCCGATCGATTCGGCGTTGCGATCGAACGGCGCCGGCCGACGGTCGGCTACCGCGAGACCATCAAGAAGCCGATCGTCGCAGCGCGGCCGCCACAAGAAGCAGTCGGGCGGCCACGGCCAGTTCGGCGACGTCGTGCTCGACATCAAGCCGCTGCCGCGCAGCTCCGGCTTCGTCTTCGAGGAGAAGATCACCGGCGGCGTGGTGCCGCGGAACTACATCCCGTCGGTCGAGGAGGGCGTGATCGACGCCCTCAAGCACGGTCCGCTGGGATTCCCGGTGGTCGACATTTCGGTCGCGCTGATCGACGGCTCGTACCACGCGGTGGACTCCTCCGACATGGCGTTCCGCATCGCCGGCCGCATCGGCATCACCGAGGCGCTGCCGCATTGCCAGCCCGTACTGCTGGAGCCGATCCACACCGTCGAGATCGTCTGTCCGTCCGATGCCGCCACCAAGATCAACGCGATCCTGTCGGGGCGGCGCGGCCAGATCCTCGGCTTCGACACCCGCGAGGGCTGGGAGGGCTGGGACGTGGTGCGCGCCCTGATGCCGGAAACGGAGATCGGCGATCTCATCATCGAGGTCCGCTCGGCGACCGCCGGCGTCGGCAGCTTCACGCTACAAGTTCGACCACATGGCCGAGCTCACGGGAAAACCGGCCGAGCAGATCGTGGCGGCCAAACGCGCCGCCGCGTAGGTGCCGCGGCCGTTCTCGAATGGCCTCGGAATGGGTAACGCGTCTTCCCGTTCGGGGGCATTACCCGGCTCGAGCTCGGCTCGACCGGGCAATTCCGGAGTTGCCGGAGAAACTGTGCGGGGTGGCCGAAGCACGCGGTCTGCCACCCCCTGCTTTTATCGCTGCGGGCAAGTCTTCCGAGGCGACCCGGCAAAGGCCGCGCCGGCGATCGCGAAAGACTCTGCCGGAAGAGGTCGAACCGGCGCATCGTGGGGGGGCTTCTCTCAGAGCCCGCTGAACCAGTTGTAGCCGTAGGTCTCCCAGTAGCCGCCGGTGTAATCATTGCCGATCGCGATCTCGCCGATGTGCTTCGGGTTCTTGAAGCCGAGCTTGGTCGGCACGACGAGCTTTACCGGGAACCCGTGTCGGCGCGGCAGGACCTGATCATCGAGCCAGAATGAGAGAAGCGTCTGGGGGTGGAGTGCCGTCTCCATGTCGATCGACGTCGTGTATCGATCGTCGCAATGAAACGTCACGTACTTGGCGTGCAAATCTGCCCCGATCGATTTCAAGAAATCGGAGAAGCGTGCCCCCCGCCATTTGCCGATCGCGCTCCAGCCCTCGATGCAGATGTGGCGCGTGATCTGGGTGATCGACGGCAGGGCATGGAGGCGATCGAGTGTCCAGTCGCCGCCGTCGTCGACGCGGCCGCTCACATCGAGCCGATACTGCGAAGGATCGATGAGCGGAGCCAACTCCGGAGAGTTCGGCGTGTAGAACGAGTTGAAGGGGAATGGCCGGGTGATAGAGCTCTCCGGATATTCGCGCGCCATGCGCTTCGGGTTGAACAGCCAGGCCTGAACGCGGTCATTGAAGTCGGACATCCGCCCCAGGGCTGCTTCTGCAGAGAAGCCGTCGACGACATCGCAACCGGACAGCAGGGACAGCGTGCCGAGACCGAGGGCGCTCCGAAGAAACAATCTCCTGGACGGTCCGTCGAGGCGCTCGCTGGCCTGCCGCAGAACATACGCCGTATCGTGAAAAGACGAGCGATCGTTGCGTGGCATTGAAGTGCCCTCCCTCAGCGGCCAAAGGTCATGGCGCGGATTGTGGACGGCACGATCAGGGCCATCACCACATGCAGGATGAGAAACAGCACGATCACGGACATCGCCGCGAAGTGAATGATGCGAGCGTTATCAAAGTCGCCGAGAAGCGTCGTGAGGACGCGGAATTGGACCGGCTTCCAGATCGCGACGCCGCTTGCAACGATGAGAATGCCCGTAGCGATGACGCTGGCATAGAGAAGGCGTTGCACCGCGTTATAGACCGCGATGTCCTCGTGCCCGAGACTGCCCGTCAGGGCGGCGCGAAGATCGCGAACGACTTCCGACGGAGATATCGGCAGCAGCTTACGGCGGAAGCGTCCCGAAATGATTCCATACGCAACGTAGATCGCCCCGTTTGTCGCCAGTAGCCACATTGCGGCCAAGTGCCATTGCAGGGCATTTGCGAGACCGGCGCCAAGCGTGAGCAGGTCGGGGAACAGAAGCGGCATGGTCGGATAGGCGTTATGAATCTGCCAGCCGCTCATGATCATGACGATCATCGCGACCGCGTTGACCCAGTGGGTCAGCCTCACGATTCGCGGGTGAATCGCCGGCGTTTGTAGGACAGCGGTCGGGGCGGCGGCCGCGGTGTCGATGGCGACGGTCATTGATGTGCCTCGTTTTGGGGAGAGCGGGCCGCGGGGGCCCAGGGACACCCGCGGTCCGCGCGCTGAATGGGTCGATCACTTCGGCAGGAGCACCGTGTCGACCACGTGAATGACGCCGTTGCTCTGATTCACGTCGGCGATGGTGACGACGGACTTGTCACCCTTGGCGTCGATGATCTCGAGTTTGCGGCCGGCCTCGACCACCGTGAGGGTTTCGCCCTGCACGGTCGTCAGCATTGCGCGGCCGCCGCCTTCCTTCACCTTCGCGGTCAGATCGGAGGCCGAGAGCTTTCCCGGAATCACGTGATAGGTGAGGATTCCAGTCAGCATGCCCTTGTTCTCGGGCTTGAGCAGAGTCTGCACGGTGCCGGCCGGGAGCTTGTCGAAGGCCTTGTTGACCGGTGCGAAGACGGTGAACGGGCCGGGGCTCATCAGAGTGTCCACGAGGCCCGCGGCTTTGACGGCGGCGACCAGCGTGGTGTGATCCTTGGAGTTGACGGCGTTCTGCACGATGTTCTTGGACGGATACATCGGCGCGCCGCCGACCTCGACGGTCTTCTCGGCGTGGGCGGGAAGGCTGAACGCCGTGGCGCCGAGCATGATGAAGCTCACGGCGCAAAGCGCCGCAATGCGAGTGCGGTTCATTTTGATTCTCCGTTGGAATGGCCGAAGCCAGAGGAGGGAATCGAGTCCCTGTGATCCGCCAAGGCGGCTGATCAAGTCCCGATGCAGCAAATACCGGAGCGCGGCGCAAAAAGTTTCAGTCGACCCTCAGCAACGATGAGAGGCGCGTTCACATGCCCGTGATGAAAATGGCGCGCACCGATTCGCGAGCACGAACCCCGGTTGTCGATGCGCGAGGGTGGACCGGCCTTATCGAGGTGACCTGGGGCGCGCATGCTTTGCCTCGACGGGGGTGGCGGGCGCCCGCGTCATCGATGGCGTCCGGCGCGCCGAGGTCGGACGGCGCCCTTTGCGGTTAAGTGCTCCGGCGGCACGGCGGGCAACCGGCCCAATCCGCGTGCAACGAAAATTCGGGCGCGGTGTTGGCTCAGGTCCGCGCGCCTGCGTCGAGCGGGCGAGCAAGAAATACAGACCTCACTGAAACAAATGAATGCGTCCGTCTGTACTGCCTAATGCCCCACTTGCGTCCGGGATGGTGCGATGCAAGATGGGCCATGGACAATAAAGTCGAGGCGCCGGTTATGGTAGGGGACGAATACGTCGATCTGTTGGTCGCGACGGCGACTGGAGATCGCGTTGCCTTTCGGGCGTTGCACGATCGGGCGGGGCCGATCCTCTTTCGTATTTGCGTTCGACTCGCGCGGGATCGCGAGTTGGCTCATGAGGCGCTGCAGGAAAGCCTGTTTCGAATCTGGCAAAAGGCACATCTGTTCGACCCCAGTAAGGGAACGGCGCTCGGCTGGATGGTTACCGTCGCGAGAAATTGTGTGTTCAACATGATCGACCAGCGCGTCCACCTTCCGCTCGATGAGGAGATGATAAAGACCCTCGAGCAACCCGGGACGCCGAATCCCGGCGCGACGACGGACATCGCTCGATGTCTGGCTGCGCTGAGTGAAAAGTACCGGGAATGTATTCTTTTGGTCTACCATTTCGGCTTCAGCTATGAAGAGCTGGCCGACCGGATGACCGCTCCGGTCAACACGGTGAAGACCTGGATACACCGCTCGGTCAAGCAGCTCAAACTGTGTCTCGAAGCATGACAGACCCTGACATCGTAGCCGCTGAATATGTGCTGGGTCTCTCGCGAACCGAGCAGCGGAAAGCTATCGAGGAGCAGCTCAATTCCGACGTTGATCTGCATGCTCGCGTGCAGCGTTGGCAGGACGAATTTGCAACCCTTGATGCCGAAGGCGGCGAAACTCTGCCCGACGGTTTGCTTCAATCCGTTCTCGCGCGGATCGATTCTCAAGGAGTTCAGCTGCCTGGTTCGATCACTCTAAGGGGTGCCGGCGCGGACTGGCAGAGGATGTCCGAGGGCGTCGCCTATCGCATGCTCCGTGAGGACAAGACGAATGGCCGTCAATCCTTTTTGGTGCGAATGGACCCCGGTGCAGTCTACCCGCCGCATCCGCATGACGAAGATGAGGAATGCCTGATGATCGAGGGCGATTTGCGGTTCGGCGATCTCGAATTGCACGCCGGCGATTACCATGTCGCGCTCAAGGGCATGAGCCATCCTGCCGGCCGGACGGTCCAGGGATGTCTGCTGCACATCACCACGTTTCAACCATCCACGACTTGAGCATCGGCGGCGCTCCGAACGGGTCAAGTGCGCCGTCCGTCCCGGCGGTGGCGCGCCGACGCCGGTTGCAACGCATGCCGGGCCGTCCGCCGCGGTCGCCTTATTCCGCCTTGATGCCGTGCTCGTCGATGAATTTCGTCCAGTTGGTGATTTCGTGGGCGAGCTTTTCCTGCAGCACCGGAGCCGGCGCGAAGGTCGGGTCGATGTCGAGGGCGGCGAGGCGGTCGCGCACCTGCGCGGACTTCAGCGCGGTGGCGACAGCGGCACTCAGCTTGGCCTTCACCGGCTCCGGCATTCCGGCCGGACCGAACACGCCCCACCAGAAGCTCAGCTCGACATCGGCGGTCTTCACGCCGGCTTCGCGCAGGGTCGGCAGGTCAGGCAGCGCCGGCGAGCGCGCCGGCGACGTGACCGCGAAGCCCTTCACCTGACGTTGCTCGATCAGTCCTTTCGCGACCGGGATCGCCGACATGACGGCGTCGATGTGACCGGCGACGACGTCGCCGATCGCCTGGCCGCCGCCCTTATAGGGCACATGCACCGCCTGAATCCCGGCGCCCGCCGCGAACACCTCGAACACCAGGTGGGCGACGCTCCCGATGCCGGCCGAGCTGAAGTTCAACTGGCCCGGGACGCTCTTGGCGTAGGCGATGAACGCCGCGAGCGAATCCGCCTTCACCTTGGTGGAGGTGACGAGGGCGAGCGGCGCGGTGGCGACGAGGCAGACCGCGTCCAGTTGCCGGATCGGGTCAAAGTTGATGTGCTTGTAGAGGCCCTGGCTGATCGCCAAGGCGTTCTCCGCCATCAACAGCGTGTAGCCGTCGGGATCGGACGTTGCGACATGGGTCCAGGCGATGAGGCCGTTGGCCCCGGGGCGGTTCTCGACCACCACCGGTTGGCCGATCGCCTCCTTGAGGTCGTTGGCGATCTGGCGGGCGAGCACGTCGGTCGCCCCACCGGGACTGAAGGCGACGACGAGGCGGACCGGTCGCTCCGGAAAGGTTTGCGCCGAAACGACCGCGGCGGGGAGCAGGGCTGCGCCGATTACCAGCGCCATGCCGATTAGCCGCCCCCTACCGATCACCAGCGGGAGCAGGGCCGCCCGCCGACCCGTGCGCAGAACAGACCGCATGTGACCTCCCGTGGGCATTCCCGCGCGGTGGCACCGCGCGTGGGCCGCGTCTAGTGCAGCTTTTCGATGTGCGCCTGGGCGACGATGTTGCGATACATCGGCACTTCGCGGGCAACGCGCTCCATGTGCTCCTTGCCGGTCTTCGCCTGCACCTGGAAGCCGGATTGGGCCAGCCGTTCGCGCATCTCCGGGCGGGAGAGGATGGCGAGGGTCTCCTTTTCAAGGCGGGCGACGACGTCGGGCGGCGTCTTCACCGGGGCGAGCAGCGCGGTGTAGGTCTCGAACACGAAGTCGGGAAATCCGGCTTCCACCATGGTCGGGATGTCCGGCAGGTCGTGCCACCGCGCCTGTCCCGTCACCGCGAGGCCCTTCACGGCGCCGCCCTTGATCAGCGGATGCGCCGGAGCGAGCACGCCCGACGAGAGCTGCACGGTGTTGCTCAGCAGCGCCTGGATCGCCTCGCCGCCGCCCGCGAACACCACGGTCGCCATCTTGCCGAGGCCTTCGCGCGACTTGAGCACCTCCGCCTCAAGCTGCGGCGTGGTACCGACCGGCGGCGTCGAGACGTTGAACTTGCCGGGGTCCTTCTTGGCGAGGGCGATGAAGTCCTTCATCGTGCCGACGTCGAGCTCCGGCTTCACCGCAAAGACATTGGGCGATGTGGCGAGCTCGGCGATCGCCGAGAAGTCCTTGAACGGGTCGTAGGGCAGCGTCTCGTAGAGGCCTGGATTGACCGAATAGGCGCTGGTCGCCAGCAGCAGCGTGTAGCCGTCGCCTTCGGCGCGGGCCACCGCGCCCATGCCGATATTGCTGCCGCCGCCGCCCTTGTTCTCGACCACCACCGAGCCGCCGATTGCGGCCTGCAGCGAGGCGGCGAGGATGCGGCCGATGATGTCCGAGGGGCCGCCGGGCGTGTTCGGCACCACGATCTTGATCACGCGATCGGGGTAGGCGGCGAACGCGCTGGTCACCCGCAGCACGCTGGGGGCGCAAACGCCGGCCGCCAGCGCGCCCGCCTGCCTGAGCAGGCGGCGGCGGGACGGAGTCGTGGCGATGATGGAACGCACCATAGGCTGTTCTCCCCCGCGCGCGGTCCGAGGAGGCGGTTGCCCTCTCGAACACGACGACGCTCAAAATCCAGCCTCGGCTCCAGGACGGCGCAAAGGCGGGCCGCTTATGCGGCCATTGATCGGCGATTGTAGTGCCCGCCGCGAACGGCGGTCAAATTCCGGGCCGGTACGTTTCGTCGCGGTAGAGCCGCAGCGGAACGTCCGGCACCCGCCACGTTTGGCGGCGCTCCCAGCGTGCGGCGACAGGCAGCGCCGGGCCGCGGACGATCGGGAGGGGAGCTGCGGCGGGCACCGGCGCGGTCGGCGCTATCGAAAGGCGGGCGACGATTGCGACCAGCGCGCCGAACACGAAGCCGCCGATATGCGCCCACCATGCCACCGATGCGGCGACTGCAGGCGAGGCCAATTCGGAGCTGCCCTGGAGCAGTTGCATTCCGAACCAGACGAAGCCGAACAGGAACGCCGGGACCGGAAGAACCAGCGGGATGAAGCCCAGCGGCACGAATGTCAGCACCCGCGCCCACGGATAGGTCACGGCATAAGCGGCAATGACCGCGGCCACCGCGCCGGAGGCGCCGATCACCGGCTCGGTCGAGTCGAGATGGGTGGCGATGTGCACGAGGTTCGCCGTCATGCCGCCGGCCAGGTAGAGGGCGAGAAACCCGATGCTGCCGAACCGCCGCTCCATGGCAGGTCCGAAGATCCACAGGAACCACATGTTGAAGATGATGTGCATCCAGCCGCCATGCATGAACATGTCGGTGAACAGGGGCATGAAATTCGTGGGATCGAGGCCGACAGAAAGCGCCGCTTGCGCATCGGTGTAGCGGAGCGGGATGAGGGCGTAATGGATCGTCGCCGCCTCGAGCATGCGCGGCGGCAGGCTCTGCATCCACAAGAACACGACGATGTTGGCGATGATCAGGCCGAACACCGCGACCGGGCGGGGCGCACGCGGAGCGGTGTCGATGAACGGAAACACGTTGAAGGTCCCCCAATGCTATCGAGGACTATCTAAGTATTCTTTGCCGGTTTCCCAGCCGCCATCCGGAACGCCGGGACACAGCCGCGACGACAGCGCGGGGACGGGCCGAAGCCCGTCCCCCGGGGTGAATTCGCCGGCGGGGCTGGCACATACCCCTAACCAAGGTACGGCCGGCGAAGGTCCCCGTCGGGTAACCGGTTACGCGTTACCGAACGGGATCGCGACGAACTTCGTCGCGTTGCCGGACTTCACCCGCATCAGCACCGTGTGCTTGCCGGCCTTGTGGAGGTCGGCGATCTCCTTCGTCACGTCGGACGGATTCGACACCGCCTTGCCGCCGATATCGAGGATCACGTCGCCGCTCTGCATGCCGCGCTCGGCCGCCGGTCCGTTGGGATCGACCGCCGTGACCGCGACGCCCTGGGCTCCGGCGCCGACCGCGCCGGCCGGTGCGAGGGTCAGGCCGAGACGCGGCGTGCCCTTTTCCGAGCCCTGGATGTCGGCACTGGCCTGGCGCTCGTCGGGCATGGTGCCGAGGGTGAGCGTCACGGTCTTCTCGCTGCCATTATGCAGGACACCGAGCTTGGCCGTGCTGCCGGGCGCCATGCTGCCGATCTTGCGCGCCAGGGTGTGGGAGTCCTTCACCGGGTTGCCATCGAGCGTGGTGATGACGTCGCCGGAGATGAGACCCGCCTTGGCGGCCGGGCTGTCGTGCTGGGGCTCGTCGACGATCGCGCCTTCCGCCTTCTTGAGGCCGAGGCTGTCGGCAATGTCCGCGGTGACGGCTTGGATCTGGACGCCCATCCAGCCGCGGGTCACGTGGCCGTGATCCTTGAGCTGGGCGACGACCGTCCTCACGGTGTCGGCCGGGATGTCGAAGCCGATGCCGACCGAGCCGCCGGACGGCGAGAAGATCGCGGTATTGACCCCGATCACGTTGCCGTTGACGTCGAACGAGGGGCCACCGGAGTTGCCTTTGTTCACCGGCGCGTCGATCTGGATGAAGTCGTCATAGGGGCCGGAGCCGATGTCGCGGCCGCGGGCCGAGACGACGCCTGCCGTGACGGTGCCGCCGAGACCGAACGGGTTTCCGACCGCGATCACCCAGTCGCCGATCCGCGGATCATGCTCCGCGAGCTTGACGAACGGGAATTCGCTGCCGTCGACCTTGATCAGCGCGAGGTCGGTCTTGGGGTCGGTGCCGATCACCTTGGCGTTGAGGATCTTGCCTTCGTCGGTCACCACCTGGACGGTCTTCGCATGGTCGACCACGTGGTTGTTGGTTACCGCATAGCCGTCGGCGGAAATGAAGAAGCCCGAGCCTTCGGCGGCCACCGGTCGCGACGACCGCGGCTGCACGCCGTTGGGCATTCCGTCCGGAAGGCCGAATTGCTTGAAGAAGCGATCGAACGGACGCTGCGGCGCGGCGCCGCCGTTGCCGCCCTCGTTCTCTTCGAGGCTCGCGCTGCGCTCGGCGTCGAGACGCACGCGGACCGAGATCACCGCCGGCTTCACTCTCGCGACCATGTCGGCGAAACCGGTCGTCGGATAGGCCGTGGTCTCGGCGGCGAAGGCCGGGGTGTTCATTGCGCGGAAAGCGCCGGGGCCCGTCAGCAGGACGGCGAGGCCGATCCCGGCGACAGAGGCCATCAGCGTAACGCGCCGCGTCGAGAGTCTGCTGGAAGGAGCTTGTGTCATCAGTTTTTCTCCGAGTTAAAGCCCTGATCGATGCGCGGCCCCGTCGGCATTTTTTCCAAGACGGAAATGACCATCGCCGTGCAGTAACGAACGAATAAACATCGAACGTTGCGCACACCTGTCCCCCGCATGAATTGTTGGTAAGACGAGGCGAAATGGCGCAGCCCTTCACGATCGCGAGATCGGCTACGGCGCGAGGCGCGCGGGACGAAAAGGATCGCGCGCCACTGCGTCCTTTGCACGTCGCCCGGGCTTCCTCTATTTTGCGGGACCTTAAACCACCGGAGATCCGTCCCATGCGCTCAAAGTTCGTCGCCGGCGCCGTCGCACTCGGTTTGCTCACGCTGGGATCGAGCGCCTTTGCCGCCAAGCTCACGATCGCGGTCGGCGGGGCCGGGTGTCTGTGCTATCTGCCGACGGTGCTCGCGGAGCAACTCGGCGAATACAAGAAGGAGGGTCTCGACGTCGAGCTCGCCAATTTCAAGGGCGGCTCCCAGGCGCTGACGGCCGTGATCGGCGGCAGCGCCGACGTCGTGTCGGGATACTACGACCACTGCGTCAATCTCGCCGCCCGCAACCAGCAACTGACCGCCTTCGTCGTGTACGACCGGTATCCCGGGCTGGTGCTCGCCGTTTCCCCGCGGCACACCAACGAAATCTCCACCGTGAAGGATCTCGCCGGCAAGAAGGTCGGCGTCAGCGCGCCGGGGTCGTCGACCGATTTCTTCCTGAAGTATCTCCTCGCCAGGAACGGCGTCGATCCCAACGCGGTCGCAGTGATCGGCATCGGCCTCGACGCCACCGCGGTCGCGGCGATGGAGCAGGGCACGGTCGACGCGGCGGTGATGCTCGATCCGGCCCCGACGCTGCTCGCCGCCAAATACCCGGCGATGAAGATCCTGAGTGACGTGCGCACGCAGGCCGACACGCTCGCGGTGTTCGGCGGCGAATATCCCGGCGGCGCGCTCTATTCGCGCGCCGACTGGATCGCCAAGCACGAGAAGGAAACCCAGGGGCTGACCAACGCCATCCTCGCCACCCTGAAATGGATCCACTCCCACACCGCCGAGGAGATCATGGCGAAGATGCCGGCCGAGCTCGTCGGCGCCGACAAGGCGCTCTACCTGGCCGCGCTCAAGAACTCCATCCCGATGTATTCGACCACCGGGCGCATGGATCCGAAGGGTGCGGAGGCCGTTCTGTCCGTGTTCAGCCAGTCTTCGCCCGATGTCGCCAAGGCGAAGATCGATCTTTCCAAGACCTACACCAACCGCTTCGTCGAGCAGTCCAACCAGAAGATGGGAATGCAATAGGAGAGGCGGGCCTCGGAGGCAGCGCGCATGGATGCCAGGACCCTGCAGGCCTATGATTCGGACGCGGCGGCGTTCGCCCAGGACTGGCACGAGCAGCCCGCTCCCGCCGATCTCCACGCCGTGGTGCGGCGGTTCTTCGGGCCCGGCGCGACGGCGGACATCGGCTGCGGCAGCGGTCGCGAGGTCGCCTGGCTGTGCGCGAGCGGATTTCCTGCCGTGGGCTACGATGCCTCCGTGGGGCTGTTGGCACAGGCGCGCGCACGCTACCCGGAGCTGACCTTCCATGCCGCGGCTCTGCCGGCGCTCGACGGCATCGCCGATGCGAGCTTCGCCAATGTGCTGTGCGAGACCGTGATCATGCATCTCGCCCGCGAGGCGATCGTGCCGTCGCTTCGGCGGCTGCTCGCGATCCTCGAACCGGGCGGCACCCTTTATCTGAGCTGGCGCGTCACCGAGGGCAGCGACATGCGCGACGGTCACGGCCGCCTCTACGGCGCCTTCGCCGCCGGCCTGGTGCGCGGCGCGCTCGTCGGAACCGAGGTGCTGCTCGACGAGGAGGTGGTAAGCGCGTCGTCGGCAAAGCCGATCCACCGGGTCGTCGTGCGCAAGGGGTCCGAGAGCGTCAAGAATGCCGGGAACGTCGAGAGCGCCTAGTCATGGTCGTGCCGTCGAGCGGGCAAATCCGTGTTCCGATGCGAAGACAGCGGGTCTCCCTTTCCCGCGTGCGGGGGAGGGAGCCGAACGCCGTGCCACGTCATCAGGGTCCGCCACCACGCCGCGCCACGGAATGACGGGGATTCGCTCGTCGTATCGCGCGCGGGTATCCGCATGAACATCCTCTCCATCCAGTCCCACGTCGCCTACGGCCATGTCGGCAATTCGGCCGCGGTGTTCGCGCTGCAGCGGCTGGGCTGCGAGGTCTGGCCGGTTCATACCGTGCAGTTCTCGAACCACACGGGATACGGCGCGTGGACCGGCGAAGTGTTCTCCGCCGGCGCGATCGGTGACGTCGTGCGCGGCATCGCCGACCGGGGCGTGCTCGCGTCATGCGACGGCGTGCTGTCCGGCTATGTCGGCTCGCTCGAGACCGGGGCCGCCGTTCTCGATGCAGTGGCAAGCGTCAAGGCCGCCAATCCCGGTGCGGTCTATTGCTGCGATCCGGTGATCGGCAACCGTGCCCGCGGAGAGTTCGTGCGGCCGGGAGTCTGTGCGTTCTTCCGCGACCGTGCCGTGCCGGCGGCGGGCGTCGTCACGCCGAACCATTTCGAACTCGACCGCCTCGCCGGGCGCGATACTGCCGATCTCGCACAGGTATCGGGCGCGATCGACGCGCTGCACGCAAGCGGCCCCGGCGTGGTCCTCGTCACCTCGGTCGAGGTCGCCGAGACGCCGGCCGGCCACCTCGACGTGGTCGCCTCCGACGGCGCCGCGCAGTGGCTCGTGCGCACCCCCAAGCTCGCGACGGCAGCGAACGGCGCGGGCGATCTCATCGCCGCGCTGTTCCTGTGTCACTACCTGCGCAGCGGCGTGGTGGCCGAGGCGCTGGCCTGCGCGACCTCGAGCGTGTTCGGCGTGCTTCGGCGCACCGTTGCCGCAGGTGGCGGGGAGCTCGCCCTCATCGCCGCCCAGGACGAACTCGTTGCGCCGACCGAGATGTTCGTGCCGCAGCGGATCGGTCCATGACCGCACCCCCGGTCGCCGTCGCCGTCGATCGCCTGGAGCTGGGCGTCGTGCCCTATGCCTGGCCGTTCGCGAAGGCGCGGCGCGGCGAGATCGACGCTTATTTCGTGAAGCTGCGCCAGACCAAGCCCGACCTGTGGAACGGCCGCGTCCTCCTCATGAACGAGGCCGCGATCGGCGGCGGCATGCTGCGCGGCACCTTTTTCGAGACCGGGTTCGCCGATTTCATGGCGTGGCGGGATTGGGGCTTCCCCGACCCGACGGTGCGCAACTGCTTCGCCATGGGAGCGCTACGCGGGAGCGACGGCGCCTATCTGCTGGGCGTCATGAGCGCGTTCACAGCCAATGCGGGCCGCATCTATTTCCCGGCCGGCACGCCCGACCCGAGCGACGTCAGCGGCGACACCGTCGATCTCCTCGGCAGCGTGCTGCGGGAGCTTGCAGAGGAGACCGGCCTCAATCCGGCAGCCTTCTTCCCCGCCGTGGACTGGACCGCGGTGGTGGCCGGGCCGCGTCTCGCGTTGATGAAAGCCATCGCGGCCGACGTTCCGGCCGCGGCGCTCCGCGACGCGGTGCTGGACCACCTCGCGACGGAAGAACGGCCCGAGCTGGCGGATGTGCGGATCGTGCGCTCGCCGGCCGATTTCGACCCGGCCATGCCGGATTTTGTGACAACATACCTGACCCATATCTGGGCGCGGGAAGCCACGCTCTGATGCAGTTTCTCTGCCGGCCTGCGGTTTGGCCTCTAAACAGCTTGCCCTCCCGACCCCATTTCCGTTAGGACAGGCAACGGCTCCGAGGTGCATCCCGGTTTGGGCATTCGCCTCGACGAGCAACGAGGGTTTTACGGCATGTCGATGCGCCGCGCTCATTGCGGGATCGGACGGAGGGCTGCAACGGCCCGGCCGGATGCTGCCCTTGCGCTTGGGCTTCTGCTTCTTATTCGCCCCTGAGGGCCGGCTGGGCGTTCGCGCCTGGGCGCTCAGGGGACAAGCGGACGGAACCCGAGGGCGCCCGAGCGGCGCGATAATCTTCAGAAGGAACTTTTCCATGACCGCGCAACACCAGTCCGAGGCGGACCGCGTCGTCATATTCGACACCACCTTGCGCGACGGCGAGCAGTCTCCCGGCGCCACCATGACCCACGAGGAGAAGCTCGAGGTCGCCGAGGTGCTCGACACCATGGGCGTCGACATCATCGAGGCCGGCTTCCCGATCGCCTCCGAGGGCGACTTCAACGCCGTCAACGAGATCGCCAAGCGGACGCAAAAGGCGGTGGTCTGCGGGCTCTCGCGGGCGGGGCAGAAGGATCTCGACCGCTGCGGCGAGGCGATCAAGCCGGCGCGGCGCGGGCGCATCCACACCTTCATCTCCACCTCGCCGGTGCACATGAAGTGGAAGCTGCAGATGGAGCCCGAGCAGGTCTACGGGCTCGTCGTGTCCTCGGTCAGCCGCGCCCGCAACTATACCGACGACGTCGAGTGGTCGAGCGAGGACGGCACCCGCACCGAGCACGACTTCCTGTGCCGCTGCGTCGAGGCGGCGATCAAGGCCGGCGCCACCACCATCAACATTCCCGACACCGTCGGCTACACGGTGCCGGAAGAATACTACGCGTTGTTCAAGATGGTGCGCGAGCGCGTGCCCAATTCCGACAAGGCGCGGTTCTCCGCGCACTGCCACGACGACCTCGGCATGGCGGTGGCGAACTCGCTCGCCGCGGTGCGCGCCGGCGCCCGCCAGATCGAGTGCACCATCAACGGCATCGGCGAGCGCGCCGGAAATGCCGCGCTCGAAGAGGTGGTGATGGCGATGAAGGTGAGGAACGACGTGCTGCCGTTCTGGACCGGCATCGACGCGACGATGCTGACCCGCTCCTCCAAGCTGGTGTCGGCGGCGACGTCGTTTCCGGTCCAGTACAACAAGTCGGTGGTCGGCCGTAACGCGTTCGCCCACGAATCCGGCATCCACCAGGACGGCATGCTCAAGCACACCCAGACCTACGAGATCATGACGCCGGAAAGCGTCGGGGTGAAGCAGACCTCGCTGGTGATGGGCAAGCATTCCGGCCGCCACGCCTTCATCCACAAGCTGAAGGACCTCGGCTACGAGCTCGCCGCCAACCAGCTCGAGGACGCCTTCGTGCGCTTCAAGACGCTGGCCGACCGCAAGAAGCACGTCTACGACGAGGACATCGAGGCGCTGGTCGACGAGGAGATCGCGACCGCGCAGGACCGCATCAAGCTGGTGTCGCTGTCGGTGATCGCCGGCACCCACGGGCCGCAGCGCGCCACCATGAAGCTCGACATCGACGGCCGCATCGCGATCGACGAATGCGAAGGCAACGGCCCGGTCGATGCGACCTTCAATTGCATCAAGGCGCTGGTCCCCCACGAGGCGACGCTGGAGCTCTATCAGGTCCATGCGGTGACCGAGGGCACCGACGCCCAGGCGGAAGTCTCGGTGCGGCTCTCGGAGAACGGCAAATCGGTGACCGCCAAGGGCGCCGACCCCGACACCCTGGTCGCCTCGGCCAACGCCTATCTCGGCGCGCTCAACAAGCTGATGGTCAAGCGCCAGCGCACCAAGCCCGAGGCGATGGTCGCGCCGTAAGCGGTATCGTCTCTCTCCCATCTGTAACGAGGAAGCCAGGCCGGGCGGTCGGCTCTTCTCCCTCTCCCGCAAGCGGGGGAGGGTCGGGGAGGGGGAACGGGCGGTTCGGTATGCACTGCGGTGTGAGAGGAAACTCCGCGGCCCCCTCCCCAGCCCTCCCCCGCAAGCGGGAGAGGGAGCAGAAAGCGGTGCGCGGGGGAGGGAGTTAACCCATCGCTTCGAGCCGCGCCGGGGGAATGCCCCTCACTCCTTCACATTGCGTACTTCCGTGTTCATCCGCACATCCTTGCGGCGGCGTTTGACGAGCACGTAGGGTGGGCAAAGCGAAGCGTGCCCACGCCGTCGGCCGGTCCGCGTGGGCACGGCGCGGAGACGCGCCTTTGCCCACCCTACAAGACTGATGGCCAGGCGCCAGGGCACCAAGCCCGAAGCGATGGAGGCTTCGTGCGGCGCGCTTGCCGCCGCGTGCCGGGCCCTTCTCCCTCCCCCGCAAGCGCGTCGCAAGCGCGGGAGAGGGGGTCGAAATCCGGCGGGGAATGAGCTGCCCGTCACTCCTTGACGTTGCGCACTTCCGTGTTCATCCGCACGTCCTTGCGGCGGCGTTTGACGAGCTTCTTGCCGGCGGCGAAGTAGTCGCCGCGGGTCGCGGCGAGCGCCTGGGCGTCGAGGTCATCGGACCATTCGCCGAGCGAATAGCCGTGCCACGGCGCCTCGGGCTTGAGCTTGGGCAGGCCGAGTTCATCCCAGATCTTGCGCGCGTTCTCCATGTATTCGCGCTTGGGCAGCGAGATCGGCGGGAAGTTCTCCTTGAGCGTGGCGTCGATCAGCACCGAGGCGTCCTGGCCGCCGTTGCGCTGGCTGCGCGGGCCGTGGCCGGGGTCGCGATGCGGGAGGATATGCATGTCGATCCCCGCATTGGCGCGGTACGACATCGCCCACAGCAGGGCGTCGGCATTCTCCGGATCGATGTCGTCGTTGATGGCGATGACGTACTTGCCGGCGGCGCGGTGCAGCACCGCCGCCCCGTAGAGCGCGCGCCAGATCTCGGTCGAGGGCATGTCGCGTTCGACCACGAGCGCGATCACCTTGCGGATGTTGGTCAAGCGGCTCGTGCATCGAGACCCGCTTGATGCCCTTGATGCCGAGCGTGTCGCGCAGGAAGTTGAGGAACAGCGGCTCCATGCCGATGCGCTTGATCAGGCTCGACTCGCTCGGCGTCACCTGGGAGATGATCGAGGTGAGGATGGCGTCGCGGCGCCGCGTGATGCAGGTCACGTCCATGTAGGCGTTGAATTCCTGCAGGTTGACGTGGCCGTGGGATTCGCCGAACGGCGCCTCCGGCTCGAGATATTCCGTGTCGATGAAGCCCTCGATCACGATCTCGGCCTCCGCCGGCACCAGGAGATCGACGGTCTTCGCCCGCACGACGTTGATCGGCGAGCCGACGAGGCCGCCCGCCACGTCGAGTTCGTCGACGCTTTCAGGCAGCTTCTGCACCGAGGCAAAGGTGATGCAGGGCGGTGCGCCGAGCACCACCGCGCAGGGCAGCTTCTTGAAGCCGCGGGCGCGCAGCTTCTCCCAGTGATTGTAGATGCCGGGCCGCAATTCCAACGACGGATTCATGCCGAGCCGCCGCGGCGCCTTCACCTGGCCGCGGTAGTTGCCCATGTTCTGGATGCCGGTGTCGGGATCCTTGGTGATGTATTGCGACAACGTCGCATAAGGCGCGACGTCCCAGCCCGGCGTCGAGATCGGCAGCGGGATGCCGTCGAGGCCGTTGCCCGGCTTGTCGAGCGCCTTGCCCTGGATCACGATCTCGTGGCACGGCGCGTTCTCGACGATGCGCGGGGGAATCGGATTGCGCGCCGCCGCGACCCAGCGGGCGTCGATCTCGTCGAGCTTGCAGCCGATGCCGATGCGGTAGATCTCGCGGTTCGCCGCCAGCACGCCGACCGCGACCGGGATGTCGTATTTGTTCTTTTTGGTGTCCACCACGTTGGTGAACAGGAAGGCCTTGCGGTCCTTCTCCTCGATGCCGCCGCGGAACTGCCAGCGCACCAGCGGGTGCATCTCGGTGTCCTTGTTGATGGGACGGTCGACGGTGACGAGGAGGCCGGCCTCGTCGAGCGCGCGCAGGTGGTCGTGCAGGTCCGGATAGCTGCGCGCCGGCGCCGCCGCGGACTCCGCCTTCGTCTCGGCCTTGCGCTTCGACTTGGTCAACGCATCCATCGTTCATTCCCTTTCAGTTCAAAAGACTTCATCCGGCATCGGCTTGGCTCATGCGCGCCATTCATTCGCAGCGCAAGGTCCGGTCGCGGGCGCCACCTGCTCCCTTTCCCTGAAAGGGGGAGGGAACGCGGCGGTCCGGCCATCTTCGGCGCGTAAACTCCCATCACGCCGACACCTTCATGCGCGCATAGTCTTCGCGCAAGCGGTCGCGCAGCACCTTGCCGCGGTCGCTTTTCGGCAGGTCGGCAACGAAGAAGATCTGCTTGGGCATCTTGGGCGGCGGCAGGAAGGCCTCGCAGTGCTTGCGGATGGCGGCCTCGGTCAGCGCGGTGCCCGGCTTGGCGACGATATAGCAAACGACTTCCTCGCCATAGATCGGGTCGGGAACGCCGACCGCCGCCGCTTCGAGGACGTCCGGATGGCGCAGCAGCACCTCGTCGATCTCGGCGGGGGCAATGTTCATGCCGCCGCGGATGATGATGTCCTTGGTGCGGCCGGTGACCCGCACGAAGCCGTCTTCGTCCATGGTGGCGAGGTCGCCGGTTTTGATGCGGTTCGGGCGGATGCGCTCGATCGCGCCGTCGTCCAGGAGATAGCCGATGGCGGTATGGGGACCGCCCGCGGTCACTTCGCCTTCGACGCCGACCGGGCAGGTGCGGCCTTCGGCGTCGACGATGGCGAACTCCTGGTGGAGCGCCGGCACCCCGACGGTGCCGATCCGGTTCTTGTAGGTGCGGTTGCCGCACACCCAGCCGGCCTCGGACATCCCGTACATCTGCAGTAGCTTGACCCCGTACATCTCCTCGAACTGGACCCATTGCTGGGCGGTCAGCGGCGCCGTCGAGCAACTCATCAGGCGCAGGGTCGGCACGTCCTTCGCCGTATACCCGAGCGGCTTGTGCAGGAGCATGTTCAGCACGGTCGGCACCCCGGCGGAGAAAGTGATGCCGTAGTTGCGGATCCAATCGAAGAACCGGCTGTGGGAGAAGCGCCGCGCGATGTGCATGGTCAGGCCCTTCTCGAGGAAGGGCATCAGACTCAGCACCTGGGCCGAGTTCCAGCCGAACGAGCGGTATTCGAGCGTGCGGTCGTCAGGCGTGAGCCCGAGGAATTCGAGCGTGGAGAGGCCGTTGAGCCAGTAGGCGCAGTGGTCGTAGATCACGATCTTGGGCCGGCTGGTGGTGCCGGAGGTGCAGAAGATGCAGGCGATGTCCTCGGGCGCGTTGCGCTCCGGAAGCTCCGCAGCGCGGTGCCCCCTGGACATCACCGCAAAGCATTCGTCCTGCGGGTCGGCGGCGCCATCGGGCGACCACGTGCCGAACTTCACGCGGGGTGCAGCGCAGTCGCCCACCAGGGCGTCGCAGTCGAGGTCCTTGTGGTAGAGGATCAGCGCCGGGTTCACCACCGGGGCGAGGTCGGCGAGCACCTTCTCGTTGATCTCGATGTTGAGCGGGCAGACCACCGCGCCGATCCGCCAGATCCCGAACCACAGCAGCAGCTTCTCGATGTGCTCGTCGGACAGCAGCAGGACGCGGCTGCCCTTCGTGACGCCGCGGCTCTTGAGGAAGGCGGCGATATCGGTGGTGACCTGGTCGAGCGCGCCGAAGGTGATCGCGGTTCCCGAGTTCGAGATCGACGATCGCGGTCTTCTCAGGGTCGCGCTCGCGGTACATCGCGAACAGGTCCGCGATCGGACGATAGGGGATGCCGAGCTGATGGTCGCCGAAGACATCAGTCATGGTCTTCCTCCTCTCGCCGTCCGCCGTCCCGTCGGCTCCGCCCCGTCACGGACAGCTTGGTCCCGTCGATCTCGTCGAGGTGCACGCCGCGCCTCGACTTCGTCGCTCACCATCACTTGGTTTCCCCGACATAGGTCAGCTCGTCGGCGATCTTGAGCTCGATGAGGACGTTTTCGTCGGTGGAGTCCTCGCACAGCATGGAGCGATGACCGATGCCCTTGGGGATGAACAGCATGTCGCCCGGATGCATGATCTTCACGCCCATCTCGGTCTCCCATTTCAGGGCGCCCTTGACGCAGAAGATGATCTCGTGGGCGTCGATGTTGCGGTGCCAGAAGCCCATGTCGTGCTTGCGCCGCTTGGAGACGTCGACCTTGACGCGGTCGGAAGTGTAAAGCCGCAGCGGGGTGCCGTCCGCCTTGTCGATGTTCGAGGGCGAGAACTGGTCCGCGAAAATGTTGATCATGCGGAAGATGTCCGCGTTTTCGAGGACCCCGGCATTGACGACCGGCGGCTCGTTGTGCGCGAGGACGACGTTCTTGCCGTTGATGGTCACCAATTCGCGGTAAGGAGGTTTCATGGCTGGCTCCGGGTGGCTGTCGGGTTCGATGGCGCGCCGCCAGTTGCGGAGAGGACCGCGGCGACAATGCCGGCATAGCCGGTACACCGGCAGATGTGCCCGCTGAGCACCTCGCGGATCTCATCCTCGGTCGGGTGCGGATTTCTCGCAAGATAATCGGTAAACGACATCAGGATTCCGGGCGTGCAGAAGCCGCATTGCAGGGCATGGTTCTGCTGAAATGCCTGCTGCAGCGGGTTGAGCGTGCCGTCGGCGGAGGCGAGCGCTTCCACCGTGGTCACGCGCCGCCCCTCCGCCTGGACGGCGAGCGTGAGGCAGCCGCGCACGGCGACATCGTCGATCAGCACCGTGCAGCATCCGCACACGCCGTGCTCGCACCCCACATGGGTCCCGGTAGCCCCGACGACGTGGCGCAGAAAATCGGTGAGCAGCATCCGCGGCTCGGCATCGCCCGACGCCGGACGGCCGTTGAGGGTGAAGGAGACCCGCGCCCGCTCGTCCTTGCTCACGCGGCGCATTGCAGAGCCTCTTCGACGACCGCCGGACCGACCTGCCGCAGCAGGTCGCGGCGCAGGCGCGCGGTGGCGTGCATGTCGTCGTATCCTTCGAGCTCCCAGGCGAGCCTCTCGAAGGCCGCCTTGGCGGCGCCGGCGCCGTCGAGCACGATGCGCCGCACCGCCGGTCTGTCGGCGACGCCGCCGATGCCGATCCGCACCGCGGTGGCCGGCCGGGCGTCACCGCCCTCGACGCAGGCGGCGATCGCGATCATGGCGAAGTCGCCGTGACGGCGCGCCACCTCGCGGAAGGCGACGCGGCGGTCCGTCTGGACCGGAAAGCGCACCGCCGTGATCAGCTCGTCGGCCTCGCGGGCGGTGGTGAGCATGCCGCGCTGGAAGTCTGCCGCCGCGAGGGTGCGGGTGCCGCGCCGCGAGCGCAGGACGACCTCTCCCCCGAGGGTCGCGAGGCTCAACGGGATTTCCGAGCTCGGGTCGGCATGGGCGATCGAGCCGCACACCGTGCCGCGGTTGCGGGTCTGGAAATGGCCGACGAACGGCAGCGCGCGTGCGAGCAGCGGCAGCTTCGCCGCGAGGTCCGGCCAGTCCTTGAGCCGGTTCTGGGTGACGGCGGCCCCGACCTCGACTTTGTTTCCGACCATCTTGATGGTTTGGAGCTCGGCGAGGCGGGCGATGTCGATCACCATCGTCGGCTCCAGCAGGCGCAGGTTGAGCATCGCCATCAGCGATTGGCCGCCGGCCATCACCTTGGCCTCCTCGCCATGCTCGGCGAGCAGCGCCAGCGCCTCCGCGACGCTGTCCGGTCGCGCGTAGTCGAAGCGGCGCGGTTTCATGGTGCCTCCGATCGGCCGAACAACCGATGCCACAGGCTGGGCCTAGCCGCGCCCGTGCCGCCCGGCGCGGCAAGCTGCCGTCCCAGCCGTTCGAAGAACTGGCGGATGATCACTTGCGTCGCGCCTTCGAGCAGCCGGCCGCCCACCGCGGCCACCTTGCCGCCGACGGCCACCGCATAGTCGTAATCGATCCGGGTTCCCGCCTCCGACGGCGACAGCCGCAGGACGCCCGATCCCGACGCGCCTCCGAGCGGTCCCGTCAGGGTGCCGCCGATCCGGCCCGAGGTTTCCGTCACCAGGTCGGAAAGGCCGACGGTCGCGGTGAAGCGCCCGCGCACCGGGCCGACGCCCAGCGAGACCTCGGCGACGTAGTCGTTCTCTCCGGTCTTGCGCAGCTCGTGGCAGCCGGGAATGACCGCCTTGAGGCTGTCGGGATCGAGCAGGGCGCGCCACACCGTCGCCGGCGGCGCCGCCACCTCGAAGGTGCCGGTGCCGCGCATGGTGCGGCCATCCGGCGCCGCTGCGGCGGGAAGCTCGGCCTTGCCGATTCCGGCGGGTCGCGGCGGCTCCGGTCCGGCCATCAGGGCATGCAGCCGGCGCGGCGTCAGCGGCAGCACGATGTCCTTGACGCCGAGCGCATCGGCGACCGCGTTGGCGATGCACGCCGGGGTGCTCATGCAGTTGCCTTCGGCGAGGCCCTTGGCGCCGAGCGGCGTCAGCGGCGACGGCGTCTCCTGGTGCAGGATCTCGAGCCGCGGAATCTCGCTGACGGTCGGTACGAGATAATCGGCGAAGGTGCCGGAGAGGAAGCTGCCGTTGTCGTCGTAGACGAACTCCTCGTAGAGCGCCGCCGCCACGCCCTGCACGAACGCGCCATGGACCTGGCCGTCGGCGATCAGCGGGTTGAGCAGCGTGCCGGCGTCATGCATCGAGATGTAGCGGTCGATGCGGACCTGGTAGGTCGCGGGATCGATCTCCACCCCGCACATGTCGAACACGAAGCCGTAGGTGAGCGAAGTATTGATGCGGTCGTCGCGGGTCGGCGGCTCGAGCTCGGGCGGCGACCACACCCCGGTCTCCGACAGGCCGGGCGCCATCCCTTCGGGCAGCATCACCGGCGACCAGTGCGCGGTGCCGGCGACCCGCGAAAACGGCAGCGCGTTGTCGGGATTGGAGCGGCTGCGGATCCGGCCCTTGGCGAACTCGATGTCGGCGGGGAGGATGTTGAGCTGCTTCGCCGCGATGCTGGCGAGCTTGTCGCGCATCTGCGTGGCGGCGAAATGGGCGGCGACCGCGGTGCCCGGCGTGAAGCGGCAAGAATAGCTGCCGGCCGCGATCGACCACGGGTCCTTGCCGGTGTCGAGGGCGAGCGAGACCTCGACGTCGTCGGGCGCGAGCCCGAGCCGGTCGGCGACGATCTGCGACAGCACCGTCTCGTGGCCCTGGCCCTGCACGGTCACGTCGGCCGTCATCGAGACCGCGCCCAGCGGGTCGACATTGACCGTGACCATGGACACCGCGCCGTTCTTGGGGCCGGCGCGCTCGCGGGCGTCGGCGGAGAGCATCGTCGAGAGGTAACCCATGTTCGACATGCCGGGCTCGACGACGGTGGCCAAGCCGATGCCGTAGAGCTTGCCCGCGGCGCGCGCCTCGTCGCGCTTCTTGCGCAGCGCTTCGAGCCGGCCATCCCCGACCGCGGTTTCGAGCGCGCTGTGGTAGCCGCCGGAATCGTAGAGCGCGCCGGCCGCCGTGCGGTAGGGGAATTTGGCCTCGGGAATGAGATTGCGGCGGATGACGTCGAGATGGTCGAGGCCGAGCTCGACGGCGATGCGCTGCACCAGTCGCTCGATCGCGAGGTAGAGCTGCGGGCCGCCGAAGCCGCGAATCAGGCCGGCCGGCATCTTGTTGGTGAGCACGATCCGGTTCGTGACGTCGACATTGGCAATGTCGTAGGCGCCGGTGACGGCGCCGTGCATGCGGTACAGCGGTCCCGGCATCGGCGCGCGCAGGTAGGCGCCATAGTCCTCGAGCTGGTCGAGCCGCAGCGCGAGGATGCGGCCGTCCTTCGTGACCGCGGCTTCGATCTCGGTGATGCGGTTGGGCCCCGAGCTCGCGGCGACGAGGTGCTCGACCCGGTCCTCGACCCATTTCACCGGCCGCCCGGTGATCTTGGCCGCGATCGCCGTGAGCACGACGTAGGGAAAGACCGAGAGCTTGATGCCGAAGCTGCCGCCGCTGTCGGGCGGGATGCGCAACCGCATCTTGGTGCCGGAGACCCGCAGCGCCTTGGCCATCACCGGATGGGTGGAGAACGGGCCCTGGAAATTGGCGGTGACGTCGTAGCTCTTGTCGTGGGGACGGTACTCCGCGACCACGACGAAGCATTCCATCGGGGTGAAGGAGAGCCGCGGGAAATCAACCCTGAGCGCAACTTTGGCATCGGCCTGCGCGAACGCCGCGGCAGTGTCGCCATAGGCGAATTTGCGCACCGAGATCTCGTTGGTCTTGCATTCCGGATGCAGCAGCGGCGCGGATTTGTCGCAGGCGGCGAGGGGGTCGATCACGGTCGGGAGCGGCTCGTAGTCGACCTTGACCAACTCGGCGGCGTCTTCCGCCACATATCGGCTGTCTGCGACGACCAGCGCGACCGCTTCGCCGACATAGCGCACGACATCGATCGCGAGCGACCACTGGTGGACCGGCTGCTTCAAGGCGATCAGGAACGGGTCGGTGAGCTTGCGGACGTCGTCGCCGGTGATCACCGCGGCCACCCCCGGCAGCCGCCGGGCGGCGTCCGCATGGATCGTCACGATTCTGGCGTGGGCATGGGGCGAACGGATGACGTGAGCCTGCAGAGTGCCGAGTGGCACCGGCAGGTCGTCACAATAGCGTCCGCGTCCCGACAGCAGTGCGGGATCTTCCTTGCGTACCAGAGGGAAACCGAGCTTGGACACCACACACCGTCGGATTGCTTCCGCGTGATCACAGCGCCAACGCGGGAGGGCGGAAGGTGCGCTCCTGTCGTCTCCCCGCTGACCCTGCGACGTGGCACCGCAGCCTGCCGCGGGAAACCGTCGTACCCGCACACTGCCGCTGCGCCGATCTCGTCGAAAGGCGCTTTAGCTAAACGCAGCGCATTCGCGAGTAAAGTCGTCGTCGCCGCAAGCCTGCCATTCCGGGACTCCGGGCGCAGCCCGCAGCCATTGTGTTGAAGTCGGCGCGGCGCGCGGGCATAACGTCGGCGCGACAGGCGCAGGACGAATTGGAACAGGAAATGAACATCGAACGCAAGCCGGTGGCCTATGGTGATCTCCGCGGTTGGATCAAGGCGCTGGAAGGCGCCGGCGAGATCAAGGAGGTCAACGCCGAGGTCGACTGGAATATCGAACTCGGCACGGTGATGCGCCTCGCCCAGGGCACCGGCGACGGGCCGGCCCTGCTGTTCAACAACATCAAGGATTACGGGCCGAACGCCCGCTGCCGCCGCATTTTCGGCTGCGGGCTTTCGAGCTACCGCCGCGTCGCCATGATGATGGGCGTTTCGCCGGACACGCATCCGCGCGACCTCGTCAAGCTCGGCCGCAACGTGCTGAGCAACGGCGTGCCTCCGAAGGTGGTCGCCACCGGCCCGGTGAAGGAAAACATCGTCACCGGGGACGACATCGATCTCTACGACCTGCCGTCGCCGTGGTGGAATCGCCTGGACGGCGGCCGCTACCTCCTCACCTATGGCGGCTGCGTCACCAAGGACCACGACACCGGGGTGATGAACGTCGGCATCTATCGCGGCATGGTGGCGAGCAAGAACGAGATTCCCATCCTGCTGTGGAAGGCCCAGCATGTCGGCCAGCACGCGACGTCCTGGGAGCGCGCCGGAAAGCGCGAGATGCCGATCGCGGTCGCCATCGGCTGGGAGCCTTCGCTCGGCTTCACCGGCGGCGCGCCGGTCGCCAAGGGCGTGTGCGAATATGACGTGATGGGGGCGATCCGCGGCGCCCCGGTCGAGCTCGTCAAATGCGAGACCGTCGATCTGCACGTGCCCGCCACGGCCGAAATCGTGATCGAGGGCTATCTGCAGCTCGATCCCGAGAAGTTCGTGATGGAAGGGCCGTTCGCCGAGTTCACCGGTTACCTCGCCGGCGACAAGTCGCCGAAGCCGACCATCCGGGTCACCGCCATCACCCACCGCAACGACCCGATCCTGCGGGGGACGATCGAGGGCTCGCTGCCGGGCAGCTTCTCCGAGAACGCCATCTGCTCGTCGATCATGCGGGCGGCGACGGCGTGGTCGGTGCTGGAGCGCGCCGGCGTCCCCGGCATCACCGACGTGTGGTGTCCGCCGGTCCATGCCGGCATCAACCTGCTCATCCAGATGAAGCAGAGCTACCGCGGCCAAGCCAAGCAGGCGGCGAACGCCATCTGGGGAAGCTCTGCGGCCCATGTCCGCTACAAGCACATCACCGTGGTCGACGACGACATCGACATCCACGACTATGCCGCGGTGGACTGGGCGATCGCCTACCGCGTCAATGCCGGCGAGGACGACATCGTCATCATGCCCGCGACGTTCGGCGCCGGGCTCGACCCCTCGACGCGGCGGCGCGACCGCAATCCCGCGCTGTTCGGCACCGGCAAATGGAACCGGGTGCTGATCGACGCCACCATGAACCTCGACTACGACCCCGATCCCGATCTCGACGGCGCCCGGTTCCCGCCGAAGGTCTGGCCGTCGGAAGACGATCTCGCCGCGGTGGCCCGGCGCTGGAGCGAGTTCGGATTAAAGCCGCTGCCGCCGAAGCTGTAGCAAAGCAGCAATC
Source organism: uncultured Alphaproteobacteria bacterium (assembly GCA_963781195.1). GTDB lineage: Bacteria > Pseudomonadota > Alphaproteobacteria > Rhizobiales > Xanthobacteraceae > JAJPKK01. The sequence continues at coordinate 48,445 of CAWAEZ010000006.1, read as the reverse complement.
CCGGGCTCCTTTTTCGGGCCGGAGCCTCGCCAAGCTCGGTGGGAAACGGCCCCCTCATCCCGTCCCTCACTCGCACGTGAGGGCTTTGACCATTAAACCGGAGATTGTTGATGCGTTTGGAAGTGCCGGCGCCCCATGAGACCTTCGAGGTCGTGCTGGAAGACGGAGCCCGGGTCAAGGTGCGCAGGCACGGCCGGCCCGGCGGCGTGCGCCTCTTCATCAGCCATGGCAACGGCTTCGCGATCGACGGGTATCTGCCGTATTGGCAGCATTTCCTGCCGAACTACGAGGTCATCGTCTTCGATTTCCGCAACCACGGGCAGAACGTCCCGGTCACGCCGGCAAACCACACTTATCCGCAACTCGCCCGCGACCTCGAGTGCGTCTATCAGGGCGTCTGCGAACGACTCGGCAGCCGCAAGTCGGCCGGAATCTTCCATTCCATGTCCGGGCGCACCGCGATGAAGCATGCCCTGGAGATCGGCTTTCGCTGGGACGCGCTGGTGCTGTTCGATCCGCCCAACGTGCCGCCGCCGGGACACCCGATCCATGCGGCGATGGAGGCCTTCGAGGCGCGGCTCACGGCATTCGCCAGCAACCGCCGCAGCGCGTTCGCGACCGTGGAAGAGTTGGCGGTCGAGTATGCGAAGTCGCGGGTCGGTCAGGCCTGGGCGCCGGGCGTGCACGAGCTGATGGCGCGCGCGGTGTTGCGGCCCGACCCGGCAGGCGAGGGCTTCGTGCTGGTCTGCGATCCCGCCAACGAGGCGGGCATCTATGCCGAGGCCATGGCCTTGAACCTGTGGCCCAAGGCGGCCGACTTCCGCGGGCCGGTCAAGCTGATCGGCGCCGACCCCGACCTCAAGGGCGGCCCGCCCACCGGCCGCGCCAACCAGGCGCTGGGGCTCGAAAACGGCTACGACTACAGCTTCGTCCCCGGCACAGGGCATTTGCTGCAAGTCGAAAAGCCGGAGGAATGCGCGCGCCAGACCCTCGCCTTCCTCGCCGATTGCGGGTTGAAGTAACCCTGCTCCCCCTGTGCGGGCGATGTGCCTGCTCCCTCTCTGCGCCGCTTGCGGGAGGATGGGGCGCGGGCTTGCTGAATCGGTCCCGCGCCGGGCCGCAGCACGAGAGCCACGGCGCCAGCTGCCGGCGCTGCATTCCCCCTCCCCAACCCTCCCCCGCAAGCGGTGGAGGGAGTCCAGCGCCGGAGGGCCGTGAGGGCTCCATATGGCCGCGCCGCGCCGACGATTCTGCTCCCTCTCCCGCTTGCGGGGGAGGGCTGGGGAGGGGGAACGCAGCGGTTTCTCATGGCGCAGAGCGAGTGGCTGATTCAGCAGCCGCCTCCCAACCCTCCGCCGCAAGCGGGAGAGGGAGTCCACCGCTGTGCAGAGGCTGTGAGGCCCCCGCATAGCCGCGCTGCTGCTCCCAAGCTGGCGCAGGCCGCGCTGTCACCGATCTCTGTGGCCCTCTGCCGCCTTGCCCGATGGGTATCGCTGCACTCAACCCATCCTATGTTCCGGGCGCGTGCTTCCGTGCGCTCCGGAACGACGAGGACGGGTGCGGCACCCCTCAGGACTTGAACTGCGGCTTGCGCTTGGCGCTGAACGCCGCGATGCCCTCTGCATAGTCCTCGCTGTCGCGCAGCTTCTCGTAGGCGTGGCCCTCGACCTCGAGACCGACGGCGAGGCTGGTGTCGTAGGTGGTGTTGAGCACGCGCTTGATGGTCTTGAGCGCCAGGGCCGACATCGAAGTCAGCGTCTTCACCATCTCGTCGATGCTGAGGTCGAGGGCGGCGGCGTCATCGACCACCCGGGTGAGAAGACCCCACTGGTAGGCTTCCGGCGCCGGAATGCGGCGCCCGAGCATCATCATGTCGGCGGCGCGGGTGAGCCCGGCGATACGGGCGACGCGCTGGCTGCCGCCGCTGCCGGGGATCTGGCCGAGGGTCGTCTCGGGCAACGCCAGCAGCGTGTCCTTCGTCGCGAGGCGGATGTCGCACGCCATGGCGAGCTCGAAGCCGACGCCCATGGCGTATTTCTCCATGGCACAGATCACCGGCTTCGGGCAGCGCTCCGGGGCCGCGATGTTCCAGGCGAGGTGCGACATGCCGTCTCGCTCGATCTGCGGGAACGCCTTCACGTCACCACCCGAGGTGTAGACGCCGCCGACACCGCGGATGACGACGACGCGCACGTCCGGATCCTGGCCGAACGCCTCGATGATGGCCGCGATCTGGCTGCGACCGCGATAGGAAATGACGTTGAGCGGCGGCCGGTCGAGATACAGCCAGCCGATCTTCTTGTCGGTGTCCACTTCGTAGCGCAGGCCGTCCAGATCGCGCAGGATCGCGCCGCGCATTTCCGCATAGTCTCTTTGCATGATGTACGTCGTTCCGTTCTGGCTTGACTGGAAAGCGTGATGGTAGTTTAGCCGGGATCGGCATTCGATGCGCGCCTCGACGCGCGCGCGGGCGCCGATCGTCGCGTTGCGGGAGGACGTCAGATTTAAAGCGGATCGCCGGCCGTTCGTCGATCACGCTGTGGAGGATACCAGGGCTGCATCACCGCAACTCGAGACCCTGCCCATTGCCACCGGACGTGCGGGCCCTTCGGCCGGCCTTCGGACCGCCCACATATGCCAGGAGACGCACATGCAGTTCGGTGATCTGCGCGGTTGGATCGCGCATCTCAAGAAAGAGGGCGAGCTTCACGAAGTCAATACGGAGGTGGACTGGGACTGCGAGCTCGGCACCGTGACGCGGCGCGCCTTCGGCAATGGCGACGGACCGGCGCTCCTGTTCAACCGGATCAAGGACTACACCAGCGGCCGCTGCACCCAGGTGTTCACCGGCGGCCTGTCCAACTACTCGCGGGTCGCGATGATGTTCGGCCTGCCGAAGAAGGCGCCGATCACCGATCTCGTGAAGGCGGCGCGCCGCGCCTATGCCGGCCGGGTGCCGCCGGTGACGGTCGCCACCGGGCCGGTCAAGCAGAACATCCTCAAGGGCGACGACATCAACCTGTTCGAGTTTCCGGTGCCGCGCTGGCATCGCCAGGACGGCGGCCGCTACATCAACACCATGCAGGGCACCGTCACCCGCGATCCGGTATCGGGCCGCATCAATGTCGGCATGTATCGGGGCATGATCGGCAAGAAGGACTCGATCCCGGTGCTGCTGTGGCGTCCGCAGAACTGGGGCCAGGACTTCGCCAAGTACACCGGCAAGGGCGAGGAGATGCCGGTCGCCTTCGTCTATGGCTGGGAACCGTGCCTACCGTTCTGCGCGGCCTCGCCGGTGCCGCCCGACGTTTCCGAATACGACGTGATGGGCGCCTTGCGCGGGGCCCCGGTGGAGCTCGTCGACTGCGAGACGGTGCCGCTGCAGGTGCCGGCCTCCGCGGAGATCGTGATCGAGGGCTGGATCTCGCCCGACCCTGCGACCTTCGAGCCGGAAGGCCCGTTCGGCGAATACACCGGCTATTTCGGCGGCGAGCAGGGGCCCAAGCACCGGGTGCGTGTCACCTGCATCTCGCACCGCGACAATCCGATCTTCCGCGGCACCCTGGAAGGCACGCTGCCCAAGATGCTCAACGAGAACTCGATCATGAGCTCGGTGCAGCGCGCCGCGCTGGCGTGGAATATCCTCGAACGCTCCGGCGTGCCCGGCGTCACCGACGTGCACTGCCCGCCCGCCAACAACGGCACCACGCTGATGATCCAGCTCAAGCAGACCTATCGCGGGCAGGCCAAGCAGGCGGCGGCCGCGATCTGGGGGTCGAATGCGGCGCATCTGCGCTACAAGAACATCTGGGTCGTGGACGACGACATCGACATCCACGACTACGGCGCGGTCGACTGGGCGTTCGCCTACCGCGTCAATGCGGCGGAAGACGACATCGTGTTCTTCCCCGGCACCTTCGGCTCGGCGCTCGATCCCTCGACCCGGCTCAAATTCCGCGACACCAACCTCTACGGCACCGGCAAGTGGTGCCGGGTGCTGATCGACGCCACCGTCAATCTCGATTTCGAGCCGGAGGCGAATTACAATGGCGAGCGCTACCCAGCGATGGTGCGGCCCGACAAGGGCGACTGGGAACTCGTCGAGCGGCGCTGGGACGAATACGGCTTCAAGCGCGAATGATGGTCAGGCCATGCTGTCCCGCCAGCCGACCGCCTGTGACGACAAGATCTATTCTGCTGACTGGCGCGCCTTCGTGGACCCGGCGGTGCCGGACAGCATCCAGCCGACCGTCTTGCTGCTCGACCGCCATCTCGGCACGCCGGTCGAGCACAAGCCGGCCCTCATCGCCGACGACCTGCCGGTCAGCTACGGCGCGCTGGCGCGGCGGGTCGCCGACGCGTCGGCGGGGCTCGCCGCCATCGGCGCCAGGGCCGAAGACCGCATCCTGCTGTTCGGGACCGACAGCCTCGACTATGTGACCTTGTGGTTCGGCGCGGTGCGCATCGGTGCCGTGCCGGCCGTGGTGTCCGACCTCTACAAGTCGCCGGACCTGCTCTATTTCATCCGCGACACCGCGGCCCGTTTCCTGTTCATCGACGCCGAGCAGTGGCCGAAACTCGTGGAGATCGCGGCGGCACTGCCGGCATCGCTGGAGACGATCATCCTGCGCGGCGACGCGCCGGCCGCGACGTTCGCGGGCCGGGCGGTGGTGCCGTTCGCCACTCTGCTCGATCCCGCCCCCGCTGTCGCCGCCTGCCCACGGCATCCCAATGACGTGACCTATATGTTCTTCTCCGGCGGCACCACCGGCACCGCCAAGGGGATCACCCACCTCGCCCACGACTTCGTGCTGGTGCCGGAACGCCACGGCCGCTTCTGGGAATACCGCGAAAGCGACGTCGTCTTCGCGACCTCGAAAAAGTATTTCACCCACGGTCTGTGGCCGGGCCTGCTGATCCCGCTCTACTGGGGGGCGACGGCGGTGCTGATCCGCCGCCCGCCGGCTCCCGACGTCGTTCTCGAGGCCATGGGCAAGGCGGCGGTGACGAAGCTCGTCACCGTGCCCACCGTGCTCAAGAACATGCTCGAGCATGTCCGCCTGTCGGGCCGCACGCCGCATTATCCGGCGCTCGAATTCGTCGCCAGCGCGTCGGAGAAGATCCCGCCCGAGATCTTCTCGCGCTTTCACGAGCAGTTCGGCGTCGAGATCTTCGACTCCATCGGCTCGTCGGAAATCACCTACGAATGGATCGCCAACCGCCCGAAAGAATTTCGGCGCGGCAGCCTCGGCAAGCCGGTGTTCGGCTACGAGGTGCGACTGGTCAGTCCGGACCGCGGGGACGTTACCGAGCCGAACGTGCCGGGCGAGGCGTGGATCAAGAGCAAGACGGCGTGCTTCTTCTATTGGCGCAAGTACGACAAGTCGCGCGAGACCTTCATCGGAGACTGGACGCGGACCGGCGACAATCTCTCCTTCGACGAGGACGGCTTCTTCTGGTTCTCCGGGCGCGACAACGACATGTTCAAGGTGAAGGGCCTCTGGGTGACGCCGATCGAGATCGAGGCGGCGCTCACCGCACATCCCGCCGTGCGGGAGGCCGCGGTGGTGTCGTGCGCGGATGCCGAAGGCTTCACCAAGCCGCTGGCCTATGTGGTGCTGCGCGAGGGCTTCGTGCCGGACGACGGGCTGGTCGCGGAACTGGGCGACGCGGTACGCCCCCTCGGCGGCTTCAAGGTGCCGGAACGCTACGAGTTCATCGACGAGTTGCCGCGCACGACCTTGCTCAAGATTGATCGCCGCGCGCTGCGCGCGCGTCCGTAACGGCGCCGCGTTTTTCGCGTTTGCGGGCGCATCGATTGCGAGCTCACCTCGACTTGCGTTTCTTCTTCGGCAGCGCGCGGACCTGCATGGGCGTCGTCCCATACTCGCGATAAAGGTCGGCGAAATCGGCCGCCAGCTCGTAGCAGACGAGAAGCTTGTGCGACTGAAAATCCCACCGCGCATTGGGAAACCCGCAGCTCTGCGCTTCCAGCGTGAACGGCTTCGGCCACACGAAGGCCTCCGCGGTATGCTGGGCGATGGCTTCCAGCAATCCGATCGAGCGCATCATGTCGGCGACGACGGCGAGGTCCCCTTTGGCGTCGCCATAGACCACGTCGATCTTGGTCGGCGGCTGGTCCGCAGGTCGCACATGAGGCTTGAGCACGAGGTCCCATGAGAAAGCGGCGTTGCTGTAGTCGCCGGCGCAGGTGTCCTGCCGCGCCTTCGGCAGCTTGGTCTCCTTCGCCAGGTCGTTGAATTTCTCGTCGTCGGAGCCGACCATGAAGCAGACGATCTGGTAGGCGCGCTGCTGGTCGAGGCCGTGCTCGTCGTAGAACGCGACCATGTCGTCGGTTGCCCGATCGCGCCGGTCGGACAGGAACCAGCCTCTCGCGGCGTCGCCGAGAACGTGCTCGGTGAAGGTCGAGCCGATCTTGATCAAGCCGACGGCGGCAAAGGAATCGGCGGCGTCCTCCGGGCGGCCGAGCACCGGCAATCCCATTTCGCCGATCGCCGCATGGGCGAGTTCGTGGAGGGTGACGAACAGCATGTTGCCGACGACGAAGTCGGTGAGTTTCTCGCGATCCGCCGGAGACAGGCGTTTGAGCGTCGTATGTTTGCCGAGCTTGGTCGCGGCCTCCTTGATTCGGGTCTGGAACAGGTCGCCTTCGTTGGCCGGCTGCGCGAATGCCGGCGTAAAGCCCAAGTAGAGCCCGGCGAACAGGACGGGAAGAAAATATCGATGCGACATGAGCAAAACCTTCGTCAACGGGCGGGTGGTGCGCCGATCAATGTCGCGCAAAAAACTCGTGGGGCCAGCGGGTGGGGAAATCCTCGCATGGGGCAGGTCGAATGCCAACCATGCGGGAAGTCGCAGCCGGGTCCGGCACCGCCGCCGACCGGGCGCCGAGGCGCGCCATCGGTACGGGAGCATGCCTGAAACGCTCCAAACGGGGGCGCGATAGGGTTGCAAGGCCGGACAACTCGTCCGATATCAGCCCTGCAGCCGACGGGATCGGTTATGCCAGTGCCGCTGCTTGCCGCGTCCTGCGCAAGGCAAATCGGGCAGGGGCTGGCTGGGGATGAGCCGTCTGGCTTTCAAGGAGTCCATGCAATGATCGATGTTTATTACTGGACCACTCCCAACGGCCATAAGATTTCGATTTTCCTCGAAGAGGCGGGGCTCGAGTATAAAATCATTCCCGTCAACATCGGAAAAGGCGAACAATTCGATCGCAAGTTCCTCGAAGTCTCTCCCAATAACCGTATTCCCGCGATCGTCGATCATGAGCCGCCCGGCGGCGGCGCTCCGCTCGCGGTGTTCGAATCCGGCGCCATCCTGCTCTACCTCGCCGAGAAGACTGGCAAATTCCTGCCGCGCGATCTGCGCGCGCGCACCGATGCCATGCAGTGGCTGTTCTGGCAGATGGGCGGTCTCGGCCCGATGTCCGGGCAGAACAACCATTTCGGCCACTATGCCGTCGACAAGATCCCCTATGCGATGGACCGCTACCGCAACGAGGTGAACCGCCTCTATGGCGTGATGGACCGCCGCCTGGCGGATCGCCCCTACCTCGCCGGGGATTATTCGATTGCCGACATGGCGAGCTATCCCTGGGTGGTGCCCTACGAGCGGCAGGGCCAGAAGATCGAGGACTTTCCGAATCTCAAGCGGTGGCTCGAGGCGATCCGCGCCCGCCCCGCCGTCGAGCGGGCCTACGCCATCGTCAAGGAGGTCAATCCGAGCTATGGCGGCATCCGCACCGCCGAGGAACGCGCGATCCTGTTCGGCCAGACCGCAGCGTCGGTGCAGTCGGCGGTTCGGTAGTTGCGATCACGCGGGGTTAAGACGTCTGCTTGCCCTGGACGTCCGCTCAGAAACGAAGGGCCTCCCAAAAGGGGGCTCTTCGAGTTTGGTGGGCACGGCCCTGAAACCCTCCTGAAAGTCGGCGCGCCTGTCGGAGCCGAGTGGTGCGACTTGACAACACCTCCTGGGATTGAGTCCGGGGCCACGTCGACTCACCCGGACCCTTGACGTAGAATTGGGTGCTGACGACACCCGATTCGGTCGGCAGGGGCACGAGGCGATGGGCTCGAGGTCGGCACGGCGATTCGGCGTCGGCGGGCGTCCGAAGGTCGGCAGGGACTTCGTCGCGGCGTCGCCGCGCGCTTCAAAGGTTCAGGGAGCCAAGGTCCCGGCGCCCAAGTTGCCAACGTCCAAGTTGCCGACGCCCAGGATCGCGGCGCCCGGGATCGGCCGGTCTGCGCTGGTGGCGAGCATGTTGTTCGGCGTCGTCAGTTCGCCCGCCGGCGCCGACGGGCTGCTGCCGGACATCGCTGGCCCGCTCGTGGCGAACCCGAACCCCACGAGCTTCAATGCCGGCCCATTCGGCAACGTGTTCATAACGGGTGCCGTCAGCGGCCTCGCCCTCGGGCAGAGCAATGTGATACCCGGCGACACCGGCGCCCTGGCCGACTTCACCAACGGCCAAGTCTTTGTACAAAAGACCGATGGGCCGATCCAATTCTTCGTCCAGGCGGGTCTCTATGCCCTGCCGTCCCTCGGTACGTCATACGTCGACTCGGTCACGACGAAGACCGAATTGTGGGGCCCGGTTCCCGAGGCGTTCGTCCGTTTGGCGCCGAACGAGAATTGGGCGATCGTCGCCGGAAAATTTCAGTCGCTCGCCGGATACGAATCGTCGCTCACGTTTCAGAATATGAACATTCAACGCGGCCTCCTGTGGAACCAATCGGATTCCGTCAGTCGCGGCGTGCAAGCGAACTACACTGTCGGAGCGCTCTCCCTGGCGCTGTCCTGGGACGACGGCTTCTACTCCAATCGGTTGACGTGGTGGTCCGGGTCGGCGACTTGGAAGGTCGACAGCGCCAACAAGCTCGCCTTCGTCGGCTCCGCCAATACGCGTCCGACAATCATCGATACGTCGGCAACGCCTTTGCTCCAGAACAACTCGGAGATTTACAACGTCGTTTACACGCACGCCGCGGGGCCGTGGATCCTCAGTTCGTATCTGCAGTATACGGATGTTCCGCGGCTTCCATTGATCGGTGCGTTGCACGACGCCGCCACCTATGGAGCCGCGCTCTTGGCGAGCTACGCGTTCGATGCCGCTACCCGGATCGGCGGCCTGAGTTTGGCCGGCTTCAGCCTCCCGTTTCGCGCGGAGTATATAACCTCGACCGGCAGCGTCGCCGATGGCGCGCCTAATCTGCTGTATGGTCCCGGCAGCGCCGCCTGGTCGGTGACGGTCACCCCCACCTACCAGCAAAAGTTATTCTTTACGCGCGCCGAATTCTCCTACGTCAAAGCGGCCCGCACGACGGCCGGCTACGCCTTCGGTCCTGCCGGCAACGACACGACTCAGGCACGCGTCCTGCTCGAGACGGGCTTTCTCTTCTGAACTCGTGCCACGGCTCCAATTCCCCGGCAGGTCGGCCTTTCCGGGCGCCCGTAACGCTGCATTCGAACGCAGTGGCGGGTTGAAACCTTACGAAGATTTCATCCCCGACATGAACGGCCGTAAAGCATTTCGCCGCAGTCTGGACACCGGTTGCTTCGATGATGCGTGAAGAAGCGCAGCTCGTATCGGAGGCGACGCCATGGCGGCAGATGCCGGTTCGGACCCACGGACGCAGGCCGTTTTTGCCCTGCATCGTTTCGGTCTCGGCCCCCGGGCCGGATCGGTCGACGCGATTGCCTCTGATCCGCGCGGCGCCCTCATCGCCGATCTTTCGAGGCCGGATCCGGCGCGCCTGAACGGCCAGGGTCTTCTGCCCAGCGCCGAGGACGCCCACGAGGCCTTCGAGTTCCGCCAGGTGCGCCGGATCGCGCGCCTCGCCGCCCGGGCCGCCGACCCGGCAAACCCGGCGGCACGGCCCGGAGCACGTCCAGGCGGAAGACCCGGCTTTGCCGCCGGGACGAATCCCGGCGCCGGCGTCGCGATAGCGAGCGCGGACGCGATGGCGAACCCGGACGCGATGGCGCAGGGCCAGCGACCCGGTCCAGAGCGGCTCGACGCGGCCCGCGCCGCGCCGCCCGTTCCCCAGCAGATCTTCCTGAGCGAAGCCAAGGCGAGGCTCGACGCCGCGCTCACCGCGGACATCGGCTTTGCCGAGCGGCTGACGTGGTTCTGGTCCAATCACTTCTGCATTTCCGCCGACAAGGGACCGCTGCGCCCGATCGTCGGCGCCTATGAGCGCGAAGCGATCCGGCCCCACGTCGCCGGCCGCTTCGTCGACATGCTGCAGGCCGCGGAAAGCCATCCTGGGATGCTGGTCTATCTCGACAACGCCCGTTCGATCGGTCCGGAGTCGATTGCCGGCCGCAACCGCGGCAAGGGCCTCAACGAGAATCTCGCCCGCGAAATCCTCGAACTGCACACGCTCGGTGTCCGCACCGTCTATTCCCAGGACGACGTCACCCGCTTCGCCGCCGTCATCACCGGCTGGACCGTGGCGCCGCCGGGACAACCGCAGGGCGGCACCTTCGTCTTCAATCCGCGCATGCATCAGCCGGGCTCCCAGACCATCCTCGGCAAGACCTTCGCCGACGGCGGGGTGGAGCAGGGCCGCGCGGTGCTCGCCATGCTGGCGCGTCATCCCGCGACCGCCAGGCACATTGCCGCCAAGCTGGTGCGGCATTTCGTGAGCGATCAGCCGGTGCCCGCGCTTGCCGACAAGCTCGCCCGCCGTTTTGTCGACACCAACGGCGATCTCAAGGAGGTCGCCATCGCGCTCGTGTCCGCGCCCGAGGCCTGGAACCCCTCGGATCGCAAGCTCAAGCGCCCCGGCGAATGGATCGTGGCGTCGCTGCGGGCGACCGGTGTGAACCCGCCCCAGATCGCCCCGGTGATGCAGGCGCAGAACGTGCTCGGCGAGCCGCTGTGGCGGCCCGCGGCGCCGAAGGGATTCGCCGACGAGGATGCGGCATGGATCGACGGCGTCGCCCAACGCCTCGACGTCTCCAACGAGATGGCGCGCCGCGTCGCCGGTGCGACCGATCCTGCCGCTGCACTGGAAACCGGGCTCGGGCCGTTCGCTTCGGACGAGACACGGACCGCGATCCGTCGGGCCGAAAGCCGGCCCCAGGCTCTCACCCTGCTTTTCATGGCACCTGAATTCCAGAGGAGATGACCATGCCCACGCTTCATGCTCCTTCCCGCCGCGCCTTGCTGCTCGCCTCGGGCGTGCTGTTCGCCTGGGCCCACGTGCCGCGCACCGCCCGGGCGGAGGGCCGCGACCCGCGCTTTCTCGTCATCGTGCTGCGCGGCGCTCTCGACGGTCTCGCCGCCGTGGCGCCGGTCGGCGATCCGGATTACGTGGCACTCCGCGGCGACAAGGTGCTGCGCCTCGATGGGGCGAGCCCGGCGCTGCCGCTCGACCGCCTCTTCGCGCTCAATCCGGCGATGCCGAACCTGCACCGGCTCTACCGGGCCGGCCATGCCAGCATCGTGCACGCGGTTGCGACGCCGTACCGCGAGCGCTCGCATTTCGACGGCCAGGATGTTCTGGAGAGCGGCCTTGCGGTCCCTGGTGCGGCCGACATCGGCTGGCTCAACCGCGCGCTGTCGGCGCTCGAGCCCGGCGGCCGGGTCGATCCCGCCACGGCTTTTGCGGTCGGGCCGGTGACCCCGCTGGTGGTGCGCGGGCCGGCGCCGGTGCTGTCGTGGACGCCGCCCCGGTTGCAGCCGGCGGGCGACGACACCTTGATGCGGCTGCTCGACTTGTATCGCCACACCGATCCGACCCTCGCGCGGGCGCTCGAGGAACGCATCGGCCTTGCCGCGATCGCGCGGGCCGGCAGCATGGACGGTGGCGACGCCGGACCTGCGGCGCCGGGCGGCACCGCCGCAGGCGGCCGCCCCGAATAACCAGGTGCGCGGAGCCGCGCAGGGCAATCAGGTGCGCGGAGCCGCGCAGGGCAATCAGGTGCGCGCCTACTTCGCGGAATCGGCCGGCAGCGCGGCCAAGTTCATGGCGCGGCCGGACGGGCCGCGGGTCGGGGCGCTCGCCTTCGACGGCTGGGACACCCATGCCGACGAAGGCGCGGTCGGTGGCCGGCTGGCGGCGTTGCTGGGCGCTCTCGATGGCGCGATCGCTGCGGTCGAGACCGGAATGGGACCGGCCTGGAACGACACCGTCGTGGCGGTGGTGACGGAGTTCGGGCGCACCGCGCGGATCAATGGAACCGACGGAACCGACCACGGGACGGCGACCGTCGCGCTGCTCGCCGGCGGTGCCCTCAAAGGCGGCCGCGTCATCACCGACTGGCCGGGGCTCAAGCTCGCCAATCTGCGCGACCAGCGCGACCTCAAGCCGACCACGGATTTGCGTGCCGTGCTCAAGGGCGTGTTGCGGGATCACCTGCGGGTGCCCGAAACCGCCCTGGCGACCAGGGTGTTCCCCGACAGCATCGGTGCCAGGCCGCTGGCGGGCCTGGTGGCGGTCGCGTAAAATTTTCACGTTGCAAGCGACGAATTTTTTCGCGACCTCTTGCATTCGTGCATCGCCGCGCGTGGAGTCCACGGTCCCGGCAGCGGCGGGTAGGGTCATGAAAAAATACATCGATCTGGCTTTGGCCTGGGTGCGTGAAATGAGTTCGCCCAGCGGCTTGCGCGGGGTGCTGGCGGGCCTTTCGCTCGTTATCGTCACCGACGCGCTGCTGCTCGGCATGCGATACGTGCAGGAACTGCCTCCGGTCGCCGTCACCTACCTGCTTGCGATCCTGGTGTCGGCGATCCGCTGGGGCTTGTTGGCGGGCGCCGTGACGTCGCTCGGCGGGGCGATATCGCTGACTTTGTTTTTCTACAGCCCGTTTTATACCTACGATGCCCAGGAGCGCTCCCGCTTCCTCGGCATTCTGTTCTTTCTGATCGTGGCGCTCGTCACGACGTATCTCGCGGCGCGGACACGGCGCGACGCGGACCTCGCGTTCAAGCGCGAGAACGAGATTCGCGACCTCTATACGTTCTCGCAACGGCTTTCGGCGGCGAGTTCGCCGGCCGGCATTTTCGAGGCCATGCAGCGCCACCTGGAAACGCTGGTCGGGCGCAAGGTGCTGCTGTTCGATTCCCGGGGCACCCTGGAGGCGAAGTCCGAGCGGCTGGGCGACGTCGAAGTTCCCAAGGCGGTGACGGACCTGGTGGGGCGGACCAATGCGGCCGGCGCGGAAGGCGCCAAGGGCATCGTGGTGGACGATGGCCGCGGCAGCGCCTGGCTGGTCCGCCCGGTCTCGGTCAACGCCGCCGACTTCGGCGTCATCGCCGTCGATCTCGGCCGCAGGACCGACGGCTTCGACGATCTGCGGACCCGGGTCGTTGCCGTGATCAACGATGCCGCCTCCTCGCTCGATCGGCTCGGCCTCGCCCGCACGCTCGCCGATGTCCGCATGCGGGCCGAGACCGAGCAGTTCCGGGAGGCGCTGATCGGGTCGGTTTCTCACGAACTGCGCACGCCGCTCGCCTCGATTCTCGGGGCCTCGACCGTGCTTTCCGCGGCGCCGGAAATCACCGCCAATGCCCGGCTGGAAACGCTTGCCGTGGTGATCCACAACGAGTCGGAGCGGCTCAATGCCGAGATCCAGAATATCCTGGACGCCTCGCGCATCAGCAGCGACGGCCTCCAGGTCAAGCTCGAGTGGTCGGAACCGGCAGACTTCGTGAATGCCGCGATCGAGCGCTGCCGGCACCGGCTTACCAAGCATAAGGTCGAGGTGGAAATGCCCGACGAGCTCGTGCTGCTGCATGTCAATTCCGTGCTGATGGAGCGGGCCCTCGGGCAGTTCATCGACAATGCCGCCAAATACTCGCCGGACGGTTCCTCCATCACGGTGGAGGGCCGCCGTGAGGGCGACAGCTTCGTCCTGACCGTGACCGACCAGGGCGCAGGCCTCGATCCGAACGATCGCGCGCTGCTCGGGCAGAAGTTCTTCCGCGGCAAGCGCTCGGCCCAGTCGACTTCGGGATTGGGTCTCGGCTTCTGGATTTCGAGTGCTTTCGTGGCCGCCAACCACGGAACCGTCGAGGCGACCAGCGAGGGAGTGAACCGGGGCATGGTGGTCAAAATCCGGCTGCCCTTGCCCATGCGGGCCGCGGCGTGACAACAACCGGTATCCGCGCGGCGCTCATGCGCGGCAACCGCATGTAGACCCTGGGAACGTGTGCTAGAGCAACCAAATGATGGTCTTGGCGCGCCAGCGCCGGGACGCGCCGAAAAGGACCGAGAATGCCCGACGCCGGCCACCGCGTGCTGATTGTCGATGATGAGGCGCAAATCCGCCAGTTCCTTCGGGCGGGCTTTGAGCTCGGCGGGTATCACGTCGATGAGGCGGTGAACGGAACCGAAGCGATTCGCGAAATCACCCTTCATCCCTACGACCTCGTCATCCTCGACCTGTCATTGCCCGATATCGACGGGTCTGAGGTTCTGGAGCGGATCAGGGCCTGGTCAACGGTTCCGGTGATTATCCTCTCGGTGCGGGCCGGCGAAGCGGAAAAGGTCAAATTGCTGGAACTCGGCGCCGACGACTATGTGGTGAAGCCGTTTTTCATGTCCGAGCTCCTGGCTCGCGCTAAAGTTGCATTGCGGCGGCAGGTCGAGCGAAAGGACGGGGAGAGCGTTCTCAAGCTCGATCGGCTGGTGATCGATTTTGCCGCGCGGACCGTTTTGCTCGAAGGCGAGCGACTGAACCTGACCCCCAAAGAATACCGGCTGCTTCAGGTCCTCGCGCAGGATCCCGGGAAGGTCATCACCCATCAGAGCCTGCTTCGGAGTGTGTGGGGACAGTCACACGTGAACAGCCCCCAGTATCTGCGGATCTTCATGCGTAAGCTGCGCCAGAAAATCGAGGTCGATCCCAATCGCCCCAAGATTCTGCTGACGGAACTTGGAGTTGGCTACCGGCTCAACGACTCCCGGACGTCCGAACACGGCCCCGCGCAATGACCGCGCGTACCGTCTAATTGCCCGAAAAATGGGAATTATTACCTGTAACAAAAACGTGTCCTTTCCGCCACAGAAGTTGGAAATGTCGACTGAACGGGGTTCCAAGGGCGATTCGGCGATTGTCTCTCCGGGTGATTTGGACAAAAATCAACCTCGGTAACAGTGGTCAGCGGGCGTGAAGCCGGCCATCGGCTCGTCCGCATCGCTTATGGGGAAGGGGAGGCAAAATGAACTCGGTAAGATGCTTACTCATGGGGTCAGCGGCTGGCCTAATGGCCGTATCCGCGGCTCACGCAGCCGATCTTCCCGTAAAGGCGGCTCCGGTCGAATACGTGAAGGTCTGCAATATTTACGGCGCCGGTTTCTGGTACGTCCCGGGAACTGACACCTGCATGAAGATCGGGACCTGGGTGCGGGCGTCGTTCTTCTACGGCGCGGAAGGCGACGGCGGCGTCGCATCCGGCAGCTCCAGCCAGACCTCGGCCGGCCGCTTCACGCGGACCGACACCTCCACCGCGACCATCCAGTCGCGCGCGCTGGTCACCGTCGATGCGCGGACCCAGACCGACTACGGCACCCTGCGCAGCTACATGGACGTTGGCGCACGGCTCTACGGTGATTCCCGGTGGCCCAACACACCGCTCTCCGGCGGCAACACGACGACGGCCGAAGGTCCCATCAACACCTCGTACAACAACAACAACGTCGACGCTTCGCGCGCCTTCATCCAGTTCGCGGGCTTCACCGTCGGCCGTATCCGCTCGCTGTTCGACATCAACGCTCCCGGCGCCTACACGCTGTCGAACAACCGGACCGTCGCCGACACCGCTGATCCAGGCATCTTCAGCCTTGCCTATACCGCTCAGTTCGGCGGCGGCATCTCGATCAGCCTGGCGATCGAAGATCCTGGCATGAACGGTGGCCGCACGCGTCTGGTCACCGACATGTCCCAGTTCAACTGGGGCGGCGCGAACCTCGGTGCCGGCCAGAGCCTCGACAACTCGGGTTCCACCTTCTGGGATCCCGTCGTCAACCTGCGCATCGACCAGTCCTGGGGTTATGCGGCGATCAGCGGTGCGTTCCAGAACGATGGCGGCGGCTACTACAATAACGCCCTCGGCTCGACCAACGCGGCGTTCGCCAACACCACCGCCCAGGGTCATCCTGGAGACACCTACGGCTTCGCTGGATCGGCCGGCTTCCTCTTGACCGACTTCCTCGGCCTCAAGGGCGACACCTTCGCCGCTCAGGGCAACTATGGTCACGGCGCAGTTGCTTACGTGACCAAGGCGACCGGCACCTGGTTCAACTACGGCGGTAACGGCAAGATCGCTTACGGCACGTCGCTGGACGGCGTGTTCGCCAACGGCACCGGCATCTCGCAGTCTGATGCCTGGGCCGTCTGGGCCGCCTACGAGCACTTCTGGACCCCGCGGTTGCACACTGCAATCCAGGGCGGTATCGTTGGGATCACCTACAGTCAGGATGCGAAAAACCTGATGTGCGCCGGTGCCCCGGGCTTTACGACAAACCCGCACAACTCGCTCGGGTTCGCTCTCGCCGGATCCAACATCATCTCCGGGCAGTGCAATCCGAACTACGGCTGGTACCAGGTCGGCACCCGCACCATCTGGAACCCGCATCCCGATCTCGATATCGGTGTTGAAGTGCTCTACACCGGCTTGGAGACCGCCAACCGCGGTGCCACGATCAACGCGACGGCCGCGTCGGGCGCTCTGCCCCCGGGACAGTACACTTTCGGCAACACGGGCAATTTCACTGGCGTGCTCCGCGTCCAGCGCAACTTCCTGCCCTGATACTCGTAAGACACCGATCGAACGTTCAGCCCCCGGCAGCGATGCCGGGGGTTTTCATTTTTGCTTCTTCCGGTGACGAGATTGTGGGGCCGGAACCTGGTCCGGCGACGCTCGCCATTCGTGCAAGAGCATCCTGGACGAGCCGAGTGGCGAACCGGAAGAACTCCGGTCCGCCGAATCTGGCTCAGCCTCGCGAGGTGTGGTGGTGCGTCTTGCCGGACGCCGGCGCCGCGCCGGGGCAATCGCTCCAGGCGCCGAAGCCCATTTCACCCCAGGTCTTCGAGGCTTTGTAGCATTGGGTGGTATTCTTCTGAGGGCCGTAATTGTATTCGGCCCGGGCCGGGGTGCCGGCCATCATTGCGCCGGCCAGCAGAGCTGCCGCGGCGGTCATCAGAGTAAGACGCTGCATTTTCGTACTCCTTGAATGTGCGAGCAACAGCCCGCACACCTCGACTTAGGAGTTTGAGCAAGGCCACGCAATTATGCGCATGGCTGCGGCCGGCAGAATTGGCGCTGCTTTGCTGCGAGCACATGACTGAGGAAAGCGGTTTGATCGCGATGGCGCGGCATACTCGCGCTAAATTGGCCTGAAAACCCCGAGTTAAACGCAAATGGGCGCGTGTTCAGGCCGTGTCAGGCGCAGGGCGCGGTCCGCAGAGCTGCGCGGTAAATGCATGACGAAAACGTATTTCGCAGCGTCGCTTTCAACCTCTGACGGCCCGCGCAACAACGCGAAAGAGATCGCAAAAAGCGTTCTGCCATGCCGCACTTCCCCAATGCGAACGGCGGCTGGTACCGCACTCTCCCGGATCGCGGCGCGGAGAAACCCCCGGAGGGAAATTGAAGATGATGAAAGCTTTCCCTCCGGGGGCCATTTCCCATCCTGCAGCCAGATGGGAAACTCGTCATATGTTACGGGTGCATAAAGTTGGATGTCAACGAAATAAATTTCGCATAAATACCCATGCGCATGAAATGGAGCTTCGGTGATCGAACTTGATCGTGTCGTCGCGAAGGCCGTGATCAGGCGGGTGGTGCTTCGTGGTTCAAGGCTCATTGCGCGACGTTGATGGAGTCGCAGCGGCTGTGCTAGTCGTTCCGCGGTTTCGGCCCTGGATCGCATGGCTGGGTCGGGGAGGCTGCCGCGGAAACCGAAGGACGGGACACTTGCACACACGCAGAGTGTGGATCGGCGCGCTAATCCTGGTGATTGCCGGTTTTGGATTCTACCTGCGCGTGACTGTGGTGGCCGACACCGAGGTCGTCGGCCCGCTTCGCGCCGACGCCTCCGAATACTATCTGAGCGCCTACAATCTCACCAAGAACGGCATCTACACGATGTCGGATGCGCGCCTGAAGGATCCCGGCGCCGCGTTGCGGCCCGACAACTTCCGCTGGCCCGGGGAGCCTCTGCTGATCGCGGCATTTATGGGGGACTGGCCGGAACATCTCCTGATCGTGCACAAGATCCAGTGGGTCAACATTTTTGCCGGAACCGCCGCCCTGGTGTTGATCGGCGTGGCTGCGGCGGCGGTGTTTCCGGCCTGGGCGGCGGCCGCCGTGGTTCTACTCGCGGCGGCTTCTCCGCATCTTGTCGCTTTGACGATCTATGTTCTGACCGAAACCCCCGCCGCATTCTTCGTCGCCTTGCTGCTCGCGCTGTGCGTCGTCGCGCGGAGGCCGGATGAAACGCCACGACCGGCGGTGATGGTGACGATCGGAATCGTGCTGGGCCTCCTCACGCTGTTTCGGCCGATTTTCATCGGGTTCGTCCCCTTGATGGGACTGACGGTCTCCCGGCATCGGATCAGGACGCTGCTCTTGGTGGCGGCGGGCGCGGTGGTCCCGGTGGCGCCTTGGCTCGTCCGCAACATGCTGGCCGATGGCCTCGTGACCACGCCGAGCTCGCTCGCCATGACCCTGGTGATCGGCGCTTATCCCGATTACCTCTTCAACGGCGACCCGCGCACCTTTCCGTTCCCGCAGTCCTATGACCCCGACTTTCTCAAGGTTTCCGCGAGCGTCGCCACCGCCGTTGGCGAGGTGCTGCGGAAGATTGCCGCCGACCCCTTGGGCATGGCGGGATGGTACGCGCTGCGTAAGCCGATCTATCTCTGGCAGTTCGTCAATATCGACGGCGTCGGCGACGTGCTCGTCTATCCGGTCCGCAACTCGCCGTTCACCGGCGATTCGGTGCTGGCCTTCACCCACGATGTGATGCGCCTGCTGCACTGGCCGGTGGTGGTGCTCGCCGCCGTCGGTTCGCTTCTCGTGTGGGTGCCGCGCACCGCGAAGCTGTTCCCGGAGGCCCGTGGCGTGGTGTTGCGGACGGCGAGCCTTCTGCTGATTTTCCTCGCGGTCGCGACGGTCCCCCTGAACAACCCGGTCCGCTTCGCGGTCCCGGTGATGCCGGCACTGTTTCTCATGGCGATGGTGCTTCCGGTTATCGTGGCGCGGGCGATCTCCCAGTGGACCGGCGCGTCGGACGGCCGCCCGAAAGCATCCGTCGCCCCGCGGACCAGGCAAGATGTTTGATCCCAGGATTTGATGGTGCAGCCTTTTCAACTGATTGTCTTCGCGGCTGCGCCACGAAGACAGAGGCGGTCCGTCGAGCGATACAGGATAGTAAGCGAGCCTTTTGATGCGTCACGGCATCAATCCAAGACCGTTGCCAAGTGGAAAAAGCGCGGTTCCGTCACCGCCGTGATGCGCGTCTGGAGACTTGGGCCCAGTGGCATCTGACGATTTGCTTCAATTGTCCGAGTGACGTCATCGGTCGGCGCGCCATCCTTTGGTGGAGGCGCCGCTCCTTCACCAAGCCGGCTCTGTTGCCAGAGATTCGCTGCAACTGAGGTGCTGCCGGTTCTGTTGACACCATCCTAAGCTAATTGACGCTGCATTTCGAACTCCACAGGGCTTACATAGCCGAGTGGCGCCCCTTCGGGTTGTAGAAGCGCTCGATGTAGTCGAAGACGTCGGCCTCTGGTCCCGCGCTAATTCTGTCCTCCAGTTGTTGGCCAGCATCTGATTATTATGTGGGGGAGGAATCCACGCACGGCCAGCCCTGGCCGTCGTCACGCCGCCTCCGCCACATAATCTCGCCCGAGAGATAAGAACGGATCGGACTTCATCTCCTCGCGCAAAGATGCCGCCAAGCCTTCTGATGCTCCTGAGAGCGTTACTTCGATTGGCTTCGATTTCTCGAAAAGACGCGGTCCGGTCCCGGCGGCTCAGTACGAATTGAGCTGAACGGCACAACCGCGCTCCCCTCCTCTTTTTCGCTTTCGCCCGCCCCACCAGATGCGACCTCGTCTCCGTGGCCAATTGGCCCACCATTCGGACGCGTTCGCTGCCAAAGAGCGCGCGCGGTGGTCAGAGGGTCCAGCTTTACAGACTCCCACCACTCCGCTTCATTGCCCCAGTTGTGGAGGACACGGTGGTGGGTACGGCAAAGGGGAACGGTGAATTCATCGCTGACCTTCCGGCCCAGAGCGCGGGGCTGAGCAAACCGCAGGTGATGGGCGTCCGAGGGCCGGCGCCCACATAGAACGCAAGGCTGCGAGGACACGAACTCCAGATGCGCGCGATCGCGATACCGTCGGGGCTCGCTGTGAGCGAGAGCGCCTTTGTCGATGTGCCATAGGACGGCATTGTGCGCGGGATTTGCAGGCACAAGGGCCTTGGCGGAGCTTGCGTCAGTAGATAGAGGAACGATAGGCGACGCCTTTGGGGGGCGGCCTCGCCGTTTTTTGCCAATCTGACCTGATGCCGCCGGAGTTTCGAATTCAGCGGGCGTCATAGAGCTGGGGGCGATTATGGTCGTCGCTCTCGCTGCGGGCGGTGCTGCTTCGGTTGGCCCGACGTGGGCGGCTCCGGGAGAGCAGGGCGGATATTCCACGTCGGGCTCGGCCCCCTGGAACTCGGCCAGCCGTTCCCTAAATCCAGCCTCCACGAGCGCTGAGTTGGCCGCTGTAAGGGTGTTCTTTGCGCTGAGCGCGCCCTGGGCCCATCCCGTGGCTTCCTCCAGCGTCGCAAGGCCCGGCAACTCCGCAAGGAGTTGGTCCCGTAATGCTGCTGACTTCTGGGGTTCGAGCATCGTCTGTGGTGGCGACCAAGCTTTGCGCTTCGAAGTGAACGAACGAAATGTCTCTGGGGCCCTCTTTGCATTGGACCCGTTCCCGGCAACCCCTGACCTTTCACTCGCCTGTCCGCCGAGGTCGGGTGCATCGAGGTCGTCTTCGCCGGCAATCCCAACCAGCGTGAACAAGGCATAGCGCCTGGCATAGGTGAGTGCGGCGCCCATCCTGCGCGGTGTCGCCGTTTCGGAAAGGGCGCAGACCGGCCAATCGGAAGCGATCCATTCTCCCGAGGAATGGGCAAGCACCGTCGTCAGCGAAACGGCCTGTGTCGCCTGGTCGATGGCGGTTGTCTGCACGGTCGCGATCTCCTGTTGCCCGAGAGCCTTGCGTACGACATCGAGGCCGCTCGAAAGCGGCGCATATCGAAAGGTCCGCCCGGGCTCGTCATACCGGTCGCTTCCAACCGTTGCCGTTAGCGACTTCTCCGGATTGGTGAGCAAGACTTGCGCCTTGGCCAGCGCCGCTGCGAGGGAGGCAATCGACTCACTGGACCGGTGCATGGCTCACCTCCCCCTCGATCACCTCGAAGCTCACCGCCCCGGACTTGGAGCGCTTGGCCCTGACCCCGTGTCCGGATGCCTCTTTGGCATCCTCCGGCATCAGCCCTTTGAGCTCGGTCTTCGCCTTTTCGTGCTCGAGAAACGCCGATCGGGTCGAGCGAAAGACCGACGCGAATTCAGCCCAGGAGTTTGACTGCGCCATGTCGACCACCCGTACGGCCTCGATGCGGGGGCGTGGCGGCTCGACGCCGAACAGGCGAGGGGGCTCGCCAAACGACACGCACCGCCATAACTTCTTCTCCGCCGTGAGCAGGAGATGCTGATAGAGCGGGTCGGCCCCGATGGCGATCTCGACCCATTTGCCGCCTCCGGTGATGATGGACAGGACGGCCGTCCTGGCGTTGGTGACCCACATGTTGTGCTGGAGCTGGGCCATGTACTTCTCGGCTGCGAACTCCTCCGAGAACGACCACGGCAGCATGAACTTGGCCTCGTAGACTGCCCCGGTCCCCGAAACCATCCCGTCGAGGGTAGCGGCCATCCACCGGATGACCGGGTGCTTGACCTGGCTCTGGATGTCGGTGATCTGGCGGCCGGTGTTGCGTTCGTACCACTGTCGGTTGAGGTCTTCGGTGACGAGGCCGAGTTGGACGATGAGGTTGGTGGAGAGGTCTTCCGGGCCGACCTCGCCGCGTTTTTCCTGCCAGAGGCGCAGGAGGGCCTTCTCGTCTTGCCCCATGATGATGCGGGCGTCGGAGCCGCCGATGAAGTATCGGCGATCAAACTTGTTAAATGGCTGCGAGGTTGCTTGAGACATAATCTGCCCTCCAGTACGACTCCCGAGACCTTGCAGACCCAATTGGCTCGGTTGTGACCTATTATGGTTCACTAGGGGCTGATGTCAACTCAAAAATATCACAAGAGAACTAAAACGGGCCACGAGAAATGTTTACTGGTGCTCAATTGAGAATGGCTCGAGGGTACCTCCGATGGTCCGCCAAAGAGCTGGCAGAAAGGGCGGGCGTGGCAGAATCCACCATCAAACGGATGGAGCAAGACGAAGGATTCCCCGTCGCCCGGGGGGCCAACATCGAAGCCGTTTACAAGGCCCTCGCTGAAGCAGGGATCATTTTCATTCCAGAAAACGGTGGCGGCGTCGGAATTAGGCTCCGTAAACCCACCGAACCCAGCGTGTGAGGCTGATAAGCACGTCAGACCAAAGCACGCGTGGAGTGGCGCCGCATGGCACTTCTGGATAGCGTTCATGGCTGGGGAGGTACAGCTCGGGCTGGGGATAAGAGGCTTCGCTTGGGATCCCGCGGAGCTATCGCCAAATCTTGGTGACGGAATCGAGGTCGTCAGATCGCAAGCTCAATGTGATTCCATCCTCGGCGTGACCGCGCGCGAATCGCTTCCCACTGATCTTGCCGCTGCGCACCTGGTTGGGGTGAACGTCGAAATGCTGAGCCAGTTCGGCTATCGTGTTTTCGCCCCTGATGGCCGCCAAAGCCACCCTCGCCTTGAAGGCCGGTGTGTGGGTCCGGCGTGTACGTTTGCTCATCGTATCTCCTGATTCGCGGGCACCAGCGTGCCCGCTGTCAGGCAGAAATTCCACCTATCATCCTGTCCAGATTTTTGGGACCGGCTCTGCTAACCGCAGCGGCCCACAGTCCCCTCACTGAATGCCTACGTTGCCTTGAAGGTCCAGACTGACCTTGAGGACCTTGCCGCTCTTGATTGCCGTCGCGTGCCAAACGCCGAAGCTGTCCTTGTGCAGCTCCTTGACGTCGGAATAACCGAGGGTTTCGAATCGCGACTTCGCCTCAAGCTCGGTGAAGTCCTTTGCCGGGTACACAGACTGCAGCGCGGGCGGGTCAAAAGCGTCCTTGGCACGCGAGGTGCTGTCCGTCCGAAGGTATCGTCAGCAAGAAGGAGCAGCAACGAAGCCGCCAAGAGAGAGCTGCGCATTTCCGCCTCCTCCAATGCCGGACGAAACCAGACCTCAGTTTACCATAGCGCCATTTACTACTGACGTCCGCAGTGTGCGTCTTGCCCCCGCGGCAACCGTCGGCGCTCACGCAGGCGTGTTACTCTCGGCCCTTGTCAGCAACCGCCCCCGACGCGTGGCTATCCTAACCATTTAACGGGGACCACAGCGCGGCGGCGGCGGCAGTCCACTCTGTCGCTCGGCCGCAACAACGTCAAAAAGTAATGGCGCTCTAATTTTCGTCGTTAGATCGCCGCGCTGCGGCATCACACTCGCCGAGCCGTGAGGCAGCCTTCCCGCTCAATGGCTCTTTTACCGATGGCCCAGCCGCGGTCCCCCGGGTGGGTTTTCCCCGTTCGCGCTCCGCTCACAGGGATCGGGTGTTCCGGGGATGAACGCGTGCTCGGTAGCTGATCGAGCGGGTCTGCCGATCGGTGCGTTCGGCCCGGATCAGGCTGGACGGCTACCTGCTCGCCGGCGCCTTCATAACGTGCATCGACAATACTGCGCCCGGAGCACTCACCTCGCCAGCCGCAGGGACGTACGACCCTTTGCTTGCGCCCAGGTCGGTTTGTCAACAATGGACATCATGGGCGCGCCGCTTTCCACTTCACCGGTTCAACCACGAGCGGCGTCCCCTTGCTCGAGCTCACCCAGCCCGTTGCGGTCAGCCTGCACGGCTTCGGAAGCATGTAGGGCTCGCCACCTCCATCCGTTACCACGAGGAAAACGTCTCGATCGAGCGGTGCGCTGTCGATTGGCTTCCAGCCGTTTCTGTCCTTGAAATACTGCATGAATTACATCCGTCACGGAGCAAGGGGCCCGCTACTACTTTTTCGCGGGCGTACCGCCCCTTCCCTCCAACAACCTCTGGATCGCCCCCACCACTGCGGAGGGCCTGTAGGGCTTGTTGAAGAAGATGGCGTTCGGCACTTCCGCGGTGCGGCTGATGGCATGGCCGCTTGCATAGACCACCGGAAGAGACGCGAAGCGCTGACGAGCCCGCCGGGCGACCTCCCAGCCGTCGGTGCGGCCGGGCAGCTTGATGTCGGTGAACAGGAGATCGATGTCGTCGCGGGAGGCAATCAGCTCCGCGGCGAGATCGCCGTCTTCCGCCTCGATGACTTTGAGACCCGCCTCCCGCAACTCCTCCGCGATCATCTCGCGGACCAGAGCCTCGTCCTCGACCAGCAAGACGGTGACGATCGCTGACATCTCCCGCTCAAATGGGTTGGGCCAAGGCGGCCGGCCCGGACGGTGTCGCCTCGACGCTTCGAGGCTCGCGCGAATTGATGCGCGGCAGAAAGATTCTAACCGAGCTCCCGGCCCCTTCAACGCTTTCGATGATCGCGGTCCCTCCGGACTGGCGGGCAAAGCCGTAGACCTGGCTCAACCCCAGGCCGGAACCCTTGCCGACTGGCTTGGTGGTGTAGAACGGCTCGAAGGCGCGGGCGACCACGTCCGGGGCCATGCCGACGCCGGTATCGGACACCGAAATCTCGACGTAATCGGCCGGCGGCAATCCGGCGGGCAACTGGTCCTGGGCGCGGAGGTTGCGTGTGCACACGACGATGCTGCCGCCGTCCGGCATGGCGTCGCGCGCGTTGAGGCAGACGTTGAAGACAGCGTTCTGCAGCTCCTGCACGTCGGCGCGGACCAGTCCGGGAGAGCCATCCAGGTTCTCGATGATCTTCACGTCCGAGCCGATGGTGGCGCGTAGCGTGTCGATAGCCGCTTCGAGCGGCACGTTCGGATTCATGGTCTCTGGAGCCAACGGCTGTTGCCGCCCGAATGCCAGGAGGCGGCTCGTCAGCAGCGCGGCGCGCTCGGCGGCCTCGTGGCCGCGGCCGACAATGCGTGCCAGTTCGTCGCTGTGCTCCGCCTTGCGCTTCGCCTTCTCAAGGCTTCCGATGATCACGGTAAGCAGGTTGTTGAAGTCGTGGGCGATCCCCGCGGTCAGCTGCCCGATGGCTTCCAAGCGCTGGGAATGCCGCAGCATCTCTTCGGCCTTGGCGCGCTCCTCTTTTTCCCGCCGCAGCTCGGCGACGGTCGCCTCGCGTGTCCGCACTTCCGCCTGCAGCGCCTCATTGGCAAGCCGAAGTTGAGACGGCGACGGAATGGCAAGGGCCTTGGGCAGCAGCGGCAAGAGGCCGATGGCCGTGACCAGCGAGGCCAGCGCGGTCACCGCCTTGACGACCCCCTCGATCCCATAGTCGGGGACGAACAGCGTCCAGATCCCGAAAATATGGGTAGTGCCGCAGGCCAGGATAAAGATCGCAAAGGCCCAGAACACCCAGCCGAACGCGACATCCGTGCGGCGGGTCACGAACACCGCCAACACGATGGGGATCGAATAATACGCGAGCGCGATCACCGCATCGGAGATGATATGGAGCCAGACCAGTTCGGGCCGCCACAACAGGCATAGGCCATGGGGCGACAGGTTCGATACGTCGAACAGGGTCTGCAGGTAGCTGGCCATCGATCTCCCCCTGTATTCATTTGCCTTGGGCAGACGGAAAAAACCAGCCAGTATTCTCTATCAAGCCGACCTGCGTGCCATCAGCAAAATCCGAGGGCCCGCAACAAAACGCAACCACGTTAGGCAGCAAGGGTTCCAAACTTTTTAGTCGACTCCCCGAAAATGGAGGAGCTGGCCAAACGAGTTGGCGCAGTGACACAATTCGGGTCTCAATAGGGTTGACTTTGATATTTCACGACGATGGTCTAGAGGCAAAAGAGACAGAAAGACTTGGCCATGGCCGTCATTGGGTACGCTCGGGTCAGCACAACCGATCAGGACCTTTCCATCCAAGAGGCGGCCCTGCGCGCCGCGGGCTGCAAGGTCATCCGGGCTGAGAAGCGCAGCTGCGCGACCACCGAACGGCGCGAGGCGCTCCGTACGGTGCTTGATTTCCTTCACGCTGGGGACGTTCTAATGGTCACCCGGATCGACCGGCTGGCCCGGAGCATGGGGGATCTGCAGGACATCGTGCGGGCAGTCCGGGCACGTGGGGCAGTATTGAATGCGACTGAGCAACCGATCGACACCGGCACGGCGGCCGGCAAGTGCTTCTTGGACATGCTGGGCGTGTTCGCCGAGTTCGAGACGAACCTGCGGCGCGAGCGGCAGCTCGAAGAAATCGCCAAGGCGAAGGCCGCGGGCGTCTACAAGGGCCGCCCGATTTCGATCGACGCGGCCCGAGTGCGGGAGCTCAAAGCGCAGGGCATGCGGCCGGTCGACATCGCCAAGGCACTCAAAATCTGGCGCGCGTCGGTCTACCGCGTATTGTCAGCGGCAAGCTAGCGGGGGCGAAAGCCGTGTCGAAATCGCGAGGCGAGAGGTTGCGCGAGCTTGGCGCCCTGATCGAAGAATATTCGGCGTTCCAGCGCCGTCGACCCGATCTGCCTCAAGGAGACTTGTGGGATCTCTCGCAAGACGAGTTGGAGCAGGTCGTCACGGCCTTTCAGGAGCACCTATCACTCGCTAACGAACGACCGCTCCGGCTGCATTAAGCGTAAGCGCGGTTTTCAGGCCATGTCTTTGAGTGCGCTTGCGGCGGGATAGGTCCACGGCAGGAGTTCGTCGAGGCGGCTGTTGGGGTGACCGTTGACGATCTTTGTCATGGTCGTGGCGAGGTAGGCGTTCGGCTTATCTTGTGGCGGGGCGATGAAGCGGCCCGCCACAATGCAACGTTGGAGACCAGCCGTTTCAAAGTTGTCGTCCCGGCGCTCGCCGATGTCGGCGTCGATGCGGAACCGGTGGTCTACCAGGACGATGTCCTCGCCGCCGTGCGCGCACAACTCCTCAGGCTCGATGGTGTGCTCGTCTGGGTCAATCCGATTCACGAGGGGCGCAACCGCGCCATTCTTGACGCGCTGCTCCGCGAGGTAGCGGCGCGCGGCCTCTGGGTGAGCGCCCACCCCGATGTGATCCTCAAGATGGGCACCAAGGAGGTGCTTCATCGTACCAGAATGATGAGCTGGGTTGCGACACGGCCCTCTATCGAACGGTCGAGGCGATGCGCACCGAATTGCCGCCGCGGCTCGCGGCTGGGCCGCGCGTGATCAAGCGCAATCGCGGCAACGGCGGCCACGGCGTCTGGAAGGTCGAGACGCTGGAAAGTCCCTGCAACCGGCCGATGGTACGCGCGCTGGATGCCACCAAGGACGCATGCGAGGAACTGTCGCTGGAAGCGTTTGTCGAGCGGTGCGTCGAATACTTCGAAGACGGGGGTGTGATCGATCAGCCGTTTCAGGCGCGTTTGAGCGAAGGTGTGGTGCGCTGCTACATGGCCGGTGATCGCTGCGCCGGCTCCGGCCACCAGAAGGTCAAGGCACTCGTCGACGCGCCTGCCTTGCGCGCGGAGGCGGGGCCGCGGCTCTATACCTCTAATGCCGACCCGCACTTCCAGCGTTTGCGCCGGTTGATGGAAGACGAGTGGACGCCCCAGCTGACCTCGAGGCTGGACGTCGCGCGAGGCGACTTGCCAATCATTTGGGACGCGGACTTCATGCTCGGCCAGCCCGGCGCCGACGGGACCGACAGCTACGTGCTTGGCGAGATCAACGTCAGTTCGGTGTTCCCGATTCCCGACGAGGCCTCAGCAGAGATCGCTCGCCAAGTTGCCAATCAGCTGCAGTCGGAGGTAGCCAATTGTGCAGCACGTCGATGATCGCGCGAGGGAGAGTGATAAAGCCGGCAGCACATCAGCCATCGGGTCGGCGGTCGTCCGAGGCGGAAACATCTTGGTCAATCTAGCGGCGATGGCATCGTAGCCGGCCTGAGCCGCGTCGGCCGGGGTGGCATAATGAGGACTGTCGGCCTGAAACGTCCGCGGCTCGCTCGACACAGTGAAAATCTGAAAAGTGAACTGGCCGTCCTCAGTCGCACGCACCGCTACCCGGAATTGTGGATCATGCCTGCGCATGGCCGCTTCTCGCAAGGGCCCCTCCAGGAGAGGCACGCCACGGCTCAGGCGCAAGCCGAGGCCAAACAGACCGCGCAGCGGGCCAGCATCGACCGGCGTCTTAAGTCGGCAGCACCGGCTGAGCAAGGCAAACAAATCCGGAACATAAACGCATCGGGTGAGTTGGGAACGCGGGGCCGCCGGACTTCGGCGGTGGAGGGACCATGCAGAAGACCATCGCCACACCCGGGTCATCCGTCAGGCTCATTTCCACTTCAACCGACGAAAACCTGATCAAATCCATCGCCGCCGGCGATCAGACAGCGATGCGGATCCTTTACACGCGGCACTACGGCCAGGTGCTTCGCTTCATCTCGCCTGCGGGCATTGGCGGCGTATTTGCGCGAAATCGCGCCTCTGATGGCCACGACGGCGACGGCGTCTGCACTTCGCTCGAAGGCGGATCGATACATCGTCCAAGCACTCAAGCTCGACGAGCGATGAAAGCCACGACGGCCACGCGGAGACCGGATGGTCGCCGCGCAGGTCTGTGAAACGCCACGGATGTCCGTGAAGTTCGCTCGCTGGCGCGAGGTCAGCCCCTGCACAGCCCTGTCGGATGGCGCCGGCCCGGTTTTCGCCCCTGGCGCAGCAGGTAACGCCACTTGGCCGTCTGTCGCCGTCGAGCGCCGGCGCAGCCCGACCGCTCCCCTCCTAATGAAAGTGCAGGCTTTTCATGTCATCGGACCCGATTAATTCGTCTGGAACGAAGGTTCTGGTCGTCGAAGACGAGATGGTGTTGCGGATGCGCGCCGTCGATATTGTCGAGGACGCTGGTTTCACGGCCGTCGAGGCGATCAACGCCGACGAAGCGCTCGCCGTTCTCGAATCGCGCTCCGACATCTCGTTGCTCTTTTCGGACATTCAGATGCCGGGCACCATGGACGGATTGAGGCTCGCTCATGCGGTGCATGACCGCTGGCCCTCGATCAAGATCATTCTCGTGTCCGGTCAGATCAACGTGTCCGACGCCGAAAGGCCGGTCGACAGCCGCTTCTTCGGCAAGCCCCTCGAGATCGAGCAGATGATCGCCGAACTCCAGGACATGGTTGGCGCCGGCTCCCTGAAGATACTCCCCAAGGCGATCGGTTCGGCGGCTTCACAGGCGGCGCAGGAGTCGCTGAGTGCGGAAAACGAAAGTCTCCGGCTTCTGCTCGAGCAGGCCGAGATCGACGCCAAGGCGCTGCTTGTCCAGGCGGGCGTCGAGGCGAAGGAGCGTGAGGCCTCGGATAAACTCCAAAAGCTGATCGTCGAGGAATTGCATCACCGCATCAAGAACACGCTCGCGACCGTGAGCGCCATCACGTCCCAGAGCCTGCGCACCGCGGGGACGATGGAGCAGGCAGGCAAGGCGATTGAAGGCAGGTTGGCCGCACTGGGGCGGGCCCACGATCTGCTGATGCAGGTCAACTGGGCCCAATCCAGTCTCGCGAACGTCGTTCGAAGCGCGATCGAACCGTTCGACGGGCAGGGGGGCGGACGAGTGGCGATCGCAGGCCCGGACATCGGGATTACCTCCGGAGCCGCAATCGCCCTCGCCATGACCCTCAACGAACTCGGCACCAACACCACCAAATTCGGCGCTCTGTCGGTGTCCGGCGGACGGGTTGAGATTGGATGGGCGGTCGACGAAAAAACCCAGTGGCTGCATCTCGCATGGGTCGAAAAGGGCGGTCCGGTGATCGCCGCGGCGCCGACGCGGCGCAGCTTCGGAAGCCGCCTGATCGCATCGCTTGGACAGCAGCTGAGTGGCAAGGTTCATCTCGCCTACGATCCCTCCGGGTTCGTCTACACCCTCGAGGTGCCGCTCAGCGCCCTGACTCTCGACAAACTGAATGCGAGCAACGACGACTGATCAGATGCGTGCGCTCATTGCAGCCATGCTGGTCTGATTGAGTCTAAGCGTCGTTGCACTCGGACTATCCGGCGACAGGAAGTCTCCTCTGAGGCCGCATTGAGGCGCGCCGCACGTCCCAGATGTCATTGCCACCCTGGACTAGCTCACGCTGCTGCGCCCCGGGCTTCCAGCGAACTCCGCACCGGGTCCGTGAAAGTTTGATCGTATGTTCGGCAGTAGACAAGACCGAACGGAAAGAGCAGAAAACGCGGTTCGTCGGCGGCCCGTGGGTTCCCGCGGATTGGGCAGCGAGGTGCGCCGTGGTCTGTGTCTTAATCGTTGATGATGATGCCGTCTTCGCCTACGCGGCAGCGCGTTATCTTGACGCTCACGGGATCAAGACCTTCGTCGAGTTTAGCTCAATGGCGGCTCTGCAGACATTCGCTCGCGAACCCGTTCAAGTTGTAGTGTCTGACCTTATGCTGGGAAAAGGTGAACCCCACGGCTTGGCTCTGGTCCGCATGATCCGTCACAGCAACCCGGGGTTTCCGGTTATCCTGATGACCGCCTATCCCGAAGCTCTCGATGGGGAGGCGCTACCCGGCCGCGTGTTTCGCAAGCCGGTCGAGCTGCTGGACCTTTTCGACGAAATCAACGCCTGCGTGCGCCAATGAGGGCTTGAGTATTCGGCCGCGGGTGATTGCAAGAACTCTCCCATCAGCCGCCCAGCGCTCGCGCCTCTCACCGTTTGATGCCACCCGGAAGATGAGGGGGATGGCGGTTCGCGGAGCGCCACTCCAGCGGCCAGCTCTCGCAAGGCTCTTTAAAATGCGCAAGTTGCCAAAAGTTCTACCCCCCGCAACCCGGGAGTGTCGACTATTGCGCCGCCTTTCGGTCGGATGAGCAATTGGCGAGCGGTTGTCGTATGCCGGCCGCGACCATCGTAATCGCGAACTTCCTGCGTAACTTGCACGTCGCGACCAAGCAACCGGTTCGTTAATGTAGATTTTCCAACGCCCGAAGATCCAACGAAAGCTACGGTGCGATTGCCCTTGAAATATTGTTCGAGAACGAGCACGCCATCGCGGGCGCGCGCGCTGATCCTATGAACTGGCACATCAGATGCAATCCCGTCGATCTGGTCCCCAAATTCCGACAACATCAGTCCCCAGGTCCGACTTGTTGACCACGATCACCGAAGTGGCACCACTCTGCCGAACCAAGGCAAGGTAAAGCTTCATGCGCGGCAAATTGTAGTCACCGCCCAGCGCGGTCACAATGAAGACGACATCGATATTCGCGGCCAAAAGTTGTGGGTCAGGCTTCCCAGATCGTTTGCGGATTAAGGCGCTGGTACGCGGTAAAACGACTTCGATCGTAGCGGAGTTATCACCTTCCGAAAGGTTTACTGCCACGAAGTCTCCGACGCCTGGCAAGTCCGACCGCCGCGCCAACGTGTTACGCATTCGCCCAGTTAAGCCGGCAGAAAGCTCTGTCGCTTCCGTTGCGACCCTATAATGACTTCGGTGCTCACCAACCACACGCGCGGGCACAAGTCCCGTTCCGTTATGAATTTCAAACTTCTCACTCCATTCCGCGTTCCAGCCTAAAGCTTCGAGAGACATCCATTAATTCTCCAAAAACGATGATTCGCGACGTTGAAGATGGTTTTGCACTGATCGCACCGGAATTGCGGTACAGAGCATTCTTCCATCGGCAGCTTCATCGCGAGATCTCAGGGTGTCAACTATAGTGTTGGAGATACCTCCGCGCTTCTCGCTTTGAAGGCGTAATGGCTCAGTACTCTATTTCTCTGAGGCTGATCATTGATCGTGTCCAAGGCCTCTGGATTCCTCGCGGTACCGCGCCCGCTGTCCTCCCGGTGATTTTGCTGCCTCTCAGCACGTTCTTGCGCGCGATGTTTCTCCTGCTGTTCGCGTGCCTGCCGCCGCCGCGCCTGGCCTTTCCACCCCTCGTCGCCAAAACGACGTTTTGTGTCCGCCTCCCCCCTTGTTGGTTCTGTTTCCTTTCTTCTCTCCTTCCGAGCCAGTTGCCGACCATGCGGCATCACGCCTTTACTTAGCCAGCCTCCAGGCGAACAGCACGATAACAGCACCGGATGCGGCCGCGATGACCGTCGCAACCAGTCCGCCGCCCAGCGCAAGCAGCCCCACGATATGATAGCCGATGAACGCACCAGATAAACCGACCAGCGCGCTCGTGATAAGGCCGCGGGTCGATCCGGCAAACTGACGGGCAAGCCAGGACGGGCCAGCCAGCCGGTCAAATAAAATGCCGGCAACGAGGCCGATCACGAGAATTAGCAAAAACGTTATGACTGGATCGTTGACGCTCATAGCATTACCCTTCCTTCGGCGCGAACCACAGCAGTGGACGCTTGGGTCACGACGATAACCCGGTGGAACGTAAGCCAGGACGAAAAAAACCGCGTCTGCTGCGCGGGACCATAGGAAGCGGGAAGACCTCGCGGTGGCGCGAGAGGTCCGCGCTTGCTGTCGAGAGATACCATTGAACGGAGCGTCGAGGGCATCAAATAGGCGCGATCCGACGTTCGCCAACGGTTGGAAGCCGCCATCGCCAGGGGCGCTCTTGACGGTGAACGTTGTGTCGATGGTGACGGTCTCGGCCCCGGGCAGTCCGCGCACCACCGCGGAATGCGAACGCCAAGTATCCGCCTAGGACGAATGCAGTTGTCGCAATCACTTAACAGGGCTAATCATCTGACGGGAAGCTCGGGTCCCTTTTACCGAGGAGGTAACTTCTCACTTGAGAACAGCTTTTGACTAGTTCGGCAAAACGTCCCGAATGATTTTGAGGGGGCTCGTCACGATCGCTCCTGCTGAGTTTAAGACGAACGTACCTGCCCGCTCGACCGGATCGGCCACGCCAACCCTGCGATCGTTGTGGGGGATCTGGTGCAACATGGCCGAGTACCCGATGAAGCGATCATGATTCATATAACCGGTGGCCGGGATATTTGAGACGTCGATGATCTCAATGTTCTGGGCGGCCGCCAAAGCCTCGACCGTGGGATCAGCGACATCGAGATTACCGACCCGTCCCGTTGAATCTGCGAGGCGCGCGGAGATGGAGAGTGCCTGGTCGTCTTTTGATACCAGCAGCTTCATCGGTGGGTTGAGTTGCCCGATGACCGCCATTTGGCTCCGGAAGACGTTGACGTCGATGTCCGGAGCGGCCAGAGCGACGTGGTGCAAGCGTTCAATGACCCTATCTTTGCCCGACAAGCGCAATTGCCTCAATGCTTCGGCGATTAGCCAAGCCCCCATGCTGTGTCCAACGAGACCAATCTCGCCGACGCCTCGCATTTCGGCGACGATGGTTAGGACATGGGCCAAAGAGTCTCGTGAATATGTTACAGCCTCTTTGTCGGCCACATAGCCGGTCACTGTTCCCTCGGAGGGCCATGCGAATAGAATCGGCGAAACGTCGCCGCCTCCATCAGCGACAAGCTGGGCCATGCGGTAAAGAAATTCCTGGAAGTTGTAGTTATAGCCGTGAACAAACATGAAGGCCTCGCGCTTCGCTTTCGACCCCGTGGGGCTGGATTGAACTGCGATTTTAAAGTCGTTTTCGGTCAAGTTGTCTTGGTTGACTATGGCAAAGCTCTCGGCCGGGTTTACCGCCCCGTTTTGGGGCCATTCGATTTCGAGCTGTTTATGGATCGGGGGAATGGAAATCGTATATTTCATCAAGTTCAACGCGGAGGAACGCCCCGAGGTGAATCCGTTTTCACCGGATGCGGCGCGTTCCCTCGTAGTAGCGACATAGACTGTAACGAGTTTGGTACCGGGCGCGCTGTAATTGATAGGCCGGAGGACACCGGGACCGGGGCGTGACGCACAGCCGGCGACCGTCAAGGCAATCAAAATCGCGCCAGCCGTGCGCAGTCGGATGCAGTCCGGACCCGTGAGCCTCATACAGGGGACAGCGGCATAGCCACGGGATCGCATCCGAATGTCAGTTCATCTTCGCTTTGCTGGACGGCAGCACGTGCTAAAAGTTCCATCATTCCCGAAAAGGCCCCTCGGTTTCTATAGTCCAATCTCCAAAATATTTGTTGCCATTGTGACGACCGAGCGAGTTCCACTGAGCGGCAGAATAAATGAAACCTGCGCGTCGGCGTGATGAATCCGGAGTGCTTTGGGCTCTGAGGGGCATCACCGCTGCACAGGAAAGACGAAACATACCGCAAAACTAGAGACCTTGAAAAAACCGCGATATTTTCCGATGCATTGCCTGTGAAGCTCCAGATCGTGGTTGTGGCAGTCGTGATGATGGGAGGACGGGCGGCGGCGGAAATGGCTCCGTTGCCTCACCAGAATCCCTCGAGTTCCCATTCCGAAGCCGCCGGTGAGCCGGACGTGGCACCACGAGGGACACCCACCGCCTGCTTGCTTCGCCTCACTCCCGATCGCGCGGTGTTTCAACCCCTTGGCGCAATCGCCGGTCCAGGCGAGTGCGGCGGGCCCGATATCGTCTCTCTGAAGAGGGTCATTACCAAGGACAATTCATCCATTGAGATTTCACCGGCCGCAACGCTCCGCTGCGAGACGGCAGAAGCGATCGTCGAGTGGGTTCGCGAAGATCTGGTTCGCGGAGCCACGGCCGTTGGATCCGTCCTCACCGGGATCGAAAATTTCAATTCCTTCGACTGCCGCGGCCAGAATGGTATTGCCGGTGCCAAATTGAGCGAGCACGGACGGGCGAACGCCCTCGACGTCCACGCCATCCGCTTCAAAAGTGGTCAAGTCCTGCGGCCTACCGACCCTGATGTATCCAAGGACTTTCGCCTTGCGATGAGAGCTTCGGTCTGCGCGCGCTTCACGACCGTACTCGGTCCAGGTTCAGACGGGTACCATGAGGACCACATCCATATCGACCTTGCCGAGCGCCACAGCGGTTATCGCATCTGTCAATGGGATGTTCGCGACCGTCCGCCCCAGGCCGGTGACGTCCAGCGATCCGTAGCGAGCACTATTCCATTGCCGCTGCCGAGGCCTCTCGAGGCGGGCAGTCGCATGAAAAAGGCCCCGATCCAGGTAATTCAGCATAAGCCATGAGATGACGATGAACGATGGTAGGTGGTCGATTGGCGAACCCGAGCCAGGTTGCCCGTTCGTGTTCAAACGCTCCGCAATCCGAGGGCATTCCTCGACCAGCTGGTCAGCGGCAGCCACGACAACCATCCCGCAGGCCTTTGATCTTGTCGCCGACGCAGTCGCGCACTGCCGATACGGTGCGTGGGTGAGAATTGATGGGAACCACTGCGAGGCCTACGCGTTCCGCTATATGGGGGTTTCAAATCCTACGGAATCAAAAACATCGTTAGCTGAGACGTGGCGTCAGTCGTGGAGGGCAATTCCGCCGAGAGGCGTGGCGGCTCTTGCTTGATGGTTCGGAGTCGCTTTGGGAGCTAATTCGGCCTGGGCTGAGTGTCAGATCGGCGATGCAAAACTCGAGGAGGCAATTCTTCACAACCCGAAGTTCCGAGGGCCCGCTAATCGCCAGAGTGTCCGCGATCTTCGTCGCCTGCGCGACGCAGCGATTACCCTATGGTCTTACGGCCGCACGGAGGAGTGCGAGCGACTTCTCGACAGCATCCGCGAGCTAATCGCGGAACCCAATATGAGCATGCTGGGGGGCAACGACGAAGAGGACGCCGAGAAACAAATGACTGCTGGCCAACCTATGGTCCGCAGAGGTGCGACGGTCGGACGTCGTGGCGAGAAAGGTGCGAAGCCGCTGGAGAGTATAGATAGTCTCGCGCCCGGCCTAAGGGCGGACGAGATTATCGGCGCCGAGGTGCGAAGTTCTGACGACAAGATCATTGGTGAGGTCAGAAACATAGTTTTTGGTACAAAGGATCGTCGAGACTATGCCATTGTTGCATCCGGCGGATTTTTCACCCCCGGCAAAGACAGCATTGTTGTCCCGATCCGTTCCCTGAAAGTGTCGCCGGAACGTGATAGCTTCTTCATTGCGATCGGTCATGATGCAATCAAGAAAATACCGCTAATGCCTGACCAAAAATACCTGTGGCTTTCAGATACTGTGTGGCGCGATCGCAACGATGCCCTTTTCGCGTGGCACTGAGAGCCGTTTCACGCAAGCCGCTGCGCTGCCGGTAGCCACCATCACGGCACTGCGTACGTTGCGTCACGGCGCGCCTCTCTTAGGGAAAATCGTCATCACCGGGGCGGGAGGCTGAGTGGGCAATCTAGAGGTACAACTTGCCGTGCGATCTGGTGCGCGCGTCACCGGTGTCGTCGGGAGCCGCGACCACGGCGCTTTCGCTTGCCGCGGCGATCAAGAACTGGCTCCGCGCGCATGTTGGTCATCTTTCGCAACTCGTCGGGTGAGCCGACGACGATCTCGTTCCGCGATTTGCCGCCAATAATGCGCGGATCCAAGCGTTCATTTATTCGCCTCGGGCCCGGAAGAAGAATTCGCGCCAGATCTCGTCTCACTCGTCTCACTCGTCGCTGAGGGCTCGCTCGAACCGCAGCTCATGGAGCAATTGGATTACAACCTGCGCTATTGGTGGTTTGTCGGTCTCGGGGC
Organism: uncultured Alphaproteobacteria bacterium; assembly: GCA_963781195.1. Taxonomy (GTDB): domain Bacteria; phylum Pseudomonadota; class Alphaproteobacteria; order Rhizobiales; family Xanthobacteraceae; genus JAJPKK01. The sequence goes on along the minus strand of CAWAEZ010000006.1, from coordinate 11,626 downwards.
TCGAATGATCCGGTGTGGGTACCGACGGTGTTCACGAAGAATCGCGATCGGCTCCTCGAGGCCGAAGTGGCGCGAAAGTTTCTTGCAGAGACCGGACGCGCTGTTGTCCGAACGCAGAAAAAAGGCTCATCTGATGGAGATTCGGAGCGGTGCGTAGGCTGACCCGCGAGTCAGGCTCTGGGGCGAGGGCGATCGTCGAGCGCAGCCATCGAGCCTTCGGCACGGCGCGCTCGACGCAACGCTGGACGGTCTGATGATCCAGTCCGAGCGCCAGACCTACTGCAAAAACCGACGGGTCTTCCGCCACGCTTCCATGGCACCTTCTGCCCTGCTCCCTCTTCGGATTGCACAAAAGCAGCTGTCGTGTTGGTGGCCTACGCCACAGAGACGCAAGAACAATGACTGTACAGAGCGGTCCAATGTCTTGAACAAGCTGCCGAAGAGCCAACACGCGAAAGCCAAGCGGGCGCTCCAAGAAATCTGGATGGCCGAGAAAGGAGCGCTCGGGGCATTCGACGTGTTCGTGGAAACCTGGGCAAAGCGTTCCCTGGCAAGGACCGCTCATCTCGGAAGGCACTCGCGGCGCATAAGGGGAACGATGCTGCGCATGGAGTAATCTCGACCTCTCCGTGCCATTGCCTTATGTGGCGCTCACCACCGACAGGCCGCCAAAGGCGTGCGAGAGTCACCTTCGCCGCAGGGAGGTGTTTCGTGTCATCGGACAGGTGTCGCAATGCGGAGTTGGAGTGCCTGCGCCTGGCGTCGGACCTCATGCAGATGTGGCGTGCAACTTTAAATCCAGAATTCAGGTGACATTGATGACGAGGTTTTGGAACGATCGCGCCTGCCGGGCCGGGGTAGAGGATGCATCAGCCCCCGGCGCTCCGATTGATTAATCGATGGCCTCGCCAAATCCGCCTTCGCCGGTCGTGCTGGTCGTCGATGACGACCCGCTGATGCGTATGCTTGCGATCAACATCGCCGAGGAAGCAGGCTTCGCGACGATCGAGGCCGGCAACGCGGACGAAGCTGTCGCCATTTTGGAAGGCCGCTCCGACATCGCTCTTGTTCTGACGGACGTCAATATGCCGGGCAGCATGGACGGAGTGAAACTGGCCCATGCGGTACGTCGTCGCTGGCCCCCGATCCGCATCATTGTGGTCTCCGGCCAAACGCAGCTGTCCCAGGCCGATTTGCCTTCCGATAGTTGTTTCTTCGGCAAACCGTTCCATACCGAAACGCTGATCTCCGAGTTGCGATTGCTGGCGGAACGTTGGGAAGACCGCACGGTTTGAGTGCCCGACCGAATGAACCTTTTTGCTCAGACGGCGGAACGAAAATCTGCTGGAATATCTGATTTCACATAGCGGACGATGATGACCGAGGTTCAAAAAGATCCTATGGCGCACCGCAATCGCCTGCTCGGCGCGCTCCAGCCCGCCACTTGGAGACGCATCCAGCGGCACCTGGAGCCGGTCGAGTTCAAGCTCGGCGCTTGGGTGTGCGACGCGGGAGGGCTGTTGAAGCACGCCTATTTTCCGGAAGGAGCCGTGCTCTCGCTTTTGACGGTTCTCGAGAACGGAGCCGCGATCGAGACTGCCAACATAGGAAGCGAGGGAGCATTCGGTCTCTTCGCCGCGATGTACAGCCGGGTCTCGTTCAACCGGTGCATCGTGCAGCTTGAGGGCGCGATGCACCGGTGCCCGATCGAATTGCTACAAGCCGAATTCAGGAACAGCGAGCACGTGCGCAATCTCTTTGTCAGCTATTCGGAGACGCTACTGTCGCAGGTGCAGCAGACGGTGGCGTGTAATGCTCTACATACGACTGAAGAGCGAATGTGCCGATGGCTGCTGATGATGCATGACCGGGCCGAAGGCGAGGTTTTGCCCTACACTCATGAATTCCTGTCGCACATCTTGGGCGCCAACCGAAAATCAGTGACTCTCGCGGCGCAGTCCATGCAGGCGGCCGGCCTCATAAGCTACCGGCGGGGCACAATCCAGGTCATCGACCGCGCCGGCCTGGAGAAGGCTTCATGCGAATGCTACGCGATCGTGCAGGAGCGGTTCGATGCTTTTCTCTCGCCGCCCTCCACCGCGGTTCAGGGTGATACAAAAGGGCGCGCCAAGAAGCCGCGGTGATTGATCAGCGGCTGCAGCCCTGGGGCTGCAGCCGGTAGCCGTCGTATTTGATCTCGTGAATCGCCGTCGAGCACCGCCAGGACGTCGTTCACCACTCTGCGAACCAGCCGCAACGGGTGTTTCGCAGGCTCCCGCGTCTCAAGGTCCACATAGGAGAACAGTTCCCCTGAACCGTGCATCCGTCCCCCGCATTCGCGCCTCCCTCGCGCCGCATCTCCCGTGCTTCAACTCGTCGGCGGCACGGCCTTTCCCACCATCGGGGAATTTCCTCGATGGTGGCCTTCCGATTGTTTTCGTTCTTTGGGCCGCCATCAACTTCGACTCCAACGCTCGCTTGATCGCGACGGGCATGAACGGCCATCGCAGTCATTCGCCAAGCGGGTAAACGCCGGTACTGCTCAATCGAGGATTTCGACGACGCGACGAGTGCCGGGGTCGACCAGTACGGCATGCCCATTTACTACAGTGTAGCGGTATTGAGACGCTTTAAACTCCGCGGGTACTTCGTAATATGCGATATCTCGATCGGGCAATAATGCGCCCACACGGAAATCCCCCCCATATTGATGTGAAGGGCGGCCCTCACGTATAACGTACTCCCGAAACCGGGGTCGCTCCTCTACGCCCAGGATACCGCCAATGGTGCCTGTAACGGCTCCAACTGTCCCTCCGAGTATTTCCCCAACAGGTCCTCCCTGTCGATAGCCCTCCCGCGCCCCTTCTTCGGCGCCTCGAACCGTACCCTGGGCGTGTGTTATCGAAGGGAGGGTTGCGGCGGCCAAGAAGGCGACGAGAACTATTGTCTTGCTCATAAAGTCTCTCTCTTTCTCTCTTGATTAGGCACATCTGTCTGATGAGGTGCAGATGCACGAAAAATGTGGCTTTTGTGCCTCTGCGCCGAAAATGGTGTCCCAGTTTGCTGCTTTCTTCGCCTTATCCGAAGGGTTCATCGACAGGCATGTGACCAAGGTGCGAACATCGCATACCGCCGCGCATGTTGTCGGTGGTGTACGCCACGAAGTGACGTGCCTCTGAACTTTCATCAGGGGCGATTAGAGCCTCGGCAGTGTTTACGCCGTTGGGCGCGGGCGAGCAACGTTCGAGCGGCGGAGGAGGTCGGGTGCGCAGCCCGTCGCACGTTGCGGAGAGATTGGCGGCATAGGCCGCCGGGGTGAGATAGCCGAACGCCGAGTGTGGTCGCCGCTGATTGTAGTCGTCGGCCAGATCGCGATCTTCGTGCGGGCGTGTTCAAGGCCAAGGAAAGCGAGTATTTCGGTCGTTCATGATCGCTCGATTCCTTTTTAGCCGCGGGTCTTTGTCTGCCCTTGCTCGGAATCGGTCGAGTCAACACATTCTGTGAGGAAATTCAGCGCGGAAGCCGTCCCGCGGTGGCGGGCTACGGCGCACGCAAAAAAGCCCCGGCATTGGGGCGCCGGGGCGGGGCGGATCGATGGGGGGCAAAAGGGCGGGGGATTGGCCGATCCGCACGAACATCATAATGCTCGCCGTCACCAGATGGTTCCGCGCCTGTAGAGGCCCATAGCGCTGTTCGTGGTCCGTCCATCGTGTGTTCCAGCGTTCGGGGATAAGAGGAAGCTGGGGTTCCGTCTAGCTTCACAATTGCGCACCGGGAACGCCACGATACCTGAACAACAATGGTCCCGACCTCGACGGGGTGTTGGGGGGTGCCAAGGCCGGGTCCTGCTCTTTGGGGAAAGAGCGGTTCCACGCTACGTCTTCTCGGGCGAGTCGCACCTGAAGAATTCCGAACATCAGAACACGTGTGCGAGCGGCGGGCCGCAATGCTTGGTCAGACAAGCTGAAACGCGAGCCATCTGACGTAGATCAAAATCGGCGTCGACACGGCCGTGAAGCCAAACAAGAAATTCAAAGCAGCACCCGCGATGATCGCGAGTTCCCGGCCGGACGCATGCCCGGCCGGGACCGCAGTTTTGACATATCGGGGCGAAGCCGAACACAGCACAAGGGCGGCGTCGCCTTGTGCCCGAGCATGGGTGACCTTGGTTGAGAGGTGCTTAACGGCGGAGTGGATGAAGGAGGAAGAAACCTGGCGGCCGGGACCGCGTTGGTAGCGGCGTGCCTCAACGTGGCATGCCGGCAACGAGGAGCCGATCTGTGTCGCAAAACTCAGGGGAGCCCGACTCGGCTCCCTTTTTTCTGGTGTCGGGAACCCGTCCCATCGCACATTTGCCGGCGTTCGCCCGTCGGTGAACGGGTCTACGTCGACTTACGTCATTCTTCCGGCGCTGTCGGTCGACCACCTCAGCGCGCCGCTATCCTACGCATCCTGCGGGTCGGTTTGAAAACCGGCCGCCGCTCCGGAACCAATTGAGTCGGCCGAAAGCCTAAAGTGGCCCTGCCGTAGCCGGCGGCCAGCCGGGAACAGTAACGGGGTCGCCGTGCTCGGCTAATCATCTACGCCGCTCAGCACGGCGGTCCGCTGCGCTGCCGCGGTACCATCCCGCGGACCGCCGCCACACCGCCCAATAGGGCATCAGCAACAGCCAGAATCCCGTCCGATCAGATAAGAGTTGGGGCATCATCACACGCACATTAGACTGCTATGTGCATGTAAGTCACAGACTCTGCCTGCCGGTTTGCGTAGATTAGCGACGTCATTGGGGATGGTTCCTATGAAGAAGTTTTTTTTGACGACGGCAGCGTTCGGCATGCTGGCACTGCCCGCGATGGCAGCCGATCTGGCGCCGGTATACAAAGCGCCGACGCCTGCGCCCGCACCGTTTTGGAGTTGGACGGGTCTCTACATCGGCGCGAACGTCGGCTGGGCCGGTTCTTCGGGTGACAATGTGACGAATACCGGCACGGACACCGGCATTGGTGGTCTAGGTACGGCACTGGCGCTCGGCTTCATCCCGGCATCGGTCGGAACGAACCACAGCGGGTTCATCGGCGGTGGTCAGGTCGGCTACAATTGGCAGACTGCAAATTGGGTATGGAGTATCGAAGCCGACTTCGACGGGCTCGCCAACTCGTCCAGCACGACGGCCTTCAGCCACACCGGCGGTGTGTTCGTGCCGGTCACCACCACGTTCACCAATGGTCTCGACTCGCTCGGCACGGTTCGCGGCCGTGTTGGTTTCCTGTCGAGCCCTGCCCTGCTATGGTACGCGACGGGCGGTCTTGCCTACGGCGAAACGAAAGTCGGCTCTTCCCTGGTCGGCCCGACCTTCGCGCCTCCGGCGAATGTGGCGTTCACCTCCACCGGCATGTCGACTGGTTGGACGCTCGGTGCTGGCATCGAATGGCGCTTTGCCCCGGCCTGGAGCGTGAAGGCAGAATACCTTTACGTCGATCTCGGCAGCCGCACAGAGACGATCGGCTACCCCTACGGAGCAAACAAAAGCACACTGACGAGCAGCGCCAAAGAGCGCGACAATATTGCGCGCGTCGGCCTTAACTACAAGCTGTTCTGAGCGGCCGCATCTTAGTCTCGCATGGAAGGCCCCGGCTGAGCCCCGGGCCTTCCTCTTGTGTGGCGAGCGATCAGAAGCCCCCCACGGGCCGCCCGGGCGCGTCGCTCGCTCTCCGACGGAAGCTCACCCTGGGTCGCCCCGGCCTTTCTTGAGAAGGCTTGAGGGGAGAGGCCAGGAGGCGTCGCGAAACTCAGCAACCGCCCGCGACAGCTCGACTCAGAGTGGCAGAGGCGTCGAGGGACGGGCGCGTGTCACTCGACCCTTGGTTTGGATTCGTACGGGCCAGCGTCGTTCTAAGCGCACCGCCGCGGTTCGCCGCATCCTTGACAATTGATCTTCGGTTCCCACCGCGTCCGCGGCTCAGGCCTTCTTGCGGCCGACCACGATTTCTTCGCGCCACATCTATGAGGCCAGCGCTCGCTGCTCCACATCGGCGTGCCGGTCGACGAACCGCTTTGTCCCGCGGTCGGCGTCTCGTCGGCAGACCGCGATATCGGATTTCTTGACGCCGGATGATTGCGGCCGTACCTCGGAACTGTGCAAGGATGCCTGTGTTGTCTGCGGAATAGGTGCCGTTCAGAAGACGTTTGCCTGTGCGAGCACAGAAAGACATTTCATGTTGGTCGATCGGACCTCGGATGCGATCGCGGGCGCTCACGCGGACTCGCTTCTTCTTGCGCTCCTCGCTTCGTCCGGCGACTGCATCAAGATTCTCGACCTCGAGGGCAATCTCCTTTTCATGACGGAAGGGGCCCAGCGGCTCATGGAAGTGGCCGACTTTGGCGCGATCCGGGGATGCCCGTGGCCGAACTTTTGGAGAGATCAGGGGAACGTCGACGCAAGGGCAGCAATCGAGGCGGCGCGTGCTGGCAATGTTGGTCACTTCCAAGGATTTGCGACCACGATGGCCGGACCCCGAAATGGTGGGACGTGACCGTCACGCTGGTGCGGGATGCGGACGGCGAGCCGCATAGGGTTCTGGCGGTCTCGCGCGACATCACCGAGAGCCGAGCTGCCGCCGAGGCTCAGCGGGAGAGTGAGGCGCGCTTCAGACGTTCGCACAAGCCATGCCCAATCAGGTTTGGTCAGCCACGCCGGATGGACAGCTCGACTGGCTAAACGATCAAGTTCTTAGCTATGCCGGCCTTCTGTTCGAAGACCTGGCCGGAAGCAAATGGGCGCAGATGGTGCATCTGGATGACATCGATGCAGCGTCCACTAGATGGGCGGAGGCGCTATCGTCTTCGACAATGTATGAAACCGAATTTCGATTGCGGCGGGCCGACGGCGCCTACCGATGGCACATTGCGCGCGCAGTTCGATCAAGGATAGTTTCGGGACCACCGTACGGTGGATCGGTACTAACACCGACGTCGAACGGCAGAAGGCGAGTGAGGCGCACTGAAGCTTCTTGCTGGCGAGCTAGAGCATCGCATCAAGAACACCATGGCGATGGTGGCGGCGATTGCAGACCAGCGTTTTGGACCGCCACCAAGGAAGAGGCACGAAACAATTTTGATGCCCGTCTTTTTGCGCTCAGCCAGGCTGACGGCCTTCTCACCGCATCAAGTTGGTCTGGCGCCTCGATGGCAACGGTCGTGGAAGGTGCATTGGCGCCGTATCGAACCGGGGAGGAAGAATTCGCGTGGGCGGACCTGAAGTGGAATTCATTTCAAAGCAGGCGCTCTCGCTGGCGCTGTCACTGCACGAGTTGTCGACGAACGCCACGAAATACGGGTCACTGTCGGTGCCAGGGGGAACGTTACACGTGATATGGGATTGTCGCGCCGCAGGGAAGAAAACGCACATTCCCTTCGAGTGGCGGGAAGCTGGTGGGCCAGTCGTGACGCCTCCGACTCGTCGCGGATCTGGATCTCGCCTGATCGAGGGAACCCTAACGGCAGACTTCGAAGGCGCCTTCAAGATCGATTACCGACCGGAAGGGCTAACGTGCACATTCGAATCTCAGCTGCCGCTTCAGCCGAGCGGGACCTCACTGAAAGAACCGTCGTGTTATGACCGCTGCAGATTCTTATCTCGGCCTACCGTTTTGGTAGTTGACGACGAACCCCTGGTCCGCATGCACGTCATCAACATCGTTGAAGATGCAGGTTTCGTGGCGATCGCGGCCAAGGATGCCGATGCCGCGATCGCGATATTGGAGGGACGCTCCGATATCACACTGCTTTTCACGGACCTTCATATGCCGGGCTCGATGGACGGATTGAAGCTGGCGCACGCCGTGCGGCACCGCTGGCCGCCGATTAAGATTGTGGTCGTGTCCGGACGTGCGGAATTAGCCCAAGACGACCTTCCAAGGAACAGCCGCTTTTTCGCAAAGCCGTTTCACGCCGAGAAGTTGATCAAGGAATTGCAGGCCTTCGTCGAAAGCTGAACGGGTCACGGGCAGCGCCTACTGCGGCCGCTGTCGCTCGGCGAGCGCAAGGCGGTCAGGCGAAACTGATGGCAGCGCCCTACCGATCAGGGGCCTCGAAGGACTGGGTTGAGGTGAAGAATTCAGGCAGCCCCGCGATGATAGGGCGAGAGAGTTGGTATCGCGAGCGTCGTGGGGCTGTGCGGAACCTCTCACGGTCGGTAGCCGAGGCGAAACAGGCAGGCCTGAATGCCTTTGCCGACTGCTCCGCGCCTTCGCTGTCGATGGCGGTCGGATATTGACTATGGACCTGAGCTCGGCACTTTGCGCGGGCAGCCGCATATCCTGCGGGTTGCGCTGACGCGAATGATGTCCACGCAGCGACCGAGAGCCCCGATAAGAGCGCAATCGAAAGCGGGCTTCCAATTTTCATGTTCTGTCTCCTCTTTAGATCGTGAAAGATCCATGACGGATCAATCACCAAAACATGCCAAAGACGTGGGCGGCCTGATAGCCAGTCACGGCGATCGAGGTAATGGCCACTCCACACATCAAAAAGACAAGGGCTCTCGAAAACGCATCGAATGCGGACATTGCCATTCCTTCATGGGGCTGGGCATGGGTCGTACAACTCCGCGGGACAGCGCGGCAAAGCTGCTCTGACAGGGCAATGATTCCGCGTGCCGAAGCGGGAAATGATGGACGGTAGAGGTCGGAAGGATATCGGAAACGCTGGCGACTTCTGTCCGGCAATGTCGCAGGGCTGGCCCTGCTCCAGATCGCGAGAAGCTCATCCACCATACCGTCTCCCTGCTGGAGCGCCAGCGAGGTCCAAGTGGCGGCGATGGCGAGGGTCAGACCACGATAGGACGGTTCGCATCGCTGGGCCGCCGAGAAGCATTCGGCCGCGTTCGCCCGGTAGCGTCGCGCATCATCATCCATGGCAACTCTCCGATGCCCCGCCCCCCTCTGCGACCGAGCATGCCCTGGATGACGACCCGAGGCTGTGCAAAACAGACCACGCAGCGTCCGGTAATTCATGGTAGCCGAATGGTGGCGTTGAGCTATCCCGATCGAGGAGGAGGGGGAGAATCGCTGGCGCAATCGGTAACAGTCGCCCGTGCGCCCCAGCAACCGTCGGTTCCACGTCGGCGTGGCATTTTCTTTGCTTACACCTGCTCAATATTCTCCAAATGAAGCCCCGCGGTTCGGAGTGCATATTGCTGGCTGCACTGGAGGCGCTACTTCTTCGACATCGACAAAGACGGTCCGGCTCCGATCGCCCACGAGGCGTTGGAACGGATCGCGGCGCTCTATGCCATCGAGAGCCGGATCCGCGGCCGCAGCGCCGAGGAGCGCCGCGCCGTCCGGCAGGCCGAGACGAAACCGTTGGTCGAAAAGCTCAAGGCTTGGCTCGAGGCCAGGCTGATCGCGGTCTCGGAAAAGAGCACCATTGCCGAAGCGATCCGCTACGGCTTGACCCGCTGGGACGGCCTGGTGCGCTTCCTCGACGACGGCCGTATCGAGATGGATACCAATAGTGTCGAGCGCACGATGCGCCCGATTGCATTAAATCGAAAAAATAGTCTATTCGCCGGTCACGACAAGGGCGCAGTCAACTGGGCATGTCTCGCATCGCTGATCGAGACCGCAAAGATCCACGGCATCGACCCTCAGGCTTATTTCGCCGACATCCTCGCCAAGCTCGTCAATGGCTGGCCTGTGCAGAAACTCGACGAACTGCTGCCGTGGGCCTGGGCCGAGCAGAACGAGTTTGCCTCGCGGCTTGATCCCCGCCTATGGCGACCAGCGCTGCCGCCAGCGCTCGCGCGGTCGCGACACCGCTTACAATCGACCGCCTGTGATCGTTCATCTCGAGCGGGTGGCGAGCATGGAATATACCACTCTCAAAGACATCGAGAATATGAGGGCGTTACGCCGCGTAGAAGGAAAGGGCTGCGCCTCTGGCTGCGCGGTGCCCAATACGGTCGTGACGGCGAGCTCACTCACGCGGCCGTCTTGGATCGACGGATCTTTGGCCGCCCGGCTCTCACCACGCAAAAAAGTCATCCAAGCTGGTGATCTTAGTCGATCCGCTGGAACCCCTGAGCCTGCTCGCCATTTCGGAAACTGTGAGAGGCAACCCATAAAGGAATTCCTGGGCCTCCTTGCAGCCGATACTCGCCAAATAGGCGGCCTGAGCGGCAGTCTCGACCCCTTCCGCAATGACACCGAGGCCCAAATTATCGCCCAAAGCGATCACGGCGCGTATGATTGACTTTGCGTCCGGGTCATGGGGTATTCCCTCAACGAAGGAACGATCGATCTTCAAGCGGTCAAACGGAAATGTCTTGAGGCAGGAAAGGTTCGAATAGCCCGTGCCAAAGTCATCAATCGACAAGCCGACGCCAATACTCTTCAGTTCGCGCAGTCTCTCGACCGCCGGCGCCGACTTTTCCATCATCATGCGTTCCGTAATCTCCAGTTCAAGCAGCCGCGGATCAAGCCCGGTCTCCAATAGGACCTCCTTAACGGTGGTCACGAAATTGGGGTGACTGAGTTTCCAACGTCGAAACGTTAACCGCAACTGGCACCACGCTATAGCCGGCCCTCTCCCACGCCCGGTTTTGCACGCAAGCGGATCTGAGCACCGCGCGACCGATCGGTCCAATCAGCCCGGTCTCCTCGGCAATTGGGATAAATCGGTACGGGGGCACCATTCCGAGTTCTGGGTGCGACCATCGATCAGCGCTTCCATGCCTACCATTTCGTTTGTGGCGATCAACACCTGCGGTTGATAATAAAGCTCAAATTGTCCGCGACGCAGAGCACGCCGCAGCTCGCTCTCCACCAGAAGACGCTCCGCCGCCCTCGCGCTCATGTCCGCCGAATAGAAGTGGAAGGCGCCGCCACCCTCTTTTTGGCTCGATACATAGCCTCATCGGCGTGTGTTAGGAGCTCGTCCAAACTGCTAGCATCACGCGGATAAAGACTGATACCAATGCTAGGCGCAACAAACACCTCGCGATCCCGGATCTGCAGCGGCGACTCGAAATGTCGCACTAAGCCGCTAGCCACCTTCTCGCTTTCCAGTGCAGCATCTCCGAGGTCGGGCAACAAGACCACAAACTCATCTCCTCCAATGCGTGCAACTGTGTCGTGGATTCGTGTTAGGGCGCAAATCTCCCAGAGCAAATGACGCCAAAATAGCATCACCAAAGGCATGACCGAAGGCGTCGTTCAAATATTTGAAATTATCCAAATCAAAAAATAAGAGAGCCATACCACGTCCAGTTACATCCGCGTACTCACGCGCCTCCCGCATTCGATCTGCAAGTAGACTGCGATTAGGAAGACCGGTCAAATCGTCGTGGGTCGCCAAATACTCAATTCTCCTGGCGCTTCTTGCTCTGTCCGTGACATTTTCGTGCTCGATAATAATCCTGATGGGACCGGGACTCGCAAGACGAGTTATGCTCACGGAAAACCAGCCTTCATCAGTGGGCGGGCCGCATGGATAGTCCGTTGAGGCCGTTGCTGTTTTACCGCTCGCAACTTCGGCTATGAGACGCGAGACCTCAGCGGCGTCGGCGTTGCCGGAAAGCGCCGCGCCGTAGCACACTTCGAGGTAGTTTCTTCCCTCCGATACGGCA
>CAWAEZ010000005.1:0-350005 GCA_963781195.1 uncultured Alphaproteobacteria bacterium | reverse complement strand
CTTTCCCACCGCGGTGCATACGCGCAACGCTTTGCACTTGGCTTCGATCCTATTTTTGCAAAAGCGTGGCCAGACGATCGCACTCGCGAGCTTCGACGAGCAGCAGATCACAGCAGCACGTGCCCTCGATATCCCCATCTTCGAAATGTAAGGGCGCTGCGACGTTGCGAGCGCACGACGCGCGACCTGATAAGTGCCGCCCAACGGCTGATGGAGGTGGAGGTCGAAGGCCAGATCGGCGCCGGCTCTAGCGGGGAAAGCGCCGACCGCCTCGCTCCACACAAACGGATACTAGAACGTGGTCAGGAGGCCCGCGCCGGCGCGGTCGAGATTCCCATTCCCAAGCTGCGCAAAGGAGTTATCGCCCGGCTTCACGCAGCCGCGCCGCATGGCCGAGAAGACGCTGGCCACGCCGCGGTCCAAGCGACCTGGAGCGGCAATCGTAGCGGCCCGTGGCAGCTGCGCCAAGTCGGCGGTCGGCAACAGCGGTCAGAACCACTCGTTCCGGCATCCCGGACTCGTCGTCGAATCGGAGCCACCGATGATACCCTGGGGGTCAGCGGCCTGCAGGATGGATCGGCGCCGACTGATCGCAAGGGCTGCGGATAAGCCGACAATTTGTGGCCGCTGATGGTAGCGACGCCCGAGGCTCGGTGGCGTGCAAGACTGGTCGGGGCTGGATGCACCGTTGCAAAGGCGGGATGGCGCGGTCGAGGGCGTTGCACGGGTGTCCAACGGAGGTAGCTACCGGGCAGTTCGGCGGCTTGCAAGACCGGTCAGGTTTGGATGACCTCTGCAAAGGCGGAAAAGTAAGGTTTAGGCCCACGTGGCCGATCGAATGTCGGTAGCCACGCAGGTGGGCGCGGCGGCGCACGACCGGGTCGGGGCGATGTTGCACACGGTAGCTACGGCAAAGCTTTGCCATCTGCAGAACTCGCCGGGGTCGTATCCGTTTCACGAGGACGCGAGCGGCGCCGACGGCCGACGAATTCGTGCCGACTGCCGGTAGCTACCGGTGCATTCGTCGGCCTGCAAGACGGGTCTGGAGTTGGATGACCTTGCAGCTCGCTAATGGGACGGATCGCGGCCCCTCCAGCCTTTGCGAGACCCTGGTCCTCCAGCTACAAGACACGATTTTCCTCAACCGGTGTTCTGCTTGCAGGGCCCGCTTTGCTCGCGCGAAGATCTTTATGCCAATCAATGGGATCTCTCCGACCCACGATTGGTCCGCGGCCTCCTCTCGGCGTACCAAGACCGCGGCAGCTGCAAGAGCTCGACGATCCGCAGACCGATGAGTCGCCAAGGGAATGCTGCAAGGGAAAGCCGAGGGCGGGTTGTAGCGAAGGGAAGGCGCGCGTTGCCCGACAAGAGCGCCGCCCGGTGGGTGCAGCCCGGGCATGCGTAAGGCTCACCGATTGGAGCCGACGCTCCGCAAGATGCCCATACCGAGCGGGGCCACGTTCGAGAACATATCAAGCACCAGGCGACCCGACAGTGGCGAACCTAAAATTGGGTTCCTATACATGGAAGTAACTGGCTGCGACCGGTGTTTGGCGCGATTAATGGGGCATAATGCACCATTGGCAGAAAAATTCGTAAAGAAACTGCCAGACAAAACCTTATTCTCTGGTTTGGCCGCTTGACTTTGAGCCGTCAGGTAACTCCCTTATAGGTGCCGATTCATTCGGCGTAGATGACGAGTAGGCACACGCGCTGGGGGGCCTCCAGAGGAAAGCGCGATGTTGAAAAGCAGTATGGGTGTCGAGGCGAAAGCGAGCTGCGCACTCGCCCCGGTGAAGGTCGCTTCTGGTCTCGATCACGAAGACGCGCCCTTCCGCATGACCGAAGGTTCCTTCGATTATGCGACGCTACCTGCGACCCAGGCCGAGGTGATTCGACAGCGGGCCGCGACCATCCGACGGCACGCGCAAACGGCCGTGGCGTCCATTGTCGAGATCGGACGGGAGTTGATCGCTGCAAAGAGAGTCCTGGGACACGGCCGTTTCACCGCGTGGGTGGGCGCGGAGTGCGGCTTCAGCATCCGCACCGCCCAGAACTACATGAAAGCCGCCAAGCTCGTTGCCAAATACGCAAGCCTTGCGCTTTTGCCTCCGGGTGTCCTGGAATTGATCTCGCGGCCGAGTACCCCAGCAGCCCTACGTAAACGAGTACTGGCGGGTACGATGCTTGGCGCCGTCCCGACCGAGGAGGAATTTGTCAGAATTCGCCGCGAATTGTCTCGCAGGCGCGGTACGCCGTTGCCGGTGAAAAATCGCAAAAGGCAGGCGGCCACAGAACCTCCGGAAAAAAGCGCTGCGTACATCATGCGGGAAATGGGACGCTATAACGTGCAATTTCTCGTTTATCTGGCTGAAGACGGCACGTTGGAGGCGACGATCGAGATACTCAAGGAGATGCTGGCGCGTGAGCTGGCAGAACGTGATGACGCCGACATGATGGAAGACGAAGATGGAGATTCATGATGGAGATCGATGATGCCCTCGAGGATCCGGTCCCCGAGCAGCCTGCGGTTGCGGCGAAGCGGGGCCGTCCGTTCGAGCGTGGCCGGAGTGGCAATCCGCGGGGACGGCCGCCGGGATCGCGCAACAAAGCGACGATCGCGTGCGAAGCTCTGCTCGATGGTGAAGTGGAAGCCTTGACCCGCACAGTCATCGAGAAGGCGAAGCAGGGCGACCTGGGCGCGCTGCGTCTCTGTCTCGACCGTGTTCTGCCGCCCCGGCGCGGCCGGCCGGTGACATTCGAGATGCCGAAGATGGAATCCGGCGGAGACGCTGCCGAAGCGGCGTCGGCGATCTTGGAAGCCTGTGCCGCTGGCGAGATTACCCCGACCGAGGCGGCCGAGGTGATGGGGCTCATTGGAAACGTGGTTCGCGCGCTCGAGCTTCGGGACATCGAGAAGAGGCTGGCGAACTTGGAACAAACGACAGGTGACTCATGATCGGCCGCGGGATCCGGGCGCGCCTCACGCGTCTCGAACAAAAGCTTCAGGCATCGAACAACGTCCGGCTCGAGGTCTGCGACGAAGCCGAGCGGGCGGAACTCGCACGTCGTGCTCGCTGGCGGGAGCTCAGGTTGATGCGGTATCGTCGGAATACACTTACAGTCGAGGAGGTCGAGGAACTCAAAGGCCTGGATTTACTGTACCACGTCGAATGCAGTATCGATGAGCGGTACGAGCGGGGCCAGCGAATGCTTCGAGAAGTTGTCGAGGAAATGCAACGGGCCCTTGCGAAACGGTGATTGATATATCCAGCACTGATGGTCCTCGCGCATTCACGACCTGCGAACTGCATGCCTCCAGCAGGGATCGGCTTTCGCTGTTTTTTCGCTGTTTTTTCAGCGTGCGTTGGGCACCGCAGCCCGCGCTGCGGAGATTTCAAAAGAGCGTGGGTCGAGAGGGACACGCTTCCATGCCGCGGCGCTTTGCGAGGCGCGGCCTCCCTCCGACCGTCTCGCGCCTCACGAGGGCGGAAGCCTATCGACGCGGCCGATGCGCTTGATCGTCGGCTCTGCTCCAGGCGGGGGCGCCGACTTGGCTGGTCGCCTGATTGCCCAATGGCTCTCAGAGCGGCTGGGTCAGCAGTTTGTTGTCGAGGACCGCCCTGATGCCGGCGCCAATATCGCCATGGCCTCGGTCGCGAAGTCTGTGCTTGACGGTTACACGTTGCTATTGGTGAATTCCGGGGCTGCAATCAACGCGACCCTTTACGAGAAGCTTCCGGTCGCGCTGGTAGGAAACCAGAGCGCTTTATCGTGGCATTTGCGGCGGAGGCCCTTTCGAGATCGCAGCGCGAGTGATCGGCGGGCCTGCTGCTGATTTTCCTCGCGCTCGCGACGGTGCCCCTGAACAATCCGGTCCGCTTCGCTGTCCCGGTGTTGCCCGCCCTGTTTCTCATGGCAATGATGATTCCGGTTCTGGTGGCGGGGGCGATCTCCCGGTGGGCCGGCGCGTCGGGCGACCGCCCGAAAGCACCCGCCGCCCCAAGCCGCCAGATCTAGGCGGGCTTCAGGGTCGCGCGCGGGTTCGAGTTATGAGCGCCCGGGCGATGGGGGCCGGAGTGATAGCGCAGCAGGAGCGCCGCCACGATCGCGAAATTGAAGATATTCGCGATGATCGCAGTCAGAAACGCCGGCCCGTAATATCCGAATGCATCGTAGAGCGCCCCGCCGACCCAGGCGCCGGCGGCCATGCCGGAGCCGCTGAACAGCAGCAGCGTCGGCACCCGCCAACGCGCATCCCTCACCGGATAGAATTGCCGCAAGGCGAGCACATAGGCGGGCAGCAGGCCCGAGAATCCGATCCCGAACAGGGCCGACACCGTGAACAGGCCGACCTCGTCCTGCGTCATCAGGAAGGCGGAGAGGGCGATGGCCTGGACGGCGGAGCAGACGACGAGCGTCGCGAGCCCTCCCGCTCGGTCCGAAAAATAGCCCCACAGCTGGCGGCAAAGAAATCCGCTGCCGAGCACCACCGAGAGCATCGCCGCGCCGTGACTTGGCAGGATGCCGAGGTCCGAGCAGAACGCGATGAGATGAGTCTGGGGCAATGCCATCGGCATGCAGCACAGGAAGGAGGCCACGCACAGCAGGGAGAACACGACGTTCGACGGCCAGCCCAGGACCGGTCCGGGCTTGGGGTCCGCATACCCGCCGAAATTCGCGTAGGAAAGGTCGGGAGGCGGACGCAGGAAGATCGCGGCCAGCGGGACGATCACCACCATTTCCAGGAGCCCGAACGACCACATGGTCTGGCGCCAGCCGATCGCCGCGATCACCCGCTCGAAGATCGGCGGCCATACCGCGCCGGCCAGATAGGCGCCGCTGGAAATGAGCGCGAGTGCCGAGCCGCGGCGGCGATCGAACCAGCGGCTCACATAGACGTACAGCGGCGCGTTGATCCCGCCATTGCCCAGGAAGCCGATGAACAGCCCGTGGCCGACATAGAGCTGCCACGGCGCCCCCAGCGACGAGATTGCGAGCCCGACGCAGATCATGACGGCGCCGAACATCACGGTCCAACGAACCCCGATGCGGTCGGCGATATGTCCCATCACGAGGCCGCCGAAACCGACTCCGAACCAGCTCAACGATCCGGCGAGCGCCGGCGTCGAACGCGAGCCGCCGAGTTCCGCCGCGATCGCCTTCAGCGCGACGACGGCGACCCAGGGCGCGCCGAACGAGCAACCCATGGCGACGAGCGCAACGCTCGCCACCACCCAGGACTGCCTGGTCTCGATCGACGTTCGGTTCATTTCGCTCAGCCGGCCCACGCGATGTCCCCGGATTCGGGGCGCGGACTATAGACCGACTGACGGCCGGCTCAAACGGATCGACGGCGCCGGATTCCCGCCGCGCCGCAACCCGAGTCGTCATTGGGGCGAAGCAACTCAGAAGGCTATGAACGGAACTTCGGCGTTGGCGATTCCCATCGAGACCGCCGTTGCCACGAGTGCGATCGAGACGATGAGCGCGACGGTGGCGATGAGTTCCGCGAGCACGGGCGACCGGCGTTGCCGCGACACCGCGAACCCGACATTGGTGACGTGAGCGGAGTTGATGTGAGCGGAGTGGAATTGGGCGAACATGGCGCCCTCCTGTTGCGAATCAAGTTTTCCCCGAGGCGAACATTGGACGCTACTTGGGCCGCTGTTCGTCCTGATTGTGTCGGCCAAAGTTACTATCCGAGGCAAACTGGTGGAATATGGTTAACATCCGGTTAACGGGCCTGCGACACGGCAGCGGTTCCGGATGGTCGCCCGAACGTCTAAGCTCACCGCCATAAACAGAAAAGGGAGGTTGTCGATGATCCTGGCACGAGTGACGGCGTTCGCCCTGGCACCCATTGCAATGGTGACGGCAATGGCGGTTCTGACGGGAGCGAGCGTGTCCCCCGCGGCGGCGCAGAGCTACCCCACTCGTCCGATCACCATTGTCGTCCCCTTCGCGGCCGGCGGCCCGACCGATGTGCTGGCGCGCGTGCTCGGCGAGCGCATTCGGGCCGCCATGGGGCAGCCGGTGCTGATCGAGAACGTCACCGGAGCAGGCGGCTCGATCGGGGTCGGCCGTGTCGTTTCGTCAGCGCCGGATGGTTACACCCTCAGCATCGGCCATTTCGGCACCCACGTGGCGAACGGCGCGATCTATCCGCTGAAATACGATCTCCTGAACGACCTCGACCCGCTGGTGCGGCTGCCCAGCAATCCGATGATCGTGGTGACCCGCAAGAACTTCCCCGCCACCGACTTCAAGCAGTTGCTCGCCCACCTCAAGGCGAACCCCGGCAAGATCGCGGCCGGCACCGCCGGCGCCGGCTCGGGCTCGCACATAGCGAGCCTGCTGTTGCAGAGCCTGACCGGCGTCCAGGTGTCGTTCGTCCCGTATCGCGGCACCGGACCCGCGCTGCAGGACCTGGTCGCCGGACAGATCGACATGATCATCGACCAGGCCTCGAACTGCCTGCCGCAGGTGCGGCAGGGAACCATCAAGCCGTTCGCGGTGACGGCGTCCGCGCGACTGCCGTCGGCCCCGGACATCCCGACCGTGGTCGAAGCCGGGCTGCCGGCATTCCAGATGGAAGTGTGGAACGGCATGTGGGTTCCGCACGGGACGCCGAGGCCGATCGTCGACAAGCTCAACGCCGCCGTGGTTGCGGCGCTCGGCGAGCCGGCGGTGCGCGAAAAGCTCGCGGGCCTCGGCCTCGACGGCCCTCCGGCCGACCAGATGACGCCCGAGGCGCTCGGCACCTACCAACGGGCCGAAGCTGCAAAATGGTGGCCGATCATCAAGGCGGCCAATGTTGCGCCGGACTGACCGGCTGAAGTTTCTCCTGTTGCCCGCGACCGGATCGCGCTACGAGGGCTCCCCGAACGGTCCTTTCGCATGGGCCTTGCCGACCCGCTTCATCGGCCGGTGAGGGAGACGCGACATGCAGAATATTCGCGCCGCCATTATTCCGGTCACCGATTTCCAGCAGAACTGCACGCTTCTGTGGTGCACGCAGACCTTGCGCGCGGTGGTGATCGATCCCGGCGGCGACCTGCCGCGCGTGCGCCAGGCGATTGCCGAGGCCGCGGTCACGGTGGAGAAGATCTGGCTCACCCACGGCCATATCGACCATGCGGGCGGCGCGGCCGAACTGCGCGAGGAGTTCGGCGTGCCGATCGAGGGGCCGCATCGCGCCGAAGAGTTCTGGCTCAGCCACGTCGCCGCGAGCGGCTTGAAGTTCGGCATGTTCAGCGCGCGTAACGTGGTGCCGGACCGCTGGCTCGACGACGGCGACGAGGTCTCGATCGGCGCGCTGCACTTCGGCGTGCTGCATTGTCCCGGCCATTCGCCTGGCAGCGTCGCTTTCGTCAATCCGGCCGAACGCTTCGCCATCGTCGGCGACGTGTTGTTTGCGGGGTCGATCGGCCGCACCGACCTGCCGGGCGGCGACCATGCGACGTTGATCAAATCGATCAACGACAAACTCATCCCGCTCGGCGACGACGTCGCCTTCATCTGCGGACACGGGCCGGCGAGCACCATCGGCCGCGAGCGTGCGACCAACCCGTTTCTGGTGTGACGGCTTTCTGGTGTGAGGCTCGGGAGGCCGCCCGCCGAAGCGACGCCGCGTCGCGGTCTTTACCGATCGTAAAGAGTGTCCCGTTAACTTCCGATAAAATACTAAGCAAATCCGGGGACACCATGAAACCAGTCGTTGCGGCAAGACCAACCGCGTTGCTCCTCAGCGCGTCGCTCCTGACCGTGTCGCTTCTCGCCGCGCCGATCCCGGCGCACGCCGGAGACGGCGGCGCGGTCGCGGCCGGCATCATCGGCGGCCTGGCCGCCGGCGCCATCATCGGCTCCGCGGTGCGGCCGCCTCCGCCGGTGTATTATGCGCCGGCCCCGGTCTACGCCCCGCCGCCTCCGGTGTACGTTGCGCCCGCGCCCACCTGCTACTACGCGCCCGGCGCGCCGGTGTGGGACCAGTGGCGCGGCGCCTGGGTGCGCCCGCAGGTCCAGGTCTGCAATTAACTGACGTGCGCTGAACCCGTCAGGGGCAAGGCGCGCTTGCGCCGTGCCCATGCGGTGAGGTCGAGGTGGGCGGTTCGCTTTGCCCACCGTGCCGAGCTGGGCGCCGGAGCTGCCCGTCCTCACGCGATGGCGGCTGCGGCCGACGAACTCGCCGCGACCGGGAAATAATCGCGCAGCCAATCGCGCAACACGCCCCACACCCGGGCGTTGCCTTCGGCGAACATGAAGTGGTCGGTATCGCTGAAGAGATGCAGCTCCGCCGGCTGCCCGGCGCGCTTGAACAGCTCGATCGACTGCTCGGTCGGGGTCACGCTGTCGCTGGCGCTGTGCAGCAGCAGGAGCGGCCGCGGCGCGATCTTGCCGACGACGTCGTCGGCACGGAAATCGAACATGCTCTGCGCCGTCTCCGCGGGAAACATCTCGACGGCGCCGCTCGGAAACATCTGCACCGCCTGGCTCGCGAGGGTGTCGCGCACATGGGCCGGGATCGGCACGATGTCGTAGCGCGGCACCATCAGCGAGCGCCCGGTGCGCGCGCGATGGGCGCGGCCCGCCTCGAGCATCGCGGTGAATTTCGCCCACGCCTCCGGCGTCGCGTGCTGGCCGCGGAATTTGCGCTCGCCGTTTCCCCAGCCGCCGTTGGAGATCACCACGGCGATGCGGTGATCGACGCCGCCGGCATAGACCGCGACGGCGCCCCCGAAGCTCGTGCCGATGACGCCGATGCGGGCGGGATCGACGGCGGGATGCCGGCCGAGGACGGACACCGCGCTGCTGGTGTCCTCGACCTGGTCGAGGCAGATGATGCGGCCGTGCTCCCCCTCGCTCGCGCCGCAGCCGCGCATGTCGAACCGCAGCGTGACGTAGCCGAGGTCGCCCAGCACCCGGACGGGCTGGAGGACGTTGCCTGATTCCTTGCTGCTGCCGAAGCCGTGCAGCACCAGCAATGCCGGCCGCCGCTCTCCGGGTTTCAGGCCGTCGGGGATGCCGACGACACCGGCGAGCTTCAGGCCCGCGGACGGGATGACCACGCTCTCTTCGTTCACCGGATCTTTCCCCTGGAGTGTTTTCCCGCTGCGCCTCAGCCGTGCTTGAGCTTCATGGCGACGATCACGGCCATCAGCGCCAGCGTGACCGCGTCCGAGGTGATCAGCGGCCAGTCCATCAACGCCACGCCGTAGATCAGCCAGAGCGCGATCCCGATCGTGAACGCCACGGTGCCGGCCAAGGAGAGCGCCGCGGTGTCCCGCGACCGCACGACCTTGATCGCCTGCGGGAGCCAGCACACCGTGGTGAGCACCGCCCCGGTCATGCCGATGGTATCGACGAGAAAGCCCTTCATGCAACTGCAATAAAACCGAATCGCCTGCAGCTTTATGACAGCGGAGCGAGCGCCGGCACGAAGGCCCCAAGGCAACCCGGCCACCAGAGCCTGCAATGACAATGACGTGACCGGCGGACCCCCCGCGTGCCACGGTCTGGTCACGATGCCCGTCTAGGTGCAACACCATCACCTCCGAGATGACGAGCGTCCGGCGGCTTTGGCACGCCCGGCGTCGTTTTGCATTGAGGGCCGTTTCCAAACCACATGTTTCACCTGTTCGAAAAGGTTCTGAACCCCACCCACGAGGCCGCCCGGATCCCGCCCCCGAGCGGACTTGCGGCGTTCTATTGGCACTATGCGCGCCAGGCGAAGGGCCTGTTCGTCGCCCTGTTCGCCGCCGGGTTCCTCGTCGCCCTGCTCGATTCGATGATCCCCGTCTTCATGGGCCGGGTGGTGACCCTGGTGACGGGGAGCGATCCCGCCCGCCTGTGGGGTGAATCCTGGCGGATGCTGATGGGCATGGCGGCGGTGCTGCTGATCCTGCGTCCGCTGGCGCTGACGGCCCAGAACCTCATCACCCATCAGGCGATTTCCGCGAACGTTTCCAACATGATCCGGTGGCAGACCCACTGGCACGTGGCGCGGCAGTCGTGGGCGTTCTTCCAGAACGACTTCGCCGGACGCATTGCGACGCGGGTGCTGCAGACCGGGCCGGCGGTGCGGGAATCCCTCGTCGCCCTCATCACCGGCGTCTGGTACATCCTCGTCTACGGCACCAGCGCGCTGGTGCTGCTGGCGTCCGCCGACCGCTGGCTGGCGCTGCCCATCAGCATCTGGTTCGTCGGCTATCTCGTGCTGTTGCGGACCTTCGTGCCGCGCATGCGCGACCGCTCCAAGGAGGTGTCCGAGTCGCGCTCGATGCTGACCGGGCGGGTCGTCGATACCTACACCAACATTCTCACGGTGAAGCTGTTCGCCCGCGCCCGCAACGAGGACGCCTATGTGCGGGATGCCATCGACGAGCACACCTCGCTGTTCCACACCTCGCTGCGGCTCAACACGCTGTTCAGCTTCTGCCTGTCGACCCTCAACGCCATGCTGGTGACGGGCACCGGCGCGGTCGCCATCGTGCTGTGGGTGCACGGCAAGGTCAGCGTCGGGACCGTGGCGATGGCGCTGCCGCTGTCGTGGCAGATCATCAGCATTGCCGGCTGGGTGGCGATGCGGATCACCGAAATCTTCGAGAACATCGGCGTCGTGCAGGAAGGCATGATGACGATCGCCAAGCCGATCGGCCTCGCCGACCGACCCGACGCGCGGGAGTTGAAGGTCACCCGCGGCGAGATCCGGTTCGAGGACGTGCGGTTCGGCTACGGCCGCGAGAGCGGCCTCATCGAAGGGCTCAGCCTCACCGTGCACGCCGGCGAGCGGATCGGCCTCGTCGGCCGCTCCGGTGCGGGCAAGTCGACCCTCGTCAACCTGCTGCTGCGCTTCTTCGACATCGAGGACGGCCGCATCCTGATCGACGGCCAGGACATCGCCGGGGCGACCCAGGAGAGCCTGCGCACGCAGATTTCCGTGGTGACCCAGGACACCTCGCTGCTGCACCGCTCGATTCGCGACAACATCCGCTACGGGCGGCCGGAGGCGAGCGATGCCGAGATCGTCGCCGCCGCCAAGCTCGCCCATGCTCACGAGTTCATCACCGACCTCGAGGACTGGCGGGGACGGCGCGGCTATGACGCCCAGGTCGGCGAGCGCGGCGTCAAGCTGTCCGGCGGCCAGCGCCAGCGGGTCGCCATCGCCCGGGTCATCCTCAAGAACGCCCCGATCCTGGTGCTGGACGAAGCGACCTCGGCGCTCGACAGCGAGGTCGAGGGTGCGATCCAGGCGAGCCTCGACACCCTGATGGCCGGCAAGACCGTGATCGCCATCGCGCACCGGCTGTCCACCATCGCCCGGATGGACCGGCTGGTCATCCTCGACCGCGGCCATATCGTCGAGCAGGGCACCCACGAGGAATTGCTGCGCGCCGGCGGGCATTACGCCGCGCTGTGGCGCCGGCAGTCGGGCGGTTTCATCGATTCCGAGCCGGCCACCGCCACCGCGGCGGAATAGGCCGGGAATAAAACGCAGGGCGCGCGAGTCATCTCACCGATGTATCGCGCACCGCCCACCGAAGTCCTCTCGTTTCCGTCGTCGCGGTTGCCCGGCGCCGAGGCGCGGCCTATGGCTTTTCCCCGTATCGGGCGGTCCACCACCCCGGCAGTCCGGAACGCAAATGCATCAGGAGGCGCTGTGAACCGGGCGGACAACACGCGGTTTGCCAACGTGGTGGTGCCCCACCTCGATGACGCCTATGCGTTGGCGCGGTGGGTAATGGGAAACCGTGCCGACGCCGAGGACGTGGTGCAGGAGGCCTGCCTGCGGGCGCTGCGCGGAATTTCCGGGTTTTCCGGCGGCAACGGCCGGGCCTGGACGCTCGCGATCGTCCGAAACGCCGCCTATGACTGGCTGCGCAAGAACCGGCCGGCGGCCATCGTCCCGGTCGAGGATCTCGAGGCGGCCGAGCGCCTGTCGCCGCGCGACCATGTGGCGGCGCCGCCGCCGGACGATCCGGAAACGGCGCTGATCGCGCGGGCCGACGAGATGCGGCTCCAGGCGGCGATCGCGGAGCTGCCGACGGCGTTTCGCGAGACGCTGGTGCTGCGCGACGTGCAAGGCCTCGGCTATCGCGAGATCGCCGAAATTACCGGGGTGCCAATCGGCACCGTGATGTCGCGCCTCGCGCGCGCCCGCGACCGCCTGATCGAGACGTTAGGAGCAGAAAAGTGACCCGTGCGGACGACGATCGCCTGTGGCTCAACGCCTATATCGACGGCGAGCTCGATCCTGCTCACACGCTGGAGTTCGAGCAGCGCCTCGCTGCCGATCCTGCGCTGGCGGCCGCCCATGCCCGCCTCAAGGCGCTGCGCGGCGCCATTGCGGCGCGGGTGCCGCGGGAACGGGCGAGCCCGGAGCTCAAGCGCCGCGTCGCCGCCCTGGCGCGGCCGCCTTCGACGGCGCCCGGCTGGCGCGCGCTCGCCGCCTCGGTCGCGGTCGCCTTCGTCGCCGGAAGCGCGCTGACCTTTGTCGGCCTCGATACGCGTGGTCCGGCCGGCGGCGGCGAAACGGCGTCTTCGGCCGCGCCGCTGCTGGTGGCGAGCCACATGCGCTCCCTGATGGCGAGCCAGCAGGTGGATGTCGTCTCGTCCGACCGCCATACGGTGAAGCCGTGGTTCAACGGCAAGCTGCCGGAGTCGCCGCGGGTGGTCGACCTCGCGTCCCAGGGGTTCCCGCTGGTGGGCGGCCGGATCGACGTCATCGGCCTCACGCCCGTGCCCACCCTGGTGTACCGCCATCGCCTGCACGTCATCAGCCTGACCGCGGTGCCCGGCAAATTGGGGACCGCGGCGCCGCGGGACATCGATGGCTACAACATCGTGGACTGGACCGACGGCAACATCACCTATTGGGCGGTGTCGGACCTCAGCACCCCCGAGCTCGAGGACTTCGCCCGCGCCTTCCGCAACGGCGAGGCGGAGCCGTAGGTTAGGCCCACGCCGCTGCCGCCAGTCCCGCCTTCCGTTCCGGGGAGGGGTGAGACCTGCGCCACAATCCACAGCGGTCATCGCCGGGCTTGTCCCGGCGGTCCCGTTCAGGCGGGCACGGAATTAGCCCCCCGCATTCATCCTCCACATGGCACCTACGCTCTGCGGGACAGTCGTACCGACTTGAACAGCGCGCCATCAATGTTAGGGAAGCCCGTGCCCCTCATCGGGGTCGCCGGGACAAACCCAAGGGACAAGCCCGGCGACGACGCCCGTCGTGGGCGGAAGAACGCCGGGAAAGGAACCCCAATGGTCACCGAAATCGCGCAGATCGACGTCAAGCCGGGCATGGAGACCGAGTTCGAGGGCGGCGTCGCCAAGGCGGCGCCGCTGTTCCGGCGCGCCAAGGGATGCACCGCGATGGCCCTGCAGCGGTCGGTGGAAAAGCCGTCGCGTTACCGGCTGTTCGTTCAGTGGGGGACGGTGGAAAATCATACCGTCGATTTCCGCGGCTCGCCCGATTTCCAGGAGTGGCGCAAGCTGGTCGGCCACTGCTTCGCATCGCCGCCCGAAGTCGAGCACGTCCATGAGGTCGTGAAGGGCTTCTGAGCCGAGGCTCTTTTCAGCCCGCCGATGCCCCATCCTCTTTTTCTACTTCATCCTGGGGCGAAGCGCCGTCCCGAAGGACGGCCGAGCCGCATCAAAGCCCTCATCCTGAGAAGCGTCCGAAGGACGCGTCTCGAAGGATGGCCACAGGCAGCAGCGCGCTGGGCCATTCTTAGAGACGCCGGCTGTGCCGGCCCCAAGATGAGGTCGCCGACTATTCTTTGCCCTGACCTCGGCCGGGAGTTGCTTCGGTTTCCGGCGGCCCTTTCCCGGTCCGCCGCGACGTCCCATATTCGCGTTATGGCATCCCCGCCCGACAAGCCGATTCGGCCCAATACCGCCCCAAAGAAAGCCAAGGACCCGGCGCGGCCGACCCGGGCCAAGGCGGCGCGTCCGCAGCTGCCGCCGATCGCCCCGGCGCTCGCCGACCTGCTCAACCCCGCCATCAATCGTGGCGAGGCCGGGGTGGGTTCCCAGACCGGCCAGCGCGATCCCCAGCCTGATTCGAAGTCCGGCCTGCGGCCGCCGGCGGCCAATTCCCGAGAGCGGCGCAATGATTTCGCCGACGCCCACCGGGCCCGCGCTTCGACCCCCGGCTCGTTCGAGGAGCGGCCGCAGTCCGGCTATGTGGCGAAGTCGCCGTTGCGGGCGCGACCGCAGCCGTCGGGGGCCCGCGGGCCCGAGTCCGGGATCGGTCCCGGCGAGATCGATCCCGACCTCGCCCGGGCACTGGGCCTGGTCGACGACGCCGACACCAATGACGGCGTGGGCGACGAGGCCACCGCCGAGCGGCAACGCATGTTGGCGCTGCCGCGGGTGCTCCCGATGCCCGGCGAGGGCGACGAAAGCGGCGTGGCCGCCACGGCCCAGGCGCTCGACGCGCTGCTCCGCGAAGGCCGGCCGGAGTTCAGGGAGCAGCCCTGGGTTCCCCACCGGCCGCCGCGGCCGGAGAAATCCGAGGGCGGGCAGGCGCTCGTCATCAAATCCGACTTCGAACCGAAGGGCGATCAGCCCCAGGCCATCGCCGACCTCGTCGAAGGCGTCAAACGCCACGAGCGCACCCAGGTGCTGCTCGGCGTGACCGGGTCGGGCAAGACCTTCACCATGGCGAAGGTGATCGAGGCGACCCAGCGGCCGGCCCTGATCCTCGCGCCCAACAAGACCCTGGCGGCCCAGCTCTACGGCGAGTTCCGCAGCTTCTTTCCCGACAACGCCGTCGAATATTTCGTCTCGTATTACGACTACTACCAGCCCGAGGCCTACGTCCCGCGCACCGACACCTACATCGAGAAGGAATCCTCCATCAACGAGCAGATCGACCGGATGCGCCATTCGGCGACCCGGGCGCTGCTCGAGCGCGACGACGTCATCATCGTCGCCTCGGTGTCGTGCATCTACGGCATCGGTTCGGTGGAGACCTATACGGCGATGACCTTCGCCATCAAGCAGGGCGAGCGCATCGACCAGCGCCGTCTCGTCGCCGACCTGGTGGCGCTGCAATACAAGCGCACGCTCGGCGATTTCTCTCGCGGCACCTTCCGGGTGCGCGGCGATGTCGTCGACATCTTTCCGGCGCACTACGAGGACCGGGCGTGGCGGGTCAACCTGTTCGGCGACGAGGTCGAATCCATCGAGGAGTTCGATCCGCTCACCGGCCATAAGACCGACGAGCTGAAGTTCGTGAAGATCTACGCGAACTCCCACTACGTCACGCCGCGGCCGACGCTGTTACAGGCGATCGCCGGCATCAAGCAGGAGCTGCGATGGCGGCTCGACCAGCTCAACGCCACCGGGCGTCTGCTGGAAGCCCAGCGGCTGGAGCAGCGCACCCTCTACGATCTCGAGATGATGGAGGCGACCGGCAGCTGCGCCGGCATCGAGAACTATTCGCGCTATCTCACCGGACGACGCCCGGGAGAACCGCCGCCGACGCTGTTCGAATACGTGCCGGACAATGCGCTGGTGTTCATGGACGAGAGCCACGTCACCGTGCCCCAGCTCGGCGGCATGTACCGCGGCGACTTCCGCCGCAAGGCGACGCTCGCGGAATACGGCTTCCGGCTGCCATCATGCATGGACAACCGGCCGCTGCGGTTCGAGGAGTGGGAGGCGATGCGGCCGCAGTCGGTCGCGGTGTCGGCCACACCTGCCGGCTGGGAGCTCGACCAGTCCGGCGGCGTGTTCGTCGAGCAGGTGATCCGTCCCACCGGGCTGATCGACCCGCCGGTCGATATTCGCCCCGCGCGCACCCAGGTCGACGATCTCGTCGGCGAGCTGAGGGTGGTGGCGGGGCAGGGCTACCGCGCGCTGATCACCGTTCTGACCAAGCGGATGGCGGAGGACCTGACCGAATACCTGCACGAGCAGGGTATCCGCGTGCGCTACATGCATTCCGACATCGACACCATCGAGCGGATCGAGATCATCCGCGACCTGCGGCTCGGCGCCTTCGACGCGCTGGTCGGGATCAATCTGCTGCGCGAAGGCCTCGACATCCCGGAATGCGCGCTGGTCGCGATCCTCGATGCCGACAAGGAGGGTTTCCTGCGCAGCGAGACCTCGCTGATCCAGACCATCGGCCGCGCCGCCCGCAACGTCGACGGCCGGGTCATCCTCTATGCCGATGCGGTGACCGGCTCGATGGAGCGCGCCATCGCTGAAACCGATCGCCGCCGCGAGAAGCAGGTCGAGTACAACACCGCGAACGGCATCACGCCGGAGAGCGTCAAGAAGCACATCGCCGACATCCTCGACAGCGTCTACGAGCGCGACCACGTGCTCGTCGCGACCGACGGCGAAGGGTCGTTCGGTGGCGATGTCGCGGCGATCGGACACAACTTCGAGACCGTGATCGCCGACCTCGAAACCCGCATGCGCGAAGCCGCCGCCGACCTCGACTTCGAGGAGGCGGCCCGCCTGCGCGACGAGGTCAAGCGGCTGCGCGCCACCGAGCTCGCCGTGGTGGACGATCCCACCGCGCGCACCATCGTCGCCACCGGACGGCGGGCGCCGCGCAAGCCGGGGCTCGACGAGATGGGGCCGGGGATCGAGTCCATTCCGGGAAAGGCCGGAAAGACCAGCCCGCGCTCGACCTCGGGGCGCCCGGGAACGCGGGCCTGGCGCGGCGGCAAGAAGCGCTGAGGGAAATTTACCAAAGCTGATCGCGAGGGGCCGCCACGTCAGGCCGGCCCGACGCCGAGGCGGAACCTTGGGACACCGTCTCAAAGTTCCGCAAGCGGTGGGCATTGCACGAGAAATCGGAACCCGGCCGCCGCCATGCTTTGGTTCGCAAAGAGCGCCGGGGCGCCGCAGTGGCGCCGCCAAAGTGTCAAACTCGCATGGACAATGAGGGGTTGGGGACGCGCGGCGTAAACCTCGCGCGGAGTAGAAAGGGAACGAGTATGAACGCGAACACGGCGGAACGGGTCACCGAACAGGATGGGGCCGCATTCGAAGGGGAGATTCGCGAATTCATTCGTAAGGACATCGCGCCCAACCGCAGGATCCCGGGCGAAGCCGGGGAATTCGCGGTGAACAGCGTGAACTCGCTGGTCCAGCGCGTCGCCGGCACGTCGTTGCAGGAGATCGACAACCTCGTCATCGAGCTGCAGAACCTGCGTGACTTCCTGGTCAGCGAAGGCGAGCGCGTCCAACGCGAGATCGCCGGCTATGGCGAGTTGAGCAAGGCGACGCTGCGGTCGGCCAAGATCATCACCGACTCGATCCCGAACTGGAAGTTCGCGGACGATACCCGCCGCGACTGAGATCTCGCCCGCTCAGCCGGTCACCGGGCGGCGCGGGCAATCCGGCACTTCCTGTCCGAGACACTTCTCCTGTCTGAGACACTTCTCCTGTCCGAGACACTTCTCCTGTCCGAGACAAAGATCGCCCGGCACGAGCCGGGCGATGACGGACGGGGTTTGCCAATCCAACCGCCCGAAGTGACGATGCGCGTCCACCGAGTTTGCGGGGCGTGATCCGCGAGCCTGCTCGTGGAAAGCGCCGTGCGTTCATCTCCTCCCGCCCGCCCGCGGGGGGAGATGGGGCATGTGTCGCGCGCGATTGACGCCGTTTGATTGCGGGGCGCCGGTGGCCCGGTTTGCGCGAAGCGAAAGCCGGGATCGCGCGACGCCACGGCTGCCCCGGATTTCGCCTGCGCTCAATCCGGGCTCCCGGGATTAGCTCTCGGGGAGGCGCAATCCGTCCCGCGTCGGGCGGTGGTCGCCGGACCGGGCGAGGGCCGCTTACTCCGCCGCGATGGCCTGCTTCTGGAGGCTCAGGCCGAGACGCTCCCACACGTCGACCAGCGCCTCGGCGAGGCCGTCGATCAGCGCGTCGGAATGATAGGGCGACGGGGTGATGCGCAGCCGCTCGGCGCCTTTCGGCACGGTCGGATAGTTGATCGGCTGGATGTAGATGCCGTGCTCCTCGAGCAGGACGTCGCAGGCCGCTCTTGCACTTCTCCGGATCGCCGACGAACACCGGCACGATGTGGGTGTCGCTCGCCATCAGCGGCAGGCCGGCGGCGGACAGCACGGCCTTGACGCGGGCGGCGCGGTCCTGGTGGCGCTCGCGCTCCCAGCCCGACGACTTGAGGTGGCGGATCGCCGCCGTCGCCGCCGCGCAGACCGGCGGGCGGCAGGGCGGTGGTGAAGATGAAGCCCGGCGCGTAGGAGCGCACCGCGTCGATCAGCGCCGTGCTGCCGGTGATGTAGCCGCCGAGACAGCCGAACGCCTTCGCCAGCGTGCCCTCGATCACGTCGACCCGCGCCATGACGCCGTCGCGCTCGCAGATGCCGCCGCCGCGCGGTCCGTACATGCCGACCGCATGAACCTCGTCGCAGTAGGTCATGGCGCCGTAGCGATCGGCGAGATCGCAGATCTCGCTCACCGGGGCGACGTCGCCGTCCATCGAATAGAGGCTCTCGAAGGCCACCAGCTTCGGCCGGTCGCCGGCCGCCTTGAGCAGCTCCTCCAGATGGTCGAGGTCGTTGTGGCGGAAGATCACCTTCTCGCAGCCGGACTGGCGCACGCCCTCGATCATCGAGTTGTGGTTGAAAGCGTCGGAGATGATCAGGCAGTTCGGGATCAGCTTCGCCATGGTGGCGATGCCGGTCTGGTTGGAGACGTAGCCCGACGTGAAGATGAGGGCGGCTTCCTTGCCGTGCAGGTCGGCGAGCTCGCGCTCCAGCTCGACCAGCGGATGGTTGGTGCCGGCGATGTTGCGGGTGCCGCCGGCGCCGGTGCCCATCTTGGTCGCGGTCTCGACCATGGCGCCGATCACCTTTGGGTGCTGGCCCATGCCGAGGTAGTCGTTGGAGCACCACACGACGACGTCGCGCTTGCCCTGGGGGGAGTGCCAGATGGCATGCGGAAAGCGCCCCGCGAGGCGCTCGAGATCGGCAAACACCCGGTACCGGCGCTCGCTGTGAAGCTGTGCGAGGGCGTCGGTGAAGTACGCTGCATAATCCATTGCTATGGCTCTCCCCAGCCAGTCGGTTGGTTATTTTTGAGGTATTCTTAGAGGCCTTCCAGGGTGTTTGTCGAGGCGATAAATAGCCCCGCATCGGTGGATCGCATTTGCGCTGCATCAATCGGGGGCGGGATCGAACAAGATTTCAGCAAGCCCCGCCACCTCGAAGAGGCGTCGGGGCCCGCGATCTGCGGCCGCTTCCAAACGTCGCATCGCGCGGGCGGACTGCCTTGCCGCGATGCAGCATGCCCCTGTGGGCAGGCTCAGGCGATCACGAGGTCCCAGGGGAACGCGTCGACGCATTCGTGGCCGGTCGCGGTCACGATGAACGTGTGGCCGAGAAAAATGCCGAAGCTGCCGTCGGCGGTGATCGGGTTGGGCTCCGCCATGAACACCATGCCGGGCTTGAAGGTCTGCTCGAACGGCTCGGCGTGGACGCCGTCGGTGAACACGTGGGGACCTTCGGTAATGAGGTCGATGCCGTGGGCATGGATCGGCCGCGACTGGACGCCTTTTTCGCGGAAGAACCGCCCGGCGACGTGGATGCTCTCGACCGGATTGCCGGGCTTGATGGCGGCCGCCATCGTCTTGAACGACGGCAGCGTGATGTCTTCCCAGAACCGCCGCACCATGTCGGTCGGCGGACCGAGGCAGATCGGCGAGCCGATCTGGGCGGTGTAGCCGCGATAGCCCGCAGCCAGCTCCATGTTGATGATGTCGCCGGTCGAAAGCTTGCGGCCGGACGGCCGGGGATTGCCGAACACCATCGCCGGATCGGCCATCGGGGTCGATCCGATGATGAGGAAGTCGATGTCGCCGCCGCCTTCCAGGATGGCGGCGCCGGCCGCCGCCCGCAGCTCGTATTCGGTGACGCCCGGCTTGGCGCGGGCGACCATCGCGTTCATGGCGTCCTCGCACAGCTTGCCGGCGACCCGTACGCAGTCGAGCTCCTCCTTGCTGTGCACCGAGACGAGTTCGTGCATGAAGCCGCGGGTGAACACCAGCTCGGCCTCCGGCAGGCGCCGCTTGAGGGTGTCGTACTGGTTGACCGGCATGTAGTCCTTGTGGCGCGGGTCGATCTCCAGCAGGCCGATGCGGCCGCGCTCGAAGCCGAGCTCGATGATGCGGTCGGCCATCACCTCGGCATACTGGCCGCCGCGGCTGCCGCGGACGTCGGAGAGCGCCGCGGAGGTTTCCCGCCGCACCGCCTCGGCATGGGTGCCGCCCATGGAATAGACCAGCGTCGGCTCGCCTTCGCGCGGCACCACCACGTAACAGCACAGCGCGTGCCATTCCCAATGGCCGGTGAGCCACAGCATGCCGCCGCCGAAGCTCCAGTGGCTGGGGCCGCCGGGCACGATCGCGACGTCGAGCCGGTGCTCGCGCATCTTCTCGCGCAGCGCCGCATAGCGGCGGGCGTACTCTTCCTTGGAGAACTGGGGGTAGACGGCATCGCGGTAGTAGGGCGTGCCGCGCATCGTGTTGAAGTGCGGCCCCTCGTCGAGCCGCGTGCGCAACTCCTCCCAGGGCAGAAAGCTACGGCGCGGCGGTTGCTGGTTCATTTGTCCGTTCCTCGGTCAATCGGTTCTTTGTCAATCGGTCCTCGGTCCAATCGGTCCTTGGCCCAATCGGTCCTTGGTCCCATCGATCGGGGTCAGTCCTTGCAGCCGTTGATGGTGACCGGGCCGCCGAGCGAGGCGACAGCCTCCTCGGCGAGCTTATGGTCGGCGATCTGGTCGAAGGTCAGCTTCTTCTCCGGCGGGATGTCGCCGAGCTCGATGTTGTTCTGGTGGGTCCATTCGGTGCGCTCGCGCACGAACCCGGTATTGACGGAGGGGACGCAGTTCTTGGTCAGCATGTCGACCGCGAACTCCACCGCTTCGCGCGGCTTCTGGGTGGCCTCCATGATGACCGGAACCACTTTGTCCTTGTCGCGGTACATCGTCCGATTGGCTTCGATCATCGCCGCGATGGTGTCGCGCAACAGGTCATGGTCCTTGGCGATCATCGAATCGGCGGCGCCATAGGCGTTGAAACTGTATTTGGGCCACAGGTCCGAAACCATCATCAGCACATGGGCGCCGGGCTTCTTCTGCTGCACGATATGCAGGTCTTCCGGATGGAGCGCGACGGCGTCGAGCTGCCCGGCGACGAAGCCGGGCAGTCGCCCGGCGGTGCCCTGGGAGATGAACTGGGCGTCGTTGGTGGTCAGCCCGCCTTCCCGCAGAGCGGCGCGGCCGACCAGCCAGTTGAAGCCGCCGATGCCGCCCGCGGCCGAGAGCCGTTTGCCCTTGAGGTCGGCGGGCGTCTTGATGTCGGCGCTCACCACATAGGCCTGGGGCGGGCGCGGCGCGAGGCCCCAGATCTGCTTGGCCTTGAGGCCCTGGGCGATCGCGGCGTCGGGCAGGTTGGAGATCGCAGAACCCTGGCCGACGGCAGTGACCGAGGTGCCGGCGGCGCCGCCGTCGAACTGGATGATGTTGGCGTCGATGCAGCGCTTGGCGAAGAAGCCGAGCGCCTTGGCGATGTAGGGCGCCGTGTGAACGACATTCGGCGGTGCCACTGCGACGCCGATGTTGATCTTGCGCATCGGGCCGCTGCACGTTTGTGGTGAGGTCTGCGCCGGCGCCGGTGTGGCGGCGAGCGCGCCGAGGAGGAGCGCGACGGCGCCCCGCGTGACATTCGAGCGAAGCATCGGCATGGGCAGTTCTCCCTGTTCGTGATGCGCTTCGGCTGTGGGGTCGTGCCGGCGATAGCGGTGACTGTGACCGACTACAAGATGGGATTGAAGGCGCCGTTTGGACGCGGGCGAAAAACCAGGGTCTGCGCGGTGTCGCCGCGGCCCCCTCCCTGGCCTCCCCGCAAGCGACCCGAAAGCGCGGGAGGGGACGCGTGGGACAGTTCGGCTTCCCGACTTCCTCTTCCGCTTGCTTGCGGGGAGCTAGAGGCGGCCCTCGCGACGTCACGCCGCGCCGATGCAAGGCTCGCGCCCCATCACGCCACCACCAACTCCAGCGGGAAACTCGTCCACCACCTCGTGGCCGGTCATTCGGTGACGATGAAGGTGTGGCCGAGGAAGATGCCGAACAGGCCGTCGGCGGTGATCGGGTTCGGCTCCGCCATCGTGACCATGCCGGGCAGGAACATCTTGTCGCCTCGCGCGCCTCGGTGCGCTCGGCGAACACGTGCGGCGTCGCGGTGACGATGTCGATGCCGTGGATCTGGGTCGGGCGCGACTGCACGCCCTTGTCGCGGAAGAATTTCGCCGCGATGCGGACGTTGTCGATGGCGTTGCCCGGCTTGATCTCGGCGACGATGCGCCGGTAGCCGGGCAGCGTGATCTCGTGCCAGAAGCTGCTTCACCATCTCGGTCGGCTCGCCGACGCAGATCGGCGAGCCGATCTGGGCGGTGTAGCCGCGGTAGCCGGCGGCGAGCTCCATGATGATGATGTCGCCCGTGGCGAGCTTGCGCTCGGACGGGCGCGGATTGCCGAAGAACATCGCCGGATTCGCCATCGGCGTCGCGCCGATGATGAGGAAATCGACGTCGCCGCCGCCCTGCATGATGGCGGCGCCGGCGGCGCCGCGCAGGTCGGACTCGGTGGCGCCCGGCTTTGCCGTCGCGACCATCGCCTCCATGGCGCGCTGGCACAGCACGCCGGCCTTGCGCACGCAGTCGAGCTCGGCCGCGCTCTTGATGACGACGAGTTCGTGGATGAGGCTGCGGGTGAACACGATCTCGGCGTCGGGCAGGCCGTCGCGCAGATCGTTGTACTGGTTCACCGGCATGTAGTCCTTGTGGCGCGGGTCGATCTCGACGAGGCCGATGCGCGGCCGGGCGAGCCGAGCTCCTTGATGCGCTCGACCATCACCTCGGCGTAGCGGCCGCCGCGGCTCTGGCGCACGTCGGTGAGCGCCGGCTCGACCTGGCGGCGCACCGCCTCGGCATGGGTGCCGCCCATGGAGAAGATCAGCGTCGGCTCGGCCTCGAGCGGCACCATCACATAGGACGAGAGCGCGTGCCATTCCCAATGGCCGGTGAGCCAGGTCATGCCGCCGCCGAAGCTCCAGTGGCTCGGGACCGCCGGGTACGATCACGACGTCGAGCTTGTGTTCGCGCATCTTCGCCCGCAACGCCGTGTAGCGCCGCGCATACTCCTCGCGGGAGAACTGCTCCCACATCGCGTCGCGATAGAGCGGCGTGTCGAACATGTTGGAGAACGGTCCGTTCTGGTCGAGCCGGCTGCGGACCTCCTCCCACGGCACGGCGCCGGGCGGACGGGGGATGTTGACGTTCATGATGTGAGCCCTTGCATGACGGGATTCCTCGCGGTGACGAAAAAGGAGTGAGGCGCCGCGATCACAGCGTGCAGCCGCGGATGTCCACGCGGCCGCCGGCCGCGGCGACGCCGTCGGCGGCGATCTTCTGGTCGACGACCTGATCGACGCCCGGCTTCTTGGCGGCATCGATGTCGCCGGCCGCGACGTCGTGGTCGATGGTCCACTGGGTGCGCGCGGGATCGAATCCCTCGTTGACCGACCAGATGCAGTTGCGGGTGAGCGAGTCCCACGCATATTCCACCGCATCGCGCGGCTTCTGCGTGGCGGCGACCATGATCGGGATCACCTTGTCCTTGTCGCGATAGATGATGCGGTTCGCCTCGACCATGGCGGCGACGAAATCGACCACCGCCTGGCGGTCCTTGGCGATGGTGTCGGCCGCAACGCCGTAGCTGTTGAAGCTGTAGAGCGGCATCAGCTCGGCGACCGGAGTGAGAATGCTCAGGCCGGGCTTCTGCTTCATCGCCATGTAGGCGTCTTCCGGATGCAGGGCGACGGCGTCGATCTGTCCGGCGATGAGGCCGGCGAGGCGGCCGGCGGTACCTTGGGAGATGAACTGGGCGCTTTCCACCGCGAGTTCGGCCTTGCCGAGCGCCTCGCGGCCGATCCGCCAGTTGAAGCTGCCGACGCCGCCGCCGGCCGCGCTCAGCCGCTTGCCCTTGAGATCGGCGAAGCCCTTGACGCCTTCGGCGACCACGTAGGCCTGCGGGGCCTTCGGCGCGAGGCCCCACACCTGCCTGACCTTCATGCCGCGGCCGACCTGGACGTCGCTCACCGTCGCGAAGGTGTTGCCCTGGGTGAGGGCGACGGTGGCCGCCGGCGAGGAGCCGCCGTCGAACTGGATGATGTTGGCGTCGATGCAGTGCTTGGCGAACAGGCCGAGCTCCTTCGCCACATACGCGGTGGTGTGCACGACGTTCGGCGGCGACACCGACACCCCGACATTGAACTTGCGCGGCGGCCCGTTGCAGGTCTGCGCCGCGGCGCTGCCGACGAACGTGCTCGCGATCAGCAGCGTTGCGACGAGCGGCGGCACGCCCCGCGCGCAGGTGGGCGAAAGCGGCGGCGAAACCTGGAGCGAAACCATCGGGCGTTCCCTCAATGCAGCAGCCTCGTTGTCGGGGCGGGCTTGTGACACTCACCATAGAGAGTTTGCGCGCCGACAGGAACGTCCTCGTCGCGCGGACCGCGCAACCGCGGGGCGCGCGCGTGATCGTGGAAGGCGAGTGCGTCGAAGGTGCCGCCGCGAAGCCGGCGGTTCCAGTTTGAACGCGGGTTCAGCAAAGGACACGTCTGCGAGAGCCCCGGAACTGCGCGGTCGCGGCCGACGTTGGGACGCCGAAAGAGGCGGGGGAAAACCAAGGAGATGCAAGTGAGCACGAACAAACTTCTCGTTGCAGTCGCTTCGATTGCTTTGATCGCCGGATCGGCTGGCGCGATGGCCCAGGATCACGGCGGGCATGGCGGCGGCGGCCCTGGCGGCGCGATGCACGGGGGCGGTGCTCCTGGAGGCGGCCCGGGCGGGGGCGCGATGCAAGGCGGCGGTGCGATGCAAGGCGGGGGCGCGGCGATGCACGGCGCGCCGGGTGGAATGAGCCGCGGCGCAATGGCGCAGCCGCATGGCCAG
Source organism: uncultured Alphaproteobacteria bacterium (assembly GCA_963781195.1). GTDB lineage: Bacteria > Pseudomonadota > Alphaproteobacteria > Rhizobiales > Xanthobacteraceae > JAJPKK01. Next base: position 325,007 of record CAWAEZ010000005.1, on the reverse strand, counting down.
TTCGGCCAGGTCCAGGGCGGGCATTCCGGCCAGGTCCAGCGTTCCGGCCAGGCCCAGCGATTCGGAGAAACCCAGTCCCATGCGCAGGCCCATGGTCAAATGGGGCAGGCGCATCAGAACGGTCGCGTCGGCGAGATGAACCATCAGGTACAGCCGAACCGTCGTGCCGAGACGACCGGGCGCGGCGAGGCGCATCGCGGATTCGCCGAGGAGCGTGGCCGGGAGGTGAATCGCGGGCGGATCGACACCGGACGTGAGAATCACATGCAGGAAGGCCAGCGCGCCTTCGACTCGCATGCGGATCGCCGCGAGGGGACCACGACCGGGCAGGGCGCCGCCTCGAGTTCGCGGGGCCGCGAGCCTGACCTCGGAACAGCGGACCCGCGTCCACGAAGCGTTCGCGCGGGAAAACAACGTGCCGCGGCTCGGCCGCGCCAATTTCGATGTCGCTGTCGGACGCCGGGTGCCGCGTTCGATTCACTTCATCCCGGTGCCTGAGGCGATCTACGCGATTGCGCCGGTGTGGCGTGGCTACGATTACTTCGAGGTCGCCGACGAGATCGTGATCGTCGATCCCGTCACCTTCGAGATCATTGCGGTCCTGCCCGTCTGACCATCGCCGCCGAACAGCGGCTAGAGCGGACAAATCGAGGGAGGGAGCGCCGTGAGGCGCTCCTTTTCTGTTCATCGTCCTTCTGCCGACGCTTTCGGCTGCCTTGCGGCTTCGGAACCGCGTCTCGAATTTGCCGTTGGGGTCGGGGAGTGAATCGGCATCCGGGAGTTCCAGATGGTTCGGACATCGTTGAAGATGATCGCCGTCGCATGTGCGGCCCTATCTTATCAAGCGAACGTCCTGCCAGTCGCGGCCGCGACCGGCCAAGAGTCGTCAATTCAGGGGTCGTCACATCAGCAGTCGTCGTCTCAGTCGCTGATCGCGCAGCCAGTCGCCAAGCCGAAGCCCAGCCCGGCGGAGCTTCGGCGTTGCGCCCTGGTCTCCCACCGCGTGCTCAACCGGGTCGCCAGAAGCGCGTGCTCCAGCAAAGCGGGGTGATGTGGCGCACGGTTGCGCGGGTTTCCTGCGCGGCCGCGGCAACCAAGTTTGCCGGCTGGCGTTGCTACCGGAATGCGTAGAGGCGGCCGCCGTGGAGGAAAACGTGAAAGTGGATGTTCTTCGCTCGCTTCGGAGTTCGATGCTGACGGCAATCATGCTGACCAGCGCGGTGGCGATGGCCGCCGCGGCCGGCGCCGGGGGGGCAGCCGGTGGCGCGGCCGGTGGTGGAGCCGGCGGGGTCGTCGGCGGCCCGGCCGGTCGCGTCGGCGGACCGCCGACCACCGCCCCCACTACTGCGCCGGGGCTTCCCAGCATAAATCCCGGGCTCGCCAACCGGCCCTGCACGACCGGGGCAGGATCCGCATCCACCGGTGGCACTGCGACCGCCCGAGGGGCGGCGGCGGCACGCGGGCCGTTGAGCGCGAAGGACCAGGATCTCGTCCGCGACATTCAGCGCGAGAATAACCGGCTCGGTGAAGTCGGCAATGTCACCCACGGCAGCGCCACCTCGTCGGGCGGTGCCGCCGCCAGCACGGGGGCCGCACCCGAGGCGACCACCGCCGGCGCCCGTCAGAAATCAAACCCGGCGTCTGGTTCCGCGGCAAATACGCCCGCGACGGAGGAAGCGAACTCGAACCCGGCGAAGTCGGATTCGGTGACGCCGAACGCCATGGCGACGCCGCTCGCGCCGACGCGTCAGAATTTGGCGGGCGCGAACCCGGCCAATCGGCCGTCTCCGAATGGAGCAAACGGCGCGGTCGGCAACGGGAGCGTAGCCGCAAACGGCGGAGCCGCCGCAGGCGGCTGTTGAGGCGAGAAAGCCGGGCGCGCGCTCAGTCGCCGCGTCCGGCCGCGGTCCACGGCGCCACCTTGATCTCGAGCAGCCGAAGCAGGGCGGTCAGGGTCACGCCGAGGACGCCCAGCGTCATGATCGGCACGAACATCTTGTCGACCTGGTAGGTCGAAGCAGTGCGCACGATCAGGTAGCCGATGCCGGAGATTGCTGTGTAGAGATCGGCGAGCACCATCCCGATCAGGCCACGGCCGACCGCGAGGCGCAGGCCGGTGACGATGAACGGCAATGCCCCCGGCAGCACGATATTGGTCCACAGCTGGCGCTCGTTGCAGCGGAACGCGCGGCCCACCTCGACCAGACGGGGATCGACATTCTTGACCCCCTGATAGGTGTTGATGACCATCGGAAAGAACGCGAACAGGAACAGGATGATCACTTTGGCGAGTGTCTCGAAGCCCGCCCACAAGACGATCAGCGGCACCAGCGCCACCGTCGGGGTCGAATAGAGGAAGGTGATGTAGACGCCGAGCGCGACGTCGAGCACCCAATACCGGGCCAGCAGCAGCCCCATGGTGATGCCGACGATCGCCGCCGCCGTCAGTCCGAGCGCGAGCACGACGAGGCTCGGCCACAGGTAGGTCCACAGTTCGCCGCTACCGATCATCACCACGGCGGCCTTCGCGATCGCCCACGGCGTCGTGAACAGCACCGGATCGACGTGGGAGCCCAGCACCTGCCACAGGCCGAGCACCACCGTGAGCGAGAGCGCGCGGATTCCGATCTCCTGGAGCTGGCGGCGCCGCCGTCGTCCCAGCGCCACCTTCTGGGCGCGTTCGCGATCTTCGCTGAGCCCGTCCAGGCTCGTCGTCTGCGCCTCCGCGCTCATGACGAGACCCCCCCGGCGACGTGCGCGGCAACATGCGCCGCGGCGGGCCGCGCGTTGTGGAGCTGCCGCCAGATATGCGCCCGCAGCTCGGCGAAGCGCGGGTCGGCCCGCACCTCTTCGACGTCGCGCGGCCGTCCGAACGGAATGTCCAGCACCTCCTTGATGCGCCCCGGCCGCGCCGACATCACCGCGATGCGGTCGCCGAGCACGATCGCCTCGTCGATCGAGTGTGTGATGAACACCATGGTCTTGCGCTCGTCGGGCCGCTGCATCAGCTGCAGCAATTCGTCCTGCAGGATCTCGCGGGTCTGGGCGTCGAGCGCGGCGAACGGCTCATCCATCAGCAGGATCGAAGGATTGACGGCGAGCGCGCGCACGAGGCCGACGCGCTGCTGCATGCCGCCGGAGAGCTGGTAGGGGTATTGCTGCTCGAAGCCGGTGAGGCCGACGAGATCGAGATAGTGCCGTACCCGCTCCTTGACGAAGGCCGCCGGCGCGCCGGCCATCGCGAGCCCGAAGGCCGCATTCTGGTAGACCGTCTTCCACGGCAGCAGGCCGAAATGCTGAAACACCATGGCGACGCCGGGAGGCGGACCTTTCACCGGCTTGTCGAACACCCGCAGATCGCCGGAACTGAGGTCGATGAGCCCCGCGATGCAGCGCAGGAACGTCGTCTTGCCGCAGCCGCTGGGGCCGACGATGCACAGGATCTCCTGATTGTGCACATCGAGGGTGACCTGCCGGAAGGCGATCACCGCGCCGTCGAGAAACAGCTTGCTCGCGTTGCGCACGCCCACCGCAAACTGTGCGCCGGTCTCCGCGACGGCCATTTCACCACGCCTCCCTGGAACACGGCCGAGGCTATGGATGCCTCGGGCCGCTATCCTTTTGGCGACGCTCTGCGGAGTGTCAAGGGCGGCCGCTGCGAATTAGGGACGCGGAGGAGCCGCAATCAACGGCGATTGCGACGGGTGCTGACGGCGCGGGTGTTGGTCTCGAGCGGGTCGCCGTCCTTGATGTTGTGGACATCCCGCCTGAGCTCCAGACAGGACAGGAGCTCGACATAGCTTGCGGGGCCGCCGGACTTCGTCATGCCGATGCATTGCTGCTTGTCGACGCCCGAGTAGGTCGACCAGCCCTTCTTGAGGGACTGCTGCGCCGTCGTTTCGTCGGCGAGACAGGCTTCCTTGTTGCGCCCGAGCACGACCGAGCCGCGCCCCGCCGCCTCGCAGCTCGGACCGACCTGAAGGACGGGCACGGCATCGGCGCGAACGGCGGAAAGCGAGGCGCCGAGGGCCGTCCCGCAAATGGCAAACACGCAAACAGTTCTGATGACGGCGGACATGACGAACCTTGCTCCCGCCGCGGGGATCGCCGCGGCGCACAGCCCCATCATAGCACGAGATTGGCGACGTGCCTTCCCCGGCTATTCGGCGGCCACAGGATTGCGCAGGGTGCCGACTCCGGAGATCTCGACCTCGAGCATGTCGCCGGGCTTCATGTAGACCGGCGGGGTGCGGCGATGCCCGACGCCGGCCGGCGTTCCGGTGGCGATGATGTCGCCCGGCGCGAGGCTGGTGAAGTCCGACACGAACTTGATGATCTGGGGAATCGAATAGATCAGGAGATCGGTGCCCGAACGCTGCATCTCCTCTCCGTTCAGGCGCGTCACGAGAGTCAATCGCGTGGGGTCGCCGACCTCGTCCGCCGTCACCATCACGGGACCGAGCGGTCCGGTGGCGGGGAAGTTCTTGCCGGATGTCACCGAGAACTTCTGGAAGTCGCGCACGCTGCCGTCGACGAAGCAGGTGTACCCGGCAACGTGCTTGAGCGCGTCGGCCTCGGACACATGGCGTCCCGGCCGTCCGATCACGGCGGCGAGCTCGCCTTCGAAATCAAATTGCTTTGAAACGCTGGGACGCAGCAGCGGTTCGCCGTGACCGAGCAGGGTGTCGGTGAGGCGCAGGAAGACGCTCGGCGCCGGCGAGACGTCGCGGCCGGTCTCCGCGGCGTGGGAGCGGTAGTTGATGCCGACGCATACGATGCGCTGGGGGTCGGTCACCACGGGGAGGAAGGCGAGCCCCGACAAGCTGCGGTCAGGGGCGCGTCCGGCCGCAAGCCGCCTGATATCCTCGATCGCATCGGCGGCGAGCGCTTCGCGCAAGCTCGCGATCTTGCCGCCGGTCAACGGGGGGACATCGATGACCCCCTCACCGGCGACGATGCCGAAGCTCGCCTTGCCGTCTGCCATATAGCTCGCGAATTTCATGGGCACCCCCCCTCGAAGGCCGTGTGGAAGTTTTCGTTTTGATGCCGGATGGCGCGGCGACGCCGGCCCCGGATGGAACGATCCGCGCGGGAGACTAGACATCATTCGAACGGAGTAGAAGGCCTCGCCGCCGGATTGCGCGAGGCGAAGCCGCGTGCCCAATCCGTGGCCCCCCACCGACATGCCCCGCCTCCATCATGCCCGCTTGCATCATCCCGGCTTGCGTTACGCCGGCTTGAGCGTCGCGCGCAGACGCAGCTGGCCGGTGGCGCTCGCGGTCGCGAGAAGATCGCCGTCGCTGTTGGTCAGCCGTCCTTCCATGAAGGCGATGCTGCGTCCCTTGCGGACCAACATACCGTCGCCGATGAGCTCACCGGGACGCGCCGGCGCGATGAAGCTCGTCTTTACCTCCAGCGACGGGACGACATGCCCGTCTTCCAGCGAACAGAGAACGGCGAACGACATTGCGAGGTCGAGCATCGCGGTGAGCATTCCGCCCTGAACCGAGCCCATGAGGTTGGTGAATTCGCGGCGCGCCTGGAACGTCAGGGTGATGCGACCGTGGGCAGGATCGCAGCGAATTGGTTGCGCAGACAACAGCCCCGCCACCGGCAATTCAGCAAAACGGCGCTTTGCCCAATCCAGCGCCGCGGTCTCCGACGTGTGCATTTGCCTGCCTGCGGTACTCACATCCCGTTGCGTGTCACAAACATATCACACATGCCTTCGGCCCTGTCGAAAACCGCTTCGCTGGCGCGCTTATTGCTTGATCTGAACTCGTGACAAACCATGATGAGTTTTGTGAAGGAACTGTGAACACGGGTGAGCGTCAAGGTTTGTGAAAGCGAAGTCCCGAACTGCCGCGGCTTCGATTCCCGGCGCGAGTTGTGCCGGCGGTGATGGAAACGCGGTTTTAATCCGAGGATAAAAACATGCGCTACACATCAAACTTTTTGCGGGGGTTGTTCATTGCTTCCGTGGCCGTGATGCCGATCGCCGCGCAGGCGTTCGACAACGGCCAATACGAAAATGTCGATCCCAATGTGCGTTCCTGGTTCAAGAACGTGCGGAGTCCGCACGGCGTACCCTGTTGCGACATCGCCGATGGTCATCGCACGTCCTACGACATACGTCCCGACGGGTACTATGTTCCGATCGAGGGACAGTGGCGTCCGGTGCCGCCGGAAGCGATCGTCTACAACGCGGGTAATCCGGTCGGCGAGGCGGTGGTCTGGTATGTCCGTCAAGGACCGGATTCCGTTTATATCCGCTGCTTCGTTCCCGGCGGGGGCGTTTGAGCGGTAGCCGGGTTCAGCGGATCGGCGGCGCGTAAAGGATTCCACCTGCGGCCCAGAGGTGATTGAGCCCGCGCGGGATACCGAGACGCGACTCGGTACCGACGTTGCGCTCGAAAACCTCGCCGTAGTTTCCGACCGCGCGGATGACGCGCACGGCCCAGTCCCGTGTGAGTCCCATCTGCTCGCCGAAGTCGCCGTCGGTGCCCACCAGCCGCTTGATCTCAGGCCGGCTGGATTGTAGGGCCTGGTCGACGCTCGCGGAGGCGACGCCGAGCTCTTCGGCATTGATCATGGCGAACACCGTCCACCTGACGATGTTGGCCCACTGCTCGTCGCCCTGGCGCACCGCGGGCCCGAGCGGTTCTTTCGAGATGACGTCCGGCAGGATCACATGGTCGTCGGGCTGCGCGAGGTTGAGCCGTTCGGCGTGAAGCTGGGAGACGTCGCTGGTGAAGACGTCGCAGCGGCCGGCATCGTAGGCCTTCACCACGTCTCGCGCATTTTCGAACGTCACGCTGACGAGCCGCATGTGGTTGGCGCGGAAGTAGTCGACGAGGTTGAGCTCCGTCGTGGTACCGCCCTGGACGCAGACTTTTGCGTTGTCGAGCTCGAGCGCCGAGGTGGCCGGCAGCGACCGGCGGATGAGAAAGCCCTGGCCGTCGTAATAAGTGACGGCGGGAAATACCAGCTTGAGCCCGGTTTCGCGCGACATCGTCCAGGTCGAATTGCGCGACAGCACGTCGATGCTGCCGGACTGCAGCGCCGCGAAGCGATCGTTGGCGTTGAGCGGCACGTAGCGCACCTTCGTGGAGTTGCCGAGGATCGCGGCCGCGAGTGCACGGCAGAGATCGACGTCGAATCCGGTCCAACTGTTCCCCGAGGGGGCCGAGAAGCCGACGATGCCCTCGCTGACGCCGCACACCAGAGTGCCGCGCTGCTTGACCGCGGCCAGCGTCTGCGCCGAGCCGATGCCGGCGCCGAACAGGAGAGTGCCGAGGGCAATCGCCACGGTGAGACCCACCGCGCTCGCAACGCCCGCGGTGCTGCGGGTACGAGCCGGCCAACGAAAATGCGTCATGTCGTTCTCGCTACATTTCGGGGGTCTGGCGCACCACGACCTTGGTGCCCACGGGAACGCGCTCGAACAAATCGATGACGTCGGGATTGACGAGGCGGAAGCATCCCGACGACACCGTCTGCCCGATGGTCTGGGGCTGGTTGGTGCCATGGATGCGATACACCGTCTCGCCGAGATAGAGCGCGCGCGCGCCGAGCGGATTGCCGGGGCCGCCGGCCATGAAGCGCGGCAGATAGGGCTGCCGCTCGATCATCTCCGCGGGCGGCCGCCAATCCGGCCACTCGGCCTTGCGCGACACCTTCAGCAGGCCTGACCACTGGAAGCCGTCGCGGCCGACCCCGATGCCGTAACGGATCGCGCGGTTGTTGCCCTGGACGAGATAGAGGAATCGCTCCGAGGTCTGGACGATGATGGTGCCGGGCGGCTCGGCGGTGCGAAAAAATACGAGCTGGCGCCGGAATGCGGGAGGAAGCTGCTCCGCGGAAGGATCAGGCTCGTAACCCGGCTGTTCCTCGATCGGCATGGTGATCTGCGGCGACCGAAAAAATCCCTGTGCCGGCACGAGCGTGGATCCTGCACACACAAGCGCCATTGTGAACGCGGTCGTGACCAATATACGACCACATAGTATCCGGCTTGCCGACCCCATCTCCACCTCGCCCTTCGCCACAAAACATTGGGATGGACCAACAACCGAGGTGAGGCCTGATTAAGGCAAGGCCTCTGCTCGTTGGGCCCGCATGCGATGGGTGTCGACCGCCGGCCGACACCGCAACGGAAACACGTGCGGTGGCGCGCGCGTTAAAGTTCCGCACGGATTGAAGCGCAGGGAAGTCAAGCGGCAGGGAAGCCAAGCGGCAGGGAAGCCAAGCGGCAGGGAATCCGGCGCAGATAGGACGATCGCGACCACTCCCCGCGGCGAGGACAGTGCGCGATAGCCGCCGCTCGATGACGGCCGCCTCAGCTTCAGAAAATTATGACGCGAATTTCAACGCGGCTCGAATTTCCACACTCGCATTGAACAGAGGAGTGCCACGGCGACAACGCATCGAAATCACCTGTCTTCGTAGGCGGCGAGAAGTCCGAGTGCGCTGAGAGAAACCATGGCTGCAAAAACCATAACGAACGACATGGTGATATCCCCCATAACAAACCCGCAGGTATGCAGGTCCTCCACCCCCCCAGAAGGGGATGACAACATGGTCGAATTGGGGCGGACCGGGCCGCGGTGTTCGCGTCGGCATGCGGCCCACTGAAGGAGCGGAGGTATCGACGGGCGCATCGCGCGAGCATTTCGAGAAAATCTCGCGCTGTCTACTCACGGCGCGCGCCGTCAGTCGCCAGCGACGGAGACGGCTCCGCAGCCATATATTTTCGTCACGCGTGCGTCGTGCTCACCACGACCGAATAGGATGGCGGCGCGACCTGCGCGCGGCGGTCCCTGACATGGCGCATGGTTGCATACTGAACGAGGACGAGGCCGGCCTTGGTGGCGACGCCGTAGGTCATCATGAAAGCCGACCACGCGACGACGCCGAAATTGAGCGCGACAATCAGGTTCACGGCGGCGGAAAAAAACATCAGCATCGCCCAGGCGGACCCGAAGATCAGCGCGATATCGGCGAGGGTCTCGCGTGTAGACGGCGGCAGATACCGGTTCATCCATCCCGGCTTGAGCATGATCACGCCGAGCGCGACGTAGATCAGGCTCGGTTTGACCATCACGAAGCGCGGGTCGTGGCTCATCAGGGTTGCGGCCCCGGAGCCCATCACCGCGACGAGGCTCATGGCCTGCATCGCGTCGATCGGCCTCCCGCGCGCGAACTGCCAGCCGATCTGGGCGAGGCCCAGCGCCATGGCGCCGACGACCGCGAGCGGCAGGTCTCGGGTCAGCAGAAGCGCGGCCAGGAAAAACACCGTCGACGCGAGGTCGAGGAGAAGCAGTCTTGCCGCAGCGAGGAGGTCTGTCATGAGAGGTCGCCGTGTTTGCCCGCGCTGATGAAGCGCGGTGGACCCGGCCACCTTGCGAGGCGCCGGCGCCGGCGTCTGTGCGCCAGCTCACGCGGCCGGCAGGCGGCCCGCGGCGGCGCGGCTATCTCGTGAAGCTCGTGAATTTCGCGGTGGGGCCGACGCCCCACATGTCCCGCGCCACGGTGGGATCCCAGACCTTCGGCCTTTGCGGCAGGTCGCGGTGCCAAGGCCGCGGTTCGAAGAAGCCGCCTTCCTCGTCGGTCATCCGATCCATCTCGGCGAAGAACTCGACGATCTGGCCGTCGGGATTGAAGTGGTATGTCGCCACGTTGTGTCCGGGGCCGTGGCGCACCGGCCCCCAGATGATCTCCATGCGGCGCTGTCCGAGGAGATCGCAGGAATTATGCAGATGCGCGGCATCCCGCATCTCGAACGCGATGTGGTGCATCTTCACCGTGGCCCCTGCGATGAAATTCACGGTGTGGTGGTCGACGCCGCAGCGCAGGAACGCGAAGTGATCGCCGATCCAGTCGGACACCCGGAACCCGAGCACCTGCTGATAGAATTCGGCCGTCGCTTTCGGGTCCCGCACGGCGAAGGCCAGATGCCCGAGCTTGATCGCGGCGCCGCCGCCCACCGTCGGCCCCTTGGGCACGAAGCGTGGTTCGGAGAACAGCTCGATCGTCGTGCCCTTGGGGTCGTTGAAGCAGAGGACGCTGGCGAGGCCCGGGATGTCGTCGCTGCGGGTTTCGCTTTTCAGTCCAAAGTCGGCGAGCTCTTGGGCGATCTGCGCGAAGCTTCGGCTCGGTGACACTTCAAACGCCGCCCGCGTGCAGCTCTCGATCGCTCCGCGTTCGAGAACGATCGCGAGCTGGCCGCTGTTGGAAGCCAGGAATGCACGATCGCGTTCTCGTCCTGCGAGGTGCAGCCCGACGATCTCGCGGTAGTAGTCGATCTGCCTGTCGAGATCCGGCGTCGTGAATGAGGCGTGCCCGAGGCGCTTTGTCGTGATCATGCTGACCTCTCGACCTGTGCCCAGGTCGTACCGATGACCGTGGTTGCGCCGGCTAGGCCGCGACCACGGGATTACGTAGCGTTCCGATGCGTTCGATGGAAGCGACGACGACGTCGCCATCCTTCAAGAACGTATTCCGTCCCATGCCGACGCCGTCCGGCGTGCCGGTGGCGATCGTGTCGCCCGGCTGGAGCGTCAGGATCGAGGAGAGATAGGCGATCTGCTCGGCGACGGTGAAAATCATCGCCGAGGTCTCGTCGTCCTGCATGGTGGCGCCGTTGACGTCGAGCCGCAGGTGCAGCTTTTGCGGGTCGCCGACCACCGCCGCGGGCACGAGCCAGGGGCCGAACGGTCCGAAGGTGTCGAAGGATTTGCCGCGAAACCAATCGAACTTGAACGGAAAGTCGGTGCGGCGCGTGAGATCCCGCGCGCTGACATCGTTCATGATCGCATAGCCCGCCACATGCGCTAGCGCCTCCTCGACCGGAATGTTCCGGCCGCCGCGACCGATCACCGCGGCGAGTTCGATTTCCCAGTCGACCTGGCGGGCTACCGTCGGAAGGATGATCGGAGCTTCCGGTCCGATCACGCTGGTCGACGCCTTGATGAACACGTAGGGCGCGCTCTCCGCCTTGGCGGCGAGAACCGTTCCCATTTCGGCGGCATGTTCGACGTAGTTGGAGGCGGCCGCGAAAATGCGCGGCGGCGTGAACGGTGCCAGCGGCCGGACGCCCTGCGGCATCGGCTTCGACTCGGGCGCTTCGGCCGCGGCCATTTCGGCGAGCGTCGCGAGGTCGTCCGCGATTGCCGGCCAGTTGCCGAGTTGGGAGAGCACACCGTGCGTGACGACCGACTGGAGCGCCTCCGAGCGGTGCCGCCCCAGCAATGCGGACAGCTCGAACGCCGCGCCATCGAGAACCAGGGCAGGAACCGCGGCGCCGTCGACCTCGAACACTCCCAACGCATGCCAGACCAAGAAAGCGCTCCTCCGGAAAGCCGCCCCGTGCGACCACGAGGCCTGTTGCCTATTGTATGCATTGCATATTAGATTGCATGCATCAAGCGCTGGGAGGCGCCAGGGCAACGCGTGAAGCGTTCGACAACAGGAGGGTTCAATGGTCGCCAAGCTTCGTCACATCGCCATCGCCGTGAAGGATCCGGAGAAGACCGCGCAGTTCTTCGAAAAAGCGTTCGGCATGACGCGCGCCGGCCAGGCGATGCGGGGCGTCTATCTCACCGACGGCATCATCAATGTCGCGCTGCTCAACTTCGGCGAAGAGCCGGTCCCGGGTTTCGAGACCCAGAAGGGGTACGAGGGCATCATCCATTTCGGCATGTGGGTCGACAACACGGAGGAGGCCGACCGTCAGATCAAGGCGGCCGGCGGCAGCCACATGACCGGCCGCTTCGAGAAGGACCCCAACGTATTCTACGAGGTGAAATACAAGACGCCGGAAGGCATCGTGTTCGATGTCACCGCCAACGGGTGGCGGGGTGCCGTGAAGGAGGTCGTTCCGGCCAAGGCGCAGGCCGCCTGACCGGCGGGCCGACGCGCGGATAAGGCCGTGCGCCCGCGCCTCGCGCGAGCGCCGGCGGTCCGCAGTTTCACCGCCGCGGTCCGCAGTTCACAGTCCGCAGTCCGCAGTCACAGTCCGCAGTTCGCAGGTCGCCCCCGCAACGGATGCATCATGATGACCATTGCGGCCCGCGTTCAGAAGTCGCTCGCCAGCCGGATCGTCAACGGCGAGTTGAAGCCCGGCTGCAGGCTCGACGAGCAGAAGCTCGCAACCGAGTTCGGAGTGTCCCGCACGCCGATTCGTGAGGCGTTGCGGGAACTCGGTGCGCGCGGACTGATCGAACTCGTCCCTCACCGCGGCGGCATCGTCGCGCAGATCAGCCTCGATCAACTCTCCGACATGCTCGACGCCGAGTGCGAAATGGAGGCGCTCTGCGCCCGTCTCGCTGCGCAGCGGATGAGCGCCGTCGAGAAGAGCGCCCTGCAGGAATGTCACGCCCAGACCAAGGGGCTGACGCGGGACCGCGACGAGGCCCGTTATCTCGAGATCAACCAGGTCTTCCACGACCTGATCTGCGACGGCGCCCACAACGCCACCCTGGCGGCGATGACGCGCGAACTGCGCGTGCGCCTGGCGCCGTTCCGGCAAGCGCAATCGGTGCCCCGGGGTCGCAGGTTCCCGCAGTCCCACGAAGAGCACGCCAGGATCGTGGGCGCCGTCCTCGGCAGCGATGCCGATGCCGCATGCGAGGCGATGCGCCTTCATAATGCGCGCCTGTCCAGCGGCATCCTGGGGCGTTTGCGCGTCGGTGCCTCGCCCGGGTCGGCGCCGAAATCTGCGAAGCATTCCGCCAAGGATTGAGAGAGCCCGGGTCAGGCCGGAGCCGCGAGGAGAACGGGCTGTGGGTGCACGAATTCGCCGGCACGAAGAGACAATGCGCAGGCCGTCGGTCGCGACGATGTCGGTGGCGGCGCTTTCCGGCGCGGTGCTGTGCGGCATCATCGCCGCGGCCGGGGGCGCGGTCGCCCAGGACTGGCCGGTGCGGCCGATCACGATCGTCGTGCCCTACAGCGCCGGCAGCCCGGCAGATGTCATCGCGCGCCTGCTCGGGCAGCACATGGGCGAGACGCTCGGCCAGCAGTTCGTGGTCGAGAACCTCGCCGGCGCCGGCGGGGTGACCGGTACCAACCGGGTGGCGAAGGCGGCGCCCGACGGCTACCAGATCGTCCAGGGCGGCACCGGAACCCATGCCCTGAGCCAGTGGCTCTACAAGAACCCGCCCTACAACGCGACGACGGACTTCGCGCCACTGGGCCTCGTGGTCGAATTGCCGCTGGTCCTGATCGCACGAAAGGACCTGCCGGCGACGACGCTCCCGGAGTTCATCGCCTACGCCAAGCAGCACCCCACGACCTTCGGCTCCGCGGGGGTCGGCTCCGCCACCCATCTCGGCTGCGAACTGCTCACCCAGGCCGCTGGATTCAAGGCGACCCACGTTCCCTACCGCGGCATGGGCCAGGCGGCGCAGGACCTCACGGCCGGCCGCATCGATTTCGGGTGCGACTTCGTGCTGGGCGCGCTTCCCCAGATTCAAGGCGGCAACGTGAAGGGGATCGCCATCCTCTCCAAGGATCGCGCCGAGGTGCTACCCAGCCTTCCGACCGCGCAGGAGCAGGGCCTTCCCGGGTTCGAAGCCTATAACTGGACCGCCATGTTCCTGCCCAAGGGCACTCCGGAGCCCATCGTGCGCAAGCTCAACGGTGCGCTGAACCAGGCGCTGGATGCGCCCGTGATTCGCGAACGGATGGCGAAGCTCGGTGCGGTCATCCCGGCGCGCGAGCGGCGCACGCCGGAGTATCTCGACGCCTTCGTGAAGAGCGAGGTCGAGAAATGGGCGGCGCCGATCAAGGCCAGCGGCGCCACCGTCGAATAGCGCTTCGCGGGCGGCGGAGGCGCGGGGGGCCGCTCCCCCCGCACGCGGCCAAAGCCGGCCGACACGAAGCCGGCCGGCGCCATGGCCTCGGCGTCAGGCGCTGAGGCGGGTGATCTCGGCGCCGCAGGCGTTGAGCTTGTCTTCGAGGCGCTCGAAGCCGCGGTCGAGGTGGTAGACGCGGTTGACCATGGTCTCGCCCTCGGCGGCCAGCGCCGCGATGACGAGCGACACCGAGGCGCGCAGGTCCGTCGCCATTACCGGAGCGCCCTTGAGGTGGGTCTTTCCCTCGATGGTCGCGGTCTCGCCGTCGAGCCGGATGCTGGCGCCGAGCCGGGCCAGTTCCTGGACGTGCATGAAGCGATTCTCGAAGATGGTCTCGGTGATGTGCGAGGTGCCCGCAGCGCGGGTCATCAGCGCCATCAACTGCGCCTGCAGATCGGTCGGGAAGCCGGGGAACGGCGCGGTCACCACGTCCACCGGGGCGATGCCGGCGCCGTTGCGCTTGACCCGGATGCCGGCATTGGTGGGGGTGATGACGGCGCCCGCCTGCACCAGCACGTCGAGCGCGGACTGCAGCAGCTCCGGTCGGGCGCCCTCCAGCACCACATCGCCGCCGGTCATGGCGACCGCCATGGCATAGGTGCCGGTCTCGATGCGGTCGGGCAGCACGCTGTGGCGTGCGCCGGATAGCCGCGGCACGCCCTCGACGATGATCCGCGAGGTGCCGTGGCCGGAAATCCGGGCGCCCATCTTGTTGAGGCAGTCCGCGACGTCGCCGATCTCGGGCTCGCGGGCGGCGTTCTCGATCACGGTGGTGCCATGGGCCAGCGAGGCCGCCATGATCGCGGTGTGGGTGCCGCCGACGGTCACCTTGGAGAAGTTGATCTCGCCGCCGCGCAGGCCCTTCTTGGCGCGGGCGATGACGTAGCCGCTGTCGATCTCGATTTCGGCGCCGAGGCACTGCAGCGCCTCGATGAGCAGGTCGACCGGCCGGGTGCCGATGGCGCAGCCGCCCGGCAGCGAGACCTTCGCCTCGCCCATGCGCGCAAGCAGCGGGCCGATCACCCAGAAGCTCGCCCGCATCTTGGAGACGAGCTCGTAGGGCGCCGTGGTGTCGACGATGTCGGCCGCGGAAATGTGCAGGGTCTGGCCCTGATAAGCGGAATCGCCCGGCCGCTTGCCGTTGAGCATTATGTCGACGCCGTGGTTGCTGAGGATGCGCTGGAGCAGCGCGACGTCGGCCAGCCGCGGCACATTGTCGAGGATGAGCGTGTCCTTGGTGAGAAGGCTCGCGATCATCAAGGGCAGGGTGGCGTTCTTGGCGCCGGAAATCGGGATGGCGCCGTGAAGCGGCCGGCCGCCGATGATGCTGATGCGATCCATGGAACCCCCGTGTTGAAAAACCGGCCTCCCCAGGCCGGGCCGGCCTGAAAGCCGGCGGTGAACCTAACAACAAGCAGTTTGCAAACCCGTTAACTGCCGCCACGGCCCGGGCTTTTGCCCGTTCCCGTCCGCATGGCGCACGATGATACCACGGCGGTACCAACGACCCGGCGGCCGGGCTACGGGCCCCCTTGCCCGCGGCGCGACGTTGCGCAAACCACCTACCGGGAGCGGTTGTCCCCGATAAATCCGGCGGAATCGTGAGACCGCCTACCGGGGTCCTGTGCGGGCGCCGCGGCGACGGGCGGGTTCGCCCCGCCTCCGTGCGGCGTCATGACTCCGGCGGGCTCTCGAGGTCGGGCGGCTTGGGCTCGTCGCCGCCGCCGTCTTTGCGCACGTCCTTGCGATCCCGCAGTTGCTGCTTGCGGCGCGCCAGATTGGCCCGCAGCGCCGCCGAAAGCCGCGCGTCGCGAGCCCCGGCGGATGCCGTCCCGCGCCGGGGCCCGACGCTGGCACTGCCGCCCCTGCCCACATCCCCGACCGCACCTGCCGAATTGGCCCGGGCCGGAGCCTCGCCCCCGCCAGGCGCTTCACGATCGATGTCGGCGCGGTCGTTGGTCATGCGCTGTTGTTAGCGAACCGGGGTGCCGGCGGGCAAGCCTTCCCGCGAGCCTGCACGTGGGTTTTCGCCGGTCTTTTGGCGAGTCTTCCCGCCAGTCCTGCCTCCGGCCGGACTTGCCTTGCACCCTGCCATCCCTTGTGGCAGTTTCCGCCCGCTTCGGGGCGGGCATCCGCCCCCTGCTGCCGTAGCTCAGTGGTAGAGCACTCCCTTGGTAAGGGAGAGGTCGACAGTTCAATCCTGTCCGGCAGCACCAGTTTTATTCAATAAATTCAAAAACATATCTGGCCGAGAGAAAACGCCTAGGGAGCGGCCCATAAGCTCAGAAACACCAAAATAGGGCTATCTTGTTTACCATAGGTTTACCAACTTTCTTCCGGCGATGCGTCCGCTCCACGAACGCGCCCGGCTCCGCATTGCCAGACAAAGCAGTTGGCCGGAGGTCAGTGCAATTGCAGGGACGCTCAACGTCCGCGATCAACGAAACGTAAAGAACGGTATTATAACACCGTAAACGACGAGACCCCCACTACGCCATGAACGGAGACGTAGGGAGGGGTCTTGCGCGGCCGGGTCTGCCGCTGCGTGAAGCTCTGCCGCGATTTGCAATGTCACCTCAGCGGCAAGGAACATCTGCTGAGTAGGATAGGCCGGGGAGAGTTACGGGGATGGGGTCTAGAGGCCGTCTTCCCTGTGAGCCTTGCTCATGTCCGCGTTATCCGATGGCGAATGGACGAGCTTCGCAGGGGACTTCCTGAAGCCCTGGACGCTGGGAAACTCCGATGACATCGTAGAGACGGACTTGGCCTCGTTGAGGCTGTACGTCCCATCGATCCACTGCGGGATCAGGTCCGAAGCATCCGTGACTGTCTCGAAGCTATCTGCTTGCAGAGCTTTGTTCCGTGCAGTCAAGGCTTCATCAGTAAGGTATGGAAGAGCATCCTTCGTCTTAGAGGACCCACTGGGGTTCTTGAACTCTGGATTGCTCTTAGTGGCAGTTGATTGGAGGCTCTTAATCTTGGTAGGCATCTTAATTGTTGTATCCTTGTTCGTATGGCAGCTTTGGAACTGCTAATGGTTGTGTTGTGATGATAGGTGTAATAGAAGTCTTGATGAAATCATTGACTGCCGGTCCAGTCTTCCAATGGTCATTAGGTAAGGTCTTCGCCTTTGATTTATAGTAATCGTTTCTATAATGAACAGTCATGCTTATTTATTCCTGTTACCAGAGCGGAATAGTTCCGTCTTCATTGCGATGGGAGGTAGGGATATGCTGAGAGAATGACACATCCCTACTTGTAGCGGTTGCAGCATCTGTATCGCTTGTAGCGGCTAAATCGGCGGTAGCAGGAAGATGCCTGTTCCATGCATCCTCGAAATCTGACCACATATATCCCCTGGTGTTATTTACTCCATCGAACCTATATTGCTTACTAACTATATTGAATGGTTTCAATAATCTAGCAAGTCCTCTTGTAGACAATGGCTTACCACCCCATTCATATTCGGCCCATGGGCTTTCCTCTATGGCAATCAACCTCTTTACAAGAGCATCACTAGACAGCCCATTTTCTTTAAACTGATCCCTAATGTCAGAAAGCAGTAGTTCCTCTTTACCAGATTGCTCTACCTCTGTATCATCTTTGACAAAGGACAATGCTGCCTCCCTAACTTTAGCATGCCATGTTTTATCCGCTACAGCCGATGCATCTGCTACATCCGCCACAATGAACAAGGCTTCCCAGACATCCGCCTTTCTATCTTCGATCTCAGGCGGAAATGTAGGACGGTTCATCTCTTGAGCCAAGGCTAAGTTATCACTTGCCCACTGCGCCAGCTTGTCTCTAAGCTCGTGGCCTTCCGACTTATTATTTCTCAATCTGAATGGTTCAATGATGCGATCACCAGAATACCGCTTCTTAAGCCTGATCTGGATTGATCTATCTTCAATTGTGTCCGGCATGTTATGCTTATCGATGCCGGATATCAGCATTGGTCCGAACACGTCGAATGGCTCAACCTTACGTGTAGGTTCTTGAGTAACCCGATGCACGAATGCGCCGCGTTGAAATCCAGAGTTCACAATTGCAGTAATATCCGATATATCTTTCTTAGCGAACAGCCTGTCGACCTCATCAAGAAGCAACGTTGGATGCCTCTCATTTATCAATGTATATAACGAGGCTGGCGAGGGTTGCAACATGCTAACTGAATTCGGAACCAGCAACTCAATGACTTGAAGAAGCCTGGTCTTACCACACCCTTTAACGGCAGAGGTGACATGCAGCCTAGGTGTAGTCTCAAATACATCCATCAAATGAGTATGTACTATCCAGGCTGCTGTAGCTATTCTACTCTTCTCATCAGGGAAGACGACAAATCTCCCTATGTAGTCATATACTTCCGTTAATATATTTACTTCTCTCATTTAGTTTACTTTCTTTTTGTTATTACTTATCCATAGGTATGAAATATTTGATACCGCAGAGGTGATGGTTCCATGTTGTCTCTGGCCCGATGCTTCGACGGGCCATTGCTGACGACAAGGTTAGACCTTCGGAGATTGGTGGGGTTCTTATCGAGGTATTTAACTACCTGCCCCGACCCCAAGTCGAGGATCAATCTGGCGACGGAGATGGCTCTGCCATTACAGCGAACCCAAACCACGCCATGACGCAAGGTCCACGTCAGAGACAGACCTAAGTCCATCAGTTCGTTGAAGTCCCTCTCTTCTAGGATGACTACGTCGTCTTCGTTGTAGAGAGGCAGACTAACCAGCTGTAGCCGGTCCCTGATAAAATGGTGAAGCTGCAATTGGCGCTTGGTAGTCTTTGGCATCTACGTAATTCGTTTCCTCTTTAATGATCTTTGGTGGTTCAATCTTCTTATGATGGGAACGCTTAGGTGGTGGGGGAGGCGGAATGTCCTCTAAGGCAGACGCGCCATCTGGGTTCTGCTCATAGTAGGTATCGACGGCGCGATAGAGCAATGAGAGCTTGGTGTATCGTGTTCCTAACGAAGCAGGCACAAGCTTTCCCACAGGAGGTTTGATGTAAAAAAGAGTTGATTGAACCTCTTTCGAATACTCAAACCCTCTGTACTCTCCGAGCATCTCTCCCATTGGGCTAGAGCCATGAAGTTCAGAAGGCACCTTCTCTTGCCATGTCCTAGTGACATATGCGGATGGAAGGTTCAACATCAGCCGCTATTCCCCATTGAGAACTCAGCAAGCTTCAGAGCAACCCGTTGCATGAAGGGCTTAGACCTCAGCCTAGCAACGATCCTCTTCACTTCGTCTTGAGCTTCCATATCCAGGAAAGCATCTTCGTCCCTTTGTAAATCACTAGCACTCTTAGCCTTAAGAGCATCCATTGACATCGTTTCTTTAAATAAATCCATTAAATATCCTTGTAATAATTGAATAGGTATTAGAATGACAACATTATACTCTAAAGAGTACTCTTTGTCAAGATAAATATGATTATTTTCCTACATATTACTTACGTCTCCTTAGCAGCGCGCCCGTTGACAGTAATATGCAAACCAATGAAAACCCATTACGAACCGGGCAACACCATATGCTATCTAACGATAGCAGAGATAGCTCGTCCCTTAGACCATAGGTACAATCCGTGAAGGATTAAATGGAATTTATAGGAGTAATATTCCTTCTCATCCTACAGACAATCGTAAGATTGTACCACAGAATAGACCTTTAGGCCACCGGCTCTAAAGCAGCTTTAAGGCCTTCGTCTATTAAGATGATAGGAACGCCTCTAAAAAGCCTCTTGGACGCGTTCTAAAGCCCACTGGCGAGTTTAAATGAAATAGAGCGGTATTCCTATGCCTCGTTGCAAAAACTTTTGCAAAGCGCCCCCAAAGCAGGCGTCATAAGCCTCTGCCAGAGCGGGCAAGCATAGTGACTTCTGCTCTGCCTAAGCGGGCAAGCGCGACCGAAATGCTATGCTAGAGCGCGCAAGCATGGATTATTTATTCAGAGCAATAGTGCCGTTAATCTACTATTACCTGCTGGCAATGCCTCTATAGGCATCTACCGCAAGCCTGTGTAGCGTTGATGGTGATGAGACTTTCTGCCACAACGTAATTTTTAACATTGCCTCGGCTTTCTCCTTCGGAGGCATGGCTCGACCAACTTGCTGGTCAACAAATGCGAGGAATTCCTCGTTAGCCTGATCCTCTAGGTAGCCGCACTTTTTCTTAACCATTATTTCCAGTACATCAGGAGAAATAATCTGCCGGCCGCCAAGCTCGAACGCCTCACGAACTTGGAGGCCAAGGCAGTTTGCGAGTTGGCCCAACGTACGTTTGTACGCTTCGTCAGCTTTTGCAAGGTGGATTGAAGTACAAATCAGAACAAGTACTAAAATGGATCGCATAACGTGCTCCCACGCTAAGGTCTGCGGTCTTATTAAAGTTTAGATTTTGTCGAATGTGGGACTTGCCTCTGGGTGGTGGACAGCCTCGGCAATCTGCCTCGGCGTCACCGGATCGTAGAGATATTCCTCTCAAGCTCCAGGCAGCCTGCCTCAGCAATGCCAACGTTCCGGCTCATGGGTTGACCCTTACGCGGAGGGTCCCAGCACCCCTTGTAGGCTGTGGGCTCAATGGGAGCGGTGCGTACAGGCGTCGCCTCTTCAGTGGTGCGCAAGGCTGAAGCCGGTGGTGGTGACGGCACAGCCTCTAGCGGCAGAGGTCGCGTGGAAACCAACACCACGGCAATCGCCGCCGTTGCAATCTTCGACATCGAACTCCCCCTCACAAACGGGAGATCGTAATGTGAAAGACGTTAAAGCTTCTTACCTATGTCCCTCATGCCTTCACCGGCCTCGCGCCGTGCCTTGGATTTTGCAATCTGGTGCTGTGTCAGCTAGGCATCAATCCCTCTGGCCGCTCGTTCGTTCAGCGACTTGCTGTTCGCCTCTGGAATGTCTCATAACTCTCAAGTTGGGTCGGTTTCAGGCTCCCGTCAGTATGATACCCCACAAGCGTCCACCGGCCGCTGAAAGTCTCGTCCCAAAAAGACAATTCCCATTTGCCTTGGCGTTTGAAATCGAAGTACGTGACGTCTATTCGACCATCTCCATTTCGATCCATTGTCAAAGTTATCGCTTCCGCCTTATTGTCCGGAACCGTATAGAGAGCATCTGCCTTCCCAATGCATCGCGTGTCGTAGGAAATCACGTTCGCGTTGTTCGCGCTGTTACGAAACCGGGAAATCTCCTTTGCTTCACATGAAGCTCTTGGAGTTTCGGTACGTTGAACAACACCGGAACTCCGTCCAACAAATTTTCTGACGTCGTCTGCTGAAACAGCAAAATTAAGCCCCTCGCCGCCAGGCGTCTTAAAAGTGTTAACGCCCAGAAGAATGCCGTTATCATCTAGGAGCGGCCCGCCTGAGTTGCCAGGGTTTATGGGCGTCTGCGTCTGGATAACGTCCGCCTTATGCTTTTCTTTGTCAGTGGTCCAATCAAATCCAAGCCTATATTGGCTAACAACTCCTTTTGTATAGGTCCACGAATCACCTTTTGGATGTCCGATTGCGTGGACGTCAATGCCAACGCTTATGTTGCTTCCGTCGCCGATGCGAATTGCTCTTCGTCCCGCGGGCACCTCCGCTGCTCTAATTAGCGCTAAGTCGCTCACAGGATCATATTTCACGACAACCGCGGCTTTAATGTCGTCCTTTGTCGGCTCCTTCCCCTCGATCTGCGGTTTGAAGATTACGCCGACGTCGGTCGCCCCCTTAACAACGTGCCAGTTAGTTAGAATATCTCCCCCTACACCAATCAACGAGCCGGATCCCAAGCTGTCCTTTGTAATGATGAGCACCACTGAAGGAGAAATGCTCCGGTACAGCTCCGCATCCTTGGCACTTCGGGTGCCCCCAACCTCATCCCTAAAAGGGCGGTTGGCGATCTCCGAAAGCTGCTCTAAAGGTAAATCGGAGTGCGTCGCCGATACTTGCCCCAATGACATCTCGCCTGACCTAGCGTCTGTGGGCCCGCCACTGTGATCCATGACCCCGGGGGCCCTTGGGAGTGCCGCGCTTTCGATTTGCGCCAGTGCCGGCTGCCCGCCGACGACCAGAGCAACAGCTATTATCATTGCAAGTTTCATTTCTGAGCCTCACTCAAACCGCATGCGATCCGCAATAGGTTGCCGTATGGCGACGTCTCTTGGACGTCATTACGCTTTAGCTCTTTGGATGGATCAGTCACTTGGACCCACACCAAGCGTTTCGTTTCGTCATAATACTCAGATTTTGGAAACGAAATTTTGTGCTCGACACAATCTAACTTGATTTTGACGACCTCATATCGGAATTTGAGAGGCTCATCGAGGACAACGCCCTTCAAGAGAAGGTCGGTTAGTGACTTATCCTCGTGCCACTGCAGCAATACAATCGGCGTGATTGTATTTCCTTCCCTCATTTCACTTGTTATGGGAAGATAAAAAATATCTCCATCGCCACTGACCGTGCTGGAGAGCGAGATGAAATGCGAAGGGACTAGGTCCGCTCTAGCGACCAGAGGGGTTCGAAATTCATCGTTGCATACGATAAGTTTCAACCAAGCAACAACGCTGCCTGGCGCCGTAGTCGCTCCAATCGAAAGATTTAAAAATCTTGGGTCTGACCATTTATAATGAAACAGCACCTCTCCTGTTTTTGTGATTACTGATCGCTCAGCTATGGCAAATTTCGGCCCGGCGCAAATCGAAAACGGTGACATCCTCCTCATACGAGCCATCTTGGAACTTAGCCAAAACCGGATCAGATATGTTAAGCAGAAACCTCCATTGCACCGCCACGCTGGTGCCGAGCTGCTCAACTGAACTCGTTTTAAAGTACTGCGGAAAGCGCATGTTGCTCGGGCCGCCCCCAATCTCAAACAGAGTCCAATTCGTTGAAATCTGCTCGCTTCAATGAAGAAATTCTATTGTTTATCTCGACCCTTCGTGGACTAGTTCCGTACTTTTGTAGATAGGTTTCTAATGCGGCAACTGACTTTGTGTTCAGAGCAATGTCAAGGTCTTCGGACTCAGACAGCTTAGCCTGTTGAATAAAATCGTCGGGGACTAGATTGCTCGGTCTAAAGTTGGAGCAGTCTCCGGTCAAGCATATAATGTTTTCGAGTGACGCATACTTATAGGGCCGCTGCGCGTTTCTCGTGGCGAGACGAACCTCCCGTGTCACCAGTGAGAACAGATCGTCTATTGATATTGGCTGTTCTAGGTTCCGAAGTAGCGCTTGCGTGAAGGGGCTGTGTTGGCCGTTTCCGTCCAGGGCGACCGAACCTGAAATCGGTGGCATATGCAATAAATACACCGCCGCCGAACCTGGTTGGTTCTAGGTTCGAGGCGTTCGCGGGAGCGAGGCCCTTTGGATAAGTGCCTCGTCCTTTTACCATGTTTTTAAAAAGCGCGGGATTATCGCGACAAGCATCTAAAAACACTATCTTGGTAGAGGATCGTATGCTGTTGACCAAGTCATCCACTTTTAGTGCTGAAAGTTGGATATCCGTCTCGGTCCTAGGGATGTCGATATCGGTGGGTAAGATGTAATTGTCTCCGTTCACTTGGGCGCCGTGTCCTGCGTAAAAGACAAGCGCAACGTCGGCACTTGCGGATTTATTCGAGAATGATCTAGTTTCGCGCCTGATAACTTGGTCAGAGGCGTCCAGAATAAGATGAGTAGTGAAGCCGATCTTTGTTAAGAGATCAGCGATTGAACGGGCATCGTTTGTGGGATTTGCGAGATGAGGAAGGTTAGTGTATGAGCTGTTACCAATCACTAGCGCAATCTTAGTTGTTTTTGCTGCGCCGGCCTTTTCGCTCTGCTGCTTGACTTGCTTTGTTGTCGCGGGCTCCGGCGGAGCATTTTTAGCGTCGGTTTGTGACGTCTGAGTTGGCGGAGAATATGGAATGCCTGAGAGGGTGCGCGACAGGTCACCAATCAAGCGATCCATCTTTGTATTGTAGTCTCCGAATGTTATTTTGCCGATGTATAGTTCGGCAATCAGCGCATCTTGTGTTCTGTAGATGCCATCAATCGCGCTGTTGACCTGTGGCGGGAGCCGAGCAAATGGTTTTGAATAGCCTTCTCGGCATTTTTCGTTGGTCTTTATTGCCAGCTCGGCAAGTCGCCGGTCCTTTGGACGAATTCTTTCGGAATTTGTGAGCATGGAGAGCGTAGGTTTCGTCTCGCCCAATGGAAGCTTTGATCGAAGCAAATCGAAGATATGGTCGCTCCAGAGAGCGGCACATTCCTGCTTAGCCTTAGCGATGTCTTCTGCGAAGTCCTGATTGAACTTGGTCGCGTCCGGTTGCTCCGCTAACAACGGTCCGGTGGAAAGGAGTAGCCCAAAACAAAAGATGTGAAGGACCAGACGGATTGCCCGCATGCGACCCCCCAATGGCGCCTCCAACGTTTTAAGCCGTCTAGTCGCTGAGATATCTGAGGAACCTTTGTGGCCGAAATGAGAGAGTGTCGAAGATGCTCTACAATCGGGAAATAGTTGAGTGGCTTACGTTATAACTGCGGCCGATTTCCGACAGAGCCTCGCCAGCATCCCGTCTTCTCAGCGCTTCGGCAACCTGATGTTGCGTGAGCTTAGGTTTTCTCCCGAACTTTATTCCCTTCTTGATATCGTTGGCATTTTCTCTCTTATTTGTGCATAATTGATAAGTGATGCACGACCTTGGAAACCGCTGTGGCACAGGGGTTTGGTGATGGTGCAGATATCAGGTGCAAAATGATCTACGGATACGCGAGAGTTTCTACGTCGCTGAGCCGAGGAGCCGCAAGACAGTGCGTTAAGTACCCTGTCGTAGACGAGGCCCCCGAAAATGAGGTGACCGATCAATAACAATTCCTCCCGGGTCGGGTGGACTTCTTGGACCGATCAAGGAGGGTCTTTCACAGACTGGTTGGAAGATGACCGCTGAAGCCGGTCCGGATGTTGTCAAAGGGACGGTGGGTCAGGACACCAACTTAGCAAGCAGCAAGACGTTTCTGACGCGCTATCGGTTCCTTGGTACGGCAAGGCAGGTAGCTGTCTGTGGAGGGCCGTCTAGTAATCCCGAATTCGTCTACGATTTGAGCGTTATTGATAACCGGACCGGTCAAGAAATTCTGACGCAAAGTGGACGAGGATGCGCCGATAAAATAGCACGAGATTTTGTCAACCGTTTGAACGGCGCGCCGCCGGCCCAATGTAGCTTTCCATTCTGCTAAATGCATCCCACCCGTCCAGGGGGGGGCGAGGGGGGCCTAAGGCAGCAATGAATTACACCCAAATATTAGCTCGCTATTTTTTTCTAAGACATCAGCGCTGATAATACGGTTTTCATATTATTAGGAGAACGCCTAACAGAAGCAGATACTAGCTCATCAAACGGCTCAAACCATCTGTCCTTTAAGAACTTTAATACATTAATAGTTCTGCGTGAATGGTCCTTATGGATAAATTTTTTATAGGCAGAAATGATCTCTCTGACTGGCATCATATATTCACTACCGGTACTCCCATTAAGTGTATACCGGTCGTAACGATCCCGAAGACGATCCAGTTCTTCTATCTTTATATATATATCTGCGTTATGCTCTTTTTTATTGCTGTGTCCAAGTATATGCCCGACTTCAATTTCGTCAAAGCCAGCTCTATGTAGTCGTGTTGCAGCAACCCTTCTTAAATCTTTAAACAATAATTGCTCTCCATTTGCAGGCTCTAGCCCTGCCCGCCTAACAAGATCGGGCCACACCTGCTTGAAAGCAAATTTGCTGCTCGGAAAAATATCATCTACACTATCAAAGTAGCCGTTGTCTTTGATACCCAACTCAAGGGACAAGGCTACCCTAAGGAGAATGTACTGCGTCCAGAACGGTAGAAAGATAAGCCTGCCCCTCTGTCCAGTCGATTTGTCAGTCTTGCTTTTCGTTATCCGAATTTCCCTCTTATCAAAGTTGATGTCTCTCCACGTCAGATTAAATATCTCTTGCTGCCTCATACCCGTCTCCACGGCCATGAACATGGCTAGAGGAACATATTGTTTATTGTCGCCTAAGCATCCATCACACGCCTTTAGGAGTTTTCTCAACTCACCTTTTTCAAGAGTTCGCTGTCTCGGCCTTAGGATATATCCATACTCGCTTCCCTTGAACCCAACAAAGGGATTAGGAAGCTTAGAATATTCTTCTTTTCTTCTGATGGCTTTGTTGAACGCAGACTTAAACATCGTAATCTCTCGCGATATCGAAGCGGGATCCACTCCATCGCGAATATCACCCTTGGCGTCCACCCAGCCGCCTTCTTTCCTCTTATTAATGTAATCCCAAACATCCTCTTTAGTAACATCGACGACAGCTTTATCGAAAAGATAATGTTTTCTAACAGTGTTTATGACAGCCTGCTCGTTATAAAGCCGATTTTTTTCGTTTAATTTCTTCAAGTATCCATGAATATACCAGTTCAGCACATCATATACAGAAATATGTTTGAGGTCTTCCCGCCTAGGCTCTAGACCATGCTCCTTTCTCTCACTTGCTCTTTGGTAATTGAGTTGCTCTTCCCTACAATTTTTTAAATCCACAAAACGCTTGGACCCGTAGAGGCGACCATCGGCATCCCGGCAAAAAAAACGATACCGGACAGACTGGCCCCGGACATAGCGATAAAGACCCGGGTAGATCGTGCTCGTCCTCACTTCCGCTTTCCGTGGAGGCTTCAGCTGCGACGGCCGCACGTAGGTCGGGCCGCGCTTCGGCTCCTTTCCTCGGGCCTTCAGCTTCAAGGCCTCGCGCACTCGTCCAGCCGCAACGCGGGGATCTTCTTCTTCCTGATCGATCATTGCGGGGCTCCGGACAAATCGGGTACGATTTTCCCGATCTTCTCTTCCTGTTTACCACAGGTTTACCACACAATCAACGAATGGGCATAAAATGACTGCAGCACAGCATCTTTTATGAGCTAGATAACCGCCTTGGTAAGGGAGAGGTCCACAGTTCAATCCTGTGCGGCAGCACCATGACACTCGCGACGCACATTAACTTCTCAGGATAAGAACTCGGCCCGCAGCCAAGAAGTCTTGCGTTCACATGCCGAGCCGTAGGACAAATGCTCCGGGGCCGATCGGCCGAACCGCAACGAGTGGGTCCAATGGCTGAAGACAATGCGCAGGCCGCCGTACGGCACTACCTGGACGCAGAGACTCTCGCGCAAACTGGCCGTTTTGACAATGCTGGGTATCTGATTGGGTTCGCGGCAGAGTGCGCGCTGAAAAAGAAGCTCCGCGACCTTCACTGTGACCAAGATCGAAAATTTGAAGGTCACCACCCCGGGCCACAAAGGCAAATTCGCACTTTTTTAGAGGGGAGAAGACTTGCGGGTCCATGGCTCGCAATAGCCCGTGACAATAGTTTCTTTCGGGGGTGGACGGTCGAAAGCCGTTACAGTTCAAATGATCACGTGGATTCCACCACCTATCAAAAGTGGAAGTCCAATGCGGAGCGTGTTCTATCCGAAGCAAAGCTGAGGTGGAAACCAACATCCGTTATGCCCTAGAACGCTTTAGTGGAGGAACGGATGTCTCGTGACCTACCACGTTTTGACGATGCATTGCCGCGCTTCGTTGCTGTCGTTACAGAAGTCCTCGGTCAGGAACCCATCGAACGAGGCGATGTCGCCATACTAAGGGACGCGGCGGGTCTTCTGACATTGATACTTCGAAAACCAATCGGCGCCTACGAGCGATCGGTGCTAGATCTTCGGCTGAGCAAAATGACGTCTTACGTCGACGCCAGCGGCCCGACTGCCACACCCCAGGAACTTTTCGACTCAAGGCTTGCTGACCGGGAGCGATATCGCGCCACCCCGATAAAACCAACCGGGTCTCAAAGCCCTTTAGCGGTCTTGATAGCTGACC
This sequence comes from uncultured Alphaproteobacteria bacterium, assembly GCA_963781195.1. Taxonomy (GTDB): domain Bacteria; phylum Pseudomonadota; class Alphaproteobacteria; order Rhizobiales; family Xanthobacteraceae; genus JAJPKK01. Next base: position 297,248 of record CAWAEZ010000005.1, on the reverse strand, counting down.
GACGCATCGTTGGCACAGACTGGCTTTCGAAGCCTCGCTCCCCAGTTCGAGATGGCGCAACGCCAATTTTGGCCTTCGCCAGTCTGAAGGGCGGTGTCGGGCGCTCAACGGCATTGTCGATTGTGGCAAGGGACTTGGCAGACACGGGAATGCGGGTCCTCGCGATCGACCTTGATCTCGAAGCGCCCGGTCTCGGCTCAATGCTGCTTGATCCGCAAATCCGGCCGTCATATGGCTCGCTTGATTTCTTTGTCGAGCGTGGAGGAGCAGCCTTTACGGACATCGACTTCACGGACTTGATGGAGGCTTCGACGATTGCTTCAGCAGCGGCACCCGTACATGTCGTTCCAGCATTCGGAAGGCGCTCATTGGAGAATCCGGAAAATGTCTTAGGCAAGATTGCGCGGGCGTATCTTGAAGATGTGTCGGAAAATGGCGCAACAGCAAGCTTCCTGGATCGTACCCGGACGCTTGTCGACGGTCTCTTGTCCGTGCGCGACTTTGACGTCGTTCTCGTCGACACCAGGGCCGGCTTACATGAGACGCTGGCAGCCTCAATTTTGGGATTAGGGGCTGACGTGTTGCTTTTCGGAATAAACCAGCCGCAGACATTTGAGGGTTACAGAGCCCTGCTCGCTCATCTCGCTCATGTTGCCGAGAGCGATTCGGATTTCGCATTACGGTTGCGGATGGTACAGGGCAAAGCGGATCCTACAGACCTTGAGGACATACGCCAGTTTCGCGATCGAGCTCATGCTCTTTTTGCCGCAACGATCTATGGCCGCGCCGAAACAACGGCAGATGAGTTTGAAACCAAAAACGCAACGTGGTTTGGTGTTGATGATCCGAATGGACCACACTTTCCATGGATCGTGGTTGAAAATGAGACATATCGACGATTCGATCCGTTTGGTTGTTCTGGGCAACTCAATTCTCTGGCGTATAGGGAACCATTTGGCCGACTGGTTGCAGAAATTCGCCACCTACTCGACAAAGACGAGATACTTGAATGACCAAGAGTGGCGAGCTTATGGGAGGCATTCGCGAAGGCCTGGCTGCAATCCGGCGCGATGTTTCGCACGTGGTCGGACAGCCACCGGCCCTGCCGGAGATACTGACCCCCCCATCACACGCACTGGCGCTGGACCCTGACTACCCCATCGTAGTTGGCGCGCGAGGCGCAGGAAAGAGCTTTTGGGCATCAGTATTTGCAGACGACGTGACGCGACAGGCAGTCGCACCTTTTTATCCGCGCCTGCGTCTCTCAGACGTCGTGGTGCGACCGGGGTTTGTTGATCAGGCAATTAGTACTGCCGTCTCTCGTGATACACTTGATGAGTTAGCAACGGACGAAGCTGAAGCGCGGCGATTGTGGCCGGTACTGGCCATCCGCGTTGCTGAAGATATCGTGGCCGATTCAACGATGGACACACTAGAGCAAGGAGTCAAAAAATACGCGAAGAGCGAAGCCCGTGAAGCCCGCTTACGTGTGCTTGACCAACAGCTGCGAGCCAGGGGCAAGCGCCTTGTAATTGTGTTCGATGCCCTTGATCGACTGTCGAACGATTGGACAAAGTTGAGGCAGCGGACGACGAGCTTGCTTGAGACCCTTTTAGCTTTGAGGGCTTATCGATCGCTGCACTTCAAACTTTTTATGCGTCCGGAACAGCTCGAATCAGTTCCGGCAGGCTTTACGGACCTGTCGAAGCTAAAAGCGGGCGCATTTGATTTGAGGTGGTCGACAACCGACCTGTACGCGCTGGCGTACGCATGGCTCGCCAATGCGTCAGAATCTAAACGCGCTTTTGCTAATCTGCTACGTCTGCAGAGAATTGCGCCACCGATGGTAGTAAAGAGTAAACTCACATTGTCCGAGGAGCTTTTGCGAGACCCGGACGCTCAACAGAAAGTTTTTGTCGCCATAGCCGGTCCGTACATGGGCTCAGATAAACGGCGGGGCCGAACCTATCCATGGCTTCCGAAGCACCTATCGGACACGAAGGATCGTGTGACTCCACGAAGTTTCCTGATGGCGCTTGGCGCCGCGGCTCGGCATGAGCGATCGCCTTTACCGAAGTATGCTCTATCGATCGAGGGGATTAAACATGGGGTGAGTGAGGCCTCGATACTTCAAGTCGATCAGTTGAAAGACGAGTATGGTTGGATTGACCTTGCCCTCCAGCCCCTAGCCGGTCAGGAAGTACCATGCCCTTCGAGCGAAATATTTGAGCGATGGTCAGAGGCGGGAACGTTAGGCGAAATTAGGCGGCAGGGTGCTACAACGGGATATCTACCGCCATTTGCCGGCGATTTTCGTCAAGACGACGCGTCAGAAAATCTGCTCGCAGCTTTGAGAGAGATTGGTGTCGTAGAGCGTAGGTCGGACGGCCGAGTGAACATTCCTGACCTGTTTCGCATTGCCGCGCTTATGCTGCGTCGCGGTGGGCCACGTCCACCTCGTACGCGCTAGGATCAAGACTTAAAAAGGATATAAAATCCCACCAACACTATCCTTGATCCTCACGAACAAAACCCTCGAGGACACCCATGCGCACCCGCATTCGTTGCGGCTGGTTGGTCGGACATGCCGGCGGACACCACACCCTCTGGCGCGACGCCGAGCTCGTTTTTGAAGGCAACGCCGTCCTGTTCGTCGGCGAGCGCTTCGACGGCCCGGTCGACCGCGAGATCGACGCGCGCGACAAGCTGGTCACGCCGGGCTTCATCGACACCCACGTGCATTCCGGACACCGCGCCTCGCACCGGCTGATCTCCGACATCGGGCGCGGCGATTATTTCGGCCAGCCGTTCCTCGAGATCAGCGTGGCGCGCGAAGGCACCCGGGTCGGTGGCGATGCGCGCTATGCCCGCCCCGACGACAACGCGGCGGCCGAGGAGTTGGCGCTCAACGGCGCAGTTCACGGTCGCCGAGCTGCTGCGCAACGGCATCACCACCTTCGTCGAATTCGGCAGCCAGCTGCGGGTCCAGCAGGCGCTGCTCGAGGCGGTGGGAGAGCTCGGCGTCCGCGCCTATCTCGGCCCCGGCTTCGACAGCGGGCGCTGGGTCGGCGGCGACGGCGGCAAGCTGGTGCGCGTGGTGGACGAGCCGGCGGGGGAGCGCGAGTTCGCGCTGGCGCTCGAATTCATCGAACGCAACCAGGGCGCCCAGGGCGACCGTGTCCGCGGCATTCTGGTGCCGCGCGAGATCGAGACCTGCACGGTCGCGCTGATGCGCAAGGCCGCGCAGGCGGCGCGCGAGCGCGACCTGCCGGTCGCCATCCATGCGGCCTACAACATCCACGAGGTGTTCGACATCATCCGCGAGCACCAGATGACGTCGGTCGAGCTGCTGCGCGACGTCGGGCTGATGTCCGATCGCCTCAACATCGGTCACGGCAACTTCACCTGCGACAATCCGCTGATGAATTATTCCGGCTCCCACGACCTCGAGATCATGGGATCGCACCGCTGCTCGATCTCGCATTGTCCGGTCAACGTGGCGCGCCGCGGCCGCTTCCTCGACAATTGGGAAAGCTACCGCAAGGCCGGCGTGAACATCGCGCTCGGCACCGACACCTATCCGCGCGACATGATCCTGCAGATGCGCAACGCCTCCTATTTCGGCAAGGTGGCGAGCCACAACCTGAAGGCCGCCACCGCGGCGCAGGTGTTCGAGGCGGCGACCCTCGGGGGCGCCCATTCGGTGGGGCGCGACGATCTCGGGCGGCTGGCGCCGGGCGCCAAGGCCGACATCGTCATCATCGATCTCACCGGCCGCGACACGTTGCGCATGGGGCCGGTGCGGGACCCCATCAAGAGCCTGGTCGATTGCGGGATCGGCGACGACGTCGACACCGTGATCGTCGACGGCGTCGTGCGCATGGAGGGCGGCCGCATCCCCGGCGTCGATTTCGCCGCGCTGCGGGCCAAGGCGCAGGCCGCCGGCGAGCGCGTCTGGAGCGGCTGGCAGAACTGGGATCCGCACGGCCGCACCGCCGACGAGATGAGCCCGTTCTCGTTCACCCGTGCGAATTGAGAACACTCTATTTGCACCTCATCCTGAGAGCCTGTGAATCATTGCCAAAGACCTCATCCTGAGGAGCCCGCGCAGCGGGCGTCTCGAAGGATGGCCTGAGGCCGCAGCGTACTGTGGCCATGCTTCGAGACGCCGTGCTGCGCACGGCTCCTCAGCATGAGGTCAAATAGATTCACAGGCTCTGAGGAACCGCGCGCAGCCGGCGTCTAGAAGGACGGAGGCTCGGCAGGGCCTCTGGCCGTCCTTTGTGACGCGTCCATTGAAATCGGCCTTGGCCGATTTCGAGACTATCGTTGCCGAAGTCAGGCAGGCCTGACTTCGGTGGACGCTCCGCAGGACGAGTTTGGATAAGAATCATACGATGTAAGGGCAGAAGTTCGCCGGTTCCGAACGAACAGGGGGCCGGCCGCCCTCACTTCTTTTCGGCGATCTCGCCGATCAGCGGCTTCCACTGCGCGATCTCGCGCGCGATCTGGGCGCGGAACTCGTCCGGCGTGGTCTTCACGGTGTCGGCACCCGCCTTGCGCATGCTTTCCTTCACCGCCGGATCGTCCGCCATCTTCAGAATGATCTCGGACATCTTGCGGATGATCGGCGCCGGGGTGTTGGGCGGCGCGAGGATGGCGTTCCAGGAGTCCACCACGAATTCCGGGACGGTCTCCTGCACCGTCGGCAGATCGGGGAAATAGGCGCTGCGGCCGGGCGACGTGACGGCGAGGCCGCGCACCGCGCCCGCTTCGATCTGCGGCAGGGCGTCGGTCATGTTGGCGAACGAGAAATCGACCTCGCCCGCGATGACGGCGGCGGTCGATTGCGCGCCGCCCTTGAACGGAATGTGCACCGCCGTGGTCCCGGTGCGCGTCATGAACAGCTCGACGGAATAGTGGGTCAGACCGCCGGCGCCGCTGGAGCCGTAATTGAGCTTTCCGGGATGCGCTTTGGCATAGGACACGAGCTCGCCGAGCGACTTCACCGGCAGGTCCTTCTTGACGATGACGACCTGGGCGATCGAGCTCACGACGCCGATCGGCGCGAGATCGCGGATCGGGTCGTAGCCGACTTTCTGCACGAAGGGCGCGATGGAGATGGCGCCGATGCTGCAGACGCAGAAGGTGTAGCCGTCGGGCGCCGCATTCGCCACCGTCTGCGTCCCGACGATGCCGCCGGCGCCGGCCCGGTCGTCGACGATCACGGTCCTTCCCAAAGCGCTTTCGACATAACGCGCGGTCATCCGGCCGACGAGGTCGGTATAGCCGCCCGCCGCATAAGGCACGATGAAGGTGATGTTCCGGGTCGGCCACGCGTCCTGCGCGCACGCCGCGCCCGCCGCCACCGTAACGGCGAGGGCCGTGATCGCGCGCGCCGAAGCCAGTCCTGTAAGCTGCCGCATGGTCTTCTCCATTCGACGCGCCGAGAAGCAATTTCCTTGCCGCGACTTCGAAAGCGGTGTTTTACAGCGGGTTGGCGAATTTTACCGGCCAGCCGCTCCGGTCGCAATCCTGAGATGTGCAAGCTTTTCGGACACGGGACTGCCCGAAGCCGAAGGCATCCGGGGCACGGCTGATATCCTATTCCGGCAAAGTGACCGCATCCGGGAAAGCGGCTAAGGAAGGCGGCGCCGGTCATCGAAACGGGCGCTTGACGAGAGGGGATGATGGCGGATCTGGACAATCAGAGCTTGCGCGGATTTCTGGCGCGACTCGAAAACGAGCTTCCCGGGGAATTCCTGCGGATCAAGGAGCCGGTGCGCACCGAGCTCGAAATCACCTCGCTCGTTTTTGAGCTGGAAAGTCTCGGCAAGAGCCCGGTCGTCGTCTTCGAGAACGTCGAAGGCCACACCATGCCGGTGGTGACCAACGTCGCGGGAAACCGCAGGGTGCTCGCGCTCGCCTTGGGGGTCGCGCCGGCGGAATTGCCGACGGCGTTCCGCGAACGCTGCACCCGCTACATCCCGGTCGAACGGGTGAACCGGCCCGAATGGCATGACGTGACCCTCGAAGGGAGCGACGTCGACCTCACCAAACTGCCGGTTCCGCTTCATTTCGCGATCGATGCCGCGCCCTACATCACCGCCGGCCAGATCACCGCGCGCGATCCCGAGACCGGGGTCGACACCACCGGGTTTCACCGGCTGATGCTCAAGGACAAAAACCGGCTCGGCGTGTCGCTGCATTCGCGGCGCCGCATGTGGGAGTTTCACCGCCGCGCGGCGGCCAAGGGGCAGAACCTGCCGGCCGCCATCACCCTCGGCGTGCATCCCCTGCACTACATGGGGTCTATGACCTACGCCTATCCCCAGAACGTCCGCAAATTCGAGATCATCGGCGGGCTGTTCAACGAACCCTACCGGGTGGCGCGCTGCGGCACCGCGGATATCGAGGTGCCGGCCGGCGCCGAGATCGTCATCGAAGGCGAGATCCTCGCCGACACCCACGAGCCGGAGGGCCCGTTCGGCGAATTCACCGGCTATGCCTCGTTCCGCTCGACCGAGAACGTGTTCGTCGCCAAGCGCATCCGCATGCGCGCCGAGCCGATGTTCCACAGCGTGGTGTCGGGAATGTCCCAGGACCACATCCTGGTGTCCTGCATCACCCGCGAGGGCGAAATCCTCAACGCGTTGCGGCGGAACCTTCCCAACGTCAAGGCGGTGCACGTGCCGCACACCACCTGCGGGGCCTTCATGGCCTTCGTCGCCATGAAGAAGACGTCGGCCGGCGAGCCGCAGCAGGCGATCATGGCGACGCTCGGCACCGAGTTCTACACCAAGTACGTCATCGTCGTGGACGACGATGTCGACGTGTTCAACCTGGCCGACGTGATGTGGGCGGTCGCGACCCGGGTGCGGGCCGAAAAGGACATCGTCTTCATCCCCGGCGCCAAGGGCGCGATTCTCGATCCGACCTCGGACCCCGACGACTTCACGCTGACCAAGATGGGGATCGACGCCACCAAGCCGCTGGGGCGCGACTTCGCCGAGCGGCTCACGATCTCCGACGAGCAGCGCGCCCGCGCCCGCGCGATCCTGGCGAAGGCGGGATTGGCTTTGTAGCTTTCCCGCCCGGTCGGCGTGGGCACGGCGGGCCTGGCTCGGAGGCGATGCGGCGGGTCTCGGCCGCCTTTGCCCACCCCACGGTCCTCGCCGCCGCGATGGCGGCGATGATCCGCTCCGGCGTCACCGGCGAGACCACTCCTCGTGGGGTGGGCAAAGGCGGCCACTGCGCCGCCCTTAATGTTCCCGCGCCGATCCGCCGTGCCCACGCGTCTTGGAGCATGGCGTCCTGGCCCCGACTGCGTGGGCACTGCGGGCCGGGCTCAGAGACGATGCGGCAAGGCCGCGGCCGTCTTTGCCACCCCTACGGTCTGCGCGCCGCCGCGATGGCGGCGACGATCCGCTCCGGCGTCACCGGCGAGACCAGGAGCTCGGCGCCGAGCCCCTTGAGGGCGTCGTTGACCGCATTGGTGAGAGCAGCCGGCGGAGCGATGGCGCCGCCTTCGGCGAGCCCCTTCTGGCCGAACTTCGTGTAGGGCGAGGGCGTCTCCATGTGGATGATCCGCACCGCAGGCACCTCGGGTGCTCCGGGGAGCAGATAATCGGCGAGCGTGGCATTGGTCGGCTGCCCGTCGGAGTTGAAGCGCATCTCCTCGTAGAGCGCGGTTCCCACGCCCTGGGCGACGCCGCCGCAGATCTGGCCGTCGACGATCATCGGATTGAGCAGCACCCCGCCATCCTCGACCACCACATAGTCGAGGATCTCGATCTCGCCGGTCTCGGGGTCGACGGCGACGACGGTGGCATGGGCGGCGTAGCTGAACGTGCCGGTGTCGCGCTTCGCCTTGTAGCCGGCCGTCACATCGAGCCCGCCGGGATCGACATCGGCTGGGAGATCCTGGGGCCGCCGATACCAGGTGCGGGCGATCTCGGCGACCGAGACCCGGCCGTGGGCCGCGACCACCATGCCGTCCGCCAGACCGACGTCGTCCGGGCTCGCCTGCAGCAGCGTCGCGCCGATCCGCTTCACGCGGGCGGCCAGTTGCTCGCAGGCGGCAGCCACGGCGCCGCCCGACATGATGGCGCAGCGCGATCCCCAGGTGCCGGTCGAGTACGGCGTCTCCGCGGTGTCGCCATGGATCAGCTTGATCCGGTCGTGCGGCACGCCGAGGATCGAATGGGCCACCTGCGACAAGGTCGTCTCCAGACCCTGGCCGTGGCTGTGCGCACCGATCCGCAGTTCGAGGCCGCCGTCCGGCGTGAAGCGCGCCTGGCATTGCTCGTAGCCCGGGACGAACGGAATGCCCCACGCCGCATAGACGCTGGTCCCGTGGCCGGCCTGCTCCGAATACATGGCGATGCCGACGCCGACGAGACGACCGTCCGGTTCGCCGCGCTGCTGGCGCGCGCGAAGCGCCTCGAGTCCGATCGCCTCGACCGCGCGCTGCAGCGCCTGCGGGTAATCGCCGGAATTGAAGTGGCGCTTGGCGATGTTGTCGAACGGCATCTGCTCCGGACGCACCAGGCTGCGCCGGCGCAGCTCGGCGGGCTCGATGCCGACGTCGCGCGCCAGCGCATCGAGGGTGAGCTCGAGCGCAAAGCAGACGCCGGTGCGCGCGACCCCGCGATAGGGCAGGATCGGCGGCTTGTTGGTCGCCACCGAATAGGTGCGGCAGCGATAATGGGGAAAGTCGTAGAGGCCGGGCAGGATGCTCCCGATCTGGCCGGCTTCGAGACAGGCCGAGAACGGATAGGCCGAATAGGCTCCGGCATCGACCGTCGCCTCGCAGTCGAGCCCGAGCAGGCGGCCGTCGCGGTCGGCATAGGCGGTCAGGCGGTAGTGATGCTCGCGGCAGTTCGCACCGGCCGTGAGATTCTCGCGCCGATCCTCGATCCAGCGCAACGGATGGCCGAGCTTCGCCGTCGCCCAGGCCAGGGCGACCTCTTCCCCGAGCAGCACGCCCTTGTAGCCGAACCCGCCGCCGACATCGGGGGCGATCACCCGGATGCGCCCTTCGTCGATGCCGAGGCATTCGGCGAGCCCTGAGCGCACGATGTGCGGTTGCTGGGTCGCACTCATGACGACGAGCTGATCGAGACGGGTGTCGCGCCAGGCGACGACGCCGCGCCCTTCCAGCGGGCTCATCACCTGACGCGCTGTGCGCAGCTCCCGGACTACCGTCGTCGCCGCCTTGGCCTTGATCGCGTCGAACGCCACGTCGGTGTCCGTGGTGAGGAAGATGTTGTCGCCCCAGGCCTCATGCACCAGGGCCGTGCCCTCCCGGCGCGCCTCCAGCATGTCGTAGACGGCAGGCAGAGGATCGAAATCGATTTCGATCCGGGCGACGATATCCTCCGCCTCCGCGGCGGTCCTGGCGACGCACATGGCGACAGGCTCGCCGACGTGGCGCACCTTGTCGATCGCCAGCACCGGTTGCGTCGACGACTTGAACCCGGGCAGCGCGGTGTCGGCCTTGATCGGGCGGACTCCCACGAGGTCAGCCGCGATGAATACGCGGTCGCGCAGCTCCGGAGGTATTTTGATGGCGCGGATCCGCGCGTGAGCGACCGGGCTGCGCAGGAACACCACGTCCTTCATGCGCGGCAGCTGGAAATCGGCCACGAACTGGCCCTGGCCACGGACGTAGCGGCCGTCCTCCTTGCGCGGCAGGCGAGCGCCGATGCCGCGGGAGGCGGACTTCCGGTCGCCAAACTCCTTTGCGCCAAACTCATGTGCGCTCATGCCGCGGCGCTCCGCCCCTGCATGGATCGTGGTACGCCCCCTTCTGATCCATGGGCGCGTGGCGGCGAGACGCATCGGCAAATCGATGTGCGGCCTGGTGCGACCCTGGTGCACGCGAAACCGGCGGTTCCCCCATCGAGGAAGCACCATTTTTGGGCAGACATTCCGGACTTCTCTTTTCTAAGGTATTGTCCACGTGCCCGGCGGCCGCCACGTGTTCCCGACACGAGGCGCAGCCGCGCGTCGCGTCGATCCTATCGACGCCGGCGGACCGGGCAAAGCCGCATTGTGAAATGAGAGAGGAAGTTCCTGATGAACGCAGCCCCCGTCTATGATCTGATCCTTCAGGGCGGCCATGTCATTTGCCCGGCCTCGGGCCTCGATGGCGTCATGGATGTGGCGATTGCCGGCGGCAAGATCGCCCGCGTCGGCAAGGACATCCTGCCGTCGACGGCCCAGCAGGTCATCGACGTGCGCGGCAAGCTGGTGCTGCCGGGAATGATCGACACCCATGCCCACGTCTATCGCTACGTCACCGGCCGCTTCGGCCTCGACGCCGACATGGTGGGCGTCGAAAGCGGCGTCACCGCGCTGATCGACCAGGGCGGCGCGTCGTGCATGACGTTTCCCGGCTTCCGCCACTTCGTCGCCGAGAAGGCGGTGAGCCGCGTCTACGCATTCATCTCCGCCTATCTCGTGGGGGGTCTCGAGGGTCATTACTATCCGTCGCTCTATTCGCCGAGCGGCATCGACGTCGCAGCCACCGCCGCCGCGACCAATGCCAATCGCGACCTCGTCAAGGGAATCAAGGCCCATGCCGAGATCGGCGGTTTTGCCCGCTGGGGCACCACCGCCATGGAAATGGCGAGCCAGATCGGGCGTGAGACGAACCTCCCGGTCTACGTGCATTTCGGCCAGATCTGGGCGCTACCGCCAGAAGGCGCCAATGGCGTCGATGCCGATACCATCATCGACCGCACGGTTGCGCTGCTGCGGCCCGGCGACATTCTCGCCCATCCCTTCACGCGGCATCCCGGCGGTTTTGTCGACAAGGACGGCAAGGTGCATCCCATCATCAAGGCCGCCATCGAAATGGGCCTCAAGATCGATGTCGGGCACGGCAGCCATTTCTCCTACCGGCTGGCCCGCAAGGCGCTCGACGCCGGCATCGTCCCGCATACCCTCGGCGCCGACATGCACGGCTACAACACGTTCGTGCCGCCGCCGCCGGGCACTCCGGGCGCCCACCCCGACGACGAGAACCACCCGTTTGCCGGACAGGCGCGCTTCAGCCTGAGCCAGGCGATGAGCTCCATGCTCGCGCTGGGGCTCTCGTTGCAGCAGGTGGTGCCGATGGTGACGAGCAACGCCGCCATGATGGCCGGGCTCCCCGACGAGATCGGCGCCTTGAAGCCGGGCATGACCGCCGACGTCTCCGTGCTCGACGATCTCCGCGGCCGTTTCAAGCTGCAGGACAACGAACGGACCGAGGTCATTGCCGAGCGGCTGCTGGTGCCGGTGTTCTGCCTCCGGGCCGGTCGCCGCTACGACGCGACCGCGTCGATCCTGCCGCGCGCCATCGCCGCGTAGCCGTCGCCATGCTTGCGGGGTGGGCGAAGCTGAGCCAGGCGGAGCGCGACGCCGCCTACAACAACAACGCCGCCGTCGTCGACAGCGCGGCGCTGGTCGAGCGGCGGAACGTGGCGTCAGCCGCGTTCCGGGCCGCCCATCCGTCCGGGCTCGACGTGCCCTACGGGCCGGCGCCGCGGCAGCGCTTCGACCTGTTTCCCGCCGCCGCGCCCACGGCGCCGTGCCTCGTCTTCATCCATGGCGGCTACTGGCAGCGCAACACGCGCGAGGACTTCGCCTGCTTCGCCGAAGGCATGCTCGCCCACGGCTGGTCGGTGGCGTTGCCCGGCTACAGCCTCGCGCCCGAGGTGACGCTGACGCAGATCGTCGAGGAGATCGAGAGCGCGCTCACATGGCTCGCCGCCGACGGCCCGCGCCGCGGCATCGGCGGCGGGCCGATCGTCGTCTCCGGGTGGTCGGCCGGCGGACACCTGACCGCGATGGCGCTCGATCATCCGCGCGTCACCGCGGGCCTCGCGATTTCCGGCGTCTACGAACTGGCGCCCCTGCGCGACACCTATCTCGACGACAAGCTGCGCCTGACCGACGCCGAGATCGCGACGTTGTCGCCGCTCCGGCTCGCGGCCGTTCCCAAGCCGCTGGCGATCGCCTACGGCACCGCGGAACTGCCGGCTCTCGTCGCGGACAGCCGCGATCTCCATGCGCATCGAACGGCGGCGCACGCGCCGGGGCCGCTGATCCCGATCGCCGGCGCCGATCATTTCACCATCCTGGAGGACTTGCGTCGGCCCGACGGAAAGCTAGCCCGCGCTGCCATGAAATTGATCGGCGAGGGTGGGTGAGCGAGGGTGGGTGAGAGGGCCCAGGCGCACGAACACCGGTCAGGTCGGCGTGGGTGGAAACGACCCTATTTCACCTCGGCCTTGCCGTGGATCGCACGCCACACGCGCTCCGGCGTGGCCGGCATCTCGATGTGCCGCACCCCGAACTCGGCGAGCGCGTCGACCACCGCGTTGATCACCGCGCCGAGCGCCGGCGTCGTGCCGCCTTCGCCGCCGGGGCGGATGCCGTAGCGGTGGCTCGTGGCCGGCACTTCGATCAGTTCGCAGTCGAAGAACGGAAGCGACGCCGCGCGCGGCACGGCGTAATCCATGAACGACCCGGTGAGCGATTGCGCGTCGTCGCGGTGATAGTGGCAAATCTCGAGAAGCGCCTGGCCGATGCCCTGCGCGGCGGCACCATGGGTCTGGCCGTGGAGAATGAGGGGATTGACCGCGAGTCCGACGTCGTCGACCCCGCTCCACTTCACGAGCCGGACTTCGCCCGTCTCTGGATCGACCTCGACCTCGCAGATGTGGGTCCCCGAGGGAAAGGCGCCCGCCGCCACCGTCTGGTCCGCGATCCCGTCGAGCTTGCCGCGCAGCTCCTCGGGAAGATCGGTTCGGGTCGCGGCGGCACGCGCCACCTCGAAGATCCCGAGACGGCGGTCGGTGCCCTTGACGCCGAACCGGCCGTCGCGGAATTCGATGTCGGCGGGGTCGGTCTCGAACAGGGCTCCGGCGATCCGCTTGCCCTTTTCGATGATCTCGTCGGTCGCCTTGCCGATGACGAGGCTCGCAAGGCGCATCGATCGGCCCGAGTGTGACCCGCCGCCCATCGACACGCGGTCGGTGTCGTGGGCGACGAAATCGACGCTGTCGAACGGAACGCCGAGCCAGGTCGTGAGGAGCTGAGCGAAGCTCGTTTCATGCCCCTGGCCGCTGTTCATGGTGCCGAGCACCAGCTCGACGCGTCCGTCGGCGCCCACCGTGACCTCGGCCCGCTCGCGCGGGAAGCCACCCGCCCCCTCGATGTAATTGCCGATCCCGATCCCACGCAGCCGGCCGCGCCGGCGCGCCTCCTCGCGGCGCGCGGCAAATCCGGCCCAGTCGGCGAGCGCGAGCGCCGCATCCATGCCGCGCTCGTATTCGCCATTGTCGTAGGTGACGCCGACGCCGTTGGTGTAGGGCATGTCGTCCGGCGCGACGAGGTTGCGCCGGCGCAGCGCGACGGGATCGAAGCCGCAGTGGCGCGCCGCGATGTCGACGAGACGCTCGATCACGAAGATCGCCTCCGGCCGCCCGGCGCTGCGGTACGGCGTGGTCGGCGGCGTGTTGGTCAGCGCGGCGCGGCCGCGGAAGTGGACGGCGGGAATGCGGTAGACGCCGGACATGATTCCGAGCGACTTGCGCAGCGGGACGAACGAAATGGTGTGCGCGCCGACATTGCTCAGCGCGATGCCGCGGACGGCGAGAAATCGCCCCTCGGCATCGAGCGCGAGCTCGGCCTCGACGGTGAGATCGCGGCCCTGGTAGTCGCTCAAGAACGACTCGCTGCGGTCGCCGAGCCACTTGACGGGACGCCCGACGCGGCGCGCCGCCCATGGCAGCAGGCCGTATTCAGCGAAGAAGAAATTCCGCGTGCCGAAATTCCCGCCCATGTCGCCGCACAGGGCGCGGCACCGCTCCGGCGGCACGCCGAGAACGCGCGCCAGATCCTGCGCCTCCCTGACCACTCCCATCCCGGTGCCCGCATAGAGCGTGTATCTCCCGGCCTCGGAGTCGTAGTCGGCTATGGCGTTGCGCGGCTCCATCGGCGTACCGGTGACGCGCTGGATCCAGGCGTCGAGACGGACCGTGTGCGCCGCGCCCGCAAACGCCGCGTCCGCCGCCGCGCGGTCGCCGACGTCGACATCGACGCAGAGGTTGGAGCCGGCCTCGTCCCACACCAGGGGGGCGCCGGGCCTGACCGCGTCGCTCGCCATGGTGACGGAGGGGAGGACCTCGTAGTCGACCGCGACCAGCTCCGCCCCGTCCTTCGCCGCCTCAGCCCCGTCGGCGATCACGAGGGCGACCGGCTCGCCGACATATCGCACTTTGTCGGATGGCAGCAGCGGCTGCGCACCGACGAAGGTCTCAAACCCGGGAACGCTGGTCACCACCACGTCGGCGCCGCCGACCAGCCGCGGCTCGTGATTGAGGGGCTGCAGGCCGTCAGCGATGAAGTCCAGGCCGGTCAGGACAGCGAGGACGCCGGGCGCAGCGCCGGCCCTGCTCGTGTCGATGGACTTGATGCGCGCATGGGCATGGGGCGAGCGCACGAACGCCGCAAAGGCCATGCGGGGAAGCTGGAGATCGGGGACGTATCGCCCGTGTCCCGTAACGAGGCGAAAGTCTTCCTTCCGCCGGACCGGCTGGCCGATGCCCTGGTTCAATTCACCGCTCTTCAACGACAACGCTCCATTCGTTCCCCAGGCATCGGCGCTCGGCGGCAGGCTTTCATGGCAGGCTCGCATGGCACGTCCGTCATGCCCGCCAAAGCGGCATCCGGCTCCGGTGCCATGAGCGGTCCCCGGGCTGGGCCGGAATCACAGTCCGATGGTTGCTGAGCGCCCGGCCCAGCCGGGCGATCACAGAAAGGACGAGACAGGCGTTTCATCGGCCCGTGCCGCCGCTCGCTCGAGAGGGCGGGATAAGACATTGATGCCGGCTCGGTCGTCAATATGGGGCCGCAGGCGGGCCGGCCTGCAGGGTACCCTGGGAGCGTCCCACGGGGCCGGGTCGGCCCGAGGCCGCGGCGCGGGTTCGCTGGCCGGTCACCATAAGCCGCGATGCCGGTTGCCGGGGACGGCGCGCCGTTCCACACTGGCGAGGGAGCCCCAGGCGCCGGTTTTCGGCGCGCGGGCGCGGAGTACCGGCGAGACATGAAAGCGCTCATCATCGGCGGTGGCATCGGCGGGCTGACCACGGCGCTGATGCTGCACGCCCGCGGCATCGACTGCGAGGTGTTCGAGCAGGCGGACGCCATCCGGGAGCTCGGCGTCGGGATCAACACGCTGCCTCATGCGATCAAGGAGCTTGCCGGGCTCGGCCTGCTGGAGCGTCTGGACGCGGTGGCGATCCGCACCCACGAGCTGTTCTACCTCAACCGGTTCGGCCAGGAGATCTGGCGCGAGCCGCGCGGCGTTGCCGCCGGCTACGACGTACCGCAATTCTCGATTCACCGCGGCCGCCTCCATGGCGTGATCCACCAGGCCGCCCGCGCCCGCCTCGGCGAAGTGCGCATCCGGACCGGCCATCGGCTCGGCGCCTATGCGCAGGACGAAGGCGGCGTCACCGCCTATTTCTTCGACCGCACCGGCCACCGCGCCACCGCCCGCGGCGACGTCCTGATCGGCTGCGACGGCATTCATTCCAAAGTGCGTGAGACGGTGTTTCCGGACGAGGGCCCGGCGCGGTGGAACGGCATCATGCTGTGGCGCGGCGCCGTCGACTGGCCGGCCTTTCTCACCGGACGCTCGATGATCGTGGCGGGCGGCCTCGCCGCCAAGTTCGTCGTCTATCCGATTGCCGAGGGGGCGCGGACGGACCGCAAGCTCACCAATTGGGCGGTGACGGCAAAGATCGCCGACGGCAATACGCCGCCGCCCAACAAGGAGGACTGGTCGAACCCCGGCCGCATGCAGGACCTGATGCCTCACCTGCGGCGCTTCCGCGTGCCGATGATCGATGCCGAGCACCTGGTCGAGGCGACCGGCGACTTCTGGGAATATCCCATGTGCGACCGCGATCCGTTGCCGCGGTGGTCGCACGGCCGGGTGACGCTGCTCGGCGATGCCGCCCATCCCATGTACCCGGTCGGGTCGAACGGGGCCTCGCAGGCGATCCTCGATGCGCGCTGTCTCGCCGACAAGCTCCAGAGCGCCGACAATGCCTTCGCAGCACTGCGCAGCTATGAGGAGGAACGGCTGCCGATGACGGCGCAGATCGTTCACATGAACCGCAAGGGCGGTCCGGAGGGCGTCATCGACGTCGTCGAAGAGCTCGCGCCGAACGGCTTTTCCGCGATCGACGATGTGCTCAGCTTCGAGCGGCGCCAGGCCATCGTGCGCGGCTATGCCGCCACGGCGGGCTTCGCCAAGGAGCAGGTCAACCGTCTCGCCGCCGTGAAGGCGGCCTGAGCGGCGCGGCCCGCCAAGGTCGCGCCGATCAAGGCGGAGGCGGCAGGAACACCACCTCGTGCTTGGCCGCGAGCGCGACCACCTCGTCGGGCTTCTGCTCCTTCATGGAGTGGATCGCCCAGAACAGGTCGTAGAGCCGGCGCGTCGGCGTCACCCAGAACAGGCACTTCACGGGCTGCTCGGTCTTGTTGAACAGGCCGTGGGCGATCGCCATCGGCAGCCGGATCAGGTCGCCCGCCGTCGCGAAGAACTCGCGGCCGTCGATCACGCAGTCGAGCCGCCCCTCGAACATATAGACGAACTCGTCCTGGGTCGGATGGATGTGCGGCGGCACGAAGGTGCCGGGCGGGAAGGTCGCATGCCAGGAGAACGAGTGCTCGGAGACCTGCTTGGGGACGTAGGTCTGGCCGAGAATGTTCCACACGATCCCGTCGACGCCGGTACCGGCGCGCGTCACTCCAGCGCTCATCGCCTGCATTGCTTCCTCTCCCCGCGTCTTGCAGCCATTCGATGCGCCGTCGCGGCGCGAAGCTGCGGCATTCAACCACGAATCCAGTACGACTGACACGACCCCGTAAGGCACCGGCGGCTCCGTCAAGCGGCCCTGGCGCACCGACCCTAGCGGCCGGCGCGAAAGTCGCCTTCACAAGCTTGGTATTAAAGTTAAGATCGTTGCAACCGGCGGCGTCAATGCGGACCCGCCGAGGGGGCGCGACGGCGCGTCCCGCACGATCGGGAGTTGCGCAGGGCCGAGAGACCTGCAACGTGTCGCGACTTGCGAGGTCTCGCGACTTGCGAGGTTTCGCGACCTGCAACGTCTCGCGACCTGCAACGTCTCGCGACCTGCAACGTCTCGCGATCATGCGACGGGAGTACACGATGAAGACCTGGGTCTCAATGCTCGCGGCGGCAGTCCTCCTCACGTCCGGCGCGGCGCGAGCACAGGAGAAGCTCAAGATCGGCCTGATCACGACGCTGTCGGGTCCCGCCGCGGTGCTCGGGCAGCAGCAGCGCAACGGCTTTAATCTCGCCCTCAAGACCCTCGGCAACAAGCTCGGCGGTCGCGAGGTCGAGCTGCTGGTCCAGGACGACGAGCTCAAGCCCGACGTCGCCGTCTCCAAGGTGAAGACGTTCATGGAGCGCGACAAGGTCGATTTCGTGGTCGGGCCGGTGTTCTCCAATATCCTCCAGGCGATCCTCAAGCCGGCGACCGACGGCGGCGCCTTCCTGATCAGCCCGAACGCCGGAACCTCCAATTTCGCCGGGCCGGAATGCAACCCGAACCTGTTCGTCACCTCCTACCAGAACGACCAGAACCACGAGGTGCTCGGCAAGTACGCGCAGGACAAGGGCCTGAAGAAAGTCTTCATCATGGCCCCCAACTACCAGGCCGGAAAGGACGCGCTCGCCGGCTTCAAGCGGTACTTCAAGGGCGAGATCGCCGACGAAGTGTACGTGCCGCTCAACCAGCTCGATTACTCGGCGGAGCTCGCCCGCATTTCCGCGGCGGCGCCGGACGCGATCTTCGTGTTCCTGCCGGGCGGCATGGGCGTCAACTTCGTCAAGCAGTTCCGCCAGGCCGGCCTTGCCGACAAGATCACCTTCCTGTCCGCCTTCACCGTCGATGAATCGACCCTGCCGGCGCAGCAGGCGGCCGCGATCGGCTTCTTCGGCGGCGCCAACTGGGCGCCCAATCTCGACAATCCGCAGAACAAGGAGTTCGTCGCCGCCTACGAAAAGGAATTCAACGCGGTGCCCGGCAGCTACGCGTTCCAGGCCTATGACGCCGCGCAGTTGATCGACAGCGCGCTCAAGCAGACCAAGGGCGCGACGTCGGACAAGGACGCGCTGCGCGCCGCCCTGATGAAGGCCGACTTCACGTCGCTGCGCGGCACATTCCGGTTCAATACCAACCACTACCCGATCCAGGACTTCTACCTCGTGAAAGTCGCCAAGCGCCCCGACGGCAAGTACGAAACCGAGATCGCGCAGAAGGTTTTCGAGACCTACGCCGACGCCCACGCCAAGGACTGCCGGATGAAGTGAGCGCACCGGCGGGCGCGGCAGCGGCCTCGCCCCTCCACGAGAGCGTGCGCGCGCTGCCGATTCGCGGCGGATGAACACGGGACCGCATGTCGGCGAACCTTCTCGTCATTCAGACCCTCAACGGCATCCAGTTCGGTGTCCTGCTGTTCCTGATCGCGGCGGGGCTCACGCTGGTGTTCGGCGTGATGGACTTCGTCAATCTCGCCCATGGCGTGCAATACATGCTCGGCGCTTATCTCGCCGTCATGTTCTACGGCGTCACCGGAAGCTTCCTGGCGGCGCTGGGGCTCGCGCTCGCTGCCTCGCTCGCGGTCGGACTGCTGCTTGAATTCGCGGTGTTCCGCCATCTCTATGACCGCGACCACCTCGACCAGGTGGTGGCGACGTTCGGCATCATCCTGTTCCTCAATCAGGGCGTGAAGATCGTGTGGGGCGCGGCGCCGCTCAGCCTGCCGATCCCGGACCGGTTCTCGGGCACGGTGACGCTGATGCCCGGCCTTGCCTACCCGATGTGGCGTCTCGTCATCATCGCGTGCGGGCTCGCCACAGCGATGCTGCTCTACGTCATGATCCGCTTCACGCGGGTCGGGATGCTGGTGCGTGCTGGCGCCAGCAATTCCGCCATGGTGTCGGCGCTGGGCGTCGATATCCGGCGGCTGTTCATGATCGTCTTCGGCTTCGGCACCATGCTGGCCGGCTTCGCCGGCGTGATGATCGCGCCGATCCTTTCGGTCGAGCCGGGCATGGGCGACACCATCGTCATCCTCGCCTTCGTCGTCATCGTCATCGGCGGCATCGGCTCGATCCGCGGCGCGTTTCTCGGGGCGATGCTGGTCGGCCTCGTCGATACGCTCGGCCGGTCGTTCGCGGTCGACATCCTGCGCCTGTTCATGGCGCCGTCGCCGGCCCGCACGGTGGGTCCCGCAATCGCCTCGATGCTGATCTATCTCCTGATGGCGGTCGTGCTCTATGTGCGCCCGAGCGGTCTGTTTCCGGCGCGGGGCCGCTGAATGCCGGGCGATGAGCGCAAACGGCTCGCGCCGCGGCTATCCGCCGATGTCGTCGTGCCGCTGATCTTGCTTGCGGGATTTGCCGCGGTGCCGCTCGCGGCGGGGGGAGACCAGTCCTACCTGGTGAGCCTGTTCATGCGGATCATGATTTTCGCGATCGCCGCCATCGGGCTCGATTTCATTCTCGGCTATGGCGGGATGATCTCGTTCGGCCATGCCGCCTTCATGGGGCTCGGGGCCTATGCCGTCGGCATTCTCGCCGCCCACGGCATCCACCAGGGCGCGGTCGCGCTCGCCACGGCGCTCGCGGTGTCGATGCTGTTCGCCTTCCTCACCGGCCTCGTCAGCCTGCGCACCAAGGGCGTCTATTTCATCATGATCACGCTGGCGTTCGGGCAGATGGCGTTCTTCACGGCCAGCTCGCTCGCGCCCTACGGCGGCGACGACGGCCTCACCATTCACATGCGCAATACCGTGCTCGGCTACCCTTTGCTGGAGAATGTGCGGGCTTTCTACTATCTCGTGCTGGGCTGTCTCGCGGCGAGCTACGTGCTGTGCCACGTGCTGATCGCGTCGCGGTTCGGTCGCGTATTCCGCGGAGCCCGGGAAAATCCCGTGCGCATGGCTGCGATCGGATTCGAGACCGGCCGGTTTCGCCTCGCCGCCTATGTCGTCTCCGGGGCGCTCGGCGGGCTGTCCGGCATGCTGCTCGCCAATGCCACCGACTTCGTCAGCCCCGCCTACATGTCGTGGCAGCGCTCCGGCGATCTGCTGATCATGGTGATCTTCGGCGGCATGGGCCGGCTCTACGGCGCGGTGATCGGCGCGCTCGCCTATCTGCTGCTGGAGGAGCGGCTCGCCGATTTCACCGAACAGTGGAAGGTCATCGTCGGACCGCTGCTGGTGATCGTCGCGGTGTTCGCCCGCGGCGGCCTGGTCGGCGTGGTGCAGCGATTGTGGAGCGCGCGCGGTGGCTGATCCGGTCCTGCAGGTCGAGAATTTATGCAAGCAGTTCGGCGCGCTCACCGTCACCGACGGCGTGACGCTCGCGGTGGCGCCGGGCGAGTTGCACGCGATCATCGGCCCGAACGGGGCCGGCAAGACGACGCTGATCAACCAGATATCCGGGTTCCTGCGTCCGCAGAGCGGCCGCATCCGCTTCGGCGGCCGCGACGTCACGGCGCTGCCGGTCGCCGCCCGCGCCAGGCTCGGACTTGCGCGGTCGTTCCAGATCACGTCGATCCTGCCCGGATTCTCGGCGCTGGAGAACGTCGCCCTTGCGGTTCAGGCGCGCTCCGGATCGAGCTTCCGCTTCTTCGGCCGCGCCGCGGCCGAGCCGGCGTTGAACCGTCCGGCCCGGGAAGCGCTCGAAGAGGTCGGGCTGGGCGACCGCATCCACATGCGGGCGGGTGTGCTCTCCCATGGCGAAAAGCGTGCGCTGGAGCTGGCGATCGCTCTCGCCATGGCGCCGAAGCTGATCCTGCTCGACGAGCCCATGGCCGGCACCGGCCGCGAGGAATCCGACCGGCTGGTGGCGCTGCTCGCCCGCCTCAAGGGGCGATTCGCCATGATCCTGGTCGAGCATGACATGACCGCGGTGTTCGCGCTCGCCGACCGCATCTCCGTCATGATCTACGGGCGCATCCTCGCCAGCGGACCGCCGGACGCGGTGCGCAACGACCCGCTGGTGATCGCCGCCTATCTCGGCGACGAGTTGGAGTAGCGAATGGCCGCGCTGCTCGAAGCCGAATGTCTGGCGGCCGGCTACGGCCCGGCCGCTGTGCTGTTCGACATCAGCCTCGCGGTTGCCGAAGGCGAGGTGGTCACCCTGCTCGGCCGCAACGGCATGGGCAAGACGACGACCATCCGCGTGCTGATGGGACTGCTGACCCCGAGCGGGGGGACCGCGCGGGTCGGCGGCGTCCCGGTCCTCGGCCTGCCGCCCTACCGCATCGCCCAGATGGGCCTCGGCCTCGTTCCGGAGGGCCGGCAGATCTTCCCGACCCTCACGGTGGAGGAGAACCTCGTCGCCACCGCGGCGGCGCGGTTCGGACCGCCGCGGTGGCAGCTTCCGGCGGTCTACAATTTCTTTCCGGCGCTCGCGGAACGCCGCACCAACATGGGCACCGAGCTGTCCGGCGGCGAGCAGCAGATGCTCGCCATCGGCCGTGCGCTCATGACCAACCCGAAGCTGCTCATCCTCGACGAGGCGACGGAGGGGCTTGCGCCCCGCATCCGCGCCGAGATCTGGGCCTGCCTCGCTGCGCTCAAGCGCGAGGGCCAGGCGATCCTGCTCGTCGACAAGCACCTCGATGCGCTCGCCAAGCTCGCCGATCGCCATGTGGTGATCGAGAAGGGCCGCGTGGTCTGGACCGGCAGCTCGGCCGCGCTCGCCGCCGATGCCGAGGTGCGTGGGCGCTACCTGCAGGCGTGAGGCGGAGGACGGCGCGCCCTCCCAAAACCGTTGCCGCGCAAGGGTGCCGCCGCGGACCGCAGGGCTCCGAATTCCGGTGAGGAATGTCGCCGGATTGGCTACCATGACCATCACGACACGTAAAAAAGCCCGCTCCGGGAGGACATGATGCGCATCCGAGGCTTGCTCTGCTGTCTGGTCGTTGGTCTTCTCGCCTGCACCGCACCGGCATTCTGCCAGACGCAGGCCCCAACTCTCCTCATCACCGGGGCGACCATCATCGACGGGGTCTCCGACGTGCCGCTGCGAGGCCGTTCCGTGCTGATCGAGGGGAGCGTCATCCGCGACCTGCCGCCAGCCGGCGCGGCCCCGCCTGCTGACGCCCAGGTGATCGATCTTGCCGGCAAATTCATCTTCCCCGGATTGTTCGATTCTCATGTGCACTGGGAAGAGTACATGGGCGAGCTCTACGTCAACCACGGCGTCACGTCCGTGGTCGCGCTCGATAACGTGCCCAAGGCGTTGCGGACCCGAAGCCAGCAGGCCGACGACATTCCGCGCATGTTCCATCCCGGCGGCCGGCTGGTGTTTCCCGAGAACGCCAGCGAGGCGGAGCTGCGCCAGATGGTGCGAAACTGGCTGCAGACCGAGCCCGACTTCGCATGGTTCTCCCAATACACCGACAAGAGCGCGCGCGCCTATGCGATCGCGGCCGACGAGGCCCATAAGGCCGGCTACGTGATCTTCGGCCATACCGACGATGCGCCGGGCTCGGTACGCGACGGCATGGACATCGTCGAGCACATCTGGGGTTTCGCGGAGGCCTTGATGTCGCCCGACGAGCTGCGGTCGTTTCGGCAAGGCAAGTTGTCGACCTGGGCAACTTTGCTCGTCGGCTCGACGAAGCTCGACGCCATGATCGCGGATGCGATCGGCCGCGGCGCCGCGCTCAATCCGACGCTGCAATACGAATGGGGCGGCATGAGCAAGCGCGCCCTGGAGCGCGAGCTCGAGGACTACCGCCTCTTGAGCAACCTCGACCTCAGCTACGTTCCCCGCAATGTCGCGGACGGGATCCTCGGCAGGCAGCGGCAGATCAAGAATTTTTCCTCCCGCTACGAGAACACGCCGTGGATCAGTCGCCTGTCGGCGGCCGATCGCAAGGATTTCGAAGCGGGGTTCGGGAACGCCCTCGATTTCACCAAGCGATACGTGGCGGCGGGCGGCAAGATCCACGCCGGCACCGACACCCTCGCCGGCGGGATGCCGGGACTGAGCATCCACCACGAGATGGCGATCCTGGTCGAGGAAGCCGGCCTCACCCCCATGCAGGCGCTGAAGGCCGCGACGTCATGGCCCGCGGAATTGCTGGAGGGCAAGAACGGCGCCCGCGGCCGCGCGAAAATCGGTTCCATCCGCCCCGGCAGCTTCGCCGACCTCGTCGTGGTGAGCGCCGATCCCCTGACCGACATCTCGAACACGAAGAAGATCGAGCGCGTGATGAAGAACGGCCACTGGGTCGAGCTCGGCTACCATCCGGCGTATTTCACCGCGGCGCGGCCCGGGCGCCCCATCGTCGGATCGAACCTCGCGTCGACGATCAGCCGGATCGAGCCCAGCCGGGTGACGGAAGGGACCTCTCCCGTCCACGTCGTGCTGGAGGGAAGCGGATTTGCGACCACATCGCTGGTGCGGGTCGACGGCATCACCGTCAAGACCACGTTCCGCGACCCGCAGCGGCTGGAGTTTGATCTTCCCGCCGGCGTGGTTGCACGGGCGTCTCCTGATCCCTTCACCCTTCCGGGGCCGACCCAGGACAGCGGCATCATCGGCCATCGCTCGGTCGCGATCCACGTGTTCACCCCGCCGCCCGACGGCGGCGCATCCAACACGGTGTATGTGGGAATCCTGCGCAAATGAGACCGGCATGAGCCCGTGGACATGAACGTCCGCGCCGACCCGCGCGGGCATGGTACTTGCGCGCCGCCGCGGCCGGTGCAGGACGCCACTGCACGCCGACGCACCATCGTGAGGCCGCGCCATGGAGGGGGATGAGTTCTTCACGGAGTTGACCGTCTCTTACTGGCAGGACCTGACAGCGGACATCCCGGCCCGCTTTTCCGCCGCGCCGCCCCATCGTTTCGGCTATCCTGTCCGCCTGCCGTGCGGGCGCGTGCTCGTCCTGCCGCTGCGCCGCCTCCCGGACGGCGGCCATGCGGTGGCATCGCTCATCGCCAACCAGGCCTCGCACGCCGTCATCGCCGCGCTCGCCGGTCACATGGAGACCCAGGCGCGGTTGCTCGCGCCCGAGATCCTGGTCGGCCTCCCGACCTTGGGCCTCGCCTTTGCGGCGCTGGTCGCCGCGCGGCTCGGCCAGGAGCGCTATGTGCCGCTCGGCTACTCGCGCAAGTTCTGGTACGACGACGCGCTGTCGCAACCGGTTTCCTCGATCACCACGCCCGAGGGTCGGCGGCTGCGTCTCGACCCGAACCTGCGCACCCTGCTCGAAGGCCGCAGGGTGGCGGTGGTCGACGATGCCATCTCAACCGGCTCGACCGCTGTGGCGGCGGTGCGCCTGCTGCAAACGATCGATGTCGCGAGCGTCGACCTGATCGTCGCGATGAAACAGACCAACCGCTGGGAAGCCGCCCTGCGATCGCTGGCGCACCCACCATCGGTACGTGCCGTGTTCGGCTGCCCGCTGTTCCGCCGCGACGCCGACGGCTGGCGGCCGATGACCGAAACACAGCCCGAGGTGCCGTGAACGTCGTGTCGTTTCAGGTCGCGTGCTTCGCTGGCGATGCGAATATTTTCGATTGGGTGGACGGCGCGTCTGCTCGTTCGCCCCGCATGCGGGTGAAGGTCGGGAGAGGGGCCTATCCTTACGCTTGAGCGGTTTTAGCTAGGCGCGCTTCGCCGGCAGCATGGCTTTGGCCAGCACGCAGTGGATGCCCTTGTTGCCGTCGACCGTCTGGGTCACGCGCAGGTCCGCTGCGAGGGAGCACAGCGTGTAGGCGTCTTGCGGCGAGAGCCCGGAATGTTCCCCGATCAGCTTGATCATGTCGCGCAACGCGTGCTTGACGGCGTCGTCGAGGTCTTCGTCGAACCCCATGGTGATCCAGGCGTCGGCCTGCTCGGCGCGCGGCAAGGTGAGCTTCATGTCGTTGCGAAGGATGAACTCGAACGTGCCGGTGAGCGCCGTTTCGATGGCGGTCAGGCAGACCTCGCCGTCGCCCTGGAGGGCATGGCCGTCGCCCGCCGAGAACAGCGCGCCTTCCGACGAACACCGGGAAATAGACCGTGGTGCCGACGCCGAGCTCCTTGTTGTCCATGTTGCCGCCGAATGCGCGCGGCTCCTTCGACGACAGTCGCCCCCACTGCGGCGGCGGCGCCACGCCGAAATTGCCGAAGAACGGCTCGAGGGCGAGCTCCTGTCCCCACGGCATCCGCGCCGTGTTGCGCGCGCGATCGAGCGGGATGTGGATGCGGCGCAATTCGGGGAAATCCTCCGGCAGCGTGCCGAGCAGCGGCACCTGCAGGTTCCAGCCCCAATCCTGGCGCCATTCGATCTTTTGGATGCGAACCTCCAGCACGTCGCCGGGCTTGGCGCCGGCGACCGCGATGGGACCCGTGAGGAAGTGCGGGCCCGGGCCGCCGGGACCTTTGGCGAGCACCTCGCGATGGTCTGCGCAGCACCGTAAGTCCGGCTGCCGGCTCCGGGATATCCTGCGGCTCGCCCGACAAAGTGTCGATCGTGACGGTATCTCCGGAGGCGATCGTCAGCACCGGCGTCGAGCGATCCGTCCCAGAAGCCCCAGCGCACCGTGTCCGGCCGTCGCCGGCAAATGATGAGTCGTCATCGCCTGCCCTCACCCAAAGAATTCCTCTCCCTCGATCTCACGCGCTAGCCCTTCACGGCGCCGAGCGTCAGCCCGCGAACGATGTGGCGCTGCAGGAACACCACCACCAGAAACACCGGCAGCAGCGCGACGATGCCGACCACCGCCATCTCGCCCCAGCGCACGCCCTGGGTCGTGATCAGCTTCGGAATCGAAACCGGCAAGGTCTGGACTGCCTTGCCTCCGAGCATGAAGGCGAACAGGAATTCGTTCCAGGCGAAGATGAAGCAGAGCACCGCGGTCGCGATGACGCCGTTGCGCAGGAGCGGGAACACGATGCGACGAAAGATCTGCGGTTTCGACCAGCCCTCGAGCTCGGCGGCCTCCTCGAGTTCGACCGGGAGATCACGGCAGAAGCTGCGCAACACCCAGACATAGAACGAGAGGTTGAATGTCATGTAGGCGATCGTCAGCCCGATGTAGGAATCGATCAGGCCGATCTTGGCGAAGATCAGGTAGAACGGGATGACGAGACAGACCGGCGGCGCCATCCGCGTCGCGAGAATGAACAGGAACAGGTCGTCCTTCCCCTTCATCTCGAAGCGCGCAAACGCGTAGGCAGCCGGCGTTCCGATGATCACCACCAGCGCCGTCGAGACCGCGCTCACGATGAGCGACGTCACCAGATTCCATTGGAAGCCCTGCTCGAGGACATATTGAAAGTGCTCCAAGGTCGGGGTGAAGACGAAGACCGTCGGCCGCGCGAACATCACCTGGTTGGGTTTCACCGCCATGGTGGCGATCCAGAAGATCGGAAACAAGACCACCGCCCCGTAGACCAGGGCGACCGTCGTCCAAAGCAGGCTGGTGCTGCTGCTGTTGCGCATGGGAATCCCTCAGAACGCGTTGAGCCGGTTCTTGGCGATGTGGTAGAAAACGCTGCAGAAGGCGAAGAACGCGACCCATACGATGATCGCCAGCGCCGAAGCCTCGCCGATGTTCCAGAATTCGAATGTCATCTTGTAGGCGAGCATGCTCGGAGTTTCGGTCGACGTGCCCGGACCGCCGCCGGTCAGGATGAACACGGTGTCGAAGATCTTGAACGCATCGATCAGCCGCAGCAGCCCGACCACCGCGAGCAGCGGCGTCAGCATCGGCAAAGTCAGGCGGAAGAAGATCTGGAGACTGCTCGCGCCGTCGACCGCGGCAGCCCGGTAGGGACCGAGCGGAAGCGCCTGCAGACCGGCGAAGAACGCGAGCATCATGAACGGCGTCCACTGCCAGATGTCGACGAAGATCAGGGCGTAGAGCGCGAGGTTCGGCGAGGCGAACACCGAGGTGCTCCCGATCAGCCCGAACCGCTCGAGCACGTTGTAGGAGATGAAGCCCCACGAGCCGGCCAGCATGATCTTCCACAACAGCCCGACGACGATGGGCGCCATCATCGCCGGCAGGAACAGCAGCGGGACGAGGATCGACCGCCCCCTTATGTTCTGATTGAGGACGAGCGCGCCGGCGAGTCCCACCATGAACTCGATCGGCACCGCGATCGCGACGAAAATCACCGCGACGATCATGGCATTCCAGAACCGTCCGTCGGTGAACAGCGAGATGTAGTTGTCGACCCCGACGAAATCGGTGACGCGCCCGTACTTCGCCTGGTGGACGCTGAGATATGCCGCGTAGATGAACGGCACCAGCGACACCACGGTGAGCACCAGCATGGTCGGCGCGATCAGGAGGTACGGATACCAGATGATCGCGAGCCGCTTGCGGGGTTCGGCCGGTCTCGCGAGCTCGGCTGCGTCGCCAGTCAGCGCCATGGGTCGTTCTCGTTGCGCGCCCGTGTCGTCGTCGCCCGGCTCGACCGGGCGATCCAGGAGCCACCGGACTGCGATTCGGGCACCGTCGCAGAACCGATCGTGGCACAGGCAAGTGCTGGTTGCCCCGCTTTCGCGGGGCATGACAGCGAAAGGGAAGGGCTCCCCTGAGCCGTCACCCTACAGCATGCACTTCTGGCCGCAGTACTTCACCATGATCTCCTGCCCGCGCTTGGCGCCGTCCTCGGGCGACACCTTGCCGAGGCCGATCTCCTGCGAGAGGCCCGACAGCTCGTCGTAGATCTCGAAGAACTTCGGCATCTTCGGCTTCGCCGTGGCGACGTCGAGGGTGCTCTTCATTGCGACGAAAAGGCCCTTCAGCGGCCCGCCCGAAAGCTCGGGCATCGCCCACGAGCTGGTGCGGATGGGAACGCCGCCGTGGCCGGCCTTGATCAACTTCTCCTGCGTGCTCTTGTCGACGAGCCATTGCATGAACAGGAACGTCGCTTCGGGATGCTTGCTCGAGGCGTTGATGACGGTGCCCGAGGGCTCCGCATCGGCGGCACGCGCCGCCTCGTGGCCGGGAACCGTTGGGATCGAGCCGTAGACGAACTTGCCCGCATAAGGAGATTTGCCGGGCTGGTCGATGCCGAGCACGAAGTCCGACCATGCGATCGTCTGGGCCGCGATGCCGTTGCCCATGATGGTCGGCACGTCGATCAGCGAGGCTTCGGCGGTGCCGGGCGGGGCGAACTTCCACAGCGACGCCCACATCTTGATGCCGGCCAGATTCTCCGGCGTGTTGAACGTCGGCTTGCCGCTCGCGTCGACGATGTCGCCGCCGTAGTTCTTGATGTAGTTGCCCCACATGGAGAGGAAGGTCGACCCTCCCTTGATGCCTTCGAGCACGATGCCGTAGAAGTCCGCCTCCAGCGGCTTGCCGGCCAGCATCGCGCCCTTCTTGCGGGTGAAGAACTCGGCAATGTCGCGCATCTGGTCGAAGGTCTTGGCCGGCGCGAGATCGTAGCCGTACTTCGCCTTGAACGCCGCCTGCTCGCCCGGATCGCCGAGGAGATCGGCCCGCGCCCAATAGACCTGATTGTAAGCCCAATTGATGAAGCTGTATTGCTTGCCGCCATAAAAGGCGAGCGACTTGTACGGCTTCGGAATGAAGTCGGCGCTATCGAGCGCCGGATTGGACAGCTTGGCGTTCTTGATCAGATCGTCGAGCGGCAGCACGACGCCCGCCGCCAGCATCGGCCCGTACTGGAAGCCGTGGAGCATGACGGCATCGTAATAGCCGCGGCCCGACAGCATGTCCGCCTGCCCCTTGTTGATGACCTCGAAGTGGTTGAGAAGCTCCCACTCGACGTTGATGCCGGTCTCCTTGGTGAAGTCCGGCACGATTTTCGTGAGCGTCTCCTGGAGCGGCGTGATCTCGTCCAGAACCCGGATCGTCGTGCCTTTGTAGGGCTTCGCCGCTTCCGCGTAGAACGATTGGGCATGAGCCGCCGAGGCTGTCGCGACGACCGCGGCGAGCGTCGCCGCGCCCGCCCATGCCCAGCCGTGAGATCGTGATGCCATGTCCTGTTCTCCTGTGTATGTCGCGGCCCGCGGCGGGTGGGGGCCCGCCGGCTGCCGGCCGCGATCGGCCCTAGCTTCCCGGCAATCTTGAAATCGGTCCGGCGCCGCCGGCATCGGCAGCGTCGGACGCGATGATTTTTCCGCTGTCCGCGTCGAACAGCACGAATCCGGACGACGGCAGGACGAGCCCCGCGGAGGCTCCGATCTCGGCCGGCGCGGCGCTGCGCGTCTTCGCCTTGATGATCGTGTCGCCGAGCCGGACGCTCACCACGGCATAGCGGCCGAACGGCTCGTAGGAATAGACCTCGACCGCGGCGCTCGACGGCGCTCCGGCCGCCACGACGTCGAGCAGGTCGGCGCGCACGCCGAGCACGACCGCGGCGCGTTCGCCGAGATGCGCAGTCGCCTTCGCGAGCGCCGGCGGCAGCGCCACGCGCAGCGTGGCGCTGACGAAATGTCCTGCCTCCAGGTGCCCCGGCAGAAGATTCATCGGCGGGTCGCCGACGAGACGCGCAACGCGGACCGTCGCCGGCCGCCGCCAGATCTCCTCCGGCACCCCGATCTGCTCGATCGCGCCCTGCACGATGACGGCGACGCGGTCGCCGACCGACAACGCCTCCATGGCATCCGGCGTGCACCACACGGTCGGCGAGGGCTTGGCCGTGATGAGGCCGCGAACCTCGCGCCGCAATTTGTGGCGAAGCTGGGCGTCGAGATGCGAGATCGGCTCGTCGAGCAGGGTCACCGCCGGCTGCTGCACCAGGACGCGCGCCAGCGCCACCCGCTGCTTCTGACCGCCGGAGAGCTGCGACGGCAGCCGTTCGCCGAGCTCGCGGATTTCGAGGAGCTCGAGAAGGCGATCGACGACAGCGCCGTCGGCGCCGCGCCCGTTGGGCGCGATCAGCGGCGACATGACGTTGGCGCGCACCGTCATGTGCGGGTAGAGCGCATAGGACTCGAACATGTAGGCGATGCGGCGCCGGCCGGCGGGAACCGCGTCGACGTCCCGGCCTGCGATCCGGCAGTGCCCCTTCTCCGGCAGCTCCAAGCCGGCGATGACCCGGCACAGCGTCGTCTTGCCGGCCCCCGAAGGGCCCGTGACCGCCAGCAGTTCGCCCGGCCGCACGAGCAGGGACACCGCCTGCAGCGCAGCCACGGTGCCGAAATTCTTGCAGATGCCGCGCAGCTCGAGATCGCCGACGACATCGGCGCCGCCTGCGCGCAGCGTCCCCGGATGCGCGTTCATGACGCCACGTCGAGGTTGCGGCCGCCGGCGCCGGCGAACAGGTAGATATGGGCCAGCGAGAACGCCACGCTGACGAGGTCGTCGGCGCGGTAGCGGGACGGTCCGGGCACCTCGGCGGCGACCGCGGCGCCGCGCCGGCCGCGCGGGGCCGCCATGATGACGTCGACGTCGCCGCGCGGCTCGCGATACGCGACCGTGGCGGGGAAGCCGTCCTCGGCGTCCGGACGTATCGTCACATGCTCCGGCCGCACGCCGGCCACCAGCGTTTCGTCGGCATGGGCCCGCGCGGCGAGCTGCGCCAGGCGCTCGTCCATGGGGAGCGGCCATCCGCTGTCCGCGACCACCAGCCGGCCGCCCTCCGCGCGCAGCGGCAACAGGTTCATCGGCGGCTCGCCGATGAACCGCGCGACGAACATGTTGGCGGGATGCGCATAGAGATCGTGCGGCGTCCCGACCTGCTGCAACAGGCCGTCCCGCATCACGGCGATGCGGTCCGCCATCGCGGTCGCCTCGGTCTGGTCGTGAGTCACGAGGATCGAGGTGACGGCGGTGAGCTTCTGCAGCCGCTTGATCTCGCTGCGCAGATGAACCTTCATGTCGGCGTCGAGGTGGGACAGTGGCTCGTCGAAGAGAATGAGATCGGGGTCGCGGATCAGCGCCCGGCCGATGGCGATGCGCTGCTGGGCGCCGCCCGACAGGGTGCTCACGCCACGGTCGGCGATCTGATGCAGACCGAGCAGGTCGAGCACCTCGTCGGCGCGGGTCTTGACCTCGGCCGCGGGCAGTCCGCGCACCGTCAACGGGAAGGTGACGTTTTCCCGGACCGACATGTGCGGATAGAGCGCATAATCCTCGAACACCATCGCGACGTTGCGGGCCTTCGGGCCGAGGCGCGAGACCGGCCGGGCGCCGAACAGGATTTCGCCGGCGGAGACGTCCTCGACCCCGGCGGCCATCTTGATGGTCGAGCTCTTGCCGCAGCCCGACGGGCCGAGCAGGGCGAGCATCTCTCCCTCGGGGCATGCCAGGTTGAGGTTTTCCACGGCGTTCGTGCTGCCGTACCGCTTCCATACGCTGTCGAATGTGATCGAAGCCAATACGCTCTCCGTCGCGCCCGGGCGCGGCGGAAGACGTATCCAAGTTCTGTGCCAGGGATCGGGGTCCGCAACGGCGCGCGCCGGAACGGTTCCCCTTGCCCATTTCGGAGGCTGGCCGACGCACGATCAAGCACTCAAATTCGGGGGTTCGGGAAATCGGCCGGAATTGCGTTTTCTGGAACATTCGATCACATACTGCGGGGCCACTCCCGGCGTGATCCAGCAGACGGCACAGGGCATCCATGGCCAAATTCGGAATCGGGCAGGCGGTACGCCGCGTCGAGGATCAGCGTTTCGTCCGCGGACAGGGTCGCTACGTCGATGACATCGTTCTTCCGGGCATGGTCTACGGTGTGACCCTGCTCTCTCCGCACGCCCATGCGCGCATCAAGAGCCTGGACGCGTCGCAGGCCAAGGCGACGCCGGGCGTGCTGTGCGTGCTGACCGGCGCCGACGTCGCGGCGGAGAAGCTCGGCGCGCTGACGTCGCACCTGATGCCGGAGGATTTCGGGGCGCCCAAGGGGCACCGCACGTTCCAGCCGCTCCTCGTCGTCGACATGGTGCGCTTCGTCGGCGATCGCGTCGCTTTCGTGGTTGCCGAGACCATGGCCGCCGCCCGCGACGCGGCCGACAGCATCGTGGTCGAATATGAGCCGCTGCCGGCGGTCACCGACCTCGAGGACTCCGCCAAGGACGGCGCCCCCAAGGTGTGGGAAGACAATCCGAACGGCAATGTCGCGTTTCGGCTGATGTTCGGCGACCAGGGCGCGACCGACGCCGCGTTCGCCGGCGCCGCGCACGTCGTCAAGCTGCGGGTCGAGAACAACCGGCTGTCGCCGGTTTCGATGGAGCCGCGCGTCGCCATCGGCGACTACAATTCGGCCGAGGACTTCTACACGCTCTACACCGCCTCCCAGAACCCTCACGGCGCGCGCCAGGAGCTGGCGCACATCTTCCATGTGCCGGAAAACCGGATTCGCGTGATTTCTCCGGACGTCGGCGGCGGCTTCGGGCTCAAGGGCGGCATGTTCCCCGACGACGGGCTCGTGATGTGGGCCTCCCACAAGCTCAAGCGGCCGGTGAAGTGGGTGGCGAGCCGCGGCGAAAGCATGCTGACCGATCACCATGGCCGCGAGATGGTCTACTACGGCGAGCTCGCACTCGACGCGCAAGGAAAGATCCTGGCGCTGCGCAGCAAGAGCCTGTTCCAGATGGGCGCCTACTTCGTCAATGCGGCGCTGGCGGCCGGCGCCTTCTCGCTGCGGTTCGTGCCGCAGGCCTACGACATCCAGACGATGCACATCATGTCGCAAGGTCTGTTCACCAACACCTCGCAGAGCGGTCCCTACCGCGGCGCCGGACGACCCGAGGCCGCCTACTTCATGGAGCGCCTCATCGAGCACGCCGCGGCGGTGATCGGGATGGACCCGGCGGAAATCCGCCGCCGCAATCTCATCGCGCCCGGCATGCTGCCTTACAAGACGCCGACCCACTGGGTGTACGACAGCGGGGAATTCACCCGCCTCATGGACCGCTGCATCGAGATCAGCGATCCGAGCGGATTTGCGGCGCGCAAGGAGGCGACCGCGAAGCGCGGCAAGCTGCGCGGCCGGGCGGTGAGCTTCTACATCGAGTTCGGCGGCATCTTCAACGAGCGCATGGACCTGAGGTTCGATCCGAGCGGCGCGCTTTCGATCTTCGGCGGCACCCATTCCCATGGCCAGGGCCACGCCACGGTGTTCGCCCAGATCGCGCACGAAATGCTGGGCGTGCCGTTCGACGAGATCCGTTACGTGCAGGGCGACACCGCCCAGGTCGCGATCGGCCGCGGCACCTATGGCGCACGCAGCATGGTGGTCGGCGGCAACGCGCTCAAGGCGGCTGCCGACGCGCTCGTCGAAAAGGGCAAGAAGCTCGCCGCCGACCTGATGGAGGCGGATGTCGGCGACCTCGACTTCAAGGACGGCCAGTACCGCGTCACCGGCACCGACAAGACGATCTCGATCGTCGATGTGGCGAAGGCGTCCTACGCCCCGATGGGCCCGCTGACGGACAAGTTCGGCATCGGGCTGGAAGCCGCCGGCAGTTTCAGCGCCAACCCGCCGAGCCATCCCAATGGCTCGCATGTGTGCGAGGTGGAGGTCGACCCGGACACCGGAGAGGTGACGGTCGATCGCTACCACGTGGTCGACGACCTCGGCCGCATCATCAATCCGATGATCGTCCGCGGCCAGATCCAGGGCGGCGTGGTGCAGGGCATCGGCCAGGCCTTGATGGAGCACCAGGTGTACGACCGCGACAGCGGCCAGCTCCTGACCGGGAGCTTCATGGACTACGCGATGCCGCGCGCGGTCGACCTGCCCAACATCGAAGCCGAGATGGAGGAGGTGGCGTGCAAGACCAATCCCCTGGGCGTCAAGGGCATCGGCGAGTCCGGCACCATCGGCGCGCCGCCGACCGTGATCAATGCCGTGCTCGACGCCCTGCGGCCGCTCGGCGTCGAGCGGATCGACATGCCGGCGACGCCGATGCGGGTCTGGGAAACGATCCGGGAAGCCCGCGGCAAGCACGCGGCGGCGTCGTAGGATTTTCCGGCCGGGTTTTTCTCCCCGGCCCGACTTCTGAAATGACGTAGGCCATGCCGTGAAGACGCTGCCCGGCGTCTCCGGGGAAAAGGCTCTCGCTTGCCGGGAGAATGCCACGGCGCCCGGCGGCCCTCGATCCTTGCGCCCCTCGGTCCTCGCGCCCCTCAGTCCTCGCGCCCATCGGTTCCGAGCGCGGCCGCGCTC
This sequence comes from uncultured Alphaproteobacteria bacterium, assembly GCA_963781195.1. Taxonomy (GTDB): domain Bacteria; phylum Pseudomonadota; class Alphaproteobacteria; order Rhizobiales; family Xanthobacteraceae; genus JAJPKK01. Next base: position 263,047 of record CAWAEZ010000005.1, on the reverse strand, counting down.
TCGCCGCGGTTCCGGCGCGGGCGGCCGAAATAGTGCGAGAGCACCGGCAGGGCGAGCGACACCACGAACACCCGTGTCAGGTGATGCGCGCCGACGAAGACGGGGTCGAGGTGGAGCGCGAGGGCGAGAATCATCATCGCGTCGACCGATCCCGGCGCATAGGCCACGATGATGTCGGCGAGCGGTACCTTGACCACCGTGGTGACGGCGGCGCCGATCACCCCGGCAATCGCCATCGACACCACGAAGGCGCCGAACCCGGCGCCGAGATAGCTCAGCATCAGGCGGAACGGCGTGCCGGTGAAGCGGGCGCCGCTCACGGTGCCGAGCCCGACCATGGCGGTGGACGCGAGCCAGAACGGCATCGTCACCTTGACGAAGCCGCCGCCGTGGAGCACCGCGGAAAGCACCATCGGCCCGAAGATGAGGCCGCCGGGGAAGCCGAGGCGCATCAGGCCGATCGCCGCGGCGAAACAGCCCCCGACCAGCACGGCGAACTGCAGCGGCGCCTCGGCGATCGAGAGCGCGCCCGCCGGCATGCGCGCCGGGCCGGCAATGCCGAGCGTCGCCAGGATGGTCGGCACCCCGACGGCGAGGATCACCACGCGCAGCGTCTGGACGATGGCGACGGCGCGGACGTCGCAGTTCTCCTGCTCGGCGGCGAGCGCCATCACCTGGCTCAGTCCGCCCGGCAAGCCGGCGAAGATCGCGGTGATGGTATTCCAGCCATGCAGGCGGGTCAGATAGGTGACGGTGCCGAGCGTGGCGGTGGCCATGGCGATCGACACCATGACGAGGCTGAACGGCCACGTCGCCATGCCCTTGAGCGTTTCCGGCGTCACCACGCCGCCGATCGAGATGCCGAGGGTGATGAAGAATGCCCGCGCCAGCATCGGCGGCACGTAGATCGGCCGTCCCAGGAGGGCGGCCGCGGCGGTGAACACCATGGCACCGGCGAGCCAGCCGGCCGGAAAATTCGCCGCGTCGAGCGCAAAACCACCGGCTCCACCGATCGCAAGCGATTCCAGGAGATTGCGGTATGGGAGGCGCGACAGGGCGGCAGGCTGCATGCTGCGGGATCAATGCCGCGCCGGGCGTCCGCCGTCAAATGCGCCTCGCACATGGCTCGCACGCGGCGCCGCCCGCAATGGACAGCCTAGCCGACTTGTGCTGATTTCATCGCCAGGCACCGCCTGATTTCCAAGCTTCGAAGGCCTGCCGGCGAAAGCGAAAGCGCCATGCTGCAGGGTTGGTTCGTCGTCGCGGTCGCGCTCGCCTATATCGGGCTGCTGTTCGGTATTGCGAGCTTCGGCGACCGGCTCCGGCGCCCCGGCGAGGCCGGGCGCCCGCGCCTGTGGATCTATCCGCTGTCGCTGGCGATCTACTGCACGTCGTGGACGTTTTTCGGCTCGGTCGGCCTGGCGACGCGCAACGGCTTCGACTTCCTCGCGATCTATATCGGCCCGGTGCTGATGATCGGGCTCGCCTACCCGCTGATCATCCGCATCACCCGGCTGTCGAAGTCGCAGAACATCGTCTCGATCGCCGACTTCATCGCCGCGCGCTACGGCAAACACCAGGGCGTGGCGGCGGCCGTCGCGCTGATCGCGATCGTCGGCACGATCCCCTACATCGCCCTGCAGCTCAAGGCGATCTCGTCCTCGCTGGGCGCCATCGTGATGCCGCTCGAAACTTTCGCCGGGCCGGTGCCGCCGATGCTCGGCGATCCGCCGCTGTTCGTCGCCCTCTCGCTCGCCGCCTTCGCCGTGCTGTTCGGGACGCGGCACATCGATGCGACCGAGCACCAGCGCGGGCTCATGCTCGCGGTCGCGGTCGAATCGGTGGTCAAGCTCGTGGCCTTCGTCGCGGTCGGCGCCTTCGTCACCTTCAAGATGTTCGACGGCCCGGCCGCCCTGTTCGCCAAGGCGTTGGCGCGTCCCGACACCGCCGCGGTGCTGACCTCGCAGACCAATTTCGGGATGATGGCGGCGATGACGCTGCTGTCGTTCTTCGCGATCATCCTGCTGCCGCGGCAGTTCTACGTCACCGTGGTGGAAAACCACAGCGACGCCGAGATCCGCCGCGCCGCCTGGGTGTTTCCGCTCTACCTCGTGCTCATCAACCTGTTCGTGATGCCGGTGGCGCTTGCCGGCATGCTGACCTTCGCGCCGGGCACCGTCGACAGCGACATGTACGTGCTGGCGCTGCCGATCGCCGCCGGATCGGGGCTGCTCACCCTGGTCGCCTTCATCGGCGGGCTGTCGGCGGCGGCCGCCATGGTCATCGTCGAATCGGTCGCGCTCGCCATCATGGTGTCGAACGACATCGTGGTGCCGATCGCGCTGCGGCGGCGCGACGGCACCAATGTGGGCACCCATCTCCTCACGCTGCGGCGTCTCGCCATCTTCATGGTGCTGCTGCTCGCCTATCTCTACTACCGGCTCGCCGGAGAGGCGCAGCTCGCCGCCATCGGGCTGATGGCCTTCGCCGCCGTCGCGCAGCTCGCGCCGGCTTTCTTCGGCGGCCTGATCTGGCGGCGCGCCACCGCGCGCGGCGCGTTGGCGGGCATGATCGCCGGCATCGTGGCCTGGGCCTACACGCTGTTGCTGCCGAGCCTCGCCGACGCCGCCCCCGGCACGCTGCCGCTGGTCACCGAGGGGCCGTTCGGCATCGGCCTGTTGCGGCCGCAGGCGTTGCTCGGCGTCGACCTGCCGCCGCTCGTCCACGGCATGCTGTTCAGCCTCGCGATCAACCTGCTCGCCTATGTCGTGGTGTCGCTGAGCCGACCGCCGGCGGCGATCGAGCGCATGCAGGCCGACGTGTTCGTGCCCGTCAACCTCGATCCGGTGCCGAATTTCCGGATGTGGCGCTCGGCGGTGACGGTGGAGGAACTCACCGCCACGGTGGCGCGCTATCTCGGCGAGGAGCGCGCCCGGGCCTCGCTGGAGGCGTTCGCCATCACCCGGCACATGCATCTGCCGGCGTCGGCTCATGCGGATTTCGAGCTCCTGCGCCATGCGGAGCGCCTGCTGGCGTCCGCCATTGGCGCCGCCTCGTCGCGGCTCGTGCTGTCGCTCCTGCTGCGCAAGCGCACGGTGTCGACCAAGGCGGCGCTCAAGCTGCTCGACGATGCCAACGCCGCCATCCACTACAACCGCGAGATCCTGCAGACCGCGCTCGGCCACGTCGGCCAGGGCATCGCGGTGTTCGACAAGGACGGCCACCTGATCTGCTGGAACCGGCAGTTCGGTGAGATCCTCGACCTGCCCGACCAATTGATGCGGGTCGGCATCGACCTCGCCGAGATCCTCGGCTTCAACGCCGCGCGCGGCGCCTTCGGGCCGGGCGACACCGATGCCCTCATCGCGGAGCGGCTGCCGCGCTATGCCGCGGACGGGCCGCCGTTCCGCGAGCGGTTTCCCGATCGCGGCCTCGTCATCGAGGTCCGCGTCGCGCCGATGCCGGACGGCGGCATGGTGACGACGTTGACCGACATCACCGCGAGCGTCGCCGCCGCCGAGGCGCTGGAGCACGCCAATGAGGGCCTGGAGCGGCGCGTGCGCGAGCGCACCCGCGAGCTCGAGCACCTCAACACCGCGCTGGCCGACGCCAAGTCCGCGGCCGAAGCCGCCAACATCTCGAAGACGCGCTTCCTCGCCGCCGCCAGCCACGACATTCTCCAGCCGCTCAACGCCGCGCGGCTCTACGTGACGAGCCTCGTCGAGCGCCGCGGCGACGGCGAGGAGGCGCGCCTCGTCAACAACGTCGACGCCTCCCTGGAAGCGGTCGAGGATATCATCGCGGCGCTGCTCGAGATCTCGCGCCTCGATGCCGGCGCCATGAATCCGGATGTTTCCGCCTTCCGCATCGACGAGCTCATGGGCACGCTCGCGCTCGACTTCGCGCCGCTGGCGAACGCCAAGGGTATCGATCTCGTGTTCGTCCCATGCACCCTCACGGTGCGCTCGGACCGCCGGCTGCTGCGCCGGCTGCTGCAGAACCTCGTCTCCAACGCCATCAAATACACGCCCACCGGCCGCGTGCTGGTCGGCTGCCGGCGCAGCGCCGCCCAGCTTCGCATCGACGTCTACGACACCGGCATCGGCATTCCGGTTTCCCAGCAGCGCGCCGTGTTCTTCGAGTTTCAGCGGCTGGAGCAGGGCGCCCGGGAGGCGCCGGGCCTCGGCCTCGGCCTGTCCATCGTCGAGCGGATCGCCCGCGTGCTCGATCACCCGCTGCGTCTCGAGTTGCAGGCCGGGCGCGGCTCGCATTTTTCCGTCGCGGTCCCGCTCGCGCCTGCGGTGCCGCAGCGCGTGCCGGTCCCCGAGGCGCGGCTCGACCGCGGCGTGTTCGGCCAGACCGTGCTGTGCATCGACAACGACGCGAACATCCGCGACGGCATGACGACGCTGCTGCGCGGTTGGGGCTGCGAGGTGCTCGCCGCCGGCAATCTCGCGGACGCCGTCGCCGCGGTGCGCGGCAGCGCCAAGATGCCGTGCGGGCTCCTCGTCGACTACCACCTCGACAGCGACAACGGCATCGATGCCGTGGCCGCGCTACGCGGGCAGTTCGATCCCGAGATGCCGGCCGCCCTGATCACCGCCGACCGCTCTCCTGAGGTCCGCGAAGCCGCCCATGCCGCGGAGATCGCCGTGCTCAACAAGCCGATCAAGCCGGCGGCGCTGCGGGCGGTGATGTCCCAATGGGCGGCGCGGCGGCTTGCGGCGGCGGAGTGAGCCGGTCAGGTTCCGGCTTTCGTCCAAGCCGACCCGACGGCTACGCCGAAGGCGGCCGTCAGTGCGTGATCGGCTGAACCTGCCACTGGCCCACTTCGATCTTGGACGCCACGATGACGGCCTGGGTGCGGCTTTCGACGCCGAGCTTCTGCAGGATCGCGGAGACATGCGCCTTGACCGTCGCCTCGGAGACGCCGAGCTCATAGGCGATCTGCTTGTTGAGCAGGCCTTCCGACAGCATCATCAGCACCCGCACCTGCTGCGGCGTCAACGAGGAAAGCCTCGCCAACATGGCCGAGCTGTCGTCGTCGCCCTTGGCGGCGAGGTCGATGTCGGGCGGCGTCCAGATGCCGCCCTCCAGCACCGCCTCGATCGCCTTGCGGATTTGATCGATCCCCAGCGTCTTGGGGATGAAGCCGGAGGCGCCGAAATCCATGCAGCGCCGAATCACCGCCGGATCGTCGTTGGCGGAAACGACGACGACGGGGACGCCCGGATATTGCGCCCGCATGTACATCAGCCCGGAGAAGCCGCGCACGCCCGGCATGGTGAGATCGAGCAGCACGAGATCGACGTCATGGGCGCGGTCGAGCAGCTTGGAGATCTCGTCGAACGAGCCCGCCTCGGCAATGCTCTCGCGGGCAAACAGTCCGGTCACGGCCTCGCGCAACGCACCGCGGAATAAAGGATGGTCATCGGCGATCACAAGCCGGTAGGGCGCAGGTCCACTCACAAAACAGCCTGTCTACGGTTCGGGCGGGGGCAATCCGAGTATGAACATAATCCGACTGCGTGTCTGCCGATGCAAGAGGCATTGCCTGCTTTTGGAATAGGCGTGCCCGCCGGCCCTCCCGGGTAAACGCCGCGCATGCCGTTCGAGCGGCGGTATCCCGGCGCCGCGTGAAGCTACTTCGATACCAGGCGAGGGGCGGCGAAGCGCGCACCGATGGGAAGGAGGCTGGCACGTCGCGTGCACAGGCACACAATGCAATAGGCGCTTTACTGCATAAGCATGCGGGCCCAGGGAGCAAAGGGCCAAAGGGGGAAACACGGGGATCGAGGCCGCGCGGGAGAGGCAACCGCCGGTGGCGCATGATGGAAGGATGCGAACATGCTTTACGATGCACGGAATTTTCGCCGCGCGACCGCCCGGGTGATCCGTAACCAGCCTGGGCTCGCCACTCTGCCGCGGACCATGGCGGTGTTGCTGACGGCGTGGCTCGTCTACTTTTTCGCCGTCAATCTGTTTGTGAAGCAGCTCAACACGGTCACGGTGCCGGTCGTCCATGCGCCGCTCGCCGGCTACCTGGTCGCGCTCGGCTCGTTCCTGGTGTTCGCGGCGGCCGTCTATCTGCTCACCCGGGCGCTCGGTCCGCAGCGCCGCGGCACCCGCTGATCGCCGCGGGCGGCTTGGCGCTACCGTTCGCTGCGGGCCGCTGCGGAGGGGCAGCCTGAAATCTTGCGGCGCGCAGAAGGCGCGGGCCCGTTCATGGCGGCGCGCCGATGAATGAGAGCACGACCTCCCGACGGTGTGGGTCGGCGCGGTGCTCGGCCACATAGATCGCCTGCCAAGTGCCGAGCGCGAGCTTTCCAGCGATCACCGGCACATGGATCGAGACGCCGGTCAGCATGGTGCGCACGTGGGCCGGCATGTCGTCGGGACCTTCGACATGGTGCACCCAGGCAGCGTCTTCCGGTGCCACCGACCGCAGCGCCGTGCCCAGATCGGTCTGCACGTCGGGGTCCGCATTTTCCTGGATCACCAGCGATGCCGAGGTGTGGCGGATGAACAGGAACAGCACGCCGTTGCCGGCGCCAGCCTGTCGGACGAAGGCGCCGACCTGCGCGGTGATGTTGGTGAAGCCCTCTCCCGGCGTATCCACCGTGAGCATGGCGCTGGCCGTCAGCCCAACGCCGCCGCGCGAGATCGTGGACAGATGAGGCATCGGGCGATGAGGCATCCGGCGTCGGCCGCGTGAAGGGACATTCCGTCGGTTCAAATCCAACGAGCGCCGTCCGGTTCCGCCGGCCGCGCCCTCCGTTCGAGGCGTCCGATGCCGTTGCAAGGCGCGTCGGCGGCACCGGGGACAGGTGCCGCCCCGCCCCGCGCGCCGCCTCGGCCTAGTCTTTTCCCTGGATATCGCGCCCAATTGCCGCGAGCAGGCCGGTCAGGCGATGCCACCACCGCTCCATGACGTCGATCATGTGATCGACCTCGGCGCGCTCGCGCGGCCGGGCATCGGCATCGGAGGGGATCGCACCCGGCGGCCGTGGCGGCGCCGGCTCGGATTGCGCCGAGGGCGGCAGTGCCGCAGCGGGCGGAACGTCTGCGTCGGTGCGCGGGGTGGCGCCCGCTTGCAGGTTGGACGCGCCGGCGGGCAGCGGCAGGCCGCGCTCGAGAAGCGCATTCTTCAGCGCCGCATTGTCCCGTTGCAGCCGCGCAATCTCATGCTCGAGGGCGCCGCGTTCCTCCGCCGCCAGCGTGCAGGTCCACCCGCTGTCACGCGGACGGCAGGTCGCGACTTCGCCGGACCGCAGGTCCAGGCGCAGATACCCTTCGTCCGTCCGATGGAAGGCAAAACGCGGATTGGCGAGGTCGAGCGCAGGCTCCTGGGCCCGCAGCAGGACGACCTGCGCGGTGCACACCACAACCACGATGAATGCCATTAAACGGCCCATCATGCACCCCCTTCACTCGTGCTGAACCGGCCGACTAGAACGGGCATTTAAGGCGGCGGCGTGGCTGACCGGGGAGGGGCCTGATTCGAAATCGCACTGGGGTACCGCTCGGTCGGCCGTTCGCGGGTCCTGTCGGGAACCTTGCAAATGAGCTATTTATCCTTTAGTATCAGCGTCTTGCTGCAGACGCACAGAGTGTTGACTCGGGTTTCCTCAATCAGTATGGTCCGCGCGGCCTCGAGGGGGCGGTTCCCGGATCAGGTGAGCGCGCGGATGGCGTGAAATGCCCAAAAACGCGCACCACGACGAGTCAGGCGACCCATCCCGCGATGAGGCTGCTCTTTCCGCGAGACTGCGGCGTCTCGGTGACGAGCTTGACCGTGATCGGCCAAGCCAAGCACCGCGGGCGGAGGGCCCTCCGCCCGGCTCGATTGGATCGGGCATGGCGCGAGGGATCCGGCTCTCGACCGAGCTGGTGGCCGGGGTTCTCGTCGGCGCCGGGATCGGCTGGGGGCTCGACCGCTGGCTCGGCATCTCGCCGTGGGGGCTGATCGTGTTCTTGCTGTTCGGCTTCGCCGCCGGCGTGCTCAATGTGGTGCGTGCGGCGAACGATCGATCCGGCGACAGTTAGGCGTGTTCAGTTGAGACTTGTGGCGTGACCGGCCAACGGCCGTCGCCGCCGCGCAGACGAGGGACCGCGAGGGTCATGGCCGATCCGATCCACCAGTTCCAGATCGAGCCCCTGCTGCCGCTCGGCAGAGTGGGCGGCGTCCACCTGGATTTCACCAATTCCGGCCTCTACATGGTCGTGGCCGTCGGCATCACCGCCGCCCTGATGCTGGGGGCGACGGCGTCGCGCAAGGTGGTGCCCGGCCGCATCCAGTCGGTCGCCGAACTCGCCTACGAGTTTGTCGCCGACACCATTCGAAACACCATCGGCGAGGGCGGGATGATGTTCTTCCCGCTGGTGTTCTCGCTGTTCATGTTCATCCTCGTGTCGAATATCGTCGGCCTCATCCCCTACCAGTTCACGGTGATGAGCCACATCATCGTCACGGTGGCGCTGGCGCTGCTCGTCTTCTTCACGGTGATCATCTACGGCTTCTGGAAGAACGGGCTGCACTTCTTCAATCTGTTCGTGCCGAAGGGCATCCCGATCTACATCCTGCCGCTGATCGTCTTCATCGAAGTGCTGTCGTTCCTGTCGCGGCCGATCTCCCACAGCGTCCGTCTGTTCGCCAACATGCTGGCCGGCCACATCACGCTGTTCGTGTTCGCGAGCTTCGTCACCATGCTCGGCGGGCTGGGCGTGCTCGGCTGGTTCGGTGCGACGCTGCCGCTCGCCCTGACGGTGGCGCTGGTCGGGCTCGAGCTTCTGGTCGCGTTCCTCCAGGCCTACGTCTTCACCATTCTCACCTGCATCTATCTCAACGATGCGCTTCACCCCGGCCATTAGGGTCCGGTTTTCTCACGCAAGAAGGAGTTTTCTATGGATCCCGTGGCCGCCAAATACATCGGCGCCGGCATTGCTTGCATCGGCATGGGCGGGGCCGGCGTCGGCGTCGGCACCATCTTCGGCAACTATCTCGCCGCCGCGCTGCGCAATCCGTCCGCCGCCCAGGGCCAGTTCGGCAACCTGATCTTCGGCTTCGCGGTGACCGAGGCGCTCGGCATCTTCTCGCTGCTGATCGCGCTGCTGCTGCTGTTCGCCCTCTGACAATCCGCATGGCCGTCGCGCCGCCCGGTGCGGCGTCCGGCCTGCCTTCCGGAGCCGGTCAATGGCAGACGAACATTCGACGATGACGGAGGCGTCGCCTCCTTCGGAGCATCACGGCGGATTTCCGCCGTTCCAGAAGGAGACCTTCGCATCCCAGCTGTTCTGGCTGGTGATCTGCTTTGCCGCGCTCTACCTCATGGTGTCCAAACTCATCCTGCCGCGGATGAGCACGATCATCAGTGAGCGGCGTGACCGCATCTCCGGCGATCTCGCCGAAGCCGGGCGCATGAAGGACGACGCGGACGCCGCCGTCGCCGCCTACGAGAAGGCTCTCGCCGATGCCCGGTCGCGGGCTCAGGCGATTGCCGCGGAAACCCGCGACAAGCTCCATGCCGAGGCCGAGGCGAACCGCAAGGACCTCGAGGGCGAGCTCCACGACAAGCTCGCGGACGCCGAGAAGAGCATCGCGGCGACCAAAGTCTCCGCGATGTCCAATGTGCGGGGCATCGCCCACGAGGCGGCGAGCGCCATCGTCACCCACCTGATCGGCACGACGCCGTCCCCGGACGCGGTGGCGAAGGCGGTCGACGACGCCATCAAGCGCTGAAGGGCCGACGATGTTTGAAGATCCGGAATTCTGGGTTGCGCTCGCCTTCGTGATTTTCCTCGGCGTTCTCGTCAAGTTCGGCGTGCCCAAGATGGCGTTGTCCGCTCTCGACTCCCGCGGCGATCGCATCCGCCAGGCGCTCGACGAAGCTCACCGCCTGCGCTCCGAGGCGCAGGAGGTGCTGGCGCAATATCAGCGCAAGAAGGCCGACGCCGAGAAAGAGGCGGAGGCGATCATCGTCAGCGCCCGCGCCGAGGCCGAGCGTCTCGCCTCGGAGGCCAAAGGCAAGGTCGAGGAGTTCATCGCCCGCCGCACCAAGATGGCGGAATCGAAGATCGCCCAGGCCGAAGCGCAGGCGGTGGCCGACGTCCGCGCCGCCGCCGCCGACGCCTCCGTCGCCGCCGCCGAGAAGATCCTCATGCAGACGACCCACGGCGCCGCCGCCGAGAACCTGATCGCCAAGGGCATCAGCGATCTCAAGGCAAAGCTCACGTTCAACTGAGCAGCGCTCGGCAGGCAGAGTTCGCTGCCATCGCCGGTCAAGCCTCCGACATTCACGGAACTGCGTTGTCTGGCGCGCCGCCTCTGCTCCCTCGCCCCGCGTGCGGGGAGGGGGTCGGGGTGAGGGGGCCTTTCCGCATGCCTGAGCGGTCAGGTCGTATCCGTTCGTTAGCTCACGCTCGTGGAACGGCCCCCTCACCCGGATTGCTCCGCAATCCGACCTCTCCCCGCACGTGGACCGCACGGGGAGAGGTGGCAAGGCGCACGAACAACGATCAGTGGATGTCGCGGGGGCAACCCGCGCAATGACACTCTGTTGGATTAAACCATCGGAGCGCTCGGGCGCCGCCGGCTATTTGGCGCGGGCGGACTTCGGCCGGCCGACCGGCTTCGGCTTGTCTGCCGGCTTGAGGCCGTCGGGATCGAAGCCGATATAGATCACATAGGCCGAGAGCTCGTTCGGCGGCGGGATCGGAACCGTCATCTCTTCTTCGACGTGGAGAAACGGCACGTTGAGCTGGGTGCTCGGGACGTTCACGTTGAGCACGAACAGCTTGGTCCACAGGACCGCCGGCTCGATGCCTTCTTTCACCAGCGCGTAGCGCAGCGGCACCGTGACCGTTCCCGGGCCGCCGGCGGGCCCGACCACCACCCGGCCCTGCACGCCGACGCGCATGGTGACGCTCTCGCCGTGGACGTCGCATTCCCGCGCCGTCTTCACGAAACTCGCCTGATATTTCAGGTTGAGGGCCGAATTGTCGGACTTGTTGTCGTTGACCGTCAGGGTCGCGGCGCCCTGCCGATAGTCGACGCCAGGGCAGTTGAAATCGATCGAGGCCGGGGTCGCGGTCGGCGACGCGTGCAGCGTCTCGCCGGGGTCGCCGACGAACCAGCTTTTAACCCGGCTCGTGAAGGAGTTCGAGCCCGTGCTCGCGGGAGCGGCGGCCGGAGGTGCCGAAGCGGCGGCTTGAGCCCCGGCAGGCGCAAGGGCAGCGGCCTCGGCAGGCGCAGCGGCCTGAGGAGGTGCAGCGGCCTGAGGAGGCGCAGCGGCCTGAGAGGGTGCAGCGGCCCGAGGAGGTGTGATCGAGGCCTGCGCCGACGCAGGGCTCTGGGGTGCAGGCGGCGCTGCGGCGGCGCCCGCCGCCGTCGCGGGTTGCGCCGGCGGGGTTTCGGACCCGCCGAGACCGGTCAACGACGAGCACCCGGCGCAAGCCGTCAGCGCGATGAGTCCGGCAATGGTTCTTCGCAAGCTGCGTAACTCCCTGCCGACCGCGACGTCCATGTCCCCACCACACCGGCTAGCCCAGAATATGCTAAATATTATAGCGGCATAACCGTGGCGTTCCAAAGGCGTCCAGATGCCTCATGGCATCGGGCTGGGGCGGATATGCGGCGGCTCATCCTTGATGCGCGCATAAAGCAGGTGATCCTGCCACATGCCGTTGATGCAAAGATATTGCCTCGCATAGCCTTCGCGCTGGAATCCGGACTTCTCTAGGAGGCCGATCGAGGCCGCATTGGTGGGAATGCAGGCGGCCTCCAGCCGGTGCAGGCGCAGGGTGACGAAGCTGAACGGGACGAGGGCCCGCAGCGCGGCGGCCATGATGCCGTGACGGGCATGGGGCTCGCCGATCCAGTAGCCGATGCTGCCGGCCTGGGCGACGCCGCGACGGATGTTGGCGAGGGTGATGCCGCCGACCAGCACGCCTTCCGGCTTGAGCGCGATGAAGAACGAATAGGATTGGTCGGCGCGGTAATCCTCGGCGTAACGCTTGAGCCGGCGGCGGAAGGCGCCGCGGGTCAGGTCGTCGGCCGGCCAGATCGGCTCCCAGGGCTTGAGGAATTCGCGGCTGCGTTCCCGCAAGGCGGCCCACTCCGCAAAGTCGGACATCTGCGGCTGGCGCAGCACCACGCGATCGCCGTCGATGACGGGCATCGTCTCGGGGAATGCAGCGGTGCGGAAGAACGCCATGCGTTGCGCGGTGAGGGCGGCGGGTCGAGCGCGTGTTGATCAGGCCGCCTTCTGGGTCAGAAGTCTCGGCAATCGCGGCGGCGTTTTCAAGTCCGGACGGTCCGAGCGCCGCCACCGCCGGCTTCGCGCGCGTGATGAGGGCACGGCCCGCGGCGCGGGTGGTTTCGACGGTCACGGCGTCGACCTTGGCGACGATCTCCTCGATCGGCACGGTGCGGCCGTAAATGAAGAGCTGGCGCGCGAGCTGCTCGGCCCGGGCCCCGGAATTTTCCAGCGCCATCAGCAGGCCGACCTTCATCTGCGCCTTGGCACGGGACAGTTCCTCCTCGGTGACGGTCTCCGCCGCCGCCGCGATCTCGTCCACCACGACCCGCATCAGCTCGGGCGCATCGATGGCGTCGGTGCCGGCGTAGAGCCCGAACAGGCCGGTGTCGAGATAGGGCGAGTGGAAGGCGTAGATCGAGTAGCACAGCCCGCGCTGCTCGCGCACCTCCTGGAACAGCCGCGACGACATTCCGCCGCCGAGCACGTTGGTAAACGCCTGCAGGCTGAAGATCGAGGGATCGCGCTGCGGCACGCCTTGCAGCCCGAGCGCGATATGGACCTGCTCGAGGTCGCGCTTCTCGATGAAGGTGCCGCCGCCGAACCGCGCCGGCGCCGGCGCGCCGGTCTCCGGTCCGACGAACTTGCCGAACCGCTTCTCCGCCTCGGCGACCACGGCCTGGTGCTCGACCGCGCCGGCCGCCGCCACCACCATGCTCGGGGCGCGGTAGTTGCGGGCGAGATAGGCGCGCAGCCGCTTGGCGTCGATCGAGCGAACCGTCGCAGGAGTTCCGAGGATCGAGCGGCCGACGGCCTGTCCGGCGAACGCGGTGGCCTGCAGGTGCTCGAACACGAGATCGTCGGGGGTGTCTTCGACCGCCCCGATCTCCTGGACGATGACGTTCTTCTCGCGGGTGATCTCGTCGGGATCGAAGCTCGGGGACGACAGGATGTCGGCGAGCACGTCGAGGCCCAGCGCGATGTCGGACCTGAGCACGCGGGCGTAATAGGCCGTCATCTCGACGCCGGTGCCGGCGTTGAGGTCGCCGCCTACCGCTTCGATCTCTTCGGCGATCTGGCGCGCGGTGCGGCGCGCCGTGCCCTTGAAGGCCATGTGCTCGAGGAAGTGCGAGATGCCGTGCTCGTCCGGGCCCTCGAAGCGGCTGCCGCAGCCGACCCAAACCCCCAGCGAGGCGGTCTGCAGATGCGGCATGGCATCGGTGACCACGGCCAGTCCGGACGGAAGACGGGTAACCTCGACACTCATGCGGCAACTCCTTCGCGCGCGGCGCGGCTGTGGGCGAGAACATGGGCTTCGACGGCCGCCTGCGCGGCCGGCAGCACGGTGAAGCGTTCGGTCTTGTCGGCGAGGCCGGCGAGCCAGTCCGGCAGCCCCGGCCGGACGCCGCAGGCGGCTTCGACGGCATCGGGAAACTTGGCGGGATGGGCAGTCGAGAGAACCACCATCGGGACCGTGGGGTCGCGGGTCTCCTTCTCGGCGACAGCCATCGCGACCGCGGTATGGGGATCGAGCAGATAGCCGGTCTCGCGCAGCGTGGTCCGGATGGTCGCGGCGGTCTCGTCCTCGAGCGCGCGCCCGGCGGTGAAGCGCGATCGCATGCCGGCGAGCGCCCGCTCGGGAATCGTGAACCGCTGCGCCTGGGCGAGCGAGGCCATCGCGGCGCGTACCGGCTGCGGGTCGCGGCCGCAGGCATCGAACAGGAGGCGCTCGAAGTTCGAGGAAACCTGGATGTCCATCGACGGCGAGGTGGTCGGAACGACCTCGCGGACCTCGTAGGTGCCGCTCGACAAGGTGCGCGCCAGGATGTCGTTGACGTTGGTCGCGACGGTGAGGCGGTCCACCGGCAGGCCCATCCGCTGGGCGACGTAGCCGGAGAACACGTCGCCGAAATTGCCGGTGGGGACGCAAAACGCCACCTTGCGACGGGGCGCGCCGAGGGCGACGGCAGCGACGAAGAAGTAGACCACCTGGGCGACGATGCGGGCGAAATTGATGGAGTTGACGCCGCTGAGCCCGACGCGGTCGCGGAAAACGGCATGGTTGAACATGGCCTTCACCAGCGCCTGGCAGTCGTCGAAGTTCCCCTCGATCGCCAGCGCGTGGACGTTGGCGTCGCCCGCCGTGGTCATCATGCGCTGCTGGACCGGCGAGACCCGGCCGCGCGGGAACAGCACCACGAGATCGACATGGGAACGGCCGCGAAACGCCTCGACCGCGGCGCCGCCGGTATCGCCGGAGGTCGCGACCACGATGGTGGTGCGCCGGCCGCTGCGCTCCAGGGCGTAATCCATCAGGCGGGCGAGGAGTTGCATCGCCAGGTCTTTGAAGGCGAGCGTCGGCCCGTGAAACAGCTCGAGCACGAACGTGTTCGGCGCGAGCTGGACGAGCGGCACCACCGCGGGGTGACGGAACACGTCATAGGCTTCCCGCGCCATCCGCGCGAGCTCGGCGGGTTCGATGGCCCCGGCGGTGAACGGCGCGATCACCTCGCAGGCGACCTCGGCATAGGGGCGGCCGGCAAAGCCCGCCATGCGCGCCGGGTCGAGCGCAGGCCATGCCTGCGGCATGTAGAGGCCACCATCGCGAGCGAGCCCGGCGAGGGTCACGTCGATGAAGCCGAGCGGGGGCGTCTCGCCGCGGGTCGAGATGTATTGCACGGATCAACCTTGAAGTCGGATCGAAGATCAACCTTGGCGTCGTGATTGAAGATTCACCCGCGCCCGGGGGTGCCGTTGCATCCCCGGCTTGCGTGCAAGCCTTTGATTTCCCGGAATCCCAGACGGCAGGCCGAACGCCGCCATCGGCTTAGGATAGTGGCTCGCCCCGCCATGTACAAGGAAAGCCGGCGCGGAAAGCGGTTGCAAAACCTGCCGGTGCGTCCAAGCGCTGCCCACGCCGGCAGTTGTTCGGCGCAACCAGCGAGACGACCGACCGCCGACCTTCAGCTTCGCATCGAACCGACCCGGAACCCTCTGATTCTAGGAATGTTTCCTGAGAACGGTTCGAAGCCTCAGCCGGCGTCCGGCGCCTACTCGTGCCCGCGCCAGCGCCCGATCAGCCAGGCCGCGTAGACGCAAAGGAGCATCGCGGCGAGGCCGAACCAGGTGATCGCATAGCCGAGGTGGTTGTTGGGCAGGCTCGGCATGACCTGGCCGGGATGAGGCAGCCCCCCGGGCGGAACCGGGCTTTCCATTTCCACATAAAACGGCGCGGCGCTCGCGACGCCTTTCGCCGCGGCGATGGCAGAGGAATCCCGGCTGAACCAGATGTTGCGGCCGCGGTCGCCGGCCGGCGTGAACAGGCCCGGCGGCTCCGACCACCGCAGCACGCCGACGATGTCGACGGAGCCGGGCACGGTGCCCTCCGGCCGCGCCGCCGCGTCCTGCCGGCCTTCCGGAACGAAGCCGCGGTTGACCATCACGGTGCCGCCGCCGAGGCGGGCCGGGGTGAACACCCAGTAGCCGGGGCCGCTGGTGTCGCTGCGCATGCTCGAGCCCGTCGTGTAGACGAGGGTCTCCTTGTCGTTCTCGAAGGCGGCGGGGAAGGCGACCCGCAGGTATTCGTCGCGGGCGGGATCGAGCGTCCCCCAGGTCGAAGCCGGCGGCAGGGCGACGGCCGGCGCCGCCAGCCGCTCGTTCAGAGTGGCGACCAGCGCCTCCTTCCAATCCCGGCGTTCCAGTTGCCAGATGCCGAGGCCGACGAGGATCGCCAGCGCACCCGCGGCGAGGAGGGTCGTCAGCAGCACGCTGCGGCGGGCCGGCGGCGCTGTGGCCGGGCTCAACATCGGCCGAACGGGCGCCGGCGCTCGGCGCGGCGTCTCGCGGCGCTCATGACGGCGAGCCGGGGCGCTGGAGCCGGCCTTCGGCGGCGCGGTGATGGTACTGAAGCGCGACGAGCAGGGCCTTCATCGGCCGCAGCGGCCCGATCGTGGTGATGAGGATCAGCGGGATCCACAACAGCGCGTGAACCCAGAACGGCGGCTGGTAGAACACCTCGACGAGGAGCGCCGAGGCGACCACCACAAAGCCCGCGAAGAACATGATGAAGACGGCCGGGCCGTCGCCGGCGTCGATGAACGCGTAGTCGAGGCCGCACAACTCGCAGCGCGGCGGCAGGGTCAGAAAGCCGGTGAAGAGCTTGCCTTTCCCGCACCGCGGGCAGCGGCACATCAGCCCGGCGAACAGGGGAGATACAGGCGGATAAGAGCGCTCTTCCGGCATGGCTGCCTCATGTTGTGCGCGCCCCCTCCGGCCCGTCGACCCGTGGCAGTTGACGTCGTCGCGCCTGCCTTCGGGATTCGCTGCGAAGCGCCATCCGGCGGATGGCGCTCCAGTGTCTCCGGGATCGACGAGACGTCCTGACCCGAGAGCGTCCTGACTCGAGAGCGTCCTGACCCGAGAACGTCCTGACTCGAGAGTGGACGGGCCCCGAAGGCGTTCGCTTCCCGGCGCGCTAGGCCCCGGGGGCTGCGCCCCACACGTAGATGCAGGCGAACAGGAACAACCACACCACGTCGACGAAGTGCCAATACCAGGCGGCGAATTCGAACCCCAGGTGCTGGGTCGGCGTGAATTGTCCCGCATAGGCCCGGATCAGGCAGACGATCAGGAAGATCGAGCCGATGATCACGTGGAACCCGTGAAAGCCGGTCGCCATGAAGAAGGTGGCGCCGTAGATGTTGCCGGCATAGTGGAATTCAGCGTGGCTGTATTCGAATGCCTGCACGCAGGTGAAGGTCAGGCCGAGCAGGATCGTGAGGATGAGGCCGAGCTTCATGCCCTTGCGGTCGCCGTGAAGCAGGGCGTGGTGCGCCCAGGTCACGGTGGTACCCGAAGTGAGCAGGATCAGCGTGTTGAGCAGCGGCAGGTGCCAGGGATTGAAGGTCTCGATCCCCTTAGGCGGCCACACTCCGCCGATCAGGGCGGCACGCTCCACCTGGTGCACGTCGGTGGGAAACAGCGCGACGTTGAAATAGGCCCAGAACCAAGCGACGAAGAACATCACCTCGGAGGCGATGAACAGGATCATCCCGTAGCGGTGGGAGATCTGCACGACCTTCGAGTGGAAGCCGCCATGCTCCGCCTCGTTGATCACGTCCCGCCACCACGACAGCATGGTGTAGAGGACGCCGATGGTGCCGGCTCCGAACAGGTAGGGCGCCGCCGCGAACGAGTGGTGCATCCAGCCGATGGCGCCGACGGCCATGACGAAGGCCGAGGTGGCGCCGACGGCCGGCCACGGGCTCGGATCGACCAGGTGGTAGTCGTGATGTTTCACATGCGCGTCGGCCATCGTCTTCTCCATCTGCAATTCCGGCCTGGCGGCGCGCCGCCGCCCAACCCCTGTGTTCCCCTCGAGAGCATGATCCGCGGTAACGGCTTTGCCGCCTTCCAGGGACGATGCTCTAGATACGCTTCCCCGTTCCGACCGGGGCACTCTCCGCCACGCCCGCCTTCGCCTTCACGGGATAGAAGGTATAGGACAGCGTGATGGTGTTGAGGTCGTCCTGGTCGGAATCCTTCGCGAGTTCAGGATCGACGTAGAAGACGACCGCCATCTCCCGCTTCTCACCGGGACCAAGGTGCTGCTCGGTGAAGCAGAAGCAGTTGATCT
This sequence comes from uncultured Alphaproteobacteria bacterium, assembly GCA_963781195.1. Lineage (GTDB taxonomy): Bacteria > Pseudomonadota > Alphaproteobacteria > Rhizobiales > Xanthobacteraceae > JAJPKK01. The sequence continues at coordinate 245,158 of CAWAEZ010000005.1, read as the reverse complement.
TGTCGAAATAGCCGCCCGCCGTGGCCGGGGCGACATTGTAGGCCGCCTGCGCGGTGGTATCGCGCGCCGACAGGTTGGTGACGTTGTAGTAGACCGTCACGACCTCGCCGAGGCGCACGTCGATGGACGTCCGTTCCGGCTCGAAGCGCCAGGGCAGAGCGTTGCCGATATTGGAATCGAAGCGAACCGTGATCGTGCGGTCCAGCACCTGGCTGGGAGCCACCTTGGCCACCAGCGGGGTGCCGCCGAACCCGGTGGTGCGGCAGAACCAGCTGTACAGCGGGACCGCCGCGTAGGACATGCCGACCATCAGGGCGACAAACACGCCGCACGCCGCGGCGATCACGAGGTCGCGTCCTTTGACGGGAGCTTGGCGGGGCGGCGGGTCGTTGCGGGTCATGATGGGAAGTCGCGGTTACCGCGGCCGGAGCAAGACGCCGTGGCCGAGCTTGACGATGGTGACGACGTAGAACAGCAGCACCAGCGCCCCGAGGGCGAGCGCAATGGCGATCGAGCGATGTCGGCGCCGGCGCTTCTGTTCATCGGTGAGGACGATGCCCTCTTCGCTGTTGTTGTCATCCATGGCGACATCTCGCGGCGCTCACAGCAGGCCGAAGCCGGTTGCGGGAACGCCGAGGGCGCTGAAATCGAAGGCGCCCAGACGGTTGTCGATCAGCAGCACGGCAAACAGCAGGAACAGATAGAGGATGGAAACGCCGAACAGCTGCTTGGCGGTGCGGTCGCCCGCCGGCGTGTCGCCGAAGCGGTGAAGCCTCACGGCGAGCCGCGCCAGCATCAGGCCGGCGGTGATGGCGGTGACGCCGTAGAGCAGCCCGGCCTCGCCGAACAGCCAGGGCGAAGCGCCGATCGGGACGAGCACAAGCGCATAGATCAGGATCTGGCGCCGGGTCTCCGCGGCGCCGGCGACCACCGGCAGCATGGGAATGCCGGCCCGGGCATAGTCGTCGCTGCGCCATAGCGAGAGCGCCCAGAAATGCGGCGGCGTCCAGAAGAAGATGATCAGGAACATCAGGATGGATTCGAGGCCGATCGCGCCGGTCGCCGCCGCCCAGCCGATCATCGGCGGGAAGGCGCCCGCCGCACCGCCGATGACGATGTTCTGCGGGGTCGAGCGCTTGAGCCACGCCGTGTAGATCGCGACATAGAAGAAGATGGTGAAGGCCAGCAGCCCGGCGGCGAGCCAGTTGGCGACGAGGCCGAGCACCGCGACGGAGCCGACCGCGAGCGTCATCCCGAAGCCGAGCGCCTCTTGCGGCAGCACCCGCCCGGCCGGGACCGGCCGCGACTTGGTGCGCGACATCACGGCATCGACGTCGGCGTCGAACCACATGTTGAGCGCACCGGCCGCGCCCGCGCCGATGGCGATGCAGAGCAGCGAGGCGAACCCCAGCACAGGGTGGAGGTGCCCCGGCGCCACCATCAACCCGACCAGTGCGGTGAACACCACGAGGGACATCACCCGCGGCTTCATCAGCGCGATGTAGTCGCCGACCGAAGCCTCGCTGATGGCGAAGGCGGGGGGCTGGCGGTTCTGCTCTGCTAGGGTCAGGTCGGTCATGATCGGCGCGTTCGGAACCTCGTGTGACGTCGGGATGAACCGGAGCGGCCGTGGCCGCTCCGGCGAAGCTTTCTCACTTGATCAGCGGCAACACCTCGAACTGGTGGTACGGCGGCGGTGACGGCAGCGTCCACTCGAGCGTGGTTGCGCCCGGTCCCCACGGATTGGCCGGGGCGCGCACCTTTTTCGTGAACGCGCGGACCATGCCGAAGAAGAAGATCAGCACGCCGACGCCGGAGATGTAGGAGCCGACCGAGGACACCAGGTTCCAACCGGCGAATGCCTCCGGGTAGTCGGCGATGCGGCGCGGCATGCCGGCGAGACCGAGGAAGTGCTGCGGGAAGAAGATCAGGTTCACGCCGACGAACGTGACCCAGAAGTGCAGCCGGCCGATCCAATCCTCGTACATGTAGCCGGTCATCTTGGGGAACCAGTAGTACCAACCGGCGAAGATGGTGAAGACCGCGCCGAGCGAGAGCACGTAGTGGAAGTGCGCGACGACGTAGTAGGTGTCCTGCAGCACGCGGTCGACCGCGGCATTGGCGAGCACCACCCCGGTGACGCCGCCCACCGTGAACAGGAAGATGAACCCGATCGCCCACAGCATGGGCGTCTTGAATTCGATCGACCCGCCCCACATGGTGGCGATCCAGGAGAAGATCTTTACGCCGGTCGGCACCGCGATCACCATGGTGGCGGCGACGAAGTAGGCCTGGGCGCCCGACGACATGCCGACCGTATACATGTGGTGCGCCCACACCACGAAGCCGATCACGCCGATCGCGACCATCGCATAGGCCATGCCGAGATAGCCGAACACCGGCTTGCGGCTGAAGGTGGCGATGATCTGGCTGACCATGCCGAAGCCCGGCAAAATCAGGATGTACACTTCCGGGTGGCCGAAGAACCAGAACAGGTGCTGGAACAGCACCGGATCGCCGCCGCCCGAGGCATCGAAGAAGGTGGTGCCGAAATTGCGGTCGGTCAGCAGCATGGTGATGGCGCCGGCGAGCACCGGCAGCGCCAGCAGCAGCAGGAACACGGTGACCAGGATCGACCACACGAACAGCGGCATCTTGTGGAGCGTCATGCCCGGCGCGCGCATGTTGAAGATGGTGGTGATGAAGTTGATGGCGCCGAGGATCGACGAGGCGCCGGCGAGATGCAGCGCCAGGATCGCGAAGTCGACCGCGGGTCCGGGATGGCCGGTGGTCGAGAGCGGGGCGTAGATCGTCCATCCGGCGCCGACGCCGTTCGCGCCCGGCTCGCCTTCGACGAAGGCGGAGGTGAGCAGCAGGGCGAACGAGGCGGGCAGCAGCCAGAACGAGATGTTGTTCATGCGCGGGAACGCCATGTCCGGCGCCCCGATCATCAGTGGCACCATCCAGTTGCCGAACCCGCCGATCATCGCCGGCATCACCATGAAGAAGATCATGATGAGGCCGTGTGCGGTGGTGAAGACGTTGAAGGTATGGGTCTCGTGGAAGATCTGGATGCCGGGGAACGCGAGCTCGATCCGGATCGCGATCGACATCAGGCCGCCGATCACGCCCGCCATCATGGCGAACACAAGGTACATCGTGCCGATGTCCTTGTGATTGGTGGAGTAGACGAAGCGGCGCCAACCGGTCGGGTGGCCGTGATCGGCGTGGTCCGCGTTAGCGCCATGGGCGGGTGCGTGGGTATCCATACTCGCTTCCTTTTTCTGCGCCCTCCGTGGCGGGGGTTGGGGCGCCTGGCTCGATTCGTCTGCCGCGATTCGTTTTCCGCGATTCGTTTTCCGCGACCTGCTTTGCCGCGATGTGCTTGCCGGGGGCACCGCTACTCGGCGGGAATCTCGGCCTTTGCGACGGCGTTCGAACCGGCGCTCGCGAATTTCTTCTTGGCTTCCTCGATCCAGGTCGAGAAGGCCTGCTCACTGACTGCCCGGACGGCGATCGGCATGAAGGCGTGGTCCTTGCCGCACAGTTCCGAGCACTGCCCGTAATAGACGCCTTCCTTCGTGACCTTGAACCAGGTCTCGTTCAGGCGCCCGGGAATGGCGTCGATCTTGACCCCGAACGAGGGCACGGCGAACGAGTGAATCACTTCGGCGCCGGTGACCTGCATGCGCACCACCTTGTTCACGGGCACCACGATCTCGTTGTCGACCGCCAGCAGGCGCGGCTGATCGGGCTTGCGCTCCTTCTCGGTCAGAATGAGCGAATCGAATTCGAAGTTGCCGTTGTCCGGATAGGCGTAGCTCCAATACCACTGCTTGCCGGTCGCCTTGATGGTGAGGTCGGCCGGCGGGGTGTTGAGCTGGAAGAACAGGATGCGGAACGACGGCAGCGCGACGAAGACGAGGATCATCACTGGCAGCACCGTCCACGCCACCTCGAGCAGCGTGTTGTGGGTGGTTCGCGCCGGCGTCGGGTTGGCCCGCGCATTGAACTTCACCATGATGTAGATGAGCAGCACGAGCACGAACGCGACGATGGCGCCGATCACCCACAGCAGCAGATTGTGAAACCACACGATGTCTTCCATCACCGGGGTCGCTGCCTGCTGCAGCCCGATCTCCCAGGCGGAAGGCTGTCCCATCCCTGCGAGGGCCGCCCCCGCCGGAACGAGCAGGGCAAGCGCCGCGATCACGGAGGCTCGGAACACGGTGGTTCGGAACATGGCCGGCATTTTCGTCTCAGCTCCTAGGATGGCGGCCGCGAGCGGGCCGTCCAAGCACCTTCTATCCCGACGAGGACGCCGCAATGAGGTGCAATCTCGACGTCAATCTGCGACCGTAGCCACAGCGGGCGCCATGCTGCTGGGGGGCGCAGCAGCCGGAAAACCCGGGCCACATGAACCACAATTCAGCCCCACTCGCAATGCGCCTGATCGCATGAATCGGTGAGAAAATCAGGCGATTTTGCAGTTCGTGACAGGCCGGTTGCAGAGCCGGTTGCGCAGTGCCGGGAATCCTCCCATGCTTGACATGGCACGCCACCCATGTAGGCAAAAAGAGGACCACCGCGCCCGGCGGCTCGTTTTGCCCCTCGCCGCAGACCAGGGAAGAACACATGATGGTTCGAGATCCCCTCAGGGCCATTGGCTCGCCCCCGCCGGGGCGTCGCTGGCGTTTCGGCGCGGCCGCCTGCGCCGCCCTCGCGGTCGTGGTGCTGTCGCACGGCGCAGCATTCGCGCAAGGCGCCGTCAAATCCGTCCATGGCGACTGGCAGATCCGCTGCGAGACCCCGCCCGGCGCGCAGAGCGAGCAGTGCGCCCTGTTTCAGAGCGTGGTCGCCGAAGACCGTGCCAATGTCGGAATCACCGTGCTCGTGCTCAAGACCGCCGACCAGAAATCGCGGCTGATGCGCGTCCAGGTGCCGCTCGGCGTGCTGCTGCCCGCCGGCCTCGGGCTCAAGATCGATCAGGCCGATGTCGGCCGTGCCGGCTATGTGCGGTGCCTGCCCCGCGGCTGCTACGCCGAGGTGGTCATGGACGACGCCCTGATCGGCAAGATGAAGACCGGCCAGACCGCAACCTTCTTCATCTTCCAGACGCCCGAGGAGGGAATCGGCTTCCCCATGGGGCTCAAGGGCTTCGGCGAAGGCTACGACAAGCTGCCCTGACCGCCCGCGGCCCCGCCGACCGGCTCACAGGCTGCTCAACCAGGGGCGGCGCCCGCCCTCTCGCCGCCTGACTGCTCGAAGGACGCACCCGTGAACATTGGATTTGTCGGCCTCGGCGCCATGGGGCAACTGATCGTGCCGCGGCTGATGGCGGCCGGCCATCAGGTGACCGGCTGGAATCGGTCGCGTGACAAGGCCGCGCCGCTGATCGCCGCCGGCATGGCGTTTGCCGACACGCCGCGCGCCGTGGCGGAGCGCTCCGAGATGGTGTTCTCCATCGTCACCGATGCGGCGGCGGTGAAGGCGGTGGCGCTCGGCCCCGACGGCGTCCTGTCCGGGCTCGCCCGTGGCGGCATTTACCTCGACATGAGCACCATCGATCCCGATGCGAGCCGTGCGGTGGCGGCGGAGTACCACGCGGCCGGAAAGATCATGCTCGATGCGCCGCTGTCCGGGAGCCCGGTGACGGTGAACGCCGGCCAGGCCTCGATCATGGTCGGGGGCGACCCGGACGCGTTCGAGCGCGCCAAGCCGGTTCTGCTCGCGATCGGCCCCAAGGTCACGCGCATCGGCGGCAACGGGCTCGCCTGCCAGATGAAGATCGCGGTCAACCTCCTCCTGATGGTCGAGGTGATCGCCTTCGGCGAGGCGGTGGCGCTCGCCGAAAAGGGCGGCGTCGACGCGGGCCGCGGCGGTGGACGCCGTCCTCAAGAGCGTCGCCGCCTCGCCGGTGCTCGGCTATCGCGGTCCGTTCATCCTCGAGGGGAAGATGCCGGCGGTTCCGCTCGCCGACGTGACGCTGCAGCAGAAGGACATGATTCTCGCGCTCGATCTCGGCCGCCGGCTCGGCAGCCCGGTGCCACTCGCCGCGGCCGCCAACGAGATGATGAACGCGTGCCGCGGCCTCGGCATCGACCACCGCGATTTCGTCACCGCCCATGAAGTCTATCGCCGGCTCGGAGGACAATCGTCGTGACCAAGCAGTACCGCACCAACATCCGCGACGTGCCGTTGGTCAAAGGCCTCAAGGAGGACGAGGGCTGGGTCGACATGCAGGTGCAATTCCTGGTCGACAAGAAAACCGCCGGCGCCGATCACGTGGTCGGCTGGACCGTGCTCAAGCCCGGCGCCCGCCACGAGCGTCATCTGCATCGCAACTGCGACGAGTTCTTCATCGTGCTCAAGGGCCATGGCCACATCTACGGCGACGACGGCGAGGAGCCCTCCGGTGAGGGCGACGTCGTTTATTCGCCCCGTGGCGCCTGGCACGGCTTCAACAACACCTCCGACGAGGACGTCGTGCTGGTGTGGGGCTGGATGGGCGCCGGCTCGATCGAGGATTCCGGCTACGAGGTGCCGGCGGAGGAGAAGTGAAGGGCTTCGCCGCCGCGAGCGCTTCGTCTCGACCCGCCGGATCGTTCCAACTGTCCGGATAAGTCGGCCATTCAATCAATCAGATTGCCGCAGGATGCATGCCTGTCTCCTGCGGCACGGCGACGCCGGAGGGCGGACACTTGGAAGGGTCTCGAGCCCATGAGAAAATCACTGCCGGCGCTGATGTTCACCAATCCCGACCAAAGCCGGCTGACGATGCTGCGCAATTGGGTGCTCGACAACGCGGTCACCGAGATCTCGATGAACGAGCGGCAATTCTGGATGCTCGCGGGGCTCCAGCCGGTTGCGGAGAAGCCGTGGACGACCTTCATGGGTCGCCCGATCTTCGTTCCCGACATGCCGGTGGACGCGCAAAAATGCCTGGGAATTTTCGACCGGGATAGCGCAGAGAGACCCGCGTCTCAGCCGGCGCTCTCGTCCCGAACGACGCCTGACGAGGCGCGCTTCCAGCCGGCGGCCGTCTCTGTCGCCTGGGGCGCGCGGCACGCTCTAATGCTTCTGGGCCTGCACGAGGTAACCGACGATGGTCGCTTCGCCCAGCGCCTTGCAGGCTTCCAGCCGGTGCAGACCGTGCACCAGCACGAGGCGATCGCCGTCGCGCCGCACCAGGATCGGAGTTTCCTGGCCGCTCTCCAGCATGCTCCTGGCGATGTCCTGGACCACGTCGGGCTTGAGCAACAAGCGGCGCTTGATGGGAACGTAGATGTTCGCGATTTCGAATTTGTCGCGCTTCATCAACTGCGGCACCTCCGCGCGTTATCCGATCGAATTTCGCCCCTGCGATTTGTTTCGTCAATGTGCGACGAAGTTACCCACATCGTGAGATCGCTACGGTTAGACTATTTCGCGGAAAGCGCGCAACGTGATTCGAGCGAAGGCGTAGACCCTTCGGGCTTTCACCAACTTCGATCGGCTGGCGTCCAGCGCACCTTCACCGTCTCGATCACGTCGAGCGACGGGAAAACGTTCGTCGCGCCACATCACGGCGTCGGGCGCGGGCCGGCGCGGTGGCGCCCGCCCCGCGTGCCGCATTCCCCACAACAGGCAGGGTTTTAGCATGCAGCACCGCTGGTCGACTGTTTCGCGTGCCCTGTTGCGTGCGGCGTTGCTGGTGATCGTATCGGCACTTCCCAGCGGCGCGCAGGATCTTTCGAAGGCCGTGCCGGCAAACGCCCAAGCCAGGCAATACGGGTCCGGGTGGGAGTGCAAACCAGGATTTCGCCGGGACGGCGCGGCATGCGCGGCGGTCGCATTGCCTGAAAATGCGTACCTGTCGGACGACAGCTCCGGCCCGGGCTGGTCGTGCAAACGAAACTACAAGCCGTCCGGCGGTGGTTGCGTGGCGATCATGGTTCCTCCCAATGCCTATCTTTCCGACTCCTATTCCGACAGTTGGGAATGCGAGCGCGGGTTTCGAAAGTCCGAAGCCTCCTGCGTCGCTGTCGTCGTGCCGAAGCACGCTTATCTCTCCGACGCCGCGCCGAGCCGGGGCTGGGATTGCGATCGCGGCTTTCGCGCCGTCGGCGATGCCTGTCTTGCGGTCAAACTGCCACAGAACGCCTATCTCACGAATTCTCCGTTCGGGACTGGCTGGGAATGCGAGCGCGGATTTCGCGCGGCGGGGGATGTTTGCAGCCTCGTCGAGGTTCCCCAGAACGCCTATCTCGACGCGACCGGTCGGGATTGGAAATGCGAACGCGGCTTCCGTAAGACCGGCCGCGACTGCTTGGCCGTCAAACTTCCGGCCAACGCGCATCTCGATTTCTCCGGCGGCGACTGGAGTTGCGACCGGCCGTTCTGGCGCCAGCGAGACGACTGCGTGCTGCGATAGAACGACCGTGGCGCCGGTCCCGACCGGCCGGCGATGCGCCGCCGAAATTGGGAATGCGATGACACCGGTGCCATCGGAGATCATCGTCACATTTTTGCCGAGCTCCGAGCAGCGCTGGAAAATCTAATGCAGTCGGCGCGCGCACCAAATTGACCGAGATGGACGGCTCACGATGAAGAAATCCGGCATATTCAAGTATCAACTCGCCACTCCGGCATCGATCGCGACCAAACGGCCCGTCTGCCCAAAATGCGGAACAATGATGGGACCGGCGCGAATTCGAGCCCCATGGGCCGGAGCACAGAAAGCGTACCTTCGAATGCGGATCATGCGCTCATTCTCAGAGCGCGCTCATCAGGCTGACATAGGGCGCAACGCTCAGCGTGGTCACCCTCGGGCGCCGCTTCGAAAGCGGGCCAGCGACGCGGGCGACCCAAGCTCCCGGCATCCGCGGTTGGCTCGACTGCGATGTGCGGTGTAGTCGGCGGGACCGACCGCTTTTCAGTTCATCATGTGGCCGGTGCGCTGGCCGGTCGAGGCACCGGGACGGGCGCCGAGATGTCAACGCTTCCGCTCACCCATCGCCGCCCACCGGCCTGCGGGGTCTCTTTGTCGAGCCCCTCGATCTGGCGATCGAGATCCTTGATCAGCACCTGCGCGAAGGTACCGAGGTGGAGGTAGAACGCCACCAGGGTGAGCACGAACTCCAGATTGCGGGGTTTATGGCGCAAGCAATCGAAAACGGTGCCCCAGAAATATCCCCCGAGCCCGGGTCGCCGGAACGTCACGCAGCCGATGAGGCGGGCGAGCCCCTTGATCTGGCGCCATGCGAGGCGCGATGAAAAGCGCATCGGAAGTCTCGGCCGTTCCAACAGGTGACCGAGCCTGCGCACGCGCGCGAAGTAAGCGGCGGGCTCGTAGACGCTGTCCAGGATCCCCCGGAAATCGGCGAGCACCTCGCCCCGCGGGCGAAGCGTGACGAAGTTCAGTCCGCCGTTGCATTGGTCGCTTTTGCCCGCCGCCATCGGCAGCAGGCGCCCCTGCGCCGCAAGCCTTCGCGTGAGCTGCGTGTTCGGCAGCGCGGTGAGAAGGCCCACCATGCAGACGGGAATGCTGGTGGCGACGATGCAGTCCACCATGGCCTCGGATACGCTCGCCTCCTCGGTGTCGAAGCCGACGATGAAGCCTGCGACGACCACCATGCCCGCCTGATAAAGACGATGGACGCTGTCCGCCAAGCTCCGCCGCGTGTTCTGTTTCTTCTGCATGGAGATCAGCGTCTGCGTATCGGGGCTCTCGATGCCGACGAAGATCATGAAGAAATTGGCGTCCCGCAGCATTCCCAGCAGCTCTGCATCGTCCGCGAGGTTCATCGAAGCCTCGGTGGAGAACCGGAACGGGTAGCCGCGGGCCAGCTGCCACGCGTGCAGGGCGGGGAGGAAGCGCTTGAGCGCCTTCTTGTTGCCAATGAGATTGTCGTCGACGAAATCCACGTGCCCGCGATGGCCAAGCCGGTACAGCGCGTCGAGTTCGGCGAGCATCTGCGCATTCGTCTTCGCGCGCGGCACGCGGCCGTAAAGCTCGATGATGTCGCAAAATTCGCAGTTGAACGGACAGCCGCGGGAGAACTGAACGCCGACATAGAGGTAACGACTGAAATCGAGCAGATCGAACCGCGGCGTCGGACTGCGGGTCACGTCGACCTGGAATTTCTCGCCCTCGAAGACGCCCGACTCGGCGCCGGCGGACCACGCGTCGACGAACTGATCGATCAGGCCTTCGGCTTCCCCAAGGACCCGAAAGTCTGCGTTCGCATAGGCTTCGGGGCTCGACATGGCGTCAGGACCGCCGACCGCCACCGGTTTGCCGAGCCGTTTGCAAAGCGCGATGATGGAGAGCGCGTCGTCCTGTTGCGGCATCATCCCGCCGGTCATGACGAGATCGGCCCAGGCGAGATCGGATTCGCACAGTTCCTGAGCGTTGCGGTCGACCAGTCGGAGATTCCAGGATGGCGGCAGCAGGGCAGCGAGCGTGATCAGCCCGAGCGGCGGCGCGGGGCAACGCGCCCCCCACGTGTCGCAGACCGATTGAAGGCTCCAGAACGAGTTTGGATTGAACCTGGGAAACACGAGAAGGGCGTTCGTGACGTCTCTCGTCATTGGCTTCCTGACCGGGTCGGCGCTACGCACCCGACCTGAAGGCCAGCATACGGTAAGCTGGCGCGGAGGTCACGTGTTTGCTTGCCGTGTTTGCTTGCCGCCGATGGACCTCGCGGCTCGCCGCTCAGGTTCCCGACGCAAAGAGCCGCGTGCCCGCCGCCATCGCGTGCGGAAGACGCTACCAGATCCCGTCAGCGCCCGTTCATCGCCCGTCAGGTGGTCGCCTTTTTCGCGGCGGGCGCGAGAGCGACGGCGGCCTCCGCCGTGAGCAGGAGGAAGGTGAGCGTCTCCTGCAGGTAGAGCTGCACGGCGCTATCGGTGTGGCTCGCATAGCCGATCGAGACGTCCTGACCGATGTGCAGGTCGAAATCGCCGCCGCGGGTGGTCAGCACGAAAGCCCCGGCGATGGCGGGGGCCCAGATGATCTCGTCTTTGACGAGCCGCTTGACGTGCTCCAGCACCGGATATCCGTGGTCGCTGGTTTCGGCGAGGGCGGTATAGGCGTCGGCGCCGAGCAGCACCGAATAAGGTCCGTTGACGCCGACGAGGCGCAATTGGCTGAGCGCCTGGGAGATCGCCTCCGGGTAGTCGCGCACGTCTTCCGGCAGTGTCATGACGGGATTGCTGGTGCCCTGACGGATGCCGACGATCCCCGCGGCGGCGTAGCCGTCGAAGATCGCGCCATCTTCCGCGAACGCGATCTGCCGGGCCGCGTCCTTGGCCGGCTGCCAGTCGGAATCGTTGGCGCCGCGCTCGACGTCGTCGATCGCCTGGCGATCGAGCTCGAACGGCACCCGCAGCTCGACCATGGGCTTCACCTCGCGCTGCCTCGCGAGCACGCCGTCGCGCGGCGCCGCGATCGCCCGCAGGTGTCCGGTGCCGACGGCGGACAGGCCGACGCCTCCGGGCCCGTGCAGATCGATCACGCGCCGACCGGCGAGATAGCGCTTGAGCGTCCGCGACGCCTCCTCTTCGATTTGCGCCCACGCCGCCTCGGAAATGGGGGCGAGCTCACGATGGAGATTATTCACGCGAGAGGTCTCCTTTCAGGGAGCCGATGCCGAGCGAACCATCATGCACCGACAGAGTGGAGGGGGAAGCGTCGGCCGTCGCCGCGGCGGGGAGCACCGCGGCTGTCGGCGGTTGCGCCGTGACCGCGTCGAGGAACGTCGCGGACGGCACGAAGAACAGGCTGCCCGTCACGGCGCGGCTGAAGTCGAGCAGCCGGTCGTAATTGCCGGGCGGACGGCCGACGAACATGTTCTCGATCATCTGCTCGGTGACGCGCGGCGAACGGCTGTAGCCGATGAAGTAGGTGCCGAATTCGCCCTCGCCGACCCGGCCGAACGGCATGTTGTCGCGCAGGATCTGGACCTCTTTGCCGTCCTCGACGATGGTCGTGAGCGCGTTGTGCGCCGATGTCGGCTTGACGGAATCGTCGAGTTCGATGTCGGACAGCTTGGTCCGGCCGATGATGCGCTCCTGGGCCTCAGTGGACAGCGCGTTCCATTTGTCCATATTGTGGAGATATTTCTGCACGATCACGTAGCTGCCGCCGGCGAACGTGGCATCCTCCTCGCCGATGATCGCGGCCTCGATCACGGCGTCGCCGCGGGGATTCTCCGTTCCGTCGACGAACCCCAGGAGGTCGCGCTCGTCGAAGTAACGAAAGCCGTGCACCTCGTCGACCGGCGACACCACGTGGCCGATGCGCGCCATGATCTGCGTCGCCAGTTCGAAGCACAGGTCCATGCGCTTGGCGCGGATATGGAACAGCAGGTCGCCGGGCGTGGAGACGGCATGGCGCGCGCCGGCGCGAACCTCCCTGAACGCATGGAGCTCCGCCGGCCGCGGCTCGCCGAACAGGCGGCCCCAGGCATCCGACCCGATGCCCATGACGCAGCACACGCCGGCCTCGATGTCGCGGAATTCGACGGCGCGTATGAGCGCGGCGAGATCGCCGCAGAACGAAAGCACGGCGGTGCGCGTGTCCGAGCCCGGATTCATCGTCACCACGAGGAAGATCGCGGCGCGCGACAACGGTGCCGACACGGGCTGCGGTAGGGCAGGGGCGGCACCCGTTTCCCGGGCGGTCATCGGATCGCGCTCCGTCCGGTGAACTCCCGTTGCCCCATCCGTCATCTCCTCGCTGCGCTCGCGGCGCACCCTAACGTGGGCGTGCGCGAAGGGGAACCCGTGTCGTCGTGCGTCTGGCCGACAGGCGCGCGGTGGAAAGCGTACCCGTTTTGAGAATTATGCTTTAGGTTGACGACAACGAGACTGCATTCTTCGGGAGGAGCCGATGAGGGAATGCGCCCCGCGCGGGCGGCGCTGGCCGTCGGACGTCATGCGTGCCGCCGCTGCCTTGATCGGTTTCGCGGCCCTGATCGGTTTCGCCAAGGCGGGGTCGTTGCCCGTTGCCGCACAGGCGCAATCCTACCCGGACAAACCGATTCGCCTGATCGTCCCCGCCGCACCCGGCGGTCCGACCGACATCCCGGCGCGGCTTTTGTCGCAAATCCTTCCCAGGCTCGGCCAGCCGGCGGTGATCGAGAACCGGGCCGGCGCCGGGGGCGCGATCGCGGCTCGCGCCGTGGTCGGCGCCGCGCCCGACGGTTATACGCTGCTCGTCGGCAACACCTCCGTGCTCGCCGTCGCGCCCGCGGTGTCGGCGAGCGCCGGCTACGATCCGATCCGGCAGCTGGCCGCGGTGGCGAAGGTGTCCGAAAGCTATCAGATCCTGGTGGTGCGCCCGGACTTCGCGGTGAAGTCGGTGCGCGAGCTGATCGCCTGGGCGAAAAGCCGCCCGGGCGAGCTCAATTACGCGCACACCGGCGTCGGCGGCCTGCCGCACATGACCGGGGAGCTGTTCAAGTCTGCCGCGGGCGTCGACATCGTGGGCGTGCCCTACAAGAGCGGCGGCGAATCCGTCACCGCCGTGCTGGGCGGACAAGTCCAGATGACGTTCGAGGGCATCACCATCCTGCTGCCGCTGATCCGCGACGGGCGGCTGCGTGCGCTCGCGGTGACGAGCCGTGTTCGCACCCCGCTCGCGAGCGACCTGCCGACCATGATCGAAGCCGGCGTGCCGGACTACGAGGTCACCACTTTCAACGGCGTCGCCGCGCCGGTCGGTACGCCGCAGGCCATCATCGACCGGCTCAACGCCGCCATCAACGAAGGCCTGAGCGCACCGGAGATGCAGGAAAGCATCGTCCGGCTCGGCGCGATCGCGAAGCCGGAGTCGGCCGCCGAATTCGCCGCCTTCATCGCCGCGCAGGCGGGCAAATGGGCCGCGGTCGCCAAGGCGGCCCACATCAAGGCCGATTGAGCCGCGTGCGACCCGCGCACGGACGGTAACGACCTTGCGTGAGATCAAAGACGCAACGGGGCTGTCCCATCATCGATCGGATGTGACGAGGTCACGGAGACAAGGCATGGCCAGGATCGTATTCGCTGCAGGAACCTCCCATACGCCGATGCTGCTGGCGTCCGACGAGACGCTGCCCCGGTTCGCCGAGACCGACCAGAAGATGAAGCACCGCGACAAGGAGGGCGAGCCGGTCACCTATGGCGACCTGCTCGAAGCCGCCGATCCGAAGCTCGCGCACATGGTGGCGCCGGAGCATCTGGTGGCGCGGCAGAACCTCGCCCGCGCCGCGGTCGCGCGGCTGCGCGACACCGTCGCCGCAGCGGCGCTCGATGCCCTGATCGTGTTCGGCGACGACCAGAACGAGAGCTATCTGGAAGACTGCCGTCCGACCTTTGCGATCTATTACGGCGAGACGATCTGCAACAGCAACGTCCAGCACGGCACCTATTCGCATCTTCCGGAGTGGTACATCAAGAACCGGTCGGCCTTCTTCGAGCCGGACGCCCCGCGCGAATATCCCGTCCACGCCGCGCTGGCGCTCCACCTGATCGAGGCGCTGACCGATGCGGATTTCGACATCGCGAGTTCGAAAGCCCTGCGCGCCGGCGAAGGCGAGGGCCACGCCGTCGCCTATGTGCATCGCCACGTGCTCGACCCGCGCCGGCCGGCGCCGGTGGTCCCAGTGTTTCTCAACACCTATTTTCCGCCCAACCAGCCGCGCCCGCGGCGCTGCTACCTGCTCGGCCAGGCGGTACGCAAGGCGGTGGAGAGCTTCCCCGGCCACGCGCGGGTCGGGGTGATGGCATCGGGCGGCCTGAGCCATTTCCTGGTCGACGAAGCTTTCGACCGCGCCATCCTCAAGGCTCTCGCCGACAAGGATGCCGCCTTCCTGCGGAGCCTGCCGCGCAACAAGCTCCATGCCGGCAGTTCGGAGATCCTCAACTGGGTCGCGGTGGCGGGCGCTGCCGAAGGCCTCGACCTCGACTGGTTCGAATACGTTCCGGGCTATCGCACGCCGGCCGGCACCGGAACCGGCATGAGCTTCGCCACCTGGCGCTGAAATTTTCGAAAAACAACCCCATGCAAAGCACCCGTAGCCCGGGTTGAGCGCAGCGAAACCCGGGACAGATTTTGCCGAAGGGCCTCGCTGTCCCGCATTTCTCTGCGTTCAATCCGGGCTACCTGAGCGCCCGTCGGCCCTCGCGCAATGCCGGCGCAGCGCCTATGTTGGCGGAAACGCCAACAGCCCCGGATCGCCCCCATGACCTCTCCCGTGACGCCGTCGCCCGTTCCTTCGTCGCCGAGTTCCCTGATCGATCGGGCCGGCCTCGACAAAATCCGGCTGTCCCGCATTCTCGGTCACGGGCTCGAGGGCGCCGACGACGGCGAGCTGTTCCTGGAATACCGGCAGTCCGAGGTGATGGTGTTCGACAACGGCCGCCTCAAGCAGGCGACCTACGACACCGCCCACGGCTTCGGGCTGCGCGCGGTCAAGGACGAGGCGGTCGGCTATGCGCACGCCTCGGAGATGTCCGAAGCGGCGATCCAGCGCGCCGCCGATTCGGTCCGCGCCGTGCGGGGCGGCTATTCCGGCCACGTCGCCGACGGGCCGCCGCGGACCAATGTCCGCCTCTACACCGACGACAACCCTCTGGGGAGCCTTCCCTTCGAGACCAAGGTCAAGCTGCTCGAGGAAATGGATGCCTACGCGCGGACCAAGGACGCGCGCGTGCGCCAGGTGTCGGCGAGCGTCGCCGCAACCTGGCAGGTGATCGAGATCCTGCGGGACGACGGCGAAGTCTATCGCGACGTGCGGCCGATGGTACGGGTCAACGTCTCGGTGGTGGTCGGCAATGGCGACCGGCAGGAATCCGGCAGCCACGGCTATGGCGGCCGGGAGTCCTATCAGCGCTTCATCGACGCCAAGGCATGGCGCGGCGCGGTGGACGACGCGGTGCGTCAGGCGCTCGTCAATCTCGAGGCGGTGCCGGCGCCGGCCGGCGAGATGGATGTCGTGCTCGGCGCCGGATGGCCTGGCGTCATGCTGCACGAGGCGGTGGGGCACGGACTGGAAGGCGATTTCAACCGCAAGAAAACGTCGGCCTTCGCCGGCCTGATGGGGCGCCAGGTGGCGGCCAAGGGCGTCACGGTGGTCGACGACGGCACCATCGCGGACCGCCGCGGCTCGCTGTCCATCGACGACGAGGGCACGCCCACCAACCGCACGGTGCTGATCGAGGACGGCGTCCTGGTGGGCTACATGCAGGACCGCCAGAACGCCCGGCTGATGAAGATGCGCCCGACCGGCAACGGCCGCCGCGAAAGTTTCGGCCACATCCCGATGCCGCGCATGACCAACACCTACATGCTGGCCGGCAGCCGCGACCCGGCCGAGATCATCGCGTCGGTCAAGAACGGCGTCTATGCCGTGAGCTTCGGCGGCGGGCAGGTCGACATCACCTCCGGCAAGTACGTGTTCCAGTGCACCGAGGCGTACCGGATCGAGAACGGCAAGGTCGGCGCCCCGGTCAAGGGCGCGATGCTGATCGGCAACGGCCCGACCGACCTCAACCGCATCACCATGATCGGCAACGATCTCGCCCTCGACCACGGCATCGGCACCTGCGGCAAGAACGGGCAGGGGGTTCCCGTGGGCGTCGGGCAGCCGACCCTGCGCATGGAACGCATCACGGTCGGCGGCACAGGAGGCTAGAGGCCGGAGAAAGGCGCCAGAGCAGCGCTGGCCGGAGCAGCGCCTACCGGAGCAGCGTTAGAGGGGGTCGCCGGCTGCCCCGCGCGGCCATTGCCCTCTTGCTGTCGGGCCGCATGCGCAGTAATCTTGCGCATGGATCGGAGGTCCGCGCGATGATGAGCGAACGGACGGCCAAGAAGCGTGCGGTGAACCTGTTTGTCGATGCCGAATTGCTCGACCATGCCCGCCGCATGCGCATCAACATTTCCGAGACTTTGGAGCGCAGGCTGCGCGTGCTGGTGCGCGCCGAGCTTGAACGGCAGTGGCTGGACGACAACCGTGAGGCCATTGCGCGTTACAATCGCCGCGTGGCCGAGCACGGGCTCCTTGCCGACGATGCCGGTCTTCTGTAGCTGGCGATGAAACAGTTCGACGTGTTCGCGAACCCGTTCCCGCGCAGTCGCGAACGCCAGCCTTTTCTCGTCGCCTTGCAAAGCGATGTCCTGACCCGCAGCCTCGATACGGTGGTCGTCGCGCCGCTCGAAACGACTGACGGCGGCAGCTATCCCGACCGGCTCAGCCCTCACGTCGAGTCTCGAGGACAAGGCCTTGATCCTCATCACCCAGGAGATCGTGACGGTGCGCAAGACGGTGCTGGGGAACCCATGCGGGTCGCTTGCGCACGAACGCGATCACATCATTGCCGCGCTCGATATGCTTTTCACCGGATTCTGAGCCGCTGAGCTGACGCCGGCGGCGCCTAATCCTTGCCGAAATAGTTCAGCGCGGCTGACGAGAGCGCGCCGCCCACCACGCAGGGGATGCCGATCTCGACCTGGCCGGTGGCGGCGGCGGCGATGCAGCCGAGCGCGACCGCGCCCTGGCCGATCTGTCCCCAGGTCGAGATATCGCGCTTGTAGCCGGGGCCTTTGCGCTTGAGGTCGTCGATGGAGGCGAGCGCGGCCTTGCGGATGTGGGCGATCTCCATCGTCTCGGCGGCTTCGATCACCTCCTTGAGGGGCGCCTGCAGGTCGGCGGGCTGGCGGTCGACGCCGGCCTTGAGCATGGCGAGCAGGTCGGCGTCGCGCGCCGCATTGCTGGCGAGGGTGTACTTCGCCATGTTGCCCACCGTCAGGCGCTCGGTGTCGTCGCGGTCTTTCGACCACGGCAGCATGCGCAGGATGCGGGAGACCGGCCCGTAGGAGCCGCTGGCGAAATAATAGCCCCACAGCGTGTCCAGAACGTCCGAGCTGGCATCGAGCTTTACCGTTTCGGCGGGCTTGCCGAGGGTGATGAAGCTGCGGACCTTGTCCATCGTGGTCGGATTGGGGGCGTAGACGACGTCGTCGAGGGTCGGCAGCTTTCGCTCGACGTATTTCTCGATCATCAGCCGGCGGTGCGGCAGCCGGTCGGCGAGGCGGGCGAGGATGTCCTTCCAGCCCGGCGCGCCCGAATAGGCGATGCCGCGAACCAGCGCCCAGTCGTCCTCGGCCGGCAGCGGCAAAATCTTTCCGATCAGCTCGTCCGCCTTGCCCGGGTTGGCCCCGATGACGCCGGCAATGAAGCCGACATAGACCGCGGACGTTTCCGGATCCCTGAGCGCGCCGAGCTCGCTCAGAGCCCGGACGGCCATCGGCACGTGGGCGAAGTCGCGCCGGGCGCGGTAGACGTTGATCCAGCGGAGCACGGCTTCGGTGCTGCCGAGCTCGCCGGGGCGCAGCGACGCCGCGGCAGCCGGTGCCGCGGGCGCAGCGCCGAGGGCGATGCTCGCGCACGTCAGACTTACGCCGATGAGGCTCGCGCAGCTGAGGGTCGCGCAGGAGAGTCTCGCAAAGGTGAGGTTCGCGAAAACGAGGACGGTGGACGCACGATACATGACACAACTCCCGACCGCTCGCGCGCGTCGGACCCGGCCGGCGCGCGACCCCGGCGCGGCAACGGACCAAGCCGCTGGGCCGATTTCGTGATCGGGTGGCGGCCGCCCTGCGCAATTTTGATGGCGAGCGCCCGCACTGAGGCAACCTGCGGGCGGGTGCCTTATTTCTGCGGCCGGCTCCAATACACCCCGGCGCACGAAGCCAGCAGGCTCGCCGCGATGATGACGAAGATGCCGCCGGCGCCGGTGATTGCGGCGACGAGGCTGGCGGTAAACGGCATCGCCGCCTGGGCGAGCCGGTTTCCGGTGACCCGCAGCGAATTGGCGGTGCCGCGGGCGCCCGGGGCGGTCAGTGCCACCACGCTGGTGATGGTGATGGTGGTGGCGATCCCGATAGTGAATCCGGTGAGCGAAATCGCGACATAGAGGGCGGCGACCGGCATCGGGATCGCGAGGGCGCCGAACGCCGCGGCGCCCAGCACCAAGGTGCCCATCATCAAAGGCGTGCGGCCGAACGCGACGATGAGCCTGACATAGATGAGCCGCGCCGCCATCGAGGCCGCCGCGCGTGCCGTGAGCAGCCCGCCGATGGCGTTGACGTCGATGTGGCGCTCGGCGCCGAGCAGCGGGAGATAGATGATGACGAGATCCGACGCAGTCACCGTGATCACGCTCGCGACCATCATGGCGGCGAGGCCGGGTATCCGCAGCAACTGGTGGACCGGCGTGACCTCCTTGCCGGCCTGCGGCTTGCCGCGCCGGCGCGACCGTCGGATCGGCATCGCGCAGGCGAGCGAGATCACCGAGGCGGCAAAGGCGGCGGCGAACAGGAACTGGGTGGGAGGCACCGTCGCGCTGCCGCCCGCCCACCCGACGATCATGGGACCGATGCCCTGGCCGACGGCCGCCGAGACCATGTAGTTGCCGAACACCTGCTCGCGGCTCCGCATCCGCGAGCACCGCACGCACAAACTCTGCTGGCTGATGACGGAGAACAGCTGGCCGACACCCAGCAGCGCGGTCGATGCCAGAAGCACGATCATCGACGCCCCAGCCGCCCACAGCCCGGCGCAGGCGACCATCATCAGCGCCGCGCCGATCCGCAGCGCGAGCGCGTCATGGCCGCGATCGATGAAGCGGCCGAGCCAGACGGCGACGAAGACCGGCAGGACGGCATAGGTCGCGGAGATGATTCCGAGCCAGACCACCGGCAGCCCGATTTCCAGGATGCGATAGCTCGTGGTGACGCGGGCGATCGCCGTGACGACCTGAACGGCCACGCCGCTCGCGAGCAGCGGGATCAGCAGGCGGTAATTGATATCGGAATGCCGCATCCGCGCGGCGATCGTGGCCAGCATCGGCCACGTATATCACTCCGCCACCGCTGCGCGCCCACCGGAAAGGAGATTGCTTGCACCGTTCAGTCCCGATTCCGGGCGGTCTCGAAATGCGAGCGGCCGGCCGCGCCGAGGCTGCGCAGCCCTTCATCGAGCAGGCGCGTGGACGCCGCCTCGAGCTTCTCCTCGAGCTCGGCGAAGAACGCGGTGCGGTCACGCCCCGGCATGATGGGGTCGAGGACTTCGACCACGACGGTGCCGGGAAACCGCAGGAACCGGCGTCGCGGCCAGAACAGTCCGGAATTGAGGGCGATGGGCACGCACGGCGCCTCGCAATCGGCATAGAGGAAAGCGACGCCGAACTTGTATTTGGGCGGCGCTCCCGCCGGACGCCGGGTGCCCTCGGGGAAGATGATGATCTGGTGGCCCTCGCCGATCGCCGCGCGCGCCCGCCGGGTCATCGCGATCAGCGCCGACCTGCCGGCTCCGCGATCGACCGGGATCATCCCGCCCCGGTACAGGCACCAGCCGAACACCGGAATCCACATCAGCTCGCGCTTCAAGATGAACACCGGGTCGGCCAGGATCGTGAGCAGCGCGAAGGTCTCCCAGGCTGATTGATGCTTGGCGGCGACGATCAGTCCGCCGGGCGGGATCTTGTCGAGACCTCGCCACTCGACGCGCAGGTCGCAGACGTGGCGCAGCAGCCACAGATTGGCGCGGCCCCACATCTTCGCCACCCCGACGACCGCCCGCGGCGTCATCGCCAATGTCGGCAGCGCGATGAGGAGGTGCAGAACGAGGTTGAGGTAGAACAGCAGATTGAACAGCAGGGAACGCAGCAGGATCACGTCAGGGGTCCGTGGCTGGCAGGCGCGAAGCCTGATGAGTGCGAAGCTGGTGCGGGGGCGAGGCTTTGAGCGGTCCGAATCGCCGGATCAGATATTGGCGCGGCCGCGTGACACGGCCACCGTCGGGGCGCCAGGCGGCGCGTCAAATCGGATCCGGGCGTTCGCGACGATGAATTTCAGATATTCGAGCACGAGGATCTTGGTGCTCGCCGGATGCGACCACCATCCTTCGGCGCGACGCTGCGGCGTTACCACCGGGTAGGGGATGAGCTTCACGCCCGGCAATTGGTGGGACAGTTCGAGCATCGCGCGGGGCATGTGGTAGCTCGACGTCACCACGACCAGAGAGCGGAAGCCGTGGTTGAGCGCCCAGCGCCGGGTCTCGACCGCATTTCCAATGGTGTTGACGGCGCTGTAGTCGAGATCGACGCAGCAATCGAACCAGTGCTGATGCTCGGGGACGCGGCGCATCAGGTCGGTGGCATTGGTGATCGGGGCGACCCCGCTGATCAGCAGCCGTCGGCCGCGACCCGACGCCAGCAATTCGACCGCATCGGCGAGCCGCGAAGCACCCCCGGTGAGCGCGACGATGCCGTCGGCCGCTCCCTGCAATGGCACCTCGTCCTTGGCGACGCTGACGGCGAACCACCCGAAGCCGGCGACCAGAAGCGCCGCTCCGATCCAGCACGCGGCGACCGTCGCCCGGCACAGCCGGCGCGCCACAGAGGCGCTCCGACGCGGAAACGCACCCGCGTCGCGCGCTGGAGAGGGGACATGCTCGAGCGACATGAAAAACCATCAGCCCAATAGCATTGTAGCCCACAAGTAGGCACTTGGAACATGCCTCGCCATCAATAAATGGTTCGTAAAGTGTGGAGCACGACCCGCCGCGACGTGAGCGCCGTGATCAGCGCAATCAGGACGATCTCGCCCCCGACCATCGCATAGCCCAAAACCCCGACCGAGAACGAGCCGAACAGGGCGGTCGCCTGGGCCTCGCCGGCGGTGCCCACGAAGAGGTCGCTGACCGGCCCCGTGAGCGCCAGAAACGCCATCGCGGCGATGCCTCCGATCGCCCCGCCCTTGAGGCCGAGGGTCAGGAAGTGCCGCTGGAACTGGCTCGCGATATAGGCCTCCTTGGCACCGACGAAGTGCAGCACCTCGACGATCGGGCGGTTGCTCGCCATCGCACCGCGGGTGGCGAAGGCGACCGAGAGCACCGTCGCCGCCAGCACGAGGCCGACGATTCCAAGACCACCGGCGACCGCCGCCGCGGCCATCCGGCGCATGCGGTCGATCCAGCCGCGGTGATCGTCGAGGCTCGCCCCCGCGACCTGGGTGGCGAGCGCCTGGCGCAGGGTCTGCGTGTCGACCCGGGCGCCGGGTGCGACCCGCACCGCGATCATCCGCGGCACCGGCAATTCGTCGAGCGAAAGACCGCCGAGCCACGGCTCCAGGAGCCGTTCCGATTCGGCCTTGGTGTAGGTGCGCACCTCGCCCATGCCGGCGGTGGCGCGCGCGATGGTCTCGGCCTTGAGGACCTCGGCGTCGATGTCGTTGCCGGGGATCGGACGAACCTGGATCGTCATTTCGCGGGCGATATCGGACTGCCACTCCGACGCCGCGCCGATCACCATGGCGACACCGCCGCTGGTCACCGCCGCGAGGAACGTCATGATGGCGACCACGGCGGTCAGCGCGCTGCCCGAGATCGTATCCTTGGGAACGATCGTCGTCTCGCCGCGCTGCTCGCGCGGACCCGCTTCTCCACGCAGCCGGCCGAAACGCCGACGCACGGCCGCGAAAATCGCATCAATCATAGACATGGATGCGGCCGTCATGGAGCACCAACCGCCTTGCATCGTACTGGTCCATCAAGGCGATATCATGGGTGGCGATGACGACGGACGTGCCTGACTTGTTGAGTTCGATGAACAGGCGCAGCAGCCGTTGCGCCAGGGCCGGGTCGACATTTCCCGTCGGCTCGTCGGCGAGCAGGATCTGTGGCCGTGCGATCACCGCGCGCGCGATCGCCGCGCGCTGCTTCTCACCGCCCGACAGCACCGGCGGCAGCGACCAGATGCGCTCGCCGAGGCCGACCCAGTTCAGCAGCTCGGTCACCTCGTCGTAGAAGCTTTCCTCCTTGCGGCCGAGCACCCGCAGCGGCAACGCGACGTTGTCGAAGGTGGAGAGGTGGTCGAGCAGGCGAAAATCCTGAAACACGATGCCGATACGACGGCGCAGCACGGCGAGCGAATCCTTGCTCAGCGTCGCGGTGTCGTGATCGAACAGCGTGATCAGGCCGCGGGTCGGCCGCAGCGACAGGAACAGCAGGCGCAGCAGCGATGTCTTGCCGGCGCCCGAAGGGCCGCTGAGGAACTGGAAGGAATGCGGCGTGATCTTGAAGCTCAGGTCGCGCAGAATCTCCGGCCCGAGCCCGTATCGCAATCCGACGTTTTCGAATTGGATCACGCCGTTCTCCGAATTAGGCGCTGTGACCATTCCCCTCCACCCCACCCGGCGATTCGCCACTGCGCTGCGCCACTGCCATCCTCAACGAGGCAATTCCGCCGAACCTGCGGCGAAACCGTGACGAAACTGCGGGTAAAACTCAACCGCGGTGCGGCGGCGAAAACGATTCGCCAACCGGACCCCGGAAAAAGAAATGGCCGCCTCGAACGGCGGCCATTTCCATCTGCTTCGGTTTCAAACGACCCCGCCCTATCGGCCGGGGTTACTACCACGCGCAGGGATTCAGTGAGCGGCGCTCGCAAAGGCCGGTATCTCCGTGCGTCCGCCGTTGAGCTTCTTGATCGCCTTGACGAGATCTTCCGGGTACATCAGCGTCGGAACCATCGGGGTCCGCAGGCCCATATAGGCGGCGACATCCGAAATAAAGCCGGTGCAGTTGACGGTGCCGGCCTGCCAGATCAGGTTGGACGACTGCTTCTGCCTGATATAGGCGAAAACGGACTTGGCCTGGGCGTCGGTCAGGTAGACCCGGTAGCTGGCGGTCAGGTACTGCTCGTCGAGATCGCCGTAGCTCTTGCCGGTTTCGGCCGGCACCGGAATGACGTGGCCGAGGATGTAGGGGATGACGCTGTCGGTCGCGGGATGAAGACCCGCCACCTCGATCGCGCCGACCCGTCCGTCTTCCTTCAAGCGCCCGTACCACAGGAAGGCGTGGCCGTAGCTCGCCGCCGTGCGGGCGCGGAAGTCCACGAAGTACCGCCCGCCGTGATTGGCCTTGTCGGGAGCGGCGACCGCGGGCAGGCCGCTGGTCTCTTCGGCGTGCGCGCCGGCGACGTTGCCGACCGCTGCGTATTTGGACTTCGAAGTCTTGTGGGCAGGCGCCGATTCCTGGGTACCTGCGTCTTCGGCGCTGGAAGCGCGAAGTCCCGGTCCGAGGAGGAGTGCGATGGCGCAAAGCCCCGCAGCGATCCCCGTCCAGCGGGAGCGACCAAGGTTCTTTTGAACCCGGCCAAGGGAATTCATTGGATTATGATAGATGTCCGACACCGTTGGCTCCTTGACTTAGGTCGCTCAGGAACAGCCGGCGTGGTGGCGTTTTTAGTCGCGCCAGCTCTAGAGACGTTCAACGCAGCCTTGGAACAAAGCCGCCACATTTTTAGATCGCGAGGTCTACAACTCATGATCCCGAAGAAGTCTTCAACTTAGGATTACGAAGAGGTCTTCAACTTAGGATCACGAAGAGGTCTTCAACTTAGGATAGAGAGTTCGCAACGAAAAATCGGCTCGCCGCACGACAAACAAGCGGGCGGATACGAGCCGACTTTCCGTTGCAGTTTACGTATCAGCCCTTGGTGACGATCGGAGCCTTGCCGATCGGGGCCTTGCCGATCGGAGCCTTGCCGATCGGAGCCTTACCAACGACCGGGGTCGGAGGAGGGGGCTGACGGGTCGGGAGATCAGCGGCGGCCGCGGCGCCCACGAGAGCGAGAGTCGAAGCCGTAACGAGAAGAAGCTGTTTCATGATTGCGCCCTTGTTTTAGAAACGATCCCTACGTGCATGGTCAAAACCACGCTTATAAAAAGCGATGGAGGCTCATAAAACTAGTGCAAAAAAGCCACAACGCGGTTTTTTCAAATTTATCTCGATTTAACGGGCACATAATGAATGTCGTCGGAGCCGCGCCCGGCTGGTTCATGGAGAATGTGAGGCAATTGGGCGGCGGCGATGAGGCGGGCCGGATCACGCCCCCCGAACTCAATCCTTCGTTAACTTCAATTCGATTCTGAAACGTAGGGCCGGGGCATCTGTGGCAGCTCCGGATGGGGCCGTCCGAAGTCCGGTGCGGCGGAATCCTGCCCGATGTCGACGATCCCGCGACGGATCGCGCGGGTTCGCGTGAAGAGATCGAACAGGGCCTCGCCGTCACCCGTCTCGATGGCGCGGGTGAGCCGGGCGAGGTCCTGGTTGAAACGGCCGAGCATCTCCAGCACCGCCGACTTGTTGGCGAGGAACACGTCGCGCCACATGGTCGGGTCGGACGCCGCGATGCGGGTGAAATCGCGGAAGCCGCCGGCGGAATACTGCAGCACCTCCGAACGCGTCACCGCAGAAAGGTCGTCGGCGGTGCCGACGATCGTGTAGGCGATGAGATGCGGGACGTGGCTGGTGATCGCGAGCACGAGATCGTGGTGCTCGGCCGACATGACGGCGACCTTGGCGCCGATCGCCTGCCAGAACGCCGACAGGCGCTCGACCGCGCCGGCGTCGGCGCCCGGCGGCGGGGTGAGGATGCACCAGCGGCCGATGAAGAGCTCGGCGAACCCGGCGTCGGGGCCGGAATGCTCGGTGCCGGCGACGGGATGCGCCGGCACGAAGTGAACGCCGCGCGGCAGGTGCGGAGCCATGTCGCTGATCACCTGGGCCTTGACCGAGCCGACGTCGGAGACGATGGCGCCCGGCGCCAGGTGGCTCGCGATGTCCGCGGCCACCGGTCCGCACTGGCCGACCGGAATGCAGAAGATGACGAGGTCCGCCCCTTCGACCGCAGCCGCATTGGTATCGACGACCTGATCGGCAATGCCGAGTTCGATGACGCGGCGGCGCGTCGCCGGCGAGCGGGCCGTCGCCACGATGCTGCGCACGACGCCCTGGGCGCGCGCCGCGCGGGCGATCGACGAGCCGATGAGGCCGACCCCGATCAGCGCCAGACGTTCGAACATCGGCTCAGCCATCGGTGCCCGGGCGCCCCAGAAACGCGGCGAGTGCCGCCACCACGCCGCGGTTCGCCTCCTCGGTGCCGACGCTCATGCGGAGCGCATGGGGCAAACCGTAGGCGGTGACCTGACGCAGGATGAGGCCTCGGGCGGTGAGAAAACGATCGGCCTCGGCCGCCGTCAGGCCGCTGTGGGGAAAATGGATCAGCACGAAATTCGCCGCGCTCGGCGTCACTTCCAGACCGAGCTTGCCGATTTCCGCGGTGAGCCAGGCGAGCCATTTCTCGTTGTGCGCGACCGAGCGCTCCACATGGCCGCTGTCCTCGATCGCGGCGATGCCGGCGGCGATCGCGGCGGAGTTCACGTTGAACGGTCCGCGGATACGGTTGACCGCGTCGACCACGTGGGCCGGTCCGTACATCCAGCCGAGACGCAGCGCGGCGAGGCCGTGGACCTTCGAGAAAGTCCGGCACATCACGACGTTTTCAGAGGTCGCGACGAGCTCGATGCCGGCCTCGTAATCGTTGCGCCGCACGTATTCGGCATAGGCCGCGTCGAGCACCAGCAGGACCCGGGGCGGCAGCGCGCGATGCAGCCGCCTCACTTCGTCGAACGGCACATAGGTGCCGGTCGGGTTGTTCGGATTGGCGAGGAACACGATCCGGGTCCGCTCGGTCACCGCGGCGAGGATCGCGTCGACGTCGGCGGTGTGGTTGCGTCTCCGGCGCGATCACCGGCTTCGCCGCCGGCGCCGAGCGTGGCGATCGGATAGACCAGGAAGCCGTGGGTGGTGTGGATCGCCTCGTCGCCATCGGCGAGATAGGCGCGCGCCAGCAGGTTCAGGAGGTCGTCGGAGCCGGCGCCGCACACGATGCGCGCGGGATCGAGGCCGAAGGCGCGGCCGATCGCGTCGCGCAGCTTCGTCGCCGCGCCGTCGGGATATTCCTCGAGATGCGCCGGCGAGGCTCTGGTAGGCCTCGATCGCCTTCGGGCTCGGGCCGAGCGGTGTCTCGTTGGAGGACAGCTTGTGAATCCGCGCGACCCCGGGGGCGCTGCTCTTGCCCGGCACATAGGGCTTGATGGCGAGCACGCCGGGGCGCGGAATTGGACGCTGCGGGGACGATGTCGACATGGTGTGACCGTGAAAAATGCGCGCCGTTCGCGCAACAAGCTAGCGCCCGGTCGGAACGGCCCGGGCGTCGGCGGTGACCCTATAGCGGGTTGCGTGGCTGCCGACGAGGGCTTCGCTGCGCACCGAGGACCCGGCCTCGACGAGGGCGCGGGTCACCGCGGCGAGCGTCGTGCCGCGGGGGATCGATGCGAGCAGCACGGCGCCGTCGGAAACGCG
Organism: uncultured Alphaproteobacteria bacterium; assembly: GCA_963781195.1. GTDB lineage: Bacteria > Pseudomonadota > Alphaproteobacteria > Rhizobiales > Xanthobacteraceae > JAJPKK01. Next base: position 217,922 of record CAWAEZ010000005.1, on the reverse strand, counting down.
GTCGGGGACGGCGGCGGTTTCGACGAGGCCGGCGAGCGCCTGGGCCGGCCGCGCCCCCCACCCGGCGACCCGGATGCTGTACATCTGGACATCGGTCACGATGGCGTCGGGGTGCGGCCGTGCGATGGCGAACACCGGCAAGGCGGCCGGGTGATCCTCGCGCTCCACGAATGGCAGCCGGGCGATGATCTTGGGGGCGTCGTCGGCCTCCAGCGCCGTCCACCAGGCTCCGTCGGCGGCGCTGGCGGTCACCGGCACGAGGCCGAGGTCGCCCCGGGAGGCCGCGACCGCCGCGACCACGCCGGCAGCGCCGAGATGGGGGACGATCGGGACGGTGAAGCCGAAATGAAACCGCTCGCTGTCGCGCATCGCGGATTCTCCGGACGAGAAATCCGCATGCACGCGAAACGGCGCCTGCACGTAGGTGAAGGTGGCGATGATGACCCGCCAGATGCCCTCCACGGTGTCGAGCGGCAGCATGCCGCGATGCCGCTCGACCAGGCGCCGCATCATGTCGGCCTCCCGCGCCGGCCGGAAGGCGGAACCGGATTCCGCAGTTTTCTTGGTCGCGATGAGACGCTCGATGATCTCGCTCCGTTCCATCAGCAGCCGGTGCATGGCCGCATCGATCCGGTCGATCTCGGCGCGCAGGCCGGCGAGGTCGGTGGGACGATCGTTCGGGCTCATTTTCTCAATCGGCAGCGATGGTTGGGCCGAAATCTGGCGCGGATTTGCGGGCGCGTCATCCATAGGGGCGGGCCCCTTCAAAAGCAAAGAAAACATTGACAGCGACCGAGGGCACCCTATCTAACCCGTTCTCGATCTATCTTTTTTTGCGATATCTTCCGGTGCCGATTTCGTTCCGGACGGGAGGCTGGGACAGAAAATGGCCGAATTGACAGCTGTCATGGGCCGGGGCGTGCCGGATCGGGTGCGGGAGGCGGATTACCCCCAGTCCCTCGTCGCCCACTTCGGGCCGGAGCAGCCGCTCAAGCTCGATGCCGGGGTCGCGCTCACCCCGTTCCAGGTCGCCTACCAGACCTACGGCACGCTCAACGCCGACCGCACCAATGCGGTGCTGGTCTGCCATGCCCTCACCGGCGACCAGCACGTCTTCAACCGCCATCCCGTGACCGGCAAGCCGGGCTGGTGGGAGACCATGATCGGCCCCGGCAAGCCGATCGACACCGAACGCTATTTCGTCATCTGCGCCAATGTGCTCGGCGCCTGCATGGGGACCACCGGCCCGGCCTCGATCCATCCGGTGACCGGGACTGCCCTGGGGCCTCGACTTTCCCGTCATCACCATTCGCGACATGGTGCGCGCGCAGGCGATGCTGCTCGACCGTCTCGGCATCGACACGGTGTTCGCGGTGGTCGGCGGATCGATGGGCGGAATGCAGGTGCTGCAATGGGCGGCGAGCTATCCGCAGCGCGTCTTCGCGGCGCTTCCGATCGCCTGCGCCACCCGCCATTCGGCGCAGAACATCGCGTTCCACGAGGTCGGCCGGCAAGCCGTGATGGCGGACCCCGAATGGCGCGGCGGGCGCTATTATGTCGGAAGGCGCAAACCCGCGCCGCGGCCTCGCGGTCGCCCGCATGGGCGCGCATATCACCTATCTTTCGGACGCGGCGCTGCACCGCAAGTTCGGCCGCAAATTCCAGGATCGCGCCAATCCGACCTTCTCCTTCGACGCCGATTTCGAGGTCGAGAGCTATCTGCGCCACCAGGGCTCGTCCTTCGTCGAGCGCTTCGACGCCAACAGCTATCTCTATCTCACCCGCGCGATGGATTACTTCGATCTCGCGGCCGACTATGGCGGCGTGCTCGCCAATGCCTTCCGTGCCACGAAGACGCGCTTCTGCGTGATCTCCTTCACCAGCGACTGGCTGTTTCCCACCGCGGACTTCGCGCGCCATCGTGCACGCGCTCAATGCCGCCGGGGCGCGGGTCTCGTTCGCCGAAATCTCCACCGACAAGGGCCATGACGCCTTCCTGCTCGACGAGCCCGAGCTGATTCAGATCGTCGGCGGCTTCCTCGATTCCGCGGCCGCTGCACGCGGCCTCGCGGCGGCCGGGGGCTGAGCAGGCGATGCTGTTGCGAGCCCGCCGCGACGGAACGATGACGCAGGTCGCGCTCAGCCCGGGCAACGTCCGGCTCGATCACCTGATGGTGGCCGAGATGATCGAACCGCGCTCGCGCGTGCTCGACGTCGGCTGCGGCGACGGCGAGCTGCTCAAGATCCTGGAGGGCCGCGGCGTCGACGGGCGCGGCATCGAATTGTCCCGCGAAGGCGTCAACGACTGCGTCGCCAAAGGTCTCGCGGTGATCCAGGGCGACGCCGATACCGACCTCGGCGACTATCCCGACGACGCGTTCGACTACGTGATCCTGTCGCAGACCCTGCAGGCGACGCGGCATCCCCGCATCGTGATCGAGCAGATGCTGCGGATCGCCAGCCACGCCGTGGTGTCGTTCCCCAATTTCGGCCATTGGCAGATCCGACTGCAACTGCTGTTCGGCGGCCGCATGCCGCGCACCGACAACCTGCCGGACACCTGGTACGACACCCCCAACATCCACTTCTGCACCATCAAGGATTTCCGCGACCTGTGCCTCACGGTCGGCGCCAAGATGGAGCGCGCGCGGGCGCTCGATGCCTGGGGCCGGCCGCTGCGCCTCAATGCGCCGTGGTGGTTCTGGAATCTGTTCGGCGAGCAGGCGGTGTTCCTGCTGAGCCGCCGCGACGGCTTCAGCGGCGGCACCGCCGCCGGGCGCTGAGCGCGTGCCCGGTATGCGACGGACCTGCGTCGACCCATCACCAACGGATTGGCCTAATGGATCGGCCCCATTCCGGGTTCGGGCTTGGCCGGCGGCTTCGCCGCGTTGGCGGGGCATTTCTTGGCGGCGCTCGCCTGCTTGAGCTCGCGCAGCTCCGCCTCCACGCCGCTCATGTCGGGCTGGTAGACGAACATGTTGACCGCGCCGCCGCCGACGCCGCCGCCCGAGCGCTCCATCAGTGCACCCAGCTCCTTGTGGCGCGCTTCGGCCGCATCCAGCCGCGTGGCGAGATCCGGGCAGTGGAGAAAATCGAACTTGCCGGGCGCGACATAGGGGTCGACCACGGTCTGTGACAGCCCCGCGCACCCTCCCAGGGCCGCCGCGACCGCGATCAACCCACCTCGCCAGATCCCTGTCCGCATCGCGATCCTATACCGCCTCGGGCCGGACAATTCTCACAGTCCGGCAATGGCTTCAATCCTGTCTAACAACCAATTCGTGCGAAATCATGCCCGCGCCCGACGCGGTCCCGGCCTGACAACCTCCCCAATTGCTCTTTTGCATTGCACGTGTAAGGTCGCGCGCCGCCGCCGGGGATTGTCTGTATTTCATGGCTCGTGACCAGATCGATATGACGCCGATCGAAACGCGCGACGAACTCGTCGCGTGGTTCGCTGCCGGCGAGAAGCCGCCCGAGAAATTCCGGGTCGGCACCGAACACGAAAAGTTCGCCTTCACGCTCGCACGCCACGAGCCGGTGCCCTATGGCGGACCGCGCGGCATCCGCGCGCTGCTCGAGGGCATGCAATCCCTGCTCGGCTGGGAGCCGATCATGGAGGGGGCGAACATCATCGGCCTCTCCGACGTCACCGGGGGAGGTGCGATCTCGCTCGAGCCGGGCGGCCAGTTCGAGCTGTCCGGTGCGCCGGTCGCCACCATCCATCGGACCTGCAGCGAGCTGATGGCGCATCTCGCCCAGCTCCGCCAGATCGCGGAACCGCTCGGCATCGGATTTCTCGGGCTCGGCATGACGCCGACCTGGAGCCGCGCCGAGGTCCCGGTGATGCCCAAGGGCCGTTACCGCATCATGACCCGCTATATGCCGGAGGTCGGCAAGCTCGGTCTCGACATGATGTACCGGACCTGCACGGTGCAGGCCAATCTCGACTTCTCCTCGGAAGCCGACATGGTGAAGAAGCTGCGGGTGTCGCTCGCCCTGCAGCCGGTGGCGACGGCGCTGTTCGCCAACTCGCCCTTCACCGAGGGCAAGCCCAACGGCTATCTCTCGTTCCGCTCCGAGATCTGGCGCGATACCGATCCCAACCGCTCGGGAATGCTGCCCTTCGCCTTCGAGCCCGGCATGGGCTACGAACGCTACACCGAATACGCGCTCGACGTGCCGATGTACTTCGTCAAGCGGGGCGATCACTACATCGACGTTGCGGGACGCTCGTTCCGCGATCTGATGGCGGGACGGCTGCCCGAGCTGCCGGGCGAGCGCGCCAGCGTGTCCGACTGGGCGAACCATCTCTCCACCATTTTCCCCGAGGTGCGCCTCAAGCGCTATCTCGAGATGCGCGGCGCCGACGGCGGGCCGTGGCGGGTTCTGCCGTCGCTGTCGGCCTATTGGGTCGGCCTGCTCTACGACCAGGGAAGCCTCGATGCGGCCTACGAGCTCGTCAAGCCGTGGACCGCGCAGGAACGCCAGAAGCTGCGGGACGACGTGCCGCGCCTCGGCTTCAAGGCCACGATCCGCGGGCGCGATGTGCTGTCGCTCGCCCGCGACACGCTTGCGCTCGCCCATGCCGGGTTGAAGAAGCGCAATCGTCTCGATCCCTATGGCATCGACGAGACGCGCTATCTCGGCCCGCTGGACGCCTTCGTTGCCGAGGGCCGCACTCAGGCGGAACAGCTGCTGGAGAAATTCCACGGCCCGTGGGGCGGCTCGGTCGACCCGGTGTTCACCGAGTACGCGTATTGACGGCGGAAGCCGCTTCGGGACGCCGCGCAGCGGCGAACCCGGAGATCGAGGGCGGTGCCGCGGATGTCGGATTCCGGGTTCGCGCACGGCAGTGCGCCCGGGAGTGACGGAGCGCTGATATTCGCGGTCGACCAGGATTTGATATCGATGAAAACCTACAAAATTGCAGCCATCCCCGGGGACGGCATCGGCAAGGAAGTCGTCGCGGCGGGGATCGAAGTGCTCGACGCCCTGGCGGCGCGCGACGGCCGCTTCGCCTTTCGATTCGATCATTTCGATTGGGGCTCGGACTATTACAAGCGCCACGGCGTGATGATGCCGGCGGAGGGGCGCGACCAGATCCGGCACCACGACGCCATCTATTTCGGCGCGGTGGGTGCGCCCGATGTTCCCGACCACATCACCCTGTGGGGGCTGCGCCTCGCCATCTGCCAGCCGTTCGATCAATACGCCAATGTGAGGCCGACCCGCATTCTCCCGGGCATCACGAGCCCGCTGCGCCACGTGACCGGCCCCGAGCTCGACTGGGTGATCGTGCGCGAGAATTCGGAGGGCGAGTATGCCGGCGTCGGCGGCCGCGTCCACCAGGGCCATTCGGAGGAGGTGGCGACCGACGTCTCCATGATGACCCGCAGCGGCGTCACGCGGATCATGCGCTTCGCCTTCAGGCTTGCGCGCTCGCGGCCGCGCAAGCTCCTCACCGTGGTGACGAAGTCCAACGCCCAGCGCTACGCCATGGTGATGTGGGACGAGATCGCCGGCGAAGTCGCCGGCGAGTTTCCCGACGTTACCTGGGACAAGATGCTGGTCGACGCCATGACCATGCGGATGACGCTGCGGCCGGAAACGATCGACACCGTGGTGGCGACCAACCTCCACGCCGACATCCTGTCCGATCTCGCCGCCGCGCTGGCCGGGTCGCTCGGCATCGCGCCGACCGCGAACCTCAATCCGGAGCGGTGCTTTCCGTCGATGTTCGAGCCGATCCACGGCTCCGCCTTCGACATCACCGGCAAGGGCGTGGCGAACCCGATCGGGACCTTCTGGTCGGCGACCATGATGCTGGAGCACCTCGGCGAGAAGCCCGCGGCCGATCGGCTGATGCGGGCCATCGAGCGGGTCACCGCCGATCCGTCGCTGCACACCCCCGACCTCGGCGGCACCGCCACCACGCGGCAGGTCACCGACGCCGCCATCGCCGCGATCCGCGGCGACAACGCCTGACGGCGCTCGCTTCGGACGGCGCTCGCTCCGGTGTTGCCGCGCCGGGCGTCGTGCTAACCTGAGCCACCGGCGCGCGTACCGATCGACGGCAGCGCCGGAAAAGAAACGTTGGGGACTGCGTTGGAGGAGCCCGATGGAAGACCTGCGCGTGCGCTCTCGTGGCCTGCTCGGATGGGCTGCCTTGCTCGCGGCCACCGCCCTATCCGGAGCCGGCAGGGCCGACACGCCCGACCTGTCCGGCATCTGGTGGGCGACCGAGTACCATCCCAGGATCGAGGTGCTCGGCGGCGGTGCGCTGCCCCTGACCGCTGCGGGAAAGGCCGCCTATGAAAAGAACATCGCCGGTCTGAAGGACGGTTCGCTGACCGACGCCGCGCGCAAATTCTGCGTTCCCGACGGGGTGCCGCGCGTGCTCGCCAATCCCTATCCGTTCGAGATCGTCAACGGCCCGCCGGGGCAGGTGACGATCCTCTACGAGCTCAACCATCAGGTCCGCCCGATCGGCCTGGACCGGCCGCTGCCGGAAGAAGACATGATCGCCTTTCCGGCGTTCAACGGCCACTCGGTCGGCCATTTCGAGGGCGACACGCTGGTGGTGGAGACCGCGGGCTTCAACGAGCGGACGTTCCTCGACGCCACGGGCGCGCCGCATACCGACGAACTGCACACGGTGGAGCGCATCCGCAAGACCGGACCGGCCGAGCTCGAGGACGTCATCACCATCCACGACCCCGAATACTACGCCGCGGATTGGCAGGCGCGGTTCGTCTACCGGCTGCGCAACGACATCAAGATCGAGGACTATGTGTGCGGCGAGCCGCACCGCGATCTCTCCGCGGTGGCGGGCGTCCACCGGCCGTGAGTGCCGCGGCCGATGCGCCGCGGGCTCCTGAGCGCTTCGTGGGCCGTCGGCTCCTCATCTTCGTTTCGGCCAGGCTCGGTCCGCGCAAGGCGACGTCTCGATGGATGGCCCGGCCGCCGCAGGCATCAAATACCTATGACCTCGGCGGATTCCGACTATGATCGATGCGAATTGGCCGGGAGGGACGCCGGGCCGGGGATCACCGTCGGATGATGCGGCTCTTCATCGCGCTGACTGTCCTGGTTGCCGTGGCGTTCGGTCTCGCGGCACCGTCGTCGGCGCAGGTCGGGTTTGACCGGCGCGGCCACGACTACATGAATTTTCCGGTTCGCTCCGGTGATCCGGCCGTCTGCGCGGCGCGGTGCGACCGCGAACCTCGCTGCCGGGCCTGGAGCTTCAACTACCCCACCGCAGACCGGCCGGCGATGTGCTGGCTCAAGAACCAGGTGCCGCCACGGATCGAGGCGGGTGACGTCGCGTCCGGGGTCCGCGGCGTCGGCGTCATCGAGCCGCGCAGCCGCAACCGCGAGTATTCAATCGACCGTCCGGGCGGCGATTACCGGACCGTGGACGTGCCCGCCGAGCCCAACGGCGAAAGCTGCCGGGCCGCCTGCCAAGCCGACAGCCAGTGCCGCGCCTGGACCTATACGCGTCCGGGTTATGCGGATTCGGGCCCGCGCTGCGTTCTCAAGAACCGCCTGACGCCGCCGCGCTACCGGCCGTGCTGCATCTCCGGCGTGGAACGATGACGCGGCAGGAACGATGACGCGGCAGGAACGATGACGCGGCCTTGCCCAACCGCGGCCGCCACTCCACATTGATGCGCCGTGGCCTCCTTCACCGATCTCATCGAAGACACCCGTCTCGCCGCCCGCGCCCTCGTGGAGTTCGGCGGGAGCCTGTTCAATCCGACGGTGCGGCTCGGCATTACCGGGTTGTCCCGCGCCGGCAAGACCGTTTTCATCACCGCGCTGGTGCACGGCCTGATCCGCGGCGGCCGGTTTCCGGTGTTCGAAGCGCAGAACGAGGGCCGCATCGTCGGCGCCCGGCTCGCGCCGCAGCCCGACGACGCGGTGCCTCGGTTCGACTATGAGAGCCATGTCCACGCCCTGCTCGACGACCGGGTGTGGCCGGAGTTGACCCGTCAGATCAGCGAATTGCGGGTCATCATCGACTACCAGTCGCGGTCGGGCGCGATGCGCGAGCTCACCCTCGACATGGTCGACTATCCCGGCGAATGGCTGCTCGACCTTCCGCTGCTGAGCAAGAGTTTCGAGACCTGGTCCGCCGAGACGTTGGCGTTGTCGCGGATCGACCCGCGCGCCCCGCTTGCGAAGGCCTGGCATGACGACCTCGCGACGCTCGACCCCGAAGCGCCGGCCAACGAGCAGGCCGCGATCACCGCGGCGCGGCTCTTCACCGAGTATCTCCTGGCCTGCCGCAACGAACGCTACGCCATGAGCCTGCTGCCGCCGGGGCGTTTTCTGATGCCCGGCGACCTCGCCGGCTCGCCCGCGCTCACCTTTTCGCCGCTCGACGTCCCCGCCGACGGCGAGCCGCCCGAGGGCTCGCTGTGGGCGATGATGCGGCGGCGCTACGAGTCCTACAAGGACGTGCTCGTGCGGCCGTTCTTCCGCGACCATTTCGCGCGCCTCGACCGCCAGGTGGTGCTGGTCGACGCGCTCGCCGCCTTCAATGCCGGCCCTGAGGCGGTGCGCGATCTCGAGGGCGCCCTCAAGTCGATCCTCGACTGCTTCGCGATCGGCCGGCGCACCTTCCTGTCGGCCCTGCTGCGGCCGCGCGCCGACCGCATCTTGTTTGCGGCGACCAAGGCCGATCACCTGCATCCCGCGAGCCACGATCGCCTGGAAGCGATCCTGCGGCGCATGGTCGAGCGCGCCATCGCCCGCGCAGACGTGGGTGGCGCCGGCGTCGACGTCATCGCACTGTCCGCGGTGCGCGCCACCCGCGAGGCCCAGGTGCGTCACGGCGGCGAGATGCTGCCCTCGATCGTCGGCGTGCCGGCGGCGGGCGAGACCGCAGGCGGCCGCAAGTTCGACGGCGTCGCCGAGGTGGCGGTATTCCCCGGCGATCTGCCGGCCGACCCTGACGTGGTATTCCAGCCCGGCAAGGACGGGTTCCGCGGGCTGGCGAGCGGCACTCCGGAAGAGAGCGATTTCCGGTTCCTCCGGTTCCGGCCGCCGCCCTTGGAGCGCGGGGGTGACGGGCCGCCTGCGCTTCCCCATATTCGGTTGGATCGCGCGCTGCAGTTCTTGATCGGAGACCGCCTGAAATGAGCGAAACACGCACCCGCAGACCGGCCGTTTTCCGGTTCGACGACCCTGCCGTGGTCGCGCAGGTTCCGGTGGTCGTGCCGCCGGTCGAGCTGCCGAGCGCACCGGAACCGCAACGCCGCCGGCCGTGGACGGCGATGTTCTGGTTCGGCGCGTTCGGGCTCGCCGTGCTCGCGACCGGACTTGCCGTGCTCAACCTGATCGAGGACCTGGCGAGCCGCGCGGCCTGGCTCGGCGGCGTCGGCGTCGTCATGGCGGCGGTTGCCGGCGTGGCGTTGTTCGCCATCGTCGCCCGCGAGGCGATCGCTCTCGCCCGCCTGAGCGCGATCGAAGGCTTGCACAAGCGGGCGGTGGAAATCCTCGCCAGCGACGAACGCAAGGCGGGCGGCGCCCTGGTGCGGGACCTGCTCGCGCTCACCAAGCGCATGCCGCGCCTCGCGCGGCCGCGGGCGCGGCTGCAGGGCCATCTCGACGACATCATCGATGGCGGCGACCTGATCCGGCTCGCCGAGCGCGAGCTCATGGCCCCGCTCGACGAGGAGGCGCGGCGCCTGGTGTTCGCCGCGGCGAAGCGGGTCTCGGTCGTCACCGCGGTGAGCCCGCGCGCCGCGATCGACGTGTTCTTCGTGCTGGTGACGGCGCTCGGGCTGGTGCGCAAGATCGCGCTGCTCTACGGCGGGCGCCCGGGCACCCTCGGGCTCATCACCTTGATGCGCCACGCGGTGTCGCACCTCGCGCTGACCGGCGGCATGGCGGCGAGCGACAGCCTGATCCAGCAGGTGATCGGGCACGGGTTGGCGGCAAAGCTCTCGGCCCGGCTCGGCGAAGGCGTGCTCAACGGGCTCCTGACCGCGCGGCTCGGGCTTGCCGCGATCGAGGTGATCCGGCCGTTGCCGTTCACGGCGTTGCGCCAGCCGTCGCTCAACGACCTCGCGACTTCGCTGCTGCGGTTCGGCGAAGAGCGCCAGGAGGAGATCAAGGCGGCCGCGTCCTGACGGGGGCGCCCGCCCGGCGACGCGCGGGCGTCGAGCGCCGCCCCGGTTAAGCGACGGTCCGCGGCTTTCGGAACTCGCTTTCCAGGAGCGCGACGAAGGCCGTTGCCGGCAGAGGTCGCGCGAACAGGAACCCCTGGGCCTCGTCGCACCCTTCTGCCCGCAGGAAATTCATCTGCGGGAGGGTCTCCACGCCTTCGGCAATGACCCGCAGTCCGAGATTGTGGGCCATGACGATCATCGAGCGTACGATCGCACTGAGCTTGGGGTCGTCGGGCAGCCCGCGGACGAAGTTCTGATCGATCTTGATGTGGGTCAGAGGCATCTGGGTGAGGAAGCTCAAGGACGCATAACCGGTCCCGAAGTCGTCGAATGCGACCGCGACGCCGAGGTCGCGAAGCTTGCGAAGGGCTTCGAGCGTTGCCGCATGGCCGTGGAGCGAGGTGTTTTCGGTGATTTCGAGCTCGAGCGCGCTCGCGGGTAGGCCGGTTTCAGCGAGGAGATTCTGCAGCTCCGCAAAAAACAGGGGGCTGTGATACTGGCTGGGGAACAGGTTGACGGCCGTGCGCAGCGTGAAACCCATTTCTTGCCAGGAGACGGCGGTTTCGCAGGCGTTACGCAGGATCCAACTCCCTACCGAGCTTGCGATCGGGCTCGCGGTCAGCGTCTCGATGAAAGCGCCGGGCGAGACGACGGTCAGGTCCTGGTTCCATCGCAGGAGCGCTTCCGCGCCCACGATGGTGCCGTCCGTGAGCCGGACCTGCGGCTGGAAATAGAGTTCGAACTCGCCTTCCAGGAAGGCTTGGCGGAGCTTGGTGTCGAGGTCCCGCCGCGCCTGCACTTCGGCGCGCAGCGTATTGTGAAAGAACGCGTAGTTGCCACGGCCGATCGCTTTAGCCCGGTAGAGCGCCAAGTCGACATTCGCCATCAATTCCTCGGCGTCGGCGCCGTCCCGGGGAGCAAGGGAGATGCCCGCACTCGCACTGATGAAGGCCGTGGTGCCGCCGATGTCGAACGGCTTTTCGAGAGCCTGCAGCATTGCCTTGACCACCAAAGCGATGCGGCAGAGATCGCCGCCCCCGGTCACGAGCAGAACGAATTCATCGCCGCCCTGGCGGTAGATCTGCGTCCCCGGATAGGAGCCGGACGTCCAGCGCCGGGCCACCTCCTCGAGCAACCGATCACCACACGAATGTCCCAGGGTGTCGTTGATCTCGTTGAACCCGTCGAGGTCGAACAGGGCGAGCGATATGTTCGACGCGTTCGGACGGCTGCCGAGCAGCTCTTTGAGGTCCCGGTTGAGGGCTGCCCGGTTGGGCAGCCCGGTCAGAGGATCATGATAGGCGAGCCGCCTCAGTTCCTCGCTCATTTTGGTGGCCGCGGTGGTATCGCGCACCACTGCGAGAATCCGGCCGTCGTCGAGTCGGCTGAGCATGATGTCGACCGGAAACTCGCTGCCGTCCTTGCGGCGTCCCCGCAGGCCGACGCCGCGGCCCATCGGGCGTATGGTCGGATTGCGGTGAAAATCGTCGCGGTGATGGACGTGGTCCTTGCGCAATTCCTCCGGCAGCAAAATCTCGACTCGTGCGCCGATCAGCTCATTCTCGCTGTATCCGAACATGTCGGCCAGCCGCCGGTTGACCTGCCGGATGATTCCGGCGCGGTCGGACGTCACGATGGCATCGGGAATCACGTCGAAGGAAATAAGTCGGTCTGGCATCAATTGCCTCTGCGCCCGCGGACGAAACCATTTCTGCAAACCGCGCTCCCCCCGCCGGCGCGCGGGAACCGTCATCTACAAAATTCGTCGAAACACCGTCCCGACCATCGGTTACACCAATGGTCTTGTGTCCGAACGCGGCCGGCGGCGCTTGGTTCCATCGCGCCTGGATGAGCGGCTCAACGTGGTTAGCGCGTGGTTGCCACGCCACGAGGTTTGCTTGATTGCGAAAGGGGCTGGAGGTGCGCCGCGCCAACCTCGCGCGCGGGTTGTGAGCCACCGCCCTCGAGCGGCGACGGTTCCGTCGCATTTCCTCTGGCGGTCGATCCTGTTACCACAGCCTCGGGAGCAACGCCGGAGGACGCGCAATGGGTTTTGCACGAATGCTGCTCGCTGGGGTGCTTGCCGCCACCCTCGCGCCGTACGCGGCGTCGACGGCCCACGCCGCGTATCCCGATCGGGCCATCACGCTGATCGTGCCGTTTGCGCCGGGCGGGCCGACCGACATCATCGCGCGCATTCTCGCGACGGCCCTGCATGCGTCGCTCGGCCAGCCCGTCATCATCGACAACCGGGCGGGGGCGGCAGGCAATACCGGGATGGGGGTCGCGGCGCGCGCGGCGCCCGACGGCTACACGCTGTTGCTCACCTCGACGTCGATCGCCGTCAATCCGGCCTTGTTCAAGAACCTGCCTTACGACCCGTTCAAGGACTTCATCCCGATCTCGGAGCTCGTCAACGCGCCCAACGTCCTCGTGGTGCGCCCGGATTCCGGCATCAAGTCGCTTGCCGACCTCGTCGCCCAGGCCAAGGCGGCGCCGGCGAAGTTCAATTATTCGAGCCCCGGAGCCGGCACCAAGTCGCATCTCACCGGCGAGATGCTCAAGCTGCGGGCCGGCATCCAGATGGTGCATGTGCCCTATCGCGGCGCCGGACCGGCGACGCTCGGCGTGCTCGAAGGGACGGTGCAGGTCGGCTCGGTGGCGCTGCCGCCGGCGGAGCCGCTGATCAAGGACGGCCAGCTGCGGGCGCTCGCGGTGACCGGTGCGCAACGCTGGTTCTCGCTTCCCGACGTGCCGACCATGATCGAGTCCGGCTATCCGAACTTCGTGTCGGACACTTTCAACGCGCTGTTCGCCCCGGCCGGCACGCCGCCCGATATCATCGCGGTGTTGGTGAAAGAAAGCCGCGCCGCATTCGCGAAGCCGGAGGCGCGCGAGCAGGCCCGCAAGGTCGGCTTCGAGATCGTGGCGGGAACGCCGGAGCAGCTCGCGGCACGGGTCGCGGCCGAAGTCCCGGCGGTGCGCGACCTCGTCGCTAAAGCCGGGATCAAGGCCGAGTAGGGCGCCATCGCCGCGGCATGGCTGCCGCGCCACACCTTTTGCGCCGGGTTTTTGCCGGCGTTTTGCCTTGTTTCATCCCCCCTCTGGGGGCGACCGCCGCTCGGGGTGACCGGCGCGCAGGAGTTCGGCCAGCCGGTGCAGGCCGGAGTCCCGATATCCCTGGGCTTCGATCTCGGCGACCGTCGCGAGGACATAGTCGAGGTTTGCCCCGGATCGGCCATGACCCTGACGTACCAGGTGAAGCTGGCGCTCGAGATCGAGTTGCCCGGCATATTGAGGATGACTGCGATCGGCCACATAGACGAGCGCGCTGACCGCCCGGGCGGGGTGGGTCGCAATGGTGATCCGGCGCATGGTTTCGCGGTAGACCTTGGTGGCCTGCTCGCGGGCGCGCAGATAGTCGAGGGTGGCCTGGCGCCGACTGGCGGCGACCCGATAGGCGATGCCGCGGCAGGCGCCGCCGAGATCGAGGCCGAGCACCAGGCCGGGCCTTTCGGGCGTGCCGCGGTGAACGAAAGAGTACACGCACAAGCCGCGGTGCAGACCGGTCAATCGCGCTGGAATCCGCTCCAGGTGATCGAATCCGGGACGCCACATCAGCGAGCCGTAACCGAAAACCCAGAGGTCGTCTTCCGGAGAAGAGGTGAAGACAGGCATCTTGGTGCAGACGAAGCCTAGATTATATTACCGTCCGGGTGTTTGACGGCTTTCTGTTCCCCGCCTAACAGCCGGCAGGGGGGCAGCGCAACAACTTGCAGCGAACGAGGAGTGCGCGTGGACAGGCAGCACAGAGCCGAACAGGACAGAGCCGAAGAGGATTGGGCCGAAGAGGACGAAACCGCGGGGGCAAGCCGATGGCGCCTCTGGCTAATCGCCTTGCCGACCGTCGCGGTCGTTCTGCTCGCGGCGGCATGGTCCGGCTTCTGGTATGTCTCGGCCGGTAAGGCGCAGGCGTCCCTCGACGAATGGCGCGCGCGCGAGGCCACCGCCGGACGCGTCTATCGCTGCGACCAGGAAAGCTTCGGCGGCTTCCCGTTCCGCATCGAGATGGATTGCCGCAATCCGCTGGTGGAAGATCATGGCACCCAGCTCACGCTGCGGGCCGGCGACCTCAAGGCGGTCGCGCAAGTCTGGGATCCGACCCTGCTGATCGGCGAGATCTCGGGGCCGATGACGGCCGGCCCGACCGGCGCCGACCCCACCATGACGATGAAGTGGACGCTCGCCCAGGCGAGCCTGCGCGGGCTGCCGGTGGCCTCGCAACGCCTGTCCATCGTGGTCGACCGGCCCGGCCTCGCGTCGAGCGACGACTCACCGCTGGCATCGGCCGATCACCTGGAATTCCATGCCCGCCGCGCGGCGAACTCCACGGCCGAAGATCCCGCGCTCGATTTCGCGCTCGATTTCACCCATTTCATCTCGCCGCCGATGGGGAGCTACGCCGCCTCCGCGACCGATGCCCATGTGGTCGGCGTGCTGCGCGGGGTCGGCGATCTCACGCCGAAGTCGCTGGCCGCGAAGCTGCGCGAAATGCAGGCCGCCAACGGCAAGTTGGAGCTGACGAGCGCGAGGTTGCAACAGGGCGACCTCGTCACCACCGCGTCCGGCGCCGTCTCCCTGACACCGCGCGGAACGCTCAACGGCGAGATCAACCTGACCGTCATCAATTTCGGCAGGCTGCTTCAGGTAATGGGGGTCGACCGCATGATCGCCCAGGCGGTGCCGCAGGCGACCCTCGACAAGCTTGCGCCGAGCCTCGATCGCATGGTTCCCGGCCTCGGCAATCTCCTGCGCGGCAACAGTGGGGCGCCAGGCGGGGCCGCGGCTGGCGGGGGCGCGGCAGCCCTCGGCGCCGCCGCCGTCGGCGGCAAGCAGACCGAACTCGAAGGGCAGCGCGCCATCTCCATGATGCTGCGCCTCGTGGATGGCGCCGCCTATCTCGGACCGGTCAAGGTCGGCCAGATCCCGCCGCTGTTCTGAGCCGACCGGGGCCCTGGCAACTCGCGTCCGTCCTCGCGAGAGGCCACCGGCGCTGTCGCCGCGGCGGGCGGTCCGGCCGCGCCCAACGGCCGTCCCTGGTTTCGCTGCGCTCACCCCGGGCTACGGACGAAGCGCGTCCCCACATTCCGGGGCGGACCTCGCCGGCTCGGGCACGCGAACCCATTGCGCGCGCGGCGGCAGGTTCGTGATGTCTGGGCGGCCTTTTGTCCCAGAATGGCCCAGGCGGTCGTCTTTACATCGTTATCGCCATTGGCCGATGATGGGCGTGGAATACGAGCATGGCTTCCGCGGCGCGGCGGGCCTTTCGAGCGCGATCCGCGCCATTGAAGACGTGCTCTCACGCAAGGACGTGGCACGCGATGAAGACGTGCTCGCAATGAAAAATGCCCGGGGCGCATCGATCATGAATTGATGCGCTTACAGGAAATGCACAGCCCTGTCGTCGGGGCGCAGGGAGGACTTGGAATGTCTCGCAGGCTCGACCGTCGCGCCTTTCTGGCTGCCGGCACCGCCGGAGCAGCCGCGGCTGGCTTTGGCTTCGCTCCGGCGATCGCGCAGGCCACGCCGTTCAAGATCGGCCTCCTCACCGTCAAGACCGGCCCGCTGGCGCAGGGCGGCATCCAGATGGAGCAGGGGCTCACCGTCTTCCTCAAGGAAAAGGCGAACACCCTCGCCGGCCGCAAAATCGAGTTCATCTCGGCCGACACCGGCGGCAATCCGGCGGGCGCCAAGACCAAGGCGCAGGAGCTGATCGAACGCGACAAGGTCAACGTCATCCTCGGGCCGCTGGCGGCGTTCGAGCTGCTCGCGATCACCGACTACGTCCGCGACAATGCCACGCCGCTGATCAGCCTCGCCGCTGCCGAGGACGTGACCCAGCGCAAGGCCAATCCGTTCATCATTCGCCCCTCTGCGAGCTCCGCCCAGTGCTGCCACGTGATGGGTGACTACGCGGCGAAGGATCTCAAGTACAAACGCGCGGCGACGATCTCCGAGGACTTTGCGTTCGGCTACGAGCAGATCGCCGGCTTCCAGAGGGTGTTCGAGGATGACGGCGGCAAGGTCGTCAAGAAGCTGTGGCCGCCTTTGGTGACGCCGGATTACACGCCCTATATCGCCCAGATCGGCAAGGTCGATTGCGTGTTCAACGGCTTTGCCGGATCGAACCCGGTCAAGTTCATGCGCAGCTATGCCGACCTCGGCCTGAAGGGAACGATCCCGCTGCTGGCCGGGTGGACGGCGATGGACGACGCGCTGCTGCGCAGCCTCGGCGACGAGGCGGTGGGGGTCGTCTCGGCGGCCTGGTATTCGTCCGACCTCGACACCCCGACCAACAAGCGCTTCGTGGCGGCGATGCAGAAGGACTACAACGTGCTGCCCGGCGGCTACTCCGCGGGCATGTACATCGCCGGCCAGTGCGTCGAGGCGGCCATCGCCGCCCTCGGCGGCCAGGCCGACGACCGCAAGGCGCTCGCCGAGGCGCTGCATAAGGTCAGCCTGGCCGATACCCCGCGCGGCCCGGTCAAGTTCGATCATTTCGGAAACGTCGTCGGCGACATCTTCATCCGCAAATGCGAGCGCAAGAACGGGCAACTCGTCAACACCGTCATCAAGCGCTACCCCGACGTGAGCCAGTTCTGGACCTTCGACGAGAAGGCCTTCCTCGCCGCGCCGGTCTATGGCCGCGACCAGCCGCCGGCGAAGAACCTGGAGCCGTGAGCGGGGGTCGTGAGCAAAGCGCTTGCGCTCAAGAGCACGTCATGGCCGGGCTCGACCCGGCCATCCCGGTCCTATGGCACCGCCGTGCCTTCCTATTGGGATCGCCGGGTCAAGCCCGGCGATGACGGCTGGCGGGCGGGACGGCGATGACCCTGTGGATCACGCTCGCGGTGAACAGCATCGCCATGGGCGGGCTGTTGTTCCTGCTGTCCGCCGGGTTCTCGCTGATCTTCGGCCTGATGCGGATTCCCAACCTGATGCACGGCTCGTTCTTCATGCTGGGCGCGTATTTCGGCGTCTCGCTGCTCAATCACGAGGTCAATTTCTGGATCGCTGCGCTGCTGAGCGGTCTCGCCATGGCGGTGATCGGTGCCGGCGTCGAGCGGCTGCTGCTGCGGCGCCTCGCCGGCCAGGAATTGGCTCAGGTGCTGCTCACCCTCGGGCTGTCCTTCATCGTCGCCGATCTCTGCCTGATGATCTGGACCGGCGATCCCTATCAGCCGTCGCCGCCGCCGGATCTGCGCGGGGCCATCCGTTTCGCCGGGCTGTTCTTCCCGATCTACCGGCTGGCGATCGTCGGCATCGCCGTGGTCGTCGCCATCGCGCTGTGGCTCCTCGTCGACTGGACCCGGCTCGGCGCGATGATCCGCGCCGGTGTCGACGACGCCCCGATCGCGCGGGTGGTCGGCATCCCGGTGTCGCTGCTGTTCACGCTCGTGTTCGCGCTCGGCGCGGCGCTCGCCGCATTCGGCGGCGTGATCGGCGCGCCGTATCTCTCGGTCTATCCCGGTCTCGACGGCGAGATGCTCCCGCTCGCCCTGATCGTCGTGATCCTCGGCGGCACCGGCAGCCTGCTCGGCGCGCTGGTCGGCAGCTTCATCATCGGGTTTCTCTATAATTTCGGCCAGGCGATGTTTCCCGATCTCGCCTATGTGATCCTGTTCCTGCCGATGCTGCTGGTGCTGGTGCTGCGGCCGCAGGGCCTGTTCGGCAAGGGGACCTTATGAGCGTGGCGCTCACGCGGCCGGCAATGCTGCGCGGCGCGGTGCTCGCCATCGCGTTCCTGCTGCTGGTGACGTTGCCGATGTGGGTCGGCAACACCTATTACATCAACGTCGCGAGCCAGATCCTGCTGTTCGCGGTGTTCGCCCTCGCCCTCAACGTCCTCGTCGGCTATGGCGGCCTCGTCTCGCTGGGGCATGCCGGACTGTTCGCGGTCGCCGGCTATACGACGGCCCTCGTGCTGCAGGCCGGGCACGGGCATCTCGTCGCCGATCTCGCCGCCGTCGGCGTCACGCTCGTCCTCTCCGCGGTGTTCGCGGTGCTGGCGCTGCGCGCCACCGGCATCGGCTTTCTCATGATCACGCTGGCGCTCGGGCAGATCCTCTGGGGCATCGCCTATCGCTGGGCGAACCTCACCAACGGCGACAACGGTGTCAACGTGTCCGGACGGCCGGCGCCGTTCGGCTTGAGCCTCGCCGGTGCGCCGGCGTTCTATTTCGCCACGCTCGTCGTCTTCCTCGTGGCGCTCGGCACCATGGCGCTGTTCGTGCGCTCGCCGTTCGGCGCGAGCCTGCGCGGCGCCCGCGACCAGGCGCGGCGGATGACGGCACTCGGCTACAACGTGTGGCTGATCCGGTTTCTCGCCTTCCTGTTCTCCGGCTTCTGGTCGGGCATCGCGGGCATCCTGTTCGTCTACTACAACGAGTTCATCAGCCCGCAGATCGCCGCGCTGCAGACCTCCGCGGAAGTCCTGCTGATGGTGATTTCCGGCGGCTCGGCCACGCTCGCCGGCCCGGTCGTGGGCGCGGCGATCGTCGTCATCACCAAGAACGTGGTCAGCGCCTATGTCGTGCGCTGGAACATGGTGCTCGGCCTCATCTTCGTCGCCATCATCACGTTCATGCCCGAGGGACTGGTCCCGGGCTCGGCGCGGCTGTGGCGCTGGGCGTGGCGGCGCCGCACTGCGCCGGCAAAACCGGTGTCGGCGCCGGCGGAGCGGGGCCCCGTGCCGGCGCAGCCGGCGTCCTCGTCGGGAGAACGGCCATGACCGCGCTCCTCGTCTCCGGCCTGACCAAGTCGTTCGGCGGCTTGCGCGTCACCAAGAGCGTCGATCTCGCGATCGCGGCGGGTGAGCGGCGGCTCATCATCGGGCCGAACGGCGCCGGCAAAACCACGCTGTTCAACCTCATCACCGGCGAGATTTCGCCCGATGGCGGTTCGATCGCGCTGTTCGGCCGCGACATCACCGCGGTCCCGTGCCGGCGGCGCGTCCATCTCGGGATGGCGCGCACCTACCAGATCATCACGCTGTTTGCGCGCGACACCATCGTGCGCAACGTGACCCTCGCGCTGCTCGGCCTGTCGCCGCTGCGATGGAATCCGCTGATCGACCTCGACCGCCAGCACGACCTCGTCGCCCGCGCCCATGCGGCGCTCGCCCGCGTCGGTCTCGACGACATGGCGGAGCGCCCGCTCGGCGAAACCTCCTACGGCGAACGGCGGCGCGTCGAGATCGCCATGGCGATGGCGCAGGAGCCGAAGCTGCTGTTGCTCGACGAGCCCTTTGCGGGACTGTCGATCGACGAGCGCCGCGACGTGCAGGAACTGCTGCGCAGCATTCCGCGCGACGTGACCATCGTGATGATCGAGCACAACATGGACGTGGCGCTCGATTTCGCCGACCGTATCACGCTCCTCCATTTCGGCGAGGTGATCGTCGAGGGCACCCGCGCCGAGGTGGTCGCCGATCCCCGCACCCGGGAGGTCTATCTTGGCGAATAGCGCCCTCGAGCTCTGCGAGATCGACGCCTTCTACGGCGACAGCAACGTGCTCCAGAAGGTCTCCTTCGTGCTCGGGCAAGGACGTCTGCTCGGCCTTCTCGGCCGCAACGGCGCCGGCAAGTCGACCTGCATGAACGTCACCGTCGGCCTGCTGGCGCCGCGCGCCGGCAGCGTCGCGGTGTTCGGCGCCGCGGTGACGCGGCTGGCGCCGGAGAAGATCGCCGCCCACGGCGTCGCCCTCGTCCCGCAGGGCCGCCGCATCTTCAAGAGCCTGACGGTGCGCGAAAACCTCACCGTCGCGGCGCGCCGCAGCGAGGGCCGCAACGGCCGCGCGCCCTGGACCACCGAGGCCGTGTTCGCGACCTTCCCGCGGCTGCGCGAGCGATCCGGGCAGGCGGCGGCCCATCTGTCCGGCGGCGAGCAGCAGATGCTGGCGATCGGCCGCGCGCTGATGGCCAACCCGCGCGTACTGCTGATGGACGAGCCGTCGGAGGGGCTCGCCCCGCAGATCGTCGCGGAGGTGATGGCGACCATCCGTGCGCTCAAGGAGAGCGGGCTTTCCATCGTGCTGGTCGAGCAGAACCCCAAGCTCGTGTTCGACATCGCCGACGATATCGTGATCCTCAACAGTGGCCAGGTCGCGGTCGCCGACCGATGCGCCGCGCTGCGCGAGAAAAACGTCGATCTGCAGCAGTATCTTGGCGTATTCTGACGGCCGGGTTGGGCGGTTGCGCCGAGGTGTGATGGCTGCCGTCGGATTCGCCAAGGCTGGGATCGTGGTCGCCGCCGGTCTTGCAGCGCTTCTGTGCCCCGGCGCGCCGGCCACTGCGCAGCAGCAAGGGATGACGCAGCAGCAGCGGATGGCGCAGCAGCAGCGGATGGCGCAGCAGCAGCGGATGCCGCAGCAGCAAAGGGTGGTGCCGCCGCGCGGATCGCCGCTCGCGGGGCGTCCGGACACCGAGGGCGCGATGCGCCTGGTGCCGCTCGCCGCCCCAGCCCAGCCGACCGCCGCCGACAAGCTGCCGCTCGCCCAGCTCAAATTGCCGCGCGGGTTTCGCATCGAACTCTATGCCGCCGGCGTCGCCGACGCGCGCTCGCTGCGGGTCGGCGACAAGGGGACCGTGTTCGCCGGCAGCGCCGTCCTCGACAGGGTCTCCGCCGTGGTGAGCCGGGACGGCCGCGCCGAGGTGAAGGTCATCGCCTCCGGCCTGCACCGGCCCAACGGGCTCGCCTACAAGGACGGCACGCTCTACATCGCCGAGGTGTCGCGGATCTCCAAGATCGAGCAGGTCGAGGACCATCTCGACGATCCCCCGGCGCCGGTCGTGATCGCCGACGACCTGCCCAAGGAGGAGGCCAACGGCTCCCGCTTCATCGCCATCGGCCCGGACGACCGGCTCTATGCGAGCGTCGGCATGCCCTGCAACAACTGCCTCGCGCCGGACGCCTACGGCCAGATCAGGCGGATGAATCTCGACGGCAGCGGTTCCGAGCCGGTCGCCGTGGGCGTGCGCAACAGTCTCGGCTTCGACTGGAATCCGGCCAATCGTGAGCTCTACTTCACCGACAATGGCCGCGACTGGTTCTCCGAGGAGTTCCCCCAGGACGAGCTCAACCGGGTGGCGCGGCCGGGGCAGGATTTCGGCGCGCCGTACTGCTACGAGGGCGACGTGCCCGACCAGGAGTTCGGCTGGGGCCGCTCGTGCAGCGAGTTCGTGCCGCCGGTCGCCAAGATGGGACCCCACGCGGCGGCCCTCGGCATGCGCTTCTACACCGGCACGATGTTTCCGGCCGAGTACCGCGGCGCGATCTTCGTCGCCCGCCACGGCTCCTGGAACAAGACGGTGAAGACCGGCGGCGACGTGGTGGCGGTTAAGCTCAACCGCGACGGCACGGTGCGGAGCGTCGAGCCGTTCCTCACCGGCTTCATCGCCGGCAATGCCTATCTCGGCCGCCCGGTCGACGTGGCGGTGATGAAGGACGGCGCGCTGCTCGTCTCCGACGATTGGAACGGCGCCATCTATCGCGTCACCTACGGTAATGCGCGGCCCGCGCACGCGCGGTGACGGCGCGCGCGATGGAGCTGGAATGTAGGGTGGGCAAAGGCGGCCATCGGCGTTCTCATTAATTGACAGCGTCGGGCCGCCGTGCCCACGCGGGCCGCCGTTCGCACCGTGAGGTCCGCGTGGGCACGCTTCGCTTTGCCCACCCTACATTCCCGACGGCAACTTTGCGCCTGGGGCATGCGAGGTGGGGGTGCCAAGTGCGCTCGAAATTGGCGGGGGCCCGGCGGTGATGCCGCCGAGCCCCCTTACAAATCAGCCGGCCTGTAAGCCGGGTTCTGTAGGGCGCAGGACGGATGCCCTGCGCGTGACGGCCATTCCTCTGGAACGCCGGTTGCCCGGCGCTTCGAGCAACCTACCCGGACGGCAGGATTTGGACACCTATCTGAACCGCGCCGTCTTGCGACGAAGCGCTTCGTGCCGCCCCTATTCGGTTTTGCTCCCGGTGGGGTTTGCCATGCCGCCGACGTTGCCGCCGGCGCGGTGCGCTCTTACCGCACCATTTCACCCTTGCCGCGGACGAAGCTGCAAGGTGCAGCGCGCCGGGCGGTTTGTTTTCTGTGGCACTGTCCCTGGGGTCGCCCCCGCCGGACGTTATCCGGCACCGTATGTCCATGGAGCCCGGACTTTCCTCCCCGGCGACCTTTCGATCTTGCCGGAGCGGCCGTCCAGCCGACTGACGCCAAGAGGAATGGGGCGTGGCGGGGGCGGCGTCAAGAGGCGGAGATGTCGTTCGAGGAGGGGAGCAAGCGGAGAGCCGCAAAAACGAGGATGGCCCTTGAGAGAGTGAATTGTTGCCCGCAAGCAGACGACGGCCGCACAGCGCTGGCGCCGGTCGGCATCATTTGAGATCGTCCGAACGATCCTCGGGCGGTACGGCATCATCCTTTGATGAGTTACCAGCCTCGCCCCTCTTGAACTTGGCCAAATCGACATCGCCGGCGGTCAGCAGCGACCGCCGTGGATTGCGCGCCGATCGTGCAGTCTGGTCAATCGGCGCGCATTAGCCTCGACCGCTAGCGAGCCGCTGTCCCTCGGCAATGCAGCAAATGTCGACGGTTCGATCCCAGCCCGCGACGTGCCCGTCTCTGACGGCATTCATCTTCCCGCTGATGGCTTCGAATCTCCTCTCTTTCATCGCGAGAGGGAACTGGCATGAACCGTGCTTGATCAATCCTGACGATATCGTCAGGATTGAATCGAACGAGGCGCGACCGATGACATCGCTTGCCTTTGACTACGAGCGACCCGACAACGTCGACGAGGCCGTGACCCTGCTCGGGTCGTCCGGTTCCGTTCTCCTTGCTGGGGGGCAGAGCCTCGTTCCGCTGCTCAACAGGCGGGCGGTGACTCCTCGGCTCGTCGTCGACATCAGCCGTATCGCGGAGCTGCGCAAGATCGAGTGGGATGAAAATCTCTTGCGGATCGGCGCTGCGGTGCGGCTCGGCGAACTCGAAAAGAGCGAGGCGCTAGCCCATTTCCCCCTGCTCGCGGAAGCGATTGCGTCGACGGCAAGTCCTGCCATCCGGAACCGGGCGACATTGGTCGGCAATCTCGTGCGCGCGAATGCCATGAGCGAACTGTCGGTCGTCTGCGTGGCGCTCGACGCGAACGTCGTCATCCGGGGGCAGAGCGGGTTGCGTTCGCTGCCGGCTGCGGAGTTTTTTCTCGGCCATCATTCGTCTGCGGTCGGCCGCGGCGAAATGGTGTTGCGGCTCGAAATTCCGCGGTCGAAGGCGATTGCGACCGGCGCGGCCTTCTCCGAGATTGCGTCGCGTGCCGGCGCGCCGCCGCTCGTCTGCGTCGCGGCGTCCATCGAGGCCGACGCGATGGGCATCATCACCGCGGCGCGGATCATCGCCGGCGGGATCACCGGAAAGCCATCGCGGTGCGCTGCGACCGAGGCCGCATTGATCGGGCAGTCCGCTGCGACCGCCGCCCAGCGCATTGTCCCGGAAAATCTGGTGCCGGCCGGTGAATTGCGCGACGCCGGCTACGCTCTCGAGGTTTTGCCGGTCGTTATCGCACGTGCAGTGGCGCGTGCCTCGGCGCAACTTCCGTCATCAGCCACGGAGAACTGACATGACCATTGCGGACAAGAAACAGGTTCCGATCTCCGTTGTCGTCAACGGAGAGCAGACGGAAGCGTCGGTCGCGCCGCGGAGGCTGCTGAGCGACTTCCTGCGCGAAGATCTGGGTCTGACGGGAACCCATGTCGGATGCGGGACCGGCGAGTGCGGAAGCTGCACGGTGATGGTCGATGGGGAGGCCGTCCGCTCGTGCCTCAGTCTGGCGGTCCAGGCGGACGGCGCGAGCATCGAGACGATCGAGGGCATTGGCAAGCCCGGCCACCTGCATCCCGTTCAGGAGGCATTTCACGCCCATCACGCGCTGCAATGTGGATTCTGTACGCCCGGCATCGTCGTGTCCGCGGTCGCGCTGATGCGCGGCAATGCGAGCCCGAACGATGATGACATATCGAACATGCTGCAAGGCCATCTGTGCCGTTGCACCGGCTATGCCAATATCGTCGAAGCGTTGCGCGCGGTTGCCAATGGGGGAGGGCGCTGACATGGCGGCTGCCCGTCTCGTCGGAACGCCGGTGCCGCGTCGCGAGGACGCGCGCCTGTTGCTGGGGCAGGCGCGCTTCGTCGCCGATATCAGCGTACCGCGTATGCTTCATATGGTCATGGTCCGGTCGGCCAAGGCGCATGCGGTCATCGAGAAGATCGATATTTCGCGGGCGCTCGCATCCCCGGGCGTGCAGCGCATCGTATTGGGGTCGGAATTGGCGGACGTCATCGGCGCCCTGCCGTCAATCGATCTTGCGGGGCCCGGGCTTGCGAGCTGCTGCCGCGTGCTTGCCGTCGGCAAGGTTCGCTATGTCGGCGAGCCGGTCGCGGCGGTATTCGCCGAAAGCCCGTTCCAGGCCGACGAAGCCGCCGATCTCGTGGACATCGTCTACCGCGACCTGCCGGTCGTCCTCGATGCGCAGGAAGCGGCCAAAGCAAATCCGCCTTCGCTTCTCTACGAGGCACTGGGATCGAACGTCATCCATACCGTCCACCAGGCTGTCGGCGACCCGGATACCGCGTTCGCGAGCGCCCATCGCGTGTTCGAAAGCACCTATGGGATCCATCGCTACGTCGCGTCGCCGATGGAGACGCGTGGCGTCCTCGCCGATCCGACCGCACGCAACGGACGCATATCGCTCTATTCTTCCACCCAGTTCCCGCATCTGGTGCGCGCTTTCCTGGCCGGGGTGCTCGGCATGTCGGAAGCCGATCTGCACGTCGTCGCGCCCGATGTCGGAGGCGGATTCGGCGTCAAATGCGAGTTCTATCCAGAAGAGGTGCTCGCGGTGTGGGCAGCGAAAACGCTGAACCGGCCCATCAGATGGCTCGAAACGCGCGGCGAGCATTTCGTGGCGACGACCCATGCCCGCGAACAGGTCCATCGCGTGCGCGCGGCCGTCGACCGCGACGGTATCGTCACCGCGATGTCGCTGGAGTCGCTGACCAACAACGGAGCGGCAGCGGCCACCCTGTCGGTGACGCCGGCGTCGATCTCGTCTGCGATGTTGCGCGGCCCGTATCGCATCCCCAATTACCGGGCGAAATCGGAGTCGGTCGTCACCAACAAGACGCCGCTTGCCGTCTACCGCGGTGCCGGCCATCCACAAGCCGTGCTGTGCATGGAACTGATGATGGACCAGATCGCCCGCGAGATGGGGATCGATCGCGTCGAGTTGCGGCGTAAGAACATGCTGACGCCGGCAGACATGCCGAGCGATCGCGGTACCGAGATCGTTCTCGCCGGGAAGGTCGTCTATGACAGCGGCGACTATGCCGGGAGCCTGGACCAGGCCCTCGAACTCGCCGGTTGGACGCGCCGCGAGGCGTTGGCGACCGACGCGAAGCGCCGTGGCAAGCTGCTCGGCATCGGCATCGCCTGCCTCGTCGAGGAAACAGCGATTGGTCCCTACGAGACGGGAGACGTCCGAGTCGACGGGTCCGGCAAGGTCACCGTCTATACAGGCGCGTCTCCCCACGGCCAGGGCACGGCCACGGCGATCGCCCAGCTCGTCGCGGACGAGCTGGAAATCCCTATCGACCGCATCGTGGTGCGTCACGGCGATACCGATGTCATCCCCGACGGCGTCGGCACCTTTGCGAGCCGTGGCGGGGCGATCGGCGGCGCTGCCGCCCGCCTCGCGGCCCGCAAGGTGAAGGAGAAGGCTCTCCACATTGCCGCCGACATGTTGCAGGCTTCGCCCGGCGACCTCACCTGGGCGGAAGGCGAGGCCCGTGCCTCCAACGGAGCGAGCGCGGCGCTCGCCGCCATTGCCGCTCGCGCAACCGCCTGGAATGCGATGCCGAAGGGTCTGACCTCGTTCAATCTGGCCGATGGTGCCCATCACCAGGTTCCCGGCATTGCCTTCGCGAATGCAACTCACATCTGCCAGGTCGAGATCGACCCTGCGACCGGCGAACTCGCCGTGGTGAGCTACGCGGTGGTGCACGACTGCGGCACCGTCATCAATCCGATGATCGTCGAGGGGCAGGTGATCGGCGGGATCGCGCAGGGGCTCGGCGGAACCTTGTTCGAAGAGATCCGCTACGACGAGGCGGGGCGTCCGCTGACCCAGGGGTTTGGCGATTATCTGCTGCCCACGGCTGCGGACATGCCCGCCACGATCCGGTCCGGTTCGATGCAATCGCCGTCGCCGCTCAATCCGTTCGGCATGAAGGGAGCGGGCGAGGGCGGGACGACCGGGGCGGTCGCGGCGATCAGCAGCGCGGTTGCCGACGCTCTTGCGCCACTCGGCGTCGAGGTCACGAGCGACGGGCCGTTCACGCCGCCGAACGTTCTGCGCCTCGTCAAGTCGCGCGGCCGGACGGCGGCCGCGTGACATTCATCCTCGCCGACGCCTGTATCGTCACCGTCAACGGGACGAACGACATCATCGAACGGGGCAGCGTTTTGGTGCGGGGCGATCGGATCGCCGGGATCGGAGCGGCCACCGCGCTCAAAGCCAGCGCTCCGGACGCCGAAGTCATCGAGTGTGCCGGCAACATCCTGATGCCGGGAATGGTGAACACCCATACGCACCTGTTCCAGACCCTCCTGAAAGGGCCGGGCGACGACATGGTGCTCAAGAAGTGGTTCACCTGCATGACCGGCCCGGCCGCCGTGGAGTTGACCGTCGAGGACGCTTACGCCGCGGCCATGCACGGCTGCGTCGAGTCCATTCGCTCCGGCGTCACCACCCTGGTCGATTTCATGTATGTCCACCCGCGACCCGGACTGACCCGTGCGGTGATCGACGCCTACGAGCAGTCGGGGATGCGCGGCTTCGTCTGCCGCGGCTTTCTCAGCGACGGCGTCGATTACGGTGTGCCGCCCGGGCTGATCGAGACGGCGGACGCGGCGCTTGCCGACGCACGGGCGCTCGTCGCGGAGCAGAATCGTCCTGGCGGGCGGGTCCAGGTCGGGCTTGCTCCCTGCATGATCTGGGCGCTCGACGAGGCGAGCCTCCGGGCGACACGCGAGGCCGCCGACGAACTCGGCGTCCTGGTGACGATTCATGTCTCCGAGACGCCGTTCGAGATCGAGCATTCCAAGCGGAAATACGGCTGCACCGACACGGCATTCCTGAGCGACATCGGCTTTCTCAAGTCGGACGTGCTTGCGGTTCACTGCGTCAAATGCTCCTCCGCCGACAT
Source organism: uncultured Alphaproteobacteria bacterium (assembly GCA_963781195.1). Lineage (GTDB taxonomy): Bacteria > Pseudomonadota > Alphaproteobacteria > Rhizobiales > Xanthobacteraceae > JAJPKK01. The sequence goes on along the minus strand of CAWAEZ010000005.1, from coordinate 190,430 downwards.
CGCCACCCTGCGCCGGCACGACACCAAGGTCTCGCACAACCCGTGCAGCAACATGTATCTGGCCTCCGGTCTCGCGCCGATCCCGGAGATGCTTGCGGCCGGTCTCACCGTCGGACTTGCCAGCGACGGCCCCGCCAGCAGCAACAATCACAGCCTGATCCAGGCAATGAAATTCGCGGCACTAACGCAGAAAGGGTTCCACGAAGATGCCACCATCATGACAGCGCAGCAGGTGCTGCGGATGGCCACCATCGGCGGCGCCCGTGCGGCTGGCCTCGAGGCCGAGATCGGGTCGATCGAAGTCGGCAAGAAAGCCGACCTCGTGCTGGTCGACCTGAGCGATGCCTTCGTCAGTCCGGTCCACGATCCGGTATCGGCCCTGGTCTATTCGGCATTGGGCCACGAGCCGTCGCTCGTCGTTATCGACGGCTTGATCGTCATGCGCGATCGGAAGGTTCTCACGGTGGATCAGCAGGCGGTCCGCCGCCGGGCCCAGAGCGCCGCAGAAAGTCTGACGCGGCGGGCCGGCATCGCGAGCCGGTCGAAGCTCTGGTGCGAGCCCGCGTCGTGACGGCGGGGATGTCACGACGACGGGCGCCCGCTTCGTGCCTGCAAACCGATTTTGCGCGGCACCGACACCGTCACGCGCGTTGACGGACCGTTCGGCGTTCGGATAACGTCGATGAAGGGCAACGGTTTTCCGGATTCCATGCGGGGCCAGGTCGAAGCTATCGGCGCTAAGGCGCGTATTCGCAAATTCAACGAAGAGCGAATCAAGTCCGCCGCCATCGTCGCTTTCGCGAGGAAGGGCGCCCACGGAACGACCATCGCCGAAATCGCGGCCAGCCTCGATATGCCGACGGCCACCGTGCATTATTATTTCAAGAACAAGGATACGCTTTACGACGCGGTGCTCGAACGGATCGTCCGGCTGTGGTTCTCCAAAATCGCAAGCATCGACGATGGCGCCGATCCTCTCGCCGAGATCGAGAAATACGTTCGATCGAAAATGGAATTCTCGCGAAATTATCCGGAAGCGTCACGCATCTTTGCGACCGATATCCTGGGCGGTCACACCAATATACTCGAGAAGGTCAAGACCGAGATTCGGCCGATCGTCGCCAAGAAATGCAGGCTGATCGACCGCTGGATCAAGAAAGGTCAGATCCGACCGATCGATCCGCTGAATCTGTTCTTCATCATCTGGGGCGTGACGGAATACTACGCGAACTTCGCGTCGGAAATTGCCGTGTTCTTCGACGGCCGGCAGATGTCCGATGCGGACTTCGAAACGGCCGTGCGCGCCATCGTCGAGCTGACCATCAATGGGTTGCGTCCGGCAGGGCGAAGACCGCTCGCGACGCAGGACGTCTGATCCCGCGGATGCGGAAGGCTGCGATCGAGTAGCATCGGGCGCCTTGGGCGCGGCAGTTCAACTCAAGGCGTGACGCCGCCCGCGTCTTGCGCTAATCGAAGCCTCACCCATGGCCACACTCGACACCACCCCTCCCGCCGATGTTGGACCTGCGCCGCCGCCGCGGCCCATCGTGTCGCTGACGGCACGCCGCTTTGCCGGGGTGCTCTCGATCCTGGGCGGGCTCGCCCTGTGGGAGCTCGTCAGCCGCTTCGTCGTCGCCAATCCGCTGTTCCTCGCGGCGCCGACCCAGATCGTTGCGGCGATCTGGTCGCTCGCGTTCAGCGGCGAATTGTGGCCCCACGTCTGGATCAGCACGGTCGAGTTCGTGGTCGGCTACGTGGTCGCCAGCGTGCTCGGCATGGCGCTGGGCATGGCGATGGCGCAGAGCGAGGTTGCCCGCAAGTCGCTGGAACCGTGGGTCTCGGGACTTTATGCCACGCCGACCATCGCGCTCGCGCCGCTGTTCATCCTGTGGCTCGGCATCGGCATCTGGTCGAAGGTGCTGGTGGTGATCATGCTGGTGATCTTCCCGGTCGCCATCAACACCGAGGCCGGCCTGCGCACCACCAGCCCGCGGCTCATCGAGATGCTGCGCAGCTTCGGGGCGACGCCGCGACAGATCTTCTTCAAGCTGTCGCTGCCCTCGGCCACGCCGTTCATCCTCGCCGGGCTCAAGCTCGGCATCGGGCGCGGGCTGATCGGCGTCGTGGTCGCCGAGCTGTTCGGCTCCCGCGCGGGGCTCGGCCGGCTCATCAGCCAGTCCGCCGATGCCTTCAACATGCCCGAGCTGTTCGCCGGCGTCGTCATCCTCGCCGTCGCCGGCATCGTGCTGACCGCGGGCTTCAGCCGGCTGGAGCGCCGGCTGGTGCCGTGGACCCGGGAGTGATCATGTCGGAGCCCACCAAGCCGGACGCGCGCAGCGGGGACGCCAAGCTTTCCATCCGCGGCCTCGGCAAGCGGTTCGGCGATCTCGAGGCGCTGCGCGACATCAACGCCGACATCGCGCGCGGCGAATTCATCTCCCTCGTCGGCCCGAGCGGCTGCGGCAAGACCACGCTGCTGCGCATCGTCGCCGGACTGGAAGAGGCGAGCGCGGGCACGGTGCTGCTCGACGGCCGTGCGGTGCGCGGCCCCGGCGGCGACCGCGGCTTCGTGTTCCAGAACGACAACCTGCTGCCGTGGCGCAACGTGTTCGACAACGCGATGATCGGCCCGGAGGTCGCGGGCCGCGCCGGACCGACGGAGAAGAGCCGCACCCGCGACCTGCTCAAGCTCGTCGGCCTCGCGGGGTTCGAGCATTACTTCCCGCGCCAGCTCTCCGGCGGCATGCGCCAGCGGGTCAATCTCGCCCGCGCGCTCGCCATCGATCCGCAAATCCTGCTGATGGACGAGCCGTTCTCCGCGCTCGACGCCCAGACCCGCGAGATCATGCAGACCGAGTTGATGCGCATCTGGGAGGAGGGCCGCAAGACGGTGCTGTTCGTCACCCACCAGATCGACGAAGCGGTGTTCCTCTCGGACCGCGTCCTCGTGCTGGCGCGGCGGCCGGGGCGTATCCAGGAGCAGGTCACGATCAGCCTGCCGCGCCCACGCCCGCTGGCGCTGAAACGGACGCCGGAATTCGTGGCTTACGTGGACCGCATCTGGCGCCTGATCGAGGAGGACGTGCGGGCGAGCGTCATCGAGGAGCACGCCTAGGGTTCACCGAATTGGCCCCAACTTACGTGCGAATTCATTTTGTCGTGCCCCCCTCAGTGCAGGTTGCCTTCTTCGCACCCTGCAGTGCGGTCCCCGGACGTAGTCGGAACGGTAACCGACACGCCGGCCGGTAAGCAGCGTGTCGACTGTCCATCCCACCCGGGGCCGAATGCAGGACTGCGTGAGTGCCTCAGGGCCAAGCAAAAAGGGCATCGTTGCGATTGCGCCACGCAACATCCGAAAGCCAAGTGTAGTTCTGATCGGGCATTAGCGGGATGCTCTTGATCGCTTCATGACCGATCGCAACGAAAAAACTATCACGCTCGGGTGATACTTTCAGAGAACGGATGGGAACGACGATGCTGTCCTTCCCGGGGGTGAAAAATCCACCGGAAGCAACAATGGCATAGTCTCGCCGATCTTTCGTTCCGAAGACTATGTTTCTGACCTCACCAATAATCTTGTCGTCAGAACTTCGAACCTCCGCGCCGATAATCTCGTCCGCCCTTAGGCCGGGCGCGAGACTGTCTATACTCACCAACGGCTTCGCGCCCTTCTCGCCACGGCGCCCAGCCGTGGCGCCTCGTCGAACCATCGGTTGGCCGGCAGACATCTGTTTTTCGGCGTCCTCCTCGTCGTTCCCACCCAGCATGCTCATTTTTGGTTCCGCGATGAGCTCGCGGATGCTGTCGACGAGGCGTTCGCATTCCTCTACTCGTCCGTAGGACCAGAGGGTAATTGCTGCGTCTCGCAGGCGACGAAGGTCGCGGACACTCTGGCGATTGGCGGGCCCTCGAAATTTCGGATTTTGGAGGATAGCCTCTTCCAGTTTTGCATCGCCAATCTGACACTCTGCCAGGGCGGCATTGGCTCCCAAAGCGCTAAGCAAGGCAAGCGGGATCAGAAACCTGACGGTTTTCCGCATTCTCTACTTCCTGTTCCAATGCTGAGCCCCGGGCATTGACCCTGCGGTTGACCCGACGAGATCCAAACCGTGAGCCACCCCAAACCGTGAAGTCGAGAGTTGCCCGCCTTCGGCGAAATCGCTCTCACGACCGATCCGCTTCGTCTCAGCCAACGATGTGTTGATGCAAGGCTTTTGGCCTTCATTTAGCCAACCCCTACGCCCCGCATTGGTTCCATTCAATGTTCCCCGACGCCCGCTAGGGACAGATGCGTCTTGTCGGCGCGAAGATCGAACGCCTGTGATGATCTCTCGCATCGCCTGTGCGGCTGACGAACCATCCCGATCAACACGCCGAAAACCCCATGGACCATTGGCGCTTCATAGGAGTGTCCACCACAATATAAATATAATTATTGGCCCACCTACGGGAACTCTGGGGGCGCCACAATGACAACAAATATTAGATCGCACTCTAAATTGAGTTGGGGGCCATTTTTGAAATGGAACTTTTAGCACACTTGGTGGTCCTTCGGGGTCGGGCCGAATCGACATTCGAGCGCGATACCGCGGCTGTGCCGCTGTTCTCTTCATGAAAATCAAGGGGCCGGACCGCGCGCCGTTGCGCGCTGCTGGGGCGATTTTGATTGCGTTGACGGTCACCAGTTGCGCGTCGCGCCCGGGTCCGGGCGTCCTCACGCCTATCGAATACAGTGCGCCCGATGCCAGACGCGTTACAGTCTATGTCGCGACCACGCGGCAACGCGCCGCGTCCGGCGAAAATGTTTTCACTTCGGGACTCTCCCCGAAGTTGAACTTTGTTAAATACTCGATTTCGATCCCACCGATTCATCGACAACTTGAAATCGAGTGGCCTCGAAGCGGGGCGATCGACCCTGCCGAGAGCTTTGCCGTAGTCAGCCAAGCCACCTTGACCGAAGACGACTTTAAAATCGCCGTTCAATCCAATACCGCGGGGTCGAACGCAAAGCGCGAGGTCGTCATCTTCGTTCACGGATATAACTACAACTACCAGGAATCTCTTTATCGCATGGCCCAGCTCGTTGCCGATGGCGGCAGCGACGTTTCACCAATTCTATTCGCGTGGCCTTCCGAGGGAACAGTGACCGGCTATGTTGCCGACAAAGAGGCCGTAACGTATTCGCGAGACTCCTTGGCGCATGTTCTGACCTTGGTCGCAGAAATGCGAGGCATCGGCGAGATTGGTCTCGTTGGTCATAGTATGGGAGCTTGGCTGGTCGTAGAAGCATTGCGGCAATTGCGCCTGTCGCGCAAGGACAGGGTCATTGAACGATTGCACTACGTCGCTCTGGCGGCCCCGGACATCGACGTGAACGTATTCCGGAGCCAAATGGCGGTCATCGGACGACTCAATCCACCGATGAAGCTGCTGGTATCAAAAGACGATCAAGCACTTTCCATATCTGCGCACTTGGCGGATTCAACCGGCCGCGTCGGGAATCTTGATGTCGCCGATCCCGCCGTCCAGGCCTTAGCAGCCGCTCAGAACGTGGAGATCATCGACGTCTCAAACATCCCGACCACCGGTTATATGAATCATGATCGCTTCATCGGATATTCCGCCATGTTGCACCGGATTCCCCACAGCGACGGCGGCGCTGGCGTAGGAACTCCGGTCGAGCGGGCAGGTACTTTCGTGTTAGACTCGGCAGGAGCGATCGTGACAAGCCCCCTCAAAATCATTCGGGAAGTTTTGCCCAACTAGAGGCGGCGAAATGCTCTCGGGTGAGAATCCGCCTCCTCGATAAAAAGAACCGGCTCCTCGATTAAAAGGGGCCGGGCTCGGAATGTTGTCCGCATCAATTGAGCCCCCGGCCCCAACCGTGATGATGGCTCCCGAGCGTCAGCTCCATTTTTAAATCCGTCCACGCGGTGAAAATTCGATAGTGCCTCTGGCGTCATGATAATTACGGAACGCAACCGGAGCCGGCTCAGCGCCGCGCGACCTTCTTGCGCGGCGCCATGATCTCGCTGTCGCGGATGGCGAGAAGCGCCTGCAGGGCATCGACGGTGGAGCGGTCGGCGCGTCCGTCGACCAGGTCGCGGCGGAAGTGGCGCTGGAACGCCGCGACCACGGCCGCGGTGGTTTCGTCGTAGATCCCGCTGGGTTTGACCCCGTAGCCGTAGCGGGCGAGCGCCGCCTGCAGTTCGGCGACCGCCTCGCCGCGATCGTCGGGCCCGAGCGCCGGCGGCGACGGCGGGGTCGGGTCGAGCCACATGCCGATGCCCGCGCGGTACAGGCGATCCCAAGGAAATTTTTCGCCCGGATCGATCTTGCGTCCGGGGGCGACGTCGGAATGGGCGAGCACGCGGTCGGCCCGCATGCGATGGCGGCGGATGATGTCGCGGCAGAGCGCGATCACCGCGTCGATCTGGGCATCCGGGAATTCGGTGTAGCCGAGCGCGTGGCCGCCATTGCTGATCTCGATCCCGATCGAGCGCGAATTGATGTCGGTCTCGCCTTCCCAGGACGACACGCCGGCATGCCAGGCGCGCCGCCCCTCAGCCACCAGCTGGGAAATCTCGCCGCTCTCGTCGACCACATAGTGCGACGACACCTGGGCGACCGGGTCACACAGCTGTTTCACCGCGGCCGCGGTGCTGATCGTGCCCGTGTAATGGAGCAACAGGATGTCGGTACGCAGGCCAGGAGCCCGGGGGCCGTGGTTGGGCGAGGGAGAGACGTGTTGCACAAGTCTCGAGTTGGGTAGAAATGCTTCCATCACACCATTGTACCGCGTGGGACGGCGTCGGGGGCAAGCTCGAAAATCGAGCGTGCCGCGGTTTCGCCGCGGATTTCCGCAGGTGATGCATTCCGGACACACCGGTCTGCAACACCCCATCATAAAGTAAGTTTCCCTTAGATAAGGTTAACAGGACCTGACTGCCCGCCAATTCCGTGCCGGCCGACGCGCCGCCGGAAACGATTCCTTAAGTTTAACCGTCGTTAATGGGAGAGGTTTCAGACGCTTGCCTGCCATCCGGCGGGAGCCATCGTTTCATTGACGCATGCCGATGCAAATGCCAGCCCCAGCCGAGAAAACTTCTCTTTCATCACATGGGGTTGGCCGCGAATCGGTGCGGTGGGTCAGCGCTTGCGTCTGGGGCGCCGGGTGGCGCGGGCGCGGCGCCGGGACGATCCGCGATTCGGCGCCGGCGGCGCATGTGCGCCATCGGCTGGCAGGGACTGCGGTAATGACACACGGGCCGGTTGGGCAGGACGCAAAGGGCACGGAGGCGGGCAAGACGGCGCGCCACGTTCCCGTGCTGTTGAGCGAGGTGGTCGAAAACCTCGCCCCCCGCGACGGCGGCGTTTACATCGACGGCACTTTCGGGGCGGGGGGTTATTCGGCGGCGATCCTCGCCGCTGCCGGAACCGGGGTCGTGGGGATCGATCGCGACCCCGAAGCGGTCGCCGCAGCGCAACCCCAGGTGGTTGCGGCCGCCGGCCGCTTGACGGTCGTGCGGGGCGAATTCGCGGCCCTCGACCGCATCGCCAACGACCTCGGGATGGATTCGGTGGACGGCGTCGTGCTCGATCTCGGCGTGTCCTCCATGCAGCTCGACACCGCCGAGCGCGGCTTCTCCTTCCGCTTCGAGGGACCGCTGGACATGCGCATGAGCGTGACCGGCCCGTCCGCCGCCGACGTCGTCGCGGAGCGTTCGGAGCGCGAACTCGCGGACATCATATTCCTGTTGGGAGAGGAGCGTCGGTCCCGCGCCGTCGCGCGCGCCATCGTGGCGGCGCGCAGCGAGCGGCCGATCACGACGACGCGTGCGCTCGCCGACATCGTCGCGCGCGTGGTTCACGGCCGGCCTGGCGACATCCATCCGGCGACCCGCACGTTCCAGGCGCTGCGGCTGTTCGTCAACGACGAACTGGCGCAGTTGGCCGACGGCCTCGCCGCCGCGGAGCGGATCCTCAAACCCGGCGGACGGCTGGTGGTGGTCTCGTTCCACTCGCTGGAAGACCGCATCGTCAAGACCTTCCTCGCCGCGCGCAGCGGCGCCGAGCGCGGCTCGCGCCATTTGCCCGAAACCGCGGTCGCGCCGGCGACCTTCGAGCGTGTCACCCGCCGCCCCGTCGTCGCCGGCGACGCCGAGGTCGCGGCCAATCCCCGGGCCCGATCGGCCAAGCTGCGGGCGGCGGTCCGCACCGCTGCGCCGCCGCGCGACGCCGCGGACGCGCCGCTGCCGCTGCCATCGCCGCAGCTGCGGGGAGGCTGATCATGCGCCTGCTCCATTTCCTCGTCGTCGCCTCGCTCGTCGCCGCCGCGGTCCACGTCTACAAGATCAAGTTCGAATCGGCGGTCCAGGCGGAGCGGGTGGCGCGGCTCGGCGTCGAGATCCGGCACGAGCGCGAGCGCATCGCGGCGCTGCGGGCGGAGTGGGCGAAGCTCGACAATCCCGCCCGCATCCAGGCGCTCGCCCAACGCTTCCTGGCGCTCAAGCCGCTCGACCCGGCCCAGATCGAAGGGCTCGACCACCTGCCGGAGCGGACGGAGCCCGCGCCGGCTGCCGCCGAGGTGATGGCGCTCGACCGGTCCGGCGCCGCCGCGACGGAGACGCCGACCGGCAGCGTGCCGGCTCCGGCAACGGGGGGACGACGATGACCGGTCAATCGAGCGACCCCGGCCAGGCCGAGCCGGCGTCCGCGGCCCCGGGCGGGCCGTGGCACCGCCGCATGTTCCAGTCGCTGCTCTACGGCCGCAACGTCGACCGTGCCCGCAAGGCGCGGGCGCGGCTCGGCCTCGCCATGGTCGGATTTGCCGTCATCTATGCGATCATCGCCGGCCGCCTCGTGCTCTACGCCGTGGTGCCGGACACCCGCGCGGCGCGCCACGGCGCCGTGACCGACGCGATCGCCACGGCGCGGCCCGACCTGCTCGACCGCAACGGGGAAATCCTCGCGACCGACCTCAAGGCGCCGTCCCTGTTCGCCGAACCGCGGCGAATCATCGATCCCGACGAGGCGCTCGAGCTGCTGACCGCGGTGATGCCCGACCTCGACACCGCGGAAATGCGGGACCGGCTCGGCTCCAAGCGCGGTTTCGCGTGGCTGCGTCGCGAGGTGACGCCGCGGCAGCAGCAGGAGGTCCATCGCCTCGGCATCCCCGGGGTCGGCTTCTTGAACGAGAACAAGCGCGTCTATCCGAACGGCAACGAGGTGTCGCACCTGATCGGCCACGTCAACGTGGACAATCAGGGCATCGCCGGCATGGAGAAGTGGCTCGACAGTCGCGGCCTCGCCGACCTGCATCGCGCCGGCTTCGCCATCGACCACGAGCAGCAGCCGATCGAGCTTGCCGTCGACCTGCGGGTCCAGCACGCCATGCGCGACGAACTCATGCAGGCGCGGGACAAATTCAAGGCAAAGGCGGCCGCCGGCCTGGTGCTCGACGTGCGCACCGGCGAGATCGTCGCGATGGTGTCGGAGCCCGACTACAATCCGAACAACCCGCGCGAGGCGCTCGATCCCAACCGCATCAACCGCCTGACCACCGGCGTCTATGAAATGGGCTCGACCTTCAAGGCGCTGACGATCGCGATGGCGCTCGACACCGGCAAGGTCACGCTCAATTCGAGTTTCGACGCGCGCGGCTCGCTGCGCTACGGCCATTTCAACATCAGCGATTATCACGCCCAGAACCGCGTGCTCACGGTGCCGGAGATCTTCACCTATTCGTCGAATGTCGGCGCGGCGCGCGTCGCCCTGTCGGTGGGCGTCGAAGGGCACAAGGCGTTCCTGCGCAAGGTCGGCCAGCTCGACCGGCTGCGCACCGAATTGCCGGAGAGTGCCGAGCCGATCGTTCCCAAGCGCTGGGGCGAGCTCAATACGGTGACCATCGCGTTCGGGCACGGCCTCTCGGTCGCGCCGCTGCAGTCGGTGATGGGCGTTGCCGCCTTGCTCAACGGCGGCTTGCTGATTCCGCCCACTTTCCTCAAGCGCAGCCAGAGCGACGCGATGGCGCTCGCCAAGCGCGTGGTCAAGCCGGAGACCAGCGCCGCGATGCGCTATCTCATGCGCCTCAACGCCGAGAAGGGCACCGCGACCAAGGCCGACGTGAAGGGCTTCTATGTCGGCGGCAAGACCGGTACCGCCGAAAAGGTGGTCAACGGGCGCTACTCCAAGAACCGGCTGATGACCGATTTCATGGCCGTCCTGCCGGCGGATCAGCCGCGCTTCCTCTTGCTCATCATGCTCGACGAACCGCAGGCCATTCCGGAAACCCACGGCTTCGCCACTTCGGGCTGGAACGCGGTGCCGGTGGCGGCCAAGGTGATCGAGCGCATTGCGCCGCTGCTCGGCATCGAGCCGCGCTTCGACCTTCCGCCGGCCGACCGGCTGATCCTGGCTTCCATGAAGGACGCGCGGTAAGCCGGGGCGGGAACGCGGCCCTACCGGCCTGGGTCCGCGCGATTCGCCTTCCGACCGATTTTTCAACCGCCGATCCATGGCATACTGAGGCGGGGTGATTCCCGCCCCTGGAGACCATCCGGCAGGCCTGATGCAGCTTCGCACCCTCTTGACCGATGACGCCCGCTGCGAACCGCGGTTCGGCGGGCTCGACATTCGCGGCATCACCGCCGACAGCCGCAAGATCGAGCCCGGCTTTGTGTTCGCGGCGGTGCCGGGCACCAAGGCCGACGGATTGGCCTTCCTGCCCCAGGCGCTCGCCGCCGGCGCCGCCGCCGTCATGGCGGAGCGCGCGCCGCCGGAGCCGCTGCCCGACGGCGTCGCTTTCGTCGAGGTCGCCAATGTCCGCCGCGCGCTGGCGCTCGCTGCCGCGAAGCTCTTTCCGCGCCAGCCCGAGACCATCGCCGCCGTCACCGGCACCAGCGGCAAGACGTCGGTGGCGGCGTTCACCCGGCAGGTGTGGGCACGGCTCGGCCATGCGGCCGCGAGCATCGGCACCGTCGGGGTGGTGACGCCGACCCGTGAGATCTACGGCTCGCTCACCACGCCGGACCCGGTCGAGCTGCAACGCACTCTCGACGACCTTGCCCGCGAAGGCGTGACCCATCTCGCCCTCGAAGCGTCGTCCCACGGGCTCGACCAGCATCGTCTCGACGGCGTGCGGATCGGCATCGCGAGCTTCACCAATATCAGTCGCGACCACCTCGACTACCATGGCACCATCGAGGCCTATTTCGAGGCCAAGATGATCCTGTTCGAGCGCCTTCTGCGGCGCGACGGCACCGCGGTCGTCGCGGTCGACAGCGAATTGGCGCCGGAGGTCGCGGCGCGGGCGCGCCGGCGTGGCGTCGAAGTCATCGAGGTCGGACGGGCGGCACGCGACGTCCGCCTCCTCGACTGCACCATCGACGGCTTCTCCCAGCATCTCGCCATCGCCTATGCCGGCCGGACGCATCATGTGAGGCTGCCGCTGGTCGGCGCGTTCCAGGTGGAGAATGCCCTCGTCGCCGCCGGACAGGCGCTGGCGGCCGGCGGCGATCCCGTGGCGGTGTTCGGGGCGCTCGAAGGCCTGGTCGGCGCCAAGGGCCGGCTGGAGTTGGTCGGCAGCCGGGTTGGCGCGCCGATCTTCGTCGACTACGCCCACAAGCCCGATGCGCTCGCCAAGGCGCTGGAGGCGCTGCGGCCCTATGTGGGTCGTCGCCTCGTCGTGGTGTTCGGCGCGGGCGGCGACCGCGACGTCGGCAAACGGCCGCTGATGGGCGCCATCGCCGCCGAGCAGGCGGACCGCGTCATCGTCACCGACGACAATCCGCGCAGCGAGGACCCGGCCGCGATTCGCGCCGCGATCCTGGCGGCGGCGCCGGGCGCCGGCGAAATTCCCGACCGCAACGAGGCGATCCGCCGGTCGATCGCCGATCTCGCGCCGGGCGACGTCCTGCTGATCGCCGGCAAGGGCCACGAGACCGGCCAGATCATCGGCCACAAAATCGTTCCTTTCAGTGACCATGAGGCGGTGGCGACGGCTCTTGCAACCGAGGCGGGCGGATGACTGCGTTGTGGACGACGAAGGCGATCGAGGCGGCCACGGGTGGCACCGGATCGGGGGCGCTGCCGGCGGAGATCACCGGGATTTCCATCGACAGCCGTACCATCCGTCCGGGCGAGGCCTATTTCGCCATCAAGGGCGACGTCCATGACGGGCATGACTTCGCCGCGGCGGCGCTCGAGGCCGGCGGCGGCCTCGCCGTGGTCGGCCGCGACCGGTCGGCGGCCCTGCGGAGCGCCATCGGGCCCGACGCGCCGCTCGTCGCCGTCGACGACGTGCTCGCCGCGCTGCGCGATCTCGCGGCGGCGGCGCGGGCGCGCTCGACGGCCAGGATCGTCGCCGTCACCGGATCGGTGGGCAAGACCTCGACCAAGGAGGCGCTTGCCCTCGCGTTGTCGGCGGACGGCGAGACCCATGCATCGGCGGCCTCGTTCAACAATCATTGGGGCGTGCCCCTCTCGCTCGCGCGGCTCGCGCAGTCGGCGCGTTTCGCCGTGTTCGAGATCGGCATGAACCACGCCGGCGAGATCACGCCGCTCACCCGCCTGGTGCGTCCGCACGTCGCCATCGTCACAACGGTGGAGCCGGTTCATCTCGAGTTCTTCGCCTCCGTCGAGGCGATTGCCGACGCCAAGGCGGAAATCTTCCTCGGGCTCGAACCGGGTGGTGTCGCGGTCATCAATCACGACAATCCGCATTACCTGCGGCTCGCGGATCATGCCGACGCGGCGGGCGCCCGCGTCGTTTCATTCGGGGAGAATGCGCAGGCCGATGCGCGGCTCCTCAAATGCGCCCTGCAGCCGACCGGTTCGACGGTCGATGCCGACATCCTCGGCGTACCCGTCGCCTACAAGATCGGAGCGCCCGGGCGGCATCTGGTGATGAATTCGCTCGCGGTGCTGGCGGCGGCGAGCCTGTGCGGCGCCGACCTCGCCCGCGCCGCGCTCGCGCTGGTGCACCAGGCTCCGGCCGCCGGCCGCGGCACCCGCATCACGCTCGAACTGCCGGACGGCGAAGCGCTCCTGATCGACGAGAGCTACAACGCCAATCCGACCTCGATGCGCGCCGCCTTGGCGCTGCTCGGCCAGGCGCCGCTCGGATCCGAGGGGCGGCGCATCGCCGTGCTCGGCGACATGCTGGAACTCGGCCCGGCCGGGACCGAGCTGCATCGCGGCCTCATCGACCCGATCGGCGAGAACGAGATCGATCTCGTGTTTTGCGCCGGTCCGCTGATGGCGTCGCTGTGGCAGGCCCTTCCCTCGGCGAGCCGGGGCGGCTATGCGAAGAGCGCGGCCGAGCTCGAACCCCAGGTTCTCGCGGCGGTGCGCGGCGGCGACGCCGTCATGGTCAAGGCGTCCGCCGGCTCGCGGATGGGAGCGATTGTGAAGGCGCTGGTGCGCCACCATACTGACAGCGCCTCCGAACCGGCGCGCGCGCGGGGCTGATTGCATGTTCTATTGGCTGGCTGAGCTTTCCGATACGGTTTCGGTGTTCAACGTCTTTCGCTACATCACCTTCCGCACCGGGGGCGCGGTCGTCACCGCCCTGATCTTCGTGTTCCTGTTTGGCCCGAGCATCATCGCCAAGCTGCGGCTCAAGCAGGGCAAGGGGCAGCCGATCCGCGCCGACGGGCCGAAATCCCACCTCATCACCAAGGTCGGAACGCCGACCATGGGCGGGCTGATGATCCTGTCCGGCCTCGTGGTCTCGACCGCGCTGTGGGCAAACCCGCGCAATCCCTACGTCTGGATCGTGCTCGGCGTGACCCTCGGCTTCGGCCTGATCGGCTTCTACGACGACTACCTCAAGGTGACCAAGCAGACCCATGCCGGCTTTTCCGGCCGCACCCGGCTGCTGCTCGAATTCGCGATCGCGGCGAGCGCCTGCCTCATCATCACCATGATCGGCCGCGCCCCGATGGCGACGTCGGTCGCGTTTCCGTTCCTCAAGGACGCGGTGGTCGACCTCGGCTGGTTCTTCGTGGTGTTCGGCGCCTTCATCGTGGTCGGGGCCGGGAATGCCGTCAACCTGACCGACGGCCTCGACGGCCTCGCCATCGTTCCCGTGATGATCGCCACCGCAAGCTTCGCGGCGATCGCCTGGGCGATCGGCAACGCGGTGTTCGCCGATTACCTGCAGGTCAACTACGTCGCCGGCGCCGGCGAACTCGCGGTGTTGTGCGGCGCGATCCTCGGGGCCGGTCTCGGCTTTCTGTGGTTCAACGCGCCGCCGGCGTCGATCTTCATGGGCGACACCGGATCGCTGGCGCTCGGCGGCCTTCTCGGCACCGTCGCCGTCATCACCAAGCACGAGGTCGTGCTCGGCATCATCGGCGGCCTGTTCGTGCTCGAGGCGGTGTCGGTGATCGTGCAGGTGGTCTCGTTCAAATTGACCGGCAAGCGCGTGTTCCGCATGGCGCCGATCCATCATCACTTCGAGCAGCTCGGCTGGACCGAGCCGCAGATCGTGATCCGGTTCTGGATCATCGCCGTCGTGCTCGCGCTCGCCGGCCTGTCCACCCTGAAATTGCGGTAGCGCCGTCGCTTCCGAACGACCTGAGTTCGAGCCCAGTCCGTCGAGCCCGATCTTCCGAGCCCGATCTTCCGAGCCAAATTCTCCGAGCCCAATTCTTCGAGCCCAATCCGCCGAGCCAAAACCATGATCCCGATCACCACCTTCGCCGGGAAGAAAGTCGCCGTGTTCGGGCTCGGCGAGTCCGGACTGATCGCGGCGAGCGCGCTGTTTGCCGGCGGCGCCGACGTCGTGGGCTGGGACGACAGCGACGCCCGCATCGAAAAGGCGACCGGCGCAGGAATTCCGACCGCTGATTTGCGCCAGCTCGACTGGTCGAGGATCGCCGCGCTGGTGCTCGCGCCCGGCGTGCCGCTCACCCATCCGGCGCCGCACTGGTCGGTGGGGCTCGCCCGCGCCATGGCGGTTCCGGTCATCGGCGACATCGAGCTGTTCTGCCGCGAACGGCGCGCCCACGCGCCGGACGCCCCCTTCGTCGCCATCACCGGCACCAACGGCAAGTCGACGACCACGGCGCTGATCGCCCATCTTGCGGAGACGGCGGGCTATGACACCCAGCTCGGCGGCAACATCGGCACCGCGATCCTCTCGCTGGAGCCGCCGCGGATGGGGCGTATCCACGTGATCGAATGCTCGTCGTTCCAGATCGACCTCGCGCCGGGGCTCGATCCCTCGATCGGCATCCTCATCAATCTGTCCGAGGACCATCTCGATCGCCACGGCACGATGGACAACTACGCCACGGTCAAGTCCCGCCTCATCTCCGGCGTCCAGCCGGGCGGCACCGCGGTGGTCGGGGTCGACGATGGGTGGTGCCGCGGCATCGCCGATCGCGCCGAGCGCGCCGGTCAGCGCGTGGTGCGGGTGTCGGTCCGCCAGCCGCTGGCCTACGGCATCTACGCGGAGAACGACCGCATCCTGCAGGCGACCGGCGGCACCGCGACCGAGATCTCACGGCTGAGCGGGGCGGGCGCGCTGCGCGGCCGCCACAACGCCCAGAACGCCGCCTGTGCCGCGGCCGCGGCCCTGGCGCTCGGCCTCGACCTCAAGACCATCCAGGCCGGCCTCTATTCGTTTCCCGGCCTCGCCCATCGCATGGAGGAGGTCGGCCGCAAGGGCACGGTGCTGTTCATCAACGATTCCAAGGCGACCAATGCGGATTCGGCCGCCCAGGCGCTCGCCTGCTTCGACGACATCTTCTGGATTGCCGGCGGCAAGCCGAAGTCCGGCGGGATCATGCCGCTGGCCGGGTTCTTCCCGCGTATCCGCAAGGCCTATCTGGTCGGCGAGGCGGCTCCGGACTTCGCGGTGACCCTCAAGGGCAAGGCGGAGTTTGCCGTCAGCGAAACGCTCGACCGTGCGGTTGCCGAAGCGGCACGGGACGCCGAGGCGTCCGGGCTCGCAAATGCCGTGGTGCTGCTGTCGCCGGCCTGCGCGTCCTACGATCAATTCGCCAATTTCGAGATCCGCGGCAATGCCTTCCGCGACCTCGTCCGCAAACTGCCCGGCGTCGCGGTGCCTCGCGGACGCGAGCCGTCGCAGCAATTTTAAGACGACGCGATTCGATTTCTTAACAGGCTGGAAACCATCTTTGGGCAGGACTGGGAGGCTGAGCCCGGAAGGAGCCCGCCGATGGTTTCGCGCGCCGAACGCACGCCGTTTTCCGCATGGTGGTGGACCGTCGACCGCCTGATGCTCGCGGCCTTGGGCGCGATCATGCTCGGCGGCGTCATCCTGTCGCTCGCGGCAAGCCCGCCGGTCGCGGCGCGCATCGGGCTCGACCCGTTCTACTTCGTCAACCGCCATATCTTCTACCTGATCCCGACCGTCATCGTCCTGCTGGTGACTTCGTTTCTGTCGCCGCGCCAGCTGCGCCGGGTGGCGCTCGTCGTCTTCGCGGTGAGCTTCGCCATGGTCATCGCGACGCTCTTCGTCGGTGCCGAGGTGAAGGGCGCGAGGCGGTGGATCGTGCTGCTCGGGGTCAACATCCAGCCGTCCGAGTTCCTCAAACCCTCGTTCGTGGTGCTGGTCGCGTGGCTGTTCGCCGAATCCTCGCGCAAGCTCGACGTGCCGGCGACCAGCCTGTGCCTGCTGCTGCTCCTCGGCGTCATCGGCATCCTCGTGCTGCAGCCTGATTTCGGCCAGACCATGTTGTCGGCGCTCGTCTGGGGCGCGCTGTTCTTCATGGCCGGGATGCGGTTCATCTGGGTGATCGGTCTCGGCGGCACCGCCGTGCTCGGCCTCGGCGTCGCCTACACGACCATTCCCCACGTGGCCGCCCGCATCAAACGCTTCCTCGACCCATCCTCCGGCGATACCTTTCAGGTCGACACCGCGGTCGAATCGTTTATCCGTGGCGGCTGGCTCGGCCGGGGGCCGGGCGAGGGGACCGTCAAGCGCATCCTGCCCGACGCCCATGCCGACTTCGTGTTCGCGGTGGCGGCGGAGGAGTTCGGCATCGTGCTCTGTCTCGTCCTGGTCGGCCTGTTCGCCTTCATCGTGCTGCGGGCGCTCCACAAGGCCATGCACAACGAAGATCCGTTCGCCCGCTTCGCCACGGCGGGGCTCGCCATCTTGTTCGGGGCACAATCGGCGATCAATATGTCGGTCAACCTCGCGCTCATCCCTGCCAAGGGGATGACGCTGCCCTTTATCTCCTATGGCGGCTCATCGATGATCTCTCTCGCTTACGGCATGGGAATGCTGCTGGCCTTCACCCGCGAACGGCCGCGCGCCACGCTGATGACGGCGCCGGGCGCCGTGCTGGCCGGGAGCCCGGCCTGATGTCGATCGGCAATGGTGCGACGCCGGCTTGCGCCGCGCCTCTCGTCGTAGTGGCAGCGGGCGGGACCGGCGGGCATCTGTTTCCCGCCGAGGCGCTGGCCGTCGCGCTGGCGAAGCGCGGCGTCGCCGTCGACCTCGCCACCGACGAACGGGCGACCCGCTATGGCGGTGCATTCCCGGCCCGTGCCACCCATATCGTTCCGAGCGACACCTTCCGCGGGCGCAACCCGCTCGCCGTCGCGCGCACCACCGCCGTGCTGGCGAAGGGCGTCATCGCCGGCCTCGGCCTGATGCGCGAGGTGCGGCCGGCGGCGGTGATCGGCTTCGGCGGCTATCCTACGATCCCGCCGGTGATGGCCGCCTGGCTGCGCCGAATCCCGACCCTGGTCCACGAGCAGAACGCCGTGCTCGGACGGGCGAACCGCCTCCTCAGCGGGCGGGTGCGCACCATCGCGACGAGCTTTCCGGGCGTCCTCGACCACGACGCGCGGCTCGCCGCCAAGGCCGTGCACACCGGCAACCCGGTGCGGCCGATGGTGGTGGAAGCGGCGGAAACGCCCTATCCCGACGCCAGCGGCGCATTTCGCGTGCTCGCCTTCGGCGGCAGCCAGGGCGCCCGCATCATGGCCGACATCGTGCCGAGCGCCATGGAGCTGGTGCCGGTGGCGATCCGCGCACGTCTCCACGTCACCCAGCAGGCCCGCGACGAGGATCTCGAGCGGGTGCGCGGCGCCTATGCGCGCATGGGCGTAGCCGCCGACGTCGAGGCCTTCTTTCCCGACTTGCCGCGGCGCATGGCGGCGAGCCATCTCGTGGTGTCGCGGTCGGGCGCCTCGACGGTTGCCGAGCTCGCCGCCATCGGCCGGCCCGCCATCCTGGTGCCGCTGCCGCACGCGCTCGACCAGGACCAGAAGGCCAATGCCGACCGGCTGCAGAAGGTCAACGGCGCGATCATGTTCGACCAGTCGCGCTTCACCTCCGAGCGCCTGGCCGGCGAGATCGCCCGCCTCGCCGGGGAGCCGGAAAAGCTCGCCGCGATGGCGGCAGCAGCGCGCGGGCAGGGCATCCTCGATGCCGCCGACCGCCTCGCCGACCTCGTGATGAAGGTCGCCGGAATCCAGGTTCCTGCAAAAGCCTGACCCCCCAGGTTGACAACCGGCCGCGGTCTGGGGTTCTTCGGCCGGGAAGGGCTGATTCGGGGGCGGCCTTGGGCACATGACGGGGGCGACACCATGAAATTGCCGCGCGACATCGGTCCGGTCCATTTCGTCGGGATCGGCGGCATCGGCATGAGCGGCATCGCCGAGGTGCTCGCCAATCTCGGCTATACGGTCCAGGGCTCCGACGTCGCCGAAAGCGCCAACGTCAAGCGGCTGCGCGACAAGGGCATCAAGGTGGTGGTCGGCCACGCCGCGGCGAATGTCGACGGCGCCCATGTCGTGGTGGTGTCCTCGGCGATCAAGCGCGACAATCCCGAGCTCGTCGCCGCGCGGGCGCTGCGGCTGCCGGTGGTGCGGCGCGCCGAGATGCTGGCGGAGCTTATGCGGCTCAAGAGCTGCGTCGCCATCGCCGGCACCCACGGCAAGACGACGACGACCTCGCTCGTCGCCACGCTGCTCGACGCCGGGCGGCTCGACCCCACCGTCATCAACGGCGGCATCATCAACGCCTACGGCACCAATGCCCGGCTCGGCGCCGGCGAATGGATGGTGGTCGAGGCCGACGAATCCGACGGCACCTTCCTCAAGCTGCCAGCCGACATCGCGATCGTCACCAATGTCGATCCCGAGCACCTCGACCATTTCCAGACCTACGAGGCGGTGCAGGCGGCGTTCCAGGCGTTCGTTGAGAACGTGCCGTTCTACGGCTTCGCGGTGATGTGCACCGACCACCCGGTGGTGCAGATCCTGGTCGGCCGCATCGCCGACCGCCGCATCGTCACCTATGGCGAGAACCCGCAGGCCGACGTGCGGCTGGTCGGGCTCGAGCATGCCGACGGCCGCTCGCGCTTCTCCATCGTGTTCCGCGACCGTGCCGGAACCGAGGTCCACACCATCCATAACCTGACGCTGCCGATGCCCGGCCGCCACAATGCGCTCAACGCGACCGCGGCGGTCGCGGTGGCCCGCGACCTCGGCATCTCCGACGAGCAGATCCGCAGCGCGCTCGAGGGCTTCGGCGGGGTGCGCCGGCGCTTTACCCGGACCGGCAGCTCGAACGGCATCGCCGTGATCGACGACTACGGCCACCATCCCGTCGAGATCGCGGCCGTGCTCAAGGCGGCGCGGGAATCGACCGTGGGGCAGGTCATCGCGGTGGTGCAGCCGCACCGCTACACCCGCCTGCACTCGCTGTTCGAGCAGTTCTGCACCTGCTTCAACGACGCCGACGCCGTGGTCGTCGCCGACGTCTATTCGGCCGGCGAGGCGCCGATTCCTGGCGCCGACCGCGACGGCCTGGTCGCCGGCCTGCGGGCACGCGGCCACCGCAACGTGATCGCGCTCGAAGCGGCGCCGCAGCTGGCATCGGTGGTCAAGGGCATCGCCCGCCCCGGCGACTACGTGGTCTGCCTCGGCGCCGGCAACATCACCCAATGGGCCTATGCGCTGCCGGGAGAGCTCGACGCGCTGGGCGCGGCGGAGTGAGGCTAGCGGATACCGGACCGGGGGCGCCGTGATGTATGGCGAATGTGTGCGATCTCGACCACGTCTTCGCGAACCCGATAAAAGATTTTATACGGGTAGCGAACGACGAACTTCACCCGAACCTCGGGTTCGTCCGTTTGATAGCCGCTGTAAGGTTGATCGGCCAATTGCGCGATCGCTACGCGGATGCTCGCGAGGACATTGCGAGCACCGCTTGGGGAGCGGGCGTGAAGATATTCAGAAATCCGTTCGCGATCGGCGAAAGCTTGCCGCGAAAAGCGAACTCTCATCGCGCGTGACGTTTGTCCGCTTCCGCCACCGCTTCATCGGACACGAACTCTCCGCGATCGGCCTCGGCGAGACCTCTTCGCACGGCCTCGCGCTCGTCGTCGGACATGACGTAGACACCGGTACGCCGCGCTTCGATTTCGCGGGCATATTCCGCCAGTTCCTCCTGGTCTTCAGGAGGCCAGGTTTCCGCCTGGCGAACGACATCTCTGAGCGTCTTGATCATCATGAAGTAAATATAGCACGGGCGATGCGGCAAGAAACGCCGATGGTTTTCAACTGAACGGGTGCGCATGACCTTCCCCGACCTCGTTCCCGATCTGCGCGCGCGAATGCCGGACCTGCGGGGGCGGCTCATCGCCAACCAGCCGCTGGCCGAACTCACCTGGTTCCGGGTCGGCGGCCCGGCGCAGGTGCTGTACTCGCCGCAGGACGAGCAGGACCTCGCCTATCTGCTGGCGCGGCTTCCCGCCGACGTGCCGGTCACGGTCGTCGGGCTCGGGTCGAACCTCATCGTGCGCGACGGCGGCGTCGCCGGCGTGGTGATCAGGCTCGGCCGCGGCTTTGCCGAAATCATTGTCGAGGGCGAGCACCGCGTGCGGGCCGGCACCGCGGTGCCGGACGTCAAGGTCGCGCGCGCCGCCCAGGAGGCCTCGATCGCCGGCCTGTCGTTCCTGCGCGGCATCCCGGGCTCGATCGGCGGCGCGTTGCGCATGAACGGCGGAGCCTATGGCGGCGAGACCAAGGACGTGCTCGTGCTCGCGCGTGGCGTCGACCGCGCCGGCCGGATCGTCAGCTTCGGCAATGCCGAGATGCACTACACCTACCGCCACTGCGGCGCGCCCGAGGACGTGATCTTCACCGAGGCGGTTTTTCAAGGCAGGCCCGGCGACCCCGCGGCGATCGCCGCGGAAATGGACAAGATCACCGAGAGCCGCGAGGCGACGCAGCCGATCAAGAGCCGCACCGGCGGCTCGACCTTCAAGAACCCGCCGGGTCACAAGGCCTGGCAGTTGATCGACGCCGCCGGCTGCCGCGGCCTTCAGGTCGGCGGCGCCCAGGTCTCCACCATGCATTGCAACTTCCTGATCAACCTCGGGACCGCCACCGCGGCCGATATCGAAGCCCTGGGCGAGACGGTGCGCGCCCGGGTGAAGGAGACCTCCGGCGTCGTCCTGGACTGGGAGATCAAGCGGATCGGCGTCGCGGCATGACGGCATGAAGCCGCGAATATTTCGCGCGCCGTGGTAATGGCCGCGGCAAGCCGACGTGCCGAAGCGGTTCGCCGCGGCCCAAGTCGGGTGGCGTCGGCCGTTCCGCGCGAGGCGGCAGGGCGGTAAAAGCGTAGCGCGTGAGTTGCCTGCGTTGGCGGGCGACGGAATTCTTTGCTGGGGGATAGCTGATGACGACCACCAAGCACGTCGCCGTTCTCATGGGCGGCTGGTCCGCCGAACGCGAGGTCTCGCTGCGCTCGGGTGCCGCCTGCGCAGGTGCGCTGGAGCGCCGGGGCTATCGGGTCACCCGCGTCGACGTCGGCCGCGACATCCCGACGGTGCTATCGAACCTCCACCCCGACGTCGCGCTCAACGTTCTCCACGGCCGCCCCGGCGAGGACGGCACCATCCAGGGCATCCTGGAGATCCTCCAGATCCCCTATAGCCATTCCGGCGTGCTCGCCTCGGCGCTGGCGATGCAGAAGGACTTTGCCAAGGTGGCGATGGCCGATGCCGGCGTGCCGGTGCCCCAGGGCCTCGTGGTGTCGCGCGAACAGGCGGCGAAAGCGCATCCGCTGCCGCGACCCTACGTCATCAAGCCGATCGCCGAAGGCTCGAGCGTCGGCGTCTTCATCGTCACCGAAGCCCATGAGCATCCGCCGCAGGAGCTCAGCCGGCCGGACTGGAGCTATGGCGAGCGGCTGCTGTGCGAACGCTACATCGCCGGCAAGGAACTCACCTGCGCGGTGATGGGGGAGCTGGCGCTCGGCGTCATCGAGATCGTTCCGACGGTGCAATTTTACGACTACGAAGCAAAATACGCTCCCGGAGGCTCTAAACACCTGCTTCCGGCACCTCTTAAACCAAATGTTTACCAAGAAGTCCGAAGACTGGCAGTCCAGGCGCATAAGGCGCTCGGGTGCAGGGGCGTGAGCCGTGCGGACTTTCGTTTCGACGACCGCATGGAGGGGACCGAGGGCTTGGTTTGCCTCGAGGTCAACACACAGCCAGGCATGACCGAAACGTCGCTTGTGCCGGAACTCGCGGCTTACGCGGGTATCCCTTTCGAAGAGCTGGTCTCATGGATGGTGGAGGACGCCGCGCTGGATCGCTGAACGGAACCGGGTCTTCGCAACCGGCGGGGGCCGGGTCAGCGAGAGCCGTTTCGGGGCGCCGCCGTGCCGGCGGGCGCGGCCGCGGTGGGGTGCGGATGATGGGGCCGCTGTCGCGGCGGGAGGCGATCGACCGCTGGTTCGATCGCGTCGCCGAGCGCGTGGCGCGGCTGCCGCGGCGCGCCGGGCTCGCCGCTTCCGTCGCCATCATCGCCATGAGCGCCGGCTACGGCGCCGTGCGCGGCGGCCACGTCGACACCGTGCTCGATTTCCTGCGCGACGTCCGCGACATGGCGGCGAACGTGGTCGGCTTCAACATCTCGCAGGTCGCGCTGTCGGGGCAGCATCACCTCAACCGCGAGGAGATTCTGGCGACCGCCGGCGTGACCGGGCGGGCCTCGCTCCTGTTCTTCGACGTCGCCGACGCCCGCGCCCGCCTCAAGACCAATCCCTGGATCGCCGAAGCGACCGTGCAGAAGCTCCTGCCGGACCGCCTGGTGATCTCGATCACCGAGCGCGAGCCGTTCGCGCTGTGGCAGAAGGCCGGCCGCGTCGGCGTGATCGCCGGCGACGGAACCGTGCTCGAGCCCTACGTGGCGGCGCCCTACGCCGGCCTGCCGCTCGTGGTGGGCACCGGCGCCGAACTGCGGGCCAAGGAATTCCTCGCCCTGCTCGATCGTTTCCCGGAGCTGCGCGGCCATATGCGCGCCGCCGTCCTGGTCGCGGAGCGGCGCTGGAATCTATGGCTCGCCAACGGGATCGACGTGCGGCTGCCGGAGTTCGAGGTCGATAAGGCGCTCGATCAGCTGGCCGCGCTCGAACGCAGCGCCAAGCTGTCGAGCCGCGACATCACCGTCGTCGACTTCAGGCTGTCGGACCGCGTCACGGTGCAGCTCTCCGACACCGCCGCGCAGGCGCGTGACGAAGCCGCGAAGAAGAAGCAACAGAAGACCAAGGGCGGCAACGCATGAGCCCTCTCAATTACGGCCTTACCCCGAAGATGAAGCCGGTGGCGCCGAAACGCACGGCGCTGATCGCGGCGGTCGACGTCGGAACCGACAAGATCGCGTGCCTGATCGCGCGGCTCAAACCGCGGCCGCCTCAGGAGGTGCTGCGGCGCCGCACCCACGCCGTCGAGGTCATCGGTTTCAGCCACACCGAATCCCGCGGCATGAAGGCCGGCACCGTCATCGATCTCGCCGAGGCCGAGGAGGCCGTGCGCTATGCGGTCCACCTCGCCGAGCGCAACGCGAAATGCCAGGTCGAGTCGGTCATCGTCTCGATGTCGTCGGGACGCATGGCGAGCGATCTCCTGACCGCGGAAATTCCGCTGAACGGGGCGAACGTCACCGACAAGGACATCTCCCGGGTGCTCGCCGCCGGCGGCCGCCAGGCGGTCCGCGACGGCCGCGTCGTGCTGCATTCGCTGCCCGTCGGCTACATCCTCGACGATGCCAAGGGCGTGCGGGATCCGCGCGGCATGCTGGCCTCGCGGTTCGGCGTAAGCATGCATGTGGTCACCACCGACCTCGCCCCGGCCCGCAACCTGATGCTGGCGGTCGAGCGCTGCCATCTCGTGATCGAAGCCCTGGTCGCCGGCCCCTATGTGGCGAGCCTCGCCACCCTCGCCGACGACGAGGCCGACCTCGGCGCCGCGGTGATCGACATGGGCGCGGGAACCACTTCGGTGGCGGTATTCGCGGATGGTCGCTTCATCCACGCCGACGGATTCGCCCTCGGCGGCCGCCATGTGACGCTTGACATCGCGCGGGGCCTCAACACCAGCGTGCACGATTCCGAGCGAATCAAGACGCTCTATGGCAGTGTATTGGCCGGGGCAGCGGATGAGCGGGACATGATCAAGGTGACGGCGCTGAGCGGCGATGAGCGTGAACCGGCACGGTCGGTCTCGCGCGCGGCGCTGACGCGCATCATCAAGCCGCGGGTCGAGGAAATCCTCGAGATCCTGCGCGACCGCCTGGCCGCCTCGCCGTTCGCGTCGGAACCGCGCGGCCGGGTGATCCTCACCGGGGGCGCATGCCAGCTTACCGGGCTACCGGATCTCGCAATGCAGATCCTCGGTCGTCCGGTCCGGGTCGGCCGGCCGCTCGGGATTTCGGGCCTGCCGGAAGCTGCCAAGGGACCGGCCTTCGCCGCGGCCTGCGGCCTTCTCGTCTATCCCCAGGCGGCACAGCACGAACACTACGAACCGCGCCACATGCGGCAACAATCGGCAGCAGGGACCGGCGGCTACATCGCTCGGGTCGGACGATGGCTTCGCGAAAGCTTCTGACAATGGACCACAGGACAACACGAACTGGCCGCGGCCCGGCCGGCGACACTCGGCGGTCGATCCCGCCCGCGCACTCAAGAGGCAAGCCATGAGCATCAATTTGAAGATTCCCGACATCCGCGAATTGAAGCCGCGGATCACCGTCTTCGGAGTCGGCGGCGCGGGCGGCAACGCCGTCAACAACATGATCAATGCCGGGCTGCAGGGCGTCGATTTCGTCGTCGCCAACACCGACGCCCAGGCGCTGACCATGTCGCGCGCCGAGCGCATCATCCAGATGGGCGTGCAGGCGACCGAGGGATTGGGCGCCGGCTCTCAGCCGGATGTCGGCCGCACCGCAGCCGAAGAGGTGCTCGACGAGATCCGCGACCACCTGACCGGGGCCCACATGGTGTTCGTGACCGCCGGCATGGGCGGCGGAACCGGAACCGGGGCGTCTCCGGTGGTGGCGCGCGCCGCACGCGAACTCGGCATCCTCACCGTCGGCGTCGTCACCAAGCCGTTCCACTTCGAAGGCCAGCGGCGGATGCGGCTTGCCGAATCCGGCATCGCCGAGCTGCAGAAGAGCGTCGACACGCTGATCATCATCCCGAACCAGAACCTGTTCCGGGTCGCCAACGAGAAGACCACCTTCGCCGACGCCTTCGCGATGGCCGACCAGGTGCTCTACTCAGGCGTCGCCTGCATCACCGACCTGATGGTCAAGGAAGGTCTCATCAACCTCGACTTCGCCGACGTCCGCGCCGTCATGCGCGAGATGGGCAAGGCGATGATGGGCACCGGCGAGGCCTCCGGCGAGAAGCGCGCGCTGCGGTCCGCCGAGGCGGCGATCTCCAATCCTCTCATCGACGACGTCTCGATGCGCGGCGCCCGCGGCCTCCTGATCTCGATCACCGGCGGCAAGGACCTCACCCTCTACGAAGTCGACGAGGCGGCCACCCGCATCCGCGAGGAGGTCGATTCCGACGCCAACATCATCGTCGGCGCCACCTTCGACGAGAGCCTCGACGGCATCATCCGGGTCTCGGTGGTGGCGACCGGCGTCGACATCGCCAATGTCGCCGCCCGTCAGCCCGGCCATGCGCAGATCCAGGCGCCGCCGCCCGTGCAGACGCGTCCGCCCGCGCCGGCGGCAGCTCCGCCCGGCCGCGCCAACATGTCGGCAGAGGCCAAGTCGGCCGAATTCCACGAAGGCCGCATCGCCGAGCTGGCGCAGCGGCTCAAGGCCGACAATGCCCGCATCGTCGAGCGCGCCGAAATGACCGACGCCCCGCTCCATCCGGCTGCCGCACAGCCGGCTTCCCAGGCGGCGATGGCGGCGCAGCGGCAGGCCGCGGAAGCCGCCGCCGTCGCTGCCGCCCTGACGCCGTCGCGCAACGACGACGCCGCGATGCGCGCCGCGGCGCAGAAGCCCACGCTGTTTGCCGAGCCCGGTCGGCCGGCCGCAGCGCCGGGCGAGAGCATGCCCAAGGTGTTCATCCCGCCGCAGCCCGAGCGTCCGGCGAGTCGGGCGCCGCGCATGCCGACCTTCGAGGATCTGCCGGTTCCCGGCCAGAACGAGTACCGCGCCCGCCGCGGTGATCTGCCGGAGGCCGAGCATCCGGAGAAGCGGCGCCTGACCCTGCTGCAGCGCCTCGCCGCCGTCGGTCTCGGACGGCGCGAGGACGAGCCGGAGCAGGAGCCGCAGAAAGAGGTGCGTGCGGAGCAGCCGGTGCGACGTGCCCCGGCCGAACGGCCGGCAGCCGAGCGGCCGCCGGTGCGGCAGCGGCCCGCCGAATCACGCGGCGAGCAGGTCTCCGAGTTCGCGAAGCGGGGCGGTCCGCAGGGACTCGACGTTCACGGCCGGGCCGCGCCGGTCGCTCATCCGAGCGATGACGACCAGCTCGACATCCCCGCATTTCTGCGTCGCCAGGCGACCTGACAGCGGCCGCCACGGCGTGACTGCCGTGGCGCCGCCTATCCCATTAAGCGGCTGTTTTTAAGAGCGATTCCAAGCAAGCCCGGTATGTGGCCAGGGGGGTGGACAGAGCCGCGAGGGGTATGGCAACAACGTGGCTGAATGCCGCCGAAATCCGAGTAACAATTCGTAAAAAAGCGTGAATTGGTCAGATTTCGAGGTGCGGGTATGATCATTGGCAGGGGAAATCATGGGGGATCCCGTTGGGGATTGGGGCACTTGGGCTATCTTCCACATCTCAACCAGAATGCAATGCCGATCGCGTGCGGTGGGTGCGAGTTTCGCACGACCGTTGTGCGCGACTGATGCGGCGTGTTTTGGCTATGGAACATGGCATCAAGGCTTCAAATCGGGCTTTCCACATCTTTCCAAGTCGGGCTGTGCGCGTCGGAAATCGAGTCCGTAGCAACACCGGGATAGGTTGGAAACGGTGAACATGAAAGCCGCCAGGCAGAATACGCTTCGCGAACCCGCGACTGTCGCCGGTATCGGGGTCCATTCGGGCCTGCCGGTCACCCTGTCGATAAACCCCGCCGATGCCAATTACGGCATCAGCTTCGTCCGCACCGGCCTCGATGGAGGCGCCGACCGCGAGGTCCGCGCCGACGTCCGCGCGGTGACCGCCACCGAATTCGCGACCGTGCTGGGCGACGCCGACGGTCCCTTGTGCTCCACCGCCGAGCATGTGCTCGCGGCCCTGTCCGGCCTCGGCATCGACAATGCGCTGATCGAGATCGACGGCCCCGAAGTGCCGATCATGGACGGCAGCGCGGCCGCCTTCGTGGCGGCGATCGAGCAGGCCGGCATGGTGACGCAGGCGGCGCCGCGCCGCTACATCCAGGTTCTCAAGCCGATCCAGGTCGCCCGCGGCGATTGCTTCGGCGAATTGCGGCCTTATCCGCGCGGCTTCCGGGTCGAGGTCGACATCGCGTTCGACAACACCCTGATCGGCCGCCAGAGCATTGCCTTGGACGTGACGCCGGACAGCTTCCGCAGCGAAGTGGCGCGCGCCCGCACCTTCGGCTTCATGCGCGACGTGTCCAAGCTGTGGAGCGCCGGCTATGCGCTGGGCGCCACCTTCGAGAACACGCTCGTGGTGTCGGACAACCGCGTCCTCAACGCCGAGGGGCTTCGCTTCGCGGACGAATTCGTGCGTCACAAGGCGCTCGATGCGATCGGCGACCTGGCGCTGGCCGGGGCGCCTCTGCTCGGGGCCTATCGCTCGATCCGCGGCGGCCACAAGCTCAATCATGCGGTGCTGTGCGCGCTGATGGCCGACCCGACCGCGTGGGCCTATGTGGATGCCGGCCAGGTGGCGCGGCGGTCGCGCGGCCAGGCCGATGTCGCGACCGGCTTGGTGTCGCCGGTGTTCGGACCCGACGTCTCCTAGCCTTGCGATTTGTCTGGCCTCGAGTCTGTCGGCTCGGGCATCGGTCGGGCAGGGTTCGGACTCGATCACACGTCCGACCGACGGCGCGTCAGTCCCGCTTCTCGATTGGCGTGCCGGGCGACGCTTCAACTCTCGCGATCCAAGCGACGACCACGATCCGGTCGAGGTTTGCGGTCGGCCGCGTGAGCAGGTCCACGAGCGGCCCGGCCTCTCGTCCGTGAAGTCGTGCAGCGCCTCGCGATGACCCTGAAGTAGGACAGCGACCGCCTCCGGCAGGCGCGCTTGCGCGAGTTCCGTCAATGTGATGCGGCTGCCGTGCCGATCGGCCGGGTCAGGCGCGTGCCCGGTCTGTCCGTCCCGCGCCATGCGGGCGCGCGTCGGAGCCATCGGCGGCCGTGCTCCGGGCGGGAAAGCCCACGGGTTTCCGCCGCGCCACTGCTGCTTTGCCACATTGCGGGCTGAATGTGCCCTTAAGTTTTGACGTGGGTAGCCTTTGCCGCCGCGACGTGGCGGTGAGGCCGGTGCCGGTTGGGGGCGCCGAAGCGGGGGGATGTTCGACGGACATGCGAAAGCGCTCAGTAACCGTGGCTCCGCGGCGCCGCCGCGACCTTTCGGTCGCGCGTTTCGTCTTGCTGCTGCCCCTGCTCGCCTTTGTCGGCGGCTGCGGCGCCAACAGCATGTTCGGCGACAAGGAGGAGGCCGTCGTCCGCGACGTGCCGGCCGACCGCCTCTACAATGAAGGCGTCTATCTCCTCAACGAGAAGCACGATCCCAAGGAGGCGGCGAAGAAATTCGAAGAGGTCGACCGCCAGCATCCCTATTCCGAATGGGCGCGCAAGGCGCTGCTGATGTCGGCCTACGCCTATTACGACTTCCGTCAATACGAGGAGGCCATCACCTCGGCGAAGCGCTACATCTCGCTGCATCCGAGCAGCCCCGACGCAGCCTATGCCATGTATCTCGTCGGCGCCTCCCATTACGACCAGATTCCGGACGTGAGCCGCGACCAGGGCCGCACCGAGAAGGCGATCGCCGCCCTCGATGAGGTCACCCGCAAGTTTCCGAACAGCGAATATGCCGCGGCCGCCCGCAAGAAGATGGAACTCGGCCGCGACCAGCTCGCCGCCAAGGAGATGGAGATCGGCCGGTTCAATCAGAAAGAGAAGAATTTCATCGGCGCCATCAACCGCTTCAAGGTGGTGGTCACGCAATACCAGACCACCCGCCACGTCGAAGAGGCGCTGTACCGCCTGACCGAATGCTACGTCGCCCTCGGCATCCTGCCCGAGGCGCAGACCGCGGCGGCCGTCCTGGGGCATAATTTCCCGGACAGCGACTGGTACAAGGACGCCTATACCCTCGTCCGCAACGGCGGCGTCGAGCCCAGCGAGAACAAGGGCTCGTGGATGAGCAAGGCCTTCAAGGGCATTACCTGACGCCGACCCCGGCGCGGGGCCTTTCCGGAACATGTGCTTGCCCGGCTTGATCCTACGAGATTCATCGTTCGTGCGCCTGGCCACCTCTCCCCGCGTGCGGAGAGAGGTCGGATTGCGCAGCAATCCGGGTGAGGGGGCCGTTCCCGAAGTTTGAGCTTACGAACGATAAGACATGACCGTTCAGGCGTGCGGAAAGGACCCCGCAAGCGGGGCCTGATCCGGCAATCCAGCAACCGCCCACCCGACAAGATTGCACATCGCTGTTGAGGTACCGCAGGCACCACCCGCCTAACGCTGCGGCTTCAGTGGGCGAGCTTGAGCGTCGCCACCCCGGCGATGATGAGCGCGGCGCCGAGCCAGCGGCCGAACGTGTTGGGGTCGCCGAAGAACCACACGCCGATGACGAAGGTGCCGGCCGCGCCGATCCCGGTCCACACCGCGTAGGAGGTGCCGAGCGCGATCTCCCTCTGCGCCATGTAAAGCAGCACGCCGCTGATCCCCATCGCCACCGCCGCCACGACGATGCCGATCGCGGTGCCGCGCGCCTGCGAGGCGCCCTGGGCCCATTTGAGGCCGAGTGGCCAGCCGATTTCGAACACGCCGGCAGCGATGAGGTAGATCCAGGCCGATGTCACGGGAGGCTCCGAACCACGGGCCCTCATCCTAACGCAGGGACCTGCGCCGACAAAGGCTGAACGCCCGGCTGAGCCCATGATCGCGCGACAGCGTTAGCAAAATGCCTCCCGGCGGACGCCGCACATCAGCGGTGGCGACGGGCATCCCGGTCGCAACTTCGCGATGCCTGGAATCGGGCAGCTCGGCGCGATCCTGGAAGGGGTGGCCGGCACCCATCTGCAAAAGTTCGCGACATTCCGGCCCGGCCCCGCCTCTGCGCCCAAGCCGCGCTGGACAGAACCGCCCCCCTTTGCTAAACGACGCCCCCTGCGCACCCGGGTTCGGGACGCGGTACAGGCTTGGCCTTGGTCCGGGCCTGCAAAATTCTGGAACGGCGCATTCCCCGGAATGCTTCCCGTCCGGGCGCATAGCTCAGTTGGTAGAGCAGCTGACTCTTAATCAGCGGGTCCAAGGTTCGAATCCTTGTGCGCCCACCACTTCAAACATGATCGCGACTTCGCTTGGCGACGGTCGATGCGTTTACTCCGGCACGATCAGCGCATTGTCCCACTTCATCAGGATCGGTCGGCCATCCGGCGTATTCAGCGGGATCACGCGCTCCGCGGTTTCATTTTCCGCGGGGACGACCGCGCACAGGGTCGGGCTGCTTTGGAGCTTTCCGTTCCAGCTGACCTCGATGTCTGCGATCACCAACTGGACATTTCGCAGCACGGATTTCACGCGCATGTTTTGCTCTCCGTCACGGGCGGGGGTTCTGGCACGGCCTCATAGCGGACCGTAGCATTCGGCTTGAATGGATTCAGCAGGGGACCCCGTGGCCCGACCCGTCGGCTTGGCACGCGCGCGCCTGACCCCGTCGCCTTCGATCGCCGCGACGAAACTATGACCGACCGGATCACCGCATTGAAAAGCTTCCGCGGTCCGGCCACGGGTGGAACGCCACCATCCCACCCCGATGCATCCGACTGCGTGCCGGCAAGGTCGCGGCGTACCGGACGGGCCGGTGATGGCGGGCCCGTGCGCAGACGCTTGCGGCAGGGGCGGCAATGATGGACCGTGGGGCGCCCATCCATCACGACGCACCGCGTGCCGGGGGCACCGTGCCCAGGAGATCGCCCATGACTGTGAACCGCCGCTCTGTCATCGCCGGCCTCGTCGGCACCGGCGCCCTGGTCGCCTCGCGGGGGGCGCGGGCGCAGAGCTTCAAGGCGCGGCAATATCATCCGCAGCCGGCGGCCAGCCATCTCCACGTCTACCTGACCAAGCTGTGGGATGCGGTGCGCGTCGAGACCGGCGGCCGGCTCGACGTCACCGTCTACGCGCAGAACAACGGCGTTCCCATTGCCGATCCGGAGATCCTCAAGCAGCTGCAGGCGGGCGGGCTCGAGTTCTTCGTGCTCAACGGCAACATCCTGAGCCAGGCCTATCCGCCGGCCGACATCCAGGGCATTCCGTTCGCGTTCTCGACCAGCGAGCAGGTGACCTCGCTCACCGACGGCGCGCTCGGCGACCTGATGCGCGAGGGCCTCGCCGGCGCCGGCGTCTATCTCATTCCGTTCGGCGGCATGGAGAACGGCTTCAAGCACATCACGTCGGTGGAAAAGCCGATCCGCACCGCCGCCGATCTCGAAGGCTTCCGCATGCGCACGCCGGGCGGCAAGCTGTTCGTCGAGTTCTACAAGGCGCTGGGCGCCGAGCCCAAGATCGTCGGCTTCAACAGGCTCTACCAGGCGCTCGCCGAGCATCAGGTCGACGGGCAGGAAAATCCGCTGGTGATCGCCGAGGAGAACAAGCTCTACGAGGTCTGCAAGTATCTCAGCCTGTCGAACCATCAATGGGCCGGCTTCAACATGCTCGCCAACAACGCCTATTGGCAGCAGCTCCCGGCCGACATCCAGGACACCGTCATCCGCAACGCCAAGCTTTATGTCGGCCAGCAGCGCGCCTTCGTGCGCGCCGCCAATGCGAGCCTGGAAAAAACGCTGCGCGAGCGCGGCATGATCGTCAACACGGTCGACGTCGCGAGCTTCCGCAAACGGCTGAGCGAAGCGAACTTCTACCGCGACTGGCGGCAGTCCACCGGGGAGAAGGCGTGGGCGCTGATGGAGGGCGCGGTCGGCAAGGTGGGCTGACCGCCGAACCTCAGCTCAGCGCCTGCAGGTAGCGGATCGGCCGCCCCGGCGTGATGGCCTCGGCAGCGGCGACGATGGCGTTGGCGTCGATGCCGTAGTGCCGGTAGAGGTCGGCGAGCGAGCCGGTCTGGCCGAAGTGCTCGACGCCGAGCGGGCGCACCCGGTGGCCGCAGACGGCGCCGAGCCAGGCGAGCGTCGCCGGATGGCCGTCGAGCACGGTGACGATGCCGCAATGGGCGGGCAGGTCGGCGAGCAGCCGCTCGACGTGGGAGCGCGCATGGGACAGCCCGCACTCCCGGGCGCGCTGCGCGGCGGTCCAGCCGGCATTGAGGCGGTCCGCCGAGGTGATCGCGAGGAGGCCGATGTCGCGGCGATCCTCGGCCATCAGGCCGATCGCCTGGATCGCCTCCGGGGCGATCGCGCCCGTATAGGCGACGACGACCTGGCAGTTCGGCCCCGGCTCGCGCAGCCAATACGCGCCGTCGACGATGGCCTGGCGCAGCTCCGGCGTCATCGTGCGCTGGATCTGCTCCACCGGCCGGGTGGAGAGCCGCAGGTAGACCGCGCCGCCGGTTTCGTCGCGCAGCCAGTTGCGTTCCGACGCCGTGCCGTCGCCGTCCTTCTGGATATAGGCGAAGGCGAAGCGCAGGATTTCGGCGAGCTCGTCGACGAAGGCCGGCTCGAACGCGGCGAGCCCGTCCTGCGCCATGCCGATCAGCGGCTGCGCGATCGACTGGTGCGCGCCGCCCTCGGGGCCGAGCGTGATGCCCGACGGCGTGGCCGCCACGATGAAGCGGGCGTCCTGGTAGCAGGCATAGTTGAGGGCATCGAGCCCGCGCGCGATGAAGGGGTCGTAGAGGGTGCCGACCGGCAGCAGCCGCTCGCCGTTGATGGCATGCGAGAGCCCGAGCGCCGACAACAGGATGAACAGGTTCATCTCGGCGATGCCGAGCTCGATATGCTGGCCCTTCGGCGAGAACTCCCAGTTGAACGTGGACGGGATGCGCTCGCTGCGGAAGGTATCCGCCATGCTCTCGCGCGCGAACAGCCCGCGGCGGTTCACCCACGCTCCGAGGTTGGTCGACACCGTGACGTCGGGCGAGGTGGTGACGATGTGCGCGGCGAACGGCGTCTTGTCGCGCGCGATCTCGTTGAGCAGCGCGCCGAACCCGGCCTGCGTCGACATCGTCGGCTGGATCACGACCGGCAGTGCCTCCGGCACCGCGAGCGAGGCGGGATGGAGCCGGCGCGGCGTCGCCGCAGCGAACGGCACGCGGTCGAGGAACGCCTGCAGCGTGTCCGGCGGCGTCGCCAGCCCTTCGAACCGGTCCCATTCGTGGCCGGGACGGATCTGCATCGCCGCGCGGAAACTCTCCATCTGGGCCGGCGTCATCAGCCCGGCATGATTGTCCTTGTGGCCGGCCATGGGCAGGCCGAAGCCCTTCACGGTGTAGGCGATGAAGCAGGTCGGGCGGTCGTCGTCGATCGCATCGAACGCCTCGACGATCGCGGGCAGGTCGTGGCCGCCGAGATTGCTCATCAGCCGGGCGAGCTCATCGTCGGTCCGGCTTTCGATCAGCCGGGTCACGTCGCCCTGGTCGCCGATCTCGTCGAGAAGGCGCTTGCGCCACGACGCGCCGCCCTGGAACAGCAGCGCCGAATAGAGCTGGTTCGGGCAGGTGTCGATCCACTGCCGCAGCCGCTCGCCGCCCGGCTCGCGGAACGCCGCCTGCTGCAGCGCGCCGTATTTGAGGATCACCACGTTCCAGCCGAAATTCCTGAACAGGTGCTCGTAGCGCTCCCACAGGCCCTCCCGCACCACCGCGTCGAGGCTCTGGCGGTTGTAGTCGATGATCCACCAGCAATTGCGCAGGCCCTGCTTCCAGCCCTCCAGCATCGCCTCGAAGATGTTGCCCTCGTCGAGCTCGGCGTCGCCGACGAGCGCGACCATGCGGCCTTCCGGACGATCGAGGCCCCAGCCATGGGCGCGCACATAGTCCTGCACCAGCGACGAGAACAGCGTCTGCGCGACGCCGAGGCCCACCGAGCCGGTGGAGAAATCGACGTCGTCGGTGTCCTTGGTGCGCGACGGATAGCTCTGTGCGCCCTTGTAGCCGCGGAAGCTCTCGAGCTTCTCCCGCGTCTGCCGGCCGAGCAGATACTGGATGGCATGGTAGTTCGGCGAGGCATGGGGCTTGACCGCGACGCGATCCTGCGGCCGCAGAGTGCGAAAATAGAGCGCGGTCATGATGGTCGCGAGCGAGGCCGACGACGCCTGATGCCCGCCGACCTTGAGCCCGTCCATGTGCTCGCGCAGGTGATTGGCGTGATGGATGGTGAAGCTCGCGAGCCACAGCACCTTGCGCTCGAGTTCGCCGAGGATGCGAAGGTCGTCGGGCGAGATCTTCCGCATGGGATTCGTCATCACATCCTTCCGGGCGACGGCGCGCACGTGCCTCCTGCGACGCGGCGATGCTGGTCGAAGCGGAGGCTCGGCCGGAAAATATGCATGTTGGGGGCGCGCGTCGAGAGGCCGCGAGCGGAATCCGCTGCTTTGACGTAAGACGCATTCCATCGTCGGTGTCGATCCGTATGATCTCGCGCGGTTCCGACCGTGCGATGTGACGCCAGACCCAGGAGTGACGGGTGCCCGGAAATGCAACGCGCCGCGTGATCATTGTCGGCGGTGGGGCGAGCGGCGTCCTCCTCGCCTGCCGGTTGCTGTCCGATCCCCGCGTCGACCTCGCCGTCTTTCTCATCGAGAAGCGTCCCGACGTCGGCCGCGGGATCGCCTATTGCACCGCCAATCCGGCGCATCTCCTCAATGTCCGCGCCGCCAACATGAGTGCGCTGCCGGAGGATCCCGATCATTTCCTCCGCTGGCTCGACGCCCGGGGCGCAAAGCCCGGTGAGCCGGCCGCGCCGGCGGATCGCTTCAGCTTCGTGTCACGCAAGGTCTATGGCGACTACATCGCGAGCCTGCTCGCCCCGCTGCTCGAAGACCCGCAGTGGCCCCGGCTGCACATCGTTCACGGTGAATGCGTCCGGATCAGTGAAACGGCGGCGGGAATTGCCGCCGTGCTCGGCGACGGCCGCCACATCATCGGCGACGTGGTGGTGCTCGCGACCGGACACGAGATGCCGGCGCCGCCGAATGGCTGCTATGTCGATCCGTGGGCCACGCCTGCCGAGGCCGGCATTGCACCGGAGTCGCCGGTCCTCATCGTCGGCACCGGCCTGACCATGGTCGACTACGTGCTCTCTCTGCAGCTCGGTGGCCATCGCGGCCCCATCACGGCGATGTCGCGGCGCGGACTGCTGCCGCAACCGCACCGTCGGGTCGACGCGGTGTCGATCGATGCCGCCGAGGTGCCGTTCGGCGCGGAGATCACCGCACTGTTGCGCTGGCTTCGGCAGCGGGCCGAGGAGGAGACCGCCCGCGGTGGCGATTGGCGCAGCGTCGTCGACGCGATACGCCCGTTCACCCACCGGCTCTGGCGCGGTCTCTCCCCGGGCTCGAAGCGCCGCTTTCTCGCGCATGCGCGCGCGTGGTGGGATATCCACCGCCACCGCATGGCGCCGGAAGTCGAACGCCGCATCGCCGACGCGATCGCGAGCGGTGCGCTGAGCATCGTTGCGGGCAGGATTTGCGCCGTCGAGACCGGGGCCCAGGGCGCGCTCGTGCACTATCGGCGCCGCGGCGAGCGCGTGGAATTCCACCCTGCAGGTGGCGCGGATCGTCGAATGCACCGGCATCATCAAGGATCCGCGGCGCACCGCCAATCCGGCCTTGTCGAGCCTCCTGGAGCAGGGCCTCGCGCGCAGCGATCCTCTGAACATCGGCCTCGACGTCAGTCTCGCAGGCAACGTGATAAGTCGATCCGGCGTGCCGTCGCGCCGCCTGTTTGCCGTCGGTCCGCTCACGCGCGCGGCGTTGTGGGAGGTCATCGCAGTGCCGGATATCCGCAACCAGTGCGCGGAGCTCGCGGCGCACCTGCAGGGCATGCTGTCTGAGGCCGGGCCGGCGGGCGAAAATCATCAGTCGCACTGATGTCGCGCGCTGACTTTCGTGACCATCCCGCCGCGAAATTTGCGGACACCTGGCGCTCGAGCGGCGGCACCGCATCGACGGCGCGGACGTAAAACCGAAATCGGGCGCCCATGGGCGCCCGATCCGATTCACGCGGCTGACGAAGATCAGAACTTGTAGGTGAGACCGCCGCCGATCAGCCAGGGATTGATGTTGGCCGTTCCGTTGACCAGGAAATTGGTCGGGCCCGCGGTGGCGACGGCGGTGTAGCTGGGCTCGAGATAGAGCTTCTTGACGTCGAAGTTCAGGCCCCAATGACGGTCGAGCATATAGTCGAAGCCGACCTGCGCGGCCGCGCCGAAGCTGTTCTTGATGCTCAGGCCGGTGATCGCAACGCCGTTGTTGACGGTGTTGCCGGCCGACTGATCGAAATTGACGGTGTAGTTCGCGCCGACGCCGACATAGGGCTTGAACGCACCGAAATCGGTGAAGTGATATTGGAACATCAGCGTCGGCGGCAACAGCCACGTCTTTCCGACATTCAAGCCGGCGATGGCGCCGGTGCCGGTGATGTTGTGCGGGGTGACGCCGAGCACGAGTTCGGCCGCGACATTGCGGGTGAAGAAATAGCTGATGTCGAGCTCGGGAACGGTGGAGTTGCCGATCGACAGGCCGGAATACGGGGTGGAGAGCCCGGCCACGCCCGCGACGTTGACGGTGCTGCCTGATGTGCTGGGGAGCACGCCGAGCGCGCGCACGCGGATCATCCACGGATTCCAGACATCGATTGCAGGCGGCGCCTTGTAGAGCGGCCTGGAGATGTCGGCGCTGATGGCCGGTGCAGAGAAACAGGCGACAGCCAGTGCGGTGCCGACCAGAAGACGCGTTTTCATGGAGCTGCCCTCGTATCTCGGAATCGGCGGCGATGGCTGCAAAGCCGTCCGCGATTGGAACCGATTCAGTGAGGGGGTAACGCACATGGTATGCGCCGAAGCGTTCCGCGAGGGCAAGATGAACAAACCCTCGTCGTTTTGAAAAGCGCACGGCGTTGCGGATCGGCAACTTTTTTGGCGGGTTTCCGACGCGACTCCTGGTGCGGTTATCGCCGCCGCCGATTTTCATGATCGAGACTTTGATCGAGATCAAACTCTGCCGATTAATTTTCGGCGCGAGATCCTTACGCTGAGACGCGGAGCTTGCGCGAGCCACCTGCGGCGGCTGCTTGCCCGCCGCTGTCGTGGTATCGTCACCGCGTTCAATGATCCCCGCGGTTCCGGCACACGCCGCCTGGCCCCGCGGCCGCCGGCCGCATTCCAACTCCACGGATATCGCCTCATGAGACGTCGCGCTCTTCTCGCCCCCATCCTTGCGCTCGTGCTCTGTCTGCCGTGCGCCGCCGTGCGGGCGCAGGCACCCGATCGCCTCCAGAAGGTTCTCACCGCCGGTGTGCTGCGGGTCGGAACCACGATGGACACGCCGGTCTTCAGCATGCGCGACGCAGACGGCAAGCTCGCAGGCCTCGACATCGATCTCCTGGAGACGCTCGGGCCGGCGCTCGGGGTCCGGATCGAATACGTCAAGATGACGTTCGGCTCGATGCTCCCCGACCTCGCGGCCGACAAGTTCGACGTGGCGATGTCGGGTATGGGGCGGACCTTCGAGCGGGCACGGGTCGCCACCTTCTCCAAGCCCTATATGCGTTACGGCAAGCTGCTGATGATCCGCGCCGCGGACCGGCAGCGCTTCACCAGCCTCGCCGATCTCGACCGGCCGGGCCTGAAGATCGCCTACAACCAGGGTGGACTGAACGACCGCTTCGCCAACACCGTGTTCAAGCAGGCGACCCCGGTGGGCTTTGCGAGCAACGAGCTCGCGATCGCCGATCTCCTCGCCGGCAAGGTCGACGCCGAGGTCTCGGATTCCACCGCCGCGGTCTACATGGCACGGCAGAACCCGCAGCTCGCGGCGATGTCGCCCGACCACGTCTTCAATCCCGTCTATGTCGCGATGCTGCTGCGGCGCGACGACCAGACCCTGATCAATTTCGTCAACATCTGGATCGACCAGATCGAGCTCGACGGCACGCTGGCGAAGGTTCAAGCCAAGTGGCTGGGGAATGCGAAGTAGGAGCTACGGCGCCCGCCAGGATGCGCTCTCGCCGGACCGCGCCGCGATCGCCAGAAGCTCCGGCACCTGCGCCCGGATATCGGCCGCCACCTTGCGGTCGAGGCGCGCCAGCCAGCCGTCGGGGATCGCGTCCAATCCGTAGCTGGCGCCGGCGAGCATGGCGGCGAGCGCGCCGGTGGTGTCGGCGTCGCCGCCCTGGTTCACCGCCGCCACCACGCACGCCTCGAACGACTGCGTGCTGAAAAACGAATGCAGCACGGTCTGCATGGTGTCGACCACATAGGCCGAGGACAAGCCGCGGTACGGTTCGAAACGGAACTCCGGATGGATGCCGATGGCGACATCGGCGCGTTCCCGCGCCGCGTCCATGCCGTCTCCCGCCAGCAGGGGGTGCATCATGCGCACCAGCACACGGCAGGCGCCGTCCGACAGCGGGTGATGGTGCGTGATGTGTCCCTGCGCCACCGACCACGCCGCCGCCGCATCGGGACGGCCGAGCGTCGCCAGCGCGACCGGCAGGACGCGCATCGCGGCGCCGTTGCCGGCATCGTGCTCCTGCGGCGGCCCTTCGACGGTGCCCTCGGTGATGAAGCGCCGGATGCCGCGGCGGCAGGTGTTGCCGACGTCGACCGGTCCCCCCTTGAGCCAGCCGGCGAATTCCTGGCAGACGTCGCGAATGTCGAGCCCGCCCCATCGCACCAGGGAGCGGCCGAGTGCGAGCGCCATCTCGGTGTCGTCGGTCACCTGGCCCGGCGCGAGCTTGAGCCAGCCGCCGCCGACGATCCGGCGATGCACGCCGTAACGCGCGGCGATCTCGGCCGGGGTCATGAATTCGACGGTGGCGCCGAGCGCGTCGCCGACCGCGAATCCGAGAAAGGCCGCGAGCGCGCGTTCTGTGATGGCCGCGCTTGCGCCCGTCACAGGTAGCTCGCGGTGACCTGGTAGTCGCCGCCGATCACCAGGTATTCGCCTTCGCCCTTGAGCGGAACCGACGGCAGCAGGGTGTTGAAAAACGCCACCTTGGCCACCGGCACCCGGGCGGTGAGGATGGTGCTGCCGAAGCAGTCGGCGATCTCCCGGGACGACGAGAACGAGGTGAGGTTGTTGAGCCGCATCACCACGGTGCTGTTGTCGACGTGTCCGATCACCTGGTGCTCGTCGAAGGCATTGACGCCGCGGTAGAGCGTGAGATGCGCGGCGTCCGGTGCGGCGAAGCGCGCCAGCGCCCATTGGCAGAACTCGTAGAGCAGGTCGAGCTGAATGTAGATGGCGTTGTTGTGGAAGCGGCTCGACATCTTCTCTTCCACATAGGTCGTCCACGCCCCGCTGGAGATCCGTCCGATGGACTCTTTGTGGAACGTCGGGAAGATGCCGAAACGACTTTCCACCCAGCCTTTGAGCACGGCGCCTTCTGGTCCGTTGCTGTCGTATCCCCAGCCCTTGATCAGCCGCTGGAACGAGGCGCGGTAGCGGCGGGGAGCGCCCTTCCTCGCGACCTCGCGCTGCTCGGGATCGATGCCGAACATCGCCATCATGTAACAGGCGAAGGCCTCCCCGGCCTCGGCGAGATCGGCGGCCAGCATCTCGAAGAGACTGCGGTTCATTTCCCGTACGCCGGAGAGACGCAGCGGCATCGGATCCGCGTTGAAGCCGCAGCTGGCGATGAGCTCGGTGGGCAGCCCCACGAGGTTGGTCGAATGCCCGAGCCCGTTGCGCTCCTGCATGCCCGCCCCGCTCCCTCAATTGGCCGTTGTCTCCACCGTCGCGCGGATATCTTCTTTGCTGGGTCGCAACGATGCCGACGGCACTCGTTTCACGGCGTCGGCCGCTCGACAGCGTCGATCCTGGACGGAGCTAGGTCTTGGTTTCGGGCTTGGCTTCGGATTTGTCGCCCAGCTTCTCGATGCGCTTCTGCATGTCTTCGAGTTGGCGCTTGAGGTCATCGATCTCGCCGCCGGAGGCAGCAGCCGACGTCTTCTCGGCCTCGGCGTTTGCCGCCTCGCGCCGCGCAAACGGCATGAACATCGCAAACGCGCGCTCGAACATCTCCATGTTCCGCCGCACCTGGTCTTCGAGCGGCGCGAACGGGCCGGCCCCGAAGGGGTTGCTCATCTGGTGGCGAAACTTCTCCTGCTCGCGGGTCAGCGATTCGATCGACACCTCGAGATAACGCGGCACCAGCATCTGCATGCTGTCGCCATAGAAGCGGATGAGTTGGCGCAGGAAGGTGATGGGCAGCAGGTTTTGCCCGCCTTTGTTCTCCTGCTCGAAGATGATCTGGGTCAGAACCGAGCGGGTGATGTCCTCGCCGGTCTTGGCGTCGTAGACGATGAAGTCCTCGCCATTCTTGACCATCCCGGCCAGGTCTTCGAGCGTCACGTAGGTGCTGGTGCCGGTGTTGTAGAGCCGCCGGTTGGCGTACTTCTTGATGACGACCGGTTCTTCCGACTTGGCCATGGTTTGAACACTCGATGTATCGGCCGACATGCCGCTGCGCTTCATGTGCTTGTCAAAATATGCGTTTTTGCCATATCAGGCCACTGTTTTGTGCAACCTGCCGCGGCCGGCGCCCAAGCCGACCAATAAAGCAGGCACTGGCAGTCTCCGCCTTGCTCTCCCACATTGACAGCGCCGGGCGGGAGCGGCATTTGCAGGCAATTCCCCCGCGTTTTTCGCCCGGACGCACCAGCCGCGTCGCAAATCGAGTCGAAAAGGAGTTCTTCCCATGAAAGACGATATCGTCATCGTAGGCGCGGCGCGTACCCCGGTGGGCGCATTCAACGGCGTCTTCGCCAATCTCCCCGCCCACGAGCTCGGCAAGGTGGCCATCACCGCTGCGCTCCAGCGCGCCGGCATCGAGGCGCCGCGGGTGTCGGAAGTCATCATGGGCCAGATCCTGACGGCGGGTGAGGGCCAGAACCCGGCCCGGCAGGCGTCGATCGCCGCCGGCATCCCGGTCGAGGTGCCCGCCTGGGGCGTCAACCAGCTGTGCGGCTCGGGCCTGCGGACGGTGGCGCTCGGCTACCAGGCCATCCTCAACGGCGACTGCGATATCGTCGTCGCCGGCGGGCAGGAGTCCATGAGCATGGCGCCGCACTGCGCGCATCTGCGCAATGGCGTCAAAATGGGCAATTTCGAAATGGTCGACACGATGATCAAGGACGGCCTGTGGGATGCCTTCAACGGCTATCACATGGGCACGACCGCCGAGAATGTCGCGCGCCAGTGGCAGATCACCCGCCAGCAGCAGGACGAGTTCGCGGTCGGCTCGCAGAACAAGGCGGAAGCGGCTCAGAAGGCCGGCCGTTTCGCCGATGAGATCGCCCCGGTGACGGTGAAGTCGCGCAAAGGCGACGTCGTCGTCGATACCGACGAATATCCCCGGCACGGAGCGACCATCGATGGCATGGGCAAGCTGCGCCCCGCCTTCAGCAAAGACGGCACGGTGACGGCGGGCAACGCGTCGGGCATCAATGACGGCGCCGCCGCGGTGGTGCTGATGAGGGCGAGCGAGGCCGCCAAGGAGAACCGCAAGGTGCTGGCGCGCATCGTGTCCTGGGCGCAGGCCGGGGTCGATCCGGCGATCATGGGCTCGGGCCCGATCCCGGCGTCCCGCGCCGCGCTCAAGAAGGCCGGCTGGAAGATCGACGATCTCGACCTCGTCGAAGCGAACGAGGCCTTTGCGGCGCAGGCCTGCGCGGTCAACAAGGATCTCGGCTGGAACACCGGGAAGGTCAACGTGAACGGCGGCGCCATCGCCCTCGGCCATCCGATCGGTGCGTCGGGAGCGCGGGTCCTCGTCACGCTGCTTCACGAGATGGCGAAGCGCGACGCCAAGAAGGGTCTGGCTACGCTGTGCATCGGCGGCGGCATGGGCATCGCCATGTGCATCGAACGCACCTGATCGGCGAAAACCGT
Source organism: uncultured Alphaproteobacteria bacterium (assembly GCA_963781195.1). Lineage (GTDB taxonomy): Bacteria > Pseudomonadota > Alphaproteobacteria > Rhizobiales > Xanthobacteraceae > JAJPKK01. Next base: position 147,911 of record CAWAEZ010000005.1, on the reverse strand, counting down.
CTCACGGCATCGGGCGGCGGCAGCGTTGCCGCCGCCTTTCGTTTCGCACTGCCGCCGGAATTGATCGAGGTCATTGCAGTGCAGCATTGGCCGACGATGGTCGGCAAGGAATTTGACCGTCGAACCGGCGTCGTGAAACATGACGCTGGCGAGGACAAACAGACATTCAAGGAGGAGCTCGATGGCACGGGTGGCAGTGGTGAGCGGCGGCACGCGCGGAATCGGCGCGGCGATTTCAAAGAGCCTGAAGGCCGCCGGCTACAAGGTCGCCGCCAACTATGCCGGCAATGACGAGGCGGCGAGCAAGTTCGCCGCCGAGACCGGCATCAAGACCTACAAATGGGATGTGAGCTCCTACGATGCCTGCGTCGCCGGACTTGGTCAGGTGGCGGCCGATCTCGGCCCGGTGGAAATCCTGGTCAACAATGCCGGCATCACCCGAGACAGCATGTTTCACCGCATGAAGCCGGAGCAGTGGACTGCGGTCATCAACACCAATCTGATCTCGCTGTTCAACATGTGCCGGCCGGTCATCGAAGGCATGCGCGAGCGCAAGTTCGGCCGCATCGTCAACATTTCCTCCATCAACGGCCAGAAGGGCCAGATGGGGCAGACCAACTACTCCGCCGCCAAGGCCGGCGAGATCGGCTTCACCAAGGCGCTGGCGCAGGAGAATGCGCGGGCCGGCGTCACCGTGAATGCGATCTGCCCGGGCTACATCAACACCGAGATGGTGCAGGCGGTGCCGAAGGAGGTGCTGGAGAAGTCGATCCTGCCGCTCATTCCGATCGGCCGGCTCGGCGAGCCCGAAGAGATCGCGCGCTGCGTGCTGTTCCTCGCCGCCGACGAAAGCGGACTGATCACCGGCTCGACGCTGTCCGCCAACGGCGGACAAATCATGATGTGAGGACGTCCGGCGGAACGCCGGGTCGATGAGGAGAGGGGAGGGCGATCCGGTTCAGTCCGGACCGGTCGCGCTCCTCGACAGGCATCAATCCGCCTCGCGAGAACCCGCCTCGCCAAACCCCGGCTCGCACCGTCTGGCTCGCACCCGCCATTCAACCGGGGCTCCAGTCCGGCGGCGCCAGTTCGAAACCTGAGAACACGAAGCCCGGCGCGACGGTGCATCCCATCAGCGTCCAATCCCCGAGGCTCGCCGCGGCCTGCCAGGCCTGCGCCGGGACGACGGCCTGGGGACGCTCCCCGGCCAGGAGATCGGCGCCGAGCCGGATCCGCTCGATCTCGCCGCCGGGCGTCGCGACCTCGAGCACGAGCGCCGCGCCGGCATAGTGATGCCAAGCCTCGGCGGCATCGACGCGATGCCAGTGGGAACGCTCGCCCCGCGCCAGCAGGAAATAGATCGCGGTCGAGGCGGCGCGACCCGCGTGCTCGACGCGGTCGCGATAGGTCTCGCGGAAATGACCGCCCTCGGGATGCGGCGCGAGGCCGAGCAGCCGGATGATGTCGGCGGCCGTCAGGCTCTGGGCGAGCATGTCAGAATTTGTTCTTGCGGGCCCGCACCTCGGCGAATACCTGCGCCGCGGGAGCGCCGGAAAGGCCAACGGCGGCGGCCACGCCGGGATCGTCGGCGCGCAGGAACACGTTGGCGCGCTTTTCCTCGCCGAGCCGGCTCGGAAGGGTGGGCTCACCCGCCGCGATCTGCCGCTTGGCTTCGGCGGCGCGGGCCTGCAGGGCGGGATTGTCGGGCTCGATGGTCGTCGCGAAGCGGATGTTGGCGTCGGTGTATTCGTGGCCGCAATAGAGCGCGGTGTCGTCCGGCAGGGCGCGCAGCTTGAGCAGGGACTGCCACATCAGCTCCGGGGTGCCTTCGATCACCCGCCCGCAGCCGATCGAGAACAGGGTGTCTCCGGCGAACAGCAGCTTGTCGTCGGGAAAGAAGTAGTTGATCTGGCCGAGGGTATGGCCGGGCGTCTCGATCACCTCCGCGGTGAGCGAGCCGACCTTGACGCGATCGCCTTCGCCGACCTCGACGTCCACCGCGGGGATCTTCGCGGCCTCCCGGTGCGGCGCGACGACGCGGCAGTTATGGCGTGCCTTGAGCGCGGCGATGCCGGCGGTGTGGTCGGCGTGATGGTGGGTGACGAGGATGTCGGTGAGCTTCCACCCGGTCGCGGCGAGCGCGGCCTCGACGGGCGCGGCCTCCGGGGCGTCGATGGCGGCAGTGGCGCCGGTCGCGGGGTCATGGACGAGGACGCCGAAATTATCCTTCATGCAAAGAAACTGCCGGGTTTGCGCGCTCATTTTCCGGTCCATAAATAGGGGCCATCGGAGAGCGGCCCGCTGTGGTCCGCCCCCAAAGACCCGTGACGGGCCGGCGGGGGCGGCGGTGATCGCAACATGGGCACAATGGGCCTCGATTGCCACCATGTCTCGCAGCCGAGATCGGCTTTTGTTACGGTACGCCATGTCCCTCGATGTCGTCGATCTCCGCAGCTTCTACGTCCACCCGCTCGGCAAGGTGGCGCGCCGCTTCGTCGGCGTCGGCATTCGGCGGCTGTGGCACGGCAGCAGGGGATTGCGGGTTCTCGGCATCGGCTATTCGACGCCCTATCTCGGCCTGTTCCGCGAAGACTCCGAGCGGTGCCTCGCCTTCATGCCGGCCACCCAGGGCGTGGTGAAATGGCCGACCCTGCGGCCGACGCTGGCGGCGCTCGTCGACGAGACCGAGTTGCCGCTGCCGGACGCCGCGGTCGATCGCATCCTGTTCGTGCATGCCCTGGAAATGACCCACGACGCTCCGGCGCTGCTGCGCGAGGTGTGGCGGGTTCTCGCTCCCGGCGGCCGCCTGCTCGCCGTGGTCCCGAACCGGCGCGGGTTGTGGGCGCGCATGGATACGACGCCGTTCGGCCACGGGCGTCCGTATTCGCGCGCCCAGATCACCCAGTTGCTGCGGGAAACCTGGTTCACCCCCACCGGCATGGGGCGAAGCGCTCTATGTGCCGCCGATCGAGCAGCCCTGGTTCCTGCGTTCGGCGGTGGCGTGGGAGCGCACCGGTGCGACGGTGTCGGCGCCGTTTGCCGGGGTCCACCTCGTGGAGGCGACGAAGCAGGTCTATCGCACCATCCCGGCGCGCCGCAAAAAGCTGGTGCCGAGCCTCGAGCCGGTGCTCGAACCGGTGCTCGCGCCCTCACCGGGCGCGGCCGCCCGAAGTTTTCCGGACCGCTGAAGCTTTTCCCGGCTGAAGCCCTTGGGCGGCAGGCTATGCGGCGCGTCAGATCGCGCCGTTTTGGGTCATCAGGCCGGGCTGCCGTCGCGTCACGCGTCCGATCGACGGCCTGCGCTCATTCGCCCCGCGGGGCGTCGTCGCCGTCGCCCATCCCCGGGGCGCCGCCCTGCACATCGCGCGGCCCGCGATGACGCCGTCGGCGCCGATGCAAGGGAAACCGGTCGCCGCCGCCGCCCTGCTGGGCATCGTAGCCGTTCTGGCCGTTGCCCTGGGGTGCGCCCTGCGGAGCGCCCGCGCCGCCGGTGATGAACGAAGGCAGCCGTTCCACATTGCCGTCGTCGTCACCGCCACGCGGAGACTGATGCTGGGGCTGGTGTTGGGGCTGAGGCTGATGTTGGGGCTGGTGCTGCGGCTGATGCTGCGGCTGATGATGTTGAGGAGGGCGGTTGGGCGCCTGCTGCTGCTGCGACTCGCGGGGCGTGTAGAATTGGGCATCGCGCGGCAGATAGGGCTGCGGGTCGCGGGTGCCGAACGCCATCTGCTCGTTCGGCCCACCGCCCATGTCCTCGTCACCGTCGTCGCCGAGATCGTCGCGCATGTCCGCGCCGCCTTCGGGACGGAAGAACGGGGTGGTCTGGCGGAACTGCTCCTGCGCGGCGGCGATCAGGCGGAGATAATGCTCGGCGTGCTGGTGGTAATTTTCGGCCGAAACCGGGTCGCCGGAGGTCTGCGCATCACGGGCAAGCTGAACGTATTTCTCGGCGATATGCGACGGTGTGCCGCGGATTTTGACATCGGGTCCGTTCAATTCGTAGACCCGGGTGAGGGGATTGTGGCTCTTGCTGCGGTTTCGCCCCCGCATACGCTTGTTTTGACCGTTTCTCATGGCTTGCGCGTTCGCCAACCCTTGATTGAGGCGCACCAAATGGTCGCCGTTCCTAAGATCCGGACTCGCTCGAAAAAGCGCGTACGGGCTGCGCCCCCGCTACGCGAGGGTCTCCAATGGGGGCTCCACGCCAGAGCGCCCAACCGGATCGACAATGAACTTGAGCTAGACCTTCTCCGCAGGCTCCCGCGGTATTGCCCACCTTCCATCACGTCGCCACTGCGCCCGTGCGCCCGCGGCAACGCGCTCAACGATGAAGCATCCCGATCCCAAATAGAGCGCCGGCGAAGAGGCCGTGCCGATTTCCGGCGACTGTCTTACGTCATGCCTCTGGGGCCGTGCCCCGGGCCATGCAGCGCGCGCTCTCTGAACTTGGGTCGATTCCTATACCGGAAACTAGTCGTTCTCGTTGAATATTCCAAGCAATTTTTTCCTCCTTTTTCGCGAACCGAGGCCGCCCGGCGGTCATGGGTTGCGGCGCGATGAGACCACCCGGTGGATGCCGGCGAGGTCGGGGGTCACCAGGACGGACCCGAGGCCCGCGGCCGTTGCCAGGGCGCAGGCCGCCGGCGCCTGCCCGGCTCCGACCTCCATCACCAGGTGGCCGGCGGGGGCGAGCAGCCGGGGGGCATCGGCGACGATGGCGCGACAGGCGGCAAGGCCGTCCGGGCCGCCGTCAAGGGCGCCGAGCGGATCGAAGGCGCGGACCTCGGCGGCGAGGCCCGCGATCTCGCCGCTGGAAATATAGGGCGGATTGGTCACGACGACGTCCAGGCCGCCGGCCAGCGCCGCGCCGAAATCGCAGGCGACGAAGGCCGCCCGGTCCGCCACGCCGTTGCGCCGGGCATTGGCCTGCGCCGTCGCCAGCGCGGCCACGCTGATGTCGGTGCCGACGCCATGGGCGTTGGGCAGTTCGTGCAGCAGGGCGACCAGGATGGCGCCGGACCCGGTGCCGAGGTCGGCGAGCCGCAGCGGGCGCGACCGCGCGTCCGGACCGAGCCGGGCGAGCGCGGTTTCCACCACCGTCTCGGTGTCGGGACGCGGCACCAGGACCGCCGGGCTCAGGGCAAATGTCAGCCCCCAGAATTCCTTGAAGCCGATGATTCGCGCCACCGGCTCGCCGGCGAGCCGCCGGGCGACGAGCGTTTCGATGGCGGCGATGTCGGTGGGTGCGAGGGCGCGCTCGCCCTCGCGCACCAGCCCCGCATGGTCGAGCCCCAGCGCGTGGCCGACCAGGAGCCGGGCGTCGAGATCGGGGCTGTCCAGTCCCTCGACCCGAAATCGCTGGGCGACGGCGCGCCGAACCGCTGCGATGCGGGCGTCGGTGCCGGCCCCGGTCACGCCCGCGCGGACTCGGTCTCGGCGAGCAGCGAGGCCTGGTGCTCGGTCACCAGGGCGTCGAGGATCTCGTCGAGGGCATCGCCCTCCATCACCAGGGGCAGCTTGTAGAGGGTGAGGTTGATGCGGTGGTCGGTGACGCGGCCCTGGGGGAAATTATAGGTGCGGATGCGCTCGGAGCGGTCGCCGCTGCCGACCTGGCCGCGCCGGCTCGCCGCCCGCTCGGTATCGCGCTTTTGCTGCTCGGCGTCGTAGAGCTTGGCCCGCAGCAGCGACATCGCTTTCGCCCGGTTGCGGTGCTGCGAGCGCTCCTCCTGCATCATCACGACGATGCCGGACGGAAGGTGGGTGATCCGGACCGCCGAATTCGGTCTTGTTGACGTGCTGGCCGCCGGCGCCTTGCGCCCGCATGGTGTCGATGCGCAGGTCGGTGTCGTTGATGGCGATGTCGATGTCCTCGACCTCGGGCAGGACCGCGACGGTCGCGGCCGAGGTATGGATGCGCCCGGAACCCTCGGTGTCCGGCACCCGCTGCACCCGGTGCACGCCCGACTCGAACTTCAGCTTGGCGAAGGCGCCGCGGCCCCGGACCTCGGCGATGATCTCCTTGTAGCCGCCCTTGGTGCCTTCGCTTGCGGAGATGATCTCGGCCTTCCAGCCATGGATCGTCGCGTAACGCTCGTACATCCGGTAGAGGTCGCCGGCGAACAGGGCGGCCTCGTCGCCGCCGGTGCCGGCCCGGATTTCGAGGATGACGTTACGGTCGTCCATGGCGTCTTTGGGTATGAGCGCCAGCCGAATCTCATGTTCCAGGGCGTCGCGCTTGCGCGCGAGCAGCGGACGCTCCTCGGTTGCGAAGCCGCGCATGTCGGCGTCGGTCGCGGGGTCGGCGATGATGTGGTCGAGGTCGGCCATTTCGGCGACGGCGTGCCGATAGGCCTTCACCTTTTCCACCACCGGCGCGATTTCGGCGAGCTCGCGGGTGAGCTTGACGTAGGTCTCCGCCGGCAACTGGCCGGAAAGCTCGGCCTCCAACGAAGCGTGACGCGCCAGCATGATGTCGAGCTTGGTCTCGGGAAGCATGGCGCGATCAAATGGTCAGAGGGGGACGCCCTCGGCCTCCGCGAAGGCCGTCAGGGCGCCACGGATCGAGCGCGTGCTGTCGTTGCGCGCGAACAGCTCCTTGATCACCGCGGCGGCCTTGCCGGAGTCGAGCTCGAGCGCCATGGCCTTCACCGGCCCCACCGCGGACGGCGAGAGCGACAGCGCCCGGTAGCCGAGCGCGATGAGCGCCATCGCGCCGATCGTCTTCGAGGCCATCTCGCCGCACAGCGTCACCGGCTTGCCGTGGGTGCGGCCCGCATCGGCGATGTCCTTCAGGGCGCGCAGCATCGGAAGCGTGAGCTCGTCGAATCGGGTGTTGACGCGGGGATTGCCGCGGTCGGCAGCGAACAGGAACTGGGCGAGGTCGTTCGATCCGACCGACAGGAAGTCCACCCGTTCGAGGAGTTCGTCAAGCTGGTAGAGCAGAGACGGCACCTCCACCATGGTCCCGACCTCGACCCGTTCCGGCAGCTTGTGGCCGTGCCGGCGCAGATAGGTCAGCTCGCGTTCGACGAGTTCCTTGGCGCGGTCGAACTCCTCGACCACCGCCACCATCGGAAACATCAGCTTGAGTTCGCGGTTCGACGCCGCGCGCAGCAAGGCGCGGATCTGGCTGCGCAGCAGCGCCGGCCGGTCCAGCCCCAAACGGATCGCGCGCCATCCGAGCGCCGGATTCTCCTCCTCGACGTTGCGCATGTAGGGCAGCACCTTGTCGCCGCCGATGTCGAGGGTGCGGAAGGTCACCGGCCGCCCGCCGGTGGCATCGAGCACGGCGCGATAGAGGGCGAGCTGCTCGCCGGTGCGCGGAAACTGCGACGCCACCATGAACTGCAATTCGGTGCGGAACAGGCCGATTCCCGCGGCGCCGGTTTCGACGATGTGGGGAAGGTCGACGAGCAGGCCGGCATTGATGAGCAGCGACACCTCGGCGCCGTCCCGGGTCACGCAGGGCTTGTCGCGCAACGCGAAGTACTGGAGCTGCCGGCGCGCCCGCAGCCGCACCCGCTCGATATAGGCCGCCTCGAGGTCGGGGGCCGGGCGGATGTGGACTTCGCCCTGGGCGCCGTCGACGATGACGGCGTCACCGGAATCGACGAGACCGATGGCGTTGCTGACCTCGCCGACCGCGGCGATGCCGAGCGCGCGGGCGACGATCGCCACGTGGGAGGTCGGCCCGCTCTCCTCGAGAATGAGCCCGCGCAGGCGCTTGCGGTCGTAATCGAGCAGCGCCGCCGGGCCCATGGAGCGGGCGACGATGATGGCGTTCTCCGGCAGGTGCTCGCGCGACGGCGCGTGGTCGCGGCCGAGCAACTGGCGCAGCAGGCGGTTGGCGAGGTCGTCGAGATCGTGCAGCCGCTCGCGCAGGTACGGATCGGTCTGGCGCAGCATGCGGGCGCGGGTGTCGGACTGGACGCGCTCGACCGCCGCTTCGGCGGTCAGGCCGGTCGAGACCGCCTCTTCGAGCTTGTGCACCCAGCCGCGATCATGGGCGAACATGCGGTAGGCCTCGAGCACGTCGCGATGCTCGCCGCCTTCGGCGACGTCGCCGTGCTCCAGCATGGCGTCGAGGTCGGCGCGCAGCGTGGTGACCGCCGCGACCAGCCGTTGCCGCTCCTTGTGGGGATCGTCGGCGATGAAATTGGTGATGACGACGCGCGGTTCGTGCAGAACCACGTGGCCGAGCGCGATGCCGTCGTTGAGTGCGGTGCCGCTCAGATGGAGGGTGCGGCGGGCAGCGGGCTCGGCGCCCGGCGAGGCGAGGGCGGACAGTTCGCCCGAGGCGATCATCTCCGCCAGCACCATGGCGGTGGTCTGGAGCGCCTCGACCTCCTCCTCGGAATAGGTCCGGCGCGCCCGGTTCTGCACCACCAGAACCCCGAGGGTATTGCCGGCGCGCAGGATCGGCACGCCGAGGAACGAGTTGTAGATCTCTTCGCCGGTTTCCGGACGGTAGGAGAACGCCGGATGGGCCTGGGCTTCGGACAGGTTGATGGCGTTGGCCTCGCTCGCCACCAGGCCGACCAGGCCTTCGTCGGAACGCATCACAGTCTGGTGGACGGCCTGCCGGTTGAGGCCTTCGGTCGCATAGAGCTCAAGCGTGCCGTCGACGCGCAACACGTAGACGGAGCACACCTCCGCCACCATGTTGGCAGCGATCAGCACAACGATCTTGTCGAGGCGGTCCTGCGCGCTGACCGGCTCCGCCATAACTTCGCGAAGCCGACGCAACAATACGCGCGGACCTCCCAGCGCGCCGCGCATGGCGTAGGGTCCTTCGGCGTGATTACGAACCGGGGTCGCCCGCTTCCCGGCTCAGTTCAGGGGGAGAGCGCACGCCCCGGTACCGGCGCGCAAACCCTCTTACGGCTATAGCCAAATGGGCAGGCCTGCCGCAAGGCGAAAGGGCATGCTGCGCCGCGCTAAAATTTCACGTCCTGGGAGACGCCATCAAGTTTTGTCGAGACCATACAGCGAATGCAGCGACCGTACCGCCAGCTCGGTATAGGCCGCGTCGATCAGAACGGAAAATTTTATCTCGGAAGTGGTGATTGCGCGGATGTTTATCCCGCGTTCCGCGAGCGCCTTGAAAGCCTGTGCCGCGACGCCGGCATGGCTGCGCATGCCGACCCCGATGACCGAGACCTTGGTCACGTCGGTCGCGGCGTCGATGCGGTCATAGCCGATCATGGCCTTGGCGCCGGCGATGGTCTCCTTGGCCCGCTCGAAGTCCGCCGCGGGAACCGTGAAGGTCAGGTCGGTGGTGGCGCCGTCCGGAGACACGTTCTGCACGATCATGTCCACGTTGATGTTGGCGTCGGACAACGGCCCGAAAATGCTGGCGGCCACGCCCGGCTTGTCCTGGACCCGGCGGATCGAGATCTGGGCTTCGTCCTTGCTGAAAGCGATGCCGGTGACGATCTGCTGCTCCATGATCTCCTCCTCATCGCAAATCAGGGTCCCGGGCGGATTGCCGTGGGGGTCGATGTCTTCCGGCTTGTCGAAGCTCGAGCGGACGAAGATTCGCACCTTGTGCACCATTCCGAGCTCGACCGAACGGACCTGGAGCACCTTGGCGCCGAGCGAGGCGAGCTCCAGCATCTCCTCGAAGGCGATCTTATCAAGCCGGCGCGCCCGTGGCACCACCCGCGGATCGGTGGTGTAGACGCCGTCCACATCGGTGTAGATGTCGCACCGATCGGCATGGATCGCCGCCGCGATGGCGACCGCCGAAGTGTCCGAGCCGCCGCGGCCGAGCGTCGTGATCCGCCCGGTCTCCTGGTGGAGACCCTGGAAGCCGGAAATGACCGCGACCTCCTTGCGCTCCTTGAAGCGCTTGATCAGCTCGCTGCCGTCGATGCCCAGGATGCGCGCGGAGGCGTGGGCGCCCGAGGTCAGAATCGGCACCTGCCAGCCCTGCCAGGATCGCGCCGTGACGCCGATCGCCTGGAGGGCAATGGCGAGGAGCCCGGAGGTGACCTGCTCGCCCGACGCCACCACGGCGTCGTATTCGCGCGCGTCATGGAGCTTTGCGGCGTCGCGGCACCAGTCGACGAGCCGGTTGGTGGTTCCCGACATGGCGGAGACTACGACCGCGACCTCGTGGCCGGCATCGACCTCGCGCTTGACGTGGCGCGCCACGTTGCGGATGCGCTCGATGTCGGCCACCGAGGTTCCGCCGAATTTCATGACCAGGCGAGCCATGAAGCTCCGCCCCCCTTCTTGTTTCGCAGGCACGCTCCGGCGAAATAGCGCAGGCCGGGGCGTGAAATGGCGGGTATACATACCGGCGAGAGTCCGCCGCCGCAACGCCGGCGCGGGTCTGCCAGCTAAACGCGAGGAAATCCATGGCCGTCGACACGATCAGCGCCGATGCCACGGTCGACGAGGCAGAAGTCGCCCGGTTTTCGCGCCTCGCCGGTCAATGGTGGGATCCCCACGGCAAGATGGGGGTACTGCACAAGTTCAACCCGGTGCGGCTTGCCTATGTCCGCGATGCCGCCTGCCGGCAGTTCGACCGCGACCCGCGCCAGCGCGGATGCCTGGCCGGGCTGCGGATCCTCGATATCGGCTGCGGCGGCGGCCTGCTGTGCGAGCCGCTGGCCCGCCTCGGCGCCGCAGTGGTCGGGGTCGATCCGGCGCCGGCCAATATCGCGGCCGCCAAGCTGCATGCCTCCGAGGGCGGGCTCGCCGTCGATTACCGCGCCGCGACCGCCGAGGCGCTGGCCGACGCCGGCGAGCGGTTCGACGTCGTGCTCGCCATGGAGGTCGTCGAGCACGTCGCCGACGTCAGCCTGTTCGTGCGGCGCTGCGCCGAGATGGTTCGGCCGGGCGGCCTGATGATCGCGGCGACCCTCAACCGGACCCTCAAGAGCTTTGCCCTCGCCATCGTCGGGGCCGAATACGTGCTGCGCTGGCTGCCGCGGGGCACCCATCGGTGGGACCGTTTCGTCACCCCGAACGAGCTCGAGCTCGCGCTTGCCCAGGGCGGGCTGCGTATCGTCGGCGAGACCGGGGTCGTCTATCACCCGCTGGCCGACCGCTGGCAGCTGTCCTCCGACCTCGATGTGAATTACATGCTGACCGCCGAGAAGCCGGTGGCCGCCACACCACCACCGTGAACCGAGCCGGCGCCACAACTCCAGCCCGAGTTCCTTGGCGCCGTCTCAACGCGACGCGACGCGTCCCCCGCTCATGCCGATCACGCTGTTTTCCAGGGTCCCCGGCGGCCGCATCTCGAACGCCTCGGTCACCGAGGTGTAATCGAGATAGCCCATGCGGGCCAGCGGCCGGACCTTGAGCATGTCGAGCTTGCCGGATTCGGTGATGATCGAGTCGTCGATGTGAATGCCGACGACGCGGCCGACGACGACGGAGTTGTACAGACCAGCCGTGTCGGATGGCAGGATCGTCGTCTGATAGTGCTTGCACTCGAGGCTGATGGGGCACTCGGCGACGCGCGGCGGCTTGACCAGCCGCGACGGTGCGGGTGTCAGGCCGGCCTGCGCCATCTCGTCGATTCCGGGCTCCTCGATCGCTCCGGTCAGGACGACCGCCTCCCGCAACGCATAGGTTGCCATGTTGAAAACGAATTCGCCGGTTTCCTCGGCATTGGCAACGCTGTCCTTGCGACGGCCATCGAACCGCGTGAAGGCCGAGAACATGACGTAAGGGGGATCCCAGCCCAGGATATTGCTTTGGCTGAAAGGCGACAGATTCACGATGCCTTTGGCATTCACGGTGGAGACCCATGCGATCGGGCGGGGCACGATGCAGGATTTGAAGGGCGCAAAGCGAAGGCCGTGGTCGTTTTTCGCGGGTTCGTAGAACATCGGGCGAGCCTTTCGTCGGATTTGTCGTTCTGGCGCTACGCGTCTATTCGCGCTTGAGGCCGGTCACCGCCACGATGTCCCGCCACATCGGGACCTCCTTGGAAATCCGGGCTGCAAGCTCCGCTGGCGGCTTTGCCACCACGTCGAAACCGCCTCGGCGCAGCGATTCGCGGATTGCGGGCCTTGCCAGGATGGCCTGCATCGCAGTCGACAGCTTCGCGGTGATCTCGGGAGGCAGATGGGCCGGACCGGCCAGCATTACCATGGTGTCGAGCACGAAGTCGGGGAAGCCGGCCTCCGCCATCGTCGGCACGTTCGGCAGGCCCCGCCAGCGCGTCGCGCTGGTGACCGCCAGAGCCTTGAGCGTTCCGGCCTCGATTTGAGCCTGCACGAGCGGGAGTGCAGAGCAGGACAGCTGCACCAATTTGCTCAACACCGCCTGGGCCGCCTGGGGCCCGCTGTTATAGGGGATGTGCTCCATGGGAATCCTGGCACGCACCCGCAGCAACTCGGACGACAGCTGCGGCGTCGTGCCGGTGCCCGGACTCGAATAGTTCACGCCGCCGGGCTGGCTGCGCGCGAAATCGGCAAACTCCTTGAGCGAATTGACGCCGAGGTTCGCGTTGACCACGAAAACGTTCGGCGCGTTGGCGATTTCGCAGATCGGCGTGAAGTCGGCGACCGGGTCGTAGCTGAGCTGACCATTGAGCGCCTTATTCACGATGTATGCGCTGGTTGCGATGAGGAGCGTATAGCCGTCCGGCTCGGCCCGCGCGACGCCGGCGACGCCCGTGGTGCCCCCGGCCCCGGGCCGGTTGTCGACGACCACCGTAGCCCCGATCTCCGCTCCGAGCGGATCGGCCAAGATGCGCGCGACGAAATCGGGTGGGCCGCCGGCCGCAAACGGAACCACGAGCTTCACGATGCGATCGGGCCAAGCCGCATAGGCTTGCCGCGTGTTCGACGCGACCGCGGCCATCGCGAACGACGCCGCACCGACAACGATGCGCCGACGGTCCGGCAGCGATCGGACCCGATGGGGCGTGAGGGGTTCACCGGCCATGGCAGTATCCTTCGTCAGGTGGCGCCCGGTAGGCTTGGCGGAGTGTCTCGGGGCGGAGCCGGGCATTGCCCGTCATGCTCGCCAAGGGTCGGCGGCGCCACGACGGGACCACGAACGCCATTGATGCGGATCGGATTGCAGATACCGGTGATTTCGCCCTGTGCCGGATGCCGCACCGTCGCGAACGTTCCGAGGTGGCGCACCTGCGGATCGTCGAATACGTCGGGAATGGTGTTGACCGGCGCAAACGGCACGTCGTGCGCGGCAAAGACTTTTTCCCAGTGAGGCCGCGGCTCGGTCCGGAGCGTCTTCCCGATCTCCTCGGCCAAGCTCACATAGTTCGCCACCCGATCCTTGCGCGATTTGAACCGCGAATCCGTGCCCAGCGTAGCATGTGCATCGAGCGCATCGAGCAGGCTCGACCAGAACTTGTCCGGGACCGAAAGATGGATCGAGATCGCATGGCCGTCGGCGCATACCCAGGCGAAGCACTGCGAAGAAGCCACGCGCGACAACGGACCGTATTCGGTGCCGGTCTGCGTCCAATATGCGAACGCATCCGGAATGAACGCGATCGCGCTTTCCAGCATGTTCAGCTCGACGCGCTGGCCTTTGCCGGTTTTCTCGCGCGCATGCAGCGCGGCGAGGACGCCGCCGAAGGCGTAGAGTCCGGTCGCATTGTCGCTCAGCGTCGGCCCGTAGACCTGAGGCCGCGCAGGATCGAGATAAAGATGCAGGATGCCGGACAGCGCAATGCCCACCGTGTCGTAGGCGGCGCGGTCCACATAAGGCCCGTCACTGCCGAAACCCGTGATGGAGCAGTGGACGAGCCGGGGATTTGCTTTCGCCAGCGCGTCGGCGTCGAGCCCGAGCCGGTCCATGACGCCCGGCCGGTAATTCTCGATCAGGATGTCGGCTGCGGCCACGAGATCGAGGAAGCGCGAGCGGCCGGCCGCTTTGCCGAGGTCGATCTGAATGCTGGCCTTGTTCTGATTGTAGGCAATGAAATTCGGGCTGTATTCGCCGCCGGTGGTCTTGCGGAAGGGGTCGCCCCCGGTGGGGTGTTCAACCTTGGTGACGGCGGCGCCGAGCTGTCCGAGCAACATGGCGGCCAACGGCGCCGTGACCATCGTGCCGAGGTCCAGCACCTTGAGACCGTCCAAGGGGAGGGGCTGCGGCGTCACGGCTTGGCGGCCTCATGCTTTGCCGACGCCTGCCGGGCGTAAGGCTGCAACCCGGGACGGTAGGTCTTATCGTCGATGAATTGCTTGATGCCGGTGGCGTAGCCGTTCTCCTTGTCGCGATACGCCAGCTGACCGGCCTTCGCCATCAGGTACTCGTGGGCCTGGTCCATACTCATGTCACGCACGGTCTTGACCGCCTGCTTGGTGGCGCGCACCGCTTCCGGATTGAGCGCGCTGAGATGTTTGGCGAGCTTCATCACCTCATCCTCGAGGCTGGCGGCCGGCACCACCTTGGTGATGAGGCCCATGCGGGCCGCCTCGGAGGCGCCGAAGCTCTCGCCACTCAGCGCATAGTACATGCCGTCCCGGTAGCTCATCGAGATGCTCAACACCTTGCTGACGAGGCCGCCCGGGATGACGCCCCAATTGATCTCGGACAGACCAAAGCTCGCGGTGTCGGCGGCGATGGCGATATCGCAGGCGACGAGCTGCGTAAATGCGCCGCCGAAGCAATAGCCGTTGACCATCGCGATGGTCGGCTTCGGGAAGTTGTAGAGCCGGTACCAGCGCCACTGATGGGTCGTCCATTCCGCCTTGATGCGGCCGGCAGGATCCGCCTCGAGCGCCCTGAAATAGAGCTTGAGGTCCATTCCGGCCGACCATGCCTCGCCGGCGCCGGTGAGTATCAGGACGCGGGTGTCCGGATCGGCTTCGAGCTTGAGGATGCAGTCGAGCATCTCCTCGTCGAGCGCCGGGCTCATGGCGTTCCGCTTTTCCGGTCGATTGAGCGTCACCGTGGTGATGCCGTCGGCGTTGTCGACGAGTATGTACTTGTACGGCTGGCGTTCGGCCATGGCGCTTGCTCCGGTGGCTTTCTCGTGTCGCGGCAGAGAACCAAGCGAGCCCGGGGATGGAAAGCCAATTGCCCAAATCTTCTCAACATGTGAGAACCGGACTCGAAAGGGGACCGCGTGTCCTATTCCCGCAATCATTCGCTGGCCAAGGCGTTTTCCATTCTCGAGGCGCTCAACGGTGCCCGGAAAGGACTGACCGCGAGCGAGGTCGCATGGCAAACCGGTCTGCCTGTCAGCACAACGCATCGGTTCCTGCAGAACCTGACCCAGTTGGGCTATGTCATCCTGGATCCGGGCCGCAAGCTCTACGCGATCGGCTTTTCTCTCACGCTGTTCGGCAACCGTCGCGTCATCATCGGGCGCATCGTCAATCGTGCCGAGCCGTTCTTGCAGGAACTCGCCTCACAAAGCAGGCTTGCCGTTTATCTCGGTTCGCTGGACGGGCCTCACGTGGTCGTCGAGCAGCGGGCCCTGCCTGCCCGCGCGGCGAAGGGAGCACATGCCGTAGGCGCGCGTCTCGACGCCCACGCACACAGCATCGGCAAGGCCCTGCTCGCGCTGCTTCCGCGCCCCGAACTGCTGCGGATCTACGATGCCGAGCAGTTGCGCACGCACACCGGTCGCACGATCGGCCGGCGCGACCTCCTGTTCCGCGAGATGACCGAGATCGGCGTCGCTGGCTATGCGCTCGATAACGAGGAGCTCAGCCCAGGGGTGCGCGGCATCGCCTGTGCTTTGCTCAACCCGAAAGGCCGGGCCATGTGCGCGGTCGGGCTCGAGGGGCCGCGGCACAAGCTCGGACCGGATCAAGTCCGCGCGCTGCTGCCGGCGTTGTTCGCGGCCCGCGGCAAGATCATGGAACACGTCAAACCGGGGGCGCGCACGACCCTTCCCAGTTTGATGCGGATCTGAGCGGCGAGCGGCTCGATCCACCTCCCTTGGAGCGAACCAGCCGCGCCAGGAGGGAGCGGCGCCGCAGTCCCGTCTGATGATCCGAGACCGGGCCTTGCGCAGCGGTCAAATCTGACACAGTCCCAACGGCGAAACTTGCTGACGCCGATTTTGAACAAAACTGACCTTGTCACCCGTCGTGAAAAATTCGATTACTCGGATGGGCTTTTAGAGCCGCGACGGCCTCGGGCGGCCGCGCTGCGACATTCGGAAGGCGTTTGGTGGTGTCGGATTCGAGCTGGCTCTGGGCCGTATTCACCATCATCGCCGCGGCGGCGCAGACGGTGCGCAATGCCGCCCAGCGCGAGCTGACCGGCACGCTCGGCACCGTCGGCGCCACCCATGTGCGGTTCCTGTTCGGCTGTCCGTTCGCGCTGCTCATTCTCATGGCCGTGCTGCTGAGCGGCGCGGCGCTGCCACGGCCCGGGCTCGAATTCTGGCCGTGGGTGCTCGACGGCGCCCTGATGCAGATCGCCGCGACCGCGCTGATGCTGGCGGCGATGAGCGAGCGCTCCTTCGTGGTCGCCATCGCCTATATCAAGACCGAGCCGATCCAGGTCGCGCTGTTCGGCCTCGTCTTCCTCGGCGACCGGGTGAGCGTCGGGATGGCGGCGGCGATCCTGATCGCGACCGCCGGGGTGGTGGTGATGTCGTGGAAGTCCGGCCCGGCCGGCGGCGGACTGCGGGCGCCGCTGCTCGGTCTCGCCGCCGGGGCTTGCTTTGCGCTGTCCGCCATCGGCTACCGGGGCGCAATCCTCAGCCTGCATGACGCCGACTACCTGATGGCGGCGACCTTCACCATGACCACCGGGCTCGTCATCCAGGCCGGGCTGTTGTCGCTCTACCTCGCGCTGCGCGACCGGGTCGTGCTCGCCGCGATCGTCAAGGCGTGGCGCCCCTCGTTGTTTGCGGGCTTCATGGGTGCGACCGCCTCGCAGTTCTGGTTTCTCGCCTTCGCGCTGGCGACGGCGGCGAGCGTGCGCACGCTGGCGCTGGTCGAGGTGCTGTTCGCCCAGGCGATCTCGCGCTTCGTGTTCAAGCAGCCGGTGTCGGCGCGCGAATTGGTCGGCATCGTGATGATCGTGGTCGGCGTGGTGCTGCTGGTCTGGACCTATTGAGAGAAGGCCTCGCAAGGGCGTCGGTGTGGCCGTCGCCTTGCATCGATCGCCAATCGCCAAACAGCTATCGCCTTTGCGAAAACGTCGCGTCACCGCAACGGAGTTCGGGGGTCGAAGGCGATGGGCTGACGGCGGCGACTATCGCTTCCACGCGATCAGCACCGCGCCGGCGGCAATGAGCGCGATGCCGAGCCAGTTCGGCAGCGACGGCCGCTCGCCGAGGAAGATCACGGCGAAAATCGCGACCAGCACGACGCTGAGCTTGTCGATCGGCGCGACTTGCGACGCATTGCCGAGCTTCAGGGCGCGGAAGTAGCACACCCAGGAGGCGCCGGTGGCGAGGCCGGAGAGCACCAGGAACACGTAGGTCCGCGTCGAGATCGACCCGAGCGACTGGAATTGGCCGGTGGCCGCGAGAAAACCGGCCAGGCAGGCGATGATGACGAAGGTGCGGATGAAGGTGGCAAAGTCGGAGTTGACGTTTTCGATGCCGATCTTGGCGAAGATCGCGGTCAGCGCCGCGAACACGGCCGATAGGACCGCCCACGCCTGCCACGGCAGCACGCCATCCATCAGTTCCGCTCGTCGGGCAGCACCGGGAGAGGCGCGAACTCGATGCCCTCCTCGTTCAACGCCTTGGCGTCGTCGGGCGATGCGGTGCCGTAGATCGAGCGGTGCTTCTTCTCGCCGTAGTGCATCTTGCGGGCTTCCTCGGGGAACTGCGGCCCGACGTTCTCGGCGTTCTTGACGATGTGCTCGCGCAATTCCCTGAGCTTGGCGCGAAGCTCCTGCTCGCGCGGCGAGATCACCGCGACCGGGGGCGTCGGCTCGGCGGGCGCCGGCACCGGCGCCGCGGCCGGCTCGACATCGGCGGGTGCGGTCGCGGCCGCCTTGCGGGTTCCCGCGAGGCGTGGCGCCATCAAGGCCTTTTCCACCTTGTTCGATCCGCACACCGGGCATTCGACGAGGCCGCGCTTCGCCTGCTTGTCGAAGGCGGCCGATCCGGCAAACCAGCTTTCGAATTCGTGGCCCTTGGCACAGACGAGCGTGTAACGGATCATCGCTCAGACCGCGTGCAGATGGGCCGGCTCCGCCATCGGCTCGACGATCTCGAAGCGTCGCCCGTGCTGGAGCGAGGGGATGCGGGCGCGGGCGGCGGCGACGGCCGACATGTCGATCTCCGCCATCACCACGCCGGGCTCGGCGTCGCCTTCGGCGATGATCTGGCCCCAGGGGTCGATGACGAGGGAATGTCCATAGGTCTCGCGGCCGCTCTCATGGCGGCCGCCCTGGGCCGCCGCCAGCACGAAGCAGCCGTTTTCCACCGCGCGGGCGCGGTTGAGGACGTGCCAATGGCCCTCTCCGGTCTGGCGGGTGAACGCCGACGGAACCGCGAGGATCGTGCTGCCGGACTCGGCCAGCGCCCGGTAGAGGGCGGGAAAGCGCAGGTCGTAGCAGATGGTGAGGCCGAGCCGGCCCCACGGCAGGTCGGCGACCATGGCGAGTTCGCCGGGCTGATAGCTTCGCGACTCGCGATAGCTCTCGCCGTTGGCGAGATCGACATCGAACATGTGGATCTTGTCGTAGCGGGCGGCGATGTCGCCGCGCGGATTGATCAGGAAGGACCGGTTGGCCGCCCGCTCCGGCGACACCTTGATGGCGAGCGACCCGATATGCACCCAGATCGCGTGGCGGCGCGCCAGCTCGCGGAAAGCCGCGAGCGAGGCATCCTGTTCCTCGGGGACGATGGCGGCGAACAGGCTGTCGCGTTTGACCTCCATGATGTTGGTCATTTCCGGGGTCTGGACATACTCCGCGCCGTCGCCCTTGGCCTGGTCGATCAGCGCGACCGCGGCGTCGAGGTTGGCGGCGGGGGTGCGACCTGCGCGCATCTGGATCAAACCGACGCGCAAGGTCGACCCGTCATGTTTGGCATTCGTCATCGATGGTTCCCTAACCCTGGAGCAGCGGATCGAGCTTGCCGGCGTCGTCAAGCTCGTAAAGATCATCACAACCGCCCACGTGGGTGGCACCGATGAAAATCTGGGGGACGGTGGTGCGCCCATTGGCGCGCTCGACCATCTGGGCGCGCAGGCCCGGGGCGCCGGCGACATTGATTTCGACGAACGTGACGCCCTTTCTGCGGAGCAGTTCCTTTGCCGACACGCAATAAGGACAAAACGGAGTGGTGTAGACCTCGACCGGGGGCATTCTCGTCGACCTTCGCCCGCCGACGCGGGTGCGACCCACACTATATGGGACTGCGCACCGCCGCGACAACCCGGGCGAACACTAGCACATCGACGGATTTGGCCCCGGCGCGCAGCAGGGCCCGGGCACAGGTGTCGATGGTGGCTCCGGAGGTGAGCACGTCGTCGACCAGCACCAGCCGCCGGCCGCGCGCGGGGGCGCCGCCGGACGGGACGCGAAACGCGCCTTGCACGTTGGCTGCCCGCTCGGCCCGCGTCAGCCCGACCTGCTGCGGCGTCGCCCGCACCCGCTTCACGGCATGGCAGACCGGGACCCCGCTGGCGCCCGAGATCGCTTCCGCCAGGGCCGCCGCCTGGTTGAAGCGCCGCGCCCACAGCCGGCGCCAGTGGAGCGGCACCGGCACCAGGGCATCGGCCTCGGCGAGGAGCTCGCGACCGGCGCGTGCCATCCACCGGCCCATGGTGTTGGCAAGGTCGAGCCGATCGCCGTATTTCAGCGCATGGACGAGGTCGCGGGCGACGTCGTCGAATCGCACCGCGGCGCGGGCGCGGTCGTAGGCCGGCGGATCGGCGATCGCCTCCATCGAGAGGATGCCGGGGCCGGGGTCGTAGGCGAAGGGGATGCCCAGGCGTTCGCAATAGGGCGGGGCGATGAAGGACACCTTCGACCAGCACGCCGCACACAGCCCGGCGCCGCCGCCCACCGGCTGGCGGCACGCCGCGCACAGCGGCGGCAGGGCGGTATCGAACAAGAGCCCGAGCGCGCCGCGGCCGATATGGGCAAGCCGCGCCAGCGCCCCCGGCGGCGTGTCTCCCGGCGCCTGCGACGATGTATGCCCCGGCGCCTGTGCAGGTTTGTCCAGCATGCGAGAAGGGTAGCATAGTCCGCAGGATGGGTTGAGAGCGGCGAGACCGCTCGCGGCCCCTCGCGCTTTGTCGTGTGAATTGTCGTGTGAATCAGGGATGGCACCATGGCGCCGATCCGGCTGTTCGATCGCTCTCTCCTCGCCGCGCGGCTCCGGCGGGCGCAACGCATCGGGCCGGCGACGTTCCTGCTCGACCGTGTCGCCGAGGACTTCGCCGACCGGCTGGCGGCGGTGCTGCGGCGGTTCGACCGCGCCGCCGATCTCGGTACGCCCACCCCCGCAGTGCGGGTGGCGCTCGCCGGCAGCGGTGCGATCGGAACCATGATCGCGGTCGAGCCTGACCTCCAAGCCGCCGAGGCCCCCGCCGCCGGCTTGCGGGTCGTCGCCGACATCGAAGCCCTGCCGTTTGCCGGCGGCGCCCTCGACCTCGTGGTTTCCGCCTTCGCCCTGCAGACCGTCGACGACCTGCCCGGTGTGCTGATCCAGATCCGCCGCGCCCTCAGGCCCGACGGGCTCCTGCTCGCGGCGCTGCTCGGCGGGGACACCCTGGTCGAATTGCGCGAGAGCTTCGCCATTGCCGAAAGCGAACTCACCGGCGGGGTGTCGCCACGGGTGGCGCCGTTCCCGGACCTGCGCGACATGGGCGCCCTGCTGCAACGGGCGGGCTTCGCCCTCCCGGTGACCGACGTCGACCGCGTCGTCGTGCGCTATGCCTCGCCGCTGGCGCTGATGGCGGACCTGCGCCGCATGGGCGCCACCAATCCGCTGGTCGAGCGGCGGCGCATCCCGCTGCGGCGTGCGGTCCTGGCACGGGTGCTCGAGGTCTATGCCGAGCGCTTCTCCGATCCCGACGGCAAGGTCCGCGCGAGCTTCGATATCGTCTGGCTGTCGGGCTGGGCGCCCCACGAGAGCCAGCAGCAGCCGCTGCGCCCGGGCGCGGCAACTGCGCGCCTCGCCGATGCGCTCGGGACCCGGGAGATCAGCGCCGGGGAGAAGCCGGGAAGGGACTGACGCTTTGTCCCTTGCGACCCCACGCGCGCTTGCGACACGACCCGCGCTTGCGACACCACCGGCGCGTTCAAGACCGTACAGGGGGAGGGCGGCGGACTCAGTTGCCCATGTTCTGCAGGGCGGTGACGATCTGGCCGTAGAGCGTGTTTTTAATTCCGGCGCCGACGGCGCTCACCGCGGCGAAGATGGTCAGTCCGATCAGCGCCGCCATCAGCCCGTATTCCACGGCGGTCACGCCTTTGCTGTCGTGCACGAAGGGACGCAGCGGGCGCAGGCGCAACCGTGCGAGGATCAAGTGCCGGAGCATGGGGGTCCTGCGTTTCTCGGGGTTGCGGTCGGGAATTACACCAGGGCCGTCAGGTGCGGGATCAGCGGAATGTCGGCTTCCGGCATCGGATAGTCGCGCAGACGGTTCGGCCTCACCCAGGCGAGATCCTGTCCCTCCCGGGGGGTGACGATGCCGTCCCAGCGCCGGCACACGTAGAATGGCATCAAAAGGTGGAAGTCCGGATAGCTGTGGCTCGCGAAGGTGAGCGGTGCGAGGCACGCTTCCTTGACCATGATCCCCAGTTCCTCCTCGAGCTCGCGGATGAGCGTCTGTTCGGGTCTTTCGCCCGCCTCCACCTTGCCGCCGGGAAACTCCCACAGCCCGGCCATGCTGCGCCCCGGCGGCCGTTGCGCAAGCAGAATGCGCCCGTCGGCATCGATCAGCGCGCACGCGGCAACGAGGACAAGCTTCACGGCGCGTTCGCCTTCATGCCCGAGCTTGGGACGGAAGCGTCAAGACCGCAATGCCGAAATCCCGTGGATGATCGAAGATTTCCTGAAATCGCGGCGGTGGTTAATGCGCTGGCCGGTCAGGACCGGTAATCGCCGTTGATAGCGATGTATTCCTTGGTGAGGTCGCAGGTCAGCACCCGGTCGCGGCCTTTGCCCATGCCGAGCGATACCTTGAGCCGGATCACCTGCTGCTTCATTTCCGCAGACACCTCGGCCTCGTCGTAATCGGGATCGCGCATGCCCTTGTAGGCGACCCGGATGCCGTTGAACCAGATCGAGAGGCGGTCGCGGTCGGCCGGCTCTCCGGCCTTGCCCACCGCCATCACGACGCGGCCCCAATTGGCGTCCTCGCCGGCGACCGCGGTTTTGACGAGCGGCGAGTTGGCGATCGACATCGCGATGCGGCGTGCCGATTTCGCGGAGGTCGCGCCCTCGACGATGACCTCGACGAGCTTGCGCGCCCCTTCGCCGTCGCGCGCCACCTGTTCGGCGAGGTTCGCCATGACGGCGTGGAGCGCCTTGGTGAAACCCTTGAGGCGCGGGTCGGCGGCGCGGGCGATGCGCGGCGCGCCATGGGCGGCGGCGGCGCCGGTTGCGAAGGCGAGCAGCGTGTCGGACGTCGACGTGTCGCCGTCGATCGTCACCGCGTTGAAGGTGTCGCCGACGCCGTCGGACAGCAGGCGCTGCAGTGCCGGCGCCGCGATCGGCGCGTCGGTGAAGATGAAGGCGAGCATCGTCGCCATGTCCGGCGCGATCATCCCGGCGCCCTTGGCGATGCCGCAGATGGTGACCGTGGCCTTGCCCAGTTTCGCCTCGGCCGAGGCGCCCTTGGGAAAGGTATCGGTAGTCATGATCGCTTTGGCCGCGGTCTCCCATAGGCCGGGTGCCGCATTGGCGACGAGGTCGTCCATCACGCCCGAGAAGGCGTTGGCATCGAGCGGCTCGCCGATGACGCCGGTGGAGGCGAGGAAGATCTGCGCCGGTTTGCAGCCGGCTGCCTTCGATGCGATGTCGGCGGTCAGCTTGGTCGCGACGCGACCGCTGCGGCCGGTGAACGCATTGGCGTTGCCGGAATTGACCACGAGCGCGACGGCCTTCCCGGCCTTGAGCCGCTCGCGGCACCAGTCGACCGGCGCGGACGGACATTTCGATCGCGTGAACACGCCCGCCACCGTGGTGCCGGTCTCGAACAGCGCAA
Source organism: uncultured Alphaproteobacteria bacterium (assembly GCA_963781195.1). Classification (GTDB taxonomy): domain Bacteria; phylum Pseudomonadota; class Alphaproteobacteria; order Rhizobiales; family Xanthobacteraceae; genus JAJPKK01. The sequence goes on along the minus strand of CAWAEZ010000005.1, from coordinate 124,830 downwards.
CGAGGACGTCGGTGCGGCCCTTGTAGCGGATGCCGGCAGCGCCGGTCGCCAGCCGCACGCCGGGAACCTCCGGCATGTCGGGAAAATTCGAAGGTGCCAGCGGTGAAACCGCGGATGCCATGGCGCGCCCCCCAAGAAAGATGTTTATCCGCGCAGCTTGGTCATGCTCCATGTGAGGAGCATGACCATCGCGCAAGACATCTCTACAGCATCTATTTCTTCGGCTGCTCCGCCGGCTTCGGCTGCTCGGCCGGCGCGTCCATGCGCTCGATCTTGGCGTCATTGCGCAGCTTGCCGACGAGGTCGACCTGCGCCTTGCGCACGGCGTAGCTCTCCACCTGATCGCGCACCTGGTCGAAGGCCGGCGCCTGACGCGCGCGCTTGTCCTCGACCTTGAGCACGTGCCAGCCGAACTGCGTCTTCACCGGATCGGAGACCTGGCCCTTGTCGAGCTTGAAGGCGACGTCGGAGAACTCGGGCACCATCTGCTCCTTGGTGAAGTAGCCGAGGTCGCCCCCATTGTCCTTGCCCGACGGGTCTTCGGTGAGCTCGTTGGCGAGCTTGGTGAAGTCCTCGCCCTTCTTGACCCGGTCGATGACCGCCTTGACCTTGGCCTCGGCGGCCTTGCTCGCGGCTGCGTCGGTCGGATTGGCGACGCGGAACAGGATGTGACGGGCATGCACCTCCTGCTCGTTGCCCATCTGCTTGGTCGCTTCCTCATAGACCTTGTGCAGATTGGCGTCGGTCACCGCGGACTTGGCCTCGCTCTGCAGCATCGTCTCCATCAGCGCCTTGTTGCGCGCGAAAGCGGCGCGGCGCTTGAAGTCGGCGGTGTCTGCCATCTTGCGCGCATCGGCCTCCTTCGACAGCAGGAGCATGTCGGAGAGGTAGTTCAGGAGGTAGTCGCGCCGCCCGGCCTCGTCCTTGGCCGGAATGTTCTGGCCGATATCCTCCTCTGCGAGTGCGAGGTCGCTCTGATGGATTTCGACACCATTGACCTTGGCCAGCACGGGATCTGCCGCCGGCGTCTGGGCGTTCGCGAAACCTGCCGCCAGGAGGAAAGCGGCGCCCGTTGCCGCTACCGTCAGGCGCCGGCCGGACGCCAGGGCCGACCGGTCCATAGCGCGGAAACAGGGCATCAATATCATCGGACATATCCTTTGGGTTCGCTCGCGACCAACGGTCTGCGGAGGCGGGCGCACACTCGCGCAAACGGCCCGGATTGGCAACTGGCGCGCGCGGCCCAGCTTCGGGGGCAACGAAGGCCCGATTGCGGCGGGCGCGGATTGACAAGGGTTTCCCCCCCTCCTATCTCTCCGTGGGGTCGCCGGTCCGGCTCCGGGGGCATTCCAAAGCGCGCATTATCTCGCCCGAAAAGCGCCGCATTCCGAATGCGTTGGGACTATTCCGGCCGTGCGAAGACGGTCCCGCGGCACGGCCCGCAGCGGACGAGAAAGGATCTCCGGCATGTTCGGCGCCGTAGCTCGCAAGCTTTTTGGTTCTTCCAATGAAAGGCGCATTCGCGCCTTCCGTCCCCGCGTCGAAGCGATCAACGCCCTTGAAAAAGAGCTCGAGCGTCTGTCCGACGATGAACTGCGCGCGCGCACCGATGCCTTCAAGCAGGAACTCGCCGCCGGCAAGACGCTGGACGACATCCTGGTGCCGGCTTTCGCGACCGTCCGCGAGGCGGCCAAGCGGACCCTCGGTCAACGGCATTTCGACGTCCAGCTGACCGGCGGTATGGTGCTGCACGAAGGCCGCATCGCGGAGATGAAGACCGGCGAAGGCAAGACGCTGGTCGCGACCCTCCCGGTGTACCTCAATGCACTGTCCGGCCGCGGCGTCCACGTGGTGACCGTCAACGACTACCTCGCCCGCCGCGACGCCGAGTGGATGGGCCAGATCTACAAGTTCCTCGGCCTCACCGTCGGCGTCATCGTGCATGGGCTCGACGACGAGCAGCGCAAAGAGGCCTATGGCTGCGACGTCACCTACGGCACCAACAACGAACTCGGCTTCGACTATCTGCGCGACAATATGAAGTATCGGCTCGAGGACATGGTCCAGCGCGGCCACGTCTACGCGATCGTCGACGAAGTCGAACTCGATCCTGATCGACGAGGCGCGCACGCCGCTGATCATCTCCGGCCCGCTCGACGACCGCTCCGAGTTCTACAACACGATCGACGCCTACATTCCGCGGCTCGACAAGTCCGACTACGAGGTTGACGAGAAGCAGCGCTCGGTCGCGATGACCGAAGCCGGCATGGAAAAGATGGAGCAGCTGCTCAAGCAGGCGGGGCTCCTCAAATCCGACTCGCTCTACGACGTCGAGAACGTCTCGACGGTGCATCACGTCAACCAGGCGCTGCGCGCCCACACTCTGTTCCAGCGCGACAAGGACTACATCGTGCGCAACGGCGAGATCGTCATCATCGACGAATTCACCGGCCGCATGATGCCGGGCCGCCGCTATTCGGAAGGCCTTCACCAGGCCCTCGAGGCCAAGGAGCATCAACCGGTCCAGCCGGAGAACCAGACGCTCGCCTCGATCACGTTCCAGAATTTGTTCCGGATGTACGACAAGCTCTCCGGCATGACCGGCACGGCGCTTACCGAGGCCGACGAGTTCTACGACATCTACAATCTCGAAGTGCTGGAGATCCCGACCAACATGCCGCTGTCGCGGCTCGATGACGACGACGAGGTCTATCGCACCGCCAAGGAGAAGTACCGCGCCATCCTCACGCTGATCGAGGAATGCAAGGAGCGCGCCCAGCCGGTGCTGGTCGGCACCACCTCGATCGAAAAATCCGAGCAGCTCGCCGAACTGTTGCGCAGCAACGGCTGGGAGCAGCACGACTTCACCGATCCCAACGCGTTCGCCAAGCTCTATTCGGGCGACGAGGGCGCCTCCAGGGCCAAAGTCTTCGCCATCCTCAATGCGCGTTACCACGAGCAGGAAGCCTATATCGTCGCCCAGGCCGGCGTGCCGGGTGCGGTCACCATCGCCACCAACATGGCCGGTCGCGGTACCGACATCCAGCTCGGCGGCAATTCCGACATGCGGGTCCGCCAGGAGCTGACCGACATCGAGGAGGGGCCGGAGCGCGAGCGCCGCATCCAGGAAATCCGCGGCCAGGTTTCCCGTCTCAAGGACAAGGCGCTCCAGGCCGGCGGCCTGTTCGTGCTCGGAACCGAGCGCCATGAATTGCGGCGCATCGACAACCAGCTGCGCGGCCGTTCCGGCCGTCAGGGCGACCCCGGCCACTCCAAATTCTTCCTCTCGCTCGAAGACGACCTGATGCGCATCTTCGGGTCGGACAAGCTCGACGGCATGTTGCAGAAGCTCGGACTCCAGGAGAACGAGGCGATCGTCCACCCCTGGATCAACAAGGCGCTGGAGAAGGCGCAGCAGAAGGTCGAGGCGCGCAACTTCGACATCCGCAAGAACCTGCTCAAGTTCGACAACGTGTCGAACGATCAGCGCAAGGTGATCTTCGACCAACGCGTCGACCTGATGAAGGACGAGAACGTCGCCGAGACCGTCGCCGACATGCGCAAGGAGGTCGTCGACGCCCTGGTGGCCAAGTTCGTCCCGGAAAACGCCTATCCCGAGCAGTGGAACACCAAGGGGCTCAAGGAAGAGCTCAACCGCGTGTTCGGCCTCGACCTGCCGGTCGACGAATGGGCCAAGGAAGAAGGCATCGCCGACGAGGAGCTGATCACCCGCGTGGAGCGCCGCGCCGACGAGCACATGGCGTCGAAGGTCGCGCAGTGGGGCCCCGACGTGATCCGCTACGTCGAGAAGTCGATCCTTCTGCAGACCCTCGATCATCTCTGGCGCGAGCATCTCGTGATGCTGGAGCATCTGCGCCAGGTGATCGGCCTGCGCGGCTATGGCCAGCGCGATCCGCTCAACGAGTACAAGCAGGAAGCCTTCCATCTGTTCGAGTCCATGATCCAGCAGATGCGCGAGGGCGTGACCGCCCAGCTGATGCGGGTCGAGATCATGCAGGCGCCGCCCCAGGAGCCGCCGCAGCAGACTCTGCCCTACATGGAAGCTCACCATCTCAATCCCGCCACCGGCGAGGACGAGATGGCGATGTCGGACGGCACCGTCGCGGCGATGGCCCGCAGCGCCGGCGCGACGCTCGCGCGCAGTCCGGCCGCTCCGGTGACGGCGCGCAATCCGAACGATCCCGGCACCTGGGGCAAGGTCGGCCGCAACGAGGTCTGCCCGTGCGGTTCCGGCAAGAAGTACAAGCACTGCCACGGCCGCTTCAGCTGAGAGGCCCCCCCGCTTCGCGCGAGCGGAGCATGCGGCTGCACGTCTCAGCCGCTGAGGGCTTCGGGACCTGCGCGGCACGCGCATAACCCTTTGCGGTATCGAGCAACCTCAGGCGCCGCCGCTTTTTCGGGGGAGCGACGGCGCGACATCTGCAACAACCCGTGACGATGCGTTACCCTCCGCCGGCGAATCAACTGCCACTTTTGCGGAGAACGCCATGGCTGCCGGGATTGGATCGTCCGCGTCGCATCGGTTGATTGGGGTCGGGGCGTTGCTGGCGATCGGGATGCTCCCGGTGATGCCGGCCGCCGCCCAGACCGCTCCGCAGGTCAACTGGTGCGGCGGCAAGGACAATCCGAGCCCCGAGCAGAAGATCGCGGCCTGCAATGCGGTGATCCAGGGCGGGCGCTATTCCGGCAAGAACCTGGCGCTGGTCTACAACAACCGCGGCAACGCCTATCTCAAGCGCGAGCAGTACGACCGCGCGCTTGCCGACTACAATCAGGCGATCCGGCTCGATCCGAATTACGCGCTCGCCTACAACAATCGCGGCAATGTCCGCTTCGACATGAAGGACTACGACGGCGCGATCGCCGATTACGATCAGGCGATCCGGATCGACCCGTCTCCGAAGATCGTCGCCGACGACCGCGGCCGGACCGGCGCCAACGTCTACAATAATCGCGGCTACGCCTATTACACCAAGAAGGACTTCGCGCGCGCCATCGCGGACTACGACCGTGCCATCGCCGCCGACCCCAAGGGTGCGCTGGTCTACAACAACCGCGGCCGCGCCTATTCCGACATGAAGGACTTCGACCACGCCATCGCCGACTTCAACGAAGCGATCCGGCTCGATCCGAACTACGCCATCGCGTTCAGCAACCGCGGCATCGCCTATTACGTGAAACGCGACCACGAGCACGCCATCGCCGATTTCGGCGAGGCGATCCGGCTCGATCCGAAATATGCCCAGGCGTTCTACAATCGCGGCAGCGCCTATGCGGAGACCAGGCAGGACGACCGCGCCATCGCCGACTACGACGCCGCCATCTCGATCGATCGCCAATACGCGTTCGCCTACGGCAACCGCGGCGGGCTTTATGCGCGCAAGGGCGACCTCGATCGCGCCCTGAAGGACTACGACGAGTCCCTTCGCCTCGATCCGAGCAACGCCAACGACTTCAATCGGCGCGGCGTTGCCTATTACGGCAAGAAGGATTTCGACCGCGCCATCGCCGACTACGACCAGGCGATCAAGCTCAATGCGTCGTATCCCGCCGTCCTGATCAATCGCGGCAATGCGTGGCGCGCCAAGGGCGACAACGATCGTGCCGCCGCCGACTACGGCGAAGCGATCCGCCTCGATCCCGACAGTGCGCTCGCCTATCTCAATCGCGCGGCGGTCTACGAGATCAAGCGGCAGCGCGCCGGTGCGATTTCCGATTACAGCCAGGTGATCCGGCTGACGCCGGGCAACGCGGCGGCGTGGAGCGGCCGCTGCTGGTCGCGCGCCATCGGCGGAGATCTCGACCAGGCGCTGTCGGATTGCAACGAGGCGCTGCGGCTCGAGACTTCGCCGAGCGCGCTGGAGCGGCGCGGGCTCGTCTATCTCAAGTCGGGGCAGTTCGACAAAGCGGTCGCCGATTACGACGCCGCCCTGAAGGCGAGCCCGAAGCTCGCGGGCGCTCTCTACGGTCGCGGCGTCGCCAAGCTTCGGCGCGGTGAAACCGCCGGCGGCAACGCCGACATTGCGGCGGCGAAGGACGCCAATCCGCGGGTTGCCGAGGTGTTCGCAGGCTACAACGTGCCGGTGCCGCGCACCGAGGCCGCCGTCCCCGCGGTCGAGGCGCCGGCGACCAGCCGCGTGAAATCCGAGGCGGTGCTGCCCGCCGAACCCACCGCTAGCCAAGGCGCCGAGACGGTGCCCGCGCCGCCGGCCTCCGAGATCACCACCAGCGTCAGCCGGACGCCACGGTCCGAGGCCGCGCCGCTCGTGCCGGCAGCGTCAGCCGCACCCGCGGCGTCCACCGTGGCGGCGGCGCCGGCGGCCGACTGTGGCTTTGCCGAGACCCATTGGAAAAGCGCGGAGTCGATCGGGACCCTTGGGGCCTATGAAGACCATCTGGCCAGGTTTCCGACCTGCGCCTTCTCGACGCTCGCTGCGGAGCGGATCGAAGCGCTGACGAAAAAATAGCGCACCGGGAAGGGTCGCCGCCGGCGACGTTTGCGGTTTGCGCCGAGCGGTCGTCGTCGGGCTGGGGACGCCTGCATAGCGGCCGGAACGTCCGGCGCGATCGGAGTCTCAATGCGCGCCGCCCCAGCGACCGTCGAACGAATTGGTCGACACCACCGGAGCCGCGCCGGGCATGACGCCCGAGCCTGAGGCCGCGGGCTTGTCGAACGGGGAGGGGGCCGGCGCAGAGGCCTTCGTCGCCGCGGGCGCCATCTGGGCGACGTCGTGGGATTGCGACTTGGCCGGGTCGGGCTTCGGCTTGGTGACCGCGTGGATGGTCGCGGGCTTCGAGGTTCCCGCCAGCGCCATGGACGCGGACTTCTGCTTCACCGGCTCCGGTTGCGTGACCGGGACGCTCGATGTCGTGTCCGCTTCCTGGATTGGGTGCGGTGGGTTGACGTAGGCCGGCAGCGGGATGCTGGACGGCACGACGGTCCGGTAGTGGCCGTCACTGTCGAACATCGCGTCCTGCGGCCGCAGCTTGGCGAGGAAGGTCGGATGCATGCCGCCGTCGGCGCCGGTGCGCACCGCGACGGTGGCGACGCCCTTGCTGGCGAGGGCGTTGAACTCGCGCTCGTCGCTGTCTTCCTTCTGCTTCACCGCGGACACGAGCTCCGGGCGTACCGAGAAGGGCGGGCACTTCTCCTTGGGACGGAAGCTCATCCCAGGGGCAGGATCGGCGTCGAACACGTAGTGCTTGTCGCAGACATCGATCTTGGGCTCGGTCCGCGAGACCATGAAGTGGTCGTTGCCCTGCTTGATGTTGCGCCAGAACGCCATGTTCGGGTTGTTGCGGTGCTTGGCCAGGTTGATGGGCGTCATGCGGAACGGATAGGCCTGCACCTGGAAAGACTTCTGCCCGCCGAGGAAAGCATCGCGGCCGAGCGCGTAGATCTCCTGGATCTGCTCGTCGGTCATGGCGTAGCAGCCGGCCGATGAGCAGTCGCCATGCACCATCAGGAAGGCGCCGCTGCGCTCGTTGGCGCGGTCGAAGGCATTGGGAAAGCCGAGATTGAACGACAGGTAATAATTGGAGTTCGGGTTCATCTGCCCAGGCGTGATGGCGTAGTAGCCCTCGGGCGCCTGGCGGTCGCCCTCCTTGACCTTGGGACCGAGCTCGCCGGACCACCGGCAGATCGGATAGGTCTTGAGCAGCGCGAACTGGCCGTTGACGTCCTGCTTCCAGACTTCGAGCTCGGCTTCTTCCTTGAAGATGCGCACAAGGATCGGCAATTCCTTGGGCATGTTCTTCTTTTCGATCTGGGCGACGAGTTCGGGCGGCAGCGGGCGCAGCGCGCGGGCGCTCACCACATTGGCGACGTCGGTCTCGCAGCCGGCCAGCGCGCCGGCCGCCGCGACGACACTACAAAGGGCCAATAAGCGGGAAAACTTCGTCAGCTGCGCGGGCAGCGTGGAACGCTTCAACGCACCACTCCCCATCCCCATGATCCCCAAGGGCCGATTTCCCGGCCCTTTACCACCCCCAAATCGCTAGCCGGGAGATGTGGTGTAAGCAAGGCAAAGCAGCGTGCAGGTGACTCAACACCCGAACCCTTAACAAAGGGTTGACGGCGCCTGGCTCTGCCTGTGCGGCGCGCCCGGGAGGAGCCCCGGGGGCGACAAAAAACATTTCATTTTCAGCGCGTTGTGGAAAACGCGCGCGTCTCAGCCCGGGACCCGGCCGATGGCCAGGAACTTGTTCTGGCGGTCGCGTCGCACCGCGTCCCGATCGAGTGCCCGCAACGGCGCCAGCGCCGCCGCGACCGCCTCTCCGACCGACCGGATTGAGGCCTGGGGATCGCGGTGGGCGCCGCCGACCGGCTCGTGGATGATCTGGTCGATCACCCCGAGCCGCATCATGTCCTGCGCCGTGATCTTCATGTTGGTGGCGGCCTCCTGCGCCTTGGCGGTGTCCCGCCACAGGATCGACGCGGCGCCTTCCGGAGAGATCACGCTGTAGATCGCGTGCTCGAGCATCAGCACCCGGTTCGCGGTGGCGAGCGCGATCGCTCCCCCGGAGCCGCCCTCGCCGAGGATCACCGCCACGTTGGGCACTCCGAGCGCGAGGCAGGCATCGGTGGAACGGGCGATGGCCTCGGCTTGGCCGCGTTCCTCGGCGTTGATGCCGGGATAGGCGCCGGCGGTATCGACCAGGGCCAGCACCGGGATGTCGAAGCGGTCGGCCATCTCCATCAGACGCACCGCCTTGCGATAGCCCTCGGGCTTCGCCATACCGAAATTGTGCTTGAGCCGGCTCTCGGTGGTCGAGCCCTTCTCGTGGCCGATCAAGCAGAGTCCTTCGCCGGCAAAGCGGCCGAAGCCGCCGATGATCGCGTCGTCGTCGCCGAATTTGCGGTCGCCGGCGAGCGGGGTGAAGTCGGTGAGCAGCGCCGCGACGTAGTCCAGGCAGTGGGGCCGCTGCGGATGGCGCGCCACCTGGGTCTTCTGCCACGGCGTCAGCTCCGCATAGAGTTCCTCCAGCGCCGCGTTGGCCTTGGCCTCCAGGCGGGCGATCTCCTCGCCGATGGCGACCGCGCTGGGGCCTTCCTGGATGGTCCGCAGCTCCTCGACCTTGGCCTCCAATTCGGCGACCGGCTTTTCGAAATCGAGATAGCTCCGCATCACTCCTCGCTTGCCGCTTCGCCCAGCGGGTGGAGATCGCGCACCAGGCTTTTGAGGCGATCATCCAGCACGTGAGTATAGATCTGGGTGGTGGAAATGTCGGCGTGGCCCAGCAGCGTCTGCACCACCCTCAGGTCGGCGCCGTTGTGCAACAGATGGCTCGCGAAGGCATGCCGCAGCACGTGCGGGCTCAGCGTCGTACGGATGCCGGCCGCCGCGGCGAGGCTCTTCAATTCGCGGGCGGCGTGCTGGCGGGTGAGATGGCCGCCGGAGCCGAACGAGGGAAACAGCCACTTCGTCGGTGGCAGGTCGCGCGCCTCGCCGAGCAGGGAGACGTAGTCGCGCATCGCCGCCTTGGCGGCCTCGTTGAGCGGCACGAGGCGTTCCTTGCCGCCCTTGCCGCGCACGATCAGCACGCGCTCGCTGCGCCGCGCCGCCGAGGCCGGAAGCGCCACCAGCTCGGAAATGCGCAGGCCGGTTGCGTAGAGCAATTCCAGCAGGCAGTAGAGCCTTTGCGCGCGCAGCCGTTCGAGCACCGAGGCGTCGGTCGCCGCGGCCGCCTGCCGGGCGACCGTGATCAGGCGGTCGACGTCCGCGACGGTGAGAATCTTCGGCAACGGCCGGCTGCGCTTCGGTCCCTCCAGGATGGCCGCGGGATCGTCGCCGCGGTGGCCTTCGGCGTAGAGGAAGCGATAGAGCTGGCGGACGGCGGAAAGCCGCCGCGCCATCGAGGACGCCTTGAAGCCGCGGGCCGCGAGGTCGCCGAGATAGTCGCGCAGATCGGGGGTGGTGGCCGTAGCCACGGTTCGCCGCTTGCCCGCGAGGAATGTCGAGAGATCATCGAGGTCGCGCGCATAGGCCTCGCGCGTGTTCGCCGCGCCGCCTCGCTCGGAGGAAAGCATGTCGAGAAACAGCTCGGTCAGGCGAGGCGCCGGCGCCTTGCGCGCTCCCATGCCGGTTACTGGCGCTTGACGAAGTGGTCTGGCGGCACCGACACGCTCATCTCGCGGGTTTTGGGAGCGACGAAATTGGCCAGCAGGTACATGGCCGCGTATCCCACCGCGCCCACGACCGCGACCACCACGATGACCCTGAACAAGCTCGGCATGGCATGGTTCCCGCAAGGACGTCCCGATCCGCCGGGGCTTGAGTACCAACATTTTTGCCGCGCCGGGGCAAGGAGGAATTTTGCCCGTGGAGAGCAGCCGGGCGCCGGCCCGCGCGGCCGCGGGGCGCCTGCGAGGCGGCCGCAAGACGCGGCGAAAAAGGGTTGAAATCAAACGCTTCCGACCATCTCCAGCGGCGCCCTGGCGATCGCCTCGTCGCGCAGCGGTATTTTGATGATGAAGCAGCTCGGCGCGTCCGGCCGCGCCGCGGCGGTCGCCTCGCCGCCATGCAGCCGGGCGATCTGGCGCACCAGGGAAAGGCCGAGCCCCGATCCCTTGCGGTCCCCCACCAGCTGGAAAAAAGGCAGGAAGATGCGCTCGCGCTGCGCCTCCGGAATGCCGCTGCCGGAGTCGAGCACGCACAGGACGGCATTGCCGCTCTCGCGATTCAACTCGACGCGCACCGGCGGGCGGCCGTGGCGCGCGGCATTCTCGAGCAGGTTGCGCACCAGCCGGCGCAGCAGGCGCGGATCGCCGGAGAGTGAAACCGGCGTACCGTCGAGGGTGCAATCGTCGTAGTGCGCGCACTCCTCGGCAACCAGCGCCAGGAGATCGACCGGCTCCGTCACCAGTGGCGGCGCGGTGACGTCGAGCCGGCTCGCCAGCAGGATTTCCTCGATCAGGTCGTCGAGCTCGGCGATGTCGCGCTGCAGCTCGGCCTTGTTTTCGCGGCTCGGCTGCTTGGCATAGAGCTCGATGCCGAGGCGCAGCCGCGACAGCGGCGTGCGTAATTCGTGGGACGCGTTGGCCAGCAGCAGGCGGTGGGCGCCGACCAGTTCCTGGATGTGCTCCGCCGCCCGGTTGAAGCTGTCGGCGAGCCGGGCCACCTCGTCGCAGCCGCCGATCGACACCCGGGCCGCGAGATTGCCGGCGCCGAGGGTTTCGACGCCGGTCTGCAGCCGCTCGATCCGCTTGGTCAGTCCGCGCACCACCGGATAGGCGAAGATGGCGATGATGACCGCCATTGCGACCAGGAACACCAGCGCCCGCGAGATCGGCCCGCTGAGCCGCCCCACCGGGCGCGCCACGATCCAGCGCCCGTCGGGCAGATGGAAGCTCCACTCCGGCGGACCCGGGCCGTGCAGGAAAGTGCCGCCGTCGCTCGTCATGCTCGGTGACGGCACCGGATGGCCGGCTGCCGCGATCTGCGTGAAATCCGCGTCGAACAGCGCGATATCGGCGCGCAGGCCCTGGGCGAGCCGCTCGACGGCCTGGCGTTGCCAGGCTGCGGGCGCATCTTGCGGCGGCAGCAGCTCCGAAACGAGCTTGCCGGTGATCTCGAGCACCTGACCATGGACCGCGTCGGGCGGGCGCATGCGCCAGAATACGCCGACGATCACCAGCACGGTCAGCAGGGTCGCGAGAAAGACGAGGTAGATCTTGAGATAGAGCCGCCGCATGGCTTCGTTTCAGTCCTGCGCCTTGGCGAAGACATAGCCGGAGCCGCGCACGGTGATGACGCGGCGTGGTTTCTTCGGGTCGTCCTCGATGGTGGCGCGGATGCGCGAGATATGGACGTCGACGGAGCGATCGAAGGCTTCGATCCGCTCATGCTTGACCATGTCCATCAGCGCGTCCCGCGACATGACGCGGCCGGCCCGTTGCGCCAGCGCGAGCAGCAGTGCGAACTGATAGCTGGTGAGCGTCTTGAGATCGCCGTCCAGACGCACTTGGCGGGCATCGGCATCGATCTCGAGGCGGCCGAACCGCAGCACGTCGGCGCTGCGCTCGCCCTTGGTGCGGCGGAGGATCGAACGCAGGCGTGCCAGCAGCTCGCGCGGCTCGAACGGCTTCGGCAGATAGTCGTCGGCGCCCATTTCGAGGCCGATGATCCGGTCCATGGCGTCGCCGCGCGCCGTCAGCATCAGGATCGGCGTGTCGGAGCCGGCACGCAGTCTCCGGCACACCTCGAGCCCATCCATGTCCGGCAGCATCAGGTCGAGGATGACTGCATCGAAAGCCTCGCGCGCATGCAGCCCGATCCCCCCGCCGCCATTCGGGCTCGCGGTGATCGAAAAGCCGAATCCGCCGAGATAGCTCGTCACCATTTCGGCGAGGCGCCGGTCATCCTCGATGAGGAGGATTCGCGGAGTCACGGCAGCACTCTCGAGTCCGGGGTCGACGGCGGAACCCTTCGGCCGAACGGCGTCATGCGAGGACTTCATCGGTCGCTCGCGGGGCTCGCCGGGGCGCCTTTATCCGTCCATTCGAGCGGCAGCCCGCTGAAATCGAAGGCGAACGATTTTGCCAAGTCATATGCGTCGCTCGCGGTGGAGACCTTCGGATTGCTGGTCAGCGCAACCCCACGACCCCAGATCATTGCGGCCTCCTGATGGCCGTTTTGGTCGCGTGCTTCGGCGTCCACCGCAAGCCCGCCGGGGCCGATGGGAATCGGCGGCACCGACGCGCCGACCGAGATGACGCGAGAGCCGCCCGCGGCCGTGTCCCCGGTCGGAACACCATGCGTGGTCACGGCACCCGCGGTCAGGTCTGCCGGGCTCGGATCAACAACGATTTCAAAGCGGTCGCTCAACCCGATGCAAATCGAGCGATCGATGGCGTTACTCACCATGCCGCGTTGCTCGTCCGAAAGGCAGGCAGCGGCAGCCGCCACCGAGAACGAGGTCGGAAGGATCTTCACCGTTTTTGCCGCCAACGCCTTCTCCTTGGTCACGCTGAATTGTCGCGAAACGACCGGGCCCGGCCGATGGCCCGTCCCAGAGGACGGCCTCGGCCGGGATCCGATTTTGCCCGGATGAAGGCCGCCGTGGTTGGCCGGCCGTCGTCCCGGCGCGCATCAGTGACGCCAGAACCCCCATCCGCCCGGTCCGCCGGGGGGACCGCGGTCCATGCCGCCGGCCGGCAGTATGTCCATGACTTTGCGGCGTTGCTCCGGCGTCAGTACATCCGCGGCGTCGGCGATCACCTGGACGAGTTGCTTGCTCACCGCCTCATGGGTTGCGATCTGGTCGGCGCGCAGCTTTTCAAGCGCCGCACGGTCGACCGTCGCCTGCGTCAGCAATTCGCGCCCGGCGACCCGCGCCGCCATCATTTTCTCGCGCACCGGGAGCAGGTCTTTCACGGCGGAACGCATGATGGCCCGCAGCTTGTCCTGCTGCTCGGTGGTGGCGTCGATCTCGACCGCCAGATGCCTGATCATGCGATCGGCATGGGCGTCGACGAAAGCTTCGATGACGCTGTCGGGCAGGCTGCTCGCCCAGCCCGGGCCGAAACCGGGCCCGAACCGCCCCTCGAACGAGGCCGGGGTGGCGGTGATCGCATTCACGCTCACCAACCCGTGCCGCAGCCCCTGGCTGAACGACGTGCCGGCGAAGGCGCCGATGGCGGCAATCCCCAGTACGACACCGGCGACCACATAAGCCCCTTTCCAGGAGGGACGTCCGGCGGGAAGCGGCGGCCGGGGAATTGCGCCCGTTGCATTGTCTCTGCTCATCAGCCTGTCCTCTCGACGTTGATGTCGAGGGCAATCTGGCGAGGGTCGGTTGCCGGGGCTTGTCGGCCCCGTAAAGTTTTGTAAAGACCGGCGCCGCAATGACGGTGCCTGCGCGGCCGGTGCCGCGGCTGCGCGTATTGCCGCCCTCCTTCGATTATGGGACTTTGCGGCATGTGCTTGAGAACACCCGATGAATGAGCTTGGTCCGATGCCTCCCGCCGACCCTGCGGGCCCCGGCGCCGTGCTCGTCACCGCGCTCGCGCGCCGCTCGATCGTGCTGGTCGGAATGATGGGTGCGGGGAAGACTTCGATCGGCCGGCGTCTCGCCGCGCGCCTGAATGTGTCTTTCGTCGATGCCGATGCGGAAATCGAACTCGCCGCCGACATGTCGATTCCGGACATCTTCGCGGTGCACGGCGAGCCCTACTTCCGCGCCGGCGAGGCGCGGGTGATCGCCCGCCTGCTGGAGCACGGCCCGCAGGTGCTCGCGACCGGAGGCGGCGCTTTCATGAACGCGCAGACGCGCGCGACGCTGCGGGAAAAAGCCGTCACGGTCTGGCTCAAGGCCGATCTCGACGTGCTCGCGCGCCGGGTGAGGCGGCGCAACGACCGGCCCCTGCTCAAGACCGAGGACCCTGCCGCGACGCTCGCCAACCTTCTCCTGGTGCGCGAGCCCGTCTATGCTGAGGCCGATGTCACGGTCGTCTCGCGCGACGTCACCCACGATGTCATCGTCGACGAGATCATCGCTGCCGTCGGCAGCCGGCTCGAGGCGTGGTCGAGCTGAAGGAGATTGCCATGACTGTATCGTTGCGGGCCGGCCGGCAGGGCCCGGCTGATCCGGGCCCATTGCCGGCGCCGATCGTCGACGTGGTGCCGGTGGCGCTCGGCGACCGCGCCTATGACATCGCGATCGGGCGCGGCCTGCTGGCGTCGCTGGGCACGCGCGCCGTCGCGCTCAAGCCGGGGGCCAGGGCGGCCATCGTCACCGACGAGGTGGTGGCGTCGCTGCATCTCGCGGCGGCGGAGGCGGCGCTCGCCGGGGCCGGCGTCGCCACCAGTCGTGTGCTCGTCGGTGCCGGCGAGGGCGCCAAGAGCTTCGCCGGGTTCGAGCGCGTGTGCGAGGCGCTGGTCGCCGCCCGCATCGAGCGCGGCGATCTCGTGGTGGCGCTCGGCGGCGGCGTGGTGGGCGATCTCGCCGGGTTCGCCGCCGCTTCGGTGCGGCGCGGCCTCGACTACATCCAGGTGCCGACGACGCTGCTCGCCCAGGTCGACTCCTCGGTCGGCGGCAAGACCGCGATCAACTCAAAGCACGGCAAGAACCTGGTCGGCGCGTTCCACCAGCCGATCCTCGTCGTCGCCGACACCGCGTTGCTCGATACGCTCCCGCTGCGGCAGTTCCGGGCGGGCTATGCCGAGGTCGTCAAATACGGGCTGCTCGGCGACGCGGCGTTCTTCGACTGGCTCGATGCCAACGTCACCGAGGTGTTTTCCGGCGGAGCGGCGCGCGAGCAGGCGATCGCCACCAGCTGCCGCATGAAGGCGGCCATCGTCGCGCGCGACGAGCGCGAGAACGGCGAGCGCGCGCTTCTCAACCTCGGCCACACCTTCGGCCACGCCCTGGAGGCGGCCGCGGGATTTTCCGACCGCCTGCTGCACGGCGAGGCGGTCGCGCTCGGAACCGCACTGGCGTTCGAGTTCTCGGTGCGGCTCGGCCTGGTCGATCCGGCCCAGGCGGCCCGGGTGACGCGGCATCTCGCCGGGGTCGGCCTGCCGGTGTCGCTTTCACAGTTCGCCGGCGGCCCGCCGGGCGCCGACGCATTGATGGACCTGATGGCGCAGGACAAAAAGGTCCGGCACGGCAAGCTGACTTTCATTCTTCTCCGCGACATCGGAAAAGCCTATATCGCTGCCGACGTCGATCCGGCGCAGGTCCGCGCCTTCCTTGCCGAGAAGCTCGCTCATCGATGACGACTCACGACTGGATCACCGTTTTTGTCGTCCTGCTGTTCCTGTTCCTGGCGTTCCTGTTCTCCGGCAGCGAGACGGCGCTGACGGCCTCGTCCCGCGGCACCATGCTGCGGCTCGCCAAGGCGGGAAACCCCGATGCCATCATCGTCACGCGCCTCCTGGAAAACCGGCAGCGGCTGATCGGCGCCCTGCTGATCGGCAACAACGTCGCGACCATCGTGTCCTCGTCGCTGGCGACCGAGTTGCTGCTGTTCTGGTTCGGCGACGTCGGCGTGATCTATGCCACCGTCGCGATGACGGTCCTGGTGATCGTGTTCTGCGAATTGCTGCCGAAGACCGCCGCCATCATCGCGCCGGACCGCCATGCCCTCGCGGTGGCGCGGCCGATCGCGCGCGTCGTCGCCGTGCTCGGCCCGGTGCTGGCCGCCTGCGAGTGGCTGGTGCACAAGATGCTCGCGCTGGGCGGCATGCGGACCGGCGAGGGCGAGCCTTTGCTGCCGCCGCACGAGCGGCTGCGCGGCGCGGTCGACCTGATGCATCGTGAGGGCACCGTCGAAAAGCACGACCGCGACATGCTCGGCGGACTGCTCGACCTGCGCGACCTCACCGTCGCGGACGTCATGATCCACCGCACTGAGGTAATCACCGCGGACGTCGGCGAACCGGCGGAGAAGGTCGTGGAGCGCGTGCTCACCGAGATGGTGACGCGCATCCCGCTGTGGCGCGGGACGCCGGAAAACATCGTCGGCATCCTGCACGTCAAGGATCTGTTGCGGGCGATCCAGGTTGCCGGCGGCGAGCCGTCCAAGATCGACATCATGGCGATCGCGCGGCCGCCGTGGTTCGTGCCCGACATCCGGCCGCTGTCGGAGCAGCTCAAGGCATTTCGCCGCAGGCGCACCCCGTTGGCGCTCGTCGTCGACGAGTACGGCGAGTTCATGGGCATCGTCACCCTGGAGGACATTCTCGAGGAGATCGTCGGCGACATCACCGACGAGCACGACATCGAGATCGCAGGCGTGCGGCCGCAGCCGGATGGCTCCGTCAATGTCGACGGCGCGGTTCCGATCCGCGACCTCAACCGCGCCATGGACTGGAACCTGCCCGACGACGAGGCGACCACCATCGCCGGCCTCGTCATTCACGAGGCGCGTTCGATCCCGGAGCCGGGCCAGAGCTTCACCTTCCACGGCTTCCGGTTCCAGGTGCTGCGTCGTGACCGCAATCGCCTCGAGGCGCTGCGCATCACCCCGGTGGTGCAGAAAGCGCCGCCGAAGGCTGCCTGACCTGACGGCTACTTTTTGGTCGCGGCGGAAACGCGCCGATCGACAATGAACTGAGCCCTGATCCGTTGGACAGGAGGCCGCGGGCAGGTCGCGGGCTTAAGCGGACTTTTCCTCGGGTGCGGCGGCGTGGATCGCGAGGGCGTGCACGCCGGCGTTCAACTCGCCAGCGAGCGCGCCGTTGACCATGCGATGACGCTCGAGCCGGCTCTTCCCCTGGAAGGCATTCGACACGATATAGACCCTGAAATGAGTTTCACCGCCCGGCGCGTGCCCGGCATGGCCCTCATGCTGATGGAACTCGTCGACCACCCTGAGACTCTGTGGCGCGAAAGCCTCGGTCAACTTTTCTGTGATGGTGTCGGTGACGTTCATGGCGGTGCGCCGTCGGTGTCGTGTGTTGCCGATGCATCGGTGCGGTCGGAACATGTCCTTCGAAGTCTGTCAAGCTTGCGCGACGCGATGAACCTTTCCCATAATAGGCAATGAAGTTCGACTCGCCCCTTTTCGATCGCATCCGGGTCAAGCCTGGCGAGGACCGCCGGCCCCAGGCCGATCAGCCGTGCTGCAACTGGCCGGAATGCGCGAATGCGGCGACCCACCGCGCGCCCAAGGGACGGAACCGCGAGCGCGAGTATTGGCGCTTCTGCCTCGAGCATGTCCGCGCGTACAATCAGTCCTACAATTATTTTTCTGGCATGAGCGACGACGCGGTCGCGCGCTATCAAAAGGATGCGCTCACCGGACACCTGCCGACCTGGCGGATCGGAATGGTCGGCGGGGCCGGCCGGGTGAAGGGCAAGAACGGGCGGCCGTTCGGCGGGGACGCCGACGATCCGTTCGGCCTGTTTCGCGACGGCGGCAGTCCTGAGCACGCCAAGGCGGAAGCCGAGCGGCGCACGCTCCGCAACGCCGAGCGCAAGGCGCTCCACGCCCTGAACCTCGAAGAAGGGGCGGGTCGCCTCGAGATCAAGGCGCGGTTCAAGGAGTTGGTGAAGCGCCACCATCCGGACGCCAATGGCGGCGACCGCGGCTCCGAGGACAAGCTGCGTGAAATCATCGAGGCCTATAACTATCTCAAGTCCACGGGTTTCTGCTGATTTCGCTGGGCTGGATTGCTCCCGCGCGGGTAAAATCGACGACGGGCCCGCGGGCGGATCCCGGTTGGCACGAAATAACAGGTGAATTCAACGCTATAGCAAGAACTGACAGGGCTTTCGGCAGGCTGCCTGTTCGTGCGGCAACCGCGGACCAGAGACGTTGTGGCGCTTTCATCTCGGCACCGGTTTCTGATAAATTGGCACCGACATGCGTTCTGCCTCATGCTGAGCCGTCCCGCGCCTCGCTCTCCGCCGTCTGCCCAGACGCCGAAATTCGAATGGTTCGGATTTCAGCGGTGAACCGGGACACTGCCAGATCGACGCCGCGTCCTGTCGGCCGTTGCAATCGAAAACGGGCTACGCGCGCACGGAGGAGCAATGACTGCCGTTACTGAATCCGCCGCCCCGCTTCCGGACGTCAAGGTTTCCGTCCGCCAGCTCTTCGGCTTCGACAGCGACATGGAAGTGTCGGCTTATTCCGAGCCGGACGAGCATGTTCCGGATATCGACTCCGATTACCGGTTCGACCGGCCGACGACGCTCGCCATCCTGGCCGGCTTCGCCAGGAACCGGCGGGTGATCGTGACCGGCTATCACGGCACCGGCAAATCGACCCATGTCGAGCAGGTCGCGGCGCGGCTGAACTGGCCGTGCGTGCGGGTCAACCTCGACAGCCACATCAGCCGGATCGATCTCATCGGCAAGGACGCGATCGTCATCCGCGACGGCCAGCAGGTCACCGAATTCCGCGACGGCATCCTGCCCTGGGCCTATCAGCACAACGTGGCGCTGGTGTTCGACGAATACGACGCGGGGCGTCCCGACGTCATGTTCGTGATCCAGCGCGTGCTGGAGTTGTCGGGCCGGCTCACGCTGCTCGACCAGAGCCGGGTGATCAAGCCGCACCCGGCGTTCCGCCTGTTCGCGACCGCGAACACGGTCGGCCTCGGCGACACCTCCGGGCTCTATCACGGGACGCAACAGATCAACCAGGCGCAGATGGACCGCTGGTCCATCGTGACGACGCTCAACTACCTGCCTCACGACAACGAGGTCGAGATCGTGCTGGCGAAGGCCAAGCATTACCGCAACGACCAGGGCCGCGACATCGTCAACAAGATGGTCAGGGTCGCCGACCTCACCCGCAACGCGTTCATGAACGGCGACATCTCGACCGTCATGAGCCCGCGCACGGTGATCACCTGGGCGGAGAATGCCGACATCTTCAAGGACGTCGGCTTCGCCTTCCGGCTCACCTTTCTCAACAAGTGCGACGAGCTCGAGCGACCGATCGTCGCCGAGTTCTATCAGCGCTGCTTCGGCCAGGAGCTGCCGGAATCCGCGGTGAACGTGGCGCTCAGCTGAGTGGTTCGAGGATGGTTTCGCCGCAGATCGAAAAGGTGCACGGTCCGGCGCGGCGGGAAATCGTCAAGGGCTTGTTGGCCTACAACGCCGCGGCCGTCGGTCAGTCGGGCCATCGTCCGCTGACGGTGACGATCCGCGAGCGCGGCAGGATCGTCGGCGGCCTTGCCGGAGAGACGTTTTTCGGCTGGATGTTCGTCAGTCTCCTCTGGGTGTCGGACAAGCATCGCGGCAAAGGTTGGGGCACCTCGCTCATGCGGACCGCGGAAGCGGAGGCGCGCGATCGTGGCGTCAACGCCGTCTATCTGGACACCTTCAGTTTCCAGGCACCGGCCTTCTATGAGCGACTCGGCTATCGGGAGTTCGGGCGCTTGAAAGAGTGCCCGCCCGGCTACGATCGCGTGTGGATGACCAAGACACTCTAATGACCAGCACTGCGATGACCAAAGCGCTGCGATCACCAAAGCCCTGTGATGGCCAACGCACCGTCATGACCAAGGCACCGTGATGTCGTCCAACATAAAGCCCAAGACCCCGGCCAAGGAAGCCCCGACCGAGCCGTTCAAGCGCGCGGTGATGGGCTGCCTGCGGGCGATCGCGCGGCAGCCCGACCTCGATGTCACCTTCGCCGCCGAGCGGCCCGGCATGATCGGCGGCAAGGCGCGGCTGCCGGAGCCGGCGCGCAAGCTCACCGCGGCGGACGCCGCCATCGTGCGCGGCCATGCCGACGCCATCGCGCTGCGGATGGCGTGTCACGACAGTGCCATTCATCGCCGTCTGCTGCCGGGCGGACAGCAGGCGCGCGCGGTGTTCGAGGCGGTCGAGCAGGCCCGCGTCGAGGCGATCGGCGCGCGCCGGATGCAGGGCGTCGCCAAGAATCTCTCGGCGATGCTCGACGACAAGTTTCATCGCGGCAAGTTCGACGAGATTTCCGATCGCGCCGACGCGCCGATCGAAGAAGCGGTGGCGATGCTGGTGCGCGAGCGCCTGACCGGCCAGCCGCCGCCGCCGGCCGCCCGGCGGCTCGTCGAGCTGTGGCGCACCTTCATCGAGGGCCGTGCCGGGCGAGAGCTCGACCGCCTCGAGGACACCATCGAGAACCAGCGCAAGTTCGGCGACATCGTCCACGACCTGCTCGATTCCCTCGACATGGGGGACGATCGCAGCGATCAGGACGACGAAGACAGCGACGACAACGAGGAGGAAGGCCGCCAGGACGAGAAGGGCGAGGACGGCGATTCCTCGGAGTCCGAGGAGTCGCAGCGCATGAGCCTGGAGCAGGCGGACGCGTCGACGGAGGATCTCCCCGACAGCGCCGCCGAGGCGACCGACGCGCCCACCTCCGACATGCCCGACGATTCCGAAATGGGAGATTCGGAAAACGCCGCCGAGCCGTGGCGTCCCCGCCAGGGCGGCCGCAACGAGCCGCGCGGCCCCGACTACCGGCCGTTCATCACCAAGTTCGACGAGACCGTCGCCGCCGAAGATCTGTGCGAGCCGGAAGAGCTCGACCGCCTGCGCGGCTATCTCGACAAGCAGCTCGCCCATCTCCAGGGCGTGGTTGCGCGGCTCGCCAACCGGTTGCAGCGCCGGCTGATGGCGCAGCAGAACCGGTCCTGGGAGTTCGACCTCGAAGAGGGGCTGCTCGACCCCGCGCGGCTGACGCGCATCATCATCGACCCGATGCATCCGCTGTCGTTCAAGCGCGAGAAGGAAACCAATTTCCGCGACACCGTCGTCACGCTGCTGCTCGACAATTCAGGCTCGATGCGCGGCCGCCCGATCACCGTTGCGGCCACCTGCGCCGACATCATGGCGCGCACGCTCGAGCGTTGCGGCGTCAAGGTCGAGATCCTCGGCTTCACCACGCGGGCGTGGAAGGGCGGCCAGTCGCGCGAGGCGTGGCTCGCGCAGAACAAGCCGGGCAATCCCGGCCGCCTCAACGACCTGCGGCACATCATCTACAAGTCCGCCGACGCGCCGTGGCGGCGGGCGCGGCGCAATCTCGGGCTGATGATGCGCGAGGGCCTGCTCAAGGAGAACATCGACGGCGAGGCGTTGGACTGGGCGCACAAGCGGCTCCTGGCGCGCACCGAGCAGCGCAAGATCCTGATGATGATTTCCGACGGCGCGCCGGTCGACGAATTCGACCTTGTCGGTCAATGCCGGCAATTATCTCGAACGGCATCTGCGCTGGGTGATCGAGGAGATCGAGGAGCGCTCGCCGGTGGAGCTCATCGCCATCGGCATCGGACACGACGTGACCCGCTACTACCGCCGCGCGGTGACGATCGTCGACGCCGAAGAGCTCGGCGGCGTGATGATCGAGAAGCTCGCGGAGCTGTTCGACGAGGCCGTGCCCGAAGAGCCGGTGCGCCGCCGCCCGGCCCGCCGGCTGCATTCGTGAACCGCCGCCGGCCGTCGCAAGCGATTTCCGCGCCGGCGCTGAGCAGGCGCACCGTCATCGGCGGGGCTACGGCTCTCGCCGCATCTTCGCTGACGCCGCCGCTGGCTGCCGAGCCCGTCCGCGACGCCGGGCCGGTCGCGATCCAGGTTCAGGCCAAGACGATCGACGCGTTCCTGCCACGTGACACCGGCGAGGTCCGCTTCGGCCCGTTGGAGTTTCGCGGCGGGCTGGAGCTGACCTCGCCGTTCCGCGATTTCGGCGGCTTTTCATCGCTGCGCATGGCCGCGGACGGCGCCCATTTCGTCTCCCTGAGCGACAAGGCGTGGTGGCTCACCGGCCGCATCACCTATGACCGCGAGCGGCCGGTGGGGATCGCCGATGCCGAGATGGCCCCGGCGCTGGGCCCCGACGGCCGCTCGCTGGCCGCGCGGGGCTGGCACGACACCGAGTCCCTCGCCGAGCAGGACGGCTGGTTCTATGTCGGGATCGAACGCGTCAACCGCATCGTGCGGTTCGATTTTGCCAAATACGGGGTGCGGGCCCGCGCGGCCGTCGTCGCCACCCCGCCGGGCATTTCGACGCTGCCCAACAACAAGGGGCTCGAAGCGCTGGTGTTCGCTCCCAAGGGTACCAAGCTCGCCGGGACCCTGATCGCGTTCTCCGAGCGCGGCCTCGATGCCGCCGGCAATCTCAAGGCGTTCTTGCTCGGCGGCCCGACGCCCGGCGAGTTCTCGGTCCAGCGCCGCGACGATTTCGACATCAGCGACGCCACCGCCCTGCCGGATGGCGATCTCCTGCTGCTGGAGCGCCGGTTTTCACTGCTGCGCGGCGGCATCGCCATGCAGTTGCGCCGGATCCGCCTCGCCGACATCAGGCCGGGAGCGCTGGTTGACGGCCCGATCCTGTTCTTTGCCGACATGGGCTACCAGATCGACAACATGGAGGGGATCTCGACCCATCGTACCGCCGCGGGCGATCTCATCCTGACCATGGTGTCCGACGACAACTTCTCGTTCTTGCAGCGAACCATCCTGCTGCAGTTCAAGCTGTTCGAGGAATGAGCGGGAGGATTGGCGCCGGCGTCGTCATCCGTGCGGCCGCCACCACGGCTACCCCGCCATTCCAGCGCGATGGCGCGGTCCATCACCGGCGTCACGTCACGCGATCGGAACGATATCCAACGGAATATGGCGCACGAAGCACGCACCGGGCACGCCTGGCTGGCGCGCCTCGGTCAGGGCGGATCGAGGAGCGCTATTGCCCCTGGCAGATCAGCTGGCGAGCTTCTTTCCGATCTGGCGCTTGAGGTCGAGAGCGCGGGGCGACAGCTCGCCGTCGCGGGCCTTGAGCAGGAATGCGTCGAGGCCGCCGCGGTGATCGACGCTCTTGAGCGCGTTCGCCGAAATCCGCAGCCGCACGGAGCGACCGAGCGACTCCGAGATCATCGTGACATTCACGAGGTTGGGCAGAAACCGCCGCTTGGTCTTGATGTTGGAATGGCTGACCTTGTGGCCGACCATCGGACCCTTGCCGGTCAATTCGCACCGCCGTGACATGGCTACCTCTAAAAACGTCACCCGCGCTCGCCCGCGCGCGTCATCGATATGGGCTCATTTGGACCGCGGACCTATAATGACCGGGACTGCGGGCGTCAAGCTCGACCGCGATCTCGACGGGCGGGGCGCGGAGCCCCTGCGCGCCGCGGCGCAGCGGAAATTCGCTCGTTAAAACCGCTGCCTAGGCGGCGAACCCATGGTAGATAATCATACAAACGACGTAATCCCCGCCGAAAAACCGGCTCCAGGTGCTGCCGAGTGCGATCGAGATGAGTTCATTCGTGCCGTCGACGATGTCCGGTTTTGCTCATCTCTGCGTCGCAGCTTTCTTCGTCAGTGCCTTCAGCGCGTTTCCGATGGATTGCCGCGCCCAGGGAAAGGTCGACGCCCGGTATACGGCGAGCCTTTCCGGGGTGCCGATCGGCCGCGGTGCCTGGGTCATCGACATCGGCGACGAGCAATACACGGCCGCCGCGAGCGGCATGACGGCCGGAATCCTGAGTGTCTTCGCCAGCGGCAACGGGAGCGGCGCGTCGCGCGGCCGGGTTCGCGCCGACGGATTTTCACCGGGCACCTACGCCTCCTATATCACCGCCAACAACAAGGGCGAGGAGATGCGGGTGCTGCTCAGCAGCGGGTCGGTCAAGGATGTCACCATTACGCCGCCGAGTCCGCCCGCTCCCGACCGGGTGCCGCTGACCGATGCCAACAAGCATGGCGTCATCGATCCGGTGAGCGGCATGCTGATGCGCACGCCCGGCAACGGCAACCCGCTGTCGCCGGAAGCCTGCCAGCGCACCATCCCGGTGTTCGACGGCCGCATGCGCTTCGACTTGAAGATGAGCTTTCGGCGCATGGACGTCGTGAGGGCGCAGAAAGGTTATCAAGGCCCGGCAGTGGTGTGTTCTATCGTGTTCGTGCCGGTGGCGGGTTATGTGCCGAGCCGTCCGGCGGTGAAATATCTCGCCGCCCAACAAGACGTCGAGGTGTACCTCGCCCCGGTGATGGGAACCCGGGTGCTGGTGCCGTTCAAGGTCACCATTCCGACGCCGCTCGGACGCGGCGTCGTGGAGGCCACCCAGTTCATCACCACGCCGGCGCCGCCCCGGCTCACGGCCAACAGCCCGACGCACTGAGCCATCGCGCGGTCGCGCCGGCACGGCGATGACGAACTTTGTGTGACAGCCGTGAAACCCATGCTTGACAAACGACCTTCAAAAGCGGCCGACGGGAACTTTCGGGATCCATCGTCGCGAACCGGCAACGCGCTTCAAAAAGACGAATTTCGTCACCATTTGGTAGAGGCCGGAGAGAGGCTTCTCTAGATGTGGTGAGAACGAAACCGACAGCGGCGGAGTCACCGATTCGGGCGTGCTTTGTTCGAACTCGTTCCGCGTGCAAGAAGATCGCGGCCGACACCGTCGGTTTTCGTCACATTGTGGTACAGATACCCCGTGGAAGTGATGCGCCGGCCGGTCCGCGCGCTTGCGGAGGCTGGAATGCCCATCTCGTTTGGTTCATCCGGGGAGCGCGACCCCCGCGCCCGCGGCTATGGCGTCACCGCCATCCTCGGGCCGACCAATACCGGGAAGACCCATCTCGCCATCGAGCGGATGCTCGGCGCATTCGTCCGGCATCATCGGCCTGCCGCTGCGCCTGCTCGCCCGCGAGGTCTACAACAAGGTCTGCGAGCGCGCCGGCGCGGATTCCGTCGCGCTGATCACCGGCGAAGAGAAGATCAAGCCCGCCAATCCGCGCTTCTGGGTATCGACGGTCGAGGCGATGCCGCGCGACCTCGACGTCGCCTTCGTCGCCGTCGACGAGATCCAGCTCGGCGCCGACCTCGAACGCGGCCACGTCTTCACCGATCGCATGCTCAACCGCCGCGGCCGCGAGGAGACGCTGGTGCTCGGCGCCGCGACCATGCGCCCGATGGTCGAGCGGCTGCTGCCCGGCGCCAACATTCTGGCCCGGCCGCGCCTCTCGAAGCTCTCGTTCGCCGGCGAGAAGAAAATCACGCGGCTGCCCCGCCGCACCGCGATCGTCGCCTTCTCCTCCGACGAGGTCTATGCGATCGCCGAGTTGATCCGCCGGCAGCGCGGCGGCGCCGCCGTGGTGCTCGGCTCGCTGTCGCCGCGCACCCGCAACGCCCAGGTCGCGCTGTACCAGTCCGGCGACGTCGATTATCTCGTCGCCACCGACGCGATCGGCATGGGACTGAACCTCGACGTCGACCACGTCGCGTTCGCCTCCGACCGCAAGTTCGACGGCTAGCAGTTCCGCCGGCTCAACCCCGCCGAATTCGGCCAGATCGCGGGCCGCGCCGGCCGCGCGACGCGGGACGGCACCTTCGGCACCACCGGCCGTTGCGAGCCGTTCGACGCCGAACTCGTGCACGCGCTCGAAAGCCACTCCTTCGAGCCGGCGTGAAGGTCCTGCAGTGGCGCAACTCCGATCTCGATTTCTCCTCGCTCGCCGCGTTGTCCGCCTCGCTCGCCATGACGCCGACGCTGTCGGGCCTCACCCGCGCACCGATCGCCGAGGACATCCTGGTGCTGGAACACGCCGCCCGGGACGAGGAGGTACGGGCCCTGGCGACCGGGCGCGCCGCCGTCGAGCGGCTGTGGGACGTGTGCCAGATTCCCGACTACCGAAAGATTTCGCCGGCCACTCATGCCGAGCTCGCCGTGACCCTCTATGGTTTTCTCCTGCGGGAGGGTAGGATTTCGGACGACTGGTTTGCCCGCCAGATCGAGCAGGCAGATCGCACCGACGGCGACATCGACACGCTTTCGACGCGGATCGCGCATATCAGGACCTGGACGTTTGCAGCGAACCGCCCGGACTGGCTGCGCCGACCCCGAGCATTGGCAGGGCGTCACCCGTGCCATCGAGGACAGACTATCGGATGCGCTGCATGAGAGATTGGCGCGAACGATTCGTCGATCGCCGCACCAGCGTTTTGATGCGGCGCTTGCGAGAGAACACGATGCTGGAAACAGAAATCACCAAGACCGGCGAGGTCGTCGTCGAAGGACATACCATCGGCCGGCTCGACGGCTTCCGCTTCGCGCCCGATTCGACGGCGGGAAGCTCCGATGCCAAGGCGCTCTCGGCGGCGGCCCAGAAGGCGCTGGCCGGCGAGATCGACGCGCGGGCCCACAAGCTCGCGCACGCGCCCGACGCGCAGTTCGTGCTCACCGCCGACGCCACCATCCGCTGGATCGGCGAGCCGGTCGCCAAGGTGATCGCCGGCGACGTGGTGCTGCGCCCGCGGGTGCGCATCCTCGCCGACGACCAGCTGACCGGCGCGGCGCTCGAGCAGGTGCAGACGCGTCTCGATCTGTGGCTGCGCACCCATGTGGAGCGCCTGCTCGGCCCGTTGTTCGTGCTCTCGGCCGCGCGAGGACATCGTCGGCCTCGCGCGCGGCATCGCCTACCAGCTCGTCGAAACGCTCGGCGTTCTCGAGCGCAGCAAGGTCGCCGACGATCTCAAGAGCCTCGACCAGGCCTCGCGCGCCGTCCTGCGCAGCCATGGCGTGCGCTTCGGCGCCTATCACATCTATCTGCCGTCGCTGCTCAAGCCGGCGCCGCGCGCGCTCGCCGCGCAGCTTTGGGCGCTCAAGCATGGCGGCCCGGACATGAAGGGGCTCGACGACCTGCAGCGGCTCGCCGCCAGCGGACGCACCTCCTTTGCCGCCGACAAGGACATCCAGCGCGCGCTCTACCGTACCATCGGGTATCGGGTCTGCGCGGAACGCGCGGTCCGGGTCGATATCCTCGAACGACTCGCCGATCTGATCCGCCCGGCTCTCGCCTGGCGGCCCAATTCGAGCGGCGTGAGGCCCGCAGGAGCCTTCGAGGGCCTCGGGTTCACGGTCACCCAGGCAATGACGTCGCTCACCGGATCGTCCGGAGAGGACTTCGCGTCGATCCTGCGAGCCCTGGGCTACCGCATGGAGAAACGGCCGAAACCGCCGGAGCCGGTCGTCCCGCCCCCGGTTGCGGAGGCGACATCGGTCGTCCCGGCCGCGGATGCCGGAAACGAGGTCACGCAAACCGCCCCCTCCGATGACGGGGCGGTGGCGCATGTGGCCGCGGACGCGCCGGCGAGCGGCGAGCCGGATGCCGGTATCGAGACGACCTCCGCAGCCGTGGAGGCTGCATCGGCTGCGTCCCACGCCGAGCCGAGCGACGCCGCGCCGAGCGATGCCGCGCCGAGTGACGCCGAGCGGGCCGCCGCCGCGCCGATCCAAGAGCCGGCTGGCGAGCCGGTGGTGACCGCATCGGCTCCGTCGCCGGCTGACGCTGTGGACGCGGCTTCGCTTCAACATGCCGCTTCGGAACATGCTGCGTCGGACAAGGTCGTCTCGGACGACAGCATGTCGGAAGAGGTCGTGTCGGACGACAACGTGTCGGAAGAGGCCGTCTCGGAAGACACCGTGTCGGAAGACACCGTGTCGGAAGACAGGGTGTCGGAAGAAACCGCGTCGGAAGATGGCGTGTCGGAGGATATCGCGGTGGAGGAAACCGCATCCGACGCACAGGCCACCGATTCCGCGGCTGCCGGCGAGGTTTCCGCTCCGGCGGCCGCCGTGACGGCGGACGCGGGTGCCGTCGCAGGGTCCGAAGCGGCCACGGACGAGGCGCGGACGGAGGCTGCGGCTTCCGAGGCCGCCGCCGAGCCGGAGCTCGTCGAGGTTTGGCGTCCGGGCGGCCGCAGCGAAGAGCGCCGCGGCCCGCGCCGGCCTGCCCGCCGTCCGCATCGCGGCGGCGACCGCCCCAATCAGCCCGCCGAGGGCGTCGCCGCGGCCGCCGGAGAGACTCCGGCCGTCGCCGCCGCGGCGGGAAGCGAATCGGAGAAGCCGCCCGAACGGCGGCACCATCGGCGCGGTCCGCCACCGCGACGCGATCAAGGCAGTCAGCCGGAAGCCCGCGAGTCCGGCGACCGCCGACCGGAGCCGCGTCCCGAATCGCGTCCGGACTGGCGGGGAGACCGGCGTCGCGGCGCCGGCGATCGGCCGCCGGGATTCGCCAAGGGACGTCAGGATCGTCAGGACCGAGGCCATCCCGACCATCGCCATCACGACGCCAAGGACCGCCGCGATGCGCCGCCGCGCCGCGAGCGCGAAAAACAGCCGGATCCCAATTCGCCGTTTGCGAAGCTCGCCGCCCTGAAGGCTCAACTCGAGGCCAACGCCAAGGAGCCCCATTAGCGTGGGCGTGCGTGCGCGCACCGTCGAGGGCCGTTCGGCCCCGGACGTGGCGGGCACCGAGCGCCAGCGAATCGATAAATGGCTATGGCACGCCAGGGTGGTGCGCACTCGCGAGGCGGCGGCGGCCCTGGCTGCCGGTGGCCATGTCCGGATCAACGGCGCCCGGGCGCTTGCGCCCGCCGCCCCGGTCCGAATCGGAGACGTGGTGACGATTGCGCTGGACCACGGGGTGCGCGTCCTCAGGGTCTGCGGCTTTGCGTCGCGTCGCAGCGATGCCGATGAGGCACGCCGGCTTTTCGAGGACATGGCGTAGGATGATGGATACCCGACATTCCCGGGCGGAACCGGCTGCGACCGGCCCGGGATGTCGCGGGTGCCGGTTGCGCGCGCCTGCGTCCTGCGGTAGCACCCCGTCTCCGAAGCGGTGAGGCGGGCGGGAGCCTTCAACATGACCTATGTCGTCGTCGAGAACTGCATCAAGTGCAAGTATATGGACTGCGTCGAGGTCTGTCCGGTCGACTGCTTCTACGAAGGCGAGAACATGCTCGTCATCCATCCCGACGAGTGCATCGATTGCGGGGTGTGCGAGC
Organism: uncultured Alphaproteobacteria bacterium; assembly: GCA_963781195.1. Classification (GTDB taxonomy): domain Bacteria; phylum Pseudomonadota; class Alphaproteobacteria; order Rhizobiales; family Xanthobacteraceae; genus JAJPKK01. The sequence goes on along the minus strand of CAWAEZ010000005.1, from coordinate 95,576 downwards.
CCGAATGCCCGGCGGAGGCGATCAAGCCGGATACCGAGCCCGGTCTTGAGAAATGGCTCGAGGTCAACGCCCAATACGCCAAGGCGTGGCCCAATATTACCGTCAAGCGGGAAGGGCCGGCGGACGGCAAGGACTGGGACGGCGTCAAGGACAAGGCCAAGCTGCTCTCGCCGGAGCCCGGCACCGGCGATTGAGACGGCGCCGGCCACTCTGCCGGCGACAATCCGAGACGTCCTTGAATTCGGCTGCCGCGTTTTGAGGCAGGCCGCCGCTGGGATTTATCCCGGCGCGACGCTGGGACGGCGCAATGGATCGAATCACCCCGGCTTATGCGGCTGTTGGGCGCAGTCCGAGGGCGTTACGACGCGAGCATTGCTGCCGCGTTAACGGTTTTGCCTTTAATTACATATGTCGCATGACAGAATTGCCATATTTGCGGTCGGTAAAGCTTTGAATTTCACTGCAAATGTGGTATCAATGACTAAATAAGAAGAACAACGCTTGGGCGCTCCCTGCGGGGAGCCTTTTGATCTTGAGAACTATCCCGAGGAACCGTCAAACAGGGGCGTGATAATCCACGCAGTGAGCAGTGGCAGGAAAAACGCGTCATAGGTCCAAGTCGAAAAAGACCGCAAAGCCCGCTTCGGCCGTCCGCCGTAGGGCACCGCAAGCTTCACGGGGCGCCGCCCGCCGTGCAGCTCCCCCCGTTGCAAAGCCCGCCAGCCGCAGCAGCCGGCCGGAGGGAAAAGGAGTGAACCAGGGAATGATCTCAAAAAAGACGACTCAACGACAAGGGTTCAAGACCGGTGAGTTCATTGTCTATCCCGCGCACGGTGTCGGTCAGATTCTCGCGATCGAAGAGCAAGAGGTTGCAGGCTGCAAGCTCGAGTTGTTCGTGATCACTTTCGTCAAGGACAAGATGACGCTGCGGGTTCCGACCGCGAAAATCGCGGCCGTTGGCATGCGCAAGCTGGCCGAGCCTCCGATCGTCAAGAGGTCGTTGGACACTCTCAAGGGTCGTGCCCGGGTGAAGCGCACCATGTGGTCGCGTCGGGCTCAGGAGTACGAGGCCAAGATCAATTCCGGCAACATCGTGGCAATCGCCGAGGTGGTGCGCGATCTGTTCCGGTCCGATACCCAGCCTGAGCAGTCCTACAGCGAGCGCCAGCTTTACGAAGCCGCCCTCGATCGGTTGTCGCGCGAGATTTCGGCGGTCCAGCGGATCACCGAAACGGAAGCGGTGAAGGAGATCGAAGCGGCCCTCGCCAAGGGTCCCCGCCGCGGCAAGGCGGCGGAAGGCGAAGAGGTGGTCATCGAGGAAGAGGCAGCCTGAAATCCGGCTCCTCCTCTGGACGAATGATTGGACGAATGAAAGCCCGGCAATGCCGGGCTTTTTTCGTTTTGGGGGGCTTATGACGGGCGCCTTGAACGCAGTACCGCGGCGGACACGGCGGCTGCCCCGTCGCCCGTCGCCCGCCGCCTGTAGCCCACCGCCAGCCGCCGCGATCCGGGCGCGGGTCCGCGTAACCGTCACTCCACGATGATCTTGAGGAAATCGCCGGGCTTGACCTCGTCGTTGGCGTCGAGACCGTTCATGACGCGGAAGCGGTCGACCTGGCGGTCGATCAGGGCCATGCGGGAGGCGACCTGCTCGACCGTGTCGCCGGCCGCGGCCCGGACGACTTTGATGCGCAGCGGCTTGGCCGACCGGATCTCGGCAAGCGACAGCCGGCGGAAGGTTCCGACGGCCTCGCGGAAGGCGTGCTCGGACGCCTCGGTTCGCGTCTTGGCGGCAAAGATGAAGCGATAGATCTCGCTGCCGAACCGGATGGCATAGAGGCGGAACGTCCATTGATCGCCGGTGGCCGTCGCCGTCGCCGCTGGGAAGCCGTTGATCGAGAGCTCCTCGACCGAGCCCGCCTCGATATGCTCGATCCAGCCGGAGTTGAGGTATTCCACCAGCGTCTGTTCCGGCGGTACCTTTACGACGTCGAGCCGCAAAGCCTCGCTTCCGCCCGGCTCCTTGAGGCCCAGCACCGCCTGCGCGGTGTTGTCGAGCGAAAAACCCTCCGGCGCGGTGAAGGTGAACCCGAGCTTGGGATGGAGAAAGCGGCGCCCGCGGACGAAACCATCAATCGGGTCCTCGCCATAGACGAGGCCGTCGATGGCGGTGAGATAGGTCGCCTTGTCCCGTGTCCCGGTGCCGGGTGCAGCGAGCTGGCGGGCGCTGGTGCGCGCGCTCTTGACCCGCTCCGGCGTCGCCGGATGGGAGGACAGGAAGTCCAGGGACCGGTCGTCCCGGCTCCGCCCGCCGGCGCGGAAGTCGGCGTTGCGGCCCATGGCCGTGAGAAAACGCGCGGCGCCATAGGGATCATAGCCGGAGCGTTGCGCGATGCCGACGCCGATGCCGTCGGCCTCGAATTCCTGCGCCCGCGAGAAGCTCGCCAGCGCGAGCTTGGCGCGGGCGAGGGCGAGCGCGCCGTCCTCCGGATCGCTCAGCACATCCTTGACCACGTTGTTCACGAGCTCGGCCCGGCGCGCCTCTTCCTCGCGGCGGTCGGCGTGGTGTGCGACCACATGGGCGATCTCGTGTGACACCACCGAGGCGAGTTCGGAGGAATCGTTGGCGAGGCCGAGCAGGCCGCGCGTCACGTAGAGCTGCCCGGTCGGCAGCGCGAAGGCATTGACCGACGGCGAGTTGAGGATCGTGACCTTGTAGGAGAGGTCGGGACGGTCCGAGGCCGCGACCAGCCGGTTGACCATGCGGGACAGCATCGCCTGCAGCTTCGGATCCTCGTACTCGCCGCCATAGGCCGCCAGCACCCGCTGGTGCTCGCGCTGCCCCTGGGGCGCCGATTCCGTGAGCTTCGGCGGGTCGGGCAGAAAAATCTGCCGGGTCACCGATGTCGAGGCGCAGGCGCCGGCTACCAGCGCGATCATGGCCGCAACCAGCGGGCGCAACCGGCGCACGATTCCAGGGGGGCAACTCGTCAAGCCAGCCGACACGATGCCCTAAGCCGTCACTTCTGCCCGACGATTTCGATCTGATCGGGCCGCGAGGCCTCGATCGCGGGTCCGCCATGCTGCTCGACGAAGCCGCGCACCTCGATCCTGCGGCCGCTGAGGCTTTTCGGATCGAGCCCGGCCGCACCGAACGCACGCTGGTTCCGCTTCGCGATGCTGACGGTAAAATCCTCCGTCCAGCGCCGCCCGAAGTTGAGGTACATGAGGCCGCCGCTTTCGCGCACCGAGATCACCTTTCCGCTCACCACGACGAAGCGTCCCAGAGACGTCAGGATATCGTCGGGGTACTGAGCTTCCTTCATCAGGTCGTAGGGGTCGCCCCACAGGCCGCGCATCCCGGCTCGCGCTTCGCGTTCGATGCCGCGCAGAAATGTCACGCATGTGGCTATATCCCCACCGGGGGCGACCATCCCATAACCTTTTGTCAAAATTTCGTATTGCACCCACTTTTCCGCCGTGGAACCGGTAAAGACCTCCCCGACCAGCCGGCCATAGCGATCACTGCCCGACCCTGCGGTCTTGAGCACGACGGTTTTGCCGAGCACGATGGCTGCGAGGGCGGTCTTTGCCGCCTCGCCCGCCGCGACATGCTCCGCATCGGGATCGGTGGGGCTGACCGGCGGCGCTTCGATGGCGGCGAGCCGGGCCTCACGGCCGTCGGTCAGGACGAATGTCTTGCCGTCGGTGACGCTGGCGACCTCGCCCGAGGCGAGGGTGGCGCCGCCGCAGGACGGCAGTGAGGGCTCGGCCGCGGCGGCCGGCGCCGTCATCGCGCCGCCTCAAGACGCATGCCAAACCACCCCACATCAAGCCTGCGCGGATCAGCACGGGCGACGGCCGGAGCTGTCGCCCGCGCGGCATGTCCGTCAGTTGGCGGCGAAGCAGTAGAACAGGCCATTGCCGCCGGTGGCGCGCAGGTCGTCCTGGCTGCAGCTTCGCGACTGATGAGCCGAATTCCACGAGCGCTGGAATTCATTGTCCGCGCCGCCGCGCCGGTCCACGTGACCGAGCAGGGCGCTGCCGAACTGGCTGCTCGTCCAGTTGTTGCAGGTCATGTTGAGATTGCCCGGAAGGGCGCGGCCGTCGGCGGTCGAACCGGTCAGGATGTCGTGCCAGTTGGGGTTGTATCCGAAGCCGGCGATCATGGCGCCGCGCTCCGTCAGCGAGGTCGACGCGCCCAGCCGGTTGTTACCGCTGTGCAGGTCGTCGACGCTCTGGGCCACCACCTCGCCCTTGAAGTTCTGCCACGGACCTTTGCCGATGCGGTCGCGGGCGTTCACCGGCGTGTTGCCCGGCACGGCATTGGAGCTCAGATAAGCGCGCCACGTCTTGCTGCCGGCGCCGACCGCGGCGGCGAGCTGCTGGCAGTGCCGATCCGCGCCCTCGAGTCCGCCGAGGTCGGCGCCTTTGCCCGATCCCACGCTGGTCACGAAGAAGGATAGGTTGGGCGGCGCCTGAATGGGGGCCTGGGCGTGGGCGGCCCCGGCCGCTCCCCAGGCGGCAAGCGTAGCGGACGCAAACAACCACAAACGGGTCTTCGACATCGATTTTCTCCCCGGAACGTTTTCTTGCCGATCAAGATCGGTGCACCCGATCAGAGTGCCGGCACTGTTTAGCATTTTCGCGCAAGGGAGAAAGCCCTGCGAGGAAGCGCGCAGGCGTGCGCTCGCACGCGCCTCCGCAGCGGCTGTAAGATCACGCTGTCGCGGGTCAGGCTTTGCGCGGGCCGGACGTACAGGTCGACGTGCCGATGAGGCTGTAGAGCGGACAATTGCCCATCACCGCGGTGACGATCGGCACGATGCCGATCCAGCCGACCCAGTTCCAGCCGGTGTTCGGGAATCCGATCCTCAGCGCGAAGGCGAGCAGTGCGAGGCCGATGATGACGCGGACGATACGGTCGGCAGTTCCGACGTTGGTCGACATGGCTTGGATCGACATGGCTTGCTCCCGGCTGGTCCCGCGTCGCCACCTCACGACCGCAGCGGCGCAGCCGCCTTGCGACAAATCAAAAGCAGTCCGATTCGATGAAGTCCGTTCCGCTTCAATAGGGGAGGCCGACATAGTTTTCCGCGAGCGCGGTGGCGGCGGCGCGCGAATGGATGACGTGGTCGAGTTCGGCAAGCTGAATCCGGCGGTCGAAATCGCCGGTCGGGAAGGTGTGCAGCAGCATGGTCATCCACCATGAGAAGCGCTCCGCCTGCCAGATGCGGGCGAGCGCGCGCGGCGAATAGTGGTCGAGCCCGGCGGTCGAGCCGCTCTTGGAGAACTCGATCAGGCCCTGCGAGAGATAGCAGACGTCGCTCGCCGCGAGATTGAGTCCCTTGGCGCCGGTCGGTGGAACGATGTGCGCGGCGTCGCCGGCCAGGAACAGGCGGCCGAAGCGCATCGGCTCGGCGACGAAGCTGCGCAACGGCGCGATGCTCTTCTCGATCGCCGGGCCGGTGACGAGGCGCGAGCAGGCCTCGTCGTCGAGCCGGCGCTTCAACTCGCTCCAGAAGCGATCGTCCGGCCATTGCTCGACGGGTTCGGCGAGGCTGCATTGGATGTAGTAGCGGCTGCGGGTGCGCGACCGCATCGAGCACAGGGCGAAGCCGCGCGGGTGACGCACATAGATGAGCTCTTCGGACACCGGCGGCGTGTCGGACAGAAGGCCGAGCCAGCCGAACGGATAGACCCGCTCGAACGTCTCGATGACCTCGGCGACGGCGTGCCGGCTCGCGCCGTGGAAGCCGTCGCAGCCGGCGATGAAGTCGCAGGCGATCTCGTCGTCCTTGCCGTCCTTGCGAAAGCGCACCCGCGGCGCGCCGTCTCGGAAGTCGTGGAGGCTCACCTCCTCGACTTCGTAGATCGACGGCGCGCCCGCGGCAGCCCTCGCCTCCATCAGGTCGCGGGTGATCTCGGTCTGGCCGTAGACCATCACCGTCTTGCCGGTGAGCGCGCGAAAGTCGATGCGGTGGCGGACGCCGCCGTAGCAGATCTGCGTGCCGTCGTGGACGAGACCTTCGCGGTGCATGCGGGCGCCCACGCCAGCCTCGTCGAGGAGGGCGACCGCACCCTGCTCGATGACGCCGGCGCGGATGCGGCCGAGCACGTAATCGGGGCTCTTCGCCTCGATGATGATGTTGTCGACGCCCGCCTTGTGCAGGAGCTGGCCGAGCAGAAGGCCGGAAGGCCCGGCACCGATGATGGCAACCTGGGTCCGCATGGCATCTCCGCCGGTAGGCACCGAGGCGGCTGGCGCACGCTCCCGGCTTGACCGTGATCCCGGGGACGGCGCCCCTGCGGGTTCAATTACGCAGAGCAGAGCCGCGATCGCGCCGCGGTTCTATGCGCTGGATCAAATGCGCTGGATCAAATCCGCTGGATCAAATCCGCTGGATCAAATGCGCCGACTCAATCGGCGCCCGATGAATCGGCGGCGAATCAAACGGCGCCGGGTGGAACGTGCCGCGGCGTCGCGCTTTCGGGCCGTCGAAGGCCTACCAGCGGCCGCGCCGGTTGATCAGCCGGAGCACCACCAGCAGCAGAATGGCACCGATGGTGGCGGAGATGATGAGCGCGACGATGCCGGCACCGAGATGGATGCCGAGCTGGGGCAGCAGCCAATCGCCGATGAAAGCGCCGATGATGCCGATGCACAGGTCCGCCACCAGACCATAGCCGGTGCCCCTGACGACCTTTCCGGCCAGCCAGCCCGCGATCACTCCCACCAGCAAGACGACAAGCAGACTTTGACCCGACATGGCTGAGCTCCGATCGCGACGGCAGGGGGAAGGGGACGCTGCAAGGCCTGAACTGTATAGGGCGGCCTCCGGCGTTTGTCATGCGAACGTTCTGCGACCTCGTCGTTTTGCGCAGAAATCATCGCCAGCGAGCGGGCGGTTGCAGCAGACGGTCACGGCGGCGCGTGCCGGCGCCGCGTCCGGGATGCTCGCGCGAGCCGAGGACCGGTGCGCCGCACTCCGTCGGCGACGAGATAGGCTTCGCTGGGCGCGCTGACCTCGGTCACGCTGGCGGGTCACCGAATGCCGTCAACGCCCACTGGCGGAACTGCTCGATCTTCGGCGCGAACGCCCGGTCGCGATGGACGATCAATTGGTAGCTCAGCGGCGAGCGCAGACGAACCGAAAACGGCTCGATCAGACGTCCGCTGCTCAGTTCCTGCGCTACCAGCGAGCTGCGCCCCATCATGACGCCGAGGCCGTCGACGGCGGCTTGAATGGCGCTGTAGAGCGGATCGCAATGAATTTCCTCCGCAAAGGTCACGCCCGATGCGCCGGCTTTCTCGAGCCAGAGCGGCCAATAATCGTAACCGGTGAGCGGATGCGCGTTCAGGATGACCGGATAATGCTTCAGATCTCTCGGACTTTTGAGCCGCGCCGAACGGCGCTGCAGTGCCGGACTGCAAACGGGAAACACATCTTCGTCCGCCAGCTTGTAGCTGACCATGCCCGGCCAGGGCCCGCCGCCAAACTGGATCAGGACATCGTAGTCGTACGCCAGCAGGCTGGCCGCATGTCCTGCCAGCAGCGCGGCTAACGGACTTTCCCCCGGCGCGAAGGCACAGATCCTGAGAAGCGTATCCGGATAGAACGCACGGAATTCGCGCAATCGCGGGATGAGAGTCTTGATCGCAAACGCAGCGAGGCACCCGATCGACAGCACGTTGCCGTGCTGGCGCTCGACGGCATGATCGGTCGCCTGTGCCAGCTGAACGATCGCGGCGCGCGCCGGAACGAGGAATTCCTTTCCGATCGGCGTCAGATACTGCGCGTTGCCCTCGCGCGAGAACAACTTGGTGCCGAGCATGGCCTCGAGTTTGGCGATGCGCTGGCTGACAGCCCCCTGCGTGACGCCGAGTTCCGTCGCGGCCCGGGTGAAGCTCAAGTGACGGCCGGTGGCCTCGAACGCCTGGAGGCTCGACATGGACGGCAAATTCTTGCGCATCATCAGATCCTTGCGGCTTTTGTACGAACCCGGCGCGCTTATTAGATTTTCTAATACGCGCAATCAATAGAATCGTTTGCGGCCCGGCCGATGCTCCTGCCAGATTGGCTGCCGTAAGCAGCCGCCCGCGTTCTCGGAACCTCCCCCGACGGAGTGCATAGTTCGACGGGACTTTCGTTTGGAGAGCCGAGTTGTCGTTCGCCGCGGAGCACTTGTTTCGACCGAAGTCGATCGCGATCATCGGAGCATCTGACTCGAGCCGGGGCAACTGGTCCCAGAGCTTGTTCAAGAACATCGAATACGCTCAGCCCGAGGCGAAGCTGTTTCTCGTCAATCCGAAACGCACGGAGCTCTGGGGCCGCAGGGTCTATCCGAACTTTTCCGCCATCGGCGAGCCCGTCGATCTCGGCCTTTGCGTCATCCCGAGCGCGGCGGTGGTCGATACGCTGACCGAGGCCGCGGAGAACGGCTTACGTTGCGCGCTCATCTACGCCGCGCAGTTCGGTGAAGGCGGTGACGCCGAGGGCGCGGCGCGCGCGCAGGCGTTGCTCGATCTGCGCGACCGCCATGGCCTGCGTGTGTCGGGACCCAACTGCATGGGCTCGCTGTCGTTGCGCGAGCGGCTGCTGCTCTACCCGGCCGAGCGCGTCAGAGCCGTCCAGCAAGGCTCCGTCGGCATCGTTTTTCAGTCCGGCGGCACGTTCCAGTATTGGCTTCAGCAGGCCACGGTTCGCGGCCTTGGTTTTTCCTATGCGGTGTCGAGCGGCAACGAACTCGATTTGACGATGGCGGATTACCTCGACTTCCTCATCGCGGACGAGAACACCCGCGTCATCGCGTGCCTGGCGGAAGGTATCCGCAAGCCGGAAGCCTTCATGGCGACGGCAGCCAAGGCGTTGCGCGCCGGCAAGCCCATCGTCATCCTCAAAGGGGGACGCAGCGCGAGAGGCAAGCAGGCCGCCACGAGCCACACCGGAGCGCTGGCCGGTGACGACGCCGTGTTCGACGCGATGTGCCGTGCCTACGGCATCGTCCGCTGCGACACGCTCGACGATATGATCGAAACCTGCCTCGCATTCCACGCCGGGCGCCTTCCCGAAAATCGCGGCGTCGGCATCGTGACGTTTTCGGGTTCGTCCAAGGGGCTGATGCTCGATTACGCCCAAGATGCCGGGCTCGACCTGCCGTCGTTCTCCCCCGACACGCGCGCGAAGCTCGCGCCCCATCTCGATGCCGGTCTTGCCGGCGAGAATCCGCTCGACATCGGTGCGACGGTGGCGCGCCAATATCAGCGCTTCGCCGATGTCTGCAAAATCGTCGCAGCCGACGACAGCGTCGGAACCTTGCTGATTTAAGGCAGCCTGCCATCGGTGAAATTCGACAACCAGGACCCGGGCAGCTTCGCCGATCTGGCGAGTGCGACTCAAAAGCCGGTGCTGGCATGGAGCCGCACGGCGCAGAACGTGACCGCCGAGGCGTTGCAATTCCAGGCCCAGGCCAAAATGCCGTTCCTGCAAGGCATGCCGCAAACGGTTCGTGCGGCGGCGCATCTCATCCGTTTCGCCGAAAGCCGAAAGCGCGGTGCGCCGGGCCTTGCACCGGCGGCGCGGCCGGGCCCGCCGCTCTCCGCCGCGGCGATGAACGACCTGCTCGCGGAGCGGGGTATCGCCCTGCCGCGCAGCCGCTTCGTCGCCACCGCGGCGGAAGCCGGGCGTGCCGCGGAAGAAATCGGGTTTCCCGTTGCGTTGAAGATCGTCTCGCCGGACGCGCTGCACAAGACGGAGGTCGGCGGCGTGGCGCTCGGGCTGCGCGATCCGTCGGAGGTGACGGCGGCGGCGGACGCCATGACCCGGCGCCTGCACGCGAGCCATCCTGCGGCCCAGATCGACGGCTTCCTGGTGCAGGAGATCGTTCGCGGCCTCGAACTGATCGTGGGCGCGCGGACCGACCCCATGTACGGACCGTTCCTGATGGTCGGATTGGGCGGCATCCAGGCCGAAGCGTTGCACGATGTTGCGATCTGCCTGTTGCCGTTGGATCGGAACGGCGCCAGCCAAATGCTCCAATCGTTGCGGGCCAAGGCTCTGCTCGGCGCCTTCCGCGGCCAGACGCCGCGCGACGTCGAGGCCGTCATCGCGGCGATGCTCGCGCTGGGCCGGATCTTCATCGAAAACCGCGACTGGCTGAACGATATCGAGATCAATCCGCTGATCGTGCAGGAGGCTGGGCAGGGCGTGCGCGCCGTCGATATCCGGCTGATTCCCAAGTAGCGTGGGGAAGCGACCTGATTTGCTGATCTCGAACCTTCAACGGGTGCGGCACGAACTCGGTACCTATAAATCCGGGAATGGCACCAACGATCGGGAGTGAAACAAAATGAGATCGATTGCCCTCCAGTGCACCTTCGCCGCGCTGCTGAGCGTCGGGACGGCGTATCCCGCGGCGGCACAATGGCCGACCCGGCCGATCACGCTCACGGTGGCCTTTTCCGCCGGCGGCGTGACGGATGGCGTCGCCCGCAAGGTCGCGTTGGAGCTCGGCAAAGGCCTGTCCCAGGACATCGTCGTCGAGAACAAGGGCGGCGCCGGCGGCAGCCTCGCGGCGACGGCGGTCGCCCGTGCGCCGGCTGACGGCTATTCGCTGCTGTTCGCGTCGTCCGGTCCGGCGGCGCTGAACAAGCTGATCTACAAGAAGCTCGCCTACGACCCGGAAAAGGACCTCACGCCGATCGTCCTCGTCGGCTTCATTCCGCAGGTGATCGCCGGCAAGCCCACGCTGCCGGTCGACACTCTCAAGGCGTTCGTCGCGTACGCCAGGAAAAACCAGGGCAAGATGACGTTCGGCAATTCCGGCATCGGAACGACCTCGCAGATTGCCGCCGTCTGGTTTGCGCGCGCCACCGGCATCGACGCCACCCACGTCGCCTATCGCGGCACGGCGCCGCTGGTCAACGACATCATGGGCGGGCAGATCGACGCCGGCTTTCCCGGCTTCTTTCCTCAGACGACGAGCCTGAAAATCCTCGCCGTCACCTCGGACAAGCGGATCGAGGCGCTGCCGGACGTTCCCACCGTCAAGGAAACCGGCGTTGCCGATCTCACCTCCGGCCTGTGGTTCGGCCTGATGGGGCCGGCGAACCTTCCCGCTCCCATCGTCGATCGGATCAACACGATCGTGAACGCCTACCTTGCGACCGACGATGCCAAGACCCTGGCCAGGACATTTGGCATGCAGATCATGGGAGGCTCTCCAGAAGACATGCGTGAACTTGCCGCTCGCGAGATCAAGCGGCTGCGCCCGATCGTCGAGGAGGCCAAGATTAGCGTCGAATAACGGCCGCGGTTCGCATCGCAACCGCCGCCTGACTTCGACAACGGGCAACGGGATTGGAAAACGGCTCAGCCAGATACTGGGAATACCGAAACACCGCAGTTTGGAAAGGAACGAGAGATGAGCGACAACCTGAAATACGTGAAGGTCGAGAAGAACAACGACAACATCACCTGGGTCTATATGAACCGGCCCGAGAAGCGTAATGCGATGAGCCCGGCGCTTCACGAGGAGATGGATGAAACCCTGGCGCGGCTCGAAACCGACCCCGACACCAAGGTCGTGGTGATCGCCGGCAAGGGCGGCAACTTCTCAGCCGGGCAGGACCTCAAAGAGTTCTTCCGCGACAACGAGAACAATCCGGCGGCGCGCAAGCGCGCTCAACAGACGGCCAACCGCTGGCGCTGGGAGCGGCTTTACAACTACGACAAGCCGACCATCGCCATGATCGACGGCTACTGCGTCGGCGGCGCCTTCATGCAGCTGCTCGCGGTGGACTTCGTCGTGACCGCCGAAGATGCCACCTATTCGCTGTCCGAGGTCAACTGGGGCATCCTGCCCGGCGCGCTGGTCGCCAAGGTGGTCGCCGACTCCGTGCTGCCGCGTCACGCGCTTTATTACGCCTGCCTCGGCGAACCGTTCGACGGCAAGGAGGCGGTGCGGATCGGCATGGCGAACATTGCCGTTCCCAGGGACAAGCTCGTCGCGGAAACCGAGAAGCTGGCGCACAAGCTGATGCTCAAGAGCCCGGCCGTGCTGCGCGCCACCAAGCAGGCGGTCCGCCAGGTCCGCAGCATGGATTACGGGCAGGCCTACGATTATCTCGCCGCCAAGGGCGCGGAAATCAAGGCGAACGACCCCGAGCAGTCGTACAAGACAGGCTTGTCGCAGTTCATCGACAAAAAGAGCTACAAGCCGGTGCATGGCGCCTTCAAACTCGGCACGCTGTTGCAGGATCAGCGCCAGAAGTAATCCGCGGCTTCTGATAAAGACGCGCCATCGACAACGGCCCCGCCCGGATCGGGCGGGGCCGTTGTGTTTTGGCGTTGACCGGAACGGGTGTGAGGTTGCCCAGCGCACATTGGGGCCGAACCTCATCGTAGTCGTCCTTCCGAACGGCCATCACCATGGACCGCGCCGTTGCGGCGAGCGCCGCAATGAAATTTCCGCCGTGTCATGGAACCACTAGAATGAGCGCCGACCCGCGGCCACGGGAACGGGGTGCGCGAGCTGTCTTGTGGTGGACCGAACTTGCCTTGTGGCGGACCGAACTTGCGCTGGATCAAATCCGCACGCGCGAAGCTTCCGTAGTCTTTGCCAAAGCAATCGCGGCCAAAGCAATCGCGCAGCCTGCCGGCGCGGGTTCGCGGCGGCGGCGTCAGGGAGGAAGACGATGACCGCAATCCGTGGCTACGTGCCGCCCGCCGGCGGCGACCGGCTGGGCGTCCATTCGCTCGACCGCTTCGTGCTGGCCGTTCCCGATCTCGCGGTGGCCGGCAAGTTCTACGGCAGCTTCGGCCTCGACGTGCGCGAGGACGGCAACGCGCTGGCGCTCAAGACGTTCGGCCACGACCAGCGCTGGGGCAGCGTGATCGAGGGGCCGCGCAAGCGGCTCCATCACGTCTCGTTCGGCAGCTATGCGGAGGACCTGCCGCGCCTCAAGGCGCGTGCCGAGGCGAACGGCGCCGAGATCCTCGATCCGCCGGCGGGATTTGCGAGCAACGGCTTCTGGCTGCGCGACCCGGCGGGCGTGCTCGTCGAGGTCAAGGTGGCCGCGAAGGTTTCGCCGGACCACAAGATGTCCGGCGCCTGGTCGTCGTCGCCGGAAGGCGTCGCCGGCGCCCCGGTGCGCGACGATGCCCCCGCCGTGCGGCCGCGCCGGCTCTCCCACATGCTGATGTTCACCACCGACATCGCCCGCGCGGTGGAGTTCTATTCGCGCAATCTCGGCCTGCGCCTGTCGGATTGCTCCGACCGGGTGGCATTCATGCATGCCGTCCATGGCAGCGACCACCACATCCTCGCCTTCGCCGAATCGCCAGCGGCCGGCATCCATCATTCGAGTTGGGACGTCGGCCGCCTCGACGACATCGGCCTCGGCGCGATGCACATGGCCGACACCGGCTACGCGCGCGGCTGGGGCCTCGGCCGCCACGTGCTCGGCTCGAACTATTTCCACTACGTGCAGGACCCCTGGGGCAGCTTTGCCGAATACAGCTGCGACATCGACTACATCCCCGCCACCCAGGACTGGCAGGCCGGCGAGCACCGCCCGGAGGATTCGTTCTACCTGTGGGGGCCCGAGCCGCCGGCGGATTTCACGACCAATTGCGAGGCGTGACGCGGAACTGCCTGCGTGTTCGGTTTGAATGACGCTCGGGGCCGGTTGCACCCGAGGCGGCCCTCCAACGGTATGTCTCGCGGCCGCTTCGGGCCGCGGCCGACGTGCCTTCCGCCTGGAAACCGGGCGATAATACCTCTTGAGGCCGACCAAGGCTCCTTTGCATGGGGTTGTTTTTCGAAAAAATCCCGGAAGGTGGTCATTTGGGCGGCTGAAGAGGACCTCGCCGACCGGTTGGCGGCGATTCTTGCCCGGTCTCTCGGCTTGGTCCAAAAGCCGTCCTGAACGTGCGGGCTCGGCGTGGCGATGTCCGTGCTGGGCCGCCAGAACAGATTAATGCCGTGGGTTGACGGACCGCGCGCCGGGAGGCCACGCTTTCTTGTCGCGCCGTATCGCGCCAGCCGAGCGATCGAAAGCCATGAAGATCTATCTTGCCGGACCGCTGTTCTCCACCGCCGAGCGGGATTTCAATGCCCGCCTCGCCGGGCTGCTGCGAGCGGGCAAGATCGAGGTGTACCTGCCGCAGGAAGCCGAGCAGGCGTCGATGACCGCCAGGCAGATCTTCGAAGAGGACGTGCGGGGCATCGATTGGGCCGACGTGGTCGTCGCCAACATGGATGGACCGGACCCGGATTCCGGCACCTGCTGGGAGTGCGGCTATGCCTATCGCAAAAAGCCGATCGTGGTTTTCCGGACCGATTTTCGCGTCGGCCATGAGGATCGCGGCGACGGACATCCCGACCGCGACCCCTACAATCTCATGCTGACGCAGTCGGCCGACGTGCAACTCGACCTGCCTTTCAAATCGGTGGAAGACGTGGCCGCGCGCCTCATCGAAGCGCTGCGCAAGCTGTCGCGGCGAAGTCCGGATCGGCCGGCAGGCTGATGGCCTGCGGGAGGCGCGCCGTGACGGGGCATCGACGTCATGTCGCGAAGGTGTCGCGACGGCCGCGCTTCGGGCGTCGGTGCAGCATGGGATTCCGCTTGGCTCGATCCGAAAGCCGTCTTAAATGTCCGCGTCGCTGGTTCGGCGTCGTTGATCGCCGTGCCGGCGCGAAGCCGGGGCTGGCGGATCGACCGCCGCGAAGCGCGCTTAAGTGTCTGAAATACCTGAGATGGTCCCGTAGCTCAGCCGGATAGAGCAGCGGTTTCCTAAACCGAAGGTCGCATGTTCGAGTCATGCCGGGACCGCCATCCTAGACCCTACGCACCTGACCATCCCCTGCACCGTCCGTATTTTCAGCTTTGCCCTTGCGTTTGATCCACCGCATTGTGCCGATCGGGTGACGCCAGGATCAATCCGTGGTGAGCTAGCCCGCTTGACCCGAACGACGCCGGTCGGTCACTAACGGTCAATTCGGACAGGGATCGTGCGAGGAGCCCCATGGAGTTGAAATCGAGCGCCTTCACCGAGGGTGAAACCATCCCGCGGCGCTTCACCGGGGAGGGCGAGGACGTCTCGCCGCCGCTGCAGTGGCGCGATGTTCCGGCAAAGGCGCGTGGGCTCGTGCTGTTGTGCGACGACCTCGACGCGCCGGTCGGGATCTGGCGGCACTGGGCGGTCTATGACCTGCCGGTCGAGCGGACGGCGCTCTCCGAGGGTGCTGGCCGGCCAGGGCAGGCCGGCCTCACGCAGGCGATCAATGATTTCGGCCGGCTGGGCTATGGCGGGCCGTGCCCGCCGCGCAGCCATGGGCCGCATCACTATCGGTTCCGCCTGCTCGCGCTCTCGACCGACCGGCTCGCGGTGCGGAAGAATCCGACCTGCAAGGATGTCGAGCGCGAGGCGCGCAAGCATCTCGTCGAGGAGGCGATTCTGGTGGGGGTGTTCGAGCGGTAGCTCTGCGGCGCGATCTCGGAATCAAGCGGGCTTGCAACGCGGCAATGCGCGCCCGCTACGCGTGATTCGATCCTCGGCTTCCGCGATGTCCGCGGGAGCCGGCCAGCGGGATTGCGTCATTTTCCGACGTCGCCGGGCGGTTGAACTCAGCGCCGACCCGGCTGGCCGAGATCGATGACCTCGACCGGCAGCGTGGTCGCCTGTCCCTCGCGTTTGATCGTGAGCTTGATGGTGCCGCCGATGCCGACCCGTTCGAGCTGGTTGGTCAGGTCGAACGGATTGCGGACCGGCACGCCGTCGGCCGCGGTGATGATGTCGCCCGCGGTGCCGGCCTTGTCGGCGCCGCGCAGGCCGGCGCGCGCGGCGGGCGAGCCCGCGCGCACCCTGGCGACGAGGACGCCGTCGATGCCCGCATGCATCGCCGTCGCGTCATCGGCGGGAACGATGCCGATGCCCGCGGTCGGGATGCGGCCCTTGCTGATGAGCTCGGGCACCACCCGGCTCACGGTGTCGGACGGGATCGCGAATCCGAGTGCGGTGTTCGGCGCGTCGAGCCGATAGGAGATCGTGATCACGCCGATCAGCCGGCCCGCGGAGTCGAGCAATGGGCCGCCGGAATTGCCGGGGTAGATCGCCGCGTCGGTCTGGATCATGTTCGTGACCTCGTGGCCGCGCGTCGTCGGCAGCTCGCGGCGCAGGCCGCTGATCACGCCGCTGGTCAGGGACTGGTCGAGGCCCCACGGACTGCCGATGGCGAAGGCCGATTGCCCGACCTTGAGGGTCGCCGACGAGGCGACCGCGATGGCGGGCGGCAGCGCGCGTTTTTCCTTGGGGCGGATCACCGCGAGATCGTAGTTGGCAGCGACGCCGACCACTTCGGCATCGAGCTGGTCGCCGGAAGCGAGCCATAGGGTGATGGTGCCTGCGCCATGCACCACGTGCGCATTGGTGACGATGTTTCCCGCCCCGTCCCAGATGAATCCGGATCCGGTGTTGATCATGAACTTGGAGGGGTCGTCGGCGTTGACGATCACCGTCACGCTGACGACCGAGGGCGACACCCGCTCGAACAGCGCAATGGTGGCGCGCTCGACTTCGGCGAGCACGTTGGGGCTGTCGCGGCTCGTTGCGACGGCCTGCGCGGCGGCCGGCGCGCAAGCCGTCAGCATTGCGGCGGCGAGGGCCGGCAGCAGCACGACAGGCGCGCGTGCGAACCAAGCGAATCGATGTCCCATGGTCCGTACCGCCTTTTTGCCACGCCGCAAGATGTCGGTCACAGCGTTGCAAGAAACAATGCGCCAGATCAATCCCGACGGGAACTAAGCGCTCAGGCCAGAGAGATTCACACCGCGGTGTTCGACGCCCGGGCGGCCAACGGGTCGGTACCTCGCAGGCGGGGCGAGGGGGCAGAGGTGCCGTGCGGTCAGTTGCCCGGTCCCCGCTGTTGTTCGGTCACCCCTGGTCCGGCGCGGCAAGACCGCATAAGCTCCGGTCCAGCAGCCCGGTCTCATGCGGCTGCCGAAGCATACGGGAGGAAGCCATGGCAGGACGCGGCACAGCGACCGCAGCGGGGCTCGTTGTCCACCTTGCCGTACGCGTTGTAGGGGCCTTTGTGGTGGGCTCCGGCGGCGTTGCGGGCGCCGCCGAACTCGTCGTCATCACCAATCAGGGCGCGACGCCGGGGGTGCGCGAGGTCGCGGCCGCGTTCGCGCGCGCCAGCGGCCACCAGGTCACCGTCGTCCAGGAAGGAGGCGCCGCCCTGGAGGGTCGGCTCGCTTCCGGCGGCCAGGCGGACCTGATCGCGACCAATCCCAGCGGCATCGCGGAGCAGGTGCAGAAGGGGCGGATCGTGCCCGGCACCGTGGTGCCGTTCGTCCTGGCTGGCCTCGGCCTTTCGGTGCGCGCGGGCGCGCCAAAACCGGACATCAGCACCGTCGAGGGCTACAAGGCGGCTCTGCTGGCCGCGAAATCGATCGGCTATTCGCGCGGCTGCAGCGGCACCCGCGCCGCCGAAGGGATCGAGAAGCTCGGCCTTGCCGCCGCGCTCCAGCCGAAAACGGTGTTCACGGTCGATGGTCCCGTGGTCGAGCTTCTCGCCAAAGGCGACATCGAGATCGGGATACAGCAGACCAACATCATGGTCGACGCGCCGGGGACCGATTACGTCGGGCCGCTGCCGGGTTTCCTCAACGTGCCGTGCCCGTCCAGCGTCGCCCTGATGGCGGGCTCGAAACAGCCGGAGGCGGCAAAGGCGATGATCGCGTTCATGACCTCACCGCAGGCCGCCCCATTGCTCCGCAAGACCCATGTGGAGCCCGCCGGGACGGTCGCTTCGGCGCGGCCCTGAGACGGAACGCAACAGAACGCTGAAAAACGCAAAACGAAATCATCGGGAGGACGACATGGTGAAATGGGGCGCGCTGGCAGTCTGCCTTGCGTTGCTGGGCGGCGCGGGGGGTGCGCAAGCGGCCGAAATCACGGTCGTCGGCGGCATGGGCGTCATTTCCGGAATTCGCGATCTTGCCGCCGGATTCGAAAAGGCGACCGGGAACAAGGTCAACGCGGTGTTCGCGCGGAACGTGATGGAGACCGTCGATTCCGGCGCCCCCGCCGACATCGTGGCCTTGAACCCGCCGGTGATCGACGGCCTCATCAAGAGCGGCAAAATCGTCGGCCCGCGCGTCGATTTCGCCCGCGCCGGGATCGGCGTCGCGGTGAAGGCCGGCGCGGCGAAGCTCGACCTCGGCACGGTGGACGCGTTCAAGGCGGCCATGCTCAACGCCAAGTCGATCGGCTATTCGACCGCAGGCAGCGGCCTCATGGTCGCGAAGATCATGCAGGACCTCGGGCTCACCGAGACGCTGAAGGCGCGCACCAGGTTCCTCGACGGATTTCCCGCCGCCGAGGCGGTGGCGCGCGGCGAGGTGGAGATCGCCTTGCAGCAGGTCAACGTCATCCTCCCGGTGGCCGGGGCCGAGCTCGGCGGGGTGCTGCCGCCGCCGCTGCAGCGCTACAATGATTTCGCGGCGGGCGTGCTCGCGACCTCGAAGGAAAGGGACGTGGCGGCGGCCATGGTCCAATTCATGGGCGCGCCGGAGAATGCCGCCCTGGTGCGCAAGAGCGGGATGGAGCCGCCGGCGCGCTGACGTCCGCCCCCGCGGCGCTCACGAACACATCGTCTGCCTTGGAGGATACCTTGAGACCATCGATCAAGCTGGCCCTCGGTTTTGTCGCATTGGGAATCTGGAGCGGCGGTCCCGCCGGCGCGGCGGAAATCACGGTGCTCCTCAACCAGTCAACCGCCACCGGCGTGCGTGAGCTTGCGGCCGGGTTCGAACAGGCGACCGGCCACACGGTCAAGATCGACTACGAGGTCGGGCAGGCGCTGTATCAGAAGATCACCAACGGTGCGCCGGGCGATCTCGCGTCGCTTTTCCTGTTCCAGTTCGACCCGTTCATCAAGCAGGACAGGATCGTCGGCAGCAGCGTCGTCGAGTATGCCCGGGTCGGAAACGGCGTCGCGGTGAAGGCCGGCGCGCCGCGGCCCGACATCAGCACGCCGGACGCCTTCACGCGCGCGATGCTGGAAGCGAAGTCGATCGGCCACACCAAGCTGGGCACCGGGCCGTACAACACGAGGATGTTCGAGAAGCTCGGCATCTACGATCGGATCAAGGACAAGATCCAGATCGTCGAGGGCCGCCTCGTCGCCGAGGCGGTCGCGGCCGGCGACGTCGAGATTGGCCTCCAGCAGACCAACGTCATCCAGCCCTGGCCCGGCACGGACTATCTCGGCCCGCTGCCGCCGGAGCTGATGGAATACGGTGCGGTCGGCATCGGCCTCCTCACCGCGTCCCGGCAGCCGAAGGCGGCCATGGCCTTCATCAGGTTCATGGCCGACCCGGCCAATGCGGCGCTCATCCGGAAGGGCAGCATGGAGCCGCCGCTGCGGTGATCGCGGCGACCGCGGGCGCATTGATTGCGCGATGCCGTTCGCGTGGGCACGGCGCGAAGGGTGCGCCTTTGCCCACCCTACAGCGTTCAACGCGTCAGCCTCCGTGGGGTGGGCAAAGCCAACGGGTCCGGCCTTTGGCCGGCCCGATGACACGCTCCGCGCGCCCAGGCTGTCTTTGCATCACACGCCGTTCGCGGGCGCGGCGCGATGCCGTCAGCCCGGCTCCATGCCGGTCCTGCGGATGATCGGGGCCGCCTCGGGCGCGGTGAGGAAGCGCAGCAGCGCGCGGCCCGCATCGGCGGCCGTGGCAGCGCTGTGCACGCCGGCGGAAAACACCGTCACTTCCTGGATGTCGGCCGGCAGCGGTCCGAGATAGTCGACGCCCTTGACCGGAAGCAGCTCGCTCACCTGCTGGAATCCGATCTCTGCCTCTCCGGCCGCCACCATCACGGCGATCGGGACATTGGGGCGCGCCGGCACGATCCTGGATTTCACTTCGTCGTAGATACCCCACTGGCGGAGCACGTTCTCCATGTGGACGCCGCTCGGGCCGGCGGAGTAGGCGAAGCTCTTTGCCGCGAGCAACGCCTTCTTGAGACCCTCTGCCGATCCGGCGTCGATCTTCGGGGCGCCGGCGCGGATCACCACGCCGATGCCGCAGGTCGCGACGTCGACGCGGCTGCCGGGAACGACCTTGCCCTGATGAATGAGACCGTCGATCTGGAGCGCCGGAAGCATCACCACATCGGCGGTCTCGCCGCCAGCGACGCGCTTCGCCACATCGTTGACGCCGCCCCAAGTCGTCGTCACCTTGTGGCCGGTCGCCGTCTCGAAGGCGGGCACGAGCTGATTATAGGCCTGCCGGGTGCCGACCGAGCCGATCACCCGGATGTCCGCGGCGTTGGCGGCGCCGGCGAGCAGCATCAGGGCTGCGGCCCCGACTTTCGCCAGCGCGGCAATGGCGTGCGCGGTCATCGTTTCCTCCCGGCCTGCATCTTTGAACGCGCAGGCGATTGTCGTGTTCGAGCAGCAGGCAGCATAGGCATCCCTGTCGCCGGCGACAATGCGCCGGCAAAGCGCTGTCGGCCGATGCAGCAAATCGACGGCCGGCCGTGGAGGGCCTATGATGCGGGATCGTTACGCCGCGCGGGCATGGCGGGGCTGCAACAGGAGCATCTTGCATGGCGGACATCGCCCAGTGGCTGGCGGCCCTGCCGCTCGGTCTCGCGATGCGGCGCCTGCCCTGGCTGTTCCCGCTGTTGCAGACGCTCCACATCCTCGCGACCGGGATGATGCTGTCCTCTGCAATCATGATCTCGCTGCGGCTGTGGGGTGTCTCGCACACCCAGACCATCGACGAGCGGCGGCGGCGCTACCTGCCGTGGATGTGGGGGGCGCTCATCGTCCTCACGCTGACCGGAACCGCGCTCATCGTCGGCAACCCGAGAAGCTTGCGTGATCCCGCCCTGCCGGTGAAGCTGGTGATGATGATGGCGGCGATCGCGGCGACGATGGTCGTGGCGGAGGCGATGCGCGGCGAGGCCTATTGGAACAAGAGCCCGCGGGTTCGCACCATGATGGGCGCGGTCGCGACCGCGATGCTCGTGCTGTGGTTCGGGGTGACGCTCGCCGGACGTGGGCGGTGGCTGTTCAATGTCTTCGGATGAGCGTTCGTCGGCAGGAATTTCGTCTTCGCGGTGAACGGGCCGAGACATTGACGGACACACGGACGGCCACTTGGACGGACACATGGACGGACACATGGACCTCGTGACGTTCTTGCACTGGCTCGAGACGACGCCGCTCTCACGGTTCGTGACGCAGTCGCCGTTCGGATTCTCGGCGCTCGACATGATCCATATCGCGGCCATCTCCGTGGTGTTCGGGATGATTGCGGTGGTCGACCTGCGTCTCCTCGGCCTCGCCTCCCGCGACAGCGCCGTCAGCGCCATTTGCGCCGAGGCGCTGCCATGGACCTGGATCGCCTTCGCCATTGCCGCCGTCACCGGCGTCTTGATGTTCACCGGGCAGGCGGTGAAGTACTACGATAATTTCGCGTTCCGCATGAAGCTCATCCTCCTCGTCCTCGCCGGCATCAACATGCTGGTGTTCCACGTCGTCACCTGGCGCGGGATCGCCGCGTGGGACCGCGCGCCCGCTCCCCTGAGCGCGCGGCTCGCCGGAGGGATTTCACTCGCCTGCTGGATCGCCATCGCCGCGTATGGGCGCTGGACCGCAAACTACATGTTCTGAGCCTTCGATTATTTTGACCGTACTCTGCCCCCTCGCCCCGCTTGCGGGGAGAGCGTCGGGGTGAGGGGGGCTTTCCACGCGCCTGATCGGTTCAGTCGTCGACATTCACGAGCTCAGGCCGGGTTCGGGTTTGCCGTCGCACGGCGCCCGAAACCGTGCTGAATCCAAAATCACGGTCATGCAGATGACGGTGAAGGCGACTTGCTCGCGAAGGGAGCGGTGATAGTCTGCTCGCGCGCCGGACGCAGCGCCGGGAATGAGTGCATGGCCGTCACCGAGCAAACTCCCGTTCCCGCCGTCGCGGCGCCGGCCGTGGCGCCGCGCGAGATCATCTACCGACACAGCATCCTGGTGCGGGTGACCCATTGGATCAACGCGCTGTGCCTCGTGCTGCTGCTGATGAGCGGGCTGCGCATCTTCAACTATCACCCCTCGCTGTATTGGGGGAATTACGGCTATCGCGGCGTTCCCTCGTTCCTCTCGGTCGGCGCCACGGAGGATTCGGAAACCAACGCGCTCACCGGCATCACCCGCATCGGCGACTGGAGCTTCGTCACCACCGGCCTGCTCGGCGTCTCGGCCGACGCCGATGGTGATCCGGCGGCCATGGCGTTTCCGAACTGGATCACGCTGCCCGGCGGCCCCGGTCTCGCCCTCGCGCGCGACTGGCATTTCGCGCTGGCCTGGGTCCTGGTGCTCAACGGGATGATCTATCTGCTGTTCGGCCTGTTCTCCGGCCACTTCCGCAGGGATATCGTGCCGGCCACGCGGGAACTCGCGCCGCGCCGGGTGCTCGCCGAGGTCTGGGACCACATCCGCCTCCGTCGCCCGCGCGGGGAGGCGGCGCGGCATTACAACGTGCTGCAGAAGCTCGCCTACGGCGTCGTCATCTTCGGCCTGCTGCCGGTCATGGTGCTCACCGGTCTCACCATGTCGCCGGCGGTGACGGCGGCGATGCCGGTGCTGTTCGATCTGTTCGGCGGCCGCCAGTCGGCGCGCACGATCCATTTCCTCACCGCCGACCTGCTGGTGGTGTTCGTGCTCGTCCACGTCCTGCAGGTCCTCGTCACGGGAGCCTTCAACGGCATGCGCTCGATGATCACGGGACGTTATGTGGTGCGACCGGAGCGCGGCGCATGAAGCCGCTTTTGACCCGCCGCAGGCTCGTCACCGGAGGTGCGGCAGCCGCCGCGGCGCCGCTGCTGTCTGGCTGCGACCAGATTTCCGACGCGCCGCAATTCCGCTGGTTCCTCGATCTCGGCCAGGCTGCTTCGCTCAAGGCGCAACGCCTGCTGCTCGCCCGCCAGCCGCTGGCGCGCGAATACGCCGCGGCCGACATCTCGCCGGACTTTCCGCCCAACGGCACCGCGATGCCGCCGAGCCCGCTCTACCGCCAGATGCTGCTGCGCAACTTCGAGAACTGGCAGCTCACCGTGGACGGTCTCGTCCGCAAGCCGCTGACGCTCAGCCTCGAGAGCCTCCGCGCGATGCCGGGGCGCACCCAGATCACCCAGCACAATTGCGACGAAGGCTGGTCCGCCATCGGCCAATGGACCGGCGTTCCGCTCAGCCACGTGCTCGGCGAGGCGGAGCTTGCCGAACAGGCGCGCTACGTCGTGTTCCACTGCATCGACGAGTTGGTGCGGACCCCCGACCGCAGCGGCTTCTATTACGAAAGCCTCGACCTGTTCGACGCGCTGCATCCGCAAACCATCCTCGCTTACGGCATGAACGGCCGGGCGCTGCCGGTACGCCACGGCGCGCCGCTGCGACTGCGGGTCGAGCGCCAGGTCGGCTACAAGCATGCGAAATACATCAACCGCATCGAGGTGGTCGAACGGCTCGATCGCATCGGCAAAGGAAAGGGCGGTTTCTGGGAGGATCGCGGCTACCAGTGGTATGCCGGGTTGTGAGGTGCGTCGGCGATCAGGACGCCCGGCCGCGAATGCCCGCTGCGGCGACGGAACCCTGATTCATTCTTGACAAAACCGGCTGGGCAGGATTTTTTCCGCGCATGGGGATTGCGATCTCCCCACGAGGCGACATGCCCAAGTATCGCGTCCGGCTTCAACGCAGGGGCGCATCATGTCGTCAGTCAACTCGATCTCCATTGAAAAACTCGCGCGGCTGGTCGGCACGCCGCATTGTCCCGTCCTCATCGATGTCCGCAACGACGAGGATTTCCACGCCGATGCGCGACTCATTCCCGGCGCGATGCGCCGTCCCCACGCCACGGTGGCGAATTGGGCCGGTGAATTCGCCGGTCGCTCCGCTCTCGTCGTCTGCCAGAAGGGCGAACAGCTCGCTGAAGGCGTGGCCGCCTGGCTGCGGCACGGCAACATTCCTGCCGACGTGCTCGAACACGGCTTTGCCGGATGGAAGAAGGCGGGCCTGCCGCTCGTCCCGACCGCCCGCATGCCGGACCTCGATGCGCGGGGCTGCACGGTCTGGGTCACCCGGGCACGGCCGAAGGTCGATCGCATTGCCTGTCCCTGGCTGATTCGGCGCTTCGTCGATCCGCGCGCGGTCTTCCTGTTCGTCGCGCCCTCGGAGGTCGCGGGCGTGGCCGAGCGCTTCGGGGCAACGCCGTTCGATGTCGAAGGAGTCGAGTGGGGGCACCGCGGCGAACTCTGCACCTTCGACGTCATGATCGACGCGTTCGGCTTGACGACGGAACCGCTGATTCGTCTCGCTGCGATCGTGCGGGGCGCCGACACCGCGCGGATGGACCTCGCGCCTCAAGCAGCGGGGTTGCTCGCCGCATCGCTCGGCCTGTCGCGGATGTATTCCGACGATCTCGCCCAGCTCGACGCCGGGCTCCTCCTTTACGACGCGTTCTATCGGTGGTGCCGGGACGCGATCCAGGAGACCCACAACTGGCACACGAAGAAGCCGGGCGCATGAACACGATCGATGTGCCCGTCATCGAGGCGCCGATTGCGCGCGGCTTGCCGACGATGCGCGAGGCGTTCCATGTCTGGTTGCGGATCGCGGCGTTGAGCTTCGGCGGCCCCGCCGGCCAGATTGCGGTCATGCACCGCATCCTGGTCGAGGAGAGGAAGTGGATCTCCGAGGCGCGGTTTCTCCACGCGCTCAATTACTGCATGCTGTTGCCGGGCCCGGAAGCTCAGCAGCTCGCGACCTATATCGGCTGGCTGATGCATCGCACGGCGGGCGGCATCATGGCGGGTGGCCTATTCGTGCTGCCTGGCATGATCGCCATCATGGCGCTGAGCTACCTTTATGCGGCCTATGGCGACGTGCCGCTCGTCACCTCGTTCTTCTTCGGCCTCAAGGCGGCCGTCCTCGCCATCGTGGTCGATGCGGTCATCCGCATCGGCAAGCGCGCGCTCAGCAACGATGTTTTGCGCGCGCTGGCGGCGGCCGCTTTCATCGGCATCTACTTTTTTGACGTGCCGTTTCCGCTCATCGTGCTCGCCGCGGGGCTGGTGGGGTTCGCCGGCACATGGGCGGGTTCGACTGCGTTCAAAGCGGGCGGTTCGCACGGCGGCGGCAAGGACCTGACTGGCCGAGACGACAGCCTGCTCGGCGACCGGTTACCCGATCACGCGCGCCCGGACGCGGGCCGGGCGGTGCCGACCGCCGCGCTATGGCTCGCGTTGTGGCTCGCGCCGGTCGTCGCGACGGTCGTTGCGCTCGGGCCGACCGATGTCTTCAGCCAGATCGCGGTTTTCTTCAGCAAGATGGCCGTCGTCACGTTCGGCGGCGCCTATGCGGTGCTCGCCTATGTCGCCCAGAGGGCCGTCGAGACCTATGGCTGGGTGACGCCCGGAGAAATGCTCGACGGTCTCGGCATGGCGGAGACGACGCCCGGCCCGCTGATCATGGTGCTGCAGTTCGTCGGCTTCATGGCGGCGTTCCGCGCGCCCGGCATGCTCCCACCGACCGTCGCTGCGGTCCTGGGCGGGCTGCTCGCCACCTGGGTCACGTTCACGCCCTGCTTTCTCTGGATCTTCGTCGGCGCGCCCTACATCGAATCGCTGCGTGGCAATCGCGCCCTCACCGGCGCGCTTTCGGCCATCACTGCCGCGATCGTCGGCGTCATCCTCAATCTCGCGGTGTGGTTTGCCGTGCACGCGATCTTTCGTGAGGTGACCGCGGTGCGGAGTTTCGGCCTGTCGTTCGATGCGCCGGTGCTTGGAAGCGTCGACGTCTGGGCGCTGGTCCTGTGCTGCGTGGCGGTTGCCGCGATGTTCCGCTTCAGGATCGGAATGCCTTGGACGCTCGCGCTGTGCTCCGTGCTCGGCGTCGCACTTCACCTCGCGGGATTGAAATGACGGCCGGCTCCGTCGAGCCGGCCGAACCGGAGCCCGAGGCTCGCAGCAACAGGAGGATCAAATGCGGAATTCCATCTCTTGGAGACGTTTCGGCGGCGACAGGGGTGCCGCCCTGCGGCGAGCCGCCGCCGGGCTAGGCGTCGCAGTATCGGCGGTGTGCGCAGCCGTCTCCGCCGCCGATGCCCAGACGATCGACTGGGCCAAGGTCGACGGGATATTCGGCCGGCCGGCGGCTGTCGCCGGTGAGATTCACCGCTACGGATTTCCGCGCACGGATCTGCAGGTGACGCTCGATGGCGTCACCATCCGGCCGGCCTTCGCGCTGGGCGGCTGGGTCGCCTTCGAACCGATGCGGGACACCGCGATGGTGATGGGCGACCTGGTGCTGCTCCAGAGCGAGGTCAACCCGGTGATGGCCAAGCTGCTGGAAGGCGGCCTCGAGGTCACAGCGGTCCACAATCACCTTCTCCGCGCCGAGCCGCTGACCTTCTATATGCATGTCGGCGGTCACGGCGACCCGGCGAAGATGGCAGAGACGATTCGCGACGCGCTGGCGGTGAGCAAGACGCCCCTTGCGCTTCCCGCAGGCGCCGCCGCGCCGCCGGCCATCGACCTCGATATGGCCCAGCTGGATCAGATCATCGGCGTCAAGGGCGCGGCCAATGGCGGCGTCTACCAGTTCAACGTGCCACGGCGCGACCCCATTACGGACGGCGGGATGATGGTCGGGATGCCCGCCATGGGCGGAGCCACAGCCATCAACTTTCAGCCGACCGGCGGCGGCAAGGCCGCTATCACCGGAGACTTCGTGCTGATCGGCACCGAGGTCAACGACGTGGTGCGGACGCTGCGGTCGAACGGCATCGACGTGACGGCGATCCACAGCCACATGCTCACCGAACAGCCGAGGATCATTTTCATGCACTTCTGGGCGAACGACGACGCGCTCCGGCTCGCCAAAGTCCTCCGCGCCGCGCTGGACAAGACCGCGAGCACGAAGAGCTGATCTCCCTGCCGTGGCCGAAGATGGATTGCCTCCGGGCGGTTCGCCTTCGCGCGGAAGGATGGTGGCACCGAATGGATGGTTCAGGCACTCTCGATCTCGCGCTGTTCCTCTCCGCGACCTTCGTTGCGGCGGTGGTCGCGGGCGTGACGGGATTTGCATTCGGGCTCGTGGCTGCGGCGGCATGGTTGCATCTGCTCACGCCGGCGCAGACTGCGGGCTTGATTGTCGCGTTTGGACTCATCGTGCAGGGCGTGGCGGTCTGGAAGCTGCGCGAGGCGCTGCAGTGGGCACGGCTATGGCCGTTCTTGGCCGGAGCGGCGATCGGGGTTCCGGCGGGCGTGATGATCCTCACCTGGGCCGATCCTGGTACGATGCGGCTAACGATCGGGGCGTTCTTGATCCTCTACAGCATCTACGCCCTGGTGCGGCCGGCGATGCAACCGATCAAAGGCGGTGGCGCGATGGCCGATGCCGGGGTCGGCGTTCTCAACGGGATTCTCGGTGGCGCCACCGGGCTCGCCGGGATCATCGTGACCATCTGGTGCGGACTGCGCGGCTGGCCGAAGGGTGTCCAGCGGGCGGTGTTCCAGCCGGCGAGTGTTGCCGTCTTTGCCATGAGCGCCGTTTGCCTCGGTGCACGCGGCGAAATCGACGGCGCCACGAGCTGGCTATTTTTAGTCGGGCTGCCGGTTCTGCTGGCGGGAACCTGGCTGGGGCTCAGGCTCTACGGCCGGCTCGATGAAGCCGGCTTCCGCAAGGTCGTCTTGGTTCTTTTGACCGTTTCGGGATTGACGCTCGTCCTGGCACACAGATGACGAGAGTACTCGGATCGAAGAACGGAGGATCGGCGAATGCCGAAGCGCCACCCGTGCTGGAGGTGGTCTCGCTGACCAAGCGGTACGGCGGACAGCCGGCGATCCTCGACGTCAGCCTCGCCCTGCGCAATGGCGAGGTTATGGGGCTGATCGGCCCCAACGGGGCCGGGAAGACGACGCTGCTGGAATTGATCGCGGGGCTCCTGCCGATCGATTCCGGCGGAATATGCTGGCGAGGACAAACGCTGCCCGTGCAGCGGCGAAGCGAAGCGATGTTCTACCTCCCCGACGGCATCCGGCCTTATGGCGACCAGTTCGTCACGCAAGTGTTGGCATTCTTCGCCGACACCTATGGGCGCACTCTGCGCGAGCTCGGCGACGTCATATCGGACGTGGGACTTGGCCCGGTGCTGGCGAAGCGTGTTCACTCGCTTTCCAAGGGCTACAACCGCCGTCTGATCATCGCGCTCGGCCTTATCGCGCCACATCCGGTGCTGCTGATGGACGAGCCGTTCGATGGTTTCGATCTGCGCCAGACCCGGGAGGTGATGGCGCTGCTGCGGCGCGTCGCCGAGGTAGGTCGCGCGTTGCTGCTTTCAATTCATCA
Source organism: uncultured Alphaproteobacteria bacterium (assembly GCA_963781195.1). Lineage (GTDB taxonomy): Bacteria > Pseudomonadota > Alphaproteobacteria > Rhizobiales > Xanthobacteraceae > JAJPKK01. The sequence continues at coordinate 67,157 of CAWAEZ010000005.1, read as the reverse complement.
ACTGCGCGACGCGGAAGCGGTGTGCGACCGCTTCGCGCTACTCGCGGACGGGAGGATTTGCGGCAGCGGCACTCTCGCGGAGCTGCGCATGCGGATTGGACGGCCAAGCGCCGGCCTGGAGGACATCTTCCTTGCGCTCACCTGACGAATGGCCGCTGCGCAAGCCGTCGGTCGGGCCGCTGTTCGCGAAGGAACTGCGCGAGATCAGCGGCGGCCGCGCGCTGTGGATACTGCTGCTGCTCGAATGCCCGCTGGTAGGCTACAGCTACTTTCAGGCAGTGTCGCTCTACGGCGAAGCGAGCGTGGCGGCGCGGCAGTCTCCGGTCCTCGCCGTCAGCCTTTCACCGCTGGACGGCGTTCTGGTTCCCACCCTCGGGTCGTTCTACGTCGTGGTGACGCTGCTGTTCCCGTTCGTCGCGATCCGCGCATTGGGCGCCGAGAAAGAATCAGGAGCGCTGCGCCTGCTGGTCCAACTGCCGTTTGCCCCCGGTACGCTCATCGCGGTCAAGCTCGCCGCGGTGCTCGCGGCCTGGTTCGCGTGCGCGATCCCGGCGCTTTCGGCGCTCTGGGCGTGGCGGCTGTCAGGCGGGCATCTCGGTCCGGCCGAGACCTCGACCCTGGTGCTCGGGCATCTGCTTTACGGGTTCCTGATCGGCGCAATCGCATTGTTCGCGGCGTCGATCACGGAGAGCGGCGCCACCGCGGCGATCGTGACGCTCGCCTTCACCATCGGTTCCTGGGTGCTCGACTTTACCCTCGACGGGCGCCCGGGCGTGCTCGAATGGATTGCCGGCCTGTCGCTCACCCAGATCATCCGCGGCTTCGAACAAGGGCTGTTGTCTTGGAGCGTCGTCTCTGGCGTGGTGGCCGCCTCGCTCGGGTTCGCTGCCCTTACAAGCGTCTGGCTGCCGCCGGGCGTCGCGCTCCGCCGCAAGCTGGCGTGCTCGGGGATCGTCATCGTCCTGACAGCGGTCATGCTCGCGGCGGCAACTCAGATTAGGATGACCAGCGACGTGAGCGAGGATCAACGTAACTCGTTCGCGGCTTCCGACCAGCGCCAGCTTGCGACGTTCGCCGAGCCGCTCGCCATCACGGTGCGTCTCGCCGCCGAAGACCCGCGGTTCGTGGATTTGAAGCGCAACGTGCTCGCGAAGCTCGAGCGGGCGATGGCGCGCGTTTCCATTCGTCTCGGCACGGAGCGGCGCAACCCTGCTTCGCCCGATGGCGACGATGCCTATGGTGAGATCGAGTATCACTATGGCGGGCGCACCGATGTCAGCCGCTCGACCAGCCCGCGCGAGATCTTGCCGCTGCTTTACGCGCTCGCCGGAGTTCCAGTTCCGGCGCCTGCTCCTGCTGCAGACTATCCGGGTTACCCTCACACCGCCGATGCCGGGATGGCGCTGCTGTGGTTTTGGGGAGCGCTCCCCGTCCTGATCATTTTGGCTTGGTGGTACAGCCGTCGGACCCCATCCCCAACCGAGCATTCACAAGGGAGGTCATCATGAACAGCAGTACGAAAGCACTGTCGATTATCGCCATCGGGACGCTTGCATGGCTGCTGCCGGTGTTCGCGCTCCCTCTGCAGGTCGATTTCGGGGATGAAACGGTCGGCGCCGAGCCGAAGACGCTGGTTCCGGTGGTCGGCATCTGGCGGATCGAGAGCGAAGATGGCCGGAAAGTGCTGGCGGTCGATGGCCGCCAGTGGAAGGAGGGGCAGTCGTCCGCCGGCATTGCCGACAAGGCGCGCGCCCTCTATGGCGAGCGATACGCCGAGTTTCTCGACCGGGTGCAGGCCTATGCCTACTATCCCTATGTCGTGGCCAAGGAGGTCGAAGACTTCAGGAACGGCGACATAACCGTCCGTTTCGAGTGCCTGTCCGGCCGGATCGATCAGGGCGCCGGCATCCTGTTCAACCTCAAGCCCAACGGCGACTATCTGACCGTCCGCGCCAACTGCTTGGAGAATAATCTCGTGCTGTGGAAGTTCGAGAAGGGGCGGCGTTCCCAAGTGAAGTGGATCAGAAACACGCCGACCGCGAGCCACCAGTGGCACGATCTCAAGGTTCGCATCGCCGGCGACAAGGTCGAGAGCTCCCTCGACGGCAAGCTCTATCTCGAGCAAACGCTGCCCGAGCCGGTGTCCGGCCGGGTCGGCTTGTGGTCCAAGGCCGACAGCTACATGCATTTCGATCGATTCGTCGCCAATCCGAGCGAATGACGATGGCAGCAAAGCTCGCGCCGGCCCCGCGTTGGTGTCGGGGACATGCGGGCGCCCTGGTGATCCTCATGATGATTCAGGGCGCGGAGGCCGAGGAATTACCGGCCTATTGCCTGGCGCTGCGGGAGGTCGCTGCGTTGGTGCAGGCGAAGGACAAGTTCAAGACCATCTCGGGACAGCCGCGGGAGGGCAATTTCATCGCAACGACCCATCCGCTTCCCGGTTGGGCGGATTGCTCGCTCTATGGATCACGAACCTACACATGCGATTCTTCGCCGCTCGGTTCGGCTGCCGAAGCGGACAGCGCGTTTCGCAGGATTGTGGGTGAGGTCAAGATCTGTCTTCGCGAGGCCTGGGCCGAGGACGAAAGCCGCGCCTCGCCGGGTTACGCGGTGATCCACGACGAGCGGCAGGCCGCCTCGATCACGATCAACACGGATGCGGCGGAGAGAAACATGCACATTGTACGCCTCATCCTGTTTCTACGCAGCCGATAGCGGCGCGTATGAGTGATGCTGTTGGTCAAGACACAGTCCGCCCCGGCACCGCTGGACGGGCCAGCAGGTGATCTCCCCGCAAAACTTGGCCGTCTGACAGGGACGGCGAGAGAACCGCCGGGCGAGGCGGCTTGCATGCACTGGAAAAACCGTTTCCGTCGCGGGCGTTCGCGCTCGCCTGCGGCCAAAAGTGCCGGCCGCCCGGACCCCCCTTCCCATCGGCGTCCGCATGGTGGAATGTCTCCCGAACAGAGGTCCGTTCCGAGGGAGAGAAACCATGAAAAGGCTGAGTTCGGTCCTGGTTGCATTGGCAGCCGCGGGCATGGTGCCCGCCTGCGAGGCGAACGCGCAGACGATCGCACTTTTCACCAAGAACAACACGAACCCGTTTTCCCAGGCGATCCGGATCGGCAGCAACGCGGCGGCGGTGGCGCTCGGAATCAAGGTCGTGCACTACGTGCCGACCACGCCGGACAACGTGGTCGAGCAGACCAAGCTCGTCGAGGACGCGATCCGCAACAAGCCGGACGCGATCGTGTTCGATCCGGTGGACAACGAGAAGCTGGTTCCTGCGGTCGAGAAGATCAACGCCGCCGGCATTCCGGTGACCGAGGTGACCGACCGCAGCGTCGGCGGCAAGTTCGTGTCCCGCGTCCTGCCGGACGACTACCAGATCGCGCTCGCGGTCGCGCGGCGCCTCATGAAGGAGATGGGCGGCAAGGGGACCGTCGTCGTGATCGAGGGCATCCCCGGCAACGTGACCAACATCGAGCGCTTGAAAGGCTTCAACGAAGCCATCAAGGAAGCCGCCGGGGTGAAACTCCTGGCGTCGAAATCCGGCAATTATCAGCGCAAGCCGGCGCAGGACGTCATGGAAGGCTGGATCAAGTCGTTCCCGCAGATCGACGGCGTGCTCGCGGCGAACGATTCCATGGCGGCGGCGGTGGCCGACACGCTGGAGAAGCGCGGCCGCAAATCCCTGATCGTCGGGATCAACGGCAGCAAGGAAGCGATCGAGATGATCAAGAACGGCAGGATGCTCGCCACCGGCGAGTTCAACGGCTTCGTGCTGGGTTGCCTGAGCACCGAGATCGCGGCGCGCGACCTGCAGAAGAAACAGGTGCCGCAGGAGCTGGTTCTCAAACCGGCGGTCTATGACAAGTCGAATTACGAAAAGTACGAGCAGCGGGTCGAGATGAAGAAGTGCCCGACGATCGAGGAGGTTTCCGCGGAGTAACGCTGCGGCCCGGCCAGGACCCGCGCGGCACGCGACCCGTGCCCGCGCCGCGATCGCACCACGGAACCGATCGCAACGCAGAACGCGATCGCAACGCAGAACGCGATCGCAAGGCAGAAAATTCCCGACAGAAAATCCGCGCACAGCAAAAACCTCGGCCTCGACCGGACATCCCATGGACCATCGTACCCTTGCCACCGGCCGTCTCACCCGCCGCGCCTTCGTGGGCGCAGGCGCCGCCGCCGCGGCCGGCTCCCTGATGGGCCGTCCGGCGGCCGCGCAGCAATCGCTGCTGTGGTACTCGGCGTCCGCCTCCGGCGCGGACGAAGAGTGGTCCAAGATGTTCAAGGCCAAAACCGGCGTCGCCGTCGAATATTTCCGGATCGGTGGCGTCAAGCTGACCGAGCGCATCGAGCAGGAGGCGAAGGCGCGCCAGCTTCGCTTCTCGGTGATGGACATCTCGATCCCCGGGCTGATGAGCCAGTGGGCGCGCAAGGGAATGCTGGCGCAATACGACAGCCCGGAAAGCGCGCATTACCCGGCGGCGAGCCGGCTCGCCGGCTACTGGACGCCCATCAACGCGCTCACCCTGAGCATGGCCTACAATGCCGATTACATCCGGCCGGAAGAGGCGCCGAAGACCTGGGAAGACCTGCTCAATCCCAAATGGAAGGGGCGGATGACCATGTCGGACGCCCTTTACAGCGGCGGCGCCCTGCAGTGGTTCGCGGCGCTGCGGTCGGTCTACGGCAAGTCGTTCATGCAGAAGCTCGCCAAGCAGGACATCCTGGTGCGCAACGGCTCCGGCGAGACCACCGACACCATCATCTCCGGCGAACGCCCGCTCGCCGCCATGCTGCTCGACTACTACGTCGTCGCGGCCATGGAGAAGGGGGCAAATCTCTACCTCGTGCAGCCGGAGGAAGGCATCCCGGCGAGCTACGAGGTGATCGGGCTGCCGGCCGGCGGTCCCAATCTCGATCTCGGCAAGAAGTTCCTCGACTTCGCCCTGTCGCGCGAGGCGCAGGAGGTCTGGGAGGCGAAATACGGCACGGTTTCGATGCGCGACGACCTCACGCCGGTCACGGTGGGGCGGGGCCGCCGCCTGATGCGGAACACCAAGCTGATGGCGAGTTCGGTCGCCGACATGGACAAGTTCTTCCCCCAGCAACGCGAGTTGCTGGACGAGTGGATCGATTTGTTCAAGTGAGCGTGTGTGTCGTTCCTCTCGCGCCGTCGTGGCCGGGTTTATCCCGGCCATTCTGCCCAGCGGGGCGCTGCCATGCCTGGTGATCGGGGTCGCCTGTATAAGCCCGAAGACAAGGCCGGCGATGACGCTTCTTGCCGGGAGGAGCGCGGCGGATCGTACCCTGCGCCGTCGAGACCAGCCGGGACGAAGCCATGTCGACCCTGACTGCGGCACCGCGGGCGAGCTTCCGCCGCCCGTCCTGGGCGACGCCGCTGTTTGCCGCCCATGTCGCGGTGATCCTGTTCCTGTGCGTGCTGATCGTCTATCCCGCCGTGATCCTGCTCGACCAGTCGGTACGGACCGACGAGGGCGCGCTGTCGCTGGCGTGGTATGTCCAGGCCTACACCAGCCTGCGCAGCTACGAGGCCATCCTCAACACTCTCGTGATCAGCGCGGGGACGTCGCTCGCCGCGGTGGTGGCGGGCACGTTCCTGGCCTGGGCGGTGGTGCGCACCGACATGCCCGGCCGCCGGTTGGTGGAGCTCGCTGCGGTGGTTCCGTTCGTGTCGACGCCGCTGGTCGGTGCGCTCGCCTGGATCCTGCTCGCGAGCCCGCAGACCGGCCTCATCAACCAGGCCTGGCGGTTCTTCGGCGGCGGCGGGGTGCTGGTCAACGCCTACTCGCTCGCCGCCATCATCTTCGTCCAGGCGCTCTATGAGGCGCCGCTGGTGTTCCTGCTGGTTTCGGGGGCGCTGCGCTCGATGAATCCGGCGCTCGAGGAGGCCTCGTTGTCCGCCGGCGCCGGCGTATTCCGCACCACGGCCAAGGTCACGCTGCCGCTGGTGCTGCCGGCGATCCTCGCCGGCGGGCTCCTCGTCTTCATCCTGGCGGCGGAGCAGTTCGCGGTGCCGGCGGTGCTCGGCACGCCCGCCAAGATCAGGGTGCTGACCACTAGCATCTTCGAGGCGCAGTCGGTCTATCCGCCCCGCGACGGGCTCGCCGCCGCGCTCAGCGTCACCCTCCTGGTGATCGCGCTCGGCGGCCTGTGGCTGCACAAGCGGCTCCTGGGCGTGCGCTCCTACGCCACCGTCGGCGGCAAGGGGCGGATGCCGCGGCGGATCGGCCTCGGCCGCTACCGCGTGCCGGTGCTGGCGGTGTGCCTCGCTTATCTCACCTGTGCGGTCGTCCTGCCGATCGCCACCATCTTCGTGAGCTCGATCCGCACGATCTGGACCGCGGATTTCCGCTGGGAGCAGTTCACGCTGGCGAATTACCACCGGGTGCTGTTCGACTACCCGGCGGCCCAGCGCGCCATCGTCAACAGCCTGTTGATCGCCTCGGTCGGAGCCACCGTCACCATCATCTTGTGCGCCTTCATCGCGGTGCTGACCCAGCGCGTCCGCCTGCCGGGATCGAAGCTGCTCGACGCGCTCACCATGATCCCGATGGGCTTTCCCGGCATCGTGCTCGCGGTCGGGCTGCTGCACGCCTGGATCACGCCGCCCTTCGTGCTCTACGGCACCATCTGGATCCTGTTCGTCGCCTACATGACGCGCTATCTGCCGCTCGGCGTCCGCGCGGTCTCGGCGACGCTCAAGCAGATCCATCCCGAGCTCGAGGAATGCTCGCTGGCCGCCGGCGCGAGTTGGTTCACCACCTTCCGCCGCGTCACCTTGCCGCTTCTCAAGCCCGGCCTCGCCGCCGGCTGGGCGCTGCTGTTCGTCGCCTTCACCCGCGAACTGTCGGCCTCGATCCTGCTCTATTCGCCGAAGCTCGAAGTGCTCTCGGTCGTGATCTACGACATGTACCAGGAGGGCGGCTTCCGCGCGCTCTCGGCGCTGACGATGCTGCAGATCGTCATCGCGATGCTCGTGCTGGCGCTGGCGAAATGGCTCGCCGGGATCGACGGCAGCGAGGAGGCCCAGGCGCTGCGGTGAGACAAGGAAAGTGGTCTCTGGCTCAATCTGCAGAGGCGTTACGATCTGGAGATGGGAGGGAAGATCAAAGCAATTCCGACATTGGCGGAGGTGTAGAAATGATTTGGTCCGTCAGCCCTTGCGGCTCCGGGCGAGGTTGCCCCGCCAGCGGTATTTGCCGAACGCGGCGCCGACCTCCTGCTGCCGCCGCAGCTTGATCATCAAGCGGAGCGCCTGCTCTATCGTTTGCTTCGTTGTGGCGTGACCCGGAAACTTCTTGGGCGTCAGCCATCAGCGTGTCGTCGATTTCGATGTCGATGCGCGTCAGCGGCCCATGGCTTGGTAGACATCCTCATCCTGCGGTAGCTGCTGCCACTCCGCAAGGACTTGCCCCCGCCCTTGACCGCGGCCTCCCGCAATCCCATGAATGCGCCCGCAATTCGTTCCGGCGCCGCCCGTCGTCCCGGAGCCCACAGGAGTCCCTTGATGGCCGGCAAGAACATGCTCGACGGCGCCCAGGTGATCGTCGACTACCTGATCCGCGAGAAGGTGCCCTACGCGTTCGGCCTGTGCGGCCACGGCAACATCCAGTTCATCGATGCGCTCTACGAGCGCTCGGACGAAATCAAGACCATCTCGGTGCATCACGAGACCGTCGCCGGCTTCATGGCCGACGTCTATTACCGCGTGTCCGGGCAGCCGACCGCGACCTTCACCTCCTGCGGCCCCGGCTCGGCCAACCTGCCGATCGCGCTCGGCAACTGCGTATCTCGATTCGGTGCCGTTCCTGGCGGTGACCGGCAACGTGCCGACCAGCCAGTTCAACCGCGGCGCCTTCCAGGAACTCTACCGCCATTACCAGGCCGACTTTCCCTCGACCGTGCGCGCCTATTGCAAGCGGGTGTTCCAGCCGACCCGCGGCGAGATGGTGCCGCTCGCGGTGCGCCAGGCGTGGAAGACCATGGTGACCGGGCGGCCCGGGCCCGGTGGTGCTCGACGTGCCGTTCGACGTGTTCCTGGAAGCCGCCGCCGAGGAGACGCCGGACGCCCAAGGCGTGGAGCGCCAACATCTCCTGCCGCTGCGGCGCCGACCCCGAAGGCGTCGTGAAGGCGGTCGACATGCTGCTCGTCCGCCGAGCGCCCGGTGATCTCGTCGGGCAGGGCGTGCAGTACGGCGGCGCCGCCGCCGACCTGCTGCGCGCTCGCCGAGAAGCTGCAAATCCCGGTCGCGTCGTCGGCGAGCGGCATCGGCGCGATCGACGCGTCCCATCCGCTGGCGCTCGGGCCTCGTCGCGCGCGACGGCGCACTATCAGGCCAACCATGCGACGCGCCAGGCCGACGTGCTGCTGGCGCTCGGCGTGCGGTTCGACGACCGCACTTCGAGCTCGTGGATGCCCGGGCTACTCCTTCACCATCCCGCCGACCAAGCTCATCCACGTCGACATCGATCCCGACGAGATCGGGCGCAACTATCCGGTCGCGCTCGGCCTGATGGCGGACGTGCGGACCTTCCTGCGCCAGCTGCTCGGCGCGCTCGATGGCCGCAAGGACGTCGACGCGCGGGCGGCGGCGCGGCAGAAATGGCTCGACGCCGATCGCCGGCTATCGCAAGGAATGGGACGCGTTCGTCGCGCCCGGCTTCCTCGACGACGCCTCGCCGATCAATCCGCAGCGCGCCGCCTACGAGATCGACAAGGCGCTGCCGGCGGATGCCATCCTGGTGAGCGACATCGGCATTCATCACAACTGGCTCATCCAGTTCTGCAAGCCGCGCCGCCCGGACTCGCTCATCGGTTCGATGGGCTTCGGTCCGATGGGCTTCGGCGTCGCCGGCGTGCTCGGCGCCAAGCTCGCGGCGCCCGACCGGCCCTGCGTCTCGGTGTGCGGCGACGGCGCCTTCTTCATGCATGCGAGCGTGCTCGGCACCGCGGTCGAGTACAACCTCCCCGTGGTCTGGGTGGTCTGGAACAATTACGCCTATGCCTCGATCCGGGGGCTGCAGCGCGGCTATCTCGACGGCCGCGAACTCGCGACCGACTTCCAGGCATCCCGACACCGGGCTGCCCTACAATCCCGATTTCGCCGCCATGGCGCGCTCCGCCGGCGTCGAAGGGCGTGCGGATCGACCGCGCCGCCGATCTCGGCGACGCCATCCGCAAGGGCATCGCCGCCGGGCAAGTCCCTACCTGATCGACGCTCAGATATCAGCGCCGACCGCAATCCCGGCGGCGCCGGCGTGTGGGAGCTGCCCGGCCTCGGCCAGAGCAAGCCGGCATTCGGCAGCCGCTACACGCCGAATTGAGTGATGATGCCGTTCAGCGATCCGAATGTGGGAAATGTAGGGTGGGCAAAGGCGCCCTTCGCGCCGTGCCCACGCGGAGACGCCGAACGTGGGCAAGCTTCGCTTTGCCCACCCTACGGTTCCTGCCCGGCCTCGGCCAGCCTGCGAAGAGGTGAATATTTTTATTTCGGACCTCATCCTGAGGAGGCGCGAAGCGCCGTCTCGAAGGATGGCCACCGGCCGCAACATGTGCGGCCGTCCTTCGAGACGGCGCTTCGCGCCCCTCAGGATGAGGGCTTTGGCGATGATTCACAGGCTCTCAGCATGAGGTCCACAAAGATCCAGCGGCTCTACTTTCGACATCGACCAACCGGGCCGGCTGCAGCCGCCGCACAAGGGAGGATCCAATGACCACGCAACCCGAAGAATCCAAGGGCTTCAAGCTCCTCGGGCATGATCCGAGCGCCGCCTGGGGCGGCGGCAGCATCGTCGAAATCCACAAGGGCTACGCCTATGTCGGCGCGGTCGGCGGCGCGAGCTACAACGGGCCCGAGGGCTTCACCGCCCACGACGTGCGCGATCCCCGCAATCCGAAGAAGGTCTACGAGTTTCGCGCGCCGCCCGGCGTGCACTGCCACAAGGTGCGCGTGGTCGGCGACCACCATCTCTACGTCAATTCGGAGCGCCTCGTCGGCGACAAGGGCAAGAATGCCCGCGCCGGCCTCTTCATCTTCGACATCAGCAAGCCGGACCAGCCGCGCGAGGTCGCCTTCTACGACACGCCCGGGAGCGGCCCGCATCGCTTCGGCGTCGACAACAAGCGCAAGCTCGCCTTCCTGCCGAACGACGCGCCGGGCTGGAACAAGCGGGTGATCTGGACCCTCGACGTCAGCGATCCGATCAAGCCGGAGGTCGTCAGCATCTGGGGGCTGCCGTGGATGAAGGCCGAGGGCGACGGCGACGGCAACGACCCGATGCCGGCGGAAAGCGCGATCACGCTGCACGGGCCACCGATGATCCGCGGCAACCGCATGTACTGCGCGTGGTGGGGCGGCGGCATCTCCATCATCGACTGCACCGACCTGCGCGACATGAAGCTCGTCGGCCACCTGCAATGGTCGCCGCCGTTTCCCGGCTCGACCCATACCTGCTGGCCGATCGGCGACCGCCCCTACCTCGTCGTCACCGACGAGGCGCGCGCCCGGCAGAAATACTGGGACAGCCAGTTCATGTGGATCGTCGATGCTCGGCTGGAGAGCAATCCCATTCCGGTCTCGACGTTCTTTCCCGAGCGCGAGAAGTATTTCGATCGTCCCGGCCGGTTTGGCGCCCACAACATCCTCGAGAACATCACCAGCGAGGGGCCTTGGGCCGACATCGTGTTCCTCACCTACTTCAACGCCGGGCTGCGCGCCGTCGACGTGCGCGATCCGCTGCGGCCCAAGGAGATCGGATGCTACGTGCCTGAGCTCCCGGACGGGCAGCAGGCGATCCAGTCGAACGACATCGGGTCCGACGAGCACGGCCGGCTCTACCTGATCGACCGCGCCGGTGCGGGCATGCATATCCTCGAATATACCGGCTGACGGCGATGGATCTCGGGCTCGCCGGGCGGGTCGCGGTCGTCACCGGCGCCAGCCGCGGCATCGGTCTCGCCTGTGCGGCCGCGCTCGCCGCGGAAGGCGCCGACGTCGTCCTCGTCAGCAAGGATCGCGGGCGCAACGCGGCCGCCTGCGCCGGGCTTGCGCCGCAGGCGAAGGGGCGCGTCGTCGGTGCGGTCGCGGACCTCAACGAGGATGCGGCCGTGCGCGCGGCGTTCGAGCGCATGATGGCCGATTTCGGCCGTCTCGACATTTTGGTCAATTGCGCCGCGGTGGTCGGCCGCGGCGACTTCTTCACGTTCGACGAGGTGCGATGGGCCCGCCTGTTCGAGGATAAACTCGACGGCACCGCGCGCTGCATCCGCCTCGCCGTGCCGCTGATGCGGCCGCGCAAATGGGGCCGCATCGTCAACGTGCTGGGCGGGGCGGCGCGCCAGCCACAGCCCGCCGCGGTCTCGGTCGGGCTCAACAATGCGGCGATCCTGAACCTCATCAAGGCGCTCTCCGGCGACCTCGCCAAGGACGGCATCCTCATCAATGCGGTGATCCCGAGCGTCATCCACTCCGAACGGCTCGACGAGACGATCCGGGCGGAAGCCGCCCGCACCGGCAAGACCGAGGCCGAGATGCGGGCTGCCCGGGTGGCGCGCATCCCGCTCGGGCGCATGGGCGAGGGGCGGGAGGTCGGCGCCGTCGTCGCCTTCCTCGCCTCCGAGCGCGCGAGCTTCGTCACCGGCAGCGCCTGGCCCGTCGACGGCGGTGCCGCCGCGGTGATTTGAAGGCTGCCGCGTTCTGTGGGGGAGGCGCACTGACTCCTCCCGCGGCGATCATTCCGGGGTCGCTTGCAACGCGGAACGGAACCCCAAATCCGGCGACGGGGGCACCTCTGCGTGGATTCCGGGTTCGCGCAATCGCGTGCCCCGGAATGACGGCGTCAGGAGATGCCGCGTCGAACGAACAACGACCGCCTCAGCTCACGCCCACAGGCGCTCGCCCTTGATGTCCTTGTAGAGGTCGGCGACGTGCTCGCCGTAGCCGTTGTACAGCAGCGTCGGGCGGCGCTCGTTGGTGCCGATCACCTGCTCCGAGGCCTGGCTCCAGCGCGGGTGCGAGACCTCCGGATTGACGTTGGCCCAGAAGCCGTATTCGGACGCCTGGAGTGCCTCCCAGAACGTCTTCGGCCGCTGGTCGGTGAAGGTGAACTTGGTGATCGACTTGATCGACTTGAAGCCGTACTTCCACGGCAGCGCGAGACGCAGCGGCGCGCCCTGCGACTTCGACACCGGCTTGCCATAGGCGCCGGTCACGAGGAAGGCGAGATCGTTGCTCGCCTCCGCCATGGTCACGCCTTCGACGTAGGGCCAGGGGTACCAGCTCGCGCGCTGGCCGCTCGCCATCGCGGGATCGAGGAAGGTCTCCATCCGCAGGTATTTCGCCGACGACAGCGGACGCGCCAGCTCCACCAGCTTGGCGAGCGGGAAACCGCTCCACGGAATCGTCATGCCCCAGGCCTCGACGCAGCGATGGCGGTAGAGCCGCTCCTCGATCGGGATCTTGCGGATCAGGTCGTCGATGGCGAGAACCTGCGGCTTCTCCACCATGCCGTCGATCTTGACCGACCACGGCCGGACCTTGAGCGCCTGGGCCGCGCGCGAGATCGATTTCGACGAGCCGAATTCATAGAAGTTGTTATAGGTCGTGTTGATCGCCTCGGGGGTGATCGGGCGGTCGAGCTTGAAACTTTCGTTGTGCTTGGCCGGATAGAGGTCGGCGGTCGGATCGGGAACTTCGCCGGCGCGCTGGGCCAGCGCTGCGGCCGGCGCCAATCCGACGGCGGCGGCTCCCGTAGCCGCCCCTGCCGCTGCCAGGAAAGCGCGGCGATCGAAGAAAAGATGCTCGGGCGTTGCCTGATGCTCAGGAATTTCCCATCCCCGCCGGCGCCTGATGTGCACGGGACCCTCCTTTTCGGAACCGTTCTGGTTGTCCTTCTTGAACCAAGAGCTACGTGCCAAAACGTTCACCGGCAAGTCACACTTCCGGCAACGCGGGCGATCCTATAGTAACACCTCCCGGACCGGCTTCCTGCAACTCCCGGACCATTCCCGCCTGCAGAAAACTCCGCTTTCGAAGAGGACGCGTTCATGGCCAGAGGCCCCTGGATCGATCATTTCGGCGACAACTTCCTGTGGTCGAATGCGACGCTGATCATCAAGGGCATGGCCCCCTACGGCGTGGTCGCGCTCGAGGAGATGGATCGCGTCTGCGAGAAGCTGCGCGTGCGCCAGCACGAGCCCCAGGCCTGGCAGGAGGAATGGGGGGCGATGGCGGAGGTCATCGAGAAGCGCGCCGACGCCGCCGCGGAGGAAGGACGCCGCAACAGCGCCGGCGATTATTACCTGCGGGCCGGAAACTACTTCTACAACGCCGAGCGCTTCATCCTGCCGGGGGAGGAAAAGCGGGCGTGGGGCAGCCGCGCCTATCGCTGCTATCACGCCGGGATCCGGCTGCGACACCCCGACATCGAATTCGTCGAGGTGCCGTACCAGGGCGTCACTCTGCCGGCCCTGTTCATGAAAGGCGCCGGCGTCAGCGGTCCGGCACCCACGGTCGTGATCGTCAACGGCATGGACAATGCGAAGGAGATGAGCATCTTCTTCGCCGGCCTCGAGTTCGCCCGGCGCGGCTTCAACACGCTCGCCATGGATGGGCCCGGCCAGGGCGAAAGCCTGCGCATCCGGGGCATCCATGCCCGCTACGACTACGAGGTGCCGGGCGCTGCCGCCTATGACTATCTGCTGACGCGCGGCGACGTCGATCCGACGCGGGTCGCCATCATGGGCTACAGTTTCGGCGGCTATTATTCGAGCCGCATCGCCGCGCGCGAGCACCGCTACGCCGCCGGTATCGCGCTCAGTGCACTGCACTGGGACCTCGCCGGCTGGCAGACCCGGATCAAGGAAAAGAACAAGTCCGCGCCGACCACGGTGGCCCAGTCGAACTTCCAGTTCCAGTGGGTGGTGAATGCCGCGACGCCCGACGCGGCGATCGAGGTGGCGCGGAGCTTCTCGATGAAGGACGTGGCGAAGGACATTCGCTGCCCGTTCCTCATCACCCATGGCGGCAACGACCGGGTGGTCCCGGTCGAGAATGCCCCGAAGCTGTTCGAGGCGGTGGGCTCCCGCGACAAGACCCTGAAGATCTTCTCCACCGAGGAGGGCGGCGCCGAGCATGCGCACGTCGACAACCGTCAGATCGGCATCGACTTCGCCGCCGACTGGCTGGAATCGGCGATCTAGATCACCGCCCCCTGCAACGGACGGGCGGCGCTCCCATCCCGCTTTCGCCGGAAGCGCCTCAGCGCGCCGGCTGCAGGTACTGCTTCTCGAGCATGACGTGGATGCCCTTGTGGTCGTTCACCACCTGGGTGACGCGCAGGTCGGCGACGAGGCTCGCGAGCATATAAGCTTCGTGGCGCTTGAGGGTGGTGCGGCTTTCGACGAGGTCGAGCATCAGCCGCAGCGCGGTCACGACGCAATCGTCGAGATCCGGGTCGAACGCCATGGTGATGACGTGGGTGGGCGTCTCCGCCATCGGCCAGTCGAGCTTCATGTCGTCGCGGATTGTGAGACGGAAGCGTCCGATCAGGCCGGTCTCGATGGCGTTGACGCAGACCTCGCCGTCGCCCTGGGCGGCATGGCCGTCTCCCACCGAGAACAGCGCATTGTCGGTGAATATCGGCAGATAGAGTGTAGTCCCGGCCACCAGCTCCTTGTTGTCCATGTTGCCGCCGAACTGGCGCGGCTGGATGCTGGACACCGTTCCCCAGGCGCGCGGCGGCGCGTTCGCCATGACGCCGAAAAACGGCCGCAGCGGGATTTCCGTTCCCCAGGGGAGGCGACCGACCATGCGGTTGCGCTCCAGCGCCACATGGATCATCGCGGGCTCGGGAAAATCGTACGGCAAAGCGCCCTTGAGGGGACGCATCGCCGTATAGCCCCAGTCGTAGTGAAGCGCGATGTCCTCGATGTCGACCTGTAGCACCTGGCCCGGGCGCGCCCCGCGCACGGCGACCGGACCGGTGCACATGTGGCCCGGCAGCATGCGCCGGGCCTTCGAGGCGTGAATGTCGTGGAGCGCCTGCGGCACGATGGCGGGCAGCGGCGGCAATGCCTCCGGCGGGCCGGAAACCGTCGAAATGGTGACGACGTCGCCGCTGTCGATCGCTGCGCAGGGCGCCAGGTTGGCGTCGAGATAGCCCCAATGAACCGTGTTGGCAGCCGCCTCCAGTCGCGCAGTCATTCGGGCCCCGCCTTGGTCGTTCAGCCGGTGGTCATTCGAGCCGGTGGTCATTCAGCCGGTCTGTCCACCGCGCGCCATGATGGGAGAGCCGGCGGCCCGGCACAAGCGGCATGAAAAAAACGCCGGGCCAACGGGCCCGGCGTAGTTCGGCCGAAATCACCGGCCGTTCTTTCCAGAGGGAACAGCAAGCGGCGCGATAGACATTTACTCACCGCGCCGCCTGCATACAGAATATGGTCGTCCCAACCGGGGAGCGGCAGCGGGGGAATGGCATGCCTGCCATGCCCGCTTCCGCAGCGACCAATCCGCGCGGTATCAAAAGCTCCAGCGCTGCGCCTTGCTGACCAGAAAGTCTCGAAATGCCTGGACGCGGGCGACCGATTTAAGCTCTTCGGGATAAACGAAGTAGGCGTCGAGGGCGATGGTCTCCTGTTCGCCGAACAGCTGCACCAGTCCGCCATCCTCCTCGACGATATAGTCCGGCAGCATCGCGATACCGAGGCCGGCCTGGCACGCCCGCAGAATCCCGATGACGTTGTTGATCACGAGGTGCGGGGTGCGCGCGCCTTTGCCGTTGCGGCCGACGTCGACCAGCCAGCGGGTGTTCTGGAGGAACGACGGCACGTTGCCGCCGAGCACCAGGAGGTGGTGGGTGTCGAGCTCGTCGTGGGAACGCGGCGTGCCGAAGCGCTTGAGATATTCCGGCGAAGCGTAGGCGTGGAAATGCACCGAGAACAGCTTGCGCTGGATCAGGTCGGGCTGGGTCGGCTGGCGCAGCCGGATGGCGACATCGGCCTCGCGCATGGCGAGGTCGAGCTCCTCGTCCGTGGTGATGAGGGTGATGCGGATGTCCGGGTAGAGATCGCCGAACTCGCCGAGCCGCGGCGTCAGCCAGTGCACTCCGATGCCGACGGTGGTGGTGATCTTGAGATCGCCGTTCGGGCGCTCGCGGCTGTCGGTCAGCTTGGCGCGGGCCGATTCGAGCTTCATGAAGACTTCGTGGGCGGTGCGGTACAGCAACTCACCTTGCTCGGTGAGGATGAGCCCGCGCGCATGGCGATGGAACAGCGACACCGTCAGCTCTTGTTCGAGCGCACTCACCTGGCGAGACACGGCCGATTGCGATAGCCCGAGTTGCTCGCCCGCGTGAGTGAAGCTGCCGGCTTCGGCAGCGGCGTGGAAAACCTTCAGCTTGTCCCAATCCATGATCGAATTCGCGGTTGCGAAACTCCCTCGTAAGCGGCGGCGCGGGTTCGCCGCGGGGCCTGCAACGTTCCGGCGTTGCACGTCCGGCCCCGCCCATGCGGCGCCGGCATGTCCGCGGGCCTATTCGGCGGCGGCGCGGTCGAGCTGATGGGCGGCGGCGAGGAAGCGTTCCGCTTCCAGGGCCGCCATGCAGCCCATTCCCGCCGCCGTCACGGCCTGGCGGTAGACGTCGTCGGTGACGTCGCCGGCGGCGAACGCACCCGCCACCGAGGTGGCGGTCGAGAACGACGCGGTCTTGATGTAGCCGGACGGCTTCATCTCGATCTGTCCGACGAACAGCTCGGTCGCCGGACTGTGACCGATGGCGACGAACACGCCGTCGGCCGCAATCGTCGATGCGGCCCCGGTCTTGACATTGCGCAGACGGACCTCGGCGACCTTGCGCGGATGCTCCGGGCCGCCGACCTCGGCGACCTCGTGGTTCCAGATCACCTCGATCTTGGGGTGCTTGAACAAGCGATCCTGGAGAATGCGCTCGGCGCGGAAGGCATCGCGGCGATGAACCACCGTCACCTTGTCCGCGAAATTGGTGAGGAACAGGGCCTCTTCGACCGCGGTGTTGCCGCCGCCGACCACGACCACGGACTTGCCTTTGTAGAAGAAGCCGTCGCAGGTGGCGCAGGCGGACACGCCGTGGCCACGGTAGGCCTGCTCGGAGGCCAGCCCCAGCCAGCGCGCCTGCGCTCCGGTGGCGATGATGAGGGCATCCGCCATGTAGGTGTCGCCGGAATCGCAGGACACGCGGAACGGCCGCTGGCCGAGGTCCACGGCATTGACGTGATCGGTGACGAGCCGCGTCCCGACATGCGCCGCCTGCTTCTCCATCTGCTCCATCAGCCAGGGGCCCTGGATGACGTCGGCGAAGCCCGGGTAGTTCTCGACATCGGTGGTGACGGTCAGTTGGCCGCCCGGCTGGATGCCCTGGATGAGGACCGGTTCGAGCATCGCGCGCGCGGCATAGATGGCTGCGGTGTAGCCGGCCGGGCCGGAACCGATGATGACGACCTTGGCGTGAATGGTTTGGGACATGGACGCTTCTCTGGACAGCCGATGGGCTCGAAACCGAACGGGGCGCCATGGCCCTGGGCGGTGCAGCATGAACGGCCTTCATGTAAGCCTTTGCCAAAGCTATGCAAGAAACGCAACCCTGAATCCGGATTTTTCCCGGTTCCCGGTTCCCCAAGACCGGGCTGCGAAAACGTTCCGCGCAATAAACTTTCAAAATGCCGGGGATCGCAGAATACAATCGAGTCTGCGCCTCGACAGGCCGCGCCGCAGGGACGGCCGTGCCCATGCTCATGGAGAATCCGACCGGTGCGACGCCTCGATGCCATCGACACTCATATTCTGCGAGAGTTGCAGGAGGATGGCCGCATGACCAATGTCGAGCTGGCGCGCCGGGTCGGCATCTCGGCGCCGCCGTGCCTGCGCCGGGTCCGCGCGCTCGAGGAGGCCGGCTATATCCGCGGCTATCGCGCGCTCCTCAACGAGAAGGAGCTCGGTTGCGAGGTCATGGCGTTCGCGATGGTGCACCTGTCGAGCCAGGCCGAGCCCGATCTGCAGGCTTTCGAGAGCTTCGTTCGCGGTCAGCCGCTGGTGCGGGAATGCTGGATGCTGTCCGGCGAGATCGATTTCATCCTGAAATGCGTCGCGCCGAACCTGCCCAAGTTCCAGGCCTTCGTGACCGATCTGACCGCGGCCCCCCATGTGCTCAACGTCAAGACCACGCTGACGCTGCGCAACTCCAAGGATGCGCCCGTCGTCCCCCTGGAACTCCTCCGCACACCGCCGACCTGAGCGCCGCGCGTCTCAGGATGTCTTCGGCGGGCCCTTGGTTTCGGGCGCCGACGATGCGGCAGGCCGTGGCGGCGGAGCCGCCGGGGAGGAAGGCGGTGGCGGCGAAGCCACCGGGGAGGCAGGAAGTGGCGGCGAAGCCGCAGGGGAGGCAGGAAGTGGCGGCGAAGCCTCAGGGGAGCGAGGAAGTGGCGGCGAAGCCGCCGGGGAGGCAGGCTGTGCCGCGGTCGCGGACGCCGTCGCAGCGGACGGTGATTCGGGCACCACCTCGACATCAAAGCCGCAGGCTGGCTCTCCCGCCTCGTGGCGCGCCCACATGAGCGTGTAGGCGCGCTCCAGGTGGCGACGGCCGGCATCGGTGTCGAACAGCGGGCAGGTGGTTTTATTCTCGGCCAGCCGGTTACGGATTTGGGCGAGAATGTCCGGCTCCACCGCAAGCCATTGGGCGAGGGCGGCGTATTCGGTGAGGTTTGCCGCCACCAGTTCGCCGAGCCCCAGGCAATGCAGCAGGCTCGCCGCCACCCGACCGGAAAATGTCGACCCGCGACACGTCAGGACCGGCAAGCCCACCCACAGGGCATCGCTCGCGCCGGCGCGGGTGCCGCAGGGAGCAGTGTCGAGGAACAGGTCGGCGAGCCGGTGGCGCGCCAGGTGCTCGGGCTGTCCGATGCGCGGCGCGAACACCAGCCGGCCGGGCTCGACGCCGCGCCCGGCTGCTTGCTGGCGCAAGTTCTCCTTGGTGGCTGCGCCAACCTCCGACAGCCACAGCACGCTGCCCTCGATCCTGGCCAGCAACCCCATCCAGGTTTCGAAAATGGGGGCGGAAATAATGCCGCCGTTGAAGCTCGCGAACACGAAACCCTGTTCCGGCAAACCGGCTTCGGCACGGGTCGGCGCGGTCGCGGCAATCGCGCGGGCGGCGTCGTTGACCTGGAAGCAATCCGGCAACCGCACCACCTTCTCGGTGTAGAACGCCTCATCGCCCGGCGGCACGGTGACGGCGTCGGCGATGATGTAATCGATGAACTCGGCGCCCATCGTGCCGGGATAGCCGAGATAGCTCACCTGGACCGGAGCCGGACGCGACGCGAGGATGCCCGGCCTGCCGCCGCGACCGTGGCCGGTGAGATCGACGACGATGTCGATGCCGAGGTCACGGATGCGCCCGGCGATCTGGCGGTCGGTCAGCGAATGCAGGTCGTGGAAGGCGTCGCATGCGGCGATCACGCGGCTCGCGGTGGCGGCGTTGTCCTCGTTGCCGAACGAGATCCCGGTGATCTCGAACTTGGCGCGGTCGTGACGCTCGAACAGGCCGGCGACGAGTGAAGCGATCGCGGGCCGATTGAAGTTCGCCGCCAGGTAGGCGATGCGCAGCTTGGTGCGATCGCGCGCCGGTGCGCTGAGCAGGGATGCCGACAGCGAGGGAAAACGGCTGCGAACATAGTGGCGCGCGCAGGCGAGTTGCTGCGCCGGCGTGCTCTCATAATGCAGCAGGGTGAAGGGCGAGATGACGGCGGTGCCGTCGTTCACATGCAGCTCGATCTGGCGGGCGATCTCGGCGGTGCGGGTCCAGTCGCACAGCCTCGCCACGCAGAGAGCGAGGCGGTCGAGAAGGTCGGTCAGCGGCGTGCGGAGCAGAAGCGTCTTCTCGTAGCTGTCGAGTGCGCCCGCGAAGTCGCCGGCCGCCATGAGCGCATCGCCGCGCTGGCAATGGGCGGTCGCATCATCGGGCGCGACCGCAAGCGCGGCATCGAGGTGCTTGAGCGCGACGCCGTGCTGGCCGAGCGCATTGTGCGCGAGGCCGCGGTTGACCAGCACCTGCGCGTCGGGCGGCGCCAGGGCGAGGGCGCGGTCGTAGCTCTCGAGCGCTTCGGCGTGGCGGCCGAGCGCGACAAGCGCATGGCCGCGGCTGTTGAGCGCGGCAGCATTGGCGGGCCGGATCGCCAGCGAGCGATCGTGGGAGATCAGCGCCTCGGCCGGGCGGCCGAGCCCGCGCAGGGCGATGCCGTGTTGGTCGAGCGCGGTGGCGTCGCCTGGACGCAGCATGGCGGCGCGTGCCAGCGAGACTTCCGCCTCCGCATAGCGCCGGAGTTCGTTGAGCGCGATGCCGCGCTGTGCGAGCGCGGCGCCGTTGTCGGGCTGGTGCGCCACCACCTTGTCGAGCTCGCCGAGCGCTTCCCGGTGGCGGCCGAGCAGGTTGAGCGCGATGCCGCGATCGAACCGGACGTCGACGTCCTCGGGTTGGAGCACCACCGCGCGTGCAAAGCTCATGAGCGCCGCTTCCGGCTGCTGCTGGGCCATGAGGGCGCGGCCGCGGCCGCGGTGGGCTTCGAAATTTTCAGGCTGCAGGGCGATCAGCTGATCGTAGCTCGCCACCGCCTCGTCGTAGCGGCCGAGCGTGGTCAGGAGGGCGGCGCGGTTGAAATGAGCTTCGAGATAGTTCGGCCGGATTGCGAGCGCGCGATCGAAGCTCATGATCGCGGCGGCGGGGCGGTTGAGCGCGCGCAACGCCGTGCCGCGATTGTTGAGAACTTCCGGGTGGCGCGAATCGATCGTGAGCGCGCGGTCGTAGACCTCGACCGCTTCGGCGTCGCGGTGGAGATCCTGCAGGACGATGCCGAGATTGCACAGCGCATCCACCGAGCCCGGATTGCTCGCGATCGCCGACATGATCAGCGTGCGGGCCTCTTCGTTGCGCCCCTGCTGGTGGCGCAACACGCCGAGCAGCTGCAGCGCATCGAAATGTGCGGGCGTGTCGGCGAGAATTTCCGCGTAGAGCTCCTCTGCCGCCGCCAGATCGCCCGCCTGATGAGAATCGACCGCCTGGGCGAGCAGCGGAGCAAGATCGGAAGGATGCCTGGTCCGGCGCATCATGCGATGATAGTTGAACCGTCAGCCGTTACAAACGGCAGCCAGAGAACAGGCCGCGGCATCCTGCCTCCGGCATTTCAAGTGCAGCCGGCCCGTCCAACGCCGCTGCAACGGTGCCGGGGGCTGTCCGCTCCGATTCGCCGCGAATCAGAGCCGCGCGGGAAGTTGCGGCAAACCGCGCTGTCCCACAACGGGCATGGCGTGCTGTCCACAATGCGGGCCCGAAGCGGGCGACGGGAACGCGGGAGCGCGCGGTCACATGTCGGAGCAGCGGGTCAGGGGCAGCGGGTCAGCGGCAGCGGATCAGCGCCACTCGACCTTCACCACTTCGTAGGCCTTGGCCCCTCCGGGGGTGACGACCTCGACATTGGCGCCCTTCTTCTTGCCGACCAGGGCCCGGGCAAGCGGGGAGGTGATCGAAATGCGCCCTGCCTTGGCGTCGGCCTCCGGCTCGCCGACGATCTGCCAGACCGCTTTCTTGTCGGTATCCTCGTCGATCAGGGTGACGGTGGCGCCGAATTTCACGGTGTCGCCCGACAGCTTGGACACGTCGATGACCTCGGCGCGCGCGAGCTTGTCCTCGAGTTCCACGATGCGGCCCTCGTTGTGCGACTGCTGCTCCTTGGCAGCGTGATACTCCGCATTCTCCGACAGGTCGCCGTGCGAACGGGCCTCGGTGATCTGTTGGATGATGCGGGGGCGCTCGACCTGCTGACGGTGCTTGAGCTCGGTGGCCAGAACGGAATAGCCCGCAGCGGTCATCGGTATCTTATCCATCGATCCTTGATCCTCGATCCTCCGGCAAAAAAAACGCCGACCGCGGCCCGGATTGCAGCCCGGAAACGCGATCCGCTCGGCTTTCTTGCCAACCTGGGCGCGCTGGCCCCGGTTCCCGTCCGGGCTCAGCTCACAAAATAGCTTTGCAGGGCGCGAACCTCGAAGTCGCCTCCAAGGTAGGCTTTTATGCCTAACGCCGCCGCGACGGCCCCTGAAAGAGTGGTGTAGTATGGGACTTTATGCAAGAGGGCGGCGCGGCGGAGGGCGCGGGAATCGGCAAGGGCCTGGGCCCCCTCGGTGGTGTTGAAGACGAGCTGCACCTCGCCGTTCTTGATGGCATCGACGATGTGGGGGCGTCCTTCGAGCTGCTTGTTAATCTTGGTCGCGGCGACGCCGTTCTCCGACAGATAGCGCTGGGTGCCGGAGGTCGCGATCACCTTGAAGCCGAGTTCGGCGAGCAGCTTCACCGCCGGGAGAATGCGTTCCTTGTCGCTGTCCCGCATCGAGACGAACACCGTGCCGGCGCGCGGCAGCCGCGCCCCGCCGCCGATCTGGCTCTTGGCGAACGCGATCTCGAAGGTACGGTCGATCCCCATCACCTCGCCCGTCGAGCGCATTTCCGGCCCGAGCACGGTGTCGACGCCGGGGAAGCGGGCGAATGGGAACACCGCTTCCTTGACCCCGACATGGGAGAGGCGCCGCGGCGTCAGGGCGAAGGTGGCGAGCGGCTCGCCGGCCATCACCCGCGCCGCGATCTTGGCGACCGGCAGGCCGATCACCTTGGCGACGAACGGCACCGTGCGGGAGGCGCGGGGATTGACCTCGAGCACGTAGATGTGGCCGTCCTTGATGGCGTATTGCGCGTTCATGAGGCCGACCACGTTGAGCGCGAGCGCGAGCGCCCGGGTCTGACGTTCGAGCTCCTCGATCGTCGCCGCCGCAAGCGAATGCGGCGGAAGCGCGCAGGCGCTGTCGCCGGAATGCACCCCGGCCTCCTCGATATGCTCCATGATGCCGGCAATGAAGGTGTCGCGCCCGTCGGCGATGCAGTCGACGTCGACCTCGATGGCGTCGGAGAGATAGCGGTCGATCAGCAGCGGCCGCTTGTCCGACACCGCGAGCTCCGAGGGCCGGTCGAGCGCGGTGGCGAGGCGCGCCACGTAGCGGTCGAGCTGGGCGCCGTCGTGGATGATCTCCATCGCCCGTCCGCCGAGCACATAGGACGGACGGATCATGATGGGGTAGCCGACCTCCTCGGCGATCGCGCGCGCGCGCTCGGGGCTGGTGGCGATGCCGCTGCGCGGCTGGCGGATCTTCAAGGCGTCGAGAAGCTTCTTGAAGCGGTCGCGGTCCTCGGCGAGGTCGATGGCGTCGGGCGAGGTGCCGAGAATCGGAACCTCGGCGTCCTCCAGCGCCTGTGCGAGCTTGAGCGGGGTCTGGCCGCCGAACTGAACGATGACCCCGTGCAGGGTGCCGCGCGCCCGCTCGGTCATGATGATCTCGAGCACGTCCTCCTGGGTCAGCGGCTCGAAATAGAGCCGGTCCGAAGTGTCGTAATCGGTCGAGACGGTCTCCGGATTGCAGTTGACCATGATGGTCTCGTAGCCCGCTTCGTGCAGTGCGTAGCAGGCATGGCAGCAGCAGTAGTCGAATTCGATTCCCTGGCCGATGCGGTTCGGGCCGCCGCCGAGGATGATGATCTTGTTGCGGTCCGACGGCGCGGCCTCGTCGGCCGGCACGCCGGCGAACGGGGCCTCGTAGGTCGAGTACATGTAGGCCGTGGGCGAAGCGAACTCGGCCGCGCAGGTGTCGATCCGCTTGAACACCGGGCGCACCCCGAGCCCGTGCCGCCGGTCGGCGACCTCGGTCGGCGCAAGCCCGGTCAGCTTGGCGAGCCGCGCGTCGGAGAAGCCCATCGACTTGAGGCGGCGCAGGGCGACGGCGGTGGCCGGCAGGCCCTTGAGGGCGATCTCCGCCTCCGTCTCGACGATGCCGCGCATCTGCGCGAGGAACCACGGATCGATCTTGCAGGAGGCGTTGATCGCCTCGTCGGTCATGCCGTGGCGCATCGCCTGTGCGATCACGAGAATGCGGTCGGGCGTCGGCATGCCGAGCGCGGCGCGGATCGCGTTGCGATCGTCGCCCTCGCCCAACCCGCTGATGGTGATCTCGTCGAGGCCGGTCAGCCCGGTCTCCAGCGATCGCAGCGCCTTCTGCAGCGATTCCTGGAACGTGCGGCCGATCGCCATCGCCTCGCCGACCGACTTCATCGAGGTCGTCAAAGTGGGCTCGGCGCCGGGAAACTTCTCGAAGGCGAACCGCGGGATCTTGGTCACCACATAGTCGATGGTGGGCTCGAACGAGGCCGGCGTCGCGCCGCCGGTGATGTCGTTCGCGATCTCGTCCAGCGTGTAGCCGACCGCGAGCTTGGCGGCGACCTTGGCGATCGGGAAGCCGGTCGCCTTCGACGCCAATGCCGAAGACCGCGACACCCGCGGGTTCATCTCGATGACGACGAGGCGGCCGTCCTCGGGGTTGACGGCGAATTGCACGTTGGAGCCGCCGGTCTCGACCCCGATCTCGCGCAACACCGCGATCGAGGCGTCGCGCATGATCTGAAATTCCTTGTCGGTCAGCGTCAGCGCCGGCGCGACGGTGATGGAATCTCCGGTGTGCACGCCCATCGGATCGAAGTTCTCGATCGAGCATACGATGATGCAGTTGTCGGCCTTGTCGCGCACCACCTCCATCTCGAATTCCTTCCAGCCGAGGACGCTTTCTTCGATCAGCACCTCGGTGGTCGGCGAGGCGTCGAGGCCGCGCTCGACGATCTCCAGGAACTCCTGCTTGTTGAAGGCGATGCCGCCGCCGGTGCCGGCGAGGGTGAACGACGGCCGGATAATGGCGGGGATGCCGATATAGTCCATCGCCTCCAGCGCCTCGATGAGGCCCTTGGCGATGTAGCGGCGCTTGCGTTCGGTCTCGCCCGCCGCCCAAGCGCCTTCATAGGCCTCGATGGCATGGCGCTCGGCGTCGGCCGGCAGGCGCGAAGCCGTGATCTTGTCGATGCCGCTCTGATAGAGTTCGCGGTCGGCCTTTTTGAGGTCCGAGGCATTGGCGAGGGACGACTTCGGCGTCTCGAGGCCGATCTTATCCATCGCCTCGCGAAACAATTTGCGGTCCTCGGCCTTGTCGATCGCCTCGGCGGTCGCGCCGATCATGGTGACGCCGTACTTCTCCAGCACGCCCATGCGCCGCAGCGACAAGGCGCAGTTGAGCGCCGTCTGTCCGCCCATGGTCGGCAGCAGGGCGTCGGGGCGCTCCTTCTCGATGATCCGGGCGACGATGTCCGGGGTGATCGGCTCGACATAGGTGGCGTCGGCGACCTCCGGATCGGTCATGATGGTCGCCGGATTCGAGTTGACGAGGACGATCCGGTAGCCCTCCTCGCGCAGCGCCTTGCACGCCTGGGTGCCGGAATAGTCGAACTCGCAGGCCTGGCCGATGACGATCGGACCGGCCCCGATCACGAGAATGGACGATATGTCGGTGCGCTTCGGCATGGATCGGCTGTGGCACTGTTCCTGTGGCGCTGATTCCCGGGCAAAGCCCTGATCGGGCATAAAAAAAGGCGTCGACTTAAGCGCCGCCCGCCTTGCCCCGCGCGCCCGCCAGAGGCGTCCGCGGCGGTCGGACCCTTAGCCCATTATCCCATCAGAGGGAAGAGTGCAGGCGCAATGCCGCCACGACCACGGCGCGATGCACAGCAAAAAAGCCGGTTGCTCCGCGGCTTATCCTTCCACCGGCCGGGCGAGGAAGGTCATCCGCGCCCGGATATGTCCGATGTTGCGGGGCGCGCGGGTGGCCGAGAAGCCGAGCCGCGCCAGCCGCGCCATCATCTCCGCCTCGCCGTAGCGGGTCAGCCCGAGGTTGGAGCGCAGACGCCAGTAGTCGGAAAAGAACGTGCGGACGAGTCCGGTGAAGGCGGCGATCAGGAAGCCGTTGGCCGCGGCGAACCGCAGCAGTTCGAAGGCGTCCGACATCGCCGGCACGCCCGGCGGGACCACGTCGCCCAGGACGAACCGGCCGTCCGGCTTGAGGAGGCGGCGGAACAGTGCGGCAATGCGGTCGAATTCGTCGCCGGACAGGTATTGCGAGACCGAGTGCAGCACCGCGAGGTCGAGCGAGCGATCGGGCAGGGCGGCGGCCTGCTCGGGCGACACGACCACGATCTTGGGGTTTTTCTCGAAGCGCGCGATCAGGCGGGCGCGCACGCCGGGCGCGGCATCCACGAGGGTCAGCCGGCCCGCCGCTGCGGCGATCCGGTCGGCATGGAGCGCCTCGCCGCAGCCATAGTCGAGCACCGCCGCCGTCGGCGAGGGGACATGGCGCGCAATCTCGTCGGCGATGGTGGCGTAGTGCACGTCGCGGTGCACGCCATTCACGTAGATCGAATGCGGGCCATCGTAATAGGCGACCCAGTCCTTCAGGCCGGCCGTCATTTCGGGACCCGCACCGCCGGCTGGGGAGGCACCAGGATAAAGAAGAAGCGCCCGATCTCGCTGGTCGTGCCGCCGTACAGGTTTCGCATCTGGAAGTTCACGAACTGCGTTCCGGTCTTGCCGGTGGCGAGCCGCCGCGCCTCGTCGACGCAGGCGGTATCGTCGGCGCGGCATACCGCTGCAAAGCCGTCGCCGTCGAGGCGGTCCGCCGTGATCCCCGCGCGGCCGAGATCGAAGTCCGGCACCGTGTCGGGATGATCGGGGCTGTAGAAGGCGATCGCCGCGGTGAGGTGCGGGTCGCCCATGACGATCCGGAGCAGCCGGCCGACCGAGGTGTGCCAGTTGCGCGTGACCTCGAAGCTCACCTGGCGGAAGTATTCGCGGCCTTGCGCAGTGCCCCGCTTGTGAAGCCGTGAGGCGAGCACCGGGGCGACCGCCAGCGCTGCGATGGCGAGGAGGAAGACGAGGGCGGCGACGCGGATCGCGGCGGGGCGGGCAACGGCGGCCGTCCGCGGCCGCAGCAGCAGCACCGGCAGCAGGAACCAGCCCGGCGCGCTGCCGTCCGGCGTCAGGACGGTGCCGGCGGCGAGGGCGAGCACGGCCCGCAGCAGCAGCGGCGCAACGAAGAGGATGGTCAGCATGCGACCGTCGGCGTCTGCCGGCCATGCGATGTCGCGCAACGTGACGCCGTCCGGCCGCACCGCAAGCCACCACAGGAGGAGCGGCAGGACGATGCCCGCCAATCCGATGCCGAGATACGATCCGACCCCGCTGAGCACCGCGCCGAATCCCGCCCCGGTGTGGTGGGACACCACCTCGGACAGCGGGGCAAAGCCGTTCTGGGCGAGCCAATAGAGGTGCGGTGCCAGCACCAGCACGCAGACCCCGGCCGCGATCCAGGGCGAACGTGAGCGCAGGAAGGTCGGGCGCCCCGGATGCATCAGCGCCGCGGCCGCGAAGCCGGCGAGGAGGAAGATCGACTGATAGCCGCCAAGCAGCGCGACGCCGGCCGCGGCGCCCGCGAACACGGATGAAGCCAAGTCCCGGGTCGTGAAGGCGCGCAGAAATCCGAGGGTGGCGAGCGGCCACGCCCACAGCAGGGTGCGGTCGGAATCGAACGACTGGCCGTAGTAGCAATAGAACGGCGTCAGCAGCAGGAGCAGCATCGCGAGGACGCGCTTGTCGCCGGCGAGCTCGCGCCGGGCCACCAGATCGGTGGCGTAGAGGGCGAACCCAGCATTGACGGCGGCCAGCAGATAGAGCGCCCAGTCGATCGGCGGCGCGAGCTTGAACCAGAGCGCGGCGATCAGCGGGGCAAGGGGGGCCGTGTCGAAGTAGCCCGGCGCCGGATGGAGGCCCCTGACATAGGTCTCGAGCATCTCCGTCGGCGGCGCGACAGGAGCGTTGGCGATGAGCTGGAAGCTCGTCAGGAACGCGACGAAGACGAAGACCACGAGCCGGGTGGTGCGTCCGCTTCCGGCGTCGTCGAGCCAGGCGCCGAACATCTTGCCGACCGGCCCGTTCTCCGGCTTGAGATATTTGAGCAGGTTCATTGCAAGTGATAGCCCCTGCATTGCAAGTGACAGACCCTGCATCGCAAGCGACAGACCCTGCATGGAAGCGACAGACCCTGCGCGGCGTCGCGGTCTTCCATCACGCCCGCCGCCGCTCGCGCATCAGCGCGACGAAACGGTCGAACAGGTAGTGGCTGTCGCGCGGGCCGGGCGATGCCTCGGGATGGTACTGCACCGAAAACACCGGCCGTTCCCGGAGGGCGATACCGCAATTCGAGCCGTCGAACAGCGAGACGTGGGTTTCCTCGACCGCGGCGGGCAGCGTCGCCCGATCCACCGCGAAGCCGTGATTTATCGAGGTGATCTCGACCTTGCCGGTGGTGAGGTCCTTCACCGGGTGGTTCGCCCCATGGTGCCCCTGGTGCATCTTCATGGTGGCGCCCCCGAGCGCGATGCCGAGCATCTGGTGGCCGAGGCAGATGCCGAAGGTGGGCAGGCCGGAGTTGATCAGCGTGCGGATGACCGGTACCGCATAGGCGCCGGTGGCGGCCGGATCGCCGGGGCCGTTGGACAGGAACACGCCGTCCGGACCCAGGTCCAGGATGTCCTGGGCGGGCGTGGTGGCGGGAACCACGGTGACCGCGCAGCCGGTGCCGGCGAGGAGCCGCAGGATGTTGCGCTTGATACCGTAGTCGATGGCGACCACGTTGAACCGCGGTTCGCCGGACCGCGGAGCCGTCCCGCGGCCATAGCCGGCGTTCCACTGCCACGGCGTCTCGTCCCAGGTGAAGCGCTGGCCGCAGGTGACCATCGGCACCAGGTCCATCCCGACGAGCCCCGGCCACTCCCGGGCCGCCTTGCGCAGGGCATCGAGGTCGAACCTGCCGCCGGGGTCGTGGGCGATGACGGCGTTGGGCATGCCCTTGGTGCGGATCAGGCCGGTCAGCGCGCGGGTATCGATGCCGGCGAGCCCGATGATGCCGCGCGACTTGAGCCATTGATCGAGATGGCGCTGAGAACGGTAGTTCGCAGGGTTGGTGATCGCCGAATGGAGAATCACGCCCCGCGCGCCGGGCGTCGCGGCGAGGTTCACGGTCTCGATATCCTCGTCGTTGGTGCCGACATTGCCGATGTGGGGAAACGTGAAGGTGATGATCTGCCCGGCATAGGACGGATCGGTGAGGATCTCCTGGTAGCCGGTCATGGCGGTGTTGAAGCACACCTCGCCCACGGCAAGGCCGGTGGCGCCGAAACCCATGCCTTCGAGCACGGTGCCGTCGGCGAGGACGAGCAGGGCGGTGGCGGCCGGCTCCGACCAGCCGGAATCGTCTTGTTTAGGGGTCATGGCGAGACTACATAGCCAGCGCCCGCCGATGCGTCAAAGCCGCCGCGGCGCGCCAGCGAGGACCCCATGCTTCGAGACGACATCAACTCCGCGCTCAAGGCCGCCATGAAGGCGGGCGACGCCCGCAGCGTCTCGACGCTCCGCCTCGTCAATGCCGCGTTCAAGAACGCCGACATCGAGGCGCGGGGCCAGGGCAAGGCGGCCCCCGGCGACGAGGAGATGCTGTCCCTGCTGCAGAAGATGATCAAGCAGCGCCAGGAATCGGTCGAGCTCTACGACAAGGGCGGCCGCGCCGATCTCGTCCAGCAGGAGCGCGAGGAGATCGCGATCATCGCCGCCTACCTGCCGCAGCAGATGTCCGAGGACGAGGTCAAGGCGGCGATCGCCGACGCCATCAAGGACACCGGTGCCGCAGGGATGAAGGACATGGGCAAGGTCATCGCCGCGTTGAAGGGAAAGTTCGCCGGCAAGATGGACTTCGCCCGGACTTCGGCACTGGTGAAGGGAATGCTGAGCGGCTGACGCCACGTTCGCTGCGGCAAGGCCGGATTTGCGTTGCCGAGAGACAAAATCCCTGAAGCTCCAAAACCCTGGACATCCCAACCTACCCGGACATTCGGGAGCCCTTCGACCCCGCCGCCGCATTTCGCCGCTGTTTCGAACATCAACGAGGAGCCGCCGCCATGGCAACGCCTTCCGCCTCAACCCGTCCCGGCCGCGGCCGCATCTACGACTCCATCACCGAGACGATCGGCGACACGCCGCTGGTGCGGCTCAAGCGGCTGCCGCAGATGCAGGGCATCAAGGCCGAGATCCTCGCCAAGCTCGAGTTCTTCAATCCGATCGCCAGCGTCAAGGACCGCATCGGCGTCTCGATGATCGACGCCATGGAGGCGGACGGCCGGGTCGGTCCCGACACCGTCCTGATCGAGCCGACCTCGGGAAATACCGGCATCGCGCTCGCGTTCGTGGCGGCCGCCCGCGGCTATCGGCTGATCCTGGTGATGCCGGATTCGATGTCGGTGGAGCGGCGCAAGATGCTGGCCCTGCTCGGCGCCGAGCTGGTGCTCACCCCGGCCGCGGCGGGCATGACGGGCGCGGTCGCCCGCGCCGAGGAGCTGGCGCGGGACATCAAGAACGCAGTGATCCCGCAGCAGTTCACGAACCCGGCCAATCCCGAGATCCATCGCCACACCACGGCGGAGGAAATCTGGCGGGACACCGACGGCGCCGTCGACGCCTTCGTCGCCGGCGTCGGCACCGGCGGCACCATCACCGGGGTCGGCCAGGTCCTCAAGCAGCGCAAGCCCGGCGTGAAGGATCGTCGCGGTCGAGCCGGAGGACAGTCCGCTGCTCTCGCAGGGCCGCGCCGGCCCGCACAAGATCCAGGGCATCGGCGCCAATTTCATTCCCGAGATCCTCGACCGCTCGGTGATCGACGAGGTGGTGACCGTCGAGCAACCAGGCGGCCTTCGAGACGGCGCGCGCGCTCGCCCGCTACGAGGGCATTCCCGGCGGCATCTCCTCCGGTGCCGCGGTCGCCGCCGCGCTCAAGCTCGGCGCGCGGCCGGAGATGGACGGCAAGATGATCGTGGTGGTGATCCCGTCTTTCGCCGAGCGCTACCTGTCGACGGCGCTGTTCGAAGGGCTTTAGCGCGGCGGAGTGCCGCGCCGCGCCAAGCCGTGGCGCTGGGTGGGCGAACCCACGACGGCGGCGCCGGAGCTGCCAGGCGGGGAATAGGTCCCTCGCACGACCGCGGCTCCGGTCGGCGGCGATCGCGGATAACGGCGCTCGAGATCATCGAGCCATCGACCGATCAGCGTCAGGCCGGCGTGCACCATCCCCTTCGGCTTGCGGCCGACCCAGCGGGTCAAAAGCCGCGGTCCGCCCGGCGCGAGCACGGCAACTCCGGCGAGCAGGAACGGCGTGCCGGGAAGACCGGGAAGGATCACCCCGACGACGCCGACCGAGACCATCAGCCAGCCGACGTCGCGCGGCACGTCGAGGATGCGCAGAAGCGCCTGCTCGTCCTCTTGCTCGTCCGGCTGCCCACCCACTTGCGCGCCCATTTGCGCGCCATCCTGAGCCGCGGCGGGGCTCGCGACGGTCTCGTGCGTGGAATGACCGGGCGCGTGCTCGCAGGGGAGCGCGGCGCCGTCGGCCGGATCGGTCGCAGTCATGCCCAGCGCCTCACATGCGCGAAATTACCGTTCGGCGTGCACCCGTCGTCCGGGAGCGCCCGGCCGTGTCATCCGGCCGCCGGAGCCTCAAAGGGCCGGATCACACCACGCCGGGCCAATTCTTCGAGGTGCTCGGCCATGACCGCGGAATCGGGACCGAGCACGGAAAACAGATCCTTCAGCTTTTTTTGCCGCCGGTTGATCTCGTAGCCTAAATAGATGACGGCGGCGGCGGCCGCAGCGGCCGCGAGCACTTCCGTCACGGTTCCGAACCAACGATCCATGTGTGCTCTCCCTATGTTTCCGGCCCCGGCTCAACCGTTCCATATGCGGTCGGTCATTCGATCATCTTCTGGTGCTCGTGACCGCCGATGATCTCGATCGCGCCGGCGAGACCCTGGCGATGCAGATCCTGGCGCACCAAGCTGTCGATATCCGCCGCATTGCGGTGCGTCACCATGAAACGCGAGAACATCTTCAACGCCCCCAGCACCTGCTCCTCGGTGTCCAGGATGCCGAGATGCATCCGGAAGCCGTGGGTATGCTTGATGCGGTGGCGGTGGTGCGGCCGCAGGTCGTGCACTGCGATGATCGGGTCACGACCCACCTGCAAGGGGTAGTAACGCAAGAGAGCGATCGAGGTCGCGCGATCGAGGACGTAGACCTCCTCGTCGATGTTGAGGTCGCGGATCATGTGGAGGTGCTCGCGCACCACCCGGCTCGCCACCGAATTCCAGCCGGTATCGATGACGAAGATATGAAAGCGCGCCCCGGGCGCCGCCTCCACCGGTTTTCCGGCTTCGCTGCTCGTCTTGCCGCCGGTCGAGGCCACGGGTGTCATGCTCGCTGGCGAGGCCGGCGCATCAAAACTCGACACCATCCGCATCCCCTCTCTCGGTGACTCCAAAAACTGCGCGTGGGCGAACACGATCCTACCCCATCGCCGCTACGCACCCGCTTCGATCAACTCCGGCGGCGCGTCGAGATAGCCGCTCTCGCGCAGCTGCAATTCCAGCAGGTGGCGCCGCTCGGCTTCCAGCGCGGCAACCTTTCGCATCGGCCGCACGCCGTTGGCCAGGGCGCCCAGCGCCGCCACGTTATTGGTCAGCACGGAGGCGGCGATCCCAAATCCCAGCGTGAACACGCCGACGATGCAGAGGATATTGGGGGCCAGGATCAGCGCCCAGCTGGTGCGCACGTTGCGCTGCAAATCGCCGGCGATGTCGCGCAATTCGCACAGCTTGCCGAGCCCCGGCTCCATGAACACCACATGCGCGGTGTCGGTCGCGATCGATGTGGCCCCGCGCAAGGAGATCGAGACGTTCGCTTTTTTCAAGGCGATGGCGTCGTTGACGCCGTCGCCGACGAAGCAGACCTTGCGGCCTTCCTTCTGCAGCTTCTCGACGTAATCGGCCTTTTCCGTCGGCAGCACCTGGGCAAAATAGCGGTCGATGCCGAGTTCCGCGGCGAGCTTTCGGGTCGGCGCCTCGTGGTCGCCGGAGATGATCGCGATGTGCCGGATGCCGCGGGCGCGCAGACCCTTGATGATCTCTGGCACCTCGGGACGGACCGAGGCGCGCAACTCCAACGCTCCGCCGAGGGCGTCGTCGACCGCCACCATGACCATGGTGTGGCCCTCGCCATGGGCCTCGTCGAGCGCGGCCGCGATCTCCGGCGTGAGCGCGATGCCCTCCAGTTCCATGAAGCGGCGGCTGCCGACGCGGATTTGGCGGCCCGCGACGCCGACGGTGATGCCGTAGCCCAGCTTGTACTGCGTCGAGTCGGTGGGCGGCAGCGCGAGTTTTTCCTCTTCCGCCTTCTGCAGGATGGCGAGCGCGATCGGGTGATGGAAACGATGTTCGGCCGCCGCCGCGTAGCGCAGAATGTCCGTCGGCGCGTGGCCGTCGGCGGCGAGGACCCGCCCGACCTCCGGCCGTTCGCGCGTCAGCGTGCCGGTCTTGTCGAACAGGACGGTGTCGATTTCGCAGAGCAGGTCCAGGGCGCGGCCATCCTTCACCAGCACGCCGCGCTGCGCGCACAGCGCCAGGGTCGAAAGCATGGCCAGCGGCGCCGCCATCCGGATGCCGGTGCCCATATCGCTGTTGAGCACGGCGGCGGCGCCCTGCGGGCCCATCGTACCGAGCGCCAGCGCTCCGACCGCGAGCGTCGGGACCACCGCCTTGTCCGCCAGCTGCTCGCCTCTTTGTTGCGTGGCGAGCCGGTAGCCGGCGGTGTCGCCGAGGATCTGAGAGATTTTCGAGGTTGCGGTCTGCGCGCCCGACCGCTCGACCGAGACGTGCATCTTGCCGGCCACCATGACGGTCGAGGCGAACACCTGCTCGCCGACGCCCTTCTCGGCGGGGGTCGATTCGCCGGTCAGCGCATGCTGGTCGATCATCGCCAGCCCCTCGACGATGGTGCCGTCCACGGGCACCACTTCGCCGGTGTGCACCACCACGATGTCGCCCTTGTGCAGCTTGTCGGTGGCCATCTGGATTTCCTGGCCGTCCATCAGCAGCCAGACGAACCGCGGCTGCTTGCCGAACGCCCCGAGCAGCATCTTCTTCGAGCTGTCCTCCGTGCGGCGTACCAGGAAGCGGCCGAAGGAAAGGCACCAGCACAAGATCGAGCCCGCGAGGACCTGCCCGGTGCCGAGGCACGCGACGACGACGATCGCATCGAGCACGTCGACGCCGAGGCGCCGCTCTTTCGTCACGACCTTCCAGGCGCCTCGGAAGCTGGGGAGCGCGGTGTAGGCGAACAGCCCGGCCGACACCGGAATCAGACCGGGCACCGCGAACTGCGCCACCGCGGCGAGCGGCAGCGAGGCGGTGCAGATCGTCAGCTCGCGATCGACCTTGTCGAGCTGCGCCGGGTGTTTGGTCGCAGCGAGGGCGGCGTCGAGGATCTCGACCAGCTGCGCCACGGTGATTCGTCGCGGATCGTATTCGATGTCGACGCGGCACGTGACCGCGTCGGTGTCGTAGCGGTTGACGCCGAGCGCGCCCATCAATTCGCGTTCGATCGCATCGCACAGCGCGCGTTTGCGATACAGCAAGGGGTTGTTGAGCCGGATCGCGCCCAGCCGCTCGCCTTCCGCGCGCCATCCCGTGATGCGGCCGGCATAGCGCCGGTAGCGCACCACGCCGTGGCGGTCGCGGGCGGTCGCGGCGGCGGCGACCGGCATCGTCGTGGCCGCATCGGCCCCGCCGCCGTCGAGCAACACGGCCAGCTGATCCAGCACGCGCTTGCGGCGGTGGCGCGTCGCGTCGTAGCGCAGGTCGACGGAAGGAACCGGGGTCGGCGCGAACGTCGCCACCTCGATCGCAGGCAGCCGCAGGGCGGCCTGCAGAAAGCGCCGGCACAATGCCCCGTCCAGCGCAGCCGACGAAAATAATCCGGCGCTTTCGATCCGGATGACGCCGGCCTCGGGAAACCCGACCTTTACCCCGGATGCGGCCTTCGCGCCGGAGCCGACCGCCATCGCACCATCAGCCATTCGTTCGCTTTCGGCAGTTCGCTGTGGGCAGTTGGCTCTCGGCAGTTCGCTATCGGTGCACTCTCCTGCGGAGCCGGACAATGAGGCTGCCGCGACCCGTCATAGGCTCCGCATCGCGCCGATCAGTCGGGCGTTCTCTCGCTCCTTGGCCGAGCGCGGTTGCCCGAACCCATCCGTTACGGGAATGAATCCGCTGCCGCGCGGGCGCCGTCGCCGAACCACGGGAACGAGTCCATCGCGGCGCGGGCACCGTCGCCAAGCCCGTCCATGATGGGATTGTCCTGCGGCAGCCACTGGGTCACGAACACCGCGGTGTAGACGATTCCGAACGAGATCGCGTAAGCACCGGTGTAGGTGATGCGCGAGACCGATTGGATGATGCCGGTCCCGTCGATCGCATTCTGCACCGCGGCGGCGTGTTCGGCCGCGGTCTTCGACGCATCGCGGACGGCGTCGGCAATGGAGCGCATCGCCTGATCATCCGCAGTCCCGGTGCTGGTGGTCGTTCCGATTACACTCATGTCAACCCCTCAAGGTCACCTGATGGAATTCAAGCTAGAAACACACTGTGAACATGTCATGTCACGGCGCCTTGCCGCCATCCCGACGCTGGAATGCGCGTGGGTTCGGTGAAGGCTTCATGAACGACGGACGGCCGCCGTCGGTGTGTTCCTCGAGGCCATCTGCATGGTCGAGCGATGCGCGATGGCGATGATGTCTCGAACGCGGACGGCGAATGCTCCGGCGGCCGGAGCCGGGGCTGCGGACACCACTCCGCTCCGTTCGGATCACGAAGGAGGATCGTTATCCGCGCACATACTGATTGAACCACGCGATGGTTCGCGTCCATGCCTGTCTGGCGGTGACCTCGTTGTAGCGCTCCGGCGTCGCGTCGTTGAAGAAGCCATGAACCGAATCCGGATAGATGTGACCTTCATACCGGATGTTGTTTTTCTTCAGCTCCGCTTCCTGCGCAGGATAGGCTTCCGCCAGCCGCTTATCGAGGGCGCCGTGATGGATCAGAATGGCGGCCTTGATTTTCGCGACGTCTTCGGGCGCCGGCGCGCCGCCGTAGAACGGAGCCGCCGCCGCCAGGTCGGGACCGAGCAGGACGGCCAGGGTGTTGGCCATCGTGCCGCCGAAGCAGAAGCCGGTCGCGCCGATTTTTCCCGTGCAGTCCGGACGCGATTTCAACCACCGCGCGGCGGCGACGAAATCCTGGGTCCGCTTGGCGGCGTCGATGCTTGGCGAACAGCAGGCCGCCCTTGTAGTCGTCGCCCGGATAGCCGCCGACGGAGGTGAGCGCGTCCGGCGCAAAGGCCATGAAATTCTCGAGAGCGAAGCGGCGTGCGACGTCCTCGGTGTGCGGGTTCAATCCGCGGTTTTCGTGGATGACGATGACTCCGGGCAGCTTCGCCGGCGTCGCGTCGCGTGAATCCGCACTGAACGGCCGGACGAAATAGCCCCGGACGAAGCCGTTCCCGTTCGGTGAGGGCAGAGTCTCGTAGCTCGCCTTGATGCGCTCGTCGTCCTTGCGGACCTGTTGCCCCAACGCGTAGTTCGGCATCAGCGCCTCGACGATCGCCGTCGCGGTAAGGCCGGCGACGGTGAAGCGCTGCACCTCATTGAAGAAGTCACGACGGCTGATCTCGCCATGGATGAAACGCGTGTACAGCTCCACCGCTTCCGCGGGAATTCTTTTCTTCGGCGCCATGGCGACCTCCCTGAACGGGTGCGAGCGTACCATCGCTCGCGGCGGCCCCGCTAGCCTCATCGGAACAGGGGGCGAGCGGGGGCCCGCAACGGCCTCCGGCGCGGGGGGCGATCGTGGCCGGGATGGCCGGCTAGGCGCGTCGTTGCGGCTTCACCATGTCGTCGAACCACGGGCACACCCCTGCCATCACCTCGTGGTTGCCGGGCAGCACCTGGACCGGGCGGCGCAGTCCGCGCTCGGCATTGGCGAGCCGCATGGCGCGCGCCTCGGCGCGCTGTTCGGGCGTCAGCCAGGCGCGGTCGTGACCCCAGATGCTGGGGCCTTCCCTGCGTTCCGAAGGGTGCCAGCTCGCGGGCTCGATGTCGCGGGCGCCCCAGCCGTATTCGGTCATGAAGCCCGACGGATTCCAGGTGTAGAACGAGGTGACGAAGTCGCCGCAATGGCGCCCGAGCGTCACCGCGAGGCGGTCTTTCTCGGCGGCGGCGTCGCCGCTGACGAGGTCGTAGCCCTGGCCGACGTCGTCGAGGCTGAACAGCTCCAGCATCATGTGGTGAACGGCGTTCCTGCCGGTGGCCGCGAACGCGATGCTGTGGTGGCGCGGATTGACGTGAAGGAAATAGAGCTGGTAGGGGCGCAGGAAATAGTCGCTCAGCCGGAATCCGAGGATGTCCCGGTAGAATTCCATCATCTCCTCGATGCGCTCCACATGCATCACCACATGGCCGAGGCCCAGCGCGCCGGTCCGGAACCCGGAAATGTTGCGGCCGGGGACGAACGGCGCGGCTGCGACGGCGGCGCCGTGGAAGAACTCCAGCCGGTTGCCGACGGGGTCGTGCGCCACCAGGAGGTCGGCGACGTGGCGCTCCTCGGCCAGCGCGCGCGCCCCCCGCGCCACCTCGACGCCGTGGCTCTCGAGGTGCGCGGCGAGCCGGTCGAGGCCGATGGCATCGGCGACCTCCCAGCCGAAAAAGCCGATCCCTTCGCCGCCGTCGGCATTGACGATCAGCCGCTGCTTGCGATCGTCCATGCGCAGCGCCAGGGTGGCGCGGCTGCGGTCCACCGCCTGCAGGCCGAGCAGCCGCGTTCCGTAGCCCGCCCAGTCGTCGAGGTCGCGGGTGCGCAAGCCGACATAGCCGAGGGATTGTACGAGCATGAATATCTCCACGCGCCACCGTAGCCCGACAGCCGCACTCGCGCACAAATCTAACAGATTTTCTGCCGCCGCTCGTGCAATTGGTATCTCTTCCTAGCCGTTCACGGTCTGGACTCTTATGGAGCGCCGTCACTTGAGTCTAAATTGTTGTGATTTGCTGCTCGGCCTGGGGGCCAGCCGCGAACGCCGGGGCGGGGGCTATGGGGTGGGGGCCCCGGCGCCAAGTTTTGTTTCCAGTGTCATTGTCAGTATGCGTTTCAGTCGCCTGAGCCAGGCGAAAGGCGTTGCTTTTTGGGGATTGCGGGCCCGCACGCGCGGCGGGACGGGGGCAAGGGGCGGCAGATGCCGGAGCTGATCCGGGCGAGCGGCATGACGATGCCACCGCATAGGCGCAGACGCGCGATGCTCGGTGTCATGTGCGTTCCCTGCGCCCCCGCCGTGTTGTGCGGCCTCACCACCAGCGCGGCGGCCGCGGACGACCCCCTGATGACCGGGCTTGCCTATTTCGAAGCGCTCAAATCCCTCGACCAGCACGAGCTGGCCGGGCTCGCCTTGTTCATCGGCGTGCTGTTCTTCGCCGTGGTGTGCGCGGTGCTGCTCGTGCGCACCCATGACCGCCTGGGCACCCAACGGACCCGCTCCGCCACCGCGATCACGGCCCTGTCCGGGGAGATCGACCGGCTCTACGACCTGCTCCTCTCCGAGCCGCAGGTGATCGTGTCGTGGATCCACAACGGCCAACCGGACATCATCGGCGATCCCGCGGTCATCGCCCCGAACCTCGCCGCCGATCAGGTCATGACCTTTGCCGCCTGGCTGCGTCCGGAACAGGCGCTCCACCTCGAATCTCATGTCGAACGGCTGCTCGGGCGGGGTGAAAGTTTCACCATCACGCTGACCTCCGCATCCGGCCGCTATCTTGCCGCCGAGGGCCGCGCCATCGGCGGCAGCGCCGTGCTCAAGCTTCAGGAGGTGAGCGGCGTCAAGCGCGACCTCGCCGACCTCGCGCACCGCCACCAGGAGCTGCGCGCCGAGGCGGACGCCATGCGCGCCGTCCTCGAGGCGCTGCCCGCGCCGGCCTGGATCCGCGACGGCTCCGGCCAGATCGCCTTCGTCAATGCGAGCTATGCCCGCGCCGTCGACGCGCCCGACCCCACCACCGCCGTCGCCGCCGGTCGCGAACTGTTGGACAGCGCGACCCGCGCCGACCTCGAGCGCAGCCGCACCGAAGCCGTGCCGATGACCCGGCGCGCGGCGGTGATCGTCGCCGGCGCGCGCCGGGTGTTCGACCTGATCGACGTTTCCTTCGTGGGCGGCAGCGCCGGCATCGGCCTCGACGCCACCGAGGTCGAAACGCTGCGCGGCGAGATCGCGCGCACCGTCACCGCCCATCGCCGCACGCTCGATCAGCTCGCGACGGCCGTCGCGATGTTCGGTCCCGATCACAAGCTCGCCTTCTACAACGCCGCCTACCTCGCCCTGTGGGACCTCGAGCCGCGGTTCCTGGACGACAAGCCGAGCGATTCCGCCGTGCTCGATCGCCTGCGGGCCGCGCGGCGGCTGCCGGAACAGCAGGACTTCCGGCTCTGGAAGGCGCAACTGCACGAGGCCTACCACGCGAACGAGCCCAAGGAGTTCGTCTGGCATCTGCCCGACCTGCGCACGCTGCGCGTCGTCACCACGCCCAATCCCGGTGGCGGGGTCACCTACCTGTTCGACGACGTGACCGAGCGGCTCAACCTGGAGCGGCGCTTCGACGCCCTGATCCGGGTCCAGCGCGAAACCCTCGACAACCTCTCCGAGGCGGTCGCGGTGTTCGGCAGCGACGGCCGGGTACGGCTGTTCAATCCGGAGTTCGCGACCATGTGGGGCCTGCCCCCGGAGGCGCTCCAGCGGCGCCCCCACATCGAAGGCGTGATCGCGTCCTGCCGGGCCTTCCACGGCGACGAGACCACGTGGCAGACCCTGCGCACGGCGGTCACCGCGCTGGAGGACCGTACGCTGAAAACCTTGCGCATGGAGCGCACCGACGACACCGTCGTCGATTGCCGCACGGTGCCGCTGCCGGACGGTGCAACGCTCGTCACCTTCCAGGACGTGACCGACTCGGTGAATGTCGAGCGGGTGCTGACCGAGCGGAACGAGGCACTGGTGGCGGCCGACGCCATCAAGATCGACTTCGTGCAGCACGTCTCCTATGAGCTGCGCTCGCCGCTCACCAACATCATCGGCTTCACCCATTTCCTGGACGATCCGCAGACCGGGCCGCTGACCGAGAAGCAGCAGGAATACCTCGGTTACATCACCGCTTCGAGCAACGCGCTGCTCGCCATCATCAACAACATCCTCGACCTCGCCTCGATCGGGGCCGGCGCCATCCGGCTCGATATCGAATCGGTCGACATCCGCGCCACCATGCATGCGGCTGCCGAGGGCGTGCAGGACCGGCTGGTCAAGAACAACATCAGGCTCGACATCAAGGCGCCGCCCGATGTCGGAACCTTCATGGCCGACGAGCAGCGCATCCGGCAGATCCTGTTCAACCTGCTGGCCAACGCCGTCGGATTCTCGCCGCCCGGGGAGACCGTGGTGCTCACCGCGCTGCGCGCGGCCGAATCCGTGATATTCGCGGTCAGCGACCATGGCCCGGGCATTTCCAACGAGATCAAGGATAGGGTATTCGACTGGTTCGAGTCCGATGCCCAGGGAACCCGGCATCGGGGTGCCGGGCTCGGGCTGTCCATCGTGCGGTCCTTCGTCGAGCTGCATGGCGGCAAGGTCCGCATCGAGTCGGTTCCGGGGGAGGGGACCACGGTGGTATGCATCTTTCCGGTCGCGGCCGCCGCCTCCCTGAGCGCCGCCGAGTAGTCGATGACGGCGCAGGCATTGATGCAAACGAACCCCTCGGGCCCGGCACGCTTCACGATCGCATTGGCGAACGAGGAAGCGACCCGGCGGCTCGCCGTCGACCTCGCCAACCTCGTCAAGCCCGGCGACTTCATCGCGCTCACGGGCGATCTCGGGGCCGGCAAGACCACCCTGGTGCGCGCCATGATCGCCTACCTCGCCGGCGACGAGGCGGTCGAGGTGCCGAGCCCGACTTTCACACTGGTGCAGACCTACGACCTGCCGAAATTCGCCCTGGTGCACGCCGATCTCTATCGGCTGTCCGGACCGGACGAGCTCGCCGAGCTCGGCATCGACGACCTTGCCGGCACGGTGGTGGTGATGGAATGGCCGGACCGCGCGGGAGATGCCTTGCCGGGCGACCGCATCGACGTCGTGCTGGCGCTCGGCCCCGAGCGCGAGCCCGAGTGCCGGGTCGCGTCCGTTTCCGGGCATGGCGCCGCCGCCGCGCGGGTCGCCCGGCTCGCTACGATCCACCGGTTTCTGCAGGACGAAGGCTACGAGACCGCCGAGCGCCGGCGCATCGCGGGCGACGCCTCGAGCCGTTCTTACGAGCGGCTGACCGTCGATGGCCGCAGCGTCGTCATGATGAACTGGCCGGCCCAGCCTGACGGCCCGCCGGTGAAACGCGGGCTGCCTTACAGCGCCATCGCCCACCTCGCCGAGAACGTCAGACCGTTCGTCGCGATGGCGCAAGGGCTGCGCGCGCGCGGTTTCTCGGCGCCGAAGATCTATGCCGCGGACTACGATGCCGGGCTGCTGGTGCTGGAGGATCTCGGCACCGAGCTGGTGGTCGAAGGCGATCCGCCGCGGCCGATGCTGGAACGCTATGGGCGGGCGACCGACCTCCTGGTGGCGCTGCATGGGCTCGACCTGCCCGCCGTGCTTCCGGTGGCGCCGAAGGTCGAATACGCGCTGCCGGTCTACGACCTCGATGCCTTCCTGATCGAGGCGGAACTGCTGGTAGACTGGTATCTTCCCCATCGCGCCGCCGCGGCATCGGCGGAAGCGCGGGCGCATTTCCAGTCGCTGTGGCGCGACGCGCTGCGGCCGGTGCTCGAAGCGCGCAAGACCTGGGTTCTGCGGGATTTCCACTCGCCGAACCTGATGTGGCTCGAAGGCCGCGAAGGCATTGCCAAGGTCGGCCTGCTCGACTTCCAGGACGCGGTCATGGGGCCGCCGGCCTACGATCTCGCCTCGATTTTGCAGGACGCCCGCGTCGACGTTCCGGAAGCGGCGGAGATCGCGCTGTTTGGCCGCTATGTCGGCGCCCGCCGCCAGGCCGATCCGAGCTTCGACGCCATCGCCTTCGCGCGGCTCTACGCGACGCTCGCCGCGCAGCGGGCCACCAAGATTCTCGGCATTTTCGCGCGGCTGGACCGGCGCGACCACAAGCCGCAATACCTCCGCCACATGCCGCGGGTGTGGCATTACTTACGGCGCGCTCTCGCACATCCGGCGCTGGAGGCGCTCGACGACTGGTATCTGCGCAGCGTCCCGCCGCCGGAGTGAGATCACGCGCCGGTGTGACCGCACCGTATGCAAAAGGGCATGCAAGAGGGATTCCGAACCGCGTCACATTCCTGTCGAGTTGCCCGCACACAGTTGACCGATTGCTTCGAGGTCACAATGACGAGTTCCCGCCCGCTCCGTGATCCCCCGCACCGCCATGGTCCTGGCGGCCGGCAACGGCCTGCGCATGCGCCCGCTCACCGACCGCAAGCCCAAGCCGCTCATCAGCGTCTGCGGCAAGCCGCTGCTCGACAACGTGCTCGATCGCCTGGCCCAGACCGGTGTCGAGACCGCCATCGTCAACGTGCACTATCTCGCCGAGCAGATCGAAGCTCATCTTGCCGGCCGGCGGAAGCCGCACATCATCATCTCCGATGAGAGGGACGCCCTGCTCGACACCGGCGGCGGCGTCGTCAAGGCGCTGCCCAGCCTCGGCACTGCGCCGTTCTTTCATCTCAACTCCGACACTATCTGGATCGACGGCGTGAAGTCGAACCTCCTGCGTCTCGCCGAGGGTTTCGATGTCGAACGGATGGATGCCCTGCTCCTGCTCGCGGCGACGTCGAGCAGCGTCGGTTACGCCGGCCGCGGCGACTTCGCCATGACGCCGGACGGCCGGATCCAGCGGCGACCGGAGCGCGAGGTCGCGCCGTTCGTCTATGCCGGGGTTGCGATCCTCAGCCCCGCCTTGCTCACCGACGCGCCCAAGGGGGCGTTTTCGCTCAACGTGCTGTTCGATCGCGCCATCGAGACCGGCCGGCTGTTCGGCCTGCGGCTGGAAGGCGTCTGGATGCATGTCGGCACGCCCGACGCGATCGCCGCCGCGGAAGCCGCGATTCTCGCCAGCGCAGCGTGATAGACTGAGTCTCGAGTCGCTCCCACAGCTGCAACGGCTTGCGGCCGGACTCCTCGCTGCGCGACGGCCCTTTCTCCAGACGTGAGAGCGCTCACGAGCCGCGGGCTGTGACGCGGCGTTCGCCATCAGTCGCGCACCGCCTGGCCGATCCCCGCGGAGGAAACGGGAAGAAAATAAATCGTTGTGGTATTCCGCTCACCTCCGGGTCACGTTCGTTTCGACATGAAGCCGCGCGTTTTTACGATCCCGCCGTCGGTGCCGTTTCTTCAGGCGCTGATCGCTGCGCTCCGGGACGGCCGGCTGGTCGAAGGCCTTTCGGCAGCGGACCCGCTCGGCTTCGCCGAGGCCACCATCTTTCTTCCGACCCGGCGTGCCTGTCGGCTGGCGCGCGATGTTTTCCTGGATGTGCTCGGCGCCGAAGCCGTGCTGCTGCCGCGCATCGTGCCGATCGGCGACATCGACGAGGACGAGCTGGTGTTCGCCGAGATGGCGACCGGGGCGGCAGCACGCGATGCCCTCGACCTGCCGCCGGCGATCGGCGGTCTGGAACGGCGCTTCCTGCTGGCCAAGCTCGTCAAGACCTGGGCGGAGCGACTGGAACCGGGGCCGGGCGAGCCGCCGCTGGTGGTACGCCACCCGAGCGCCGCGCTCGCGCTTGCCGACGATCTGGCGCGGCTCCTCGACGACATGACCACGCGCGAAGTGCCGTGGGAGCGCCTCGACACCGTCGTGCCGGACCATCTCGACGAATACTGGCAGCTCAC
Source organism: uncultured Alphaproteobacteria bacterium (assembly GCA_963781195.1). GTDB lineage: Bacteria > Pseudomonadota > Alphaproteobacteria > Rhizobiales > Xanthobacteraceae > JAJPKK01. The sequence goes on along the minus strand of CAWAEZ010000005.1, from coordinate 23,260 downwards.
GCTCGCGTTCCTGCGCATCGCCCGCGAGTGGTGGCCCGCCATCCTGGCAGAGCGCGGCGCGATCGAGCCGGCGGCGCGACGCGATCGCCTGATCGCTTGCGAGGCGCACCGCCTTGCCACCTCCCCCGGCGCGCCGGTCATCGCGGCGGGCTCGACCGGCTCGATGCCGGCGACCGCGCGATTGCTCGCCACCATCGCAACGCATCCGCGCGGCGCCGTGGTGCTGCCCGGTCTCGACACCGGGCTCGACGAGGCGGCGTGGAACGTCATCGGCGGCGGCGCCGGTCCGCTGGCGGCCCCCCCGGTCGCCGGGCATCCGCAATTCGCCATGCACGGGCTGCTGGCGCGCATCGGCATCGCGCGGAGCGAGGTGACGCCGCTCGGACCCCCGGCCTTCCATGGCCGTGAGGTCCTGCTCAGCGAAGCGTTGCGCCCGGCCGCGGCCACCGACCGCTGGCGCGCGAGCCTCGCGGCGGCGAACGCCGGCGGCGCGCTCGACCGGGCGATGGACACCGTCACGGTGATGGAAGCCGCCAATGTGGAGGAGGAGGCGCTGGCCATCGCCGTGGTGCTGCGCGAGGCCGTCGCCACGCCCGGCCGCAGCGCGGCGCTGGTGACTCCCGACCGCGCCTTGGCGCGCCGGGTCGCGGTGACGTTGCGCCGCTGGAACATCGAGGCCGACGACTCCGGCGGCGATCCGCTCGCCGAGACCGCGGCCGGTGTGTTCGCGCGGCTGGTGGCCGTGGCGGCGCTCGACCGGCTGTCGCCGGTCGCCCTGCTCGCCGTGCTCAAGCACCCGCAAGCCCGGCTCGGCGCCGGGCCGGGTGCCCACCTTTCTGCCGTCGCCACCCTGGAGCAGGCGATCCTGCGGGGGCCGCGCCCGCGTCCCGGTTCAGCCGGCCTCGCCCATGCCCTCGCCACGTTCCGCAGCGAACTCGCCAAGCTGCGGGCCGGCGAGGCGTCCCAGGTCCATCGCGCCGAGCCGCGGGCCGCGCTCAGCGACGCCGCGCTCCAGCGTGCGGGCATCCTGCTCGATCGCGTCGCCGCGGCAGTGGCGCCGTTGGAGGAGGCCGCCGGCGCAGGAGAGCAGGACTTCGCCGATCTCGCCGCGCGGCACCGCGACGCGGTCATGCAGATGAGCCTCGATGCCGACGGCGTGCCTGCGGCGTTTGCCGGGACCGGCGGAACGGCGCTCGACGCGGCCTTCTCCGACATTGCCGAGACGGCCGTCCCCTTCAAGATCGAGCCCGGCGACTACGTCGAGATGCTCGGTCTGGTCATCGGCGATCGCGTGGTGCGACGCCTCGGCGCGCCGGAGCGCCGCGTCCGCATTTACGGGCCGCTCGAAGCGCGCCTGACCAGCGTCGACCGGGTGGTCGTCGGCGGCCTCGTCGAGGGGGTGTGGCCGCCCGATCCGCGCACCGACCCATGGCTCAACCGGCCGATGCGCCATGCCCTCGGGCTCGACCTGCCGGAACGCCGCATCGGCCTCAACGCGCATGATTTCGTCCAGCTCACCGGCGCGGAGGCGCTGTTTCTCACCCGCTCGGCCAAGCGCGCGGGCGCGCCGACCGTCGCGTCGCGGTTTCTGCAGCGCCTGGCGGCGGCGGCGGGAGAGACGGCATGGCGGGCGGCGGTCGCGCGCGGCCTGCATTACCGTCACCTCGCGCGCAGCCTCGACCAGCCGGCAGCGGCGCCGCAGCCCGTTACCTGTCCGCAGCCGCGGCCGCCGCGGGCCGCGCGGCCGACGCGGCTCTCGGTCACCGAGATCGAGCACTGGCTGCGCGACCCGTACACGATCTACGCCAAGCACATCCTGCGGCTGCCCCAGCTCGACCGGGTCGACGAGCCGCCGGGTGCGAAGGATCGCGGCATCGCCATCCATGCCGCGATCGGCGAGTTCGCCAGGCTTTACGCCGACCGGCTGCCCGGCGATCCCCTCGCCGAGCTGATCCGCATCGGGTCCCGGCATTTCGCCGCGCTCGACGATTATCCGGAGGCGCGGGCGTTCTGGTGGCCGCGCTACGAGCGCATCGCCGCCTGGTTCGCCGATTACGAACGACAGCGCCGCCCCCGGGTCGCGTCCGCGCAGGTCGAGGTCTCCGGAGAGCTTGCGATCCCGGTCGGCGCGCGCATCTTCCAGCTCGTCGGCCGTGCCGACCGCATCGAGCGGCTCCATGACGGCGGCTTTGCGATCCTCGACTTCAAGACCGGGCAGGTGCCCGCCGACAAGCAGGTCCAGATCGGCGTGGCGCCGCAGCTGACGCTCGAGGCGGCGATGCTCAGGCGGGGCGGATTTCGCGCCACCGGCGTGTCCGAGGCGTCGATTGCCGAGCTCGTCTACGTCAAGCTCAAAGGAGCCGAACCGCCGGGCGAAGAACGTGTCGTCGCCTTCGGCGCCTCGACGCCGGATGCGGCGGCCGACGCGGCGCTGGCGCGGCTCACGGAGCTGGTAACGCGGTTCGAGAGCGAGGAGACGCCGTACCGCTCGCTGGTGCTGCCGTTGTGGAAAAATCGCTACGGCACCTATGACGATCTCGCCCGCGTCAAGGAGTGGTCGCTCGCCGGCGGCCTCGAGGAGGGCGAGTTTTGAGCGGGCTCGTCATCCCCGACACCGTCCGCCGCAAGCAGGCAGACGCCTCCGACCCGACCTCGTCGGTGTTCGTTGCGGCGAATGCCGGCTCCGGCAAGACCCATGTGCTCGCCCAGCGGGTGATCCGCCTCATGCTCGACGGTGCGCCCGGAGGGGTGGATCCGTCCCGCATCCTGTGCATCACCTTCACCAAGGCGGCGGCCGCCAACATGGCGGCCCGGGTCTATGACCGGCTGCGCAGCTGGATCGCGCTCGACGACGAAGCCCTCGACGCCGCGATGGGCGAACTCGGCGTCACCGCCATCGATCCGGCAAAGCGGGCGCGGGCGCGGGCCCTGTTCGCGGCCGCGCTGGAAACGCCGGGCGGCCTCAAGGTCCAGACCATCCACGGCTTCTGCACCCGGCTGCTCCAGCAGTTTCCGTTCGAGGCGAATGTGGCGGCGCGGTTCGCCGTGCTCGACGACCGCTCCCAGACCGAGATGTTCGAGCGCGCCACCATGGCGGTGCTGCTGCGGGCCGCCGCTGCGCCGGACAGCCAGCTTGGCGGTGCGTTGCGCCGCGCCGTCACCGAGGCTGCGGATTCGACCGTGCGCGACAGGCTGCGCCAAGCCATCCAGGAGCGCGAAAAGATCGCGCGCTGGCTCGAAGGGGCCGGCAGCGTCGAACAGGCGATGGCGCAGCTCTCGGCGGCGTTCGGCATTGCGCCCGACGACGACCTCGCCATGGTGGAAAAGGAGATCGTCGATGGCCCCCATCTACCCGCGGCGGAATGGGCCGCGGTCGCCGCGGCGTTCATGGCGGGCAGCCCGAACGACAAAGCGCAGTCGGCGCGCCTCCTCAAGGCGCTCGCCGCTCCCGCCGCCTTGCGGCTGGAGACGTATCTCGCGGTGTTCTTCACCGAGACCAACGGTCCGCGCCAGTCGGTGATCACCAAGACGCTGGCCCGCGCGGATCCCGCCCTGGCGATCCGGGTCGCGGCCGAGAAGGCGCGCCTCGAAATTCTGGTCGAGCGCCGCAAGGGAATCGTCTGCCGCGATCGCACGGCCGCGCTGATGACGCTGGCGCGCGAGGTGATCGCGGTCTACGGCGCCGAGAAGGATCGCCGCGGCCTGCTCGACTACGACGATCTCATCGACAAGGCCGGCGCCATGCTCGACGCCGTCAATCCGAGCTGGGTGCACTACAAGCTCGATCTCGGCCTCGACCACATCCTGATCGACGAGGCCCAGGACACCAGCGAAAAGCAATGGCGGATCGTGCGCCAGCTGGTGGCGGAGTTCGCGGCCGGCGCCGGCGCCCGCGGGCTCATCAGCCGCACGCTGTTCGCGGTCGGCGACGAGAAACAGTCGATCTTCTCGTTCCAGGGCGCGGCGCCGCGCATGTACGATGAGATGCGGCGCCACTTCGCGCTGCTTTTCGAGAGCTCGGAGATCGGCTGGCGGCATGTGCGGTTCGATCATTCGTTCCGTTCGGGGCCGAACGTGCTCGGCGCGGTCGACGCGGTGTTCGCCTCCGCCGACATCCGCCGCAGCATCACGGCCGATGAAGCCGGCATGCCCGGCCATCTGGCGTTGCCCGCAGCATTGCCGGGCCTCGTCGAGATCTGGCCGCTCATCGAAGCCGAGCCGCGGCCGGCGATGGAGGCCTGGGACGCGCCGTTCGACGCGCTGCCGGAATCGAGCCCGCGGGCGAAGCTTGCGGCGAAGATCGCGCAGACCGTGCGCGGCTGGATCGCCCGCGGCGAGCCGCTCGGGGCCGCCCGGCGTCCGCTGACCGCAGGCGACGTGCTCGTTCTCGTGAGGCAGCGCGGGCCGTTGTTCGAGGCGATCATCCGCGCCTTGAAAAATGCCGGGGTGGCGGTCGCCGGTGCCGACCGTCTCGTGCTCACCGAGCACATCGCGATCGTCGACCTGATGGCGCTCGCGGACGCCCTGCTGCTGCCGCAGGACGATCTCGCGCTGGCGATCGCGCTCAAGAGCCCGCTGTTCGGGCTCGACGAGGATCATCTGTTCGAACTCGCCTGGAACCGCCGGGTGTCGTTGCGCGAGACGCTGGCAGCCCGGGCCGTCGAAAAGCCGGTCTTCGCCGCCGCCGACGCCCTCCTGTCACGCTGTGCGGAGATGGCGCGACGGGCGACGCCGTTCGCCTTCTTCGCCTGGCTCCTCGGCCCCGAGCAAGGTCGCCGGCGCATCTTCGCGCGGCTCGGCGTCGAGGCGGCGGACGCGCTGGAGGAATTTCTCGAGCTCGCCCTCGACCACGAGCGCCGCGAGCCGCCGTCGCTGCAAGGCTTTCTGGCGTGGCTGCGGGCGGCCGACGCGGTCGTCAAGCGCGACATGGAGATCGACCGCGACGAGGTCCGGGTGATGACCGTCCACGGCGCCAAGGGCCTGGAGGCGCCGGTGGTGATCCTGGCCGACACGACGACGCCGCCCGCCGGCCCCCACGGGCCCGGCCTGCTGGTGGTGCCGCAGCCGCGCAGCGCGCCCGATACGCCGCCCTGCCTCGTCTGGCCCGGGCGCAAGCCGGACGACGTCGCCGCGGTGGCAGCGGCGCGGGCGCGGGCGCGGCAGGACGCCGAGGACGAGCACCGCCGCCTGCTTTACGTCGCCATGACCCGGGCCGCCGAGCGGCTGGTCGTGTGCGGCTGCCAGGGCCTGGTACATCGGCAGGCGGGTTGCTGGTACGACCTCGTGAGGAACGGGCTTTCCGGCTCGCCGGGTTTCGCGGAGGTCGGCGAGGGCGAGGAGCGGATCGGCAGATATCGGCTCGTGCCCGACCTCGTGGACCTGCCGCCGGGCGTGCCGCGCGAGGCCGAGAGGCCGCCGCAACTGCCGGCGTGGCTCGCGGCTCCGGTGCCGGCGGACGTCGCGCCGGCGCTGACGCTCACGCCCTCCACCGCCTACGAGGAGACGGCGGCCCCGCGCCGCTTTGCGGCCGGCGGGCAGGATGCGCGGCGCGCCCTCGCGCGCGGCCGGCTGGTCCACCGGTTGATGCAGTCGCTGCCGGAGATTGCCCCGGCCGAGCGGGCCGCCGCCGGGCGGCACTATCTCACCCGCGCCGGCGCCGCGTTCGAGGTCGACCAACGGGAGCGCATGCTGGCGGGGGTGCTCGGCCTGCTGGGCGACGCGCGTCTCGCCCCGCTGTTCGCAGCGGGGAGCCGGGCCGAGGTGCCGATCGTGGGCCGGCTCGCCCGCCCCGGGCGGCCGGATATCCATGTGTCCGGCCAGATCGACCGTCTGGCCGTCACGGACGACGCCGTGCTGATCGCCGACTACAAGACCAATCAGCTCGTTCCGGCGAGCGTCGGCGAGGCCCCGCAGGCCTATGTCGACCAGCTCGCCCTCTACCGCGCCGTGCTGGGCCGCATCTATCCCGGCCGGACGGTCAGGGCCGCCGTGGTGTGGACCGAAGCGCCGTCGGTGATGGAATTTCCCTCTGCCATGCTCGATGCCGCGGCGTTGCGTGTAACCTCCGCGTGAGCGTGCCTTGACGCAAGTGGGCGGCCTCCCTACGTTTTCGGCCTGACAGACCCGGGGGCGCCGGCCGCGCCCAGACTGACCTGAAATGAAGGTGTCCCATGGGGGTAACGAAGGTTTCCGATGCCGATTTTGACGCCCTGGTGCTCAATTCGGCGGAGCCGGTGGTGGTGGACTTCTGGGCCGAATGGTGCGGCCCGTGCCGCATGATCGCACCGGCTTTGGAGGAGATCGCGGGCCGGCTCGGCGACAAGGTGAAGATCGTCAAGCTCAACGTCGACGAGAATCCGAAGACCGCTTCGAAGTACAACATCATGTCGATCCCGACCCTGATGCTGTTCAAGAAGGGCGAACTCGCCTCGCGCCAGGTCGGCGCCGCACCGAAGGCGAAGCTCGAGCAGTGGATCACCGCCGCCGTCTGAGCGGCGCCCGAAAGAATTCGATGAGCACGGCCGGCACTTTGCCGGCCGTTTGCGTTGGGGGAGGGCGCCATCCGGACGGCGCGCCGACCGTCCCAACCAGGTTTCGATCGCCCATGACCCTCGCCTTGCATCCGCCGCTGGCCCCGATGGAAGCCCAGTCGGTCGCCACCGTCCCGGTGGGGGACGCCTGGCAATACGAGCCGAAATGGGACGGCTTCCGCTGCCTGCTGTTCCGCGACGGCGACACCGTCACGCTGCAGTCCAAGGCCGGCCGCCCGCTGACGCGCTACTTCCCGGAGATCGTCGCCGCGGCGAAGGCGGTGGCGGCGCGCCGGTTCGTCATCGACGGCGAACTGGTCATCCCGCGCGGCGACGCCTTCTCCTTCGATGACCTGCTGCAGCGCATTCATCCAGCGGCGAGCCGGGTGGCGCGGCTCGCCGAGGAAACCCCGGCCGTCATGATCGTATTCGATCTGCTGGCCGGCGCGGACGGCGCTTCGCTGCTGGACGTGCCGCTCGCCGCGCGGCGGCCGGCGCTCGAAACCTTCGCACGCGACAACCTCAGGAAAGCCAAGGCGTTTCGGCTGTCGCCCGCCACCACGCGGCCGGCCGACGCCATGCGCTGGCTCGAGCGGGTCGGCTCGGCGCTCGACGGCATCATCGCCAAGCGCCGCGACATGCCGTATCGCGCCGACGAGCGCGGCGCCATGCAGAAGGTGAAGAACTTCCGCAGCGCCGACTGCGTCGTCGGCGGCTTTCGCTACAACGAAGGTGCCGGGACGGTCGGCTCGCTGCTGCTCGGGCTCTACGACGCGCAGGGATTGCTCGATCATGTCGGGTTCACCTCGGGCCTCAAGGAGGCCGAGAAGCCCGCGCTGACCCGCAAGCTGGAAAAGCTGGTGGCGCCGCCGGGATTTACCGGCAAGGCGCCGGGCGGACCCAGCCGCTGGTCGACCGGCCGGTCGGCGCAATGGCAGCCGCTCGCGCCGAAGCTCGTCGTCGAGGTCTGCTACGACCATTTCAGCGGTGGCCGATTTCGCCACGGCACCCGCCTGCTGCGGTGGCGCCCCGACAAGGCGCCGGCGCAGTGCGCGATGGATCAGGTCCACCAGGTCGAGGGCGACCTCGCGAAGCTGTTCGCGTAGCTGCATCAGCGGATGCGGACGGCGTCGATCAGGTCGGCGGCGTGCCGTTGGCCGCGAGCACCTCGCCGGCGAGGTAGAGTGAGCCGGTGATGAGGATGCGCGGCGGCGGATCGAGATCGAGCCGCGCGATGTGGGCGAGCGCGCTCGCGACGTCGGGGCAGGCGTCGGCGGGAATGCCGATGTCGCGGGCGGCTTGCGCCAGCTCCTCCGCCGGGATGGTCTTCTCCTGGTGGATCGGTACGGCAATGAGCCGCCGGGCGAGCCCGTTGAAATTGCGCAGGAAGCCTTCGCGGTCCTTGGTTGCGAGCATGCCGGCAACGAGCACCACCGGTCGCGACACCCGCTCTTCGAGATCGGCGAGCGCGCCGGCGACGATGCGGCCGCCGTCCGGATTGTGGGCGCCGTCGAGCCAGACTTCGCTGCCGGCCGGGGCCTTGGCGAGAAGATCGCCGACGGTGAGGCGCTGCATGCGCGCCGGCCAGTCGGCGCGCACGAGGCCGCTGTCATAGGCCGACTGGGGAAGCTTGAACCCGGCCGCGCGCAGCGCCGCGATCGCGGTGCCGGCATTGTCGATCTGGTGGCGGCCGAACAGGCGCGGACTCGGCAGGTCGAGTAGGCCCTGCTCGTCCTGGTAGACGAGACGCCCGCGTTCCTCGCTCGCCATCCAGTCCTGGCCGGCGACGTGGAGCGGCGCGCCGACCTCGCCGGCCCGCTGCACGATGACCGACAACGGCCCCTCGGTCTGGCGGCTCACCACCGCGGGAACGCCGCGCTTGAGGATCGCGGCCTTCTCGCCCGCGATCTTCTCCAGGGTGTCGCCGAGGAATTCGATGTGGTCGATGGAGACCGGTGTGATCACGCTCGCCAGCGGCAGGGTGACCACGTTGGTGGCGTCGAGCCGGCCGCCGAGCCCGACCTCGAGCAACAGCACGTCGGCCGGGTGGCGCGAGAACAGCAGGAAACCGGCCGCCGTCTCCATCTCGAACACGGTGATCGGAGCGCTGCCGTTGGCCTTCTCGCAGACCGCCAACACCTCGGCGAGCTCATCGCTGCCGACCAGCGTGCCGCCGCCGGCGCGGCCGATCCGGAAGCGCTCGTTGAGGCGCACCAGATTGGGCGAGGTGTAGACGTGCACCCGCGCGTCCGCCGCCTCCAGCATGGCGCGCATGAACGCGATGGTCGAGCCCTTGCCGTTGGTGCCGGCGACGTGGATCACCGGCGGCAGCCGGCGCTCGGGATGGTCGAGCGCTTCCAGGAGCCGCCACATGCGATCGAGCGACAGGTCGATCCGCTTGGGGTGGAGCGCCAGGAGTCGCGCCAGGATCGCGTCTACGGGGGCTTGGGGCATCGGGTTATGGTCAGGGACTGCCGGGTTTTGTAGAGCTGCTGGGTTTTATCGAGACGGGCGGGCTGTCGGCATCTAGTCAGGGCCTGTCGTCCTGTGAATAGCCGGGACAACGCACCGCAACCGCCTGCGGCGCCCTATATAGACTTCATTGCTGTGCCACAATGACGAATCGCCATGCGCTTTCCGCCGCAATTTCTCGATGAGCTGCGCGCCCGGCTTCCGGTCTCGGAGGTCGTGGGCAAGCGCGTCAAGCTGCGCAAGGCGGGGCGAGAATGGAAAGGGCTGTCGCCCTTCAACAAGGAGCGCTCGCCGTCGTTCTTCGTCAACGACCAGAAGGGATTTTACCACGACTTCTCGTCGGGCAAGCACGGCGACATCTTCGCCTTCGTGATGGAGTCGGAGGGGGTCACCTTTCCCGAGGCGGTCGAGCGTCTCGCGTCGCTGGCCGGGGTCGCGGTGCCGAAGCTATCGCGCGAGGCCGAGGCGCAGGAGAGCCGTCGCCACACCCTGCATGACGTGTGCGAGCAGGCGGCGGTGTTCTTCGAAGCGACGCTCGCGTCCCGCGCCGGCGCCAAGGCGCGGGGCTATCTCGCGGACCGCGGCATCGACCCCTCGACCCAGGTCAAGTTCCGGATCGGCTACGCGCCGGCCGAGCGCTTCGCCCTCAAGGAACATCTGGGCAAGCTCGGCATTTCCGTCGAGGACATGATCGAAGCCGGGCTGCTGGTGGCGGCCGACGACATTCCGGTGCCCTATGACCGCTTCCGCAACCGGGTGATGTTCCCGATCAGCGATTTCGGCGGCCGAATTGTCGCCTTCGGCGGTCGCGCCCTCGATAAGGATGCGCCCGCCAAGTATCTCAATTCGCCGGAGACGCCGCTCTTTCACAAGGGCGCGACGCTCTACAACGGTGCGGTCGCGCGCCAGGCCGCCCATGGCGGGGCGCCGGTGATCGCGGTCGAAGGCTATGTCGACGTCATCGCCATGGTGACGGCCGGCTACGCCGCGACGGTCGCCCCGCTCGGAACCGCGCTGACCACGGATCAGCTCGCTTTGTTGTGGAAGATGGCGGACGAGCCGATCCTGTGCTTCGACGGCGACTCCGCCGGGCGCCGCGCCGCCTATCGCGCCATCGACCTTGCGCTGCCCCTCATCAAGCCGGGCAAGAGCCTGCTGTTCGCCACCCTGCCGGACGGCCATGATCCCGACGATCTGGTCCGCTCCGGGGGCGCCGGTGCGATCGCCGACGTGCTCGCTGCGGCGCGGCCGCTCGGCGAGATGCTGTGGACGCGGGAAACCGAGACCGCCCGGTTCGATACGCCGGAGCGCCGGGCCGGCCTCGAGGCGCGGATCAACGAACTCGCCAACGGCATCGGCGACGAGGCGGTACGCCGCTATTACCGCCAGGATCTCCGCGAGCGGATGCGCAACCTGACCGCTCCGCCGCCGCAGCCGGGCCGGTACATGCCGGGCCGCTTCACGCCGGACCGGCGCAGCGCCGGGCCGGGCCGCGGCGAGCGCGGCAAGGGCGGTAACCCGCGGGGAGGCGCGGCCGGGTTTGGCCCGGTGCCGCTCGGGCCGGCCAGCGCCCGCCTGCAGGCGAGTTCGATCGTGCGCGGCTCACGCTCCGCGCTGCCGCCGCGGGAGGCCCTGATCCTGGTGGCGGCCTGCAACCACCCCTGGCTCATCGAAAGTCACGCGGAGGAGCTTGCCGACATCGAGTTCCTCAATGCCGATGCGGACCTGTTGCGTCGCGCGATGCTGGAAGCCGCAGCCGCCTCTCTCGACCCGGTGACGCCTGATGCGCTGCGAGCGGCGCTGCTGGCGCGCGAGTGCGGCCCGATGCTCGCCCGGATCGAAGCAGCGCTCACCCACATTGCCGACTGGCCGGCCCGGGAAGGCGCGGCGGACGAGGACATCCGGCAATGGTGGAACCACGTTCTTACCTTGCATCACAAGAGCCGCACGTTAAATAAGGAGCTTAAAGAGGCCGAACGGGCACTGGGCGAGGAGCCGAGCGAGCAGAATTTCGCCCGGCTTCAAGATGTTCGCGCGCGCCTTTCCGCGCTCGAAGGGACGGAAGCGTCGATCGAAGGGTTTGGGGCGTCTTCCGGAAGGCTCGCACGCGGGCTATAACGATCGCAACACCTTCGGCCGGATGGGTTCCGCGCGGCGGAAACTCCGGCCTTTTCAGGCGTTTGGGACATTTCGGGTCGGACATGGGCGGACAGGGTTAAGCAGGACTTAAGCGGTCTCGGCGACACTTCGGCACGATTCGAGGGCGTCCCCTCCGTTCTGCCACGGCCGAACCACGGATCAAAAGAGGCGGGGTGCGCCCTGCTGGAGAACCATCGATGGCAAGCAGAGTGAAGGCGGCGTTGAAGGAAAAGAAGGACGACGGGTCCGCGGAGAAGGATGCTCCCGACGCGCCCGACGCCCCGCTGCCGCTTCTCGATCTGACGGACGCCGCCGTCCGCAAGATGATCAAGGCTGCCAAGAAGCGCGGTTACGTCACCCATGAACAGATCAACGCGGTCCTGCCGTCGGAAGAGGTGACCTCCGACCAGATCGAGGACGTGTTCGCGATGCTCAACGAGATGGGCATCAACGTCGTCGAGACCGAGGAAGCCGAATCCGAGGACGCGCCGGAAGAGGCGCGCGAGGAGCCCGAGGAGGAGGAGAGCGAAGGCGAACTCGTCGAAGTCACGCGCAGCACCCCGGCCGAGACCAAGAAGTCCGAGCCCGGCGAGCGCACCGACGATCCGGTTCGCATGTATCTGCGCGAGATGGGCTCGGTCGAGCTGCTGTCGCGCGAGGGCGAAATCGCCATCGCCAAGCGCATCGAGGCCGGCCGCGAGGCGATGATCGCCGGCCTGTGCGAGAGCCCGCTGACCTTCCAGGCCATCATCATCTGGCGGGACGAGCTCAACGACGGCAAGGTGTTCCTGCGCGACATCATCGATCTCGAAGCGACCTATGCGGGGCCCGACGCCAAGAACGGCGCGACCCTCGCGCCGGAAGACGGCGCCAATGGCGCCGGCAACGGGGCCAACGGCGGGGCGAACCCGCCGCAGACGATGGCCCCGGCAACCGCGCCGGCGGCGGCCACGCCGTTCCGCGCGAAGTCCGAGGTCGTGCCCGGCGACGAGCCCGGCGAAGCGCCGGAAGGCGAGCTCGACGAGGACGATCTGGAGGGATCGATGTCGCTCGCCGCCATCGAGGCCGAGCTCAAGCCGAAGGTGCTCGAGACCTTCGACAACGTCGCCGATTCCTACAAGCGGCTGCGCCGCCTGCAGGACCAGGACATCCAGCTCAAGCTCAAGAGCACGACGCTCACGCCCCACCAGGAGCGCAAGTACAAGAAGCTCAAGGAAGAGATCATCGCCGAGGTGAAGTCGCTGCGGCTCAACCAGGCGCGCATCGATTCGCTCGTCGAGCAGCTCTACGACATCAACAAGCGCCTGGTCGGCTTCGAAGGCCGCATGATGCGGCTCGCCGAGAGCCACGGCGTCACCCGCGACGACTTCCTCAAGAACTACATCGGCTCGGAACTCGATCCGCGCTGGCTCAACCGGGTCTCCAAGCTGTCGGCGCGCGGCTGGAAGAATCTCATCGCCCGCGACAAGGACCGCATCAAGGACCTCCGCGCCAATATCCATTCGCTGGCCGAAGAGACCGGGCTGGAGATCCAGGAATACCGCAAGATCGTCCAGATGGTTCAGAAGGGCGAGCGCGAAGCCCGCCAGGCGAAGAAGGAAATGGTGGAGGCGAACCTCCGCCTCGTCATCTCCATCGCCAAGAAGTACACCAATCGCGGCCTGCAGTTCCTCGACCTGATCCAGGAAGGCAACATCGGCCTGATGAAGGCGGTCGACAAGTTCGAGTACCGCCGCGGCTACAAGTTCTCGACCTATGCGACGTGGTGGATCCGGCAGGCGATCACGCGCTCGATCGCCGACCAGGCGCGCACCATCCGCATCCCCGTGCACATGATCGAGACCATCAACAAGATCGTGCGCACCAGCCGGCAGATGCTCCACGAGATCGGCCGCGAGCCGACGCCCGAGGAACTCGCCGAGAAGCTCGGCATGCCGCTGGAGAAGGTCCGCAAGGTCCTCAAGATCGCCAAGGAGCCGATCTCGCTCGAAACCCCGATCGGCGACGAGGAGGACAGCCACCTCGGCGACTTCATCGAGGACAAGAACGCGATCCTGCCGATCGACGCCGCGATCCAGTCGAACCTGCGCGAGACGACGACGCGGGTGCTCGCCTCGCTCACCCCGCGCGAGGAGCGCGTGCTGCGCATGCGCTTCGGCATCGGCATGAACACCGACCACACCCTCGAAGAGGTCGGCCAGCAGTTCTCGGTGACCCGCGAGCGCATCCGCCAGATCGAGGCCAAGGCGCTGCGCAAGCTGAAGCACCCGTCGCGGTCGCGGAAGCTGCGGAGCTTCTTGGATAACTGAAGCGGCATCGCGCTCCTACGCAACACCACCCACGTCATAGCCGGGCTTGTCCCGGCTATCTCGCTTAGGGGGGCACTGCGCGTCTCAGGGTGTCCGTAGCGCCGTGCATGACGATCGGGATCGCCGGGACGAGCCCGGCGATGACGTGGAAGGGTAAAACTCGCCTTGCCAAGAGCGGGCCGTGGCGACCGTCCCACACCACCCACGTCATAGCCGGGCTTGTCCCGGCTATCTCGCTTAGGGGGGCACTGCGCGTCTCAGGGTGTCCGTAGCGCCGTGCACGACGATCGGGATCGCCGGGACGAGCCCGGCGATGACGTGGAAGGGTAAAACTCGCCTCTCCGGGATCGTGCCGGTGGCGACCGTCCACACCACCCACGTCATAGCCGGGCCCCGGCTATCTCGTTTAGGGGGGCACTGCGCGTCCCAGGGGTGTCCGTAGCGCCGTGTATGACGGTCGGGATCGCCGGGACGAGCCCGGCGATGACGTGGGATGGGTAAAACTCGCCTCGCCAAGAGCGGGCCGTGGCGACCATCCACACCACCCACGTCATAGCCGGGCTTGTCCCGGCTATCTCGCTTAGGGGGCACTGCGCGTCTCATGGTGTCCGACAGCGCGGTGCATGACGATCGGGATCGCCGGGACGAGCCCGGCGATGACGTCGATGGGTGAAACTCGTGCATGACGATCGGGATCGCCGGGACGAGCCCGGCGATGACGTTGAAGGGTGAACTCGCTTCGCCAGGAGCGGGCCGTTGGCGACTGTCCACGCCACCCACGTCATAGCCGGGCTTGTCCCGGCTATCTCGTTTAGGGGGCACTGCGCGTCTCAGGGTGTCCGTAGCGCCGTGCATGACGATCGGGATCGCCGGAACAAGTCCGGCGATGACGTGGAAGGGCAAAACTCGTCTCTCCAGGATCGGGGCCGCTGGCGCCCCTCGTCGTCCGTCTTGGCACAGAAGGTCACTGCCTCGGCGTCGACGGCGAAGCTGACAGGTCCTGCCGCATGGCTTAGATTGGCCCTGCCGGGAAGGCAGAAGCCGGTCGGGTTCTATTCCCGCCGGCAACCGCCGCGGCCGGTGTCCGTCTCAAGAAACAAAATCGTTCGGGAGGATTCCATGTCGATCCGTATCGTGCCCGCCATGGTGGCGGCGGCGGTGGCCTTCGGATTAACGCCGGCCGGCGCCCAGCAGCCTCAAGCGCCGCAGCCGCCGCAATCGCTGCGTCTCTACGTTCTCGATTGCGGCATCATCACGCCGGCCAACGTCGATGCGTACGGCCTCAAGCCGGAGCAGATGGTCGACACCAGGATGGTCACGCCGTGCTTTCTCATCGTGCATCCGCGCGGCAGCCTGATGTGGGACACCGGCGAAATTCCCGACCGCGCCTTCAAGGATGGCGTCTCGCCGCAGAAGCTCAATGCCTTCACGGTCGATCGTCCGCTGCTGCCGCAGCTCGCTGCGATCGGCTACGCCCCGGCCAACATCACCTATATGGCGCTGTCCCACTACCATCTCGACCACGTCGCCAATGCCGGCCTGTTCGCCGGCTCGACCTGGATCGTGCAGAAGGGCGATCGCGATCCGATCCTCGCCCCGCGGCCGGCCAATCCGCCGGCCGTGGGCCGCGTGCCCGATCCGCAGTTCTTCGAGGGGCTCGCCGACGCCAAGACGATCGTGCTCAACGGCGAGGATCACGATGTTTTCGGTGACGGCACCGTGGTCATCAAGTCCACGCCGGGTCATACGCCCGGGCACCAGGCGCTCTACCTCAAGCTCGCCAATACCGGGAATGTGCTGTTGTCGGGCGATCTCTACCACTACCCGGAGGAGATCACTTACAAGAAGATCCCGTCCTTCGACACCAGCAAGGAGCAGACCACGAAGAGCCGCGAGCAGATGGAGGACTTCGTGAAGCAGAACCGCGCCCAGCTATGGATCCAGCACGATTACACCAGCGGGATTAAGCGGAAGATGGCGCCTGCGTTCTACGACTGAGGTTTGGCGACGGCGCGAGCGAAGGCGGCCGTTTGATACGCTGCCGCGCCGATAGCCGGGCTTCGTCCGGGCTATTCGTTTATGGCGGCACCGCGAAATCTCAAAAGCTGTGGAAGCGCCGTGCGTGACGATCGGGATCGCCGGAACACGTCCGGCGATGACGGTGGGTGGCTGTCTTGGAAACTCACCCCTCCAGGATCGGCAGACGGTGCCGTCCGTCGTCGTCCATCCTGATCGGCTTGACCCAGCGGACCGCGGTGAGCGGCAGTTGGCCGTACAGATGCGGAAACAGCGCGCCGCCGCGCGAGGTTTCCCATTTGAGCGCCGGACCCAGCGCGTCCGCATCGACGGCGACGATGACGAGGTCGGTCATGCCGGCGAAGTGCTTGCCGGCGGTGCCCGGCACCTGCGCCGCGGTCGAGAAGTGGATGTAGCCGTCGGCATAGTCCACCGCGGAGCCGAAGAACACGCCGTCGCGCTCGGCCTCGCGCCACATCTTCTGCTCGCAGATTTTGTAGATCGTGGTCATGCGGTCACCTTGCGATGGAGGGCGCGGCTCGATGCGCCGCCGCGCGGCAGGCCTTTGCCGATGGGGATCACAGTGCGATCCGCGCTCGTGGAGTTTCGTGGTGTCGTGCCTCGGTGCTCCGGACTGATCGCTCGGCGCCGCGCGGCCTGCGCCGGCAATATCGTACCTCTTCGAGCCCGTGGAGCGCTCAGTAAAACCCTACAGTATCAGTATCTTACTCCTTTGCATGGGGTTGTTTTTCAAAAAAAATTCACGACCCCGGCGGATGGTCTCGGAAATAAGCGGTGTCGGCGCTCGATTGCGTCCATCCCGGATGCCCGCGCCAGTCGAGGAAGCGGGCCGCCATGTCGGCGCCGTAGCGCACCCGGAACAGCAGCGTGCGCTGCGGACCGTTGACGTATTCATGCACCTCGCCCGGCGGATGCACGACGAAGGCGCCGGGCGCGACCTCGACCTCGCCGTCCGGCGTGCGCATGCGGCCGCCGCCGGAAAAGCAGAAGTAGATCTCGGTCGCTGCGGGATGGCAGTGATTGGGGCTGATCTGGCCCGGCTCCCAGCAGGCGACGGTGACGTCGCCGCCGCCGACACCGGCGAGGATCTTCTCGACGTGCTGGGCGGGATTCCACTCCTGCTCCTGCTGCAGGCTGAACACGTGCATGGCGTCTTCTCCGCTCCTCGTCCGCCGCCGCGGCGGGCCGGGGAAACGCGGATGATAGCAAAGTTTGCCCGGCGCTTGACGGGCGGGATGGCGCCCTCGATAGAGAGGGGCAATCAGGGAGACGCAAGCGCATGCTCAACAAGCCGAAATGCCCGGTCATCGCGATCGAGGAGCACTACTGGGACCCGGAGATGGCGGCCCACTTCACCGGCGTGGAAGCCGGGCGGCCGGGGCGCGACCCACGAGCGCCTGCTCGACCTCGGCGCGCTGCGCATCAAGGAGATGGACGAGGCCGGCATCGACGTGCAGGTGATCTCCCACGGCGCGCCGGCGGCGCAGAAGATTCCCGCCGACTATCGCGGTGCCGCTCACCCGGAAGGTCAATGACCGGCTGCACCAGGCGATCGCGGCGCATCCGACGCGGCTCTTGCCGCCTTCGCCTGCGCTGCCGACCGACGATCCGGCGGCGGCGGCCGACGAGCTCGAGCGCTGCGTCACCAAGCTCGGCTTCAAGGGCGCGATGCTGCACGGCATGGCCCACGGCAAATTCCTGGACGACAAGCGGTTCTGGCCGATCTACGCGCGGGCCGAAAAGCTCGACGTGCCGATCTACCTGCATCCCTCGCTGCCGCATGCCGCGGTGACGCAGGTTACTACGCCGACTACATCAAGGAATTTCCCGATGGTGGTGCGGCCGGCCTGGGGCTACACGGTCGAGACCGCGACGACCGCGATCCGCATGGTGCTGTCAGGCGTGTTCGACGCCCATCCGCGCCTCAAGGTCATCCTCGGCCATCTCGGCGAGACGCTGCCGTTCCTGGTGTGGCGCATCGATCATGCGCTGGCGCGGCCGGGGCAGAAGCCGCTCAGCTTCCGCGACGTGTTCTGCAGCAACTTCTACATCACCACGAGCGGCAACTTCTCCAATCCGGCGCTGCTGTGCTCGATCATGGAAATGGGCATTGACCGCGTGCTGTTCTCGGTCGACTGGCCGTTCGTCGAGAACAAGCCGGCCACCGAGTGGATCGACACCGTGCCGCTGTGCGACGAGGACAAGGTGAAGCTGCTCGGCGGCAATGCCAAGCGCGTGCTGCACCTCTGAGGGAGACGAGAGACGGCGGCATCGGAGGGAATCCGGGCCGCCGCTCATCGCGCGTCAGGCCGCGCCTTGCGCCCTCTCCGTCGCGCAGCCGGCCGGCCGTTTCCCGGCCGGCTCACCAGGCATCGAACCAGCGGCCCACGTCGTAGACCGATGCTGCGGCGACGCAGCCGAACAGCGCGACCCACATCAGGCTCAGCAGTACGGTCCGATTGGCGCGCGCGAGAGAGCCGTGTCCACCTCCAGGGCCGAAGTGACGAATCATGGCGATCTCCTCACCGGACTCGACGCGACTTGCGAATCCGCTTGCGACGCAAACAGCGCCGTTCAGCGCATTTGCGACCCTGGAGAGGTTTCTGCAATCATCGAGAGTGCAGGGCAGCATTGCGCCCGTGCCGGAACACGGCCCGTGGCCGCGCGCAGCGGTCGCCGGTGTGCGCGTGCAGGGCCGTCGCCGTTCCAGCTATTTGTACGAAGAGCCGGCGGTCGCCGAGTAGGTTCCGAACGGATCGAAAGATGCAGCCGGCGCTGCCGCCGCGCGGCGGACCGGCCGGTGCTGCACCGGATGCACCACGTGGCGAATCGGCTTTTTCGCCGCGCTCGCGACAGTCGCCTTTGCCGCTTCCGACTTCCCCCGCGCCTTGACGGAACCGCTCGCGTGGAGAGCCGTCGCGTGGGGACTGGGGATCCGGAGAGTGGGCGCGTGAGAACCGGGCAGGCGGAAATTCATCCGGACTGCCGAGCCAAGTGGGCTGGATGCTGAAGCGCCGGCCTGCCGTACCGCGGGCAGGGGCTCGGCCAGAGCGACGGGCGCGACCGCGTCGGGACGCGCCGGCGCGGTGGCGACAGGTGCCGCCGGTTCCATCGGATCATCCGGTTTGACGGGAGTGGCCGGCGCGGCGGAAGCAGCCGGCGTGGCCGGCGCAACAGGTTCGGCGGATACCGGCTCGGCCGGGACGGCGGGCTCGCCGACGGCGATCGGTGGGGTCGACAATGCCACGGCGGCCTGCGCGGAGGGGCCCGACGGAGCCGCCGCTTGCATCTCGGCCGCCGCCGTGGACGGTGCTGCCGCTGCCTGCGGCCCGGCCGGCGCCACTTCCGCGACAGGCACGCTGCGCGTTGCGGGCGGCGCCACCGCGGGGTCCACGTTTACGCTGGTGGACGCCACCGACGTTTCGACGGCGGCCGCCGGGCCTTCCATGGGGTGCGCGCCCGGTGTTTCCACGACGGACGCAGGGGCGTCCGGGACCGCCTCCGCCGGCGCCGCCCCGGCAGGCGCATCGCCTGGGGGAAGGGCAGCGATCTCGACGGGCGCGGCGGCCGGTTCCGGCGCGGTGGCGGCCGGCGACCGGGTGGCGGCGCGCAGGACGGCGTACGGGTTTGTGGGCACAGTCACCGGCGTGGCCGGCGCCTCGGCCTCATCGCCCAAGGCGGCCGCGCCGACCGCCTCTGCGGCGGGCTCGGCTGCGGACGCGTCATCCTGCTGGGTCGACGGCGCAACGTCGGCGGTCGGCACGAGAGCGCGCAACCGTATGAGTTCCTCGCCCCGGCGCGCCAGCCCGAATGCGGCTATTTGGGCCTGACCGGCCGGTTCGGTGATCATCCGCTGCATCATCGGCCGGCCGACCTCCGGCATCGCGCCGACCCGGGTGTGAGTTTCCGGCGCAACCAGCCCGGACCCGGTCACCGCGAGCATGAGCACGGTGAGAATCGCACCGCAAATCACGACCGTGAAATTGGGCAGCATGTGCGGCACCGATGTTGAGGACGGCCGACGGCACGAGGCACGGCGCTGATTCGCCAACCTACCAGAGTCGCGTCGCTTCGTGAATCCCGCGGGCGCTCGACCGCTCTCCGCACCAGGCGCGCCGCGACGGCCCACCCGCCGAAAACCCGGAGATTGCCCCGAACGCCCGCCCATTGCTAAGAACCCCGGGGGGCCCGTAGCTCAATGGTCAGAGCTAGCGGCTCATAACCGCTTGGTTGCAGGTTCGAGTCCTGCCGGGCCCACCATGATTTCACTATGCTTTTTTTGCTTGTCTGAGCGGGCGCTTCGCTGGCTCCAGCCAATGAAACGACCAATGAAACGGTTCTGCCGCGACTTGGACGTGATCGCGTCCGCGGCATCCTTCAGGTAGTCGGGATGATGATGCCCGTAGGTCCGCTCCAGAATTTCCGCAGACATTCCGAGAAACCCAGCCGCCTGCCAGATAGGAACACCTCGCTGCATGAGCCAGGTTGCGGCCGTGTGGCGAAGCGTGTGCGGCGTTACCCGGCCCCACAGGCCCGCGAGCTTTGCAGCTCGGTTGAACGCCGTCTTGACCGACTTGACCGGCGCTCCGTTCCATTCCACGAAATGAGAAGTAACGACGCCCCGGCGAACCCAACGCCGCATGTGCCCCAGCAGACGGGCAGGGATCGGGGCAGGAGTTTGTCGCTTCTTGCTTGCTCGCCGACCGATGGCTTGCCGATAAAAAATTCCTTGTTCGATGTCCACGAACGAGTGTCCGAGGTCGCGATAGGGCGACGCCGACGCGATGGCCCCGGCCCGAGTGCCGGTATAAAGCCCGATCAGGATGAATCGAGCCAAGTGGCGAAGCGGCCGCTTCTCTGTCTCAATCTTGTGTCCCTTATGACGACCGCGATGCACCGTCTGCTGTCTCGCGATAACGCCAACAAGCCCAGAGCAGACGAGCGGCTTCCGCGCGCGTGAGCCACCGGTCCCTTGGAGGCGCCCTTGGGGGGCAGGACCACACGCACCAGACCGTGGTGAAGATTTTCCTTTCCGTGATGATTGATTGCTGCGCGCAACGTTTCAAGATCGCTCCGGGCTCCGCCGGTCTTCCCCCGCGACTTGGTGTAGGCCCGACACTCGGCGCTTGTAATTTCCGATAGCATCTTGCCACCCCAGAAGTTGTTGAGGCGAGCAATGCAGCGTTCCAACTTCGGCTGGTCGGCCACGCGCGGTCCACAATCGTCGAGGTAAACCGACAGCACGTCGGCGACGTCGATTGCCTCAAGATCTCTCATATGCCGCGATGGGCGGTATTTGTCCGCAATATAATCCGCTAGTCGCTTCTCCGCTTCTCTAGTTTGGTTCTCAAAGCATCCCGTGGAGATATGCTGTTTGCCGTCGATAATGATCCACACGGCTTTGGAGAGAACGTGGCCGTCCTTCCGGCGGGCCGTTCGGAGCCACAGATGGGCTCCTTTGCTTCGACGCGGCATAGCTCCCTCATCCGTTCGATGTTGGCCAGAGTAGTATAGTCTTTCCCGGCTATCCTTTCGATCACCAAGCGTCCTCGCGTTGCCTCTCTACGCAGCCCAGACGCGCCATCGAACCGTCCGGGAATGCAAGGGCAGCAACAACGCCGAGGCGGAGCGGTGTTTCCGGGGCGATTTGATCACGAGACGGAAGTCCCTCTGCACGTTCACGAACTACTTTCCGAAAGCCAATCTGCAAATAAGCGAGGCCGTGGGCCCGACACTCGCGTCCGGGCAGTAAGATGGCTCGGCTTATTGGGAAAAAAAGCCATGATGAATTTGCCCAGCGAAGGCTGTTGACGTAGCCAACCTACGGGCGCACAAAATGATGTGCCAACTAGTCCAACTTCGCGTCCCAAATCTCGAGAGCGAGTTACGCTGATGCCCTCACGTGACGACCCCACCTCGAAGCGGCTTTTTGATCAATTTGAGCAAACACGATTAGTCAACCGTCGAACGGTTTTTGACGCCTTGCTTTCTACGCCAGAAAAGAGCTTTGAAGATATTTTCAATTTTAACGATGATCGAGCTTTTCTTATTGTTACGAGAAAAATGTTCCAGTTTACCGGCTCATTCGATGAAGCGGCTTTGTTTAAAGCATTCGAGGCGGCTGGCCGCGATCATCGTATCCCCTTGATTGGAGGACTCTTCTTTCCTGTTGGAAGCTCATTTTGGTAGCACCAAAACCAAACCAGTGACTTGGAGTGCGTTTGCTTACATGGAGCTATTTGGCGATTATTCCGTTCTGAAGAAAGAAAAGCCAAAGGCCTCTGATCTGCAGATTTGTAAATCTTTGCGTTATCGTTCAAGAATAAGTATAATGGGTATAATCTGGATGCTTTGAGAAAGTTAGTTCGTCAGTCGAAAAATCCAGGTACTAACCAATTGCTGAGATATCCGGAGATGGGAAATCCGCTACTCCAGTTTTTCCGTTGCAACTGGGAAGAGCGGGGAGGAAAATGGGATCTGCGCGTTGAGAAATGGTGTCGTGAATTACTTGAAAAAAAATACTTTCAACTCCCGGGAAGCGCTGTTGGTGTTAGGGATAAAAAAAGAAACTTAGCTTGGTGGTTGTGACGGTAGAAATGCAGGTTCGCTGGCGACCACACCTGGAGTCCGTGGAGGAAGTTGAAGAGCAACACGCGCATCTCGAAAGCTATTGCTTCATGAACAGTCGGCTCAGGGGCCATTGGGACCGACCTCAGTGCCAAAATGTCCTTTTTAAAAAACAAGAAGGCCTCCCGATCGTGGTCGTTCCCTGACTGGCCGCGAGTGAACCTTGAGATTTTCTTCGACGACCCGCGGTGGTAGGGAATCGCAAGCCGCGAAACAGACGCACATCGAGGCAGTTCGACTTTCTAAGGAACGAGTGGGAGCGTCTAGAGCAGCGAACAGACACACGCCGGTGCAGTCCGAATAGACGAGCTTCACGCGATCGGCGCGCTTGGCGCGGAACACATACACCACACCGGAGAACGGATCGGACTTCATCTCCCCACGCACCAGAGCGGCCAAGCCCTCTGCACCTTTGCGGAAGTCGACCGGCCGCGTCGCCACCAACCATCTGCCGCTCTACCGCCAAGCCCAGTCTACGCCCGCCAGGGCGTCAATCTCGATCGATCGACGCTTGCCGACTGGGTGGGCCGTGCCGCCTTCCTGCTGCGACCGGTCCACGAGCGGCTGCTGGCCTCCTGAAGGGTTCGTCCAAGCTGTTCGCCGACGAGACCACCGCGCCGGTGCTCGATCCCGGACGCGGTCGACCAAGACCGGCCAGCTGTTCGCCTATGCCCGTGATGACCGTCCGTGGGGCGGGACCGATCCCCCGGCAGTTGCCTATGTCTATGCTCCGGACCGAAAGGCGGCGCGGCCAATTCTCATCTCGACGGCTTCGTCGGCGTCCTGCAAGTCGATGGCTACGTGGGCTATCGCACCCTGGCCGAGCGAAACGCGGTGACGCTTGCATTCTGCTGGGCGCACGTACGCCGCCGCTTCTACGACCTCGCCGCGGCCGGCCCAGCGCCGATCGCCAGCGAGGCGCTCCAACGCATCGCCGCGCTCTACCAGGTCGAACCCGAGATCCGGGGCCGTAGCGCTGACGAGCGCCGCACGGTTCGCCAGGAGAAGAGCCGGCCGATCCTTGACGACCTCGAACCCTGGCTGAAAGCCAAGCTCGCCATCATCAGCCAGAAAACCAAGCTCGCCGAGGCGATCCGCTATGCGCTCTCACGCTGGGTCGGGCTTTGCCGCTTCGTCGACGACGGC
>CAWAEZ010000004.1:0-567240 GCA_963781195.1 uncultured Alphaproteobacteria bacterium | reverse complement strand
CGATAGCTCGATTTTATGCGCAGGCGTGCTACGGACACATGCTGATGCCTTCTTGTAGGGTCCGCGCTTGCTCGGTTTCGGTATCGTCGCGTCAACCATCTCGGCAAGATGACGACGATGAAGACGCCGCCTAGTTCTTCTTCCACCTAGCGGCAGCTGCCGCCCTAGCGATCTCGGATCGCTGTTGTGGGCTGAGTGCTTTTGCTCTTGCTTTGCCGCCAGTACGACCGCCTTTGGCCCGACCAGGGACCTTTCCGTAGTCTTCTTCCTCTTTCCCCCGTTGCGACCCGCATGACATGGACCGCATTGCCGATCACGTCAGCGGGGCGCTTCTCGCCTTTAGGGCCGCGTGGCATTCGATTGTCCATATGTAGCGAGCAGTGCGTCCAACTCGGCGACGCGTCCTTTGAGCGTGGCAATCCATTCTGTGGTCTGATCGACTAGGCCGTTGGAGCGCTGCTCTCCTAGGCGGAGTTCCTCGCGTTCCATCCGTCCGATGGAGTTCAACATCATCGACCGCTCTTGACGGCACCAATTCAATAGCTCGTCCATGCACGCATAATAGGCGTTCTCGGACCGGTCGGCCAGAGGGTCAAAATTAAACTGAGACACTACCCACGAAGCGCATCGCTTGGTGCGGTTCCCTCGATGTGGAAAGGTGCTCCTATTGAAGAGGGGGCGTACTATGTTGTTCAACCGCGGCTTTTTGCTTCTAACGGCTCTTATGCTCTCCGGGTGCAATACGGCCCAGGTCTCCAGCTTCTCAAGCACTCGCGCAGATAAAGTTCCTGTCAAAGAGATCGCGACGACGCCCGGAGGAGGCTTGCTCGCTGACGCTGTGGCAATCGAGCTTTCAAATAGGGGCCTCACGATTGTCGACCCAGCAAGCACATCTAACATGATGGTGCGGCTGAACCTCAATGAGATCGAAATAGCGCGCCCCGAAGGCCTGGCGAAGCTCAAGTCCCAAGGAGTAGACGCGGTTCTCGTGGTCAAGGCTGCAGGAGGCTACGACCAGCAACCCCAGAGCGCGAGTGCTCGAATGACAAGCACGGCAGACGGACGGCTCATCGCCGGACGACTTGGCAGAACGGCTTCGGCGGGAAAGCAGGATCGATTGCAGACCGTGTCATGCGGCAGGGGCTTTCCGAGGCTGCGACGCAGATCGCGACCGAGCTGTTGTCCAAGGTCTCAGGATGATCGCGGCAACACTCGTCGGGCTGCTAGACATCACCGAAAATAAGCCATGGGAAGCAATGGGGACCCTTCGCCCCTGCTTGACACCGTATCTTCATGATTGGCGGGTGGTATTCTCCTCCAGAACGGATTCGCATCCTTCGACGCCGCCATGCGACTTCGTTTTTGCAGGACAGGGGCACGCCCTTGGATATCTGGCGACGACAGTTCTCCGGCGACATCGATGAGGCGGTCCCGCCGCCGACGGGGGATCGCGTCTCGATCGGGCTCGCGCTGGGCGGCGGCGCCGCGCGCGGATTTGCCCATATCGGGGTCCTGCGCACCCTCAATGCCCACGGCATCTGGCCGGACGTCATCGCCGGCACCTCGATCGGCGCGGTGGTCGGCGGCTACTACGGGGCCGGGCGGCTCGACATTTTCGAGGACTGGTGCCGCCAGCTCACGCGGCGGCGCATTCTCGGCTATCTCGACTTCAAATTCGGCGGCTCCGGGCTGATCGGCGGCGGCCGGCTCGGCGACCGCCTCGAGGACACGCTGGGCGACACCACCTTCGCCGACTTGCCGCTGCGGTTCGCGGTGATCGCGACCGAGGTCGGCACCGGCCACGAGATCTGGCTCACCCGCGGCCGGCTCGGCGAGGCGATGGCGGCGTCCTACGCGCTACCGGGAATCTTCCTGCCCAAGCGGATCGGCGGCCGCTGGCTGATGGACGGGGCGCTGGTCAATCCGCTGCCGATCTCGGCGGCACGCGCGCTCGGCGCCCGCCTCGTCATCGCGGTCAACCTCAACGCCGACAATTTCGGCCGCGGCACCATCATTCAGGACCATGGGCCGGACGCCGAGGACGAGGCCCTGCGGGAAGAACGCCTGCTGGTCCGCAGCAAGCGCGGGCTGTTTCGGGCCGAGCGGCTGATCCACCGCCAGTTCTTCGGCGTGAGCCGGCGGCCCGGGCTCTCCACCGTGATGGTCGAGGCGTTCCAGGTCATGCAGGACCGCATCACCCGCTCGCGCCTCGCCGGCGATCCGCCCGACGTGATGATCAGTCCGCGGGTCGGGCGGGTGAACCTGTTCGACTTCCATCGCGCCCGCGACATCATCGCCTACGGCGCCGAGGCGACCGAAAAGTCGATCGAGGCGATCCAGGAGTTGATCGCCGCACTCGCCTGAGACTCACGCCGTGCGGATGTAATCGCGCAGAGCGTCATGCTCCTGTTCGAGCTCCTCGAGCCGCGCCTTCACGATGTCGCCGATCGAGACGATGCCGATCAGCCGGCCCTGCTCGACCACCGGGACGTGGCGGAACTTTCCCGCGGTCATCCGGCCCATGATCTCGGCGATGGTCTCGTTCTGGTTGCAGCTCACCACCTTGCGGGTCATCGTCTCGGCGACCGGCGACTGCAGGATCGCGGTGCCGCGCTCCACCAGTGCGCGAACGATGTCGCGCTCGGAGATGATGCCGACGATCCGGCGGTCGGCGCCGGTGATGACGAGCGCACCGATCCGTCGCCGCGCGAGCATGTCCATCGCCGCGGCCAGCGTCGCGGTGGGCTCGAGCGTGAGCACGTCGTCGCCCTTTTGGGACAGGATGTTCTTGACGTTCATCGCAGCCTCCCTGGGTGTGTCGGGAAACGCGTGCGCGCAGCGCAGGCGCTTACGACCATTGTCTCGGGAGCGTCGTCGGTGCGTCGGTCACATGCGAGGTGACGCCCACAAAGCGACGCCCCCCTCGCCTGCATCATCCGCCCGCGGCGCGGTCGCGGCAACTGCGATTTGCGAAAATGTGAACACCGGTGCGGTGCAAGGTGTGCGCTGCAGCGACTGCCGGCTCAGTCGTCCAAGTTGCCCGCATCGTCGGTGCGGTACGCGATCGGCGCGGGCACCGGCACCGGATCGAATAGCGGAAACAGGATGAGGCCGGCGAGAAATCCGCCGATATGGGCCTGCCATGCGACGGTCTGCTCGACGCCCGGCAGCCCCGCGGCGCCGATGCCGAACAAGAGATTGAGACCGAACCAAGCGACCAGGAAGATGATGATGCGGGGATCCCTGAGCGCGACGCTGAGCGGGGCGGCGGGCACCCGGTAGGCGGCATCGTCGCCCTCGCGGAACATGCCGAGCGGACCGCCGCTCTGGAACACGAACCGCAGCGAGCCCGCCATCAGCCCCGACACCGCCGCCGAGGCACCGATCATCGGCAACAGCTCGCGCCAGTGCGTGGCGAGATGCAGCGCCGCGCCGGCGATCGCGGTGACCGCGAAGAAGGCGAGAAACCGCAACGCCCCGAACCGCCGTGCCATCGCGGCGCCGAACGGCAGGAACCAGATCGCGTTCACCCCGACATGCATGAAATCGGCGTGGAGGAAGGCGTAGCTGAGAAAGGTCCAGATCTGCGCGCCGAGCCCGCCGGGAAAGCTCTCGGTGCCGAGCATCGAGGTGTCGTAGCGCGCCGGGATGAAGGCGAAATAGAGCAGGACGTCGAGGTTCTGATCCTCGGTGAGCAGCCACTCCCGCCCCGCCTGGATGACGAGCAGCACCCCGATGATCGCGAGGACCACCGCGGGCACGTTGAACATCGGCTCGGAGGATCTGGCCAACGGAAACTTTCTCGACGGGTTTCGGAGAGCGAACGGGCGGCAGCAATAGGCGCTCGCGGCGCCCCTCGCAAGCGCCGCAGCCTCAGCCGAAGCGCTCGCGGGCGAGCTGGGCTCCGGCGCCGAGCGCGTTGAGCTTGGCGGCGGCGATGTCGCGATGCATCGGCGCCATGCCGCAATTGGTGCAGGGGATGATGCGCTCGCGCGGCACATAGCGCAGCGCCTCGCCGATGACCGCGGCGACGTCCTCCGCCGTCTCGACGGTGTCGGAGGCGACGTCGATGGCGCCGAGGATCACGTCCTTGCCGGTGAGCAAGCCGATGAGCTCCATGGGGACCCGGGAATTGCGGCACTCCAGCGAGACCTGGTCGATCCGGCTCGCCGCCAGCACCGGGAAGATCTCCTCGTACTGGCGCCAGGCGCCGCCCAGCGTCGCCTTCCAGTCGACGTTGGCTGGAATGCCGTAGCCGTAGCAGATGTGCACGGCGGTGGTGCAGCCGAGGCCCGCCGCGGCCCGCTGCAGCGCCTCGATGCCCCAGTCCTTGACCTCTTCCGTGTAGACGTTGAACGCCGGCTCGTCGAACTGGATGACGTCGACGCCGTCCGCCACGAGCGCGCGGGCCTCCTCGTTGAGCAGGTCGGCGAAGGCGAACGCCATCTTCACGCGGTCGCCGTAATGGGCATCGGCGATGGTGTCGATGATGGTCATCGGGCCCGGCAGCGTGAACTTGAGCTTGCGCCGGGTGTGGAGGCGGGCGACCCGCGCCTCCTTCGCATGGACCCGCCCCTTGAGCGACAGCGCGCCGGTGACGGTCGGCACCATCGCCTTGTAGCGCTCCTTGCGGATGCCCATCTCGACCCGCCGTGCGAAGTCGATGCCGTCGACGCGCTCGAGAAAGCCGTGGACGAAATGCTGCCGCGACTGCTCGCCATCGGTGACGATATCGATGCCGGCATCCTCCTGCAGCTTGATCGCGACCAGCGTCGCGTCGTCCTTGGCGGCGTCGAGCTCACTCCCCTCGAGCCGCCACGGCGCCCACAGCTTGTTGGGCTCGGCGAGCCACGACGGCTTGGGCAGACTCCCGGCGATGCTGGTCTCGAACATTTCGTCCCTTTTCATCGTGACGCGTGTTTACGCACGGCGGTCTCCCGCGGACTTACTGCGAGACGCGTTCACCGCCGGCCCCGATTTGCGCGTCGTCGCGCCACCGGTAGATCCAGTCATATTGCGCGCGCAGACGTTCGCCGCCAAGGGCGCCGAACGCGGCGTCGCGGAGGCGGGCGGCGGTGCCGCCGAGGTGGTAGACGAAATCGTTGCGGCGCGACGCACGCTGCACCCGTGCGGTGCGGCGTTGCCGCGCCCGCTCGTAATCGCGCAGCGCCCGCACCGGGTCCTCCGGCGTGCGGGCGAGCGCCCGAGCGAGGACGGCGCCGTCCTCGATCGCCATCGCTGCGCCCTGGGCGAGGAACGGCAGCATCGGATGGGCGGCGTCGCCGAGCAGCGTCACCGGACCGCGCCCCCAATTGATCGACGGCGCGCGGTCGTAGAGGGTCCACTTCTGCCAACGGTCGGGCGCCGCCAGCAGTTCGCGCACTTCGCTCGCCCACAGCCGCCGGGGAACTCGGTGAGCACCTCGACGCGATCCGCCGCGGTGCTCCACTGGCTGCTCTGCCAGTCGCCGCTGGTGATGGCGACGACGTTCACCGCCTGCCCGGCCCGGATCGGGTAGTGCACGACATGGCCTCCCGGGCCGAGCCACAGATGAACCTCGGGCGCCGCGAACGCCGCCGATACGGTCTCCGCCGGGATCACGGCACGCCACGCCGTCCGCCCGGCGAAACGCGCCGGCGTCCGGGTGCCGAGCCCCTCGCGCAGCCGCGACCACAGCCCGTCGGCGCCGACCAGCACGCGCGCCACCTGCTCGGTGGCGCCCTCCAGACCCGAGATTTTCGCGGTGACGCCGTGCGGTCCGGGCACGAAGCCGTCGACCCGCGCGCCGAGCGTCACGGTGATGCCTCGCTCCTCCGCCACTGCCGCGAGCAGCGCGGCCTGCAGGTCGGCCCGATGCACCACCCAGCAGGGTGCGCCATAGCTCTCCATGTCGAACGGCAACCGTATGATGTCGCGGCCGGACAGGCTCTCGCGCACGCGCACGCGGGCCGGGCTCACGATCGCGGGCGCCAGCCGCTCGGCAAGGCCGAGCGCGATCAGAAGCCGGGTCGCGTTGGGAAACAGTTGGATGCCGGCGCCGACCGCTTCGAGCCGCCCGGCCTGCTCCAGCACGGTGACCGGCAAGCCCTGCCGCGCGATCGCCAGCGCGGCCGCAAGGCCGCCGATGCCCGCTCCGGCGATCAGCACGCCCGGCGCGGTCACGGCCCCACGATCCCCGGCGGCGCGGTCCCCGTCAGGCCGTCTCCAGGTCGGCAAGCGCGCACTCCGGCGGGCGCGCCTCATGCGACGACAGCGTCGGGTCGAAGCGATAGAGCGTCGAGCAATACGGACAGATCATCTCGTGGTCGCGCCCCATGTCGAGAAAGACGTGGGGATGGTCGAACGGCGGCACGGCGCCCACGCACATGAACTCCCTGGCGCCGATCTCGATCACCGACACGCCGGCGTCATTGTGGAAATGGGGAACGATCCGCTCAGCCATCGTCTGCCTCGACCCTCGACCGCGACGGCAGGACCATAGCGGATGAATTGGAAAATCAAAGGGGATTGCGGCGACGGCACCGCGACTGGCGGCATTTGACTTGAATTCTTATATTAAGTGCGCGGCGTTGCCACCGCGCGCGGGTTCTGCGCGTTCAATACCTGCACCGGCTTGCAGGCCCACATGAAAAATAGGCCGTTGACGGCTGACGGAACACGGGATTTGGGACACGGGTTTCGATGCGCTTGATGAGGCATATCCTTGCGCCCATCGCGTTTCCCGCGGCGGTTCTCGTGGGCGTCGCCGCGATCGGGATGGCGCCGCGCGGCCTCGACGCTGCGCACCTGCTCGCAGCCCAGGACGATCCGGCGGAACTCGCCGATTATGCCGTCGCCAAGACGTTCTCGCCCGACCTCGTCCGCACCGAGATCGAGACCGCCCTCGCCGCCGACGATACCGACCTTGCCGCGAGCTTCCTCGCGCTGTCGCGCGACCGCGGCGCCGCGGTAGACCCGGCGCTGGTATCGCGGGTCGAGGCGGCGGGCGCCCCCGCAGCCCGCGCCGTCCACAGCGCGCGGAGCTTCGCCTACGGCCTCGTCACCGGCGCCCCCGACGATCTCGCCGGCCTCGCCGGCACCGCGACGGGCGACCTCTTCGTGTTCGGCGACATCCGTGACGCCCTTCGCGAAGGCGCCCACATCGCGCGCGGCGAACCGGCCGACGAGGTCATCCTGGGACTTGCGGGCGCCGGCATCGCCGTGACCGCGGCGACCTACGCGACGCTGGGCGGCGGCGCGCCCGCCCGGATCGGCCTCACCCTGGTGAAGGCCGCTCGCAAGACCGGGCGGCTCGCCGCACCGATGTCCCAATGGATGGCGCGCACCGCCCGCGAAGTGGTCGACACCAGGGCGTTCGGCGCCGCCATGACCAAAGCCTCGTTCACGAGCCCAGAACTCGCGTTGCGAGCCGCGCGCGACGCCGTCAAGGTCGATCGCGCGGAAGGGCTCGTGGTCGCGGCGCGCGATGTCGGCCGGGTCCAGGGCGCCGCCGGCACGAGGGCCGCGCTCGAGGGGCTCAAGGTCGCGGAGGGGCCGCAGGACGTCGCGCGGCTGGCGCGGCTCGCCGAAACCAAGGGGGGCAAGACCCGCGCCATTCTCAAGCTGGCGGGCCGCGGCGCCTTCGCGCTCACCACCGCGGCATTCGAGCTGTGGAAATGGCTGTTCGCGGCGGCCTGGGCCGCCCTGAGCTTCACCGTGATGGTGAAACGGGCGACCGAGCGCACGACCGAACGCTATCTGCGCTGGCGCAAGCGACGGCGGACGCCGGCCGCCCTCGCAGCAAGCCCCGCCTGATTCCAATTCCCGCGTGATCCGGGCGCGGGCGCCGTCACGCGGTCGGCTCGACGCACTGGAACGAGCCGATGCGCTTCGTCCATTCCGGCGCGAGATTCGGGTAGTCACCGGGTTCCAGCCGCATCGACACGCCGCCGAAATTCTCGTCGGCATAGAACTCCCACACGCCGGTCTGCACCTGGACCGACGAGATCTCGTTGAGCCAGCCGGCCTCACCGAGCAGCCCCTGGTTTTCCGCGGTCGGCGCCGCCGCGCCGGCGAAGTTCGGCTCGGCGAAGATCGTCATCTGGCAGGTCCCGTTGGCCGGCGGCGGCGCGGGCGGCGGCGGCAGCGCCGCGACCTGGGCCGGGGCCGGCGGCGGCCCGACCTGCGGGCAATACTGGACGCATTGCGGCGCGGAGCCGCCGTCCTCGAAGTCGACCGAGCGCCAGGTGAGCTGGCACCCGTCCGGGGTCAGTCCGCTGCAGTAGGGCTGGGCGACCGAGACATAGCCGTCGGGATACCAGTAGGAGCCGCCGATCGCGGCAATGCCGAGCACCGCGAGCGGCACGAAGGCGCGCCGGTAGCCGCCCCACCAGACGTAGCGGGGCCCGCGGACGATCGGGAAAAAACGGTTGCCGACACCGACCACCGGGAAATTCGGCGGCCGGTTCGGGAACCCGCCCGCGAATCCGCCCGGCCCCGGCGCGAGATGGATGCCGGGCGGCATCCCCGGACGTCCCGGTCCCGGACGCATCCCGTTGAAGGGGCCCGGACCGCCGACGACGGCGTTCGGCGCGCCGCCCGGCCCCGGCGGCAGCCGCGGCTGCGGGCTCGGCGGTAGCACCCGTTGCTGGCCCACGAAGGGCTGCGGGTTGTTGAAGCGCTGCGGGTTGCCGAATTGCTGCGGGTTGCCGAAGTGCTGCGGGTTGCCGAATTGCTGCGGGTTACCGAATTGCTGCGGGGCGTTGAACGGTTGGTTGTGGAACGGCTGCGGCGCGCCGCGATTGGGCGCGAATCCGGCATTGGGATTGAAGTTCGGGTTGACCGGACGCCCGCCATTGGGCGGCGGCGGCGGCCGTCGCGCTGCGTTCGGGTCCACATGCTGGACCATACGCGGCTGCTGGACCATACGCGGCTGCTGGACGGGCCGCGGCTGGGCCTGAACGCTGGGGCCGGGACGCGACACCACCGGCCGCGGGGCCGCGCGCTGCACCGGCGCCTGTCGCGGGGGCGGGTGTGGCGGGTCGGCCGACGCCGGGACCAGGAAGGCCAGCATCGCCCCCGACATGAGCACGGCCGCCAGCGAATGCGCCCCCGACAACCTCACCACGCCCATCAGGACACCCTCCCCTGCGACCATCGCCAATCATTCTTCATCGTCAACCGAATCCGGCCGCGGCCGCATTGCCCGGTTGCGGCGTTGTGTATTGAATCCATGGCTGGATTGTGAGCAAGCCCAGGGGCCGCACCGTGCCGGTCCGGCGTTTCTCCACCAATCACGAGCGTCCGTCATGGCTGAGATGCCGATCTCGCGCACCTTCCAATCCGGTCCGGTCGAGATCGCCTACCTGGACGAGGGCGCGGGCGACCCCATCGTGCTCATCCACGGGTTCGCCTCCAACAAAGAGACCAACTGGGTACATCCCGGCTGGGTGACGACGCTCACCCGGGCCGGCCGCCGGGTGATCGCGCTCGACAACCGCGGGCATGGCGCCTCGACCAAGCTCTACGACCCCGCCCGCTATCACACCGACGAGATGGCCGGCGACGTGTTCGCGCTGCTCGACCATCTCGGCATCGCGCGGGCCGACCTGATGGGCTACTCCATGGGCGCGCGAATCGCCGCGTTCTGCGCGGTGGCGCAACCGGCGCGCGCCCGCTCGGTCATCCTCGGCGGGCTCGGAATCCACCTCGTCGAGGGCGTCGGCCTGCCGGACTCGATCGCCTTTGCCCTCGAGGCGAGTTCGCTCGACGAGGTCACCGATCCGTCCGGACGGACGTTCCGCCGGTTCGCCGAGCAGACCCGGTCGGACCTGCGCGCACTCGCCGCCTGCATCCGCGGCAGCCGGCAGACGCTCACCCGCGACGAGGCGGCGGGGATCGCGGCGCCGGTGCTCATCGCCGTCGGCAGCCACGACCGGGTGGCCGGATCGCCCCAGGCGCTCGCCGCGCTCATTCCCGGGGCCCGGGCCGCTGAAATCCCCGGCCGCGATCATATGGTCGCAGTCGGCGACCGGGTGTTCAAGGCGGCGGTGCTGGAGTTTTTGGCGTCGCGTCCGTGACGTGTCCTGAAGCAGCGATGGCTCCTGAAGTAGTGGTGACTCCTAGCTAAGCAGCGTCGCCCGACGAGAACCCCATCGGCGGACCGGTGGCGGCGGACCCGGCCGTGACCCATCTATGCTAAGGGGTGCGCCCGGCCCGGTGCGTCCCCATCTGCCCCGGCGGGGGGCACGGTCGCCTTGCCGGCGTCGCGTGGAAATCGGAGGACAGAATGGCTCAACCGCAGAGGATCACCCCGGCCCCGCAGCTCCACGCCAACCCGATCTGGGCGCGGGTGCGCGGCGAAGCCGAAGCGGTGGTGCGGCAGGAGCCGCAGCTCGCCCCCTTCATCGCTTCCGCGGTGCTCGACCACGCTTCGCTCGATGCCGCGGTGGTGCACCGGATCAGCCGGCGGCTCGACCATCCCGACGTGCCCGCCGCGACGATCGCGGAGGCGTTCGGGGAGGCCCTGCGGGATTCGCCCCAAATCGGCGAGGCGTTCCGCGCCGACATCATCGCGACCTATGACCGCGATCCCGCGACCTCGCGATTCCTCGACCCGGTGCTTTATTACAAGGGCTTCCACGCCATCCAGACCCACCGTCTGGCGCACTGGCTGTGGCACCAGCACAGGAAGGATTTCGCACTCTATCTGCAGAGCCGCTCCTCGGCCGCGTTCCAGACCGACATCCATCCGGCTGCGAAGATCGGCCGCGGCATCTTCCTCGACCATGCCACCGGGCTGGTGGTGGGAGAAACGGCGACCATCGCCGACGACGTCTCCTTGCTGCACGCGGTGACGCTCGGTGGCACCGGCAACGAGAACGGCGACCGCCACCCGAAGATCGGCAAGGGCGTGATGATCGGGGCCGGTGCGAAGATTCTCGGCAACATCGAGATCGGCCACTGCGCGCGCATCGCCGCGGGCTCCGTGGTGCTCAAGCCGGTGCCCAACAACGTCACCGTGGCCGGCGTGCCGGCCCGGGTGATCGGCGAAGCCGGCTGCGCAGAGCCCTCGCGCACCATGGATCAGATGCTCTATAACCTCGGCGCCTGATTCCCGCGGGGCGCACATGCGCGGGGCCTTCGCGCGACCAAAAGGAGCCGCCGTGGACGTCCAGGAAATCCGCAAGCTGGAAGCTTACATCAAGCGCCTGTTCGGCAATGCCAAGCTGCGGGTGGTGCCGCGGCCCAAGAAGGACGATTCCGCCGAGGTCTACATCGGCGAAGAGTTCATCGGCGTGCTGTTCGTCGACGACGAAGACGACGAGCGTTCGTATAACTTCCAAATGGCCATCCTCGCCACCGACCTGGAATAGCGGCAGGCGCGGGCTCCCATCGCGTTTCGACCTCGCCCGCGCGGGGGCGCCGAGCGCCCTGTCCTGGCCCTGCCCTGGCCCTGCCCTGCCGGTCGGACGACGTCCTGTCGGGCGTTTTTCATGTCCCCGCTGGCCGCCAGCTCTCGATCAGGCGGTCGGCCGCGTCCCTCACCGCCTGCCAGTCGGCGAGCCAGTCGCGGGGGAAACGGAAGGTCAGCGCCGCTGCGCCGTCGCGGCGTTCGTATAGGCAGGTGGCGAGAGTCAGCGCGCCGTGGGGGCGGTCGCACCGCACCACGAAGCGGTCGGGTGCCGCCGGATCATAGAACAGGTCCTCGCCCTGGTAGGGGGTGTCGTCGCGAAACGCCGCGGTGACGAGACCGCCCGGCCCCGACGCCGACGGCGTCTCGGCATAGCGCGGGTAGACCGCTTTGAGCCGCTCCGACGGCAGCATGGTGGGCTGCGGCGCCTCGATGGTGACGAACAGACGCGCCGCGGACCCCGGCCCATGGGCATCGGGCGGGTTGAGGTCGGGCCAGACATAGGCGAGGTCGACGCGGTCCTGCGGCCCGGCGCGGCGCTGCACCGGCACCCGGATCGCCGCCGGCGGGATGTTGAAGACGACGCCGGCCACCGCAATGGGAAGCCGCGGTGCGTCGAGCGGCGCCGGGGCAGCCGCCCAGCGCGGCGCCAGGAGGTAGACGATCGAGGCAATCCCCGCCGCACTCAGGCCGCCGAGAACCAGCGCCTGCAGCAGAGGACCGCGGCCACGCCGCGCCCGGCGTCCGCCGGAGAGAAGGGTCATGGCCGGATTACCTTGTGAATCAAACGGCTTCGCCAGCGAATCATCAACCCGGCGATTATCCCACATCCCGGCCGCGAACGGGCAGCCGGCCACCAATCCCATCACTAAAGCCATTGCTTAACTAAACGATCCCTGTTACTTAAGTACATGCTTAACCAATCCGCCGCCCTCGATCTCGCCTTCCAGGCCCTGGCCGACCCGACCCGTCGGGCGATGGTCGAGCGGCTGACGCGCAGCCCGGCCTCGGTCACCGACCTGGCGCGGCCGTTCGCCATGTCGCTTCCGGCGGTGATGCAGCATCTCGCGGTGCTGGAGACCTCCGGCCTCGTCGTCTCGGAGAAGACCGGGAGAGTGAGGACGTGCCGGGTCGAGCCTCGCGCCTTGAGCGTGGTCGAGCAGTGGATCAACGCCCGGCGGTCCGAGTGGGAGCAGCGGCTCGACCGGCTGGACGACTATCTCAACGCCCTCACGCAAGAAGGAAACGATAATGGCCCGCGCACGTGACCTCGAACCCGGGTTCAAACCCGAGCCCCTCGTGATCTCCCGGACCTTCGCCGCGCCGCGTCCCGTCGTGTTCAAGGCGTGGAGCACGGCCGAGCACATCAAGCGCTGGTTCGCCCCCGCGGGCTGCTCGGTGCCCCATGCCGAGATCGAATTCCGCACCGGCGGCGCCTTCGTCGTCTGCATGCATCTGCCGAGCGGCGAGGACCACTGGGTGCGCGGCAGCTTCGACGAGGTTTCACCGCTCGACCGGCTGGGATTCACCGCCGCGGTCAGCCTTGGCGACGTGACGCGGTTCACCGTCCGCACCGCCGTCACGTTCGAGGAGACGGCTGACGGCACGCGCATGACCGTGCGCCAGAACTTCGACATCCACGACCCCGCTTTCCTGTCCGCTGTCGAAGGTTCGGCCGAAGGCTGGCGCACCACGCTCGACAAGCTCGAACGCGTGGTGGCGGGCATGAACTCCGCCCCCTCGGTGGTGCACGCGACGTTCTCGCTGGAGCGCACGTTTCGCGCATCGCCGACGCAGGTGTTCCAGGCGCTTTCGGATCAGGCGGCGAAGGCGCGCTGGTTCGAAGGCGGCGCCGGCTGGGTCGCGCTCGAACGCGAGATGGATGTACGCCCCGGCGGTCGCGAACGCGCGAAGGGCCGCTGGCCGAGCGGTCTGGTGACGACGTTCGACGCCGTCTATTTCGACGTCGTGCCCAACGAGCGCCTCGTCTACGGCTACGAGATGCTGCTCGACGATCGCAAGATCTCGGTGTCGCTCGCCACCATCGAGATTGCACTGACCGACGCGGGGACGCGGCTCACGGTCACCGAGCAGGGCGCGTTTCTCGACGGCTATGACGATGCCGGCGCGCGCGAGCACGGCACCGGCCTGCTGATGGACCGGCTGGGGCGCTCGTTGCAGGGCGAGGCCGTGACCTAAGCGGTGCGGAGCGATCCTGGTCAGGTGTCGCCGGGCAACAGGTGCTGGTGGACCACGCTCGGCTTCCACGTGTCCCCGGCGCGATCGAAGACGAGCACGCGGTCGAACACTTCGTCCGGCCACGGTTCGATTTCATTACCGAGGTTAGCCGCCAGTTTTTGGATGCGTTCATGATGCCAGCAGATCAGCACGATCGTCGCGACGTTCAGCGCCGCGGCCATAAGCTCGCTCTCCTGATGAACGGCGAAGTCCTTGCGGACTTGCATCCCGAGATCCGTGGCCAGAGGCGTGACCGTGTGCAACGGTCGCCTGCTCGGATTGTCGTCCGTCGCCGGTGATGCGAAAATTGCCCCGGGCACAGCCAGTCCCGGCAACAGCGCGGCAGGAACCGAGGGGTTGAAGAAGCGAACCAGCCCGCCAGCACGCTGCCAGCCCCTCGCGGTCAGTTCCTGCTTGTCGATCGCACCGGCCTCGGAAACTCCGCCGATGCCCGCCTGCGGCCGCTCGGCGTGGCGAATGATCATAACCTTCACGCAGTTGCCCGGCATGCTCAGGTACCCGCCGACTTTCCGAACCAGAAATCGAGCTCCCGCCCGCGGCGTTTGTCAGCGGCCGCATCCGACCCTGGCGCACCGATCTGCCACGTGTCGTCATCGGCGAGGCCTTCCCAGGCCGGCTTGCCTTGCTGTGCCTGCACGGACTGCCGCCAGCGATATTGGCTGTAGATCTGCATGATTTGCCCTGCGTACTGGCTCGCCAGATCGCCGTCGCCTTCTATCAGCAAGAGATTCTCGTCATTCACCCCGCTCGCCTTGGGGCCCATGTTATGGGACCCCGTCATCACGACAGGCTTCTCCCCATAGGGATCGATGACGATAACTTTGCTGTGCACCATCGCGAAGGTGCGCGGCAACTTGAGCAGTTCCTTTTCCCAGTAGGCGAACGGTCCGGGAATCGCGGCGGGCAGCACCACGTCGGCGTTGGCGTCGATACGCTCGCCGCGATTGAACAGCGTGACGGGGTTCTTCGCGGTGCCGGGATCTTGGTTGAGCACGCCTTGAATGTAGAGGTCGGGATCGTAATGCTGGCCGCTCGGCGAGGCGATATCGACGATGTCGTTGAACAACGTGCCGCGCGGGCCCGGATTGAACATCAGGAAGAGGATGCCCTCCTTCGCAGCGCGGATCATCTCGCCCGCCTGCTCCAGATCGAGCAGACCGTGCATCGGCGTAAACCAAAGCGTCGTTCCGTCGAGCCCGCGCGACGTGCGCGGAGTGGCATTCGCCGTCAGCAGAGCCGCCGGAGAAGCATCCTCACACTCGACCAGGCTTTTCCATTGCTCGAGATAATCTTGCGCGAGCGCCGGATTTTGCACGAGTACCGCATTGTTCGCCTGGGTGCACAGTCCGGTCATCGTCCAATTGGTGCTGCCGGTCCACACCGTCTGCGGCGTCTGATGTGAGTCGCAAATAACCAGGAATTTATTATGCGCCAGCGCGCGTGGTGCCGTCATGCGGTCATGCACGTCGCACATGCGGATAGCGGCGCGCGCATCGGCATTTTCATCGTCGCCCTTGTGCTTGACGCTGCCATTGCCGAGCACGACATGCGCGCGCTTGCCGAACGCCTGCAGCAGCGGGATCAGCTCCGGGTCGTTGAGTTCGAACAGTGCGGCGAAGACATGTCCGTTCTTCTTGTTCGTCTCGGCGAGTAGACCCGTGAGCTTCTCGCGCACGGGCCCCCCGAGGAAGTTGCGGATCTTGTCGCCGGGTGTCGCGATGATCGTTTGGAGTGCCTTGTCAGGGTGCGCACTTGGCAGGAGACGCGCGAGCCATTGGCTCGCGACGATGCCGCGGTTAAAATAGCAAGAAATCCGTCCCGTGGTTTCCGCACCGATCTCGACGACCTCGCTCCAGGAGGAGGCGTTCGCCTCGTCCTCGCTCAAAGCGCCTGCTGCGCCGATCATGGGGGTGACGCGGTAGGCGACTTGATCGCCCGGGTTGACCATGAAATCCGACCATAAATATTTTTGAATTGGCCAGTCCGTCGTCGGTTTGCGGGTGCCGGGCGCGAGTTTCGGCCCGTTCGCGAAACCTACCCAACTCGACACCGCTTCGATCGCAAAACCGTCTTCGCTCCCTTTCGTTTCCGGGCTCGGCGCGCTGCCGGCCGCCCGCTTTACGCGGCGGGTCAGCGCAAATCCGCGGCAATCAGCGATGAACGGTGCGCGCCACGCGATGAACGCGCTGTCGACCCCGGGACGCACGACGACCTGCGTTGGCATCGGACACCTCCCCTAATTTTTTTTCATACGAGCAACGCGAAGCAACATAGGGCGGACGGTGTAAAATACAACCAGGAAGAGCGTGCAATCGTTAGTTTTCCCCCGCTTCGGTTGCAGCGGCTTCCGTGACGGCGTCCAGGGAGCATGGCCGTGCGGGGATCGCGACTGAACACGCACGCAAAAGCGTGATCCCCGTCGCGGTCGGGAACGAGATGAATATCCGCTCCGCACTTTCGCTTCGCGCAGCGACGGGCGCGCAGGTTGAATACCGCCGTTGCCTTGTCATCCCCTGTGTCACCGCCTACGACCGCAGCCGTGTTGAACACTACGCAAAAGGCCGCATCAGGTGGGACAGCCCTTCGACCTCGACGCCTATCTCGCGCGCATCGCCTACGACGGGCCGCGCACGCCGGATTACGATACCCTCGCCGGCATCCTGCGCGCCCACACCGCCAGCATCCCGTTCGAAAGCTTCGACGTCCTCCTCGGCCGTCCCATCCTGCTCGATCCGGAGAGCTTGCAAGCCAAGCTCGTGACCGCCCGGCGCGGCGGCTATTGCTTCGAGCACGCATGCCTCATGCACGCCGCTCTCGAAGCGATCGGCTTCGCCCCGGTCAGGCACGCCTCCCGCGTGCTGCTCTTCGAACCGCGCCACGAAAGCGTGCGCCAGCACATGTTTCTCACCGTCACCAGCGACGGCGCCACCTATGTCATCGACCCCGGCTTCGGCCCGTTCGCCTGCCCCGTCCCGATTCCGATCGACGGCACGCCCGTGCCCACCGACGCGCCCACCCACCAGTTGGTCCGCGACGGCAAAGATTGGCTTCTCAAGGTCGCCCGCGACGGCGAACAGACGTACGGCTGGATCTCGACCATGGAAGAGGAATACCCCGTCGATTTCGAGATGATGAATTACTTCATCGCCACTCATCGGGCCTCCTTTTTCACGCACAACATTCTCGCGAGCGCCGTAATCCAGGACGGCCGCGTCAACGTCATGAACCAAGGCGTCCAGATCATTCGCAACGGGGTCGCCCAATCCGCCCAGCTGGCGGACCGCAAAGCGCTGCGTGCGCTGGTCGCGGAGCACTTCGGATTCGACCTGCCCGAACTGGAGACGATGCGCGTGGACGGCGTGCCCGGCTGGCACTAGCGTCGCGTCTTCGCTTCTTGAAACCTGCGTTCGAGAAGAACGCCGCACGGCCACGCAGCGCGCCGTGGCCATGCGTCCGTCGCGCGCCCCGCGTTAACCCTTTCTTAAGGATCGCATGGCGCGCGCCGCGGCGATCGGGCAGCTTAGGCGTCGTGCGCGGGGAAGCTCATGTCGCCGGAAATCCTTTCGTCCGAAATCATGCCGCCGGAAATCGTGCAGCTGCTGCTCGTCTTCGCGATCGGCTTCGCCGTCGCCGGCATGGTTGCGACCGGCTACCAGGCGATCACGCGGCGGCCGGCGTCGTTCCGGCTGCTGCGTCGCGGGCCGGCGCCGGCGACCTTCGCCGCGGTGCCGCTGCTCGCATTCGCGGCTCCCTTCATCATCATGCGCAATGCGCTGCGCCGCCGCGTCCGCCGCCACCGGCGCGGCGACGTGCTGCTGTTCGCGACCGTCGCCGCGGGCTTCTGGAGCATGATCTCCGGCACGCTGGTGATCATGATGCTCGAAGCGCTGGAGCACTTCGTCGCCTGAATTAAAAACCTGAAAGGTATCCGCCTTCCCGGACCGCCCGAAGTGCGGATGCAAATGTTTTTCCGTATCTCGCCAAGGCCGAGCGAGCGTGGCAAGTTCGCCGCGCCCGCGCTAGCGCAGGCAGATCGGCCGTCGCTTCCCGGTATGCACACGGTTTCAGGAGTGCTCAGGAGTGCAGGCGGTTTCAGGGTGCACGCGGTTCAAGGAATGCAAGCGGTTCAGGAGTAAAGCATGGCCATATTCGAACTCGACGGCGCGCGACCGGAGTTTCCGGCGGACGGACAGTACTGGGTCGCCGACACCGCCGCCGTGATCGGGCGCGTGCGGCTGAAATCGGAGGCGAGCGTCTGGTGGGGCGCGGTGCTGCGCGGCGACAACGAATGGATCGAGATCGGCGAGCGCTCGCAGGTCCAGGACAATTCCACCATGCACACCGATCCCGGCTTCCCGCTCACCATCGGGCGCGCCTGCGTCATCGGCCACAACGTGGTGATGCACGGCTGCACCGTCGGCGACCACAGCCTGATCGGGATGGGCGCGATCCTGCTCAACGGCGCACGAATCGGCGCCCACTCGATCGTCGGCGCCGGGGCTCTCGTCACCGAAGGAAAGTCGTTTCCCGACCACGCGCTGATCGTCGGGTCTCCGGCGCGCGCGATTCGCACGCTCGACGAAAAGGCCGCCGCGCAGATTGCCGCAGGCGCCGACATCTACGTGCGGCGGTGGAAGCAATACGCGCAAGGGCTCAAGCGGCTCGCCTGACCGCCGCCGCTTTCCGCTTACGCCCCGCAGCGATACTTGCTAATGTGACGACGATCCAGGGATCATCCGGACACATAATCGGAACATCTCGATCGGCCAGTCCGGGCTTTGGTCAGCCCGATCCCGGTATTGGCTGATAGCGATTCGCAAACGACGGTCAGACACCAACAGGTCAGGAAACAACCGGTTCTCAAGTCACTTTTTCGGGCGCGTCCGGCATTCTGGCCGAGTTGCGGTTTTGATCCCGAAGCGCCTTGCACGCCGGTCCTCAAAGGAGCTCTCATGAAAATCAAACAAGCGCTGTATCTCAGCGCCGCGGCGGCCGTTCTCGCTCTCGCAGCGGTGGCGCCCACCGAGCTGCGCGCGCAGCAGAGCGCCGCCGTCACCATCGACGGCGACGACATCGGCGGCGTGGTCACCGGGCCCAACGGCCCGGAAGCGGGCGTGTGGGTGATCGCGGAGACCGTCGACCTCCCCACCAAGTTCGCCAAGATGGTGGTCACCGACGATCAGGGACGCTACGTGGTCCCGGATCTTCCCAAGGCCAATTACACCCTGTGGGTGCGCGGCTACGGGCTCGTCGATTCGCCGAAGGTGACGAGCGCCCCGGGCAAGCTCGTCAACCTGACCGCGACGCCGGCGCCGACGGCGGCCGCCGCCGCGGAATATTATCCGGGCATGTACTGGTACTCGATGCTAAAGATCCCGGCCGCGAGCGAGTTTCCGGGCACCGGCCCCAAGGGCAACGGCATCCCGCCTTTCATGAAGACGCAAGGCGCCTGGATCGACACCGTGAAGAACTCCTGCCAGAGCTGCCACGCGGTGGGCTCGAAGGGCGTCCGCACGCTGTCGCCCAAGCTCGGCACCTTCAAGAACTCCCATGAGGCGTGGGAGCGCCGTCTCCAATCCGGCCAGGCCATGGCCAACATGGCGATCGCCATCGCA
The DNA here is from genome assembly GCA_963781195.1 of uncultured Alphaproteobacteria bacterium. Classification (GTDB taxonomy): domain Bacteria; phylum Pseudomonadota; class Alphaproteobacteria; order Rhizobiales; family Xanthobacteraceae; genus JAJPKK01. Next base: position 547,974 of record CAWAEZ010000004.1, on the reverse strand, counting down.
CGCCTCGGACCGGACAAGGGCATCGACCTCTACGCCGACTGGACCGACCGCATCGCGGCCGGCGAGCTGCCGTCCTCCAAGCCGGAGCGGCCGCAGGGCATCGAGCGCAACGTCGTGATCAGCATGTGGGACTGGGGCGTCAAGGGCGAGTACCTCCACGACGCGATCGCGAGCGACAAGTACAATCAGAGCATCAACGCCAACGGCCCGATCTACGGATCGCCGGAGGAGAGCTCCGACCTGGTGCCGGTGATCGACCCGGTGAAGAACACCTTCACCACCATCAAGCACCCCTATCTCGACCCGCAGACGCCGTCGACCAAGACCAACACCGCAGGTCCCTCGGTCTACTGGGGCGACGACCCGATCTGGGACAGCCACACCAGCATCCACAACCCGATGATCGACGGGGACGGACGCGTGTGGTTCACGGCCAAGCTGCGGCCGGAGGAAGAAAATCCGGCGTTCTGCAAGGAAGGATCGGATCATCCCTCGGCGAAGCTCGTTCCGCTGAAGGCGTCCGGGCGGCAGCTCTCGTTCTACGATCCCAAGACGGAGAAGTGGTCGCTCATCGACACCTGCTTCTCCACCCAGCACCTCAACTTCGCCCACGACGCCAACCACACCTTGTGGACGAGCGCAGGCGGCCCGCAGAGCGGCGTGGTCGGCTGGCTCAACACCAAGGAGTACCTGGCGACCGGCGACGCGAAGAAGTCGCAGGGCTGGACGCCGATCATCGTCGACACCAACGGCAACGGGAAGCGCGACGCCTATGTCGAGGCCAACCAGCCGCTCGACCCCGCCAAGGACAAGCGGGTGATGGCGGCGTTCTACGGCGTGCAGGCGAGCACCGTCGACGACACCATCTGGGGTCAGTCGATGGATGTCGGCTTCTCGCGGCTCGATCAGCCCGGCTACATCATCCATTTCATTCCGGGATCCGATCCGACCCAGACGGCGCTCGCCGAGCTGTTCCTGCCGCCCGACGAGGGCTACGGATCGCGCGGCCTCGATCTCACCACCGACGGCGTCGTGTGGACGGTGCTCTCCAGCGGCCACATGGCGAGCTTCGACCGCAAGAAGTGCAAGGCGGAGATCAAGGGACCGGAAGCCGTCACCGGCAAGATGTGCCCGGAGGGCTGGACGCTCTACAAATTCCCCGGCCCGCAGTTCCAGGGCGTGACCGACAAGGGTAGCGCCCAGCACGCCTACTATATCTGGGTCGACCGCGAGAACACGCTCGGCCTCGGCAAGAACGTGCCGATCGCTTCGACCAATGGCGGCGAGTCCCTCACCGCGATCGTCGACGGCAAGTTCGTGACCCTGCGGGTTCCTTATCCGATGGGCTTCTTCTCCAAGAACGTCGACGGCCGCATCGACGATCCCAATGCCGGCTGGAAGGGCAAGGGCATCTGGACGACGTTCGGCAGCCGCACCCCGTTCCACAACGAGGGCGGCATCCAGAACTCGCCGAAGCTCTACAAAGTGCAGATGCGCCCGAGCCCGCTCGCCGACTGAGCCGGTACGACCTCGAAAACAGCGCCGCGGCGGAGCGATCCGCCGCGGTTTTTTTTGCGCCCGGCTGATGGTGCCGGATTTTTGTGCCGCCTATGCGTGCGGCTTAAGTACCTTCTGGGGAGCCGCGGGAGTGCCGGCACATGGCGCGGCGATCACCGCTCGCCGGTTTCCGGCTTGCGAACGCCGGCGCGGTTTTTGTCTCCGGCATGTCCCGACCGTTCCGATTCGTCCCGGACACGGGCGGCATCAGCCTGGTCGAGCTTCGACAGCAGATCGCTGATCCGGTCCGGGAGCGGCTTCGCCAGATCGTATTGGACCTGCAGAGCCGCTCCGATCCGGGTCCGGATCGCGCGGTAATAAAAGCTGTCTCTGAAATCGTCCGAACGGTCCTGCATGTCCGCGCTTTCTGCGTCGGGAAACGAACACGGACAACGCGGCCTCGCCGCGCTTCGTTCCTGTTCGCGTGGGAACAAGTCGCGCCAATGTGGGAAGCCGATCGACAAATGAAAGCCGCCGCGACATCGTGGCACCGTCGCGGCCAATGTTCGACCGCCGCGCTCGATTGATCCCGTTTCGGCCGACCGGCCCCGGGCCCACTTCGACCGTCGGGGTCTCGACTGGCCTGGTTTTTGCCGGGCCGGAAGATCGCGCGCGTGAAAAGGGCTTGAAAATCAGGCTTGCGCGATCAGGCTCGACACCTCATCAACGGACTCGACCAAAGCCGGATCACGGAGGATTGGCTATGACACAACTCGATCGGCGCCAGGTTGTTGGCGGCATGCTCAGCGGGATACTCGGCAGCGCGGTGGCCGGACTGGGCAGTGGACTGGGCGGACTGCTCGCGCCCATGACGCTCGCCCGCGCGGCCGGCACCATCCCGATCGACGACAAGAGCGTCCTGATCGTCGTCGACGTGCAGAACTGCTTCCTGCCGGGCGGCAGCCTGGCGGTGAAGGACGGCGACCAGATCATTCCGCTCATCAACAAGATCGCCAAGAAGTTCTCCCACGTGGTGCTCACCCAGGACTGGCACACCCCGGGGCACGTCTCGTTCGCCTCCGCGCATCCCGGCAAATCGCCGTTCGAAGTGGTCAAGCTCGGCTACGGCGACCAGATGCTGTGGCCCGACCACTGCGTCCAGGGCACTTCCGGCGCCGACATCTCCAAGGACATCTCGATTCCCCAGGCCGAACTCGTGGTCCGCAAGGGTTACCACAAGGACATGGACAGCTACTCCGCCTTCCTCGAGGCCGACCACAAGACCCCGACCGGGCTTGCCGGTTATCTCAAAGAGCGCGGCCTGACCCGGGTCTTCGTCGCCGGCCTGGCCACCGATTTCTGCGTCGCCTGGACGGCCATGGACGCCGAGCACTCGGGTTTCCAGACCTATGTGATCGACGACGCCTCGCGCGGCATCGACGCCAAAGGCTCGTTGGCCGCCGCCTGGACGGCCATGGAAAAGGCCGGCGTGAAGAAGATCAATGCGGACGATCTGGCAGGGTGACACGGACGATCTCGTGGGGTCGCTGACCACGGCGGGCGGCGCGCTGAAACTAGCGCGCCACCCGCCGCACTGCGATCCCGCCGCCATCCATACCAGGGCGCCGATCGAGACAGCCGCTCGTATGGAGCCCGACGCCATCGACGGCGACTAAAAGCACTTCACGCAAATCGTTTAATCGGTCGCGCGAGAGTGCGCGCGGTTCCACCGGCAGCGATTTTCCGCCTCCAAACAGGTTTTCTCGGCCTCTTTCAGTGCGGCTCTCATTGGCGCCATCGCCCGTCTTGCTTTAGCCGAAACCACGGCTCGCCAGCCATACCGCTGCGAGCAGCAGTATGATCGCCCCGTAAAAGACAACAACGCCACGCCGCCACGCCACGTAAGTTACGCGGTCGTCTCGACGACGCAGAGCGTCACGAAATTCCGACTTATCGAATCCGATCATCGGATGATGCCACTCAAGGCGGGACGGCGCCTTCGAATGTGATTGGCGCTCCGATGCCGTATAAAAGCGAAATAATCAGCGCACACAGAAGCATGATCATGACGACCGACGACACGGCCGGAACGTAGGCAACGAAGCGAACCTCCGCTGATCTCATATTCATGGAGCCCTCATGGGTGGGGTGCGCGCGGACGGCGAAAAATGCCGACGCCGCAGCGTCATCAGGCCCTCACACCTTGCCGGGTAATTGGATTCGCCGCGCCACTCGTTTAGGTAGTATGGGGCGCGGAACCAAAATGATACGCGGACACTTCGACTATCGCCCAACCGTTTCTCCGCATTAAACCCACCACCCACCAGTGTTTCCCTCTGCCAGCCGGCACAAAAAATGCACGCTGCATGCCGAAGGGTCGCGGATGAAAAAAAGCGCCGATCTCGAGGGACGGATTATCGACGCGGTCTATGCGGGTGCCTCCGACCTGACGGAGCTCGGGAGCGCGCTCGAGCTCATTGCGGAACTATTCGATGCGACCGGGGCGGTGCTCGGAGAGCACGATGCCACGCAGCCGGAACGGCAGTTCGTGATTGGCGTCCGCACCATCGATCACGACTTCGTGGAAGACTATGCGCCGTACGCAATCCTCGATCCGGCACCGCGCGCGTTCGCTGCGGCCGGAAAGGTCTGCAACACCGACCAATTGTTCTCGCCCGATTATCGACGCCGCAACCCCTTCCTCAACGAGTTCCTGCTCCCCAACCGGATCGACAGCGCGCTCGGGTGTTCGCTGTTCTCGTATGGCGGACGGTTTGCACAATTGGCGATCCATCATGGGCTGCATCGCAAGAGCTTCGACGACAACGACCTGGCGCGCCTCGAGAGGATCACGCCGCACCTGACGAGGGCACTGCAGATCAGGCACCAGTTCGTGCAATTTGAAGCGCGTCAAAAGGCGATCGATGACGTCATCGACCGCAACCCGACAGGCCTGGTCGGTTTGCTCGCCGAGGGTCCCGCGCTGTTCGTGAATCGCGCGGCGTGCGCCTTCGCCGCAGCGCGCGACGGATTGGGCCTCGATCGGCGCGGACGTCCGGTCGTGGCCGATTGCACGGCTGCGAGGCGGCTCACCGCGTTGGAGGCCGACGTCGCGCGCGGCGGGCCCGGCGGTTTTGTTCGTGTTCCGCGCCCATCGGGTTGCCTGCCTTACGTCATCCTGGTGTCGCGGCTGCCATCCGGCAGTCGCCTGTTTGCGAATTCACTTCAGGGCATTCTCTACGCCATTCACGATCCGACGCTTCGATTGATCCCGCGCACCCAGCAGATCGCCGACCTGCTCAATCTGACCCTTGGCGCCGCCAGGGTAGTCGAGGCGATTTTGGAGGGCGTCGAGCTGAAAGAGTATGCCGAGCGGACGGGGATCACGATGAACACGGTCCGATTTCACCTCAAAAATGCCTTCGCCCGCACCGGAACCCACAGCCAGGCGGAACTCGTCCGGGTCGCACTCTCCGCCCTCGGCGCTTTCAATTCGGGTCCGTCGCGCGAAAAGAACGAAGGCCGAGGCTGACAAGTGCGGAACGCGTGAATGCAGCGCCTGAAAGTGCAGGCGGTCCGGCGCGCGCCATTTCCAAGTTGTGCGTAGCCCGCCCGGCCAAGTCGGGTTGTCGCGAACCGCTGGCGAAATACCCTGAAATCGTCCAGCGAAAGCCGCAAGGCGTTGGGCGTCGGTCGATGGAGACCCCGGAGACCCCCATCGAGGTTGCCGATGGGGTTCCACTTCGTCATCGGGCTCTGAAATTGAATCAAACCCTACACCTCGGCATTCCCGAGCGTTAAGCGGCGCCCTTTAGCTTTCGGCGAAAGCCCGAGGGGAAGACAAATTCGATGCCGATGCACGCGTTCAATGAGGGGTATGCCGCCGGATGGCGTTCGATCAGAGGAGCATCCGATCGGGTACCGTCGTGTGCCGATTTCAAGATGGCCGCGGGGGCCAAGCCCTACCAGGCAGGCTTTGCGCGCGGGATTCACGATGCCATGCGCCACGTTCCCGCCTCGGCGGATGCGCCGGCCGCGATGGTCGATCGTTGGCTGGACCTCGCGCTCCGAAGGAGCTGGCGCTGATCTTGCGGCGGCATTTCCGATAGCCGGAGCCGTCCCCCCGTTTTGCACAAAGATGCATGTCCTCGCGCCGACGCATATAAAAAAAATGCGGGCGGCCCTGGGGGAGGGCCGCCCGCGCGCGTACCGGTCTGGGGACGGGGTGGGGGGATATGACCGGTCGCGGGGTCGCAAAAACTCTTTAGTGCCGCTGGTGGGCGACGGTGGACGGTGCCGGGCGGGGATCGCCGAGCGAGACCCACACATTGGGGTCGCGCTGGGACTGCCGCTTGACGAAGCGGTAGCCGGTCTCTGACCACGGCAGGATTTCTTCGGCCTGGTTGTCGAGAATGAACTCGCCGCGATCGCTCTTCACCGTCAGCACCGCGTGGCCCTCGTCCTTGCGGTCGCGCACCACGGTGATCAGGAGCGCTTCGCGCGGCCAGCCGGCACGGATCAGCAGCCGGCGCTTGAGCAGGACATAGTCCTCGCAGTCGCCGTAGCCGTCGTCGGGGTAGGACCACTTCTCGATGGTGCCCCAGTGCTCGAGGTCGGTGAGCGGCTTGACGGTCTCGTTGACGTAATGGTTGACGCTGGCGAGGTCCTTGAAGGCCTTCGGGGTGAGGACGATGTCGCGCGGGGCCGACGGGTTCGCGGTGCATTCGCCGGGATTTGAGGCGCAGAACTCGACCCAGCCGATCGGCGAGCGCGCCGTCTCGGACACCTGGATGTAGAGGGGGGCGTCGTCACTCTGGGCCTGGGCCGAGGGCGATCCCGCCAGCGCCAGCGCCGCCAGCACCAGGGCCGCCGCCAAAGACCGTCCTCTCGGAGTGTTCGTATTCATGCTCAGCCCCTCCCGCGTCGTCGGAGCTATATTTCGCACAAATACTTTGTAGTGCCGCTAAACTGCACGCGAATACTTGAATCGCTATTGAGCTATACTTGAATAAAATGCGAGCGGTTTTAGGCGAGGTTGATTAACCACATTTGCCGGCCTTCCCGGCCCCGACGAGCCGGCGGATCGCGACGACGCGCGGGTGTGTGAGGCGGGCTGTGAAGGGCATCGCCGGCGCGGCGCCGGACGCTCCACGCGCACGAGAAGTGTCGGACTGTTCGGAAGCGTTCCGCCCCGGCGCCCGGACAACAAAAAAGGGCCGAAGCGGCCCTCATCGGCATGCCGGCGGTCGGCTCAGGTCAGGGGGGCGCTACCGCCGACTTGAGAACGTCGGGGGCGAGCGTCCGCGAGAACTCGACGGCAAAGCCGCTGTCGAGGTGGCGGACCACCCTGCCCGGCGCCTTGCCGACCCGCACCGCCGAGGAGATCGGCGGCCGGTGGCGGCTGACCACCGCAACGCCGGACACCGACAGGTCGACGATCGCGCATTGCTCCTGGGTGCCGTCCTCGAGCACCAGCGTGACCATCTGGTCGCGATGGCTGACGCGCTCGTGGCGGCGATCCTCGGGCATGTCGAGAATATGGCGATTGGCGAGCCAGGTCAGCTGCGCCGCGAGCTTGTCGCGCTTGCGCTGGGAGGCCGCGATCGTCATCGAGAAACCGCTGGGGAAGATGCGGGCGATCAGCCCCTCGAGGCGACCGACATGATCGACATAGGCGACCACGCGCTCCCCGACCCGCCCGCAGGCCGGCGCAATGAGGGCCAGCCCGCCCGGTGACATGTTGATCACCTGGCAGGGGAATTCGCGCCGGTCCTCGAGCATGTACCGGCCGAGAAGATCGACCTTTACCCGCTGGTAGCGCCGGTTCTCGCTGGTCAGCGGCGCCGAGGCCGGATCTGTGTCGAGCATTGCCATCGTGCCCGATCGCCCTTTCGAAGCTGTTGGCTCAGGGTCGAACCTATGCCTCAAAGGTTAACGGCGCGTTAGGGATGATTCATAATGTCGGGGGCAATCGGAGAAATTACCGCCCTAGATTGTGGGCAGCGTCCCGTCCACCCCCCGCCTTCGCGCCGGTCCCGAAGCCAGGATCACCCCTCGACCTGCGCGCCGATCTGCAAGCTCGCCAGCGTGATTTCGCCGTCCGTGACGTAGTGGTTGACGCGCTCCGTGCCGAGCGGATCGCCGGACCTGCACCAGCTCACGTCGCCGATGACGCGGTGCGCGCCGAGCTGGCCGACGATGTAGTCCCGCTCGGCATTGGTGTCCGCATCGGTCGCGTGGGTGACCTGGAAGGTGAGACGGGTCAGCGAGAAGCCGGTATCCCTCGTGCCGGCTCCGACCCAGTAGACGCAGGCCGTTTCCGGCGGCCGGTCGGTGTTGAGCCAGAAGCCCGCCGTCCCCAGCGTCTCCTCGCCCTGAACCAGGCTCAGGGCCCAGAAGCGGACGTGATGGCGCTTGCGCGGGCTGTCGCCGATCGCCCGCTGAAAGCCGACATCCTGGCCGCGTCCATACAGGTAGAGGGTGCTGAACGGGGCGGCCGGATAGGGCGAGTTCAACAGGAACGCGCGAACCATGCGCCATGAGCTCGCGAGGCCGAGCCGATCGGCCTCGACCCACCCGGCAGTCCGGAAGGCGGCCTGGAGCTGCTGGAGCGTCCCGACCAGCACGATGTTGACGGGATCGCCCGGCAGCCCGTCGCCGGTGATGGTGAAGCTCGGCACGCTCTTGCGCTGGAGGATCTTCAATCCCATGCGGACGGTACGCGGCAGGATGAGGTACGCCGCGATGGCGTAAGTGACGCTCAGCGCCAGGATCCAGTAGAGCCGCTGGTCGACGGCCCGGAACACGAACACGATCAGCCAGACACTGAGAACGCCGAGTGCCAGGATCAGCAGGCGCTGCAAAAAACGTATCAGCAATCTAACGATGGGCCGCCCCGTCAGCGCTTGGGAGGTGTCCGATCCCAATGGATCGGAGCCAGTCTGGTGATCGGAACCATTTTGCCCGCATCGGCACGCCGAGGGAAGACACCTTTTGCGCGACACCTTTTGCGAGCCCGCCCGCCTCCCGCCCCGCGCCGCCCCACCGTCCCGGCGACCGACGTGGCGCGACCATGAGGGTAGCGAGGCGTGGTGGACCGGTCGATGAGGTCTACGACCTCGGCGGAGATCTCCGCATCCACCGTTTGCGCTCGATCGTCGGCGAACCTCCGTCGCCGCAGCGCTGGTTCGCCTCGGCCCCGGCGTCCCCGCTCACGGCTTGCCGCCATCGATCACGGTGAGCGCACCGCGCAGCCGCAGCGCGATGCGCGACGCCGCATGGCCGCGCTTCGGGGCAGCATAGATGTCGGCGCCGATGAATTGCACGACCCCGAGGTCCAGCTTCTGCGCCGGCCAGATGCCGAGCCAGAACGGCCGCTCGATCGGTAGGAGTGCCCCGAGCATGCGCCGGCCGCTTCGTCCGCGATGGGACAGCGGCAGCAGCGTCAGCTCGAGCGGGCAACCCAGGTCGCCCTTGGCGAACGTGCCGGCGCCGGCGACGACGCCGATCTCCTCGTCGGCAAGGAGGGTGATGAGCTCGCGGATCCGGCGCGCATGCTCGTCCTGCCAGATCGAGGCGAACATCTCGCCGCGCAGCTCGCGGCCGAACAGCGCGCAGATCCTCGTGCCCGCGACCCGAAACAGCGCGTCCTCGCCCGGCTCGATCGACAACACGAAGCTGTCGCCGAGCACGCGCTTGATCGCGGCGGGATCGATATCGCCGCGCTCCGGCGCCGTGCGGCCGTCGCGGCGCTCGTTCCAATAATCGTACAGCTCCTGGGACAGCGGATGCTTCATGGCCTCATGTCGCGCAGCGATGCCCACCCACGCGCCCCGCGCTGTCTCAAAGCGGGACGCCTGCCCGCCTTCTCCGGGCGGACCTTCGCGCTCCGAGCAGGGACCATGCCGACCGGGCGCATGTTGGGCATCGCCACGGCGAATGCGGGACATGGTTGACGGGCGTGGGATTGCTTCCGTCGCGCCCGACAGACCACCGCCGACGCCCTCGCAATCGGCGCGGCGATGTGGGAATCTCGGCCGCGACATCGGCCGTACGGCGCGGCCGCCACGTGAGGACGACAGATGAGACGCGGAAAACGTGCGGGCGGGTTTCTGACCTTGTCGCTGGCGACGGCTTGTCTCGGCGCCGCGGCTTTCGTCGGTGCCGCTGCGCGGGCCGATGACCGCGTTCCGACCGGCACGCTGCGCGTGACCTATATCGCGACCAACCCGGTGCAGGCTGCGGTGGATCCCAAGACCGGCGAGGTCCGCGGCCCCGGCGCCGACGTCGCCCGCGCCATCGCCAAGCATCTCGGCGTACCGGTCAAGATCACCGGCGTCGCCGGTCCGGCCGGCGTTTTGGCGAGCCTCAAGAACGGCGAAGCCGACATGGGGCTGCTCGCCTTCGACCCCGACCGCGCCAAGGAGGTCGAGTTCTCGGCGCCGTATTCGCTCGCCCAGAACACCTACCTCGTGCCCGCCGATTCCGCGATCCGGTCGGTCGCCGACGTCGACAAGCCGGGCCTCCATGTCGGGGTTACCGAGCGCGACGCCGGCGACCTCTATCTCAGCCGCGCGCTCAAGGCGGCGGAGCTCAAGCGCAATAACACCGGCAATCTCGACGTCGTGCCGAAATGGCTCGCCGATCACACCGGCGACGCCTACGGCACCAACCGCCAGCGCCTGACCGAAATCGCGGCGCACAATCCGGGCTATCGCCTGCTGCCCGATAATTTCTACGGCGTCGAGCAGTCGGTGATCGTTCCCAAGGGCCACCAGGCCCTGCTCCACGAGGTCGATGCCGTGCTCGACGAGGCACGGCGCAGCGGCCTCATCGCCGAGGCGATCGCGCGCTCCGGCCTGATCGGATTGGATGTCGCGCCGGCGCGGCACTGAGGCGGATCGCCGAGCCGGCGAGGATCGAACGGCGTGCGTCAACTGGCCGGTGAAGCTGCGCGTCACCTGGCTGGTGAGACTGCCGGTGGGGTCGTCGGCGCCGGAGGCGAACCGACGCTTGCCCCAGGCGTGAGCCGTCGCGCTCGACCACGGCGCCGGCGAGGGGCAATCGTGCCAATACAAGGGCGTGGCCAAGCGCCGCTTTGCCAAGGCCTCGCCGACCCCTGGGCCTGCTAGGCTAGGTCGTCCGTCCCGGGGTTGCCCGCTCACCAAACGCGCTGACCACGGGGCCCATTTCAAAATCTGAGATTTGTGATGACGGGACCGCACGGGGAAAGTGCAATTCGTCGAAAAAATCGCTAAACAGCGAGTTCCGCCGACTGGATTCGTCCCCAAGAAAGTCCACGGCGGCCCGGGAGGAAGCCATGTGGAATCAAGTCTATAACCCGTTCGGGAACGCGGCGCTGTCGACTCTCGCCGCGGCGCTGCCGGTGGTGACGCTGCTCGTCCTGATCGCCACCAACAAGGTCAAGGCCCATATCGCGGCGGTGATCGCGCTCGTGGTCGCCAACATCGTGGCGATCGCGGTCTTCACCATGCCGGTGGGGATGTCGCTGCGCGCCACCGTGCTCGGCGCCGTCACCGGCTTCTTCCCGATCGGATGGATCGTGCTCAACGTCATCTTCCTCTACCGGCTGACGGTGGAGAAGGGCGCGTTCAAGATCCTGCAGACCACCATCGGCGGCGTCACCACCGACCGGCGGCTCCAGATCCTCCTGATCGCCTTTTCGTTCGGCGCCTTCTTCGAGGGCGCCTCCGGCTTCGGCACGCCGGTCGCGGTGACCGGCGCGATCCTGATCGGTCTCGGATTTTCGCCGCTCGCCGCGTCCGGCCTGTCGCTGATCGCCAACACCGCGCCGGTCGCCTTCGGCGCGCTCGGCACGCCGATCGCCGGCCTCGCAAGCGTCACCGGATTCGACCCCTATCTGCTCGGCGCCATGGTCGGCCGGCAATTGCCGCTGTTCTCGCTGATCGTCCCGTTCTGGGTGGTGTGGGCGTTCGCCGGCTGGCGCGGCATGATGGAAATCTGGCCGGCGATCCTCGTCACCGGCCTGTCGTTCGCCATCCCGCAGTTCGTGATCTCGAACTTCATCAATCCGTGGATCGTGGACATCGGCGCCTCTTTGATATCGATGGCCTGCCTGATCGGCTTCCTGCAGATCTGGCGCCCCAAGACCCTGTGGCTGTCGCCGGCGCTGCGCACCCGCGACGATTCCGCCGCCACCATGCCGCCGCCGGAGCCCGCCGCGACCACCAAGCCGACCGACGCGCAGGTGTGGGCGGCGCTGACGCCGTGGATCATCGTCTGCATCGTCCTGCTGATCTGGGGCACCAACTGGTTCAAGGGCACGGTCAATCCGTGGGCGACCTGGAATTTCCCGGTGCCGGAGCTGCACAACATGATCAACAAGGTGCCGCCGGTGGTGACGGCGCCGGTCAAGGAAGGCGCGGTGTTCTCGTTCACCTGGCTCTCCTATACCGGCTCCGGCATGCTGATCGCGGCCGTCATCTCCGGCTTCGTGATGGGCTTCTCGCCGTTGCAGATGGCGTCGACCTACGGACGCACCATCAAGCTGTGCGCCTACTCGCTGATCACGATCTCGGCGATGCTCGCGATCGGCACGCTGACCCGGCTCGCCGGGATCGACGCCACCCTCGGCCTCGCCTTCGCCGGTGCCGGCGTGCTCTATCCCTTCTTCGGCACGCTGCTCGGCTGGCTCGGCGTCGCGCTCACCGGCTCGGACACCGCCTCCAACATCCTGTTCGGCAACCTGCAGAAGATCACCTCCGAGCAGCTCGGCCTGTCGCCGATCCTGATGAGCGCCGCCAATTCTTCCGGCGGCGTCATGGGCAAGATGATCGATGCCCAGTCGATCGTCGTCGCCTCCACGGCGACGAACTGGTTCGGACACGAGGGCACCATCCTGCGCTTCGTGTTCTGGCATTCGATCGTGCTCGCCTGCCTCGTCGGCATCCTCGTGATGCTGCAGGCCTATGTGTTCACTTGGATGATCGTGCATTAGCGAGCACCCCCGCCTCAGGGGCGGCCGGAGCCTCCCGGCCGCCCGCCGCGCCGCAGCACGGGGTCGGCCGGGAGACGGCGTTTCGCCGCATTTTGACCGGGATTTCCGGGCTTATATGCGGGCTGTCTCCCGCATGCAGAATCGCGGTTCCCTGCGGATGTACCCCTGGGGGCTCGCGCCACGAACGCAGCGGCCCGCGAACACAACGACCCGCCGACACGGCGACCCCGGCGGCTGCGGTCGGGGGTGGACTTGCGAGGTTTGAACGATTTATGCGATCACACATCGCCCCCGGATCTCTCGAAGAACGCCTCGCCCCATGACAGACGCTCACATCGGTTCCGACCCGGCCCATCCCGACCTGAACGACGATACCCATGACGACATCATGTATCCGTCGTCGATCGCCTTCATCCTGGTCCACCTCGCCTGCTTCGGCGCGATCTGGTCCGGCGTCACCTGGCAGGCGCTGGTGATCTGCGTCGCGCTGTACTGGGTGCGCATCTTCGCGATCGGGGCCGGGTATCACCGCTACTTCTCGCACCGCTCCTATTCCACCAGCCGGTGGTTTCAGTTCGTGCTCGCGGTGATGTGCCAGAGCACGGCGCAGAAGAGCGTGCTGTGGTGGGCGCAAAAGCACCGCCAGCATCACCTGTATTCGGACACCGAGTTCGACGTGCATTCGCCGCGGCACAAGGGCTTCGTCTACAGCCATCTCGGCTGGATCTTCGCCCGCCGGCACGACGCCACCGACTTCGTGAAGATCGCCGATTTCGCCTGTTATCCCGAACTGATGTGGCTGCACCGCTACGAGCTCGTACCCGCATTCGTGCTGGCGATCCTGTGTTTCCTCGTCGCCGGCTGGCCCGGGCTGTTCGTCGGCTTCTTCTGGAGCACGGTGCTCGTCTACCACGGCACGTTCTGCATCAACTCGCTCGCCCACGTGCTGGGCCGCAAGCGGTATCTGACCGGCGACGACTCCCGCAACAACTGGTTCCTGGCGTTTTTCACCATGGGCGAAGGCTGGCACAACAACCACCACGCCTATCAGAGCAGCGTCCGCCAGGGCTTCAAGTGGTGGGAGTACGATCCGACCTTCTACGTTCTCAAGGGGCTCTCCCTGGTCGGTATCGTGTGGGACCTGAAATATCCGCCCAAGGCCGTCGTGCGCAACGAGCACCGGCTCGGCTCGCGCATCATCAGCCGCGCCGCCGCGCAGCTCGCCGAGAGCTACCATCCGGAAGGGCTTGCGGTCGCCGTCAGCGCGGCGCTCGACGGCGCGACGCTCGCGGCGCTTCGCGAGAAGATCTCCGCGACCCAGCAGCGCGCGGCGAGCGTGCTCGCCAACCTGCACCTGCCGCATCTGCCGACGCGCAACGAGATCTGCAACCGCGCCATGGCGATGTTCGCGACGACCTCGTCGATGGACGACATCGTCGATGCCGCGCACCTGCTCATCCTCGACACCATCGGCGCGCGCCTGTGCGTGAGCGCGCAGAGCCCGACGTGAGTCCCGGGCGCGCGCGCAGGGCGTCCTGATCGCGCCGAACCTTGATTGGCACCCAAACCGCGAGGGCTCGTTGACGTTCCCCGACGACAACGGCGGGCCTGAAGACCCCCGTGACCAGATCGCCGAGTTGGAGGCGCGCATCGAGGAACTCGCAGCATCGCTCGAGCGGTGCCGCAAGGTCGCGCTGGCGGCAAGGGCCTCGATCGCGCTCGGCGCGGTTCTCGTGACCGTAACCGTGCTCGGCGTCAGCACCTCCGGCCCCATCACCTTGATCGCCGGTCTCGCGGCCGTGCTCGGCGGGGTGGTCGCCTACGGATCCAACACCTCGACCGCGAACCAGTTTTCGCAATCGCTGCGCACCGCCGAGGCGCAACGCGCTGCGCTGATCAGCCGGCTGAACATCCGGATCGTCGGCGGCACGTCCATGACCCGGCACTAATCAGCCGGCGCCGGCGGCCCGCGGCGCCTTTTCCGGCCGGTATCACGAAGCCGGCCGGGATCGAAGATCTCCCGCGATCAGAACACCGTTGCTGATCACCAGGCCCAGCACCGCGACCAAGCTCGGAGCCACGGGGAACCCGCTCGATTGCCCGGACAGGCTCACCGCGACCGGTCCCGCGATCTGCCCCGTCGCAAAGCCCGCGGTCATCAATCCGACAACCCGCGACCCTTGCGTGCCGCCCAGCCGCAGCGCCTCCTTGATGCCGGCCATGGTGATCACCATGAAGCTGCCGCCCACGCAGACGGCCGCCACCGTCAACGTGGTCACGTTGACCGCGAGCAGCGGCGCGACGACGCCGGCTGCGAGGAGCCATTGCGCGTAGATCCACTGCCGTCGCGGTGAAATGCGGGGATCCACAGCAGCCGCAACCAGGGTCGACAGCGCGGCCGCCAGACCGAACGCCGGCCACACCAGGCCGAAGATGACGGGAGAGTTGAAAGCGCCGCGCGCAAACGCGGGAAGAAACGTCGCCGGGATGATGTAGCCGTAGCCGAACGCGCCATAGCATGCGGCGGCGATCAGGCTGTCTTTCCCGAATCCTCGACCCGGTCCAGGACCGCAAACGTCACGGGCTGTCTGGTCGGCCGCCAACGGTCGCCAGACGAGCGGCAAAAGTACGGCCGCCAGAGATCCGAGCAGAAGCCAGCTGGATTGCGAGCCCCACCCGCCAATTGCCGCGACCAGGCTCACGAGCCCGGTCAGCGCAATGCCGACGCCGACGCCGGCGAACACGCGCCCCGCCCACTGCTCGCGCCCGAGACGCGTGAGAACAGGCATCGTCCAGGCGGACACGCCGACAAGCACCATGGCGCTCGCGGCGCCCGCGATGAACCGGAACGCGACCCACGCGAATTCCGCGCGCGTCAATCCCATCGCCAGCGTGGATGCCGCGACGAACACCAGGCCCCAGCGGATCGCCACGGTCGGCCGCGGCGGCATCACGATGCAGGTCAGCGCGCCGGCGAGATAGCCGACGTAGTTCGCCGTGGCGAGCCAGCTTGCCTGACGGATGTCCAAGCCGGCGTCATGCTGCATCAGCGGCATGACCGGCGTCAGCGCAAAGCGCCCGATCCCCATCGCGCCGGCGAGACCGAGCATTCCAACGAGAACTGCGGAGACGGCGGACGTCGTGGGCGTGGGGGCTTTCATGTCCCCGAGCCTAGGCTTGAACGTCATTCTCAAATATTGAATAATTGAGCTCAACACGTTCTCATTTCGTGAAGCGGGTGCCCCGTGAATTTTTCCGACTTGCAGATTTTCAAGGCGGTGGTCGACGAAGGCGGCATCACCCGCGCCGCGGCAAAGCTCCATCGCGTGCCCTCGGGCGTGACGACGCGGATCAAGCACCTGGAGAGTTCCATCGGGGCGACGCTGTTTCACCGGGACCGGCATCGCATGCACCTGTCCCCAACGGGCGAGCTGCTGCTGGGATACGCCGACCGGATCCTCCAGCTTTCGGAAGAGGCGCGCATCGCCCTATCGGGATCGGAACCCCGCGGTGTCCTCAAGCTCGGTTCGCTCGAGAGCACGGCAGCAAGCCGCCTGCCCCGCCTGCTCGGCGATTTCCACGCGCGCTATCCCGAGGTTCGCCTGGAGCTGACGACCGGCACCAACGATTTCCTCGTCAATGCCGTGATCGAGCGCCGGCTCGACGCGGCCTTCACCGCCGAGCCGCCCGCCGGTTCGCTGCAGCATGCGCCGGTGTTCCCGGAAAAGCTGGTCCTCATCTCCAAACTCGACCACCCGGAGATCAAGCACCCGCGGGACCTCGAGAACGCTTCCGTCATTTCATTCCCGACCGGATGCGCCTATCGCCGCATCCTCGAACGCTGGTTCGGGCGCAGCGGGCTGGCGGGAACGCGGGTTCTGGAACTGAGCTCCTACCACGCCATCATCGCGTGCGTCGTCTCCGGCACCGGCATCGCGCTGATGCCGGAATCCGTGCTCGAAGCGATGCCGCACGCGCGCGTTCGCAGGCATCAGCTCCCCAAGACGCTGGCGACGATCGTCACGCCGCTGGTGTGGCGCCGCGACGAAATCTCGCCGCCGGCCTTCGCGTTGCGGACATTGGTCGCCTCCCTCATCGAGGACTCAGCGAGGGGAGGAAGCCGGGCCGAGGGCCAGAGGCGGCCTCATCAACGAGAACGCCTAGCCTGAGTTCTCAGGGAAAAGCTCGGCGTGGCGAACCCTCAAGATGAGCAGGAGGGTGAGCGTCTTCATGTCGTCGATCTCGGCGCGCTCGACCATTGCCCACAGGACATCGAGGCTCAGTTCGACGACCTCGAGATGCTCGTTCTCGCTGGCGAGGCCACCGCCGGCGCCGGTGCGATCGGCGGCGCCATAGGGGGCGAGATAGAGATCCATCGCTTCGGTGGAGATGCCCGGCGAAGTCCAGACCCGCCCGGCATGCTCGAGGTCGCGCACCTCGAGGCCCACCTCCTCGTGGGCTTCGCGCCGCGCGGTCTCGGCCGGATCGGCCTCCTCGACGAGGCCGGCGGGGCATTCCAGGAGGCTCGCGCGGCCGGCGGTCATGAGGACGGGTGTTCGCAAGACACGCACCAGCAAGGCGGTACGGCGCACCGGATCGTAGGGCAGTACCGCCACCGCATTGCCGTGGTCTTCGACCTCGCGCTGCACTACGTCGCCCGAATCGAGGCGAAGGCGCACCAGGCGCAGCTTGGTCCAGCCGTCGTGAAGGTCGCGGGTCGAAAGGATCTGGGGCGGCACGAGAACCTCAATTCGTCACGGCGTTTTCAATAGCCGGACGATGGCCCGCTCGTCGATGGCGAAGGCGCCGGGCTTCCGGGCATCATGCAGACGCGTCCGTCCTCGTAGACCGCGTCAGCACAAGCGCGATCGCGGCGCCATCGAGTATGGTTTTGCTGATCGGGACGGGATGCTCCCGCTGTCGCTCCGACGCCACGGCAACGGTGCGAGCGGCGAGTGGTCAGCGCAAGCGCGATCTAGCTCTTCTTGTCCAGTTCGCGCATGCGCTCCTGGATGAACTCGCGCGGGCTCTTGGGACGAGTTCCCGACGCGGGCGTTTCAGGAATGGCGGGGGCAGCGGGGACATCGCGGTCCCTAGCCTTTCCGCCGGTTGGCTCGGTCGCCTGGTCGGCCTGCGGCGTCTGGGAATCCTTTGCCATCGGCATGCCTCCGATCAATTCCGCCCCGGGGCACAATACGTCCGGCGCCGCCCAGGTTCCAACCCATCCGATGACGCTACCGTGCTTCGACTTCCGGAATACGGCGGCGACCCGAGCCCGGCTTCCCGCCGGGGGACTTGCGGCCGCCGCCGAGAATCTCGGCGATTTGCGCGCGCCACATGGCGGCGAGGTTCGAGGATGACGGCGCAATCGCGGCCGCGGTAATCCCTGCTGCTTTGGCGCTCTTGCGCCCGCCGGCAAGGGCCCGGAGCGTATCGGGCATGGTGGCCCGGTCGATCACCGCACGAATGTTGCCGCTCGTCTTCTGGTCGATCGCTCCCAAATCGCGGAAGGTCAGCTGATCGGTGCCGAACCAGACTTCCTGCCACCAATGTCCCGAGGCCGTATCCTGCCAGGAGAGATAGCCGCCGGGCAGCACCTGCCGGGGCTCGGTGAGGGCGCCGGTGTAGGAGTAGCGCACGCCGGACGCTTTCAAGGGGTCGAAGTAGTTGGGGGTGTAGAAGTCGGACACCAAGATGCCGTTGACGCTGTACGCGTAGTCGGACGCTTCGGAGGGATCGCAGACCTCGACGAGAAAGCTGGCGCGGCCTTGAGTGTCCATCGGCGAATCGCCGGCGACGACACGGTTGCCGGAAGGGTCGACCAGCATCTCGAAGGCCTCATGGCTTGCCGTCAGCGACCATGTGCTGAGGTCGGACGACGCCGTGATGAGGGCAAACGGCTGACCGTTCTTGTCCTCGTGGATGCCAGACGCGCCATCGACGCCGATGTCGTCGCACACGAACATCGGCCAATAGCCGACGGGCACGTCGTCCGGCTTTTCGAAGACGTCGACGGTCGCCGAAATCTCCCAGATCGGAGCCAAGTCCCTGGTGATCTGCTTTTGCAGGGCGGCCGACACCTTCGCCACATCGCCACGCGGAATGATCTTGGATTCTGAAACCAACGCCAGTTGCCGAACCAATGCACTCATGAAAAATCTCCTTCGAAACGCATACTACAGGTTGTAAATACACAATTATACAATCAATGAAAAGCCGGTTTGAGGCGCCCATCGCCCTGCCGCCGGCGTGGCTGATTTCCCGCAAAGACAGGCGAGGCAAGCGGCCATTGACCGGGCCGCCAACGGCGCCGCGCCTTGCCGACCACGACGACGCAGGCCGCGACCCGGTCTCAGATCGCGCTTGCCTCTGTGGGCTTGCGCCACAGGCTGGCGAGCCAGGGCTGCTGCTCGCGGGGCAGGCCGGCCGGCCGGTAATAATGGGAGAGTTCGACGAATCCGGCCGCGGACACGAAGCGGCGCCAGTTTTCGAGATCGTGGTAGACGGCGTAACGCCCCCGCACCCAACCCTCTTCGTTGTTGCCCCGCGGATTGGAGGCGAACAGCACGCCTCCCGGCTTGAGGCAGCCACGGAGCCGGGCGAGAACGTCCGGCAATGCGAGGCGCGGCACGTGGAACAGCGACGCATTGGCGAACACACCGTCGAAGCGGCCGACCGGCAGGTCGAGCGCCAGGAAGTTCTGGTGCCACACCTCGCAGCCGCTGTAGGTCCGCGCCATCGCCGCAAACTGCGCCGCACCTTCGACGCCGATCGCGACATGGCCGCGCGCCGTCAGCGCCTTGAGGTCGCGCCCCGGCCCGCAGCCGCAATCGAGCACGGTAAACGGCGGCGGACCCTCGATCGAATCCAGCAGCGCCGCGATGTTCTGGGTCACGTCGTGATCGCGGGTGCCCTCCCAGAACGAGGCGGCCTGCCGGTCGTATTCGGCGAGCGTGACGGCAGAGATTTCTTCCAGCTCGCTTGAATTTTGCGGCATCCTCACCCACTCTGTAGAAGGCCTCAGCGTATCGATGCTTCGTCCGCGGCGCCACGGGCAAAGCCTGCCGCAGACGCCGACCGCCCTGTTCGCCAAACCGCCGCAGGCGCTGCATGCAACCCGCCACAGGCAGGTATATGCAAGCCCGCCACAGGCGGTTTATGCAAGCCCGCCGCGGGCGCTGTATGCGAACCGGCACACGTGCTACACTGCGCGGGCGGCAAAGCGGATCTACCGCATCAGTCTTTTTGTCCGCTGCATCAATCAAGGGAAAATCAGGAATGGCTCTGCGAAGCAAGACCATGACCAAGAGTGTCGAGGTGGAAGAGGCCGCGCCGGAGCAACTGTCCCAGCGACGGCGGCCCGAAGCCGGGCAGTTCCTGCTCCAGGTCGATCGTCAGACCAAGGGATCGTACACGACGGTCGAGGCTGCCGAAGCGGCCGGGCTCGTGATCAAGAAGAAGTTTCCGGTGGTGCGCGTGGCGGTCTATGATTCCGTCACTTGCGTGAACCAGATCATCGAGTTGCCGAAGGCGTGAGCCGGCGCAGCGCCTCCCGGTCCGCGAAGGCCCACTGAAGAATGTCCATGAACGATTCGCGCAACGACTCGCCGCCCGACCGACTCTCCTCCGACCCCCACAGCCCGTTCTATGACGCCGCGCTGCTCGAGAGAGGCGTCGGCATTCGCTTCAAGGGTGCGGAGAAGACCAACGTCGAGGAGTACTGCGTCAGCGAAGAGTGGATTCGCGTGGCGGCCGGCTCCGCAAAGGATCGCCACGGCAATCCGATGACGATCAAGCTCAAAGGCCCGGTCGAGCCTTACTTCCGCGCACCCGGACCTGGCGCCGCCGATTCGGTCACCGAAGCCTCGGGTGACGCCGCGCAGGAGAGCGGCAAGACGTGAGCGCACGGAGGAAAGCTGCGCCGATGCCCCGGGCCCGAATCGCCGGCGCGGCCGCTGTGGTCGCAGTGCTGTGCTCCTCCCCGGCGCTGGCTTTCGACACCCAGAAGCTCGGTCAAGGGGGCAGCCTCGGCCTCGACGAGATGATGCCGCTCGTCGACAAGTCACCCCAACTCAAGCGCGAGGTTACCGCGGCCGCGGCGAAAGCCGGGCAGAAGCCCGGAGACATCCGCTGCGACGGCCAGCAATTCCCCGGCCAATGGCGCAATCTCGGCGGCGAGCGCGTCTCTCCCTATGTCTGCAAGATCGCCGACAAATGGCTGGAGATTCGCGCCACCGTCCGCATCACCGGGCGCGGCGGCAAGTCGTTCGAGACGGTGACGCCGGACGCGATGCGCAATGCAACGACGGTCAGCGAGACCGATCCCACCTGGAAATGGTCCGACCAGGAGCCGAACTAGGTATTTCCGGTCGGGCAAACGCGGTCTCACGGACCGCGGTGCAAATCCAGATCGAGATAGCTCGCGCCCAGCACCGCGCCGGTATCGACGAGGGTGACCTTGTTGAGCCGCCCGTTCCGCACTCCCGCCTCGCGCATCGGATTGATCTCGACGCTGACGCGGTCGCCGGGCTTGAGGGCGGTGGCCGACCAGCCGCTGCCCTGCCGCGTCAGGTTGGCCGGGCCGCTCGTCTCGAGTCGCCACAGGCCCGCCGGCTCCGCGTCATCGACCTTGCCGTCGACGAGCAGAAAGACGTGCGGGTTGGTCCACTGGAATTCGACCACCGTGCCCCGGAGCGTCGCCAAGGTCGTGCGGTCGTACATGACCATGGCATGGTGAGCGGCGGCCACCGTCGCGGCCGCGGCCGTTCCGCTGCACAGGATCACCGCGGCCGTCAATTTCACCGGCGGTTTCATCGCACCTCCACGCGTCGCGGCGATCTTTTCCCGGGCGAACCGCATGTGCAAGCGGGTTCGACGGCCGTCTCCCGAACCTTGGCGCTTTTAGGCAAGGCCCGGTAGGCCAGTCCCCCGTCCGCGACCCAGTCCTGGAATTCGACGCACCTCACAAAATGAAGTATTAAACATCATATTTCATTCTTGAAATTTGAAAACACGGGTATTACAGAAGCATCAAGACCAAAGCGAGCGAGCCCGCTTCCGCATGATCACCGCTGCGCAACTGCGCGCCGCCCGGGCGCTTCTGGGAATTGATCAGCGCGAGCTCGCGTCGCGGTGCGGCCTTTCGGTGCCCACCATCCAGCGCATGGAGGCGAGCGACGGCGTCATCCGCGGCAACGTCGATTTCCTGATGAAGCTGGTCGGCGCCCTCGAAAGCCTCGGCATCGAGCTGATTGGCGACGGTGCCACCAGCCAGGCCGGCGGCCGCGGCATCCGGCTCAGGGCAGCTGCGGCATCCGGCGCGCGACCGCCGGTGCGGTCGGGGGAATAGCCGATGCCCGTCGTCGCCGAACTCTGGTGCGTCGCGGCGCTGCTCGGAGTTGCGGTGGCGGCCGTGGTCCTGCGCTCGCCGGCGACATCGCGAACCCTTTACGGCCTGATGCTGGCGGTGACGCTGGCCGCGCTCGCCGCCGCCCTCGCGTCGGCCGCCTACGGAACCAGTTCCACGACGCTTCCGCTCGGCCTGCCATGGATCGGCGCGCGATTTCCGCGTCGATGCGCTCTCCGCATTCTTTCTCGCCGTCGTCAATCTCGGCGCCGCGGCGGCTTGCCTTTACGGTATCGGCTACGGACGCCACGAGCATGAGCCGCAACGGGTGTTGCCGTTCTTCGCCGCATTCCTCGCCGGAATGAATCTCGTGCTGCTCGCCGACGACGCCTTCAGCTTCCTGGTGGCGTGGGAGTTCATGTCGCTGTCGTCGTGGGCGCTGGTGATGGCCCATCACCGCGAACCCGGCAATGCCCATGCCGGGTACGTCTATATCGTGATGGCGAGCGCCGGCACGTTCGCCCTGCTGCTCGGCTTCGGTCTGCTGGCGGGCCCGCAGGGCCTCTATGCCTTCAGCGAGATCCGCGCCCACATGCCGTCGCCCGACGTCGGCCGGGCTCGTCCTCGGCCTCGCGCTGCTCGGCGCCGGCTCCAAGGCGGGGCTGGTCCCGCTCCATGTCTGGCTGCCGCTCGCGCATCCGGCGGCGCCGAGCCACGTCTCCGCATTGATGAGCGGCGTCATGAC
Source organism: uncultured Alphaproteobacteria bacterium (assembly GCA_963781195.1). Classification (GTDB taxonomy): domain Bacteria; phylum Pseudomonadota; class Alphaproteobacteria; order Rhizobiales; family Xanthobacteraceae; genus JAJPKK01. The sequence continues at coordinate 525,408 of CAWAEZ010000004.1, read as the reverse complement.
CAAGGTCGCGGTCTACGCCTTCGTGCGCATCGTGTTCGACCTGTTGGGACCGCCGGGATGGTGGTGGGCGGCGCCGGTGCTCGCCATCGGCGGCATCACCGCCGTGATCGGGCGTGCTCTACGCGCTGATGCAGGACGATCTCAAGCGCGTGCTCGCCTACAGCACCATCGAGAATCTCGGCCTCGTGTTCGTCGGCCTCGGACTCGCGCTCGCGTTCGCGGCGAGCGGATTTCCGACCGCCGCCGCGCTGGCGCTGACCGCGGCGCTGTTCCACGTCTTCAACCACGCGCTGTTCAAGAGCCTGCTGTTCTTCGGCGCCGGCGCAGTGCTGACGGTGACCGGCGAACGCAACATGGAAAAGCTCGGCGGGCTCATCCGCGCCATGCCGGTGACGAGCCTCGTCGTGCTGGTCGGCTGCGTCGCCATCTCCGCGCTGCCGCCGCTCAACGGCTTCGCCTCGGAGTGGCTCGCCTTCCAGGCGATCCTGCTCAGCCCGCAGCTTCCGCAATGGGGCCTGAAGCTCCTGGTCCCCGCGGTCGGCGCGCTGCTGGCGCTCGCCGCGGCGCTGGCGGCCGCCTGCTTCGTGCGCGTCTACGGCATCGTGTTCCTCGGCCGGCCGCGCAGCGAGGTCGCCGAGCAGGCGTGCGAGGTCGATCGATTTTCGCTCGCCGCCATGATCATTCTCGCCGTCCTGTGCATCCTCGCCGGCATCCTCCCCGGTGCGGTCATCGATGCCCTCGCCCCGGTGGTGGAGCACCTCGTCCATGCGCGCATGCCGGTGCAACTCGGCATCCCGTGGCTGTCGACGGTGCCCGATCGCGGAGAGCCGCAGCTCCTACAACGGCCTGCTGGTGTTCGTGTTCGTCGCCGCCTCGGCGTCGCTGGCGGCCTATGCGATCCATCGCTTCGCGTCGCGCGCGGTCCGCCGCGCGCCGGCCTGGGACTGCGGCTTTCCCAATGCCGGTCTCGCCACCCAATACACCGCGGACAGCTTTGCCGAGCCGATCCGGCGCGTCTACGGCGCCTATGTGTTCCGCGCCCGGGAGCACGTCGACATGCCGGCGCCGGGCCAGATCCGGCCGGCGAAGTTCACCGTGGAGCGGCACGATCTCGCCTGGGAGTTCATCTACGGGCCCATCGCCCGCGCGGTGAACGCCGTTGCCGACCGGCTCAACCGGCTCCAGTTCCTCACCATCCGCCAATATCTCAGCCTCGTCTTCTTCGCTCTGGTCGCCCTGCTGCTGGTGCTCGCGCTATGGCCGTGATCCCTGCCCTCGCGATCCAGGGCGCGCAGATGCTCCTGGTCCTCCTGCTGGCGCCGCTGCTCACCGGCTTCGTGCGCAAGGTGAAGGCGCGGCTGCTGCGCCGGCGCGGTCCGCCGCTCGCGCAGCCCTACCTCGATCTCCTGCGGCTGCTGCGCAAGGAAGCCGTCATCGCCGACAATGCCTCCTGGCTGTTCCGCGTCATTCCCTATCTCGTCTTCGCGGCCACCTGGGTGGCTGCGGCGCTGGTGCCGACTTTCGCGACCGGGCTCCTGTTCAGCTGGACCGCCGACCTCATCGCCATCATCGCGCTGCTCGGCGGCGCGCGCTTCTTCCTCGCGCTCGCCGGGATGGATGTCGGCACCGCGTTCGGCGGCATCGGCTCGAGCCGCGAGGTGATGTTCGCGACGCTCGCCGAACCGGCGATGATCATGATCGTGTTCACCCTCGCGCTGATCGCCGGGTCGACCCAGCTCTCCACCATCGCGAGCCTGATGCAGACCTCCGGCGTCGGGCTGCGGGTCTCGCTCGGGCTCGCGCTGATCGCACTGATCATGGTGGCGATCGCGGAGAACTCCCGCGTCCCGGTCGACAATCCGGCGACCCATCTCGAGCTCACCATGGTCCACGAGGCGATGGTGCTGGAATATTCCGGCCGTCACCTCGCGGTGATCGAGCTCGCGGCGTCGCTCAAGCTGCTGCTCTACATCTCGCTGATCGCCTGCGTGTTCGTGCCGTGGGGGCTCGCGATGCCGGGCACCGGCTTCGTGGCGCTGCTGGTCGGCCTCGTCAGCTACGTCGCCAAGCTGGCGGTCGGCGGCTTCCTGCTCGCCATGTTCGAGACCGCCATCGCCAAGATGCGGGTGTTCCGCGTGCCCGACTTCCTCGGCGCCGCGCTGATGCTCGGCCTGCTCGCCACGCTGCTGCGCTTCGTGTCGCGGAGCTTCTAGAAGATGAACGGCCTCGCCTTCGATATTGCCCATCTGCTGGCCGGCGGCCTCGTCCTGGTGAGCTTCATGATGCTCTACCAGGATCGCCTCTACGCGCTGCTCAACGTGTTTGCGCTGCAGGCCGTGGTGCTCGCCCTGTCGGTCGCCTGGCAGGCCTGGGCGCAGGGCGCGCCGCATCTCTACATCACCGCCGCCATCGCCCTGGTGCTTCAAGGCGATCGTCATTCCCGTCGCGCTCCACCGCATCATCGCCCGCCTCGGCATCCAGCGGCAGATCGAGACCGTGGTCGGCGTCGGCCCCACCATGATGGCGGGCATCGCGCTCGTCGCGCTGTCGATGGTGGTGATGCTGCGCGTCACCGCCGGAAGCCGACCCGCTGGCGCGCGAGGACCTCGCCTTCGCGCTGTCGGTGCTGCTGCTCGGCCTGCTCATGATGGTGACGCGACGCAACGCGGTGAGCCAGGTCGTCGGTTTCATGTCGATCGAGAACGGGCTGATTCTCGCCGGCACCGGCGCCAAGGGGATGCCGCTGGTGGTCGAGATCAGCGTCGCCTTCTCGGTCCTGGTGGCGTTCATCGTGATCGGAATCTTCCTGTTCCGCATTCGCGAACGTTTCGACACCGTCGACGTCCAGGCGCTCGACCGGTTTCGCGGGGAGCCAGCAATGAGCCTCGTCCCTTTCAACGGCGTCACGCTGATCCTCGCCGTTCCCGCGGTCGACCGCCGCGGTGCTCGCCTTGCTGCCGGGCTACCGGCTGTCGGCGCGTCTCAACGTGCTCGCCTCGTTCGTCACGCTCCTCGCGGCTGTCTCGCTGTTCGCCGACGCGCCGGCGCCGGGGCCCTACATCCTGGTCGACGACCTCAACATCGTGTTCATCGTGCTGAGCTCGTTCGTCGGCTTCACCACCAGCGTGTTCAGCGCGAGCTACATCGCCCACGAGCTCGAGACCGGCCGGCTCAAGCCGTCGCACCTGCGCTTCTATCACGCCATGTACCAGGTGCTGCTGTTCGCCATGAACCTCGCGCTGGTCGCGAACAATATCGGCCTGATGTGGGTCGCGATCGAGCTCGCGACGCTCACCACCGTGCTGATGGTCGGCATCTACCGCACCCACGAGGCGCTCGAGGCGGCGTGGAAATATTTCATCCTCGGCAGCGTCGGCATCGCGCTGGCGCTGTTCGGCACCATCCTCGTCTACATGGCGGCGCGCCCGGTGGTCGGCGAGGGGCTCGACGGGATGGTGTGGACGGTCCTCATCGAGCGCGTCGCCGACTTCGATCCCGCGTTCCTCAACGTCGCCTTCGTGTTCCTGCTGCTCGGCTACGGCACCAAGGTCGGCCTCGCGCCGCTGCATGCCTGGCTGCCCGACGCCCATGCCGAAGGCCCGACGCCGATCTCGGCGGTGCTCTCCGGCCTGCTGCTCAACGTCGCGCTCTACGCCGTGCTGCGCTTCAAGATGCTGCTCGCCGCCAATCCCGGCGCGCTCGCCCCGGGCCCGCTGATGGTGACGATGGGGCTCACCTCGCTCATCTTCGCCGGCTTCATGCTGTACCGGCGCCGCGACATCAAGCGCATGTTCGGCTATTCGTCGATCGAGCACATGGGGATCATCGTGTTCGCCTTCGGCATGGGCGGCCCGCTCGCCAATTTCGCCGGGCTGCTCCACATGACCATGCACAGCCTGACCAAGTCGGCGATCTTCTTCACCGTCGGCCATATCGCCCAGGTCAAGGGAACCCAGCGGATCGCCGACATCCGGGGCCTGACGGTGACGCCATCCGATGCTCGGCTGGGGCCTGGTGCTCGGCGTGGTCGCCATCGCCGGCCTGCCGCCGCTCGGCATCTTCACCAGCGAGTTCCTGGTGGTGAGCTCGACCTTCGCGCGCGCAACCCGTTGCTGGCGCTGTTGCTGGTCGGCGGTCTGCTGGTCGGGTTCGGCGCCCTGCTGCTGCGCCTGCAGGGCCTCGCCTTCGGCGAGCCCGAGCGGGAGCACCGCTCCGGTCGAAGCCTCCTACGTGCCGACCGCCATGCATCTCGGTCTGGTGCTGATGGCGGGCATCTACCTGCCGCCGCCGCTGGTGACCTGGTTCCAGCACGTCGCGGGGTTGCTCGGATGACCCTGGGAACTCCGATGGCGCAGGCCGCGACGGCACCACCGACGCTCGCCGACGCGCTCTCCGGCGGACGCGAGGTGGCGGGCCATCGGCCGTGGCGGCGCGTCCGCCGTCGACTGCGCGACGTGGGAAGCGCTCGCGGTCCAGCTCGCGGCCGGGCGATGGACCTTGCTTGCGCTGTGGGGCGAGCGAGGCCGCGGTGCACATGGCGCTGCTCGACGAGGCGGCCGGCGAGATCGCGGTCGCGACCTGTCCCTGTCCCGACGGCCGCTTTCCTGCGGTCGGGCGCCTGCATGCAGCCGGCCATCCGCCCCGAGCGCGCGATCCAGGATCTGTTCGGGCTCACCGCCTCCGGCCTTCCCGATCGCCGTCCGTGGCTCGATCACGGCCGCTGGGGCTTGCGCCATCCGCTTCGGCGTCAGCCCGGCGGCGCTGTGGAGGACCTTGCCTACACGTTCCTGCCGAGCGAGGGCGAAGGCCTGCACCAGATCCCGGTCGGCCCGGTGCATGCCGGCATCATCGAGCCCGGCCATTTCCGGTTCACCGCCAATGGCGAGACCATCGTGCGCCTCGAGGAGCGCCTGGGCTACGTCCACAAGGGGATTGAGTCCCTGATGACGGGGACGTCGCTCGAGCAGGCGGCGACGCTTCGCCGGCCGCACCTCCGGCGACAGCACGGTCGCCTATGCCTATGCCTTCGCCCGCGCCGCCGAGGCCGCGCTCGGCGTCGAGCCGCCGCCGCGCGCCGTCTGGCTGCGGGCGCTGATGGCCGAACTCGAGCGGCTCGCCAATCATCTCGGCGACATCGGCGCGATCTGCAACGACGCCGCCTTCGCGCTGATGCATGGCCCATTGCGCAGTACTGCGCGAGCACGTCCTGCGCGCCGCCGCCGCTGCTTCGGGCATCGCCTGATGATGGATGCCGTCGTGCCTGGCGGCGTCGCGCGCCGACCTCGCCCCGGGCGGCGCGGCGTTCATCCGCCACGCTCCTCGCCATCATCCGGCGCGGCATTCCCGGCGCTGGTCGAGCTTTACGACAACACCGCCTCGCTGCAGGACCGCACCGTCGCCACCGGGATCGTCGCGCCCGGTCTCGCCCGCGCCTTCGGCTGCGGCGGCCATGTCGGCCGCGCCTCGGGCCGCGCCTTCGATGCGCGGCGGGCACTCCCTATCCGCCCTATGACAGCCTCGCTTCGAGGTGCCGGTGCGCCACGACGGCGACGTCAATGCGCGGGTGTGGATCCGCATTCGCGAGGTCGAGCAGAGCCTCGCCCTCATCGACCAGATGCTCGACCGCCTGCCGTCGGGCGAGCTGCGCGTGCCGGTCGACGGCGATCCGGCGGGGAGGTGCGAAGGGCATCGCCTTCGTCGAAGGCTTCCGCGGCGACGTTCTTGCCTGGCGTTCGCCTCGACGGCGATGGCCGCGTCGATGCGGTGCCATCTGCGCGACCCCTCCTGGTTCCAGTGGCCGCTGCTGGAGGCCGCGATCGAGGGCAACATCGTCGCCGACTTCCCGCTCTGCAACAAATCCTTCAACTGCTCCTATTCGGGGCACGATCTTTGAGGCCTGCCCGCGGGCCGGAGCCACGCCATGCGCAAGCTGCTTCTCGAAAGCCTGCCTCAAGCCGCCGCTCACCGAGCCGCGCGCCGGCGAGCGACGACGCCGCCGTCGCCGAGCTCGCCGGCGCGGTCGACCGCGCCGCCCGCGCCACGCTCGGGCGCAGCCTCTCGATCCGCGAGGTCGATGCCGGCTCGTGCAACGGCTGCGAGCTGGAGATCCATGCGCTCGGCAACGCCTTCTACGATCTCGAGCGGTTCGGCCTGCGCTTCGTCGCCTCGCCGCGCCATGCCGACGTGCTGCTGGTGACCGGGCCGGTGACGAAGAACATGAGCGAGGCGCTGGAGCGCACCTGGCGCGCGACCCCCGCGCCCAAATGGGTGGTGGCGGCCGGCAGCTGCGCGCGCGACGGCGGCGTGTTCGCCGGCAGCTATGCGTGCGTCGGCGGCGTGTCCGACGGTCATCCCGGTCGACCTGCACATTCCGCGGATGCCCGCCGACGCCGACCGCCCTGCTCCAGGGGCTGCTCGCATTGCTGGACGCCTCAGCCCCGCAATCCTGAGCTCCCGGCATCCTTATACCGCCGACCCCTCGTCCAGACGTTCGGGCCGGCGCCCGCAGCCCCAACCTCGCGGCCCTAATTTCGGACACGCGGGACCGCATTATATGGTATCGCACCAGCCGGGTTGAGCGGACGTCGCCCCGGGAACACATGCCCCATCCGGAGGGCCTGGGCTCTCCGGGCGATGGAAGGCGATCAATGGCATTCGGTTGCACCAGGCGGACGCGGATGAACGTGGCGAGTATCCTCGCGCTCGCGGGGTGCGCCCTCGCACTCGCGGGGTGCGCGATGAATACGACCATGCCGAGCCTCGGCCTCCCGAGCCTCGACCTGTTCGACGCGCCGCCGACCACCGCCACCGTGACCATCCACTCCAACCCGACCGGCGCGGAGGCCCGGGCCTCGAACGGCGGCACCTGCCGCACGCCGTGCGCGCTGTCGGTCCCGCTCAATGAGGGGTTCACCGTTACCTATTCGCTCGAAGGGTACCTGCCGGAGACCGTCGCCGTACGATCGATCCCGGCGGCGAAGAGCGCACTGATCGACGCCACCCCTCCCCGGCTCGAACCGAACCCGGTCTGGGCCGAGCTCAAGCCGGAGCCTGTTCCACCACCGCCGCCGCCGGCGAGGAAGCGGCCGGCGCCGAAGGGCTGAGTCGGCGGACCGCTGCGCCGCCGCCTCGCGGGCGTCCCGCGGCTACTTTCACGCCGGTGCCCCCGCTTTCGCCAGCGCAAATAAGGCCGCATCGGCTCCGGGCAGCAAAGGGCCAAATTCCCCGAGTCCCTCGGCTCCGCCGAAGGCTCTACCGGGCGATGCACCTCCGCGACCATCCCGGCCTCAGCGTCAGGCTGTCAGGAAGCCTGACCACTCCGCCCGGGGGCTCATTGCGGTATAAACGGTGCCGGCCCCACTCCGAGTGAGCGAGCAGCGCCTCCAGCAACCAGGCTCAGGCAGACATGCGAATTGGAATACGGCTCACGATTTCCGGTCTTGTCCTCGCGTCGATCCTGGTCAGCGCAACCGGCGTCCACCTTCTGTGGTGGCGCACTGCCGAAGCCAACAGCCGTACGCTGGTGGCGACGATCGACGAGCAGATCGTCGCCGCAGTGGGAAAAGAGCTCGACACCATTACCACCCAAGCTCGCGCCGCCCATACCGCAATTCGCACCCTGTTTCTCCAAAACGTCCTCGAGACCCGTGAAGCGGACAAGCGGGAGTTCGTCTTTCTGTCGCAACTACAGGCGCAGTCGAGTATCTCGTGGGTGGCGTTCGGGTGGCCTGACGGAGCATTTGTCGCCGCGCATAAGCTCGGCGATCTCGGCCTCGAAATGATGGAAATCGCCCCGGTCGACGGATCAATCAAGCGCCGTGTCGATCAGTATCAGGTCGTGGTTGGAGACATCGAATTCGAGAAGCGCCGATTCGAAGACACCGATTACGACGTCACCCGTCAGGAATGGTATCAGAAAGAAATAAAGAGCGACGAGCCGAACTGGTTCGAGGTCACGACCTTTCCGGTGGGGTCACGCCCGTCAATCGTTTATGCCGGCCCGATCGACGTTTATCAAAAGCGCCAGGGCGTCCTGGCGGTCGTGATTGAAAACACGCGACTCGCTCAATTTCTATCGCAGCTGTCGGTCGGAAAATCCGGCGCCGCGTTCATCCTGGGCCGCGATGGGACGGTCATCGCCGCACCGGATCCGGACGCGGACGAAGTCAACATGCAGCGATCGAACCAGCCGCTGCTGCCGATCGCCCAAAAGGCGGTCAGACAGGCTGCAATCGACGAAGCCGGCGGCTCCTCCGACGCAAATCGAAAGGTTGCGCACCAAACACGTTGGGTCGACAGGGGAGATGCATACGCAATCAGCTTGACGCCTCTCGCCTTCCCCGGGTGGACGCTGGCGACCGTCATTCCCGAAGCGGAGTTTCTTGGTCCGATCGAAGCAACCATGCGGCAATTACTCATCGGCTTGGCGATTCTCGTCCTTGCCGCCGGCATCCTTTCCGCCTGGCTTGCCCGGCGGACCATCGCCAAGCCGCTGATTACCGTGGTCGACGAGGCCAAGCATATCGAGCGCTTCGAACTCGACCGGGTGCGCCGGCACCCCTCGCACATCGCCGAAATTGCGAATTTGTCGAGCGCCATCGCCGACATGGCCGGCGGCCTGGCCGCGTTTCAAAAATATATCCCTGCGGACCTCGTGAGGACGCTGGTGCGCGAGGGTGTCGAACCGATCCCCGGCGGATCGCTCCGGTGCCTGACGGTCTTGTTCGCGGACATTGCCGGCTTCACGGGACTGTCCGAACGCCTCGGCGGCCGGGTCATTCCACTGCTCTCCGGCTTTCTCGATATCGTCTCGGGCGAGGTCAGCGGCCAGGGCGGCACCATCGACAAGTTCATCGGCGATGCGGTGATGGCGTTTTGGGGCGCGCCGGCGGCCAACGCCGACCATGCCCTCGATGCCTGCCGGGCGGCGCTGGCTTGCCAGCGTTCTCTGCGCGCGTCGAAATTGGCCGATGATCTCGGCAGGCCGCTGAAATTTCGGATCGGCATCAATTCCGGCGATATGCTGGTCGGCAATATCGGCTCCAAGGTCCGGCTCAATTACACCGTGATCGGTGATGCCGTGAATGTCGCGAGCCGGCTCGAGGCCGCCAACAAGGTGTTCGGCACCGAAATCATCATCGGAGAGGAAACCCGGCGCCTTGCCGGCGATCGTATCGTTGTGCGCGAACTCGACCGCCTGACCGTCTACGGCCGATCAGGCGGACTTGCGATCTACGAATTGGTCGGCCTCGCCGAACACGGACACGTTCGGCCGAGTTGGATCGCCCTTTATGAATCCGGGCTCGCCGCCTATCGAGCGCACGACTTTGCCGGCGCCATGGCTTTGTTCCGGCAGCTTCTGGCCGTGCGCGAATCCGATCAGCCGGCGCACGTGATGCTCGAGCGGTGCAGCGAAATGCTCACGTCGCCGCCACGAACCGATTGGGAAGGAACCCATGCGATGAAAGTGAAATAAGAACCGCCGACACCCGTGCGCTTCTTCCCGGCCGCCATCACACACTTGTGACGCCGATGGCCGATACGTGATACCGAATCGGGTTTTCAACTTTGCTATCGAGGTTGCGTGTCGCCGGTTTCCCCGGCCTGTCCGTGAACGCGGTTTTTTGAAAGAATGAGTCCATGCATCCCAAAAACTTCGTCACTGCCGCAACCATCGCGTGCTCCTTTGCTGCAGCCCTCGGCATGATCGCCAAGCCGGCGGTCGCCGGTCCGAAGCCGCCGCAGCCGACCATGGACAAATGCTTCGGCGTGGCTCTCAAAGGCGACAACGACTGCGCCGCCGGCGCCGGTACGACGTGCGCCGGTACCGCAGCCGCCGACTATCAGGGCAACGCCTGGAAGTACGTTCCGAAGGGGACTTGCGCGACGATGAAGACTCCGAAGGGCACGGGCTCACTCGAACCGATAAAGTCCTGAATTCGACAAAGAGGCGTTCGCCATCAGCGCCTGCCTCTCGTTCCTGCCGATCGCTCGCAACGTCGGAGGTCGACATGCCGCCAAGCTCGAATCTTCCGGTGCGCGCCGGCGTCGGCTTCAAACCCGTCCATTTTCACGACATTCTCGCCGCAGCGCAGCCGATCGGTTTCTTCGAGGTGCACGCAGAGAACTATATGTGCGCCGGCGGGCCGCTGCATGCCCAGCTCGGTAAATTGCGCGAGCGCTATGCGTTGTCGCTTCACGGCGTCGGCCTGTCGATCGGCGCGATGCGACCGCCCGACCCGGATCATCTCGCACGGCTCAAGCAGTTGTGCGATCGCTACGAGCCGGAAAGCTTTTCTGAACACCTCGCCTGGTCGTCCCACGACGGTGTCTACATCAACGACCTGTTGCCGTTGCCCTACACACGGCAGACGCTGGCACGGGTGGCGGAGCACATCGACGTAGTGCAGACCGCTTTGGGACGTCAGATGCTGCTCGAAAATCCCTCGAGCTACCTGGGCATTTGCGAAAGCACGATCCCGGAGGGTGCGTTCCTTGCCGAGGTGTCGGCGCAAACCGGATGCGGACTGTTGCTCGACGTCAATAATGTCTTTGTTTCGTCCGTGAACCATGGCACCAGCCCCCATGACTACCTGGACGGCTTTCCTCTCGGTGGCGTGAAGGAAATTCATCTCGGCGGCCATCACGAGGACGCCGATGATGCCGGCGCGCCGCTGTTGATCGACGCGCACGGATCGCCCGTCGTGGCGGCGGTCTGGGGACTTTATGAGACGTGCTCGCCCGCACCGGTCCGATCCCCACGCTCATCGAGTGGGATAATGACGTTCCAGATTGGCCGACGCTGCTCGCGGAGGCCGTCGCGGCAGAGCGCATTCTTGCCGATCTGACACGCGCCTCGGCGGCATGAGGGGACCCATGCACGCGACGTTCGAGTCGTCTTTTGCGAAAGCCCTGCTCGACGTCGGGCAACCAATTCCCCCCGGCATCAACGCTCCCGGCACCGCCGTCCCGACGCGGCGCTTCGCGGTTCACCGCAATAATTTCGTCGTCGGATTGGTGAAGGTTCTCAGGGATCGTTTCCCGGTCGTCGAGAGGATCGTGGGCGAGGAATTCTTCAAGGTGATGGCTCGCGCTTTCGTCTTGGAGCATCCGCCACGCTCGCCGCTGCTCGCCGTTTATGGCGATGACTTTGCGGGCTTTATCGCCGGGTTTGATGCCGCGTGCGAGCTTACCTATCTCGCGGACGTGGCGCGGATCGAGGCCGCGCGCACACGCGCCTTTCGCGCGGCCGACGTCACGCCGGTCGATCCCGGCACGTTCGCGGCCCTGGACTTCGGGGCGGTCGACGCAATCCGCTTCGAGCTGCATCCATCGGTGGAAATCATCCGCTCGTCGCATCCCATCGTGACGATCTGGGCAATGAACTCCGGCGAGCTGACGCTTGCACCGATCGAACATTGGCACTGCGAGGATGCCCTCGTCGCCCGCCCGCATCTCGACGTGGAAGTTCGCAGCCTGCCACCGGGCGGAGCGGCTTTCCTTCTCGCACTGGCCGGCGGCCGATCGCTCCGCGAGGCCGCGCAGGAGGGGTTTGCCGATGGCCCGGATTTCGATCTCGCCACTACCGTGGCGGGGCTGATCGGCTGGGGCGTCGTGATGAGGATCAGCAGTCCGGACCTGACCCGGCCTGGATCGACATGAGCAACATTTCGCCTGCCGCGCACCGCCCTGGGCCCGGTCCAGCGGGCTTGATTGAACGGATGGTCGCTGCTCTGGACCGCATCCCCTATTGGCTTCTCGCGCTGGCTGCCCGAATTTTCCCCGCCGCCGTGTTCTGGCAATCCGGCGAGACGAAGGTTGTGGGATGGCACCTGAAGCCCAGCGCGATCGCATTGTTTCGGAACGAATACCAGCTTCCGCTCATCGATCCCGCGATTGCCGCCTACCTGTCGGCGTTCGGCGAGCACTTTCTGCCGATCTTGCTGGTCATCGGTTTGGCCGCCCGATTTGCCGCAACCGGGCTGCTCTTCATGACGGCGGTAATCGAAATTTTCGTCTATCCGGACGCGTGGCCGATTCATGGAGTTTGGGCCACATGCTTTCTTTTGGTGATGGCGCGCGGTCCCGGATTCGTCTCGATCGATCACCTGATCGCGCGTCGATATCGTACGATCTCGGCGGCGTCGAGGTAAACTCGGGGCCAGCGGCGTCGTCGGACACGCAAGCGCCGACGTGATGAGGGTCCGCAGCCTCGAGAGCGGCATGGTCTACGGTCGGCTGCGGCGTGTTCCGAGCCGCGCCACGGCTCCGCCGACGAGACCCGGTCTAAGCCACCGGCCGCGGCAGCTTCTCGATCGCCTGACGAACGACGGAATCGAGCCCCGCGCCGCCATTTTCCATATGGGCGACGATGGTGGCGCGCATGCGCGGGTCCCAGAATTTCCCGATGTGATCGGCGATCGCCGAAGCGGCCCTGTCGGGCCCCTGAACGGCGAAGGCCTTGCCGATTTGATTGGCCATGTAGACGAGCTTGTCAGGCGACACAGGCGACCGGCTCCTTGGCGACGCGATGAGGATGGGTGAAGACCTCGAAGCCGTCGCTGCGCGCAATCGCGATGAGCGTGATGCCGGCCCCCTCCGCGGTGCGCACCGCAAGCGCCGTCGGCGCCGAGACCGCGACGATGACGGGGACGCCGAGATAGGCGGTCTTCTGCACCATCTCCACCGAGACCCGGCTGGTCAGGACGACGACGCCGTCATGGACCGGGACGCGGCCGCGGCCGAGCGTGCCGCCGAGCTTGTCGAGCGCGTTGTGGCGCCCGACATCCTCGCGCAGCGCCACGAGGCCGGCGGACGGCTCCCAGAACCCGGCCGCATGCACCGCACGGGTTTCGCGGTTGAGGGCCTGACGGGGAGCGACGGCATCGATCGCCTGCTGCACCTGGCCGGGCGTGAAGCAGCGGCCATGGGGCACGGCGGGGGGCGGACGCATCGCCTCCGCGAGGCTCTCGATGCCGCACAGCCCACACCCCGTCGGGCCGGCGAGATGGCGGCGCCGCGCGGCGAGGCCCGCGGCGCGCGTGGCGGCGAGCCACATCCGCAGCTCGATCCCGGCGGCTTCCTCGATGACGTCCAGCCGTTCGATCTCGTCGGGCGCGGCGACGATTCCCTCGGTCAGGCTGAAGCCGACCGCGAAATCCGCGAGGTCCTGCGGCGTCGCCATCATCACCGCATAGGAGGCGCCGTTATAGGTGAAGGCGACGGCGGTCTCCTCGGGGATTACGCGGTCGCCGGCGATGAAACCGCCGCCGGCAAAACCACCCTCGACGAAACCGCCCTCGACGAATCCCGCCTCGGCACGCGCTTCGCTCCGCCATGCCGTGCGATGGACCCGATGAAGCGGTGCGGCCATGCGCCCTACTCCGCCGGCTCCGCATGAGCGATGCGGCGACTTTGGCGCGCCAGCGCGTCGTAGCGCTCCTGCCACTCGGTCGGGCCGTTGGACGGCGTGACCTGCACCGCCGTCACCTTGTACTCCGGGCAGTTGGTCGCCCAGTCCGAATAGTCGGTGGTGATGACGTTGGCCTGGGTCTCGGGATGGTGGAAGGTGGTGTAGACCACGCCCGGCGCCACCCGCTCGGTGATGAGTGCGCGCAGCGTCGTCTCGCCGGAACGGCTGGCGAGCTTCACCCAGTCGCCGTCGCGGATGCCGCGCTGCTCGGCGTCGTGGGGATGGATCTCGAGCCGGTCCTCCTCGTGCCACACGACGTTGTCGGTGCGCCGGGTCTGGGCGCCGACATTGTACTGGCTCAGGATGCGGCCGGTGGTCAGCAGCAGCGGGAAGCGCGGGCCGGTGCGCTCGTCGGTCGGCGACATATTCGGTGATCGACGAACTTGCCCTTGCCGCGCACGAAGCCGCCGATGTGCATGACCGGCGTGCCGGCCGGCGCCTTCTCGTTGCACGGCCACTGGACCGAGCCCATCTCGTCCAGCTTGTCGTAGGAGACGCCGGCGAAGGTCGGCGTGAGCCGCGCGATCTCGTCCATGATCTCGGACGGATGGTCGTAGTGCATGGCGAAGCCCATCGCCTTGGCGATGGCGAGCGTGATCTCCCAGTCGGCCAGGCCGTTCTCGGCGTCATCACCTTGCGCACGCGCTGGATGCGCCGCTCGGCGTTGGTGAAGGTGCCGTCCTTCTCCAGGAAGGTCGAGCCCGGCAGGAAGACGTGGGCGTAGTTCGCGGTCTCGTTCAGGAACAGGTCCTGCACCACCACGCATTCCATCGCCGCCAGGCCCGCGGCCACGTGCTTGGTGTCGGGATCGGACTGCAGGATGTCCTCGCCCTGGATGTAGATGCCCTTGAACGCGCCGTCGACCGCGGCGTCGAGCATGTTGGGAATGCGCAGGCCCGGCTCGTTGTCGAGGTGCACGCCCCACAGCGTTCTCGAACAGCGTGCGCGTCGCGTCGTCGGAGATGTGGCGGTAGCCGGGCAGCTCGTGCGGGAACGAGCCCATGTCGCAGGCGCCCTGCACGTTGTTCTGGCCGCGCAGCGGATTCACGCCCGACGCCGGGCCGGCCGATATTGCCGGTCGCCATGGCGAGGTTGGCGATCGCCATCACCGTGGTCGAGCCCTGGCTGTGCTCGGTGACGCCGAGGCCGTAATAGATCGCCGCGTTGCCGCCGGTGGCGTAGAGGCGCGCGGCGCGCACGGATCGTCTCGGCGGGGACGCCGGAAATCTTCGCCACCGCCTCCGGGCTGTTGCGCGGCTCGGCGACGAAGGCGGCCCAGTCCGCGAACTCGTCGCAGTCGCAGCGCTCGCGCACGAAGGCCTCGTCGACGAGCCCCTCGGTCACGATCGACATGGGCGAGCGCGGTGAGCATCGCGACGTTGGTGCCGGGCAGCAGCGGCAGATGGTAGGCGGCCTCGACGTGCGGCGATGCGCACGAGGTCGATGCGGCGCGGATCGATGACGATCAGCTTGGCGCCCTGCGCGCAGGCGCTTCTTCATGCGCGAGGCGAACACCGGATGCGCGTCGGTCGGATTGGCGCCGATCACCATGACCACGTCGGCGTGCTCGACGGAATCGAAGTCCTGGGTGCCGGCCGAGGTGCCGAATGCCGTGCTCAGGCCGTAGCCGGTGGGCGAGTGGCAGACCCGCGCGCAGGTGTCGACGTTGTTGTTGCCGAAGCCGCCGCGGATCAGCTTCTGGACCAGGAAGGTCTCCTCGTTGGTGCAGCGCGACGAGGTGATGCCGCCGACCGAGCGCCGGCCGTAGCTGCTCCTGGATGCGGCTGGAATTCCGCGGCGACCCGCGCCGATCGCCTCGTCCCACGACACCTCGCGCCAGGGATCGCCGATCTGCTCGCGGATCATCGGCTTGAGAATGCGCTCGCGATGGGTGGCGTAGCCCCAGGCGAAGCGGCCCTTCACGCAGGAGTGCCCGCGATTGGCCTTGCCGTCCTTGTACGGCACCATGCGCACGACCTCGTCGCCGCGCATCTCCGCCTTGAAGGCGCAGCCGACGCCGCAATAGGCGCAGGTCGTCACCACCGAATGCTCGGGCTGGCCGATCTCGATCACCGCCTTCTCGGTCAGCGTCGCGGTCGGGCAGGCCTGCACGCAGGCGCCGCAGGACACGCATTCCGAGCCGAGGAACGTCTCCTCCATGCCCGGCGACACCACGGAGTCGAAGCCGCGCCCGGAAATGGTCAGCGCGAAAGTGCCCTGCACCTCCTCGCAGGCGCGCACGCAGCGCGAGCAGACGATGCATTTGGAGGGATCGTAGGTGAAGTACGGGTTGGACTCGTCCTTGCCTGGATCGGGATGCTTCTGGCCGGTTTAGCCGTAGCGAACGTCGCGCAGGCCGACCGCGCCGGCCATGTCCTGCAGCTCGCAGTCGCCGTTCGCGGCGCAGGTGAGGCAGTCCAGCGGATGATCGGAGATGTAGAGCTCCATCACGCCCTTGCGCAGGCGCTTCAACCGGTCGGTCTGGGTCCGCACCGCCATGCCGGCGGCGACCGGCGTGGTGCACGAGGCCGGCGTTCCGGCGCGCCCCTCGATCTCGACGAGGCAGAGACGGCAGGAGCCGAAGGCGTCGAGCATGTCGGTGGCGCAAAGCTTGGGGATCTGGGTGCCCATCTCCATCGCGGCGCGCATGATCGAGGTGCCTTCGGGCACCGTCACGGCGAGCCCGTCGATGGTCAGCGTCACCGGCTTCTGCGCCTTCGAGCGGGGCGTGCCGTAGTCGGTCTCGGTTACGAGCGACATGGATGGCTCCTTCATTCGGCGGCCTGGAGGCGGGGCGGCCGCGCGCCGAAATCGTCGGGAAAATGGGTGAGTGCACTCATCACCGGGTAAGGCGTGAAGCCGCCCAGCGCGCACAGCGAGCCGAACTTCATGGTGTGGCAGAGGTCTTCGAGGACGGCGAGGTTCGCGGCGCGATCCTCGCCGCGCAGGATGCGGTCCATGGTCTCGATGCCGCGGGTCGAGCCGATCCGGCACGGCGTGCACTTGCCGCAGGATTCGACGGCGCAGAACTCCATCGCGAAGCGGGCCTGCTTCGCCATGTCGACGGTGTCGTCGAACACGACGATGCCGCCATGGCCGATCAGGCCGTCGCGTGCCGCGAACGCCTCGTAATCGAACGGCGTGTCGAACAGGGCGCGCGGGAAATAGGCGCCGAGCGGCCCGCCGACCTGGACCGCGCGCACCGGCCGCCCGCTCGCCGTGCCGCCGCCGATGTCGTCGACGAGATCGCCGAGCGTAACGCCGAAGGCGGTCTCGAACAGGCCGCCCTGCCGGACATTGCCGGCGAGCTGGATCGGCATGGTGCCGCGCGAGCGGCCCATGCCGAAGTCGCGATAATGCGCGGCACCCTGCGCCAGCACCACCGGCACCGCGGCAAGCGACAGCACGTTGTTGATGACGGTCGGACGCCCGAACAACCCGGCATGCGCGGGCAAGGGCGGCTTCGCCCGGACGATCCCGCGCTTTCCTTCGAGGCTTTCGAGCAGCGAGGTTTCCTCGCCGCACACATAGGCTCCGGCTCCGGCGCGCACCTCGAGGTCGAAAGCATGCGGCGATCCGGCGACGCGAGAACCGAGCCATCCGTCCCGCCGCGCCACGCCGACGGCGGCGGTCATGGCGGCAATGGCGTGGGGGTATTCCGAGCGGATATAGACGTAGCCCTTGGTGGCGCCGACGGCGATGCCCGCGATCACCATGCCTTCGATCAGCACGAAGGGATCGCCCTCCATGATCATGCGGTCGGCGAAGGTGCCGCTGTCGCCCTCGTCGGCGTTGCAGACGATGTATTTCTGCGGCGCCGCCGCCTGGGCGACGGTCCGCCACTTGATGCCGGTGGGAAACCCGGCACCGCCGCGTCCGCGCAATCCAGACTGCACCACCTCCTCGACGATGCCCTCCGGACCGAGCAACAGCGCCCGCGCGAGCCCGGCGAGGCCGCCGTGGGCGCGATAGTCGGACATCGAGAGCGGATCGGTCACGCCGCAGCGGGCAAAGGTGAGCCGGGTCTGCCGCTTGAGCCAAGGGATGTCCGCGACGGGGCCGAGCGCCAGCGGATGCGGAACGCGGCCCTGAAGCGCGGCTTCCAGCACCGCGCCCGCATCGGCCGGGGTCACCGGGCCGTAGGCGAGGCGCCCCGCCGGCGTTTCCACCTCGACCAGGGGCTCCAGCCAGTAAAGCCCGCGGGAGCCGTTGCGCACGATCGCGATGTCGACGGGACCCGCATCGGCGGCCCGGCGGAACGCGGCCGCCACCGCGTCGGCGCCGACGGCGCAGGCGCCGGCATCGCCGGGAACAAAGACGCGGGGCGTCATCGCTTCACCGCGGCGAGCGCCGCCTCGAGACGCTCGCCGTTGAGCCGCCCCACCAGCTGTCCGTCGACCATGGCCGCGGGCGCGATCGCGCAAAGGCCGAGGCAGTAGACCGCATCGAGCGTGACGCTGCCGTCCGCTGCGGTCTCGCCCAGCGCCACGCCGAGCCGCGCATGAGCCTGCACCGCCAGCGCATCACCGCCAGCCGCCTGACAGGCTTCCGCCCGGCACAGCTTGATCACGTGCCGACCGGGGGGAGCCCGCCGGAAGTCGTGGTAAAACGTGACGACGCCGTGAATTTCGGCGCGCGACCGGTTCAAGGCCGCCGCGATCAATGGCTCGGCCGCCTCGTCGATGTAACCGAATTCCTCCTGCAGCGCGTGCAGGATAGGCAGCAGCGGCCCGGCCAGGTCGAGGTGCGCGCGGATGCGCTCCTGCGCCACCTCGGCATTCCACGGCGTCATTCCAGCCACCTCACGCGCTTGCGCGATAGCCCGCATCGGCAACATATGCTTAGACAGTCATATGCTGCGTTACCGACAATTTAACACTGTAAATATCGGTTTTCATTGCGCGCTCAATATGATAATTGCGACATATGTCAGATGCACGCCCGACCCTTGATCTCGACCTTGTGTGGACTGCGGGCCAGCAACCCCGCCGGCCGATCGACGTCGACCTGTTTCGCCTGTTGGAGGCCATCAAGCGGTCGGGCAAGCTCACCACGGCGACGGCCGAGGTCGGGCTGCCTTACCGGCAGGCCTGGGGCCTGGTGACGACGTGGTCGGAGCGGATGGGGCAGCCGCTCGTCACCAAGGAGCAGGGGCGCGGCACCACGCTCACGGCGCTCGGCGAACGACTGTTGTGGATCCGCGAGCGGATCAACGCCCGGCTCGCGCCGCACCTCGAGAGTGCGGCGTCGGAGGTCGAGCAGCAACTCGGTGCGATCCTCAACGAACCGCACCCGGCGCTGTGCGTCTACGCAAGCCACGATCTCGTGCTCGCGGAGTTGCGGGATCTGCTGCGTGTCCGGACCGGCCCGAAGCTCGACGTGCGTTTCGTGGGAAGCCTGGAAAGCGTCGTCGCGCTGTGCAAGTCGCAATGCGAGATGGCCGGTTTCCATTTGCCGGAGGGCGCGCTCGGCCGCGCGATGTTTCCGAAATACGAGCCGTGGTTCAAGCCGCGCGCGCAGCGCATGATCCGCTTCGTCCGCCGCGCGCAGGGCCTGATGGTCGCCCCCGGCAATCCGTTAGGCATCATGGGCCTTGCCGACGTCGCGCGCACCAAGGCGAGGTTCATCAATCGCCAGCGCGGCTCCGGCACCCACCTCGCGCTCGACAAGTTGCTCGCCGACGCCGGCATCGATAAGGGCGACATCAACGGCTACTACACCGAGGAGTTCACCCATCTCGCGGTGGCGGCAGCCATCGCCGGTGGCGTCGCCGATGTCGGCCTCGGCATCGAGGCGGCGGCACGGCGGCTCAAGATGGATTTCATCCCGCTGTTCCGCGAGGATTACTACCTGCTGGCCAAGCGGGAGACGATCGAGCGCGAGGACGTCCAGGACATCGTCGCGGTGCTCAAGACCGACGCGTTCCGCAACATCGTCGCCGCGTTTCCGGGCTACGAGGCCTCGGTCGCCGGCTCGGTCGTCACGCTCGACGAAGTGATGTTGCACGAGCCGGCGGTAGTCTAGCTGCGCGTGCGGCGAGGCGCGGTTGACGGCCGGCGCGAAATCGACTGGGGTCGCACCCGGAACATTCGGAGCCTGCGATGCCCGCCCTCCAAGGGGTGCTGGAGACCGTCCTCTACGTCGACGATTTCGACCGCGCCCGCCGCTTCTATGAAGGGGTGCTCGGGCTGACGCCGGTCTATTCCGACCAGCGCATGTCCGGCTACGACGTGGGCGGGCGCAGCATGCTGTTGCTGTTCCGCCGGGGCGAATCTCTCGCGGCCGTCACGATGCCCGGCGGCGTCATTCCGCCCCATGACGGGCGGGGACCTCACCACGTCGCGTTCTCCATCGCAGCGGACGAGCTCGCCGCATGGGAGACGCGCCTGCGCGACCGCGGCGTAGCGATCGAAGGCCGTACGGTGTGGCCGCGCGGCGGCACCAGCATCTACTTCCGCGACCCCGACGGACATCTTCTGGAATTGGCGACTCCGGGCTTATGGCCGGGCCACTAGCTGTTTAGTCGCGCCGTGACGGCTCGTGCCGTCGGGGCATCGAGGATCGGCGATCGCCGGCCAACTCGAGCGGACCGTCGGTGCCTCCTCGCCGGGCGCGATGGATCGTTGCGCTAAATCAAGCGGATGGCACCCAGGCTCCGCTATTCAGGGATCGATCCGAGCCATCAGGAGCGTTCCGAATGATCTGGTCGCCGAAACCGCCGATCGGGGGCGAAACGCACCAACGCGGGTCTCGCATCCTCGCGATGGCCACACTCGCCGCGCTCGGCGTCGGTGTCGTCTCCGGTTCGCCGACCGGCGGGACTACCGTCGCTCGAGCCCAAACCGCTCCGCCGTGGTTCGGCTTCGCCGACGTGGTCGATCGGATCAAGCCGGCCGTGATCTCGGTCCGCACCGAGCCCGATACCCCCTCCCCGCGGTCGGGCAGAGGGACGACGCCTGCGCCGGACGACAATCCGCTCGACCGCTTCTTCCGCCGCTTCCTGCCGGACGACGATTCCACCCTGCCACGCGGCGAGGTCGCGCGACAGGGCTCGGGCTTCTTCATCTCGCCCGACGGCTATGCGGTGACCAATAACCACGTGGTTTCGGGTTCGAAGACCGTCGAGATCACCATCGACAGCGGTCGCATCTACACTGCGCGGGTGATCGGCGCCGACGAGCGCACCGACATCGCCCTGATCAAGGTCGACGGGCGTTCCGATTTTCCGGTCGCAACCTTCGCCGAGCGTATTCCGCGCGTCGGCGACTGGGTGCTGGCGGTCGGCAATCCGTTCGGGCTCGGTGGCACCGTGACCGCGGGCATCGTCTCGGCACGCGGGCGCGACATCGGCGCCGGTCCCTACGATGATTTCCTCCAGATCGATGCGCCGGTGAACCAGGGCAATTCCGGCGGCCCCACCTTCAACGTCGAGGGCAAGGTGATCGGCCTCAACACCGCGATCGTCTCGCCCTCGGGCGGATCGGTCGGGATCGGCTTCGCGATCCCTGCGGAAACCGTCACATCGGTGATCTCCCAGCTCAAGGACAAGGGCCGGGTCGTCCGCGGTTGGATCGGCGTGCAGATCCAGTCGATCACGCCCGAGATCGCGGAAAATCTCGGCCTCAAGGACGACCGCGGCGCCCTCGTCGCCGAGCCGGAGCCGCAGGGCCCCGCCGCCAAGTCCGGTATCGAGGCGGGCGACATCATCACCGCCGTCAACGGCAAGACGATCAGCGACTCCCGCGAACTCGTGCGAACCATCAGCGCGATGCCGCCGGGTGTCGCAGTGAAGCTGACGGTGATGCGCAAGGGCCAGGAAAAGACCATCAGCGTCACCCTCGGGGAACTGCCGGAGCAGCGGCAGGCGGCGCTGGGGCCGCCGGGCGGCGAGCCGGGGAGCCGGACGATCCCCCAGCTCGGCCTTACCGCCGCACCGAAACCCGGGACCGAAGGCGTGGTCGTGATCGACGTCGATCCTGATGGAATCGCGGCCGACCGTGGCCTCAAGGCGGGAGACATCATCCTCGAGGCCGGCGGCAGGAAGGTGACGAGCTCGAACGACCTGCGCACGGCCGTCCAGGCGGCCGAGAAAGCCGGCAAGCGCACGGTGCTGATGCGGATCCGGACCGGCTCGACCACGCGTTACGTCACGCTGCCGATCGGACGCGGATAGTGCAACCTCCCTGCCCCCGATAGCTGCGCGGATTGCAAGGAAACAAACTCCCGTCCGGAGTGCGCCGCAAGCGGGGCCCTCTGCTGCGCGACGCGGCGGGAGGATGATACCGATCGGACCGCCGCCCGACCGTTGGACGCTGTACTTAAGATAGCTCACGTTTGCGGGTGCCCGCAGCGACGGGCGCGTCCGCGGCTCCCCTTTGGCAACACCCTGAAACCGCAAAGCGATTCGTTCGCGCGCGCCTCCTATACTTAGGTATAGCGAGGTTATTTCTTCAGATGTCGTGAACGATATGTGTGGACAGTGGTTAGCCCGTCACGATTCCGCCACCATGCCGAAGCGGGCTTAAAGGAAAAATGACCTTGGCGAAAGTCCCGATGATATCGATCGTCGACGACGACCGTTCGTTGCGCGAAGCCACCAGGGGACTTGTGAGATCTTTCGGATATGGGGTCGACACGTTCGCCTCGGCCGAAGAGTTCCTCCGGTCCGATCGAGTCAACGACACCTCCTGCCTCATCCTCGATATCAACATGCCGGGACTAAGCGGCATCGAGCTGCAGGATCAGTTGATCGCCCGCGGCAACCACATGCCGATCATCTTCATTACGGCGGTTCCCGAGGAAGCGGTGCGCGCCAAGGCCCTCAAGGCCGGCGCCGTCGGATTCCTGAGCAAGCCGTTCCGGGAAGAATGGCTGATCGATCGCCTCGACGAAGCGTTGAACCGCGAAAAGACCGCCTGCGCGACCTGAGCGTTAGGCTCTGCCCGCGCGCCGCGCATCCCCCGGCAGTGTTCACGCGTCACGCCAGCATTCGATTCGCCGGTGATTCGATTCGCCGCTGATTCGATTCGCCGGTGATGAGCGGGCCTTGAGGCCAGGCGATTCGAATCGCCGACGGCTGGCATGAGGTCGTGGCTGCGGCTACCTGCCCCCTTGAAATCATCGCCGCCCGACCGGTCCGGCCCTGCGGCCCGCCTGATCTAAACCTAAGTGTAGGGTGGCCAATCCGAAAAGATAGCTGCAAGGGACCTCTGGTTAATAGAAGGCTTGAGGCCGTTAACCTATCCTTAACCTCACGATGGGGGCTGGTTCGATACCAGGGGGATTTCAGATGCAAGTCGGATGTGCGCTTACCAGTGTTGTCGCCCGGCCGAGGGTGGATAGCCATGAGCGGTCAGACGATGCCCTGATCGCCGCCGTCGCCAAGGGCGACAAGCTCGCCATGAAGGTTCTGTTCGCCCGTCACAACGTGCGGGTGTTCCGCTTCGCCCTTCGCATGACCCGCGACGAGGCCCTGGCTGAGGATGTGGTCAGCGAAGTGTTTCTCCAGGCGTGGCGCGGTGCCAAGAACTTCCAGGCCAAATCCAAGGTTTCGACGTGGCTCCTCGCGATCGCCCACAACAAGGCGAAGGACGCGGTGCAGCGCCGCCGCCACGAGTATCTGAGCGACGACGATGCCGCAGCGATCGAGGATCCCTCGGACAATCCGGAGACGTCGTGGAGCAAGGTCGAGACCGGCAAGCTGCTGCGCGCCTGCCTGACCAAGCTTCCTGCCGCCCAGCGTGAAGTCATGGATCTCGTTTACTACCACCACAAGTCGGTCGAGGAGGTCGCCCAGATCGTCGGTGCCCAGGCGAGCACCGTGAAGACCCGCATGTTCTACGCGCGCAGCCGGTTGGCCGAAATGCTCAAGGAAGCCGGCGTCCAGCACGCATGGGCGTGACACGGCGGCGGCGCGACCGCTGACGCGTGAAGGCAGGAAAGCGACAGCTTACAAACCACGGTTCGGAGTTCGCCCAGGCTTCGTTCGAATCCCCCAGCATCCCCAGGCCCCCCAAGGCCTATTTCGACCTCGTCCTGAGAGCGCCCCTCAGGGCGGGGT
Source organism: uncultured Alphaproteobacteria bacterium (assembly GCA_963781195.1). Taxonomy (GTDB): domain Bacteria; phylum Pseudomonadota; class Alphaproteobacteria; order Rhizobiales; family Xanthobacteraceae; genus JAJPKK01. Next base: position 501,877 of record CAWAEZ010000004.1, on the reverse strand, counting down.
CGAAGTGATTCCGGGCCTGGATTTCTCACCAGCGCCCGCAGCGGCGGACCGCGATGAGGAAGGCCGCACCCTAAACCAAGGTATAGCCCATCGACCGGTTCGAATATCCCCGATTTTACGAACGTGCAATGTTAGCACTTCATTAACCAAACTAACTTGGCCCGAGTCGTTCCTTGCTCGAGGATCGGGGGGTCTGATGTCCGCCACAGTCAAATCGCTCCTGTCGGCCAGGCCGTTCCTGGCTTCAGCCTCGCTTTTCGGCGCGATGGTGCTGTTCTCAGGCGCCACCGAAGAGCGCCTCGACATCCACTCGCCAGAGCCGGCCTGCCCAGCGTTCGCGTGGCCCAATTCCTACAGCGCGTGTCTCGACGACGGCGTGCGGCCTTCCGGCTCGCTCAAGCAGGTCGACTTCGCCGACGCCACCTCGGCTTTACCCGCACCGGGCGTGTTCGAATAGCCGGGCGGTTTCGATTTGCGCCGCCCGTGCGAAAGCTGCCGGAACTCCGTGATCCGTGTCGAGCAAGCACGATCACGTTTGCTCCACCGAGTACCGACCTGCGGCCGCGAAGCTGCGCATAGTGATTTTGTAGCCTCGCTCCACTGACGCGCGCCAGCGCGCCGGGGCGCATCGAGGAGACCGCGATGAATGATTCGATGCTGACCTGCGGATGGACCACCCACCTCAAAATCGTGGCGGTGGCACTCATGGCCGCGGGGCTGGTGGCGACCGTCGCACTGCATGCGCGCGTCGATGACGCGGGCACCGGCATGCTGATCGCGAAGGCGGGCGGTCCCGTCGTGAAAGCTGGCAAGCCCGCGGTGTACGCGACGAGTAACGCCGACGCTCTGCACTGACTTCTGCACGCGATCAGCCGCCGGGCAAATAAGTGCGCGCGGGCATATCCGGGCGAGATCGCATCTCTGGGCGAGATCGCATCATGCCGCCCCACGCCGAAGTCACGTCCGAAACGTTGCAACTTCGTCGCGGCGACGCCAAAGGATTCAGAGGCCAAGGATTTAAACGCCAGATCACGAATTTTCTGAGCCTGTTTCAGGCGCCAGGAGCTTCCTCCGCGCTCGCTGCGGCAACGCTTTGCAATCCTCTGTGATGTCCACTCCGACGGCCGCCATTGGAAGCACGTCGATGATCGGATAGTGTGCCGCCGGATGTCGAGGAGGCGCATTTGGCCCGTGTTCGGGCACACTCATCCGAGCAACAGCTCATTCCTCCGAAGGCGCTGCCTTGGCTCGCGATCGTTCTGGCGGTGTGCTGCCACGACGTCCGCGCGCAGGAACCCACGCACCCCGCATCGATGACCGCGGCCGCCGCGCTTCGTACCATCGCGACGCTCGTGAACGTCGACATACGCTTCGACGCCCGCGCGAACGGCGCCGCCCGCGTGAACTTCGAGAATCCGAATATCGACGACACGAATTTTGTCGCCGCGATGTTTGGCCACTCGAATATCGCCCGAGCGTCGGCGTATGCAGCGGCCGCGAACGCGACCCTGAACCATGCGCGACGCGCCGACAGGCGGCCGTCCGGCGATGTGCTTCTTCCGGACGGCGCCATCCTGACCGCCGGCACCCTGGAGACCGCCGCTAGCCTGCAGACCGCGGGCAGCCTACCGGCGACCGGCGCTTTGCCGGAAACGCCGCTGTGGGAACGGCACCGCCCGCTGATCCTCATCTTGATCGCGACGATCGTCATCGAATTTGCGCTGATTGCCGCGCTGCTGTTGGTGTTTTTGCGAAGAGGACGCGCCGAAACCGCGCTCCAGGAAAGCGAGGCGCGGTGGCGCTCGGTGTTCGAGACGTCGGCGGCCGGCGTCGCGGTGATGGATCCCGCCGTCAGGTTCGTGGCCGCGAACGCGGCCTTCCAGTCGATGCTGGGCTACACCGACCGGGAGTTGCGCGACCTCACTTGGTCCGACGTGAGCTTCACCGAGGACCGCGACACTGCGCAGCTCGTCGACGACCTCAAGCACGGCACGCAGCTCCGCTACGACATCGTGAAGCAACTTCGCCGCAAGGACGGCTCTACGATCTGGAGCCACCTCTTTTTCTCGCGCATCGTCGATGCCGACGCGAAGCCGCGGCTGTTCATCGCCACCGCCCTCGACATCACCGACCGCAAAGCCGCCGAGGACGCCATGCGCACCGCGCGGACGGAGCTCGCGCAGATCGCCCGCCTGACCACGATGGGCGAGATGACCGCGTCCATCGCCCACGAGATCAATCAACCGCTGGCGGCGATCGTGGCCAACGGCAATGCCGGCCTGCGCTGGCTCGCCAATGCGACACCCGATATCGACGAGGTGCGCGCGACGCTCAAGCGCATCGTCAGGGACGGCCATCGCGCTGGCAAGGTGATCACCGGCGTACGCACCATTTTCAAGAAGCAGATCCAGGCGCGGGCGGCGGTGGACGTGAACGATCTCATCCAGGAAGTTCTTGCGCTCGTGCGCGGCGAGCTGGAAGCGCGCAAGACCGCGATACGTGTCGAATTGGGACAGATCCCGCCCGTCACCGCCGACCGGCTGCAATTCCAGCAGGTCATCCTGAACCTGGTCATGAACGCGCTGGACGCGATGGCAGCGGTCAACGACCGCCCGCGCGTGCTGCGGCTGCGCTCCGAGCGATGCGAGCCCGGCGGCATCATGGTGACGGTCCAGAACTCCGGACCTGGGATCGAACGAAAAAACATCCACCACATTTTCGAGCCGTTCTTCACCACCAAGTCGAACGGCACGGGAATGGGGCTCTCGATCTGCCGCTCGGTCGTCGAGGCACATGGCGGCCGGCTCATGGCATCTCACGGCCACCCGCATGGCGCGGTGTTTCAGATCATATTGCCGATACAGGAGCCCGGCGCAGAACGTCCGGCTGCCTCCGCCGGCGCGCGCCCGGTGGAGATGGTGCGGCGCTGAAGCAACGCCCGCCTCCGCTTTCGTCGGATCATCTTCCGTCCTTCGAGCATCTCACGTCCGTCGATCATCTTCCGTCCGCCGACATCTTCCTTTCGCCGACATCTTCCGTCCGCCGATTTTGGCGCGGTGAGAGTTTCCCGCCGGCGCGCTCAAGATGCGGACATGCAAGCCGCCGCCGGACGCGAGCCGCGCTCGGCCGCGCAAACAAACTCCAAACCGGAAGCGGCGGGACCTCGAACGGCGGACCAGAAGCAGCGGGACGTGAAGCGGAGGGGACCTGCCGAAGCGGCGAGACGTGAAAGGCGGGACCCGAGCGGCGCGACCGGAAACGGCGACCCTCAAGCGCGAGAGCTGAAATGGCGAAACCGGAGCGCCGGGACCCGAAACGAAAAGAGCGCGACCCGTTCCCGCGGATCGCGCTCCTGATCATGCGCCGCGCGAAACGTGCCGGCCGAAAAAAGGGCGCGCGCCTCTGGGGCGCGCGCGACCATCGACGAGGTTGGGGTGGGGGGTGGGGGGTATCCTCAGCCGATGGTAATTGGTACGTTGCTTGCGAGCTTTTTTGCCCGCACCGTCGGCGACCCCGACGGCAAACACGTGAGAAAACGCATACGCAACTCTACGGGACCGTCACCCACTCGAGAGCCCTGTCAACTCCAGAACTCTGTCCCTGGTGGCCGTCTGTGAGTTTGATAGTGTCACCGAAGTTCGTTTTCCCAAATTGTTCGTTGGTACAAGTTCCTTGTTCTTTGGTGCCGGGTTACTATCCTTAGGTTTAGGGTCCGCTTCCAGGCCGGCAATGCCCCCCGCGGGCGTTCGGGGCGGGCAAATGGGGCGGCGGTGCGGCCATTTGATGGCTTGGCGCGCCCTTCCCTGCCGCTTTTTTCCCGCTCGCCACAGTCCGCACATCTTTATGGACTTGATGGATTTTCTAATTGGGTCGGGGCGTGGCAATGAAGGGGCCGTCCGAGGTGCAGCCGGTTGTCTTCGTCATCGACGACGACGAGTCGATTCGCGAGGCCCTCAAAAGCCTGTTCCGGTCGGTCGGATTGCGCGTCGAGTTGTTCGGCGCCGCCGCGGAATTTCTCAAGAGCAAGCTGCCCGACACGCCGAGCTGTCTCGTCCTCGACGTCCGGCTGCCGGGATTGAGCGGGCTCGACTTCCAGACCGAGCTCGCCCGCGCGAACGTGCACATTCCGATCATCTTCATCACCGGCCATGGCGACATCCCGATGACGGTGCGCGCGATGAAGGCCGGTGCGGTGGAGTTTCTCACCAAGCCGTTTCGCGATCAGGAGCTGCTCGATTCCGTCGGCATCGCGCTCGAGCGCGATCGCTCACGGCGAGAGCAGGACAGCACAGTCCACGACGTGAAGCAGCACTTTAAATCGCTGACGCCGCGCGAACAGGAGGTGATGGGGTTCGTCACCTCCGGACTGATGAACAAACAGATCGCGGCGAAGCTCGGCGTGAGCGAAATCACGGTGAAGGTGCATCGTGGCAACGTGATGCGAAAGATGACCGCGCGCTCGCTCGCCGATCTGGTGAGGATGGCGGACGTCCTCGGTATTCGCCGGGCCCCGCAATGAGGCGCCTAAACCAATGTATAGTATCCCACGGTGTCCCGGATGTTGGATTCTCTCGGCGGTATCAGTCGCCGGTGGGGCATCGGCGACGACGCGATCAGTCGCCGGTGGGGCATCGGCGACCACGGTAAAAGTCGCCGGTGGGGCACCGGCCTCCAGACGTCGCAATTAAGAAGACCAAGGAGCGCCGACTTTGCGCAGAACTCTCCTCATTTCGATCGTAGACGACGATGAATCGATGCGAGAGGCGACCAAAGGACTGGTGAGATCCCTTGGCTACCACGCGGCGACTTTCTCCTCTGCAGAGGAGTTTCTGAGCTCCGAATTCGTCAATCGCACGTCATGCCTGATTACCGACATGCAGATGCCGGGCCTCAGCGGCGCCGACCTTCAGCGCCGGCTGATTTCGCAAGGTCGTTGCATGCCGACCATCTTCGTGACCGCGTTTCCCGACGAGCAAATCCGCGCCCGCGTTCTCACGGCCGGCGCGATCGGCTACCTGAGCAAGCCGTTCACCGAAGAAAGCCTCATTACCTGCCTCGATACCGCGCTGAGCGACGACAGCAGCGCGGAAGGGGCCAGACAGTAATTATTCTCGTTCCAGAAATTATTCTCGTTCCAGACTTCCGCCGTCGCGGCGGCGCTCGATCCTGATATTTCGCGCGTCTCCGTTGCATGCACAGCTGCAACCTGCGAAGTCGCCATGACGCCTGAGATCGCCGAGCTCACCCGGAAAATCCGCACTCTCGAAGCCGAGTTGGATGCCGAGCTCGCGAAGCGCCGCGCCGAGCTGCGGATCGGCATGGAACACGGCCGTGCCGTCTTCGAGCAAGAGCTGCTGCGGCGTCATCGCGAGCTCAAGACGCGGCTCGCACCCTACCTCGCCAACGCGCATCCGCTGGTCGTGATCACAGCGCCGGTGATTTACGCGATGATCGTGCCTTTCGCCTTGCTGGATTTGTTCGTGACGGTCTACCAGGCCATTTGCTTTCCGGTCTACGGCATCGAAAAGGTGCGTCGCGCGGACTATCTCATGTTCGACCGCGGGCATCTCGCCTATCTCAACGCCGTCGAAAAACTCAACTGCGCGTACTGTTCCTATGCCAACGGCCTGATCGCCTATGTCAGGGAGATTGCAAGCCGCACCGAGCAGCACTGGTGTCCGATCAAGCACGCCCGCCGCGTGATCGGCGCGCATCCGCGCTATGCCGGCTTCGAGGATTACGGCGACGCCGACGGTTTCCGCAAGCGGACCGATGAATTCCGCCGCAGCGAAGAGAGCTGAGCCGCCGACAGTTTTTGAGGAATCTCATCCCGAGAGCCTGTGAATCACTGCCAAAGACTCATCCTGAGGAGCGCGAAGCGCCGTCTCGAAGAATGGCCACAGGCCGCGGCGTTCTTGACCATGCTTCGAGGCGCCGTGCTGCGCACGGCTCCTCAGCATGAGGTCGAATAGATTCACAGGCTCCCAACGCTCACGCCGCGCGTTTCTCCGAGTCGCGCTCCGGCGGCTCGCCGTCGTCGGCGCGCGGCGGCCGCACCACGGTGACGCTGCACGGCGCCTCCGCGGCGAGCTTGGCGGAGACGCTGCCGAGCAGCGTGCGGCGTAGCGAGTGCTGCCGCGCACCGACCAGCAGGTGATCGACCCTGTTGACGGCGATGAACTCGAGAATGGCCGCCACCGGATCGATCGCTTCGAGCACGTGCACGGTGAGCCGGAACTCGTCGAGCTTGAGCGGCGCGGCCCAGTTGCGGAGCGCGACCAGGCGATCGAGATGCTTGTTGTGCCCCTGCGCGTCGAGCGTGGTGTCGAGCGCGATGCGGTTCTGGCGCAGCACGTTGAGGCAGGCGAGCCGTGCCTCGGGCAGCGTCGCGAGTGTCCGCGCCGCGGTGGCGCGCAGCGAGTCGTCGGCGGCCGCCGACGGGTCGGCGAGGTCGACCGCAACGGCGATGATCGGCGCGGAGGCGAGTTGCGCCGCCAGCGCCGGCCGGGTGCGCGGGCGCTTCAGGTCGGTGTTGAAGCGGCGCCTCAGCACGGTGGTGAACGGGTCGCGCTTGAGACGTTCGGAGCGTGCCGTGAGCTTCACCTGCGCCGGATGGCTCAGATCGAAGGCGAGCTGGGACGCGGTCGGATAACGCCATGCCGGCTCGGCCTCGATGCAGCGCAGGACGATCTCCTGCAGCCAGGGCGGATAGTCCGGCCGCAGCCGGCGCGGCGGCTGCGGATCGCGCCACAGTCGGCGCCGCATGCCGTACATGGTCTCGCTTTCGCCGAACGGCCGCACGCCGGTGGAGAAGAAATAAAGCAGGACGCCGAGCGCAAACTGATCACTTCGCGGATCCTGCCGGACGCCGAGCAACTGCTCCGGCGCCATGTAGGGCGCCGTGCCGAACGGCAGCCGGAACTCCGCCTGCATCAGGTCGGGAAGCTGATCGTGGCGCGCCAGTCCGTAGTCGAGCAAGACCGCTTCGCCGCCCGGCCGGAACATGATGTTGCTCGGCTTCACGTCGAGATGGATCACGTGCTGGTGGTGAATGTCGTCGAGCGCGGTCGCCACCTTCATCCCGATGTCGGCCACCTCTTCGTAAGGCAACGGCAGGTGCGCGAGCCGCGGCAGGAGGGTCGTCCCCGGCAGGTGCTCCATCACGATGTAGGGATTCACCGCGAGGTCGCCGGCCGCCACGAACTTCGGCACGTGCACGCCGCCGAGCCGCGGCATGATCATGAGCTCCATCTCGAAGCTGACGATGGCCGCGGGGTCGGCCCTTTCGCCGAGCTTGGGCACCTTCATCAGCAACGGCGACGGATCGCCCGCGCGCGACACGCGCCACAACGTCGCCATGCCGCCGCGGTGGATGGCGTCCTCGATGATGAAGCCGTCGACCGTCATCCCTTGCGCGAGCCGCGCCGCGGCCATGTTTCACCTCCCGATGAAGAGCCGTTCGGCGAGCCGCGGCGGCAGGCCCTTGTCGCGGATGCGCGCCGCTGCCGCTTCGATGTCGTAGGCCGTGCGGCACCAGGTGATCTCGCGCCGCGCGGTGTCCAGCATCAGGTAGGCGGCGGCCGGATTGCCGTCGCGCGGCTGGCCGACCGAGCCGAGCACCGCCAGCCATCGCCGCCCCGGCAACAGCTGCACCGCGACATCGGTCGTCGGGATGAAGGCGGTCATCTTGCCGGTGATCGACATGGAATAGAGCGCGGGCCGATGGATATGGCCGCAAAACGAGAGGTGCGCGGGGGTCGCGCCGATGCTGCGCGCCGCTTCGGCCAGGTCGGCGACATAGATCCAGCTGCGTGGCCGGCTCGCATCGGCATGGACGTAGAAGCGGCCCTCATCCTCGGCGGTCAGCGGCAGATCGGCGAGGAACCGCCGCTCCGGCACGCCGAGCTCGCCGCGCGTCCACTCCATGGCGACCTGCGCTTCGACATTGAGGCTCTCGCCGGTGTCGCCGACCGCATTGTCGTGATTGCCGAGCACGGCCACCGCGCCCTTGCTCACCAGATCCATGACCGTCGTGACGGTCCACTCGGGATCGGCGCCATAGCCGACATAGTCACCGAGCAGCACGAACCGTTCGGCGCCGCGTTCCCGCGCCGCCGCGAGGCACGCCTCGAAGGCCTGCCGGTTGGCATGAATGTCCGCGAACAAAGCAATCAGCACGGCGCAGCCCTCGCATCCCGCACCGTGGACAGTCTACGCGATCCGGCCTTGATCTTGGTCAACGGCGGCGGGGCGCTTCGCCAATCTCACTCGGCGGGCGCCGCCGACCGCGCCGTCCGCTCGACGGCCTCCGGCCGAAACACCAGCCAGGCGAACACCAGCATGTCCACGAGCACGACGAGCGACGCCACCGCCGCGATGGGGTCGCCGATCTGGTATCCGCTGTGCACGAGGCCGACCCCGAGCGCGAGAACGATGGTGCCGACGATCCACACCCACACCTGCGTGAAGGCGACGCGGGACCGCTCCAGCGCCGGATGCAGGTGGTAATAAATACCGAACAGGAACAGCGAGACAAATCCCAGCAGATTGAGATGAGCATGCGCCGGCAACGACGAGTGATCATTGGTCGCCGCCATCAGGATCCCCCAGATCATGCCGGCAACCACCAGCACCACGGCAGCACGAAAACACAGCATCGAAGCCTTCATGATTGTCTCCTGGATTTACCGAGGTCCGAGCGGGGACGTAAATTCTCACATACCAAATCTTCGCGAGCCGAACGTCTGCAAGACAAACGTCCGCAAGACAAAAGTCCGCAAGACAGAAGTTCGCAAGACAGACGATCCGCGAGCCGAGCTTCCGCAAGCCGATCCTGGAAAGCCGCATCACGGCGAGCAAATCATGTCCGAGCCGTCGCCGACCTTTCCGACGAGAAGGTGGTCATGAACCGCGTGAGGTGACTGTCTCACCCGTTAAAGCGCCTCAGCGCCGTCTCCCGCCGCCGCCACGACCCCCGCCGGCAGGACGGCCGCCGCCACCCTGGAAGCTCGGCCGCGGCGCGGCCGCTGCCGGACGCCGCGGTGCCGGCGCCGGTCGGGCCCGCACCGCGGGCGCCGGCCGAGGCGCTGGACGAACCGCCGGCGCGGGACGCACCGTCGGTGCCGGACGCGCCGGGCGTTGAACCTGGCCTCCGCCAGGCGGGCGCGCCGGCCTTCCCGTGCCCGGGGGCACGACGGGCCGTGTTTCGGGTCGCAGGGTCGGTGTGGCGGGGCGATTTCCCGGGCCGCCTCCCGGGAGACCGGGGCGGTTTCCGGGAACGTTGCCCGGAACACCGGGGCGATGGCCCGGGCCGAAGCCGGGCCGGTCACCGCCCGCTCCGGGGCCGCCGGGACGATTTCCCGGGCCGCCCGGCACTTGACCCGGGCCGAAGCCGGGCTGCCCGATCCCCGGGCGCTGCCCCGGCCGCCCGGGATTGACGCCGCCCGACGGCACGCCCGGGCGTCCCGGCGGGACGCCGGGCCGAACCGGCCGCCCAACCGGACCGCCGGGACGACTCATGCCGCCGCCGGGACGAAAGCCCGGATTGTTCGGACGCCAGTCCCCGGCGTTTCCGCCACGCCACGGACGATGGGGGCTGATGGCGTTCCACCGGTTGACGTTGACGTTCACGCCGCCGTAGCCCCAGCGCGGCCGGGCCCAACCCCACAGGCCGGCCGCCACCGCCACGCCGGCTCCGAACACGAGGCCGGCGACCAGCGCGCTCGGATAGCCGTATCCGGCCGGCGGCGGAAAGAACACCGGCGGCACGTCGGCATAGGGCCAGGCACCGAAGGCCTGGGAGGGATCATAGGTCGGGACGTAGACCACATCCGGCTGCGCCGGCTCGATCGCAATCACCGGCTGGCTCGGATCGGCAGCGTCGGCGGGCGCCGGCTCGGTCCGCACGATCTGCTGGGACGTCGACTGCAGCGTGCCCGCGGCTTGTGCCTTGGCGCGGAGGCGCTGGATCGCCTCGAACACCTCGGCCTCCTGATTCTGCATGGCGTAGCCGAGCTGCTGGGTCCATTCGAGCTGCTGGTTGAGCATGTCCAGCACCTGCGGGAACGGCACCAGGGACTTCACCGCGGGGTCCCAGGGCTGATTGCGCAGCGCGCCTTCCAGCGCCTTGCCCTTGAGGGACCGGTTCGACCCCTGCCCCAGCCAGCGGCTCGCCGCCACGATCTCCAAGGGATTTGTGGTCGCCATCAGGAGCTGGGTGAGCAGGGCGTCGGGATAGAGCGCGATCGGCGCCAGCAGGGCGTCGAGCTGGGCGGCGCTGAACTGCTCGCCTTGATCCGCCTGACCCTGGTCCGCCGCGATGGCGGGTGCGGGCGCCGGCTGCGCCGCAAGCGGCGCCGGCAGCGTGCCGATCACCAGGGCCGCACTCGTCACACAAGACACGAACCGACGCAGCATGCGAGCCTCCGGTGAGTTGGGACGATGCTTTAACAACAAGGGATCGCGACCTGTCCAGCGCCCAGCGGTTGGCCGTTCGCCGCAGCGCAGCAAACCACACGGCCGTCCCGAGCCACAAGCGCGCCCGGCGGGTTCAACCTTGAAAGCGCGCGGCGAGCTGTTAGCGTCAGCGTAGAGCTGCCAGCAGGCCGTGCCGAGGCCTCGCGACGTTCCGAACCGGCAGCGTTGATGTCCGCGGCGGACGCAATTGATTTTCGTCGACGACGACAGACGCCGGGATCAACCCGCGCAGCACGCACCGCTTCGGCGGCCAGGGAGACGACATGATCCACCCCCGCATTTCATTGGCGGCAAGGACCGCCTTTGCGCTCGTCGTGACCGGCACCGTGTTCGCAAGCGGCGAGGCCGGCGCCCAATACACCGACGGCACCATCAAGATCGGCGTGATGAGCGACATGTCGAGCCTTTATTCCGACAACGGAGGCCCGGGATCGGTCACCGCGGCGCGGCTTGCCGTCGAAGACTTCGGTGCCGCCGCGAAAGGCATGAAGGTAGAGATCATCTCCGCCGACCATCAGAACAAGGCCGACGTCGGATCGAACCTCGCCAATTCGTGGTTCGACGTCGACAAAGTCGACATGATCATCGACATTCCCAATTCGGCGGTCGCGCTCGCGGTGAGCGAAGTGGCGCGCCAGAAGAACAAGCTGTTCATCGCATCGGGCCCGGCGACCTCGGATCTCACCGGCGCGAAGTGCACCGCCAACACCATTCACTGGACCTACGACACCTGGAACCTCGCCAACGGGACGGGCAAGGCGATGGTGAAGACGGGCGGCGACACCTGGTTTTTCATCACTGCCGACTACGCGTTTGGCCACTCGCTCGAACGCGACACCGCGGCCGTCGTCGAGGCGAATGGCGGCAAGGTGGTGGGGCGCGTGCGGGCGCCGCTCAACAACAACGACTTCTCGTCGTTCCTGCTGCAGGCGCAGGCGTCGCGCGCCAAGGTGATCGGCCTTGCCAATGCCGGCGGCGACACCATCAACGCCATCAAGCAGGCGGCCGAGTTCGGCGTCGTCAAAGGCGGCCAGAGCCTCGCCGGGCTCCTGGTGTTCGCCGCCGACGTTGCGGCGCTGGGATTGCCGCTGGCGCAGGGCCTCGTGCTCACCGAGACTTGGTATTGGGACATGAACGACGCCAATCGCGTCTGGACGAAGCGCTGGCAGGCAGAGCGGCCGGGCAAGGTGCCGACGATGATCCATGCCGGCGTCTACTCCGCCGTCACGCACTACCTCAAGGCGGTGCAGGCATTGAAGGCCGACGGCGACGGCCGCGCCGTCTCCGCGAAGATGAAGGAGATGCCGACCGACGACCTCTTGTTCGGCAAGGGCAGCGTCCGGGTCGATGGCCGAAAGATCCACGACGCCTACCTGTTCGAGGTCAAGAAGCCGGAGGAATCGAAGTATTTCGGCGACTTCTATAAACTGCGCGCCACCATCCCCGCCGCCGAAGCGTTCCGTCCGTTGAAGGACGGCGGCTGCCCGCTGGTGAGCGGGTGAAGTCGGCTTGCCTGGCGGAAAACGACACGACGCGCCTGCGTCGATGCTCAAGGCGAAAATAAACGCATGACTGGATTTGGCAGGCAGCATGGCTCTGGCTCGCCGTGAATTTCTTCGATGGGCCGGCATGTCGGGCGCTTTCGCATCCGGCCTGACCACCGCTGCGCGGTCGCAGCAATTTCCGCAGGTGACAACGCTCGTCGTGCCGTTTCCGCCCGGTGGATCGACGGACGCGCTGGCCCGGCTGCTGCAGCCGGGCCTCCAACAGCGGCTCGGTGCGACCGTCCTCGTCGAAAACAAGCCCGGTGCAGTCGGCTCGTTCGGTGCCGCCCAGGTTGCCAGGAGCCGACCCGACGGGTCGGCATTTCTCGTCACCTTCGACTCTCACGCGGTCATACCCGCCTTGATCGAAAAGCCGGCGCTCGACGTCGAGAAGGACCTCGAGCCGGTTCTCTTGGTCGGGACCGCGCCCTACGTCATCGCCATCAACGCGTCCCGCCCGTTCAAGACTTTTCGCGAGGTCATTGCCGCCGCCAAAGAGAAGCCGGGCACGCTGACCTACGCATCGGTCGGCATCGGGACCATCGGTCATCTCGCGATGACCCTGCTCACGAAAACCGCGGGCGTCGACATTGTGCACGTTCCTTACAAAGGAGGCGGTCCGGCGATCAATGATGTGATCGGCGGACACGTCGACATGATAGCGGGATCGATCGCGCTCATCCTGCCGCAACTGGGAAGCAATTATCTCCGTCCATTGGTGCAGTTGGGCCGGATGCGGCAGGAGGCCCTTCCCGATGTGCCGACGGCCATGGAGAGTGGGTTTCCGGATTTGGAGGCACTTGCCTGGTGGGGCGTCTTCGCGCCGAAAGGGACGCCTCCGACGATCGTCGACAAGGCCAGCAATGCTTTCAAGTCGACCCTGAGCGAGGAGAGTGCGTCGCAGATGCTGAAGGTGACGCAGCAAATGGATCTTCGTCTGGAGGGGCCTGAGGGTCTCCGATCATTTTTCGCCCGGCAGGTTGCCGTCTGGGGCAAAGTCGTTCGTGACAACGGAATTACGGTGTCGAACTGATGCCGCTCCGCCGCACAGAGCCTTCGGGTGTTGGATCGCCCCGGGGTCAACAGGCTGCCCAGCGTAAGGCACCGGAACCAATCCCCTGCCCCCGCTTTCTCAGGCAGGCTCCATACCCGTCGCCCTGACGACGGCCGCCGCCTGCGGCGAGACGAGGAACGCCACGAGGCGCCGCGCCGCGTCCGGATCGGTTGTCGTCGCCGTCACCGCCGCCGAAAACACCGTGACTTTCTGCAGCTCGGCCGGCACCTCGCCGACGACCTCGAGGCCGGGCACGGCGGTGAACTCCGCGATCTGCTGGATGCCGATGTCGGCGTCGCCGCGCGCGACCACATCGCCGACCACCACCACACCGCCGGCGCCGCCGCTCACGTACCTGATCCTGCCCTGCAACGCGGCAGTGATCCCCAGCCGTTCGAACACGCCGACGAGATGCGTCGCGCTCGGGCTGCCGGTGGCGGGATCGGCCATGGCGATCGACCGCGCGGCGAGCAAGGCGCGTGCGAAGCCATCGACCGTTCCGATGTCCGGACGGGATGCCCCGGCACGGACCGCGACGCCGATGGCGGAGCGCGCCATAGCGGTCACGGTTCCCGGCAGGATCCTGTCATGGCGCACGAGATCGTCGATCGCCGCTGCCGTGGTGATCGCAACATCGGTCGCTTCACCCGCCATCACGCGGGCGCGGACACCCCCGGAGTTCGCGTATTGCACCGCCACCGATCCGCCGGCGGCGCTCTCGATGGCTCGGTGCAAGGCCGCGATGACCCCGTGCATGGCCCCGGCGCACAGGAGACGCAATTTTGGCAAAGCCGGCTCGACCGCCGGCGCGTGCGCCTCGGATGCGGCCCCTGGCGTCCTCTGATCCCGCACGGTTCCTCCTTAAATTCGCATTCCCTTCCCCGGCGCGCCGTTGATATATTCGTTCGCGCTTCGGCGCCACGGCGTCGCAGGAGGAAGACCCATGAGCTTGAGCTACCCCCTTATGAGCTACTCCCAATGAGCTACTCCCTGGAGGCGCTCGCCGCCGACATCCATCGCGAATTGTCGAGCCATCAGCCTGCGGCGGCGAAAGACGCCGTGTGCCGGCACGTCAAACGCGCGCTGACCGATCCGGACTTCCTCGCCACCTATCTCAAGGACAGGCCGAAGGGGTCCGATCCGCGTGAGATCCTCTACGAGGATCCGCAGCTCGGCTTCTGCATCTGCGCCCATGTGTACCCGGGCAAGGCGATCGGGTCGCCCCATGACCACGGCGGCAGCTGGGCGATCTACGGCCAGGCCGACGGCGTCACGGAGATGACGGAGTGGAACATCGTCGAGAAAGGCGCGGCCGGAAAACCCTCGCTGGTCGAGGCTGCTCGGACCTATGCGATGCACCCCGGAGACGTCCAGTTCTACGACATCGGCGTGGTGCATTCGCCCAAGCGCGAGGCCCCGGTAAAGCTGATCCGTATCGAGGGCAAGAACCTCGATCACGTCAAGCGCTCCAACATCAAAGCGAAGGAGCCGGTGGCGGGCTGACGCGATCGCGTGCACGAACTCTCCGGGTTTACCGGCCGTTCCACGAGTCTGAGCTTACGAACCGATACGACCGGACCGCTCAGGCGTGCGGAAAGGCCCCCTCACCCCGCCCCTCTCCCCGCAAGCGGGGCGAGGGAGCAGAGGCGCCGCGCCGCGCAACGCGGACGCGCGAATGTCGTCGGGGCGAGCGGGCGACTTCATCGAGAAAACAAGAACCGAAAACTTCTAGCCCTGCGCCAGCAGTGGCGGCGGGCGGCGGGCGGCCCAGTTGGTCGCGGCGTCGTAGGCGTGAGCGAGTTGCAGGCAGGCGAGCTCGGCGTGATTGCGGCCGACGATCTGGATCCCGATCGGCAGGCCGTTGTCGCCGAAGCCCGCCGGCACAGCGAGCGCGGGCGCGCCCGCCATGGTCACCGGCAGCACCCCCTTCATCCACTCGTGATAGGTTTCCATCTTGCGGCCCGCGATCTCGTTCGGCCAGTGCATGTCGATGTCGAACGGGAACAGCTGCGCGGTCGGGACGATGAAGTAGTCGTAGCGCTCGAAGAAGCGCCGCACCGCGTGGTACCACTCGCTGCGCACCGCCGAGGCGGCCGTGACGTCGTAGGCGGAAAGCTTCAGCCCGCTCTCCACCTCCCACACCGCCTCCGGCTTCATCAGCGCGCGCTTGGCCGGGTCCTTGTAGAAGGCGAGCAGGGTACCGCCGGTCTGCCAGGCGCGCAGCTTCACGAAGGCCTGCCAGACGGCGTCGACGGGATAGTCGGGCAGCGCCTCCTCGACGATGCAGCCGAGCCCCGCGAAGGTTTCGAGCGCGGTCTTGCAGACTTCGAGGACACCCGCCTCGTAGGGTACCTGTCCCGCGAAGTCGCCGACCCAGGCGATGCGCCTGCCCTTCAGGTCGGCCTCCAGACCGCCGCAGAACCGGGCGCCGTCGCCTTCGAGCGAGAGCGGCGCGCGGGCGTCGTAGCCGGCCTGCACCGACAACAGCAGCGCGAGATCGGCGACGTTGCGCGCCATCGGTCCGCTGACGCCCATCGACGGCAGCCAGGCATCGCGCCCGTCCGCGGGAACGCGGCCGAAGCTGGTGCGGAAGCCGAACACGTTGTTCCAGCCGGCAGGATTGCGCAGGCTGCCCCCGTAGTCCGTGCCGTCGGCCACCGGCAGCATCCGCAGCGCGAGCGCAACGGCGGCGCCGCCGCTGCTGCCGCCGGCGGAGCGGCCGAGATCATACGGATTGCGGGTGACGCCGTAGACCGGATTGTAGGTGTGCGAGCCCAAGCCGAATTCAGGCGTGTTGGTCTTGCCGATGATGATGGCGCCGGCCCGGCGCAGCCGCTCCACCATGACGCTGTCGGCGGGCGGCATGAAGCCTTTCAGGATCGGCGAGCCCTGGGTCATCGGCATGCCCTTGACCGGGGCAAGGTCCTTGACGGCCTGCGGCAGGCCGTGCAGCGGCCCGACGACATCGCCGCGCGCGAGCTGCGCATCGCGCTCCCGCGCCTGGGCCAGCAGTCCCGCCCGGTCCTGCAAGGCGACGATGGCGTTCACCGTCGGATTGAACCGGTCGATCTGGTCGAGATAGGCGGTCATCACGTCGACGCAGGATATCTGCCGGGCACGGATCGCGGCGGCGAGCGCGACGGCGTCCATCATGACGATCTCGGAGGGCGCCCCGGCGGGTGCCGGCTTCGCATCGCGGGCGGAGGGGGTCATGGATGGTCCCTTCTCGGAGACGGGTTCCGGAATTGAAGCTGCGACCGCCCCGGCATGACGACGCGTGCCGCCTTACTTGCCGACATAGCTCTTGATCACGAAATCGGCGACGGCCTCGATCTCGCGGCGCGACAGCGGCGTGGAATGCGGGTCGTGCGGAACGTCGGCTCCGAGGTCGGCGGCGGTCGCGCCGTAGCAGGTCTTGTCCTCGTAGGCATAGCGGTCGAAGTGCGGCATCTCAGTGCCCGGACGGCCGCAGGCGATCACCTCGATGAGTTGATCGCGGTTGAGGATGGTCTTGTGCAGGTCGGCCGCCTGGCCGGGCGAGCGCGGGTCGCCGCGGCCGTCGCCATTGGGCCCGTGGCAGAACTGGCAGTCCGCCTTTTCATGGAACAGGCGGTCACCGAACGACACGTCCTGAGCCTGGGCCCCGACCGCCGGAAGCGCGACCAGCAACGACAGGCAAAACGAAAACGCCGTCGCGTCGGCCACCATCAGTCCTCTGAATCTCGTCACGCCCATTATCCTGTCCATCAAGTCTTCTGCTCGTCGTTCACGCTTACGCGGCGCGAAAGGCGTCCCGTTGCAACGTGCATCACGGGCCGGATCGCGGAAAACACTACTTCTCTCCCGCGACCACATAGGACCATAGCGCCTCGATATCCTCGGGCGCGAGAATGTCGCCCCAGGGCGGCATCATGCTCTTGCCGCGGGTCACCGAAGTGACGAACCGCTCGTGCTGCTCGTGAGGGAACGTACGCAGGTCGAATGCGCTCTCGGGGTTCAGCATCCGCGTGCCGTGGCATGGCGAGCAGTTGCGCGAGAAGATCGCCGCGCCCTTGGCGATTCGTTCCGGCGGGAAGGTCTCCTCCTGGGCGGCGGCGAGCGAGGCGGTGAGAGCCAGCGCACAGCAGGCGAGCGCGCCGGCGAACAGAGGCAGTTTCGATTTCATCTGAATTTCAGGCATTCCAGAACGGGAGCCGGCACGGTGCCGGATCGATGTGAAAGAGACCGGGTCCGCCCGCGGAAAAACGCGCGGGGTGGCCAAGGCGCGCGCATCGCGCCTTGGCGTCGTTGGCGGCCCGCTGGACGGGTCGTTCAGTTCGGCATCAGCGCGAAGGTCCACACCGAGCCGCCGGGCGCCACGTTCTTGAGCGATGCGCGGACCAGGTTCCAATAGAGACCGCCCACGCCGGACAGCACGGTGACGTATTGCTGGCCGTTATGGGTATAGGTCACGGGCATCGCGTTGATGCCGGAGCCGGTCTGGAAATGCCACAGCTCCTTGCCGTTGTCGGCATCGAGCGCGATGAACTCGCCGGTCTCCTTGCCCGTGAACAGCAGGCCGCTGCCGGTGGCGAGCATCGCAGACCAATACTGGAAATCGGTCAACGGCACCCGCCAGCGCGGCTTTCCGGTCAGCGGGTCGATGGCGTCGACATGGCCGATCGGCTGGCCGTTCGAAGGCATGTTGAGGTTCTCGACGAACATGTAGCGCTGGCCCGCCTTGAACTCCTCGATCGTGAGGTGCTTGTAGAGCCGGCCCTCATGAATGGTGTTGGCATAGAGAAGCCCGGTCTGCGGGTTGAAGGCGGCGTGCGGCCAGTTCTTGCCGCCGCGGGTCGACGGCCACATCTCGATCTGCTCGCCGGCGCGCAGCTTCTTGGCCAGCTCGGTCTCCACCGGGCGTCCGGTCTCCTTGTCGACGTGGCTCGCCCAGTTCACCGTCTCGTACGGGTTGGCCGCGATGATCGAACCGTTGGCGCGGTCGAGCACGTAGAGGAAGCCGTTGCGGTTGAGCTGCATCACCACCTTGCGCTTGACGCCGTCGACCGGCAGCTCGGCGAGGATCAACTCCCACACGGCGTCATAGTCGTAGGCGTCGTTGGGGGTGAACTGGTAGTGCCACACGATCTCGCCGGTCTTGGGCCGGATCGCCAGCACCGAGGCGGTGTAGAGGTTGTCGCCGGGCCGCTGTTCGGATGCCCACGGCGCGGCATTGCCGGTGCCCCAATAGACGAGATCGAGATCGGGATCGTAGGAGCCGGTGATCCAGGAGGAGCCGCCGCCATGGAGATAGGCGTCGGTGTCCTGCGGCCAGGTCTCGTTGCCCTTCTCGCCGCGGCCCGGGATGGTGTAGCGCCGCCACAGCTGGTTGCCGGTCTGCGGGTCCCAGCCGTCGATGAAGCCGCGGATACCGAATTCGGCGCCGGAGATGCCGGTCATCAGCACGCCGTTGGCGATCAGCGGCGCCACCGTCATGGAATAGCCTTCCTTCCAATCGGCGGCCTTCTGCTTCCAGATCTCCTTGCCGGTCTTGGCGTCGAGAGCGACCACGTAGGCGTCGAGGGTGGTGCGGTAGATCTTGCCGTCGTAGATCGCGACGCCCTTGGTGGAGACGCCGCAGCACACCACCCGCGGGGTTTCCGGCAGCCAGTCGACCGGGGTCTTCCACAGCTGGCGGCCGGTGCCGACGTCGATCGCGACCGTCGCCTTGGCGTCGGCGACGTACATCACGCCGTTGTAGATGATCGGCTGGGCCTGCTCGCCCCATTGATTGTCGAGGCTCAGGTTCCACACCGGCACCAGCCGCTTGACGTTCGTCTTGTCGATCTGGATGAGCGGGCTGAAGCGGTTCTGGCCGTATCCCATGCCGTAGGTGAGGATGTTGTCGGTGTTCTTGCCGTCGTTCTTGAGGTCGTCGAGGGTCTGGGCCGATGCGGCCGCACCTCCCGCGAGCAGCAGTCCGGCAACGAGGCTTAGGATTTTCATGACGATCCTCGATGATGTTTTTTGAAGCCGCGATCTTTGGAACATCGCGGCACCCAGCACAAGCCCGCCGGCATGGAAACATCCCGGGCGCTCGCGCGCCGGCTCGGACGGTGCCACCAGGTTCCCGCGGCGCCCACGCCGACACGTGGCATCCGCCGGGTGGCAAGCACACGTACCCGAGCCGGTGGCACGGCCGGGCCCAGGCGCGGTCGAGACGCAGACCCTGCGATCATCGGCGCATGGCTGAAACAACAACCCGGCCTTGCGCCAGGCGACGCTTCAGACCAAACTCGCACGATCGAGCCGAACGACAGCCCGCCAACTGGGTGCAACGGCGGTGAGGAAGCGATGGGCAGCAGAGTGGGCTTGATTGCGGGCGGCATGGTCGTCGCAGTCGGCTTGATGGCGGGTGCGACATTTGCGACGGCCGCCGCCGACGATGTCGCAGCGTTTCTTTCGGGCGACGCGAAATCCTGCATCGCCTGCGATCTCTCCGGCCAGACGCTGGCGGATCGCGACTTCAAGCGCTCCAAGCTCGATCGGGTCAATCTGCGCAACGCCGATCTTTCGGCCGCCTCGCTGTTTCGCAGCTCGCTGCAGCATGCCGACCTTTCCGGCGCCAAGCTCGTCGAAGCCGATCTCAATCGCATCGATGCCAAATGGGCCGACTTCCACGGCGCCGACATGACGAAGGCGCTGCTTTATGAGGCCGACCTGTCGAGCGCGAACCTTGCCGGCGTGAACCTGATCAATGCGCGCCTCGGTCAGGCGCGGCTCAACCAGGCGAACCTGCAGGGCGCCATCCTCGCCGGCACCGACCTGCGCGGCGCCCGCCTCGCCGGTGCGAAACTCGCCGGCGCCAATCTGCGCGGCGCCAAGCTCGACGGCCAGAAGCTGCGCGAGATGGATCTGCGCGACGTGGACTTTACGCTGTCCGACATGCCGGAGGCCGACTTCTACGGCGCCGATCTGCGCGGCGCCAAGCTCGCCGGCGTCGACCTGTTCGGCGCCAACTTCCACGGCGCCGACCTGCGCGGCGTGACCTTCGAAGGCGCCAACCTCAAGAACGCGATTCTCACCGACGCCCAGACCGACGGCGCCAATTTCGATGCCGCGATCATGCCGGACGGGCGGCGCAACGAATGAACTCGCAATGGGCCTGCCTCATGCGCGCGGCGCTGGCGCTGACGGCCGCGGCGTGTTTCCTGGTCGCGGCGGCGCCGGCAACGGCCGAGAAGGGCAAGCTGCGCGAGCGGCTGACGCCCGAGGTGATGGCGGTGGTGTTCCCCGAAGCCGAGAAGCTCGGCGCGGAGGAAGGCACGCCGCCGGCGATCCCCGCCTTCAAGGACGGCAAGATCGCCGCCTACATCTTTTCCACGCTGGATATCATCGCCGCCCCGGGCTATTCGCCGACCCCGTTCGACGTCATCGCCGGCATCGACGTGAACGGCAGGATCACCGGCGCGAAGGTGATCTTCCACGTCGAGCCCTACATCTACCATGACGCCGTGCGCCAGGGCCTGCTCGACATCTTCCTGGCGCGGCAGGCGGGGACCGCGCTCCAGGGCGGGGCGGCGACTCTGCAGCCGGACTTCGTCAAGGGCGCGACCATCAGCGGCCGCGCCATGCGCGCCGCCATCTTCGACTCGGCGAGGCTCGTCGCGCGGTCGCGAATCTCGCGCCCGGTCGTCACCGAGCCGACGCTCGATGTCGACGGTTTCCGGCTGTTGTCGTGGAAAGACCTCATCGCCGCGGGTGCGGTGACGAGCCGGCGCATCACGTCGGGCGAGGTGGCGACGGCGCTGAAGGCCGCCGGCCTTTCCGACCTCAAGCTCGACGTGCCGCTCGGCAAGCCCGACGACCTCTACATCGAGCTGTTCACCGGGTTTCTGACGCCGGCGGCGGTCGGCGGCAACCTGCTCGGCCTGCGCAATTTCGAGGACTACCGCGCCCGCCTGCCGCGCGGCGCACCGGCGATCTTCATCGCCTCGAACGGTCCTTACGACTTTTTCGGCACCCGGCATTATCGCCAGTCCGAGGGCTTCCGGTTCGACCGCATCCGCGTCGTGCAAGGGGGCGAAACCATCTCGTTCACCAACGACAACTTCCAGCGGCTCGGCACGGGAGGACCCGACGGCATAAGAGCCCAGCAGAACGCCGGACTGTTCGCACTGCCCGCCGGGGCGAAATTTGACCCGCTCAAGCCGTGGCGGCTCGAACTCCTGGTCAACGGCGAAGGCGCGACGCCAACAAACCTCGCGATCCCGGGCGTTGCCATGCCCGTCGAATTCCGGCTGCCGGCCGACTTCATCCTGATGCCGGACCAGCCGCCGGTGCCGGCCTGGGTCGAGGCCTGGCACGACGCCCGCGGCAACATCGCGATCCTCGCCGTGCTGCTCGCCGCGGTGACCCTCGTCTTCGTGTTCCAGGACCAGCTTTCGCGCGCGCGCCGCGCCCATCGCCTGGTGCGCAACGGCGTCCTGCTGTTCGTGCTCCTCTGGCTCGGATGGACGGTCGGCGTGCAACTCTCCATCGTCAACGTCATCAACTATCTGGAGGCGCCGTTCCGCGGCTTCAACGCCGGCTTCTACCTCGCCGAGCCGCTGATGGTGATCGTCGGGGCCTATACGCTGGTCTCGGTGCTGCTGATCGGCCGCGGCGTGTTCTGCGGCTGGCTGTGTCCGTTCGGCGCGTTGCAGGAGCTGCTCGCCCAGGTCTCGCGCGCGATCGGCCTGCCGCAATGGAGCCCGTCCGAGGCGCTGGAGAAGCGCCTGTGGCTCGGCAAGTACATCGCGGCGGCGGTGGTGCTGGGGCTCGTTCTGACCTCGATCGACGGCTCCGGTGCGACCACCGAGATCGAGCCGTTCAAGACCGCGATCACCTCGAAATTCACCCGCGCCTGGCCCTACGTGCTCTACGCCGGCGCCCTCCTCACCATCGGCCTGTTCTCGGAGCGCGCCTATTGCCGCTTCCTCTGTCCGCTCGGCGGCGTGCTCGCCGCGCTCGACCGGCTGCACCTGATCGACCTGCTCAGGCGGCGCCCCGAATGCGGCAAGCCGTGCCGGCTGTGCGAACGGGCCTGCCCGGTGCGGGCGATCGAGAAATCGGGCAAGATCATCACCGCGGAATGCTTCCAGTGTCTAGACTGTCAGGTCGAGTACTTCGACGACAAGCGCTGCCCGCCGCTGGTGCAGGCGGCCAAGCGGCGCGGCAGCGCCGATGCAGGCACGGCGGTCCCGGTGGCAGCGATGGCAAAACATGTCTGAGACTTCAGTGGGCCAACAGATTCCGGATGGCGGCAGCGAGCCTGCGAGGCCGGGCGGGCTGACCCGCCGGCGCGCCTTCCGCATCGTCGCCGCGGCCGCCGGGCTGCCGCTGATGATCGCCGCGGTGCGCGCCACCGTTCCCGCCGGCCGGATGTTCGAGTGGCAGGGCGAGGTCCTCGGCGGCTTCGCCGAGCTGTCGCTGTGGCACACCGACGAGGCGACGGCGCGGCGCGCCATCCGCAAGGTCGAGAGCGAGATCGCGCGCCATGAGCGCATCTTCAGCCTGGCGCGGCCCGACAGCGAGATCTCGCGGCTCAACGCCGCGGGCGCACTCGACGCCCCGTCGCCGGAGTTGCGTCGTTTGCTCGAAGCCGGGCGGCGATTTTCCGTCCTGAGCGCAGGCGCCTTCGACGTCTCGGTGCAGCCGCTGTGGCGCCTCTACGAGGCCCATTTCTGGTCGCGCCGGGAGGCGTCGGAGGACATCCTGGCGCGGGCGCGGGACGTCGCGCAGGCGCTGGTCGATTTCCGCGCCATCGACATAAGCGCCGGCCGCATCGCCTTCGGACGCGCGGGCATGGCGGTGACGCTCAACAGCCTCGCCCAGGGCGCCATCACCGACGCGGCGGCCGACCTCCTGCGCAACGAAGGCTTTGAGACCGCGTTCGTCGACCTCGGCGAAATCCGCGCGCTCGGCCGGCATCCCGACGGGCGGGCGTGGCGGGTCGGCATCCGCGACGGCCGCACGGTTGCGACGCCCGACGGGGCAGCGACGCGCGAGCCCCCTGCGGTGGACCTCGAAAACACCGCCATGGCGGTGTCCGGCGGCTATGGCACGACCTTCGAGCCGTCGGGCCGCTTCCACCACATCTTCGATCCGCGCACCGGCGAGAGCGCCCACGCCCTGATCGACGCGGCGGTGATCGGCCCTCGTGCGACGATCGCCAACGGCCTTTCCACGGCGCTCTGTGTCGCCGGAGAAGACCAGGCTGCGGCGCTGATGGCGGCGTGCCCGGGCTATCGGGCCATTCTCACTCGGCCCGACGGAACGAAGGCGGAGTTTGGCGCCGCCGCGGCGTGAAGCGCCCGAGGCGCCCGATGCCCTACTTGAGCGCATGCGGCACCCGCGCAAGGCCCCCGCGGCAAGGCGCGCCGAAACGCGGCGCGCCCCCGGCGCGCTGCGCGTGCCCCGCTACGCCGACTTCTCCGGCATCTCGTCGGTCCAGACCTTGAAGCTGGCGAGCGTATTGGGTCCGAACGTCGTAGCGATGGCGACGTCGATGGCGTCGCGGCCCCGCGCCATCAGCACCCGGCCGATCCGCGGCATGTTGTTGCGGGGGTCGAAGGTGTACCAGCGGCCGCCGAGATAGGCCTCGAACCAGGCGGCGAAGTCCATCGGCCCGTAGGGCGGCGGCATTCCCATGTCGCCGAGATAACCGGTGCAGTAGCGCGCCGGAATGTTCATGCAGCGGCACAACGCGACGGCGAGATGCGCGAAGTCGCGGCAGACGCCTTTGCGCTCGTTGTAGGCCTCCCATGCCGTTCGGTCGGCACGGGCATGCTCGTAGCCGAACGTGATGTGGTTGTGCACGAAATCGCAGATCGCCTGGACCCGGGCCCAGCCCATCGGGGTCTGGCCGAACAGGTTCCACGCGACGTCGGTGAATTTTTCGGTGTCGCAGTAGCGGCTCCCCAACAGGAACACCAGCGCATCCTCGGGCAATTCCTCGATCGAATGCTGGTACGCATTCGGCACGACCGGATCGGCGACACCGGAATCACGGATCAACGCCGCGCTCGCGATCCGCAGACGCCCGGGGGGAGCAACGAGGCGCGTGCACCAATTGCCGAAGCCGTCGCGGTAGGCCGACAGAGACACCGACGGGAAGGTCGTCACATGATCGGGAACGATGATGTCGGATGCGCGCGAATAATGGACGTGCAGGACCAGCATCATCGGCGTCGGCTGCGGACAGTCGTAGATCAGTTCGTAGCCCACCCTGATTTCCAAGAGCAATCTCCTCGTGATGAAAATCTCCGCGGCGCGCAGTGACGGCGTCCCCCGAAAGGCCACGCGTGCTCACGTGCTTGGGGATCCGGTCCGCAAGTTTCGTGCCGCGCACCGGCTTTCCGAGAAGGCGATCTCGTCGCGCAGCGGTGAGCCAAAGCCTCAAGAGAACCGCCGGTTCCACCCCGAGTTCCGCGGCCCCTCGAATAACGCCGCTTGCAGGCGCGGCGCGCGGAGGCTGGCGCCTCAAATGTAGGCGGCGGCCCGGCCGGCGAGAAGCGCCAGGACCCAGCTTGCGAGCGAGACCGCGACAAAGCCGACCCCGCGTTCGATAGTCCTGGACCCCCTCAGTTCCAATAGGGCGGGTAGCCCGAGTCGTTGCCCTCGGCGTCGAGCAGCCGAAGCATCGCCGGCCATTCGAGGACGCCGTAGGGCCGCCGGGTGCCCGGCTGGTAGAGATGCGCGGTGTGGGCGAGCACGTTCTCGCCCGGCATGGTGAGTTCCGCCCGCGCCGCCATCGCGTCGACCTGGGCGCGACACGACATTTCGAGCTGATACATGGTGTTGAACGCCTGCGGGATGGTCGCGCCGCAGGTCAGCAGGCCGTGGTTGCGCAGGATCATCGCGTCGTGGGGACCGAGGTCGCGCACCAGCCGCTCGCGCTCGGCGAGATCGATCGCCGGGCCCTCGTAGTCGTGGTAGCCGATATGGCCGTGGAAGCGGATCGAGGTCTGCGACATCGGCACCAGCCCGCACGCCATCGCCGATACGGCCATGCCGGCGCGGGTGTGGGTGTGGAGCACGCATTTGACCTCGGGGCGGGCCTGGTGGATCGCGCCATGGATCACGTAGCCGGATTTGTTGATGCCGTAGTCGGTGTCCGGCTTCCAGATGATGTTGCCTTCGAGGTCGATCTTGACGAGGCTCGAGGCCGTGATCTCCTTGTAGAGAAGGCCGTAGAGATTGATCAGCAGATGGTCGCTGCCGCCCGGAATGCGCGCGGTGATGTGGTTGTAGATGAGGTCGGTCATCCCATAGACGTCGACCAGGCGGTAGCACGCCGCGAGATCGAGGCGCGCCTGCCACTCCTCCGGCGAGACATCGCCCTGGATGGTCTTGAAATCGGTCGAATAATTCATGGAGAAAGCCTTGCTCTGCCGCCTCGCGACGGTGCGTCCGGAAACCGGACCCGGCCGCCCGCCGACCTGGCCCTAGCATAGCGGCGCGCACAAAATAACGCTACGGACGTGCGCGGCGACACACGGGAGGCTCCGGCATGGCGATCGGGATCGGCGACATCTTGCGCAACAGCGTCAAGGAGAAGCTCAAGCGCGACGAGGTGGTGGCCTCGATGACGGTGCGGCTGGTGCGCCAGATCGAGATCGCCCAGATCGCCGCCACCGCCGGCTTCGACACGCTCTACATCGACGTCGAGCACGCCAGCGTCTCCCTGGAGACCACGAGCCAGATCTGCATCGCCGCCCTCGCCGCCGGCATCGCGCCGTTCGTTCGGGTTCCCGCCAACACGCCGGAATACATCTCCCGCGTTCTCGACGGCGGCGCGCTCGGCATCATCGCGCCCCATGTCGGTTCGGCCGAAGAGGCCCGCGCGGTGGTCGATGCCGCCAAGTTCCCGCCGCTCGGCAGCCGTTCGGCCGCGGGCGCCGGCCCCCATTTGCAGTACCGATCGTTCCCGGTCGCCGAGGCCAATGCGGCGCTCAACGACGCCACCACGGTGATGGTCCAGTTCGAGAATGGCGCGGCGCTCGCCCGCGCCGAGGAGATCGTCGCGGTTCCCGGGGTCGACATGGTGATGATCGGCACCAACGATCTCCTGGCCGACTGGGGCATCCCCGAGCAGTACGAGCATCCGAAGGTGCGCGAGGCCTATGCGGCGGTGATCGCGGCGTGCCGCAGGCACGGCAAGCATGTCGGGGTCGGCGGCCTCGCCAGCCGCCCGAAGCTCGTCGCCGAGTTCGTGCAGATGGGCGCCCGCTACGTTTCCACCGGCACCGACCTCGCCTTTCTGCTCGGCGCCTGCACCCAGCGCGCGAAGCAGGTGCGCGACATCGTGGCGTGAAGCGGGTCCGCGCCCGCGTGCGGCAAGTGGGCCACCCCACCATGGCGGGGCGAGTATCGCCCAGCCCCCGTGGCAACCCGTGGGCGGCATCGCAACCCGGGGAGGCCTCAGATGCGCGGGTCCCCTCGCTTGCGGGCGAGGATTAGAAAGAGGGCACGGGAGGCTCGTCTACTTCGTGCCGCTCGTGCACCTGCCTCTGCTGTGACAGCGGCCCCCTCCCCGTTCCTCCCCCGCCAGCGGCGGAGGGCGCTTCGCCCGTCGCGGGGACGCGCAATTCACCAGTCGCCGGGGGGCCGGCTCGCGCTTGGCTACGTCAACCAGCGGCAAAATTAGCTATGGCGGCGGCCGGTGAAATGTGTTGCTAGGGTTGAGACAACAAGAGATCGGGAGGATGGCGGATGAAATCCTTGCGCATGCTGGCTGCGGCCTGTTGCGTGATCGCCGGAACCGGCGTCGCGGTGGCGCAGGATTATCCCGTTCGTCCGGTCCGCCTGATCATTCCGTTCCCGCCGGGGGGCAGCAACGACGTGGTCGGGCGCCTGATCGCGGCCAAGCTCGGGGACCGGCTGGGCAAGCAGGTCGTGGTCGACAACCGCAGCGGCGCCGGCGGGGTGATCGGCACCGAGGTCGCCGCCAAGTCGCCGCCGGACGGCTACACCCTGCTCGTCATCTCCATGGCCCACGCCGTCAATCCGTGGCTCTACAAGCTCGGCTATGACCCCATCAAGGACTTCGCTCCGGTCGGGCTGCTCGCCAAGGGCGCGAACGTGCTGGTGGTGCATCCCTCGCTGCCGGTCCACACCGTGGGCGAACTCATCGCGCTCGCCAAGAAGCAGCCGGGCGACCTGCAATACGCCTCCGCCGGCATCGGCAGCTTCCAGCACCTCGGCGGCGAGCTGTTCAAGCTGATGGCCGGCGTCGACATTCTCCACGTCCCGTTCAAGGGCGGCGGCCCTGCCCTGGTCGACGTGGTCGGCGGTCACACCAAGGTGATGTTCAGCTCCATGGTGCAGACGGTGCCGCATATCCACAGCGGCAAACTGCGCGCGCTCGGCACCGGCGCACTCGAACGCACCGCGGTGCTGCCCGATGTCCCGGCGATCGCCGAGACCGTTCCCGGCTACGAGGCGGTCAACTGGTGGGGCATGGTGGCACCCACCGGCACTCCGCAGGCGATCATCGACAAGCTCAACACCGAGCTCGAGGCGGTGCAGAAATCGCCGGAGGTGCAGAAGCAGTTCGCGCTCGAAGGCGGCGAGCCGGTGCCGATGAAGCCCGCCGTGTTCGGCGCCTACATGGTCAGCGAGATGGACAAGTGGGGAAAGGTCGTGAAGCAGGGCGGCATCAAGGCGGAGTGACGCCGCGGCAGTTTGAGGTGTCGGCACACTGTGCGCGCGCCCGCGCTTCGTCATCGAGATCCGACATGGCTTTCCGCCGCCAAGGTCGTCACGGCCGGGCTTGTCCCGGCCACCCCGATGGTAAGGCGCCGAGCGTCCTCATTCCGGAGACACCGCCATGCCCTATGATCGGGGTCGCCGGGACAAGCCCGGCGATGACGGTCCTCGCGGTTTTTACCATGTGCAATTCTCCCACGGCCCGGTAGCTCTCCCGTGAAACTTCCCGACAGCAAAGATTTCTGGTCCGGCATCATGCTGATCGCGATCGGCGCAGCCGCGCTCGTGATCGGTCGCGATTATCCCTTCGGCACCGCGCTGCGCATGGGGGCCGGCTTCTTCCCGCTGGTGCTCGGCGCGCTGCTGGTGCTGTTCGGGGTGTTCTTCGCCGCGCGCGGCTGGCGGTCGAGCGACCGGATCGAGGGCAACTGGTCGCCCCGCGCCCTGGTGATCCTGCCGCTCGCCTTCGTGCTGTTCGGCTTCTTGATGCAGCATGCGGGATTCGTCCCGGCGCTGTTTGTGCTGGTGATCGCCGCCGCTGCTGCCGGTACCGAGTTCAAGCTCGTCGAGGTGCTGGTGCTCGCCGTCGGGCTCACCGCGCTGTGCGTCGCCGTGTTCATCTGGGCGCTCGGGCTGCCCTATCCGCTGTTCTCGGGGACGTGACCGGCCATGGAGCTGTTCCAGCAACTCATCTTCGGCTTTGGCGTCGCACTGTCGTTCCAGAACCTGCTCTATTGCTTCATCGGCGTGCTGGTCGGGACCTTGATCGGCGTGCTGCCCGGCATCGGCCCGCTGGGCACCATCGCGATCCTGCTGCCGATCACCTTCAACGTCGCGCCGGTGGGCGCACTGATCATGCTGGCCGGCATCTATTACGGCGCGCAATACGGCGGCTCGACCACCGCGATCCTGGTCAACCTGCCGGGCGAGACCTCCTCGGTCGTGACCTGCATCGACGGCTACCAGATGGCGCGCCAGGGCCGCGCCGGGCCGGCGCTCGCGATCGCCGCGATCGGCTCGTTCTTCGCCGGCACCGTCGGCACGCTGATCATCGCGCTGTTCGGCCCGCCGCTCGCCGACATCGCGTTGCAGTTCGCCGCGCCGGAATACTTCTCGCTGATGCTGATGGGCCTCGTCGCCGCCGCGGTGCTGGCCCAGGGCGACATCATGAAGTCGATCGCCATGGTCGCGCTCGGCCTGCTGCTCGGCATCGTCGGACGCGACGTCAACACCGGCGTCGAGCGCTACAGCTTCGGCATCACCGAGCTCTCGGACGGCATCGGCTTCATCGTCGTCGCGGTCGGCATCTTCGCCATGGGCGAGATCATCGCCAATCTCGGCGATCCCGAAAAGCGCACGGTCTTCAATGCCAAGGTGACCCACCTGTTCCCGACCTGGCAGGACATGAAGCAGTCGATCGGCCCGATCCTGCGCGGCACCGCCATCGGCTCTTTCTTCGGCGTGCTGCCGGGCACCGGGCCGGCGATCGCCTCGTTCTCGTCCTACATGGTCGAGAAGAAGCTCGCCGCCGACCCCTCGCGGTTCGGTCGCGGCGCGATCGAAGGCGTGGCCGGACCGGAATCGGCCAACAACGCCGACGCCCAGTGCAAGTTCATCCCGATGCTCACGCTCGGCCTCCCGGCGAGCGGCGTGATGGCGCTGATGCTCGGCGCCATGACCATCCAGGGCATCCAGCCCGGACCGCGAGGTGATGACCGAGCGGCCGGAGCTGTTCTGGGGCCTCGTCGCCAGCATGTGGATCGGCAACCTCATGCTGGTGGTGCTCAACCTGCCGCTGATCGGGCTGTGGGTGAAACTTCTCGAGGTGCCGTACCGGCTGCTGTTTCCGGCCATCATGGCGTTCTCCGCCATCGGCATCTACAGCGTGAACAACTCCTCCTTCGAGATCTATCTCACCGCCCTGTTCGGCGTGCTCGGCTTCGTGTGGTCGAAGCTCGGCTTCCCGCCGGCGCCGCTGCTGCTCGGCTTCGTGCTCGGCCCGATGATGGAGGAAAACCTCCGCCGAGCCATGCTGATGGCGAAGGGCGACCCCTCGGTTTTCGTAACGCGGCCGATCAGCCTGACCTTTATCATCATCACGATCGGAATCCTCGTCGTCATGATCGCCCCGGCGGTGAGGACACGGCGCGCCGAGATCACGGACTGAACGCGCCGCGTTCGGCCGCGAGCGCGGACAACACGGGGCCGGATGGACACACATGGCAGACGACCAACGCGCCTTGATCGTAGGCGCCGGCTCCGGGCTCTCCGCCTCGATCGCCCGCGCCTTCGCACGCGCCGGCATGAAGATCGCAATGGCCGCCCGCAATACCGACGACCTCGGCGCGCTGGCGGGCGAAATCGGCGCGAAGACGTTCGCCTGCGATGCGTCGAAGCCCGAGGCGGTGAAGCGGCTGTTTGCCGAGCTTGACCGCGACGGGGCGCCCGATATCGTCGTCTACAATGCGAGCTACCGCACCCGCGGACCGCTGATCGACCTCGACCCGGTCGAGGTGGAGAAGTCGATCCTGGTGTCGGCGTTCGGTGGCTTCCTGGTGGCGCAGGAGGCGGTGCGGCGCATGCTGCCCCGCGGCAGCGGCACCGTCCTGTTCACCGGCGCGTCGGCGAGCGTGAAGGGCTATGCCCAGTCGGCGCCGTTCGCCATGGGCAAGTTCGCCCTGCGCGGGCTCGCCCAGAGCATGGCCCGCGAGCTCGCGCCCCAGGGCATCCACGTCGCCCATGTGGTGGTCGACGGCGGCATCCGCAGCGACCGCCGGCCCGAACCCGCCGATCGCCCCGACGCCATGCTCGACCCCGACGCCATCGCCGAGAGCTACCTGCACCTCGTCAAGCAGCACCGCAGCGCCTGGAGCTGGGAGATCGAGGTACGGCCTTGGGTGGAGAAATTTTGACGGGCGGAATCCTCACCTCGCCGCGTTTGCGCTACGGCATTCAATTCACACATTTTGTGGTTCTGCTGCTCGATGCACCTGCTCCCTCTCCCCGCTTGCGGGGACAGGGTCGGGGTGAGGGGCTTTTCCGCGAGCCTGAGCTTACGGCGGTATCCATTCATGAGCTCAGATTCGTGGAGAGGCCCCCTCACCCGGATTGCTCCGCAATCCGACCTCTCCCCGCACGCAGGGAGAGGTGAAGGACCTTACATCCCGAACACGAACAGCATGGTCTGGTTGCGCTGGTCCTTGAGCTGCGGGCTCAGGATGTAGGGTGGGCAAAGGCGCACACTTCGCGCCGTGCCCACGTGGAACCAAGGTGGTGGGCACGCTTCGCTTTGCCCACCCTACCACGCTTACGGCGGTATCCATTCATGGGCTCAGATTCGTGGAGAGGCCCCCTCACCCGGATTGCTCCGCAATCCGACCTCTCCCCGCACGCGGGAAGAGGTGAAGGACCTCACATCCCGAACACGAACAGCATGGTGGTTGCGCTGGTCCTTGAGCTGCGGGCTCAGTATGTAGGGTGGGCAAAGGCGCACACTTCGCGCCGTGCCCACGTGAAAGCAAGGTGGTGGGCACGCTTCGCTTTGCCCACCCTACCACGCCTAGCCGAGTTCCCCCACGCGTCGAACAATCACGCGTGGAGGGATATCGCCGACCTCACATCCCGAACACGAACAGCATGGTCTGGTTGCGCTGGTCCTTGAGCTCGGGGCTCAGCACGTGCTTGCTGCGGGCGATCGCGCTCAGGCCCGCGAGGATCGCGACATACTGCTTGCCGCCGGCCTCGAAGGTCATCGGCGGGGCGTTGAAGCCGTCGCCGAGGTTGATCTTCCAGAGCTGGTCGAGGGTGGTGTCGTCGTAAGCCGCAAAGGTGCCGTCGGTGAAGCCGGTGAACACCAGGCCGCCGGCGGTCGAGAGCGTGCCGCTGTAGTTCGGGTATGGCACGCGCACGGACTTCTTCACCTCGCCGGTGAAGGGATCGGCGACAGTGAGCTCGGACTCGAAGCGCTCGGTCTGCTTGTAGGTGCCGCCCTTCCAGTCGCTCGCCTTGTTGCTGAGCGCGGGGTTCTGGGTGACGACCACGCACGGCGTCGCGGTCGGGATGTAGATGAGGCGGGTCTTCACGCTGTAGGTCGCCGGCCAGAAATTATTGCCGCCGGACGGGCCCGGGCACATCGTCTTGGTCGGGCTGTCGAGGGTCGGCGCCGCCGCGCCCGAGTAGAGCTGGATGTCCTTGCCCGGATTGTAGTCGAGCGGCTTGCCGGTCTTCTGGTCGATGCCGCTGGTCCAGTTGATGTTGCCGACATAGGGGCGCGCCAGCAGCGTCTGGCCGTTGTTGCGCTCCATTGTGTAGAGGAAGCCGTTGCGCGCGGAATGGGTGATCACCTTGCGCGCTTGGCCCGCCACCTGGCCGTCGACCAGGATGTGGGTGCCGGCCTCGTCGTAATCCCAGTGATCGCCCGGGGTGTACTGGAAGTACCAGTTCATCTTGCCGGAGTCCGGATCCCAGGAGATCACGCTGTTGGTGTAGAGGTTGTCGCCCGGCCGGTAGGTCGCGTCATAGCCCGGCACCGGATTGCCGGTGCCCCAGATCACCTGGTTGCCGGCGACATCGTACGAGCCGGTGACCCACATGGCGCCGCCGCCGGTCTGCCAGGCGTTGTTCTTGTCCTTCCAGGTCTCCGAGCCCGGCTCGCCCGGCGCCGGGATCACGTATTTGCGCCACGCGAGCTTGCCGGTGGCGGCATCGATCGCGACGATGAAGTCCCGGGTGCCGCGATCGCCGCCGGCAGCGCCGAGGATGATCTTGTCCTTGACCGCGAGCGGCGCCGCAGTGAGCTGCACGTCGGGCTGGCCGTCGGCGAGATTGGCCTCCCAGGCGACCCGGCCGGTGTCCTTGTTGGTGGCGATGACGCGGGGCGGGTAGTTCGCCGTGGTGACGACGAGGTTGCCCCACAGCGCAGCGCCGCGGTTGGCGAGCGGCACCTTCTCCTGGCCCGGATCCATCCGCCACACGATCCGGCCCATGTCGCCGGAGCGGGCGTCGATCTTGTAGAGCACGCCCCACTGGTCGACGACGTAGAGGAAGCCGTCCTCGGCGAGCGGCGTCGCCTGCAGGTTCTCGTTGGTCGAGGTGCCGCCGATGGCGACGGCATAGGCGAGCTTGAGCCCCTTGATGTTCGCCTTGTTGATCTGTTCGAGCGGCGAGAACCGCTGCGCATCATAGGTGCGGTGGTTCATCAGCCAGTTGCCCGGCTCCGGATTGGCGAGCCGGTCCGGGGTCACGTCGGCGGCGAAGGCGGCCGTGCCGGCGCAGGCGAGGACGGCGGTGCCGGCGAGAAGCCGGCGCAGGGATACTTGGTGGGTCCGCATGGGGTTTCGCTCCATTCTAAAAAATTCGTCGGGTCCATGTTCCGTGCCGGTGATCGCGGGGAGAATTCCAACTCGCCGCAGATTCACCTCTCCCCGCGTGCGGAGAGAGGTCGGCGCGCTCTTCCGCGCCGGGTGAGGGGGCGCTTCCACGCGCCTGAGCGGTCAAGGCTCAGAATTGCGGAGAAGCCCCTCACCCCGACCCTCTTCCCGCACGCGGGGAGAGGGAGAAATTCACAGCCCGAACACGAACAGCATGGTCTGGTTGCGCATCTCCCGCAGCTCGGGCGTGTTGACCAGCCGGCCCTTGGACTGGCGGCTCAACCCGGACAGGATCGCGACGTACTGCTTGCCGCCGGCCTCGAAGCTCATCGGCGGCGCGTTGAAGCCGGAGCCGACATTGATCTTCCACAGCGGCTCGAGGCTGGTGTCGTCATAGGCGACGAGGGTGCCGTCGACGAAGCCGGTGAACACCAGGCCGCCCGCGGTGGCGAGCGTGCCGCTGACATTGGAGAAGCTCGAATGCGCCCGCTTCTTGACCTCCCCGGTCAGCGGATCGGCGGCGACCATGTCGGATTCGTTGCGCTCGTTGTTCTTGGAGATCCGGCTGAAGTAGATGCCTTTCTTGATCGCCTCCTGGTCGAGCGTCGATTCGTTGCACATCGACAGCGCCGGAATGTAGATGAGGCCGGTCTTCTGGCTGTAGGCCGGCGGATAATAGTTGTTGCCGCCCCACATCGACGGACACAGCTTCTTGGTCGGTTCCGCGACGGTGAAGTTCTGCTTGCCGGAATAGACCTGGATGTCCTTGGCCGGATCGTAGTCGACCGGCAGCCCGGTCTTCTGGTCGATGCCGCTCGTCCAGTTCACCTGGGGAACATAGGGCTTCGCCATCAGCGTCTGGCCGTTTGCCCGCTCGAACGAATAGAGGAAGCCGTTGCGGGCGGCGTGGGTGACGATCTTGCGTGGCTGGCCGTTGACCACGCCGTCGACCAGGATGTGCGAGCCCTCCTCGTCGTAGTCCCACATGTCGCCGGGCGTATACTGGTGATACCAGTTCATCTTGCCGGTGTCGGGGTCCCACGAGATCAGGCTCGCGGTGAAGAGATTGTCGCCGGGGCGGTAGAACGGGTCCGACCACGGGATCGGATTGCCGGTGCCCCACAGCACCTGGTTGGTGGCGACGTCGTAGGAGCCGGTGACCCACATGGCGCCGCCGCCGGTCTGCCAGGCGTTGTTCTTGTCCTTCCAGGTCTCGCTGCCGGGCTCGCCGGGCGCCGGGATCACGTATTTGCGCCACGCCAGCTTGCCGGTCGCGGCGTCGACCGCGAGGATGAAGTCGCGCACGCCCTTGTCGCCGCCGGACGCGCCGATCACGATTTTGTCCTTGACCGCGAGCGGCGCCGCGGTGAACTCGAGATTGGCCTGGCCGTCGCCGATGTTGGTCTCCCACGCGACCTTGCCGGTCTCCTTGTCGGTCGCGATCACCCGCGGCGGATAGTTCGCCACGGTGATGACGAAGCGGCCCCACAGCGCAGCGCCGCGATTGGCGTCCGCCGTCTTTTCCTGGCCCGGGTCCATCCGCCAGACGATCCGGCCCATGTCGCCGGAACGGCCGTCGATCTTGTAGAGCACGCCCCATTGGTCGGTGATGTAGAGAAAACCGTCCTCGGCGAGCGGCGTCGCCTCGAGGTTCTCGTTGACCGAGGTGCCGCCGAGCGAGACCGCGTAGGCGAGCTTGAGCGACTTCACGTTCGCCGTGTTGATCTTGTCGAGCGGCGCGTAGCGCTGCGAACTCGTAGGAGCGGTGGTTCATCAGCCAATTACCCGGCTCCGGATTGGCGAGCCGCTCCGGCGTCACGTCGGCGGCCAGGGCGCTGCTGCCCCAGCCCGCGAGAACGGCGCTCCCGGCCAGCAGGAGCGTGCGCAAGGAGGCGTGTCGGGTCTGCATGAGTTTTCTCTCCCTTTCAACGTGACGTCGTTGTCGACCGTCCGCGGTTCACCGTCGCCGCACCGCGCGCGAGGCTCACAGCCCGAACACGAACAGCATCGTCTGGTTGCGCATGTCGCGCAGCTCCGGGGTCAGCACGTGCTTGGTCTTGGTGATGTTGCTGATGCCCGACATGATCGCGACATACTGCTTGCCGTCCACCGCGAAGCTCATCGGCGGCGCGTTGAACCCCGATCCGACGTTGATCTTCCACACCGGCTCGAGGGTGGTGTCGTCATAGGCGATGAAGGTACCGTCGGTGAGGCCGGTGAAGACCAGGCCGCCCGCGGTCGTCAGCACGCCGCTGGTGTTGGGATAGGCAACGTGCACTTTCTTCTTGATCTCGCCGGTGACCGGGTCGGCGGCGACGATGTCGGATTCGTTGCGCTCGCTGCTGCGGAACGTCTGGCTGAAGAAGATCCCCTTCTTGATCGCCTGCTGGTCGAGCGTCACCTCGCTGCACACCGACCATGACGGGATGTACATGAGCCCGGTCTTCGGGCTGTAGGAGGGCGGCCAGTAATTGTTGCCGCCGGCCATCGACGGACACAGTTTCTTGGTCGGGTCCGCGACGGTCTGGTTCTGCCGGCCCGAATAGACCTGCACGTCCTTGCCGGGATCGTAATCGACCGGCAGCCCGGTCTTCTGGTCGATCCCCTGGGTCCAGTTGACCTGCGGAACGTAGGGCTTCGCCATCAGGGTCTGCCCGTTGGCGCGCTCGAACGTGTAGAGAAAGCCGTTGCGCGCGGCATGGCTGACCATCTTGCGCGGCTGGCCGTCGACGAGGCCGTCGATGAGGACGTGGGAGCCTTCCTCGTCGTAGTCCCACATGTCGCCCGGCGTGTACTGGTGGTACCAGTTCATCTTGCCGCTGTCCGGGTCCCACGAGATCAGGCTGTCGGTGAAGAGATTGTCGCCGGGACGATAGAACGGGTCCGACCACGGGATCGGGTTGCCGGTGCCCCACAGCAGCTGGCCGGTCCCGACGTCGTAGGAGCCGGTCACCCACATGGCGCCGCCGCCGGTCTGCCAGGCGTTGTTCTTGTCCTTCCAGGTCTCGCTGCCGGGCTCGCCGGGAGCCGGGATCACGTATTTGCGCCACGCGATCTTGCCGGTGGCGGCGTCGAGCGCGGCGATCCAGTCGCGCACGCCGCGGTCGCCGCCCGACGCGCCGACGATGACCTTGTCCTTGACGGTAAGCGGCGCGGCGGTGAGTTGCACGTCCGCCTGGCCGTCGGACATGTTGGTTTCCCACGCGACGCGGCCGGTTTCCTTGTTGGTGGCGATCACCCGGGGCGGATAGCTCGCGACCGTGAGCACGAGGTTGCCCCACAGCGCGGCGCCGCGGTTCGCCAGCGGCACCTTCTCCTGGCCGGGGTCCATGCGCCAGACGATGCGGCCCATGTCGCCGGAGCGCACGTCGATCTTGTAGAGCACGCCCCACTGGTCGGTGAGGTAGAGGAAGCCGTCTTCGGCGAGCGGCGTCGATTGCAGATTCTCGTTCGCCGCCGTGCCGCCGATGGCGACCGCGTAAGCGAGCCTGAGCGACTTGACGTTGGTCTTGTTGATGGTGTCGAGGGGCGAATAACGCTGCGCATCATAGGTGCGGTGGTTCATCAGCCAGTTGCCGGGCTCCTTGTCGGCATTGGCGAGCCGCTCCGCAGTGACGTCCGCGGCAACGGCGGCACCGCCGAAGCCCACGACGAGCGCGCTCCCGGCCAGGAGCACGCGACGCAACGACGACGGACGCAAGCATGTGAACTGCGTGTGCATGATCAGTCCCTCCCTCGATGGCTTTTTTCATTATCGGGCGCCCGGATCGGACGCTTCGCAACCTCTCCCCGCGCCGCGCGGCGCGGGGAGAGACGTTCTTACAGCGCGAATACCCAGAGCATGGTCTGGTTGCGCATGTCGCGCAGCTCCGGCGTGAACACGTGGCGGCTGAGCGAGATCCGGCTCAGCCCCGACATGATCGCGATGTACTGCTTGCCGTTGACCGAGAAGGTCATCGGCGGGGCGTTGAATCCGGACCCGACATTGATCTTCCAGAGCGGATCCAGCGTGGTGTCGTCATAGGCGGCGAAGGTGCCGTCGGTGAAGCCGGTGAAGATCACGCCGCCGGCGGTGGCCAAGACCCCGCTGTTGTTGGGGTAGGCGACGTGCACTTTCTTCTTCACTTCGCCGGTCAGCGGATCGGCGACGACGATGTCGGACTCGTTGCGCTCGATGCTCTTGAAGGTCGCCCCCTTCCAGTCGCCCGCCTTGTTGGAAAGCTTGGTGTCGAGCGTCACCTGATTGCACGACGACATCGACGGGACGTAGAGCAACCCCGTCTTCGGGCTGAAGGCGGCGGGAAAGTAGTTGTTGCCGCCGCTCATGGACGGGCAGAGCTTCTTGGTGCGGTCCTCTAGCGTCTGGTTCTGCTTGCCCGAATAGACCTGGATGTCCTTGTGGGGATCGTAGTCCACCGGCATCCCGGTCTTCTGGTCGATGCCGGCCGTCCAGTTGACGGCGTCCACATAGGGCTTGGCGAGCATGGTCTGCCCGTTGGTGCGCTCGAAGGTGTAGAGGAAGCCGTTGCGCCCGGGATGGGTGATCAGCTTGCGCGGCTGGCCGGCGATCGCGCCGTCGATCAGAATGTGGGTGCCGGCCTCGTCATAGTCCCACATGTCGCCGGGCAGGTACTGATGGTACCAGTTCATCTTGCCGCTGTCCGGATTCCACGAGATCAGGCTGTTGGTATAGAGATTGTCGCCGGGCCGGTAATACGGGTCGAACATCGGCACCGGGTTGCCGGTGCCCCACAGCACCTGGTTGGTCGCGACATCGTAGGAGCCGGTGACCCACATGGCGCCGCCGCCGGTCTGCCAGGCGTTGTTCTTGTCCTTCCAGGTTTCGCTGCCGGGCTCGCCGGGCGCCGGCACCACGTAGTTCCGCCACGCCACCTTTCCGGTCGCGGCGTCGAGCGCGACGATGAAGTCGCGGGTGCCGCGGTCGCCGCCGGCGGCGCCGAGCAGGACCTTGTCCTTGACCACGAGCGGCGCCGCGGTGAGCTGCAGGTCCACCTGGCCGTCGGCTAGGTTGGTCTCCCACACCACCTTGCCGGTCTCCTTGTTGGTCGCGATCATGCGCGCAGGATAGTTGGCGATGGTGATGACGAGGTTGCCCCACAGCGCCGCGCCACGGTTCGCCAGCGGCACCTTCTCCTGGCCCGGGTCCATGCGCCAGACGATGCGGCCCGTGTCGCCGGAGCGCGCGTCGATCTTGTAGAGCACGCCCCACTGGTCGACGATGTAGAGGAAGCCGTCCTCCGCGAGCGGGGTCGACTGCAGGTTCTCGTTGGTCGCGGTGCCGCCGAGCGCGACCGCATAGGCGAGCCGCAGACCCTTCACGTTCGCTTTGTTGATGGTGTCGAGCGGCGAATAGCGCTGCGCGTCATAGGTCCGGTGGTTCATCAGCCAGTTGCCCGGCTCCTTGTCGGCATTGACGAGACGGTCCGGCGTGACGTCGGCGGCAAACGCGCCGGTGCCCGACGCGAGGATGGCCGTACCGGCAAGCAGGCCGCGCAAGGATGCCAGAGTCATGTGCATGGTCTTCTCCCAGTGAATTTCGTTATCTTTTACCCGCCGCTGACAGGTGTCATGGCCGGCGCGTCCCGGCCACCCCGATCATGGGGCACCGCCGTGCCTTGCGATCGACGTCGCCGGGACAAGCCCGGCGACGACGCGGCTGCGAGAGCGACGGAAACCGAACGACCGCATGCCTCAGGGCGTGTAGATGCCCCGGTTATACCAGTGGAAGGAATCCCAGCTCAGCACCTTCTCGCTGCCGTCGAACAGCGATCCGAGGTTGCCGCCGGACACCTTGTAGGTGAACTCCTTCACCTTGTCCTTCACCGGCACCGAAGCGTTCTTCATGATGTCGAGCCCGGAATCCACCTTGAAGATCTGGTAGGTGCCCGGATTGCGTGGATCGAAGAACTTCACCTCCTGGGTCGGGTTGCGGCGCCCCGAACCGCGTTCGTATTTGAGATGCACCTCCATGTGCTCGCCATTGGCGGCCGAGAACACCCAGTTCTCCTCGCCGAGCGCGACGCCGTTGTCGATGCTCACCGAGCGCTGCACCTTCGCGGTGGCCGGCGAGTAATTGCCGAACGGCCCGGGCGATTCCTTGGGATCGCCGGCAAGGCCGGCGATGATCATCTGGCCGGAATTGCTGGTGCCCGTCTGCTTGACCGGCACGGCGAGATAGGCGAGCTGGCTCGAGGTCTTCGGGGCGTTGTCGGCGCCGGTGACGTCGACGCGATCGATGAAGATCAGGCGGATGTTGCAGTCTTTGGCCGGGCCCTGGGTCGCGACCTGAGGCTCCCAGCCGGCGGGGAGCAGCTTCTTGAGCGCCTCGTCCTTGACCTGGAAGTCGAGTTGCATGCGGAATTCCGCGCTGTTCTCGACCAGCGCCTCGGCGCTCGCATGGCGCGCCGCGCCGACCAGGACGCCGGCCGCCATGACCGCGCCGCCCGCACAAAGAGCGATACTCCTCCGCATTTCGTTCTCCCCTCTGGATTCGTTGTCGATGGACTGATGTCCGATGCCGCCATTATCCCGGAAACGGCCCCCTCATGGCTAGACCCACTTTGCGGCTGCGGCGTCGCGGACCCCGACGCCTCTTGCCGGCCGTGGCGGCGCCTTGCGGCCGGCCGGCTCGCCGCGCTGCGGCGACGGCCGGTTCGGGGGCGAAGGGTCGCACCGGGGTGATGGAAAAAGCCGGCGGTTCGCGATAGACGCTTGTATAACCTGTCCGCCCCGCGAGCCCCTGCTCGATCCGGACAACATGCTGGAGGAACTCCGTGAACAAGCCCAATGAACCCCGCATCGCCGACGCCGCCAGCACGGCAAAGCTCAACCGTCTCGGCGCGGCGCTCGGTTGCGCGGTGGCCGCCGCCGGCGCCACCGGCGCCGGGGCCGCGGAGGTGACCTTTGAACGGCTCACGAATCCCGAGCCTCAAAACTGGCTGATGAACCACCACGACCTCAACTCGCACCGCTACTCGGCGCTCGACACCATCAACAAGACGAACGTCAAGAACCTGAAGCTCGCATTCGCGCTGCCGCTCGGCGGCACCTCCGGCAACGAGTACACCGAAGCGACGCCCATCGTCGAAGACGGCTTCATGTACATGACCGACGTGTGGAGCGTGGTCTACAAGATCGACGTCCGCTCCGGCACCGCCGGCCGCATCCTCTGGAAGATGGACCCCGGCACCCAGAAGCCCGATCGCAATCGCGGCGTCGCGCTGTGGGGCAACTACGTCATCTCGGTCACCGGACTCGACGGCCGCGTCATCGCGACCGACAAGGAGACCGGCAAGGTGGTGTGGGACAAGAACCTGCTCGACCAGCCCGACCTCGAGATCACCGCGGCGCCGCTCGCCTTGAAGGACGCCATCGTCGTCGGCGCCTCGGGCGGCGACAACGGCGTGCGCGACTGGATCGCCTCGCTCGATCCGAAGACCGGGGAGGTGCAGTGGAAGACCTTCGTCGTTCCGGCGCCCGGCGAGCCCGGCAGCGAGACCTGGAAGGACAAGAACAACGCCTGGAAGACCGGCGGCGGCGCGATGTACGTCACCGGCTCCTACGACCCCGCCACCAACCTCACCTATTGGGGCACCGGCAATCCGGTGCCGCGCTACGATTCCGGTTCGCGGCCGGGCGACAACCTCTTCACCGACTCCATGGTCGCGTTCAATGCCAAGGACGGCAAGATCCAGTGGCACTTCCAGCTCACGCCCAACGACATCCACGACTACGACACCAGCGGATCGCAGATCATCATCGACGGCAAGGTCAACGGCGAGGACCGCAAGCTCGTGGTGCACGCCGACCGCAACGGCTTCAACTACACGATGGACCGTCTCAACGGCCAGTTCCTCAAGGCGGTGCAATACGCCGAGAAGCTGAACTGGACGAAGGGCATCGATCCCAAGACCGGCAAGCCGGTCGACTATGATGCCAACAAGGACGTCCAGTCCTACAATCACGATTGGAAGGCGGTCACCGACACCATCAAGAACGCCTGCCCCGACGTCCATGGCGGCACCAATTTCTGGCCGCCCTCGTACAGCAACAAGACGAAGCTGCTCTACATCGGCGCGAGCGAAGGCTGCGCCGACATCACGCCGGACCCGGCCGCCCATGTGCGCGGCAAGTTCGGCGGCGGCGGCTACGTCAACAACGAACGCATCGTCGGCAGCCTCACCGTGGTCGATCCCCTGAGCGCCGAAGTGAAGATGCGCAAGGAGCTGCCCTACCCCGATCTTTCGGGCGTGCTGACCACGGCGGGCGGCATCGTCGTCACCGCCATGCTCGACGGCACCATCGTCGCCTTCGACGACCAGACGCTCGACGAGTTGTGGAAGGTCAACGTCGGCACCGGCTTCGTCGCTCCGCCGATGACCTATTCCGTCGGCGGCAAACAGTACATCGCCATCGCCTCCGGCATCGGCCCGGTCGGCAAGGCGAAGATCGCGCGCTCGCCGGAACTCAAGACCCAGACCAACGCGACCATGCTGTTCGTGTTCGGGCTGTGAGCAGGGACTTGGTAGAGGAGCTCTTCCAGCTTCCGAGTCATGCCCCGCGCAAGCGGGGCATCCATTAACCCTGTGGCGTCGATGAAACTCGGACTGTGCCCAAATCGTCGTCTGGTGATTACTGGATCGCCCGGTCAAGCCGGGCGATGACAAACTGGGTTCTTGCAAACGATAAAATGGGAGGACACACCATGAAGATGCAGCACACAGGTCTGCGAAACCTGCTGCTTGCCGGCGCCGTCATCTCGGCGGCCACGGTCACCGGCGCTTCGGCGGCCGAGGTCACTTATGAGCGGCTCCTCAATCCGGACAAGGAGCCGCAGAACTGGCTCATGGTCCACCGCAGCTACGACGCCCAGCGGTTCTCGCCGCTCAACCAGATCAACAAGGACAACGCCAAGAATCTCAAGCTGAAGTTCGCGGTTGCGATCGGCGGCACCTCCGGCAACGAATCGCTCGAGGCGACGCCGCTCGTCGAGGACGGCTTCATGTACATCTCGGACCACTGGGGCGTGGTCTACAAGATCGACGTGCGCTCGGGCACCTTCGGGCGCATCGTCTGGAAGATGGACCCCGGCCAGGAGAAGATCGACCGCAACCGCGGCGTGGCCCTGTGGGGCAATCTCGTGATCTCCGTCACCTGCCATGACGGCCGGGTGATCGCGACCGACAAGGAAACCGGCAAGGTGGTGTGGGACAAGAACCTGCACGACCAGCCCGACCTCGAGCTTACCGCGGCCCCGCTCGCGCTCAAGGATTCCATCATCATCGGCGCCTCCGGCGGCGATCGCGGCGTGCGCGACTGGATCGCGGCGCTCGATCCCATGACCGGCGAGGTGAAGTGGAAGACCTTCGCCATCCCCGCGCCCGGCGAGCCCGGCTCGGAGACCTGGAAGGACAAGAACAACGCCTGGCAGACCGGCGGCGGCGCGTTCTACGTCACCGGCTCCTACGATCCTGCCACCAACCTCACCTATTGGGGGTCGGGCAACCCGGTGCCGGGCTATGACGCGACCTACCGCCCCGGCGACAACCTCTACACCGCGAGCGCGCTTGCCTTCGACGCCGCCACCGGCAAGATCGCCTGGCATTTCCAGTACACGCCGAACGACAATCACGACTACGACGAGACCGGCAGCCATATCCTCATCGACACCAAGGTGAACGGCGAGGACCGCAAGATCGTCTCCCATGCCGGCCGCAACGGCTTCAACTACGTGTTCGACCGCAACAGCGGCCAGTTCATCAAGGGCGCCCAGTTCGTCGGCAAGCTCAACTGGACCAAAGGGCTCGATCCCAAGACCGGGCGGCCGGTCGATTACGACCCGACCCGCGACGTCCAGGTCTATGCCGAAGGGGCGAACGTCAACGACGACAAGGTCACGCGTCAGGTCTGCCCGGACCAGGCCGGCGGCACCAATCACTGGCCGCCCACCTACAGCCACAACACCAGCCTGCTCTACATCCCGAGCGTCGAAGGCTGCTCCGACATCACCCCCGACCACTCGCGTCACGTGAAGGGCAAGTTCGACGGCGGCGGCTTCGTCAACAAGGAACGGTCGTGGTCGAGCGTCGTCGCGGTCGATCCCACCACCAGCGAGGTCAAGTTCCGCAAGGAGCTGCCCTACCCGATCTTCGGCGGCACCCTCTCCACCGCCGGCGGTCTCGTGGTCACCGGAACGATCGACGGCACCCTCGTGGTGATGGACGACAAGAACCTCGAGGAGCTGTGGTCCATGAATGTCGGAACCGGGTTCAACGCCCCGCCGATGACATATTCCGTCGACGGCAAGCAATACATCGCCATCGCCTCCGGGCTGTTCCGCAACGCCCGCAACAAGCTCGCGCGCTCGGTCGAAATGCGCAACCTGTCGCAGGCGACCATGATCTTCGTGTTCGGATTGTAATCGACAGACGGGCCTGTAATCGGCAGACAGGCCTCTCTCGACGCAAGCCGGGCGCGCCGGCATGCGCGAGAGGGGTTGGTCGCCGGCCGGGTTTCGCGGATACCAAAGTCGTCCTTGCAATGGCTGGCAATTGCAAGGACGACACAGAACTGCGACGGCCCTGCTGGACAGGCCCGCCATCAACGGAAATGGAATGATGCAAATCCTTCGGATCGTCGCTGTCCTCGCCGTCGCCTCGGCGCTGGCCGGG
Organism: uncultured Alphaproteobacteria bacterium; assembly: GCA_963781195.1. Taxonomy (GTDB): domain Bacteria; phylum Pseudomonadota; class Alphaproteobacteria; order Rhizobiales; family Xanthobacteraceae; genus JAJPKK01. The sequence goes on along the minus strand of CAWAEZ010000004.1, from coordinate 458,013 downwards.
ACGACGCCCGCCAACGCCGACGACTATGCGTTCGGCCGGCGGATCTTTCTCGACAAGGCGCAGTGCCTCTACTGCCACGGCTGGGCGGGCGACGGCGCCGGCGAACCGCAATCGAACGGAGCGGCGGCCAATCTGCGGGTGACGCCGCTCAAGCGCGATCAGCTGATCGAGATCATCACCTGCGGGGTGCCCGGAAAGGCGATGCCGCATTTCGACGAGCAGGCCTATACCGACAAGCGCTGCTACGGCCTCACCGAAGCGGAACTCGGCCGTGACACCCCCGCGCTGCCGCCCGGCTCGACGCTGAACAAGCGCGAGATTGAGGCGGTCGCGGATTATCTCCTCGCCAAGGTGATCGGCCGCGGGCCCGAGATCACCCGGGCGGAATGCGAGGAGGCCTACGGCGAAGGCGCCCGCATGTGCGCGCGCTATCCCGCCAAGCCATAAACCGGTTCCCGCGGTCGCACGCGAGAGACGCTGTTCGACCGTCGGCCGCTGGATACGCGGCTGGCGCCGGACCCAGCGTTCCCGTTGCCTCGGAATCCCTGCGTACAGGTTTACGCCGCCGAAACCAATGGGCGTTAGCCTCGTCCGGCCAGCGATCGAGGATCGAACAGCCGGATGTTGATGCGTGCCGATCCCGCGTTTTCCGTCGAGATCCGGGGCCTGAGGAAGGCGTTCGACCGCCCTGCGGTGGAAGGCCTCGACCTCGCGATCCGGGCCGGAGAATTCTACACGCTGCTGGGGCCGAACGGCGCCGGCAAGACCACGACGTTGCGCATGCTGGTCGGCTTGCTGCGGCCCGACGCCGGGTCGATCTCGGTCCTCGGCATCGATGCCCTGGCCGACCCGGTCGCGGCGAAGCAGGTCATGGCCTGGATCTCGGACGAGCCGATGATCTACGACAAGCTGACGCCGTTCGAGTATCTCGAATTCGTCGGCGGCCTGTGGGGCGTCGACGCGTCCCAGGCGGAGCCGCGCGCGCGCGGCCTGATCGGCTGGCTCGGCCTCGGCCCGCACGCCCATGAGCGCTGCGAGGGCTTTTCCAAGGGCATGCGCCAGAAGGTGGCGCTGGCCGGCGCGCTCGTGCACGATCCCCGCATCATCATTCTCGACGAGCCCTTCACCGGGCTCGACGCCGGCTCCGCACGGCAGGTCAAGACCGTGCTGCGCGAACATGTCGCCGCCGGCGGCACCGTCATCATGACCACGCATATCCTCGAGGTCGCCGAGCGCATGGCGGACCGCATCGGGGTCATCGCGCGCGGCCGGCTGATCGCCCAGGGGACCCTCGAGGAACTCCGTCAACAGGCGGGCAACGGCAGCTCGAGCCTCGAAGACACTTTCCTTGCCCTCGTCTCCGATCAGGCGGCAGTCGCGGCGTGAGCCGGCCGGGCACCCTTTCGTGGTTCGCGCGGCATGAGCTGCGCCTCGCCTGGCGCGATTGGCTGGCGATGGTGACGGCGGGGGGCCGCGCCCGGCTGCGCAGCGTCGCGATCGCCGTCGTGGTATTCGTCGCGATCATCCATGTCGTCGCCTATGGAATGGTGTCGCGCTACGCCGGGATCGCGTCCGATCCGGACAAGGTGGCGCTGGTCGTCATCACCGGCACCGCGCTGTTGGCGCTCTCGCTCATGCTGTCGCAGGCGATGGAATCGGTGACGCGGGCGTTCTACACGCGCTCCGACCTCGACCTGCTGCTGTCCTCGCCGGCGCAGGCGTCCAAGATCTTCGCGGTGCGGATCGCGACCATCGCACTCTCGGTCATGGTGATGGCGGCGCTGCTCGCCGGTCCGTTCATCAACGTGCTGGCGTTCGTAGGCGGCGCGCATTGGCTCGCCGCCTACGGTGTCGTCGCCGCCATGGGGGCGACGGCGGCTGCACTCGCGGTCCTGCTCACGACGTTCCTGTTCCAGGTGATCGGTCCCCGCCGCACCCGGCTTGTCGCGCAGATCGTCGCCGCGGTGATCGGCGCCGCCTTCGTCATCGGCCTGCAGCTTGCCGCGATCGCGTCGGACGGAACGATGTCGCGCTATGCGGTATTGGCGTCCGCACCGATCGTCGCCCTCGCCCCGGATGCGGACAGCGCCATGTGGTGGCCGGTCCGCGCCATGTTCGGCCACGGCATCGCGCTGCTCGCCGTGCTGACGGCGAGCTTCGCCATGCTCGTCGTCGCCATCGTTCTCGTCTCGCCGCGCTTCGCCGGCTGCGCGACTGCCGCGGGAAACGTCCCGAGCAGCCGGAGCCGCCGTCCCGTGGCGGCGTTCCGGCCGGCGTCGCCGATGGAGATGCTGCGACGCAAGGAATGGACGCTGCTGCGCCGCGATCCTTGGTTGCTGTCGCAGACCCTGATGCAGATGCTCTACCTGCTGCCGCCGGCCTTCCTGCTGTGGCGGAGCTTCGAGGACACGCGGGCGAGCGTGGTGCTGCTGGTGCCGGTTCTGGTGATGGCGGCCGGGCAACTGGCAGGCGGGCTTGCCTGGCTCGCCATTTCGGGGGAGGACGCGCCGGACCTCATCGCGACGGCACCGCTGACGCCGCAGCAGATCGTCCGCGCCAAGATCGAGGCGGTGCTCGCATGCATCGCGCTGGTGTTTGCGCCCTTCCTGCTGCCGCTGGTGCTGATTTCCCCCTACGCGGCCGTCGTCGCCACGATGGGCGTCATCGCGGCGGGTGCCTCGGCCACTGCCATCCAGTTTTACTTTCGCGCCCAGGCGAAGCGGAGCCAGTTTCGCCGCCGCCAGACCTCGTCGCGCGTTGCCACCTTCGCGGAGGCCTTCTCGTCGATCGCCTGGGCCGGTGCCGCCGTGCTCGCTGCCGCCGGCACCGCGATCGCGGTGGTCCCGGCGGTCGTCGCCGTGGCCATCGTCGGCGGCGTCCGGCTGATGCGGCCGAAGGCGGCGCTGGCCTGACGGTCCCGTTAACCCCGCGCCGGCGGCATGCTCCGTCTTTGGAAGATCGTTGAGAGCCGGCGTCAGCCTTTGGAGCCGTCCTTTGCCCGGGACCAGTTCTCGCCGCCGCAGAACAAGCCGCCGAAGACGCACCCCTCGACGCGCAGCACGTCGGCGTTCTTGAGCGAGATGTTCGCGGCGTAGGTTTTGCCGTTCTTTGCGTTGTAGATCTCGCCCTCCCAGCGCTTGCCGGCGGCCGGCTTCATGTCGATCAGAACGGGCGCTCCGAGCAGCGGCCGGTTGCGCTTGCCGGCGTCCGGATTGTGGATGTCCGTCTCTTTCGGATCGCCGGCGGAAATGATGCCGCAGAGCGCCTGGCCGCAGGCGCGGATCCGCACCCGGCCCTCGCCCCCCTCGGTGATCCACTCGCCGATCGGGCTCCTGGCGTCGGCCGCACCATCCTGGGCAGCGTTCTCATTGACGGCGACGGTATCCTTGGTGGCGGGCGCCGGCGCCGCGACGGCCACGGGCGTGTCCACCTGCTGGGACGGTGCGATACGATCCGGGGCGCGGGCCTGCAAAGCAGTATCGGCCGCCTGACCCTGCTCGCGCGCCTTGCGCTTCGCCGGCGCCGAGGTCGGCTTGTCGCCGGCATCGAGCGCCTCGATGGCCGACGTGACGTCCGACTTTTTCACCACGAATTTCTGCTTGCCGACCGAGAAGTCGCAGCGCTCGATGTTGCAGTCTCCGATGCTCACGTCGCCGCTCATCAGGCTGTCGATGATCGAACCGGCGTGGGCGGCGGGGCCGGCGAGGAGGGCGAAGGCGGTGGCGACGCAAACTGTCCTCATGGCGAACATCCCTTCGTGATCGGGTTGAAGCTGATGGCGAACCTAAGCCAGCGCCCCGGGAAGGTATGTGATCGAAGTCACAGAGGTGACCGGGCGTAAGAAACCGATGGCGGTGGTCTTCTCACGCAGCGAGACGGGCCCGCGGGTCGGTCGCGGGGCCAAGATGCAAAGACTGGGCGTGCGAGATTATTTCGGCTTGGCGTCGTCGCCGGCGAGCACCGGTCTCACCCGATCGCCTTCCCGAACGAATGAACCCGCCCGGGCGACCACGAGATCGCCGTCGTTGATTCCTTCGCGGGCCTCGATCGTGCCTTCGGACTGGAGGCCGAGAACGACCCGGTGAGTCTCGACGCGGGAGTCCCGGACCACTTGCACGATGGCACCGCCCGAGCCGTACAGCACCGCGGTGAACGGAATGCCGACTCCGCACCGCTCGGTGACGTCGACAATGGCCCGGGCGAACGTGCCGGCACGCAGATGCGCGCTCGAATCGAGCGAGATGCGGATCTGCCCGAGCTGAGTGGTCGGATCAACGGCCGGCGCGGCAAACCGGAGCTTCCCCTTCATCTCCGGCATGCCGACGATCCGCAGCGTCGCGCCCTGCCCGATGGAGACCGAGGAGAAACGCTTCGCCGGCACTTCGCCGGCCAGTTCGAGTTCGCCCTGGTTGATGATGATGAACAATGGCTCGGCCCGGGCCGACGCCACCGCACCCACCACCGCGGCCCGCCGTGCCACCACCCCGGCCACCGGCGAGGTCACGTCGACACCGGTGGCGCCGCCGGGCGTCCCTTCCGGAGCCGTCAGACGCACCAGCACCTGCCCCGACTTCACCGTCTCCCCGGCTTCCGCAAGGACCTTGGTAATCTGGAAACCTTCGCGTTCCGGCCGCACCAACACCTCTTCCTTAGGCACCAGAATGCCGGTGACCTCGACGGTGTCCTTGAAGCAGGCACGCTTCGCCTTCATCACCGACACGGCCGCACCGACAGGGCCGGCGGGCGGCGGCTCGGCGGCCGCTGCCGGTGTCGCGGCCAGCACCCCCGCCACGGCGAGACCGGCAGCCATACGCGTCGCGAGAAAACCGCCCCGCGCGCGACCAGGCCGCCCGACATCAGCAATGGGGAATTTCATCGGCATATCCCATTCCATTTCGAAGCCAGACGGCGAACGGCGATGCCGCAGCGATCGCCTTCACCGGCGCGGCGGGACGACGGCGCGGACCATATGGGATCGCGATACGCCGGCCAAGGGCTGCACGGGTCGCGGAACGGTTCTCGGGATGAAGGGATCACCGTTGCGGGTGTCTCACGCATGGCCCACCGCGGCCGCCACCGGCGGCGCTCCCGCGGCCTCCCTCGGCGCGTCGCGCCAGGCGAGGATCTCGAGGGCGGGGATCGGCCGGCTGAATCCCTTCAGCGTCAAAGGAGGAATCGGCGCCGCCTCGACCCAGGGCTCGACCATGGCGAAGGCCCGCTGGCTGATCACGATCTGACCCGCCGCCGCCTCATCGCACAACCGGGACGCGAGGTTGGTGACGCTGCCGACCGCGGCGTATTCCAGCCGGCGGTCGAAGCCGACCTGGCCGAGCGTCGCATAGCCGACCGCAATCCCGATCCCGAAGCCGAGGAAATGGCCGCGGTGCCGCCATGTCTCGGTCAGCTTGCCGATGCTGACGCGCATGTCCACCGCCATCCGGACCGCCCTCTCGGCGTGGTCGGGATAGGGGATCGGATCGTTGAACAGGACCAGGATGCCATCGCCGGCGAACCGCTCGAGGGTGCCTTCGTAACGGTAGATGATCTCTCCGAGGGCGGCATGGTACTGGCGCAGGATCGCCATCACCTCCTCGGGCTCGGCGCTCTCGGTAAAGGCCGTGAAGCCGCGCAGGTCGCAGAACACCACCGTGACCTCGCGGCGATGACTGGCGAGGAGCGACTCGTGACCGTCCGAGGAAGCGATGAGCTGGGCGACCTGGGGCGCCAGGAAGCGCTGCAACCGGCTGATCCGTTCGATCTCGGTGAGCTGGGTCGCCACGCGCTCCTCCAGGAGCCGGTTCCACGACAACAGCTGTTCGGTCTGCTCCTTGAGCTTCTCGGCCTGCCGCTGCACCGTGTCGTGCGCCGCGGCAAGCTCGGTACCCCTGCGATCGACCTCGCGGAACAGCCCGGCATTGTTCATCGCCAGAACCGACTGGTGCGCGAGCGTATTCATCAGGCCGATCGTGTTGGGCGGGAAGTCGCCCGGGCTCTTGCGCTGCAGAACGAGCGCGCCCAGCACATCGTGCTGGCCGACCAGCGGCACCACCAGAACCGAATTGAACCCGGAGGCGAGCGCCGCGGCACGCAGCGGGTAATCGGCCGATTTCTCCACCTCGGGAATCGAGATCGCCTTGCGATTCGACGCGGCGAGCCCGAACACCGGATCGTCGACGCCGATCCGGATCGCCCGGATCGCATCGCGGCAGGGCTCGTCGATTCCCGACGCCTCGGCAAGCTCGAAAACGCCCCGGGCCGGATCGTGGGAAAAAATCGCGCCGGCATCGGCTCCGGTGATCTCGACCGCGCGGGTGACGATCGTCGCCAGCACCGCTTTCAGGTCGAGGGAGGACGCGATGGCACGGCCGATCTCCTCGAGGCCCTTGAGCTCGCGCACCGACTGGGCGAGATCGCGGGTGCGCTCCTCCACCTTGTGCTCCAGCCGCGAATAGGATTCGTGGAGCTCGCCCGCCATGCGGTTGAACTGATCGGCGAGGTCTTCGATCTCGTCCTTGGTCTGCACGTCGATGCGATGGTCGAACTCTTTGGCGGCGAGCCGGCGCGCACCCGACTGCAGCTTGCGGATCGGCACCACCATCCGCCGCGCCAGGAGCACGCCGGCGGCGATGGCGATGGCGAGGCTGAGCGCCAGCAGCCAGCCGATCCGCACCAAAAATCCGTAGATCGGCGAGATCGCCTGGTTCAAAGGCTGCTCGAAGAACGCAAACAGGTTGATGCTCGGGATCGACGCCGCTCCGACCAGGACTTTTCTCCCGTCGAGGTCCTGACCGATCGGTTCAGGCCTGATGGCACCCGCCTCCATCGCAACGACCTGCGGCAGCCGCGAGAGGTCGGCGCCGACCCGCAGCTTGGGGTCCGACCCCGCGAGCAGCCGGCCCATTGGCCCGACCAGGTAGGCATATCCCGTCTTGCCGACTTCCCGCGCATTGACGAAATCCGAGAGGAACCGGAGGTTGAGCTCCGCTGCCGTCACCCCGGCATTGCGCCCGGGATGCGCCATCGCGAACACCACGAACGGATCATCGCCGCGAAACCGAACCGGTGACCACCAGCTGCCTTGCGCGACGGCCTGGTTGAACCACGGCTCACGGGAATAGTCGGTCGCGCGATTGAGCGCCACGTCGAAGCGCGAGACGCGGAGCTGCTCGTGTCCGCTGCCGTCGAGCTGGATCAGCTCTTCGATCCCGGGCGTCCGCTGCAACAGCTGGACATAATCGGCGCGCCGCTGCTCCAGCGTGGTGACGCTCGCGCGCGTCACCCAGCTGATCTGGCGCTCGATCTCCTCGAGGAACTGATCGATGCGATGCGCCGTCGCCTCCGCCTTCTCGGATTCCGAATTCGCCACCGTGACGGTGGTTTCGCGATACATCGACCACGTTTCCAGCACCACGTTGAGCGCGAGCACGAAGACCACGAGCCCAACGAAAGACACGACGTATTTGGCGAACAATCCGCCCCGTCGCAGCCAGTTTCGTCGGGTATCCTCCATGTGCCCCTCGCGCAACCTCACCGGCCAAACAGATCGCGGAGAAAGTCTCCAACCGTACCGTCCGGCCGGTCGGACGGCCGCGCACCCGATGAGCCGCGGCTGTCCTTGCGGTCGTTCTTCGGCCCCAGCATCGTGCCGAGCCCCTGCACCAGCGCGTCGAGCCCGTCTCCGCCGGGCTGTTTTCCGGCTTGCCCGTCTTCCCTCCCGAACAGGCCCTGGCCGAGCGCGTGGAGCTTGGCATAGGCACCGTCGGGATCGGAAAGGATTCCCGTCACGTCCGGATAGATGTGCGGGTCGCTCCAGCTTCCCTCGACAATGACGGGGACGCCGAACCCGAGCGGATCGGAAGCGCCGCCCTGGCCCTCCAGGCTCGCCACGAGCTTCGGATCGAGCATGTATTGCAGGGTGCGGGTGCCGAGGTCGATGGTCCCTCCTCCGGTCACCCGAACCAGCGGTCCGAGCAGGCGAAGGTCCGATGTCGTGGCGCGGCCATCCTTGACCTGGAACCGGGCGCTCAAATCGCTGAGGTCGGTCTTTTCGGTGCGATCCTCCTGCCAGCCGAACAGCGTCTTGGCCGTCAGGGTGCGGATCATCTTCGGCACGTTGATGCCGAGGATCTGCCCATCCTGGATGCGCACGTCGCCCGAACCGGCAAGACTGGATACGACCTCAGTTTCGCTCGAACCGGAGGCACGAACGTCGATCTTCGCCCGCAAGCTCCCGTCGAGCGCGCCGAAATCGGCGATGTCGGTGAGCAAAGGCAGGGCGCGCACCGCGGCGAGCTCGATGTGGGCGGTGTGCACCGGCGTCTCGCCCGATGCATCGACTTTCACGGTGGCGTCGATCTGTCCGCCGTACAGCCCGGTGCGCGATAGGGAAGCGTCGAGCGCACCGTTCGCGAGCACGACATGCATCGCCACCGGCGCGGCGCGGAAGCTACCGAAGCTGAGCTCGGCCGCGGAGAACCGGACGTCGGCGTCGATATAGTTAAGTCCCGCCAGCCGCACCTCCCGGCTGCTCCACGACGCGTTCGCGGACGGAAGCACCGGCCCCCGCGGCGCGGCGGCGGCACCGTGGCCCGAGGCCGCGGGAGACGCCGCCAGCGCGAGCCGTTGCACGTCGAAATCCGCCTTGACGACGGGCTTGCCGGAGAAATCGACCGAAACCCAGCCATTGAGCGGGCTCGTGCCGATGGTTCCGGCGAGGCCGTTGATCCGCAAGACCGACGCGGCAGTCCGCAGATCGGCCGTGCCGGTGACCTTGTCTTCCAGCACGCCCGGCGCCTCGAACGACAGCTCCACCGGGACATTCGCGCCGTCGAAACCTGCCAGCGGCGCCTTCGCCGCAGCCTGGAGGTGGACCGGCTGATCGCCCACCACGGCCCGAACCTCGAGCCGCGCCTCCTCCGTCGCCAGCACGCCGGTCAGCTCGATACGGTCGATCCGCATCTCGATGTGGTCGCGCGGATTCGTCATGACGACCGCCCCGTCCTCGATGGTCAGGCGGTCGATGGCGAGGCCCGCAGGCGCCACGGGCGCGCCGGGCGCATCGCCCTCCGGCACGGCGACGCCGGTCGCCGCCGCGCGCCGCGTCGGCTGACGCTGCAGCGCCATGCGCACCACCGGCTTTACGATCGTCACCTCGGTCATGTGCGGCCGCCCGGCGACGACGCTCGCGAGCGACAGCGAGACCCGCGCACTTTCCGCGACGATACTCGTGCCAGGGCTGCGGCCGCTGCCGTCGTAGACGCTGATCCGGCCGAAGGTCAGCGTCGGCTCGGGCCGCAAGGCGAGCTTGGTTTCGCCATCGATGCGCATCCGGTACCCGGTCTTGGTTGCGATCTGGTCCTGCGCAAATTTCGCCAGGAACCCGACGGGGACGCCGAACACGAGCGCAAGCGCCACCACCGCCAACAAAGCTGCGAGTCCGAACGCCGCAATCTTCAATGGCTTCATGTCAATCCTCGTGAACCGGAGTGGGACGTGGGGGACCGCGGAGGCAAATTTCGCCACACAGGGCCGAAGACGTGCGCGCCACGCCATTCGGCCATTAGTGCCCCATCCGGCACGTTGTAATCACCGAATTATGTGACTAGCATCACAAATTGTCGATTCCCATTCCGTTAGTCGTCCGTGAATTCGGTGGCGACCCTCATGAGCAAACAAACGGAATTCGCCGTCATCCTCGGGCTCAATCCGTTGTTCGCCAATCTCGGCGCGGAGGCCCTCAACAAGATTGCGGCGCTCTGCCACACGCAGCACCTCGCGGCGCGCGAAGTGCTGTTCCAGAAGGGCGACAAGGGCGAAGCGCTGTACGGAATCCGCAGGGGTCAGATCCGCATCGAAACCGGAACGGCGTCGGGCGGCCAACTCACGCTCAACTTTCTGGGCTCTGGGGACCTGTTCGGCGAGATTGCAGCCCTCGATGGCCAGCCGCGGACCGCAGGCGCCACCGCCGAAGAGCCGACCGAGCTGTTCGTCCTGCGGCGCGAGGACTTCCTCGGCTTTCTGGAACGCGAACCCAGCATCGCCGTGAAGTTCATCACGCTGCTGTGCCAGCGGGTGCGCTGGATCAGCGAACGCATGGAAGAGGCCGTTCTGCTGCCGCTGCCGGTACGGCTGGCACGACGGTTATGCGCGCTCGCGACCGACTTCGGATCGGACATCCACATCTCGCAGGAGCAGCTCGGCATTTACGTGGGCGCGGCGCGCGAGACGGTGAACCGCCAGCTTCAGGAGTGGCGGCGCGAGGGGATCCTGGAGATGGGACGCAACCGTATCTCCCTGCTCCAGATGAACAAGCTCAACATCCACGCGCGCTGGGAGTAGAGCCGCGGCGCTGGCGCCGTCGCCCGCATGTTCCGCACGACGAGCCGTGTCGTAGTCCGCGTGCCATCGGCCACGGCCGAGTTTCGGCGCGCCGCGCGCCTGCTCAGTGCCCGGCCGGCTTTTCGGACCCGCCCTCTGCTTCACCTTCGGTCTTGGAGATGATGCGGCTGCTCAGCCGTGACGTGACCCGCGAGACGTTGTCCATCAGCACGAATACGGCCGGCACGAACACCAGGGAGAGGATGGTCGAGCACAACAGCCCACCGATCACCGACACTGCCATCGGCGCGCGGAATTCGCCGCCGGCGCCGAAGGCGAGCGCGCTCGGGATCATGCCGGCGATCATCGCAATGGTCGTCATCACGATCGGACGCGCGCGCTTCTGCCCGGCATCGATGATCGCCGTGTCGCGCTCCATGCCGGAATGGATCGACTCGATGGCGAAATCGACCAGCATGATGGCGTTCTTGGTGACGATGCCCATCAGCATCAGGATGCCGATCGACACCGGCACGGTGAGCTGCATGCCTCCGATCAGGAGCGCGATGATCGCGCCGCCGATCGAGAGCGGCAGCGAGAACAGGATGGTGATCGGCTGAAGGAAGCTGCCGAACAGCAGCACCAGCACCGCATAGACCATGATCAGTCCGTTGCGTATGGCGCTGCCGAAGCCGTCGGACAGTTCCGCGAGGTTTTCCGCATCGCCCGACTGGCCGATATTGACGCCCTCGGGATGGCTCTTCATCACCGGCAGGTCGGCGATCGCCTTCATCGCGTCTTCCAGCGACGACTTGCCGACGAGATCGGCCGCCACCGCCGCGCGGCGATTGCGGTCCCAGCGGTCGATCGAGGTCGGACCCTGGTCGAGGGAGATATCGGCGATCGCGCCGAGCGGCACGCCGCCGAGCCGTCCCATCATCGGCACGCGCAACTGTTCGATCACCTGAAGGTTGGTGCGCGCCTTCTCGTCGAGCTGCACCCGGACCGGCACCAGCCGGTTACCGGTATCGAAGCGCGCGAGCGCCGGGCCGATATCGCCCATGGTCGCCACCCGGATCGTCTCCGAAAGCCCCTCGGTGGTGACGTTGAGCCGCGCCAGCAGGTCCGTGTGGGGATGAATGCGCAGTTCCGGCCGCTCCAGGTCGGTCTCCGAGATGACGTCGGCGATCAACGGGATGCGCCGCATCTGAGCCGCGAGCTCTTCGGCGACATTGGCGACGGCGTCGCTGTCGGAACCGGTCACGTCGAGGGTGATGGCGCGCAAGCCGTTCTCGTCGACGAACCAGTAGCGCAGGTCCGGAATCTCATCGAGCTCGCGGCCGATGGCGAGTTCGAGGTCGTGCTGGGAGATCGAGCGATCGCCCTTCGGCGTATAGTTGATGTAGAGCGACGCCCGGCGGATCTCCTTCGCGCCTTTGGGCGCCCGCCCGCCGTCGACGAAGATGCTCACGATCTCCTTGCGCCCGCGCAAGCGCTTGACGATCTCCTCGGTCGCCCGCTCGGTATCGGACAGCTGAGAGCCGGGCGGCAGTTCGATCGCCATACGCGAGCGCGCGCTGTCCTGCGCCGGCAGAAACCCCTTCGAAAGCAGGCCGACGCTCCACACCGAAGCCGCGAACAGCACGACGCCGATGAGAACGGTAACGAGGTAATGCTTCACCGACCAGGTGACGAGACGCGTGTAAGCGCGCAGCGCCGCCCCCGGCGGCTTCTCCTCGATGGCGTGGTGGCGCAGGAAATACGCCGCCAGCATCGGCGTGACGAGCCGCGCCGCGAGCAGCGAGAACAGCACCTGCACCGACACCGTGATGCCGAACTGCTTGAAGAACTGCCCGGCGATGCCCGGCATGAAGCTCGCCGGCGTGAAGATCGCGACGATGGTGAGGCTGATGGCGATGACCGCGAGGCCGATCTCGTCGGCGGCATCGATCGCGGCCTGGTAAGGCGACTTGCCCATGCGCATGTGGCGCACGATGTTCTCGATCTCGACGATGGCGTCGTCGACCAGGATGCCGGTCGACAGCGTGATGGCGAGGAAGCTCACCAGGTTGAGCGAAAAGCCGAGAATATCCATTGCCCAGAAGGCGGGGAAAATCGACAGCGGCAGCGACACCGCGGCGATGATGGTGGCGCGGATGTCGCGCAGGAACAGGAACACGACGATGACCGCGAGCGCGGCGCCCTCGAACAGGGTATGTACCGCCGCTTCGTAGTTGCCGCGGGTGAAGTCGACCGCGGTGTCGATCAGCTTGAGCTCGACGTCCGGATAGGTCTTCGTGATCTCGTCGATCTTCTTCTGCACCGCTTCCGCGACCACGACGTCGCTCTGCCCCTTGGAGCGCCAGATGCCGAAAGCGACGGTGGGCTCGCCATTGAGGCGCGCGAAGGTGCGGGGCGTTGCGACCGTGTCGGTCACCACGCCGAGATCCTCCAGCCGGATCTCTCCGCCCATCGGCAGGCCGATCATCAGCCCGGACAGGTCGTTGAGCGTCTTGGCTCCCGCCAGAGTCCGGATCGCCTGGGCGCGGCCGCCGATTTCGGCGCGGCCGCCGGCGACGTCGACATTGGTGCCGCGTAGCCGCTTGCTCACGTCGGCTGCCGTCAGCCCCACGGCCTGCAGGCGGTCGGGGTCGAGCGACACCAGGATCTCGCGGTCGACCCCGCCGATCCGCTCCACCTGGGCAACGCCGCGTACACCTTGCAGCGACCGTTTGACCACGTCATCCACGAACCAGGAGAGCCGCTCCGGCGTCTTGCCGCGTGAGATCGCGGCATAGGTGACGATGGGGAGATCGACAAGGTCGACGCGCTGTACCAGCGGCTCCCCGTCGATGTTCTGGGGCAGGTTGGGCCGCGCGCGGGTGACCGCGTCCTTGATGTCGTTGAGCGCGCGGTCGGTGTTCGTCTCCAGCCGAAACTGGATCGTGGTCACCGAGACGCCGTCGGTGATCTGCGAGGCGATGTGACGGACGCCCTCGACGCCGGAGACGCTGTCCTCGATGTATTTCGTGACCTGGGCTTCGAGTTCGGAAGGGCCCGCGCCGAACTGCGACACCACCACCGAGATGACGGGAATGTCCGCAGCCGGAAGCCGGGTAACCGGCAAACGCATGAAGCTGACCCAACCGAGCAGAAGAAGAATGATCGAGAGAACAACCGAGGGCAGTGGACGGCGGATTGACCAAGCCGAAATATTGAGCGCCATGAAGCCCGACTCACTCGGGGGGGCGCTTGGGGAAGACCGCTTTCACCGCGTCACCGTCATGGAGCGACGTCCCGGCGCTGGCGACGAGCACGTCGCCCTCATTGACGCCCGACTTGATCTCGATGTCGCTGTCGGAGGTGAGTCCCGTGACGACACGCTGGGTCTTGACCACGTCCTTGACGATCACCTGCACGCTCGCTCCTTCGGTCCGGTAGGTGACCGCGGAGCGCGGAACCGCGACGCCGCAGCTGCGGCTGGCATCGATCGCGGCGCGCGCGAACATCCCGACCCGCAACGACGGATTGCGATCAATCGACAGCCGCACCTTGCCGAGTTGGGTCATGCGGTCGACCTCGCCGGGAACGAGGCGGACGAAGCCCGAAAGCTCGGTGCCGTTCTCCACCTCGACCCGCGCGGTCTGCCGTCCGTCGGGCCGAAGCTTCGGCATATGGATGCTGGGCACGTCGACTTCGAGCTCGATATCGCCGTCGATCATGATGCGATAGAGCGGCTCGGCCATCGGCGAAGCGACGGCGCCGATCATCGCGGTGCTGCGCGTCACCACGCCGGCAGCGGGAGCGCGCACCGTGACGGATGTTGGGGCGGCCCGCACGCCTGGTATGGCAGGGCCGTCCAGCCGGCTCAGCCGGGCGAGGTCCTGGTTATTGGTGACGGTCGCACCTTCCTTGACCATCGCCTCGGCCACGCGATAGCCGTCGTCGAGGTTCACGATGGCCTCCTGCCGCGCCACCAGGTAACCGGTGACAGCGATGGTGTCGGCAAAGCAGTACGTCACGGCCCTTACGGCCATGACCTCGGCGCCCGCCGGCGGCGGTCCGGAAGGCGGCGTCTGCGCCGCGCCGATGCCGACGCCGAGGAGAGTGGCCGCCACCGCACCGGCAACGGCCAACTCGAGGATTCGCGAGACCGGGACGTTCATGGCCTCAACGTAGCATCCTTGGAAGGCTTTGGCACACTTGGACGATCGCCGGCCCGGGCGGGCAGCTCGGAACCGGGGCCGCTGCCCTGGAATGCCCGCCGTGACCCTCCCGATCCTGGCCCGGACCTCCGCTCATCCGTTCGCCCCAGGGCGCGAGCTTCCCCGGCATCATCGTTCGCTGACGGCGCGTTCTTCCATGTTGACGATCTGGACCCGTCGGTTCTCGGCCGCATTGGGATCGGATTCGTTCTTCAACTTGGTCTTGCCGTATCCCACCGTGACGAGAGTCGAGGCGGGGATCTGGAAGTGCGCAACGAGGTAGCGCTTGACCGCCTCGGCGCGCCGCTCCGAGAGTTCCTGGTTGGTCGCTACGCTACCCTTCGCATCGGTGTGGCCGGCCAGAATGAACGTACCGCCCTTGAGTTCCGGGCTGGTGAGCGCCTTGCCGAGCGCGGTGACGGACGAAACCGCCGTGGGCCCGACATCCGCCGAGCTGTAACCGAAGTTGATCTCGACATCGACGCTGGGCCGCTCCTTGGCGATCGCGGAGATGTGCTCGCGCTCGGTGTTGGTGAGCGAGCGGCTGGAGCGGTTCTTGACCGACTCCAGGAACTGGCGGTCTTCGCTGTGGGAAGCCTCGGCCGCCGGCGTGGCGGTGAGGCTGCGGACCATCGGCCGGGTTCCCCCGGGCTTCGCAGCCGGGGTCAGCGATTGAAGGATGCGCTGCTCCAGATCCGCATCCTGGGCCGTCGCAAAGGTGGTGCCGGCCGCAAGCGCCACGAACATCGCGGCTCCGGTTGCCGTCATTGCAAGCGCACTACGAATTGTCCCCATGGCATTTCCTCCAAAATTCAGCCTGCCTTAAGCAGTAGTGATCGGGAGAGCGAAAAGGTTGCCCGGGCGGCATCGGTCGCAGCCCGTGCTACGGCGACCGTCAGCGCGCCGACACCTCGCCGCCCCCGGCCGTCACACCGTAGCTTTTGAACTCCTCGCCGATGCTCGGGGAGATCCGCTTGGCGGCAACGATATCATCGCTGCCGGCGGTGTCGCTTCCGGTTCGCATCTTTGCAACGCCGCGACCGTAGAGCGAGGAGGCCTGTCCCGGATTATACCTCAGGGCTGCTTCATAGTCCGCCAATGCCTCGGTGTTGCGGCAGAGCTTGAGGTTGATCAGGCCGCGGCTGTCGAGCGCATCGCCATAGGCGGGCCGAAGCCGGAGCGCCTCATTGCAATCCTGCATCGCTTTCGTGGTGTCGCCGAGCATGATCCGCGCCCAACAGCGGTTGTTGCGCGCCTCGGGATCGTCCGGCTTGATGCGAACCGCCTCGTCGAAATCGCTGATGGCGCGAGGATACTGTCCGTAGCGCACGTAAAACTGACCGCGCACGTTGAACGCCGCCGCGTCCCGAGGATTGCGCCGCACCCGTTCATCGAGGCTCTTGAGGTCGTCGGCCGGGGGCGCTCCGGTCGCCTTGGGAGCGGCAGTGTTGGCGACGACACAGGCCGGCGGCTGCGGTTTGGCGGGCGGCTGCGGCCTGGACGGTTCCTGGTTGGTGGCGACGGTCGTGGTGGATGTGTCGTTGGTCCCGACCAGCGGCGGGACCGCATTCCGGCCACAGCTCGAGAACGAGAATTCCTGGCTCAAGGAGGACGAGATCCAGGGGTTCTGCTCGTTCGAAGAAGCCCGCGACACGCCCATCCGCGTCCGGTTGAAGACCTCTTCGGCGGACACGCCCTGGCCGCGGATTTCCTTCACCAACTCGCCGATGAACAGGCTGCGTTCGGCGCTGCTGTCCTTGATGAGGCCGCCCGGCGTGCCGGCCGTCGCCGAGTAGAGCACGAGCGTGCCGAGCGGAGCGCTCACCGGCGGCAAGCCCTGCGCGCCGTCCTTGTGGATGCGGCGCTCGAACGGACTCCGACGCGCCGCATCGACGATGGCGATCTTGACCGCGGCGCCGCGCGTGTTCATTTCGGCGAGAATGCTGTCGAGACTGATGCCCTTCGGCTGGATGTCGGAGATGTTCCAGATGTCCATGTCCACCGGAATGAGATAGCCCTGCCGGTTCACCTGCAACCCGTACCCGCTGAAAAAGACCAGGCCGGTCATCCCGCGCCGGAGCTTCGCATAGAAGCTTTTGATGGCGCGTTGCATCTCGTCCCTGGTCAGGTTCTCCTTGATGTCCACGTCGAAGCCGGCGCGCTTGAGTTCGTCGCCCAGCGTGCGGGCGTCGTTAACCGGCTCCTTGAGAGCCGGGTCGCCGCCCCACATGTAGTCGCTGTTGCCGATCAGCAGGGCCGCGCACGAGCCATTGCCCTGCTGCGCGGACGCAGGTCGCACCATCGCCGCCATCAAGACGGTCAGAACGAAGACCACGACAAGGCGCATGCTCTTGTATCCTCAACTATTCCCCGAACCGCATATCACCGGCCGCCTCACCTGACCAGAAGGGACAGCCCGCGACCCTCGGCAAGACCGCCGAGGCAACATACCGTCATTCCGCGGCCGCGCGGTGTCGCGGCCGTGCCGGCCGCAATCCTTGCACCGGCGCCAATCCTTGCGGAAGTCGATAAAACGAGAAGGGCGCGTGTCCACGCCGGAGCAACGCGCGGCCCGGGCCGGGAATTCGCCCGGCGGAAATTCGGCGGTGGGGCCGCCTCGAACACCTTGGTGGGGACCACTGCGTCGGCATCCTGCAACAACCGAAGCCCCGCGACCCGCGGCTCATCCTTATCAATTCGGCCCCATGCTAGCAATCGAGTCCGCTGCTGCATTTGAGCGCGTGCCCACAATCTGTCGGCGTCGGCACGCCGCGGCGCGCGCCCCCGGCGCCGTCGTGCCGGGGAGTTACCAGCACCAGAGCACGCCAGCGGTCGGGTGGACCTTCCGCGATCAAGCACACGGCGCGCAGCATCGGGACAAAGTTCTGTCGGCTCGGCAGACGAGATCTCGGCCGTACAAGCGGAAGTGCTCGACGAGGTCGCGCGTGATCAAATCGTCCGATGTGGGAGCAAGCGGCATAGGAGTTCACCGAGGGGAACCAACGCCTGGCGCACCAACACGTCGTCGCCACGCGGCGCGCGGTTCACCGAATTCCCAAATTTGCAAACTCGTCGGCGATATTGGACTGCAGCGCCTTAGCCGCCGCGATGTCGCGCTGACCGTCCGCTGGTTTCCCGGTCTTCACCTTGGCGAGGCCCCGCCCATAGAGCGAGCTCGCCTGCCGGGGATTGAGCCGTAGCGCGGCCTCATAATCGGAAAGAGCACTCGTGGGCTGCCCGATCTTGAGGTTCACGAAGCCACGGCTGTCGAAGGCATCGGCATAACCCGGCCGAATCGCCAGCGCCTCGTTGCAATCGTGGAGCGCAATCTGCAGCTCACCGAGGATGGCACGGGCCCAGCAGCGATTGTTCAACGCCTCGGGATCTTTTGGCCGGAGCCGAAGCACTTCATCGAAGTCTCTGATCGCGTAGGAGAACTCACCCCGCAGCACGAGCAACTGGCCACGCCGCGAGAAGGCGTTGGCGTCGCTGGGGTTGGCGACGATCACCTGATCCAGCGCCCGGATCGCCGGATCGGCGGAGACCCCCTGCCGCGATTCGGGATCCGCCGTTTTGCCGGGCTCCGCCATGGCCAGAGCCTCGGCCCTCGCCCGATCCGCCCGAAGCTGGTCGGCCCTGGCCTTCTCGGCCCTGGCCTGGTCCGCCTTGGCTTGAGCCGCCTTGGCCTGTTCAGCCCGGGCCTGTTCAGCCCGAGCCTGCTCGGCGCGCGCTTGCTCCGCCCGCGCTTGCTCCGCTCTCGCCTGCTCGGCCCGAGCTTGCTCCGCGCGAGCTTGCTCCGCCTTCGCCTGCTCGGCTCGGGCCTGATCCGCCTTCGCCTTATCAGCCCGGGCCTGCTCTGCACGCGCCTGCTCTACGCGAGCCTGCTCGGCGCGAGCCTGCTCGGCGCGCGCCTGCTCCGCCCTTGCCTGTTCCGCCCTTGCCTGCTCGGCTCTGGCCTGCTCGGCTCGTGCCTGCTCCGCCCGCGCTTGTTCCGCCTTCGCCTGCTCGGCCCTTGCCTGTTCGGCGCGCGCGTGCTCGGCCCGCGCTTGTTCCGCACGGGCTTGCTCTGCCTTCGCCTGCTCGGCCCGCGCCTGCTCGGCCCGCGCTTGTTCCGCTCGCGCCTGCTCTGCCTTCGCCTGCTCGGCCCGGGCCTGTTCGGCACGCGCTCGTTCGGCGCGCGCCTGCTCAGCTCGTGCCTGTTCGGCCCTCGCCTGAGCCTCGGCCTCCAGCCGGGCCTGGTCCCGCGCCGGGGCGGTGCGGGCGGCCTCGGCCGCCTCGAGGCGCTGGCCGTTGAGCGCAATGGCACGCGACGACAGCCAGTTCGTCAGGGCCGCCACGTCGAAACTGCGTTTGGGATCATCCACGGGACCCTGGAGCACCATCTCGAAAGCCGGACGGCCGATGGCCGGGGTCCCGAGCCCGGCCGGCCCGGTCAGGGTCAAAGTCGCATCCATCGCTCGCGCGCCGAGGTCGATATCGGCGGTCAGCGCAAGGTCGGCACCCTCGCCACTGAGGCCGTCGACGAGCCGCAACACCCCGCCGGCGACGGTGAACGTCCCCTCGGCCCGGGGAATGTCGAAGGCGCCGCCGGCGAGCGCGGCTTCGAGACGCTCCGCAATCCGGGCCGGTTCGATCGGCAAGCCCTCGTCGATGCTGCGCACGAGGGGATTGAAAGCCTTGGGATCGAGGCGCGCGATGGCGGCATGCTCGGCCGCGAAGGTGCCGTTGCCCCGCAGCGATCCCATCAATGCCACCGGACTGCGTCCAATGCCTTCGAAAGTGGTTTCGAGCGCCAGGCGGCCGGTCAGGGCGCCGTCCCCCGGCATCAGCGCGGCCATCTCGACCTCGCGCAGTTTCAGGTTGCCCGCCGCGGCGACGCCGCCGGGACCGCGCCGCAACTCCAGCCCGCCGGAGACCGTGCCGCCGGCAAGGGCTCCGGCGAAATCGCGGAGGACCACCTTGTCCGGAGTCGCCTCGACGCTGCCGTGCAGATCGCGGACCGTAAGCCGGGGCGTGAGCGCGGCATTCGCCGCGGCAACGGCAATGCGTCCGGTCGCTGCCGCGAACAGACCAGGCCCGAACGGTTCTGACGGAAGGCTTTTGCCGGGGCCTGCACTCCCGGCGTCGCTGCCGTCAGGCATTCCGGCCACGGCGGCCATGAGGGCCGGAAGGTCGGCCTTGCTGAGCCGGAGATCGCCGTCGAGGGTCGCCGGCTGGGCCAGTCCCACCGCGAGCCGCCCGGTGACGTTCGCCCCGGCGATCTCGCCGTTCAGGCGGGTGAAGGCCACCGTGTCATCGCTCACCGCGACCTGCGCCGTCCCCGCGGCGGGCACGGTGCCGCGCGCGGTCCGCAGATCGGCCTTCGCTACCGCCAGCGCGAGGTTCGCCGCGATGGCGCGGCCGAGCGGCAGTCGCAGCGAGCCATCGGCGGAGACGTCCAGCCCTTCGGCCGTCATTCGCGCCTCGACGGTCATCGGGTCGTTGAGGGCGCCGGCGGCCTTGAAATCGATCCGGCCGGCGGCCTTGCCCGCAGCAACCAGCCGGTCTAGCCCGAGAAGGTCGGTCAGCGCGCGGCCGTCCTGCGCCGACAGCTGCCCGGTGACGGCGAGCCTGGCTGCGGCCAGTTGCGCGAGATCGGACAAGCTCACGGCGTTGGACGACGAGGCCGCATCGCCTTCGAGGTTGAACGCAAAGGTCCCGGCATTGCCGCCAATCTTGAACCGCGCATGAGCCGGACGTCCCGCCGCGGCGGGTCCCGGCACGACGGAGGGTGCAGGCGCCGCGGCGGATGACGCTGCGGCAGCGGCGTCGACGGCAAGCGACCCGGTAAGCTTCGCCGGAATGAACCGGGCCGGCGCGCGGCGAAGCTCGCGTGCCGCCTCCGGTGCGGCGCGGTCGAGCAGGGCGAGGATGCCGTCCGGCGTGCGGATGTCGAGATCGAGCGTGACTGCGCCCCGAGGGGTTTGTGCGTTGATGTCGATAGTGCCCTTGGCCGCGACGGTTGCACCGCCGAAATCGGCGATGGCCAGACGCTCGATGCCGAGCGCACCGGCGTCGAAACGCAGGTCGACGTCGGCGCCCTGGACGGCGACGCCGGCGACCGACGAATGGGCGATGTTGAGCGCCAGCGTACCTTCACGAGGCCACGCGAAGGCGTCGCCGCCGAGGCTGCCGGCAGCCATGTCCTGAAGGAGCGCATAGGTCCGGTCGAAATCGACCTCCGGCGCGCTCAGCGCCGCCTCCACCCGGGCCGGGCGGCCGGCGGCCGGCCACTTGTAGGCGAACCGTCCCTCGAGCGACATGCGATCGAGATCGGCCTTGAGCCGGTCGATGGCGAACGCTTCGGTGCCGAGCCTGACCTCGCCCTCGGCGCGGAAACTCGCCCCCGCCAACTGGGCGTCGGCGTGGTCGGTGAGCCACGCCACGAGCGCACGCGGATCCTTCGCCTCGATCCGCGCCGGACCGGCGAAGTCGATCCCCGAGGGACCGACGGTCAGCCGGCCGGTCAACCGTGCCTGGGTCGCGCCGGGGGCGCGAAAGCTGAGCGCATCGAGGCTCCAGCGGCCCGCCTCGCCGTGCAGTTCGCCGCTCAGGCGCTGCAACGCCCCTCCCGCCAGGGTCACGGCATCGATACCGACCGAGAGCCGCATCGGGATGGGCGTTTGCTCGAGACCGGAAAAGCGATCGCCGAGGCTCCGCAGCGCCACGACGGGCTTGCGGCGCACGGACTCGGGCAATCCGAGGACGCGGTCGAGATCGACCTGGGTCGCCGACAGCATGGCCGACAGCTCGGGCTTCCGGCCCAGCGTCAGATTGGCATCGCCGTGGAGGCGCACGGCCCGTTCCTCCGGGCCGTACTGCACCTCGACCTTGTCGGCCGCGACCGTCGTGCTGCTGCCGCGCAGGTGACCGGCGAGGCGCCAGGCTTCGCCGGTGCCGGCGCTGGATCGACCGAGCCCATGGGCCCATTGAACGGTGGCATCGAACTGCGGGAGTCCGCGCTCGATCCAGACCGATCCATCGAGTTCCGCCATCCGCGGCTGCTCCGCGGAATCGACGGCGAGACGCAACTTGACGGCGCCGTCGGCGGCCGGACGGCTGGTCGAAAACCGGTAGGGATAGGTCTGGCCGCCGATGACGAACGCGCCGTCACCCTTGGCGGGGCCGACGAGCGACCGCAGGTCGCCGCGGAAAGTGACCTTCTCCAGGGTGGTGCCTGCGCCGCTGCGCGCATCCGAGAGCGCGATCTGCCCGTCGTCGATGACGAGACGGTCGATCGACAGGGCGTCGGGATCGAAACCGATTGTCGGAACCGGCCAGGCGAAACGTCCAGAACCGTCGAGACCGACTGCGATCTGGGGACGTTCCACGGTGAGATTGACGACCCGCAGCCCGCCCCGCATCAGCGCATCGAGGGCGAACTCGATCTGCATCGACCGCGCCGTGATCGGCATCGCGTCGCCGGGACGCCGCGCTTCGATCTTCTGCAGCTTCAACGAGGGCGTCGGCAGGATCCGCACCTCGATCGGACCACCGATCGTGACCTCGAGCCCGGTGAGGCGTTGCGCCTTCGTCTCGAAGGTCTCGCGGAACCGGCCCCAATCGACAAATAGCGGTCCGACCAGCGCCGTCACCAGCACCAGGATGATCGCAATCGCAGCTCCGAGCAGCGTCGTCTGCACGCCGTTGCCACCGCCAAATTACGCACAAGGATTTACGCACACGCCCGTGGCGCCGCCGGCGCCCGACCCTTCCCCGCCCCGGGGGCGAAGGAACGGTCCGGTCAATTCAGCACAAAACAAAGAATTTGTCTGCGGGGATGACGCTGCGTCAGTCAGGTCACGCGCGTCAGCCGATCAGATAGTCCCGATGGATGGCGACCCAGCCGGCGCTCTCGCGCATCGCCGAGGTCCCGAGGTCGGAGAACACCGCCTGGCAATAAGCGAGCACGTCGGGCTCGAGAGCGCCCGCCATGATGCTCTTGCGGCCGACCCGATCACGCTCCGGCAACATGCCGAGCGCGCGTTCGAACAGAAACGCCATCTGCGCGCAGTAACGCGACTGCGCCTGATACGCCATCTGGCCGGAATAGCCGAAGATGGCAGCGGCGATACCCGGAAGCAGCGCGATGAGGAAGACCAGCACCGGATAGGTCTGGGCGGCAAACTGGTTGATGAAATTGATCACCGCCGCGGGCAGGAACGTGGCGTGCTCGGCGATGAAATTGGCCGCGCCGGTGGTCCAACCCATGATGGTGGAATCCCGGCCGGTCATCTCGTCATAGATGTCGATCGCCGAGAACACCGCCGCCAGCACCGCCGAAGCGACGAGCAGGTACATCGCGTAGCGCAGGCTCCACGCCGCGATGGCGCGGCAGCGTTCGCCGAGCGCACGGTAGAAGTCGCGCTGCCGCGCGACCCAGATGTCGCGCGCAAAACCATAGGTGTCGAGCGTCACCCGCGCCGGCGCGGGCGGCGCCCCGATCCGGTCGGTCAGGTCGAGGCCGCGCAGCGACGCCTTCACCCAGCCGAGCTCGTTCTGCTGTGCGATCGGATAGGCCTCCGCCATGGAGCGGAGCTGGGACGGTGCTTGCGGCCCGGCGCCCGGGGGCATCCCGATACCGAGGAGCTTCCAGAACACACCGACGCGCAAGGCATCGGCCAGCGCGCGGTAATCGAAGAGGCGCTCGCGATGCGCCCGCAGCCGGCTGCGGTAGAAGATGACCGCGACCACCAGGGCGATGGCGGCGTAATCGAACAGCAACAGGTTCACCGGGAACAGGTGCGAGTAGACCGCGAAGCATACGAAGGCGGCGAGGCCGAGCAGGAACATGTCGCGCCAGTCGGCCCGCACGCGCTTCTCGCGCTCCTGCGCCAGCGTCTCCGTCACCCCGTAGAACCGGCACCAGATCGACGCCGCCGTCTCGCCGCGGTCGTGGGCATGGGGATTGCCGGCGAACAACTGGGAGACATTCTTCTCGATGACCGCCTCGCGCTTTTTCGCCGCGATCCTCGCCTCGCGATTGAACCGGGTCGTGAGCGCCGCCACCTCGCGGAATTGGGTCCAGGCGCCGACGATGCGGGCCTCCTCGGGAGTGAGCCCCGACGACCGCCGCAGTCCACCCAGCGCCTTGCCGAGGCCGCCCGAACCGCCCTTTACCTTGCTTCCCCAGGGGACGACCCGAACCTCGCTCGCGGTCGTCTTCACCGCTTTGCGCGGCGTGACGATATGGATCACCGGCCCGACCTCGGAGCCGTCCAGGATCGGGCGCGCCGGTCCGTTCACCGGGATCGGGATGCCGTCGCGGGTGAAGCTGACCGCTTCCGCCGCGCTGCCGAAGGCAATGTCGTCGTCATTGCCGTCGTAGAGCGCGATCAGCACGTGACAATGCTTGGAGATGAAGAGGCTCGCCTCGCGATACTGGCGGTCGCGCTCGGGGCCGAACGCCGTGACGCCGGCGTCCGTCGCGCCCGCAGCGAGGGGAAGATCCACGGTCGCGGCGGCGCGGCGGTACAAGTCCTCGAAGCTCTGGGCGGCCTCGGCGGCGAGCGGCCGCTGCACGAAATCACGCCGGTATTCGGCAAGGGGCATGGGCAGCGGCACAATCAGGGTCGCGCCCTGCTTGAGCGCCTCGGCGGCGATGAGCTGCGCCGCGCCCTCGCCGAGGGTGGACAGCAAAACGACCGGGGTCTGCTTGTCGTTGTCGAGATATTGCCGGCGGAGCGTGTTCAAGGCCGACGCGACCGCCGCGCGCAGGCGCGGAATGTCCTCTTCACGCAGATCGCGATGTCCGGCGGCGCCGATGATCAGCGGCAGGCGATCTGCCTTCCAGGGCAAAACCGTCGGGCCAGGCAGCGGCTCCGGCTCCGCATGAGCGTCCGCGGCAGGAACCGCGGTGCTGTCCGGGAAGGGGTGGATTTCTGCTCTCTGCAGCGCCGCCGCCGAGGCGGCCGGCACCGCATGCCTTTGCACGTCGGTCACGATCCCTGCTCCCCTTGCAGCCGGAGGACGCGACAAGCCGCGCCCGGTCGGTGGCCTGACCGCCGAAATTCCCGCACGCCGGGATAGTCGATCCACATGAATTGCGTGTGGCACCCCGGCAATCCGTAATCCCGGCGCCGCCTCACGAATGACATCTGGAACAATTGTGTCAAGTTTAATGCAGCGCGCGCACAACTGCGCTGTCAACGTTGACAGGGGGCCGACCCCGCGGACCGCAATTGGGGCGACTCGGGCGCGCCTTGCGGGGACAATCGACGGGCAAAAAAATACCGGAGGCCCCGCCGACGGCCGGGCCTCCGTGGATGCGCCTCAACTTGCGCGTGCAGCCGGCGTGGTGGCCGCGGTGGTGGCAGGCTGGCTGCGTGCCGCCAGGGCCATGGCGATGAGCGAGGTTCCGCCGAACAGCATGTTGATGCCGACCAGCAGCCCGAGGGCCCAGGCCGCGCTTCCCGGCAGGCCGGAGAAGATGATCCCGGCGAGGATCAGGTCGATCACGCCGCTGGCGATGATCCAGCCCGAGCGGCTCGACGCCTCGCGGCGGTGCTCGAAGCCGTACATGATGGAGGCGACACCTTCCATGATGAAGAAAACGATCAGCACGAGCGTCAGCGACACCGTGCCGCTGATCGGCCATGCCAGCAGGATCACGCCGGCGACGATGCCGATGACCGCCGACGCCAGCGACCACCAGAAACCCGGCGCGCCCTTTGCGTAGAAGGTCGTGAACAGGCCGACCACGCCGCTGATCAGGAACAGCCAGCCGATCAGGATCGTCACTGCGAGGGTGGCGAGCGGGGGGATGACGATGGCGAGCAGACCGAGCAAAACGAGGATGATGCCCTCGGCGAGGAACAGCCCCCAATGCTCACGCATGGTCGCGACGACGGCGCGTTGAGCGGCGGCGAAATTGGGTGGTGGGGTCATCGACATCGGCAGCCTCCGGCATTTTCAATTGCAGGGATGGGAACGCGGTTTCGGACAGTCGAGATGCTTCGCTTCGGCTTGTCAGAACATCGCCGTGTCAGGGCAACGTCTTGTTAGAGCGTTACGCCCTGGAGCCGTGGATACCGCCGCACCAACGAATGACCGTTCCGGGGGACGTGCGGCGGTTCGTAACGACACGACTCTGTTCTTCTGACGCTTACTTACTATGCACGGGCCTTGTCCGCCAGGGAGAGAATGGGGATTGCACGGCTGTGGTCAACGATCGACGCCGGCCATGCTTTATGATTCGATAAGCGCGCGGCTTTGGCCGATCTCGCGAGGAGGCGATGGCGGTGACCTATGATCTGGTGTTGCGAAATGCCCGCGTCATCGATCCTTCGCAACGGCTCGACGCCGTCACCGATATCGCCTTCGCCGACGGCAAGGTCGCCCGGATGGGGCCGGATATCAAAGCGGACGGCACCGAGACGCGCGATCTCGCCGGCGCGATCGTGGCGCCGGGTTTGATCGACCTGCACACCCACGTCTATTGGGGCGGCACCTCGCTCGGCATCGACGCGGAGGATTTCTGCCGCCGCTCCGGGGTCACCACCGCCATCGATACCGGCAGCGCGGGTCCGGGCAATTTCGCCGGCTTCCGCAAGCACGTGATCGAGCCGAGCTCGGTGCGCATCCTCGCCTATCTCCACGTCTCGTTCGCCGGCATCTATGCGTTCGCCACGCGGGTGATGGTCGGCGAAAGCGAGGAGATCCGGCTGATGGCGCCGATCGACGCGGTCGAGGTCGCCAATGCCAACCGCGATCTCGTCGTCGGCATCAAGGTGCGGGTCGGCGCCCATGCCTCGGGGCGCTCCGGCACGGTGCCGCTCGATATCGCGCTCGAGGTCGCCGACGAAGTCGGCATGCCGCTGATGGCCCACATCGACGACCCCCCGCCGAGCTACGAGGACGTGATCGGGCGGCTGCGTCCGGGCGACATCCTCACCCATGCGTTCCGGCCGTTTCCCAATACGCCGGTGACCGCCCAGGGAACTGTCAAGCGCGCGGTGACCGCAGCGCGCGAGCGCGGCGTGCTGTTCGACATCGGCCACGGCAAGGCCTCGTTCGCCTTCAAGACCGCGCGTGCGATGATCGCCAACGGCTTCCTGCCCGACACCATCTCGTCGGACGTGCACAAGCTGTGCATCGACGGGCCGGCCTTCGACCTCGTCACCACGATGTCCAAATTCCTGTGCCTCGGGCTGCCGCTCGCCGACGTGATCGCGATGACGACCGTCAATGCCGCGACCGCGCTCCGCCGGCCGGAACTCGGCAGCCTCAGGCCGGGCTGCGTCGGCGACGCCACCGTCCTCGCCGTCGAGGACGGCCGCTTCGACTATGTCGATGCGGCGGGCGAGCACCTCGCCGGCGACCGCCGGATCGTCTCAAAGGGCGTCGTCATCGCCGGGCGGTGGTGGCATCCGCGCTGAGCGGCTGGCATGCCATTTGCTCGAAACGGGTGCAGTATCGTGGGGCGGCGGCCATTTTTTCGCCTGTGCGGCAGGGCGACGGCCGCTGCTGGACGACGATTTGGAATTTTTGGCTCAGAAAACCGAGGAGCACACCCGATGGATCGCAGGACGCTGCTGAAAGCCGCCGCCGGCGCCGGAGCGCTGGCGCTGTCGCCCAACCTCGCGGCGCCCGCCTTGGCGCAGGGCGCGGCGGCGCGCACCCTGCGCTTCGTGCCGCAGGCCGATCTCGCGAATTTCGATCCGATCTGGGGCACGCAATACGTGGTCCGCAACGCCTCGGCGCTGGTGTGGGACACGCTCTACGGGGTCGACGCCAACCTCGAGCCGCGCCGCCAGATGGTGGAATCCGAGGACGTCTCCGCGGACGGCCTCACCTGGACGTTCAAGCTGCGGCCGGGGCTGACCTTCCACGACGGCGAGAAGGTGCTGGCCAAGGACGTGGTGGCGAGCCTCAATCGCTGGGCGGCGCGCGACCAGATGGGCCTCATGCTCAAGGCGATCGAGCAGGAGCTCGGCGCGCCCGACGACCGCACCGTGACGTGGGTACTCAAGAAGCCCTATCCGAAGATGCTGCTGGCGCTCGGCAAGAACAATGCGCCGGTCGCCTTCATCATGCCGGAGCGGATCGCCAAGACCGACCCGTTCAAGCAGATCTCGGAGTATGTCGGCAGCGGCCCGATGCGCTTCGCGAAATCGGAATGGGTGCCGGGCGCCAAGGCGGTGTTCGAGAAATTCGGCGGCTATGTGCCGCGGGACGAGCCGGCCTCATGGCTGGCCGGCGGCAAGCGCATCCTCGTCGACCGCGTCGAATGGGTGGTGATGCCCGATCCCGGCACCGCTTCGGCGGCGCTGCAGAACGGCGAGATCGACTGGTGGGAAAACCCGATCTCCGACCTCGTGCCGCTGCTGCGCAAGAACCGCAATGTCGTCGTCGACATCGCCGACCCGCTCGGCAATGTGGGCAGCTTCCGCATGAACCACCTCTACCCGCCTTTCAACGACGTGCGGGCGCGGCGGGCGGTGCTGATGGCGATGAGCCAGGAAGACTACATGCGCGCCATCGTGGGCGACGACCCGGCGCTGTGGAAGCCGCTGCCCGGTTTCTTCACGCCGGGCACCGCGCTCTACACCGAGGAAGGCGGCGACATTCTCAAAGGTCCGCGCAATCTCGATGCGGCGAAGAAGCTGCTCGCGGAATCCGGATATGCCGGGCAGCCCGTCACCTGCCTCGTCGCCCAGGACCAGCCGATCACCAAGGCGCAGGGCGACGTCACCGCCGATCTCCTCAAGCGCCTCGGCATGAACGTCGACTTCGCCGCGATCGACTGGGGCACCGTCGGCGCCCGCCGCGCCCAGAAGACCCCGCCCGGCCAGGGCGGCTGGCAGATGTTCCACACCTGGCATGCCGGCGCCGACACCATCAATCCCGCGCCCTATCACGCGATCCGCGGCAACGGCGACAAGGCTTGGTTCGGCTGGCCCAACGTGCCGGCGGTCGAGACCGAGGTCTACACCTGGTTCGACGCCAAGAACCTCGACGAGGAGAAGGCCGCGATCCGGCGCCTCAACAAGGCGGCGCTCGACAACGTGATCTATGCGCCGACCGGCTTCTTCCTCAGCTATCAGGCGTGGCGCAAGAACGTGACCGGCGTGGTCAAAGGCCCCCTACCCTTCTTCTGGGGCGTGGCCAAGGCGGCGTGACGGCCGCGGCCGCGAGAGCCTGCGCGACCTCCGCGATGACCGGATGCCGGACGTCGAGCCCGAATGTCCGAACAGTACGGCGTTCGGGGCGAGACGCGTTGCCTGCTCCACCAGCGCCTGCGTCGTCACCGGGCCGGACTCACCGTCGATGAGGCGGACCTCGTGGCCATCGTCGATCAGCGTCCGCCGATCGGAAGCAACCCCAGCGGAGGCAGGTGGTCGTCCGGAATACGGCTCCCGATCGAGGGATGCGGCACGTTGATCAACAGAATGCGCATCGCCGCCTCCGGATTCACCCGGCGCCCATCGCCTGCGCGACCGGCACCGGTTGCAAGCCACCGAACCGGCGCTCGCGGCGGCCGAACGCGGCGAGCGCATCGGCGAGGTCGTGCGCGTCGAAGTCGGGCCACATCCGCTCGGTGAAGTGCAGCTCGGCATAGGCGCTCTCCCACAGCAGGAAGTCGGAGAGGCGCTTCTCGCCGCTGGTGCGGATGATGAGGTCGACGTCGCGCAGCCCGGGCTCACCGGTGACGAGACGCGCGAAACCGGCGCGAGTGAGATCGGCCGGCCCGGCGACGCGGGCGGCGGCGGCCAGGATCGCGTCGCGGGCGGAGTAGTCGAGGGCGATGCGCAAATGCAGCGCGTCGCCCTCGGCGGTGGCCGCCTCGGCGCGACCGATCTCGTTCGCCAACTCGCCCGGCAGCCGGTCCCGCCGGCCGATCGCGGTGAGGCGGACCCCATTGCCGACCAGGGTCTTGGTCTCGTCCCGGAGATAACCGCGCAAGAGCCGCATCAGCGCGCTGACCTCCGCCTTGGGCCGCTGCCAGTTGTCGCTCGAGAACGCATAGAGCGTGAGCGTGCCGACACCCTGCTTCGGGGCCGCCTCGACGACGCGGCGCGCGGCCTGGACCCCGGCTTCGTGGCCGACAAGCCGCGGCAGATGCCGCCGCGTCGCCCAGCGGCCGTTGCCGTCCATGATGATGCCGACATGCAGCTTGTCACCGGCCCGCACCTCACCGGCTTGCAGCTTGTCGCCTACTCGCGGTCCGTCACCAGCAGGCAGTTTCGCAGATAGATTACTTTGCATCACAAAGTTTCCTCGCAAAAAAAGATCCGGGGTCAGGCGGGCAGGATGCCGAGCCGCGCGTCGGCGCCGTCCTCTTTGCCGGCAGCCTTGGCATCGCGGACGAGGCCCTCCAGCACGGAGAGATAGTTGAGGAAGCGGCGGCGGCCGTTCTTAGTCAGCCGGCAGCTCGTATGCGGCCGGTTGTTCTCGTAGCCCTTGGTGATCTCGACGAGGCCGGCCTCCTGCAGCACCGCGAGGTGGCGGCTGAGGTTGCCGTCGGTGAGGCCGCACAGCTGCTTCAGGTCGGCGAAGGCCAGGCCCTTGGAATGGGCGATGAGCGACGTCATCACGCCGAGCCTCGCTTTCTCGTGGATGATGCGGTCGAGCCCCTCATAGGAAAACGGGGCCTCGGCTTCAGTCTTCGCCATAACTGTCTCCGGACGCAAAATGGACGATCGCGGCCATCAGCAATTGGCCGACGACGAAAGGCAGGCCCATGGTCCACGGCGACAGCGCATGGGAGACGCTGGCGACGAGGAGCACGGTAAAACCCGCGATAAAGTACCAGGCGCCGGCGATCCGGACGCTGTTCGGCAGCGAGCGGGCGGACGCGAAAATGCCGAGACTCACCAGCAGTTGCCACAGCCCGGGCAGCATCCACAGCGTTTCCGGCGCGAAGCGGCCGAGCATCACGGCGAGCAGCGCGCCGGCCACGGCCGCGGGCAGAAACTGCTCGACCGCCTGATGGATCATCGCGTCGGCAAGACCGGAATGGTGGCGGCGCGAGCGCGCCTGCATCTCGACCCCGATGATGCCCACGCAGACCGTCGCGGCGACCGCCCACCCGGCAAAGAACATCAACGGCTGGTCGGTGGGATTGCGGAGCCAGAGGAACTGGGCGATGGCGGCGAGCAGGGCGACACCGCTGGTGGCAACCATCGCCGCCGGACCGTAGCCGCGGAACGCGGTTCCCGCCGCAATCTGGCTACGGATCACGAGAATGTCGGCCAAGGCTTTGTCGAGGTCCCGCATCACCCACCCTACTTTGTGATGCAAAGTATACGCACCTGCAAAGCAAATGCAAGCCCCGCATGCGAGGCGATCCGCGAAGCACACGGCCGCTTCGAACAAATTGTTGACCGGATCGTTCCGGTGTATCGTCTGACCCGGTTGCCTTCGGTCGGAGCGAGCCGACGCTTCCGCATGAGAATGGGCAACCGTGCCGTCGGCGGGCACAGCCTCAGACCGTATCCTTTTGGTCTTTGCATATTTTGATCACGTCGTCGCGGCGGCCAGGCATTTTTGAATGCTGCCAATTTGGGCTCCGCACAAATCTTGCAAGAGCCCGTCCGATTTGCTCACGGGGCAAACAACATGGATCGACGCGTTTTCCTAAAAGCAGCGGCCGGCGCGGGAGCGCTCGCCGCCACCGCTCGCCCGGCGATGCCGGCCGTCTCGACCCGCGCCGAGGCACGCACGCTGCGCCTCGTCCCACACGCTGATCTCGCGAATTTCGACCCTATCTGGAACGCGGCCTACATTGCCCGCAATGCGGGGCTTCTGGTGTGGGACACGCTTTACGGGGTCGATGCAAAACTCCAGGTGCATCGTCAGATGGTCGAAGCCGAAGAAGTTTCCGGCGACGGTCTGACCTGGACATTCCGGTTGCGGCACGGACTGAAATTCCATGACGGCGAGAACGTGCTGGCCAAGGATGTGGTGGCAAGCATCAACCGCTGGGCCGTGCGCGAACCAATGGGCCAGATGATCAAGGCCGTGGAGAACGAACTGACGGCGATCGATGACCGCAGCTTTCGCTGGAGCTTGAAACGGCCTTTTCCAAAGATGTTGCTCGCACTCGGAAAGGTCGGGCCGCCATGTTGTTTCATCATGCCGGAACGGATCGCGGCGACCGATCCGTTCAAGCAGATCAACGAGTATGTCGGAAGCGGTCCGATGCGCTTTGCACGCGCCGAGTGGGTCCCCGGCGCCAAGGCAGTGTTCGAGAGGTTCACCGACTATGCGCCACGCCAGGAGCCCGCATCGTGGCTCTCTGGAGGCAAAAAAGTTGAGACGGAACGAATTGAATGGATCACCATCGCCGACTCCGCAACGGCCGCCGCCGCGTTACAGAACGGCGAGGTCGACTGGCTGGAGCTACCGCTCGCCGACCTCGTTCCAACGTTGCAAAAGAGCCGCAACGTGGCCGTGGGAATCCAAGACCCCCTGGGAATGATCGCAACGCTTTTTTTCAATCACCTGCATCCGCCCTTCGACGACGTGCGGGCGCGGCGCGCGGTGATGATGGCAATCAACCAAGCCGACTACATGGGCGCCTACCTCGACGACGACAAACTGTGGAAGCCTTTGCCGGGCTACTTCCCGCCGGGCGCTCCGCTCTACACCGAGGAAGGCGGCGAGATTCTCAAAGGTCCCCGTAACCTCGATGCGGCCAAGCGTCTCCTGGCCGAGAGTGGCTACGCAGGACAGCCGATCGTAAGCATGGCGGCACAGGACATCGCCATGCACAAGAGCTGTGGCGACGTGACCGCGGACCTTCTTTCGCGTGTCGGAATCAACGTCGACTACGCCGCCCTGGATTGGGGCACCGTAGTAGCGCGTCGCGCGCAGAAATCGCCGCAAAGCCAGGGCGGATGGAACGTGTATCACTCGCTCTTCTACGGTATCGACTGCATCGACCCGACCAGCAAGTTGCTACGCGCAAACGGCGAGAAGGCATTCTTTGGCTGGCCGAACATTCCCCAAGTCGAAACCGAAGTCGCCGCCTGGTATGACGCCAAAACACCCGACGAGGAAAAGCGGATCGCGCGCCGGCTGAACAAGGCCGCGCTCGACAATGCGATCTACGTGCCCCTCGGTTGGTACCTGAGGCATTTCGCCTGGCGCAAGAACGTGGCCGGTATCGCGCAGGGGCCGCTTCCCTTCTTCTGGGGGGTCAGCAAGACCGCATGAAACCCGTCATCGTTTTTCCATGGTGAAATTCGTCGCCGGGCGCCTCCTTTCCACCATCCCGGTGATGGCGGTGGTCGCGCTGTTCGTATTCAGCCTGCTCTACATCGCGCCGGGCGATCCGGCCGCGGTCATCGCCGGCGACCAGGCGACGCCGGCCGACGTCGAGCGGATCCGGGCGAGCCTCGGCCTCGACAGGCCGTTCCTCATCCGCTTCGGCGAGTGGGTGTGGCAGATCCTGCACGGCGATCTCGGCACCTCGATCTTCACCAACCTTCCGGTCGCCAAGATGATCGGGCAGCGTCTCGAGCCGACGCTGTCGCTGATGGCGATCACGCTGGTGTTCTCGGTGGCGGTGGCGGTACCGCTCGGGGTGCTCGCGGCCTGGAAGGCGGGCACCTGGATCGACCGCCTCGTGATGGCGTTTGCGGTGTTCGGCTTTTCGGTGCCGGTGTTCGTGATCGGCTACTTGCTGGCCTACGTCTTCGCGCTGCAGCTCGAATGGCTGCCGGTGCAGGGCTACACGCCGCTCGCCGAAGGCGTCTGGCCGTGGTTCGAGAACCTGATCCTGCCGTCCGCTGCGCTCGGCTGCGTCTACATCGCGCTGATCGCCCGCATGACCCGCGCCGCGATGCTCGAGGTGCTCGGTCAGGACTACATCCGCACCGCCCGCGCCAAGGGCATCGGCCAGCCGGGTGTCCTGTTCGTCCATGCGCTGAAGAACGCCGCGGTGCCGATCGTCACCGTCATCGGCATCGGCATCGCGCTCCTGATCGGCGGCGCCGTGGTCACCGAGAGCGTGTTCGCCATCCCCGGCCTCGGGCGGCTGACCGTCGACGCCATCCTGCGGCGCGACTATCCGGTGATCCAGGGCGTCGTGCTGCTGTTCAGCTTCGTCTACGTGCTGGTCAACCTCATGATCGACCTGCTGTACACGGTGCTCGACCCGAGGATCCGCTATTGAACGCGCCGGCCGCACCGCTGCCGCCGGGCATCGCCGCCGCGCCGGAGCTGCCCGATCTCCTGCCGGACGCGAAGCCGCGGCGCGGCGTCGTCGGGTTCGCCGTGCGCCATCCCACCGTTGCGGTCGGCGGCATTCTGCTGGCGCTGATCGTGCTCATGGGCGTGTTCGCGCCTTATCTCGCGACCGTCGATCCGACCGCGCTCGCGCCGGCGCAGCGCACCCGGGCGCCCTCCTTGCAGCACTGGTTCGGCACCGACATGCTCGGCCGCGACATCTATTCCCGCGTCGTCTACGGCGCGCGGGTGTCGCTCACCGTCGGCTTTGCGGTCGCGCCTCATCGCGTCGGCGGTCGGCCTCGCCATCGGCCTCGTCTCCGGCTTCGTGCGATGGGCGGACGGCATCGTGATGCGGGTGATGGACGGGCTGATGTCGATCCCGCCGATCCTGCTCGCCATCGCGCTGATGGCGCTCACCCGCGGCAGCGTCGGCAACGTGATCCTCGCCATCACCATCGCCGAGATTCCGCGGGTGTCGCGGCTGGTGCGCGGCGTCGTGCTGTCGCTGCGCGAGCAGCCCTATGTGGAGGCCGCGATCGCCGCCGGCACCCGCACGCCGATGATCATCCTGCGCCACATCCTGCCGAACACGGTGGCGCCGATGATGGTGCAGGCGACCTACATCTGCGGCGGCGCCATGATCGTCGAGGCGATCCTCTCCTTCATCGGCGCCGGCACGCCGCCGACCATTCCGTCGCTGGGGCAACATCATGGCCGAGGGCCGGGCGCTGTGGCAGGTGAAGCCCTTCATCGTGTTCTTCCCGGCGGCGTTCCTCTCGATCACGGTGCTCGCGGTGAACCTCGTCGGCGACGGCCTGCGCGACGCGCTCGACCCGCGCTGCCGCCAGGAGGGTTTGACGACCATGGCGCTCCTCGAAGTCGACAGCCTGCAGACCCATTTCCGCACGCCCGACGGCGATCAACCGCGCCGTCGACGGGGTCTCTTTCCAGGTCGGCGCAGGGCGAGACGCTGGCGATCGTCGGCGAGAGCGGCTGCGGCAAGTCGGTGACCGCCATGTCGATCCTGCGCCTCATCCCGGAGCCGCCCGGCAAGATCGCCGGCGCGATCCGGTTCGAGGGCCGCGATCTCCTGACGCTCGACGACCGCGCGATGCGCGCGATCCGCGGCAACGACATCAGCATGATCTTCCAGGAGCCGATGACGAGCCTCAATCCGGTGCTGACGCATCGGCCGGCAGCTCGGCGAGACGCTGCGCCTGCACCAGGGCCTCGACGCGAAGGCGGCGCGGGCGCGCGCCGTCGAGATGCTCGACCTCGTCGGCATCGCGGAGCCGGGGCGGCGGCTGTCCGAATATCCGCACCAGCTGTCGGGCGGCATGCGCCAGCGCGTGATGATCGCCATGGCGCTCGCCTGCGATCCCAAGCTGCTGATCGCCGACGAGCCGACCACCGCGCTCGACGTCACCATCCAGGCGCAGATCCTCGACCTGATGGCGGACCTCAAGCGCCGGATCGGCGCCGCGATCATCCTGATCACCCACGATCTCGGCGTGGTCGCGGAGGTCGCCGAGCGGGTGATGGTGATGTATGCCGGCCGCAAGGTCGAGGAGGCCACGGTCGCCGACCTGTTCCGCAATCCGCGCCATCCCTACACCCGGGGCCTGCTCGGCGCGGTGCCGAAGCTCGGCTCCTCGCTCACGGCGACCGAGACGCGGCTCGCCGAAATTCCCGGCACGGTGCCGAGCCTCAAGCAGCGCATCGTCGGCTGCGTGTTCGCCGGCCGCTGCCCGCGCGTGACCGAGCTGTGCCGCCAGGTCGCGCCGGCGCTGGAGCCGAAGGCGCCCGGCCACCTCGCGGCCTGCCACTACGCCTCCGACCCCGTCGGCGCGCCCGTTGCGGTGCCGGCATGAGCGCGCTGCTCGAAGTCAACGATCTCAAGAAGCACTTTCCGCTGCGGCGGCGCTTCGGCAAGCCGGCGGCCGCGGTCCGGGCGGTCGACGGGGTGTCGTTCCATATCGACCGCGGCGAGACCCTGGCGCTGGTCGGGGAATCCGGCTGCGGCAAGTCCACCGTCGGCCGCGCCGTGCTGCGGCTGTTCGACATCACCGCCGGCCAGGTCGTGCTCGACGGCCGCCGGATCGACGACCTCGCCGCCGGTACGTTGCGGCCGCTGCGCCGGCGCATGCAGGTCGTGTTCCAGGACCCGTTCTCGAGCCTCAACCCGCGCCTGCGGGTGCGCGACATCCTCGCCGAGCCGATCCGCAATTTCGGCCTCGCCTCGTCGGCCGCCGACCTCGACGCCCGCATCCACGTGCTGCTCGACACGGTGCGGCTGCCGCGCGAGGCGGCCGCGCGCTGGCCGCATGAATTCTCCGGCGGCCAGCGCCAGCGCATCGGCATTGCCCGCGCGCTCGCGGCCGAGCCTGATCTCATCATCTGCGACGAGGCGGTGTCGGCGCTCGACGTGTCGGTGAAGGCACAGATCGTCAACCTGCTCCAGGACCTCCAGCGCGAGCTCGGCCTCGCTTTGCTGTTCATCAGCCATGACCTCGCGATCGTGGAGCACATGACCCATCGCGTCGCGGTGATGTATCTCGGCAAGATCGTGGAGACGGCGGACAAGCGCGCCATCTTCGCGGCGCCGAAGCATCCCTACACCCGGGCGCTGCTCTCGGCCGTTCCGGTGCCGATCCCCGGCGCCGCGCGACGCCGCATCCTCCTCAACGGCGATGTGCCGAGCCCGAGCCGCCCGCCCGACGGCTGCCGCTTCCACACCCGCTGCCCCTACGTGTTCGGGCGCTGCCGCACCGAGGAGCCGGAGCTGCGGACGATCGCGCCCGGCCAGCTCGCCGCCTGTCATCTGCACGACCTGCCCGCGGCGCAGAACCCGATGGCTGGGGATGCCGGCATCCTGCCGGGCCCCGAGAGCGCCGTGGGTCCGTACGATCGCGATGGACCCGGCACGGGAGGCGAGGGTATTCCTGAGCCATGACAGCTCTCCACGATCTCACCGCCGAAGCGCTCTCCAACGCCTTTCGCGCGCGGCAACTCTCACCGGTCGAGGTGACGCGCGCGGCGCTCGCCCGCATCGCGGCGTGGGAGGGCAAGATCAACGCCATGTACATCACCGCGACCGATGACGCGCTGGCGCAGGCCGCCGCCGCCGAGGCGCGATGGCGGGCCGGCACGCCGCGCAGCGCCCTCGACGGCGTGCCCATCACCATCAAGGACAACATCGCCGTCGCCGGATTTCCGACGCCGCTCGGCACCGCGGCCGGGGACGCCACCCCGAGCGACGTCGATTCCCCGCCGGCGGCGCGCGTACGCGAGGCCGGCTGCGTGCTCATCGGCAAAACCACGATGCCGGATTACGGCATGCTGGTGTCCGGCGTGTCGAGCCTTCACGGCATCACGCGCAACCCCTGGGACCTCACCCGAAATCCCGCCGGATCGAGTTCGGGAGCCGGGGCCGGAACGGCGGCGGGCTACGCGCCGCTCGCGCTCGGCACCGACATCGCCGGCTCGGTGCGCCTGCCGGCGGCCTATAACGGCGTGTTCGCACTCAAGCCGAGCCTCGGACGGGTGCCGATCTATCCGCCGTTCCTCGGCCGCATCGTCGGCCCGATCACCCGCACCGTAACCGATGCCGCCCTGCTGATGCGAACGCTCGCACAGCCGGACGCCCGAGACTACATGGCGTTGCCTTACCAGGAGATCGACTGGCGTTCGCTCGACGCCGACGTCGCCGGGCGTCGGCTCGGCCTTCTCCTCGACATCGGCGTCGGGACGAGGCCGCAGCCGGCGGTGCGCGCCGCCATCGAGGCCGCTGCCGCGGAGTTCGAACGCGCAGGCGCCGTCGTCGAGCCGGTGGCGCCGTTCCTGACGGTGGAGATGATGGCCGGGCTCGACCGCTTCTTCCAGGCGAGGCTATGGGCCGATCTCGAACGGCTCGCGCCCGAGCGGCGGGCGAAGATCCTGCCGTTCGTCGTCGCGTGGTGCCGGCAGGCGCAGGGACTGAGTGCCGCCGACGCCGCGCGCAATCTCGCCCTCATCATGGCGATCCGCGAGGCCGCGGTCGCGGCGAGTGTCCGCCACGACTTCCTGCTGTGCCCGACCTCGCCGATCACCGCCTATGCCGCGACCGAGGCCACGCCGGGCGACGATCCCGCCCGCCCGTTCGAGCACATCGCCTTCACCGCGCCGTTCAACATGTCGGAGCAGCCGGCGGCATCGGTGTGCGCGGGCTATGACGCGGACGGCCTGCCGATCGGTCTCCAGATCGTGGGGCGCCGGTTCGACGATCTCGGCGTGCTCCGCATGGCCCGCGCCTATGAGCGGATGCGCCCGCCGCTGCGGCCGTGGCCGCAGCCGTGATGGTCCGGGAACGTCACGCTCAAATGGTCGCCTCGATCATGGCGCGCAATTCGGGCGTCACCTCCGGCATGACGCCGAACCAGTCGCGAAACGCCGGACGCGCCTGGTTGAGCAGCATGCCGAGCCCGTTCACGGTGCGGTTGCCGCGCAGCTGCGCGGCGGCGAGCAACGGCGTTTGTTTCGGAATGTAGATGATGTCGGAGACGACCGCGGAGGTCGGCAGCGTGTCCAGGGGGATGTCGAGTGCCGGCTCGCCGATCATCCCCTGGCTCGTGGTGTTGACGAGCATCGCCGCACCTTCGAGCGCGTCGGCGCGGCGCATCCACTCGACCGCGCGTACCGGCCCGCCGATGGCGCGTGCCAGCCGCTCGGCGCGATCTAACGTGCGATTGACGACGCGAATCTCCGTGGCGCCGCGCTCCGCCAGCCCGACCGCCACCGCCCGCGCCCCGCCGCCGGCGCCGAGGATGACGATCGGACCCGCATCCGCGCGCCAGCCGGGAACGGCCTCGACGATCAATTCGATATAGCCCCAGCCGTCGTGGTTGCACCCGAACAGAGAGCCGTCCGGGCGCACGACCACGCAATTGATCGCGCCGATGCGGCGCGCCGGCGGATCGACCTCGTCGACGATCCCGAAGGCGGTCTCCTTGTGCGGAATGGTGAGGTTGCAGCCGGAAAACCCGAGCGCGGGCAATGCGCGAAGCGCGGCGCGCAATCCCTCCGCCGAGATGGCGAGCGGAACATAGGTCCCGGTCAGCCCGTATCTGGCGAGCCAATAGTTATGCAGGCGCGGCGAGCGCGAATGCATCACCGGCCAGCCCATCACGCCGGCAAGGAGGAAACGGTCGGGGTGAGCCATCTCTATCTGCTCCGCGGCGGCCGGCTTACGTCGCGGGTTTGCGCCGCAGCCCGGCCGCACTGGATTTTGCGATCTCTCGCGCCACCTGCATCACGGTCCGGCATGCGAGCGTCAAGTCTCCATGTTGAGACATGGCGAGCGCGATGTGGCGCGTGATCACCGGGTCGACCAGCTTCGACGATTGCAGGCGGCAATCCTTCACCGCGGCGGCGATGGCGTACGGCCCCAGCAACGCGTAGATGCCTCCTTGGGAGGCGGCGTGCGTTTGCAGGCTGAGCGAGTTGGCCTCCAACACGACGTTGAGCGCCACGCCGCGCTCGGCGCCGATGCGTTCGAGGTGATTGCGCCAGCTGCTCGGGCGGCAAAACAGCACCAGCGGCAGATTGTGCAGCGCCGAAAACGGAACCGTCGGCCGGGAGGTCAGCCGGTCGCCGGCCGCGCTCACCAGATAGGTCGCGGTCTCGACGAGATAGGTGTCGCCGCTTTTCGGCGTCTCGCCGGTCCGATAAAGAATCGCGAGATCGACGCTGCCGTCCTCCAGCCACGTCTCGAGCTGGGCTCCCTGCCCTTCGCGCACCGCAAGCGCGATGAGAGGGTAACGCTCCTTCAACTGCTTGTAGAGCGTGCTCACCAGCGGATGTGCCGTCGAGGGCAGACTGCCGATGCGCACCTTGCCGATCGGCGTCTTCGCCGAGTTGCGCACGTCGTTTGTAAGATCCTCGGTGCTCGCCAGCCACGCTCGCACCTTGGGAGCGATGCGCTGCCCGAGCTCGGTGAGCACGACGCCGCGGCCGGTACGCTGGAACAGCCGCCCTCCGCACTCCCGCTCGAGCTCGCCGATCTGGCGGCTGATGTGCGGTTGACTGGTGCCGTACACGTTGGCGACCTTGCTGAGGCTCCCGAGTTCGGCGGCATCGACGAACAACTTCCAGGCGGCATAATCCAAGGCGGCTCTCCAGGCATATCCCTGCTGTTATATCTGAAATGCCAGTTTTGAGTCTTCCGGCATAGGCGGCGCCCGCATAGCCTCGTCACGAACCGGTACGCGGTCATCCACGCGACGGTCAGCGACGATCAAGACAAACATCCCAACGGAGGAAACGATGGAAGCAATTGATCTACGAGGTCTCGTCCCCGCACCGGTCACCCCGTTCACGCGCGCAGGCGAGGTCGACCATGCGGCGATCCAGCGGCTCGGCGCGTGGCTCGGCAGCTTCGAAGGGGTCAAGGGCCTGGTGGTTCTCGGCCACGCCGGCGAAGGCACGTTCCTCGCCGCCGACGAGCAGGTCGCCGTGATCCAGAGCTTCGTGAAGTCGGTCGAGGGAAAAATCCCCGTCATCGCCGGCATCACCCTGGAAGGCACCAAGGTCGCCGGGCTGGAGGCGAAGCGGGCCGTGAAGGCGGGCGCTGCCGCGGGTCTCGTCTATCCGTCGCATGGATGGCTGCGGTTCGGCTACCAGAAAGGCGCGCCGCAGGACCGCTACCGCGCCATCTACGAGGAAAGCGGTCTGCCGCTGATCCTGTTTCAGTATCCGGACGCCACCAAGGCGACCTATAATCTCGAGACCCAGCTCGAGATCGCGGCGCTGCCGGGCGTATTCGCCATGAAGAACGGCGTGCGCAACATGCGCCGTTGGGACACCGAGATTCCGGTGGTCCGCCGCGAGCGTCCCGAGCTCCAGCTCCTGACCTGCCACGACGAATATCTGCTGCACACGATGTTCGACGTCGACGGAGCCCTCGTCGGCTACGGCTCGCTTGCGCCCGAGCCGCTCATCGAGCTCATCGCTGCCGGCAAGGCGAGGGACTACCCGCGCGCGCGGGCGATCCACGACCGGCTGCTCGCAGTGACGCGCACCGTCTATCATCGCGGGTCGCACATGGAAGGGACCGTCGCGCTCAAGCACGGTCTCGTCGCCCGCGGCATCCTCGAGCATGCGACGGTTCGGTCGCCCTTGCTGCCCCTCGAGCCCGGCGCCGAGGTCGAGATCACGAACGCGCTGCGCCTGGCCGGCCTCCTGCCGAACGCCCAGCCGCGTGGAGTCCGTGCCGCCTGACGGAGGGCATTGCGAAGGCGGAGCGGAAAGCCGCTCCGCCGCTAAAAAACATCAGGGAGGATCGAATGTCTGCGCTTGTTGCGGATGGCGCCGTGTTGCGGGGGCCGATGGCGACGCCGTTTTGCGGTGTCGGAAACGCCCAGCTCGTTGCGCGGATCGAGCGGCTTCCGGTCACCCGAAAGCTGATGCTGCTGCGCGTGGTCGTGGGCACGGCGACGTTCTTCGATGCCTACACGGTGCTGGCCATCGCTTTCGCGATGCCCCAGCTGGTTTCGGAATGGAAGCTCGCGCCGGCGGAGGTCGGCGTCATCATCTCGGCCGGTTATGTCGGCCAGCTCTTCGGAGCCGTCCTGTTCGGATCGCTCGCCGAGAGGATCGGCCGCCTGAAGACCCTCTTCATCACCATCATGCTGTTCGTGTCGATGGATTTCGCCTGCCTGTTCGCCTGGGGCGGCGCATCGATGATCGCGTTCCGCTTTCTGCAGGGCGTGGGCACCGGCGGCGAGGTGCCGGTGGCGAGCGCCTACGTGAACGAATTCATCGGGGCCGAGAAGCGAGGCCGCTTCTTCCTTCTCTACGAGGTTATTTTTCCGATCGGCTTGATGTTCGCCGGCATGGCGGGATTTTTCCTGGTCCCGATCTACGGATGGAAGGCCATGTTCGTCGTCGGCTTGATACCCGCCGTCCTGACGATTCCGCTGCGCTGGTTCATGCCCGAATCGCCGCGCTGGCTCGCATCCAAAGGACGCATCGCAGAGGCCGATGCCGTCGTAAAACAGCTCGAGGACAGCGCGACGCGGCGCGGCATGGTCCTGCGAGAGCCGGTGGTGCGTCCGGTCGATGCGAGCGCGACCGAACGCTCGGACTGGCGCGAGCTGTTCCAAGGAATCTACCTGAAGCGCACGTTGACGATCTGGGGCCTCTGGGTGTGCGTCTACATGATCAACAACGGCTTGGTCACGTGGCTGCCCACGCTGTACAGGCAGACCTTCCACCTGCCGCTGCAGACCAGCCTCGGATACGGCTGGATCACCTCGGGCGTCGGCGTGGCCGCCTCGATCGCCTGCGCACTCTACATCGACAAAATCGGCCGAAAACCTGGTACGCGACGGCCTTCCTCATCGGTGCGGTGCCGCTGCTGGCGCTGGCCTGGCTCGGCGCCACAT
The DNA here is from genome assembly GCA_963781195.1 of uncultured Alphaproteobacteria bacterium. Taxonomy (GTDB): domain Bacteria; phylum Pseudomonadota; class Alphaproteobacteria; order Rhizobiales; family Xanthobacteraceae; genus JAJPKK01. The sequence continues at coordinate 415,856 of CAWAEZ010000004.1, read as the reverse complement.
CGGCACTCCAGGTCGTCATCCTGGCAACCGTCGTCTACGCGGTTCTGCAAACCATAGCTTTCTCGCTGTATCTCTACTCGGCGGAACTCTATCCCACGCGTGTGCGCGCGATCGGCACCGGGTTCGGCAGCGCGTGGCTCAGGGCCGGGTCCGCGATCGGTCCACTCTTGGTCGGCTGGATCGTCGCCGGTCCGGGCATCGCGTACGTGTTCGCGGTGTTCGCAGCCGCCGCGGTCGTCGGCGGGATCCTGACGCTGCTATTCGCGATCGAGACGAAAGGCCGAGTCCTCGAGGAGCTGTCGCCCTGAAGGCACACCAGCACCGCCCAGACGTCGCCGGGGGCCTGGTCGCAGCGCCGCGCGGCGGTTGGAGGGTCAGCCGTCCGCGGCGCTCGTCCGCGCCCGCGGCGCGGACGCCGGCTCATTTCTCGACGCTCATTTCCTGACGTAGCGCTGCACGGTCCCGGCGTCGTACATGCCGACCAGGACATTCCCCGCGTCGTCGACGGCCACGCATTCTCCCCAGGTGTTGCTGGCGGCGCCCGTTCCCTCCTTGGCCGGCGCCGGATCGGGGATGAAGGCCGTGACTTTGCCGTCCTTCACGCTGCCGATCCTGACGCCCCGCTTGAAGCCCGGATTCTGCGCCGTGTTCGATTCGGAATCGCTCACATAGAGCACGTCGTTCTTGTCGATGAAGAGACCGCTCGGGCGGCCGAACTGTTTCCATTCCGCCAGGAAAGCCCCGTCCGGACTGAAGATCTCGACCCGGTTATTGCCGCGGTCGGCGACGAAGACGCGGCCCGCCGAATTGATCGCCAAGGAATGGTTGACCCCGAACTCGCCGGGCCCCGCGCCCCGCCTGCCCCACGCCGTGATGAACTTGCCGTCAGCGGTGAACTTGACGATCCGGGCATTGGTCTTGCCGCCGTGCCCATCGCTGACGATGATGTCGCCGTTGCGGGCCACCGCGACATCGGTCGGCGCATTGAACAGGTCGGGGCCTTCCCCCGCCACACCTGGCTTGCCGAGCGTCAACAGGACCTTGCCCTCCGGGCTGAACTTGATGACCTCGTGGCCCCTGCCGTCACCGCCCGTGTTGTCCGTCGTCCAGACATTCCCCTCGCGGTCGACATAAAACCCATGGGGGTGATTGAAGACGCCCCGCCCGAAGCCCGCGACGAACTTTCCGGACGCGTCGAACTTTTCGATCGGGTCGAGCGCCGAGCCGCTGCACGTCTTCGCTCCGCACCGATCGAACACCCACACGCTCTTTCCGTCGGGATCGACATCGACTCCGGTGACTTGCCCGATCTTGCGGCCGTCGGGGATCTTCAGCCAATCCGCGTCGAGACGGTAGGGATTGGGAGCGCCATTCGGATCGACGGAGTCTTGCGCGAACGATGCGGTTCCGGGCGCTGCGATGAGCCCGAGCAGCAGCACGGTCGTCCTGACCCGGAACATGGTTTCCTCCCCTCGTCTTCGTGCGGTGCAGTCCGCTTGCTCGCCAGCCTAACCGCGTCGAAGCGGCATGAAAACAGTTCTTCACGGATGTCGGTCTTCACGGATTCATCACCGGCATCACCGCCGAGGCGGGTAAAGCTGCGGCGGCGAAGGGGCTACCGCTCCGTCAGCGGAACGATTTCGCGAAATCGATGAAGGCGCGAAGCGGCGCGGGAAGATAGCGTCGGCCTGGATAATAGAGGAACGGCCCTGAGAAGCGTTGCCACCAAGGCTCCAGCACGGGCTCCAAGGCACCGCTGTCGAGATGCGGACGCAGCCAATCCTCGAACAGCTGAATGACGCCGCTGCCGGCGACCGCCGCCTCGACGGCAAGATCGGTCGCGCCGCCGACGAGAACGATGAGCGGACCGGTCGTATCGACCTTCACGACCTCGCCGCCCCGCTCGAACTCCCAGGGACTGGTCATCGCACCGCTGCTGAATCGCCCGCGCAGGCAGGCGTGGCCGAGCAGGTCGCGCGGGTGGGTGGGGCGGCCACACCGGTCGAGATAGGCCGGCGCCGCCGCGGTCGCGTAGCGCTGCTCGCGCGGACCGATGGGAACGGCGATCATGTCCTGCTCGAGCCGCTCACCGTAGCGGATCCCGGCGTCGCAGCCGGCCGCCAGCACGTCGACGAAGTTGTCCTCGGCGATCACCTCGAGCAGGATGTCGGGATAGGCGGCAAGGAAGGGCGGCACGATGCGCGGCAGGACGAGGCGCGCTACGCTGACCGGCACGTTGAGCCGCAGCGTGCCGGCCGGTCGATCGCGGAAGCCGTTGACCACGTCCAGCGCCGCCTCGACCTCGCTCAGCGCCGGCGCGAGCCGATCCAGGAGGCGCGCCCCGGCTTCGGTCGGCGTGACGCTGCGCGTGGTGCGGTTGAGCAGCCGAATACCCAACCGCGCTTCCAGCCGGCTCACGGCTTCGCTGAACCCCGACGCGCTGCCGCCGCTTGCCCGCGCCGCCTCGCGAAAGCCGCCTGCGGACGCGACCGCGACGAACGCGGTGAGATCGCCCAGTCCTGCCGACATTGTTCGCCCTTCCGAACAACCTGTTTCGATCGGACGAGATTATCGCACGCGCCGCGCCGCTCTATCTAGCCTGGGTAGAGGAGATAGAACATGGTCGACATTACCAAAGCTGGAACGTTCGCGCTTGGCGATCGCACCGTAAAGCGCCTCGGCTACGGCGCGATGCAGCTTGCAGGGCCGGGCGTGTTCGGCCCGCCGAAGGATCGCGGGGGCGCGGTCGCGGTGCTCCGGGAAGCGGTGGCGAGCGGCGTCGACCATATCGACACCAGCGACTTCTACGGCCCCCATATCACCAACCAAATCATCCGCGAGGCCCTGCACCCCTACCCCGACGATCTCGTCATCGTCACCAAGATCAGCGCCCGGCGCGGCGCGGATGGATCATGGCTCCCGGCCTTCTCGCGCCAAGAGCTGACCCAGGCGGTGCACGACAATCTGCGCAATCTGGGCCTCGACGTGCTCGAGGTCGTCAACCTGCGCAGCATGTTCAGCATGCACGGCCCCGCCGAAGGCTCGATCGAGGCGCCGCTCACGGTCCTGGCCGAGCTTCAGCGGCAGGGCCTGATCCGGCACATCGGGCTGAGCAACGTCACGCCCAAGCAGATCGCGCAAGGGCGTGGGATCTGCGACATCGTCTGCGTTCAGAATCTCTACAACGTCGTTCATCGGAGCGATGACGCCGTGATCGACGGTCTTGCCCGCGACGGAACCGCCTATGTGCCGTTCTTTCCGCTCGGCGGGTTCACACCGTTGCAGTCGACCGCGCTGTCCGACGTCGCCGCCGGGCTGGGCGCGACCCCGATGCAGGTGGCGCTCGCCTGGCTGCTGCGGCGCGCGCCCAATATCCTCTTGATTCCGGGCACCTCGTCGGTCGCGCATTTGCGCGAGAACCTGGCGGCGGCCGACCTGCAGCTGCCGCAAAGCGCCGTGGCCGTGCTGGACCGGATCGCAACCGGCACGGCGGCGGCCTGAGATTGCTTGGCGAGGTCGGGCCGGTGAAAGTGCGGCCCGAGGGCAAGCGTGGCAGCGGGCACCCGTACGCGCTTACCGCGGCGGCAGCGAGCCGAGATAGGACGAAATCGCGATGATGTCGTCTTCCGAGAGCTTGGCGACGACGGGCTTCATCAACGCCGCCGCTTTCCCTGCGCTCGAGCCGTATTGCAGGTCGAAAAGCTGTCGCGCGATGTAGAGCGGTTGCAGGCCCGCGATCCGCGGCACCTCGCCGAGGCCCTGGAGCGCCTCGCCGTGACAGATCGCGCAGGGCACCGTCTTTCCGGACTCGCCGCCTTTGACCAGCGCCTCGCCCTTGGCGATGCTGCCGGGCGGAACATAGGCGATGAATCCGGAATGCGGATCGCGGACCTCGGTACGGAACGGGTCCGCCGGAATTTCGAGGATGCGGTGCCCGATCGGCTCGGTGCCGCCGTCGGGATGCAGCCAGCGATGACGGGCACCGGTGGCGATGAACGTCTTCGGCGGCGTGGCGGTCTCGATGACCTTCACCCACTCGTTCGGCTTCAGCGCGGCGAAGTATTCGGCCGCCGCGCGAACCTCCTCGTCCGACTTGATGGCCGCGATGGGACCCATGCGGGCGTCGTCCTTGCGGGTCCCCGCCTTGTAGTAGGCCATCTGCCGCATCAGGTATTCGACCGGCATCCCGGCGAGGTCGGCGGATTCCGCGTGGCCCTGGCCGGACATCAGGTGGCACGAGCCGCAGGGAAACTTGATTCCCGGGCCTCCCGCCACCACGCTCGGCGCGGGGGGATGCTCGTCGGGAAACCAATCCGGGAGATTGGCGCCGAGCTTGGTGGCCTCGTACTCCTTCGCGCTGCCGGGCACCGTCACCATGCCGGCCGGTTTCCACGAAGTCGGCTGCACCTTGTCGGGGATGTTGAATGCCCAATCGGGCAGTCCCGGAGGAATCGTGAGCTCCTGCGCGGCGAGCTTCTGCCCCATGAGGAACGGAGCGAACGCCCCGACGAGAACGGCGATGCCGACGGTCGACTTTGCTGCGAGGACGCGTTCAATCACGGCGGGGGTCTCCTCTCCCATTTTCGACGAGGGTTTTTCCCATTCTCGGCGATGGATTTCCGCAAGTTATCCGGTGAGCCTGACGCCGTCTACCGGGCGGCGCGACACCCACAACGACGACCGGGCGGATCGTCGCCCTCCGCTTGCGCGTTCAGAAAAAGCTGGTCGAGCCCTCGAAGGTCGGCAGCAGCCGGCCGAGCAGGATGACGCAGAACCACACGCCGAGCGACAGGGCGGCGGTCACCTTGGTGAACGTCGAGGTGTGTTCGTCCGTCCCCATGACGAGAACGTGGCGGTGCTCCATCGCCGTGAACAGCAGCGCATTCAATCCGCCGAGCAGCACCATGAACATCTTCAGCTTGAACGCCGGATTGGGCCAGTACATGAACGGGTCGGTCATGAAGAATGCGATGCCCGTCGCGAGATTGATGACAAAGCCGAGAATGACCCAGGGCAGGAAGGCGAGCGCCGCGCGCATCGGAATCTTGCGGATATAGCCCAGCAGCCGCAGGTCGACGATCAGCAGCCCGCCGACCATTAGGCACAGGCCGAAGAAGTGGAACGTCTCGCCGAGCCCGAACAGCCAGCGACTCTGCCGTATCGTCGCGCCGATCGGCATGTCCTTGATCCACTGAAGAACCTCGGCCTCGGTCATGACTTTCTCATCCGCAGTTCGGCGCGCCGCGCGCGGCCCTCGATTCGTGCTGCCGGTCTCGCGGCCGTCACAGCGGCGGCGGCGGCATGGTGTAGCCGATGATCCGGCCGGCGGTGATCGCGGCGAGCCAGAACACGATCGACGCGATCGCGGCGACCCTGGCGGCGCGCGTCACCACGATATCGCCGGTGGCGCCGGTGACGATCCCGCCGCCCGCACCGAGCGCGCCGGCGCCGTACGGCGCCGCATGATCGGGCGCGCCGTGCAGGGCTTTCTCGAGCGCCCACAGCGAAAGTCCCGCGAACACGATCAGCACCATCTTGATCCAGAATGCCGGCGTCACCGCGAGCCGGCGCGGCTCGCCGATGAACAGCAGCACGCCCGAGATCGCATTGATCGCGAAGCCGAACCAGGCGAGGCCGAACAGCCGGTCGAAACCCCACAGCGGAAACTCTTTCGCAAAGCCGAGGATGCGGGCGCAGTACATCCAGGTGATGCCGACCACCATGCCCATGCCGACGGCGTGCACGCAGAGCACCACCGGGTAGCCCCAGTCGGATTCGCGCAGCCAGGTGGAAAAGCCGGTCTGCTCGAGCGACGCCAGGTATTCCATGCGATCAGGCCTTGTTCCCGCCGATCGCGGACGCGCGATCGGGCGCGCCGCGGGTGGCGATCATGATCTTGTCGAAGGTGCCGTCCCGGTTGATGACGGTGTGCTTGAACACCGCGAGAACGTGCAGGATCATCGCGGCGAGAATGAAGGAAGCGGTGTAGCCGTGCACGGCGCGCAGGACGTGCTGCAACGCTTCGTGCTTTTCCACCGGGCTCGGAATTTCGGCCGCGAAGACGTGAATCGCGTCGCCCGCGGTCCACACCATCAACGGGCCGGAGAGCAGCATCGCCGCGATCGCGATCAGCATCACGAAATGAAAGTACTTGCCCACGGTGAAGAAGAACACGCCCTGGCGCGGCAGCGGCCCCGGGTGGCCGAGCGCAAAACGCCAGACGATGCGGCCCCACAGCAGTACGTAGGCGGTCATGCCGATGGTGGTGTGCAGATGGACGAGACCGGCATAGTCCGCCTCGTCGGCGCTCTGCGAGAGCGTGCCGATGACGAACATGGCGAGCACGATGACCGCAGTCAGCCAGTGCAGAACGATCGAGATCCAGCCATAGCCGCTCCTGCTGTCCGACACCCTCACGGCACGCGGTCCTCGTCACGCGCCCGTCCTGAGCATGCGCCGGCAAGCGACTTCGTGAGGAGAGGCAACGACGGGCTCCGGACGACGCAGGGCACGAAGAGAGGGTTGAAACGGCCGGGCCGAAAAGACCGGGTGAGCGAGAGCGCGCAAACCGCGCTCCCGTCCTCGGCAAGTCTCAGCCCCGGTTCTCGGGATCGACCAGCTTTCCGAGCGAGTGATCCTGGTAGGGCACGTCTTGCATCAACTGAACCCCGGGGGTCTTGTTGAGCCGCAACCGGCGGGTGGGCATCACCCAGGGCTCCAGAAACATCACGGGGTCGTCCACGGTGACGGTGTAGAGCAGGACATCGCCCTCGCGCTTGAACTCCTCCACGACCTTCATTTCGGAACTGTGGAAGTAGCCGGGCCAGTCGAGCCAAGTCTGGTCGGTGAAGCCGAGGGACGTGACCACCAGCGTATCGCCGTGCCAACAGCCCACCGCGAGGCCGTAGAAGGTCTGGTCGTATTTCAGCACCGGATCGTGCTCGCGGCAGTCGGTCGGCGCGACGCGGAACGTGTTCTGATATTCGTAGAGAAAGACGACCTCGTCCGCATTCTGCATGATCTTGTTCGGCGGGCCGATGCGCGGCAGGCCGCGCGGCAGGTTCTTCCATTCAGGGTCGGCGTAGTCGATCCACTTGCCGCCGGCATTGGCGTGATAGTCGCTGAGCCGCACCCGTTCCCAGTATTCGGGCTTGTATTGAGGCTTGCTGACCTGCCCGCGATGGGCGATCGCGCAATCCTGCTCGAACGTGATGTATTGCTGGGTCCCCTGCGCGCCGGCGGCCTTGAAGCGCTCCTCGCCGCCACGCGTGGGAAACGCGTCGACGCTCGTCTTGCAGGTGGTCGGGGTGAGCTGGGCGACGCCGCCGCCCCAGATGCCGTTGAAATCGGGCCGGGTCTGCGCCGAGGCGGGCGCGGCGGCGAACGCCCCTGCGACCACCGCCAGAGCGGCGCCGGCGACAATCGCCCCGCGTTGCGGAATGCAGCCTGTCATGTTCGGATATCCTTCCCTGGGGCGCGCCGATAAAGCGGGCGGGCGCGGCGCGCTCGCGCGCTTCTCGCCTGCGATCTGCTCGCGACCGGCTCGCTACTTGGCAACGCCGTTCTCGTCGATGAAGCCCACCTTCACGTATTTTCCGTCGGGAAAGGTGAAGGCGTTGGTGAACCCGAAATGGGCGCCGGACCGGTCGGGATTGTAATCGACCTTGTAGGTCTCGCCGACCACGAACAAGCGGCGATCGCTCAAGCCGAGCCGGCGCAGGCCGTTCGGGCCGATCGTCTCGGTGGCCCACTGTTCCACCGATCCGTCTTCCTTCTTCACATCGAAGTGGAACCAGGCATGCGGATTGATCCAGTCGACCTTCGTCAAAACGCCGACAAAACTTTCCTGCTTGTTGACGTCGAACTGGGCCTGCACCGCGTGATGAGCCTGCGTCGTGGTCCCCGCCACGAAACCGGCGCCGAGCAGCGACAGCAGAAGCACATATCCACGCATGTTTTCTCCCTTTTTTTGTCGAGCGAGATTTCTAAAATCTCTTGATGTCTTGACCGCCAACCGCAACCCACGCCGGTGGCGACCGTCTCAATCCGTCATCGTCTCAATCCGTCATCGCCTCACTCAGTCACCGCCTTCGCCGTCACCGCCTCACTTCGCTTTCGCCAGCAGTTCCGGTTCCGGAAAGACGACATACGGATTGGACCAGCCCTCGGCGACCGTGATGTCGAGCACCTTGTTGCCGTCGATTTCCTGCACGATGTGACCCGGCCAGTAAGTGCCGGAATGAAATTTATCGAGCGCCTGATGGCCGAGGCTCTGGCCGTTGCGGTAGGCGGAATAGGTCGAAACCACCTTCTTCGATCCGCCGCCCGGCATGGCGATGGTCGCCTCCACCTTCTCGGGACGGTTGTCCGCTCCCAGCGTCGTCTTGTAGCTCTGCCCGTTCACCGCGGCGACGATGACCGTCTTGCCGCCTTCCTTGGTGACCTGCAGCGGCACGTCGCATGGCTTGCCATCGAGGCACTTCTTCGCCGAGGCGAAGGCCGCCGCGTGAATGGCCGCGTGGGGCATCAGCCACATCGACTGGGCGCGGTAGGCGGCATTGCTGGACGGCGACGGATTGATGCCGGGCTTTTCCTCGTTCCAGGCACGGTCCTTCTTGACCACGCGAATGGTCCGGCCGTTCGCAGTCTCGAAGTCGAGCCGGCTTGCCGGGATTTGCAGCGCCACCGCATAGCTGAACTTGGGAACATCCAGCGGAGCGCTGCCCGGCGCGGACTCCGGATCGGCCATCGTTCCGCTGCCGACATATTCGAGCAGGTTGACCTGCCCGATGACCAGGCGCGAGTCCCGGACGAGGCCGAGCGCCTCGGCGGCCGCGCGGATCGCGGGGTCGATTTCCTTGGCGGGAATCTCGATGCCCCAGAAACCGGTATTGGCCGGGGTGAACTGCGCGAGGGCGGGCTGCCCACTCCATCCCACCGCTGCCGCCAATGCGGCGAGCAGCATGGCTCCGGGTGATCCTGTCACGTCGTCTCCTCCACCCATGGCGTGATTGTTATTGGTTGTCGCCCACCTTTAAGCGATCCCGCTTCGTCTGGTCAACACGCTCCGAATTGCGCGGAAGCGGGTGCGGGTGCGCCGACCGGGCACGGCGGACGGCGTCAAAACGCTGAAGATGATGACTTACGCGGCACAGCCGGGATCGCAGGTGCCGCCGAGACGTCCCACCGCCGCCGCGCCAGGTCCTTCAGCGGGTTGAATAACCTCTCGCTTACCATGAAGAATTTTCTCGATCCGGTTAGGCTTGTGGCAACCCGCAGCCGCTAATTTCAGCCCGCCTATCGGCGGGCCATCGCTCGCGGCGATGGTCACGGCTAGTTAAAGGGAGTTCTAATGACCAATCTCGTTAAGCGCTTCGCGGCGGACGAATCCGGCGCCACCGCGATCGAATACGGCCTGATCGCAGCAGGCATCTCGGTGGCCATCATCACCGTGGTGAATACGCTCGGCTCGCAGCTCAAGTCGACCTTCACGAACATCTCCACGCAGCTCGCGACCGCCGGCAAGTAAGCCGTCCGAAGCGCCGCGTGCGCCAAAACCCCGGCCTTCCAGCCGGGGATTTTTGTTACATCAGCTTGAGCCGCGCCACTTGCGCGCATTCGTCCAGCACCTTGAAATAGCGCGCGACCGCGTCGCTGCCGATCGCGAACGGATGGGCCTCGCCGGCTTTGCGCCCCGGCAACATCTTGATCTTGGCGACGGCATTGTCGAACTCGGAATGGTTCGTCATCAGGACGGTGGCGTTGGCCGCCGCCGCCAGCTCAGCCATCTTGCGCTGGGAGGCGATGTAGGTGTCGAAATGCGGAGCATCGTTGACGAAGTTGAAAGCGGTGCCGCCTGAATAGGCGACCGTCAGCGGCGCGCCGTTGTCCTTTACCTCGAACAGCATCGAAACCGTGCCCGGCGTGTGTCCCGGCGTCAGCACCAGCGTGACGCTCGCCTCGCCGAGCGTGATCTTCTGGCCGTCAGTCGCGACGATGTCGCGCTTGGGCTTTCCGTCGGGAAACCGGTTGACGGACTTCTCGATCGTCTCCCAATCGGGCGCGCCCATGACGATCCGCGAGCCGAAGCGCTCCTGCATCAGCTTGGCGCCGCCGACGTGGTCGCCGTGACCATGGGAAATGATCACGTACTTGACGGTCGCGGGATCGAGGCCGAGCTTGCGCAGGCCGCCGACGATCGCATCGTCGGACGCGTAATCGTATAGCGTATCGATCAGGATGATTCCGTCACGGGTGGTCAACGCCCAGGCCGAGTGAACCTTGGTGCCGACGAAATAGAGGTTGTCGAACACCTTGGCGGGTTCGGTGTACCAGCTCGCGCGCGCCGGAGGGGGTGGCGGGGCCACGTCGGCGCCGGGGCCGGTCTGCGGCGCGATGCAGATGCGCGCCAAGGTGCCGGTGAAGTCGAAGCCGGCCGCGGCCTTGGCAGCCGCCAGATGGCCCTCGACGGTGTTCGCCGCGGGCTGCGCCGACACCGCACCAATGCCGAGCCCGGTGGCAACGGCCACCGCACAGCCCACGGCTGCCCGCATCAGAAACATCATTCCGGTCTCCCCATGCTTTTTTGATCGTGAGATTTTTTCTACGGATTTGCTTTCCGGGGGACCGTGGACCGGGGCGCGCCGGGCGTCAAGACGGGCTCAGCACTCGGTGGCTAGCGGGCGCCGCCGTCTGGACCGCGGGCGTCGCCGGCTTTGATCGACATCAATGTAACGACGCCCCGGCAGCGCTTGGATCGCGCAAGGGAGGTCACGGATGAAATCGATCCTTATTCCGATCGGCGGCAGCGACACCGACAGCGCTCTGTTCGAGACGGCGCTGGCCGCCGCGCGGCCGTTTTCCGGTCACCTGCATTTCCTCCACGTTCACGTCGGCCCGGGACAGGCGGCCGCCAACATGCCCCATACGGGGTTCGCGATGGGGCCGGCGCTGTCCAACGCGCTTCGCGAATTCGACGCCAAGGCCAAGGCGCGTGCGGTGCTCGCAGCCCAGCACTTTCGCGAGTTCTGCGCGAGGGCGACGGTGAACGTGTGCGAGGCTCCCGACCCTCACAGCGGGGTGACCGCGAGCTGGCACGAGGAAGACGGCCTCGCTCTCAAGCGCATCCTGTTTCACGCCCGGCACCACGATCTCGTCGTGGTCGGCAGGGCCAAGGCGGCCAACGGCCTGCCGGCGGACTTTCTCGAGCGGCTGCTGATCGGTTGCGGGCGTCCGGTGCTCATCGCCGGTGCGCCCACCGCGCCGCGGCTCGGCGGCACCGTGATGGTGTGCTGGAAGGACCCGAGGCGGCGCGCGCCCTTCAGGCGGCCATGCCGTTTCTCGCCAACGCCGACCGCGTCGTCGTCGTGAGCATCGCCGAGAACGACGAAAATCCTGCCGAGTCCCTTGGCGAGGTGTCGCGCCAGCTTGCGTGGAACGGAGTCCGCGCGGAGCTGCGCAGCATCGTGCCGGGCGGCGCCGCCATCCCTGCCCTCCTTTCCTCCGCCGCTCAGGAGTGCGGCGCCGATCTCGTCGTGCTCGGCGCCTACGGGCGCTCGCGCATGCACGAGGTGCTGTTTGGAAGCTGCACGCAGTCGGTGATCCGCGACGCCGCAACCTCCGTGCTGCTGATGCACTGACGGCGTCCCGCCGCGGGCTTGGGGATGCCCGCTCGGGATGCCCGCAATGCGCCCGGGGATGACCGCACGGTCAATCACGGTCCAGCGGTATTTCCGTTCTTTCCCGGGGATGCAGCTGCATCCCCGGGAGTCCTGCTGCGCCTGCACCGCGGTCGCGGCAAATGGCGTGTTGCAGCCCGTGCCTCGGGCGTGCATTGTTTCCGGCATGCGCCACGCCGCCAGGACGGGGGCGGCGCGATCCCTCAAAGCAGGAACACGGATGACACGGCGACGGGATTTTATTGTCCTTGCGAGCGTTGCACCGCTGGCGTGGCCGGCGCTCGCGTGGGGACACGGAAAATCGCCGGTGGTCGGGTTCCTGCACAGTGGCGCCGCGCAGGTCAGTTCTGGGGTCGTCGACGCCTTCCGACAGGGGCTGAACGAGACGGGCTTCACCGACAGGAACATGAAGATCGAGTTCCGGTGGGCCGAGGATCACAATGATCGCCTGCCCGCGCTCGCGGCGGATCTCATTCACCGCGACGTCGACGTGATCGCGGCGAACAGCGTTGCGGCAATTGCGGCGCGCGCGGCGACGGCGACGATTCCGATCGTGTTCCAGAGCGGTGTCGATCCTGTAGCGAGCGGCCTCGTGGCGAGTCTCGGCCATCCCGGCGGCCGCACGACGGGCGTCAGCTTCTTCGGCTCGACGCTGGAGGTCAAGAAGCTCGAGGTCCTGCATGAGCTGATGCCGGCGGGGGCCGTCATCGCCATGCTGGTCAATCCCGACAACCCGCAGGAGGGGGTCCAGGCGAACGAACTGCAGGCGGCGGCCGCATTGCTGCGGCGCCCGGTGATGGTCTACAAGGCAGGTACCGAACACGACATCGAGGATGCCTTCGCCGCACTGACCGCGGCGGGCAACAAGGCCCTGGTCGTCGTCGGCGACCCCTTTTTCAACAGCCGGAGAAAGCAGTTGATCGCGCTCGCCGCACGCCTTGCGATCCCCACCATCTATTCGAACCGCGAAAACGTCGATGAAGGCGGCCTGATCAGCTACGGCGCCAGCCTCCCGGAAGCCTATCGGGAGGTCGGCCTCTATACCGGCCGCATCCTCAAGGGCGCCAAGCCCGCCGACCTGCCGGTCCTGCAGCCGACCAAGTTCGAGATGGTCATCAATCTCAAGACCGCCAGGGCGCTCGAGCTCGCACTGCCGCCGGCGTTGCTCGATCGCGCCGACAAGGTCATTGAGTGACCGGGCGCATCAAAAACCCTCCGCGGACGTCAGACCTCGCGGAACTGTTTCGGTTCCGCGGGCGCTTGCGGCCGAAATTCGTACTGGTCTTCACCACCGTGGTGTGCGTGGCGCTGATCTCGACGGCCGCCTTCGAGGTGCTGTTCTCTTTCCAGGATCGCAAGGCGGCGCTGGTGCGGATCCAGCACGAGCAGGCCGAGGCCGCCGCGGGCGAGATCGCGGAGTTCATGAAGAACATCGAGGAGCAGCTCGCGTGGACCACCCATGCGCCGTGGACGACCGCAGGTCCGGATCAGAACAGTCTCGATTTGTGGCGCATGATGCTGCGCCAAGTGCCGGCGATCACCGACCTCTCCCTCCTCGACGGAACCGGCCACGAGCGGCTGCGGGTGTCGCGGCTGAGCCTCGACGAGGTCGGAAGCCGGCTCGATTATTCCAAGGATCCGAAATTCGTCGAGGCCGAGGCAACCCGCCCCTACCGCAGCACCGTGTACTTCCGGGGTGGCTCGGAACCCTACATGACGCTCTCGGTGCGCGCGCGCAACGGCAGCGTCAGCGTCGCGGAGGTCAATCTCAAGTTCATCTGGGACGTGGTGTCGCGCATCAAGGTCGGGGAGAACGGGCAGGCCTACGTGGTCGACGGACGCGGCCGCCTGATCGCCCATCCCGACATCAGCCTGGTGCTTCGCAACACCGACCTTTCGTCGCTCGCCCAGGTACAGGCCGCGCGTCTCGATTCGGCGGAGTCCGAATTGACGCAGCTTGCCAAGGACACCTATGGCCGCAACGTGCTCACCGCCTTCGGCGCCATCGCGCCGCTCGACTGGACGATGTTCGTCGAATTGCCGGTCGATGAGGCTTACGCGCCGCTTTATACGCTCATCCTGCGCGTCAGCATCCTGCTGCTGCTGGGGCTGCTGCTCGCCTTCATCGCCGACCTCTTCCTCGTTCGCTGGATCGTCGAGCCGCTCGAGCAGCTCGAAAAAGTCGTCTCGACGGTGCGACGGACCAAGGATTACACGCTGCGCGTCGACCACCGCAGCAACGACGAGATCGGGCGACTCGGCGTCGGCTTCAACGAGATGCTGTCCGAGCTCTCCGCCGCCCGCGAGCGGGAGAGTTCGGAACAGTTCGAACTCGCCCGCGTCTCGCGGCTGACCACGATGGGAGCGATGACGGCGTCGATCGCCCACGAGATCAACCAGCCGCTGGCGGCGATCGCGGCGAACGCCAATGCCGGACTGCGCTGGCTGTCGCGTCCCACGCCCGATCTCGAAGAGGTCCATGCGACGCTGAAGCGGATCAACAACGACGCCCACCGCGCCAGCGACGTCATTCAGAGCATCCGGGCGGTGTTCAAAAAGGCGCCTGCGCAAGGCGCGCCGATCGACGTCAACGGCGTCATTACCGAGGTGCTGGCGCTGGTGCACGGCGAGTTGATCAGTCACCTGGTCCAGGCCCGGGCCGACCTCCTCCCGGATCTCCCGCTGATCCGCGCCGACAGAGTCCAGCTGCAGCAGGTCATCCTCAACCTGATCATGAACGCCATCGAGGCGATGAGCGCGGTCGAGGGGCAGCCGCGGCGCCTCGACGTCACATCGTCGCGCCAGGACCCCGACTCGGTACGGGTCACCGTCGAAGACAGCGGTCCCGGCATCGGCGCCGAGGGCAAGGAGCGCATCTTCGACGCGTTCTTTTCGACGAAGTCGAGTGGCATGGGGATGGGGCTATTCATCTGCCGGTCGATCGTGGAGTCCCACGGCGGGCGCCTCTGGGTCACAAACGCCTCGCCCCATGGCGCGATCTTCAATCTCGTCCTGCCGATCGGCCAAGCGGCTGGGGGATAGGTCCGGTGCCGCGGCCGCGCACGCTTTCCATCGTCGGGGCGGCTTGTCCGATCGCGCGGACGCGTTCATCTCCGAGACATTTCCTTTGCGATATGTTGAACCTTGCGGAAGGGCCGCGGCCGATCGCACCCCCGCCGCGGCCGAGACGGCTGAGTTGACTGGGACGCCGACATGAAGGGGACGCCGACATGATGCGAACACTCCTCGACCGCGGGCGGCGGGTGCTGGCCGGCGCCGGCCTCCTGATGATGTTCGGCAGCGCCGCGGCGAAGGCCCAGGAAGACGGCCGCGCCGGAGCGGTAGCCGGCAAGCCGCCCTACAACATGGTGTTCCTGATCGTCGATCAGAGGACGTACAGGCTGATGGCGGGCTCCGATTATTCGCTGCCGGCCCTCGATGAGATCGCCCGCCACGGCGTCACCTTCGACAACCACTACATCGCTTCGGCCATGTGCTCGCCGTCGCGGGCATCGTTGCTCACCGGCCAGCCGCCGCAGGTCACCGGCGTGTTCGACCAGATGGAATACACGTTCGTGTCGAGCCTTTCTCCCGGCATGCCCAACATGGGATCGGTGTTGAAGGGGCTCGGCTACAAGACCGCCTATTTCGGCAAGTTCGAAATGGACAAGTCGATCCTCGAGACCAAGTCGACGGTGAACTACAGCGCCGCGCTGCAGCCCTACGGGTTCGACGTGTTCAGCGCCGGCGGCGACATCGGCAGCAGCCCGGAAAGCGGCTTCGACAACGATCCCTTCATCGCCGGCGAGAGCGTCCGCTGGCTGCGCGCCAATGCCGGCGACGCCAAGCGTACCGGACAGCCGTTCTTCATGGTCGCGAGCTTCCTCAATCCTCACGACGTCATGTATGCCAACGCCAACGTTCCGGGCGGGCCGGCGGTCCAGGTCGCGGTGGCGCCGCAGGCGACGCCGCCGTTGCCGGCAAACTCGATCTATCGACGGAGGTGGTCGTTCACGCTTCCCGCCAGCCTTCAGGAGTCCCTCAGCGCCCCGGGCATGCCCGGCGCGCTGCTGCAATACAAGACCGGCTGGGACGGCTGGTCGGGCACCATCCCCACGGACCGAAAGGATATGTGGGGCATCTTCTACAACTATTACCTCAACGCCATTTCGGACGTCGATCGCAGTCTCCAGGAGATCGTGGACGTCCTCGACGAGATGGATCTGTGGCGGGACACCGTCGTCGTCCTGACGGCGGACCACGGCGAGATGGGCGGTGCCCATGGCGGGCTCAAGGGCAAAGGACCGTTCAGCTACGAAGCGAACGCCCACGTCCCCCTGCTCATCGCGCACCCCACCGCCAAGGCCGGCACCGTCACCGCGGCGCTGACCAGCCATCTCGACCTGCTTCCGACCTTCGTCGGACTGACCGGGTTGCCGGATGACAAACGGCCGCAAGCGGTCCGGGCGCTGCCGGGACACGATTTCTCGGCGCTCCTCGCCGCTCCCGAAACGGCCTCCGTGACGGCGGTCCGTCCGGCGGTGCTCTTCAATTACGTCGGGCCGAGCACCGTGGACGGGAACTACCTCCGCCAGACCATGGACGCCTCGGTCTTCAAGAAGCCGAGGCCGCCGCTGAGCGAAGCGAAGCTCGACAAGCGCGGCTTCCTCTCCTTCGCGTTCGACGGACGCTACAAGTTTGCCCGCTACTACGCCCCGACCGCCTTCAATACGCCGCAGACGCTCCAAGAGATCCTCGGCAACAACGACGTCCAGCTGTTCGACCTGCAGGCCGATCCCGAGGAAGTGCACAACCTCGCCCTCGCGCCGGAGCAGAACCAGGCGACGATCCTGCGGATGAACGCGCTTCTGAACGACCTCATGGCAAAGGAAGTCGGCGTCAATGACGGACACTTTCTCGCCGGAGCCCTCGGCTCGAAATGAGTTGTCGTTTCCGCGACTGACAGTCTCGGGCAACGCCTGCGCTCATCGGCCCGCCAGGAAATCCAGCGTCGCCGTTTCCCGGGCCGTCGCCTCGGGCGTGCGGAATCGCGCGGCTGCGTCATGCTCGGCGGCGCTCGACCGGGTCGGCTGCAGGCAGGCGCCGAGTTCGCGCGCCCGCGCGATGATGCGATGGCCGAACGGGCGGCGGCTCGCCGCCATGTCGGCCAGTCCCGCCTCGATCGTGGACGCCCGCGAGAGGCAGCGCGCCAGCGCCAGCGCGTCCTGCGCCGCCTTGGTGACCCCCGCGCCCACATGGGGACGGGCGACGAAGGCGGCATCGCCGATGATCGCGATCCGGCCGAACGCCATGCGCGGCGACTCGATGTCGTAGATCGCCTGCAGGATCGGCTGGCCGGCGAGACGGACGAGGTCGCGGAACTGTGGGGCCAGCACCGCATCCGCATCGGCGCGCATCTCGGCGATGACGGCAGGCGAAATCAGCGGCGGCGGGATCGAGACTGCGTGGGTGATGCCGGCCTCGTCGGTGAGCAGCCGCCGGAGCTGCTGCGGCTCCGCCGGCCGGTACCACACGAGATTGTAGCGCCGGTGCCCGGGCCGCAGATCGTTGTCCGGTCCGGCCACCGGATAACCCAGCATCTGCTCGCCCGGCGGCAGGCAGAACGTCATGTGCATGAACACGTCTTCGTGCAGGGCCTTCGGGATCGCCGCCTCCGGCACCAGCGCACGCCATGCCGCATAGCCCGCGTAGAGCGGGACCACTTCGGGCAGGAGCCGGGCACGGACCGTCGAGCGCAGCCCGTCGGCGCCGATGAGGAGATCGCCCTGCGCCATGCTGCCGTCGGCAAACCGCGCCGTCACGCCCTCCGCAGCCGTCTCGATGGCCGCGAGCTCCTTGCCGTGATGGTAGTGCGCGGACGGAAAGGCGCGCCGCAGCATGTCGTAGAGGCGGTCCCAGGCGGTGAGATTTTGCGGATAAGGCCATTCCAGGACCAGCCGGCCGGCGAGGTCGAACACCCGCCGGGTCGCGACGTCGACCCCGAGACCCTGCCGCCACGCGATGCCGGCGGCATCGAGCGCCTCCTCGAGCATGGCGTGGGTGACGATGCCGGCGCCGCGTCCAGCGAGCTCGGCGTGAACCCTCTCGTAGATGTCCACGTCGAATCCGGCCCGCCGCAACAGGAGGCCCGCGAACAATCCCGCGAGCGACCCACCGATCACCAGGGCGCGGCCATGAGCCATCGCATCACGCCGCGGTCACGGCAAAGCTTTGCGGCGGCGCGCCGCTGCGTGCCAGCCCGTGCATCTTGAAATAGGCGGAACTCCACCTGGCGGCGAAAGCCGTCGAGATCGAACAGCGGCGCGGTGGCGCGTTGCTCGGCGAGCCGCCGTTTGCAGTCGGCGAGCCTGTCCGGCTCGGTCGCGAGCCGGAGCGCCAGGGCTTCGTAGCCCGCGAGGTCGGCGGCTATCAGCTCGGATTGGCCGACGGCAGTCACGAAGCTGGCGCCGGTGCGGGCGGAAAACGCATGGCCCTTGCGCGTCACCACCGGCACGCCCATCCACAGCGCGTCGGCGGCGGATGCCGCACCGGACGGGTAGGTGTCGAGGAAGATGTCCGCCAGCCGATGGCGCGAGAGGTGCTCCGCGCGCGGCGCCGGCGGCGCGAACACCAGCCGCGCGGGATCGACGCCGCGGTCCGTCGCTGCGGCACGCAACCGCGCGCCCGCAGCGGTCCCGCCCTTTGCGAGCCACAGCACGCTCCCCTCGCAGGCGGACAGGAGACGCATCCATGCGTCGAATACCGGCCGCGCGATCTGGTGCGTCTCGGCGAAGCAGCAGAACACCACCCCACCATCCGGCAACCCGGCGGCCTCGCGAGACGGCGGTTCGGACGGCTCATGGCGGTCGTCGATCGCGCGGTAGCAGTCGCGCAGCTGCACGATGCGCTCGGTGACCGCTTTCTGCTCGTCGAACGGGAGGACGATCTTGTCGGCCATGATGTAATCGATGAACTCCGCCCCTAGCGTCGCCGGATAGCCGAAGCTCACCTGCACCGGCGCCGGCCGGGCGGCAAAGATGCCGGGCCGCGCGTCCTCGGCGTAGCCTTCGAGGTCGACGGCGATGTCGACCTCGAGCTCGCGCAGCAGCCGCGCCGCAGCGGCATCGGTCCTGGTGGTCACGTCGTGGAATTGATCGAACCCGACGGGCGACCCGCGGCGCCCGCCGTCGGCGGCGCCCCCGAACGACAGGCCGATGACATCGAAAGCGGTACGATCGTGGCGGGCGGCGAGCGCGGCCATGGCTCCGGCGGCGGCCGCGCCGAAGTCGTTTGCGGCGACATAGGCGAGACGGATCCGATCGCGGTTGCGCAGGGCCGAGCTCGGCGGCCGCACCGAGATGCGAACCTTGTCGCGCACGAAATTCCGGGCGGCGAGCGCCTGGAGACGTGGTGAATCCGACAAGGCCGGCACCACCCCCGGCCACACCGGCTTGCCCTGCTCGATACGGGCGGCAATGTCATGGCCCCAGCGTTCGGCCTTGTTCCAATCGCACAGGCTCAGCGCCTCCCGGGCCGCACCGGCGAGAACGTAGCCGTTGGCAGGCGAGACCGTCAGCGCTTTCTCGAATGAGGCCAGCGCCTCGTCGTGGCGCTCGAGCCGCCGCAACAGGTTGCCCTGCTCGGTGAGCGCCTCGACATCGTGCGGCGCGAGCGCGACGACTTCGGCGAAGCTCGCCAGGGCGGCATCGAGACGGCCGAGGTCGCGCTCGGCGGCACCACGGTGGCGCAGGGCGGCGACGTGTTCCGGGGCAGCGGTCAGCGCCTGGTCGAAGGCCGCCACCGCGTCTTCGAGCCGGCCGAGTTGCTGGGCGGCGATGCCGCGATTGACCAGGGCGTCGACGTGGCCGGGCGCGAGCGCGAGCGCCGCGTCGGCGGCGCAAAGCCCTTCCTCGTGGCGATTAAGCAGGCTGAAAATGGCGCTCTTGTTGGCGAGCGCCTGGGCGGAACCGGGTCGCAGCCGGAGCGCCTCGTCATAGCTCGCCAGCGCCCGCTGGTGGCGGCCGAGCGCGCGGAAGATATTGCCGCGGTTGAGATGGGCCTCGACCAAGCGCGGATCGGCGGCCAGCGCCTCGTTGCAGCTTTGCAGCGCCTCCTCGGCGCGGCCGAGGTCCAGCAGCACCATCGCAGCGCCGTCAAGGGCCTCGGCAAAGCCGGGGCGGTAGGTCAGCGCCCGCCGATAGCTCTCCAGCGCATCCTCGCGCCAGCCGAGCGCATGTTGCGCGGCGGCGAGGCCGACCAGGCCCGGCGGATAGACCGGATTGAGCGCCAGCGCCCGTTCATGCTGCACCACCGCGGCGACGTCGTCGCCGGCCCGGTGGAAGGCCCGGCCGAGGTCGTTCGCCGCCTCCGGCGAGCGTGCCCGCAGCTTGACCGCCTCGGCGAGGTACCGGATCGCCTGCGCCACGTCGCCCTGGGCGAGCTTCACCAGCCCGGCCAGATGGTGTGCATCGAAATGTCCGGAATCCCACGCGATGGCGGCGGCACAGGATTGAGCAGCCTCGTCGAACCGCCCGGCCCGATACGCCTCGGTCGCCTGACGGACGGCGGTCGTCAGGTCGGGACGATCGAAAGGCGGCAGGCTGGCCATGGCGTTTTGCGTGTTCCAGTCAGCTCATTTATGTCGACGGCGCACCCGGGCTCGACGGTATCGCTTGGTTTCTATTCTCCTGCGGGGTATTTATCCGCTCGGCAAGCGCAATTGACAGCCCCCAAGTGGCGACATCGGAGGACACCCATGGCTTTGACCATGATGGACAAGCAGGCGGCGCGAAAAGACCGGGGCGAATGGCCGGCGGCGTTGCGCGAGGAGTTCGAGCGCGAGGCGCGCGCGCCGAACGGCTGCGTCGGCGGTGAGCTCGTCTCGGAGACCGACAAGGTCCGGGTGTGGACGATCCGGCTCAATCCGGGCGAGCGGTTCGGTTTCCATCGCCACGTGCTCAACTACTTCTGGACCGCGGTGACCGGCAGCCGCGGCCGCCAGCACCTGATGGACGGGACCACGGTCGAATATTCCTATGCCCCCGGCGAGACCCGCCACGAAGTCTACGGCGCGGGCGAGTTCAAAGTGCACGACCTCGAGAACATCGGCGACGCCGAGATGGTCTTCATGACGGTCGAGTTCCTCGACAGCGCCAACACGCCGTTGACGCTCCCCGAGACGGTCCGCCGCGCCGCCGCCTAGCGGCGCGCATTTGCGTTGACGCCCACCGGCCTGTGATCGCCGGCCCATGATTGCCGGCCTGTGATCACCGACTTGCATCGTCCGGCTAGACCGCGCGTTGCAGTTGCCACGGACCGGGCGTACTGGACGGGATTGCCCGATCAAGCCGGGCAATGACATAAAGCCTACCGAGTCCGCATAAGCGGCCAAACCCGAGCCGGGGGGAAATGTTTTCCTACGACCTGCTGCTCAACGCAGTAATGGCTGGACTGCTGCTCGGCGGTTTCTACGCCGCGGTGACGGTCGGGGTGTCGATCTCGTTCGGCATTCTCGACATCGTCAACATCGCCCATCCCGCCTTCATCATCCTCGGCTCGTACATTGCCTATTTCTTCAGCGCCAGACTCGGGCTCGATCCCATTCTGACCAGTGTCCTCGCGCTGCCCGCCTTCTACCTTCTGGGCGCGGCCATCTATCAGGTCTACCACCACTCCTTCGAGAAGCGCGGGCAGGATTCGCTGCGCGGGCTCGCGTTCTTCTTCGGCATCCTGTTCATCACCGAGGTGTCGCTCATCCTGGTGTTCGGGGTCGACTACCGCTACGTCCAGGCGCGGTACATCGAGACCAATTGGCACATCGGCGTCGTCGACCTGCCGCTGCGCATGCTGGTGCCGTGCGTGCTGTCGCTGGTAATGCTGGGGCTGCTCCAGCTGTTCCTGACGCAAGACCTTCCTCGGTCGCGCCATCATGGCGGTGTCGCAGGACCAACTCGCCCTGCAACTGATGGCGGCCGATCCCGTCAAGATCAAGCGCATCGCGTTCGCGATCTCGATCGCCACGGCTTCCATCGCGGGCGCCTTCCTCATCGTCATCCAGCCGGTCGAGCCCTCGATCGGCCGGGAATATATCGGCCGGGTGTTCGCGATCTGCGTGCTCGGCGGGCTCGGCAGCCTTCCCGGCATGCTGATCGGGGCGATGCTGCTCGGTATCATCGAAAGCTTCACCGCGACCTTCTACGGCCCGTCCTGGGCGCCGGCCGTGTCGTTCGGACTGTTGCTGCTGACGCTGGCGTTCCGGCCGGCCGGAATCATGGGGCGCTAGGCCGATGCGAACGCCCCTGTTCATCCTGCTCGGCGCGATCGTCGCGGCCCTCGTGTTCGCGGGCGCGCGTCTCGTCGGCAACGACTACGTGTTCTTCGCCGGATACACCGTTTTGCAATTCGTGGTGCTCGCCACCGCCTGGAACATCCTCGGCGGCTATACCGGCTACGTGAATTTCGGCACCGCGGCGTTCTTCGCGCTCGGCGCCTATTCGACCGTGTTCTTCCACAAGTTCTATCCGCTTCCGATCCCGGTTCTGGTGGTCGTCGGCGCCGCCGTGTCGGGCCTCGTCGGGCTCGGCACCGGCTACCTGACGCTGCGGCTGCGGGGTGCCTTCTTCGCCATCGCCACGCTCGCGCTCGCGGTGGTGCTGCAGACGCTGATCGTGAACTGGGACTATGTCGGCGGCTCCCGCGGCGCCTACGTGATCCGGCCGGCGGAAGCGCCGCTGCTGCACCTGCCGTACATCCAGTATCTGTTCCTGGTGATGCTGGCGCTGGCGCTCATCGCCGTCGTCGTCGCACGCACCATCGAGCACTCCAAGCTCGGCTACGGCTTTGCCGCGATCCGCGACGACGAGCTCGCCGCCGAAGCGTCCGGCGTGCCGACGCTGCGGCTCAAGCTCATCGCCACCGCTCTCTCCGGCGCGCTGATGGGCATGGCCGGCGCGCCGTTTCCCTACTATATCGGCTACCTGCAGCCGGCCTCGGCGTTCGCGCTGGAATACGCGGTGAACTCGATCGCGATGCCGATGATCGGCGGCACCACGACGTGGTTTGGGCCGCTGATCGGCGCCGTGCTGCTCGGGACGCTGGAGCAGGTCACCACGGTCACGATCTCGTCGGCGGTCAACCTGCTGATCGTCGGCGTGCTGCTGGTCGCCTTCGTCATCATCGCGCCGAACGGCCTCGTCGGCCTGTGGCAACGCCTGTTTTCGAAACGATAGACCATGGCCGAACTTCCGCCCGAGGCTCCAAACCTGCTGGTCGTCCAAGGCCTCTCGAAGCGCTTCGGCGGCTTCGTCGCCCTCGAGAACATCGATCTCGCGGTCCCCCAAGGCGAGCGGGTCGGCCTCATCGGCCCCAACGGCTCCGGCAAGAGCACCTTCGTCAACTGCCTGTGCGGCACCCTCTTCAACGAGACCGGCGACGTGCGGTTCGAGGGTCGCGACCTCGCGGGCCTGGGCGCGCACCAGCGCACCCGGCTCGGGCTCGCCCGCAGCTTTCAGCTTCCGCGCCCGTTTCCCAGCATGACGGTGGCCGACAACCTGCGGATTCCCCTGTTGTACGCCGTCAACGCGCGGCGCAAGCCCGCCATGACCGAGGCCGAGATCGGCGACCGCTGCGCCGAGCTCCTGGCGCTGGTCGGCCTCGCCGACCGCCGCCGCGACTTTCCCAAGGACCTCACCCAGGTCGACATGCGCAAGCTCGAGCTCGCCCGCGCCATGGCCGCGGAGCCGAAGCTGCTGATCGCCGACGAGGCGATGGCCGGCCTCTCCAATTCCGAGGTCAACGACATCGTCGCGCTGCTGATCCGAATGAACGAGCGCGGCGTCACCGTCATCCTGATCGAGCACATCATGCGCGCGGTGATGAACTTCTCCCAGCGCCTGGTGGTGCTCGTTTCCGGCCGCAAGATCGCGGACGGCCGCCCCGAGGATGTGATCCGCGACGCCGAAGTCGAGAGGGCCTATCTTGGCCAATAGCCTCACCATCGAAGGCGTCGACGCCGGCTACGGCGCCGTGCGCGTGCTCGAGGACGTGTCGATCCGGGTCGACGGCGGCGAGACCGTGGTGCTGCTCGGCACCAACGGCAACGGCAAGTCGACGCTCATGAAGAGCATCATGGGCATCGTGCGGCCGCGGTCGGGTCGCATCGTCGCCGAGATCGAGGGCGAGCGCCACGACCTCATCGGCCGCACCACCGAGGCCATCGTCGACCTCGGCATCGCGCTGGTGCCGGAAGGCCGGCGCCTGTTCCCGCGGCTCTCGGTCGAGGAAAACCTGCTGCTCGGCGCGTTCCGGCCGAAGGCCCGCGCCCAGATCAAGACCAATCTCGAGTTCTGCTTCGAGGCGTTTCCGCGGCTCGCCGAACGGCGCCGCCAGCTCGCCGGCTCGATGAGCGGCGGCGAGCAGCAGATGCTCGCGCTCGGCCGCGCCCTGATGATCGCGCCGCGCATCCTGCTCGTCGACGAGCCCTCGGTCGGGCTCGCCCCGGTGCTGGTCGCCCGCACCATCGACAAGATCCGCGAGCTCAAGGAGCGCTACCAGCTCACGGTGCTGATGGCCGAGCAGAACTTCCCGCAGGCACTGCGCATCGCCGACCGCGGCTACGTGATCGTCCACGGCAGAATAGCCTTCGAAGGCCGCTCCGCCGACGAGCTCAACAACAATGATTTGATCCGGAAGTTTTATTTGGGACTGTGAGGCGGCCGCGAGGAGACGCAATCACGATGGCAATCAGCCTGACGGTCAATGGGACGACCCGTTCGGTCGAGGCCGAGCGGGATACGCCGCTCCTCTACGTACTGCGCAACGATTTCGAGCTCAACAGCGCGAAATTCGGGTGCGGGCGCGCGCAATGCGGCGCCTGCGCGGTGCTCATCAACGGCGCGGCCGTGCGCTCCTGCGTGATGCCGATCGCGCAACTCAGCCCCAACGAGATCACCACGCTGGAGGGGCTCGGCACCCTGGAGAAGCTGCATCCATTGCAGAAGGCCTTCATCGACGAGCAAGCCGTGCAGTGCGGCTATTGCGCCAGCGGCATGATCATTGCGGCGGCCGACCTGCTCAACCGCAATCCGCAGCCGACCGAAGCCGAGGTCCGCCACGCGCTCGCCGGCCATCTGTGTCGCTGCGGCAGCCACAACCGCATCGTCCGCGCCGTCATGCGGGTAGCGCAGGCGATGTGATATTCCGTCGGCGTGTCGCAACGCGCTCTCAGGGCGCCGTCGCCCTTTTTCTCCACACCCGCAGATCAGCCATGACTTTGATGGCCGCCACGAGGACCAGCGCGCAAAGCGCCGCTTTCGTCACGATCTCCATCGCCCCCTCGATCAGCAGGCTATGGACCACGCTCCCTATGACGATGACCACCGCGAGGAGCGTATGGGCGATGCGCCACGTTCGCGGCCGCAGTCGCAATCGCCGGCGGAGCGCGGCCAAAAGCGCGACGGCAAAGATCGCCCACATGGCGATCACACCAAAGGGGGAGAACGGCGTCGGCGACGTCAACAGAAGGGCGTCGATCATGTCCGGCGGACTGGTGATCCAAAGGCCCCCGACGTGGATGACCACCGCCACGACCAGCACGCCTCCGATCCATTGATGGATGCGCCGCCCGCCATAGGCCGACGGTCCGGGCAGGTATCCGCCGATCAGCAGCGGCTGAACGAGCAGGAGACCCAGTGCGATAATCCCCGCGAACCCCGCCAGTATGTAGACCGGGCCGCGCCATTCGAGCAGAGGGCTCGCCGCTGCAGCGGCGAGCGGCACGCAGATGGCGGCGGCGAGGGCGGTCCAGATCAGGGCCGCCTGGGTCGATCTCATTCCCCTATTCCCAACTCGCTCAGACCGACTGAAGGACGAAGTGCGCCTCCAGACTGGTCTCTTTCGCGCTCCGCATCACGGGACGCAGAAAGACCGTTCTGAATTCACCACTGTCATAGGCGAGGTGACCGTGCGGCTGGCCGAAGATGGGGATGATCTGCGGTATTTCCAGACGGAACATTCCGTTCTTGTCGGTGAGCGTGGCGCCGTGACTTTGCGGCTCGTGCTCCTGCCCTTCGGGTGTATGCGCCCAGATTTGGATGCGCTGCCCGGCCAGCGGAGCCCCGTCGCCCGCGCGGCGGACGGTTCCCGACATCCAGAAGCCGCCCTTGCCGATCCGCTCCACGATCGGCGCGCCCTTGCGGTAGTTGTTGGAGCCGCCCGCCATCGAGGGGGTCGGTGCCAGGCCTTGCGCGCCGGCGGGCACCAGGAGCCCGGAAACGCCGGCTGCCAGGGCGGAACCGCCAACGGCGATGAGGTTGCGGCGGCTGAGTACCACGGTGGTCATGCACATTCCTCCTGGCAACCGCGCAGTTGCTCCACGACAGGACGGCGACAGGCGCGACACACGCTGAACTTAGCGCGGTTGCGAACAAATTCCAAATTGGGGAGGCGAATGGCTGCTCCGCGTCGATGCGCTCCGCCTTCCCGTGGTGCCCTGATCCGGAAGTTCCATCTCGGGCGGTGAGGCGGCTCGGGACGGCGTTTTTCGAAAAGCGAAAAACAACCCCATGCAAAGGGGCAAGATATCGATATCGTGGCGTGGGCATCTTGCTCTGATCGGCAGGCCCACCCCGATAGCGGACCCGGCGGGTCGTCGCCGGCAAATCGAGGATGGGCCGACAGGCGACATTTCAATTAAGGCGCGTTTTGACCGCTATAGCAGGCCGTCGTTTATCCGGCTGTTTCTGCAGCTATCCCACAACCCTGCAGCGGTGCAGTTCGAAGTCGGCGAACTCGTCATCGCCGAGGGCGGTCCTCAGCGCTTCGACGACGCGATAGCTCATGAAGATGCGCCCCTGGCTGATGCCTGGACACATCCATAGATCGGACCCGGCCAGGGCTGCGCGGGAAACCGCTACGTCGCCGTCCCTGAGATACAGGAGCGACCAAAGGGCCTGGCCCGTCTGATGATGAACGCCGAGCTTTTTGATGTTGGTACTCTCGTCTGGCAGGAAACAGTCCTTCCTGGGTCCGAAATTGACGATGTAAAATGGACCCGGTAGCGGCGTTTTCTCGTCGGCCTCGTAGATGGTGTAGGGGACGAGCCCGCCGCCCGCACCGAAATCGAATTTCGAGAGTACCTCGGCAACCCTTCCTTTCACGCCAAGAAAGGCGCCGATAAAGAAGACGTCCTTGGCTCCCCTGAAATGCGATATGCTGTAAACGGCCGAAGCCTCCGGCATCTCCTCGCGCTTCATCGTGTGGCCCGCGGCGTGCTTCAAAATCGCAGCGAACACCCTTTCACTTCTTTGAGGGACGTGGTGGCGCACATAAGGCGCTTCCCATGGTTCGCCGAACCATTTTTCGCGAAGGCCGAGCTTATTGCCGAGTTCGCCGTTACTCATCACTTCGCTGATCCAGACCTCATCCACCATACTGATGTCCTAAAGAAGCCGAGACTTATCCGTATTATGGCGCAAGCGCCACAAGCGCTTTGACGGAGCCGCCGCCACATTTGACGCATGCCCCACGCATTCAAGCCCTACCCGAAGCACCCCGCCGTCTCGTACCTGATCCGGCTACACGCCGACATCGGCGGACGCATCCTCGACAACAAGCGCCAGGCCGAACGGCTGGCGGCCGATGCCGTCGCGGTCGAAGCCGTCATCAAGATGTTAGATCCGGAGTTCAACGCCCGCGGCATCGCCGCTCGCAGGCGCGTCATCGGCAATCCATGGTTCAAGCGAGGCACGCTATTCCGCCGCGCCCTTGACGTGTTGCGGGCCGCTCAGTAGCCGATGACGGTGCGCGAGATCGTTGACGGGCTGTTGGCTGCCAAGGGCATTACGGACGCCAAGGCGAAGAACTACAAGGACCTACAGTCAGGGCTGCGGGCGTCGCTGGAAGGGCATTCGGGAAAGACGGTGGAGCGGGTCGGGGAAGGATCGCCGATGCGGTGGCGGATTAAGCCCTAGGTTTTGTTTTCGGCCTTTGCAGTCGCTGTTCTGAAATAATTGCTGACCGCGGTATCAGCATCCCACCGTAAATGTGCTGATTTTCGGGATGGGCAAAATCTGCAATCGTGGGCACAACGATCTTGCTTTCTTTGTTTTCGGATATCAAAAAACCAACAGTAACGCATCTGTGAAGGTAGGGCTCGGGGACATCAGCCAAGTCCATCCATCCGCTGGCGAGTCTGCTAGCGTCCGTCCATTCGATCAGAACAAGCGGCAGGGATGTGGCGTCTTGCATGGTGACAATAGCTCCGCACTCGCGTAGAAATGGTAACGTGAATCTTCGCTATTGGTTCATTTCTCTGATGAAGCGGGGCTGCCACCCCGCAGCATCATTTTCCCTTGGGACGCTTGGCGCCTTGTCTCTTGGCGACCGACTGGTCGGCCATCACCCTCGCGCCGGCCGGGTTTCCCTTCTTGAGAAGTTTGCTGGCTGAGCTTCCCTCCCTTTTTGAGGGCGGGATAATCCTTTCCTTCTTTGCCACTTGATACTCCTATCTGTGCGAATCATCCGCAGATTGCAGAATACCCGATTCTATTGATCGTCAATGGGTCTTTTGCGCCCGACGCTGCCAGTATCCGCCCACTGACGCCTTCGAAGCCATCGCCAGCCCGGCAACCCGGCTCACTTGTTCGCCGTTGCTCAGGCGCCGGTTATCTTCGCACCAAGAAGCTTCCTGAGCGAAGCGCAGCGGATAGGGGCCGCTCAGGTGATGATGGTGTCCGATCTCGGCGCGGCGCATGCGGCTGAAAAATTCTTCTGCCCAATTCGTGCAGGCGCCGTCGAGCGAGTAAGCTTCCTCGTGATTGATCCGCTTCATCTCAAAGCGGCTGTGCAACTCGTTCCAAGCGCCAGCTTCGTCGGCATGGACAACGGTGCCCTTGGCGATGCGGCTCTTGACGAATGACAGGGCCGCGCCTTCCGATCGGAACACGGCGGGCAGAGAATTGCCGTTGCGCTCGCGGATGATGATGACGGCGCGGCGCTTGCCCGACTTGTTCTCGGCGAAGCGGCGGTCAGCGCGGCGCTCGCGGATGTTCGCCGGTCGGACGTAGCCGCCGAACCATCCGGCATCGACCTCGGCAACCTTGCCTACGCCGCCGATGGTGCGGCCCTTAAGCTCGGTCGCCATGGCCTCCCGCAGCTTGTGGGCCAGGACGAAGGCGCACTTGTAACTGACGCCGAGATCGCGCGAGAGCGCCAGCATGCTCTTGCCCTTGACTCGTTGCAGAACACGGCGATGGCTGCGAGATAGATGCGAAGCGGCGGCTTATTGGACGCGAACAGCGTGCCCGCGGTGACGCTGAAATCCTTCTTGCAGGCGCGGCAGCGGAAGCGCGGGGCGCCGCTCGGCCGGCGGCAGTCGTAAGCATCGAGGCCGCCGCAGTGCGGGCAAACCGGGGCGCCTTCCGTGTCGGCCCAACGGACCTTGCAGAACATCGCTTCCGCCTCCGCATCGGACATGCGGACGACCTGAGCGAGGCTCAGGGTCTTGGCGGGCCGGGGAAAGGAGGAAGTGTTGGGACATGATGTTCACGAATGTGAGAACATCGTACCGAATACAATATCATTATCAATATCAAATTCTCAGATATGATATCGTTCGCTCAGATGCGCTATCGGAGGTCTGATGAATTTTGCCACGACGGAACAGGAATGGGCCGAACGCGCCGCTCGGCACCTCAAAGCCGAGCTGAAACGCTCCAACGTCACCTATGATGAGCTGGCGGAGCGGATAAAGAAACAGGGGTTCAAAGAGACGAAGGCCAGCATTGCCAATAAGCTCGCGCGCGCGACCGTGCCGGCACATTTTTTCTTAGCCGCCCTGGTTGCAATCGGATGCGAGGCAGTCACACTGGGGGATATTTAGGGGAACGCAGCCGCAAATATTGCCGCGATTGCAAAGGTCACAAGACCGATGAATAGCAGCGCTGCGCCCCAGCTGGAGCGAGTGGCACTCCCATGGGGACCGAAGAGGCATACAAAGCCAGAAAGCGCGCCGACGAGACCCAAAAAGATAAAAAGAAATGGTGGTTTAATCAAGGAGAACCAATTGACCGATTCACCGGCTGGCTCGTTGCGTGGACTGCGCTGCTTTTCGTCGCCACCATTTGCAGTGTCGTCGTGCTGCTGATTACTGATCGCACGTTCAACGAACAACTTGGGGTCATGCGCGGGCAATTGTTGGAGATGCAATCGGCCGGACGACAGACTGACGATTTGATCGAAGCTAACAAGAAACTGGTTGAGCTCTATCGTCGGCTGGTCGACGCCACTCAAACTTCGGCAGGCGCCGCGAAGGATTCCGCTGAGGTAGCTAGACAAGCTCTCGTCAATGCGCAGCGAGCGTTTGTTTTCATAAACAACATCACTCAAAGGCGTATTACGACGTCCGACAATACAGACACAACGATGTGGGTTTTCCATGTCGAGTTTAAGAATTCCGGCAACACACCAACCAAGGTCATGACATTTCGCCTGAATATAAGGGCTTTTGACGGAGAGTTGCCGGCTGATTTCGATTTTGCGGACAACCCTGGCGGAGAAAGCGCCCCCGGATTTATCGCCCCTCAGGGCACGGTTGGAGTCCCCGATTTGGGAGCTTCCGTCGAAGACATCGAAGCGGTCATCGCGGGACGGAAGACGCTCTTCATCTGGGGCTGGATTCGATATGAAGACTTGTTCGACAACACCCCGATTCATTGGGTTGAATACGCTGATGAAATCCTGATAGTTGGAGAGGCCAGAGCAGACCGAAATCTGGTCGAACATCGCCTGTACCGGCGACACAACGGCCACTACGACGCGCCCCGCTGACAAAACGGCCCAAGCCGCTCGCGTCCACACGGCGCGCCTCCTGATCACGGGAGACCTCCCGCCGATTTAGGATTTCGTTCCGACGGCCGCTTGTGGCGCTTGCGCCATAATACCGGACTTATCGCCCCCTCTGTCTTGCACTCCGCCTGCCCCCTGGCCTGGATTTATAGATCGTCGCCAGCCACGCCACGCCACGCAATATGCGTTTCGCCGACGAACTCTAACAACAACGACCTGATCCGGAAATTCTACCTCGGAGTGTGAGGCACGGGGCGGGGTAAGCCGATTTTTTGAAAAACAACCCATGCAAAGGCGAGCGCGCCCATGGCCACCGAAGGGTGGGGAAAGCGAAGCGTGCCCACGACTCCTTTTGATATTTTCCAAATTCAACTTGCGCCGCAGCGGCATACGATCGCGCGGTAAGCCCACGTCGCTTCGCGTGGAGCTCGCTTCGTTTTGCCCACCCTACGGCAATCTTAAGAGCGCGGCGGAACTCCCTCTCCCGCTTGCGGGGGGCTGGGGAGGGGGAATGCAGAGGTCCCACGGGGCCTGAGCAGGTCGCACCGCCGCGGCCCCCTCCCCGGCCCTCCCCCGCAAGCGGGAGAGGGAGAAGCGGGAGAGGGAGCGGGAGAAGACGTCACCGCGCCTTTTCGTACGGGAAGATCACGGTGCCGGAGTTGTATTGCGGCGGCGTGAGCAGGGTCTGGGTGCCCATGGTGCGGAACTGCTCGACGTCGTTGCCCTTGATGTCGTGGAACTGGACCTGCAGCACCCGCAACTCCGCCCACTCGCCGTTCTTGCCGAACTTGACGTCGCCGAGCACGGTCTTGAACGTGTTGGCGCGGATGAAGTCGGCGATCTTCTGGTCGGCGATGCTCTTGGTCGCCTCGATCGCCTGCGCCATCACCTGGAGCTGGGCGTACGCCCACGGCGCCATGTAATAGCCGAGCAGGTCGACGCCCTCGGCCGCGGCGCGCGCCTGGTACTTCTTGAGCAGATCCTCGACGCCCGGGAACATCAGCTTGGGCACCGGCAGCCAGAAGTCGTAATTGACGAAGCCGTTGAGCGCCGGGCCGAGCTGGGTCTTGAGCGCCGTCGCCTGCGGGCCCACCATGGCGCCGCCGACCATCTTGGGCTTGAAGCCGATCTCGTTGATCGAGCGCACCAGCCCGACCGAATCCGGCGGGTAGGAGCACAGCACCAGGAGATCGGGGTTGGTCGCCGCGATCGCCCGCACGATCGGGGCGAAATCGGTGGTCGAGGGCGGATAGCTCTTGTCGTAGACGATCTTCAGCCCGGCCTTCTTGGCATTCTCGCGGGCGCCGTCGGAGGCGTTGCGGGAGAACTCCTGGTCGGCGGCGACGATCGCCACCGTCTGCGGCTTCGGCGTCTGCGCCATCGCGGTGTCGAAGAAGCCCTTGGTGAACGACGGCTTCGGATCCGGCCCGGAGGGGATCATGGCGAAGTAATTCGGGTAGTTGAACTCGGTGTTCACCGCGAGGCCGAGCAGCCCGATGAACACCTTGTTGCGCTGGATCACGATCGGCATCGCCGGCGCGATCTGGGCGGTCGCATAGGGGCTGATCAGGAGGTCGACTTTGTCGACGTCGAGCAGCTTCGTGTAGATGCCGGGCACCGTCGCCGGATTGCTCTGGTCATCGTAATAGATGAGCTTGACCGGACGCCCGAGCAGGCCGCCCTTGGCGTTGATGTCTTCCTCCCAGATTTTATGGGCGAGGAGTGCCGACTTGCCGTTGGCGGCGAGGCCGCCGGTCATCGCCATGCTGAAGCCGATCTTGATCGGCTCGCCGGACTGCGCCGCCGCGCCGCCGGCCGAAAGGGCCATGACGGCCGCGATGGCGGCCGCCGACGCCGCCGAAATCAATGATGTGAATCGGGAAACCATTGCGTTCCTCCACTGGGATCCTTCGCCCTGATCGCACCTGGCTGTGCCAGGACCGCGTCAAGTCTTTCGGTTCGAAGTCTTCTTGTTGTATCGCATCTTAGTGCCAATCCGCCGCGCTGCGCCAGCGCCCGCGACGGCGGACCGGCCGGGCGTCACTGCGGCGTGGCGTCGCCAGCTTCGACGATGATCGTCTCGACTTCGCCGGCACCGGCGCGACGGAACGCCGCGGCGGCGTCGTACTCCTTGGATTTGAAGCAGGCGACGCCCTGCTCGAGGGTCGGAAACTCGATCACCACGAAGCGCTGGAATTTGTCCGGCCCCTCCATGATCTGGAAGCGACCGCCGCGGGCGAGCACCTTGCCGCCATACTTGGCGATGATGGCGGGCACCTGGTCGGTGTACTTCTTGTATTCGACGGGATCGATGATGCGGGAGCGGGCAACCCAATAGGCGGGCATGGAAACATACCTCCACGACGTCTGGGCCCGATGGACTTGTCGGGACCGATGGACGGAGTTAGCTACTCGACGGGCTCGAAGACCGAACCAGTGTCAGGAGAGACATGCCATGCCGCTTCATCATTTGCAGCACTTTCTGATCCAGACCGAAGACCTGGAGAAGACCAAGGATTGGTTCGTCGACGTGCTCGGCATGCGGGTCGGGCCGGCGCCGGATTTCAAGTTCCCGGTCTACTGGCTCTATGTCGGCGACACCGACGTGCTGCACCTCACCCATGGCGGCGCCAAAGCCTCCGAAAACCGGCTCAAGTATCTCGGCCAGGAATCGACGGCGACCTCGGGTTCCGGCGTCGTCGACCACGTCGCCTTCCGCGCCACCGGGCTGCTCGAGATGATCGAGCATTTCAACAAGAAGGGCGTCGCGTTCAAGGAGCGCCGGGTCAACGACCTGGGGCTCTACCAGCTGTTTCTCCACGACCCCAACGGCGTCAAGATCGAACTCAACTTCGAAGCCGCCGAAGCCAAGGGCCGCCAGCCCGAGGTGATGGCCTCGGCGATGTGACGTCAGGGAAGCGGCTCGCGCAGTCCGACGACATCGGCGACGCCGTGGCGATCCTCGCGTCCTCGGAGGCACGATGGATCACCGGCGACACACGTCGACATGCGGATCGCAGTTCTGATCCGCATGTCGACGGTGGTGCCGAGCGGGAGCCGAGCCACGCCTCGGCACGACCGCGGCTCGCCCTGTTCCAACGAACGCACGCCCCTTCCGCCAGGGTGCTCTTGTCGCGTTGCCTCCCTTCGCCGCTGCGGCTAGTGTCACCGCAAAAGCCAGGAGGAAGTCCATGGACCGACGCAGTTTCGTGCTCGGCACGACGGCCGCGAGCCTCGTTCCGACCCTGAGTCCGGCTCAGGAGAACTATCCCTCCCGCGCCATCACCTTCATCAACCCGTTTCCGCCGGGCGGCGCCGCCGACGTCGTCGGCCGTCCTTTCGCGGCGGTGCTCGAGCCGATCATCAAGCAGCCGGCGGTGATCGACACCAAGGCCGGCGCCGCCGGCGCAGTCGGCGCCCAGGTCGCCGCACACGCCAAGCCGGACGGCTACACGCTGCTCCTCCACATCGTCTCGATCTCCGGCTTCACCGAGGTCGACAAGCTGTTCGGCCGCCAGCCCAAATTCACCCGCGACGATTTCATCCCGATCGCCCGCTTCATCGCCGATCCCTGCGTGCTGATCGTCAACGACCAGACGCCCTACAAGACTCTCAAGGAATTCACCGACGACGCGCTCAAGCGTCCGAACGAGATCATCTTCTCGTCGTCCGGCCTTTACGGCGCGCTGCACCTGCCGATGGCGCTCTACATGAAGGCGGCGGGAATCAAGCTGCGCCATCTGCCGACCAATGGCGGCGGACCGGCGCTCACCGCGCTGATCGGCAACAATTCGCAGGCGCTGGTGTCCTCGATCGCCGCCTGCATCGGCCAGATCAAGGGCGGCAAGGCGCGCGCGCTCGCCTCGTTCGGGGCGAAGCGCTCCCACGCCCTGCCCGACGTCCCGACCATGAACGAACTCGGCTATGACCTCGAATACTATCTTTGGGTCGGGCTGTTCGCACCCAAGGGAACGCCGGCGCCCATCGTCGACAAGATCCGCGCCTTCACCCGAGACGCCGCGACCACCCCGAAGTTCAAGGAGCTGATGGCCAATATCGGCCAGGACGTCGACTACCAGGACCAGCCCGAGTTCAAGGTCTTCTGGGACGCCGATGCCAAGCGCATCGAGGACGCGGTGCGCACCATCGGCCGCGTCGAGGGATAAGGAATGGGATTGCCTCTCAAGAGGGACGAGGTAGGCACGGCGCAGCACCGCGGGGAATGACCTCTCTCCGCGTGCGGGGAGAGGTCGGCGCGTTCTTCAGCGCCGGGTGAGGGGGCCTTTCCACGAGCCTGAGCGTCAAAAGCTCGGCATAAGGGAATACCCCTCATCCCGACCCTCACCCCGCGCGTGGGGTGAGGGAGTGAACACGCCGACGCGTGCGATTGGACACGGCTGCAGGGGACTGTGGATTCAGGGGACGAGGATGGGCAGGCGGAAGCAACATCATGACGTTGCGGGTTGACCATGTCGCCGGCGCTCTCGCCATTGCGGCGGCGATCGCAGTGATCGCGGCGAGCGGCGATCTGCCTGTCGGCACGGTGGCGTTCCCGGGCGCCGGCATGATGCCGACGCTGATTTGCGCGCTGATGATTTTGTTCGGCGTGCTGCTGATCGTCCGCGCCGGCGCGAGCCAGCCGTTCGCCGCCATCGGCTGGAGCGAGCTGCCGCACGCCGCCCGCGTTTTCGCCATTACCGCCGTCGCGGTCGCGCTCTACACCACGCTCGGCTTCATCATTACCATGTCCCTGCTGCTGTTCGTCCTCGTCGCGCTCGAAGGACGCAATCTCCTGGCCGCCGCCGCCTTCAGCCTCGGCGTCACCCTCTCGACCTATGCCCTGTTCACGGTGGCGCTCAAGACGCCGCTGGAACAGGGCCTGCTCGGTTTTTGATAGCCGTGCACAGCACCACCATCGACAGCCTGATGCTCGGCTTCTCCGTCGCGTTGCGGCCGGATGTGCTGTGGTACGGATTTCTCGGCTGCCTGGTCGGCACGCTGGTCGGCGTGCTGCCGGGGATCGGGCCGTTGTCCGGCATCAGCATCCTGCTGCCGGTGACGTTCGGCCTCGACGCCACCAAGGCGATCGTGATGCTGGCGGGCATCTATTACGGCTCCCAGTACGGCGGCTCGACCACCTCGATCCTGATGCGGATCCCCGGCGAGGCGTCGTCGGTGATGACCTGCATCGACGGCTATGCCATGGCGAAGAAAGGCCGCGCCGGCGCCGCGCTGTGCATCGCCGCGGTCGGCTCGTGGATCGCCGGCACGTTCGGGGTGCTGATGCTCACCCTGATCGCACCGCCGCTCGCCGAATTCGCGCTGCGGTTCGGGCCGCCGGAATACACTGCACTGCTTGTGCTCGGCCTCATCTTCCTCGCCTACATGTCGTCGACCTCGCTGCCGCGCACGCTGCTCATGGCGGCGGTCGGCCTGCTGCTCGGCACCATCGGCATCGACAATCTCACCGGACATTTCCGTTATTCGTTCGACATCGCCGAACTCGGCGACGGCATCGGCATCGTGCCGGTCGCGGTCGGGCTGTTCGGGCTCGGCGAGATCCTGTCGACGCCGAGCGCCAACGTCGTCGGCCAGGTGATCGCGCCCAAGCTGCGGGAGCTCCTGCCGAACCGCCGGGAGTGGCGGCAATCCGCGTGGCCGATCGCGCGCGGCAGCGTGCTCGGCTTCCTGGTCGGGCTCACCCCCGGCTCGGCGCACATCATCTCGAGCTTCCTGTCCTATGCGGTCGAGCGCAGGCTGTCGAAGCATCCGCAAGAGTTCGGCAACGGCGCGGTGGCCGGCGTCGCCGGACCGGAATCCGCCAACAACGCGGCTTCCACCGGGGCGTTCGTGCCGATGCTCGCGCTCGGCCTGCCGACCGGCCCGGTGACCGCGGTGCTGATGGCGGCGCTGATCGTCCACGGCATCCAGCCCGGCCCACAGCTCGTCAACGAGCACCCCGACGTGTTCTGGGGCTTCGTCGCCTCGATGTATGTGGGCAACGTGCTGCTGCTGCTGCTGAACCTGCCGCTGGTCGGGTTGTTCGTGAACGTGCTGCGGATCCCCTACAGCTACCTCTATCCGCTGGTGATCATGTTCTGCGTGATCGGCGTCTACACGGTGAACAATTCGATCGTCGACGTCTGGATCATGCTGATCATGGGCGCGCTCGGCTATGTGCTGCGAAAATTCGGCCTCGACCCCGCGCCCCTCGTGCTCGGCCTCGTGATCTCGCCGACCTTCGAATTGAGCCTGCGGCAGTCGCTGATCATGTCGAACGGCCATTGGACGATCTTCTTTTCCCGGCCGATCGCGCTGGTATTGTTCGCCATCTCCGGCGTGCTGCTGCTGCTCGCTTTCATCTCCGCCGTGCGCAAGCGCGCCGACTGGCGCGCCAAGCTCGCCGCCGCGGAGGCCGGCGAAGGCTGATCACGCCTTGCGCTTTTCGTGGTCCGACGTACGGATGGACCGATGACGTATGACGTTTTCGACTTCCCGCTGATCGTCTTTGCGGCGGCCCTGCTCGTGCTGTGGCTGGCGGCCCAGCTCGGCGACCGCCTGCGCCGGAGACAGGCCGCGCTCCCGGGCGAAGAGCGGGCGGATTTCGGCGACGTGCTCGCCGCCACCCTCACCCTGCTCGCGCTGATCGTCGGCTTCACCTTCTCGATGGCGGTGAACCGCTACGACCAGCGCAAGAACTACGAGGAGGCGGAAGCCAACGCGATCGGCACCGAATGGGTCCGGGCCGGTCTGCTGCCGGCCGCCGATAAGGCACGGATGCGCGAAACGCTCGCGAGGTATCTGGACCAGCGCATCCTGTTCTACACCGTCCGCGACGCGCGCGAGCTCGGGCAGATCGGCGCCGAGACGGCGAAGCTGCAGGCCGAGCTGTGGTCCGCGGTCCAGACGGCGGCCGCGGCGCAGCCGACGCCGGTGGTGGCGCTCGCGGTGTCCGGCATGAACGATGTCCTGAATGCGCAGGGCTTCACGCAGGCGTCATGGTGGAACAGGATTCCGATCGCGGCCTGGGCGCTGATGGGGACCATCGCGATCGGCTGCAATCTGCTGCTCGGCTACCACGCCCGTCGGCCCGGCGCGGTGTTTTTTCTGGTCCTGCCGCTCACCGTGTCGATCGCGTTCTTCCTCATCGCGGACATCGACAGCCCGCGCGGCGGCGTCATCCGCGTTCGCCCGCAGAACCTCGTCAGCCTCTCCCGGAGCTTGCTCACGGCGCCGCGTTCGCCGTAAGCCCGGCGCCGCGCGGCCTTCGGATGGTCGGCCGCGGCGGGCGGCCGTTGGGCGCGACAATCCGATGGGGGGCGTCATGCTGCTGTCGTGTTGATCGGTGATTGGAGAGAACGCGTGCGACCTTGCCCCCGCAAGCTTGCGCCCTGTTCACCGCAATCGCCGACGCCGCGGTTCACGGCATCCCCTGCCGCGGGCGTCACTGTGCACGAGGCACCGTGTGTTCTCTCTGGCCGGCAAGAAAGCGCTTGTGATCGGCATCGCCAATGAGGACTCCATCGCCTTCGGCTGCGCCGCGGCGTTCCGCGCCCAGGGCGCAGACCTTGCCATCACGTTCCAGAACGAAAAGGCGGAATCCTACGTCCGTCCGCTCGCCGAGAAGCTCCGGGCCGACATCATCCTGCCGCTGGACGTGCGCGAGCCCGACCAGTTCGACACCGTGTTCGACCGCGTCCGCGAGGTCTGGGGACGGATCGACATCTGCCTGCATTCGATCGCCTTCTGCCCCAGGAAAGACCTGCAATCGCGCGTCGTCGACTGCTCGCATGACGGCTTCATCACCGCGATGGACATCTCGGTCTACTCGTTCATCCGAATGGTGCGGTGCGCCGAACCGTTGATGGCCGAAGGCGGAATCTGCATGACGATGTCGTTCTTCGGGGCTGAAAAGGTGGTCGAGCATTACAACATCATGGGGCCGGTGAAGTCCGCGCTCGAATCGGTCACGCGCTACATGGCGGCCGATCTGGGACGGAAGGGCATCCGGGTTCACGCCCTGTCGCCGGGGCCGCTGCGGACACGCGCGGCCTCCGGCATCGGGCACTTCGACGCGCTGCTTGACGAGGCCGCCGCGCGGGCGCCGACCCAGCACCTCGCCACCATCGCGGATGTCGGCGCCTACGCGGCTTTCCTGGCGAGCACCGAGGCGGCCAATGTCACCGGCGGCATCCACTACATCGACGGGGGTTATCATGTGGTGGGCTGAGATGCTGGCCGGCGGCGACGCCTTCTGCGAACAGCCGCAGAGGGCGCTGCGCACATTCCACGAGAGTTGGGCCGATGCCTTCGCCCAGGCGCCGCTCGTCGCAAGGCTCGCCATGCAGCATGGCGAGACGATCGCGCGCACCCAGACGGAATCGATGCTGGCGACGCAGACCGCGTTCCAAACGCTCATGCCGAGGCTGCTGGCGCCCAAGCTCGGCGACGAATTCTCCCAGTATCTGCGGGATTTCGGTCAGCGCTGGGTGCTGTTCCTCGAAACGCTGTGCCAACGGGGCGACGCCTGCGCCGCCCGCGAGAAGGAAGAGTTCAAGCCGGTCCTCGCGTTCGACTACGAAATGATCGTCGATGGCCGCACGCTCGACCGCGCCGTCAATTATGCGCTGGTGCGCATTCTGCCGCCGGACGGGACCATGCCGCCGGTTGCGGATTCACGGCCCTGGGTGATCATCGATCCGCGCGCCGGACACGGCAGCGGGATCGGCGGCTTCAAGAGCGAATCCGAAGTCGGCGTCGCGCTGAAATTCGGACACCCCGTCTATTTCGTGATCTTTTTCCCCGCGCCCGAGCCGGCCCAGACCCTCGCCGACGTGTGCGCGGCGGAAGCGGTCTTCCTGCAGGAGGTGCAGGCGCGCCACCCGCACAGCCCCAAGCCGCTGGTGACCGGCAACTGCCAGGGCGGCTGGGCCACCATGATTCTCGCCGCCACGCATCCCGATCTGACCGGACCGGTGGTGATCGCAGGCGCGCCGCTGTCCTACTGGGCCGGAGCGAAGGGCCGCAATCCGCTGCGCTACTTCGGCGGCCTCGCCGGGGGCGCGGTGCCGGCTTTGCTGGCCTCCGATCTCGGCGACGGACGGTTCGACGGCGCCAACCTGGTGCTCAACTTCGAGCAGCTGAATCCCGGCAAGACCTGGTTCCGTAAGAACTTTGACCTGTTCGCCAGGGTGGACAGCGAAGCGCCGCGGTTTCTCGATTTCGAGCGCTGGTGGTCCGGCTTCTACTTCATGAACGCCGGCGAGATCCGGTGGATCGTGGAGAACCTGTTCATCGGCAACAGGCTCACCCGCGGCGAGGCGTTCCTCGAAGACGGTACGCCGATCGATCTCACCCGGATCGAGACGCCGGTCGTCGTGTTCGCGTCCCACGGCGACAACATCACGCCGCCGCAGCAGGCGCTGAACTGGATCGTCGATCTTTATCCGTCCAATCGCGAGCTCGAGGCCCACGGCCACGTCATCGTGTACACGCTTCACGACAGCATCGGCCATCTCGGCATCTTCGTATCGGCCCAGGTCGCCAACAAGCAGCACGAGCAGATCGGCTCGGTGGTGAAGACGATCGAAGTTGCTGGCGCCGGGCCTCTACGAAATGCTGATCACCAAGGCGGCGGACCTCTACGAGGTGTCGTTCGAGGCCCGCACCATCGACGACATCCGCAAGCTCGACGACGGCGACGAGGAAGCCGAATTCGCCGCCGTCGCCGGCCTGTCGGAGTGGGCGACCAAGACCTACGAATTGACGCTGCAGCCGCTGATTACCGCGATGGTGACGCCGGCGGCGGCCGAGGCGCGCCGGCGCCTGCACCCGATGCGCCAGCAGCACGCGTTCTTCTCCCATCGCAATCCATTGTTCTCCGACCTCACGGAGGCGGCCGCGAAGGTCCGCACGCGCCGCACGCCGGCCGACGAGGACAATCCGTTCGTGAAGCTCGAAGGGCTGCAGGCCGACATCATCGAGCAGGGCTGGGACCTGTATCGGGACGTGCGGGACGCCGCGATCGAAATCTCGTTTTACGGTCTCTATGCCACGCCGTGGATGAAGCGGCTCGGCGCCGCTCGGCACGCCCGGCCCCAATCCCATGACATCAGCAAGTTTCCTCACGTCCAGCAGGCGATCCGGCGGGCAAAGCTCGGCGGCTATGCCGAAGGCGTGATCCGGATGCTGATCCTGCTCGCCCGCGCCCGCGGCGCGGTGCGGCGCGACCGGCTCGAGCGCTCGGACAAGCTGCTCCACTCGCGGCCGCCCTTCAATACGATGACCCCCGAGGTCCGCAGCCACATGATCTACGAGCAATCGCTGATCGTGCAGTTTGCCGGCAACGAAGCGATCACCACGCTGGCCGACCTGCTCAAGGACCCGGTCGACCGCTACCGCTCCTTGAACCTCGTACTCGACGTCGCCGGTCCGGTCGAAGACATGGATGGTCCGACCACCGCGATGTTCATGCGTTTCCAGCGCGCCCTGCTGACGCTCGCGCGGGACTGGCACGACCTGGATCTCGCGCGGCGCGCCGCGGAAAATGCCCCGGGCACTTTCTCCGACCCGGCCCATCCCGGGAGCTTGGCCGAGGCGGCCGACCCCAAGGCGGTCGCGTGATCGCCCGAAGCGCTCGCGGCCTTCGGATGCCCAAAATGACCGGCTTCGCAGCTATGGCGCGCAGGTGTCCCGTATCGCAACCGCGCGCACGCCGTCAGAACGCCGCCAGCGCCGCGTTCCGCAGGTCCGTCACCAGCATCGCACCCGGTGCGTGGGTGATCGCAAAGGGCGGACCGGCGGCGACGATCGCCGCCTGCGGCGTCACCCCGCACGCCCAGAACACCGGCAGCTCGTCGGCCGCAATCGGCACGGCATCGCCGTAGTCGGGCTTGGCGAGATCGGCGATGCCGATGCTTTCGGGATGGCCGATATGGACCGGCGCGCCATGGGCGGCCGGCAGCCGCGAGGTGATCTGGATCGCGCGGATGGCGTCGGCCGGCTTGAACGGGCGCATCGACACCACCATCGGCCCGTGGAAGCGGCCGGCCGGCTGGGTCGCGATGCTGGTGCGGTACATCGAGACGCAGCAGCCCTCGTCGAGATGGCGGATCGCGAGACCGGCCTGCAACAGCGGCTCCTCGAAGGTGAATGAGCAGCCGATCACGAAGGCGACGAGATCGTCGCGCCACACCGCGCGGATGTCGGTCGGTTCCGCCACAACTTCCCCGTCGCGCCACACCCGGTAGCGCGGCAGGTCGGTGCGGATGTCGAGGTCGGCACCGAGCAGCGGGATGTGGGGGTCGCCGGGATCGGAGACGCCGAGCACCGGACAG
This sequence comes from uncultured Alphaproteobacteria bacterium, assembly GCA_963781195.1. Classification (GTDB taxonomy): domain Bacteria; phylum Pseudomonadota; class Alphaproteobacteria; order Rhizobiales; family Xanthobacteraceae; genus JAJPKK01. The sequence goes on along the minus strand of CAWAEZ010000004.1, from coordinate 373,999 downwards.
GCTTTCGGATTGGCGACGCAGAAGCGCAGGAAATCTTCCGCCCAGTCGCGCGGCAGGATGGCGAGATTGCCCTGGACGAAACCGTGGGCGAGCCCGGTGGTGTGTCCGGCAAAGCCGCCCGCACGGCTGGCGAGCCGCACGTCGATGCCCGTGGCGAGCGGGCTCCCATGCAACCCGTTGCGATCGACCGTCTGCATGACGCGCTCCTTGCCTGCCGTGAACCCGCAGCCGAGCATCCCATCGACCCGTTGTCCAATGGTAATTCGCGCCCGGACCGCATAAGACAACGGCCGTCATGCGGGCATGGTCCCGGAAGGTTGCAGTTTTCCGGCAAGACATTTGCTCACGATCGGCGACATTTGAAGACGGCGCGACCCCCATCGGATCGACGCCCGGCGAACGGCAGGATCATCAATGCAGGCTTGGGATTTCTGGATCGACCGCGGCGGCACCTTCACGGACGTGGTGGCACGCCGGCCCGACGGCACTCTCACCGCGCACAAACTGCTGTCGGAAAATCCGGAAGCCTATGCCGACGCCGCGGTGCAGGGCATCCGCGATCTTCTCGGCCTCGCGCCGGGCGAGCCGATCCCGGCCGGCCGAATCGGCGCCATCAAGATGGGGACCACGGTCGCCACCAACGCGTTGCTCGAGCGCAAGGGCGACCGCACCGTCCTCGTCACCACCAGGGGCTTCCGCGACGCCCTCAAGATCGGGTACCAGGCGCGGCCACGGATCTTCGCGCGCCACATCGTCAAGCCGGAGATGCTGTTCGAGCGCGTCATCGAGGTCGCCGAGCGCGTGCGTGCCGACGGCACCGTCGAAGCGAAGCCCGACCTCGCAGCCGTGCGCGCCGACCTCGAACGCGCGCGCGCCGACGGCATCCATGCGGCGGCCATCGTGTTCATGCACAGCTACCACCATCCCGCTCATGAACGCGAAGTCGCGGCGCTGGCGCGCAGCATGGGCTTCCTTCAGGTCTCGGTGAGCCATGAAGTCTCGCCGCTCATCAAGCTCGTCGGCCGCGGCGACACCACGGTGGTCGATGCCTACCTGTCCCCGATCCTGCGGCGCTACGTGGCCCAGGTCGCGCGCGCGCTGGGAGGCACCAAGGATTCAGTTTCTTCCCCCTCTCCCCGCACGCGGGGAGAGGGTCGGGGTGAGGAAGCGCCTCACCACGTCCGAGCTTCCGACGTTCGTACGATCGGCGAGGCCCCCTCACCCGGCCACAAAGATGCGGCCGACCTCCCGCACGCGGCGAGAGGTGAAGCGCCCCGGCTGATGTTCATGATGTCGTCCGGCGGGCTCACGGCAGCCGATCTGTTCCAGGGCAAGGATGCGATCCTGTCGGGCCCCGCCGGCGGCGTCGTCGGGATGGCGCAGACCGGCCGGGAAGCCGGCCTCGACCACCTCATCGGCTTCGACATGGGCGGCACCTCGACGGACGTATCCCATTTCGACGGCGAGTATGAGCGCGCGTTCGAGACCGAAGTCGCCGGCGTGAGGATGCGGGCGCCGATGATGCTGATCCACACGGTGGCGGCCGGCGGCGGATCGGTGCTCCACTTCGACGGCGCCCGGTTCCGGGTCGGACCGGACAGCGCCGGCGCCAATCCCGGCCCGGCCTGCTATCGCCGCGGCGGGCCGCTTGCGGTGACGGACGCCAATGTGATGGTCGGCAAGCTGGTGCCGGATTTCTTCCCGAAGATCTTTGGGCCGCACCAGGACCAGCCGCTCGACGCCGACGCCGTCCGCGCGGGCTTCGCAAAGCTCGGCCGCGAAGTGGATGGCAGTCGCACGGCGGAAGAGATCGCCGACGGCTTCATCAGGATCGCGGTCGAGAACATGGCCAATGCGATCAAGAAGATTTCCGTGCAGCGCGGTTACGACGTGACCCGCTACGCGCTCAACTGCTTCGGCGGCGCCGGCGGCCAGCACGCCTGCCTCGTCGCCGACGCGCTCGGCATGACGAAGGTGCTGATCCATCCGCTGTCGTCGCTGCTGTCGGCCTATGGCATGGGCCTTGCGGACATCCGCGCCACCCGCGAGCAGGCTATCGAAGCGCCGTTCGGCGACGCTGCGCTCGCGGACATCCTCGCCGTGGGCGGCCGGCGCGGTGCGGAGGCGCGCGCCGAGGTCGTGGGACAGGGCGTCGCGGTGCAGGACATCACCGTGCAGGTCCGCGCGCACATTCGCTATGCGGGAACCGACGCGGCGCTGGTGGTGCCGGCCTACACGCTCGACGGCGCGGCGACGCAGCCGTCCGCGGGGCCGACGCTCGCAGCGCTCAAGACGGCGTTCGAGGCCGCGCACCGGGCCCGGTTCGGCTTCGTCGACGACAGCAAGCTCCTGATGGTCGAGGCGGTCTCGATCGAGGCGATCGGCGGCGGCGCGAAATTCTCCGAGCCGGTGTCCGCACCCACGACGGCGTCGCTTCCGGAGCCCGCGCGGCGCACGCGGTTCTTCTCCGCCGGCGCCTGGCAGGACGCAGCCGTCTACACCCGCGACCAGCTTGCGCCCGGACACCGCGTGGCGGGCCCGGCGATCATCATCGAGCCGCACCAGACGATCGTCGTCGAGAACGGCTGGCAGGCCGAGGTGACGGCGAAGGACCACCTCGTCCTCACGCGCAGCACGCCCGCGGTCCGCGCCCATGCCATCGGGACCAAGGCCGACCCGGTGATGCTGGAGGTGTTCAACAATCTCTTCATGTCGATCGCCGAGCAGATGGGCGTCGCGCTGCAGAACACGGCCTACTCCGTCAACATCAAGGAGCGGCTCGACTTCTCCTGCGCGACCTTCGCCCATGACGGCACCCTGGTGGCGAACGCCCCGCACATCCCGGTGCATCTCGGCTCGATGGACCGCGTGGTCGAGACCATCATCCGCGAGAACGCCGGCCGAATCGCGCCAGGCGACGTCTATGTGATCAATGCGCCCTATAACGGCGGCACCCACCTGCCCGACATCACGGTGTGCACGCCGGTGTTCGACGACGCCGGCCGCGACATCCTGTTCTGGGTCGCGAGCCGTGGCCACCATGCCGACGTCGGCGGGGTGTCGCCGGGATCGATGTCGCCCAACGCCACCACCATCGAGGAGGAAGGCGTCTACATCGACAACTTCAAGCTCGTCGACCGCGGCCGTTTCTGCGAGCCGGAGCTCCTGGCGCTGCTGACGGGCGCCAAGTATCCGGTGCGCAACCCGGTGCAGAACATCAACGACCTCAAGGCCCAGATCGCGGCCAACGAAAAGGGCGCCCAGGAGCTGCGCAAAATGACGGCCCACTTCACCCTGCCGGTGGTGCGGGCCTACATGCAGCACGTGCAGGACAACGCCGCCGAGAGCGTGCGGCGGGTGATCGACCGGCTGCACGACTCCGAGTTTTCCTACGCAATGGACCAGGGCACGGTGATCAAGGTCAGGATCACCGTCGACAAGGAGAAGCGCGAGGCGACGGTGGATTTCACCGGCACCTCACCGCAGCAGCCGACCAACTTCAACGCCCCGGAGCCGGTCACCCGGGCGGCAGTGCTCTACGTGTTCCGGGTGATGGTCGACGACGAGATCCCGCTCAACGCCGGCTGCCTACGGCCGATCAACATCATCATCCCGAAGCAGTCGATGCTGTCGCCGGAGTATCCGGCCGCCGTGGTGGCCGGCAATGTCGAGGTCAGCCAGGCGGTGACCGACACCCTGTTCGGCGCGCTGGGCGCGCTCGCCGCGGCCCAGGGCACCATGAACAATCTCAACTTCGGCAATGCGCAATATCAGTATTACGAGACGATCTGCTCCGGTTCGCCGGCGGGTCCCGGCTTTCCCGGCACCGACGCCGTGCACACCCACATGACCAACACGCGCCTCACCGATCCGGAGGTGCTCGAGTTCCGCTACCCGGTGCTGCTGGAGGACTTCCACATCCGCACAGGCTCCGGCGGGCGCGGCCGCTGGAACGCCGGCGACGGGGTGCGCCGGACCATCCGCTTCCTCGAGCCGATGGAGTGCACGATCCTGTCGGGCCATCGCATCGTGCCGCCGTTCGGACTTGCCGGCGGAGGCGCGGGTCAGGTCGGCGAGAACTGGGTACGCCGTAACGACGGACGCATGGAGCGGCTCAAGGGCGCCGACGCCACCACTCTCGACGCCGGCGAGGCGGTGATCATTCAGACGCCGACCGCCGGCGGCTACGGCGCTCCGGACAAGGCCCAGAGCTAGAGACTCGAAGAGAGCTCAGGGCGTCGGGACGACGGGTTCGCAATGCTGGCGGGCATATTCAGTCTGGTAGTAGCCGGCATCGTCCCACCGCTCGGCGGCAGGGCGACAGCCGGCCACTGCCCCGCTCGCCAGACCGACGCCCCTCGCGCCCATCGGCTGCGAGTCCGCGGTCTGCATGGCCGCCAAAGTCGCCATCGCGAACAGCACGGCAGCAACGCCGGCAGCAGTGATGAGACGGGTGCGAAACCGGGTCATGAACCCCTCCAGGATGGCCGATACGCGCTTCTGTCTGGGCCTTACACCTGAAGGTTCATTCAGGTAACAAAAAACCCTCCCTGTGGTGCAGGGAGGGTAAACACCGTGACATTAGGGTTACAGCCCGTTCACACTTAAGGCAGTGACGCCTGGGCTTACACCCGGGGTAGTTACACCTGCGGCTCTTACACCTGCTGGATCGCCGACAAAATCCACGGCGCGCCGGCACTCCGGCGGAAAGTCCAGAACTCGGTGACCTCCTGAGGCCGCGCCGGATCGCCTTCGACGACCCGGCCGGTGGCGCGATCCACCATCCAATCGTGGAGCGAGAATCGCAAGGCGACGGTCGCGTAGTCGGTAGAACCCTCGCGCCACGCCTCGGAAAGGTCGCCGTTGAGAAGCTTCACGTCGGATACCCGGTTTATGACTCCACGGCTCGCGTTCTGCGCCAGGTCCTCGGAGAAGTAGGACAGCATTTCCGGCGTTACCCGCGAACGCAGCGCGCCGATATCTTCGTTGCTGTAAGCCGCCTGGACGTCGCCGAGCGCCCGCTCGAAGGCCTCGTAGTCGCTGCCGGCAATGCCGACGCTGTCGCTGCGCTGCGCCGGACCACTCAGCGGCCGATTGCCCGCGCCCGATCCCAAGCCGCCGCCAAGGCCCGCTCCGAGACCGCCGCCAAGGCCACCACCAGAGGCGTCACGGTACATGCCGCCACCGGCATAGGACGGCTGGTTGCGGCGCTGGAAGTAGCGCCACAGCGCCATGGCGATGAAGGCGATCAGGCCGACCTGGAGCACCAAGCCGAGGAACGAGAAGATACCGCCCAGCCCGCCGAACAGGCTGCCGCCGAACAGCAGGCCGAACAGGCCGGCGCCCAGGAATCCTGCCGCCAAGCCACCCATCAGGCCGCCGCCGAGGAAGCCGCGCCCGCCGAACATGCCGCCGCGCGACTGCTGGCCGATCCCGGAGGCGCCGGGCTGCGCAGTGCTGCGCTGGAACGGCGATGCGGAGGGCGCCGTCGAAGTCGACGGCGGCGCCGAAAAGCTGCGGCCGCCACGACTGCCCGAACTGAATCCACCGCCGATGCGCGCATCGGCGGGCGCAGCCACGACGGCGAGCGTCGCGGCCACCGCCAGCGTCGCAATCAGGGCACGTAAACCAAAGCGAAACATGAGGTTCTCTCCCGGAAACGGCTGCCGCCCTAGTGGACGGTCAGGCCGAAAGCCTACCCTATATTGGTGTTCCCCGGCGCCGAAATAAGGGGTGTCGCACCGTGTCGCAGCCCTGGGGGGCCGAAACCCGGCTCTCTGCCCACCCCGTGGGGTGGGTCCGTGGGGAAGGCGCTGCCAGCAAAATCGGGCGTAACCGTCTCCACCGCGGCCCCGCCTCGCCCAACCCCTCGCTACTCGCAAAGGTTGGAACGCCCTGCCGGACTACAAGCGACCGGCCTGGGCGCGCGGCTTGCCGATGGCCCCCGTTACCCCCAACCCTCCGGGCCGCGCGTAGCGGCCGCCGGCGCGCGCCGCCGCCACTTCGCCCGGAATCGCATCGGGCTCGCAGATGACACGCCCGCTGGCGTGGCGCATCAGGTCGACGTGAATATGATCGTAGTGGTAGGCGTTGGAACCCGGCGCCAGGATCGTGGTGAACATCTCGCATGCCGCGCCCTGCACGTCGTGCAGAAAGCCCTGTTCCTCGGGGCTGCCGTGCCAGCCGTCTTTGACCGTGATGCGGTGCCCGTCGGCGAGGGTGAAGGCGGCGATGTCGAGTGCGTTGCCGAACGCGTGCTCGGAGATGCTCGCGCGCGGATTGCCATTCATGCCGCGGCAGGAATACGCGGAGATCTGTTTGATCTCCATCACCGGCTGGCCGAACCAGCGCACCGCCGCCGGCTGGACGTGCTCGCTGACGAAGCGATTGAGCACCGACACCACTGGACAGGCGAGCGTCGCCGTCGGGGTCAGCGTCGCCGGCGCCGCGGTGAGCAGTGCGCTCGCCGGGCGGCCGAGCGGAACCACGACCGGAGGCGCGGCCGCGGGCGGAAGGGGGGGCGCGAGCGAGAGCGGCACGCTGCCGGTTCCCGTCGACGAGGCCGGCGCCGGATAACGCGCCGGCGAATAGTTCGGCGAGTAGTTTGGAGCGGCGAGAGGCTGCGGCGGCGCGCCCTGCACCGCGCCCGGCGGCCGCGGCACCTCTTGGACAAAGCCGGACACCTCCGGCTCGCCGAGCGCTCCGACCCGCAGCGGATAATCCGCGCCGCACGTGCCGGGACCGTCGATCGCACTGACGATGGTGACGGAAGGACCTTCCTTCACCGCGCCGGACTGCAGGCACGCGATCTCCGCATCGCGCCGCCACGGTTCACGCTCTGCGAACCACATGCGGGCGCAGCCGGACAACGTCGCGAGCACGATCAGGGAAGAACCGAAGAGAGACCAGCGAACCCCACGCCTCATGGGCAGACCATGCGGGCCGGCGTGTTAAAGCCCTGTCAACTCTAAACGCTCCGGGCGGGACGCTGTGCTTATGGTTAACCGAAAACTTCGCATGCGGACGCGGTCGAGCGCTGGGGCACCCGACAAAAAAAGCATGTCGATCGCTTCAATACGCGGCCGGCGCAGACGTGACGCCCCTGCTTCAAGAAGAGTTGAAGTGCAGAGGGGCGTGGGGCTCACTCCATCCGCAACGAATAAAAGAGTTTTAACAGAGCTTTAACGATAAGCGCTTCGAGGAACGACGCGTTTACTGCGACGCAACATGCTTCGGTCTGGCCGAATTGCTTTTTTCTGCTAGACTGTCCTCATCGTAAATGGCCATGGAGCCCCCCTCATGGACATTACTTTGAAGCTCAACGTCATGGCGGTGTGCGTCGCCTTCTTGTTCATCGGCGCAATTCTGATCGGCGCGTTCTGAGAATCGAAGGTCCAAGTGGAATCATAGCCAGGCGCCGTCCCAGCGGCGAGGAAAAGCCGGACACCGGAGAGCCCCAGCTCTCCGGTGTTCGTCGTTTTCAGGGGCCGGCTTTCCCGCTCACTCCGCGGCGGCGCGGCTCAGGCCGGGGTCATAGTTGAGGACCGGCGCGAGCCACCGCTCCGCCTCTTCCGCGCTCCAGCCCTTGCGCGCGGCATAATCCTCGACCTGGTCGCGCTCGATCTTGCCGACGCCGAAATAATGGCTTTGCGGGTGGCTGAAATAGAGGCCGCACACCGAGGCGCCGGGCCACATGGCGAAGCTCTCGGTCAGCGTCACGCCCGTCGCCGCCTCGCCGCCGAGCAGCCGGAACAGCGCCGCCTTCTCAGTGTGGTCGGGCTGCGCCGGGTAGCCGGGCGCCGGACGGATGCCGCGGTATTTCTCGCCGATCAGCTCATGCGGCGCGAGCGTCTCGTCGGCGGCATAGGCCCACAGCTTGCGGCGCACCCTGGCGTGCAGGAACTCCGCGAAGGCCTCGGCGAGGCGATCCGCCAGCGCCTTGACCATGATCGAGGAGTAGTCGTCGTTGGCGCCCTTGAAACGGTTCGCGATGTCGTCCTCGCCGATGCCGGTGGTGACGACGAACGCGCCGATGTAATCGGCGATGCCGCTCGCGCGCGGGGCGACGAAATCGGCGAGCGCCACGTTGGCGCGGCCGTCGCGGCGGGCGAGCTGCTGGCGCAGCGTGTGGAGCACCGCGATCGGGGTCTCACGCCCCTCGTCGCCATAGATGAGAACATCGTCATCCACCGCATTGGCCGGCCAGAATCCGGCAACGCCACGGGCGCCGAACCACTTCTCCTCGACGATCCGCGCGAGCATCGCCTGGGCATCGTCGAACAGCGCGCGCGCCGCGCTGCCGTATTTGTCGTCGTCGAGAATGGCCGGATATTTGCCCGTGAGCTCCCAGGTCGAGAAGAACGGCGACCAGTCGATGTAGGGGACGAGCTCGGCGAGCGGCACGTCGGGCAGCCCGGTGACGCCGAGCGCCGGCGGGCGCGTCGGGAGGTAACTCCCACTCCAGTCGAGCTTGAGCGCATTGGCGCGGGCGGCTGCGAGCTTGACGCGCCGCTTCTGCTCCTCGCCGCGGGCATGGGTGTCGGCGATGCGGGCGTATTCGGCGCGCAGATTGGCGACGTAGCCGCCGCGCTGCTCGCGCGACAGCAGCGCCGAGGTGACGCCGACCGCACGGCTGGCGTCGTTCACGTAGACGGCCTGGCCGCGCCGGTAGTTCGGGTGGATCTTCACCGCCGTGTGGACCCGGCTGGTGGTGGCCCCGCCGATCAGCAGCGGCGTGGTGAAGCCCTGCCGCTCCATCTCGGCGGCGACGTGGCACATCTCGTCGAGGGACGGCGTGATCAGGCCGGACAGCCCGATGATGTCGGCGTCCTCGGCCTTCGCGACCTCGAGGATCTTCGCCGCCGGTACCATCACGCCGAGATCGATCACCTCGTAATTGTTGCACTGAAGAACGACGCCGACGATGTTCTTGCCGATGTCGTGGACGTCGCCCTTGACGGTGGCGAGCACGATCCGGCCGGCGCCGCGCCCGCGCCCGGCACCCGCCTTCTCCTGCTCCATGTAGGGCATCAGATAGGCGACCGCCTGCTTCATCACCCGCGCCGACTTCACGACCTGGGGCAGGAACATCTTGCCGGTGCCGAACAGGTCGCCGACCACGTTCATGCCGGCCATCAGCGGGCCTTCGATCACGTCGAGCGGCCGCGTCGCGGCCTGCCGCGCAATCTCCACGTCCTCTTCGATGTAGTCGGCAACGCCGTGGACGAGCGCGTGGGCGAGGCGCTTGTCGACCGGCCAGTCGCGCCAGGCGAGGTCGACGGTCTTGACGTCGCGATTCTGGCCGCGATAGCGGTCGGCGATGGCGAGCAGGCGATCGGCGGCACCGGGATCGCGGTTGAGCACGACGTCCTCGCAGGCCTCGCGCAGCTCCGGCTTGATGTCGTCATAGACCGCCATCTGACCGGCATTGACGATGCCCATGTCCATGCCGGCCTTGATGGCGTGATAGAGAAACACCGAGTGCATCGCCTCGCGGACTTCTTCGTTACCGCGGAACGCGAAGGACAGGTTGGAGACGCCGCCGGAGACGTGGGCGCCCGGCAGGTTCTGCCGGATCCAGCGCGCCGCCTCGATGAAGGCGACGCCGTAGCCGTTGTGCTCCTCGATTCCGGTGGCCACCGCGAAGATGTTGGGGTCGAAGATGATGTCGTCGGGAGAAAAGCCCACCGTGCCGACCAGGATGTCGTAGGCGCGCTGGCAGATCGAGGTCTTGCGCGCGAACGTGTCGGCCTGGCCCTGCTCGTCGAACGCCATCACCACCACGGCGGCGCCGTGGCGGCGAACGATCTGGGCCTGGCGGATGAATTCCGCCTCGCCTTCCTTCATCGAGATCGAATTGACGATCGACTTGCCCTGGATGCATTTGAGCCCGGACTCGATCACCTTGAACTTCGAGGAATTGACCATCACCGGAACCCGCGCGATGTCGGGCTCGGCAGCGACGAGGTTGAGGAAGGTCGTCATGGCGTGCTCGGAGTCGAGCAGGCCCTCGTCCATGTTGACGTCGATGACCTGGGCGCCGTTCTCCACCTGGTCGCGAGCGACCGACAGCGCGGCCGGATAGTCGCCCGCGGTGACCAGCTTGCGAAACCGCGCCGAGCCGGTGACGTTGGTGCGCTCGCCGACATTGACGAACGGAATCTCGGGCGTGAGCACGAACGGCTCCAGCCCGGAAAGCCGCAGGCCGGACGGCGGATCGGGCGGTCGGCGCGGCGGCTTGCCGCGCACCGCCTCGGCGATGGCGCGGATGTGCGCGGGCGTGGTGCCGCAACAGCCGCCGACGATGTTGACGAGACCGGCCTCGGCGAATTCGGCGAGAAGGCCCGCCATGTATTCGGGGCTCTCGTCGTAGAGGCCGAACTCGTTGGGCAGGCCGGCATTGGGATAGGCGCAGACGAGGGTGTCGGCGACCCGCGCGAGGTCCGCAATGTGGGCGCGCATCTCCTTGGCGCCCAGCGCGCAATTGAGCCCGATGGAGAACGGCGCCGAATGACGCACCGAGATCCAGAATGCTTCCGGGGTCTGTCCCGAGAGCATGCGGCCCGACAGGTCCGTGATGGTTCCGGACACCATGACCGGCACCGCTTGGCCGCGCTCCTCGAACAGTTCGGCGATCGCGAACAGCGCCGCCTTGGCGTTGAGGGTATCGAACACGGTCTCGAGCAGCAGGAGGTCGGCGCCGCCTTCGAGCAGCCCCCTCGCCTGCTCGCCATAGGCTTCGCGCAACTCGTCGAACGAGATGGCGCGGAACCCGGGATTGCTCACGTCCGGAGAGATCGAGGCGGTGCGATTGGTCGGGCCGATGGCGCCGGCGACGAAGCGCGGCTTGCCGTCCTCGCGCGCCGCGACGGCCGCGGCCTCCTTGGCGAGGCGGGCACCGGTGATGTTGAGCTCGGCGACGAATTCCTGCGCGCCGTAGTCGGCCTGGGCGATCCGGGTCGAGGAGAACGTGTTGGTGGAGACGATGTCGGCGCCGGCGCGAAAGTAGTCGAGATGCAGTTGGCGCACCGCGTCGGGCTGCGACAGGATCAGGATGTCGTTGTTGCCGCGCAAATCGCTCGGCCAGTCGGCGAAGCGCGCGCCGCGGTAGCCCGCTTCGCCGAGCTTGAGCTCCTGGATCTGGGTGCCCATGGCGCCGTCGAGCACGAGGATCGCCTCCGCGGCGCGGCGGCTTAACTCGGCTGCGACCGGCGAGATCTGGAGCGATGCGGCCTTGGGCGTTGTGGCCTTGGGCGATGGAACCTCGGGAGCTGGGGGCGCGCTCACGCGGCCTGCTCCACCTGGGCCGTCCGCACGCCGAGCAGATGACAGATGGCGTAGACGAGATCGGCGCGGTTCATGGTGTAGAAATGGAAGTCGGTGACGCCGCGATCGACGAGATCGAGCACCTGCTCGGCGGCGACGGCGGCGGCGATGAGTTTTCGCGTCGCCGCGTCGTTTTCGAGGCCGGCGAAGCGGTCGGCGAGCCAGTCGGGCACGCTGGTGCCGCAGCGCTCGGCAAACACCCGCGTCTGCTTGAAGTTCTGCACCGGCAGGATGCCAGGGACGATCGGAATGCCGATGCCCCGGGCCCGCACGCGATCAAGGTAGCGGAAGTAGTGATCGCTGTCGAAGAAGAACTGGGTGATGGCGCGAGTGGCGCCGGCGTCGACCTTGGCGGCGAGCATGTCGATATCGGCCTCCACCGACGCGCTGTCGGGATGCTTTTCGGGATAGGCCGACACCGAGACTTCGATGCCGGGGAAACGCTTGATCCCGGCCACGAGATCGGCGGCGTTGCGATAGCCCTCCGGGTGCGGCGTGTAGCGGGCGCCGACGCCGCCGATCGGATCGCCGCGCAGCGCCACGATGTGGCGGACCCCGGCCGTCGCATAGGATTCGATCACGGCATCGACCTCGGCGCGGGTCGCGGCGACGCAGGTGAGATGCGCGGCCGGCGCGAGCGAAGTCTCCGCGATGATCCGTTTCACCGTCGCGTGGGTGCGCTCGCGGGTCGAACCGCCGGCGCCGTAGGTCACCGAGACGAACGACGGCGCCAGCGGTGCGAGCCGCGCGATCGCCTCCCACAACGACTGCTCCATCTCCTCCGTCTTGGGCGGAAAGAATTCGAACGACACGCGGATGTTCCGGTCCTGATGCTGGAACCGGCTGGCGCGGGGCAGCGCGATCATGTCCATCAGGCGACCTCGCGATGACCGGCGATCACGAGACGCGGATCGCGGGCGAGCCACAGCGACACCGCGATCTTGCCCTCCGAGCCCGGCTCGGGTGCGAGGCTGCGGTGGACCACGCCTTCGAGGCCGGCCTGCTCCATCCATTGCTCCACCGTCTCCGGCGCGAAGCCGAGCCGGCGATGGGCATGCTCGTCGCGCAGGAACTCGAGGCCGTGCGGGGCGAAATCGATCACCAGCAACCGGCCGTTCGGTCGCAACACGCGAGCCGCCTCGCGGATCGCGCGGCCACCGTCGTCGAGAAAGTGCAGCACCTGGTGGACGATGACGACGTCGAAGGAATCGCGCGGCACCGCGAGGTCGAAGATGTCGCCCTGGCGGACGCTGCAGTTCTTGATGCCGGCATGATCGAGCCGGCTGCGCGCGAAGGCGAGCATGTCGTGGCTGAGATCGATGCCGAGGCCGCGTTCGATCTCCGGCGCGAACAATTCGAGGATGCGCCCGGTCCCGGTGCCGAGGTCGAGCAGAGAGCGGAACGGGCGATCGCCCAACAGCGCGCGGATTTCCGCCTCGACCGCCGCGTCGGCGGCATGGAGGCGGCGGATGCGGTCCCACTCCGCCGCATGGCCGCGAAAATAATCCTGGGCCGCGGCGACCCGGGCCGCGCGCACCCCGGCGAGCCGCTCATGGTCGCGTGCGATGACGGGGTCGGCGGTGTCGAGCCGATCCACCAGCCCCCGCACCAGCTCGGCCTCGGCGCCGTGCTCGGCCCCCCGGAAGAAGGCCCAGGAGCCTTCACGGAAGCGTTCCACCAGCCGCGCGTCGGCAAGCAGCTTGAGATGGCGTGAAATCCGCGGCTGCGACTGGCGCAGGATCTCGGTGAGCTCCGAAACCGTGAGCTCCGAACCGGACAGGAGCGCAAGGATGCGCAACCGGGTCTCCTCGCCCGCGGCCTTGAGCATGGCATTCATGTCTTCGAAAGTGATACGCGTCGTTGTCATCGTGGGACCGTTCCCAATTAGCAGGTGCGCAACCCCGGCGCGCCACAAGACATAAAGATATCTTTATGTAAGATCAAGCCCAATCCGGGTCAAATTCGTCGCGACTTTCATTGGTCGCGCCAGATGGCGACGGCGCGCGGAGATTGGCGGTGAGCCTTTGAATGGCCTGGCGTCGGCGCTCCAAGGTGAGGAAAATCCATGAAAGACGATGCATTCGGCGTCTGGGAGGGAGAGGTCACGGTCGCGTTGCCGGAGCACTTCGATGCGCAGCTCTACTTCATCGGCAGGGTGCGCACGCCCTGGACCCGCCGCGAGCAGTGTCCCAAGAACGCCCGCGAATCGGACGCCGTCTGCACCCTCGAGGTCGATCCCCGCTACGCCCAGGCACTGACCACGATCGAGACCTGCTCGCATCTCGTGGTGCTCTATTGGATGGACCGCTCGCCGCGCGATCTCGTGCTGCAGAACCCGCGGCACTACGGCGAGCTGCGCGGCACCTTCTCCCTGCGATCGCCGGCGCGGCCCAATCCGATCGCGATGAGCGTCGTGCGTCTCCTCAAGGTCGCGGGCACCAGGTTGTCGGTGGTCGGCCTCGACTGTCTCGACGGCACGGCGCTGATCGACATCAAGCCTTATTTCGCGTCGACCGATTCAGTGCCGGACGCCGTGGTCGGATGGCATCGGGCGCGCCAGGACGCGTCGAAGAAGGGGTGACGAGCGTCGCCCTTTGAATTGCGCGGCAGGCTTCGCGATGGCCGCACGTTTTGCTTTCTGCATTCAGCATTGATGAAAGGTTGCGAATCATAGCAGCTCTCGGTGCCGCGCATGGATCGCACAAGCCACTGAAATAACTGATATTTTTCTGTCGCCCGACAGGCGAGAAACGGTTGTGGAGGGGTGGAACCTCAATTTACTTAAAGTTTAACTAAAATTCGCCGGCGCGCTTTCGAACCCTTTCCACGCTTGACAAGACAAATAGGCAACAACAGAGGGGGACGATCATGTCGCGCTTTTCTACGCTTCGCTGCATCGGGCTCGCTTCGGCAGTTGCCGTTACCTTCTTTGCCACTGCAGCATCCGCCAACGGACTCTTCCCGTTCGGCCAGCCGTTCTCCCAGCCGATCGCATTCCCGCAGGCCGGACCAGCGCCGCGCGATTCCGACGACGGCGTCCAGCAATCCGAGCGCCTGCGCCGCCAGGTCGTCGACTATCCCAGCCGCGAAGCCGCCGGCACCGTGATCGTCGATACGCCGCACACGTATCTCTACTACGTGCTCGGGAACGGCAAGGCGCTCCGCTACGGCATCGGCGTCGGCCGCGAGGGCTTCACTTGGTCAGGCACCGAGACGGTAACGCGCAAGGCCGAGTGGCCGGATTGGACGCCGCCGCCGGAGATGGTGCAGCGCCAGCCCTATCTGCCGCGCTTCATGGCCGGCGGCCCGCAGAACCCGCTCGGCGCGCGCGCCATGTATCTCGGCGGGACGATCTACCGCATCCACGGCACCAATGCGCCGACGACGATCGGCGAGCAGGTTTCGTCGGGCTGCATCCGTCTCGTCAATGATGACGTGATCGATCTCTACAATCGCGTGAATGTCGGCACCAAAGTCATCGTGTTGCCGGCGGAGCGCCGTGTTGACAGCAGCCGCGGCTCCCGCGGCTGAGAACATCCTGGACGAGGACACTCCAGAATAAATCCTGTAAAATAGCTCAAAGAGCGACTGCGCCGGCCCTCCCCCCAGGGCCGGCTTTTTCTTTTTGAGACGTCGGCATTCTCAGCGTCGGCATTCTGAGGCGTCGGGATTCTGAGGCGTCGGGATTTTCAGCCGTTGCCAATGGAGGCGTTTGCATGCGGAGGGTGCGGCAGGCATGATCGGCATGCGGCGACGCGTGCCGCCAACGACATCATCGCAGAGAGGAAAGCCGATGGACCGCCGTGCCGCCGCCTTGGGGGGCTTGCTCTGCGTCGCGCTCGCGGGCGCCGCCCACGGGCAGACTTCGCGTGATCAGACCTGGCCGACCCGGCAAACCATCCGGCTGATCTCGCCGTTTCCGCCGGGCAGCGCGGTCGATGCCGTGGCGCGCCCGGTGTTCGACAACGTCTCGCGGCAAATCGGCCAGACGATCGTCTATGAAAGCCGCCCCGGAGCCGGCGGCACCCTGGGCATGGCCGCCGTCGCCAAGGCGGAGCCTGACGGCTACACCCTGCTCGTCAATTCATCGGTGCACACGATCACGCCGTCGACCTATACCAAGCTGCCGTACGACACCGTGCGCGATTTCGCGGCGATCATCCCGCTGGCGCAATACCCCAACGTGCTGGTGGTGCCGACGTCCCGCTTCAAGACGATCCAGGAACTGGTCGCGGCGGCCAAGGCGAAGCCGGGCTCCATCACCTACGGCTCGGGCGGCGTCGGCGCGGCGACCCACCTCAACGCCGAGCGTTTCCGCCTGAGTGCCGGCTTCGAGGCGGTGCACGTTCCCTTCAAGGGCGCGCCGGAGGCGCTGCGGGAAATTCTCGGCGACCGCATCGATTTCTATTTTGCGCCGATCCTCTCCGCCGTACCGCTGATCGAGAGCCACCAGGTGAACGGCCTCGCGGTGTCGAGCCTCACGCGCAGCGAGGTGCTGCCGGACCTGCCGACCACGCTCGAAGCGGGCTATCCGGAATCCGACTACGTGTTCTGGGTCGGCCTGTTCGCGCCGGCGGCGACGCCGCGCGCCATCATCGACCGCCTGCACGACGCGACCGCCGCCGCGCTCGCCGACAAGACCGTCTCCGAAAACCTCAAGAAACTCGGCGCCGCGCCGATGCCGATGACGCCCACCGCGTTCGACGCTTATGTGAAGACGGAGATCGCCACCATCGCCAAGGTCGTGAAGGCGGCGGGAATTCAGCCGAACTGACGACGTGGGACGAGATGCCCCGCCAGCGCGGGGCATCGCAGGGTGGATGGAGCCGTCTCAGGGCAGTCCCGCGGCCTTGCGGGCGTCGCCGGTCAGTTCGAGAATGTGCATTCCCGTGTTGGCGCGATCGACGATGTAGATGTAGCCGCGGTCGTCGGTCTCGACGTTGTTGGTCTGGATCGCCACCTTGCAGCGGTCCTTGCCGTCGACCTTGATGCAGCGCTTGTCGGTCGCCTCGGTGATCGCCGGAATGTAGGAGGCGATCTCCTTGGGAGCCCACGGATTGCGCAGGTCGATGGCGCGGACGCCGGCGTTGAAGTAGGCGATCACCGCCACCTTCTTGTAGTAGACCGGATCCATGCTCTCGTTCGAGGAATGCGAGCCGAAGCGGCCGCCGCGGTCGCAGAAGTGGCCGCTCGCCTCCGGCACCTGGAAGGTCGAGATGATGGTCGGCGTCTTCTCGAGCGTGATGTCGGCGAACCACACCATCTGCCGCGCTTCCTGGCACTCGTTGCGGATCTGCTCGTCGACGATCATGAGGATGTCGCGGGTCGCACCATCCTTGTCCTTGGCGAATTCCGCGATCGGCATTCCCAGCATCGGGAACGTGGTGTGGGCGCCGTTCCAAGCCGACATCTCGAGCTTGCTGATCTCGGGATAGCGCAGGTTCTCCGGGGTCGGCTCCTTGGGACCGTTGAGCAGCTTGTCGCGGTCGACGATCTGGATCACGCCGCCCTTGTCGGTGCCGTAGCCGAAATAGACCCGGTTGCCCTTGGGACCGGTGGAGATCGGCCCGTGCAGGTCGGCCGGGATCGTTCCGGTGGCGCCGGGCTCCTGGCCCGGCAGGCCGAAGTCGCGGATGTGCACGGGATGGGCGGGATCGCTGAGGTCGTAGATCTGGGTCATGCGCTTGACACGCCAGCCGGGCGCGCCGCCGACCAGATAGGCGATGCCGGTGTCGCATTCCCACCAGTTCTTATGAGTGTCGCGCAGGCCGGTCAGCCGGGTGAGCAGCGCCGGGTTGGCGGCGTCGGTGACGTCCCAGATCTCATGGGCCAGGCCGCCATAGACGCGCAGCATGTAGGTCTTGGCGGGATCGCCCTTGGGCAGTTGCTTGCCGTCGCACACGCGCACCATCTGGGCGCCGCCGCCTTCGTAGTTACCCTCCGGGCCGGGGATGTGCTTGAGGTAGACCGGGTGAGCCGGGTCGGTTACGTCGATGATCGAGGTGCCGTTGAACTCGGCCTGCCCGGTCATCTTGTTCATCGGCTTCGGCACGTCGTCGGTGCCGCCATGGTGGCCGATATAGGCGATGTAGCGATTGCCCTGCTTGTGAATGGTGGGCTGATAGGCGCTGCGGGCCTGCAGGTCGTTGTAGCCGACCAGCCGCATGTTCATCGCCTCGGGCTGATCTCCGATGTGCTGCTGCTGCGCCGCGGCGGTGCCCGCATATGCCGCTCCG
The DNA here is from genome assembly GCA_963781195.1 of uncultured Alphaproteobacteria bacterium. Taxonomy (GTDB): domain Bacteria; phylum Pseudomonadota; class Alphaproteobacteria; order Rhizobiales; family Xanthobacteraceae; genus JAJPKK01. The sequence continues at coordinate 356,438 of CAWAEZ010000004.1, read as the reverse complement.
GCCAGCGCGGCGGTCACCGTCAACCAACCCCACGGTTGTCGTGTCATCTCCCGTACTCCCTATGTACCGGTGCTGCGTTCCAGTTCAGTGATCCAGACGCTAGCATAGGGCGACCGGCCGAAAGAAGATCAGCCGGTGCGCAAGCGGGCCGAAAAGTTTAGGCTTGCCAAGGCCACAATGCCGCAGAGCGGCCGGCGGGAGGAGCCCATGCACTTCGTCATCCATGCGGTGGACAAGCCGAACGCCCTGCCGGAGCGCGCCAGACACTACCGCGCGCACCGCGTCCATCTCGATCGCGCCGCCGACTACGACGTGGGCGTGATGACGGCAGGCACGCTGGTGGCGCCGGACGGCGAAACGCCGGTCGGCAGCCTGTTCGTCGTGGAAGCGGCGAACCGGGCCGTCGTCGACGCCTTCACCGCCAGCGATCCCTACCAGGCGAACGGCGTGTGGCAGACCCTCGACGTGCACACCTACAACAAGAAGCGGTAGCGGCGACGAGGTAGGGGCGCCCCGTTGTCGGGGGGTGGAGCACCTCTCCCCGCGCGCGGGGAGGTCAGATCGCTCTTGCGATCTGGGTGAGGGGGCCGTTCCACGAGCCTGAATGCAAGTCGCGGGGGATCGCCCCCTCACCCCGACCCTCTCCCCGCAAGCGGGGCGAGGGAGCAGAGGTGCCTCGCGGCAGTGGAGCGCAGCGCTCCCTGCGGGCGTCCTCAGTTGATCTCGCGCCAGATGCCGAGAGCTTCCTGGGCAGGACGGTCGGAGATCGAGAACAGCACCAACTCCGCTGCCGCCTCGTGGCTGTAGCGCAGCCAGGGCGGCGCCACGAACACGTCGCCGGCGCTCCAGCCGAACCGCTGGTCGCCGATGGTGGTGGCGCCCTCGCCTTCCACGCACACGAAGATCGTGCCGTCGGTGGCGCGATAACCCTCGCCCTTGAAGCCGGCCGGCAGCAGCGCGAGGTGCGCGCCCATGGTCGGCATCACCCATCCGCCGGTCATCGGATTGGCGTAGCGGACCCGCGCGCCATGGCGCTTGTCGACTTCGCCGGCCTTGCGGAGCCGCTCCAGGATCGGCCGCGTGCGCGCATAGGTGTAGTTGATCACCGGGCTGCGCTTGGGGGTGACCTGGGCGCCGTCCGGCAGCACGCCGGAGCCGAAAAAGGCGAGCGAATCGCCATCGGCATGGCCGACCGGCTGGGTCTCCACGTCGAGATGCTCGGAGAACATCGTCTCGTAGAAGTTGATGGTCGGCAGGTCGAGCACGTCGAGCCAGATCATCGGCTGGTCCGAGGTGTTGCCGTGGTCGTGATAGGTCCAGTTGGGCGTGAGGACGAAATCGCCGGGCGACATGTAGGCGCGCTCGCCCTCGACCGCGGTATAGGCGCCGGCGCCGTCGAGGATGAAGCGGATCGCGGAGGCCGTATGGCGATGCGCCGCCGCGACCTCGCCCGGCATGATGAGCTGCAGCCCAGCATAGAGCGACGGGGTGATGCGCGACTGGCCGCGCAGCGCCGGGTTCTCCAGCACCAGGACGCGCCGCTCGGCTTCCTTGGCGGTGATGAGCTCGGCCGCCTCCATCACCATCGCCTTGACGTCGTTGAACCGCCAGATCGCCGGCACGCATTGCGACTTCGGCTCGTTGCCGACGAGCTGGCGCAGCTTTTCCCACAGCGGGGCCATGTTGTGCTTCCCGATGCGGTCGTAATAGGCCTGCCGCGCGCCGGTCACATTGTGCTTGGGATCGGCGGGCTTGGGATCGGCGGGCTTGGTATCAGCGGGCTTGGTATCAGCGGGCTTGGAAACCGTTGCGGCTTGTGCGGCTTGCGCCATGGAATTCCTCCGGGGCTCGGCGGCCCGTATTTGATTATCCGCCGATATATAGCCGCGCGGCCGGGGGGCGGAAAGTGCGACGCCGCGGACCTGCTCCGTCGCCTGCGCTTGGCAGCGGGCGTCAAATCCGACATCTAGGCGCGATGCGGAGCGCCACCACGCCCGCCCGACCTGAAGGACAAGAGCCCATGCCCACCGCCGCCGAGATCGAAGACACGCGCGTCATCCGCGAACTCGTCGAGAACTGGGCGCTGTGGCGCGACGCCCTGATGTGGAAGCGCTTCCGCACCGTATGGCATGACGATGGGCGGATGATGGCGACCTGGTTCCAGGGCACCGCCGACGAATTCATCAAGGTGAGCCAGGAAGGCTATGAACGCGGGGTTCGTATCCTGCACTTCCTCGGCGGCACTTCGATCGACGTCGCCGGGGACCACGCCGTCGCCCAGACCAAGATGACGATCTCGCAGCGCGCCCGGGTCGAGGACGTGCTGTGCGACGTCGTGTGCACCGGCCGGTTCTACGACTTCTTCGCGAAGCGTGACGGCCGCTGGGGACTGGTGCTGCGCCAGCCGATCTACGAAAAGGATCGCCTCGACCCGGTCGATCCCGCAGCGCGGCTCGCGCTCGACGCGGCCCTGCTGGGGCAGTTCCCGGAAGGCTACCGCCACCTCGCCTACCTGCAGACCCGCATCGGCTACAAGGTCAAGCCCGACATGCCCGGCCTCGACGGCCCCGAGGTCGCGGCGCTCTACGGCCGCGGCGAAAGCTGGCTCCGGGGCGGGGTATTGGAGTGACGATCGGCGGCAGGTGCCGGGATTTTTTGAAAAACAACCCCATGCAAAGTAGAAATGGGGTCTCGGATCGCGCGCCGAAGGTGTGAAAATACCGATCTTCCGATCCGGAGCCCTTCCCTCCCGACCTCATCCTGAGGAGCCGTGCGCAGCACGGCGTCTCGAAGGATGGCCAGACACGCCGGTCGCTGAGCAAAACATTTGAAGCTTTCGCTCAGTCACCACCCTGTGCGCTCCGAGTCCTTCGCTTTGCCAATTCCGGCAACCGATTCCATTCTCCTTTAATCAGCGCCTCCTTCTTGGCACGTGACCATCCCTTGATTTGACGCTCCGCCGCAATGGCATCGGTAATGATCTCGAAATGCTGGGCGAAGACCAGCGTCACTGGCCGTCGCGAGACCGTATAGCCACCATGGAGCCCCGCATTGTGCTCGGCGAACCGCTCTTCGACGCTCTTGCGCGTCGTACCGACGTAATACGAGCCGTCGGCGCAGTGCAGGATGTAGAGATACGCTCCACTCATGCATTTGCCTCGCCATCGAAGAATGTACGCTTGGCCCAGATGCTTGGCCATCCTTCGAGACGCCGTGCTGCGCACGGCTCCTCAGGATGAGGTCCGTAGATAGAATTGAGGCCGTGCGGCCGGGCTACCCCTCGATGCGCGAGAAGTCCGCCACCGCCCGGGTCGCGGTGCGGATGCCGTTGAGGAGGCGCAGGCGGTTGGCGCGCACCTCGGGCTCGGGCGCATTCACGGTCACCTTGTCGAAGAAGGCGTCGACATGCGGGCGCAGCTTCGCCATCGCGTGCATGGCGGCGGCGAAGTCCTCGCGCGCCACCGCCGCGCCCGCCTCGGTGGCGGCGGTGTCGATGGCGCGGGCGAGCTCCCATTCCTCGGCCTGGCGATAGAGATCGGGGACGGGATCGCCGGTGTATTCGGCCTTGTCGCGCTTCTCCTCGATGCGCAGGATGTTGGTGGCGCGCTTATATCCGGCGAGCAGGTTCTTGCCGTCCTCGGTGTCGAGGAATTTGCCGAGCGCCTCGATGCGGCGGACGACGAGGACGAGGTCGTCCTGGCCGTCCAACGCGAACACGGCGTCGACGAGATCGTGCCGCGCGCCCTGCTCGCGAAGCTGGACCTTGAGGCGGTCGGCAAAGAAGGCGAGCAGATCAATGCTACGAGGATCGACTTGCCGACCTCCAAAATCTTGCAAAGCACGGCCAACGCCAGCCCCGACTGTGGCAGTTTGTTTGGCCACATAAGGGTAGACTTTTTCAGAGGCCCACGTGGTCACGTTGGCAAGCTTGAGTTGTACGGTGTTGTCGAGGATGATCCGGATCACGCCCAGCGCCGCGCGTCGCAGCGCATAAGGGTCCTTGCTGCCGGTCGGCTTCTCGTCGATCGCCCAGAAGCCGACCAGCGTGTCGATCTTGTCGGCGAGCGCCACTGCAACCGACACCGGGTCGCTCGGCACGCGGTCGCCGGGCCCGAGCGGCTTGTAGTGATCCTCGCAGGCGGCGGCGACACTTTCGGCCTCGCCCTGGGCGCGGGCGTAGTATTTCCCCATCAGGCCCTGCAACTCGGGGAATTCGCCGACCATCTCGGTCAGGAGATCGGCCTTGGCGAGGCGTGCCGCCCGCTTCGTCTTCTCCACGTCGGCGCCGACCAGGGGAGCCAGCTCGACCGCCAGCCGCTCGATGCGTTCGATACGATCCGCCTGCGTGCCGAGCTTTTCGTGGAACACGATGTTCTTGAATTTCGGCAGCCGCGCTTCCAGCGGCGTCTCGAGATCGCTCTCGTAGAAGAACTTCGCGTCGGAGAGTTGCGCGCGGATCACGCGTTCGTTGCCGGCGATGATGGCGGCGCCGCCGTCGGTCGCTTCGATGTTGGCTGTCAGGATGAACTTGTTGGCGAGGCCGTCGCCGGCGCGCACCACGAAGCATTTCTGGTTGATGCGGATGGTGGTGCGGATCACCTCCGGCGGCATTTCCAGAAACTCTTGCTCGAACGAGCCCATCAGCACCACCGGCCATTCGACGAGGCCCGCGACCTCGTCGAGCAGGCCCTGGTCCTCGACCAGCTCGAACCCTTGCGCGAACGCGAGGTGCTTGGCGTCGGCGAGGATGATCTCGCGGCGGCGCGCCGGGTCGAGCACCACCTTGGCCTTCTCGAGCTTCGTTGCGTAGTCGTCGAAGTGCTTCACCCGAAAGCTCTTCGGCGCCAGGAAGCGATGGCCGTGGGTGGTGTCGGACGCCGCGATGCCGTCGATCGCGAACGACACGATGTCGGGGTCCTCGGTCTCCGGACCGAACGTCGCGACGATCGAATGCAGCGGCCGCACCCAGGAGAGCGCGCCAGGTCGCGCGGAACGCTCGCCCCAGCGCATCGCCTTCGGCCACGGGAAGGTGCGCACGACGATGGGCAGGATTTCCGCCAGCACGTCGATCGCGGGGCGCCCCGGCTTCTCGATCAGCGCGACGTAGAAGTCGCCCTTCTTGGGATCCTTCTGGATCGTCGCCTCGGCGAGCGAGGCGAGGCCCGCGCTCTTGAGGAAGCCCTGCACGGCATTGTCGGGCGCGCCGACCCGCGGGCCTTTCTTCTCCTCCTTGAGGTCGGGCTGGCGCACCGGAATGCCCTGGATCGCGAGCGCCAGGCGGCGCGGCGTGACGAACGCGGTGGCGCCTTCGTAGACGAGCCCGGCGTCGACCAGCCGATCGGTGACGAGCTTCTTCAAATCCTCCGCGGCACGCATCTGCATGCGCGCCGGGATTTCCTCGGAGAACAATTCGAACAAAAGATCGGGCATCTATCTCCTCACGCACGCCCCCTCCGCCGCGCGCCGCGGAGGAAGACCGCAACCTGACCTGTCCCTCCCCGCAAGCGGGAAAGGAAGACCGCGGCCTAACTTGCCCCTCTCCCGCAGTGGGAGAGGAAGACCGCGGCCTAACTTGCCCCTCCCCCGCAAGCGGGGAGAGGTAGACCGCAGCCCAAACCTGCCCCCTCTCCCGCTTGCGGGGGAGGGCTGGGGAGGGGGCTGCAGCCGTTGCCAAGCTGCACTCCCTCACCCTTCAAACGCCATCGCTCGCCGCGCCGCCGCTTCCCCCTCCCCGACCCTCCCCCGCAAGCGGGAGAGGGAGAACGCCCCTCCTCCGCAAGCGCCCGCAAGCGGGAAAGGAAGACCGTGGGCCAACCTGCCCCCTCTCCCGCTTGCGGGGGAGGGCTGGGGAGGGGGCTGCAGCCGTTGCCAAACTGCACTCCCTCACCCTTCAAACGCCATCGCTCGCCTCGCCGCCGCTTCCCCCTCCCCGACCCTCCCCCGCAAGCGGGAGAGGGAGACCACGGCCCGCGCCCGCCGCTTTCTCCCCCACGCGCGGGAGAGACGCGCCGCCGCCGGCGGTCTTGAGCCAGGCTGCGCCGCAGGCCTTTGCCAGTTCGCGGACCCGCAGGATGTAGCTCTGCCGCTCGGTGACCGAGATCACGCCGCGAGCGTCGAGCAGGTTGAACACGTGGCTCGCCTTGATGCACTGGTCGTAGGCCGGCAGCGCCATCAGGTGGCGTTCGCGGCCGCCGTCGGCCCAGCCGGCGTCGAGGTATTTGCGGCACGCCTCCTCCGCCATGACGAACTGCTTGAACAGCATGTCGGTGTCGGCGAAGCTGAAGTTGTGCCGCGAATATTCCTGCTCGGCCTGCAGGAAGACGTCGCGGTAGAGCACCTTGCGGTCGTCGTCGCGGCCGTTGAAGTTGAGCTCCATGATGTGGTCGACGCCCTGCAGGTAGCAGGCGAGCCGCTCCAGCCCATAAGTCAACTCGCCGGCGACGGGCGCGCATTCGAAGCCGGCGACCTGCTGGAAGTAGGTGAATTGCGACACTTCCATGCCGTCGCACCAGCATTCCCAGCCGAGTCCCCAGGCGCCCAGCGTCGGGCTTTCCCAGTCGTCCTCGACGAAGCGGATGTCGTGGACCGCGGGATCGATGCCGATCTCCGCGAGCGACTTGAGGTAGAGGTCCTGCAAGTCGGGCGGCGACGGCTTCAGGATCACCTGGAACTGGTAGTAGTGCTGCAGGCGGTTGGGATTTTCGCCGTAGCGGCCGTCCTTGGGGCGGCGCGACGGCTGCACATAGGCGGCGTCCCACCGATTCGGGCCGAGCGCCCGCAACGTCGTCGCGGGGTGGAAGGTGCCGGCCCCGACCTCCATGTCATAGGGCTGCAGGATCACGCAGCCATACTCCGCCCAGTAGCGCTGCAGGGCCAGAATCAGGCCCTGGAACGAATGGTCGGGACGCATATGGGTGGGCAGTTGAGCCATCGCCGCTTTCGTGTGCCGGAATGCGCGCGGAACCTATAGGTGGCGCGCGCGGCCGGTCAAGCACACAGCGGCAAGCACCCAGCGTCGCGCGCAACGGCAGCGAAGACCCCCGGGCGAACTGAATAAGGGCGCGCAGCTCAGTCCGGGCGGTAGACGCCGGTGACGGGATCGCGCCGCAGGGTGCCACGCTCCACGATGCGGACCGGCTCCGCCGCCTGCTCATGGGCATCGAGGGCGGCATTGACCCGCCGCCACTCCTTGGCGAGGAGCTTCGTCATCAGCACGGCGCCGCACGCCCCGAGCGTCCAGGCGATCACGGGGGGAAAGGGCAGCATGTCCTCACCATCCTCTCTTGAACGTCCTTGCACCGAACGTTGTTGTATCGGACGTCCTTGTACCGAACAGTCTTGCACCAAAACGTCTTGTACCAAACCCGTTCGTAGCGAACCATTTTGCCGGAACTGTGCCCGCCGGCGCGGCCGTGCATTCTAGAGCCCGAAGCGCGACCATAAGCTGCGACTTTCGATCGCGGAGATGAGATCGTCCATCAGGCCGATGCCCTCGAGCCGCCCCGGCGGCAACGCCGCAGCGAGACCATCGACGCCGCGCCTGCGCCAGGAGAACAGGCTGCGCTCGCTGGAGATCAGCGGGGTGACCACCTCGTCGCCGTAACGCTCGCGCAGGAACGCGCGCAGGTCGATCAGGCGATCGACCAGACCGTACTCCACACCCGTCTTGGCCGTCCAATACTCGCCCGAGAACAAGGTCGCTTCCGCGCCGTTGAGGCGGTCGCCGCGCCCGGTCCGCACCACGTTGATGAACATGTCGTGGATTTCGCGTTGGATTCCCTGCAAGCGGTTGATGTCCTCCACCTTGGCCGGGAGAAACGGGTCGAGCATCGATTTGTGGTCGCCCGCCGTGTAGATGCGTCGCTCGACGCCGAGCTTGCGCATGGCCTCGCTGAAACCGAAGCTCGCGCCGATGACCCCGATCGATCCCACGATCGAGGCCGGGTCGCAGACGATCTCGTCGGCGGCGCAGGCGATCATGTAACCGCCCGATGCCGCGACGTCCTCGACCGAGGCGAACACGCGCAGGCCCTTCTCCGCCGCAAGCGCCCGAATACGCTGGTAGATCAGGTGCGACTGGACCGCCGAGCCGCCCGGCGAGTTGATCAGCAGGGCGACCGCCTTGGCATTCTTGGTGTTGAAGGCGCGGTCGAGCGTGCGCGAGATGCCCGCAAGCGTAAGTCCCGGCCGCAGCGGCGTCGAAAACCCGATCACCCCGGTCAGCCGGACGACCGGAACCACGACCAAATCCCCCCGCCACCGTCGCGGCAGAAGCCGGCGGCCGGCGGCCAGCGCGCGGGAGGGCAGCTCGTTGAACAAATTCGTCATCGGATCCTCGATCCTAGGGATAAACGGTCATCGTTTTGTCCTCAAGTTACGCAATCTTCACCATTCCAGGGGACGTTCAGCAGACAACGTCGCCGGAAAGGCCGTGGGGGTCTAAGCGGAACTTGGGATTGGGGTTCGACAATGATGATAAAGCTGGCACTGCTGGTCGGCATATATTGCGTGATCATGCTTTTTCCACGCCTGTTTGCGGGCCGGGGCGTCGCCGAGACGAAACAGGCCTGAGCCCGGCCGGCACTTTTCCGTCATAATCAGCGCTCCACGAGCGCGAGGGCGGCGCCGTGGCGCAAGACGTCCTCGGCCTGAGCAGTCGGCGTGCCGTCGTCCTGTGCAAGGACGACGCCCGCGCGCAGCGCGAATGGGGTCCGGCTTGACTTGATTCCCGCGACGAGCACCCGGACGGCGGCAGCGCCGGGCTTCGGATGCACCGGCATGACGGCAACGGCGCCGAAGCCGGTCAACAGGTGGAGCACGCCCGGAAGGCCATCGGCCCGGAAGATCAGGGTCAGGATACCACCATCGCGGAGCAGACGTCTCGCAGTCGCCACCCAGTCGGCGAGGGCTGACGGCGCCAGCGCATGGGCGGCGCGACGGCGCGGATCGGGGGAGCCCGGAAGCGCCGCATTGTGAAACGGCGGGTTGATCAACACGATGTCGAAGCCGCCGCCGGGAAGTCCGGCGGCCTCGCATACCGCCGCCGGAGCGGCGACGTCGAGTACGACGGTATCGACCCGGTCGGCAAACCCGTTGCGTGCGGCATTCTTCTGCGCCAGCGCAGCGAGTTGCGGATCAACCTCGACGAGGGTGATGGGGGCGCCGGCCACCCGCGCGGCGAGGGCCAGACCGGCGGTCCCGACCCCGGCGCCGAGATCGGCGATGCGGTCGCCGGCGCGGGCGGGTGTCGCCGCGGCGAGCAGGATCGCATCATGTCCGAAGCGGTGGCCGCGGCGCGGCTGCAGCAGGCGCAGGCGGCCGCCCAGCGCGGCGTCGTCGGTGAGGTGTTCCGCCGGCTCAGCCGGCATCGGGCCGCAGCTCGCTGCCGAGCCCGGCGTCCTTGAGCAGGCGGCGCGCCGATTCGAACTGGTCGTCGGGCACCAGGACGCGGCGCGGCAAAATGCCGATCGAGCCTTCGAGCACGCTCATGTTCTGGTCGAGCACGAGATGCTCGATGCCGGCCCCGTCGAACAGCGCTTCAACGGCGGACACGAGCACCGCATCGTTGGTCCGCATGATCTCCCTCACCGCGCATCCCTTTCGGCCGGCCTTGCAGCCAGAGCCCGTGGTGGTTCAGCTATCGCGGCGTGCGGACATTTCGCCTGGCGGACGCTGGGCGAGGTAGGCCAAAAGCTTGATCTCGCGCCGGCCCCGCGTGACCGTGTCGAGCACCAGTCCACAGGTTATGGCAAGGGCGGCGATGATCATCAATCCCGTCGACAGCACCGCGGTCGGCAGGCGGGGCACGACGCCTTCTTGCAGGTAGGTCACGACGATCGGGACCGCAAAGCCGACCGCCATGATGGCAAGCGAGATGCCGATGCCGGAAAAGAACCCGAGCGGCCGCTCCGACCGGTACAACTTGACGATGGTGTTGAGGATGCGCACGCCGTCGCGCCAGGTGTTGAGCTTGGAGTGCGAACCTTCCGGCCGGGCGTAATAGGGCGTCTCGATCTCGGCCACCGGCAGCTCGAGCTGGAGCGCGTGCACCGTGAGCTCGGTCTCGATCTCGAAGCCGCCGGTCTGCACCGGGAAGGACTTCACGAAGCGGCGCGAGAAGGCGCGGTAGCCCGACAGGATGTCGGTGAAGGTCTTGCCGAACACGTCGGCGACGAAGGCGGTGAGGATGCGGTTGCCGAAGCGATGGCCGCGCCGGTAGGCGGCCGTCTCCTGGTCGATCCGGGAGCCGACCACCATGTCGAGCCGGTCGGTTACGATCCGCGCCGCCATGGCGCGCGCGCTCGGTGCGTCATAGGTCGCATCGCCGTCGACCAGGATGTAGATGTCGGCCTCGATCTCGCCGAACATGCGCCGCACCACCCGCCCCTTGCCCTGCAGGGTCTCGCTGCGGACGATGGCGCCGGCTGCGCGGGCGACCTCCATCGTGCGATCGCGGGAGTTGTTGTCGTAGACATAGATGTCCGCTTCCGGGAGCGCCCTGCGGAAGTCGGTCACCACCGTGGCGATGGCCGCCTCCTCGTTGTAGCAGGGCACCAGGACGGCGATCTTCTGGTGTGCCAGGGGATCGTGGTCGGCCCGCCGCTCGGCGAACGCCTGGACCTGATCGACGAGAGCCTGCACCGGACCGGTCATTGAAACATCCCATCAGCGCTTGGGGCCGCGACGGCGGCCTTGCGGCATCATCGTCGAATTGTGTTGATAAACAGCTAGCTTCAGCCCGGCTATCGGAGTGCAGCCCGTTGCGAACGCAGCGTTTTCCCGCGGCAGGAAGGGACGGGAACGGCGCGTCGAAACGGCGAAATGGCGGCCTGTGCGCACCGCAGCAACGGGACTTGCCGCCCCTCGCGCACATTTCTATGTATGGCGCTGGCAGTGGGAGACGTTCTGTTGGCCGTCATCGTTCCGTTTGGAAGTCATCAGCCCGCCCTGATCGACCGGCTCGTCGAGCTCGTTTCAGCCGACATGGACCGGGTCAACACGGCGATCCTGTCGCGCACGGGATCGGAAGTCACGATGATCCCCGAGGTCGCCAATCACCTCATCAATTCCGGCGGCAAGCGGCTGCGGCCGATGCTGACCCTCGCCATGGCGGTGCTGACCGGCTACCCGGGCGACGGCCACATCAAGCTCGCCGCCGCGGTGGAGTTCATGCACACCGCGACCCTGCTGCATGACGACGTGGTGGACCAGAGCGACATGCGCCGCGGCAAGGCGGCGGCGCGTATGCTGTGGGGCAACGAGGCGAGCGTGCTGGTCGGCGATTTCCTGCTCGGCCAGGCCTTCAAGATGATGGTCGAGGTGGGCTCGCTGCGCGCGCTCGAGATCCTGTCGTCCGCCGCGGCGATCATCGCCGAGGGCGAGGTGATGCAGCTCTCCGCCGCCAACAACACCGCCACCACCGAAGACGAATATCTCGCGGTGATCCGCGCCAAGACGGCCGAGCTGTTCGCTGCGGCCTGCGAGGTCGGACCGGTGATCGCAGGCCGCCCGAAGGCCGAGCAGGCGGCCTGTCGCTCGTTCGGCATGAACCTCGGCGTCGCCTTCCAGCTCGTCGACGACGCGCTCGACTACGGCGGCAAGGCGGCCAAGCTCGGCAAGAACGTCGGCGACGATTTCCGCGAAGGAAAGATAACGCTGCCGGTGGTGCTGGCGTTCCGCCGCGGCTCCGACGGCGAGCGGACGTTCTGGCAGCGCACCCTCGAACGCGGCGAGATGACCGACGCGGACCTCGATCACGCCATCGGCCTGATGACCAAGCACCGCACCATCGAGGATACGGTCTCGCGGGCGCGCCACTACGGCGCCATCGCCAAGGACGCGCTGGCGCTGTTTCCGGCCGCGCCGATGAAGCAGGCGCTCGAGGACGCCGTCGAGTTCACGATCAATCGCACGCATTGAGGCGGCGGGATGCTGTTGCGTCTCCCGATTCCCGTTAGCGGGTCATCGCCCGTCTCGACCAACGGTATTCCCACATCTGCGTTGTTGGCACGGCGTCTCAGCTCCCTCGCCCCGTTTGCGGGGAGAGGGTCGGGGTGAGGGGCGTTTCCGCACGCCTCGAGCGGTTCAGTCGTATCCACACGTAAGCTCAGGCTCGCGGAAAGGCCCCCTCACCCGGATTGCCGCGCAAGCCGACCACTCCCCGCGTGCGGGGAGTGGCGTCCGCAACAAGGCGCGCAACAGCCGCGTCAGATGCGGTCGGGGAACCGCACCACGAAGTTGTCGCGGTTCGGCATCTTCACCTTCGGCAGCGTCGTGGCGTTCATCTCGTCGTTCTCGCCGATCAGCTTGTTCTCGGCGAGGATGAAGGCGACCAGCGCATACACCTGCTCGTTGGAGAGCGAGCGCGGCGCCGGGAAAGGCATCGCCCGGCGGATGAAGTCGTAGAGCGTGGTGGCATAGGGCCAGTAATTGGCGATGGTCTTGCCGCCGTCGATGGTCGCCTTGGGCGGGCCGCCGATCAGCCGCGCGGCGCGGCCACCCTGCCCCTTGTCGCCATGACAGAGCGAGCACTGCTCCGCGAAGATCTTGGCGCCGTCGGCGGCCTTGCCGCTGCCGGCGGGAAGATTGCTCCCGTCCGGCAGGATGTTGATGTCCCATTCCGCGAAATCCGATGGGCTGATCGGCTTGCCGAGGCGCGGGCTTTCGGCGAGCGCCGTGCCGGTGGCGACGGCGAACGCCGCGACGCCGGCCGCCACCATGAGCTGACGCAGAGAGACGAATTTACGCGTAGACATGCTTCACCTCGCCCTTCGGCGTGACGGCCCAGCTGGTGACCGCGTTGAAATGATGGCCGGGGAAGCCGAGAACCGAAGGCGGCTTCGAGGTCTGGCCGCGCAGCGCGACGAACTGCTCGCGGGTGGGCTGCGAGTTGCCGCCCTCGTCCCAGGCGCGGCTCTGCAGCACGGTGGGACCGCCGTCCCAGCGCCACGGCATGCTGAAGCGGGTGAAGGCCTTCGGCAGGCGGGGCTCGTCGAGCGCCGCCTCGCCCCAGCTCTTGCCGCCGTCGGCCGAGACCAGAACCTTGGAGATCCGTCCGTTGCCCGAATAGGCGATGCCGGAGATCTCGTAGACTCCGGGCTCGCGAAGCTCGAGGCCGGGCGACGGCGAGGTGATGAAGGACTTCACCTCCTGCACGAAGTAGAACTGGGTGTCCTTGCCGTCCGGCAACGGATCCGAATAGATCTTCGATTCGAAGAACGTCATGCCCGGCTTGTCCGTGACCTGGATGCGGCGCAGGAACTTGACGTTCATGTTGCCTTCATAGCCGGGCAGATAGAGCCGCATGGGATAGCCCTGCCCCGGCTGGATGCGCTCGCCGTTCTGGTACATCGCGATCATGGCGTCGTCCCAGACCTTGGCGAGCGGCACGCTGCGCGACAGATGCGGCGCATCGGCGCCTTCGGCGATGATCCACTTCGCCTTCGGATCGACGCCGGCCTCGTCGAGCAGCGCCGCGAGCGGCACGCCCGTCCATTGCGCGCAGGAGGCGAGGCCATGGAGCGCCTGCACGTTCGCCTGGATCGGCTCGTTGGAGAACAGCGGGGCGCTGTTGCCGCCGCATTCCAGGAAGCCGATGCGCGTCACCATGCGGTAGCGCGCCAGCGCGTCCAGATCGAACAGCAGCGGCTGCTTCACCATGCCGTGGATGAGCAGCTTGTGCTCCTTCGGATCGATGTCGGGGATTCCGGCATGCATGATGGTGAAGTGCAGGCCGTTCGGCGTAATGGTGCCCTTGAGCAGGTGGTGCGGCGTGCGCGCGCGCGAGCCGCTCGGCTCGTTCTTGGGATTGTCGACGGTGCGGACGACTTTGCTCTCGAACGGCGACGGCTGCTGGTAGGGCGGCGTGACGTCGCCCGGCATGAGGCTCCAGGGCGCTTCGGACAGAGGCTCCGCCGCGGCACCGGTCAGGGCGCCGGCCGCTCCGGCACCCATGGCGCCGGCCATCATGACTCCGCGGCCCAGCAGGGCGCGGCGATGAAGCAGGCCGTTGCCGGCTACTTCCTGGATCGGACTCCCGGTATGTTTTTTCATGTGGTCTCCTTGGTCGACGGGCGCTGCAGAGGCCCTTTGCTCGATTCCGAGTGGCTCGATGTCTCGGGTGGCCCGACGTCTCGGGTTCCCCCGCTCTCCCGAACTTGCTCGTGTCGAGCCGGTGAAGGTCGTTCCGACGAGGCATGTCCCCGCGAAGATGACCTCCGCTTGCGCGGCGGCGCCGGCCGCGACTGGGATGTCGAGGGCGGCACCGGACGCGTGCTTGCCAATACGCTGCCCGTTTCCGGCACGCGAATCAATCGTGTCGCGCAGGGGGGGGACGGCCGCGCTCGCGGGACCAAGCGACGCGTATAGGCAAAACACTTTCACGGATGGAACGCGGCGTGCACAGCGTGGCGTTCGCGGCCTATCCCGGGACCTGCGCGCGAATCTCGGCGCGAAGGGCGTCGATCAGGGTGAGCCGCCCTTGGCGTTCCACATGCCAGAAAGTCCAGCCGTTGCACGCCTCGAGCCCCTGCGCCAGCGCGCCGATGCGGTGGATCGAGCCGACCGCGTCGCCGAGCGCGATCGCGCCGTCGGCGCGCACCAGCGCCTTGTGGCGGCGCTTGGCGTCGTAGAGATCGGCACCGGGCATGATCATGCCGCGCTCGATCAGCGCAGCGAACGGCACCCTCGGCGCTTCGCGCGCCGTCTGGAAGGCGGCGAGCGCGGCGTGCGGGAGCGGCTCGACGGCGGCGATGCGCTGCTCTGCTGCATCGCGATAGTGCGAATCACGCTCCACCCCGACGAAGCGCCGGCCGAGGCGCCTGGCCACCGCACCGGTGGTTCCGGTGCCGCAGAACGGGTCGAGCACGACATCGTCGGGCCGCGACGAAGACAGGAGCACGCGCGCGAGCAGCGCTTCGGGCTTCTGGGTCGGATGCAGCTTCTTGCCGTCGTCCCCCTTGAGCCGCTCCTCGCCGGTGCACAATGCGAGCGTCCAGTCGGAACGGACCTGGATGTCCTCGTTGCCCGCCTTGAGCGCTTCGTAGTTGAAGGTGTACTGGCGCGCGCCGGCATCGCGGGACGCCCAGATCAGTGTTTCGTGGGCATTGGTGAATCGCCGGCCACGGAAATTCGGCATCGGATTCGCCTTGCGCCAGATCACGTCGTTGAGGATCCAGAACCCGAGATCCTGCAGAACCGTGCCGACGCGAAAAATATTGTGGTAGGAGCCGATCACCCACAGCGTGGCGTTCGGCTTCATCACCCGGCGGCACGCGAGCAGCCACGCGCGGGTGAAATCGTCGTAAGCGCCGAAGCTCGAGAATTTGTCCCAGTCGTCGTCGACCGCGTCGACCCGCGAATCGTCGGGACGCTTGAGGTCGCCCTGAAGTTGCAGATTGTAGGGCGGATCGGCGAACACGAGATCGACCGAATCCGCCGGTAGCTTGGCGAGCTCGGCGACGCAGTCACCGCTCAGGATTTGGGACGAAGGAAGGTTGGCGACAGTCAGGCGGGGCGTCCTCGAGGACGCCCCGCCGCGCGGCATGACCATGACTCAGAACTCTGAACGCTGGCAACGCGGTCGGTGACGCGGGACTTACAACCGACAGTTCAGATCATGGCGATTCAAAGTAAAAATCGGCTTAACCAAACCGCGTGCCGCTCTGGCAGGCGCACTTTTTGTCACCCATATTGCGGCGGCGCCCATGGTGCGTGGACGGGCTGCTTGGTGTTAGGATTGCGTTAGAAAATGCCCGGCCGGCTCGGCGGGCAGCGCGATGGAGCGGATCGATGCGCTTGGATGACCTGGATAAGAGCAGCAACGTCGAGGATCGGCGCGGCGATTCCGGAGGCGGTGGCGGCTTCGGCCTTCCGATCGGCGGCGGCGGGCTGGGGATCGGCACGATCGTCATCCTCGGTCTCATCGGCTGGGCGCTCGGCATCGATCCCCGCGTCCTGATCGGGGGCGCCGAAATCCTGTCGGGCGGCAATTCCCAGGTTCAACAGCAGCAGGCTCCCAGGCAGACCCGGCAGACCGGCGCGCCCAGCGACGACATGGGCGGCTTCGTCTCCAAGGTGCTCGGCAGCACCGAGACGCAGTGGAAGGCGGTGTTCCAGGAAGGCGGCAAGACCTACCGGCCGCCGGTGCTCGTCATGTACAACGGACGGACCGCGGCAGCCTGCGGCACGGCCCAGGCCGCCATGGGTCCGTTCTATTGCCCCAACGACCAGAAGATCTATCTCGACACCTCGTTCTTCAAGGAGATCGAAAACCGGTTTCGCGGCTGCTCGGGCAAGGCGTGCCAGTTCTCCGAGGCCTATGTGATCGCCCACGAGGTCGGCCACCACGTGCAAAACCTTCTCGGCGTTCTGCCGAAGGTGCAGCAGCAGCAACAGCAGATGGACAAGGTCGACGCCAACCGTCTCCAGGTTCGTGTCGAGCTGCAGGCCGACTGCCTCGCCGGCGTGTGGGCATCCCGCGAGAACCAGACCCTGCAGCGCGAGGGCAAGCCGTCCTTCATCGAGCCGGGCGACGTCGAAGCGGCGATGCAGACCGCAGCCGCGATCGGCGACGACACGTTGCAGCGCCAGGCGACCGGCCGGGTGATGCCGGACTCCTTCACCCACGGTTCCTCTGAGCAGCGCCAACGCTGGTTCATGACCGGCCTGAAGGAAGGCAACATCGCGGCCTGCAACACCTTCCGCAGCTAGGCCTCCCGATGCCCGGCCTCGACGAAAGCAAGGCGTTCGTCCCGCTCGACATCGCCGTGCTGACGGTTTCGGACACCCGCAGTTTCGCCGACGACAAGTCGGGAACGACGCTCACCGAGCGCATCGCCAAGGCGGGGCATCGCCTCGCCGCACGGGCGATCGTCACCGACGACGTGGAGAACATCCGCGCCCAGGTGAAGGCCTGGATCGCCGATCCGGCGATCGACGTCGTCATCTCGACGGGGGGCACGGGTTTTACCGGACGCGACGTCACGCCCGAGGCGGTGGAACCGCTCTTCGAAAAGCGGATGGACGGCTTCGCGACGCTGTTCCTGATGGTGAGCTACGGCAAGATCGGCACCTCGGCGATCCAGACCCGCGCCACCGCGGGGGTTGCCGGAGCGACCTACATTTTCTGCCTGCCGGGCTCTCCCGGCGCCTGCAAGGACGCCTGGGACGACATCCTGGTGCACCAGCTCGACTACCGCTACCGGCCCTGCAATTTCGTGGAGATCATGCCGCGGCTCGACGAGCACCTGCGCCGCCCCAAGGCGCAGGGCGCCACGGTCTGACCGTCACTGCGATACGGTCTCGAACGGCTTGGTTAGAGCTCCAACTCCCAGGTCTCGCCGACGAGGTCGACGCCGAACAGGCAGTGGGGCTCTTGCGCCGTCCGTGTGAAGCCGCTCCGCACGTAGAGCGTGCGCGCCGGGGTGAGCACGCTCTGTGTCCACAGCACGATCTTGCGGTAGCCGGCCCGGCGGCCGAACCGGATGCACTCCTCCACCAGCCGGCGCCCGACGCCTAACCCCCGCACGCGCGGCTCGACCAGCAGCAGGCGCAGCTTGCCGACGCCGTCGCCGGCATCCATCAGGGCGACCGAACCGACCGGCTCGCCATCCCATTCGGCGATCCAGCACGCTTCGCGCTCGGGATCGTGCCTTCGGAGGAATTCGACGATGATCTGCGCGACCAGCGCCTCAAAGGGCCGGCCCCAGCCGTATTCCTCACCATAGATCGCCCCGTGACGGGCCAACACGATGCCCAGGTCGGCGGTGCCGAAAGGACGCAAGGTGACGGCAGGCTCCGTTGCCCGGCTGCCGAGCAGCCGCTCAGGCTCCGATGCCCGGCTGCCGAGCAGCCGCTCAGGCTCCGATGCCCGGCTGCCGAGCAGCCGCTCAGGCTCCGATGCCCGGCTGCCGAGCAGCCGCTCGATGACACCCATGGCCTCGATCAGGCGACGCTGGTCGGCATCCGAAAGGGCGGCGAGCTGCGCCGCGGCGTCCTGCTGCGACTTGCGGTCGAGGGTTGCGAACTCAGCTTGGCCCTTCTCGGTCAACGCAAGGACGGCACGTCGTCGATCCTCCGCAGACAGGGTCCGGCCGACCAGCCCGCGCGCGGTGAGGCGGCCGAGCAGGCGGCTCAGGAAAGCGGGATCGAGGTTGAGCCTTCCAGCGAGGACGGCAGCCTTGGTCTCCCCGCGGGCGATCTCGTAGAGGACGCGCGCCTCGCCGAGCGAGTACGGCGTGCCGAGCAGCCCCTGACGAAGCAACCCGATCTGTCGTGTGTAGAAGCGGTTGAACTGCCGCATTCGCCCGACGCGGCTGTCGTCAAGGAGGTCCATATCGCATCAAGCCTATATATTGTTGACGGAGTCAACAATATATAGGCCCGGCCAACACATCCAGAGGTTGCAAATAGTTCCCTGTGATGTTAGCTTGCCGCCGCGCAGCGTCGAGACGAATTGCCCCCAAAAATCTCCGACCTGACAAGGGAGGTCCCATGGCACCTCGTCCCAGGACTATTTCCATTATTCGACATGCCGAAAAGCCGGACGACGCCGGCGATCCGCACCTTTCCGAGAGGGGCCGCAAGCGCGCAGCCGCGCTGACCCGCTATCCGTTTCCGGAGCTTGCCGCGGTCTTTGCGGCGAAGACCACGCAAGAGAGCGCGCGGCCGGTCGAGACCGTCACCCCGCTCGCGGCGGCGCTCACCCTGCCGATCAGCGACGGCATCAAGCACAAGGAAGTCGCCTCCCTCGCCGAGGGGATGCTGTCGCACGACTATGCCGGCAAGCACCTCCTGGCATGCTGGCATCATGAGGAAATCCCAGACTTGCTGAAGGCACTCGGGGTCAACCTGACACGCGATTACCAGTGGGCGGATGTCTACGACCGGATCTGGGTTCTCACTTACCTGATCGATGGAACGCCGAGCTTCGAAGACCGGCCGCAACGCCTGCTGCCCGGCGATTCCCCGACCTGAACAATCCTCAGCCGCGCGCGCCGCTGCGCAGCATCAGCAGGCGACGGCGGCCGAGACGGGCGAGCAGGTCGGCTTCGGGATCCGACGCCTTGTCCCGATGGCCTCCCAGTTCCTCATAGAGCGTTGTGTTGATCACCAGTCCCTGGCTGGGGCCGACCCGCGCCAGCAGCGAAAAACGCAGCAGGCCGATGATCTCGCGCACCACCGGATAAGACGCCCGGGGGGACACCGCCTTGCGGAATACCGCGGCCGCGCCGGTTTCTCCGCCTTCCGCCTCCTCGATGAAACGCATGGTTTCGTCAATCCAGGTGGTGTCGAGCACGGTGCCGGGCCGCAGGAACATGAGCCAGGACGCGCGCGCCATGGCCGCCGCGGCGCGAAGCCGCTTTCCGAGCGGTTCGGACGACGCGGCCACGGTGCAGCCGGCGACGTCGGCGATCTCGAGAGTCCCGTCGGTCGAGTTTCCGTCGGCAATGATGACTTCGCGGACGGCGCCGCTCATCGCAGCCGGAACCAGCATGGCGAGCGTCGGCACCAGCACCCGCTCGCTGTCCAGGGTGGGGATCACCACGCTGAGCATCACATCTCCTCGGCTCTGCGCCGCCCGCAAGCCGTCCGCACGGGGCTTCCGCGCCGGCCAGCAACCCGAAACACGTTCGCCAACGCATTGATCATCGAACGCGCGCACGAGCAACTCCCGGGCGAATCGTTCTTGCTTTGTTCGCGACGCCTTGCTATATGGATCTCATGTCTACGCCCTCCCTCCGACGAAGCCCGCCGGAACCGGACCTGTCGCATCCGGGACCGGCGGGCGAATGCGAGACGCCCGGCGTCGCCCAGGACCGGCGGCGTGGCCGCGGCGCCCAGACCAATGCGACCGGGCGCTTCGAGCCCCGGGTGACCATCGCCTTCGACGATGGCTGGCAGAGCATCGAAGACCTGCCGCCGTTCAAGACCGAAGTGGCCATCGACAGCACGCGCAAGGTGATCACCCGCAACACCTCGCCGGACATCTCGTTCGACCGCTCGATCAACCCGTATCGGGGATGCGAGCACGGCTGCATCTATTGCTTTGCGCGGCCGACCCACGCCTATCTCGGGCTGTCGGCCGGCCTCGATTTCGAGTCGAAGCTGTTCATGAAGCCGGACGCGCCGGAGCTGCTGGAGCGCGAGCTGTCCGCCCGCAACTATGAGCCGCGCACCATCGCGATCGGGACCAACACCGACCCCTACCAGCCGATCGAGCGCCGTTTCGAGATCATGCGCCGCATTCTCGAGGTGCTCGAGCGGGCAGGACATCCGGTCGGCATCGTGACGAAGTCCAATCTCGTGGTGCGCGACATCGACATCCTCGCCCGCATGGCGAAGCGCGACCTGGTGCGGGTCGGCATTTCCGTCACCACGATGGATCCCAAGCTCGCGCGCGTCATGGAGCCGCGGGCGCCGACGCCGCCGCGGCGTCTCGAGGCGCTCCGACAGCTTGCCGCGGCGGGCATACCGACCACGGTCATGGTGGCGCCCGTCGTCCCGGCGATCAACGACGCGGAGATCGAGCGCATTCTCGACGCGGCAGCGGCCTGCGGCGTTCGCGGCGCCGGCTACGTGCTGTTGCGGCTGCCGCTCGAAGTCCGCGACCTGTTCCGGGAATGGCTGCTGGCGAACTTCCCCGACCGCGAGCGCCACGTCTTCGCACTGATCCGGCAGACCCGCGGCGGCAAGGACTACGACGCGACATTCGGCAAGCGCATGACCGGCGGCGGACCCTACGCCTGGATGATCGGCAAGCGCTTCGAGACGGCCTGCGCCCGCCTCGGCCTCAATGTCGAGAGGACGGAACTCACGACGGAGCACTTCCGCCCGCCGCGAGCCGCGACCGAGCAGCTCGACTTGTTCTGAGCGAAGGCATCGCGCGGTTCATATCAAATTCCACGGGACTGTCTTTGCCCGGCTTGGCCCTTCGTTTCGCACATCGCTGTTGGGCTGCGCGGGCACTTCGCCCCGCTCGCGATCCGCGTGCGGGCGAAAGAGCAGTGGCGCCGTGCCGCCACGACGCAGCCTTTGTGAATCCGGCAGGTGCCGGGCGATGACGGCACGGGGTGCGCGCCTCACCTGCCCGCGAGGTAGAAGTACCCGACCTTGTCGTTTGCCGGCGAGCCGAACCACATGCGGCCCTTGTCGTCCATGAAGAAGTCGCGCAGCGAGTTTTCCGCGTGCGGGAACGGGTACTCGACGACCTTCCCGGTGTCGGGGTCGAGGCGGCCGACCACGTCCATGTATTCCGACGAGTACCAGACCTTGCCATCGCGATCGATGCCGAGCGCATACGGGGTGGGCTGCGGGCCCGGCAACTGGAACTCGACGATCGCCCCGGTCTTGGGGTCGAGCCGGCCGATCTTGCCGGCGTCGAATTCGGCAAACCAGACGATGCCCTTGTCGTCGACCTGGATGCGGCGCGGGCGACCGTTCGCCGTGGGCAACGAATATTTCGTCACCTGAAGCGTCTTGGCGTCGACCTTGCCGATCTTGCCGTTGGACAGAAGCTCGGTGAACCACGCGTTGCCGTCGGCGTCGAGCGCGATGCCGTAACAGCTCGGAACCTCGGGAATATGATCGTACGTCTCGGTCTTGGGATCGAACCGCGTCATCGCGCCGGTCGACCACACGTAGCCGGTCTTGGGGTCGACCCGCACCGTGTGCTTGCCCACGCTGTCCTTGAACTCGGTGATCTCCTGGGTCACGGGATCCCAGCGGCCGAGCTTGTCGGAGCCCTGCTCGGTGAGCCACACGCTGCCGTCCGGCGCCGGTACCGCCGAATGAATTGCCGCGGTGCCCGTGTTGGGAACCGAATATTCCTTCACCTCACCGCTGACGGGATCGAGGTGGCCGATCTTGTTGGCGCGGCCGTAATAGGGAATCCAGAAGGTGCCGTCCTTGTCGGGATGCGCGCTCCACGGCATCCGGTTCGGGCCCGGCAGATCGTATTCGACATAGACGATCTCAAGGGCCTCATCGCCGAACGGCCGCACTTCGTCCTTGTACTGCGGCAGTTCGGCAGGCGATTTCGGCAGCTTGGAATCCTCGCCGAACATCGCGTTGATGTAGGAGACGACGTCCTCGGCCTTCTGGTCGTTGAAACCGAAGATCGGGCGGTTGATGAAGAAGCCCATCGCGTCGCGCATGTAATTGACGCGGTCGCGCCAGCCGTCCTCGTCGCGCACGACCGCCGCCATCCGACTCTCGAAGCCGTGGCAGGCCATGCAATTGGCGAACAGGATGTCCTTGCCACGCCCCTCGGGCAACAGCTTCTTGCCCTGGTGCATGGAGATGTCGCTCCAGCGCACGTAGCTCTGCTGCAATGGGAGATCATACGATGCGCTCTGGTCGGCGGCGAGGGTGACGCCGCTCTTCGGCTCGC
Source organism: uncultured Alphaproteobacteria bacterium (assembly GCA_963781195.1). Classification (GTDB taxonomy): domain Bacteria; phylum Pseudomonadota; class Alphaproteobacteria; order Rhizobiales; family Xanthobacteraceae; genus JAJPKK01. The sequence continues at coordinate 334,048 of CAWAEZ010000004.1, read as the reverse complement.
TCTTGAAGCCGATCGCCCTAAGCTGGAGGCGGTAGTCGCCGGCCGGCAGGTTCTCGATCCGGTACCTGCCCTGGTTGTCGGAAAGCACGCTGACGGTGATCTTTGTCTTCAGGTTGCGGGCCTGGACGAAGGCGCCGCGGAACCCTTTGCCGTCCGGCCCCTTCACCGTCCCGGCGAGCGTCGCCGCATCCGCCGCCGAGACCGCGACGCCAAAAACCAAAGCGAACCCGAGAGTGAAGCGCGTCAACGCCATGGTGTCCTCCCTTGTCGTGCCGTCTCTGGTGGTGCCGGCATTGCTTTGTCGGGAACTTATCGAATCCGGAAGGGCTTCGCCACGGCAGATTCGCGTTCCGGCGCGACGCCAGGCGGGCGCATGCCGGCACGCGCATTGACAGCCCCGACGGTGCGCCTAGATTAGTGGTGTTCCGAGGGGAGCTCCGAAGGGAGCTGAGAGACCGCGCCGCCTCGGTCCGTTTAGGGGACAGTCCCGTGAAAAGGATTGGCCCCCCGGACCGGCACCGCGGAGACCCTTTGAACCTGATCCGGGTCATGCCGGCGAAGGGACGGACATTCCTTCCACGACGCGTCTGGATCATATGTTGCAATCATGACTGCGGGATGTCGCGGTCGATACGGCGCATGGACCTGTGGTGGAGCCTCGTCTCACGCCGGTCCCGCGGGCGCCTTTGAGGGAGTTGGAGATGAACGTCCACGAACGCAGCGTCGTCACCCCGAAGGTCACCACCGGACCGATCGCGGGCTCGCGCAAGATCCATGTTGCGCCGGAGGCGGCGCCGGACCTGCGGGTTCCGCTGCGTGAGGTGGTGCTCGCGGAATCGGCCGCGGAACCGCCGGTGCCGATCTATGACCCGTCCGGCCCCTACACCGACCCCGCGGCGACGATCGACGTCGATGCCGGACTGCCGCGCACGCGCGCCGCCTGGGTGCGCGAGCGCGGCGGCGTCGAGGAATATCAGGGCCGCGACGTCAAGCCCGAGGACAATGGCGGGATCGGCGACAAGCATCTCGCGCGCACCTTCGCGAACAACCATCGGCCGCTGCGGGCGCTGCCCGGCAAGCCGGTGACCCAGCTCGAATGGGCGCGCGCCGGCGTCATCACCAAGGAGATGGTCTACGTCGCGACCCGCGAGAATCTCGGCCGCAAGCAGCAACTCGCGCGCGCCGAAGCGGCGCTCGCCGACGGCGAGAGCTTCGGCGCCGCGGTGCCGGCGTTCGTGACGCCGGAGTTCGTGCGCTCTGAAGTGGCGCGCGGCCGCGCCATCATCCCTTCAAACATCAACCATGCCGAACTCGAGCCGATGATCATCGGCCGCAACTTCCTCACCAAGATCAACGCCAATATCGGCAACTCGGCGGTGACCTCCTCGGTGGAGGAAGAAGTCGAGAAGATGGTGTGGGCGATCCGCTGGGGCGCCGACACGGTGATGGACCTGTCCACCGGCCGCAACATCCACACCACCCGCGAATGGATCATCCGCAACGCCCCGATCCCGATCGGCACGGTGCCAATCTACCAGGCGCTGGAGAAGGTCAACGGCGACCCCGTCAAACTCGACTGGGAGGTCTACAAGGATACCCTGATCGAGCAGTGCGAGCAGGGCGTCGATTACTTCACCATCCACGCCGGCGTGCGGCTCGCCTATGTGCCGCTGACGGCGAACCGGGTCACCGGCATCGTCTCGCGCGGCGGATCGATCATGGCGAAGTGGTGCCTCGCCCACCACAAGGAGAGCTTCCTCTACGAGCGCTTCGACGAGATCTGCGACCTGATGCGCCGCTATGACGTCTCCTTCTCGCTCGGCGACGGCCTGCGGCCGGGCTCGATCGCGGACGCCAACGACCGCGCGCAGTTCGCCGAGCTCGAGACGCTGGGCGAGCTCACCAACATCGCCTGGGACAAGGGCTGCCAGGTGATGATCGAAGGCCCCGGCCACGTGCCGATGCACAAGATCAAGATCAACATGGACAAGCAGCTCAAGGAGTGCGGCGAGGCGCCGTTCTACACCTTGGGCCCGCTCACCACCGACATCGCGCCGGGCTACGATCACATCACTTCGGCGATCGGCGCCGGCATGATCGGTTGGTTCGGCTGCGCCATGCTGTGCTACGTGACGCCGAAGGAGCATCTCGGCCTGCCCGACCGCGACGACGTCAAGGACGGCGTCATCGCCTACAAGATCGCGGCCCATGCCGGCGACCTCGCGAAAGGCCATCCGGCGGCGCAGATCCGCGACGACGCCTTGAGCCGGGCGCGCTTCGACTTCCGCTGGGTCGATCAGTTCAACCTCTCCCTCGACCCCGACACCGCCCGCGAATACCACGACGAGACGATGCCGAAGGAGGCCCACAAGGTCGCGCATTTCTGCTCCATGTGCGGGCCGAAATTCTGCTCCATGAAGATCACCCAGGACGTCCGCGACTATGCGGCGACCCTGAACGACCCGGCCGGCGCCGGCGCGAGCGCCGCCACCGCGGATGCCGGCATGGCGGAGATGGCGCAGAAATTCCGCGACATGGGCGGCGAGGTGTACGTCGGGCGCGACGCGGTGAAGACGAGCAACAAGGTGTTTTGAGAGAACCGCCGTTTGGTGAGAACGTCGTGGCCGGGCTTGTCCCGGCCATCCCGCTGAGGAAAGCACCAACGAGCCACATGATCGGGGTCGCCGGGACCAGCCCGGCGATGACGGCTGTAGGTGGGCAAAAACTACCCAAACAGCTCCGCCACCCCGATCTCGATTCCCGGCGGCTCCAGCCGCAGCGTCCCATTACTGACGACGCGCGTCGCCACCACGTCGCCCGTCCCGCGCGCATGATGGATCACGATGCGCTTGTCGGGATCCGCGATCAGGTAATGCATGATCGAGGCAAGGCGGAAATAACCCTGCAGCTTGTCGCGCAGGTCGGTCATGGCATTGCCCGGCGACAGGACCTCGCAGACCACCACCGGATTTACGATCTCGAGCGTCTCGCCCGGCACGGGGTCGCCGCAGTAGACGAGCGCATCGGGCTGATAGAGGGTGCGCGGGTCGATCCGCACCGCCGCGCTGTCGAGCACGAACCGACAGGGGACCCTTGCTTCGGCGATGGCACGATCGAGGGCGCGGGCGAGGCGGTATTTGGTGTCGCCGTGGATCACCCGTTCCGGCGACATCGCCGTTGGCGTGCCATCGAGCAATTCCCACCGGCCGGGTTGCCGTTCGGCCCACTGCAGAAACTCGTCGATGGACATGTCATGCTCGCGCAGCGCGGTCATGCTCCACCTTACCATGCGCATCGTCTCAACGATCCCGATTTTCAAACCGCTCTGACAGCCAAGCCCCGCTAACGCCTGCACGCGCGGTCACGTACTCCCCCAACAAAATTCCGACAAATTGGCTGGCTGTTGATGCGGTTCGAGGGCGGGGCCGCTCGAATCAATTCCTCGCCTGAACGCACCGGTCCGGAGCGCCTGCCGCCAGGCGATCGGAGCGAGCATCTTCAGACGGGGGACGCAATGAAAATCACCACCACTGCCGTCGCCGCCGCGGGCATGCTCGCCCTGGCGTCGGTCATGGCGCCGACCGGCGCCGACGCGCAATGCCGCGGCTGCGGTGTAGCCGCCGGCATCATCGGCGGCATCGCGGCCGGCGCCATCATCGGCGGGGCGATCGCCAACTCGGCTCCGCCGCCCTATGCCGTAGCACCGGGCTACGCGCCCTACCCGGCCTATGCCGCGCCGGTGCCGGTGGGCTGCCCCGGCGGCTACTGGGCGCGTCGCCCCGTGGTCGACCGGTTCGGCAACTTCATCGGCTACTCCGAGCCGCGTTACTTCTGCCCATGACCGGCCGGCTGCCCGGTTCGGGCGGCCCCCACTGGTATAAATCCAACCCGGCTTTGAACTTTGGCGAGGCGTCACCAGCTGACAATCTGCGGCGCGCCAAGAATTTGCCATCAAAGCCCCGAACTCACGTGCAAAATGTGATGGCGTGGACACCGCGCCTGGGCGCTCAGCGGCGGCAAGACGCCGCGAGCGTCGCAACCGTAAGAGCCGTGCAACGGTACGAGCGTCCACCAAGAGGAATGCACCGACAGGTGCCCTGGAGGGGTTAATCACCATGTCAATTCGTAACACGCGGGCCGGCGCCGTGCTCCTTGCGTCCGCACTGGCCCTTGCCGTCGCCGGCGATGCCTTGGCAAGAGGTGGCGGTGGGGGTGGTGGCGGCGGCGGCCACTTCGGCGGCGGTGGCGGTGGCGGCGGTCACTTCGGCGGCTTCGGGGGCGGAGGCGGTGGCTTCGGCGGAATGCGCATGGGTGGCGGCGGAGGGGGTGGCTTCGGCGGCATGCGCATGGGCGGCGGAGGCGGCGGATTCGGCGGCATGCGCATGGGCGGAAGCAGCTTCGGCGGAATGCGGTCCGGCGGCTTTAGCGGTGTCCATTCGGGCGGCGGCCTGGGCGCGGCGCATTTCAGCACCTCCCATCTCGGTGGCGGCGCCGTGGGTGGCCGGGGTTTCGGCGCCGGCCACGTCAATTCGCTGGCAGGACGGGTGGGTCACGCCGCGGGCATCGCCGGCGGCGCCGGCCTTGCTCATGCCGGATTTGGCCACGGCGGAATTGGCAATGCCGGATTTGGCCACGGAGGCCTTGCCCACGCCGGCTTTGCACCCCGCGGATGGGGACCCCACGGTTGGGGCCCGCATGGCTGGGGTCCGCATGGATGGGGGCCCTGGCATGGCCCGTTCCCGCCCTACTATCCCGGCTTCCGCGCCTGGTACGGCTACGGCTGGTACGGTCCGGTATTCTGGCCGTTCGCCTACGACGTGCTGTACGCCGACCTGTTCTGGCCATGGGACTACGACTATCCGTTCTGGTCCTACGGCTATCCCGACCTCTACGGCGCGCTGTTCTCGCCCTATGGATATGACGACCTCGCGGGCTACTTCCCGCCCGGCCCCGGCGCGGTCGGCGGCGCCTACGCCGCGGGAGCGCCCGCTCCCTCCGGCCCCGCCCGCCCACGCGGCCGCGTCGCGCAGACCGGCGAAAGCCGGCAGGCGGAGGCCACCGCCCAGGTCAGCCAGATGTGCGGCCAGGACAGCAAGGAGGTCGCCGGCTGGCCGATTGATCGCATCGAGAAGGCCGTCAAGCCGACCGACGACCAGCGCCACCTGCTCGACGACTTCGCCAATGCCTCGATCCGGGCGGCTCAGGCGATCCGGGAAGCCTGCCCGACCTCCGTGTCGTTCGCGCCCACCGGGCGTCTCGACGCCATGCAGAAGCGGCTCGAAGGAATGGCCCAGGCGATCGCGGTCGTCCGCCCCCCGCTCGACACCTTCTACGCTGCCCTCACCGAGGAGCAGAAGGCGGGGCTGAATGCGGCCAATGACCAGCCGGCGAAGACCCAGTCGCTGGCGAACTGCACCGCCGTCGGCAACACCACGCAATGGCCGGGCGAGCGGATCGAGCAGGCCGTGCGGCCCAATGCGCAGCAGCAGACCAAGCTCGATGCGCTCAAAACCGCCATGGCCGACGCCGCCGACCAGCTCGCCAAGTCCTGTCCGGCGAGCCTGCCGGCGACGCCGCCGGCACGCCTGACCGCGATCTCGATGCGGCTCGACACCATGCTCACGTCGGTCAAGAGCGTGCGTGGCGCGCTCGACGACTTCTACAACTCGCTCAGCGACGAGCAGAAGGCGCAGTTCAACCTCGTCGGCCGCGGACCGGGCACAAAGCAGAGCGCGCTGTAGGCCCCGCGAAAAATGAAAAGGCCGGCCCCCGGGAGGCCGGCCTTTTTTTTGGAAATGAGCCACGCGCTGCTTTGTGGTGAACCCAGAGTCGCAGACGTCATGGCTTGGTCGTTCAATCGAGGACGGCCGATCCAGTTACCGGGACACGGCTAAATCGCGCGCGCCCAGCAAACGATCTACGTGTTCCTGCAACTGCGATTGCAAATACGGCTTTGAAAGGCGTGGCAAGGTTCGCCCGTGCCCGGACGGCAGGTCGGCGTAGCCGGTCGCCAGCAGGATCGGAAGATGAGGACGCCTTTGCCTGACGATCTCCGCGAGCTCGGTGCCCGTCATTCCCGGCATCGCCTGGTCCGTCATCATGAGATCGAACTCCTGCCCTTGATCGATAATCTCGAGAGCGCGTCTCGCGGAATTCGCCTCGATGACCGTGTGGCCGAGGTCCTCGAGCATATCGACGGTGCCACGGGCGACCAGCGGATCATCGTCGACGACGAGTATGGTCGCGGATCGGGCTGAAGCCGCGTACGGCTCGCGCTCAACTTCGGCCGGCGCAGCCTGATTGGCGACCGGCAGCCAAAGCGTCGCGGTCGTGCCTTTTCCGACGCTGCTGGACAGTTCGAGCCGGCCTCCGAGTTGGACTGCAAGGCCATCGACCATCGACAGGCCGAGCCCCGTCCCCTTGCCCGGTGGCTTCGTCGAGAAAAAGGGTTCGATCGCTTTTTTGAGGGTTTCGGAATCCATTCCGGTACCGGTATCCGACACGCGCACGCGGACATATCCGGTACGATCCGGCGGCTCGTTCGGGGCGCGCCCGACCTGGTCGACGGTGATGTCGATCTTGCCGCCTCCGGGCATGGCGTCGCGGGCATTGATCGCGAGGTTGAGGATCGCAAGCTCGACCTGGCTCGCATCGACCTGCGCCAACGGCAAATGCATCGGCGCGTGGATCGCCAACTCGATCTGCGGGCCGAGCGACCTTTCGAGCAGTTCGCGCATGCCGGCCAGGAGGCTGGCGAGATCGGCGGACACGGTCTTGAGTTCCTGCTGTCGCGCGAAGGCCAGCATTCGCTGGGTCAGCGCGGCACCCCTGCGCGCGCCTTGCATCGCACCGTCGATCAGTCGCTGGGTTCGCGGATCCTCCGGCAATCGCTTGCGCAGCAGGTCGAGATTGCCCATGACCGCCATCAGCAAATTGTTGAAATCGTGCGCTACACCGCCCGTCAGTTGGCCCATGGTCTCCATTTTCTGCGATTGCAGCAGCCGATCCTGCGCCTTCTCGCGGGCCGCCACCTCGGTCATCAATTCCGCCGTGCGGTCCCGGACGCGCTCTTCGAGGGTCGCGGTCAATTCGGAAAGCGCGGTGCGCTCGGCCGACAGTTCGGCGAGGAGACGCTCGCGCTCCAGTTCGAAAGTCTTGCGCTGCGTGATGTCGGAGGAGACGCCGACGAGCTGCTCGATCTTGCCACCCTCGCCGGACAGCGCCTGCGCCCGGATGTCGACCCAGTGGATCGTGCCATCGGGCCAGACGATCCTGTACTCGATCCCATAAGGATCGCCGCTCGCCATTGTACGCTCCACGGCGGCGCGCACGCGCGCCCGGTCGTCGGGATGGACCGAGGCGAGAATATCGCCATAGCCGAACGGCTGGTCGGGTCCGCGGCCGAAGTGCGCGCGACATTGGTTGGAAACGCGAAGCGACCGCTCCCGCACGTCGAGCGTCCACGAACCGAAACGACCAGCCGTCATGGCGGTCTGAAGCCGTCGCTCGCTCTCCCCCAACTCTTCCAAGCGCGACCGCGCCTCGTACTGCCGCTGGCGCCCTCGCATCGCGGTCCTCACGACGCTGAGAAGCGTCGTCGGGTGGAACGGCCTTTCGAGAAAGGTCACGTTTCCGAGCGCCTGCGCGAGCCTCGCCGCCGCCGGATTGCGCTCGGGGCCGCCGCCCCGCTGGGTGAGCAGCACGATCGGGAAATCCGACCAGGCCGGTTGCCCGCTGAGATAATTCGTCAGCGGCCTGAGATCGGCGTGTCGTATTGCTTCGTCGGAGATGATGCCGAGTCCCGCCTCGTCGATGATCGCCTCGCAAAACGAGCGCAGATCACGGCGGATCTCGCTGGGAACGCCGGCTTCCCGGAGGATCTGGGCCGCCACTTCCGCATCGCGTCCACCCGGTGCCAAAATGATAGCGCGTTGCGACAGTGGGCGGGGAGCGCTCATGCCTCCCTGCCACCGAGCAGGGTCGTCTGGCCTCCGGAGTAAGTCGGGACACCGCGCAGAACGCCTTGAAAGGCCTCGAGCGGCGCGCCGACGGTCAAGCCCTTGTTGCTGATCCGAAACTCACGGATCGTCGGCTCGTGAGATCCGGACCGCTTCTTGATCACCGAGATCGCACGGCGAACCATCCCCATCGCCTCGAAGTATCGGAGCAATATCACCGTGTCGGCGAGGTAGGTCACGTCCACGGGGGATTCCATGTCTCCCACTAGACCGTGCTGGGCCACCGTCATGAACGTCGTCGCCCCTCGACGATTCAAATATTGAAGCAACTCGTGCATATGCAGGATGAGGGAATTTTCCTCGGGCATCGCCGCCCGGTAGCCGTTCAGGCTGTCGATGACGACAGTCTTGACGCCCTCGGTTGCTCCTGTGCGCACACGCTGCGCGAACTCTCCCGGCGAGAGCTCGGCTGCGTCGACCTGCTCGATGATCAAGCGGCCTTCGTCACATGCCGTCTGCAGATCGATGTCCATTCCCCTCATGCGATCGATCAGCAACCCGATCTCTTCATCGAAGAGGTAGAGCGCTGCGGATTCGCCTCGCGCAATCGCGGCCATGGCGAAGGTCATCGCGATCAGGGTTTTGCCGGCGCCGCTGGGGCCGAGGATGAGCGTGCTGGAGCCGCTGTCTGCGCCGCCGCCCAGGAGGGCATCGAACGCGGCGACGCCGGTGCCCAACTGCTTTCGCTCGAACGCATGATGATGTTCGGAAGCGACCAGTCGCGGAAAGACGTTGACGCCGCCGGTGGTGATCGTGAAGTCGTGAAAGCCGCCGCGGTATCGCTGCCCACGATATTTTGTGATGCGAATGCGACGACGCTCCGCCCCATACGCGGGAGCGAGTTCTTCCAACCGGATCACGCCGTGCGCAATGCTGTGGATCGTCTTGTCCGCCGCTTCCGCCGTGAGATCGTCCAACAGGAGGACGGTAATGCCATGGTTCGCGAAGTAGTGCTTGATGGCGAGAATCTGTCGGCGGTAGCGCAGCGAACTCTGGGCCAGCAGCCGGATTTCGGAGAGACTGTCCAGGACCACGCGCGACGGCTTGACGCGCTCGACCGCAGCGAAAATGTCCCGCGTCGTCTCGCCGAGCTCCAGATCGGAAGAATACAGCAGGCTCTGTTGCTGCTCTGCGTTCAGGAGGCTTTCCGGCGGTACGAGCTCGAACACATTGATTTCGGGTCCGAGCGTCCAGCCGTGCGATAACGCTCCCCTGCGCAGCTCAGCCTCGGTTTCCGAGAGCGTGATGTAGAGCGAGGTCTCCCCGCGACTCGCCCCTTCGAGCAGGAACTGCAGCGACAAGGTGGTCTTGCCCGTCCCGGGCTGGCCTTCCAGCAAGAAGATGTTTCCACGCGAGAACCCGCCGGCCAGAATGTCGTCCAGCCCCGGGACACCCGTCATGGCCTTTTGGTCGTCGTGGTTATGCATCGTCTTCCTGCGTCTCGGTGACAATCGGCTCGGTCGGCGCAATCGGATGGGGGGCGATAATGCAGGTCAAGAAACGCGTGTTGCCGCATGTGGTTCCATGCAGTTCCGTTACCAGCACCGGCCGGGCAATGGGCGCAATCCTGCCAGCGGCACGGCGGCCGCTGCACGGAAAGCCCCAGCCGCCGTGACGGCAGCTGAGGATGTGAAGACGGTGGGGACACCGGCGGGGGCCGCTCGGCAGACGGTGTTTGGCGACGGGGTGCAGCCCGTCCGGCGGCTTACCGCACTTGAGCGGACGTCGGGTGGCTGCGCATGTGGTCGAGCACGGCGCTGCCGGGCCAGCAGTCGACCTTGAGGCCGTTGGCCTTCTGGTAGGCGCCGAGTGCGGAACGGGTCTTCATCCCGGCCTTGCCGTCGACCTTGTCCTGGTAGAGCCCGCGCGCGGTGAGGTTGTTCTGCATCGTCTCGACATCGGCGGTGCGCATCTGCGCCGCCTTGCTCCACGGCGTCTCGAAGCCGTGCGGATCGGACATGCGGTCGCTGACATGGCCGACGAACAGCACGTAGAGGTCGGAGAAATTATACTCCTTGATCACGAAGTAGTTCTTCGGCGTGAGGAAGGCGGGCCCGTAGACCCCCTCGGGCTGCAACACCGAGGCGGGCTCGGCGAGCTCGTCGGGTCGCAGCTTGCGGCCATAGGCCGGCACGAACCCGGCCTTGATCCAGTCACCGATCGGCTTCACCACGTCCGGCTCGCCCAGCGTGCAGTCGAAGCTTGCGGGCGCGTGGACCTCATAGGCCCAGCGGCGGCCCGGCTGCCAGCCCTTGTCGACGAGCTGCTTGGCGGCAGAGGCGAGCGCGTCCGGCACCGAGTGGAAGATGTCGGCGTGGCCGCTGCCGTCGAAATCGACGCCGTGCTTGTAGAACTCCGAGGGCAGGAACTGGGTGAGCCCCATCGCCCCGCCCCATGAGCTGCGCATGTCCTCGCGCTTGGTGCCTTCCTGCAGCATCTTCATCGCCAGCAGGAATTCCTCGCGGAACATGTCCTTGCGCTTGCCGACATAGGCCTGGGTGGCGAGCACGCGCATCGCGTCGTGCGGCAGCTTGTAGTGCCCGAAATCGGTTTCGCGGCCCCAGATGGCGAGCACCACCGGGCCGGGCACGCCGAACTTCTTCTCGATCGCGTCGAGCGTCGGCGCGTACTGGGCGCGCAGCTTCGCCCCCTCGGCGGCGAGCCGCGCGATGTTCGCCTCCTTGAGATAGTCGGCCGGCGTCTGCACGAACTCGGCCTGGCCGGGCCCCGGCTTCTGCGGCCGCCCGGGGATCGCGAGGTCGGGCAGCGAAAGGTCGGGCTCCAGGCCGCGGGTCGCCGCCTCGAAGGTCGCCCGGGTGATCCCGTGCGCCTGGGCGTCCGGCCATGTTCCGGCGAGCCATTCCTGGAACGCGGCGTCGGCTGCGGCCGCCGGATTCGCAACGAAAGAGAACAAAACGAGGGCTGCGGACACCAGGGCTGGTGCGAGGCGATGAGGCGGGCTCCAGTGCATGTGCACCTCCGGATTTGACGCGAACGTTCTACGAATTCAGACGAATCGGAAACGGACCATGGCCGGTAAAAAAGGCATTAACAGGGGGCGATTTCAGGGCAATTCCGAACTGGGGGAGCCTAGTACCGAACCGCCTCCGGTGATCACCGAGACCCATCCCCTTCGAGAAGGGCGGCGCGCTCCGTCGAGCAAGATCAATTTGAGATATTTCGAAACTGAACGATGTTCTGCAGAGAAGCCGCGACCCGCACTGTTCTCGGCAGGATGGGCATTCCGGCGGTACCGACGCTCAGGCGGCGCAGGCGCCGGCACGTGTGCCGGAGGCTTTCATCGGCACCCATACCGAGGTCGCGCGGTGGCCGCTGCTCAGCGCCATGACCGCCGTAATGTACCGTATCTTCCTCGTTGAAGTGATCCCGCCAACCTGCCTTGAACTGGCAGCCGGCCCTGGACCATACCGGTCCTGCGCGTCGCGAATGCAGACGAGCTTGCAGAAATGCGATCATCGACACTGCACGCGCAACTCGCCAGGATTACCAAAGCTTGTAGGCGGCTTGCACAAACCCGCCGGCTTGTTCGGCACCTGCTCTCCAGTTGTTGGGCGTCCTGTCGGGATTGTTGATTGAGCCGTTCTCGGTCCAGATCGCCCAATAGCGGCCACCAACGCCCACGCTGAACTGCGCCGTCAGGTAATAAGAAGCAATGCCCTCCAGTTGAACGCCGCCGCCGGCATCCGCCTTCCCGGGGAATAGTCTGGTTTTGAAAACGTGATTGTCGAGACTTTCGTCGGTGACGTACGGCAGGTATGCAATATCCGTCGACAACTTCACGCGGTCCGTCAGCATCGCTTCGCCGGAAAGGCCAATTCGGAGTGCCTTCCACGAGTTGGTTTCCGTGATGAGCAATGTTGATGACGGCACAGCTCCGGCCCCAGCACAAAGTGTCGCGGCAATAGACTGGCAACCCAAAGCGGCCATGAATTGGTGGAAGCTGAAATACCCCGCGAACGCGCCGACTTTGTATCCGGGACCACGCAGGAAGTCATACCCCCCGTCGATCACGCCATAATTTATGTTTCCGGCTCCCAGATTGGACAGCGTGTTGGAATACGTTCCACCGGTGTCAAAAATACCAAAGTCCTCGTCGGTCATCCGACCGCTTTTAGATGTGCCGCCACCTGCAAACCCTTTGACGAACACATTCCAGGGGGTGTCGAATTCGACCGAAGAACTCACCCGAACTGGTCTGCATGTCGTCATATGTCAGCCTGGAAATGCTCGAAGGGAAGGCGGCTCCGCCGGCGACAAATTGCCCTGAGTTGGTGCGGAACCGGCCCCCGCCGCCGAAATACCGCCCGCCAAGCTCGACATCCCAGCCGGGGAGCCAGGCGATCTGCGGCGCGGCCGCCTTGACAGGGAACGCCGATACCCGATGCGGAGACTCCCAGCTCGACCATGGATTCGCACCCCACCTGTAAACCACGCCCAATTTAGCTTCTTGAATGCCCTGCGTGAAACTCGAAGAACCGGCAGGGGTAGCACCCGTGATGACTTCCTGGGGCGTGACGGTGAGGTTGCCGAGATTTGCCACCCTTCCGTTTAAACCAAGATAATCGTATTCGAATTTGAGCGACCAAGCGGCCGAGAGAGCTTGTTCAATCCCTGCCCCGACGGTCCACCCCCAAAACATATTGCTGGTCGCAGCAAACGCGATGGGCGGCAGCCCGCCACGGCCGGCAGTGCTATTGTTGGTTGCCAAGTCAATCTTTTCGAAGGCCCAAGCCGCACCTCCCTTGGCATAGAGCAGCGTATGCCCTGCAGGACCGGCGGCGTAGCCGACCCGACCGGAAAAGGTTCCGGCCGCTTCAGGGCGGACGCGGCATGTCGTATTGACCGCATCGGCCGACACTCCAAAGCACGTATTGGTCGCTTCGGAGTCCATGCCGCTCACATCCGCCTCAACTCCGAATACCCATGGTGACTGTGGGGCCTGCCAATTATACCCGATCAAACCGCCGCCAAGAAATCCCGGAGCCCCTACTTTGTCGCCAAAAATCGGGCCGCCGAACGGATCGGAGAAATCCGTGTTCGCGGACAAACCGCCGACCTGAGCACCGACATACAGTCCGGCCCAGTTCCCGAGTGGTGGGACCGCGGCTTTAACCGGCAGGTCGGCGGCGTCGGCTGAAATTGGAAATAAGAGCGCCACAACTCCGCAGAGTAACCTGTTCATTGTGCCCACCCCGTCAAAGGGACCATGCAGGCATCTCATGCGACGCAGGGGTTGAAAAGTTTTAAAATAAAACTCACGTCATTTTCGGCACAGGTGTGCCTCGCGCGACACGAAATAACGGGGAAGAAAGTTAAACGCCTCGATTGGAGCTGTCGCGGCGGTATCATGGGAAGAAAATCGTTGATCGACATGCCGGCGCTCGGGTCCGAGCCGCGGGGTCCGCGATCGGAGATCGTCTCATGCACATCGACGGTGGGACAGCGCGAGGGCACGGCGCGGCCGCAAGCCTGAAGCCCGCTGCGAGCGGAGCTCCGGGCGCGGCGCTCGCGACTCGGCTGCAGACTTCGCACCGCCCCTGCGACGGCTTCCACCCCGCGGCCTTACCCCACCCTATCTCGAGAACTTCTTGTATTTCAGCCGGTGAGGGATGATCGAGTTGGTGCCGAGGCGGCGCATCTTGTCGGCTTCGTAGTCCTGGAAGTTGCCCTCGAACCATTCGACATGACTGTTGCCCTCGAAGGCGAGGATGTGGGTCGCGATGCGGTCGAGGAACCAGCGGTCATGGCTGATGATCACCGCGCAGCCGGCGAAGTCCTCCAACGCCTCCTCGAGCGCCCGCAGGGTATCGACGTCGAGGTCGTTGGTCGGCTCGTCGAGCAGAAGCAGGTTCGCCCCCGACTTGAGCATCTTGGCGAGATGCACGCGGTTGCGCTCGCCGCCGGAGAGCTGCCCGACCTTCTTCTGCTGGTCGCCGCCCTTGAAATTGAACGCGCCGCAGTAGGCGCGCGAGTTCACCTCGCGCTTGCCGAGCATGAGCTGGTCGAGCCCGCCGGAGATCTCCTCCCAGACGGTCTTCTTGCCGTCGAGGCTGTCGCGCGACTGGTCGACATAGCCGAGTTGCACCGACTCGCCGATCGCGATGGTGCCGCTGTCCGGCTCCTCCTGCTTGGTGATCATGCGGAACAGCGTGGTCTTGCCGGCGCCGTTCGGGCCGATCACGCCGACGATGCCGCCCGGCGGCAACTTGAAGGTGAGGTCGTCGATCAGCAGATTGTCGCCGAAACCCTTGCCCAGGTGCTCGAAGGTGACGACGTTCTGACCGAGCCGCTCGGCCACCGGAATGACGATCTGGGCGGTGCTCGGACCCTTCTCCGAGGCCTTGGCGAGCAGGTCCTCGTAGCGCTGGTAGCGCGCCTTCGACTTCGCCTGGCGGGCGCGCGGGCTCGCCGCGATCCACTCCTGCTCGCGCGACAACGTCTTCTGGCGGGATTCCTCCTCGCGGCCCTCCTGGGCGAGGCGCTTCTGCTTCTGCCCCAGCCACGACGAATAATTGCCCTGGTAGGGAATGCCCTTGCCGCGGTCGAGCTCGAGAATCCAGCTCGTCACGTTGTCGAGGAAGTAGCGGTCGTGGGTGACGATCAGGATCGCGCCGGGATATTTGCGCAAATGGCCCTCGAGCCAGTTCACCGTCTCGGCGTCGAGATGGTTGGTCGGCTCGTCGAGCAGCAGCAGCTCCGGCTGCTCGAGCAGCAGCTTGCAAAGCGCGACCCGGCGCTTCTCGCCGCCCGAGAGATGGGCGACGTCCGCACCGTCGGGCGGGCAGACCAGGGCTTCCATCGCCTGGTCGACCTTGGAGTCGAGATCCCACAGGCCCTTGGCCTCGATCTCGTCCTGGAGCTTGGTCATCTCGTCCGCGGTCTCGTCCGAATAGTTCATGGCGAGCTCGTTGTAGCGGTCGAGCACCGCCTTTTGCGCGGCGACGCCTTCCATCACGTTCTCGCGCACCGACTTTTTCGGATCGAGCTCGGGCTCCTGCGGCAGGTAGCCCACCCGGGCGCCCTCGGCCACCCAGCCTTCGCCGGTGAACTCGGTGTCGATGCCGGCCATGATCCGCAACAGCGTGCTCTTGCCGGAGCCGTTGACGCCCAGGACGCCGATCTTGGCATCGGGATAGAACGACAGGTTGATGCTCTCCAAGACCTTGCGGTTGCCCGGGTAAGTCTTGGTGAGGCCTTGCATGTGATAGATGAACTGCCGGGCCATTGCGCCCCTCTTCTAAGCCTTGGTCGGCGCCGGAAAGCAGGCCGCCGCCACGATGCGAACTGATTCTCACCAGGCCGGTTTGCGATTAAACGCCTGGATATGTCCGGGAGAGTCGGGCTGATGTAGCGATCAGCGCCGCAAAGGGCAAGCGTCCGGACCTTCTCGCAGGGCTTCTCAGCAGATCGTCCTCAGCAGGCCGTCCCCAGCAGCTCGCCGCCGCCGCGCAAAGCCCTCCGGCACACCCGGACGCGGGCCGCGTGCCTCAGGCGTGTGTCGTTTCGATCACGAGGCGGTACAAAAGTGCCCCATTTCGCCGACGGTCGACCGAATTGATCTCTTTTTCCACGATGTTTTAACAAATTGCTGCCATAGCTGGGGTGTGAACCACTTCCTGGGTGGGTGAACCAAAAACCCAGGGACAATCGAGCAACCCACGAGAGTGGTGCGATGGCGAACAACAGGAACGCTCTTGCGATCGGCGCCGCCTTTTCCGAGGTGTGGCGCTCGCTGGTAAACGGCCTGTTCGACAGCTACCGGCCGGAGCGCCATTACATGCGTGGTCCCGGCCCCAAGTGGCGCGCCAAGCGCGGCTTCGCCGACGCCACCACAGACCGGCGGCCCCTCCTTCCCTTGCTGCCTGCGCCCCGCTGAAACGGCTGCGCGCCCTCCCGTGATCCGGACCCTGCCGCTTTGAGGGCGCAACAGCGCCCGACCGGCTTGTCCCGGTTCGCCCCGATGTGCCAAAGCTGTCCCCGATCCACATACCCGCCGGCGCGGCTGGGACCGAGGACAGAAGGATTTCGGGATGCGATACCGTTGTGCGGTTCTCGACGACTACCAGAATGTCGCGCTGAAACTGGCGGACTGGTCGAAGATCTCGGCCGATGTCGACGTCACCGTCTTCAACGAGCACATCCCGACCGCCGACGAGGTGCACCGCGCCCTCGCGGACTTCGACATCGTCTGCATGATGCGCGAGCGCACGCCGTTCCGCCGCGATACCCTCGAGGCGCTCCCCAAGCTCAAGCTCCTGATCACCACCGGGGCCCGCAACCTCTCGATCGACATGGCGGCGGCGGCCGAGCGCGGCGTCACGGTGTGCAGCACCACGAGCTACGGCAACCCGACCACCGGCATCACCTTCGGCCTGATGCTGGAGCTGACGCGGCGGATCGGCTTCGAATGCGCCCGCCTCAAGGCCGGCGAGACCTGGCAGGTGACGCTCGGACCGGACATCGAGGGAATGACGCTCGGCATCATCGGGCTCGGCAAGCTCGGCATCCGGGTCGCCGGCGTCGCCAAGGCGTTCGGCATGAAGCCGATCGCCTGGAGCCCCAATCTCACGCCCGAGAAGTGCAAGGAGGTCGGCGTCGACTACGCCACCAAGGAGGACCTGTTCCGCAACGCGGACATCGTCACCATCCATGTCCAGCTCGGTGGCCGTTCGCGCGGCCTCATCGGTGCCAAGGAGATCGGCCTGATGAAGCCGAGCGCCTACCTCGTCAACACGGCGCGAGGACCGATCGTCGACGAAAAGGCGCTTCTCGCCGCACTCGCCGAGCGCCGCATCGCCGGCGCCGGGCTCGACGTGTTCGACACCGAGCCGCTGCCGCTCGACCATCCGTTCCGCACCATGGACAACGTCGTCATCACGCCGCATCTCGGCTATGTGAGCCGGCAGAACTACGAGCACTATTTCCCCGACATCGTCGACGACATCCGCGGCTTCATCGACGGCAAGCCGGTGCGGGTGATCAAGTAGAGCGCCGGTACTCGACCCCGCGACACCCGCAAACGCTGACGCCGCCGCGCACCTGCGGAGCGAGCTCTCGGCCGCCTGTTCGGTCCTCGCGCCCATCCGGCGACGCGGTTGCGCGCCCGCGGCCCGCGCAAAAAGCGGTGGGAGCGCCCTTCCATTTGGGCTAGACAGGCGGCCCGCTCTCACACGATCCCCAGGAGGACAACGATGCGAGCTTTTCCCGGCGCGAGGACCTTGGCCCTCGCTCTCTTTGCCGCTGCCGGCGTATTCGCCGCCGGTCCGTCCACCACCGCTTTCGCGCAGGCTGCAGGCAAGACCATGACCACGTCCTCAGGACTTCAGATCAACGACACCAAGGTCGGCACCGGCGCCTCGCCCAAGCCCGGGCAGATCTGCGTGATGCACTACACCGGCTGGCTCTACGAGAACGGCGTCAAGGGAAAGAAATTCGATTCCTCGGTCGATCGCGGCCAGCCGTTCGAGTTTCCGATCGGCCAGGGCCAGGTGATCGCGGGCTGGGACCAAGGCGTCGCCACGATGAAGGTCGGCGGCAAGCGCACGCTCATCATCCCGCCGGCGCTCGGCTATGGCGCCCGCGGCGCCGGCGGCGTCATCCCGCCCAATGCGACGCTGATCTTCGACGTCGAATTGCTCGGCGTGAAGGGCTAAAGTCCCGGTTGTGGCGAGGGCCGTCCTACGGCGGCCCTTCGCCCTCCGGCCGGGAAGATTCCCGGCGCCAAAAACGCCGGACAAAAAACGCCGCACAAAAAACAGCGCACAAGAAACATCGCAGAACATGGGAGGAGACCGTTCATGATGAACCGACGCAATTTCCTGCTGGCCACGGCGGCGGGCGCCGCGACCCTCTCGCACATCCCGCGAGCGCGCGCCGCGACCTATGACCTCGTCATCAAAGGCGGCCACGTGATCGATCCGTCGGTGCGGATCAACGAGGTCCGCGACGTCGCGATCTCCGGCACCAAGATCGCCGCCGTCGAGCCCAACATCACCGCAGATGCCACCGAGACCCTCGACGCCCGCGGCAAGTACGTGGTTCCCGGGCTGATCGACATCCACACCCATGCCGGTCGCGGCGGCGCACCGCTGGCGCTGGCCGACGGCGTCACCTCGTGGATCGACGCGGGGTCGTTCGGCACCGATGGCATCGAGCAGGCGATCGCGGCCGCCGCATCGGCGCCCAACCGCGGCCGCTTCCTCATCAACATCTCCCGTCTCGGCACCCACCCGAGCGGCGAACTGATGGACATCAACAACGCCGACGTCGGCTTGACCCGCGGCATGATCGCGCGCCATCGCGACTACATCGTCGGCGTCAAGGCGCGACTGTCGAACACCGTCGCCGGCACCAACGATCTGGAAGCGCTGCGACGTGCGCAGGCGGCGGCCGGCCACCTGCCGGTGATGATCCACATCGGCCAGAGCTACTCGCCGATGCGGGCGATTCTGCCGCTGCTCAAGAGCGGCGACATCGTCACCCACATGTATGCGCCCGAGCCCAACAGCATCTTCGACGCCAACGGCCGCGTGCTGCCCGACGTGTTCGCCGCCCGCCGCCGCGGCATCGTGTTCGATTTCGGCAACGGCGTCTCCGACCACTTCAACTGGGCGACGGTCGAACTCGGGATGAAGCAGGGCTTCCAGCCCGACACCTTCTCCACCGACTGGAACGCGATGTCGAAGACCACCGGAGTCGTCGACTTCCCGAACGTGATGTCGAAGTTCCTGATGTTCGGCATGCCGCTCGACCAGGCCGTCGCCCGCGCCACGCTCGCGCCCGCCCGGGTGTTCCCCGCCTTCCGCGACCGCGGCACGCTCAATGTCGGCGCGCCGGCCGATGTCGCCGTGCTCGAGCTCCAGCAGGGGTCGTTCGAATACGTCGACAACTACAAGGGCACGCGGACCGGAAACCAGCGCTTGGTCCCGGTGGCGGCGGTGTTCGCGGGCAAGAAGGCGCCGCCGCGGGCGTGAGTTGTCCCGCCGAAAGGTGATGGCCGGGGGCGTCCCCCGGCCGTTACCAGTCGTTGCGGCGCTCCGCGGTCACGCGGAGTGGACGAGGACGGCCGTCTCCGCGCGAACCGTGGCGAGGTGAGCTTCGAGCTGCTCCAGCGTCCCCTCCCATCCCGTCGTCATGCCTTCGAACGAACTTTCGAACATCTCGCGCTCCTCGGCGGTGGCGCCGAGCGGCGTCCAGCGCAGCGTGAAGGTGGTCCGGCCGCCCTGCTCGGTGAAGTCGAACACCGTCAGAACTTCCATCGGCCAGCTCGGAACGTAGGGGTTGCGCACGAGCGCGCCCGTCTCGTCGGAAAAGCCGTTGATGAAGACGAGCCGTTCCGGCTTCGTGACCTCGCGGTAGATGAACTTGCCCCACATCAGGCTGCCGTCGGGCACCTGAAGGGCATAGTGGTAGGTTCCGCCGGGCCGCAGGTCCATGGCCGCGCGCGTGACCGGAAAGCCCTTCGGGCCCCACCATTGCTTGAGCCGTTCCGGGTCGGTGAAGGCCTTCCACACGAGATCCCGGGGCGCGTCGAAGGTGCGGGAGATCACGAACGGCGCCGCGGTGCCGGCGGACTGTGGGGAGGGCTGGGCAGCTTGCATGGCGGATATCTCCGATGCCTGTGGCTCTGGAATTTGGACCATGCAAAAGCCTTGCCGCCTTGATCGGCATCAGGTCGCTGCGACGAACTAGCCCCCTTCGGAGGCCTTTTTGAGCGCCTGCACGTCGATTTTGGTCATGGAAAGCATGGCTTTCATCACCCTGCCCGATTTCCCGGCATCGCTGCTCTGCAGCAATTTGCTCAGGATCGACGGAATGATCTGCCAGGAGAGCCCGTATTTGTCGGTCAGCCAGCCGCACCGGTTCGGCCGACCGCCCTCGCACAGCTTGTCCCACAGCGCGTCGACCTCTTCCTGAGTTTCGCAGCTGACGAACAGGGAGATGGCCGGCGTGAAGGTGTACCGGGGGCCGCCGTTGAGGGCATAGAACTGCTGCCCCTCGATCTCGAAGACCACGGACATGGCCGACCCCTTCGGACCGGGGCCGGCCTCGCCATAGCGCGAGACGCTGACGACCGTGGCGTTCTTGAACACCGAGACATAGAAATTTGCCGCCTCTTCGGCCTGGGTGTCGAACCAGAGGAATGGGGTGATCTTCTGCACCAGGTTCTCCTTTTGCGTTCAATCGTGCCGGCGCTGCACACCGATCGAGCGCCACGCCCAGAGGCGCGAGCTCGGGCCGCTCAGCGATCGGGCTTCGTGGGGAACGGCCTCTCAGGCCGCCTTCTCGCAGTTGACCATCCAGGGGGTGCCGAACCGATCGAACAGCATGCCGAAGCGCTTCGCCCAGAACGTCTCCTGGATCGGCATCGTGATGGTTCCGTCCGCTGACAATTCCTTGAACAGCCGATCCGCCTCTGCCGGCTCTTTCACGCTGATGTTCAGATTGAACCCCTTCGCGGCCTCCGCGCGTCCGGGCGGGCAATCCGAGGCCATCAGGAACTTGTCTCCGATCGCGAGCCGCGCATGCGCGATTCTCTTCTTCGCGTCGGCGGACATCGGCATGTCTCCCGGCATTTCGCCGAAGCTCATCATCATCACGATCTTGCCGCCGAGCACCTTCTCGTAGAATTGGACCGCCTCAGCGCAGGTTCCGTCGAAAATCAGGTACGTGTTGATATCCATGGCCGTCTCCAGTTGGCAGTCTGCGACCCGTCCCCGTTGAGCGCCGTCCGACTGCAATCGAGTTCCCGGGCGGGTGCTCCACAAGGACGAACGGGAACGGGGCGCCCCGACAACGGCACTGCATCTTTTTTGCGGAGAGCGCTGTCAACGAGGCTCACCGCCGGTACCGGCGTCGGTGCCGGCCAGCCGGTCCAGTTGCCTGCGGATATGCTCCGCCTCGGCGAGCGAATTGGCGCGCGCGATGGCCTGGTCGAAGGCGATCCGCGCGTCTCGATGGCGGCCGAGTTGCAGCAGCAGCGCGCCCTTGACGCCGAAATAGTAGAAATAACCGGAGAGTTGCGGCTCCAGCAGCTCGATCATGGCGAGCGCCGGCGCCGGGCCCCTCGCCTTTGCGACCGCCACCGCGCGGTTGAGCGTGATCACGGGCGAGGGCTGCATGCGCTCGAGGGTCGCATAGAGCGCATCGATCTCGACCCAGTCGGTGTCTTGGGGCCGCGCCGCGCGCGCATGCAAGGCGGCGACCGCCGCCTGGACCTGGTATGGCCCGGGGCGCCGGTGCCGGATCGCCTTGTCGAGCAGCGCGAGCCCCTCGGCGATCATCGCCCGATCCCACCGGCCGCGGTCCTGATCCTCGAGCAGAATGATGGCGCCGGTGTCGTCGAGGCGAGCGGCAGCACGGGCGTGCTGCAGCAGCATCAATGCGGCGAGCCCCATGATCTCGGGCTCGGCGGCAAACAGGCGCAGCAGCAGCCGCGCGAGCCGGATCGCCTCCTCGCACAGCGGCGCCCGCACATGGGCATCGCCGCCGCTCGCCGCATAGCCCTCGTTGAACATGAGATAGATCACCGCGGCGACCGCGGCGAGGCGCTCGGCACGCTCGGCCGGCCCCGGAACTTCGTAGGGCACCCGAGCCTGGGCAACCCGGCGCTTGGCGCGGGTGATGCGCTGCTCCATCGCAGCGTCGCTCGACAGGAACGCGCGGGCGATCTCCCTGACCGAGAGCCCGCAGATCACCCGCAACGCGAGCGCGATCTGCTGGGTCGCCGGCAGGTCGGGGTGGCAGCAGACGAACAGCAATCGCAGGATGTCGTCGCGATAATGGGCGTCGTCGAGGCGTTCGGCGAGTGCGGCCTCTTCATCATCGCCGTCGGAGATCACGTCCTCCGGCGGGAGCGCCACCTCGCGGGCGCTGCGCCGCAACGAGTCGACGGCGACGTTGCGGCCGACCATGATCAACCACGCGGCGGGATCGCGCGGCGGCCCGTTCTTCGGCCACGACCCGAGCGCTCGCAGGCAGGCGTTCTGGACCGCTTCCTCCGCCGTATCGAGGTCGTGGAAATAGCGCAGCAGCGCGGCCACCGCCCGCGGCCGCGCTGCCGCGAGCGCCGCCTCGAACCAATCGAGATCGGTCACGTGCTTCCCCGGCCGGCGGGCCAGAAGGCTCTGATCGGCCTGATCTCGTAAGTGCCGCCCGGGTTGTGCTCGCCGAGCTCGCGGGCGATTTCGATCGCTTCCTCGAGCGAGACGCAATCGATGATGAAGAAGCCGAGCAGCTGCTCCTTGGTCTCGGCGAACGGGCCATCGATGACGGCCGGAGGGTCACGGTCGGTGCGCAGCGTGGTCGCCGCCGTCGTCGGCATCAGCCGCGCCACCGGCCCGAGCTTGCCGGCCTTGGTCAGGCGCTCCTGAACCACCGCGAGCTTCGCCATGACCGCGTCGTCTTCCTCTTTGCTCCAGGAGAAGACGACGTCTTCGGAGTGATAGCAAAGCAGGGCGTAAAGCATCTCGGGGCTCCCATGACCATAGTCGAGGACGAACGGCCCGGCAGCATGCCGACAACGATCGCAAAATTTAATGAGGCGAAGGCCACGCGGGTTCCCCATACCCTAGGTCTTCCCGTGCGCCGACGCCACGCGGCGCCGGTTTCGCGCCCGGCCGCGACAGGGCCGCGAACCGGCCGCCGCGGCGGGGGCTCATGCGTGCTGGGTGCGGCGATGCCTGTCCAACATGTTGATGGCGCGCCGGGCCGACAGCATGGCGCCCTCCTGCCAGGCGCCGACATGGCTCAGATGCTCGCCGGCGAAATAGAACGGACCGTCCGGCGCGCTCAGCAGCGCATAGTTGGAGTCGTGGTCCGTCTGGTAGCGCGCGGCGATGCCGAGGGTGTAGGGAACTTTCGACCACGCGATGGCCATCGGCTTTTCGAGCTCATGGCCGCGGCCCGGGTGCAGGCCTTCGATCGCGGCGCGGCTCAACTCGAACTGCTCGCGCAGCGGCTTGGCGGCGAGGTCCTCGACCCGGCCGCGCCCCACATAGCCACCGAGCAGAATGCCCTTCTGCGAGAACAGCCGGTCGCTCGGATACCACACCAGCGCAGTCGGACCTTTCACCCAGGAAATCCCGCCGTAAATCTGGTCTTCCATTTCCCAGAAGCGGCGCGACTGCCAGGCGATCTTGATGGCGTTGCCGTACTCGATGCTGCGGATGGCGGCGCTGCAGGTGGAGGAGAAATCGCTTTCGATCGGTTCGAGAACCTTCAGCGGGATCGTCACGATGCAATAGGCCGCCTCGATCGCGTTGCGCCGCCCTGCGCGCCGGTCGAGGTAGCTGACGACGACGCCATCGTTGCGGCGCTTGATGGCGGTGACCTCGCTCATCAGCCGCACCACCGGGCCGAGCTTCTTTGCGAACGCAGCCGGGATACGATCCATGCCGCCGACCGGCTGGAACATGGTGGCCTGGAAGTCGAAGCCTTCCTCGAACATCACCGCGTTCCACAGGTCGATGTCGAGGAGGGTGCCGAGCGCCAGCGGATCGCGTGGCGTGCCGGCCTCGTCGCCCGCGGCCGGCAGGCTCTTGTAGCCCGATCGGGAGGAGCCCTCGTAGACGAGGTCGGGCGACAGGTCGCCGTAGGTCCGCAGGAACGCGAGCATGCGGTCCTTGTCCTCGGCGGTGAGCTCCTGGTCGAGCGCGCCGCGATGGATCGCCTTGCCGAGCAGTTCGGAGACCTCGCCCCGCACGTCGTTGTGGGCCTGGCGCATCTCGATCGGCTTGCCGCCGTTGGCGACCGGATTGTACAGCCGTGCCCCGCGGCTGGTGTTGACCTCGACCTCGAGCGCGACGCCGAACTCCCTGCAATAGCCGAGCACGGTCTGGTGGGCGCTCGGAATGCGCGCCGGGCCGGCATTCCAGTACATCTCCGGATCGAACTCGCAGAGCTGCCGGGTGCCGTCATTCATGTCGAGCCGGGTGCCGCGCCGGATGCTCCAGTTGCGGCCGCCGACGCGGTCGCGGGCCTCGAGCACCGTGCAATCATAGCCGGCCTTGCCGAGCTCATAGGCGGCGGACAGCCCCGCGACCCCGGCGCCGAGAATGACGACCTTGGTGCCGTGTGCCTCGCCCTTCTGCAGGGTCAGCGGCTCCGCCGCAGCGGCCGTGCCCAAAAGGCCCATCGCCTGCATGGTGAGATACGTCGCGCGATAGCCGCCGATGGCGCCGACCCGGCGCAAGAATTCCCGACGCGACCCACTCATCCTGCCTCTCATGCCGATTGACGGCCGTGCCGACACAATGGCCGTGCCGACACAATGGCCGTGCCGACACAATGGCCGCGCCGACGCAATGGCCACGCCGCCGCGCCCGCCACCCGGCAAGCGCGCGGCGACCCGTCCGTTTGAAGGGACTGTAGCGCGCTCCATGTGGCAGTGCACACGTCATTATGGCTCTTTTTGAAGCGTTCCAATCGGACTACACTCCGCCCCAACAGCGATACCGCGCCAAGCGGTCCCGCAAATATCAGGGGAGGAGAACCTATGGCCAAGCATGACGAATCCCGCCGTGCGTTCCTGGTCGGTGCCGCCGTCGGCGCCGGCGCGGTCGCCGGCACCACCATGGTGACGGAGGCGCTCGCCCAGCATCACCAGCATGCCAGACCCGCTGAAGCGCCCAAGGCCGCCCCGAAGACCGCCGAGGTGCCGGACACCGGCCACGGCCACGACAGCGGCGATGGCCACGGCGCGTTCCTCAACGACGACAATGCGGCGACGGTCGCGGCCTTCACCGAACGGCTGATGCCGGGCGCACCGGGCAAGCCGGGCGCGCGCGATGCCGGCGTGCTCAACTACATCGACCTCGCCCTCGCCGGCGCCTATTCCGACCAGCAGGACTTCTACCGGCGCGGGCTCGCCGCCCTCGACGCCTATTGCCGCAAGACCTTCAACCAGCCGTTCGCGAAGCTCGCCCCCGCCCAGCAGGACGAGGTCATCACCGCGCTCGAGCAGGGCAAGGCGAGCGAGTTCTCCTATCCGACCGCCCAGGCGTTCTTCAACGTCGTGCGCGGCCACACCATGGAGGGGATGTTCGCCGATCCGATCTACGGCGGCAACAGGGACTTCTCCGGCTGGAAGCTGGTCGGCTTCCCCGGCGCGCAGCCGTTCTTCACCGCGGCCGACATGCAGAGCAAGCAGGCGTTCACCCGCGCGCCCATCACCGGCCTCCAGGCTCAGGCCAAAACCGCATCGCGAAAGGTTTGAGCCATGGCAACCGAGAAGACGGACGTCGTCATCGTCGGCGCCGGTGCGGTCGGCGGCATCATCGCGGCCGAACTGGGCAAGGCCGGCATGAAGGTCATCGCGCTCGAGCGCGGCCCGCGGCTCACCACGGCGGATTTCAATCCGCATGACGAGCTGCGCTATTTCCAGCGCAAGGATTTGCGCCCGGACGTCAAGCGACAGCCCGTCACCTGGCGCCCCAACGCGGGCGCGAAGGCGAATCCGCTGATCCAGCAGGACTACGGCAACCAGGCCGGCGGCGGCACCGTACATTACGGCTCGGTGTCGTGGCGACTGCACGAGGACGACTTCCGCGCGCGCACCAACACCATCGAGCGCTACGGGGTCTCGGCTCTGCCGGAGGGCTCGACGCTCGCCGACTGGCCGCTGAGCTATGCCGAGCTCGAGCCGTTCTACGACAAGGCCGAGCACGACCTCGGCGTTTCCGGCAAGGCCGGTCACCTGCAAGGCAAAAAGATCGACGGCGGCAATCCGTTCGAGGCGTCGCGCCAGCGCGACTATCCGCTGCCGCCGCTCCAGATCGACCAGTCCGGTGTGCTGTTCGAGGCCGGCACCAGGAAGCTCGGCTATCACCCGTTCTCGACGCCGCGCGCGATCCTGTCGCAGCCCTACAACGGCCGGCCCGGCTGCACCTATTGCGGCTTCTGCCAGTCGTTCGGCTGTCATGTCGGAGCGAAATCGAGCATCCTCGTCACCAAGCTGCCGGAGGCCGACGCCACCGGAAACTTCAAGCTGATCACCGGGGCGATGTGCCATGGCGTCAACAGCGACAACAGCGGACGCGTCACCGGCGTGTCCTATTATGGGCCGGACGGCTCCGACAACACCATCGAGGCGGAGATCGTCGTTCTCGGCACCTTCACCTACGACAACACGCGGATGCTGTTGCTCTCGAAGACGGCAAAATTTCCCAATGGCCTCGCCAATTCGAGCGGCCACGTCGGCAAGCACTTCATGGCCCATGTCATGGCCAACGTGCTGGCCGGGTTCGACGATCGCTTCGTCAACAACTACATGGGGCCGAGCGCGCAGAAGCACACGATCGACGACTTCAACGCCGACAATTTCGACCATGGCGGTCTCGGCTTCATCCGCGGCGCCCAGATCTCGATCGGCACGCCCAATCTCGAGGGCGGCCCGATCGCGTTCTCGACCCACGAGTCCGCCGCCGGGGACAGGCGCGCTGGGGCGCCGGCTACCGCGACCACGTCGCGAAGTTCTACGCGCCGCCATGGCGCCATGGTCGCCCAGACCGAGATGCTGCCCTATGGCGAGCACATGGTCGACCTCGACCCCAATGTCCGCGACGCCTGGGGCCTGCCGGCGCCGCGCGTCACCTTCGACTGGCGCAAGCCCAACGAGCTTGCCCGCGTCGAGTTCATGATGAAGAAGATGGAGGGCATCGGGCAGGCGATGGGGGCACAACAAGTGTGGCGCAACGCGCTGCTGCCCGGCGTGCCCGGCGCCCATCACGAGGGCGGCACCCGCATGGGCAACGATCCCAACACCTCGGTGGTCAACAAATACGGCCAGACCTGGGACATCCCGAACCTCTTCGTCATCGGCTCGTCGACCTTCCCGACGATGAGCGGCTTCAATCCGACGCTCACCATCCAGGCGCTGGCCTTCATGAGCGCCGACGCCATCGCCAATCGCTACAAGAAGAGCCCGGGCCCGCTGCTGTAGGGCCTGAGTTTCCCTTCCCGTTCGCGCGGGAAGGGAGCACCGAGACAACAATCGACATCGTTGCCGCGCGGCGCACAACAGGGCGTCACGGGAGCAGACGGGAGGGAGGAACTCATGGCCACGCAAAAGACCGACGTCGTCATCGTCGGCGCCGGCGCCGTCGGCGGCATCATGGCGGCGGAGCTCGGCAAGGCCGGGATGAAGGTGATCGCGCTCGAGCGCGGGCCGCGCCTCGCGACCGCGGACTTCACGCCGCATGACGAGCTGCGCTACTTCCAGCGCCTCGACCTGCGGCCCAATCCGAAGCGCCAGCCGGTCACCTGGCGCGCGAGCGCCAGCGGCCGCGCCGCCATGCTGCCGAAGCTCGACTACGGCAACCAGGCCGGCGGCGGCACCGTGCATTACGGCTCGGTGTCGTGGCGGCTTCACGAGGACGATTTCCGCGCCCGCTCCCATACCGTAGAGCGCTATGGCTTCCCCGCGATCCCCGCCGGCTCGACGCTCGCCGACTGGCCGCTCGGCTATGCCGAGCTCGAGCCGTTCTACGACAGGGCGGAATATGCACTCGGCGTCTCCGGCCAGGCCGGCAACCTGCAAGGCAAGAAGGTCGATGGCGGCAACCCCTTCGAGGCGCCGCGGCAGCGCGACTATCCGCTGCCGCCCCTGCGCATGGAGCAGGCGGCGGTGCTGTTCGAGGAGGGCGCGAAGAAGCTCGGCTATCACCCCTTCTCGACGCCGCGGGCGATCCTGTCGCAGCCTTACAACGGCCGGCCCGGCTGCACCTATTGCGGCTTCTGCCAGGGGTTCGGCTGCCATGTCGGCGCGAAGTCGAGCATTCTCGTCACCAAGCTGCCGGAGGCCGACGCGACCGGCAATTTCACCCTGATCACCGGCGCGATGTGCCACCGGGTCAACAGCGACAACAGCGGGCGCGCGACCGGCGTGTCGTATTACGGGCCGGACGGTTCGGACAACACGATCGAGGCCGAGATCGTGATCCTCGGCACCTTCGTCTACGACAACACCCGCCTGTTGCTGCTCTCCAAGACGGAGAAATTCCCCGACGGCCTCGCCAACTCCCGCGGCCAGGTCGGCAAGCACTTCATGACGCATATCGGCACGCGGGTGTTCGCCACCTTCGACGACCGCTACGTCAACAATTTCATGGGGCCGAGCGCGCAGAAGCACACGCTCGACGACTGGAACGGCGACAACTTCGACCACGGCGGCCTCGGCTTCATCCGCGGCGCGCAGATCTCCGTCACCGAGGCGGATATCGAAGGCGGCCCGATCGCCGCCGCCATGAGCATGCCGCCGCCTCCGGGGGTGCCGCGCTGGGGCGCCGGGTATCGCGACTTCATCGCCAAGTAGTTCACGCGCTATGTCGGCATCGCCGCCCAGACCGAGAACCTCGCCTATGAGGGTCACACCATCGACCTCGATCCCAATGTGCGCGATGCCTGGGGATTGCCGGCGCCCCGGCTGACCTACGACTGGCGCAAGCCGGACGAGGTGGCACGGATCGAGTTCCTGACCCAGAAGCTCGAGGGCATCGGCCGCGCCATGGGGGCGAGCCAGGTGTGGCGCAGCCCGCTGACACCAGGCACCCCCGGCTCGCACCACGAGGGCGGCACCCGGATGGGCAACGACCCCAACACCTCGGTGGTCAACAAATACGGGCAGACCTGGGACATCCCGAATTTGTTCGTCGTCGGCTCCTCGACCTTCCCGTCGATGAGCGGCTTCAACCCGACGCTCACCATCCAGGCGCTCGCCTTCATGAGCGCCGACGCCATCGCCAACCGCTACCGCAAGAGCCCGGGGCCGCTGCGGTAGGCGCGCGAACGCGTTGCGGCGTCCGACGGACCAAGGCGGACGCTCAGTCGAACGCCAGCCGAAGCCGGATCGAGCGGATGATGTCGTTGAAGCGGTCCGCGGACACGCCGTCGTGGGCGTGAAAGACGACATGCCGGCCGTCCGGGTGATAGGGCTGCCCGTCGGCGGGTTCGACCTCGAACGTCACCTCGTTCGTGGCGCCGAGCGCCTTGAGCACGATCTCCAGGTTGACGTGGAAGTTTCCGGTTAGTTTGTACGCACCGAGAATTTCAAGCGCCGCGTCATAGGCCCGTGTCCGCGACAGATCGAGCGCGCGGGATGACGACAGCGCCCGCGCCAGCGGCTCCGGTTGCGCGGCCGGGCGCGGTGATTGCGCGAGGGGCGTGCGGTCGATCGAGGGCATGACCATTGCCATGGCCATCTCGAACAATGATGTGGCGCGCAGGGTGAACGCAGCCATCGAAGGTCTCCTTGATCCAGGCCGCCGAGGGCAGCTCGCGAAACCTCGTGCGGGGGCAATGCAAACCGCGTGGCGGGTCCCCGTGCGAGCTCTCGGCCGGCACCCACAATGTGGCGGCGCCCCCATATGAAATCGAGGAGGAACCCGGCGGCCTGTTATAAAGGCCGCATAGTGATCCGTGGCCCGGATTGAGCGCCCAGCGAAATCCGGGACGGACTTTTCAGCCCAATTCGATGCGAGCGTGTTGAACCGCCAATCCCGGATTTCGCTTTCCGCTCAACCCGGGCCACTTCTCACGGGATCGATGCGATTGCCTAAAACGAGGCCCACTCCGCCGCCTTGATCCGCGCAACCATGGCGGCGCCACCGCGGCCGTCCGGCTTCATGATGGCGGCATCGCCGAAGTTGATCGGCGTGCCCAGCGCCGCCTTCACGTTGGGGAAATGGGTGACCAGGATCGTGTTGGTGCCGGCCGCCGGGACCGTCGCGACCATCTGCTTCATCATCTCGACGCGCTGCGGCCACGGCGGCGGGGCCGGCGTCCCGGCGACGGGGACGGGGACGAAGGCCTCCAGCAGCAGGGCGTCCGACGTCTCCGCCCGGCCGAAGGCGAGTTTCGCGGTCTCGACCGCCCGGCAGTAACCGCTCGCGATGACGTTCCCGACCGGGATCTGCGCTTTCCTGAAAGCTGCACCGATCGCGCGGGCCTGCTCCTTGCCGACGTCGTTGAGCATGAGCTGTCCGGCGCATGTGGACAGGTCGAGCGGAAAGTCGTCCTTGGGCGTGGCCGCGCTTTCGTTGGTCCGGCCGTGGCGAACGACGACCACGTAGCCGCCCTGCTTGAGGCCTTCGAAAGCCTCCCCGGCCGAGGTCTGCGCCAGCGACGGCATCGCCGTCAACGCGAGAGCGAGGCCCGCGAACACCCACAGCGACAGCCGACACATCATCAGCGTTCCTCCGTTCGACAACAGGCCCGCGCGGCGAGAATGCACGGGGCGTAACAATGCTCGGAGACAAAAACGCACGGCGACGGGCGTGACGTCAATTGGCGCAAGGCGCCAAACTCTCGCCGGTTCCACCATGCCCGCGCCCCCTTCACTGACGATGCGTTTGAGGTAGAGTTCGAAATCGCGGGAGCGGCCGGTGATGCAAAGGCATACATTGAAAAGGCTCTGCGTCGCGCTGGCGGCCCTCGGCGCGGCGGGAGCCGGGGTCGCGGCGGCGCAGGATCGCGACGCGTTTCTCGGCGGTTCGACCATCGATTGCCGCGGCTGCGACCTGCGCGGCGCGCACCTCGATCGCCGCGACCTCGGCGGCGCGGATCTGTCGGGTGCCGATCTCACCGGCACGACATTGTCGCGGACGATCCTGCGCGGCGCCAACCTGTCCGGCGCGAAGCTCGCCGGCGCCGATCTCAAGCGGCATGACCTTTCCGGCGCCGATCTCTCGGGTGCGGACCTCCGGGACGCGACGTTCCACCGCGCCAACCTGCGCGGTGCGAACCTCGCCGGCGCCGATCTCGCCGGCGCCAACCTCAACCTCGCCGTCCTGACCTCGGCCAAGCTCGCGGGAGCCAGGATGGTGCAGGCGATGCTGTTCCAGGTCGAAGCGAGCGGGGCGGACTTCTCCAAGGCGAACCTCACGGCCGCGTTGATGGGAAGCGCAAAGCTGACGGTGGCCCGGCTCGACGGCGCCGATCTCAGCTTCGCCGACCTGTGGGAGGCACGGCTCACCAATGCGAGCCTGCGCCAGGCCAACCTGACCGAAGCCAATCTCCACGCGGCGACCCTGCTGCGCGCCGACATGCGCGGCATCGCCGGCGACCGCGCCAGTCTCGTGCTCGCGAGCATGCACGGCGCCAATCTCAGCGGCGCCGTGCTGCGCGAGGTCGATCTCTTCCAGGCCGACCTGAGCGAGGCCGATCTGAGCGGCGCGGACTTCGGCGCATCGCGCCTGCTGGCGGCCAGGCTCTTCAACGCGAACCAGACCGGCACCCGCTTCACCGGCGCCATCATGCCGGACAACAGCGTCCATCCGTGACGGCACCGGCGTCGCCGTCGCCGGCCGGAGTTCGATCGACGACCACCGGGCGAGATGGTATCGTCGCCGTCTCATAAACGAAAAAAATTCGGGAGGAACGACATGGCGAAACGGGGACGTCTGACGTCGATACTCGGCCTCGCAGGGCTGGTCACCAGCACCGCGCTCGGCCTGTGCGATGCCGCTCACGCCGGCGAAGTCACCTATCAGCGCCTTTTGAATGCCTCGGCCGAGCCGCAGAACTGGCTGATGCGGATGGGCAATTACAGCAACTGGAATTACTCCACGCTGACCGGGATCAACCGCGGCAACGTCGCCAATCTCAAGGTCAAGTTCATGGCGTCGCTGGGCGACGCCAACCGTCCCAACAAAGCCACCGAGTATTTCACGCCGCTCGTCGAGGACGGCTACATGTATGTCGGAAACCAGTGGCAGCAGTACTGGAAGTACGACGTGCGGAACGAGAAGCCGACCGTGGTGTGGAAGTTCGACGCCAAGTCCCAGGGCGGCGGACGCAGCGGCCACAGCGTCGCGCTGCTCGGCAACAACATGTACTTCGCCACCAACAGCGACACCTCGATGCCGCGGCTGGTCGCGCTCGACAAGGATTCCGGGCAGGTGGTGTTCGACGTCAACACCACGACCCCCGAGGTGCTGCCCAACCAGGGGCACTCGGCGGCGCCGCTCGCGGTCAAGAACATGATCATCCTCGGGCAGGCCAATCGCGGCGAGAACGGCCGCGGCTACATCGCCGCCTACGCGGCCGACACCGGCAAGCTGATCTGGCGCTTCCTGGTGGTCCCCAATCCGGGCCAGCCCGGCTCGGAGACCTGGGCCGACCCGCGCACCATCCCGACCGGCGGCGGCGCGGTGTGGACGGAGCCGTCCTACGATCCGGCGACCAATCTCATCTATGTCGGCACCGCCAACCCGGTGCACATGTTCGACCCTCAGGGCCGGCCCGGCGACAACCTCTACACCAACTGCATCATCGCCCTCGATGCCGATACCGGCCAGCTGAAGTGGTACTTCCAGACGGTGCCCAACGAGGCTTGGGACTATGACGCGGTCGCCATCACCCAGCTCTACGACACCACCATCGGCGGCGAGATGCGCAAGGTGCTGTCGCAGACCAACCGCAACGGATTCTTCTATACGCTCGACCGCACCAACGGCCAGTTCGTCATCGGCAAGCCGTTCACCACCGTGAACTGGACCTCCGGGCTCGATGCCAAGACCGGACGGCCGCTCGACTACGACGCGACCAAGACCGTCCAGGATTATGCCGGCCTCGCCGTCCGCTACGGCAAGAAGGCGGTCGACGTGCGGCCCGCCCACTACGGCATGCCGACCATGATGCCGAACACCTACGATCCCGGGCGCGGCCTCGTCTACTTCAACGCCATGATCGGCGAAGCCAACTATTTCAACTCGCGCGCCGCCGATCCGGAGAAGCAGCTTGCCGGCACCGGCTTCCGCGAAATCTTCTGCGGCTCCCACACCAAGGACAATGCCGTGGAGCCGGTGGAGCGCAGCGTCCGCAACCCGAACTGCAAGGTCAGCCACGGCCTGCTCGGCGGCATCGACATTCACACCGGCGAGACCGTGAAGAAGCTCGAGTCCTACTATCCGGCCTATTCCGGCGTGCTCGGCACCGCCGGCGATCTCCTGTTCATGGGCGACATCATGGGCAAGATCTCCGCCTACGACAAAGACACCATGAAGGAGCTGTGGAGCTTCGAGACCGGGACCGCGTTCGCCGGCGCGCCGATGACCTATTCGGTCGACGGCAAGCAATACATTGCGCTCATTCTCGGCGGCCGGCTCGCCCGCGACGAAGGCTCGTTCCCGGAAGCCGGGGCGCTCGGCCAGAACGTGATCCTGATGGTGTTCGGCCTCTGATGCGTGGCGCGCGCGCCGCGGGGATCGCACTCGCCCTGGCCACGGCCGGTACGGGCGCCCTCGCGGCACCGCAGACGCCGCAGGTCTGGGATGTCGTGCCCGGCACCCCCGTCGGCGACCTGCCGGACGAGGCGTTCGTCGATCCCGCCTGCGGCACCAATGGCGGACCGCCCGGATTGCCGCTCGGCAGTTTCGACAACTTCGCGAAATGCCGCGCGGAACCCTCGGGGCTGCGCGAGGTCTGGTTCCGCTACGACGACGAGCTCGAATACATCGCGCGGGCGGCGCGCGATCCGGACGCCATCGCCCGCAGCAATGCCATGGTGGTGCTGGGCCAGCCGGTGATCCTGTCCCTCCTCGTCGATCCCGCGGGGCGCGTCCAGGGCTATAGGATCGTCACCGACCCCCATGCGGACGAGGAGCTGCGGATGTCCGCCTGGACGGTCGCGGTCGCCTTCAAGGCCCGGTTCGGCACCGACGGGTGGGCCTGCGAGGATCTCGCCCCGGCCGACGGAGAAACGGCGATCGACGGGAGCTTCGTCAAGGAGCGCTGCCGCACGACCGCGGACGGTCAGGATGTCGTGGTGGAGAGCCGCTACTACCACAAGCCGGGCCAAGCGCTGATCGATCCCAACACCGGCCTGCCGACCGTCAACCAGTTCGAAAGCTCGGCGCGCATGCAGACGGTGGCGAGCGACGCCCGCGGGAAATAGCCGCGCGGCTCGCGCCGTCATTTTCCCGCTGCGCAGTCACCGACAAACCGTGTCCCGCGAGCAGCCTGCGGGATCGTCCCCTCTCCCGCTTGCCGGAGGGGGCGCTTGAAGCCCAATGAGCCGGTTGCTTCGCTCTCGCGTCCGCTAATGCCCGACGAACCTGGCGGCGAGAAAATCCACCAGCGCTTCGACCTCGCCGGTACTCAGGACCGGCGTCGCCGTGATCTCGGCCGGAGCCGGACCGAGCGGAAAACCGTAGCAGGAACGCTTGGTATAGGCGCCGTCGAGCCACGATGGCATCGGCGTGCCGGGGAGCCCGCAGCTGATCGCCTCGACGAGAGCCGCCCGGTCGAGCCGCGTCGTGCGCAGGCTCGGACCGGCGGGAAACTCGCCGCCGCTGCCGCCCTCGCCGGAAGCGCCGTGACATTGCAGGCATCCGGCCTTGTCCCACGCCGCTTCTCCGGCGGCGAGAATTGTTTCCTGGGCCGACGCCGAAGCGACCGCCGCAATCAGGCCGCCCAAGAAGCCGGCGCCGAGGAACACCGCTGCCGGGAGGCGACGCCGGATCGCCGGCCGTGGATCGAGCCTGCGCCGGGTCCGCAACCAGCGGCGCAGTGCGTCGGGATCCGCTTTCATGGGTGATCCTCCCACCACGGCTGCAGCCGGGACCGAAAGCTTGAACCCGCAGGGCCTGATCCAGTCAAGCGCCCCCTCCCACCGGTCGCGGTGGCGCACAGACGTCTTCGAGCGGCCGGCAATCACGTGGCAATCACGTTCCCATGGCTTGGCGGCGCGATCCGACGAACTCTCGGCATGCGGCAGCGCCGACTCATGTTTGGGAGACGGCGTTTTTTCCTGTGAAATTGAATTTCAGCGGTGGCAATTTGCAATCCGTTTTCCAATATTCGGTGCTACGACTTCGAAACTACCAAGATGCCGGCAATCGCCATGGCGTGACGCGCCGCAAGCAAGCGTTTGACGCCATCCCGGAAGCGTTTGGTAAGCTGCTTGTGATTGAAGGATCGGACGGACGCCTTTCGCGTTGCCGCTTGTTCAACGAAAGCCATTTCCATGACGTCTGCGCGTACCATGAAGCTTACGATCCCGGCGGTTGCCGCAGCCCTCGCAGCGGCAGCATCGCCCGGCCTCGCGGCGGATGCCGACGGATTCGCCGATATGGTCACGCTGGCGGAATTTCAGAGAAGCATCGCTCCCAATCGCCTGGACCTCTATGATGGCCGGCGCGAACTCGCGCGCGAGGCGGAACATCGTCGTATCCGCACCCGGCTGGGCGATCCCGGTTGCCAGACCGTCGCGGTCGACAACCGATATGGCTACGGCTCGCAACCGGCGCTGGTGGTCGTGGTGTGTCGGTAGCCCGACGACGGAGCGCCGTCTGACCGATCGACGCGCGGCCTTCGGCCGCCTTGCCGGGCTTCGCCTCTTTCCGGCCCCTGTGGACGGTGTCGCGAACGCATTCGCTTTGGCATGCCGGCCAAGGGCTTAGCCGAGACGAGCGGCAACAAACGCCGCCCCCAGGCCTTCCAAAACGCCGCCGCGGGACTATCTTGGCGTGGTTGCACCTGCATACCATCCCCCGAGAGGCCCTGATGTCGGCGACCCATGGATTTGAGCTCATCCGCGAACACCAAGTGCCTGAGATCAACTCCACGGCGCGGCTCTACCGTCACGTTCCGACCGGCGCGGAGCTGCTGTCGCTCGTCAACAGTGACGAGAACAAGGTGTTCGGCGTGAGTTTCGCGACGCCGCCGGCGGATTCCACCGGCGTCGCCCACATCCTCGAGCATTCGGTGCTGTGCGGGTCGCGCAAATATCCGATCAAGGAGCCGTTCGTCGAGCTGATGAAAGGTTCGCTCAACACCTTCCTCAACGCGATGACGTTCCCGGACAAGACTTGCTATCCGGTCGCGAGCCAGAACGTGCAGGATTTCTACAATCTCGTCGACGTCTATCTCGACGCCGTGTTCTTCCCGCGCCTGACCCCGCAGATCTTCCAGCAGGAAGGCTGGCACTACGAGCTCGAGTCGCCCGAGGCGCCGCTGATCTACAAGGGCGTCGTATTCAACGAGATGAAGGGCAACTATTCGTCGCCCGACAGCATGCTGCGCGAGTTGTCGCAGCGCTCGCTCTATCCCGACATCACCTACGGCCTCGACTCCGGGGGCGATCCCAAGCACATCCCCGACCTCAGCTACGAAGAGCTGAAATCGTTTCACCAGCGCCACTACCACCCCTCGAACGCGAAGTTTTTCTTCTACGGCGACGACGATCCCGACGAACGGCTGCGTCTGCTCGGCGCCCGGCTCGCCGAGTTCAGCCCGATCGACGCGAAGTTCGACGTGCCGCTGCAGCCGCGCTTTCCGGAGCCCAAGCGGCTCACCCGCACCTACGCCGCCGGCAACGAGGAGCGGCAACGATCTGCGGACGAGGCGGCGCCCCGGGAAACCATGGTGACCGTGAACTGGATGTTCGACGAGCCGGCCGATGTCGAACGCGCGCTGGCGCTCGACATCCTCGAGCACATCCTGATCGGCACCGCCGCCGCACCGCTCTACAAGGCGCTGATCGATTCCGGGCTGGGCGAAGCCCTGGCCGGCAGCGGCCTCGACGACGGCTTGCGCCAGCCGATGTTCTCGATCGGCCTCAAGGGCATCGACGCGGCCGACGCGGAGAAGGTGGAGCGCCTGATCCTCGAGACGATCTCCACGCTGGCGGACAAGGGCATCGATCCGCCGACGCTCGATGCCGCGCTCAACACCGTCGAGTTCCACCTGCGCGAGAACAACACCGGCGCATTCCCGCGCGGCATCGTGTTCATGCTGCGCTCGCTGCGGTCCTGGCTGCACGGCCGCGACCCGCTCTCTCCCCTCGCCTTCGAGGCGCCGCTCGCCGCGATCAAGTCGCACGTCGCCGCCGGCGAGCCTTATTTCGAAACCCTCATGCGCAGCCAGCTGGTTGCCAGCCGGCACCGCACCGTGCTGGTGCTCAAGCCGGACCAGCAGCAGGCGGAGCGCGAGACCCGGGAAGAAGATGCGCGGCTCGCCAAGGTACGCGCCGGCATGAGCAAGGCCGACGTCGAGGCCGCCATCGAGACGACCCATGCGCTCAAGGCAATGCAGGAGCGGCCCGATTCGCCCGAGGCGCTCGCCTCGATCCCGACGCTGACGCTCGCCGACCTGCCCAAGCGCAACAAGACGACCCCGATCGAGGTGACGACGCTGCGCGACACGCGCGTGCTCTATCACGACCTCTTCACCAACGGCATCATCTATCTCGACATCGGTTTCGACCTGCACACCCTGCCGGCCGACCTCATCCCTTATGTGTCGCTGTTCAGCCGTGCCCTTCTTGAAACGGGCGTCGGCAACGAGGACTTCGTGCGCCTGTCGCAGCGGATCGGCCGCTCCACGGGCGGCATCCGGCCGCACCGGTGGACATCGGCGGTGCGCGGCCGGACGGACTGCACGGCGTGGCTCACGCTGCGCGGCAAGGCGTTGCCGGAACAGAGCGGCGAGCTGCTGGAAATCCTGCACGACATCTTGACCCGGGCCCGGCTCGACAACCGCGACCGGTTCCGCCAACTCGCGCTCGAGGAGAAGGCCGCGGTCGAGTCGCACCTGGTGCCCGCCGGCTCGAGCTATGTGGACGGACGGCTGCGCGCCAACTTCTCCGAGTCGGGCTGGGCCGACGAGCAGATGGGCGGCATCAGCTACCTGTTCTTCCTGCGCAAGCTCGTCGACGAGATCGAAACCGGGTGGAGCGGCGTCCATGCCGCGCTCGAACAAATCCGCACGACCCTTCTCAACCGCGCCGCCATGCTGTGCAACGTCACGGCCTCCGCCGCCGACTGGCATCATATCGAGCCGCTGCTCGGCGATTTTCTCGCCGCCCTGCCCAATGCCGGGGTCAAGACCGCGCCCTGGCAAGTCGCCGACACGCCGCGCGCCGAAGGTCTCGTCATCCCGGCCAAGGTCAACTACGTCGGCAAGGGCGCAGACCTCTATCGGGCCGGCGTGAAGCCGAGCGGCAGCCACATCGTCGCGCGGCGCTACCTGCGCACGAGCTATCTGTGGGACAAGATCCGCGTGCAGGGCGGCGCCTATGGCGGGCAATGCTCGTTCGACCGCTACTCCGGCGGCTTCACCTTCGTGTCCTACCGCGACCCCAACCTGCTGGCGTCGCTCGACGTCTACGACCGCACCGCCGATTTTCTCAGAGGCGCGGCTCTCGAGCCCGCCGAGCTGACGCGCAACATCGTCGGCACCATCGGCGAGGTCGACACCTATCGCCTCCCCGACGCCAAGGGCTACGCCTCGATGCAGCGCTACCTGATCGGCGACACCGACGAGGCGCGCCAGACGATGCGCGAGGAGATCCTGTCGACCACCGCGGCGGACCTGCGAAATTTCGCCGACGCGATGACGGAGGTCGCGACCCATGGCCGCGTCGCCGTGCTCGGCTCGGAGCAGGCAATCGAGGACGCCAACAAGGAGCGGCCGGGCTTCCTGACCGTTTCGCGGGTGCTGTAGGAGCGGCGCGCGGCGGTTCGGTTCAATGCAGCTTCACATGCGGCTCGGTGCGCCGCGTGAGCAGTCGCGCGACGGTGTCGAGGCCGACTTTCACCGGCCCGTGCAGCGCCGTCTCGTGCATCTTGTAGAGCGAGCGGTACATCAGGCGGGCGACGTAGCCCTCGACCAACATGCCCTTTCCGGCGAGGAAGCCCATCAGGCTGCCGACCGTCGAGAATTCGCCGAGCGACACCAACGACCCGAAGTCGTGATAGACGAACGGCTGCACCGGCTCGCCGGCGAGGCGGCGCTTGATCTGCTTGAGGAGATGGGAGGCCTGCTGGTGCGCCGCCTGGGCGCGCGGCGGGACCGGGCGCTGCTCGCCCTCGGGCACCAGGTAGGCGCAATCGCCCATGGCGAAGATGTTGTCGTCGCGCGTCGTCTGCAGGGTTGGGCGGACCACCAGCTGGCCGGACGCGCTCGCCTCGAGACCGTCGAGATTTTTGAGCACGTCGGGGCCGCGGACGCCGGCCGCCCACACCACGAGCTCGGACGGGATGAAGCCGCCGTCGGCGAGGTGGACGCCCTCCGCGTCGACCGAGGTCACCCGCGCGCCGGTGCGGACGACGACGCCGAGCTTGCCCAGCAGATTCCGGGTCGCTTCGGACAATCTCGGCGGCAGCGCCGGCACGATGCGGTCGGCCCCCTCGATGAGGGTGATCTTGATGTCCTTGTCGGGATCGATCTTGTCGAGCCCGAAGGCGACCACGCCGCGTAAGGTGCGGTGCAGCTCCGCCGACAATTCCGTGCCGGTCGCCCCCGCGCCTATGATGGCGACGTGAAGCTGCCCCGGCCGCACCGGCTCCGCCTGGGTGTGGGCGCGCAGGCACGCATTGATGAGGCGCCGGTTGAACCGCTGGGCCTCCTCCGGCGTGTCGAGGCAGATCGCATGCTCCTTGACGCCAGGCGTGCCGAAATCGTTGGAGACGCTGCCGACGGCGATCACCAGCGTGTCATAGGGAATCGCGCGCAGCGGCGTGATGGCGCGTCCCTCCTCGTCGAATTTGGCGGCGAGCTGCACGAGGCCGCGCGCCCGGTCGAGACCGATCATCTCGCCGAAACGAAAACGGAAGCCGTGCCAATAGGCCTGCGCGAGGTAATCGAGCTCGTGCCGCGACACGTCCATGCTGCCGGCGGCAACCTCATGGAGCAGCGGCTTCCACAAATGGGTCCGCGCCTTCTCCACCAGCGCGACGTCGGCGCGGCCCTGCTTGCCGAGCGAGTCGCCGAGGCGGGTGACGAGTTCGAGCCCGCCGGCGCCGCCACCGACCACGACGATGCGGTGGAGGTTGGGGGTCTCGGTGACCGGTTCGGTGGAGGGACTGGTGATGGTCATCTGTCACCCGCTCGGTGCGCCTAGGTTCGGCGATTCTTCGCGTCCCAATGCTGTTCAAGATTGGCGATCAGGGCCGGACTGAAATGGCAGTAGGCCTGCTCGCGCGCATAGACGGCAAGATACCGCAAAAACAGGTCGATCGGCTCCTGAACGACACGAAATCCGCGCCGGTTGGCGACCGCGCTCACCACGCCGGAGCTGGTCATGCCGTCGACCACGCGCGCCAGCGCTGTGTCCATATCGGCCGGCGGCACGACCTCGTCGCAGATGAGCCGCCCCTCCGCGCTGTCGCATTCGAGCCGGCGGCCATACATGATCGCCTGACGGGCGATGCGGTCGCCGGTGAAGCGTGGCAGCCGCATGTTGGCGGCCCCGGGAATGATGCCTTCCTTGCGCGCGGGCAGCGTCAGATAGGCGTCCGACGCCGCCAGGACGTAATCCATGACGAGGAGGTGCTGACAGCCGCCGCCGATGGCGAAGGCGTCGACCGCCGCGATCCAAGGCTTCTCGACGGTCGAGCGCGTCGCTTCGTCCGGCGCGCAGTCGGGTTGCGCGAGGCCGCGCAGGATTTTGTGCTCGAAGCCCAGGATATGCTTGATGTAGAAGAGATAGGAGATCTCGCCCTGGTAGAGCCGGGTGAGATTGATCCCGGCCGAAAAGACCCGCCGCCCGGCATATTTCGGGTGGTCGACCACCCCTCCCCGCAGCACCGCTACGGCCGTCGACGGATGCAGGATCGCGACATCGACCGCGGCTTCGATGGCATCGAGCGTCGTGTCGTCGAGCGCGTTGAGAAACCGCGGGTGGCGCATCTCGACGACGGACGCCGCTCCGAGGCTCGACACGGCTGCTGCCCCGAAATCGACCGCACCGCGCGCGATGGCGTGGGCGAGGCGCTCGGGCGTTTCCGGCCGCGGCAGCAGCATGGCATGGCAGAGATGGCGGCCGCTCGGCGGATGGCCGAAGACATGGGAGAGAAAGATGCCCTGATCGATCTCCAGGCCGTCCTTGTCCTTGAGCGGCCGCGCGGCTTCCCGGCTCACGGCAGCGACGGAGGGCACCAGCCCTGGCACCGCCGCGGCGGCATCGTAGACCAGATCCTCGGCGCGGACGAAACGGCCGCGGTCGCCGGTGAGCTTGCGATAAAGCGCATCGACATGCGCGGCGAGGAAGTCTTCGCGCGCCTTGCGCTCCGCCCGCAGGATGATCTCGCACGCCGCGGCTTCGGCCGCATTGCGGGCCGGCTTGGCCGCGAGCCGGCTGCGCAGGGCGGCCGACGCTTGCCAGTATATCGAGAAGGCCGCGACGTCGTTTTGAAAATCACCGGTAACCGCCGGCACGGCCGTGAGGGCGGCGGCGTCGGGCAAACCGGCGCGCGCGAACAGGGCGGCTTCTTCATCGGCCGCGACCGGTGCGTCGAGCAAACCCGCCATCCTCATCCTTCCCGCCACGCCCGCGTCGCGAGCTTTCGTCGCCGCTTACAACAGGCGTCGAAAGGTCGATGTGTCTCCCCGGCTGCTCTTAACGGTGATCTCGTTGGGCGCGAACTTCTCGATCGTACTGGTGGTCACCGTGTTCGCAACACGCTCGTCCTGGGCGCTCCCGACCTTGAGGGTGATCGTGTTCCCCTTGATCTGCCACGTCCCGCGGATGCTGCCCGTGACACCCTGGCCGAGCGTATTGCTGATGAAACCGCGCGGCCGCACCTCGGACACGAAATTTCCGTCGGACTCGAACCTTATCGTCTCGCTGTCGTCTCCCACCGTGCCCTGCCAGCCGCCCACGATCTTCGTGGGATAGTCCGCGGCCGCGACCGGCGCGGCGTCCTGCGAGCAGGCAGCGAGCAAACCGCACAGTAACAAGCCGAGCGGCAGGCGACGGGTCATGGATGGCATCGGTGCAGAGCGTTGACGTTCATGGAGCATGCCAAAGGTGTCCTCGCCATAGTCTCATGTCCTTTGCGCTTGCCCGGCAGGTCCGGGAAAGCGCAGCCGAATGAGCCGCCGCATCGCAGCCCTTCGATCGTGATCGTCATCCTGGGCGAGAATCCTGCAACTTGCGCGACGCTCGAGCCCATGACCGTGGCCGCGCGCGGCGGTGGCGCCACGCAAAAGAGGCCCCAGCCCTGGCGGGCTGGAGCCTGATACGACTGGCCGGCGTAATCAGATCAGCCTTTCTTCGGCTTTTTCTGCTTCAGCAACGCCTCGCAGGGCGTATAGCGGCCGTTTCCTTCGTCGACCATGCACTTCTTGCTCTTGTAGAGGGCTTCGCACGGCGTGTAGCGACCGTTTCCTTCGTCCACCATGCACCGCGCCGAGGCGGGGACCGTCGTTGCGACGGTTCCGGCCAGGGCGAATGCGCCGAGCAAGGCAAGTGCAGCGGCATTGAGGGTAAGTGTCTTCATTGGCTTTCTCCTCCGTTGATGATGGATTGTAGCAGGCTCGCGACGTCATGTGTTACGGGAGATCAAAAAATAGGCGACGTCTAATATCGTGGCAGAAGCTCCCGTCGCCGCTCCTTATTGACAGCCTTTTTTATGAAGATTCCCAGAAGCGCCTCTCGACTGCCCGCTGCCTGCCGTTCCGACTTGGGGGACACAGTCTTGGAAAATGATCCGGTGTTGGCTCTCGAATCACCGAATTAAGGAATGTTTACCCATCGTTGATGAAATATCGCCATAAATGAATGGGATCGATTTGTGGCGGACCGGAGTGGAGTGGGGCGGGTTCACATGTTTGGCAGGAGCCGGACGGGGGGTCATCGCGGCGGCATCTCAACCCAACTCGGGGTGAGCGCCGGCGTTCTCATGATACCGCCCTTGGTGATGGCGACCGGCCTCACCTTTTTCAGATCGGTCCCACCCGAGCCCATCGCATTCGAGGCCGCGGTTGAACAAACCGAGCCCGCAGTGACGACGATCTCCAAGACCTATCCAGCCGCCAGCTCGGAACACCGGTGGACGTCCGGCGCGAGCCCGCGGGGCAAAAGCGCCGACCGCCCGCCGCAGTTCGACAACCCGACTGCCGATCGGTTGGGCTCGGGCAAGGACGCGACCGTGCCGCCTGCGGCACCCCGCGAGCGCGGCGCGGCAAACGACGGGCCGCGCGCCAGGGAAGCGGACCGGTATGCCGCGAACGATGCCTTGGCCGCCTATTACGGACCGGTGCCCGTCACCTTGATCGTGGTGCGGAAAGAGGGAGAGCCGGCCGTGCCGGAGCCGTCGGCCGCACCGCCGACCGAGACGCTTGCGCCGGCAGAGACGGCCGCGATCGAGGAGGCCCCCGAAATCGAGGATGCGCCCGCCGCCGTTCCGACCGCGGCCCGGTCGCCGCATCTGCCGCGCGTTCCCCGCTTCCAGGCTTCGAACGCGCGCAAGAAGATCGAGCCGCAGGAGCGGCATCCGTCCCGCCAGATCGCACAGAAGCGTTTTCATTCTCCGCCGGAGAAAGTGCGGCGCGCCGCCGTCGGGTCCCCCGTCGCAAAAGGCAAGCTCAAGGGCAAGCTGCAGCGCCGCGCCGATCTCGGTGACGACCTGGCCCTGTAGGTCCCAACCGGTAGCCCCTCCCGTCTTTCGCGCCGGCAGGTCCGCTTGCGCGTCATCGCGCGTTTCCCTTCAGCGAACGCCCAACATGCGGACCGCGAGAGCGGCGGCCGAGGCGCGGTTCTCGACGCCAAGCTTGGCGTAGATCTGCTCGAGATGCTTGTTCACCGTGCGCGGGCTGAGATCGAGGATCTCCGCGATATCGCGGTTCGATTTTCCCCGGGCGATCCACATCAGCACTTCTGATTCCCGCTCCGTCAGCGACAGCTTGCGTTTGAGCACGAGATTGTCGTTCTCGAACTCGCCTTCGAGGAGGCGAAGAAGGATTTCGTTCGGGGCGACCTGACCCACATAGGAGAGCTGCAATTTGATGGCGCTCGTCTCGGATTCCAAGGCCACCAGGTCGGTGGTGGATCTGGCGTCGCTGCGCGACCGGTTCTGCAGCCAGTCCTGGACGTTCGCCGGCAGCAGGTATCCCTCGCCATGGAAATCCTTGAAGGCGAGGCCGAGCAGCCGCGCCGTCTGCGGCGTACACCACAGCACGCCACCCGACACATCGGTGGCCAACAGGTAGCGCCCGGACGCATCGAGCGCGGCGCGCGCACTGTGGGCCAGCCGGGCATTGGCGAGGTGCACCCGGATCCGGGCCAACAGCTCGTCGGGAACGATCGGCTTGGTGACGTAGTCCACGCCGCCGGCTTCCAGACCCTTGACGATGTCCTGGGTGTCGCTGAGCCCGGTCATGAAGATGACGGGGACGTGGGCGAGCATCTTGTTGCGTTTGAGCGAACGACAGGCCTCGAAGCCGTCCATGCTCGGCATCACCGCGTCCATCAGGATGACATCGGGCGTGATCTTGGCAACGATCGACAGCGCCTGAGCCCCCTCGAGCGCGACCAGCACCGTCATCCCGGAATCCTCGAGCGCATCGGTGAGCATGCGCAGCGTGTCCGGAGAATCATCCACGACCAAAACGATCTCGCCGGTATTCCTAGCGCGCATGATGATTTCGCCGCGCCTCCAGTGCTGACACGAAACGGCTCAGGTTGAACGATTCGACGATGATGCGGAGATCGCTGACGAACGCCGCATGCTCC
Source organism: uncultured Alphaproteobacteria bacterium (assembly GCA_963781195.1). Taxonomy (GTDB): domain Bacteria; phylum Pseudomonadota; class Alphaproteobacteria; order Rhizobiales; family Xanthobacteraceae; genus JAJPKK01. The sequence goes on along the minus strand of CAWAEZ010000004.1, from coordinate 289,555 downwards.
GGCGAATTCGTCTCGATCTCCTCCAGCTTCGCAGTGATCCCGCGGATATGGCCGATCTGGCCGAGATGGATGAGCGCTTCGATCTCGCCGAGCGATGGCCCCGTGTCGGATCGCCCCGTGTCGGATCGCACCGTGTCGGATCGCACCGTGTTCGACGGCAGCGTGTCGGATGGCAGCGTGTCGGATGACGGCGTGTCGGGCCCGGACGGCGCCGTGTCGGACTGGGCGCCGGATGAGGCGCGCGCTGCGACGCGCGGCGGCATCGCCGCGCTGTCGCTGCCGGTCGTCCACCTGATGTCGAGCAGAGTATGGAACTTCTCCAGCATCTGGCGCAGGTCGAGCGGCTTGATCATGTAGTCGTCGTAGACGCGGTCGGGATCGAACTGGCGATCCTTTTCCAAGGTGATCGCCGACAGCATGATGATGGCCGGCCGTTCGCGCTTGGATTGGCGCAGCACCCGCGCGACGGTCCAGCCGTCCATGTCGGGCATCGAAACGTCCAGGAGCACGAGGTTCGGCCTGCACTCATCCACCAGCGCAAGGCATTCCGCACCGTTCGCGGCCGTGAAGACGTTGAACCCCATCGGCTCCAGCAGCTCGAGCACGACGTCGCGATGGACCTGGTCGTCATCGACGACGAGGACGGTCTGGCGTGGTCCCTCGTAGCCTCGCACGCGATGCTCGAGCGGCGGCGCGGTGCGCGGACGCGGCACCTCGGAGAGGAGCAGCTTGACCTGGAACACGCTGCCCTTGCCGGGTTCGCTCCGCACGGTGATTTCACCGCCCATGGTCTCGGCCAGCATCTTGGTGATGGTGAGGCCCAACCCCGTTCCCCCGGCATTGGGATGGCCATGGTGAGCCCGCTCGAACGGCTGGAAAATGCGCTCGAGGTCGGCGCCGCGAATGCCGACGCCGGTGTCCTCCACCTCGATGCGGGCCACCTCGTTGCGATAGAACAGCCGCATGATCACGCGGCCGGAATCGGTGAACTTGATGGCGTTCGAGAGCAAATTGATCAGAATCTGCCGCAAGCGGTTCTCGTCGGTATAGACCGCGGCGGGCAGCCGGTCGGGCGCGATGAAAACGAATTCGAGGCCCTTGGCGCTCGCCTGCAGGCGGAACATGTCGACGAGCTGGTCGAGGAACTCGCGCAGCCTCACCTCGTTGCGGTTGAGATGGAAACGCCCGGCTTCGATCTTGGAAATGTCGAGCAGGCCGTCGATGAGGCCCGACAGGTATTCGGCGTTGCGGCGGACCACGCGGATGGCATCGAGTCGCCGCCGCGGAATGTCGGGGTCGCGCTCGAGGATCTGGGCATAGCCGACCACCGCATTGAGCGGGGTGCGCAACTCGTGGCTCAACCCGACCACGTAGCGGCTCTTCGCCTTGCTGGCGGCCTCGGCGGATTCCTTGGCCTGCTGCAGCTTCGCATCGGTGCGCTTGTGGGCCTCGATCTCCTGCATCAGCAGTTCGGTCTGACGCTGGGATTCTTCCTCGGCGACGCGCCGGCTCTCGTGCACCAGCACGAACACCCAGGCGGCGATCGCGGCGATGATCGAAAGGATGAAGAAAACGGTCCACAGCGTCGAGCGCAGGATATCCTGCTGCACGTTCGATTCGAACGAGACCTGGAAGTAGACGAAGGTGAGGACCGCCCCGATGATCGCGGCGAACAGCAGCAGGACCCCGACATACTGGCTGATGTCGGTGTTCATGGCCGCGATCACCCGCGCCGGCAGCGTGCGCTCGAGCCAGCCGCCGAGCTGGTTGGTGAGCCGCGCTTCCGGCTTGCAGCAGTCGTGGCAGCGCGTTTCGAGCGAGCAGCACAGGGAGCAGATCGGTCCTGAATAGGCCGGACACTGCGCCATGTCCTCGGGCTCGAACGAGAGCTCGCAGATGCAGCACCGCACCGTCGACGCATCGGCAAACGTCCACGGCTTGCGCGCGAGGTAGAATTTGCCGCCGGTGGCGTAGGCGATGGCGGGCGCGGCGACGAAGGCGGTGGCGAGGGCGAGGAAGCTCGCGAGCGCCTGCAGGGTCGCCCCGAGCAACCCGAAATAGGCCAGGATCCCGGCCGCGGTCGCGAGGATCATCGCGCCGACCCCGACCGGATTGATGTCGTAGAGGTGGGCGCGCTTGAATTCGATGAACGGAGGACTCAGTCCCAGCGGCTTGTTGACGACCAGGTCGGCGACGAGGGCGCCGACCCAGGCCACCGCGACGATCGAGTAGAGGCCGAGAATGTGCTCGAGAACCCGGAAGATTCCGAGCTCCATCAGCAGCAGCGCGATGGCGACGTTGAACACCAGCCACACCACTCGGCCGGGATGGCTGTGGGTGAGCCGGGAAAAGAAATTCGACCACGCGATCGAGCCGGCATAGGCGTTGGTCACATTGATCTTGACCTGCGAGATGATGACGAAGGTGCAGGTGAAGGCGAGCGCCAGAGCGGGCGAGGAAAACACCGACTGGAAGGCGACGAGATACATCTGCGTCGGCTCGGCCGCCTTTTCGATCGGGACGAAGTGGCGGATGGCGAGATAGGCCAGGAACGACCCTGCCAGGAGCTTCATCAACCCCGGCAGGATCCATCCGGGGCCGGCCAGGAGGAAGGCCCCCCACCATGCCGACGGCCGTCCGGCGTCGCGGGGCGGCAGGAACCGGAGGAAGTCGACCTGCTCGCCGATCTGGGCGATCAGCGAAAACACCACGGTGGAAGCGGCGCCGAACAGGAGGAGGTTGAAGGACTGACCCTCCAGCCCGGCGCGGCCGCCGTAATGCGTCCATCCTTCGAACGCGCCGGCGTCCGCGAAGGCGATGAAGACGAACGGCAGGACGTGCAGGGCGAGCCAGATCGGCTGGGTCCAGAGCTGAAGCCGGCTGATGAAGGTGATGCCGTGGGTGACGAGCGGGATCACCACCACCGAACTGACGATGTAGCCGAGCCACAGCGGCAGGTGGAACCAGAGTTCGAGCGCCAGCGACAGGATGGCGGCTTCGATCGCAAAGAACAGGAAGGTGAAGGAGGCGTAGATCAGCGAGGTGACGGTCGAGCCGATGTAGCCGAACCCGGCGCCGCGGGTGAGGAGATCGATGTCCACCCCGTAGGTCGCGGCGTAATAGGCGATCGGCAGCCCGGTCAGGAAAATCAGCGCGCCCACCGCGAGGATGGCGCTCGAGGCGTTGGCAAACCCGTAATTCACGGTGATCGCACCGCCGATCGCTTCCAGCGCGAGGAACGAGATCGCGCCGATGGCGGTGTTGGCAACGCGCAGGCTCGACCACTTCCGTGCGCTCTTCGCGGTGAAGCGCAGGGCGTAATCTTCGAGGGTCTGGTTGGCGACCCACCGGTTGTAATTGCGCCGAACGCGAACGATGCGCTGGTGCGCCGTCATGCTGACGCTCCTGTGGTCTGGGCGCCCTCGGACGGCTCCTCCCTCGATTGGCCGGGTCTGCCGCCGCCGTACCAGACGGTGAGGCCAGAGCCGATATTGCGTTGCGACAGACTCCTCCGTCGCTCGTTACGCCGCCCGCGCTGCATCATCTTAGCAATGTATTCCACACAAACGATCTGCAATTTATGCCGGGAAAACCAGCAATGTGCGCTGCAAAACAAGGCACCTAACCTTGCCAAGGCAGATCTCGCGCATGAAACACCTCGGTGGGTGGAAGGTCTGCGATCATCTTCGCTGGGAAAAACGCGTAGGGACATACGTCAATTGACGTATGCTGCATTGCACCATCGACGCCTGATGATCCGGCTGGAGGAGCGCGAACAGCCCGCTCTTTGGAAACCCATCCCCCCTCCCCTCCGATCAACAAGCTGAATTGAGGCGTCGCATGTCTTCAGAAAATCGGCCCGCGGATCTGCAATCTCCGTTTCGCCGCAAGCTGCTCATCGGATCGGCCGCGCTCTCGGCCAGCGCCTTGTTGCCGCCGCTGGCCCTCGCCCAGCAGTTCCCGACCGCCGCCGTCAACACGACCGGCCTCGCGGTGACCGATACCGATGTCACGGTCGGCATCCTCCACTCCGTCACCGGCACGATGGCGATCTCCGAGACCGGCTCGGTCGAGGCGGAAAAGCTCGCGATCGACCAGATCAACTCCCAGGGCGGCGTGCTCGGCCGCAAGATCAAGTTCATCCAGGAGGACGGCGCCAGCGACTGGCCGACTTTTGCCGAAAAGGCGAAGAAGCTGCTGGTGAACGACAAATGCGCGTCGGTCATGGGCTGCTGGACCTCGGCCTCGCGCAAGGCGGTGCTGCCGGTGTTCGAGCAGTACAACGGCATGCTGTACTACCCGACCTTCTATGAAGGCCTGGAGCAATCCAAGAACGTCATCTACACCGGACAGGAGGCTACCCAGCAGATCCTGGCCGGCCTCAACTGGGTCCAGAAGGAGAAGGGCGCGAAGAGCTTCTATCTGCTCGGCTCGGACTATATCTGGCCGCGCACCTCCAACAAGATCGCCCGCAAGCACATCGAGAACGTGCTCAAGCTCAAGGTGATCGGCGAAGAATACTTCCCGCTCGGCAACACCCAGTTCAACTCCGTCATCAACAAGATCAAGCTGACCAAGCCCGACGTGATCTACGCGATCATCGTCGGCGGCTCCAACGTCGCCTTCTACAAGCAGCTCAAGGCGGCCGGCATCGACCTCACCAAGCAGACCCTGATGACCATCTCGGTCACCGAGGACGAGATCGACGGCATCGGCGGCGAAAACATCGTCGGCGCCTATGCCTGCATGAAGTATTTCGAGTCCCTCAAGAACGACAACAACAAGGCGTTCGTCGCCGCGTTCCACAAGATGTGGGGCGACAAGACGGTGATCGGCGACGTGACCCAGGCCGCTTATCTCGGCCCCTGGCTGTGGAAACTCACGGTCGAGAAGGCCGGCTCCTTCGACATCGACAAGGTGGCGGCCGCTTCGCCCGGTGTCGAGTTCAAGGGCGCGCCGGAAGGCTATGTGCGGATCCACGAGAACCATCATTTGTGGAGCAAGACGCGGGTCGGCCGCGCTCGCGCCGACGGCCAGTACGACGTGATCTACGAGACCGCGGACCTGATGGAGCCCGACCCGTTCCCGAAGGGCTACCAGTAAGCCGCCAAGAGGCCACCCCCGTATCCGCAGCCTGTCGTCTCTCCCCACCGCGGGGAGAGACGAAGCCCCGCTCGTTCACGCATCCGATCCATCACCCAGGAGCCATACATGTTCGGTGGCTATTCGTTCGGCGAACTCGGCTCGATCCTCGCCATGCAGGGTTTCGCCGGGTTGATCCTGTTCTCGGTGTTCCTCCTGATGGCGCTGGGGCTCGCGATCATCTTCGGCCAGATGGGTGTCATCAACATGGCCCACGGCGAGTTCATGATCCTCGGCGCGTACATGACGTACCTGTGCTCCCACCTGGTGCAGACCTACCTGCCCGGGATTTATGTCGGCTATTTCTTCATCGCGATGGTGGTGGCTTTCATCGTGTCCGGTTCGCTCGGGCTCGCGGTGGAATGGCTGCTGATACGCCATCTCTACAAGCGCCCCCTCGACACCCTGCTCGCGACCTGGGGCCTGAGCCTGATCATGCAGCAGGCCTTCCGCTCGATCTTCGGCGCGCGCGAAGTCGGCGTCGAGCTGCCGAGCTGGATGATGGGCTCGCTCCCCGTCACCGACACCATTGAGGTCCAGATCAACGGCCTGTTCGTGATGGCGCTGACGCTGGTCATCACGGGGATCGTCGCGCTGCTGATGTTCCGCTCGAAATGGGGGCTGCAGGTGCGCGCCGTGGTGTCCAATCGCACCATGAGTGAAGCCGTCGGCATCGACACCAGGCGGATCGACCGCCTGACCTTCGGGCTGGGCTGCGGCATCGCCGGCATCGCCGGCTCGGCCTTCACGATGATCGGCTCGACCAGCCCGAGCGCCGGCCAGCTCTACATCGTCGACACCTTCCTCGTGGTCGTGTTCGGCGGCGCGCAGAGCCTGCTCGGCACCATCGCCTCGGCGCTCACCATCTCGCAATCGCAATCGACGCTGGAGTTCTTCATGTCGGGGTCGAACGCGAAGGTGCTCACCCTCCTCCTCGTCATCGGCATCCTGATGATCCGTCCGCAAGGGCTGTTCGTCCTCAAGGTCAGAAGGTGACACCACCCATGTCGACCGCACTCAAGAACAACCGCAACCTCGAGCTCATCGGCTTCGCCCTGATCGCCCTGCTGATCTTGGTGGTGCTGCCGCTGCTGCTCGACAACTTCCGCCTCAACCTCGTCGGCAAGTATCTCACCTACGCCTTCGCCGCCCTCGGTCTCGTGCTGTGCTGGGGCTACACCGGCATCTTGAGCCTGGGGCAAGGCGTCTTCTTCGGCCTCGGCGGCTACTGCATGGCGATGTTCCTCAAGCTCGAGGCGTCGAGCGTCGCCAACACCAAGATCCAGTCGACGCCGGGCATTCCCGACTTCATGGATTGGAACCAGATCACCGCGCTGCCGTTCTTCTGGGTCCCGTTCAAGTCGTTTCCCTTCACGCTGTTCGCCATCGTGGCGGTGCCGGCGCTGATGGCCTTCATCCTCAGCGCCGCCATGTTTAAGCGGCGGGTGGGCGGCGTCTACTTCGCCATCATCACCCAGGCGCTCGCCGCGGTGCTGACCATCCTCATTGTCGGGCAGCAGGGCTATACCGGCGGCATCAACGGCATCACCGACCTGCGAACCCTGCTCGGCTGGGACATCCGCACCGATCACGCGAAGTTCGTGCTTTATTTCGTCTGCTGCGGGCTGCTGCTCGCAGCGATGCTGTTGGTGCGCGGAGTGATCAAGAGCAAGCTCGGACGCATCCTGGTCGCGGTGCGCGACAAGGAGGACCGGGTCCGCTTCTCCGGCTACGACGTGGCGAACTTCAAGATCTTCGTGTTCTGCCTCGCCTCCGCGATCGCGGCGGTCGGCGGGGCCATGTTCACCCTGCAGGTCGGCTTCATGTCCCCGTCCTTCGTCGGCATCGTGCCGTCGATCGACATGGTGATCTTCTGCGCCGTGGGCGGACGCCATTCGATCGTCGGCGCCGTCGTCGGAACGCTGCTCGTCAACTGGGGCAAGACGGTCTTCTCGGAAAGCTTCCCCGAGTTGTGGCTGTTCGCCATGGGCGGGCTCTTCATCGCCATCGTGCTGGCATTCCCGCGCGGCCTCGCGGGCCTGATGACCGACCAGATCCTGCCCTGGTTCGAAAGCCTGCGCCGCAAGGGCACCGGCCAGGCGGCCCCGGCACCCCGCCCCGCACCCGCCGAATAGGAGGCCGTGATGTCTTCCAGTACCGACTTCCTGCTCGCGCTCGAAAACGTCACCGTGTCGTTCGACGGTTTCAAGGCGGTCAATGCGCTCAATCTCTACATCGACAAGAACGAGTTGCGGGTCATCATCGGCCCCAACGGCGCCGGCAAGACCACGGTGCTGGACCTGATCTGCGGCCGCACCAAGGTCTCCGAGGGCTCGATCAAGTTCAAGGACCAGGAGATCACCGGCCTCAAGGAGCATCAGATCGTCCGCCGCGGCATCGGGCGCAAGTTCCAGACACCATCGATCTACGAGGACCTCACGGTGTTCGAGAACCTGGAAATCTCGGTGCCCCGCGGCCGCGACGTCGCCGGCGCCTTGTTCTGGAAGCGCACGCCGGAGGTGATCGAAAAGGTCCGCGAGGTCGCCAGGATGATTTTCCTCGAGGAGCAGCTCGACCGGCTCTCCGAGACGCTCAGCCACGGCCAGAAGCAGTGGCTGGAGATCGGCATGCTGCTCATGCAGGACCCGGAGCTGCTGATGCTCGACGAGCCGGTGGCGGGCATGAGCGTCTCGGAACGGGCCCGGACCGCGGAGTTGCTCGGGGTGGTCGCCAAGGGCCGCTCGGTCATCGTGATCGAGCACGACATGAAGTTCGTAGAGACCATCGCCGACCGGGTCACCGTGCTCCACCAGGGCAAGGTCCTCGCCGAGGGCAGCATGGCCAAGATCCAGGACGATCCTCAGGTCAAGGAGGTCTATCTGGGCCACTGAGACGCCGGGCCACTGAACTCCGTGCCACTGGCGCCGTGCTTCCGGGCGCTGGGCCATTGCGCACAGCGCCGCCGAGCGCGGCGCGCGCTTCCCGCCACTTTTCCCATGCATGATCCCGGCGCTCAGTTTCCAGCGGCGCTGCGGGTCACGCCGTCAAGGAGACATAGCCGTGCTCGATGTGCGCAATCTCAACGTCGCCTATGGTCAAAGTCAGGTGCTTCACGGCGTCGATTTTTCGGTCACGCCGGGCGAGATCGTCGCCGTGGTCGGCCGCAACGGCATGGGCAAGTCGACGCTCATGAAATCCCTGATCGGCGTGATCCCGACCCGGTCCGGCCAGGTGCTGATCGACGGCGGCGACGTCACCGCGCTGCCGAGCCATACCCGGGTGGCGCGCGGCCTCGCCTACGTGCCCCAGGGCCGCCAGATCTTCGGCACCATGTCGGTGCGGGAGAACATCGAGACCGGCCTCGTGGTGACCGGGAAGAACACCATTCCCGAGGAGATCTACACGCTCTTCCCGGTGCTCCGCGAGTTCGACAAGCGTCGCGGCGGCAACCTTTCCGGCGGACAGCAGCAGCAACTCGCCATCGCGCGGGCGCTGGCGAGCGACCCGAAAATCCTGCTGCTCGACGAACCGACCGAAGGGATCCAGCCCTCGGTCATCAAGGACATCGCCAAGGTGCTCAAGGAGATTCGAAACCTGCGCAATCTCTGCATCGTGGTGTGCGAGCAGGTGCTGAGCTTCATCCTCGAGGTCGCGGACCGGGTGCTGGTTCTGGAGAATGGGCGCGTGGTCCACAGCGACACCCGCGACAACATCAACGAGGCGAAGATCGCCCAGTTCCTCGCCGTCTGACCAAAGACTTGCCTGGCCGGCTCCCCCAGGAGGCCGGCACACGCCGCGTGAGTGCCCGAGAACGAGCAAAAAAGGAGCTCGCAATGCCGAAGACGATAGTAAAAGTCGACCTCAAGGAATCGCCCTACAAGAATCCCATGATTCATAATCGTTGGCACCCCGATATCCCGATCATTGAATGGGTGAAGCCGGGTGACGATTTCATCATCGAGACCTATGATTGGACCGGCGGATTCATCAAGAACAACGAGTCGGCCGACGACGTCCGCGACATCGACCTCACCATCGTGCATTTTCTCTCCGGCCCGATCGGCGTCGAAGGCGCCGAGCCCGGCGATCTGCTGGTGGTCGACCTGCTCGATGTCGGCGCCCTGCCGGAAAGCCTGTGGGGCTTCAACGGATTCTTCTCCAAGAAGAACGGCGGCGGCTTCCTCACCGATCATTTCCCGTTCGCCCAGAAGTCGATCTGGGATATTTCCGGTCTCTACACCCATTCCCGCCATGTGCCCGGCGTGAAGTTCGCCGGCCTGATCCATCCCGGCCTGATCGGCTGCCTGCCCGACCAGAAGCTGCTCGACACCTGGAACAAGCGCGAGCTCGATTTCATCGCGACCGATCCGAACCGGGTGCCGCCGCTCGCGGCGCCGCCGTTCGCCGCGACAGCTCATGCCGGCACCGCTACCGGGGCCGCGCGCGACAAGGTCGCCGCGGAAGGCGCGCGGACGGTGCCGCCGCGCGAACATGGCGGCAATTGCGACATCAAGGATCTCTCGCGCGGCTCGAAAATCTATTTTCCGGTCTACGTGAAAGGCGGCGGCCTCTCGATGGGAGACCTGCACTTCAGTCAGGGCGACGGCGAGATCACGTTCTGCGGCGCCATCGAAATGGCCGGCTGGCTGCACCTCAAGGTCGATATCATCAAGGACGGCATGACCAAATACGGGATCAAGAATCCCATCTTCAAGCCTTCCCCCATCACCCCGAACTACAAAGACTATCTCATCTTCGAGGGCATCTCGGTCGACGAGTGGGGCAAGCAGCATTACCTCGACGTCCACGTCGCCTATCGCCAGGCCTGCCTCAACGCCATCGAGTACCTTTCGAAGTTTGGCTACTCGAAGGCGCAGGCCTACTCGATCCTCGGCACCGCGCCGGTCCAGGGGCACATCTCCGGCGTCGTCGATATCCCGAATGCGTGCGCGACGCTGTGGCTACCGACCGAGATCTTCGACTTCGATGTGATGCCCAGCGCGTCGGGGCCGATCAAGCACATCAAGGGCGGTGTCGACATCCCGATGTCGCCGGACAAGTGACGTGCGGCGTGGCGGCGGATCGAACGCCGCCACGCCTTTTTTTTCCGGGATCAGGCCAAGAGAATACCGGGACGATCCCAGACACCGCTTTGAGGGAGACGAAGCCATGCCGGTCTATGAATATCTTTGTAGCGAGTGCGGCCCCTTCACGCAGATGCGCGCAATGTCGGAATACGAGGCACCGTCGGAGTGCCCCAACTGCGAGGCGAGTTCGCCGCGCGTCATCCTCACCGCTCCGCACTGCTCGACGGTCTCGACGCAGACCAGGATCGCGCACGCCACCAACGAACGCAGCGCGGACGCGCCGCGCACGCTGTCGTCGATGCGCGCCGCCCACGGCGCCGGTTGCTCGTGCTGCACGGGCAAATCATCCCGGCTCGTGAGACGCGGCAAAGGTGGGACGAAGAGCTTCCCGACCAGCCGGCCCTGGATGATCTCCCATTGACGCCCAACGCTTGGAAAGGGCGAATTCGAGGGCTCTGGTGGGTGAGGCCTGTTCCGGCGCCCGGCCTACAAATGCGTGAATGACCACCTTCAGCGGGCCAACGCAACGTCGCGCTCAGGGATTTACTGCGCAGCGACGACATCGTCGTTCGTGACGCCGGCATTACCGCTGAAACATGCGGCGACCCGTGCGGTAAAGGCCGGACCTCCCCCGCACGGCGGCGTCTGTTCTCGACGAGTTGGCCGCCCTGCCATCCGCGAGGTGCTCAATACATGGCGTACCCGCGCGCCTGACGCCGGCCATGGACGGATGGGTCCCCGCAGGGTCATGATCGTCGCGAACGCAGCCGGGCGACCTGCCCGAGCGCACGCCGGAGGCATCGATGGCCGAGACTGGTGCGGACGTGACGCAGACACGCGTGGTGATCTCCAAGGACGGACCCTACCTCGTCAGCGGACCCCTTCCCCTGGCGCGGCAGACCATTGTCACCGATGCCGAGGGCGGCTCCGAGCGCTGGCACGAGGGCGAAGCCTTCGCAGTCCGGGAGGATTATGCCCTGTGCCGGTGCGGCCAATCCGCCACCAAGCCGTTTTGCGACGGCACCCACGGCAGGATCGGATTTGACGGCACCGAGACCGCGAGCCGTGAGTCCTACCTCGCGCAGGCGAAAGTGCTACAAGGCCCGGCCTGGTCGCTCCTCGACGCCGACGGCCTGTGCGCGTTCGGGCGCTTCTGCGACACCCACGGAAGCGTCTGGAAGCAGGTGGCGCGCACCAACGAGCCGGACGTCCGCAAAGGTTTCCTGCAGCAGGTGGCGAACTGCCCCGCCGGGCGCCTGGTCGCCTGGGAAAATGGCGCGGACCGAACGGTCGAGCCGGAACTCCCGAAGTCGATCGGCCTCGTCGAGGATCCGCAGCAGGGCTGCAGCGGGCCGATCTGGCTGCGCGGCGGCATATCCCTGGTGTCCGACGACGGCTTTGCCTACGAGGTTCGCAACCGCGTCGCATTGTGCCGCTGCGGCGGTTCGCGCAACAAGCCGTTCTGCGATGGAACCCATGCCTCGATCGGTTTCCGCGACGATCTACCGAAACACCATCCATCCACGGCCTGAAATGGCAGTTCACGAAGGGTAAAGGCTTGATCTATGGTGCGGCTTCCGCCACGCCGCATGACAGTCGCGGCGCGCACAGGAGACAACGGAGCGGATGGCGCAGGTAGAGAATTCCCACTTTCGCATCGGCATCGACACCGGTGGGACCTTCACCGACATCGTCGCCGTCGATACCGCATCCGGGGCGATGCGGGTGACCAAGGTCGCTAGCACCCCGTCAAATCCCGCGATCGGGCTCGTGCGCGGAGTGGGCGCGATCCTGAACGAGGCCGGTGCTGCCGCCGCGAACGTCGCGAGCCTCGTCCATGGCACCACCGTCGCCACCAATGCCCTGCTGCAGGGTGAAATCGAATCGCTCGGCCTGATCGTCACCGCGGGCTTCCGGCACATTTTGGAGATCGCCCGGCAGTCGGTGCCGGAGGGCTACGGCAACTCCTACTTCTGGGTGAAGCCGGCGCGTATCGTGCCGCTGCGCCTGGTGCGTGAGGTCGGCGGCCGCCTGAACTACCGGGGCGAGGTCCTGCGGCCGCTCGATGAGGCGAGCGTGCGGGCGGCGGCGCAGTTCTTCCGTCGCAACGGCGTGCGTGCCATCGGCATCTCGCTCATCCATTCCTATGCGAACCCCGCCCACGAACGCCGCGTCGCCGAGATCGTCGCCGAGGAATACGAGGAAGCGACGGTGTCGGTGTCGAGCACCGTGCTCCCCGAATATCGCGAATACGAGCGCACGGTGACCACCCTCGTGGACGCCTTCGTCAAGCCGCACATGGAGCGCTATCTGCGCCGCGTACACAACGAGCTCGGCGCGGAGCTCCGGGACGTTCCGTTCCTGGTCATGCAGTCGAGCGGCGGCGTTGCCAGCGCCGGCGAGGTGGTGCGCAAGCCGATCACCACGGCGCTGTCGGGACCGGCCGCCGGCGCGCTCGGCAGCGCGGTCATCGCCGGCATGGCCGGATTTCCCGACATCGTGACCCTCGATGCCGGCGGGACCTCCACCGATCTCTGTCTGATCGAGGGCGGCAAGCCCCATGTCACCAATGCCGGGGCCGTCGGTCCGTTTCCGATCCGTATTCCGATGATCGCCATCGAGACCATCGGAACCGGCGGCGGGTCGATCGCCTGGATCAGCCGCGAAGGCCACCTCAAAGTCGGGCCACGCAGCGCCGGCGCCGAGCCCGGCCCGATGTGCTACCCCAATGGTGGAGCCGAGCCGACCATCACCGACGCCAATCTCGTGCTCGGGCGTATTCCGGCCGCGCTCATCGGCGGCGGCATCTCGCTCGATGTCGCCCGCGCCCGCGACGGCCTCGCGGCGCTGGCACAGCGGCTGCCCGGCGCCATGACGCCAGAAGCCCTCGCCCACGGCATCATCGAGATCGCCAACTGGAACCAGGCCAATGCGATCCGCCAGATGACGATCCAGCGCGGCATCGATCCCCGCGGCTTCGCGCTGCTGTCGTTCGGCGGCGCCGGGCCGGCGCAATCGCCGGCGGTGATGGACCTGCTCGGCATGAAAGCCTGCATCGTGCCGCTCGATCCCGGCAACCTGAGCGCCTTCGGGCTGCTCGCGGTCGACTGGCGCACCGATCACGTGCGCACCAAGGTGATGCACGAGGACGCCGCCGATCTCGACGCCGTCGCCGCCGCCTATGCGGAGATGGAAGCGCGGGCGACGGCGACGCTCGCCGCCGACGGCATTCCGCCAGCGCGCATGCGCATGATGCGCGAGGCCGACCTGCGCTATGCCGGCCAGTCCATGGAAGTGCGGGTCGGGGCGCCGGCCGGCGCGGTCGACGCGACATTCCTCGCCGCGCTCGTCGAAGCCTTCCACGCCATGCACCAGCGCACTTTCGGCTATGATTATGCTGGCGCCCAGAAGGTCGAGCTGGTGAACTTCTGCGTGTCCGGATTCGGCGTGATCGAGCGGCCGAGCCTGCCGAAGCTCGCGCCGCGGCCCGGCGGCCCTCTTGCGCCGAAGTCGCACCGCAAGGTGTTCTTCGACGGCGGATTCCGGGACACGCCGATCTATGACCGGGCGACGCTGCCCGCCGGCCACCAGCTCGCCGGTCCCGCCGTGATCGAGGAGTTCGGATCGACCACCGTGGTATTTCCCGGCCAGACCCTGGAAGTCGATCCGCACGGCATAATGATCCTGCGCACAGCTAAGAGTTAAAGGACGCGGCCCATGAACGTGCAATCGACATCCGGCGCCGCGAAGCCCTGGCCGACGCCGGGCCGATCCAACGAGACGCCGGTCGACCCGATCATCCTGCAGATCGTCGAAGGCACGCTCAACTCGATCGAGGCGGAGATCGAATATGCGATCGAGCGCACCGCGCGCAGCCCGATGATTCGCGAGGCCCACGACTACCGGGTCGGACTTTTCGACCGCTATTGCCGCAAGCTGACCGGACGATCCTATTCGGCGATGCCGAATGCCGTCGTGCGCGATTTTCCGCCGCAGACAATGCGGCCCGGCGACGTGTTCCTGATGAACGACACCTACCTCACCGAAGGCAGCATCGGCCATCTGCCGGATCTGTGCAGCACCGTGCCGGTATTCCATGACGGCGAGGTGGTCGCCTATATCCAGGCGTTCGGCCACCACGACGACATCGGCGGGCGGGTGCCGGGCTCGATGCCGGGCACCGCCGTGACGGTGTTCGAGGAAGGTCTCGCCATCCCGCCGGTCAAGCTCTACGCCGCGGGCGTGCGCAACGACGCGGTCTTCACCATCGTCAAGCGCAACACCCGCGTGCCGGAGATGCTCGCCGCCGACCTCGACAGCGAGGTGCAGGCCTGCCTCATGGGCGCGCAGCGGATGGCGGCACTGTTCGCACGGTTTGGCAGGGACCAGGTCGAAGCCTGCTTCCAGGCCATTCTCGACAAGTGCACCCACATCTTCCGTGACGAGCTGCTGCCGCGGATCGCCGACGGCGAGTACCGCTGGGAGGACTATGTCGAACACGACGGCGTGACCGACCCGAAGCTGCACAAGATCGCGCTGACCATGACCAAGGCCGGCGGCCGCATCACCCTCGACTTCACCGGCACCGATCCGCAATCCACCGGCCCGATCAACTGGCCGGCCGATTACGCCGACGGCGCCTTCCTCATCAAATGGATCGCGCCGATCCTGCGCAACCTCGCCGACACGCCGGAGCGCGCCGCCGAGATCCACGTCAACGAAGGCGTCTGCGAGGTCTTTGCGGTAAAATTTCCGCCGAAGGGGACGCTGATCACGCCGGAATGGCCGGCCGCGACCAATGCGCGTTCCTTCGTGCTGCTGCGCTGCCTCGGGCTGCTGGCCGGCGTGGTGGCGCAGGCGGTGGACGGCCGCATGCCGGCGGACCAGGAGACCATCCGCTATACCGGCTTCTTCGGCACCGATGCCGCCGGCAAGTCCTTCCTCTCGCGGGAGGTGCTCGGCGGCGGCTCCGGCGGCCGCTATTACGCCGACGGCAACGACGCCATCCACATCGTGCCGGATTCCCGCAACCAGCCGGCCGAGTTCACCGAGACCCGCTTCCCGCTGCTGGTGGAGAAGCTCGCGCTGCGCACCGATTCCGGCGGCGCCGGCGCGCGGCGCGGCGGGCTCGGCTACGAGAAGCATTATCGCGCGCTGGTCGACTGCCGCACCATCGTCACCGCGGACCGGGTCCGGCTCGGCTGCTATGGCCTCAATGACGGCAAGGCCGGCGAACCGTTCTGCGTCACAGTCGATCTCGAAGGCGGCGCGCGAGAGCTCGGCGGCCTCGTCGACGGCGAGCCCGTGCTCGCGGGTCAGGTGGTACAGGTGGTCACCACCGGCGGCGGCGGCTGGGGCGATCCGCTGACCCGGGAACCGGAGCTGGTGCTGGCGGACGTGACCGAGGGCCGGGTCTCGCCGGCGCGCGCCCACGACGATTACGGCGTCGTGCTGACCGGGGGCGGCGAGGCCGACGCGCTTGCGGTGGACGAGCCCGCCACCGCTGAACGCCGCACGGCGCTGCGGGCCGCGCGCAGGTCGCCGGCGCCCATGATCGACCGCGGCGAGGGCTACGACAAGATGCTGCGCGGCGAGTTCGCACCGCGCATGCGTTGATCGGACGGCCGCCGTCGGCCATGATCGTCTCCGGCCTTGCCGGGAGGCTCAACGGGAGACTCAGATGAACGCACCAAAGTGCCGCCACCGGCGCTCGCTTCTCACCGCCTTCGCGGCGGCCTGCTCGGCCGGCTTCCTCGCCCTAGCCCTCCTCGCCTCCACCCTCACCTCGGAGCCCGCGGCAGCCCAGGACAAGGTCCGCGTCGGCGTGTTCCCGGTGAGTTCGTCGCTGCCCTATTTCGTCGCGCTGGAGCGCGGCTTCTTCACGGAGCAGAACATCGCGCCGGAGATGACACGGCTGATAGGCGGACCGCCGAATATCGCGGCGCTGATCACAAAGCAGATCGACGTCGCCGCCGTGCTGGTGACCATCGAGGGCATCAACGCCGACCTCAAGAAGCCCGGCGTCGCCATGTACATCTCGCTCAACAGCCAGAACCGCACCTTCCAGATGGAGCAGTTCGTGGTGCGCCGCGGCTTCAAGGCGACCAGCCTCAAGGACCTCAAGGGCGCGAAGATCATGTCGGCGCCGGGCCCCGCCAACGTCACCATGGCGAAGGCCGCTCTCGCTGCGGTGGGATTGAAGGACGGCGACTACACCATCGACCAGCTCGACATGGGCCAGCACGTCAACGTCATGACCGCCGGCACCTTCGACGCCGGCTATACGCTGGAGCCCAACGCCTCCACCATGCGCAAGCTCGGCGTCGCGACGACGCTGGAAGCAGGCGTCATCGCGCATTACGTGCTGGGCGATCCCGACGCCAATGCGTTCGCGGCGGGCTGCGCCATGTCGAGCGATTTCATCGCGGCGCGTCCCGATGTGGCGAAGCGCTTCGCCGCCGCCTGGGCGAAGGCGATCGACTTCATCAACGGCAATCCCGCCGAGGCGCGCAAATACCTCGTCAAGAACACCTTCACGCCGGAAGACGTCGCCGACACCGTGCCGCTGATCCGCTACATCATGGCCAAGGACATGACCGCCAAGGAGATCGCGGAATACCAGAAATTCATCGATTTCTCGGTCACCACCGGCACGCTACCGGAAAAGGTCGACGTGACCAAGTTCATCAAGGCGTTCTGAGTTGGATAGCTATCGTCCGCGCTGGTTGGTTATCCGCGGTTCTCCCCATCGCCTGACGGCGAAGCGGGCTGTGAGCCGGCATCCACTCAGTTTCGGCGTCATTCCCCGCGAAAGCGGGAAATCCAGTAACCGCTGTAACCATTGGTAGAGACATGGCTGTGCCCCACCCGCAATCCGGTGGCTATTGGATCGCCTGGTCAAGCCGGGCGATGACAAAGAACTGAATTGCGGATTCAGGGTTCGGCGTTGCGCGCTGCCCCGGAATGACGGCAGGGTAATCCCGTGAAGCGCATCGAGCCTTTCCTCCCCGTGGTCGGCGTGGTCGGCCTCATCGCGCTGTGGTCTATCGCGACCTGGATGCGGGTCGTCGATCCCGTGCTGCTGCCGTCGCCGCTCGCGACGTTCCAGGCCATGTGGAAAGGACTTGGTGGGCAACTCGGGCACGACCTCGTCATCACCGCCGAACGCACGGCGCTCGCGACGCTCATCGCGGCGGTGATCGCAATCCCGCTCGGCATTTTCCTCGGCTCGTCGCAGCGGCTGTACCGTTCGCTCGAATTCGTCATCGACTTCTTCCGGTCGACGCCGGCCTCGGCCCTGTTCCCGCTGTTCCTGGTGTTGTTCGGGGTCGGCGACCGCACCAAGATTTCCGTCGCGGCATTCGGTGCCGCGCTCGTCATCCTGTTCAACGTCGCCTACGGCGTGATGAACGCGCGCAAGACGCGCCTGCTGGCGGCCAAGGTCATGGGCGCGTCGCGGCTGCGCGTGCTCATCGACGTGATGCTCATGGAGTCGCTGCCGCAGACGTTCGTGGGCCTGCGCAACGGGGTCTCGCTGGCGCTCGTCATCGTGGTAGTGGCGGAGATGTTCATCGGCTCGACCGACGGCCTCGGCCAGCGCGTGTTCGAAGCCCAGCAACTGTTCGCCATGCCCGACATGTACGCCGCGATCTTCGCGGCCGGCGCCCTCGGTTACGCCCTCAACCTGATGTTCCTGACCGTCGAGCGGCGCTTCGTCCACTGGTCGGGCAAGTAGCGCCATGTCCCGTCCCGACGCGGCGCTGACCCGGGCATCGGCGGTCGAACTCGTCTCGATGATGAAGGCGCGCGCGGTCAGCCCGGTCGAAGTGCTCGATGCGCATCTCGCAGTCATCGCGCGGGTCAATCCGCGACTCAATGCCATCGTCACGCTTGCCGCCGAGGGCGCACGCGACGCGGCCCGGCGGGCCGAAGCGGCCGTCATGGCGGGCGCCGAGGTCGGGCCGCTGCACGGTCTTCCGATCGGGGTGAAGGATGTCACCCAGACCGCGGGCATCCGCACCACGTTCGGCTCGCCGCACTTTGCCGCGCACGTCCCCGATGAGGACGCCGAGGTGGTGCGGCGCCTCAAGGCGGCCGGCGCCATCGTGCTCGCCAAGACCAACACACCCGAATTCGCGACCGGCGCCAACACATTCAACCCCGTGTTCGGCGTCACCCGCAATCCGTGGAACCCGGCGCTGAGCCCGGCGGGATCGTCGGGCGGTTCGGCCGTCGCGGTCGCGACCGGCATGCTGCCGCTGGGACACGGGACCGATTTCGGCTGCTCCATCCGCATCCCCGCGGCGTTCTGCGGCGTCGTCGGGCTCCGGCCCACGCCGGGCCTCACCCCCAACCACCCGATGCCCCTCGCGTGGGATCCCGGACAGGTCCATGGGCCGCTCGCCCGCGACGCCGAGGATGCCGCCTTGATGCTCGACGCCATGGTCGGTTTCAGCCGGCTCTCGCCAATCTCGGTCGCGCCGCCGTGGCGGAGCGCGCGCGAGGTGGTCGCACGCGCACACGACGCGGCGGGGCTCCGGATCGCCTACGTCTCCGACATTGCCGGCATCGGAGTCGACCGCGAGCTCGACACGCTCTGCCGCACCGCGGCATTGCGGCTGCAGGAGGCGGGAGCGGCGGTGGAGGAGATCGCCTTCGACGTGTCGGAGGGCCGCGGCCCCTACCAGACCTGGCGCGGTGCCTGGATGGTCGGCCAGCAGTTCGCCAATCTGGCGCGGCTCGAGGAATTCGGCGAGAACCTGCGCGGCAACGTCAAGCGCGGCCTCGACGTCACCGCGCTCGATCTCGCCCATGCGGAGGCCACCCGCGCCGAGGTGTTCCAGCGCTTCCGCCGGCTGTTCGAACGCTTCGACCTGCTGCTCACGCCGGCGGCGCCGGTCGGCCCCTATCCCGTGGAGATGAACTTTCCGCGCGAGATCAACGGTCGGACCTTCGAGGACTATGTCGACTGGATCGCCCCGGCTTTTCTCGTCACTCTGGCCGGCCTGCCGGCGGCGAGCGTGCCGGCCGGCAAGACCGCCGGCGGAATGCCGGTGGGGCTGCAGATCATCGCGCCGCGTTTCGAGGAGCCGCTGATCCTCGCGGTGGCGAAGGTCGTGCAGCAGGCCAACCCGATCGGCTGGCCGCCCTACGGGTGAGTGGCGGTGGCAGCCGCATCCGCCGCAAACTCCGCCAGCGTCGTCGGCGGCCGGCCGAGCAGCCAGGTGAGCACGTTGGCGTTGCCGACGAGTCCGCTCTGCGCGTAACTGCGGAACATGGCGGCGAGCGTCTCCCGTTCGTCTTCGCCCATGCCGGCGGCGCGGGCGCGCCGCTCCCACGCGTCGACGGATTCCGAAACCGCGCTCACCGGGCGATCCAGCGCGGCGCCGAGGACCTCGGCCACCTCCAACTGGCTCAACGGCGCCGTGCCGACCAGTTGATAGGTGGCGCCGGCGTGGCCGTGTTCGGTCAGGGTCCGCGCGGCGACCTCCGCGACGTCGCGCAGATCGACCAGGCTGATCCGGGTGTCGACCGGATAGGGCACGCGGAACACGCCCGCCTCGTTGACCGCGCGCCAGCCCGCGAGGATGTTCTGCATGTAGGCGGTCGGCTGCAGGATGGTCGTCTCCAAGCCGGAGCCCAGCAGCGCCTCCTCGACCCTGAGCTTGCGCCAGTGATGAGGCATAGCCTCGATCTGCGGGTGCAGGACCGAATGATAGACCAAGCGCCGCACCCCGGCCGCGGCGGCCGCGCCAACGACGGCCTTCGCGTAGGACACTTCGTGGGGGCTCGCATTGGGACAGATGTGGTAGATCGCCGAAACCCCGCGCGCCGCCTCCACCAGTCCGGCGAAATCCTCGAACGCGGCGAGCGCAACATCCCGCGCCCCCGCCGCGTCGCACGCCGCTTCCTGGCCGGCGCGGCGGACCAGTCCGCGCACCGGCGTGCCGCGCGCAGCCACCGCGCGGATGACAGCCCGGCCGGTCTTGCCGGCGGCTCCGGTAACGAGAATCATTGCGGGGTCGCCCGGCCTTGGCGCGAGCCCGGCGCGAGAATGGAACCGCCGGTATTGGATGGCCGCGTCGGCTCGCATGACGGCGCCCGGCGGCAGGGAAAGTTCAACCTGGAACACAAGCTCATTTTTAGTCCTGAGACTGAATAAACATGAGGCGAGAAGTTCACGAGCAGCCCTGCCAATATTTCGCAAATGGCGCGCCCTATGCAAAGATGGGGCGTTGGAACCAACAGTATCGCGGTCCAGCCGCTGCACACGACTGAGTTGATGCACACATCTGCGGTTTCAGACATCGAAAAAAGGCAGCAGGCGGCGCATCCGGCGCTGGCCGTCGACGCGACGGGCGTGTCGCTCACCTTCGAGACATCGGACGGACCTGTCGAGGCGCTTTCCAAAGTCGACCTGCAGATCGCGGCCGGCGACTTCGTGTCATTCATCGGCCCGTCCGGCTGCGGCAAGACGACGTTGCTCCGGGTCATCGCCGATCTCGAGCAACCCAGCGCCGGCACCATCCGCGTCAACGGGGTGTCACCGGAGGAAGCCCGCCTCAACCGCCATTATGGCTACATTTTCCAGGCGCCGGCGCTTTACCCCTGGCGGACCATCGAGCGCAACGTGATGCTCCCGCTCGAGATCATGGGTGTGCCCGGCGAGGAGCGAAAGGCGCGCGCGGCGAAGTTTCTGGCGCTGGTGAATCTCGCGGGCTTCGAGCGCAAGTTCCCCTGGCAACTGTCCGGCGGCATGCAGCAGCGCGCTTCGATCGCCCGCGCGCTGTCGTTCGAGCCGGCCCTGCTGCTGATGGACGAGCCGTTCGGCGCCCTCGACGAGATCGTGCGCGACCATCTCAACGAGCAACTGCTGCGGCTGTGGAACCAGACCGGAAAGACGGTGGTGTTCGTCACCCATTCGATCCCGGAGGCGGTCTTCCTGTCGACCAAGATCGTGGTGATGTCACCGCGGCCCGGGCGCATCATCGACGTCATCCCCTGCGACTTTCCCCGCGACCGCACCCTCGAGATCCGGGAAACGCCGGAGTTCATCAAGATCGCGCAGCGCGTGCGCATGGGCCTGCGCTCGGGGCATTCCTATGACGAGTAGCGTTATGGGGACGCGCACGCCGCACCGCTGGCGGTGGCCGCGATGGCTCGCCGACCGCGCTCCCGTTTTCGTCATCGTGCTCGTCATCATCGTGCTCTGGTACGTCGCGGCGGTTTGGATGAACATGGCGCTGGTGCGCGACGCCTTCGAGCGCGAGGACACCCCCTACACCCTGACGGACCTCGTCGCCGGCACCCTGGACGCCGAGCGGCCGCTGGTCCCGGCGCCGCACCAGATCGTGGCGACGTTCGCCGCTCTCGTCTTCGGACTACCCGCCGGATTCCCCGCGCAGCCTCGTCTACCACGGCTGGGTCACCCTTTCCGCGACCGTGGTCGGCTTCGTGCTCGGCACCGCCTTCGGCATCCTGCTCGCCGTGCTGATCGTGCAGGTGCGGGCCCTGGAGAAGAGCCTGCTGCCCTGGATCATCTGTTCCCAGATGGTCCCGATCCTCGCGGTGGCGCCGATCATCATCGTCGTGCTCGGCGCGATCGGGCTGCGCGGGCTGCTGCCCAAATCGCTGATCTCGGCCTATCTGTGCTTCTTCCCGGTAACGATCGGCATGGTGAAGGGGCTGACGTCGCCGGACCCGATCCAGCGCGACCTCATGCGCACCTGGTCGGCGACGCCGCTCCAGGTGATGTGGAAGCTGCGGATGCCGGCATCGGTGCCGTTCCTGTTCGCCAGCCTCAAGGTCGCCGTCACGATCTCGCTGGTCGGCGCCATCGTCGCGGAACTGCCGACCGGCGCCCAGGCCGGCATCGGCGCCCGGCTGCTCGCGGGTTCCTATTACGGCCAGACCTTGCAGATCTGGGCGGCCCTGCTCGCTGCTGCGCTGCTGGCCACGATCCTCGTCGGCATCGTCGGCTTAGCGGAACGCTGGACGCTGCGACGCATGGGCGCGAAACCGTGAGCGTGCGCCGGCCCTGGGGCTTTTTCGGCGCGGCGCTGCTGGCGCTCACCGCGCTGATGCTTCCGCTCGGCACCGCCCACGCGCCAAACCTGGCGGACCGGCCCCTGGCGCTCGCCGCCACCCTCGCTGCAGCCGCTCTGTTCGGTGCGGCGCCGTTCCTTGCGCACCCGCTGGTGGCCGGTCTTGGCGGCGTTCTCCTGACCTGCGCCGTGACCCTGCGGCTGCTCGGCGAAGCCGCAATCGCGGGCAATGCCGGCTCCGGCTTCTGGGCGCTGGTGCTTGCCGGCTGGCTCGCTGCCGCACTCGTCGTCACCGGCATGGCGGGGCTCACGCTGCGCGGCAAGATGCGACGCCGCGCCAACGATCTCGCCGTGCCGCTGCTGTTCGGCGCGTTCGCTGTTCTACCTCTGGGAAGTCGCCGTGCGCGGTTTCGGCGTTCCCTCGCGTGCTGATGCCGTCGCCGAGCGCGACGGCCGTGCGGTTCGCCGGCTCGCTTCCGACGCTCGGCGAGGACTTCGTGCAGACCTTCGTGCGCGGCGTGCTGATCGGATACGTCATCGGCTGCGGCGCCGGATTCGCTGGTGGCGATCGTCGCCTACCGCTACACCTTCCTCGGCCGCGGGTTGCTGCCGATCGGCAACTTCATCTCGGCGCTGCCGATCGTCGGCATCGCCCCGATCATGGTGATGTGGTTCGGCTTCGACTGGCCCTCGAAGGCCGCGGTCGTCGCCGTCATCACCTTCTTCCCGATGCTGGTCAATACCCTCGCCGGCCTCGCCGCCGCGGGACGCGATCGAGCGCGACCTGATGCGCTCCTATGCGCGCGGCCCCCGTGCAGACGCTGGTCAAGCTCAACCTGCCGGCCGCGATGCCCTTCGTCTTCAACGCGCTGAAGATCAATTCGACTCTCGCTCTGATCGGCGCGATCGTCGCCGAATTCTTCGGCACGCCGACCCGGGGCATAGGCTTTCGCATCTCCATCGAAGTGGCGAGAATGTCGCTCGATATGGTGTGGGCCGAGATCGCGCTGGCGGCCGTTGCCGGCATGGCGTTCTACGGCGCCGTCGCGCTCGCCGAGCGCGCGACGACGTTCTGGCATCCGTCCTATCGGACGTGACTCGGCGGTCGAAGCTGGAGAGAAACGACATGAAAAAAGCATGGTTGATCGCTGCGGGGCTGGTGCTCGGCACGCCGCTCGCGAATCCGGCGCTCGCCGCCGAAAAGGTCACGCTCCAGCTCAAATGGGTCACCCAGGCCCAATTCGCCGGCTATTACGTCGCCGCCGCGAAGGGCTATTACAAGGACGCCGGGCTCGACGTCGACCATCAATCCCGGCGGACCCGACACCGCACCGGCGCAGGTGATCGCCGGCGGCGGCGCCGACGTCATCATCGACTGGATGCCGTCCGCCCTGGCCTCGCGTGAAAAGGGCGTGCCGCTCGTCAACATCTCGCAGCCGTTCAAGCGCTCGGGGCTCGAACTCACCTGCCGCGCCGACACCGGCATCAAGAAGCCGGCCGATCTCAAGGGCAAGACCATCGGCGTCTGGTTCTCCGGAAACGAGTATCCGTTCCTGTCGTGGATGTCGAAGCTCAACATCAAGACCGACGGCTCGCCGGGCGGCGTGAAGATGCTCAAGCAGGGCTTCAACGTCGATCCGTTGCTGCAGAAGCAGGCCGACTGCATCTCCACCATGACCTACAACGAATACTGGCAGGTCATCGACGGCGGCTTCAAGCCGGCACAGCTCGTCGTCTTCAAGTATGCGGATGAAGGCGTGGCGACGCTCGAGGACGGTCTCTATGTCATGGAGAGCAAGCTCGCCGACCCCGACTTCGTCGCCAAGATGGGGAAGTTCGTGAAGGCCTCCATGAAGGGATGGGACTACGCCCGCGCGCATCCTGACGAAGCCGCGAAGATCGTGCTCGCCGCCGACACCACCGGCGCCCAGACCGAGAAGCACCAGAAGCGGATGATGGGCGAGATCGCCAAGCTCCTCGACACCAAGGACGGCAAGCTCGATCCCGCCGATTACGACCGCACGGTGTCGACGTTGCTGACCGGAGGGTCCGATCCCGTGATCACCAAGAAGCCCACCGGCGCCTGGACCCACAAAGTTTATGACGCGATGAAGTGAGATTGGACGCGGTGAAGTAAGGCTTGGACGCGCTCCCTCCGCCGCTTGCGGGGGAGGGTTGGGGAGAGGGCGCTCGGACGCGTCACGCCCGGACGCGGTTCTCAAATCACCCGTTGCCCGATCTTGGAAGGTTTTCGCGCGGGGCAAGAGCCCCCTCCCCGCCCTCCCCCGCAAGCGGGAGAGGGAGACGCACCACGCGGGCTTCTCCCCTGCGCGGCTTCACCTTCTGCGCACCTCGCGCTGGAACACCTCGAGGCAGTGCGATTTGAGGGCCACGAAGTCCGGCTGCGATAACGTCGCTCCGTCGCGCGGGCGTGGCGCGTCGTAGACGGGATACGCCGCGATTCTTGCCGGATGGCGCGACAGCAGCAGGATGCGGTCGGCGAGGAACACCGCCTCTTCGAGATCGTGCGACACCAGCACGGTGGTGGTGCGCGTCTCCATGAAGATGCGCTGCAGCTGCTCGCGCATGTACAGCGTCATCTCGTAGTCGAGCGCCGAGAACGGCTCGTCGAGGAACAGGATCTCCGGCTCGACGACGAGCGCGCGCATGATCGAGACGAGCTGCTGCTGGCCGCCGGAGAGTTCGTAGGGGTAGCGTTTGAAGTCGAGATCGACCCCGAGATGCGCGATGAGACGTTCGACCCGCTCGCGCCGCTCCGCCGGCGGGACGTTCATCAGCCGCAGCGGATACTCGACGTTCTCGAATGCCTGCAGCCACGGGAACAGGGCCTCGCGATAATTCTGGAACACATAGCCGAACGAGATGTCGCGGATCGGCTTGCCGTCGAACAGCACCTTGCCCGCATCGACCGGCACCAGCCCGGCGATCATGTTGATCAGCGTGCTCTTGCCGCAGCCGTTGGGGCCGAACACCGAGACGAGCTCGCCACGAGCGATGTCCAGATCGAACTTATCGTAGATGGTGGTGGCGCCGAACCGCTTGGTGAGCCCGCGAACCGTCACGTGC
This sequence comes from uncultured Alphaproteobacteria bacterium, assembly GCA_963781195.1. Taxonomy (GTDB): domain Bacteria; phylum Pseudomonadota; class Alphaproteobacteria; order Rhizobiales; family Xanthobacteraceae; genus JAJPKK01. The sequence continues at coordinate 264,195 of CAWAEZ010000004.1, read as the reverse complement.
GGACGGGCTTCGGACTCGACGACGGCGCCGTCCCGGCTTAACCCTTGCGGCGGCGGTTTCATGCGATGGCCGAGCCGGTTTTGCGACACATCGCGCCGCGGACGAGGGGCCCTCGGAGCCCGTGCCGCTCGATAGCGGCCGACCGCACTCCATGAGAGAGATCGAGCATACGCAATTTCACACGCTGCGCGAAATGCGACTTTCGAGAGCCTCCGTTCATTCCGCCAGCAGGGCCGCCATCATACGCTCGCGGGTCAGTGGCAGATCGCGCAGCCGCGCGCCGAGGGCGTGGGCGACGGCGTTGCCGATCGCCGCGGCCGCAGGTCCGGCCGTCGCCTCGCCGACGCCGAGCGGATCGTTGCTGTCGGACGCCACGAGCTCGACGAACAGCTCCGGCACCTCGGTGAAACGCAGGACCGGGTAGCTGTCCCAGTCCAGCGAACTGATCCCGGTCCCGGCGAGCTGCACCTGCTCCTTGAGGACCCAGCTCGCCGATTGGAGGATGCCGCCCTCCAGCTGGTTGATGGCGCCGTCTGGATTGATGACGAGACCGGCATCGGCGGCGCACCATACCCGTCGCAGCCGGATGTCCTCGTCGACATCGACTTCGGCGATCACGGCGGCGTAGGCTGCCCGGTTCTTGTACCGGGAAAAGCCGATGCCGCGGCCATGCCCGCTACCCGCCGCCACCCCGGCCTTCCAGTCGGCCATTCTGGCGACTTGCTCGACAACCCGCGTTGCGCGGGGATCGGTCAGCAGCGAAAGCCGATAGCTCACCGGGTCGGCGCCGATCCGTTCTGCGAGCTCGTCGATGAAGGATTCGATGGCGAAGACATTCGGCATCGCGCCGAGCCCGCGCAAGGCGGAAGTCCGCACCGGCGTCGCCGGCACAAGATGGTGGATGATGCGGCGCGCTGGAATGTCGTAGAGCGGTTCACCGTTGCGGGTCGCGCCGCCCCCGCCCGCTTCGGGCACGTCGCCCGGCTTGGGCGGCGGCGACGGCTTGGGGAGCGCCTCGGCGGCGAGCAGATTACCGGCGCTGCCCGGCCGCGTGCTGTGGGTGCCGCTCCAGATTTCCGCGGTCCAATCCACCGGGCGCCCGGCCTCATCGAGCGCCGCGCGCACCTGCACCATCATCGTGGGCGCGACCGGCTCGAAGCCGAATTCGTCCTCGCGGCGCCAGCGCACCCGGATCGGCCGTCCCGGCCTCAGAAAGGCGATCACGGCGGCGTCGGCCGCAGCGTCGTCGGCACCGTTGTGGCCGTAGCAACCCGGGCCCTGGACATGCGTCACCGAAATGTCGGCGGGCCTCATCTCCAAGGCCCGCGCCAGCGCCACCCGAAACGGGAAAACGCCCTGGGAATGGGTCCATACCTTCAGATGGCTATCCTGCATGAGCGCCAGCCCGCAGGACGGCGCGACCGAGGCGTGGGCAAGGTGCGGACGCGAATAGGCAGCTTCGTGGCGGTTCGCGCCGCGCACAGGATCGTCGGGCTCCGGCGGCCCAATGACGCGATCGATGGTCGGCTGCTGCAACAGCCAACGCGCTTCCTGCTGGAGCGGATTGACGGCCTCGACGCCGTCCCATTTCACGTGGCCGGCCGCCACCGCAGCCGATGCCTCGACCACCGTCTCGTCCTCGCCGAGGATGGCGAGGAAGTTGCCGTACCTGATGATGTCGAACTGGCCCTCGGCGGCCCGCCGGATCGCCGCCTCATCGACCGAGGTAAGGCTCGCGCTGGGGCAAGGCTGGCGAACGACCCGGGCGTGCAGCATGCCGTCCAGCACCATATCGTGGATGAAGACGGGCTCTCCGAACACCTTTGCGGGGAGGTCGAGCCGGCCGGCATTTCGGCCGATGACGCGGTGCTCGGCCGGCGGCTTGAGCGGCGAATTCCCCGTGGCCGGCGTATCGAGATTCACTGCCGAGGCCAGCGACCAGTAGTCGAGTCCGGTCGGCGCCCCCTGGCACAAAATCCGTCCGTCCGCGATCGACAAGTCGGCCGCAGGACAACCCAACGCCTCGGCAGCACTGCGAATGTAAAGCTCGCGCACGTCAGCGCAGGCGCGCCGCAATGCGACGCCGCCGAACTGGATCGACTGGCTGCCCGCCGTGTAGCCTTCATTGGGCGTGCGGTCGGTGTCGCCCGACGCGATGGCAACCCGGTCTACCGCGACGTCGAGCTGTTCTGCCGCGATCTGGACGAGCGCCGTCAACACGCCCTGTCCGATCTCCACCTTGCCGGTTGCAACGGCGACCCTGCCGGGCGCGGGAAACGCTACCCACTGGGAGAGCCGCGGATGGTCGACGAGGGCTCCGGGCAGCGCTGCGGCACTCATGACGTCGCCTCCTCGCGCATCAGGAGCGCGGCCCGCGCCACCGCCCGCAGGATGCGATGGTGGGCGCCGCAACGGCACAGGTTGCCGTCGAGCGCCTGCGCGATCTCGGCGCGCGTCGGCGCCGGATTGCGATCGAGGAGCGCTTTCGCGGTCATCAGAATACCCGAGAGGCAGAAGCCGCATTGCCCGGCCTGCTCGTCGAGGAAAGCGCGCTGCAGCGGATGAGGCCGGTCCGGCGTCCCAAGCCCCTCGACCGTCAAAATCGACTTTCCGCCGACGCTCCACAGCGGCTTCGCGCAAGATTTCACCGGCTCGCCCTCGACGAGCACGGTGCAGCAGCCGCATTGTTCGAGACCGCAGCCGAACCGCGTCCCCATCAGGCCCAGATGATTGCGCAGAACGTCGAGAAGCGGAGTTTCCTGATCGGCGGCGACGCTCACGCGCCGCCCATTCACGATCAGATCGACCTGTTCAGACATGAAGGCGCTTCGGATCGATGAACGTCCCGGAGGCTCCGGAACCTGGTTCACGGCGCATATAGCGTGCGCGGCCGTCACGTCAACCCACAGGCTCCGGCCGATGCGAACGCGCTCCGACGACGACATTTCGACCCGATGGCATCAGTGCGGCCGCTGACCTAAGATCGCCGCGGCAATGCGGCGCCGGAGAAAGACCCGGGCATGACCGCGACGGAGGAACTTCCCATGGCTGACGGAAAGGGCGCGAAATTCGCGCGTCGAGACGTTCTCAAGCAAATCGCGGTCGCGGGCGCAGCGCCCCTCGCCCCGGCGGCCGCAGCGACAGCCGGCGCCACGGTCGCGGCTGGAAGCGCACACGCCGAACCGGCGATCGCCGCAACGCCCGCCAAAACCGTCCCTGCGGGGTACCAGTCGCTGAGCCTCGACGAGGCCGCCTTCGTCGAGGCGCTCGTCAACGTCATGTGCCCGGCCGATCACCTGACGCCGAGCGGCGTCGATTGCGGGCTCGCGATCTTCATGGACCGCCAGCTCGCCGGCGGCTTCGGCCAGGGCGAGCGGCTCTACATGCACGGGCCGTGGAAGAAGGGTAAGCCGCAGTTCGGCTACCAGCTCCCGCTCACGCCGGAGCAGTTCTTCAAGGCCGGCGTCGCCGCGGCGAACGCCGCCTGCAGGAAGCAGTTCGGCAAGAATTTCGACGCGCTCGCGCCGGCGGATGCCGATGCTTTCCTCGACCCTGCTCGCGACCGGCAAGGTGGCCGACGCCCAGGGTGCCGCTCGGCTCCTGGTTCAACGAACTCGTCTATCCGCTGTTCGCGCAGGCCTGCTACGCCGACCCGATCTATGGCGGCAACAACGACAAGGTGTTCTGGCGCATGATCGGCTATCCGGGCCTGCCGGCGACACACCAGCGCGACATGGTGGAGTACCGCGGCAAGCCCTATCCGGGCGCCAAGGATCCCAAGTCCATCGCCGACTTCAGCTGAGGAAATCCTGTCATGGCCACCACGCTGAACAAGCGCACCGTCGTCATCGTCGGCGGCGGACTGACCGCGGCCCTGGTCGCACGCCAGCTGACCGCCAAGGGCACCGATGTGCTCGTGCTCGAGCGCGGCATCGATCGCCGCAACGCCGCGGAATCCAAGCTCCCCAACCAGCGCGACGAGTTGCGCTGGGACATCCGCGGCGGCCTTGGCCAGGACTGGTCGGTCGAGACCTATACGGCACGGCACTCGCCGAAGGAGGCCTCGCTGCCGGCGCGCTGCCTCGCCGCCTTCCTGCCCGGCGACGGCCTCGGCGGCGCCGCCAGCCACTGGAACGGCTTCGCCTGGCGCTGGTCGGAGTACGACCCGACGCTGCGCAGCGCGCTTCGAGACCCGTTACGGCAAGCAGGCGATCCCGGCCGACATGCCGATCCAGGATTGGGGCGTGACCTATGCCGAGATGGAGCCCTACCATCACCTGTTCGAGAAGCTGTACGGCATCTCCGGCAAGGCCGGCAACATCAAGGGCGACGCTCCAGCCCGGCGGCAATCCGTTCGAGGCGCCGCGGCGGCGACGACTATCCGCAGGCGCCGCTCGAGCCGACCGAGGCGGGGCTTATCTTCAAGGCGGCGTGCGAGAAGCTCGGCTACAAGCCCTTCATCGCGCCGTCGGCCAACTCCTCCGGCGTCTACACCAATCCGGACGGCATGCGGCTCGGGGCCTGCCAGTATTGCGGCCACTGCGAGAAGTTCATCTGCGAGGCGCAGGCCAAGGCGACGCCGGAGACGCTGCTGTATCCGATGCTGTTCGAGCGGCCGAGCTTCGAGATGCGGCAACGGACCCACGTGCTCGGCATCGATTACGACAAGCAAGCCAAACGTGCGATCGGCGTGCGCTATGTCGATCTCATGACCGGCGAGGAGTACGAGCAGCCGGCCGACGTCGTGGTGCTGGCGGCCTTCACGATGACGCAACACGCGGCTGCTGCTGCTCGGCGGCATCGGCACGCCCTACGACCCGGCGAGCGGCGCGGGCGTGGTCGGCAAGAACTTCTGCTACCAGACCAACTCGGCCGTGAACGTCTTCATGAAGGACTGGTGGATCAATCCGTTCCTGGCGAGCGGCAGCACCGGGGTCACGATCGACGAGTTCAACAACGACAACTTCGACCACACGGGCCTCGGCTTCCTCGGCGGCGCCGGCATCAGCGCGAACCTCACCAATGGCCGGCCGATCGGAAGCCGCCGGGTGCCGCCCGGCACGCCGCGCTGGGGCACCGAATGGAAGGAGGCGAACGCCGACTGGTACGCGCATTCCTTCACCCTGCAGGCCCAGGGCTCGAGCTACCCGCACCGCGACAACTACCTCGACCTCGATCCCGTGTACCAGGACGCCTACGGCCAGCCGCTGATGCGCATGAACTTCGACTGGCGCGAGAACGACATGAAGATGTCGGAGTATTGCACGCTAGAAGATCGCCGAGATCGCCAAGGCGACGGACGCGACAATCGTCGGGCCGGCGGCGCCGCGCAAGAGCCCGTTCGATACCCGCGTCTACCAGAGCACGCACGTCACCGGCGGCACGCCGATGGGCGCCGACCCCAAGAACAGCGTCGTCTCGCAGCACCTGCAGCACTGGGACGCGCAAAACCTGTTCGTCGTCGGCGCCTCCGTCTATCCGCACAACGCCGGCTACAACCCGACCGCACTGCTCGCCGCACTGGCGCTGCGACTAGGAGACGACCTCACGAGCTACGTCGAACGGCCGCGCGCGCTCTGACGCAAGCGCGAGGACGGCGAGGACGGCCTTTTTGCGCCCTCGCCGGCGTCGCTCGTCCGGGAGCGCGGACCTCGGCGAGCGCGCATCGCCCGATTTGCGTCCGGCTCGCCATTGGCTATATATGAATAGATACAGCGGGGATCGCCGGGAGATTGGACGATGAAAAATCGGCGCGGGTTTCTGGCCGCAGTCGGCACGGGCGCGGCGGCCGCCTTGCTCGGCTCGCGCAACCTCGCCCGCGCGCAACATGACCACGGCGAAGCGCCGGCCTCCATGCATCCAGACGGCACCGTTCTGGTGTTCGCGGCCGCCACCCTCAAGCCGGCGCTCGATGAGATCGTAGGCGCGTATCTGGCGACCGGCGCAGCCGCGCCGACCATCGCTTACGGCCCGACCCCGGTGTTTGCCAAGAACATCGTGGACGGCGCGCCGGCCGACATCTTCTTTTCCGCCGACGCGATGTGGATGGATTATCTCGCCGAACGCAAACTGATCCGGCTTCATACCCGCGTCGACGTCGTGCGCAACGAGGTGGTGCTCGTCCAGGGATCACGGAATGGCAGCGGCGTGCCGGCTACGATCGATGCGTCGTTCCCGATCGCGATGGTGGTCGGATCGGGTCCCATCGCGATGTGCAATCCGAACTCGCACCCGGCGGGCCGCTTCGGCAAGACGAGCCTGGAGCGGCTGGGGCTGTGGAAGGTGATCGCCGACAAGGTCGCCATCGTCGAGAATCCCCAGGTTGCGGTTGCGATGGTGGCCCGCGGCGACGTGCCGGCGGCGGTGGTCTTTGCAACCGATGCCCATGGCGTGGCGGGCGTCCGCATCTCGGGGACGCTCCCCGGCTCGAGCCACGCACCCATCGTGTACCCCGCCGCCCTCACGATGGCGGCTCCTCACCCTGACGAAGCGCAGCAATTCCTGACCTACCTCGTGTCGCCGCCGGCCCGGGAGATCTTCGACCGCTTCGGCTACCGGTGAGACCGGCGGCGCGGTGAACGCGGCGCCCCGCACCTGAGACTTTACAGAATCTCATCCGCCCGCGGTGAACGGCAGCGACTAGCACCTGAGACTTTACGGGACCTCACCCTGAGGAGCGTCCGCAGGACGCGTCTCGAAGGGTGGCCCCAAATGCCGCCGCCTGCGGCCATCCTTCGAGACGGCGCTTCGCGCCTCCTCAGGATGAGGTCGTCAAAGGTCACGGCCCCTTGGGGTGCGACGCGCGCGGGCGAAGGACATGGGCAACATCAGCCGTGGCGTGCTCCTTGATGCAGGCGTCGGTTACCGGCACGCTCGTGCTGCGCAGGCCGATCCAGGCATCGACCAGCGCGTGATCGAAACCGGATACCTGGCGCTCTCCGACCTGCATCAGCGGCCGGCGGATCAGGATCGGATCGGCCACCATCATTTCAAGCGCAGCATCGGAGGAGAGATCGCCGATCCGGACGGCGCCGGATTTCACCCGCGGCGCGGAGCCGTTGAACCACTCCGGCACCGGCTTTGCGCCGAAGAACGGCTTCAGGGTGACGGCCGTCCAACGTTCGGCGAGGAAATTCCTGACCTCGAGCTCGTGGCCCGAGGAAACGAGCAGCGCCTTCTGGCGTGCGTTGCCGCCGCAGCCCGGCTTTTCGTAGAACACCACCTTGGCCATCGCTCCGTGCCCCTGCTGTCACATCCACACCGCAACGGCGTCCATGAGCGCCTGCTGCGAGCCGTGCAGGCCGATCGCTTTCGCGGTGCATTCCGCAATCGCGCGGCCGCGATCGTCGATGCCGGTCCACCTGGCGTCCCGCCCACGCGCGTCGATCTCGAGCAACTTCACGCCGGCAGGCACCGAGGTCGAGTCGCGCGCGATCCCGCGGACCACGCCGTCGATCGGCGCATGGACCGGCAAGCCGTCGAGATGCCCCAGCACGAAGTCCTTGAAGGTGCGCATGCCGATCTCGACCCGGGTGTGCCAATGGCCTGCGCCGGGGCTGTAGACGAAGCGTTCGCGTCCGAACCCTCCGAGCGGGCGCGCCTGCCCATCTGCCTGGTCGGTTTGGCCCTGCCTCACCATGGTGCCGGTCTTGGCCGGACGCGTCTCGACCGCGATGTCGCAGTTCGTGCCCACCGTGAAGTTGGGGCCGAGCCCGACCGTCAGGCGCACGTTCCCGCGGTAATCCGGCGTCACCCGTCGCTTCTGCATCCGCGCATCGACGAGGATCGGCGGCGCGAAAGTTTCGACGAGATCGTCCAGACCGAGCGGCGTCACCGCGACGCGCCGCGGCATCTCCACGGCGGCCGCGATCTCCGCCGCCGTCTCCGCCCGCTCGGCTTCGACCCCTTCGATGATCATGCGATCCCCGAACAAGGCGTCGTGGAATGCCATCGCGCGGCGAATGACGGGCGGGAAAGCGTCGTGCGAGAGGATCACTCCGTGGCCCGCGCGCCGTAGCTGCACCGCCACCGCCGAGGCGATTTCGTTGGTCCCGAGCACGACGACCAGCGGCGATGACGGCTTGGCGATGACGGCGGGGTTGGCGATCATGGTCAGTCCCTGTGGGCTTGACCGGATCAGCACATCCCATGCCAGCGGCACACCGCGCAGCATGCTGTAAAATCATGGGGTTACGAGGCGCTGAAAGACGAGGCACAGCTGCAAGGCCGGCCTGTGTCGGCTTTGTCGCAGAACCGACAACGCGCTTCGCGACATATACATACAAATATAGCGATGGGAGACTTGATGAGCCGTCCCTCGCCAGACGAGGCAGCCCTGGCAGCCGCCGAACACGGCGACCGGACTGCCCTGCGCCCCCAGGCCGTCTTGATCAAGACCGCCCTGACGTTGAGATATTCGTCGAGGTGCTTGAGACCGGACTCCCGCCCATAGCCGCTCATCTTGTAGCCGCCGAACGGCACGGCCCGGCCCATGTCCTGGATATAAACTGACGAGATACGCCCGCCTGGGTCGCCTGCGTGGAAAGCGTGGCCGATGGCGGCTCGCTCGTCGTCACGCTCAAGACCACCACGCCGCGTACGAATTAGTCGGCCCCTGCCGACGGACGCTCGGAAAGAGTTGATCTTGCAGACCGGTCTGCACCTATGAGGACTATCGATCCGCCTACAGCGAACAGAGCCAGTTCGTCGACGGCGGCCGCGAAGCCTAATTCAATAATCACCGCGACCAGCGATCGTTATATATGCAACAATATAATGCAATCGCTGTTCGCCGCGCCAACCGAGGATCGTCGAGACGCGCGATTTGACAAGGTTTTCCTCGGCTTTCGGTCATGGCGCGTGTCTTGCTAAGGCAATTCGTACCCATGAGGCCGACCATGCCCCAAAATTTCCTGTCCGCGCTGCAACGTGGCCAGACCTCACCGACCGGTGTCATCCTCGGGACCAACGAGATTGCCTCAGCGGTCGCGGTCTTCATGCGGCGCGTTGGATGGTCGGTCGTACTGACCCACGATCCCCTGCTGCCAGTGATTCGGCGCGCCATGTCCTTTCATGACGCACTGTTCGAGGACGCAGCCATCATCGAGGGCATCGCCGGCGAACGTGCGGAGACGGTGTGGGAGATCGTGGACGTATTCGACCAGCCGGACCGGGTCGCCGTGACCTCGCTCGGCCTCACCGATCTCCTGGCGTTCGGCTCGCCGGATGTGCTGGTGGATGCCCGCATGCAGAAACAGCACGTCACGCCCGACCTGCGCAACCTCGCACGCGTCGCGGTAGGCCTCGGTCCCAATTTCGCGGTTGGGAGCAACTGCGACGTGGCCGTCGAAACCCATCCGGCGCATTGCGGTGAGGTCGTCAAGACCGGCCGCACGGTGAACGTGGATCCGCATTGCCGGCCGCTCGGTGAAGTCGGGTCAGAACGGTTCGTCTATTCGGAGTTGATGGGGCGCTGGCATACGCCAATCGAGATCGGTGCCCGGGTCTTCAAGGGCGTGGTGCTGGGCTATCTCGAGACCATTCCAATCCGGGCGCCGCTCGACGGCGTCGTGCGCGGGATCGTGCGTGACGGCCTGCACGTGCCGCCGAACGTAAAGCTTTTGGAGATCGACCCCCGCGGCCGCGCCGCGTCCTGGACCGGAATTGATGATCGCGGCCGCGACATCGCTGCAGCGACCGTGAAAGCAATGCGGATCCGGACGGCGCAGCCCGTCACGTCCTATAGGTCGCTCGACATACTGATCAAAGGCTCGGCCGATTTTGAGACCCGCCACTGATAGAACCCTGCCGGGACCAGCGCGCGCCGGCGCGCTGAACGGGCCGGGGGGCGTCGCACCAGGCCGGCGCCCCCCGCACACATCGCATCCAGCAGCCGACAACCAGCGTCTACGGACCCTTATGGCTGACCCGGTAGATGATGCCGTTGGCGTCGTCGCTGAACAGCAGCGCCCCGTCCGTGGCGAAGGCGACATCGACCGGCCGGCCCCAGACATTCTCCTGGCCCGCCGTAAAGCCGGTGACGAAATCCTGGTATTCACCCGTCGGCTTGCCGTCCTTGAACGGCAGCCGAACGATCTTGTACCCGGTGTGCAGCTTGCGATTCCACGAGCCGTGCAAGGCGACGAAGGCATCGCCCTTCCACGCCGCGGGAAACTGATCGCCCTCGTTGAAGGCAAGCCCGAGCGGCGCGGAATGCGGCTGCAGCAGCACGTCCGGCACGGTGACCTTGCCTTTAAGGTCGGGCCGCGTGCCGCCACCCGGCCGCGTGTCTTCGTGGTCGCCGATGTAGTACCAGGGCCATCCGTAGAAATGTCCGGCCTGCACCGACGTCACGTAATCCGGCGGCAGGTTGTCGCCCAGGAGATCGCGCTCGTTGGTGGCGCAGTAGAGGGTGCCGGTGCCGGGTTGCACAGCGAGCCCCGAGCAGTTGCGGATTCCGGTGGCGAAGACGCGCTTGTTCTTTCCGTCGGGATCGTACGCCAGCACGTCGGCGCGCCACTCTTCCCGGTTCCAGGCAGAGCCGAGGGCGTGGCTGGTCTGGTAGGCCGCGAGCTCCGGCTTGGCGCCCATGTCTTCGGCGACGTTGCTCGCGGATCCCACCGCCACATACATCGTCTTGCCGTCCGGCGAAAACGCGATGTCGCGGGTCCAGTGGTTGCCGCCGACCGGGAGATCGGACACCACGGTCTCGGGCGCCCCTGACGGCTTCAAGTCGCCGGCCTTGTAGGGGTAACGCAGGATGTCACCGCTTCCGGCGATGTAGATCCATTTGGGAGCGGGGCCGGGAGGATAGAAGGCGATACCGTACGGATTCTTGAGACCGGACGCGAAGGTCTCGACGGTTTCGGGCTTGTCGGCACCCGGCTTGGCACGGATGACCATGACCCGGCCGCTTCGGCTGCGCGCCACGAAGACGTCGCCGTTTGGAGCGACGCGAATGACGCGGGCGCCATCCATGTTGGTGGCGAAGGGGGCGACCGAGAAACCAGGCATTGTCGCAAGCTCGGCGCCCGCAGGCTTTCCAACGGTGCGCGAGCTGTTCGCGGCCGGCGGCGTTTCGAGCGGCGGGTTGAGATCGTTGACGGTGATCTTCCGCATCACGCCGGGGGCATCGGTATGCCAATCACCATAAGCCGCATTGCCGGTCCGCACCTCGTCGGCAAGCGCCGCCGTCGCCACCAGCGCTGCCAGCGAGCAAGCGATGCGCAATGCTGTGTGCTTCATGGTTCCTCCATCGCCTCGATGAGGTTTTGTCCCCGATTGATCGTATCGATCGACACGAGCCGGTTGCGGGAAGAGCTGAATTGGAGGGATGATCGATGAGCCCGGCGGCGAGGTCAACGCTTGCTCGATCACGCTTGCTCGATCACGCTCTGCTGATCAGAACCTCGCGGTTCCGGCCCGGAAAGCCCGCGAGGGACCGGATGACCGGCGGGGTCATAGTGCTTTTCCAGCCGATGTTGGACACTCTGGCGCGACAGCACCGTCGATTCGCGAAGTAACGGAGTGACCTCGATGCCCGCACCGCATGAAATTCCCGCAGGGCTAAATGTTCTGATCGTCGACCATCCGCTGGCCGCTTCCCGCCTGTCGATCATGCGCGACGAGCGGACCGACAACGCGACGTTCCGCGCTGCGTTGCGCGAACTGACCACGATGCTGGTCTACGAGGCATCGAGAGACATCGCCAGCGAACGCGTTTCGATCCGCACGCCGGTCGCCGAGACTCATGGCGTTCGCTTGCCGAACCCGCCCCTGCTCGTGCCGGTGCTGCGCGCCGGGCTCGGCATGGCCGAACAAGCCCAGGCGCTGATGCCGGAATGCCGCATGGGATTCGTGGGCCTGGCGCGCAACGAGGCCACCCTGCAGCCGAAGATGTACATGATGTCGCTGCCCGAGCACCTCGGCACGGCCCCGGTCTACGTGCTCGATCCGATGCTCGCGACCGGTGGGTCCATGGTGCACACATTGCGGTTGCTGGCGGCACGCGGAGCGACCGATCTCACGGCAATCTGCGCCCTTGCCGCGCCCGAGGGTCTGGCGGCGCTGGCGCGGGCCGGGCTGCCGGTGCGCGTGGTCACCGCATCCGTGGACGAATGCCTCAACGACGTCGGGTTCATCGTGCCCGGCCTCGGCGATGCCGGCGATCGCCAGTTCGGAAGCGTGTGAACGGGTCGGGCTGAAACCCGCGTCGGTTTTTTACGCGAGGCACACCCCTGCGGAACGATTGCAAAATCCGTGCGTTTCCAGGGCGTCGAGCGTTGGTGGTGCCCCTTCACATCACCCGAAACGCATCTGCGAAATTGTGACCGTCAAACCCATCCGGCAAATTGCCGAACCGGCTGAAAAATAAGCCGGCGCGTAGCAAGATCGCGCCATGGCACGTTTTCGAGCGATGCGCGACGGCGTCGGGAAAGTCAGTAGGACAGGCTGTGGGACTTCAGACTTATCGGGCCAAGCGCGACTTCGACAAAACGCGTGAGCCGCGGGGCGGAAAATCCGGCGCGACGCAGGGCCATTCCTACGTCATTCAGAAGCATGCCGCCCGCCGGCTGCATTACGACCTGCGGCTCGAGCTCGACGGCGTCCTCAAGAGCTGGGCAGTGACCCGCGGGCCGAGCCTCGTTCCCGGCGAAAAGCGCCTCGCCGTGGAGGTCGAGGACCATCCCCTCCAATACGGCACCTTCGAGGGCACCATTCCGCAGGGTCAGTACGGCGGCGGCTCCGTCATCGTGTGGGATCGCGGGACCTGGGCGCCGGAGGGCGACCCGCACAAGGGCATGGCCAAGGGCCACCTCGACTTCAGCCTCGACGGCGAGAAGCTTCGCGGCCGCTGGCATCTCGTGCGCATGGCGCCTCGTCGCGGCGAAAAACGGCGCAACTGGCTGCTGATCAAGGCCAATGACGAGGAGGCGCGCCGCGAAGGCGCGCGGGATATACTGGATGAGGAACCGGAATCGGTCGCCTCCGGCCGCAGCATCGACGAGGTCGGCGAAGGCGACGATGTCTGGGATTCCTCGACAGGCGTCATGAAGCGGCCCAACGGCAAGCACAACGGCAAGAAGGCAACGCGCGGCAGGACGGCGTCAAACCGGGCTGCGCCTCAGCGGCCCACGTCAAAGCGGGCCGCACCTGGGCGCCTCCCCCCAACCAAGGCGGCACCGCGGTCGCGGGCGACACGCGAAAAGGCAAACGCGACGCCGGCTCAAAAAGCGCAGGGCGCCGGATATGCGGCGATCAAGGGAGCTGTGGAGGCGGCGATGCCGGGCTTCGTCGCGCCGTGCCTCGCGACGCTGAGCAAGAAGCCGCCAGAAGGCGACCGTTGGGTGCATGAAATCAAGTTCGACGGCTATCGCCTGCAGGCCCACCTGCGGGCGGGCAAGGTCGTGCTCTATACTCGGGCCGGGCTGGACTGGACCTCGAAATTCGGCAAGAGCGTCACCGCCGCTTTCGCCAATCTTGCCGTGGAACGTGCGATCATCGATGGCGAGCTCGTCGTCGAGAGCGAAGCCGGAGCCTCCGATTTCTCCCTGCTGCAGGAAGATCTCAGCGAAGGCCGCACCGACCGGTTTCGGTTCTATGCTTTCGATTTGATCTATGCCGACGGCTACGATCTGCGCAAGGCCGCGCTCGTCGATCGCAAGCAGGCCTTGGACGCTCTACTCGCCGACGCTGCCGCTCCGTTGATGTTGAGCCGCCATCTCGAGGAGAGCGGCGCGCTGGTGCTGCAGCATGCCTGCCGGCTGAGTCTCGAAGGCGTGGTTTCCAAGCTCGCTAACTCGCCTTATCGATCGGGGCGCGGCACCGACTGGATCAAGTCAAAATGCTCCGACCGCCAGGAATTCGTCATCGCCGGCTTCGTGCCGTCGACCGCAATGCCGCGGGCAATCGGCTCGCTGGTGCTGGGCTACAACGTCGACGGCGACTTCGCCTATGCCGGGCGCGTCGGTACCGGATTCTCGCAGAAGACGGCACGGCTGCTTTATGACCGGCTTGCACCGCTGGAGGTGAAAAAGCGGCCCTTTGCGCAGAAGCTGGCGAGCGCCGAAGTGCGCGGCGTGACCTGGGTTAGGCCGGAACTCGCCGCCGAGGTCGAATTTCGCGGCTGGACCGGAGCTCGCATCCTGCGCCACGCCGCGTTTCGCGGCCTGCGGGAGGACAAGCCCGCCGCGCAGATATCGCTGGAGCAGCCGGTTGCGGCCGACCCGCCTGCGGCTTCGGTCAAGACGCGGAGCCTCGCCACTACGGTGGTGCTCACCCATCCCGACCGGGTCTACTGGCCGGATGTCGGGCTCACCAAGCAGGGGCTCGCCGACTACTATGCCGATGTTTGGAAATGGATGGCGCCTCATGTGGTGGCGCGTCCGTTGGCGCTGCTGCGCTGCCCGGACGGCATGGCGGAGCAATGCTTTTTTCAGAAACAACCGTGGAAAGGCCTCCACAAGAGCATCGCCGTGCTGCCCAACAGCGGGCCCGGCGGCGACAATTTTCTCGCCATCGACAGCCTCGACGGCCTGATCGCCATGGTCCAGGCCGCCGTGCTCGAAATTCATCCCTGGGGCGCGACCGTCGGCGATGTCGAGCACCCGGACCGCCTCATCTTCGACCTCGATCCCGGCCCGCATCTGGAATGGACCGCGCTGATCGCGGCCGCCCGCGAGGTCCGCGAACGGCTGGAGCAGACCGGGCTCAAGAGCTTCGTGAAGACATCCGGCGGCAAGGGCCTGCACGTGGTCGCTCCGCTTCGCCCGGAGGCCGACTGGGACACCGCCAAGGCCTTTGCAAAAGGGATCGCCGAGTCGATGGCGAACGACAATCCGCGCCGCTACACCGCGGTGATGTCGAAGAGCGAACGCGAGCAGCGGATCTTCGTCGATTATCTGCGTAATGGCCGCGGCGCGACCGCAGCCGCGCCGTTCAGCACGCGGGCTCGCGCCGGCGCGCCGGTGTCCGCACCGCTCGCGTGGGACGAACTGAACGCAAAGCTGCGCGGCGACAGCTTCAATGTCGGCAACATCAGGGAGCGGCTCGGGCGTCTCAAGGCAGATCCCTGGGCTTCCTTTTTTACGATCTCGCAAGTGCTCCCGACCACGGCGACGACGACCAAGCGGACGGCGCGGCGCAGAGCGCGATAGGACAGCGGGATCGAGCCGAGTTCGCTATAACGCGGCGTCGGAACCGGTTCCATCGTCGCGCCGTCGCGGTTTCCGAGGAACCTCTGCAGCGCTACGCGGGTTAACAAGCAGGACCGGTCAGCACGGCTGGCCTCGCAGCGTCACACCAACCGATAGGAACAAACATGGGCTTCTTTTCGAAGGACATCAAAAACATGGACGACCTGTTCGTTCATACGCTCCAGGACATCTTTTACGCGGAAAACAAGATCATCAACGCCCTGCCGGAAATGATTTCCAAAGCGACCGATCCGCAGCTCAAGCAGGCGTTCGAAAAGCATCTCGGCGAAACCCGCACCCACGCCAAGCGCCTGGAGGAAGTGTTCCGCATGCTCGGCATCAAGGCGACGGCGATCGATTGCCCGGCGATCGACGGCATCGTGAACGAAGCCAACGATGTCGCCGGAGAGGTCGGCAACAAGCAGGTGATGGATGCAGCGCTCGTCGCGGCGGCCCAGGCGGTGGAGCATTATGAGATCGCCCGCTATGGCACGCTGATCGCCTGGGCCAAGCAGTTGGGACGTACCGATTGCGCCCGCGTTCTCGAACAGACGCTCAGCGAGGAGAAGTCGACCGACCAGAAGCTCACCTCTCTCGCGGAATCCTTCGTCAATCGCAAGGCGGCCTGACGCGTTTCGCTCGCGGCGGTTGATCGCGGACAACAACAAACAAAGGGTGGGTGCGCGGCACCCACCCTTTTCTGTTATTCGGCGGCGAGGTGCTTCCGAACGAATCTCAATCGCCGGCGAGCGCCGGATAGAGCGTCTGCGCGGTCTTGCCGAAAATCCATTCCTGATCGGAATCCTTCGCGAACGCGAACGCCTTTTTCGCCGCCCCGAGAATCTCGGCCATCGTGCCCACCGAGTTCGGGAAGTTCGAGCCCCACGCGATCCGCTGGGCGCCGAAGGCGTCGATCATCTTGCCGAAGAAAGTTTCCGGGGTCCCCTCGCCCCAGCTCTTCGGCGTCACGTTGATGGGCGTGATCTTCAGATAGACTTGGCGGTATTTGGCCAGCGCGAGGAAGTCGGCCGCCTTGCGGTAGGGCGGCCCGTCTTCGAACGGCGTCCGCGACAGGTGATCGAGGATGATGGTGACCTTCGGAAACTTGTCCATGATCTGTCGCAACAGGGGAATTCCCTCCTGCTTCATCTGCACGCAGACCGGAATATTTCTGGCGGCCGCATGTTCCCAGAACGGGTAGGTCTTCGGATCCGCGAACCAAGTCGCCTGATCCGGCAACGTGCTGCCGGTCGTAAAGAGCCGCATCCCCGTGCAGCCGCGGGCGAGCCAGTCGTCGAAGGTCTTCACCGCGTCGGGAGCGAGGACATCGATGGAATAAACCCCGGTGAACCGTGACGGCACCGCCGCAACGGCGTCGGCGACATAGCTGTTGTCGAAGCCATAGGCCGTCGACGAGTGCACGATCGCCGCTTTCGCGACGCCCGCGTCATCCATGGCCTGCAACAGCTGCTGATAGGTCGTCGGCCGCTCGCTGGACCAGGCGGACTGCGTTCCGCCGAGCGGCGCCAGCGGATATCGCTTGGTGTCCGGCGAAACGATGTGGGGATGGATGTCGATGATTTCGGACATGCGTATTCCTCGAATGTAACGACAGCGCTCACGGATCGATCTGCACGAAAACCTGGTCGAGCGCGGGCCGCGCCGGGATCAGCTCCTGCTGCAAGGCATAGGTGACCAGCGCCTCGATGCTCGCGCGATTTGCCGTGATGCCGTAGGGGAGCGGGTCGCTCATCAGCGAGAGAAACTTGCGGTAGCGCTTATCTTCCGGGGTGTCGTCCTTGCCGGCCTTGAGCGCCTCGAGATACGGCGCTTTGGACGCCACGAAAGCGTCCATCAGCGATCGCGCCAGCCAGGGATAGTTCTTGAGGTGCTCGTCCTTGACGACGATCAGCCCGTGGATCGGGTAGATCAGCGTCCGGCGATACCAGTCGGCCTCGACCTGCTCGACGTCGGCGAGCAGTTCCGGATAGGTGTCGGCGGCGGCCGCCGCCTGGGTCGCCTGGTCCCAGCCGCTGATCGGCGGACCGGCGCGGCCGACGCCGGCCGGGCCGGTGAAACCGGCCTGGATTTCCCCTGACGCCATCATGCTCTGCAGCGACTTGCCCGGCGGGGCATGAACCACGTTCGGCGGCAGCGCGAGTGTCGTCACATGCTCTTCGTCATCGACCACCCAGGTGACTTTGGACGCGTCGAGCCCATACTCGTTGGTGAAGATGCCGCGGGTCCAAACGCCGGTGGTCACCGAATAGGCGCGAACGCCGACCTTCTTGCCCTCGAGATCCTTGGGCACCCGGATATGGGCGTCCGGGCGCACCACGAAACCGCCATGGTGGAAACGCCGCATCACGAAGATCGGCAGCGCCGTATAGGGGGCGCCGCGGGTGCGCGCGATCATGTAAGTGGTGGGCGCCATCTCGCAGACGTCGAACTCGACATCGCGAACCATGCGCCGGAACGCGGCGATGATCGGAACGACGTCGACGAAATTGGCGTCGACGCCTTTGATCGGCACCTGTCCGGACCTCACGGCGCGGGTGTGCCCAGAATCTGCGATCGCAATGCTCAAGCGCGGCTGATCAGCCATGTCGTGCTCCGGATGAAGTTTCTGGTTGGGGTGTTGCCATTGCCCTGCGCCGGGGGGCGCCGCGCGGGCGTTCGCTCAGCGCTTGGGGATTCCCGCCTTGTCGATGACCGCGCGCCACTTGGCGATGTCTTTCGCCATCCTGTCATGCATCTCTTCAGGCGTGCTTCCCCGTGCATCAAGTCCGAGTTGCAGCATGCGCTCCTGAACGTCGGGAGCGACCAGGGCCTTCCGGATCTCGCCGCTCAGAAAGGAGATGAGCGGGGCGGGAACGCCGGCCGGAGCGGCGACGCCGTTCCAGCTGGTCACCGCGTAGTCCGGCAAGCCACTTTCCCTCGCCGTCGGAACGTCCTTCAGCATCGGATCGCGCATTTCGCCGGACGTGGCGATGATATGAAGTTTGTCGGCGGAAATGGTGCTTTCGAAGCCGGCATAATAGTCGAAGCCCAGGTCGACTTCGCCGCGCAGCAGTGCCGTCACGAGATCCGGCGTGGTGCGGTAGGCGACGAGGGTGAACTCGGCACCGCTGACCTGCTGGAAGAGAACGGCCGACAGATTCTGCGTGCTGCCCGCGCTGATCGCTCCGAGGTTGAGCTTGCCCGGCGCCTTGCGCGCCGCCTCGATCACGTCTTTCACGGTCTTGTAAGGCGAGGTCGGCGGAACCGCCAGCAGGATGGCAAAGCTCGCGGCGACCGAAATCTGCGCGAAGTCGTTGAGCACGTCGTAAGGCAGGTTCTGGAACAAGCTCGCGCTGATCGCCTGCCCGTTCCCCACCTCGCCGAGCGTATAGCCATCGGCCGCCGCGCCCAGCACCGCCCGCATCGCGGCGATGCCGCCGGCACCGGGGCGGTTCTCGACGATGAACGGCTGCTTCAGATTCTGGCTGAGCTTGTTCGCAAGCAGGCGAATGGTCAGGTCGCCGGCGCCCCCCGCCCCGTACGGCACCATGATCCGCACCGGGCGGCGCGGATAGTCCTCGTCCGCCGCCTGGACGCGCTCGCCGCGACCGACGACCCCGCCGAGCGCGAGGACGACCGCGGCGCAGCGAAGCCAATTGGCTCTGGCGAGTGCAGACTGGGGAAAAATACGCGCCTCCCGAACCGATGTTATCGTTGCGCTTTTCGCTTGGCGTCCCGCCGACGACCGCGCAGCCGGCGGGAATTGCACCAGCCGGATGCCACGGGCACCGACCGAATGCCAATCGAAATTAGCCAGGGGGCATAAGTTTTTGCTAAAAACAGATCGACACGCATGTCCTCCTAGCCGGATCAACCATGCCGCCGGAAGATATTCTTTCCATCCGCCAGCTCCGCATTTTTACCGCGGTTGCAGCAGCGCAGAGCATCAGCGGGGCGGCCAAGGCGGTCAATCTGTCGCAGCCCGGCGTGACCCAGTCGATTCGCGGTCTTGAACAGCGCGTGGGGGTTGCGCTGTTCGCGCGCCGCGGCTCGGGATGCGCCCTGACGGCAGGCGGCGCAATCCTGCTGCCCCGCGCCCGACGGTTTTTTGACCAGCTGCGCCTCGCTCTCAGCGACGCCGGAGCCGGCGCGCCGGCCCCGGACATCGGCGTCGCCCGGATCACCGGACCTCAAATCCGAAGCCTGATCGCGGTATCCGAAAACACCTCGTTCGGCGCGGCGGCGCGATCCCTGGACATCTCCCAGCCCTCGCTGCAGCGCGCCGCGAAGAGCCTCGAGGGCGAGCTTCACCGGCGGCTGTTCCAACGCAACAGCGAGGGCATGACGACCAATGCGCAAGGCGCCGAGATCGCGCGGCGCTTTCAAATCGCGCTGCGCGAAATCGCCTATGGGCTGGAGGAATTGCAGGCGGCGCAGGGGCGCGTCGTCTCCCGCATCATCGTCGGCAATATCCCGCATTCCGGCGGACAGATCCTGTCATCGGCGATCAACGACTTCCTCGCCAGCTATCCTGCCGCCGGCGTGCAGGTCGTCGAGGGACATTACGAAGCGCTGCTGGACGATTTGCGCGCCGGCAAGCTCGACTTCCTGTTCGGAGTGCTGCGCCGGCCGGCCTGGGTGCAGGACGTCGGCGAGGAAGCGCTGTTCAAGAACCCCTATGTCGTCGTCGCCCGCAGCGGGCACCCTTTGAGGAGATTGAAAGTGCTCGGCCCACGCGAGCTCAGCCGCTACGACTGGATCATGCCTGGCCCCAATACGCCGCGACGGCATGCCTTCCGCCGCATGTTTGCGAGTCTGGCGGCCCCGCCCAGGATCAGCGTGGAGACGACTTCGCTGCAGATCCACCGCGGCCTGCTCGCAGGGACCGACCGGCTTACCCTGATGTCGACGCTCGAAGCCCAGCTCAACGATCCGGACCAGCTCGCGGTCCTGCCGTTCCGATCGCCGGGATTGCGCAGCGCCGACGGGTTCGCCACCCGGATCGATTGGCAGCCGACCGCCATTCAAAGACACTTCCTCGAGCTGTTGCGCACGCACGCGCGGCGCCTGACCCATGTCGTGGAGATCGAGCCGAGCGCACCGCAGCGTGCGAACGGACGACAACGCGCGCAGGCCAGCTAAGCTGTCGCGCGCGCGTTCTGCGTCCAACGCCCGCACGGCGGGATGGACAATCGTCTCGTTCACGTCCTAACTGCCGGAAAAATACCGATCGCGACCGGTTGCAATATCGGCTCGCGACGAAACGTCGATGCACCCAGCACGACCGGAGGAGCAGAATGCGCAAAGCCACCCCGCGAGGCGCCGTTCGGGTGTCGGCCGCGCTCCCCCTGATAACAGCATGGCTGTTCCTGACTTTCCCGGATGACCGCGCCGGGGCCGCGGATGCCTATCCTTCGCTTCCCATCCGCATCGTCACGCCGCTCGCCGCCGGGGCCGCCTCCGACTTGGCGCTGCGCATCCTTGCCGACAAGTTGTCCGATCGCCTCGGCGTGCCGGTCCTGGTCCAGAATCAGCCGGGCGGTGGCGGCGTCACCGCGGGCCGAATGGTGACGAACGCTCCTCCCAATGGCTACACCATCGCCTGGGTCGGCAACAACAACGCGATCGGCGTCAACCTGTTTCGCGAGGCGCCGGACCCGCGCAAGGAGATGCGCCCGATCGTCGGCGTCAGCGAGTTCGCCTACCTGCTGGTCGACGCCGAGAGCTCGCGATACCGGACGCTGCAACAGTGGATGAAGGCAGCCCGGGAGAAGCCCGGCATGTTGAGCGTCGGCACGTCGAGTGCGGGCACCAGCAACCACCTCGCCGCCCTGTTGTTCAAGTCGGTTCAGAAACTCGATTTCACCGTCGTGCCCTATCGCGGCCCCACCGAACTCGCGGTCGCATTGCTGCGCAACGACGTCGATCTCGTCGTCAACGCCTTCGGCGGCTTTCGCGCGGCGATCGAGGCCAAGCAGGTGCGACCGCTCGCGGTCACCGCAGCCGCGCGGATGCCGGAACTGCCGGACGTGCCAACCATGGCGGAGGCCGGCGTCCCCGATTTCGAAGTGACGTCGTGGAATGCGCTGTACGGACCCAAAGAGATGCCGCAACAGGCGGTCGATACCCTGGCTCTGGCCGCCACGGAGATTCTCCAGCGGCCGGACGTGATCGCCCAATACGCGACCATCGGCTTCGAGGCGCGGCCGCTCCCGGCCGACGCACTGGACCGGCGCATGCGGTTCGAGGTCGAGCGCTGGGGGCACGTGATCGCGGAATCCGGCATCGGCAAGCCATAAGCAAAAAACTCTTAGGAGCAGACGCATGATGATCATCGACTCCGGCGTCCATGTCTGGCTGCCCGAAGCGCCGGATCGGCCGTGGATGCCGGGCCGCACCGCGCACCTGCCGGAGCCCCTGACCTACCAGAGGTTCAGCACGATGATGGATGATGCAGGCGTGGGCCATGCGATCCTGGTGCCGCCGTCGTGGGAGGGCGAACGCATCGACTACAGCCTGGAGGCGGCGCAAGCGTTCCCCAACCGGTTTGCGGTGATGGGACGGTTTCCCATCAACCAGCCTGCGGAGCGTCCGCGCATCGAGACTTGGCGCGCCCAGAAAGGCATGCTCGGCGTGCGCCTCACACTCCACCATGAATGGGATCGAGCGTGGATGCGCGACGGCACCGCGGACTGGTTCTGGCCGGCGGCAGAGCGTCTGGGAATCCCCGTGATGCTCAATGCGCCCTTCAGCCACAAGGAGATTGGCGAGGTCGCTGCGCGCCATCCGCGGCTGCGCATCATCCTCGACCACCTCGGCGCGAGCACCTCGCAGAAGGACGACGCGCTCAAGCCACAGGTCGAAAGCACCGCAAGCCTCGCCGTGCATCCCAATGTACATGTGAAGCTGACGTTGGTGCCGGTGTTCTCGACCGCACCCTATCCCTACAAGAATATCCAGCCCTGCATCGAGCGTCTGCTGGAAACCTATGGACCGCGCCGCTGCTTCTGGGGGACCGACGCCTCGGCGATGCTGCAGCGCACCGGCTGCAGCTACCGCCAGTGCGTCGCGCTTTTCACCGAACACATGGATTTCATCTCCCCCGCGGACCAGGAATGGGTCATGGGACGTGGACTTGCCGCCTGTCTCGATTGGCCGGCGCCATTTTGAATGCGGGCGGAGGGGCTTCCCGCCACCGCCTCTGCTGGCTATTGTTTGCATCACACCGCCCCGGCTTACCGAGGGCGCAGCAAGACGACCCCGCACCAAAACACAAAGAGCGGCGGTCGAAAATGGGAGGTCAGAGTGCGCCATCAAGGCACGATCGCCAGGATCATGCTCACCATCGCGCTAGGCGCGTTCAGCGCCGGCGCACAGGCGTTCGACGACGCGCAGTATCCCGACCTGCGGGGGCAATGGACGCGGGTGGACGGTCCGGGCAGCAGCGGCGGCGAACCCTCGTTTGATCCATCCAAACCTCCCGGCCGCGGGCAACAGGCGCCCTTGACCCCGGAATATCAGGCGATTTTCGAGGCAAATCTGCGCGAACAGGAAGCCGGCGTACCGGGCACCTGGCCTGGTCGGACGTGTCTCCCTCCCGGGCTCCCCGCGCAAATGGCTGCCTATCGCCCGCTGGAGTTCGTCGTCTTGCCGGACGTGACCTACGTCCGCGTCGACTTCGTGCGCGAGACCCGTCGCCGCATCTTCACCGACGGCCGCGGATGGCCCGGTGAAGTGGAGGACGGTTTCGACGGCTACTCCATCGGGAAATGGAAGGACGAAGACGGCGACGGCAAGTACGACGTGCTCGACGTGGAGACCCGCCACTTCAAGGGGCCGCGCAATTTCGACCTCAGCGGCATTCCCCTCCACGAAGACAACGAGACGGTCATCAAGGAACGGATCTTTCTCGACAAGGCCGACCGAAATCTCCTTCACGACGAGATGACCGTCATGGACCACGCGTTGACGCGGCCATGGACGGTGATGAAAGCCTATCGGCGGAACGTCGAGGCCCGGCCGCAATGGGACGAATATCTGTGCGTGTGGGAAAGCAAGACCCTGCGCATCGGCGACGAGACCTATCTGTTGGACAAGGAAGGTTTTATCAGGCCGGCCAAGAAGGGCCAGGCGCCGCCGAGCCTGCAATATTTTCCGGCGACGAAGTAACGTCTGCATCCGGCGGCGCCGTCACCACGCGCCTGCCGCATCGGCATAACCACAGCGCTCTCGCAAGAGATCCATGGAGGACCACATGCCCCGTCACCGCCGCCCCATCGCCGCATCCGCAGTGGCGACCGGCCTGTTGCTGCTCGTCGGCAACGCCAGCGCGTTCGACCAGAGCCGCTACCCCGACTGGACGGGGGCGTGGCGCCGCATTCCGGTGCCGGGCGTGACCGGGCAACCGGGCTACGATCAGACGAAGCGGCTGGGCCCGGCGCAGCAGGCCCCCCTCACCCCCGAGGCAGAGGCCGTCATGAAGACCAGCATGGAGGACCAGGCGAAAGGCGGCCAAGGGAATTACCCGACCTATATCTGCCTCTCACCGGGCATGCCGCGCATCATGACGCCCTACGGTGCAATGGAGTTCGTCATCACTCCCGACACCACCCACGTCTTCATCGAGCACGTCCACGACAGTCGGCGCATCTACACCGACGGCCGCGACTGGCCGAAGGAGCCCCACCCGACCCTGCAGGGCTACTCGATCGGCAAGTGGCTCGACACCGACGGCGATGGCCGGTTTGACACGCTGGAGGTGGAGACCCGCGGCCTGCGCGGCCCCCGCGCCCTCGATGCCACCGGCATGCCGCTGTTCAGCGATGCCGATAGCCGCGTGCTGGAGCGGATTTCGCTCGACAAGACCAAACCCAATGTCCTGCTCGACGAGATCACGACGATCGACAAGGCGCTGACACGGCCGTGGGTCGTGACCAAGAAATACGACCGCAATCCCAAGGAGACGCTCGAGTGGCCCGAGGAGAACTGCGCCGAGGGCAATGGACACGTGGAGATCCAGGGACAGGGCTACTTCTTTGCCGGCGACGGCAACCTGATGCCGACCCGCAAAGGCGAGCCGCCACCCGACCTGCGTTATTTCAAGCAACCCTGATGCAGGACGAGGGCTGCCCGCGCGGCGGATAGCCGAAGCGATCTACTTCGACAATTGCCGGAAAAACCGGAAATCGGGCGGATCCTGGTCCTTTCGCGTCGGCATCAGAAATCCATCCACGCTCAGATAATAGCTCTGCCCGCCGATGGCGACGTGAACGTTGCCCTCGGAGCAGACCGCCTCCCGCCAGACCGGCTGCTTGGCTTCGATGCGCCGATAGGTCTTCAGCGCCGTCCACGGGCGCGTGAGGGCGTGGTCGATCGTGGTGATTTCATCGTGGAGAATCCCGGGATCGACTTGGTCCGAATAGATCCGCTCCACGATGATGCTCTGGTTGTCCTCGTGCAGCGGCAGCCCGGTCCCGTCATAGGCCCTCGGCCCCCTGAACCCGCGGGTTTCGACCTGCAGCATGTCGTAGCGGCCGTCGCCATCGGTATCGATCCATTTCCCGATGGAGTAGCCGGAGTAGCTGACGTCGATGTCATCCGGCCAGCCGCGCCCGTCGGTGAAGATCCGCCGGGAGTCGTGCACCGCCTGGATCAGGACATGCGTCGTCTTCGGCGTCACGATGATTTCCATGGTGTCGTAGACATTCATGATCCGCGGCATGCCCGGCGGGACGCAGATGAAGGTCGGGTCATTGCCATGTCCGCCGTTTGCCAGATCCGCCATGCTGGCCGCGTGAACCTGCCGGTATTCCGGCGTCAGCGGGGCGTCCTGCCCGAGGCCGACCGGCATGCTCGGATCGTAACGCAACGGGCCCGATTCGACCCGGTGCCACTGCCCCTTCCAGTCCGGGTAAAGCTGCTCGTCAAAGGCGAAAGCCCCGTTCGCAACGGCGACGGCGCCCGCGAGCACAATCATTCCGATCGATCTTTGGCAACGCACGACGTTCCTCCCATGGTCTCGGCGCCGCGCGCGCAGCGCCGCTTTTTTGGCGGGGTCAGTTCGTCTTTTTCTGGAAATAGCGCAGGTCCGGCGCCGGCTGGCCTTTGCGCGCGGGCATGATGTTGCCATCGCCGGCCTTGTAATAGATCTCCGTGCCGATCTTCATCAGCACGTTGTCCGCTTGGCAGCCGTCTTCGGACCAGTTCGGATAAGGCGAGGGATCGCGGCGATAGGTCTTGAGCACCGTCCAGGGCCGGGTCAGCGCGTGATCGATGAGGGTGATCTCGTCGTGCAGGAGCTTGGGATCCGCCTTGTCGAAGAAGATGCGCTCCTTGATGACCGACTGGTTGTCGGCATGCAGCGGTGTCCCCGCCGGGTCGAGAGCGCGTGGCCCCTTAAAGCCGCGGGTCTCCACCTCGAGCACGTCGAAGCGACCTTTGCCATCGCTATCGAGCCATCTGCCGACGGAATAGCCGACATAGGTCGGCTCGATATCCACCGGCCACTCGCGCCCATCGGTGAAGATCCGGCGATGGGAATCGTGGGTGTGATCGATGCGAACGTAAGTGGTCTCCGGCAGGACGATGATCTCCATCGGACGATACAGGTTCATCATCGCCGGCATGCCCGGCGGAAGACATTCGACGCCGGAGTGCCAGTTGCCCTGTCCGCCGTCGGCCTGATCGCGGGCGCTCGCCTCCATCACCGCCTGATATTCCGGCGTGAAAGGCGCTTGCTGCCCGAGGCCCCAGGGCTTGGTCGGATCGAACGACGGTTGGCCGCGGACACCGAGACGCACCGGCACCCATTGGCCGGAAAGGTCGAGATACTTTGCATCGTCGAATGCCAGGACGGCGGTGGCGCACGTCATCAACGCCGCCGAAACCGCCGCAGTCACGGAAATTCGCCCGCAAGACATCGATATCCTCCCTTTGTCGCTTTTTTTTTCGCGAGATGACAGATGCGAAACAGGTTCGCAACACGCCTCTCGTTCTTGTGTTGACCGCATCCCTGCTCCTTGTCGCGAGATGCAGGTCGTCGAACTGGTGTCCCGGATTGATCTCCCTAGTGACGGACGGCCGCGGCCGCGGGGTGCAGGCATCGTAGCATCGTTTTCGCGATGTCTTCGAGTTCCGCTCGGTTTGTGTTCACCTTGCCGACGAGCCTGAGCCCCTGAAAGCCGGCCGTGAGATAGCGGGCGAGCGCATCCACGTCGGCACCGGCAGGAAGCTCCTGGCGTGCCGCGGCGGCCGCGAGAGCCTGCCGGAACGTCGCCTCCGTGGCGGCGAGGCCGAGGCGCACCCGTGCCAGCGCGGCCCGGTCGCCGCGCGGGAGTTCGCCAGCACAGTTGCCGAGAAAGCAGCCGCGACGGCCGGGCCCGGCGACGATCTGGTCGATGAATTGGCGGGCAAGCGAGGCGAAGGCATCCTGAATCGGGATCGGTTGCGCCAGGATGGCCGCGATCAAAGGCGTGCGCACCGTGACGTAGCGATCGACCGCGCGCAGCAGCAGGTCGCGCTTGCTTCCGAAGGCGGCGTAAAGGCTGGAGCGGCTGAGCCCGGTGGCCCCGCAGAGATCGTCGAGCGAGGTGGCCTCGTAGCCGTTGCTCCAGAACGTCTCCATGACGCGGTCGAGCGCGGTCTCGATGTCGAATTCACGGGGTCGAGCCATAGGGGTACCATCGGTGGAAGTCCGCGCCGCACGTCGTGCAATGCTTCACGATTTGCTTCGCGTTTGCCATGGCGCATCCTGGCGGAGCAGGGCCGGAGCGAAAATCAGTTCTCCCTCAATTCGTCGAGCACCGATGCGGCCGTGAGGAGTTGAGGCAAGATAACGGGGGTTTTCGACCCGCCGGCCGGCGGCCGGTAATACAAGTAGAGGGGCACTCCGGCACGGCCGTTGGCCTCCAGCATCCGCGTAATGGCGGCATCCTGACGGGTCCAGTCGGCTTTCAGGGCGGCGATGCCGCGGTCCGCGAACGCCTTGACGACGGTGGGATCGGCGAGGGCAATGCGTTCGTTCACCTTGCAGGTGATGCACCAAGCCGCGGTAAAGTCGATGAACACCGGCCGGCCCTCGGCGCGCAGCGCGTCGAACCTCGCCTGGCTGAATGGCTGCCACTGAACGCCATCCGCCGCCGCGGCAGGCGAGGCCTGGGACGAGCCGCCGTCGTCGACCAGGAGGACGAGGGCCAAGGCACCGACCGCGGCCAGAACCGACAGTCCGACGCCCCATTGACGGCTTCGGCCTTCGCTCAGGCAGACCTCGTTATAGAGCCACGCGGCGAACGCGATGAGCACCAGCCCCATCAAGACGGCGGCGGCGCCCGCCGCGCCGGTCTGCTGGAACAGCACATAGGTGAGCCACACCGCGGTGGCGTAGACCGGGAAGGCGAGAACCTCCTTGAGCTTCAACATCCAGGCCCCGGGCTTGGGAAGGAAACGCCGTGCACTGGGGCTGAACGCGATGACCAGAAACGGCAGTGCCAGACCGAGGGCGATCATCTCGAGAACGCCGACCGCCACGTACCAGGGCTGTGTGACCGCATAGCCGACGGCTGCCGCCATGAACGGCGCCGTGCATGGCGTGGCGACGAGCGCCGCAAGCGCGCCGGTGAAGAACGAGCCCGCGTAGCCGCCTTGGGAAGCGAACTCGTCTCCAACCCCCGACAAGCGCAATCCGACCGAGAACACTCCGGACAGGTTCAGACCCACCGCGAACAACAGGTAGACCATCAAGGCGACGAAGACCGGCGACTGCAGTTGAAAACCCCAGCCGATTTCCGCTCCCACCGCACGCAGCCCGACCAGGGCAGCGGCGATGATCGCAAAGCTCGCGAGCACCCCGGACGCGTAGGCAAGGCCCTGAAGCCGCATCTCGCGCGGGCTCGACTGGGAATGCTGTATGAGCGTCAGAACTTTGATGGACAGCACCGGCAGCACGCAGGGCATGAGGTTGAGGACGATGCCGCCCGCGAGCGCCAGCAGAAGGGCCGCCAACAGGCCGAATTGTCCCGGCGCTACCGAAGCCGCCGCGGCGATCGGAACCGAAATTTCCAAGGCCTGGGGCCCCTCTCCCGACGTCGCTTGCTCTTGCAACGCCAGATCGCGGAAGAGCAGGATGCCGTTGAGCCTCGGGGGCGGCGACTTTTCGGCGCGCTTGAGCTTCAGAACAACGCCGTCCGCGTCCGCGGCAATCGACTGCGGCGCGCCGTCGTCGATGACGTCGGCGTCGGCGGGAAAGAAGGCGAGGTCCTTGAGCCGCGTCGCATCGCCGGTCGCGACGCGAAGGGTGATCTCGTCGTTCGACGCCGTCGCGACGGTCGGAAACGGATTCGGGGCCGGTATGCGTGCTCTGGCCGCCGCGAACAGCGGCGCCGCGCCGGCATCCGCCTCGGACGCGAGGCCGACCGGCAGGGACAGGCTGAGGTCGGCTTCTTCCGGAATGCAAATGTCCGAGCAGACGAGCCAGCTCGCATGCGCGGAAATCGTGACCTGCGCGCCCGGCTGCAGGCCGCTCGGCGCATCGATCGTCACCGGGAGAACGGCTTCGTGCTCGTAGCCGTAGCCGACCACCGGACCGACGGTGAAACGCTCAGGCGTCGGCCAAGCGATCGGTCCAACCTTGAAGCCGGACGGCAGCGACCAATCGATGGTGGTCGGCAATCCCGACTCTCCGGGATTCGACCAGTAGGTGTGCCATCCCGACTGAATCTCCTGCCGCAGTGCAAGATGGAGCGGCCGGCCGGGGACGACGTTCCGCGTCTCGGCGATCAGGCCGGCGACGACATGCGGTGGCGAACTAGCCTGCGCATGCGCCGGCAGGACCCGGCCCCCGGCGCAGGCAAACGCCAAGGCAATTCCGACAATGGGGAGCCCGGCGCCCAGCCGCGGACGTCCGCGCACGTTCAGCTTCCCTTGCCGAGTTCATCCAGCTTGGAAATCACGGCGGTCACCGGAGGACGCACTTTGAAGCTCTCCTCATAAAGCTTGGCCTTGATCATTCCGTTCTTGTCGAGCACGAAAATGATCGGCCGCGGCACGCCGAACGCACGGCTCCCAGGCGCATATTGCGGATCGCGAAGTTTGTAGGTGTCGATCACCTCGGACTTCGGATCAGACAAGAACGTGAAGGCAATATGGCGCTTGGTCGTAAAGGCCTGGAGGATCTCGGGGCTGTCGTAGGAGAGCGCTGCGACGCGATAGCCGCGCTTCTCGATCTCGGCGACCCCGCCGTTCACGTCGATCAGTTGAGCCTGGCAATACGGGCACCAGTCCGCCGAACGGAAGAACATCAGGACGAGGCCGTTCGCGCCCATGAGATCCGGCAATGTGCGCGGCTTTCCGGTCTGGTCGGGGCGAACTCCGAGGTCAGGGGCCTTGACGCCGATCGGCGGCCCGAGCTCGTCCGCCAATGCGGCGCCCGCGAACAACGCGCCAATGACGGCGATCCACCCGAAATACCCCGCTACCCGTAGCACCGATCGAAAACTGGCCGCCATGTGACGTCTCCCCGGCAGTATCTTTGGTTGTGAACCATATAGTCCAGAATTGAAGGTGGCAATCTCCGGTTCCGCGGGCGCGTCGTAAGCCCGGGAATTGTCCGGAGCAGGTAGCTCCCCCATTGTCCGGTTTCTGCTGTTTGCGATGTGTCGAGCGCCGGGAGGTGGGGATTTATCGATGCTGGAAACTGGAGAGTTGCCGGAACGTCGCAACAGCAGTTCCGACAGCCGCTGGCCCGCCTATCGCGCGCCGATGATAATTTACTTGAAATCCGGAGTACGGCGGCGTGTCGCGCAGGCCCGACGGGTGTCTCGCAACGGGCGTCAGTTGCGCAGCACGTCGCAATACCAATCGACAGCGCGCAGGGCGGCGCACACTTTTGCCGCGTCCGCGCGCGTTTCCGCGCCGACGCGGGCCCTCACGGCGCCCATGTCCCCGATGATCCCCCGAACGACGAAGTTCGGCTCGTGCCCGGACAGGATGGTTGGAAACTTCCCCTGCACTTCCCGGTAGCGCGCCAGGGCTTTGGCGCGGGTCGGGCCGCCCGCCACCTCGGCGCCCCAGGGTTTGACGGGCTCGACCTTCGCGGCCGGTGCCCTTAACGCCGCGTCCGTCAGGACGGCGATCGTGCTGCACGGCACGGCGACGGCGCCGGTCCCGTCGGTCAGGTTCTTCGGTGCCGCCATCCACTCCTCGGCGGCGTGTCCGGTCACGAGGCGGACATAAGCCAGCGTCTCCCCGGGAAGGGGACGCCGCCCGCCGAGCCAGTCGCGGACCCGCCCGGACCCCGCATTGTAGGCGGCTGCGGCAAGTCCGAGGTTTCCGAATTCGCGGTGGAGGTCGCGCAGGAGCTCGGCGGATTTGATAATGGCTTCGCGCGGGTCGAAGGGATTTTCCAGGCCGCGCAGCTTTGCCGTCGCCGGCATGAATTGCGCGACCCCTTGGGCGCCCGCGCGGCTGACGGCATCCGGCCTGAACCGGCTTTCCTGCCAGATGAGGCGCGTGAAAAATTCGACCGGCAGATCATTCGTCGCCGCCGCGGCGGCGAGCACCTGACAGATGTCTTCTGCCGGCGCCGGGCCTGATGGCGCTTCGCGCTTGTCGATGTCCTCCGAAGTCCCCTCCCCGGCACGGACGGACGCCGGATAAACGGCCGCCATAGCCACGACGATCGTGGACAAAACCACCTTCAGCAGAAGCGTGGAATTGCAGCGGCTACGCACTTGCCAACGGTCCAAACGTTTTGTTGCGATCACGTACTCTGCCGCAAAGGAATAACGGGTGGAAGTAGGATTTTCTGAAGAACCTCGCTCCCGGCAGCCGGTCGTCCGGTCGCGGTCCGGGGCAGTCACGGGCGATTAACCCTTTTTGCAGGCCGCAAGTCGGCTCTCGGCGGAACGAACGCCGCCTGGTTCGGTTTGAATCATCGTCCCGGTCCACTTTTCGGTCGTCGCGAGCGGCTTCTACAGCGGAAACGCAGGCGGAGAAACGCCGCAACGGCCGAGCGCACAGGCGAGCGCCCCATGGCTTACGAAAGATCGCTGAATAAAGCGTGTTCCCGGGTGATCCGGTCAGGCATCGGCAACGCCCTGCGCAATGAGTTCGCAGCCGATGCCGGCGATCCGCCGAGCCTCGCGATTCTCCTTCGTCAGCTCGAAGCGCGGGTCACGGAAGATCTCGCGCGTGAGCGGCTATTTTCTGCCGTCGAGCGCTGTCTGGAAGAAATGGTTCATCTCGGCCGCAGCGGGTAGCGGCGGTGATCCGCGCGCATTTGGCCAAGGCCATCGGGGCGGCCCAGGGCGGAGGTGCTGCAAGTTTACCGCAGTGCGGAACAACCGGTGGCCCCGGATGTTAAAGGATCGGCTACTGTGACGGACCTTTTCCTGCATGCTGCTCAAAGCCGTCGGATCCGCGAAGCTCCGTGAAGACGGGGTGTGTGGGAAAAGACCTCTTATCTGTTACCTGGACTCCAGGCATTTCGGTCCCGCGGAAAACTGGAGCCGGTATGCCGGTAAGTGCCGGGGCTCGCACTTCAATGCGATCTGCATGCCGCCGCCGTTTGCGCCGGGGCAGGCGCAAGATCCGTTCCTGGCGGGAGATCTTCACCGGGCGAACGCCGATTTCGGCTCCGTTGGGGATGCCGACAAAGTCGTTGGCGGGATCGCCAGGCGCGCCCGCGACGAGAACCTCGACCTCGTGCTCGACTTCGTGCTGGATCGGGTCGACCGGCGCGGCGTTCTTGCTCGGTCTCACCCCCATCTCTTTGCGGCCGACGCCGCGGACGTGATCGATCCACGTTCCGACGTCCGCGCGGCAATCGCACGATTCGATGACCCCGAGCGGGCCGAGCATCTGCTTGAACTGTGGGTCGAGGCGTTGTCGCGGCTCGTCCAGGCTGGAGCCGCGGGATTTCGCTTCCTGCATCCCCACGGGCTTCCGGTTCCTCTGTTCAAGAGGCTGCTCGCCGCATTGCGCGCGCAATCGCCCGGACTCGCCATGCTGGCGTGGACGCCGGGGTTGAAGTGGTCGGAGATCAGCGCGCTGGAGTTGGTCGGGCTCGACGGTGTGTTCGCCTCGTTACCGTGGTGGAATCTGCACGCGGCCTGGTTTTACGAGGAATACGACCTGTTGCGGCGCGTGGCGCCGGTCCTCGGATGCCAGCAAGCCCCGTTCGAAGGCCGTGGTATCCGTCCCGCGACTGATGGCAGGGAGGCGATGCTTTACCAACAGCGGCTGCACTTCGCGGCTGCAGCCCTCGACGGCATCATGATTCCGGCGGGATGGGGAAATCACAACGTCTTCGAATCCGACGGTTCCCGATCCGATGCCACCGACAGCACCCAGCCGCGGACCGTGACGTCTTTCCGCGACGTTGACCAGCTTGCAGGATGCTCCGGGAACCTGCGGCCGCGCGGTGAACTTCGGCGGCTGAGCGATTCCGGCGGTGCCGTGACGGCCGCCGTTCGTTACGACGCCATGGACGCGCGGTCAGCGCATCGCGCATTGGCCATCCTGGTCAACACCGACCCCGTGGCGTCGCAGCCCATTGCGATTGCGCTCGATCCGATCGCGCCCGACGCCGGGGCGCCCTTTTCGGCCGAAGGCGCGCTCTATCCGCCTGCGCTGCTGCCCGGCGAGATCCGCGTTGTCGAACTCGCGCGCACCGCCGACGTCCGGATGCGGCCGCGCAACGAAAGCCAGGCTCTGAAGACGGCGATGCTGGCGCCGCGGGTGGTCATCGAGCAGGTCCGACCGGCCGTCGATGAAGGACGCCACGCCACCAAGCGCCTGATCGGCGAAACCATCGCCGTCAGCGCCGACATTTTCACGGACGGCCACGGCATCCTGGCCGCCGATCTACTTTGGAAGCCCGCCGACTCCCGGGAGTGGCACCGGACCGCGATGCGCATGGGCGTCAACGATTGCTGGACGGGAGCTTTCAGGCCGACCCGCGTCGGCCGCCACGCCTTCACCATCGAAGCCTGGGCCGATACCTACGCGACCCTGTGCCACGCCATTGCGGCCAAACAAAAAGCTTCCGTCGATGCCAGTCAAGAAGTCGAGGAGGCGCGCAAGCTCGTCGAGAAAGCCGCTTTGCCGCGTCCCGATGTCGACGCCCCCCTGAGCGACGCCGGCGCAGGGCCGATCGACCCGACCGGCATCTCCGCCCTGCTTTCTCCCGAAACGCAAACCCGCATGCGGACGCTGGCCGGGCGACCGTTTCTCACGCGTTACCCCGCCCTGCCCGTGGACGTGGAGAGACCGCAGGCCGGGATCGGTGCCTGGTACGAGATGTTTCCCCGCTCGGCATCCGGTACCGCGCGACACGGCACCTTCGCGGACGTCGTCGAACGTCTGCCGGCCATCCGTGCCATGGGGTTCGATGTCCTCTACTTCCCCCCGATCCACCCGATCGGCACGACCCATCGCAAGGGGCGCAACAACGCCCTTTCCGCATCGGAAAGCGATCCCGGAAGCTGCTACGCCATCGGCAGCGCGGACGGCGGGCATGACGCCATCCTGCAAGAGCTCGGCACTTTCGCCGACTTTTCGCGCCTGCGCGATGCGGCGGCGGCCCAAGGTCTCGAGATCGCGCTCGACTTCGCCATCCAATGCTCGCCGGACCACCCTTGGCTCAAAGAGCATCCCGACTGGTTCCGGTGGCAGTCCGACGGCACCATCCGCTACGCGGAAAATCCACCCAAGAGGTACGAAGACATCGTCAATGTGGAGTTCTACGCGGAGCCGCCCATCGCGAGCCTCTGGCTTGCGCTGCGGGACATCGTGCTGTTCTGGATCGGTCACGGCATACGGATTTTCCGGGTCGACAACCCCCATACCAAGCCCCTTCCTTTCTGGGAATGGATGATCGGGGACGTTCGCAGCCGGCACCCGGACGTAATCTTTCTCGCCGAGGCCTTCACCCGGCCAAAGATGATGTACCGGCTCGCAAAGATCGGCTTCTCCCAATCCTACACCTACTTCACCTGGCGCAATACGAAGGCCGAGCTCATCGCTTATCTCACCGAACTCGACACGGAGCCGGTGTGTGATTTTTTCCGTCCGCACTTTTTCGTCAACACGCCGGACATCAACCCCTACTACCTGCAGACCAGCGGCCGCGCCGGATTTCTCGCCCGCGCCGCGCTGGCCGCCACGCTGTCGAGCCTGTGGGGCATGTATTCCGGATTCGAGCTGTGCGAGGCGGCGGCACTTCCCGGTCGCGAAGAATACCTCGATTCCGAAAAGTATGAGATCAAGGCCCGGGACTATGCGGCAGGCGGAAACATCACCGCCGAGATCACGCGCCTGAACCAGATCCGGAAATCCCATCCGTCGCTGCAGTCGCGCCGGGGGCTGGCGTTCTATCCCGCCTTCAACGACCAGGTTCTTGTCTACGGGCGCGGGTTGTCGGGCGAGACGCAACTCATCGTGATCGCAGTCAATCTCGATCCCTTCAACGCCCAGGAGGTCACGTTCGAACTGCCGCTCGCCCAACTCGGGGTCGCCCACGACGGAACCATGGTCGTGGAAGATCTGATGCGCGGACAGCGCTTTCTGTGGACGGGACCGCTGCAGCGCGTGCGACTCGATCCACGTGATCTGCCCTTCGCAATCTGGTGCGTCTCGAACGCCAGGGGAGCTCTGCCATGAACGCACCGGTGAAGGGTCAGCCGTTCGGAGCAGCGGACGTGTCGGAAGCTCCGGCGGAAAGCCGATGGGATGATCCGCTGTGGTACAAGGACGCGATCATCTATCAGCTGCACGTCAAGTCGTTCTTCGACTCCAACGATGACGGAATTGGCGATTTCGCCGGGCTGATCTCCAAGCTCGACTACATATGCGCATTGGGGGCCACCGCCATCTGGCTGCTGCCGTTTTATCCCTCGCCGCTGCTCGACGACGGCTACGACATCAGCGACTACCTGAGGGTGAACAACGACTACGGCACCATGGCCGACGTGAAGCGCTTCATCAAGGCAGCCCACGACCGAGGGCTCCGGGTGATCGCCGAGCTCGTCATCAATCACACCTCGGACCAGCATCCCTGGTTCCAACGGGCGCGACACGCCAAGCCAGGTTCCGCGATGCGGGACTTCTACGTCTGGTCGGACACCGGAAAGGAGTACGCGGGAACGCGCATCATCTTCCTCGATACCGAACGATCGAACTGGACCTGGGACCCGGTGGCCGAAGCCTATTACTGGCACCGCTTCTATTCGCACCAGCCTGATCTGAATTTCGACAACCCGCGCGTCCTCAAGGCGATGCTGGCCGTCATGCGGTTCTGGTTCGAGATCGGGGTGGATGGCCTCCGTCTCGACGCCGTTCCCTATCTCATCGAAAGGGACGGGACCAGCAACGAAAACCTGCCCGAGACCCATCACATTCTCAAGCGCATCCGCGCCGAGCTCGACGCCCGGTTCAGCAACCGCATGCTGCTCGCCGAAGCCAATCAATGGCCGGAAGATACCAAGGATTATTTCGGCGACGGCGACGAATGCCATATGGCGTTCCACTTTCCGCTGATGCCGCGCATGTACATGGCCATCGGCCGGGAAGACCGCTTCCCGATCACGGACATCATGCGGCAGACCCCGGCCATCCCGGAGAATTGCCAATGGGTCATTTTCCTGCGCAATCACGACGAGCTCACCCTGGAGATGGTGACCGACAATGAGCGCGATTATCTGTGGGAGATTTACGCGGCGGACCGCCGGGCACGGCTCAACCTCGGCATCAGACGGCGGCTGACGCCACTCCTCGAGCGCGACCGCCGCCGTGTCGAACTCTTGAACTGCCTTCTGCTGGCGATGCCCGGCACCCCCGTCATCTACTACGGCGACGAGATCGGGATGGGGGACAACTTCCACCTTGGAGACCGCGACGGCGTCCGCACGCCGATGCAGTGGTCGCCGGATCGCAACGGCGGATTTTCCCGGGCCGATCCCGCGACGCTGGTGCTTCCCCCGATCATGGACCCGCTTTACGGCTATGAGGCCGTGAACGTCGAGTTGCAGTCGCGCGATCCGCATTCTCTTCTCAACTGGATGCGCCGCATGCTGGCGGTGCGGCGGCAGCATCGCGCTTTGGGTCGCGGCTCGCTGCGCTTCCTCTATCCGAAGAACCGCAAAGTGCTGGCCTATCTGCGCGAATATGAGGGCGAGACGATCCTGTGCGTCGCCAACCTCGCCCGCAGCGCGCAAGCGGTCGAACTGGACCTTTCGGAGTTCGGCGGCCGCATCCCGATCGAGCTCAACAACGGCTCGCCGTTCCCGCCCATCGGACAGCTCACCTACCTGCTGACGATGCCTCCCTACGGATTTTACTGGTTCCTCCTCGCCGTCGAGGGAGATTGGCCCTCGTGGCATACGCCGGCGCCCGAACCCATGCCCGAGTATCAGACCATCGTCCTTCGTGGACATCTCGCCGAGACCCTTTTGGGCCCCGCAAAGCCGACGCTGGAGAACGAGGTGCTCCCCGCTTATCTGCAGAAACGCCGCTGGTTTTCTGCCAAGAACCAGATCCTGGAATCGGTGCGGCTCGGCTATGCCGTGCCGATGACGGATGGCGAAGACGAGTGCCAGCTGTGCGAGATCGAGACCGTGACATCCGCGGGGACTGCCCAGTGGCTCATCCCGTTGGCGATCGTGGAGGATACCGAACACTCCGTTGCCCTGCCAAACCAGCTCGCCCTCGCCCGCGTTCGTCGTGAGCGGCGCGTCGGCCTCCTCACCGACGGGTTCGCAGTGCCGGCCTTTGCATACCAAATGATCGAGCGCCTTGCCCGCGGAAGTCGAACCGCCACGGCACGCGGGGAAATCCGGTTTCTGCCGACGGCCGACCACATCGCGAAACTCGCGATCCCCAAGGGGGCGGAAATCAACTGGATTTCGGCCGAGCAGTCGAACAGCTCGCTGACCATCGCCGACCAGGTGATGCTGAAGGTTTTCCGCCGCATCGCGGGGGGCAAGCATCCCGAAGCGGAGATGAGCCGCTATCTGACCGGGAACGGCTTTGCCAATGCGGCGCCCCTGCTTGGAGAGATCGTGCGCGTAGCGCCGGACGGTACGTCCTATTCGTTGGCCGTCGCTCAGGGCTTCGTCCGCAACCAGGGCGACGCCTGGTCGTGGGTGTCGGACCATCTGCTGATGGCGCAGGACGACCTCGCATCCGCCCAGCCCGCGGCGGAAACCGAGCACGATCATCTCACCGACTATGAGCGACTCACGGCAACGATCGGGCGGCGCCTCGGCGAGATGCACAAGGTGCTGGCAAGGCCTACCGACGAC
The DNA here is from genome assembly GCA_963781195.1 of uncultured Alphaproteobacteria bacterium. GTDB lineage: Bacteria > Pseudomonadota > Alphaproteobacteria > Rhizobiales > Xanthobacteraceae > JAJPKK01. The sequence continues at coordinate 226,706 of CAWAEZ010000004.1, read as the reverse complement.
CCAGCGTTTTCGCCGGTGCGAGCGGACAGTGAAACGCTGGAAACTTGGCGCGACCGCGCCCGCAACAGCCTTCAGGCGGCCTTTGAAACCCTGGCCTCTCATGAATGGGAGCGGGCCGATGACGGCGATCGCGCCGCCCGCCTTCTGGAGCAGCGGACGCAGCTCCTCGCGGTCGTCGACGACATTCCCCACGTTGCGGCCGGAGCGTTGATGACACGCATCCATGGCGACTTTCATCTGGGCCAGGTGCTGGTGTCGAGCGGCGACGCCTACATCATCGACTTCGAAGGTGAGCCCGGACGCACGCTCGAGGAGCGGCGCGCCAAGGCGAGCCCCTTGCGCGACGTTGCCGGCCTGCTGCGCTCGCTCGACTACGTGGCGGCTAACCTGATGGATCGAAGGAACGTCTCTTCCGGCCCGATTTCCAGCGATCGGATCCAAGAGTTCCTGGCCCACTTCAGGAGCGCCTCGGCGGCCGCCTTCTTGAAGGGCTATCGCACCGCCGCAGGTGCGGACGCCGGTTCCTGGAACGAGAAAATCCTCGAGTTGCTGCTGCTGGAAAAGGCGGCCTACGAGATCAACTACGAGGCCGCCAATCGGCCACCGTGGTTGCCAGTCCCTCTTGCCGGCATGACGCGGCTTGCCCATCGTATCCTCGCCGCCGGAGGACGTTCGGCGTGAGCGTCAACGCACTGAGTAAAGCTGCGACATGGCGGCTGGGGCGCGATACCGCTGCGCCTCTGGCGCAGGCGACGCTCGAGGACCCCTTTGCGCTGCTCGGGCCTCACGAGATCGACGGCGGATGGGTCGTACGCGCCTATCTCCCCGGTGCGCAGCGCGTTCAAATCTGCGACCGGGAAGGTGGTGCGATTCTTGGCGAACTGGACCCCGGGGTCATCGAGGGACTGTTCGAGGGCGAACTCCGCGCGCTGTCGCATTATCGCTTTCGTATTTTCTGGGAACACGGCGTGCAGGAGACCGAGGATCCTTACGCCTTCGGCCTGCTGCTCGGCGATCTCGATCTGCACCTCTTCAATGAGGGCCGCCATTTCGCTTTGGCCGACGCGTTCGGCGCACAGGCGACGGTGGTAGAGGGCGTCCAAGGGGTTCGCTTCGCGGTTTGGGCCCCCAACGCCAAGCGTGTCGCGGTGGTGGGCGATTTCAACGCGTGGGACAACCGGCGGCATGCCATGCGCTGCCGCTATCCTTCCGGCGTCTGGGAGCTTTTTGTGCCGCGGCTGCGCGCGGGAGAGCGTTACAAGTTCGACATCGTCGGCCCCGATGGTCACCGGCTTCCTCTCAAGGCGGATCCGGTGGCGCGGCGGGCGGAAGCGGCGCCGGCGACCGCCTCCATCGTGGCTGAAGTCCCACGCTTTCGCTGGCGGGATCAGGACTGGCTCGCGGCGCGGGCTGCCCTTCAGGGGCCGCAAGCCCCGATCTCCATCTACGAGGTGCATCTCGGCTCATGGCTGCCGGCCGTCTCGGAAGGGGACACGGCATGGGACGAAGCGATCCGGCGCCTGATCCCGTATGTCCAGGAGATGGGATTCACCCATGTGGAGCTGATGCCGATCACCGAATATCCGTTCGGCGGCTCCTGGGGATATCAGCCGATCGGACTGTTCGCTCCAACCGCCCGATACGGCCCGCCCGAGGCCTTCGCACGCTTCGTCGACGCGATGCACGCGGCAGGCCTCGGCGTCATTCTCGACTGGGTGCCGGCCCACTTTCCCGACGACGCGCACGGCCTCGCCCGGTTCGACGGCACGGCGCTCTATGAGCACCTCGATCCCCGCGAGGGCTTTCATCGCGACTGGAACACGCTCATTTACAACTTCGGGCGCCCGGAAGTTCAGGGGTTCCTGATCGCCAGCGCCGTTTACTGGCTCGACACGTTCCACGTCGACGGGTTGCGCGTCGACGCCGTGGCCTCGATGCTCTATCGCGACTATAGCCGCAACCCCGGCGAATGGATCCCCAACGCATTCGGCGGACGCGAGAACCTCGAGGCGATCGCCTTCCTCCGCCATCTCAACGCCGTCGTGGCCGAACGCTGCCCTGGCGCCATCACCATTGCCGAGGAGTCGACGGCGTGGCCCGGCGTCACCCGTCCGGTGTCGGAGGGTGGGCTCGGCTTCTCTTACAAATGGAACATGGGCTGGATGCACGACACGTTGCTCTACATGAGCCGCGAGTCCGTTCACCGCCAATTCCACCACGACGATTTCACGTTCGGCCTCCTGTACGGTTTTTCGGAGCGGTTCATCCTGCCGCTGTCCCATGACGAGGTGGTCCACGGCAAACGATCCCTGATCGGCAAGATGCCCGGCGACCATTGGCAACGGTTCGCCAACTTGCGCGCGTATCTGAGCTTCATGTGGGCGCATCCGGGCAAGAAGCTGCTGTTCATGGGCGGCGAGTTCGCGCAGGAGCACGAGTGGTCTCATGACCACGGCCTGGAATGGTATCGGATCGACACCCAGGAATCCGGCGGCCTCCAGCGCATGGTGCGCGACCTCAATCGCCTCTATGCGAGGGAGGGCGCCTTGCATCGTCATGACAGCGAACCGCGCGGGTTCCGCTGGGTCATCGGAGACGATACGGCCAACTCCGTCTTCGCGTTTCTGCGTCTCGCCGCGGGCGAAGCATCCCCCATTCTCGTCGTCTGCAACATGACGCCGGTGGTTCGCGCGTCGTATCGGATCGGCGTTCCCGAATCCGGCCGATGGGACGAAATCTTCAACAGCGACTCTCAGCTCTATGGCGGCTCGAACCAGGGGAACGGCGGTGGCGTTGTCGCCGAGCAGGTGTCCAGCCATGGAGAACAGCAGTCGCTGTCCTTGTTGGTGCCGCCGCTTGCGATCCTGATGCTCAAACCGCGGAGCTGACGCGATGCACGCCGTGACCTCGGGGTCTCCCCTGCGCGCGGATCCACGCAGGAGATCCATCCTGCGATCCTGGACTGCGTGATGACCGATCGTTTTCATCGCACCCTGCCGTTCGGCGCCGACCTCATCGGACCCGGGCTGACTCGATTTGTGCTTTTCGCGCCCGCCCAGCAAGCCGTTTCGTTGGAACTCGATGGCGGCGACGCTTTCCCGATGACGCTGAGATCCGACGGGACCTTTGCGGTCGAAGTCCCGTGCGGGGCCGGCACGCGCTATCGCTATCAACTCGACAACGGCCTCGCGGTCCCCGACCCCGCCTCCCGCGCACAGTCCATGGATGTGCATGATTGGAGCCGGGTCATCGATCCGGCCGCCTATCCTTGGCGAACCCCTTGGCGCGGCCGCCCGTGGCATGAGGCCGTGCTTTACGAACTACACGCTGGTCTGCTGGGAGGGTTTCGTGGCGTCGAGAAGGAACTCCCTCACCTCGCCGCCCTCGGCGTGACCGCCATCGAGCTGATGCCGGTGAACGACTTCCCCGGGCGGCGAAACTGGGGCTATGACGGCGTTCTGCCGTATGCCCCGGATGCTGCTTACGGCAGTCCCGACGATCTCAAGGCGTTGGTCGACGCAGCCCACGCGCACGGGCTGATGATCTTTCTGGACGTCGTCTACAACCACTTCGGACCGGACGGGAACTACCTCAATTCCTATGCACCGCAGTTTTTTCGCGACGACCTCAAGACGCCGTGGGGGTCGGCGATCGACTTCCGACGGCCGGAGGTGAGGCAGTTTTTCACGGAAAACGCGATCTATTGGCTGATGGAGTATCGGTTCGACGGACTGCGCTTCGACGCTGTCCATGCCATCAGCGAAAGCGACTGGCTCGACGAGATGGCCCATGCCGTACGTACCACCGTCGAGCCCGGCCGCCACGTTCATCTCGTGCTGGAAAACGAGGCCAATGCGGCGGCACACCTGCGCGGCGACTTCGATGCCCAGTGGAACGACGATGTGCATCACGTGCTGCACGCAATGCTCACCGGCGAGCACGAGGGATATTACGAGGACTTCGCGCGGGACGGCGCCGTAAAGCTGGCGCGCGCGCTTGCCGAGGGATTCGTCTTCCAGGGCGAGCCATCGATGCATCGCGAGGGACAAGGCCGGGGCACGCCGAGCGGCGACCTGCCGCCCTCGGCGTTCGTGACATTTCTGCAAAATCACGACCAGATCGGAAATCGCGCGTTCGGCGAGCGCCTGACCGTGCTTTCCTCCCCGAAGGCGATCGAGGCCGCGATTGCCGTGCAGCTGCTGGCGCCGCAAATTCCGCTCATCTTCATGGGGGAGGAGGATGCGAGCAAAACCCCGTTCTGCTTCTTCACCGACCACCACGGCGAGCTCGCCGATGCCGTGCGCGAGGGCCGCAGGCGGGAGTTTGCCAGATTCCCCGATTTTGCCGACCCCTCCCGGCGCGAGAAAATTCCCGACCCCAATGATGTGGCGACGTTCGAGCATTCGATTCCACAGCCGGATCCAGAGCGCGCAGCAGAACGGCGCGCATATTATCGGCAGCTTCTTGCAATAAGGGCGGCTCACATCGTCCCTCGGCTGCCCGGCGCAAAATCGATCGGCGCGACCGCAGCCGGCACGGCGGCAGTGCTGGCGCGCTGGCGCCTCGGGGATGGCGCAGTTCTCACCCTGGCCTGCAATCTGGGCATGACCGAAACGGCGACGGACTCCGACTTGCTCGCTCGAGACCATGGCGCCGTGTTGTTCGAGAGCGAAGCCGGCGCGGCGCAGCGCGCACGCTCCGGCACGATCCCCGCTCTCACCACGATCGCGTTCCTGGACGCGCGGCCATGAGAGATGACGACGCCATTCGCGACCTCGCCCGCGCGGCCGGCATTGCCGTGGAGTGGACCAACGCAGCCAAGGAGCCCCAGGTCGTCAGCTCTTTCGCGCTGATCCCGATATTAGCGGCCCTGGGGTTCCCCTGCGAAACCGCATCGGAGTTGGCCGAAAGCCGGGAACGGCTTGCGATCTATCAAGGCGCGCTCGCGCACCGGACCTTCATCACTGCGATGGCGGGAGAGCCGGTATCGCTGCGCGATGAAACCGCTGCCACCACGGCGATCCTGGAGCTCGAGAGCGGCGTGCGGATCGACCTGCGGCTGCGGCGCGAAGGCGATCGCGTCTCGCTTTCAGCCCCCGGCGACCCCGGCTATCACCGAGTCCATCTCGGGGAGCGCACCATCACCCTCGCCGTTGCGCCACCGAGGTGTCTCGCCCCGGCCGATCTGGTTCAGCGCCCGCGAAGCTGGGGCATGGCCGTTCAACTTTATGCCCTGCGGCACCGTGGCGACCTCGGGATCGGCGATGCCGGCGGCCTGATCGCCTTTTGCGAGAAGGCCGCCCAGTGCGGCGCGGACGCCATCGCCTTGAGTCCGACCCATGCGATGTTCACCGCGGTCCCCACGCATTACGGACCTTATTCGCCGTCGAGCCGGCTGTTTCTAAACCCGGTCTACGCCGACCCGAGCATTCTGTTCGGCGAGGCGCTTGTCGGGTCCGCCGCGCAGGCGCATGACCTCACAGTCCGGTCGAGCCGGCTGGAGTCGCCGGACCTCATCGACTGGCCGGAATCGAGCGCCGCCAAGCTGGAGCTGCTGCGCACTCTGTTCGACGCGTTCTGGAAAACCCACACCACCAGTGAACTCGGTCGCGCTTTCGGCAGCTTTCGGGCGCGCGGCGGCGCGCTGCTCGAGAACCATGCTACGTTCGAGGCGCTCCACGCCTTCCAGCGCCAGGCGGATCCCACGCGTTCCAATTGGCGCAGCTGGGCGAGGCACTGGCAGGACCTCGGCAGCGTGGAGGTGAAACGGTTTTCACGGACTCATGCCAGGGAAATTGCATTTCACGTTTTCCTGCAATGGGTGAGCGATGCTTCATTCGCCGCGGCTCAGGATCGTGCGCGTTCCGCAGGAATGGGCATCGGCCTGATTGCCGACATGGCGATCGGGATGGACGCCGGCGGCAGCCATGCGTGGTCGCAACAGCACGATCTCGTCGTTGGCCTGAATGTCGGCGCGCCACCGGACCTCTACAATCCGCGCGGACAGGATTGGGGGCTTACGACGTTCTCACCTCAGGCCCTCGGCACCACCGGCTTCGCCCCCTTTCTCGCGACGGTCCGCGCCGTTCTGCGAAATGCGGGCGGCGTGCGCATCGATCACGCCATGGGACTGACGCGACTGTGGCTGGTCCCGGAGGGGGCGTCGCCTGCGCAGGGAGCCTACCTGCAATATCCGAGCGTGGACCTGATGCGCCTGCTGCGGCTCGAATCCCACCGCCACCGCGCCATCATCATTGCTGAAGACCTCGGCACCGTTCCGGAAGGATTTCAGCAAGAGCTGATGAGTGCGGGCATCTCGGGCATGCGCGTCCTGTGGTTCGAACGCGAGGACGGTGAGTTTCGCCCGCCGCCCGACTGGGACGCCCAGGCAGCCGCGATGACCACCACCCACGACCTGCCAACCGTCGCCGGCTGGTGGCAGGGCGCGGATATCGAGACACGCTTCCGTTGTGGCGGCGGGGCCGGAACGAGCGCCGAGGATGAAGAGAAGCGGCAGCGCGACCCTGACCGCCTGCAATTGTGGGAAGCATTCCGCGCCGCCGGCGCTGCATGCGGTGAGGCTCCGATCGCGCCGGAAACGGTCGTCGACGCGGCAGTGCGGTTCGTCGCCGACACCCGATCCGAGCTTGCTCTGGTGCCTCTCGAAGATCTGCTTGGCCTGACCGACCAGCCCAATCTCCCGGGCACCACCACCGAGCATCCGAATTGGCGCCGACGTTACGCGGCCGACGCATCGGAGTTGTGCAGCCGCCCAGAGGTGGTGCGCCGCACCGGTTTGTTGCGCCAGCGGAGGGGGCCATGAGGATGCCCCGCGCCACCATGCGGCTTCAATTCCATCGCGATTTCACGTTCGAGGATGCGCTGCCGATCATTCCCTATCTTGTGGCGTTGGGCATCAGCCATGTCTATTCATCGCCCATCCTGACGGCACGGCCCGGATCTCAGCACGGGTATGACGTCGTCGATCCCACGGAAGTCAATCCCGACCTCGGCGGCGAGGTTGCCTTTCGCCGGCTGGCGGCGGCGCTCCATGACGCCGGACTCGGACTGATCGTCGACATCGTTCCCAACCACATGGCGGTCGGAACGCAGAACCGGTGGTGGCACGACGTGCTCATGCACGGCCCACAGAGCCACTATGCGCGCTATTTCGACATCGACTGGAAGCCGGAGGACCCGACGCTGCACGGCAAAGTGCTCGTCCCCCTGCTCGGTCGCTCCCTCGGCGCCGCGCTGCGCGACGGCGAGCTTACGCTGTCCCGCGAGACCGAGACCGACGGCGAAGGCCCGCATTGCATCAAGTATTTCGACCACATCCTTCCGCTCGCACCCGAGACCGCGCCCACGGCCTCGGCAAGCGAGCTCGACCGCATCGACCCTCGCTCGGCGGAAGGACAGAGCCGGTTGCGGGCCCTGCTGGAACGACAAAACTATCGGCTGGCATGGTGGCGGGTGGCGAACGACGAGATCAATTGGCGACGTTTCTTCGACATCAACGAGCTGGCGGCCCTTCGTGTCGAGGAGGAGGAGGTCTTCGCGGCCGTCCATGGCAAGTCGCTCGCGCTCTTTGCGGACGGACTCATCGACGGCTTTCGGGTCGATCACGTCGACGGACTCACCGACCCCAAGGCCTACTGCCTCATGCTTCGCGGGCACCTCGATGGACGGAGCGCGCAAAGTCGTTCCGCACCCGGTGCGGAGCGTGCCTACATCGTGGTGGAAAAAATCCTGGGAGCTGGCGAACGTCTGCCGGCGGACTGGGATTGCGACGGGACGACGGGCTACGATTTCATGGAGGAGATTTCGGCCGTGCTCCATGATCCGATAGGTGCTGCTCCACTCGGCCGACTATGGGAGAACGTCAGCGGCCGCCCAGAACATTTCTTCAGTGAAGAGCAGACTGCGCGCCGAGAGATGCTTGATCGGAGCTTTTCCGCTCAGCTGCGGGGACTGGTTTTCGCGCTGCACCGTTTCGCGCGAGACCAGTTCCCTTTGTGCGACATCAGCCGACCGGCAATCCGGCGTTCGGTCATCGAGATCCTCGTGGGCATGAGGATTTACCGGACTTACGATGCCCATGAGGAATCGCAGGCGGAGCTCGCGGCCGCCGTAAGGCGTGCGCAGCAGACCTGCCTGCGGGTCGATCGCGACGTGGTGCGCCGCGTCGGTGACTGGCTGGGCTCGGGCGGCTCCATCGGCCCGACACCTCGCCGGGTCGAGGCGATCCGGCGGTTTCGCCAGCTCAGCGCGCCCCTCGCGGCGAAGGCCGTAGAGGACACCGCCTTCTATCGCTACGGGGCTCTGCTGTCGCGGGTCGACGTCGGTTTCAGACCCGACCGCCTTGCGATGAGCATTACCGATTTCCATCACGCTTCGAAGCTGCGCGCGGACCTGTACCCGCACAGCCTCTTGGCAACCGCGACCCACGATCATAAACGCGGCGAGGACGTTCGGGCACGGCTGGCCGTGCTCAGCGAAATTCCAGACGAATGGACAGCGGTGCTCAGCCGGTGGATGGCGCAAAGTGCAGAATATCGCGGCAACGGCCGTGCGACCGTTTCGTCGGCAGACGCCGCGATTCTTTTTCAGATGATGGTCGGCGCGTGGCCGACTGACCTCTCGGCGGGCGACCGGGCGGGATGCGACGGCTTCGCCCGCCGTCTGGCAGAGTGGCAGACCAAGGCGCTGCGCGAGGCCAAGCTCGCAACCGAGTGGGCCGATCCGGACGAGGCCTATGAATTGGCCGCGCACGACTTTCTGCTGAGGATGTTTGCCGACCCGTCTTCCGCCTTGTTGGCCGACATCGCCGCGTTTGCCGATCGGATCGCAGCACCCGGGGCGGTGAACGGTTTGACGCAGGCATTATTGAAGATCACTTCGCCGGGGATTCCCGACTTCTATCAGGGAACGGATTTCTGGGACTTCAGCCTGGTGGATCCGGACAACCGCCGGCCGGTGGATTTCGCCGCCAGGGCGATCGCACTGGCCTCGGGGGTCGATATCGGGACGCTTGCACATGGCTGGCGTGACGGCCGCATCAAGCAGGCCGTCATCGCGGGAAGCCTCGCGCTGCGGCGCGCCCATCCGCGCCTGTTCTCGGACGGCACATATACGCCGTTGACCGTAAACGGGCCCGCGTCAGACCATGTCATCGCATTTGCCAGGCGCCATCAATCCCAGATCGCAGTCACGGTCGCGGTTCGGCATCCGACGCGCCTTCTCGATCGCAATGATAGCCTCACAATCCCCGCAGCGGCCTGGGCCGGCACGCATCTCCTGCTTCCATTCGCCCCCGAAACCCCGGTCAGGAACGAATTGACCGGAGGGCTGCTCGAACCTTCCGCGATGGTTCTCGAAAGCGTCCTCGACGGTCTTCCCGTGGCGCTTCTGGCGAGCGTCTGAAATGCCCGCGCTAAACCCTGACACCCTCTGCGACCCTGTCTTGCTTGGTGACCTAAATCGGGGGCCGACATGAACCAAGCGGGCACGAGCGCGTTATGAGGTCACCCACGAGAAGCGCAGGCGGCATGTCAGCAAATCCCATCAAGCCGAGAAGACCGCCGAAACATCACCTACGGTCCGCCTACGAAATGCCAGCGGTGATTCGCAGCAAGTTGGGAGAGGGCTCTCCGCATCCGCTCGGTGCCACATGGACCGGCCTCGGGGTCAATTTCGCGCTGTTCTCGGCGAACGCCACCAAGGTCGAGCTCTGCCTGTTCGATGAGTTCGGCGCCAAAGAATTGGAGCGCGTGGAACTCCCCGAATACACCGACGAAGTTTGGCACGGATTTGTGCCGGAGGCGCGTCCCGGGACTATCTACGGATATCGGGTCCACGGCCCCTACGAGCCGGAGAACGGCCTGCGCTTCAACCCCAACAAGCTCGTCATCGACCCCTACGCGAAGGCGCTGTCCGGGCAGATCGACTGGCGGCCCGAACTGTTCGGTTATCAGCTCGAGACCGGCGACGACACCACGTTCGACCGCCGCGACAGCGCGCCGTTCATCACGAAATGCCGCGTAGTCGATCCGGCGTTCACCTGGGGCGACGACCGCCCGCCTCGTACGCCGTGGGATCAGACCATCATCTATGAAACGCACGTGCGGGGATATACGATCCTGAATCCGGACGTCCCCGAGGCCACCCGCGGCAGCTTTCGCGGGTTGGTCGAACCCAGCGTCCTCAAATATCTCAAGTCGCTCGGCGTCACCGCCATCGAACTGCTGCCCGTCCATTCGTTCGTGACCGATGGATATCTGCTGCAGAACGACCTGACCAATTACTGGGGCTACAACACGATCGGCTTCTTCTCGCCGTCGCGGCGTTACGCCAGCGTTCCTGACTTTGCGTTTTCCGAATTCAAGGAAATGGTCGCCCGTCTGCATGATGCAGGCATGGAGGTCATTCTCGACGTGGTCTACAACCACACCGCGGAGGGCAACGAGAAGGGCCCTACCCTCTCATTCCGGGGCATATGCAATTCGTCGTACTACCGGCTGTCCCCCGAGTCTCAGCGCTTCTACATCAACGACGCGGGCACGGGAAATACGCTGAATCTCTCCCACCAGCGCGTGCTGCAAATGGTGACGGACAGTCTTCGCTATTGGGTCCAGGAGATGCACGTGGATGGCTTCCGCTTCGATCTCGGAACCATCCTCGCCCGCGAGCCCAATGGCTTCGACGAGGGCGGTGGATTCCTGGATTCGTGCCGTCAGGATCCGATCCTCTCCTCCGTGAAGCTGATCGCAGAACCCTGGGACTGCGGCCCCGGAGGATATCAGGTGGGCAAGTTCCCCCCGGGCTGGGCCGAGTGGAACGACCGCTACCGCGATACGGTGCGCCGGTTCTGGAAGGGCGACGATGGACAAGTTTCCGATTTCGCGACCCGGATCACGGCCTCCGCCGATCTGTTCAACCGGAGGGGACGCAAGCCATGGGCCAGCGTCAACTTCGTCACCGCACACGACGGATTCACGCTGAACGATCTCGTGAGCTACAACGACAAGCACAACGAGGCCAATCACGAAGACAGCAAGGACGGCACGACGCATAACAACAGCTGGAACCATGGCGTGGAGGGGCCGACGTCAAAACAGGAGATCGTGGCGCTGCGCGAACAGCAGAAACGCAATTTGCTCACCACGTTGCTGCTGTCCCAGGGAACGCCCATGCTTCTCGCCGGCGATGAATTCGGGAGGACGCAGCACGGCAACAACAATGCCTATTGCCAGGACAATGAGATCAGCTGGGTCGACTGGAAACTCGACGACGACAAGGTCGCATTGCGGGAATTCACCAAGCGCCTCATTGCGCTGAGGAAAGAATATCCGATCCTGCGGAGGCGCCGGTTCCTGACCGGACTTTGGAACGACGAGTTGGGGTTGAAAGATGCGACGTGGATCAGCCCGACCGGCGTCGAAATGAAAGACAGCGACTGGGACAATCCGATCTCGCGCTGTTTCGGCGTCATGCTCGACGGACGCGCACCGGTCAGCGGCATCGGCCTCAAGGGATCGGATGTCACGCTGCTGCTCATCGTGAATGCGCATTATGAGCCGGTGAAATTCACGGTCCCGATGAGCACGGGCGGGCTGAGTTGGGAGAGGCTTTTGGACACCAGTCAGGCGGCCGTGGCCTCATCCACCGAGCGACGGCAGCTCAAGAGCGGAGAAATCGCAGAGTTGGCCGGACGCTCGCTGCAGCTGTTCAAGCATCTGCAAGACTGAGGTCCAGCGAGCGGGACGCCGGCCGCAGCCGCGCCTGATCACGCCCGGTGCTTCAATTTTAGCAAAGCGTCGGCATTGCCATGGCACAGCTTTGCCATGTCCGTCGGAGACAGCGAAAGCCGGTCGAGAAACAGCCGGCCGTTCGCGTTCGGTGTGTAAGGATAGTCGACCGAGAACATGATGCGGTCGATACCGAACGTCAGCAGCGCGGCGAGGAACGGCGGCTCGGTGAAAACGCCGCTGGTGGTCAGCCACACTTGATCGAGGATGGCGCGGCTGATCGGCCGACTGAGGTGATCGATCTCGAGTGCGAAGACCTCGTCGGCGCGCGCCAGCATCATCGGCAACATCTCACCCATGTGGCCGATGATCAGCTTGAGCCGGGGATGCCGGTCGAGGGTCCCGGCAACGACCATCCGCAACAGGTGGATCGCGGTCTCCGAATGCCAACCCCATCCAGCGCTTTCCAATACGCGGCCGGCCCCCGCAGGAAGGTCTGAAAAATAGGCCTGCCGCACGGTTTCGGGCGGAAGATGCGGATGAACATAGATCGGAACGTCGAGCTCCACGGCCGCCGCGAGCAACCCGTCATAGCTCGGGTGGTCCAGGAAGAGGCCGTTCGTGGTGCCGTTGATCAGCGCCCCCACGAATCCGTGCGTCTTTACGGCGCGCACCATCTCGGCTGCGGCGGCATCGGGGCTCTGCATCGGCAACGTGGCGAAGCCCGCAAAGCGATCGGGGTGGCTCGCAATGGCGGCCGCCAGGTGCTCGTTCATTTCAACGGCCATGCCGACGCCGTCTGGGCCGGAAACCAGGTCCGGTCCGGGCCCGCTGTTGGAGAGGACCTGCACCGTGATGCCGTTGGCATCCATCGACTGCAATCGCCGCTCGCCGATTTCGGGCAGCAGGTCGAAAGGGCTCGGACCGTCCGCCGGAAGCTTTCTGCCGCGATAGCCGCGGCGGCTGATCACGCTGGGATCGATGCGTCGTACCAAGGCCGGAACTGAAAAGTGCTCCTCGAGCGCGACGATCCGCATCGGCATTTCTCCCCCAATGGCTGAATGGGCTGGTTGTCAATCCTATCGCACAAGAGCAATAGCTCGTGCGCGACACAGCGCAACACCCGCTTGCCAGCACGCACCATGACTATTTTTTTTGCTTTGCGCGGGCGCGAGGTTTGGCGGGCTGTGTGCGCAGGCCGTCGACCACGACATCGACAAGCCGCAGGACACTTGCTTGCCAGCCGGGCTGGTCGTGCAGGTAGCATATGCCGACGAGGGCGCGCAGCAGCTCTTCGGCACTTATGTCGCTGCGAATCTGGCCCGCCGCGATCGCCCGGTCCAGCAGTCCGTCGACCGCCCGTGTCAAGCGATCGAACGAGTAGGAATAGAGTTCCGTATTCTTGTAGGCCGCGAGCGCAAGCGCGGCCGACATGCCCTTTTTGGTGGCAACGAACCTCACATTGGAGTGCATCCAGTGCCGCAGCGCGGCCACGGGATTCGCTTCCTGTTTCAACTCTTCGGCCAGGCCGGCGAGGTGCTCCACCTCGCGGCGGTAGACCGCCTCGAACAGGGATTCGCGCGTGGGAAAATGCCGATAGAGCGTGCCGATGCCGACGCCGGCTGTGCGCGCGACCGCTTCGAGGCTGGCTTCCGGGCCGCCCACGCTGAAAACCGCCTTGGCCGCATCGAGGACCCGTTCGCGATTGCGAACGGCGTCGGCGCGAGGCTTTCGCGGGATTTTTTCCAAGGTTCTCATCGCGACCGCCGCCCCTTGTAAAGCGGAGGCACCCTCCGTATATGCCGAACGCAACCCATGGTGATACATAGCACTCGCGTCGAACTATTCACCGCGCAACGCGCAGGCCGGGCTTCAGGTCTGCGCCAAGGTCTTCTTTCGCCACGATTTTTGACGGCTGAACAGCTGCCATAGCCACCAACACCAATGGACTGCCAGCGTCTGCGGCCGGTCCAGCGATCAACCGAACCACCCACGGAGCGCGGCATGAGCTTTCCGATGACCCTCACGGTGAACGGCGTCGCGAGAACGATCCAGCTCGATGACCCTCGGGTCACGCTTCTGGATGTTCTTCGCGAACGCCTGGAATTGACGGGAACCAAGAAAGGCTGCGACCGCGGCCAATGCGGTGCGTGCACGGTGATCGTCGATGGACGCCGCATCAACTCCTGCCTTGCGCTCGCGATCAGTCACGACCGCGCCGACGTCCGGACCATCGAAGGGGTCGCCGAAGCCGGGCGGCTTCATCCGGTGCAGGAGGCGTTTCTCTCCCATGACGGCCTGCAATGCGGGTTCTGCACGCCCGGCCAGATCATGAGCGCGATCGGGCTGATCGAGGAAGGACAGGCCGGCGACGATCCGGAACGGGTGCGTGAAGGCATGAGCGGCAACCTCTGTCGATGCGGCGCCTATCAGGGAATTACCGAGGCGGTGCTCGAAGCTCAAAAGGTCATCGCCGCGGCCGGCCGAAAGGAGGTCGCATGAATACCTTCGAATATGTGAGGCCGGCGACGCTGCGGGATGCCGTCGCCGCCGCCGCCGCACCGGGCGCCGCCTATCTGGCCGCCGGCACCAACCTGCTCGACCTCATGAAGGGCGGCGTCACCCGCCCGGGACTGCTTGTCGACATCAGCCATCTGCCCGGCCTCGATCGGATCGAGACGCTTTCGGATGGCGGCATGCGGATCGGCGCACTCGTCCGCAACGCCGATCTCGCACGAGACGCGGCTTTTTCCCGGCAATTCCCCGCGGTGGCCGAGGCGCTGCTGTCGGGAGCGTCGGCGCAACTCCGTAACGCCGCAACCACCGGCGGCAATCTCATGCAGCGGACGCGCTGTCCTTATTTCTACGACGTAGCGAGCGCCTGCAACAAACGTCATCCCGGCACGGGATGCGACGCGCGCCACGGCGACAACAGGCTTCACGCGGTCTTGGGCTGGAGCGAAAGCTGTGTCGCGACCCACCCCTCTGACTTTTGCGTTCCTCTGGTCGCGCTCGACGCCGTGGTCGAGACCGAAGGCAAAGCGGGACGACGGGAGATCCTCCTGGAAGAGCTCTATCGTTTACCGGACAGCACCCCTGACCGAGAGACCGTGCTCGAGCCCGGCGAGTTGATCGTCGCCGTGCGTTTGCCGGCAACCGCGGCAGCTTTTGCTCGCTATGCGCGCTACCTGAAGGTCCGCGAGCGCACCTCCTACGCCTTTGCGGTCGTATCTGCCGCAGCCGCCCTCGACCTCGAAGGGCAAACGATTTCGCAGGCGCGCCTTGCGCTCGGCGGCGTTGCGTCAAAACCCTGGCGCGCCCGCGAGGCGGAGGAGATACTCCGCGCAGGCCGCCCAGATGCCGCCCTGTTCCGGCGTGCCGCGGACGCGGCGCTCGCTGGAGCCGAGCCCTGCGGCGACAACGGCTTCAAGATCGAGCTCGCCCGGCGACTCATAACGCGCGCCCTCTCGCTCGCTGCAGCCGGCACGCCCGCGCGCATGCCTGCCCTCCCCGCCTCCCCCTTCGCTCATACGTCCGGAGACGTCCTCCATGCCTGAGATCGCCCTTTCGCAGGCGCCCGCGCACGTTCGTCATGGCTCCAACATCGGTCAGCCCCTCACCCGTCGCGAGGGCGTCCTCAAGGTCACGGGTGCAGCGCGCTACGCTGCCGACCATCATCCCCCCGGGATGCTCTACGCGGTTCTCGCCGTGAGCAGCATCGCGCGCGGCCGCGTCACGTTTCTCGATGTGAAGGCCGCGAAATCCCACCCTGGCGTGGTCGAGGTGATGACGCCAGCCAACAAGCCGCGCCTCGCGCAAGACCCGGACGACAAGACGAATCCGTTCATGTTTCGGCTCGACCTGCTGCAGAGCGATCGGATCCGTTACGCCAACCAGCCGATCGCTGTCGTCATCGCACAATCGCTCGAGGCCGCAACCGAAGCGGCCGCGCTCCTGGCGCCCCGTTATGACGTCGAGCCCGCGCGAGTCGGGCTCGACGCCGACAAGGCATTCGTTCCGCCAGGGGTCGGGATCGGAAATCCGGCAGCGGTCCAGCATGGCGACGTGGCGGCTGGTTTCGCCGCGGCCTCGAAACAGATCGAGGCGACGTACGAGACCGCGCCGCAATATCACAATGCCTTGGAGCCGCATGCGATCGTCGCGGCATGGGATGGGGATGCGCTCTCCATCGACACCCCGAGCCAGGGCCTCGTCATGGCGCAGGGACGGCTCGCGGGACTGTTCGGAATTTCGCCGGACAAGATCCACATCCGCAGCCCCTATCTCGGCGGCGGCTTCGGCTCGAAGGGCCTGATCTCCGGACCACAGGTACTCGGCGTCATGGCGGCCCGCATGGTCGGAAAGCCCGTCAAGCTGGTGCTCCGCCGCGAGCATATGTACGGCCCGGTGGGCCACCGACCCCCGACGCGGCAGACCTTGCGGCTGGGTGCCGACACGGACGGCAAGCTGACGGCGCTCGAACATCGGACGAAGACGACGAGCAGCACCTTCGACGATTTCTTCGAACCCGCCTCCGACATTTCGCACACGCTCTATGCCAGCGCCGCAATCTCCACGTCCCACGAAGCGGTTCGCAACGACACCGGAACGCCGCTGTTCATGCGCGCCCCGGGCGAGGCGACCGGCTCCATCGCGCTCGAGAGCGCCATCGACGAAATGGCGCAGGCCTGCGGGATGGACCCGCTGGCGTTTCGGCTCGCGAACTATGCCGAGGTCGAGCCGATCTCCGGCAAGCCGTTCTCCTCGAAGGCGTTGCGCGACTGCTACACCCGCGGCGCGGAACGCTTCGGCTGGAAGGAGCGCCCGCTCGCTCCGCGTCAGATGCGGGACGACGGCGGACTGCTGGTCGGCTGGGGGGTCGGAACGGCGACGTTCCCGGCTCTCATGTTCCAGGCCGAAGCGAAAGCCGTGCTGCGACGGGACGGCAACGGGGTGGTGGCGATCGGAGCGCACGACATGGGCCAGGGCGCCTGGACCGCGCTCGCGCAAATCGCCGCCGACGCCCTCGCCCTCGATCTCGATCGGGTCGAGTTTCGCTCCGGAACGTCCGACCTTCCCGATGCCGGCATTGCAGGCGGGTCCGCCCACACCGCGACCGCCGGCATGGCGATCCACAATGCCGGAGCCGACGTCGTCGCCAGGCTCGCCGACCTCGCGACCCGCGACGATCGCTCGCCGCTGTTCGGGGCCGGAAATGCCGGCGTCATTGCGCGCGGCGGTCGCTTGTTCCGCCGCGACGACGAGAGCCGTAGCGAGAGCTATGCGGACATTCTGGGCCGCGCAGGTCTCGCCGAGATCGAAGGCAAGGGAAGGAGCGCGGCCGATCCGGCGGCGCAATCGACCTACGCCATGCATGCGCACGGCGCGGTCTTTGCCGAGGTCAAAGTCGATCCCGATCTCGGCCAGATGCGGGTGACCCGGGTGATCGGGGCGTTTGCGGCGGGCCGGATCATCAACCCCCGCATGGTGCAAAGTCAGCTCTGCGGCGGAATGATCTGGGGCGTCTCGTTCACCCTGCACGAGCAGGCCATCATGGATCGGCGCTCCGGCCGCCCGATGAACCCGAACCTCGGCGAATACCACATTCCCGTGAATGCGGACGTGCCGTCGCTCGAAGCCATCCTCGTCGAGGAGCGCGACCCGCACGTCAACGCCCTCGGCATCAAGGGCGTGGGTGAGATTGGGGTTACCGGCACCGCCGGTGCGGTCGCCAATGCGGTCTGGCATGCGACCGGAATCCGGGCGCGCAAGTTTCCGATCACGATCGATCGCTTGATCGCGCCGTAGGAATCGGGGACCCGGCGCTCTCCGGCACGGCCGGCGGCATGGCTTTGCCGAGCCGCCCCGTCGTCAGGATGGCGTGTCGCAGCGCGGCCGGCAACGCGAACTCGTGGCCGCCCGTAATGCCCTCGCGCCTGAAAATCAGCACGACCAGCATGAACAGAGCGAGCGCGATGCCCTGCAGGCCGGCAGGAATCGAGACGTGCAGGGCGGCGATGTCGATGCCGTTCTGCAGCTGACGGAAAATCTCCACCACCGCCGACACCGCCGTCACGCCGACCACCGCGCCGGCGACGGAACGGACACCACCGACCACCAGCATGGCCACGAGCATGAACGTCATGTCGAGGAAGAAGGTGTCGACCGAGATGGTTCCGAGCAGGCTCCCGTAAAGCGCGCCGCTGATGCCGAGCAGAAAGGCGCTGAGCACGAAGGCGATGAGCCGCTGCGCATAGACGTTGATGCCCGCGGCCTTCGCGGCGACCTCGTCCTCCCGGCACGCGCGCAGCGCCACCCCAAATCGGGACCGTCGATAGAGGCAGGCAAGAGCGATCGCGGAACAGGCCCACGCATATCCGACCGCGGGGGTGACGTAGGTCGGCAGCCCGACGATGGACCCCACGCCCTGGGTGTAGCGGTCTGTGTTCGAGTAGATCACGTTGAAGATGAACAGCAGCGCGAAGCTCGCGATGCTCGCCGCGATGCCGTTGACGCGCATGATCACGGCTCCGGCGACCAGCGCGGCGGCCGCAGCGACGACGCCCGACACGACGCTCGCCGGGAAATCGGGCACCGTGTTCTGCAGCAGAAAATCCGGCAGCCCCGACATGACGATCGGCTTGAGCATCGGGCAGCAGGTCTGCCAGGCCGCCGCGTAGGCGCCTATGCCCATGAAGGCGACATGACCGAACGACATGATGCCGGAGTTGCCGATGAAGATGTAAAGGCCCACGACCGCGACGATCTTGATCAGCGCCTCGATGACCGTCTGCTCGACGGCCAGAGAGCCGGTCAGCGACAACAGGATCACGAGAATTCCCAGCGGCACCGCAAGCGTGAGGACGCTCCAAAGATAAGCCGCGACTTCGACCAACCGATGACGGACACGCGACATGTTACACGCGCTCGCGTGCGGTGCGTGGACGCGCCAGCCCCTCGGGGCGGAACAGAAGCACCACGATGACCAGCCCGAATACGAACGCATCGCGGAACGGCCGCAGGTCGGCCGGCAGCCACGCCTGGAGCAATTGGCTGGCGGCGCCCACGAGGAAACCGCCGAGTGCAGCCGCCGGCAGGCTTCCCATTCCGCCGATGACGGTGGCGAAGAAGCCGTAGATCACCGGCATGATGCCCATGCGGTAGTCGAGCGTTCCGGTCTGCACGACGAGCAGCAGGGAGACGAGCGCGCCGAGCAGGCCGCTGATCCCAAAGCTGACCGCAATGACACGGTTGGCGCGCACACCCAACATCTGCGCCATCGAGAAGTCCTCCGCCGACGCCCGGATCTCGATGCCGAGCGTGGTGCGGCGCAGGAACAGGACGAGCGCCGTCCCGGCAACGAGCGTGGTTGCCATGGTGAGCAGCTGTACCCCGGGAACCCGCAGCCCCATGATGTTCACCGCCGCCGCGAGGGAGCCGCCGAACTCGATCGATTTCGGACGGCTGTTGTAGATCAGCATGATCGTCTGCTGAAACAGCACGCTGAGCGCGAAGGACGAGACGAGCAGGGTCGAGGGGTCGGTCCGGCGCAGCGGCCGGAACACCAGCCGTTCGGTCGCGAGCGCGACGATGACCACGACGAGCGCCACCGCGGCGGTCATGACCGGCAACGGCCACGCTCCGATGAACAGCGTCGGCACCGTCGAGGCGGACGGCACGATGAGCGCATAGGCGCCGATGGTGATGTAGTCCGCCTGCGCGAAATTGATGAGCCGCATGACACCGAACACGAGGCCGATCGCAAGCGCGACGAGGGCGTAGAGGCTGCCGGTAGCCGCCGCGTCGACGAGACTCTGCATGGCGATATCCTCCGCCTTCAGCGCGCGCCTGCGATCGCCGGTTGCTTGTCGCCCAGATAGGCGCGGCGGACCTCGGCATTCGCCTGGATGGCACCCGGCGTCCCCTCGGCGATCGGGCGTCCGCCATCCAGCACCAGGATCCGGCTGCAGGTTCGCATGACCACGCCCATGTTGTGCTCGATGAGAAGGACGCCACAGCCCCAACGCTCCGGGATTGCGGACACCAGCGCGACGAGATCGTCGCATTCGCGCTCGTTCATGCCGGCGGCGGGCTCGTCGAGCAGGATGAACGAGGGCATCAGTGCGAGTGCGCGCGCGATCCCGATGCGGCGCTGGTCACCGTAATTGAGCGCCGATCCGGGAATGTCGGCGCGCGCCGCACATCCGACCCAGGCGAGGAGCGTGCGCGCCCGATCGTGGGAGGCCGCAAGACCGCCGCCCGCATTGAGCGCCGCGACGGCCACGTTCTCGAACACGCTCAACGCCGCAAACAACCGCGCGGCCTGAAACGTGCGCGCCACGCCGGATCGCGCGACCCGATGCGTGGACCACCCCTTGATCGACTTGCCGTCGATCAGGACTTGCCCTTCGGTGGGCGGCTGGAAGCCGGAAAGCACGTTGACGGTCGTGCTTTTCCCCGCCCCGTTCGGCCCGATGAGACCGAAGATCTCGCCGCGCCGCAGTGAAATGTTGACGTGGTCGAGGGCCACGACGCCGCCGAACCGCACGACGATGTCGCGGGCCTCGAGAATTTCGGTTCCGGTCACGCTCCGGGATGCCGTGGCTGGTCCTTGGACTGGCGTCATTTCGACTCGAACGCAAAGCCGGATCACGCCTATGCGCGATCCGGATCAACTTCTCTCATTCGCCGAGACGGAACAACAATGCGGTCGTCGGGATGATCTCGTTGCGCCAGACCTCCAACGACTTATGCTTTCCGTTCGTCACCTGCATGATCAGGAGAGGCCGGTTGACCTGGATGTGCAGGTCCTTGGTGTAAGAGGTCGGGCCGACCGTTAACGGCTCGTCCTTGAAGCTTTCCAGCACCGCGACCACCGGCTCCGCTTTGGTGGTCTTCGCCTTTTCAACCGCCTTGGCCCATTGCTCGATCAGGCTGTAGCCCAGCACCGAGTAGGCCGACTCCGGCCGGGCGCCGTATTTCGCCTCGTACTTCTTGAGGAAGGCGTTGAGCTCCGGCCGCGGATCGTCGCCGAAGATGGACATGAACGTGGGCACGTAGAAATTGCTGAGGTTCGGAACGGCGCCGAGCCAGTAGTCGTCGGTCATGCCGACATTGGCGAGAATCGGCGTCTCGATGCCCGCGGCTCGCAGTTGCCGGATGACGCTCGCGCCGCCCGGGGTGAAGCTGCAGAGATAGATCGCGTCCGGCGCCGACGTCGCCGATTTGATGCGAGTGATCTGCGCGGCGACCGAGGGATCGTCGTTCTTGAACACGTCGCTGCCGATCAACTGGCCGCCGAGCTTTTTCCACGCCGACCGGAACCCGGCACAACCGGATTTCGAGTACTCGATGGTCTGGTCTTCCAACACATAGGCGCTGCGGATGCCCTTCTTCTTGTAGGCCCACTCCGCCATGTTGATGCCCTCGACCTGGGCGGCCCCGTTGGCGGTGAATACCAACGGACCAACGCCCTGCACGCCCATCTTGGGATCCGCCGCGCCGAGGCTGAACGCAACGATCCCGGCACGCTTGGCCGCGAGGCCGGCGGGGGCTCCGAAGTCGTAGTCCGCCGAGATGACCAGCAGGTCGACGCCCTTCTGGACGAGTTCCGCGCCCGCCTTTGCAGACTGTTCGCGCTCGGTCTTGGTGTCGCTCACGGAGTATTCGATCTTGCGGCCCAGCAGGCCGCCGGCCGCGTTGATCTCGTCGATCTTCAACAC
Organism: uncultured Alphaproteobacteria bacterium; assembly: GCA_963781195.1. Taxonomy (GTDB): domain Bacteria; phylum Pseudomonadota; class Alphaproteobacteria; order Rhizobiales; family Xanthobacteraceae; genus JAJPKK01. The sequence continues at coordinate 205,237 of CAWAEZ010000004.1, read as the reverse complement.
TGCCGCCTTGAAGCCGGGCGTGTCGTAGGCGCTCATGAAGCCGCTCTGGGCGATCGCAAAACCGATCTTGATCGGGTCCGCCGCGAGCGCTGTGCCAGCGCCGAGTATCGCCGCCGTCAGACCAAGCAATGTCGAGTGCCAACCGCGTATCATGTTCGTCTCCCATCGTTACCGCGCGGAAAGGGGGAGCAAGCTTTATGCCACAATTGGAACAGGGATGCGGTTAGTTTATTGCGGTTCAAGCGCTTGATCAACATCGCTGGGGCTGGACGCGGCGCGCCCATGATTAGGAAATAACCAGCCCGCGCCGCCCGGCGCCTCGTCCCCGGGCAGGAGCCCCGCGAGTTCCGAACCTCGCGAATTCTACAGCGATGCCGGCGTGTTGACCCAGATGATTTCGGCGGGTGCGCTGCCCGGATTCGAAAAGCCGTGCTGCAGGTTCGACGTGAAGTGGAACGAATCGCCCTTACCCAAGTGATAAGTCTCGCCATCGACGGTCAGGAGCAATTCCCCGGTCAGCACGAAGCCGACCTCCTCTCCTTCGTGATGACGCAGGCCGTCGCTGCTGCCGCCCGGCTGCACCCGCACCAGAAACGCCCCCATCAATGCGCTGTTGCCGAGTGGTACCATCAGTTCGGCCTCGGTCCCGTCGGACACATGTCCCGCCACCGAAATCTGCGGAATGATCGGTCGCTTGCCCGACTTGGTAACAACGCCGTGATGCGCAGGAGCGGCGTCGCCGATCAACGTGGCGATGGTCTTTCCCAATACCTTGGCAATCCGGTGCAGTGTGTTGAGCGAAGGGGTCGCCTTGTTGTTCTCGATCTTCGAGATCAGGCTCTCGGAGTAGCCGGACTGCTCAGCCACGTCGCGCAGGCGCAATCCCTTGACGAGCCGCGCATGACGCAGCTGCAGGCCGAGCCGCAACTCGGTCCCGGCAGAGAGGTCTGGCGTGTCGCGGACCACAGGCTTTACCGCTTCGGCCCGTAACTTGGTCATTCCCCTGCGTCTCCCTCGCCATACCTGGCTTGCCGCGTCATCACCACCCGATTTCGCAAGCGTTGTTGTTCTATCCTGACGCGATGGCTGAATCTGTACTGCGTGCCACTATTCCATTGTGCCTCGATTGGGAAGGGCGTTGCGAACAGAAGGTATCTCGATCAGGAATGGTCGCGTGGCGAAATCCGCCCGAGACGAAATGTAATGCGCAGACGGCCTTCCTGTTACTCCGCCGCGGCCGCGCCGGTCCCCGTGAGATCGCTTCCATAACTGTCGAGCAACCCGTCGATCCGCGCCTGGATCTCCTGCCATTCGCATTCACGATTATTATGGCCGCGCACGATGAAGGCGGGGCCCATGTAAAACCGCTCGTACTGTGCGTGGCGGCCGGCAAAATCAGTACCGAGGATGTCCCATGCGAGCTTCATGAGCTTGAACCGTTCCACCGCGCTTCCAGTCGGCATCCACCACAAACGCTCGAACACCTCGCGCGTGCGCGGATTGTCGAACACGGTGACGTCGGCAGGCATCTGCAGCACGCCGCCGCCGCTGAGCTCGCGGACCTTGGCGCAGATCGCATCGTAGTTCTGCGTCGCGAAGTAGATCGCGGCGTACATGTAGTGGCGATTATAGGTGACGAAGCCGCCCTCGAGGGTCTCGTGGTCCTGGATCTGCCCCGCCACCATGGCGGCGACCTGTCCGTAGAGCGCGGCCAGATGGCCGAGATCATCGACCACAGCCGGGATCGAGATGGCCCCGGTCAGCCGCGTGATCCGCTGGGCCAGCCCGATCAGGAGCGCGATCTTGGATTGATAGCGCACGCTCGACTGGTGGTTCGAAAGCGTATGCGCGGCCGTGCGGAAATAGAGCTCTCGCGACCAGACGGCGTCGTCGAGCACGAAGATCCGCTCCCACGGCACATGAACGCGATCGCAGACCACGATGCAGTCGCTCTCGTCGAAGCGCCAGGCCAGGGGGTTATCGGTCTCGCTGACCGCATAGCGCTCGAACGGCTTGCGCGACCACAGCGAAAGGCCCGGCGAAGCGCACGGAATGACGCAGGTGATCGCCTCTTTTTCATGCCCTCGCGCGAGCGGCTGGATATTCCCGATCCATATCTCGTCGCTGAAGGCCGCGCTGGTCGCCAGCAGCTTGATTCCCGAGATGAAGACGCCGCGGTCGTCCTCGCCGACGACCGCGAGCGCCGGCTGGGCATCGGTGGGCCGGCTGGTGTAGCCGGGGTCGCGCGAACCGGGCGGCGGCGTCACCGCGTGAGAGAGGAAGAGGTCTTCGCGTCTCGCGCGCTCGAAATACGCTGCGACGTTGCCCGCATAGGGGCCGAACAACTGGTGGTCCATCGCAACGCCCGTCACGTAGCCCGCCACGAAGTCGGGCGAACGTCCCATCATCCCGTAGGTCAGATCCGCGATCACGGACGAGCAGGCGGTGCGGTGCTCGAGGTCGCCGCGGCTGCGCGGCTTGAGATAGTACGCCGGGTAGCGTGTGCCCGCCTCCTGGTAGGTCAGCGCGGCGGCATAGCGTGGATCACAACGCGCATCATAAAGGGTGGCATAGGATCGGGCGGCATTGCGGAAAGCCGGGTGGGTCGTGACGTCGTTGACCTCTTCGCCGCCGATGTAGATCACCCGGCCATCGCGCAGGCCTTCAAGATAATCCGCTCCAGTCTTCAACATGGTCCGATCCCTGGTTTCCGATGCCTCGTCTCAACCGCTTTGCGAACGGAGCCGAGCCTGAAGGCAATTGATTTGAACACTATTCAAGTCCATGATCAATATGCAAACGCACTCGGCTTCCGGTCGGCAGCGAAATCGGGAATTGTGGGGGCTAGCGAACGATGAACAGGCCAATGCCGCCGCCCCTTCTCGCCGTCAGCCGCGTGACCTGCGCCTACGGGTCGCTCGTCGCGCTTTCCGATGCCACGCTCGATGTCGGCCATGGCGAGTGCATCTGCATCGTCGGACCGAACGGTGCCGGCAAGACGACGCTGCTGTCCAACATCGCGGGACTTTACCGGCCGCTGACCGGAAGCATTACGTTCGCCGGCAACGAGATCGCGGGGCTCGGTCCCGAGCGGGTCTCGCGGCTCGGCATTTCCATGGTGCCGGAGGGCCGACGGATCTTCGGCACCCTGAGCGTCGGGGAGAATTTGCGCCTGGGCGCCACCGTGCGGCGTCGCGACGGGCATGTGGCCGAGGATATCGAACGGATGCTCGACCAGTTCCCGGTGCTGCGCGAACGATTTCGCGCCGAGGCGGGCAAGCTGTCCGGAGGCGAGCAACAGATGCTGGCGATCGCCCGCGCCCTGATGGGACGTCCCCGGCTGATCCTGATCGACGAGCCGTCGCTCGGCCTCGCGCCGCTCGTGATCGACCGCGTCTACGCGATCCTGGCGGAGTTGCGTGCGCAGGGCAGCGTTTCCATCATGATCGTCGAGCAGAACACCGCGCGGATCGCCGACATCGCCGACCGAATTCATGTCGTGCGCAATGGACGCATCGTGCTTTCGGGCACGCCCGGCGAGATCGGTAGCAGTTCCGTGATCGATGACGCCTATTTCGGCTTCAGCGACGCCGCGCCGGCGAGGGCCGGCGATTAAGCACGTGCCTCGGTTACCCCCGGTGGGCATCGGGCGGGGGAAACGTCTGGTGCCAGTGCCGGGCAATGTCGATCCCACGGCATACCCAGACATGGTCGTGCTTGCGGACGTATTCGAGGAAGCGACGCAGCCCGCCGATCCGAGCCGGCCGGCCGATGAGCCGGTCGTGAAGCCCGATCGAGAGAAGCTTGGGCGCGTCGCTGCCCTCTTCGTAAAGCGTGTCGAAGGCATCACGAAGGTAGACGAAGAACTGGTCCGCCGTCGCGAACCCGGAATTTTCGTTGAAGCGGTTATCGTTGGTTTCGTACGAATACGGGATGACGAGGTGGGCGCGGCCCGACACGCGCAGCCAGTAGGGAAGCTCGTCGGCGAGCGAGTCGCGGTCGTACAGAAAGCCGCCGGCTTCCACGATAAGGCGGCGGGTATTCGGCCCCGGACGTCCGGTCATCCATCCGAGCGGCTTCGCGCCGGTGAGCCGCGCAATGCCCGCGATGGCGAGCGACACATGCTCTCGTTCGACCTCTTCGGGAACGTCGGCATAGTCGATCCACCGCCAGCCATGGCTGACGATTTCGTGACCTTGGGCGAGGATGGCATCCACCGCCGCCGGATTTTGCTCGAGGGCGCGGACGACGCCGAGCACGCTCGCCTTGACGTCGAACTCCTTGAATGCCCGCAACACGCGCCAGACGCCGGAACGGCTGCCGTATTCGAAGACCGACTCGACCAGCGGCACGCGCACGCCGGCCTTCGTCGGCACACCGATGTCGTTGAGCATGCCTTCGGAGACGGCGTCGCCATTGGCGAGCGTGGCTTCGCCGCCGCCTTCGTAATTCAGATTGAAATTCACCGCGATGCGCGCGCCGCCCGGCCACTTCGGATGGGGTGGAAATTCGCCGAAGCCGGCGAGATCGCGGCGCTCCATCGGGTCCGGCTGCATGTCAGGCATCGACGCCGTCCGTGCCGAACCGCATGGCGCGAAGCATCCGCTCGGGGGTGACCGGAAGGCGCCTGACCCGCACTCCGGCCGCCGCCGCGATCGCATTGGGGATCGCAGCCGCGGCGCCTATCAGCGGCGGTTCCCCGATCCCCTTGGCGCCGAACGGATGCAGCGGATCGGGGACTTCCACGATGATCGCATGGATATCGCACGGCACGTCGCGCGAACTCGGAATCTTGTAGTCCATGAATGTCGGGTTTGCGAGACGGCCGCCGTCCCACACCATCTCTTCAGTCAGCGCGTAGCCGAGGCCCTGGACGAAACCTCCCTGGATCTGCCCCTCGACTGCGCCGGGATTGATGGCGCGACCGACGTCGTGGGCGCACCAGGCCTCGACGACCTCGACCTTCCCGGTCGTCTCGTCGATCTCGACCTCGACCACCTGCGCGCCGAACGCGAAGGCACCGACGTTGTCGAACGAGACAAAGCCGGTGAGCGTGGTGTGCTTGGGGTCGAGCGGATCGTTGTGCATCACCGAGCCGGTCCCGATCACCGGGCCGCCACCGTCGGCGAACCAGATAGATTTCCCGGCGATTTCGGCGAACGTCACCGAACGGTCGGTGCCCTCCACCCCGATCACGCCGCCAGGCCGCAGTTCGAGATCCGCCTCGCTGCATTCGAGCATATCGCCGGCGAGCTTGAACATCTTCTGCCGCACCACCTCGGTCGCCTGGCCGACGGCGCGCCCGACCATGTAAGTGACGCGGCTCGCATTGGTGCCGGAGTTGTAGGGAGAGGCGTCGGTGTCGGGCGTGACGACGTTGACCGCGTCGACGCTCAGCCCGAGACCGGCCGCACACATCTGGGCGAGCGCGGTGTCGCAGCCCTGGCCAAGATCCACCGCGCCGGTGTTGAGTGCGACCGAGCCGTCGCCGGAGAGCCTTACCACTGCGCTCGTCGACAAGAAGCCGGAGATGTGCGCCGTCAACGCCAGACCGAGGCCCCGCCGCGTGCCTTTGCGGGCAGATGCAGAGGCCGTGCCCGCACGTTCGCGCCATCGCGAGGCCGTCGCGACCTTTTCGATGCACGTCTCCAAGCCGATCGTCGTGATCGCCTGGCCGCCGATCCAGCGATCGCCGAGCCTGACGATATTCTTCAACCGAAGATCGAGCGGGTCCATGCCCAGTTCGCCGGCAATGTCGTCGATCTGGCTCTCGGCGGCGAACGTGATCTGGGGATTGCCGAAGCCGCGGAAAGCCCCCGCCCGCAGCTTGTTGGTGTAGACCGCATGGCCGACGAGTTCGACATGCTCGAAGCGATAGGGGCCGGTGCCGAAGAAGAGCGCAAAATTCATCACGGCGGCACTGTCGTCCGCGTAGGCGCCGCCGTCGAACCAGGCTTCGAGTGCACGGGCGACCAGCGTTCCGTCGCGCTTCGCGCCGGTCCGGATCCGAATCCGTGCCGGATGCCGGGAGCGCATCGCGATCATGTCCTCGTCGCGGCCTAGCGCCACCCTCACCGGCCGTCCGGTCTTCATGGCGAGCGCCACCGCGATCGGCTGAACCGTCGCTTCCGACTTTGCGCCGAAACCACCGCCGACCCGCGGACTGATGGCACGAATCTTGGCCATCGGAATGCCCAGGCTCTCGTGCACATTGGCTTGGGTGCGAAAAACGCTCTGCGTCGACGACCACACCGTCACCTTGCCGCGCCCATCGACCGCTGCGAGAGCGACCGCTGGTTCCAGATAGGCGTGGTATTGCGCCGCCGTCTCGTAGACCTGATCCAGGACCACGTCGCTGTCGGCAAATCCTCTGGTGATGTCCCCGCGGCGCATCGTCGACAAGGCGAGCTCGTTGGGAGCCTGCCGCGTGGAGGCGTCATAGATCTTGAAATACGAGTCGAATTCCTCGTGAAGCACCGGCGCGCCGGCCGCCATGGCCTCCTCGATCGTGAACACCGCGGGCAACTCGTCATAGACGATATCGATGAGCCGCACCGCGGCACGCGCGGTATCGGCATCCACGGCGGCCACGGCCGCGACGGGCTCGCCGATGTAACGGACTTTGCCTTTGGCGAGCACGGTCTCGTCCTTGACGACGAGTCCCATATAGCGCAGGGCGAAGTCCTCGCCGGTGACGACCGCCTTCACGCCGGGCAATGCCAGCGCGGCCGAAACGTCGTAGCTCACGATGCGCGCATGAGGATGCGGACTGAGCAGGAGGGCGCCGTGCAGCATCCCGGGCAGCACCATGTCTTCGGTGAAGACGGCAGCGCCCCTGGCCTTTTCGAGTGCCTCGAGACGCGGAATCGTGAGCCCGACGGCACCATCGATTGCCATGGCCGCGTCCACGTTCATGACCGCACTCCCGTATCGTCTGCCTGAGCGCCGGAATATTTTCGGGTCCGTGCGATGCGAGAGGCGGCGAGCTCGATCGCCTCCACGACCTTCACGTAACCCGAGCACCGGCACAAATTGCCGGAAATCGCGATGCGGATGTCCTCGCGTGTGGGCGCCGGATTGTCCGCGAGCAGCGCGGTCGCGGACATGATCATCCCGGTCATACAGAACCCGCATTGGATGGCGCCCGCGTCCAAAAATGCCTGCTGGACGACCGAGGGAGTGCCGTTCGGCGCCAGCCCCTCGATGGTGGTGATGTTGCGCCCGGCGACGCTCGCCACCAGGCACAGGCAGGATCGCACGAGCACGCCGTCGAGAAGCACGTTGCAGGCGCCGCAAATGCCTGCGTTGCAGCCCTTCTTGGCGCCGGTGAGCGCGAGGTTGTCGCGCAGCGCATCAAGCAAAGTCCGATGCGCGGGGACCGCCAGCGAACAGCTTTCGTCGTTGATGCGAAGTGACACGCCGATCGCCCCGGCGCTCATGCGACCGCTCCGAATTGGGCCGGCAGCGCGTTGCGGATCGCCCGCGCGATCAACCCGGGGATCAGCATCCGGCGGTAGTCGCCGGTGCCGCGGAAATCGTCCACCGGGTCGGCCGCCTCCACATAAGCGAGCGCCGCGACGCTCACGCTGTCGGGGTCGAGCCGGGTCCCGATCAGCGCCAGCTCGGCGTCGGGAACACGGAGCGGGACGGGTCCGCAGGAGCCGACCGCGATGCGGATCGCCGCGCAGCGATCGCCGGACCACAGCAGGCGGACGCCGACAGAGACCGTCGCGTAGTCCCCATCCACCCGCGAGAACTTGAGGTATGTGCTCGATTCTCCGGGCGTCGGCGCCGGAATGCGGACCCCGACCACCAGTTCATCGGGCGCGAGCACGGTCGTCAGATAGTCGACAAAGAACGCGTCGATGGAGCAGGCGCGGCGGCCACCCGGCCCTGCAATCTCGACTTCGGCGCCGGCCGCCATCAGGGCGCAGGGATAGTCCGAGCTGGGATCTGCGTGCGCCAGCGAGCCCCCGATCGTCCCCATGTTGCGGATCGGCGGATGCGCGATCTGCGAAGCGGCCTGTCGCACGACGGCGAGGCCGCCGGTGAGTCTGGCGTCTCCCTCGACCTGCGCATGCGAGGTCATCGCCGCGATCCGGACATCGCCGTTGGTCTGCACCGTGATGCCATACAGTTCCGCAATGCGCTGAAGGCTCACGATTCGCGACGGCTGCAGCAGGCCGGCATTGAGCATCGCGACGAGGGTCGCCCCGCCCGCAAGGCATTTGGCGCCGCCGTCCGCTGCAAGCGTCGCCACAGCCTCGTCGAGAGTCGCCGGTTCGGCATAGCGCATGGTGAAGTCCACCATCTCAGGCTTGACTCGCGGCGGTCGGGCTCAACTCCTCGTCGATGCGCCGCTGCAAGGCCGCGGCGAAATCGCGGCCCATGGATTGAGCTTTTTTCTTCATGAGGCCCAGTCCGTAGTTGCCGAGACGGCCGACCATGGTGATGTCGGATGCGTATTTCACGAGCGTGGTTTCCGGCCCTTCGGCTTCGAGGCTGAGCTCGCTTCGCGCGGTCACTGAGGACGCGCGGCCGCCCTCCTCGCCCTTGGTCACGGTCGCAGCAAAGGCCGGCGGCCGCTCCTCGACCACCTCGATGGCGAGGTTGAATGTTGTTCGGATGGGGCCGAGAGCGACCTCCATGACGGCGCGATAGTGCTTTTGGTCGATCACTTCCATCGACTTGCAGCCGGGCATGCAGCTTGCCACTTTTTGCGCATCACGGATCACCGCCCACACACGGTCCAGCGGAGCCTGAATCATGAAGCGGTCCTCTATTTTCACCCAGCCCTCCCAACCTCACGCCGTCGATGCCTCGCTGGTCCCGGGCTCTGCCCGAGGGGCGTAAGGATTGGAGTCGCCCGTCCGCTTCGACTCGAGGGCACGACCAGACCCCGCGATGCCAGCACCAAGCCTGGCACAGTTTATTCAAGCACTTGAATATTTGTCAAGGCGATGTATGAGGGCCGGCCTACCGCTTTACTATGCAAGCGTTGGGCCGCAATCGCGGTTCGCCCCGCATCCACGCTTAAACGGGCGACACCGCCCTCATTGGGCCGACCGCCCGCGCATGGCCGGGGCGTCAAGGACCGCGCCCGAGAGCGGGGTTGATGAATTGGCGGTCGCCCGCAGTGCCCGATGCATCGCGGCACCCCCGGATTTCGGAGCGGCAGTCGCCGCCTGCGACGTAACGCGTCGCATGGCTATTCTTGCTATTAAGTACCACAATGCTATTAACGCGCGTCTCCCTTCGTGCCGGGAGAACGAAGCGGACGAAGGCTGCGCGACGCGCCGCCGACGCCGTATGCGACAACGCGCATCGGGAGGATGAGATGAGACGCCAAGGCCGGGCCGCAGTGTTCGCGGCGAGTCTTCTGCTTGGAATAGCTCTGGGCCCATTGGCTTCGCCCGCTCTGTCCGCTCCGATCCTCATGAAACTCGGGACGCCGACGCTCAACGACGGTCAGCACGAATTCCTAAAGCGATTTGCTGCCGCGGTGGAGAAGGATTCAGGCGGGCGAATCAAGGCCGACATCTATCCGGCCGGCCAGTTGGGACCGATTCCCCGCGAGATCGAAGCCGTGCAGCTTGGGGCGATCCAGGGCTTCGTCAGTCCCGCCGAATTTCTCGAAGGTGTCGATCCGCGCTTCCAGGTCCTGAGTTCGCCCGGACTGTTCAACGACATGAATCATGTCGGCCGCGCGGTAAAGGATTCGGAGTTCCGGTCCGCCTTCGCCAAGGTTGGCGCGAACTCGCGGGCTGAGGGTCTCGGCGGTGTTTCTGAGCGGCCCCACCGCCGTCAACAGCCGTTCTCCGGTCCATCAGATCGGCGATCTGAAGGGCATGAAAATTCGCGTCATGGCGTCGCCGATGCAGATGCAGCCGCTCAAGCAGCTTGGAGCGACCCCGGTGCCGCTCTCGCTCGGCGACGTGCTGCCGGCTCTGCAGCAAGGTGCGATCGACGGCGTGCTGAGCGTGCTGCCGGTGCTGGCAGCCATGCATTATTACGATTTGGCGAAGTACATCAGCGAGACCAATCTGTCGTTCGCGGTCAGCACCTTCGTCCTCAGCAAGATCTGGTTCGATTTGCTCGCTCCGGACCTGCAGAAGATCGTCTCCGACGACGCCGCTCGCATCGGCGACGGCATGCAGGAATGGCTCGTCGACTTCTACAATGCCGAGAGGAAGGTCTGGAACGAAGCGGGCGGCCAGGTGCTGGAGATTCCGGACGCCGACCGTGCGCAGGCCATGGCCTCGCTGGTCGCAGTCGCGACGAGCGTCGTGGCCGCCAAGCCGGAGGTCAAGGCCCTCTACGAGGTGCTTCAAGGCGCGGCCAAGCGCACGCAATGAGCCGCCCGTAACGACGCCCGGCATTTGTAAATGCCGGGCCTCGATCCTCATCACAGCTCCATAGAAGAACGATGTTGAATTACCTGCTGGCCGCTGGCCGATGGACCATCCGGGCGGCCGAACTCGGCTCGGCCACCTGCCTCGTGATCACCTGTGTGGTCAATTGCGCCAACATCGTCGGACGGTACTTCTTCCACGCGCCGATCGTCTGGGCGGAAGAGGCGATGCAGTTTCTCATGATCGCGGGCGTGTTCCTCGGCGCGCCGATGGTGACGCTGCGACGGGCGCATATCAGCATGGACGTGGTGCTGACGCTTTTTCCCGAGCGCCTGCGCGCCGGCATCGAGGTCGTGACTCAGGTCGTTCTGCTCGTCGTCGCTTGCGTCGTCATTTGGCTCGGCATCCCGGTGATCCTGCAGCTCATCGATTTTGGCCAGGTCACCGACGCCGCCGCGATTCCGGTGGCCATTCCGCAAAGCGTGATCCCCGTCGGCCTCGGCCTCATGGCTCTCGCCGTCGTGATCCGCCTCGTCGACATGTTCCGGAGCAAGCCATGACGAGGGACTGGACCGACGCTCTTCGAAGCTTCGTCGCCGCGCGCCGTCCGCGCGCCGGCTCGAATACCGGACAGGCGTGATGGACCAGACACTTTTCGTCGTCCTGCCGGTCATCCTGCTGGTGCTGGGATTTCCGATCTTCCTGATTCTGCTGGCGACCGCACTCGTCATTCTGCTGACGACCACCAGCATGCCTCCAGGCGTGATCCAGACCGTGATGTTCGGCAGCCTGGGGAGCTTTCCCCTGGTCGCCATCCCTTTCTTCATCCTCGCTGGCGAGATCATGGGCCAGGGAGGAATTGCCAAGCGAATTGTCGCCTGGGTGCTCTCCCTGGTAGGCGGCGTGCAAGGGTCGCTCGCGCTCGCGACCATCGCATCCTCCGAGCTGTTCGGCGCGATGTCGGGTTCGGCGGTCGGCTGCGTCGCCGCGGTCGGCCGCCTGCTGCTTCCGGCGCTCAACGAGAACGGCTACGGCGAACGGTTCTCCATCAGCCTGATCACCTGCTCAGGCGCCATCGCGATCATCATCCCGCCGTCGATCGCGATGATCATCTATGCGGTGACCGCCCAGCAGTCGCTCACCGTTCTCTTCACCGCCGGCATTCTTCCGGCCATTCTGATCGGCGCCATGGAGGCGGTGTACGTCCTCATTTATGCCCGCATCCGCATGGTGCCGATCACGTCCCGGACGCGCTGGAAGAACATCGCGGTCGCCACCAAGGACGCGTCATGGGCGCTCGGCACGATCGTCGTCATCTTCGGCGGCATCTACGGCGGGGTGTTCACCCCGACCGAGGCGGCCGGCATCGCGGTCGTCTATTCCGTCTTCGTCGCCAAGTTCATCTATCGCGAGGTCACCTGGGCGGACCTCGGACGCATCGTGATGAGCGCCGCGAGCCTCACCACCCAGATCCTGCTCATCGTCGCGGCGGCGGGGGTGTTTTCCTGGCTGCTGACACTGAGCGGCATTCCCCAGCACGTCGTCGACTTCATCCGCGGAACTCGATGCCGGACCGGTAGCGACGCTGTTGATGATGAATTGCGTCCTGCTGTTCGTGGGGAGCTTTCTGGAACCGCCGGCGGCGATCCTCATCCTGGCGCCGCTCTGCGTGCCGGTCGCCGAGGCGATGAACGTCAACCCCATCCACTTCGGCGTGATCTTTGCCGTCAATCTGAGCATCGGCATGTTCATGCCGCCGTTCGGGCTGAACATCTTTGCGGCGCATCTGATGTTCAAGGTGCCGATCAGCCAGATCTATCGCGGCGTGTTGCCGTTCGTGGTCATCAATCTCATCGCCCTCATGATCATCACTTACGTGCCGATCATTTCCATGGCGCTGCCGAATCTTCTTAAATAGGCGATCGTCGAAACCCTGCCGATCGACGGCCGAGGACGGATGCGTGCCCGGTGCATTCCTGTGTGAGCGCCTACTTTGGGCGGGCGTCTCACGACGTCCGGGTCACGGTCTTCGCGTTCCGCGGTCGGCGCGAACGGGTGGCATTGTCGATGATCGTCTGCACGGTCACCGATCGCAGGGTCGCCGACGTGATGCGATCGACCTCATGCAAGACCCGGCTCAATTCCCCCGCCAGCGGGTTCACGGGGGCGGTGTCGCCGTTTTCTTCGTTCGGCCAGCCGGTTTCGAATAAACAGATGATGTCGTAGAGCGTCAGGCGCTTGGCATTGCCGCAGAAGGTAAAGCCGCCGCCCGGACCCCTCGCCGACGCCACGATGCCGGCTTTCGTCAAGGCGTGGAGGATGCGAACCAGGTGATTTTTCGACGTGTTATACGTCTCGGCCAGTTCCTGCGCCCGGATTTGCTGGTCGGGGCGCGACGCGAGCTCCACGACCGCCCAGACGGCAATTCTGGTCGCCAGTTGCAGCTTCATCTGCGATCGAGCCTGCGCATCGACGCGTCATGCCCTCAGTCCGGGTCCAAAGTCAATTCGAGCTCGACGAACGGGCCCGCGGTCATCCCGACGCTGCGCAGGAAGGACATCAACAGGTGATCGTCGACGTCGATCATGGTGCGGACGGCACCGACCCCGCTCGCCTTGAAACGGGCGATCAGCTCGATGAGCAACGCGGAGGCCGCCTTGTGCAGCCGATGCTGCTTGTCGACCCCGATGGCGTAGAGCCACCCGCAGGCCGGGGCCCGCACCGGCCACGACCGGACCTCGCCGAGTGCGTACCCGATGATTCCGTTGCCGCTCCGGGCGACGAGAATGCACAAAGTCTCGCTGGTTTTGCGCCGCCGAAACAAATCGGTCCAGAAGTCGGCGCGCGTGAAACCTGTGACCTTGCCGTCGAGCGCGATGATCTCCGCCAAGTCGCCCGCCTCGGCTTCGGTAACGCCGATCTGTGCCGTCGCGCGCGCGGCGCGGCCGGTGCTCTGGGTCCCCGCTCGAGACCCGGCTTTGGTTGAGATCTTCATCTTCGATCGTCTATTCGCTCGCGCCCCCTTAGACAAGCCGACGCATAAACTTGCATTTTGATACATCAATACCTTTACTCAAGGTTCCGCCCGGTGCTAGCGTGTCCTCGCAACAGCGGACTCTCTGTCCGCCGCTGCGCTACGGCCCGTTGCCGAAAGGCGAGCGTTTCGAAGTGCGAGGAAATGGTGCCAGGCGTTGTCGGAACATCGATGCTGCGGCGTAAAAACACCCGGCGCCTGTCATGACGAGGTTTTCAAGTCGGCGATCTGCCGGAATCAACGGTGATGACGCGCGGCGCGCATGGACCGCGACGTCGTTCGGTGCGTCGGGGCCGGCCGTGATCGGGAACGCGCTGCGATGCACCATCTGAGCCGCGACCGGCGCCACCCGGTAAACCTTACGTTCAACGGCCGCCGCGTCTGCGCCGACGCCGAGCCGAGGATGCTGCTCAGCGATTTCATCCGTCACGCGATCGGGGCGACCGGAACCCATGTTGGTTGTGAGCATGGCGTCTGCGGCGCCTGCACCGTGCTCATCGACGGCGTCGCGGCGCGGTCCTGCCTGACGCTCGCGGTCCAGGCCGAAGGACGGGAGATCTCGACCGTCGAATCCCTGGCGATGGACGGGGTCCTCAACACGTTGCAGAATTCATTCCGCAACAACCATGCCTTACAATGCGGGTTTTGCACGGCCGGGATCCTGATGTCGTTCACCGATTTCCTGCGCCGCAATCCCGACCCGACGGAAGCCGAGGTCGTTGATGTCCTGAGCGGGCATATTTGTCGATGCACCGGCTACGCCGGCATCGTCGCGGCTGTTCTCGAAGCGTCGGCGACGATGAAGTCAAACCCTGGAGAGAAGCCATGACCAAGCCGCAGCAACCGCCGCAGGATGCCAAGCCGGTGTACCGCGAACTCGTGACCATCAACGGCAAGAACATCGTTCTCGCGCACAACGAGCCGCCGGTCGTCAATGCCGGGGTCCTCGAAAACGCGGACATCTTCCGCATGATCAATATTTTCGCGGACAAGTTCTCGCCCTCGAACATCGACAAGGCGGACGGCACCCCGTTGCGGCTCTACACCTCCGACCGCGTCAAAGTCGACGTCTCCAAGCGGCGCAAGCTCGACATGGGCTTCTGGCACCGCAACATCGACGCCCACGAGATCATCTTCTGCGTCAAGGGCGCCCTGAAATGGGAGACCGAGATGGGCGTGAAGATCATGCATCCGGGCGACATGCTGTTCATCCCCAAGGGCATCGCCCATCGCTCCATGCTGTGCGAGGACTCCACCGACGAGAACGTCCTCATCGAGCTCAAGATCGCCGACGAGCTGACTTATGTCGGCGAGAACAAGTGAGCGGCGGCGGTCATGGAAACGCTCGACCTCATCATCACCGATATCGACTGGCTGATCACCGTTGATGCCGGCCGCCGCATCATCCGCGATGCGGCGATCGCGGTGCGTAACGGCAAGATCGTCGCGGTCGGCAAAACGGCCGACATCACGCGCGACTACACGGCCTCCAGGAAGCTGGACGGTCGCGGCACCGTGGCGACACCCGGATTCGTCGACTGCCATCTTCATTCGTCGTTCCAGCTGTCGCGCGGCCTCGCGGACGAGGCGAACGCGCAGTCCTTCCTGTTCGACCGCATGTATCCGTACGAGGCGGCGCTCGACGGCGACGACGTTCGCCTTTCGGCGACCCTGGCGGCCGCGGAATTGCTCAAGCACGGCGTCACCTGCTTCATCGATCCCGGCAATTACCACCCCGAAGCCTCGGTGGAAGGGATCATGGCAACGGGTATTCGGGCCGTGGTATCGCGCTCGTCCTTCGATCTCACCAAGTCGGTGCTCGGGGTCCTTCCCGAACGCATGATCGAAACCACGCAGATGGCTCTCGACCGCGCCGAAGAGGTGCTCGAGAAATACGGCAAGGGCGGCAATCCGCGCCTCGGCGCCAGCGCCTCCTTCCGCGGCCTCAACAATGCCTCCGACGAGTTGATCCTCGGTCTCGACAAGCTGGCGAAGCGCTACGGCACACTGCTGCAGACCCATGCCTGCTTCAGCTATTCGACCCACGATTCGAGCGTCACGCGGACAGGGATGGCGGAGATCGAGCGCCTCGAGCACCTGGGCGTCGTCGACGAACGGATGCTCATCGTCCATTCCGGCTGGCTCGAACCCCAGGAGGTGGCGATCCTGGCGCGGCGCAAGCCGTCGCTCGTCTGCGCGCCGAGCTCGAGCCTGCACAATGGTTACGGCAACTTCCTCGTCGGCAAGCTGCCGGAGCTCATGGCGCTCGGAGTCAACGTCACCATCGGGTCCGACCATGCCTCGTCGGGCATCGTCGACATGGCGCAGGAGATGCGGCTCGCCTGTTGCTGCTACAAAGAGACGCGCATCAATCCGCGCGTCATGCCGCCGGAAACCGGCCTCGAAATGGCAACGTTGAACGGGGCGAAGGCGGCCCTGCAAGCAGATCGGATTGGAAGCATCGAGGTCGGCAAGGAGGCCGATGTCGTCCTGTTCGATACCCAGCGACCGGAATGGCAACCCTTGATCAACCCTCTCGCCAACCTGATTTACAGCGCCACCGGAGATTCGGTTCGCGACGTCTTCGTCGCGGGCGAGCACGTCGTCGCTGCGGGAAAGCTGACCAAGGTCGACGAGAAGGCGCTTTATGCGGAGGTTCCCGTTGCGGTGAAGCGTTTTGGCAAGCACCTGAAGATCGACCAGATGGTCCAGCTGCGCTGGCCGGTTTCGTGAACCCACCAAGACCGGCATGTCATCGCGTCGCCTGGTCGCGGTCCGCGGCCAGCATGAATTCAGGCAACGAGATTTCAAACTGACCGATTCGGTCGTTCGAAAAGAAAGGTACGTAGGATGAGCTCCGACCGCACGATCGCATCGGCGAAGGCCGGCACCCCGACACATCTCAAGGACCTGCGCAGCACGATCGCGTGGCTGCGGGCACGGGGCGATCTGATCGAAACCGAAAAGCAGGTCGATCCCGATCTGGAGATCACAGGGCTGCAGAAGCTGATGGACGGCGGCTGCCCCGCGGTGTTCACGAACGTCAAAGGCAAGCCCAACCATCAGGTGATCACCAACCTGTTCGGCGACATCAAGGTGGTCAACGCGATGTTCGGCTGGGCGGACGACAAGGAGCGCACCCACAAGCTGGCGCGTGCGCTGTCGAAGCCGCTGCCGCCGGTGGAAATCCCGCAGGCGGAGGCTCCCTGCCAGCAGGTCGTCATCGAGAATCCGGACGACGTCAACCAGTACCTGGTGCCGATCCGTCATACGGCGCTCGAGCAGGAACTCACCGTCGGCTCCGGAATCCGCTGCGTTTCCGGCGCCCAGTTCGGCGACGGGACGGATGTCGGCTACAACCGCATGAACTTTCGCTGGGGCAATGTCGGCACGTTCCAGATTTCGCCCGGCTCCCACATGTGGCAGGTCGTGAGCGAGGCCTACCGTCGCAACGAGCGGGTGCCGCTGACGTTCTGCTTCGGCGTGCCGCCGGCGTGCACGCTGCTGGCCGGAGCAGCCTTCGACTACGTGATCCTGCCCTACGGGTGCGACGAGCTCGGCGTCGCCGGCGCAGCGCAGGGATTCCCGGTGCGGGTCGTGAAGGCGCGCACCGTCGATGCCTGGGCCATCGCCGACTCCGAGGTGGTCATCGAAGGCTATGTCGATCCCCGCGACCGTCGCTTCGAGACAGCGGAATCCGAGGCCGACCAGACCCAAGGCCGCCATCACTTCCATCCGGAGTGGGCGGGCTATATGGGCAAGGCCTACAAGGCGCCGACCTTCCACGTGACCGCCATCACGATGCGCAAGGAGGCCAAGCACATCATCTATTGCCTCGGCGCCCATACGCTCGATGAGCACAATATCGATACCACCATCCGCGAGGCGGCGATGTTCGAGCTCTGCCACCGCCTGCAGCCGGGAATTATCCAGGACGTGAACATTCCGTACTGCATGACGGATTGGGGCGGCGTCATCATCCAGGTCAAGAAACGCAATCGCCTCGAGGAGGGCTGGCAACGCAACTTCCTGACGACGCTGCTGGCGACGTCCCAGGGAATGCGGGTCGCCATCGCGGTGAGCGAGGACACCGACCTCTACAGCATGGACGAGGTGATGTGGTCGATCACGACCCGCGTCAATCCGCTCACCGACATCCTCAATCCGACCCCGGGCGGCCGTGGCCAGACCTTCATGCCGGCGGAACGCATGACCGCTGGCGACCGCGAGTGGACTGCGACCAACACGCGCTACGAAGGCGGCATGGGTATCGATGCCACGGTGCCGTACGGTTATGAAGATGACTTCATGCGGCCTGTCTATCCGGTCGATCGCGTGAAGCTTGAGACGTTTTTCTCAAAAGAACAGATCGCCAATGCCACCGGGCGCCTTTCCGGGTGGACGGCGCTGCTGGCGAAAACCGGGCGCTGAGGGCCAGCACCTCTCTTTCGGCGCACGTCCTTCCGAGGCCGCTGCGCCGAAGAGCCCGTGTGATCCGATCATCTCATCGAGAGTAAGCATGGCGGACGTGTTCAACGGCCATCATCTTGGCATTCCGTATCAGTCGGTTTCCGACCTGTTCGCCCGCTACGCAGCGCGCGATCCGTATAAATCCGCGATCGTGGACCTCGACCAGAACTCGGCGATCACGTTCGGGGAGCTCGATCAGGTCACGCGGGACATCGGCGCCTTCTTGAAGAGCCACGGCGTCAAGAAAGGCAGCCGCGTCTTGCTCCTTTCCGACGAGTGCCTCGAGAAACTTTTGATCTGGCTGGGTGCGTGGCGGATCGGCGCCGTGCCCTGCCCGCTCAATGTCGAGATCAACCAGAAGATGATGGTGGATCTGACGCGCGCCGTAAATCCGGCGCTGATCCTGTGCCACAAGGACCTCGACATCGCGGCTCTGGTTGGCGATCACCCGGCGACACGCATCAGCTTCGGACCGCGGTCCGAGCCGCGGGACGCTTTCTTTGGCGCGCTGCCGGTGGGGACCACCGACGAGGCGCTTCCCGAACGGAACCGTCCGGAAGACCTCGCCTGCATCTTCTGCACCTCCGGCACCACGGCACGTCCCAAGATCGTCGTCTATGACCACGCGGCCTACTGGCTGAACGGCCTCTCGACGCTCGAATTCCTAGGTCTCACCGAAGCGGATCGCACCCTGGAGTACCGTTCGTTCGGCTGGAACTCGGCACAGGTGTTGAGCCTGATGCCGTTCCTCCAGGTGGGCTTCACCATGCACATCGCCCGCCGGTTCTCGCACAGCCGCTTCTTCGAGTGGATCAAAGCTCATGGCATCACGTTTTCTGCGGGCGTCCCCACCGTGCTGAATATGCTGCTGCACAAACCGCTCGGCTATACGGCCAAGGACATCCCCACCCTCAAGCTGATGACATGCAGCACCGCGCCGCTGACCGAGAAGCAGTGGGTGCAGTTCGAGCAGATGTACGGGGTGAGGCTGCTGCAGCTCTACGGCATGTCCGAGGCCGGTTGGGTGTGCGGCAACCGCCACTACAAGTTCAAGCTCGGCTCCGTCGGCCTCCCGGCCCTTCATCAGGAGTTTGAGATCGTCGACGCCGAAGGCAAAGCGTGCGCTCCCGGCGTCGAAGGCGAGGTCACCGCGGGCGGTCCGCAGACCGCGATCGGCTATCTGCTCGACGACGGAACGATCGAACCGATCAGGCCGAAGCGCATCAAGACCGGCGACCTCGCTTTCACCGATCCCGAAGGCTTCGTCAACATTTCGGGCCGCACCAAGGACCTGATCATCCGTGGCGGCATGAACATCGCGCCGCTGGAGATCGATACCGTCCTGCTCGGTCATCCCGACATTCTCGATGCCGCAGCCGTAGGAGTGCCCCACGAGATTTATGGCGAGGAGGTGGTTTGCTACGTCGTCCCCAAGAGCGCCGACCTCACCGAGATCAGCATTCGCCGCCACTGCGAACAGCATTTGCCGATGCCGAAAATGCCGAAGCAGATCATGATCGTTGCAAGTCTCCCTAAGAACGACCGTGGGAAGGTGCTTCGCGACAAATTGCGCGAGGATTGGGCCGCGCGCTGGACGTCGGCGGGACAAGTCGAACCCGCCAATGCGATATGACGGCACAATCTAACGAGCGCGATGTAGCCGGCACGATGTAGGATACGCGCAATCCGGGGATCACACGGCCCCCCCGGCGCGCCATCACTCACGGAGAAGACAATGGCAAGCTCAGCACACCAGGTGCTCATCGTCGGCGGCGGCACCGCCGGCATCACGGTCGCAGCCATTCTCCGGCGCCGCGCTCCGGACATGGATATCGCCATCATCGAACCGGCGCAGGATCATTATTATCAGCCCGCATTCACGCTGGTCGGAGCCGGGCTCT
Organism: uncultured Alphaproteobacteria bacterium; assembly: GCA_963781195.1. Taxonomy (GTDB): domain Bacteria; phylum Pseudomonadota; class Alphaproteobacteria; order Rhizobiales; family Xanthobacteraceae; genus JAJPKK01. The sequence continues at coordinate 185,480 of CAWAEZ010000004.1, read as the reverse complement.
ATCCGCTGGCGCAAACGCGCCGTGACGAGAAGAGCCTCATACCGGCCGGCGTTCAATGGATCCGCGGCGCGGCCCAGGCGTTCGATCCAGATAAAAAAGTCGTCAGCCTGAAGGACGGCGGCTCGGTGTCGTACGATTACCTCGTCGTCTGCACCGGGATCCGCCTCGACTGGGGCAAGATCTCCGGTCTCTCCGAGACCCTCGGCAAGAACGGCGTCTGCAGCAACTACTCGCCCGAGTACGTGACCTACACGCGGGATTGCCTGCGGGCCGTCAAGCCCGGAAACCGGCTGGTGTTCACACAGCCGCCGCTGCCGTTCAAATGCCCCGGCGCCCCGCAGAAGATCGCCTACCTCGCCGCCGACGAGCTTCGCCGCCGCGGCATCCTGAAGGACTGCAGCCTGCAGTTCCGCACCCACGCACCGGGCATATTCGGCGTGCCTTTTTTCGCGCGCGAACTCGTCAAGGTCGCCGCGCGCTACGGAATCGAGGTTCATTATCAGAGCAACCTCGTGGCGGTCGACGGAGCCGCCCGGACAGCCACTTTCGAGATGGTGGGAGAGCCGGGCAAGGGCGAACGCGTCACCGTGCCTTTCGACATGCTGCACGTGACGCCGCCGCAAAGCCCGCCTGACGAAATCAGATCGAGCCCGCTCGCCAACCCCGCCGGGTGGGTCGAGGTGAACCAGAACACCATGCAGCACGTGCGCTATCCCAACGTGTTCGCGCTGGGCGACGTCGCCTCCACGCCGAACTCGAAGACGGCCGCCGCGGTGCGCAAGCAGGCGCCGGTCGTCGTCGGGAACATTCTCAAGTTGATGGCGAAAGCCCCGGTCGCCGGCGACTACGACGGCTATGCCTCGTGCCCGCTCACGACGGCGTCCGGCAAGGTGATCCTGGCCGAATTCATGTATGGCGGGAAGGTCACCCCGACCTTGCCGCTAAATCCGGCAAAAGAACATTGGATCGGCTGGTGGATCAAGACCACGGGCCTGCCGCTGATGTATTGGCACTACATGCTCAAGGGATATGTCTGGTTTCCCAAGCACAACACGGCGTTCAAGGAAGACGCGGCCTAGCCGTCGCTCAGCGTCGACCACCAGCCGACACGCATTCTGTGGGCCGGGGGTGGTCGTCGGCCTTCTGAACATCCGCGCCTGAGATTGGGTCGACCCCAGCGTCCCGCCGCTGGCATGCGATCCCGGTCTCACGGCGCCCATCTGCGCGACGTCAGGACCTTCGCGACCGGGACGTCTATTTTTGGGGAAGCCCCCTCCCCGCTGCGATGCGCCGGTTTGGAAAAGCGCGCATACAGGGCGGGCAGCACCAGCAGAGTGAGCAAAGTCGCGCTGATAAGACCGCCGATGACCACCGTCGCCAGCGGCTTTTGGACCTCGGCGCCCGTCCCGTTTGCGATCGCCATCGGCACGAAGCCCAGCGATGCGACGAGCGCCGTCATCACGACCGGCCGCAGCCGGGTCAGCGCGCCGCGGGTTATGGCCTCGTCGAGCGGCAGGCCCTCCTCGACGAGTTGCCGGATGAAGGTGAGCATGACGAGACCATTGAGCACGGCGACGCCCGACAGCGCGATGAAACCCACGGCCGAGGATATGGAAAAGCTCATCCCGCGCAGCCACAGCGCAAAAATGCCGCCGGTGAGGGCGAGCGGCACAGCGCTGAAGACCAGAAGGGCGTCGCGCCACGACCCGAGCGCGCCGAGCAGCAAGAAGAAGATCAGGGTGAAGCAGATCGGCACCACGATCATGAGGCGCTGCCGGGCGGCAATGAAGTTCTCGAACTGGCCTCCCCACGTGAGCCAGTACCCGGGCGGCAACGTCACCTTATGGGCGACCTTGGCCTGCGCTTCTGCAACGAGCGAGCCGAGGTCGCGCCCGCGGACGTCCGCGGTGATGACGACGCGCCGCTTGCCGTTCTCGCGGCTGACCTGGTTCGGCCCCTCGGACAGATTGAAATCGGCGAGCACGCGCAACGGCAGTGTATGCAGGACGGCGCTTTCGCCGTCGTTTGCCGCGGCGCCCGGCAGCGGAATCGGCAGGTTCTTGAGCACATCGATGTTGTTGCGCTCGATATCGGACAGCCGAACCACGATCTGGAATCGGCGATCGCCCTCGAACACCAAGCCGGCCGACCGCCCGCCGACAGCGATGCCGATGATGTCCTGCACGGTCGAGAGGCTGAGTGCGTGCCGGGCAAGCTCCGCCTTGTCGATTCTGATCTCCAGGACCGGCATGCCGATCACATCCTCCACCTTGACCTCGGTGGCGTCCCGAATTCCTTGAAGCACCGATGCGATCTGGTTCGCGGCATGAAGCATCGGCTCGAACTCGTCGCCGAACACGCTGACCGCGAGATCCTCGCGAACGCCCGCGATCAGCTCGTTGAAGCGCATCTGGATCGGTTGCGAGAAGCCCACCTTGTTGCCCGGAATGGTCGCGACCTCCTCGGCGATATTGCGGATCAAGGTGTCCTTCGGCAGATCCGGGTCGGGCCAATCCTGCCGCGGCTTCAGGATGATGTAGGTGTCGGTGGCGCTCGGCGGCATCGGGTCTGCGGCGAGATCCGGCGTCCCGCCCCGGGAGAACACGAAAGCCACCTGCGGGAATTTTCCGATCATCCTTTCGTTGATCAATTGCATCGATTGCGATTGCGTCAGCGACGTGCTCGGTATCCGCTTCACCTCCATCACGATGTTCTTCTCGTCGAGCTTGGGGATGAATTCCTGGCCGAGATGGGAAAACAGCACCGCCGCGCCGACGATCGCCACGACACCCGCGCCGACCGGTAACATCGGATGACGGATGACGACCGCAAGCGCCGGCGCGTAGACGGCCTTGAGCCCGCGGACAAATCGGTTGTCTTGCTCGTTCACCTTGCCGGTGACGAATATCGCGATCATCGCGGGCATGAAGGTCAGCGACAACACGAAGGCCGTTACCAATGCGACGATGACCGTCAGCGCCATCGGTTGAAAGGTCTTGCCCTCGATGCCGGAGAACGTGAGCAGCGGCACATAGACGAGCCCGATGATGAGCTGGCCGTATACCGTCGGACCGATGACCTCGCTCGCGGACGCGGTAACGGTGTCGAGGCGCTCCTGCTGCAGCAGCACGCGTCCAAGCTGGCGCTGGCGCTCCGCCAGGTGGCGCATGCTGTTCTCGGCAATGATCACGGCACCGTCGACGATCAGGCCGAAGTCGAGCGCCCCCAGGCTCATCAGATTGGCGCTCAGCTTGAGCTGAAACATACCCATCGCGGTGATCAGCATGGTGATGGGGATGACCATGGCCGTGATGAGGGCGGCGCGAAAATTTCCCAGCAGCATAAACAGGACGAGAATGACGAGGGAGGCGCCCTCGAGAAGATTGGTTGCCACCGTCTGCACGGTGCCGTCGACCAACTGGGTCCGGTTCAAGATCGTCCGGATGCGGATGGAGGGCGGCAGAGTGCGGCCCACCTGCTTGATTTTATCGTCGACCGCCGCCGCCACCGTTCGGCTGTTGCCGCCGACCAGCATCAGCACCGTCCCGAGCACCGCCTCGTGACCGTCGATGCTCGCGCTGCCGAGACGCAGGTCGCGTCCGACCGACACCTCCGCGACGTCTCTGACATGGATCGGAATGTCGCCACGCGCAGCGACCACGATGTCGCCGATTTCCGACAAAGTCTCGACGCGCCCGTTGGTGCGCACAACGTAGCCCTCGCCGAAACGCTCGATGTAGTTCGCGCCGCGGCTGGCATTATTGGCCTCGATGGCACTCGCCAATTGGCTGACGGACAGCCCGTATCCGACGAGCTTCGCGACATCGGGCTCGACCTGGTACTGTTTGACGTAACCGCCGATGGCGTCGGCACCGGCGACGCCGCGCACGGTCTTGAGCTGAGGCCTGACGATCCAGTCCTGCACCGTGCGGAGATAGACGAGGCGGGACAACTCGTCGGCGAGGCGCTCGCCCTCGGGCGTGAGATACGATCCGTCAGGTTGCCAGCCGGGAACGCCGTTGCGCGCAGTCTCGCCGGCCGGCACATACTCGACCGCCCACCAATAGATTTCGCCGAGCCCGGTCGAAATCGGGCCCATCTTCACCTCGACTCCGGGCGGCAGGGCATTCTTGGCGTCGACCAACCGCTCCGTCACCTGCTGACGGGCAAAATAGACGTCGGTCCGGTCGGTGAAGACCGCCGTGACCTGGGCAAAGCCGTTGCGCGAGAACGACCACGTTTTTTCCAGGCCGGGGGTGCCGGCCAGCGCGATCTCGATCGGAAACGTAACCTGTTTTTCGACTTCGATGGGCGACAGCGCAGGCGCGGAAGCGTTGATCTGCACCTGGACGTTGGTCACGTCGGGAACCGCGTCGATCGGCAGAACGGTCAGCGCCCAGACACCCGACAGCGCCGCCGCGATCGTGAACAACAGAACGTACCAGCGGCGGCGGACCGAGAAGGCCAGGACGTGTTCGATCATGGCCCGTCAATCCTCGGCCAATGACTTCAGGAATTCGGCCTTGAGGGCGAAGGTATTGGTGACCGCGACCGTTTCACCGGCGCGGACACCGGTCGCGATCTCGCTGACGCGATCGTCGCTTTGCCCGACCATCACGACGCGTTTTTCGAACCCGGCGGGCGTACGCACGAACACCACGCGGTCTTTGCCGATCGTCTGCACGGCGCTGGTCGGGACGACGCGCGGAGACGCATGTTCCTCGATCTCGATGGTCGAATGGACCAGGGAGCCCGGCCGCCAGTTACCGTCCGGATTGGCGATTTCCGCGACGACGCGGGCGGAATGGGTGTCGCGGTCGATCATCGGACTGATGAACATGATCTTGCCGAGGGCACGATACGCCAGACCATGCGCGGCCACGGTTACCTTCTGTCCCTCCCGGACCAAGGGCAGGTCGGTCGGGCTGACCGCGAGATCGACCCAGACCCGATCGAGGTCCGCGATCGTGAAGAGCTCGGTCTCGAGATTGTCTCGCCCCACGGCGACGCCGAGATCGACCTTGCGATCGACCACGCGCCCGGTCATCGGCGCGCGGACTTCCTGGCGTCGCAAAGTCGCTTCCGACTGCTCCGGCAGCGCCGCGATCTCCTTTTCCGACAGTCCGATCGCAAACAGCTTCTGGCGCGCGATATCCAGGTTCACTTTCGCCTGTGCAGCGGTGTTTCGGGAGCGCAGCAGCATCTGCTCGCTGGTGACCCGGCGGTCCCACAGCTCCTTGTCGCGGTCGTAGAGATCGTTGCTCAGTGCGCTAGTCAGCCGCGCCGCGAGATATTCGCTTTTCGCGCCGGCGACCTCCCGACTCTCGAGCACCGCCATGACCTCGTCCTTCACGACGTGGTCGCCCAGGTTCTTTCGCAGCTCCGCGACAGTGCCGGAGAGCTTGACCGAAGCCCGCGCGATGCGGTCCGCTTGAGGAATGATCGTGCCCGGGATCATGATGCGGCGGATCAGCAAGCCGTCCTGTACCGGAGCGACCTCGATGCCGGCGATGTCGATCTGGCCCTGCGTCAACTTGATGACGTCGGGTTGATCGTCCGCTGCCGCGCCCCGCGCGGGTCCGGCCGACCGCTCAGCGTCGTCTTCGGCCTTCGGCACCGCGACGTTTACGCCCGACGTGAAACCGAGCGCGCCGCGAACGGAGTCCGACACCTGCGGCAGGAGGCTCGCCACGGCAATTCCCAGGGCGAGGGCCACGACGAAGGTCAACAGTCCGCCGATGAAAGCGCCTCGCTTGCGTTCGGTGTTGCCGGCGTCGGTACGCATGGGAGGACACCTGACTACTTGAGATAGGAGCGCACCACGTCGATCAGCTCCTCGGCCGCCTGCGCCTGCTCGACCCCCGGCCCGCACCTCGGGTCGAGGACATGCATGCGGACGTGATCCTCCACCACCTCCGCCATCAGCCCGTTCATGGCGCCACGAGCGGCCGCGATCAGCTGCATGACATCGTTGCAACCGATCTCTTGTTCGAGCGCCCGCTCGACCGCTTCGATCTGACCGCGAATCCGCTTCACGCGTTTGAGCAATCGCGATTTGTCACGAATTGTATGGGACACGGAAGATGCCTCGCAATACCGTAGGGGAGTATACCATGGGCGCGCGCCGCCTGTCCCGGGAATGTCCGGGGGCATGGCCGGGGTCGGAGGGTGTGCACGGCGCGAACCGCCCGTAGCCGCGGCGCGACGGCGCCGCGGCAGAGGTTTTCGTGGTCAGAACCAGCCGAACAATCCACCCGGCCTGAGATGGTAGTTCAATCCGACCTTGAGCAACTGCACATGGGAATCGACGGTCGTTCCGACGCCGCCGAGGGCGTAGGAGCCGGTGCCGAAATCGAGATAATCGTACTCGAGATTGGTCGACCAATCCGGCGCGAACCTCCATTCCCCACCGATGCCGGCGGCGTATCCCGACCGGGTGCTGTTGATCGTCCCACCGGCGAACGGGCCGGTGACCGCCACATTGTAATCGGCATTCATCCAAGCGGCGCCGCCCTTGGCGTACAGCACCCAGTCGCCGGTCACATATCCGAGCCGGCCGGTGATGGTGCCGTACCAGTTTTGATTGCTGTCGAAGATGCCGGTGGCGAACGCGCCGCCCGGCGTTGTGGTGCTGAAATTGAAGTTGCCGCTCGCCGCCGACCATGACTGAGCGATTTCGGCACCCACCAGCCAGTTGGGCGAGAATTGGTAATCATAGCCAGCCTGCAGGCCGCCGATGAACCCGCTCGGATTGGTGGAAAACGTTTCCGGCGTTCCGAACAGTCCGCTCGAAGCATCCTCGCCTGCGAATGCGAAGCCGACATGTGCGCCGACGTGAAAGCCGGTCCAATCGGCCGCTGCGGCCGGTATGATCAAAGCGCCGAGCGCCATGCAGACAAGAAGAACCTTTTTCATGGGAATCACCTCTTCTCCGAAGCGCTCACGTCAGAGTTTCTGGGACAGGCCGGCGAAATACCCGCGCCGCGCGCCGTATTGCGGAGCAAACACGCCGATGCCGCTGCCCTCGCGGATGGCGTAGACCCGGTCGAAGAGGTTCACCACGTCGAGGCGCCCGACGATCGGCTTGTCGAACAGTCCGTGCTCCCAGATCTGCCGCTGGATGCCGGCGTTGAACACCACGTAAGCGGGAACGTGGTCCGTGTTGTAGTCGCCGGCACGCAATCCGCTTCCGTAGACCATGTTCAGGCTGGCGCGGGTACCGTCTCCGAACAGATAGGAGAGACCCGCATTGGCGGTCAAAAGCTGCGAGTGATCCGTGTTGATCCAGTGGGTGGAAAGGTAGGCGAGTTCGTCAGGCGCGAACAGGCTCTGGTTGGAGACGACGGTGTGGGCGACTTCACGCCCCCAGGAGAAATTTCCGTAGGCGCTGAAGTTGTTCATGGAGAACTTCGCTTTGGTCTCCATGCCCCATACCTCTCCTTTCTCATAGTTGAAGGCGGTGAGCGTATAGGCGGCGCCGAACTGCCCATCATCGAGGAGGTCCTGGGCCCGCTTGTAATAGCCGTCCACTCCGACCTCGAGGCTCGGGCAGTTGAGCGCCGGCACGCTCGACAGCGGTGCCTTTCCGTAAAGCGCACCGGTCGCCGTCGGGCACTGCGGCAGCAACTGCTGGACAATACCAGCGTCCACCACGTTGGAGCGTTCGGGAAGGATGACGTTTTGCGCGTTCGAGGGCGGCGCCCCCGTCGTGTTCTCGTACAGCGCCACGTTCGATTGCGCTTCGAGGGTGAGCAGCGGCGGCGTGAAATAGCGCGCGTAGCCGGCATGAATCGTCGTGCCCCAGAACGGCTTGTAGACGAAGTTGGCGCGCGGGCTGAGCTGATTCTTGTCGACGATTTGCCACATCTGGTCGAAGCGCGCGCCCACATTTAGGGTCAGGTTGTGCGTGAGCCGCCACTCGTCCTGCAAATAGACGCCGGCCAGATAGCCGGTCAGGACATTGGGATCGGTGAAGGTGAACGGACCGCCGGTGGCATTGCCGTTTGCGTCGCAGCACGGTTCAACCGTCGAGACGGTGCGCACGATGCCCTGCTCGGCACTCGAGTTGAAACCGAAGCGCAGCGTGTGCGCATCGTTGACCTTGTAGGCGTTGTCACCCTGGAGGCCGTTCATCAACGAACTTCGATAGACCTCCGACGCGACGCCGTTAAAGAGAAGGTCGCCATAGACGTCGGGCACGAACAGCAGGCTGTTGTAGCGGGTGAAGTAGGCGAGCTGCATGTCGAGATCGCCCAGCGACTTTTGCCACGCGAGCACGCCGTAGGCGCTTTTTTCGTATTGCACCTCGTTGATCTTCGCGGAGTCTCCACCGGTCGCGTCGACTCCGTAGATCGGAAACAAGCCCGGAAAGACCTGTTGCCCGGGATTGGTGGGAATCTGATACTTGATGGTCTGGGCGCCGACGATCGTGCTGAGGCGGGTCCAGTCGTCCAAGTAGGTCGACGTGTAGCCGAAGAAGCCGCCCCTGGTGTTGAAGTCGTGGAGCGCACCGGCATTCGGGGTCGGATTCTCGAGCCCCAGGAAGTTCTGGAATTCGCGCGCAGCGAAGAAATATTCGGTCTTTCCGGCCTTGCCGCCATATTCGAATGTCGGCGTGATGCTGCCGTATGAGCCGCCATAGACGCCCATCGATCCCGAGTTCGGGTTGGTGCTGAAATCCTTGGAGGTGATGTCGAGGATCGCGGTGTTGTGCAACCCGTATTGGGCGGGAAGCGCACCGGTGATCAGCGACATGCTTCCGATGAAGCTCGTTTCGAGAAACTGTCCGAAACCGGAAACACCGTCGGGCAGGATGATTCCGTTGATGCGAAACTGCACGTTGGCGTGTTCGTTGCGCACGTGAAAGTCGCCGGACGACGTCGAATCCTGGGAGACGCCGGGGAACTGGGTCACCAGAATGTCGCTTACCGACTGGTTGGCGCCGCCCGGGGCATTGCTGATCTGCTGACTGGTGACGGTCGTTGAAGCGGTTCCCGTTTTCGGCAGGATGTTGTCGCGCTGCTGGTTGAAACGCTCGACCTTCTGGGTGAAGGCGCGGGTCTCGGCCGCTTGTCGCGCTGCCGCCGTCTGGGCCGCACTGTGCGCAGGAGCGTTCGTTGCGGGAGCCGGTCGCGTCGGAGCCTGGCGCGCGGGGGCTGCGGCCCCCCCTCCTGCCTCTCGGGGCGCCGTCGCCGCGCGTTTCGGCGGAGCAGCCGGCGTCTCCTTGGGAGCGGTCACCTTAATCTCCGGCATTGTAGTCCCCGGCGTTCCGGCGGGCGTTGTGCTGGAGGGCGTGGCACTGGGAGGGGTTACGCTGGAAGGCGCCGGCGTCTGTGTTGCTGCTGCCGGAGGCGCCGACGTCCCCGCTGCGCCCGGCGGGGTTACGGTCGGGTCTTGGGCGAGCGCTGTATTCCATGCCGTGGCCACGGCAAATACGGATCCGCTCACGAGCAGACCCAAACGAATTGGGGCTTTCATGGTGATATTCCTCACGGATTGGCTGTCTGATGCGCGCGAAGGAATTCGCGCGGATGCAGGGCGAAATGCGCCCTGGCCGAAGTCCGCCAGCGTCCCCGAATTCACGGGTCACCGGCCGCACTCCGTCATGCATCAAGCCGTCGGAGGACCGCGAGCTTCGAAATGAAAATGGTCGATCGACCGCGCTTGCGCGACGGCGAACGACCAATGCAATTGCTTGAAGGATGAAAACCGGGAGAGCAGCGTCGGCGTGCTGGGAACGACCAGCGTGCTCGCCGAGACTCAGACTGGCGCAAATCGCGCAAAAATCCTGGCCGGCTTTGTTCTGGTCGTTCTGGCGGTGCGTCGTGGGAAGCACCGTAAGTGCAGTCTCGCTGGAAGGCGCCGCCGCCGCCTTCCCCGAGGCCGCCGCAATCGGCCAATAACCGCCATTATTCGCGGTGGGATCGAGATGGACGTGGCCAAAGGAGAGCACCAGCTGACACGCCAGGGCGAACAGCGCAAACGCCGCTCCCTGGAACCTCTGTGTCCGGAACCACCCCATCGAAGGCCTCAACTCCTCACGAGCAAGACTATCAAATCGATGAGCCCGTGATAGAACCCCCGATCCCGGCTTCAACGATTTCTTGCGAGGTGTTGTTTCGCAGCGACACAAACGACAACCACGTCGGCAAGATGACCGCTTCTCATGCTGTGGTCCGGCTGAGGATGTTTTCGCTTACAGCGTGTGCAGCGGGTCTCGCGGCGCCTCAACTCGAGGAATCGGTCAAAGCGGAGCGTGCCGAGTTTGCGACGTTCTGCATCGCGGCCTCTCGCGCCGCCTCGACGTCCCGCCGGCGGATGGCGGCGACGAGCACGTCGATTTCCTTGATGCTCTGCTGTTGCCGCTGCTTGCGGGTGAGCGACCGCCGGCGAAGGCCGGACGTTCGCAACACCAATCGATTGATGATGTCGAACGCCATGGGGTTACGGGCCCCCGAGCAAATGCGGTCGTAGAAGAGACGCTTCATGACCAACATCTGCTCGACGTCGCCGGAGCGATAGGCGTTCTTGAGGTGCTGGCTGTCCAGCATCAAGGCGGCAAGTTCTTCGTCACCGGCCTTCTCGATGAATTGCTCGACGACGAGCGCTTCCATGGCGGCACGGATGCGATAGGCATTTTCCGCATCTGTCGGAGATATGACGCTGACCGACAGACGCCGCGTCGGCGAGTAGGTCAATATCCCCTCGGCCTGCAGTTCGCCGAGCGCCTCGCGCAGCGACGTTCGGCTGACTTGAAGCTGCTCGCACAGGTCCCGTTCCACCAGGCGCGCGCCCGGCTCCAGCACGCCGGTCTCGATCGCGCGACGCAAGGACAGAATGATCCTGCTCCGCAGCGACGCCGACGGCTGCTGGAGCGGAGCCAGACGTCCCTTGACGGCAGAGTCCATCGTCAGTTCACGAGATCTTCATGCATCGGACCGGACCATCTGTTCACTCGCCCTCCTGATGCACCGGGCCACCTATTTGTAGGAGTGCGCCTCCCCGAAGTGCGCCAGCGCCCGCCGCGCGAGCACCGCGACGAGATTGGCGCGGTAGGCGGGGGTTCCGTTGAGGTCGCTCAGCAGCGTGTCGGCTTCCACCTGGCCTGGACCGACGGCCGCCGGCTGAAAGTCCCGCTGCAATGCCTCTTCCATGGCGTGCGCCCGGAACACTCCTGAGGTGCCCGCTCCCGTCACCGCCACCCGGACCTCGTCTCCCGTCTTGGCGACGAACACCGCGGCAATCGCGTAGCGCGAGGCGGGGCTGCGGAATTTCGCATAGCCGGCGAGGTCGGGAACGGGAAATTCGATGGCGGTGATGATTTCGCCGGCCTGCAGCGCGGTCTCGTAGAGCGCGACGAAATAGGCATCCGCGGCGATGCGGCGCCGATCCGTCACCACCGTCGCGCCCAGGCCGAGAACGGCGGCGGGATAATCGGCGGCCGGATCGTTGTTCGCGACCGAGCCGCCGATAGTCCCGCGATGGCGCACATGCCGATCACCGATCGAGCCGGCGAGCCCGGACAAAGCGGGGATCCGCTGACGGACGACGGGAGACGCCGCGACCTCGGCATGCAAGGTGGTCGCTCCGATGGAGACGACACCTTCCTTCACCCGAATTCCGCGCAGGTCCGGGAGCACACCGAGATCGATCAGGTCGGATGGCCGCGCCAGCCGCTGCTTCAAGGTCGGAAGCAGGGTGTGCCCACCCGCCAGATAGGTCGCATCCTCGCTCGACGTAAAAAGCCCCAACGCCTCGCTGAGGTCGGCCGGGCGGTGAAAGCGCGTCGGATACATCACCATCGTGCTACTCCGCGGCCGGCTTGTTCGCTTTCATGACCTCTGCGGCAGAGAGGATGGCTTTGACGATGTTGTGGTAGCCGGTGCAGCGGCACAGGTTACCTTCCATCTCTTCGCGCACAATTTCCTCGGTCAACGGCGCAGGATGGCTCTCGATGAGATCGACCGCCGCCATGATCATTCCGGGCGTGCAGTATCCGCATTGCAGCGCATGGCACCGGTGGAAGGCCTCCTGGACCGGATGGAGCGCACCGTCCCCCGCCAACCCCTCGATCGTAGTGACCCGCCCGCCATGCGCCTGCGCCGCCAGCACGGTGCACGATTTGACCGAGGTGCCGTTGAGATGAACGACGCAGCAGCCGCACTGGGTGGTGTCGCATCCCACATGCGTGCCCGTGAGACCGAGATGCTCGCGCAAAAGCGTCGCGAGAAGGGTTTCGTCCTCCACCTCGCGCGACACCGGCGTCCCGTTGACCGTCAGGCTGATCTGCTGCATCGCTACCGTGCTCCCCGGGCGGGCCGCTCGTGGATCGCGCTCCAGATCTTGCCCGGTGTTGCCGGCATGTCGATGGCCAAAGGTCCGAACTCCGACAGGGCATCCTCGATCGCGCTCATGATCACGGCAGGTGCGGGTGTCGTGCCGCCCTCCCCTCCCGCCTTGACGCCGAATGGATTGGTCGGCGAGAGGACTTCCGCGATCTCGGTCTTGAACGACGGCAGATTGTCGAACCGCGGCATCCCGTAGTCCATCAGCGATCCGGCCACCGGCTGTCCGGAGGAGGGATCGATCGTGCAGTGCTCCCAAAGCGCCTGTCCCACGCCCTGGGCGATGCCGCCATGGGTCTGCCCGTGCACGATCAGCGGATTGATGCAGCGGCCGACGTCATCGACCGTCGCGTAGCGCTTGAGGTCCACGCTCCCGGTCTCTGGATCGATCTCGATCTCGCAAGCGCAGGTTCCGTTGGGAAACACCGGCGTATGCATCTCATTGTCGCGACGAACACGAAGGCCGCCGGCCAGCTCGGGAGGCAGGTCATCCCGTTCGGCCTGTCGTGCGAGCTCTGCCCAGGTCAGCGCCTGATTGCTGTCGGTCGCGCTGAACACCCCGTCCTCGAATCGGATGGTCTCCCGCGGCACGTCGACGACGTGAGCCATCAGAGCCGTGCCCCTGGCGATCAGGTCCTCGGCAGCGAGGGCGATCACCGCGCTCGCATGCCGCATCGAACGCCCGGAATGGGTGCCGCCGCCGGCGCTGACGACGTCGGTGTCACCCAAAGTGATTTGGACGCTCTCGAAGGGGACGCCCAGCAGATCGGCGGCAACCTGGGCAAAACTCGTCTCATGCCCCTGCCCCGCCGGCTGGGTGCCGATCACGACCTCGAAGCCATCTCGGTGAACGATCAGGTCGGCGCGTTCCTTGGGCGAGCCGATGGAAAACTCCACATAGTTCGTAAAGCCGAGCCCCAGCAGCTTGCCACGCTGCCGCGCGTCGGCGCGGCGCTGGGGAAAGCCGTCGAGATCGGCCAGCCTGATGGCGCGGTCCATGTTGATTTCGTATTCGCCGCTGTCGTAGCTCGAGCCGACGGCATTGGTGTAGGGCATCTGGTCGGGGCGGACGAGGTTGCGGCGCCGCAGCTCGATCCGGTCGAAGCCGAGCTCGCGCGCGGCCTTGTCGATCAGCCGCTCGATCGCGAAGGTCACTTCGGGACGTCCCGAGCTGCGGTAAGCGTTGGTTGGCATGGTGTTGGAGAACACCGCACGCGCGTGCAAGGTCGCGACCGGGATGTCATAAGAGCCCGTGATCAAACCGGCCCCTTTGCTCAGCGGCGACAGCGAGACGCACCTCGCCCCGACATTGCTGAGGTTGGAGGCGCGCATGGCGAGAAAGCGTCCGTTCTCGTCAATCGCGAGCGAGACCTCGGTGACGAGATCCCGCCCCTGGTAGTCGGTGAGAAACGACTCCGAGCGCTCGGCGCGAAATTTCACCGGCCGGCCGAGCTTGCGCGATGCCCACAGCACGAGCCCGAACTCGACATAAGAGCGGTTTCGGGTGCCGAAGTTTCCACCGACGTCGAAGGACAGCACGCGCACCCGGTCCGGGTCCACGCCGAGGACGTAGGCAAGCTCGTGCTTCTGCCGGACCGCTCCGCCGCTGCCGGCGCACACGGTATAGCGGCCGGTCTCGGCGTCGAAGCTGCCGAGCGCCGCGCGCGGCTCGAGCGGAACCCCGGTGACGCGGCCGATATGCGTTTTCATCGAAACGACGTGACGCGCCTTGGCGAAAGCCGCATCCGTCGCCGCGACGTCTCCGAAGATCGCATCGACCAGGACGTTGTCGGCTAAATCATCCCAGAGCCGCGGGGCGTCCGGCTCCGCGGCCTGCGCCGTGTCGGCAACCCAGGGCAGCACCTCGTAGTCGACGAACACCTGCTCGGCCGCGGTCTGCGCCTGCTCGAAAGTTTCCGCGACCACCATGGCGACGGCCTCGCCGACATGGCGGGCCTTGTCATGCGGCAACAAATAATGGGGGCCGATGAAGACCTCCGTCCCATTCCGACCGGTCAACTTCACGTCGTATTTCGTCGAGGGCACCGGATTGTGAGGCAGCGGCCGCAGCCGATCTTCCAGGGCGTCCGCGCCGGTGTAGACCGCCAATACGCCCGGCATCGCCATCGCCTCGGCGCTGTCGATCGCGATGATCCGGGCATGAGGATGCGGCGAACGCACCATCGCCGCGAAGGCCTGACCCGGAAAGCTGAAGTCATCCGAGAACCGTCCGCGTCCGGTAATCAAACGCAGATCCTCGTTGCGCGGAAGCGCCTTGCCGACGGCCTTGAAGGATCGTTCGTTGAGCATGGGTCCACTCGATTTGTATTACATAATATTGTCCTACAAAGTGGAGGTCAAGGATGACCTGACGATCCGCTCCCGCGAACGCGGCCGGGACCCGGCCTCTTCCTCGTTGCGCGACGAACAGCGCGCTCACCCGGTCATGGCCGGGCTCGTCCCGGCCATCCCGATCGTGTGGCAGGACCGGTGTGGCAGAAGCGGTGCCTTCCTGACCGGGATCGCCGGGACGAGCCCGGCGATGACGGCACGCGGGTGCCGTGCGCGGCGTTCGGGCAGCGCCTGGCGAGTGCCGCGGCGGGAGTGACGTGGAGATCCGACGGATCTTCCCGGAGTGGGAATTCGGATCTGGCAGGGTCGACGTCTCTTCCGACAACAACACCCTTGCGGTCTACCGCGCCGCCATGGTTCCTGACGCTCCGTACCCCTCTCAGGCGGCGCGCGCGTCGCTCGATTTCATCGGCTGCGACGCCGCCTGCGAGGTGTTCGCATGATGGGTTTGAGCGCTACGCCAAATCACCGTAGGCGTTGCGATCTGATAAAGAGGGTCGGTCAGCGGTCTGGTCGATCCTGACGGCGACGGCTGGTTCAGCGGCCTGCGCTCTGGTCTCCAAGGGAGGACGTGAATGGTGAAGCGTAACTGGAAGTCGGCGGTTTTTACACTGCCGGTTCTCTGCCTGGCCGGCTCTGCGTTGGCGCAGCAGCCGCAGGCCGTGGACCCGACGAAGAACATGACGCCCGTCACCGATGCGATGTTGCATGATCCGCCGGCGGCGGACTGGCTGATGTGGCGGCGCACCTACAATGGCTGGGGCTACAGCCCGCTCGACCAGATCAACAAGGAGACCGTCAAGAATCTCCAGCCGGCCTGGACGTGGTCGTTGTCCACCGGCGCCACCGAGACGACTCCGATCGTTCATGACGGCGTGCTCTATATCTGGAACTATGCCGACAAGGTGCAGGCCCTCAATGCCGCCACCGGCGAGCTCATCTGGGAATACAAGCGCGACCTGCCGGCCAAGCTCGTCGCCGAAGCGGGCAATCCGCTCGCCAAGCGCAACATGGCGATCTACGACGACAAGCTGATCGTGGCGACCTCGGATGCGCATATCGTCGCACTCGACGCCAAGTCCGGAAAGGTTGCGTGGGATCACCAGACCTCCGATTGGAGCAAGGGCTGGCGCTATACCGGTGGTCCGTTCATCGTCAACGGCAAGATCATCCAGGGCATGACCGGCTGCGGCAATGCCGAGCCCGGCGGCTGCTTCGTCACCGGCCATGACGTGAAGACCGGCGCCGAGCTGTGGCGCGTCAACACCATCGCGCATCCCGGCGATCCCAACTACGACACCTGGAACGGCCTGCCGCTGGAGAGCCGGTTCGGCGCCTCGGCGTGGATTTCCGGCAGTTACGATCCCGAGCAGAACCTCGTGTTCTACGGCACCGGCCAGCCCTATCCGTGGATCGCGGAAATGCGCGGGACGCTGCCCGAGAAGCCCGGCGTCAAGAACAATGCGCTGTACTCGGATTCGACGCTCGCCATCAATCCCGATACCGGCGCCATGAAGTGGTACCACCAGCATCTCCAGAACGACACCTGGGACCTCGACTACGTCTATGAGCGGCAGCTCGTCGATATTCCGGTCAACGGCGAGACCCGCAAGGCGGTGATCACCACCGGCAAGCTCGGGATCATCGAGGCGCTCGATCGCACCAACGGCCAGTGGCTGTGGCACAAGGAGACGGTGCCGCAGAACGTGGTCGCCTCGATCGATCCCAAGACCGGCGACAAGACCATCAACCCGGCGTCGATCCCGCACATCGGGCAGACCACCGTCAACTGCCCGGCCGATCCCGGCGGACGCGGCTGGCCGGCGACCGCCTACAGCCCCAAGACCGGCATCCTGTACATGCCGCTCAACGAGTATTGCTCCAACACCACGCCGACGCCGCTCGATCCCGGCCAAGCCTATACCGGCGGCGGCCGCGCCATCTTCTCGCGTGTCACGGTTCCCAACAGCGACGGCAATGTCGGCCGCGTCGACGCCATCAAGCTGGCGGACCGCTCGACGGTGTGGTCGCATCGGCAGCGCGCACCGGAAACGGCCGCCGTGCTTCCGACCGGCGGCGGTCTCGTCTTTAGTGGCTCGTGGGACCGCTGGTTCCGCGCCTTCGACGACGAGACCGGCAAGGTATTGTGGCAGACCCGGCTCAACAACGTGATCAATGCGTTTCCGATCAGCTACAGCGTGAACGGGAAGCAATACGTGGCCATCGCCGTCGGCAGCGGATCGAGCGAATCCCGTTCGCTCGCGACGCTTACGCCGGAAATCCAGAATCCCGAGGGCGGCTCGGTGCTGTGGGTGTTCGCACTGCCGAACTGACGCGGCGCTCGACTTGAACGATGGCCCCGGCGGCACCGCGCCGCCGGGGCCGATTTCCAAACAGCAATTTGTCGATCCGCCGAAATGCGCGCGGGCTTCCCGCGTGGCGCTCCATGACATAACTGAGGGGCTCAAGCCTGTTCCACATCACGACGGAGGAACAACGATGCCCCCGCATTGCACCCACCTCGACCAAGTGAAAGATGTGCAGCCCGTAACGCCCCAGGGTTGCGAGGAGTGTCTCAAGTCCAACGGGACGTGGGTCCACCTTCGGCTCTGTCTCACCTGCGGACATGTCGGGTGCTGCAACTCCTCGCCCGGAAAGCATGCGACCAAGCACTTCCATCGCTCACATCACCCCATCATGCGGAGCTTCGAGCCCGGCGAAAACTGGGCGTGGTGCTACGTCGATGAAGTCGCGATGGAGCCCGCGCCCGTGCCGCAATGACGGCAAGCGAGCCGCGAGAGCGCGGGTGGCGGCGGACCTTTTGCCGGGCCGGTAGACACCGCAGGCGTCCTCACTGCACCCTGAGGTGGCTCGCCCGGATCACCTTGCCCCACAGCTCGAGTTCGGCGCGAATGCGCGCGGCGAATTCCTCCGGCGTGTTCGCGACCGGCTCGAAGCCGATCATCGTCAGGTTCGTCCTGATGTCCGGTAGCGCGAGGATCGCGGCGATTTCGTCGTGGAGCAAGGTCACGATGTCCTTGGGCGTCCGCGCCGGGACGAAGACCCCCACCCAACCGTCACCCTCGATGTCGGGATAACCGGCTTCAATCATCGTCGGCACATTCGGCAGCAGCACCGATCGCGTCTTGCTGGTCACCGCGAGCGCGCGCAGCGTGCCCGCATTGATATGCGGGACCACCGGCGCGATCGTGCTCACCCCGATCGGATCGTGCCCGGCGACCACGGCCGCCGTGGACGGACCGGAGCCGTTGTAGGGCACGTGCACGAGGTCGAGACCGAGCGACGTGCGCAACTGCTCGCCGGCAAGATGGGACTGCGTGCCGGTGCCTGGGGACGCGAAGTTGTACTTTCCCGGATTGGCCCTGATGAGGTCGACCAACTCCTTGACCGTGTGCGCCGGCACCGACGGATTGACAGTGAGCACCGTGGTCGAGGCCACGGCCAGCGTGACGGGCTCGAGGTCCTTCACGGCGTCATAGGGAATCTTGTCGTACAGCGAGGGGTTCACCACGTAGGAGCTGAACGCGAACAAGATCGTATAGCCGTCGGGAGCCGCCCTGGCCGCCTGGCCGGTCCCGGTGTTGCCCCCGGCGCCGGGCAAATTCTCGATGTAGAATTGCTTGCCGAGGCGTTCGCTCAACTTCTGCGCCAGCGGCCGGGCGAGGATGTCTACCGTACCGCCCGGCGCGAAAGGCACGATGATGCGCACCGGGCGCGTCGGATAGGCCTGAGCCCATGCGAGCCGCGAGACCGCCGGAAGCATCGCGACCCCCAAGGCACGGCCCAGAAATTCACGGCGCGGAAGTTTCATGGCGTCCTCCTGGCCGGCAGCCCAGTGCCCAAATCTGCGTTCCCGCCGGTGCCGTGCCAAGCAAGGAACTCGCCATTAACGACAATGCCACAAGCGAAAGCTGACCTGACCGGGACACATTAGCACGCCGCCAAGCTGGCGGAGGCCGATCCGAGCTTCCTGCTCATGCCGGAAATCTTGCAGGGACCATGCCACCACGATCGGACCGCCGGTGGTTGTGGCGGCCCTGAACGATCGAGTGCGTGTCAGGCCGCAGTATCGGACGAGGGCCGTTTTCTCGCCGCCCGGATCGCCGCCAACACCCGCCGCGGGGTGATCGGGGTCTCGTTGACTTCGGCCCCGATCGCAGCGAGAGCGTCGCGCACGGCGTTGGCGATGGCGGCGGCCGGCGCGATGGCGCCGCCCTCCCCCATGCCCTTCACGCCATATTCGGTGAAGCTCGTCGGCGTTTCGGTGTGGGCGATCTTGATCTCAGGCATCTCGGCCGAACCGGGCATGAGATAGTCGGCGAAAGTGCCAGCGAGGGGCTGGCCCTGGTCGTCGTAAGGAATCTCCTCATACAGCGCGGTGCCGATCCCCTGGACCACGCCGCCGCGCACTTGGCCTTCGACGATCATCGGGTTGATGACGGTGCCGCAATCCTCCGCGACGCCGTAGTCGATCAACTCGATGGCGCCCGTTCGCCCGTCGACGGCAACCACCGCGGCATGGGCCGCGAACGTGAACACGCCGGTATCGATGCCGGGCTGATAAGTGCTGGCGACGGTGAGCAGCGGCTCGACGCCGTTCGGCAGCGCGTCCATTCGCAGATGCGCCACGCGCGCGATCTCCTCGACCGTGACCGAGCCGCGCGGGCCGAACACGGCGGCCTTTTCGTAGCGGGCCTCGGCCGGGTCGCACTGCAGGAGATGCGCCCCCACTTGGATGACCTTCTCCCGCAGCAGCCGGCTGGTCTTGGCGACGGCGCCACCGGCCATCACCGTGCTGCGCGAGGCGATGGTCCCATTGCCGAACGGCGAAAGCCCGGTGTCGCCGTGCCGCACGGAAATTCTCGCGGGATCGATGCCGAGCTCCTCGTAGGCGATCTGGCTCAACGTCGTTTCCAAGCCCTGGCCGTGCGACTGGATACCGACGTAGAGAACCAGGGTGCCGTCCGGCATGAGCTGGGCGCGGCAGCTTTCGAAGCCGGGAATGAAAGGGCTTCCGCGCGACACCCACTCTCCGCAGCCATGCCCGGTCTGCTCCGAATAGCAGGCGAAGCCTATTCCGATCAGCCGGCCGTCCGGCTCGCCTTGCTTCTGCCGGGCGCGGACGGCGGCGACATCGATGGTCTTGGCGCACAGCCGCAGCAGCGCCGGATAGTCGCCGTTGTCGAACAACAGATTGGCGATCGTCATGTACGGCATCTGCGACGGGCGGATCAGGTTGTCGAGACGAACGTCGAGGGGATCGCGCCCCACCTTGCGGGCAATCTCGTCGATGGTCCGCTCGATCGCGAAGCACGCGCCCGGGCGCCCAACGCCGCGATAAGGTCCGACCGGCGCCTTGTTGGTCGCGACGGTGGACGTCTTCACGCGCCAGTTCTTGAGGTTGTAGGGCCCGGGAATGTTGCGTGCGGCCATCCCGGTTTCCAGGAACGGCCCGTTCGGCCACAGCGAATAGGCCCCCGCATCGACGATGAGTTCGGCATCGACGCCGAGCAGAATGCCCTGGGCATCGGCATAGGCGGTGACCTTGTAGTGATGATCGCGCGAATGCGTCGACGACAGGAAGTGCTCGCCGCGGTCCTCGATCCATCGCACCGGGTGATCGAGCCGGTCGCCGAGCGCCGCGATGATGACCTCCTCGGGCAACAGCCGCGCCTTCGAGCCGAACCCGCCGCCCACGTCTGGAGCAATGACGCGGATTACCCTCTCTTCGAGGCCGAGCACCTCCGCGAGGCCGAGCCGGATGATATGTGGGACCTGAGTCGAATCGTAGACGACGAGCTCGTCCAGGCGACGGTCGCGGTATGACAGAACGGCCCGTCCCTCCATGGGCACGGCGACCTGCCGGTTCATCCGGTACCGGCGCTCGACCACGACCTCCGCGCGCGCCTTCGCTCCCTCGACGTCGCCGGCCTCGAATGTCCGCTCGATGAAGAGATTGTTGGGCCAGTCCTCGTGGAGAAGGCTCGGCGGGTTTGCGATGGCGTGCGCAGGATCGACGATCGCCGGCAGCATCTCGTAGGCGACTGCGATCTGGCCGGCGATGTCTTCGGCCTCGGCCCGCGTCGCCGCCACGCAAGCCGCGACGATCTCGCCGACGAACCGGACCTTGCCCCTGGCAAACGCCGGATAGCCCGCCGTTTTGAACCCTTTGACCTGGGGCACCGCCCGCATGTCGGACAGCTGCGGAAAATCGGCGCCGGTGAAGACTTGGCCGTGGAAGGCGTCGGGAATGGTGACGGAGAGGATGCGCGCGTGGGAATGCGGACTGCGGACGAATGCCACGTCGTGCATGTTCGGAAACTTGAGATCCGAAACGAACTGGCCGCGGCCGTCGAGGTGACGGGCATCCTCCTTGCGGAGCATCCGCGCGCCGACGCCCAGCTGGGACTTGGCGACTGCCCTCGTCATATCGCCTGCTTCGTGCTGTGACCGTGCGGCTCGGCGGCGCCGTCGGCAACGCCTTCGAGCGCTTCCGCCGCCTTGCGGACCGACCTGACGATGTCGGTATAGCCGGTACACCGGCACAGGTTTCCGGCGAGGCCCTCCCGGACGTCGCGATCGTTGCCGGCCTTGCCGCGCAAAATCATGTCTCGCGAAGAGATCAGCATCCCCGGCGTGCAGAAACCGCACTGCAGTCCATGGTTGCGGTGGAATGAATCGCGCAGCGCCATCATGACCGGATCATCGCGCAGGCCCTCCAGCGTGCGAACCTCGTAGCCGTCACAGGCGACGGCAAGGGTGAGGCATGCCCGCACCGGCTCGCCGTTCAAGGTGACCGTGCAGGCGCCGCACACTCCGTGCTCGCACCCCAGATGGGTGGCGGTCAGGTTCATCGCCTCCCGCAGAAAATCGGCGAGCGATGTTCGCGGATCGACGAGCGCTTCGGTCTTCTTGCCGTTCAGGGTGACGCGCAGGTGCATCATGGCAGGGCCTGCGAAAGAGCGCGCGCCATCATCGCGCCATGCACGGCACACTGGAACTCGTCGGCGGAATCATCGCGGACGGCCAGATCATGAGTGGCGGCGAGTTCGATGGCGCTTCGGCTCGCGCCGTCGCCCAATCGTTGCGACGCCTCTCCAAGACAGCCCGGCGTCGCGCCGGATCCGCCGACGGCAATGCGCGCGAACCGCCGTGGCGGATCGATCACCACCGCGACCATCGAATGGGCGAACTCTCCCGTCCTCCGGCAGAATTTGGCAAAGCCCCACCGGGCCGACGGGGAAAGCCTGGGCACCGAAATGCTCTCGATGATTTCGTCGCGGGCACGGACGGTCTCGTAGATGCCGGTGGTGAATTCCGCGGCATCGATCCCGCGACGGCCGCGGGGACCGAGGAGCTCAATTTGCGCGCCGAGCGCCTGCATCACCGTGACCCAATCCGCCGCCGGATCGGACAGCGCGAGGCTCCCTCCGATGGTGCCCCGGGTGCGAACGGCGCGATAGGCCACGTGTCGCGCCACGCTCGCCATCAACCCACGCGACGGATCGGGAATCTTTTCGTCTTCGATCGCGGCGTGGGTCACGCCGGAGCCGATGCGAACGGCATCGGCTTCCTCGTGCACTTCGGAAAGCACGGCGAGTCGGCTGATGTCGACCAGGAGGTCGGGGGTGGAGACCCGCAGGTTCATCATCGCGAGCAGCGACTGCCCGCCTGCCAAAACCTGCGCGTCCCGATCGGCGGCAATCGCGTCCGACAACACGCTGACGGCGGCCGTCAGATCGGCGGGACGGACGTACTCAAAAGGTGCCGGCTTCATGCGCCGGGCCGGTTTCGACGTTTCGGCTTCATCGATCGATATGACCCTTCAGCTTGTAGATTGTCAACAATCTGCATATGGTCGTGTCGGCGGGCCTCGCGGACGGTCCGCGCTTCTCGGACGGTTACGGTGTCGATCGCTGCCACCCCGCTACAAATCCTCCAGTCGCGTTCGCTGCCCAGCGTGGTCCGGGACGAAATCGTCCGGCTGATTTTCGCCGGCCACTTTCCGCCGGGCTCCAAACTGGGCGAGGCCGAAATCGCAACCCTTCTCGGGGTAAGCCGCGGCCCGGTCCGCGAAGCCTTTCGCAGTCTCGAGGAGGCTGGCCTCGTTCATCTGAGCAAGAACCGCGGGGTCTTTCTGCGCCAATTGACCCTGCAGGAATCCAGGGAGCTCTACGTCGTGCGGGGTGGCGTCGAGGAAATGATCGGCCGCCTTCTCGCGCCGCGGATCACCGATCAGCAAGTCTGCGAGCTGCGGTTGATCATCGCGGACATGGAGCGCAGCGTCGCGGCACGCGATATCGAGAGGTTCTTCTCGTACGACACCGATTTCCATGACCGCATTGCG
The DNA here is from genome assembly GCA_963781195.1 of uncultured Alphaproteobacteria bacterium. Lineage (GTDB taxonomy): Bacteria > Pseudomonadota > Alphaproteobacteria > Rhizobiales > Xanthobacteraceae > JAJPKK01. The sequence goes on along the minus strand of CAWAEZ010000004.1, from coordinate 162,416 downwards.
CAAATGGTCGGCAACTCCAAACTTTTGGAAATTCATCGGCGCATCGTCAACGAGATGCAACTCGTGCGGCTGCAAAGCATCACGGGCGGAGGCGGCTTCCTGATCTCCAATGCCGAGCATGGCGCCATCGTCGACGCGCTGGAAACGCGGAAACCGCAAGCCGCCGCCCATACCATGGGCCAGCATGTGGCGCGCGCATTCCAGCGGGTTTCAGGCTTGCTTGCGGCCGGACAATCCACCGAGGACGGTGCGAAGCCGGCCCCCGCCGCGTAGCGCAGCGGTGGATGTTCTCACCCAAACGAGACCGGGTTGAGCGGAAGCCGCCGCGGATGTTTGCCGGTGGCATCGAACACCGCGTTTGCCAGGGCGGCGGCGGTGGTGACGGTGCCCGCCTCCCCCGCTGAGCCCCAGGGCTGGTCTTGGCGTGGAATGAGCTGGGTCTTCACCTCGGGCAGCTCGGCGAAGGTCAGGATGGGATACTCGTTCCAGTCCAAGCTGGTGACCTTCGTGCGGTCGAACCGGACCTGCTCGTGCAGAGCGCGGCTGAGCCCCTGCAGCAGCCCGCCTTCGACCTGGTTGACCAAGCCGTCCGGGTTGAGCACGAGACCGCAGTCGAAGGCGATGAAGGCGTGCTTCAGCGCGATCTTGCCCGTAGCCCGTTCGATCTCGATGTCGATCACCAGTGCCGAGCGGCTGTCCCCTGCACCGTAGCGGCCCATCGCCAGTCCGCGGCCGGTCAAGATCGAGCGCGCGGGGTCCGGTTTCTTCGGCCCGGTCCTCGGCTGCCAGTTGCTGAGGCGCGCCACCGCTTGCAGCACTTCGCGATCGCGGGCATCCGGCGTGTTTCCAAGCCGGAATTCGAGCGGATCGATTCCCGCGGCGGCCGCCAATTCATCCATGAAGGATTCATAGGCGAAGATCGACTGGGTCCCGCCCGGCGACCGCAGATAGATCCCGCGCAACCATGGCTCGACATAGACGTTGCGCACGCGTTTCGCCGGGATGTCGTACCAGAGGTTGGCCGCGGCGCCGCTCATGCGCCCCCACCCAGGTGCGCCCCCGATCAGATGCCAGGCGAGGTGATTGCCTTTTTCTCCCATCGAATGGCTCGGGGAATATTGCACATAGTCGAACGCGGTGACGCGTCCGGTTTCGTCGGCCGCCCCCTCGATGGTCATGGTCATGGCCGGGCTCACCGGCTCCCAGCCATGCTCGTCGCCGCGCATCCACTGCACGCGAACGGGCTTCCCCACGATCTGCGACATGATTGCCGCGTCAGCGGCGGCATCGTCGCATCCAAGCCGTCCGTAGGACCCGGAGGCTTCCCGCCAGATGAGTTGCACGCGCTCGAGCGGAAGCCCCAGCATCTTGGCGATGTCGCTGCGATCGCCCGCCGGCCATTGCGACCCGGACCATAGGACCGCACCGTCGGAATTGACGTCGGCGACCGCACAGGACGGACCGATCATCCCATGGGCCTGGAAGGGGAAATCGTAGGTTGCCTTGAGGCGCGTCTTGCCTTTGGCCAGCCCGGCGCCGATGTCGCCCTTGTTGTATCCGAGTTCATCGCTCACGACCTTGAGCGTGGGGAGGTCCCGATAGATCTCGGCGGAATCCGGCAACCGTTCCGATCGGCTCCATTCCGCTCGCAGAGCCGACGCCGCCTTGATGGCATCCTCTTCGCGCGGCGCGACCACACCGAGAAAGTCGTTGCGCCGAACGATCCGGGCCCCCGCGATGCCGCGCACCGAATCCTCGGCGACGGAAACCAGCTTGGCGCCGACCGCCGGCGGCCGGACGACCCGCCCGTGAAGCATTCCGGGCACCCGCACGTTGTGCACGTAATCAAACGTGCCGGCCACCTTTGCAGGAATGTCAAAGCGCGGAACCGAGGTGCCGATCACCTTGTAGTCTTTGAATGCTTTCAACGGCGCTTTCGGCTTGAGCATCACCCCGCGGGAGATGTCGTCGGCGGACTTGCCCGCAAGCTCCAGGGTCACCGAAAAATTGCGCTCACCGATGAGATCGCCGTAGGAAACGCCGCCGGCGGTCGCCGATTTCGGCCGAACAAATCCGCGATCGGTCGCGAGGTCTCCGGCGGGAACGCCGAGCCTTTCGGCAGCGAGCGCCACCAGCGCGGCGCGCGCTTCGGCAGCCGCCACCCGGACCGGCTGCGAGCCTCTGACCACGTTGAGGCTGGCGGTGGTCTTGCCCTGGTCAGGGGTCAGCCGCGTATCGCCCATCACGACGCGCACCCTGCCGACCGGCACGTCGAGTTCTTCGGCGACGAACTGCGCGAAGACAGTTTCGGTGCCGGTCCCGAGATCGACGCGGCCGGTGTAGAGCGTGACGGTGCCGTCACGGGCGACCGCCAGCCACGAATCCAGGCTTTCGGGCGCGACCGATCGCGCGGGCGCGTCTGCGCCGGGCAAGGCCGCGTCCGCGGCGGCGACGTCGGCGCCACCGATCGCAAAACCAACCGTCAAAACACCTGCGCCTTCGAGCAATTGGCGCCTTGAAAGCTGGAGCGGGCTCATAGCGTCACTCCCTCGTGGGCGGCGCGCTCGATCGCACGCACGATCCGCAAGTGCGTTCCGCAGCGGCAGAGATGGCCGTCCATCCCCGCTTTGATCTCCGCCGACGAAGGCTTCGGATTGCGTTTGAGCAGGGCGGCCGCGGCGACGACCATGCCGGAGATACAGTAGCCGCACTGCGCGGCCTGCTCGGCCACGAACGCGGCCTGCAGCGGATGAAGCTTATCCGCCGTACCGAGCCCCTCGCAGGTCGTGATTTCGCCGTTTGCGACGCTGGCGATCGGCGTCACGCAGGAGCGAACCTCTATCCCGTCCATCAACACCGCGCACGCGCCGCACTGCGCCAGTCCGCAGCCGAACTTGGGACCGTTGAGAGCGAGGTCGTTGCGAAGGACATAAAGCAGAGGGGTGTCGCCGGTGGCGGACACGACCTCCTCCCGACCATTTACGCGCAAGACCCAGCGTTCAGTCATGGCGGGCTTCCTTTTCGAGGATCAGCGTATTGGAATTCGAGGGTATAGGGTTGTCAAGCTAGGCGTCAGTGAGACGTGCCGGCCGGCGCCATAAAACGAATGGAAACCGGCGGCGCGTCCTGCGAACGATTCAGACGCCCGCGGTCGCAGCATCCAACGTATCGGTTTCCATGTCCTGGTCGCGGACCGCGCCGATCAATTCGGAGACCTTCGCGATGCCGCGTTCGTTGCACCACGCTTCGAGATCATCGATGATCGTCGTCAACGCGGTCGGGTTGCGAAACCCCGCATAGCCGATCCCGACGGCACTGGCGCCGGCGAGCATGTATTCGACCACGTCCTCCGCCTTGGTCACGCCGCCGATGCCGACGATCGGGATTTTGACCGCCTTGGCGACCTGATAGACCATCCGCAGCACGATCGGCTTGAGCGCCGGGGATACCAGCCCGCCGAACTTGTTGCCGAGCGCGGGGCGGAAATTATCGGTCCGGATCTTGAGCGACAGGAACGTATTGGCGATCACCAGGCAATCGGCACCGGCTTCCTCCGCGGCGAGAGCGATCGAAACGATATCGCCGGCATTGGGCGACAGCTTCACCCACAGCGGTTTCGTCGTCTTTGCCCGGATCGCCTTGATGACCTTCTGGGTGTGATCCTCGTGCATCGCGAAGTTGCCGCCGGTGGAGTTGCGTGTCGGGCAGGAGATATTGGCCTCGATCACGTCGACATCCGGAATGCTCAGCTCTTCGGCGAGAGCTGCGAAGTCCTCGATGCTTTCCGACGAAACGCTGACGATCAGCGGCGGCTTGAACTTGGCGTATTCGGGGACGATGTGGTCGACGAAATATTCGATTCCCTTCCCCGGGAGACCGATCGATTGAATGATCCCGCCTTCGGTCTCCGCCATTCGCGGCGTCGGATTGCCCAACCGCGGCTCGCGGCAAATCGTTTTGGCGACCAGGCCGCCGAGCCGGTTGAGATCGATGACGTCGTTATATTCCCAGGAAAACGCGCCCGAGGCGGGGGTCACCGGATTTTGCAGCGTGATCTCGCCGATCTTTACCGAAAGATCTACCATCCCACGGCCTCCTGCATGTCGAACACCGGGCCATCACGGCAAACGCGCTTGAGCACACGCTCTCCCTTGACCTCGAAGGTACGCACGCAAACGTAGCAGGCGCCAAACCCGCACACCATGATCTGTTCCATGGCGACCTGCCCGGGAATGCCGTGCGCCTTGCCGAGCCGTTGCATGAGCTTGAGCAGGCGGTTTGATCCGCAGGTGTAGAAAGCGTCGGCCTTACCTTGGGCGATCAGGCCTTCGAGAATGGTCTCGACGTTTTCGACGGCGCTGGTGTCGTCGGAGTCGACGACCGTCAGGGTGTGCGCGCCGAGGCTCTCGAATACGTCCTTCGACATCACCACGTTTGGACTGCGCGCACTCAGGATCGCGGTGACGCCGACATCGCGTTCGGCGGCAAGCTGGGAAAGGGGCGCGAGCGTCGCAAGGCCTACGCCGCGACCGAGGACCACGATGTTCTTGACGCCCGGCGGCAGCGCAAAGCCAATGCCCAGCGGGCCGGCGATGTTGAAGTCGTCGCCCGGCCCGAGCATCGCCATCCCGCGCGTGCCCCGGCCTTCGACCTTGTAGAGGAACTCGATTTGGCCGTTTGGCGCGTCGACTCGGTAGACGCTCATGGGCCGGCGCATCCACACCTCGGCGCCGTCGGGCGACGGGCACAGCAGGTGAAACATCTGGCCTGCATAAGCGGTCAGCGCGCGCTCGTGAACCTTCAATACGACGTGCTTGTATTCCTCGTTGACCCAATCGTTTGAAGCGACGGTGCCGACGAATTCCCCGACGATCCGCTGCGGATAGCGGTCCTGATCGCCGACCCGCAGGGCGGAGTTCGTGTACTTGTCGTTTGGCTCGACTTCCATGGCTTGAAGCCTTCGGGCGTGGCGTCAGATGGGCACGTACGCCCGCCAACGCTCCTTCAAAATAGGCCGCCCGCCTCGCTGTGTCAATTTTGGCATGATGCGATCAGCATCCTCCCTTCGTCGCAATCGTGCGGGCCGGATCTATGCCGCGCCATGACGGCCGAACAGCAGGGTCAGGTTGATTCTATGATTTTCATAGCCTTCGGCAAACATCGGCGCGTCGGAATGGTGGAATAGCCGGGACTCGAACAGGACGGCCCGGTTCTCCCGGTAGGGGATCAGGAGGGTATCACCGGGGTTCTGTGCCAAAAACGCGACAATCCGGTCCCGGTCATCGTCATAGTCCCTCATCGTCCAGCCGGATGGGGGCGGTGTCAGGGAGACCGCGAGTCCACCACGCCCTGGCGTCAGATTGGCCTCCGTCGGAGTGACCCAGAAGTTCACGCTCACGGCGGCGTCGTCGCCATGGACATCGACTGCGGCCCGGCTTTCCAGGCCCTTGAAGGCCCACGCTTGGGAAAGCGGATGCTCGCCCAGCACCTCGGGAAAGGTGCGGCGCAACTCGTCGGCGATCTGGAGCACCAGCGGACACGCCAAGCCGTCTTCCAGATAGGACGCGACGAAACCGCCGATATGGCCGAAGTCGTGCCAGACGGTGCTCTCCAATAGAAATCGCCTGAGCGAACGGAGCGCCCCCGGCGTCAGCAGATCGTCGAAAAACACCACGCCGGGACGCCCCTCCTTGAACCGTCTGACGAGATCATCGCGGTCGTCCCGGACGCGGACGGCGCCGTCGACAAGCTCCGGCGCGGCACAAATGTGGATCGCGGTGTTGTAATCCTCGCCGAGCCGCTCGAGGTTTGTCGCGGAGAGCCCGCCCGCCTCCACTGGAACGGACTTCGCCACGTCCTCGTAGGTCCGCGCCAGCTTTTCGAAGCGCTGTCCGTCCCGCCGGCTCTGCGACAGATAACGAAATTGCGCGGCATCGTGCGCCAGCTTGGCGCGGGTCGCCGCGGTCAGTGATCTCGTCGCCATGCCGGTGCGGTCTTCGCCGCGACGCAATTCGTAGGTGCGGGCGAAATGATCCAGCGCGCGCCCCGTTTCGCCTACCGCCAGCCAGAGAAATCCGAGGGCGCGATGACTGGCGTAGTGATCCGGCTCGATGGCGCAGGCGCGACCGTAGCTTTGGATGGCTTCCGTCGCGCGGCCTAGGGCCTCGAGCGCCACGGCGCGGTTATAATGGGCAGACGCGTAGTGTGCCTCGGCGGCAATGGCCTGATCAAAATGGTTGATCGCGCAGGCGTGGTTGCTTTGAGAGGCCATGATGACCCCGAGGTTATGATGCACGACCGCGTGCCCCGGAGACTTCCCGAGCAACAAGCGGTACGCCGCCTCCGCCTCGCTGAGCCGGCCGGCCCTGTGTTCAGCGGCCGCAGCGGCGAAAAGCGTGCTGAACTCGTCTCCCGGTCGTTCCGCCATGCTTTACAGGTCCCCGAAAATGGGCGGTTCGCTCAGCACTCGCGTCAAAGGGGTCATAAGGTCGCGGCGCAACCAGCAAGGAATACCATTTTTGTAACACTGATCGCTTCGCCGGGTCCCGACATCTGGACCACCGCCCACAGAGCGTCAATACACCGAAAAAGTGCCAGTGGCCGGAGCCACTGGCGCAGTATGATGGGAGGAAACGCGCGGCGCGGAACAAGCCCGCATCGCGTGCCCAAAGCTGTATCCCAATTTTGGTAAAACAGGCAATATCGGCACGAATCATCCAAAAGGGGTACATCCCATCCCGTCGGCGCCCTCCGGCGGATCACTTCCTGCGCTGCCCCCAGATAAATCGCTTTCTAGATCAGATACTTATCTCAACTGGATCGACCGTTTCTCAGGCTTCGCCGGGCGTCTCGCCCGATCCCGCGGCGCCGGCAAGCAGAGCCCTGAGGCAATCCGCCGCCGCCTGGCCCTTGAGCGAGCGGCCCCACATCTCGCTGATGGCCGCCTCATGAAGCAGCACGCCCTCGGGCGCCGACGTGATCATGGCCACGCCGACCCGGACGTTCGGTTCGCCGCCCAGCCGGAATGGACTCATTACGAGAAGCTTGCGGTCCGGCTGTCGAAATACCTGGAAGCCGTAATGCGGCAGGGTGTCGGGAACGATGCCGATCTGCACGCCGATCGGCTGGCGTTCGATCATGTTCGCGAAGTGCTCGATCTCGGCCCGCGCCAGAGCCTGGCGCCTGCTCAACACCTCCTCCGGCAGACCCTTGCGGCCGACGAATCCATGGTCGAGAAAGCGCTCGATCTCAAAAGCCGACATGAGGTTGACGATGGTCGGCCGCCGCTTCCGGTAAAGCTCCTTGCGCTCCTGCAGGATATCCATGATTTTGGCGACGTCGCTCAGCGCGCGTTCCGGATTGGCGGCCGCCTTGGTGATGTTTTCCGTCAGCACGTCGCGCAACGCGACCTGGAAGTCGTCGGAGGCGAGCAGGAAAGAGATCGGCCCCGAGAGCATGAAGATGTGCTCCGCGGTCTCCTCGATCTGGCGCAAGCGCTCGAAATAGCTGATTGCGGAAGGAATGTATTCGATCGCCACGCCGAGCAAGGTCGGGATGGACACTCCCAGCAGTTCGGCCAGCCGCTCCAGCGTTTCGATCTTCGCCAGTTCGCCGCGCTCGAAGCGATACAGCGCGGTGCGCGAGATGCCGATCTTCCTGGCGATCTCGTCCGCGCTCAACCCGGATCCCATGCGATAGGCCTTGAGCCGTTGCCCGATCTCGTCATAGCGAAAAGCCATCACCGCGCTCCTGCCACCGAGGCCGAACCCACGCGCGCTAAGAAAACGATCGTGCCGTTCATTCCCGCGCCGGCGACGTCCTTGTCGGGCGCTTGATTTGATAGTATTCCTTTGTATACAAAGCGTCGGCGGCGCCCCCAACGAACCGTTTCGCACACGCGTCGTTGTGGGATTGCCGTGGTCACAATGAATGCCATGGAATCGATTTCATGCACACGCCGCTGTCGTAAGCACAGTTGGACGGACCCGCGGGGGATTTCCTCCCGGGGCAAATCAGGTCATGCGATGGTGATCCACGACGGCACCGGCGTCCAGCCGGTCCATCAGCGCCGGCGGATGCTCCAGCCCGTCCGCAAGTCTACCCGTCCGCAAGTCTACCCGTCCGCAAGTCTACCCGTCCGCAAGTCTACCCGTCCGCAGGTCTGCCCGTCCGCAAGTCTGCCCGTCCGCAAGTCAACCCCGGCCCGAACAAAGCGAAGCGGCACGGCACAATCGCCATGCCTGTGATCGCTCTTCCGTTCATTCCGCCGAATGCCAAGACCATCAGTGGGAGGAAACAAAAACGTGCCACATAATATACCTTTGACCCTCGCCTGCGGGAACTACGAAAGCGTGCGGGCGCTGCGGGAGGGCGTGGTCGCGCCCGATGGAATCGATCTCACCATCCTCACCGACATGGATTCCAGCACGCGACACTGGCGCTTCTTGCGGGAGGGCCATTTCGACGTCGCCGAAACATCCTGCTCGTCCTACATCGTGGCGCGCGACAAGGGGATGCCCATCACGGCGCTGCCGGTGTTTTTGCATCGCCGCTTCCGCCATGGCTTCGTGTTCGTCAACACGTCGAAGGGCATCTCGTCGCCCAAGGACCTGATCGGCAAGAAGATCGGCATCAAGTCGTTTCTCGTCACCGCCATCCATTGGATGCGTGGCATCCTCGAGCACGAATACGGCGTGCCGCACAAATCGGTGGAGTGGGTGGCCGAACTCGACGAGGACGTCGACTTCACCCCGCCGCCCGGGCTCAAGCTGACCCGGCTACCGAACGATAAATCGGTCGAGGACATGCTGGCCGAGGGCGACGTCGACGCCCTGATACACTCCGACATCATCAAGCCGATGGAACGCGGCGACCCGCGCGTCGCGCGGCTGTGGCCGGACTACAAGGCGGAGGAAATTCGGTATTACAAGAAGACCCAGATTTTCCCGATCATGCACGTGATGGGGATCCGCCAGGCGATCGTCGACCGCCATCCGTGGGTGCCGGTCAACCTCTTTCATGCCTTTGAAAAATCCAAGGCCATCGCAATGCAGCGGCTGGCCAATCCGCGCATCGTGCCGCTCGCCTGGTATCTCGAGGCGTGGAACGAGCAGCAGGCCATTCTCGGGCCGGATCCCTGGGAATACGGCATCACCGAGAAGAACAAAAACACCATGAATACGATCGCCGGCTACTCACACGAGCAGGGCCTGACCCAGAAGCGGTGGACCACCGACGATCTGTTCACCAGCACGTTCCAAGGCCGCAAGCGCGGCGACGAGTGGCGGATCTGACGGTCGGTCCGGTTGAAAATGTCTGGGGCTGAGGCGCTTCGCCACGCAGCGCGGCGCACTCGCGGCCTCGAATTTGCAGGCAAGGGCCGGCGGATTCCCACGGGACTTGTGGGTCCGCAGCCCTTGTCAGCGAAGGACGCCATGAAATCCTTGTATCGTTCGAGCCTCTATCTGATTGCAGGTCTCGCCGCGTTCTCGGCGGGCCCACAGCTCGCCGGCGCGCAAAACTATCCGACCCGACCGATCACGATGATCGTGCCATATGCTGCGGGCGGCCCGACCGACGTCATCGCGCGCATCGTGGCCGACCAGATGCGCGTAGCCCTCGGCCAACCCGTCATCATCGAGAACGTCACCGGCGCATCGGCCTCGATCGGCATGGGACGGCTCGCTCGCGTGGCGCCTGACGGCTACACGATCGGCATGGGCACTTGGCCTTCGCAGGTGCTCAACAGCGCCATCTACACCCTGCCCTACGACGTCCAGAAGGGCTTCGAGCCGATTGCGCTGGTCGCCAGCGACTCGCCCGTGATCTTTGCGCGGAAGGACATGCCGGCACGCAACTTGGGCGAGTTGATCGCGTGGCTCAAGGCGAATCCCGACAAGGCGACGCAGGGGACCGGCGGTCCGGGCACGGGCGCTCATGTCCAGGGCGTGTTCTTTCAAGAGAAAACCCACACCCGCTTCCAATTCATTCCCTATCGCGGCGGCGTCGGCCCCGCGATGCAGGATCTGGTTGCGGGCCACATCGACATGATGTTCAGCGTCGCTTCGAGCGCGCTGCCATCCCTGCACGCCGGCTTGATCAAAGCCTACGCCATCGCCTCCAAGAACAGGCTCCCGGCCGCCTCTGAAATTCCGACCGTGGACGAGGCAGGCCTGCCGGGATTCTATCTGTCGAGCTGGGACGCGATTTGGGCGCCGAAAGGTACGTCTGCGGAGGTCATCGAGACGCTCAACGCCGCAGTGGTCGAAGCCCTCGCCAAGCCCGCCGTGCGGCAGAAACTCACCGAACTCGGGCTGGAGATTCCGACGCGCGATCAGCAGAGCCCCGAAGCACTCGGCGCGCTGCTCAAAGCCGATATCGAGAAATGGTGGCCCGTCATCAAGGAAGCGGGAATCAAGGTGGAATGAGCAACCAGACCTCGCGCCCGAGATCGCCGCCGGCTTGGGGCGCAACGCCAACAACGCCATCCTCGACGGCATTGGCTCCATTCGAAGCAAGGAGAGACTGATGGCCTCGGACAAAACCAAACCCACACCGGCGATCGGACCACACCGGGGATACCACGACGTCGGCGGCCTCGCCGCCGGCCTGGTCGACCCAAAGGCCACCGAAGCGCGCCCGTGGGAGAAGCTCTCCATCGTCGTGGGAAATGCGCTCGGCCGCCAAGGCGCGAAGGCCATCTGCACCGATGAGGTCCGGCGCTCGCGGGAGGAGATGGGTGCGCAGCTCTATAACGAGCTTGGATATTTCGAGCGTGGCATCGAGGCGACGCGACGCCTGCTTATTGAAAAAGGCATCCTCGACGAGAAGGAGATCGAGGATCGCATGGCCAAGATCGCAGCCCGCATTGCCGAGAACGGCCGATGACCCGAGCGCTGAAAGCCGGCGATCTCGTGCGCGTGGCGGCGGTCCATCCACCCGGCCATCGCCGGACGCCTTTTTACATTCGCGGCAAGCAGGGCGTCGTCGAGCGCGCGTGCGGGGAGTTTCCCAATCCGGAGGAACTCGGCCACGGGTTTGACGGCATGCCGAAGAAAGCACTCTATCGTGTCCGTTTCCGTCAAAATGATCTTTGGGATCATTACAAGGGAAACGACGGCGACACTGTCGACGTCGACATCTACGAACACTGGCTGATCCCGGTGTCGGCGCGCGCACCCGGGGAGAACCTGTGAAAATGAGCCACGATCATCACCACGGCCATCACGAGCCGGGATCTCCGCCGCACCCGGCCCAACCGGACGACGTCAGCCATCCGGGCCGCTACGAACTCATGATCCTGGCCATGCGCGACCTTCTCATGGAGAAGGGATTGCTCACGGCCGACGATATCCGCCGCGGCCTCGAGATTCTGGACTCCTGGCAGCCGTCGCGAGGGGCTCAGATCGTTGCCCGAGCCTGGACCGATCCGGCGTTCAGGGATCGCCTTCTCGGGGACGGCACCGCCGCTGTCGCGGAGTTCGGAGTCAACATGGGCGGCGTGCAATTGACCGTCGTCGAGAATACCGACGCGGTGCAGAACGTCATCGTGTGCACGCTTTGCTCATGTTACCCGCGCGCCATTCTCGGCCTTCCGCCCGATTGGTATCGAAGCAAGAGCTACCGGTCGCGCGTGGTAAGCGAGCCGCGGCAGGTCCTGAAAGAGCTCGGAACCGTCATCCCGGATGACATGGCGATCCGTGTTCACGATAGCCTGGCCGACTTGAGATACCTCGTGCTGCCGAAGCGGCCGGCCGAAACCGCAGGATGGAGCGAGGAAAGGCTCGCGTCCATCGTGTCTCGCGACTGCATGGTCGGCATCGCCAATCCCACGGCCTCGCCCGGGCCGGTCGCGCAGACGCCGGATCTCGTCTAGCCGGTTTCGCCGAGCCGAACCGCGAGAACGAAAGATTTCGCAGTCACGCGGTGACCGCGATCTTTCGTTTTTTCACGGCGAGCCTGACCGCATCCATGACCTCGGGATAAGCCGCGCAGCGGCACAGATTGCCGCTGAGATAGTGCTTGATCTGATCGTCGGACGGATCGGGATTTTCGTCGAGCAATTGCGTCACCATCATGATGAGCCCCGGCGTACAGTACCCGCATTGGAACGCGCTGGCCTCGACGAAGGCCTCTTGCACCGGGCTCAGCGTGTCGCGGGTGTCGAGGCTCTCGATGGTGGTCACCTCGGCGCCGTCCACCAAGATCGCGAGATAGAGGCAGCTCGACACCGCCTTGCCGTCCACCACGACGGTGCAACAGCCGCATAGGCCTTGTCCGCAGCTTTCGCGCGCGCCGGTGAGGCCGAACTGGGATTGCAGCACCTCGACCAGGTTATGGTGCGGCTTGACGTCGGCTATCACCGGCGTGCCGTTGAGCGTGAAGGTGATCGAGCGGACGGCCGTCATGTCATTCGTCCTCCAGGGGCCGGCCCTGCTTGGCGCGCAGCGCACGATATACGGCTTCCGCGTTGAGCGGCATCTCCACCAGCCTCACGCCCACCGCATCATCGATCGCGTTGGCGATCGCCGGTGATGGGCAGAACGTCGATACTTCTCCGACGCCTTTTGCACCGAACGGACCGTTCGACTGGTCATGCTCGATGTACAGGTTCTCCATTGCGTCCGGCACGTCGTGGAAGCCCGGAATCTTGTAGTCCGCGAGAGAGGCGTTGGTGACCTGGCCGCCATCGATATGCATTTTCTCGAACATCGTGAAGCCGACATGCATCAGTGCAGAACCTGAAATCTGCGTCTCGACGATCTTGGGATTTAACGCCTTGCCACAATCCACCACGCTGACCAGCTTGGTGATCTTGACGTGTCCTGTCTCGGTGTCGACTTCGACCTCGGCGCCGGCCCCGGCGATGAACCAGAACGGCGTCACGTTCGGACTTTGCCCGTCGCTTGGATCCGGCGACACGTAGTCCGGCTTGTAGATGCCGGTGCCGACGACGTTGCCCGCCTGCATCCCGTAGCGCTTCTTGAACAGCTCGGAGAGCGGGATGTTCGATCCTTCCGGCTCGCCCACCTCGCGCGCCAACGCCCGCAGCTTGTCCCGGGCTTCTTCGGCCGCGCGCCGCACCGCATGGCCCATGTGGAAGAGCGAGCGTGAACCGAGTGTGCCGGTATCGTAGGGCGTCGCGTCGGTGTCGCGCGGAATCACCCGCACGTCCTCGGCGGAAACGTTGAGCACCTCGCCGACGATCTGCGCCATCGCGGTGTCGGATCCCTGCCCCATGTCAACGGTGCCGCAATAGAGTGTCGCCGATCCGTCGGCAGAGACATTCACGATCGCGACCGATGTGGTCGGCGAGGTGACCGCCTTGATGGCGATGGCGATGCCGCGACCGCGCCTGGTCGTGCCCGTCCCCTTGTCGAAGGGCTGCGACCAATTCATGCGTTCCGCAAGCTTGTCCAACAGCGTTTCGAGCGGCGCATCCTCGATCACTTGGCCAGTGGCATGCCGGCGGCCTTCGTGCACGAGATTCCTGCGTCGGAATTCGACCGGATCGAGCCCGAGTTCACGCGCCATCATGTCCATATGGCCTTCATAGGCCCACACGAGCTGAGGCACACCGAAGCCGCGCAGCGCCCCCGCGGGCGTGAGGTTCGTGTAAAGAGCACAAGAGTCGATCGCGACGTGGTCGATGTCATAGGGACCGGAGGCGGTGAGGCCCGACTTCTGGGTCACCCGTGGGCCGATATCGGCGTAGGCGCCGCCGTTCCAATAGACCTCGCACTTTCGGGCGACGATCTTGCCGTGCTCGTCGACGCCACTCTTGATCCGGAAGGTGCAGGGATGCCGGGTGATCTGGTAGAACATCTCCTCGAAGGTCAGCGCGATCTTGACGGGCTTGCGGGCGATCATCGAGAGCGCCAGCGCGAGCGCCTCGAGCTTGATATAAAGCTTCGAGCCGTAGCCGGAACCCAGATACGGCACCTTGATGCGGACCTTGTTTTCCGGCCAGCCGAGCAGGCGCGCCATCTCAAGGCGCACGAACGAGGGCCCTTGTGAGGAGTTGTAGAACGTGACGTGGCTGTCCCTGTAATCGCAAATGCAGGCGAACGGCTCGAACGACAGGTGCAGCACCTTCTGAGTCTTGAACTGGTGCTCGAACCGGTGTTCCGCCGCGGCGTAGGCCTTCTCGAAGTCGCCGCGACGCAACCGATAATTCAGGGCGATGTTGGTATCCCGAGCGCCTTTGAGATGCTTCAGATCCGCGAATGCTCCGGCGGGCTTGAGCTCATCGTGCACATAGACCTTGGCAGTCAGCGCATCGATCTCGTCGTAGATCGCCGGCAATTCCTCGTATTCGGCGGTGATGAGCTGGACCGCCTGCTCGGCGACATGCGGGTCGGCGGCGAGGACGACCGCAACCGGCTCGCCGACAAACCGGACCTTGCCGTGCGCCAGGATGGGCTGGTCGTGGAACGCGGGCCCATAGTAGGGGTTGGGCAGGACCTGGAGAACATCGTCGATGGTGATGACGTGGAGAACGCCCGGCAGCTTCTTCGCCGCACTGGTGTCGATCGATTTGATGCGGCCATGCGGCACCGTGCTGCGGAAGATCTTGGCGTGCAGCATGCCCGCCACCCGCATGGTGTGGGTGTATTCGGCACGGCCGGTCACCTTGTCGCGGCTCTCGAGGCGAGGCACCGAGCGGCCGACCTGCCCGCCGATTTTGGCCCCGGCGGTGTTGAGGATCGTGGTCATCCGTGTCCACCGTCCTTTCCATCGAGCGCCGCCAGGATGGCGCGGCGCACGTAGACGCGCATCAACTCGCGCTTATAAGGCACCGAGCCTCGCACGTCGGCCACGAATTCGCACGCCGCGACAGCGGCGTCTCCGGCCTGCTTCAGCAGATTGTCGTCGACGCTCCGGCCTTCGAGCAGAGCCTCCGCCGCCTTCAGCCGGGTGGCCTTGTCGGTCGCGGCGCTTGCCACGAGGCGCAAGGACTTGATCGCCATGCCCTCGCTCTCGACGACGGCCGCGACGCCGAGCGCCGGCCAGTCATCGGCAGATCCGGTTGTGACCTTGAAGTATGCCGCCGTCCTCGCGCCCTGCGCTGGGACGTGGACTTCGGAGATCAGCTCGTCTTTCTCGAGCACGGTTTCGTAATAGCCGACGAACATATCCTCCACCGCGAGCGTGCGCTCGCCTCTCGCTCCCGTAAGCGTGACCGTCGCCCCGAGCGCCATCAAAACGGGTGGCAGGTCCATGTGCGGATCGCCGTGAGCGAGTGCACCACCGATGGTCGCGACGTTGCGAATGCGCACGTTGGACAGGGTCCGCATCGTGCGGGTGATGATCGGCGCCTGTGCGCGGACCTCATCGGAGCGTTCCAGTGACCGCAGCGTCGTCATGGCGCCAATGCGAAGCCCGTTTGCGACGACCGCGATGTCGGAGTATCGCTTCTCGATCTTGCGCAGACTTACCAGCCTCTCCGGCTGGAACACGCCGGCTTTCATCATCAGCATCAGCGCCGTGCCGCCGGCCATCGGGCGGACCGTCGAGTCCTCGGGATCGAGAAGCTGGACCGCCGCAGCGAGCGATGCAGGCTGTTCAAGCTCGAAAGATTTCATTGGGTCCCCGGCGAGGCGGCGGTAAAGAGCGAGCACAGAGTTCGGGCAAAAATATCGTCCATGGTCCGGATCCTGGTCCTGGTGCGCAGCGGATGAGGCGCGATCCTGCCGAGCTTGCCGGCAGGTGTCGACCTTCGGGTCTCGCTCCCACCGGGCGCACCCTCGGCACATCGCAGGAGGGCGCGCTTCCGTCCGGCCTGGGACTTTGCGTCACGCGGTGACGCGACCGGGGATGCACCTGGGACATTCATGAGCGAGAAGTGACTTCTGGTGTTGTCGCGGACTGCGGAGCCATGCCGACCGCAGCCCCGAGGGACCACGGACCGCGCATCTGGCCGCGAGGCCGCTCGCGTCCTTGTTCGAATGTATTCTATTGTATACAGTTGTAAAGCGCGCCGCCGACTGGGCTTGGCAAGGCTCGGGATTGGCGGCAGATCGCTGTCGGCGAGCGAGCTCCGCTTGGCTGGTTTGTCCGGCCCGGGGCGTCGGCGCACCGAGACCGAGGCAAACCGCGAGCGACCTGAAGCGCTGCACACATTGGAAAGAGCACGGACGATGGCCAACAAGGATTTGCGGGACTGGATCAGCGGCATCGAAGCCGCGGGCGAGCTCAAGGTTATCAAAGGTGCCGAGCCGAAGGAAGAGATCGGCGGCATCGTCGACATCTACATGCGCAAAATGGGCTGTCCCGCCGTGATGTTCGACGAGGTTCCCGGCTATCCGAAGGGTCACCGCGTCATCGCCAACATCCTCACTTCGGTGCCGCGCATCAACGTCGCGCTCGGCCTGCCGCCGACCGGCTCCGAGATGGAGTTGACCCAGTGGTGGCGCAACTACATGAAGCACGCGCCTTCCCATCCGACGAAGGCCGTCAACGGCGGCCCGCTGCTGGAAAACGTCTTCGCCGGCAAGGACGTCGACATCCAGAAGATCCCGACTCCGGTCTGGCATGAGCATGACGGCGGACCGTTCATCGGCACGGCCTGCCTGGTCGTGATGAAGGACCCCGACACCGGATGGGTGAACTACGGCACCTATCGCGTGCAGTCGCACGAGCCGGCTTTGGCGAGCGTGATGATGTCGCCCGGCAAGCACGGCCGCATCATCATGGGCAAATATCATGACCGCGGCCAGCCGTGCCCGGTCGCGGTGATCGCCGGCAACCATCCGGCGCTGTTCATGCTCGGCGGGCTGGAGATTCCTTACGGCAAGAACGAGCTCGAAGCCGCCGGCGGCATCCTCGGCGAGCCGGTCGAAGTGATCAACATGCCCAAGACGGGCCTGCCGGTACCTGCCAATTCGGAGATCGCCTTCGAGGGATTCATCCACCCGGGAGACGCGATCAAGGAGGGCCCGCTCGGCGAGTGGACCGGCTATTACGCCAGCGGCAGCGCCCTTGAGCCGGCCATCCGCATCGAGACCTTCATGCACCGGAACGACCCGATTCTGATGGGCGCGATTCCCGCTGTGCCGCCGAACGACAACACGTTCTATCTCGGCGCCTACCGATGCGGCGCGGTGTGGAACCAGCTCGAGGCCGCGGGAATTCCCGAGGTGAAGGGCGTTTGGACCCATGAGGCGGGCGGCAGTCGCTTCTTACTGGTGGTCTCCATCAAGACGCTCTATGGCGGCCACTCGAAGCAGGCGGGGATGGTGGCCGCGCATTGCCACGCCGGCGCCTATTGCAATCGCTGGACGATCGTGGTGGACGAGGATATCGACCCGACCAATTTCAACGACGTGATCTGGGCGATGTGCACGCGCTGCGACCCGCGCGAGCAGCTCGACATCATCCACGGCGGTTGGAGCTCCGCACTGGACCCCATGTGCTACGACACGGAGTCCGATCGGCGCAACTCGCGCGTCGTGATCGACGCCTGCATCCCGTTCCGCCGCAAGAAGACCTTTCCCGTCATTGCCCGCTCCAGCAAGGCGCTCGACGACCGCATGCGGGCAAAGTGGGCGAAGGACTTGCCGAAGGGTTTCTAGCTCCCCCCGCTCTAGGAAACTCCATCCGGGCGGCGCAGATACTGCGCTGCCCTGCCGCCGCCTAGATTTCGGCCGTGTGCGCTGCGAAGTACTGCATCCGGACGGACCGCGCCTGCTGGATATGATGCTGCGCCGCCTGAGCGGCCAACGCCGCGTCGCGCTTTTCGATGGCTTGCACAATCTTGAGGTGCTCGCGATCGGACTGCCCCCGCCGGCTTGGCATCCGGAACGTGAGATTGTGCAGCAACGCCATCGAATCGTGCAATGCTTCGAGCGTGTAGATCAGATATTCGTTGTGCGCGGCGTCGTAGATGTGTTGGTGAAAACGCCGATTGAGGGTCACCAGGGCAAGGGGATTGTGTCCTTCCACGCTCAGTTGCTCCTGAAGACGGTAAAGCAACTCAATCTCGGTCTCTGTTGCGTGTTGCGCGGCAAGACGGGCAGCGGACCCCTCGAGGATCTCCCGCATGGCGTACAGGTCCAAGATCTGCTTGCGCGACAACTGCGCGATCGCCAGACCTCGGCCCGGACTTGATACCAGAAGGCCCCGCTGCTGCAGCCGTTGAAGCGCCTCGCGCACGGGCGTCCGGCTCACGCCGAGACTTTTGGCGAGATCCTCCTCGCGGATGTGTTCGCCACGCGCGAAGCGACCTTCCCAAATGGCATTTCGCAGGTTTTCATAAACAAAGTCGGCTCGCGATCCAGTTCGGAACGCTTTGGACTTGGATAGTGTCGTGAACTTTACCGGAAACGACATGCGCACATTGGCTCTGACTGGCTCTCATAATCGGAGCCAATCCGCCAGATATAGCGCAGTGCGGGCTGAACGGGAATTGGATTTCCCGGTATGAGATCAGATACACACTTTGGAGGTCGAAAGGAGGTTCCGCAGGCGGCAACCGCCTGCCAGCCGCCTTGAAAATCCGCGCCTCATGCGCCGCGGAGTTTGCCTCGATACCTTTCAGCCGTGCGCCCTATTCGGCAGCCACGGCCTGGCTTTTCTGCGCGAGACCATCAAGGTGGGCCACCACTTCGTCGAGATGCATCACATCGACGTATTTGTGATGGAGGTCGAACAGATTGACCTTGTGGATCAACTCGGCGCGGTCATAGGTGCATTGTTCCACGATCGAGACGTGGACGCCGTTGGAGTAGGCGTCGACCGCACTGGCGCGTACGCAACCCGACGTGCTTTCACCGCACACGATCAAGCTGCGGATCCCCAGCAGGTTCAGGTGCGAGAGAAACGGCGTGCCCTGGAAGATGCTCGCGCGCTGCTTGTAGATGACGACATCCTCGGGCCGTGGCGTGAATTCATGATAGATGCCGTGATCCGCGATGGTCGCCGGCCTGGTGGGACGGCGCGTCGAGACGGCTCCAGCCGGGCGGTTGTTGGGGCGCGTATCCTGGGTACAGTAAAAAACCGGAAGCCCCGCACGGCGGACAGCCTCAAAAAGCCGCTT
The DNA here is from genome assembly GCA_963781195.1 of uncultured Alphaproteobacteria bacterium. Lineage (GTDB taxonomy): Bacteria > Pseudomonadota > Alphaproteobacteria > Rhizobiales > Xanthobacteraceae > JAJPKK01. The sequence continues at coordinate 143,380 of CAWAEZ010000004.1, read as the reverse complement.
GGTCGGTTCGATCGCGCGGTGCGCAAAGATGCCACAGCTGTTCGGGTATTTTTCATCGAGGTCCACCGGTTGCCCGGGACCACCGCGATAGACCAGGTCGTAGAGGTCGATTGCTAAAAATGCGGCCGAAGGGCCGACGAATGTTTCGCGTGCATAAGGCGAATACAGTTTCATATCGCTCGCTGAAACGACATCTTTCCAGCAATGGTCTTCGAACGCGTCGACAGATGCCATCTGAAAACTCCAAATCGAACACGTAGCATTCATGCACCGGGCGTTTCGAGGTCACGTGCCCGATGGCCCGATATTCGCATCCCACCGCGCCTCGTCCAATGGGCGGGCAGCCGCCGGTATAACGCCTTCCGCCGAAACGAGACTATGCATCTCGCCCTGTGGACCCGGTCATGATTCATTGTATACGATCGCATCCAAAGCTGACAAGATGGCCTTTCCCGCAACGCCACGGGCGGCAATGGTCCCGGGTCCAGATGAAGCGCTTGATCTCAACGGCCGCGCCGCCGACTGCGGTAGTCATTCCTTCTTTTGAAGTGCGCGACCGAGATCGAACGGAGCAGAGAGCCGATGAGCCTTGAGAGAATTTGCAGCATCGTCGTGTGCCTCGTTGCCGTTGGGCTTTCGTCGGCAGGTTTCGCGTTCGGCAAAGAGTGGCCGATGGTGCAGCCGATCAAAGTCGTTGCGCCGACGTCGCCCGGCAGCACGTCGGACCTGATGGCCAGAATCGTGTTCGAGCAGGTCGGACGCCAACTGGGTCAAGCAGTGGTGGTCGAAAATCGAAGCGGGGCCGGTGAAATCGTGGGCATGGGCGCGGTGGCAAAAGCGCCACCCGACGGTTACACGCTCCTCGTCAACTCATCCACCTTCGTCGCCGTCGCCTCCACTTACGCCCACTTGCCTTACGACGCATACAACGACATGAGCGGGATCGCGCTGCTGGCGCGCTTTCCCGTCGTGGTGATCTCATCGACAAAATTCAAGACGCTCGCCGATCTGATCGATGTCGGGCGGATCAAACCTTCGCCGTTGACATTCGGCACGCTCGGGTTTGGCAGTTCGGGACAACTGGCGACGGCGCGCCTCATGTATGCGGCGCACTTTGAGGGGACGAACGTGCCGTTCAGAGGAACTCCCGAGGCGATGAACGAGATCATGGCGGGGCGTCTCGACATGTTCTCGGGCGTCACGCCAAACGCGCTGGAGTTGGCGAAAGCGGGCAGCGTCAATGTCCTGGCGCTCCTGTCGGCACGCCGATCGCCTCTTTTTCCCGGGATTCCGACGACGATCGAGTCCGGGTACCCGCACTCGGACTACAGTTACTGGATGGGTTCCTATCTGCCTGCCAAAACGCCACCGTTCATCGTGCAGCGTCTCAATGCCGAGGTTCTGAAGGCCCTGCAGAATGACACGGTCAGGTCGAAGATCACGCTTCTCGGTGGTGAGATCGACCCGGGCGACGCGATGTCGGTCGCTCAATTCAACGAATACATCGCAAAAGAGCGGGCCCTGAACGCCGAGATCGTCCGGCTCACGAACTACCAGCCGCAGTGAGGCCGGGCATGGCGTGAGTTCGGCTCGCGCGCCTGTCTGCCGAAACCTCAGCTTGAATGGAGGTCCGCGAGGGGTGCCATGACCAAGTTGCGGATCATGCAAGCGACCATAGACGACATCCACCCAGCGTATGACACGGGACGCTGACCGAAAGGCACCTCGTGAAATGTACCTGGACCGTATCGACGCCTTCGACAACAACGGGCCGGCGATCCATTCGGTGATCGCGCTGAACCCACGCGCATTGGACGAAGCCGGCGGAAATCGCCTAATTGGACGCCTTATTGGACAGGACGTGCGGCAATGGTCTCCTCGGATACATTCGAGATCGTAGAAACAACGATCGCCGACATCCACGACGCTTATGGAAACGGCACGCTTTCCGCGCGGCGCCTGGTGCAGATGTATCTCGATCGCATCGACGCCTACGACAAGAAGGGACCGGCGATCAACTCGGTGATCTCCTTGAACCCGAATGCGCTGAATGAGGCCGATCGTCTGGACGCGGCGTTCAGGACAACCGGTCCGGTCGGCCCCTTGCACGGCATACCCATTCTCATCAAGGACCAAGCCGACGTCACGGGAATGCCGACCACCCTCGGGTCGATCCTGTTCAGGAATTACATGCCGCAGCGGGACGCCTACGTGGTGAGGCAACTCAAGAAGGCGGGCGCTATTTTTCTCGGCAAGGTGACGCTGGGCGAACTGGGAGGCGGCGACACGCATGGCTCCCTGTTCGGGTCGACCCGCAACGTCTACGATCTCGAACGGACGGCGGGCGGGTCGTCCGGGGGCTCCGGCGCGAGCGTCTCCGCCAACTTCTGCACCGTCGCTATCGGCCAAGAAGGCTTCGCTTCAATTCGGCGGCCCGCGACCTGGAACGGCGTCGTGGGAATGCGGCCCACGATCGGTCTGGTGAGCCGGTCCGGGGTGTACGGCGGGTGGCCGACGATCAATGGTTCATTGGGTCCGATGGCTCGCACGGTCCAAGACCTGGCTATCCTCCTCGACAGCATGACCGGATACGATCCGGACGACCCGGTGACCGCTTACGGAATGGGCCGGGCCGCGACCAGCTTTTCAAAGGCGCTCGATCCCCATGCTCTCCGAGGCGCGCGGCTCGGCATTCTGCGGGAGCCCATGGGCTACGACTCGGAACCGGGATCGGACGATTTCGAAAAAATCTCCGAGGTGTTCGACAGGGCCGTGGGCGAGCTCCGCCAAGCCGGCGCCGAGATCGTAGATCCTGTGGTCATCCCTGAATTGAGGGCGCTGCTGGCACGGCGGGCGCGAGACGTCGACGCCGACGACGTCATGTTCGAGGAATACTTCAAGGGAACCGACGCGCCGTTCCCTACCCGCAAAGCCGCGATGGCTTCGCCACTCTTCTCCAAAGTCGTGAACAGCGGCCAGCGCCGGTGGTCCAACAGGGATACGCCCGCGCAACATCACGCCGCCATGATCGCACGCGAAACGCTGATGACCAACATGCTGAAGGCGATGGCCGATCATCGGCTCGACGCGATCGTTCACAAGGCGGTCGAACATCAGCCGACGCTGATCAAGGATGGGACGAGCGCGCCTTTTGTCGATCAAAAGGGGGCGCCTCACATCAATACCTTCCTGATGTTCGTGCCTTCGATCGTCGTGCCGGCCGGCCATACTCGCGACGATCTGCCGGCCGGAATCACTTTTCTCGGGCGCCCCTACGATGACGCCAGGATGATCCAACTCGCGTTCGCCTACGAGCAGGCCACACGCCACCGCCGAAGTCCGTCCTGGGTGCCATAGCGCGCCGTGGCGTTGCAGCGGTGGTTTTATCGCCACTGGTAGCCGGGTCATTCGCGACGATTATGCGATCCCCGGCTACGCGACGACATGCCGTACGCTCATCTTCGCTAGCGCAGCCGCCCAATCGTCCCAATAGGGTTTCGGTCGCAGGCTCCGATCGCGAGGACAGGTCGCGCCGACCTTGCCGCCCTAGCGTCGCTGCGGGCGGGCCGGTCCCTCGGCGAACGATCGAGCGACCCCGATGGCGTCATAGCCGTGGTCTATGATGCTTCGCAGGAGCCTATGGAACGTGACCATATCCCGGTAGGAAACGTCTTTCAGCAGGGGGCGATTGATGTCGCGCAACATCGGCCCGAGCCGGATCAGCGCGCCCGCAGCTGATTTCGTCAGGGCCACGCCGACCGCGCGACGGTCGAGAGGATGCGGCCGCTTCACCAAAAGCCCTTTCTTCACGAGACGCGCGACTTCCGCCGTCACGTAGGCCGCCGCGACATGAAGATGGTCCGAAATGGCCCGCACCGTCATCTCGCCTTCGCGCTCGAGATACCATACCGCGAGCAGGACCGAGTATTCGGCGGAAGTGAGCGAAAGCGCAGAAGCGATCTCCTGACGGAGCAAACGCATCATCGACATGGCCGCATAAAAATCGGCGATGAACTCGCGCATCACCGCATCTTCGGGTTCAAGCATCCCAGCCGACGGCGGCTTGATCCCTTTGATTCGACGGACGGTGGTCGATCTGGCCGCGGTACGCGGTCGCCGACCTGCAGCGGCAAGACGCGTCACTCCCCGTTTTCTGACGGCCTTCGTCACGGCGTTCTCCGAAAACCACCCCTGCCTCAGAACGTGTCAAAAGCCCGTTAAAGACACTTTCTCGCAGCTAGCCTGCGACATGTCCGTGTTTTGCGGCAGTGCCGGGAATATGCATTTCGGCCATGAGCTCGTCGATCTGCTGCTTGCGTTCGCTCCACGGGCAGTTATTGAAATTGTAGAATGCATGAACGAATTGGGGCCCGGCGTAGAAACGCTCGTATTGCGTATGCCGTCCGGCGAAATCGGACCCCAGATAGTCCCAGGCCAGCTTCATGAACTTCAACCGGTCGACGGCGGTCGCCTCGCCGGCTGCCCAATATCGATCAAACGTTTCGCGCAAGGCGGGATCCGCCAAGGCACCGATCTCCGCCGGCATCTGGAACGGACCGGCGCCGAGCAGCTCCCGCACCGTCTCGGTGATCTGATAGTAGTTGTTCGTGCACCAGTTCAACGCGGCGTAAAGCTCGCGCGTGTTGACGCTGAGGTAATCGCCGAACGGTACGGCGTCCGCAATCTGGCCTGATATCCATCCCTTCAGTCCGGCCTCCGCCACCGCGAGCCGGGACAGCGTCTCACGAACCGCGGGCACCTGGAGCACGTTGTTCATCTCGCCGGCGCGAAAGGCGAAGCCCAGGATCAATTTCAGTTTTTCGTGATAGCGCACAATGGCCTGGTGGTTACCCATCACATGCGAGGGCGTACGAAAATACATCTCGCGCGAGACGACCACATCGTCGAGCAGGAACACCCGCTCCCACGGAACCTTGACGTTGTCGAAAATGACGACGGCATCGGATTCGTCGAAGCGTGAGGAGAACGGGTTGTCGAACGCGCTCACGGCATGCTTCTCGAACGACTTTCTCACCCAGAGCGTCACGCCTTCCGTGGCCGTCGGCACCGCGCAGGTCACCGCCTGGCCCTTCTGCTCAGCCGGAAGCGGAAGCAGGTTTCCCACCCATATCTCGTCGGAGAAGGCAGCCCCCGTGCCCAAAAGCTTCATGCCGTTCAGCACGATGCCGTCGTCGTGCTCGGCAGTGACCTGCAGGCCCGGCGCGATCGCGGCCTGCCGCCCGTACAGTTCCGGATTTCGAGCTCCTTGCGGACCGATCACGACGTAGCACGCGTACAGGTCCTTTTTGCGCAGCAGGTCGTAGTACCGGGTGAGATGGTCACCGAACCCCGTCCGGTTCGCCTCGAACAATTCAGGCTTCATCGCGAGACCGGTGACGAAGCTCGCGACATGATCGGGCGAGCGACCGAGCAGGCCATAGGTCCAGCTTGCGACGCGCCGGTGCGTCTCGGCGCGCTTTTGCAGATCGTCCCGGCTACGCGGCTTCAGGTACCAGGCGGAGAAGCGCTCACCGTCCTCCTCGTAGCTCATGACGTCGAGATGTTCGGGGCTGCGTTTGCGGTCGTAGATCTCCGCAAACGACTGTGCTGAATTTCGAAACGCCTCATGAGTTGTCACGTCGCGCACGAGTTCGCCGCCCAAATAAATCTTTCTGCCGTCTCGAATTGCCGACAAATAGTCCCGTCCGGTACGAAGCACGGCTCACTCCTTCATGATCTCTCATCGTAGCTGTGTAAGTCGCTTGAACCTGCTGCTTTCACGGGCAGCGCTCCCGCCCTCCGCCGGGCATGAGCTACCAGCCGTAGAGCCATATGTCCGGCGAGCGTGGCGCCGAAGTCCCCTCTTCGCTCAGGGTGCGGTACTTGCCCCGGTAAAAGACCAGGGGTTCCGCCTGCGGGTGCCGGACCTTCATGCCGACCACGCGGCCGATGATGATTTCGTGGTCACCACCGTCGGCGCGCCCATGCACTTCACATTCGAAACACGCGAGCCACTCGGGGAGAAGGGGAGCACCAACGGCGCTCGATGCGGGTTGGAGGCCCGACCATTTGTCGCCGCCAGATCGTGAGAACCGGTTCGACACGTCCGCCTGAGCGTCGGTGAGCACCATGACCGCGAAGTGCGCCGCCTGCTGCCAGGCCGCAAAGCTGAAGGCCTTGCGGGCGATGCTGAACAGAACGAGCGGCGGCGTGAGAGAGACAGCGTTGAACGAACTGACGGTCGTGGCGATGTTCTCGCCCCCGACCTGCGCGCTCACGATGGCGATGCCGGTCGCAAACAATCCGAGCGCATCGCGGAATTCCCGCTCTCCAAATGCCGGTTCGACCATTGGATATCAGAGCCCGATCGTCGTTGCCCGATTTTCGTTGCGTCGGTCCGTCGGTGGACGCAGACGGCGGCCGTAGCTGCCTATCGCATAGGCCTGCGCCGAGATCATGAGTTCCCGGAGCCGTTGCTCGGTACGCCGGTCGATCCTCTTCCGGAAGTTCCCCGGCACCTTGGTAAATTTGCCGGGGCATAGCCGGCGACACTGGTCAGCCGATGAACCTATGTCAAGTAGGTATCCCAGAATGGCCGTCTAGGATCGACTGCCGGCAACAAATGATGGCCCGACGCCTTGGCGATGCGCCAGGGCCTGGAATGATCGGCGGCTTTGTCCGCAGCCTGGCGACATTATGCGCAGGCTTGTCAAACATCGGTGACTTACTATGGTGCCGTTGGGTTTCGCACCGGGTAAAGTCAGAGTTGTGAGGATGAGCCACCCAGAGTTGAGCAAAGCGACCGCCTACGTGACGCCGGACGTCGTGCGCCAGACGCTATTGGACATGATCGACATTCGAAGCCCCACAGGCTCCGAGACCGGCATGGCGGACTACATCGTCACGCGTCTGCGCCGTGGCGGCCTCGATGCGTCCCTCCAATTCGTCGAGGATGGCCGTTTCAATGCGATTGCCCGCCTGCCGGGCAGCGGCGATGGATTGAACCTCCTCTTCACCGGCCACATGGACACGTCCTATAGCGGCGACGAACCGCATCTCTCAGGCGAAGGATTCAGGCCGCAGGGCATTTATCGCGACGGCTGGATCTGGGGCCTCGGGGCCAACAACATGAAGAGCGGTCTGGCCGGGCTCGTCGTCGCGCTCGAAGCCATCGCGAAGGCTGGCATCGTTCTGCGCGGCGACGTCGCGCTCGGCGCGGTGGTCGGCGAGATCGAAAAAGCGCCGGTCGAAGAGTTTCAGGGCCGCGAATACGCGGGCTACGGCGTCGGAACCAAGCATCTCGTTTCCCACGGCGTGACCGCCGACTTCGCCGTGCTGGCCGAGCCGACCGGCATGCGCATCTGCACCGCCAATATGGGTTGCATCTGGGCGCGGATCAAAGTCGAAGGCACGGTAGCGCATGCGGCGCTGACCAACAGGCAGGGCACGGTCAACGCGATCGACATCGCGCGAAGCCTCTGCGACGATATCGATGCGTGGGCCAAAGAATTCCAGGCCTCACACGTTTTTCTCGACGAGCACGCCAACGTGACGCTTGCCGCGATCCGTGGCGGCGATCCATGGCGCCTGTCGCGCAATCCCTACGCGTGCAGTATCTATCTCGACATTCGCACGGTGCCGGGGCAGCGCGCAGAAGACATACGCAGGGAGCTCAGAGCCATGCTCGGCCTGTTCTCCAGAAGGCAAGGCATCCGCGAGCCCGCGCTGGACTTTCTCGTCACCGACCCGGCGCTTCTCATCGATCCCGATCTGCCGGTCGTGACGGCACTCGCCGCGGCCCAGAACGCCGTCATGGGGCGCGCAACCCCGACCTTCCTGCGCCGCCCAGGCTCGGACGCGATACACCTTACGCGGTACGACGTACCGTGCTTGCAATTTGGACCCGGGGGCCGCCTGCACCCGGATGCGCAGGGACGCTCCATGCACGAGGTCGGCGATCACGTGCTGCTCGACGACGTGGTGCTTGCTTCACGCATCTACCTGGAAACGGCGCTTAATATGTGTGATCGCCCGGCACACGCTGCGCAAAACACCGGCACCCTGTAGGTTCAAGATGCGTCCAAGGGGTCGGCACGCGGATCCGAGACGCGAGAGGTGGCCATGAGCGGGATATTATCGGACGCGGTACATATCGCGGGTATCGCGCTGACCGGTCTTGCGCTTGCCGGGCCGGCCAACGCTCAGGATTTCCCAAAGCGGCCGATCAGTCTGGTGGTGTCGTTCGCGCCCGGCGGACTGACGGATGTTCCGGCGAGATTGCTGGCGCCGGAACTTCAACAACGTCTTGGACAGCCGGTCGTGGTCGAGAACCGGGCCGGGGCATCCGGCGTGACCGGCAACTCCTACGTGGTGCGCTCCGCCCCCGACGGCTACACGCTGCTGATAAGCGCCATCGCCGAGGTCCAGAACCTTCATTACATGGATGTTCCCTTCGACGTCCTGACCGATCTGGTGTCGGTGGGAAAGATCGCCGACGGGCCGCCGCTGGTTCTCGTCGTCAACACCAAGTCCCAATTCAAGACCGTGGCTGATCTGATAGCGTCCGCAAAAGCATATCCGACAAACCTGTCGACCAGCGGTCCGGCGACGAGTCCGGCCATTGCCGTTGCGCAGCTCAACTCTCTCGCCGGCACCTCTATCGTCCCCGTTCCCTACAAGGGCTCGGGTCCGGCAGCGACGGCGGTGGTCAGCGGCGACGTTCAGGGCGGTTTCGTTTTCTATCCCACCGCTGCCGGCTTCGTCGATGGCGGCCAAATGCGCGTGCTTGCCGTTGCAGGGGCGCATCGGCTTCCCAGCTTGCCGGACGTGCCGACGATGGAGGAAGCGGGCTTCAAGAACTTCCGACATGACGGTTTCGTCGGGCTCTCCGCCCCCCGCGATACCCCGAAGGCGACGATAGCGATCCTGAACAAGGCCCTCAACGAATCGCTCGCATCGAGCGCATTCGCCACGCGGCTGGCAACATTCGGAATGTCGATCCCGGCCCAACCGAACACGCCGGAGTCGTTCCAGAAATTCATGACCGATCAGGTGGCCTATCAGGGGCAGCTCGCGAAACTGCCCGGAGGCCTGCAGCAAAAGAAACGCTGAGCCTTCCGGCACGGCCAATCACGCGCAGGGGACGACGTCATGCTGCGAACAACGGCTTTGTTGCTTGCCTACGCGATCGGAATTTCAGCGGTCGGTGCGCAGTCGTTTCCCACCAGGCCGGTCCAGATCATCGTACCGACGTCGCCGGCGGGCGTCACCGATATCGCCGCGCGCGTTGTCGGCGAGCGTCTTTCGAGGCTTTGGGGAAAGCCGGTCGTCATCGACAACCGCCCCGGCGGCGGTGGATCGATCGGTGTTACGGCGTTCGCCCGGACGGCGCCCGACGGCTACACTTTGCTGATGACGACGAACGGCGAACTGGCGCTGACGCCGGTCATCAACTCGAAGACGAAGTACGACGTGGCGAAGGATTTCGTGCCGCTCGCAATGGTGACGAACAACCCGATGGTCGTCGTCGCCAACGCGGCGAGCCCGTACAAGTCGCTCGCCGACGTCGTCGCCGCCGCGAAGCGCAGTCCGGGAGAAATCGCCTGGGCCTCCCCTGGGGTCGGCACCTGGAATCATCTCACGGGTGAGTGGCTGTCGGACGCGATCGGGGTCAAGCTGCTTCATGTTCCCTATCGCGGGGGCGGGCCGGCCGGTACGGCCGTCGCCGGCGGCGAGGTTCCGCTGGGCGTGGTTGCGATCTCTTCCGCGCTGCCGCATCTCCAGTCCGGACGCCTCAGGGTGCTGGCGCTCACGACCGACCACCACTCCAAGATCGATTTGTCGTGGCCGACGGTCGCTGAAAGCGCCGTCCCGGGCTTCAATTCGATGCAGTGGGTCGGCCTCTACGCGCCCGCGGGAATTGATCCCGAGCTTCGCGACAAGATTGCCTCCGACGTCCTCGCTGTGCTCGCCGAGCCCGAAGTTCGTCATCACTTCGAGACCACCGGCATCGAGGTGATCGGAGCATCAGGTGCGGAGGCGACGAAGCAACTCGAACGCGATTCCAAGATCGCCGCAGAGGTGAGCCGGAAGGCCAACATTCACGTCGAGTGACGTCGACCGCAGGCGACGCGGTCGCCGGCGCCCCTTGTCGCCGCGAGTGCCGAGTGGCACGCGATATTTCGACCTCCGGCGCACGGTTCATCCCGAGCCCGCGCTATGTCGCAGGGACGGCCTGAGGACATCGACGCGTCCGCCTGTTACGTTGTCGTTTCAGCCGCTCGTGCCCGGACGCCCGCGTCGACACGACAACAAGATGGCCTCAGAGGAAACGCCGTGAGACTTCTGCACCGCAGAAACGTGCTCCAACTCGCTGCGAGCGCCGCCGCGCTGCCCGCACTTGCAGGCATGGCGAGGGCACAGGCCTATCCATCTCGGCCCGCCCGCATCATCGTCGGCTTTCCGCCCGGTGGGGGAAACGACATCATCGCGCGCCTGATCGCACAGTGGCTCTCGGAGCGCCTGGGCCAGCAGTTCATCGTCGAGAACCGGCCCGGCGCGGGGTCGAATATCGGAACCGAAGCCGTCGTGCACGCCGCGCCAGACGGCTACACCCTGCTGCTCGCGTTCTCCACCAATTCGATCAATGCGACGCTCTACGAGAAGCTCAGCTTCAACTTCGTCCGCGATATCGCGCCGGTCGCCAGCATTGCGCGCGGCGGCCTGACGTGCGTCACCGCTCCCTCGTTTTCGGCGAAGAGCATTCCGGAACTGATTGCCCAGGCAAAAGCCAACCCGGGCAAATTCACGCTGGCTTCGACCGGCATCGGCACGCCGTCTCACGTGGCGGGCGAGCTGTTCAAGATGATGACCGGCATCAACATGCAGCTCGTGCCGTATCGCGGCGATACGCCGGCGATCACCGACCTGATGGGCGGCCAAGTGCAGACCGGCTTTATCAGCCTTGGCTCGTCGATCGAGCAGGTCAAGTCAGGCAAGCTGCGCGGTCTCGCGGTGGCAAGCGCGTCGCGCGAAGACGTCCTGCCCGATGTCCCGACCATCAGCGAGTTCGTTCCCGGCTTCGAGGCCAGCACCTGGTACGGCATCGGCGCTCCTCGGAATACGTCGGCCGAAATCGTCGAAACGCTGAACGCCCAGATCACCGCCTCGCTCGCCGACCCCAACATAAAGGCCCGGCTCGCCGAGGTGGGAACGACGCCGCTCGCCGGCTCCCCCACCGAGTTCGCAAAGCTCATCGCAGCCGAAACCGAAAAGTGGGCGAAGGTGATCCGAGCCGCCGACATCAAGCCGTTCTGATGTGAGCAGCCGGCAATTGCGGCGATAATGGCCGCCTCCAGCTAGCCGGGGTTGGCCGAGGTTTTTGCGTTCCTCTTGGCGGTCGGCGGAGGCGGCTCGATCAAGTCTTCCGCTTCCAGCAACGGAAATATGCCGCCGCCGACCATCAGATCGACGAGTTGCTTCGGCACCGATTTCGCACGCAGCACCTTTCCGGTCTCGCGATTGCGGATGGTGAGGTCGTCGGTCGACACCTCGCAGGTCTGTCCCTCTTCAAAGGCCGCATGAATGCCGGGGCACTGCAGCGCGACCAGGCCGAAGTTGACGCAATTGCGAAAGAACAGGCCGTTGATCAATTCGGCGATCAGGCATCCGATCTCGAGGTTGCGCAACGACAGCGCGGCCGGTCGGCTGGATCCGACGCCGTAATTCTGGCCACCGATGATGAAGTCTCCGGGCCTGACGAGGTCGACCCATCCCGGCCGGTTCGCTTGGAACACATAGCGGACACGTTCCGCCTCCGGCAGATACAGCGCCGGGCCAGGCATCATGTAATCGGTGTTGATGTTGTCGCCGAACTTCCAGACGCGGCCCGAGATCATAGCGTGTTCCTCAGCAGATATTCGCCTGGATGGGTGATGACGCCCGCGAGCGCGGAGGCAGCGACCGTCGCCGGCGAGCCCATGAAGATCCGCGCGCTCGGGTCACCCATGCGGCCCTTGAAGTTGCGTGTGCTCGCAGTGATGCAGGTCTCGTTCTCGCCGAGCACGCCCATGTGGCCACCGCCGCAGGCACCGCAGGTCGCGGGCGTGACCACGGCTCCGGCCTCCAACAGGGCTTCGATGTAGCCGGCCTTCAGAGCCTGTCGGAAAATCGCCTGCGAGCCCGGGGTCACCAGGAAGCGCACGCCCGGCGCAACACGACGGCCGGCGACGATGCGGGCGGCGATTGCGAGATCCTCGAGGTTGCCGTTGGCACACGAGCCGATGAACGCCTGATCGATCTTCTGGCCGATGACCTGCTCGACCGGAACCGCATTCTTGATCATGGAATCCGGCAGCGCGACCAGCGGCTTGATCTCGCTCAGATCGAGGGTGCGATGCTCCGCATAATCGGCGTCGGCATCGGGATATTGCGGTTCGAAGTCGGCCGACGGATTCCGCTCCCGCACATAGTCGAGCAGCAACTGGTCCGGCTCGAAGATCGAGAACTCCGCGTTGAGCTCGGTGCCCATGGTGGCAATCGTCCGCCGCGCGTCGATCCCGAGCGTCTTCAACGCCGGTCCGCCGAACTCGACATTGAAGCCGGAGTGATCGCCGAATGTCTGCGCGATGTGCAGGAAGACATCCTTCGCCGTGACTCCGAGTGCTAAGCGCCCGGTAAGCTCATAACGGATGGTGTCGCAGACCTCGAACCAGGTCTTGCCCTTGATCGCCGCATAGATGATGTCGGGGCCGCCAACGCCGCGGGCGGCGCAATTGAGCGCGCCGGAGCCTCCGGTGTGGGAATCGGAACAGACGAGGACCGTTCCCGGCAGCGAATAAGCCTTGTCCGCAACCACGGTGTGGGCGATGCCCTGGTCGTAGCCGACGTCATGCAGCCGCTCGATGCCGAACCGCTCCGCGAATTTTCGTCCGACGATTTGCGCCTGCGCGCAGCCGCGGTCCGGGGCTGGCACCCGGTGGTCGAAAATGACGCAGATGCGGGACGGATCCTCGATCTTGCGGGGGTCACGCCAGTAGACCGGAAAAAAGTTGCTGTCGTAGAGCACGACCGTGTGCGCCTCGACGACGACGATGTCGCCGGTGGCGACGGAGCGCCCGCCACTGGAACGCGACAGGATCTTGTTGAGGATTGGTTGGCCCAAACAGCCCTCCCTGCGACCTTTATGCGGCTTTGTATATCGCCCCAACTCTCAACCACGCCGGGCCGCTTGTCATTACGGTGCTTGCTTTTTAGTATTCGGAAAATCCGAATACCCGCCCTCGGGTCGCGGGAAGGGAACGCAGTGGAAATCAGGCAGCTGCGCTACTTCGTTGCCGTCGCCGAGGAGCTGCATTTCACGCGAGCGTCCGTTCAACTCCAGATATCGCCGCCATCGCTGACCGAGCACATCCAGGGGCTTGAGACAGAACTCGGCGTGCGTCTCCTGAACCGGACCAAACGGACCGTCGCCCTGACCGATGCGGGCATCGCGTTTTTGAAGGAAGCCCAGTCCGCACTGCTACACGCGGAACGTGCGACCGTCGTCGCCCGCCGCGCCGGTCGCGGTGAGATCGGGCGAGTCGAGATCGGATATGTCTCGTCGGCCTCCTACACCGGTATTTTGACGAGCGCGGTCGCCACCTATCGGGCGGCTCATCCACAGGTTCAGTTGGTGATCCGGAAAACCGAGACGTCGCGTCAACTCGATCAGATTCTCGAGGAGAAACTGGATCTCGGTTTTTTGCGGCCACCGAACGACTATCCTCCTGGAATCTCCTCGTTCTTGGTGGCGCGCCAGCCGTTGATCGTTGCGCTGCCGCGCGACCACAGGCTCGTAGCGAGCAAGCCCGTCACGGTTCGCGAATTGGCTGACGAAAACTTCATCGTTCCGAGCTTTGAACTGGAGCGTGGCATCTTTCAGCACACCTCAGAGTTGTGCCGCGCCGCCGGGTTCGTGCCGAAGATCGCCGAGCGAGCGCCGGACTTCGTCACCATCCTGACGATGGTGGCGGCCGGCTTCGGCGTCGCGATCGTGCCAAAGGCCTGCGACCGTATCCAAATTCCCGGTATCGTCTACGGAGTGCTGACGCCACAAGCGCGACCGGCGGAGCTCTCGCTGGCCTTCCGGCACGATGAGCGCGCTCCCGCGGTCGTGGCTTTCATCAAGCACATCAAAGCGATGGCGAAGAAGGCGCGGGTTTAGCCGAGCGCGAGCGGCCGTCGTCGCAGGCTTTGCTGCCGGCCTGTGACGCATGAGCCTGAGCGCCGGTGGCTCTGCCGCAATCGCTCACAGCATCAGGCCGCCGCGGGCGAAGGTCGGTCGGCGCCGCAACCGTTCGGATCGGCGGCTTTGCGGGGGTCTCGTGAGCCACCGTCCGAATCGACGGCTTTGCGGGTGTCTCGTGAGCGCCGACGGGCTTTTGCGCAGCGGCAGTCCCCCGCGAAGCGGTCGTATCGTGGTGCGCGGCATGATTGGCGGACCAGCTCGCGGTTGTCGGATGGTGTCCCGCTTCCGCGATGTCCCCTCCGGCGGGCACGGGCTTCTCAGGCAGAGGCAGGGGGCGGATGCAAAGGTATTGCTCGACACCGACAAGGCTGCTGGCGAGCGCCAACTCGGACTCGATGGAAACGCCAAGCCGCTTGTTCCGCAGCATCGCCCCCAGTTCATGCCATCCCGGCATGGGAAGAGTATGCGCAGGATCGGCCGCGCGGAGCGGGCGAACGAGAGCGAATTCGCGGCCGTTTCGGTCCACCCAGCGCCACACCTTGTCGTCGGAAAGCCTGTCCACGCTTGCGAGATCGACGGCACAGCCGTGGCCGTAGCCACCTGTTGCTGCGCTGCCGCCGTGAAAAGAATTGTTGACGCGGGCCTTCAGTCCAGATGCCAGACCTTGCCTGAAGTCGTCACGAAAGCCGCTCAGAATCGTCCACTCGACGCCGGCCGCATCCATCGCATGTCCAGCGGCGAACAGCACCTCGCGATAGTCCGGATCGATGCCCCCGATCACATAATCCTCGAGGGAACGGCCGCTGTGCTCCGCGGCAGAGATGTCCTTCCAGGTGAAGTCCCCGTGCCCATCGGTTTTGATCGGAGTGCGCTGGTACACGCCCCAGAGGTATTCCCTCACCTCGTCGACACGGCCGGCCGCGGCAATAGGCTTGGCCGCATCCGTCGCAGGCGTTGACGGCGAAGCAGCCGGGGCGGCGATCGTTTCCGTGGGCCGGGTGGGAGCCGCGATTTGCCGCGGCTCGGGCGGAAGGCGCACCTGAGAAAAGGCGTTTTCACTGCCAGCCGTCGCAAACAAAGCAAGTAAGCCGAGGACTGTGTGAAGGAGGGTCGAATGTCCGCGCATCGGTCGAACCGCCCGGCCGAAGGGGGGCCAAGCTTCCGAATCTGCACATCGGATCGACAGTGTCTCCATCGATCCGAATAGTACTTGATGATCCCGGCCGTGAACAGACCGTTCGGGTTAAACCACAGGGTTCCGCCGTGCGAAGGGCCTCGGCAAACGCCACATTTCACAATGGCGCGCGGCTCCAGCGGTCGCCCCCACCACCCAGGGTCTTACTGCAGCGGCACCGGCGTAATCACCCACGGGCCCGGGTCCGCGTTGGCGGGATCGTTGCGCAACGCAAATCGCGACTCGGCCACCCATGCCGTGTTGCCGACCACACCGACCGCAGTGAGTTGCCCGAAGCCGCCCTTGATCGGCTTCAGCACAGCCTTGTCGCCTTCGATCCGGGCCTCGGTGAGATTGCCGGCTTTGTTTTCGGTGATAAGCAGGACGTCTCCGGGCCCGACACGCATGCCGTCCGGACCTGCAAGCGGTCCGGAAGTTTGAAGCGTCGTCACCGGTCCGGCGCTACCGTCGCTATTGATGGCGATCCGTTGCAAGAGATTTTTGCGCACATTGTTGAAGTAGAGCTGCCCCCCGGCAAACGCGATGCCGTCGATACCAACCAGCCCGGGATCATTGGCCCAGACATCCGGCTCGGCAGCGCCGGGCTTCAATCGGATGATGCGCCCAAGCTCGGTATCCGTGGCGTAGACCGTCCCGTCCGTTGCCGTGATGAAGTCGTTGCAAAGCCCGCCATCCGGGAAGCGGTAGGTCGCCTTCTTGGTGCCGGTCTTGAGATCGAAAGAGGTGAAAGCCGCTTTACGGGGAGGCCCAACGACGTCGCTGCACACGTAAAAGACGCCGTGCGGCTCGTCGGCATAGATTCCCAGAAGGAAACCCTCGAACCCTGCCTGCTCCCTGGAAATCCAGGGCTGGGCCGTCGCCGCGCCGGGGAGCGCTTTGTAAATGATCCCCTTCTCCGATCCGGCGATCAGCAAGGTCCCGTCCGACGTCACCGAAATGCTTTCGGGAAAGACGCGGGTGTCGGAGACGGTGACCGGGGACGCCGCTTCCGCGCCGCCGGCGAGTGCGATAGCCGAAATCGCCAATTGAGCAGCGGCGAGACCAACTCTGCGACCAATGGGATACGCCATGGGAACTCTCCAAGCATGCGGCCGGCGGCCCTGGTACCCGGCCGCGTCGCGACAATCATGCGCCGATGGCAACTTATACGACGATGAACCTGCGCGAAACAGCGCGCGCTCGCTCTATTCCTGTTCGGGCAGCAACATGTTGAGCACCACCGCCACAATGGTCCCGACCACGATCCCGTCGGACGCCAGAATGCGGACGGATTGCGGCACGACATCGAACAGCGCCGGCGGCGCGAAGTTCACGGCCGTGCTCAACCCGACCGAAGCCGCGAACAAGAGCACATCGCGCTGGCTTCTCAGGCTTTGGGCGAGAATGCTCACCCCCACCGCGCCGATCATGCCGAACATGAAGATCAGCGTGCCGCCGAGGACGAACGGCGGGACGATGGCGATCATGGCGCCCACCTTGGGGAGCAAAGCCATGACCAGCAGGATCGCCCCGGCGACGGCGACGACAAACCGGCTGCCGACGCCGGTGAGCGAGATCGCTCCGACGTTCTGGTCGTAGGAGATGAGCGGCACGCCGCCGAACAACGCCGCAATCGCCGAGCCCAGACCATCGGCCGCTACCGCACCGCGGAGCCGGCGCTCGCTGCCCTCGACCTGCAACATGTCGCAGAGCGCCAGCGTGATGCTCATCGTGTAGGTCGCGGCGATCAGATGGTACACGATGACGGTGCTCAAGCCGGCGACATCCGGCCAGGCAAATCCGCCGTAGGGCGCGATGCTCGGAAGCCGAAACCATGGCGCATCGGCAACCACCTGGAAGTTCGCCAGCCCGAGAGGTATGGCGACGAGATAGAGACAAACCAGGGCGGCGAAGACCGACGCGGCTCTGAGAAATCCCCGAGTCAGGCGATTGATCGCGATGATCAGCGCAATGCTGCCGATCATGAGGAGCACGGTCACCGGGCGGCCGGCATAAGGCGTGTTGACGCCGGCGGCGATTCCCACCGCGATCCGGATCAGGGTCTCGCTGGTAATGACCAGAAGCGTTCCCACCACCACGGACGGGAACAGGGGGCGCAACTTGCCGAGCAGCGGGCTGACGACGAACAGAACGATGCCGCCGATCACCATGGCGGTGGTCGCTGAGGCCAGGCCCGTCGTCTTGGCCATCGCCACGACGGGGCCGATGTAAACGGTGTAGGCGCCGAGCAGGAGCGGCAGCCGGGCGCCGACCCAGAACAATCCCAGCGCGGAAATGATGGTGCCGATGCCGCAACCCATCATGACGCCCGTCACCATGGTGGTGCGCAGTTCCGGGCTGAGATTGAGCAGTTGGCCGATGACGAGCGGCGAGGCGATCATGGCGGTGAACATCACCAGCACATGCTGTAGGCCGAACAACACCGACGGTATCGGCCCGGGCTTGTCCTCGAGGCCGTAACGCAATTGGAGGATACCGCTGCCGGCCCGATCCACACCTTCTTCGGCGAGCACCCTCCCAACCCGATCTTCCGCTGCCGGCGACGACATCAGATACACCCTCTCATGGTCGACCGTCCCCGATCACACCGCCTGGTCCTCGATGGTCACAGCGATGGGCAAGAAGCCTCACTGCCCTCGACGTCAGATATGAATCTGCCGACGTCAATGAGGCAAGCCCAAGAAGAGTCCAAAAGACGTTGCCGTTGCCGACGCCATGGGCGAAACCCGCCGCAAGCGGTCCCCGATCACACCGCATTGCTGCGGCTCTCTTTCGTTCATGGTGGAGCATCCTGAAAACGCGCGGTCGGACTTCCCCATCGACGAGAAAGTCGTTAGCCTTTTTTCCCCGGTTTCGACAATCGTCCGGACCGCCGGATCAAGACCAAGCGTCGCGACCGAGTCAGGAGGAGCCCATGAAGATGAAGTGCGCGTGGAGGTGGATCGCGGCCGCGTTTGGTGTGCTCGCTCTGGCGCCAACCGCATCGCGCGCCCAAAGCCCGGCCCTTCAGATCGACGCATCCTGGCCGAAGCCGCTCCCCAATAATTGGATCATGGGCCAGGTCGGCGGCATGACGACCGACGCACAAGACAATATCTGGGTATTTCAACGCCCGCGCTCGCTGACCGACGATGAGAAAGGCGCCGCGCTCACCCCACCGCGCTCCAAATGCTGCGTCCCGGCGCCATCGGTGCTGGTGTTCAACCCGGCCGGCGACCTTGTCAAATCCTGGGGCGGGCCGGGTGACGGTCGCGGTTACGATTGGCCCGCCGTCGAGCACGGGATCATGGTCGACAACAAGGGCTTCGTCTGGCTGACCGGCAGCGGCAAGGACGACGCGATGGTGCTGAAGTTCACCGTTGATGGAGAGTTCGTCAAGCAACTGGGCAAGCGGGCGCCACTGACCAGCAGCACGGACCTGAGCCAGTTCGGGCAAGCCGCCGCGCTCGAAATCGATCCACAAGCCAACGAGATTTATGTCGCCGACGGGTACGGCAATCACCGCGTTGCCGTCCTCGATGCCGACACCGGTGCGATCAAGCGCATCTGGGGCGCCTACGGCAAGCCGCCGACCGACGAAAAGATCGCGGACTTCAATCCGGACTCGCCGCAGTTCGCCAATCCCGTGCACTGCGTCACGCTGGCCAACAATGGCCTCGTCTATGTCTGCGACCGCCGCAACAACCGCGTGCAGGTCTTCCGCAAGGACGGCACCTTCGTGCGGCAGTATGTGTTCGATGCCAAGACGCTCGGCTCAGGCTCTTCCTGGGGCGTTGCGTTCTCCCCGCTCGACCGGGAGCAGAGCTATTTTGCTTTGCTCGACGGGACCAACAACGAGATCAAAATTGCCCGTGTCAGCGACGGCGCGGTCGTCGGCACATCCGGACGTCCCGGGCGCGAGGCGGGCGAATTTCATTGGGTGCATACGGGCGCCTTCGATTCGAAGGGCAACTTTTACACGGGTGAAGTCGACACCGGTAAGCGGATTCAGAAATGGGTGCCGGCGAAGTAGTCCACCGGCATGCCCATCGCGATTTAGCGCGGCGATGCAGATGGCCGGGATTAGCCGGCCATCGCACGTTTCGAAGACGCGAGCGTGCCGAATTCAGGCCGCGCCGGAAAGATCCTGCCCCTTGATCGGCAACGTCCGCAGCCGTTTGCCGGTGGCGGCGAAGATCGCGTTCGTCACCGCGGGCTGAATCATGGTCGCGCCGGGCTCGCCGACGCCGCCCCATTTCTTACCCGGCGTGGTGGCGATGTAGACCTCGGTCTTGGGAGCGTCCTTGAAGCGAACGACCGGGTAGGTATCGAAGTTGCCCTGTTCGACCTTGCCGTTCTTCACCGTGATCTCACCGAACAGCGCGGCCGAAAGCCCGTAGATCATGCCGCCTTCGAGTTGCGTCTCGACCCCGCGCGGGTTGACCACCACGCCGCAATCGCAGGCGATGACGACGCGCTCGACCTTGACCTCGCCGTTTGTCACCGCGACCTCGGCGATCATGCCGACAATGGAATCATAGCTCTCATGGACGGCAACGCCCCGGCCTTTGCCTTTCGGCATCGGCTTGCCCCAATCGCCCTTCTCCACCAGCACGTCGAGCACCCTCTGGAAGTCGGGACGGTGGGCGAGCAGCTCGCGCCGCAGGGCGACCGGGTCCTTGCCGGTCGCATGCGCCATCTCGTCGACGAAACTCTCCATGAAGAACACGTTCTGGGAGTGGCCTGGGGCGCGCCACGGACCGAGCGGCACGTGGGTGTTCTTCAGGATCGAGGTAACGCGGTAGTTCGGCAACTGGTAGGCCGTGTTGATCAGGCCCTGCATCGTCTGCGGGTCCAGACCGTCACGCACCCCTTGCGGATTCGAGCTGCCGGCTGAATTGCGCATGTCGAGCGCAATCGGCGTGCCGTCGGCTGCGAATCCGGCCTTGAAGCGGATCGCGGCCTGGGTTCGATAGCGGCCCTGGCGGATTTCCTCTTCACGGGTCCAGATCAGCTTGACCGGCTTGCCGACCGCCTTCGACACTGCGACCGCCTGTGCGACCTCGTCGGGACGCAGCCGCCGTCCGAAACCGCCGCCGGAAAACGTGTTGTGGATGTGCACGTTCTCGGGCTTCACGCCGGAAGCCTGCGCGGCGAAGGTCAACGCCAGATCGGCGTTCTGGGTGCCGACCCAGACGTCGACGCGGTCGGTCTGCACATGCGCGATGGCATTGAGCGGCTCCATCGGCGCGTGCGCGATGATCGGCACGTCGTAGGTCGCCTCGATCACCTTCGATGCCGTCGGCATCGCCGCATCGACATTGCCATCGTGGCGGGCATCGACACCCTTCTGGTCGAGGGCGCTGATATAATCCTTGCGAAACTGCACGCTGTTCGTCGCGCCGGCGGCACCGACCTCCCACTCGATGGGCAGCTTGCCGAGGGCTGTCTGCGCGCGCCAATACCGATCGGCGATGACCGCGACGGCATCTTTGAGCCTGACCACCTGCATCACGCCCCGGCGGCCGGCAATCGCCTGCTCGTCGACCGATTTCACCGTGCCGCCGAATACCGGGCAGGCGATGATGGCCGCATGGACCATGTCCGGTGTGTCGAGGTCGATGCCGTATTTCGCGCTGCCATTGATCTTGAGCGGCACGTCGAGCCGCGCAAGCCTCCTCCCGATGAACTTGAACTGATCCGGCGTCTTGATCGCGGGCTCATGGTCGAGCTTGATCGCGGCCGCCTCGGTCGCCAGCTCGCCATATCGGAGCGTCCGCCCGGTCGATGCGTGGGTGACTTTGCTCATCGCCGCCGTGCATTCGGACGCCGCGACGTTCCAGCGCTTCGCGGCCGCCGCGACGAGGCGCGCGCGCGCGCTCGCCCCGGCCTGCTGGACCATCTGGCCGGTTTCGCGCACCGCGCGGCTTCCGCCGGTGCTCAGGCTGCCATAGACCTTGTTCTCGCGAAAATTGCGGTTCGCCGAGGCGTATTCCGGCTTCACGAAAGCCCAATCGCATTCGAGCTCTTCGGTGAGAATTTGCGGCATGGCCGTGAAGGAGCCCTGCCCCATCTCGGCGCGGCCGTAACGGATGATCACGCTGTCGTCGGGATTGATGACGACCCAGGCGTTGATCTCGCCGGCATGCGGAAGATCATCGCTCCACGGGCGAACGCTCAAGGTTGCGGCTCCGGCGGGCGCCGCGGTTCCGATGCCGAGCGCAAAACCGCCGGCGGCCGTAAGCGAGGTGGCGATGAATTGGCGGCGCGAGAGTTGATGCGTGGTGGTCATGTGTTTTCTCCCGCTCAAATCTTCATCAACGCGGCGGCGCGATGGACGGCGCGCCGCAGCCGCTCATAGGTGCCACAGCGGCAAATGTTCGTCAGATTGGCGTCGATGTCGGCGTCGGTGGGGGCGGGATTGGCCTGGAGATAGGCGACCGCGGCCATGATCTGCCCGGACTGGCAGTATCCGCACTGCGGCACTTCTTCCGCGAGCCACGCTTGTTGCACCGGATGCCGGCTGTCGGGCGAGAGCCCCTCGATGGTGACGATCTCGGCGCCGTCGAGGGTGCCGATCGGGGTGACGCAGGAGCGCACCGCCTGGCCGTCGATATGCACGGTGCAGGCGCCGCACTGCGCAATCCCGCAGCCGAACTTGGTGCCGGTTAATCCGATCTCTTCGCGCAAAACCCACAGCAGCGGCATCTCCTCCTCGACATCGAGTTGATGCGAGGTGCCGTTGACCTTGATCGTGACCATGATGCGGTTCCGCTGCGCCGAGGCTCGCGGTCAGCCGGCTGGCGCAGAGCCTGACTGCCAAATCGAATGGCGATCGAAGGGCCGCGCTTCCGTCAACGGACGTACAGCGCGGGCGTTCTGGTCGTAAGGACCGTCCGAGGGCAAACCCTCGGGTCGGTGACCGGAACCCTCCCGAATTGAACGCGATGCTATGCGTTTTCCGGCTGGGTTGGAAGCCTCGGCGGGAACCCCCGACGGGGTGGCAGGCTCGGTTGGAGGCCTGCGCCCTTTCAGGCTTCGCAGTTAAGGGGGACGGCGCGATCGCTATTTCGTGGTCGCGGTCTCGGCCCGGTAGGCCGCTTCGACGTTGGTTGGAAAACGCTCCTGGCTACCCCAGCCCGCATACTCGGGCATCTTCACGTCCTTCTTGATGTCGTCGAGCGATTTGCCGGCCTTCACCATGGCGCCGACGCGGTCGAGCAGCAGGGCATAATACTTTTCGCCGTCCTCGAAGATCTTCACGGTGCCGGGGGTGCCGTGGCCGGGAACGACATGCTCGGGGTTGAGCGCCTTCATCATCTTTCCCGCGGCCAGGATGTCGGGAATGCCGACAAAGGGACGCAGGATGTTGATCTGGTCGACGACGAAAGCGGATGCCGAGAACAGGACGCGTTCGTTGGGCAGCCACACGGCGGTGTCGGCTTCGCTGTGGACGCCTTTCAGGTAAAACAGCTCAAGGGTCCGGCCGCCGAGGTTGATCGTCATCCGGTCGCGATATTCGATGTGCGGCGGGACAAAGCGGTAGCCTTCGAGGGCCGCTTTGAACTCAGGCGACGTCGCGGCGAGGCGTTGAATCCGGTCTGGCGCATTGCGCTCGGCATTGCGCATCGATTCGCCCGCCCCGTTGGCCGCGACGACGACCGCAGGCGGCGAGAACATGAAATTGCCGGTGGTATGGTCCGCATGAGGCTCGGTGTTGATGAGGAATTGCACCGGCATCGAGGTTAGATTCCTGACGGTCGCCCAGATGTTGCGAGACTCGTAGGGGTTCTGGCCGGTGTCGATCACGATGACACCCTCGTTGGTGAGGATGATCCCGCTGTTCGACTCGAAGCCCCTGCCCATGTGGACATAGACGCCGTCGGCGAGCTTCTTGACCTGCGGACCGAGATCCTGAGCGCCCGCGGCGCTGATCAAGGCGCCGGTGGCGAACATCGCCAACGCGCCAGCCGTCCTCATTCTCATGACCGTCCTCCCGCTTCGAACGGCGGTTTCCCCGCCTTGCGTGCCGCAGTCTATGCCTTCGACCGGGCAACGCAACGCCGCCGCGCCCCGCACCGGTCCGCGAGGCGCTCCCAGCCGGCAGGTCGCGGCACCGGAAAGGTGGTTGTCGCAAGCGGCCTCCCGTGACACCATCGCCGGGCAAGATTCTCCTTGGGTTTTGAGGCACATGCCGCGTCGGAATTTTCCCTGGGCCGACCTCCCCGACGAACAGTTGCTCACGGTTCGGCTGAAGGATCTCAAGGTTGGTATTGATGGCACGTGGCTCGAGGACTGCCTGCGCGATCTCCATCAGGAACTCGAAGAGCGCGGCCTCACGGCCCGGCCCCATGCCTGGATCTCGAACGAGTGGTTCAGCCCGGAAAACTCGCCGGGCATCGCCGTTCCGTTCTATCTGGCTCACCCCCGTTTGATGCAACTCGAGCGGAAGATGATCATCGACGTCGAAGGCGGCACCTTGTCCGAGTGCATGAGAATCCTTCGCCATGAGGCCGGTCACGTCGTGCAACACTCCCATCAGTTGCAGCGGCGCCGCCGGTGGCAGGAGCTGTTCGGCCTCTCTTCGAAACGCTATCCGCGGTATTATCGACCGAATCCAGCAAGCCGGAATTTCGTCCAGCATTTGCGCCTGTGGTACGCGCAGAGCCACCCGGACGAGGACTTCGCCGAAACATTTGCGGTGTGGCTTCGGCCCCGTTCGAACTGGCGGACGCGTTATGACGGGTGGCCCGCGCTCAAGAAGCTCGAATACGTCGACGAGTTGATGACCGAGATCGCCGGCGAGCGGCCGCTGCTCACCGGGCGGGCTGAGGTCGATCCGCTCAACCGGCTCACCGAGACGCTCGGCGAGCATTATCGGAAGAAGCAGGCGCTGTACGGATTCGATGCGCCCACGACCTACGACCGCGATCTCTTGCGCCTGTTCTCCGCCGATCCGAAGCATCATCGATCGCAGGCGGCTTCGACGTTCATTCGGCGCAACCGTGCGAGGATCAGAAAGCTGGTCGCCAAGTGGACGGGTGAATATCAGCTCACCCTCGATGCCGTGCTCGACGACATCGTGGCGCGGTGTCGCGAGCTCAATCTGCGCGCGGTGGGCTCCGAGCGTCAGCTCGTTGTCGAGTTCACGGTGCTGCTCACCGCCAAGACGATGCATGCGCTGTTCGGCCCGTCGCGGCGCAGGTGGATCGCGCTATGAAACCGCTCCGCGTCCTCATGCTCACGCATCCCGACCTGATCCCCCCGGATTCGACTGACGGATGCACCGAGCAGCAAATCAACGTCTGGAAAACCGAGTACGACATTGTCTCCACGCTGCGGAAAGCCGGTCACGAGGTTCAGCCGCTCGGCGTTCACGACGAGCTCAGGCCGATCCGCAACGCGATCGAGACGTGGAAGCCGCATGCGGTCTTTACGCTGCTGGAGCAGTTCCACGGCGAGGTCATCTACGATCAGAACGTCGCCAGCTACCTGGAGCTGATGCGCATCCCCTATACCGGGTGCAATCCGCGCGGCCTCATGCTCGCACGCGGCAAGGACCTTTCCAAGACACTGGTGCATTATCACCGGATTCACGTACCGGCCTTTGCAGTCTTTCCGATGCGCCGGAAGGTCCGGCGGCCGGCGCGACTGGCACTGCCGCTGATCGTCAAGAGCATCAGCGACGATGCGTCCCGCGGCATCTCGCAGGCATCCGTCGTCGACACCGACGAGAAGCTCGTAGAGCGCGTCGCCTTTATTCACGACCGGATCGGCACCGCGGCCATTGCCGAGCAATACATCGAAGGGCGCGAGCTCTATGTCGGGGTGCTCGGCAACGATCGGCTCCGCGTGCTGCCGGTATGGGAGTTGTACTTCGGGAACATGGCTGAAGGCGACTGGCATATCGCCACGGAGAAGGTCAAACACGACCCCGAATACCAGGAGCGCCGGGGCATCCTGCACGGGCCCGCGGAAGACCTCGCGCCCGAACTTTGCGCACGCATCCAGCGAACCGCCAAGCGGATCTATCGCACCTTGGAGCTCGACGGGTACGCCCGTATCGATTTTCGCCTTTCCGCCGACGGCGTTCTCTACTTCCTCGAAGCAAATCCGAATCCGGAGATCGCCGAGAACCAGGAATTTGCGACCGCCGCCGAGCACGATGGGATCGCCTATCCGGATTTGCTGCAACGCATCGTGGCGCTTGGAATGAGAAGGGCGGAGGCGGCGGCATCTACCGGATGACGAGGGGTCGGCCGCGGTTGCGGAATCCCTGGGGCGCCCCTGTCCGAGGCGCTGTCGGTAACGCGTCGCCCGTAGCACCCGGTCCGTAGCGCCCTGTCCGTAGCGCCTCGCTTTCGCTCACGGGGATTGCTAGCCTCGATGACAACCGGCGCCATAGGGACGCTGGACAGGGAGGTTACGCATGGAGCGCTTTGTCGCCGACCTGGTCCAAGACTTGGACCGCGGTAAGATCGATCGCCGGGAATTCTGCAAGGCCGTGGCGCTTGCGGCCGCGGTTTATGGCGCCGGCGATGTCGCGCAGGCCCAGGCCCAACGCGGATTCAAGATCATCGGGATCAACCACATATCCTATGCCTGCCCGGATTACGCCAAGGCACGGGACTGGTACGCGTCGGTCCTCAACATGAAGAGCGCGAGCACGCGAGATGACGGCAATCGGGCCAACCTGATGTTCGGGCCGGAGCCCGGCAAGGGCGGTTCTTTCCTCGTCGCGCGCACGCCCAAAAGCGTAGCCATCGGGAGCTCCGGCGGAAAGGAGCGCTCGGAGGCCGTGATCGACCACATCTGTTACACCGTCCCGAACTGGGACGAGCAGCAGGTGCGCGCCACGCTCAAGGCCAAAGGGCTCGACGTCACCGGACGCGACGGCAGCCTTCATGTCTACGATCCGTTCGATTACGACGTCCAACTCGCTTCGGCGACGGCCGAGAACGCTTTCAGGCGCTGAAGGAGAATTGACATGGAAGGGTTTGTCGCCAAACAGGTCCACGATTACCAGAACGGCAAGATCAATCGTCGCCGGCTGATCGAAATCCTGACGCTCGCCGTCACCACGACCCAGGCGGGAAACCGCGCCAGCGCCGCCGAGCCATCGGGGCTCGATGTCGCGCTCGTCAACCACGTGTCCTACACCTGCCCGGATTACCGCAGGGCCGCTGACTGGTACGCGATGGTCTTCAACCTGGATCAGGTCGGAGCGACGGATCACGACGTCGCGTTGCCGTTTGGAAAGAAGGGCGAAAAGCCCTACGGCGTCAGTGCCGACGATGTGCCGCTGACCCACATCATCTGCCGCACGCGCCCCGCCGAAGGCAGAACCGGCGCGTCGTCACGGCGCAAATCGACCGCGCTGGTGGAGCATCTCGCTTTCACCGTCGCCGATTTCGACCGCGAGCGGGCCAAGGCGCAATTGAGCGCCCTCGGCGCTCAAAACGTGCGCGATGGCGGCCCGTTCAGCGTCTATGTAAACGACCCGTTCGGATACGAGGTCCAGATCGGCGGCATCGGCGTGACGGCGATCTGCGGTGCAGGGGCCCGGGAGACTTGCGGCGATACGCGTTGACCGGATGGTCATGGCGACGTCGCCGACGGCTGGTCGCAAATGCGCCGCATGAACGGACTTGAAAAATCGGCCCGGACCTGAACCCGAGCCTGACGATGTGGGAGGTCAGCCAGAGCGGCGCTTTAGCACCGCCCTGGCTTTTCCGCGAGATCAGGCGAGATCGAAGCGATCGAGGTTCATCACCTTGGTCCACGCCGCCACGAAGTCCTTTACGAACTTGTCCTTCGCGTCCGCGCAGGCATAGACCTCGGCAAGGGCGCGCAACTGCGAGTGCGAGCCGAAGATCAGGTCGACGCGGGTGCCGGTCCACTTGGCCGCCTTCGTCTTGCGGTCGCGGCCCTCATAAACGCCGTCGGCGCCCGGGGGCTGCCACTCCGTGCTCATGTCGAGCAGGTTGATGAAGAAGTCGTTCGTCAGCGTTTCAGGCTTGGTGGTCAAGACGCCATGCTTGGATTGCCCGGCATTGGCGCCGAGCACGCGCAATCCGCCGACGAGAACGGTCATCTCCGGAGCCGACAGCCTCAACAACTGCGCGCGATCCACCAGCGCCTCTTCCGGCATCATGAACTGGTGCCGGCTGCCGATGTAGTTTCGGAAGCCGTCGGCACGCGGTTCGAGCGGTGTGAAGGACTCCGTGTCGGTCTGCTCCGGCGACGCGTCCATGCGGCCCGGCGCGAAGGGGACCTTGACGTCCACCCCGCCGTCCTTTGCCGCCTTCTCGACCGCCGCGTTGCCGCCGAGCACGATGAGGTCGGCCAGCGAGATCTTCTTGCCGCCGGATTGCGACGCGTTGAACTCCTGTTGGATCGCTTCGAGCTTCGCGAGAACCGTCTTGAGCTGGGCCGGCTGGTTGACCTCCCAGTCCTTTTGAGGCGCGAGGCGAATGCGCGCGCCGTTTGCGCCGCCGCGCTTATCGGTGCCGCGGAATGTCGAGGCGGATGCCCACGCCGTCCCGACCAGTTGGGAGACGGACAAGCCCGACGCGAGGATCTTCGCCTTCAGGGCGGCGGCATCCTTTTCGTCGATCGGCGGATGATCCAACGCCGGGATCGGGTCCTGCCAGATCAGCGTCTCCTTCGGCACGAGCGGACCGAGGTAGCGCTCGATCGGACCCATATCGCGGTGCGTGAGCTTGAACCAGGCACGCGCGAAAGCGTCCGCGAACTGGTCCGGATGCTCGTAGAAGCGCCGCGAGATCTTCTCGTAGGCAGGATCGAACCGCAGGGAGAGGTCCGTCGTCAGCATCGTCGGCACATGCTTCTTGGACTTGTCGTGCGCGTCGGGAATCGTCGCCTCGGCGCCCTTCGCCTTCCACTGCTTCGCCCCGGCCGGGCTCTTCGTCAGCTCCCATTCATTTTCGAACAGGTTCTTGAAAAAGAGGTTGCTCCACTTCGTGGGGGTCTGAGTCCAGGTGACTTCCGGACCGCCGGTGATGGTGTCGGCGCCGAAACCCGTCCCATGCTTGCTCTTCCAGCCGAGGCCCTGATCCTCGAGGGCGCCGCCTTCCGGCTCGGGGCCGAGCAGCGACGGATCGCCCGCGCCGTGGGTCTTGCCGAAACTGTGGCCGCCGGCAATCAGCGCGACGGTCTCTTCGTCGTTCATCGCCATGCGGAAGAACGTTTCGCGGATATCCTTGGCCGCCGCGAGCGGATCCGGATTGCCGTTCGGCCCTTCCGGATTGACATAGATCAGGCCCATCTGAACCGCGCCCAGCGGTTCGGCCAGCTGGCGCTCGCCGCTATAGCGCTCGTCGCCGAGCCATGTCCCCTCGGGGCCCCAGAAAAGCTCTTCCGGCTCCCACACGTCGGCGCGGCCGCCGGCGAAGCCAAACGTCTTGAAGCCCATGGAATCGAGAGCAACGTTGCCGGCGAGGACCATCAGATCGGCCCAGGAGATCTTCCGGCCGTACTTCTGCTTGATCGGCCACAGCAGCCGGCGCGCCTTGTCGAGGTTCGCGTTGTCCGGCCAGCTATTGAGCGGCGCGAAACGCTGCTGCCCGCCTCCGGCGCCGCCGCGGCCGTCGG
Organism: uncultured Alphaproteobacteria bacterium; assembly: GCA_963781195.1. Lineage (GTDB taxonomy): Bacteria > Pseudomonadota > Alphaproteobacteria > Rhizobiales > Xanthobacteraceae > JAJPKK01. The sequence goes on along the minus strand of CAWAEZ010000004.1, from coordinate 114,365 downwards.
TGATGCGATACGTGCCCGCGCTGTGCCACGCCATGCGGATAAACAGGCCGCCGTAGTGGCCGAAGTCGGCCGGCCACCACTCCTGCGAGTCCGTCATCAGGGCGTGCAGGTCCTTGATCACGGCATTGAGGTCGAGGGTCTTGAACTCCTCGGCGTAATCAAAAGCCTCGCCCATCGGATCGGACTGCGGGGTGTTCCGATGAAGAACCTGGACGTTCAGTTGAGTCGGCCACCAGTCTCGATTCGTGTGTGAGGAGGCGCCGGACGTAAACGGGCACTTTGTTTTGTCATCCATGTTGTTTCTCCCGATCGCGTTTGCAGTTCCGTGGAGGGGGTTCTAGCTCAATCCATCCTATCAGGTAAAATTGACTTTAATGATCGCAATGATAAGATATTCTTATGACGGAGACAACACTGAGACAGCTGCGTTATTTCGATGCGCTCGCCGGTCATAGTCACTTCGGACGCGCGGCTACAGCTTGCGGCATTTCGCAGCCGGCCTTGTCGATGCAGATCAAGGAATTGGAGGAAACTCTCGGCACCGTTCTCGTCGAGCGCGGGGCACGACAGGTCCGGCTCACGAAGTTCGGAGAAGAGGCGGCGCTGCGGGTCCGCGACATCCTGCGTTCGGTCGATGAACTGGGTGACTTCGCACGCGCGTCACGCGACCGCCTGGCCGGCCGGCTGCGCATTGGGATGATCCCGACGATCGCACCCTATCTGTTGCCAGCGGTCATCGGAGATCTCGCTCGAATGCATCCCGAGCTGGATATTCACGTCCGCGAGGCGTTGACGTCGAAGCTGATACAGGAGCTCGTGGAAGGCCGGCTCGAAACCGCCATCGTCGCGCTGCCGGTGTCCGAACCTTCGCTGACCGAAGTCGGCCTGTTTGCAGAAAATTTCCTGCTGGTGCGGCCGGGCGAGGACGAGGGAACGCCGGTGCCGAGTTGTGAGACGCTGCGCGAAATGAGGCTGTTCCTGCTGGAGGAAGGCCATTGTTTTCGCGATCAGGCGCTGTCGTTCTGCAACATGCAATCGTCGCTGCCCCGCGAGACACTGGACGCGAGCTCTCTCGCGACGCTCGTGCAGATGGTCGGCGCGGGCATGGGGGTGACCTTGATTCCGGAAATGGCCGTGGCGGTGGAGACGCGTTCGGCGTCGGTGTCCGTCGCGCGCTTCAAGGACCCCCAACCCTCGCGCACCATCGGCATGATCTGGCGCAAGACCAGTCCTCTGGCTGGCCAGCTCCTGCAACTTGCCGAAGTGGTATGTCGCTCGTCCGATGCCTTGCGCATGCTGCACGATCCGGAGTCCTCATCGCGCAGCCGCCCGACCTGAACGGCATGCCGATTGCGACGCCGTGCGAGCAAGACCGGCTCCGCCGCGGACCAAAATCCATGTCTACGAAGTTGAACGTGTCCGCTCGGCGGCAGCTCTCAGCGATGGCAGATTCGGGCGTCAATCTGTCGACGTGAGGCTCGTGGACGAAACCACCTGAAGACCGGAAGGCGTTCCGACCGACTCGCTCTGGTTGCGAAACTGCTGCCAATAGAGTCGCGCATACGGTCCGCCGCGCGCGAGCAGGGCCGCATGCGTTCCGCTCTCGACGATGCGGCCCCCTTCCACGACGAAGATGACGTCGGCCTTGAGGATGGTCGAGAGCCGGTGTGCGATGACCAAACTGGTGCGCCCCCGCATCACCTCTTCGAGCGCGGCTTGGATCATCGCCTCGTTGTGCGAATCGAGTGAGCTCGTCGCTTCGTCCAGAATGAGGATACGCGGATCTTTGAGCAGCACACGAGCGATGGCGAGACGCTGACGTTCACCGCCCGACAGCTTGTGGCCGCGCTCGCCGACGATCGTTTGGTACCCGGCCGGGAGCGAAGCGATGAAGCCGTGGATGCTCGCCGCCTTCGCCGCCGCGATCAGCTCGGCGTCGGTGGCATCGAGCTTTCCGTACCGCAGGTTTGCCGCGATGGTGTCGTGAAACAGGTACGTCTCCTGCGCCACGATCCCGATGTCGCGCCGCAGAGACGCCAGGCTCGCGTCGCGCACGTCGATGTCGTCGAGCAGCACCACGCCTGAATGGGGATCGTAGAACCGGGGCACGAGATTGGTGATGGTCGTCTTGCCGGCGCCCGAGGGGCCGACGAAGGCCGCCATCTGTCCGGGCGCGACGTGGAAGCTGACGCCCTGCAGCACAGGGCGGTCACGGTCATAGGAAAATGTGACGTCCTCGAAGGCGATGTCCCCGCGCAGCCGGGGCAACTCGATGGCTTTGCCACGCGCCTCGCCGCCTTCGACGGGCATGTCCAGGTAGTCGAAGATGCGCTCGAAGACCGCGAGCGCGCTGACGATCTGCACCTGAACGCTGGCGAGCGCCGAGGCCGGGTTATAGAGCCGGCCGAAATAAGCGACGAAGGCGACGATCGTCCCGATCGTCAGTCCGCCATGGATCGCGAGCCATGCGCCGCCGACCCACACCAGCGCCGGCCCGACGACGACCATCGCGTTGATCGCGCCGATGAACCAGCGGCCAACCATGGCGAGGCGGATTTCGAGGTCCATGAGCCGGGTCACGAAATCGTAAAAACGCGCTCTCTCGAAAGGTTCGCGGACGAACGATTTCATCAAGATGATGCCCGAGATCGAGAGGGTTTCCTGGGTGAGGCTTTCGATCTCGTCACGCCGCTGACGCGTCAGCTTGCGGATGTCGTACATCCGGCGGCCGATCGGAGAGAGCGGCAGGATCATCAGCGGAATGATGACCACAGCCAGCAGTGCCAGGCGCCAGTCCAGCAGGAAGATCATCACCACCGTCGCGATCATCGTGATCACGTTGGTGACGATCGTGACGAACGTCCCCGTGACGATGGTGTCGACGTTGTCGACGTCGCTGGAGACGCGGTTCATGATCTCGCCGGTCTTCGTGTTGGTGAAGAACGACAGCGGCATGAGATGCAGATGCGAGACCATGCTGGTGCGGATATCGCGCATGATCCCCTCCCCGACGAGCGAGTTCAGGTACCCCTGATAGACGCCCAGGATGCTGGCCAGCAGCGCGGAGCCCATCATGCCGCCGACATAGAGCACGACGGTCTGCATCGAACCCGCCGGGATCGCCTCGTCGATCAGATACTTGGTAAAGAGCGGGGGAAGCAGCCCGAGAATGGCGCCGGCCAGGATGCATGCAAGGGTCAGCAGCTCGGCCCGCCAGTAGGGCAGAAAGAATGCGCCGACCCTGCGCCAGTTCACGGGCTTGCGAATTTGCGGCCGGTCAGGGTCGAACCTGCTCGACAGCATCATCCGCCCCATCGGACCACCCATGCTCATTCAACTGGCTCTCATGTTCGACTGACTCTCCTGTTCCACGCACCCTCGAGTCTCGCGTGCGAAGCCAGCATGCGGCGGGGCCCTCGCTCCATCCCAGGGCCCTTGCGCCCGAAGAAGTCGACCGGCGGCGGCGCCGGAGAGCCGGTGCGGTCGAGGTTATCGCAGGCACCGCACTGGAGGTCACGCGCCAATTGCCGGCGCAGGCGCCGCAATCCCGATGGGCGTCGTCGCCAAAAAAATGTTAGGCGTTTCCTTTCGGCAGCTTTCGGGAGACCCCATGCCTCGCCACATTTCCATGCCCGCCCTCGCCATGGCTGCGCTGATCGGCTTTGCCCTCGCAACCGGCAGCGGTCACAGTGCCAGCCGCCCCGTCACGTTGGTCGGAACCTGGATCCTGACGTCCGGCGTCAACATCCAGGCCGATGGCAGCCGGACCCCCGATTTTGGTGCCAATGACGGATTTCTGACCTTCGACGCGACCGGCCATTTCTCCCAACAACTGCTTCGTGCCGATTTGCCGAAATTTGCTTCCAACGATCGCTCGACAGGAACGCCGGACGAGAACCGGGCGGTGATGAAGGGAAGCTTGTCGCTGTTTGGCACGTATACGGTCGACGAGACCGGCCAGCTGGTGACGCTCCACATCGAGCGCTGCTCGTTTCCGAACTGGATCGGGGCCACCCAAATTCGACGCATTGCCCTGCTCACTCAAACCGAGCTCAAATGGGAGACTCCCGGCGCGTCGGCAGGCGCCAGGGGCGAACTGGCGTGGAAACGCGCGAGGGATGAAGCGAGCGGAACGCGTCGCTGACGCCGAGGAAGGACCCGCTTCCCATGGCGGTCGCGCGCTCCCGATGAACGATAGGCGAGACCACAACGAGGAGAACGACCGTGCATGACGCCCAGGGAAGCCATTGGCATGAGCCGTCTGCCGTCAAGCGGGCCGGCTTCGGCAAGTTCGGGCGGCCCAAGACGCCCTATGACGTCTTCATGGAATCCGAAGGCATTCCGATTTTTCGCGATATCGGCATCAGCAAGGTGCAGAACCTGCCGCTGGTGCCGTGGAAGCGTACCGGGGGGCGCGGCAGCTACATTCAGCTCTTCGGCACCGAAGGAAAGTGGGGCTGCTACGTCGTCGAAGTTCCCGGCGCCGGAGCGCTCAATCCCGAGAAGCATCTCTATGAGGAAATTTATTATGTCGTCGAAGGCCGCGGCTCGACCGAGGTCTGGCTCGACAAGGACAGCAAGCGGCACGTCTTCGAATGGCAGAAGGGCTCGATGTTTTCGATTCCCGTGAACGCCATGCATCGCCTGGTGAATGCCAGCTCCTCGCCCGCGCTGCTACTGGGCGGCACCACCGCGCCCAACCTGATGAACCTGATCAACAACGTCGGCGCGATCTTCGACTGCCCCTACCAGTTTCGCGAGCGCTTCTCGGGGGCGGACGATTTCTATAAATACCGCGATGACGTCGAGCCCGATCCGGTTCGTGGCCTCGCCATGCGGCGAACGAACTTCCTTCCCGACATCGTCAACTGCGATTTGCCGCTCGATAACCGCCGCTCGCCGGGCTATCGCCGCGTCGAGCCGTTCATGACCGGCAACACCTTCTACCTGTGGATCGCGCAGCACGAAAACGGCCGCTATTCCAAGGCGCATGCGCACACTTCCGCCGCGGTGCTCGTTTGCCTCACCGGCAAGGGTTACACCTACACGTGGCCGGAACACGCCGGCGTCAGGCCCTGGGAGAACGGCAAGACCGACCTGATCAAACGCGTCGACTACGAGCCGGTGGGGCTCGTCTCGGCGGCGCCCGGCGGTGCCCGCTGGTTCCACCAACATTTTGGCGTGTCCAAAGCGCCGCTGCGACTTTCGGCCTGGTTCGGTCCCCATTCGCCCGGCCGCGAGCCTGGGCCGCCCGGCGAGACGCACATCGACTACACCGCCATGGATATTCCCGAGGGGGGATCCTCCATACCCTACTGGATGGAAGATCCCTTCATCGCCAAGGAATATGTGGAAACGCTCCATCGCAACGGCGCGGTCAACCGCATGGACCCGCAATTCTACGACAAGAATTACAAGGGCGAATTACCGAAGGAGTAAGCAGCGGATCGGCCGCCACGTGCGCCGGGCAGAAACGCGGCGCGAGGTTCAGCGCCGTCGTCGGCGCCGGCAACGCCGAGCTTGTGGCACAGGCTCTTGCCCACGCTCGGCCATGTCCAGCGAAGGCGCCCTCCTCCTGTCGCCGAATAGCACTGGGTCCGGCCCGGCTACTTCGGCGCCTGCTTGAAGTAACTCAGATCGGGCGGAGGCTGGTCCTTGTAGGCCGGCATCAGCTTGCCATCGATCGACCTGACGACGTAGGCCTCGTCGCCGATCTTGATCCAGACGTTGTCCAGCGGGCAGTCCTCCAAACGCCACACCGGCCGGGGATCCGCCTTGCGGACCGCTTTCTGGATTTTGGTGTACGGCCGCGTCAGGGCGTTATCTATCACCGTGATGTCGTCGTAAAGCGTGTTGGGATCCGCCTTGTCGAAATGGAAACGCTCCTTGATGACGGTCTGGTTGTCCTCGTGAAAAGGAATGCCCGACGCCTCATAGGCGCGCGGTCCTCGTAAGTACCGTGTCTCGACGTCGAGGGCGGTGTACTTTCCGTCGCCATTCTCATCGATCCACTTGCCGATCGAATAGCCCACGAGCGTGCGCTCGGCGTCGGAGGGCCAATCGCGGCCGTCGGTGTAGATCCGCCGATACACATCGTTGTTGTGGCTCATCAGGATATAAGTGGTCTCCGGGGTGATGATGATCTCCATCGGATTATAGAGATTCATCATCGCCGGCATGCCTTCCGGAATGCAGAAGGTCGACGGCCAGTTTCCGGGCCGTCCGGCGCGCTGCTCGGCCACGCTCGCGTCGAATACCTTCTGGTATTCGGGCGTCAAAGGAGGCGGACCCGCAAGCAGGCGCCAGTTGTTCGGCGGACCGATGCGATCCCATTGCCCCCTGAGGTCAGGGTACTTGCCGAAATCGACGACCTGCGCGAGCGCCGACGGCGCCAGCAGCGCGGTCGCCAGCGCCACGGCACATATGGTGGCGGCATGACGCATGGACCTTCTCCCTGATCGAGCAACGGCGCAGGTTGCGAGTATTTACCGGAGGGTTACGCCCCCCTTATCGCGGCCTTCAGAAGTCGGACTTGTCGGCGGTCGGCACGGGTTCGAGGCCCTGGTTGAAATAATCCTCATTGGCCTCGGCGCAGCCGAACTCAGCGAGCTTGGCGTTCGGATTCATCACGCGGTGTCGGTTCCGCGTCCCGGACCACGGCAGCAGGAACGTACCGGGATCCTCGACGGTAAACGCGACCTCGAGCGTCTCGCCGCCGTCGATCAAGCGAAACCGCTCGACCACATGCAGCTTGTCGGTATGTGGCGTGCGATAGGAATCGACAAAAGTTTTGTCGTTGAAGCCGATGGTATCGACGACAAGCACATCCCCTTCGTAATGCCCCACCGATTCTCCGTACCAGGATGGTTTCGGATTGGCCGAATGCGGCACGTCGAGCCAGATATGGCGCACACGTCCGATCAGAAAGAGCGCGACTTCCCTGGGAGTCTGGATGATATGCATGAGTCCGGGATTGAGGTGAAACGCGGGAACGCCGGTCTCCCAGCATCTCGCCTCCCGCGACTCGCCGTTGCGGCCTTGCAGCACGAGGTCGTTCTGCTTGCGCAAAGCTTCCCGGGCCCATGGCATCAGATTCTTCGCCGCGGCATTGGTGAGGTCGGCGATCCGGTAGGTCGGCGTCGTCCGCATTTCCCGCGCCACCTCGTTGTTGACGTACGGGTGATCGGGTCCATCCGTCACCGGACCGAGCCCGGAGGCGGGACTGGCGTAATCGTTGAACAGGCGGGCGATCGCGTAATCGGGCGCCTTCGGTGGGGCAAACCCGGCCCAGGCCACGCCGGGCGCGGAAAGCTCGAGGTTCGCAGGCGCGCCCGTGGTCTGCGCGTCTGCCGCAAGCGCCGGGCAGGCTGTACCCGGCGCCCAAAAGGCGCCGAGCATGAGCACGGAGGCGAGCCAGCGGTTCGGCATCATGATCTCCTCACTCGGCACGTCGATTCGCGCGACGCCAACTCGCCCTCAACGTCCCCGCACACCGGTGATGCCGGACAAATCGCGGTGGACGTCGTTGCAGGCATACTCCTCAAGCCTCACGTCGTTGCGCTCATCGTAGACGAAGCGCGCCTGCCAATCCCGCGTGTACATTTCGGGATCGTGGATGGTCACGACGTCCTCGAGCGTGTTCCCGAGTTTGCGGATGCGTTCGACGATCCTCATTTCATCGCCATGGGGCAGTCCGGTCGCATCGAGGAAGGTCGGCTCGTAGAAGCCGGTCGATTCCACCACCAGCGTGTCGCCTTCCCAATGACCGACCGAATGCCCGTTGTATCTCGGGTCGGCGAATTGGATTTCGAGCGGGGGCTGTGGCTTGTCCATGACGATGACCCGTACTTGATGGTTCATCTCATAAACAAAGGTCACGTGGCCCGCCGGCACCTGAAAAATCTCGAAGGGATAGGGGGTGGCGAGGACACGCGGCACGCCGTCTGGAACGCACACGCGGCGCGCCTTATCGACAAGCGAACCGCTCTTCAATCCGGCCTGCGTCTTCTCATAGGCGGCCTCGCCCGCACTGTTGAGGGGCGGCGTCCCGCCGCCCAAAACTTGCAAGGTCGGGCTATAGCTCGTCGCCCAATAGGTGCCGGAGATATCGGGCGCCGCGCCCGCGGCCGCTGCGGCGGCAGACACCGCCACCGCCGCGGCGAGATAAACGCCTGCCACGCGAGCGCGTACGACCCTCAAGGCAAACCTCCCGAAGACTTTTTTTAGAGGCTGAACGTACCCACGGCGCAGAGCAGGCGCAATACGGCCGCCATGGCTCTTGGACCTCGGCCGGCCGCGCCGCGTTCGCTGTCGCGGATCACCGCCATGAGCGGTCCCGGCTCGCGCTCGGCGATGACGAGAAGAACCATCTCCGAGGGCGCGATTTTTCATCCCACATATTCCAACGCGAGGTTGCGTCTAGATAGAATATTTCTCTATTTATCAGCGCTTATCCGTGCATATGTAGCATTATATTCTTTTTGCCGAAGGAGTCCCCGATGCGCTTCCTACCGCTGTTTCTCGACCTGAAGTGCGGCTTGGTTGCGCTGGTCGGTTCGGGCCCGGCTGCGCTCAACAAGCTGCGGCTGTTGCGGGCCGCCGGCGCCGACGTCCGCTGGTATTCTGACGACGTCGACGTGGCGGAGGAGATGCTTCTCGCCGGCCGGCCGCCCGGGCGGCTCGAGACGTCCCTTTCGGATCCGCTCCAGGCCGACTTCCGCGACTTCCGCCTGGTTGTCGCGGCGACCGGGACCGGGCTCGACGATGCGGTGGCCGCGCGGGCACGGGCCCGGAACGTGCCCGTCAACGTCGTCGACCGTCCCGAGCTTTCGACCGTGGTGTTTCCCGCCGTCGTGGACCGCGGCGACGTGGTGGTCGCGATCGGGACCGGAGGCGCCTCCCCGGTGCTGGCGCGACGGCTGCGCGAGCGCATCGAAGCCGCGTTGCCGGCGCGTATCGGCGATCTTGCCGCACTGTTACGGCGCTATCGCGGCCGCCTGGCGGACGGCCGTCACGGCGCCCAGCGTGTCCGCCGCTTCTGGGAACGGGCCGTTGACGGGCACATCGGCGCCGCCATGATGGCAGGCCGGGCGCGGGAGGCGGAGGCGGCGCTGATTCGTGAGATCGCGGGCCTTGCACAGGCAACAGAGCCGGTCGGCACGGTACATCTCGTCGGCGCCGGCCCCGGCGATCCCGATCTTCTGACGCTGCGGGCGCTGCACGCCCTGCAAGGGGCCGACATCGTTTTCTACGACGAACTCGTCACCCCCGGCATTCTCGATCGGGCGCGACGCGACGCCGAACGGGTGTTCGTCGGCAAGCGGCGCGGGGACCCCGGCATCGGACAGGACGAGATCAACCGGCGCCTGCGTGAGGCTGCCCGCGACGGGCTCAATGTCGTGCGCCTCAAAGGGGGCGATCCCTTCGTATTCGGGCGGGGCGGAGAAGAGCTTGATTTCCTGCGCGCCAACCAGGTGCCCGTCATCGTCGTTCCCGGCATCACCGCGGCGCTCGGCTGCGCGGCGGAGGCCGGCCTGCCTCTGACCTTGCGCGGCATCGCGAACAGGCTCGCGCTCGTCACCGCGCAACGCGCCAACGATGCCGAACGGATCGACTGGTCGGGACTGAGCGACCCGGCTGCGACGGTCGTCGTGTACATGGGCCTCTCCGCCGCCGCGGCGGTGCGCGACGGATTGATCGCGGCCGGACGAGATGCGCAGACACCGGTCGCGGTGCTGGCGCGCGGCACCCGGCCCGACGCCGCAAGCGCCACCGGCACCCTCGCCGCCCTCGAGACGCTGGCGGCGGAGGTAGGCGACGGACCGGCACTCATCGTCGTCGGCGATGTGGTCTCCCATTCCGATCCCTGGCTCGCGGCGCGCGCTGCGCAGTCCCACGAGATCGCCGCGTAAGTCAACGCTTCAGCGCACTCTCAGGAATACCGGGCTCGCCATCGTCACCGCGATCGGCCGGCATCCATCGAAGACTGACACGCGCTAGGTCACCGCTTTCATGCCGCCCGCTTGCACGCGCGGTCGCGGGCGGCCACCGTCCGCCAGCACCACGATCACCACGACCTCATCACCCCGCGGAGCGCCCGGCACCTTGACGGTCATCGTATCGATCCGGTCGAAGTTCCAAACATCGTCCTTATCGGAGAGCGGCACGTCGATCTCGGCGCCTGCGGCGGCGACCTTGACGTTCGACGGAATGATCGCTTTGCCGCCGCCGATCGCCTCCCGCATCGGCTTGCCCATTCGTGGGTGCAGCAACGCGGCGGCATGCTCGATATCGCCATCGACCCCGACGATGGCCGCCTTGCCGTAAGCAACCGCAGGTCCGGGCAGCACCGACAATGCTTCAAGGACCAGGAGCTTGCCGAGCTCTTCGCCGATCGGGACCAACTCCGACAGGTCGTCCTGGTAGCGCCCGGCGAGCGGATTTTGAATCACCGCGACGGCGGCGGCCCGGGTTGCCGGCCTTGGTGACGGCAGGCCCGCTTCGAAGTGAATGGTGTCGCGTAACACGAGAATGCGCCGGATCTGCATGGTCAGCCTCCCGTCAGCTGCCGAAAGTTGGCGCCGAGCGCCGCTTCCGCCTGGGGGCCGGGCAGAGATTTGCGCACAAACCCGATCGGGTCGTCGAGCACGAGCAGAAACGGCGCATCGGTGCCGAACAACAGCCGTTCCGGCGGGACGATGGTCGCCGCGAAATTCAGATAACCCGGCTCGAATCCGGCCGTATCGTAGTAGAGCCGGTCGAGATACGCGCCGACGGGTTGATGGATTTTGCGTGACAAAACGGGGTTGTTGTCGATCTCGCATTGCATGCGCCCGCGCAGCATCAGGCTGTAGCCGCCGGTATGCGCACACACGAGCTTCAAACCCGGATAGCGGTCGAGAAAGCCGCTGCAGATCATGCGAAGGATATTTATCGTAGAGTCGAACATGTAGCCTGCGACCACCGTCAATTCGAATTCCGCGGTGCGATCCTTGCCCGCCGGGTCCGCCGGATGAACGAAAAGTGGAACGTCGAGTTCGAGGGCCGCCTCGCAAATCGGCGCGAAGCACTCGTCAGGCAGATAAGCACCCCGCACGTTGGAAGCGATGTGACCGCCGACGAAACCGTGGTCCCGCACACAGCGGCGCAGTTCGGCGGCCGCGGCCACCGGGTCCTGCATCGGCAGGAATGCCCAAGCCGCGAAGCGCTCAGGCTGCGATTTGACGAGCCGTGCGAAACCATCGTTGCATACGCGTGCCGCCTCCACTGCGAGCGAAGGCTCCGAAAAATAATTGATCAACGGCGTCGCGAGCGAGATCACCGTTCGGTCGATTCCGAGCCTATCCAGGCGCGCAACCTGACGGGCGATATCGAAGAATGTGTCGTTGAGCGCGAATCGCGTCCCGCGCACCGCAACGTCGATCACGTCACCGGTTTGCCCGACCTCGACCACATCGAACTCCGGCCTCGACTTCACCAGCCCGAAATAGTCCTCGGGAATGAAATGGCAATGCATGTCCGTGATCATGCTTCACAGCCCCAACAAAGCGAAAGTCGACCGCGCGTCGGCGAAGGGACGTTGCGACGCGGCTCGATGCCGAATGGCCGAGCCAAATCGCCGCAGTGTCCGGTCACCATGCTCCGTCCCAGCCTTCCGCGATGAGAAAATCGACGTCGGCGAGCTGGCGGCGCATCGCCTTGGCGGCCACGAACTCGGGGCTCTCATAGCAGGCGATGGCGGTTGCGTAATCGGCGAACTCCATCACGACCACGCGCGGACGCGGCGTCCCCTCCCTGACCTCGGTGGAGCCCCCGCGAATCAGGTAGCGGCCGCCATACCGGTCGAGCGCAACGCGCACGGCAGCCTGATATTCGGCATAGCCGTTGTGGTCGCGAATGGAGATGGTTGCAATCCAATAACCCTTGGGCATGGCCTTCCACTCATGGATCGTCGCCCACCGCGCGCGGCGATCCTCCCCCTTACCGCGTTGCGGCGCGCCTTGATCAGCCTTCGCTCCGCATCCCGTGCCGTCGATCCTGTGCCGATCGATGGGGGCCCGCCATATCGAGCCCGATATGCAAAAATCCAGCCACGGGCCACCCGTCAATTGGCCTGGATGTTGCGTGGATCCCTTGCGATGATGATCAGCGTTGGCCGATCGGTTCAGGGAGATTGCACAATGAAGACGCGTCGCCTAGTCCTCAAGGGGGCCGCAACGCTTACGGTTGCATCGACGTTCCCCGCGCCGTTCGTGTCCGCCCAGGAACCCAGAGCCAAGGTCCGGCTCGGCGTCGTGCCGCTGATCTCCTCGGGCCAGGTGTTTCTCTCGCGTGCACGGGGCTTCTACGACAAGGTCAATCTTGACGTGGAGTACTCGACGTTTGCCGATGGCGCGCTCGCCATCCCGGCACTCGTCGCCGGAGAGCTCGATTGCACGGTCGCCACCGCCAACGCCGGGTTGTTCAACACGGTGGCCCGCGGCGCTCCCTTCCGCATGACGTCCGATCGCGGCTCGGAAAAACCGGGATCGGGCAGCATGCAGATCGTCGTTTCCAATGCGATGCATGCGGCCGGGCTGACCGACGTCTCGAAGTTCGCCATGCTGAAGGGCAAGCGTCTCAACATCCAGGCTCCCGGCGGCATCGACCAATACCTGCTGGCGTCGGGTTTGGAGAAGGCAGGCCTCAACCCGCAGACCGACGTCGAGTGGCAGTCGGGCCTGACCTACCCCGACATGGTCAAGGCGATGGGCGTCGGCCAATGCGACGCCGCCAATATCCCCGTGCCGCTCGCCTTCCTGGTCGAAAAGAACCGGGTCGGCAAACTGATCAACCCCGCTTACGATATCGAGCCCGACTGCCAGCTCGCCGCGTGGGCGATGCCGGTCACGTTCCTCAAGGCCAACATGTCTGCCGCGATCCGCCTGGCAATGTGCCACACCCATGCCGGCCGGCTCTACAACAAGGCCGCCGCCGATAAGGACCCGGCTGTCATCAAGATCATCAGCGAGGCGACGAAAGTACCCGAACCGCTGATCTTGGCGGCTGCGCCCCGCTGGACATGGTTCAACGACAATGGCGAGCCGGACGTCGCCTCCGTTCTGAAGCAGGGCCGTTTTTGGCAGAAGATGAAGTTGGCGCAAACCATCGAGCTCAAGCCCGAACAGGTGCTCGACCTGACGCCGCCACGCGAGGCCGCCAGGCGGCTTGCGGAAAAGAACCCGTTCATCTGAGAAAGGGCCGGTCATGTCCGCAAGATCAACGGCGCCGGCCGTTGCGCCCGGGCGCTACGACGTTGATATCTGTGCGGAGCGCGTTGGCCTGACGTGGCCGTCCAAGTCAGGCACGCCGGTGGTTGCGCTGGAAAACGTCGATTGCGTTTTCGCTGCCGGCAAAGTCACCGCGATCATCGGGCCATCGGGCTGCGGAAAGAGTACGCTTCTGCAGCTCGTCCGTGGCTTTCTCACTCCGACTGCAGGGCGCATTGCGCTGCGCGGCCAGGGGTCGCCGGCGGTGCCCACCCCCTCGATGGCGACGGTGTGGCAATCGTTCAATCTGTTTCCATGGCGAACGGTGGAAGAGAACGTCGCCTTCGGTCTCGAGGTTGCCGGCGTTCCCAAGTCCGATCGGATCAAACGCGTGCGCGAGGCGCTTGCCACCGTCGATCTCGTCGGCTTCGAGACCAAGTATCCGCGCCAACTGTCCGGCGGAATGCGCCAGCGCGTCGGAATTGCGCGGGCGCTCGTCATGGAGCCCGATGTGCTGTTGCTCGACGAGCCATTCGGCGCGCTCGACGCGCAGACGCGGCTCGTGCTGCAGGAGGAACTCGCGCGCGTCGTGGAGACGACCGCCAAGACCGCCATCCTCGTCACCCATTCGATCGAGGAGGCCATCCTGCTCGGCGACCAGATCCTGGTGATGACTGCGCGGCCGGGCCGCGTCGCTGCGGTGATCGAGGTCGAGCTGCCCCGCCCGCGCGGGCACCAGACCTCGGCGGCTCCCGAATACGCTGCGCTGTTCGAGCGCATTTACGGCCTGTTGCGCGACGAGGTGGTCAAAGCAATGCGCAGCGAGAGCAGCGGGGCCGGATGATGTCGGAATACGTCACTGCGCAGCCTCGCGATGCGGATTCACAGGCATGCGGGACCGCCGGTATCGTCACCACGCTGCGCGCGAGCACACCGCCCGTCGTCGAGGCGCCCCGCTGGCTCGGCTGGATCGCGGTCGCCGCCGTGCTCGGCGCCTGGGAGATCGGCTGCCGGGCGGCCGACATCAATCCGCTCTATCTTCCCAGCCCGTCCGCGATCGTGGCCGCGCTGGTGAAGTTGTTCGCGACCGAAAAGCTCGGGCTGGACCTCGGCTGGACCCTCTATCGCATCTTCGCGGGTTGCGGTATCGGCATCGTCGCGGGCGTCGGGCTTGGCATATGGATGGCAATCTCGCCTCGCGTCTCCGCCGTCGCCGACATCTTCATTGCCGCGCTTTATCCACTGCCCAAGGTGACACTGATCCCGCTTCTCGTGATCTGGCTCGGCACCGGCGGTCCGTTCATGCTCACGATCAGCGCGCTTGGCGCTTTGTTCCCGATCATCATCAACACGCTGCTCGGCGTCCGGCAGTGCGATCCGGGCCTTGTTCTCGCCGCCCGCGATCTCGACGCCAACCAGCGCCAGATCGTCCGGCACGTGCTGATTCCGAGTGCGGTGCCGTCGATCTTTGCCGGCATCCGGTTGGGGCTCGGCGTTTCGACCATCCTGGTCGTGGCCGCCGAGATGGTCGTCGGCAAGGTCGGGCTCGGCGCAAGATTGTTCCTCGCCGGACAGGTGCTCAACACCGAGGATGTGTTCGCCGTTCTGATTGTGCTCGCCGCCCTCGGAATTGTCGTGACCAAGATCCAGGACGCGGTCGACGCGCGTGTCGCGGGGTGGCGGACCAACTAAATCCCAAAGAAATCCTGACACCAATGTTCGAGAAGGAGAGTTGACATGGCAGACGCATCGGGACGCAAGGGATTTCGACCTCGCCGTCGTTCAGCCCGATCCGGCGCAGGCCCACAGGATGCCATACGCGCCGGCCGTCACCATAACCGGCGTCGCGGACCTGATGTTCGTATCGGGCGCCACGCCGTCGCCGCTCTATCACGACCATCCGCATGTCGAGAGCCAGCACGATCACGTCTGCGACATCCGCGAGCAGACCCGACTGGCGATGGAAAACATCAAGCTCGTGCTCGATAATGTCGGCGCCTCGTGGCGCGACGTGGTCAAGGTCACGAAGTACATGACCGACATCCGCGACTTCGACGGCATCAATGCGGGAATGGCGCGCTATTTCGGCGACTGGAAGCCGGCCTCGACGACGATCTGCGTCAACCAACTCTCCTCGCCGGGCGCGCGTGTCGAGCTCGACATGATCGTGGCGTTGCCGAAGTCGCGCGCCTGAACCGGCCGGCTGAGCGCGGGCGGAGCAGCAGCATGGCCGCGTCGGCTCGGCCGGGATCAACAACGGGTTCTCGAAACAGAACACACGCAATTCTACCGACCGATACGGAGTATCGTTGCTGATGCGCGCGGTTTGTCTCCTCGCCGTCGTATTTCTTACCGCCGCGAATGCCGCCGTGGCGCAGCAGAAGCACCTGATTGACCCGATGCTTCCCGGCTCGCTCGATCCCGAGCCGCTGCCGCCGCTGAAAAAACCGGACGCGCCGGCAACGCCGGCCAAGGAACTGTTCGCGCGCAAGTCGACGCCGTTTCCCGGGCCGTCGCGCTCGATCGGCGGCGATTTCGCCGGCTGTCTCGCCGGCGCCGTATCGCTGCCGATCGACGGTCCGACCTGGCAAGTCATGCGGCCGTCGCGTAACCGCAACTGGGGCCATCCCCAACTTATTCGCTTCATCGAGCGTCTCGGCACCGACGCGAAAAATGTCGGCTGGAGCGGTCTTCTGATCGGCGACATGGCGCAGCCGCGCGGCGGACAGATGTTTTCCGAGCACACCAGCCATCAAATCGGCCTCGACGTCGACATTTGGTTTGCGCCGATGCCGGACCACGTGCAAAGCCGCGAGGAGCGCGAGTTCAACCCGGGCACCGAGATGGTCGCGCCCGATCAGCGCGACGTCGATCCGAAATCGTGGACCCACGGGCATGCCGCACTCATCCGAGCGGCTGCGCAGGATCCGGCGGTCGTCCGCATCTTGGTCAACGCCGCGATCAAGAAGGCACTGTGCCGCGAGGCCGGAGCTGATCGCACATGGCTTTACAAGGTGCGTCCCTGGTATGGTCACGCCGAGCATTTTCATGTCCAGATCGCCTGTCCGGCAGACAGTGCGGAATGCAGGCCGCCGGCCCCGCCGCTTCCGAGCGACGGCTGCGGCAGCGAACTCGACTTCTGGTTCAAGGCATCAACGCTTCACCCGCCGCCGAGCAAACCGAAACCGGCTTTGACGCTGGCCGGGTTGCCCCCTGCGTGCAAGCAGATCGTCAAAGCGCCGTGAGTGTCGATGCCGCGTCGCCGGCGAAAGGCGGCTTGAGCGCGGGCGCCGGATCGGCACATCACAGACAACCGCCTCACCATCGATGATGAAGGCCAACCGGGTATATTTTTGGTTCATGACTGACCGCCGGTTCGCCCAGCCGTCATATTTCCGGCACAGGCCCCAGGAGCGAGCCAACGCCTGCATCATCTTTGGGCGCCCACTTGTGCTCCCTGCGATGGCTCGCCACCTAACTTTTCGATCTTGACCAGGTCCCGGTTCGAAAATGTCTGGGCGTTGAAGGGAGAGACAGAAAGTCATGTCGCTGTTGTATTCAAAGTACACGCTAGGATCGCTCACGCTGCAGAATCGCCTTGTCATGTCGCCGATGACGCGCAATCGGGCCATCGGCAATATTCCGAGCGATCTCATGGCGCAATATTACACACAGCGCGCTTCCGCTGGCCTAATCATCACGGAAGGCACGTCGCCCTCTCCCGATGGGCTAGGTTACCCGCGAATACCCGGAATTTTCTCTAAGGCGCAGATTGCAGGTTGGAAAAACGTCACGGATTCCGTGCACACGTTCGGCGCCAAGATATTCGTGCAATTGATGCACTGCGGACGAATTGGTCATCCGCTCAACCTGCCCGCTGGCGCGCGCGTAGTGGGGCCCTCGGCAGTAGCAGCCGCCGGCGAGATGTACACCGACGCCGAAGGCATGAGGCCAAACGCCATGCCCACAGCGATGTCCGAGGCGGATATCCGGGCCGCGATAGGGGAGTTTGCACAGGCGGCGAAGAATGCGGTCACCGCGGGATTCGACGGCATCGAACTGCACGGCGCTAATGGCTATCTGCTGGAACAGTTTATCCGACCGAACTCCAATCAGCGGACGGATCATTACGGTGGCTCGATCGAGAATCGCGCGCGCTTCGTGTTGGAAGTGGCCGAAGCGGCCGTCGCGGCGATCGGCAAGGACAAGGTAGGCATCCGCTTGTCTCCGTTCGGCGTGTTCAATGACATGCCCCCCTACCCGGCCATGGAAGCCGATTACACCTATATCGCACAGCGGCTCGATGCCGTTGGGCTCGTTTACGTTCACCTCGTCGACCACTCCGCGATGGGTGCGCCGCCAGTGCCTGAGTCGACGAAAGCCATGTTCCGCGAGTTTTTCAAGCGGACGCTGATTCTGTCAGGCGGATACGACGCCGCGCGCGCCGAAAGCGATCTCGAGGGCGGCAAATGCGATCTGATTGCCGTGGGGCGACCGTTCCTCGCCAATCCCGACCTGATCGAACGGTGGAAAGTGAAGGCTGAGTTGAATGCGCCGGATGCCGCCACGTTCTATGTGCCGGGACCCAAAGGGTATATTGATTACCCGTCATTGCACGGCTAGCTGGGATGCGGAAACTCTTGCCGCCGGCAGAGATCCCTGCCGGCGTCGCCACCGCTCGGCAAGCCACCGCTCGGCAAGCCACCCCATGAGGGGAACTCTCGATTGCGACCAAGTCGACAAGCCGTTCGCCGTGAGATCGTCACGGCGAGCAGCGGTTTCGCAATGCGTCGACAAAGGCCCGAACCCGGGCAGGCATGTGCGTGCGGCTAGGGAAAACGGCCCATATCCCGACTTCCCGCGGTTCGACGTCGGTGAGGACGATACGATGCAATTCTCCGCGTGCGATCTGCTCGTGCACGTCCCAGTAGGTCAACATGGCGATGCCGACACCAGCGATGCAGGCTGCTCGCACCGCATCGACGGTGCTCGCCGACAAGGGGCCGCTGATCCGAACTCGGTGCATCTCGCCGCCACGCGTGAAGGGCCAATTGTCCATTGCATGAAGCTTGATGCATGGGTGGCTCACCAGGTCTTCCGTGGTGGCGGGTTCTCCGAAGCGTGCGACGTAGTCGGGCGCTGCGCATAGAATGAATGGATTGTCGGCCACCCGCGTCGCTATCATGTCCGAAGGCTTCATCTCAGCCACGCGAACGGCCACATCCATTCCTGCCGTCGCGATGTCGATGACACCGTCGCTCAGAGTCAGATCGACGCGTAGCGCGGGGTTGTCGCCGATCAGTTCGGCCGCGACAGGGACAACGAGAGAGTGGCCGATGACGTTCGGCGCTGTAATCTTCAATACGCCTGAGAGGCCGGAGCCGCCCGACGAGACCGAGTCGAGTGCCGAATCGCGAGCTTCCATGAGGGTGACTGCGTGAGGCAAAAACGCCTCGCCTTCGGGAGTCAGTGATAGCGACCGCGTCGTGCGGTGGAACAGGCGCGCGCCCAGCTCGTCTTCGAGGCCTGCCAACCTGCGGCTGACCAGCATCGGTGTCGTGCCCAACTGACGCGCGGCGGCCGACAGGCTGCCAGCGGAGGCGATGGTGCGAAACAGAGCCACATCCGCGAGATCCATATTTTAACGCTAAGCGATAAAGTGCTTATCGTCTACCCCATCTTCTGCCCTCTGTTCGCAAAAGCTAAGTCTAAGCCCGGCCAGCGGGGAAATCCCTCTCCTCCGGGCAAATAGCTTCTAATTCGGCGGATCTGGAGGTCACGACGATGGACATTGATACGAGAGCGCTCTTCGCGCCGATCGTTATAAACGGGTATAACGTGAAGAACCGCCTCTCGGTTGCGCCGATGACGCGAATTAGCGCGACCGAGGATGGCCGGGCGACCGAGACAATGACTCGCTACTACGAGCGCTTCGCGCGGGGTGGCTTCGGGATCGTCATCACCGAAGGCATTTACACCGACCAGGCATTCTCGCAGGGCTACGTCCATCAGCCCGGCATGACTGACGAAGCGCAGGCCAATGCCTGGAAGCCGGTTGTCGGCGGGATCAAGGCGCACGGCGCGCTCGCCATCGCCCAGATGATGCATGCCGGCGCAATCAGCCAAGGCAATCGCTTTCGCGACACCACGGTCGGGCCGTCTCCAGTGCAGCCGAAGGGCGAACAGATGAAGTTCTATCACGGCAAAGGCCGTTACGCTCCTCCGGCCGCGATGACGGAGACGCAGATCGCCGACGCCATCAGCGGCTTTGCGGAGTCGGCAGCGCGCGCAATCGAGGTGGCCGGGTTTGACGCAGTCGAAATCCACGGCGCCAACGGATATCTCCTCGACCAGTTTCTGACCGACTATGCCAACGACAGAACGGATCGCTGGGGCGGCGCCACGGAGAACCGTGTGCGATTGATCCTCGAAACGTTCAAGGCGGTGCGTGCGAGGGTCGGTGCCCGGGTGCCGGTCGGCGTCCGCATCTCTCAAGGCAAGGTGAACGACTACCATCACAAGTGGGCCGATGCGGAGCGCGACGCCGAGATGATCTTTGGCGGCCTTGCGAATGTGGGCGCGGACTTCATCCATGTGACCGAATTCGAGGCGTGGAAGCCGGCTTTCCAAGAGGGAGGTTCGTCGCTGATGCACCTCGCCAAGCGCTACGCGCCCACGACAGCGATCTTCGCCAATGGCAGTCTGCACAATGTCGAGCAGGCGGTGGCTGCGCTGAACGACGGCGCCGACATCGTCACCATTGCCCGTGGGGCCCTGGCCAATCCCGACTTGCCAAAGCGGCTGCTCGCTCGAGCCGCCCTGAACGCGTTCGATCCGACGATCCTCGGTCCCATCGCCGACATCAAGGAAACCGAACTGGCGATGTGAAGGCAATTCGATTGACGGGCGCCAGACTATAACTCGGGGTGGTTCGAAATGGAAAACGTTGCAATATTCTGGATGCAGCTCCTATCGAGTTGCGTCGTCTTGACTATCGTCGCGTCGTGGTACGTTTGGCCGGCACTGACTAAACTGCCTCGCAATTCTGCCCTAATTCTGCTGCTCTGGGTGCATGTGCCCCGCTATATAGGAATGACATTATTGGTCACGGGCATGGTCGATCCGAAACTTCCCCGCGAGTTCCTTTCCGCTGCGGCGTACGGTGATCTCTTAGAAGCGGCCCTGGCCCTCGCATCCATTTTTGCGCTGCGGAGCAACTGGTCCGGTGCTGTACTTCTGGTGTGGGTAACCAACACATGGGGATTCCTGGACCTGCTCAACGGCGTACGCGGCGTCCTGCAGTTGAACGTTCCAAGTTACAACTTGGCTACCTTATGGTATATCTATACTTTTTACGCTCCTTTGGTACTGGTTTCTCATTTGATGATCTTTTTGGTTTTGATCAGATCACGGTCTTGGAAACAATAAGGCTCTGGACATCCGCGCGGGGAAACGCCGTTATGTCAACGCAACGCACAGCTGCGGTCGACCGCCGCTACTGCAAAATCCGCCACCATGCTTGTGCACGGGCCCCTCGAAGATTCGTCGATCCGGCATGCAGCGATTTCTCTGCGACCACGAAGTAACAGCGATCATCTTTTGAATGGCGGTTCCTACGCCGCGTCGGCTGCGGCGCGGGAGCGTTTGACTTAGGCCGCACAAGCTCGGCGGTCATGCGCGGTGGCCATCATGCTCGGTGGCCATGCCTGGCCCTTGGGTCAGCCCGGTTCGACGCGAGACGCTTGAGGTTTTCGTCCGTCGTGCCCGGCGACCTGTTCCAGAAACGCATCGTATTTCTGGACGAAGACGACGGGCATTTCGAAATAGGGCAGCGCACCCGTCGGCAGTACGTCGATGGTCCAATTAGGCTTGTCGGCGACGGCGCTCTTTCCGGAGTAGTCCGTGAAGTCGCCGCGGACGCCGTGTGTCATCCACACCGGCGGCGTGAGTTGCCGGTAGACTGTGGAGATGTCGGGGCTGAACAGGAAACCCGAGACGAAATCGTACGGCGCGTGCTCCGCGCCCGGCTGGTGGGTCGTCAGGTAGTCGTAGGCCAACAATCCTTCGTCGATGCTCTTGGAGCCCCATGTCTTCTGCAGGAAGTAGCGAATGCTGACCCGGCTGGTCAGGAGGCGAAAGAAGCCGCGACTCCAGAGCGGAAAATTAAGCGCCGCGTACAAGGTCGAATTTCCCCGCGAGGTGCCCGGACTTCCGTCATGGAGCGCGCGACGGCCGAAGCCGGTCGGGCTCACGATCGCGAGGCTGCGGAAAACGCCGGGAGTTTCGCTTGCGGCGCGCGCCAGAAATTCCGATGAAAGCGACACCGCCAGCGCGTCGATGGTTTCGGCACCGTCGATGTTGCGAATTTCTTCCACCATGGCGTGGATGGCATCGGTCATGAGCCGTGGCCGATAGCGGCGATCGCTTCGTTCCGAGAATCCGAACCCCGGAAGTTCGAGCGCATAAACCTTTCGACTCATCCGATATTTTTCGTAGAGCGGTCTGACCTCGTAGGCCGAACCGGCCGCGTTGATGCTGTGCACGAGAAGCAGCGGAGGCTCGCCACGCTGCGCCGTTCCGGCGACATAGTAGCTCAGCCGCCCCACGCGGCTCATGACGTCGCGCCGATCGCCCGAGAGCGCAGGCGGTAACACTGGGTCGCGACGCATGGCGCAGATCACCGCTCGTTTGTTGCGCCCAGCATCGGCGCGTGCCGGGAAACCGTCAAGCCGCTTGCCGCAAACCGAGCTCAGCCCATACCGTGGTCAGAGACCGCACGAGGTGCGCGATGTCTGCTTCGCTGTGCAACGGCGAGGGCGTGAGCCGCAGCCTTTCGGTCCCGCGAGGCACGGTCGGGTAATTGATCGGCTGAACGTACACGCCATGCTCTTCGAGCAGCCGGTCGCTGATGAGTTTGCACAACACGGGATCTCCCACCATCACCGGAACGATATGGCTTCCATTCATGAGGTGCGGAATACCCGCGGCATCGAGCTGGCGGCGCAGCGCGGCGACACGCTGCTGCTGCAGCTGCCGCTCGGCCGTACTCCCTTTGAGGTGGCGCACGCTCGCTAACGCCCCGGCCGCCGTGGCGGGCGGCAGGGAGGTCGTGAAGATGAAGCCCGAAGCAAAGCTCCTGACGAAGTCGCACAGAAGCGACGACGCGGCGATATAGCCACCAACGACGCCGAAGCCCTTGGCGAGGGTGCCCTCGATGACCGTGAGCCGACCCGCCACGCGATCACGCTCCGCGATGCCGCCGCCACGCTCGCCATAGAGCCCGACCGCATGAACCTCGTCCAGATAGGTCATCGCGCCATGCGCGTCGGCGACATCGCAAAGCTCCGCGATAGGCGCGACGTCGCCGTCCATGGAATAGACCGACTCGAACGCCACCAGCTTGGGGATATCGCGCGGATATTTCGCGAGCTGGCGGTTCAGGTCCTTCGGATCGTTGTGGGCGAAAATGCGTTTTTCCGCCCCGCTGTGCCGGATGCCTTCGATCATCGAGGCGTGGTTCCAGGCATCCGAAAATATGACACAACCCGGCATCCGGGACGCGAGCGTCCCCAGTGTCGCCCAGTTCGACATGTATCCGGAGGAAAACAGCAACGCTTCTTCTTTGCCATGCAGGTCCGCGAGTTCGCGCTCCAAGAGGACGTGATAATGATTGGTCCCGGAAATGTTGCGCGTTCCACCGGCTCCCGCGCCGTTTCGATCGAGCGCTTCGTGCATGGCTTCGAGCACGTCCGGATGCTGCCCCATGCCGAGGTAATCGTTGGAACACCACACCGTCACCGCCACCGGGCCGCGGCTGCTGTGATGCGTGGCCCGCGGAAAATCGCCGGCGCGCCGCTCCAGATCGGCGAACACACGATAACGACCCTCGTCGCGCAGACGTTCCAATTGATCCCGGAAAAAACTCTCGTAGTTCATCGATGTCTCCACAGCGTCGCCAGCGCCGGGCGTTGGGCCCCGGCTGCTGGATCTGAATCCGCGAGCGAACCGCACACGGCGGTGAGCGGAGCCCGGTCACCTGGCTGACCCTTTGCCGAGCATTCCTCCGGCAGGCGTCTCAGGTCCGCTACCAGCGCATCGGGCGGCATCACGGGGGCGCCCCCCATGCTCCATTCCCAGATGGCCTTGACCGGCAGCGGCACAACCATGAACCAGTGTTCCAACACCGCCAGCGCCATGAGGGTCGAGAGCAGCAGCAGCGCGGCGATCTCGAACGCCGTCCCGGCGGCGAGGGCTCGCGTCACCAACAACACCACGGCAGCGGTCGAGAGCGTGACCGCCACAGGGAAAAACGGGCTCACCGGTCGCCGCCAGAAGTAACTTCTCAGGTAGCCCAGCCGGGCCGGCAGGAGCTCATCGTTGAGAATGGGCACGCCGAGGAACAGGTTGAGCTTCGCGCTCAAACGCATGACCCAGAGAACGAGGAAGGTCGCAGCGCCGACTTGATTGTCGCCCTGCCAGGTGAGGATGACGACGCCGACGGCGAACGCCAGAAGCGCGAGCTCGTGATAAAGGATCGCCCCGATCGCGAAGCGTACGCGACGCCAACCGGACGCGCCGGCAGGGCTAGGCTCCTTTCGTGGCCCGGTAATGCGGCCGGACAAGAACGTGATTTCCACCCAGCACCACGCGAGGATGGCGCAGGTGAAGGCCACGTAGGCGCCACCGACGGTCGGCAGCCGCGCGCTTGCGGCGAGCCCCCAGGCGGCCCCGATCTGGCCGAGCGTGGCAATGCCGATTGCGATATCCAATTTCCGCGCGCCCAGCCTGACGAGGCACAGCACGATTCCGGTGCCGAACCACCAGACGAACAGTGCAAAGAGAATGGGAAGCGCGAACTGCGACATCGCGTTACCAGGCGGGCTGAAGGCGCACGTGTTCCGGCAGCGCGTTGTGTCTTGCCGGAAGGACGTAGAGCCGCAACAGCGTCGCGGCCGCTGACGCCGAGAGCACCACGCGCTTCAAGCCGCTGGTAAGCCCACCCTGCGCCTGGGCGGCCGACATCTGCTCGGAGATTCGCCACAGGCGATCGAGCCCGGCGCGGAATTTCGGATTGTCGATGTCGAGCATGAGCGGGAAGACCTGGCGCGATATCTCCGACGTGATCCGGAATACGGTGAAATCGTAATCGGTCGGATCGATCCCCAGCGCCTTGTGGAATTCCGGGCGGGCGTGGTCGCGCACGTACATCGTCGCAAACACCGCCAGCAGGAAGAACCGCACCCACAGCTTGTTGAGGCCGCTCAACACTTCCGGTTTGGCGCGCATCAGCAGTGCGAACGCCTCGCCATGACGGAACTCGTCGTTGCACCACTTATCAAACCATTTGAAGATCGGGTGAAACCGCCGTTCCGGGTGACGCTCGAACTGGCGGAAGATGGTGATGTAGCGGGCGTAGCCGATCTTCTCCGACAGGTAGGTCGCATAGAAGATGAACTTGGGGCTGAAGTAGGTGTATTTCTTTGCTCGCGTCAAAAATCCGAGATCGACCCCGATGCCGAAATCCTTGAGCGTGTCGTTGATGAATCCGGCGTGCCGTGCCTCGTCGCGCGCCATGAATGAGAACAGATCGCGGATGTCCGGATTTTGCGAGCGCTTCTTCATTTCGGCATAAAGCACGCAGCCGGAGAATTCCGCCGTCACCGAGCTCACGAGAAAATCGATGAATTCCTTGCGGAGCGGCGCCGGCAGGCTTTCCAGATCGAGCTTGAATTCGTCGGTCCTGACGAAGTGTCCGTTGTTGGGGTCTCGGCGCATCTCCGCGAGGAGCTCGTTCCATTCCGGCCGAACCGGGCTCACGTCGGTCCGGTCCAACTCGTCGAAATCGGTGGTGTAGAAGCGCGGACTGAGGATCGTGTCCTGTTGCGCCTGCTTTGTGGTCTCAGTCAGCGCGCCACCGCCGCCTTCCATTGGGATCATGATGTCCTCCCGTCCGAAAAGCCGACCTCGTAAAGTTCGGTCAGCTCGCGATATCCGTTGATGTGAGCGACGGCGCGCGCCAGCATGCCGGCCCGTGTCACGGTGGCGCGGCCGCGCCGGACCAGGCGCTGGCCGAACGGCACCATGGGGGGCGCGTCGTGAACTCGCACGACATCGCCCGGCTGCGGATCTACGCCGTCCAATTCCACATAGGCATGCAGGCTGTCCGGCGTGTTCTCGATCTCGATCGTACACGGCACCTCGAAGCTGCGGCCGATCAGCCATTCCACCTTCATGGCATCCTGCTCCCCGCGGTCATCAGATTGGCGAACACCGCCGCATTGGTCGGCCCGAACGCCCCGAGATCGATGCGCCGTCCGGTCGCCTCGTCTTCGAGCGACAGCCTGCCGTCGGCCCACCGCGTCAGCCGGAATGCGGCTTCGGCCCCGATGTCGCGCCGCCTGCGATCCCGCGCGAGACCGCGCATGGTGCTGCGAAGGAATCCGTTGGTTCCAGGGGAAGCTACGTCGACGATGCGGCCGGACGCGGCTTCGCTGATCACCACGGCACCGTCGCTACGATCCGCAAAGTGAAGCTCTCGGCTTGCGACGGGGATTCCTTCGGGCATGCGGCTCGTCCCGACGCCGGTCAGCCGCGCTCCTGCGGCCGCCATGATCGCGAGCGTGATTAGTCCGGCCGCGCCGAACAAGGCACTGCGCGGAAATGTCGTCCTGGGCGGGGACGCTTTCATGCGGGCCTCCTCAACCAGCCGCAGTGGCAAGCGGACGCGATGCCGCCTGCGGCGTTGCAGGGACGAAATCCGATTGCGGCCGGGCGCGCTGACCGGCCGAAGCCTCCAAGGCTCGTGCCAATACCCTGGCAACCTCATCCGGCCTGGCGAGCGAGCGCAGCATCGGCTCCGGCCGAGCCACCCGCCAGGGCCGCGCGTGTGGCCACAACACCAGGAAGGCGAAGCGATCGCTGCCGCCGAGGCTGATCGCGATGTCCCCGGACCCATCGCGATGCTTGAGCAGGGCAGCGCCTTCCACGATTCGGAACGGAACATTGAGCGTGATCGGAAGCGCGATCCCGATTCGCATCACGAGCCGGCAATCCGTGATGGTGTAGATCGTGGCGCGCGCCGACAGCCATGCCAGAAACGCCAGCACGGCGATCGCGGCGGCGGCGAGCGACATCATCCAGGCCGTGGCGACGGCGGCACTTGCCATTCCGCCCTCCGAGAGGACGGTCTCGCCGCGCCAGATGATCAACACCGCAAAATAGACGGCGATCGCCCGGACATGGAAGGCGTGTATCGCAAGCGAGCGCCATCCCGGCCGGCCCTGCCACAGCAGCCGTTCGCCCGCGGGAAGCGCTTCGGGTAGCCCGGGGGCATAGTCTGTATCGAACTCGCTCACAGCAGCGGCTCCGCTCGCGCCGGGGTCGCATAGAGCAGCCCGCCGGCGTAGTAACCGGTGATCTTGTCTTCCTCGAGCTTGGTGACCTGGTCGGGGTTCCCGAGGCCGGGAACGTCCGCAAACTGCCTGGCGAGGATCGCATGCACCGTGATCTCGCGGCGGCGACCGTCGATGCGGGCCATCAGGTTGGGAAGCAGAACATGCTTCGTGGCCCCGGTGCCCGAGAGTTCGACTTCGAGGTAGCGGATTTGCGGTTCGGTGCGGTCGACCCACAGATCGCTGACGGTGCCCGCCCGAATGCCATCGGCACCATAGACGGCCATGCCGCGCGGATCCGGATCTTCAGGATCGACGAACGAGGCTGTCGCGGCGCGCAGCGGCACGATCGCGGGGAAACCGTCGACCGTGAGATCGGGCAGGTCGGCACGCATGGCATATGACGCGGGACCCACGCCATCGAGCATCGGATTGCCGATCGGCTCGAGCGGCGCTCCCGGCCACGGCGCCACCGGGACGGCCCGGATCTCACGCGTCTCGCGAGTGGCCGGAACGGTGACGCTGCGGCCGCGGCTCAGATGAAACGTCTTGGGGGACGGCGCTGGCGGAAAGCCTTCCACCGTGACCCTTCTTGAGCGATCGCTTTCGAGCGGATAACCCTCGCGCTTGTCTTCGCTGCGAAGATAGATGAGGAGCCCGGCAAAGAAGACCCAGAAGGCGTAGAGGGTCACCTGTGCGACGTCGATGTAACCGGTGATTTCACCCGTTTGCATGGGAAGCCTCCACTTGGTCTGGGCTAGCCGGGAAACTCGGCCAGCCCGAAACTCCCGATTGTTCTTGTTTTCAGCGTCGTCGCCGGTCGCACCAATGGCCCGATGGCCGCCAGGGTGACGAACAGCATCACGATCTCGAGGTAGTAGACGAAGCCATAACCGGTCGACGGGTCGGTGAGCGCCGGGCCGAACGCGCCCTGCGCCGCGAGGTCGGAGATGACGTCACGCGCGGCGCCGCCGAACGCGATCGCCAGGCCGGCTGCGGAGGCTTGCACAGCTCCCCATGCGCCGAGTGCAAGTCCGCTTTGGCCATCGCGCGCCAATGCCATCGCCGCGGTCATGGTGCCGACTGCGAACAGACCGCCGCCGAACCCGATCAGCACGGCGCCGGCGCGAAACAGCGCCGGAGAATCGAACGGCGACGCGAAAATGACGGCGGAAAACGCGACGATGCCCCCCAGCACGCCAAGCGCCGCCAGCCGGTAGGAATCGACCCCAGCTCCGAGCCAACGCGCCGCGAGCGCGAGACCCGCAAGAGTTCCGGCCGCGAGCATCGCGGTCAGGGACGTCGTCTCCCCGACCGAGAGTTTGAGAACCTCGCCACCATAGGGTTCGAGCAGGATGTCCTGCATGCTGAACGCCGCAGTGCCGAGACCGACCACGATCAGAACGCGCCGCGACAACCCGGCCGCTCGGAACGCACGCCACGACTCCAAGAAGCTCGGGCGCGGGTGTTCGCTCGAAGTGAGCGAAGGCCGCCGCGCCTCCTGCTTCCACAACGCAATGATGTTGAGGATCATGGTGAGAAGGCCGGCGCCCTGGATCACCTGGATCAACCGCATCTCGCTGAAGTGCGACAGCGCCAGACCGAATGCGAGCGCGCTCGCGACCATGCCGACGAGCAGCATCACATAGAGAAAGGCCACCACGCGAGGTCGCGCCTCCTCCGGTGCGAGGTCGGTCGCAAGTGCGAGTCCCGCGGTTTGTGTCGTATGCAGCCCGGCACCGACGAGGAGGAACGCCAGTGCCGCGCCGATATCGCCGAACACCGGTGGCCCGTTGGTGTCGCCCGAAAGCACGATGAGCGCGAAGGGCATGATCGCGAGCCCGCCGAACTGCAGCAGCGTACCTATCCAGATGTAGGGAACCCGCCGCCACCCCAGCGCAGAGCGGTGGGTATCGGAGCGGAAGCCGATCAGCGCGCGGAACGGCGCAAACACCAGCGGCAGAGACACCATGAGTGCGACGAGCCAGCTCGGCACGCCCAACTCGACGATCATCACGCGGTTCAGCGTGCCGTTGAGCAGGACCACAGCCATGCCGACCGAGACCTGGAACAGGGACAGCCGCAACAGCCGCCCGAGCGGCAGCTCCGCCGTCGCCACGTCGGCAAACGGCAGGAAGCGTGCGCCGATCAACAGCCAGCCCTTGGACAACTTATCGTTGATCCGTCTCATCCCTTCGTCAGCTCCAAAGCCTGGGACGTATAGAAGCCATGCGCGACCCGCCGCGTGCGGTGCAGCCGCCAGGCTCGCAGCTCGGGAGCATCGGCCAGGAGGCGCCGGACCCGGTGCTCGGCGACCGGTTCAATCGCCGGCGCCCGGTCTCCGCGCGGAAAGACACGCCCGACCGCGTGCATCAGCGTCAGCGCAGGCGTCCGCGGCGCGAAGGTGAATGCGATGCCGCACCGAGCTGAAGACGCGAGCCGCGACACGGCGCGAACCGCGTCGTCGGAGCGATAATGGATCAGCGAATCCATCGCGACGATGAAGTCGAAACGGCCGAGCGAGGGTGAAAGCATGTCGCCGACGCGATAGTCAACACTGCCGGCAGGAATGTCCTTCGGCATGCGTTCGCGTGCCAGGGCGACCAGCGTGGGGGCGACATCGATGGCGACCACCCGCGCACCGCGTCTTGCGACCTCGACGGCCAGCATGCCGGTTCCGCAGCCCGCGTCGAGCACGCTGAGTCCCCGCATGTCGTCCGGGAGCCAGCCCAACAGCGTGGTCCGCATTTCGTCCCGTCCCGCCCGCACCGTCGCGCGGATGCGCCCGACCGGTGCGGTCGATGTGAGCCGCGACCACGCCTCGAAGGCGGTGCGGTCGAAATAGGTTTCGAGCTGTCCGCGGCGCCGGACGAAGGAAGCGGTCGGCATCAGTCGAATCCCAGGAGATCGAAGATCTCGCGATCTTTCATCGGTTGCACGAGGAGAGGCTCGGTTCCCGCCCACAGGGCCGCGGCCAATGCGAGGTATTCCCGCTGCACCGCCTCGACCTCCGGCGTCGGCTCCATCTCGAACAAGGTCGCTTTCTTGAGCCGGCTGCGGCGAATGACGTCGAGGTCCGGAAACCGTGCGACCGTCTTGAGGCCGACGACGGCGTTGTATTTGTCGATCTGATCGGTCTGCGCGCTGCGATTGGCGATCACCCCGCCGACGCGCACCGGGTAATTCTTCGACTTTGCCTGGATTGCGGCGACGATGCGGTTCATGGCGAAGATCGAGTTGAAGTCGTTGGCGGCGACAATCAGTGCGCGGTCCGCATGCTGCAGCGGAGAGGCAAACCCGCCGCACACGACGTCGCCCAGCACGTCGAAAATGACGACGTCGGTGTCTTCGAGCAAATGGTGCTCCTTGAGGAGCTTGACGGTCTGGCCGACCACGTAGCCGCCGCATCCCGTACCCGCCGGCGGCCCGCCGGCCTCGACGCACATCACGCCGTTGTAGCCCGCGTAGACGAAGTCCTCGACCCGCAGTTCCTCCGGATGGAAGTTCACGGACTCGAGCACGTCGATCACCGTCGGCACCAGCTTCTTGGTGAGCGTGAACGTCGAGTTGTGCTTCGGATCGCAGCCGATCTGCAGAACGCGTTTACCGAGTTTCGAGAACGCCACCGAAAGATTCGACGACGTCGTGCTCTTGCCGATGCCGCCTTTGCCATAAACGGAAAAGACCTTGGCATTCCCGATCTTGAGCGTCGGGTCGAGATGCACCTGCACGCTGCCGGCGCCGTCCGGGCGTATCGGCTTCGCATCGAGGGTACCTGGTCGGGTTACGATGGTCATGCCGCTCTTTCCTCAACCACGCCTTCGAGGCGATCTTCCAGCTCGTCACCAGCCCTCCGCAGCGCTTCGAGCGTAGCGCCGTCCGGCGTCCAGTAGTTTCTCTCGTGGGCTTCCAGGAGTTGGTTGGCGACCTTCGCGGATGCCGTCGGGTTGAGCGCCGAAAGCCGCTCGCGCATCGCCGGATCGAGCACGAAGGTATTGGTCAGCTGCTGGTAGACCCACGGTGCGACCTGCCCGGTGGTCGCAGACCACCCCATCGTGTTCGTCACCTGCGCCTCGATCTGACGCACCCCCTCGTAGCCGTGCTTGAGCATGCCTTCGTACCATTTCGGATTGAGCGCCCGGGTCCGGGTCTCCAGCGCGACCTGCTCGGAGAGGCTGCGGACCATGCCCTCCCCGCGCGTCTGGTCGCCGATGTAGACGGGCGCCGGGGCCCCTCCCCGCGCATGCTGGACGGCGCGGCTGATGCCGCCGAGGGTGTCGAAGTAATGACTGATGGTGGTGACGCCGAGTTCCACCGAGTTGAGATTCTGGTAGGCGAGGTCGACATTGGCGAGAATGCTCTGCAGCATCGGGACCTGGGGCAGCGCGCGGCCGGCGCGGCCGTAGGCGAACCCCTTGCGGTGCATGTAGACCTCCGCGAGTTCGCCCTCCTCGTCCCAGCGACCGTTCTCGACGAGATGACTGACGTTCGATCCGTATGCGCCCTCGGCATTACCGAACACCCGCAGCGCCGCGGTCTCGAGATCGCAGCCGTGCATCTCCTGATAGGACAGCGCATGCTTGCGGACAAAATTACGATGGAGCGGCTCGTCGGCAGACGCCGCGAGATAGCAGGCTTCCGCCAGGAGCTTGATCTGCAGCGGCAGCAGATCGCGGAATATGCCGGAGAGCGTGATGATGACGTCGACCCGCGGCCGGCCGAGCTCGGCGAGCGGCACCAGTTGCGCGCCGGAGAGGCGACCATAGCTGTCGAACCGCGGCAACGCCCCGATGAGGGCGAGCGCCTGGGCGATCGGCCCCCCTTCGCTCTTGAGGTTGTCGGTGCCCCACAGCACGATCGCCACCGAATCCGGGAATTGCAGTCCGTCCGCCACATGGCGGTCGAGCAGCCGCTCGGCCTGCCTCGCGCCGTCACGAATTGCGAAGGCGCTCGGGATCCTGAAAGGATCGAAGCCGTGCAGGTTCCTTCCCGTCGGCAGCACCGCCGGGGTCCGCAACAGGTCGCCGCCGGGCGCGGGCCGGATAAACCCGCCATCGAGCGCGTGCACGATGGCAGACAGTTCGGTGTCCTTGGCCAGATGCCGATCGAGCGCGGCGAGCTCGCTCAGCATGGCGTTTTGTTCCGCTGCGCCCGCGCGTCCGCCGTCCCCCCTCACGAGCGTTTCGATGACCGCGCGCTCGGGTCGCTGCCCATGGGACGAATCCGCGATGGCGAGCAGCATATCGACCCGCTCCTCGGCGGAGAGCGGCGCTCCCACCACGTGGAGTCCATGCGGGATCAGCGTATATTCGAGTTCCAGGACCTGGCGGCCGAGTTCAACGACGCGTTCCTCGGCCGCGCCGCCCCAGGGCGGATCGGCGGCAGCGAGGTCGAGGGAAGAGGCCTGGCTTTGAATCAGGGTTGCAAGCTCGGCCCGCTCTGCGGCGTCCGCCGCCAAGCCCCGCCAATGCTCGATCGATGCCTTGAGATCGAGTAGCCCACGATAGAGCCCGGCATGGGCAATCGGCGGCGTGAGATAGCTGATGAGGGTCGCGCCGGCGCGGCGCTTGGCGATGGTGCCTTCGGACGGATTATTGGAGGCGTACAGATAGAGATTGGGCAGGTCGCCGATGAGCCGGTCCGGCCAGCATGCCGCCGACATGCCGACCTGCTTGCCCGGCATGAATTCCAGCGCACCATGGGTTCCGAAATGAAGCACGGCATGGGCACCGAAGTCCTTGCGCAGCCACCGGTAGAACGCCGAAAAGGCGTGGGTCGGCGCAAACCCCTTTTCGAAGAGCAGCCGCATCGGGTCGCCTTCGTAGCCGAAGGCCGGCTGAATTCCGACGAATACGTTGCCGAACCGCGCGCCCAGCACGAAGATTGACGCGCCATCGCTCTGTTGGCGGCCCGGAGCCGGTCCCCATTGTGCCTCGATTTCCGCAAGCCACTTTTCCTCGCGGATGTAATCGTCGACCGGCAGTCGCGCATGGACGTTGGCGTGCGCGCCGAGCCGCGCCGCATTGCCGGCGACGATGCTCTCACGCAAGGAGTCGATGCTTGCGGGAACGTCGACCGTGTAACCGACGGCCTTGAGCTCGAGCATTGTGCGGTGGAGCGACTCGAATACGGCCAGGAACGCCGCCGTACCGGTGTTGCCGGCGTTCGGGGGGAAGTTGAACAGCACGATCGCAATCTTGCGGTCGGCGCAGCGCGTCTTACGCAGCGTCACCAGACGTTCGACCCGCGCTGCGAGCGCCGCGGCGCGATCCGGAGCGACCTGCATGTCGGTCGCGGCGTTCGCGCCGGGATAGGCCATCGTTTGCTTTGCTGGCGCCGCGGCCGCGCGCGCCGCCTGCGACCGGCCGCCGAACACGATCGGAGCGGTGGCGCCGTCAAGCTCCGGGATCGCGACCATGATGGTGCTTTCCACGGGCGTAAGTCCGCGATCCGACGCTTGCCAATCCTCCAGCGTCTGGAATTCGAGCGGCAGCGCGGCGACGTAGGGCACGTCGAGCGTCGCCAACACCTCTTCGGCGGCTTTGGCGTCGTTGTAGGCCGGACCTCCGACGAGCGAAAATCCGGTGAGCGAAACCAGTGCATCGATGGTCGCGCGGCCATTACGCAGAAAATACTTCTCGATCGCCGGCCGCGCGTCGAGCCCGCTCGCGAACGCCGGAATCACCTGCAATCCGCGCGCCTCGAGCGCTGCGATGACGCCGTCGTAATGGTTGGAGTTTCCGGCCAGCAGATAGGACCGCATCAGGAGCACGCCCACCGTCCCACGGCTGTCCTTGTCGGCGGCGGGCAAGCGGCCGAGCGAGTCGGTGATGCGCGCCGGGATCCGCGGGTGGTAAAGGCCGACATCCGGATATTCGGCCGGCGGCTTCGCTCTCACCGCGTCGCGCAGTCCGCGCCGTGGCCCGTCGGCGTAGCGACCGACCAGGAGACGAACCAGGTTGACGATATTGTCGCTCGAGCCGGCCAGCCAATATTGCAGACACAGGAAGTAGGAGCGCACGTCCTGAGCGGTGCCGGGAATGAAGCGCAGCAGCTTGGGCAGCCGCCGCAGCATCTGCATCTGTCCGTGGCCGCTCGATCCGGAACCGTCGCGCTTGCCGCGCAGGCGCTTGAGCCAGGCCATGGCGCCCAGCGCCTCGCCGCTCATGTTGAACTTGCCGATGCGCGTCAGCCGCACCACCTCGCCCGCCGAGAGGCAGCACACCATCGCGTCGCAGTGCTCTCGGCGCGCCGCGAGCGCCGGAAGTACCGCACGGATGTGGTCCTCGAGGAACAGCATCGTGGCGATCACGATATCGCCGCGTGCGATGTCGGCCCGGCACCGTTCGAGAGCCGCCGCGTCTTCGCCCCACACGTCTGCGCCGTGCAGCACGAATTCGAGCCCCGGCAGCTCCCGCGCGAGCGCATCCTGCGCGCGGCTCACCGCCCCGGACAGATGGCTGTCCATGGTCACGACGACGACGCGGATTGGCTTGGCGTCAGCGGCCGAAATGCGCTTTGGCATCGTACAGGGTCTCTACGGTGATCGTCGCAAGGCCGCGCTCGCACGCGAACCGCTCAGTATTCCGCCGCGCCTTGCCGCGGACGAAGAACGGGATCTTATGAAGTTCCTTCTCCGCGTCCGTCGCCCAGGCAACCGCCGAAACCGGAACCGCGATCGGCAACGACGCGGGTTCCGCGGTGGGCTCTCGGTCGGCCGACGTTCGGTCGAAGCCGCGGTCGGCGGCCGCGAGATGAGAGGGCATGGCGGCGTCGTGAAACTCGAAGTCGTCGCGGAACATCGTCAGCAGGTGCTCTTCCAGTCCCATCATCAGCGGATGCACCCAGGTGTCGAAGAGGACGTTCGCGCCTTCGAACCCCATCTGCGGGGAGTAGCGCGCCGGGAAATCCTGAACGTGGACCGGCGCCGAGATCACCGCACAGGGGATCCCGAGCCGCTTGGCGATGTGACGTTCCATTTGGGTGCCGAGAACCAGTTCCGGCTGCACCCTGGCGATTGCATCCTCGACTTCGGTGTAGTCGTCGGTGACCAGAGCCTCTATTCCGTACTCCTTCGCGGCGTCGCGGACCTCGCGCGCGAATTCGCGGCTGTAGGTTCCGAGGCCGGCGACGGTGAACCCGATTTCCCGCGAAGCGATGCGCGCGGCCGCCAACGCATGGGTGGCGTCGCCGAAAATGAACACCCGCTTGCCGGTCAAGTACGTCGAATCCACCGAGCGCGAGTACCAGGGCAGTCGTGAGTTCGACGCCTCGTCCGCGGCATCGACGCCGGCAAGAGCAGCGACTTCGGCCAGAAACGCCTTCGTTCCTGCGACGCCCAGAGGCGTGCTCTTGACCCACGGCTGGCCGAAACTGCGCTCGAGCCACTTGGCCGCAGGCATCGCGATTTCCGGATACAGCACGACGTTGAAATCCGCCGCCGCGAGTTGCGCGATGTCCGCAGGCGATGCGCCCAGTGGCGCGACCACGTTCACCTCGATACCCAGGCCGGCGAGAAGACCCGTCACCTCCGTCACGTCGTCGCGGTGGCGGAAGCCGAGCGCGGTCGGGCCCAAGACGTTGCAGCGCGGCCGCGCGCCGACGTTCGGGGTCGGGCGCGTGCCCGGCGAGGCCGGACCGGCCAGCGTCCGCACGATCTGGTAGAAAGTCTCCGCGGCGCCCCAGTTCTCCTTCTTCTGATAAGCCGGCAGATCCAGCGGAATGACCGGGATCGGCAGATCGAGCGCCTTGGCGAGGCCGCCGGGGTCGTCCTGGAGCAGTTCGGCCGTGCAGGACGCGCCGACCAGGATCGCCTGGGGACGAAAGCGCTCGTAGGCCTCGGCGACCGCATTCTTGAGCATGCCGGCGGTATCGCCGCCGAGGTCGCGGGCCTGGAAAGTCGTATAGGTGACGGGAGGCCGCTCGGCCCGCCGCTCGATCATCGTGAACAGCAGATCGGCATATGTGTCGCCCTGAGGCGCATGCAGGACGTAGTGGACGCCGCGCATCGCCGTCGCGACGCGCATCGCGCCCACATGGGGAGGCCCCTCGTATGTCCATAACGTCAGTTGCATGGCTCAGGCCACCAGCCGGGTGCGTCGCACCAGCGGACGCGCAAACAGCTCTGCGAGATCGGCCGCCTGTTCGTAACCCTGGATCGGCGTGAACAGGAGCTCGATGGACCACTTGGTGGTAATGCCCTCCGCTTCGAGCGGATTGGCGAGGCCCAATCCGCACACGACGAGATCGGGCCGTGCGGCGCGGCAACGATCGAGCTGCTTCTCGACGTCCTGCCCCTCGCTGAGCACAGTGCCGGCCGGCAGCAAAGCGAGCTCGCGGGCAAGGTGGCCGCGATGCAGGAACGGGGTGCCCACTTCGACCAACCTCATGCCCATTTCCCGCGCCAGGAACCGCGCCAGAGGCAATTCGAGCTGCGAGTCCGGGAAGAAGAACACGCGCTTGCCGTCGAGCTGCGCGCGATAGCGCTCCAGGGCAGCCGTCGCGCGTTCGCGAGACCGCGCGGTAACGCGCTCGACGAGAGCAGGATTGGTGCTCCAGGCGGCCGCCACCGCCTGGAGCCAGAGCGTGGTGCCCTCCACCCCGAGCGGGAAGGAAGCAACCACCGGGCGGGCGCCACGCTCTTCGAGTGCGCGGGCCGTCTCCGCGAGAAACGGCTGCGCCAGGACGAACAGTGTCGCTGGACCGACCGGCGGCAATTCGGTGGCGCGGCGGGGCGGGAGGAAGCGCACCGGGCCGATGCCGAGCTCGTCGAAGTGCCGCCGAAACTGGTCTTCGACGACCTCCGCCAATGCGCCGACGACGATCAGCGAGCGTGCGCCTTCATCGTGCGGGAGCACCGGAACCAGGGACGCGAGGCACATATCCTCGCCCTGCGTGAAGGTCGTTTCGATGCCGCTGCCCGAATAATTGAGCACACGGACGCCCGGGGCATAGGACTGGGACAGGCGCGACGCCGCCCGCGACAGGTCGAGCTTGATGACCTCCGATGGGCATGAACCGACCAGAAACAGCAGCCGGATCTCGGGACGCCGAGCCAGCAGGTCCGCAACGATACGATCGAGCTCGGCGTCGAGGTCCGCGAGGCCGGCGAGGTCCCTCTCCTCGATGATCGCGGTCGCGAATCGCGGCTCGGCGAAGATCATGACGCCGGCGGCCGACTGAATGAGGTGCGCACAGGTGCGAGAGCCGACCACGAGAAAGAACGCGTCCTGGATCTTGCGGTGCAGCCAGACGATGCCGGTCAGCCCGCAGAACACCTCACGCTGGCCCCGCTCCAGGAGAACGGGAGCGTCGATGCAGCCGGGCCCCGTCGCGGCGGCGGCGATGTTCGCGTGAGCGGTCATGAGGCGCACCCGACGCGGCCCGGCGCCTGGGCGAGACGTGTGCGCTCGCCGAGGCGGGCGGCTCTCAGCTTGAGCACGAACTGGGAGGCGTTGATGGCGTAACTGACATACGCGGCCAACGCGAGGAACATCTGACCCCGCGGATCGAGCCACCCGGTCGCGAGCGCCACGAGATACGCCGTGTGCAACGCCAGCACGAGCATGCTGACCGCGTCCTCCCAGAAGAACGCCGGCGCGAAGAGATAGCGGCCATAGACATCGTGCTCCCACAGGGAGCCGGTGATCATGATGGCGTAGAGGGCGAAGGTCTTGGCCACGATGGACACGGTCGCGGCGGTCAGCCCCTCTCCGGTCGCGAGATATCGGAGGACCAGGACCACGCTGACCACGAACACCGCGAATTGTACCGGCGCCAGCACACCCTGCACCAATGTCCACCGCGAGGAGTCGCGCCGCCGCCGCTCCTCCTCTGTGTAAAGCATTTTTGCAGGAGGCATGATCGAACGTCCGGGATCATTCGTGTCAATGTCAACCAGCCCCGCCCAAGCGTAAACGTTTCTTGACAATTGACCCGAGGGCGATTTCCATATCGGAAGGTTGCGACGTACCGCAATGTCCCGCTTTCGCGCGGAATAGCCGGCTTCCAGAGACAGGGACTCTCTTCGTTCAAGCAGGTTGTGCATGTCGCCTTCCCCGCACGCTCATGACGGAAAGGCTAGGACGCAAAGGAAAGACTGTCAACTATCATTTACGTAAATCACTCTTGACGATCAACGAGCGAGAGTTTTTACTGTTTATGGGAGGAAGGACAATGATAAGCGTCAGGCAAATCGAGCTGGCGGACACGACGATCCAGAAGCACCGTCCCCCAGAGGCGGCGCATTTGAGCCTTGTGCGGGACCGTCCCGGTTCCCGAGAGTTCGAGCAACTGGTCAAGCTCGAGATCGTCCCGCGCCTGAT
This sequence comes from uncultured Alphaproteobacteria bacterium, assembly GCA_963781195.1. Classification (GTDB taxonomy): domain Bacteria; phylum Pseudomonadota; class Alphaproteobacteria; order Rhizobiales; family Xanthobacteraceae; genus JAJPKK01. The sequence continues at coordinate 76,403 of CAWAEZ010000004.1, read as the reverse complement.
GCTCCCCCACCGCCCGCTCGCGGGCTGTGGGGTCCCGGATGTCGGTGCACCTCTGCAGCAAGACCGCATCGACGAGCTCTCGCGGCTCGTACTCACGAACAGCGAGCAAGTCGCCTTCGACTACGTCGAGCAAATCCGCCGGCAGGGCGTGCCGATCGAGCGGCTCTACCTGGGCTTGATCACCTCGGTGGCGCGCCATCTCGGCGACTTGTGGCTTGCGGACGTCTGCAGCTTCACCGACGTGACGCTCGGACTTTGGCGGCTTCAGCACATCGTGCGCCACATGAGCCCGATCTTCCAGCAAGACACCTCCAGCCGCCCGCAGAAGCACCAGGCCCTGCTGGTGCCGCTGCCCGGCGAGCAGCACACGTTCGGGCTCTACCTCGTCGCCGAGTTTTTTCGCCGCTTCGGCTGGGGCGTCTGGAGCATGCCGCTCAAGACCACCGACGAGCTCACCACCATCGTGCGCAGCGAGTGGTTCAGCCTGGTGGGGCTTTCGCTGAGCCGCGAAGACAAGCTCGAGGAGTTGGCCGCAGACATCCGCATCATCCGCGGCGCGTCGTGCAACCACGGAATCTGCGTCATGGTCGGCGGTCAGGTCTTCATCGACCATCCCGAATTCGTGTCACAGGTCGGCGCCGACCTCATGGCGACCGACGGTCGCCAAGCGCCGTGCAAGGCGCAGGACTTCGTTACGTCTATGGCTGCATACAAATAACGGCATAAGCCGACCTGTGGAGCGGAGGTGCGCTTGAGCGTGGCGGTCGTTTTGACAGCTGAGGAGCCGCTTTCTCGTGAAGCCATTCGAAACCCCCGATCGATCCCTCGGAACGCTCGAAACCGATGCCGTCGCAAAACTCATCACAACCGCGGCCGACGTCGCCCTGATTCTCGATCGTGACGGCGTCGTGGTGGATGTCGCGTTTCATCAGGAAGAGCTCGGGGCAGAGCTCACGGGATCGCCGACCTGGATCGGCCGTCCCTGGACCGAAGTCGTTACTCCCGAAAGTCGGGCGAAAGTGACGACGCTGCTGTCCGAAGCGAGCGGGCCCGCCATTCCGCGCTGGCGGCATATCAATCACGCGACGTCGTCCGGATCGGTGCCGATCCTGTACACCGCGGTGCAGGTCGGCGACGGGCGGGTGGTCGCGGTCGGACGCGACCTCAAGGCGCTGGCCTCGCTCCAGCAGCGGCTGGTCGAGGCCCAGCAATCGATGGAGCGCGACTATTCCCGGCTGCGGCTCATGGAGATGCGATACCGGTTGCTGTTCCAGATGTCGCTCGAGCCGTTCCTCATCGTCGACGGCGCGAGCCTGAAAGTGATCGAGGTCAACCCCGCAGCCATGCGCGTGCTGGGGTCGGAGGCTCCTCAGCTCGCGGGGAAGAGCGTTTTCGACGTGTTCGATGCCGCCAGTGCGCCGGCGGTGCGCGCCCTCCTTTCCGTCATCCGCGCCGCGGGCCGCGCGGATGACGTGCGCGCCCGAATGGCCGACGGGGAACAGGAATTCGACGTCTCGGCCTCGCTGTTCCGCAACGACGAAGGCCAGTTGTTTCTGGTGCGCCTGTCCGCGGCGCAGGCGGCCGCACAGGTTCCGAAGATCAAGTGGAAGCTCTTGAAGCTGGTCGAGAGCGCTCCAGACGGCTTTGTCGTGACGAATTCGGAGGGCCGCGTCCTCACCGCCAATGCCGCTTTCCTGGAGATCGCACAGCTTGCTTCCGCTGATCAGGCGGAAGGCGAGTTGCTGGAGCGCTGGCTGGGCCAGACGGCGGTCGACCTCAGCGTCCTGATCGCGAATCTGCGCCAAAGGGGATCGGTGCGCCTGTTTGCGAGCACATTGCGCGGCGAACACGGAGGCGCCACCGCGGTCGAAATCTCGGCCGTGTCGGTCATGAACAGCGAGCGGGAATGCTTCGGCTTCTCGATTCGCAATGTCGGCCGCCGGCTGCGCAACGAGACAGCGACCCCGCTCATGCCGCGTCCGGTCGAGCAGCTCACCGAGCTGGTCGGCCGCATCTCGCTCAAGGACCTGGTGCGCGAGACCACGGACATCATCGAACGGATGTCGATCGAGACGGCGCTCGAAATGACCGGGGACAACCGGGCGTCCGCCGCGGAGATGCTGGGGCTGAGCCGACAGAGCCTCTACGTGAAGCTGCGGCGGTACGGGCTTGCGGAATTCGCGGCCGCGCAACGCGGCGGAAGCTGAAGGTCGACGATGGCCCGCCCCGCCCTCTCAGCCGTCGTCGAACTCCTGAAGCCAGTCACCTGGTTTCCGCCGATGTGGGCGTTCGGCTGCGGCGTCGTCTCGTCCGGGCTGCCGGCCGCGAGCCGATGGCCGTTGGTGCTCGCCGGCCTGGTCCTCGCGGGCCCGCTGGTGTGCGCCACCAGCCAGGCCGTCAACGACTGGTACGACCGCGAGGTCGATGCGATCAATGAACCGCGCCGGCCGATCCCGTCGGGACGCATTCCCGGACGCTGGGGCTATTACATCGCCATCGGCTGGACCGCCCTCTCGGTCGCCATTGCGGTTGCGCTCGGTCCCTGGGTGTTCGGTGCGGCCATTTTCGGCCTCGCTTTGGCGTGGGCCTACAGTGCGCCGCCGCTGCGGCTCAAACAGAACGGATGGTGGGGCAACACCGCCTGCGCGCTGTGCTACGAGGGACTGCCGTGGTTCACCGGCGCCGCCGTGATGGCGGCCGCGACGCCGAGCTGGAGGATCGTGGCCATCGCCGCGCTCTACAGCGTCGGCGCCCACGGCATCATGACGCTGAACGACTTCAAGTCGATCGAAGGCGACCGCCGCATGGGTATCGGGTCGATCCCGGTGCGCCTGGGAGCGAAGAACGCAGCGCAGTTCGCCTGCTTGGTGATGGCCGCCCCACAGGTCGTGGTGATCGCCCTGCTGGCTTTGTGGAGCCGGCCTGTGCATGCCGCGGTGGTCGCGGCCTGTCTTCTCGTCCAGCTCATGCTGATGGAGCGCCTCGTCAAGAGCCCGCGTGACCGCGCGCCCTGGTACAATGCGACCGGAGTCAGTCTCTACGTGATCGGCATGCTGGTCAGCGCATTTGCCCTTCGTGCGGGCTGAGCGGAGGCGGCGATGACCGATCGCACTCTGGGGTGGTTCGGGATCTTCCGTCTCGGCTTGGTGCAGACCGCACTCGGAGCCATCGTGGTGCTGACCACGTCGACGCTGAATCGGGTGATGGTGGTCGAGTTGGCCCTGCCGGCCGTGGTCCCCGGTGCCCTGGTTGCCCTGCATTTTGCATTGCAGGTTCTGCGGCCGCGGCTCGGCTATGGGTGCGATGTCGGAGGACGCAGCACGTCCTGGATCGTCGGCGGCATGGCACTGCTCGCACTCGGCGGCTTCGCCGCCGCGCTGGCCGTCGCCTGGATGGCGACCCATATCGCCGCCGGCATCCTGCTCGCAACAGCGGCTTTCGCACTCATCGGGATCGGCGTCGGCGCATGCGGAACGACGGTGCTGGTGGTGATGTCGAAACGGGTGTCGCCGGCGCGTCGCGCCGCCGCCGCCACGACGGTTTGGGTGATGATGATCATCGGTTTCATCGTTACCACCGCGGTGGCGGGGAAACTGCTGGATCCTTATTCGGGCGGTCGCCTCGTGACGATCTCGGGCATCGTTTCCGGCCTCGCCGTGATCGTCACGATGCTCGCCGTCTGGAACATCGAGCCGCGCGGCCGCCCGGCCACGGTCCAGGAGCCGCGAAAAATCGAGCGCCCCGCCTTCCGCGACGCCTTCCTCGAGGTTTGGGGCGAGCCACGCGCGCGGCGTTTCGCGATTTTCGTGTTCGTATCCATGCTGGCCTACGGCGCCCAGGATCTCATCCTCGAGCCGTTTGCCGGAAGCGTGTTCGGCTTCAGCCCCGGCCAGACGACCCAACTGTCCAGCATCCAGCATTCCGGCGTGTTGGCCGGCATGGTGCTGGTGGCCCTTCTCGGCAGCGTGGTCGGCGGCCCCTTGCTGGGTTCGATGCGGATGTGGACCATCGCCGGCTGCATTGCGTCGGCCGCCGCATTGCTGGGGCTTGCGGCCGGCGCGCTCGCCGGGCCGCCGGGGCCGCTGCGTGAAACCGTGTTTGGTCTCGGCGTCGCCAACGGCGCCTACGCCGTCGCGGCGATCGGATCCATGATGGGCCTCGCAGGCGCCGGACATCGCCACCGCGAAGGCGTGCGGATGGGACTTTGGGGTGCAGCCCAGGCGATCGCCTTCGGGCTCGGCGGCCTCGTCGGAACGCTGGCCAGCGATATCGCACGCTCGCTGCTCGGCAGTCCTGGGACCGCCTACGCCGTCGTATTCGCGGGAGAGGCCGCGCTGTTCCTCGTCTCGGTCGGACTGGCGGTGGGCATCGGCCGGCCTGTCGCGGTCGCTGCAGCGGCGACGGATTTTCAATTTTCAGCGATGCGCGACGACCGTGCGGGAGAAACCCATGCCTATCCCTGAAACCTACGATGTCGCGGTTGTCGGCGGCGGTCCGGCCGGCGCGACCGCCGCGCACGATCTCGCGCAGCGCGGATACACTGTCCTGCTGCTCGATCGCGATGGCCGAATCAAGCCGTGCGGCGGCGCAATTCCGCCCCGCTTGATCCGTGACTTTGAAATTCCCGAAGACCTCCTGGTCGCTCGCATCACCACGGCTCGGATGGTCTCTCCGTCCGATCGCGGCGTCGACATCCCGATCGAGGGCGGCTTCGTCGGAATGGTCGACCGCGAGGTTTTCGACCCGTGGCTCCGTGCGCGGGCCGCAGAAGCAGGCGCAGTGTTGCGGATGGGTACCTTCCAGTCGGTGGAGCGCGACGCCGCCGGCACCTGCATCGTCCGCTATAAGCCGCGCGGCAGCGCGGCCGGGGCCATGGAGGAGGTCCGGGCACGCACGGTCATCGGGGCCGACGGCGCGAATTCCGCCGTCGCGCGGCAATGCATTCCCGGCGGACGGCGGGGTCGCTACGTGTTCGCCTACCATGAGATCGTACGCGCCCCCGCGGGGGGAAGCGCCGGGGTCGATGCGCGGCGCTGCGACGTCTACTATCGCGGCACGCTGTCGCCGGACTTCTATGCCTGGATCTTCCCGCACGGCGACACCATCAGCGTCGGGACCGGGAGCGCTTTCAAGGGATTCTCACTGCGCGGCGCCGTCGGCGCGCTGCGCGCCGTCACGGGATTGGAGGGCGCGGAGACGATCCGGCAGGAAGGCGCGCCGATCCCGCTGCGACCGTTGCGGCGGTGGGACAATGGCCGCGACGTCGTGCTAGCCGGAGACGCGGCGGGCGTGGTCGCACCGGCCTCCGGCGAGGGAATCTACTACGCCATGCTCGGCGGACGGCTCGCGGCGGAGGCGATAGCGCTGCGCCTTCACACCGGCGACGCGCGGGCGCTGGCGACCGCACGCCGGCGCTTCATGAAAGCACACGGACGGGTGTTCTGGATTCTCGGCATCATGCAGTGGTTCTGGTACTGCAACGATCGCAGGCGCGAGCGCTTCGTCAGCATCTGCAGGGATCGCGACGTCCAGCGGCTCACCTTCGACGCCTATATGAACAAGGAGCTGGTGCGCGCCGATCCGCTCGCCCACATGCGCATTTTCTTCAAGGACCTCGCTCACCTCGCCGGCCTGGTCCCGCCGTGACCACTGCCGCGTATCCATGGAAGCCGATCGCGGCCGCCGCTGCGGCGGCCGCCGCCGTGGCGGTTCTCGGCGCATCCGCAACTGATCTCGGGCCCTGGTATCAGGCGTTGGCAAAACCGTGGTGGCAGCCTCCGGGCTGGCTGTTCGGTCCGGCTTGGACGCTGACATACGGCCTGACCGCGATCGCCGGGATCATCGCCTGGAACCGGGCACCCGATGGAGTCGCCCGCGAATGGATCCTTGCCGCGTTTGCCCTCAACGGCTTCCTCAATGTGCTGTGGAGCGTGCTGTTCTTTCGCCTCGGACGTCCGGATTGGGCGCTCGTCGAAGTCCTCGTGCTGTGGCTGTCGATCGCGCTGCTGATTGTCGTATCCGGCCGCAGCAGTCGGACCGCAGGCTGGCTCCTGGTGCCGTATCTCGCCTGGGTCAGCTTCGCTGGAATGCTCAATCTGGCGATCGTACAGTTGAATTGAAACGTCCCATGCCGGGAGCGCGGCGTGAGATGCGACCGGAGGAGGAAAAATGGCCGACCTGTTCGCCACCGGGCGGATCGTCGATCTGATCCTGGCACTGATGATCCTGGAGACGATCGTGCTGGCCGGATACCATCACCACACCGGCCGCGGCGTGCGGGTCGCGACCCTGTTGACCAACATGGCGGCAGGCGCCTGCCTGCTGGTCGCGCTTCGTGCCGCCCTCGCCGGGGCGCCGTGGGGCGCCGTCGCCGCGGCGCTGGCTGTTGCCTTTGCGATGCACGCCTTCGACTTGCGGACCCGGTGGAGCTAAGGGTCGGATTGGCACGCGACCGCAGAAGCGGCGTGGGGCGGCGGATCAATGTGCGAAGGCGCGACGACATCGGTCACGGGCCCCTCGGCTTGCCCTACAGAACCCTGCCTGCCCGGTTCTACTGCGTCGCGGGCGCAGAAAAGGTCTTCAGGTAGGCGATGACGTCGTCCCGTTCCTGCTCGCTCTGCAGCCGGAACAACATCTTGGTCGACCCGGTCGCGAGATCGGCCTTGCCCTTGTCGGTGAGGAATTTCTTAAGAAAGGCATTGGGATCCGGCAGGTAGCTCTTGATGTTGTCCTCGGTCCAGACGAGCCCGTTGCCGCCAGCCGCCTTCATGAGAGGCGAATACATGTAGCCGGGAAAGGTCCCGGCGGGACGACCCACGACGCCGGTGAGGACTGGCCCGATCAGAATCGTGGCATTGGGGCCGATGCGGTGGCACAGCGCGCACTTCTTGAAAACAGCCTCTCCCTTTGCCGCATCTCCGGCGACGGCGGGCGACATTGACAAAGCGAGGACGACGGCAATCCAGACCGGCAAATGTTTCATGGGCTCCCCACAAAAAAGACGTCAAGGAACTATTACAATGGCAGAGAGGCCCAAAGGTTTTTCACGTAAGGCAAAATTGACGATATGCCGCACCTCGCCACCACAGGAAAGACGGGGAACAAGGCAACGAACCGCGATCTCTTGAATTTGTAAGAGGACGTAGACACTTCTCGTTGACTTCAGCCAAATGTTCTGTCAAGCGCGGCTAAGATTTTGCTACACTGGACGAGGCACCCGCCCCGTTTGTCCGAAAAGGAGAACAGGTTGTCCAACGTCCACATGTCACAACCTGACGTGACACTCCTGCTCGACATGGATGGAGTGATCCGCGACGCGAGCTTTTCAAGCTCGTTGCCGGAAGAGGGGGCAACGGCCTGGCTGGGGCGTCCCTGGGTCGACACCGTCGTCGGGGGCGACAAGGTCCGGCGCATGATCGAGGACGCGGTCAAAAGCGGCGTGTCGGCATTCCGCCAGATTACCCAGCGCTTTCCGAGCGGTTTGGAACTCCCCATGGAGTACACGACGCTGCTGCTGGGCGGCAAAGCCGGGCTGATGGCGATCGGCAAAAATCTGCAGGCCGTGGCGGAGCTGCAGAGCCGCCTGATCGACGCGCAGCAGGCAATGGAGCGGGACTATTGGAAGCTGCGCGAGGTCGAGACCCGCTACCGGCTGCTGTTCGAGACCTCGAACGAGGCCGTGGTCCTGGTTCGCGAGACGAATTTGCGGATCGTCGAGGCCAATCCCGCAGCAATCGAAGCCTTGGGCCTCGGCAAAAGCACGGCAGAAGACGTCGCCGGGCGGGAAATTCTTTCGGAGCTTCCGCCCGCGGAACGCGAGCCCTTTCACGCCATGTTGCTGCGGGTCCGCGAGCAGGGCAAGGCACCGGCCATCGTCGCGCATCTCGGCCGCGAACGCACAGCCTGGATGGTCCGGGCCTCGCTCGTCAATTCCGATCCCGGCCCGATGTTCTTGCTCCAACTCGCCCGCGTCGGCCAGCCCGCCGTAAATCCCAAGCAAGCGGTGACCGTTCCGGTCGACGATATGCTCGATCGGATGCCCGACGGCTTCGTGCTCCTCGACCGAGACGGCATCATCCAGCGCGCCAACCGCGCTTTCCTCGACCTCGTCGAGGTCACTGCCAAAGGCTCCGTGATCGGGGAACGCCTGTCCCGCTGGCTGTGGCGGCCGGGGGCCGACCTGTCGGTGCTGCTCGCCAACGTCCATCGTCACAAGATAGTCAGGCTGTTCTCGACGACATTGCACGGGGAACTCGGTAGCGAAGCCCAGGTGGAAATCGCCGCCGCCGGCTCCTCCGACGTCGACCCGCAATTCGTCGGCCTCGTCATTCGCGACATCGGCCGCCGCCTGCAGTCGGTTCCGAGCGACGACAGGCGCCTGCTGGCTGCGATGGGCAGCATCACGGAACAGATCGGAAAGACCTCGTTGCGCCAGCTCGTCGACGATACGACCTCCATCGTGGAGCGGCACCACATCAAGGCAGCGCTCGAGATGGCGAATGGCAACCGCACCGCAGCGGCGGAAATTCTCGGCCTGAGCCGGCAAAGTCTTTACGCGAAGCTAAATAGGTATAGCCTGGACGGGAGTTCGACAGAAACCGAATAAAAAAACCCCTGGGAGGAATTAGGTGGGTCGTGGTATGCCGACACCCGCCTTTGGACAGGCGGATCTGTCGAATTGCGAGCGGGAACAGATCCACCTCGCCGGATCGATCCAGCCGCATGGTGCTTTGCTCGTGCTCCGCGAGCACGACCTCCTGATCGTTCAGGCGAGCGTCAACGCGGCCGCCTTCCTGAACGTGAAGCAGGACATGCTCGGCCACTCACTCGAGACCATCGAGGGAAACCTGGCGGAGCAAATTCGCCCCCATCTGAGCCACGCGCTGGAGGAAATCCCTCACACCGCACGTTGCCGGATCGGAAAGCGCCGCAGTGAATTCGATGTGCTCATCCACCGGCCCCATCAGGGCGGCGTCGTTGTCGAGCTCGAACGGGCGGGGCCTGCCGTCGACCTTTCGCTGAACGTCGAAAAAGCCGTGCAAACGGTTCTACTGGCATCGTCGCTGCGGACGCTATGCGACGAGACCGCCCGCATTTTCAAGGACCTGACCGGTTATGATCGCGTTATGGTCTATCGCTTCGACGACAAGGGCCATGGCGAAGTCTTCTCCGAACGTCGTAAACCCGAGCTCGAACCCTACCTCGGCAATCGTTACCCGGCATCCGACATTCCCCTGATCGCGCGGCGCCTTTACGAGCGCAACCGCATCCGCATCCTTTCCGATGTGGAGTACAAGCCGATACCCCTGTCGCCCCGGCAGTCTCCGCTCACCGGACAGGATCTGGACATGTCGATGTGCTTCCTGCGCAGCATGTCACCGATCCATGTGCAGTATCTCAAGAACATGGGCGTCGCCGCCACCCTCGTCGTATCCATCGTCGTCGGGGGGAAGCTGTGGGGCCTTGTCGCCTGCCATCATTATGTGCCGCGGTTCGTCCACTTCGAGGTCCGCGCGGTGTGCGAACTGCTCGCGGAAACCATCGCAACCCGCATTGCCGCGCTCGATAGCTTCGTGCAGGCACGCGCCGAACTGTCAGTCCGCCGGCTCGAACAGCGCATGATCGAAGCGATCTCACGCGACGGCGACTGGCGCGCGTCCCTGTTCGACACGCCGCAAACCCTGCTGCAGCCGGTCGGCGCGACCGGGGTCGCTCTGCTGTTCGAGGGCCAGGTGATGACCACCGGCGAGGTGCCCGGTACTCAGGAGCTTCGGTCAATCGCGCTTTGGCTCGACAGCGGCGACCGCGCGTCGGTCGTCTCTACCGCCTCGCTGGGCCTGGACGAACCCAAATTCGAACCCATCATCTCCGTCGCCAGCGGAATTCTGGCGACTCCGGTTTCGACGTCGCTCGGCGAATACATCATCTGGTTCCGCCCCGAGCAGGTCCGCACCGTTACCTGGGGAGGCGATCCGCTCAAGCCGGTGTTGGTCGGGGACGATCCCACCATGCTGTCGCCGCGCCGCTCGTTCGCACAATGGCACCAGGTCGTCGAAGGGACTGCCGAGCCGTGGACGGTCGCCGACCTGACAACCGCCCGGCTGATCGGCGAGACCGTCGCCGACGTGGTCCTGCAATTTCGATCGGTTCGCATGCTCATCGCGCAGAATCAGCTGGAGCATGTCAGCGAGCAGGTCCGAATGTCGGAGCTTCCCGTCATCATCGCCAATTCTTCAGGCAGAGATTCTCCTGACGAACGAGGCATTCGCCCAGATGCAAAAGACGGGACGAACCACCCTCGAACGGCTCGACGACTTGCCCGCTCTGTTTACCGAACCGGACGAGATGCGGCGCCGTCTCCACGACCTCGTCACGCAACTGCGGACATGGCGGAAGGAGGTGCGATTGGTCGTCTCGGGCAACGAGACGAAGCCCCTCCTCGTCCGCGCCGACCCGATCTTCTCGTCGCCGCGCCAGGCGCTCGGCTTCGTCGTTCTGTTCACCGACCTCACGGACAGAAAAGCGATGGAAGCCGCGCGACGCAAATTCCAGGAAGGCATCATCGATCGTCAGCGCATCACCACGGTGCGCCTCAACTCCAAGGCCGACCTCACGTTCCAAAACCTGCTTTCGCCGATCATCGAGAATGCGCAACTCGCGGCGCTGGAGATCACCGACGGCGTCGATGTGGCCCGCATGCCGGCCATGCTGGACAGCGTCAAGGCTTCGGTGACGCGATCGGCCGAACTGTTGGAGCAATTGATCTGGCATGCGAGCCGGGCGTCGAACGAGCCGTAGCGGCAGGGCTTTCCGGCCTCAGAGTGCAGCCTCGGCCACCGCTTCCGAAAGCTCGATGGTGAGACGGAATCCGGTCATCGCCTCGTCGATGATCTCCGCGGGATCCGCACCTGCGTGAATGGTTTCGTCGATCGCCTTCCGGTACTCGTCCTTGAACGCCGACACGTCCCCGATGGCGCGGAAGTCGTAGAACGCCAGCGCGGTCCCATCCAGTCCCAGCGATTTCGCGAGCAGTCGCTTCATGATCTGCCCGCCGCTGAGGTCGCCGAGGTAGCGCAGGTAGGCATGGGCGACGAGTCGAAAGCCGTCGCCCCTCGCGGCCGCCGCAACCGTCCCCACGTAGCGCTCCGCCACCGGCAACAGGGGCAAGGTTTCACGCCACGCTTTGCCGGCGAGGCGATCGAGATCGGATTCCAGCGACGCCGCCCGGAACAGTTCGCGCCGCGCCACCTTCCCGAGAGGCGCGGAGCCGGCGTGACGATCGAGCCCCCGCTCCATCTCCCAATAGGCAGGAAAGAGGTTCCGCAAAAGAAGCGCATAGGCTTCACGTGTCGCGGCGCCGCGCACCAACTGCCCGATGATACCGCTGCGCTCTGCCTCGACGTGAAGCGAACGCGTCGCCTCGCGCAGCATTTCGGCAAGGCCCGCATCGCCTCGCGCGGAGAGATATGTATGCGACGCGTTGAGATGTTTCTTCACGGAACTCGATGAGATTAATGCGCTAAGAGCTATATCAGATGCGGGCCAAACCGAGCCAGCAAATCATTCCGATGGAGTTGCCGCACGCGCAAAAAACGCCCCCGCGCGCCCGTCGCGGAGGCGTTATTAGGCTGTCAGGACGGAACTACTTGGCGGCTGCCGGGGGCGCGGGAGGGGCCCCCGAGAGCTCGGGATAGTCCTTGAGCATGCTCACACCGAACAGCGGCTTGTAGACGCCCTGGTGGCAGGTCCCACAGTCCACCTTGGGAACATCTCCCTCCGGTCCCAATCTCGCATGGGGGAACGTATCCTTGAGCGGCTCGAGCACGTTCATGTTGATATCGCGAACCATGCGAATGCCGTAGTAAGCCGTCTCGCGTTGCGGTGTGCTCTGGTCCCAGTCAAAAAAGGACCGGCTGTTGTGACAGAACGTGCAATTGACCCCGAGCGATTGGGAAATCTGCATCATCAGCGCATAGGTCCATTCCGTCTGCTTGATCGACCTGCGGTCGGTACCGGCGAGCGCGGTGGTGGAAATGACGCGAATGTCGTTCGCATATTCCAGGAACGGCGTCAGCGGATCCCAAGGCAGCGCGGTGAAGCCTGCCTCCGGCGCCGGCCGGTTCTTTCCGACGGGAGCACCGACGACGCCCTCGGGATGCGGAGGTCCCGGGTTGTTGAACCAGACGTTTGCCGGAACCGGCTGGCCGCGGTGGCAGGTGAAACACGTGACCCCGGTTTCCGCAACGTGGTTCTTCCAATGCGAGTTGATATCCCGCGTCATCTGCAGCATCCGCCGCGCCACCACTTTGGTGTAGAGCTTGTCGGAGGAGAGATCCTCGCCATCGGCGTGGCAGTAGCTACATCCCTGGTCCGGAGAGACCCATTCCGTCATGGCGAGCATCAGGCGGGTCAGCTCATCGGCACTGATGTCGGTGAGAACCTTGACGTTCTTGTATTCCGACGTCGCCGGCGGGCCACCGGGTGGCACCGGATCCTGCGGCGCGGGCACCTGGTTTGCCGCCTGCCGCTCCTTCACCGCGGCCGGACGGAACAGCTCGATCATCGCAAGCCCGCGGTATCCCCGTTGGAAGGTTTCGACCGGAGGCCGCGTGAAGGTCTGGGTGAGTAAGAGCCCCAACGCGATGGAGATCGCCAGAGCCATCAGGATGCGGAATTTCATCGCGCCCCTCCCGTCAGTGTGGCCGGATCAATGGTCGCGGGAAAGACGTGCGGATAGGACGGCGCGACCCCGTGATGGACGGCCCAGAGATACCAGTTGTCGACAACCGTCCCGGTGAGCAGGATGCCGATGCCGCCGGTCAGGGGACACAGCACCGCGAACCACCACGCCCAGCGATGGATCGACTCCACCGTGGCGTTGAATCCCATGGTCCAGCGCCAGAACAGCGCGGCGCGCTCGGCCGCCGTGCCACGATCGACGATCTGCTCGATTTCGCGCTCCCCTCCGAACCGGCTGACGGCAAGGATGGTAGCGCCATGCATGGCGAACAGCAGCGTCGAGCCGTAGAGAAACACGATCGAAAGCATGTGGAAGGGATTGTAGAACAGGTTTCCATACCGGATCGAAAAAGCCGCGGTCCAGTCGAGGTGCGGGAAAATTCCGAACGGCACGGCCTCCGCCCAGGCGCCCATGAGCAGCGGGCGGATGAAGCCGAGCACGAGATAAAGCCAGATCGCGGCGGCGAAGGCCCAAGGCACGTGGGTCCCCATCCCGAGCGCGACCGCGCGACGATAGGTTCGCACCCACCACAGCAGGATCGAGGTCGTGAGGAAGAATCCCGCCATCAGCCACCACCCCCCGGCCGCAAGCGGCGGGATGCTGATGCCGTAGGCCGGGGCCGGAGGCTCCAGCGCGAGCCACGGCAACTGCCGGACGAACTGGATCGGACTCCAATTCACCGATGCCCACATGTTGAGCCCGATGATCTCGATCGCGACGAGGAAGCATATGATCGAGGCGGTGCCGAGAAAGCCGAGGTAGATCGGCCCTATCTGCGCATCGCCGATCTTGCCGAGGAGATAAGAAAACCTCGGGGTTCCCAGACGCTCGAAGCCACCGCGTTCGAGCGGAATGCCGGCCTCGACAGGAAGGCGGATTTGCACACGCGTGAAGATGTTCTGATATTCGGGCATGACATTCCCCCGTCATCGCCAGATCGGCAGATCGAGCCACCACGTCCACCACTCCGGCCAGCCTCGCGTCCAGAACGGCCCGCTGATGATGATGCAGATCGCGCTCCAGAACCCGGCGGACAATGCGAGGAACAGGCCCAGCCGGTGAATGCCCAGGGTGCCGATCGAGTACCCCATCTGGTCGCGAAAGAACGTGTTCTCGTGCTCCGGGCTCTTCACGGTTTCGCCACGCGGCGGATTGACCGCGGAGAGCACGACACCGCCGTGCAGCGCGAGCGCAAAAGTCGTCGTGAAGAAGAAACTCACCGCAAGCATGTGGGCGGGATTGTAATGAAAATGCAGGTACTGGTAGCCGGTGTTCGACACCCAGTCGAGATGACTGATGATGCCGTAGGGGAAGCCGTGACCCCACGCACCGAGCAGAACCGGCCGGACCACCACGAGCGAGAAATACGCAAAGATCGCGACGCCGAAAGCCACCGGCACGTGAAATCCGATGCCGAGTTTGCGGCAGATCTCGACCTCACGCAGCGCCCATGACACGAACGCGCCCAGCGCGCAAATCGTGATGACCTGCCACAGGCCGCCTTCCTTCAGCGGCGCAAAGGCGAGGCCGTAACTCAGGTCGGGGGGCGCGATGTTGATCTGCCAGAGATTCCATGTCGGGCCGATGGCCGCCCCGTACACGATCATGGCCACGCCGACCGCCGTGAAGAAGATGGTCGTGACCCCGAAGAATCCGATATAAAAGGGCCCCGCCCAGAAATCGAACAGGTCCCCGCCGATCAGCGTACCGCCGCGGACGCGATATTTTCGTTCAAAGCTGAGCATTGCCATTGTTACGTCCTCCGCCCTGGGAGCATGTCGCCGGCATCCTCCCTGATGCCGGGCGTGGGCGAGTCGCGCAGTGCCGGTTCTCGCCCACAACCTTGTTGCGCGTCGCTATTTGGGAAGCGGCGCCATTTGTGTCGCCGCTCCGCGTGCGGCGTGCGGACCATCGAGCCAGTTGAACCGGTCCGTGCTGAGCAGGATGAAATGAATCACCAACGCCAGCGCGAACAGGAACGTAAACAGGGCGATCAACGTCCGCCGCGGATCGAAAAGAAGCCACATCCTCCACATTGTCTTCCTCCTACGCGATGAAGGACGTGAGATACCCGGCGACGTTGGTCACGCCGTCGAGCGCCGACTTGTACCCGTTGGGGCCGGGTAACCACGGACGCCACTGCCAGGCGAGGAAGTGGGCGATGATCGCGATCACCACGAAGACGATGAAGCTCGTCATGAAGATGCTGTGGAACTCCTTGGCTTCGGTTTCCGTCAGCCCCGATAACGAACCAGGTCTGTCGCCATCTGCCATATGTTCACTCCGCTTTTTGGCCTTGCGGCCGTGACCGCGCACGTCCCGCGCGGCTGGGATTTCGTCCATGACCGCGGCGCGCCGCGGGCAGACGAATCGGCAATTTGAGTCAGCCCATGAAGGCGAACGGAATGGTGCGGTCGGTGGCCGCGCGAGCCTGGGCGAACACCGACTTTCTCGGCTCGCCCGCCGGCGCGCTGCTCCACGGCATGGCGCGCGCCGCGATGGCTTCGAGCAGGAAGGCGGCGAAGCACACCGCGAAGATCAAGCGGTACTCGGCCTTATCGAGCGGACCCGGAGAGCCCGGCTTCATGGCTCGGCTGCCGCTCATGGTCTTGGGCATCGGCACTTGGAGCCCGGTTTGGGCGTGCGCCTGCGGGCGTAGAGCGAGAATCGCGGTCATGCGGCCTCCCCTTCAGTTGAAGCGTTTTGCATTCGGATGCGTGCGGCGGTGACGCGCTCTTCACCGGCCCGCCGCGCGCCGCGCTCGGCGGCATCGCGCAATCGCTTGGCCGCCGAGATGCGGACCAGGACAGGATGGGCGTCGACAAGCGCGTCGAGGGCCTCCTTGGCGTCGTCGTCCCACGGCAGCTCGCGAGCGAGCCGTGCCGGCGTCGCCTCGACCTTGTCGAGGGTTGGCGCCATCGGAAGAATTTGGAACAGCGCGTCGAACAGCGCGTTGCATACTTCCTGAACGAGATAGGTCGCCCCGGAATATCCCATGAACGGGGTGCCGATATGGCGCCGGACGATCGCTCCGGGAAACGAGGCCGGAATGTAGATGCCGCGTCCGCCGGCCTCGGCGAGATACATGCGCTCGTTGTAGCTGCCGAACAGGATGAGCGGCGTCTTCTCGTGCACCGCTCGGCGGATCGCGTCGTTGTCGGGTTTGACGCCGGCAGTCCGGGCAAATGCGAAGTTGCAGGGCAAACCCATTTCCGCTTCGAGGAAATTGCGGACACCGCGGGCATAGGTCTCGTTCGCCACGATCGCAAAGCTCGCCGTGCCGAAGAAGTCCTGGGTCACGGAGCGCCACAGGTCCCACAGCGGCTTGATGGTGGTGTGCTTCTCACGCTCGATGAAGGGTTCGGGGTCGAGCCCCAGGAGTTCGCCGAGCGTGTGCAGGAACTTGGTGGTCGAGTGGAGACCTATCGGCGCCTGCAGGAACGGGCGTTCGAGCGCCTCGCACAGCATCCGCCCGAACTCGCGATACATGCAGACGTTGACCTCGGCGTCGGCGAGCTTCGCCACGTCGGCGAGATGGCTGCCGAGCGGAAACACCATGTTCACTTCGGCGCCGATCCCTTCGATCAGCCGGCGGATTTCCGCGAGGTCGGATGGCGTGTTGAACGTGCCGTAGATGGGGCCGATGATATTCACCCGCGGCTTCGCGCCGGGCAGACGAGTTTTGGGCTTCGCGGCGCCCTTCTTCGGGCCGTATTCCTTCCACAGCCACAACATGGCGCGGTTGGCGGTCTGCCACTGATCCTCGTCGATGGTGCGCGGCAGGAAACGCTGGATATTGGTACCTTCCGGCGTAACGCCCCCGCCAATCATCTCGGCGATCGAGCCGGTGACGACCACGCTCGGCAATGCGGGATCGAGGGTGCGGTGCGCCCGCTTCATCGCCTGCTCGGTGCCGTGCTGGCCGAGTTCGGCCTCCGACAGTCCCGTCACGACGATGGGGAGCTCGTCCGGCGGGAGCGCATCGGTGTAATGCAGCACTGCCGTGACCGGCAGGTTTTCGCATCCCACCGGTCCATCGATGATCACCTGCAGCCCCTTGACCGCGGTGAACACGTAAACGGCGCCCCAGTATCCGCCGGCGCGATCGTGATCGAGGACGAGCATCAGACCGGCTCCTCCACCACCTTGGCCGCAGAGGCATTCTTGGCGAGCTGACGCTTGCGGAATTCCGGACGGTCTTTGGGCACGTCCTCCCAGATGCCGGCGGCATCTCCGGCGCCGACCTTGGCGAAGAAGGACTTCATCTCCTCGAAGCGGCTCTTGCCGGACGCCGCCGCGAGGAGCACATGCGCCAGCGAGCCCGCGCCCGCGGCGCCCATGAGGGGCCGGGCGGAAATGAGATTGGTGAAGTAAAGCGCCGGAATGGCGAGTTCCTTCGCCTTCTGCACCACCGGAGTGGTGCCGATAGCAATGTCGGGGCGGAATTCTTGAAGCGCCGCGAGGTCGTGTTCCAGCGAGGCGCGGAACTGGACGTTCACGCCTTTCGCCGCCAGCCATTCGCGATCGATTTCCGACCATGGCGTGCGCGGACAGGCGGTGCCGACATAACGGACGTCGGCGCCGCTCTCGACCAGCAGCCTCGCCACCAGCAGTTCGGATCCCTCGTAGCCGGACAGCGTGATGCGGCGGTCGACGGGCGCCTTGGCAAGCGCCGCCTTTATTCCCGGTAGGACCCGGTTCTTCGCCGCCGCGAGCGCGTCCGCGCCGACCCCGCAGGCTCCCGCGACCGCCTCGAGCCAGGCCGCGGTGCCTTCGTAACCGACCGGCGCGGAGCCGATGATATTGCGGCCGGCGACCTCGAATTCGCGGAACGAGGCCGTGTAGAACGGATGGATCGCCGCGACCACCGCGCAATCGAGCGCGGCATAGAGCTCGCGCCACTCCCGCGTCGGCACCGCGGGTCCCGCCGCCAGCCCGAGCGGCGCCAGCATGGTCCCGATGCCGACGGGGTCCGCCGGAAACATCTCGCCGACCAGCGTGACGGTCGGCAACTCGGTGCGGCCGGCGCGCGGCGCCTGTACCGGCCCCTGCTCGACCTCCTGGCGCGCATAGCGCAACATTGCCGCGGCGAGCACGTCCTTGGCCTCCGCGTGGGTCGGGACCCCGAAGCCAGGCACGTCGATGCCGATGATGCGGACGCCGTTGATCTCCTTCGGCAACAGTTGCAGAGGGACGCCCGACGCGGTGGGGACGCAGAGATTGGTAATGACGACGGTGTCGTAGAGCGCAGGATCGGCGAGCTTGAACACCGCCTCGCGGATGTCTTCGAACAGCTTTCCGGTGACGAGCGTTTCGGAATTGAAGGGCACATAGCCTACGCTGCGGCGCGCTCCGTAGAAGTGCGACGTGAAGGTCAGGCCGTAGACGCAGCAGGCCGACCCCGACAGGACCGTCGCGGTGCGGCGCATGCGCAGCCCCACGCGAAGCGAGCCGAAGGCGGGGCACATGCTTTGCGGCTGGTCGTGCGGCCCCGTCGGATAGTCGGCGGCATAACGGGCCAACGTCTCGCTCTTGCCGGCTGCTGCCGCTGCGGCGCGCATCTCGGCGGCACCGGCATGGCAGCCGACACCGTCTCCATGCGCCGTTGAGGTCTGGACCGGCGGCGGCGTAACGCCAGCCGGTTCGCCGTCCAGCATGGCCGCGTCCGCGGTGTCGTAGACGACCTCCGCGCTCGCATCAGCTCCGCCTCGCGTCGATGGCGCCGGTTCGATCATCGTCCGTTTCCCGCCCGCGATCAGATGGTTTCGTAAACGACTTCGAGCGAAGGCTTCTCGACCACGACGCCGCCGCACATGTCGGCGGCAGACGCGGGCTGGAGCACGACACCGCGGCCGACGGCCTCGCCCTTGAACAGGCCGAGCAGTCCATCTTGCGCCAGCGGCGTCGGACGCACCGGCGGCGCCTGCGCGACGTTGAGGGCGAGTTCTTCGAACAATGGCGCCCACGTCGTGCCGGGGCGTCCGATGATTTCGTAATTTGCGCTCTTGCGCCGGATGTCCTCATGAGCCGGGATCGCCGCAAGGACCGGAATCCCGACCGCGGCGGAGAAGGCCGCCGCTTCGCCGGTGCCGTCGTCCTTGTTGATCACCATGCCGGCGACGCCGACATTGCCGCCGAGCTTGCGGAAGTACTCGACGGCGGAGCAGACGTTGTTGGCGACGTAGAGCGACTGCAGGTCGTTGGAGCCGACCACGATCACTTTCTGGCACATGTCCCGCGCGATCGGCAGTCCGAAGCCGCCGCAGACGACGTCGCCGAGGAAGTCGAGCAGAACGTAATCGAAGCCCCAGTCGTGAAATCCGAGCTTCTCCAGGAGCTCGAAGCCGTGGATGATACCGCGGCCGCCGCAACCGCGACCGACCTCGGGACCGCCGAGCTCCATCGCGAAGACGCCGTCGCGCTTGAAGCAGACGTCGCCGATCTTCACCTCCTCGCCGGCGAGCTTGCGCTTGGCGGAGGTCTCGATGATGGTCGGGCAGGCGCGACCGCCGAACAGCAGGGACGTCGTGTCGCTCTTGGGATCGCAACCGATCAGCAGCACGCGCTTGCCCTGCTGCGCCATCATGTAGGAGAGGTTGGCGAGGGTGAAGCTCTTGCCGATGCCGCCTTTGCCGTAGATGGCGATGATCTGGGTCGTCTTGGTGGGCGCCGCGGTCGCCACCGCATCGGGCTCGATCGCGGCCTCGGCGCGCAGGCGATCCTTGATCGTCAGTTGAGGCATGGCGTTCATGAAGCAGCCCTCCAGTCGAGGATCATTTTCAGGCACGACGGATCGGTAAAGGCGGTCCGATAAGCGGTCTCCGCCGCGGCGATCGGCTCGCGATGAGTGATGAGCCCGTCGAGCGACAGCGTGTTCGCCGCGATCATCTCGCGCGTCGCGATCAGATCGGGCGCTTTCCATTCTGCGGCGACGCGCAGACGCGCTTCGCGCATGAAGGCGGGAGGAAACGCGAAGCCCAGCGGCTCGCTGTAGAAGCCCGCAAGAACGATTTCGCCGCCGGGCGCCAGGCGTCCGATCAGTTCATCGAGGATGCCGCTGTCCCCGCTGACATCGCAGATTGTGCGATAGTCGCGGCGCGGATCGTCCGAAGGGTCGAGAACCTGATAACCCTCGGCGCCTTCGCGACGCGACGCGTTGCGCTCCCAAACGATGGGCTTGCCCCCGGCGGCCAGGGCGATCCGCGCCGCCAGGCGGCCGAGCACGCCATGACCGACGATGAGGTCCGGCACCGCACCGCCGGCGATTGCATGGCGCGCGGTGGCGGCAAGCGCCAGCAGGACCGCCTCCGCGCCGAGGCCGTCGGCAACAGCGAGCACCCGATGTCCCGGGACCACGACGCGCGAGGCGGCACCGCCGAACAGGCCGCGGACGTCCTTGAAGCAGCGGGCGCCGGGAACGAAGACCCGGTCGCCGGGCCGGTTTCCGGAGCGGGCGCCGGCGAACGCGACGCGGCCGATCGATTCGTATCCGGGGATCAACGGATAGCCCATGCCTGGGAAGGCCGGCATCCGGCCGAGCCAGAGCAGGCGCTCGGTCCCGGTGCTGATGCCGCTCCATTCGATGTCCACGACGACGTCCTCGTCGCCCGGCGGCAACAGCTCGACCTCGTCGATCACGAGGCGTTCGGGTTTCTCGATGATAACCGCGAGGGCTTTCACGAACCGGCTCCCGAACGGGAATGGCCCGATGACCATCTCCCTTGGTTGAGTGTCAGCTTATCCTGACTATTGTGCGTGTCAAGATAAACTAACACTTCGAGGTTCATGCTTTTGCGGACAGGACGCGCGTCAGTAGCGGGATGCGGGTCGGCAGATGTCGGATCCGGGAGAATCCGGCAGCCTCCAGCATGGCCGTGAGACATGCGGCGCTGCGCGGGCGACCGCTCCCCATGGCGAGAAGGTAGAAGCCGAAATAGGCGTCGCCTGCGGGCTCGGCCCCCGGCGTTTCTCCCATCGGCTCGGCCAGCAGCAGGGTCCCGCCGCTCGGCAGTGCGCGCCGCACGGCGCCCAGCAGGGCCGCCGCCGCTGCATCGTCGTGGTCGTGGATGACGCGGATGAGCGAGATCACGTCGGCGCCGCCGGGAAGCGGATCCATGTGGAAATTCCCGGCTGTAACGGTGAGCCGGTCGCCCAGCCCTTCGGCCGCGAGCCGGGCTTGCGCGCGCGCTGCAACCGGCGGCAAGTCGAACAGATGCAGGCGAAGGTGGGGAGCCCGGCGCGCTGCCGCTGCGAGAAAGGCCCCCTCGCCGCCTCCCACATCGAGCAGACAGCGGCACGGCGCCAAGGAAAAAGCGTCGAGCACCTCATCGGCGATCAGCGCTTGCGAAAGCGTCATCAAACCGCTGTAGGCGGCCGTCTGCCCCGCGGGGATGTCGATGTCCTGGGCGCCGGCACGCGCGTAAGGCCAGTACTGGCCGAGTTTGGTTTCACCGACACAGCCGCGCAGCAGCGCCACCGGATCCGCGAGGTCCGCATAGAGCAGCGCGTGGTGCTCCACCATCGCCGCGATGCCCGGCTGGCCGGCCATCGCAGCCCCTAGCGGTCCGACCCCGAACCGGCCGCGGGAGCGGCGCTCCACCAGCCGCAGCGCGGCCGCGGCGCCGAGGAGACGCCGGGCCGCTTCCGGCGTCAGTCCGAGTTGCGGTGACAGCTCGTCCGGCGTCAGCGGTGCCGCCCGCAGCGCATCGAACAGGCGAAGGCGCACGCAGGCAAACAGCACCTGCGAATAGACAAATCCGGCGCATAGGTCGAAGAGGGCGCGGGTCCGGCGCCGGGCCACGGGCCGGGTCAGCGGAAAAGCGGCGGCCCAGCGCTGGAAGCCGGCATTTCCGAGCACTCCGTCGCGCCAGGCAAACCATCGGTCCGACCAGCGCGGCGGGACCAGCCCGGGGAGGCCCATCACGGCCATGCGACGGCCTCAGGCCGCCCGCTGGGCGAGTTTCTTGGGCATCAGCCGCTTGGCCTCGAGCATGATGAGGGCGCGCAAGTCCCCCGCCCTCGAGCAGGCCGGGATCGCGTCGATCGCCTCTGCGACCAGCCTTTCCAGTCGCCTGACGGCGCCGTCGACGCCAAACATCGTCGTGGCGCTGGGGCGCCCGAGCGCGACGTCGCGGCCGATCGGCTTGCCGATCTCGTCCGGGTCGGCGATCGCGTCGCGCAGATCGTCGGCCACCTGGTAGGCTTCGCCGATCTTTTCGCCGACGGCACGCCAAGGTTCCGGCTCGGCGCCCGCCGCCGCGGCGCCCGCAACGGCCGCCGCGGAAAACAGGGCCCCGGTCTTCTGCCGATGATAGAGCGCGAGGTCCGCTGCGGTTTCGCATTCCCACGCCTGGCCCGCGACAATCCCAGTGGGAACGCCGACCGCCCGGGAGACCGTCAAAATCACCGGGCACAGGCGATCGGGGGCACACGACACCTGGGCGAGGGTGTCGAAAGCGAGCACGATCAGGGCGTCGCCCGCCAGCACCGCGAGCCGCTCGCCGAACGCGCTATGGATCGACGGATGTCCACGGCGGATCGCGGAATCATCGAAGCACGGCAGGTCGTCGTGAACCAGCGAGGCGCAGTGAAGAAGCTCGATGGAGGCTGCCGCCGCATCGGGCAGGCGCGGGTCGTCTTCGTCGCAAGCAGCCGCCACGGCGAGGCACAGGCGGGGGCGGATCCGGGCGCCGCGCGGAAACACCGCGTGGCGCATGGCCGCCGCAAGGCGCGGTGGCGAGCACGGGCCGTCAGCTTGGTCGACGGCGCGAATCAGGGCCTGCTCGATTCGGGTGCTGACATCCATTTCCGACCCCTTTCGTAAATCAACCTTGTCAAATTAAAGTGTAACGTCATATTGACGGTCTGACAAGGCAGCTGAGGACGTTCCATGTCCGCCTCCAAGGCGATCGTCGTCGGTGCGGGCATCGGCGGACTGGTTGCGGCGCTGGTGCTGGCTAGCCGCGGCGTCGAGGTGCTGGTGGTGGAACGCGCGTCGGCTCCCGGCGGGAAGATGCGGGAAGTCGCCGTCGGCGAGGCGCAGCTCGATGTCGGACCCACGGTGTTCACGATGCGGTGGGTGTTCGAGCACATCTTTGCCGAGGCCGGGGCCGCGCTCGATGATTACGTCACGCTCGAAAAGACGGAATTGCTTGCCCGCCACGCCTGGGACGCAGAGCAGCAGCTCGACTTGTTTTGCGATCGCCGCCGCACTGCGGATGCCATCGCCGCGTTCGCCGGCCCGCTGGACGCGCGCGGCTATCTCGACTTCTCCCGCCGCGCCGAACGGGTCTATCTGACCTTGCGCGACGCCTTCATGAAGACCCAGCGGCCAAGTGTTTTCTCGCTCACCCGGACTGCCGGCCTGCGCGGCCTCGGAGATCTCGCGCGCATCTCCCCCTTCACGACGCTTTGGCAGGCACTCGGCGAACACTTCCACGATCCCCGCCTGCGCCAGCTGTTCGCCCGCTACGCCACCTATTGCGGCTCGTCGCCATTCCGCGCGCCCGCCACGCTGATGCTGGTCGCCCACGTCGAGCAAGAGGGCGTCTGGCTCGTGAAGGGGGGCATGTTTCGCGTCGCGGCGGCGCTGGCGGCGCTGGCGCAAAAGCACGGGGCGAGATTTCTGTTCGGCACCGAAGCCGCGTCGATCAGGCTCGAGGGTGGCGCGGTCGCCGGGATCACCCTCACGAGCGGCGAGCGCATCTCATCGTCGGCCGTCGTGGTCAATGCCGATACGGCAGCGATCTCGTCCGGACAATTCGGCCGTGCCGTCAGCGGCGCCGGGACGACGATCGCGCCCGCGCAGCGTTCGCTGTCGGCGATGACTTTTGCCATGTCCGCGACGGCCGACGACTTCCCCCTCTCCCACCACAACGTCTTCTTTTCTGAAAATTACCGCGCCGAATTCGAGGACCTGACCTGCCGTCGGCTGCCCGCCGATCCCACCGTCTATATCTGCGCCCCGGCCCGGTCCGCCGCGCGTTCCCGGCCGGCCGCGGCGGAGCCGCTGTTCTGCCTCGTCAACGCGCCCCCGGACGGCGACGTCCATTCCTATTCGCAAGCGGAGATCGACACATGCAGGCAGCGAATGATGGCGCGTTTGGAACGGTGCGGCCTGAGGCTGCGGGAACAGGCTCCGCCAATCGCGACGTCGCCGGCGGATTTCCATCGCATGTTCCCGGCGACCGGCGGTGCGCTTTACGGGGCGGCCTCGCACGGATGGATGGCCTCGTTCCGCCGCCCGGGGGCGCGCACCCGGATTCCCGGACTTATCTGACGGGCGGCAGCACCCATCCGGGCCCGGGCGTCCCGATGGCGGCGTTGTCAGGACAGCTCTGCGCAGCAGCCTTTCTGGAAGACCTCGATTCGACCAGCCGGTCGCGCCCGACGGCTACGCGTGGTGGTACGTCGACGGGATGAGCGATGACGGCCGCCATGGCGTTACCGTCATTGCATTTCTGGGCAGCGTCTTCTCGCCTTATTACGCGCGCCGACGCGCCCGCGGCCCGGCCGATCCGCTCGATCACTGCGCGATCAACGTCGCGCTTTACGGCGAACGCGGCGGCCGCTGGACAATGACCGAACGCACGCGTGCGAACCTCCACCAGACCGCGACGTCGCTCGCCATCGGGCCGAGCGCGCTGTGGTGGGACGGCGATACACTGACGATCTCGATCGATGAAGTGACCGTGCCGATCCCCTCGCGCCTCCGTGGCACAATCCGGATCCGTCCCGCCGCAATGACCGGACGGGTCTACCCCCTCGACGGCGACGGACATCACGGCTGGTGGCCGATCGCGCCGATGGCGCAGATCGAGGCCACATTCGGCGCCCCCCATCTCCAATGGACGGGCCGCGGCTATCTGGATGCCAATTGCGGTGACCAACCTCTAGAAGCAGGCTTTCGCCGTTGGGACTGGTCGCGCGCCTGCCTGCCCGACCGTACGGCGGTGCTTTACGACATCGAGCGCCGGGACGGGACCAACCTGTCCCTCGCCCTCCAATTCGATTCGGCAGGTGCCGCGGTCTCGATGCGCAAGCCGCCGGTCCGGCAACTGCCGTCGACGCTGTGGCGCGTCGACCGCAACACGCGCGCGGATCGCGATCACGCGGCGTCCGTCGTCAGAACCCTGGAAGACGCGCCATTCTACGCGCGCTCGCTCATCGACACTCACATCCTGGGCGAGCGCACCCAGGCGATGCATGAAAGCCTCTCGCTCGACCGGTTCCGAGCGCCGTGGGTGCGCATGCTCCTGCCCTTCCGCATGCCGCGAATGCGGGCTCGAAAACCGCGGCCGATCCCGGATTCATGATGGCTCCGTCCGCCCCTCGTCAACTTCTGACCGCTTCCGCGCGGCCTCCCGTTTCTTGTCCAGGCGCATCGTCACGAGTTCGAGGACGCCCCAGCCGAGCGCAAAGGCGAGGATGATGAACATCTCCATGAAGCCGAGAAGTCCGCTTTCCATTCCAACCTCGCACTCACTCGGTCACGCATTCCGGCGATCATCCTGAACCCGCCGCCGTTTCCGACTTACCCCGGATCGGCCGCGGAAAACGATTGACCCGTCTGCTGCCGCCGCTCCAGCCGCTCGAACAGGGCGATGAGCCACACCAGGCGCCGATCGAGATCCCACAACGGCACCCGCGTTTCATCGCGGCGCCGCGCCGGCGCAACGGGCGCCCGGGCGACGGCGTCGACCAGAAAAGCGGCCTGGGGCAACACGACCGGTGGGGCGGACGCCTGCGTCATCACGGCGCGCATGACGCGCGGGATGAGCAGCGCCTTGCGCTTCGACGACACCACGGCGCGATGGTCCACTGAATCGCAATCGGCACGCTCGACCTCGCGCCCGATCTCCGCATAGAGCACACGCGCCGCCATGATCCCGATCCGACACGCCACCGGAAGCTGCGCGATGCCCGCCTCGCTGCTCGCGTAATGCAGGTCGGCGGCGCGCAGCAGCCGCGACACCACGGCGCGCAACGCTGCGGAAGGGAGGGGTCGCGACAGGAAGTCGTCGGCATCGATGCCGACCTCACGCAACCATGCGAGCGGCAGATAGAGCCGTCCCGCCCGCGCGTCCTCGCCGACGTCGCGTGCAATGTTGGTGAGCTGCATGCCGACGCCGAGCGCGCAGGCGCGGGCGACCGCGTCCGGGCCGCGCTGTCCCATCAGCATCGCCATCATCGCGCCGACGGTTCCCGCGACGCGAACGGCATAGGCATTGAGTTCGTTGATCGTTTCGTAACGCCGCCGCTGGGCGTCCCAGGCAAAGCCCTCCAGCAGGGCGTCGGGCAGCGCGCGAGGGATCGCGAAACGCCAGGCCACATCGGCAAAGGCGCGGTCCGCGGGGAACGACGAGGGGCGGCGCGCATAGATATGATCGAGCCGTTCGCGCAGCCTCATGAGCGCGTCGGGGCCGCCGTCGCCGAGGTCGATCTCATCGTCCGCCATCCGGCAGAACGCATAGAGCGCGCAGGCGGGATCGCTCACCGCACGCGGCAAAGCGTAAGACGCGGCAAGAAACGTCCGCGACCCCGCCCGCAGGGTCTCTCGACAGGCAGCCAAGTCTTCGGTGGCCTTGCTGTCACGGTCAGACAAATAGCTTTGCATCAGGCACCACGCTATCGAGAACCCGTGCCGAGGAGAGCACGCCGGGGAGACCGGCACCGGGATGGGTCCCGGCCCCGACCAGGAAGAGGCGATCGACCTCTTCGCTGCGATTGTGCGGCCTGAACCATGCGCTCTGGCGCAGCACGGGCTCGAGGCCGAAGGCGGCTCCATGGATCGAGGACAGCCGCTCGTGAAAATCGATCGGCGTCATCAGCCGGGAAGTCACGATGTCGCGCTCGAAGTCCGGCAACAGCGTTTCGCTCAAGCGTCGTGCGATGGCGCGCCGATAAGGCTCGGCGGTGCTGTGCCAGTCGATGCCGCTGGCGAGATGCGGCACCGGCGAGAGCACGTAGAAGGCATCGCACCCCGGCGGTGCCAGCGAAGTATCGGTCGCGGTCGGCCGATGCAGATACAGGCTGAAGTCGTTTGCGAGAACCTTGCGATCGAAGATGTCGCGCAGCAGTTCCCGGTAGCGCGGCCCGAGCAGGATCGTGTGATGCGCAACCTCCGGATATTTCCGGCGTGTGCCGAAATACCAGACGAACAGGCTCATGGAATAGCGGGCGCGGGCGATGCGGCGGTCGGTCCAGCGGCGGCGCGCGGAGGGTGGCACGAGGTATCGATAGGTCCAGGCCGAATCCGCGTTGGAGACGACGATGTCGGCCGCGATCTGCTCGCCGGACGCCAGGCGGACGCCAGTGGCGGTGCGACCCTTGACCTCGATGGCGGTCACCTCGGCATTGCAGCGGACGGCGCCGCCCTGCCCTTCGATCAGACGCGTCAGCGCCTGGATCAGGCGCCCGGTTCCGCCCATCACGAAATGCACGCCCCAATGCTTCTCGAGGAACGGGATCAGGCAATAGATGGAGCTTGCCCGGAACGGATTGCCGCCGATGAGAAGCGGATGGAAACTGAACACGATCCGCAGCCGGGGATCACGAATGTATCGCGACACCAGACCATGAACCGTCCGGAAGCTCGACAGCCGAAGCATGTCCGGCACGATGTGAGCCATGTCGGAAAGCGAATCGAACGCGACGTGGCCGAGCCGCTCGAAGCCGACCCGGAAAATGGCCTCGCTGATCTTCATGAAACGCTCGAAGCCGGCGACATCGGCGGGAGAAAACTTGGCGACTTCGGCCCGCATCGCCGCGGCGTCGGCGCTGGCATGAAAGACCGTGCCGTCGTCGAAGACGATGCGATAGAACGGCGAGATCGAGCGCATGTCGATGTCGTCGGCCATGCGGCGGCCGCACAGGGACCAGAGTTCCTCCAGGAGAAACGGGGCGGTGACAATGGTCGGGCCGGCGTCGAAGGTGAAGCCGTCCTGGCGAAAGACATAGGCGCGGCCGCCCGGGGCGTCGAGCCGTTCCAATACCGTGACACGATAGCCGCGCGCCCCCAGCCGGACCGCCGCCGCGAGCCCACCGAACCCGCTGCCGATGACGACGGCATGCGGGCGGGAGTCCGCCGGCGCCGGCGGGCGTTTTTCCACCTCATGTGTCAACCGCCACATGAAATTGAGTGTAACACATAGTTGACACTCGACGCGAGCGCAAAGATGTTTGCCGTTGCGCTGTCAAAAGGGGTTGGGTTACGGGAGCGAACTCTCGCAACCGGCCGTCAACTCATCGCGACAGGGGCGCCACCCCGCCGTCCGCGGCCGGACCCGCAAGGCGGTTCAGCAGGTCCGCGATCTCCCTCGGCCGCTCTTCATGAGCAAGATGGCCGAGGCCCGGCATCGCCACGATTTCCGTGCCGGGCAGGAGCTTGCGGACCGCGCGCTGTTCCTGCGGCGGGACCATCAGGTCATTGCCTCCGATGACGATCACGAGCTTCGTCCGCAGCCGCGGGAGATCGCGGACAAGCGCGTCGAGGTCCCAATTCGCCATCATGCCGAACGCTGCCGACACATGGGACGGGTTCGAAGCCAACCGCCGGTAGAGCTCGATCCCGCGGGCATCGATTTTCGATCCACTGCCTCGGATCAACTTGCGGATCATTTCCGGATCGGACGCCCGGCGCGCCATCAGCTGGGGCAGCAGCGGCAGGCGCGCCGCCAGCTGCGCGGCGGGCGCAAACAAGTGCCGGGGCATGCCGCGCAGCGGCAGCAGCGCCCCATTGAGGCTCACGATGACGTCGGGGGAAACGGCGCCGTCGAGACTCATGCGGACCAGAATCGCCGCGCCGGCGGAATGCCCGGCTACGAGCATCGGCCGCACCCCGAGCTTATCCAGCAAACCCGTGAGGGCTCTGCTCATGCCTTCCAGCGACAGCTCGCGAAACGGCGGCCTGTCGGTAAACCCGTGGCCGGGCAGATCGGGTGCAATCACGGTAAAGCGGTCGGCGAGGAGCGGTATGAGGTCGCGAAACGTATGCGCCGAGGCGCCGGTGCCATGAACGAGCAGGACGGCGGGTCCATCTCCCGCCTGCTGCACGTGCCAGCGCAGGCCGGCGGCCTTCACGAACCGGCTCGCCCCGCGATTGGGCCAGTCGCGGCCGTCAACCTCCCAGATCGGTTCTTCCGTATTCCACATCGCGGATCTCGGCCGGACTACACAATCTGACAGCAATAGGGCGCGTCGCGATCCCGATCAATCGCGGCGGCGCTTGGGCTCGTTCGGGCCGAGAACTCACGTACCGAATGCCTGCCTGCGGCGCTCCATCAGCCGCCAGATCATCGGCGTGAAGATGAGCTGCATCGCGAGATCCATCTTGCCGCCCGGACAGACGATGGTGTTCGGCCGCGACATGAAGGAGTCGTGCAGCATCGACAGCAGATAGGGAAAATCGATGCCGCGGGGATTGGCGAAGCGGATCACCAACATGCTTTCGTCCGGCGCCGGCACGTGGCGGGCGATGAACGGGTTGGAGGTGTCGACCACGGGAACACGCTGGAAATTGATGTGCGTGCGGGAGAATTGCGGGCAGACGTAATGCACGTAGTCGTGCATCCGCCGCAGGATCGTCTCGGTCACCGCCTCGGTCGTATAGCCGCGGGACAGCTTGTCCCGGTGCAGCTTCTGAATCCATTCGAGATTGATGACGGGAACGACACCGATCAGAAGATCGACGTGGCGGCCGACATCGATGTCCCCGCTGACGGCCGCTCCGTGAAGGCCCTCGTAGAACAAAACATCGGTGGTGGGCGGCAGCTCCTCCCAGGGCGTGAATGTTCCGGCTTCCTGGCCGAAGGGAGCCGCCTCCTCGGGGTCATGGAGATATCTGCGGCGCCTACCGCTTCCGCTCGCTCCATAGGAGCGGAACAGTTGCTCGAGTTCCGCGAACAGATTGGCTTCCGGGCCGAAATGGCTGAGCTGGTGGTTGCCCTTCTTGAGGGCCTTGGCCATCCGGCCTTGCATCTCCGCACGGTTGTAGCGGTGAAAGCTGTCGCCCTCGATGAATGCGGCGGTCACTCCTTCCCGCCGGAAAATCTGCGCGAAGGTGCGCATCACGGATGTGGTGCCGGCCCCCGACGAGCCGGTCACCGCGACGATGGGATGTTTGACCGACATGATGCCCCGGCCTCCGCTCGGTCTCAGGCGGGGGTACGAAAGAGGCCCCGGCTTGCGAACAGCGGGCTGTCTTCCTGGGGCAGGCGCTGCTCGCGATGATAGACCGCAACGCGCTCCACCTCCTCCTGCGCCCCGAAGATCAACCCGATCCGCTGATGAAGCTGCGTGGGCTCGACATCGAGAATGCGTTCGTAGCCCGAGATCGCGCCGCCGCCGGCCTGCTCGACGATGAACGACACCGGATTTGCTTCGTAGAGCAGCCGCAGCCGCCCGGCTCGCGCCGGCTCCTTGCGGTCGCGCGGATAGAGAAAAATCCCGCCGCGCATGAGGATGCGGTGAATTTCCGCCACCAGCGATGCGATCCATCGCATGTTGAAGTCCTTGCCTCGCGGGCCGGCCTTCCCGGCCAGGCATTCGTCGACATAGCGCTTCACCGCCGGCTCCCAGAAGCGGCAGTTCGAGACGTTGATGGCGAATTCCTTTGCTGAAGACGGAATTCGTCATCGATGGGTGAGTGAGGAAAAACATGCCGAGCTGCGGCTCGAGCGTGAATCCGATGCACCCCCTGCCCCAGGCTGAGCACCAGCATCGTCGCGGGACCGTAGATCGCGTAGCCGGCGCAGACCTGACGGGTCCCCGGCTGCAGGAACTGCTCCGTCAAGTCGACATCTTCCGAGGGATCGGCGCGGAGAATGGAGAAAATGCTGCCGACCGAAACGTTGACGTCGATGTTCGAGGAACCGTCCAGCGGATCGAAAGCAAGCAGATATTTTCCGCGGACTTCCCCCGCCCCACCACGACCGGCGTTTCCATTTCCTCCGACAGCACGGCTGCCACCCGGCCGGCGGCCTCATTGGACTGCCGAAAGATGCGGTCGGCGAAGATGTCGAGCGTCTGTTGCAGTTCGCCCTGGGAATTGAGCGTCGTTGCGCTCCCCGTGACTCCGCCGAGGGCGCCGTCACGGACCTTTTCGGCAATCTGCCGGCAAGCGGTCGCGACGTCGAGGATCAGCGCACTCAGGTCGCCCGAGACATCCCCGTGGCGCTGCGCTTGCGCGGCGAGAAAGCCGCGAAAGCGTCATCCGATCGGCGACCATGGCGTTCTCCCCCTGTTTTGGTTATTGCCGCGACGAACCCGTTTCAACCATCTCTGGGTTTGGCGTCGGCGAACCTGGGCTCGTCCAGCGTCGTTACGTACGTTTCCGCGGGACCCGTGTCTCCGCGGAACGCACCGCTGCGCAGGCCGTCGATCGTTGAAAGCGTGACGTAACTGTCGCCGCCGATCAAGGCGGCCTGCGATCGCTCCAGCGGACGATCGGGATCTCCCAGCGACGGCAGCAGGAGATTCGCTCCCGAGAAGTCCTGGCCTGTGGTCCAACGGCTCGGCGTCACGATCGTGAAGAGCGACGCCTGCTGCGCGGCGGCCAGCCCGTTTGCCGAGTCTTCGAAGGCGACGCAGGCGGACGCCGGCACCCGGAGCATGTTGACCGCCAACTGATAGAGGTCCGGCGCCGGCTTCTTGTTCGCTACCTGGTCGGCGCACACGATGGGGTCGAGCACGGCGGCAATCGGCTCGCCGAGCGTCGCCGTCAGCAGGTCACGCACATCGGGAAATGCGGAGGTCGCGACGAGGCCGACCTGAAGTCCTGCGCCGATCGCCTCGCCGATCAGACGCGCGGTGCCGGTTCGCGGCCGCAGCGCGGCGTCGCGCACGAGCTCCGTGTAAATCTGCGTCTTCTCGCGATGCATCATCGGAACGATCTCGCGCAGATAGGCCTTTTCGGATGCCTGCATTTCACGCCGCTGAATGTAGGCCGCAAGCCGGTCGGCACCACCGGAGTAATTCAACAGCTCGGCGTAGAGCTCGGGGGTCCATTCCCAATCGACGTTGAACTCCATGAAAACCTGGTTGAAGGCCCGCCGGTGCAGCTCCTCGGTGTCGACGAGCGTTCCGTCCACATCGAAAATGAGGGCCCTGGTCTTCATGCCGCCTCCCCGCTCCTGAAGAGCCAAGCGGCGTGCGCGTGGCGAAGCCCGTCCAGCCCGT
Organism: uncultured Alphaproteobacteria bacterium; assembly: GCA_963781195.1. GTDB lineage: Bacteria > Pseudomonadota > Alphaproteobacteria > Rhizobiales > Xanthobacteraceae > JAJPKK01. Next base: position 44,488 of record CAWAEZ010000004.1, on the reverse strand, counting down.
CGACGTCGTCGAGATTCTCGAACCTGACATTGGCCAGGGTGAAGTCGTCGTCCTTCGTCCACTGCGTCGGCGTCACCACGGTAAAGAGATCCGCCGCCCTCGCGGCCCGCACGCCGACCCCGGAGTCCTCGAAGGCGATGCAGGCCCGAGCCGGCAGGCCGAGCAGATCGAGGGCATGATGATAGATATCCGGTGCCGGCTTCTTGCGCTCGACCACGTCTCCTGCCGCGATGACGTCGAAGCGTGGCCCGGCGCTCTTGCCGAATGCCGCATCGAGCAGCGTGCCGACGTTTTCACGCGTGGTGGTCGTGGCGACGGCGAGCTTCAAACCGGCGCCGCGCGCCGCATTCAGCAACCTCTCGACGCCCGGCCGCAACACCGCCCCCGATTCGAGCAGGCGGGCATAGAGGAGAGTCTTGGTCCGATGGATTTTCGGGACGCGCTGCGCGAGAGACGCGGCCTCGTCGGCCGGCAGGCGAAGCCGGCCGACGAAATCCGTGATGCGTTCCTTGCCTCCGCGGTCTTGAGCAAGTCGCGCATAAACGCGCCGGCCCCAGTGCCAGGTCAGTCCATGCTCCGCGAAGGCGGCGTTGAAAGCCCGCCGGTGGAGCTCCTCGTTATCCGCGAGCGTGCCGTCCACGTCGAAGATCAGTGCGCGGAGCGTCATCACGGGGCTCCCGCAGAAAATGCGGCTGCTGCGGATGTCTTCGGCTGCGATTGTCATCAACGCCTCTCTGGACGATCGCGGTGGTGCGGCGCTCGAACAGCCGGTTGGCATGGCGAAGCCTCGCCCGGTCGATGGCATTGCGGATCGAACGCGCATTGGAGAAGCGGGGCTGGGATCGACGCAGCCTGATGTATTCCCGCATGGCTTCCGCGGCGTCGGCGTCGAGCTCGTAGTGCATGCGATTCGAGCATCAGCTCGGCGATGGCGAACAGCTCGTCGTCGTCATAGTCGGGAAAGTCGATGTGGTGCGCCACCCGTGACGCCATGCCGGGGTTGGACGAAAAGAACCGTTCCATCCGGTCCTTGTAGCCGGCCAGGATCACGACCAGGTCGTCGCGCTGATTTTCCATCACCTGGAGCAGGATCTCGATCGCCTCCTGACCGTAGTCGCGTTCGTTTTCCGGCCGGTAGAGGTAATAGGCTTCGTCGATGAACAACACGCCGCCCATGGCGCGTTTGAGAACCTCCTTGGTCTTCGGCGCGGTGTGGCCGATGTACTGGCCCACGAGGTCGTCACGCGTCACCGCCACCAGATGGCCCTTGCGGGTGTATCCGAGGCCGTGGAGCAGCGACGCCATCCGCATGGCGACGGTGGTCTTGCCGGTGCCCGGATTCCCGGTGAAGCTCATGTGAAGCGGCGGCGGATCCGCCTGCAGCCCGACGGAGCGGCGCAGCTTTTCGACGAGCAGAAGCGCCGCGATCTCGCGCACGCGGCGCTTGACCGGGGCCAGTCCGATCAGCTCGCGATCGAGCGCATCCAGCGTGTCCCCGACATTCGATTGGCGATACAGCCCGTCGAGATCGAGCGTTGCAGTGTCCTGAGCCAGTATGGCCTGGGCCTCCGGCACGGTGGCGGCGCTCCCGTCAGTTGGCTGGTTGCGTCCGGGTGGTGTAGCGGAGGCTTCGGCCGGCCGCTTCCTGGCGGGACAACGCGAAGCTCGGTTCCTGCTTCGGCCTGTTGACCAGGAACGAAAGCCGCAGCGACTCCCATCCGTGAGTCGAATCGAAGGCGTTCACCTTGACGTAGTGATCCGGAAAGGTGCGGCGGCAGGCTTCCACTTCCGTCATGACGCCGGCCGCGTCCCTGAGGTCGAACATCGGATGGCCATACATGTCCCAATAGACGTTTCGGGGATGCGGGTCGTCGGTATATTCCACCGATACCGCCCAGCCCTGAGCGAGGCAGTATTCGATCTGGGCGCGAATTTGCACGTCGGTGAGATCGGGTAGGAACGAGAAGGTGCCTTGAGTGACGCGCATCGCTCTCTCCTCACGCGGCCGTTGCCGTCGGAACGAAGTCCGGCGTGTCGGTCGACGCATAGTTGAAGGTGATGTCGCCCCAGGTATCGAGCGCCGCCTTCAGGGGGGCGCAGTGTTGCGCGGCGTTTTCCAGGATCGCCGGGCCCTCGTTCCAGATGTCGCGCCCTTCGTTGCGGGCGAGCACCATCGCTTCGAGCGCCACCCGGTTCGCGGTCGCGCCGGCCTGGATGCCCATCGGATGCCCGATCGTTCCGCCGCCGAACTGCAGCACGACATCCTCGCCGAGATAGCTCAGGAGTTGATGCATCTGGCCGGCATGGATGCCGCCGGACGCCACCGGCATGACCCGGCGCGTGCTCGCCCAGTCCTGGTCGAAGAACAGCCCGCGCTGCAGGTCCTTCGGGTTGCGGTCCTCGCGGAGCACGTTGTAGAAGCCCTGCACCGAATTCGGATCGCCCTCGAGCTTGCCGACCACGGTGCCGGCGTGGATGTGGTCGACGCCTGCGAGCCGCATCCATTTCGAGATGACGCGGAACGACACGCCGTGCGACTTTTGCCGCGTATAGGTGGAATGCCCGGCGCGATGCAGATGCAGGATCATGTCGTTGCGGCGCGCCCATTTCGACATCGACTGGATTGCCGTGTAGCCGATGACGAGATCGATCATCACCATCACACTGCCGAGCTCCTTCGCGAATTCGGCGCGCTCGTACATGTCCTCCATCGTGGCGCCGGTGACGTTGAGATACGTCCCCTTGATCTCGCCGGTCGCCGCCTGCGCGCGGTTGACCGCCTCCATGCAATAGAGGAAGCGGTCGCGCCAATGCATGAAGGGCTGGCTGTTGATGTTCTCGTCGTCCTTGGTGAAGTCGAGGCCGCCCTTGAGCGCCTCGTAGACCACGCGCCCATAGTTCTTGCCCGACAGGCCGAGCTTCGGCTTGACGGTGGCGCCGAGCAGCGGGCGCCCGAACTTGTCGAGACGTTCGCGCTCGACGACGATCCCGGTCGGCGGACCGCTGAAGGTCTTCACGTAGGCCACCGGGATGCGCATGTCCTCCAGCCGCAGGGCTTTGAGCGGCTTGAACCCGAACACGTTTCCGATGATCGAGGCCGTGAGGTTGGCGATCGACCCGGGCTCGAAGAGGTCGAGGTCGTAGGCGATATAGGCGAAGAACTGCCCAGGCGACCCGGGAACCGGCTGCAGATCGTAGGCCTTCGCGCGGTAGCGCTCGCACGCCGTCAGGCGGTCGGTCCAAACGACCGTCCAGGTTGCGGTCGACGATTCGCCGGCGACGGCCGCGGCGGCTTCCTCGGGATCGACACCGTCCTGCGGGGTAATTCGGAACACCGCCAGCACGTCGGTATCGGAAGGCACGTAGTCGGGCTGCCAGTAACCCATCTGGGCATACTTCAAGACCCCCGCACGGTAGCGCTCCCGCGGATCGACGATGCTGCCGCTTGCGTCACTTGCGCCCATTCGACGAAATCCTCCCGATGAAAGTCGGCGTAATGTAGCGGCGCCTTCCATAAGCACAATTTAAATGATCTAATACTTTGAATAAGCGAATCGAAAGATATCCATGCTGGACCGCGTCACCCTCAGACAGCTGCGCATCTTCGCCGCGGCCGCGCGGCACCTGCACTTCGGCCGCGCCGCCGAGGAGCTCGCCGTCACCCAGCCCGCCGTTTCGATCGGGCTCAAGGAGCTCGAGCTCGAGGTGGGAATGCCGTTGTTCGAGCGCATGGGACGTCGAACCCACCTCACCGCCGCCGGCGTCGAATTGTGGGAGCATGTGCGCGACGTGCTGGCGCGGCTGCGCATCGCCGACGAAGCGATGGAGAGCCTCAAGGGCGGGGGTTCGGGCCAGCTCCAGATCGCGGCAACGACGACGGCGGAGTACTTTGCGCCCCACCTGCTGGCGCAGTTTCGGCGGCGTTATTCCGCTCTTCGGATCCGCCTGACGGTCGACAACCGGGAGGCCGTGGTCCGTGCGCTCGCAGAGAATGCGATCGACCTTGCGGTCATGGGCCAGGCGCCTCGGGAGCTCGACACCGTCGCCGTCCCGTTCGCGCGGCATCCGCTCGCGATCGTCGCGCCGCCCGACCATCCCCTCGCCCGGCGGCGACGCCTGAAGCTGGCGGACCTCGCGGCGGAGACATTCCTGATCCGAGAGCGCGGATCCGGCACACGGGACGCCATGGAGCGGGCGTTCTCGGCGCAACGATTCCGTCCGGCGGAACTGATCGAGACCGGCTCGAACGAGACCATCAAGCAGGCGGTGATGGCGGGAATGGGCGTCAGCTTTCTGTCGCTGCACACCGTCGGCCTGGAGACATCGACCCATCGTCTCGTCGTGCTGCCGGTGAGCGGCATGCCGGTGATGCGAGACTGGTACGCCGTCCACCGCGAGCGCAAGCACCTCTCGCCGGCGGCCGTGGCATTTCGCGACTATCTCGTCGCCGAGGGGACACGTGCGATCGCACGCATCATGGCGTGAACTCCACACCGCAAATGCGACCTCAGCCACCCGCCGCCCCGGAACGCCGCAGTTCGGCGCTGGCCCGGACGACCTTCGACACCGCGGCTGCCTCGGCGTAAGGCAGCGCCACATAGACCGCCCCCATCTCGGTCGCAAGGCACTGCGCGAATGGCGTCGCGCGGGGCGCGGTATCTATCAACAGCGCACCGACACCGCAGCTGTGAATGAGCCGGGCTGCGGCCAGCGCGTCGTCCTCGGCGCGACCGCGGCCCGCCGTGCCGTCGCGGGCGATGTTGGCGCGGCCGTCGGTGAGGAACACCGTGGTGGGGGTTTCGCCGCGTCGTTGCAGCTCATCGGCGAGGCCGCGGGCGGCGTCGATGCCCGCCGCCAGGGGCGTTCCGCCCCCGCCGGGCAAGCCGGCGAGGCCTCGTTTCGCCCGGGCCAGCGAACGCGTCGGGGGCAGCAGCAGCTCAGCGGACGAACCGCGGAACGAGATGAGCGCCACGCGGTCCCGCCGCACGTAACAATCGGCGAGCAGATATTCCACCGCACCCTTCGCCTCGGCGAGGCGGTTGAGGGCGGTCGAGCCCGACGCGTCGACGACAAAAATGGTGGTGGTCTCGGTGCGCTGCCGGAAGCGCGCGACATGGAAGTCCTGATGGCGAACGTCGATACGCTGCGGGTGTCCCTCCGCGGAGGCTCCCCTCCGCTCGCGGCGCCGAATGCCCTGCCACGGCACCGCCGCGCGCAGCGTTTCGATGACATTCAGTCGGGCGCCGGAGCGAAGCTCGCCCCGCCGCGCGCCGATCGGCGTGCCGCGGCGAGACGACAGGCGGAGCATGCCGGCATGTCCCGAGGAAGGCCGATGCACGCGCACGGCTTGAGAGCACCTGAGGCGCGCCAAAACGTCCGCTGGCATCGCGGCCTGTGCCGCCGCGAGAACGATGTCATCCAGCGATTCCCGACTCTCGCATTGGTCTTTTGCGGCCTGCTCATCGCCGCCGGCCGGAGCGTCCTGCGCATCACCGCCCGCATCCTCCTCTTCCTCTTGCACCGGAAGCCGAGTCGCGCGCGGCGCGAGCACCAGGCGCGCCGCCGCCGTGATATCCTCGGTTCCGACCCGGTCGCGTCCCGCCAGCGCGGCGCTCGCCCCCGCGACCCGCAAGGCGAGGATCGGTGCGCGCAGCGAACCAATTCCAAGCGCGAGCGAGGCTTCGCACAGTGAATTGACGACTTCCTCATCGAAGGTGACGGTCGCGAGCCGCCGCCGCGCTGCCGCGACATCGGCGGCAGACGCCGGCGTCTCGGCACCCTCGGCCGATCGCATGCCCGCGAGGCGCAGGTGAATCCCGAGGCGATCGAGCATGGATTCCGGCGGTCGCTCGTCGTCGACGCCTTCGTCGAGGGCGACGATGCCGAACTGCACCGGATGACGTGCCGCGATGCCGTCGCGCTCGACGATCACCTCGCCGGTATCCATGACAGCCGCCAATCGCGCGGCGGTTCCCCGTGACAGCCGTTCCGCCATGGCGACCACCACGATGCCGCCGTCCGCTTCGACCAGGAGGCCGCGTTCGGCAACAGGACGACCGGCCCGCAGCGTTGCGGAGAGATCAAGCCCACCGAGCAGGCGGCTGTCTGCGATGTTGAGCGGAAGCCGGCGCCGCGGTGCCGCGGCCGGCAGCATGTCGGCGAGGATCGCCAGCCAGCGGTCGCGAACCGGATCGGGAGAGGCGCGAACCGCCACGCCTCCGATCCCAGTGGGGTCGACGGCAAACAGCATCGCTGCCAGGATGGCATCCGACCACCGTGAGATGTCGCTCGGCATCATGCCGGAATGACCTCCGCGACGGCGCGCTCGACCCGCACGGTGGAGCCCGCCTCGTCGAGCGGATTGCGTCGCAGGCGATGGCGCAGCGCGCTCGCCGCGACGCGACGCAGTTCCGCGTCGGTGACGCTCCCTACGCCTTCGAGGCTGGCGAGCGCACGCGCCGCACGGATCAAGGTGAGTTCGCCGCGCAGGCCGTCGACGCCGAGGCGCATACAGAGTTCGGCGGCCCGCGCCATCGCCTCGTCCGGTACGGTCACCGCGGGAAGCCGCTCCCGCGCCGCGGTGATGCGCTTGCGTACGACGCCGTCCTGCGCCTTCCATTTCTGTGCGAACGCCTCGGGATCTCGGTCGAAGGCGTCGCGGCGGCGCACGATCTCGATACGCGTTGCGATGCTTCCAGGCGTCTTGACCTCGACCGACAGGCCGAACCGATCGAGGAGTTGCGGCCTCAGTTCGCCCTCCTCCGGATTGCCGGTTCCGACCAGCACGAACCTCGCGGGATGGCGAATGCTGAGGCCCTCGCGCTCGACCACGTTTTCGCCGGACGCTGCGACGTCGAGCAGCAGATCGACGATATGGTCCTCGAGCAGGTTGACCTCGTCGATATAGAGAAATCCACGGTGCGCCCGCGCCAGCAGCCCGGGCTCAAAGGCCTTCACCCCGTGGGCGAGCGCCCGCTCCAGGTCGAGCGCGCCCACCACCCGGTCCTCGGTCGCCCCGAGCGGGAGATCGACGACCGGAACCGGGACCGAACGGCTCTTCGTTTTACCGTTGGCGGCGCGCGACTCGCAGGCGTGCACGCAGGGGCCTCGGCCTTCGGGGTCGCAGCCATAAGGGCAGCCCGCCACCACCTGCATCTTCGGAAGCAGCGCCGCCAAGGAACGCACCGCGGTGGATTTCCCGGTGCCGCGATCGCCGAACACGAGCACGCCGCCCACCGACTGATCGACGGCCGCGATCAGCAACGCCAGCGTCATCTCCTCCTGTGCGACGATCGCGGAGAACGGAAAGACGGTCGGCATGGGCGGTCCTTCAGACGTCCGGATGACGTGTTCGGATGACGGGTCAGGTAGCGCAGCCCTAGAATTTGCGATTTCAGGCCATTCGTCAATATGTTTTGACGTCAAGAATTGTTGACACTCAGCCTCGGCCGGCGCAGGCTGAGTTCCTCGGAGGGATGCGCTTCGGACGCGGAGGCCCCATGCAGATCACGGGAATGCTCCATGGCGCGAAACTCCTCGCGCACGTCGATTTTCCGGCCACCGAGGTGCTCGGGCCGGGCGCGTCGGAGGACGAGATCCAGAGCCTGATCGATCGCCACAAGCTGATTTTCATCAAGCCCTTGTTCAAAGGCGGCGTGGGCAAGAAGGGCAAGGCGGGGCTGGTCGGCCAGGCGCGCGACCTCAAGACCGCGCTCCAGGAAAAGGAACGGCTCTATTTCGCCGAGCATCGCCACGGCAATGTCCTGGCCAAGGCCAACGGAGTGACGTTCGAGGCCGGCGTGCCGGCCGAGCACGAGGTCTATTTCGCGATCGACGATTCCACCGAGTTCCGGGCGCCGGCGATGACCCTGACCCACAAGGGCGGCGTCGAGATCGAAGAGCTCGACAAAAATGTCATAGCCAACGTGCCGTTCGAAGCGCTGACCGGGCTCAAGGCGTTCGTGGTGGCGAATGCGCTGTCGGACATCGGCGCGCCGCGCGAGCTGATTTCGCCCCTCGTGCAGCACCTGCCGAAGCTGTGGGAACTGATGCACCATTACGGCATGACCACGCTCGAGCTCAATCCGATCCGGATGCGCCCGGGTCCGGACGGCCGACTCACGCCGGTCGCCTGCGACTTCAAATGCGGCTTCGACCGCGACGACCCGCGCTGGCAGCGGCTGGGGCTCCCGGATCATCTCTTTGCCGCCGACACCTCGGATTTCGAGCACGAGGTCAACCAGCTGCGCACCCACCAGGGTCAGTCGGACGTATTCGTGATCAACGACCGCGGCACGATCCTCGCGCCGACCTTCGGCGGCGGCGCCAATTCTCTGGTCACCGAGGTACTCGGTGAAGCGGCGATCATTTCCTCGGACTTCGGCGGCAACCCGCCGTATGAGAAGATGAAGGATGTCGCACGCATCTGTTACAAACACTGGCTGAAGCAAGCCAATGTGCTCTTCATCATCGGCGGCAAATCCAACAACACCGACATCTACGAAACCTTCCGCGCCATGGGCGATGCGTTGCGGGAGCATTTCAGCAGCAGCGGCGCCACACCGCTCTATGTTGTGGTGGGCCGCGGCGGGCCCAATCTCGTGCGCGGCATGGGCGCACTTGCGGAGACATTGGACAGCCTCGGCCTGCCGTACCGTTTCTTCGGCTTCGACAGCGCGATTTCCGAGGTCGTGAACTACGCCAAGCGGATCGACGACTGGATGAAGCGTGGCGGCCGCGCCGCCATCGCCGCCAAGCTCGGCATCACCGGCGCCGCCTGATGCAGAAGGTCTCGGTCGCAGACATTGCGCGTGCCGGGGCGAGGAATTCCGGAGGCGGTTGATGTTCAAGAAAGGCATCGAGGGTTTCGCCTACTATCTCGGCGTCAATTCCCTGGCCGATATCGCGACCGCACGCGACCGGGTCTGCGTGCTCAACATCCTCGGCGGCGAATCGCGTCAGGTCACGCCGGTGAGCCATGCCTTTTCCGGCGGCAATGTCGCCTTCGGCACGTCGCCGGGGCGGCGCGGCCAGGTGCTGGCGACCGCCAAGGGGGACATTCCCGTCTTCAACAACGTACGCGAGGGCCTCGACGCGGGTCACCCGTTCAATACCGGCGTCGTCTATCTGCCTCCCTCGGGCGTGCGCGACGGCGTCGCCGAACTCATCCGGGTCAATCCCGATCTCACGAAGATCATGATCATCACCGAGAAAGTCGCGGTGCATGATGCGCGCGAGATCCGTGCGCTCGGCCAGGCGAATGGAGTCGATATCTTCGGCGCCAACTCCCTCGGCGTCGCGGATTCGTGGCATCGCATTCGCATCGGCGGCGCGTTGGGCGGCGATCATCCCGACGAATCGCTGCTCAAGGGCTCGGTCGCGATCCTGTCGAATTCGGGCGGCTTCACCACCACCATCGCGCAATATCTCGCGACCGAAGGCTGGGGCACGACGACGCTGATCTCCTCGGGCAAGGACGTCTACATCCATTATGCGGCGCGCGACTTCGCCCATGCCTTCAAGAACGACGATCGCAGCAAGGCCGCCGTGCTGTACTGCGAGCCCGGCGGCTATTACGAGCGGCACCTCGATTTCGGCAAGCCCGTCGTCGCCTGCGTGGTCGGCCGTTGGAAATCCAAGCTCACCCGCCCGGTGGGCCATGCCGGCGCCATGGCGGGCGCAGGGGACAGCGCCGAGCACAAAGAACGCTGGTTCATGGACACCTTCGGCGTCGACGCCCTGTTCACGCCAGAACGGCCCGTCTACTCCGCAAAGGGCGCCGTGGTCACGAACATCGCGCACATTCCCGCGGCGCTGGCGGCGGTGATGAAGCTCAACGGCATCGCGCCCGATTTTCCCGCCCGAGGCAATCTCGCGCTCAAGCCCTGGATCGCCAGCGATCAAGGGCTCGCGCTGCCGGCCGCAATCGCCCTTGCCAGCGTCGAGGCGCCGGCGCCCTACGACATGCAGATCGCAGGGCTTCGCCGGCAGGTCGGCGCGGTCATTCCCCGCCAGAACATGAAGGACAAGTCCGGCGCCACCGTCATGGACCCGCGCACCCAGGTGACGAGCGTGCATGGTCATTCCGTGCTCGCCCTCGCCATGCAGCCGCTGCAAGCGAATTTCGCCCTGCCGCTGGTGCACGAAATCGCAAGTGAAAACGATCGTGCGATGCTCGACATCGCCATCGCGGCGGAGATGAACCTGGTGGGCGATCCGGCGCTCGCGGCGGCCGAGGCGGCCCGCGATGCGGGTAATTCGCCCAATACCGTCATGGCCGCGGCGGCCGCCATCATCGGTCCGCGGCGGGTCGAGCGCGCCCTCGCCTGCAGCCGCGCCCTGATCGACCTGTTTGCCGATGCGGGCGTCACCGATAGCCGCGACGTGCATTTCGACTTCTCCCGCGTGAAAGTCGACGGCGACATCCGCGCGCGCTTCCTCGCCGGACCGGAAGATGGCGCCGACCCGCGGCCGGAAGCGATGCTCGAGGCCGTGCGGCTGCGTGGCGGCAAATCGCTCTTCCTCGCATTCCTCGACCGCCTCGACGGCCGCCCTTCGCGCGACGCCATCCTCGCCGCGATTTCGACCACGATCGCGTGGGGCCCGCTGATGCGGAAGCGCATTTCACGCCTTACCGCGGAAACGCTGCCCTGGTATCTGCGCCTCTACGGCGTGATGATCGGGGCTTCGATCCCCGCGCGGTACCATCAGCACGGCAGCCTGCGCGGCATCCCGCGCGAGGAACGGTTCGGCCGGTGGACCATGCCGGACTTCCTCTTTCTCGCACTGACCGGCAAGAAGCCGACGGAGGCGGAGGCGCGACCGCTTCAGGTCCTGATCGGCCTCCTCATATCGAACGGGCCGGGCTCCATCACTGCCCAGGGCGCCAAGGGCGCGGTCGCGGCCGATGGGCCGCAGACGCCGGGCCGGGTCCAGATCAACAAGGCGATGATCGGCTGCCTGACCCACAGCGGCTACAGCCATGGCGGCAACGGATATGAAGGCATGGCCTTCCTGATCGACCAGTTCAAGGAGGCGACGCTGTTCGATCCGAGCGATCCCCATCACGGCCTCGACATCAAGGCGATGGCCACGCGATTCGCGCAGCGCTACCGCGACGAGAAGGCACAAACGAAGGAGACGGGAGCGGGCGAGCCGCGGGCGCTGCCGGGCGTCCATCATCCGATCTTCAGAGGCAAGCCCATCAATCACGATCCGCGCGAACGCTTCATCGCCGACTTCATGGCCGAGCGCGGCGACTACAATGTGTTCCACGCCTTTTACCGCGAACTGGTACAGGCCCTCTACGACACCGGTGCCTCGCGCTATGTGTTCTGCGTGAATGTCGACGCCGTCATCGCCGCATTGCTGCTCGCCATCCTGTGGAAGGATTTCAAAGCCGGTACATTTACCGAGAGGGACCTGGAGACGGCGGCATTCAACGTCTTCCTCTACGGCCGCATGATCGGCGCCGCCGCCGAGATCGACGACCACCTCAACCGCGGCCGCAACATGGACACCCGCACCCCGCAGGAGCAATGCGCCTTCGTGGTTTGACGATCGGGTCTCGCCAGATCCGCCGGGCATTGAGGCGAAGACGAAAGGGCGTAGGACACGCGCATGGAGGGTGAAGAGCACGCCGACCGGACCGATGCCCATATCGCCGCACTCGCGAGCCGGGTCTTCGGCCGCGTCGAATTGTTCGCCTATCTCGTCCTCGGGCTGTTGCTCGCCCTCGCCGCTTTGCTCGGAACCGCGAGCGCCGCAGTATCCTTGTGGAAAGCACTGCTCGCGCATGGCGACGCGGATTCCCTCGTCATCACCATCGACCGTCTGCTTTTCGTGCTGATGGTGATCGAAATTCTTCATACCGTGCGCGTCTCGTTCCGCTCCGGCATCCTGGTGTCCGAGCCTTTTCTGGTGGTCGGATTGATCGCCTCGATCCGCCGCGTCCTCGTCATCACGTTGGAGTCCTCGCAGGCGAGCCAGCCCGACAAGTGGACATCGGAAACGCGCGAGTTCTTCAACGCCACCATGTTGGAGCTCGGCGTGCTCGGCGCCCTCATTCTCATCATGGTGATTTCCATTTTCATGCTCCGCTACAGCCGGCACGCCAGCCCGGCCGACTGAGCGGGATTGCGACGGCGGATGGGAGCGAGCGATGAACCGAAGATATATCGAGGGGATGGCGCTGCTGTGGGATGCACCGCTCCATGCCTTCAACCCGACCACCGATGCCGCGCTGTTCGAAGGCGTCCTCCAGCGCCGGATGATGGGCTTCGTCATCGATCTTTTCATCATCATGGTGCCGGTGGGCGTCGCCGCGATTTTGATTTTTCTGTTCAGCGCCTTTTCGCTGAGAATGAACTGGACGATATTCGGGTTGCTCGCCCCGCTGTCGGCGATCTGGGCGCTGCTTTATTACGCGACCACCATGGGCGGCCCCGGATCCGGCACCGTGGGCATGCAGATCACGGGTCTCGAAGTACGCACGTGGTATGGGGCACCCTGCTATCCCGAGCTCGGCGCCGCCCACGGATTGCTTTTCTGGGCGCTGGCCGCCGTGCTTACGCCCATCGTCCTGGTGGTGGGACTGTTCAATGCGCGCCGGCAGCTCCTGCACGATCTCCTGCTGGGAGTCGTCGTCGTCCGGTGCCGGCCGCAGAGATGATCGGCGTCGCTGCCGGTCGTACGGCGGTGTGAGCCGCTCGCGGCTGCCGGTGGATCAGTCGCACTGCGAGCCAGCCTCAGTTCGGCTGGGCCCCTTTTTTGATCTGGCCATAGACCAGGCTGCTGAAGTTGCCGAGCATGGCTGCGCGTTCCGCCGGCGGCATCGGACCGGACAGCGCCACCGTGCAATAGGTCGTGGTCAGCGCGTTGACGATATCGTCGTCCGAGCCTCCGGCTTTCAGCTTCGACAGGATCGCGTCGATCCGATCGAGAATCAGCGCGGCCGGCATCCCCTTCAGCATGTCGCGCGCTCCGGAATCGTCGATGGCCTTCGCGAGGTTCGGGTTCGCGATGGTTGAACACCCACCACTCAGGTTTCCAGCCATGAGCGTCTGGGTTTTTGCCCGGAGATCTCCCACCAGCCCACCGCCGGCGTTGGCCGGCGCATCATTGCCCCAGGCGGTGCGGACGTAATTGACCGCATCCGCGACTTCGCGATCGGTCATGCCGGCTCCGATCGCAGGCATCGGCCCGAGACCATGGGACGCCTCCCGCCCACCGAGCACGACCCGGATGATGTTCTCGGGCCCTTGCGCCTTGACCGCGCCGTTGCCTGCGAGGGCCGGAATCATGCCGGCAACACCGCGGCCGTCGAGCTGATGACAGGACGCGCAGTAGCTCAGATAGGCCTGCGCGCCGTCGCCTTTCGCCCCCTCGACCGCCCCGGGCTTGTAAGTCTCCCGAGCGGTCACGGACTTGAGATAGGCTGCGATGGCCTGCAAATCCTGGTCGGTGAGATGGCGCAGACTGCGCTCGATCGTCTCTTGCATCGGACCGACTGCAACGCCCACCGCAGGCGCGGCGCCGGTTTTGAGGAATGTCACGATTTGGTCGATGCTCCAAGCGCCGATTCCCTGGTGCCCATCGGACGTGATATTGGGAGCGTACCATCCCTCGATTTCACCGCCTTCGAGTTTTCCGCTCCACCGCGACGCGCCGAAAATGTTTCTGTGGTTGTGGCATTCGCCGCAGTGACCGAGCCCCTCGACCAGATAAGCGCCGCGATTGATCTCGTCGCTGCGATTGGGATCGGGCGCAAAAGTCCCCGGTTTGAAAAAGGCGGTCCGCCAGACGAGCAAGCTTTCGCGAATATTGAACGGAAATCCGAACTTCAACGGCTTACGCTCGGCATGCTCCGGCGGCAGGGAAAACAGATAGGCCTTGATGGCCAGGACGTCTTCACGCGTTGCCTTGGTGAACCAGGGAAACGGGAACACCGGGTAGAGATATTCGTCGTGCCGGCCGACCCCCTCGTGAAGGGCACGATAGAAGTCTTCGTCGCTCCACTCGCCGATACCCGTGGCCTTGTCGGGTGTGATGTTCGGGGTCGATATCTGCCCGAACGGTGTCGGCATGTAGAGACCGCCGGAAAACGGCTTTCCTCCCGGCGCAGTGTGGCAAGATACGCAGTCGCCGGCGGTGGCGAGGTATGCGCCGCGCTGGATGTCCGGAGCTTGCGCGGCCGGCTGCGCCGTCACAGGTTGGAGGGCAGCGAGCCACAACATCAACCCGGCCGCGACTCTAAACGCATTCGATAAGTCGGCTGTCATCACCGAAGTCCTGCGGTCAATGTATGGTCGCCGTCAACCACACGCGACACATCGGGGTTCCCTCCGTTCGTGCGGGGGATTTCTTGGTGTGTCGCCTTACATTGACATGTTCTGGTCGCCGCAGTCCAGCGACACGGACCTGAAACCGTCCAAGATCGTTGACACCCCGTTGCTCAGGCCCGCCAGCAGAAAGGGTTACCGGTCGGTTCCAACCCCCACTCGGCCTCCGCTACCCGGGCATTCACCCGCCTACCGGGACCAAAATTCCCGCACGATCGCAGCGGCGGCGCTTGCTGTGGGAGGAGCCCGTTGCCCGGCAGCGCGGCGCGAGGCGCATGCAGTCAGCCGAGTTCGCGAAGGGGATCATCATGTCCTTCTCGCTCCCACATCAGCAAGACGGGCGTCTCGATCGCGTCAGGGGCGGCATAGGGACTGCCAGCACCCGTTGGATCATCCTCTCCAAGATCGCGCTTCGTGGCTCCGGGCAAGTCGAGGAACTCGATGGGCGACGCCGAAGTCCTCAAGTCTGCAATGACTGCGTCGGCAATTGTGCGCCGGGCAGCTTCAGGAAATCGAAGAGCGCGGCATAGAAACGGCGGGCGTTGAGGCCGAATTGCGCGATATGGGCCGAGCCCGGCAACACGGAAAATTGCTTGTCCGGGTTGGGAAGCCGTTCGAAGAAGGCCAATAGATCCTGAATCGTTGCGATCCCGTCATGCTCTCCACGAATGATCTGGACCGGCCCTTTCAGCTCGAGCGGGTCGATCACCGGCAAATGCGCACACATGTCCAGATAGGTGCCCGTCGGCATCGTGTTGCCGAGCTTGAGCTCCTCTTCGGCCACCGCATCGGCAACGATCATCTCCGACGTGCCGGGCCTGTCGCGGGTAAAGATGGTGTGCATGAAGGATACGTCGATCGGCCGCGTCGGGCTCGATCGCCATTGATCGAGCTTCTCGCGGCGCTTGGCGAGCGTCGGGGAGCCCTCGCCCGTCCACACGAAAGCGTCCAGCACGAGGCGATCGACGTTCTGCGGGCGCGCCTGCGCATACATGGCCGCGCGCAACGCGCCGCCCGACTGGCCATAGAGATGGAAAACGCTTCGGCCGACCTCGTGCGCGATGATCGCCGCGGCCGCGTCGATGTCTTCGACCGCCATCGCTACGTCCGAGTTGCGACGGCTGCGCGAGGAGCGACCGTATCCCTCATGATCCATGGTCCAAACGTCGTAGCCGGCTGCGGCGGCCTGATCCATCATCGAGTAGTCGCTGCCGCGGCCGGGAACCTGGATGTCGTAGCCGGGACGTGAGCTGAGCGAGGATCCGTGGACGAGGAAGAGGATCGGCTTGTCCTTCGGCGAGCCGAGATGCTTGCGATAGATGTAGAGGTCGATCTCGCCCTTCTTGGCCCAATATTCCTTCGCGGTGACTTGAGCTGACATTCGAGGGGTCCTGCTGAGGCGACGAGATCAGGGGATGAGCTTGGGATCGAGCGACAGGCAGTAATCCGCGATCTCGCTGCCGCGCGTGAACCATACGCGATCGCGCAACTCGTGCCCGACGATATGCTGGAATGCGCGCCGCAACGCACGGATACGGTAAGGCTGACCGACGATGTAGGGATGCACCGACAGGCAAAAGACCATCGGGCGATCCGCCGAGCGCTCGAGCATCTCGTCGAATTGATCGACCACGAGGTCCGCGAAATCGCGGGCCGTCTGCTGGCGGAAGACAAGCGCGGCGGCGTCGTTCACTTCGGCGGGATAAGGCACCGACAGAATTTTGCCGGCGCGTGTGTTCAGCCAGATCGGCTGATCGTCGCAAGGCCAGTCGAGAACATAGGAGTACCCCGCCTCTTTCAGGAGGTCGAGCGTCGCCGCGTTTTCGGAGGCCGCCGCACCGAGCCAGCCCTTCGGAGCTTTGCCTTCCTGCCGGGTGAGGGTCTCGGTGACCTCCGCAATCAGGCGGCGCTCGTCGGCTTCCCACAATCCCTTCTGTCGCTCCGCATTGGTGCGTCCATGCGCGACGACTTCATCGCCGCGGCCGCGAATGCGCTCGAACAGTTCGGGTGCAAAATCGTAGAGCAGGCTGTTGACGAGGTGCGACGCCGGCAGCTTGAACTCGTCGTAGAGGTCCACCAGATTGAAAAAACCGACGCGGTTGCCGTAGTCCCGCCAGGCGTAGTTGCGCTGGTTCTGCGGTTCGCCGATTTTCGCGGGATCATTGCCGAAGCCGGCTTGAAAAGCATAGAGCTCGACATTGGTGCCGATCCAGAAGGCCAGCCGTTTGCCATCGGGCCAAGTGTAGGTCGGACGCTTGGTGATGGCGGAGTAGGCATATCGGTTATGGAGCGGAATCATGTCATGTCCTCGAAACAGGCCTCAGCGCGGGTGAAGGGCGGATTCGGTTATCTTCACCGTGAGTGGTGAAAGGCCGCCGATCGCAGCCGTCAGGACATCGCCCGGCATCACGGGCCCGACGCCTGCCGGCGTGCCCGTGAAAATGAGATCGCCGGGCATCAGCGCATATTGATGCGAAAGGTGGCTGATGATCTCCGGCACGCTCCAGATCATTTTCTCCAGCTCGGACTGCTGCCGCACCTGCGCGCCGACCCGCAACTCGATCGGTCCCGTCCCGACATGGCCGACACGCGCGACCGGATGAACGGGGCCGCACGGAGCCGAGAAGTCGAACGACTTGCCGATCTCCCAAGCGAGCCCCTTCTTGGCCGCCTCACGCTGTCGGTCCCGCCGCGTCATGTCGAGCCCGACCGCGTAGCCGAAGACCGCATCGAGCGCGTGAGCGGCGGCGACGGCGCGTGCGGCACGGCCGATCGCTACGACGAGCTCGACCTCGTATTGGAAGTCGGACGTATGCGTCGGATACGGCACGACGCCGTCAATGACGACGGCATCCGAGGGCTTCTGGAAAAAGAACGGCGGATCGCGCTCGTCGCTCTCCTTCATCTCGCGGATGTGCTCGAGATAGTTGCGGCCCACGCAGTAGACCCGGCGCACCGGAAACGGCTCGTCTGCGCCGACGACGGGAAGGGCCGCCGTCCGCAGTTTTGGAAAAGGCATTGCGGCAGCCGCCGTCATGAATGTGGATTCCGTCGTCGAAAGCAAGGCGGCGCACCGTATGGCGCGGCGAGCGAGGCGGCAAGGCGGTGAATATTGCGATGCCTTTGGACGATCTTGCGTATCGCTCCTCTCATCGCTGCGTCGCCCGGAAGCGCGACGGGCTCGACCCGGTCAGTTGCTTGAAGCGGCGGGTGAAATAGGCGACGTCGGCGAAGCCGGCCATTTCCGCGACCTTCGATATCGGCAGGGCGGTATGGACGATGAGTTCCTTGGCGCGGTCGAGCCGGCGCTCGGTCAGAAGCTCGAGGAAGGTCCGGCCGGTCTCCTTCTTGACGAGATGCGCGAGATAGGTCGTCGTCAGGCCGACGGCGGCCGCGCCGTCCGAAAGCGAGATCGGCTTTTCGAAATTGGCGCGCAGGAAACGTCCGAGCTCGGCGAGCGTCTCGCGCCGCGTCGTCCGCGAGACGCGCGACTCGGCGAGGTGCCACAGCTGGCTCCCGTATTTGCGGCAAACCATCCCGATCAGCTGATGCAGATAGGCGCGGCAGAGCACGGTCGAGCCGGGCGCGCGCATGCGGCCTTCGGTCGTCATCGCTTCGCACAGACGGACGATCGTTTCGAGCGCTTCTCCGTTGAAAACAAAATCCATGTAGGGCTGGAAGTTGAACGGTGCCAGCTCGGGCGCCTGCTCCAGCGACACCTCTTCGAGGTCCAGCGGGTCCACCGCCAGTCCCGGCAGCAGAAAGGATTGCGAGGCATTGACGAGGAAATATTCGGCGCCCGGCAAGGTCGGCATGAAATGCAGCTTGAAGGGCGCGATGAAGCAGACCGTCCCGGCGACGACGGGGCGCGTCGCGGCACCGAGATGGTGCGATGTCTGCCCCTTCACCTGAACATGAATTTGGAAGTATTCATGCCGATGCGGCACCGGATTGGGCAACGCATCGGCGTGGCTTCGCACGCTGAAATCGGCGTGCGTCGCGCGCTCCTGCATCGTGTAGTTGGGCACCTTGGCGTCGCTGGCGGGTGCCCGCGCATCGTCGCTCGACGAAACGAGCGAAAGCTTGCTCCGGGGTGCCATCTGCTTCCAGCGCTACTCGAGCTTGCCGATCTTCTGCACGACAACCACCAACCGTTCGGTGTCTTCGGCGACGTACTGGGCGAACTCGGGGGCGTCCATGTAGGCGGCCGGGCTGCCCGCCTTCTCGAAAATGGCAAGAATCCGCGGGTCCGTCATCACCTGCCTCATCGCGACACGCGTGCGCTCGAGCACCGCCGGAGGCACGCCCGTGGGGAGGAACAGGCCGGCCCAGATATTGAACACCACGTTGTCGTAGCCCGCTTCCTCGAAGGTCGGCGCATCGGGAAAGGCCGGATGGCGCTCGGTGCCGAAGGTTGCGAGCACGCGCAGCTTGCCGGCATCGGAATAGGCCTTCAGGGGGCCCGCGCCGAGCGCGGTCATCGCGATCTGATTGCCCATCACGGCCGTCAGAGCCGGGCCGCCGCCGCGGAACGAGACGTGCAGGAGTTTGACGCCGGCGGCCTGCGCGAACATTTCCATCGAGAGATGGACCCCGCCGTAATTGCCGCTGCTCGCATAGGTGATTTCGCCCGGGCGCGTCTTGGCGTCTCTCACGATGTCGGCGACCGTCCTGTAGGGAGATTCGGCAGGCACGGCGAGCAGGTTCGGGTCGCCGAGCACACGCGCGACCGGCGTGAACTGCGACATCTCGTAGAGCGGCTTGCGGCCCCCGATCCGCTCGGCCTCCGGTAGCACCACGGCGGCCGACAACGCCATGAACATGGTGTGGCCGTCATGCTCAGCCTTGACGACATACGCTGCACCGATCGCCCCACTCGCGCCGGTGCGGTTGTCGACGATGACCGGTTTGTCGAACACCTGGTTGAGCCCTTGCGCCACCGGCCGCGCCGCGAGGTCGGCCTGGCCACCGGCGGCGACACCGGTGACGATCGTCACCGTCCGGCTCGGAAACGGCGCGTCGGCGAAAGAGTGCCGCGCCCCGCTCGCGGATAAGGCCGAGGCGGCGCCGGAAAGCTTCAGGAATAGACGCCGATCCATGGTTGTACCCTCGTCGATGATGTCCGGTCGCAGGCAATTCACATGCCGGCGCCGGAAATGTCACGCCTTTCGTCGCCCGCCGCAAGAGTTTGAAAAGAAGTGCATTTAGAACATATTGCGGATTGCTTGGACGATGTTGCGCTGGCTTCGCGGCGGAATGACACAGGCGCCCACCTCCGAGCCGGCAGGCTCAGCCAGATCTTCGAGGGTGGCGCGCGCGTGCGGCAGCGACCGGAACAGCCGCTCGTTGGGAAGCTCGTCGCGCAGACGACCGCTGAAGGACTTGGCGAACGCATTCCGGGTCGGCTGCCGGGCTCGTCGGCCCACCGAAGGATGGCGGTCAACTCGGTGCCGGTGTCGCTGGAGATGATCCGGTCTTGCACCGTCCGCAGATGCGCGCCGCGTTCGAGACTCGAAGCGACTCGGGGCGAACCCTGGAGCGCGGTCCGGCCCTGAGCCGGATGCGCCCAATTATTGCGGTTGTCCTGCTGTCTTATGCCGCGGCTGGAGCACCAAGTCGGCCGCTGCCTCGGCATCCTTGAGGAGCGTCTTGCGCGGCGTGCCTATCAGCGCACGCATCGTCAGGCCACGGCCAAAATCCGTGACTTGGATCGCGCGCTCGGCCACAGGAAAGTCGGACGGGATTTCGCCCGCGCTGATCGCGTCCCGAAAACGACCTTCAACCAGCGCCGCGCCGCCCGCAGCCGCGTTCTGCAGGAACCGCCGCACCTCGGCATCGTCCACGAGCGGCGCGACGCAAATCAGAAGGCAGCCCCGAGCGGACCCTTTCTCGGTCGCACTTTCGACGGCGTAGCGAAGAAAGCCCGCGATCGAGTCGCGAAGACTCTTTGGCGTGAGGAGTGCCTCCGCGGCTGATGCCCCCTTCCGTTCTGCATACGCCTTGAGGACGCGCAGGAATATCGCCCGCTTGTCCCCAAAGACGGCATACAGGCTCGGCCGGCCCACGCCCATCCCGGCGACGAGATCGTCAATCGTCACGCCGTCGTAGCCCTTCGACCAGAACACCTGGGTCGCCTTTTTCAGCGCGTCGCTCTCGTCGAAGCTGCGCGGACGTCCCCGTGGCTTGGCGGCATTATGAAACATTCAGTTCAATATTCCTTGACTGCCACGATTCCCTCTGCAATATGTAACTGAACAGTTCGAAAATAACAAGGCGGCTCCTGCATCGCGGGCGCTCCTTCGAGCTTCACCCTTCACCACGTAGTGGCCCATGGAACATTCGATCGCGCTCGCCACCGGCACCACCTCCGGGCCCGGGGCAGCCAAGTTGCTCGCCATCGAGGGGGACCGCCCGGCCATCATCACCGGGCGCAGCCTGGCCCGGGTTCGAGAATTGGCCGCTCAACTCGCGCCTGCCATGTGCCGACGACGGGTCGGACGCCGTCCTGCGTGAGCTGGACGAACGAAGGAAGGCAAGCCGGATTTATTCATCGTTCCAGGAGGACCCGAATGACCCCAACGACGATTTACAATGGAAAAAAGACAGCTCTGATCACGGGCGCCAATGCAGGCATCGGGAAGGAAATCGCGAGGCAGTTTGCGGCGGGAGCAGAATTCAGCAAAGTCTATTTGGCTTGTAGAAATAAAGATAAAGCTCTGACCGCAAAAGAGGATTTAGAGCAAGTGACGGGGAAGATGGTTTTTGAAATCGTCATCATGGACGTATCCAAGCCCGCGTCCGTACGCGCCGCCGTCTCCTCCCTGGATCAAACGATTGACGTTTTGATCATGAATGCTGGAACGGTTGGTGACAAAACAAACATCAAGTTAACTCCGGAAGGCGTCACGGAAGTCTTTGCTTCGAATTTACTTGGGCATATCGTTTTACTGGATGAACTTTTAAAAGCCAACAAATTGACCTCGGCGGCAGTTTATCTTGCGAGTGAGGCCGCTCGAGGGGTCTGGCAACTGGGTATAAAGAGCCCGGTTTTCCAAAGCTATTCGGTTGAAGAGTTCTCTTCGGTCTGCGATGGGACATTCTTTGCCGGCAAAAAAGCCGACGCGATGTTGGCTTTTGGTCAGGTGAAATATCTAGGGGCAATGTGGATGGCTTCCGTCGCTCGGAGAAATCCTGAACTTAAGCTCGTTACCGTAAGCCCGGGAAACACCAAGGGAACCGATGCCTCGAATAATCTTCCTCTGCCGCTGAAGCTTTTAATCCAATACGTCATGTATCCGATAGTAATGCCTTTATTTGGAATCGTTCATGATTTACAAACGGGTGCTGGTCGAATTGTGCAGTCTCTCGGTGAGACGTCAATCAAGAGCGGGAGATTTTATGCGAGTGCGGCGGGGAAGCTGACTGGTCCGCTGGTGGATCAAAGCACGATTAGGCCCGAGATGAATAATGAAACGTATCAAGACAATGCAAATCGAGCCGTCCATCGATTCATCTCGTGAAAAGTCGGATGGCGCCCGGATTTTCGGCCGCAACGGCAAATTCCACCGCTGAGAAACGGGCTTCTTCCGCGTCTCTGATCGCAGCCTCGGACACGCCCTCCGCTGGACAGAGTTGGCCATAACCTCTCAAAAACTCCAGCTGTCGAGGTCATCCGAATCCGCCCGGACTGGATCATGGCCTCGTCGACGCCTCTCGGTCTTCCAAGAAGAATGCCACTGATAAAGCCCTGCACCACCCCGCCCGTGAGCGCGAGCGAGACGGCACTGAATTCCAGCAAAGCGTCACGCGCCGTTCCGAGCACTGCGAGCAGCAAGAGAAAGATCAGGGCGAAACGGGTTGGCACGACGAGCGGCAGGCGGAACGCCGCCAACTGTTCTCGCGGGATGGTTGGCCCGGCGCCGGCGGGAAGCGGCACGGGCAAATTCTTGAGCGCGTCAACTTCGCCGCGAAGCATCTCCGACATCGGACGAATCCGTCCGAACGCAACGTCGCTGGCTATCTCGGAGGGCGCAACAGCAGGCCTAGACGACCAGGCCTGTCTCGAGCCCAGCGCAATACCGGGCAATCGCATCGGCGCGGGTGAACCAGACGCGATCCTCCGCCCGATCGATGCAGTGCTTCAATGCGCGCCGCAGCGCCCGCAATCGAAAGGGCTGGCCGCAGATGAAGGGATGCAGGGCGACCGACATCACCAGCGGCTGCTGGGTCGACTGCTCGAGCATCTCGTCGAACTGGTCGATCACCATGCGCTCGAACTCTTCGCCGGTCTGATCGCGCAGCACGTTGGTGCCCATGTCGTTGAGCTCCATGGGATAGGGGACGGACAGCAGGGGTCCAGACCGGGTGGCCATCCAGATCGGCTGGTCGTCGACCGGCCACGCGAGCGTGTGGGTATACCCGGCTTCGACGAGCAGATCCGGGGTGACGCGCGATTCCGCTGCCGCCGGACCCATCCAGCCGGTCGGACGTTCGCCGAAATGGGCTGCGATCAATTCGGTGGACTCCGCGATCATCCGCGCCTCGTCCTGCTCCCACATGCTGTTTCCGAGTTCCGAATTGGTGCGACCGTGCGCGCAGATGGTGTCGCCGCGCGACTTGATGCGCTCGACCACATCGGGATAGTGCTCGCAAACGAGGCTGTTGAGCAGGATCGTCGATGGCATTTGCAACGCGTCGAGCATGTCGAAGACGCGCCAGATGCCGACCCGCAGCCCGTAGTCACGCCACGCGTAGTTGCGCTGTGTCTGCGGGCCGGCGGTCCGTGTGAAGGGATCGTTGCCGATCCCGGCCATGAAGGCGAAGTGCTCGACGTTCAATCCGATGTAGAAGGCGAGCCGCTTTCCGCCCGGCCAGTCATAGAGCGACCGCTTCGTGATCGGCGAATGGGCATAGCGGCCATGCGAGGGCAGTTTCAGCATGACGGATTCCTTTTTTGAGTCCCTGCCGCTCAGCGGTGTGCGACGGCCGGAAGACCCGCGAGATAGGCGAGGCACATGTCGAGCGTGACGACGTCGCCATATTTTTGGTCGACGTCGAAGAGGTTCGACTCAAGGACCGCCTCGCTGCGGTCGGCGACCCCCTCGCGCACGATCATCGCACGAATATCGCGCATGAAGGCGTCCGTTGCCGTGGCGCGGACGCAGCCGCTCATGCTCGTGCCGCAGATCAGCAGCGTGTCGATCCGATGCACCCCGAGGAATACTTCGAGGTCGGTACGGAAGAACGCGCTCGGCCGCCATTTCCGGATCACCCGATCGCCCGTCTGCGGCGTCAACTCGTCGATGATCGCGGCGCCACGCCCGCCCTCGATCTGAACGCCCCGCAGACCGTGATGTTTCATCTTCAGGCGCCACAAGCCTGCGCTCGAACCGTCGGCGGCGACCAGACCCTGGGTGTAGATCACCGGGACCTGATGCTCGCGCGCGATGCTGGAGAGCCGGGCGATGGGTTCGAAGGTGCTCCGGATCGAGGGATAGAGCGTGGTCGGCGCGTCCGGATCGCAGAAGTCGTTCTGCATGTCGATCAACAGAACCGCGGGGCGTTGGCCGAAACCGATGCGCTGGCCCATCCCCTGTTGCGCATACACCTCGCTCGATGCGGCGTCGGACCGACCGGCGCCGGGGACGACTGCGAGCTTGCGGGAACCTGCGGTATTTTCCATATCGATCTCCATGTCTTCCGGCGGCAGTCAGGAGGCCGCGACCGGCTGCGCGGCCGTCGTGGTGCTCGCCTGCTCGAGACGTTGTGCGATGTCGCGACGATAATCGTTGAATTCGGGCGCTGTGGGGTCGCGGGGGCGGGCGAACGGCACCGTCACGTCTGCCAGGATGCGGCCCGGCCGTGCCGTCATCACGATCACCCGGTCGCCGAGCAGAACGGCTTCCTCGACGCTGTGGGTGATGAACATGACCGTGAGTTTCAATTCTGCCGAGAGCCGGCTCAACTCGCGCTGCAATGTCAATCTTGTCTGCGCGTCGAGCGCTGCGAAAGGCTCGTCCATCAGCAGGATCTTCGGCGCGTTGACGAGCACCCGGGCCAGGGCCGCTCGCTGCCGCATGCCCGCGGAGAGCTCGTGCGGGTAGCGTGTCGCGGCCGGTTCCAGCCCCACGGTGCGGAGCATGTCGTTCACGGTCGTGTCGATCTGCGCGCGCGGAATACCCCGCTCGCGGGGACCGTACTCCACGTTGCGCCGGAGGTTCAGCCATGGAAACAGCGCGTATTCCTGGAACACGACGGCGCGGTCGGGGCCGGGGCCGTCGATGGGCTGGCCATCGACCAGGATTTGTCCGCTGCTTTTGCTTTCGAAGCCGGCCAGCATGTAGAGCAGGGAGGTCTTCCCGCAGCCGCTCGGGCCGATGACGGTGACGAACTCGCCGTGCCCGATCGTCAGGGAAACGTCCTTGCAGGCAACGACGGTCTCGCCGCGGTGGATGTCACGGTAGGCCTTCGTCAAGCTCCGACATTCGATCAACGGGTGGTCGCTCATCGCCCGATCAGCCCCCTTTGCCAGCGCAGCGACATGCCCGCAATCTGCACGAGAAGCCAATCGGAGATCAGGCCGAGAAGGCCGACGCTGATGATGGCATCGACGATGAGGTCCAGGCGGTTCACCTGATAGGCCGACCACAATGCATAGCCGAGGCCGCCCTGCACGGCGAGCATCTCAGAAACGATCACCAGCACCCATGCGAGCCCGAGGCCGATCCGCAGTCCGGCGAACACCGCCGGAAGCGTGGCAGGTAGCACCACGCGCCACAGCAACTTTCGGTGCGGCGTCCCGAGCATCAGCGCCGCACGGATCAGCGTGCGCGGCGTCTGTCGCGCGCCCGCCGCGACATTCATGGTGATGGGGAAGAAGGCTCCGAAGGCGATCAGAAAGATCGCGGCCTCCTCGTGGATGCCGAAGAAGAAAACCGTGAAGGGCACCCAGGCCGTCGTAGGAATGGCCCGAAGGAAGTTGGTGAGGCCGTCGAACAGGTCGTGGACGATCTTATACCACCCCAACAGCAGCCCGAAGGTGACCCCCGCCGCCGCGGCAATCGCAAAGCCGGCCGCCACGCGGCGGAGGCTGAGCAGAACATACAGTCCCCATGTGCCGGAGTACCAGGCGAGGGGCAACGACGGCCCGAATATCCAGATGTACCAGCTCTCCACCACCGTCGCGGGGGATGGGATCGACGAGGCGGGCACCCATCCGGCGACGCACGAGATCTGCCAAGCCACCACGATGAGCGCGGGCACGATCAGGCCGCGAGCGAAGCGGCTCGGCCAGCCCCCCAGGAGCGGCGTCGTGTCGGGCTTCCCGGTGCTCTCGGGCAGGGTAGTGCTGAGCGTCATGGTCGAATCCGTCGCTGCGGCATTTCAGCGGCGAATGAGCGCGAGCGCTTCCTTCGGCGGCCCGA
The DNA here is from genome assembly GCA_963781195.1 of uncultured Alphaproteobacteria bacterium. Taxonomy (GTDB): domain Bacteria; phylum Pseudomonadota; class Alphaproteobacteria; order Rhizobiales; family Xanthobacteraceae; genus JAJPKK01. The sequence continues at coordinate 18,726 of CAWAEZ010000004.1, read as the reverse complement.
TGAGTTCGTCGCGGCTCTTGCCGCTGGCTGCCATCAAGGGGGCGAAGTCGATGAGGCTCTCGACCTTGGCCGATGTGTCGGACTTGGTGAAGCCGAACTGGGGTCCGAGCCGCGCAGCCGTTTTGATCGCATTGACGTCGATCTTCTCGCTGAAGACTTGGTTTCGAAACGAAAGGGCGGCCGCTTCCGCTGTGATGCCGGTGAGGTTCGTGACCAGCCTCGTGAACACTGCCGGGTCCCGGATGTCTTCCATGCTGGCGAGGTAGGCCTTCAAGAGGTTGGTCGCGAGCGTCTTGTCGGCCAGCAGTTCGGTCGTGGCGAGCAACCCTGAATTTGCACAGCCGACCGACGAAGATCCGATATCGAGCCTCTCCGGGTAGTGGCCGATGCCCGCCACGACGAGCTGGTCACATTGCGGCGTGAACAGCACGACGCCGTCGACGTCACCCCGGCGCAGCGCTTCCTGTGCGGTGGCGCCGACCGAGACGTTGGTCAGCTTGATTTTGCCGATGTCGGCGCCGCCTTCCTTCGCTGCGATCAGGAACATCACCCGCGCCCAGGTTCCCGGGACGACGCCGATGTTCTTGCCCTCCAGATCCGCCCATCTGGACGGGGTGACGCCGGTCTTCATCACCAGGTTCTGGCCGCCATACTGGTCGGCTGCGATGTAGCGCAGGTTGGTGATGCCTTGGTCGGAGACGGTCGCCATCGTGTCGATGCCGCAGGTCGCCGAGCTGGTCTGCCCGGTCTGGGCCGCGCGCGCTTGCTCCGCATAGGTGAAGAGGACCGACATCTCGACCTTGAAGCCGAACTTTTCCGCCACGTTGCCGAGATTCCAGACCGGCGCCGCCGCGTTTCGTGATGCCGCGATCTTGACGACCGGACCGGTTTGGCCCCGCACGATCCCCGCGAAGGAGAGCGCACCCAAACCTCCCAGGCCTGAACGCAGAAGCACACGACGGGTTATCGAAGATGAGCGCATGACATGTCCTCTCGCGCGGCCAGGGTCGCAATCGTCGCGCATCATCTGCCACCGATGTCAAGAGACCACTCGTCGCAACGGCGTGCTCTCCCGGCCGTCTTTTGCGCCCGGCGCGGCTGACGGCGGGATCTTCGCTCAACGGCGATGGTATCCAGCGACATGTAGCGTGCCCGTTGGACTGCCCATCGCTCTACACGAGCAGGATGGCGCCGACGAGACGATGGCATCCTTCAGCTTGGCCCGGTGCGCCGCCGGGGATCCCATATAGGCGCCCCAAGCCGCAAAAGCTCGCCGCCTTCCTCGACGACGCCGAGACCGACGTCCTGGCAGCATAATCCTGGCAGCATAATCCTGGCAGCATAATCCTGGTAGACGCCCCACTTATCGATGCGGAAACTCTGTTCAGATAACTGGGGCCGCTTCACACCTCACCGAGGTCGGACGAGAGTTTATGTATTAGCGTTATTTATCGTTGCGATAAGATACTTTAAATAGTGCTTATGTGGGCCTGTGTTGTAGTCCTGTAAGACAAGCAGCCCAGCACGTTCCGACCCGTGCGCAGCGAGACCGCCGCCACGTAGATGGATCGCTTCCGCTTTGAAAGAGCGCTGTCTCAGGGAGAGGAAAATGGATCCAGGCAAAGTCAGGAATGCGATCGATGCAGCTAAAACAAGCGAGATTGGGCTGCACGGAATCTCCATCGTCGCACCGCGCATGGAAACAATTCGGCCGGAAGTTGTAACCGATCTGGCAAAGTCCCTGCGGACGCAGGGATTGCTGCATCCCATTGTGCTCAGGCCTGCACCTATCGGCTACTACCTGGTTGCAGGACTGCATCGATTGGAGGCGGCTCGGAAGCTCCGCTGGGGGGCAATTCGCGCCAAAATTGTCGATATCGGCGACGACGCCTTCGACGCCCCGGAAGCCGCGGGGCTTGAAGAGATTGCCGCGAAGCTTTGTTGAAAGCCGGGCGCTCTCTCGATCCGGTCTTTTTTTGTGGCGCTCACCGCACCCGCTGCGAGCCCGGAGATCGCCTGCTGTGGGCGGCGTCCTTTTTCGTTGAATCTCAATCTTTCTGATCAGGAGAAAGCCGTGAGGAAGACGAGTTCCGGATTCAACGGCCTGGCGGTTCCGGGACCAACCAATATGCCGTTCGCGATCAGGCGGGCGATGGACGTGGCGCTCGAAGACCATCGCGCGCCCGACTTCCCCGAATTCACCCTGCCATTGTTGGCTGACCTTAAAAGGATCTTTAAGACCACGACCGGCCAAGTCTTCGTGTTTCCTTCGTCCGGTACAGGCGGCTGGGAATCGGCCATCGCCAACACGCTCTCGCCTGGAGATCGGGTGCTGGCTGCCGTTTTCGGACAGTTCTCGCATCTTTGGGTGGACCTGTGCCGACGCTTCGGCCTTGACGTCGAATTAATCGAGGTGCCTTGGGGTGAAGGCGTTCCGCTCGACGCGTATGAGCAAAAACTCAGGAGCGACAAAACTCACCAGATCAAAGCCGTGCTCGCCTGTCACAACGAGACCGCAACCGGTGTGACGAGCGATATCGCCGGCGTGCGGCGCGCGCTTGATGCCTCTGGGCATCCGGCGCTGCTGATGGTCGACGGGGTGAGTTCCATCGCCTGCATCGAATTCGACATGGACTCCTGGGGTGTCGACGTTGCGGTCTGTGGTTCGCAAAAGGGCTTCATGATGCCGACCGGCCTTGCCATCGTTGGCGTCAGCCAAAAGGCCTTAGCCGTCCGCAAGTCTGCGAAGCTTCCGCGTTGCTTCTTCGACTACGAGGACATGATTAAGGCCAACAAGGACGGATACTTTCCATACACGCCGGCCGCGACCTTGCTGCGCGGTTTGCGGGCGTCGATCGACATACTTGAGGCCGAGGGTCTCGATGAAGTCTTTGCGCGGCACCGCCGGCTGGCAACCGGCGTCCGGAAAGCTGTCGATGCTTGGGGACTCGGACTCTGCGCCAATCATCCGAAGTGGTATTCGGACACGGTAAGTGCCGTCGTTGTGCCCGAAGGGTTTGACGCCAACGCCATCATCAAAAATGCCTATCATAACTACAACCTCTCGCTCGGTTCTGGACTCTCAAAGGTGGCCGGAAAGGTCTTCCGCATCGGTCACCTTGGATACCTGAATGAGCTCATGGTGCTCGCCTCGATCAGCGGCGCCGAAATGGCTTTGCTCAATTCTGGGATAGCGATAAAGCCGGGCTCAGGGGTCGGTGCTGCGCTTGATCACTATAGGCAGACGGCGGAACGGCCGACTGCGGTGAAAGCCGCGTAGCGGTGGTTCCTGCGGCCGCGTCGGACCCGCGGCAATAGTCTCTCAAAGATAAAGACCGCAGTAGTCGAATGATATGACGCGCATCGTCTTCCTCGATCGCAGCGGATTTGATTGTCTGACCATGGAGCCGCCAGCGCCGCAGAATGCACTGCTCGCGGCTCTCGATCGTCCCAACGTGGTCGTCACACCGCACATCGCCTGGGGCAGCATCGAAGCCAGTCGACTTGTCGGCACGCAGACTTTATTTCTATACATAGGGATTGCGCGTACGGATAATTCTAAAGACCTGATAGCCGAACAACAGATATAGCGTTATTAGCACAAACTGTGAAGCTTGCACATTCTGAAAACTGCAATCAGGCCCATAAAGCGGCGCAACTGTCCATCTGGGATGAAGGCTGACAAGAACCACAGCAAGTACGATTTCGAATGACCACCTCCTTTGAAAAAGCTCAGTACCAATGATCAGCGCGCCAAACACGCAAGACGCGATCCAATAATAACTGGCCAATTCCAACGATTTTGTCGTAGATGCCTCAACGTCTACTAGAGAACATGCAAGCACCGAATCTGCGGAAACGCCAGCCACCAGCGAGAACATTACTGATCTCAGAATCTTGTTCGCGCGTAACATGCCCACTCCTAATTTGGCCGCAACTTTTGATACTGCTGAGCTTGCCAAATTTTATTCTGAACCTCTTGGCGAAATAGGTCAGCACGATAGTAGTTCGTTGTCCAGTCGACCTTTGGAACTGCGTCAAGGGTGCGATTCAAGAAACCGAACTGGCCTTGGAAGGCCTGTAGCTCCATAAAATTTGTCCCAAGGCTAGCGGTGGCCCTCAGCATCGCAAAACAACCCAAGGACAGTCTGGAATGACGAATGGGCTCTATTGTTCAACGTGAATCTCCTCGTGAACGGTAACTGACGCCTGCGATATCGGATCAAGCCGGTCGTAGGGATCAAAATAGTCCGTTTTGATTTGGCCCAAAAGCTAATGTAAGGTCCGAGCATAATCGCCGTCCCGCAATTCTGAAGCGCTCGAGACGGCAACAAGATACCCGAACGCCCCCGTAATCGCCCCGTTCTCGAACTTGCCGCCGCCGAGGACCGCGACCCCGCCGCCGAGCGCGGCGTTGGCGACCAGGCTGGCGAAGCCCTTGCCGTTGATCACCGGCCCGGCGGCCGAGGTGACGCCACCGGCGAGCGCGCCGGGGCCGCATTTGCCGCCCGACACTGCATGCGGCAGGGCCGAGCCGGCGAGCGGATAGGTGTAGGTCCCGACGTCGGACTTCGAGAGCAGGTTGCCGATGGCGTCGTAGGAGAAGGTCTTCACCGGCGCGATGCTGGCGGATACCGTCGCAAGCCCGGACCGGTGACCTGCTGCGCGTAGCCCAGACTCGACGGCGAGGCCGGACGCATGGGTGACCTGTTTATTGCAGTTCGGGCAACTGCTGGGGCTTGAGGTAAACGGCAGCTAGTTGCTCGTGGGCATCCAAGACCACACCAGTCAATATTTCGGCATACGAAACAGCGGTGCGACTACTGTCCAGACACACCCAGCCTGATCGCCGATCAACAAACACGGGCCACCGTCGACGAGGATCCACACTCTGCGATAACCCCATAAAAAATGGCGCATCACTGATGACGAAGACCTCCAACCGCTCAGCACACGGCGGCGATATTGTCGACTTCTCCCATGCAAGATGGGGACAATACCCCCAAACCGAGATGACCTTCCCCATCTCATCGACTTCCAGATTTAGCTCGTTCACGATGACCGACGTGAAGCTGCCACGCGGAGGTTCGACGTCAAAGGAGAACTCACTAGCCCGATAGATCAACACGCTGCCTATTGACCGAACTCGGGCAGGTCCGATTCGAAATCGCATGCTATTGCAGCGGTTTGAAAAGGAAATGGTAGATTGTTGAGGTCTTCGGATCAACGGCGAGTTCAGAGATCTCCTCCTGGCCGGTGAAGCCGCGCGTCACCTGGCTGGTGAGGCTGCCGGTGGGATCGTCGGCGCCGGAGGCGAACCGACGTTTGCCCCAGGCGTCGTAGCCGTCGCGCTCCACCACGGCGCCGGTCTCGTCGGTAACGACGGCGATCGAGCCCAGATTGTCGGGGTGGAAATAGCGCGTGGTGACAGTGCTGCCGGAGGAGACGCGCACCCCCATCATGGCGCCGCCGACGCTCACATAGTCGGACCACGTGTTCGCACTGGCGATGAACACCTCGGAGTGGACCCCGAAGGCGTCGAAGTAGAGGGTGCCGCCGGCTGCCGTCCCCTTCCACATGCGCTGGTGGTCCATGTCATAGCAAAGTTCACCGTGGTCGACCCCCGGGTGATCGAGTCCGGCTGGTTGGAGGCGGCGTACACGATGCTGCGCCCGAGCCCCGCAGTCATGTTGCCGTTGGCATCGTAGGTGAAGGTCGAGTTGATGGTCCCATCGACGACCGACACCGCGTGGGGCAGCGCCGAGCCAGCCAGCGGATAGGTGTAGGTGCCGACGTCCGACTTCGACAGCAGGTTGCCGATCGCGTCGTAGGTGAACGTCTTCACCGGCGCGATGTTGGCGGAGACCGTCGCCGAAGTAAGCCGGTTGAGATTGTCGTAGGTGGCATCCGGCGAGTTGGTCTGAATCTCAAGACCGTGAGGGTGCTCGACCTCACCATTCCCTAACGCTGTTGGCCACGGCTGACGAGGTCATCCAGTAGAGGCTCCGCCCCCATGCTGCGATGCACATCTCATGTCCGAATCGGGTCAGCAGCGCCAAATTGATCGTGTCGTCGCCGTGTCTGCTCATGCTCGGATCGCTGCGGACGCCCGTTCACGTGAAGTTCGACCGCTATAGTGCGTAAGTTGGCCAGCTCGTGGATGCTTTGAGCTAGCTCCGCGCGTACCAACCCAAACGCACCGTGACAGTCGATACCGGTTCGTGGCAATTCTATCCGTGCGCTTTTCAGCAAGAGGACATCATGGACCGTCGTCAATTCAACGCAGCGATGCTGGGCAGCGGCGCGACCTCACTCGCGGCTGCCTCTATGTCCAACACCGCCGCGGCGCAGACATCGCGCGGCGACACCGGCTTCGCTAGCTTGCGCTTGCCCGAGGAATACCGGCCGATCTTCGAACAGAGCTACCCGCGCTTTTCCGACGTCGAGTACAAACGCCGCCACGACGCAATCGCGAAGATCATGGAGGCGCAGGGCCTCGACCACGTCCTGATCGTCACGAGCCAGAACGTCGGCAACGCGACTGTTTGGATGACTGGGTGGCGCGGCACGACCGAGGCCCTCACGCTTTTCAAGCCCGGCGAGCCCATGACGATGTGGGTGGAGTACTACAACCATCAGCCGCAATGCCGTCAGGTCGCAAAGGGCGTCGAAGTGCGCTGGGGCGAAGAGAAGGGTGCCTCGCTTGTCGCCGCCGAACTCGCGCGCCGGGGCGCGAAGAAAGTAGGCGTCATTGGGCCGCTCAGTGCGCCCGCTTGGAAGAGCATTGAGCAGAAGGTCACGCTCGCGCCGCTCGGCGCCGACTACATCAAATTGCGAGTCATCAAGTCGGACGAAGAGATCGCATGGATGCGCATCGGCGCCGCCCTCAGTGACGTCGGGATGCGCACGCTCATCGCCAGCACGAAAGTCGGCATGACCGAACACGAACTCGCCAACGCTATCGAGCGTTCTTACGTCGGAATTGGCGGTACGATCGGCATCCACTTCATCGGCTCTACGCAGATGTCGAATCCAGATTGCTGCGTGCCACGTCAATGGCAGACCCGCCGCAAGGTTCAACCGGGCGATTGGGTGTTTTGCGAATTGACGTCGACCTGGTGGGACTACTCTGGACAGGTATTGCGCGGCTTTACAGTGGAGGCGGAACCGACCCCGCTCTATAAGGCCTTGCACGAAACGGCCGTCGCCGCATTCGACGCGATCACCAAGACCATCAGGCCCGGTGTCCACAGCCGCGAGCTCATCGAGGCGTCTTCGATGATCGAGGCGAACGGCTTCACGACCTACGACGACCTCGTTCATGGTTACGGCGGCGGCTATTTCCAGCCGATTCTCGGATCAAAGAGCCGCCCCGCGGGTCATCCGCCGACGTGGGTGCTCGAGGAAAACATGTGCATGGTTGTGCAACCAAATGTCATCACGAAGGACGAAAAGGCGGGCGTCCAATTCGGCCAGTGCGTTCGCGTTACGAAAACGGGCTTCGAGTTGCTGCACAACGTGCCGGCCGCAATGTTCACGGCGGGACAGACCCTGTAATCGTACCCTGCCCAAAGGACCGTAGATTTTCGCACTGCGGCAATTGATGACGGCGAACTGACGCGATGGGTCGAGCGTCGGATCGATCGTGCCGTCTGCGTGTCCGCTTCTACTTCGGTAGCTATGGCGGCCCGTTCACACGCTGCCCCGTCCGCGATAGGCTGACCGTGAAGCGACTTGGAGGCATCCCAGATGCGACGGCGGGAGCTCATCGCTGGGCTCGGCATCGCAGCCATTTGCACAGTAGCGGCGCGTGCCCAACAAGCGGCGCCTGGCCGGATGCGACGGATCGGCATCCTCCCCGTGGGCAAATTTTCCGACTGTCGGGGAATCAGCCAGCTTACGCCGTGCCTTGGGACTCCAGCCGCCATGCGCGCGCTGTGGCGCGTCCGGCTTTAGCCGGACCCGGTCCTATTCGCTCGAACCCATGACGCTGGAGAACGCGCGCCAGAACGGGGAAGTCGGACCACACGCGAGATCACGATGGAGGAGGCGCTTCAGCGGCGGACCTATCAGGATGCCTTGGCTGGGAAGCGCATGGCCATGCTGGAGGTCGTAACATGGATCGCCGCGCGCGAGGTCTGGCTGGCGAAGCATAAGCCAAAATCCCATCCGCCAATCCGATGGCTTATCTCGCCTGATGCCGCAACCTTCGCGTCGCGCGATTACATCTTGAGACATCTATCGTTTACTAGGATTGAAATACCTCAAATCGGGCGGGGTTTGGTCCTTCTTCGAGGGCATAAGCATGTTATCCCCGCTCAGGAAGTAACTCTGGCCGTCGATGAGAACGTGGTGGTTGTCCTCGGAGCAATTGTATTCCAAGCGGATTGGATGGGCATCGCGGCGATAACGCTTCGTGATCGTCCAGGGCCGGGTCAAAGCGTGGTCGATTACGGTGATCTCGTCGTTCATTTCGTCCGAATTGGTCTTGTCGAGAAATAACCGCTCCTTGATCACAGTCTGATTGTCCTGGTGAAACGGCATGCCCGTGCCTTCATAGGTGCGTGGCCCCTTAAGGCCACGGGTCTCGATCTCCAGGATGTCGTACTTGCCATCGTCATGAACACCAACCCATTTGCCGATGGAATATCCCAGAAAAGTCGGCTCGATCTCCTCTGGCCAATCGCTTCCGTCGGTGAGGATGCGCCGCGGCATCGAGTGGGCAAACAGCAGGTAGGTCGTTCCGGGTGTGATGACGACTTCCATATCGAACACTACGGTCATGACCCGTGGCATCGCGAACGGCACGCAGCGAGACGGCGCGTCGTTGCCCTGCCCGCCAGCTTCTATGTCCGTCAGGCTCGCCTCAAAAATCGCCTGGTATTCGGGCGTGAACGGCGGCTCCTGGTCGCGTCCAAGCCGCTTGGTTTGATCCCATTGATTGCCGATTCCGGCCGGCTTGCGCCATACACCTGAAAAATTCGGATACTTCATGTCGTCGAATGCGCTCGCAGCACTGGCAGATAGAGCGCTAGCAACCACGACGATGCCGAACAATTTGTGGAAACTCATACGCTCCTCCCCGTGTTGTTCCGGAGCCCAATCTCAACAACGCCATTATTTTTCGATCGCCTCGAACTCGGCGTAGGTTGCCGTGCCGCCGTGTCCCCCGGCAAGCAGCGCTGGCCTTATCCCGAGCTGTCTCATCTTTTCAAACAAGTTGACCGATCCGGGGGTCTTCCGCCGATCGCGCGACGGCGAGTACATATCGGTAATCCAGACGAGGCCATCGTTCACGATGTGGCCAATAAGCATTCCATAGGCGTGGGGGTTGGGTACGTTGAAGAGTTGGACCTCGCTGCGATCGTCGCGCAAGATCATTTGATCGGTCACCTCGATGACGCTCGCGGGTTTGCGGCTCTTCTGCAATTCGTCTGGAATCACCACGTGCGGCGCTGCAAAGACCTGTTCAAAAAACCCTTTATCCGGACGCGGTACAATCACCGTCGCGCCCTCCGCCACGTAGGTGCGCGCGCCGCCCGCGTGATCCGTATGGTGATGCGTAATCACCAAATATTTTATCGGCTTTCCAGGGTATTTCGCCTTGGCGGCGTTGATCGTGAAGCGTGATTGCCACTCGTTGATGGGCGCGTCGAATACGATCAGGTAATCATTCATGGCGACGACGAGGCCGTTGTGGGAGCCACCGACGACCTGCTGCACATTCGGCGATAACTCGACGAGCTTCAGCCCCCCGCCGGGCATAAAATTCACCGCATCGCTGTCCGGAAATCGATTGAAATTGAGGCGGCGTATCACCCATTGATAAGGCACGGCGGTCGTCGCGGGAGCCTTTGCCACTGCGCTGATGGCATCGGGAATGAGGAAGGTATCGGGCGGGATGGCAGGATTGGCGATTGCCTCCGCGTATTCCGACTTTGCAATCCTGATGTTGTCGAGTGTGTAGATCAGCGAGTGCGCGACCCGAACGCCGCCGACCGACCGCCAATCGGACAGGATCATATCGTAGTTCGAATCGCCGAGGATCGCGTCATCGTCCAGTGTGCGGATCGCCGCCGGTAGGTGGGTGGTACGGTCGAACAGGATCGTGAATGTCGTTGCACCATCGGTGAATGCAACAGCCGGCAACGAAACAGCCGGAAAATATCCGCCGTAGCCTCCCTCATAGACCCCGCCGCCGAGGGTCTGATCCGGTAATGCACTTAATTGGTGCGGCGAATCCAGCGCCTTGAGAAGGAGTGTCGGAGAACTGCGTTCTAGCTCGCGGAGATGTGCGGCGACCCGGATCCCCGACATCGCCTGTTTGCCTTTCGGCGGAAGATCGGATTGGCTGATGACCAACTCGGTGCCCGCGACATCGGCGTAGCCGCGGGTCGGCGTGACGATCTCGCTGTAGAGGTCGTGGGTTACGGCGGGAAATTGTATGGCGCGGTCCCAATTGGTACGCGCCATCCCGTTCTCGAGATCCCAAAGCATGGTGAAGGTCGAATGATCCGTGAAGATCGGGGGACCGCCCGCCACAAAGGACTCTTCGGGTTCCCAGTGCCTGACCTCACCTCTGATCGCGATCCGCTTCAGGGCGCGTAGCCCATCAAGGCCGCCTTCAGCCTCTACCGCCTGTTTGACCAATTCCAGCGGCGCCACCGCCTGGGACCATGCGGGTCGAGGTCCCGCAGCACTCAGAAGCAGCACCACGATCATCGATAGAATGCGGATCATGCGAATTCCCGACGGTTGTCTCGGAAAACAAACGAAATCGATCCCGTACTCGAATCGCGCCTATTTTATACGAACCCGTCTGCCCTGGTGACGAGCGCCCGCGCCGCCTCTCGGCGCCGCGGGCCCCGTTGTCGCTTAGGTTTCGTCCCGGCTCAGTCGGCGAGCGGGCTCGGACGCACCTGAACCTTGTAGAGCTTTGCTTGGTTCTGCGTGCCGCCTTCGTTGTGAAACGGCGCGCGACTGCCGAAAGTGGTCCATAAGCCGCGCCCCTTCCAACCAGCACTCGGGTCGTCGATGCGACCATCGACGTTCTTGGAAAAGAAGCCCATGGGATAGGGGATCCGCAGTGTGACGAACTTTCCGTCCACGATCGCGGTGAGCGCTTCACCGCCATTGGTGGAGGCAATCGGCACGTTCTTCCCGAGGCCAAGCGCATTCAGACGATCGACCCAGAGGTAGTAGGAGTGCTCGGCACTTCCTTTGTCTGTCACGCCCTTGAACTGCGGGCCGGGAAATTTGTAGAGGGTCCAGCCTTCAGGGCACATCTTGCCGGTGACCGCTTCCGGACCCTTAATCTCCCGCTTGCATTTCGACCGATCAAAGCTCGCCATGTGCCCGCTGGAGAGGACCGTCCAGACGATGCCGTCCGTCGTGATGTCGAGGCCTCGTGATCCATAACCTTCCTCGGGGGGAACGAACAATTCGGCAAGTGCCGTTTGTGTCGGGTTCGACCCAGGGATGAGATGCACGATATAGCCGGGTTGATCGAGACGCGAGAATCCCACGTCCATCACTTGGCCCCATACCGTGTCGTCGACCGGACTCGGTTGCACGCCGTAGAAAGCCGCCAGCACCCGCTTATCCTTGTTGGGGTCGAGCGGCTGGTTTGGTTCGACGTACTCGTCACGCTTGCCGTTGCCGTTGGTGTCGACAACGATCGGCGTCCAACCCTGCGATTTTGCGGCGTCACCGGTGTCTTGGTACATCTTCGTGTTCAGCCAGCCGACCACCCCGCTCTGCGGCCCCCCCGCGCTCGTCCACAGTGTATAATTGGCATCGTGACCGAAGTTGAGGTGCTGCGTCGAGAAGCAGGTGTCGATAAGCGACCATTTCTGCGTTTTCGGGTCGTACATCGAGAGCTGGCGCGTGGAGGCGGCCAACGGCAAAATCTTCGCCGATGGATGATCGGAACCCTTCTTGCAGAAGGCCGGCTCCTCTTCCTCCGGCCGCAACTTCGCGGTGAACCAGATGCGCCCGTCCTTGTCGATCATCGGGTTATGGATGCTGGTGTGGCTGTCCCAGATCGGCTCGTCACCCCAGTAAACCGAAGGCCCTGCGGTGTTGGTCTTGCTCGACGGCGTTTCCGGGTCGAGATAAGGATGCTTGACGGTCGAGGCCGTGTTGGTGATCGGATCGAGCACCGGGACCAGGTCGGAGCTTTCTTCCGGTGAACCATAAACCTTTCCGTTGGCATTGACCGTCTGGCTGTACTTTTCGCTGGCAATCGCGTCATGGAGATATTCTCCCCGATTACCCCAATCCCACAGGCTGATCACGACATTCCGTTCGATGCCCTGGGGGCGCGACGGCTTGTCGAATGGCAGTTCGCCGGCAGCGATACGATCCGTCCAGTCCGAGAACAGGTCCATTGCCTTATCGGGACCGAGCCGGCCCAGGGTAATGGCCATGTTGGTCATGGCTTGACCGGACTGCACGCGTCGTTCCCACGCTTCATGGGAATTCTTGAAGGTGCCGAGCTTCGGCGACAGCGTCCGGACACCCTTCGAACCGAGCGCATGGCAGGATTGGCAAGAGTTTTTGATGGTGTCGATCCAGGCGTGCTGATCTTTCATCGTGGTCGGCATTCCGTTGCCCTTTGAACCGGTGCCGGGAAACTCGCTCTCGGCCGGGATCTTGAGCATCGAATACCAATACTTGCCTGGATAATATTCCGCGGCGGCGGCGGGCGTCGGCGCCGGGGTCGCGGTCAGATTCACAATCTTACCCGGGGCGCTCGTCACCTTCGGCGAATCGACGAGCCCGTAGCCGCGCACCCAAAGCGTGTAATTGGCCTTGGGAAGATCGGGGATCACGTAGCGTCCCTGGTCGTCGGTCACCACCACCTTGGCGAACTTGGTGGGGAGGTCCACCGTCTCCGCGATCACCCACACGCCCGCTTCCGGACCGTTGGCGCCGGTAACCACGCCCCCGATATCGTCGCCGTCGATGGGCACGGCTGCACTCTGCTGCGCGCTAAGCTTCGTAGGTTCGATCGCCGACAAGGTGAGAGTGGCCGCCGCCACGCTGAGATATAGCACCTGTTTGAACTTCATGAAGAGCTCCTTGGGCTGGTGGCGCTGGGGCCGCGCGCCCACTGGGCATTCGAGCAGAACCCAGTGATCGGCGAAACGCTCCCGTGGTCGTATTGAAATCTTGACGACACGTTATGGACTGTATAGTCCGAAATGGTCAAGGCCCCGGCAGGAGAAGTTCATGCGGCCAGGTCAGATCGTCAGGTCTGCTATGCGACGCGATTGTGCCCCGTCTCATCGTGTTCGTTGCTAACCTGCGATCCTGACTATCCGCACTGACTTTATTCTCCAAACGCTGCCTCGGTAGAGGTTCGCTATGGTACGCCCCCGTGAATTCGATACCTCGGCCGCGATCGACCGGGCGATGCAAGTATTCTGGACCCGCGGTTATGAGGCGACCTCGCTCGACGACCTGTGCGCCGCGACCGGCTTGAGCCGCTCGAGCCTCTACGGCACGTTCGGAAGCAAGCGCAATTTGTTGCTGCTGACCATCGACCGGTATGCAGAGCTACGGGCACCGAACTTTGCTGCTGCATTGGCTAGTCCCTGTCCGGTCCGCGACGCCATCGCCGGGTTGCTCAAGGAACTCATCGATCAGATCGTTTCTGGTTCAGGCAGACGCGGCTGCTTCCTCGGAAACTGCGCTGCCGAATTGCCCCGCAGCGACGGCGCGGCGCTCGCGCGTGTGCGTGAGGGCCTTGCAAGAACAGAAGGGGCTTTCGCCGCCGCCTTGACGCGTGCGGCAGCGGACCGCGAATTGCCGCCCGGCGCCGATATCATTGCGCTCGCGCGCTTCCTCACGGCAGGATTTCAGGGACTGCGATTAATCGGCAAGGTCAATCCGAATCGAGCCGTCCTCGAAAGCATCGCGGAGACCATGTTGCAGTGCCTGCGTTAGACCCGCACCGGTGAAACGCGCGCCGTAGGTATTCCGCGCAGCAAACGCCCCCCAAGGCGGTCCGGATAATCATCTTTACTCTCAGCAAAGCAGAACACCCCAAAGGCTTGAAATGAGGAATCAGGAACTCGCCGGCCGCGTTGCGGTGGTTACCGGCTCGGGACGCAACATCGGAAGCAGCATTGCCAGAGCTCTGGCGAGGGCTGGAGCGGCGGTCGTCGTGAACGCGCGATCGAACGAGGCTGAGGCGGAGGCCGTTGTCAAAGACATCGAAGCCAGCGGAGGCCGGGCGATGGCAGCAATCGCCGATGTGGTGGATGCGCCCGCCGTTGACAAAATGGTCGCCGATACCGTTTTGCGTTTCGGCCGAATCGATATCCTGGTGAACAACGCGGCGATGCGAGCGGAACAACCCCTCGCTCGAATGACCCTCGACGAATGGCGCTCGGTCCTCGGTGTGGTGTTGGATGGCGCCTTCATTTGCGCCAAAGCCTGTCTGCCTCATTTAGCACGGAGTGATGCCGCCTCCATCGTCAATGTCGGAGGCTTGAGCGCGCATACGGGCGCGGCAGACCGCGCCCACGTCGTCACCGGCAAGGCCGGCCTGCTCGGATTCACCCGCGCCCTGGCTCATGAGTTCGCCGGACAAATCCGCGTCAACATGGTGACGCCTGGTCTCATGCAAATGCCTCGGCCGCCCGGCCAGCCGGAGCCGCAGCATCACTCCTTTTCTAAGCTATTGGTCGGTCGCCGCGGCGCGCCGGAAGACATCGCCGAAATGGTCTGCTTTCTCGTCGGGCCCCGTGCCAACTTCATCACGGGACAGAATCACCAGCTCAATGGTGGGGCGTATTTGGGCTGAACAGTTTTTTTTCCGTGGCTGGTCGGCGACAATCGAAGCCCCAGCCAGGTGAGGCCACTACAAAAGTAATGATGGTTTCCATGAGATATTGTTTTGGAGGTGCATTTGACGCTGGGCGGTTAGGAGGGAGGACGGGGTAGTCGCGATGCTCCCACAATCTCACCGTTCGGCGCCTCCAGCACGACCGCAACATCCTGCCCTTCAGGCAGCCCTTCTTTGATATGGAGCGGAGTCCCGGACCATTCACCGATCGCGCGGATTGACCTCACGACGTTCGCTTCCGTCAGTGTCCGACCGCCGTTCTCGCCACGACTCACAGGGGTTACGTGTTCGTGATCGAAGCCGATCAACAGAATCCTTCCGCTACCGCTGCCTAAGCCGATCTCTATTGCCACCTGCGCGCCGTTTCTCGTGACGCTGACGTCCGCTGTGGTTTTGTTCACACGCTTTGCCCTCTCGATGGCAGATCCGACTTCACGACGGTTCGATCCAACGAGGCCGACAGCGCCGTCGACCACGATCTCTGGCGTATACAAGCCGTCGCCAAGACGGTGTCCATAACGATTTTGGCGCTCCGTAGCCGCCGCCAGTGAAAACGGATCCTTCCAGCCCAAGCGATCCCAGTAGGTAACGTGAAACGCCAGCGGCAAGAGATCACTTCTGTCCTTGGATAGCTCATTCAGATATGCGTTCGCGGGGGGACATGACGAGCACCCTTGTGAGGTGAACAGTTCGACGACGACCGGCCGATCTGCGGCGAGTGCAGCCCCGAGGGACAAACTGATTGCAAGCCCAGATGAAAGCAAGAGTCGTGAAATCATGGCGATCCTCCGATGAGGTGGTGCTCTCCATCCGCCCTTGCGGGCCAATGGTTAGGCGGCTTTTCGTGCGAGCCGGACGCTGCGCCGACGACGACGTCCCAAGATCTCCGCGATGTCGTCTTCCGCCTAAAGTCGCTGGAGAAGGTACAGGTTGTTGCCGTCTGGATCTTTAAGGCCGACCATGCGTGCGCTGCAGGCGTTATCTTCGCGGGAACCGTCGCACGAAATACCAGCCTCCCGCAGCTTCGCGCAGATCGCATCGACATCGGTTACTGCCATGCTGATGTGTTCCATTTCCGCCGGCTTTCCGAACATTCCAAGATCGCGTGGCCCCGACGTAAACTCAGGCTGATGCGTCGCGAATAGGAAAAGCCGCATATCTCCCGCGGTCATCATCACGCCGAGGTCGTCCGTGTATGCCTCCGAGAATCCCAAGACTCGATAGAAAGCGACCGATCTGGCCGGGTCGGTCGTGCAGACCCCGATTTGATCGCGCCCCCCTTGTCGGGCTGAACCGCGACATCTTGTCATAGTACGCTCCTTTTTGATCGTACCCGGCCGACCTGGATCCGGTTGGATGGATGAGAGGGAGTTACATTTAGAGCAGTCCTTCCGCGGCGGAATCGCGTTGTATAGACTTGGTGCGGAGTTGTTCAGGGTCGCGCTCGCCCCTTGCTGCAGCTTTCAAAATGCGCTCCGCCAGCTCGGATCGGTTCGTCCTCGCCTGCTCGCTCAGTGGCAGGCTGGTCCATGCTCGTTCTAGTGCCGTCCGTAAGAGGGCGACGGTCTCTGAGTCGAAATAAGTGTTGTTTCGCGGTTTAAGGCGTTGCCTCATCTTTCAATCCGAGTTTGTTTGAGTGCGGCCGCGGCATGAGTTTGCGCGGATGGGTGGAGGTGTGGCCGAGAGTGGAAGCTCGTCATCAGCACCCGCCTCTGAGCCAGTCGCGCCTGATCTGGGCGCGGATTGACGGATCCGGATCGGTGCTGAGGCCACGACCGTCGGGCGCTCGCGCGATCGGCGCGCCACGCGCCCGATAGACTTCAGTACCGCGCAGCGAACTGGCCAAGGCAAAGGTGCCGGGCAGCGTATTCAGGTTCGAGTGGTTTACGTCCCGGTGATGCCGCAGCTCAATCTGCGAATATGCGTTAAGGGCGTGCGCGGAAGCGAACGCTGGGGCGACCACGACGGTGAGGGCAGCGGCCGCGGCCGCAATGTTAGTAGTTATGGACATGGTGGTACCTCCTCTTTGACGCTCTTTTTGAGCGTGCAGACCAGGGCGATCTATCCTCAAGACTGTGGAAGTGTTTCTCGCCTCTGCAAGTGATTACGGCGCGTGCCCAGGATTGTTACGTCACCGGCGTCACGTCTTCGTGAGTGCATTCCCAATCTCTGAACGACTGGCGCAAATGTTGGGGAGCACTGCTTCTTTGGCCGGTCACCTCAGGAAATTTGCGTTGCCTCCTATGCGAGGCTTCATGTCGAGTGCGTATGCATCCGGTGAGGCTTTCAATTACCCACAATTTGCGCTCCGATGACGGCGCCCAACTCGATATCCGTGAGGCGCGACAATCCTCTCCACATGACCATATTTCCTGGCGGCGGATCGGTGGCGCGCGCGAGATAGCCGCCCAGTCTGGCGATCTTGGTCAGGTAGGTGCCGATAGTCTTCCGGTGAGTGAATGCTTTGCCTCTGTCGTTGACGAGGCGGTCAAGCAGTTCGATTTCCGTCCCGGTCAGAGCGATGCTCGGCGGAGCTTCTGGTGCCGAACGGTTGATCATCGTCATCCAGAACACCCGCCAGCTCAGAATGCAAAAGACGGAGATCAAGTTCACGAGCCGTTCTGCGGTTCTCAGCTTCGACTTTTCGGCCTTGCAACCGGACTTCAGTATCTTGTGGAAGACCTCGATCTTCCACCGCATCGCGTACCATTCGAGCTTCTCAACGGCCTCTTGGCGGGATCGGACCGGTAGGTCAGTGATCAACTTCCACTCGATTTTCTTTCTGTTCTTGGGCGCCTCACGCTCTTTGGCGTGGATGACCGTCAAGGTCAGCGTAGGGTATTGCTTCTGCTTTCCGATCGGCGGCAGGACCCGAATTCGGCGGTACTTGATCTCCAGGACAGCGTCAGCCGGATCGCCATTGTTGTCTCGGACCTCGATGCAGTGAAGACCCTTGACCTCAACCTCGTCCATTTCATCGGCAATGGTGTGGTCACCGTCGCTGGCCAACCGATCGACGCAGGTTCTCACCAGGAAGTGGGTACCAAGCTCCTGGGCCGTACAAAAAAGCTCGAAGATGTCGCTTTCGCGATCGCCGATATGGACGCACCGCCCCGGATCGGCGAGCAGTTCTGTCGCCTGCTTCATGTTCTCCAACCACCGGATGCTTTCTTTCTGCTCGATCGGTACCCGGGTCGGATTGATCTTCTTCTTGAGCGCGGCGGTTCCCTTGAACTCTTTCCTGGTCCAGAACTTGATGGCAGCCAGCCCCAGGGGGATCCCTTCCATCGTCACCGCCAGGCTCGAATGCATCGACAATCTAGCACACCGGTGTGCGACCTCAGTCGCCCAGCTTTGTCGCGTCCACTGTTGATTTGATACGTCATGCCGATCGCGTGGCTCTTCTCTCTCTGAAATGTAAATTCAGTCGTATCGTGCAGCACCAAGAGAGGGCCCCCGTTCGCCGCTATCCGATCTCTGGTCGATTGAAAATGGCCGGTCAATAATTTCCTCTTCGCTACGCGGTCATTGGAGAAGAAGCGATAGGCAGCCTTGGTGTTTGCCCAATCCTGGCATACCAGTGGGATGCTCCGACCCATGGCGCTTCCGATCCGCCCAAGTAGTTTGCGGAACCTTTTGGCAAGTCGCTCATCCGGAAACTCGCACCCAGCTACCTCTCGATCAACCCACGTCTCGGCTTCGACGGTAGAATTGCCTTCGCCGCCCGCAGCGCGGGCTATTGCGGAAAGATTTCATGGAGCACCCCCGGGTCGCGAATTAGGTGCTCAGCAATGGATCACAAGCGATTCCAGCGATTGGAGTTTTGACGAAAAAGACTTCACTTGGGCCAACATCTGGAATTGTGGGTAATT
>CAWAEZ010000003.1:0-366938 GCA_963781195.1 uncultured Alphaproteobacteria bacterium | reverse complement strand
AAACTCCTCCGCACCACGGCGTTTCAGCTGACGCTCGTCTATCTCGTGGTGTTCGCTCTGTTCGCGGCCTTCCTTGTCGGTTATTTCGCCCTCAACACCCGCCGCCTCATCAACGAGCAGATCGTCGGCACCGTGGACACCGAGGTCACGGCGCTGACCGATCAGTACAACCAAGCCGGTATCCGCCGGCTCGTGGTCATCGTCGATGTCCGGTCGCGGCGGCCCGGCTCCAGCCTCTACCTCGTCACCACCCCGACCGGGGAGGGGCTTGCCGGCAATGTCGGCTCTTTGGAACCGGGCATCCTCGAGCGCGAGGGCTGGGTGGAAACGGCTTATCGCCGTCTCGACGAGCCGGAATCGACCGAGCACAACGCCCTCGTCCGCGTCGTCCGGCTGCCCGGGGGGATCCGGCTGCTGGTCGGGCGCGATCTCGATGAGCGCGAGCGCATGTTCCACATCGTGGCGGTCGCCGGTCGCTGGTCGGTGGCGCTGGTCGTCGTCCTCGGCGTCCTCGGCGGCATCTTCGTGAGCCGCCGCGTGCACAACCGGGTCGAGGCCATGACGGCGACCGCCCAGACCATCATGGCGGGCGATCTCTCCGGTCGGCTCTCGGTGACCGGAAGCGGCGACGAGTTCGACCGCCTCGCGCTCAACCTCAACGGCATGCTGGAGCGCATCGAATCGCTGATGCGGGGGCTGAAGGAGGTCACCGACAACGTCGCCCATGACCTCAAGACGCCGCTGACGCGGTTGCGCAACCGCTGCGAAGCGGCACTGCGCATGGCGAAGAGCGATGCCGACTATCGTCGCGCCCTGGAGGAGACCATTGAGGAGTTGATCGGACTGATCCGGACCTTCGACGCGCTGCTGATGATCGCCCGGGCCGAATCGGGCGAAATCCGCGACGGCATGGTCGAGTTCGACATCGCCGACGTGGCGCGGGACATCGGCGAGCTTTACGAGCCGCTCGCCGAGGACAAGGGATTGACGCTGCAGATCGACGCCAAGGAGCACGCCACCGTCAAGGGCAACCGCGAGCTGGTCAGCCAAGCGCTTGCCAATCTCGTCGATAATGCCATCAAATACGCGGCGCCCGCGGCCAAGACCTTGAACGGCGAACGCGCGGGAATTGTCGTCGAGACCAGTGCCGACAAGGACCAGATCATGTTGAGCGTGAGCGATCACGGGCCTGGAATTCCCGCCGGCGACCGCTCCCGGGTGGTCGAGCGGTTCGTGCGTCTGGAACAGAGCCGCACCGAGCCCGGTTCCGGTCTCGGGCTGAGCCTGGTCTCCGCGGTCGCCCGCCTCCATGGCGGCGAGCTCAAGCTGGAAGACAACGCTCCCGGGCTTACCGCGAGAATTGCCCTGCCGCGCGTCGCGAGCCCACGGGCGGCGTGACGTGAATCCCGGGGGTGACGGCTCTTGCGCCGCGCGCGCCGCGCCGCGCGCGCTCGCGGACGCGCCGGGCCGCGCCCGCCTCGCCGCATGGTTGGAGGAGATCGCCGACAGCCCGGCAGGCCATGCGCTACTCGCCACGATGGCCGGCTATCCCGGTGCCCGCACCCTGATCGAGGCCATCGCCTCCTCGTCACCCTACCTTTGGGACCTCGCGCGGGCCGACCCTGCACGGCTCGTCGCGCTCCTCGAATCCGATCCGGATGCCCGTCTGGCGTCCTGCCTTGCCCGCGGCGCTGGCGAAATGAATGCCGCGGTGTTTCTCGCCGACGCCATGCGGATCCTTCGCGAGATGAAGGCGGAGGCCGCCCTTCTCATCGCGCTTGCCGACATCGGCGGCTGCTGGGACGTGATGCGGGTGGCGCGGGCGCTCACCGATCTCGCCAACACCGCGGTCGTCGCCGCCGTGCGCTATCTCCTCACCGGGGCCGCGCGCGCGGGCCACCTCACGCCGCTCGATCCCGAGCACCCGGAAAAAGGCTCCGGCTACATTGTCCTCGCGATGGGCAAGATGGGGGCTGGGGAGCTCAATTATTCGAGCGACATCGACCTCATCGTGCTGTTCGACCCGGAGGCACCCGCGCTGCTGAGCGGGCTCGATCCGTCGCTCATGTTCGTGCGGCTGACCCGCCAGCTCGTCAAAATGCTGCAGGAGCGAACCGCTCACGGCTACGTGTTCCGCGTCGACCTGCGCCTGCGTCCGGACCCGTCCTCGACCCAGATCGCGATCTCGGTGCCAGCAGCCCTCGACTATTACGAGAGCCGCGGCCAGAACTGGGAACGCGCGGCGATGATCAAGGCGCGGGCCTGCGCCGGGGACTTCGTGGCCGGCGACATCATCCGGGCGGAGCTCGCGCCGTTCATCTGGCGCAAGTATCTCGATTTCGTCGCGCTCGGCGACATCCACGAGATGAAGCGCCAGATCCAGGCGTTTCGCGGCCACGGCGAGGTCGCGGTCGAGGGGCACAACGTCAAGCTCGGCCGCGGCGGAATCCGCGAGATCGAGTTCTTCGTCCAGACCCAGCAGCTCATCGCCGGCGGTCGCCACCCCAGGCTGCGTGGCCGTGAGACCCTGCTCACCCTGGATACGCTGGCTGAAGGCGGCTGGATCGACGCCGCGGCCCGCGACGACCTCGCGCGCGCCTACGAGTTCCTGCGCACCGTCGAGCATCGTCTGCAAATGGTCGCGGACGAGCAGACCCATACGCTGCCCGCAAACCCGGACGAGCTCGCGGCCTTCGCGCGCTTCATGGGCTATCCCGACCGCGACGCCTTCGCTCAGGTCCTGCTCGGCCATCTCGGCGCGGTGCAGCGCCATTATGGGCGTCTGTTCGAAGACGCGCCCGCCCGCGCCGCCGAGCGCCGCGGCCTCGTCTTCCCGCCGCGCGCCGACGCCCCGGAAACCCTCGACAAGCTCAGCGAGATGGGATTTCGCCAGCCGGTCGAGGCGTCCGCCACGGTGCGGCGCTGGCTCGCCGGGACGCCGCGCGCACTCAAGGGGCCGGCGGCGCGCACCGTGTTCGCGGAGCTCGTTCCGCTTCTGATCGATCACATGGCGCGGGCTGAAAATCCCGACGCCGCACTCGTCACCTTCGACCGTTTCCTCGGCAACCTGTATGGCGGGGCGCGGCTGCTGTCGCTGCTGCGCCAGAACCCCGACCTGGTGGCCCTGGTGGCGCAGGTGCTCGGGACCGCGCCGCGGCTCGCCGATACCCTCGCGGCGCATCCCCAGGTGATCGACGCGCTGATCGACACGAGCTTCCTCGGCGCGCTGCCGGGGCCGGAACGGCTCGAGTCCACGTTATCGGTCTCGCTCGCCCAGGCGGCCTCCCACGAGGATTTCCTCGATCGGGTGCGCCTGTTCGGCCAGGAGCAAATCTTCCTCATCGGCGCCCGCATCTTGTCGGGCACGGTGTCCGCGCAGCAGGCCGGAGAGGCCTTCGCGGGGCTTGCCGATACCGTCGTGGGAGCGCTGCACGGCAGGATCGGGGCGATGTTCCAGTCGACCCACGGTGCGCTGCCCGGCGGCGGCAGCGCGGTTCTCGCCATGGGCAAGCTCGGCGGCCGCGAAATGACGGCGGCGTCCGATCTCGACCTCATCGTCGTCTACGACTTCGACGAGACACGGCCGGAATCCGACGGCGAACGGCCGCTGCATGCGACCGCCTATTTCGCGCGCTTCACCCAGCGCCTCGTCAATGCGCTGACAACGCGGACCAATTACGGGCGGCTGTACGACGTCGACATGCGCTTGCGACCGTCCGGACGCTCCGGTCCGGTTGCGACATCGCTCGTGGCATTTTCCGATTATCAGAACAACGACGCGTGGACCTGGGAGCACATGGCGCTCACCCGCGCGCGGGTTGCGGCGGCGTCGTCACCCGTGCTCGCCGCCCGGGTCGAGCAGGTGATCCGCGACGTGCTGTGCAGTCCCCGCGACCCCGAACTCGTGGCGGGCGATGTCGTCGAAATGCGTCGGGCGGTCGCGGCGGAGCGTGGAGACGGCGCCCGCTGGGACCTCAAGAACGCCGCCGGCGGCCTCGTCGATATCGAGTTCATCGCGCAATATCTCGAACTCGTCCACGCCGTGCGCGAGCCCGCGATTCTCAGCCCTTCGACCGGGCGCGTGCTCGAGCGGGCGGCGCGCCTCGGAATCCTCGCGGTGGAGGACGCCGAGGTGCTGCGGCCCGCGGAGCGGCTCTACCAGGATCTCGGCCAGATCCTGCGGCTGTGCCTCAGCGCGCCATTCGATCCGAAAGCCGCCGGGGGGAGCCTGTTGAGCCTGCTGTGCCGCGCCGCCGACGTGCCTGATTTCGCCGCCCTCGACGCCCATCTCGCCGACACCCAGGAGCGGGTGCGCAAATCCTTCGTGCGCATTCTGGGTAGTGCGCCGTAACCGGCCCGCGCCGAATCCTCCCTACGGCGTGCTCGCCTTGCGCTTGAAATACTTCAGGTCCGGCGGCGCCTGGTCCTTGCGGGCCGGCATCAGGAGACCGTCGGCACTGAGATAATAGTTGTCCCCGGCGATCATGACGTGCGGATTGTTCTCGCTGCAGTTGAACTCGAGCCACACCGGCTTGTCGGAATCGACGCGGCGATAGCTCCTGGTGACGGTCCACGGGCGCGTCAGCGCATGGTCGATCGTCGTGATCTCGTCGTGCAGGACGTTGGGGTCTTTGTTGTCGAGATAGATGCGCTCCTTGAACACGGACTCGTTGTCGGTGTGGAGAGGCACGCCCGCTTCGTCGTAAAAGCGCGGGCCTTTGAAATCGCGGGTCTCCACCTCCAGCACGTCGTAGACGCCGTCGCCGTCCGCATCAACCCACTTGCCGATCGAATATCCCTGGAAGCTCGGCGCCACGTCGTCGGGCCGGCTGCGGTCGTCGGTATAGATGCGGCGCATGTTGTCCAGGAGATTGATGTGCACATAGGTCGTCTTGGGCGTCACCACGAATTCCAGCGGTGAAAATCCGTACATCATCATCGGCATTCCGTAAGGGCGGCAGGTCCAGCCGACGAGGCCGCCATGGCCGCCGTTCTGCTGATCCTTGAGATTGGCCTCGAGCACCGCTTGATATTCCGGCGTGAGCGGCGCCTGCTGCCCCATGCCCCAGGGCTTGCTCGGATCGTACGACGGCTGACCGCGCACGCCCGGCGTCGCGATCCGCGCCCACTGGCCGCCGAGATCGGGATATTTGGGCGCGTCGGCGGCCCTGGCCGCCAAGCCTATGGACGTGAGCGTGGCGGCGCATATGGCAATCGCAAGCCGCGTCAGCGCGGCACTTCGCTTGAGCATGGCATTCTCTCCCGCGACCCCTGTCGCTCACCTTGTGTCCGGTGTTTCGGTCGCGGCCGTTGCAGGCGGCGATCGGCGGCCAGTTTACGTGACTTGCGGACGCGGGGCGAGTGCCGCGCGGCGGGGCTTGGGTGTATCGATGACGCTGAGGACCGAGGCGGCTGCGTCGCGTTTCGCGGCGGCGTCTTCTATGTCGGCGCGGTCGGAAACCGCACCACCACCGTCGTGCCCCTGTCGAGCGTCGAGCGGATGCGCAGCGCGCCGCCGTGCAATTCGGTCAGCGACTTGGCGATGGCAAGCCCGAGGCCGGAGCCCTGGTGGGTCTTGGTGAGCAGGCTTTCCACCTGTTCGAACGGGCGCCCGATCTTCTTCAGCGCTTCCTTCGGGATGCCGATTCCGGTGTCCTCGAAGACGAGGGCCACGGCGCGGCCCCAGCTGCGGGCGCGGATTCGAACCCGGCCGCCATCGGGCGTGAACTTCACGGCGTTCGACAGCAGATTGAGCGCGATCTGCTTGACCGCGCGCTTGTCCGCCCGCAGCCGGATGCCCGGCGCGAGGTCGCTCAGCATGGTGAGCCGCTTGGCCTGGGCGCGGCCCGACACGACCCGCATGGCGTCGGCGACGACCTGCTCCATGTCGACCTCTTCGAAATCGAGCCGGATGCGGCCGGCCTCGATCTTCGACATGTCGAGCACGTCGTTGATCACCTCCAGCAGGAACTGGCCGCTGCGCCGGATGTCGCGGCAATACTCGTCGTATTTCGCGGCACCGAGCGGGCCGAACATGCCCGCCTCCATGATCTCGGAAAATCCGATGATGGCGTTGAGCGGCGTGCGCAGCTCGTGGCTCATATTGGCGAGGAACTTCGACTTCGCCTGGTTCGCTTCTTCGGCGCGGGTCTTCTCCTCGCTGTACTTCTCCGCGAGGTCGGCGAGCTGCTGCGCCTGGATTTCCAGCGCCTGCTGGGAGTTGCGAAGGTCGGAAATGGTCGCGATCAGGCGTTGCTCGCCCTCGACGAGGCGCGATTCATGGCGCTTGATGGTGGTGATGTCGGTGCCCACCGAAACATAGCCGCCGTCCTTGGTGCGCCGTTCGCTGATGTGCAGCCAGCGTCCGTCGTCGAGCTGGGCCTCGAAGGTGCGGGCGCCCGGATCGCTCGTCAGCTCGCCGGTCGCGGCGTCGGCGGTCGCTTCGGTGCGGATGCGGGGCTGTCGTCCGGCATTGATGATCTTGCCGTAGGCGGTTCCGGGCACGACCGACTCGTCGGGCAGATTGTGCAGCGCCTGGAAGTTGGAGTTGCACAGCACCAGCCGATTGTCGGAATCCCACAGCACGAAGGCTTCGGGGATGGTCTCGATGGCGTCGCGCAGCCGCACGTCGGCCGCGGCGGTCTGCTCCGCCATCGCTCTCTGCTCGGTGACGTCGACGGCAATGCCGAGAAGGTGGAAGCCGGAGTCGTCGGCGTGGCGGGTGGTCTCGCAGCGCACCCGCAGCCACACCCAGTGCCCCGCCGCATGGCGCATGCGGAACGCCTGGTCGATCGATTGGGTGAGGCCTTCGGCGATCTGGATCGCGAGCTCGTAGAGCGAAGCGTCGTCGGGGTGCACGAGGTCGTTGACCTCGCCGAAGGTGAGCAGCTTGTCGCGCGGTTCGAGCCCGAGGATCGCGAACATCGAGTGCGACCAGAACACCCGGCCGCGCGCGAGGTCCCAGTCCCACAGCCCGCAGCGGCCGCGGTTGAGGGCGGTATCGACCCGCCGGCGCACCGTCTCATGGATGATGTCGGCTTCGCGGGCGCGGGTCGCCTGCCAGTGGAAGGCGAAGCCGAGGATGAGGACGACGAAGCCGGTGGTGGCGGAGAGGGTGACGGCCAGCGTCGTGTCGGAGCGCCAGATCGAGATCGCCTGGGGCTTCGGGTCGATCACGGCCATCTGGCCGGCCGGCGAATGCAGGTCGCGCACCGTCACGATCGCGGTGCTGCCGTCGGAGAGGGCGGTCTCCATCGCGCCTGCGGTAGCGCCGAAAGTGGTCAGCGGCTGGTCCGGTCCCAGCACGTCGATCAGAGCATGGCCGATTTCGTTGCGGGCCGGGGAGGCGGCGATGATCGTCCCGCCTTCATCGGCGACGAGCACGGTGCGGCCGCCGCGCCGCTCGGTCGCCTGCGAGATGATCTCCTGGGGACCGCGGCGCTGTGCCTTGGGCCGCGCCGCCTCGCCGTCGAGGCGGCTCGCGAGGAAGTCGGCGAACAGCTCGATCTCGTCCACCGCGCCGAGCGACGCCTCGCGGTGATGGTCGAGGATCTGCACGCCGGTGCCGACCGCCATGGTGAAGAGAAACGTGATGATCAGAAGCGGAACCGCGCGTCGCAGCGCCGGCTCGGCAACGAGCAGCCGGCGATAGGCAGGCTTCGCAAGCGATTGAGCGAGCCCCTTGATCGAATCCGTACTGGTCGACGCGCGCGCAACTTGAGTCGGCGCCATCGCTGTGCCCCCGAAAAAAATGCGGGGAGGGATGTCCCCAAATCACCCCCGAATCATCAGTATAAGAATCCAATCGCGAATCGTTGTCGAGAGTCCGCGAATCCGGAATTGTAAATTAATTATGAGTGCGGCCGCGGCGACAAAGCCCGATTCCACGGTGACTTCGGAACTTGCGGCGGTGTTGCGAAGCAACATCGCCGGCCTTGACAGCCGCTCACCCGGTGCCGAGCGAGCGCATCACGATGTCGCTCACGTCGCGCGACAGCGTGGGCGCGGCGGCCACGCGCTTGAGAGCGGCCTCGGCATACCCGCGCCGCACCGGCTCGAGCGCACGCCAGCTGCGGAACGCCGTCATCAGTCGCGCCGCGACCTGCGGGTTCACGGCGTCGAGGGCAATCACCGTGTCCGCATGGAAGGCGTGGCCGGCGCCGTCGGCGCGATTGAACTGGGTCTGGTTCGCCTGGGCGAAATTGCCGATCAGGGCGCGGACGCGGTTTGGATTGGCAAGCGAGAACGCGGGATGCGCGGTGAGCGTCTTCACCCGGTCGAGCGTCTCCGGCTCCGGGATTACCGCCTGCAGCGCAAACCACTTGTCGATGATCAGCGGATCGCCCGAGTACCGGCGATAGAAGTCGTCGAGCACGGCTTGGCGCTCAGGTACCGGATAAAGCGACAGCACGGCGAGCGCCGCCATGCGATCGGTCATATTGTCGGCTTCGAGGTACTGATCGGCCGCCCGCGCGACGCCGGAGCGGCGATCGCCGGCGGCGAGCAGGTCGAGCGCCAGGTTCTTGAGCGCGCGGCGGCCAGCGCTCGCCGCATCCGGACTGTAAGGCCCGGTGTCGGCCATGCGGTGATAGGTGGCCTGGAGCGAATCTGCGAGCGCCCGGCCGACGGCGGCGCGCAACGCGCGGCGGGCGGCGAAGATGGCATCGGGATCGACGTCGGTGCCGATCTCGCGGGCGATGTCGCCTTCAGTCGGCAGCGTCATCGCCTGGGCGACGTAGGCCGGCTCCAGACGGTGATCGTCGAGGATCGCTGCGAGCGCCGCGATCAGGGAGTCGGCCGCGCCGAGCGGCGCGCCACGCCGATGCGCGGCGACATTCCCGATCAGGAGGACAGTCGCCAGCGTCTGCACCGCCTGCCAGCGGTTGAAGGTATCGCTGTCATGGGCGGCGAGGAAGGCGAGATCGTCGTCGCGCAGGTTGGCGGTCAGCTTGACCGGAGCGGAGAAGCCGCGGTTGAGCGATATCACCGGCCGCGCGTCGAGACCGCCGAACACGAAGGTCTCCTTCGGCTTGGTCAGCGTGACGACGCCCCGCGGGAGGGGCTCGCCGTCGGCGAGCGTGACCGGCAGGTCGCGGCCGTCGGGGCCGAGAAAGCCGATCGCCAGCGGGATGACCATGGGCTCCTTGACCGGCTGCCCCGGCGTCGGCGGCAGCACCTGGTTGATCTCCAGCGTGCAGGTCCCGGCGGCGGGATCGTGGTTCGCCTGCACCACGATCTCCGGCGTGCCGGCCTGGCGGTACCAGCGCATGAACTGGCTGAGATCGTAATCGCCGGCATCGGCGAAGCAGGCGATGAACTCGTCGACCGTCGCCGCGCGACCGTCGTGGCGGGCGAAATAGAGATCCATCCCGGCGCGGAACTTGTCCGGGCCGAGCAGGGTCTTGAGCATCCGCACCACCTCGGCGCCCTTCTCGTAGATGGTCGAGGTGTAGAAGTTGCTGATCTCGCGGTAGGCCTCGGGCCGCACCGCGTGGGAGAGGGGGCCGGCATCCTCGACGAACTGGTGGCCGCGCAGCGCCCGCACGTCGGCGATGCGCTTGACCGGGCGTGAACGGATGTCCGAGGTGAATTCCTGATCGCGGAAGACGGTGAGGCCTTCCTTGAGGCAGAGCTGGAACCAGTCGCGGCAGGTGATGCGGTTGCCGGTCCAGTTGTGGAAATATTCGTGGGCGATGATCGCCTCGACGCTGTTGAAGTCGGCGTCGGTCGCGGTTTCCTGGGAGGCGAGGACGTTCTTGTCGTTGAAGATGTTGAGGCCCTTGTTCTCCATCGCGCCCATGTTGAAGAAGGACACCGCGACGATCATGAAGATGTCGAGGTCGTATTCGCGGCCGA
The DNA here is from genome assembly GCA_963781195.1 of uncultured Alphaproteobacteria bacterium. Taxonomy (GTDB): domain Bacteria; phylum Pseudomonadota; class Alphaproteobacteria; order Rhizobiales; family Xanthobacteraceae; genus JAJPKK01. Next base: position 357,083 of record CAWAEZ010000003.1, on the reverse strand, counting down.
ACGCCTGCTCGTCCCAGCGCATCGCGCGCTTGAGTGCGCCCATCGCGTAGTCCGCACGGCCTTCCTTGCCCGGCTCCACATAGATCTCGAGGGCGACCTTGCGGCCCGACATGGTGGTGAAGCTGTCCTTGACCACGCCGAGGACGCCGCCGACCAGCGCGAACAGGTAGCTCGGCTTGGGGAACGGATCGTGCCACACCGCGAAGTGGCGGCCGGTGCCGGGAAGCCCGCCGGCGTCGACCAGGTTGCCGTTCGCGAGCAGGACCGGCGCCTCGGCCTTGTCCGCCTCGATCCGGGTCGCAAACACGGCCATCACGTCGGGACGGTCGGGGAAATAGGTGATGCGACGAAACCCTTCCGCCTCGCACTGGGTCGTATAGGCCGCGCCGGAGCGGTAGAGCCCCATCAGCTTGGTGTTGGCCGAAGGGTCGAGCTCGACCTCGGTCTCGAGCACGAAGGCTCGGTTCGGCGGCTGCAGAATGGTGAGGCGATCGGATGTGGCGACGAAGGCGTCGGGGGCAAGCACCTCGCCGTCGAGCGAGACCGAGCGCAGCGTCAATTCATCCCCGTCGAGCACGACGGCGGCCGGCGCCGCGGCCTCCGGATTGGGCTTGAGCTTGAGCTTCGCGCGTACCCGCGTGCGGGTCGGGTCGAGGACGACATCGAGGTCGACCGTTTCGACCAGCCAGTCCGGCGGGCGATAATCGGTCAGACGGACGGGGACGGCCTGTTCAGTACGCATGGTCCTTGACACCGCGGATGGTTGGGAAAGCTCGCCCTGATCTAAGCGGTTTGCCGGCAATTTCATAGGGCCGGCAGCGGGCGTCGCGTACGAGCCCGTGCCTCTGGGCCAAGCCCCGAGCGATAGGCCGGGGCAAAAGACCGGCAAGATATCGTTCCGCATCGTGACGGAGCGTAGTATGTGAGGTCGAAGCCGCCAGCTGGATATGCCGGGTCCCGCGATCGCAAAGGCGGCGTCGTGCCACGGCGGGCAAACACTCCACAACCCCAGTCTAGGAGGATAAGAATGAGGACGATCGTTTTTGCCGTGATTACCGGCGCAGGTATCCTTTTGATGCCCGCGGTTGAGGCTTCCGCTGCCCCGGCCAACGGGGCGGTCATCGCCCGCGCGGCGCAAGATACCTCCGCCACGATCACCGTTAGAAAGCGTTGCCCGCCTGGCCAGCGGCACGATTCCCACGGTTACTGCCGCCCCTCCGCGCGCGGTTTCTGATTCAACGAAGCTCTTGGGTTCTCCGGTCGCAAGGCCGGAGACCCCTTCAGGACAGTCGGGGGGACGGCCACCTTTGCGGAACGATCCGAAGGACATGCCGATGCGACAATCTGGTTCTGCAGCGGCGAGTTCGAGCGGCTTCCTTTTGGTTCTCCTCGTCGTCTTGCTGCTCGCCGGGCTTCCGGTCGCGGTCTGGCTCGACCTGCGGCAAGCGACCGCGGCGGCTTTGCTGCGCCAGGCGAGGGATGTGAATTCGGTCATCACCAGCGTGCGGGACTATTACGCCAACAATGTCGCCGGCCGGGTCCTGGCGTCGCCGGAAGCGACCAAGGTGGTGCATAATTACGCGACCGTGCCGGGCGCGATCCCGATCCCCGCGACGCTCTCGCTCGAACTCGGGCAGATCATCGGCGAGCATCAGCAGAACATCGGATACCGCTTCGTATCGGAGTTCCCTTTCACGGGTCGGGCGCCGCACGTGCTCGACACGTTCGAAACCGACGCTCTTGCCACGCTGCGCCGCCAGCCGAACCAGATCTTGACCGATGTCTCCTGGTCGGCGTTGCGCGGCCGCGTCCGCCTTGTCGCGCCCGTGGTCATGGGGGCAACCTGCGTGAGCTGCCATAACGCCGATCCCGACAGCCCGAAACGCGACTGGAAGGTCGGTGACGTCCGCGGCATCCAGGAGATTACGATCAGTCAGTCGATTGCCAATAACATCTTCTCGTTCGAGTACCTGTTGGGATATTTCCTCTTCATGGTCGCGGCGGGCGTCGCCTTCATCGCCATGCAGCGGCGCCAAGCCACCACGATCCGAGGCATGAACAGGGAGCTCGAGACCGCCAACGAATTCCTCGCCGGCTTATCGATGAAGATCTCCCGCTATCTGTCGCCGCAGGTCTACAAGAGCATTTTCAGTGGCCAGAAGGAGGTCACGATTTACACCGAGCGCAAGAAGCTCACCATCTTCTTTTCCGACATCAAGGACTTCACGGCGACTACGGAGCGCCTGCAGCCGGAGCAGATCACACGGCTGCTCAACGAGTATTTCACCGAGATGTCGGCGATCGCACTCAAGCATGGCGGCACCATCGACAAGTTCGTCGGCGATGCCATCCTGATTTTCTTCGGCGATCCGGACTCCAAGGGAGAGGCGGAAGACGCCAAGGCCTGCCTGCACATGGCCGCCGAGATGCAGAACCGCCTCGCCGAACTCAATGCGAGATGGCGCAAAGAGGGGGTCGAGTACCCCTTCCGTGTCCGCATGGGAATCAACACCGGCTTCTGCAATGTCGGGAATTTCGGCAGCGCCGACCGTATGGACTACACGATCATCGGCGCGGAGGCGAACCTCGCGGCACGCCTGCAATCCGTCGCGGAGGCAGGCCATATCGTGGCGAGCTACGAGACCTATGCCCTGGTGCGCGACATCGTCGTCGCCCATGCGCTGCCGCCGATCACGATGAAGGGAATCAATCGGGAGGTCTTTCCCTACGCGATCGAGGGCATGCTCGACCTTGCGGGCGAGAAGACGAAGGTCTTCAGCGAGCACGTGACCGGGCTCGACTTCTACCTCGATCCCAGAATGGTCGACGGCGCTGCCGCCGCGCACATCCGCACCGTGCTCTCCGATGCCATCGCAGCGTTGGAAAAACACGAGCCGGGATCGCGAGCGCCGGCGTCCTGAACGCGGCGACGACGGTCGTTGCGACGAGATCCTCGTCGTGGCGGCCCATGGACGCATGGGAGAAAAGAATCACCCCCGCGGCCTGCGCGCCGCGGGGGTGACCTGGGCGCGTGGCCGTCTGCTCAGCCGTCCGCGCGGTGTTCTCAGTGAGCCGGTGCGAAAACCGTGAATCCCTGCTTTGCGAAGGCGCGGTCCGCGGCCTCAGAGGTCTCAATGTAGTTCAGGAACGCCCGCGCGTCGGAATTGTTCGAATCTTTGGTCAGCGCCACGGGATAGATGATCGGCGGATGGGTGTCGGCCGGGAAGGTGCCGACGATCTTCACGGTGGGATCGGAGGCGGCGTCCGTCTGATAGACGATCCCGTAAGGCGTTTCACCGCGCGCCACCAGCACCAGCGCGGCGCGGACGCTGTCAGCCTGGGCGATCTTGTCCTTCACGCTGTCCCACACGCCGAGCTTCTCGAGCGCAGCCTTGCCATACTTGCCGGCCGGCACCGCATCGACATTGCCCATGGCGAGCCGGCCACCCTTGAGCAGGGCGGCGAGATTGAAGCCGGGCCGGATCTCGACCTTGGCACCCGAATCCTTCGGGGCGATCAGCACGATCTTGTTTCCGAGCAGGTTGACCCTGGTGTCGGGCTTGATCAGGCCCTTCTGCTGCCCGTAGTCCATCCAATCGAGGTCCGCCGAGATGAAGATGTCGGCCGGTGCGCCCTGTTCGATCTGCTTGATGAGCGTGTTGCTCGCCGCGTAGGAGATCGCGATCTTCTTGCCGGTCTCGCGCTGCCACTGCGCGGCGATCTCGTCGAGCGCGTTCTTCATGCTCGCGGCCGCGAACACCAGAACGTCATGGCTTTGCGCCGCGACCGGGCCGGATGCCGCGGCCCACGAAACGAGAGCGGCGAGGGGCAAAGCGATCCAAGAGCGCCTCGATACGATCATTGCAATCTCCAGTTTCGTTATATCCAGGAAATTATATCGAACAGAAACGCGCACGAATTTCAATCGCCAATCCAGCGCAATTTTGTCGCAAGCTCAAACTTTTGCGAGCGGACGCCGTTGCACGGCCAGCGTTTTGTCGGATGTCAAACAAAGTGCCGAGATCTGTCGAGGCTCCGACAAAATTGTTGCGCGTGTGACAGCAGCCGCGAACCCGATGGAAAAAAAAGAAGCTGGCGCGAGGCGACGCGTGCGTGCCGCCGATTTCATTGGCAATGATCCGTCGACCCCGGCGTTGACCCGATCCGACTGTCGGGCCCGCTCGTCTCGCTGACGCCGACAGAGCCGAGAGAACGGACCTGTGTCCTCGGCCGGAGGCACTGCGTTCGCGGAAAGCAGCCAGGGGCTTTGCCGCGGCCACGTCATGAAGAATTGCGTCGCCCCCCATCCAGGGTACCGCATCGTCACGGTGCAGAAATGCCGCGCATCTCGCGCGCGGCGGCCGAGCGTGACATTCAGGGGGTGGCTTTTCGGTAAGGCCCCAGCCGTTGCACGGCGGCGTGTGCGAAGGAGTAGTCCACGACGCCTTCGATGTCGCCGGGATCTTTGACCAGATATTTGCGCTGCCGGAAGAACTCGAGATCGTTCTTCAGGGAGGACAGGTTCACGGCTCCGTCGGGATTGGCGGCAAACGGCGTCATCGCGCGGTAGATCGCGGGATCCTTGATGGCGGTGTACTCCGTCAGGATCGAGATGATCTCATCGGCGTTGGGACCCGCCATCTTGCCGTCCACGAGGGCGTCGTTGTAGTCGCGCAAGGCCCTGATGTAGGCGTACATGAACTTTTCCGCGACCGCGCGGCGGTGGGAAATGAAATCGGCGGAATACAGAACGACGGCGGTCTGCTGGCCGGGATAGATGACGTCCTTGCTGCCGCGGACCGCCAGTCCCTCGCGCAGTGTCCGCGTGGCGGCCGGCTCGGCGGTGATGCTGGCATCGATCGCCTTGTTCCGATAGGCGATGAGATGCTCGGGAAAGCCCAGATAGACGACCTCGACATCGGCGTACGAAAGCCCGCCCTTCTTGAGCGCTTCGTTCATCGAGGATTCCGATCCGGCGCCCTGGGCCGCGGTCGCGATCTTCATGCCCTTGAGGTCGCTCAGGCCGCGGTATCGGCCGCTGGCGACGAGGTCCTTGCGCACCAGCAGGGTCGAATACTCGTATTTGTCCGCGATCGATCCCTTGTCGGCCACGATCTTGAGGCCGATGCCGCGCCCGATCGCATTGTAGAGTCCTGCGGCGACCGTGCCGCCGCCGACGTCGAGTTGGCCCGAGCCGAGCGGAACGATCATCTGGGCGGCCGACGCGAACGGAATCAGCTTCACCTCGATCCCTTCGTCGCGGAAATAGCCCTTTTTGTCGGCGATGAACCAGCCGACGTCGGTCGCCGTTCTCGTGATCCCGACCGTCACCTGGGCGGTCTGCGCCGCCGCGGGCGAAGCCGGCGCGCAGGCAAGCCAGCAAGAAAGCCAGCAAGCAATCCAAGCGAGCGCGATCCCAGGCCCCGGGAGCCGGGTTCGTGGCGGTCGATTGGCCCCGGCGGCGCCTCGGGGAGCATGCCGCAAGTTCGGGCTTCGAAAGCGGGCGTTCGCGTCCATGCTCTTCCCACGGGGGTTGCTGGGAAACTCAGCGTTTTTTCTAGAGGGTTCGGCCGGGATTTCCTAGCCCATGATGCGATGCGATGAGGCCCGGCAGACCCGGGGAGCTACAAATGGCGAACCAATCCCGCGCCACCGCCCTCCAGAACGCGAGCAACATGGCGGACAACTCACGCGCTCAGAAGGCGGCCAGATGACCTGCTACCGACACGACGCAGCCGCCAGGATGTTCGCCAGGATGGCAACGCAAGGTCGGTTCGGCTAGACTCGCGGTGAGCCGAGCGCGAGGTCGTGCAGGCTCGCGTCGGAGGCTGACCGACGCGCCTCAAAAATCAAGCTTGGCCGGATGGAGGATCGACATGAGGAAATCAGACTATCTTTGTGCATTCGTCGCCGCATTGCTGCTCGGCGGCGCTGCGCTCCTGCAATTGCCGGGCCGCGAGGCGGCCGCTCAGGCGGGCGGAGTTTACGTCAATGCGGTGGACCTCGACATCAAGCCGGCCGACATGGCGAAGTTTCTCGAATTCGTGAAAGAGAACGGCGCCGCGGCAGTGAAGGAGCCGGGGTGCCGCGAGTTCAACATCAGCGTGCTCGCCAAGGACCCGAACCACGTGTTCCTGTTCGAGGTGTACGACAACGAAGCCGCGCTGACCGCTCACCGCGCCACCGATCACTTCAAGAAATTCGCCGCCGCGACCGCGGACATGGTCGCCAAGCGCGAGGTTCGCGCGATGACGCCGGTTGCATTCAACGCCAAGGGGCACTGACGATCCGATCGAGCGCGCGGCGCCCGGTCCTTGCCGGGCGCCACGCGGCAGCGTGATCGTGCTCCGCGGTCCGCCGTCCGATGCCGCGTCAGGCACGCGAGACGGCTCTGGGGGCATCGGCGCGGTAGCTGAACATCAGCCTGACGCAGCAGCCGGCTCTGCCGACATACTCGATGCGGCCGCCGAGGCCCTGGGCGAGCGAGTTGATGATCCGGCTTCCCAACCCGGTCCCCTGCGGCACACCTTCGCCCGTCCATCCGACGCCGTCGTCCTCGACGGTGAGCCCTGCGGTTCCGGGCGACACCTCGGCGAATCTCACCCTGATCTCGCCCCGGTCGTTGGCGGCATAAGCGTATTTGAATGCGTTGGTGACGAGCTCGGTCACGATGACGCCGATCGACACCGCCTTGTCGGTCGCAACGTGAAGAGGCTGGGCCTCGAGCCGGATCTGCGCCCGGTCGGAATTCCGCAGGGTCGTCTGAAGCTCGCCGATCAGGCTCGACAGATAGCTTGCGATGTCGACCGTGCGGATGTCGTGCGAGGTGTAGAGGCTGCGGTGAACGCCGGCGATCGCGGAAATCCGCGATTGCGTTTCAAGCAGCGTCTCCTTCACCGCGGGGTCCTGCGCCGCACGGGACTGCATCTGGATCATCGCAATCACCATGGCGAGGCTGTTGGCCACCCGGTGATTGACTTCGTGGAGCAGCACTTCCGCTCGCTCCTTCGCCTCGCGGACCTCGCGTTCGGCGCGTTCGCGCTCGCGCTGCAGGCGGCCCTTCTCGAGCGCCTGGGCGATGCCGTTCGCCAGCAGCTCCAGGAACTCGTCCCCGACCGTTTTCGCGACGTAGTCAGCGGCCCCGGCCTTGAGCGCCGCGACGGCGACGGAGGTATCTCCCGATGCCGTCACATAGACCACGGGCGGCGGGCTTTCCTGGCTCGCTAGGGCCTTGAGAAAATCAAGGCCGGTGCCGACCGGGAGATGATGGTCGAGGACGATGACGTCGATGCCGCCCTTGCCGAGGCGCGCGAGGCCGATGTCCGAGCTCGACGCGGTGTCGACGTCATAGCCCCGCCGGCCCAAGCTCCGCTGCGCGAGACGGGCGAGGCCCGTATCGTCGTCGACGTAAAGCACGGTGACGGGGCGGCTCGACATGGCTTAGTCGGTTTCCGGGATCTGCATCACGGAAAAGAACAGTCCGAGCTGGCGGATCGCGTTGGCGAATCCGTCATAGTTGACCGGCTTGGTAATGTAGACGCTGGCGCCGAGATCATAACAGCGCTGGATCTCGCGGGCGTCGTCCGTCGTCGTCAGCACGATGACCGGGGACCGTCGCGTATGATGGTTCGCCTTCAGGCGCTCCAGGATGTTGATGCCCGTCATATCCGGGAGGTTGAGGTCGAGAAGAACGAGCAGCTGCTTTCCCGCGCTCACCTCGCCGCTGCCGTCCCGGCCGAGCAGATAGGTCAGGGCCTCGGTGCCGTTGGTGAACGGGATGATTTCGTTGTTCACGCCCGCGCGCCGCACGTTCTTCTCGATCAGGCGGGCGTGGCCCTCGTCGTCTTCGATCATGACGATCTGGACGGGTCTGCCGGTTCTATCCACGAAAGGAGGCTCCTATGATTTTCCGCAGGTCGGCGGGAATGTGGAGGATGAAGGTGGTAGCGCGATCGAGCTCGGACTTGAGAGAAATCTCCCCGCCGAGGCTGCGGATGTTGGTGCGCACATGGGCGAGGCCGATTCCCTCGCCCGGCTGGTCCTGCTGGCCCGACCGCCGAAACAGGTCGAAGACCCGTTCCTGGTCCTCGGCCGCAATGCCGCGCCCGTTGTCCTCGAACTCGATGACGATCCGCTGCGCCGTCTCGGGCCGCGCCCGCACCTGGATGCGGAGGGGCCGGTCGGGAGACCTGTATTTGACGGCGTTGTCAAGCAAATTGCCGAAAATCTGCTCGAGCGCCATTGGGTCCGAAACGATCCGGGGCGTGCGGCACTCGATACTGATTTCGCCTCCGGCAGCCGCCAGCTGATGCTGCACGCTCGCGGCTGCGGTCTGCAACAGGCTTTCGAGATCGATCGATTGCGGTTTGAGCGTGCGGCGGCCTTCCCGCGATAGCTTGAGAATCGCGTTGATCAGCCGGTCCATCTTCTGGGTGGAGGAGCGGATGAATGAAATGGCTTCCGGCACTTCCGCCTGCACCGCCTCCCGCGCGCGTTTCGCGGCCGGATCGTCCTCGTCGGATGCGAGACCCGCCATGAGCGGCTGGATTTCGGCGAGGCTGGCCTCGAGTTCGCTCGTGAAGCCCATGATGTTCACCAACGGCGCGCGCAGGTCGTGGGTCACGATGTACGCGAAGCGCTGAATCTCCTGGTTCGCGCGGTCGAGCTCGACGGTCCGCTCGCGCACCCGCGTCTCCAACCCGAGGTTGAGTGACTCGACTTCGCGCTGGGCGTCGATGAGCTGCCCGGTGTAGACGATCACCGTCCAAACCGATCCTCCGACCACCCCGATGATTACCAGCGATCCGAGCAGCGTCGCCCAGTTGAGCGCAGAGATGGCACGGCGTTGCGTCGTCAGGCTCGCTGTCACGCGCTCGTCGGCGTGGCCGATCAGGGTGTTGAAGAGATCCCGCGCGTCCTGCATCAGGTCCTGACCCTGATTCGTCTGGACGATCGCGAGCGCCTCGTCGCGACGCCCGGATTCCGCGAGATCGATGGTCCGCTTGAGCTCGGCGAGCTTGGCCCTGAGAATTGAGAACAGGCGCTCGAGGGTGGCCTCGTCGCGGTCGCGATCCTCGGCGAAAAGCGAAGAACGTACCGCCGCCATCTGGCTTTCGACACGCTCCAATGCGCTTTGGTAAGGGACCAGGTAGCTCGGATTGGACGTCAGCAGAAAGCCGCGTTGTCCCGTCTCGGCGTCCTGGGTGTCGCTTTTCAAGGCGAGAATCGCGTTGCGCAAGACGGTGGCGTTATCGACGACGGCGGAACTGCTGCGAGTTTGGGCAACAAGCCAAAGCGTGGACGCAACGACCGCAGACAGCGCTGCCATGCCGACCAGAATTGCTATGACGGTAAGACGAATGAATGCGATTTTTGAAAGCGGCATCTTCTCACTTGGTGTGGTGGAAGCTGGGACGACGCGTCAGGATCACGCGCGCGGGCAGGCCGACGTCTCGGAGGGGTGTGCGACGCGGAGACGGTGTTCCATACCCTTCAAACCCCGGAGTTCCCGCGGATACGGCTCCGCCGTTAACCGCAACGCCGCGAGCCCCGAAAAGTTCCACGCCGCTACCGGGTCTTGAAACGCCGCGTCTTGGCAACCGCCGCCGTTCGGGGGACGGAATTAGGGTCGGGCGGGCTGTACCGCCGCCTGGCGCGGCTCCGCATGGCCGACCACCCGTTTGACGGCCGGAAATCGCCGGCGGACGCCGCGCTCCAGCTCGTCGACGAGTTCGTGCACGTCGCTGACCGTGCGGGCGGGATCGACGTCGCAATGGAAATTCACGACCCGGCCGTCGTCGGTTTCGCGCACCCGGACGTCGTGGACGTTGCGCACCGCGCCTGTCATCGTCGCCAGCTCCGTCAGCGTGCGCGCGATCGCGACGACTTCTTCCGCGCTGGTGTCGCGGCCGGTGCTTTCGGTATGCAGCGGTTCGATGTGGGTCTCGACCTCCGCAACCGAGCCGATGTCCTTGCGGATCGCCGTTTCGAGGCCGTCGGCGATGTCGTGGGCGGCGCCGAGCGACAACCGGCCGTCCACCTCGAGATCGAGCGAAATGGCGAGCCCGGCCGGGATCGCATGGATGGTGACGTGATGCACCGCGACGCCGAGGCTGCGCGCGATCACCATCACGCGGTCCATGACGGTCTCGTCGTCGAGCGCGCGGGCCGTCACGTTGACGCCGATCTCGGCGTTGGGCAGCGCCGTCCGCACCGCCGCGCCGATGTCGTCCTTGAGCGCCTCAATGCGGTCGAGGGGCAGCGTGCGGCTGGCGGCGACGTCGATCTCGCCGACCACGGTGCCCCCGACCTGCCGGGTCCGCACCCGCTCCACCGAGGCGACGTTCCCGACCCCGCGGGCGATCGCGCTGATGCGCTCGGCGACGCCGAAAGGCGCGGTGTCGGTGAGGGCGTCGATGGTGCGGCGGCCGAGCTGCCACCCGGCAAAGCACACGAACACCGCGACCACCATCGCCGCGGCCGAATCGGCCCAGGCGTAGCCGAGCCGCAGGCCCACGAGGCCGAGCAGCACGGCCGCCGAAGACCACATGTCGGAGCTGAAGTGCAGGGCGTCGGCTTCCAGCGCCGGGCTCGCGGTTTCGCGCGCGACCCGCGTGAGCACGCGCGCGCGATAGAAGTCGACGACGATGGAGACGATGATCACCGCGAAAGCGAGGGCGGTCGCCTCGACGGCGTGGGGATGATCCCCCAGCAGCCGCTGCGACGATTCCCACATCACCACGCCCGAGAGAATGAACAGGAGTGCCGTCTCGGCGAGGGCGGCGACGTTCTCGATCTTGCCGTGGCCGTACTGGTGATCCTGGTCGGCAGGCATGTCGGCCCAGCGCACCGCGAAGTAGGTCATCACCGTGGCCGCGACGTCGATCAGCGAATGGGCGGCCTCGGACAGGATCGCGAGCGATCCCGTCATGATGCCGACGGCAGCCTTGCCGAGCGTCAGGCCGCCCGACGCGAGAATCGAGTTGAGCGCGACGCGTTCCTTCAAATTCGTCATGGCGGGGACCTGAAATCCGGGCGTGAACTGGACAACCATTACCATTATAGCAGGGCGTCGGACGTGCCGATGACGCCAAGGCAGCTTCGCGGAGGAAACGATGCCCAAGGTTGAGATCAGGCCCGGGGTGCGGATGGCCTATGAGGATGACTGGTTCGGCGCCCCGTGGACAACCCCGGAGACGGTGGTTCTGGTGCATGGGAATTCGGAATCCTCGCGCGCCTGGACCCAGTGGGTGCCCCATCTCGCCGGAAAGTACCGCGTCGTGCGTCCCGACCTGCCTGGTTTCGGTGCCTCTCCCGAGCCCGAGGGCTACGGCTGGAGCGCCCCCGAGCTCGCGGCCGACCTCGGTCGGTTCCTCGCGGCGCTCGCGATCGAGCGGTGTCACCTCGTCGGCGCGAAGTACGGCGGCTCGGCCTGCATGCAGTTCGCCGCCGACCACTCGCGCCGCCTGCGTTCGCTCGCCTTGTTCGGCTCGCCGTTCCGCGGCACCGGCAGCGGCAATGCCGATGCCATCCGGGCGAAGGGCGTGCGGCAATGGGCCGCCGAGACCCAGCGTGCGCGGCTTGGCAGTGACGTCTCCGACGCACAGATCCACTGGTGGACCGAGGAGCTCATGGGACGAACAGGCACGCGGGCCGCCTACAGCGCATCGGCCGCCCGCATCGACATGGATCTCGACGCCATGCTGCCGCGCATCACCGTTCCTACCCTCATCGTGACGACGCAGGAGAGCGGATTGCAGTCGATCGCCACCGTCGAGCGCTACGCCGCCCGCCTGCCCGACGCGGAGGTGATCGTGCTGGCTGGCGACAGCTATCACATCGCGGCCGCGGCGCCGGACCTGTGCGCGCAACATGCCGTCCGGTTCATCGAATCCGTGTCGCAAGGCCGTCACGTCGGCAACCGCGCCACGGCGATACCGGTCGAGGGCTGATCATGACGCATCCCGATCGCAAGACCATCAATGGCGCCGCATCCGCCGCGGGCGTCGTGAGCCGCCGGGCTGTGGCTGCTGCGGCATCCTTCGGCGGGCTCGCCACGCTCATCGGGCTGACGCCTGCGCGCGCGGCCGCGGAGGGGGCTTGGCCCACCCATCCGGTACGGATCGTGGTGCCGTTCGCGCCGGGCGGCGGCGCCGACCTCATCGCCCGTATGCTCGCCCCGCGCCTGCAGCAGCAGCTCGAACAATCTTTCTTCATCGACAATCGCGCCGGCGCGGCGGGGAGGATCGGGACCGCCGTCGTGGCGAAGGCCGATCCGGACGGCCATACGCTGCTGATGACCACGGAATCCTCGATCGTCATCGCGCCCCATATCGGGGTGACCATGGCCTATGATCCGCTCAAAGACCTCACGCCGGTCTCCCTGCTCACCCGTAATCCCGTGGTGCTGGTTGTGCATCCCTCGATCGGCGCCAACACGCTCGCGGACTACATCGCGCTCGCCCGTGCGCGGCCGGGTCAGTTGTTCTATGCCTCTTCGGGGGCGGGCGGACCGAACCACCTCGCCGGTGAGATCTTCAAGCAGATGGCCGGCGTGGATATCGTCCACGTGCCCTATCCCGGCACCGGGGCGGCGATCCCCGCGGTAATCTCCAACCAGGTCGGCGCGATGTGGGGGTTTCTCGCCGGGCTTCTGCCGCACATCCGCAGCGGCACCCTCAAGGCACTGGCGATCGGGACGAAGGAACGCTCGCCGGCGCTGCCGGAGGTGCCGACGGTGGCGGAAGCAGGCGTGCCCGGCTACGAGGCGTCTTCCTGGATCGGCCTCCTGGCGCCGGGCGGGACCCCGCAGCCGATCATCGGCAAGTTGTGGGAGGCGGTCAGCGCCGGCATGCGGGAGCCTGCGGTGCGCGACGTCCTGCTGCGCGATGGGTCGGACATCGTGGTCAGCTCGCCCGACGCGTTTCGTCAGGTCATTCGCGAAGACGATGCCAAATATGCGAAACTGTCGGGCCTGTTCGCGGCCCCCAAGTAACGGGGCGCAAGTGAGGGGATGCAAGTGACTCGTTGCAGGTGACGGGGTGCAGGTGACGGGGTGCAGGTGACGGGCTGCAGGTCTCGTGCAGTGAGTCACGGGCATCAGGCCACGGCACCAAATGACGGCTTGAGGGACGCAGGGGATTCAGCGGGGCAACAACACGATGGAACAGCGACAGCCGACCCGGGCGCTCGCCGCTTACGCTGCGAGCCTCGATGCCCACAAGCTGCCTTCCGAGGTGCGCGAGAAGCTCGGCTGGCTCTTGCTCGATTATTTGCGCGTTGCCTCGATCGGCGCGCGCCTGCCGTGGAGCGACTGGGCGCGCCGCTACATCGCGATGGTGGCCTTGCCGGGCGCGTCACGCGTGCTGTTCTCGCCCGATGCGCTCAATCCCGAGCATGCGACGTTCATGAACGTGACCTTTGCCAGCAGCTTCGATGGCGACGACACCCATGTGGGGGCGATGCTGCATCCGGGCGCCGCGACCTGGGCGGCCGCGCTCGCGGTCGGCGAGCACGTCGGCGCGTCCGGACCGGAGGTGGTGGCGGCGGTGGTTGCGGGTTACGAGACCACGATCCGGATCGGACTTGCCATCCAGCCGAGCCATTTCAAGCGCGGCTTCCAGAGCACCGGAACGTGCGATGGGTTCGGGACGGCGGCGGCCGCGGGCCGTCTCCTGTTCCGCGGCACGGGTGCCGCCGAGCGCATCGTCGAGGCGATCGGGCTCGCCGGCGGCTACCCCAGCGGCATCGCGCAGTTCTACTTCTCCGGCTCCTCGGCAAAGCGCATCCAGGCCGCCCATGCCGCGCAGAGCGGGGTGGCGGCCGCGCTGCTCGCCAAGCACGGCTTCACCGGTCCCGCCGACATCCTCGAAGGCGCCGGCGGCTTCGCCCGCGCCTATGCGGACGGCTGGGATCCGGCGCTTATCGAGGACGGTCTCGGCACGCGATTCCACCTGATGGACGTGCTGGTGAAATCCCATGCCGCAGCGGCGCGGGTCGCCGCCGGCATCGACGGCATGCTGGCGCTGCGCCGCCAGCACCGCTTCGCGGCCGCCGACATCGCGAGCATGCATCTGGGCATCCCCCGCATCATCCAGGGACGCCTGACCAATCAGCATCCCGCCGACCTGCAGGCGGCGCAGATGAGCCTGCCGTTCAGCGTCGCGCTCGCCGCCAAGGTGGCGCTGCCGCCGGGGCGGATTCCGGCGCTCGGCGTCGCCGACTTCGAGGCCGGGCTTCGCGACCGAAGCCTGTACGATCTGGAGGAGCGCACCACGCTCGATCTCGACGACGAGGTCGAGGCGGCGAGCAACGCGCTCTCGACGGCGGCCAAGGTGAGCGTGCAGTTGCGCGACGGGCGCAGTTTTGCGCTGCTGGTCCGGGCGCCCAAGGGCAGTCCGTCGGATCCCTTCACCGGGGCCGAGCACGAGGCCCGGTTCACGCAGGAGCTGTCGCGTCGGATTCCGGCGAAGGTCTGCGCCGAGATCGTACGGATGTCCAAGGATCTCGACCGGCTCGATCCGCGCTGGCTCGGCCGTGTCCTGAGCGAAGACCCGGCCGCGGGCGGGTAGGGGTGCACTACGCCGGCCGCCTGGCTGGCGAACGATGAGAGCGACGACCTTTGGAGGCGGGAGGACAGGTGATTCCTCGCCGCGTCTTCGCTATCATGGGCTCGACGTCGAATTGAGGTTGCACAGGGAGGTTTTCGGCCCACGTCCCACGTGGCCTCGCGAGGTGTTGGTCCATGACACTCGATCCGGTACTGCTGTCGCGCCTGCAATGGGTGTGGGTCATCTCCTTTCACATCATGCTGCCGGCATTCACCGTCGGGCTCGCCTCCTACATCGCCGTGCTGGAGGGCTTGTACTTCTTCACCGAACGCCCGGTGTGGCTGCGGCTCTCCGGCTTCTGGACGAAGTTGTTCGCCGTCTCGTTCGGGATGGGCGTGGTGTCCGGCATCACCATGCCGTTCCAGTTCGGCACCAACTGGAGCCGATTTTCCGACATCACCGCCAACGTGCTGTCGCCGCTGTTGGCTTATGAGGGGCTGACCGCGTTCTTTCTCGAAGCGTCGTTTCTGGGCGTGCTGCTGTTCGGGCGGCGGTTGGTCCCGCGTTGGATGCATTTCCTCGCCGCCCTCATGGTGGCGGCGGGAACGCTGTTCTCGTCGTTCTGGATTCTCTCCACCAACAGCTGGATGCAGACGCCGGCCGGCTTCCAGTTCGCCGACGACCGGTTCTTTCCGGCCGACTGGCTGGCGATCATCTTCAATCCGTCGTTTCCGTTCCGCCTCACGCACAACGTCAATGCGTTCTACATCACCACCGCTTTCGTCGTAATGGGCGTCGGCGCCTGGCTGCTGCGCCGCGAGCGATCGGTCGGCGAAGCCAAGATCATGATCAGCATGGCGCTCGACCTTCTGATCATCCTGGTGCCTCTGCAGTTCGTTCTGGGCGACATGCACGGCCTCAACACCCGCGAGTACCAGCCGGCGAAGCTCGCCGCCATCGAGGGCCGCTACGACACCGCGGCGCCTGCGCCGCTCACCTTGTTCGGGATTCCCGACGACGCCGCCGAAACGATGAAATACGCCATCGACGTGCCGTGGCTCGGCAGCATCGTGCTGACCCACAGCCTCGACGGCAAGGTGGTGGGGCTCAAGGATTTCCCGGCCGCCGACCGTCCGCCGGTGGCGCCGCCGTTCTTCGGCTTCCGCATCATGGTGGGAATAGGGATCATCATGCTCGCGATCGCGGTGGCCGGACAGGCCCTGCGACGCGGCGGCCGGCGCTACCGCTCGCGCTGGTTCCTGCGGCTGTGCCAGGCGGCGGCGCCGCTCGGCTTCGTCGCGGTGATTGCCGGATGGGTGACGACGGAAGTCGGGCGGCAGCCATGGACGGTTTATGGCCTGCTGCGCACGACAGACTCGGTGTCGCCCTCGCTCACCGGCACCGACGTGGCGATCTCGCTCGCCATGTACGTCATCGTCTATCTCATCATGTTCTCGACCGGCATCGCCTTCATGGCGATGATCGTGCGCGGCGGCCTTGACGGTGGCGCCGACGAACCCGACGAGGCCGCCAAAGCCCAGCCGATCCGGGCCTTTGCGAGCGCCACAACGCCGGGACCGGCCGGAACGCCGCCCGCGGAAGCGACGGGAGCCGCGCCATGAGCCTCGACCTCGTGCCGATCTGGACCGTGATCCTCGGAGTCGCGGTGTTCTACTACGTCGTGTTCGACGGGTTCGATCTCGGCGTCGGCATCTTGTCCGGGCTGGTGTCGCCGGAGTGGCGCCGGCTGATGATGAACTCGGTCGCGCCGGTATGGGACGGCAACGAGACGTGGCTGATCCTGGGCAGCATCGGCCTCCTGGCCGCGTTTCCGCTCGCCTTCGCCATCATTATTCCGGCGGTCTATTTTCCCATCGTGGTCATGCTGCTGGCGCTGGTGTTCCGGGGCGTCGCCTTCGAATTCCGCTTCAAGGGGCGTGCGCTGCAGGCGTTCTGGGGCATGGCGTTCTGCGTCGGATCGGCGGTGGCGACCTTTGCCCAGGGTGTCGTGCTCGGCGCCTTCATCCAAGGATTCAAGGTCGACGGCCGCCATTTCGCCGGGACCTCGTTCGATTTCGCAACGCCGTTCGCGCTGCTCACGGGGGGCGCGCTGATGTTGGGATACGGCCTGCTGGGGGCGGGTTGGCTCATCCTGAAGACCGAGGGCGACCTGCAGGCGTGGAGCCGGCGCGCCGGACGCGTCTGCCTCATCGGTGTCGCCGTCGCCGTGCTCGCAGTAAGCATCTGGACGCCGCTCGCCGATGCCGCCATCGCCCAGCGCTGGTTTTCCTGGCCCAATATCCTGTTTCTGGCGCCGGTGCCGGTGGTGACGGCGGCTATTGCCGCGCTGTGCTGGTATTCGCTCGGGAATCGCAGCGAGGCGCTGCCTTTCCTGAGCGCGATCGGCCTGTTCCTGATGTCCTTCATCGGCATCACCATCAGCCTGTGGCCGATGATCGTGCCGCACCGCTACACGCTGTGGGAAGCCGCCTCCGCGCCGGGGACGCAGGCCTTTCTCCTGATCGGCACGCTGTTTCTGCTACCGGTGGTGCTGATGTATACGGCGTGGTCGTATTGGGTGTTTCGCGGCAAAGTACGCGCGGACATTGGCTACCACTGAAGTCCGTCACGGCTCTCACATCGAGGCGGGCCCATCACGACCCGCCGATCGAGGTGTCCCCGTGAGGCAGACCACGCGAGCTTCAATGTCGCACGGGTGCGATTACCTCAAATTCTCCGACGTGCCGGCGGCCGGGTCGTCCGGGGCGCCCACGCGCTTCCGGACGATGTCGCGCTTCGGGACGCCTTCGCGATCCTGGGCGATTTCGCGATCCTGAACGCCTTCGCGATCCTGGACGATTTCGCGATCCTGGACGCTTTCGCGATTTTGAACGTCCTGCTTTTCCGCGACCTTGAGTTCGTCCTCGGCCATGAAGAGGTACTGGACCGCGACCTTGCGGTAAGTATCACGGAGGAAGCCGGGAGAAGCGCGCTTGGCGAGCTCGTAGCACCGGTTCGCCTCTTGCCGGTAGCGATTGGCCTTGCTCAATGCATCCTGCATGATCGACCTCGATGTCTCGCGCCGTCTGTTTTGTAAACGCGGAATGGGGCGTGCCGATGTCGCCGGTGGGCCGTGGCTCCGGCTTTTGGAGGGAGCGGGGTACACGTTATGCGGCGCGGAGCTTGCAACGGCTCGCGGTAGCTGAAACCGTCGGCGAAAGAGGATCTCTGCTTGGACCCGGAATTCATTGCCGAGCTATTTGCCCGCTTCGGCGCCGTCACGGTGCGCCGCATGTTCGGCGGCGCCGGCATCTACGCTGAAGGTATCATGTTCGGGCTGATGTTCGACGAGGCGATCTACCTCAAGGTCGACGACGACAGCATCCCGGCCTTTGAAAGCGAAGGGAGCGTGCCGTTCGTCTACACGCGGGCGAAAAGCCCGGGCCGGGTTGGGCGCCATTCGCTGGCCTATTGGCGGCTGCCGGAGCGGCTCTACGATGATCCCGAGGAACTGGCGTCCTGGGCCGGCCGCGCCTTCGCCATCGCGCAGCGCAAGAAGCAGGGCACGCAGCGCAAGAAGCAGCGCAAGACGGAAGGCCGCCGGCTTCCCGGGAAGGCCGGCCGGGCCGAGATCCCGGGCCGCCGTCGGTGAGGGCGGTGCCTATGCGAGCGCGGGTGCGATGCCCATCCGATCAGGGCGAACGTCAGCGCGGCGATGCAAGCGGCGCCAGGCATGGGTCGTAACAATAGAACCAGTCGGTTTCGGTTGGACCGCGCATCCAGCTGTTTTCGAGTGAGATACGCTGCACGTCTGCGACACGCGGGATGCGGGTCGCCTCGTACCGGCGAAACGCCTCTTGGTGATCGTCGAAAGCCTCGAGGCAGCGGCTGAGAATCACCCCGTCTTCCACCGCCATCGCGCCGCCGGCAGCCATGTAGGGCCTCACCGGATGGCAGGCATCGCCGAGCAGCACGATCCTGCCGCCGCTCCAACGATCGTTCCGCTCGCGGTCATAGATCGGCCAGAGGCTGACGTCGTCGGCCGCCTCCAGCACACGGCGCAGATCGACATGAAACGCCGCGAATGCTTCAAGCATCGCGTCGCGGCTGCAGGGCACCGACGATTCATCGCTATCCCATTGCGCCGCCGGGATGACACCAATGACATAAATCTCGTCGCGCCTGCCGGTCATGAAGTACGGCAGGATATGCCGATCGGCCCCCCACCATTTGGTGCAGTCTGCAATCTCGAATCCGCGCAGCCGTTCGGTCCGGAAGATCGCCCTCTGCGCCACGGCTCCCGCGAAGCGAGGTGGCTCAGAACCGAGCAAACTCTCTCTCACTTTGGAACGAATACCGTCGGCGCCGACGACGATCTCAGCATCGATCTGGACGCCATTCTCGAAGCCGAGCCGGACCACATCATCATTCTCCTCGAGACCGACCAGACGATGATTGAACGCGATCGTGCCTGGGGCGACCACGCGTTCCAGAACATTGTGCAGGTCGCCCCGGTGAATATTTATATAGGGGCCGCCGTAACGCGCCTCGCTCGCGGCGTCGAACCGGATCTCATACATCGTCTCGCCGGTATCCCAGGCGCGGCTGATGTAGGTCCGAGGCTTGATGCCGGTCTCGACCAGACTTTGTTCGATGCCCAGACGCCGAAACGCCTTCATCGCGTTGGCGCTGAGAATGATCCCCGCGCCGATCCGAGAAAACGCCGGCGCCTGTTCATACACCGTCACCGGAAAACCGCTGCGCTGAAGAAAACCGGCGACGCTCAATCCACCGAGACCCGCGCCAACGACCGCAATTCGCTTCTTAGTTTTCATCTTGTCCTGACGCGTCGTGAACGAAGATCATCCGCCGCCTCCTCCACGCTATGATGCGGCGATTTTCTTCCCCGTATGACGAAGCGACGCCGGCGCCGGCGCGGGTCGCGCGACATTCCCGGGCGTCGCCGCGACCGGTTTCCACCGCCACCGTTACGACCCTAATTGAATAGATCGGTCGAGGTCGCGACTCGGCCGAATATCTGCATTGTCTCCAGGCTGGCGTCGTGGAGCTTGCGGCTGAATCCGGAAACGCAGTCGGAGAGCACCACAAAGCGAAAATCGCGATGGAACGCATCGCGTGCGGTCGCCTCGACGCACATATTGGTGATGACGCCGGCCAAATAGATCGTATCGATAGCGAGACCGCGCAGCAGCGCTTCGAGCGCGGTATTGTGGAAACCACTGTAGCGCGTCTTCTCGACGACATAGTCGGGAGGCGGCATTTCCGCGAGCATTTCCGCACCCCACGTTCCGCGTCGAAGGCCTTCGGTCCGGATGAACGGGCGGGACTGTTCGATGATGAGGCCGGCGTCGATCGGAAATCCCCGCGCGTCGGTGTTCCATGCCATGCGAAGATAGATGACCGGAATTTCGCGTGTCCTGGAGATGCTCACGGCGGCCGCGGCGGCCGGCACGACTGCGCCCATGTCGAAGCAGTTCAGTCCGTTGCGCGGATAAACCCCCTGCGGGTTGCAATAATCATTCTGCATGTCGACGACGACCAGCGCTGCACTTCCCGGCGGGTTGCGCGTCATCGCTAGGCGGCCGCGCTTTTGGTGCTTGCGTCGAACCGGTCCAATACCTCATCAACCGACAGGACATCGCCGAAGAACTCGAAGAAATTGTCCAACGCCGCGGCATGGGTTTCGGCGGTCGACCCGGCATTGCAGTCCGAGACCATCACGGTGCGGAAATTGAGCATCATGGCGTCCTGCGCCGACGCCTGGCAGCACACATTGGTGTAGGTGCCTGCGATCAGGACGAAATCGATCCCGTGTCCCCTGAGATGCGCGGCAAGATCCGATGAGCCCTGGATGAACGCCGAATAAAACCGTTTTACGATGCGCGTGTCGTCGGCCTGCACATCAAGTGTCGGCCACAGCAAATGACCTTCCGCGCCCAGTTCCATTGCCGCCAGACGTGTCTCGGCCTTTTCAGGCGACAGAAGCTCATGACGGACCGACCACGCCTCGCGCGTATTCGTGGTGGTATTCTGCACCCAGATCACCCGCCCCCCACGCTCGCGCATCGCCGCGGCCAGTCTGTTGATCGCGGGAACGACGTCACGCGCGGATTGCACTTCGCCTTGCGATTTCGGAGCGACGAAATAGTTCTGCATGTCGACGACGATGAGGGCGGTTCGGGCGGCGGGGATTGCGTCCCACGGATGCGCCTTGCCGCGGCTGGCGACCGCCGCCGCGATCAATTTATCTGAAACAGCGTAGCCGGACATTGACGCCTCCGTGAGTCCTGGGGGTCGAAAGCGGGTGAGATGCTTCCGTCGCGTCTGAGGATAGTACGAGGGGCGATTTGCATCGTCGTCAAGTTCTTTCACCGGCGGAAACAGGCGTCGGGCCTCAGAGTGTCGGCGGGGTGTTTACCCACACGATCACAGCAATTTCTGCGCCAGGATTGGCGACACCATGCGGTCGCATGGAAGGAAAGAAGAAGGCGTCACCGGCCTTCAGAGAATAAGTATCGCCTTCTACGGTCAGGGCGATTTCACCGGTGACGATGTAGCCGACTTCGTCGCCCGCGTGTTGGCGCAGCCCATCGCTGCGGGCGCCCGGCTGGACCCGAAGCAAGGTCGCCTGCAACGCCGAATCTGCACCAAACGGGATCAGCAATTCTGTTTCAACGCCGTCGACACCGTAGCCACCAAGCCCGATGCGGCTGAGCACGGGCCGCTGACCTTCGCGCATGACGATCACATGGGGCTGGGCATGATCGGCCAGCAGCGTAGCGATCGTTACGCCAAGGCCCTTCGCAAGCCGATGCAGGGTGTTGAGCGAAGGCGTCGCCTTTCGATTCTCAATCTTGGAAATCAAGCTTTCGGAACAGCCGGAGGCCGCGGCGAGGTCGGCGAGCCGCATGGCTCTCGCGATCCGCGCGTGTTTTAGTCGCAAGCCGAGAGCCAGTTCGTCGTGCGCCGATGCGTCACGCCGGAGCGGACTGTTCGCTTGCGTTGACCGTTTCACTCCAGCCTCTCGCGCGCCGCCGCCACACCCCCTCTGCGCGGTGCCGCGCAGATCGGGTTCCCGCCGCTCTCCCACGGGCGCCTTGAAGGCGAGCCCCCCAATTGCATTGCACAGCGGCTTTGGCAAGCGGTGAAAGAGCTTTCTTCGCATTCATGAGCAGTCTGCATATTTTTGAGCCAAAGCTCGGGCCGTTGTCAAAAAAGGCCTGATACCGTTGAGCTTTCTCCATGGCATGCAGCTTGCTTCGCGTTCACGAAGTCTGGCGCCTGAGGCGTGTTGCGGCAAAATCGGATCGCCGCTCGTTCAAATGGAGAGCTCGCTGTGAAATCAAATCGAGTGCTTGCGGCGATGCTGCCGCTGTTCGGCGGCGTGTTTCTCGCGCATCAAGCGATCGCCGAAGATAAGCTCAAAGTGGCGTTCGTCGAATTTGCCCAGGCGTCGGGATCGTCATGGGTCCGGGCGAATGCCGAATCGACCAAATATTTGCAGGAGCACGTGCCCAACCTCGAGGTCACGCGCGTCGAATCCGTCGCCGATGGTCCAGGCGTGGTGCCGGTGATCAACAACCTGATCGCGAAGGGCAACAAAGTCATATTCGCCAACAGCTATGGCTACGGAACGTTCATCCCGGAGATCGCCAAGAAGCATCCGGAGGTCGATTTCGTCGTCCAGATGTCGGATCCGAAGGGGCCCAAGAACGTCGCCTCTTATTATGGCAAGCTGGAAGAGGTCCGCTATCTCGAGGGCGTTCTCGCCGGCAAGATGACCAAGACGAACATCATCGGCTTTGCCGGAGCTTTCCCGTATTCGGCAGTCGTCTCCGGAGTGAATGCGTTCGCGCTCGGCGTCAAATCGGTCAATCCGAACGCGAAGGTCGTCACCAATTGGGTCAACAGCTGGTACGACCCTCCCAAGGAGAAGGAATCCGCCGATGCGCTGCTGAGCGCTGGCGCGGACGTCATCGCCAACCACCTCGAACTCGGCGGCAACGTTGCAGGCGGCCGCGGCGAAAGGCAAATGGGGGATGACCTCGAATGCCGACTGGTCGTTTGCCGCGCCGCAGGCGTTTCTCAGCGGCAGCGCCTGGAATTGGGGGCCGTTTTACGTCAAAGCCGTGGAGGCGGTTAAGGCCCATAAATTCGAGTCGGTGCGAGATCTTGGGGACCTGAAGGACGGCATCGTCGTCCTGTTGCCCTATGGGCCGATGGTCACCGACGAGGCCAAGCAGGCCGTGGAAGCGGCCAAGCAGAAGATCATGTCGGGCGCGTTGAAGGTCTTCGCCGGGCCGATCGAGGACAACGAGGGTAAACTGCGCATTCCCGCCGGCAGCGAGCTGAGTTCCGAAGACGCCGCCACCAAGATGAATTGGCTCGTCGCGGGGGTGCAGGGCGCGGCCAAATAATCCGACAGCAGGATTAAGCCTCATGGCGTCGGCCGGCGAAGGCGTCCTACTATCTTCGATCTGCAAACGCTTCGGTGAAACCGTCGCCAATGATCACGTCGATCTCGCCTTGAAGCGTGGCGAAGTTCACGCGCTTCTCGGCGAAAACGGCGCCGGCAAATCGACGCTGATGAACATCCTGTCGGGCGTCTATCTGCCGGACAGTGGCGAAATCTTCATCGATGGCGAGGTGACCAGATTTCGCTCGCCCTGGGACGCGGTGCGTCGCGGGATCGGCATGGTTCACCAGCATTTCCAACTGGTGAACGCCTTTTCCGTGCTCGACAACATCCTGCTTGGTGCAACCGATCCCTCGCTGCGCCTCCATCGGCGCGAAGCCGCCGCGCGAGTCGAGGCCGTGGGACGCGAGCATGGCCTGCACATCGATCGCCATGCGCTCATCTGGCAATTGACCGTCGGTCAGCGCCAAAAAGTCGAAATTCTGAAATTGCTGTACCGCGGCGCGGATTTGCTGCTGCTCGACGAGCCGACTTCGATGCTGACGCCGGGCGAAGCGGCCGATTTGTATCTGGCGTTGCGGCGCCTGGCCGACGCCGGCAAGTACGTCGTGTTCATCACCCACAAGCTGCGTGAGGTCGCCGCCACCGCCGACCGGGTCACCGTGTTGCGACGCGGGCGCGTCGTCGCGTCGCTGAGGCGGTCCGAAGCCTCGATCCAGGAGCTTGGTTCGTTGATGGTCGGCGCTGCGATGCCGGAGCGACGGCCGATCAGCGCCGGGAAGTTCGGGGAGGTCGTGCTCGGGGTTCAAGACGCGCGGGCGACGGCAGACCGCGGCGCAAGTGGTCTGAAGGGGGTGACGCTCGAGGTGCGGGCCGGAGAAATACTCGGTATCGCCGGCGTGGCAGGCAATGGCCAGGTCGAGTTGGCCGAATGCATCGCCGGGATCCGTCCGTTGCAACACGGACAGATCCGGCTGAACGGCAACAACGTAACCCGGGCCGATGCGCTGTCACGGCTTCGCGCCGGGCTGCGCTTCGTTCCGGAGGATCGCCTCGGCATGGGGTTGGTTCCGCAACTCGACATGACCGACAACATGCTGCTGCGCGACTTTCGCGAACGGCCGCTGGCGAAGGGTATGTGGATCAGCCGGCGGGTGGCGCGTGAGCGCGCGCAAAAGCTGATCCGGGATTACGACGTGCGCGCGCCAGGCACGGAAACCGCTCTCCGTTCACTTTCCGGCGGCAACCAGCAAAAGATTCTGATCGGGCGCGAAGTGCTGGCCAAACCCATCGTGTTCATCGTTGCGCAACCGACCCGGGGTCTCGATATCGCGGCGGCGCGCGCGGTGCATGATCGACTGCTCGACCTGCGCGACGCGGGCGCTGCAATCATCCTTATTTCGGAAGACCTGGATGAGATCTTGCAATTGTCCGACCAGGTGACGGTGCTCTATGACGGAGCGATCCGGGGCTCCTGGGCACGCCAGAGGGCCGAGCGTGCCGAGATCGGAGCGGCGATGGGTGGCCATTTGCTGGATGTGGCCTGATATGGCCATTCCGACGTGGCTCCGAAAGCTCGGCGCCTTCGTGGTGTCGGTGGTTTTGGGTCTGGCGGCCTCGTCGCTGGTCCTCGTCGCCGTGCATGCGCCGGTCGTCGAGACCTTTCGCGCCATATTTGACGGTGCCGTCGGATCATGGAGCGCGCTGGAAAGCTCGCTGGTCTTTGCCGAGCCGATCGCCTTTACGGGCCTCGCTGCGGCCGTCGCGTTTCGCGCGCGGGTCTGGAATATCGGCGGCGAGGGCCAGATGGTGATGGGGGCCTTCGGCGCCGGTCTCATCGCCCTCAACACGTCGCTGCCGGCCCCGTTCATGCTGATGGCCGTCGTCGCCTGCGGGATCGCGTGCGGTGCGGCCTGGGCATTCATTTCGGCGGCGTTGAAGGTCTGGCTCGGCGTCAACGAAGTGCTGTCCAGTCTGATGTTGAACTATGTCGCCATTCTGTGGGTTCAATCGCTGGTCTATGGGCCGTGGCGGGAACCCGGCGGCGGATGGCCTTACTCGGCATTCTTCCCGGATGCGGCAAGGCTGCCGTCGGTCGGCTCCGAACTCGACATTTGCGTCATCGCAGCGCCGCTTATCGCCCTCGCGCTCGCCGTGGTGTTGCGGTTCGGCCGATGGGGCTTCGAGATTACGGTGGTCGGCCACTCACACGAAGCCGCGCGTTACGCGGCGATCAGCGTCGCCCGCGTGACCATCGGGGTCATGCTGGTGAGCGGCGCACTCGCAGGCATCGCTGGAATCCAGCAGGTGAGTGGAACGGCCGGACGTCTGTACGTGCTGACGCCGGGGTATGGCTATCTCGGCATTCTCGTTTCGTGGCTGGCGGGGCACGATCCCTTACTGGTTCTCGTGATGGCGGTGTTTTACGGCATCCTGATGCAGGGGGGCTCGGCTCTGCAAATCGCCCAAATCGATCCGTCGCTGGTCAGGATCATGCAGGCGGCGATCATCCTTTTTGCGCTCGCAGGTTTGACCTTGGCGGGGCGTTTCCAGCCCCGCGCGCAGATCGCGAAGACCGATCTCGCATGACCGTGACGTTTCTCATCAGCATGCTGGCGACCAGCGTCGCGTCGGCCAGTCCGCTGCTCCTCGCCGCGCTCGGCGAACTGGTTGCCGAACGAAGCGGCGTGCTGAACCTCGGAATCGAAGGAATCATGCTGGTGGGCGCCCTGACGGCGGTGGCCGCCACGCTGGGTTCGGGATCCGTTGTGGTCGGCATCTTGTGCGCGATTATCGCCGGAATGTTGCTTGGGCTCCTGTTCGCCTTCCTGACGGTGACCATCCGTGCCGATCACGTCGTTGCGGGCTTGGCATTGGTGCTGTTCGGCGACGGCCTTTCAAGCTTCGCGGGGCATGGCCTGGTCGGCATCGATGTCCGCGAGAGCTTGCACGCGTTTCCGATCCCGCTGCTGTCGGATATTCCGGCGCTCGGCCCGATCTTCTTTCATCAGAATGCGCTCGTCTATCTCTCCTACGGCATGGTAGGGGCAGTCTGGTATTTTCTTTATCGAACGCGACCCGGGCTGGCGTTGCGCGCATGCGGCGAAAAGCCGAGCGCCGTCGACGTCGTCGGCTGGAGCGTGTTCCGCATTCGGTATCTCGCGGTGATGTTCGGAGCGGCGATGGCGGGCCTGGCGGGCGCCTTCCTCTCGGTCGCTTATCTGAACAGCTGGGCAGAAGGCATGACCGCCGGCCGCGGCTGGGTGGCGCTGGCGCTGGTGATTTTGGCGGGCTGGCATCCGATCAAGCTGCTCGGAGGGGCCTATCTGTTCGGCTTCGCTTATATCCTGATCGCGGAATTGCAGGTTCTCGGCGGTGTCTTCTACCTGATTTCCACCTACGTCATGCAGATGTTTCCCTATCTCATGGCCATTTTCGTTCTGGCCGTGATGGGGCGGCGCACCATGAAACTTCGGGCGGGCGCCCCAGAGGCCCTCGCATTGCCTTACATCCGGGAAGAACGATGATCGCCCGTGGTGCCTCGCAGGACTTGTGCGTTCGATCTGATAACCACGAAAGGAAAACGCGATGCCGAAGCCTGAATTGGAGTTCTTTCCGACCGCCGATATTCCCTGGGTCCCGGTCGAAGGCGCGCCGCCCGGTCACTATCAGAAGATTCTGACCGAGGACCCCGACAAGATGTTCGTGACGCGCATGTTGAAGGTCGATCCCGGCTGCGCCAGCACCGAGACGTTCGTGCACGACTTCTGGGAGGAAGTTTACATCCTCGAAGGCAATCAGTGGGACGGAGACCAGTTCTTCGAGAAGGGCATGTATGCCTGTCGTCCGCCGGGCATGAAGCACGGTCCGTACCGGACCGACGGCGGCGTGGTGACGTTCGAAGTGAGATACGCCCGTTAGCTGTCCGTCCGACCTTGCGAGAATGAATATCGAGATGCCGCAGCACGGCCGCATCGTTCTGGCAAATATCGACCGGCTCAATGCCCATTTGGATCGGCACGGGCTGGCTGCCGTCGCCGTTCGCACCGGCGTCAACTTTACCTACCTGTCGGGAATGGCGATGCCGGGAACGCTCTCCCGGCATCTCGATATCGCGAACACGGTGCGCGGCTTCATGGTGTTGTGGCCACGCCACGGGGCGCCTGCGATCATCCTCGACGCGTTCGCCGAGAAGCTTGCGCGACGGGAGTTGTGGATCGAGCAGGTGGAAGTGTACCAGGCGTATGAGGGGTCACTTTATCGGCGGGTTGCCGAGCTGATCGCCGAAATGGGCCTTTCGGCATCCCGCGTCGGCTTCGAGCAGGACGGCTTGAGCGCCGCCCACTGGGACGAGATCCAGCGCGCATTGCCCAAGCTTGAAATGTTCAACTGTTCGTCGATGATGGATGAAGTCAGGTGGATCAAGACACCGGGCGAAATCGCCCAGCAAAAAAACGCCGCTGATCTTCTCGACGATGTCCTGGCCGAGATATTCCCGACGATCCGTGACGGCGAGACCGAACGCGAGGTGCATGCCCGCATGATCGCTGCATGCATGCGGCGCGGAGCAGCCTATGTGCATGGTATCTTGAATTCGAGCTCCAACGACGTGATGTATGGCGGCGAAAGCGACATTCCGTTCCGCACCGGCGATTTCGTGCGGAACGACTATGTCGCCTATTTCAACGGATGCCCGGGGCATCAGTCCCGGCTCGCCGTTCTGGGGCAGCCGACCGCGGAACAGCTCCGCGGCTACGACCTGACGCTCGATATCCACCGCAAAACCATCGACCGATGTCGTCCCGGCGTTACGGCGGGCGAAATCTACGCATTTGCGGTCGCCGAATTCAAAAAGAAGGGGATCGATTACACCGCCTCACTGGTCGGGCACGGCATGGGACCGTGGTTTCACCAGCAGGAGCCGGTGTTGCGCAGGAACAGCAATATCGTGCTCGAGAAAGGGATGATCCTGGCCGTCGAACCCCAACGGCTGCATTGGCATCTACAGGATCTCGTTTTGCTCGGCGATGGCGCGCCGCAATTGCTGTCCGACAAGTTCTCGACCGACCAGCCGTTCGTCATCTGACGACCGGCGTTGCGTCATCGCGCGGAGTCTCGCTCCCGCGGCATTGTCCGCCTTTGGCGGCCGCGATCATTCCGGCACCTTGATCCCCGCCGATTCGATGATCGGGAGCCATTTTGCAAGCTCGGTCTTCTGCAGCGAAGCAAGCGCTTCCGGCGTCTGCATGGCAACCGGGTAGACTTGTTGTCCAATCGACGTCAGGCGTTCCTGGATCGCCGCGTCGGCGAGGGCCTCGCGAAGCGCGCCATTCACCTTTGTCACAACGTCTTGCGGCGTTCCGATCGGAGCGAAGAACGCGTTCCACGTCGATATGTGCAGCCCCGGAAATCCCTCTTCATCGACGGTCGGAATTTGGGGTGCGGCGGGCAATCGCGTGTCGGCGGTGATGGCCAGGGCCCGTATCTTCCCGCCCGTCAGCTGGGGCAGGGACGTCGCGGGGGTATCGAACATGAGATCGATGCGCCCCGCGATCAAATCCTGCATGGCGGGCGCGAGACCGCGATAGGGCACGAATGAATAGCGGGTTCCGGTCAGTTTTTGGAAGAGAAGCCCGCCGATCTGCCCGACGCTGCCGGCGCCCGGCGTGCCTTGAGTTGCGGTGTCGGGGTGTTTCTCGAGCCAGGTAACCAATTCCTTCAGATTGTTCGCAGGCAGCGAGGGACGTGTGACGATCAGCAGGCCGCTATAGGAAATCAGACCGATCGGTGCAAAGTCGCGCTGCACGTCGTAGGTCAGCTTATAGACCACCGCGTTTGCCACATGGGTATTCCAGATGCCGGTGATGAGCGTGTAGCCATCGGGAGTGGCGTGCGCGACGCGGGTCGTCGCGATGTTCCCGGCGGCGCCACCGATGTTTTCGATGATGATGGGTTGCCCGAGGATCGGCCGTATGCGCTCGGAAATTATTCTGGTCAACGTGTCGATGGGGCCGCCGGCCGCGGCGGGGACGATGATCGTGATTGGCCGCTCGGGGTATGATGCAGCGTGCGCCAGCGTCGTCACCGCGAGCAGCAGAGTTGATATGACCCCCGCCAGGGTTTTTCTCATCGGTTTCCTCCGTGTTTTTTTGAGTGTTGTCCGCCTGAAAGCTCAACGCCGTTTCCGGAACTAAAAACGTCTCCTGTCGTGCGGGCGATCGAAGTCGACAGACATGCCTCTCGGCACGATGCCGGATGGATTTACCCGTTCGATCCCGTAATAGTTCAGCATGATGTACCGCGGCTTCACCGTCGGCGCGATGCCGGGGACCTGGTATAGATCCCGCAGGTAGTTCGTTATGTTGGGGTAGTCACCGATGCGTTTCTTGTTGCACTTGAACAGCGCGAAATAGACGAGATCGAATCTCACCAAAGTCGGAAACAGCCGCCAGTCGGCTTCCGTTGCCGCTTGGCCCACGAGGTAGCGCTGGCGCCCGAGCATAAGCTCCACATCGTCAAGCGTCGCGAAGAGGGCGTCGAACGCCTGATCATAGGCCTGTTGCGAATCCGCGAATCCGCAGCGATAGACGCCGTTGTTGACGTCGCGGTAGATGCGGTCGTTCACGAGATCGATCTCCGATCGCAGGGAGGCCGGGTAGTAGTCGGAGGTGTCTCCGGTCAGGTCGTTGAATGCACCGTTGAACATCCGGATTATTTCGGACGATTTATTGTTCAAGATGCGATTGGTCTCGCGGTCCCACAAGGTCGGCACGGTGACCTTCCCGGTGTAGTGCGGGTCCGACGCGACATATGCGTCACGGAGGTACTCGAATCCGTTGACAGCGTCGGGCACGCAATCTGGGAATGACGGGTCGCTCGCGTAGCGCCAACTGTCCGGGCGCGCTCCGGGTATCGCAATCGAGACCGACACGATGCCGTCGAGCCGTTTGAGGGCGTGAAATATCAGGGTCCTATGGGCCCAGGGACAGCCGTGAGACGCATAGAGGTGGTAGCGGCCGGCTGCGGCGGGAAACCCCGAGGAGCCGTCGGCGGTGACGACGTCGCGAAACCGGCTGGGGCTGCGGGTGTATTGCCCGTGGGCCCCGGCTTCCGCTGCAGGTTCTCCGCCTGTCCACTTTCCGTCGAGTAGATAGCCCATGTGGTGGTCCTCACGACGACGTTCTCGTTCATCGGGGCGCTCGTCATACCGACGGCTTGAGATAGATGTCCTTTTCCCGTGCCAGCACGGTCGCAACCGCCGGCCGGTCAAGCAGACGATCTTTTAATTTCGTGTACGATTTGAGTTCGGACACGGGCAGTTCCGCGCGGAGACCCCAGCGGTAGAAAACGAGGGCATAGGGATCCGCCATGGTGTACCGGTCGCCGAGGATCCAGGTCTTGTGATCGATGATGGCATCGATCTCCTGCAAGTCTTTCCAGAAGTTTTCGGCCATCGTTTTCTTGACGTCGTCGTGATGGTCCGAGCGCGATGCGAACCGGTACGGCCGCATGATGCCGCGCTGGGAGATGTGTGGAGTGTTCGAGAACCATGCCATCTGAGAAATGCAGCGGGCTTGAGCCAGCGGGTCTTCCGGCAGCATCCCGGTGCCTGGAAAGCGCCTGCCGATGTAGGTCAGGATGGCCGTGTTCTCCGTGAGCAACTGACCGTCGACGACCAGCGCCGGCACCTTTCCGCGCGGATTGACGGAGAGATATTCCGGCGTCTTGTGCTGGCCCGTCGACAGCAGCGTCTCGCGGACTTCATAAGGCTCGCCGGTCTCCTCGAGCGCGATGTGAGACGCCATCGAGCACGCGCCGGGACTATAGTACAGGGTCAGCATCGCAACTCCTCCGAGCTACCGGGTGCGCCGAGGTGCTCGTTTGGTGGCCACTGGTTTTCGCATCGCCTCTGGACGAGGGGCCTCGAAGCTCGCGGTGATGGAGGCGATCAGCTGTTCGGCGATTCGAGCGCTATCATCGGTGTCGCATAGTCCATTCGACAGGCGCTTCAATCGGCCGCCGCGCTGCGGATCGATCAAAATGTGCTGGCAGGCGCCGATCGCGAAGTCGAAGCGCCAGAAGAGATCTTCCGGAGAGGCTTTGGGAAGCGCCTTCTGCACCGCCTCGACGAAGCGGACGGTGATGTGATCCACCTGCTCGGCGATTCCCTGTTCGACGAATTCGCGCTGCAGGCCGTAGGCGTGAAACATCAGCCGCGCCCAATAGATGCCGCCGCTTTCCTCCGCCGTGGCAAAGGAGACGATCGGCTCGACGAGGGCACGAACGATCTCGCGCACCTCGACGCTGCCATTTCTGGCCGCGACCTCGGCGTCGTCGAGCGCCCGAAGGCGAAGCTCATTCAGGCTTTTGAATATTCGACGGTAGACGGCGCGGATCAACTCTTCCTTCGAGCCGAAGTGGTAGTTGATTGCCGCTCCGTTGACGTCGGCGGCAACCGCGATGTCCCGCAAGGGAACGGCGTCGAAACCGTGTTCCGCGAACAGGCGGGTTGCGGTCTCCAGGATGCGAAACTTGGTGCCGCCGATCGGTTCTGACGTTAATGCCCGCATCGCCTACCTTATTCGGCTGCGTCGCGCTCGTCCGAATAAAGCGGCCGCATTTCGAGAAACTCGGAAACGCGCGAACCCGGATAGTAGGTCGCCTGGAACGAGGGGCGGGCCTGCAGCCGCTCGTACCAGGCGGCGACGTGGGGAAACTCGTCCCAGACGTACGAAAGACCGAGGTCGTTCAATCGGTCGATGCTCGGCATGACCAGCACGTCGGCGAGAGTGAACTGTTGGCCCATGATCCAGGGACCTTGCTTGCTGATCGCCTCGTTCATGCGGCGGCACGTTTCTCCGAGCTCGCCCAGCGCGCGATCGACATCCGGACGAGAAAATCCCTTCGGCGAGCCCATGCGTTGAAACAATTCCTTGCGCACCTTGCGCACGTTCATCTGCTCGTCTTCAAACCGCTTCTGATCGAGCCCGTCGAAGCGATAGAGGAAGGCGCGGTTGAACGACGGGACGCGAATTGCGGGTACCGCCACCTCCTCGATATAGTGCATCCAGGCGCGCATGCGCGCACGTTCGATGATGTCGGACGGCGTCAGGGAATTCTCCGGAAACTTCTCGTCCAGATACTCGCAGATGACACTCAACTCTATGATCGGGGTGCCGTCGTCGACGAGGGTTGGAACGACCGCGTTGGGGTTGATCGCGACGTACTCGGGCTTCAGCTGGTCCTTCTTGCCCAGATCGAGCCTGACGTCGTCGAACTTCAATCCCTTTTCGTGAAGGACCAGTCGGACCTTCTGGCTGCATGTCGAGTGATTGGCGTGATAGAGGATCAGCATTTCGTGCTCTTCATGTCCGCGGAAAATCGACGGGTGCCCGCGCCGGTGCGGACCAGATGTCGTCGTGGCCGTACCAAACCATGGGATGTTTCATGCGTCAAATTAAATCAAACGACCATTTGAAATGAGCCGGGCAGAGAGCTGCGCATCTTCGTTTGTCTCGTCAGGATTTGACCGACCTGTCAATCAAATGTATGAAAGAAACGGTTGTATGAGGCGGAACGGCGGTTCCGTGTGCGCCACCGCCGTTGCCGGACCCGGCGCGCAGCAGAGTCCGAGGCGAGAAAGATGTCCCATGTCTACCGGCGCGTCGTCACGGGTCACGACAGCGAGGGAAGGGCGATCGTCGTCCACGACGGCTCGATGTCGACGAAGCCGCTTCGCCCCGGGGCCGAAGCGAGCGTCGTATGGTCGACGAAGGGATTTCCTGTCGACAATGACGACGGGGCTGACGGCGGTCGCCGCGAAATCGGGACGAGCGAGCTCGATGGGACGGTCTTCAGGATCGTTCGTTACGCGCCGGGCGTCAGCGCCAGGCGTCATCGGACGGACTCCATCGACTACGCGATCGTTTTGTCCGGCGAACTGGACATGGCGCTCGACGGCGAAGAGGTGCACCTGAAGGCAGGCGACATCCTCGTCCAGCGCGGAACGATCCATAACTGGATCAACCGCGGCAACGAGCCTTGCGTCGTCGCCTTTGTCTTGATCGGCGCCAAGGCCGTGTCCGCGGGAGGCGTGACATTGCCGGAGGTCGGTTAGGGCGGTGCTCGCGGCCCCTGAGGTCAGGCCTTCGTAGGCCTTGGTCGGTCGCGGAATTGGTCGCTTGGTCGATGCGTTCGGGATTGCCCCGTGGGACCTCTCCGGCCGGTCGGCGAAAGCGGAAAACAGCGTGCGGGGCTGACGGGCGCGGTCGTTTGGCATGCCCGCGGCTCCGCGTGCCGGCTCGGGGGCGATCAGAGTGGAGCCGGCCCCGGCCGTTCCGGAACTTGCCTAAATCCGTGGTGGTGGTCTGCGTCCAGCGGGGGGCGAAATTCGTCGCATGCTGACGTAGAAAGGGCGCACGAGCGACCCCATTTCAAGACGCGCCCCGGAATCTCGCGCCCCCGAAGGACATGCAGCCCTACCAGCCCGCCAAGTTTTCCGTCGCCCCGATGATGGAATGGACCGACCGTCATTGCCGGTATTTCCACCGGCGGCTGACGCGGCGCGCGCTGCTCTATACCGAAATGATCACCACCGGCGCGGTGCTGCATGGCGACCGCTCGCGCCTGCTGCGCCATGATTTCGAGGAGCACCCGCTCGTGGTCCAGCTCGGCGGGTCTGATCCGAGCGCGCTCGCGGCGTGCGGGCGCATCTGCGCCGACGCCGGTTTCGACGAGATCAACCTCAACGTCGGCTGCCCATCGGACCGGGTTCAGGAGGGCCGCTTCGGCGCCTGCCTGATGGCCGAACCGGCCCTGGTCGGCGACTGTGTCGCCGCCATGAAGGCCGCGGTCGCCATCCCGGTCACGGTCAAATGCCGCATCGGCATCGACGATCAGGATCCCGAGCCGGCGCTCGACGCGATGGCCGATGCCGTGTGCGCCGCCGGCGTCGATGCCCTGATCGTCCATGCCCGCAAGGCGTGGCTGCAGGGCCTGTCGCCCCGGGAGAACCGCGAGGTGCCGCCGCTCGATTATGGCCGCGTCTACCGCCTCAAGGAGCGTCTTCCCACGCTGCCCATCATTCTCAACGGCGGCATCGACACCCTGGAGCAGGGGGCGGAGCATCTGCGCCGGGTCGATGGCGTGATGATGGGGCGCGCCGCCTACAAGGAGCCGTGGCGGCTGCTGGCGGTCGATGCGCTCCATGGCGATGAGGCGCCGCTCGCCTCGGCGCGCGCGGCCGCCCTCGCCATGATCCCTTATATCGACCGCGAGGTCGCCGCCGGGGTTCGGCTGCATTCGATCGTGCGCCACATGCTGGGGCTGTTCGCCGGCGTGCCGGGCGCGCGGGCGTTTCGCCGCCATCTCGCAACTGTGGCGGTGCAGTCCGGGGCCGATGCGGCGGTGTTGCGCGATGCGTTGTCCTTGGTGGCCGACGACAAGGCGTTTGCCTCCAGCGCCGCGGCCTGAATGTCCTCCCTTTCCGGCGGAGCGGTCTGATGTTTGGCGTATCGCCGGGTGAACTCGCATTGCTGGCCGGGGGAATCGCCGTTGGCGGCGTGTTCACCGGCCTCCTCGCGGGCCTGTTCGGTATCGGCGGCGGCGGGATCATCGTCCCGGTTCTTTACGAGGTGTTTCGCGCGATCGGGGTTTCCGAGGAGGTGCGCATGCAGCTCTGCATCGGAACCTCCCTGGCGATCATCGTGCCGACCACGTTCCGCTCCTACTTCGCCCATCGCGCGGAGGGCGTAGGCCTCGACGACGTGGTGCGCCTCTGGACCATCCCCGCCATCATCGGCGTCGCCACCGGTGCGGCGATTGCGGCGGTCGCGCCGGGGGCGGTGTTCAAGGCGGCGTTCGCCGTCATCGCGGGCGTGATCTCCTTCAAGCTGCTGTTCGGCCGCGACCGCTGGAAGCTCGGCGAGACTTTGCCGGCACGCGGCCCGATGCTGTTCTACGGCTACCTCGTCGGACTGTGCTCCTCGCTGATGGGGGTGAGCGGAGGCTCGACCTCCAACATGATCCTGACGCTCTACGGCAAGTCGATCCACGCCGCAGTCGCGACCTCGGCCGGGCTCGGAGTTCCCATCGCGCTCGCCGGCACCATCGGCTTCATGCTGGCCGGCCTGCCGCACCAGGACCTGATGCCCCCGTTCACGATCGGCTACGTCTCGATCGTCGGCTTCGCGTTGATGGCGCCGATCTCGAGCTTCGTCGCCGGGTACGGGGCGAGGCTCGCCCACACCATCCCGAAACGCCGCCTGGAGATCTTTTTCGGGCTGTTCCTCGCCATCATGTCGGTGCGGTTCGCAGCCAGCCTGTTCTAGCCGCAAGGGCGACGTTACTGGGCGGCCCGCATCGTCACCCGGTCGCCCTGGACTTCCCAGCTTCGCAGCCGTGACAGGAAGGTCATGCCGAGCAGGCTCGTCTTGAGCTGGCCGGGCGGCGCAATGAGGGCGGGCACCGCGTGCTCCACGATCGAACCGACCGCGATACGGTCGAGCGTCACCGCTGCGGCCTGGGCGCGGCCGTTGGCGGTGTCGATGTTCACGGTGTAATGGATCATCTCCACCGGCAGTCCGGCGGCGACCGCGGCGTCGTGGGTCAGCACCACCGACGTCGCGCCGGTGTCGAGCACCATCGGCACCCGGACACCGTTGACCTCGGTTTGGATCTGGAAGTCGCCCCCGCGTCCCCGCGCCACGACGACGCTTTCCCCGCGCGCCGCCGCGTGGCCCGGGATGAGTTCGGCCAGAACCCGGTCGCCCATGTCGCGCACCTCGAAGCGATAGGTGTATCCGGCGACGAGGACGAGGCCGAAGATC
This sequence comes from uncultured Alphaproteobacteria bacterium, assembly GCA_963781195.1. GTDB lineage: Bacteria > Pseudomonadota > Alphaproteobacteria > Rhizobiales > Xanthobacteraceae > JAJPKK01. The sequence continues at coordinate 321,270 of CAWAEZ010000003.1, read as the reverse complement.
ACCCATATCATCGCCTGGCGGATCGCTTCGCCGAAGCGGTCGCGCATCAGCCGCAGCACCGCCCCGCTGATCAGGATGAGGAAGCCGATCTTGCCCAGCAGCGAGGCGATGTCGCCGTCGCTGAGCGTCCCGCTGCCGACGTTCTGGCGGAGCAGGAGGATGACGAGCGCGGCGATGATGCCGAGAAGAAGGACGGTCATGAGCGACGCGCGCACGGGGTTTTCTCCGCTCATGGGTGATCCGACCCGCAGCGATGGTTCAGGCCTGTTTGGATCAGCCGATCAGCCGCCTCAATAGGTGTACACGGCAATCCCTTCGCGCCAGCCCCACGCGATGAGGCCTGAAGGTCTCCGCGCCGCGCGGCTCCCAGGGGGTGGGCGGTCATCGCTGGCGGCTCCGGGCAGCGGCGCGGGCGCGGGACGCGCGTCCCAGGCCCATCGCCGTCAGCAACCCCCCGACCGACCGGCCGTCGGTCTGGGAAGGGTCGAGCGGCGGCGGATCGAAGACGAGGGGAGGGGGCGGCTCCACCACCGGTTCGAGGGCGGTCATGACCCGCTCGGGCGGGAAGGTGACGATCACCTCGGTGCCCTCCCGCAGCTTCGACTTGAGCGTGAAGGTTCCACCGTGCAGCTCGATCAGGCTTTTCACGATGGGCAATCCGAGTCCGGCGCCCTGCTCGGCAGACTTGATGGCATTGGTACCTTGGCCGAAGGTGTCGAGGACGATCGGAATCTCGCTTTCGGGGATGCCGGGGCCGTTGTCGCGGACGCTCAGATACTGGCCGCCCGCCGCAGTCCAGCCGACCTTGAGCCACACCTCGCCCGCCTGGGGGGTGAACTTGATGGCGTTGGACAGCAGGTTGAGGCAGATCTGCCGCAGTGCGCGCTCGTCGGCCCAGACGCGAGGCATCCCCGGCTCGAACAGATCGTGGATCACGATGCCGCGGTTGCTGGCGCGCAGCTTGACGAGATGCCGGCATTCCTCGGCGAGCTGTACCAGGGCCACCGCTTCCTCGTTGAGCTCGTAGCGCCCGGCCTCGATGCGGGACAGGTCGAGGATCTCGTTGATCAGGCCCAGCAGGTGGACGCCCGAATTGTGGATGTCGTTGGCGTAGTCCTTGTAGGCATGTACCGTGTGGGCGCCGAACAGCTCGTTCTTCATCACCTCGGAAAAACCGAGAATGGCATTGAGCGGCGTGCGCAGCTCGTGGCTCATCTGGGCGAGAAACCGCGATTTCGCGATGTTGGCGGCTTCCGCGTGGCGGCGCGCCTCGTCGGATTTCGCCTTGGCCTGTTCGAGTTCGGCGATCAGGGCGTCTTTCTCGGCCCGCGCCACCAGCGTCGCCAGGTTCGACGTGTAGAGCCGGTTGGCGAGCAGGCCGAAATAGCACAGCGCGGTCAGCGCGAGCCCCGCCAGCACGTAGCCGTGGACGCTGCCGGTCAGGAGGTAGTTGATCGCGACCGCGATGGTGAGCGGCGCCGTGGTCGCGAACACCGCGATCGGCAGGCTCGAGCCGAGCATGCTGGACACCGCGACCACGAGCAGCATGGCGAAGACGTTGATGATGTCGGAGGCCGAGTGCTCGTCGGTGGGCCTCGCGAGATTGATGGCCCAGGCCAGCCCGAACAACAGGTCGAGGACGATGAACGTGAGCCGCGCCCGCCTGATCGTCCTCTCGCTCGGCGGCTGGGCGAGAAATTCGCGGCACTTCACCATGCTCGCGAGCTGGAGGGTCAGCACCATGGCCATCCACAGCCCGGCCCAGGCGGCGCTCGCCCAATAGGTGGAGATGAACCCGATCGCAGTCGCCAGCAGGATGACGCCGAGCGCTCCCGACAGGCGGTTCTGGGCGTATTGGCGGAGCAACTCGTAATCGAAGGCCGGCCGGGTTCCGGAGGTCGACGTCAGCCGGTCGCGAGCCTCGCGCACCCTCGCCGACGCCAGGCGCCGGCGCGTGATCGCGGCGCTCTCGGGCGCCGAAGGCCGCGCCAGGGGATCGGTGTTCGCGAGGCTCATCATTCCGCGGACGTGGTTAAGAATCCACCCAATTTCCCGCAAAATCCTTAAGGGCGTGCTTACCCGATCGCAGACATGCGCGCTCGATTCGGGTCGGAACCGCATGGCGGTCGCAAAACCTATGCGTTTATGGATTACGTCGAGGCCCGCAACGCAGTCCGCCCGCGCAGCGCAGACCGTCTCAGCGCTGCAGGCGCGCGAGCAGGCTGGAGGTGTCCCAGCGGCGGCCGCCCATTCTCTGCACTTCGGCATAGAACTGGTCGACCACCGCGGTCACCGGCAGGGTGGCCCCGTTGCGCCGGGCCTCGGCAAAGCAGATGCCGAGGTCCTTGCGCATCCAGTCGACGGCGAAACCGAAATCGAACTTGCCTTCGACCATCGTTTTGTAGCGGTTTTCCATCTGCCACGACTGCGCGGCGCCCTTGGAGATGGTCGCCACCAGTTTTTCGATATCGAGGCCGGCGCAGGTGGCGAAATGCAGGCCTTCCGCCAGCCCCTGCACCAGCCCGGCAATGCAGATCTGATTGACCATCTTGGCGAGTTGGCCGGATCCGGGCGCCCCCATCAGATTGCAGGCCCGGGCATAGGCGGCGATGACTTTCTCCGAACGCGCGAACGCATCGGCTTCGCCGCCGCACATCACGGTGAGGACGCCGTTTTCGGCACCGGCCTGGCCGCCGGAGACCGGCGCGTCGATGCTCTCGAAACCGCGCTGCTTGGCTTCGGCATGAAGCTCGCGAGCGATCTCCGCGGAGGCGGTGGTGTGGTCGACGAAAACGGCGCCCTTGCGCAGCCCCTTGAAGGCGCCGTGGTCGCCCAGCGTAACCTCGCGCAGATCTGCATCATTGCCGACGCAGGCCATCACGAAATCCTGCCCTTCCGCTGCCTGGCGGGGCGTCGCGGCGATGCGGCCGCCGAACTGGGCGACCCACTTCTGGGCCTTGGCGGTGGTGCGATTATAGACCGTCACTTCGTGACCGCCCTTGGTCTTGAGGTGGCCGGCCATGGGATAGCCCATCACGCCCAGCCCGAGAAACGCCACCTTCGCCATGCTCGCCTCCGTACAGCCGGCCGTCAGGGCCGACTTTCCAACCCGAATTCGGCCCCTTGATGCGCTGCCGGTGCGGCCCGCGTCAATCTGGACGCGGACGCGAAATGGCGCCCGCGCCTGATCGCGGTTGACCGGCCTGCCGCGGTTCTTATCTTGCAGGGAAGTCCTCGCGGAGTTTGGCCCGCGGCGGATGTGGAGTGCATAGATGGCATTGTCCAGCAGCGAGGTTCTGACGAGCCTCGAGAGTGTAATGAGTCCCGAAGGCGTACCGCTGTCCAAGACGGGCGTCCTGTCGGATATTCTCGTTGCCGACGGCAAGGTTTTCTTCTCGATCACCGTCGATGCGACGGTGGTCCAGGCCTGGGAGTCGGTCCGCAAACGCGCGGAAACGACCATCAAGGCGATCCCGGGGGTGGTCTCCGTCATGGTCGCTCTCACGGCGGAACGCAAAGCAGGCGCTGCGCCGCCCGGCGCGCGGCCGGGCGGAGCAGCGGGAGCACCGCGAGCAGCGGCGGGCGGGCCGGCGGGGCGGCAGAGCGGGCCGACCAGCGTGGCCGGGGTCAATGCCATCATCGCTGTCGCATCCGGCAAGGGCGGTGTCGGGAAGTCGACAACCGCGGTCAACATCGCGCTCGGCCTGCGCGATCTCGGTCTCAAGGTCGGGCTGCTCGACGCAGACATCTACGGCCCGTCGACGCCGAAGCTTCTGGGTATCAAGGGGCGTCCGCAGACCCGTGGCGCAACCCTCATCCCCATGGACGGCCACGGCCTCAAGGTGATGTCGATCGGTTTCCTGATCGAAGAAGAGACGCCGATGATCTGGCGCGGCCCGATGGTGATGTCGGCGCTGACCCAGATGCTGCGCGAGGTCGATTGGGGCGAGCTCGACGTCATGGTGGTCGACATGCCGCCGGGCACCGGCGATGCCCAGCTCACCATGGCGCAACAGGTGCCGCTCAAGGGCGCCGTCATCGTCTCGACGCCCCAGGACCTCGCTCTGATCGACGCCCGCCGCGGCATCGCCATGTTCAACCGCGTCAACGTGCCGGTGCTCGGCATCGTCGAGAACATGAGCTACTTCCTGTGCCCGGAATGCGGCACGCGGTCCGATATTTTCGGCCATGGCGGCGCCCGCCACGAGGCCGAACGGCTCGGGGTGCCGTTCCTCGGCGAAGTCCCCCTGCACATGGAGATCCGGGAACGGTCGGACGCCGGCCTCCCGGTGGTGGCGACGATGCCGGACGGGCCGCACGCCAAGATCTACCGCGACATCGCCGCACGCGTCCGCGACCAGATGGCGGGCCGGTCCGGAAAGGCGGCCCCGAAGATCGTGATCGAGGCCTGAAGCGGTGCCGCTCTTGGGCGGAGCGGACCGCTGGTGGGCGCTGCCACAGTTATGCCGTTTCCCCGGCGTTTTCGAGATCGATAACACGCCGCGGGGGCTCGCTGGCTCCCGTCCGAATTCGGAGAGAGCCCATGAAGCGTCGTGAATTCCTCAAGGTCGCAGGGGTCGGTGGGGCGTCGGCGGCGGTCGCGAGCCCCGCTATCGCCCAGTCCATGCCGGAATTGAAGTGGCGCTGTACCTCGAGCTTTCCGCGCTCGCTCGATACCGTGTTCGGAGGGGCGCCGGTTTTCGCCAAGGCAGTCGCGGAGCTCACCGACAACAAGTTCCAAATTCAGGTCTTCGCCTCGGGCGAGATCGTGCCCGGCCTCAATGCGGCGGACGCCGTGACCGGAGGCACCGTCGAAATGGCCCAGACCGCCTCGTATTATTACGTCGGCAAGGACCCGACCTATGCGTTCGGGACGACCGTGCCGTTCGGGCTCAACAGCCGGATGCAGAACGCGTGGTGGTTCTTCGGCGGCGGCGGCGAATTGATGAACGACTTCTACAAGAAGGCGAACATCTTCGCGATTCCCTGCGGCAATACCGGCACCCAGATGGGCGGGTGGTTTCGCAAGGAGATCAAGGAGCCGTCCGATTTCAAAGGGCTGAAATTCCGCATCGGCGGCTATGCCGGCCGGGTTCTCCAGAAGCTCGGCTGCGTGCCGCAGCAGATCGCCGGCGGCGACATTTACGCGGCGCTCGAGAAGGGCACCATCGACGCCGCCGAATGGGTCGGCCCCTACGACGACGAGAAGCTCGAATTCTACAAGGTGGCGCCGTATTACTACTATCCCGGCTGGTGGGAAGGCAATGCGATGCTGCACAACTTCATCAACGTCGACAAATGGAATGCGCTGCCGCCCGCATACCAGGCGGCCGTGCGCACGTCGTCCGAGATGGTGAACGGCTGGATGCAGGCGAAATACGACGCCGTGAACCCGGGCGCATTGAAGCGCCTGGTCGCCAATGGCGCCAAGCTGACCCCGTTTCCGGCGCCCGTCATGGAGGCGTGCCTGAAGGCTGCGGTCGAGCTCTACCACGAGGTGTCGGCGACCAATCCGGAATTCAAGAAAGTCTACGATGCGATGATTGCTTTCCGCGGCGATCAGTATCTGTGGTGGCAGGTGGCCGAATACACCAACGACACCTTCATGATCCGCAACCGCACCAAGGTGTGAGTTGTATCCGGCCGCCGGTACGGCGCCCCGCAGGCTTGTTCTCATGAGCCCGTGCAAGCGCCGTTCGTGGGCTGTGCCGTTCGTGTCGAGCAGAGTCTCTTCGCAATGAGCAGGGGGCGCCACCGTCGGTGATGGTGGCGCTCGGCGTTATTTCGGCGATCGTCGCAATAATCATTGACCGCATCTCCACATTTCGATAATCGTCGAAACATGGAAAAGTCAGATGCGGTGACCGCCTTGGCCGCTCTCGCCCAAGACAATCGGCTCGACGTGTTCCGGCTGCTGGTTCAGGCCGGTCCCGAGGGGATGGCGGCCGGCAGCGTCGCAGCCAAGCTCGGCCTTGCCCCCAATACGCTGACCTTCCACTTCGATCGCCTGCGGCAGGCGGGGCTGGTCACGGTGCGCCGTGACGGGCGGTCGATGATTTACGCGGCGCGCTACCAGACGATGAACGCGCTGCTCGCCTTCCTCACCGACAACTGCTGCGGCGGTACGCCCGAGAATTGTGCTCCGGCCTCGGCGTGCCGACCGCCGCGCGTCAAACGCTCCAAGGCGGACGTGTCGTGAAGCGCCTGCACGTCCATGTCCGTGTGGGCGACCTGGCGGAGGCCATCGGGTTCTATTCCGACCTGTTTCGAGTGCACCCGTGTTGCGGGGCTGCGGCCCAGGTGAGTTGGCGGGTCGACGAACCGCCCGTGAATTTTACCGCGTCGCTCGGGCGAGGCCGCACCGGCGCCGCGCATCTCGGCCTGGAGGTGGATCACCCGGCCGATCTGCCGCCGATCGATCGTGTTCTGCACGGCGCATCCCGGTCGTTCGCCGGTATGCCGTGGGAAGTGTCGGTCAGGAAACAGCCGGTTCGAAAGGATCACACGCCATGAAGCGCATGCACGTTCACGTCGCCGTCGCGGACCTCGATCGTTCGATCGGCTTCTACTCCACGCTGTTCGCAGCAGAGCCCTCGGTAGTGAAGTCCGACTATGCCAAGTGGATGCTCGACGATCCGCGGTTGAATTTCGCCATTTCGACGCGCGGCCGGCAGCCGGGCCTCGATCACCTCGGGATTCAGGTGGAGAACAAGGCGGAGTTGAACGAAGTCTACGCCCGCCTCGACAAGGCGGACGGCACCGTCGTCGACCAGGGCCAGACCGCCTGCTGCTACGCGACATCGGAAAAATCGTGGATCGATGATCCCGCGGGCATCGCCTGGGAAACCTTCCTGACGACGGGCGAGAGCACGGACTACGGCGACGGCACCGGCGAGCGCGACGCGCGCGTCGCCAACGCCAAGGCCTGCTGCGTGCCGGCGGCTGCTCCGGCGGTTCCGGCGGCTACTTCCCGCTGCACCAAGTGAGGCGCGCCATGGCGGCTCGTTCATACTACGCGCTGTTCCTGTGCACCGGCAATTCGGCGCGATCGATCATGGCCGAGGCTATTCTCAACCGTGCGGGCCAGGGCCGATTCCACGCCTTCTCGGCGGGGAGCCAGCCCAAAGGTGAAGTCCACCCTTATGTGCTCGACCTGCTGAAGCGGCTGCATTACGACGTGAGCGGCTTGCGGTCGAAGAGCTGGACCGAGTTCGCCACGCCCGGTGCACCGAAGCTGGATTTCGTCTTTACGGTCTGCGACAACGCCGCGGCGGAAACGTGCCCCGTCTGGCCCGGGCAGCCGATGACCGCTCACTGGGGCATCCCCGATCCGGCACAAGCGACCGGCACCGAGGCGGAGGTTCGGCTTGCTTTCGCCGACGCGCTGCGGATGCTCACCAACCGCATCAATATCTTCATCAGCCTGCCGCTGCGTTCACTCGATCTGCTGGCCTTGCAAAAGCAGTTGGACGCGATCGGCAAGATGGTGGAATCCCCGGCGCAATCGGGCACTGCGGCCTGATGGCCGATCCGTCGTTCACGCTGAGCCGGCGGCTTCTCGCCGAAGCACTCGGGACGGCGATCCTCGTCGCCACGGTGGTCGGCTCCGGCATCATGGCCGAGCGGCTCGCCGGCGGGAATCAAGCCGTCGCGCTTCTCGGCAACACGATTCCGACCGGGGCCATCCTGATCGTCATCATCACCATCTTCGGTCCGATCTCGGGCGCGCATTTCAATCCTGCGGTGACCCTCGTCTTCGCCGTCCGCGAGCGCCTTTGGAGGGATGCGATTCCCTACATCGTCGTGCAGTGCGCCGGCGGTATTGTTGGAACCGTGCTGGCGCACCTGATGTTCGAGCTCCCGCCGATCGCGATCGGGACCACCGCACGGACCGGTCCGTCACAATGGCTCGCCGAGGCGGTGGCAACGTTCACGCTGATCCTCACGATCTTCGGCGGGGTGCGGTTCCTCCCGCAAGCGATCCCTTGGTTGGTCGGGCTTGTGATTACCGCGGCCTATTGGTTCACCGCATCGACTTCGTTCGCCAACCCGGCGGTGACTCTGGCGCGCGGTTTCACCACGACCTTTGCCGGCATCGCGGTGAATCACGTCCCCGCGTTCATCATGGCCCAACTGATCGGTGCGGCCTGCGGTGCAGTTGTCGCATATGTTCTGTTCGGAGCGGTGTCGCCGGCGAAAGGGTAATGAGCGCGTCGTGCGCCACATTTGGGCTGATGCTTACGTGCGCCATAGCGGAAGGGGAGGCACATGGAGTGGCCTCTGGCGAATTCTTCTGATTCAGCTGTTCGCCGGCATTCTCGGAGGACATGCTGCGGCGAGCGCCTCCAAGGAGTACGTCCGGTCAAATAGTCCATCATCGTGATTAGCCGCGTGGGAATTTGGAACCAGGTCGAACCGAGCAGACGACGGCAATGAAGGAGTGGCTTCCCGCAACGCTGCGTACGACCGGCACCGAGAAACGATTGACAGCCGGCGAGACCCTGTTTCGGTCCGGCGACCAAACGACGAACCTTTATGAAATTACGAGCGGAAAGGTGCGGCTCGCACGGGTCGACCTCAGTGGGCGGGAGATTATCCTCCACATTGCGGAGGCGGGCGATACGATCGCTGAAGCCTCGTTGTTTTCGCCGACATACCACTGCGATGCAGTCGCCATGACGAATGCGGTCGTTCGGCTGTACCCCAAGACCGGGGTGCTGGCCGCGTTCGAGCGCGACCCCAAGGCAGCGCAGGCATTCATGGCGATGCTCGCACAACAGGTCATGACGCTGCGCACGCGCCTTGAAAGACGCAACATCCACTCGGCGCGCGATCGGATCCGGCACTTCATCGCGCTCAACACTGATACGGACGGAAAGTCGGTCGTGCTGCGTGGTACCCTCAAGGACCTCGCGAACGAACTCGGACTTTCACATGAGGCGCTTTACCGGACGCTGGCGGACATGGCGGCCGATGGCGAGATTTATCGTCGGAACGGCAAGCTCACGCTCGCATAGTCGAGCCGATATGATCTGAATCATATGCGAAGCCGCTGGGCTCGGCCTACGGAAAGATCGCGGGCGCGCTCTTGATGAGGTCGATTATGTCATCATGGTCATGGAAGGCCGGGTTGACCGGTGCTGCGATCATCGCGGCGGGCACATATGCGCTGGCTCAAATGCCGGGCATGCCGGACATGCAGCGCCAGATGCACGGTGGGCAGATGCATGATCGAATGATGTCCGGCCAGGTGCCGCAGGGTCCCCAAGGGATGCCAGGCCCGATGGGCATGTCCGGTCGGCCGACCGCGCCCGGACAATCCGCATTCGGCGCCATCCAGGAGGTCGTGCGAATTCTCGAAGCCGATCCGACCACCGATTGGACGAAGGTAGACATCGCTGCGCTGCGTGAGCATCTGATCGACATGGACGAGGTCACACTGCACGCGGCGACCGTCGAGCACACGCGCGACGACGGCATCGAGATCGCGGTCACGGGGACGGGCCGGACCGTCGACGCGATCAGGCGTATGGTTCCGGCGCATGTGCAGGAGCTCAGCCTGGCCGGCTGGAACGCCAAGGTCGCCGATTTGCCGAACGGCGTCGCGCTTACCATCACCAGCACCGACGCTGATCAACTCAGGAAGCTCCACGCTCTCGGATTCATGGGTATCATGGTCCAAGGGTCGCATCATCCAGAGCATCACCTCGCGATGGCCAAAGGCGAGTTCCATCAGCACTGATCGTTCGTCCGCATCAGATGACGATTTCTCCGGCGGACGCTTTTTGCTAAAGAGTGACTGTCGCGCCGTCGCGCGGCGGCGCAGGAAATTTGCATGAAACGTCGATTGTTGCTGTTGGCCGTGGTGGTGGCCGGCCTGGTTCCCCTGGTCGCGGTGGCTCAAGAGCGATCCATCGTCGTCGCATCCACGACCTCGACCGAACAATCGGGTTTATTCGGCTTCATCCTTCCCCTTTTTACGGCGCACACCGGCATCGACGTGAAGGTCGTTGCCGTGGGCACCGGGCAGGCGCTCGATATCGGCAGGCGCGGCGACGCCGACGTGGTGTTCGTCCACGACCGGCCGGCGGAACAGAAATTCATGGCCGAGGGCTTCGGCGTGAAGCGTTTCGACGTGATGTACAACGACTTCGTCGTCATCGGACCCCGCAGCGATCCCGCACACATTGCCGGCGGAACGGACGTCGTCGAGGCGTTCCGCAAGATTGCCGACGCCGGGGCGCCGTTCATTTCGCGCGGCGACCGGTCGGGTACGCACGCGGCCGAGCTTCGCTACTGGCACGACGCGGGCATCGATATCGGCTCGGCCAAGGGGCCGTGGTATCGCGACATCGGCCAGGGCATGGGCGCGGCGCTGAACATGGCGGCGAGCGCGAACGCCTATGTGCTGTCCGACCGCGGCACCTGGCTGTCGTTTCGCAACCGCGGAGATCTTGCGATCGTCGTGGCAGGCGATCGCAGGCTGTTCAACCAATACGGCGTCATGCTGGTCAATCCTGCCAAGCACCCGAACGTAAAAGTCGCAGAGGGACAGGCGTTCGTCGATTGGCTGATCTCGGCAGACGGGCAAGCCACCATTGCCGCGTACAAGATCGGCGGGGAGCAACTGTTCTTCCCCGATGCCCAAGCCCCGACGCATTGAGCGCCGGCTCAGTTGCGGCCTCGCCCGGCCCAGTTTGCGAGCAGAAACGCCGCCGCGCTCACGCTGATGCTCAGCACGATGAGAATGAGCCCGAGACCCAGTGCCAGCGCCAGCTCTCCCTTGCTGGTCTCCAGTGCGATCGTGGTGGTCATGGTGCGGGTGAAGCCGCGAATGTTGCCGCCGACGATGAGAATAGCGCCCACCTCTGCGATGGCGCGGCCGAACGCCGCCAGGAATGCGGTCAGGAGTGCCGCCCGCCCGATCAGCAATAGCTCTGTGATGATGCGCCCCCGGGAAGCGCCGTCGATTCTCAGCAGATCGCCATAGTCTGCCCACAGCGCCGAGGTGGAGCGATGCACTAGGGCGACGACGATGGGTGTCGCGAGAACGGCCTGCGCGACGACCATGGCGGTCGGCGTGAACAAAAGGCCCGCGAAACCGAGCGGTCCCGAACGCGACAGGACGAGATAGATCGCAAGCCCGACAACGACCGGAGGCAGGCCGAGCAGCGCGTTGGCGAGCACGATGACGACGTGCCGCCCTCTGAACTCGCTCACGGCGAGAGCGCCCCCCAAAGGCGCTCCGATCAACATGGAGATCATGGCCGCCGACAGGCTGATACGTAGCGACAGCGCCACGATCCCGACGACCTCCGGATCGAAGTTGCCGATCAGGTTGACGGCGGCGATCAAGGCTTGGACGAAATCGTGCATCCTGGCCTATGTAACACCACTGGCAGCGATCGCCGGGAACCGAGGCGGGCCGGCGGTGAATATTCCGGCCGGCGTCCTAGCGCCAGCCCGGCGCGTTCATGGGCTCCAGCGCGTCGAGCCTCGCCTTCACCGGGTCGGTCACCCCGCGCGGTCCCTCGGCGCCGACTTCGAGGATCGCATCGGGATCGGCCGACACCGAGGCCCAGTGCGGGCGGCCGGCGCCGTTGGGATCGCCGGTCTTGGCGAAGCCGATCCAATAGGCGTTCATCGCCTTGGCGACGGCGCGGTCGCGGGGAGTGGGCGCGAAGCCGCCGGTGTAGAGGGCGTCGAGCCAGACCTTCGACATCGAGGTTTCCGGTGCGGCGGGAAGATTGTCGAACACGTAGGGCATTTCCGACGCATGGAGCGCGCCCAGAACCTTGCCGCGCAGGCCCTCGGCCACATAGGAGAAGCGGTAGAAGTAGCTTGGCTGGCCGCTTTTCGCCATCTGCCGCGCCATGAAACGCGTGGGCTCGAAATACATCATCTCCGTCATGAAGCGGGTCTTGCGGTCCGCCTCGTCGGCGTACGCCGCCTTGTAGGCGGCGAGGACCGTGTCTTTGGCGGCACCGAGCCGCTCGAGCAGCGCGCCGTAGTCGAGCCCCGCTTCGAAGACCTTCGACTCGTAGTCGTTGGTGCCGATGATGAGCGGCACGCGGGCGATGTGGCCTGTCGCGAAGGCCTCCTCATAGGGCTCCGTCAGGATCGTTCCGTCCACCATCGGCCCGGCATAGGTGGCGGGCTGGCCAACCCCCATGGCAATCCCGCCGACCACGGCATCGGCCGGAATGGCGCGCAGGGCGGCGGCGTCGCCGGTCACGACGCCGACCGATTTGGCAAAGTTTTCGCCGATGGCCTCGCCGGAGCGGGTGGCGCCGTGATCCCGGTCCTGGAGCGGAACGGCGTTGGCCTGCCGTTGCGTCGAGGATTTGATGATCGCCTTCGCGAACAGGCGGCGCGCAGCCGGCGAGATCAGCAGGGCGTCCGCGGCGCGCGCGCCGGCCGACTTGCCGAAGATCGTGACGTTGCCGGCGTCGCCGCCGAATGCCGCGATGTTCGCCTGCACCCATTGCAGGGCGGCGATCTGGTCCATGAACGCGTAGTTGCCTTTGGGTTCGTCCGGATGCTCCTTGGTGAGCGCAGGATGGGCGAAGAAGCCGAACCGGCCGAGCCGATAATTCATCGACACCAGGATGACACCCTGCCGTGCGAACCCGGCGCCGTCATAGAGGCCGGCCGCGCTGGTGCCGTTGAAGAAGCCGCCGCCGTGGATCCACACCATCACCGGCAGCCGGGCGCCGCTGTGCTCTGCCGGCGTCCACACGTTGAGCGTGAGGCAGTCCTCGCTGAGTTCGCCCGGCGCAGGCGTGAAGGGCACGCGCGTCTGCATGCAGGAAGGGCCGAAGGCGGTGGCGTTGCGCGTGTCCTGCCACGGCGTGGCCGGTTGCGGAGGCCGCCAGCGTAGCGCGCCCACCGGTGGAGCCGCATAGGGAATACCGCGGAAGGCCGCGACGCCGTCGGCGACGCTGCCTTGCACGGTTCCGAGGTTCGTCTGTGCGAGGTCCGGCCGCTCGCCGGCTGCGCCGGCGGGACCCGATCCGAAAATGATGCAGAATGCGAGCGCGACAGCAGCGCGAACCACGGGCGTCCTCCTCAAGCGTCGAGATTTTTGCGGAACGCTAATCGACAATCGCGCAGCCGTCACGCGCTAAGAAGCGCCGTAGGGTGGGCAATGCGAAGCGTGCCCACGCGGACGGGCACAGGGGACGTCGGCGGCCGGCGTGGGCACGGCGCGAAGATGCGCCTTTGCCCACCCTTGGGACTGCGCCAGCGTCACTGAATCTTCGGCGGCTCGCTGAAATCGAGCGGCGGCGGCATGTCCGGCTGCTGGATTTCGATCTGCACCTTGTTGGGGTCGATGCCGGTCGGCTTGTCGATCCAGTAGGTCACCGATTGCGGCCAGAAGATCAGGATCGCCACCAGGATCGCCTGCAGCACGACCCAGGGAATCGCGCCCCAATAGATCTCCGAGCTCTTCACCGAGGGCGGCGTGATGCCGCGCAGGTAGAACAGCGCGAAGCCGAACGGCGGATGCATGAAGCTCGTCTGGATGTTGGCGCAGATCAGCACGCCGAACCAGATGAGATCGATGCCGAGCTTTTCGGCCGCGGGCGCCAGCAGCGGAATGATGATGAAGGCGATCTCGAAGAAGTCGAGGAAGAACGCGATGATGAAAATGAAGATGTTGACGAACACCAGGAAGCCGACCTGGCCGCCCGGCAGCGAGGTCAGCATCTGCTCGATCCACACCTTGCCGCCGACGCCCTGGAACACCAGGCTGAAGACGCGGGCGCCGATCAGGATGTAGACCACCATCGCGGTGAGCCGCATCGTCGTCGCCATGCCCTGGTAGACGAGCGGCCACGTCAGGGTGCGGTTGAAGGCGGCGAGCGCCAGCGCGCCGACTGCGCCCATGGCACCGGCCTCGGTGGGAGTCGCCAGCCCGAGGAAGATCGTGCCGAGCACCAGGAAGATGAGGCCGAGCGACGGGATGATGCCGCGCAGGCATTTTGCCCACAGCGCCCACCCCTTGAGCGTGCGCGCTTCGAGCGGCAGCGCCGGCACGTCCTTGGGCCAGACGAAGCTGACGATCAGCACCCAGATGCAGAACAGCGCCACCTGGATGATGCTCGGGCCGATCGCGCCCGCATACATGTCGCCGACCGAACGCCCGAGCTGGTCGGCGAGCACGATGAGCACGAGCGACGGCGGGATGAGCTGGGTGATGGTGCCCGAGGCGGCGATGACGCCCATGGTGTGGCGGGTCGAGTAGCCGTACTTCATCATCACCGGGACCGAGATCACGCCCATGGCGATGACCGAAGCCGCCACCGTGCCGGTGATGGCGCCGAGGATCGCGCCGACGAAGATCACGGCATAGGAAAGGCCGCCGCGGATCGGCCCGAACAGCTGGCCGATCGAATCGAGCAGATCCTCCGCGAGCCCGCAGCGCTCCAGAATGGCGCCCATGAAGGTGAAGAACGGGATCGCCAGCAGCAGGTCGTTGGAGAGGATGCCGAACAGCTGGTAGGTCAGGTTGCCGAGAAAATCCGGCCGGATCAGGCCGAACTCGATGCCGATGAAGCCGAAGAACAGGCCCGTCGCCGCGAGCGAGAACGCCGCGGGATAGCCGATCAGCATGAACACGATCATCCCCGCGAACATCAGCGGAGCCATGTTGTCGCGGATCGCGTTCATTGCAGGGGCTTTTCGTACTTGAAGTCGGCGCTGATCAAGTGCTCGAGCGCGGCGACGCGCTTGATGATCTCGGAGACGCCCTGCAGCGCCATCAGTGCGAAGCCGACCGGCAGCAGCAGCTTGACGGGCCAGCGCACCAGGCCGCCGGCGTTCGAGGAGGTCTCCCCGATGCGCCAGGAGTCCAAGAACCACGGCCAGGTGAAGTAGATGAGGATCAGGCAAATCGGCAACAGGAACAGCACGCCGCCGATGATGTCGATCCAGATGCGCGTGCGTTCCGAGACGGAGCCGTAGACGAGATCGACCCGCACATGCTCGTTGCGGGCGAGGGTGTAGGGGCCGCCGAGCAGCACCATGCCGGCGAACATGTACCACTGGACCTCGAGCCAGCCGTTGGAGCTTTCGCTGAATGCATAGCGGGAAATCGCATTGCCCGCGCTGACCAGGCACGCCAGCAGCACGAGCCAGTTGGCGACCACGCCGAATTGCGCGTTCACCCAGTCGATGGCACGACTGATCTTGAGCAATACGCCCACGTTTCCCCCGGAAGCTGCGGTTCAGCTTTCCGCAAGGCGGCTCCACCAGCCGGTCTCCGCGGTGCCGGGAATTACGATTCCTGCAGCCCAGTCATACGTTAAACGCCGTCAGCGCGGGCAGCGTCAATCGGAAATTGTGGGCAGTGGGATGGGGGCGCGGTGTGCCGAAGGCGCGGTCAGCCGCCGGTGACGCTCATGTGGCGGGACACGGCCGGGCGCTGGTGGCGCCGGTCGATGATGAAGTCGTGACCCTTGGGCTTGCGCGAGATCGCTTCCTCGATCGCCGCGTAAAGCACGGCGTCATCAGGCGAGGCGCGCAGTACCGAGCGCAGGTCGGCGGCATCTTCCTGGCCGAGGCACATGAACAGGGTGCCGGTGCAGGTGATGCGCACGCGATTGCAGGATTCGCAGAAATTATGGGTGAGCGGGGTGATGAAGCCGAGTTGCCCGCCGGTTTCCGCAACGCGCACGTAACGTGCCGGGCCGCCGGTCTGGTAGTCGATGTCGGTCAGCGTGAAGTGCTCCGCGATCCGCGCCCGCACCATGGACAGCGGAAGGTACTGATCGAGCCGGCCTTCGCCGACGTCGCCGAGCGGCATCACCTCGATGAAGGTGAGGTCCATGCCGCCGCCATGGGCCCATTTCACCAGCTCGACGAACTCGTCTTCGTTGACGCCCTTGAGCGCCACCGCATTGATCTTCACCGCGAGGCCGGCGTCCTGGGCGGCCTTGATGCCGTCCACCACCTTGTCGAGGTCGCCCCACCGGGTCACGGCGCGAAACTTCGCCGGGTCGAGGGTGTCGAGGGACACGTTGATGCGCTTCACCCCGTGGGCCGCGAGCTCGGCCGCATACTTGCGCAGCTGCGAGCCGTTGGTGGTCAGGGTCAGCTCGTCGAGCGCGCCACTGTCCAGATGGCGCGAGAGGGCGGCGACGAGCGTCATGATGCCGCGCCGGACCAGCGGCTCGCCGCCGGTGAGGCGGAGCTTGCGGACCCCCTTGGAGATGAAGGCGGAGCACAGGCGGTCGAGCTCCTCCAGCGAAAGCACGTCGGCCTTCGGCAGGAAGGTCATGTTCTCGGCCATGCAGTACACGCAGCGGAAATCGCAGCGGTCGGTGACCGAGACCCGTAGATAAGTGATGGCGCGCGCGAACGGATCGACCAGCGGGGCAGGCGCGCGCGGGCGCGCCACCGCATGGCCGAAATCGGGTCTCGTCAGCTCGCTGATATCGGACATGCCCGCACTCATTCGAAGGCCGCGCTGGTTTTCTCAGGGAAGCGTTTGTATTGCAATGATATAATCATTCATTCTCGCAAGGGGAGGGGACCAGGGGCCGGCGACGCCGCACCCGTTCTCAGCGCCCGCCCTCTGCACCCGCGCCCCGCTGCGCTGCAACATTTCAGGAGACCGGATGGCATCCCAAACAGATACCGCGGTTGCGCCCACCGAAATCAGGCTGCGCAAGGACAAGGCGGTGCTCACCGTGGGCTTCGACAACGGCGAGACCTACGATTTTCCCGCCGAATTCCTCCGGGTGCTCAGCCCGAGCGCCGAGGTCAAGGGCCACTCGCCCGACGAGCGCAAGACCGTCGGGGGCAAGCGCGACGTGACCATTCTCGAAATCCATCCCACCGGCAATTATGCGGTGCGGCTGGGGTTCGACGACATGCATTCCACCGGCATCTATACCTGGAGCTACCTGCTCCAGCTGGGCCGGGAACGCGACCGCTTCTGGCGGGACTATCTCGACGAACTTGCGGCCAAGGGCCTGTCACGCGCGCCAACGCCGCGGACGTGATGTCCGCGGCGTGAAGCTTCGAACCGGGCAACGGCGACGCGGCCTATCGCAGGACCACGACCTTGGTTCCGACGTGGACGCGCTTGTAGAGGTCGATCACGTCGTCGTTGGTCATGCGGATGCAGCCTGAAGATGCTGCGGTTCCGATGGTGTCGGGCTCGTTGGAGCCGTGGATGCGATAGAGCGTGTCGCCGAGATACATGGCACGCGCGCCCAGCGGATTGGCCGGGCCACCGGCCATGTGGGTCGGCAGTTCAGGCTTGCGCCGCAGCATTTCAGGCGGCGGCGTCCATTCCGGCCATTCGCGCTTCGCCGTGATCTCGGACGAGCCGGACCAGGTGAAGCCCTCGCGGCCGACACCGATGCCGTAGCGCAACGCCTGGCCCTTGTTCAGGATCAAGTAGAGTTGCCGTTGGCTGGTGCTGATGACAATCGTGCCCGCCTCATACGAGTTGGGCCAGGAAACCGTCTCGATCGGAATGTGCTGCGCAAACAGCCAGCCGAACATGCTTTGCGCGTGCGCCGCTCCCGGCATGCCCGCCAACAGGATTGCTGCAAAAACCCCCGCAGCGATGCGCGATATCATCGTTCGTGACATCATCGTCAGTGCCCCCATGGTTCCAGATTGACCACTGGTGCCGGCGTACCCCCCAATCGGCACGCCGCCTGACAGGCATATGGCATTTTGGCGCGAACGCTCAATCGCAATTTTTGACAGCGACCGCCCTGGCCCACGTGCGCGAACGACCGCGATAGCGCTTATCCGTTAACGACGCGGAGCGCCGAAGCCGTCCGCGCGGTGCGCGCAATTGATTGCAGTTGTTTGCCTATTCCCGATCGCGCCGGCGGATCGAGAGTGTGTCCGCCCAGCGAGAAGGCGGAATTTAACCGTGTTCGGGGCGGCGCTGGCGTGCCCCGGGAGGTTACAGTTTTTCGCCGGTGTTGTCGGCGTGCCACACCTTTTGCACGCGGTCCAGCGCCCTCGGTCGCGGTTGCCGCCCGTTTGGCGCCGGTTCTCAGGTCTGACGCACGTACGTCCCGGGTGCATCACAGAGCGGAGGGCCGAGTGCCGCCGGGCTTCGCGCCGGGGGCGCGACCGGCGCCCCGGACCGGGCATCGAGCCAGCCGACCCATTCCGGCCACCACGAGCCCTCCTTGTGAGGGGCGCGGGCGAGGAACGTCTCGGGGGCGAGATAATGATCGTCGTGCCTCTTGGTCATCGCCTGGAAGCTGCGCCGGGCATGACCGGGCTCGGAGACGATCCCGGCATTGTGGCCGCCCGTGGTGAGCAGGTACGTCACCTCGGCGTCGGTCTGCAGGTTGATCTTGTAGGTCGAATGCCAGGGCGCGACGTGGTCGCTCACCGTCCCCACGCAAAACAGCGGCACCCGGATATCGCTCAGCGCGACCGGGCCGCCGCCGACCGCAAAGCGCCCTTCCGCCAACTCGTTGTCGAGGAACAGCTTGCGCAGATAGTCCGAATGCATGCGGTAGGGCATGCGGGTGGCGTCGGCATTCCACGCCATCAGGTCGGTCATCGGCTGGCGCTCGCCCATCAGGTACTCGTGAACCACGCGCGACCACACGAGGTCGTTCGAGCGGATCATCTGGAAGGCGCCGACCATCTGTCGGCTGTCGAGGAAGCCCTGCTCCCACATCAGGTCCTCGAGGAAGGCGATCTGGCTCTCGTTGATGAACAGCATGAGCTCGCCGGCCTCGGTGAAATCGGTCTGCGCGGCGAACAGGCTCATCGATTGCAGCCGCTGGTCGTCGTCGCGCGCCATCGCCGCCGCCGCGATCGACATCAACGTGCCGCCGAGGCAATAGCCGACCGCGTGGGTTTTCCGGCCGGGCAGCACCGTCCCGATGACGTCGAGTGCGGCCATCACGCCGCCCGTGAGGTAATCGCCGAGCCCGAGGTCGCGATCGTCAGGTCCCGGATTTTTCCACGAGACCATGAACACGGTGAATCCCTGCGCGGTGAGATATTTCACCAGCGAGTTGTGCGGCGAAAGATCGAGAATGTAGTATTTCATGATCCAGGCGGGCACGATCAGCACCGGCTCGGGTCGCACCGTTTCGGTCGTCGGCGCATACTGGATCAGCTCCATCAGGCGGTTGCGATAGATCACCTTGCCCGGCGTCACGGCGACATCGCGGCCGACCTCGAACCGCTCGGCGCCCACCGGGGGTTTGCTTCCGATCGAACGCTCCCAGTCGGCGATGAGGTTCTGCAGCCCGGTCACCAAATTCATGCCGCCGTGGCTGACGGTCGTCCGCAGCAGCTCCGGATTGGTCGCCACGAAGTTCGACGGCGAGACCATGTCGAGGACTTGCCGGGACATGAACTCGACCATGTCCTCATGCTGCCGCGAAATGCCGCGAATGCCGGTCGTCGCGTTGTGCCACCATTGCTGATTGAGCAGAAAGGCCTGGTGGATGAAGTTGAACGGCCAGCGCTGCCACTCCTCGCCGACGAAGCGCTTGTCCTGCGGCAGCGGCTCGATGCAGCGTTCGCCCGGCGCATTCGCGGTGGCGCAATGTGCCATGTAGTTGGCGAAGCGAATCGCCTTGCGCCTGGCCTTGTCGGCGAGTTGCAGTTGTTTGCCGGGCGCGTTGCCGAGATGGATCGCCCAATCGAGATAGGCTTGGCAGAGCGCGGCCGGCGAGAGGCCGCCGGTAAAGTGCGCGACGGCGGCATGCAGCGAGCGGTCGGCAATGTCGGCGAACGCCGTCATCGCGAACGGGTCGCGATCGTTTTCCGCCGTCGCCGTCGCCGTCGCCATCGGGGCTTCATGCGCGAATTTGGTGACCTGGCGCGGCGGTTTTACCACCGTCAGGGCCCGCGCCTCGCCCAGCGGGGCCACGGCCGTTTCGGCAATGGCTTTGTCCGCACTGGCTGCCTCTGCGATGGTTGTCTCCGCGGCCGGCAGTGTGACACTCATGGCCGAACTTCCCTCCGCTGTTGCGCGTTGTCGCATCCCCTCGGCTACGCAATCATCAACCAAACACGCGGCAATGTCCCGCAGGCAACTCACATGCGGTCGTTCCGCGCTGCCCTGATGTGCAGGTCGCGAGCGACCACATGCGATGACGGGATTGAAGTCTCCGCCGGTCAGGCCCGCAGGCCATGCTTGCCGAGCACCTTCACGGTGCTTGCCTGCGGTCCCTTCTTGCCGGCTTCCTCCGCGAAGCTGACGCGCGTCCCGATCGCGAGGCGGGAGAATCCCGCGTCGAGCACGCTGTTGCGATGGAAGTAGATCTCCCGGCCGTCGCCGGTTTCCAGGAAGCCGAACTCGCCCGAGGAATCGAGCCGCGTCACCGTAGCCGTGGGCGGGCCGTCATGCTGCTTCACGGCTCCCTGCAGACGTCGCACGTGATCCTGCAGCCGGCGGCGCGCCCGCTTGAAGGCGTCGTTGATCGCAAACGACAGGTCGGCGTGCCGCTCGTCCGCCGGTGCGGTGCGTCCGATATTGACGTCGCGTCCGTTCGGCAATCCGATCTGAATGCTCACCTCGTAGAGGCCGCCGTGCTGATGGTGTCCGCCGGGCGCCCGCAACGCCACGCGGCAACGGGTCACCCGGCCATAGCGCTCTTCGAGCTGGGCCACGTGCTTCTCGATGGCGCCCTCGATCTGTGGCGTGCGGGGCAGGCCCTGGAAGTCGACTTCGACCGGCGTTTGCATGGTTTCCCTCCGACATCATCGTCCGACAGTGGCAGCTCACTTCACGTGGCGATTGAGACCTCCGTTTCCAATCGTGCCATGTTGTCCGTTGCTGCGAGGTTGCCGCAAGTCGGTCAGTGCGACATGAGGCAGCAGACCGGGCTCGTCGCGAGCAGATCGCGGGTCATGCCGCCGAACATCCATTCGCCGAGCCGGCTGTGGCCATAGGCCCCGGTGACGATGAGATCGGCCCCTTCGTCCTGCGCCAGCCGGATCAATTGGGCGGCGCCCGAGCCCTCCTGGTGGATGATCACGCGCAGTCCGCCATTGATGCGGTGGCGTGTCAGGTAACGTGCCACGTCATCGATGTGTTCCTGGGCCGCGGGTTCCTCGCCGGTCCCGCAGATCTCGACGATGGTCACGCGGCTTGCCTGCTGCAGGAACGGCAGCGCGTCCCGCACCGCGCGCCGCGCCTCACGCGTGTCCTTCCAGCCGAGCACGACGTGATCTGCCTTGAGCGCGGCGACCGCCTCGGGAACGATCAGGGTCGGACGACCGGTGGCCAGCACGGCGCCGCCGGGATCGAGCGTATTGTAGGCGTCGCCGGGGCCGCGGGTCTGCCCGACCACGACGAGGTCGGCGCACCGCGCTTCGTCGGCCAGCGCGTCATTGGGCAGGTCCACGACCGGCCGCCATTCGAGCTTGCGATGGTCCGCGCTCGCGGTGTCGCGGAACCAGGTGCCGGAGGCGGCGAGAGTGGTCCGGATCTCTCCGATATCGGACTGCATCAGGTCTTCGTAGACCATGCCGTCGCTCACCAGGACCGGCCGCACGGCGAGCGCCGACATCCCGATCAGGGCCGCATTGAACTTGTCCGCCAGTCCTGCGGCAACGCGGACCCGGGTTTCCGGCTTGGCGCCGGCATCGACATAGACCATCACTGCTGCATACGTCATGGCACGCTTCCATGTTGTCGCAGCACGCGTATCATCGTCCGGAATTGCACCTGTTGAGGCACATCAATCCGGCTTGCGCCCGGTATCCTCCGGAAAGTCGATCGTCGCCGGGGGCTCGCTTGCCATGGCCGGGGCGGCGGAACGCGAATGGCGCAGAACCGCGCCCAGGACGCCCGGCATGAACGAATTGAGCGAGAGCGTGATCAGCCGGAACGGCGCCGTCGCACGGGCCGAGCGCTACTTCGACGGCGGTGCCTTCAAGGCCGATCTCGCGCGCCGGGTGGCGATCCCGTCGGAAAGCCAGAACCCAGAGCGCGCCGGCGACCTGCGCCGCTACATCGATGCGGAGATGAGGCCGGCATTCGAATCCCTCGGCTTCGCCTATCGCGTCCTCAACCATCCGAAGGCGCAGGGGCCGTTCCTGTTCGCCGAGCGCATCGAGGATGCGGCATCCCCGACCGTGCTCGGCTATGGCCACGGCGACGTGATTCGCGGTTTCGAGGGGAAATGGCTTCCGGGCCTCACGCCCTGGGAGCTCGCGGAATGGGACGGGCGCTACTGGGGCCGCGGCACCGCCGACAACAAGGGCCAGCACACCATCAATCTCGCCGCGCTCCATGCGGTTCTGCAGGAGCGTGGCCGGCTCGGCTTCAATGCCAAGTGGCTGATCGAGATGGGCGAGGAGACCGGCTCCCGCGGCCTGCGTGAGCTGTGCACCGAGAACCGCGAGGCGTTTCGCGCCGACGTCCTGATCGCGTCCGACGGACCGCGGTTGTCGGAGCGGCGGCCGACCCTCTATCTCGGCTGCCGCGGTGCCTATCCGATCGACCTTTGGATCGATGCCCGCGAAGGCGGCCATCATTCCGGCAACTGGGGCGGTTTGCTGTCCAATCCCGCCGTGCAGCTCGTCCACGCGCTCGCGACCATCGTCGGTGCGAGCGGGCAGGTCCGCATTGCCGAATTCGTTCCCGACCGCATCCCCGCATCGGTCAAGCGCGCGCTTGCCGACTGCGAGATCGCCGCCGGACCGGGAGAGCCCGCCATCGATCCCGGCTGGGGCGAGCCCGGGCTCACGCTCGCCGAGAAGGTGTTCGCCTGGAGTACCTTCGAGATTCTCGCCATGACCGCCGGCAATCCCGAAAGTCCGGTCAACGCCATCCCGCCGCGGGCCTGGGCGCGCGCGCAGATCCGTTTCGTGGCCGGCGTCGATCCCGCGACATTCCTGCCGGCGCTGCGCCGGCACCTCGATCGCCACGGCTTTCCCATGGTCGAGATCGCGCAGGCGCGCGACGAGGTCTTCCATGCCACGCGCCTCGATCCCGAGCATCCATGGGCGGTGTGGACGGCCCTCTCCATGGCGGCCACGACGGGACGTCGTCCGGCCGTGTTGCCGAGCACCGGCGGGTCGCTGCCCAATGACGTCTTCGCCGATGTGCTGGAGCTTCCCACCGTGTGGGTGCCGCACTCCTATCGCGGCTGCTCGCAGCATGCGCCGAACGAGCACCTGCCGACTGCGCTCGCCCGCGAAGCGCTCGCGCTGATGGCCGGCATCTACTGGGATCTCGGCGAGCCCGGCACGCCGGGACGCCGGTAGGGATGAGGCCCGCGAAGACCGCGTGCACTCACCCGCCGAGCAGCGCCGCCTCGAACGCGCTCGCGATCGCCGGGCGGCTCTTGCCCGCGCGGGCGGCATCACCGATCACCGTGACCTTCTGGCCGGGCTTGGCGAGGCGGCGGAATTCGTCGCCGGTGGCCGCGCGGGCGCGCTCGTAGAACCAGTTGCGGAACGCCGGCCACTTGAACACCTGGGCGAAGCCCGGCCAGTGGCCGGCGCCGCGGTCGAGCAGCAGCGGGGGGAGGGGCCCGAGGCCGAAACGGTAGCGCGCCCCGCTCGCAATCACGATGCGATCGAAGCCGGCGAGCTCGCCGGTGGCGCGGGCGATGTCGATGCCGTAGCGGAAGGTCACGCCGTTATGGACACAGGCGGCCACCATGCGCTCGATATAGCGGTCGAACGAGACCTGGTTGGCGACCACGTCCTGGAACAGCGGCGCCTTGCCGGCATGGCGGAACGCGCCGCCGGCGACCCCGTCGCGCTCGAACACCGTTACGCGGTTGCCGTCGGCGGCGAGCGACGCATAGGTGAGGCCGGCCGGTCCGGCGCCGATGACCGCGATGCGTTCGCCCCGCGGCGGGGCGGCGGCCGCGAACCTCGTTTCCTGTCCGGCTGCGCCATTGACCACGCAGCGCAGCTGAGCGCCGCCACGCATCTCGTTGATGCAGGTGTTGCAGGCGAGGCAGCGCCGCGCCGGCTCGCCGCGGGAGAGCTTCGCGACCCAATCGGGCTCCGCGATCAGGGTGCGCCCCAGCGCGATGAAGTCGGCCTTGCCGGAGTCCACCGCCGCCGCGGCGATCTCGGGGTCGCCGAGCCGGCCGACGGCGATGACGGGAACCGCGACGTTCGCCTTGATCTCCGCCGCATAGGCGAGAAAGGTCGCGTCGGGATAGGCCATGGGCGGGATCATGCGCGCGGCCGAGGGCAGCGAGCGGTAGTGACCGGCCGCGACGTGGAGCGCGTCGGCGCCGGCTTGCGCGGCCCACAGGGCGACCTGCCGGCCTTCGGCGAACGGCGAGCCTTCCGGGAAATAATCCTCCACCGACACCCGGTAGATCACGGGAATGCGCACCGCCGCCTTCACCGCCCGCAGCACCTCGAGCCCGAACCGGGCCCGGTTCGCGAGGCTGCCGCCCCAGGCATCGCTGCGGCGGTTCTCGAAGGGTGTGACGAACTGCGAGATCAGGTAGCCGTGGGCGCCATGGATCTCGACGCAGTCGAAGCCGGCCGCCTCGGCGCGCGCCGCGGCCGCGGCGAAGCCGGCGATGGTCTCGGCGATGTCCGCTTCGGACATCTCCTTGGGGATGATGGTCTCGTCGGTGACCTCGAAGACCGGATGCGGGATCGCCGACGGCGCCACCGGCGTCTCCCCGCAGATGTCGAGACGGGTATGGCCGCCGCCATGGCCGAGCTGGATCGAGGCCTTGGCGCTGCCGGCCTTGATCGCGGTGGTGAGCCGCGTCAGGCCGGGGAGGAAGCGGTCGTCATAGATGCCGAGCTCGTGTCGGCGATGGCGGCCGGCCTTGGTCGGCGACGCCATCTCCACGGTGATGAGGCCGACGCCGCCGCGAACCCGCGCCATGTAGTAGTTCACGGTGTCGTCGGTGACATGGCCGTCCGGGTCGGACAGCCGGGTCGTCATCGGCGGCATCACGATGCGGTTGCGAATCTCCACCGTGCCGATGCGCGCCGGTGTCAGCAGCACGTTCGTCGTCATTCCGGCCTCGCCGTCATCCTCGGGGTCATTCCCGCCTCATCGTCATGGCTGCCCTGCATTCCTTGCACCCTTGCGGGGTCACAGCGTCGGCACTTCGCCGCCGTCCATGTCGATGGTGGTGCCGTGCAGCCAGCGGCCGCGCGGGGACACCATGAAGGCGATCAGGCCGCCGATGTCCTCGGGCGTGCCGAACCGGGTGACGTTGATGTCGGCCCGGTGCCATTCGCGCACCTCGGCCTCGCTCTTGCCGGTGCGCTCCATGTCGGCCTTGATACGCCGCCAGAATCGCTCGGTCTCGACATAGCTCGGGTGGATCGTGTTGACCTGGACGCCGTCGGTCTTGCCGAGATCGGCGAGCGCCTTGGCGAAGGCGGCGCAGGCGGCATTGACCGAGCTGCCGATGGTGAAGGCGGCGATCGGGATGCGGCCGCTGGTGCCGCCGATGGTGACCACCGCGCCGCCGGTCTCGCGGAGCAGCGGCCAGGCCGCCCGCGACAGGCGCACATGAGCGAAGAATTTCAGCGCGTAACCGTCCTCCCAGTCGGCGTCGGTGAGGGTGAGGAAGTCGCCGCGCTTGGTGGTGCCGGCATTGTTGACGAGGATGTCGAGGCGGCCGAAGCGGCGCGCGACGGCCTCGACCAGCGCCGCGGGACCGCCGTCGCCGCGCAGGTCGGTCGTTTCGTAGGCGGCCTTGCGGCCGCGCTTTTCGACCTCGCCGGCCACCTCGCGAAGCGCCGCCTCGTCGCGCCCCGTCAGCATCACGTCGCAGCCCTCCTCGGCCAGCGTGAGCGCGACGCCGCGGCCGATGCCCCGGCTCGAACCCGTCACCAGCGCAATCTTTCCGGTCAGTCCCAGGTCCATCGTCGGCGTTCCGCTCCAATAGGTGAAGGCGCTCCTCTTCTGCGATCCGGGCCGCCATTGCAAGGGGCCGAGGTGCCTCCCCGCGACCCCCGACAAAACCGGTATTGAACGCTTTGGCGATTGCTAATCTCCAGCGACCGTTTCCATAATGGTCTTGCTGACTTGATCCCCACGGAGCGCCGCGAATGCATGGTCGGTCGATTTGCGCCCCCTTCGCCGGCGCCCTCGCCGGGCTGTTGCCGCGCGTGGGCGCGGCGAAGACGAGGCGAGCCGCCCCACGCAAACCGATCCTTCGCTCCACCCCGGGAGCGGTGACAAAGAGATGCGACAGCCATGACCTGCACGCTGCCGGAGAAATGAAATGCCAGTGAAGCCGAAATCGGCCAGCCGTGTCGCCGCGGCAAAGCCCGCCCCGGCGCGGCAGCGGCGAGGAATCCGGCTCAAGCCGCCGGCGCCGCGCGCGCCGATGCGCGACACCCTGCAGCAGCGGGTCTACCGCGCGCTCGCCCGTGGCCTGATGTGCGGGATGTTCACGCCCGGCGAGGCGGTCTCGTTGCGCACCCTGGCGGCCCGGCTCGGCACCAGCGCCATGCCGGTGCGCGAGGCGGTGAGCCGCTTGATCGCCGAGCGCGCGCTCGTCATGCTGCCCAACCGCTCGGTGATCATCCCGCGCATGAGCCGCGAGCGCTTCGTCGAGCTGTCGCGTACGCGACAGAGCCTCGAGGGCATGCTGGCGGAGATGGCGTGCGTTCATGCGCGCAAGCCGGACATCGACGGGCTCGCTCGCATCAACGACGGCTTGCGGCGGTCGGTCAATACCGATGACACCGAAGCCGCGATGATCGGCAACATGGAGTTCCATTTCGCGTTCTACGGCGTCGCCCGCTCCGAGGTCGCGTTGCCGCTGGTCGAGACGCTGTGGCTGCAGGCCGGGCCTTTCGTCGCCCTGTCGGCACGGCTGCCGAACGTGCGCTGGACCCTGCGCCATCATACCCAGTTGCTCGCGGCGCTGCGGGCCGGCAGCGCGCGGGCCGCCCGGCAGGCGGTCGAGGACGATATCGAGGACACCCTCGATCAGCTTCTGAAGAAGGCCGACTTCGCGGACGCCAAGCGCCCGACTGTGATCACAGCTTGACGCTGCAGATCGCACTCCCTATCGTTTTCGTGCAATTTCTCAGCGCGCCGACCGGATGCTGACCCGACATGGATGTCAACGAACAAATCCACGCCCAGCTTGTGAAGGCGGGCGTGACGCTCGCCGCGAGCCTTCCCGACGACTGGGTCAATGGCCTGATCCGGCGGGTCACCGCGGGCAACCAGATCAAGCATATTCCGGTCGGCCGCGAAGCCGAGACCGTCGCGATCTGCGCCGGCGCCTTCTTCGGCGGCGTCCGCGCGGTCGCCATCATGGGCAACACCGGCCTGCTCACCTGCACCGGCGAGATGGCGACGCTGTGCTTGCGCCACATGATCCCGGTGTTCTGCATCGTCAGTGCCCGCGGCTCGATCGACGATCACAAGGTCTACCAGGAGGTGCAGGGCCGGCGCACCGTGCCGCTGCTCCAGGCCTATGATTTCCCCTACCAGGTGATCGACAAGCCGGAGGAGATCGAGCGCATCCCCGACGCCTACGAATGGCACCGGCTGCAAAAGCGGCCGTTCGTCCTGTTCCTGACCAAGCGGCTGCTCGGAGTGAAGAACGCATGAAGACGCGGGAGGCACTGGCCGTGCTCGCGGGCCACCGCGGCGACGCCGTCGTCGTGTGCGCGCTCGGAATGGCCGCCAACGAATGGTGGGCGGTGACGCAGAGCGAAGACAGCTTCTACATGCATGGCGGAATGGGCTTCGCCGCCAGCTTCGCCCTCGGGCTCGCAACCGCACTGCCGCACGTTCCGGTGTGGGTCATCAACAGCGACGGGTCGCTGTCGATGAACCTCGGCTGCCTGCTCACCGAGGCCGGCCAGCAGCCGACGAACCTCAAGCACTTCGTCGTCGACAATCAGAGCTACCAGACCGTCGACACCATGCCGATGGTCAACCAGGACAACGCCGACTATGCGGCGATCGCCCGGGGTGCCGGCATCCGCCAGGCGACGACCATCGACAATCTCGCCGACCTCAAGAAGGATCTGCCGGGAATCATCGCCGCCCCGGGTCCGTATTTCATCCGGCTGCGCGTCGAATCCGAGCCCCATTACCAGCGTGTTCCCCCTGCGACTTACGAGGGGCCGGAGATGAAGTACCGGTTCGGCCGCGCGCTCGAGAAGAAGCTCGGCATCAAGGTGTTCGGCGCCCGCGGTTTCTAGCGCCTCGTCTTCGACGCAGACAAAAAAATGGCCGGGCAAGTCCCGGCCATCGTATTTTTGTGTGAGAGGCGTGCCGATCAGGGAGCGCCGAACATGTCGTTCATGATGAGCGAGGTCGCGTCGCAGGCGTGGTTGAGGCACGGCAGGCCGAAGCCGGCTTCGAGCGTGCGCAGCAGCGAATAGTGGTCCACTGCGGTGCTGCTCTTGATGCCGTTCTTGGCGTAGTTGGTCTCGACCAGCATCACGACGCGGTTGGCCGCGTTCGAGTAGTCGTTCTCGTCCCACACGAGGACGATGGCATTGCGGCCGGTCGCCCACACTTTGGAGTTGTGGATGCCGCTGATCAGCTTGTTCACTTCGGCATCGCCCTGCTGAATCATGTAGTTGGTCTCGGGGACAGTGCCGCTCGAGCAGATCGGGGTGCCGCCGGACACGAAGCCGTGCATGTCGTGGCACTGGTTCGGTACGATGAACCACAGGTTAGCCGGGACGGGTATGTTCAGCCCGGCGTTCATGTTCAACTCGTTCACGAGCGGAACCAGCGCGGGGGGCAGCGCGGACTGGAGATCGGCCCACAGGCCTTTCGGGCCATCGAAGTCGACGACTTGATTGAAGCTCAGAGCTTTGTTCGCGCCCAATTCAATGTTCTTGAAATAGGCGAACGGATTGTGCTTCACGGCGTAGAGCTTCTGAATTGGCCCCGGCCCGAACACGGCGACCGGGCTGAGGTTCGACCACATCCCGTCGGAGTAATTGATGCCCAGCGGGCTCGGCAGAGGCGGCGGGCTGCCGGCGCTGGTCGGGACGGTCGGCAGGCTCTCCTGGTACGTCTTCCAGGACTTGCCCACGGCGACGAGTTCGTCGGCGATCGAGAGCGGCGTAAAGGACGTCGCCTGGTAGGTGTACAGGGCGCAGTTGTTGGCAACGGGCTGAGGCACCGGGTTCACTTCGCCGTTGCAATCGGCCAGGGACGTTGCGGTCGCGACCACGGTGTTGTCCACGCCCGCCGCCGAGATCGGCGGGAACGCATTGTTGCATCCGGTGCTGCCCGGCGAATTGTCGACGCAGCCGCCGTTGACCCAGATCGGCCAGTAGTCGTTGGTCAGGCCGAAATTGGAGCCGCCCACGATTTCGAGATAGTTCGGAGCGCTCGGGTGTCCGACCGCGAAATAGTTCGTCGCCTGATTTGCGACGCTGGCGTACCAGTTGATGAACGGTGCATTGGGATTTTGCAGAATGTCGGTGTTGGTCTGATTTTCCATCAGGATCAGGAAAACGTGGTCCAGTCGTCCGAACTTGCCGACCGGCACTGCACCCTCGCCCGCATGGGCGATGCCGCAACCAAAAGCAGCCGCGGCGGTGGCCGCGATGATCGTCCTCTTCATTATGTTTTACCCCCTCAACATTAAGTCGCGGGCATTTAGCTACCGTGCGTCCATGACAGTCGGATTACGCTGAATTGAAAAGAACTGCCCGTCGGAACCGGCTTTTCGCCATAATCGTCAGCGCCCGCGCGCGCGACAGAACCCGTGGCCCGCGTGCCCCGCGCATCTTCGAGGCTTGAAGATTTCACGTGAATGTCGCATGTCCTTCGCAGCACAGATCGAAAGGCACCCCGGCCGACACGAGGCTGCCGGCCGTTTCACGCCGGCGCCCGACCCAACGATGGAGACGTCATGAGACAGCGCGTTCGCGGACCCGCCCTTACCAAGGCCGAGCTTCGTGCGCAGGGCGAGCAGGCAATGGCCGCCGCCACCAAGCCGGTCGTGAAGCTGCCGACCAAGCTGGTGCGGCAGTGCGGCCGCTGCGGCGAGTTCAGCTCGGTGATGGTGGACCCCGGCCAGCCCGCGCCGGAATTCAAGTGCAAGACCTGCGACAAGCCTTCACGGAAAGAAAAAGACGAGTAGAGCGCTCTCGATCGCTTCGCGAGGCTCGGTACCGCGGCGATTCATTCGCGCCGGCGAGACCGCATTCGTTTTTGAAAAATTAGTTTACCTCGAGCGAGGTCGGATCAACCCATTGGGCCAGGTGCGGCCACGTGTTGTGGGCCGCGTGTCTGGGCCGGGTGCGCGAGCATCCCAACGAGGCGAGTTCAGGCCTCTCACCCCATCTTGGCGTCCGCCTCGTAGAACTCGATCATATTGCCGTCGGGATCGGCGACGTAGATGGTGAGGCCGTAGATGCCGTCGTGCAGGTCGCGGATGAACGTGACGTCCGCTTTCCTGAGCCGGCCGGCGAGCGCGCGCACGTCGGACGCCGTGAACGCCATATGATCGATCTGGGTCGCCTCGCGCGGCCCGCCCGAGGTGAGGGCGATCCCCTGGTTGAACGGCACGAAGGGCCGCCCGTCGGGCAGCGGCTTCGCCGGCCTTACCGTGAAGCCGAGGAGATCGACGTAAAACCGCTCGGAGCGCGCGATGTCGTTCACCTTGAGCAGCATGTGCGCGAAGCCGGTGGGATGGCCGGCGGGCTGGCTCTGCGTGTTCGCCATGGTCAGACGTCCTTGCGCTCGTCGCCGAGCACCCCGCCGAGCGCCCAGTCCTCCTTCGGCACCTCCTGAAGGATCACATGCAGGGCCGCGGGCTTCGCGCCGGCGTGCTCCACCATGGCGTCGGTGATCGCGCGCACCAGCTTGCGCTTCTGCTCGCGGGTGCGGCCGGTCCACATCTGCACGGTGACGACAGGCATCTTCGTTCTCCTTCGGAAAAGATTTCAGGTCGCGGCGAGCGCGGCTTCGATCCGGGCGCGGATGCCGCTCCATTGGCTCGCGCCGACCGTCACCGGCGCGCGGCTGCCGAGCCCGCGGCCCCAGATCGCCTTGAGGCCCAGCCGTTGCGCGGCCTCGAAGTCGATGCCGCCCGGCGGCGCCGCGAGATCGACCAGCAGCGCCGAGCGCGGCAGGCGTTCGAGGATGTCGGCGCCGACGACCCGCGTCGGCACCGTGGAGAACACCATGTCGAGATCGCCCGCCAGCGCCGGCAGCTCTTCGAGGGTGTGCGGGACCGCCCCTGCGACGAAGGCCGCCGCCCGCTGCTCGGGATTGCGCGCAGCCACGTGCGTGTGGGCGCCGAGCGCCACCAGGTAGCGCATCAGCACGGCGCCGATGGTGCCTTGGCCGACCACGCAGACACGGGCGCCGTGGATGGTGATGGCGGTGTTCTCGATGACGATTCGCAGCAGGCCCTCGACGATCGCAGGGGTGCGGCGAAGCATCAGGGCGCGGTCCCACTCGTATTCGTGAATGGTGATGCCGAGCGCGTCGGCATGGGCTTTCAGGTTCTTGTCGGCCCATCCGAGAATGATGTGGGCCGGCCCGACCATGCCGGCGAGCATCTCGCGGGACGGCACGATGGGCGCCGGGGCCGCCGGCGCAAACAGCGCGCCGCCGGCGGCGATGCCGGGAATTGGAAACAGCGCGAACCGGGCGCCCGCGAGGACCTTGGCCGGATCCTCGAGATGATGGACGCCGGGGATGCCGCCCTCCGGCCACGGGAAGCCGTGGGCGCGCACCTGCGCGCCAGTTGCCGCCGCAAGGCGGGCGATCTCCTGCTCGCGGCGGTCGCCGCCCAGCATCCCGATCACCAGTCCGGACCAATCAATCTGCGCCATCTTGTGTGCTTGCTCTCGCGCGCGGTGGGATTGACCCTGCCTTAGCGCGTCCGTGCCGGCCTTGGCAATGCGAGCCGGCCCAATCGCGCGCGCTCCACCTCGCGATCAGGTTTGCAGCCATCGGAGCGAGACGCGCCATCACAGATGCCTTCGCGCGGAATTTTTGGAAAACAACCCCATGCAAAGCAGCCTGGTGGCCTTATGACGGCGCATTTGCTCGGTGGCAGGCCGTCGTGCGACGTCCGCGTTGCGGCGTGCGAAGCGTCGCGGAAAGCCGTCGGGCGGTCCCGCGAGCGATCATAGGACAGGACGCGATGACGACCGCCATGGTTTCGCGCTAGGGTGGGCGCAAAGGCCAAATGCGCGGCGCGGTGCGCAATCCGGGAGGCGTGTGACAATGGCGGTCAGAACCAAGGTTTTTGCAGCGGTGGCAGGGGGCCTGATGGCAGGGGGCATGGTGGCAGGGGACATGGTGGGAATCACGGGTTCTTCGGCGCGCGCGCAGGCCCTGAAAGCCGATCCGTTGCCCCGCGCCACGCCGGAACAGGTCGGATTGTCGTCGGCGCGGCTCGCCGATATCGCGAAGACGCTCAAAGGCGACATCGCCCGCGGCCAGATCCCGGGCGCCGTGCTCGCCGTCGCGCGCCATGGCAAGCTCGCCTATTTCGAAGCGTTCGGCTTCCGCGACAAGGCGGCCGGCGCTCCGATGACCACCGATGCCATCTTCAACATCGCCTCGATGACCAAGCCGATGACGGCGGTCGCCGCCCTGCAGCTCTACGAGCAGGGCAAGCTCCTCATGGAGGAGCCGCTGGCGAAATACTTCCCGAAGTTTTCCGACATGAAGGTGGCGGTGCTCGACGCCACGAAGGAGACCATCGTCGACAAGGTGCCGGCCGTCCGCAAGATCACCGTCCAGGACCTGTTCCGCCACACCAACGGGCTGAGCTATGGCGGCCGCGGCAGCTCCGCGGTCCACAAGCTCTATCCGGAAGGCAGCGGGCAGGCGGCGCTCGCCTACACGGGAACACAGTTCGTCGACCGGCTCGCGACCCTGCCGCTGCATTTCCAGCCCGGCTCGACCTGGGATTACGGGTTCGGCCTCGACGTTCTCGGCGTGGTCGTCGAGCAGGTCACCGAGCAGACGCTCGGCGGCTACCTGGAAGACAACGTGTTCGGGCCGCTCGGCATGGTCGACACCACGTTCCTGATCCCGGCGGACAAGGCCGGCCGCTACGCCAAGGCGCTGCCGGTCGATCCCGTCACCGGCCGGCCGCAGGCGCTCACGCCGCTCACCGAACCGGCCAAGTTCGAATGCGGCGGCGGCTGTGCCGCCTCGACGGCGGGCGACTATCTGCGCTTCGCCCAGATGCTGCTCGACAAGGGCAAGCTCGGCGACACCCGCATCCTCGCCCGCAAGACGGTGGAGTACATGCTGTCGAACCAACTCGGTCCGGAGGTCCGCAACCAGATCGCGGCGGCCGACCCCACCCGCGCCGATTACGGCTTCGGCCTCGGCCTTGCCGTGCAGACCACGCCGGGCATCGTGCGAATGGCCGGCTCGGTCGGCAATTTCTCATGGCCGGGCGCCAGCGGAACCAATTGGTGGGCCGATCCCAAGGAGGATATGGTCGTGGTCTTCATGGCGGCTTCGCCGGGCCCGATCCGGTGGCATTACCGCCAGGTGATCGACGCGATGGTCAACCGCGCGATCGTCGATTGAACAAGCCCGTGGACTGAGCAAGCTTTGGACTGAACAAGCCGTGGACTGAACAAGCCGCGGAATGAATGAGCGGAGTAAGCAGCATGGACATTACGCCGGCCGGAGCGACGCCGTCGCGCCGCATGTCGCCCGACTACTTTACCGGAACGGTGTGGCAGGACCCGATCGTCGAGGCGCCGCCGCCGGCGCGGATGCGGGCGGCGCTCGTGACCTTCGAGCCTGCCGCCCGCACCGCCTGGCACACTCATCCGCTCGGCCAGACCCTGCACGTGGTGCGCGGCACCGGACGGGTGCAGACCTGGGGCGGCCCGATCCGCGAGATCCGCGCCGGCGACACGGTCTGGTTTCCGCCCGGCGAGAAGCACTGGCACGGCGCGAGCCCGACCGCAGCGATGGCCCACATCGCCATGCAGGAAGGTCTCGACGGTGTCGCCGTGGTGTGGCTGGAGCACGTCACCGACGCGCAGTACGAAGGCCAGAGCGGGTAAGCGGTTCGGCACTTTGCCCCGTCATTTTTCGGAGCGCCGCGGCGAACCCGAACTCCAAGCGTCGTGCACCTCAGTATGGATTTCGGGTTCGCGAGAGGGAGCACGCCCCGGAATGACTCGGACGAGGCCGGCTAAATCCCCGCCGTGAGCACCCGGATCTTATAGATGCCGGTGCGCGCGGCGATGTAGAGCGTCTTCTTGTCGGCGTCGCCGAAGCCCACATTGGTGGCCTGCTCCGGGGCGCGGATGGTGCCGAGATGTTTGCCGTCCGGCGAGATGATCCAGACGCCGCCGGGGCCGGTTTCGTAGAGGTTGCCTTTGGTGTCGACCCGCAGGCCGTCGGTGATGCCGCGCTCGCTCTCCTTGCTCAGGTCGATGAGCAGCTTGCCGTTGGTGAGGGTGCCGTCGGGCTTGACCTCGTAGCGGTTGACGTAGTTGTCGCGGCTGCCGTTGACGTAGAGATATTTCTCGTCGGGCGAGAAGGCGAGGCCGTTGACCATCGGCATGTCCTTCACGAGGAGCGACAGCTTGCCGTCCTTCCACATGTAGACGCCGGTGAAGTCGAGCTCCTTGCGCGGGTCCTTCTCGCGCTGGCGGAACGCGCCGTAGGTGTCGGTGAAATAGATGGCGCCGTTGCTCTTGACCACGACGTCGTTGGGGCCGCCGAAGCGGTGGCCCTGGTAGTTGTCGGCGAGCACCGTGCGCTTGCCGTCCTTCTCGATGCGCATCAGCGAGCGGCCGGCGAAGGTCGCGAGGACGAGGCGCCCCTGGCGATCGAGGGTCAGCCCGTCCGCCCCGATCATGGGGAATTCCTCGAAGCGGGGATCGTTGCGGTCGAGCCCGTTGTTCTGGATACCGCCCCAGCGCCACACCTCCGGCCCGTGATAGCCGGTGTTCTCCAAGTAGACCGAGGCCGTGCCGTCCGGCGTGAGCTTCCAGACCACGTTGCCCGGGATGTCGGTGAACAGAAGATAGCCGCTCTTGCCGTCCTGCTTCCAGACCGGGCCTTCGGTGAAGCCGAATCCGCCCTTGACGAGTTCCACCTTGGCATCGGGCGCCACCAGCGCATCGAGCGCGGGGTCGAGCCGCACGACGCCGGTGTCGGCGCCCGTGCCGGCTGGAGCCGGATTGACCGTCGCAGGTGTCTGGGCTGCAGCGATGCCGATGAAAAGCAGGCACGCGAACGCGGCCAGCGCGAGCTTCGTCATGGCGTCTTCTCCCTGGTGCCTGGTCCCGGAACGTCCTTCCGGGCCGGATCACGCATTATGTTCGCCCCGTCCGGGGCGTCGTCAAATTCGGCCAGGCAGTCGCGGCTGCACGGCGCCCGACGAGATTCGGCGCAGTGCGATCCGCGCCTCCTCGCTGCCCGGCCGGATGCCGAGCGCGGCCTGGAGATCGGCGATGGCCTGGTCGCGCTGGCCGTTGGCCTCGTTGAGCCGGGCCCGATCCAGGAGCGCGGAGAAGCCCCGGTCGGCGCTGAGCGCCACCGCGGCCGTCAGATCGTCGCGCGCGAGGTCGGGCTTGGAGAGGCGGATATAGGCATTGGCACGCTGGCGGTAGATCGAGGCGATCAGGTTGGTCGTGCCCTCGGCCTGATAGACCGTCAGCAGCGCACTGCTCAGCGTCCTGTCGCGCTTATAGGCTTCGATCAGCGCGGTGCAGTCGGCGATCTCGCCTTCCGGCTGGGACTTGGTCCCGTAGATGTTGGCGCGGCTGCGCCGCGCGTAGAACAATTCCAGCGGCGGGAGACGGCTCGGATCGACCTCGGCGATCTGGATCGCCTTGGAAAGATCTGAGAGGGCAAGCTCGGTGGAGCCGCGATAGAGGTTCGCCATCGCACGGCCGCGCAGGGCCGGGCCGTAATAGACGTCCTTCTTGAGCGCGGTGGAATAATCGCTGATGGCGCGCTCGGTCTCGCCGAGCTTGAACAGCGCCTGGCCGCGCTCGGTGTAGGCGGCCGGATGGTTGGGATCGATGCGGGCGGCTTCCGTGAATTCCTGCACCGCTTTTTCGAGGTCGTCGGACAATGCGGCTTTCTTGCCGGACTCGACCAGCGCAGCGGCCTTCGGAGACGGATTACGCAGCGGCGTGAGCGTGATCGCCGGGCGATCGTCCGGGAGCGCCGCCAGGGAATTGGCGCCGGCGAGCGTCGCGGCGACGGTCGGCGCCGCGTTGGGCTGGGCGACGTCGGGCGGGATGGGCGGGGCGGCAGTGGCCTGCGATGCGGCAGGCTGGGCGGGCGTCGGTTCGGGCGTGGTGTCCGCGGCCGCTGCGCCGCGGGACTTCGTGGTCAGCGGCGGGCCGGCTTCCACCAGGTTGGCGTAGCCGGCGAACCACTTCGGAATTCCGTTCGTGGTTTCAGTGCTGGTGTTTGCGAGCGTCGTCGCAAAGGACGCCGGCTTGCGGGCACGTGCTGCGGCGCCGCCGGTTTCCGCTGCCGCCACGCGTCCGCTCGCAGGCGCCTTGAACGGCCCGCGCGCCGGGCCATCGGACGGGTCGCGCACAGCGGCAAGGTGGGAATCGACGCGGTCGTCGTCTCTGCCCGCGACGTCTTTGACCCCGGGCGGGGGACCATGCAGCCAGACGTCCACCCGTTCGAGAAACTGCGCCGCCTTCAGGCGCATCGCACTGTGCGAGCCGGTGTCGCTGTCGAGCAGGAAGAACGTGGCGATCAGCATCGCGGCAATCGGCACGCCGGCGGCGAGGCCGACCAGGGAAAAGACGGTGCGCCCCGCGAATCGGAGCGGTATTGCAAGCTTCCAGACGCCGTAGAAGACCGGGCGCAGGCCAAGAACGATGACAAGCGCCGCGAGCGCCTGAGCGGCCTCCTTGAGCGCGCCGGAGAAAGTCCGGACGGCGTCGCCGACCGTCGTCGGCGGCTTCGCTCCGGCGCCGGGCGCTGCGGCATCCGATGACTGCTCCTGCTCGCGTTCCCGCTGCGCGACCGCCTGCTCGATGCGGGCCTGACGCTCGATCTTTCGGATCGTCAGATCGAGCGCGAGCTTTTCCATCTCGATGATGGGCTCGGGCAGCCGCATGAGCTGAAGGTGGCGATGCACCACTGCGCGGGCCTGGGCATAGACGTCGCGGCGGGCGTCGGGGGTATTCTTGGGGAGACCGGCCACCGCGTTCGCGACGATGGAACGATAGTCGATCGACGCCAGCCGGGCGGCAGGAACAATTCTGCTCCTGCGCGGCTCGGCAGCGCTCGGCTCCGCGATCATCGACGTCGTATTGAGGGCGTCCATTGCCCGACCCATCTGCGCCCGGTCGATTGCGTTCGCATCCACCCGGCCCAATCCTTACCCGAACCTTACTCCATCAATTGTGGAAAATCACGTCACCTTGAAGGCGTGATGGCCGCCCAAATAGCGGCCAGCAAACGCCGCAAAAACGTCCAGATCGCGGGCCGATAACGCTGTGAAACCGCCGGCTGGACAGAAATTCCGGAGTTCTCCGGCGGAACGGATACGGCGAATCGTCGGGTGGTTGCCCGTTACACCTTCGTCATCGAATCGTCGTCCCATGCCCGCCCGCGGACCATGGCCAACTCAGGGGCATGGCAGAGAACACGGCCGACTTGAGAACATGGCTGGCTTGAGAAAGGCTGATCGGTGTGCTGATCGACGGACAACACAGGCGGAGCATCTGGCGGGAGGCCGACGGCCGGTCCGTAGGCATCATCGATCAGACCCGGTTGCCTTATGCATTCGCCACCCTGCGGCTCGCGACGCTGGACGATGCGGCCCATGCCATCTCTTCGATGCAGACCCGCGGTGCGCCGCTGATCGGCGCGGTGGCCGCTTATGGAATGTGCCTTGCCCTGCAGGAGGACACTTCGG
The DNA here is from genome assembly GCA_963781195.1 of uncultured Alphaproteobacteria bacterium. Lineage (GTDB taxonomy): Bacteria > Pseudomonadota > Alphaproteobacteria > Rhizobiales > Xanthobacteraceae > JAJPKK01. The sequence goes on along the minus strand of CAWAEZ010000003.1, from coordinate 283,480 downwards.
ATGAGGGGCTGGAGCGCGCCTATCATCACCTGATCGGGACCCGGCCGACCGCCGTCAACCTGAGATGGGCGCTCGACGAGATCACGGCGGTGGTGCGCAATCGGCCCCATGGCGAGCGCGTCGCCGCCGCCTACGCACGCGCCGCCGAGATCTGCGAGGAGGATATCGCGATCAATCGCGGCATCGGCCGGCACGGCCTCGCCCTCATCGAAGACATTGCCGCGCGCAAGCCGCAGGGCGCCGCCGTCAACGTCCTCACCCATTGCAACGCCGGCTGGCTCGCGGCTGTCGATCTCGGGCCGGCCACCGCGGCGATCTATCTCGCCCACGACAAGGGCATTCCGCTCCATGTCTGGGTCGACGAGACGCGGCCGCGGAATCAGGGCGCGTCGCTCACCGCCTTCGAACTCGGCCACCAGGGCGTTCCCCACGCGGTGATTCCCGACAACACCGGCGGCCACCTGATGCAGCACGGGATGGTCGACCTCGTCATCACCGGCGCCGATCGGGTCACCGCCCAGGGCGATGTCTGCAACAAGATCGGCACCTATCTCAAGGCGCTGGCCGCGCAGGACACCGGCGTGCCGTTCTACGTCGCGGTGCCGTCGCCGACCATCGATTTCACGCTGCTGGATGGCCGCGACATCCCGATCGAGCAACGCGGCGGGGACGAGGTGGCGACGGTGACCGGACGCGCCGCCGACGGCCGCATCGAAACGGTGACCATCGTTCCCAAAAGCTCCCCGGTGGTGAACTACGCGTTCGACGTCACCCCGGCCCGCCTCGTGCGCGGGCTGATCACCGAGCGAGGGGTCCTGCCGGCGACTCGCGAGGCGCTCGCGGCGGCCTTTCCGGAACGCGCCGGCTCTCGCCCGGTCGGCGCCTGAGGGCAGCGGCGGGCCCGTTCCCCAATGCGCGCAGCCTTGCTGGCATCGCCAAAGGCATGCATATCGGTCATCGTCATCGGAGAGCACCCCATGCAAAGCCGCTTCGTGGATACCGAAGCCGAAGCGATGGCCGAGCGTTATGCCACTCGCGCCGTGCCGCGCGATCTCGCGCTGCGGGTCTATACGACGCGGCTGCTCGGCGGCGATCCCCGGCTCGTGCTTCACGGCGGCGGCAACACCTCGGTGAAGCTGCGGCTGCCCGACCTGATGGGGCGCGAGGTCGACGTGTTGTGCGTCAAGGGCTCGGGCGCCGACATGGCGGTGATCGAGCCGGCCGGCCTGCCGGCGGTGCGGCTCGCCGAGCTGCGCCTGCTGCTCGAGCGCGACGCCATGTCGGACGAGGAGATGGTGCGGGCGCAGCGCGCGAACCTGCTCGATCCGATGGCGCCAAATCCTTCCGTCGAGACCCTGCTGCACGCCTTCATTCCCCACCGCTTCGTCGATCACACCCACGCCACCGCGGTGCTCAGCCTGATCGACCAGCCCGATGGCGAGGCTCGCGCGGCCGACCTCTATGACGGGCGCATGGGCATCGTCCCCTACGTCATGCCCGGCTTCGGCCTCGCCAAGGCGGCCGCGCGCGCGTTCGCCGCGGCGCCCGGCGCGATCGGGCTCATTCTCCATAAGCACGGCATCTTCACCTTCGGCGACACCGCACGGGACGCCTATGAGCGCATGATCGAGATGGTGTCGCTGGCCGAGACCGCGCTTCGGCAGGGCCGCCGCGCCGTGTTCACGACCGCGCAATTGCCGCAGGCGGTGATGCCGCGTGGCGGAGGTCGCACCGGTGGTGCGCGGCGCCTGCAGTCTCCGCGACGACAAGAACGCGGGGGCGTTCCGCCGCCTCATCCTCGATTTCCGCACCGGCGAGGCGATCCTCAATTTCGTCAACGGCGCCGAGGTCGCGCGCTATGCGACGGCCGGCGTGGTGACGCCCGACCACACCATCCGCACCAAGAACTGGCCGCTCGTGCTCGCGGCGCCGGCGCAGGGCAAGGCGGCCGACTTTGCCGGCGACACCAGAGCGGCGGTCGCCGCCTTCATCGCCCAGTATCGCGCGTACTTCGACCGCAACAACGCCCGCTGCGAGCGGCTCCAAGACGATGCTCGACCCGTTGCCGCGCGTGGTGCTGGTGCCCGGGCTCGGCCTGTTCGGGCTCGGCCGGTCCCGCAAGGACGCGGCGATCGCCGCCGATCTCGCCGAGGCCGCAGTCTCGACCATCACCGATGCCGAGGCCGTGGGGCGATTCGAGTCGATCTCCGAAGCCGACATGTTCGATTGCGAATACTGGTCGCTCGAACAGGCCAAGCTCGGCAGCGCCAAGGAGCCGCCGCTGGCGGGCCAGATCGTGGCGATCACCGGCGCCGCGGGCGCGATCGGCACCGCGACCGCGAAGGCGTTTGCGGCGGCGGGTGCGGAGGTCGCGCTGCTCGATATCGACGCCGCGGCGGCCGGGAAAGCTGCCAAGGCGGTCGGTGGGTCGGCATACGCCGTCGGCTGCGACGTCACCGACGCCGCCGCGGTCAATGCGGCGTTCGCCGAGGTCGCGGCGCGCTTCGGCGGGGTCGATATCGTGGTGTCCAATGCGGGCGCTGCCTGGCAGGGCCGCATCGGCGAGGTCGACGAGGAGGTGCTGCGCCAGAGCTTCGAGCTCAATTTCTACGGCCATCAGCGGGTGGCCCAGGCGGCCGTGCGCATCATGCTCGCCCAGGGCACCGGCGGCTGCCTGTTGTTCAACGTCTCCAAGCAGGCGATCAATCCGGGGCCGGACTTCGGTCCCTACGGGCTGCCCAAGGCGGCGACCTTGTTTCTGGCGCGGCAATACGCCCTCGACTATGGTGCGCACGGCATTCGCGCCAATGTCGTGAACGCCGATCGGGTGCGGTCCGGCCTCCTGACGTCGGACATGATCGCGGCGCGTTCCGCCGCGCGGAAAATGAGCGAGAAGGACTACATGAGCGGCAATCTGCTGGGGCGCGAGGTGACGGCGGACGACGTGGCGCAGGCGTTCCTCGCTCAGGCGCTCGCGCTCAAGACGACGGCGGACGTCACCACCGTCGATGGCGGCAACATCGCCGCGGCATTGCGGTGATCGGGGGCGAGACGTTGCACGGCGATCACCCCGCGACGTGTCCGCCGGTCGCAACCCTGGTGGCTCGCTTCCGCGATCGCAGCGCGACCGTCGGGATCATCGGCCTCGGCTATGTCGGCCTGCCGCTGGTCCAGGCGCTGCTCGACAACGGGCTGGCGGTGATCGGCGTCGACATCGATGCCGGCAAGGTCAGCGCGCTGCGGGAAGGGCGCACCTACATCCATCACATCCCCGGCGACAGCTTTCGCGAGCCGGTCGCGAGCGGCCGCTTCGTGCCGAGCACCGATTTCGCCGCGCTCGCCCGCGCGGACGCCATCCTGATCTGCGTGCCGACGCCGCTCACCGCCCATCGCGAGCCTGATCTCACCTATGTCGAGAACACCGCACAGGCGATCGCGCCGCATCTGCGGCCGGGCCAGCTCGTGGTGCTGGAATCCACCACCTATCCGGGCACCACGCGCGACGTGATGAAGCCGATCCTGGAATCGTCGGGGCTCAAGAGCGGGCGCGATTTCTTCATCGCATTCAGCCCGGAGCGCGAAGATCCCGGCAACCTGAATTTCTCGACCCGCGTGATCCCCAAGGTGATCGGCGGCGACGGCCCGGACGCGGCCGCGATCGCCGACGCGCTCTACAGCACCTTCGTGCCGCGCACGGTTCCGGTGTCGAACCCGGAGACCGCCGAGGCGGTCAAGCTCACCGAGAACATCTTCCGCTCCGTCAACATCGCGCTCGTCAACGAGCTGAAGGTCGTCTACGCGGCGATGGGAATCGACGTGTGGGAGGTGATCGAAGCGGCCAAGACGAAGCCGTTCGGCTTCATGCCGTTCTATCCGGGCCCGGGCCTCGGCGGCCACTGCATTCCGATCGATCCCTTCTACCTGACCTGGAAGGCGCGGGAATACGAGCTCTCCACGCGGTTCATCGAGCTGGCCGGCGAGATCAACACGGCGATGCCGCGCTATGTGGTGTCGCGCATCGCCGATGAGCTCGACGCCCGTGCCGGCAAGGGCCTCAACGGCGCAAAGCTCCTGATCCTCGGCCTCGCCTACAAGAAGAACGTCGACGACACCCGCGAGAGTCCCGCGTTCAAGCTCATCGAGCTTCTGGAAAAGCGCGGTGCGACCTGCGACGTCCATGACCCCTTCGTGCCGGTGGTGCCGCACCTGCGCGAGCACCCGACCATGACCGGCCGCAAGTCGGTGCCGCTCGATGGACGCGTTGCCGGTTACGACGCCGTCCTGATCGTGACCGACCATGACGACGTGGATTATGTCGATCTCGCCAGGAAGGCGCGGCTCATCGTCGACACCCGCAATGCCTGCGCGCGGGCCGGCGCGGTCGGGCCGCACATCGTGAAGGCGTGACGGCGGAGCGCTTGCGGGACGGCTATCGCTGCGGGATGAAAGTCGGTCCGACGGCGCGTACGTTGCGCTTACTCGGATCGGCATCGGGTCCTGCGGCGGCGGCGTCGGGCGGGTCGGCAGGCGTGGTGCGGCGGGCGTCGGGCCGCGCCGGTACCGGCGTCGATCCCGCGGGAGCCGGGCGAAGCGACTGGGGCTGGCTCATCGCCTTGGCCTTCTCCTCGGTCACGACGATATCGCCGCGCTCCACCGTGGAATCCTTGATCTGGCCGAGCGCGTCCGCCCAACTCTGCCCGGGCTGGCGGCAGCTGCAGGTCGCGACGAATTCGCGGCGATAGCGAAAGGCGTTGGGCATGTCCTTGTAGAGGCGGCCGTTGTTCGCCACCGCCTGGGCAACGTCCTCGCCGGGATTGCGGTGGGAATACAGCGCCACCTCGGCGGCAGGGCAGAGCTTCTGGCAGGTCTGCTCGTCATCGGCGAAACGCGTCGATGACGTCGAGTTGGAGATCGGGAAATAGTAGCCGTCGCAGGTACGCACGCACAGGGTGCGATAGCCGCTGGCGCCGACCTGGGGATAGTCGCCCGGCGCGGGCGGCGGAATCGTGGTGTTCGGTCCGCCGAACAGGGTCTCGAAGAAGCCGCGCTGCTGCGGCGCGGCAGCGGCCGCCGCCGCGCGGTATTGCGGGCCGCAATTGTTCTGGGCGAGCGCGTTGACGACCCCCTGGCGCTGCAGGTCCTGTTCGCCGCCATTGCGGCTGCGCTGAAGGTCGGCTTGCGAGCGGTCGATGCCGCTGCGCATCTGCTGTATCTGCCCGGTGAGCGAGGTGCACTGGGGCGGCTGGCTCTGGAAGATGGAGAATAGCGTGGTCGGCTGGCATCCGAGCCGCTGATACTGGGACTGGACGCGGTCCAGGTCGGCCTGCTGCCGGCCCAGGGTCTCCTCGATGCGGCGCGACTGGTCGGCGCGCGCCGGATCGGCGCCGGCGCGATCGATCGAGGCCAGTTGGCCTTCGAGTCGCACACAGACCGGGTTTCCCGGCGTGACGGGCTGCGGCAAGGCTTGCGCCAGCGCGACAGCCGGAAGCCCGAGCAGCGCCAATGCGACCCAAGCGAACCGCTGGTAGCAGCCTGAAATCATGTCAAAATTGCCCCATCAAGGCCGATGCTGCTCCTCCCCCCGGCTCCCCTTAAGCCGGGAAAAGGTGACGAAATTAGGTGCCGCCCGCCCGACGTCGCGGCGCGCTTCGCGCCGGCGCGGAAAACTCAATGGCAACGCCTTGGAAACAAAGACTTTCCGCCTGTTCCACAATCGCCTGCGACCGTCCGGCCGTCACCCGCGCTCACGCTGCCGTTTTCGCCGCCGGAATCGTCTCGGACCGCAAGTTCCACGAAATGCCGATCACGATCAAGGCCGCCCCTGCAAACACCGCGGCATCGACCGATTCGCCGTAGAGCCACCAGCCGACCAGCGCGATCAGGGGGATGCGCATGAAGTCGAACGGCACCACGACGCTTGCGTCGCCGTATCGGAACGCCTGGGTCAGGCAGAAATGGGACGACAACCCCGACAGTGCGACCCCGCAGAGCGGCAGCGCGTGTGCCGGCCCCAGCTCGAGGAAGGCGCGGGGGTCGCTACCGATGAGCGCGAGCGGCAATTGAACCGCGTTCATCCAGAGCACGACCGCGTAGGTCGTTTCGGTCCGGGTCAGCGCCTTCGTCTGGATCAGTGCCACCGCGAATCCGAACGCGGCCGCGAGCACCAGCAGGGACGCCGGCCTGAAGCTATCGATTCCCGGGCGCAGGATCACCAGCACGCCGAGAATGCCGAACACGACGACGCCGATGCGGCCTGCCGTGATGCGCTCGCCGAGAAAGATCACGGCCAGGATCGCGGTGTAGGCGGGAGAGGTGAACTCGAGGGCGAACACCGTCGCGAGCGGCAGCAGGGTGACGCTGAGCACCCACAGGTACTGCGCCCCGAAATGGATCGTGTTCCGGGCCAGTTGCAACCCGGCCCGCCGCAACGTCAGGGCGCGCAGCAGATGCGGTTGCGCCAATCCGACCGCGAGCAGGATGACGAGGCCGCTGGCGTTGCGGATCGCCAGGATCTCGATGACGTGCAGGGTCGTCGCCAGCGCCCGGACCGATACCGCCATCGTCGAGAACGACAGCAACGCCCCGGTCATCCACAGCCCGGCCCACCGCAGGTCGCGTTGGCCCACCTATTCCGCGTCCGGCTGGTTTTCCGGCCGCGCCGCCTCGAAGGCGGGGAGCGTGTTCAAGGCGGCATCGACCGCGACGATTCCCGGAAAACGATCGAGCGGCACCTTGAAGCGGCGGGCGTTGTAGACCTGCGGAACGAGGCAGATGTCGGCGACGGTCACCTGCCGCCCGAAGGCATAGGGGCCCGGCTTGATCAGCGCCTCGACCGCGGCGAAGCCGGCGACGACCCAGTGCGCGTACCAGGCCTCCACGGCGGCCTTGTCGGCTTTGAGCACCTCCCGCAGGTAATTGAGGGGCCCGGTATTGTTGAGTGGGTGAATGTCGCAGGCGATGATCTGCGCCACCGCGCGCACCTTCGCCCGCTCCATGGCGTCCGCCGGCAGCAGCGGCGGTTCAGGATGGGTCTCGTCGAGCCATTCGATGATGGCAAGGGATTGCAACAGCACGCCCTCGGGCGCTGCCAGCGCCGGCACCCGCTCCTGCGGGTTGACGGCGTGAAACTCGGGCGAATGCTGGCGGCCGCCATCCTTGGTCAGGTGGACCGGTATGGTCTCGAACGGCACGCCTTTGAGGTTGAGCGCGATCCGCGCGCGGTAGGCGGCCGAGGAACGGAAAAACGAATAGAGCTTCAAGGCTTCCTCCACCGAGCGCAGACCCTGCCGGCGCTGTTACCGCTTTTGTTGTTCGAACGCATGCTCAGCGGGAATCCCGTGCCCTGCGCCATCGGCGGAAACGACGCGCTGGCGCCAAATGATCGTCCTGTGGTTTCCAAATCCGATCGGTCGAGCTGCACGATGACGAGTTGTGGCGCGAGCCTTATTTGGCGGTGAGAATCAGAGCCTGCTCGATGAGCCTGGTGACCGCCCGCTCGAACGCCGCCCGGTCGGCCGGATCGATGGTTTCGAACAAACCTCGGGAGAAATCAAGCGCGCCCGGAGCCAGCTCGTCATAGATCGCGCGGCCCGCGGCGGTGAGGGACAGGAACGCTTCGCGCCGGTCGGCGCGGTTCTCGCGCCGCACCAGGAGCTTGCGCCTCTCCAACTCGACCACCGCGCGCGACACCTTGGTCTTGTGCATATGGCTGTGGGCGCCGACCGCCTTCGCGGTCATCGCCTCGAACTGGCCGAGCGTCACCAGGATGCGCCATTCCGGAACGTCGATGCCGTAGCGGTCCACGTACAGGCGCGACAGGGCCTGGGACACCAGGTTCGCCACGACGTTGAGCCGGTAGGGGAGGAACTCCTCGAGCTTGAGCGGCGCGGCCGCCGGGTCGTGCCCACCTGCAAGTTCGGTCTTGGCTGTGATCACGCCCGTCATCGCGCGCGGCCCCTCTGCCGGGATGACCGCGGAGGATGGCGGAAGTCCAGCTTCTGCGCAACACGCGCTACAAACACACGCGCGACGGACACGCGACACGCGTGGCGGATACTACCAGCTTAAGAGTTCCAGGCGTTGGGGGGCCGAGCCTCAGCTCAGCGGGCGCACTCGATCGCCACCCAGTCGCCGCACAGCGAGCTGTGGCAGGCGGGCGGTGCGCTGCCGCCGGTAATTTCGTCCGCCTCGACTTTCCTGAACGACACCACCTGACTGTAGCTGCGGGCTTGGCAGTAGGCGTTCGCAACCACCTTGCCGCAACGGGCCCCGCTGGTCAGGCACTGATCGACGCCGTAATCGCTGTGATTTTCGATGATGAAAATGCGGGTATCCGCGGCGGCCGGGACTGCCGCCAGTGCGGCCCCCAAAAAAGCCCCCAAAAAAGCCCCCGGGAAGGCCCCGGAGACGGTGAGGGCCGCAGCAATGAGCGTGCGCATGAATTGGGCCGCTTGAAACGTTGAAGCCGGCAGGCAAATTGGCGCAAATAGCTGAAGGTCCCGTTAACCGAACGCCATCAGGGTCTCCGGCCGGCAATCTCGTCTTCCGTCGCAACGGCGCTCTTGACGCCGCAGGCGGCGATGCCCATTGTGCGCCGCCATGAACGGCCTTTTTGCAATGTGCGGCATTTGCCGGGAGATTATCGGCTAGCGTCAGCTGGCTGTGGCCGTCTTTTCTCGCCCGAGATGAATGGACGCCCCCGGCCAGCGGAGCCGGTGGTGCCTCGCGCGTGTCCGTTCGGCGACGGAACGACCATGGAATTCAAGCTCTACGATACCCTGACCCGGGAGAAGCGGGCGTTCGAGCCGATCGATCGGCAGAACGTGCGCATGTATGTCTGCGGGCCGACCGTCTACGACCTGGCCCATATCGGCAATGCGCGGCCGGTGATCGTGTTCGACGTGCTGTTCCGCCTGCTGCGCCACCTCTATGGCGCCGGCCACGTCACCTATGTCCGCAACATCACCGACGTCGACGACAAGATCAATGCGCGGGCCGCCGAGCGCGGCATTTCGATCCGCGAATTGACCGACGCGACCTACGCCAACTTCAAGGCGGACGTCGCGGCGCTCGGCTGCCTGCCGCCGACCGTCGAGCCGCGCGCGACCGAGCACATCGACGAGATGAAGACGCTGATCGAGCGGCTGGTGGCTGCCGGCCACGCCTATGTCGCCGACGGTCACGTGCTGTTCGACGTGCCCTCGATGCCGGATTACGGCAAGCTCGCGCGGCGCTCGCTCGACGAGATGATGGCGGGCGCCCGGGTCGATCCTGCGCCCTACAAGCGCGACCCCATGGACTTCGTGCTGTGGAAGCCCTCGAAGCCCGGCGAGCCGGCCTGGCCGTCGCCTTGCGGTATCGCGGCGCCGGGGCGGCCGGGCTGGCACATCGAGTGCTCGGCGATGTCGTGGAAGCACCTCGGCGAGACCTTCGACATCCACGGCGGCGGCATCGACCTCGTGTTTCCTCACCACGAGAACGAGATCGCCCAGTCGCGCTGCGCCTTCCACACGGCGGTGATGGCGAACTATTGGATGCACAACGGCTTCCTGCAGGTCGAAGGCGAGAAGATGTCGAAGTCGCTCGGCAACTTCGTGACGATCCGGGATTTGCTCGCGGACTGGCCGGGCGAGGTGCTGCGCCTCAATATGCTGCGCAGCCATTACCGGCAGCCGATCGATTGGACGGTAAAGGGTTTGGAGGAGTGCGCGAAGACGCTCGACGATTGGTATGCGCTCGCAGGCGACCGGTCCGATGGTGCGATGAGCGAGACGGTGCTCGAAGCGCTGCGCGACGACCTCAATACGCCGCGGGCGATCACGGAGCTTCACGCCTTGCGACACCGCGCGCAGGCACACGACCGGCTGGCCGCGGAAGAGCTTGGCGGAACGCTGCGATTTCTCGGCTTTCTCCACGACAGTGCCGCCGCCTGGAACGAGCGCAAGCACGCGGCGCAGGGTGTCGATGCGAACGCCGTCGATGGGCTGATCGCGGCCCGCGCGGCAGCCCGCAAAGCGAAGAATTTTGCCGAGTCCGACCGCATTCGCGACGAGCTTCTCGTCATGGGCGTCGTGCTCAAGGACTCCAAGGACGGCACCACCTGGGAGCTCGCGCGATGAAAGGCCAGGTTCGTGCGACATCATCGTCGCGGCGAACGGAAATGCTGCGTTCCCTCTCCCCGACCCTCCCCCGCAGGCGGGGGAGGGAGCAGAGGGGCTTGCGCGGTGACGGCGCTCGCATGGCACGGCCTCAGGCTCCCTCTCCCGCTTGCGGGGGAGGGTGGGGAGGGGGCCCTTGCGGCGTAAGCGCTCGCAGAGGCTTCCCCAATGACCGATAAACCCCACGGGCCGAGCTGGCGGGTCTCGACGACACTTCGCGGGCGCGCGAAAGCGCTGCGGCAAGACATGACGGATGCCGAGCGCATCGTCTGGCACGCAGTGCGGGCGCAACGTCTTCAGGGTGCCCGTGTTCGGCGCCAGGTGCCGATCGGTCCTTACGTGGTCGACTTTGTTTGCCATGCGGCGAAGCTGGTCATCGAAGTGGATGGCGGCCAGCATTTGGAGCCGAGGCAGAAAGCGTATGACGCGAGGCGGCGCGGTTATCTCGCAGCTCAGGGCTATCGCGTGCTTCGGTTCACCAATCTCGACGTGATCAAGAATACGCCCGGAGTGTTGGAAACCATCGCTGCGGCGATTGGAAACGCTGCGTTCCCTCTCCCCGACCCTCCCCCGCAAGCGGGGGAGGGAGCAGAAGGACGCGCGCCATGACGGCCTCCCAGCATTCACATGGCACAGCCTCGGACTCCCTCTCCCGCTTGCGGGGGAGGGTGGGGAGGGGGCCCTTTCGCAGGGGATGCAGCAGAAGGACCCGCGCCATGACGGCCTCCCAGCATTCACATGGCACGGCCTTGGACTTCTCTCCCGCTTGCGGGGGAGGGTGGGGAGGGGGCCCTTTCGCAGGGGATGCAGCAGAAGGACCCGCGCCATGACGGCCTCCCAGCATTCATATGGCACAGCCTCGGTCTCCCTCTCCCGCTTGCGGGGGAGGGTGGGGAGGGGGCCGCTGGCGGCGAGGAAATCGCTTCGGCTGGCGAGGCCGGCGCCGCGCCAACCTCTCTTCGCGGACGAGGCACGCGCCCGATGACCGCCGCTGCGCCAAGCAAGCTGGGGCTGCGGCCGTATCTGCCGGACGATGCGCCGCTGCTTGCGGAGATCTTTCGCGCCAGCGTCGAGGAATTGACCGGGGACGACTACGATCCCGGCCAGCAGGCGGCTTGGGCCGCCGCGGCCGATGACGAGGATGCATTCGCCAAGAAGCTGGCGGGCGCGTTGACCCTGGTCGCCACGACCGATGGCGCGCCGGTCGGATTTGCCACGCTTGCCGGCGCCGAGGTGATCGACATGCTCTACGTGCATCCGGCGGCGACCCGGCGCGGCGTCGCGGCGCTGCTCGTCGATGCGCTCGAGAAGCTCGCGGCGGGGCGCGGCGCCAAGCGGCTCACGGCGGATGCGAGCGATACCGCGCTCGGCTTCTTCGAGCATCGCGGGTTTACACCGATGCAGCGCAACACGGTGCGGCGCAATGGCGAGTGGCTCGCCAATACCACGGTTGAAAAGAAATTCGACAAGGACGCAAAGGTGGCCCCATGACCCATCCCGAGACCCCGTTTCCCCGTCATTGGCTCTACTACATCGCGCTCAAGGTCGTCGTCATCGCGATCGCGGTCGCGGTGGCGCTGAAGTTCTTCGGCTATTGGTGAGCCCGGCTATCGGGCGATTGGTGACGCCGGCATCGCCGGTGAAGGATTCTTGGTGATTTCCATGTCGGGTCGCGAACGCATCTACCTCTTCGACACCACGCTGCGCGACGGGGCGCAGACCAACGGCGTCGACTTCACGCTGCACGACAAACTCGCGATCGCCGGCCTGCTCGACGAACTCGGCGTCGACTACATCGAGGGCGGCTATCCCGGCGCCAACCCGACCGACACCGAGCTGTTCGGCACCGAGCGACCGCTGCGCGCGACCTTCACCGCGTTCGGAATGACGCGGCGGCCCGGTCGCTCGGTCTCGAACGACCCCGGGCTTGCCGGTCTGCTCGACGCCCATGCCGACGCGATCTGCTTCGTCGCGAAGTCGTCCGACTACCATGTGCGCGTCGCGCTGGAGACGACGCTGGAGGACAATCTCGCGTCCATCCGCGACAGCGTCGGCGCCGCCGCGGCGAAGGGCCGGGAGGTGCTGCTCGATTGCGAGCATTTCTTCGACGGCTACAAGTCCAATCCGGAGTATGCGCTCGCCTGCGCGAAGACCGCTTATGAGGCGGGCGCGCGCTGGGTCGTGCTGTGCGACACCAATGGCGGGACGCTGCCCCACGAGGTCGAGGCGATCGTCGCCGCGGTGGTCGAGGTGGTGCCCGGCGATCACGTCGGGATCCACGCCCACAACGACACCGAGCAGGCGGTGGCGAATTCGCTCGCGGCGGTGCGGGCCGGAGCGCGTCAGATCCAGGGCACCCTCAACGGCCTCGGCGAGCGCTGCGGCAACGCCAATCTCGTTTCGCTGATCGGCAACCTCAAGCTCAAGCCGGGATATTCCGAGCAGTTCGAGATCGGGGTCGCCGACCACAAGCTCGCGACCCTCACCCATGTGGCGCGCACCCTCGACGAAATCCTCAACCGGGCGCCCAATCGCAATCTGCCCTATGTGGGCGAGAGCGCCTTTGCCACCAAGGCGGGTATCCACGCCTCCGCCATCGTCAAGGACCCGGCGACCTACGAGCACGTGCGGCCGGAAGCGGTGGGCAACCGCCGCAAGCTCCTGGTCTCGGACCAGGCCGGCCGCTCGAACGTGCTCGCCGAGCTCGAGCGCGTCGGCATCGCCGTCGAGAAGGACGATCCGCGCGTCGCCCGCCTGCTCGATGTCGTCAAGGAGCGCGAGGCGGTCGGCTACGCCTACGAGGCGGCCGACGCCTCCTTCGAGCTGCTGGCGCGGCGCATGCTCGGCAAGGTGCCGCAGTATTTCGACGTGACCCAGTTCGACGTCAATGTCGAACACCGCATCAACGCGGCCGGCGAGCGCGTCACGGTGAGCCTCGCGGTGGTGAAGGTGACGGTCGGCGACGACCGGCTGATCTCGGCGGCGGAAGGCAACGGCCCGGTCAATGCGCTCGATCTCGCGCTGCGCAAGGATCTCGGCAAGTATCAGAGCTTCATCAGCGGCCTGGAGCTGACCGACTACCGCGTGCGCATCCTCAATGCCGGCTCCGAAGCGGTGACGCGCGTTCTGATCGAGAGCGAGGACGAGAAGGGCGACCGCTGGACCACCATCGGGGTGTCGCCCAATATCATCGACGCCTCGTTCCAGGCCCTGATGGATTCCATCATCTACAAGCTGGTCAAATCCGGCGCGCCGGCGTGAGGCGCGGCGATCTCATCCTGTGAGGATGTGACGCGATAACAGACCCGGTGTCGTCTTTGCCGGGCTTGTCCCGGCAACCCGATCATCAGGCACAGCGGTCCGCAATGACGGGGCTGTGCCGTATTATCGGGGTGGCCGGGACAAGCCCGGCCATGACCATGGAGGGAAACGCGCCGTCTCGCGCTCGGGCCCCCCTGCCCACAGCGCCCGGCCATGACCCTGGAGGGAAACGCGCCGTCTCGCGCTCGGGCCCCCTGCCCACAGCGCCCGGCCATGACCATGGAGGGGACCGCGCCGTCTCACGCTCGGGCGCCCTGACCACAGCGCCATGCGGTGGTGACCGGACCGCCCGGTCGAGCCGGGCAGTGACATTCGTCGGGGTTCAGGAGCCACCCTTATTGGCATCGCCGCAGGTCCGCGCTAAACCGGGCGCGGGAAGGGAATCCTCAGTCCGCTGGCTCGGCGCTTTGCCGGCCTTGCGCTTGCGCCGGCCAAGTGTTTCGGGAACATGCTGTTTCAATCGCAGGGTTTCATTCTGCTGTTCCTGCCGATCGCGGTCGCCGCCTACTATGCGGTGGCGCAATCGCTCGTGCTACGGCAGACCGTGCTGATCGCCGCCTCGCTGGTGTTCTACGGCTGGTGGGATGTGCGGTTCATCCCGCTGCTGCTCGGCCAGATCGGCGCGTCGTGGCTGATGTCGGCGTGGTACGAGCGCAGCGGCCGGATGTGGCCGCTCTATCTCGGCGTGGCCCTCAACCTCGCCTCGCTCGCGACCTTCAAGTATCTCGACTTCCTCATCGGCATCGTGGAATCGGTGATCGGGTTCGGCCTGCCGCGCGCTCATCTGGTGCTGCCGATCGGCATCAGCTTCTTCTCGTTCCAGCTCATCTCCTATCTCGTCGATCGCATGCGCAACGATGCGCCGCTGTATCCGCTGCGCCCGTTCGCGCTGTTCGTGCTGCTGTTTCCGCATCTGATCGCCGGCCCGATCGTGCGCCATAACGAGCTCGTCCCGCAGTTCGACCAGGATCCCCGCCGCGAAGGCTTGTGGGCGCGCGTCAGCCTCGGCCTGTTCCTGTTCACCCTGGGGCTCGCCAAGAAGGTGCTGCTGGCGGACCGCCTCGCCGACATCGCCGATCCCCTGTTCAACCGCGTGCCCCAGCAGGCGCTCAATCTGGGCGAAGCCTGGACGGCGACGTTTGCCTTCACGTTCCAGTTGTTCTGCGATTTCTCCGCCTATACCGAGATGGCGATCGGAATCGCGCTGTTGTTCGGCCTGCTGCTGCCGGAGAATTTCCGCCGTCCCTATGTCGCGACGAGCGTGCGCGACTTCTGGCGCCGCTGGCACATCTCGCTGTCGAACTTCATCCGCGACTATCTCTACATCCCGCTCGGCGGCAGCCGGAACGGGGTTCCCCGCTACGTCTTCGCCACCATGGCAGCGATGGGCATCTGCGGGCTGTGGCACGGCGCCGGCTGGACCTATGTGGTCTGGGGACTGTGGCATGGCGCCGGCTTGCTGGTGTGCCATGCCTGGCAGAGCCTGAAGCGGCCGATGCCGGCGCTGGCCGGCTGGGCGATCACCATGTTGTTCGTGATGGTCGGCTGGGTGTTGTTTCGCGCCGCCGATTTCAGCGCCGCGGCTTCGGTGCTCTCTTCGCTGGTCGGCGGCGGCGGTTTCGCCGGAAAGATCCAGAGCGTCGGCTTGCTGGTGGCGGCCGCGCTCGTCTCCGTGCTGGTGCCGTCGGCCCACGAGATCAGGAACATGCGCCCGCTGCCGTGGCCCGCCATTGCGGTGGGGGCGGCGGCGCTTGCTGCATTCTGCGTGCTCGAGGTCGGCAATGGGCCGCCGCTCAGCTTCATCTATTTCCAGTTCTGAGCGCGCCATGGGACAGATGGCCGAGGCGGCGGGCAGACAGGCTCCTTCGGACCCGACGGGTTCGCGCGGTACCGGCGAACTCGCATGGCAGCGGTTCGCCATGCTCTTTCTCGGCGTTTTCGCAGGACTTGTCGGCATCGCCTATGTCTTCATCATCCTGGTCGATCCCTATGACAGCGGACGGCTCGTCCCGCTCGGGCTGCATGGCCTCTACGACGGTGGCCCCGCGACGACAGCCGCCACTCCGGCGGAGGGCTCGCCGGTCGCGGGCGCGGCGTTCGGCGACACCGACACCGCGCAGCGCACCACCAACGTTGCGCTCGGCCGATCGGCACGGTTCAACGCGGCGATCTTCGGCAATTCGCACGGCCAGTTGCTCAGTCCGGAGCGGCTCTCGCGAGCGACCGGCCTGCGCTTCGTGCAGCTCACGGTGCCCGGCTCCAATGTGCGCGAGCAGCTTGCGATGATGCATTGGTTCATCGCCCATCATCCCGAACCCGGCGCCCTGGTGCTCGCGCTCGACGAGCGGTGGTGCGTCACCGACCCCGCGCTGCCGGTGCGGACGCCGTTTCCGTTCTGGCTCTACAGCGACAGCGACGTCGTCTATCTCGCCAACGCGCTGAGCACGCGCACGCTGCGCGACGGATGGCGTCGCATCGCTGCGGCTTTCGCACCGCGGGCCGCGGTGGATCCCGCCGGCTACTCCGACTACGAGGCCGGCAAGGCGTGGGCCTTCAAGCCGGGTGCGCCGGCCGCAGCAGCGGAATTTCCGGCGCGCGACGACCGGCCGTTTCGGCGCGATCCGGATTTCCCGGGGCTGATCCGCCTCGATGCCCTGCTCGGCGAGATCCCCGCCACGACTCCCGTCGTGATCGTGCTGCCGCCGCAGTTCCACACGCGGCTTCCGCCGCCGGGAACGCCGGCGGCGCGGTTTCGCGAGTACTGCAAGTGGCAGATCGGCCTGCGTGCGGCGCGCGGGGCCGGCAGCGCCTTCATCGATTTCCTCGCCGATTCCGAGATGGCGCGGACACCTGAGAATTTCATGGACGAGGAGCATTACCGGGCGAATGTCGCGGAGATTCTCGAGGGCGATATCGCGACGGTGCTCAACGGCCGCCGGACGGTATCGGAGGTCGGCGATGATTGACCGCGAGCAGGTTCCCCGCGATGAGGTGGCCCGGAGCGGGACTGAGACGGTCTGGCGCCGTTTCGCGCTCATATTTCTCGGCGTGTTCGGCGGGGGGCTGGGCCTCCTCTATGCGGCGCTGCTGGTGATCGATCCCTACGACACCGGGCGGTTCCCCACTTTCATGAAGCCGGGCGTCATCGATTCCGGCGAGCGGACCTCCAATGCGAGCCACGGCCGCGACCCCCGGTTCACCGCCGCGGTGATCGGCAATTCGCGCGGCCAGCTGCTCGATCCGGCGAAGCTTTCCAGTGCCGCCGGCATGAGTTTCGTCCAGCTGACCACGCCGGCGTCGGGCCCCCGGGAGCAGATGACGCTGTTGCGCTATTTCATGGCGCATCACCGCAAGATCGACGCCGTCGTCCTCTCCGTGGACGAGCGGTGGTGCCGTCACGACCAGGCGCTGCCGGTCATCCTGCCGTTTCCGTTCTGGCTCTACGGCGACAACGTCGATTACCTCGCCCACCTCTTGAGCACGCGGGCGCTGACCTTCGCGGCGCGGCGGGTCACGATGCAGCTCGGGCTCGCACCGGCCGACGATGCGCGCGGCTACCAGGACTACGAAACCGGGCATTACCGCTATTTCGATCCCGGTCCGCTGCGGCCGGTGGAGAAGCCGGCGGTGGCGCCGGTCGACACGCCGTTTGCCGGTTTCGGTCTTCTCGACATGGTGCTGGCGAAACTGCCGGCGACCACCAAGGTCGTGTTCCTGATGTCGCCGGTCTACCAGGAGTGGCTCGACGAGCTCGATCCGCAGATCACGGCCGACCTGCCGCGCTGCAAGTCGGAAGTGGCGCGCCGCGCCGATGCGCGCCCCAACACCACATTCCTGGATTATTACGTCTCAGGGCCGATCAGCCACGACCCTGAAAACTTCATGGACACCCAGCATTTTCGGCAAAACATCGCCCGCATCCTGGAGGCGCGCATCGCCCAGGCGCTCGATGGGGATGACGCGGCGGCGCCGAAAAGCGCGGAGAATCACAAGGAATGAGCGCCGCCGGCGCGACGTGCCGCCGGCCGTTGCCGGCGCGGCTTCCGCGGCGCCGTGCGCCCGCTACAGCCGTTGCACGCGCTCGGGCTCGCCCTGCAGCTCGCGCTCGCCGACCTGGGCCACCGCGGCGTTGAGCGCCGGCAGGATCGCCTCGACGGTGTCGACGGCGATGTAAGCGAGCTGCCGTCCGTTCGGCAGGAAACCGGTCCCGCGCAAATGCTCGAAAACGGTGATGAGCGGATCCCAGTATCCCGCGACATTGGCGAGCAGGATCGGCTTCTTGTGACGGCCGAGCTGGGCCCAGGTGAGCTGCTCGACCAGTTCCTCGACCGTGCCGATGCCGCCGGGCAGGGCGACGAACGCGTCGGCGCGCTCGAACATCAGGCGCTTTCGCTCGTGCATGTCCTCGGTGACGATGATCTCGTCGGCATCGCGGAACAGCCGCTCCTGCGCCCGCAGAAATTCCGGGATGATGCCGGTGATCTCGCCGCCGTGGTCGTGGACGGCGCGCGCAACCGCGCCCATCAGACCGGTGGAACCGCAGCCGTAAATCAGCCTGATACCATTGCGTGCGAGGATTTCGCCGAATTGCCTCGCCGCCGCCGCGTAGGCAGGCTCATTGCCTGAACTCGATCCGCAGTAGACGCAGATTCGCTTGATTATGCTCATTGGAAAACATTTGGCACCGCACACCTGCCGGCGTCAAGCTTTGGCGCCGAATCCGCTCCGGCTCCGGGCCGGGGATGAACATGGTGCAAAACAACCTATATGAGAGCTGGTTGACGGCCGCGCGGTCCGTCGGATACGGACCGGCCATGAGCGATATCGTGCGAACGCCCCAGATGATGAAGCGGGAGGTCTCCGGCGAGGGCGGAGCCCTGTGGCGCACGCTCTACAACTTGTGGCCCTATATGTGGCCGTCGAATCGCCCCGACCTCAAGGCGCGGGTGATGATGGCGCTCGGGCTGCTGCTGGCGGCGAAGCTCGCCACCATCGCGGTGCCGTTCACCTTCAAATGGGCGACCGATGCGCTGGTGCAGGACCAGAGCCACGCGCCGTGGGGCTGGGTGCTCGCGATTCCGCTGACCATGACGGCGGCCTATGGCGGTATGCGCATCCTGATGGCGCTGCTGACCCAGGCGCGTGACGGCCTGTTCGCCAAGGTCGCCATGAATGCGGTGCGGCGGCTCGCGGTTCTCACCTTCGAGCACATGCACCGGCTGTCGCTTCGGTTCCACCTCGAGCGCAAGACCGGCGGTCTCACCCGCGTTCTGGAGCGCGGACGCAACGGCATCGAGACCATCGTGCGGATGGTGATCCTGCAGCTCCTCCCGACCATCGTCGAGGTTCTGCTGATCAGCGGCGTGCTGCTCTACCAGTTCGACTGGCGCTACGTGCTCGTCATCTTCGTCACCGTCGCGCTGTACATGTGGTACACCTACCTCGCGACCGAGTGGCGGATCGGCATCCGCCGCAAGATGAACGAGAGCGACACCGACGCCAACACCAAGGCGATCGAACTCTCTCCTCAACTACGAGACCGTGAAGTATTTCAGCGCCGAAGAGCGCGAAGCCGAGCGCTACGACCGCTCGATGGCGAAATACGAGGCTGCCAGCGTCCAGGCCTATGTCTCGCTCGCGGTGCTCAATGCCGGGCAGGCCGCCATCTTCACGCTCGGGCTCGCCGTGACGATGGGGATGTGCGTCTACGGCATCAAGTACGGGACCAACACCGTCGGCGATTTCGTCATGATCAACGCCATGATGATCCAGCTCTACCAGCCGCTCAATTTCATGGGCATGGTGTATCGCGAGATCAAGCAGGCGGTGATCGACATCGAATCCATGTTCGCGATCCTCGGCCGGGAATCCGAGATCAGCGATCGCCCCGGCGCGAAGCCGCTGGTGGTGACGACCGGCACGATCCGGTTCGAGGACGTGTGGTTCTCCTACGAGGCGGCGCGGCCGATCCTGCGCGGCATTTCTTTCGAGGTCCCGGCGGGGCGCACCGTCGCCATCGTCGGCCCGTCCGGCGCCGGCAAGTCGACCATGTCCCGGCTGCTGTTCCGCTTCTACGAGGTGACCGGGGGCCGCATCACCATCGACGGCCAGGACATTCGCGACGTCACCCAGGCCTCGCTGCGCAACGCCATCGGCATGGTGCCCCAGGACACCGTGCTGTTCAATGACACCGTCCGCTACAACATCCGCTACGGCCGCTGGGACGCCAGCGACGCCGAAGTCGAGGCGGCCGCGGCGCACGCCCAGATCGACGCCTTCATCCGCTCGACTCCCAAGGGGTATGACACCGAGGTCGGCGAACGCGGCCTCAAGCTGTCGGGCGGCGAGAAGCAGCGCGTCGCCATTGCCCGCACCATTCTCAAGGGACCGCCGATCCTGGTGCTGGACGAGGCGACATCGGCGCTCGACAGCCACACCGAAAAGGACATCCAGGACGCGCTCGACCGGGTTTCCGAGAACCGCACCACGCTGGTGATCGCCCATCGCCTCTCGACCATCGTCGCCGCCCACGAGATTCTCGTGCTCGACAAGGGCGTCATCGTCGAACGCGGCACCCATCAGCGTTTGTTGGCAGCGGGCGGCCTCTATGCCAGCATGTGGAACCGGCAGCGTCAGGCCGAGCAGGCCCGCGAGACGCTGGCCCTGGCCGGAGACGATGGCGGCGCGCCCAACCGTTTGCCGCCGGTCATCGACGAGTCTGCGGAGCCCGGCGCCCGGGATGTCATCACCATCGATGCTGCGGAGTGAGCATGTCGATTGTTGCCTCGATCCGTTCCCAGTTGGTGCCGATCAACCAGGAGGGCTATCCTTTCATCGGCGGTTTCGCCGTCGCGAGCCTGTTTCTGATGTGGCTGTGGCCGCCGCTCGGCTGGCTCGGCGCCGTCGCCACGGTGTGGTGCGTGTATTTCTTCCGCGATCCGCCGCGGGTGACGCCGCTGCGCGAAGGCCTGGTGATCGCGCCGGCCGACGGACGGGTGAGCCGGGTCGCCAATGCGGTGCCGCCTGCCGAGCTCGGCCTCGGCGACCGTCCGGTGGCGCGCATTTCGATCTTCATGAGCGTGTTCGACTGCCACGTGAACCGCAGTCCGGTCACCGGGCGCATCGAGCGCATCGCCTATCGCGCCGGCCTGTTTCTCAACGCCGACCTCGATAAGGCGAGCGAGGACAACGAGCGCAACTGCTTCCTGATCCGCACCGCGAGCGGCGCGCGCATCGGCGTCGTGCAGATTGCGGGCCTCGTCGCGCGCCGCATCGTGCCGTTCGTGCGCGAAGGCACCGCCATCGGCGCCGGCGAGCGGATCGGGATGATCCGGTTCGGCTCCCGCCTCGACGTCTACCTTCCGGACGGCGGCCGTCCGCTGGTCGCCGAAGGCCAGACGGCGGTGGCCGGCGAGACCATCATCGCGGATCTGCATGGCGGCGACCCGGGCCGCAGCTACCGGGTCGGGTGATCGGCCGGGCGATAGCGGCGATGGCGGGGAGACATTGCCGTCGATATATCAGCGGTATCACCGGCATGTATCAGTGCCCAAGTGTCAGTGCCCAAGTGTCAGTGCGCATGTATCAAGAGACGCATGGTGCGATGCCGCAGGCGAGGATAGAGTGACGCCATGACTCAATCTCCGTTTTCGCCGTTCAGGCGACACCGGCAACCGGTGCGTCAGCGCCGATTTCGCGCCATTCCCGTGCGAATCCTGGTGCCCAACCTCATCACTCTGCTGGCGCTCTGTGCCGGCCTCACGGCGATCCGGCTCGCCGTCGAAGGCAAGCTCGAATGGGCGCTCGGCGCCATCGTGTTCGCAGCGGTGCTCGACGGCATCGACGGCCGGGTGGCGCGGCTGCTCAAGGGCACGTCGCGCTTCGGGGCCGAGCTCGACAGCCTCGCCGATTTCGTCAACTTCGGCGTCGCGCCGGGGCTGATCCTCTATTTCTGGTCGCTCCACGACATCAAGTCGGCAGGCTGGATCGCCGCCATGACGTTCGCCATAGCCGCCGGCCTCCGGCTCGCGCGCTTCAACGTGATGATCGACGATCCCAACCGGCCGGTGTGGGCGTCGAATTTCTTCGTCGGGATGCCGGCGCCGGCGGGCGCCATCACGGTGCTGCTGCCGGTCTATATGCATTTCATCGGCGTGCCGCAGGTCCTCATCATCCCGCAGGTGACGTTCGTCTATACCCTCGCCATTGCCTTCCTGATGGTGTCGCGGCTGCCGGTCTACTCCGGCAAGCGGCTCGGTACGCGGGTTCCTCCGGATCTCGTGCTGCTGGTTTTTTTCGGCGTCGTGCTGTTCTTCGCGCTGCTGATCAGCTACCCGTGGGAAGTGCTGACGATCGGCACGCTGCTCTATCTCGGAACGCTGCCGTTCGGTTTGATGTCGTATCGGAAGTACCTGCAACGCGACGCGCAGGCCGCGACCGCGGCCACGACAGCCGCGCGAGCGGGCGGTCCGGCGCCGGCCGAGCGGCCTTCGTCGGTCGTGCCGATCGAGGGCGGGACCGGCGAGAGCGAGCGGCCAACGCGTCACTGAATTGGATCCCGCCATGCCGCGCGCCCAGAAAGTCGTCCGTCCCGGCCAAACCTCCGGCGAGATCATCGACACCGTTCTGCTCAAATACGAGGATCGCTCGAAGCAGCAGGGTTTCGTATTCGGGGCGAAGGGGACCTGCATCGAATTTGATTTCGCCGCGCCGCCGTTGCTGCGCACCGACGACCTGCTCGCGCTCGACGATGGGCGCCTGGTCGAAGTCGTCGCCGACGTCGAGCCCGTGCTCGAAGTGCGCGAAAAGGACTTCGTCAGGGCGGCACGACTGGTGCTCGCCCTGGGCAATCGCCACGTGCCGGTCCAAATTCTCGCAAACCGCCTGCGCGTTCCCGCCGATCCCGGCGTCGCGGCACTCCTCAAGGAGTACGGGTTCGCGGCAGCGGTCGTGACGGCGCCGTTCGAGCCCGAGGGCGACGGAAGCCATCACGATCATGGCCATCAACACGGCCACCACGCCCACGATCACCACGATCACCAACATGACCATGATCACGATCATGGGCATTCGCATGGTCACAGGCACGATGAGGCGCGAGAGCCGCACCACCACGACCATCACGAGCACCATGATCATGGCCATGGCCATGATCATGGCCACGAGCATGACAAGCCGCGTTAGCTCGTGGCGATGACCCGCGCGAGCGGGCGGCGCGGTTGCGAAGGCCCGCTCAGGCTTTCTTGAGCGGATATCCCGGCATCAGGTCGTAAGGGTGCTGCCAGCCCTGCAGCGTCTTCATCCGCTCCATCCAGGCGCCGATCGCAGGATGGTCCTTGGCGATGTCGAACCCGAATTCCTCCGGCGGATAGTAGAAATAGCCGGCCAGCGAGATGTCGGCGATGGTCGGCTTCGCCCCGAGGAGAAAGGGAGCCTTCGCGAGCCGCTTGTTCACGATGGCGAGGTTGCCGGGAATCCGGCGGAGCAGAAAGGCTTCGCCGCCGGGGTCGGGGGTCGGGGCGAAGTTCTTGAGGAAACGGTAGGGCCCGAGAAAGCCGTTGACCTTCTGGTTGTCGAACACGATCCAGCGCAGGCATTCGAGCCGCTCGTCCTCGCCCTCGGGCTGAAACTTGCCGGAGTGCTCGGCGAGGTAGGCGAGGCAGACCGCCGACTGCGAGAGCTTGCGCGCGCCGTGAGCGAGCACGGGGGCCTCGCCCATCTCGTTGACTTCGGTCCGGTACTTCTCGGTCCGCGTTTCCCCGCCGGCGAAGAAGTCCACGAAGACCGGCTTCCAGGCCGCGCCGATAAGGTTGAGCATCAGCGCGACGCGGTAACAGTTTCCGGACTGGGCGAAGCAGTAGAGCTGGTACGCGGGGGTATCGGACATCGAAGCCTCGGCTAAGGGGAGGGCGGGAGACGGGGCGCGGAAACGGGGGGCTCGCGGAGCCACACTTTGGACACGTTTCTTAACAGATCATGATTGCCTCCGCACCGGCAGCGCGCGTTGAAGCGCCGGTCGGCCTTGCGCCATCGGTTACAACGACAAGGTGGATCATGGATAGCCTCAGCCACGGCCACGGCGCTGTCCGCCGCCTGATTTTTGGAAGCATCGTGCTCGGGCTCGCGCTCGTCTTTGCGGCGCCGTTCGGCCGCGCAGTGGCCGCCGCTGCCGACGACCGCGACGCCATCTCGCCGGTGGAGGACTTTTCCCGCGAGCTCGACCAGCTCAAGAAGAATTTCGGCGAGCTCGGCAAGACGATCGACGAGAGCGCCAAGGCGATCGACGGCTACACCGACGCCGAGAAGGCCCGCAAGGAGATCGACGATCTCCGCGGTGCGGTGAGCGAGCTGCTCGACGCCGTGGCCGACAACGGCACGCTCGCCACCCTCGGCGACAAGGCGCTGGCGCGGGCCCGCGACAAGCTCAAATCGCTCGAACAGGACACCCGCTTCAAGCCGGAGGAGCGGGCCTTCCTCGTCGAGCAGTGGCGCAAGCTGCGCGACGACACCGAGCGCGCCAATGGTGAGCTCGCCACGGCGCGCGGTCGTTTCGTCGAGCTCCTGCGCACGCTGCAGGCCAACGAGGACTTCATCGACGAACTGATCCAGATCCGCCAGGCGCAGAAGGTCATCGACGTCATCCACCAGCTGACTCAGGACATTCGCGGCGCCTCCGATCAGCTCCAGCATCTGATCGGCGGGATCAAGCCGCCGGGAGCGTGACATGGTGCGCGTGGTGGCGGCCGGCGCGGCGGCGCTGGCGCTCCTCATCGCCCTGATCATCGCGTGGACCCCGAAGGATGTCGGTTACGTCGAGATCAAGACCGTTCCGGTGGCGACGCCGACGGCGATCCTCTATCTGGACGACGTCAAGCTCGACCCGATCAAGAACGGCTCTGCCGTGCTGCGCCAGCAGGTCGGTACCGCGAAGCTCGCGGCCCAGGCCGGCAGCGGCCAACTCGCCCGTCTGTGCGACATCGTGGTGCGCAAGAACCGCATCACCACGGTGACGCTTTCGCTGCTGGAGCGGCCGCCGCGCTGCCAGTGCCGCAATACCGCGGTGACCGACGCGCCCGCGGTGCGTTCCTGCCTCGGATGACGGGTGCGCGTAGCCTGCGCGCGTTCAGCCCGCGATGAGCTTGAAGAGGCTTGCGCGTAAGCCGGGCCGTGCTTCCTCCTGAAGCGGCGTGTATTCTTCGGGGGCGAGGAAGCGCGGCGCATAGCTCGACGGCGCCGTCACCTCGAATGACCGTCCCGGCTGGCCCGGCTTAGGCGGCACCTCGCGCGTAGAGCCGCCCTCGAAGCCTGCCATGAACTCCTCCAATCCGCTTCGGCACAATACATCATCGTCCTTGCGCAATGGCGCCGTGTGCTTCTCAAAGGCAATCGCGAGATCGACGATCTTCGTCCTGAGCTTCTCCGGCTTCGCCTTGAGATAATTCAGGATCGGGCGGTCGTACATCAACAGCTGGTCAATGCGATGGCCAGCCGCGCTCTTGTCGGCGCATTTCAGGCCGTCCAGGACGATCAGTTCGTAGGCATAGAGCGTCATGAATCCTGCGGTGACCCGCGGGTCTTTGTCGGGGTCCGTCACCTTCACGGAATTGCCGGCCCGCCACAGCTCTTTGGCATACTCGAAGACCAGGAAGAATCCACCGCCGGCGCCGACCTTCGCCTGCAACCAGTCCAGCTTCCGCGTGAATGCCTCGCCGTTCGACGCACCCGCCAGCGCGGCGCCGAGTTGATCCCATTTGTTGGCGGCGACCAGGGCGTCGAGCGCTTCGTTGCTCGGCAGCTGAGCGGCGGCATCCGGTTGCCGCCCCTGTTGCGCCGCCGACGCGCCCCCCGGCAGGCCGGCGATGGCGAGGAGGCCGGCCATGGGGATCAGATACGCCTTGAGCATGGGCTCCTCCGAGAAACGGGGCGAAGGAAGTACCGGCGGAGGGATCGTAACATCGCAGATGTATACGGAAAGTTGCGCCGATCTCATAGATCGATCAGAACTTTGCGAAATCCAGCTCCGCGCGCCGATCTGCACAAACCGGTACGCCACCGCCATTCGAAACAGGGCTCGAAGACTGGGCCGATCGTCCACCGGCCCAGGCCGCAATCATCCAAGCTTGAAGCCGATCGCCTTGATGACGGGCGCCAGACGGGCAAGCTCGTCGGCAATGTAGCGCTGCGCGACCGCGCCGCCGACGCCCGGGAGCGGTTCGAATCCCGCATCGGTCAGGGCTTTTTCGAAAGCGGCATCGTTCATCGCCCGCTGCGTCGCGCCGTCGAGACGCACGATCATCGCGTCCGGGGTGCCGGCCGGCGCCAGGATGCCGTTGAACGTCGTGGCGACGAGGCCCGGCAGGCCCGCTTCGGCGCCGGTCGGAATGTCGGGCGCGACTTCCAGGCGCTTCGGGCCGGTCACCGCGAGTATGCGGATTGCGCCGCTGCGGTGGAGCGTCAGCAGTTGCGGCGTCATGTGCAGGCTCGCCACCGGGATGTGGCCGCCCACGAGATCGGACAAGGCGGGACTTCCGCCCTTGTAGGCCACATGCGCGAGATCGAGCCCGCCCGCCAGGTGCTTGAACATCTCGCCGGCGAGGTGGGAGTCGCTGCCGGTGCCCGCCGATCCGTAGGACAGCGTGCCGGGATGGGCCTTGATGTAGGCGATCAACTGCCCGAGGTCGTGGGCCGGCACCGAGGGGTGAACCGCGATTGTGGCCGTGCCGACTGCGAAGATCGAGACCGCCGAGAAGTCGCCGAGCGGATCGTAGGGAATTTTCGGCATCAGCGCGGGATTGAGGATCTGCGTCGTCGAGCTGCCGAGAAACAGGGTATAGCCGTCCGGCCGCGCATGCGCCGCTTCGCCGGCGCCGATGGTGCCGCCGGCGCCGACCCGGTTGTCGATGAACAGGCTGGCGTTCAGGTCGGTCTTGATCTTCTCGGCCCATAGCCGGGCGGTGGCGTCGTTCAGGCCGCCAGCCGCAAACGGAACGATCAGGCGAATGGGCCGGTTCGGGTAATTTTCCTGGGCGCGCGCCCCTGCCGAGAACATCGCCGTGCCGAGCGCGGCCATCGCACCCGCGGCGGCCTTGATGACGTCGCGGCGGTTCCGCCGCGGAGGATTCGGGAACCCGTCACGCATAGAATTGCCGGGAATAAGCCGTCGCATCGATCTTGTTGTCGATCACATGGCGCGCGATGTCGGCATGGCTCGCGAACCAGACATCGGGCCGCGCGGCGAAATAATCCAGCAGCTCGTTGAACACCGCGATCATCAGGGGGCGGCCGCCGAACTGGCAATGGATCGACATGCCCATGTAGGACATCGGCTCGAAGTCGTAGAGATAGTCGAACGTGCGCTTGTAGGTCTCGAGCAGGAGATGCGGCGCGGTCCGCAGCACGCGGTTGTCGGTATAGTCCGAACCCGGGATCGCCGCCATCTCGCGGCCACCGACCTGGATGCGATGGGGGCGGTCGGAGTCGGCAGCCTCGTTGTGCCACAGGAGACCTTCCGCGGCGAGAAACGCAACGGTGTGCTCGGTGTGCGCATGGACCGGGGTCACCCAGCCCTTGGGCCGCGCGCCCGAAGTCTCCTGCAGCATGTCGAGACAGGTCTTGATGGTGCGCTTTTCCTCCTCGGGCGACATATAGGCCAGCAGCTGGTCCTGGGTGTAGCCGTGGCCCGCGATGTCGAAACCACACGCGGCGATCTGCTTTACCGCCTCGGGAAACACCTCCGCACATTTGGCGTTGACCGAGAACGTGCCCGGCACGCCGTGGCGTTCGAGCAGGCGCAGCACCCGCCACACGCCGGTCTTGCCGCCGTATTCGGACCACGCGATGCCGCCGTGGCTGATGGTTCCCGGCTTCAACCCTGTGGACTGCACCGAATAGTCCGGCGCCTTGCCCGGCGACCAGATTTCGAGATCGACGTTGATAGCGACCGCGACCCGCTTGTTGCCGGGCCAGGTGGCAGCGCTCGCCTGCGTCGCCGCGGTTGGCGTCTTCCGGTCCATTCGTTTCCTCATTGCGGCATCGCCGATCGCCTGCGGCCCCCCGCGGTCGCAGGGCGGCGCGCTTATTTCATCGTCGGGATGACGAACTCGGCGCCTTCCTTGGTGCCGGACGGCCAGCGCGAGGTCACCGTCTTGGTCTTCGTGTAGAAGCGGATCGAGTCCGGTCCGTGCTGGTTGAGGTCACCGAAGCCGGAGCGTTTCCAGCCGCCGAAGGTGTAGTAGGACAGCGGCACCGGAATCGCGAAGTTCACGCCGACCATGCCGACATTGACGCGCTCGGTGAAGTCGCGTGCGGTGTCGCCGTCGCGGGTGAAGATGGCGACGCCGTTGCCGTAATCGTGCTCGGACGGCAGCCGCACCGCTTCCTCGTAGTCCTTGGCACGCACCACCGTGAGCACCGGCCCGAAGATCTCTTCCTTGTAGATGCGCATGTCCGGCGTCACCTCGTCGAACAGGCATCCGCCGATGAAGTTGCCGTTCTCGTAGCCCTGCAGCTTGAAGCCGCGGCCATCGACGACGAGCTTGGCGCCTTCCTTGACGCCGAGGTCGACATAGCTCTTGACCTTGTCGAGATGGGCGCGCGTCACCAGCGGCCCGTAGTCGGCCTGCGGATCGCTGGAGGGCCCGATCTTCAGGCTCTCCACCCGCGGGATGAGCTTCTTCATCAGCAGGTCGGCGGTCTTTTCGCCGACGGGCACCGCGACCGACACCGCCATGCAACGCTCGCCGGCGGAGCCGTAGCCGGCCCCGATCAGCGCATCGACCGCCTGGTCCATGTCGGCGTCCGGCATCACGATCATGTGGTTCTTGGCACCGCCGAAGCACTGCACCCGCTTCCCGTTGGCGCAGCCGGTGGCGTAGACGTATTCGGCGATCGACGACGAGCCGACGAAGCCGATCGCCATGATGCGCGGATCGTTGAGCAGCGTGTCGACCGATTCCTTGTCGCCGTTGACCACGTTGAGGATGCCCGGCGGCAGGCCGGCTTCGATCATGAGCGCGCCGAGCCGCATCGGCACCGAGGGATCGCGCTCCGACGGTTTGAGGATGAAGGCATTGCCGCAGGCGATCGCCGGGGCGAACTTCCACATCGGGATCATCGCCGGGAAATTGAACGGCGTGATGCCGGCGACGACGCCGAGCGGCTGGTGCATCGAATAGAGGTCGATGCCGGGGCCGGCCGCCGCGGAATACTCGCCCTTGAGAAGGTGCGGAATGCCACAGGCGAATTCCGCGACCTCGAGGCCGCGCTGGATGTCGCCGCGGGCGTCGGGGACGGTCTTGCCGTGCTCGGAGGAGAGCAGCGCGGCGAGGCTGTCGAACTCCTTCTGCAGCAGGTCGATAAACTTGAACATCACCCGGGCGCGGCGCTGCGGGTTCGTCGCCGCCCAGGCCGGCTGTGCCGCCTGCGCCACCGCGATCGCGTGCTCGACCTCGGAATGTTTGGCGAGCGTGACCCTGGCCTGCACCTCACCGGTGTTGGGGTTGAAAACGTCGGCGTACCGGCCGGAGCTGCCCTTGACCTCCTTGCCGCCGATGAAGTGGCCGATCTCCCGCATCGCTTTTTCCTCCTGGAACTCCGGCGAAAGCGCCGGTGGGCCCGCGTGGCCGATGGCATAGCGCAGCCGGGACCCGGCGGGAAGCGGGAGCCCTCCCACAGGCGCCGCAGAGGTGGTATCCCGACGCATGGCGGCTGCAAGCCCCTCGAAGATTACGCGAAGGCAGGAGGAAAACGGTGGGCAGCGACACGCGGTGTGGGACCTGGGTCGAGCACTTTCCCGGCAATCTGCGCTGGAGCAACGCCATGCAGATCGTCAAGGGCATGGCCGCCTATGGCGCGGTCGCCATGGAGGAGATCGACCGTGTCGGCGCGCGACTGACCGCACGGGCCGGGGTGGGCGATCCCGATCTCGCCTGGCGAGAGGAATGGGTCGCCATGGCCGATAGCCTGGCGCACCGCGCCGATGCCGCCGCCGCCCGGGGGAACGCCATCACCGCCGGCCACAACTACATGCGGGCCGGCAATTACTACTATTCAGGCGAGCGCTTCATCCCGCCGTCCGAGGAAAAGCTGGCGGTCTACCAGCAGGCGCTGCGCTGCTGGCATGCGGCTTTCGACCGCCTCTATCCGCAGATCGAGCGCGTCGACGTGGCCTATGAGGGGACCGCGCTCGCCGCCTATTTCATGAAGGCGCCCGGCACCACCCCCGCGCCGACGGTGGTGGTGTTCAACGGCATGGACAATTGCAAGGAGATGAGCATCGTCTTTGCCGGGCTCGAACTCGCCAAGCGCGGCATCAACACGCTCGCCATCGACGGGCCGGGGCAGGGCGAGTCGCTGCGGCTGCGCAGCATCCACAGCCGGCCCGACTACGAGGTCGCCGGCACCGCCGCCTATGACTATCTCGCCGCGCGCGCCGACGTCGACGCGAGCAAGGTCGCGGTGATGGGCTACAGCTTCGGCGGCTATCTCGCCCCGCGGATCGCTGCGTTCGAGCATCGCTACGCTGCCTGCATCGCGTTCGGCGCCATGCACTGGGACCTCCACGGCTGGCAGCGTGAGATCAAGGAGCGGCTCGCCGCCGATCCGCGAACCAGCACGTCGTCGAATTTCCAGTTTCGCTGGGTGATCGGCGCGCCCGATAATGAAACGGCGCTCGAATGGGCGAAACGCTTCACGCTCGCCGGCTGCATCGACGCGATCCGCTGCCCGGTGCTGGTGCTTCATGGCGAGAACGACCGGATCGTTCCGGTGGAGGAGGCGCGCACCCTCTACGCAAAACTCAAAACAAAGAAACACCTCAGGATCTTCACCGCGGAGGAGGGCGGCGCCGAACACTGCCAGGTCGACAACCGCCCCATGGGGATGGACGCCATCGCTGACTGGCTGATCGAAGCGCTCGGGTTGCCGCCGCGCTGACAGGCAACGCCGTGGCCTCCGGCACTTCCGATCGGCCATGGCGCTCGAGAACGGGCTCGGCTCTCGCGCAACCCATCCTACACATTTTGCTTCTACGGTCTGATTCCGAAACCATCGTCTGACCGCTCTCGGAGGCCGGATGCACAGTCTGTTGGCCAAGCAATCGATCGCGGCGCTGCTCTCGCGCGCCAAGGAGGCAGAAGCCCAAACGGTCCTCGCCCATGACGGCGTCCCGCTCAAACGGACCCTGACGGCGGTCAACCTCGTCGCCCTCGGTATCGGGGCCATCATCGGCGCCGGTATCTTCGTGCTGACCGGCAATGCCGCGGCGGAGAACGCCGGACCGGCCATCTCCATCTCCTTCGTGCTCGGTGGGATCGCCTGCGGCTTTGCCGGCCTGTGCTATGCGGAGATGGCATCGGCGGTTCCGGTCGCCGGCAGCGCCTATACTTATGCCTATGCGACGCTCGGCGAGATCATCGCCTGGATCATCGGCTGGGACCTGATCCTCGAATATTCCATCGGCGCCACCACGGTGGCGATCGGCTGGTCGGGATATGTCTCGAGCCTGCTGCAGGATTTGGGGCTCCCGCTGCACGGCCACTTCAGGAACTCGCCGTTCGAGTTCGATGCGGCTGCCGGTACCTGGCACACCACCGGCGCCATCCTCAATGTCCCGGCGATGGTGGTGGTCGCAATCATGACCGTCGTGCTGCTGGTCGGCGTTCGCGAGTTGGCGCGCCTCAACACCATCTTCGTCGCGATCAAGCTCGTCATCGTGCTCGCCTTCATCGGCATCGGCGTGTGGTACTTCAGCCCGGCCAACTGGGTGACGGCGGGCAATCCGGACGGCGCGTTCGTGCCGCCCGATCTCGGCTTCGGCCGCTTCGGTTGGACCGGCATCGTCCGCGGCGCCGCGGTGGTGTTCTTCGCCTATATCGGGTTCGACGCGGTCTCCACGGCGGCGCAGGAGGCCATCAACCCGCAGCGCGACATGCCGATCGGCATTCTCGGCTCGCTCGCAATCTGCACGACGCTCTATGTGCTGGTCGCCGTGGTGCTCACCGGCATCGTGCCCTACGACAGGCTCGACGTGCCCGATCCGATCGCGGTCGGCGTCAATGCCATCGGGGTCAGGTGGCTCGCACCCATCGTGAATGTCGGCATCATCATCGGGCTCAGCTCGGTCATCCTGGTGCTGCTGCTGGGCCAGACCCGGATCTTCTACGCGATGGCGCGCGACGGGCTGCTGCCGCGCGCCGCGGCCAAGGTGCATTCGCGGTTCCGCACGCCCTACGTGTCGACCCTCGTGATCGGCACCGTGGTCACGGTGCTGTCCGGGCTGCTGCCGATCGGGCTGCTCGGCCAGCTCGTGAGCATCGGCACCCTGCTGGCGTTCGCCATCGTCTGCCTCGGGGTGCTCGCTTTGCGCTTCACCGATCCGGGCCTGCCGCGGCCGTTCCGGACCCCGGCCATTCACGTCGTCGCCCCGGCGGGCGCCGCGTCGGCGCTGTTCCTGATGCTCGGCCTGCCGGCCGACAGCTGGATCCGGCTCGGGACCTGGCTCGCGGTAGGACTGGTGATCTACTTCGGCTATGGGCGGTGGCACAGCCGGGTGGCATTGCCCGCGACGCCGACGTAAGACAGGCCGCGCGAAAGCGTCGTTTCGCAGCGAGGTGCAGCCTGGGCAAGTTACTGGCCGAGTTCGAGGTTCCCCACCGGCTGCGGGCTTTCGTGCGCGCCCGCGAGACCGGCCTCGTGGTGCTGGCGGCGGCGGCCGGCTCGCTGGCGGGCCTCGTCGTGGCGGGCATGAGCGCCGGGGTCGACCTGCTGCACAGCGCGTTCTTCCGGCTCCCGTTCGGCCAGCACCTCTCGGCGCTCGCGTCCCTCAACCCCGTGCTGGCGCTGGTGGTGCCGACGCTCGGCGGCCTCGTGCTCGGCATCGCCTACCACCTGATCGCCCGGTGGCGGCCGGCGCGGGAGATCGACCCGATCGAAGCCAATGCGCTCCATGGCGGCCGCATGTCGCTGACCGGCAGCCTGATCGTCGCCTTGCAGACCGTGTGGTCGAGCGGGGTCGGGGCGTCGGTCGGCATGGAGGCCGGCTATACGCAGCTCGCCAGCGGCATCGGGTCGCGGATCGGCCGTGCGTTCCGGCTGCGCCGGGCGGACATGCGCATCCTGGTCGGTTGCGGTGCCGCCGGCGGGATTGCAGGCGCATTCGGCGCGCCCCTCGCCGGTGCCTTCTACGGCTTCGAGCTGGTGATCGGAAACTACTCGGTGGCGAGCCTCGCGCCGGTCGGGATCGCATCGCTGCTCGGCTATCTCGTCGCCGGCAGCCTCGCCTCGGTCAAGCTCGGCATCGTTGCGCCGCAAATCGCCGCGGTCAGCAACCAGGACATCCTGTTCGCCGCGCTGGTCGGCGTGGTGATGGCCCTGTTCGGAATCGCAGTGATGCTCGGGGTCTACCTGTTCGAGACCCTGCTCGAGCGGATCAAGCTGCCGGCGCTGGTGCGGCCGGTCCTGGGCGGCGCCGTTGTCGGAGGCTTCGCGATCGTCACCCCGCAGGTGATGTCGTCGGGTCACGGTGCCCTCCATCTCACGGGCATGCTGGACCTGCCGCTGCAGTCGATCGCGACCATTCTCGGGCTCAAGGCGCTGGCGTCGATCGTCTCGCTCGGATCGGGGTTTCGCGGCGGGTTGTTCTTTGCGTCGCTGCTGATGGGGGCGCTCGGCGGGCAGCTGTTCGCCACCGCCATGAACTCCATCGATCCGCATTTCTATGTCGACTCCAACGCCTATGCCATCGTCGGCATGAGCGCGCTTTCGGCTTCCGTGATCGGCGGCCCGCTGACCATGATCTTCGTCGCGCTGGAGTTGACCGGAAACCTGTGGCTGACCGCCGCCGTGCTCATCGCCGTGATCATCTCGGCCCAGGTCACCCGCGAGGTGTTCGGCTACTCGTTCGCGACCTGGCGCTTCCACCTGCGTGGCGAGACCATCCGCAGCGCCGCCGACATCGGCTGGCTGCGCGACCTCACCGTCGGGCGCATGATGCGCTACGACGTCAAGACCGTCTCGTCCGAGACGACGGTGGCGGCGTTCCGCAACGCCTTTCCGCCGGGCTCGACCGGCCAGGTCGTGGTGGTCGACGGCGACGGCCGCTATTCCGGGCTGGTCATGGTCGCGGAAGCCCATGCCGCCGAGCTCTCCGAGGACGCGTTTATTTTCGAAATCCTGCGGCACGTGGATGATATTCTGCTGCCGAGCATGACGGTGCAGGAATCCGTCGCGGCGTTCGACAAGGCGGAATTGGAAGTGCTGGCGGTGGTCGATGCGCCGTCGTCGCGCCGGGTTCTCGGCACCTTGAGCGAAGCGCATGCCTTGCGGCGCTATCTCGCAGAGCTCGAGCTGCGGCGGCGGGAATACATCGGCGATCGCGTCAAGTAGAATTCCGACAGAGCCGTTACCCCGATGGGGATCGGCCGGAATGGGAGGAGGCCCTGGCGATGACATCGCAGCGCGGAATGTTGCTCGCGGTCTCGGTGCTTTTGGCGGCGGTCGCGTTCGCTCCACCGGCTTTCGCCCAGCCGCGGGGCCAGAGCCTGCGCATCGTCGTACCGACCGCCGCGGGGGGCGCCGCGGATGCCGTCGCCCGGCTGATGGGGCTGCGTCTGCAGGAGGAGCTCGGCGTCACCGTGGTGATCGAGAACAAGGCCGGCGGCCTGTTCGCCCCGGCGATGCGCGACGTCGTCAATTCCCCGCCCGACGGGACGACGATCTTCATGGTCACCACCAGCGTGCTGATGTCGCAGGTGCTGCACCCGGAAATTCCCTACGACCTGACGCGGGACTACACGCCGGTCATCGAGGTGGCGACCGGCCCGCTGATCCTGGTGGGCCGCAAGGACCTTCCCTTCACCACCGTCGGCGGCCTCATCGCGCACGCCAAGAAGAACCCGGGCAAGCTGGTGTTCGCCTCGCCCGGCGGCAACGGATCGGCGTTCTCGCTCGCCGCCATGCTGCTGATGAGCACGGCGGGGATCGAGGCGCTGAATGTCCCCTACAAATCGGCGGCCCCCGCGCTCAACGACCTGCTCGGCGGCCATGTCGACGTCATGTTCGACGCCATGCCGGTGGAGGTCGGGCAGGTGCAGGCCGGCAACGTGCTGGCCTTCATGGTGACCGGCCCTAAGCGGGTCACCACGCTGCCGCAGGTCCCGTCGGCTCCGGAGGCCGGCATGGCGGCCCTCGACGTCGCCGGGTGGTTCGGCTTCCTCGCCCCGCCAAAGACGCCGGCCGCGGTCATCGCGCCGATCCACGACGCCCTGGCGAAGGCGCTCGCCCGCGCCGACATCCTCGCGCAACTCGAAGCGCAGGGGGTGGTGCCGGTCGGCGGCACGGCGCAGGCGTGGGGCGAGCATCTCGACGGCGAACGCTCACGCTGGAGCAGGTTCGTCGCCGATCACGGCATCAAGGCGGAGTGAGCTGCGATACGATGGAGGAAGAGGCCATCGTGTGTGGCGCCCTGTTGGGCCTGCGGAGCTGCTGCAGTTGATCCGCGAGGCGTCGATGCGCGCGTTTCCGCCGCGGCTGCAGGAGCAACCGATATTTTATCCGGTCCTAAGCGAGGAATACGCGATCAAGATCGCGCGCAGCTTTGCCGAACGCGGTTGCAACAAATCTGGATGAACGGGACCGTGAGTGGGATCTCGGACTTCGGCGTGACCTCACGCGGGTGACGAGAACGCCTTGTCTGTTGTTGCTTTCTGGCTGAACCGCGCCTCCCGTAATTGCGTCATTTATGGATCATGAGAAGACAGGTGCTGTATTTATAGAGCAATTTGCTTGAATTCTTTAGACTTTTGCTCTATATGTGAAGCATAAAGACTGTCTTGATCTGTTTATGAGATAAACCATGCCAAAGACCCAACGCCCCCTCTCTTTGTACGCGACGGACGCCGTTCGCTTGCTCGGTCTACTCGTGCGCAAAGCTAGGATCGAAAAGCGCATGACGACGACCGATACGGCCGTGCGCTCGGGCATCTCGCGAGGGCTCTTGAACCGTATCGAGAAGGGCGATCCTACCTGCGCGATCGGCGCGGCTTTCGAAGTCGCGGCCGTCGTTGGCCTTCCCTTGTTCGACGCCGAACAAAGCACGCTGGCACATGCCCTCAGCACAAACCGCGAGGTGATGCGGCTTCTTCCGCGATCGGTTCGCCGTCAACGGAAGGAGGTCGACGATGACTTCTAAACCCCGTTCCGTTCCGGCCCCGACCCAGGCTTATGTCTGGGCATGGCTTCCCGGCAGCACCGAGCCGGTCGTGGCGGGATTGCTGACAGCCTTTGGCAAGGAGCTCCAGTTCACGTACGGCCGCAGCTACCTCGTTCGAAACACCGCCATTACGATCTATACGCCCGAGCTGCCGCTGCAGAGGGGGCCTCTGCCGCTGTTGAACGGCCTCAGCATGCCGAATTGCATTCGCGACGCCGCGCCCGACGCCTGGGGACGCCGCATTATTCTGAACCGGAAATTTGGGGCCAAAAGCAAAAACATGGACACGACCGAACTGGACGAGCTGACCTTCCTTCTGGAATCCGGTTCGGACCGCGTGGGGGCCCTCGATTTTCAGAAATCCGCCGACCGCTACGTGTCGCGGGACAGCGGCAATGCGTCACTCGAAGAATTGCTGACGGCCGCTGAGCGTGTCGAAAAAGGAATTCCGCTGACCCCCGAGCTAGGCCGCGCGCTGTTCCAGGGCACCTCGATCGGCGGCGCGCGGCCAAAGACAACGATCATGTCCGATGACAAGAAATACATCGCGAAGTTCTCTTCGCAAAACGACCTCTATAGCGTTGTGAAGGCCGAATACATCGCCATGCGCCTTGCCGCCGAGGCAGGGCTGAAGGTTGCAAACGTCCGCCTGGAGCGTGCCGCCGGAAAGGACGTATTGCTGGTCGAGCGCTTCGACCGGGAAAAGACAGCCGGGGGCTGGGCCCGAAAGATGATGGTCTCCGCCCTCACGCTTCTCGAGCTTGACGAGATGATGGCGCGCTACGCCAGCTACGAGCATCTCGCCACCATCATCCGTCATCGTTTCACCGAACCGAAGGAAACGCTTCGCGAACTTTATTCCCGCACCGTCTTCAATGTCCTTTGCGGCAACACCGACGACCACGCCCGCAACCATGCCGCTTTCTGGGATGGTAAGCGCCCCACGCTCACGCCCGCCTATGACATCTGCCCGCAAGCGCGTACCGGCAGCGAAGTCAATCAGGCCATGCTCATCCTCGGTGAGCAAAAGCAAAGCCAGGTCGCGCTTTGCCTGAAAGCGGCGTCGTTGTTTCTGTTGAACGAAACGGAAGCCAGAACGATCGTCAAACGCCAGATTGAGGTCATCAAGGAGCGCTGGGCCGCTGTCTGCAAAGAAGCAAGGCTTTCAGAGGTCGACAAAAATCTCTTCTGGCGCCGCCAGTTTCTCAATCCTTATGCCTTCATGGATGCGCCCAAAGACATTGCTCAGCTTGTTGGCTGAGCGGGCGTGCTTCGAAAAAGCCGGCCTTCGGCTCGCGACCATTTCGTTTCCGTCATTATCCTCAATATTAGGCCCTCGGGATCGTAAGCGAACACGAACGACGCCGCGGAATGTAGCCGCTCAGGGGCCTAAAACGCCGACGTGCCCGGCCGAGACGACCGGGCACGTCAGAAGCGGCACCGATCTCAGTGGTGCATGTCTTTCATGTCGTGCATTCCCGCGGGCATGTTGCCGGCCGCCGCGGCGGGGGGCGTCGCGCCGGGCGCCACCACGTTGAACTCGACCTCGACCGGTCCCGCCTTCTCGAAGTTCAGCGAAGCCTTGAACGGCTTGCCCTGCTGGATCTGCTGCTTGAGATCCATGATCATCAGGTGATAGGAGCCGGGCTTGAGCTCGACCGTCTCGCCCGGCTTGATCTCGACGCCGCCGGGCACCGGGCGCATTTTCATCACGCCCTTGTCCATGCTCATCTCGTGGACTTCCACCTTGCCGGCGGCGGACGACGTCGCGCCCACCAGGCGATCCGGATCGGTCCCGGTATTCTTGATGGTGAGATAGCCGGCCGCCACCTTGGCCCCTTTCGGGGTCGCGCGGGACCACGGACTGTCGACCTCGATCGAACCGGCCTTGAACTCCTGAGCGCCGGCAGCGCCCGCGGCGAGCGCCAGGAAACAGGCGAAAAGAATGGTCTTCATGGAAAGCCTCGACATGTGATTGCGCCGGCGTGCGGCCGGCCGTGTGGGCATACGTTGAAGGGGTGGAATGCGTCGGCGCCGATCAGGCGGGCGGCCCGCGGGAGGGCGGCAGGTTGCGCGGTGCCGACCGCTCCGCGAGGTGGAGGCCGCGGTGCCCGACGCGAATGGCCGTGGCGCGCGGCGCCGCCACAGCGCCGCCCGCGGGTGCCACGCCGGGACAGCCGCCGTCCGCGCAACAGGCCGGGCAGGCGAGGCAGATTGCGCCATGCGTACGATCGGAGGCGGGGCTCTGCGGGGCACCGGACGCGCACAGCCCCGGCAATGCGCCGGCGGCCGCCGCGACCATCACAAAGCTTCCCAGCACCGCCTGGAGCGCGACGGCATAGGCGGCAGCGAGGGCGGTCAATCGGCGCGTGAGCAGGGAGGAGGTCACGGCGCGGACCATACGTCCTTACGGGGGGCGAGGTCCATGCGGTCGGCGCCGGCACGTTTTGTTGTAGACCCGGCGATCACCGCTCGCGCCAGCGCCGGTGCAGCCACAGCCATTGCTCCGGGTGCTCGCGCACCCAGGATTCCACAACCGACGTGATCGCCTGCATGGTGCCGGCGACATCGATGCGGCCTTCGGCGTCGCGCACCGGGGTGACCTCCGGGCTGATTTCGCCGCCGAAGCGATTGCCCGGCAGCCGCCACACCCGGGTGCCGTGGATCGGACATTCGATTTCGCGGGCGAGCATGGCGATCAGCGGATTGACCTTGCAGGTGCGGCCGAAGAACGTCACGTCGATGCCGCGGACGTAGTGCTGGTCGACCAGCATGGCGACGTGGCGGCCCTGCTCGAGCGCGCGGGCGAGCGTCACCGGGGCGCTCAGGCTGGAGGCGACCATGTCGCCCATGATGCCGCGGCGCAGCGCGATCACGGCGTCGGCGACGGCACCGAGGTTGGGCCGGCGGTAGAGCACGACGGATTCGAGCCCGTCGCTCGCGGCGATCACCGCCGGCAGCTCCCAATTGGCGAGGTGGGCGGCGAAGATCACCGCCGGCTTGCCGTCATCCTTCACCTTGAGGAAGCGTTCGATGCTTTCCGGGGTGTAGTCGATATAAGTGCGGTCGTAGCGGTCGCCGGAGCAGATGTGGTCGAGATGGGCGATTTCGGCGCCGACGCGGCCGAGATTGTCCCATACCCCGCGCAAAATCGTCTCGATTTCGGCATCGGACTTTTCCGGAAAGGCGGCACGCAGGTTGGCCTGGCCGATGCGGTGCTCCGGCAGCCATGGACCGATGGTCCGCACGATCGCGCCCGCGCGATCGCTGATCCAGGCGCGGTCGCAGCGATGCACGATCGCGAGCAGCCACGTGGCGATGCGCCCGGCGGCGGTATCGAGCGCCGCCTTGAACCGGCGGCGCGCGCCGGCGCGGAATCTCTGCCAGCTTTTGCCCATGGTGCCGTTGTCAGAGGCTCAGGATCACTTTGCCGAACACCTGGCGGCCCTCCAGGCGGCCGAGGCCGCGCTCGAAGTCGGCGAGTTCCACCTCGGTGTCGATCACCGGAAGCATTCCGCCCGCCATCTTGGCGAGCCCCTCGCGGATGTTGCGCATCGAGGCGCCGAACGAGCCGATGATGCGATACTGCTGCTGGAACAACTGCATCAGGTTGAAGGTCACGGTCGGGCCCGAGGTCGCGCCGCAGGTCACCAGACGGCCGCCGCGCTTGAGCGAGAGCAGCGAGCCGTTGAAGGTCTCCGCGCCGGTGTGCTCGAACACGACATCGACGCCCTTCTTGGCGGTGATCTTTCGCACCACGTGCTCGAAGCGGTCCGTGCGGTAGTTGATGACGTGGTCGGCGCCGAGCGCCTTCACTTTTTGGCCCTTGGCGTCGTCGCCGACGGTGGTGATCACGGTGCAGCCGATCGCCTTCGCCATCTTGACCGCCACGGTGCCGATCCCGGAGCCGCCGGCCTGGACGAGGACGGTCTCGCCGGGCTCGAGCTTGGCGTTGTCGAACAGCATGTGCTGGACGGTGGAGAACGCGATCGGCGCACACGCGGCATCGCGCATGGCGACGCCGGGCGGCACCTTGATGACGAGGCGCGCGGGCATGTTGACGAGTTCCTGCGCGAACCCGTCGAAGTGAAAACCCATGATGCCCCTGACGTTCTCGCACAGATTGTCGCGGCCTTCGCGGCACGCCTTGCATACCCCGCAGGTCTGCGCGCCGTACATCACGACGGGATCGCCGGGTGTCACCGTGGTGACGCCGGGCCCGACGGCGGCAACCTCGCCCGCGGCCTCGGCGCCCACCGCCAGCGGCATCTTGCGCTTGGCGAAGGCCATGCCGCGAAAGCCCCAGAGGTCGATGTGGTTGAGCGCCACCGCACGGACCCGGACCTGGACCTCGTCCGGGCCGGGCGGCGGCGGGGCGTCGCGTTCGACGAGCTCGACCTTGCGGTCGGCAATGAGTGTGAGCGCGCGCATCCGCCCCTGCCTCCAGATTTTCGCGGCCGTCAGCGGTGGATGCCTATCGCTGCGGAAAGGCCGCCGTCAACCGGCAGCACGGCGCCGGTCAGGTAGGATGCGCCCGGCGACAGCAGGAAGGCGACCACCGCGGCGATCTCGTCCGGCCGTGCGAACCGGCGGGCCGGGATCTGGTTTTCGATGGTTTCGCGGAATTTGGCGTAGGGCGCCAGCATGGCGGTGTCGATGAACCCCGGCGCGACATAGTTCGCGGTGACGCCGGTGCGCGCGATCTCGACGGCGAGGGTGCGCACATAGCCGAGTAGGGCGGCTTTCGATGCCGCATAGGCGGCATTGCCCTGATTCGCCTGCAGCGCCGTCACCGAGCCGATCACGGCAACGCGGCCGTCCTTGGCCCGCATCATCGGGCGTAGCAGCGTGTTCACGAGACGGGTGAACGACCAGTAGTTCACCTGCATCGCCACCTCGGCCTTGGACTGCTCCATCATCACCGCGAGCGTGTCGTAGGTGTGCCCGGCATTGTGCACGAACCCGCCGTAGGGTTCCTCGTTGCCGAGCGCTTCGGCGAACGCCTCCACCGCATCGCGGTCGGAGAGATCGACCGCGCGCGCGGCAAACACCTGCCCGGGATGGGCGGTGGTGAGGGACTGCAATGCCTGTTCCGCCTCGTCGCGGGCGGAGCGGTAGGTGAAAGTCACGTGGTGCCCGGCTGCCGCGAGCGCCGCGACGATGGCGGCGCCGAGGCCGCGGCCTCCGCCCGTCACCAGGACTCGCCGTGCGGCGGGGGACGCCATCAGGCCGGCTCCTTCGCGAGCACCAGGGATACGTTCTGGCCGCCGAATCCGAACGAGTTGGAAATGGCGTAGCGGATGCGGGCGTCGCGCGCCGTGTTGGGCACCACGTCGAGCGTGATCCCCGGATCGGGCACATGGTAGTTGATGGTGGGCGGAATGCGCTGGTGCTCCAGCGTCATCAGGGTGATCACGGCCTCCACCGCGCCGGCGGCCGACAGCGTGTGCCCGATCATCGACTTGTTGGAGGAGATCGGCACGTCCTTCGCGTGGGACCCCAGTGCGGCGGAGAGGGCGAGGCATTCCATCTTGTCGTTTTCCGGAGTGCCGGTGCCGTGGGCATTGATGTAACCGATGTCCTCGGGCACGAGGCCGGCATCGGCAATGGCGTTGCGGATGCATCCGATGATGGGCTTGCCGTCGGGGCTCGAACGGGTGCGATGGAAGGAATCGGCGAGCTCGCCGCAGCCGGCGACCACCCCGAGGATGTTCGCGCCGCGCGCGACCGCCGCTTCGTAGCTCTCCAAGACCAGCGCGCCGGCGCCTTCCGCCATGACGAAGCCGTCGCGGTTCTTGGAGAACGGCTTGGAGGCGGCCTGGGGAACGTCGTTCTGGGTCGACAGCGCGGAGAGAAGCGAGAACCGCACCAGGCTCTCGGCGTTGATCGAGCCGTCGGTGGCGACGCACAGCGCCGCATCAGTCTCGCCGCGCCGGATCGCCTCGAGGCCGAGCTGGATCGCGCTTGCGCCCGAGGCGCAGGCGGTCGACAGCGAGATCGGCGAGCCTTCGGTGCCGAAGGTGGCCGCCAGTCCTTCTCCGACCGAACCGAACGCGAATCGCTCGTGATAGGGCTGGAAGCGCCCGCTCGCGGCGGCCCGCAGCAGGTCGTCATAGCCGACCTCCTCGTTGGCGCCGGAAACCCGCGCCAGCTCCTCGCGCTGCGCCCACTCGAGCTCGTTCGGGGCGACCGCCAGGAACAGCGGCCCCGGGAAATGGCCGCGCGATCCGATCCCCGATTGGGCGAGCGCTTCCTCGACGGCCACTTCGGCGAGACGTTGCGCGATTTCCGGAGCCGAGGCCGGGCCGGAGGTGAGGAAATCGACGGTGCCCGCGATCCTCGTCTTGAGGCCGGCGGTGGCGAAACGGGTGATGGCGTGGATCCCCAATTCTCCGGCCATGAGGCGCTTCCAGTTCTCGGCCTTCCCGGCGCCAAGCGAGGTGACGAGCCCGCTCCCGGTTACGACGATCACCGGCCGTCCGGCCTTGTCGCGCAGCGCAGTCATGACAACCTCCGGAGTTGTGCGTCCTCGGGCGAGCGATCCGCCTCGCCCATGCTAGAGCATGATCGGGAGAAGTTGCAGTCTTTTCGGGACGAAGCGGCTCGAAACAAAGGACTTCCAGGCGCGTTCGCTCACCCGGAAACGGCCGCGCTTTGGTCGATTCTCTCGACCAGTGCGAGACCTTCCCCGCGCCAGTGGCCGACGCCGGTCACCACCGCCTGTTTCAACGGCGCGGTGGGTTCCCGCTCGAAGCCGGTGGTATCGTGGGACGCGAACAGCCGGCCGTGCTGCAGGGCGATCGCCGCGAGCGCGACATTCATGGCGAATTGCGGCTCGACGCCGTGACCGAGATGGGTCCCGGTGGCGCGCGTCACGAATTCCGGATGGCTCGCGAGGAAGGCCTGCTCCTCGGAGGTGGCCGGCTCGGCGCCGGTCGCGCCGGAGACGAAGGCGCCGCACGCGGCGCGCCGCGGCGCGAGTTTCTTCCACAGCCGGTCCAGCGTCGCCGTCACGTCGCCGGGCTTGCGATTGGATCGCGCACTTTCGACGCCGACGAGCCGTGCCAACGGCGTGGCGGCGCGGGCGCGGGCCTGAGTGCTGCTTTCGAGCACCAAGAACGCTCCCATCGAGCCCAGCGCAAAGCCGGGGTGGCTGCGACGGCCCCACACGGGCTGAAACGCGTGGGTGAGGTTCTGGCGGGCGAACTCGTAGAGCAGCAGCATTTCCTTGCGCTCGCTGTTCTGCGCGCCGCCGACCAGAGCGATCTCGCTCTGCCCCGACTGGACGCGGGCGAACCCGATGCGGACGGCATCGACGCCCGCCGCTTCCTCGCCCATGAAGGTGCGCGAGGAGCCGGTGACGCCGTGCACGATGGAAATGTTGCCGGCGAGCAGATTAGAGAGTTGGGCGAGGAACAGCGTCGGGCGCAGGTCGCTCATCAGCCGTTCGTTCAGAAAGAACTCCTGCTCGGCGGCTTTCGGCATGCCGCGCAGGATTGCGCTGTCGGAGGCAAGATCGCGCTCGCCGCCGCCCGCGGCGACGATCATGTCCATCCGGCCGAGCAGGTCCGCATTGCCTTTGGCGCCGGCGCTATCGAGCGCGAGGCCTGCGGCATAGGTGCCGATCCGCTGCCAGGGCTCCATCTGCCGCTGGTCGCCTTTCTTCGGGATCTGGGTGTCGAAATTCACCGGCGCCAGCGGATGGATGATGTAAGGCGCGTAGGCAGCGCTCTCGACATGCAGCTTTCCCGCGTCGAGCGCCTGCCAGTGCGCCTCCGGTCCCTCACCCAGGGAAGACAGGAGGCCAACCCCGGTGATCCAGGTCTCCCGCGGCCCGTCAGTCATGCGCCGGAGCCTCCACCGGGAACCCGATGCGCCGCGCGACCTCGCTCATGCTGAGGCGGAACTTCGGATCCGGAAAGGCCATGACCTTGAAGGTGATCTCGCTGTCGGCCACCGTCTTGCCGTCGACGTCGATGGCCGCCTTGGTTATCGCATAGCCGGACCCGTCGTGCAGCAGGCTTGCGCGCAGCGACAGCATCTGCCCCGGCGCAACGAAGGTCCGTAGCTTGGCCTCCTTGACCGCTGCGAGGAACGGCATCCGCGTGAAGCCGGTCGCCCCGATGATCAGCCAACCCGAGGTCTGCGCCATCGCCTCGATCAGGAGCACGCCCGGCATCAGCGGGTGGCCGGGAAAGTGCCCTTCGAAGATCGTGCTGGTTTCGGGAACCTGCGCCTGTGCCGTGATGGTGCGGCCCACCAGATCGAGTTCGACGATGCGATCGATGAGCTGAAAATACTCGAGCCGCATGGCGGGCGGACTACGCCCCCTTCGCCGCAACCAGACGGTCGATGCTGGCGCAGAGATTGCTGAGAACGAAATATTGCTCGGTCGTCGCCTTGCCGTCGTTGACTTCCTGCGTCCACTGCTCGAGCGGCAGCTTGATGCCGAACGCTTTGTCGATCGCGAAGGCGATGTCGAGAAAGTCTAGGCTGTCGATCCCCAGATCGTTGATGGCGTGGCTTTCCGGCTTGATCTTGTCGCGAGGGATATCGCACGTTTCGGCGATAATATTGGCTACCGTATCGAAGGTTGAGGACATCTCTAACTTCCTGGAAATCCGCTGCTTTCGACGGGCGCATCGGAGGCGCTCAAGCCATGAAGCGGGCCTCGTGGCCCGCACCCCCATCGCGGTTCCTATACCGAAGAGGACCCACAAGCGCAATGCCATGCCCACACGAATGGCGGCTCTGCGCAGTGTTGCCCTATTGAGGACACACTTGGTGCAGAAAAGCCGCGCCCACCCAGGGAGGACTGTCACCGGCCGGGTGCAGAGGCGGCGGGGCCAAAAGCAGCGATCCAACGTTGCTGGCAAGGTGCTGCACCGGCTTTCACCTGAAATAGGCGCACGAAATGTGCGTCTAGTGAAAGGAACTCGTATTGAAACATCAAAGCGTATCGTGTTCGCGTCGCCTGCTTCGCAACGTGCTCCTGGCAAGCGCCTTGACTGTCGTGATGGCAGCAG
The DNA here is from genome assembly GCA_963781195.1 of uncultured Alphaproteobacteria bacterium. Taxonomy (GTDB): domain Bacteria; phylum Pseudomonadota; class Alphaproteobacteria; order Rhizobiales; family Xanthobacteraceae; genus JAJPKK01. The sequence goes on along the minus strand of CAWAEZ010000003.1, from coordinate 238,769 downwards.
GCGCCGGCATCCGTCCAGCCTCGGCGCACGCGCACGGAATGATGAGGAGCGCATATCGTTCGCATGCCGCTGTGGCCGTCGCCGGCTCGTGGCGCACGAATCTTCATCGCCGGCGTGGCCTGCGCGGGACCCTTGCGGTGGCGGCACGGTCGATCGGCCGGTCCGCCGAAAAGGGAACCGAAACAGGTGGACGTCACGCGAGTGGCCGCGATTCCTCGGGAGGGAGCTCCGGAATCGCGTCGGTTTATAGTGATCACCACACGGCGAGCGGGGAGCAGATGAACCCCGGGGCCATGACCGCCGCTCACCGCAGCTTGCCGTTCGGAACCCAGGTGACGGTCGTCAACCACCGCAACGGCCGCACTGCCGTCGTGCGGATCAACGACCGCGGCCCGTTCGTGCGTGGCCGGGTGATCGATCTCAGCCCCGCAGCGGCGCGCGCCCTGGGGGTGGACGGCCTCGCGCCGGTCTCTCTGATCGTCGGCCGCGTGGCGAGCCGCGAACAGCACCGCACGGTGTTCTGAGCACCGCGAAATCTGAGTGCGGCACAACCCTGCCTCTCCGCCGGCAACGGCGGAGAGGAGGCTCAAGGCGGATCGACGGGGAGCCGGATCGGCGCACAATTGGTGCGGCCGCTCAGCACGCAGTCCTGGTTCTTGCGCAGGTCGGACATGGTGTTGGCGAGCCAGATGCCGCAAAATACGATGAACGCCAGCACCGCGAAGGCGAGCAGATTCACCGTCATCCGGTGGCGGAAATTGTCGTCGTCCGGACCGCGGGAATATTTGTTGAGGTCATCGACCGGGCTGCGCATCTGGTCACGCAGGCGCAGCTGCGCGTTCCAGGAACGCGCCGGGCGCGGCCGAAACTGGAGCACACGGCCCTTTTCCTCGTCTTTTGACGGCTCTTGCGATGTCATGTGTTCACACGAGCCTAACTTAACGCATCCGATTCCCATGTAGGGAGCGACCGCCATGCGCGATAGATGCAGGAGTCATGCTCTCCCGCATGGTCGCCCTGATGCCGGATCCGCCTGGCATTCGGAAAAGAGACGTCGAAAACAAGGTTTCCGGCGGACTCGAGCCGGTATTTGAAGTTGTTTTGCATCAACCGCTCCGAAAAGTCCCTGCAACTTTTCGAAACCGTGCTCACCGCCCGGTTTTGATGCGGGTCCACAGCCGGTTCATCAGCCTCGTTGTCTTGGCGTCGTGCGCCGTAATCGTGAAGAGGCGCGTCAGGGTGGCCGCGTCCGGGTAGATGGTGCGGTCGGACAGGATCGCCGGATCGATCAGCTTCTGGCTGGCGAGATTGCCGTTGGCGTAGGACAGGAAGTTGGTGTTGGCCGCAGCGACCTCCGGCAACGACAGGTAATTGATGAAGGCATGGGCCTCGTCGACGTTGCGCGCATCCTTGGGGATGGCGAGATTGTCGAAGAACATCTGAGCGCCCTCCTTGGGGATCGCGTAGCCGATCTCCACGCCGTTCTTGGCCTCGGCGGCGCGCTTCTGGGCCTGCTTGATGTCGCCCGACCACCCGACCACGAGACAGATCTCGCCGCTCGCGAGCGCGTTGAGGTATTCGGAGGAATGGAATTTCCGCACCAACGGCCGCACCTTGGCAACGAGATCGGCCGCCGCCTCGATGTCTGCGGGGTTCGAAGAATTCGGGTCTTTGCCGAGATAATGCAGCGCGGCGGGCAGGATGTCGTCGGCCGAATCCAGCATGTGGACGCCGCAGTCCTTGAACTTCGCGAGCTGCGCCGGATCGAACACCAGGCTCCAGCTGTCGATGACGGCGTCCGCACCGAGGAGCTCGCGCGCCGCCTTCACGTTGTAGCCGATCCCGACCGTGCCCCACATGTAGTTCACGGCGTACGCGTTGCCGGGATCGAAGACGGCGAGCTTTTGAGCGATCAGCGGCCAGTCGTTGACGAGGTTCGGCAGCTTGGCCTTGTCGAGCTTCTGGAACACGCCCGCCTTGATCTGACGTTCCAGAAAATAGGCGGTGGGAACGACGACGTCGTAGCCCGACCGGCCGGCGAGCAGCTTGGTCTCGAGGGTATCGTTGGAATCGAAGGTGTCGTAGCGGACGCGGATTCCGGTCGCCTTGGTGAAGGCGTCGGTCACGCCCGGCGCAATATAGTCCGACCAGTTGTAGACGTTGACGAAGCGTTCGGGCGCGGCCGTCCCGGCGCTGCCCGCGGCGGCGAGGCTTCCCGCCATCGCCAGCACGACCAGGAGATTGGATGTGCGCATCGTCCTCTCTCCTGCGAACGGCTAGATCATCTCAATAGGCCCGGCGGGAGCGGCGTGGCTGCGCGCCCGGCGGAGGCGGAGCAGGGTTTTGGGTGCAGTAACCGGAAACGCCGCTCACTGTCTGCATGCATTGATCGTGGCTGACATAGCTGCAGTCGATGTCCACACCCGCCACCCATCGCGAGCACCACGGGTACCAGGCCTTCGGATAGGCCCGCGCTTCGGTCGGCCACAGGCCGGCGAGCACGTATGCCGCGGCCATCGCCATCAATGCCACCCGGAACCCCACCCGCATGAAACCCTCCCTGGCGGCGTCGGAATTGCTGCCGCGGCCGCCTCTTGTACCGGCGGCCGCCTGGGGTCGCATCATTTTTCAGTGGGAAGGCCGGCCATTTTCCAGGCCTTCAGGCCGCCGGCGAGGTGCGCCTCATAGGCGAGGCCGGCCGCCTGGGCAATCTCGGCGGCCTTGATCGATCGCACCCCGGACCCGCAGGAAAACACGACGGTACGCCCTTGGGGATCAGGAAGATTTAGGGGATCGAACTGCGACAGCGGCGCCAGCACCGCGCCGGGAATCCGCTCCTGCGCAGTCTCCTGCGGCTCGCGGACGTCGATCACCAGCATCTGGCCGGTCTTCAACCCGGCCGCCACTTCTTCCGGCGTCAGATTTCGCACGCCGCTGCGGCTGAATAATCCATACATGAACGCACTGGCCCCGTGTTTCAAACCAGAGACAAACCATGGGGTAAAACCGGGATTAATCAAGGGCCGGAATGTGGTGGGGCCGTGCCGGTCCGTGGATCGTTCGCGCCCGTGAGTTGACCGCCGTTACACCGCGAGCACCAGAAGGGCGGCGACGGCCGTAGCCAGACCGCTGACCTTGCGCACCGTCCAGGCCTCCTTGAAAAATACCGCGCCGAGCATCGCCGCGACGACAAAACCCATTTGCGCGATCGGAACGACGATGCTGGCGTCGCCATGCTTCATGCCGTGCAGCAGGAACAGGAACGCCGCGATGACGGCGAGCGCCGCCGGGCCGGAATGCATGGCGAAGCCCGCCGGCGGCCGGATCGTACCGTTCATTGCATAGGCCAGAACGGTGACCAGCACGGAGAAAACCACCGCCTGGGCGACCAGCAGCGTTTCGGGCGTCGCGCCGCCGATCAGCCCGAGCTTGTGGAAGAAATTCGCCGCTCCGGCGGCGACCGTCGCAAGCATCACTTGGAGCAGGGAGGTCCGGGCCGCCTGGGCGCCTTCGGTCGGCCCCTGCAGCGGGCCTCCGAGCAGCAGCCAGCCGGCGGCGAGGGCGAGGCCAAAGCCCGCGAGCTTGCGGGCGGTCAGGGGCTCGGCCAGCAAGCCGATGGCGAGCGCCGCGGTGACGATGAAGTTGAGCCGAAACACCGGCGCGATGACGCTCACCGAGCCGGTGCGCAGGCTGCGGGCGTAATTGTAGAATCCGAACAGGAGGAAAAGTCCCGCGATGCCGCCCCACGTCGCGGCCGGTGTCCAATGCAGCGTTCCGGTCAGCGCGGCATAGGCGATGATGGCCGGGCAGAAGAACCAGGCCTGCCCCATCAGGAAGAATTCGGCGGCAAGGCCGGCGCTGGCGGCCCGCTTGTAGATGAAATCGCCGCACCCGAAGCAGACGAGGGCCGCCAGCGCATAGACGATGTCGCTGGTCATTCCCGGGGAGTCCTGCCCTGTTATCGCGCCTGACGAGTTGGCGGCGGCTCTCGATCAGAGGACCGTAGGGGTCCAGATCGCGGCCTGGAAGGTCGTGGGCGGCTTAGATCGTCACCTGCGTGCCCACCTCGACGACGCGGCCGGTCGGAATCTGGAAGTAGTCGGTGGCGTCGTTCGCGGCGCGCGCGAGCTTGATGAACAAGCGATCCTGCCAGCGCGGCATCCCCGAGCGCGCGGCAGGGCGCAGGGCGCGGCGGGACAGGAAGAACGAGGTCGACATGATGTCGAACTGCCAGCCCAGCTTGCGGGCGATGGCGAGCGCCTTCGGCACGTTCGGGGTTTCCATGTAGCCGAACCGCAGCGTCACCCGCGAGAAGGTCTGGCCGACCGGCTCGATGCGCACGCGCTCCTCTTCGGAGACCCGCGGCGTCTGGGCGGTCTCGATGGAGAGGATGACGTTCTTCTCGTGCAGCACCTTGTAGTGCTTGAGGCTGTGGAGCAGGGCCGTCGGGGCGCTCGCGGGATCGCTGGTCAGGAACACCGCGGTGCCCGGCACGCGCTGGGGCGGCTTCTTCTCCAGCATGGCGACGAGCGAGACGAGCGGCGTCTCCAGCCGGCGGGTCTTGTCGGCCAGCAGATGGGTGCCGCGCCGCCACGTGTACATGACGACCATGACGCCGCTGGCGAGCGCCAGGGGCACCCAGCCGCCCTCGACCACCTTGAGCAGGTTGGCCACGAGGAAGGTGCTGTCGACGATGATGAACGGCCCGATCAGCGCAATGGTGGCGGGCAGCGACCACCGCCACACCTTGCGGATCACGATGAACGCCAGGATGCCCGTCACCACCATCGTCCCGGTGACGGCGATGCCGTAGGCCGACGCGAGCGCGCTCGAGGAGCGGAACAAGGCGACCAGCAGCAGCACCCCCATCAGGAGCCCGGAGTTGACGCGCGGGATGTAGATCTGCCCTTCGTGCTCGGCCGAGGTGTGGCGCACTTCGAGCCGGGGCATCAGCCCGAGCTGGATCGCCTGGCGGGTCAGTGAATAGGCGCCGGTGATCACGGCCTGGCTCGCCACCACGGTCGCGACCGTCGCCATCACCACCATCGGGAACTGGGCCCAGTCGGGATAAAGCAGGAAGAACGGGTTCTCGATCGCCGCGGGGTTGGAGAGCACGAGCACGCCCTGGCCGAGATAGTTCAGGGTCAAGGCCGGGAACACCAGCACCAGCCACGCGACCTGGATCGGCTTGCGGCCGAAATGGCCGAGGTCGGCATAGAGCGCTTCCGCCCCGGTGACGGCCAGGAACACGGCGCCCAGCGTGACCAGCCCGACCACCCCGTGGCCGAACAGAAACCACAGCCCGTAGAACGGGTTGAAAGCCACCAGCACGCCGGGGTCGCGGGCGATCCATAGGATGCCTGGGATGGCGATCACGAAGAACCACACCGTCATGATCGGCCCGAAAAAGGTGGCCACGCTCGCGGTTCCGCGCGACTGCACGGCGAACAAGACCACGAGAATCGCGACTGTGAGCGGCACGATGTAGGGATCGAACCAGGGCGCCACGATCTTGAGGCCTTCGATGGCCGAGAGCACCGAGATCGCCGGCGTGATGAGGGCATCGCCGAAGAACAGCGCCGCGCCGACGATTCCGAGCATCACCACCAGTGGTGCGCGGTCGCCGGTGACCTGCCGCGCGAGGGCCATCAGGGTCAGGGTGCCGCCCTCGCCGTTGTTGTCGGCGCGCAGCAGCACGATGACGTATTTGAACGTGACGATGAAGATCAGCGCCCACAGGATGAGCGACAGCACACCCAGGACGGCGCCCGGCGTGGCCGTCCCGTGAGGACCTACGGCGGCGTTGACGGCCTCGCGCAGCGCGTAGAGGGGGCTCGTACCGATGTCGCCGTAGACGACCCCGATGCTGCCGATAGCGAGGCCCAGCAGGCGCGTACCGGAATCGGAGGCGGACGCGCCGGGGACCGGAGACGCGGCCGGTGAAGTTCCATCGCCCGAACGGGGGACGGCGACGCTGTTACTCATTGGGCCGCATGACCGATGTTGCGCCGCACAAGATTTATCTTGGGGCTTATATCACCCTCTCCGCGGAGCCGTCTACCGTGGGAGAGCCGCCACTGCTGATGTGGAGACCGCTCGTCACGGTCGCCAGTGCCGCGGCGCCCGGCGCTTCGCCCTTTTGAAATGGGACCGGCGTCGCGGTGCGCACCAACCCGGGAAAGTTACTTAGGCTCCGCAAAGTACGGCGTGGTGCCCTCGGGCAGCGGCACGTTGAAGGCGTTCAGGATCATCGAGACGCCGCCGTAGTAACCGAGGATCCCGACCAGCTCCACGATGCCGCGGTCGCCGAGGAACCCCTGCACCCGCTTGTAGGTGCGCTCGCTCACCCGCCGTTTCTTGTAGAGCTCCTGCACGAAATCGAAGATCGCCCGCTCGTCCTTGGCGGCTTTGGTCGGCGTGCGGCCGGCCTTGATGTCGCGGATGGTCTGCGGCTTCACGCCGGCCTTTTCTGCAATCGGCGCGTGGGCGTGCCATTCGTATTGCGCTCGCCACATCCGAGCCGTGCACAGGATCGCGAATTCCGAGAGCCGCGGTTCGACCGCGGTATTGTACCGGACATGGGCGCCGAGCTGCTGGGTCAGTTCGCCGTATTTCGGCGCGTGCATGTAGACGCCGAACGGACCGCCGAGCTGCACCCGTCCGCCGCGCGGTCCAGCCCGCATGGATTCCAGAAGCGCGCGCTGCTCGGTGTCGAGGGTCTCCTCGGTGATCGCCGGAAGCCGGTAATTCAGTTTCTTTGCAGCCATGTTTCCTCTGTCGCGCGGCGGTGGGCGGATGTTGCGAGGGTAGCGGAGGCGGGCGCGCGAAACTTCTAGGCACGCGCGCGGACAAAATCAAAGGGATTGCCGCGCGCCGGAGTGCTGCGGCACGGCGCTGAGATGAGCGCCGTCGTCGCCGCCTGTCGCTGAGGGCGGGCTCGCATCCGCAGTACCGACGTGGGCCCGCCCGGGCGCTTCGCGATGGCTCAGCGGGACCGCCGGGCCGGCCCCAGGAAGATCTCGCTCAGCGTGGGGACATGGCGGGTGCGGGGGGCGGCGCGCGCCTCGCGCCGCGGTTTGCGCGCCGTGTGGGCTTGAGGAGGCGTGGCATTCGCTGCCTCTTCGGGAACCGCAATGGCTGCCGGCGGTGCCGTTGCGGCCGGCGTTTCGGCGGGCTTCTCAGCGGCAGGCGTCGCCTCGGCCACGGTCGTCGGCTCGCCGGCCGCTCCACCATGAACCAGGGTCACCGGTACCGCAGGGGAAAACCGCGCGACATCCTTGGATCCCGACGCGTCGGCGGCCGCCCGCTGCGTGGTCTCCGGCAGCGCCGGCGGCTTCGCGACTGTCGGGCGCGCGGCGACGACGGGCTGCGTGTTGGCGGGCTTCTGCGTGGCGGTTGCCGGCCGCTCGGCGGCGCTGGCGAGTCCGAAGTTGCCCTTACCATCGGTTCCGGCATCCGGGGGCTTCACGGCAAGAGCCTGCGTGTTTGCAAGGGGCTGCGTGTTTGCAAGAGGCTGCGCCGTGGCGAGAGCCTGCGCAGAAGCGAGAGTCTGCGTCGTGGCGAGAGCCTGCGCTGTGGCAACGGCCGTTCCGCCGGAAACCGCTTCCGGAGCCGCCGCGGTTTGCTGCGGTGAGGATCCCAGATAGAGCACGCCCGCCGCCATCCCGAGCGGAGGCAAAAGGAGCACGCAGGCGCTCACGGCGAGCTGCCCCCAGATGTTGGTGCGCACCCTGGCGCCGGAAACGGTCATGCTGACCCCACCGTCCTGCGATCGACCGGTCTTTGCGTTCGATCGCCTGCATCAATCCGGCGACGCCAGCCGCTCGGAATTGACAAAATCGCCCCCTGGCGAGAATTGACGACCTCAAAATGACGCCGAGGCCGAACTGATGTAAAGAAAATTCGACTGGAAAAGCAACACACTAAATCCGTAATCCCGACTCTCCCCGCGTGTCGCCCACACCAAAAAGCCAATCCGACGCCGGCTTTGCTGCATCGCGCGCCGCTGCGACAAAAACGGCGGGCTGCCCTTCAAGGCCGCGACCGACCGGGAAAATGCTTTAGGATCATGGCCAAAACGAGGGAGACGACGCTCATGCCGGCGCACCGCCTTGCGGCGCTTATTGTCCTGGCCCTGGTCGGCTCCGCAGCCGGTGCGGCGGCCGCCGACACTCTGAAGGTCGCGGTGGCGCAGCGGGGCCTGTGGGACACCGCGATCACCGAGCTGGGCCAGCGCTCCGGCATTTTCGCCAGGCGCGGCCTGACCGTGGAGATCCTCTACACGCAGGGCGGCCCGGAGGCGCATCAGGCGGTGATCTCCGGAAGCATGGACATCGCCTGCGGCGGCGGCATCGAGGCGGCGATCGGCGCGTACGCCAAGGGAGCCCCGGTGCGGATCATCGGGAGCGAGATGATCGGCTCGCCGGACACCTACTGGTTCGTGCCGGCCAATTCCCCGATCCAGTCGCTTCACGACGCCGCCGGCAAGACCATCAGCTATTCGCAGAACGGCTCGTCGAGCCACGCCGCGCTGCTCGCCCTCCTCGACCAGTACAAGGTCGCCGCCAAGCCGGTGTCCACCGGAGGCCACCCGGCGACCCTCACCATGGCGATGACCGGCCAGATCGACATCGGGCGCGGGGCCGCGCCGTTCGGGCTCGAGCTCGTCGACGAGGGCAAGATCCGCATCGTCGCCCGCGGCAGCGAGATCAAGGCGCGCTCCGACCAGACCGTGCGGGTGTGCGTGGCCAATGCCGAAGTTTTGGCAAAGCGCGGGGAGGCGGTCGCACGCTTCATGCAAGGCTATCGCGACACCATCGACTGGATGTATTCGGATCCTGCGGCGATGGTCATGTACGAGGATTTCTCCCAGGTGCGCCACGCGCTGATGGCGCGAATCCGCGACCAGTATTTCCCCAAATCGACGCTGTGGCCCGATGCGATCCGCGGCCTCGACCTCGTGCTCGCCGACAGCCTCAAGAACAGGTTCGTCACGAAGACGCTGGACGCAGCGCAGGTCACCGACTTGATTCACGTTCCGGCGCCGCTGCCGTGAGCCCGCGCGCGACGCCGCCGTCACCGAAATATCCGCGCCGCAACAGGGAGTGTCTCATGCGCATGCTGCCAGCTCTTGCCCTCGCCGCGTTCGCCGTCGCCGCCACGGGGGCGTCCGCGTCGGCGCAGGAGAAGCTGCGGGTGTCGGTGCCGCAACGCGGATTGTGGGATACCGGTGTGCCCGAGCTCGGTCAGCGCGCCGGCATCTTCAAGAAGCACGGGCTCGATCTGGAGATCCTGTTCACCTCGGGCGGCGCGGAATCCCAGCAGGCGGTGATCGGCGGCAGCATGGACATCGCGGTGGGCGTCGGCGTTTCCGGCGCGATCGGCGCCTATTCGAAAGGCGCACCGCTGCGCCTCATCGGCAGCGAGATGATCGGCGCGCCCGACCTCTACTGGTACGTCGTCCCGACCTCGACGATCAAAACGATCGCCGACATCAACGGCAGGTCGGCCGGCTTCTCGGTCACCGGGTCGTCGAGCCATGCCGGCCTGCTGGAGTTCGCGCGCCAGAACCATCTCGACATCAAGCCGGTTTCGACCGGCGGCATGCCGGCGACTTTCACCCAGGTCATGACCGGCCAGATCGACGTCGGCTGGGCCGCGGTGCCGTTCGGCCTCGATGCGCTCGAAAGCGGCAAGATCCGGCTGGTGGGGCGCGGCTACGACGTCGACGCGCTCAAGGGGCGCACCACCCGGGTGAACGTGACCCATCTCGATATGCTGGGCAAACGCAAGGATACCCTCGAGCGCTTCATGCAGGCATATCGCGAGACCGTCGCCTGGATGTATTCGGACGATCCGGCGGTGCTGCGGCTATACGGCGAATATTCCGGCTTCGCCGAGCCGGTGGTGAAGCGGGTGCGTGAATTCATTCCCCAGGAGACCCTCCTGCCGGACCACGTCATGGGGATGGCGGAGATCATCTCCGACGCGACCAAGCAGAAATTCATCCTGCAGCCGCTGTCGAAGCAGCAGATAGAGGATTTCGTGAGAATTCCAGGCGCCCCTCGGCCATAATGCCCGACTGCGGGAAGGCACAGGACCAGGTTTGAAGGAATGACCCCGTTCTCACCACATGGCGTCAAGGCGCTGTTCTTCGACGTGTTCGGCACCCTCGTCGATTGGCGCAACGGGATCGCGCGCGAGGCGCGCGTGATCCTCGCGCCGCTCGGCCACGATCTCGACTGGCTCGCCTTTGCCGACGCTTGGCGCGCCGAGTACCAGCCGGGAATGGAGGAGGTGCGCGCCGGGCGCATCCCGTTCTCCAAGCTCGACGTGCTGCACCGGCGCAATCTCGAACGCATCCTGCCGCGGTTCGGGCTCGCCGACCTCCCCGAGGACGTGAAGGTCCATCTCAACCGGGCCTGGCATCGCCTGGACGCCTGGCCCGACGTGCCGCGCGGTCTTCAGCTCCTCAAGCGACGCGTGCTGCTGGCGCCGGTGTCGAACGGCAACATCTCGCTGATGGTCGATCTCGCCCGCCGCAACGGGCTGCCCTGGGACGCCATCCTCGGCGCCGAGATTGCCGGAGATTACAAGCCCAAGCCGCGGGTCTATCTCGCCGCCGCCGAAGCGCTCGATCTCGCTCCCGGCGCCTGCATGATGGTGGCCGCGCATACCAGCGATCTCCTCCATGCTGCGGCATGCGGACTGCGCACCGCCCATGTCGCGCGACCGAATGAGAATGGCGAGGGTAGGGGCGAAGCGGCGCCAGGCGAGCCGATGGACCTCGCAGTCAGGGGGCTTCCCGAGCTCGCGGATCTTATCGGTGTGTAGCGGGCCGACCGACTCAGGTGGATTGACGAGGGGTTTCCGGCGGCATCGGGCCTCCGCCCCTTGGCTGCTCCGTCCCGTGCCCCCATGTTGAGCGGGGGAAAACAAGGCGATAAAGATGTTCAGATTTATTTTGATTTCATCCCTGTTCGTTGCCGCCGTCGCCGTGGGGTCGCCCGCCGGCGCGCAGTCGCCCGACCCGGCGCTTCTCGCGCCGCCCGCGGCGCGTGCCGGGCTGGCGCCGCCGGCACCGACCATCCCGGGCGGACATTCGGGCCGCGGCTCGCATTTCACCGGCGGCACGAGGTATGTCCAGGTGCCGGGCAGCGCGCGGACGGTGATGATCCCCTCGGGAGCGCGCTTCAACACGTTCCATGACCGGGTCGCCGCCTGCAGCCATTATGGCGCCGCGTCCGGCCTGCGCGGCGGCAGGCTCAACACGTTCACCAGCTCGTGCGCCAACTGATGTCGTCAACCCCTGAGCGGCTCGCGCCCGTAGCGGCGTCGTTCAGCGCAGCCCGGCGTTGATCTTTTCGAGCACCGCCGATCCCGGGCACAGCTCCTTCTCCGAGAGCGTGTTGAGCGGCGCGTCGCAGGTGTCGAGATGGGCGTGCAGATCCTCGGCGTCGTCGGCGATGTAGAGCACGCCGGTGACCACTTGGCCCTTGGCGGTGTGCTGCTGCAGGAAATTCATCGCCGCCAGCCGGTCGTGCACGTCGTAGTCGGCGTTGAGCTTGCGCAGCACCAGCGTGGTGCCGTCATGCTGCTCGACGGTCTGCACCGTGCCCGGCGCGTAATCCACCGCGATCGGCTCGCGCCCGGTGATGAAGTCGAGGCGGTTCACCGCCTCGTTGTGCTCGCGCACATAGTCGAAGCTCTTGGTCGAGCCGGCGTGATTGTTGAAGGCGACGCACGGGCTGATCACGTCGATGAACGACGCGCCCTTGTGCTCGATCGCCGCCTTGATGATCGGAACGAGCTGGGTCTTGTCGCCGGAGAACGAGCGCGCCACGAAGGTGGCGCCGAGCTGCAGCGCCATCGCCACCATGTCGATCGGGCTGTCGGCGTTGACGACGCCCTTCTTCGACTTCGAGCCGCGGTCGGCGGTCGCCGAGAACTGGCCCTTGGTGAGGCCGTACACGCCGTTGTTCTCCACGATGTAGACCATGTTCACGCCGCGCCGCATCGAATGGACGAACTGGCCGACGCCGATCGAGGCGGAATCGCCGTCGCCCGACACGCCGAGATAGATGAGGTCGCGGTTGGCGAGGTTCGCGCCGGTGAGCACCGACGGCATCCGGCCGTGGACGGAATTGAAACCGTGCGAGTTGCCGAGGAAATAATCCGGCGTCTTCGACGAGCAGCCGATGCCGGAAATCTTGGCCACCCGGTGCGGCTCGATCGACAGCTCGAAGCACGCCTCAATGATCGAGGCGGTGATCGAATTGTGCCCGCATCCGGCGCACAGCGTCGAGATCTTTCCCTCGTAATCGCGATGGGTATAGCCGAGCGCGTTCTTGGGGAGGCCGGGATGGTGGAATTTCGGCTTGGCGAGATAGGTCATGTCCTGGAACTCGTTCCCTGTCGTCAGGCATGGGTTCTACACAAAGTCCGCGGTGATTTGAATACGTCCGACCATGGTGTCGCAGTCTTCGCGCGCAAGCGTGAACGGCATTAATCGCGCTGCAGCGCAGCACACGGCCGGTTCCACGCGGTGGGTGCAACCCAGTCTCGATCCGCGCGCCCTTGACCGTGCCCGATGCTTGGCATTAATTACCCGTGTTCCAAGGGAGATCCCCGACAAGGGGCTGAGAAACCGCAGGCCTGAGGGCAGCGCGGAAATCCTTTGAACCTGAACCGGTTTGCACCGGCGTAGGGATTGGAGCCGAAATCTCCCCTCCCTGCGTGCGCGGAGACTTCGATGCAGGATTTGCCACCGACAGCTGGACCGTCATTGCCGCAATCCGCGTCCGCGCCAGCCGCGTTCGCGCAAGCAGCGGCCGATTCGCCGGCGCCTGTGTGGGGCAGGGTGCCGGCGTCCGTCCTGCCGGCCTCCGCGATGCGCATGATTGCCCCGCTGGAGCGCGCCGCAGGGCAGGGGCCGGGCGCCATTCCGGCGGCGGTCGAGGTCGCGGTCGTCGGCGCCGGCCTGATCGGGCTCGCCATCGCCTGGCGGCTGGCGCGGCGCGGCCTGTCCGTCGCGGTATTCGATCGCGCGAGCGTGGGATCGGGGGCGAGCCTCGCCGCCACCGGCATGCTCGCGGCGGCCGCCGAACATGAGCCCGGCGAGGCCGGGCTGTTGGCACTGGCGCTGGAAAGCCAGCGCCAGTGGCCGGAATTCGGCCGCGAGCTCGCGACCCAATCGGGCATCGACATCGATTTCCGCGACAGCGGGACGCTGGTCGTCGCACTCGGCCGCGACGAGGTCGAGCGGTTGCGGTTCCGCCACGATCTCCACAGGCGCTGCGGCCTGGCGACGCGCTGGCTCACCGGACCTCAGGTTCGCGACATGGAGCCGGGGTTGCGGCCGTCGGTGGCGGCCGGCCTGTTCTGCCCCGACGATCATCAGGTCGATCCGCGGCGCGTCATGACGGCTCTGCGCCATGCCGCCGAGGCCAGCGGCGTGCGGCTGTTCGAACATTGCGCGGTCGAGGCGCTGGAGCGCGCCGGCGGCCGCGTGTGCGGGGTCGAGACGGCCTCCGGGCGCTGCCGGGCCGGTACGGTGGTGCTCGCCGCCGGGGCCTGGACCTCGGGTCGCCTCGTCCCCGACGGACTGGTGGTGCCGGTGCGTCCCCTCAAGGGCCAGGCGCTGGCGCTCACCGCCACGGCGGATACCGGCACGCTCTCCCATATCGTATGGACGGAGCAGGTGCACATGGCCGCCAAGGGCGATGGCCGGCTCATCGTCGGCGCGACGGTGGAGGAACGCGGGTTTGATCCCGCCATCACCGCGGGCGGGCTCTACGCCCTCCTGGAGGGCGCGCGGCGGGCCTTCCCCGCCATCGAGGAGATGGCGGTCGAGACGATCTGGACCGGGTTCCGCCCGAGCTCGATCGACGACGCGCCGATTCTCGGTGCCACCGGGATCGACGGTCTCGTCATCGCCACCGGCCATCACCGCAACGGCTATCTGCTGGCGCCGGTGACGGCGGCGGCGATCGAGGGCCTCGTCGCCGGCGGCACGGTGCCGGCCGTGGCGCAGGCCTTCGGACTGGACCGATTCGCCGACGCGGCGCACCGCCGCGAACGGGAACCTGCGTAGCGCAACAGACTGCAATAGACGGCATAGACGCCTGGTGGACATGGCCGATGAAGCTGACGATCAACGGAACCCAACGCGATTGCGAGGCCGCCAATCTCGCCGATCTCTGGCGCGCCGAAACGGCCGTGCTCGAACTCGCCGAGCCGCGCGGCTTTGCGATCTCGCTCAATGGCGAGGTGGTGCGCCGCGCCGCCTGGAACGCGACCCCGGTGCGCGACGGCGACGCCGTGGAGATCATTCGCGCCATGTCCGGCGGATGAAATGATCGGGCGGATGAGATGATCGGGCGGAGATGGTCGGGAGGATGAAATGACGGACCCCTTCAAGCTGGCTGGCGAGACCTTCACCTCGCGGCTCCTGCTCGGCACGGCGGGCTATCCGACCCAGCGCATCCTGGTCGACGCCGCCGCCGCCAGCGGCTGCGAGATCGTCACCGTCTCGATCCGCCGCATCTCGCTCAAGGGCGCGGGATTCGACACCGTCAACCTGCTGTCGAAATACCGCTTCCTGCCCAACACAGCGGGCTGCGAGACGGCGCGCGACGCCATCAAGACGGCGGAGCTCGCGCGCGAGGCGCTCGACACCAATTGGGTCAAGCTCGAAGTCATCGGCGACCGCGAGACGCTCTATCCCGACGTTGCCGAACTGCTGGAGGCGACGCGGCGGCTGGTCGACCAGGGCTTCGTCGTGCTGCCCTATTGCACCGACGACCCCGTGGTGTGCCAGCGCCTCGCCGATGTCGGCGCGAGCGCGGTGATGCCGATGGGCTCCCTGATCGGCTCCGGCATGGGGGTCGCGAACCCGGCCACTCTCGAGCTGATCTGCCGCCGCTCGCAGGTGCCGGTGATCGTCGACGCCGGCATCGGCACCGCGTCGGACGCGGTGATCGCGATGGAGCTCGGCGCGTCGGCGATCCTGCTCAACACGGCGGTTGCCAAGGCGGACGACCCGGTGCGGATGGCGACCGCGATGCGCCATGCGGTCGAGGCGGGGCGCAACGCCCATCTCGCCGGCCGCATTCCGCGCCGCGGCCGGGCCGAGCCGTCGAGCCCGCAGCTCGGACTGGTTGGTTCGTGAGGACGCTGCCGGGGCGGCTCCTCGTCATCACCGACCGCCACCAGGCCCGCCATTCGCTCGAAACCATCGCCACCGCGCTCGGTCGCGGCGGC
Organism: uncultured Alphaproteobacteria bacterium; assembly: GCA_963781195.1. Taxonomy (GTDB): domain Bacteria; phylum Pseudomonadota; class Alphaproteobacteria; order Rhizobiales; family Xanthobacteraceae; genus JAJPKK01. The sequence goes on along the minus strand of CAWAEZ010000003.1, from coordinate 223,508 downwards.
GGCCGCTGGCTGCTGTTGCGCGACAAGGACCTCCCGGCGAAGGAGCGGCGCGACCTCGCCGCCCGGCTCGCGGACATCGCCGCGGCGGAGGGCTTCGCGCTGTCGGTGAGCGCCGACATCGACCTCGCCGCCGCGACCGCGGTCGCCGGGGTCCATCTCCAGGCTGCCGCGCAAGTGGCGGCGGCGCGGGAGCGGCTCGGCGGCGCGCTCATCGGGGTCTCCGCCCACAGCCTCGCCGACGTCGCCGCGGCAGCGGCCGCCGGCGCCGATTACGTGACGCTCAGCCCGATCTTCGTCACCGGCAGCAAGCCCGGCTATGGCCCGGCGCTCGGGACCGAGGCGCTGCACGCCGCAGCGGTGTACGGCATTCCGGTGCTCGCGCTGGCGGGCGTCGGCGCGAGCACCGCCGGCGCCTGCCTCGGGGCCGGCGCTTCCGGCGTGGCGGTCATGGGCGAGGTGATGCGTGCGGACGATCCCATCCGGGTCGTGGGTGACCTTGTGCGGGCATGCGAGGCCGCGGCGAAGCTGGGGATGCCGGGCTGACGGCGAACCGACTGCCGGCTTTTGTCATGCGATGGACCCTCATGCTACCCCAATGCCGGATCAATGAGCAGACGAGCCGCCGACGTCGGCGATACTCTCCACGTCGTCGGCGTCGACGAGATCTTCGAGAAGGAGGGCAGGTCGCCATGCGCATTGGAATGCCGCCACGACCGCACCGAGAACCTGCCCCGGGACACGGGGGAGGGCGCCTTTCGACGGCCGTGCGCGCGCTTGCACTTGCTGCTGCGTTGCCGGCCTGTCCGGCACCGGCGGCGGCCCAGGACATGCCGGGAATTGAACTGTGCAGCCGCGAGAGCCGGATGGACCGGCGCACCGGCTGCCTGCAGAGCAATGTCGAATATCTCCAGCAGGTGATCGCCAAGAACGCGCTCGACACCCAGCAGAAGCTTGCCGCCGCCAGCCGGGAGATCGCCGCCCAGAAGGAGCAGGTGGCGGCCGCGAACCGCGACATCGCCGCGCTCAAGGACGCCCTTGCCGCCGTGCAGGTGCGCCTCGATCAGGTCGTGAAGGGCAAGCCCGACAAGAAGTGAATGCGTCGGCCTGCCACGGCGACCCGGGGCGGCGGCATGGCCGGAGCGTGGGAGCGCTACATCACCATCATGCTGTAGCGCCACTCCGCCGCGGTGCCGTCCGGGAAGATGAGGAAGAGGGTGACCTCGTCCGTCCCGAGGTAGCCATCCTCGGACTTGTAGAAGATGTCGAGCCCGGGCGATTTCTTCTCGTTGCACGACGACAGCCGGTTGGTGGCCACGTAGCTCGGAAAGGAATCCGCGCTGGCGGACGTCACCGTGCCATGCGCGGGAGCCTTGGTGACCCGCGCGATGATCGGGCCGCGCGACGTGCAATCGGGAAACAGCGAGGCGACGAAGCCGATGCGGCGCTCCTCTCCGGTCGGGACGAAACGGCTGATATTGACCGGCGCCGGCATGGTGACGGCGGGCGTCGCGGTCTCGTCGGCGGCTGCCGGCGCGCAGAGCGAGGCGAGCAGGAAGAGCGAGCAGAACGTGCGCATGGTGTCCCTCATGTTGGCGTTCGTAGATGCAGATCGTCGTGGGTTCGCTTCGTTTGTAAGCACGACGGCACCGCGGGTTCAGACGGCCGGCGGCCTGTGTGAGGTGGCGCACGCTCGCTGCGGCGCGGGTCGCCATCCCGCTGGCGTGCCGGACGCGGTCACTGTAAGTTGGCCGATGGTCACAACATTGCCCCCGGTCGCCGCCTTCGCCCGCATCGCCGTCTTCGTCGTCGCGTCCACCGCCCTTTACGCGGCGGCGCCCGCTGCCGCCGACGGCATTTTGCCCGGCCTGTGGAAGGTGACCGAGACCGTGGTGATGAACGGCGCGCCCGCCCCGGCGCAGAGCAAGACGCGCTGCCTGTCGGCGGAACAGGCCGCCGATACCGCGGCGACCTTCAGCCCCGAATATCGCACCGTGAACTCCGACTGCGAGCGCGCCGAATACGAATTGACCGCGTCGAAGCTGAAGTGGCGTTTCTTGTGCAAAGGGCAGCTCGACATGGACGTGTCGGGAGACTTCACCTTCGACACGGCCAAGCACTACAGCGCCAAGATCCAGTCCAAGGGCTCGGTCGGCGGCCGGACCGTCGCCGACACCAGCGTCGCCATCGAAGCCGAGCACCTCGGCGATTGCCAGTAGGTTTCTCCAGGACGACGTCCTCGGCTGTCATCGCGGCTCGATCGCGCCATCCGGCAACCACGCGGGAGTAACGGGATTGCCCGGTCAAGCCGGGCAATGACGGTCATGGGGAAACAAGACCGGAGATAGCGGCTCTTCCTCTCGAACTTCGGAGTAGGACGCTACGCCGCCTTGGCCGCCCTCACGTCCTTCACGTCGGTGAAGACGATGCCGGGGGCGCGCTCGCGGGTGTAGTCGAGATAGAACTGGCTGCGCGCGAGATACACCGGATCGCCGTCGAGGTCCTCGGCAATGCCGGCGCGGTTCGCCTCGATGAAGGTGTCGTAGATCTTGCGGTCGGGGGCGGAGATCCAGCGCGCGAGTTGGAACTCGCTCTGGTCGAACTCCACCGGCAGGCCGTATTCCGCATCTAGGCGGTCGCGCAGCACGTCGAGCTGGAGCGGGCCGACCACGCCGATCAGCGCCGGCGAGCCGTCGGTCGGGCGGAACACCTGGACGACGCCTTCCTCCGCCATTTCCTGCAGCGCCTGCTTGAGCTTTTTCGCCTTCATGGCATCGGTGAGCCTGACCCGGCGGATGATCTCCGGGGCGAAGCTCGGGACGCCGACGAAGTTGAGGTTCTCGCCCTCGGTCAGAGTGTCGCCGATGCGCAGATTGCCGTGGTTCGGGATGCCGACGACGTCGCCCGCATAGGCCTCGTCGGCGATGGCGCGGTCCTGGGCGAAGAAGAAATGCGGCGCGTGCAGGCCGATCGCCTTGCCGGTGCGCACATGCTTCGCCTTCATGCCGCGTATCAGTTTGCCCGAGCACAGCCGCGCGAAGGCGATGCGGTCGCGGTGGTTGGGATCCATGTTGGCCTGGATCTTGAAAACAAAGGCGGTCATCCGCGGCTCCTGCGCGGCGACGCGGCGGCTGTCGGCCGCCTGGTCGCGGGGCGGCGGCGCATAGGCGGCAAAGCCGTCGAGCAATTCGCCGACGCCGAAATTCTTGATCGCGCTGCCGAAGAACACCGGCGTCAGATGCCCCTCCCGGAAGGCCGCGAGGTCGAACGGCCGGCACGCCTCGCGCACCAGGGAAAACTCCTCGGTGAGGGCGGCGGCGTCGAGGTTCGGATTGAGGGCGGCGAGCGCCGCCGCATCCATCTGCCGGGGCGTGCCGCGGTGGGTGCCGTCCATCAGCCGCACTGATCCGGTGAGCACGTCGAGGGTGCCGACGAAGTCGCGGCCGCGGCCGATCGGCCAGGTCATCGGCGTGGTGTCGAGCGCCAGCGTCTTCTCGATCTCGTCGAGCAGGTCGAACGGATCGCGGCTCTCGCGGTCCATCTTGTTGATGAAGGTGATGATCGGGATGTCGCGCAGCCGGCACACCTCGAACAGCTTGCGGGTGCGCGCCTCGATGCCCTTGGCCGCGTCGATCACCATGACCGCGGAATCGACCGCGGTCAGGGTGCGGTAGGTGTCCTCGGAGAAGTCCTCGTGGCCCGGCGTGTCGAGCAGATTGAAGACGACGCCGTCGTATTCGAAGGTCATCACCGAGGTGACGACGGAGATGCCGCGCTCGCGCTCGATCTTCATCCAGTCGGAGCGGGTGTTGCGCCGCTCGCCCTTGGCCTTGACCTGACCGGCGAGGTTGATGGCGCCGCCGAACAGCAGGAGCTTTTCGGTCAGCGTCGTCTTGCCGGCGTCGGGATGGGAGATGATGGCGAAGGTGCGCCGCCGCTCCACCTCGGCCGCAAGCGGCGTGCGAAGCTCGGCCGCGACGGGGTCAACTGGTTTGTGCATGGTGCGGCCGATGTATGGGATCGGGGCCCCGAAATCAAGGATTGCGCTCGCCGCGTCGCGGCTCGGCCACCGCAAGATCAGATGCGCCCGACATGTCATAGGGCACGGCCTCGGACTCCCTCTCCCGCCTTGCGGGGGAGGGTGGGGAGGGGGCTTGCTGAATCGGTCCCACGCCGTGCCGCATCAAGAGAGCCACGGCGCCAGCCGTCGGCGCTGCATTCCCCCTCCCCAACCCTCCCCCGCAAGCGGTGGAGGGAGCAGGCTGGGCGCAGGACGCGCTGATCGCCGATCTTTGTGGTCGAGCTTCTCGTAGGGCACGGCCTTGGACTCCCTCTCCCGCCTTGCGGGGGAGGGTGGGGAGGGGGCTTGCTGAATTGGCCCCACGCCGTGCCGCATCGAGGGAGCCGCCGTGCCAGTTGCCGGCGCTGCATTCCCCCTCCCCAACCCTCCCCCGCAAGCGGTGGAGGGAGCAGGCCGGCGGACGCGCTGATCGCCGATCTTTGTGGTCGAACTTCTCGTAGGGCACGGCCTCGGTCTCCCTCTCCCGCCTTGCGGGGGAGGGTGGGGAGGGGGCTTGCTGAATTGGTCCCACGGCGTGCCGCCGAGGGGGAGGGGGCTTGCTGAATTGGCCCCACGCCGTGCCGCATCGAGAGAGCCAAGGCGCCAGCCGCCAGCGCTGCATTCCCCCTCCCCAACCCTCCCCCGCAAGCGGTGGAGGGAGCAGGCTGGCGGACGCGCTGATCGCCGATCTTTGTGGTCGAGCTTCTCGTGGGGCACGGCCTCGGACTCCCTCTCCCGCCTTGCGGGGGAGGGTGGGGAGGGGGCTTGCTGAATTGGTCCCACGGCGTGTCGCCGAGAGGGGGAGAAGGGGCTTGCTGAATTGGCCCCACGCCGTGCCGCATCGAGAGAGCCGCCGTGCCAGTTGCCGGCGCTGCATTCCCACTCCCCAACCCTCCCCCGCAAGCGGTGGAGGGAGCAGGCTGGCGGACGCGCTGATCGCCGATCTTTGTGGTCGAGCTTCTCGTAGGGCACGGCCTTGGACTCCCTCTCCCGCCTTGCGGGGGAGGGTGGGGAGGGGGCTTGCTGAATTGGTCCCACGGCGTGCCGCCGAGAGGAGGAGGGGGCTTGCTGAAATCGGTCCCACGCCGTGCCGCATCGAGAGAGCCACGGCGCACAGCTACCGGCGCTGCATTTCCCCGCAGCGATGGAGGGAGCGGCTCGGCTGCGCCTTGGCGCTACGCCTTGGTCTGGTTGCGCACCACGCGCAGCGGCGTGACTTTCAGCGCGTCGAGGTGCTCGCCGATCGCGCCGGCGATGAAGCGCGCGGTGATCGGCGTGCCGTCGTAGTGCAGGATCGGCACCAGGCGCACGGGGTCGATGCCGCATTCGTTGACGACCAGCGAGCGCAGCTGGGCGTCGCGGTTCTGCTCGACCACGAACACGAAGTCGTGCTCGACGATGAATTCGGTGACGTCCTGGTGGAACGGAAACGCCCGCACGCGCAGCATGTCGAGGCGGTTGCCGCCGTCCTCGAGGATGGTGATCGCCTCGTCCATGGCCGGCGCGGTCGAGCCGTAATAGATGACGCCGTATTTGGTCGGTTTCTCGGCGTTGCGGCGGATCGGGCGCGGCACCAGGCCTTTCGCGGTCTCGAACTTGCGCAGCAGGCGCTGCATGTTGTCGACATAGGCCGCGCCGTCCTCGGTGTAGCGGGCGTAACGGTCGCGCGAGGTGCCACGGGTGAAATAGGCGCCCTTGGTCGGATGGGCGCCCGGCAGGGTGCGGAACGCGACGCCGTCGCCGTCGACGTCGAGATAGCGGCCGAAGTCCCTGCCGGCGTCGAGGTCGGCCGCGGTCATCACCTTGCCGCGGTCGTATTTGCGGGTGTCGTCCCATTTGAGCGGCGCGCACAGATGCTGGTTCATGCCGATCTCGAGATCGAGCAGCACGAACACCGGCGTCTGCAGGCGGTCGGCGAGGTCGAAGGCCTGAGCCCCGAACTCGAAGGTCTCGCCGGGATTCTCCGGGAACAGCACCACGTGCTTGGTGTCGCCGTGCGAGGCATAGGCGGTGGCGATCACGTCGGACTGCTGGTTGCGGGTCGGCATGCCGGTCGAAGGGCCGGCGCGCTGCACGTCGAAGATAACCGCGGGAATTTCCGCGAAATAGCCGAGCCCGAAGAATTCCTGCATTAGCGAGATGCCGGGGCCGGAGGTCGCGGTGAAGGCGCGGGCGCCGTTCCAGCCGGCGCCGATGACGATGCCGATCGAGGCGATCTCGTCCTCGGCCTGGATGATGGCGTATTTCTTTTTCTTGTCGTCGCGGTCGGTGCGCAGCTTGCCGCAGTAGCTGTTGAAGGCGTCGGCGAGCGAGGACGACGGCGTCAGCGGATACCACGCGCACACGGTCGCGCCGCCATAGACGGCGCCGAGCGCGGCGGCCGAGTTGCCGTCGATATAGATGCGGTCGCCCACCTTGTCGGACCGTCGCACCTTGAGGCCGCACGGGCTTTCCATGTTCATGGTCACCCAGTCGCGACCGAGGTGGAGCGCATGAACGTTGGCGCCGATCAGCTTCTCCTTGCCTTTGAACTGCTCGCTGAACAGCGTCACGATCACCTGGGTGTCGATGTCGAGCAAAGCCGAGAGGGCGCCGAGATAGATGATGTTCTTGAACAGCTGGCGCTGGCGGGGATCGGTGTATTCGCGATTGCAGATCTCGGTGAGCGGCACGCCGAGTACCGTGATGTCGTCGCGGAATTTCGACGCCGGCATCGGCTTCGTCGAATCGTAGAACAGATAGCCGCCGGGATCGATGCCGGCGACGTCCCGGTCCCAGGTCTGCGGATTCATCGCGACCATGAGGTCGAGGCCGCCGCGCGCGCCGAGGTGGCCGGCGTCGGAGACCCGCACCTCGTACCAGGTCGGCAGGCCCTGGATGTTGGATGGAAAGATGTTGCGCGCCGACACCGGCACGCCCATCCGCAGCACCGAGCGGGCGAACAACTCGTTGGCGCTCGCCGAGCCGGAGCCGTTGACGTTGGCGAACCGGACGACGAAGTCGTTTACGCTGCCGATTGGGCTTCGTGTTGGCATGTCGTTCCCGCGTGAGTCATTTCGATGAGGTACTTCTTCATGTCCCAGGCGCCGGTCGGGCAGCGCTCGGCACACAGCCCGCAGTGCAGGCACACGTCTTCGTCCTTGGCCATGATCCGCCCGGTCTTGAGGCCTTCGGCCACATAGATGTCCTGGGTCGGGTTGGGCGCCGGGGCCTTGAGGCGGTGCCGCAGATCGGCCTCGTCGCCGTTGGCGGTGAAGGTGATGCAGTCCATCGGGCAGATGTCGACGCAGGCGTCGCATTCGATGCACAGCGACGCCGTGAACACCGTCTGCACATCGCAGTTGAGGCAGCGGTGCGCCTCCTTCAGCGCCAGCCGGTCATCGAAGCCGAGTTCGACCTCGGCCTTGATGTCGGCGAGCGCCACCACCTTGTCGCGCAGCGGCACCCGGAAACGGCGGTCGGCGGAGATGTCGTTGTCGTAGCTCCACTCGTGGATGCCCATCTTCTGGCTGACGACTTCGACCGCCGGCAGCGGACGGTCGTTGATGTCCTCGCCGGACAAGAACTTGTCGATCGACACCGCGGCCTCGTGACCGTGCGCCACCGCCCAGATGATGTTCTTCGGCCCGAACGCGGCGTCGCCGCCGAAGAAGACCTTGGGGTTGGTGGAGACCATGGTCTTGGGGTCGACCTTGGGCATGTCCCACTTGTCGAACGCGATGCCGACGTCGCGCTCGATCCAGGGGAACGAATTCTCTTGGCCGACGGCGACCAGCACGTCGTCGCAGGGAATGTGCTCGTCAGGCTCGCCCGAGGGCACGAGGTTGCGACGGCCCTTGGCGTCGTACTCGGCCCGGACCTTCTCGAACATCATGCCGGTGAGCCGGCCGTTGTCGTGGGTGAACGACTTCGGCACCAGGAAATTGAGGATCGGGATGCCTTCGTGCATGGCATCCTCTTTTTCCCACGGCGATGCCTTCATCTCGGCGAAACCGGAGCGCACCACCACCTTGACCTCCTCGCCGCCGAGACGGCGCGAGGAACGGCAGCAGTCCATGGCGGTGTTGCCGCCGCCGAGCACGATGACGCGGCGGCCGATCTTGGTGATGTGGCCGAACGACACGCTGGAGAGCCAGTCGATGCCGATGTGGATGTTGGCGGCGGCCTCCTTGCGGCCCGGGAGATCGAGATCGCGTCCGCGCGGCGCGCCGGAGCCGACGAACACCGCGTCCCAGCCTTCGCCGAGCAGCGCCTTGAGGCTGTCGATGCGGGTGCCGGAGCGGAAATCGACGCCGAGGTCGAGGATGTAGTCGCATTCCTCGTCGATCACCTGCTCGGGCAGCCGGAATCGCGGAATCTGGGTGCGGATCATGCCGCCGGCCTTGGCGTCGGCGTCGAACACCGTGCACTGGTAGCCGAGCGGCGCGAGATCGCGCGCCACCGTGAGCGAGGCGGGGCCGGCGCCGACGAGGGCGATGCGCTTGCCGTTCTTGTGGGGCGCAGGGGGCGGCATGCGCGCCTTCACGTCGCCCTTGTAGTCGGCGGCGACGCGCTTGAGCCGGCAGATCGCAACCGGCTCGTTCTCGACGCGGCCGCGCCGGCAGGCAGGCTCGCAGGGCCGGTCGCAGGTGCGCCCGAGCACGCCGGGAAACACGTTGGACTTCCAGTTGATCATGTAGGCGTCGCAGTAGCGCCCGGCCGCGATCAACCTGATGTATTCGGGAACCGGGGTATGGGCGGGGCACGCCCACTGGCAATCGACGACCTTGTGGAAGTAGTCGGGCGCCGCAATGTTGGTAGGTTCCATTCACTCCTCGCGCCGCATTCACGCAGGCCACGCACCAGCGGAAGCAAGCCGTTTTCCCTCCGGTCGGTCTTTCTTAAACCCCGCCGATCCGAGTTCACGGTCATCCGCATAAACGATCAGTCCTACTGCCGCAACCCGCATGGCGGAATTGTGGTCGCGCCATCGCTGCGGAAATAACGTGCAATGGTGAATGTTCTTGCGCCGCGGCATGGATGCAGTGCGATGCGGTGGGACGAGGTCCGCACGCGCCGAATCACGTTGTGATCACACCTTGCAGGCGCTCTCGCAGCGCTGGCATGGGGCCGCGTTCATCCGCCCCTGTCGGGCAGGAGCCGGACCGAAAGTCTGCTGCTGACTTTCTGCCATGCCGATGCGACATATCAAAAGTTCGTGCGCCTCCGACGAGGGACCTTCCGCACGACCTCCCGGCAACGCCGCACCTGACGGGCCCCATGCGCGACATCTTCGAACCCATCGCTTCCGACCCTCCCGCCGATCCGACCGAGTTGGCGCGGCGCAACATGCGGGCGCTCAGGCGGCGCTTCTATGAGACGGCCGGCGTGGTCGAAGCTTCCGATGGCTTCGAGATCGCCCTCGACGGCCGTCCGGTCCGTACCCCGGCACGTCATCCGCTCGCGTTTCCCAACCGGGCGTTGGCGCAGGCCGCCGCTGCCGAATGGGATGCCCAGGGCGAGTTCATCGATCCCGCCCACATGCCGCTGACGCGGCTCGCCAACACCATCATCGACGGCGTCGCCACGGCGTCCGACGCGGTGGCAGCCGAAGTCGCGAAATACCTCGGCTCCGACCTCTTGTTTTACCGGGCCGAGGGTCCCGAGCGGCTGGTGGAGCGCCAGCGGCAGCTGTGGGACCCGGTGCTCAGATGGGCGCAGGAGGCGCTCGGCGCCCGCTTCGTCACCGGCACCGGCGTGATGCCGCTCCTGCAGCCCGAGCAGGCAATAGCCGCTGCGCGCGCCGCGATCCCCAGGGATCCCTGGAGGCTCGGGGCGGTCCACGCGGCGACGACGCTCACCGGGTCGGCGCTGCTGGCGCTGGCGCTGGCGCGGGGCGCCCTGACCTGCGAGGCCGCCTGGACCGCGGCCAATGTGGACGAGGATTGGAATACCGAACTGTGGGGCGAGGATGCCCTCGCCCTCGAGCGCCGGACGCTGCGTCACGCGGAAATGACCGCAGCGGCCAAGGTGCTGGTCGAAGTCCCCGAGGTTTAGCTCGCCCAGCCCGAGCCGGAACCGGACCGGAACCGGAGCCTGGGAGGCCCGCCAGTCCGCGTGGGGAGGCGGGAAACCGGTTGTCCGACGCTTTACCTATGCTAGAAGTTGCATCGCGGAGAAGCATCGACATATCTGCGGGTGTCTCCATGCGAGCGAATTTCCAGGGGCGCCTGATGTTTCGGACTGTCGGGGTGGTGATCGCGGCGGCCGTGCTCTGCGGCTGCGCCAGCACGAGAGACGGCTTGGACTTCGCATCCGTTTCACAGACCTACGGTGGCCCGAAGAATGGGCAGGCACGAATCGTGGTGCTCCTGGAGAAGGGATATGCGGGTCCTTTCGATCGCGCTTTTCCCGTGAGCCTGGATGACGAGCCGATCGGCCAGCTGAAAACGGGTACCTTTGTGTACGGCGATCGTCCTGCCGGCCGTCATGAGCTCTCGGTGAACGCGTGGGACTTTCCGGGCGTGACCAAGCAGGAAATCAATGTGGCGCCCGGGCGCACGTATTTTTTCGTGACCCGCCAGAGCGATCGGAGCAAGGCGATGATGGTCGGATCTTTCGTCGGGCTCACCGGCATGGCTGTGACGGCCATCGCGACCTCCGGGAGCAGCAATCCGGGCCCGGTCGATTTCGTACCCCTCGATGAAGCGGCGGGACGGCGTGCGATTTCCGAACTGCGTCTTGCGAATTGACGGCCGCCGCGACGCCGGCGGCTCCCGGCACCATCGTCGCGTTGCACCAAAAGCTTAGCGGCAGCATTGCGCGCGCCGTTCCGTGAACCGGCCCGTCATGCTATTCCGGAACGGCCGGGCGGAGCGGACACGCATGAAAGACATCAGGGAAAAGCTCGAAACCCGTCGTGCCAGCGCGCGAATCGGGGGCGGTCAGGCGCGCATCGATGCCCAGCACAAGCGCGGCAAGCTCACGGCGCGGGAGCGCCTGGAGCTGTTGATGGACAAGGGCTCGTTCGAAGAGTTCGATATGTTCGTCGAGCACCGTGCCACCGATTTCGGCATGGAAAAGACCAAAATCTCCGGCGACGGCGTCGTCACTGGCTGGGGCACGGTGAACGGCCGCACGGTGTTCGCCTTCGCCAAGGATTTCACCGTGTTCGGCGGCTCGCTGTCCGAAACCCATGCCCAGAAGATCATCAAGATCCAGGACATGGCCATGAAGGCGCGGGCGCCGATCATCGGCCTGTTTGATGCCGGCGGCGCGCGCATCCAGGAAGGCGTCGCCGCGCTGGGCGGTTACGGCGAGGTGTTCAAGCGCAACGTCATCGCCTCCGGGGTGATCCCGCAGATTTCCGTGATCATGGGCCCGTGCGCCGGCGGCGACGTCTACTCGCCGGCGATGACCGACTTCATCTTCATGGTGAAGGACACGAGCTACATGTTCGTCACCGGCCCCGACGTGGTGAAGACCGTCACCAACGAGGTGGTCACGGCCGAGGAGCTCGGCGGCGCCTCGGTGCACACCACCAAATCCTCGGTTGCCGACGGCGCCTACGAGAACGACGTCGAATGCCTGCTGCAGATGCGCCGGCTGATCGACTTCCTGCCCGCCAGCGCCAGCTCCGGCGTGCCGGAATGGCCCTCGTTCGACGACATCGAGCGCGAGGACCCCTCGCTCGACACGCTGGTGCCGGAAAATCCCAACAAGCCCTACGACATCAAGGAGTTGATCCTGAAGGTCGCCGACGAGGGCGATTTCTTCGAGATCAGCGCGGCGTTCGCGCGCAACATGGTGACGGGCTTCGGCCGGCTGTCCGGCCGCACCGTCGGCTTCGTCGCCAACCAGCCGATGGTGCTCGCGGGCGTGCTCGACGCCGACGCCAGCCGCAAGGCGGCGCGCTTCGTGCGGTTCTGCGACGCCTTCGACATCCCGATCGTCACCTTCGTCGACGTGCCGGGCTTTCTTCCCGGCACTGCCCAGGAATATGGCGGGCTCATCAAGCACGGGGCGAAGCTGTTGTTCGCCTACAGCCAGTGCACCGTGCCGCTGGTGACCCTGATCACCCGCAAGGCGTTCGGCGGCGCCTATGACGTGATGGCCTCCAAGCATGTCGGCGCCGACGTGAACTACGCCTGGCCGACCGCGCAGATCGCGGTGATGGGCGCCAAGGGGGCCGTCGAGATCATCTTCCGTGCCGACATCGGCGACGCCGAGAAGATCGCCGCGCGCACCCGCGAATACGAGGATCGCTTCCTGTCCCCGTTCGTCGCCGCCGAGCGCGGCTACATCGACGAGGTGATCATGCCGCGCGCCACCCGGCGCCGGATCGCCCGCGCGCTAGGCATGCTGCGCGGCAAGCAGGTCGAAATGCCGGCGAAGAAGCACGACAATCTGCCGGTGTGAGGGAGACGGGCACGTCCGCCCGACGCCCCAGGGGCTCTCAGGTCGCGGCAGCGTCGATGTTGGAACGCGACTGGAAAAACCACTTTTTGCAGAGCCTTGCTGCATGCATCTGATGCACTAACATCAGATGCATGCGCACCACACTCGAGATTGATGACGACGTGCTGGCGGCGGCAAAAGAACTGGCCGCGGGTCGGAAAACAACGGCCGGTAAGGTGATTTCCGACTTGGTTCGCAAGGCGCTTACCGAATCCCCCACCAGGAAAGTCATGTACCGACACGGTCTTGCGATCCTGCCGAAGCGCGGCGGTGTCGTGACACCCGAACTTGTTGATCGACTGGCCGAAGAAGAGTAACCCGCTAGTGCGAGCGTTGTTTGATCTCAACGTTCTCATCGCGCTGCTCGACGCCGAACACATTCATCATGCCCGAGCGTTACAATGGTGGTCCTAGAATGGGCCACCGCGTGGTCGTCATGCCCCCTGACGCAGAACGGATTTCTGCGGATTGTCTCACAGCCGAGCTATTCGTTTCCGATTTCGGTTGGCGCCGCCGTTTGAACACCCGCGCCGCAGCACGCAGACTGATGACCACGTGTTCTGGCCGGATGACGTCTCACTTCTCGACGATCATGTGATCAATCGCGCATATGTCCTTGGTCCAAAGCAACTCACCGACATTTACCTGCTCGCACTGGCCGTTGAGCACAGTGGGCGCCTGGTCACGTTCGATCGTGCAATCCCCATTGAAGCCGTACGCAAAGCGGAGCCGCGCCACGTCGAGATCATTTGAATTTTAGACGGCGAGGACGAGATCTGCTGTGCGTCTCCCGACGTCTTCACGTCACTTCGGCTCCGCCGCCGCCTTCCGCGCATCGGCGATGGCTTGCTTGAAGCTCGCGACATTGAGCGTGCCCGGCACCCTGAAGGTGCCGATGATGAAGGCCGGTGTGCCCCGAAAACCGAAGGCGCGGGCCTGGGCGTCGTTGCGGGCCATCAGGGCGTCGATCTCCGCGGCATGGGCCTCGCGGTCGGCGGTTGCCTTTGCGACGTCGACGCCGGCCTTGCCGAGGATCTCGTCGATCGCGGGCTCGGTGAGCTTGGCCTTCGCCGCGATCAACGCGTCGTGCGCGGCTTCGTACTTGTCCTGGAATTTTGCGGCGAGGACCATCTTGGCGGCATAGGCCGACACCGGGCCGAAGATCGGCCAGTCCTTGAGCACGAGCCGCACCTTGCCGTCCTCGTGGGCGACCTGTGTGAGGTCCGGGGCGGCCTTCTTGCAGTACGGACACTGGTAGTCGAAATATTCGACGATGGTGATGTCGCCCTGCGGGTTTCCCAGCGCCGGGGCATCCGGGTCGCGGAGCACCGCGTCCCTGGACAGGATGTCGCCGTCGACGGCCGATGCGGCCATCGGCAGTCCGGCGAAGGCGAAGGTGACGGCGAGCGCGCACAGCAGCCTGTTGAGCTTCATCGGTTCTCTCGATTGCGGCATGAGGTGGAATGCCCGCACCCCGGCCGAAGGCATTTGCGGGCTTTGGTCCAAGTCCTTGGGTCCAGGCACCGACCCGAAACCTAACGAAGCGGGGGGGCGACGCAGCCCTGCCACTCAGTTGCCGTAGCGGGCGGTGACCTCGCGGGCGATCTTGGACCCTTCCTCGAGATAGCGGCGGATCGCGAGGTCGGCCGCCGGCGTGCAGGTCCGATAGGACTGCTCGAAGGTTCGGTATCCGCGGTTGAAATGGGCGACCATCTGGGTGCGCCGCGGGCCTGTCGGCGCCTCGGCGTCGACCAGGGCCTGCATCTCGGTGCGCCATTTGGCGCCCTCGTTGGAGCCGCACACCCCGCGCAGGTAGTGCAGGCTGCCGAGGATCTCGGCGAGCCTCTCCAGAACGGGGTCGAACGGCGCCACGTCGACTGCGCGGGCCGGGCCCCCGGCGAAGCCGAGGACGACGAGGACGAGGATAAGTGCCCGTTTGTTCATGTTCTTTCCGCCTGGGTCCCCCCTATGCCCCGGCACCGCGGCGACTTCAAGGCCGCGGTTTATGCTTCTCGCGGGCCGGCGCCGATCAGCGCATAGGCCGCGGCGACGATCTCGGCGAGGCCCTGGGTGGTCTTCAATCCGGCGAGCTCGGAGGGGTTGCGCCAGGTTGCCTCGGACAACTCCTCGTTGAGTCTCGGCTCTCCGGCGAGCCAGCGCGCGGCGAACGGCAGGATCACGAAGTGCCGCTCGACCCGGCCGTCGCCGTCGCGGACGATGGCCTCGCGATACCCGGCGAGGGCGACCGGCTCGACGGTGAGCGTGGTCTCCTCCATCACCTCGCGCGCTACCGCTTCGGTGAGGCTTTCGCCGACTTCGACGCCGCCGCCCGGAAGCGTATAGACCCCTTGCGCCGGCGGCCGGGCGCGCCGCACGATCAGCACCTTGCCGTCGCGGATGATGGCGGCGCTGACCGCAAGGATCGGCCGGGCCGGATAGCTTCGCCCGTCCACCATGCCTCAGGGCCGTCCCGAGGCGGCCGCGGGGCGATCGCCGGCTGCCGAAACTTCGACCCGGCGGTTCTCCCTCGCGAACGGATCGGCGGGATTCTTCGGCTGGGTCTTGCCATAGCCCACCGCGACGACGGCCTCGCCAGGGAGCTTGAACCTGGCGATGAGAACCCGTTTCACCGCGTCGGCGCGACGTTGCGAGAGGCGCAGATTGTAGTCGTCGCCGCCCTGGGCGTCGGCGTGGCCGGCGACCAGCAGTCTCACGCCCTTGGCTTCCGATTTGAGGAGCACGGTCCCGAGGTCCACGAGCCACGCCTTCGCCGCGGTGCCGAGGGTGGCGGAGCCGCTGTCGAACTGGACCTCGACGTCGATGCCGGCAACCGGGGCGACGCCGCACCCTTCCTTCGGATCGAAGCGGGGGCACCGGGTGAGCTGCTTGGCCCGCAGCGATTCGATGATCTCCTCGCGCGTCGGCTGCTGGTCCTGCGCGAGCGCGGCCTGCGCCGACAGCGCGGCAAACGCCGCGGCGGCCCAGATGGCCATTCCGCGCCACCGATTCACTGTCCCGATCATGTCCGCGACTGTAGGACGGGTTGCGCTCCCGCGAAACCCGTCATGAGAACGTGCCGCGCCGGACGATGACGAACCCACGGGCGTGCATGCGCCAATTTACCCCTGCTTGAGCTCGGGAAAATCCTCCTCGCGGAATTCGGTCGTCTCGCGGGCGCCGCCGGCGGCCCGGCTCTCCTCTTCGCGGCGCAGCTCGACGCGTCGGATCTTCCCCGAGATCGTCTTGGGCAGATTTGCGAATTCGAGCCGGCGCACGCGCTTGAACGGCGCCAGGCGGTCGCGGATGTGCTGGAAGATCGACAGCGCCGTGGCGCGGTCGCGCGGCACCCCGGCGACGAGGGAGACATAGGCCTTGGCGACCGCGAGCCGCATCGGATCGGGCGCCGGGACCACGGCGGCCTCGGCGATGGCGGGATGCTCGATCAGCACGCTTTCGAGCTCGAACGGGCTGATGCGGTAGTCGGAGGCTTTGAAGATGTCGTCGGCGCGGCCGACATAGGTGATGTAGCCGTCGGCGTCGCGGGTGGCGACGTCGCCGGTGCGGTAGACCGCGCCGGTGAGCCCGGCGATGCTGCCGTCCTCCTGCTGATAGCCCCGCATCAGGCCGGCGGGCGCAGGGTCGAGGGCGATGGCGATCTGGCCTTCGTCGGCGTCCCGGTCTCCGGCGCCGATGAGGCGGATGCGAAAGCCGGGCAGGGGACGGCCCATGGAGCCCGCCTTCACCGGCTGGCCCGGCGTGTTGCCGATCTGTGCCGAGGTTTCGGTCTGGCCGTAGAAGTCGCGGATGGTAAGGCCCCAGGCCTCCCGCACCCGGTCGATGACCTCGGGGTTGAGCGGCTCGCCGGCGGCGATCACCTCGCGCAAGCCGTTGGCGACCGCTTTCAGGTCTTCCTGGATGAGCATGCGCCACACCGTCGGTGGGGCGCACAGCGACGTGACGCGGTGCGGCGCCAGCACCTCGAGCAGGGCCTTGGCGTCGAATCGCGGCTGGTTGTAGGCGCACACCGTCGCGCCGGCGTTCCACGGTGCGAAGAAGGAGCTCCAGGCATGTTTCGCCCAGCCGGGCGAGGCGACGTTGAGATGCACGTCGCCGGGCATGAGGCCGATGGCGAACATGGTCGCGAGGTGGCCGATCGGGTAGGAGCGGTGCGAGTGCAGCACCAGCTTAGGCTTCGCCGTCGTCCCCGACGTGAAGTAGAGCAGCATCGGATCGTCGGCGGCGGTCGGGGCGTCGGGAACGAACGCCGCCGAAGCTTCCAGGAGATCGTCGTAGCGGCGCCAGCCCGGCGGTGCGTCGCCGACCGCGATGCGCGTCAGCCCGTGCTCGAATCCCTCGAACTTCGGCGCGTCGGCGGCGGAGGCGACAACATGCCGGGCCTGGCCGCGCTCGAAGCGGTCGGCGAGATCGGACGGGGTGAGCAGGGTCGCCGCGGGAATCACCACCGCGCCGAGCTTCATCACCGCGAGCATCGTCTCCCACAGCGGCGCGACGTTGCCGAGCATCAGCAGGACGCGGTCGCCCCGTTTGACCCCGAGCCCACGCAATGCATTGGCGACGCGGTTCGAGCGTTCGGAGAGCGCGGCAAAGCTCACCGACGTGGCGCCGTCGCCGACGATGACGAGCGCGGGCCGGGCGGCACTGTCGCCGCGGGCGAGCTCCGCATCGAACCAATCGAGCGCCCAGTTGAAATGGGACGGCGCCGGCCAGCGGAAATCGCGATAGGCGGTGGCGTAGTCGGTGCGATGCGCCAGCAGGAAATCCCGTGCCGCCTTGAACTCTTGCCCCGCCATGGCGCTCCGTCCCTGGTTCTTATTCGCGTTTTTGTCGGGCGAGCCAGCGGAATACGACCGAGAAGTCCTTGGCCGCGTCGCCGGCTGCCGCCGCCTTCTCATAGAACGAAAGTGCCATCGCCGCGAGCGGGGTCGGCGAGCCCGTCTCCTCCGCCGCCATCTGCGAGAGCCGGACGTCCTTGATCATGAGCTGGGTCATGAAGCCGGGCGCGTAGTCGCGGTTCGACGGCGCGCTCGGCACCGGGCCCGGGGCCGGGCAGTAGGTCGACAGCGCCCAGGAATTGGCGCTGGCGGTCGAGCAGATCTCGTGGAGCTTGCCCCAGTCGAGGCCGAGCTTCTGGGCGAGCAGGAAGCCCTCGGCGACGCCGACCATGTTGACCGACAGCATCATGTTGTTGCAGATCTTGACGGCTTGGCCGGCGCCCGGCCCGCCGGCGTGGAAGATGTTCTTTCCCATCGCGGCGAGGAGCGGCTGGCCCCGCGCGAACGCCTCCTCGGTGCCGCCGACCATGAAGGTGAGGGTCGCGTTGGCGGCGCCCAGGGTGCCGCCCGACACCGGGGCATCGAGCATCGCGAGGCCGGCGGCCGCGGCCGCCGCCGTCACCGCGCGGGCGCTGTCGACGTCGATGGTGGAGCAATCGATCAGCAACGGGCGCGCGCCCGCCACCACCTCGATGAGACCGCCCTGGTGCAGCCAGACCTCGCGGACCTCCGCGCCGGCCGGAAGCATGGTGATGACGACATCGGCGCCCCTGGCCGCTTCGGCAGCGCTTGCCGCCGTCCGGCCGCCGGCCGCGGCGAGCGCGTCGCGCGCGGCGGGGTTGATGTCGTAGCCGGTGACCGCATGACCCGCCTTGACGAGGTTCGCGGCCATGGGCCCGCCCATGTTGCCGAGGCCTATGAAGCCGATGGTCGCCATGTTGGTCACCTGTTCCTTGCGTGAATGTTGCATTGCGCCCGGGCGCGGAGGGCAGGCGGGCGACGTGATTTACCGCGGCCGGTCGAAATCACAACGCCTCTGCTATCTCGACGAGCTTGGCCACCGTGTTCATGTTGCGGGCGGTTCCGGTCCTGGCGGCCGGGATTTTCAATTTCGACGTCGCCATCCGGTCGCCGTAATGGATGTAGATCTCGCGCACGCCGAGCGCGACGTCCTCGCCGTTCCGGCCGGTAATGTGGTCGAGGGCGTCGCCGGGCGGTGGCGCATCGAGAAACACCGCGAGCGTCCGGTTGGCCGCGGCCTGTGGAAACGGGTTCGCCGTCAGCACCGTGGTCATTTCCGCCGAAGTGCGCAGCAGGACGCGCACCGGCTTGCCTGCGTATGCTTCCAGGTGGGCTTCGAGGGCCGCCTTCACCGCCGCTTCCGACCGACCGTTCTCGAAGACGGCGTTGCCGCTGGCGATGTAGGTGCGCACCCGCGCGCCGCCCGCCCTTTCGCACATGGCCTTGAGGTCGGCCATGGGCAACTTTCCAGTCCCACCGACATTCACGGCACGCAGCAGAGCGATGAATACCGTCATATGCAACCTGACCTGTGCAACCTGTCTGTGCAACCGATCTCGCACCACCTGTGTTGCGCGACCGGTCTTGCGCCGCCCGGCCGGCGGCACGATTTCATGAACTCGCCGGCCCGATCGACAACGGTCCGGCCGGCGGCCCTGCATCGGTCGTCCGGGCGTCGAAATAGGATATCATGACGAAATGTGCGGTCGGTATCTCATCACCTCCGCGCCGGAAGCGATTCGCGCCCTGTTCCGCTATGCGGAGGAGCCGGATTTTCCGCCGCGCTACAACATCGCGCCGACCCAGCCGGTGCCGGTGGTGCGGCAGGACAACGGCGCGCGGTCGTTCGCCCTGATGCGCTGGGGGCTGATCCCGGCCTGGGTCAAGGACACCAATGCCTTCTCGCTGCTGATCAATGCGCGGGGCGAAACGCTCAACGAGAAGCCGGCGTTCCGCAACGCCATGCGGCGGCGACGCTGCCTGTTTCCCGCCGACGGATTCTACGAGTGGAAGGCGGAGGCCGGGCGCAAGCGCCCGTTCTGCATCCGCCCGCGGGACGCCCGGCCGGTCGCCTTCGCCGGCCTGTGGGAAACCTGGACCGGCCCGAACGGCGAGGAGATCGACACCGCCTGCATCGTCACTACGGCGGCGAACCGCCTGTTGACACCACTCCACGACCGCATGCCCGTGGTGATCGCGCCGGAGGCCTTTGATCTCTGGCTCGACTGCACGCGGGTCGACGCCCTCACCGCCACGGCGCTGATCGCGCCGGCGCCCGAGGACCTGTTCGAGGCCTACGAGATCTCGACCGCGGTCAACCGCACCGCGAACGATTCGGCCACCGTCATCGCGCCGCTGGGGTCGCAGCCGCTACCGACGCCTGTTCCCCGCGCGGCCAAGCCCAAGAAGGACGACGGGCAAGCCTCGTTGTTCTGAGGGCGCTTCATCGCAGACGTGAATCCCACCGACCTCATGCTGAGGAGCCGTGCGCAGCACGGCGTCTCGAAGCATGGCCATAGACTGCAGCGTGCTTGGCCATCCTTCGAGACGCGTCCTTCGGACGCTCCTCAGGATAAGGTCCAAAAGGAAGTTTCTTCCGTCCCGGTGAGGTTCGAACCCGGCGATGCCTGCGGGTTGGGCCGAGAGAGCAAGCCGTGCGTGCTGTGCGCGCGACTCAAATCACCTTGCCGGGGTTGAGGATGCCGTTGGGGTCGAGGGTGTGCTTGAGGGCGCGCATCAGATCGAGCGCGACCGGGTCCTTCACCTGCGGCAGCAGCTTGCGCTTCATCACGCCGATGCCGTGCTCGGCCGAGATCGAGCCGCCGAATTTCGCCACCACCCCATGGACTGCGGCGTTCATCTCGTACCAACGGTCGAGGAAGGCCTTGGTGTCGGCGCCGACCGGCTGGCTCACATTGTAGTGGATGTTGCCGTCGCCGAGATGGCCGAACGGCACCGGCCGGCTGCCGGGGATGAGCGCCGCCACCGCGGCGTCGGCCTCGCGCAGGAATTCCGGCACCGCCGCGATCGGCACCGAGATGTCGTGCTTGATGGAGCCGCCTTCGGGCTTCTGCGATTCCGGGAGCATCTCGCGCAGGTGCCAGAAGGCGCGGCGATGCTCGATGCTGTCGGCGATGGTGGCGTCGTTGACGAAGCCGTGCTCCATCGCCGTCTCGAGGGTCTCTTCCAGTAGCACCCGCAGGTCCTGCCTCGCCGCCGACGAGACCTGCACCAGCACGTACCACGGGTGCGGCGAGGCCAGCGGGTCGCGGCAACCGGGGCCGTGGCGCACGCCGAATTCGAGCGCGGTGCGCGAGATCAGCTCGAAGCTCGTCGCGGCGCGGTTGGTGCGCTCCTGCACGAGGCCGAGGAGGGCGAGCGCCGCATCCGGTGACGGCACGCCGACGAAGGCGGTCTCCATGCTCTTGGGCGCCGGAAACAGCTTGAGAACCGCGGCGGTGATGATGCCCAGCGTGCCCTCGGCGCCGACGAAGAGGTTCTTGAGATCGTAGCCGGTGTTGTCCTTCTTGAGCTTGTTGAGGAGATGCATCACCCGGCCGTCGGCGAGCACCACCTCCACGCCCATCACGAGGTCGCGGGCGACGCCGTAGGCCACCGCGTCGGTGCCGCCGGCATTGGTGGAGAGATTGCCGCCGATGGTGCAGCTGCCCTCGGCGGCGAGCGACAGCGGGAACAGGCGGTCCACCGCGGCGGCGGCCTCCTGCGCCTTCACCAGCACGACGCCGGCCTCGCAGGTCATGGTGCCCGACGCCGCATCGACCTCGCGGATGCGGTCGAGCCGCGTCAGCGCCACCACGACCTCGCCGTCGAACGCGATCTGGCCGCCGACGAGGCCGGTGTTGCCGCCCTGGGGCACGATCGCGGTCGCGGTCTCGTTGGCGAGCTTGAGGATCGCCGCGACCTCCTCGACCGAGCTCGGCCGCAGCACCACGGGCGTGCGGCCGTGATAGAGGCCGCGCCCCTCCACGAGGTAGGCCTCCTGGGCGAGCGGGTCGGTAATGGCATGGCGTTCGCCGACGATGGCGGCGAAGCGCGCCAGGAGTTCGGGCGGCAGGGGCGGGCGCACGTGGGTGTTCATGGCGGGAAGATAGTCGATTTCTCGCCGATGGAAACGTGGCCCGTTTCCCACTCAGCCTATGTGGGGCTCCGCTTCATCCTGCCGCGGCGTGGCGGCATGGCGCAGCCGGTCGTTGATGGCCTCGCCGATGCCGTGCGCGGGGATCGGCGCCACCGCGATCGCGGTCGCGCCTTCGGTATCGAGGTCGCGCAATTGTGCGAACAGGTTGGCGGCCGCTTCGACGAGATCGCCGCGCGGGGAGAGGTTGAGCGTCGCCACCGCGTCGGCGGCGCCGCGCGGCGCTGCGCCGCCGAACGCCAGCAGGGCTTCGGTCGGCGTCACGTCGGCGGCGTTCAGCCGCAGCGGCGTCCGCGGCGCGTAATGCGACCGCAGCATGCCCGGCGCCAACGGCGCCGGGGTGCCTCCCGGATCGGTCTTGCGATGGCTGTCGTGCCCGTGCGGCTCGTGGTGCCCATGGCGTTCATGGGCGCGCGCCGCCGGCGCGGCGATGGCATGGCCGATGACCTTTTCGAGGGCTTCGCGGGAGATCGCGCCGGGGCGCAGCAGCACGGGGCCGTCGACACAGGCGACGATGGTGGACTCGATGCCGAAATCGGCGGGCCCGCCATTGATGAGAAGCTCGATGCGGTCGCGCAGGTCGTGGAGAACGTGCTGCGCCGTGGTCGGCGACACCTCGCCGGACCGGTTCGCCGACGGCGCCACCACCGGCTTGCCGAACGCCGCGAGGATTTGATGCGCGACCGCATGGCTCGGCACCCGCACCGCGATGGTGTCGAGGCCGGCGGTCGCCAGCAGGCCCACCGGGCAGTGCGGCGCCTTGCGCAGGACCAGCGTCAAAGGCCCCGGCCAGAACGCCTTGGCGAGCCGCAGCGCGGTCTCGTCGAACACCGCCAGCGCCTGCGCCGCCGCGAGATCGGCGACATGGGCAATCAGCGGATTGAACGACGGCCGCTCCTTGACTGCGTAGAGTCTGGCGACGGCCGTGTCGTTGGTCGCGTCGGCGCCGAGCCCATAGACGGTCTCGGTCGGAAAGGCGACGAGGCCGCCCCCTGCCAACACGCTTTTCGCGTCCTTCACCGCGCCGACGCTTGCCCGCATTACGCGGGTGATCAGGCGACGCATCGAATTCTCTCCAGGATTTGCCCCAAATGCCGCCCCCATATGGAACCGGCGGCCCGGGAGCGCAACGGGGCGGAGGGCCTCTGGCGGAATTTCCTGCCGGGGACCGAGGGCGACGGTACAGGCCGGCGGCACGGGCCGTGCGAGCGGGCCGGCGTTGGAAGCGTTATTTGAGGGCGACCGGCGGATAGCCGGCGACGCCGGCCGGAAAGCCGGTGGTGAGACCGGGAATATCGACCATCGCCGCATTCCAGTTCTTGTGGGCGAGTTCGAGCACCATCCAGAAGGCGACCGTGTTGGACAGCATCTCGCGCGCATCGCGCAGCGAATGCTTCATGCGGATCATGAATTGATCGATCGCCGCGGCCTGGGTCACGAAATAGTCGCCGGGCAATGGCGGGCGGTCGGGCAGGTAGATGGTCGGGATTTCCGCGAACACCTGGTCGGACACGAGCGTACGGTAGAACAGCGGCCCCCACACGCGCTGCACATAGTACGTGAGATCCTCCGGGGCGAGTTTCGCTTGTCCGAGCGAGGGCCGCACTTCCGCATAGGGGACGATCTTGATGCGCTCGCCGGGCAGGGCGAAGCCGGACGCGGCCTCGAGGAACGTCACCAGCCAGTTGGTGCCTTTGGTCAGGCCGGACGAGACGTTGGTTCCGGCGCGGCTGCTCACCAGCACCATCGCTCGCGGCCAGTCGAGCTTGAGACGGGCGAGCGCATGGTAGACGTCGCTGGCGCCGCGCAGGCCTTCCAGCATGAAGGTGCCGATCATCACATTGACGAAGGGGATCAGGTATTGCGGCGTGCTACCGTTGAAGAAGTCCCGGTTCACGCCCGCGGGGGTGAAGCCGTCGCCGTCGCCGAGCCCGTCGATGTAGCTCACGGTGCGGGCGCAGGCATAGTCCACCAGCGCGCGAATCTGCGCTTTGCGGGTGCTCCAGGCCGGCTGGTTCAGGACATCGAGCCAGTTGTCGGTGGCGCGCTGGTTGAGCGCGCGCACTGCGACGGCATGGTCGCGCAACGAGGCGAGGCGTGGCTTCCAGCGCGGGTCGCCGTTGGCCTTGATCTGGGCGAGATAGGCGAGGGCCGGCCCGATGTGGCTGATCGCGGTGAGCTCGTAGAAGCCGCTGGCGCGGTCGGCGCGGAACTGCTCCTCGGCGAGCCGCGCGCCGGCGGCCGAATCGTAGACATAGATGGTGGACCCGACCACCATGACCAGGGGCCCCGGCGCGCCGTTTTCCCTGGCCATGGATTGCGTGAGCATTTCCCCCAGGGTCGGCTGGCCGACCGGGTAACCGGCCTCGTTGCTGCCGGTGAAGTCGAAGAACAGGTCCATGAACTCGGCCGGCGCCGTGTAGCCCGCATCCTGCGCCAGCGCGGGGGTGGCCAGGAAAGCCAGCACGAACCAGATCAGGCGGATGGTTTTCATGGCGGATCTCCTCCCCGAGCGCACATGATGCGGCAAGGTGAGGTTTCGCAGCAACACCCGCCGAAACCAAGCCCCCATGGTCGTGCGACGGGCTCCGCGCCGGCTCTTCGGCAGAACGCAGGGTTGTGGACCACTCGAGCAGGGGCCTCGAGCAAGGGCCTTTCGAGCAATGGCCCTCAGCAGGGCCCGGACAAAGCCGGCGCGAACCCCGATCGGTGCTTGCAGCATCTGGAAGCCGCGGCTATAAGACCGGCCACCAGCGACATCGGAGTGTAGCGCAGTCTGGTAGCGCACCTCGTTCGGGACGAGGGGGTCGCAGGTTCAAATCCTGCCACTCCGACCAGCTTTCCCGCTACCGTGAAGGACTACGGACCCGTGATGGGAACGATCCGCCAAGGGATTGGCGGGTGCGGAGCGATTGGGGTGGGGAGCGGTCGCGCTGCGGACCGATGCGGGTGCGGACCGATCGGTAGATGCGGACCTAGGCCGCGAGGTTCGATTTCAGCCGGGTTACCAATCGACGGCCCTGCCAGACCTGGACAGCGTTGCGATCGACCAAACTCTGGGCGTGCAACACCGCAGCACGATCATCATCGCAGCCGAACCTGAGGGGCGCGGCCGCGATGTGGCCGTCGGGAGTGACGAAGCAGATTCGATATTCGATCATCGCTCGCTCCCGCATGTAATGGGGGACGCCAGCCCACCGAAGTGACTGGATGGACGCCGCTTAGCGGATGACGTGTGTCCAAAAATCCGGACTGCCTTCCGGCGAGGGCTTGGACGCGGGTTTGGTGTTCTGCGCAGGAGCAGGGACGGGGGCAACCGGAGCAACCGGTCCGACGACCGGCGCCTCATCGCCACGCATGGGGGTGGACAGGTGCATGTCACACCAATCAACGAGGCTCACATTTGTTCCGCGCCAATATGGAACAATTGCGGGTGCCGGGCGCCAAAAACGCTATTTTGCGTAGCCCTGAGACCTGAGCCAGCCGATCCGCCCGCTGCCCTGCAACCATTCGTCGGCTTCGGCCTTGCTCTTGAAGCCCTTGATGTGGCGAATGTCCATGCCGGGATAGTGGGCCTCGATTTCCCACTGGTCCTCGGCGATGCGGTGATACTTGAATTCGACTCGGGGTTTGCTCATGCGCCCCTTATGACCGCTTTCGGGCAATCCATCCAGACCCCCGCTGCTTCGCACGAAAAGGAGCCCATATGACCGAATGGATCGATGAGAGCGGGTTCGCTTGGGCGCTCGACAGGGGCCGCGCACGACCCCCGCGCGACCCGGACGACGAAAACGACGAGGAAGAGGACGAAGACGGCGAAGCCGACGACGAGCCTGCGGTCATCAGAGAGCCCGACGAATAGCCCGCGCAAGCTGCGGGCGGTGGGTTCCACCGTCCGCGACGGCGGCGCTTCCATCGGGCGATCGATCGCCCAAAATCCGAGCATGCCCCTCAAGGCGGATGAATTCTTCACGGCGACGGCGTCGGCGATCCAGTTTTTGGAAGAGTTCGCGCCGGATGCGCTTGCCGTGCGGGCCGCCTTCGGCTTTTCGGGCATCCGGCAGAATGCTAGCGTTCGCAAGGTTCCGAAGTGCATCCGGGACTGTCGGTTTGGGTCGGTCGCGAAAGTGCGAGTCGTGGTGAAACGATGGAAGATGGCGGCCCGCCGCGGCCTGCCGCGACCGGAGGCCGACCCTCTGGCGGATGGGCGACGCCGGTTTGCCGCGGAGACGGCACCGGCTCCGGCCGGCGTGGAGGCGATCGGCGCCCTCGATCCCCGGCTGCGCCGCCGCGCGCAAATGTTGCGCTGATGTCCGCGACCGATGCCGTCGCCGCCATTGAAGCGGGTCCGAAAGGACCGCATATCGGCGCCTTCTTCGACTTCGACGGTACGTTGATCGACGGCTATTCCGCCGTGCCCTTCTTCGCCGACAGGCTCCGTCGCGGAGAGATGAGTCTCGGGGAGGCGGCGGACATCGTTCGGATGGCCTGGCGCAGCGACATGGACGAGACGGAGTTCGCCGTCGTCATCGGCAAGGCCCTGGCCGAATGGACCGGTCATCTGGAACAGGAGGTCGCCGAGCTGTGGTCGCGCTTGTTCAGAGAAAAGATAGCGCCGATGCTTTTTCCCGAGGCCTGGAGCCTGGTGAAGGCGCATCAGAAAATGGGCCACACGGTGGCGATCGCGTCGTCGGCCACGCGCTACCAGGCGGCCCCGATCGCGCGGGAATTGGCGATCGAGCACCTGCTGTGTACCGCTGCGATCGTGCGGGATGGGCGGTTTACGGGGGCCGTCCAGGGCGCGCCGCTCTGGGGCGCCGGCAAGGCCGCAGCCGTGCGCGATTTCGCGGCGCGGCGCGAGATCGCGTTGGCGCGCAGCTACGGCTACGCGAATGGCAACGAAGACGTCGCGTTCCTCGAGACCGTGGGAAACGCGACCGCCGTGAATCCAAAGCCGGCATTGCTCGAGGCGGCGCGTCGCGAGGGCTGGAAGGTGTTGCGCTTCACGCGCCGCAGGGCTTCGCCAGGAACGCTGGCGCGCAGCCTCGGTGCCTATGGCGCCCTGGCGGCCACCTCGCTCGGCGGGCTCGCCTACGCCGTGACGACCGGCAAGAAACGCCGTGCGGCCGAGTGGGTCAGCGCGAGAAGCAGCGATGCCATGCTGGCGATGACGGGCATCGAGGTCGAGGTCCAGGGCGAGCCTCACCTGTGGGCGCACCGGCCCTCGGTGTTCCTGTTCAATCATCAAAGCTCGGCGGACGCCTACGTCATTTTGAGCCTGCTGAGGCACGGCATCACCGCCGTCGCGAAACAGGAGCTGGCCAGGGCTCCGCTGGTCGGCCATATCCTGCGCGCGCTGGACTTTGCGTTCGTCGACCGAAGCAATGGCGGCAGCGCCGTCGAAATGATGCAGCCGGTGGTCGATCGGCTCCGGCGCGGGCTGAGCGTGGTGATTGCCCCGGAAGGGACGCGCAGTCCCACGCCGAAGCTGGGCCGGTTCAAGAAGGGAGCCTTCCACGTTGCGATGCAGGCCGGCGCCCCCATCGTGCCGCTGGTCATTCGCAACACCTACGAGGTGATGCCGCGTAACTCGCTGCTGCTCCGTGCCGGCAAGGTGCAGGTGTGTGTGCTGCCACCAATCGACGTGACGCCGTGGCGGCTCCAGGATATCGATCGGCACGTCGCCGACGTGCGGGCTCTCTTTCAGCGCACCCTCGATGAATGGCCTGGGGCGCGCGGGGTCCGGCGCGGATCGTGACCGGGTCCCTTTAAATCACGTTGCCGGGCGCCGTCCCATGGGGCACCGCGGTCGCGGCGGTCATCGTGGG
The DNA here is from genome assembly GCA_963781195.1 of uncultured Alphaproteobacteria bacterium. Taxonomy (GTDB): domain Bacteria; phylum Pseudomonadota; class Alphaproteobacteria; order Rhizobiales; family Xanthobacteraceae; genus JAJPKK01. Next base: position 196,217 of record CAWAEZ010000003.1, on the reverse strand, counting down.
GCTGGACCGGACGGCGCGCCGCGTCTTCAAATTTCGTGCATCACCTGAGCGTAGGCGATCAGCGCGAACAGCGCCGTGCCGCCGATGACGTTGCCGATCAGCACCGGGATGAAGAAGTGAACGACCATGGGCCACAGCCCGGCGTCGCCGTTGAGGATCAGCATGAACGCCTCCATGCTCCCGGCGATGATGTGCATGAAGCCGCCGACCGAAATCAGGTAGGTCATCATGATGATCACGTAGAACTGGGCCAATTCCGCCGCAGGGATCAACCACACCATCGTGGCGATCAGGAACCCCGCGACGACGGCCCTTGTCACCATCTCCAACCAGGTGTGATGCTCGAGGCCGCGGCTGATCTCGAGCACGGCGTCGCGCAGCTCCGGCGTAAGCACCGACGTGAAGGTGCAGAACAGCGCGGCGATCAGCGTGCCCGCCATGTTGGCGAGGAACACCAGCGCCCACATGCGGCACAAAGTGCCCAGGCTCTTACGAGAAAAGTCGGCAACCACCGGCAAGACGACTGTGATGGTGTTTTCGGTGAAGAGCTGCTGGCGCGCCATCACCACCATGATGAATCCGACCGAATACCCGAAGCTGGTGACGAGCGGCCGCCAGGGTGCATCGGGAAGGTGGGATTGCAGGATGGCCTGGGCGAGCAGTGAAAAGCTGATCGAAAGTCCGGCGGCGAGCCCGGACCACCACAGGGAGGTGGCAGGTCGTGCCATCTCCTCTTCGCCCAGCCGGCGCACGATCTCGTAGATCACCGGCGTGCGCGGGCTCGACAGCTCCTCGATGTCCTGGACTTCGCGCTCGGTAATCTCTCCCGCCGGAGAACCTTCGCCCGCGGCTCCGGGACGATCCCGCGGGGAGCTGGGTTCGGTCCGGTGCGAGAGTTTTTGGGGTGCACTCGTCACAGCGCGCTTTCTATTTTGCAGGCTGGCCTCGCGGCGATCGAATGCAAACTGCGGCGGCGGGCGCCGGTTCCTGCGCTGCCCTCTCGCGCGCGGGACAGCCGGCGGGAAAATGGCCGCGCCGGCGCCATAACGACATCGAGGGTGTGCGGTAGGACTGTAGTGACCGCCTCGCCGGGGTTGTCCCCGCAATTCACCGCGAGCCCGCCGCAACCATTTTTAGGAGACAGGCGTTTCGATGAGGTCACCCGATGGCGCGTTGTTGCCCCGTAGGCAGGCCTGACACCGTCACCCGATGGCAGGTAGAGCCGCGTAAGCAGGTTTGATGAGCCCGGCGCCCGGAATTTTCTTCGTCTCCGGGGGCCGGGGCGTCATCGATCAAAAGCGCCACGGCCACAATCGGCCTCGGCCATTCGAGGAGCCGTAGCATGGCCCCGACCAGGCAGGAAGTCGCGCTCTTCTGGGCAACCGCTGTCGCGATTTTCGTCGGCGCGGGTGCGATTGCGATCCTTTTCAAGCCGTATTCGCATTGGCCGAACTCCCGCGGCTGCGATTGGCACGCGACTTCGTCCATCGATCGCTGCGTCCAGCGAAATAAAAGTGGCGCGGTCTGGAACGGATCTTCCGTCCCGTTGCTGGAGTTCCCCGCGGGTTCCTGGGTGCCGGGTTCCTGGATGCATCGCTAAAAACCCCCGATGGCGAGGGGCGCTTTTTCGCTTCTTGCCATGCAAGATCAATTCTTCATCGCATTTCCGACCGCCGTCGCGAGATCGTCCAGACGGAACGGCTTGCGCAGGATCGCAGCATCGCCTGCTGCCGATTCCAGCGACGACGTATCGGCATATCCGCTCAGAAAAAGGATCGGCAGGTCCGGATCGCGCGCACGGACGACCTTGGCGATTTCGGCGCCGTTCATCTCGGGCATGGCGAAGTCCAGAATGAGCAGGTCCGGCCGTCTCTCGTTCAACAGGCGCAGCCCCGCGCTGCCGCTATCGGCAACGCTGACCAGGTAGCCGAGCTCGGTCAGCAATTCCGGCAGGAGGCGTTGGATGTCCGGATCGTCGTCGACGAGAATGATCTCGCCCCGCGTCGGTGCGGCCGCTGGACGCCCAGCGCCGCCGCCTTCTCGGGCGGCGACCGGCTGCGTCGTCCGACCGAGCCAAATGCCGACCGTGGTGCCGCGACCGGGCTCGCTGGTGATGCGGGCCTCGCCACCGCACTGCTTGGCGATGCCATAGACTTGGGCGAGTCCGAGCCCCGTCCCCTTTCCGGGAGGCTTGGTGGTGAAGAACGGATCGAAGGCCCGCGCCACGACGTCGGGCGGCATTCCGGTGCCGTCATCTTCGACGGCGATCTTGATATAGCGTCCGGGCGCCAACACGCCGTCGTCGTTGCCGATCTCCACGTCGGCCGTCGTGATCGTCACCGCGCCGCCATGTGGCATCGCATCGCGCGCATTGATCGCGAGATTGAGGATCGCGAGCTCGAGCTGGTTGGCGTCGCCGACCGCGAGGCCGACCTCCGTGCCGAGCGCGAGCTGCAGCCGGACCTCCGGCCCCAGCGACTGGCGCAGCAGCTCGCCCATCCCGGTCACCAGGGCGTTGATGTCGATCGGCTCGGTCTCGAGCTTCTGGACGCGAGAGAACGCCAGCAACTGCGCGGTGAGCTTGGCGCCGCGCGCCGCGCCCTTGAGCGCATTGTCGGCGAGCCGTTTGATACGCTCGTCGCCGGAACGGGTGGAGATGAGGTCGAGGCTGCCGACGATCGCCGTCAGCAGGTTGTTGAAATCGTGGGCTATCCCGCCGGTGAGCTGGCCGATCGCCTCCATCTTTTGAGACTGGACCAGCGCCGCTTCCGCTTTCTCGCGACGTTTCATCTCCTTGCGGAGCTGCTCGTTCGCGTGCAGCAGGTCGCGCGTGCGCTCGTCGACCCGCTGCTCGAGATTTTCGTTGAGTTTGCGCAGCGCATCTTCCGCCGTGCGGATGCGCAGCAGCGCCTGCACGGTGGCCGCGAGCTCCTCGGGCTCCGCCGGCTGCACGAGGTAGGCGTCGGCGCCATGATCGAGGCCGCGGATGCGATCCGCCATGGTCGTGAAGCTCGCCGAGGTCTGGAGAACCATGATCTCCGGCCACGAACGCTTGATGATGGCGCAGACTTCGAGCCCGTTCATGTCGGGAAGCTGCACATCGAGGAGGACCAGGGACGGGCGATTCTGCTCGACTTTCTCCAGCGCCTCGCGGCCGCTTTCCGCTTCGATGACCTGATAGCCGAGGCGACGTAGCTCCCTTGTCTTGGGGTAGCGTGAGACAACGACGTCGTCGACGTTGAGCAGGAGGACTTCGCTCGGGTTCATGGCGTTGCGGCCTCGAACTTGGCGCGCAGCAGTTTGGCAATCACCTCGCGCGACAGCATTTCCTTGGACAAGATATCGATGCCCGGCGGCAGCCGATCCTTCAATTGCTGGGTAATGGCGAGCGAGGTCGAGACCACCACGGGGGTCGCCCGCAGCTCGCGGTCCTTTTCGAGTTCGCGCAGGACCCAGAATCCGTCGCCGTTCGGCATGTTGAGGTCGAGCACGATGAGATCCGGCCGCTCCGCGTGCGCGCGCTCCAGGCCTTGCGCCCCATCGACCGCTTCGAGAATCTCGTAGCCGCTTTCGCCGCCGATCAACTGGTGGAACACGTAGCGAAACATCACGTCGTCATCGACGATGAGAACGCGTTTGCGCCCGGCCGGCGCCGTCTTTGCCGGATCGACGGGGGTGCGATGCGGCACGGAGAGAGCGAATACCGAGCCCTGGCCGGGCACGCTTTCGACGCTGATGTCGCCGCCCAGCACGATGGCGAGATTGCGCGACAGCGGCAGACCCAACCCGGTGCCCTTGACCTTGCGCTGAAGCGGCGTCTCGATCTGGACGAACTCTTCGAACAGGCGGCTCATGTCTTTCGGGGCGATCCCGATGCCGGTGTCGCGCACGCGAAAAATCATCCTTTCCAAGGCGGGATCGAACGAGGCGGTGACGCGAACCTCGCCCGCTTCGGTGAACTTGAGCGCATTGGAGATCAGGTTGCGCAGGATCTGCGAGATTTTCGCCTCGTCGGTGAACATCTCGGGCAGATCAGGATCGGGGTCGAGGATCAGTTCCACCGCGGGGTTGGTCTGCAGCGGCTTGAGGGCGCCGCGCAATGCCCCGAACAGCTCCGGCACCGCGAAGGAACTCGCTTTCACGTCGACCTTTCCGGATTCGACCTTGGCGAGATCGAGGAGGTCGTTGACGAGCTCCAGCAGTCCTTCCGCGGACATGCGTATGTAGCCGACCTGCTTTTCCTGCTCCGGCGTGAGGTCGCCGTCGACGCGGTCGATCAGAAGCCGCGACAGCGCCAGGATCGAGTTGAGCGGCGTGCGGAACTCATGGCTCATGTTGGAGAGGAACCGCGACTTCAGTTCGCTCGCGCGCCGCAACTGCTCGGCACGTTCGTCGAGTTCCGCGTAGAGGGCGACGACGCCGCGGTTGGTGTCGCCGAGCTCGCGGCTGAGCTGCTCGGTTTCGGACTGCCGCCGGCGGAGCTCCTCCAGACTCTGCATCAACTCGCGGTTCTGCTCGCGCAGCAGAACCAGCGGATCAGCGACCGCGGTCGATGACACGGTGCGGGCGATCTCCGCGAGCCTCGTCTTGGCGAGTTTGCCGCTGCCTTTCGGCAGGTGCTGCCCGACCTCGATCACCGTGCCGTTTCCCGGCAGCGAAGCGGCAGTGAAGCGGTCCATCAGGCGGCGGGCCCCGACGAGGCCCAGCCCGGCGTCGTTGCCGCTGCGGATGCTGCCGTCGAGGACGCCTTCGATGTCGCCGAGATCCTTGCCGTGCCCGGTCAGGCGAACGACGAAGACCGGCGCGCCGCCGGCCGGCGAGTTGATCAGAAACTCGGCACGACCGCCGCCTCCGGAGCTGAACACGGTGCGCGCAATCTCGGAAACGGCCGTTGCGATCCTGGTCTGGTCCTGGCGTTCGAAGCCCAACAGCTCGGCGATCCGCCGCGCGAGCTGGCGGACGGCGACCACATCCGGCTCGGCCTCGATCGGCTGCGACAGGATCGTCTGGGTCATGATGGGCCGTGCCCGTTGGCGACGAGGACGGTGACGTCGTCGCGGCGCCGCCAGAAGTCGCGGAACAGCACTGCGGCGATCAGGGTCGGATGGGCGCCGACGAGACCGGGATAGCGGTCGAGCGCCCAACTCGTGCTCAATCCGTCGGAGGCCAGGATGACCGTGCCGCCGGATGGATATTCGAAAGTCTGAATCTTGCGGACAATGTGTCCCGCGGTGCCGGGCATGGACACCATATGACGGGCTCCGCCGGCTGTTGCGATCACGCCGGCCACGTTGCCGATGCCGCCGAACTCGATCCGGTGGCTGGTGTGGTCGACACGGGCCACCGACACCGCCGCTCCGCGGGTTGGCCGCAACGCTCCGTGGATGTAGTCGAGCAGCGTCGCCACGCGATGGCCCTTGTGGCGATGGAACGCACGCACGGCCTGGTTCGAGGCCTCGGCGGCGTCCGGTCCATGGCCGAGCCCGTCGGCGACGAGAAGCGTGGTGACGCCGTCGGACTCGTCGATCGCCCAGGCGTCGCCGCACACCTCCTGGCCCGGCATCGCGACATGGACGACCCCGAAGCGCGACAGTGCGCCCATCTTGGCTTTCGGCGCGGCGCCGGCTTCCAGCCGGGCGAGGATGCCGGTTCCAAGTCCAGGCCGCGACACCACATCGATGGTATGAGACTGGCGAAACACTGCGCCGAGGCCGTTGCCCGCCGTTCCGGCGCTCGAATAACCGTCGCGTAGACAAGCCTCGAGGTCGGCGATGCCACGGCCTTTGTCGATGGCGATCACCTCCACCCCCCGCGCGCGAGTGTCGTCGAAGGCTCCCACCAGGATGTCGCCGCCGCCACCGTGTTTAATGAGGTTGGTGGCGAGCTCGGTCACGACGAGGGCGACGCGGCCCGCCTCGCCCTCGTTGAAGCCGTTTTCTGCCGCGATCTCGCTCGCGCGACGGCGCGCCTCGGCAACAGCGCTGGTCTCAGTGACGGGAACGCAGATCATGATCTATTTCCAACGGGCGATGACGATCTTTGTGCCCTGGCCGACCGTCGATTTGATCGTGAATTCGTTGGACAGCCGTTTTGCGCCCCCGAGGCCCAGGCCGAGCCCGCCCCCGGACGTGAAGCCGTCCTTGAGCGCGAGCTGGATGTCCGGAATGCCCGGCCCCTGATCCTCGAAGGCGAGACGCACGCCTTTGCGTGATCCCTCTTCGACGATCTCGACATGGACCACGCCACCGCCGCCGTAATCCAGCATGTTCCGCGCGAGTTCGCTGGCGGCGGTGATGATCTTGGTCTGATCGACGAGCGATAGTCCGGTCTCGACGGCGCGCGCGCGCACCGCCTGGCGGACCCGCACCACATCGTCCGAAGAGCGGACGCCGAGCGTTTCACTCTTCGCCATCTGGATCGGCCGCCTCCCGCTCATCCGCGCGGCGTCTGATCAATGCCATGCCCCGCTCGACATTGAGCGCGGTCTTCACGCCTCCGAGCGACAGGCCCAGTTCCACGAGTGTGATCGCCACCGCGGGGCGCATTCCCACCACGACCGTTTCGGCGTCGAGGATGCGAGACACCGCCGCGATATGGTCGAGCATCCGGCCGATGAAGCTGTCGACGATCTCCAACGCCGAGATGTCGATGAGTACGCCCTTGGCGCGCGTCGAGACGATCTTTTCGGTCAGATCCTCCTCGAGCGCGGTGGCGAGGCGGTCGTGCATGTCGACCTGGATCGTGACCAGAAGGCTCTGGCCCAGTTTCAGAATAGGTATCCGGTCCATCTATTCAGCCGCTTCTTTATTTTCACGAGCCGCCGACTTGATGGCAACGACCGTTCGGCCGACCCTTCGCAGCGCGATGGCGAAGGCGTCGGCGAGCGTCGATTTGGAGACGACGTTGAGTTCGACGCCGAGATGCACGATGGTCTGCGCGATCTGGGGACGGATGCCGCTGATGATGCAATCGGCTCCCATCAGCCGCGCGGCCGCCACGGTTTTGAGCAGGTGCTGGGCGGTGAGCGTGTCGACGGTCGGCACGCCGGTGATGTCGATGATCGCGATTTGCGCTCCCTCGTCGACGATGGTCTGCAAAAGACTTTCCATCACCACCTGGGTGCGCTGGCTGTCGAGCGTCCCGATCAGCGGGAGCGCGAGGATGCCGTCCCACAGCTTGACCACCGGGGTCGAGAGTTCGGAGATCTCGCGGCCCTGCCGAACGATGATTTCTTCGCGGGTCTTCTGGAACTGCTCGAGCGTGAAGAGGCCGAGGCTGTCGAGCAGCGTGGACAAGCTCCAGATCGCCTGCGGCACGTTCTCCGCTTTTCCATGCTCGAGCAGCTTGAACAGCGGCTGCTTGAGCGAAAACACGAAGGTGGCGGTTTCGACCGGAGAGAAGCCCTGCTCGGCCCGGGAGCGCGAGAGGTCGGCCAGCAAGTCCCGCGCCGGCTCGAAAGCCGCGTGCGCGGCGTTGATCTCACCCTGGGCCAAACCCTCCCGCACCCGCTCCAGAAGATTGGCGGCTTGGGTCCGAAGCTCGGCTTCCCTGATCCGTCCGGTCTGCAAGGCCCCCGCGGCTTTCAGAAGTTCCACCCATTCGGTGAGTATGGCCCCCTGGTTCTTTACGATGAGGTCGGCGATGTCCTTCAGATCATTGCGTGCCAATTCGATTCCCTCCCGGTCGACACGCGCCAAAACACAACGGTGTCCCTCCGCAGAAAACAACGTAAAACCGCTGAGATGACAAACGGTTCCCCGGCGCAACGGCGGACTCGACGAAAAGTTCCATCGCGCCTCCTAAAAAGTTCCATCCGAACATTGCGGCAGGCAGTCCCTCGTATTTGTGGAGGCCCATTGGCCTTGACCCTGCAGCGCGGCGGGTATCATGTGGGGGGCCACCGCGGGTGGCAGGCGCGCAGGGTTGCCCCTCTCATGACCGCATTTGTTTCTGTTTTGTTCGTCGACGACGACCCCATTTTTGCCTATGCGGCGGCCCGGTCGCTGGAGCATACCGGGTTCAAGACCACCGTGGCCCTGGGTGCGATGGAAGCCCTCGAAGCGTGCGGCAAGCACATGTTCGATGTCGTCGTCACGGACATCAAGCTGCTCGCCGGAGAGCCACACGGACTGGCGCTGGCACGCATGATCAAATACCAGTCGCCGATGGTGCCGGTCATCCTGGTGACGGCGTATCCCGAACTTCTCGAAGGCGAGGTTCAGCTGCCGGGCCCGGTGCTTCAGAAGCCCGTGGACCTCGCCCACCTCGAACGCGAGATCAGGGCGCTCGTCAAGCTGTAGGCCCGCAGGTCGTCGAAATTCCGCAGCCTAGGGGCACCTGCGGAGCCGCGCGATGCCGAGACGCCCGCGCAATCGTGGCGCCTTGGGCGTCCGGCGCAGCTAGGGGCCTGCCGCCGGCGCGCGGTTTTGGTCAGCTCTGTCGCGGGGAAGGGCGGCTCGTGCTCGGGAAAGCACGGCCGCGATCACAAACCGACGAGGTTCGCTTGCAGGAGGTGAACTTCCGGAAACAGGACAGCGACCGCAATCGCGGCGGCCGCGAGCAGAACCAGGCTGATCAACCCGAATTTGAATTCGGAGCGCCACCCGGTCGCAAGCGCACGGGCATTTTCGCGCGACAGACGTTCCAAACCAGCCATGAAACCCCCTTTAGATTCCCACGTGAGATTCCCACGTGCAGTCTCGAAGTGCGTCGCATGGCCGTGGCCGCGGCGCACTCTCGCTTCAAGCTAACTGGAATCGCGGCTGCTCGGTGGCGGGAACGCGATGGCGCCGTCGTTTCGCGGAGCGCTGTTGCCATGCTGCAACCAAAAGCCTGGCTTACCGGGGTAAGGTTTTTGTGCGCGGGGCATGGGACTGTGCCGGGTCGGCTCATCGGAGCCGATCCGGCGCGGCCATCGAGCCGACATCGCGCGTCAGGTTGTCGGAGGCGCGCATGTCTGAACCTTGCTTCGTGTTCCGGGCCGAGACGATCGACGCCATGCGCCGCGCCTTCGAAGAGGTCTGCGGCGAACTCCAGCTCAGCCGCAAGGGCGAGCAGCCGCGGGCGCTGGTGGCGAGCCGGATCTTCGAGCTGGCCAAGGGCGGCGAGCACGATGCGGCGCGCCTCGCCTCGCAGGTGATCGCGCAGTTCCCGCGCCACTGAGGCACCGCCCTCCGGACGGCAGTCCGGCGCCGGGCATCTCCTTTGTCCTGCTGTGACCTGCGGTGCGCGCTGACGGCCGGCTTCACGCGACCTCCGCCCGCCTTGATCGCTCGGAGCCGTGCGCTCGCGCCCACTTTGCCGACCGGTCGCCGGATCTGCTGCCGCACGACGCGCGTGCTCGTCGACTCTATCTTCGGCTTGCCGATCTTTCCTGCGACGTCTGCGATCGCGTGCGCGTCCCCGGGACACCCATGTCGCCGCGCGGGAGGAGCCAACGGCGCCGCTTCAAAACGCGGCCTGAATGGCCTGCCGCAGGCGTTAATCATTCCGCCGAAAACTTAACTCCTGTGAGCAAAAAGCCGCAATCGGGTTTGCAATTTGGAAGCCATATTGGCCCGCGGCAGCGCGAAACTCCATTTGAATCACCGAGATAATTCCCCGGCCGCAAACGATGCCCAGGCGTTTTTCCGCGCCGGCGCCGCCACCGCTTCAGCGCCTGTTTACCACACTCCTTAAGCGTTGCTTCAGCAGCCCCACGTTACCAGACGGTTACCGCCGGCACGTTTTTGTCGGCAGCGTTGAAGGATTGCCGCAATGCCAGTGTTCGTCCGCCCGTCGTGCCGTGCAGTCGGCGCCTCGGCGACTGCATGGGGTCGCTCCCGTGCGGCTGCGTGTCTCCTCGGCATCCTCTGGAGCGGCGGAGCCCGCGCCGAGGACTGGTACACGGCGCCCGCCCGCGTGGTGCCGAGCAACGCCTGGCTCGTCGTCGTCGACGTATCCGGCACCGCCACCTCAACTCAGTCGAACTTCCTCTACGGCGCGGCGACCATCGCGCTCGGCGGGTCGATCCAGCAGAGCGGGTTTCGTCTCAAGCTCGAAGGTCTCGGCGGCGACTACGGCTACGATCAGTCGTCGACCGGCGGATCGACCCAGGGCAAGCAATACGAGGGCGGCGCGCTGCTCGGCTACCAGCAGGTCTGGAACAATGCCACGGTGGGCTACTACGCCGGCATCAACGTGCGCGAAAACACCATTCCCTCGGTCGACCCCTCGAACACGGCACTCGGCACGAGGGTCGGTTTCAAAGCCGCCATCGACGCCTACATGCGGCCGACCGAGCTCACCATGCTGTCCGCCAACGGGTCGTATTCGACCGCGTACGACTCCTATTACGCGCGCTTCCGCGCGGGCTACTCGCTGCTCGGGATCGGGTTTCTCGGTCCGGAAGCCGCGTTTCTCGGCGACGACTACTACGCCCAGACGCGCCTCGGCGCGCATCTCTCCGGGGTCCAACTCGGCGCGCTGCAGTTTGGGGTGGCCACCGGCTACGTGTGGAATCGCGCCTACAAGGACGGCTATTACGGAACGCTCGAAATGCGTGCCGGATTCTGACGGGGGCATGCGATGAGCCAGATCAATCCAAGGATTCCTTCGCTTCGATCGGTCCCGGCGTTCGGCGCCGGCGTTGCCGGAACGGCGAACCGCGCGGCGCCGAACCCGGCGTGGCTCCAAGGCCTGCGCTGGTCGGCGTGGATCCTGTGCAGCACGATTGCGTTCGCGTTTCTGTGGCAGCCGGTGGGCGTGGGCGCACAGCTCGGGCTCGCCGTTTCGGTCATCCTGGCGATGATGGTGGTGCGCACCTTCGCCAAAGGGCCTCTGATGCGTTGGGGCTTCCTCGCGCTCGGCTCGTTCATGCTGTTGCGCTACGTCTATTGGCGGGCGACGCAGACGCTTCCCGATGTCGACGACGTCGTCGGTTTCACCTTCGGCTCGTTGCTCGTTCTGGCGGAGATCTACTGCGCGTTCGTGCTCGCCATCAGCCTGATCGTCAACGCAGATCCGATCTCGCGCAGCGACGCGCCGGTCATCGCGGACCAGGATTTGCCCGACGTCGACGTCTTCATTCCGAGCTACGACGAGGATCCTGAAATCCTCGCGATGACCATCGCCGCCGCCCGCTCGATGGATTATCCGGCCGGCAAGCTCAAGGTGTGGCTGCTCGACGACGGCGGTACCGACCAGAAATGCGCCGACCCCGATCCGGTAAAGGCGCGGGTGTCGAAATCGCGCCGGGCGGCGTTGCGCATGCTGTGCGCCGACCTCGGCGCTCACTATCTGACGCGGGCACGGAACGAAAGCGCCAAGGCGGGAAACCTCAACAACGGCCTGGCGCATTCCTCGGCGCCGATCGTGGTCGTCTTCGATGCCGATCACGTCCCCTTCCGGTCTTTCCTGCGCGACACGATCGGGCATTTCGCCACCGACCCGAAGCTGTTCCTGGTGCAGACGCCGCACGTCTTCCTCAACCGCGATCCGGTCGAGCGGAACCTGCGCACGTTCGACCGCATGCCGTCCGAGAACGAAATGTTCTATTCGGTCACCCAGCGCGGGCTCGACAAGTGGAACGGCTCCTTCTTCTGCGGCTCCGCCGCCGTGCTGCGGCGCGCCGCGCTCGATCAGACCAACGGCTTTTCCGGAATTACCGTCACCGAGGATTGCGAGACGGCGTTCGAGCTCCATCGCACCGGCTGGACCAGCGTCTATGTCGACAAGCCGCTCACGGCCGGTTTGCAGCCCGAGACGTTCGAGTCCTTCATCGGCCAGCGGTCACGGTGGTGCCAGGGCATGTTCCAGCTGTTCCTGATGAAGAATCCTCTGCTCAAGCGCGGCCTGCGTCCGATCCAGCGGCTCGCCTATCTCTCGAGCATGACCTACTGGTTTTTCCCGCTGCCGCGCCTGATCTTCATGTTCTGGCCGCTGCTGCACATCTTCTTCGACGTGAAATTGTTCGTGTCCACGGTCGACGAATTGATCGCCTATGCGGCGACCTATGTGGTCGTCAACGCGATGATGCAGAACCAGCTGTATGGCCATGTGCGCTGGCCCTGGATGTCCGAGCTCTACGAGTACGTGCAGGGCATGTATCTCATCAAGTCGATCGCGTCGGTCATCGTCTCGCCGGGCAAGCCGACCTTCAACGTGACCGCCAAGGGTATCTCGCTCGAATCCGATCACCTGTCCGGATTGGCGTGGCCGTTCCTGGTCGCGTTCGTGGTTCTGCTGGCGGGCGTCGTCACCGCAATGTGGCGCTACGCCTTCGAGCCGGGAGTTACCGGCGTCATGCTCGTCGTCGGGCTGTGGGCGCTGTTCAATCTCCTGATCGCCGGGGCGGCGCTCGGGGTGGTCGCCGAGCGGCGCGAGGTCCGCCGCCATCCGCGCCTCGCGGTCGCGCGGCGCGGCCGGGTCTCGTTCGAAGGTTACGCCGCCGATGTCGCGATCGAGAACGTATCGGCCGGCGGGTGTGCCATCCGCCTTCCTGTGGCGGCGTTCTTCGAAAGTCCGTTTCTGGTCGGAAAGTCGTGCGGCCGCCTCACGGTCTTCGGCGCCGACGGCCGCGGCGAACCGCATACCCTCGACGTTACGGTCATGCGTGCCGAGCGGGGCGGGGAGGGCGTGGTGCTCGGCCTCAAGTTCGAAATCGGCAGCGCCACCGACTACCTCGCGCTGGCCGACCTGATTTACGGCGACGCACGCGCATTGGCGAGATTTCTGGCCGCGCGGCGCAAGCACATGGGCATCGTTCGCGGGAGCTTCGTGTTCATGCGATGGAGCCTCTGCGAGCCGTTCCGTGCCTTCCATTACTTCTTTGCCGGCCGTCGTCTCAGGGATGCCGTCGGAGCCGCGGCGCCGCGCAAGGCCGTCGCGGAGGCGCGCAGCCGGGCCTCGGCCCCGCGCGGCGCCGGGCTTCGCGCGGCCGCCGGCGCAATGATGCCGCGCGTCGTCGCAGCGCCGTCGATCACGCCGCCGCAGTCGAGCGGTGGGATGCTTTCGCGTGACGACGAGCGGGCAGCGTCGCCGTCCGTTCCGGACCGTGGCTTTGGCAATTCCGTTCTGGTTCCGAGGACATGATGAGCTGCCTCCCTCCATCGACGACACGCGGCGTGCGCCGGAGAATTGAGATGTGCCAGGTGCGGATCGCTCTCGCCTTCGCGGCGACCCTCTCGACGACGGCCGTCGCCTGTTCTGACGCAGGGGCCGCCGAGGTGCCGCGGAGCGGCCCAGCGGCTTCGCCGACGGCCGTTCCAGGAGGAGCACCTGCGACGTCGCTTCGACGCCTGCCGCCGTCGCCCGACGGTTCACGCTTGTGGGGCGAGCAGGCGAGCGTCACCGCGCCGGTCTACGTCACCCGCCGCCAGGCCGACGCCCCTGTGCGGTTTCGCATCGGCTCGCTGTCCTCGGTGTCGGTCCTGCCGGAGAGCGGCACGGTCACCGTGGCGGTGAACGGCGTCAGCATCAGGGACGTGCCGCTGGGCGCCGCCTACGGCTTGCGGCTCACCGAATTCGACATTCCCGCCGGCCTGCTCCGCGAGGGGTGGAATTCGGTCGGGATTTCCGCCCGTCATCGCCATCGGGTGGATTGCTCCGTCGCCGCCGCGGAGGAGTTGTGGACGCGCGTCGATCCGGCCGAGACCGGGTTCATCTTCCCGGCCGCGGTCGCGCGCATCGCCGATCTTTCCGACCTCGCCGCGGTCAGCCCGCGTTCGGACGGGGTCACGCCGATCGGCGTCGTGCTCGACGGCACGCGCCGGCTGGCGCCTGAAGAGGTGCAGCGACTCGGCCGCGCCGTTCAGGGCGTCGCGCTGGCGGGGCGGTTTGCGCAGCCGGTGGTGGAATTCGAGAGTTCCGACGAAGCCGGCGTGGACCTCGTCGTCGGCACGATTGCGGACATCGCCGCGCGGGTCGATCGCGCGACGTTCGAAGAGATCACCGGCCCCACGATCGCCCTGATCCCCGGCACCGAGCGCCGGCGCCCGACCATCGTGATCTCCGGGCATTCGGAGGCGGACGTCGATCTCGCCATCGCGCAATTCGCCGCCGACACTCCCGTCGGGACGCCGCAGGGGCTCAATACTCTGGAGGGAACGAGCGGCCATCATATCGGCGCTTATGGACGGACCCTCAGCTTCAGCGATCTCGGCATCGAGACCCAGGAGCTGATCGGCCGGACGCTGCGCATGGGCATCAATGCCGGGCTTCCCGACGATTTCCTGCCCGCCGACTATGATCGTGTCGAACTCGACCTCTCCGGGGGCTATGCCGCGGGTCTCGGCCGCGAAGCCCAGATCCTGGTCGAGGTGAACGGGCACAACGAGGGCAGCATCCGGCTCGGCGCGGTGTCGGGCGAGAGCTTCCGCCACAAGCGTCACTACCTGCCGCTGAGCGCGTTTCGCCCTGGACAGAACCGGATCGAGCTGCGGGTCAACGCGCCCGACGGCAAAGGCGTCGAGTGCGACAGCGCGGCCGGCATCGCCGCGCCGCGGGTGTGGCTCAACGGAACCAGCAAAGCGGTGTTTCCGTCGGTCGCCCGGGTCGGCCGGCTGCCCGATCTCGCGATGACGGCGAGCGGCGGCTTTCCGTTCACCGCTCCCGACGCAAAGATGATCCTGCAGGTGCCGACCCCGGACCGGGCTACGCTCGGCGCCGCGCTCACGATCGTGGCGCGTCTCGGGCTTTCTGCGGGCCGGCAGATCCCGTTTGCGTTCACCACGACGCCGCCGGCCGACATGGCCGGCGACGTTCTCCTCGTGGCGCCGGCCCGTGCCCTCGACCCTGCGATCATGCGCCAGGCCGGCCTCGATCCCGACCTCGTGCGGCAGGCGTGGTCCGCGGCAGCCGGGCAGCCGGGTCCCGATGGCCCGGTCTCACGATCGGTCCTGCGCCGGCGCGCCTATGAAGGCGATTGGCCGGACACCTGCGCCATCGACCGCCAAGCCACCCAGGATGCCCCCGACGACGAGAGCCTCGCGGACGTGACCGGGTCGGTGCGGACCGGCGGCGGAGCTGGCTACATCGGTTGGGCGATCGCAGCGGCACGCCGCATGATCGGCACCGACCCCACGCCCGATCCGGAGGCGCGGGTGGCGTCGCTCAATCTGCTCTCCGGCGCTTCGCTGGTGGTCGCGCAGGGACGCCGCGCAGGCACGGCGAACTCCGTCGTGACGGTGGTTTCGAGCCCCAATGCAGGCGTGCTCAACAGCGCGGTGGCCTGTCTCGTCGAGCCCGGAGTGTGGTCGCATCTCGCCGGCGGGCTGTCGATGCTCGACGCGACCACCGGCGCGATCACGACGGCCGAGCCCGACAGCCGGCGCTACGTCGCGACCCAGGAATTCTCGGTGCACAACGAGCGGCTGATGATGGCGGGCTGGCTGTCGCTCAATCCACGGGTGTTCGCGTTGATCGCGTTTCTCCTGGCCCTGCCGCTCGCCGTAACGACGCACTTCCTGGTTCGCAACGTGGGGCGGAAGAGCTCATGAAACGCCTTCTCACCGGACTTTGTGTTGCCGGCCTCATGGCCGCCCCGACGCTCGCCCAGGATGCGAGCGCGCCGATGCTGCCGGTCGCCGGTTTTCCGGGTTCGCCGGCGGTTGCCGCCGCGGCGCATGCGCCGGCCCTGTTCGGCATGCTGCCGGATGCCGAGCTCTGGCGCACCTACAAGGCGAAATTCGTGACCGAGTCCGGACGCGTGGTCGACACCGCGAACAGCCGGATCAGCCACAGCGAGGGGCAGGGCTATGGCCTTCTGCTCGCCGTCGCGGCCAAGGACCGGTCCGCCTTCGACCGGATCTGGGGATGGACGCGGGCGAACCTCGCGGTGCGCAACGACGAACTGATGGCGTGGCGCTGGGAGCCGGATCACCGCCCCGCGGTGGCCGACCTCAACGATGCCTCCGACGGCGACATTCTCATCGCCTGGGCGTTGGCGGAGGCAGCCGAGGCGTGGTCGGAAGACGCCTACCGGGTCGCGAGCCGCCGTATCGCCGTCGAAGTCGGGCGTCGGCTCATTTTGTGGAAGGCGGCCCCGGGGGCTGTCCTGTTGCCGGCGGCGGCCGGATTTGCCGCCGAGGACCGGACCGATGGTCCGCTCATCAACCTGTCCTATTACATCTTTCCGGCGTTCGCCCGGCTCGCGCTGGTCGCGCCGGAATTCGACTGGGCCGGGCTCAGCCGAAGCGGGATGCGGTTCGTCGAGGCAAGCCGCTTCGGCGAGCAGCATCTTCCGGTGGAGTGGATCTCGCTCAACGGCAACAAGCCCCATGCGGCGGACGGCTTCGCGGCGGACTTTGCCTACAATGCGATACGGATTCCGCTCTATCTCGCGTGGAGTGGCGTCGGCGGACGAGACTATTACGAGCCGTTCCTCGGCGCATGGTCGAAACAGGGGGCGGACAACCTCGCGACCCTCGACGTCAATTCCGGGCGCGCGGTCGATCGCCTCGACGAACCGGGCTACCGCGCCATTCCGGCCCTCGTCGCCTGCGTCACGTCCGGCACGCCGTGGCCGGCCAATCTGTTGTCGCTGCAGGAGGGCGGGAACTACTATTCCACCACCCTCCAGCTTCTCTCGCTCGTCGCCGTCCGTATGAGGGCTCCGTCATGCCTCCACGAGTAAGCCACCTCGGCGCCACGTCGTGCGCCGCGCTGCTGGCGATGTCCGCGGCCGGGTTCGCCGGTCCCGTCGACGAGACGGCGCTGCGCGAATACGTGCGGCAGCAACGGCCCGACCGGGTCGAGTTGGAAACGCGCCGGCTCGAGCGCCTGCATCCGGACTGGAAACCGCCCGCGGACCTGTGGACGGCGAGGCCGAGCGGCCCCGACGAAGCCCCGCTGTGGGAGCTGTTCGAGAGAAACGATCTCGTTGGCTTGCGCAAGGCGATCGCCCAGCGGCAGTCGGAGGAGCCGGGCTGGCGGCCTTCCGGCGACCTCACCGACAAGATCAAGACCCGTGAGCTCCGCGCCGCGCTGTTCGCGCGTGGGGCGGCGGGGCGGTGGGCCGAGGCGGCGAAACTCGCCGACGACAACGGCCTGAGCGGGGGCACCTCCGACATCGAGCTGTTGTGGATCGTCGCCGAAGCGCTGGCGCGCACCGAACGCAGCAAGGAAGCCTCGGCGCTCTACCAGTTCGTGCTGACGAACCGCACGGTGCCGGCGGAGCGCATCGCGACCGTGCAGAAGGCCCTCGCCACGCTCTCGATGGCGGAGGCCGAGAAGCTCATCGCCATGGGCAAGGTCGGCCCCGATGGGCGAAGCGAATTCGATGCGATCCGGCTCGACATCACCCGCGCCCGCATCAGCGCGATTCTCCGCAACGATCCCGGCAATGCGGTCCAGCCGGCCGACGTCGCCGCGCTGGAGGATGTCGCCCGCCCGTCGGCGGCGGGAGCCGGGGATGCGCGGCTGCTCGCCTGGTATGACTACCGGCTCGGCCGTTTCGACGCGGCGCTCGAATGGTTCAAGACCTCGCTCGCGCGCGAAGGCGATGCGATGACCGCGCACGGCCTCGCTTTGACGATGCTCAAGCTCGGCATGCGCCGCGATGCGGAGGACGTGGCCTACACGTGGCGCGAGCAGCTCTCGAACAACATGATCCTGTTCATCGACATTCTCGAGACCGACCTCACGAAGGAGATCCCGCCTTACATCGAGCCGGCGCGGCTGGCGCGCTACGCCCAGGTCGCCACCAAGACGCAGTCGGGCGAAGGCGCTCAGGGACTGGGCTGGTATGCGTATAATTCCTGCCAGTTCGAAACCGCCCATGAATGGTTTGCCCGCGCTGTCGCCTGGTTTCCCAAGGAGGCGACCCTCTATGGCTACGGTCTCACGCTGCAGCGCCTGAAGAAGCGTCACGAGCTGGTCGAACTCGTCAACCGCTATGACGGGCTGTTTCCCCGGGTCGTCGGCCTGGTGTTCCGCGACGACTACATCCATCCGCCGACGCCGTGCGAGGTCAAGGCTCACCCGCAACTGGCCTCGCGCACTGCAGCACCCTACTGGCAGCCTACGAAGTTCAAGCTCTCCGCGGCCGATCCCTATGCCGGACACCGGATCGCGCGGACGGACTTTCCCGTGGCGGTGCCGCCGGAGAATCCGCTGCGCTATGCGCTGCGGGGTGGCACGCTGCTCGACCGCACGAGCCAGTTCGGCCAGCCGTACCGCGTCGAAGAGCCGTTCAAGCCGCCGCTCAAGGCGCGGCGCGTTCCGGGCGCCGAGGCGATGCCGTATGAACGCTTCGGGCTCTCGCTGCTGCCGGGCTATAACGGCGAGACGACGCTGAGCTTTCATGCCGGCGCCTATCGGACTGCCGCCAAAGGCACGGTCTGGGCCGAAGAGAATTCGGGCGCGGGCCGCGACACGCCCCAAGCAGCCACGCCACCGCAGCCGTCGACGGCGCCTCAGGCTTCGCTCGCATCCCCGCCGGTGCGGTTGCGCGCGCCGACGCCGTGATGCGCAAGCTCAATCCCGCGCCCTGAAACGGGAAGAGCCGGGGAGGGGGAGCGGACGGCTTGTGGCGAGCCGGAAGTGCCTCCTCCCCAGTTTGTTTCGGGGCGGAAACGTCCCGCCACGCCGGCTGCCTGAGATCACTTCGCCGGCGATGCCCGCCCGGTCCGGCGTCGGGCGCCGGGCCGATGCGCCGGATCGCCGCCTTCTCCATGCAACGGCGCCAGCGGCAGCCGCGCGGTCTTCTTCAGGCGGTCGAGCACCACGGCCGAATGCACATGCGCCACGCTGCCATGAGCGAGAAGTACGTCGTTGAGGATGTGCGACAGCGCCTTGAGGTCGGCGACTGCGACCTTGATCAGATAGTCGGCTTCTCCGGTCAGCGAGTAGGCTTCCTGCACCTCCTCGATGCGCTCCACCAGCTCGCGGAAACGCCGGGCATTGTCGGGCGAATGCGCGGACAGCGTGACATGGACGAACGCGAGCACGGTCAGGCCGAGCGCCTCGGGCGACAATGCCGCGTGATAGCCCTCGATGATGCCTGCGTCCTCGAGCGCCGAACGCCGCCGCGAGCACTGCGAGGCCGAGAGGCCGACCCGTTCGCCGAGCTCGTTATTGGTCAGGCGCCCATCGTCCTGCAACGCGCCGAGCAGCTTGAGATCGAAGGTGTCCATGCACGATTCCTGCGATAAGATCGTTATCCGTGCTTATATGTTGCATAGATATCGACTTCAACGAGCGTAATTCACGCTTTTTGCAAGGGAAGCGCGCTAAGCTGCGGCTCAAACCGGTCTGGAGGCCGCCATGGGTCCGTTTCCGCACGACGCACCGCCCGCCGCGATCAATGCCGACAATCCCGTGGGCACCGACGGCTTCGAGTTCGTGGAGTTCGCCCACCCGCGGCCGGAGGAACTGGCGGCGCTGTTCTGGCGCATGGGGTATGAGCCGGTGGCGCGGCATCGCACGAAGAACATCACCCTCTATCGCCAGGGCGACATCAATTACCTCGTCAATGCGGAGCCTGGCGCCTTCGCGACGCAGTTCGCCGCAAGCGCATGGGCCGTGCGCCGCCGCGATGGCGTGGCGTGTCGTCGACGCCAAGCATGCGTTCGATCACGCCGTCGCGCTCGGTGCCGAGCCCTATACCGCGCCCGACCGCACGCTTCGCCGTCCCCGCGATCAAGGGGATCGGTGGCTCGCTCATCTATTTCGTCGATCGCTACGGGGCCAAGGGCTCGCCCTATGCCGACGAGTTCGTTTGGCTGGGCGAGGTCGACCCGCGGCCGAAAGGCGTCGGCTTCTATTACATCGACCACCTCACCCATAACGTCCATCGCGGCAACATGGAGAAGTGGTTCGGCTTCTATGCCGGCCTGTTCAACTTTCGCCAGATCCGCTTCTTCGACATCGAGGGCAAGCACACCGGCCTGTTCTCGCGCGCGCTGACGAGCCCGTGCGGACGGATCCGGATTCCGATCAATGAATCCGCGGACGCGCATTCGCAGATCGAGGAATATCTGCGCGCCTATAAAGGCGAGGGCATCCAGCACATCGCGGTCGGCACCGACGCCATCTACGATGCCACCGATGCGCTCGCCGCGAACGGCCTCGCCTTCATGCCCGGACCGCCCGAGGCCTACTACCGGGCGAGTTTCCGGCGGGTGCCCGGCCACACCGAGCCGGTGAGCCGCATGAGGGAGCACGGCATCCTCATCGACGGCGAGGGCGTGCTGCAAGGCGGGACCACCAAGATCCTGCTGCAGGTGTTTTCCAAGACCGTGATCGGGCCGATCTTCTTCGAGTTCATCCAGCGCAAGGGCGATGAGGGCTTCGGCGAGGGCAACTTCAAGGCGCTGTTCGAATCGATCGAAGCCGACCAGATCGCGCGCGGTGTTTTGCGCGCGTGAGGCGCCGAGAGGTGCGGCGCCTCTGCCCGGCCGCGGAGGTTCGGAAGGTGCGAACCCGCCGCGCAATTAGATGGCGCGACCTTGGTGACGGAGGCGGCCGTGTCGCGAGCATCGCTCACGGCGGGGGTTTACTCCACTCAACAACACTCGTGCTCGGCGACCGCCTCCGTCCGATCCGAGCATGGTGCCGCATCCGGGTTCGCTGATGACCGGATGGTGGCGTTTATCTGGATACGCGATTGAATTTCGGTGGCACGGCGAAACCGGCGGCTGTGGGACGACGGCGACTTTTCGTTTCGGTGTGACTTCCATGTCACCTCTGGAACCGGCCGGTTCGCTACGGTTCTACCGTTGATGGTAACCCTTGGCCCCGCGCAAGCGGGGCCTTTTTCCTTTTTCCGGTCGACCTCCAGCGTTTTTCCGCCACCGCCCGGGTCGTCGTTCGTGGTCCTGCGCCCGTCATCGGTCTGCCCGATGATCCGTAACGACACACCCTTTGCGCCGCGATTAACCCGATGGCAAAAAACGCGGGTGCATCAAGCCATTGAATTCGGCCCTCCCGATACTCAAATCTACCTCCATTGAAAGGCGGCGCGATGAGTTCGAATTTTCCCCCTCATTGGATGTGGTCGGACGCGTGCGAGATGCTGTCTCGCGCCGAACGGCTGCATCGCGAGTTCTTCCGGCCGTCGGGATCGGCGACGCTTCCGGCGTGGGAGCCTCCGGTCGACGTGCTGGAAACGGATCGCGCGGTGCTCGTGCTGGTCGCGCTGCCGGGCGTCAATCCGGACCGTGTCCAGACGACCATCGAGGGGAGCGATCTCGTATTTTCCGGAGACCGGGTGCTGCCGCCGGAGATGCAGACCGCGGTGATCCATCGCCTCGAACTGCCGCAAGGACGGTTCGAGCGCCGCATCCGGCTTCCGGCAGGGCGATACAGCGCCGTCCAGCGGTCGGCGTGTGACGGCTGCCTGGTGATTACGTTGCAAAAAGCGGGGAATGTCCGTGGTTGAAGATCAGGTTCAAAGTCCCTCGATGGAAGGGCTCGCCGGGGCTCCGCCGGCCGGTGCCACCGCGCCCGGCCCGTCGGCGCCCGGCGTGTCGGCGCCGCTGCCGCCGCTGCCGAGCGACGCGCTCATCATCGTTCCGGTGCGTAACACCGTCCTGTTTCCCGGCGTCGTGTTGCCGATCACCGTCGGCCGCGCGCGTTCGCTGGCCGCGGCGCAGCAGGCGATGCGCGAGCAGCGGCCGGTCGGCATCCTGATGCAGCGCAATGCGGAGGCGGACGAGCCGCTTCCGATCGACATGCATCGGATGGGGACGGTCGCCAACATCGCCCGCTACCTCACCGCGCCCGACGGCACCCACCATCTCGTCTGTCAGGGCGAGCAGCGCTTCCAGATCATCGAGTTTCTCAACGGCTGGCCGTTCTTCGTGGCGCGGGTGCTGCGGATCCCCGAGCCGACGACGATGTCGGACGACATCGAAGCGCGCTTCGTGCACCTCAAGGGGCAGGCGGTCGAGGCGGTGCAGCTGCTGCCGCAGGCGCCGCCCGAATTGCTGGCGGCGATCCAGGGCGTCGACACGCCGGCCGCGCTCGCCGACATGGTGGCGACCTACATGGACGCCACCCCCGAGGAGAAGCAGGACATCCTCGAAACCGTCGACATCAAGGCCCGCATCGACCGGGTGTCGCGCATCCTGGCGCATCGGATCGAGGTGCTGCGGCTGTCCCAGGAGATCGGCCGCGAAACCAAGGCCGCGCTCGACGCGCGCAATCGCGAGGTGCTGCTGCGCGAGCAGATGGCCGCGATCCAGCGCCAGCTCGGCGAGGGCGACGAGGGCAAGGCGTCGGAGATCGCCGAGCTCAGCAAGGCGATCACCAAGGCGCAAATGCCCAAGGAGGTCGAAGACCAGGCGCGCAAGGAGCTGCGCCGGCTGCAGCGCATGCCGGAAGCGGCCGGCGAATACGGCATGGTGCGGACCTATCTCGACTGGCTCGTCGAGCTGCCGTGGAGCCTGCCCGAGGAGGCCCCGATCGACATCGCCGCGGCGCGGCGCATCCTCGACGAGGACCATTTCGGACTCGACAAGATCAAGCGGCGGATCATCGAGTATCTCGCGGTCCGCAAGCTCGCGCCCAACGGCAAGGCGCCGATCCTGTGCTTCGTCGGGCCGCCCGGCGTCGGCAAGACCTCGCTCGGCCAGTCGATCGCGCGCGCCATGAGCCGCAAGTTCGTGCGCGTCAGCCTCGGCGGCGTCCACGACGAGGCGGAAATCCGCGGCCACCGGCGCACCTATATCGGCGCGCTGCCCGGCAACATCATCCAGGCGATCCGCAAGGCGGGCACGCGCAACTGCGTGATGATGCTCGACGAGATCGACAAGCTCGGCACCGGCATTCACGGCGATCCCGGCGGCGGCGCTGCTGGAGGTGCTAGATCCCGAGCAGAACAACACGTTCCGCGACAATTACCTCGCCGTGCCGTTCGACCTCAGCCGGGTCGTGTTCATCGCCACGGCGAACATGCTGGACACCATCCCAGGCCCGCTGCGCGACCGCATGGAGATCATCAGCCTCGCCGGCTACACCGCGAACGAGAAGCTCGAAATCGCGCGGCGCTATCTGGTGGCGCGTCAGCTCGAGGCGAACGGTCTCGCGGCGGGGCAGGTCGAGATGTCCGAGGACGTGTTGCGCGAGATCATCCAGCATTACACCCGCGAGGCCGGCGTACGCAGCCTGGAGCGCGAGATCGGCAAGGTGCTGCGCCACGCCGCGGTCCGCATCGCCGAAGGGCAGGGCGGCCCGGTGCGGGTCGGCATCGGCGACCTCGCCGCGATCCTCGGCCCGTCGCTGTTCGAGAACGAGGTGGCGATGCGCACCAGCGTGCCCGGCGTCGCGACCGGCCTCGCCTGGACCCCGGTCGGCGGCGACATCCTCTTCATCGAGGCGACCGCCAATCCCGGCCACGGCAAGCTGATCCTCACCGGCCAGCTCGGCGAGGTGATGCGCGAAAGCGTCCAGGCGGCGCTCAGCATCGTCAAGAACCGGGCCGCATCGCTCGGCATCGACGGCACGCGGTTCGACAAGACGGACATCCACATCCATGTCCCGGCCGGCGCGACGCCAAAGGATGGGCCGAGCGCCGGCGTCGCCATGTTCATGGCGCTGGTCTCGCTGTTCACCGATCGCACCATCCGCAGCGACACCGCGATGACCGGCGAGATCAGCCTGCGCGGCCTCGTGCTCCCGGTCGGCGGCATCAAGGAGAAGGTCGTCGCCGCCCAACGGGCGGGCATCCGGCGCGTCATGCTGCCGGCGCGCAACCGCAAGGACTTCGAGGACATCCCCGGCGAGGTCCGCGACCAGCTCGAGTTCGTCTGGCTCGAGCATGTCGAGGAGGCGGTGGCGGCAGGGCTCGAGCCCGCGGAGGAGAAGCCCGTGCGGCGGCTCGCCGAGGCCGCGACGTAGCGACTGCCGACCGCATCGTCACGCGCCGTGGTCATGGCCGGGGCTTTGTCCCGGCCATCCCTCTATTCGGGCAACGAGGCTTCCCGGTTTCACATGAGCAGCGAAATGCGGGACGGCGGCCCCTGGATTTCGCTGCACTCAATCCAGGCTACAGGCTGATCGGGGCGGGGCGGCTGTGCCTATGATCCTCACTCGCCCTTGATGTTCGCGTCCTTGATGACGCGGGCGTATTCGCCGAACTGTTTCTTGATGTGCGCGGCGTAGGCGTCGCCGCAGGTGCCGACCGGATAGAGCCCGAGGCCGATGAGCTTCGGCTTGACGTCCGGCGCCTGCATCGCCGCGGTGAACCACTGCGCGAGCT
Source organism: uncultured Alphaproteobacteria bacterium (assembly GCA_963781195.1). Lineage (GTDB taxonomy): Bacteria > Pseudomonadota > Alphaproteobacteria > Rhizobiales > Xanthobacteraceae > JAJPKK01. Next base: position 172,039 of record CAWAEZ010000003.1, on the reverse strand, counting down.
GCGCGACCTCCGTCTTCGGCGTCTTTGCCGGCGCCAGCAGGCCGAACCACACCTCGACATCGAAGTCCTTGTAGCCCAGGTCCTCCATGGTCGGTACGTCGGGCAGCGGCTCGATGCGGCCGCGCGACGTGGTGACGAGCGCGCGCAGCTTGCCGGCCTTGAGCTGCTCGACCACCTCGGAGTAGTTGGCGAACACCGCGTCGACGTGGCTGCCGAGCAGTGCGTTGATGGCCGGCGCGCCCCCCGTATAGGGAACATGGGTCATGTCGATCCCGGCGGCGTGCTTGACCTGCTCGATGCCGATGTGTTGCGTCGTCGCGGGGCCGACGCTGGCGAACGTCAGGTCGCCCGGTTTGGCGCGCGCCGCCGCGATCAGCTCGCCGAGCGTGCGATAGGGCGAGGCGCTGTTGACGACCACCACCTGCGGCGAGCTCACCAGATAGCAGACCGGCTCGAAGCTCGTCAGCGGATCGTAGTTCACCTTGCGCAGGATCGGGTTGATGACGAGGGAGTTGGCGCTCAGCACCAGCGTGTTTCCGTCGGGCGCGGCACGCGCCACGGCGTCGTAGGCGATCGTGGCTCCGGCGCCCGGACGATTCTCGGTGAGCACGGTGAGGCCCTGCGCCTTGCCGACCTGTTCGCCGAGCAGGCGGGCGAGGATGTCGGCGCTGCCGCCGGGCGGGAACGGAACGACGATCTTGAGGGTCCGCGGCTGCGACCAGGCGGGTCCGCAGGAGAGCGCGGCGATCGACAGCGCCGCGACCAGCCCGGCGACGATCAGTCCTCTGCACTTTTGGATTCGGCAATTTCGGAACATGGGCTTCCCTCCCGGCCGGCGTTGTCGGGCGGCGCCGTCGCGCCGTGCCGCCGTCCTGTCGTTGATGTGACTTTCGCCGGATTTCTGCAATAAGGTAAGGGCATCGACGTCAAATCCGCTGCGACCAAAGGACCATTCGGAATGGAGCTGCCCGGGCTGATCGTGGCGCCGCTGACCCCGTTCAACGCCGCGCTCGAAGTCGATGTGCCGGCGCTGCGTCGCGAGATCGACTACGTGGTGCACGACTGTCGGGCGACCATGGTGGTGGCGGCGGGCGTCGAGACCCAGGAATATACCTATCTCGGCTTGGATCAGCGCAAAGCGCTGATCCGCGACACCATCGACGGCGTCGATGGCCGCGTACCGGTGATGGTCGGCATCTCCCATCCCTCGTTCAAGACCGCGATCGCGCTCGCGCATTTTGCCGAAGATCTCGGCGCCGCAGCGGTGCAGGTGCTGGCACCGCTGCGCCCGTTCGCGGGGCCGCCGACCCAGGCCGACCTGATCGCGTATTTCGAGGCGATCGCGCGCGAGACCCGGCTGCCGATCACGCTCTACCTCAATCCCGGGCCGGGCGCCGACGTGTCCGTCGCCGACACCGTCGCGCTCGCCAAGCTGCCCGCGGTGGAACTCATCAAGGAGAGCTCGCGCGACCTCGCGCGGGTGTCGCGTTTGATCGTCGAGGTCGACCGCGCCGGCCATGCCCGCTACTTCACCACCATGCAGATGCTGCTCGCGACGCTGCAGCTCGGCGGCTCCGGGGCGACCATGCCACCACCCGGATCGGAGATCGCGCGGCACATCATCGACGCCTTCGTGGCGAAGGACTACGAGCGCGCCGCTGCCCTGCAGCGCGAGTTCGCGCTGTTTCCGGCGAAATGGATGCATCGCGGGCTGGCTCCGGTGATGAAGGCGGCGATGAACCTCATCGGCGTGCCGGTCGGCGAGCCCTATCCGCCCTACGCTCCGCTCACGGCCGACGAAACCGGCGCGCTCGCGGCGCTCCTGCGCGCGGGCGTCCTCGGCCACCGGTTCTCCGCGTCAGCCGCCGCCTGAGTGCCGCCTTGCGGCGCCGCCGTGCCGATGGCAGCATGTCCGCGTTGCCGGCCCCGCGAGAAGGGCCGGCCGCGACAGGGAGGGCGCCATGGCGACCCGCGAGACATCATCGATCGGCCGCCGTGCATTTCTCGGAGCCGTGGGCGCGGGGGTTGCCTCGGCCGCAGTGACGGTCCGGGCGGAAGCCGCCGGGCCGGACGGCGCTCCCCCGCTGAAGGTCGTCGACTTCCACAACCACTATGTCGGTCCTGCGTTTGCCTTGACCACGATGGGCCGCACGCCGCCGGCGCAGCGGGCCAGCCAGGCGCGGATCGATGCGCTCCTTGCCGATCCCGCCGCGCTGCTCGGCTCGTTGGAGACGACCGGCGTCGCGGCCCGCGTCATCAACACGCCCACCGCCTTCATCGAGGATGCCGACGGCGAGGTGGTGAAAGGCACGATCCCGCGCATCAACGATGCGGTTGCCGACCTCGTCGCCAAGAACCCCGGCAAACTCCACGGCCTTGCGACCGTCGACGTGTTCAGCGGCGACGAGGGTGCCCGCGAGTTGGAGCGCGCGGTGCGCCAGCTCGGGCTGCGCGGCGTCTTCATCGAGAGCGGAAAGAACGGCCTCTTGGCCGATGCGCCGCAGGCGCGGCCGACCCTCGCCGCGGCGGCCGCGCTCGGCGTCCCGGTGTTCGCCCACCCCGTGACCGATCCCGAGCTGCACAAGCGGTTCGCGCGCACCGGCCGGCAGGGCGTCCGGCTCGCGCGGGGGACCATCAACGCGGCAGCGCTGGTGGCGATGCTCGAAGGCGGCGTCTTCGACGAGCTGCCGAAGCTGCGCCTCGTGGTCACGACGCTGGCGATCGGCGGCGTGCTGATGGTCGGCGGCTTCGGCGACGGCATGAACATTCGCCGCGACGCGCCCGAACTCCTCCGCCGGCACGTCTACATCGACACCATGGGGATTCATCCGGCGCTGGTCGGGAGCATGGTGGCGCTGTTGGGTGCGGATCACGTCATCGCCGGAACCGACTGGCCGATCGCGGTGGAGAAGGAGGTGCCGGCTCGACTTCAGAAGGCGCTCGGCCTTGCGGGTCTGACGCCCGCACAGCAACAGATGGTCGCCGGCGGCACCACTCTCGAGCTCCTGGGGCTCGCGTAATCATGAAGCCGGTCTACCTCGCGCTTGCCATTGCCGTCGCAGCGCTGCCGGCGACGGCGCAGGCGCCCGCCGGCGGCGAGGATCACACCGTCGAGGTCGCCCCCGGCATCTACAACGTGACCTGGGGCAACAGCTTCGGAAACATGGGGCTTAACGTCGGGGTCTCGGTGGGAGACGACGGCCTTCTCCTCATCGACGCCCAGGAAGAGGCCGGGGTGCCGCGGCTGATGGCTCGCATCGCCGAGATCACCGACAATCCGGTGCGTTGGGTGGTCAACACCCACTGGCACTTCGATCATGTCGGGGCCAACGCCGTTCTCGCCGGGCGGGGCGCCGCCATCATCGCCCAGGAGAACACCCGCACCCGGCTGATGACGGAACAGCCCAATCCGCTCGGCCGCCCGGCGCAGAAGGCCTTTGCGGCTGCGTTCTGGCCGCGGATCACCTTCGCGGACAAGCTCACGCTTCACGTCAACGGCGACGATGTCGAGCTCCTGCATTTTCCGGGCGGGCACACCGACGCCGACACCGTCGCGCTGTTCCACAAGGCCAACGTGCTGTTCGCGGCCGACCTGTTCAACAACGCCGATTACACCCGCATCGACCCGCGCGGCGGCAGTCTCGACGGCATGATTGCCGCCTATGACATGCTGCTGCCGATGCTCGACGATGCCGTGAAAGTGGTCCCCGGGCGCGGCGCCGTCGCCACCAAGAAGGATCTCGTCGAATATCGCGCGGTAATGGTGACGCTGCGGGACCGCATCACCAGGCTGATCCGGGACGGCAAGACGCTTCCCGAGGCCATCGCCGCGAAGCCCACCAAGGACCTGGATGCCCGCTGGGCGAACGGGCCGATCCGCCCCGACCAGGTCGTCGAGGAAATCTACGCCGATCTGAAGCGGACGGTCCATTGAATGGTCGAGTTGGCCTCGAGTTGGCCACGGCCGGCGTAGTCCGCGGTTTCCTCAGGTCCTGACGTGGTAGAATGGCAGATATGCCGGATCGCCTGAGGCCACAATTGTTTGCTTTTTCTTCACGGGCTTGTTGCGCGACAGTGAAGGAATGACTTTAGTCGAGTCATTACTTCCCTGTGGAGACCTGCGTGTCGTTTCTCAGCGCGATCGACCCCTTGTATGCCGCATCCGGCCTCGTCGTCGGCTTCATCGTCGGCTTGACCGGCGTCGGCGGCGGATCGCTGATGACGCCGCTTCTCGTCCTCCTGTTCGGCGTTCATCCCGCGACGGCGGTCGGGACCGACCTGCTCTATGCAGGTTTGACCAAATCCGTCGGAACCGTTGTCCACGGCCGGAATGGCGCGGTGAGCTGGCGGATCGTCGGCCTGCTCGCGTCGGGAAGCATTCCGGCGAGCGCCGCGACCCTGCTGGTCCTGCGCGCGCTCGGGCCGCGGACCGCTGCGACCTCGGCGCTCATTTCATTCGTCCTCGGCGTCGCCCTGGTGGCGACGGCGGCCAGCATCCTGCTGCGCAGCCGGTTCACCATGCTGGTGTCGCGGACGGTCGATCCTGCGCCGGTGCGGCAGGCCGTTCTGACCGTCGCCACCGGCGTCGCCATCGGGGTGCTGGTTTCGATCTCCTCCGTCGGCGCGGGCGCCATCGGGGTCACCGCGCTTTACTTCCTCTATCCGCGTCTTCCGGCTCAGACGATCGTCGGCAGCGACATCGCGCACGCGGTGCCGCTGACGCTGATCGCCGGATCGGGATACTGGCTGCTCGGAGCGGTCGACTGGCACATGCTGATTTCGCTGCTCGTCGGCTCGATCCCGGGCATCATTGCCGGCAGTGCCAGCGCGCCGAGCATTCCCGACCGGATCCTGCGGCCGATTCTCGCGGTGGTGCTGGCCATCGTCGGCATTCGCTTGATCTTGTAAAGGTCATCCCCGCCAGTCCGCCGATTGGTACACCACGCGGCCGCCGACCATGGTCATGTCGGCGCTGATATCGCGAATCTCGGGTTCGGGGACCGTGAGCGGGTCGGCGCTGAGCACCGCGAGGTCGGCGAGCTTGCCGGGCTCGAGCGAGCCTTTCTTGTCCTCGTCGAAGGTGAGGTAGGCCCCGCCCATGGTGGCGCAGCGCAGTGCCTCCTCGCGGCTCAGCGCCTGCTCCGGCGCGATGCGGGTGTTGGTGACGCGGGAGAGCCGCGCCACCGTCTCCCAGATCGGCCAGAACAGCGAGACCGGTACATTGTCGGTGACGAGGCCGACCTTCACCCCGGCATCGAGGAGATCGCGCAGCGGCGTATTCCAGCCCTGCTGGTTGGGCGGCAGCTTCGCCTGCCAAGTGTGCCCGCCCTTGTAGAGGTTCGAGTTGGTGTGTGGGGTCACCACCAGCCCCATGCGGACGATCCGCTCGATGTCGTGGGGCGAAAGCACGTTGATGTGGCCGACCACCCAGCGCCGGCCGGTGAGCGGCACCTCGCGGTCGACCTCCTCCAGGATGTCGATCAAGCCGGGCGAGACGTTGATGTTGGAGACGACCCGGATGTCGTTTGCGGCGCAGTACCGCATGATCTCCTTGACCCGTTCGCGCGGCTGCCCGGTGTCGTAGTTGAAGCCGGCCCAGCCGGTATAAGGGGAGGCGGCGGCGCGCACGTCGTCGCTCGCCTGTCGGGTGACGTTGACGTGAAGCCCGGTGACCTTGAGCCAGTCGTCGCCGAGGGCGGGCTCGCCGAGCCAGCCGGCCCAGGCCTCCATGAACGGTCCGAGCGGCGCGTCGCCGGCGGCCTTCCAGTTGGGGCTGAAGACGAGCGAAGCCCGCATGGTCAGCGTGCCGTCGCGATAGGCGTCCTTGTAGGCGCGGATCACCTCGTTGGCGATGCCGTGCTCCTCGAACACGCTGGTGGTGCCGAAGGCGTGGTAGGCCTGAGCCGACAGCGGCATGGCACGGGCGCGGTCGGCGCGGGAAAATTCGGTCGCCTTACGGAACCAGATCAGCTCCGCGGTCGGCTGCATGCCGTCCTCGATGAACACCCCGGTGGGGTCGCCGTTGGCGTCCTTCTCGATCGTCAGGGCCGGGACCGGCGAGACGGTGTCGCGGGTGATGCCGGCGCGCCGCAACGCCTCGGTGTTGGCGCAGGCGACGAGGGGCGGCGACGAGCGCCAGAATCCCCAGATCGAGCGGATGAACACGGGATTGTCGGGGGCCGCGGCGTCGAGTTCCTGCCGGGTCGGCCAGCGCTTCTCGGCGAGGAGGCCGGGCACGTCGAAATAGAACGGCGGGTCGCCGATCGGCATCGTCACGATCCACTCGCCGGGCGCGCGCGAGCGGGCGAGGGCGGCGATGCGGTCCTGGATGTCCCGGATCGAGCGGACGGGGCCCAGCGCCGGAAAGATCGTCTTGAGGCCCTCCCGATCCATGTGGGCATGGCCGTCGATGAGGCCGGGCACGACCGTCTTGCCCCGCAGGTCGATGGTGCGCGTCCCCGGCGCGGTCACCGGCGCCATCGCCGCCGCCGGACCGACCGCTATGATCCGGTCGCCGGCAATGGCGATGGAATCCGCGATCGTGAAATTGCGGTCCACGGTGACGATCCGTCCGTTGGTGAGCACCAGGTCGGCCGGACGATTGACCGGGCTCGCCGGCACCCCCGCGCCCGCATTATCGACCGCGGCCACGGCCGGAGCCGTCGCGGCGGCCACCGCTGCCGCGCCGCCGGCCGCCGCCTTGAGGAGATCCCGGCGCCGTAAGCTCTTGTTCGCCATCTGAGTGTACTTCCTGTCCTTCACGCCGGTCTTGACGCGATGCTTCGTTCTCGGCCCGGTTGGTGACAAACGGCCGCGGCGCCTTTGGCATGCAGGTCCCGGGCCAGATATGCTAGCGGACTGCATGGGCCGCCGGTCCGTTGAGAACGTAAGCGCCGGCATCGATCAATGATGCTCGGCCGTCCAGATTCGGGAGGAACGCGTGATCTTGAAAAACGTCATGGCCGGGGCTGCTGCCGCCGTGCTTTGCACCGTGCTTGCCGTCGGGCTCGCCGGCGGAGCGTCGGCGGAAGACATCAAGGTCGGGGCGGTCCTGTCGATGACCGGGCCCTTCAACACCAACGGCAAGGACGTGCTCGCGGGAGCGCAGCTCTACCTCCAGCAGCACGGCGACACCGTTGCCGGCAAGCAGGTCAAGATCATCGTCAAAGACGACGCGAGCAAGCCGGACGTCGCCCGCCGGGTCGCGCAGGAGCTCATCGTCAACGACAAGGTCAATATCCTGATGGCCGGCATCTCGCCGGCCGCGCTGTCGATCGCTTCGCTCTCCACGGAAGCGAAGATGGCGACGGTGGTCGCGATCTCCGGCACCTCGGTCGTCGTCGAACGCTCGCCCTACATGGTGCGCACGAGCTTCACGCTCGGCCAGTCCTCCTCGGTGATCGCCGATTGGGTGACCAAGAACGGCGCCAAGAAGATCGTGACCCTGGTCTCCGACTTCGCGCCCGGCCAGGAGGCGGAGACGGCCTTCAAGGACGTCGCCGTCAAGAACGGCGCCCAGGTCATGGCCTCGCTTCGCGTACCTCTCGACAACGCCGACTTCGCGCCGTTTCTGCAGCGGGCCCGCGATCTCAACCCGGACACGCTGTTCGCGTTCGTGCCGAACCACCAGGCGAGCCCGCTGGTCAAGCAGTTCCTGGAGCGGGGGATGGACAAGTCCGGCATCCGCTTCGTCGCCACCGGCGATCTCGTGCCCGACGACGATCTTCCCAACATGACCGACGCGATGCTCGGCGTGGTGACCGCCCATCACTATTCGGCGCTTCACAACTCCGCCCTCAACAAGGAGTTCGTCGCCGCCTACAAGAAGGCGAACGACGGCCGGCGCCCGACCTTCCATTCGGTCGGCGGCTACGACGCCATGTATCTCATCATGGAAGCGCTCAAGAAGACCGGCGGCAAGACCGATGGCGACGCTCTGGTCGCGGCGATGAAGGGCATGAAATGGGAGAGCCCGCGCGGGCCGATCTCGATCGACCCGGAGACCCGCGACATCGTCCAGAACGAATACATTCGCAAGGTCGAGAAAGTGAACGGCGAGCTCTACAATGTGGAGTTCGCCACCGTCGAAGCGGTGAAGGACCCGCTGCACGGCGCCAAGAAGTAAATTCACACCTTGTGTTTGGTGCGCCTGGGCACCTCTCCCCGCATGCGACCCGCATGCGGGGAGAGGGACAAGGCGCTGTGCCACACAACGCGGATTTGTGAATGTCGTAGCTTGATCGAGGCACGACCGAAAACGAATGCCGTCACACGATCGCGAGATCGCGCGGCGCCGCGCCGGGGAAGATCTTTTCGAGGTTGGCGCGGTCGAGGCCGTAGGCGCGCTGGAACAGGCCGCCGAACAGCGCGCGGTAGTCGGTGAGCACCGGGAAGTCGCGGTTCTGGAACAGCGTCGCGGGCGACACCTTGACCTGCTCGCCGGCGATGCGGCCGCCTTTCACGGCGCCGCCGAGGACCCAGTAGACGCTGCCGTGGCCGTGGTCGGTGCCCTTGTTGCCGTTCTCGCGGAACGTCCGTCCGAATTCCGAGATGACCACGACGAGCGTGTCGTTCCACGCCTCCGGTCCGATTTCCTGGACGAAGCCGGCAAGTGCGCGGCCGAGCTCGCCGAGGCGGCCGGCGAGATAGCCGTTGGCGCCGCCCTGGCCGACATGGGTGTCCCAGCCGCCGACGTCGACGAAGCCGAGATTGAATTGGTCGCGCATCAGTTTCCCGATGCGCCGCGCCGACAGCTCGAAGCCCTTGGCCGAGACGGCGCCGCGGTCGGCGGCCAGCATCTCCTCCGAGACCGAGCGGTAGACGTCGTCGCGCACGCGAAAGCCTTCGGCGACCGCGGTCGCCAGCGAGTCGCGGGCGTACATGCTCTCGATCAGCCTCGCCTGGCGGTCGTCGACGCCCGGCTTGCCGACCGAACCGATGCCGATGTTCGGGATCGATTCGCCGCCGCGGAAGACGAGCGGCAATTGGTCGGTGTAGGCGATCGGCCGCGCCTTGGTCAGCACGCCCACCAGCCGTGCCATGAAGCCGGAATTGTAGTTGCGCGTCGCATGGATGGGCTGGCCGAGCTCGATGGTATCCTGGGTCTCGAAATGGCTGCGGGTGAGGTCGTCCGCGCCGGCGAACGGGACGAAGGCCATCTGCTTCTTCTGCCACAGCGGATAGAGCGAGTCCTTGAGCGCCGGATGCAGGCCCCAGTCGGCGTCGAGCGGAAGCGCCGCGTCCGCCGTGCCGGGATGCGGCCGTGCCACCGCGAGCGTCGGGCGCGACTGGTAGTAGAAGTCGCTCGACACCGGGATCACCACGTTGGCGGCGTCATAGGCGCCGCGCAGGAAGACGACGAGCAGCCGCGTGTCGGTCTTCGGCGCGGCCCACACCCGGCCGGCAACGGTCATCGGCGCTGTGGCGGCGATGGCTTTGAGGAGATCGCGACGATTCATGGTTCACCTCACCGCATGAATTCGGGAGACGACAGGAACAACGTGTTCCAGTCCTGGGGCGACACCGCCTGGTCGAGCGCGGCGCGGGTCGCGTTGCTCAGCGTCTGTTGCAGGCTCGTGAAGTAGAGCGCGTTGGCGATCTGCGGGAACGCCGGATGATCGACCGCGTCCGGTCCCACCGGTTTGAAGAGGCCGGCCGAATTCGAGCCGATCTGGCGTGCGATCTCGAAGCGCACCGCCATCTGCCCGGGGCCGCTCCACGCCGCCGCGTTCATCGGATAGCCGTCCGGCGTTTCATGATTGTAGAGCCCTTGTGCCAGGCGACCGAGCCAGCCCTGCATGGGGCCGGTGTTCAGCACCACCTTGTCGTCATAGGCGAGCCGCACGGCCGACAGCACGAACTGCATGGGGTCCTTGAATTTCGCCTTGGCCGCCGCGTTGAACTCGGCCGAGCGGAACATCAGCCCCAGCACGCTCGCGATGTCGCCGTCGGTGCGCTGGAAGGTCTGTGCCATGCGTTGGACGAGCGCGGCCGGCGGATTGTCGGCGACGAAGTAGGTCGCGAGCTGGGTACAGATATGGTTCGCGGTGGCGGGGTGCCGTGCGAGCAGGTCGAGCGCCTGCTCGACCTCGCCGAACCCCGAGCCCTCGATGGTGTGACCGAGGAAGTGCTTCACCGCGTAGTCGTGGCGGTTCGGATTGAATTCGAACAGCCCCGCGCGGACGTAGCCGGGCGGCATCACGGTCCCCGGCTTCGGCGGGTCGGACTGGAAGTTCACGCCGACGCCGGTGAGGATGCGCGCGAGCTCCTGGACGTCCTCCTGGGTATAGCCGGAGCCGACGCCCATGGTGTGCAGCTCCATGATTTCGCGGGCGTAGTTCTCGTTGATATGGCCCTTGGCGTTCTCGGCATTGTCGAGATAGCGCAGCATGGCCGGATGTTTCACCGTCGCTTCGAGGAGGTCGCGGAACCGGCCGAGCGCGAACGGGCGCAGCGCGCGGTCCTCGTAGTCGCCGATGGTCGATCGGATGTCCGACTTGCCCTGCAGGACGTTGAAGTGGTTGAACCAGAACCACGTCATCTTCTCGCGCAGTTGATCCGGCGAATAGAGGTCGCGCAGCAGGCTGCGGGTCGCCGCCTGCCGGGCCACATCGTTCATCGCCTGCTGATAGGTCTGCTGCGCCGCCTTCTTCGGCTCGACATCCTGGATCTGGTTGGCGGCTTTCGATTGCGCCGCCAGCGCCGTGGCGGTCTCGGCCACCGGTCTCGTGGCGCCGGGCAGGGCGATGATCGCGGCCTGGACGGCCGGCGGCAGGCGATCGCCGGGGGCGGGATGGAGCTGGGCATCGAGCCAGCGATCACGCCCCAGCGCCATGTACTGGCTGGCCGTCGAGGTGTTCACGCCCCATGTGGCGCGGTCGATCAGGGCGATATCGGACGGGGTCAGCGTTCCCTGCAGGGCACCGCCCGCGTAGCAAGGCGCGGCGGAAGCCGTCATCAGGGCCGTGAGAAGTGCAAGCGAGTAAAGGCGTGGCATTGGGACGACCATTCGAGGCGATAGATCGATCATGCCTCCACCAGGTGAATAGCCGCTGAATTAGGCGTTCATTTGGAGACGCCTGCTCCCGGAGGGGCAACCCACTGCGATTTATCCATGAGGCCGCCAAAAGTGCTTTGGTTCCCCGCGGGGCCAGAACAGAGCAAAATGCGGCGTCCGAACAGCAAGCTCGGCCAAGCCGCGACCGCTCACGCGGCGTTCCCTCCGGTGCGGATCGCGAGGAACGGCGTCGTTGCGGCGGCGCCGGGCGTCGGTCCGCCTTACAACAGGAGCATCTCCATGAATCGGCGTAATTTCGTGAGCATGGTGGCCGCCGGTGCGGCGAGCCCGCTGCTGCGGCGCACCGCTTCCGCCCAGCCTGCGCCTCGGGTTCGCAACGTCGTTTTCATCCATGGCCTCTTTGCCGATGGATCATGCTGGTCGGAGGTGATTGCGCGCCTGCAGCCGGACGGTATCCGGGCGACCTCGGTGCAGAATCCGCTGACGTCGCTGCAGGCGGGTATGGAAGCGACGCAGGACGCACTTGCGCTTCAGGACGGCCCCACGGTTCTCGTGGCCCACTCTTTCGGCGGCATGATCCTGAGTGAAGCCGGCGTCGATCCCAAGGTTTCCGCCGTGGTTTACGTCGCGGCGCGTGCACCCGATGCGGGCGAAGATTACACCGCGCTGGCGAACCGGTTTCCGGCCCCGCCGGCCTCCGCCGGCATCGTCTGGTCGGGCGACAACGGAAGGCTGAGCGAGGAGGCGTTCCTGCGCGATTTCGCCGGCGACGTGCCGGCGGACAAAGCGCGCGTCCTCTATGCGGTTCAAGCCCCGTTCAAACGTGCGCTGCTTGGCGACAGGACGACCCATGCGGCATGGCGGTCGAAGCCGAGTTGGTATGCCGTGTCTACGCAAGACAGGACGATCAATCCGGACCTCCAGCGCTTCATGGCCAATCGCATGGGTGCGAAAACCGTCGAGATCAAGTCGAGCCACCTTTCGCTCATATCCCACCCGGACGCGATCGCGAACCTGATCCTGGAGGCGGCGGACGACAGCGTCGCTCGTCTCGACAAGCGGGGGTGATATTCGGAGCGGTGATCCGCGGCGGCGGCGGGGCCGTGCACGACGACCGGACGAACCGGCAGCCATCAGCGGGGCCGGTTGCGGAGCGCTTTCTTCCAGATGATGGTGTCGATCAGCGACTTCTCGTTGTCGCTGGTGTGCGTGACGCGGCCATCATCGGCCAGCGTGAAGCGGATCGCGGTCTTTTCCTCGTCGGTGTGGTCGAGGGTCATGGTCTGGTAGTACACGACCTCGACCTGCGGATTGAGCTTTTCGACCTTCACCGAAACCGGCACCGGCATCGCCGCGAGGTGCTGGTAGAGGTGGACGTTCACCGTGTATTCGCCCGGCAGGGTGCCGCGGATGCTGACGAGTTCTTCGCGGATCGGCAGGCGCGTCTTTTTCTTCTGGATCATGGTGAAATCGTTGGTGTCGCCGCGATCGTCGCGTTCCAACGTCATCAGCCCGACCTCCTTCTGATTATACCAGACGAGCTTTCCGACCGGATCCTGGACATAGAGATCGATATCGTCCGGATGCTCGTCGGGCCACGTCATGGTGATGAGGAATTCGGCCTTCTTCTCGATTTTCCCCTCGCTGACCTTGGGGTGCATGGCGAGCAGCGCAATGAAGAACAGGAACGCGACGACCTGCAACGCCTTGAACAGCACGACCGTGAACGGGTCGAATCGCTCCTCCCGCAGGTAGATGCCAAAGCCATCCATTCCGGTGTTCACCGCGAGTCCTCTGAAGGGCGAAGGCGACCGGTCGGCGCCGACGCGACGTGCCTATCATAGCGGCAGCGACACCCGCCGCCACAACTTCTCCACCGTCCCGTGTGAGCAGGCGCCGCCGGCGGAGGTTCGGAGTCGGGGCGGTGGAGCGGCGCAGATGTGGCGGTCACGTGGCCGTTGCCTGAATGCCGGATAAACCGCGCGCTCAGGCCCGGTTCGACTTGGGCCGGCTAGGTTGAACGCGATGAGACTTCTGCACCTGTGAAGTCCCTGCCCTGATAGGCCCACAACGGAGAAATGGTCATGTTGAATTCGTCTCGCCAACTGGCGCGCGCCGCCTGCGCGCTTGCCCTGCTGGTCGGCATTGGGGCGGGGGCGGCTTCCGCCCAGATCGTCGTGATGGAGAAGGCGATGCCGGCGCCGATCGTCGAGGTCGTCCCGGCGGCCCCCGGCCCCGGCTTCAACTGGGTGCCCGGCCATTGGGCGTGGCGCGGCGGCGCCTGGTTCTGGGTCAAGGGCCATCACATCCGCGGCGTCGTCGCGGCAATGCCGGCGCCGGTCGTCGAGGTCGTGCCCGCCCGCCCGTCTCCGGCGCATGTCTGGATCAAGGGCCATCACGTGTTCGAGGAAGGCCGGTGGGTCTGGCATCCCGGCCTGTGGATCCGGCTCTGACGCACCCCGCGTCCTGCGTGTGGAGCGCTATCGGCTTCGCTTGAAGTCGGTAGCGCTTCGGCTTGCCGGCTTCGTCACGGCTCGCCCGGCTTGAAGGGCGGCTCCTCGCCCGGCGGCACGTTTTCCTCCGCCATGGCGAGCAGCATGGCGACGGTGACATAGGTCCCGGCGACGGCGGTGAGATCGACCACCTGCTGAGCGCTCAGGAGTTTTTTCGCGCGCGCGAACGTGTCGTCGGAGACGGCGTGCCGGGTCGTCAGCTCGGTCAGGAAATCGTAGACGACGGCCTCGTCGGCGGCCATGTCGGAAGGCCGCGCATTGGCCTTGAGGTCGGCGATGATGTGCGGCGCCAAGCCGGCTTTGAGCGCCAGCGGAACGTGCGCAAACCACTCGACCTGGGAGCGCCATTGCCGCCCGATGATGAGGATCGCGAACTCGTTGAGCCGCAGCGGAACCGAGGTCTCCCAGCGCAGGTAGGCCAGCAGATCGAACATGCGCTGGCCGAACACCGGGCTGCGCAGCATCGGATTGTACGGCCCGGTGATCCCGACTCGTGAGATTTTCATGATCGCCTCGCCGAGAGGGCGCTGCTGGTCGGTGAGGTCCGCCATGGTGAGTTGCGGGAAGCGCGGCTTCCGTCCGCTCGCGGTCGTGCCGGCACCGGCGGCGAGCCAGCCGGCGGCGGTGAACAGCGCGGCGGTGGCGACGTATCCGTATAGGCCCATGTGTGCGTTCCTCCCGGGAGCGATGCTCTGCGCGAGGATTCCTACATCACCGGCGGGTGCGATCCCATCGGCCGCGGGCAGAGGGCGGCAAACGTCATGGCCGCGAGCGCCGGACGGACGCCGCTTCGCGGCGGCTCACCGCGGGAAGAAGCTCGCAGGGTAGGCCGCGTTCTGCCCTTGCGGTCCGGCGATGCAGCGGCCCAAGAAGTCGTGGCGCTCCGGCCCGCGCATTTTCTGCGCGACCGCCTGCCGCAGGCAGGTGAGGCGTGCCTCTGCGAGACAGATCATGGTGTAGTCGCGCAGCTCGGGGCCGCGAATGCCCTTCGTCACGCCGTCCTGGAGGCAAGCGGCGAGGCGCTTTTTCTCGGCGCCCGGCACGAAGTCGGTGTCGTCGTTCCTCGCGGCCGGTCCGGGAAGGAGCGTCGTCGCGGCAAGCGGAGGCCGGCCGGCGGGTGGATAGACCGGCGCAACGCTCGCCGACTTGTTCGGGGCGGCGCGTGGCGTCGGCACTTGTGCGGCGGGAACTTGTGCAGCGGGTGCAGGGACCGGAGTTGCGGAAGCCGAAGCCGAAGCCGGCGGCGGGACCGGCGCGCCCTGACGTGGCGCCGCTTGGTTCGACACCTCGGGATTCGCGGCAGCGGATCCCGTATGTGCCGCAATCGGGTTTGGCTCAGCGGCAATCGGCGGGACTTGACTGACCGTCATCTTCTCCGGCATCGCCGAGACCTGGACCGGCTTCGGCAGCGGCGTCGGCGTCGGGGTCGGCGACGCGTTGTTCATCGCCACCTTGGCTTCCAGCGCGTCGAGTGCCCGAAGCGGGTCCACCAGGCCGTAGCCGAACTGGTTGTCGCGCCCCTTGGGGCCGAGGTCGCGCGCGGTCGAGTAAAGCAGGTCCTCGAGCGCCGAAACCTCGATGCTCGGATCGCGCTCGATGATCAGGGCGGCGACACCGCTGACATGGGCGGTCGCGACCGACGTGCCCGTGGTGAACCCGTAAGAGCCGGCAGGCGCGGGCTCGAGCACATTGACCCCCGGAGCGGCCAGCGCGACATGGGGACCCTGGTTCGCCTGGGGCAGCAGCTTGTCGTTCTCGTCGACCGCGGTCACCGCGATGACGTTCTCGTCCGCCGACGGATAGAGCGGCGGCGACTGCGGACCGGCATTTCCGGCCGCCGCGACCAGCACGATGCCCTTGTCGTGTGCTTTCTTGAGCGCGTGGGACAGCAGCGGATCATAGGGGCCGGCGAAGCTCATATTGATGACCCTCGCGCCCTTGGAGATCGCCCAGTCGATGCCGGCGAGGATGTGCTCCGTGGTGGTCTGCGCCGAGTTCTGCGCCTCCGGGCTGAAGGCGTGGATGGCGAGAATGCGGGCGCGCGGCGCAACGCCGAGGAGCTGGCGGTGGGCGACCATAGCGCCCGTCATCTCGGTGCCGTGCTCATCGGGTTTCTCGCGGTTGCCGACGGCATCGAAGGACGCGACGATGGCGCCGCCGAGATCGGGATGGGCAACATCGATCTGCGAATCGATGACGGCGATCAGCACATTGGCGCCCGTCGCGATCTTGTGGGCGTCGAGGAGATGCAGCTTGGTCACCGCGTACTGCGCCGGGTCGCCCCGCGGCAGCGCGGGAGCGGGCGTCAGAGATGCGGGTGCATGCGTGTCCTGCTGCAGGCGGTAGACGTAGTTCGGTTGCGCGGTTCCGATGTTCTGCGCCTCGATATCATGCACCACGTCGGAAACCGGCCTGCCGTTGTCGATGCGGAAATGGATCAGCGTTCCGCCGGACAGGGTGAGGCTATGCGAGCCGACGGCGACGAGGCCGAGCCGGCGCGCTGCGGCATCGACCGCCTGCGGCGTCACGTTGGGAGGAACGTGGAACACCATTTCGTTGCTGACGAACCGGGTTTCGCCGCGCGGCGGAACGCCGGTAAATCCGGTTTCGCCGGGAAACGGCCGGTGCGGAAGCCCGTTGCGGGCCATGCCCGGAGGCAGGCCGCCGTTGCGGAACCCAGTCCCCGGTGCGCCGCCGCGAGACGGCTCCGCCGGATTGCGGCCGAGCGCGCTTTCGCGCCGTCCGAATTCATCCGGGCGGCCCTGGCTGGGGTGCGCGGGGCTGCCGTGGGCTTGCGGTTCTCCGGCTTGGGCTCCCGCTTGAGTTCCTGCATGACGCGTTCCGGCCTGGGGTGCTCCGGCTTGGGGTGCTCCGGTTTGCGGCGCTCCGGCTTGCGGCGCCTGGCCGTGCTGGCCTACCGCTCCCGGGGCATGGGCCTGTGGTCCTGCGGCGGCCCCCGGACCGTGAGCCAGCGATTCCGGCGGTGACGAGCCCGGTCCGCGCTCCGATGGCCCTGGGAGTGCGGGGCCGTGTGCAAGCGGCGCTTGTCCGCCGGGAGCCGGCTGTCCCGATCCCGCGAGACCATGCGGTCCGACGCTCGGGTTGCGCCCGAAATTAGGGGCTGCAGGCCGTGCCATGGCCGGGCGCGGTGCCGCCGGTGCCGCCACCCTGCGGCCCCATGCCAATCCGTCGCCTGCGCTGCCCAGACAGGCGAGGACGCCAGACGCGAGAAGGCAAGACCTTGCGGCCAGACGCTTCCAGAAGGCGAGGCGGGATGATTGGTGTGAATGATTCTGCTGTGGCATGGAGCCCCTTCTCCATGCCAAATCACGTAATCCGGGATTGCGTCCACTTTGCGTCGCTCTGCGCAGACGCCGCGGCGCGCGCGCGGTTCCTCCCGGCAAAACTCGCGCGAGCACAGAGGGCGCGTCGAGGAAAAGGCCGTGGTGTTGCCACGGCCCCTTCGGAAAGCGAGGATCGTCGGCGCCGCTGATCCTGCGGCACCGGTTCCCGTGTCAGGGCTTGATGCCGTCGCGGCCGACATTGATGCGGGCGGATTCGAAAGTTCCGTCCGGCATCTTCTTCGCCGCGACGACGCTGAACGCCGCGCCCGGCTTGATGTCGGCCTTGCTGCCGACCTCGTAGCGCACGATGGGAACGGTCGGCGTCACGATGATCTTCTTCTCACCGTCCTTGTACTTCACCATGATCGCCTGGCCGTCGACGCTCGACACCGCGTTGCCGACTGCGCCGTTGGTCATGGTGCTGTTGGGCGCGCCGTCCCAGGGACGATGGCCGTCGCCGGTGCCGCGCATGGATTCGGCGAAGATATGCACCTCGAGCGCCTTTTGGCTGCCGTCCGGCTGCGGCATCGCTCCGCTGCCGATGTAGTCGCCTTCCTTGATGTCGGCGAGGCTCGCCTTCACCACATCGACGACGAGCGCATTGTCGGCGAGCTTGAGGGTCGCCGGCGCGCCGTCCGGTCCCTTTACGGTGAGGGTGTTGCCGTCGATCTTCTCGATGGTCCCACGCAGGCGCTGGGTCTGCTGGGCGTAGGCAGACGACGCGAGCAGAGCCGTGCACGCCACGATCGCCAAGACTTTCATGTTTGCCATTGTCAGTCCTCCCAAGACTTTGAAGCGCGCGACGATACAACGGCCCCACCGGAAAGCGAAGGCCCGCTCCGGCCGGCATTTTTCCGGAACGCGGCGCGCCGGCGCGAGGCATCGCGACCGCTCGCCGCGAAACCTTCGGTGAATGCCGTTCCGGCAAGGCGAATCCGGCTCGACGCTCCGTCACGGCCGGGTTCGCAGGCCGGCCTGTTCGAGGTTGTCGACGTAGGGCCGGAACGTCGTCTTTTCCGTTCCGCAGTCGGGGCAGCGCCATGCCGAGGGGATGTCGGCGAAGCTCGTGCCCGCCGGAATGCTCTGCTGCGGCAGGCCGTGGGCCTCCTCGTAGATGTAGTAGCAGCCGCGGCACATGAAGCGGCGATGGCCGTTGGCGACGGCCCGCGCCGCGAGCGGCCGCTCGATGCGCTCGGTGATGCGCGGCGTCTCGACCGCGTCCCCGGTTTCCACCGCGCCGCTCTCGCAGGTGACGAGGTAGACGCCGAGATCCTTGTGTCCGAACGCGGCGCGGAGCGAGCCGGGAATGTCGAGATCCCGCCGGCCGGTGTCGGGGTTGACGTTGGTGGCGCCGCAGCGGCCGTTACGGCGATCGACCCGGAAGGTCGCACCGCCCAGGCGCAGGTTGCCGCCGATCCAGTCGAACTCCTCCCAAGGCCGGGCGCCGTCGATGTAGAAATTCGCGCGGAACCGCAGCGGATTGATCTCGAACCCCCATTGTTCGCTCAGGCTGCGCACCGTCGCGAGGTTGATGAGCGAGAGCACGTTGTCGGGCTTGTCCATGAAATGGCCGCCGCGCGAGCGCACGAGGCGCGGCGCCGCGCGCAGCGTCGGCACCAGCCGATGAAAGTATTCCTCGACCTTGGCGCAATCCCCCTCTTCGTCGAGATTGGCGGTGAGGATCTCGCGATTGCCCTGATTGACGGTGAACTGCATCGAACTCGACATCGAGATGCGTCTTCACCTGGGCCAGCACCTCTTCGAGCATGAGCATCACGAACATGCCCTTCTTCGCCCATTTCGGTGCGCGTGGATCGATTGGGGTGTTGGGGCGCGCCAATGCCAGCATCCGGTCGGCAGGAAACGGCCGGCCGGGCTCGAGCACGACGCGCGACATCGGCTGGGCGCTCAGTCCCTTGATCGGATAGCGATAGATTTGGGTGACGACGGGCATCTCGGTCACGCTCTGCGGGCTCAATTGCCGTCGCGAACTTGCCCGAGGTTGCGGCCGGCCGAGTAGAGCCGGCGGCTGACGATTGTGGGGAGCCAGATCGGACAGGCTCCGGGATGGGGCGGCGACGGTCGCGCCCCGAGGTGGTGCGGCGGTTGCGGCGAAGCGCTGCAGCAGCGCTACGGCGCCCGCTTTGCGCGGCATGGCGTCTTCGATCACCTTGGCGAGCCGTGCCACCCCTTCCTCGATCTGCTTGGGCGCCAGCGCCGCGTATCCGAGGATCAGTCCGCGCCGCGAGAACACCGTGCCGCGCGCATCATGCGCGCCGCCCGAGGCGAGGGCGTACACCCCGACCCGTACCCGCCGCGCCTGGACCTCCACGGTCGCGGCATCGGGAACGTCCGGCGGCAGCTGCCAGAACAGGTGCAGGCCGCCCTCTTCGCCGCTGACCTCGGCGAGACCGAAATAGCGGTGCAACGCCGCGAGCAGGGCGTCGCGCCGGGCGCGGTATTGCGGCCGGATGCGGGACAGGTGCGCGGCGTAGCTGCCGCTGCGCATCATCTCCGCCAGCACCGCCTGGTCGAGCCACGGATTGCCGTTGTTGAGCAGCGCCTTCATGGTGCGAACCGCATCGGCGAGATGGGCTGGGACCACCACGTAGCCGAGCCGCAGTCCGGCGCCGAGCGACTTCGAGAACGTCCCGAGATAGATGGTGCAGTCGGGCGCCAGCGCCGCGATCGCCGGCTGCGGCGAGCCCTCGTAGCGGAAGTCGCAGTCATAGTCGTCTTCCAGGAGATAGCAGCCGACGCGGCGCGCCCAGGCGATCAGGTGGCTGCGGCGCGAGGCCGCGAGCGTGCGCCCGGTCGGATATTGGTGGGAAGGCGTGACATAGGCGAGCGCGACCGGCCGCTGCGGCAGGGCGTCGACGATCAGCCCGCCGGTGTCGACGTCGACGCTCACCACGTCGGCGCCCGCCGCCTCGAAGGCGAACGCGGCTCCCTGGTAGCCCGGATTTTCCACCACCGCCGCGGTGCCGGGCCGCAGGAACAGGCGCGCCGCGATGCTGATGCCCTCCTGGATGCCGCTGACGATGATCACCCGGCTCGCTTCGGCGACGATGCCGCGGGTCATTGCGAGGTGGCTGGCGACGGCGGTGCGTAGCGCGATGGCGCCGGCGGGATCAACATATTGCGACAGCCCGACAGCGCCGCCGTGGGACAGGCAGTTCTGGATCAGCCGGCGCCAGGTCTTGACCGGGAACAGCCCGGCGTTCGGACGGCCGGGAAAGAAATCGAACGACAACCGGCTGCGGTTGCGGTTGACGAGGTCGTGCGCGCGCAGTTTCAGCGCCGGCATCGGCATCGACGGCCGCTCGCCGACGTCGTCGCGATGCAGCCCGGGCGCGGCGTCCGCCGGCAGCGCAAGGCTGTCGGGCAGCTCCGCGGCCACCGCGACGCAGGAGGCCGGCCGCGCCTCGACATAGCCTTCGCTCGACAGCTCCTCATAGGCGCGCACGACCGTGTTGCGCGACACGCCGAGCTGCTTGGACAGCCGCCGCGACGAGGGCAGCTTGCTGCCCCGCGCGATCCGGCCGCGGCGGATCGCGTCGCGCAGTTGCTCGACGAGCTGGGAGGTGAGGGACTGGCTGGCGGAAGGGTCGAGAACCAGCGGGATCTGCATGACGGTCTCGATGGTTTGGGGCCTGCGTGTTTCCGCGTCGTGAGGCCGGTGGCGCTGCCTGTTGCGCAAGCAAGCCCCGCGCCGAGGCCTTCGCCGCCGCTCCGGCCGGGGACCGGCCGGCGTCGGTGGATGTTGTTTTTCCAGCGATTTTCACCTGACCCGGCAACTGGTTGCGGGCAAGTACCGTCAACTGGCACCGTCGAAACAAAACCAGCTGGACCCATGGCCGGCGCGAGTCGGGCATCGCTGCTCAGACAAGATGCAGTGCCGGCTCAAAGCCCCGCGCATGGGTACATCTTCTAGGCAACCGGCGGCTGCGCTCGCGCGACGGGCTTGCGCCGTCGATGGCAAGTCTGGCTCCTCGCACTTTTCTCGCGGCGGCTCTCGGACCGCGGGCGATTGCGGGGCAGGGTTGCCGGCATTGGCGGGCTTACCGACGAGAGCAAAATCGCGCTCCGCGACCGCAATGCATGGAGAGGATGTCACATGAAGACCCCACATCGACCCTCGCGCGGCCGACACTGGCTCGGTTACCTGACGGCGCCGTTCCTCTTGCTCGGGGCGGCTTCCCAGCCGGCGGCGGCGGACGACACCATCAAGGTCGGAATCCTGCATTCGCTGTCGGGCACGATGGCGATCAGCGAGACCATTCTGAAGGATCTCATGCTGATGCAGATCGCCGAGCAGAACGCGAAGGGCGGCCTGCTCGGCAAGAAGATCGAGCCGGTGGTGGTCGATCCCGCCTCGAACTGGCCGCTGTTCGCGGAGAAGGCGCGCGAGCTCATCAGCCGCGACAAGGTCGCCGCGGTGTTCGGCTGCTGGACGTCGGTGTCGCGCAAATCCGTGCTGCCGGTTTTCGAGGAGCTCAACGGGCTGCTGTTCTATCCGCTCGAATACGAAGGCGAGGAGGCGTCCTACAACATCTTCTACGGCAGCTCGGTCCCGGACAACAAAGCGATCCCGGCGGCCGAATACCTGATGAGCAAGGACGGCGGCTCGGTGAAGCGCTGGGTGCTCGAAGGCACCGACTACGTCTATCCGCGCACCAGCAACAAAATCATCCGCGCCTTCCTCAAGTCGAAGGGCGTCGCCGACGAAGACATCATGGAGAACTACACGCCGTTCGGCTTCGCCGACTGGCAGACCGAGGTGGCCGCGATCAAGAAGTTCGGCGCCGCCGGCAAGAAAACGGCGGTGATTTCCACCGTCAACGGCGACGCCAACGTGCCGTTCTACAAGGAGCTCGGCAACCAGGGCGTCAAGGCGACGGACATCCCGGTCATCGCGTTCTCGGTGGGCGAGGAAGAGCTCGCCGGCATCGACACCAAGCCGCTGGTCGGCCACCTCGCCGGATGGAGCTATTTCCAGTCGGTCAACACGCCCGAGAACAAGGAGTTCATCGCCAAGTGGCGCGCCTACACCAAGAACCCCAAGCGGGTGACCAACGATCCCATGGAATCCGCCTACATCCTGTTCCACATGTGGGTGCAGGCGGTGGAGCAGGCGGGCTCGGCCGATGTCGACGCCGTCCGGCAGGCGATGATCGGCCAGAAGGTCAAGTCGCCGTCGGGGGTCGAGGTGGTGATGCTCAGCAATCATCACATGGCGAAGCCGGTGATGATCGGCGAGGTCCAGGGCAACGGCCAGTTCAGCATCGTCTACCAGAGCAAGCCGCTGCCGCCCAAGGCGTGGAGTCCCTATGTCGAGGCCAACAAGGGCAAGGTGGCGGACTGGTCCTATCCGTGGGTGTGCGGCGGCTGCACCGCCCCGAAATACAACTGATCCCCGCGCCGATGATCCGCGACGTCAACTGATCGTGGCGGGTGGTGCCCGGATCGCGCGTGAGCGCGGTCCGGGCTTTCCGCGTTTGCGGCGCGGTTCGTCGCTGGACTTTCCCCGAGGCGTGGGCAAAGCTTTCCTGAAATAAACCAGGGAGGACAGAGATGAGCGCTTCGCGTTGGCTGCCGATCGCCCGTGCTGCCGTATGTGCCGCCGCATTAGCCGCCGTGCTTCAGGCCGGCGTCGCGCGCGCGGAGGTCAAGACGCAATGGGTCGAGTACAAGCAGGGCGACACGCCGCTGCGCGGCTATCTCGCCTTTGACGATGCGGCGAGCGGCAAGCGCCCCGGCGTTCTGCTCGCCCATGATCGCGCCGGCATGTCCGAAGTCGCATTGAGCGACGCCCGGATGATCGCGCAGCTCGGCTACGTGGTGTTCGTCGAGGACATCTACGGCAAGGACGTGCTCCCCAAGACCATTCCGGAGATGACGGAGCAGACGGTCATCTACAACAAGGATCGTCCGTTGATGCGGGCGCGCGCGACCGCCGGATTCGATGTGCTCAAGGCCAATCCGATGGTCGATCCCGCGAGGATCGCGGTGATCGGCTATTGCTTCGGCGGCACCGTCGCGGTGGAGCTGGCGGAGACCGGTGCGCCGCTCGTCGGCATGGTCTCGGTGCACGGCTCGTTCCGCAACTTCACGCCGGAAGCGGCCAAGAACATCAAGGGCCGCGTGCTCATCCTCCACGGCGCCGAGGACCAGGTCGCGCCGCTCGAGGAGGTCAACACGCTGATCTCCCACCTGCGCGCCGCCAAGGTCGATTGGGAGCTCGAGGTTTACAGCGGCTCCCAGCACGCCTTCACCAAGCCGCAGAACCCGTCCGAAGAGCGCGCCGACCGCCAGTACAAGGGCGCGATGACGCGGTTCTTCCGCGAGGTGTTCGGCCAGGACGTCGCGCAGAAGTGAGATGGCGGGTCGGGGGCGCCGGCGGTGCCGGCCCCGGCTTGGGCCATATGCACGGCTTGGAACGGGCTCGCGATCGGACGCGCCTATCGCTTATTGCAATGAAAGGCATAGGCGCTTGCCTATTTACAAGAAGGCGACCGCCAGCCTAGATGTGACGGTATCGATTTGGCCCCTGTAGCGGGCGCAATGGAGGAATGCCATGGCTTGGACCACCCCGACCCTCGTCGAGATTTGCATCGGCCTCGAGATCAACGGCTACCTGCCGGCCGAGTTCTGATCGCACTCTCCACTCGGACCACAGGTCTGATGGTTAGCTGGATAGACGCCCCATGAGGCGTCTATCTGCGTTTATACTGGGTGCGGCGGCCGGAGGCGGCTTTCCCCAGTGGAATTGCGGGTGCGACGTGTGCCGGCTCGCCTGGGCCGGCGATCCCCGGGTCAAGCCGCGCACCCAGGCGAGCGTTGCCGTCACCGCGGATGCGCCCGATGCCCTGGGCGCCGCGTTCGTTCTCATCAATGCCTCTCCCGATTTGCGCCAGCAGATCCTCGCCACGCCGGCCTTGCAGCCGCGCGGCTTGCGCGACAGCCCGATCGCCGCGGTGGTGCTTACGGGCGCCGAAGTCGACCAGACCGCGGGCCTGCTGACGCTGCGCGAGCGCGGGCCGTTTGCGCTGTTCGCCACGGAGGCGACGCTCGCCACCCTCGCCGCCAATTCGATCTTCAGCGTGCTCGCCCAAGACGTGGTGTCGCGGCATGCGATCCGCGCCGGCGAGGCCTTTTCATTGCCGGGCGGCATGACCGCCGAGCTGTTCCTGGTGCCCGGCAAGGCGCCGCTCTACCTCGAGGGCGACAACCCCGCGCTCGCAGCGGAGACCGAGGCGAACGTGGGCGTCGAGGTCACGTCCGGGGACCGGCGTCTCGTGTTCATTCCCGGTGCCGCGAAGCTCACCGATCCCATCGCCGCACGGCTGCGCGACGCCGACGTCGTGCTCTTCGACGGCACGCTGTTCAGCGATGACGAGATGATCGTGGCCGGCGCCGGCGCCAAGACCGGGCGACGCATGGGGCACATGCCGGTCGGCGGCCCCGACGGCACCCTGGCCGCGCTCGCGGGCCTCGCGCGGCGGCGGATCTTGATCCACATCAACAATACGAATCCGATCCTGATCGAGGGTTCGCCGCAGCGTCGCGCCGTCGAAGCCGCCGGGTTCGAGGTCGCGGAAGATGGAATGAGGATCGAGCTATGACTGGGATCGAGCTATGACCGGGATCCAGCGATGACTGCACTGCTCACGCCCGATGAACTCGAAGCGAAACTGCGCGACATCGGCGCGCGGCGCTATCACCGCCTGCATCCGTTCCATCACCTGCTCCACAACGGAAAATGCACGAAGGGTCAGGTCCAGGCGTGGGCGCTCAACCGCTATTACTACCAGGCGATGATCCCGGTGAAGGATGCGAGCCTGATCGCGCGCTGCCTCGACAGCGACATCCGCCGCGAATGGCGCAGCCGCCTCGTCGACCATGACGGCACCGCACCGGGAGAGGGCGGCATCGCGCGCTGGCTCAAGCTCACCGACGGCCTCGGCCTCGACCGCGACTACGTCACCTCGCTCAAGGGGCTGCTGCCGGGGACGCGCTATGCGGTCGAAGCTTATGTGCACTTCGTCGCCGAGAAGAGCCTGCTCGAGGCGATCGCATCGTCGCTGACCGAACTGTTCTCGCCGGCGATCATCGGCGAGCGGATCGAAGGCATGCTCAAGAACTACGACTTCGTCACCGGCGAAACGCTCGCCTATTTCTCCGCGCGGCCGCCGCAGGCGCGGCGTGATTCCGAATTCGCGCTCGATTACGTCAAGCGACACGCCATGACCCCGGAGCAGCAGAGCCGGGTGCTGGCGGCGCTGGAGTTCAAGTGCGACGTGCTGTGGGCGATGCTGGATGCGCTGCACCACGCCTATGTCGAGCCCAGGCATGTCGCGCCCGGCGCGTTCGTCCCCAAGGACTGACCCCCGGCGCGGGATTTCTCAGCACTACGATATGTTCATCGGCACATAGCGCCGTGCGAGCGGGATCGCGGCGTCGCGCGATGCCATTTTATCGCATTGGAATAAGCTGCGCCCATTGGATATAGTCCCGCACCGAAATCGAGGCGGACGGCCGTAACAGCAACAGCGGCGGCCGTTCCAGCTTGGTGTTTCGACGTTCAACGGAGGACACGATGTCGAAGCGTGATTGGAAGACTTCCACAATTCTTGGCCTGCCGTCGCTTGGCTTGCCGGCGCTGGGCTTGTCGGTGCTGAGCCTGCCGGCGCTCCTGCTGACGGCGTCAGCCGTGTTTGCGCAGCAGCCTCAGGCCGCTGACGTCATCAAGGCCATCACGCCCGTCACCGACACCATGCTGCGCGATCCGCCCGCGGCGGATTGGCTGATGTGGCGCCGCACTTACAACGGCTGGGGCTACAGCCCTCTCGAGCAGATCACCAAGGGCAACGTCAAAGACCTGCAGCCGGCGTGGTCGTGGTCGCTGAGCAGCGGTGCCACCGAGACGACGCCGATCGTTCATGACGGCGTGCTGTTCATCTACAATTCCGGCGACAAGGTCCAGGCGCTCAACGGCGCCACCGGCGACCTGATCTGGGAATACAAGCGCGACCTGCCGGCCAAGCTTGCCGCCGATCTTCCCAACGTGCTCGCCAAGCGCAACATGGCGATCTACGACGACAAGCTGATCGTCGCGACCTCCGACGCCCACATCGTCGCGCTCGACGCCAAGACCGGAAAGATCGCCTGGGACCACGAAGTGGCCGACTGGAACAAAGGCTGGCGCTATACCGGCGGTCCGTTCATCGTCAACGGCAAGATCATCCAGGGCATGACCGGCTGCGGCAATGCCGAGCCCGGCGGCTGCTTCGTCACCGGCCATGACGTGAAGACCGGCGCCGAGCTGTGGCGCGTCAACACCATCGCGCACCCCGGCGATCCCAATTACGACACCTGGAACGGCCTGCCGATGGAGAGCCGGTTCGGCGCCTCGGCATGGATTTCCGGCAGCTACGACCCCGAGCAGAACCTCGTGTTCTACGGCACCGGCCAGCCCTATCCGTGGATCGCCGAGATGCGCGGCACGCTGCCGGAGAAGCCCGGCGCCAAGAACAACGCGCTGTACTCGGATTCGACGCTCGCCATCAATCCCGATACCGGCGGTATGAAGTGGTACCACCAGCATCTCCAGAACGACACCTGGGACCTCGACTACGTCTATGAGCGGCAGCTCGTCGATCTGCCGGTCAATGGCGAGATCCGCAAGGCGGTGATCACCACCGGCAAGCTCGGGATCATCGAGGCGCTCGATCGCACCAACGGCCAGTGGTTGTGGCACAAGGAGACCGTGCCGCAGAACGTGGTCGCCTCGATCGATCCCAAGACCGGAGACAAGACCATCAATCCGGTCGCGATCCCGCATATCGGGCAGACCACCGTGAACTGTCCGGCCGATCCCGGCGGCCGCACCTGGGCGGCGACCGCCTACAGCCCGAAGACCGGGATGCTCTACATGCCGCTCAACGAGTATTGCTCCAACACCACGCCGACTCCGCTCAATCCGGGCGAGGCCTATACCGGCGGCGGGCGTGCCATCTACGCCCGCGTGCCGGTGCCGGGCAGCGACGGCAATATCGGCCGCGTCGATGCCATCAAGCTCTCCGATCGCTCGACCGCATGGAGCAACCGGCAACGCTCGCCGCAGACCGCCGCGGTGCTGCCGACCGCGGGTGGCGTCGTGTTCAGCGGCTCGCTGGACCGCTGGTTCCGCGCCTTCGACGACGAGACCGGCAAGGTGTTGTGGCAAACCCGCCTCAACAACGTGATCAGCGCGTTCCCGATCAGCTACAGCGTCAACGGCAAGCAGTATGTCGCCGTGGCCTCGGGCGGCGGCTCGACCATGTCCAAGGCGCTCGCGACACTGACCCCCGAAATCCAGAATCCGGACAGCGGGTCGGTGCTGTGGGTGTTCGCACTGCCGAATTGAGCGGCAGCCACGACGATCAGGACACCCCGGTGAGCGGTTGCCCGCCGGGGACTTTCACTCTGGCGCACACGCATGGTGGCCACAATGGTGGCGATGGCAATCGGCTGGTCGGCTTCGCGCCGTGCGCGCCCACCGCAATGGCGTAGACACTGTCTCGCTGCGGCCGTGCTGCTGGCGGGTTGGCTCGCCGCGTCCACCGCGTTCGCCCAGCAGACGCCCTTCGTTCCCGACGAATGGAAGTTCGGCAAGCGGCAGGACGGCGCCGCGCTCAATTACTGCGTCGATGACCGCGATCCCGATTTCCCCGTCGCACGGGAGATTGGGCGCACGCTCGCCCAGGCGCTGCTGCTGGAACCCAAGGAGCATGTCATCGGCCAGCACACGGCCGGCGAGGATCTCGACAATCTCTACCGGGTTTTCCTCGAAAGCTGCGACGTGTTCCTGGGCTTCAAGCTGATCTCCGACGCCTATCCGCAGTGGATCGCGATCACCCGGCCTTATTACCGTGCGTCGTACGTGGTGGTCACGACCGATCCGGGCTGGAAGTCCCTGGCCGACATGCCGAAGTCCGTCGCGATCGGCGCGACCATCGGGACCACGGCCGACATCAGGCTCATCCAATACCTGCAGTCGCTGCCGGCCGATCAGCGCTGGAGCCGGTTCCCCATGGGCTCCGACGAGCTGGCGCTGCGCGCGCTCCAGCGCGGCACGGTCGGCGTCGCGCTGGTATGGGGCCCGTCGTTCTGGGCCTTGCAGAAGGCCGATCCGTCGCTCGCCGGTGTTCGCCCCATCGCGGCAACGCCGCTGCCGAACTCGCCGGTGGGCATCGGAGCCATCCTGCTCGCCAACGAGACCTTTCTGCGCAGCAGCGTCGACGATGCGATCGCGTCCTTGACGGCGGACGGCACCATCGAGACCATCCTCACGCGGGCGAAGTTTCCGGCGACGCCGGTGAAATGATCGGATGACGCAGGGTGGTCGCGCGGACGGGAAGGGGAGGCCGGTGACGGACGGTGGGGTACCGGAGGTCGTGATCGAAGGCGTGAGCAAGCGCTACGGGCGCACGCTCGCGCTGGACGATGTCAGCCTTGCGGTCGGCCGCAACGAGCTGTTCGCGCTGCTCGGACCCAACGGCGCCGGCAAGACGACCTTGCTGCACATCCTGTGCACGATCCTCAAGCCGGACAGCGGGACCGCACGGATCGGCGGGGTCGATGTCGTCGCCCAGCCGTTGCAGGCACGGCGCAGTCTCGGCGTCGTGTTCCAGGAGCCCTCGCTCGACGATCGCCTCACCGTGTATGAGAACCTCAATTTCCACGGGCTCGTCTATGGCGTGCCGGCGGCGCTGCGCAAATCCCGCATCGACGAGATGCTCCACGTCGTCGAGCTCGCGGAATGGCGCGACAGCCTCGTGCGCACGCTCTCGGCCGGGATGAAACGGCGGCTCGAGATCGCCCGGGCCCTGGTCCATGATGCCCGCGTGCTGTTTCTCGACGAGCCGACGGTCGGCCTCGACGCGCAGTCGCGCGGACGGCTGTGGCAGCACGTGCAGGCGCTGCGCCTCAAACGCGATCTCACCGTCATCGTCACCACCCATTACATCGAAGAGATGGAGAGCTGCGACCGGGTCTGCATCATCGACCATGGCCGCATCCTCACCAACGATACCCCCGCCGCGCTCAAGATCGCCCACGGACAGCAGCTCATCCGGGTGGTTGCAAGCGACGAGGCGACCGCCGGCGAGATCGTCGACGCCTATGCGGGGCTCGCCCATCGCAAGGATACCGAGATCGTGATCAAGTCGAGCGGCGAGGCGTTCGCCGAGGTCCTGCTGTCGCGGTTCGGCGGACGCATCCGCCGGTTCATGGTCGAGGATCCGACGCTCGAGAGCGTGTTTCTCTCGCTCACCGGCCGCGAGCTGCGCGACGCGCCCGCGAGCGCCCGCGAGCGCACTTTTCAGTTCGGCCGGCGCGGAGGCGAGCACACCCGATGACGATCGCGACCCAGACGGCCGGCGTCGGCCTGACGACCCAGCTCAGCGGCATCTATGCGATCTGGCTGCGCGAGGTGAAACGGGCGATCCGCGACCGCGGCCAGTTCATCGGCGGCGTCAGCCGTCCGATCCTGTGGGTGCTGATCATGGGGATCGGGCTCAATCCGTATTTCCGCGGCGAGATCTATGGCGAGGTGCGGTTCGTCGTTCCCTACACCTATCTGCAGTTCATCTTTCCCGCCGTGATCGCCCTCAACATCATGTACACCTCGGTGCAGTCGGCGGTATCGACCATCTGGGATCGTGAGTTCGGTTTCCTGCGCGAGATCCTGGTATCGCCACTGCCCCGCTTCACCATCCTGCTCGGCAAGGTGCTGGGCGGCACCACGGTGGCGCTGTTCCACGGCTGTCTCGTGCTCGCGCTCGCGCGGTTCGCCGATGTCTCGCTCAACCCGGCCGATCTCGTCCTCGGCCTATCGCTGATGTTTCTCCTCGCCTTCGGGCTCACCTCGCTCGGAGTGGTGATCGCGAACCGGGTTCGCAGCTTCGAGGGATTCGGCGTGTTCTCGAACGCCGTGATCCTGCCGCTGTATTTCACCTCGAGCTCGATCTTTCCGCTGGAACCCTCGCTCACCACGGCGCAGACCAAGGTGGTCTATCCGGAATGGCTGGTGGTGCTGGTACAGATCAATCCGTTGACCTATGCGGTCGACGCGCTGCGCGGCGCGTTCATCCATTTCCACCAGTTCGATCCGCGGCTCGGACCGCTCGTGCTGGTCGCCACCGCGGTCGGCTTCTTCCTGATCGCGCTGCGCGATTTCCAGAAGTTCTGACGGCGCACGATGCCGCTCCTCGCCGGCAAATGGCGCGCCATCCTGTCCTATGGGCTGATTTTCGGCCTCTTGGCGGCCGTCAACCTGTTGCCGCCGGATACCTCGCTCAGCGAAGTGCGGGCCGCCGGCGTGTTGCGGGCCTGCCTGCCGACCGCCTATCCGCCGCTCGTCACCGGCGATCCGGCGGCGCCCGGAATCGACGTCGACCTGTTGCACGATCTCGCCGACGGCATGGGCGTGCGGCTGGTCCTGAGTTCGAACGCCGCGATGGGAAGGGACTTCAATCCGCGCAACTGGCACGTCACCCGGGCGCAATGCGACGTGCTGGCGGGCGGCGTGGTGGCTTCACCGCAGACGCGATCATTCCTGGAGACGAGCCCGTCCTATGCGCAGACCGGCTGGGCCTTCGTGTCGCCGCAGCCGCTCGGCGACATCGCCGGCCGCCGCGCCGGCGTCCTGGTCGGCATTTCCGGCCTCGACCGTCTTGCGCTGTCGCGCTTCCTGCGTGAGCAGAAGGTCGAAATCTCGGTCGTCACCAGCGCGGCGGACCTGGCGCAGGGACTGCGCGACGGCAAGTTCGACTTCGGGGTCACCGAGCGGCTGCTGGCGGGGCAGATCGCCGCCCGCGACGGCTGGAAGGTCGAATGGGCTCCGCTCGGCCGCTACCCGCTGGCGCTCGGGCTGTGGAAGGGCGACCTGACCCTCAAGCGCGCCATCGTCTCAAACCTCGAGAAGCTCGAGCGCAACGGTGAGATCGCCACCGTGCTGGCACGTTATCTCGGTCGCGAGCCCAAAGAGCTGCCGACCTTTCGACCCCGGTGACGCCCGCGGGCGCCATCAGGCACCCAGCACCGCTTTGGCGAGCACGGCGTAGACCGGGCCGAGTGCGCGCGTGAACACGCCGGCCACCGCGAGAACCGCGAGCAGAACCGCCATATAGGGCTGCGAGCGCCGCAGCCGGTCGCGCCACTGCGGCGCCGCGGCGACCACCAGATGGGCGCCAGTCAGCGGCGGCAGCGGGAGCAGGTTGACGAGGGCGAACCAGAGGCTGAGCTCCCCGATCGTCTCGATCAAGGCGA
This sequence comes from uncultured Alphaproteobacteria bacterium, assembly GCA_963781195.1. Classification (GTDB taxonomy): domain Bacteria; phylum Pseudomonadota; class Alphaproteobacteria; order Rhizobiales; family Xanthobacteraceae; genus JAJPKK01. Next base: position 140,852 of record CAWAEZ010000003.1, on the reverse strand, counting down.
AGGCGAGCGATGCCGCCGTATCCGACAGCAGCGGCAGGAGGTGAGGGCGCGCGAGCCGGAGCACGATGACGCTGGCCAGCGTCGCTGCCGCACCGGCGAGCACGACGACGATGAGCCCCGCGCGACCGATACGCAATTCGGCGGGATCGATGGCGACCGGCCTGATCCACCCGGCCGCGAACACGCCGGCGAGGGTTCCCAGGACATCGAGGTGACGCAGCGGGTTCGCCGTCAGCCGCCCGTCGTAACGCGGCCCGGGGTCGCCGAGCGCACAGGCAGTGCCGGCGACCGCGATGCCATGCACGCCGGCAATGAACACCATGGCGGCGAGGCGCAGCACCAGCTGCTGCAGCGAATAGTCCATCAAGACCGCACCACCTAGCGTACCGGCGTTATTTCTTGAGGCTCATCTTCTGCTGGGCCGCCGCATCGGCCGGCAACTCGTGACCGTCGGGCTCATAGCCATTGTTGCTCAATAGGAACGCGACGATGTTGGTGTAGGTCTGCTCTGACAGCCGGCCGGGTCGGTCAGGGGGCATCAGGGCCTTGGCGTAGCCGGTGAGGTCGGCGACGCTGCCGGCGCCCCAATGGTTGCGAAAGTAGCCTCCCTTGAGAGGCGGCCCGCCAAATTCGCCATTGTCCAGGTTCGAGCCGTGGCATTCCTGGCAATTCTGGTTGTAGGCGGTGCGCCCCAGCTCGACCTGCTCGGCGGTGAAGGAGGGGCCGCCCGCTGTTTGCGCCACGGCGCGCGAAGGGGCCCCCGGAACGCCGAGCGCCGCGGCCGCGACGGCAAGAACGGCGCAAACGGCGGGGAGGATCGGAGATTGCGATGCCATGCCAGGGAACTTTCGCTTGCAGGGTGATTGGGCCTTCGTCCTTACCGTAAACCGAAGGGGGACGGCCAGACCCTTTTAGGCGGGCCTTTGCACGCTGGGAATGTGCGCTCCGGATCCTTATGTTAGCGTCGCACATGCGTGCGGCAGACGAGGCCACGACCGGCTTGGCACCCGGAGTTCTGTAAAAACCGGACGCTTACAGGGAGACGCCGAGGTGAATGACGCCGCCGCGACACCGACGATCGCACCGGACGCCCGCCCGAGATTGCCGCGCGGCGTGCGGCTCGTGCACAACGAGGCCCAGGGCGGCTGGGTGCTGCTTGCCCCCGAGCGGGTGTTCAAGGCCGACCCCATCGCCGCCGAAATCGTGAAGCGGTGCACCGGCGACGCGACCTTCGACGCCATCGTCGGCGACCTTGCCACGACCTTCAACGCGCCAGCCGAGAGGGTGCGCACCGACGTCGCGGCATTGCTGCGCGGACTTGCCGACAAGAAGCTTCTGGAACTGTGATGCAGACGCCAGTGACTGGAACCCAAGCCGATCCCCGTCCGGCGCCCGCCGTTCCGGCGCTCCACAGTCCGCTCGGTCTCCTCGCCGAACTGACCCATCGCTGTCCGCTCGGCTGCCCCTATTGCTCGAACCCGCTGGCGCTCGAGCGGCGCAGCGACGAGCTCGATGCCCGAACATGGGCGCGGGTGTTCCGCGAGGCGGCCGGCCTGGGCGTCCTGCAGGTGCATCTGTCCGGCGGCGAGCCGGCGTCGCGGCGCGATCTCGTCGAGATCACGACGTCGGCCCGCGAGGCCGGGCTCTACACGAATCTCATCACCTCGGGCGTCGGCTTGACGCCGAAGGCGCTCGCCGCGCTCGCCGATGCCGGTCTCGACCATGTCCAAATCTCGATCCAGGACAGCGAGGCGCAGTCCGCCGACCGCATCGCCGGCTATGAGGGAGCCTACGTCCGCAAGCGCGCCCTCGCGGCAGAGGTCATTGCACTCAAGCTGCCGCTGACGGCCAACATCGTCATTCATCGGGCCAATATCGGGCGCGTCGAAGAGCTCGTTGCCATGGCACTCGACATGGGGGCTGCCCGGGTCGAAATCGCCCATGTGCAGTATTACGGCTGGGCACTCCAGAACCGGGCGGCCCTGATGCCGACACGGGAGCAGGTCGAGCGTGCGGTCGGCCAGGTCCAGGCGCTGCGCGAACGCCATCACGGACGCATCGTCATCGACGCGGTGGTGCCGGACTACTATGCGCGCTACCCGAAGCCCTGCATGGGCGGATGGGGACGTCGCTCCCTCAACGTCACGCCCTCGGGGCGGGTGCTGCCGTGCCATGCGGCTGAATCGATCCGCGGGCTCGAGTTCTGGTCGGTTCGCGACCACTCGCTGCGCGAGATCTGGGAACTATCCCCATCCTTCAATGCGTTTCGCGGGACGGCCTACCTGCCGGAGCCGTGCCAGAGCTGCGAGCGCCGCGACGTCGATTTCGGCGGCTGCCGCTGCCAAGCCTTTGCGCTGACGGGTGACGCTCGCGCAACGGATCCGGTCTGTCATCTGTCGCCGTTTCACCACTTGGTGGAGGAGGAGGCGGCGCGGCGCGAGGACGTTCCTTACGTCTACCGGCGCGGCTAAAAAATCATTGTCGCGAGCGGCGGTTCCGAGCTGTGTTCTCGAAGTGCGCGACGGCCTTAATTAGATAAGCAGCCAGGCTCGCACGAGAACCCACTTTAACAATTCGTTAACCTTAATCAAGATTTCATTTAATGCCCGAAATACCATAATTGACCATGGCATTATTAATGATTTATTAACAAATGGTAAATGCGTTCGGGGGGTAATTTTGTAATGAGTGAAAGTGACACGGTGGCCAAGTGGTCCGTCGCGGCAGGGTTGCATTCTTTCGACCGGCCGGCTGCGGGGCCCCATGGTACAGGCGGAGATCGGCTGGAACGCCAACAGGCCCGTGGGAGCAACGGGGTTCAGCCGGTAGGGCCGCCTCCTGCAAACAAAAAAATCACGGCGGAACAGATCCTCGCCAAGTTCAACGTTCGCGCGTTCCGGCGGGAACCGCCGGCGAATCTGCAACTGATGCTGCAATTCATCTCGCGGGTCATCGCGGTCAACGAGGCCATTCCCTTCATCATGTACTGGGGGAAGGGCCCTCGGGCCGAGATCGCTGGGCCTGATCGCGACTGCGTGGCCTTTCTCGGATCGATGATCGAGCGGATTTGCGAAGTCTATGCTCCCGGTGCCAGGCTCAAGCTGATTTTCACCGATACGCACGCGCTTCTCAACGGCCACGACCCGGCTGGCATCCGCGCCTATTTCGAAGCGATCGAGCTTTGCGCGCAGGCTCGCGGCTTCGACACCGCATGGCTTGGGGACATTGTACGTGCCGCACCCGTCAGTCCGGCGGTGCGGGTTCCCGCGGCCAGCGACGCAGCTGGCGCGGAACGCGTGGCGATGTCGGAAGAGATGGCGATGTCGGAAGAGGTGGCGATGTCGGAAGACATGACGATGTCCGAAGACATGGTCATGCGACTGACCGCGAGTGCGCGCAAGTGGTACCGCGGCGAAGGTACAGCCGAAGAGGGTGCGCGGAGATATTATCAGGCGAACATGGTCGAACGGCGCGCCGTCGAGCGCGCGTATCCGCACGCGATCATGATTACCTTCAACAGCAGCGCGCTCCGTGCGCTGCTGCCGCCGCGTCTTCCGGTGTTCTACATGTACTCGATCCGCCGCGGCTTGAGCGTCAAGCCGTGGTTCATCGTGCCGGAGGCCGAACGCTGACGACCCTCGTTTGACCCGGATGCGCCCGATGTCGCTCTGCGATTGATGCCCGTCCGAAGTGCGCAAGATCTCCCGGCGACGACCGCGCGGCGCGCCGGGCCGGGGTCCGCGTCCGAAATCCGGCGAATTTGGCATTTGCTTTTCAGTCAATCTTAGCCAAGATTTGCTTGGGCGATCAGGAGATTAAGGCGGCTGAAACCGCGGCGTCTCATGATGCAGGGATGTTTCGATGCGCCCTTGTGTCCAGATGAACTTGCAACTGGCAAAGCTGCCGCGGCTGATAAAGGAGCGCCGGGCATCCGTGATTCTCGGCATGGTGATCATCGCCATGCTCTGGACCGGCATTGGTTTGAAATATGCCGAGGATGCCGCAAGTGATCTGCGCGCCGCGGAACGCGCCAACAAGAACTTTGCGATGGTGTTCGAGGAGAACGTGCTGCGCTCGATCGGAGAGATCGACAAGGCGTTGCTCTATTTGCGCCGCAGCGTGGAAAATCGCAGGGAGACCGCGGACTACACGACGATCGTAAACACCACCGACGTGTTGAGCGAGATCATCGTCCAGGTCGCGATCATCGACAGCCACGGCATCGCGCAGGCCTCGAATGTGGGCCCGCAGCCGATGCAGCCGATCGACCTCAGCGACCGTGATCACTACAGGTTCCATCTGACCCATCCCGAGGACGTGCTCTACATCAGCCGTCCGGTGATCGGACGCGCCAGCGGCAGGTGGTCGATCCAGATGACCCGCCGCTTTCTCAATGCCGATCACAGCTTCGGCGGCGTGGTCGTCGCTTCGCTCAATCCGGAGCATTTCACCAAGTTTTACGACCGCATCGACTTCGGATCGTCAGTGTCGATCTCGTTGATCGGCGGCGACGGCGTCGTCCGCTCCAGCGGCGGCAGTGCCGACGGATTTGCGCTCGGCCAGGACCTCAGCGGGACGAAGCTCTTTGCCGAGATGCGCAACGGCACCACCAGCACGTTCGAATACACCGACCCCGCCGACAACAAGCTCCGCTTGGTAACCCTGCGCAAGGTCTCCGGTCATCCGCTTTGGGTGAGCGTGAGCACCGACATGAACGAGATTTTCAAGAACTCGTGGTCGACGCTGCAGATGAATGCCATCGCCGGCCTGGTTCTGACCGTCATCATGCTCATGGCGATGGAACGCGTGCTACAGACCGAGGAAGGCGCAAGGCTCAAGGCGGATCAGTTGCGGCTCACGCTTGAAAATATGAGCCAGGGCATCATGCTGGTCACCAAGGATCTGCAGATTCCCATCATCAATGGCCGATGCGGGGAACTGCTGGACCTGCCGGCGGAATTGATCAAGAACCCGCCGCGGTTCGACGAACTCGTCGAATATCAGACACGCAACAGCATGCAGCGCGGTCCGTTGGACACGCCGTTGCGGCAGGCTCCGGTGGATTATCAGAAATTCGCGGTCTGCGAGCGCTCGATGCCGAACGGCACCGTCATCGAGGTGCGCAGCGGGCACCTGCCGGACGGCAGTTTCGTTCAGACGTTCACCGACATCACGAAACGCGCGGAGGCCGAGGCGCATGTGGCGCGGCTGGCGTCACAGGATCCGCTGACCGGGCTGCCGAATCGCCGCATTTTCCGTTCGGCGCTCGACGAACTCTGCCGGCCGCCGTCCCATGGCGAGACCTCGCTCGGGTTCGCGGTGATGTTCCTCGACCTCGACCGCTTCAAGGTCGTCAACGACACGCTCGGACACCGGATCGGCGACATGCTGCTGCAGGATGTCGCCAAGCGGCTTGCCGGCGAATTGCGCGAGAAAGACGTGCTGGCGAGGCTCGGTGGCGACGAGTTTGCGATCGTGGTGCGTGACGTCAAATCGCGCGTCGAGTTGGAAGCCCTCGCCGCGCGCCTGGTCGAGACCATTCTCGCGCCGTACGAGATCAACGGCTACCGCATCCGCACGAGCGTCAGCATCGGCATCGCGGTCGGCCCCGATGACGGCGAGAATGCCGACGACCTGCTGATGGCGGCCGATCTCGCGCTCTATGCGGTGAAGGGCGCCAACCGCGGTACCTTCCAATTCTATCATGTCGCCATGAACAAGGACATCAACGACCGGCGGCAGATCGAGGTGGACTTGCGCGAAGCGATCGAACGCAAGGAGCTCGAACTTTATTATCAACCGATCATCAACGTGCGGCGCAATGCGATCTCCGGCTTCGAAGCGCTCGCGCGCTGGCGCCACCCGGTCAAGGGCATGGTGCCGCCGGCAGTGTTCATTCCGGTCGCGGAGGACAGCGGCCTCATCGTTCCGCTCGGCGAGTGGGCATTGCTGGAGGCGTGCCGCAACGCGGCGCAATGGCCCGAGGATCTGAAGGTCGCGGTCAATCTGTCCCCGGTTCAGTTCACGGCTCCGAACTTGTTCGAGATGATCCAGCAGACGCTCGTCGTCACCGGGCTCGCCCCGCACCGTCTCGAACTCGAGATCACAGAACGCATCTTCATGGAAGACAGCGAGAATACGCTCGCGACCCTGCGTCGGATCAAGGAACTCGGCGTGCGGATCGCGATGGACGATTTCGGCACCGGCTATTCGTCGCTGAGCTATCTCCGCAGTTTCCCGTTCGACAAGATCAAGATCGACCGTGCATTCGTATCGGACCTCTCCGAGCGCAACGAGCATGTTGTCATCGTGCAGGCGGTCGTGAGCATCGCGCGGGCCCTGGGCATGACGACGACGGCGGAAGGAGTCGAGACGGAGGCGCAGCATCAGTTCCTCGCCGCCCTCGGCTGCGACGAAGTGCAAGGTTACCTGTTCAGCGCGCCGCTTCCACTCGAACGGGCTCTCGAGTTCCTCGCGGTTTGGCTGCGGGACAAGACGCTGGCGGCGTGAGCCAGAGGGAACCGATGCAGCCTTCCGCAGTTCCTAAGTCGAAAGCCGCGTGGTTCATGATTGCTTAACAGCTTGAGTGTTAACTGCGGTTCCTGAAGTTTGCACGGCGACGGCGCCCCTACGGAGCCAAACTCCCCACACATCCATGCCGAGATAGCTCAACGGTAGAGCATCAACTTCGTATGTTGAAGACGAAGGTTCAATTCCTTCACTCGGCTCCATCGCCCCTGCATGCTGCATCGCAGAGCTTCATTGTTTCCGCCGCTCGAACCGCTCACGTCTTTGCCGCCGCCCGGCGGGCCTCGGCCTCGCCGCGCGCGCGAGACGCTGCGAAACGCCGGCGTTGGGTCTCGTGCCAGAGCAGGAAGAGCCCGGACGTGACTACGATCGCCGAGCCGACAAGAAGCCCGGGCGTCGGCACTTCGCCCCACACGACGTATCCGATCACCAACGCCCAAACGAGCATGAGGTAGAAGAACGGCGACACCGCCGTCGCCGGCGCGAGATGCAGCGCACGCGTCCAGAGGAACTGCCCGACGGCGTTGGCGATTCCGCTGCACACCAGCATGGCGGCGTCGATCGGCGCCGGCCACCGGAAACCGAACACCAGCAGAAACGCGTGAAAGAAGGCGATGGTGACCATCTGCCACATCAGCAGCGTATTCGCAGACTCGGTCGCCGTCATGCCGCGGACCGCGACGGTAACGCTGCCGTACATCACCGCGTTGGCCAGTGCGAACAACGCGCCGACCTGGAGCGAATTCGCGCCCGGATTGGTGACGATCAACACCCCCAGGAATCCGGCGAGGAGCACCAGCCATCGCACCGGTCCGGCGCGCTCCTTGAGCCACACCACCGACAGCAGCGCAGACCACAGCGGCGCCGAGAAATTGATCGCCACCGCGCCGGCCAGCGGCATCATGCTGAATGCGATGACGCTGAAGGTCTGCGAGATCGATTGCGACAATCCACGCGCGATATGGTCGCGGGGCCGTCGCGTGGCAAACACCGCGAAGCCGGTGAACGGCAGAATGAACGCCGCGCAGACTGCGAGCGAGGAGAATGATCGGATGAACATCACCTCGCCGACCGGATAGAGCGCGACCTGCCATTTGGCGAAGGCGCTCGACACCGAGAACAGCACGGTCGCCGCGACCATGAACGCGATCCCGCGGGGAATGTCGTCGTCGCGGCGCGGCGGGGTAACGACGTTCGTTATCGGCTGCGCCGCCGCCGTCGGCACGAACTCCTCGTCTTCGGCGCCGTCGGTGCGTCGGTCGCCGTCGCCTGATGCGATGTTCGATGTCATGACGCTCCGTGCCGATCGCCGGCTAGATAGCCCAGTCGGCGGCGTCGACGACGCCGCTGATCAGGTTGTGGCCGGCAAGCTTGGCGAAATCGGTGTCGGTTGCGCCGATCGACATGATTTTCCGCGGGATGCGATCGAGCTCGGCGAGCCAAGCAAGGCGCTGCCGCCGCGCCTCTTCCAAGCTCACGGCCTCGAAGCGCAGTTTCGCTCCGATGGTCAGGCGTCCGAACGCCGGCACATCGGCTGAGATGACCGTGGCGATCTTCGGATAACCCCCGGTGGTCTGGCGGTCGGCGAGAAGGACGATCGGCTGGCCATTGCCCGGAATCTGGATCGAACCTGGCGCGATGGCGTCCGAGGTGATGTTGTGGCCGCGTGCGTGCGCGATCGGGCGGCCTTCGAGGCGCATGCCCATTCGGTTCGAGCCCGGCCCGACCGTGTAGGTGGTCGTGAACAGCGCCTCGATTTCGGCCTCCGCGAAATAGTCGTTCTGCGGGCCTGGAACGGCGCGGACCGTCTGCGGTGCCGCGAGGTCCAGCCCCTCGAATTCGGCACTCGTCCCGGTCCGAGGCGTGGACGAGCCGCAGCGGCAGGCGGTCGCCGGCCGCCAACGCGCGGCCCTGCCAGCCGCCGAAGCCCGCTCGCATGTCCGTGGAGACGCTACCGAGCACGGGCGCGACATCGAACCCGCCCTCCACTGCAACGTAGAGTACAGCGCCCCCGGACAGCGCGCCGATGCGGATGATCTCGCCGCGCTGCAGCCGGATGCTCCGCAACGTCTCCACGCGGCGGCCGTGGACGGCGGACGGGTCGGCGAGGACCTCGATTGCGGCCTGTGCGCCGGCGAAGGCCAGCCGCACGTCGTCCGCCTCGATCGCGATGGTCGGTCCGACGTGGAGAATTTCGAGCGCACCGGCGCCGGCAGGATTTCGCGCGAGCGCGTTCGCCGCACGCAGCGCCACCGGATCGAGCGCGCCACAGACCGTAATTCCGAGGCTTTGGTACCCCGGCCGTCCGAGATCCTGCAGCGTGGTCAACAAGCCCGGGCGAACGATGTGCAGGGCAGGGGTCATGCCGCGGCGTCCCGCGCCGCATCGAGGGGGCTGACGATCAAAGTGCCGGCGGTCGCCGCGGCCAGCATGTCGTCATGTTCGCGTCGCGACACCGGCGCGAACATCACCTGGTCGCCGGGCGACAGCAGCGCGCCGAATGCGGCACCCGGCTCCTGCTGCTGACGCCACAGAGGGACCGGAGAATGGCCGATGATGTGTAGCCCGCACGGGCTTTCCCTTGGAAAGATACAGGTCATCGACATGCCGATTCCGACGGAGCCGGCGGCAATCCGGATTCGCGGCACGTCGCGCCGCGGTAGCACGAGCTCGGTCGGGACGTCGCCGAGATAGGCGAGCCCGGGCAGGAAGCCGAGCATGTAGACGTGATAAGTGACGGCGGCGTGCCGCTCGATGACGACGGGCCGTGTCAGCCCGGTGCGTGCGGCGACCTCGTCGAGGTCGAGGCCGAATTCGCCATCGTAGCAGACGGGAAGCCGCCACAGGCGCCCGGCCTCGTCAGGGGCCTCTACGCCCTGAATGAGCCGATCGACCTGCGCGATCAGGCTCTCCGCCTGGAGGACGACCGGTTCGTAGTAGATCATCAGCGACCGGAATGTCGGCACCGTCTCGACGACGCCTACGATCTTCGCTTCGTTCAATCGCCGCGCGAGCCCCAATACCCAGGAACTGAGCTTGCGGTCCGCCCCCTCGCCGAATTCGATCACCAGCGCGGTGTCGCCGGCGGTCAAAACCTTGTACGCGAGCATGCACCCCCCGGCGCGAATTAATCAATCGTTAATACTAGTTAACTTCCCTGTTTCGTCAATATTTCAGCGAATTCCGGGGTAGCAAAGCGCATTTAGGGTTAATAAAATATGAACGTAAAAAGCGGAGCGAGTTTCTCCTGTACGGCGCCACCGGAACCCTGGTTTTCACAACGCGAAGCGTAATGCCGCTCAGGCGCGGGTTCCCGACCATTCCAATGGTGGCAACGCGATCCCGCATTGGGTCCGGAACGGCGCTCGGCCATGCCGGCGTTCCGCGACAAGCCGGCTGCCGGCAAACCCTGGAAAGGTGCCGAAGCGCCGTCAGGCCGGCGGCGGCACACAGCCGCGGTACCAGTCGTATATCTGCTGGCCGGTCCAGTGCACGACGCCCTCGTGCCGGTTGATGTAGGCGTAGAGCTCCTCGAAGTATTTGATCCGGTGCGAGGCCCCGGTCACGTAGGGATGCACTCCGATCGCCATGATCCGGGCTGATTGCGCGGACTCCGCGTACAGACGATCGAAGGCGTCGACGGTGCGGGTCATCAGCACGTCGGATTCGTGGTGGTGCGAGACCATCATGGTGATGTCGTTGATCTCGGCGCTGTAGGGCACCGATAGGATCGGCCCGTGCGCGGTCTTCACCCACAGCGGCTGGTCGTCGAGAACCCAGTCCCCGAACCAGGTCAGGCCGTGCTCGGTCACGTAATCGAGGGTGTGGAAGGTCTGCATCCGGCCGGGACCGAGCCATCCGGTCGGCCGCGTGCCGGTGAAGCGCTCGATGATATCGATCGACTGCCGGATCACCGCCCGCTGGTCCTCGATCTGCTGGATCGGCATCTGCACGTAGCTGTGGGCCATGAATTCCCAGCCCGCATCGCGTGCCGCGGCCGCGACCTCCGGATAGGTTTCGCAGACCTTGGCATTGATCGACATGGTGGGGACAACGCCGGCGGCCTCGAGGGCCCGGAGCAGCCGCCAGAACCCGACCCGCATGCCGTACTCGTACCAGGTCCAGTTCGGCATGTCGGGGATCGGGGTCTGCCCCATCGGCGGCTGCGAGAGTTGCCGCGCCATCGGGCGGGTGATCTCCCATTCCTCGATGTTGACCACCGACCACACGACCATGCGGCCGTTGCCGGGCAGCTTCAGGGGAGTGCGGGTGAAGGGAGAGGAATAGCCCAGGCGTTCGCGTGGCAGGGTCATCGCGGCTCCATGGCCTTGTCGAGAAGGGTGGTCGAGAAGGGGGGTGTCGGAGATCGGGTTGGGGGCTGGCTCGCGGGGGCTGGCTGGCGAGGTCCGGCGGGCGCGCCGTAGTCTAGGCGAAGTCCGCCTCCGCGCGCTCCATCACCGGCGGGCGCCGCTCGCCGAACCGCGTCGCATCGCAATAGGCGTGGGCGACGCGATAGACCATGGGCTCGTCGAAGGCCCGTCCGAGGATCTGCATGCCGAGCGGAAGGCCGGACGCGGTAAAGCCCGTCGGCACCGACATCGCCGGGGTCCCGGTGACGTTGAAGGGCATGCGGCACTGGCGTTCGTAGGTCTTAGCGATCGTTTCGGGATCGTCGAGCCGGCATGGCAGGTCGAGGCTCGACAACGTAATCGCGGCGTCGAAGCCTTTCATCGCCGCGGCGAATTCCCGGCACAGCAAGGTCCGCAATTGCTGGGCTCTGACATATTCGCTCGCCGCGATGAAGGCGCCGGGCAACAGCTTGCGGCGGGTGATCTCGGCGTAGTCCTCCGGCCGCCGCTGCAGGTCGCGCTCATGCACGGCATAGGCTTCGGAAAAATGGATGGTGCGTCCGCAGTCCGCCCAGCGCCCGAGCGGCGACAGCCGCAGCGGGCGGACTTCGGCGCCGAGCTCGCGCAAAACCTCGGCGGCTTCGGTGATGGCGGCGACCTGCTCGGGGGAGCCGACCGTGTCCTCGGTATAGAAATGGGCGATGAGGCCGATCCGCAGCCCCTTGATCCCCGACCGCAGCGCGGTCAGGCAGTCGGGCAGGGGGCGCCGCGTGCTGGACGGATCGGCGGGATCGTGGCCTGCGATGGCGCCCAGCAGGATGGCGTTGTCCTCGACGGTGCGGGTGAGTGGCCCGACATGGTCGAGCGAGAAGCTCAGCGGAAACACGCCCGTCCGGCTCACCAGGCCGTAGGTCGGTTTCATGCCGATCACGCCGCAGCAGGTCGCGGGGTTGCGCACCGACCCGCCGGTGTCGGTGCCGAGGGCGCCGAGCGCAAGGCCCGCCGCGACCGCGACCCCTGAGCCGCTCGACGAGCCGCCGGGATGAAGGTCGAGATCCCACGGATTGAGGGCGGCCGGCCACGGCAGGTCCCGGGTCGGCCCCCCGGTGGCAAACTCGTGAAGGGCGAGCTTGCCCAACAGCACCGCACCCGCTTCGCGCAGCCGCGCCACGGCCGCGGCGTCTGCCGTGGCACAATGGTCCATGCGCAGGCGGGAGTGGCAGGTGGTGGCCATCCCCGCCACGTCGAAGATGTCCTTCAGGGCGATCGGGATCCCGTGCATCGGTCCGCGCCAGCCGCCAGCCGCGACTTCCGCCTCCGCGGTTCGCGCCTGGGCGAGGGCATCGTCGGCGGTCACGGCGAGATAGGCATGGGTGATGCCGTCGATTGCGGCGATGCGGGCGAGCAGGGCTTGCGTGAGCTCCACGGGCGACAGCTTGCGCGCCCGAATCAGCCGCGAGGCTTCCGCGATCGTCATGAACGGGAGGTCGGTCATTCCGCCCCCGTCACGCCGGTGGGATCGAAGCATGTCGCGGGCTCGGTGAGCGGCGGAAAGCTCGTCGGCAGCGTCGTCATGCATTGGCTGGCGCGCGCGAAGGCCGCAGCCACGGTCTCGGGAAACAGTGCATAGGCGCGGCCGAGGCCGCGAGCGGCAACGAGGCGACGTATCCAGTCGGCGTCGGTACTCCGGCCAGTCCCGTCATCGGACATGTCGTCACCTCTCCGGCGAAGTCATCAACGGCGTCAGTCTTATCGCGTCCTATCACCCGGATGCGACGGCGCCTGTGGTTTGGCGACAGGATAAGCGAGTTTCGGCGGCTTGACCAAGGGATCGGCTGAAGATCGGGCATCGGTGTCGCCCGCTGCGGAGACGGCGGACACGCGGCTTGGCGGGAAACGTTTCTTAACGAAAGCGACATTCGCCAGCAACGCCGGCCCGTCAACTTTGTCGTCTCGGGGGTTGGGGAAATGGGGCAGGCAAGCAAGATCGTGGTCTTGGCGGTCGTCCTGGCCGTGGTTCCGATGGCGGCGGCCGTGTTGACGACAGCGTGGTTTCTCACGCGGACCCCGACGACGCCGGAAATTCAGCGCGAAGCCGTGACATTTCATCCGGGCGACCTGCTTGGCGCGCCCGAGGGCGACGGCAATGTCTTCGATACGCTTTCCAGTCCATTTGCTCCCGGCATGGAACGGCAGGAGGCGCACCCGAGACCAGGTGGGCCGCGTGCCTCGCCCACTCAATCCGGCAGCCAGACCGTGTCCGGCCGTCCTGGACGCTCGGGCGCCCCATGAACTTCCAGCGATCAGTTCCTTCCAGTGATCAGACCCTTTCGAAGATCAGAACCGATCCAGAGATCATGCCTCTTCCACGGCTCAGAACCCTTCCCTTGATCTGAGGTCCGGCGGTCAAGCGCCCCCTCGACCGCTTGACGCGAGCGGCCGCAGCCTCTCGCTGCGGCCGCTTTGCGCGACGTGTCCAGACAGCAGGCATGAAACAAGGCGGGTTGCGCTGCGGTCCGGAATGAGGAGGATGGCGGCGCCGCGCGGGGCGCGCGGAGGCATCCCAGCCAACTGGAAAGAGAGCGTCGATGAGCGAGAGCATTCTGAGCGAGCAGGACGGCGGCATTTTGCGCGTCACCATCAACCGGCCCGATGCGGGCAACGCAATGACCGACGAGATGGCGCTCGAATTGACCGACATCCTCGCCAAGGCGCCGCAGACCTCGCGGATGGTGTTGCTGCGCGGGGCCGGCAAGGACTTCTGCATCGGGCGGCAGGCACCGCCGCCGCCGGCCGCGTGGCCCGAGGCGATGGAACGTCGGCGCTTCTCGGACATCGTGTTCAATACCTACGGGGCGATCCGCAACTCCCCGATCCCGGTGGTGTGCGTCGTTCAGGGCCGCGCGCTGGGCTTCGGCTGCGCGGTCGCGGCGGTGGCCGACATCACCATCGCCAGCGACAATGCGACCTTCCAGGTCCCGGAAATGATGCACAACATCCTGCCGACCATGGTGATGTCGGCGCTCGCCGATCGGGCGAGCCGCAAGGCGCTGGCCTATCTCGTCTACTCGACCAAGGAGGTGAGCGCGGAGCGGGCGCTGAGCTACGGACTCGTCAGCGACGTGGTCCCGCGCGACGCGCTCGAGGCGGAGATCAAGACGCTATGCGCCAACATCCTGCAGGCGCCGCCGATCGCCACGGACGGCGTCAAGGACTACCTGCGTCATGCCATGACCATGGACGTGCCCGCGGCGATCGACTACGCGCGCAACCTGCACGCCGTCGTCAATGCGTCGCGGGAGATCAAAGGCAAATAAAGAACGTGCCGGCCGTGCAGGCGAGCCGCGCGGCGGCCACCTGCGCGGCGGCCAGCCTCGCGGTGGCCACCTGCGCGTCAGGACGACGTCAGCGGGCCGCCGACCCTGTCGTCGGGGTCGAGGCCGGCTTCGGCTTCGTCGAGTCGGCACGCTTCGCCCCGGCGGGCACGTACTTCGCCGCGACTGCCTGATCGACGTCGCGAAGCGCGGTGTCGGGCATGCGGTGCCAGATTTCATCCATGCCGAGCAGCGGGATGCCCAGGTAGCCGCGCATCGTCAGCGTCTGGCCGTCCGGGCTGAGCGTCATCATGGCGTTGTAGATCTTGCCGTCGCGGGGATCGAGGACGCTGCCGTTCTCGTATTTCAGCCCGTGGCGCTCCATGCCGCGGATGAAGGACAGGCCGAGCATCGGCGCATTCTTGCGGTCGTCCGTGCAATACACGCAGCGCGGGTTCAGATCCTCGCCCGGCCGCGGGAAGCCCTTCGCGATGAGGCCTTCGAAGACGCCGTTGTGGTCGACGAACAAAAACCAGCCCACCGGCTTGCCGGTGCTGTCGTCGACCTTCTGCCAAAGGCCGGCAACGGTCGGGTCTGCCGCGGCCGCCGGGCCTGCGAACATGCCGAAGGCCGCGAACGCTGCCGCGATCGCCACCGCGCATAGGTTTTTCGATCCGAATATCCGCATGGAGTCACCCAGTCTGTTGGTCCCAAGATGCTCGGCATTGCGAGCGTTTCATACCTGTTGCTGCGGACGCACCAGCCCGCGCCACTCCCACCCCAAACCCGGTCGCCTTTTAGTGTGGTGTTAATGTGTCGAGGCGGCCGACCGGAACCCGATCCGCCCGCCGAGGCGCCGCTCAAGAGCAATTTAACCAAGCAGTTCAATTGATTAGGCGGGATGTTCCAAGTTTACCCGAATGCGACGGAAAATCACTAGAATTGAGCTGTCCCCGGTGCAAGAACACTCGCGGTCGCGCTTCCGGCCCGACCCGGGCGACGGGAGCCTGATTGAACGGTCTTCACCGGGCTTCTCACATCCCTCAATCCGTCACGGGCAGCGGCCGCACAATGTCTGGAACAAGTCTCGCACTGAGCAATCTGCGCGCCTTCGTCATCCTGATCGTACTGGCCTTCCACTCCGTCCTGGCCTACCTCGGTTCGTTGCCGGACAAACCGTTCCCGTTCGACGTCGCGCCTTTTCGATGGAACGCGTTCCCGATCATCGATAGCCAGCGCTGGATCGGATTCGACATCTTCTGCGCGTTCCAGGACGTCTACCTGATGTCCTTCATGTTCTTCATGTCCGGGCTGTTCGTGTGGCCGAGCCTCAAGCGCAAGGGGGCGTCGGTCTTCCTGTCCGACCGCCTGTTGCGGATCGGCCTTCCCTTCGTGCTGGTGGTGTATCTCCTGATGCCCATCGCACTTTACCCGACCTATCTCACCACCGCGGTCGACCCCAGCCTCGCCGCCTATTGGCAGCACTGGCGCGCGTTGCCGTTCTCGCCGAGCGGGCCGCCGTGGTTTCTGTGGCAGCTCCTCGTGCTCAACATCGCCGCCGCTGCGCTGTACCGATTCGCCCCGTCATGGGGTGAATCGCTCGGCCGGCTGTCCGCGATCGCCGCGAAGCAGCCGCTGCGCTTTTTCGCCGGCCTGGTGGCGGTATCGGCGATCGCCTACATCCCGCTCGCTTTGGCATTCACGCCGTGGGCATGGGCGAGCGTCGGCCCGTTCTCGGTGCAGCTGTGCCGTCCGCTGCACTATGCGGTCTACTTCTTCGCCGGCGTCGGCATCGGCGCGCATGGCCTGGAGCGCGGTCTGCTCGGCATCGAGGGCCCGCTGGCGCGGCGATGGCCGTTCTGGCTCGCCGCGTTCCTGGCGGCATTCGTCGTGTGGTCGGCGCCGATCGCCCTGATGATGCCGGGGAGCGAAAAAGGTCCGATCCTCCTGCAGCTCATTTCCGACTTCGGCTTCGTCATCGCCTGCGCGACCGGCTGCTTCTTCGTCGCCGGCGTGGCTCTGCGGTTCGCCCGCTGGCGTTTTGCCTGGCTCGACAACCTGTCGCACAACGCCTATGGCATGTACCTCATTCACTACGTGTTCGTCGTCTGGTTGCAGTTTGCGCTGCTCGATGTTGCGCTGACCGCCATCCCGAAGGCGGCGATCGTCTTCACAGGAACGCTTCTCGCGAGCTGGGGCTCGATGATGCTGCTCCGCCGTGTTCCGCTCGGCGGCGGCCTCCTGGGTCCGTCCTGGCGAACCGCGACCGCGGCGGGCGCAGCGGCCGGTCCCGGAGGCGCCATGGCGCGGAGCAGGGAGGCGGGACAACCGCCGACCAGGATTGCCGATTGAGTTTTTCCATCCAGAACCGACCCTCTCGGGCGAATCGAACGCGTCATGTCCCTGGTTTTTAAGCTCGCGCGTAGAAACCTGTTTCACGACCGGCTTCGATTCATCGCCACCATCATCGGCGTCGTCTTCTCCATCGTCCTCGTCACCGTTCAGATGGGACTGTTCCTCAGTTTCGATCGCATGGTCACGACCATGATCGATCATGCCGACGCCGACCTGTGGATCGTGCCGCGCGGCACCAAGTGCTTCGAGGATCCCTCGCTGCTCGACGAGCGCGAGCGCTTCAGGGCGCTGTCGGTCGAAGGGGTCGCCGATGCGGCGCCGGTCGCGATCGGCTTTGCCCAGTGGCGCATGCAGAGCGGCAACACGACGCCCATCTTCGTCGTGGCGTCGGACGTGCGCGGCAACGGACTTCACCCCTGGAATCTGGTCTCCGGCAGCCTCGACGGTCTGCTGATTCCCGGCGGCGTCGCGATCGATCGCTCGTATTTCAGCCGGCTCGACGCCAAGGGGCTCGGCGACCTCGCCGAGATCCGCGACCAGAAGGCCGAGGTCACCGCGGTGACGAGCGGCATTCGCTCCTTCACCACCACGCCCTACGTGTTCACGTCGCTCGATCGTGGGCGGGGCTATGTCGGCATGTCGTCGAACAAGGCGACCTATTTTCTGGTCCATCTCGCCCGCGGCGCCGATGCCGAGGGGGTGCGCCGCCGCCTGAACGCCTCGCTGGTCGATGCCGAGGTGCTGACGTCGGCCGAATTTGCGGATCGCAGCCGTTCGTTCTGGCTGTTCGGCACCGGAGCCGGCGCGGCCTTGTTCGCCGGGGCTCTGCTCGGCATGATCGTCGGCACCGTCATCGTCGCCCAGACGCTCTATTCCAGCACCAAGGATCACATCAACGAATTTGCGACCCTGCGCGCCATCGGCTCGTCGAGCAGTTACATCTACAAAGTCATCCTGTTCCAGGCGGTGCTCAGCGCCATCTTCGGGTTCGGCATCGCGGCGGCGATCGGCTGGGTCATCGTCGGGGCGACCGCGAATTCGGCGCTGCCGGTGGTGATGACGCCGATGTTGCTCGTCGCGCTGTTCTTCCTCACCGTCGCGATGTGCGTGCTGTCGGCCATCGCCGCGATCGTTCAGGTCATGCGGATCGATCCCGCGGTGGTCTTCACCCGATGAGCGCGCCGATCCTCGAGGCGACCGACGTCGTCAAGTTCCTCGGCGTGGGCGCGGGGCAGGTGCAGGCCCTCAAGGGCGTGAACTTCACGCTCTCCGGCGGCGAGTTGACGCTGCTGATGGGGCCGTCAGGCAGCGGAAAGACGACGCTGCTCTCGATCCTCGGATGCATGTTGACGCCCACCAGCGGCACCGTCCACCTCGGCGGCCAATCAACGTCCGGAGCGACGCCGGAGGATCTCGCCAAGCTCAGGCGGGAGCATGTCGGCTTCGTGTTTCAGTCCTACCACCTGTTTCCCACCCTGTCGGCGCTCGACAATGTCCGGCTGGCGCTCGACGTCCGCGGCGAGTCCGCGGAGATGTCGAGAGCAAAGGCCAAGGAGGCCATGGCGGTGGTCGGGCTCGGCCACAAGTTGCGCTCCTATCCTCGCGAGCTCAGCGGCGGCGAGCAGCAACGGGTCGCCATCGCGCGGGCGATCGTGGGGAACCCGTCGGCCGTGCTCGCCGACGAGCCGACGGCGGCGCTCGACGGCGCGAATGGTCAATCGATCATGACGGTGCTCGCCGGGATCGCCAAGAATCCCTCGCGCGGCGTGCTCGTGGTGGCGCACGATCCGCGTATCATTCCGTTCGCCGATCGCATAATCCATATCGAGGACGGACGCATCGTGAGTGTGGAGCCCGGCAAGTCCGGCTCGAAGCCAGAGTAGCGAGGCCATCGTGGGAGTCCTGTTCGCGCCGATGAAGACGAGGACCGCTGGTGTGGTCGCGGCGCTCGGCGCTGTGGTGATCGTCGCCCTTGCGGCGCAGATGCGCGCGCAGGAGCGTCCGCGCGCCGCCGAGACGGCGGACGAACGCGGCTGGCAGGCGGTCGCACCGGGCCGCGTCGAGCCGTGGTCGGGAGAGATCAAGATCGCATCGGCGGTGGTCGGCCGGATCGGCGACGTGCTGGTCGGCGTCAACGACAAGGTGTTTGCCGGCGAGCCTCTGGTCCGTCTCGCGGACGATGATGCGCGGGCGCGGATCGCCACCGCCGAGGCGCAGATCGCGTTGCGCAAACGGGCCCGCAACGACCAGTCGACTTCGAGCCGGGCGGCGGAGCGGCGCCGGGCCGAGGATTGGGTCGCCGATGCCGAGCGTGGGGTGTCCGACGCGCAGGCGGCCCTCGACCAGGCGGCCGGCGCGAAACGGGCCGGTCGTGCGTCGGACGCCGACCTTGCCGCGGCGCGGGCGGCCTTGTCGCGCGAGCAGGATCGGCTCAAGCAGCGCAAGTCCGAGCTGCGCACCCTGGAAGACGACAAGACGACGCCGTTGCCGACCCAGAGCGAAGGTGCGCTCAACGTGGCGCGGGCGGAACTGCTGCTCGCCCAGGCCGAGCTCGAGAAGTTGACGATCCGGGCGCCCGCCGCCGGCACCGTGCTGCAGGTCAATGCCAAGCCCGGGGAACTCGCCACCCCGTCGGGCCAGCCGCTGCTGCTGATCGGCGATATCTCGGCCCTGCGCGTCCGCGCCGAGCTCGACGAACGCGACTTCGGCGAGATCAAGGTGGGGCAGCCGGTGCTGGTGCGCGCGCCGGCATTCCGCGGACGGGAGTTTGCAGGGAAGGTCTCCTCGATCGCCCCGATCGTCGATGCCGGCCGGATCAACGCCCGCGATCAGCGCGGCCTGAGCGACGTAAGGGTGGTCGAGGTGCTGATCGACCTGTCGGAAACCGGCCCGCTCGCGGTCGGGATGAAGGTCGACGTGTTCTTTCGGCACGACGGCCCCGCGCGCCAATAAGGCGCCGTGGCGGGTTCGGTCCACAGGCACATCGCTTCCCGCGGGCATCGCCGCCTTGTAGGCGCGCGCCGATTGTGAAAAAAATATTTCGCCGGAATTGTGTGGAGTACGGTCGTGTCTGACGCAGACCAAGAAGCCGAGCATCATCGGCGGCTCTTCGACCGACTTCGTGCCAGGCTGCTCGGCCTAGCGCCCCGCGATCCGATGCTTCACCACCGTCACCTCGTGGGGGCGCGGCGCCACGTTCGCCTCGTCGATTGCGATCTCGAAGCCGTCCTCACGGAACTTGCGGGCCGCCAGGGCGCACTTGCGGTCCTGGCCCTTCCCGAAACCGAGGGGGGAGGGAACGATGCGCGCGAGCGTGACGACGACGAGAATTCCCCGACCTTTCGGCTCGCGCTGGCCCGGGCGAGGACGACGGATCCCGAATATCTCGCACGAGTCCAGGCGCTTGACGCGCTCGGTCGCGAGGAAGACGCCGCGGTGGCAGAGCTCGACGCTTGGCTGCGCGACCAAGTGCGCGGGATGCTCGGGTGGCAGCCGCGACCGGATCGTACGCCCCGCGACGTCACCGAGGCGGCGCGCCGCCACGGCATCGATGCGTCGTATGATCTTGCTCAGGTTGCCGCGGAGGATACTCCGCGCCCGCCGACCGGGCTGCAAAGCCTTCACGGCGACGACGAACTCGGCTCCCGGCTCGCCCGGATTGCCGCCGACGCGGCTCTCGCCGAGCAGGAAACCGGCCTGTCGACCCTGTTCCTGGCGTTCGGATTCCTGCGCTGGCATGGGGACGACGAAGCGCCCGGTCTCGCGCCGCTGCTCCTCCTGCCGGTCGAGCTGACGACCACCATGGAGGGGGGCAGGACGACCTACAGCGTGCGCGCCGCCGCGGAATATCCCGAAATCAATCTGAGCCTGCGGGAATGGCTCGCCGGCGCCGGTCGCGCCCTTCCGAACTTCGACGAGGAGGACGATGGCGTCGAGAGCTACCTCGCCAAGGTCGCGGCCGCGACCGCCGGACTAGAGCGCTCGGCCATCGTACGCAACCTGACGCTCGGTCATTTCCCGGCCGGCCGGGCTGCGATCCACGCCGACCTCGCGCCCGATAAATGGCCCAGCCATCCGGCGACGCAGGCGCCGGTGGCGGCCCTGCTGCGCGGCGCGACCGGCGGCAACGCCACGGCCGCTTTCGCCGCGGATTACGATCTCGACGACGAGGCGATCGAGGAGGTCGCGCCCATCCTCATCGAGGATGCCGATGCCGCGCAGCACAGCGCGGTGGTCGATGTGATGAAGGGCAGGAACCTGGTCATCGAGGGCGCGCCGGGCAGCGGCAAGTCACAGACCATCGCCAACGTCCTGGCGAATGCGCTTTATGCCGGGAAGACCGTCCTGTTCCTCGCCGCCAAGCTCACCGCGCTCGAGGCCGTCAAACGGCGGATGGACACGGCGGGGCTCGGCGACTTCTGTCTCGAGCTCCATTCCAATCGGCTGCAGGCGAAATCCACCCTGCTCGGCCTTCAGCGGCGCTATGAGATGGGCCGCGACCGCGGCTACGAGCCGGCCTGGGCGATCGACCTGCGAAAGCTGCGCAAGGGGCGCACCCGCGTGCGCGATTACCTCGCCGCGCTCCAGGCGGGAGACGGGCGCGATCGCCGCACGGCGTTCGAGCTGTTCTGGTCGGCGATCGCCGGACGGCGCGAGTATGCGCGCGAATTCGCGGCGGTGCACCGGATCGACCTCTCGGAGGTGTTCGGCGGCGCGCCCGACAAGGTCGCGGCGGACGCCGAGGCCTTGAGGCTGTTCGCCGCGGCGGTCACGACTTACGAGAATCACCATGGCGGCTTCGCGCAGGCGCCGTGGAGCAAAGCCAAGTTCGCCCCCGCAGCCGACAGTGAGGCGCGCCTCCTTGCCGACCTCGTCCGCGATGCGCACGAGGCCGCAATTCGGCTGATCGATGCGGTGGCGGCACGCTCGGCGAAACTCGGCATCGAGCTGCCGCGGATTCCGTCGCGGCTCACCGAATGGATGGAGGCGGCGCGCCGGCTGCCGCCGGTCCCCGACGACACGCTGCTCGCACGGGTCTCGTCCTTCGCGCCGGACGAAATCCTCTTGGCCGCAGACCTCGCCAGCAAGCAGCTCGCGGTCGAGGACCGCAGCGCCGATGCCGAGCGGCAGGCCGACCCGGTGGCGATCGGATATCTCGTCGAGCAAGCGCAAGCCTGCGGCGTCACCGCGGCGCGGCCGGCCGATGTGGTGGTGCGCGCCGGCAAGATGGCGGCGCTCAAGGCCTCGCTGATCGAAGGCTGCACCAAGATTTCCGCGTTGATTGCTGCGTTCGGGACGGTTTCCGATCCCGACCTCGCCACCGCGCGAACGATCGCCGCGGCGATCGAATTCGCCGCGGCGATCCCCCCGCAGCTCGATCCGTTCCTCGGTTTCGACGGCACCGGGCACGACGACGTGCTGTCCGACGGAGCCCAGCGCCTCCGCCTGCTCGCCGAAACCGAGCGGACGCTCGATGAGAAATTCCGCCGTAACGAGCACGGCGAATGGCCGCCGCTCGAGGAGCTGAAGGTCGCTGCGAACGTCGTCTCCGCGACCGGCCTGCGGCCGCTGACTACGCTCGTGACGGGGCAGCGCAAACGCGCCAACCTCGTGTTCCAGTCGCTCGGGGTCGCCGCAGACACCTCCGACCTGCAGTCGGATATCGAAACCCTGATCTTTCACCTCGAGGCGCGGCAGCGGTTGCGCGCGGACAAGCGGCTGGCCACCGCGGCGGGCCCGTTCTGGGCGGAATTGGCGACCCCGTTCGATCAGCTGGCGGCGGTCACCCGGGTGCGGGCCGCGTTCGAGGCGCGGATGGCGGGGCTCGGCGAGATCGGCCAGACGTTCAAGTCGCATCTGTTTTCCTCCAATGCCCGGATCGTCGGGACGCTGCGGTCGTACCGGCCCTGGCTGGCGCAGTTCCGCGCCGATCTCGACGCATGGCCCGAACCCGTCGTCGGGATCGCGTTGCGGCAGGCGGTGGCGTGGATCGAGGAACGGGCGACCAAGCTAGGCCAGCTCGCGGACGGAGTGCGCGAGCTTGGCCTTGCGGACGCCGAGGCGTCGTTCGACCTGCTGCGCGAGAACGCGGACCGCCGGCTGCAGATTTTCGAGCTGACGGTGAAGATCGCGGGAGACCCGGTACTCGACAGGCTCGGCGAAGCGACGTGGCGGTCCCCGCGCGGCTGCGCTGCGCTGCGCGAGGCGGGGCTCCTGTCCCAGGCGATCGCCGCGGCGAACCCGCCGCCGGGAATCCGGGCGCGTCTCGCTGCGGCGGAGGGTTCCTCCTTCGCCCGCCTGCTGGAAGGGTCGATCGTCACCATCGGGCTCGCCGTCGAGCGCTATCGTCGCGAGGTGGCGCGGCTTGCGGCCGCGGCCGGCATCGGTCTCGATGCCGACGGCGGCGACCCTGAGCAGGTGGCCGGCGCGCTGGCGCCGCTGCTGCCGCAGCTCGCGTCCTTAGGGCCGTGGCTCGAGGTGGCGCGCCGCCGCACCCAGGCCTCCGCCCGGGGCCTCGACCCGATGATTGCCGCCTTCGAGGAGGCGGGACTGCCGTTCCAGCGGCTGGCGGGCGCCTTCACCGCTCTCGAGGTCTTCTACCGCGCGGTCCTGTTGCGGCGGCGGCATCCCGGCCTGCAGTCCTTCAAGGGCGTCGACGCGGACGGCGAACGCGAACAATTCGCCGATGCGGATCGCGCGTTCCAGCAGCGCCAACGCGAGGCGGTGCGCATCAAGCTGCTCGGAAATGCCATTCCGAGCGGGACTTGCGCGGGCCGGAAAAAAGACTGGACCGAGCTCCATTTCATCCGCAACGAGCTCGCCAAGGCCGCGCGTCATGCCTCGACCCGCACGCTCCTGGCGCGGTCGCGGCGCGCGATCCTGGCGATGAAGCCGTGCGTGATGGCGTCGCCGCTGTCGCTCGCGAGCCTCATGCCGCGCCACCCGATGTGCTTCGATCTTCTGGTCGTCGACGAGGCTTCGCAGCTGGCGCCGGAGGATGCGCTTGGCGGCGTGCTGCGGGCACGCCAGGTGGTCGTCGTCGGCGATCGCAATCAGTTGGCCCCGTCGGATGTCTTCCGAAGGATCGCGCCATCGGGCGAATTCGGCCTGGCACGCGAGGAGGAGGAGGACAGCATCGCGTCCGGATCGCTGCTCGACTGGGCACTCGCATCCTTCCCGGTGTCGCGTCGGCTCCCCTCGCATTATCGCAGCGCGTGCGAGAGCCTGATCGCGTTTTCCAATCGAGAATTCTACGACGGTCAGCTCAACACCGTGCCGAACCTGCGAACCGACGCCTTTGCGATCGATCTCGTGCGGGTCGACGGTGCGTTCAAGGCCGGCTGCAATGCAGCCGAGGTTGCACGCGTCGTCGCGGCGGCGATCGCCTTCATCAGGGAATACGCCGACGCGCCGCCGGAACGCGTGCCGACGCTCGGCATCGCGGTCATGACTCGCGAGCAACGCGACGCGATGTGCGAAGAATTTCATCGCGCGGCGCAGGACCCGGCCGTCGCGCGCTATCTCGCCGTCTGTGCCGCTCCGACCCGGTCCCGCGGTCCCGAGCCGTTCTTCATCAAGGATATCGAGAACCTGCAGGGCGACGCGCGGGACGTGGTGATGACCTCGCTCACTTACGGCGCGGGAGCGGAGCAAACCCCTTGGGCGCAGTCGTTCGGTTCGCTGTCGAAACGGGACGGGCATCGTCGCGTGAACGTGCTGTCGACGCTCGCGCGGCGGCGCGCCGTGGTGTTTTCTTCGCTGGGATCCGATGGCGTCCTCGTTCACGCCGGGAGCCGACGCGGGGTGCAGGCGCTGCGGAATTATCTGCGCGACGTCGAGACGCGCGGGGGCCAGTCGGCTGCATCCGGCGAGACCGCCGACGATTTCCGGAGCGAGCTGCGCGCCCGGCTCGAGGCGCACGGATTTTCGGTCGACGCCAAGGCCGGCGCGGCCGCCTTCGGGGTCGACCTCGCGGTCAGGCATCCGCGCGACTCCGCGCTCTATGTGGCGGCGATCGGGTCCGACGGGCCTGCCTTTCAAGGCGTCCACAGCGCACGTGAGCGCGACCGCCTGCGCGAGGAGGTGCTCGAGGGCAGGGGATGGAGCACCCTGCGCGTCTGGTCCGTCGACTGGTTCGCTGGTCCGCAGCATGAGACCGCAAAGCTGGTCGACGCGCTCACGCTGCTCGTGAACCAGTCGCTTGCCACCGCTGCCGATCCGCCGCCGCCCGATGAGACGGGCGGCGAAAATGCGGATGTGCCCGACGCCGCAGAGATGCCGCACGACAACTCCGCGCCGGTCGAGGCGGCAGCCAGCGAAGCAGCGCCGCCGCCTCCCGCGGAGACGCCCGCCGGCGACACCGGCGGGCCGCACGACGAGAACCTTGTGCAAATCGATGAGGGGCCGACGGCCGCCGCAGCAGCGGACGGTGCGGAGCCCGCGGATTACCCGCCGGTCGCGCCACTCACCCCGCATGGCTTTCAGGCGGCGTCCGGTTAGATTGAAAGTTTCATTCCGTCGTTGCGCGATGCATCCACCCCGACGCGGGACGCAGTGGCGGCGCCACCAGGTCGATGGCGCCCGGAGGCGGCGTCAGTTGACCTCGCCGTAAGCGGCCTTGATGGCGCCGGCGAGCCGGGCGCGGTCCGGATAGTTCGGCATCGCGGCGGACACCGCCTCCACCGCCTGATCGGCGCTCTTTCCGGCGTGCTTTTCGGCTGCGGTCCGATTGAGGATGTCGGTGAGATAGCTGCGATAGCCGGTGATGAATGCGACGTCGCCGGTCGGGCCGTGACTGGGCACGATCAGCGCCGGCTTCAAGGCCTCGAGCCGGTCGAGGCTTTCCAGCCAATGCTTGGCGCTGGAGTAGGGGCTTGCGAAGGCCGGCTGGCCCTTCATCGCCACGTCGCCGGAGAACAGCACGCGATCGGGCTCGATCCAGATGGCGGTGTCGCCATGGGTATGGTTGGCGCCCAGCGCGGACATCTTCGCATGCACCCCGCCGAGGTCGAGGTCGTAATCCTTCCCGAAGGTGATGTCGGCCTTCCTGAAGTCAGCGTCCTTGAGCAGGTCGGCATAGGCGGGCCCGCGCGCGGCGAACACCTTGGCGAGCTGCAGGCCGAATTCGGAGATGTCCTTCACCTGGTCTTCCGAGCGGATCAGCTTGGTCGATGCCGGGAACGCCTGGGCGCCGAGGTCATGCTCGGGATGGAAGTGGGTGGTGACGAGATAGAGCGCGCGCGCGTTGCCGGCGAGCTTCTGGGCCACCTCCAGCACGGCGGCGCCGTTGCGCGGTCCGAGCCCGGTATCGATGACGAGCACGGCCTTCTCGCCCACCACGAACCCGACGTTCGGCACCAGCGGCACGCTGTCGTCCGGAATGATCTGGACGTGGTCGGAGACCTTGCGAAGCTCGCCTGTCTTCACGATCGGCGGCGGCGGGGCGGGAGCGGCCGCCGGCGTCTGGGCGGCGAGGTGATAGGGCGTGAGCGCGGCGACGGCGAGCGCGGCCATCACGGCGCGAAGAGACATGCTCATTTTGTTGTTCCTCCCTGGAGTTCCCGCTGCGTCGAGGCCGCGATTGCTGCCGCCTGCGCCGGTCTAACCGCCGGAATGCGACGTGGCGCGTTCTGCCCCGAGCTGGGCAGCGCGACGGCACATAACCACAAAGGCCAGGATCACGCTACGCTCGTGGGCAACCTCACAGCCACTTCATCCATTTGAAGAAGACGTAAGGCACCACCGCCGCAAGCAGCATGAGGGCGATCGCGATCGGATAGCCGTACTGGAGATCGAGTTCAGGCATGTGCCTGAAGTTCATGCCGTAGATCGAGGCGACCAGGGTCGGCGGCATGAACACCACCGCGGCCACCGAGAAGATCTTGATGATGTTGTTCTGCTCGAGGCTGACGACTCCGAGCATGGCGTCGAGCAGGAAGTTGATCTTGCCCGACAGATAGGTGGCGTGGTCGGACAGAGAATGGACGTCGCGCTGCATGCCCTTGAGGGTTGCGCGTTGATCCTTGGCCCATTTCATGGTGTCCGCCTCGGCGGCGAGATAGAGCAGGAGCCGGCCGATCGACACCAGGCTTTCGCGCACCTTGGAGGTCTGGTCGCCCTTGCGGCCGATGGTCCTGAGAATCACCTTGAAGCTGCGCGTGCGGTCGGCGCCGCCTTCGGGTTCCAGGATGTCGTGGGAGGCGGTGTCGACCTCGCCGCCGATCTTCTCGAGGATGTCGGCGGCGCGATCGATGACGGCATCCAGCAGGTCCATCATCACGGTTTCGCCGGTCGTCGACGCCGGGCACTGACGCGCGAGCTTGGCGCC
Organism: uncultured Alphaproteobacteria bacterium; assembly: GCA_963781195.1. Lineage (GTDB taxonomy): Bacteria > Pseudomonadota > Alphaproteobacteria > Rhizobiales > Xanthobacteraceae > JAJPKK01. The sequence continues at coordinate 113,979 of CAWAEZ010000003.1, read as the reverse complement.
GACGATGGCGAACGGCTTCGGCTCGTCGTAGCGCACCGTCGTCAGACGGTGGCCGGAGAGGATGAACGTGACCGCCGTTGTCCGCGGCACCTCGGTGTCGGAGTGGCACATCAACGTCGCGGTCATATAGCGCGCGCCGTTTTCCACGTAGAGCCGGCTGGTGACCTCGATCTCCTGCATCTCCTCCCGGGTCGGGACGGCGATGCCGAGCGCGCGCTCGACCAGCTTGTCTTCCTGGTAGGTGGGCGCATAGAGGTCGAGCCACACCGCGCCGTCCGGAATCGCTCCCTCCGGTTCAACGTTGATGCGCTCGAGCGAGGTGCCGCGCTGCACATGGACTGAGAGCATCCGACATCCCCCGGGAAGTTTGCTCGCCGCGCATTCTCGGCGCAGTCATCCGTTCGCACTCATGCCTGCAACCCGTCGTGACGGCAAGCCTTCGCGCGGCGGGGACGCGCTCCACGGCGCGTGCGTTTGTGGCAAAAACGAGATGACCGACCGTGCCGCGCGAGGCGGAACATGGCACCGCTCACATCGTGCGTTTCCGTTTTTCCGCATGTGATGCAGAATTTCAACACAGTTTGAGGGTGATTTCCCCATTGCGACTTCCCATTCGCGCCAGGAGTGCTGTACTATGGAGAGTACTGCGAGTGGGTGAGGTAACGTTGCCACAGCGTTCGAGTTTGAGGCGGGAACACGCCCGCCTCGTGTGGAACACGCGTCGCATTTGGTCTATTTGCTGATTGGACGAATTCAGCTGCGCGGGACGGGGGACGGAAGAATGGGGTCGTGGAAATTCGCCTTTCTGGGAATCGGGTTGCTGCTCGGCGGCTGCATGCAGGCGACGATGGAGGCCCCGTCGGCGGGAATGAAGCCCCGCGACAAGGAGTACCTCGCCAACGCGCCCTACAACACGAACGTTTCGATTCCTGAGCCCTATCTGCGCCACATCGTCGACTACCATCGCAAAGAGGCGCCGGGCACGATCGTCATCGATACCGATGCGCGCTTCCTCTATCTCGTGCAGGCAAACCAGAAGGCGATCCGCTACGGCGTCACCGTCGGCGAGGAGGCGCAGGGCTGGTCCGGCGTCGCCAAGATCGGCAGCATGACGGAATGGCCCACCTGGACGCCGACAGCCGGCGAACATCAGCGGCTCGGCCCGCTGCCGAAGGTGGTGCCGGGCGGTCCGGCGAACCCGATGGGCGCGCGCGCCATGTATCTCTACGCCAACGGCCGGGATACGCTGTTCCGCATCCACGGCACCAACCAGCCCGAATATATCGGACAGGCGATTTCATCGGGTTGCATCCGCCTGACCAACGAGGACGTCATCGACCTCTACAGCCGTGCCAAGATGGGCACCCCGGTGGTGGTTCTGGCTCCCGGCGAGGGCGACACCTCCGAGGCGCCGCCGCGGGTTGCGCTCAATCCCGGCTCCGGAACGGGTCCGGACGTCAACTTCCGCTGAACTTTCTAGTCAGCGGTTTGGAAAGCCGATCCGATCGAAGCTACCGATGTCACCCCGCGGCGGTGACATCGGGGCTGTTGCGACATTGGCGCTGCTGCGACATCCGCAGCCGGCTTCCGCGGTGCCAGCTCATGACTTGGATCAGGCGCTCGCGAGGCCGCCGATTTCCACGTGGACGATCTCCGGCGGCACGCCGAGCCGCACCGGCGCGAAGCTGGTGCCGAGGCCTCCCGACACGATCATGTGGCGGTTGCGCTCGATCACGTGTCCATAGGCGAACCGGGCGCCGTAGCGCGACGGGACGAAGCGCGGCCACAGCAGCGGAATCCTGATCTGTCCGCCGTGGGTGTGGCCGGAGAGCGTCAGGGCGACCCGCGGCGGCACCTTGACGAAAATATCCGGCTCGTGAGCGAGTAGGATCACCGGGTCGTCCGTGGTCACCTGTGCGAGGGTCCCCGGCAGATCGTCCTCGCCACGGAACGCGCCGCGCCCGAGCCGGTGCGCGATCTGGTCGCCGAGCCCGGCGATCCAGAAGCGGGACGGGGCCTCGCCCAGCAGGACCGCGCGGTTTTCCAGGCACGGAATGTCCACCCCCGCGAGCGCGTGCCGCACCGCCCCGACATTGGTCCACCAATCATGATTGCCGAGAATGGCCCATACCCCGAGCGGCGCCCTCAGCCGCGCGAATTGGGCCGCCCAGACTTCGGGGGGAACGGGCTCGGTCACGAACCGATGGGTGGCGATGTAATCGCCCAGCAACACGATGACGTCGGGACGCAGCGCGTTTGCGGTCTCGATCACGCGGCTGATGTGCTCCACCGCCATGTTCGGCCCGCCGGCATGGAGATCGGCGATCGCGACGAGCGAGAGCCGCCCCCCGGTCCAGCCGGGCGGCGTGAGGCGATAGGTGGTGGTGACGAGCCGCTCCGGCTCGACCGCGCCTGCATACACCGCGGTGCTGGTTCCGGTGAACGCGGCGGCGCCGAGGCCGCGCAGGAGAAGCCCGCGGCGGCTCACCGGTCGTCGGATCAGGGCCGTCTCGCGGGCGGCGGTGGCGTGATGCGCGGGCGCGCCGGGCGCGCTCCCGTCACGCCCGAGCGCGGGGTCAAAGGGCCTCATGGCGTCCTTTTAGGTTGCGACCTGTGAACGGATGATCTCACGCGGCGGAGGCACTCCCCAGCAGCCCCTGGGCGGTTGCCCAGTCCAGCGTACGATCGAGCGCTCGCGTCAGACGTTCGAACATCTCCTCCAGCTCATTGGCAGAAATGATGAGCGGCGGACAAAGCGACAAGGTGTCGCCAGCGAGCGAGCGCACGATCAGGCCCTCGGATTCGGCAAACGCGACGCAGCGCGCGCCGACGCCCTGCTTCGGCTCGAACGACCGCTTGGTCCGCTTGTCGGCGACCATTTCCACGCCGCCGACGAGGCCGAGCCCACGGGCTTCGCCGACCAACGGGTGGTCGCCGAGCTTGCGCAAGGCGCGCTGGAACTGAGGGGCGATCGCCGCCACCTTCTCGACGATGCGCTCGCGCGTGTAGATCTCGAGCGTCTTGATCGCGACCGCGGCGGCGACCGGATGGCCCGAATAGGTGAAGCCGTGCCCGAAGGTGCCGATCCTGCTGCTCTCCGCGACCATCGCCTGGTACATGCGCTCGGGCACCATCACGCCGGCGATCGGCAGGTAGGCCGACGACAGCGCCTTGGCGATCGACACGGTGTCGGGGCGATAGCCGACGGCCTCGCTGCCGAACATGCGGCCGAGCCGGCCGAACCCGCTGATGACCTCGTCGGCGATCATGAGAAGGTCGTACTTCGCGCAGACCTTCATGATCTTCTCGAAGTAGCCGGCGGGCGGAACGATCACGCCGCCGGCTCCCATCACCGGTTCGGCGATGAAGGCGGCGACGGTGTCGGGGTCTTCGCGCAGGACGAGGGCTTCCAATTCCTCGGCGAGGCGGGTCGAGAACTCCGCCTCGCTCTCGCCGTCCCTGGCGTAGCGGTAATGATGCGGGCAGGCGGTGTGCACGACGCCGGCGATCGGCAAATCGAAATCGGTGTGGTTCGCCGCAAGGCCGGTGAGCGAGGCGGCCGCGATGGTGACGCCGTGATAGGCGCGCTGGCGGCTGACGATCTTCTTTTTCTTCGGCCGCCCCAGGCCGTTGTTCATGTACCAGACGAGCTTCATCTGGGTGTCGTTGGCCTCGGAACCGGAATTGCAGAAGAACACCTTGGAGATCGGCACCGGCGCGATCTCCTTGAGCCGTTCGGCGAGCTCGACGGCAGGGTCGTGGCTGCGGCCATTGAAGAGATGCGCGAAGGAAAGCTTGCGCATCTGCGACGCGGCCGCCTCGACCAGTTCCTCGTTGCCGTAGCCGAGCGACGTGCACCACAGGCCCGACATGCCCTCGATGTATTCCCGTCCCTCGCTGTCATAGACATAGACGCCCTTGGCGCGCTCGATGACGAGCGGGCCGGTGTCGCGAAACGCGCCGAGGTTGGTGTAGGGGTGGACGAGGGTTTCGATGTCGCGCACCGCGCGATTGCTCAGCACGTTCATCGTTGATGTCTTTCGGCTGGATGATGCGCGGCGTGGGAGGCGCCGTCGAGGTTACCGAACGGGCGCGGCCGGGGCAGCGGGACGACGCTCGCGGATTGCACGGCGTTGGCCGTCGCAGCCGCGCCGCCGTCGAGGAACTCCCAATGGCAGATGCGGTAGCCGTTGGAGCGCTCGGCGAGATCTACATGGATGTGGTCCTCGTGGAACCCGTCGGAGCCGGGACCCAGCACCGTCGTGAAGCGCGCGCACGCGGACGTCCTCATGGCGAGACGAAAATCCTCCGGCACCGCCGTATCGGTCGGCCGCACGACCTGCCCGTTCTTGAGCCGGAGCGAGCGAATGTCGAGCGCGTTGGCGCGGCCATGCTCGCTCAGCTGGGCGCCAACCACGCGGTTGCGGCCCCGGCACTCGAAGGAATTGAAATTTTCGATCGCCGTAAGGCTCGCGCCCAGCGTCGCGACGCGGCCGGCGAGATCGTCGCGGACCCAGTTCACCATCGCCTCGGCCATGCTGCAACGAAGCTTGGCCGGCGGGGTGATCTCGATCGCGACGCGGCTCTTGGTGATGATTCGTTCCAGCGAAACGACATCGGGGCCGCCGCACTTGCCCGGTCCCGAGATGTCACCGAGCGACGTGAAGACCGCGCGGTCGGGGGTGAGGCGTTGCTGGCACGCGCTCGGGGCCGGCTTCGCAGCCGGCTCGGCGGCCTCTTCGGGGGCCGCCTGCTGGGCGATGTGAAGACGCGGCGCCGAATGGGGCGGAGCCAGTCGGGCCTGAGCCATATGGGCTTGCGCCCCGGCGCAAGCGCCGAGGACCAGACCCATCGCCATGGCTGCAAATCTCATTTTCACCAAATCTGCATCGGTGAAGATCGCGTTCTTTTCGCGATGATCCCGGGGTAAAGCCAAGGCCGGTGACGTCGTTGGGCGCGCCGGCTGGCCGCGCCTGCCGCCGTGATAGGGCGGTCCGGCCCGGCGTAAAAAGGGGAAAACCGCCGAATTGCTCTTAGAACGAGTGGTGGGTTCCGGCGAATTTCAAGGTTTTTTCCGTGTGTTACGAGCGGCCCAAGGACAGGCTTCGGTTACAGGAAAGATACCCATGGTGACGTGCGATGTGGTCGTGGTCGGGCTCGGCGCCATGGGAAGCGCGGCGGTCGCGAGCCTCGCCCGCCGCGGCTGCCGGGTCATCGGCTTCGAGAGATATGAGCCCGGCCATGATCGCGGCTCGTCCCATGGCGCGACTCGCATCATCCGGCTCGGCTATTTCGAGCACGAGTCCTACGTTCCCCTGGTGCGGGCTGCCTATCCGCTGTGGCACGAGCTCGCCGCGGAGGCCGGCCTGCCGCTCCTCAACATCACCGGCATCGTCGAGATCGGAGCCCCGGACAGCGAACTCGTCGCGGGAACGCTCGCCGCGTCGCGCCTGCATGGACTTCCCCACGAGGTGCTCGACGCCGGAACCCTGATGCGGCGCTTTCCGGCGTTCCGGGTGCCGGAAGGCATGGTCGCGGTGTTCCAGCCGGATGGTGGGTTCGTGCGGGCGGACCCGGCGGTCCATGCCCTGCTGGCGCGGGCGCGCAAGGCGGGCGCGGAGCTGCGCTTCGAGGAAAAGGTCGTCGCCATCGAGCCGCGGGGCGCGGGCGTGCGCGTGACGACGGAGAGGGAGACCATCGCGGCCGGCCGCGCCATCATCGCCGCCGGGGCGTGGGTGAAATCGCTGCTGCCCCGGTTGCCCGTCCCGATGCGGGTGACCCGCCAGGTGCTCGGCTGGTTCGCGCCGCGCGATCCGGCGCTGTTCTCCCCCGGTCGCTTTCCGGTGTTCCTGCTGCAGAACGCCGACGGGGTCTTCTACGGCTTTCCGAACGACGGAACCGACGGGGTGAAGGTCGCCAAGCACCACCACGCCGACGAAGCCGTCGACCCGGAGCACTACGACCGCGAGGTCTCGCCCGTCGACGAGGCGATGATCCGCGCCGCGCTCGCCGCCCACCTGCCGGACGCCGACGGACGCCGCCTCGCCGCCAAGACCTGCCTCTACACCATGACGGCGGACGGCGATTTCATCATCGACCGGCTGCCGGGCCACGAAGCCATCATCGTGGCGTCGCCCTGTTCCGGGCATGGCTTCAAGTTCGCCCCGGTGATCGGCGAAATCGCCGCCGACCTCGCAACGGCCGGCGCGACCCGCCACGACATTTCCCGGTTTGCGATCAGCCGCTTCTCGTGAAGTCCTGCGAACGCAAGCCAAGTCGCCCTTCGCGCGCACGGGACCGGGCAACACTATCTGCGTTCGGAATTTTTTTTTCGAAAAACAACCCCATGCAAAGGAGCTGTAGCCCGGGTGACGATCCGTTCTTGCCCGGTTTCGCGCGCTCGATCCGGCCCACGACCGGTGCCGGGTTGCCAGCCGGCACGGCCTTGCTAAGCTACATGGAACGCTAGGCAAATCGGCGGCGACCGCACGCGGGTCTGGCGGCAGGGACGAAATGCTCGGATTGATGCAGGACTGGCCGCTGCTGTGCCATCGCGTGATCGATCACGCGGCGCGCTACCACGGCGAGCGTCCGGTGATCTCACGATCGATCGAGGGGCCGCTTCACACCACGAATTACGCCGAGATCCGCGCCCGCGCGCTCAGGGTGGCGCAGCGCCTCGAGCGCGACGGCATCAGGCTCGGCGACCGGGTGGCGACGCTCGCCTGGAACACGTGGCGGCACCTCGAGGCGTGGTACGGCATCCTCGGCATCGGCGCCGTCTATCACACGGTCAATCCGCGGCTCTATCCCGAGCAGATCGCCTGGATCATCAATCACGCCGAGGACCGTGTCCTCTTCACCGACCTCACCTTCGTGCCGCTGCTGGAAACGCTCGCCGACCAGCTTCCCACCATCGAGCGCGTCATCGTGCTGACCGACGCCGCGCACATGCCGCAGACCAGCCTGCGCAACGCGGTCGCCTATGAGCAGTGGCTCGCGGAGGCCGACGGCGACTTCATCTGGAAGACGTTCGACGAGAACACCGCCGCCGGCATTTGCTACACGTCGGGGACCACCGGCCATCCCAAGGGCGTGGTGTATTCCCACCGCTCCAATGTCCTCCATGCGCTGTGTGCCAACCAGAACTGCATGCTCGCTTTGTCCGCGACGGACATCGTGATGGCGGTGGTGCCGCTGTTTCATGCCAACGGCTGGTCGCTGGCGTTCTCGGCGCCCATGGCCGGCGTCAGCCTGGTCCTGCCCGGTATGAAGCTCGACGGTCCGTCGCTGCTCGAACTGCTCGACACCTACAAGGTCACTTGCACCGCCGGGGTGCCGACCGTGTGGATGACGCTGCTTGCCCATCTCGCGGCGACCGGGCGCAAGCTTTCCCATCTCAAGCGCCTCGTGGTGGGCGGATCGGCCTGTCCGCGCGCCATGATCCAGACGTTCCAGGATGAGTACGGAGTGCCGGTGATCCACGCCTGGGGCATGACCGAGACGAGCCCGCTCGGCAGCATCTGCACACTCACGCCCGAATATGCCGACCTCGCCGGCGAGGCGCGACTCGACATCCAGCAGAAGCAGGGGCGTCCGCCGTTCCTGGTCGAAATGACCATCGAGGACGACGCCGGAGGCCCGGTACCGTGGGACGGCAAATCGTTCGGCCGCCTCAAGGTGAGCGGGCCGGCGGTCGCCCGCGCCTATTTCAAGGGGGAGGGCGGCAACATCCTCGACGACCACGGCTTTTTCGACACCGGCGACGTCGCCACCATGGACCGCCACGGCTACATGCAGATCACCGACCGCTCCAAGGACGTGATCAAGTCGGGCGGCGAGTGGATCTCCTCGATCGCGCTCGAGAATCTCGCGGTGGGCCATCCCAAGGTCGCGGAGGCCGCGGTGATAGGGGTGCGGCATCCCAAATGGGACGAGCGGCCGCTGCTCGTGATCGTCTTGAAGGCGGGCGAAGCGGCAGCCAAGGAAGAAATTCTAGGCTTCATTCGCGGCAAGGTTGCAACCTGGTGGATACCTGACGACGTGGTGTTCATCGACGAGATCCCGCATACGGCGACCGGCAAGATCCAGAAAACGACGCTACGGGAACGCTTTAAGGACTACGAGCTGCCGGCGGCGCGGCCCGCCTGACGGCGGCGGCCCCATTGCCTCGTCGCACGGCGGCCTTTATTCATGGTTAGGCACGGCTTTGGTTCGGCTTTTTGCCGGATGGGGCGATGCGACCGCGCGGCCCGGGTTGCGGGCGGGCGCGACGGCGCCGGGTGACGGGATATACGGGGGCGGATATGGGCGTGAACGCGATGACCATGGCGCTGACGCGCCGCCGCATGTTCGACGAGCCGCCCTCACAGCTCGCAATCTGGGCGCGCCGGCTCGCGGTGTTTGCCGTGTTGGTCGCGGTGCTGGCGATCGGCATCGAGCAGTGGGGCGGCCTCGAAATCATTCCGATGCTGGTGACGTTCGGGGCGGCGCTGGCGCTGGCGGTGCTCGCGATCATGGTCGCCGTCGCCGCGTTCGTCATGCTCTGGATCAACGGCGGCCCGGGCGCCGGCGCGGCGATCACGGGCACCCTGATCGCGCTGCTGCTGCTCGGCTATCCGGTCTATCTCGGCTACCTCGCCTATACACTGCCGGCGATCAAGGACATCACCACCGACCCGATCGACCCGCCCCGCTTCGAGGTGGTGGCGCGCCTGCGCCCGCCCAACAGCAGCGCCTATCCGGGGCTCGCGACCGCGCAGATGCAGAAGGAATCCTATCCCGACGTCGAGCCGCTGCTCGTCAAGGTCGCTCCGACCGTCGCCTTCGATGACGCCATGAAGATCATCACCAAGCGCAAATGGCGCGTGTTCGACGTCCGCCCGCCCGAACCCGGCCGCGACGGCCATATCGAGGCGATCGCGCGCTCGCCGATCATGGGCTTCCGCGACGACGTGGTGGTGCGCGTCAGGCCGGCCCGTGATGGCGCCCGCATCGATGCCCGCTCCGCCTCGCGCTACGGCTATACCGATTTCGGCGCCAATGCCGCGCGGGTGGAAGCGCTGCTCGACGAGATCGACGACCTGGCGAGCCTGCCCGAGCGGAAGGCGAAGCCGGCGGCGCCGCCGCCGAAGCCCGATCCCAAGAAGCCGCCTCAGCGCGGTGCCGCGACCGCCAAGCGATAGCGTCCGGCGATCGACGCCGGCCCATCGGTCGCGACGAGGCCGCGCGCCGTCAGGTCTTCCAGGTGGGCGAGGGTGGAGAGGCCCGCGGCTCCGGCGAGCCGGGGGTCGAGCCCGATATAGATCGCCCGCACCAGGTCGGGGATGTCGGCTTCCCCCTTGCCGAGGCGGTGGAGGATGGAAGCCTCGCGGCCGCGACGGTGGCGGATGTACATGGCGACGAAGGCCGGCGCGTCGCGGATCACGTCGCCATGGCCCGCGAGGTAAACTGTCTCGGGGCGCGCCGCGAGCCGGTCGAGCGAGGCCATGTAGTCGCTCATGGCGCCGTCGGGCGGGGCGACGATCGAGGTCGACCATCCCATCACGTGGTCGCCGGAGAACAGCACGTCGGTGCCGCGCAGCGCGAACGCCATATGGTTTGCGGTGTGGCCGGGCGTGGCGATCGCCTCCAGCGCCCAGCCGTCCCCCTCGATCACCTCGCCATGGGCGATCCGACGGTCCGGCACGAAGTCGGTGTCGCCGCCGGCGTCGAGGCGCTTGGTCTCGCCGATGTGGAGCGGCCGCGCCGCGCGGTGCGGCCCCTCGCCGTAGGTGGGCGCGCCGGTCGCCGCCTTCACCGCGGCGGCTGCCGGCGAATGGTCGCGGTGGGTGTGGGTGATGACGATATGGGTCACGGTCTCCCCACGCACCGCCGCCAGCAGCGTCTCGATGTGCTTGCCCTCGAGCGGCCCGGGATCGATGATCGCGACCTTGCCGCGCCCGACGATGTAGCTCAGCGTCCCCTTGAAGGTGAACGGGCTCGGATTGTCGACGAGGATGCGCCGCACGCCGGGGACGATCTCCTCGACCACGCCGGGGGCGAGGTCGAGCTTGCGATTGAACGGGATGTCGTCAGCCATTTTGCCTGGGGGATTCTCAGAAGACACGACCGTCATATAGGACGACACCGCGAGATTTCGCAAAGGCGCAGGCTGGCACTCCGGCAGTGAAGCGAAGGCAGGCCGCTGGCCCGCCTTCGGCTTGCCTCGAGCGGCGCGGTTCGTGCGCAGGCGGTCGACCACCGGCAATCGCTCGGACGGATCGAGCCGAGTACGAAGCGGTAGACCGGCGCCGATGTCGGAGCCGCTTCAGCTCCCCGCGTCCGATCAGTGAATCTCCGGCTCGGGGATGGCGCCGCCGGCGAGTAGGAAATCGAAGTCGCAGCCTTCGTCGGCCTGGCCGATATGGGTGGCGTACATCGCCCCGTAGCCGCGCGGATAGTGCGGCGCGGGCGCCTGCCAGGCCGCACGGCGGCGCGCGAGTTCCTCGTCGGAGACGTGGAGGTGGATGCGCCGCGCGTCGGCGTCGACCTCGATCTCGTCGCCGGTGTGGACGAAGGCGAGCGGGCCGCCGACGAAGCTCTCCGGCGCGACGTGGAGAATACAGGCGCCGTAGCTGGTGCCGCTCATGCGGGCATCGGAGAGCCGCAGCATGTCGCGCACGCCGGCCTTCAACAGCTTTTTCGGGATCGGCAGCATGCCCCATTCGGGCATCCCGGGGCCGCCCTTGGGGCCGGCATTCTTGAGCACGATGATGTGGTCGGGCGTGACGTCGAGGTCGTCGCGGTCGATCTCCGCCGCCATGTGGTTGTAGTTCTCGAAGGCGAGCGCCGGGCCGCGGTGACGCAGCAGCCGCGGCTCGGCGGCGGACGGCTTCATCACGCAGCCGCGCGGCGCGAGATTGCCGGTGAGCACGGCGGTCGCGCCCGCGGTCGAGACCGGATCGTTGAGGGAGTGGATGACGTCGCGCAGATGAACGCGCGCCCCCTCGATGCCGTCGCCGAGTGGCCGGCCGGTCACGGTCGGGCAGGAGAGGTCGAGCCGGTCGCGCAGCTCCGCCATCAGGGCGCGGATGCCGCCGGCGTAGTAGAAATCCTCCATGAGGTAGCGGCCGGACGGCCGCACGTTCGCCAGCACCGGGATTTCGCGCGACAGTTCGTCGAACCGCTTCATGTCGAGTGGGATGCCGGCGCGGCGCGCCATGGCGACGAGGTGAATGATGGCGTTGGTCGAACCGCCCATCGCCATGTGCACCCGGATCGCGTTGTCGAACGCGGCGGGGCTCAGGATGCGGGCCGGGGTGAGGTCCTCGAACACCATCTCGACGATCCGCCGGCCCGACGCCGCGCACATGCGCACATGGCTCGAATCAACCGCCGGGATCGAGGACGCGCCGGGAAGCGCGAGGCCGAGCGCCTCGGTGATCGCCATCATGGTGGCGGCCGTCCCCATCACCATGCAGGTGCCGAACGAGCGCGAGATGCCGCCCTCGATCTCCTCCCACTCGGTCTCGGTGATGTTGCCGGCCCGCTTCTCGTCCCAGTACTTCCAGGCGTCGGAGCCGGAGCCGAGCGTCTCGCCGCGCCAGTTGCCGCGCAGCGACGGCCCGGCCGGCACGTAGATCGCCGGCAGCCCCATGCTGACCGCGCCCATCACGAGGCCGGGGGTGGTCTTGTCGCAACCGCCCATCAGGACCGCACCGTCGATCGGATGGCTGCGCAGCAGCTCCTCGGTCTCCATCGCAAGAAAGTTGCGATAGAGCATGGTCGACGGCTTCACCATCGGCTCGGCGAGCGACATCGCCGGAAGCTCGATGGGCAGGCCGCCGGCCTGCAGAACGCCGCGCTTGACGTCCTCGGCCCGGTCCCGCAGGTGGCCGTGGCAGGCGTTGATGTCGCTCCAGGTGTTGATGATGCCGATGACCGGCTTGCCCTTCCAGTCGGCGGAATCGTAGCCGAACTGCCGCAACCGCGAGCGATGGCCGAAGGAGCGTAAATCGCTCGTTCCGAACCAGCGATGGCTGCGAAATTCCTCGGGTCGTTTACGAGTCATGCTCTGGCGAGTCCTGTAAGTGATGCTGGTCCTGCAAATGTTTCCGTCATTCCCGCGAAAGCGGGAATCCAGTAACCCCGGTGGCAAAGGGGGGGCTCGAACCGCGCCCCAATTGCAGTCCCGTAGTTACTCGATCGCCCGGTCGAACCGGGCGATGACCGCGCTGAGATTTTGACAAGCCAGCTTACGCTCAGTCGATCGACGCACCGGAGAACTTCACGGCCTTTTCCCATTTGGCCGTTTCTTCCGCCATGATCTTCCCGAAGTCGGCGGGCGTGCCGCCCATCGGGATGCCGCCGAGGTCGGCGAGCTTCGCCTTCATCTTGGGATCGGCGAGGGCGGCATTCACCGTCTTGTTGATCTTCTCGATGATATCGGACGGCGTGCCTTTGGGCGCGCCGATGCCGAACCAGGCGCTGGCCTCGTAGCCCCGCACCGTCTCGCCCACCGTCGGGACATCGGGAAGCGCCGGATTGCGCGTGTCGGTCGTCACGCCGAGCGCGCGCAGCTTGCCGGAGCGGATGAACTCGATCGACGACGGCATGTTGTCGAAGATCACGTCCACGGTCCCGGCGATGAGGTCGGTGAGCGCCGGGCCGGCGCCGCGATAGGGCACGTGGGTCATCCTGATCCCGGTCATCGCCATGAAGAGCTCGCCGGACAGGTGCACCGAGGTGCCGTTGCCCGACGACGCCATGTTGATCTTGCCGGGATTGGCCTTGCCGTAGGCGATGAACTCCGCGACCGTCTTGGCCGGGAAGTTGGGATTGGTCTCCATCACGTTCGGCACCCGGGTGATGCCGGCCACCGGCGCGATGTCGCGCAGGAAGTTGAACGGCAGCTTCTTGTAGAGGGTTGCGTTGATCCCGTTGGCGGGATTGACGAGGAGGATGGTGTAGCCGTCCGGCGGCGCGTTCGCCACCGCCTCGGTCCCGATGTTGTTGCCGGCGCCGGGCCGGTTGTCGATCACGAACTGTTGGCCGAGATGCTCGGACAGGTACTGGCCGATGATCCGCGCCAGGATGTCGGTGGTGCCGCCCGGCGGGTAGGCCACGACCCACCGCACCGGCTTGCTTGGATAGTCGTCGGCCCGGACGGCGGTCGGAGCGAGTACCGACAGGGCGGCGAGCGCGAGCAGGGCCGATGGTTTGAACAGGGCCGCTCGTTTTGACGGGGCCGCTCGTGACAGGGCCGATGGTGCGAGCAGGGCAAGAGTCTCGAAAAGCTTGCGCATGACGTTTCCCCTAGCGCCCGTTTTTTTTGCGGCGCGACAATCGGCTTGGTGACCGCTGGACAGCGATACCTGCGAAAATTGCAGGGAACGCCCATCAGCACAAGCCTCGGGAACACCGCCGCGTTGCCGCACCGTCGCAACAATATTTGGGTTGCGCTCGCGGGACTGGCACTTTATCGCTTGGTTGTCGCCGGGCGCGCCCGGGGGTGGGCGCATGGATCTTACTTGAATTGGGGGCTTGAATGGCACGTGCCTTGACTGGACGACTTCACATGACTCGCGCCTGCGGGGCCGCGTTTTTCGCCGCAGGTATCCTGGTGTCGGCGCTGGCCGGCGTCAATGCCGCGGCGGCCGCGGACTATCGCGGAACCCAGGACCAGCAGCAGGCCTGCACGCCCGACGTGATGCGGCTGTGCAGCGACAGCGTCCCTGATGTCAATCGCATCGTCACCTGCCTGCGGCGGAACCGGTCCAATCTCAGTCCGGCCTGCGGCAGCGTGTTCGGGGTTGGGGCTGCCCATCGCCCGCGCCGCTGAGCCGGACGCCGAGGCGCTTTCGGGCGTTCGGACCACCTGCTCAACCAAGACTTCGGAGCGCCGCTCGCGCTCCGTTTTGCGGCTGAAGCCGCCGACGCCGCGACGGCCTTCTATGGTTCGGCTTGCTCGCCGTGTCCGGGCAACAATTCCGGCGTCGAGATTTCCCGCCACAACGCGATCAGCACCGCGAGGAGCGCCGGGCCCAGTAGCAGTCCGAGCAGCCCGAACGTCTCGACGCCGCCGAGGATGCCGAGCAGGACCCAGACGAACGGCAGTTCCGTCGATCCGCCGATCAGCGCCGGTCGCACGAAATGATCCGCCACGAACACGACGGCCGATCCGAACGCGATGAGGATGATCGCGGGGACGATCGCCGACTGGGCGAACAGCCATAGTCCGGCGCCGATGAACACCAGCGGCGACGCGAACGGGATCACCGAGAGGATGCCGGTCACGACCCCGAGCAGGACCGGGTGCGGAACCCCGGCGAGCTTGTAGGCAATCCCGAGCAGGATTCCTTCGGCAAGCGCGACCAGCAAAAGACCATCGACGGTGCCGCGGATCGCGGCCGCCGCGACCTCCAGGAACCGTCGTGCCGAAGGGCCGAGCAGGCGGTGCCCTGCGGTATGGATCTGCCGCAGCAAGCTGTCGCTGTGGCGAAACACGAAAAACACGATCAGCAGCGCGAAGAACAGCGTCGCCACCCGCTTGACGGCCTGCCCCCCGATGATCCGGCCCCATTCCGTGAGCGCGCTCATGTCGAAGCTGGAGATGAAGCTTCGCTCGCCGCTCAGCCGCGCATTGAGCCAGTCGGCGACCGAGGCTCCGATCACCGGCAGGCTCGCGATCCATCCGGGCGTCGTGAGCTCGTGGCGGCGGAGCTCGGAGATCCATCGCACCACCGAGCCGTATTCCCGTCCCGCCTCCACCGCGGCGAAGGCGAGCGGCCCGAGGATGAGCGCCGCGATCAGCGCGGTCACGATGACGGCGGCCCAGCCGCGTCCGCAACGGTCGCGCACGATGACGAACACCGGCCAGGTGGCGATGGCGAGCACCACCGACCATGCCAGCGCCGGCAGGAACGTCGCGAGCATCCACACCGCGACGGCGAGCAGGCCCAACGCAGCCGCCACGCCGGCGACCCGCCGGCCGGCGGTCTTTCGCGGGATTACATTCGCTTCGATGGGGTGCATCTCGGTCATCGGGGGAGGTTCTAGACGTTCCCGGCCGTTTGCGCGAGGGGCTGCGGGCCCATTGAGGGAATGCGCCGTCGTCGACAAAATGGGCGGTAGCGAAGGCGGATGTGAAACCGCCGGGGGGCGACGTAATCGTGTCGCCGCGCTACACGTGCTGCCCGCCATTGATGTGGATCTCGGCGCCGTTCGGCGGCTTCATTGTGTATATGCAAGGTAGCTCGACCTCTTCGCACGATGTTCTTGCTCCGGGTGGCGCGCCAATTGGCACCCCGTCAGCAGGGGGCGACCCGACTATTCGAGATGTATAAGGCGGGGGCCAGCCGCTGAAAGGATGTTCGACCAACTGACCAAGGGGCAAGGTGGCACGAATGTCACACCACAGGGTTATCCGGGAAATCTCATCAGGCTTCCAGATGGGAGCTACATCGGCTTCCGCCCAGTTTCGGGAAGCGGCGGGCCCGCAATCGATGTGAATATCCCCGGATTACCTAGTGTGAAAAAGCTTCACTATTAGAACTCCAGGGCAGCGCGAGCGTACACATGACAGGCGACCTGATTTCCACATTACTCTCGGAAGCGCAATATGATTACATTGGACTATGGGAGGTTATGGGAAAATGTAAACTGATTGATCAGAATGATCAAAGCCCTGAGGTCATACGATCGAGGACGCTGGATATAGTGTTTGAAATGCTGGCAAACGGCTTTCTTGCTGTGGATCTTCTTCCTTCTGGGGGATGTCGGCCTTGGGACGACCAGAATCCAAACGCGGTCTTGCAGCGTATTGACGCGAAATGGCGGTCGCAGGGAAGAGAGCCGAATATTGGTGATATCGTATGGTTCAGCATAAAAAAAATGAATTGAGATATTGGCGAAGGCTTGTCTTCTGTCACAGCCGCTGCCCGGCGGCTGGCTTTGGCACAGGTGGCCCACCGCCGTTCAGCTTTTCAGGATCACAGCGGGCGCCTTGCGGGCTCCTGCGGGGTTGCACCGCGTAACGCGCCGGGCCAATGTGTCATATAATGGACACGCAGTTGGCCAGATGCGAATAGAGGAATTCCACCGAGTGAGATAGAACAAGCGCCAAGAATTGGAATCCTCTCATCAGGCAATTTACCGGAGCCACGAGATTTCGTGATCCTTCAGACAAAATATCTGTGATTGTTGGAATATATGGTAATGTGATAACGGTGATGCCGGGGGAGCGGTCAGAGAGATAGGTATGTCTGAATATAACCAGAGACAATATCGCCTTATGTTGGAGAAGCTCAATGCATTCGAGCGGGCTAAAATTAACCTTAATAGGTTAGCTAACGACCTGGAAGGTCTGCTCAATGTGTTGGAAGAAATTTCTGAATGGTGGAAAAATGCATTTATTAGAGATTTGGTGGTTTTACTAGAAACAAGCGCAGTCGCCATGGAGGAGGGTATAGAATATTTTGACGACAGGGCATCTACTTGTATATTGGAATCTGCGGGTCGTTTAAAGCTTTTAGTTCTGGAGCAAATTAATGACCCTGCAGATCATGCCGAGGGCTCGAAGTTGATTTAGTTGGAGCGCTGCAGGAAAGGGCAGCTTTGGACTGGGGACGGCAAGTGAGGCCGATGCGATGCGTATTGGTCAGTCATGGGTAGGCGACGGTTATTGGTCGGGGCTATTGTGACCGCCGTTCTTGCCTGTGCGCGCACGGGAAACGCCTCTCCGCCCGCTACACGTGCTGCCCGCCGTTGATGTGGATTTCGGCGCCGTTCACGTAGGACGATGTCTCCGTGCACAGCACGTAGATGATCTTGGCGACCTCGTCGGGGGTGCCGAGCCGGCCGAGCGGGATCTGCGCGATGATCTTCTCGGTGCCGGGCGACAGGATCGGGGTGTCGATCTCGCCCGGCGCGATGGCGTTGACGCGGATGCCGAGCGGGCCGAAGTCGGCGGCCATCTCGCGGGTGAGCGAGGCGAGCGCGGCCTTCGACGTGGAGTAGGCCGAGCCCGCAAAGGGGTGCACGCGCGAGCCCGCGATCGAGGTGACGTTGACCACCGAGCCCTTGGTCGCCTCCAGTTCCGCAACGAGGCCGCGCGCGAGCATCAGCGGCGCGAAGAAGTTGACCTGAAACACCCGCTGCCAGGTGGCGTAGTCGGTGTTGACGGTGTTGAGCCGCTCGCCGCCCTCGACCTTGGGCGAGATTCCTGCGTTGTTGACGAGCGCGTGAAGCTCGCCGGGGACGCGCCGCTTGATCTCGTTGATCGCGGCGAGGGTGTCCTCGGGATTGGCGAGGTCGACCTGGATGTGGTCCTCGGGCCCCGCATCCCACGGGCAGTTTTCCGGAAACGGATGGCGCGAGCAGGTGATGACCCGCCAGCCGGCCGCGGAGAAACGCTTTACCGTCGCATGGCCGATGCCGCGGCTCGCTCCGGTGAGAAGCAGGGTGCGGCGCGGCTGATTCGAGGACGTTTGCGCCATGAGAGCTGGGATCCGATCTGTGTGGAAGCGACTATATAGGTCATTTCCATGACTTGCAGGACACCGCACCGGGATTTTGTGGACGGCGTGCCGGTAGGGCGCCCGGCGAACCGCGTTCCGGGCCGCGCGGAGGTGCGCGCAACGGTCGGCCGATGGCGATCCCGCTCACGGGTAAAGGCGCGTCTTGACCCAGGCGGCCGCCGGGCCGGCGCGCCGGAACTCGATGCGGTCGTGGAGCCGAAACGGTCGATCGTGCCAGAATTCCATCACCGTCGGCACCACGCGGTAGCCGATCCAGAACGGCGGGCGCGGCACGGTGCTGACGCCGAACTTCGCGGCCTGCATGGCGATCGCCGTCTCGAAGGCGAGGCGGTTCTCGAGCGGGCGCGACTGCTTGCTGGCCCACGCGCCGATCTGCGACGACCGCGGGCGGCTCGCGAAATACGCGTCGGCTTCCGCGGCGCTCACCGGTTCGACAGTGCCGCGCAGCCGGACCTGCCGGCGCAGCGACTTCCAGTGGAAGACGAGGGCCGCCTTGGCCTGGCCGGCGATTTCGCGCCCCTTCTGGCTTCCGTCATTGCTGTAGAAGACGAAGCCTCGCGGGTCGAATCCCTTGAGCAGCACCATCCGGACATTGGGCAGGCCGTCGGCATCGACGGTCGCGAGCGCCATCGCCTCCGGATCGTTCGGCTCGGCCTTGCGGGCGTCCTCGTACCAGGCGGTGAACAGCGCGAGCGGCTCGTCCGCCTCGGTGAAGTCGCCGGCCGGCGATGTCGCGTGTGTCGGCGCGGTGTCGGTCATCGCGGGAAACCTTCTTCCGGCGGCCGGTGTCGCTGCCTTTTCGTCGGACGCCTTATAGTCGAAGCGGCCGGCCGCGCCTATGTCGGCCGCGCCGAGGCTGGCAGGCGGCGCGGTTCGACGGTGGTCGCGGGCTCGCGGCCGGCGGTGATGTTCCGCGTTGCGAATCCTCCCCTCTGCCCCCACATTGGAAGCGGAGTGGCCGGGGCTGGAACCGGCGAAAAGACCGGAGTTTTCAATGATGCGCGACCCCTATGAAGTGCTGGGGGTTGGGAAGAATGCGGATGCAGCGGCGATCAAGAGCGCCTTCCGGCGCTTGGCCAAGAAGCTGCATCCGGACGCCAACAAAAGCGATCCCAAGACCGCCCAGCGCTTTGCCGAAATCAATTCCGCCTACGAAATCCTCGGCGAGGAGAAGAAGCGCAGGGCCTTTGACGCCGGCGAGATCGACGCCGAGGGCAAGCCGCGCTTCCACGAGATTCGGCGGCCCCCGGGCCGGCGCGGGCGCTGGAGCGGGCCGGGCGCCCACTTCGAAACGCACGGGTTCGGCCCCGAAGGCTTCGGGATGCGCGGCGGTGGTCGGCAGCGGTCATTTCGAGGACATCATCGGCCAGATGTTCGGCGGGTTCGGCGGCGCGGCGCGCGGCCAGTCCCGTCCGTTTCGCGGCGGCTTCGAGGCGGGCGACATGGCAGAGGCGGCCGGGCGCGACATCACGCTTCCCGTCACCATCACGCTCGAGGAGGCCGCGGCCGGCGGCACGCAAGCGGGTCCGCCTGCCGACCGGCAAGGAGGTCGACGTCAAGATTCCGGCCGGGCTCGCCGACGGCAAGCAGATCCGGCTGAAGGGAAAGGGCGCGCCCGGTCCCGGTGGCATGGGCGACCTCCTGATCGCCCTCAAGATCGCGCCCCACCAGCTGTTCGAGCGCGACGGCGCCGATCTCCGGACGAGTGTCCCGATCGCCCTCTACGAGGCGGTGCTCGGCGCCAAGGTGAGGGTGCCGACGCTGGGCGGCGCGGTCGAGCTCGCCATCCCGCCCGGCACCAGCGGCGGCCGCACCTTCCGGCTCAAGGGCAAGGGCATGACCATGGAGGGCAAGACCGGCGACCTGTTCGCGACCGTCAGCATCGCCCTTCCGGAGGGGCCCGACCGCGAGCTCGACGAGCTGATGAAAAAGTGGCGGGACGACAAGCCGTACGATCCCCGCCGCGACCTGAAATAGGCATTCCGCCCACGCTCAATGAAGCTTTTGCCGGGGCCTGCGCAAAGCGGGAGTCGCAGCATCCGCGCGGCCTCCGTGATCCGTCCCGGGAGCGGGGAGGGCTTGAAAAGCCTCGGGTAATGGTGTTTGCAGCCGTCGGGTTGCAAGGTCCCGGCAGGCTATGCCATAGCAGGCGTCCGGTCGGTGGCCGGCTCAAAGAGGACGATATGCCGGAATCCGCGGGGCTGTTGCGGGGCAAGCGCGGCCTGATCCTGGGCGTTGCCAACAATCGATCGATTGCGTGGGGCATCGCGAAGTCCGCGCGGGCCCATGGCGCGGAACTCGCCTTCACCTACCAGGGCGAGGCGCTCAAGAAGCGCGTCGATCCGTTGGCCAAGGAGGTCGGCGGGCTCGTGGTTGGCCATTGCGACGTGACCGATCCGGCCTCGATCGATGCGGTGTTCGCGGCGACGGCGGCCCACTGGCCGACCCTGGATTTCGTCGTTCACGCCATCGCCTTCTCCGATCGCAGTCAGCTCGATGGCCGCTATGTGGACACCACCGCGGACAATTTCACCAATACGATGCTGATCAGCTGCTATTCGCTCACCGCCGTCGCCCAGCGGGCGGAAAAGATGATGACGAATGGCGGCGCGATGCTGACACTCACGTACTACGGCTCCGAGAAATGGATGCCGCATTACAATGTGATGGGCGTCGCCAAGGCCGGCCTCGAAGCCTCGGTGCGCTATTTGGCGGCCGATCTCGGCGTCAAGAACATCCGCGTCAATGCGATTTCCGCCGGCCCGATCAAGACGCTCGCCGCCTCCGGGATCGGCGACTTCCGCTACATTCTCCATTG
This sequence comes from uncultured Alphaproteobacteria bacterium, assembly GCA_963781195.1. Classification (GTDB taxonomy): domain Bacteria; phylum Pseudomonadota; class Alphaproteobacteria; order Rhizobiales; family Xanthobacteraceae; genus JAJPKK01. The sequence continues at coordinate 93,642 of CAWAEZ010000003.1, read as the reverse complement.
GAACGAGCACAACACGCCGCTGCGCCGCAACGTCACCGCAGATGAAGTCGGCGATACGGCGGTGTACCTGCTCTCCGACCTGTCGCGCGGGGTCACCGGCGAAGTTCATCACGTAGACGCCGGCTACCACATCGTCGGCATGAAGCATCCCGATGCCCCCGACCTCATCGTCGGCCGCGACTGAGGCCGGAGCAGGGGGCGATCCCTCCCGGCGCAGGCTCTACTTCATCAGGCACGGCGAGACCGACTGGAACGCCGAGCGGCGCCTCCAGGGCCTGCGCGACATTCCCCTCAATGCGCTCGGCCGCAAGCAGGCGGCGCGGTGCGGCGAGTTGCTGGCGCGAATCCTCGCTGGCACCTGCGGTTCTCTGCAACAGTTCGCATTCACGTCGAGCCCGTTGTCGCGGGCGCGGGAAACCATGGAGATCCTGCGCACCACGCTCGGGCTGCCGCCGCAGAGCTACGCCGTCGACCCGCGGCTCGCGGAACTCGCATTCGGCAACTGGGAAGGGCTGACCTACAAGGAGGTCAGGGCCTTGGACCGGTCGATTCTTGCAACCCGCGAACGCGACAAATGGAATTTCCGGCCGCCCGGCGGCGAAAGCTATGCCGATCTCCTGCAGCGGGTGCGGGCCTGGCACGCCACCGTGTCCGGCGACGCCGTCGTCACCGCCCATGGCGGGGTCGCGCGCGCGCTTCTGGTCCTGTACGGGGTCAAGTCCCCAGCCGAAGCGCCGCTCGGCGACGTGGCGCAGGGCGTGGTCTACGAGTTCGCACCGGGATCGCTCAACCGCTACGAATGACGGCGGCTGGGCAGACATGACGGCGAAGCCGTGCCCTGAAAGCAAGACGAAGTCCTGCGCTGGAAGCGAGAAGAAGTCTTGCCCTTCAAGCAAGAAGTCTCGCCCTTCAAGGAAAGGGCCGGCGCAAGGCCGGCCCCTTTTTCTGTTGGGCGAACACCCGGGCTGAACCCGTGCTCGCATCCGAAATCGAACTCGCCCCCTGAAGTGAGCGGCCGCGATGTCGGACTCAGCTCTTGGTGGTCTTCGTCTTCTTCGGCTTCTTGGCCATGTGGAAACCCTCCAGTTCGGACCGGCAGATCAAGCTCCCGAAACAGCTTCGAGCACTCGCGCGATCACCCAGTTTTCATACATGATCGCCGCTCCCGCTGCAATGGATTTTTAGAAAAATGACTTAGTTTTCAAAAGCTTAACGAACGTTCATGTAACGATTAACGGCTGTTCAGAAAAGCCCTGCGGCCGCGTTCGCGCGCCACCGTGAGCCCCGCCCCGACGGGGTCCCGAGAGCCGGTTTGACCCATGCCCGGGCGCGGGCTACCAGAGCGCAGGCAAACTCATGTCCCACAACAGCTTCGGCCACTTGTTTCGCGTCACGACCTTTGGCGAGAGCCACGGGGCCGCGCTCGGCTGCGTGGTCGACGGCTGCCCGCCCGGGCTTCCGCTGACCGCGGCCGACGTCCAGCACGATCTCGACCGGCGGCGTCCGGGGCAGTCGCGGTTCACCACCCAGCGGCGCGAGCCCGACGAGGTGAAGATCCTTTCGGGCGTGATGATCGACGACCGCAGCGGCGAGCAGGTCACGACCGGCTCGCCGATCGCGCTGGTGATCGAGAATGTCGACCAGCGCTCGAAGGATTACTCGCGAGATCCGCGACCTCTATCGTCCCGGACACGCCGACTACACCTACGACGCCAAATACGGCCTGCGGGATTATCGCGGCGGCGGGCGTTCTTCGGCCCGGGAAACCGCGGCGCGGGTCGCGGCCGGCGCAGTGGCGCGCAAGATTCTCCCCGGCGTCACCGTGCGCGCGGCGCTGGTGCAGATGGGACCGCACGCGATCGATCGCGGCCGTTGGGACTGGGACGAGGTCGCGCGCAATCCGTTCTTCTGCCCGGATGCCGAGAAGGCCGCCTTCTTCGCCGATTATCTCGATGGCATCCGCAAGCAGGGCTCCTCGATCGGCGCCGTGGTCGAAGTGATTGCCGAAGGCGTCCCGGTCGGGCTCGGCGCGCCGGTCTACGGCAAGCTCGATAGCGACATCGCGTCGGCACTGATGGGCATCAACGCCGTCAAGGGCGTCGAGATCGGGGCCGGATTCGCAGCCGCGGCACTGTCCGGCGAGGACAACGCCGACGAGATGCGAATGGGCAATGACGGCCGGCCGCGCTTCCTGTCCAACCAGGCGGGTGGCATCCTCGGCGGCATCTCCACCGGCCAGCCGATCGTCGTCCGCTTCGCCGTCAAGCCGACGTCCTCGATCCTCACCCCGCGCCGGACCGTCGACCGCTACGGCCGCGACACCGAAATTGCCACCAAAGGCCGTCATGACCCATGCGTCGGCATCCGGGCGGTGCCGGTCGGGGAGGCGATGCTCGCATGCGTGCTCGCCGATCACTATCTGCGCCATCGAGGCCAGGTCGGCGAGACGCCGGCCTGGCCGTGGCCAAGCCCGCGCCGTGACGACGCCCAGTAACCCACGCCGACGCCAGCCCCCGCCTCCGATCCGGCGCCAAGGAACTCCGATAATGATCACCCCTGAATCCCAGATGCTCGTCGAGTCGACCGCCGCCGCCTTCGCGCGCGGCGAAATCGTCGTCGTGGCCGATGACGACGATCGCGAGAACGAAGGCGACCTGTTCGTCGCGGCGTCCATGTGCACGCCGGAGAAAATGGCCTTCATCATCCGCCACACCTCGGGCATCGTGTGCGCACCGCTGTCGGTGGACGAGGCGAAACGCCTCCATCTCGATCCGATGGTCGCGATGAACGATGCGCCGCTCGGCACCGCCTTCACCGTGTCGGTCGACGTGCGCCACGGTCTGACCACCGGCATTTCCGCCGAGGAGCGTTCCAACACGGTGCGCGGGCTCGCCAACGGCAACAGCGGCGCCAGCGATTTCGTGCGGCCCGGCCATGTGTTTCCGCTGGTGGCGCGGGAAGGCGGCGTGCTGATGCGATCGGGCCATACCGAAGCCTGCGTCGACCTGTGCAAGCTCGCCGGGCTCGCGCCGGTCGGCGTGCTCGCCGAACTCATGAACGACGACGGCACCGTGATGCGCGGCGCCGAGGTCGCGAAGTTCGCGGCCACCCACGGGCTCAAGCGCATCACCATCGCCGATCTCATCTTCTACCGGCAGATGCGCGAAAAGCTCGTCGAGCGGGTCAGTGAATTCTCGGTGCCGACCGAGATCGGCGCGCTCAAGGGTTATGCTTATGTGACGCCGTTCGACAAGGTCTACCATGTGGCGCTGGTGCATGGCCTGATCGGCGACGGTCGTGACGTGCCGACGCGGCTGCACCGCGCCAACCTCATCGCCGACATCTTCGGCGGGGCGGGGGCGGTGCACGCGGCCCTGCGCCGGTTCGAGCGCGATGGCCGCGGCGTGATCGTGATCCTGCGCGACGGCTCCGCCGGCGTGCCGGTGTCGGCCCTGCCGCAGGATGGCGCCGGCTCGGAAGCGGCGCGCCAGCGCGAGTGGCGCGAGATCGGGCTCGGGGCGCAGATCCTGCGCGATCTCGGCATTTCCTCGATCCGGCTGCTGACCTCGGCCGAGCACCGCTATGTGGGCCTCGCCGGTTTCGGCATCGAGATCGCTGCGAGCGAGCCCATCGTGTGAGCGGGCAACCGAAGTGCGGCGAGGCCGTTTTCCCGTCTTCGGCCCGCCATCATTCGTCCTGCCGCTCGCCTTTCCAAGCTCCGCCAAGCGTGCCACGATGGTCCGGTAAATAGCGGAGACGAGGATGCGCTCATCAGGGATGATGGCCGCCGCCATCGCAGCAATCGCCGGGTTGGCGGCCGCGCCTTTGGTGACCGCACCACTGGTGACCCATGTCGAGGCCCAAGGTGTGAACCGGCCGCTCGGCCGCGCGGCCGAGACCAACGTCGACGTCGAGTTGGCGATCGCGGTGGACGTGTCCTATTCGATGGACCCGGACGAGCAGGCGCTGCAGCGCGAGGGCTACATCACCGGGCTGACCTCGCCGGAATTCCTCAATGCCCTGCGCCAGGGCATGCACGGCAAGATCGCGATCACCTATTTCGAATGGGCGGGTGCGGGCGACCAGCGGATCGTGGTGCCGTGGCGGCTCATCGACGGGGCGGCCTCCGCCCAGGCCTTTGCCGACGAAATCGCCCATGCGCCGTATCGGCGCGCCTACCGCACCTCGATCTCGGGGGCGCTCCGCTTTGCCCAGCCGCTGTTCGAAGGCAGCGGCTTTCACGGCGTGCGCCGGGTCATCGACGTCTCGGGCGACGGCGCCAACAATCAGGGCGTTCCGGTGACGCTGGTGCGCGACGAGGTGCTCGAGCGCGGCATCACGATCAACGGCCTGCCGATCCTGCTCAAGCGGCCCTCCGCGGCGACGATGGATATCGAGAATCTCGACGTCTATTACGAGGATTGCGTCATCGGCGGTCCGGGATCCTTCGTCATCCCGATCACCGAACGCGACCAGTTCCGCGAGGCGACCCGCACCAAGCTGGTGCTCGAGATCGCCGGTCGGCAGCCACCGGCGCGCGTCATCCCGGCCGCCAGTTCGGCGCCGCGCATTTCCTGCCTGATCGGCGAGCGCATGTGGCAGGAGCGCTGGGGTGGCGGCGGGACCGACTTCCGGTAAGTGTTCTCTACTTCCTCTCCCGCAAGCGGTGGAGGGAGTAGCACCACTTTCACCGCTCCAGCCGCGCGACGATTTCGACGTGGGCGGAATAGCGAAACTGATCGACCGGGGTCACCGGGCCGAGCCGGTAGCCGGCGTCGGTCAGGAGCTTGACGTCGCGGGCGAACGTCGTCGGATTGCATGAGACCGCGACCAGCGTCGCGACCTTGCTCCTCGCGAGTTCACGGACCTGGGCTTCCGCGCCCTGGCGTGGCGGATCGAACACGACGGCGTCGAGCCCGGTCAGCTCCGCCGCGGCCAATGGACGACGGAACAGGTCGCGCCGTTCCGCCTTGACCGGCTTCAGGCCGCGGGTTGCGGCGGCGGCGCGGGCGAGCGCGGCGACGGCGCCTTCGTCGCTGTCGGCGGCGACGACGCGGGCGCGTTCGGCAAGCCGGAGCGCGAACGGGCCGACGCCGGCGAACAGATCGGCCACCGCCTTTGCCGCACCGACATGCGCGAGGACGAGCCGCGCCAGCGTCGCTTCGCCGTCTGCGGTCGCCTGAAGGAACGCGCCGGGCGGCAGCGCCACCTCGGCGCGCCCCATCTTCACCATCGGGGGGACGCGCTGCACGACGAGTTCGCCGTGGCGGGTGACGCGGGCGAGCCTGTGCGTCTCGGCGACGGCGGCGAGTGCCGCCGAAACTTTCGGATCGAGCGGGCCCGAACCGCGGACGTCCACGTCCATGCCGGCATCGGTCGCGGTGACCTGGATGTCGAGCGGCTTGCCGGTCGGCCGTAGCACCTCCGCGAGCGCCCAGGCCGCCGGAATCACGCCGGCGAGTCCGGTTTCGAGGATCGGGCAGCGGTCGATCGGTACGATGTGATGGGCCTGGCGCGCGGCGAAGCCGACCTGCAGCACGTCATGGGTGGTGCCGCGAGCGTGGAGCACGACGCGCCGCCGCCCCGCGCCATGGGCGTCGACCAGGTCTTCGACCGGGGCTTCGAGGCCGGCCTGGCGCAGCGCATCGACCACGAGGTCGCGCTTCCAGGCGCGGTAACGCGCGGTTTCCAAGTGCTGGAGGGCACAGCCGCCGCAGACGCCGAAATGGGGGCAGATCGGCGCGATTCGCTCGGGGCTCGCGTGCGTGACGCGCACCAGATGGGCCCGATCCGGGTGTCCCGGCCACGGTTCGACTTCGACCGTCTCGCCGGGCAGGGTGTAGGCCACATAGACCGACCCTGCCGGCGTCGACGCGATGCCGTCGCCGAAGCGGCCGAGGTGGTCGATGGTAAGCCGCTCGATCAAGTCGCCGGTCGATCCAGCCGGCCGCGGAGGAAGAATTCGCGGTTGCCGTCGCCCCCGGCGATCTCCGACTCGGCGATCTCGAGGCGACCGAGGCCGAGCGTTTCGGCGAATGCAAGCATCTCCGCACAGACGCGGCGGTGCACGTCGGCGTTGCGTACGATGCCCTTCCGGTTCTCGGCGCGCGCGACCTCGAATTGCGGCTTGATCAGCGCGACGACATCCGCCGGCCGCGCGGCAAGCACAAGGGCGGCGGGAAGCACACGGGTGAGCGAGATGAAGCTGACATCGATCGTGATGAAGTCCGGCCCCGGCGCGATCGTCGCGGGGTCGAGGGAGCGGATGTCCGTGCGCTCCAGGGACACGAGGTCCGGCCGGCCATGCAGGCGGGGATGGAGCTGGCCGGTTCCGACATCGACCGCATAGACGCGCTGCGCGCCGCGTCCGAGCAGGACCTCGCAGAACCCGCCCGTGGAGGCGCCGACGTCGAGACAGATCCGGCCGGCGACATCGAGGCCGAAACGGTCCAGCGCCGCCGCAAGCTTGACGCCGCCGCGCGACACCCAGGCGAAGGCGGGCGCGGCGCCCAGCGCCGCATCGACTGCGATCGCTTCGGATGCCTTGCTCACGGGTGCCTGGTCGGCGGTGACGAGGCCGGCGGCGATGGCCGCCTGCGCCTTGGCACGGCTTTCGAACAGGCCGCGTTCGACCAGCAGCCGGTCGGCGCGCATGCGCTCCGCGGGCGGCGTGGGCATCCGAGGCGGCATGGTGGCGCGGGTCGCGATGAGGCTGGCCTGTCTCCGCACGAAATCTGTGCGATACGGTGGGGCGGTCGAGTGCGTCATTCAATAGTCCGCCGCTGCGGGTGGTCGCAATACTGGAGATGTACGATGGAGCGCCGTCATCGAATGTCCGCCGTGCTCCGTGGCGCGGTCTTCGGCGTCGCCGTTGCCTTAACGTCGGCTGCGGCAGCGGAGGATCGGCTTCTCAAGGAGACGGTGGATTTCACCGGCGCCATCACCTTTTACGGCCATAAGGTGCCGGCTCTCGTCATCGGCGCGGTGCGAAACGGCGAGCGCGCGGTTGCGGGGTTCGGCAGGGCGGCATCGGGCGCCACCCCCGACGGCCGTTCGGTGTTTCGCATAGGCTCCGTGACCAAGACCTTCACCGGCGACGTGCTGGCCTCGATGACCGCCGCCGGCGCGGTCGCGCTCGCCGATCCCCTGCAGAAGCATCTCGGCTGGGACGTCGCGGTGCCGTCGCGCGAGGGCAAGATCGTGCGGCTCCTCGACCTCGCCACCTATTCCGGCGGGTTCCCCCGTGAGGTACCCCATGAGCCGGGCCCCGCCGACGATCCGTTCGCCACCATCACCCGGCAGGCCTTCGTCGATTTCCTCAAGAAGGGCGAGCTGTTGTATCCCCCCGCGACCGGGGCGCTGTACTCCAATATGGGCTTCGACCTGCTGGCGGCGGCGCTCGCCGGCGCGGCCGGCAAACCCTATCCGACGCTTTTGCGCGAGCGCGTCACCGCCCGATTGGGAATGCAGGACACGGTGTTCGTGCTCAGCGACGATCAGCGGGGCCGTCTCCTCGCCGGCCATGATTTCGGCGGCGAAGCCATGCCGGATGCGCCGACGGGCGCGATCATCGTCGGTTCCGGCGGCCTCTACTCGACGGTCGACGACATCCTGACCTGGCTGCAATGGCACCTCGATCGCTTCTCGGCGAACGACGCGGAAATGCGCCTGATCGATCATGCGGTCTGGCTGCAGCGCGACGGGCTGTCTCCCGTCTCCGGCTTCGATGAAAGCGGACGGATGGACGGCATCGCGCTCGCCTGGATGGTGATGATGCCGGAGGGGAACCGTCCACTGATTCTACAGAAGGCGGGCGCCCTGCAGGGTGTGTTCTGCTATGCCGCCTTCGCGCCGGCGCGCGGCATCGGAGCCTTCGTCGCGATCAACCAGTTCGACTTCGGCGCCGCCGGGGCGATGACCGCGGCGGTCAACGAGATGATCGCGACGCTGGCGCCGCGGTGAGAGGCTCGACCGAGCGCCCGTCCGAACGCGCGGTCGTCCGGGCAAAATGAAGAGGCCCCGGTTCGGTGGAACCGGGGCCTCTTCAATCCATACGGAACGCGCTTCTAAGCCGGCTTCACGGTCTCGCTGGCGACGTCCTTGCCGAGCGCCTCGAACACCTTGGTCACGATGCCCTTCGCGTCGAGCCCGGCCAGCGCGTACATCTTGTTCGGCGAGTCCTGGTCGATGAAGATATCCGGCAGGATCATGGCGCGGAACTTGATGCCGCGATCGAGCACGCCGTGGTCGGCGAGGGTCTGCAGCACCGCCGAACCGAAGCCGCCGATGGCACCCTCCTCGATGGTGATCAGGACCTCGTGCTCGCGGGCGAGCCGGAGGATGAGATCGACGTCGAGGGGCTTCGCGAAGCGCGCATCGGCCACCGTGGTCGACAAGCCGAAGCCGGCAAGCTCGTCGGCCGCCTTGAGGCATTCGCCGAGCCGTGCGCCGTAGGAGAGGAGGGCGACCTTGTTGCCTTCCTTGAGGATGCGGCCGCGGCCGATCTCCAGCGGCTGGCCCTCGGCCGGCATCGGCACGCCGCGGCCCTCGCCGCGGGGATAGCGCAGCGCGGACGGACGGTCGTCGATGGCCACCTGGGTTGCGACCATGTGGGCGAGGTCGGCCTCGTCGGCCGCCGCCATCAGCACGAAACCCGGCAGGCAGCCGAGATAGGCGACGTCGAAGCTGCCCGCATGGGTCGGGCCGTCGGCACCGACCAGGCCTGCCCGGTCCATGGCGAAGCGCACCGGCAGCCGCTGGATCGCGACGTCGTGCACCACCTGGTCATAGGCGCGCTGCAGGAAGGTCGAGTAAATCACGGCGAACGGCTTGTAGCCTTCCGTGGCAAGGCCTGCCGCAAAGGTCACGGCGTGCTGCTCGGCGATGCCGACATCGAAGGTCCGATCCGGGAACTCCTTGCCGAACAGGTCGAGCCCGGTCCCGGAGGGCATCGCCGCCGTGATGGCGACGACCTTGCTGTCCTTCTTGGCCTCCTTGATGAGGCTTTCCGCAAACACCTTGGTGTAGGCGGGCGCCCCCGGCTTGGACTTGGCCTGGGCACCGGTGGCGACGTCGAACGCCACCACGCCGTGGTACTTGTCGGCCGAGACCTCGGCGGGCGGATAGCCCTTGCCCTTCTGCGTGACCACATGGATCAGGATCGGGCCGCTCTTGGCGTCGCGGACGTTCTTGAGCACGGGCAGCAGGTGGTCGAGATTGTGGCCGTCGATTGGGCCGACATAGTAGAAGCCCAGCTCCTCGAACATCGTGCCGCCGGTGACCAGCGTGCGGGCGTACTCCTCGACCTTCACCGCGCGCTGCTCGAAGAACTTGGGGAGCCGGTGCGCGAGCTGCTTGCCGATCTCGCGGAACGACAGATAGGTGCGGCCCGACAGCAGACGCGACAGGTAGGCCGACATTGCGCCGACCGGCGGGGCGATCGACATGTCGTTGTCGTTGAGGATGACGATCAGCCGCGAGTCCATCGCACCCGCATTGTTCATGGCCTCGTAGGCCATGCCGGCGGACATCGCGCCGTCGCCGATCACGCAGATGACGTTGTTGCTGCGCTGGTCGAGCTTGCTCGCCACCGCCATGCCGAGGCCGGCGGAGATCGAGGTCGAGGAATGCGCGGTTCCGAACGGGTCGTATTCGCTTTCGGCCCGCTTGGTGAAGCCCGACAGCCCGCCGCCCTGGCGCAGGGTGCGGATGCGGTCGCGCCGCCCCGTCAGGATCTTGTGGGGATAGCTCTGATGGCCGACGTCCCAGACCAGCCGGTCGTTCGGGGTGTCGAACACGTAGTGCAGCGCCACGGTCAGTTCGACGACGCCGAGCCCGGCGCCGAGGTGGCCGCCGGTCTGCGAGACGGTGTTGACCAGGTCCTGGCGCAATTCATCCGCGATCTGGCGCAGGCGGTCTGGCTCGAAACGGCGCAATTCCTCGGGCGTACGAATCTGGTCGAGAAGCGGGGTCTTCGATGGTTGATACACAGGCTTCCTCCGTGTCGACCGCTTGTGGTCACTTTCCGCGGGCAAATCCAGCGTTCATTTGGTGGTTCAAAATGATTTCGTGTTCGTGTGTCAAAAGATTAAAACACATCTTCCGGTAAAGACAATTCGGCTGAGATTTCAAAGATTTTAGCTGGTGGTGTGGAACCCGCGGCGCAACCGTGGCATATCATCGCCCAAGCCTGCAGCCGAACGCGCTAAGTCCCTTCTAGGGCTGGGTATTTGAGGAGGGGCATGGCGCCGGTCGTGCTGTGGCCCCGGCACAACGAGCGCCGCCAAATCGTCAACCCTAATACGCGATCGGAGGGCCGGGCGGTGCCGCGCCGGCAGGAACCCGGGAAATCGAGCTCCGGGCTGCCACAATTTGGCCGGGACCGGACCCCGCTCTGCCTCGCTCATGCCCACATGGTCGACCAAGAAGGCGTCACGGACGTCGGGTAGGGTCAACAATGGGGCTGACGTCCCTCGCACATCGATCGGAGACGGGCAATCTCTGGCCTGCTGACCAAGGGATCATCCTTCCGGCGGCCGTTTACGCTGTCGCCGAAGGGCGTCGGGGCGGGAATTCCTGCCGAACGGCCTGTGCGCTCTGCTTTTCCCCAATTTTTATCGGTTCTCCCGAAGCCGGCGTGGCTCTCAAAGCTGGTGCTCCGCCGCCCTTGAGGAAGAGGACACAATCGATGATTGCACGGACGGCAAGAAAGAACGGGGCTGGGATGTTCGCGAAAATGTCTTTCCCGCGGGGCGCGTGGTGGTTCTACCTGGTGATGGCGGTCGTCGTCCTGCGCTGGGATTGCGCGCAGGCGGCCGAGCCGCGCGTGATCATGCTGCGCGGCTGGTTCGGGGTGTTCTCGACCGGTCTCGACGGTCTCTCCGACGAATTGAAGAGCAAGGGCATCAACGCCGTGGTCGCCGGCCATCTCTACTGGACGACCGCGGTCAAGGAGATCGAGCAGGAGCGGGCCGCCGGAAAATATCGCCCGATCGTCCTCATCGGGCACTCCCAGGGCGCGAACAACGTGATCGACATCGCCCGCGCCCTTCAGGAGAAGCACATCCAGGTGGACCTGCTGGTGACGCTCGCTCCGATGCTGCAGTATCCGGTTCCCTCGAACGTCCTGCGCGCGGTCAACTTCTATCAGTCACCGGGCTGGGGAGCGCCGATTGCCGGCGACAACAGCTTCCACGGCAAGATCCTGAACATGGACATGTCGAACGATCCGACGATTTTCCACATCAATATCGACAAGAGTTCGAAGGTCCATGCGGACATCCTGCGCGAGATCATGGCGCTCACCCAGGCCAAGCAGGCGACCCAGTAACCGGTCACGCCGGCCTGGCTGACCGCAGCCGGGCCGCGGCATAGATGACGGCGCCGGTCCCGAGGCAGGCCGGCACCGCGGCCCACAGCCACGCCTCATTCGCCGTCGCGAAATAGATCGCGATCGCGGCCACTCCGGCGGCGGCGCCGGCCGTGAGGATGCCGAGCGCCCATCCGGCCTGCACCGTCCCCGATTTACCCGAGCCGCCGATCAGCGGCCCGAGCACGAGCGGCACGAAGGCGAGCTGCGCGCAGCCGAACGCAAACACCAGGCCGATGAAGCGGCTGCTCGTGAAGCTGATGTGAAGGCGCTCCTCGACGACGTAGAACGCGACGAGAATCACCAGGCACAGAGCGACACCCACCGCCACGGCACGCGTCCGCGCGGTCGCCTCCGCCGATTCGCCGCGACCGGCAGCCGGCCATAGGGCGGGCAGCAGATCGTAGCGTAGCGCGCTGAGATTGGCCGAGAACAGGCCGATCATGGTGGAGAGCGCCATCGCCAGCACGCCGATCAGCAGGAAGACGAGGCCGGCGGTCGCGATGGAGTTCTCCTGCGAGACCAACTGCTCGATGAAAGCCTGCATGAAATCCGCGGGGTCTGAGGCCGCGGTCGAAACGGCGGCGGCGGCGCCGAAGGCGCACATGAACAGCCATGCGAACGGGCTTTCCAGGGAATACCCCACCAGAAATTTCCGGAACGCCGCCGACCACACCTCAGGCTGTTCGCTGTTCGCATCGCGGTCCTTCGCGAACGCTGCGACGCGCTGCCAGTTCGAGAGGTCGACGACCTGGTAGAACAGTGGGAACAGCGCGAGCGCGACGAGGCCGAGCAGGGGGACACGCGTACCGGCCGCGAGCGCGGCGCCGCTTTCGTGAACCAGCGTGGTGACCTCCCGGGAGAACAAATCCATTCCCGCGACGACGATCACGAATGCAGCCAGGAAGGAAATGCAGATGCTCAGGATCTTCTGCAGCATGCGCAGCAGCCGGGCGGCGAACGTCGGGCGGCGCGCGGGCTCCGCGAGGTCCTGGATGATGTTGCTGTCGACAAAGCGCGAGCGCCGAAAGATCGGGAGCGCCACGCAGAATCCGGTGATGAAGATCATCCCAAGAATGGCATGCGGCGGCGTCGCGCTCAGCGACGACATCTGCACGTAGACGAGGAACACCAGCGAGCCGAACAGGCCGAAATAGAGCGCGCCGAGCTGGAGCTGGCCAGCATACATGGCGCCGGAATTTCCCGCCACCGCCACGCATGCGACCATCGCGGCGAGGACGGCGCAGACGACGAGATAGACGAGGCCGGCGGCGTCCGGCAGAAGCGGCTTTGCAATCGCCGCGACGCCGACGGTTTCGCACACGATGAGGCCGGTGAGCGCGAACACGGTCAGCGCCGCCGCCACGAGCCGCACCCGCGCGTCGCCGCCGTGCTTCTCCGCGACGAACGCGTTGATGGTGATCGAACGGTCGGTGTCGAGCGCGCCGCCGAGAAACGCGAGCAGGGGGCGCCGCAGGACGTAGAGGAGCCAGAGGCCGAGGCCGAGGAAGACCGCGCTGATGATGGCCGGCCACAGGTCGCCGGTCGCGCCCCAGACCAGCAGCGGCCCGAAGGCGGCGGTTTTCAACGCATAGGCGATCGAAGCATTCTTGATCACCGCCGGCGGCGTCGGCGCCGACGCGACGAAGAAATCCTGCGCGCGGGGGTAGCTCTTGCGCCGCAGCAGCGCCACCGGCAGAAGACAAATGCCGAGGAAGACCGCGAGGGTGACGAAGAGAAGTGACGGCATGTGCGTGCTACCCGGTTCGTCGGCTGCGTCGCCTCCACACAGGCCTCAATCATGCGCACGGGTCAACCGGGTACCGGCCGTCCGCGGACGCGCCGGCGGCGGTCGTTTTCGCTCTCGCAGAGCATCTAAAACCTTGCCGGCAGCGGGTAAAATCGGCAATGTCCGGCGGGCAAGCCAGATCGGGCATCTGGACAATTCCCGACCAAAAAAGGGGGGCCCGATCGGCGGGCTACGATCCGGGATGGTTCTCAAGCGCCACTTCTTCCATGTGCCCGGGTTCGACCCCTACGATCCCGCATCCCAGCACCGCCGCTTCGTCCGCGAGAGTGCGCGATTCCAAGCGACCTGGAACGTGTCGCCCACCGTGTCTCCGTTGCGCGATCCGGCGGCGGGGGAGGGCCACTGGACGGTCACGACCGCGGGACCGAACTGGAAAACCGAGGCCCGCTACGAGATCCTCGATTGGCATGACATCGTGCGCTCCGACCTCGCAGGCTCGGCCCTGACGCGCCTGTGGAAGGGCCTCGTCACTTTCGTCGACTTCATCGTGTCGGGAACGCTCGGGCGCTACTTTGCGGCGAATTGGCGCTACGCCATGTTCTTTTTCGTGCCCTTCGTCGATGTTCTGCTGTTCGCCATCGTCGGGGCCGTCGTCGGCTGGGTGGCGGCCTACGCGATCGGTCCCTCCGTGCTGGGCATCGGTATAGGCATCGTCATCGGCCTGCTGGCGTTCGCCCTCCTGCTGCGCTGGCTCGGCGAGCGCTGGCGCGTCAATCAGGGGCTCGAAGACTGGATATTTGCGCGCGATTACATGCTGCGCCGACGGGGGGATGTCGAGGCGCGCGTCGATGCTTTCGCGGACCGCCTGGTCGGCTGCGTGCGTCGCGGCGGCGTCGACGAGATCATCTTCGAGGGCCATAGTCTCGGCGCGACCCTGCTGGTCGATGCGCTCGCCCGCGCGCTCGCCCGCGATCCCGATCTCGGCCGGCACGGCGTGAAGCTCGGCGTGCTCACCATCGGGGCGACCATTCCCAAGCTGGCGCTGCATCCGGCAGGCGGCTGGATGCGCGATGCCAGCCGCCGCATCGCCAACGAGCCGTCCCTGCCTTGGGCGGAATTCCAGGCGCGCGACGATGTCATCAGCTTTCACAAGTTTCACCCGGTCGAGCTGCGGCGGTTCAAGGACGTCAACGACACCAGCCTGCCGGTGGTCCGTCGCGTGCAGATCCACGAGATGCTGAGCGAGGAGACCTTTCGGCGCCACCGCTACAACTTCATGCGGCTGCATTATCAGTTCGTCATGGCGAACGAGCGGCGCGCGGCGTACGACTATTTCATGCTGCTCTGCGGCCCCGCGCCGTTCTGGCAGACCGTGCACGAGGCGAACGGGCCCGCCGACCTCTATGGCGCCGATGGTTCGCTGCGCGAACCGGCGGCCGCGGAGCGACCATGACGCCGCTCATTGCCAAGCTCATCTGGTGGGCCGGGGCGATCGCCTGGTTCAGCATCATGCAGCCGCACATGCGCCGCGCGCGCAAAATGCAGACGGCGAGGCGGGCCGAGCCGGACCGCGAGCGCGTCTTGATGCTGACCTCGTTGACCGGGCTGTTCGTGATCCCGGCGATCTACACGCTCACCGGCTTCCCGCAATTCGCCGACTATCCGCTGCGGCCCGGGCTCACCATTGCCGGCATCGTCGTCCTGGTGTGCGCGCTGTCGCTGTTCTTCCAGACCCACCGACGGCTCGGGCGATCGTGGTCGGTCACCCTGGAGATCCGCGAGAACCACGGGCTCGTGACCGACGGTATCTACCGCTTCGTCCGCCACCCCATGTATTCCGCCTATTTCCTGTGGGTGCTGTCGCAGGCGCTGCTGCTGCCGAACTGGATCGCCGGCCCCGCCGGCCTCGTCGGCTTCGGCACGCTGTTCGCGTTCCGGGTGCGCCGCGAGGAGCAGATGATGCTGGAGGCGTTCGGCGACGAATACGCCGCCTATGCGGCCCGAACCAAGCGCATCATCCCGGGCATGTTCTAAGCCGGCGAGCCCCCCGGTTCAGGCGGGCCCCGAGCCGACCGGCGCAGCCGGCGCCCCTTCGGCATCGAGGACCTGCACGGTCCGGCGATACAGCGCGTCGGCGTGGTCCTGGGTCCGGCCGATGCACACGACGCCGAGCTTGCCGAACTCCGACAGCGCGCCGATCAGATGGAATGCGACGCCTTCGCCGGTCACGGCGTGGAAGTGCAGGCCGTTGAGGACCGCGATGTCGACGAGATCGTACGGGGTCAGCCCGCGGTAGCGTTCCGATTCCAAGTTGTCCGAGGCGTAATAGCAGCGCGGCCCGCCCGCGGGCGCGATGAACTCGCCGGTGTCGACGTCGTAGCGTCCGTCGGTCAGGAACTGGAGCATCAGGAACGGGTGCGTGGTGCCGCCTTTTCGCAGATTGATCTCGATCGCCACGTGGCGCCACCGATCGTCCTCCTTCACGGAGATGAAATCGATCCCGAAGCGGCCGGTAACGCCCTTGTCGGCGAGCACCCGGGCGACCCCCGTCCCCCGCTCCTGAATGTCCAGGCGATAGGCCGGAGCGGCGGGGAAACGGCAGCCCAGGAAGATCTGCCCATTGGCGCCGCCCAGCACCTGGTCATGGGTGGACAGTGCCTCGATGCCGCCCAGCGGATCGATGCGAAACTGCGCCGACGGCGATTGCTTATCCGCGCCCTCGATGAACTCCTCCACGATGCCGCCCATGGTTTTGAGCTTCTGCAGGTAGAGGTCCCACGTCATGCCGCCCGCCTCGAAGGCGGCGTCCGGCAGGCGCGTGCGGATCCAGGCAGGCAGCGCCGGACCGGCGGGAGCCTCCGCGAGGTCGAACATCGCGTTGCCCTCGCCGGAGAACCCGTCATTGAGCTTGATCACCGCCCTGCGCAGGCCGGGATTCTTCGCCTTCATCTCAGTGAGCGCAGCGGCGACGTCTTCGGCGTCGGCGAGATCCTCGAATCCGAACGGCATGTCGATGCCCGCCGCGCGAAACACCTTGCGCGACCCGCTTTTCGAGCCGAGGTGCAGCAGCGAGGGATCGCACCCGTAGATCGGCACGCCGAGGTTCAAGGCGAGCCGGCGCTCGAGCTCCGAGACGGTGAAACAGGTCATGTGGGCCGAGGCGACGTCCGGGATCGCCGCGCGGATTCGCTCGAGGACGCGCGGCCGCTCCAGGATCTTGCGGGTGAGCGGCAGCGGCGAGGCGTCGTTGCAGCTTACGAGGGTGAGGCGCTGGCGGGCGTGCAGCCCCGGAATCCCGGGCAGAAGGTGGAGGTAGTAATCGATGATGATTTCCGGAATGGGCGTGCTGGTGACGTAGATCACCCGCGTTCGCGGCAAGCGGAGGAGAAGCAGAAGGCACAGCATCCTCTCCTCGTAATGGTGGACGCCGGAAATCTTGGCCATCACCTGCTGGTCGAGGCTCAGGCTCGGGATGATCAGCACGGTGCGCGGCAGGCGGGGCTCGCTGAAGAGTTCGCCATAGCACCGGGTGAAGTGCTCTTGCAGCCTGCCGAATCGCGCGATCTCGTCGGAGCTCGCGGGGGCGCCGAGGTCGCTCACCAGGGTGCGGAAGTCGGTTCCTGACATGCTGTGCACTCCCCGCCGGAATCCGGCGACATGTCAAATCCGGCGCTTGGACTCATGCCGATGAGCGGTGGCCGTCGCGTCCGATCCGGTGCATCAGATAGCCCAGGCTGTCGAGGCGCACGGCTTGCGGGTCGAGCGTCAGCATCGCCGGTATGGCGCGTTGTACAAGTTGAATCTTACCGCCAGCATAATCGAAATACGGCTCGACCGACTCGCTTTCCTGGCCGGGAACGACGTCGAGGCGCCGCATGCCGCCGCCACCGACCGATCCGAACAGCGTTCCCGGCGCGAGTTCGGAGAAATTGAGCTGGTCGAGGTCGGCGCGAAACCGGAAATCGCAATCGGCGCCGTCATAGGAGAAGCTCGCATCGGCCGGGACCTTGATGATCGCAAAGGTCCGCATGAGGTCGATGTCTCCGGCGGCCACGGGATGGTCGGGGAACTGCTGCAGCGCGAGCGCCGCGTTCACGAGTTCCGCGGCGTGCGACACCCCGGAGGCCGGGCCGGCGCGCCCGCATTCGACGGTCACCGCGGGGCAGATCGCGGCGAGCGCCGCCGATTGGACGCCGAGCGGCCTGGTGAAATACACGACGGTCCGTCCGAACAGCCGCGCCAGATGGAGATGTTGCTCGTCGAGCCGGCTGACGCAGGCATAGTGCGGATTGTTGCCGGTGTTGTTGTGGATGTCGATGCTGGCGAACGGGCGCTCGCCGCGGACGATTTCGACGACCTCCCGCATCAGGCGGACCACGGGCGTGCCGGCGCCGGGTGCCCCGGGCCATGTCCGGTTGTAATCCTCCTGGTGCGGCAGCGTGCGCACGTTCGCCCGGGCCGCTTCGATGTTTCCGACGAACAGCAGCAATGGTCGCGGCAACGGCGTTCCGCGATGGTCGCGGAGAATTTGCTGCAGGGCCCGCCAGCCGGTGTCCTCGTTGCCATGAAGCAGCACGGAGACGAACAGCGGGCGCGCGTCCCGGCCGGCGATTTGAAACAGCGAAGGCCCGGGCAGGTGGCGCCAGAGGTCCGCGGCGCGGGCGTCGAGCAGGGCGTCGGGGAATCGATCGAATTGGGTGAGGGCCGGGCGCTCGTTCGGAACCGGGCTCGGATCGCCGTGCATGGACATCCGCCGACTTGGGGCTGCGCGCGCTATTTGACGTCGAGCGGCTCGGCGCCCTTGGGTTTGCCGGAGGCGTCCAAGGTGATCTTCTCGACCCGCGCCTCGGCCTGGCGCAGCAGATGCTCGCAGCGACGCTTGAGCGCCTCGCCGCGTTCGTAGATCGAGACCGACTCCTCGAGCGGGACCTTGCCGTCCTCGAGCCGCTTGACGATCGTCTCGAGTTCCTCGATCGCCCGTTCGAAACTCAGGGCTTCGACATCGGCATGCTTATCCACCATGGTGCGTCAGGTCCTTCTCATCCCCGCATCAGCGCGGTGACGTGGGCCGCGGCCGATCGTGCCAGCCCCTGGAGGTCGTAGCCGCCCTCCAGCACCGAGACGATGCGGCCGGAGGCGCTGGTATCGGCCACCTCCATGAGCTTGCGGGTCACCCAGTCGAAGTCGGCTTCCTGCAGATTGAGGTTGGCGAGGGGGTCGCGCACATGCGCATCGAAGCCCGCCGAGATCACGATGAATTCGGGCGCGAAGGTGCGTAGCCGCGGCAGGATCACGGTTTCGAACGCCTCGCGGAACTCAGGCCCGCCATCGCCCGCCCGCAGCGGCGCGTTGACGATGGTGTTATGGGCGCCGCGCTCGGTAGGGGCGCCCGAACCCGGATAGAGCGGCATCTCGTGGGTCGAGCAGTACATCACCGTCGGGTCCGACCAGAAAATGTCCTGGGTGCCGTTGCCGTGGTGGACGTCGAAGTCGACCACCGCGACACGCGCGAGGCCGTGGCGTTTCTGGACGTGGCGCGCCGTGATCGCGGCGGTGTTGAAGAAGCAGAAGCCCATGGGACGGGCGGTCTCGGCATGGTGCCCGGGCGGCCGCATGGCGACGAAGGCATTGTCGGCCCGTCCCGCCATCACTTCGTCGGCTGCCATCGCTGCGCCGCCGACCGAGCGCAGCACCGCTTCGAAGGTTCCCGGCGACATCGAGGTGTCGGCGTCGATCTGCACCAGCCCCTGTTTCGGGGTGGCGTCGCGGATCTCCACCACGTAGTCCATCGGGTGGCACAGCGCGATCATATCGAGGGTCGCGGCCGGCGCCTGCTCGCGCTGGAGGTGCTGGAACCGCTCGTCTTCCAGCGCCTGGTTGACGGCGCGCAGCCGGTCCGGCCGCTCCGGGTGGCCGGCGGGGGTGACGTGGTCGAGGCCGGCTGGGTGGGTAACGAGGAGGGTCGTCATGCTCGCTGCCAATGGGGTCGGTCGCGTGCGGCGCGATTGCGCATTCGCGCCGACACCTTTCATTCGAAGCAAGGCCGGGTCAAGTGCGGCCGTGGATGGCCGATCAGTGTACCGCGTGTGGGATGGAAGGCCGTCGTCCGCGATGCAGGCGTGGCCGGCGTTCCGCCGCCCCGGTCATTGCCAGCCTTCGCCGATCACGACGCCGGCGGGAGGAGAGCTGTCGTCGGGGACGAAGAAATCCGGCGCCAGCGGCACCGTCGGATCGACCCGGTAGGGCTCGAAGTCGGTGATTCCCTCCGCGGCGAGAAAGCTGTCGTCGATCAGGAAATGGCCGGAGAAGGTCCGCGGCTTGGCGAAGATGCGGACTGCGGCATCGGCCAGGATGTCGGGCTTTCGCGAACGGCGGACGATCTCGTCGCCGCCGAGCAGGTTCTTGATCGCGGCGGTGGCGATGGTCGTGCGCGGCCACAAAGCATTGACCGCGACCCGGCCGCGCAACTCGCCGGCAAGGCCCAGCGCCACCAGGCTCATGCCGAACTTGGCGATGCTGTAGGCGGTGTGCGAGGCGAACCATTTCTCCTTCATGTCGAGGGGAGGGGAGATCATGAGGATGTGAGGGTTCGCGGCCTTCTCGAGCCAGGCGATCGCAGCGGTGGAGACGAGGTAGGTGCCGCGCGTGTTGATCTGGTGCATCAGGTCGAAACGGCGGATGTCGGTGTCCGTGGCCTTGGTCAACGCGATGGCGCTCGCATTGTTGACCACGATGTCGATGCCGCCGAAATGGTCCGCCGTCCGCGCGACGGCACTTCTCACCGCCGCGTCGTCGCGAATGTCGACGACGATCGGCAGCGCGCGGCCGCCGGCTTTCTCGATGGCCTCGGCGGCGGTGTAGATGGTCCCGGGCAGCTTCGGGTGTGCCGTCTCGGTCTTCGCGGCGATGGCGATGTTGGCGCCTTCACCGGCGGCGCGCAACGCGATGGCGAGCCCGATGCCGCGCGACGCCCCGGTGATGAAGAGGGTCTTGCCTGCGAGCGGCGCGGTCCCTGTCGGCGGCATGGGCGATCTCCGTGAGGATTTTGCCGGTTCGGCAACGGACTTCGCCGCACCGGCCGCCTTACTTCTTGTGCTGCAGGAAGTGCTCGAACGCGGCGCGGGCCTCCTGAGAGCGAAGCCGGGCGCGGAAAATGTCGGCCTCCTCGATGGTCCGCTTCATGATCTCGGCCGGCGAGCCGTGGATCAGGCGTCGCGATATGGCGACCGATTCCGGCGGCAGCGCCGCGATCTCGTGCGCCGCCGCCATGACTTCCTCCTCGACCTTCTCGGGAGGCACCACGACGTTGACGAGACCGACGGACTTCGCCTGCTCGGCGTCGAGCGGACGCCCCATGACGAGAAGCGCGAACGCGCGCCGCGTCCCCATGAGCCGGGGGGCAAGCAGGCTCGAACCGGCCTCGGGCACCACGCCGAGCTTGGCGAACGGGGCGGAAAAGCGCGCATTGGTGGCCGCCACCACGTAGTCGAAATGCAGCAGCATGGTCATGCCGATGCCGATCGCAACGCCCTGGACGCCGGCGACCACCGGCTTCTCGGTGTGGACGAGCCCGCGCAGGAAGCGCCCGACGGCTGGCCGCAGCCCCTCCATGTGCTCGGCGGCATGAAGAAAGTCTTTGAGGTCGCTGCCGGCGGAGAACACCGTCTTGCCGCCGGTGATCACGACGCAGCGGATGTCCTTGTTGTGCGCCGCGCTTTCGAGTGCGCCGGCGAGCTTGTCGTACATGTCGTCGGTGATCGCGTTCATCTTTTCGAGGCGATTCATCCGGACCCGCCGGATGGGCCCGTCGTCGGTGATGACCACGTTCTCGATCATGGCTGTCCGATCCCCGCTGTCCCGCCGAGCACGCCGTCGGCGCCTTCGATCACGACGTCGGCCAAGCTCGGCGCCTGGATCGCGATGTTCTCGGCAAAAAATCTCGCCAGTGCAACGCGGCCGGGCTTGTCCGCCGCGCCGTCCGCGTGGCGCGCCGCCGCCAGGGCCTCGGCGGCGAGCATGCAGCCGCCGGCGGTAGTGCCGAACAGCCGCAGATACGAGGTGGCGCCGGCGAGAGCCGCGTCGGGATTGGAGCCGAGCGCGCCCAGCAGCCAGGCGGTGGCTCGCTCGAGGCTGTCGGCAGCCGTGGCGAGGCGGGCCGCGGTGACGCCGAAGGCGGGATCGTTGGCCGCGCGAACCGCCTCGATCGTCTCCCGAAGCTCGCGCAGGTATGATTTCACCGCATCGCCGCCGGAGAGCGGTACTTTGCGGGTGACGAGGTCGACCGCCTGGATCCCGTTGGTGCCCTCGTAGATCTGGGTGATGCGGACATCGCGATAGTGCTGCGCCGCGCCGGTCTCCTCGATGAAGCCCATGCCGCCATGGACCTGGATGCCGAGCGAAGCCACCTCGGTGCCGATGTCGGTGGAGAACGCTTTCGCCACCGGGGTGAGCAGGGCGGCCCGTTCCTGGGCTGCCTGGCGAGCGACGGGGTCCGCGGCGAGGTGGGCGCGGTCGAGCGCGACCGCGGTCGCATAGCAGATGGCACGGGCGGCGCGGGTCAGGGCGCGCATGGTGATGAGCATCCGCCGCACGTCGACATGGGCGATGATCGGCACCGATTCCGCCGCCGTCATGCCGTGAGTCCGGCCCTGCCGGCGTTCCTTGGCATAGGCGGTGGCGCGCTGGGTGGCGGCTTCCGCCACCGCCACACCCTGCAGGCCGACGGCCAGCCGCGCCTCGTTCATCATGGTGAACATGCAGGCCATGCCACGGTTTTCTTCGCCGACCAGATAGCCGACGGCGCCGCCCGCATCGCCGTAGACCATGACGCAGGTCGGCGAGCCGTGGATCCCGAGCTTGTGCTCGAGGGAAAGGGCCCGCACGTCGTTGCGCGCGCCGCGCGTCCCGTCGGGGTTCACCAGGAATTTCGGCACCAGGAACAGCGACAGGCCCTTGGTGCCGGCGGGCGCGCCGGCGATCCGCGCGAGCACGAAGTGGATGATGTTGTCGGTGAGGTCGTGCTCGCCGTAGGTGATGAAGATCTTCGTGCCGAACAGGCGGTAGGTGCCGTCGCCGGCGCGTTCGGCGCGGGTGCGCAGTGCGCCGACGTCGGACCCGGCATGCGGTTCGGTGAGTTGCATGGTGCCCATCCACTCGCCGGAGATGAGCTTCTCGAGGTAGGTGGCCTTGAGTGCCTCGGAGCCGTGGGCGGCGAGCGAATCGACGGCGGCCATGGTCAGCGTCGGGCCCAGACCGAATGCCATGGAGGCCGCGTTCCACATTTCGTTGCAGGCGGCATTGAGTGCGCGGGGCAGGCCCTGGCCGCCATAGTCGGGGGTGGCGGCGAGGCCGTTCCAGCCGGCCGCCGCCCAGGCGCGATAGGCCTCCTTCCAGCCCGGCGCCGTGGTGACGGCACCGTCGTGGAGCGTCGCGCCCTGCCGGTCGCCGTCGCGGTCGATCGGGGCAACCACCTCGGTGGCGAACCGGCCGGCTTCGCCGAGCACGGCTTCGACGAGATCGTCGCCGAGATCGTACACGCCGTCGGCCTGCGCCTGCGCAAAACCGGCGGCATGGCGCAGCGTGAAGAGCATCTCGTCGACCGGCGCCCGGTAAGCCATTGGATTGCCGTCTCCTCGAGAATGCTCTCGGCCGTTGCTCGCGGCGGCCGCCACGGCCTGACCGACAGGGCCGTTTCGTTCGGCGATTACTCTAGCCGCAGGGCGACCCCGGTCAATTCGCGGGGACCCGAACGGCAGACCCATGCGCGGGAGACTTTGCCTTATGCGCCGGCGAGCTTGCGCTGGATGCGCTCGTCGAAGCGCGCGACATTGACCACCACCCGCTGGTGCGTGCCGCCGCCGATCGGCTCCTTGTCGTCGCGGGCCTCGACCCGGAACGACAGCGTGCGGCCTTCCACCGCCACCAACTCGGCGCTCGCTTCCACGTGCATCCCGATCGGCGTCGCGGCGAAGTGGCGGACGTCGAGGTGAATCCCGAGACTCTGATGACCCGGCGGGAGCAGGTGCTCGACCGCGGCGAGCGCCGCCGCCTCGATCACGTTGATCATCACCGGCGTGCCGAGTACGGGCACCTTGCCGCTGCCGATGCTGGGCGCCGTCTGGGCGACGCCGACGAGGAGGCGCGCAGTGCCCTTCAATCCGGGCGTGAGTCGGGAAAAATCGGTCATTGTTCCACGTTGAACCCGGGACGGTCAGCCAAGTCAAAAGCTTTCTGCCGCGGCTTCGCGTGTTTGGTGAGAGGCGGACCGCCCTGCCAGGCGGGCCGTCGCCGCCGGCGCGCGACTGCGTTAATCGATTGCTTACCACGTTTGCGGGCAAGGTCTTGATGCGTCGGCGGGAATAGCGGAGTTTTGCGTCCGTCATGTTCACCAGGAGTAAACCATGAGCGGACCGGTTGACGTTGCGGGGGATCAGCTGCGGACCATCGTCGAGCGCATCGAGAACATCGAGGGGGAAATCAAGGAACTGACCGAAGCCAAGAAGGAGATCTTCCAGGAAGCCAAGGGGAATGGCTTCGACGTGAAGGTGCTTCGGGACGTGATCCGGGTCCGCAAGCAGGATCCGAACGAGCGCGATGAGCGGGAGTCGCTCCTCGACGTCTATCTTCAGGCGATCAAGGGGACCACCAAGGTAGCGAAGGCCGCCTGAGCGGGGTGGAGCAAGCGGGGTGCGGAGCCTCCGCGCCCACGCTTTGCGAAGATCAAAGACGAAGCGTTCGAGACCTCGCCTCCAGGGTCACATAACGACGTCGGGCGGACGATCGCGCGCATGCGGACCGGGACGCTGGTGCCTCTCGGCCTTGGTCGCCGCGACCGCGCAACTCGTCAAGGCGCGCGAATCCTCAAGGAACGAAACGCACGATCCACGATTGTAGAGCGGAGGGCGAGAAGAGGTAGGCACATGAGCAAAATGGTATTCGCGGTCGTCATCGTCACTTTGGCCGCGGCAGGCGGCAGCTCGTATGCCCAATCGCCACCGCCGGCGCAACTCGCGCCCGGCTCGTCGGGTGCAGCCATTGCGCCCCAGGGCCAAGCCCCATCGCCGCAGCCGCCCAGCACGATCCCGCCCCCGGCGCCAGGGGGAAATACCGTCCAGTCCTCCACTCCGGGTACCACCGGGATTGCGCCGCTGCCCGGTTCGTCGGCGGCCCCCGCAAAATGACACGTCGATTTCCGGGGGCGGGCAGATCACAGCGCTCGCTCCGCTGCCGCACCAATATGAGGCCAAGCATGAGAACTTTCACAATCGCGGCTGCAGCCGCGGCACTCCTGTCGGGCAGCCTGGTTGCGAGCAGTGCCCTGGCGCAGAGCGGGAGAGTTTCCGAACCGAATGCCAAGAATGGCCAAGCGACGGCTGGTCCGAGCGTTTCGAAAGATCCCAGGACCACGACCGGCCAAGCCCCGATTCCCGTCCCGGGCCTGGGCAATCCCTACGGTGCGAAGGGTGGAGCCACCGGCTCGATAAACCCGGACCGCGTGCCGCCTGGCACTCCAGGCGGAAATTCCGACGATCGATAAGCCCGTCGGATCAGCAACGGCCAAGAGGGGCGGTCTTCACCGCCCCTTCCTGTTTCGCGGTTCCAGCATGCTCGTCGAAACAGGGCGGATTGATCGGGGGAACCCATCCAAGTATGGTCCGCTCGCGCGTGTCGTCACGCGCCCGCCGCGCCGGGTGCGCGGCGCGATTGGGGCGTAGCCAAGTGGTAAGGCAGCGGATTTTGATTCCGCCATCCCCTGGTTCGAATCCAGGCGCCCCAGCCAGCCACCGCGGTCTCCTCCGGGTGACTTCCCGCGCTGTGCAAAGAGCCGACATTTCCGAAGGTTAGCGCCCAGGAGCCTGGTCTCTGGCTAGGCTTTTTGGGTGTCTTACAACGACGGCCACGAATTCCGCGGCGAGTCTCTGCTCGACGATTTTTCAATATCCGAAATCTGCGAACGGGAGCGTCCACAGACCGGTTTGCTTTGCTACGGAGACCGGTTCGAATCTCCGTCTGTCGACGCCTTCCCGCTGCACCCCTTCTCAACTCCCCCGTCATTTTGGATCGACGTCCGCTAGCCCGGAGTTGAATGGGCCTTTAGGAGCGTCTGCGGGGCTCGCGCCCGTGGCGGCTTTGCGCGGCGTCCACAGGGCGTGGCGGCTTCTTGCCATGCGATCCCGTAGCTGCCGAACATGTGCCCAGGCTATAGTCTTCGCACGGCGAAACGCCGCCAGAGAGCGGCGCGATCAGGGAGGATGATGATCATGCTGACTCGACGCAGATTCATCGGCACGACGCTGGTCGCCGTCCGGCGCAAAGACACCGACCGCGAGCCTCAGGGGCCTGCGCGTTTATCTGGCCGAGGGCGAAGGGCATTCGTTGGAGGTGCCGCCGCCGCCGAACCCGCGCAAATACCGGACGCGCAAGGGCGGCGCCCAATGGTTGATGGAAGGTCTTGCGGAGAAAACGCCGACGCTGGTCGGCAAGCGGCGCGGCCGACCGCGGGATATGCGCACCTCGCCATAAATCTGGCTGGCGAGATGGCAACATTTTGGTGGACACATGAGCAGCCAAGCAGTCGCGAAGAATGAGATCGTCAGCGCGATCTACGAAAACGCGATTGATTCGCTGCGGATCGGTATGGAGTTCTTCCTTAAGGAAACGAGCTACTCCAGCCGGAAGCATGCGATCCTGACCGTGTTTCACGCGATCGAACTGCTGCTGAAGGTGCGCCTCGCGCAAACCAATCCGATCCTGATCTACAAGAACATCGACGCCAAGGTGACGGACGACTCGTTCACGGTCGGCGTGCGGGAAGCGCTCACGCGGCTTGAGAATCTCGGCCTTGGCATCCCTGATGATGAGAAGGAGACGATCGAGAACATACAACGGGTCCGAAACCGGATCGAACATCACCGCTACGATCACAACGAAAAGGAAGACGACGCAATCCTCGCGTCGTCGCTGAAGTTCATCCTGTTCTTCGTAGAACTCGTGTTGGAATGGAAACTTGAGGGTCACATAGACGGCGCGATCCTGCGCGACATCAATCATCGCGTGTTCGAGTACAATGAGCGGCAAGGTCTCGCGGAATACCGCCTGCATGAATGGTTCCGCGAGCGGTGGCCGGACTGGAAGGAAGAAGAGGACAGTCCCGAAGATTTTGAAGGCACTCTGCCGTGTCCCGAGTGTCGTCAAGATTGGCTTGTAATGGGCTACCACGACAAGCCTGTCTGCTTTCATTGCAACACGACGATAGACGCAGGAGGTTGTGACGATTGCGGCGAGATATTCCTGGTAAAGAGCGGGTGTGGTTGCGGTACGCACAAAGGCGAGGATGACGGCAGGATCACGGCCCTGCTCGATCAGATGCGTGGCGCCTCCATCCGCAGACGCGAGGAGGCGCTTAAAGCATCGCAAGCTCGCTCTGCTTCAGACGATAGGCCTTGAAGGCGTGCATATTGCGCTCAGGAGCCTCTTCGATTTCCGCTTTAAGGTCACGCAGGGCTCGATGGAACTGCGGCGCCACACCATGCGCTCGAAGCAGTCGCTGTACCGAGTGAGCCTCAGCCGGAAGTGCGAAAACCGCCCCCGAGGGGGTCTATCGCGGTCGAATACTCTGTGCGTCGCGGCGGGTTTGCCAACCGACGGTCCGCGACGCACGCAATATCTAACTGTCTGTCGGTTTGGGATACGGACAATGTAACGCCCGGCTGAAGCCGAAATGTAGGGGTGTGGACAGTGGCCAAGGAGGCGAAAGCGGCGGAGCCGAAGAGGCACCACTACGTCCCGCGTTTCTATCTCAAGGGCTTCACGGGCGAGAAGGACAAGCTATTTGCCGTGAACCGGCCGACCGGGAAGTCTTTCCGGACCGGTCCGGAGAACGTGGCGGGCGAGAACTATTTCAACCGCATCGAAACGGGGAACATGGACCCGAACGAGCTCGAGAAAGCGCTGGCCGAATTTGAGGGCGAAATGGCCCCCGCACTCGAGCGGATCAAGGAAGCGAAGTCACTCGTCAAGGAAGAGGACCGCTCCCACCTGGTCAACCTGATGGCGGCAATCGCGCTGCGGAATCCGACCCGGCGTGAAGCGATCAGCCAAATGCACGAGCAGCTCGCCCGCCAGCACTTCGCCGCGCAGCTCGAAACTCAGAAGGCGGTTGATGAGGTGATCGCGGCGGGCATGTTGCCCAAAGGGACCACGGTCGCGGACATCCAAAATACTTTGAAGGACGAGAGCTTTCCGATGCCGAAGGACCTTATGATGGCCTTCGAGATCGACATGCACGACCCGGTGACAGAGAAGCTTTGGTACCGAAAGTGGCAGATTGTCGAGGCGAAGGAAGGAACGTTCGTCACGACCGATGACCCGGTCTGCCTGCGATGGAAAGACGGCAAGGGTCCCGCGGGGTTGTCGCCGGGCTTCGGCCTGAAGGAAACCGAGATCATCTTCGCGATCTCGCCGACCCTCTGTCTGCGCGGGTCGTTCGAGGGGGAAGAGAATGTCATCGAAGCCGACGCGAACACGGTTGGGGAGATCAATAGCCTCATCATCAGCAACGCGCGGAACCAAGTCTACGCGAAGGGCCATGAGTTCAAATTCAAGAACGAAACAGGGGAGCTGCGGAGCGGCGCCACGCTTGAACAGGACAAGCGCTTCCTCGAAGCTGGCAAAGAGCCCCAGCACGGCAAAGTCGTGCCGCTAAAGACCAAATAAAATAGAGGTCGACCCAGCGAAATTAATTAGCTGTCGTCGCTCGCAGAACCCAGACCGTCACGACCGCTACGACCACAACGCGCCCCCCCGGAAGACCCTATTTCTCAGGGTCAGGCGCTGTCTGTGCCTTGTTGACGCCATAGTAGATGACGAACACACTCGTCGCGAGGATCATGAAGTTGTCTTCGGGTGATCGATATCGACTGCGATCTCGAGCGAATGCTTGGCGACAAGGGATACGACAGCCAAGTCGTTCGTCAGGATATCGAACGGGCGCGGGCGCGCAGCCGTAATCCCGAGCCTGGCGAGCCGCAGTCGACAAGGCCATTTACGCTCTGCGCAACCTTTTCGTCCTCATCTCCGATTTGCCGAATCTCGTACTCGACATCGGCAAACGGGAAGTTGAGGTAACGATCCTTCTCGTCGTCCCAGCGCCGGTACATAAAAGACGGGTCCACAACGGTATACATTTCGCGCAACGCGAGCTGCGCCGCGTTCCCGTAAATTCTTCATGTCGAGCCGACGGTACAGGATCGCCCAGGCCACGGATGATGCGCCGCTGTCATATGTCCGGAACTCAGTGAAGCAGATACTCGATGTCACCTATCAGATTATGGAGTCGCCCTTGTGACCCCTCACGCCGCAAAGGCACCTTCCGCCGCGACGGCGCCACGTTCCCGTTCGGACCGATAAGTTCAGGTTGGCTTTGTCCGTGGCACGGTCGCTGCCAGTTGGTTGGGGGTGATTATGGAAGTCTACTGTAAGGGAACAGCCCGCATCCGACATCATGCGACGGGCGAGGTCTACGAGATCGAAAGCGACGAGCTGGACTGGGATGCAGTTGGTGGCGACGAACGCGAGATGGGGCAGGAAATCTGCTACCAGACGATGGTTAAGCACGCCGTACTAGGCGAACTGACCTGGGGCCTTTGGGAGTATCCGGTCGGTATCGAAAATCACCATGTTACAAATGGCGTCCCGAAGATCGGCGCGCAACAAAATTGCGTGGCAGGGACTTGTTCCAAGCCAACAAACCGCCGCGCCGCGGCCCTTCCGGCGTACGAGGTCACGCCACGCTCGATCGGCAGACTTCGAGCGCACGCGCGGGCGGCACGGCCTGCGCTCAGAACACGCCCTGCGGCTGCAATCCCAATTGCTGTATGCCGTAAAGAGCCGATAGCGTGTCCCAGTCGAGGCTGGCGTGCAGGGCCGCGGCATTGGCATCCCGCCAGAACCGTTGCACCCGGCTCCTTTCGTCGGCCGCAGCCGCGCCGGACTTGGCGAAGAGTTCGTTGACGACCTCAGATGACGTTCTTGCCGCAAAGCCGTGATTACGGCGAATGCGGACCCGTTGTTCGATGTCGAGGGTGCCGCCGGCCCGAACGACCTCCTGTCCCTCCTGGAGGCTGGTCAACATCAAGGTCCGCGCGGCATCGATCCTTGCGGCGGCCTGGCCTATCAGGCTTTGGATCAGCGGCAACTCGGCAACCTTCTCGAACACCCCGGGGCGGGCCATGCGCCGCGCCCCCCGGGCATTGTCCGTAAAGGCGTCGATGGCGCCTTGCGCCATGCCGACGATGGGCGAGACCAGCGCCGTGGGGCCGAAGGTCGGAAATCCGAATCGGGCCTGGCGGTTGCCGGGTACGTCGAGCCCTGGCACGTTGCCGGAGAAGACGGCACTCAGCGGCAGCACCCTGTGGCTCGGAACGAACACCGCGTCGGTGACCGTGACGGTTTTGGATCCGGTGCCCTGCAGGCCACTTACATTCCAACTGTCGTGGTCGATCCGGACGTCCCCGACCGGGACCAGGCACCACGCGACGCCGGGAGGCCGATCCGCGCCTGGAATCAGCGCGGCGAGAATGAGCCACTCGGCGTTGTCGACGCCGCTCGCCCAGGGCCAGCTGCCGGAAATCCTGTAGCCGCCATCGACGACCTCGACTTTGGAAGTCGGAGTATAGGAGACGGCGAGGAGATTATCCGGATTATCCCAGACCTCGAGTTGCGCCTCGAGAGGAAAGAAGGCCGTCATCCAGCCGAAGCAAACCGCGAGCGTCCCACACCATCCGGTGCTGCCGCAGGCGCGGCCGAGCTCGAAGCCGATCTGCGCAAGCTCGGCGGGGCCATACTCATACCCGCCAAAATGCGCGGGCTGCATGGCGCGAAATACGTCGGCATCGCGAAGCGCATCCATCGTCTCGGCGGGGACCCGTCTCGCCTTCTCGGCCGCGAGCGCCCGCGAGTCGATCTCCGAGCGCAGTCCGCGAATCCGTCTGAGAATCTCGGCGAATTCCGGACGCGACGCAGCCCTGCGGGTGGCGGCCACGGGCGTGGCTTCTATCTGCATCTCCCTGTCCTCCCATTTAAGTGTAACGATCGTTATCGTTCGCAGTCTGCACCTTTGTCCCGTGTTTGACAAATCGAGAATCCCGCAGCCGGTCTTCGCGGGAGGCCGGCGCAGCGGAGACAAACTAATCTGTCGGGGTATCGCTGCGATGCGGAGAGGATTGGTGCGGAGAGGTGATTGATGCGGAGAGCGGATTCGGAGCGTCGGTCCGGCGACGGCTGGTCGGAGCCTCGGCCGCTTCCGGCGACTATCGGCCGCTGCTTCCCACGCCGGTGGATTTGTCGGTCCGCTTTCCGCCGCTCCGCGGTGCCCCACTGGCGCAGCCTTGCAGGAAGACCGTGACGCACAGCTGCACCGTCTGCTCGATGCGTTTGGCGCGGTCCTTGTCGCTCGAAGCCGACGTCAGCCAGCTCAGCTGCTGTTCCCCGATCAACATATCGTGGAGCAGGACGGCGAGGCGGTGCGGATCTTGGTCGTCGCGAATGTTACCGGCCTGCTGGTGAAGAGCGATCCATTCCGAGATGATCTGGTAGACCTTTCGCGGCCCGGTATCGTAAAACAGCCGCCCTGCAACGGGAAAAGTCCTCCCGATCGATGTCATCAGGCGATGAAAGCACAGGATTTGCGGCGATAGCACTTTCGATACGAAGGATCGCGCGATGCGCGTGAGTTGTTCCTCGAGGGTCCCGACCGGGCGGGTGTCGATCTGAATCGTGACGTCCGAGCACATCTGCTCCACGACCGACTCGAAAAGTTTCTCCTTGCTGCCGAAGTTGGAATAGATCGTGCCCTTGGAACCGCCGACGACGTCGATGATGTCGTTGATCGAGACGTTGTCGTAGCCTTTTTCGAGAAACAGCTTGGCGGCGGATCTGACGATCTTGTCGCGTTTGACGTCGCCGCGCTTGCGCCCGTTCAGGCGCCTGTTGCTGCGCTCAGAGCCCCCGGCCGGGGCCGCTGGCCTGTCTGCGGATTCCATGGCTGGCAGATATGGCAAGAAATCCCTGGCGAGGCCAGCAGAAATCTTTTGACTCACGCCGATGGCGCCGGTACCGTAACATACGGTACGGTTCATACAAAAACGTGCCGTTCGGGAGGAAAAGGATGCCGGCGGACTATCGATTGGTCAGCTATACGACCGGCGAAGACATCACGCCGCGCGCGGGAATCCTCATCGGCACGCGTGTGACCGATGCGCGCGAAGTGCTGGGCCCGAATGGTGGAAGCGTCCTCGATATTCTCCGCGACTGGGAAACCTCCAGCGATCAGCTCGATGGTTTCGCCGGCGGTGAGCGGTCGTTGGCCCTCGACGAGCTGACCCTGCCGGCGCCAATCCTCTATCCCGGAACCTTTTTCTGCGCCGGCGCGAACTACTGGGATCATCTGCAGGAGATGTCGGTTTTCATCGAGCAGATGACAGGCAAGCCCGCGCGGGTGGAAAAGGCCGCCGAGCCGTGGTTCTTCATCAAAACGTCGTCGGGCTCCATCGTCGGGCCCGAGGCCGACGTGCGGCTCCCCGCGTTCTCGAAATCCGTGGACTGGGAGGCGGAGCTGGGTGTCGTCATCGGCAAGCCGACGCGCCGGGTGTCCGAGGCCGACGCCATGGATGCGGTGGCGGGTTACGTGATCGTCAACGACCTTTCGGCGCGCGATTTGATGAAGCGCGAAGGCAGTCCGTTCGTCTACGACTGGATCGGCCAGAAATGCTTCGCAGATGCCGCCCCGATGGGGCCGTGGCTGACGCCTGCGGCCGCGGTGGACAATCCGGAAGACCTCGCCATCAGGCTCAGCGTCAACGGTATTGTGAAGCAGGAATCGAATACGGGGCGGATGGTCCATTCGATTGCCGAACAGGTCGCCTATCTCAGCCGTCACGTGGAATTGCGGCCGGGTGACGTGATCGCCACGGGGACGCCTGCCGGCGTCGGTTTCCCGAAGGGCGAATTTCTCCAGCCCGGCGACGAAGTCGTCGTCGAGATCGAGGGACTCGGTCGGCTCAAGAACCGCATCGTGGAAGATCGCTCATGAGCCGGGCCGCACGAAAGACGTCCGCCCCGGCCGAGCTCGATTCCCGCACCAAACAGCTCATCGCGCGCATGTGGGGAAAAAAACTCTGGGTCGTGATGTCGAAAGGCGGCGCACAGGACATCGTCCCGCATCTCGCAGAGCATCTCGAATATCTGATCAAGCTCGAGGCAGAGGGCAAGATCTTCGCGTCCGGACCGATGAACGTGCCGGGTTCCGGCGACGGCATGACGGTTCTGAAGGTCGAATCCGAAAGCGAGGCGCGTGCCATCGCCGAGGCGGACCCGCTCGTGCAGAAGGCGGGGCGGACGTTCTCGCTGCATCCCTGGACGGTGAACGAGGGGCAGATGACGGTGACGGTCTCGTTCTCCCAGATGTCCCTCAACCTCGGCTGACGCCGGAAGGTCGCGCTATGAATATCGGCGTCATCGGACTCGGCAAGATCGGCTTTGCGGTCGCCAAGAATCTGATCGACAGCGGCCACGACGTCGTCGGCTATCGCAGGTCGCCGATGGATGATCTCACGGCTATCGGCGGCCGTGCCGCGGCTTCGCCGGCCGAGATCGGGGCGAGCTGCGACATCGTCTTTTCCTGCATGCCCGGGATCGAGGCCCTCCGCGAAGTCGTCGGAGGGAAGGGCGGCATCATCGAAACCGCCCGGGTGGGCCAGATCATCACCGAGCTCGGGTCTCATCCGGTGGCCGAGAAGGAAGCGTTCGTCGCGCCGCTGGCCGCAAAGGGGGCGGTCTTTCTCGATGGCGAGGTCGCCGGGACGCCCAGCATGGTCGCGGCTCGCAAGGCCAACATCTTTCTTTCGGGCCCGCGCGAGGCGGTCGACCGGATCGCGCCCGCCGTGAAGGGGATAAGCGACCTCAGCCTTTATCTCGGTGATTTCGGCGGTGCCTCGAAGGTGAAACTGGCCAATAATATCCTGGTGGCCCTCGACATCGCCGGTGCGGCGCAAGCCATCGCTTTCGGACTCAGTCTGGGAGTGGACCGGGAGCTGCTGCTCCAGGCGCTGTCCACCGGAAGCGGCAGTTCTACTCAGCTCGGCATCCGCGGGCCGTGGATGATTTCGCGGAAGTTTCTGCCGCTGCAGGGCACCGCATCGGCCCTGAAATATTACCTCGAGCAGGCGCGCGAGACCGCGAAGGCGGGCGGAATCAAGACCGACCTCATCGATTGCCTGCACGGCATCTACGACCGTGCCATCCCATTGATCGGCGAGCGCGACGTCGCGGCGATCCTCGAGTTCTTTGAAAAGCGAGATACTGCAGACGGAGCGAATGCATGATCCGAGTGAAAAAGATCTCCCACGCCATCTACGAGACGCCCGATCTCGTCCGACAGACGGAGTATTACACCGATGTCCTCGGGTTGAGCCGCGTCGGCAATGGAGATGGCGCCGTCTATCTCGGCGGCAAGATCGATCCGCATTCCGTCGTACTCAAAAAGGGGCCTGAGGCCCGCTGTACGACGATCGGCTTTCAGCTCGCCGCGGGCGACGATCTCGATGCCTTCGCCAAGCAGGTGGCGGCCCACGGGATCAAGGTGGAAACCGCGACCGATCCCGAGCCAGGCATCGCAAAATCCGTGAGCTTCGACGACTACAAGGGCACCCGGATCGTCGTCTTCACGCAGAACGAACCCAGCCACCAGGGCTTCTCCGGCAAGGGCATCCAGCCTCACAAGCTCGGGCATATCGCCTTTCACGTTACCGATGTGAAGCCCTGCACCGACTGGTACTGCGAGGTGTTGGGCATGCGGGTCAGCGACTGGATGGGAGATTTCTTCTCGTTCCTGCGCTGCGATCGCGACCATCACACGATCAATCTGGTGGGCACGGGCAAAAACGCGCACTTCCATACCGCCTTCGAATTGCGCGACTGGTCGCACATGCAGACGGCTGCGGATTTCCTCAGCCAGCACGGCTACCGGCTCATCTGGGGACCGGGACGGCACGGGATCGGTCACAACCTCTTCACCTATCACCGCGGGCCGAACGGTCTGATTACCGAGTTTTTCTGCGAGCTCGATCAGGTCGCGGACGACCGGGCCGGCGTGTTCGAGCCACGCCCGTGGCATCGCGACAATCCGCAGATGACCAAGGTTTGGCCGAAGTCTCCCGACAGCGCGAACCTCTGGGGCCCGCCGCCGCCGGACGAGATGATGAAGCTGTGATCCGCGCGGGTGCGCCGGCACGGTGGACGCGAAGCGTCTCGCTCAGGTGAACGATTGTCGCAGAACCGATCATCCAAGAAACGGAGGACATCATGATCCAGGTCTCCAGGCGCATTCCCGTCAACGAGCCCGGGCAGCCGAAGCTCACGCGTGCCGACATTTGGCAGGGGCTGGTGATGAAGGCGAATAACGCTCTGCCGTTCGTGCCGGCGATGACCTATTGCCAGGTCCTCGATCGTGAGAGCGATACGGTGTTCGTGCGGGAGATCGAGTTTCGCGGGGAGCGTTGCCGCGAAAGGATCACGCTCACGCCGCAGCAGAACGTGAAGTTCGAGCGCCTGGACGGCTCGGTCCTGGGCACGATCCTCAACGATATCGAGGACGACGCGGAAGGGCTCGGGTTGCGCTTCAGCTTCGGTTTGACGCTGGCGGGCGAGGAAGACGGCAGCCCCGCCGAGATCGCCTACGGACAAATCGTGGAGAAGGATTATCTGAAAGCCGTCGATGCGACGCTGGCGGCCATCAGAAGAATGAAAATCAGCCGCGATGTGCTGATCAAGCGATATTACGACGCTGTGGAAGCGATGGACCTCGAAGCCTTCAAGCAATTGCACAGCCAGACCGCGCGCGTGACGTTCGCCAACTTCCCGGCGGCCGAGGGACCTGACCAGATCGCCGGGGCGATCGGCCGGTTCTGGTCGACCATCGGCGGGCTCAAGCACAACTTCATCAACCGTTGGGACAATCCCGATGAATCCATTCTCGAAGTCGCGGTGGATTATACGCGCAAGGACGGCCGCTCGGTGACGCTTCCCTGCGTTTCGATCCTCAAGCCGGAAGGCGACAAGGTCGGCGAGTTGCGCGTTTTCATCGATGTCGCGCCGATCTATGCTGATCCGCCGGCCGTAATGAACCCAGCGGCGGTCTGATGGTCCAACGGGCGGCGCATGGTGCGGCCGCCCGCACTGGGCCGGAACTCAGCGCTCCTCCGACGAGATGCCCGATGAACGTCAGCTATCGCGATCTGCGATACCTTCGCATCCAGGTGGATGACCTCGACGCGGCCAGTCGGTTCGCTTCCGATCTGTTCGGCCTGCAGCGGCAGGATCGGGACGAATTCAGGGTGATGTTTCGTTCCGACGCACGCAACTACGCGATCTGCTTTTCGCGCGCCGGGGACGGTGAGGCGGTGGCGCTGACCGTGGCGCAGGCCTCCGATCTCGACAGCGTGGCAGCGCGCCTGGAGCAGGCCGGCTATTCGCCGCACCGGCTGGACCCGGCGCAGGCGGCCGCGCGGCAGGCCAAAGAGGTCGTCGGCGTCACCGCGCCGAACGGCGTGACGGTGGAGATCGTCTGGCGGCCGCTAACCTCCGGGTTTCGCTGTCATGGACCGCGGGACGCAGGCGTCGTCGGCCTTCAGGCGGTTTCGCTCGTTTCCACCGACATTGCGGCCGACGAGGCGTTCTGGACCCGCGGCCTCGGTTTGACGGTCACCGATTGGGCGGGAGACGCCGCCTTTCTCTCGCTCGACGAGGCCCATCACCGCGTGGCGATCTATCCGTCGAGTCGCGACGGGATTCTCGGCGCGACCTGGGCGGTCGAGGACAAGGACAACGTCATGGCCAATTGGTATTTCCTGCAGGGGGCGCAGGTGCCGATCGTCGCCGGCCCGGGACGCCAGCCCACATCCGGGGCCATCTTCGTGACCACGCGCGGGCCCCGCGGCCTGTTGATGAGCTACGCCGCGGAGAGCGAATTGGGCGCTCACATCGCAGCCCGAGGGCCGCGCCAGTTCCCCGCCGCGGCTGCGTCCCACTGCGCCTGGGGATCCCCTACGGAGCAGCCGGAATTTCTCGGAGGATCTCGATCGTGATCGAACTCAACGACGTCGTCTATTGCCGGCTCGGCACGACCGACCTGGCCGGAGCCGAGTGGTACGCCGTCAGCATTCTCGGCCTCGAGATCGCCGAGCGCCGCAGGGGCGCGATCTATTTCAAGTCCGATCTTCGCGCCCACACGCTGTGTTATTTCGAGGGCGACCCGGCGGATCAGACGACAGGTTTCGAGCTCGGACGCGGCGAGGATCTCCAGGCGGCGGGTGCCACGCTCGGGAAACTCGGCCACGACGTCCATTACGGCACCCGAGAGGAATGCGAGGCGCGTCAGGTCCGAGAATTCATCCGATTCCGCGATCCGAGCGGCAACGTGATCGAGTTCGTGGTCCGCCCGATGACGACCGGCCAGCGTTATCACGGTACGCGCGATGCCGGAATCACCGGTTTCTCGCATGTCGGGCTCTGCACGACGGACGCGGCGCGGGACGAGGCGTTCTGGACCACCGTCTGCAACGCCAGAGTATCGGACCGTATCGGAGATGCTGCGTTGATGCGGCTCGGCACGATCCATCATTCGATTGCGCTGTTTCCCTTTCACAGGCCGGGAATCCAGCACATCAATCACCAAGTGGGCGGCACCGACGACATCCAGCGCAGCTACAACTTCGTGCGCGACAACCAGATCAAGGTCACCTTCGGACCCGGGCGTCACCCTACCTCCTCGGCGGAATTTCTCTATTTCACGGGTCCGGAGGGCATGACGTTCGAATATTCGAGCGGCGTGCGTCAGATCTACGACGAGCCCGCGTGGCGCGACCGGCAGTTCCACTTCGCGCCAAAGGGCTTCTGTTACTGGGGTGCGGTGCCGCAGATCGCGGCCTTCAAGGACGGTTCGGTGTAAGCGGTGTGACGGGCGGCCTGCGCCGCCCGTTCGCTTGCTCGAGTTGGTGAGCGGCGGCCGACCGGGCAGGGACAGAGTCGACCCGGCCGGGCGGCACTGTATGTCTACTCACGATGTCCACGCACGCCTCCGGCTCACGCGCGAGCCGCATACCGGGTGGAAAGCGCGCTAACCCAATTCGTTCGGGCTACTTGGGATGCGGCGTGCCGATGAACGGGAACTCCTTGAGAATGTCCGTGTGCGGTTTCAGGCC
Organism: uncultured Alphaproteobacteria bacterium; assembly: GCA_963781195.1. Classification (GTDB taxonomy): domain Bacteria; phylum Pseudomonadota; class Alphaproteobacteria; order Rhizobiales; family Xanthobacteraceae; genus JAJPKK01. Next base: position 56,267 of record CAWAEZ010000003.1, on the reverse strand, counting down.
GCTGGGGGGACACTCGCCCTTGGTGAGGAACGCGAGACGGTAGTCGATGACGTCGTCGGTGAGGACGCGGCCATTGGGATATTTGGCAGGCTTCGACGGATCGAAACTCAGAACGTCGGGCAGGGTGCGTTCCTTGTCGATTTCGGCAATCGCCTCTTCGGTCGAGTAATTGCCGGTATGGCCCATCAGGTGCACGAATTGATCGAGCCAGCGCTTGCGGTCGTTCACCGGCTCGCTGGCGTTGTATTCCAGCTTGGTGTCGTCGGTATTGAAAAAGCTGCTGACACTAGGATGGCCGGCGCGATCGGCGTGGACGAGAACGCCGTCCTGACGCACGCTGCATCGTCCCCAGATGTGGATTTCCGGTTTCGGAGTCAGTTCGCTGGTCGGAATTTCGACCGCCATCGAGAAGACGTTCGCTTCGGTATTCGAATCGACGCCGGTCCACGGTGACTTGCCGCCGAGGTGCGGCTCGGTGAAATTCCGCTTGCCCCTGATATCGAACAGATTTTTGATGCCGTCGAAATCGAAGAAGAAGGCATCGCTGCGACTGCCGGCGAAGAAAGCCCAGTCGCCCGCGCGGACCACGTTGGGTTGCGGGCCGAATGAGACCTCCGCGTCGGTGACGATCTTCTTTCCGACCGCTTCTACCGAGCGGGATTCCGCGCCTTTTGCCAGAAATACGCTGAATGTCTGACGGCCGTCTTGCGGCTTCGAAAACACGAAGCTGAGGGCGATGTCAGTCAGCAGATCGCCGTCGTTGTCGATGTTGATGCGATAGATGGCATCGGGATGGAGCGCGTCGGCGTTTGGATTTGCATTGAGGATGATGACCGTCTTCGACGGCGCGGTCGGCGACTGGAACGCGTAGAGATCACAGAGATCGAGCCGCTGATCGCCCAGCGGCGGCCCGAGGCTCAGGCCGGTAAAATGGTTCGACATTCGTCTTTCCCTTCACGTGCGGTGCGTCGCGCCGGAACATCGGACTTTGGCGGTCCTCCTGCAAGGGCAAGAGGTCGTCGATCGATGCAGCTCTAGCAAAAGTGATGCAAAGTCGCGAGGTCAGACGCCGAGTTGACGGTCAACCTAAGTAACGGTCCTTGATGACGCAGAAAAAAATAGCGAAAAGCTTTCTTCACGTTTGAAATGACTTTTGCTGCTGTGGATGCTCCCTCAGGACTTGTCGTGTGATCGCGCGCGGTTCGGGGGAGCAGGTCCCCTGCAGGGGAGCTTTGGCGGAGCACTGGATCGAGATGTCAGAAATGGTCGAAACCGATGTTTGCATCCGCAATGCCCGCCTGCGTCACGGCGGCGATGCGCTGGTCGATATCGCCGTCGCGGACGGCAGGATCGTCGCGCTGGCGCCGTCCCTCGGCGTCGTCGCGCGCGACGAGATCGACGCATGCGGCGGCCTCGTGACCCCGTCCTACGTCAATCCGCATTTGCATCTATGCAAGGTCTGGACCCTTCCGATGATGTCGGAGGAGGCCTTGAACGCGTACCGGGCGACCGGCATGACCGATTCCGCTTCGGCGATCGATCTCGCGAGCAAGATCAAAGAGACGTACGACGCCTCCTGGATCACCGCCAATGCGCGACGCGCGGTGGCGATGGCCGCGCTTTACGGCAATCTGCACATTCGCGCCTTCGCCGATGTCGATCGCAAAGCTCGCCTCGAGGGCATCAAGGCGCTCCTCGCGGTGCGGGACGAGTTCCGTGGTGTGGTCGCGGTGCAGGTCGTCGCCTTTGCGCAGGACGGCATCGTGCGCGAGCCCGGCGCCGAGCGGCTCATGAGAGAGGCCATGGAGATGGGTGCCGACGTCGTCGGCGGCATCCCGTGGATCGAAACCGGCGAGGGCGCCGCGGCGGCCCATGTCCGGGTGTGCTTCGATCTCGCCGAAGCATTCGGAAAGGACGTCTCGATGCTGCTCGACGACGTCGGCGATCCGCGCATGCGCACCCTGGAAATGATGGCGTCGGAGGCGATTCGCCGCGGTTGGCAGGGGCGGGCGCTCGCCCACCACTGCCGGGCGATGGCGCTCTATCCGTCCGCCGTGTTCGAGCCGCTGGTCGATCTCCTGCGGCGCGCGCAGGTGTCGGTCGTGAGCGATCCCCACACCGGCCCGCTTCATGCACGAGTTCAAGGACCTGCGCGCCGCAAACGTCAACGTCTGCCTCGGGCAGGACGACATCTCCGACGCCTATTACCCGTTCGGCCGCAATAACATGCTCGAAGTCGCGTTTCTCGCCGCGCACCTGCTGGGGATGACGGCGCGCGCCGAGATCGAGAGCCTCTATGACATGGTCACCACGGCTCCGGCCCGCGCCATCAACATCGGGGACTTCGGGCTCGCGGTGGGCGCGCCCGCACACCTCGTGGTCCGCGCCGAGACCGATGTGGTCGATGCCCTGCGGTTTCACGATCGGCCGCGCCACGTCATCAGCCACGGGCGTCGCGTCGACCTCGCCCGGATGAAAGAACTGGCCGGGATTTCGGATTGAGAGCGCGACCGGGTGACGCCCCCTCCGAGACGGCATGCAGCCGGGGGCGGCAAGGTTGATGCTTTCGGTGTCCCGTGACATCCTTGGCGAGGAAGCGGGGTCCGGCCTCCGGTTCAGGGACGATCAGCGAGGCGACCCGCAGGTGTACAACCACGCGAGTGAGGAATGAGCGACGATACGGTTCCCGTCATCGACATCGGCCCCTTTCTGGCGGGTGATGCCGCCGGCCGCGAGGCGATTCCACGGTCAATCGCGCGGGCCTGCGAAGGCATCGGATTCTTCACCATCGTCGGACACGGGATTGACCGCGACCTGATCCTCGCCGCGACCGCTTCGGCGCGACAGTTCTTCGACCTGCCGGTGGCCGAGAAGGTCGCGGTGCGCTCGCCCGATCCCGGCCTCTCGCGAGGCTATCGTGGAATTGGCAATGAAGGACTCGCCGGCACGCGGGCGGACCAGACTCCGCCCGATCTCAAAGAGGTCTTCCATCTCGGTCCGCCGGATTTTCCGCACGATGCCTATCACACCACCCCGGACGCACGGCTGCATTTCGTCGATGATGTCTGGCCGCATGCACCGGCGGCGTTTCGCCCTGCCATCACCGCCTATTACCGCGCGGTCGAAAAGCTCGGCGCCGATATCATGCGCATGTTCGCGCTGGCATTGGAGCTGCCGGAGCACTTCTTCGCCGATAAGATCGATCGCCATATCAGTGCGCTGCGAATCATCAATTATCCGGAGCAGCCGCGGGCTCCGCTGCCGGGCCAGTTGCGTGCCGGCGCGCACAGCGATTACGGCACGCTGACCATCCTGCTCGGCGAAAACCAGCCCGGCGGCCTGCAAGTCAAGCCGCGGAGTGGGGACTGGATGGACGTGGTGATCCCGCCGGAGTCCTTCGTGATCAACATCGGCGATCTCATGATGCGCTGGACCAATGACCGCTGGGTATCGACGTTGCATCGGGTGGTGAACCCGCCCGCGCCGGTCGCCACCACGGCGCGCCGCCAATCGCTCGTGTTCTTCCACCATCCGAATTACGACGCCGAGGTCGCCTGCATTCCGACCTGCGCCGACGCCGGCCGTCCGCCGCTCTATCCGCCGGTGAAGGCCGGGCCGTATCGCAGCGACAAGTACGCGCAGGCCAGCATCAAGACCACCGCCGCGTGACCGGCCCCTGCGACTTCGTCCTGGTTCACGGGGCCTGGCAAGGTGCCTGGGCGTGGGACACCATCGTTCCCCGCCTGGAGGCGGCCGGGCATCGCGCGGTCGCGGTCGATCTTCCCGGCAACGGTCACGAAGATACGCCACCGGCCGGCATCGACGTCGATCTCTATGCGCGGCACTTGGCGTCGATCATCGATGGACTCGCCGGGCCGGTCGTGTTGGTGGGGCACAGCATGGGCGGAACCGCGGTCGCCCAGGCCTGCGAACTGCGGCCGGAACGGGTCGCGCTTGCGATCTATCTCGCGGCCTTCCTGTTGCCGGACGCCATGTCGGTGATGATGTTCTACGACCGCTATCTCGAGCCGTCGATGCGGGGTGCCACCAAGCGGGTGACCCACAGCGCCGACGGCCTGTTGTCCTCGATCGACGCCGCATCCGCGGTCGAGGTGTTCTATCATCAAGCGGATCCGGCGGCCGCCGCGGCTGCGGCGCGCCGGCTGACGCCGCAACCGGAGAGCGCCCGGCATTCGAAGCTCAGCCTGTCGCCGGAGCGCTTCGGACGGGTCAGGCGCGTCTACATCGAGGCGACCCAGGATCGGTCGGTGCACCTGCCGCTGCAGCGCCGCATGCAGTCGCTCTCGCCGTGTCGTCAGGTCTACGGCCTCGACACCGATCACGCGCCGCAACTGTCCGCCCCCGCGGCGTTGACCTCGCTGCTGCTGGAAGCAGCGGCAGTGCACGCCTCGGCGGAAAGCTGACGAGAAGTCGCGCAACCTGCGACACCAACGCTGCCGGCGCCGTGTCACGCCTCGCGTCGCACCGCTTCTGTCGCCGCGGTCAGAGGCGACTTCACATATCCTGCCTATCGCCCGGCTCGTTCCAGCGCGTCGCTGATCATGCTGGGGGTCAGCGGCACGTGGCGAAATCTCGCCGTGCAGAGCGGCCGCAGGGCGTCCTCGACGCCCGAGGCCACGACGGCGCCGACGGCAATGCACCCAGCCTCGCCGACGCCCTTGACCCCCAACGGATTGAGCGGCGACGGCGTCTCGAGGTGAAGCACCTTCACGTCGGGGATTTCGGTTGCGTAGGGAATGAGAAATTCGGCGAAATTGGCGTTCGCGAGACTGCCGTCCGGTTGGTACTCCAGTCGCTCGTACAGGGCGCCGCCGATGCCCTGGGCGATGCCGCCGAGCACCTGGCCTTCCACTATGGCGGGATTGATCATGTTGCCGCAGTCGTGGACGCAGACGTATTTCAGGATTTTCACCGTGCACAGCGCCGGATCGACCTCGACGATCGCGGCGTGGACGCCGTAAGCCCAGGTCGACGCCGGCGGGCTGTAATAGGCGGTGGCCTCCAGCCCCGGCGCCTCGCCTTCCGCCAGCGGCGGACCGTCGTGCCGGCTCGCCGGCGCGAACTGGGTCGCGGCCTGTGCGGCCTCGTTGAAGGCATAGCGCAGCGGGTTGCTCGCCGTCGCCACTGCGGCGAGCGGCACGAAGCGGTTGGAGCCTTTGACCCAGGCCGCGGAGTCGCGCAGCTCGACCTCGTCGATGCCGACCTCGAGCATGTTGGCCGCCGCCTTGATCGTCTTCTGCCGCACGATCGACGCGGTTGTGTGAATGGCGTTGCCGCTCACCACCGCGGCCCGGCTCGCGAAGGTTGCGACGCCCCAGTCGAACGCCTTGGTGTCACCCTCGACGACGATCACGTCCTCGACGCCGACGCCGAGCTGGTCGGCGACGATCTGGGCGAACACCGTGTCATGGCCCTGGCCCTGGGAGGACAAGCCGGTGTTGACATAGACCTTGCCGGTGATCGGATGGATGCGGACGTGGCCGCCCTCATAGGGTCCGAGACCGGTGCCCTCCACATAGCAGGCGAGGCCAAAACCGAGATACCGGCCGGCGTCGCGGGCCGCGTCCTGCTCGGCCTTGAAGCCGGCGATGCCGACGGCTTCCGACGCCATCTCCAGCGCCCTCGCATACTGTCCGCTGTCGAGCGAGACCTTGAGGCCGTCGGCGAACAGGAGGCCTTCGCGCGCGTAGGGGAACTCGGTCTCGCCGATCAGGTTGCGGCGGCGGATTTCCAGCCGGTCGAGCCCGAGCTCCTCGGCGAGCTGGTCCATCGCGCGCTCGATGGCGAAATTAGCCTGGGGGCGTCCGCAGCCGCGATAAGGCGTCACCTGCACTGTCGGCGTGTAGACGGCGGTGAACTCGACCCAGATGTTTGGGATTCGGTACGGCCCCGCGATCGAGGTCGAGGCGACCTGCGCGACCGCGATGCCGTACGGAATGAACGCCCCGGTGTCGTGCAGGAAGCTGTCGCGCAGGCCGATGACCTCGCCTGACTTGAGCGACGCGAGCTCGATGTGGTGGATCTGGGTGCGCTCCTGGGACGAGCCTAGGAAATTCTCCACCCGGTCCTCGATATACTTGACCGGCCTTCCCAGCCGCATCGCCGCCATCGGGACCAGAAGCTCGTCCGGATAGAACAGCAGTACCTTTTGCCCGAAGCCGCCGCCGACATCGGGCGCGATCACGCGCACCTTGTCCTCGTCGATCTGGAGAATCGAGGCGAGGCCGCCGCGCACCGAGATCGGTGCCTGGGTGCCGTCCCACACCGTGAGCTCGCCCGACACCTCATCCCAAACGGCGGCGACCGCCCGGCATTCCATCGGGGCCGCGGTCGACCGGTCGACCTGCACGGAGATCCGGGTGATGTGCTCAGCCCTGGCAAAAGCCTCGTCGGGCTTCCCCGACACCTGGACGAAGTGCGCGGCGATGTTGTTCGGCGCGTCCGGGTGGACCAGCGGCGCGCCGTCGCGCACCGCCTTTTCAAGGTCGATCTCGACGGGGAGCGGCTCGTAGGCGATCGCAATCAGCCCGGCCGCGTCCTCGGCCACGTAGCGATCGACCGCGACCACCATGGCGATGGTCTGGCCGACGTAATGGACCTCGTCGCGGGCCAGCGGCCGTTGGGTCTTCGGGTGCCGCATCGAAGGGTGGGGGATCAGCAGCGGCATCGTGATGTCGAGGTCGCCGATGTCTTCGCAGGTGTAGACGGCGACCACCCCCGGACGTTTGCGCGCCGCGGCGACATCGATCGTCGTGATGCGGGCGCGCGCATGGATGCTTCGCGCGAAAGCCACATGGAGCGCGCCAGCAAGGGGGATGTCGTCGATGAAAGCGCCTTCGCCCTTCAGGAGCTTCGGATCGATGTTGCGTTCGACGCGGGCGCCGAACATGCGCGTGGACATGCAGCGGTCCTTTCGTCAGCTCTTGCCGAGAAGCTCGGCGGCGCGGCGCACGGCCGCGACGATGTTGACGTAACCCGTGCAGCGACACAGGTTTCCGGACAGGAGGTAGCGGATGCCATCCTCGGAAAGATCGAGCGGTTCGGGTTCCGCGAAGCGGCTCAGAATGTTCATCACCATGCCGGGCGTGCAGAACCCGCATTGCAGTGCATGGCATTCGCGGAACGCCTGCTGGAGCGGATGCAACGTGCCGTCCGGCGCTGCGACCGATTCGATGGTGCGGATGGTGGCTCCGTCCGCCTGCACGGCCAGCGTGAGGCAGGAGCGCGCCGCCTTGCCGTCGATGTGCACCGTGCAGCAACCGCATACGCCGTGCTCGCATCCCACGTGGGTCCCGGTCAGCCCGAGTTCGTGACGCAGAAAATCGACGAGTAGCAGGCGGACGCTGACGCGGCGTTCGGTCAATTCGCCGTTGACGGTCATCGTCACGTCGATCTTCGGATCTCCGGAGTCGACGGGGATCGCCGGTCTCAGCTTGGCACGCGTCATCTGGACATCCTCGTGAGGGCCCGCGCGGCCGCCCGCGCGACGCCGCGCTCGACGAGCGCGGCGAGGATGCGACGCCGGAGGCTCGCGGTCGCATGCATGTCGTCACCGACGGAGACGGCGGTCGCGGCGGTTGCCCCCGCGGCGCGAAGATCGGACGGGGTGAGCGCGGTGCCGACGAGACATTGCTCCGCCTCGCGCAGGCGCACCGGGCGGTCGGCAATGCCACACGCCGCCAGCCGGATGTCCGTCGCCTTGCCGTCGGCGTCCAGACGCACCACCGCGCCGAGCCCGGCGATGGCGAAATCGCCATGGCGGCGCGTCACTTCGTCGAACGCCCAACCGGCATCCGGCGCGAGAACGGGAAACCGGGCCTCGACGACGATCTCGTCGTGCCGGCGCGTCGTCGTCAAGGCGGAATGGAAGAAAGCGTCGGCCGCAATTTCGCGACGGCCATCCGGCCCGTGGGCGATCACGCTACCGCCGAGCAGGACGAGGATCGCAGGCATTTCTGCGGACGGATCGGCATGGCACAGGCTTCCGACCACCGTGCCGCGGTTGCGGATCGGGATGTGGGCGACATGCTCCATCGCCTCGGCGATCAGCGGGTTGGCCCGTCGTACGGCGGGGTCCACTTCGAATTCGCGGTGTCGGGTCATCGCCTTGACGACGATGCTGCCGCGGTCGATGGAAATGCCCCTGAGACCTGCCACGCGCTGAATATCGACCAGCAAGGTCGGGTGGGCGACGCGAAAATTCATCGCGGGAAGCAGGCTCTGGCCTCCCGCGAGAACCAGCGCATCATCGTCGCCGGCGAGCGCAGCGACGCACGCCTCGATGGTGGCGGGGGCCTGATAAGCGAACAGCGGCGGCTTCATCAAGGGGCCTTTCGCTTTTCCCACTCGGCCAGCAGATCGCCGGAATCGACGACGAGACCGATATGGAGCGAGACCATGGCGAGGGCGGCGGCTTCCAGGCCATCGTCGGTGCCGCGCACGAGGTCGCGGGCGACGATCACCCGGTAATTGTGGTTGCTGGCATCGAAGGCGGTGTTGAGCACGCAGCAGTCGGTAAAGCCGCCGTCGAGCACGATCGTCTCCACCCGCATGTTGCGAAGGAGGAAGTCGAGGTCGGTCGGGTAGAACGCCGAGAGGCGCTTCTTGGTCTCGACCAGCATGTCCTCGGGCGCAACCCGGGTCATGAGCTCGATCCAGGGCGAGCCTTCGATCGCATGGGCGTCGCTGTTCGGAATCGCGCCGACATGGAGCGGGAAGGTTCGCCGCCACGCCGCGCTAATGCCCTTGATGTCGTCGGCGCCGTTGCGGCGAAGGACCGACCGGACATGAATGATCGGGATGCCGAGCGCCCGCGCGCGGTCATGAAAGGCGTCGATCGGGGCGACGACGTCGCGGGCGCGCGGCGCCGGGCACGGACAATCGGGGGACGGATCGAGGTGGCCCCGATGCATGTCGATCGATACCACCGCGGTCCGGGCCGGCGCGAGATAGTCGTCGAACCCGGCGCCGATGTCTTGCGGCTTTCCATAGACCTCGATGCGCATTTGGCTTACCCGCTCCGCGGCGTCATCGCCGTTCCTCACGCACATGCGGTACGCCGAGTGCGCCCGGCTCGCCGAAGCTGCCACGCTGTCTCGCTCCGACCCATACCATCACCGCGAGGGTCGCGAGATAGGGGGTCATCAGGACGAGGTATTGCGGCACGCGGATGCCCGCCGCGGCGATGCGGGGCACGACCTCTTCGATGCAGCCGAACAGCAGCGCGCCGGCAAGCGCACGCCACGGCGACCACCGCGCGAACACGACGAGCGCGATCGCGATCCAGCCCCTGCCGCTCACCATGCCGGTGACCCAGAGCTTGACACTGACGACGGAAATGTAGCCGCCCGCTAGTCCGACCAGCGCCGAGCCCGCGACGATGGCGCCGACCCGGTAGGCCGAGACGCTGAGCCCGGCGGCGTCGGCCGCTGCCGGATTTTCGCCGACCGCGCGGAGGTTCAGGCCCCGTATGGTATGGAACAGGAAGAAATTGACGGCGAAAAAAATCAGCAGTGTGAGATAGATCAGGGGATCCTGGACGAACAGGATGCGGCCGATCACCGGAAGTTCCGACAGCGGCCAGATGGTGAGCTTTCCGAGGCCTTGGATCGGTCGATTTTGCCAGTGCGCCACGGTGCCGAGCAGACCGGTGAGGCCCTGGCAGAAAAACACGACCGCGAGGCCCGCGATCACCTGGTTCACCCGCAGCAGTACGACCAGGGCCGCAAACAACAGCGACACGACGGCCGCCGCCACCATCGAGACCAGCAGCGCGACCGCGGGCGGGCTCCCGAGCGACAACGAGGCGCCGATGCCGGCGAGCGCGCCCACGAGCATCATGCCTTCGGCGGTGAGATTGAGGACGCCGGACCGCTCCGAGATGATCAGGCCGAGCGCTGCGAGCCCGTAGGGCAGGGCGGCCGAGGGCACGTTGGCGAACCAGTTGACGAAGAAGTCGAGCATGGGATCGACCTCTCAACGGGTCCAATGGATGCGATGGCGGATGAAGAATTCCGACGACGCGACGCAGATCACGATGATGGCCTGGATGAGCTGCACCATGGTGAAAGGGATCTGGTAGAAAACCTGCAGAGTCTGCCCTGTGACATAGAGCACCGCGACGAGAAACCCGACGACGGCGACCACCACCGGATCGTTGCGCGACAGGAAAGCGATCAGAACGCCCGAGAACACGTAGCCGTTGAAGAAGGACTGGGTGAGGCGGCCTTCCTGGCCAGCCACATTGACGAACCCGGCGAGCCCGCAGGCGGCTCCGGACATCGCCACCACGCCGACGGTCACCGCCCGGATCGGCACCCCGACCACCTTGGCCATGCTCGGATTGGCGCTGATGAAGCGCATATAGAAACCGGGCCGGCTCAGGTGCACGAACCATCCGGCGAGCAGGACGGCGGCGATCGCGATCGCCAGCCCGCCGTTGACGCCGGCGCCGAGATCGGGAAGCCGTTCGAACGGCCGCAGCGGCGTCGACTGCGGGAACGCCGTCTTGGCATCCTGCCACGCGCCATAGAGCAGGTGGAGCAGGAAGTACATCGCCACGTAGTTCAGAAGCAGCGTGGCGATGATCTCGTTGACGCGGAAACGCAGCTTGAGCCACACCGCCAGCAGCACCCAGAGAAGTCCCCCGGCCGCGGCGGCGAGCCCCATGACGACGATCCGCACCGGCTCCGGCCCGATGGCGTAGATCGACACGCCGGTGGCGGCGATGCCGCCGAAGATCATCTGTCCTTCCAGCCCTAAATTCCAGAATCCGATCCTGAATGCGAGGCTGGCGCCGAGTCCGACGAGCATCAGCGGGGCCGCCTGCACCAGCACCGCCTGCAGGTTGTTGGCGTCGAGCGTGCCGGCGAGTTCCTCGGCGAGGGTGCCGGGAGCAACCCCGGCAATGGCGAGGACGCCGACCGAGATCGCCAGCCCGATCGCGAGCGAAGCAGCCAGGAACCCCGCCTGTTTCCACGGCGAGAGCTGCTGCCGCATGTCGAGGGTGAGGCGGCCGATGCGACGGGGGGGAGACCCGGGCATAGGTGCCGGTGTAGGGACCGCCGCCATTTGCTGATCAAGCATGGTCCACCATGGCGCGGCCGATCGCCTGCCGGTCGACCGGCCGCTTGAACTCGGCCACGATGCGACCGCGCGTGATCACCCCGATGCGGTCCGACAGGGTGAGAATTTCGTCGAGGTCCTCGCTGATGAGGACGACGCCGGCCCCGCGGTCCCGCGCCGCGAGCAATCGTTCCTGAACGGCAGCGCAAGCCCGCGCATCGAGCCCGCGGCTCGGGCTGTGGGCGACGACGACCGCCGGCTCCCGGCTGAACTCGCGCGCGATGACGAGCTTCTGGGCGTTGCCGCCCGACAACAGCGCCACCCGTTGGGCCACGCTGCGCACGCCGTGCACGTCATAGGCGGCGACGGCCGCTTTTGCCTCGCGGCGCATGGCGCCGCGGTCGACGAGGGCGGCCGAGCCGAAGCGGCCGGATCGAATATTGCCGACCGCAAAATTCTCCGCGACCGAAAGCGAGCCGGCGAGGGCGTAGGCGTAGCGGTCGGCCGGTACCGACGCGAGCGAGGCGCCGCGCCGCGCCTTGCCGCCGTCGGAGCCGACATCCCCCGCCCCGTCGATCCAGATTTCGCCGGTCAGCGGCTCCCGTGCGCCGATCAGCGCTTCCGCGAGCTCGGCCTGTCCGTTGCCGCTGACGCCCGCAATCCCGTAGATCTCGCCGCGGCGGACGAAGAAGCTCACGTCGTTGACGACGACTTGGCCATCGGCCCGTGCGCAACGTAATGCCCCGACATTGAGGCGGGTCTCGCCGAAACCGGTCTCGGCGCGGGTCGGCAGAATCGCGGTCTGCCCGACGGTCAGTTCGGTCAGCTCGGCCGCCGTCGCGGTGCTCGGATCGAGTGTCGCCACGGTCCGTCCGGCGCGCATGATGGTGACCGCGTCGGCATGGCGCTTCACCTCGTGGAGCTTGTGGGTCACCAACACCACCGCGGTGCCGGTCCGCGCCAGACGGCAGATCGTCTGCAGCAGTCGCTCCGCTTCGGCATCGGTCAAAACCGCTGTCGGCTCGTCGAGAATGAGGATGCGGACGCCGCCGACCAGCACCTTGACGATCTCGACCTGCTGCTGCGCCGCTACCGTGAGAGTGTCGACGCGCTGTTCGGGGTCGATGTCGAACCCGAGTTCGTCCGCCTGCTTGCGGATCGCGGTGCGGATTTCCTCAATCCCGGAGCGGTAGTTCGGGCGGGGATTGGCGAGCAGGATGTTCTCTGCGACGGCAAATGGCTTCACCAGCTTGAAGTGCTGGTGGACCATGCCGATGCCGCGGCGGCGGGCATCGGCCGGTCCGGACAGCGACACCGGCTGGCCGGTGACCGCGATGGTGCCGGCATCCGGCGCGTAGAGGCCGGCGGCGACGTTCATCAGCGAAGACTTGCCGGCTCCGTTCTCGCCGAGCAGAGCGTGCACCTCGCCGGCTCTTACCGAGAAAACAGCGCCATCGAGTGCGATGGCGCCGTCGAACGATTTGCGGATCCCGGTAAGTTCGAGAACAACGCTCATCAGCGGCCGTTCTTGGTGATGGTGTTCGGCGTGATCTATTTCTGCGTGATCACGCCGGGGACGTACCAGTCCATTTTCCACAGCCCGGCGTCGTCGAGCGTCTTGCCGGCGGCGACCCGTTCGGTGCCGGCGGTATCCTTGAGCGGCCCGGCATAGACCTGCTTGCCGGCGATGATGGCATCGCGCTCGGCCATGACTTTCGTGACGGCCTCCTTGGGCACCACCGCGCTGCAGCACGCGATGTCGGTGCCGCCGTCCTTGATGCTGGGGAACGCGCCGAACGGGTTGGGCTGCCAGTTCCCCGCGGCGATCTTCTTGAGCGTCGGAACGAGGTGCTTGTCCCAGGTCCACACCGAGGAACACAGCGTCGCCTTCGGCGCAAATTCGCGCAGGTCGCGATGGTGCCCGGTGCCATAGATCCCGCGCTCCTGGGCGACGATCTGCGGCGTCGGCGTATCGACGTGCTGGCCGATCACGTCGATGCCCTGATCCGCCATGGCCTGGGCCGCGGCGCGTTCCTTGACGGGATCGTTCCAGGCACCGGTGAAGATCACCGTCACCGTGGCGTTGGGATTCATTTTCTGCGCGCCGAGTTCGTAGGCGTTGATCGTCCAATTGACCGGACCGATCGGGTGCGCCGCGACGAATCCGAGCTTGCCGGTCTTGGAGACGGCGCCGGCGACCATGCCGCACAGATACTGGCTCTCGTAGGTGCGGCCATAGAAAGATTCGAGGTTGGACCCGTTGGTGGTGCCGGATGCGTTCAGGAACGCCACTTTTGGATATTTCTCGGACAGCTCCTTGAACGTGTCCGAATAACCGAAGGCGGTGCCGATAATGACGTTGGCGCCACGTGCGATGAAGCGGTCGGCGGCCGGCCTGATCTGGCCGGCAACCTCCGGCACGTTTTCCACGAACGGGATCTGAATCTTGAGCGCAGGCTCCATCTTGAGGCGGGCTTCCTCGAAAGCCTGCGTCCACCCACCGTCGTTCTTGTCAGCGAAATAAAGGAAGGCGACCTTCTCCGGACCAGGCAGGGTGAAGCCTGCCGCGTAGGCCGATGCAATGGCGCCGCACAGAAGCGCGCCGCCGAGCGCGGGGAACAGGAGCTTAGGCGTCATGAAAACCGTCCTTTGCTGGGAGACAACCATCGCGCCCCGCACCAGCGAAATGCATGCCACGAGCCCATAGGATGCGCTTTCGGGGGCAGTGGCCCCCACACTAGCCAGCGAATGAGCCATTGTGAACAAAATTTAGGCGGGGCTTGGAGCCGCGAACTTTATCGAAAGACCCTCGCGGTCCGAGACTGGCCGCGCCTGCGCCTGGAGTTTCGCATGGGCTCAGAAGCGTCGTCGGCGTCTGCTAGACCGGTGCGAGCGCATGTCTCTCTCCGGGCGGCAGTTGCACTGCGATCGAATCACCCGTCTTCACCTCGCCCCCCGTGACGACGATCGCCATGACGCCGGTCTTGCTCTTGCGACCGCCATCCGGCGCCCGCTCCAGGAGGGCTGCCGTCAGCCCGGGAGCGAAGTCGTCGATCTTCCGGCACGGATGGCGCAGGCCGGTGAGTTCGACCACGGCCTCGGCCCCGAGCTGCAGGCGGGTGCCCCGCGGGAGCGCGAGAAGGTCGAGGCCACGCGTCGTCACGTTCTCGCCGATGGCCCCTGGCGTGACCGTGAAGCCGTCGGTGCGCAGTTCGTCGAACAACTCTTCATGGATCAGGTGCACCTGTCGCAGGTTTGGTGCGTCCGGATATTTCCGCGCCTGGTAAAGATGCTGGGTCTTTTCTCCCAGATGGGCATCGCCTTCCACGCCGAGGCCGGCGATGAGCCGAATGGCCCGCTCGCCGGCTTTGGTGAAGTCGTGGCGTTCGCTCCGGCTCACGGCCACGATGACGGGCGACACGAGCCTCCTCCACGGCCTGTCATCGTGAGCTGACTTCGGCGGCCGTCGTTTGCCCTACCTGCCTGCGACGGTGGTCGGCAGCGGCTGCGGATTCACGAGCGCGCCCGGGCCGATCTTCTGCAGGTTGCCGCAGATCACGCTGTCGCCTTCGGAGATTCCGTTCATGACCGCGACGAGATCGCCGTGGGTGGGCCCGAGCGAGACCAGGCGTTGCTGTACTTTGTTTTCGGGACCGACCACGTAGACGTACTTGCCGAGCTGGCTCGATCCGATTGACGTCTGAGGCACCATCAGCGCATTCGGAATCTCGCTCAGCGAGATGCGGACATGCACGTACTGACCTGGAAGCACGGAAAGGTCGGCGTTGGCGATGGTCGCGTGAGCGACGATGGTGCCGGTCGCGTGATCGACGCTGTTGTCGAGGAACGTCAGCTCTCCGGCGCGGTGTTCCTGGTCGCCCGACGAAACCAGGATCTCGGCGATCACCGAACCGGCCGCCTTCGCCTTGCGGATCTCGGCGAGATCGGATTCGCTCGGATTGAAAGTCACATAGATCGGGCTGAGCTGGACCAGGGTATTGATGGGAGAGCCGCCCGGACTGACGAGCGTGCCGACCGAGGCCTGGTTGCGGCCCAGTCGTCCCGCGAACGGCGCGCGGACCTGGGTGTAGGCGAGGTTGAGTTCGGCCGTCCGAATCGCGGCCTGGTCCATCGACAGCACCGCTTCCGCCTGGCCCGACGCGCTCTGGCGCTGGTCATAGGTGTCCTTGGTCAGAAAGCCGTTTCCGACCAGGGCTGCGCCGCGACTGAGATTGGACTGCGCATATTCCAGCGCGGCCTTGTCGCGCCGCGCCTGCGCCTTGACCTGATCGAGAGCGGCCTGCGCGTCACGGGGATCGATGGTGTAGAGGAGGTCGCCCTCTTGCACGTCCGATCCGTCCGCCACGTTCTGCTTCTGGATGTAGCCGGAAATCCGCGGCTGGATCGTGATGCTGCGGATCGCCTCGGTGCGGGCGGTATACTCGCGGTAGACCGGGATCGCCTTTTTGACGACGTTCGTCACCGGTACCGGCATCGCCATCATGGGCGGTGGCGTCGCAGCGCGCGCGGCCCCTTCGCCGAACAGTCCGTTATGGCGGATCGCCGACACCGCCGCGGCACCGGCCGCCACCACGACAATGACGCTTACTCCCGTCTTCCACTTCCGCATGACCCCACCCCTATTCTGCGAGTACGATTATTCTGCGAGTACAGTTGTTTTCGATTGAGTTTCCTTGGCGTCCGGCCCGGATGCGCGCCGGTCGCGCAGTTGCTCGACGACGGCGTAGAACACCGGGACGAACAGCAGGGAGAGCAAGGTGGCGGCGAGCATGCCGCCGAACACGGTTGTTCCGATCGACTGCCGGCTCGCCGCGCCGGCGCCGGTCGCCAGCATCAGCGGCACGACGCCCAGGATGAAGGCGAAAGCGGTCATCAGGATCGGCCGCAGGCGCAACCTTGCGGCCTCGGTGGCGGCTTCCACGATATCGAGGCCTTCGTCGCGGCGGCGTTTCGCGAACTCGACGATCAGGATCGCGTTCTTGGCGGCGAGGCCGATCAGCATCACGAAGCCGATCTGCGAATAGACGTCGATCTGCCGGGATCGCAGCCATAACGCCAGCAGCGCGCCGAACAGGGCGAGCGGGACCGCCAGCAACACCATGAACGGCATCGACCAGCTTTCATACTGCGCGGCGAGGATGAGGAATACGAAGACGATGGCGAGCCCGAACACGACGCTCGCGATCGATCCCGCGCTGATCTCCTGCAGCGTGATGCCGGTCCACTCGTAGGAAAAGTCGCGCGGCAGGGCGGTGGCGGCGGCCCGCTCCATGGCCGCGACGGCTTGGCCCGAACTGAAGCCGGGCGCGGGCGCGCCGTTGATCAGGGCCGACGCGTAATTGTTGTAGTGCGGCACCGTCTCCGGCCCGACGATCGGCGTCAGGGTGCCGAGCGTGCTCAGCGGCACCATGCCGCCGGCGCTGTTGCGGACATAAAGCCGCGACAGTGCGGAGGCCGAGTCGCGGCCGTTCGCGTCGGCCTGCAGGGTCACCCGGAAGGTGCGCCCGAACAGGTTGAAATCATTGACGTAGAGCGAGCCGAGATAGATCTGCAGCGTGTTGAAGACGTCGGGCAGGCTGAGGCCCAGGAGCTTGGCCTTGTTGCGGTCGAGGTCGTACTTGAATTGCGGCGTCGAGGTGCTGAAGGAGGTGAACAGCTGACGCGGATCGAGCTCCGGCTGCTTGCGGGCTTCGGCGATCAACGCCTGGGTCGCGTCGTTGAGGGCGGCGCTGCCGCGTCCGCTGAGGTCCTCGACCTGGAATTCGAAGCCGCCGGTGGCACCTAGCCCGGGAATCGACGGCGGGTCGAAGCTCAGCACGAAGGCGCCCGGCAGGCCGAAGAGCTTCGGCCGCACGGCGGCGACGATGTTCGATGCACTCTGCTCCGGCGGCCGCTCTTCCCAGGGTTTGAGAATCGCGAATTCGACCGCCGAATTGGACTGGGCGGCATTGGTGAGAAAGTTCAGACCGCTGATCGAGCCGACGATGTCGACGCCGGGCGTGTGCTGCAGGATGTCGCGGACCTGCTTCGCCACCGCGTCGGTGCGTTCCAGCGCGGCGCCGTCCGGCAACTGGATGACGACGAAGAAGTAGCCCTGGTCCTCGACCGGCAGGAAGGTGGAGGGAATCCGCTGCGACAGCAGGAACGTGGCCGCCAAGCCCGCCGCGAAGACCCCCATCAGCGGCCACCGTATGCGCACCATGGCGCGCACGCTTCCGGCATAGGCGTCGGCGAGCCGTTCGAAGCCGCGGTTGAACCAGCGGAAAGGCGGGAACGTCACGGCGCCGCGGTGGCGCAGCAAGGCGGCGCTCAGCGCCGGACTGAGCGTCAGCGAGTTGAACGCCGAGATACCGACCGAGATCGCGACGGTGAGCGCAAACTGGTTGTAGAGGCGGCCGGCCACGCCGGGAATGAACGCCACCGGCACGAACACGGCCATCAACACCGCAGTGGTGGCGACGATTGGGCCGGTGACCTCGGTCATGGCCACCCGCGCCGCATCGAGCGGCCGCAAGCCGGCCTCGAGCTGGCGTTCGACGTTCTCCACCACCACGATCGCGTCGTCGACCACGAGGCCGATCGCCAGCACCATCCCCAGCAGGCTCAGCATGTTGAGGGAGAAGCCGAACATCTTCATCACCACGAGCGTCGCAATCAGCGACACCGGAATCGCGATGGTCGGAATGATGGTGGTGCGCCAGCTCTGCAGGAAGATGAAGACGACGGCGATCACGAGCGCGAGCGCTTCCAACAGGGTGACTACGACATCGTGCATCGCGGCCGACACGAAGCGGGTCGTGTCGTAATGCATCGCGTATTCGATGCCCTTCGGGAATCGTTTGGAGAGCTCCTCCATCTTGTTCTTGACGTTCTTCTGCAGGTCGAGCGCGTTGGAGCCGGGCATCTGGAAGATGCCGAGAACCACGGTCGGATCCTCGCCGAAAAACGCGGTCGACGAGTACTGCAGCGCCCCGAGTTCGATGCGGGCGATGTCCCGCAATCGAACGGCCGAGCCTGCCGCCGGGTTCGCGCGCACGACGATGTCGCCGAACTGCGCCGGATCGCTGAGGCGCCCGACCGCATTCACCTGCATTTCGAACGGCGTGCCGGTCGGTGCCGGCGGCTGGCCGATCTTGCCGGCCGCCACCTGCACGTTCTGCTCGGCGATCGCGCCCTGCACGTCGACGGCGGTGAGGCCGAGGGCCGCGAGCTTGTCCGGATCGAGCCACACTCGCATCGAATACCGCCGCTCGCCGAAGATCTGCACGTCCCCGACGCCGGGCAGTCGCTTGATCGGATCGACGACCTGCAGGTAGGCGTAGTTGCTCAGCGTGACCGGATCGACGGAGTGGTCGGGAGAGGTGAGGTTGACGATCAGGACGAAATTCGGATTCTGCTTCTTGATGGTCACCCCGGCCTGATTCACGATCGGGGGCAGGGCGGCGCTCGCCTGCGCGACGCGGTTCTGAACGTCCACCGCCGCGATGCTCAGCGGATAGCCGACCTCGAAGGTGACGGTGATCGTCGCCGAACCGTCGTTCGAGCTCGACGACGCCATGTAGATCATGCCGGGTACGCCGTTGATCTGCTGCTCGAGCGGCGTCGTCACTGTGTCGGCGACGACCTGCGCGCCGGCGCCCGGATAGATCGCGCTGACCACGACCTGGGGAGGCGTGATTTCGGGAAACTGCGAAACCGGAAGCAGGAAGTAGCAGATCCCGCCCGCCAGCAGCATGATGATGGCGATCGCTGAGGCGAACACCGGGCGCTCGATGAAAAAGCCAACCACCGCGCTCACCAATTCTCGTGGAGCGCGCGCGACGGGCCGCATCCGGATACGCGAGGCGCGGACGGGCCGCGCACGCTGCGGCTTTGCACGGTGCGACGCGGCAAGGTGACGCTAAAATCAGGGCAGAGCGATGCCGCTGCGCACGATTGTGCGCGGCGCAGCCAGAGCGCGTTGCAACGCCCGAGCGCCCGACGTTCCGCCGGCATCACAATGTGTGCGGGCGAATCGTCGAACGGATAACCGGACGCGCCAACCGGGCACGTATTCACTAGCGGGTCCCTCCACCCCTGCGATGCGCCCGGCTTTCGCCGCCCCGCCCGCAATGTTACTGGATAGTAACGCCCCGATGTTACAGGTTGGTAACACCAAGTCAACGTGTCGGGACGAAATTATTTGAGGCGAACATCGTCGAGAATTGCGGCGTCAATGGGAAGAAGCCGGCAGACCGTGTTGCCACAAGCGGCGCTGGAGCTAACCCCGGCCGACATCCAGCGGGATGTCCGGACGCAAGACGCCGACCGAGGCCGCGCCGATGAGCAGGATTGCGATGGCCGTCGCCAGCGGCACATTCCAGCTCCCGGTGAGATCGATCAACCAGCCGAACACGACCGGCGAGATGATGCCGGCGATCGCAACGCCCATGATGATGTAAGCGCTTCCGAGTCCGGCATACTCCTTGGAAATATCCATCGGGATCGCATACATCGGCGCGATCGTAAGCTCGAGAAAGAACATCGCCGCCGCAAGTAGTGTGACGACGATGCCGAGATCATGGATGAAAAGACATGGCAGCAGGCATGATGCCGTCCCGATCAGCGAGACCGCGACGATGCCGCAGCGGGCGAGCCGATGCCGCCCGGTCCGCTTCAGAATGAGGTCGGATCCAATTCCGCCGGCGGTATTTCCGATCAAGCCCGCGAGGAATGGAATGCTGGTCAGCAACGCGGATTGCTTCAAGTCGGTATGGTGCTGGTTCATGAAATAGAGCGGCAGCCACGACACGAACACCCAGTAGCTCCAACCGTAAGTGAACATCACGATGGTGACGGGGAACATCCGCCTGGTCAGAATCCACAGCGGGATGCGCGCCGCGCGGTCGGGCAACGAGACGGTCAGGTTTTCAAGATGCCTGGCTGCGACGTCCGGATGCTCTCGCGGATCTTCCATGAAGTAGAGCCACCACAATCCAGCCCAGACGATCGCGGCGGCGCCACATATCAGGAAAGACGTCCGCCAATCCGACCACGCTATGATCCACGCCACGACCGGCGGGGCAATCGCGGCGCCGAGACGTGAAGCGCTGTGGGTGATGCCCTGAATGTATCCGAAGCGATGCGCGGGATACCAGTTGCGCATGGCCTGAGTGGCTGCCGGAAAAGCCGGTCCTTCGCCGAGCCCGACCAACAGACGTGCGGCGAACAGGCTCCCCAGGCCACCGATCAGTCCGGTGGCCGTGGTGCCGAGCCCGACAATGATGACGCAGACGAACAGGGTAACCTTCGCTCCGTACTTTCGGGCGCCCCAGCCACCGAACAGGACCGATGCGAGATAAGCCCAAGAAAAGGCGCTGAAAGCCACTCCCAACTGCGTGTTCGTGAGCTCGAAGTGCTCCTTGAGCGATGCCGCCGCTGCCGAGATATTGACCCGGTCCAGATACATGATCGCGAACAGCATGCAGAGCATCGCGGTGACGATGGTATGAGCGTTCATGAAGGATCGAGTGGCAGCCGGCGCGTTCACCGGGCTTTTGGCGTCTTGAGCCAGGGCCATGGTCTCCTCCCAGGATTTCGCCGGCACTTTTGCGTGCGCTCGCGTTCTTCTCGGTCCCCCAGCGGACATCCGCCGGACATTCGCCTCGACCGTCAGGGGGCTATCGCCGCTGGCGGAGAGTTGCCGGCGAGGGCATCCATTGCCGCCTCAACGCCCCCGGCACGATAGGGAATCCCCCGCGCTTTCAGGCCCAGCTCGACACCCGACAACGTCCCCAGCACCGTCGGGTTGTTGAAGTCTCCGAGGTGACCGATGCGAAATACATGATCGGCGAGACGCCCCAATCCGTTGCCGAGCGACGTGTTCGAACGCGACAGGATTTCTCGACGCAAGGCGTCGGCGGAATGGCCTTCCGGAAGCCGGACTGCCGTCAGCGACGACGAGTATTCCAACTCGTTGCGACATTGGATGTCGAAGCCCCAATGAAGCACTGCTCGTCGCGTCGCGAGCGCCGCGCGGTCGTGGCGCGCAAAGACGTGCTCCAGCCCCTCGTGATCGAGGAGGTCCAAGGCCACCTTCAGGCCCTGCAGCAGGTTGGTCGACGGGGTGTAGGGGAAATAGCCGGTGGCGTTGACTGCCAGCATCTCGTCCCAACGGAAAAACGATCGGGGAAACCGAGAGCTCATCGAGGCGGCTATCGCTTTCCCGGATATGGCATTGAAAGAAAGGCCGGGCGGAAGCATCAGACCTTTCTGCGAGCCGGCGACGGTGACGTCGACGCCCCATTCGTCATGGCGGTAATCGATCGATCCGAGCGATGAGATGGTGTCGACGAGCAGCAAAGCCGGATGATGCGCCCGATCGATCGCGCGCCGAACCGCCGCGATGTCCGAGGTGACGCCCGTCGAAGTTTCGTTGTGGACGACCGCGACCGCCTTGTAGCTATGGGATTTGTCGTCGCGGAGCTTCGCTTCGATCTGGTCGGCATCGACACCGCTGCGCCAGTCACCCGGGACGACCTCTCCTGCGAGGCCGAGCGCACCGGTCATCTTGGCCCACAACGTCGAGAACCAGCCGGTTTCGAACATCAGGAGCCGATCGCCCGGCGACAGGGTGTTCACCAGCGCGGCTTCCCATGCGCCGGTTCCCGAGGTCGGATAGATCAGCACCGGATTGGAAGTCTTGAAGACGCCGCGTATGCGGTGGAGAACGTCGAGACCCAGCTCGGCGAATTCGGGGCCGCGGTGATCGATCGTGGGCTTCGCGATCGCCGCCAGTATCGGCAGCGGCGTGTTGGTCGGACCTGGGATTTGCAGGAAATGACGGCCGGGCAGCTGTTGCATGCGAGACTCCAAATGGACATTCGCGCCGGACCCGACCGAAAAGAGGCGGCGGAAAAATCACGGAAGGCCGTTGCGGCCGTATTTCCGGAATCCGGGGCGCGCGGTGAGGAGCTCGAAGTAATCGGCCACCGCTTTGTAGTCCGGCCTGTCCAGGTTGGAGATCATGAACCAGCGGTTGACGACGAGACCCATCGGGATGTCGGCGATCGTGAAGTGATCACTCGTCACATAAGGGCCGTTGGCAGCCAGATGTGCGTCCAACAGACCGATCACGTGGATCAGCTCTTTCTTTCCCTGTTCGACGTACCAGGGATGGTCATAGGGCGCTTCCTTGAGTTGTCCGCCCAGGAATGCGCCGCGAAGTGCATGGGTTATGTCGTATGCGACCCAGTCCATCCATTGTTCGATAGCCTGTCGCTGACCGAGATCGTCCGGGTAGAGATCCGTCGCCTTGTGCTTGGCGGCGAGGTAACGGACGATCGTGTTGGATTCCCTCATCACGTGGCCGCCGTCGATGACCACGGGAACCTGTCCGGTCGGGTTCAACTTCAGAAAGTCCGGCGTATCGGTAGGCCTGAATCCACGGCCGAAGTCCTCGCGCGTGAACGGGATGCCGATCTCGTCGCAGGCCCAAAGCACCTTCCGGACATTGAAAGAGTTGGCGCGCCCGAGAATTGTAAGCAGGCTGCCGACACCCTTTGAAGTCGCGGTCGCTCGAGATGCGACTGGGCTGATCGTATCGCTCGCTTGCGCCAAGAGGTCCTCCCAATTTTGCCGCGTGTTGTTCGGCGGGAGTGGAAGGCATTGCCATTATCTTGTAAAATTTAAAAATCAGATCGATTTATGAGTTGAACAAATGAATGTCGCCCTGCGTCAACTGCGAGCCTTCTTGTCCGTCGCCGAGCATGGAAGCTTCAGCCGTGCGGCCCAGGAGGTCGGCTTGTCGCAAAGCGCTGTCAGCCTGTCGGTTCGGCAGCTGGAGAACGAGCTTGGACTGAAGCTGTTCGATCGAACGACCCGGCAGGTTTTGCTCACCGCCGTCGGGGCGACGCTTGCCGCAAGCGGCTCACGACTCATCGAGGAGCTTGATTCCACGCTGAAGGAGTTGCGCGATATCGGCGTTCAGCATCGTGGACGGGTCATGATGGCGTGCGTGCCGGCCGTCGCGAGAAGCCTGATGCCGCGATGCGTCGAGCACTGCTCCGTCAAGTGGCCCAGCATTTCTCTCGACATCGATGATAGTGCCGCGACGGATGTCATCCGGAAAGTCGAGCGGGGGGACGTGGAGTTCGGGATCGCGAGCGGGGAGATCGCGCGGACGGAATTGCACGTGGAGCCGTTGATGGCGGATCCGTTTTTGCTGGTTTGCCGCCACGGAGATCCGATTGCTTCACCGGGAGGCGTTTCATGGAAGCAGCTCGCGGGCCGCCGTCTCATCATGCTGAGCAACACATCGGGAAGCCGCCAAGTGATCGAGGCGACGCTGGCTCGTACCAAAACGCGCGTGGAGGTTTTTCTGGAGCTGGCACAGCCCAGCTCGGTTCTCGGCATGGTCGAAGGAGGCGTCGGGATCGCAGTCATGCCGCAACTCGCGGCACCGCGGCGTGGCGATAGCCTGCTCACGACCTGCAGGCTGGTAGAGCCCGGAGTGACGCGCGAAATATTGCTGTTGCGGCGTCGCGATCGTTCCCTTTCTCCGGCGGCGGCGGCGGTATGGAGCGCGTTGCATGAATTGTACGGCCGTGCGGGAAAGCATCTTCCCCTCGCAAAAGTGAAGCCGCGGATCAAAGACAGATTGTAGCTCGAGCCGTGGGCGCACGGGTCGACGCTCACGTCGGATTGCGCCGCTATTCATGCGCGTGCGGAGGGACGCCATTCTGCTGCGCCAGATAGCCTGCGGCCACGAGGGCGGCGGCGAAGCCCGAGGCCGCGCCGACACCCAGCGCCCAGCGGGGGCCGAAGCTGTCGGCTACCCAGCCGACGAACGGTGCGCCGATCGGCGTGCCCCCCAGGGCGATGCCGACGCGCAGCGCCATCACCCGGCCGCGCATCGAAGGCTCCGTCGCGAGCTGCATCAGGCTGTTGGTCGAACTGGCGAAGGTCAGCGCCGCGACGCCGATCACGACGAGAGCGCCGGCGAACAGCCAATACCCGGGCGCCAGCGCTGCAAGCGTGCAGCCAACTCCGAAAATCGCCGCACCGGCCAACAGGGTGACGAACCGCGGCATGTCGCGGCGGCGCGCGGCGAGCAGGGCGCCGGCGACCGTTCCGGTCGCCATGATGGATGAGAGGAGCCCGAACCCGCCGGCATCGGTGTGAAACACACCGACCGCCATGGTCGAGATGAAGATCGGGAAGTTCAGTCCGAACGTGCCGATCAGGAACAGCATGACCAGGATCGCCTTCAGGTCAGGGCGTGACCAGACATAGCGGCATCCCTCGAGAAAGCTCCCTTTCGCGTGATGCGCGCGGGCGGTCGCATGAAGCTCGCCGACCCGCAGCCGGCAGAGCGAGATGAGCACCGCGACAAAGGAAACCCCGTTGATCAGGAAAGCCCAGCCGGTGCCCATCGAGGCGATGACAATGCCGGCGACGGCAGGTCCGAGCATCCGGGCGGCATTGAACGAGGTGGAGTTGAGCGCGACCGCATTCGGCAGGTCGCGGTCACCGACCAATTCCGAGACGAAGACCTGGCGGACCGGTGCGTCGAATGCCGTCGCGCAACCGAACAAAAACGCGAACACGTAGACGTGCCACAGCTCGACGACGCCGCTTACCGTGAGGATCCCCAGGACCAGGGCGAGGCCGCCCATCGTCGCCTGGGTGGCGATCAGAAGCTTGCGCTGATTGAAATGATCGGCCGCGAAGCCGGTCCACGGCAGCAGGAGAAGCTGCGGCCCGAACTGGAGCGCCATGACGATGCCGACGGCCGACGCATTGTGGTGCGTGAGCTGGGTGAGCACGAGCCAGTCTTGGGCGGTGCGCTGCACCCATGTCCCCACATTGGAAACCAGCGCTCCCGCCGCCCAGACCCGATAATTGAAGCTGCCGAGTGAACGAAAGACCTCCGGCGTCCTCATCTCGTCTCCGGCCTGTTGCCGCCGTGGAAGCGGCCGAACAATCGCGCGGAAAGGAGGCCGATCAGGAGCATTCCGAGCCCCAGCGCGATCACATCGCGCGTGGCCCTCAATTCGAAGTCGCCGACGCGGCAGACGAGGACATAGCCGACCGCGATGTTGAGAAGGCCCCAGAGCACGTTCACGGTCGACGAAGACAGCCCCTGACCCGGCGGCTTTGCGAACGGACTTTGGAAAGGCTTGCCCATCACCCCGCTGACGAAATGCGGAATGGCGTTGGTGAGAAAGGCGCCGCCGAACACGTAGGACACGAGATGAAGCGCTTCCATGGTCAGGCGCTCCTCTTACCGAGCAGGTCGACGATCTCCTCGCTGGTTCCGGTTTCTCCGAGTCTCCGGAAAATTCTCGTCACGCTGTTGAGATGCGCTTCCGCGCTCAGGTCGGTCATGGCGTCGACGGCAAGCGTCACGTTGTATCCGAGCGCATGGGCTTCGCGCGCCGTCGATTCGACTCCGGCGCTGGTGGCGACCCCGGCAATCACGACCTGCGTCACGCCCAGCCTGTCGAATTGTTCGCGAAGATCCGTGTTGGCGAATGCGCCCCAGGTCCGCTTGGTGACCGTCAGGTCTTCCGGCTGCTGCTTCAACGCGGGGAGGAGATCGGTCCACCCCGCAGGCCGTTGCCCGAGGCGGCTCGCTTGCTCGGTGCGGCCCGGCGGACTGCCATCCGCGTTGACGAGCACGACCGGCAAGTGATGCTGCCGGAAGGCTTCGGCAATGGCGGCAGCCCGGTGCACGACGTCGTCGATCGGGTGGACGGCGGGGAGGGCGGTGATCCCCTTCTGTAGATCGATGAGGATGAGCGCAGTTCTTGGGTCGAGCGTGGTGACGGCCATGAGCATTCCTTCTGGCGTTCCTTTTGAAGATTCGGAGCCCTTCTGGAGGTTTGGAGAGCGCGAGCGCGGCGACCGCCGGTCAGTCGACGAGCCGCTTGAGCAGATCGAGTGCGGCCGCGAGTTGCTCCTGCTCGCTTCGAGAAAGCCGCGCCTTGACGGTCCGGGTCAGCCAGTCCTGACGCGCCGCCCGGCCTTCCACGATCCATTTGCGGCAGGCGTCCGTGAGCGACAGAATTGTTTGCCGGCCGTCATTCGGATCCGGTGCGCCGCGCACGAGCCCGGCGGATTCGAGCGGCGCGATCGTGGCGCCCATCGACTGCGGGCGCACGCCCTCCGCGCGGGCAAGGCTCGACACCGTCGCGGACCCCTCTCGTTCGAGTCGGAGAATCACCGAAACCTGCGACGGCGTCAGGTCGCCGGGATCCGCCTGTTCGCGCAGCCGCCGTTTCAGCTTGCCGCCCAGAGCGCGAAGCTCCCCGGCCAAAGCCGACGCGAGGTCCGGTCCGTTGATGTCCGATCGTTCAATCATGGACTCTTATCGCATATAAGAAGGTAAACTGTAAAGTCAAATTTAACAGTTTAACTTCTTATATGGCTTAAGGGATCAGGCGGCCGCACGCTTGCCGGGCAAATCCGCTCATCAGGAAACGCGCGCACGCGACGCAGCCTTGGCGCCTGTCGGCTGGTCCCGCCCTGCGATAAGCTCGCCTGCAAATTCTTCCCCGTTGCGCTGGCCGGCGCGGTGGGGCCCATGGGAGCAACGGATGCCCAAGCAGGTTCGGCGTGTGGTCACGGGTCATGACGAGGCCGGCAAGGCGGTCGTGATCTCCGACGGTCCGGCGCCGTTCGTGCACGTCAATCCCATCGATCCCGAGTGGTATTCCACCGACATCTGGCGCACCGGCGAGACGCCCGCGCGGATCGTCGCCACGGCGCCGGAGCCGACGCTCGGCGCGCGCCGGCAGATGCCGGACAAGCGGGGGACGGTTCTGCGCATCAATCACTTCCCCCCGGAATCGGAAGCGGTGCGGCGCATGACGCCGGAGGATTCGCGGCGCGCCTTTGCGGCGCTCGGCAACGAGAACGCCGCGACCTTCGGCAAAGGCGGGCGGCATCCGCTGATGCATCGCACCGAAACCATCGACTACGCGATCGTGCTGTCCGGCGAGATCACCATGGTGATGGACGAACAGGACGTGTTGCTCAAAGCCGGCGACATTCTCGTGCAGTGCGGCACCAATCACGCCTGGGTCAACCGG
Source organism: uncultured Alphaproteobacteria bacterium (assembly GCA_963781195.1). Classification (GTDB taxonomy): domain Bacteria; phylum Pseudomonadota; class Alphaproteobacteria; order Rhizobiales; family Xanthobacteraceae; genus JAJPKK01. The sequence goes on along the minus strand of CAWAEZ010000003.1, from coordinate 29,088 downwards.
TCCAACGCGCCCTGCATGGTCGCCTTCGTGCTGGTCGACGGCGAATTCGAGCCTGAGTTGAAACAAAAGCTCGGTTGATGCCCGGTGCGATAGACCGGCCGCGGGAGGACAATCTTGAAGCTTGCTCGTCGTCGATTCCTGCGCCTCGCTGCCGGCGCGGCCGTGCTGCCGGCGGCCTCACCCATGGCGCGGGCGCAGGCTTATCCGTCGCGCGCAATCAGGCTGGTATCCGCCTTCGGGCCCGGTGGCCCGACCGACGTGACCGCTCGCCTGGTGGTGCAGGCGCTGCAGAGCTCCCTCGCCCAGAGCGTGGTCGTGGAATATCGCGCCGGCGCTGCCGGTGCGACCGGCACCAAGGCCGTCGCCGGCGCCGAGCCTGACGGCTATACGCTGCTGATCGGCACCAGCGCCACGCTGGCGGTGTTGCCGGCGGTGACGAAGAATCCGGGGTACGATCCGGAAAAGAGCTTTACGGCAATCGCCCGGATCGGCGACACCTGCAACGTGCTCGTCGTGCCTCCATCGTTTCCGGCGAGCACCGTCGCCGCGTTCGTGGCCTATGGCAAAGCCCATCCGGGCAAGCTCACCTACGCATCGGCGGGCATTGGCAACCAGACCCATCTGGTGGCCGAGATGCTGATGCATGCCGGTGGCTTTGATGCCGTGCACGTCCCCTACAAGAGCGGTGCCGAGATGGCGACGGCCGTGCTCAGCGGCCAGGTCGATTTCGCGTTCCCGGATGTCTCGCTCAGTGTCGCCCTCGCCGGCGAAGGCAAGCTCAAGGCGCTCGCGGTGACGAGCCCGGCGCGCCGCGCGCAACTGCCGGACGTCCCCACCATGATCGAAAGCGGTTTCCCGGATGTCGTCGCGACCTTCTGGGGCGGCGTTCTCGCCCCGGCGGGAACGCCGCCGGCGATCGTCGACCAACTCAATGCCGGGATCAATGCGGGGCTGCGATCGCCCGCCATCACCGCGAGCGCCGTCAAGATCGGCGTCGAGTTGAGTCCGGGCTCGCCGCAGGATTTCACCGCCTTCATCGCGGCCGAGCGGCGGCGCTGGGCCGCCGTGGCGGCCGCCACCGGGATCAGCCTCGATTAGGACGCCTGCTGCCGCTCGGCGTCCCACGCGGTCGCGCGGATCGACGACCAGGCAGGGCGGCCGAATTCGGCGGCGAGGCCGGGCAGGATGGCGTGGGTCGGCAATTGCGAGCAGCCGATGAAGAGCGCGTCGCAATCGGCGCCCATGGTCTTCCGTGCAAGCTCGCGCACCTCCTCGGCGGTGATGCGTCCGAGCGCCGCGACGTCCGCCGCGTTGAGGGTATTGAGGCGCACCACGTCGATGCTCCCGCTGGCGAGGAACGCGGCGAGCTGTGTATTGACGGTCTCGGGGTAGGGGGTGACCACGGCGACGCGCTCGGCGCCCTCGTGCTGCAGCGCATTGACCATCGCGCGCGCGGTGGTGATCACCGGAAGCGAGGTGGCCTCGCCCAGACGGGCGGCGAGCTCCGCATCGCCGGCCGGACCGGAGAGGAAGCCGGCCGCGGTGCAGCCATAGGCCAGGAGGTCGACCTCGCCGGCCGCGAAGTGCTCGCGTGCGAGCGCGATCGCGCGGTCGCGATAGGCCGGGATCGTCTCCTTGGTCAGCAGTCCGTCGCCGCGCGGGATCTTCACCGTCGTCACCGTCGAGCCGGGCGGCAGCCATGCCGCCAGCTCCCGCTCCATGGTGGTGTTGTTCGCCGGCACCATGAGGCCGACCTTCATCGCGGCGGCGGGCGCGGTCCGTTGTGGTGTCATGTCAGTTCCTTGCCGGTGGTGGGCCCTGCCGGTCCGTGCGACCGTCTTGCGCTTGCCCAGCGATATGCACCGAGCCTACAGCATTTTGAACAGGCTTGACGGCGGAGTCGAGCCGGCCGCTGCCAAAGGACGGGTCCCATGGTCACTTCGATGACGCGTCGCGGCTGTCTTCTCGCTGCCGCTTCGATCGCCGTGGCTCCGGCGCGGGCGCAGGCGGTCTTTCCGTCCCGCCCGGTGCGGATCGTCATCGGATTTCCTCCCGGCGGGGGCATCGACATCCTGGCGCGCCTGATGGCGCCGAAAATGTCGGACCGGCTCGGCCAGCCGGTCATCGTCGAGAACCGCGCCGGTGCCAACGGCGTGATCGCCACCCAGGGCGTCGCCCAGGCGGACCCCGACGGCCACACCGTCCTGTTCGGCACGCTCGGCAATCTCGCGCTCAACGAGTTGCTTTATGTCGGCCGTCCCGGCATCGACATGGAGAAGGACTTCGTTCCGGTCTCCCACGTCGCATCGCTGCCGTTTACCCTCACGGTCAACAGCATGCTGCCGGTGAAGTCCGTGGCGGAGTTGATCGCCTTCGCCAAGGCGCGACCGAAGGAGGTGTATTTCGGCTCCAGCGGCAAGGGCGGGCTGCCGCATCTGTGCGGCGAGCTGCTGAACCTGCAGGCGGGCATCCAGACGGTCCACGTTCCCTATCGCGGAAGTTCGCCGGCATTCACCGATCTCGCCAGCGGCCAGGTGCAGTTCATCTTCGATGCCTACGCGACGGCATTGCCCTTCATCCAGAGCGGTCACATCCGGCTGCTGGCGACGACGGAGCCGACGCAGCTCGAGGCGCTGGCCGGCGTGCCGCCGGTCAAGGACACGCTGCCCGGCTTCAACGTCGGAAACTGGTACGGAATGGTCGTCCGCGCCGGCACGGCGCCGGCGGCGGTTTCGCGATTGAGCGGCGAGGTCGCCTTCGCGCTGCGCCAGCCCGACGTCGTAGAACGGGCCGCCACACTGGGGTTCGAGCTGATCGGAAGCACACCCGAGGCTTTCGGAATGTTTCAGCGGGGCGAAATTGCGCGCTGGGCGGAGGTGGTGCGCGGCGCCAACATCAAGCTCGAGTAGGATGATGGTAAGATCGCGGGCCGTCGATTCACCGGCACTGGCGGGTGATCCACCGCGTCAGCCGAATGCCATCGGTATCGCCGCCGGCCGTCACGTCGGGATGCCGATCGTGCGCAAGGCGGCGCGCAACTGCGGTTCGGTGTAGGGCTTGCCCAGAAAGCCGAGCGCCTTCAGGCCGGCGAGACGCTTGCGCAGCACGGCCTCATCCTGTCCGCTGGCGATCAGCACCGGCAGGTGGGGATAGATGGTGCGCAATTCGGCGACCAGCACGTCTCCTTTGGCGTCCGGCAGGCCGATGTCGATGATGGCCGCATCGACCTCGCCGTTGAGGAGGGCGAGCTTGCTCTTTGCTTCGGCCGCGGAGCCGGCCGTTTCCACCTTGAAGCCCAGCTCTTCCAGGCTGTCGATGGCCAGCATCTGAATGAGGACCTCATCCTCGACCAGGAGGATGCGTGCCGGCGCAGCCCCGGCATCGAGGATGTCCCTCAGCTTTCCGGCAAGCGCCGCATAAGTGAAGGGCTTGGTGATCAGCTGCACCCCGGGGTCGACGCGCCCGTCGTGCACGATGGCGTTGCGCGCATAGCCGGTCGTGAAGAGCACCTTCAGTTTGCTGTGCTGCGCCCGCGCGGCCTCGGCGAGCTGGCGTCCGTTCATTCCGCCGGGCAGCCCGACATCCGTGAACAGGAGCTGGATTTCCGGATGTTTCGCGAGCATGTCCAGCGCTGCCTTCCCGTTCGCGGCCTCCAGCACGACATAGCCGAGCTCGCGAAGGATTCCGGTGGAATAGACGCGGACGTCATCATCGTCCTCGACGACCAGGATCGTCTCCCCGTGATGCGCGCGCGCGATGTGGGGCACCGGCTCCTCCGCCGCTGTCGCATCTTCCGAATACAGACGCGGCATGTACATTTTCACGCAGGTTCCTTCGCCAAGCTCGCTGTAAATCTTGACGTGCCCGCCGGATTGCTTGACGAAGCCGTAAACCTGGGAGAGCCCGAGGCCTGTCCCATGTCCCACGTCCTTGGTCGTGAAGAACGGCTCGAAGGCCTTGTCGAGAGTCTCGCGCGACATCCCGGTGCCATTGTCGGACACGGCGAGCATCACATATTGGCCGGGTACCACCTCGGCTTGATCGGCAGCATAACCGTCGTCGAGAAAGACGTTCGCGGTCTCGATGGTAAGGCGCCCACCGGCGGGCATGGCATCCCGGGCATTGACGGCGAGGTTGAGAATCGCGATCTCGAGCTGGTTGGGATCGATGTTGATGCGCCACAGCCCGCCGCCGGCGACCGTCTCCACCGCGATCTGCTCGCCGAGGCTGCGGCGCAGCAGGTCCGACATTCCGGTCACCAGCCGTCCCGCGTCGACCGGCTTGGGATCGAGCGGCTGCTGGCGGGAGAAGGCGAGAAGGCGCTGCGTCAGCGAGACGGCCCGCTGCGCGCCGCGCATCGCGTTGTCGATCGGACGTTGCAGCGTCGCGAGATCCGCTGGCGGTGCCTTGACCCGCCGTTGCAGGATTTCAAGGTTGCCCACGATGATCGTCAGAAGATTGTTGAAATCGTGGGCGATGCCGCCGGTGAGTTGTCCGATGCCTTCCATTTTCTGGGCTTGGCGCAGCGCCTCCTCGGTCTGATGCCGGCCGGTGACGTCGATGGCCTCCGACACGATGGCGACCACCGCGCCCGTCTCGTCGTGAACCGGACGCATCTGAAACTCGAACCAGCGCCACCCCCCGGGGAACTTCAATTGGAGCTCTCGGCGCACGATCTCGCCGGCAGCCGCCACCGGGACGGCGTCGCGCACCAGCGCGGATACGCCAGGGGTTTCGGTGAACCACGGGGTTTCCCAGTACGGCTTTTCGAGGACGTCCTCCCGCTTGGCGCCGACGCCTGCCAGCGAGGTCGCGTTCGCGTCTACCAGCCGGCCATCGGTCGTCATCAGCCCCTGATAGATGAAGCTCGTCTCGAAGATCGTTCGCAGCCGCGCCTCTTTGGCCTGCAAGGCCGCCGTGCGCTCGGCGACTTGGGCCTCCAGGGTCTCGTTGAGGCGGAGCAGAACGTCTTGCGCGTCCTTCCGTTCGGTTATGTCCTGGAAGTAGATCGACAGCCCGCCGTCGCGCGCCGGATAGGCGCGGATGTCGAACCAGCGACCCAACTGCGGGTAAAAATTTTCGAACGCCACGCTGACGCGTTCGGACATGACGCGGCGGTAATTCGCGTTTCGTGCCTCGTCGACGCCTGGAGGATATTCCTCCCAGTAGTTCTTGCCGATGAGGTCGGCGCCGGGTCGGCCCAGCATGCGCTCGGCGGCGACGTTCGCATAGGTGAAGCGCCAGTCCTGATCGAGGGCGAGAAAGCCGTCATTGATGCTCGCGAGGATGGCCTCCGCGCGCTCCTGCGCCGCCTGTGCCTGGCGGCGCAGTTCGTTTTCGACCCGGACCGATTCGCGCCGCAGCGAAGCCATCTCCAGATTAGCCCGCACCCGCGCCAGCAACTCGCGGGCGCTGAAGGGCTTGGTCAGGTAGTCGTCGGCCCCCGACGACAGCCCTTCGACCTTCGCCTCCTCACCGGCGCGCGCCGAGAGAAGCAGCACCGGCGTGTCGCGCAACTCGGCATCGCCGCGGAGCGCGGCGACCAGCCCGAAGCCGTCGAGCCGCGGCATCATCACGTCGGACAAGACGAGATCCGGCTTGCGTCGCTGCGCCGCGGTCGAGGGCCTCCGCGCCGTCGTTCACCGCCTCCACTTGAAATCCGGCGGAATGCAGGAGGCGCTGCACGTAGCTGCGCATGTCGGCGTTGTCGTCGGCCAGCAAAATAAATTGCCGCGCGCTGGCGAGCGGACCGACGGCGCCGACGTCTTCCGCGGCCGAGGCCGGCGGAAGCTCCGGGGCGTCGATCGCGTCGGAAAGCCAGCCTAGAGCTTCATCGATATAGGCCTGGGCCCGCACATTGGTCGTGGAGTGTGTCCGTGCGCGGCCGAGGCGGGCGGGAGGCAGGTGAGCGGTCCCGAACGGAATCGACACCGTAAAGGCGCTGCCGACGCCCACTTCGCTGGTCACCCGGATCGACCCGCCGTGCAGCCGCACCAGCTCCTGCACCAGAGCGAGGCCGATTCCGCTGCCCTCGACCGAACGGCCCCGTGCGCCCTCGACGCGGCGAAACCGTTCGAACAGGTGGGGCAGCTCCTCGACGGCGATGCCGGTCCCGGTATCGCGCACGGTCAGTTCGGCGGCACCGCCATCGGACGATGGTCGCACCTCAACCGCGATCTCGCCGGTCGAACGTGAACTTGAACGCGTTGGAGAGAAGGTTGAGAACGACCTTCTCCCACATATCGCCGTCCACGTAAACAGGCTGCGGCAGCGGTGGGCAACGTATCACCAACCGAAGTCCGGCTATCTCCACGGCCGAGCGGAAATTCGAGGCGAGCTCCGCGGTGAACGCGGACAGATCGACCGGCTCGAAGTTCGCCTGAACCCGGCCGGCCTCGATGCGCGAAAAGTCGAGCAGCGTGTTCACCAGCTTGAGCAGGCGGACGCCGTTGCGATGCGCAATCTGCACCAGCGAGCGATGCGCGCCGAGCGGATCGCCCTCGGGCTTGGCGAGCACGTCCTCCAATGGCCCGAGCATCAGGGTGAGGGGTGTACGGAATTCGTGGCTCACATTGGAAAAAAATGTCGTCTTGGCGCGGTCGATCTCCGCAAGCGCCTCGGCGCGATGGCGCTCCTCTTCGTAGGCGTGGGCGTTGGCGAGGCCCGATGCGATCTGGCCGGACACCAGCCTGATGAAGCCGAGATAGGCCTCGTCCAGGGGTCGATAGGGATTGACCGCGGCGACGAGAAAGCCCGCAGCCGTATTCTGCCCCTGGCGGGCAATCGGCACGATCACCGCTTCGTCCGGTGCCCTGTCCCATGCGCCCTTCGGGATCTGCGCGGCGCGTCGACCGAGTGCATTGACGGTGACAACCGTTCCGCCGGCGAGGATTTCGGCCGCGGGCCACGTGGCCTGCGGGTCGGCGGGATCGACGAGGGCCGGCGCCAGGGAATGGCCCGGCGAGATGCCGGAGGAACACGTCAGGAGCGCCTGCCCGGCGTCGCCATAGAGATAGGTGAGCGTGAACGGCAGATCCTTGGGATTGTTGTGGAGCTGATGCTCGACGGCGGCGAGAACCTCAGGACGGGTATGCTTGCCGGCGATGTCGGCGCCCAGATCGCGCAGGCTGGCGAGGCGCCGCTCGCCGATGATGCGTTCCGTTTCCTCGGTGACGACGCACAACATGCCGATCACCTGGCCTTCGTCGTTGGCCAAGGGCGAATACGAGAAGGTGTGGTAGGTCTCCTCGGGGAAGCCGCTGCGTTCCAGAAGCAGAAAAAGACCTTCGTCCCATGTCGAGACGCCGGTACTGAGCACGCGCTCGATCCGCGGCCCGATGTCCGGCCAGATCTCCTTCCAGACCTCGCGGGCGGACGATCCGAGCGCCCAGGCGTGCTTCACGCCGAGGGTCGGGCGATAGGCGTCGTTGTAAAAGAACGACAGCTCGGCGCCCCAGGCCATCCACATGGCGTAACGCGAGCCGAGCAGGATCCGCACGACGGTCTTGAGGCTCTGCGGCCAAGTCTCCGGGGGGCCGAGCGGCGTGCTGGACCAGTCCTTGGCACGCATGCGCGCGCCCATCTCGCCCCCACCGGCGAGGAAATCGGGGCTGCCGTTTTGGCCGCCGCTATCGGTCGGAACGCCATCGGGTCCGGAGCGATCGATACCGGGGCCGGCACGCGACGGAAGGTCTTCACGTGAAGGCGCCGACGACATCTTTCCTCTCGCCGGAGCCGAGAACGGCTCAACGGATCCGCACCTCTGGGCGGGCGCGCAACTCGCCAAAGGGTGCACGTCCGGCCGGCTCTTTCAAAGGGAATTATTTTGCGATGGGCGTGGAACTCCGAACCCCTGGCCGCGTTGCACGGAGTTACGCTCATCCCGGCTCGGGACGAGAGAACATTTCAAAAAGCGAACAGCCTGGCCGGGTTCTCCACCAGGATTTTGCGTCGCACGGCCTCATCGGGCGCCCATCGGTAGAGCAGGTCGAAGAGTTCGACGGTCCCCACCTTGTCGGCGAACGAGAGGTGCGGATAGTCGCTTCCCCAAATCAGGCGATCCGGGGCCGCGGCGATCAGCGCAGCTGCCATCGGATCGACGTCGGCGAAGCCGGGCGCGGTCGAAATGCGGTAGGTGCCGGTAAGCTTGACCCAGGCGCGGCCCTCGCCATGACGCAGAAGATCGAGAAGCCCGACGAAGCCCGGCTGGCCGGCGCCGTCGCGGGCGAGGAACATGCCCATGTGCGCGACGGAGAACGGGGCACGGAGACCGCGCAGCGTGCCCATCACCTCCCAGGTCAGCCATCCCGGCAACAGGAAATCGAGGTGCCAGCCGATCTCGGCGCAGCGCGCGTCGAGACGGGCGATGCGCGCAAGCAGGGTGGCGGCAAATCCGGCTTCCGCGGCCTTCACCGGCGACACGTTGATCCGAACGCCGCGGACCCCGGCCGCATCCAGCGCGGCGAGCACGCCGTCGGGCGCCTCGGCATCGACATCGACGATGCCGCGGCTGCCGGGCACGCGGGCCATGGCGTCCATCATGCACGCGTTGTCCCGGCCATAGGCGCTCGGCTGCACGAAGACGAAACGCTCGAACCCCAGAGCCCGCGCCTGGGCGAGGTAGTCCTCCAGCGGAGCCACGGGCGGAGCGTAGCGAAGCTTCTCGTTCACGCCGCCATGCGGATAGCGGTCCGGCGGGCCGAACACGTGGAAATGCGCGTCGCAACTCAGAGGCGGCGCCGCGTGTACAGGCTTTGTGTCGTGTCGGTTCGTCACGCCGGGATCCTCGACGGACGGGAGGTCCGCGGCGGTAGCACAACGTCCGCCCGGTGGCGGAGCGGCTTTACGCAATTCATTGACGATGCTCCCGACGGTTCCGGCGGCGGGCCGAACCGCATGCTTCGTCGGCTCCGGCCCCCCCCGCAATCCAGTGGCTTATACTGCTGAACGGACAAATGGGAATACTGGGCCTGCGCGCAGGGTCCGATGCGAGGCCGATTCCGCGATTGCGCTCGTCCGTTCCTGGACCTGACAGCGTCCAGGAGGGGTCAAGCTCACAGGCCGCATAGGGTCTTGTTCCCCGCCTGCCGCGAGGTCACCTGCGATTGGCGCCGGGTCAAAGCCCCAGCACCACTTCTGTCCAATGCAGGATCACTTCACCGTTGAGGAATTCGAGCACGGCCAACTCCTGAGCCGCCGGGTTATTCCCGGCTACGACGGTTGCGACGATCACATCGCAACGGTTGTTGAAGGCAAGCGACAGGATCGGCTTTGCCGACGGGGCGCCGACCCTATAGCTGCGGCTGCGGCCTTTCATCCCGTGCACGGTGATCGGGCGGCCGGTTTCGCCTGCCGATCCGCCGCTGCCGACGAGGTCGAGATCGCCGACGCGGTCGAGCTCTTCGTCGTCGGCCACTCCGGTTTGGCAATTGCAAAAGCCGATTTTCGGCCGCAGATAGAGATCGACGTCAGTCCCGCAATCGGCTGCTTTGCATTGAAACGCCCACCCTCGTCCCCACTGGTCGACGGGGAATGGCCACGCGCCTTCGGTCCAGACCGGCTCGCGCGACGTCACGCGATTGATTTTGTCCGGTGCCTTCGCAGTGAGGAGAACCGCGCAACTGGCAATTCCGGCGATCAGAACGACGGCGGTCGTGGCCAGCAACTTCCTCATGATCGCTCCTCCGACCCTCGCCGTTAGGCCGAATGCACCCGCCGAGGGGTGGGCGACGGTCGCGGAGCCGCGGGAAGTGCGCCCGGCGACTGCCCGATCACGAAGCGAAACTGTCCGCGCCTCGAAAGGCACGCGTCGTCGGCGGGCGGGGCGATGTCCCGGTCCCCGTGTTGCGCGCGCTCACCACCAACTAGGTTTGGGTTCGGGCGGATACACCGGCACCGCGGGCACGAAGCCGTTTCGGTTCGGCATTTCGACCTTCGGCAAGCTCTTCGCGTCCATGACGTCGTTCTCGCCGATGATGCCGTTCCGATACAACAGAAACGCGACGAGTGCGTAGACTTCGTCGTGAGTGAGCGATCCCGGCTTGGGAACGGGCATCGCGCGGTTGATGTAATCCCAAGCGATCGTCGCATACGGGTAGTAGGCGACGCTGTCTTTTTCCTCCGCTTTGAAAGGCCCACGATAAGGCTTGCCGGGGCTGCCCAGCACCAGGCGCCGCAGCACGCCGTGTTCGCCATTCTGCCCGTGGCATACCTCGCAGCGCTTCGCGTAGATCGCCGCACCGTCCTTGACGGTTCCGCGCCCGGGAGGAAGCTCCTTCCCCTCCGGGCCGACGGTGAAGTCAAAGCTCCGAATTTCCTCTTGGCTCAGCGGCGTTCCCACACCGTATTTCGGCGACTGCGCCGTCGCCGCCGCGGGGATCGAAAGGATCATCAGCGGCACGAGCAGCTTAAGAGAACATCGCATTGTGCACGCTCCCATCCGCGGCCACCTTCCAAGGTTGCATGGCATTTGTGTGGATGGAGCGGGCGGGTTTTTTCGCGTCCTCTTCGCTTATGCCCCAGTCTTTGTACAACGCCGCACGCGAGGGCTGAACGTCATCGAGTTCGTCGGTACAGCGAGACAGGATCACCGCCTCTTCGCCGTTCCAGGCCCAGTCGAAAGTGAACCGGGTATGGGCGCGCGGCAGCACCGGGGCCTGGAGCTTCGCTTCCTTCCACGTGTCGCCGCCGTCGGTCGATACTTCGACCTTCTTGACCACCCCACCTCCGGACCACGCCAGGCCGGTGATCTGGACATATCCCTTGCGCGGGATGGACAGGCCGGCTGAAGGCCGCGTGATCACCGACTTCGGCCCGAACTGATAATGGTACCAGCGCGATTTTCCGCCCAGATCGGCTCTGGCTACGGAGTGATTCATGCTCTCGTTCCAGGCGTGGTAGGGCTGATCCACCACCTTGATGTGCCTCAGATACTTCACGCTGAAGGGCGCTTCCCAGCCGGGGACGAGCAGCCGGATCGGATAGCCCTGCTCAACGCGCAGGGGCTCGCCGTTCTGGCCATAGGCGATGATGACGTCCTCCATCGCCTTGGCCAGCGGAAGGGTATGACTGAACTTGCCGGGATCGGCGCCTTCGGAAACCAGCCAGCTCGCCTCCGGTTTCAAGCCGCACTCGTTCAAAAGAACCGACAGCGGCACGCCTGCCCATTCGCTGCAACTCGTCATCCCGTGAATGAACTGGACCGGCAGTCCCATGTTTTCGTTGCCGGCGTTATGGATCATGGGAGAGCTGTTGGCGTGGCACTCCAGGAAATGAACACGGGAGACGGCAGGCAGTCGCTTCAAATCCTCGATGCTGAAACTCAAGGGACGATCGACCAAGCCGTGAATCGTGAGGCGATGTTGCTGCGGGTCGATCTCGGGAAAGTGCGACGCATGGTATTGCACGAAATGAAGCGAGGCCGGAGTGATAATTCCCGCATAATCCTGAAGCGGCGTGTAGTAGGTGATATGATCGACGCTGAACCGCGCCCCTCTGCGCGAGAGATCCCCGTGGACGTGCGCCTCCTTGGCGGCCCCTTCGGATTTCGCGTCAGGTTTGGCTGACTGGCCTCGCGCCGCCCATTCCACGCCGGCGCCGGCACCCGCGGCGATACCCGCCAGCGCGGCCGTGCCTTTCAGGAACCGTCTGCGGCCAGATCCGGTGGAATCCATGGTGCCTCCCGTATTCCTGAGTTTTTCGATTTGAGCTGGCTCGGGCGCAACGCCTTTGCCGGCTATTTTAGAGTGTTGAGTGAAATCGTCAGCCTGTCAACGGACGCGGCTCCGGTAAACATCACATCGACGTCTCGACGCGCAGCCGGCTCCCGTCGATCACAGACTGGAGATGTAACGTGCCATCTCCTCCCGCTCGGCCGGCGAAAGCGCCTTCATGATGTTCATCATTTCCGCGTTGTTCGTCCGCTCGCCGTCGGCATAGCGTCGCATGGCCTCGACGAGGTATTCATATTTCTGGCCGGCCAATCGCGGCGCCGGCAGCCCACCCGCCAAGTTTTGCTGGTGACACGCCTGGCATACGGCCACCGCGGTGGGCGGCGTTGCACCGTTGCCGGCAGAGCGCGCCGGCCAGTTCTTTTTTGCGAAATAAGCGGCCACAGGCGCGAGCTCCGCCTGCGAGAGGGCTGTCGCCATCCAGGTCATGACATCGTTGTCGCGGTCGCCAGTCTGGAAGTCCTGGAGCTGCTTGACGAGGTAACTCTCCTGCAAACCCCAGATGATGGGCGTGGCCACACTTCGGGGTTCGCCATTCGCGCCATGACAGGTATTGCAAACCAGCAGCTTGGCGCCGAGGACGGCCTTCGCCTCGGCGGTATTTCCCGGCGTGGCGAGGGCGGGCCTCTCGATGGCATGTGGCGCGCCTGTCTCGGCGGCATTCGCGGTCCCGGCCAGCGCGCCCAGCGCGGCAAGAACTCCGATAACAGCCGGGCGAGGTTTGGTCATAGTTACGCTCCCCTGTTTGAACGCCGACTTGCCGAGATCACCTAAAACATGCCGCAGTCGGGGGTGGGGCGCAAGAACTGCGCGCCATCACTGCGTGCGCTGCAGCATCGCCGATACTCGCGAGGGAGTCGTTGGCTGCTCCGCGAAACTAAACGGCGTCGCCTGCCGGCACGCTTTCAGGCCCTCGACGGCGCGTCGAAGCCGGAGCAGGATACGTATTCTGACTTGCAGCGGAGCATTGCGGCATGGCTGTCAGCCTCAAGGTCAACGGTGCGGTGCATAGCGTGAGCGCCGAGCCGGATACGCCGCTGCTCTATGTGCTGCGCAACGATCTCGAACTCAATGCCGCCAAGTTCGGTTGCGGCCTTGGCCAATGCGGCGCCTGCACAGTGCTCGTCGACGGCGCTCCGATGCGCTCCTGCATCGCGCCCATCGGCGAACTCGGGGAATCGGAGATCACGACACTCGAAGGTCTCGGCACGGTCGGACGTCCGCACCCGCTGTTGACCGCATTCATCGCGGAGCAGGCGGTGCAGTGCGGCTACTGCATCCCCGGCATGGTCATGTTGGCCAAGGCGCTGCTCGACCGCATCCAGGAACCGAGCGAGGCGGAGATTCGCCTGGGGCTCGCCGGCAATCTGTGCCGCTGCGGCACCCATAACCGGATTGTCCGCGCGGTTCTCAGGGCTGCGCGGACCGGGAGAACTTGAACCCCGGTACCGGCCGCGGTCGGCCGCGGCGATTCCGCGGCCTTGATTCAGGTCAATGCCCGATCGTGCGGTCTGCTAGCCGGGCGGGAAGCCGTAGAGCGTGCAGGCATTGTCGACCAGGATCTGCTTTCGCGTCGCGGCGTCGGGGATCCATTCGGCGATGAGATCGACGAGGTCTCCGTCATTGGGCATCTCACGGCCATCGAGATTGACGTGAGGCCAGTCGCTTCCCCAGACGAGGCGCTCCGGGGCGTGGCGCACGAGCGCGCGCGCGAGCGGGGTCACGTCGGGGTAGGGGACGTTCTGCGGCGTACAGCGCATCGGTCCCGACAGCTTCACCCACACGCGACCGCTGTCGAGCATCCGCAGCAAGGTCTTGAAGGCGGCCTGGTCGGTGCCGCCGGCGGCGGGAATGCTGGCAAAGTGGTCGAGCACGATGACGTTTGGCAGCGCCAGGAGCTTGTCGGCGTATTCGAGAATGTCGGTGCCTTGCGGATAGAATTGGACGTGCCAGCCGTGCTCGTGGGCGCGTGCCGCAACCTCACGCGAATAGGTCGGGAGATGAGCGCCGCGCTTTTCGCTGATCATGCGCAGCCCGCGCACGCCGAGCCGGCCGAGCCTGGCGAATTCCGCGCTGTCGGTGTCGTCCGGCATCAAGGCAACGCCGCGGAAGCGGTCTGGAAAGCGCGCCAGGGTGTCCGCCATCAGTTGATAGTTGCGCCCGTAGCCGCCGCCGCTGACGATGACCGCGCGGCTCAATCCCGTCACGTCCTGGAGGGCGATATAGGTTTCCGGCAGGGCGTCGCGCGAGATGTAGGGGCTGTCCGGCGCAAACGGATAATTCGCGGCCGGGCCGAACAGGTGGATGTGGGTGTCGCAGGCGCCCGGCGGCAGCGCGAGCCGTGGACGCTTCGGGTCGGGGTCCGGTCCTTGGGTCAGGATCGCCATTCGCTCTCCTCGTGGGATTGTGCGGGGAGGTCAGTCGAGCGTGATCTTGGCCGACCGGGCGAGCTCGCGCCACTGCCGGATCTCTCGCGTGATGAGGGCCGCGAAGGCCTGCGGCGCGCCGCCGCCGGGATCGACGCCGTCATGCTTGAGGCGTTCGGTGAGTGCCGGCACGCGTGCGGCGGCTTGCGCCGTGGCCGCGAGCTTGTCGACGATCGGCCGCGGGGTGCCCGCCGGAGCCATGAGACCCATCCACAGGACGCCCTCGTAACCCGGGAGCCCCATCTCCGCGACGGTCGGAAGGTCCGGCAACAGCGCCGAACGCCCGCGGCTCGCGATTGCGAGGGCGCGCAGGCGATGATCGGCGATGAATGGCGCCGACGTCGTGTAGGTGTCCATCTTGAGCTGCACCTGTCCGGCCAGCAGGTCGGTCATCGCCGGCGCCGCGCCGCGGTAGGGAATGTGGGCGACCGTCACGCCGACGCGGCGCAGCAGCAGCTCCATGGTGACGTGGGGCAATGTCCCGTTGCCGGCGGATGCATAATTGAGCTTCCCCGGGTTCTTTTTCGCGTAGTCGACGAAGCCCTGGAAGGTTTCGAACGGCGCCGCCGGGTGGCTTACCAGCAGTTCGGGCACCTCGGCCACGATGGAGATCGGGACGAGGTCTTTCTCGGAATTGTACGGAAGCTTCGCATTGAGCGCGGCGTTGATGGTATGATTGGGCGTGGTGAGCAGCAGCGTGTAGCCGTCCGGCGCCGCCCGCGCCGTCGCCTCGGTCGCGATCACGCCGCCGGCACCGGTCCGGTTCTCGATCACGAAAGCCCGTCCGAGCTCCTCGGCCATCCGCGCCGTGAAAAGGCGAGCGACGAGATCGACGGCACCTCCGGCCGGGAAGGGGACCAGCAAGCGGATCGGTCTGTCCGGGTAGTCGGCGGCCGGGGACGCGTGCAGCGAAAGGAAAATCCCCGCGGCAGCGAGGCCCGCCCGCAGAGACAGCGCGCGCACACAACGTGAGAAAGCCAGTCCCGGCATCCGACCCTCCGAAGGGTCCTAGAACCCTGCCGCCCAGACTACAGGGGCCGCGGCATCTCGCCAAATTGGATACGGCCGCGACGGTTGCGGTGAAGTGGTTGTGGTCGATCGGTTGGGTCAATGGGGAGGGATCGGTCAGCCGCCGGCGCGGGCCCTCCGCGATCCGCTTCTCGGCGTTTTGCAATGCACCAGCCGACGTCACGCGACTGTCAAGTTTGGGCGCAACGATCGGGCGGGGCGACGGGAGCTGACTCCGATGAACGTCGACTCCGAGCGTTGAACGGCATCCATTTCATATTGCATTCACGATTTGCAGGCTTCTGTCGGGCGATAAATCGGCTCTTCGATTCATTCCAGAGATGAGTGCCCGGGTGACGTCCGTTCCGGAGGTGCCTTCAGCGACGATTGCCGTGATCGTGGATGCGCGGGGCGTGATGCCGATTGCCGCCCCGTCCGCCGTCATGGAGCACATCACCGGCACGTCATTCTGCTGGCTCGACGTTTGCGGAGGCGATGACGCCGAGCGGAGGAACTTGCTCGTAAATATCGGGCTGGAAGACACCGATATCGCCTGGCTGCAGCGCTTTGCGCAGGCCGGCCGCCTGGTGATCGGACAGCGAAAGCTTCGGGCGGTGACTTGGCTGGCCGAACTCCTCGGGGAAGCTCATCGAGGTGCACCTGCTGTGCAGCGATCGGCGCATCCTGACCGTCTGGAAAGGCGATCCCGCGGACCTCGACCATATTCGCGAACATTTTGTCGAGCAGATCGTCGAGGTGGGGAAAAGCCCCTATCTGGCCGCCGCCATCGTTTTGCAATTGCTCCTCGGCACGCTCGACCACGCCATCCGCCGATACGATGCTCAGTTGGATCAACTGCGCGTGCAACTCGACGATGGAACGATCAGCGCGGACTTTTCGCGAATGGCGAACCGGCGCCAGGACTTTCACTCCACCTGGAGCGGTCTCGATCGATACGCGAGCGCGGTGCGTTCCGCTGTGGTCGGGATCGAAATGATGCCCGGCATGGACCCGCGCGGCGCCGAGGAATTGAACGATTACGCTGACGAAGTCGATGACTTCCAGGAGCAGGTTCAGGAGCGTCGTCGTCGGATGTCCGACATACTCCATGACGCGGCGAACGCGATGGCGCAGCGACAGGGGGAGCAGATCAATCGCCTCACCCTGGTATCGTTGATTTTTCTTCCGATCACGGCCGTGACCGGGTTCTTCGGGATGAACTTCGCCTGGATGACGGCGGCGCTCCAGACCGAGACGGCGTTTTTCGTCCTCGGCGTCACGTTTCCGACCTTGATGATGCTGCTCACCCTCGGGTGGTTCATCCAACGCGGATTCATAAAAATTGGGCGCCGCCCCACCGGGCTTCCAGCGGCGGCGCCTGACGGCGAGAGGGACAAGCCGACGTGAGGCGCCGCGGCGAGCGCGCTCGTCTCGTCTAATCAGCCGGCGGCGGCGGAACCGGCGGTGAGGCGGCGGAAGGCGACGGCGTCATTGCGGGTGCGGCGCTCACCGATCCGGGCGGAAGAACTGAAGATGCGCTCGGCATCGGTGGAACGGGCGTCGGAGCCGCACCGGGCGTCGGCGGCGCAGGCGCGGGAAGGAGCCCCATTCCGATACGCGGGACGGGAACCGGCGCCGGGCCCGACGAGGGCATGACAGGCATGGGAACCGGGGCCGGCCCCTCCGCGATCTTGATCACCGGTGTCGGCCCATCGGACGTGGCGACAGGTACCGGAAGTACGGTGCCCGCTGCGGCACCGAAGGTCCCAGCGCTGGAGGTCCCAGTATCGGGCCGCCGCTCGGATTTTGCCGCCGCGGCCCCCCCGATGACCTTCGTCGACTTTCCAGCGCCGAGCAGCGTGATTTCGACGCCGCCGGTCCCGGACTTCACCACGAAGTCGTAGCCTTTGAGAACGTGCGAGACCACCTGCTGCAAAGAGCCTTCATAGGTGCCGGTGAGGCGTTTATTGAGATCGGCCGACGACCGGAATTGCACGTTGAACTCGTTGCTTAGCGCGACCAGGATTTCCTCTACCGTGGCATTCTGAGCTTGCACGCTCGCGGCTTGAGGATTCCCCCTGACCTGCGTGTCCGCCATCGCGGGAGCCGCAGCGAGCGCATAAGCGATCCCGAGCCCGATGGCGATCGTCGCGCCGGATCGTGCGAGGGGGCGGCGGCTTGGCGATTTCCTGCACGACGACGCGGACATATCGACTCCGTCAGTGGTGCCATCGAGGCGAACACAGAAAACGCGATCCTACCGCAACTGGAGTCGCATGACCCGCCTGATTTTCCCGTCGCGGCTGAGCGGCTTTGCCTTCCCGTGATTACCGCTGCCGGGCCTTGCGGGCGGCATAGCGGGCATCGCGAGCGGCCTTGCGCTCAGCTTCCAGGCTGGCTTCTCGATCGAGTTGCTCGGCTTCCACCGCTGCCTTCTGGGCCTGCTCCTCGGCGGCCTGGCGCATTGCCTCTGCCTGGAGACGCGCGGTTTCGGCTGCGCGGGCCGCCTTTCGGGCTTCGCGAGCCTGGCTGGTCGCAAGGCGGGCGGCCTGCTGTACCGCTAGGGCGTCCGCGGTCGGTCGCGCGCGAAACTTTTCCAACATGTCTTGCTTGGCCTTCGCGGCTGTGCTCAGCCGCTCGTTGAAATCTTCGCTTTTTTTGAACGCATTCATCAAACCGGTTCCATTCGCGTGCCGAGCCTAAAGAAGAGATAGAAAGCCGAACGTTACGGTCTTCTATGATCGCGGACTTCCATGATAGAGCGCGTGTGGGGCAAAGAGACGCAAGGTGAAGCCGACCAGTCCCCTGAGATGCACGTGCCATGCGAACTCGGATGAGCTTGGTTCGCGGACCTCGCACGACGCGAGCTTATCATGTGATCGTCGGTCTAGGGCGTTCTTGTCCCTATTGTCAATCGGTGGGATCCGCAGTCTGCTGAAGCCCTCATTATTTGCTGTGCGGAGGATGTCGAAATCCGGCGCGAGGGATCATAGGTTGTGATCTCGCTCAGCGTTTCGGGCATTCGTCGGCCAAGGCCCGACGGGGCGCCTCGTCTCGTGCGCCGGTCGCGAGGTGTGCCGCCAGGGACCCGGCGTGACTGTTTCATAAGCCGGTACGGATAGCCCTGCCGGAGCGGATTGAGGCAGACTGGCCGCTCGCAATTTACCCAACGAAGGGGTTCGCATGACACGACGTTCCGTTCCGCCTCCCAAGCCCCGATCTCCATCCCTGACAGTCGGACAAAAGCGGCGTCGCATTGAGCGATTGCAGAAGTGCATCATAAGCCTCGAGGCATTCGACCCTGAGAAAGCCCGCCGGCGCGCCCCGGCGGTCCTGGCGCTTGAAGCTGCCATCGACAAGGCTCTGTCGTCGGCATTCGGCTACAGCACGGCCGCCTACCTGCTGTACAACGAAGCCGCGATACTCGACCCCAGCCCACATCTGGCCAACGTCACCGCTCGCAGCGCCGTCGCGGGTTCAGGCGGCGGACCGGCACGACACGACGCAAAGGCTCAGGAAACGCGTCAACATTTTTCAGAGAACAAGGAGCGGTCGATCTCCCTGCTTCGAAAAGCGATTGGTACGCTCGAGGAAGAAATCGGCGATGCCGCCCCGGTCGCGCGGGCAGTGAAGCCCGCGAAGACACCCCCACTCGTGCTGGACAAGGGCCCGGCAAAGGCCACCCCGAAGGAAGAGGAAGCTCACGCGCCGCGCGCCTCTCGCTTGAGCACCGCATGGAAGCGTGTTGGACGCTGGTGGCGGGGGCGCAATTGAGTTCAGCATTGCCGGCGCAAGTCGGAGGCGTCCAATCGAGCCGGCACAGCGGCCGTTGAAGCGTCTCGGCGCAAGACGGTGACGCACTGTGCCGGGGTTCACAATGCCGCCCTCCGGCTTCGAACGCCGGCCGCTTCCCGCCACGGGTGCGGGGCGAGATGGTCGACAACAAATGCTACCGACGGGTGCGATCGCTGAGGCTTACGAGGGCAGCCTTTTGCTGTAGGTTACGCAGGCGTCTCCGCAGGAAAGGACGTCACCATGTGCGTGCTCACCATGGGATTGATGGTTGCGTTGGCAGCCGCCTTTTTCGGGTTGATGATCCGGAAGGACGGCATCGGAGAAACGTCGCCGAGGGCTGGTGCACGGCTGCCCCGGCGAGCGATGTCGCTGCATCGGCCGGCTCGAGATACCCGATAGACCTGCGCCCGTTCTATGATATTTGCAACGCAGCCGGGCTGAGCCACGCCGGAAGCGATTCGGGTGTGAGGCGCGGTGCCATTCGACCAAGGCGTCAGCGGATGTCCCACAAATCCGATTTGATCGGGACGGCCACGGCGCGAAGGATGATCCTCTTTCGTTCATCCTGATTTGGACCCGGGCCACGACCTTGCCTCGCGGCAAACCAAAACCGCGGAAAAGATCACGAACAGGACTGAACCGTAATTCCACAAGGAGGATTGCGATGTTTTTCTTTCAAGAGGGCTTCACCTATCGAAATTTCCTGATGGACATGATCGCGGTGTTCGCTTTCGTGGTGTGGTTCTGGCTGCTTGTCGTCATCTACGGCGACCTGTTCAGACGTCACGACATTTCCGGTTGGGGTAAAGCGGCATGGGTGCTGGCGCTGGTCGTAGCCTCCTACCTCGGTATCTTCGCCTACCTGATCACGCAAGGGAAAGGCATGGCCGAGCGTAACGCTCAGCAGGCTCAACAGGCGCGCGATGAATTGAGAAGCATTGTCGGCTTTAGTGTTGCGGATGAAATTACCAAGCTTGATCAGCTAAAGAAGTCCGGATCGATAACCGCTGACGAGTACGGTCGCCTTCGCGCCAAGCTGGTCTAGCGCGCCGGCGGCGAGCCTGGCGGCAAAGCGGGAAAGCCCGACGGCGATCGGCTCCGTAACGTGGAGCCATCGCCGCGGCGGTGCGCTTTCCATCTCAGGACGCGAATGAAATCCGCCGAGGCGTCGGTGCGGAAGCAACCTCTTTTCGAGGCCGGTGCACCGAACTACCGGCATCGGCATGTCCACGGTTTCTCGCGCAGGCGTATGTGGAGTTTACGGGGCGCTGAATGTCGTTCGGCGGTTCCATGTCTTGACGCCACGACAGCATGCGATACGGCTCGCGGTCCTTGTCCATGAGCAGCACGACCGCCTCGGAGCGCACCCGCCGGTTGGATTTGAATTGCATCTCGACCGTGATCCGATTGGCCGTGCTCGGCTGGATGGTGACGTATTGAGCTGCCATGCCGAGCTGGGCTTTCAGCACGTCCTGCGAGACGCCCTGGCGCTGCGCCAGCAAGACCCGGAGGCGGTCTTCGGTGATGCCGGGAAGTGCGGAAAGGACCTCGGGCGCCGCGTCGAACACGTCGATGCCGGCTTGCCCGCTGTAGACGGTCAGAAAGGGCAGGGCGCATTCGAGCAGCGGCGGTGGCAGGCCCGGCAACAGCGCGAGCTCGTTGACGTGCTGGAAAGGTCCATGCCGCGGACCGTAGCCCTTGCCGGCGGAACGGTAGAGCGCCGCTTCGCCATCCTGGGTCCCCGGGGAGAGCGGCGTGCGCCATTCGACGATTCGGTCGGCGAACCCGTCGGCAGTCGCACCGTTGGCTCCCAACGCCACGAACAATCCGGACAGAAGCGGCTTGGGCGCCGCGTTGATGTCGATGCGCGCATTCTCGGCGACGTAGTCGACGGCGATGTCGGCATTGCCGAGCGCAAAGTTCAATCGACCGTGCGACGGCTGCGAGTTGGCGACCGCGGTCAGCTGATAGACCGCGAGCTCGACACCCGCCATCGCCAGCTCTTGGGCCTGAAGGTCTTCGTCCCGCCCGACCAGGATGGATGCGGTTTCGTTCACGTAGGCAGCGTAGATCGCCGCGAGCCCCGCAAGTGCCGAAAGGATCCAGAGGACGGCCACCAGGATGAAGCCGTCTGAGCCGCATGGCCGGGAAGATGCCGAGGGGACCGACATGTCATTCCCTCTGCGCTCGGTTGGCGCCTGCGTCCGCCGACTGTCCACCGGTCGGCGTCGTTTTTCCGTTGAGGCACTCCTCTATCGACCCCGTGGGGAGCGCGCAGCGCGCCGGGACCTCGGCGCGCAGCACGGCGCTCGTCGACACTGCGACGCGGCCGCCACCGCCGGCGATCTCGACGCGAAATGTGCGGGGCAGCTGCGCCTGATCGCGCCACGATTCGCGCCATCCGCGATCGGGGCCGGCGTAGGAAAAGAAGACCGGCGACGGCGCGCGCATCAGTACGATCGGATTTCCGAAATCGCTCTGAGCCGGCGTCCGGCCGGGAACGAACGGCGCCGTCCACCTCACCAGGGCGGGGCCGCGGTCATCGGTGCCGTTGGCGATCCGCACGAGCTCGAGGCCGGTCGATGAATTCGGCCCCAGCGCGGTGCGCACGAACGTGACGGCGTGTGCGGACCCGTCGAACGCCGGCTTCTCGGTGCCGCCGCCCAGGGACACGAACTCGGCGGCCGAGACGTCCGCCATCAGGCTCTGCAGTCCGGCCGACCATAGATCGACCCGCTGCAGCCTTGCGAACCCGCGGTCCCAATTGCGCAGCCATTGCGTCGTCACCGTCGCCAAGGCGCTGAGGACGAAGACCATCAGCACCATGGAGATCATCGCCTCGATCAGCGTGAAGCCGGCGCGCCGCGACCGCTTGGTTCCGATCATTGCCGCGCGTCCTGCGCGCCTTTGAGGCGGACGGTCTCGATCCGCAACTGCTGGCCGCCGGGAGACTTCACCCGCACGACGACACGCTCCGGTGTCCAGGGCGTCGGCTGACTGGGATTGATGAAGTTGGCCACCACGGGGCTGGTGTCCACCTGCCAGTGGTGGAAGTTGTAGTCGCCTGCGAGGGTGCCGGCGGCGATCTGCTGGCGGTCGGGCAGGCCGGTGAGGATGGCGCGGGTGGCTTCGACGAGCGCCAGCCGATGATCGAGCGCCACGGTGCCGCGCGAGTTGGTCGCGACGAGGGCGCCGATCGCTATGAGCGACGTCGACAGCACCGCCAGCGCCACGAGCAGTTCGATCAGCGTGAACCCTGCCTCATTGCGGCGCCGCTGTTTGCAATATCGTCGCAACCGAAGCCCCCTGCGTGTGACCAAACGGCGGTGCTCGAAGCGAGCGGTTGCCGTTCTCGGCGCCCCCGCCAGTCTCTTCAAACGGCGTCTGTGACGCTCCCCCG
Organism: uncultured Alphaproteobacteria bacterium; assembly: GCA_963781195.1. Lineage (GTDB taxonomy): Bacteria > Pseudomonadota > Alphaproteobacteria > Rhizobiales > Xanthobacteraceae > JAJPKK01. The sequence continues at coordinate 6,730 of CAWAEZ010000003.1, read as the reverse complement.
GGCAGAATTCATGCTGGCGCGGCTCGTCCATCCTGGCTGGCCGTCATGCCCCTGACGGCCACTACGCCGAGCCATGATGCCGCCAGCAAAGCGACAAAATCTGGGCCGAACCAGAAGCACCCTGGCGCGGGCCCACATTTTAGCCGGCAGCTTGGCCGCTGATCACGCCGATGCGGTCGGCCCGGTAGCCGCGCGCGAGAATGTCCTCCCACCAACCTCGATTGGCGAGGTACCATGCGACGGTCTTCTCCAGTCCGCTCTCGAAGCTTTCGACCGCGCGCCATCCTAGTTCGCGTTCGAGCTTGCCGGCATCGATCGCATAGCGACGATCGTGGCCGGGACGATCCGCGACGAAGTTCACCAGATTGCCGCGTGGGCCCTTCGGCGAGGGGGCGAGCCGGTCGAGGAGATCGCACACGGTGTGCACGACGTGCAGATTGGTGCGTTCGTTGCGGCCACCGACATTGTAGGTCTCGCCGAGCGTGCCGCGCTCGAGGACGAGCGTGAGCGCTTTGGCATGATCCTCCACATAGAGCCAGTCTCGCACGTTCATCCCATCGCCGTAGACCGGCAAAGGCTGATGCGCGAGGCCCCGGATGATCATGTGAGGGATGAGCTTCTCCGGGAAATGATAGGGACCATAATTGTTCGAGCAGTTGGTCACGAGAGTCGGCAGACCGTAGGTCTCGTACCAGGCTCGCACGAGATGGTCGGATGACGCCTTGCTCGCCGAATAGGGCGAATTCGGCGCATACGCGGTCCGCTCGGTGAACAGGCCTTCCGGTCCGAGCGTTCCGTAGACCTCGTCGGTCGAGACATGCAGCAGGCGGAACGCGGCGCGGCCCGCGGCGTCGAGGCTGCGCCAGTGCCGCAGGGCCTCCTGCAGCAGCACGAAGGTGCCGACGATATTGGTCTGGATGAATTCTCCGGGTCCGTCGATTGAGCGGTCGACATGGCTCTCGGCCGCGAGATTGATCACGCCGTGCGGCAGGTGCCGCTCGAATAAGGCGCGAAGTGCGGGCGCGTGGCAGATGTCGGCCTTGGCGAAGGCGTACCGCGCTTGACCCGCTGCCTGCGGAATGGAGGCGAGATTTGCGGCATAGGTGAGCTTGTCGATATTGACGACATTCGCCCCGGTATGATCGAGCAGGTGTCGCACGACCGCCGACCCGATGAAGCCGGCGCCACCCGTCACGAAGATCGTCTTGCCTTCGAAGCGCATGCGCCGCTTGCCCCGCTATTCGGGAAACTGGTCGTAGATCGAGATCAAATATTCGCCGTAGCTGCTCTTTTCGTTTCGCAGCGCGAGCTTATGAAACTGCCGGCGCGAAATATAGCCGAGCCGCAGCGCGATTTCCTCGAGACAGGCGATGCGCAGGCCTTGCCGCTGCTCCAGGATCTGCACGAAGTGGCTGGCTTCCACCAGCGAGGCATGCGTGCCGGTGTCGAGCCACGCGAACCCGCGGCCGAGGACTTCCACGAACAGGTCGCCGCGCTCGAGGTAGGTGCGATTGACATCGGTGATCTCGAGTTCATCAGCAGCAATGCGACGTTCGAGCGGGTGGGCGACGATATGGCGCAGACACTCTCCGAACTGGGGCCGGACGTCGTCTGCGCAAGCACGCCACCGACGTTCCGGGTATTGCGGCCGCCATGCAGTTGACCCCACCTACCCATCCCTAGCCAGCGATCAAAAGTGATCGTCTCCAAACCTACGGCGCCGTATTTAGCTCATTGGTTTTGCAAGATTTTCGGTTGGTAGAACCCAACCAACAGTCGTCACCAAGTTCAGGCCCATTTATGCTGCAAACTGCCGCATCAATCTTTGTGATGCGCTTGACGCATAGGTATCGGAGCCCGCCATGTCATAAAAGGACAATCCCTGTCGCGGTTCACCGCGTACACACAAAGATACCACCGGGGCGCACATAACGATCCGTTGCCGCCTAAATCACACCCTACGTGGAGATGAGCCGTTTAGCAGAAAACACCTCGGGATACCGCAGGCCGGCTGCACGTCTCAAAAGATTGCGTTTATCGCATGGCTCGGTGCAAGTCCGCCTTTCGCAGTTCAGATGATTGCAATCAGCAGAGATAATTTTGGGCATGGATTTGCCGAACTCGACAGGGACCGAGTTCCACGCGCCTGGCGATTCACCGACTCGCCGCACCGTTTGGGATGCTTGGCGCCTCGTCGTGCTCATCCATGCTCCTTTGGGCGTCGCAACGATCATGGTACGAAAAGACGTCCAGAACAGTTCAAAGATTTTGTATTGGATGTCGTTGATCGCAGAGGAGAATCTCAGGTGAGACTGGGGAACCTTGCTAACGCAAGACCGTCGCTGCAGGAGCGCCTGCGGGAAGCGTGAACGGGGAGCTCTCGGGTCTACAGGAATGCTTGCATCACGCTCGCATGGTTTCATGTGGGGTCCATAAAACGCCGTTTGAATCGTGCCCCTCCAAGTGGGCCTCGGGCGCCCCCTATACTGGCCGAATTTATGCGTCACAACGCTGATGCGATTGGGCGGCTGCGGGACGGTTGTGGGGGGCGCCGAGGCGTCGTGATCGATAGATGATTCCAACTTTGATCCTGAGGCGCGACTAACGCCCTTGCTCGTATCGGCCGCGCGCGGGATCAGTCTCCACGTGCGGCGTTCGGGATAACGCTAGGGAGATCACTGAGGTGACTTGGACCCCCCTTGCTTTCCTCTTCTGCGTGACGCCGCCAGCCCTGATGATGCTGCCTCTCTTCGGGCCGCCTAATCCAGTCTAAGTGTCAATTCTGCCCCAGGACGCGCCGATTGGTTGCGGCATTTCAGCCTGCGTTGGAAGAACCAGCAGCGCCTACCGAGATCGAGCTCCGCCGAAAACAGCCCGCGGTCGTCGCCGACAAAGTCTCTTCGTTCGTGCCGTTCGATGACGAAAACACGCTCTCGATCGGGTTTGATGCGCGCAGACGGTCCCAATGCTCAGCGGGGAATTCGAGGCGTCGGCTTCCGCGATCAGCACCTGGGCCAGCATTCGTTGCGCACCTTCAAGTGCAACTTCGGTCAGGGGATCATTCGATAGCTTCAGGCTGACGAAACGGGATGAAGGTGTATCTCTCGACATGGCGTATCGCTTCCTTACGGGAGGTTCTGGCAGGCTCGACACCCGCCTCGATACGCCGCCTTTCAATCAAACGTCGTCACCCAGATTCCCGCATAGCTCCATCATCGAGCACCTCGAGCGCAGCAATTGGAAGATCGCGAGTGGCGCATCGGTTGAGGGGGCTCCGTGGACCGGCCACGACCAGCGGGCGAGGTAGCCGCCGCTGTCGTGCTGCAGAAACGAAAGCCGTTCCACGGGGCCGGCGCGAGCAGCAGCAACGTCGCAGCGAGCCCCTCGGCGAGGTGTGTCACCGGCTTTCAATTACCCACAATTTGCGCTCCGATGACGGCGCCCAACTCGATATCCGTGAGGCGCGACAATCCTCTCCACATGACCATATTTCCTGGCGGCGGATCGGTGGCGCGCGCGAGATAGCCGCCCAGTCTGGCGATCTTGGTCAGGTAGGTGCCGATAGTCTTCCGGTGAGTGAATGCTTTGCCTCTGTCGTTGACGAGGCGGTCAAGCAGTTCGATTTCCGTCCCGGTCAGAGCGATGCTCGGCGGAGCTTCTGGTGCCGAACGGTTGATCATCGTCATCCAGAACACCCGCCAGCTCAGAATGCAAAAGACGGAGATCAAGTTCACGAGCCGTTCTGCGGTTCTCAGCTTCGACTCTTCGGCCTTGCAACCGGACTTCAGTATCTTGTGGAAGACCTCGATCTTCCACCGCATCGCGTACCATTCGAGCTTCTCAACGGCCTCTTGGCGGGATCGGACCGGTAGGTCAGTGATCAACTTCCACTCGATTTTCTTTCTGTTCTTGGGCGCCTCACGCTCTTTGGCGTGGATGACCGTCAAGGTCAGCGTAGGGTATTGCTTCTGCTTTCCGATCGGCGGCAGGACCCGAATCCGGCGGTACTTGATCTCCAGGACAGCGTCAGCCGGATCGCCATTGTTGTCTCGGACCTCGATGCAGTGAAGACCCTTGACCTCAACCTCGTCCATTTCATCGGCAATCGTGTGGTCACCGTCGCCGGCCAACCGATCGACGCAGGTTCTCACCAGGAAGTGGGTACCAAGCTCCTGGGCCGTACAAAAAAGCTCGAAGATGTCGCTTTCGCGATCGCCGATATGGACGCACCGCCCCGGATCGGCGAGCAGTTCTGTCGCCTGCTTCATGTTCTCCAACCACCGGATGCTTTCTTTCTGCTCGATCGGTACCCGGGTCGGATTGATCTTCTTCTTGAGCGCGGCGGTTCCCTTGAACTTTTTCCTGGTCCAGAACTTGATGGCAGCCAGCCCCAGGGGGATCCCTTCCATCGTCACCGCCAGGCTCGAATGCATCAGAATCCCGCACACCGTGTGCGACCTCAGTCGCCCAGCTTTGTCGCGTCCACTGTTGATTCGATACGTCATGCCGATCGCGTGGCTCTTCTCTCTCTGAAATGTAAATTCAGTCGTATCGTGCAGCACCAAGAGAGGGCCCCCGTTCGCCGCTATCCGATCTCTGGTCGATTGAAAATGGCCGGTCAGAATCTCCTCTTCGCTGACGCGGTCATTGGAGAAGAAGCGATAGGCAGCCTTGGTGTTTGCCCAATCCTGGCATACCAGTGGGATGCTCCGACCCATGGCGCTTCCGATCCGCCCAAGTAGTTTGCGGAACCTTTTGGCAAGTCGCTCATCCGGAAACTCGCACCCAGCTACCTCTCGATCAACCCACGTCTCGGCTTCGACGGTAGAATTGCCTTCGCTGCCCGCAGCGCGGGCTATTGCGGAAAGATTTATGGAGCACCCCCGGGTCGCGAATCAGGTGCTCAGCAATGAATCACAAGCGATTCCAGCGATTCAAGTTTTGACGAAAAAGACTTCACTTGGGCCAACATCTGGAATTGTGGGTAATTGAAAGTGTCACCGGAGGCTTACGAGCGAGGCAATGGTGGTAAGTTTACTCCCGCCGGTTTCGGGGTGCGGAAGCGCGTGCCTGGGGTGGCGGGCCCTGAGACGCAGGGCCTACCTCAGCCGGGCGCCGAGGTGCGTCTTGTCGTCGGAGTCAGGCTTGTCGTACAAGACCACGTTCAACAGCGAATTGTTCACCTTAAGATGCCCATTGTATTCGATGTACCCCAATTTACGAAATTTGTTCATGAAATGACTGACGCGCGCACGGGTAGTGCCGATCATCTCGGCCAATGTTTCCTGACTGATTTTTCCGACGACCGGCTCCGGTCTCGCGTCCTTGCCGAAATTTGCAAGGAGCAACAGCAATCGAGCAAGGCGCCGTTCGCTGGAATTGAACAATTGATCGACCAGGTCCTCTTCAACCCGAGTGTTACGAGCCAATAGATACGAGATAAACAGCTCGGAAAACTCCGGCTCGTTATGGAGCGTGGCGATCATGGATGCCTTGGCAATGCGAGTGACCACACAGTCATCCATCGACGACGTGGTCGCCACGCGCAGCCCATGGCCGTTTAGACATCCTTCGCCGACTCAGCAATGAGTTGTGGACTTTCAAGGTACCATTGTACTCAATAAATCCTAATTGTCTAAATTTGTTCATGAAATGCGTCACACGCGGGCGCGTAGTGCCGATTATTTCCGCGAGGGTGGCTTGGCTCACCTCCACAGCCACTGCTCCGGTTTGCCCTCCTTGCCAAAATTTGCCAACAGAAGAAGCGCCCGTGCCAACCGCTTCTCACTGGAATTAAACAACTGATCAATCAAGTCCGCTTCGATACGGGCGGTTCTGGCCAAGAGATGAAACCAAATCTCCGTAAATGCGGCTGTTCACGCAGGACGGCGATGACGGCGGCCTTCTCAATCCTCATGATCTTACATTCAGTTATCGCAATCGCTGTGGCCATGCGAATGGGCTGACCGGCCAGGCAACCCTCACCGAAGAATTGACCCATCCCAAGGATTGCGATTACAGCCTCCTTTCCTTGTTCGGAAACAACGGTGAGCTTGACCTTCCCGTCTTGGATATAAAAGACGGAGTTGCCATGCCTCCCTGCGAGAAAATTACCTGATTGACTTGACAATGGAAGATGGATCTCGACCCGTTTGCTCGGGCAAGAAAGGCTTGGGGATCGAACGGTGCCTTCCCTTCGGATTCCACGGTCATGCCTTCATGGCGGCAATTCAAGTTGAAGGGGCCCGGCATCTCTTCCTCCACACCGAAGATTTGCTCACCAGCGAGCCCCTCGCACGCAGCGGCTTCGAATATTAACCGCCCGACGTCCGGCACGCAAACCGCGATCCGCACGAGAATTGGCGTCGAGAATCCGCTTCCGGTCGGCAAGTTCTCGGTGTGCCAGCCGCGTCGCCGACCTCGACGAATATCTGCAAGTGCCCCGTCGCGCGCTGCGTCGCAGCGCGCGCTTGGTAATCCATCGTTCCGGCCGAACGTCCCCACTTCGATCGTGGGCTATGAGCTTGCATGGCTTCGGGAGCACGCAGCGTCTCGACCCGCCGGCGAGCGGCGCTGATCGCCGCTCGATGTCGACACGCCGGTCGCTCAGTTCTGCTGTGCCCCGCTGCATCCCTTATCCTTTGTAAGGACACTCTCGAAAAAAGAACAATTCGCTATTTGTGCTTTTGCGGCGCACAATGATGGGATCACCGGCCAAGGTCCTATCCCT
>CAWAEZ010000002.1:230000-397178 GCA_963781195.1 uncultured Alphaproteobacteria bacterium | reverse complement strand
ATCCGTTGCAAGCGGCGGCGGCGGCGCACCGCGGAGAGCTGATCCTGCTCGATGCGGGTCCCGGGACCGGCAAAACGCGCACGCTGATCGCGCGCGTGGAAGTCCTTCTCGAGGCGTCGAGCCGCGGCGCATCCTGCTGCTGACCTTCTCGAACAAGGCGGCCGGCGAGATGATCGAGCGGATCTACCGCTCACGCCCGCCGCGGCGGCCCTGATCTGGGTGGGCACCTTTCACGCCTTCGGCCTCGAATCTGCTTCGGCTCCACGCGGGGCCGGCCTGCCCCAGGACCCGCGGATCATCGATCGAGACGGGGGCTGCTCGAGCTGCTGGAGGAGCAGCTTCCGCGCCTTGGGCTCCGGCACTACCTGAGCCTCTAGGACCCAACGCAGATGAGCGCCGACATGCGGCCGCCGTCTCGCGGGCTAAGGACGAGGTCGCCGAGCCGAGGAGTACGCCGCGCTTGCCCGCGCGACACTGGCGCAGCCGCGGTCTCCCCGACGCAAGCGAGCGGGCGAACGGCCAGGGAGGTCGCCCGCGTTTACGCGGCTATGTACAGCGCATGCGCAACGGAATTGCGTGGACTTCGGCGACCTCGTCCTTAGCCGGTACGATTGCTCGCGGACGACGCGGCGATCTGCGCGACGCCGCCGGCGCAAGTATGATCAGGTGTTGGTCGACGAGTCTTCAGGACGTGAACCGCAGCAGCGTGCGCTTGCTAAACGCGCTGCGGCCGGATGGCCGCAACCTCTGGATGGTCGGAGACGCCAAGCAGTCGATTTATCGGTTTCCGAGGCGCCTCGTCGTTTAATATGACCCCGGTTTGGGAAAGAGGACTTTCCGGGCGCCAAGCGCGACCGGCTGAAGCGCAACTATCGCTCGGTGCCGGAGATTGTCGCCAGCCTTTTCCGGCTTTGCAATCACGATGCGCGCCGGAGACGCGGAGAGCGGTCTTTGAGCCGGATCGCGACGGCCAAGGTCAAAAACCTGAGTTGCGGACGGTTCAGCGCGCTTGAGCAACAGCAAGTGAGCCTTGGACTGAAGCGATTGAGGAGCTTCGCCGCGAGGGCTACGCCTATCGGGAGCAGGCGGTCCTTTGCACCGGCAAACGAGAAGCTGTCGCACGTCGGGGCACGACCTCGAACGGCTCGGCGTGCCGGTGCTGTTTCTGGGCAGCCTGTTCGAGCGGGCAGAGGTTAAGGATCTCCTGGCGCTGCTTTCGGTCCCTTGTCGATCGGCGCCGCCATGGGCTTAGTGCGCGCTCGCCTGCTGGCCCGACTTCACGGCTACCTCTCGCGGGACGTGGCGACGATCTTCGAGCACCTGCGTGACCGGCGAGCACACTCCGGGCAGCTGGCTCCAGCAGGTCGATACGATCCCCCGGCCTAAGCGATGCCGGCCGTGCCAGGCGCTCGCCCGGCTTGCGGTCGCGCTCAATGGCTTCGACCAAACAGCTTCACCCTGGACCGTGCTCGCGTCGTTGTTGCTCGATCGCACGCGCATCGCCGCCCGCCTTGGGACGTCGGCGGACCTCGCCGATCGCACCTGCGGCATCGCGATCTGGCAGTTCCTCAACTTCGTGCGGGTCCGCCCGGCCGGACGCGGGCTACCCATCACGCGCCTGCTCGATCGTGTGCGCAGGCTTGTCCGTCTCGGCGATGATCGCGACCTGCGCCAGTTGCCGGCGGCGGCGCAACATCTCGATGCGGTGCGTCTGATGACCATCCACGGCGCCAAGGGCCTGGAGTTCGGCGGCGTTCATCTCTCCGCTCAACAGCGATACGATCCCACGCACGCCGCCGGCGCCGCCCTTCCGACGCCCGACGGGATGATCGCGGGCGCCGAAGGGAGCGCGCTGGAGGCGTCCGCGCGGCCAGGCCGAAGAGCAGGAGTGCCTGTTCTACGTGGCGCAGTCGCGCGCCCGCGATCGTTTGATCCTCTATGCGCCGACTGGAGAAGAGTAACGAGCCACAATCGGCCGCTGTCCCGTTCCTCGACCGTCTTGGGACGACCTTGACACGGCGGTCGGTCCTGCCAGCGCGCGCACTTCCGGTGGCAGCGGAAGCGCGCGGCGTGGAGTTGGTCATCGACGGACGAATGCGTCTTGGCGCACCGCAGCTTGCTCTTTATGAGTCCTGCCCCCGGCAATTCTTCTACACGCATATCCTGCAGGTCGGCGGTCGGCGAACGGCGACTGCCTTTATGCATCTGCACGAGGCGGTTCGCTCGGTGGTCGAGATGGTGATCGCGTCGGACGACCCCATGACCGAGCGCGACCTGGAAGATCGCACCAACACGGCGCTTGCCGGCGAGGGCCTTGCCGACCACGGGTATCGCGCTGAATTCCGCGACCTCGCATTGACGATGCTGCGTTTTTTCCTGTCGAACCGCGCCGGAGCGGTCGTCGAGCCGCCAATCGCGCTCAGTCTCACCTTCGGCGGGGAAGAGATCACGGTGCGGCCGGACGAGGTGCTGGTGCGGCCGGACGGGGTCCGGGCCGTGCGCCGCATCCGCACGGGTCATTTGCGATCGGCTGAGAGCAAGGACGTCGGCGCAGCGGCGCTCATCCTCGCGGTCAAGCAGGCCTTTCCCGGCGCCGTTGCGGAGCTCGTCCACCTCTCCGACGGCGAGGTGCATCTGCTCTCCTTGTCGGACCGGGAGTTAAGGGGGCGCAAGGACAAGCTCGCGAAATTTCTCGGCGACATCCGGGCCGGCCGGTTTCCGGCCGAAGTCTCGTCACGCACCTGTCCGAACTGCCCCGCCTTCTTCATATGCGGCCTGACCCCCGACGGTCCCCTGCAAAAAAAGTTCGCCTGACCTTACCGGTCGGCCAAACTCGCTCCGATTGGACCCTTAGAGCCGCGGCATTGCCTCGGCAAACCTAAAGGACCCAATCTGATGAGCACTGAAGAACTTCTCGACTACGACGACCTCGGCGACGCCCTGCGCGAAGGCCGGGCACTGCGTCCGGCGCGGGGGTATCGCTTCCTCTTCGCGCAGGGCGATCTCAACTTCCAGTCCCGGCAGGTGAGTGATCCCGTACCGCTCGGCCGCCAGTTGCTTGAGGCCGCGGCTCTCGATCCGCGTGACGGCTACAGCCTCTTCGCGATCATGCCGTCGGGCGACTTCGAAGACGTGCGGCTCGACGAGCCGTTCGACCTTCGGGAGCGCGGCGCCGAGCGGTTCGTGGCCTTCCTGACCGACCGCGACTTCAAGCTCACCCTCAACGACGACGAGCTGCGCTGGGGCAAGCCCGTCATCAGCGGCACGGTGCTCTACGGCCTCGCCAAACCCGGCGATGGGGAAGGCGTTTTCCTCGAGGTCCCGGGCGGCGAAGACCGCTTGATCGAACTTGGCGAACTGATCGATCTGACCCAGCCCGGCATCGAGCGGTTCATTACTACGCGGAAGACGTTCGAAATCATCGTCAACTCGCGGCCCCGCACGGTGAACGCACGCACGGTGACGTTCGAGCGATCGTCCAGCTTGCCTTCCCGGGCCAGCATGAGCCGAATGTCGTGTTTTCGATGACCTACCGGCACGCGGCGTCAACGCCGCACGCCGGCGAGCTCGGGGCCGGCGGCTCGGTCGACGTCAAGAAGAAGGGCACGGTGTTCAATGTCACGCGCACTGTTCAGTCGTAATTCCGACCTCAAACGGCTGCGCGACGAAGGTTACTTCGTCCAGCAGCAGGGCGGGTATCTCGTCATGCGGGAGGTGCCCTATGTCGATGCGCGCCGTGAGGTGCGCATCGGCACCCTCATCTCCAGCCTCACGCTGGCCGGAGATGAAACGCGCACGCCCGACACCCACGTCGTCCACTGGGACGGCGACTTCCCCTGCCGCGCCGATGGCGCGCGCATCCAGGGAATCTCGCATGCGGCCGGCGTCTTCGATCTCGGCCACGGCCTGAAGGCGACGCACAGTTTCTCCAGCAAGCCCGACGGCGGCTACACGGACTACCACCACAAGATGACGAGCTACGCGAACATTATCGCGGGCCCGGCGGCCGTGCTGAAAGCCGGCGTGACGCCGCGTACGTTCCGCGAACCGGAAGAGGAGGAAGACAGCGTCTTCAACTACGTTGAGACGGCCTCCGACCGTGTCGGGATCGGCGTGCTGACCGAGCGCCTGGTCAACGAGCGGGTCGCCATTATCGGCGTCGGCGGCACCGGGGGCTACATCCTGGACTTCGTCGCCAAGACGCCGGTCCGCGAAATCCGGCTCTTCGATAAAGACGAGTTCCTGACCCACAATGCGTTTCGCGCGCCCGGCGCTCCGAGTCTGGAGGAACTGCGTGAGGCGCCGAAGAAGGTCGACTATCTCAAGCGGATCTACAGCCGAATGCACCGAAACATCGTGGCGCACGACGTCGCGCTCGGCGCCGACAACATCCACCTTCTGGATGGCGTGACCTTCGCGTTCCTTTCCCTCGACGCGGGAGACGCGAAGCGGTTGATCGTGGAGAAGCTCGAGGCGATTGGGGCCGCGTTCGTCGATGTTGGCATGGGTCTCGAGCTCGACGACGGATCGCTCGGCGGCATCCTCAGGATGACTGCCAGCACGCCGGAGAAGCGCGATCATGCGCGGCAGCGCTTTTCCTTCGTCGGCGGCGGCGCGGAGGACATCTACGCATCCAACATCCAGGTCGCGGACCTCAACGCCCTGAATGCTGTTTTGGCGGTCGTGAAGTGGAAGAAGATCCGCGGGTTTTACCGGGACCTAGAGCGCGCGCATCACTGCACCTACACCACTGACGGCAACATGCTGATCAACGGAGACCTCGCGTGATGCAGCACAAGCGACTTGAGCATCGTTTTGTCGAACACATCCCCGAGCGCCTTGAGGCAGGCGTTCTCTATGTGTCGATGGAATACGCGACATCGGCCCACAGTTGCTGCTGCGGCTGCGGCGAGGAGGTTGTCGCGCCCTTCACGCCGACGGACTGGAAAATGACGTTCGACGGCGAGACCATCTCGCTTCGTCCGTCGATCGGCAGTTGGACGCTGAAATGCCGATCACACTACGTGATTGACCGCGGCAAGGTCATCGAAGCCGGCTCGTGGAGTGACGAGCAGGTCGAAGCCGAGCGCCGTCGTGATCGCGCCGCCAAGGCGCAGTTCTACGGAAAGGCGCAGAAGGTCGAGAACTCCCGTTCAGGCCGCTGCGCCCAGGGCAACACCAGGCTTCTGGCGCCGCGTCTGGGACCGGGTATCCGGGAGATAGTAACGACAAGCCCGACGGTAATATGCCGTCGGGCTTGTGGTGCTTCGGAATTGCGAGGCTAATCTTGTCGCGCTCAGGTGTCTAAGTGCCTGGAAGTCCGACGGCGTCAGATTGCGGACATCAATGCGTTTGCTTTTCAACGTTGTTTGATCTGTCGTCACGCATGTCGATCTTTGAGACTTATGACGACTGATGTAAAGTTGTTCGTGATCAAACGTGCGTCGAGCAAACGGAGTACGCGGACACGTTACCGAGGATGATGTTCACGTTGGATCATCGACTACCGATCCCAGACCCAGACCCCACCGAATTCTGACTCCGACGAAAATGTTTGTTGGTTCAATGAGATACGCGCTGATGGAAGATTGGTGCACAACCATCCCTCCGGCGATCCGACGCCGTCGCGTGCGGACATCCAGATGACCCAGCAGATCATCGAGGTGGCGAAGCCGCTCGGCATTTCGGTGCACGACCACATCATCGTCGGCAAGGAGGGGCACGCGAGCTTGAAGGGGTTACGGCTGATTTAGCGAACCCTCCTCGCTTCCGACAATGCACGATCTCGCCAAGCCAGACGAAGAGGCGCCTCGCGGCGCCCCTCCGGCGGGAAACGACAGTTGCGCTGCTGGACCAACCCGGGCGGATCAATCCATAGCCCGCGGATAGCCCTCGTAATTCCGATCCTGCACCACGAACTGCGAAGACTGCTGGCCGAACCAAGCTGAGACGCTGGACGGCCGTGCGCGATCGACATGCGGATTGAGACGGGATGCATGCGTGACCGGAGCGTAGCCGAGAGCGAACGCCGAATCCTGGACGGCGACAATGGACAAAAACGTGGCGAGCGCGGCGAATGCGAAGCGGGCTGACATGTCTGGTTCTCCTGTTTCATTTCAATCGTATTTCGATCGGGATTGCCGGGGTTCGCCGCCGGCGAAATCGACCGGCACAGGCCGTCGGATCGTTCCGCAAGGACGCGCCTGTGATGAGTGTAAGACCGCCGCGCCGGCGGATAATTCCCGCGGCGGCTCTCACCAGCTCGTGATGGCCGTGCGTGTACGGAGAGTGGCCATTCGGGGATTGTCTGGCCGCCGGAATGCCGTTCTCTCCGCGTCGGGAGTGCTCGGGTTGATAGGGATCGCTTCACATTTTGGTGTAATCAACGGTCGATCAGGTGCGCCGGGTGCGGCGAAGTGCGGAGCCCATAGTCCCTGCGGCCCGCGAGAGGATCGGCCGATCGAGATGAATGATCTCTTCACCGTTCGCGTGATGAAAGCAGGCGAGATTGCGCTCGCCGGCGACTGGGCCGCCGCGGAGGGCTGGAATCCCGGGCCCGGAGATCCCGCCTGCTTCGCCACCGTCGATCCCGACGGCTTCTACATCGGCGAGCTCGACGGCGCGGCGGCTTCGACCATTTCCGTGGTGAACTACGACGACCGCTTCGCCTTCCTCGGCTTCTACATCGTGCGACTCGATTTGCGCGGACGCGGGTTCGGGCTTCGGACCTGGCGCGCGGCCATCGCGCACGCGGGCGCCCGCACGATCGGCCTCGACGGCGTCGTGACCCAGCAAGAAAACTACCGCAAATCCGGGTTCGCGCTCGCCCATCGCAATATCCGCTTCGGCGGCGTGCCGAGCCTCCCGGCGCCGGCGCCGGATGTCGTCGACCTCAAGGACATCCCCTTGCGCACGATCGAAGCGGATGACGCCACCGTGTTTCCCGCCCCGCGTCCGTCCTTCCTGCGGGCATGGCGCGGCGCGCCGGGGCATCTCGGGCGCGCCCTGCCGCGAGACGGGCGGCTTGCGGCCTGGGGCGTGATCCGGCCGTGTCGCCAAGGCCATAAGATCGGGCCGCTGATCGCCGACGATCGCGCGACTGCGGAAGCGGTGTTTTCATCGCTGTGCGCCGCGGCTCCTGGCGACGTCTTCCTCGACGTCATCGAGCCCAACCGCGACGCCGTCGCGCTGGCGACGGCGCACGGGCTTGTGCCGATCTTCGAGACGGCGCGGATGTATACCGGTCCGATCCGCCCGGTTGCGCAGTCCCGCATCTTCGGGATCACCACGTTCGAGCTCGGATAGGGCGAAATTTCGCGCCGACCCGCAGGGCGGCGGCGAAAGCCGCCTGATGCATCGCGGTTCCGACCGTAATATTGCATTCAGGGGCGATCTGCTATTGCGGGAGCTCCCAACCCACGCCCAACCCCGAGGAGGAGCTCCCATGGATCCGGTATCCCGACGTACAGTGCTCGCCGCAGCCGCCGGCACCGTCGCTACGGCGGCGGCCGCGAATGCGGCGTCCTATGGCAATCCCGACGAGCCGCCGCAGGGAGCGATCAACACCACCGGGAACCCGGCGAGCCTGACCGACCCCGGTCCGCAGAATCCCGCCATCGCTTCCCAATTCCCTGCCGCGTTCTCACCGCCCCCCACCAATGTCGGCGACATGCCGATGTTCTGGGCCTCCTTCAACAATGCGCCGCGGCGCATCCAGAACGGCGGCTGGGCCCGCCAGGTCACCCAGGCGGACTTCGCGATCTCGGAGGAGATTTCCGGCGTCGACATGCGCCTGACCCGCGGCGGCATCCGCGAGCTGCACTGGCACCAGGCCGCCGAATGGGCCTATGTCACCAAGGGCGCCATCCGCGTCACCACCATCGACAGCGAAGGCCGCTCCAACGTCGAGGACGTCGTCGAGGGCGGCCTGTGGTATTTCCCCTCCGGCATGCCGCATTCGCTGCAGGGCATCGGCGACGACGGCGGCGAGTTCATTCTCTGCTTCGACGACGGCAAGGCGACGGAATACAACACGCTCCTCATCAACGAGTGGTTCGCCCACACGCCGCCCGACATCCTGGCGCTGAATTTCGGCCTGCCCGCCGACACGTTCAAGAACATCCCGCTGCACGACCTCTACATCTTCCAGGGCCAGATGCCCGGACCGCTGGCCCAGGACCAGGCGCAGGCCGCGGGCAGCGTCGGCCGCATGCCGAACTCCTCGACCTTTCAGCTCGGCGGCATGGCGCCGACCCGCAAGACCAGGGGCGGCGAAGCGCGCGTCGCCGACAGCCGTAATTTCAAGGCATCGCTGACGATCGCGGCCGCGCAGGTCACCGTACACCCCGGCGGGCTGCGCGAAATGCACTGGCATCCTAACGCCGACGAGTGGCAGTACTACATTGCCGGCCAGGGAGCGATGACGGTGTTCAACGTCGGCCCCAAGGTGGTGACCCAGAACTTCAAGCCCGGCGACATCGGCTATGTGAAGCGCAACCTCGGCCACTTCATCCAGAACACCGGCGATACCGACCTGGTGTTCCTCGAGGTGTTCCGCAGCAACCGGTTCGAGGACGTGTCGTTGTCCGACTGGCTGGCACATACGCCGCACGCGCTGGTGGCCCAGCACCTCAATATCGATCCTTCGGTTGTCGCCCAGTTCCCTGCCAATAAGCCGGAGATCATGCCGGAATAGGCGGGCGGCACGGAGATCTGTTAATCGGACTCTCTTGCGCCTTCGCGCACGACAACGATCGGCATCCAGTTCACGGCGCGGCGCGACAGCCGCGTCGCGGTCGTCTCGCCATCATAGTCGGGGATGACCGGCTCCGACGTGAACGCCGCGCGGTCCGGCAGGCAGTTTACGTTCACCACGGCGCGGGTGCCGGACGCCGTCTCGCAGACCGCCGCGACATAGACGCCGCAGCGGCGGCACACCATGTAGTCGGCGGTTCGGGAGCCGAAGCGGTAGGGCTCGACCAGCGACCAATCGGCGGCCCGCAGTTCGGCCCGCCCCTCGACATCGGCAACCGTGCGGGTGCTGTGGCCGCGGCAGAACGAGCAGGCGCAGGCGCGCAGGCGGCTATCCTGCGGTCGCTTGGACAGCCACAGGCGCACTTCGAGGTTGCCGCAATGACACCCGCCCGCGTGTTTCGTCATCTCAAGGGCCCGCGGCGCGGTGTTTTGGGTCACGTTCCAGCGAACCGCTCGCGCGACTTGGCGCGGGCCTTCATCGCCTCGACCTCACGGTCGCGCGCCGGCCGGTTGGTCTCGAGGGAAGAGAGCAGACGGCGCGCCGTCTCCGACACCTCTTCGACCGCCTGCGCGAACGCCGCCTCGTTCGCCTTCGAGGGATGAGTGAATCCGCTCAGCTTGCGGACGAACTGCAGCGCCGAGGCGCGGATCTCGTCCTCCGTCGCCGGCGG
This sequence comes from uncultured Alphaproteobacteria bacterium, assembly GCA_963781195.1. Taxonomy (GTDB): domain Bacteria; phylum Pseudomonadota; class Alphaproteobacteria; order Rhizobiales; family Xanthobacteraceae; genus JAJPKK01. The sequence continues at coordinate 387,753 of CAWAEZ010000002.1, read as the reverse complement.
GTCGAAGTTGAAAAGCGTGCGGATGTTTCGGCACATCGGTTTCTCCCGAGAAAGCGCGCTGGATCGGGCCGGAATACAGGTCCCGGTCGAAGACTGCGGACACGCGACGCCCGGGCCGGCAGCAAGCAACGCTAAGGCGGCAAAGTGACGGCATTAGCGACGGCGTCGAAGTCGGCACGTCGTGCATCGAACACCGCCGGCGCCGCGGTGCAGGTCACCTTGGTGAGGCCGCGCGGCGTATAGAACATGAAGATGACCGTCGGCAGGCCGGAGCGCCAGCCCGGCGTCGCCGGCTTCTCCCGGGATGTTGCACGCAGGACGGCACCGCGCACGCCGGCGGGGTCGAAATGCGCAACCGTGGCCACCGTGTAGTACCCGCCGACGCTGTCGCGGTAGAACTCCTCGAAGTTCGGTCGGTCGGCTTCGCGGTTGAGCTCGTCCTGGGAAAACTGGGAAAAGCCGGGGATCGTCTCGAGCGAAACCCGGCACCGGGTCTCCTCCTCCCCGACGCGGGTGACGAGGATTCCCACTTCCGAGGGCGAAGCCGGCGCCGCCGGCGCGGCCGCGTAGCCGGGCGGCGGCGTCACGCCAAAGCCGCTCGCCGCTGTGGCGGTTCTCTCTGCGGAGCTTTGGGCGAGGGCGGTTGCGCCTGGCACCAGGAGTGCGACGGCGATCAAAGCCGGCGTGAGGCCGCAGGAAAGACCGTCGCAGCGAGGCACGCGCGCGCTACTGGCGCACCAGCGAGATGGCCTCTCGTCCTTCGGGAACGCGGGTCCAGTTGACAGGGTCGCTCTCCTCGAAGCGCCAGAATTGCCCCTTCGCCGATTTGAGCACCAGCTCGCCGCGGTCCATGTACCAGGACGCCGGCCCGAACCGGGTCACGAAAGCGTCGCAGCCGGGCTTGAGCTTGAGGGTGAAATTGTCCTGGCCGGCCGCGGTGTCGGTCAGCGTGATGGTACACACCGATTTGCCCGAGCCGCGCACCAGATTCCAGTCGCCGGCCATCTGGTCGGCGGCCAGCCCGACCGGGCTCGCCGCTACCGCTGCGCTCTGCATGAAGAACACGCCTTCGCCCGGCCGCTGCGCCTCGTAGGTTCCGCTTTCAACCTCGGTGAATTCCATCACCGCCTTGCCCTTGGCGTCGATCAAGCGCACCAGATCAAGACCGCCGATGGTCCAGGCGACGGCGTCCTTCACCTCCGGCATCTGGGCCGCGCAGGATTTCTCCAGCTCGATCTTGAAGGCGCCGCCGGAGGGGTCTGGGCGGAACGTGACGATGCAGGTGCGGTCACGGTCGGCATTGGAGATTTCCCACTTGCCGAGCACGGACTTGAATGCTTCGCCGGCGGCCGGGGACAGCCCGGCCGGCGCTTGCTGGGCCTGTGCCCCAGTCCCGACAAAGGCGACGAGGACGGCGATCGCGAGGTGGCTTCGCATCCTTAGGATAATACCAGCGCCTGCGCCGTCGCCAACCCCCCTCGGCGGGGAGCTGGTTTGCAGCCTCGCCCGGATTACTTCGGCATCGCCTCGGGCACGGGAGTCAGCGGACCCTTCCCCGCCGCCCATGACAGCAGGTTGTCGATCACCAGATGATCCATCTGGGCGCGGGTGTGGGCGGACGCCGAGCCGAGATGGGGAAACAGCACGACCTGGTCCATCGCGATGAGTTCCTTGGGAACCTTGGGCTCGTTGACGAAGACATCGAGACCGGCGGCGCGGATTTTCTTGTCGCGCAGCGCCGCGATCAGGGCCGGTTCGTCGATCACCGAGCCGCGGGCGACGTTGATGAGGATGCCGTCTGGTCCGAGCGCTTCCAGCACGGCGGCGTTAACCATGTTGCGCGTTTCCGCACCGCCGGGGACGATCACCAGCAACACGTCGACGTCGCGCGCCATGGCGAGAAGGTCGGGATAATATTTGTAGGCAAGGCCGGCTTGCGGCCGCCGCGAATGATAGACGACCGGCACCCCGAAGGCGTCCAGGCGCTTGGCGATCGCCTTGCCGATCCGGCCCATGCCGACCATCCCGACGGTGCGGTTGCGCAGCGTCGCCTCGCTCAGCGGATAGGCCTTCTGCTCCCACTTGCCGGCGCGCAGGTAGCGGTCGGCCTGGGGAAACTCCCGCACCGTGCACAGCAACAGGCCGAGCGCGGTGTCGGCGACCTCCTCGTTGAGCACGTCGGGCGTGTTGGTCACCACGATGCCATGGGCGCCGGCCCATTTCGCGTCGACATGGTCGTAGCCGACGCCGAAGCTCGACACGATCTCCAGCTTGGGCAGCCGCGACATGAATTCCGAATTGACCTTCTCATTGGAGTAGGTCACGGCGAGCGCCCGCACCTTGCCGGCAATCCCGGCAAAGAAGGCGTCGCGGTCCGCGGCGTCGTTGAGCACATGGACATTGAAGACCGGGGCGAGACGCTCGAGGAAGACCGGCTTCTTCGGCCCGACCAGGATGAGATCGGACTTGTTGCTCGTCATGACGTTCTCCTGAATTGCGCGGACCTTGTCATGGCCATTGCCCGGCTCGACCCTACCGCATTCCCACATCTGCGTTACGTGGCGCGGCGCCTCTGCTCCCTCGCGCCGCACGCGGGGAGAGGTGCCCAGGCGCCCGAGCGGCGCCGTCCATGAACTCTAGATCATCAACCCCACCGGATGCTCGATGAAATGGCGGAACGCGGCGAGCAGCTCCGCCCCGACGGCACCGTCGACGACGCGGTGGTCGCAGGACAGCGTCACCGTCATCTGGCCCACGAAGGCGATGCCGCCCTCCGCCGTCTCCACCGGCCGCCGCGTCCCGGCGCCGGCGGCGAGGATGGTCGCGTGGGGCGGATTGATGATGGCCGAGAACTCGCGGACCCCGTACATGCCGAGGTTCGACACCGCGCTGGCGCCGCCGGCGAGCTCCGCCGGCTTGAGCTTGCGGGTCCGCGCGCGCGCGGCGAGATCCTTCACCTCGGCGGAGATTTCGAGCAGCGTCTTCCTGTCCGCCTGGCGGACCACCGGCGTGACGAGCCCGCCGTCGAGCGCCACCGCGACCCCGATGTCGGAGGACCTGAACCGCAGGATGCGGTCCTCCGCCCACACCGCATTGGCCGCCGGCACCCGCTGCAGCGCCAGCGCCAGCGCCTTGATGATGAAGTCGTTGAGCGAGAGCTTGGGCGCCGGCTCTCCCGCGGGTGCGGGCAGGATCGACGCATTGGCCTCCTGGCGCACCGCCTCGAGCCGGTCGATGAGCACATCCGCGCTCAGGTAGAAATGGGGGATGGTCTGGACCGCCTCGACGAGCCGCGCGGCGATGGTGCGCCGCATGGAATCGAGCGGCACTTCCTCGTAGCTGCCCTCGGCGTAGAGCGCCTTGATGCGGTCGGGCGACGGCGCGGGGCGTGCGCCGGGGGAAACGCTACCTGGAGCGGTCAGCCCCGGGGCGGACTCGATCGCCTTCTCGACGTCGCGGGCGACGATGCGGCCGCGCGGACCGGAGGCGGCAATGCGGGTGAGGTCGATGCCGGCTTCGCCGGCGAGCCGCCGCGCCAGCGGTGTCGCGACGGTGCCGCTCGCGAGCCGCGCCGGCCCGTAGTTGCGCTCGGGCGTGCGCACCTCGCGAAACGGATCGAGCTTGATCGGCGCGGCCGGTGTCGCGGGGACAGGTGAGACGGATAGGGCCGAGGGAGATTCGGCGCGAGCGGCAGGGCTCCCTCCCCTGCTTGCGGTGGAGGGTGGGGAGGGGAAAGCGGCGCCTGCCCCGCCACCGCCGCCTGAGTCCGCCGTACCGCCCGTTCCCCCTCTCCAACTCTCCCCCGCAAGCGGGGGAGAGGGTCGTTGCCCGCCGGCTGTGCCTTCACCGGCCGCCCCCGCCACGATCGCAACCACCGCGCCGACCAGCGCCACTTCGCCGGAAGCGACGCGGATTTCCGTGAGGACGCCGGCGGAGGTCGCCGGCACTTCCATGGACACCTTGTCGGTCTCGATCTCGAAGAGATTGTCGCCGGGTTCGACGGCGTCGCCGATCGCCTTGAACCAGGAGGTTATCTTGCCCTCGGCGACGGTCTCGCCGAGCTGCGGCATCAAAATGTCCATCCGGGCGCTCTCAATTCTCGAAAGATTCTACCAGCTCACCGACACGTATTGTGTCTCCATGAATTCCATCATGCCTTCGTGGGCGCCTTCGCGGCCGATGCCGCTCTGCTTGGTGCCGCCGAATGGCGCCGCCGGATCGGAGACGAGGCCGCGGTTGAGACCGATCATGCCGAAGTCGAGCTTTTCCGAAACCCGCAGCCCGCGGCTGAGATCCTTGGTGTAGAGATAGGCCACCAGCCCGTATTCGGTGTCGTTGGCGCGACGGATCACCTCGTCCTCCGACTTGAAGGTCTGGATCGCCGCGACCGGTCCGAAGATCTCCTCACGCAGCATGTCGGCGCCGTCCGGCACCGCGGTCAGCACCGTGGCCGGATAGAAATAGCCTTTGCCGCCGGGGGCGGTTCCGCCGGTCAGGACCTTGGCGCCCTTCTTCACGGCATCTGCGACCAGCTCCGTCACCTTGTCGCGGCCTTCCGCGTTGACCAGCGGCCCGAGCGCCACGCCGTCCTGCAGGCCGTTGCCCATCTTCAGGGACGCCATCTTCTCGGTGAGCTTTGCGGCGAAGGCGTCGTGAACCTTCTCCTGCACATAGAACCGGTTCGCCGCGGTGCAGGCTTCACCCATGTTGCGCATCTTGGCGATCATCGCGCCTTCGATGGCGGCGTCGATATCGGCGTCCTCAAACACGATGAAAGGCGCGTTGCCGCCGAGCTCCATCGCCGGCTTCACCACGTTGTCGGCGGCCTCGTGGAGCAGCTTGCGGCCGACTTCGGTCGAGCCGGTGAAGGACACGACCCTCACCCGGGGGTCGTGCAGCATGGCCGACACGACGGAGCCCGAGCGCCGCGACGGGATCACGTTGACGACGCCCGCCGGAACGCCGGCCTCTTCGAGCAGCGGCATCAGCGCGAGCATCGTGAGCGGCGTTTCCGAGGCGGGCTTGAGCACCACCGGGCAGCCGGCGGCGAGCGCCGGCCCGATCTTGCGGGTCGCCATCGCCGCCGGGAAATTCCACGGCGTCACCAGGACGGCGATTCCGGCCGGCTTGTGCTGCACGAAGATGCGGGCGCCGGAGGACGGCGCGCGCGAAAGATCGCCGAGGTTCCGCACCGCTTCCTCGGCATACCAGCGGAAGAACTCGGCGGCATAGGCGACTTCGCCGCGGGAGTCGCTCAGCGCCTTGCCGTTCTCGAGCGTGATCAGCTTGGCGAGGCGCTCGGCTTCGCTCATGATCACTTCATAGGCCTTGCGCAGGATTTCGCCGCGCTCGCGCGGCTTGCGGCCGGCCCAGCCTTCGAACGCGCCCTGCGCGGCGTCGACCGCCGCCTTGGCGTCGTCGATGCTCGCGCTCGCCACCGAAGTGATGACGTTTTCGGTGGCGGGATCGATGATGTCGAACCGCTGGCCGTCGGACGCCTTGCGCCATTTGCCGCCGATCCACAGGTCGGTCGGAACATCGGCGAGAAGATTTTCATACATGGCAATCTCCCATGGAAGGCCATCAAACGATGCTACACGCGCACCCAGAGTTGGAGAATCTCCGTTGACACCTCATCCTGAGGAGCCGTGCGCAGCACGGCGTCTCGAAGGATGGCCACGGACCGCAGCATGTGGGGCCATCCTTCGAGACGCCGGCTGCGCCGGCTCCTCAGGATGAGGTTGTATTATTCCAGCTCCTCACCTGGTTCATCCCGCCAGCGAGCGCCGCACCGTCTCGACGATGCGGTCGACGGTCGGCAGAACCATGTCCTCGAAGATGTCGGCCGCCGGGAGCGGCATATGCGGGGTGGTGATCCGCACCGGCGGTCCGTCGAGATCGTAGAACGCCTCGTCGGCCACGATCGACACGATCTCGGCGCCCCATCCGCACAGCCGGGGGTTCTCTTCCACGGTGAACAAGCGGTGCGTGCGCGCCACCGATCCGAGAATGGTCTGGGTGTCGAGCGGGACCAGCGAACGCACGTCGATCACCTCGCAGTCGATGCCGTGCTCGGACTTGAGCCGCTCCGCCGCCTGGAGCGCGCGCGGCACCATCAGTGCGAGCGCGAGAATGGTGGCATCGCTGCCGGGGCGCAAAATGCGCGCCGACCCAAGCGTGTCGACGATCTCGCCGTCGGGCACTTCGCCCTTGGTCGCGTAGAGCGACTTGTGCTCGAAGAAGATCACGGGGTCGGGGTCGCGCACCGCGGCCGCCATCAGCCCGACGACGTCGCGCGGATTGGACGGCGCCACCACCTTGAGGCCCGGGATCATCATGCACCAGTTCTCGACGCTCTGGCTGTGCTGGGCGCCGAAGCGCGAGCCGGCGCCATTGCCGGTGCGCACCACCAGCGGGCACTTGAGCTGGCCGTTCGACATGTAGCGGCTCTTGGGGAACTCGTTCGCGATGTAGTCGAAGCACACCGCGAAGAAGTCCGAGAACATGATCTCCGCGATCGGCTTCAGCCCGGTCATCGCCGCGCCCATGGCGGCGCCCATGATCGCCTGCTCGGAGATCGGCGTGTCGCGCACGCGCCGCGGCCCGAACTGCTCGAACAGCCCGACGGTCGCCTTGAACACGCCGCCCGCCTTGGCGACGTCCTCGCCGAAGAAGATGACGTCGGGGTCGCGTGCCATCTCCTGGGCGATGCCGCGGGCAACCGCGTCGCGATAGGTCAGTTCCGCCATGCGAAGCCTCCATCGGCATAGACGTCCGTGAAGAGGATGTCGTTCGAAGGCGGCGGCGCCGCCTTGCACTTCTCGGTCGCCTCGTCGACGCCGCGCCGGACCTCGGCCTCGATGCCGAGAATGACCTGTTCGGAAATGCCGAACTGCTTCAACCGGTCACGGTAGAGCTTGATCGGGTCGTGCTTCTTCCACGCGTCGAGTTCGCCCTCCGGGCGGTATTTCGCGGGATCGGCGCGGGAATGGCCGCTGTGCCGATAGGTCATGCACTCGATCAGCGAGGGGCCCTCGCCGGCGCGGGCCCTGGCATAGGCGGTCCGCGCGGTGCGATAGACCTCGTCGGCATCGTTGCCGTCGATGACGATGCGGTCGAGGCCATAGGCCGCGGCGCGATCCGCCGCCGGGTGCTCGACCGCGGTGACCTCGCCGATCGGCGTGTATTCCATGTAGAGATTGTTCTCGCACACGAACACCACCGGCAGTTTCCACACCGCGGCGAAATTGAGCGCCTCGTGGAACGCGCCGATATTGGTGGTGCCGTCGCCGAAGAAGCAGACCGAGACGTCGTCCTGCCCCTTGTACTGCGCCCGCAGTGCGGCGCCGCAGGCGATCGGCAGATGCGCCCCGATGATGGCGTAGGAGCCCATCACGCCGTGCTCGACCGAGGTGAGGTGCATCGAGCCGCCCTTGCCGCGCATCAGGCCGTTGTCGCGCTGCATCAGCTCGCCCAGCACCGCCTCCACCGGCACGCCGCGCGCCAGCGTATGGGCGTGGCCGCGATAGGTGCAGAACGAGAGATCGCCGGGCTTCATGGCGACGGCGAAGCCGGCCGCAATCGCCTCCTGACCGAGCGACAGGTGGCTGGTGCCCTTGACGAGGTTCTGCAGGAACAGGTCGAACGCCCGCTGCTCGGCCTCGCGGAGTTCGAACTGGGTTTTGAACAGACGAAGCCGCGTCTCCTCGCCGATGTCGTCATTGGCGTGGTCGACCGCGGTTGCCAGCGCGAGGGATGGTTTCTTCATGAGCCTGCCTTGGATGCCGGACCTGAAAGGGCGGAAGGACCGAAGGGCCTCGCCCCGAACGGGCGATTTCGCCCGTCTGTATCAGGGTTTCAGCCCCTCTTTCAATCACCCGTTTCGATCGGCACCGCGGGGCTGCGTGGCCCACTCGTCCGCTCGCGATGCAGGATGTAGAGGCCGGAGCCGATGACGATGGCGGCACCCAGCAGCGTCCAGCCATCGGGAACGTCGCCGAACACCACGTAGCCGAGCACCACCACCCAGACGAGCTGGGTGTAGATGAACGGCGACAACAACGACGGCGGCGCATGGCGGTGGGCCACGATCAGGAGGTAGTGCCCGAAGCTCGCAAGCGCGCCGGCCATCACCATGAGCGCAAGCTGGCCGGGGGTCGTGGCCGTCCACACTAAAGGAATCACCGGCAGCATCAGCACCGCGCCGACCCCGTTCGAATAGAACAGGGTGGTCTCGTTGGAGTCGGTGCGCGACAGGATCCGGGTCGACAGGAAATAGAACGCGTAACAGAACGCCGAGGCCACCGCGAGCAGCACGGCGGGGTGGAACTCGGCGAACCCCGGGCGGGTCACCACCAGTACTCCGCCCATGCCGACCGCGATCGCCGCCCAGCGCCGCGGCCCGACCCATTCGCCGAGCGTCGGCCCCGACAGCGCCGCCACCAGGAATGGCGTCGAGAAAGCAATGGCGAGCGCCTGATCGAGCCGCAGGTAGCGCAGCGCAAAGAAGTTGAGCATGGTCGAGCCGAGCAGCAGCGTGGCGCGGCCGATCTGCAGGATCGGCCGGCCGGTGCGCAGCAGCCCCGGCCGCCGCAGCGGATTGGAAATCGGCAACGTGAGCAGGAAGGCGAAGGTGTAGCGCGCCCACACCACCTGCATCACCGCGATCTCGCGGCCGAGATACTTCGCCGTGGTGTCGAGGCAGGCAAAGGTACCGACCGCCCCGCAGATCAGCGCAATGCCGATCAGCCGCGAGCGGCGGGCGGCCGCATCGCGGGCGGCGGTATCGGAGATCATGTCGATGGCGGTATCTCGCGAGACGGTGCGCCGGCGCAGAATGGCACGCGGCAATTGTGTCGCGGCAACATAGCAAGAACGCGGACCAAGTCATGGGGGCACATGCCATGGGCGCCATGCGCGACGGGCGGGGCTGGCCGTCGTCACGGCATGCGCCGCGCCGGGCAAGTTGAAACCTGGCCCGAAAGACAAGCGAACCCATAGAGTTTGATCTCAGTCTTACGATTTCGAGAGGCGCCCTGTTCACCGCGACGGGTCACGAGCGTCCGACGTTCACCTCGGTTTCATTGGTCCGGTACAGGATGGGTGCAGACACCATGGTCATCTCCGGGAGCGACCCATGAGGACGATGTATCGGCTTTTCCTTGCCGCAGGGCTTTCGGCCGCCCCCACGCTGGCCGCCGCTCACAACGAGCTCATGCGGGAACCGCGCGGAAGCGATACGCTCGTTCCGGTGGCTGTTCCCGCCCCGGCTCCCGCCGCAGACACGGCTGCGCAGAAGATCACGATCTACACGGCGAAGACGATCGTCACCCTCGATCCCGGAACGCCGTCGGGGCAGGCCGTCGCGGTGACCAACGGCAAGATCCTCGGCACCGGCACCCTCGACGAGGTGCGCGGCTGGGTGACCAATCAGGAGGTCGAGATCGACCGGCGTTTCGAGAACGCCGTGATCGTTCCCGGCTTCATCGAGGCGCACATGCATCCGCAGATCACCGGCGTGCTGTGGCAGGGCGTCTATGTGGGCAGGTTCGATCGGACCTCGCCGGACGGCATCATGAACAAGGGAATGGAGACCAAGCAGGCCGTTCTCGATCGCCTGAAGAACGCCGCGGCGAAATTGCCGGCGGACGGACGTTGGATGCTCGCATGGGGCTACCAGCCGGAATTCTACGGCAATTCGCCGCTGACCCGTGCCGATCTCGATCCGATCTCCAATGGTCATCCGATATTCATCGAAAATCTTTCGATGCATATCTATTACGCGAACAGCAAGGCGTTCGAGATCGCCGGAGTGACCGACCAGACCAACGTCCCCGGCATCGTCAAGGCGGACGGCAAGGCAACGGGTGAAATCGAGGAGGTCCAGGCGGCGCTGACATTCGTCGCGAAGCTGCCGCCGCTCGATGCCGCCCTGCTGACGAAGGCCACCTGGGATGCGAGCAAGCTCGCGCAGCGGGTCGGCGTGACGACCTTCGCCGACCTTTCCTTCGGCAGTTTCCCCGGCGGCTACAAGGCCTATCAAACGGTGGCGGCCGATCCGAACTTTCCCATCCGGATCGTCATGAATCCGCTCATCCAGGTGTTTCAATCGGGAGAGATCGCGCAAAAGGGCGGCCTCGACTATCTCGTCGAGCTGCACAAACACGACACCGACCGGCTGAGCTTCGGCGGCGTCAAATTCGTGGTCGACGGTTCCATCCAGGGCTACACCGGACTGCTCCAGTGGCCCTATTACTACAAGTCGTTCAAGAACGGCGTCGCCAACATCTCGCAGGACGACCTGAACAAGTGGGTCTTCGAGGTGCACAAGCGCGGGCTGCAGGCCGTGATCCACACCAATGGCGACGAGGCCACCGCGATGGCGCTGACGGCGTTGGAGAGGGCCGAGCAGCAGGCGCCGCGCTTCGCGAACCGGCACCGCCTGGAGCACAATCAAATGGTGACCCAGGCCCAACTCGTGAAAATGAAGCAGCTCGGGGTCGCGACGAACCTGTTCACCAACCACATCTACTTCTGGGGCGACCTGCACTACTCGACCTTTCTCGGGCCGGACCGGGCGCGCGACATCAATCCTGCCGGAAGCGTGCAGCGCATGGGCATTCCCTTCAGCCTGCATTCGGACGCCTCCGTCACGCCGGTGGATCCGCTGTTCTCGATGTGGACGGCGAGCGCCCGCAAGACCATGTCCGGCCGCGTGCTCGGCGAGGAAGAACGCATTTCGGTGCGCGACGCGTTGCACGCGGTGACGCTAGGGGCGGCCTACCTGCTGGGGCAGGACGACGAAAAGGGCTCGATCACGGTGGGCAAGCTCGCCGACTTCACCGTCCTCGACCGCGATCCGCTCGCGGTCAATTCGCCCGACGAACTCCGGACCATCAAGGTGCTCGCGACGGTGATGGGCGGCAAGCCGTTCCCGGTGCCCGCAGGCCAGTAAGCCCCGGTCGACGCGCGGGGGCCTACCGCTCCCGCGCCACTGCGCTCTCGTGCCAGTGGCGCAGCAGCAGGTGCGCGACGACCGACAGCGCGAGGAAGATGACGACGCCCGCCGCCGACAGCAGGATCAGCGCCGCGAACATCCGCGGAATGTCGAGGCGATAACCCGCCTCGACGATGCGGTAGGCGAGGCCGGAGCCGGAACCGGCAGAACCCGCTGCAATCTCTGCGACGACGGCGCCGATCAGCGACAGGCCCCCCGCGATCTTCAGCCCGCCGAGCATATAGGGCAGCGCTGACGGTAGCTTCAGGCGCATCAGTACCGATAGGCGCGAGGCGCCGTAGAGTTCGAAGAGATCGACCAGATTGCGGTCGACCGAATTGAGCCCGAGCGTCGTATTGGCGAGCACCGGAAAGAACGCGACGATCCAGGCGCAGGCGAGCACCGCCGCCTGCTGCGGCAGATAGATCAGCAGCAGCGGCGCGACCGCAACCACCGGCGTCACCTGGAGGATCACCGCGTAGGGATAGAACGCGGTCTCGATCAGGCGCGACTGGTTGAACAGGATCGCGAGGCCGATGCCGCCGACCAGGGCCAGCGTCAAGCCTTCGAAGGTGGTCGCCAGCGTGACCAGGAGCGAGCCCCACAGCATCGGCCAGTTCGAGACGAGCGATTCGGCGACGCGGCCGGGCGCCGGCAGCACGTAGGGCGGCAGATGGCCGATCCGTACCACCAGGTCCCAGATGGCGATGCCGATCGCGAGCGTCGCGACCGGCAGCACGACCTGCGGCCAGCCGAAGCCCGGCGGTGCGAGCCACCGCCGATCGGAGGGCAGCGCATCGCTCATGGCGCGCCCTCCGCCATCGCCTGCGCCAGCGCCTGCGACACGATCCGGCAGTAGCGGCCGTATTCGGGGGACGTGCGGAAGCTCTCGTCGCGCGGAAACGGGGCGTCGATCGCAAGGTCGGCGAAGACCCGGCCCGGGCGCGGAGTCATCACCACGATCCGGCTCGACAGGTAGACCGATTCGAACACCGAGTGGGTGACGAACACGATGGTATTGCCGACCGCGCGCCACAGCGCGATGAGATCGTCGTTGAGCCTGAAGCGGGTGATCTCGTCGAGCGCCGCGAACGGCTCGTCCATCAGGAGCAGCGGCGGATCGGTGACGAGCCCCCGCGCGATCGAGACCCGCATCTTCATCCCGCCGGAGAGCTGGCGGGGATAGGCGTCGCGAAATTCGGCGAGGCCCACCTGGGCCAGCGCCTTGGCGACCCGCTGTTCCGCGACGTCCGGCGCCGCGCCGGCGAGCACGAGAGGCAGCGCCACGTTGTGCGCCACCGTGCTCCACGGCATCAGGGTCGGCTCCTGGAACACGAAGCCAACCTCGAGCCCGTTGCGCCGCGCCCCCGGCTTGGCCCCGCGCCACGAAATCGTCCCGCCGGTGGGGTCGCCGAGGCCGGCGATCAGGCGCAGCGCGGTCGATTTGCCGCAGCCGGACGGACCCAGCAGGGAAACGAACTCGCCATGGGCGATCGCGAGATCGAGGCGATCGAGCGCCTGCGTACCGCTCGAGAAGTGCTTGAGGACGCCCTTGAGGGCAACTATGGGTTCGCCGGTCGGGGTGGGGGCCGGGTTCATCGCGCGGTCTAGAGCGCGTCCGGCCCACGGGAGTTGGCCATGGCCGGGCTTATCGCGGAAATCCCGATCCGGGAAGCACCGTGCCGGCCTGAACGGGACCGCCGGGACGAGCCCGGCGATGACGATCGTGAGCGTGCCGCTTCCTTCGGAAAATGCGTCAATTGCGCCGCAGCTCCATGCCGACCTTCTTGTTCACGAAGCGCAGCGTGTAGGCCTTGCGGTAGTCCAGCCCCGCCTTGACGACGCCGGCCTTCACCATCTTTTCGAAGAAGCTCGCCATGTGCGCGTCGGTCATGGCGCCGATGCCGAGCTCGCCCGCCTCTCCGGAATTGACGATGCCGTACTCCTTCATCTTCGCCACCGAATAGGCGAGCAGCGCGTCGGTCATGTCAGGGTTCTGGCGCTTGATGAGGTCGTTGCCGGGCCGATTGTCGCCGTAGATGTAGGTGTACCAGCCGATGATCGAGGCGTCGACGAAGCGCTGCACCACGTCGGACTTGCGATCGACGGTGTCGCGGCGGGCCTGGATCAGGGTCGAATAGCTGTCGAACCCGTTGTCGGCGAGCAGGAAGACCTTGGGCTTCACGCCCGTGATCTTCTCGATGGCATAGGGCTCGGAGGTCAGGTAGCCCTGCATGGCGCTGTTGAGATCGACGATGAAAGGCTGCGGGTTGAAGGTGTAGGGCTTCACCTGCGAGTCGGTGAAGCCGAATTCCCGCTTGAGCCATTGGAAGTAGGTGATGAACCCTTCCTGCGAGATGAACAGCGTCAGCCCCCGCAGATCCTTGAGATCGTTGATGCCGCGGTCGGGATGGGCGATCAGAACCTGGGGGTCCTTCTGAAACATCGCGGCGATCGAGAGCGTCGGGATGTCCTGCGCGACCGCGTCGAACGATTGCAGCGTGTTCGCGCTCATGAAGAAATCGATCTTGCCGACCGCCAGCAGAAGCTGGTTGTTCACCTGCGGACCGCCGGGAACGATGGTGACGTCGAGACCATGCTTGCGGTAGGTGCCGTCCGCCAGGGCCTGGTAGAAGCCGCCGTGCTCGCCTTCGGCGACCCAGTTGGTCCCGAACGAGACCTTGTCGAGGGCCTGCGCGCTGGCGGCATTGCCGACCGCGAGGCAGGCGACTATGACACTGGCGGCCATGAAACTGGCGAGCGAGACACTGGCGGCCGAGACACTGGCGGCCGAGGCACTGGTGGTGGCCATGACGAGAACGGTTTTGGCGGCCGCCAACCTGGCGATGGCAACCTGGGCGACGGCGGGGATCATCGGCATCCGCATGAAATCGGTCTCTCCGGATTCACGCGCGACACTACGCGAAGGCGGTTCGAAAGGCGAGTAAAGGGACATGTTGCCACGACGTCACTGGATGGAGATGACATGGACAGACCTCGCCGCGGCCGACACCAAGCGCTGGATTGCCGTGCTGCCGGTGGCGGCGGTGGAGCAGCATGGTCCGCATCTTCCGCTGGGGGTCGACTCCTTCATCGCGGAGGCCTATCTCGCCCGCGTCCATGAGATCCTGCCGGCTCACCTGCCGGTGAGCTTCCTGCCGGTGCAGAAGCTCGGCCAGTCCGACGAGCACAAGGCGTTTCCCGGCACGCTGTCGCTGTCCGCGACGACCGCCATCGGGAGCTACATCGACATCGGCGAGAGCCTGTGCCGCGCCGGCGTGCGCAAGCTCGTCATCGTCACCAGCCACGGCGGCAACGTGGCGGCGATGGAGATCGCCGCCCGCGAGCTACGGGTTCGCCACCGCATGCTGGTGGTGACGGCGGCGTGGCACCGCTTCGGCTATCCGCCGGGCACGTTCGACCGCGGCGAGCAGCGCCACGGCGTCCATGCCGGCGATGTCGAGACCTCGCTCATGCTGGCGGGCCGCGGCGACACCGTGCGGATGGAGAGCGCCGAGAACGCCGTGCCGACGACCATCGCCATGGTGGAAGACTTCAAGTGGCTCAGCGCCTTCCGGCCGATCGGATTCGGCTGGATGACCCAGGACCTGCACCCCTCGGGCGCGCTCGGCGACGCCACTTTGGCGACCGCCGCCAAGGGCGAGGCGGCGCTGCGCCACGGGTCGCAGGGATTCGTCGAACTGCTGGGCGATGTCGACCGCTTCGATCTCGCCCGCCTCGCCGACGGCCCGCTCGACGGTGCGACCGATGGCCTTCCGCTGCAGGCCGGCAATTAATCTCGGTCAAAACCGTGGGGGTGGGCAAAGCGAAGTGTGCCCACGCGCAGCCGTGCGAAAAACGGGCCGCCTCCAGTCGTGCGGCGACCACGTGAGCATGGCGGAACGGCGCCCTTGCAACTACGGCAGGATCGCCAGCGCGCGGGCGGGGAAGCCGAGCCCATTCTTCACCTTCGGCCAGGTGACGATGAGCAGCGCGCCGCGCGCCGGCACCTTGTCGAGATTGGCCATCGCCTCGATCTGAAACCGGCCGTGCTGGAGCACGTAGGTCTCCGAATCCATCTTGTCGGTGATGTCGGTATCGAGTGACTTCATGGCCGATCGCGGTGACGCCGCGGGTCTCCACCAGGAATTTGATGGTTTCGAGCGCCCAGGCCGGAAACGGGCTGCGCTTGAAGCGCTCCGGATCGCTGTCCCAGTCTTTCGACATGTCGGTGCGCAGCGCCGCGAACGAGCCCTTGGGCACGCGGCCGTGCTTTTTCTCCCAGGCCCGCAGGTCATCGAGCGAGAAGGCGTGGTTCGGGTCTTTGGCGAGGTAGGGCGTGTCGTCGAGCACGACCAGCGGCAGCACCATCTCTTTGAGCGGTATCTGGTCCATGGTGATGCCGTTCTCGGCGAAGTGGGCCGGCGGATCGACATGGGTGCCGTACTGGCCGACCATCTCGTAGAAAGTGGCGCGGAAGCCGTCCTTCGGAATGGTGTAGGGCTCGTGGGTCTTGGGATCGACGGCGGGCGACATCTTCGCCTGGCCGAAGCCCGACCACACCGGCGAATCCGGCCCGAAGCTGTGAGTGAGGTCGACGAAGGTCTTGGTTGCGAGCAGCCGGGCGACGACGTCGAGGTCACCCGCGGCAGCCGGCGCGGCGGACGACGCAACCGCGAGCACCGCGAGCATGAGCCCGGCAAGGCGGCGGGGACGCTGGTGCAGCCAGGCCATCACGCGACTCACATCTGCGGCGGCAACTCTTTTAGGAATTGCGCCACGTGGTCTTTCCAGAACACGGCACGCAGATGCGTGAAATGGCCGTGGGTCTTCTCGCTCGCGGGAATGAGCACGTGCCTCGCATTGGGAATGCGCTTGATCTCGCGCTCGGTGACGCCGAGCTGCGGCGGATTGGTCTCGTCGTCCGCGGAGTTGATCGCCATCAGCCGCGCCTTGATCTTGTCGAGATGGGGCGTCGGATTGTAATCCATCACCGCCTCGATCCCCCAGAGCGTGTCGTTGGCGTCGCGCTTCTTGGCTTCCTCGAGCCGCTTGAAATAGATCGCGTCGCCGGCTTCCCGGGTGGGCGCCATGTCCTGAATCCGGCGCACGTTCTCGGTCTGCAGGAAGCCGTACGGCGCGGTCACCGCCCACTGCGTGGGGTTGGTGTCGTAATTGCCGTTGTTCCAGCCCGGATCCTGGCGGATTGCTTCGGCGGCGATGCGGCGCTGGATCCAGTTGCGGCCGCTGATCTGGATCGGCTGGCTCGCGATCGGAATGAGGCCGTCCATCAGGTCGGGATACATGTATCCCCACATCCAGGTATGCATGCCGCCCATCGACGAGCCCATGACGAGGCGCAGATGCTTGATGCCAAGGCCTTCGGTGACGAGCTGGTGCTCGGCGGCGATGATGTCGTCGTACCGGTAGTGCGGAAATTTGGCGCGCAGCCCGTCGCTCGGCTTGCTGGAGCCGCCGCGGCCGATGCCGTCCGGGAGGATGATGAAATACTGCGCCGCGTCGAGCGGCTGGCCGGCGGCGAACAGTTCGTCCCCGAGGGAAGGCATCAGCCAGGCCTTGCCGCTGGAGCTGGTGCCGTGGAGCAGGATCACCGCATTGGTGATGTCGCCCGTCGCATTGCGCCTGGGCGTCCCCAGCGTCGTGTAGTGCTGCTTGAGTTCGGAAATCGATTTACCGCTCTTGAAGCGAAAATCCTTGATGATGAAATCGGCTTCCCGCTGATTCGGCCAAATCTTCTGCACGGCGGATTGCTCGTCGGTCCGCGGCTCGGCGACGCTCTGCGCAAAGGCCGACGGCGCGGCAACGAGGAGGAACGCGGCGGACAACGCGCGGATGCTCATGGAGGTTCTCCAGGCTCGGCCGGCGGATCGCGGCGGCGGGGCGCCCCAAAGCTACGCCGGTTTCCCGCGGGCCCGCAAGCGCGGCACGCTCACGCGTGCCGGCGGCGCCAAAACGGCGTCCGGCAGACGGCAACCCAAAGCGATGGAGAAAAGGGAGAAGGCCGGCGCAAGTCGCGGGACATTGACCAGAGGCCCGGTCATGGCCCACCCTGCAGCCCGCGGTAACGGCGCTACTTCGATTTGCCGCGCGGCGCTTCGTGCTCGGCCGCCATGGTGGCGCGGATACTCACGGGCTTGCCGTCGCGCAACACCGTCATCTCGGCGATCTCGCCGATCCGCAGCAGCGCCATGCGGTTGCGCAGGGCCGCCGAGTCCTTGATCGCGGTCTTGCCGACATCCGTCACGACGTCACCGGACTTCAGGCCGGCGTGGGCGGCCGCCGAACCGGTCTCGACCTTGATGACGACGGCGCCGACCGGCATCGCTGCGGTCGAAACCGGCATCTTAAGCTCGCGAAAGACGCTCGGGGTGGGGTCGTCGATGGTGATTCCGAGCGAGCCGCGGCTGATTTCGCCGAACTCCAGAATCTGGTCGGCGACGTTCCGGGCCATGTTGATGGGGATCGCGAAACCCACCCCGGGATTGGTGTTGCTGGAGCCGACGAACGCGGTGTTGATCCCGATCAGGTCGCCGCGCAGATTGACCAGCGCCCCACCGGAATTGCCGGGATAGATCGCCGCGTCGGTCTGGATGAAATCCTCGTACTGCTCGATGCCCACATTGTTGCGCCGCAATCCGCTGACGATGCCGGACGTCACGGTCTGGCCGAGTTGGAGCGGATTGCCGATGGCGAGGACGAAATCGCCGACTTCGAGCTGGTCGGAATCGCCGAAGCCGATCGCCGTCAGGTTGACGGGCTCGATCTTGACCACCGCGATGTCGGTATCGGGATCGCCGCCGATGCGGAGTGCCGGCACGTTGCGGCCGTCGGCAAGCGTCACCGTGATCTCGTCGGCATGCTCGACGACGTGGTTGTTGGTGAGGATAAAACCTTGATTGGCATCGAAGACGACGCCGGAGCCGGCGGAACGGATCTCGCGCTTTTTGCCGCCCTCCGTGAGGTGACCCTTGATGGCGATGCTGATCACCGCGGGCGTCACCTTCTTGAGAACCGGAGCGAGGGTCGGGACGCCGACCTGGGCACCCATCTGGGCAATGACCGGGAGCGGCACGCTCGCCTGGGCAGTGCACATCGCCGCCAGCCCCTGGAGGGCCGTGGACAGGGCGATCATCGTAGCAAGTCTGCCCATGAGCAAATTCCTAAAATCCGACAATCAGAATATAACGATCATATCGTTGCATCTTAGTTCTAGAACGGCACTGCACAAGACTAGATCACCCCTGGGAACTAAAAAAGGCAGCCGAAAATATATACTGTTTATAAGAATTTAATGTCCGCGACCACGGTTCCGTATGCGGCAATCCCGCAACACCTCAAACAGGAATTGCTGCATTGCAATAAGAACAGGGCGCGAGGAGCAGATCGCCGACAGGCGCCCCACGCTACCCGTCAGGGCTCCACAGCGCTTTATTTCACGCCATACTGGGAAAATTCTTCTGCGATATCAGGCTTTAGAGCTTTGGCGGCCGCAATGTCGGCATCGCCGCCCGCACCGTCGCCCTTCCTTCGCTTGGCAATGCCGCGGCCGAACAGAGAGCCGGGAAAATTCGGAATGGCCTTGAGGACGGCGTTGTAATCCGCCAGCGCGGAATCGTACTGACCCAACTTCAGGTAGACGAGGCCCCGGCTGTCGAGCGTGTAGGGTTCGTTCTTCAACCGAAGCGATTCGTTGCAATCGGCGAGGGCCTGATCGAACTGGCCCAGCATCGTGCGCGCCCAACAACGGCCGTTCCAGGCGGAGGAGCCGGCAGGGTCGAGCCGGATGGCCTGGTCGAAATTGCGCACCGCCCCCGCGAAATCACGCTTGGCCGAATAGGCGCTACCGCGGGCCGCATAGGCGGTGGCATCGTTGGGATCGATCTTGATCGCTTCGCCGTAGTCGGCGATCGCCCGGTCGAGGTCGCCCTTGGCGCGATAGGCGTTCCCGCGATCGTAGAAGGCAATCAGGTCGGCTTGATTGAGCCTGATCGCCTCGGTGTAGTCGGCGATGGCGCGGTCGAATTGCTTCATCTCCCCCCAGGCCAGCCCGCGGTTGACCAGCGCGTTCTCGTATTTCGGGTTGATCCGGAGGGCTTGGTCATAGTCGGCGATGGCGCGCTCGTGCTGCCTGGCATCGCCGTAAGCGAGGGCGCGGTAGTAGTAACCGACCTCGAAATCGGGGGCGAGCCGGATGGCCTCCGAATGGTCGGCAATGGCCCGAGCGGTGTCCCCCATCATCCGGTAGGCCATTCCGCGCATGTTGAACGCATAGGCGTAGCTGGGGTCGATTTTGACGGCTTCGGTATAATCGGCGATCGCCCGGGCCGGATCGTGCTTAGCGAAGTAGGCGAGCCCGCGGTCGACATAAGCCAGCCGAGATCGCGGGTCGATCCGCAGTGCCTCGCTATAGTCGGCGATGGCGGGGTCGAACGCGCGCTTGAGGTAATAGGCCCGGCCACGGTTACGGTAGGCGGCGGCGTAGCGTGGATCGAGCCTGATCGCCTCCGTGTAGTCGGCAACGGCGCGATCGAGGTCGCCCTCGAATTGGTAGGCGATCCCGCGGTTGTTGTAGATGACGGGAATGTTCTGCGCCGGCTCGGTGCGGGCTTCGAGCAGGGCGGTACAACCCTTGATCGAGGCGTCAGGGGCCGCGCTACCGTCCCTGTTCTCGCACCACACCCGTTCCTGGGAGGCCTGCGCCTGAGGCTGAGGGGCCTGGGCACGCACCGACGGAGCGGCCAACAGAGCCACCCCACCGAGGCTCATGCCGATGACGCGTCGGCGCGCGTCTCCACCCATCGCCATATTCCACCACGGTTACAATGATGCCCATTGTGTCCCAGCGCTCCAAGGTTTGACAATGGCCGAGGGGGTCGCGGCGCGCCCGGGACCCGCACCTGCGGCCGGGCAATGGGGCGCCAAAATGTGCAACAGCGCCGGGCGGCTCGGGCGGAACTCCCGAGACGCCGGCGCTGGCGGATTGAACGGACCGGAACGCTTACTGGGCGGCCCGCCGCAAAGCGGCCTGCCGGAACGCTTCCGGATCGATCTGAGCCAGCATCAGCGAATTGGAAGCTGCGGCCATGGCGAACGCCTGGTCGAAGTCGGCCTTGGTCTGGTAAGGCGCGACGCCTCCGGATCGCGCAATGGTCGATGCGACGGCAAGCGAGCTCAATGCGATCGCAGCGGCAGCGAAGACGACAAACTTGCGGGACATCGGAAGCTCCTTGCGAACGAGGACGTGAACCTTGGTCTTCCGAGTGAGGCGAAAGGTTCAAGCGCGGCAGCAGAGCGGCATCATGGGATCCCGAATGCGACGGGTCACCTTCCCTCCGAACGAGGGCCAACTCACGACAGGCTCACGTCTTTTTGTCCTCGCAAGTCGCAGCATGGCGGGAACCGCCGGCCGCCCGGCCCGTTTCCAGATCACGCGAGCGCCGGGAGGGCATTGGAGGCGAACATGCCTTTGCTGATGTGGTACCTGCCCTTCATCATCTTTTCGAGCGCCTGCGATCGGGCCATGCATCCCGACGAGGATAACGCCACGCCGGACGACGACTACCGCCCGACACCTGCATCTCACGATTGAGGGGCCGGGACGGGCGCGGCCAGCGCCGCGTTGAACGCGCCAACCCCGGCGACAAGCCTCGCCGTCCGGCGGCGGGGACGGCGCGCTCACATTTCCGGAAACGATTTTCCGATTTGGGCCGGGCCACCGGCCGAATGTCTGCGTGGCCGCCCGCGGCGCGGCGCGGTTGCGACAAGATGCACCTTTACCAAGCCCCTCTGCGTTCGGAGTTTTTCTTGGATGCAGCCTGAAAACATTGCAATACTGAGAATAATGCCGGCCCGCTGAGGAAAGCGATTGGGACCGGCGCGGCCAACGTGGAGGGACGTTCATGGGCAGGAAGCTCGTCGCGGCAGCCGCCGTCATCATCAGCGCGGGACTAGCTTTCGCAGGTGCCGCCCAGGCCCAGGCGCCGATCGTCATCAAGTTCAGCCACGTGGTCTCCCCCGACGCCCCCAAGGGCAAGGCCGCGATGGTCTTCAAGGACCTCGCCGAGAAGTACACCAACGGCCGGGTCAAGGTTGAGGTCTATCCGAACTCGTCGCTCTACAAGGACAAGGAGGAGCTCGAGGCCCTGCAACTCGGCTCGGTGCAGATCCTCGCCCCCTCAATCTCCAAGTTCGGCCCGCTCGGCGTCAAGGAATTCGACGTCTTCGACCTGCCGTTCCTGATGAGCGACGACGCCCGCGCCCGCCAGATGATGGCGAGCCCGATGATGGCCGACCTCAACAAGAAGCTGGAGACCAAAGGCGTCACGCCGCTGGCCTATTGGGACAATGGCGCCCACGTCTACACCGCCAACAAGCCGCTCATCCGGCCCGAGGATTTTCGCGGCGTGAAGCTGCGCATCCAGGGCTCCAAGGTGCTCGACGCCGCGGTGCGCGAGCTCGGCGGCATTCCGCAGATCATGGCGTTCGGCGAGCTCTACCAGGCACTGCAGACCGGCGTGGTCGACGGCGAGGACAATGTGCCGTCCAACATTCTGACCCAGAAGTTCTATGAGGTGCAGAAGAACCTGACCGTTTCCTATCACGGGCGGCTCACCTATGCCCTCGTCACCAACAAGAAGTTCTGGGACGGCCTGCCGGCGGACCTCAAGGAACCGATGGCCCGCGCGGTGAAGGAATCGACCGACTATTTCAACGAGACGGCCGCCAAGGACAATGCGGACGCGCTGGAGAAGATCAAGGCGTCCGGCAAGGTTCAGGTCCATTACCTGACCGACGACGAGAAGAAGGCCTGGGTCGCCAAGCTGATGCCGGTCCACAAGGAGATGCAGGGCCGGTTCGGCAAGGACTTCATCGAAAAGATCTACAAAGCCTCCGGCTTCACGCCGCCTCAGTCCTGAAATCTCGTCCGTATTTGGCCGATCGCGGGGCTCGTGCAGAATTCGGGCCACGGTCATGAGCGGAGGGGGAACGCCGTGCTCAGCCTGCTCGACCGTATTCTCGATCGGCTCGAAGAGTGGATCATCTGCGTCCTGATCGCGGCCGCGACCTGCGTCACCTTCGTCGCGGTCGTGCACCGCTATGGCGCCAGCAATTCGGTGGCGCTTTCCACCTGGTCGAAGGCGCACGGCCTCATCTGGCTGAGCCTCGCCGCCGACTGGGTCTACCTCGCGCTCACGGCGATCAATCTCTCCTGGGCCCAGGAGCTCGCCACTTACATGTTCGTGTGGATGGCGAAGTTCGGCGCCGCGCTCGGCGTGCGCACCGGCATCCATGTCGGCGTCGACGTCTTCGTCAAGCAGCTCTCGCCCGCAGCCCGCAAGCCGGTGATCGTGTTCGCGCTGCTGTGCGGTGCGCTGTTCACCGGCATCATCGGCACGCTGGGCGCGATCTATGTCTACGAGCTCGACCCCGACCAGGTGTCGCCTGAGCTCGAATGGCCGAGCTGGATGATCTATCTGTGCATTCCGCTCGGCTCGTATCTCATGTCGTTCAGGTTCCTCCAGGTGATGTATCGCTACCTCAAGACCGGCTACACCCCGCATCAGGGCCACCACGGCCTCGAATACGAGGCTCCTGCCCTGGCGCCATCGCCCGCGCCGTTGACCCCGTCGGTGGCCGAGCCGGCACGATGAGCGGTGTCTCCCAGACCCTTGCGCCGCGGCCGCGCTTCGGCGAGTTGACGGCGCTGCTGATCGTGGTCGCGCCGCTGGCGCTCGCGCTGGTCTGCGTGCTGGCGCGGTTCGACATCATCACGTTGTCGCAGACGTGGCGCGCCGTGCTCCTGTTCGCCATGCTGCTCGCACTGATGGCGACCGGCATGCCGATCTCGATCGCGCTCGGCCTGTCGGTGCTCACCTATCTGTTCATCCTCTCGAACGTCGATCCCAAGATGGTGGGGCTCAAGCTCTTCACCAGCATCGACCGCTTCGAGATCATGGCGATCCCGTTCTTCATCCTGGCCGGCAATTTCCTCACCTCCGGCGGGGTGGCGCGGCGCATGATCGACTTCGCGACCTCGCTGATCGGGCACTGGTATGGCGGCCTCGGCCTCGCCGGCGTCGTCGCCTGCGCGCTGTTCGCCGCGATCTCGGGCTCGTCGGTCGCGACCGTCGTCGGCATCGGCTCGATCATCCTGCCGGCCATCATCGAGAACGGTTATCCGCCCCGGTTCGGCGCCGGCGTGATCGCGACCTCGGGCGCCCTCGGCATCCTGTTTCCGCCGTCGATCAACCTCGTCATCTTTGCGGTGGCGACCAGCGGCATGCAGCCCAAGGGCCCCGACGGCGCCGTCATCGATTCCGCCTCGGTGGGCCAGCTCTTCATTGCGGCGTTGGTGCCGGGGCTGATCCTCGCCACCATGCTGGGGGTGACCACTTGGTATCGCGCCTGGCGCAACGACTATCCGCGGATGAAGCGGGCGAGTTGGGGACAATGCCTGCGCGCGTTTCGCGAAAGCTTCTGGGGCCTGTTCCTGATCGTGCTGGTGCTCGGCGGCATCTACACCGGACTGTTCACGCCGACCGAAGCGGCCGCGGTGGCTGCGGTCTACGCCTTCTTCATCGCGGTGTTCGTCTACAAGGAGCTCAAGTTCGCCGAGGTTCCCGCCGTGCTGCTCAAGGCGGCGTCGATGAGTGCGATGATCCTCTACATCATCACCAATGCCGCGGTGTTCTCGTGGCTCCTCACCTCGGAGCAGATTCCGCAGTCGATGGCCGAATGGATGACGGCCCAAGGCTTCGGCATCATGGCCTTCCTGCTCGTCACCAACATCGTGCTGCTCGCCGCGGGCAACTTCATGGACCCCGCCGCCATCACCCTGATCATGGCGCCGATCCTGTTTCCCATGGCGGCGCGGCTCGGCGTCAATCCGGTGCACCTCGGCATCCTGATGGCGGTCAACATGGAGGTCGGTCTCTGCCACCCGCCGGTGGGGCTCAACCTCTATGTCGCCTCCGGCATCACCAAGATGGGCATCGCCGAGCTCACCGTCGCGGTGCTGCCCTGGCTAGGCACCATGCTGGTGTTCCTGGTGATGGTGACCTACATCCCGGAAATCTCGCTATGGCTGCCGCGGCTGCTCGGCTTGGTGCATTAACTCCAAGATGTGAAGGAACCTGAAGATGCCGGTGCCCCTGCGCTCTCCGTCCCGACGGCTGCTCCTTCAGGGCGGCCTGATCCTGCCCGCATGCGGTCTCCTCGCTTTCGGCAGCCGTGCCATCGCGCAGCCGGCGGCTGCCAAAAGCCCCGCGAAAAGGGTCGAGCTCGTCGCTGCCGATGGTCATCGCTTCGCCGCATGGCGTAGCGAACCCGCAGGCCCGGCGAAAGGCGGGATCGTGGTGCTGCACGCCGTGTTCGGCCTCACGCCGCATTACGGCGCCGTGTGCGCGCGCTGGGCCGACGCCGGCTACACCGCAAT
Source organism: uncultured Alphaproteobacteria bacterium (assembly GCA_963781195.1). GTDB lineage: Bacteria > Pseudomonadota > Alphaproteobacteria > Rhizobiales > Xanthobacteraceae > JAJPKK01. Next base: position 363,301 of record CAWAEZ010000002.1, on the reverse strand, counting down.
CGCGCCGGCGCTGTTCGATCGCCTCACCCGCGAGCAGACCTATCCGTACACCCGCGACGGCGTCGCCGCGGGCGCCGCCAGCTACGCGGCATTGACCGAACCGCAGATCCTCGCGGACGTGTCGGCTTGCGCGGCCGCCGCGGGGCCGCGCGAACGGGTCGCCATCTCGGGCTTCTGCACCGGCGGGAGCTGGTCGTGGCGCTCGTCGGCCAAGCTCGATTTTGCCGCGCAGGTCAATTTCTACGGCAGCCACGTTCACACGCCGGAATACTTCGACCTCGAGCCGCGCTGCCCGACCATCATGCATTACGGCGATGCCGACCCGGTGGTGCCGATGCCCCAGGTGCAGCGAATTCACGTGCGGCACCCCGCGGTGGAGATGCACATTTATCCAGGAGCCGTGCACGCCTTCGAGAACCCCGACCAGGAGTCCTACCAGGCCGCCGCCGCCGATCTCGCCTGGAAGAACTCGGTCGCCTTCATGGACCGCGAGATCGGCACCCGGGCGAAAAATTAAATCGACCTGCGTGCGCCGATCGCCCCAGCACCATCGGCGCCTAAGTCGCGGGCCAGGTCAGGGGATCAGCACTGCCGCGCCCTGCAGGCGACCCTCGCGCAGGTCGGAGAGCGCCGCGTTGGCCTCCGCGAGCGGGTAGCGGCGGACCTCGGTCCTGACGCCCAGCCGCGGCGCCACCGCGAGGAATTCATGGGCGTCCGCGCGGGTGAGATTCGCCACCGAGAGGAGTTGACGTTCCTCCCACAGGATCCGGTACGGAAAGCTCGGAATATCGGACATGTGGATGCCGCCGCACACGACCCGCGCGCCCTTCTTGACCGCCTGCAGAGCTGCCGGTACCAGCGCGCCGACCGGGGCGAAGATGATCGCAGCGTCGAGCGGCTCCGGCGGCATCTCGTCGGATCCGCCGGCCCAGGCGGCGCCGAGGCGGCGCGCGAAGTGCTGCGCCTCGACATCGCCGGTGCGGGTGAACGCGTAGACGCGACGGCCTTGCGCGATCGCCACCTGGGCCAGGATGTGGGCGGCGGCGCCGAAGCCGTAGATGCCGAGACGGCCGCCCGCGCCGCTCTCCGCGTCGCTCCCTCCCCCCGCCATGCGATAGCTGCGCCAGCCGATCAGCCCCGCGCACATCAGCGGCGCCAGTTCGGCGGCGTCGGCCTGTTCCGGCAACGGAAAGCAGTAGCGGGCGTCGGCGACGGTATGGGAAGCGAAGCCGCCGTCGCGCGTGTATCCGGTGAACAGCGGCCGGTCGCACAAATTCTCGCGGCCGCTGCGGCAATAAGGGCAGACGCCGCAGGTCGCGCCGAGCCACGGCACGCCGACCCGGGCTCCCGGCGCGAGGCCGGACACGCCTTCGCCGCACGCGGCAACCCGCCCGACGATCTCGTGGCCGGGGATGATGGGCAGCTTGGGGTCGGGCAATTCGCCGTCGACCACGTGAAGGTCGGTGCGGCAGACCCCGCATGCCAAAACCTCGATGAGGATCTCGCCCGGGCCGGGACCGGGCATCGCCCGCTCGCGCATCACGAGCGGCGTGCCGGGCCGGTCGAGCACCATTGCGCGCAACACAGTCGGTCCTTTCATTGGCAGCGATTGCGGAGCGATGGGCGTGCCCGAAAACTCTACTCCGCAGCGACGCCGGCTTGCTTGAGCACCGCCCCCCACAGATCGATCTCCGATTTGAGGTGGGCGCGCAAGGCCTCCGGGGTCGCGGCCGCGGGGGTCGCGGCGAGAGAGCCGAGATCGGCCATCCGGGCGTTGAATGCGGGAGCCTGGACCGCCGCCTGGAGCGCGTGGTCGAGCGTGTCCAGCACCGGCTTCGGCGTGCCCTTCGGCGCCCACAATCCGTACCACGCGACCACTTCGAATCCTTTCAAGCCCAGTTCGTCCAGGGTGGCCAGCGCGGGCATGGACGACAACCGTGCCTTGGAGGTCACGCCATAGGCCTTCACGGTGCCGCCGCGGATCTGCTCCGTGGTGTTGGTGGTCTGGTCGCAGGTGAGGTCGATCTGGCCGCTGACGAGGTCGTTCATCGCCGGCCCGTTGCCCTTGTAGGGGACGATGTTGAAGGCCATGTCGATCCTGCGCATGAACAGCAAGCCGCACAGATGCGAGGACGAACCGACGCCGGCGGTGGCGAAGGTGAGCTTGTCCTTGTTGGCCTTGGCATAGGCCAGGAACTCCGGCAGCGTTTCCGCCGGGAACGTCTTGCGGGCGATCACCGTCATCGGCACGTCGGCGATGCGGCCGATCGGCTCCAGATCGGTCATGGCGTCGTAGGAGAGCTTGCGGTACAGCGCCGGCGCCGTCGCGATGCCGACATGCATCAGCAGCAGCGTGTAGCCATCGGGCGGAGCCTTGGCCGCTCGCGCGGTGCCGATGGTGCCGCCGGCACCGTTGACGTTATCGACGATGATCTGCTGCTTGAGCGTGGCGCTCATCTCCGCTCCGAGAATGCGCGCCAGAAGATCGGCCGGGCCGCCGGCCGCGAACGGAACGATCACGGTGATCGCGCGGTTCGGGTACTCCTGCGCCACGACGTGGCCCACAAAAACACCGCAGAGCAGAAGCGCCGCGCCGACCGCCTTCAACGCCATCGCCCGCCACGCCATTGCCTGCAACGCCATCGCCCGCAACGCCATTGCCCGCAACGCCATCGGATGTCTCCTCCCCCTGATTGCCGTTTTTGCGTGGAGCGCGGGGACGAACCGCCAGGAGCGCGTCGACCGCACGGCACCGCGACACCGCGCACGTTGCCACACGCCATGACTAACATGGCGTCATGGTCCCGTCGCGTGACAAGTCGGCGCCTCCCGGCTATTGCCTGTTCGAGCGGATAACGCGACGGCGCATCACTTGCGGTCGACGGCCACGCACGTGCGCCGCGGGGCCGGGATCACCCGGCGCCGCAGAGCCAGGAAGGCCCTCATGTTCAAGTTCATCGGGATCATCCTGGCGATCATGCCGTTCGTGCTGTTCGCGCGGGCGATGTTCATGCGCTCGGCCAAGCGGTCGCAGGCGGTCTCCGAGTTCAAGAAGCAGCTCGACCTCGCGGTCACGCTGATCCTGGCGTTCATCGGGTGCGCGGTCGTCTACGCCGTGGCCAAGCTGATCTTCCAGTTCTGAGCAGGCGTCGTGCCCAAACGCGGTGACGCATCCGGAGATCAGGGTGCCGCCGCGACGTCCTCCTGAAGGAGCCAACGGGCGATCCGCGGCCATGCGGACCTGATGGTCTCGGCGCCGAGAAACAGGCTGAGATGCCCGCCCGGCTCGGCTGCCGTCGCGATATGCCCCTTGGGCGTGCCGACACGGTCCGCGGTGGCGAACAACTGCGCCGGGGCGACGATCTCGTCGTCGGCGGCGCTGAGCAGGAAGATCGGATGGGACAGGCGCGAGAGGTCGACCGGCCTTCCCAGCGCGACGAACCTACCGGTGGCGAGCCGATTCTGCTGGTAAAGCCACGACACCACCTGGAGGTAATATGTCCCGGGAAGGTCCACCGTGCGCCTGTACCAGTCCTCGAATCGCAGCTCGATCTCCTGCTTGGGCGCTGCGTGATCGAGCGGCGGAAGCTGCAGTACGCGCCGTGTGTCGTCGGCGATCAGCGCGGTGCCCCAGATTTGCAGGACACGCTCGCCCCGGACGCGCCCGCCCTGGGAAGCGACGAACTCTTCGAACGTCGCGAGCGGAAGCTTGGAGGTCATCTGCGACAGCTGCGACGGCGCCGCGGCGATATCGACCGGTGCGCCGGCGATGACGAGCCTCCGCACCTTGTCGGGGAAACGCGCCGCATATGCCAGCGCCATCCAGCCGCCCTGACAGAGCCCGATGAGGTCGACCGGCGGCTCGAGTTCGTCGACGGCCACGTTGAGATCGGCGAGATAGTTGTCGATCGACAGGAAGCGCATGTCGGCCCCGGCTGAGCGCCAATCGGTGACATGGACCGCTCCGACGCCGCCGGCTTGCAGCGCCGCGATCACGCTGTGGCCGGGCGCGAAATCGGCGATGGTCGCGCCGTGCAGCGCGAACGGGGCGCAGATGAGCGCCGCGACCTGGCCCTCATCGCGGCGCCCGTCGCGGGAAAAATCGCGCAGCGCCATGGTGCCGAGTTCGAGGCGCACCCGATGCGGCGTGGTCCAGAGCGGCTCGCGCTCTTCGCTCTCCGGCTCTGCCTTATGCCCGGCCAACGACGCCGCGAACGCTTCGCCGACGCTCGCCGCCATCAACGCCGGCCAGGCGAACAGGCTCGCCGGAAACTCCGGCACCGGCAGCGTTTCCCGTTCTTTCTTGGTCATCGTCGAGACCGCCTGCCGCATCGTGCGGCGGATGTCGAACCCGGATCGAAACAGTCCCGCCGGCATCATGCGCCGGCAGCCGCCGTTATTCCAACGATTTGCTGAACCGCAGGATGCTGAACGTCAGCAGCACCGCGGCGATGGCCGCCATTGCCAGCAGTTCCGGCCATAATATGGCAATCCCGATCCCCTTGAGAAAGGTCCCGCGGATCACGATGAGAAAATACCGCAGCGGATTCACGTAGGTGAACCACTGCAGCACCTGCGGCATGCTGACGATCGGAAAGCTGAAGCCCGACAGGATGAAGAGCGGGTTGAGCACGAAGAAGTTGGTGGCAAAGGCCTGCTGCTGGGTCGAGCAGACCGTCGAAATCAGAAGGCCCAGTGCCAGCAGGCTCAACAGGTAGAGCATGGTTCCGAAGATGAAGACGAGGGGATTGCCGACGAACGGCACCTCAAACCAGAGGATTCCGGCGATCGTGACCAGGCCCGCAAGGCCGAGGCCGACCACGAAATAAGGAACGGTCTTGCCGAGAATGAATTCGGCCGGCCGGATCGGGCTCACCATGATCTGCTCGAGGGTGCCGACCTCGCGTTCGCGCACCACGGCGAACGCGGTGAGATTGACCACCATGACGAGGGTGATGGTCGCGATCACGCCGGGGACGAAAAACCAGCGCCCGTTGAAATTGGGATTGAACCACGGCCGCTGCTCGAGCCGCACCTGAACCTGCGCCTGCTGGAGGCCCTTGATGCCCTGGGTGCGCTGGACGAGATCGCCGACGTAGTCTTGTGCGAACTCTCCGGCGATGGTGTTGACGTAGCCGAGCGCGATCAGCGCGGTGTTCGAATTGGTGCCGTCGACCAGGACCTGGACAGGCGCCCCCTGGCCCTTGCGCAGGAGATTGGCGAACCCGGCATGGATGACGAGTGCGACCGCCGCGTCGCTGCGATCGATCATGCCGTCGACCTCCTCCTGGGTCTGCGCGCGGCGGACGATATCGAACCGATTGCTGGCGGTGAAGCGATCGACCAGCGCCCGGCTTTCCTGGGAATGGTCGAGGTCGAGCACCGCCGTCGACACGTGATAGACCTCGAAGGTCGCCGCATACCCGAACAGCAGCAGTTGGATCAGCGGCGGCACGATGAGGCGGAAGCGGCCCCATTTGTCCCGCCACAGCTCGATGAACTCCTTGACCACGATGCTGGCGATGCGCCCGAACATCAGTCCAACCTCTTTTTGAACGCGCGTGCGGCGAGAACCATCACCACCGCGGCATAGACGAGGAGGAACACGATCGGGGTGAGCAGCGCCGGAATGCCGGCACCCTTCAGGAAGATCGCCTTGACGATGGTGACGTAGTAGCGGGCATAGACGAGGTAGGTGATGTCCTGGACCACCCGCGGCATCTGGTCGATGGGGAATACGTACCCGGACAGCAGAGTGGTCGGCAGCATCGTCACCAGCAACGCGATCTGGCTCGCCCCGACCTGGCTGCGGATGAGGACGGACAACAGATAACCGATGCCGAGCACGACGACGAGGAACAGCGTCGTGGTGACGAACAGCGTGAAGATGGTGCCGCGAAACGGCACCTGGAACCACAGCGCCGCCAGGATGAGGCAGAACGCGGCGTCGATCCAGCCGATGGCGATGTACGGCGCGAGCTTGCCGATCATCAGCTCGCTCGGCTTCACCGGCGTCGAGATCAAGAGCTCCATGGTGCCGCGCTCCCACTCCCGCGAGATGGTGAGCGAGGTGAGTTGCGCGCCGACCAGCGCCATGATCACGGCGACGACGCCCGGAATGATGAAGTTGCGGCTCTCGAGGTCTTCGTTGAACCACACCCGCGACTGGACCGCCATGGGCACGATCTGCTGGAGGGGACGGCCCTGCCGGCTGACCGCGTCGAGCGCGACCTCGCTCGAATAGCTGGAGACGACGGCGAACGCGTAACCCAGCGCGATATTGGCGGTGTTGTCGTCGGTCGCGTCGAGAATGGCCTGGACCGAGCTGCGGCCGCTGTCGCTGAGGCGCTGGGAGAAGTCGGGCGGAACGACGATCGCCAGCTTGCAGTCGGAGCGGTCGATTCCGTCGACGAGTTCGACGTAGCTGCGCACGTTGCGGGCGATCTCGAAATAGGCCGAGGCCTGGAAATGCTTGAGCAGCGCCTGGCTGTTCTGGCTCGCTTCGCGGTCGAAGGTGCACACGGGGATGTGCTTGAGATCGAGCGTCACGCCGTAGCCGAGCAGGAACATCTGGGTGAACGGCATCAGCAGCGCGATCATCAGGCTCCTGGGATCGCGCCAGATCTGCAGCAGCTCCTTGACGGCGATGGCCTGGATCCGGCGGAACTCTCATGCCGCCCCCTTTCGGCTCGCGGCGTCGGCGGCGATGAGCTGCACGAACACGTCCTCGAGCGAGGCCGCGACGGGCGCGATGCGCCGCACCCGCAAGCCTTTGGCGGCCAGATAGTCCGGCAGCGCCGCGATACATTCCCTGGCATTGCCGACCAGGACGTGCAGGGCATCGCCGAACACCGAGCAGTCGCGGACGCCGGGCGCGGCCTGCAAGGCGGCGAGCGTCGGGCCCAGCGCGTCGGTCTCGACCAGCAGCAGCTCGCCGCCGAGCGCGGTGCGCTTGAGCGTCGCCGGGCTGCCGATGGCGATGAGGCGGCCGTGATTGATCAGCGCGGCGCGATGGCAGTATTCGGCCTCGTCCATGTAGTGCGTCGACACCAGCACCGAGACACCGGTGCCGGCGAGGCTGTGGATCAGGTCCCAGAACCGCCGCCGCGACGCCGGCTCGACGCCGGATGTCGGCTCGTCGAGGAACAGGATCGGCGGGCTGTGCAGCACGGCGCAGCCGAGCGCGAGGCGTTGTTGCCAGCCGCCGGCGAGCGTTCCGACCAGCGCGCCCTCGCGGCCGGCGAGCCCGGCCATGTCGACGGCAAAGCGGATGCGCTCGGCGAGCTCGCTGCGCGGCACGCTGTAGATTCCGCCGAAGAAGCGCAGGTTCTCGGCGACCGTGAGGTCGCGGTAGAGCGAGAACTTCTGCGACATATAGCCGATCCGCTGGCGCACGCTCTCCGGATTGCGGGCGACGTCGATCCCGGCGACGATCGCATGCCCGCCGCTCGGCCGCAGCAGGCCGCACAGGATCCGGATGATGGTCGATTTCCCGGCGCCGTTGGGGCCGAGGAAACCCATGATCTCGCCGCGGGCGATGTGGAAGCTGACATGGTCCACCGCCACGAACTCGCCGAACCGCTTGACGAGACCGTCGGCGATGACCTGATCGAGACTTTCGGCGCGGGGATTGGCCAGACCGATCACGTGGGTTCCCCGAACTCCAGAAGGGCGACGAACACGTCCTCGATGCTGGGCGTCGCGACGGCGATCTCGGTAAACGCGACGCCGGCCTGGTCGAGGGCGGCGCGGAGCTCGGGGATCCGGCGGGCGGCGTCGTCGACCATCGCGTGCACCCCGTCGCCCACCAGAAGGACGTTGCTCACGCCCGGCTGGCCGGTGATCGCGGCGCGCACAGCGCGCCCGGCGACCGATAAAATCGCGAGCAGCGCGCCCGGCATGTGCTGCTTGAGGGCGGCCGGCGTGTCGCAGTAGAGAGCACGGCCCGCATTGAGCAGCGTCAGCCGGTTGCAGCGCTCGGCCTCGTCGAGATAGGCGGTCGAGATGACGATGGTGACGCCCTCCTCGCGCAGGCCGTACAGGATGCGCCAGAAGTCGCGGCGCGACACCGGATCGACGCCGGTGGTCGGCTCGTCGAGCAACAGGATCTTGGGCGTATGGACGAGCGCGCAGGTCAGCCCGAGCTTCTGCTTCATGCCGCCGGAAAGCTGGCCGGCCTTGAAGCTCCCGAAGTTGCTCATCTCGGAGGCCGCAAGCAGCCGCGCGGCCCGCTCGCGCCGCACCGTGGGCGGCACCTCGAACAGGTCCGCATAGAAGCGGATGTTCTCGTCGACCGTCAGGTCCTCGTAGAGCCCGAAGCGCTGCGGCATGTAGCTCACATGCGGCTTGACCCCTTCCGGATCGGCGACCGCATCGATGCCCTCGATGATGATGCTGCCGGCGTCCGGCTGCATCACGCCGGCGAGCATGCGCATGCTCGCCGTCTTGCCGGCGCCATCGGGGCCGACGAGCCCGAAGATCTCGCCGCGCTCCACCGTCAGGCTGAGGTGATCGACCGCCGTGACCTGGGCAAACCGCTTCACCAGCCCGTCGATCGTAATGACCGGACGCTCCGCAATCTGGACCTGCTGCGCACTTGGAGTCTGCGCAGTCATGGCTGGCCCGGAGGAAGTGCGACGAGAAACGCATCGGCGGGCATGCCGGGCACGAGCTCGTGGGACGGATTTTCGATGTCGATCTTGATGCGGTAGACCAGGGTGACCCGCTCGGCGTGGGTCTCGACGCTCTTCGGCGTGAACTCGGCGGTCGAGGAGATGAACGAGACGTGCCCCTGATAGCGCTTGCCGGGATAGGTGTCGGTGGTGACGACGGCACTCTGGTCGAGGCGGATCTTGCCGATGTCGGTCTCGTTGATGTAGGCGCGCAGCCACACGTGGTCGAGATCGGCGAGCGTGACCACCGGCGTGCCGGGCACCATGATCTCGCCGAGCTCGGCCTGCCGGACCGTGATGACGCCGTCGAACGGCGCGGCCAGGGTCGTATAGCCGAGCACGATCCTGGCGAGCTTGAGGGATTCTTCGGCATTGCGGATGTTGGCCTGGGCGAGATCGACCTGCCGCTCGGCGGCCTGCTGCAGCGCCCGGTCACGTTCGATGGCGGCGTTGGCCTTCTTGAGGTTGGCGCTGGTCTGGTCGCGCGCCTCGATGGTGCCGGCGCCCTTCTTCATCAGGTCGTCGGCGCGCGCGAATTGAAGGCTGGCCAGCTCGACGTCGGCCGCATCGCTTTCCACGGTCCGCTTGGCAGCCGCGAGATTTTGCTCGGCCGCCGCAAGCTGGCGCCGTTGCACATCGAGCGTCAATTCCGACATCGTCACCTGTTGGCGATAGTCGGAATCGTCGACCCGCGAGATCAGCGTTCCCGCCTTGACCCATTGTCCCTCGTTGAACGGCAGCTCGACGATGCGGGACTGCACGGTCTTGAAGCCGAGCACCGCCTGATGCGCCTCGATGTTGCCGGACACCATGATGGTCGCGGTCGCGCCGGCCCCGGTGATCCACCGCAGCAGCGCATCGCGCTGCCAGAGCGCTGCGCCGCCGATGGCCACGGCGGTGCACCCGACCGCGATCAGCGCAATTCTCGTTCGTGAGGAAGCCGCCATGGCGATTCTCGGAGAGCCTCATGCAAGTCGGCGGCCTCGCCGCCGTTGCCCCCTCTGTGAACCGCTCGCACGTCCGCCGCTTTGATCGAGATCACCTGCGGCATCGCCGCTGCATTAACAATGCTGTGAACCGGATGGCTCGCACGCTCTCCGTCCCGGTCAGACGGTCCCCTCCCGGGCCACCCAGCTGTCGCCGATCTTGACGTAGACGTGCTTGACGGCGGCCCACGCGATGCGATGCGCCGCTTCCTCCCGGCGCGGATCGCCGGCATGGGCCGCATAGGCGTGATTGAAGGCCGCCCGGTAGATATCCTGGGCGTGCGGCGGCAGGTGGCGCGTGACCGGGCCCGGCAGATCCTCGTTGGTGGCGTAAGGCATTGCGGGTTCCTGTCGATTTGCAGGGGCGGCGGGCGGCGCCGCGCCGATTACATCCCCCATCGCTTCACGAACCAGGTCTTCACCAGCTGCGCGAGCACCGCATAGCAGCCGACGATCGCCGCCACCGCCGGCCAATACAGTGACGGCAACGGGACGAAGCCGAGGGAGGCGCCGACCCAGGTGAACGGCAACGCGATCCCGACGACGGAAATGATCAGCGAGGTCGCGATCAGTGCCGGGCTCGCCATGCTTTCGACGAACGGGATCTTCGCGGTGCGGATGATGTGGATGATCAGGGTCTGGGTGAGGAGCGACTCGACGAACCAACCCGTCTGGAACAAGGCCGGCTTGTCCCAGGCGCCGAACGCGAAGATCATGACGAAATAGGTGACGTAATCGAAGATCGAGCTGATCGGACCGACGAACAGCATGAACTTCATGATGTTTCCGATGTCCCACCGCCGCGGCACCAGCAGGTAGTCCTCGTCGACATTGTCGGTCGGGATCGCGGTCTGCGAGAAATCGTAGAGCAGATTGTTGGTCAGCACCTGGATCGGCGCCATCGGGAGGAACGGCAGCATGATGCTGGCGCCGACGACGCTGAACATGTTGCCGAAGTTCGAGCTCGCGCCCATCTTGATGTACTTGGTGATGTTGCCAAAGACCTTGCGGCCCTCGATGACGCCGTCGCCCAGCACGCCGAGATTCTTTTCCAGAAGAATGATGTCGGCCAACTCCTTGGCGATGTCGACCGCGGTATCGACGGAGATGCCGACGTCGGCGGCCTTGAGCGCCGCACTGTCGTTGATGCCGTCGCCGAGGAAACCGACGACGTGGCCGCCACGCTGGCAGGCGGCGATGATCCGCGCCTTCTGGGCCGGCGATATCTTGGCGAACACCGGGTTCGCGTCCACCAGCTTCACCAGGTCGTCATCGTTCGCGCCGTCCACGTCGCCGCCGAGGATGATGCGACCGACCTCGAGCCCGACCTCGTGGCAGATCTTGCGGGTGACGATGTCGTTGTCGCCGGTGATGATCTTGACGTGCACCCCGGCGCGGCCGAGCGCCGCGATCGCAGGTCCTGCGCTCTCCTTGGGAGGATCGAGGAAGGCGATGTATCCGAGCAGCGTCAGATCGCGTTCGTCGGGGATGCCGTAGACGTCCTGCGTTCCGTCGAGCTCCCGGTAGGCCACCGCGATCACGCGGAACCCGTCGCCGTTGAGGGTGGCACTCTCACGTTTGGCCGCGGCGAGATGGCTCGGGTCGAGGACACCGATCTCGTCGCCCAGCCGATAGCGGTTGCAGACCGCGAACACCTCCTCGATCGCCCCCTTGCAAATCAGAACGTGCCTGCCGTCCTCGCGGCCGAGCACGACGGACAGCCGCCGGCGGACGAAGTCGAACGGAATCTCGTCGACCTTGCGATACTGGTGCTCGGCATGAAGCTCCTTGCCGAGTTCGACATGCTGCAGCACCGCGATGTCGAGCAGGTTCTTCAAGCCGGACTGATAGTGGCTGTTGAGGTAGGCGTATTCGAGCACCAGGTCGCAATCCTCGCCGTCGAGGTCGAGATGTCGCTTGAGGATGATCCTGTCCTGGGTCAGCGTCCCGGTCTTGTCGGTGCACAGCACGTCCATGGCGCCGAAGTTCTGGATGGCGTGCAGCCGTTTCACGATCACGCGCTTGCGCGACATGGCGATCGCGCCCTTCGCAAGGTTGGCGGTCACGATCATCGGCAGCATTTCCGGCGTCAGGCCGACGGCAACGGCGAGCGAAAACAGCAGCGCTTCGAGCCAATCGCCCTTGGTGACGACGTTGATGAGAAACACCGACGGCACCATCACCAGGATGAAGCGGATCATCAGCCAGGTGAAACGATCGATTCCTTTCTCGAAGCTGGTCCGTGCCCGCTGCCCGGCAATGGTGTCGGCGAGCTGCCCGAAATAGGAGCGGGCGCCGGTCTGGATGATGACGCCGGTGCCGTAGCCGCTCACCACATTGCTGCCCATGAAGCAGATGTTGGGAAGGTCGAACGGGTCGGTGGCGGAGGTCGTCGACGCCGCCGGAATTTTCTCGATCGGCATCGCCTCCCCGGTCAGCGTCGACTGATTGATGAAGAGGTCCTTGGCCGTGATCAGTCGGAGGTCGGCCGGGATCATGTCTCCCGCCGAAAGCGCCACGATGTCGCCGGGGACGATCTCTTCAATGGGGATCTCGACGAAGCCTTCGACCTTCAACTCGCGGCTCTCCCCGCCCTGTCGCTTGACGCTCGCGGTGGTCTTCACGAGGGCGCGCAATTTGGCGGCCGCCTGATTGGAGCGGTGCTCCTGCACGAAGGCCGTGACGATCGAGAGAACCACCATCACCGCGATGACGACGGCAGCCCTGAGGTCACCGAGAAAATAAGACACGACCGCGAGGGTGAGCAGCAGGCCGTTGAGGGGATTGCGGGTGCGATTTACGAGTTCGCGGAAGATCCCGGCCTGGTGCTCTTGCGCGATCTGGTTGGCGCCCACGCGCCGCAGCCGGGCGCCCGCCTCCGCGTCCGCGAGTCCCAGCTCCGTGCAGCCGGCGCGGCGCAAAGCGACGGCCGGGTCGCAGCGGCTCGCCGCGAGGAGCTCCGCGGAGACGGCAACCTCATGGTGAAGGCGCGCACCGCGACCGGCGCCATCCACAGCCCCGCCTTCTCCGCTCGCTTCGCTTGCACGCATCATGTTCGATTTGACCGACCCCGACCAGTTCTCGGGGGCCGGGCCTATTGCCGAACCTCGTTGCCGAGGTATCTCGCCGGTACGATACACCGCCCGCGGGACAGGTTCGTGAAAGGCTCAAATTCCGGCCACGGCCCGCTCAGACCGCGACGGAGTGCCGGCCGGCGTTGTGCTGCAGGTAGGCGTCAAAGACCGCCGCGACGAGACGGACGAAGGGCCGGCCGTTCTCCGTGACGACGATTTCGCGGCCATGGCGGCGCACGATCCCCGACCCTGCCAGGGCATCGACGGCGTCGAGTTCCGCCGAAAAGTCCGCCGCCGGGGCCTCGCGATCGAGGTCGACCGCGAAATCGCACATCAGCCGCTCGATGATCCGCGCGCGCACGCCGTCATCGTCGGAGAACCTGATGCCCTTGGCGACCGCGAATCGGCCGTCTGCGATCGCGCGAGAATACGACCCGATATCCGGCGCGTTCTGCACGTAACCCTGCGGAAGCCGACCGATCGAAGAGGCCCCGAGACCGACCAGGGCGTCGGCTTCATCGGTCGTGTAACCTTGAAAATTGCGATGCAACCGCCCCTCGTCGGCCGCCCGTGCCAGGTCGTCGCGGGGCAGCGCGAAGTGGTCGAGACCGATCTGGACGTAGCCGCACTCTTCCAGGGTCTCCGACGCGGCATACATCTGCGTCATGCGCTCGGCGGCGCCGGGCAGCGTCTCGGCGTCGATCAGCTTTTGATGCGCCTTGAACCAAGGCACGTGGGCATAGCCGAACAAGGCGAGGCGCGACGGTGCAAGGGACGCGGCGCATTCGGCGCTGCGGATCACGTCGGCAACCGTCTGCCGCGGCAGGCCGTACATCAGGTCGATGTTGACGTCGGCGATGCCCGCCGCGCGGACCGCCGCGACCGCCTCCGCCAGCCGCTCGAATGGCTGCACGCGGCCGATCGCCTCCTGGACATGCGGCGAGAAGTCCTGGGCGCCGAAGCTTGCGCGGGTGACGCCGATGCGGCCGAGAACCCCGGCGAGCTCGGATGTCAGTTGGCGCGGGTCGAGCTCGATCGCATGCTCCTGGAGCCCCGTGAAATCGAACCTGCCACGGAGCCGGTCGACGAGGTCGGCGATGATCTCACCGCCGAGGATCGAGGGCGTGCCGCCGCCCCAGTGCAGGTGGACGACGCGCCGGCCGCCGGCCGCCCCACCGAGGAGATCGATCTCATTGCGCAGGCTGTCGGCATAGGCTTCGACCGGGGCCCTGCGGCGCACCGCCTTGGTCGTGCATCCGCAATAGAGGCACAGGTCCGTGCAATAGGGGACATGCAGATAAAGCGACAGCGTGGCATCGGGCGGCAGCGCGGCCAGCCACGCCGCATAGGCCTCGGATCCGACTGCGGCGGAAAAATGCGGCGCGGTCGGATAGGACGTGTAGCGCGGCACCGCGCGCTCGGCCAATGTCAGGGGCGTGTTCATGACCCGAGGCTGGGCCAAGTCCGCAGGCGCGGCGTTGATCGAAATCAAAAATCCGCGCCCGCCGTGAAGCCTGGCCTGAGTCGGCTTTCCGCGCCCGGCCCATGGTTACGATTTGGTTTAGCGTGAGGGTGTTGTTTAGCGTGACGACGATGTTCCGGTCCGTTCTCCGTGAACGAATCGAGCCCCGGTGCGAGTCGGCGTTGCAATCCTTCACGGGGAGTTAATCGCATCGGCCGTGGCGTCCCGCGACCGCGCCGTCACCCGTTTATGGTGAACGCCGCGCCGGCGCGGCGACACAACGGACGTCTACCTCTTAATGCCCAACACCTTCTCGGCCGCATCCATGACGGTGGTCTTCAGGTTGAGCTGGCAATAATCCATCACCTTCTGCGCATGGTCGCGGAATTCCTGGGTGTCGAGAACCGTGTTGTTCCGCCTGGCGTTGTAGTAGCCGCTCAGCCACATGGCGATGTCGTGCGGATCGGCCACCCTGAACAGGATGTACTGCTCGCACGTGATCTTTGCGACATCGACCGTGACCTGGGCGCGGGCGGGCAGAACCGCGAACGCCACCATCGGCACCGCCAACCACATCCGACGCAATCTGCGCATTCCTGTCTCCTGTCGTCAGCGCGGGAGGCGCCCGGCGCCACAACCCGGCGCCTACCAGATAAATGAACGCGGTGACCTCGGCCACCGATTCCTCAACGCAGAGGCTTTCAAGCCTTCGCGTATGGGCGCCTCGCGCCCGGCATCGGCGGAAGCCCGTTTGCCGAATCGTAAGCTTGACGCCCTATCCTCTCGCGTCGAACCGACATATCGACCACGCCCGGTCGAATGGTTATCATATCGTCAGCAAGCTTAACGCGCGCGATCAAAACCAGAACGACGGGCGTGCGCGTGTCGTGCAGGAGTAGCCATGGCCCCGCGTGCGTATTGGAAGGGTTACCTCAAGCTGTCGCTCGTCTCCTGTCCGATCGCGCTCTACCCGGCGTCGTCGACCTCGGAGCGGGTGTCGTTCAACCGCATCAACAAGAAGACGGGCCACCGCCTCAAGCAGCAGAACGTCGATGCCGAGACCGGCGAGCCGGTCGACAAGGAGGACATCGGCCGCGGCTACGAGGTCGCCAAGGGCCAGTATCTCCTGGTCGAGGATGACGAATTGGAGAAGGTCCAGATCGAGAGCACGCACACCATCGAAGTCGACAGCTTCGTCCCGCGGACCGAAATCGACGACCGCTTTCTCGACAGCCCCTATTACATCGCGCCGACCGATCAGGTCGGGCAGGAAGCCTTCGCGGTGATCCGCGACGCCATCCGCGACAAGGGGGTGGTCGGGCTCGGGCGGGTCGTGATGGCGCGGCGCGAGCGCGTGATGATGCTCGAGGCCTTCGACAAGGGCCTGCTGGCGACGGCCTTGCGTTACGCCTACGAGGTGCGCGATCCCGCCTCCTATTTCGAGGATGTCCCCGACCTCAAGCTGCCGGCCGAGATGAGCCAGCTCGCCGGGCATATCATCGACACCAAGATGAGCCACTTCGAACCGAAGAACTTCGAGGATCACTACGAGAATGCCCTGGTCGAGCTGCTCCGTAAGAAGCAGGCGGGTCGCGTCCTCGAGCCGATCAAGGATGAAGGGGCAGCGCCGCAGCGCGTCATCAATTTGATGGACGCCTTGCGTGCCAGCATCGGCACCGAGACCAAGAAGAAGCCGGCCGCGGCCAGCACCAAGGTCCGTGCCGGCGCTGCTGCCGGCAAGAGGAAGACGGGACGCTGACGTCATCTGCCGAACCGGATCGCGCGCTGATCGAAGGCGTCGTCGCCTTCACGGGGCGGCTTGCGTCGATGAAACGTGCGGACGCCTTCGCGCTGGTGAGAAGGCACGGCGGCAAGCCCCGCGAGGGCGTCACCCGGCAGACCGACGTGCTCGTCGTCGGCGAGCTCGGCTGGCCGCTGCTCGACGACGGCCGACCGTCGAACAGCCTCGCTCAGGCGAAGTCGCGCGGCATCCCGGTGGCGAGCGAGCGGCAGTTCCTGGAGTGGGCGGGCCAAAGCGCGCCCGACGATCAGGCCAAGTCCTACACCGCCGGCCAGCTTGCCGCGCTGAGCAAGCTGCCGCCGCCGGTGGTCGACCAGCTTGCCATGTTCGGCCTCATTCAGGCGCGGGGCGGCCTCTACGGCTTCCGCGACCTCGCGGCGGCGCGCCAGGTCGCCGGCCTGTTTGCCGCCGGCACGGCGCTCTCGACCATCACCCGCAGCCTCAACGAGATCCGGAAATGGCTGCCCGACGTGCGACTGTCGAACCTCAAGCTGTTCCCGGAATCGTCGGACCGGCTGCTGGTGGAGCAATTGCAGGGCCGCACCGAGAGCAGCGGCCAGTTCGTCTTCGACGTCGAGACGCCGTCCGACGACGTCGAAGCGACGTTCATTGCGGCGCAGACCGCGGAGGAATCCGGTGATCTCGGCACCGCCGAGCGCCTCTACCACCGCGTCATGAAGCTCGATCCCAGCGACCCCGCGGCGCCGTTCAATCTCGGCAACGTGCTGCGCGCGGCCGGCCGCAATCTCGAGGCGGAGGCCGCCTACGGGGCGGCGATCAAGGCCGATCCCCGCTATGCGACCGCCTGGTACAACCTCGCCGACATGCTCGACGACCAGCGCCGCACCAAGGAAGCGATCGACTGCCTGCGCCGTGCCCTCGAAGCCGATCCCGGCTACCTCGACGCCATGTTCAACATGGGACTGATGCTGCAGCGGCTCGAGCGTCATGCCGAGGCCGCCCAATGGTGGCGGCGGTACCTCGCGGCTGACGCGAGCTCGCCCTGGGCCGCGCGGGCGCGCCGCGCACTGAAGTATTGCGAGATCCAGATTTTGGGCTCGGCCCGCTGAGCCGATGGCCCGCCCGCCGACCGCAAAATCCAAATCGCCCAAGACGCCGCGCAAGCCCGGGCTCCGAGAGAAACCGCGCAAGAAACCTGAAACGCGCGAGACACCCGAAGCCCGCAAGAAACCCGAAGCCCGCAAGAAAACCGAAGCCCGCAAGAAAACCGAAGCTCGCAAGAAAACCGAAGCTCGCAAGAAAACCGGGACCCACCCCAAGGCCGCCGCGCGCAAAAGGCCCGGGCCGCGCGAAAAGCCGCTGGCCGATTATGCCGCGAGACGCGATTTTGCCCGGACGCCCGAACCCAGGCCACTGGCGGCAGCCGGCGGCGCCGGCGCATTCGTGGTGCAGAAACACGCGGCGCGGCGGCTCCATTACGACCTGCGGCTCGAGCTCGACGGCGTGCTCAAGAGCTGGGCGGTCACCCGCGGCCCCAGCCTGACCCTCGGCGAAAAGCGCCTTGCCGTGCGCACCGAGGATCACCCGATCGAATACCTCGACTTCGAGGGCAACATTCCCCGCGGCGAATATGGCGGCGGCTCGATGATCGTGTGGGACCGCGGCCACTGGACTCCGGAATTCGATCCGCACAAAGGCCTCACAAAAGGCCACCTCGAATTCACCCTCGACGGCGGGCGGCTCAAGGGGCGCTGGCACCTCGTGCGCATCCGGCCCCGCGGCGGAGAGAAGACCGAGCCCTGGCTTCTCATCAAGGCCGAGGATGCATTCGCCCGCCCGGCCGGCGCGCCGGAGATCACCGACGAGGAGACCACCTCGCATGTCAGCGGGCGCACCAACGAAGAGCTCGCCGCCGCGGGCGAGTTGCGCGATGACCACCAGGCTCGCGCCGCGGCCGGCCGGCGCCGCAAGCGCCTGCTGCCCGACATCGGCAAGGTTGCCGGCGCCCGCAAGGGCCTGCTCCCGACCTTCCTCGCACCGAGTCTCGCGGCGCCCTGCGAGACCCCGCCGAGCGGCGCAAACTGGATTCACGAGATCAAGCACGACGGCTATCGCATCCAGGCGCGCATCGACGGCGGCACGGTCCGGCTGCTGACGCGCCACGCCCTCGACTGGACGGCGCGGTTTCGCGGCGTCGCCGACGCGCTCGCCGGGCTGGGGCTGAGCTCGGCGCTGCTCGACGGCGAGATCGTCGTCGAGGACGATGCCGGCATCTCGAATCTCAGCTACCTGCAGGCGGACCTGCAGGCCGGCCGCCGCGATCGGTTCCGTTACTTCGCGTTCGATCTGCTCTATTGCGAGGGCTACGATCTCACCAAGGCGACCCTGCTCGATCGCAAGTCGGTGCTGGGCGAGATCATCGCCGGGCTGCCGCAGAACGCGCCCATCGCCTTGAGCGAGCACCTCGAAACCGACGGCCCCACCATGCTCGCGCATACCTGCCGGTTCGGCCTCGAGGGCATCATCTCCAAGCGGAAGGATCTGCCCTACCGGCCCGGCCGCGGCCATCACTGGTTCAAGGCGAAATGCATGCAGCGCCAGGACTTCGTGGTGCTCGGCTATGTCGCCTCGACCGCGGCGAGCGGCGCGATCGGCTCGCTGGCGCTCGGCTATCATGCCGACGGCAAGCTCGCCTATGCCGGCCGGGTCGGCACCGGCTGGTCGGAGCCGCTGGCGAAATCGCTGCGCAAGGAGCTCGACAAGATCAAGGGCGCGAAGCCCGCCTTGCGAAAGGCGCTGCCGGCCGGTGCCGACAAAGGCGTGGTGTGGACCGAGCCGCGCCTCGTGTGCGAGGTCGAGTACCGCGACTGGACCCGCGACGGCCTGATCCGCAACGCCTCCTTCAAGGGTCTGCGTGACGACAAGGCGGCGAGCGACATCACGCTGGAGGGATCGCAGCCGCGGGCGAGCGCGCGGCGCGACGCCGCCGCGACGAGCGTCAAGCTGAGCCATCCGGAGCGCATCCTGTGGGCGGAGCCCGGCATCACCAAGCAGGGCTTGGCCGATTTCTATGCCGACATCGCCGACTGGATTTTGCCCCACGTGACCGGACGGGTGCTGAGCCTGTTGCGATGCCCGAGCGGCACCAGCGCCAAATGCTTCTTCGCCAAGCATCCGTGGGCGGGACTGACCGCGGACGTGGAGCGCGTCGATGTCGGGACCGAGGAGCCGATGCTGGTGATCGAGGGGCTCGCCGGAGTGCTCGACCTCGTCCAGGCGGGGGTCGTCGAGATCCATCCGTGGGGATCGACCGCCGATCATCTCGACCGACCGGATCGCCTGATCTTCGATCTCGATCCCGGCGAGGAGGTGCCGTGGAGCGCGGTCATCGCCGGAGCGCGCGACGTGCGCGCCCGGCTGGAGGCGATCGGCTTGCAGAGCTTCGTCAAGACCACCGGCGGCAAGGGCCTCCACGTGATGGTGCCGGTCGCGCCGGACGCCGGCTGGGACGCCGCGAAGGCCTTCACCAGGTCATTCGCCGAAAAGATGGTGCGGGACGCGCCCGAGCGCTACGTCGCCACCATCGCCAAACGGGCCCGGCGCGGCCGCATCCTGATCGACTACCTGCGCAACGACCGCGGCCAGACCGCCGTCGCCGCCTATTCGACTCGCAGCTTCCCGCAGGCGACCGTCTCGACGCCGCTCGCCTGGGAGGAATTGTCGGAACGCCTGCGTTCCGACCATTTCACCGTCGGCAACCTGCGCAATCGGCTGGAATTCCTGGACCGCGATCCCTGGCCCGGCTTCTTCAAGCTCCGCCAGCGAATTCCAGGGATCGCGTGAGGGAAGCCCTGCGACGATCAATCGAGCCTGATGTCGAACTGCTTCACCAGCGCGCCGTACTTCTCGTAGTCGCGGTGGATCAAGTCCCGGAATGCGTCGGGTTCGAGGATCAGCGGCTCGAGGCTGCCGTTGACGTTGAGCTTCTCGGCAAGATCGGGACGGCGCAGCGCCGCGTGCACCGCGTCGCGAATCCTGCGCACCACGGGCTCGGGCGTCCCCGCAGGGGCGAACAGGCCGAGCCAGATGTCGACATCGAATCCGGGATAGATTTCACCGATGGTGGGCAGGTCCGGAAAGCGCCGCGAGCGCGCCTTTCCGCTGGCAGCCAGCGGCCGCAGGTTGCCGGCCTCGAATTGGCCCGCGCTCGAAGCGCCCGCGAACAGCACTTGGGTTTCGCCGGCGATGGTCGCGGTCGCCGACGGCGTGCCGCCGCGATAGGGCACATGGAGCAGTTTGATGCCGGCCCGGCGCTTGAGAACCTCCATCGCGAAATGCTGCTGGCTGCCGACCCCGCCCGACGCATAGGCGAGCGGCGGATTGGCGGCGCGGGCGTAATCGATGAACTCCTGCAGGCTGTGCACCGGGACCTTCGGGTTCACCGCCAGGATGAACTGGTTGGTCGCGACGCTCGCCACCGGGACGAGATCCTTGAGGGGGTCGAACGAGAGCCTGGCGTAGACATGGGGATTGATGACGATGCCGCTGTCGGCGGCCGACAGCAGCGTGTAGCCGTCGGGGGCCGCCTTCGCGACCGCCTCCGCGGCGAGATTGCCGTTCGCCCCCGGCCGGTTCTCCACCACCACGGCCTGCCCGAACGCTTCCGACATCGCCTGCGCCACCAGCCGCGCGACGAGGTCCGGCGCTCCGCCGGGGGGGATCGGGACCAGGAGCTTGACGAGGCGGTCGGGATACTCCGCCCGTGCGTCAGTGACGGCGATCAGCACCATCACGGCGATCGCGGCACCAGCGAGAATGTGCCGCACGACCTGTCGCATGACCCGACCTTTCATGTGCGCCCGCATGTGGCCGAACGACCGCGAAAGGCCGGCGGCCAACCTTTCCCACAAAGACTGCCCGAGACCCGACCGTTGGACTCCATTCGGAGTTGGCATCGTAAACTCAGGTCGCGACAGCAGCAAATGTAACCTCCGCGCAGCCTCTGGGGTCCAAGCCCGAGCTGATTATCGCGGATATCGCCAAGCAGCCGAAGTCGTCATTACCGCGTCGTCGCTCGCTGCCGCGCAAAGAGGTTGCCGGTCCTTCCGGCCCTAGGACACCTTCAGGCCGAACAAGGCCTGCGCATTGCGATGGCAGATCTTCTCGCGGTCCTCCGGCGAGAGATCGAGGCTCTCGATGACCTTGATGGTGTCCCGGATATACCCCCTGCCCTTTTCGGGATCGAACGGACAGTCCGACGCGAACACCACGTGATCGGGGCCGAAGAAGGAAACGCCGCAGATGGTCGGCCCGCGCGCGCCGGCAAGCGCGGTGTCGCCGTAGAAGTCCTTGAAGTAGTCGAACGGGCGCTTCTTGAGGCGCTTGAGCAGCGAGGCGTAATCCTCGTCGGAGGTGCGCGACCCCAGCTGGTCCCAGCTGTGCGCCACCCGCCCCTCGAAATAGGGGATGATGCCGCCGAGATGGTGGGTGATGACCTTGAGATCTGGAAACCGATCCATGATGCCGGAGAAAACCAGGCGGGCCAACGCCGCGCCGGTCTCGAACGGCCACCCGATGACGCTGTTGATCTCATACTTCGAGACCGTCTCGGTACGGTAGTCCGCCATCTCGCGGGTGCGGATCGGGTGCAGCAGGATCGGGCGGCCGGAGCGCGCGATGATTTCGTAGATCGGCAGGAAGGCGTCCTGGTCGATCGGCGCCCCGTTCACGTTGGTATGGAGCTGGATCGCGTTGGCGCCGTTGCGGAGCGCCCGCTCCGCCTCCCGCGCTGCGGCGTCGGGCGCGTTCATCGGCAGCGAGGCGGCGTAGCCGGGAAACCGGCCGGGATATTTCGCGACCAGTTCGGCGAGCTCATCATTGCCGATGCGCGCCCATTCCGGCGCCGCGTCGGCGTCCCAGAGGCGATCGATCGCCGGCATGGCGAGCGACAGGATCTGGCTGTAGTCGGGAAACGAGTCGACGATTTCCAGGCGCTTCTCGAGATCCCACAGTGCGGGAATCCCGCGAATTCGCTTGCCCATGTCCTTTTGCGCGGCGGGCGTTTCGAGGACGCCGGCAAAGAAGCGCGGCGGAAAAAAATGATTGAACGCGTCGATGTATTTCATCGATCGTCTATCGCTCCCTGGGGTGAACCGACCCTGTGGTGCAGATTGCAGGGCCGGCGGCCGGCGTCAAGGCAGGCCTCTACCTCTGTGGTCGGCCGCAATGAGAGTGAGGCGGGGAGCGAGACCGCAAATATCCTAACGCAGCGCCTTCGGCGCGATCGTGACAGGCCCGCTTCGGGGCGCGCCGGCACGCCATTGCGCGGCCGTGGCGAGGAGTGCGGTCGGGCGTTCCCGGACGATCGCGACCGCTCCGCGATAGATCTCGCCGGACACGCCGTCGACCGAGAGAACCTCGCCTTCCGCAATGCTCTCGGTGCCCCATTTGCACTGGCGCGCGGAAGCGTCGATCGCGAGCCCTTCGCAGCCGACGATGCAGACCTTTCCGAGTTCGCGTGCCACGACGGCCGCATGGGAGGTTCGCGCGCCCTGTGCCGCAACCAGCGCCGCTGCCTGCGCCAGCGCGCCGATATCGCTGGTCTCGGCGTTGTCGCGGATGAGGATGACGGAATTTCCGCCCTGCCGCACCGCATCGACGCGCGCGGGGTCGAACACCGCCGCCCCCACCGCAACGCCGGTGCTCGCCGATGTGCCGCGCGCGAACGGCGCCTGGCCGGCGGCCGGCGCGAACCGCACCTCCTCGATGGCATCGAGGTCGAGCATGTCGATCCGCGCGAGCGCATCGGCCGCACCGATCAGGCCTTCTCCGACGAGGTCATGGGCGATGCGCAGCGCTGCGAGCGGGGTACGCTTGCCGGTCCGCGTCTGCAACAAAAAGAGCCGGCCCTCCTCGACGGTGAATTCAAAATCCTCCATGTCGTGGAACTCGTCCTCGAGCGCGTGCCGTGCTTCGAGGAGGACGCGGTAAGCATCGGGGGCGCGGCGCTCCAGCTCGGTGATGTCCACCGCGCGCCGGCGTCCGGCGACGACGTCCTCGCCCTGGGCGTTGGCAAGGAAATCGACATAGAGGGCGTTGTTGCCATCGGCGGGACTGCGGGTGAAGCCGACCCCGGAGCCGGACCCCGGCCCCATATTCCCGAACACCATGGCCTGCACCGTCGCCGCGGTTCCCAGATCGTCCGGAATGCCGTTGAGCCGGCGGTAGCTCTGGGCCCGCGGGCTGGCCCACGACCGGAACACCGCTTCGATCGCCAGGCTGAGCTGCTGAACCGGATCGGTGGGAAAGCGCTCCCCCGTCGCATGCTCGAATTCATCGTCGAACGCCGCGGCCATGGTGGCGAGGCTTCCGGTGTCGAGCTCGGCGATTTCGGCCGCGCCGAGATCGGCGAGCACCGCATCACGCCGGGCATCGAACCGGGCCGGGGCTACGGCATGCACGACCTCCGCATATTGCTGGACGAGACGGCGCCGGCAGTCATAGGCGAGCCGGGGATTCCCGGTCATGCGGATGACCGCCCGCAGCGTCGAGGCGTTGAGGCCGATATTGAGCACCGTCTCCATCATGCCCGGCATCGAGATCGCGGCGCCGGACCGCACCGACACCAGGAGCGGCCGCTTCGCGTCGCCGAAGCGGCGGCCGGTCCGGGCCGCGAGCTGCTGCAACTCTTCCTCGAGGACGTCCGTCAGGCCGGTCAACGCGGCCGCACCCTGCTCGAGGTAGTCGCGGCAGATCTCGGCGCCGAGCACGAAGCCGGGCGGCACCGGCAGCCCGCGGGCGGCGAGCCGCATGAGATTGTGGGCCTTCGATCCCACCACCTCCTTGGCGGGAAGAGAAGCGGCCGGTCCACCGAAAGGAATCCGGTAGACGGCGCCGACGAGCGATGGTCCGGCGGCCTGCATCATGCGATCACCTCGTCCATGAGATAGGTGCGCAGCATCTGGCCGGCATGGGCATAGGCGTCGGTCGCGCTCTCGAGGGCCTGGGATAACTCGCGAAGCAGCATCGTCTGTCGCTGGTCGGGGTTGTCGAGCACCAGCCAGCGCCGAAACGCACGCAGCTTGTCGTCGGACTCGTGCTCGATGGCGATCAACTTCTCCAGAGCGGCCAGAAACTCGTCGAGGTCGTCGCGCACGTCGAATTGCGTCACCGAGGCGGCGCATTCGACGCATTTGACCAGCTCCTGGGCCGATCTCAGCGACAGCTCGGCCAGCGCCCGCAACCTGGTGACGGCCGCAGGCGGCAGCGCGACGAGGACCGACAGGTCGACCAGCGCGGCCGCCTCCTCGAGCGCGTCCACCGCGTCGTCGGCGCACGCGAAGAATTGCAGCAGGGACAGCGGGCGGCGGAAACGCTTGATGTCGTCCCTCGCCTCGTTGAGGAGCCCATCCGCCTTGGATTCCCACGACACGGCCCGCGCCGCGAACCGAACGATCCATGTTTTGCCGGTCGGCGTGCCGAATCGGTCGAAGGCCTCGCAGAGCGACGCCGCGATGTCATAGCCGAAGGCGGCATGGGCGGCCGCCGTGTCGAAGATGCCGAGCCTCTCGTTCTCGAAATACCGCCGCAGCCTCGCCTTGATCTCGTCCACGATGACCCGGCGCGACCGGCGCTGGCGCAGCCCCTCCGAGGCGAGCCGCATGGCCTCCTTGAGAAAGGCGGCGGCATGGTCCTCGCTGATGAGGTCGTCGAGACGCTGTCCGTAGCGGAGCGGCTGGCCGGCCGCGTATTCCACCGCTTCGGCGAGGGCGTGCTCGCCGCCGACCTCGATGAGCCCGCGATGTCCGCAATCGTGGTCGGCGGCCCATTTGAGCACGTCGATCGCTCGCGCCCGGCCCACGAACCCGTGCAGCCGCCGGCGCATGTGATTCCAGTCGATCAGGAAAACGATGCGCGATCCGAGATGGGTGAGAAACCGGGCGAGTTCGGCCTCGGTTTTGGCGCGGAAGGTGCCGGTGGCGAGCAGATATTGCCGGGACGCCAGCTTCGCGCTGTCGCGCTGCTCGGTGCCGGCCCACTCCATGTCGAAGGCTTCGAACAGGCTCTTGAAGAACCTCAGCCGGGCGTCATGGATGTCGGTGTAGGTCACGCCCGCTTCGAGACCGCGGACCCGGACCACGAGCACGTGAGCGTCGGTGGTGCCGATGTCGTTTTGGATGAGCAGGCGCCCGCCATGTTCGGTCGCCGTCGTCCCGAGCCCAGGATGCTCGAACTTGAGGGGCGCGGTGCGATGGACGCCTGCCATGAAAGCCTCGACGCGCCGTCGGCCCAGGTCCGACAGGTGATGCGCGCGCGCCCCCGCGACGGTTTCCACCGCCGTTGCGGCCTGGAACGCATTGATGGCCCGGTGGGCATCCATCACCACGAGGTGGAGGCTGTCACCCGACCTGCGGTCACCCGACGTCATCTTCGAGATCAGCTCGCCCCGGATTACGCCGCCCTCGTCGACGGCGGGAGCGAGCCCGACCAGCCGCTCGCGCAACGGGGCCTGATCCTGTTCGGGCAGGCACTGCAGCATTGCCCCGACGCCGGCCCCGATCCGCTGGAGCAGATCGGAACACTGCGGAATCCGGTAGCGTCCGGGGCCGTCCTTCTTGGCGCCTGCAACGACCTCGTCCAGCCATGCGTCGGAAAGGTCGCTCGCCAACCGCTCGGCCCGGAGGTCGGGAACGGGAAGGCGCGGGCTGTCGGCATTATCCCGCGCCGTCTGCAGCAGGGCGAGGTAGTATTTGACTCGATCATTGGCGACCAGCGCCTGCGCGATCAGATCCGGCGCCAGTAATTCATCATCGCCCAGTTCGGAAACGACGTCGCGCTTGAGCGTCATCGCCTGTCCCTCGGTGCCTGATGGTCGCATTCTGCCGGCACGGTCGACCCGAGGACTTGAGCTAACTCAACACCTCGATCTCGTTGCGGAGCGATCGGCTTCGACCGGAGGCGGCCCGCCGCCGCCTCCCATGCACGATCCGTTTCGAATCAAAGGCGAACCGCGCTAGTAAGCGGGGATCATCTCGTCGATCACCTGCTTGACGCCCGGTACGCCCTCGGCAAGCGAGATCAGCGCCTTGCGCTCGGCCTCGGAGCTGATCAGGCCCCACAGATGCACCTTGCCGTCGGTGACGATCACGTTGCGGCTGCCGAAGTCGGTCCATTCCTGTTGCTGCTCGAGGCGCGACAGAAGCTCCGCGCGGATGCCGCGGCTGGCGTCCTGCGCCGACGGCGACGAGCCGCCGTTCGACGAGGCCAACGCCTGGACCAGGTTGGAGCGGCTGACGATGCCGACCAGCTTGCCGTCCTGAAGGATGGGAATGCGTTTGATGCGATTGCGTTCGAGGAGCGTCGCGATCTCCGCGAGCGGGGTGTCCTCGGTCGCGGTGATCACGACATCGGACATGACCTCCTCGACCCGCTTGCCGTGGGCCTTGGCAAATTCGGTCGCCAGCGTCGCCGCCGGGGTCACCGCTTCGATCCACCACGGATGATGGATCTCGGTGCCGATCTCTTCGCGGTTCATGAGATCGCCTTCGCTGATGATGCCCACCAGCTCACCCTCATCGTCGACGACCGGCAGCGCGCTGACATCGTTCTCGGCGATGAGCTTTGCGGCGTCGGCCACCGTCTCTTGAGGCCCGATCGTAATGACGTCGCGCACCATCACATCCACTGCTTTCATCACTGCCTCCATCCCAAGGGGTCTCGCAGCCGGCAAGCACCCGCGGCCCGCCATATGGCACCGCAGGGGACCGGCGTATTTGCGCTCGATCATTCATCGAAGTGTCATACGGGGCGTGCGGCCGCCGGCCGCCCCGTCACTTTCGGAGCGAGCGCCGCATCATGCCGCCCGGACTGATACGATTTATGACAAGCGGTTGCGCGCCCCTGCTGGGTGCAAAGGCGCTTGCCACGGTCCACGCTACACGCCGCGCGGCGGGGCCGTCCGTGCCCGGTTCAGGCGCCTGTTTGGCGGCTCAGTGCTTGTGCCGGCGCTCAGGAGGATCAGGCGGCTCCGCCTTGCTGGCGCCCTGAAACAGGCGCCGTGCCGCGCCGACCCCAAGAAGCACGCAGATGACGGCGCCAACGGCGAGATACAGAACTCCGGAATCAAGCATCGCGCCGAACGCGTTCGTCATGGCCGTTTATCCATCCCTGGTCTTTCCCTCCGCGCGACCTGCGGCGTCGGAGCCACACGATAGCGCTCTAGGTGATGACGCACCAGCACCGGAACGGACTGCGCCGGGTAAGATAACCCCGCGGGCAATAGGACGGCGGCCAAGTCCGCCACGCCCGGTGCGACCGCACGCCGACATCGAGGTTCGCGGCCGTGGCGACCGCCGCACCGCCAAAGGCAACCGCTGCCAACACCGCGGTGATGAGGATCCGTCGTCGCACCATCGTCTCCAGCTTGATTCGCCGCGCGGGGCCACCCCCTTACAGCAGACACCGGTAGGGAACGTAAGACAAGGATCGCAATATCACGGCGGCGCCGGAGCAGATCAATGCTGGCGACTGGGCCACGGTCATCCTGATGGTCACGGCGACACCAGCGGTCGCAAAAACGGCCTCCCACCGGGGTGGGAGGCCGCATATTCACACCGTCACGCTGACGCCAAGAGGGGCGTCGCTTAGGGCCTTGCCGGGGCCGGCGTCGCAGGGGCGGGACCCGGAGTGGCTGGCGCTGGCGTCGCGGGGGCCGGGGTCGGAAGCGCGGCAGGAGGCACCGGTGCGGCTCCCGTCGTGCTCGGCGCCGTCACCGCCGGCGGATTGGCCGCAGTGGTGGTGGCGGGGCGCGTATAGTCATACACCAGGAGTGCGACCACAATCACGGCGATGATGCCGATGATCCAGCCCCACATCGAGCTGCCGCTGGCTTCGTCGGCGATGTCGAGGCGGGGATCGGCGGGGTCGCGCGGCGGCACGCGCGGGCGCGGGTCGTTGATCGGATCGGTATACCTCGGATCGGACATTAAGTTCTCCTTGCTCGGTTTGCGCCGTTGGTTCGCGGCAACGTTTCTTCGTTCACGGCGACGCGGATGTGAGATGTTTGGATATGAGATGCTCGTTGCGGTTCATTACCGTGAGAGCAGGACGCATCGCGGGGTTCGCCGCGATGCGAAGCCTGATCAGATGACGTGGGTCAGCATCAGCAGCACGACAACCACCACCGGTACGCCGAGCAGCCAGAGAATAATTGGCATTTCATCCTCCAAATTTATTTGGGCGCCGATCGCCTCGCCCGAACAACGTCGCGAGCGAGGCTAAGTTCCTTTCTCGATAGTCCGATACCGTCGCCATCGACGTTAGGCTTACTTGCCGGATTTGGGCGCGCGGCGGGCGAAGCACGACAAGCGTCACCTCGCCGACGAGGCGCCATCACAATTTTCGCCCGCACGGAACGATCGGACCGTACCGGCTTTGATCCACGCAGTGCCCCGGAAGCAAGCGCCCGGGGCCGTCGCTTGGGGGCCGAGGCCAAAGGACTTCGCCACCTGCGTTACGTAAATCCTGTCTCAAGGAGTATCTGCATGTGCGACTACAGCCTCCAACACGTGGCTAATCGCCCCGCAACGGTTGGTGACAAGCTCGTTTCGACGCAGTTCGTGAACTCGATCACCCGCGGTTTCGCTGCCGAGGGCGAGCCCAATGTGGCGGTTTGCCTGCTTCCGGGCACCGAACTGGTGTTCGACCTCGACGTCGAGTGCGATCATGCGCTCGGCTTCTTTCCCAACAAGAAGCTGCGCGAAAACGTGGCGCGCTTTCGGCAGATCAACCTCTCCAATCCCTACGAGCACCACGACGCTCTCGAGTTTCCGAGCGGTCAGATCGTTTTGTTGACCCGGCTGTGCGCCGGCCAGCGCGCTACCGTTCTTCAACTCCCGGCGGGCGCGGGCGACGTTGAGCAGGGCATCGAGCTGGCGCCGGACGTGCGGCGCGTCACCTTCGTCGAGTAACGTCGGGACGATGCCTCTGGGCTCGGGGTGAGAAATCGAAAAGAGTGACGAAAGCGAAAAGGCCCTGCCTTGCGGCAGGGCCTTCTTGGGGAGAGAGAGTCTCGAATTCGAGATCAGCGTTTCTGGTCGCTCTGCCCCGGCTTCGGAGAAGGATTCTGGCCACCCTGCTGACCGGCCCCTTGTCCCGGCTTTTGCGTGTGCTGACCGCCTTGGTTACCATCGCCGCCGTGCTGGCCACCCTGATGACTTCCGCCGCCGTGCTGCTGATCACCCTGCCCGGAATGTTCCGAAGAGCGACGCGGATCGTTGGGATTGTTCATCTTGATCTCCTTGGACGGCCCCGGTCTGTCAACATTCGGGCGCTGACATCGTTCCTGCTGCAGAAGCGTTGCGCGGCCGGGTAGGATGCGACGGCCCTGTATCAGGGGCCGTCTGCGCTCAGACGTGGACCCCGCCTGCCAGCCACAATACGAGGAGGACGATCAGCACGAGACCGAGGACCCCACCCAAACCGGCGCCGCCGTAGCGATTATAGCCGTGATAGCCACCGAAACCGCCGAGGAGCAGGATAACGAGGACAATGATCAGAAGCGTGGTCATAGATGATCTCCACGACGGAAGCCGCGACGGCTTCGTCTCGTAACGCAGGCTTGATCGAACTGCGATGTGTTTCGGGGAACCGTTCAGGAAACTCCGCGCATTGGACTTTGTTCCATCGGCGTGATGTCCATTTACGCCCGGCGCCGCAATGTCGGCTTACCCCCGGCGAGACGTCGCAAAACCGAGCGCCCACTGCGAACTGCTTCCGGCAGCCAAGCACCACCTCCGTGCAGGGAACTATTCCCTGCTGTTGCGGTTTATGATGCAGTGCGGGAGAGTTTTGCAGGGAAGCAAAATGGCCGAAGAATTTTCATGCCCGAGCTGCGGTTCACCCTCCGTGATCTATCCGGACGCGGGCGAGGACAAGGGTCACGTTATCTGCCGGTCGTGCGGCGAGTTTCTCGCCACCCGCGGCCAGTTCAGGCGGTTTGTCGAGGACCGCGCCACGCGGCTCGGCCTGCACACCAGCGGGTGCTGAGGCGGTCCTGCCGCTGTGGCCCGTATTGCTGCGCCCCCTGATCGTCGACCAAGTTAGTTGACGCCTCGTTCCCCGCTCTTTCTACGCTGTCTCTAAGACGGCTTTGCTCGCTCCCTGAGAATTTGTCCATTCCCTGCAGAGACCGGCGCGGCCTTAAAACCGACCGCATCCTCCTTCCCCTGTCGCCATCGATGCAGCGGCTTTCCAGCAAGCCCTGCACGCGGCAGGGCGCCGGCGAAGCACGCCAGCCCCGCCCAGACGCAACTTCAGCCAGTTGAATGTTCAGTGCGGCTGCTGCTCCGTCATCGGGCCCAGCACCGCGCGGCGGCGCGGCGGCATCCGCTCGGCGGTGTCGGCCATCTGGAGTGCGGCGCGTATTTCCTCGGCGGTGCGGTCCTCATCGCGCAAGGCCGCGAGGAAGTTGAGCTGCCATCGGTTGCCGTCGTTCTCACGGATTCCCTGCATCAGCGCGGCGTTGCGATCGCGACGCTCCTCGAGCGACATGCTCAAGGCCCGCGAGATCGCGTTGGCTACCGACTCGGCATCGTAGGGATTGACGAGAAGCGCCCGCTTGCCGTCGACGGCCGCGCCGGCGAACCGGGAAAGGATGAGGACCCCGGGATCGTCCTCATCCTGGGCAGCGACATATTCCTTGGCCACCAGGTTCATCCCATCGCGAAGCGGAGTGACGAGCCCTACCCTCGCGGTTCGATACAGCCCGGCGAGCGCGGCGCGGTCATGCACCCGGTTGACGTAACGGATCGGCGTCCAGGACACCTCGCCATACTTGCCGTTGATGCGGCCCGCAATCGAATCGACCTCATGGGCAAGATCGAAGTATTCCGGGATCTCGGACCGGTTCTTCGGCGTGATCTGCAGGTAGGTGACCTGTCCCTGCCACTCGCGGTGGCGGGCGAGGAAGAGTTCGAAGGCTTCGAGCCGCTGGACGAGGCCCTTGGAATAATCCAAGCGATCGACCCCGATCATGAGAGCGCGGCCGCCGAGGCTCGCGAGCAGTTCCCGGACGAGCGGTGAATCGGCGTTGCGCCGTGCGAGCGCCTGAAAGCTCCGCGGGCTCGATTCCGACCGGAAAGGCTGCCGATCCGAGTCTGGCGTCCGTTCATGGTGAACGCGATCTGACGCTCCGTGGTCTCGAACACGCGCGTCTCGCTCGCCGAATCCTGCGTCTCCGAGATGAGATAGCGCACGAAATTTCCGGCGTCGCCGTCGGTCTGGAAACCGACCACGTCGTAGTGCAGGAGCAAGGGAATGAGCTGCTCATGATTGGGAAGGCAGGTCAGCACCTCCGGCGGCGGCATCGGCACGTGAAGGAAAAATCCGATCCGGTTGGCGTGACCGCGCCGGCGAAGCGCGTCCGCGATCGGAATGAGGTGATAGTCGTGCACCCAGATGAGGTCGTCCGGCTCGATGATCTTTTCCAGCTCCGTCGCGAAGTGATCGTTGACCCGCATATAGCCGGTGAGGTCGCGGCGCGCGAACTCGGCGAGGTCGAGCCGGAAATGGAGGATCGGCCACAGCACGCGATTGGCGAAGCCGTTGTAATATTCCTGGTGATCCTCCAGGGAGAGGTCGGTGACCACGTAGGTGACGTTGGCGTGGCTGACGGTACTCATTTCGACGCTGCCGCGCGGGACCGCCTTGCCGCTCCAACCGAACCAGACGCCGCCGTTGCGCTCGAGCGCAGGCCGCAACGCGACTTCGAGCCCGCCGGCGCGGTTGCCACCGTCCGCCGAAGGCACACTCACACGATTGGAGACGACGACTAGCCGCGCCAAAACCGTTCCTCCCAACTGCGAGAAAGACGCATCGCCGTCAGAATCAAGCCGGCCATGGAATAGGTCTGAGGGAAATTACCCCATAACTCGCCGCTGGCGGGATGCACGTCCTCGGCCAGCAGTCCGTAACGGTTCCGGTATTTCAAAGCGTCATTGAACATTTCGCGCGCCTGATCATGCCGGCCGAGGTCCCACAAGACATCGATCAGCCAGAAGCGGCAAACCAGGAAGGCGGTTTCGGGCAGGCCGAAGTCGTCTTCGCTCGCGTAACGCATAACGTGCGTTTCGCGTAATAGTTCGCGTTCGATCGCCGCGACCGTCTGAACAAAGCGAGGGTCGTGAGGCTCCAGCAGGCCGATCTCGGGCAACAGCAGCACGCTGGCGTCGAGATCGTCGATGCCGAAGCCCGCGGTGAAAGCGCCGCGCTTTTCGTTCCAGGCCTCTTCGAGGAGCCGTGTCCGCATGCGGTGGGCGACATCCGCCCAATAGACCGTGCGGTCCTCCAGGCCGAGATGTGCGGCGATGGCGCTGAGCCGGCTGCACCCGGCCCAGCACATGGCGGCGGAGTGGGTGTGGACGCGGCTGCGGCCGCGATACTCCCAGATGCCGGCGTCCGGCTGGAAAGCGAGCCGCTCAGCCTCGAAGCCGAGGGGCTCCAGCAGGCCGAACAGTCCGGCGTCGCCCGGTCGCGGCAGCCTGCGGTCGAAGAACATCGGCGTGGCGGCGAGGATGATGCTGCCGAAGGTATCGTGCTGGACCTGGCCCGCGGCGGCATTGCCGACGCGCACCGGCGCATTGTTGCGGTAGCCTTTGAGCCCGTCCGCGACCCTCTCTTCCATCGAGTCGGAGGGAACGATGCTGTAGACCGGCCGAATAAACTCCTCCGAGGCGAGCCCGAGGATGAACGAGATGAAGTCCTCCATGGTCTGCGTCGCGCCGAGGCGATTGAGGGCCTTCACCACGAAATAGGCGTCCCGCAGCCAGCAATGCCGGTAGTCCCAGTTGCGCCCCGAGCCCATCGCTTCCGGGATCGAGGTGGTGTGGGCGGCAATGATGCCGCCGGTTTCCTCGAAATTGCTCAGCTTCAACGTGATCGCGGCGCGGATGATGACGTCCTGCCAGTCATAGGCGATGGAAAGTCGCCGGACCCATTCGGTCCAATAGTCCTGGGTGCGCGTCGCGAACGAGCGCAGCGTCGTCGATAGTTCTGCCGGGAACGGTTCGTCAGGACCGATCACGAGATGGAGCGGTCGCACCAGCGCGAACGGCGCTTCACGCTCGATATACGACAGCGGCGCATCGGTGGTGAGCCGGATCACGACGTCGGCGCCGGCGAAGCTCATATGATTGCTGCCGAGCGATTTGAGCGCCATCGGAGTGCCGTAGCTGCTGGTCGGCCGCGCCCGGATCGTAATCCGCGGCAGTCCCGACACCGGCTCGATGATGCGCATCAATTGCGGTGGACGATAAATGCGGTCGTATTCGCGAAATCGCGGCGCGAAATCGGTGATCCGGACGGAGCCCCCCTTCTCGTCCGTCAAGAGCGTGGTGACGAGCGCGGTGTTGCGGACGTATTCGGAGGAGAGTTCCACCATGCCGTCCAGCACGACGTCGCAGAAGCCCTTTTCCTCGTCCCCGGCCACCAGCCGGGAGAAGATCGGATCCCCGTCGAATCGTGGATAGCACCACCACACGATCCGTGCTTCGGGATTGACGAGCGCCGCCGTACGTCCGTTCCCGATGATCGCGAGATCGAGCCCGAAGTCCTTCATTCCCCGCGGCCTCTCATCGCGCTGCGGTCACGGCGCGGCCGCTCAGCTCTTCGAGCCAGTCGCGGACGTCTTGAGGACTGCGAAAGGCGCCAAGCGTCCCCTCCATGCGCCGTCCGACCGAATATCCGCGGCCGCCGAGATCCGGCAGAACCGACAGCACCGACTCGTCGGTCACATCGTCGCCGAGGAAGACCGGGATGCGGTGCGCAAAGGGAGGAATGTTCATGAGTTCGCGGACGGCGAGGCCCTTGTTGAAATCTCGCGGCTTGATCTCGATGACCGCTTTGCCGCACAGCATCTCGGGTTGCGGCGCCGCCGTCCGGTCGAGAATTGCCGCAATGGTGTTCTTGACCAGGGTCCCCTGGGCGGGCGCGAGACGGTAATGCACCGCGAACGAAGCGCCCTTGTCTTCGACGATGATGCGCGGATCGACCGTCACCGCCGCCGCCACCTGCTTCTTGAGCGCAACGCTGAGCTCGGCGCCCTTTCGTTGCGGCGGGTTGGCGCCGGAAATGCGCATCTCGGCGCCATGCCCGCCGATGCAGGGCAGCTTCAGCGGCGCGAACAGCTCGTCGACATTTGCCATGACCCGGCCGGTCACGAGCGCCAGCGCGCCCCCGGTCAGGGCGAGCAGCTCGCGGAGCGTCTCGAGCAGCGGCGTCGGCACCACGACGCTTTGCGGCGTCGGAGCCATGTCGATGATGGTGCCGTCGATGTCGAGCAGGATCGCGGCGCGACCGAGATCGATCGGCTCCAGATTTGGCGGGCGCGCCGTTGGTTCGGTAACGAGGAGTGGGCGCATGATCATCCCGAGAACGAAGCCGCGACTTCGATGTCCCCCTCAGCCTCGAGAATTTGAAGCGAGATTTTGTCGTCACCGTGACGTCGCACCGCAAGATCGACACGGCCACTCCCGGCTTGCAATCCGCGCAACACCACGCTTTCGAGGAAGGCGGGCAGCGTCGGATTGACGAAGCGGATCATGTTCGCGAACGGATCCTGCTCGATGCCGAGCGAGGCCTGGAGCAAGGCGTAGAACGCGCCGCTCGCCCACGCCTGCGGCGCGCAGGCCACCGGATAGAGCGTGGGACCGCGGCCGCGGTAGCGCGCGAAGCCGCAGAAGAGCTCCGGCAAACGCCGCAAATCCATGTAGGTCGCGGCATCGAACATTCCCTGAAAAATCCGTCGCACCGCGCGGTTGTCACCATAGCGGGCAATGCCCGCCGCGATGATGGCGTTGTCGTGCGGCCACACCGAACCGTTATGGTAGGACATCGGGTTGTAACGCGACTGTCCGGCCGCCACGGTTCGAATGCCCCATCCGGTGAAAAAACGCGGCTCCATCAGCTGGTTCGCCACGAGATGGGCGTGTTCGGACCGAGCAATTCCGCTCATCAGCACCTGGCCGGCATTGGACGTCGCCACCCGGCACGGCCGCTTGTCGCCGTCGAGCGCCAGCGCATAGGTACCGAGCTCCTCGCACCAGAAAGCTTCTTCGAAGCGCGCAGCCAGCCGGTCAGCCGCAGTGTCGAGCTCAGTGGCCCGCTCGTGGAAGCCGAGGCGCGCTGCACACCAAGCCGCGAGTTTCTTGGCCTCGTAAACGTAACCCTGCACCTCCGCGAGCGCGATCGCCCCCTCGGCTAGCTTGCCATCGGCGTGGAACACGGCGTCATAGGAATCTTTCCAACCCTGGTTGGACAGCCCGCGCGGCGTCGCCTTGAAATATTCGACGAATCCGTCGCCGTCCCGATCGCCGGGCCCTTCGATCCAACCGAGCGCGCGCTCGATCGCGGGCCACAGAGCCCGCAAAGCCTCGAGGTCGCCGGTGGCCTGGGCGTAACGGCCGGCGAGAATGACGAACAGCGGCGTGGAATCGATGCTTCCATAATAGAGCGCAAACGGCACTTCGTGCAGCGCCGCCATCTCGCCGGCACGCATCTCGTGCAGGATCTTGCCGGGCTCGGCGTCGGACTCCGGATCGAAATCGGTCGCCTGATAGGCTGCCAGCCGGTGGAGGACGGCAAGCGCCATGCGCGGGTCGAGCCACAGGCATTGCAAGGCGGTGATCAAGCCGTCCCGGCCGAACGTGGTCGAATACCAGGGAATGCCGGCGTAAGGATAAAGCCCTTGCGGCGTATGGGTCAGCAGCATCCCGAGGTCGGCGGTGGCCCGGCGTAGAATCTCGTTGAACACCTGGTTCGAGGTTTCAATGGCGGTGCCCACCTTGATCATCTGCTTGGTTTCGCGGTGGGCACAGCGCAGGCTCCGCAGAAACGGCCGCGGCTCGGCTTCATCGCCGTCGCAGGAGATCGTGCTGTAGAGCGAAACCGACTTATGCGGCTCGAGATCGATCTGGAACGACGCCAGCGATTGCGACAGATGTGTAGGCTTCGGCTCGAACGCAATGCGGGTCTGGCGACGCTTGCCGTCCAGGCCGAGATACACGAACACTGCGCCGCTGGCTTCGAGCTTGGCCCGGGTCGCGCCGCGATGCGCCCGCTGGGTGCCGCGCACCTCGAACACGTCGGCGAAATCGTTGTCGAACGTGATCGAGAGCAGCAGCCGGACGCGATCGGCGCTGAAATTATGGATGGCGAAGCGGTGAAACAGGGTCGACTGCCACAGGAAGACCGTGCGCGCGACGTGAAGAAGGTTCTTTTCGACGATGATGCGGTTGTTGAAATAGATGTCGGGATTGGCGAGGTCGACGCTGAGGACACAATTGTCGTCGGCCAGGTTCGACCCCAGCAGCAGCGGCTGCATCCCGTTGATCAGCAATTCGAAATGCGACAGGTAGCGGGTGTCGCACTTGAACAGGCCGTCCGGTCCGCCGGGCGAGGCCGCGATGTCGCCGTGGCTGTCCAGCAGCAGGAAGCAATCGTCGTGCTTCAACGTCCGGCGCGGCCGAGTGGTCGGCTCGGTGGCGGGGATGTAGAATGAAGCTTCGCTGATGGGCGCTGCGCCCGGCGCCGACAGTGCGGGCACGTCACTCGGCATGCGGTTCTACATCACTGACGAGCTGATCGCTAACCCGCAGCCCTGCGCCGGAGGCGAACCGCGCGGCGCGCGAAGAATGGGTGGCCTGGCGTGCGAGCCCGCGGTAGATGCGGACATAGTCGGTCGCCATGCGGCGCGCGGTGAAACGCTCGTCGAAGCGTCGGCGAACTTTGCGGCGGTCCAGCTTGGCCACCTGCGGCGTGATCAGTCGCGCTTGGTCGACATTGTCGACGATCATCCCGGTGACCCCCTCGTCGATGACCTCGGCGACCGAGCCCGCGCGATAGGCCAGGACCGGCGTGCCGCAAGCCATCGCCTCGATCATGACGAGCCCGAACGGCTCCGGCCAGCAGATCGGGAACAGCAGCGCAGTTGCGTCGCGCAGGAACGGACCTTTGTCCTTCTCGCTGATCTCGCCGATGAACTCGACGCCGCCGCCTTCCAGGAGCGGATGCACCATCTCGCGGAAATAAGACTCGTCCTGCTTGTCGATCTTGGCCGCGATCTTGAGCGGAACTCCGAGGCTGCGGGCGATTTGAATTGCATCCACCGGGCCTTTTTCCGGCGAGATTCGCCCGATGAAGGCAAAATATCCGCCGTTGGCGCGCACGCTGGGTTCATGAAGGTCGCGCGGCAGCCCGTGATAGATCGTAGAAATGAAGTTGGCGTGCGGCAGCGGCGTCCGCTGCGCATCTGAAATCGAGATCAGCGGCATGTCGCTGAAGCCGGCATAGAACGGCAGGCTGTCGCGCAGATCCTGGCGGCCGTGGAGGGTCGTGAGGCTCGGGATCGGCAAGTGACGGAAGATCGGAAAATGAAAATGATCGATATGGAAGTGCAGAACGTCGAACTGCTCCACCTGGGAGCGCACCTTGTCGAGCATCAGCATGTAATAGGGAACCACGTCGCGCACCGCGGCGTCGAGCCGGAGCGCCTGCGTGCAGCATGCCACCAGGTTGGCAGCCGTAATCGAGTCGCCGCTGGCGAACAGAGTCACTTCATGGCCCTGCGCCACGAGTTCCTCGGTGAGGTACGACACGACGCGCTCGGTTCCCCCATAGAAACGCGGCGGAACACTTTCCATCAAAGGGGCAATCTGTGCGATTTTCATGAAAGCCCTCGATTGTTCGGGAAAGAGCACGCTGGACAGATGCCGGTCCAACGCTGCTGCACTGCAATAGTTCCACGCCACGAGCCGTTCATTTGCGCACGACAGCGGCTTTATCGCGGACCGCAGGGAACCTTCCGAAAACCGTGAGGTCCTTCAAAACGCGCTGCGGGCCCCGGCTTAGGGGCCCGCGGCGTTCTGAGCCAGACTTTCCCGGCGTTATTCCGCGGCTTCGCGGTGCTGATCCATGGCAGCCTCGTTGACCCCACCCTCGGCGAGGCCGGTCAGCAGCTCGTCAGCCTTTTTCTCTTCCTCGAGGGTCTCGGTCAGGAGACCGACCGCGTCGTCGAGCCCCAGCAACTCCGCCCACGCGATCAAGGTGCCGTAGCGCGCGATCTCGTAGTGCTCGGCGGCTTGTCCGGCCGCCACCAAGCCCGCGTCGCGAACGGCGTCCTCATCAACCTCTTCGATGATCTCCTGGCCTTCGGCGATGATGCCGAGAATGGCGTCGCACTTGCGGCCACGCGGCTTCTTGTCCATCATTTCGAAGATTTTTTCGAGACGCTCGACCTGCTCCTCGGTCTCGTCGCGGTGATTGGTGAAGGCTTCGGCGAGCTGCTCGTTGGTGCTGTTTTTGGCCAGCTTGGGCAGCGCCTTCAGGAGCTGCTTCTCGGCGTAATAGACATCCTGCAGCTGGGCATAGAAAAGCTCTTCCATTGTTTTCATGGCAACCTCGGCGTTATGGCGGATCGATACGCCATTAAACGAATGCCGATGGAATGGTTCCGCACCGCCTCGTTTTCTGGGGCCACGTCGGGCCGCATCTCAGCCTTCGGCGAACGCAATGGTGGAGAGAAGCGCCAGCTCGGCACGCCGCGAGTTCGAGCCGGGTATGCTGCAAAACGATGGGTACGTCGGATTCGAACACGGAAGCGTAGTCGGTGTCGCGAGGAACCGGCGCCGGATCCGCGAGATCGTTGAATCGCAGATGGAGCGTACGGCGCGCACCGACCGTCACGCGATAGGGGCCGACCGGTTCGCGCCCGGCGAAGTAGATCGTGATTTCCACATGCGCATCCTGATCGCCGGCGTTGAGGATGCAGGCGGTCTCGTGGGAAACCAGCGCACGGTCACCAAACGCGCTTTCCGAGGGGATGTACCCCTCCGCGATCGCCCACCGCCGTCGTCCAATCTCGGCCATTACAATTCACCCTTTCGGAAACCGGTCCAATGCGCCAGGAGGGCCGAAGTTCCACTGCCGTCCGGCGTGGGAACCTTTCGCGCTGCGATGCGTAGCTAAAGCAGCCAACAAGGGTGACGTATTGCGCGCATTGACGGTGTTGCCGGGGGTGGCCAACTCGCTCCGCCTGGACGAGGTCCCGGAGCCGGACGTCTCCGAAGGGACGATCGAGGTCCGAACCGTGGCGCTGGGCGTCTGCGGCACGGATCGCGACATCGTGTCCGGCGCTTATGGTGCGGCACCGCCCGGCCAGGCCCGTCTCATCCTCGGCCACGAGTCGCTCGGCCGAGTCGAGAGCGCGCCGGACGACAGCGGATTCCGCCGGGGCGATCTCGTGGTCGGAATCGTGCGGCGGCCGGATCCGGTGCCATGCTGTGCCTGCGCCGTCGGCGAATGGGATATGTGCCGCAACGGCGGCTACACCGAGCGTGGAATCAAGGAGCGTCACGGCTACGGCGCCGAAGCGTTCCGCATCGAGCCCGCCTTTGCGGTCAAGGTCGATCCCGGTCTCGGATGGCTGGGAGTGCTGGTCGAGCCAGCGAGCGTCCTCGCCAAAGCGTGGGATCAGGTCGATCGCATCAGCGCGCGCAGCAGTGCCTGCCGGCTGCGCTCCGTGCTGGTCGCCGGCGCCGGGCCGATTGGGCTGCTGGCGGCGTTGATGGCCGCCGAGCGGGGTCTCGAGGTGCACGTACTCGATCACGGCTGGGCCGGGCGTAAGCCCGAGCTGGTGAAAGCGCTCGGCGCCGAGCGGCATTCGGATCTCGAGGCCGCGGTCGCGCGAGTCCAGCCGGACGTCGTCATGGAATGCACGGGAGCGCCGGGCGTGATCGGGGGGCTTCTCGGCCGCACCGCGCCGGGAGGTATCGTTTGCCTGCTCGGCGTGTCGACCCCCGGCCATCCCATTGAAATCGACATCGGCCAGGTCAATCGCACGCTCGTGCTTGACAACGAGGTGGTGTTCGGTTCGGTGAACGCCAATCGCGATCACTATCGTCTGGCGGTCGAAGCGCTGGCAGCGGCGGATCGAAGCTGGCTGGAGCGGCTCATCACCCGCCGGGTACCGCTCGATCGCTGGCCGGAGGCGTTGCAAACCCGTGACGGCGACATCAAGGTGATCATCGAATTCGCGGGGCTTTGATCGGAAGCGGTTTTGATCGGAAGGGTTTTGATCGGATGATGGACGTCGATCTGGAACGTGGCGGGCACGCGACCGTTGAGCCTCGAAATGCCGGCAAACGGAGAAAGATGCATGGCCGCGTCCAAGCCGAGAACCAAGTCCCTCAAAGCCACCGCCGCCTCTAACGCTGCCCGTTCCGGCCACGCGTCCGCACGCGCGTCGCAGGGGACCGGGCGAAAGGCGTCGCAGCGCTGGTCGGCACAGGTCACCGCGCACAGCGACGCCCTCGATCTTCAGGACGGGGTGTTCAAACTGAGCAGCGCGAAGGCGATCGCCGCTTCGCTGAAGCGCTCGGCCGAAGAAAGCCGCCGGCGCCACGCTGGCGCCTACCGCTCCGCTCTCTCGATGCTCGTCTTATACATCAACCGGGCCGGCAAAAACCTCCCCGTACGAAGGCGCTCGACCTTGGAACGCGCCAAGGTCGAGCTGAAAAAGCTGTTCGGTCGGGAATGAGAATTACTGCGCGGTCGATTGCTGGCGGGCGTGGTGCGTCACGAGCCAACCAAGAAATACGGCGCCCGCCAAAACTGCCGCCTGATTTGCGCCACTCCCGTCGCGGACGACGGACGCAGCCCTTCCCACCGCTTCGTCAGCACTTCCACGCGCCGCCGAACGCAGATGCCCGATGGCGTCATCCAACATGGGATTTCCAATAGTTGGAAACCGGAAGTATTTGGACGCGAGAAACGCCAAGGGCTCGATGAGATCGGAAGCTGAAGCCACCGGCGGTTCTGTCGTTGTCGCCCGATAGGAGAAATTGGAGGCCTGTGGGCGGGGCGTTGCGAGCACGACCGGGGCCGCCTCGACCTTTCGGAGTGGACGCTGAGGAAGATCCGTCGCCGGCAGAGACAGCGAACGGGCCTTCGAACCGGCCGTGACCCCCAATACAAGGGCAACGACGAGAAGAAGCCCACCCACTACGGCGAGACCGATCAGCGGACCGTAAATACTCGCGACCCAGAGATAAAGGGCGATGAGCCCCACGACGACCGCCATGCTGATCACAGCCAAAGCCGCCGCCGAGAGGGCCGCGACGACCGCGGCCTCCCGTGCGACGTGCTTGGCCTGAGCGCTGGCCCGGTCCACCCGGTACTCGACCTCGGCCTTGACGGCCTCGATCTTGGCGGGAACGTCGAGCCCGAGCAGCTTCAGGATCTGGAACAGCATCAGCTTCGACGTCCCAGCAGACCGATCAGAACGCCGACCGCTACCGCGCCGGCAAGCGCGCCGATCGGATTGCGCCGCGCCATGGTCTCGAGCTCGGACGCAAAGGTCTTCGCCTGACGGCTCGCCTGGTTGGCCATATCGGCGCCCCGGTCGGCCAGATCTCCGGCCACATCGCTGACCCGATCGGCTACGTTGGAAGACACTTCACGAGCCGACCTCGCAGCTTCGCCGGCGACCTGCGTCATGAGCTTCGTCACCGTATCCTTGAGGCCGTTCAAGTCCCGCTGCACGGACTGCATGTCCGATCCGGCGGCGTTCGCGGCATCGCTCGCGGCATTGCCGATCGCATCCTTGGTTCGCCCGATTTCCTGACTTGCTCCCGACACGGCGCTACGCGTGGCTTCCTTGAACTGCGCGCCGGTGGCGCTCGCGGTCGATCTTCCGTTATCCATTTTCAATCCTCCAGTTTTTACTTATGAGCTGGTTTCCGCCGTGGCGGCAGAAACCCTGCTCAGTGATGCCAAAACAGCGCAATCAGCAGGATGATGGGCAGCGGAACACCCAGCAACCAAAACAACGCGCCTCGACCAAAACCCATGTCGACCTCCCTACTGTCTGCCGTCGTGAACTTCGGGCCGTCAACGTGTCCTTGCCCGGAAGGTTCCATTTTGACGGCCGTCCCGCTCGATCATCCCGTGCGCCGGAATGACTCGGAGTGTCGGCGGCGAGTGCTCAGCGCGCGCCTTCGACCCGCGACGTTTCAAACAAGAACCACAGGCGGCGCTCGGCGCCGTCGATGAAGGTCTCGAGTTCTCCGGCCGTGGCGGCGTCTTCGTTGTCCTCGGCAAGCTTGTGCGCCTTGCGCATCTTCGCGACGACCTTCTTATGGTCTGCGATGAGCTCAGTGATCATGTCGCCCGGCGGCACGAATTCGGCGTTGTTCTCGCCGAGGCCGGTGAGCTCCAGCGCCTGGCTCAGCGAGCGCAGCGTGGTGCCTCCGATCTTCCTGACCCGCTCGGCGATGTCGTCGACCGTCTCGAAGATCTGCTCGGCCTGCTCGTCGAACAGCAGATGATAATCGCGAAAATGCGGACCGCTGACGTGCCAGTGGAAGTTCTTGGTCTTGACGAAGAGCACGAGCGAGTCTGCGAGAATCTCGTTCAAGGCATCGGCCATCGCCCTGACCGCCTTGTCCGACAAATCGCTCGGCGTCTCCAGCGGGGCGGCGGTTTTCAAAGACTTGACTGCACTCATATCGTTGACCTCTTTGACGTGGAACTTGCGACGAAACCGCCGGGCGCCCCTTGGGTTCCATTTTAATATAGGCCCCGCTCCGAATTTCGCTGTGCGTCCCGGGCCAGGGAGATCCCGGCATGGCAGCGAGAATTGAACCTCATCTCTTGAACCCGGCCGTTGCTGCGTCATTCGCGCGACGGAACCATCCGACATCCAGGAAGGTTTTGGGGACGTGAGTTCTCCGGTGGAGAACGGACTTTTCCGATGTGATTGAAAAACAAACGGAGCAAACCATGTTGAAGAAAATCGCCACGGCCGCGATATTGGCGACCGCATTGACCGGCGCAGCCCAGGCTCAGCGCGCCACCACCGGCGCGGCGAGCCCGGGGACGATGCAGGTGCTCGGCACGCTGCCCGCCAACTCGACCACGGTGACGAACTTCTACAAGCAGAACGTCTATGATCCGAATGACTCCAAGATCGGCGAGATTTCGGACGTGCTGGTGAGCAAGGAAGGCCGCATCGAGGCGTTCATCGTCTCGGTCGGCGGATTTCTCGGCGTCGGCGAGAAGGACGTCGCCGTCCCGTTCTCGGCCATCCGCGCAACCGACAAAGACGGCAAGTGGTACCTGACGATGAATGCCTCGAAGGACTCCCTCAAAGAGGCCCGCGGCTATAAGTACGACAAGGGTAAGGCGACCTGGATTCCGGCGTAATTATCCTAACAACAATAACTGGTATCACGCTTTTTACCTGCCGCTTTTGCGGCAGGTTTTTTTTGCGTCACGAAAAACCTCAAACGGTTCCGCCGCGGGGAACCTCGCCACCCCCTGTCGCGTTGGGGGCTCGACGGTATGAATAGGAGAAAACTCAATGCTTTCGACGATCCTGATTGTGGTGCTCATTCTGTTGCTGATCGGCGCCTTGCCCACCTGGGGCTACAGCAATGCATGGGGATACGGGCCCGGCGGCATCGTCGGCGTGTTGCTCATCATCGTTGTCGTCCTCGCGCTGACTGGACGACTGTAGAGCGCGTCCGGCCGCGGCGTTTGGTCGTAACAATTCGTCCATCTTGGAAGGGAGAACTCGAAATGGATTGGAATCGCGTCGAAGGGAACTGGAAGCAGGTCAAAGGCCAGGTCCGGGAAAAGTGGGGAAAGCTTACCGATGACGACCTCAACGTCATCGCCGGTCGTCAAGACCAGTTGGAGGGAAAGATTCAGGAGCGGTATGGCCTCGCCAAAGACCAGGCGCGCAAGGATGTCAGCGACTGGTTTGACGCTCAGAAGTGGTGATGCATCGGGCGAGAGCCAGAACGCGTCGATGGCGAAGTAAATGCGCCGCGCCCCGCTGGAATAAGCAGGGCGCGGCGTTTCCATATTCGTCCGGCCGCGCCCACGCCGAGACCGCCTCCTCGGCGCGCGGATAAAGCCGTGGTATCGGGGGAGAGGACCCGGGGAACGCGGGCGATGTCTGGTGCCGCTTCCAATTCCCTCGGGGTTTTTCGAGCCGGCGTTACGACCGACGCCAGCTCGAACCGACGACGGCCCGGGTCTCGTGGTCCGGACCGAAATCCTCAGCGCTTTCTATCGACAGGATATCCGCCAGCCGTCCGCGGGCCCGGTTCACCCGGCTCTTGATCGTCCCAACGGCGCACCCGCAAATATGGGCTGCCTCTTCGTAAGAGAACCCGGAGGCTCCGACCAGGATCAGGGATTCGCGCTGATCCGGAGGCAGCATCTCCAGCGCGCGGCGGAATTCATCCAGCTCGAGGTGAGCGGTCTGGTCCGGCAGTGAAGTGAGAGTTTCCGCATACGACCCGTCGGTATCCTCCACCTCCCGGCGCCGTTTGCGGTATTCGGAACGAAACAGGTTGCGCAGGATGGTGAACAGCCACGCCGACATGTTCGTGCCCGGTTCGAACGAATCCAGGTTCGCCCATGCCCGCAGGAGAGCCTCCTGGACCAGGTCATCCGCCCGGTCGACATTGCCGCAAAGAGAAATCGCAAAGGCGCGCAACGACGGCACCGCTGCCAGCATCGTCTCGCGGACGTCCTTATTGGGGGCCATTGGACCCCCCATCATCTGTTTTCGAGCCGGCGACCTGCTCAGGTGGCTCCTCGTCGAGCCGCCGGAGAATTTCCGTGAACCGATCGGGAACGCCCTGGCTCACCACGTCATTATACATCGCGCGGAG
This sequence comes from uncultured Alphaproteobacteria bacterium, assembly GCA_963781195.1. GTDB lineage: Bacteria > Pseudomonadota > Alphaproteobacteria > Rhizobiales > Xanthobacteraceae > JAJPKK01. The sequence continues at coordinate 318,609 of CAWAEZ010000002.1, read as the reverse complement.
CTGCTGGCCGATCTTCGCCTTGACGTCGGTTCCGAGCTTTCCCGTTGATTTCGTGGACAAATCCGTTTCCATATAGGACTGCACTTGCGATGCCTTGCGTTTGTTCATCTGTTCCCTCGCATCCCGACGTCCTTTGAGTGCACGCAAGGTTTGGAATCCCCGCCCTCACGATACAACGCCCTCTTCATGCCCAAGTTCCGCATCTCGGGAACTTTATTTGACGGCAACAGTTGGGCAGGTAGCTTACGTTTCCTGAGACGGGGAGGACCGAGTGTCCAAAGCACAAGCCGTAGCCCAACACCTGCCGTATCTGCGTCGCTATGCTCGCGCCCTTACGGGTAGCCAATCCTCCGGAGACGCCTATGTGGCGGCGACCCTCGAAGCCTTGGTCAAGGATCCGGAACTTCTCGAGTCGGACGACCCGCCCCGCGTGACCCTGTTCCGGCTGTTTTCGACGATCTGGAATTCGCTTTCGGTCAACGGGATCCCGGATCCGGTGGGAAATCAGCTTCCGGCCGAGCGGCATCTCGGCCAGATAACAGCCAAGCCGCGGCAAGCGTTCCTTCTTGTTTCGGTCGAGGGGTTTTCGGAGGAGAACGCAGCGCGGATTCTCGACGTCGACACCGCGAACCTGCGCAAGCTCGTGGAGGAATCCGGCCGCGAACTTGCGGCCCAGATCGCCACGGATGTCCTCATTATCGAAGACGAGGCGCTGATCGCCCTAGACCTCGAAACCCTGGTGGAAAACCTCGGTCACCGTGTGATCGGCATCGCGCGGACCCGCACCGAGGCGACCACCATCGCCCGGACCAAGCCCCCCGGACTGATCCTCGCGGACATCCAGCTCGCCGACGGCAGTTCCGGCATGGCGGCCGTAAACGATCTTTTGAACACCTTCGAGGTGCCGGTGATCTTCATCACCGCATATCCGGAGCGCTTCCTCACCGGCGAGCGTCCCGAACCCGCGTTCCTGGTGTCCAAGCCCTACCAGCCGGCGACGGTATCGGCGCTCGTGAGCCAGGCGCTGTTCTTCGAGCGCAATGCGGTCCAGCACAAGAAGCGCGCGAGTTGACGCATCTGCGCGTTCACGCGCGGACGCGTTGAACGCACACGCGGATCGGGCGGCGGGGATTTCCCCGCTGCTTTCGCTTGTGACGCGACAAAAAAATGAGGCGCAACGAGCTAAACGCTCGTTGCGCCTCCTATTGCCGGCCACGCGGGGGGAGGGGGGATAGCGGCCGGTCGCCATGATAAAACCCGGCGAGCCAAAACGTTCCAAGCCCATGCGATCCTTTTTGACGAGCAGCCACGCCGTTTCGAAGAGCACCAGGAACGCACGCCGTGGTGAGGTGAAAATTTGGTCGCCATCGCAACCACAGAAATCGCTCGAAGCTTTATCGTGATAAGACCGTCATCGGTATTGCCGCCGGGGCGGCCATGGTCGCAGCCCTTAAAGCAGTCGTTTTCGCATGGCGGTCAAATCAAATGCACGTAACGGGGTATCCGGCGCCGCAGGGAAACCGGATCGTCGCAATGCCGGGAGAAGATGGAGAATGACGTCCCTCCTGACGGGTTGGTTCGATGCGGTATTCAAGCGCTTCATCGACAAGGGGGTCGCCGAGCATACCGAGCAACTGCGGCGGGAAGCCGCACGGATCGCCGGCGCCCTGCGAGCTGCCAAGATACATGTTTTCTTCCAGGATCTGGATCTGCGGTACCGAACCGTCGTGACCGAACAGACCGACGGGCAGGGAGCCGAACTGCTGGGGCGCACCGACGAGCAGGTGCTCCCTTCAACCGAGCGCGACGCGGTCATCGAGGCGAAACGACGCGTCATCGCGACCGGCAAGCCGGAGGACCGCGACGTCGCCTACCTGACACCCGAGGGCCGCAGCGTCTATGCCCTGCATATCGAGCCGGCCTATGGTCCGGATCGCGCCATCGAGGGCGTCACGTCGTCGGCGATCGATATTTCGCGGCTTCGATCGCTGGAAAGCGAGCAGCGCAGGCTGAGCAACGAGGTCAAGGCCACGCTGCAACGCTACGAGCTCGCGCTTCAGGAATCCAAGGTGACGATTTTCACCCAGGACCGCAATCTGCGCTACATGTCGATCAGCAGTCCGCTCGCCGGCCTGAGCGTCGACGAAATCATCGGCGGCACCGACGAGCTGATCCTCGAAGGCGAGAGCCGCACCGTCGTCGCCGCGCTCAAGCAGAGCGTTCTCGATACCGGCACGCCTCAGGACACCGACGTGAGCATCAGGTTTCACGCCGGTGACGTCCGCTGGTACGACCTGCATGTGGAGCCCCTGCGGGAAGTGACTGGTGCCATCACCGGCCTCATCGGGGCCGCGATCGATGTCACCACGCGCAAGGAGGACGAGGCACATCTGCGCCTGCTGATGCGCGAGCTCACCCACCGCTCGAAGAACCTGCTCGCGGTGATCCAGGCGATGGCGAGGCAGACCGCCCGCCACTCGACTTCGACCGAGCTGTTTCTCGAGCAGTTCGAAGCCAGGTTGCAGGCCTTGGCGACCTCGCACGACGTGCTGATCGAGGAAGGGTGGCACGGCGCTTCTCTCGCCGAGCTGGTCGGACGCCAGCTCCAGCAGCTACCCGAGCCGGCGACGAGCCAGATCGCGATCGATGGTCCGACGGTCCTGCTCAAACCGGAAGCGGCGCAGGCGCTGGGCTTCGCCCTTCACGAACTCGCCGCGAATGCGAGAAAATTCGGCTCCTTATCGGTGCCCGGGGGACGCGTCACCATCAGCTGGCGACGCGTCGCACAGCCCGAAGGCGACAGCGTCGACTTGCGGTGGACCGAACGCGATGGGCCGAAGGTCGAGGAGCCGACGCACCGCCGGTTCGGCAGGGCGATCATTGAGCGCCACCTATCCCATGCCATCGACGGAAAGGTCGAGCTCACGTTCCCGCCGGAAGGCGTGATGTGCGCCATACATATTCCCCCTGCCCAGCTGGTTGGGCTCGCGGCGCGCGGACCGGACAAGCCCAACGTCGCGACGAAGTGAGGGGGCGGGGTTCCCCTCGCTGCCGCATGCCGGGTTTCCGGAACCATCTCTTAGAACATCAGTTTTATGATAGAGTTTCGACGGGCGATGGCGGCGCAGCTTCGCGTGGAATCTTGCGTCCGCTGAATACCCATCGAGGGCACGCTTTACTACCAAGGTATCACGCTCCATAGGAGGCTCGTGAAAAGCATGGGACGTCGGGTGCTACTGGTCGAGGATGAGGCCTTGGTGGCGATGATCGCGGCCGATTCGCTCAACGACCTCGGCTACGACGTCGTCGAAGCCGCCACCGCCAGAGCCGCGCTGGAATTCGCCCACCCCGATTGTAACACCTTCGACTTCGCGGTGATCGACATGGGTCTGCCGGATCGCCCCGGGGAGCATTTGATTACTGATTTGCGAAAACTTTGCCCAGACCTCCCGATCATCGTCGCTTCGGGCTACGGAGAGGGCGATTTGCGCCGCCGCATCACCGCCCGAGAGAATTTTGCGTTTCTGAGCAAGCCCTACGAAGGCACGAGCCTGCGCGCAGCCATCGATTCCTTACGTCTGCCCAAGCCGCCTGTCGCGTAAACTGCCGGTAGACTGCTCCCCGCCTCCGCGCTGTCCGTGCACCGGTGCCGCGGCGCCAGGCGGCGGCCGCTCATTGCATGTGCAGGGCGTAATACAGGATGACGGCAAAAGCGATGACCACGGCGGCAAGACCAAAACCGAGTACGTAGCGCACGTTGTGGCCGGTCACCCCCGCACGCGCTTCGGTCCGCGATATCTCGACGCGCCGTTTCTCCTCCGGCCGCTGCCTGTCGTGGGCCGGCGTGGGGGCAGGTGAGGACGAAGTATCTGTATTCATGGGGCACCGCCGGGTTGGTTGCGGCCTGACAACCCCCCGTCCGGATTCCGGTTCCTCCCCGCGGCAGGCTCCTGTACCAGGGAACTCTGCAAACAGATGCCGCGTTAAATCGCGCGAATTCGACGATCCCGGCTGCTTCGACGCCCACGCCGTTGGCAGAGGACTCAACGCTAACCCATGGAAGAGGCGAAACGAACCCTGCGCGGTGCAATCCGGGCGTCGCGATCAGGCCTCGCGTTGCGGACGTATCTCGTCCTCCTCGTCATTTCCGTGCTCATCCCGATCCTCGTCTTCGCCTTCGTCGTATTCGTCCGGTACTACCATTCCGAGGTGAACCGTATCGAGGTCGGCCTCCTCGACGATGCGCGCCGGCTCGCTCTCACCGTCGACCAGGAGCATCGCGGCCTGATCGCGACGCTCCAGACATTCGCGATCTCGCGGCTCATCGTGCATGGAGACCTCCCCGAGGCCTATCTCCGTGCCGTGAAGCTGCGTGACATCACCGGCACCGACATCATGGTGCGGAAGGCCGACACCGGCGCCCAAGTGCTCAATACGCGGGTCCCTTATGGAACCCCTTTGCCGATCGGGACGATGGAGGGTGATGATCTCATCCGCCGGACCAACCAGCCCAACATCACCGGCGTGATCATCGGCGCGGTGGCTCACCGGCCGGTCTACGCCGTCACGGTGCCGGTGATCGATGATGAGGGACACCTCGCATACTTCCTCAATTTCAGCATCGAGATGCAGGGGCTCGTCGACCTGTTGCGGAAGAATCTCGCCCCTGATCAGCTCGACGGCATCTTCGATCGGGATTTCAAGGTCATCGCGCTATCGACGGCACCGGAAGAGATGGCGGGGAAACCCGCGCCGGACAGCTTCATCCGGCAGGCGACCGCGGCGCAAGGCATGTGGCGCGGCCTCGATGCACAAGGCGTCCTGCTCCGCGGGGCCTACACTCGTACCCAGATGGCGGGATGGTGGGTTTTCGTCGGAGTCCCCGAACAGGAGGTGCAGAAGGCACTGCGCGAAGTCCTGACGACGTTGATCGTGCTCGGCGCATTGCTGTTCCTGCTGGCCGTTCTGCTGGCCTTCGCGCTCGGCGAGCGGTTGTCGCGATCGGTTCGGGCGCTGGTGGAGGAAGCGGAATTGCTCGGGCACGGCGCCCCGCTCGCGCGGCTGCGCCTCCCGGTCCGGGAATTCGACGACGTCGACCGGGAGATGGTGACGGCATCGCTCAATATTCGCGAGCGTGAAGAGCAGCGCAACAATGCCGAACACAAACTGCGCGCGCTCTCCTCGACCCTGGAAAAGAAAGTCGAGGAACGCACCCGCGAACTCGTCCTGGAGATGCAGCGGCGCATCGAAACCGAGGAGGCCCTGCGCCAGGCGCAGAAGATGGAGGCGATCGGCCAGCTGACCGGCGGCATCGCGCATGACTTCAACAACATGCTGGCGGTGGTCATCGGCGGTCTCGATCTCGCAATGCGGCGCCTGGAACGCGGCGACACCGGCATTCACAAATATCTTATCAACGCGCGCGAGGGCGGCCGGCGGGCCGCCGCCCTGACCCAACGCTTGTTGGCTTTTTCGCGCCAGCAACCGCTCGAGCCGACGGCGATCGAGCCCAACCGCCTGGTGGCCGGTATGTCCGACCTGCTCCGCCGCAGCCTCGGCGAATCCATCAACCTCGAGACCGTACTGGCGGGAGGCGTGTGGCGGGTGTTCGCGGACCCCAATCAGCTCGAAAGCGCAATTCTCAATCTGGCGGTGAACTCACGCGATGCCATGCCCGACGGCGGCAAGCTCACCATCGAGACCGCGAACGCCGATGTGGACGAGGAGCAATCCGCCCGCGAAAGCCTTCCTCCCGGGCAGTACGTATTCATAGTCGTGACCGATACCGGAGTCGGCATGTCGCCGGAGGTCTCCGAGAAAGCGTTCGACCCCTTCTTCACCACCAAGAAGCTCGGCGCCGGAACCGGGCTCGGCCTCAGCCAAGTGTACGGCTTCGTCAAACAATCCGGCGGACAGGTGAAAATCGCGAGCGAGGTCGGCCGCGGAACCCGGATTCAGATTTCCCTGCGGCGCTATCTCGGCGAACTTCCGGCACCGGTTGCCGCGCAACCGAACGTGCCGCTGCCGCGCAATGGCCATGGCGTCACCATCCTCATCGCCGAGGACGAGGAAGGCGTCCGCGCGCACGCAATCGATGCGCTGGAGGAACTGGGGTACTCGACCCTGTCGGCCGGCACGGGGAAGGCCGCGCTGGAGGTGCTCGCAAATCATCCGGAGATTTCACTGCTGTTTACCGACGTCGTGATTCCCGACATGAACGGACGGCAACTCGCACGGGAGGCCCTGGAGATGAGGCCCGACCTCAAGGTGCTGTTCACGACCGGATACAGTGGCGATGCCATCGTTCACAACGGCATGTTGGATGCCGACGTCAGTCTGCTGCTCAAGCCGTTCACGCTCGAGCAGCTCGCACGCAAGATCGCCGAGGTGATGGGCCGCTGACTTCCTTTCGGACGCAACGGCGAATGCGCAGGTCGCAGCATCTAAAACGATGCCCACAGGAACCCTCTCCCGCTGCATGAGTTTGCCGTCTGCGCTGAAAGCTCGATCAGCACAGGGAGGCTCGCATGCTTCACCGCCGAACCGTTCTGGCCGTGCTTGCGGCCGCGACCACCACCTCCGCTTTCGCACAAAGCCGAGCCGGCAAAGCTGACGGGACGGCGACCACATCAGGACCGGAAGCCCGGCATATCGAGCAGACGATGACGGTCGGCTCGCTGTCTCTGGCGCTGAGCCGCATTGCGGAACAGAAAGTCCGCTTTCAAAAGCTCAAGGAGTTTTCGCAGCTTGAAGTGGCCGAGCAGCAAACGGTCGCCGATGTGCTGAAGTCGCTGCAGAAACCGGGGCTGGCATCCGGGACCGTCAAACCCGCCACAGAAGCCGAGGTCGAAGAAGGTATCGACCAGAGCGGGCGGCAGGCGCTGCAGCAGCTGCGGGCCGCCCAGCCGGGCCCGGCGTTCGACACCGAATATCTCGATGCGGAGGTGGAGGGTCACAACAAGCTTTTGCGCATTCAGGAAGAGTATTTGCGGGCCGGGCGCAGCCTCGACTCGCTCAACGTCGCCAAGCTTGTCCGCGGCATGGTCAAGGAGCATCTCCAGCTGCTCTCCGACATCCGCGCCGAGATGGGGGCGAACACGACGGGTGCTGCACCAGCTCGACCGTAACCGCGTCCGAGAACGCGCAATCGCGCGAAGGCAGGATGTCGCTCGCTACGGGACGGACCTCAAGGCCCTTCCCGCACCAACATGAAACCAACAGGGGAACGTGACGATGTCGGTCATTGGATGGATCATACTGGGCCTGATCGCAGGCTTCATCGCGAGCAAGCTCGTCAATCGCAGCGGCGAAGGCGTTTTTCTCGATATCATATTGGGCATCGTCGGCGGCGTGGTCGGAGGCTGGCTGTTCAGTTTCTTCGGTGCCGACGGCGTCACCGGTTTCAACATCTATAGCATGGTTGTGGCCGTGATCGGAGCGATCGTGGTCCTCGTGATCTATCATGCGATCACGGGGCGACGCGCGATGAGCTAGCGCGAGCAGGAATGGCGCGACCACCGTTGGGCGGGAGCGGCAACGGAACCTTGCGAGCGACGGGACGTTTTGTTAAGCCGCTCGCAGAGCGATCCTTCCGGCGGGACTGCCGGACCTCATTCACAGGTGCATTGTGTCAGGGTCACTCCCGTCCCGCCTCGCGCTGCCGCATTTCGGCGCGACGGCTCGTTTTTTGGGTACGCTCCTGTCGAATAAAACAACCAGCTGGGGGGCTCTCTGATGTGGCCGGGATCTTCTCCATCCGCGATCGTCAACGGCGCCGCGGGGATGATCATCGCCGCCTTGCTGATCGCCGGCCTCTATGCGGGCCGAGACCTTTTGATCCCTCTCGCCCTTGCCGGATTGCTCAGCTTCATTCTTTCTCCGCTGGTGCATCGGCTTGAAAACTGGCGCGTTCCCACCGCGCCCGCCGTCGCGCTCGTCATCGTGTCGCTCATCGGTGTTTTGGCAGGGGGCGCCGTCATCATCGGACATGAGGTGGCGCAACTCCTCGAAGAGCTGCCGAAGCACGAGGCGAACCTTCGCGACAAGGTCCGGTTCGTTCAAAGCCAGTTCGGCGGCGAGGGAATTTGGCAGCGCGCTGCCGCGACCGTTGAAAACATCGAGCAAGAGGTGCGCGAGCCGCACGCCGCGACAAATCCGGTGACCGTCCAGGTCGCGCAGGGCGGCAATTCGGTTTCGACGCTGTTGGAATATACGCGGGCTTCGGTCCCGTCCCTGGTGACCGGCTTCCTGGCGCTTCTGCTGACCGTCTTCATCCTCCTGCAATATCGCGACCTGCGCGACCGCGCGGTGCGCCTCATGGGGACGTCGGAAATGGGGCGCTCGACCGAGGCGCTCAACGACGCCGGCACCGACGTCGCGCATTTTCTGCTCCTGCAGGCCATCATCAACGGAAGCTTCGGACTGATTACCGGCATCGCGCTCTGGATCATCGGAGTCCCGAGCCCCGCCCTGTGGGGCGCGATGGCCGCCATGATGCGTTTCATACCTTATGTCGGCTCGCTGGCATCGGCCGCGTTCCCGCTTGCACTGGCGGCCATGATCGATCCGGGCTGGGTGATGCTGATAAAGACCGCTGCGGTCTTTCTGGTCGGCGAGCCCTTGATGGGCCAGATCGTGGAACCTCTGCTGTTCGGGCATCAGACCCGGCTGTCCTCGCTCGCGATCCTGCTGGGAACGGCATTTTGGCTGTTGCTGTGGGGACCTGTCGGTCTGGTTCTCGCAGTGCCGCTGACGCTCACCATCGTGGTGCTCGGCCAGCACTTGCCCCACCTCGAATTTCTCCGCGTGCTGCTCGGCAACGAGCCGGCGCTGGAGCCGCACGAGCATCTCTATCACCAGCTCCTCGCCGGGGAGGCCGTGATCGCCGCCAAGGAGGCCGATCGCTGGCTGAGTGATCACAGCTTCACGAACTATCTCGATACGGTGGCCATTCCCATGCTGCGCGCGGCTGCCGACGACGAGCGGCGCGCGATCTTCGGACGCGATCGCATGAACGAATTCCTGGAAACGGTTTCGGAATATATCGGGCTCGTGCAGGAGAGCCTGGAATACAAGCTGGAGCAGCAGACGACCGTCCGCGGCAGCGAAGCGCTGCGCTCGTCTTCCGCATTGGTGCTCGGAGGGCGTGGCCGCCTCGATCACGCCGCGGCGCAGCTCGTCGCCGATGCCCTGCACGCCGAGCACGGCATCCCGGTGCGCTGCCCCTCGCTCGGCGGGCTGACGGGGATCAGCGCCGCTGCAGAAGCGGAACCGGAAGATCACCCGGAGATCGTCGCCCTGATCTCGGTCGGCGCCGTGACGCCCGGACAGCTCGACCTCCTGCTGCGGCGGCTCAAAGCGGTCTTCACGCGATCGCAGACGGTCGTGGGATACTTCGACGATATCGGCGAAACGCTGCCGCGCGAGGGCGCGGATCAGAACGTTCGTTTCGTCACCACGGTCGCGACGCTGATCGACTACGTCAGCCGCACGGTCCATGAAAGGGCCCACGGCGGCGAAAAGTTGCGCACTCTCGAGAGCGCCGCAGTGGCCTGACCACGCCGCGGCCCCTGATCTCAATACATCGCAACGCGTCCCGAAACGTTTCGGAAGGTCTCGACGGCCCCGTTCTCATACGCTGCCTTCGGGGCCGGAAAGGTGGACGCCAGGATGCGTTCGAGGACGTCGCGCTCCACCGGCTTCTGCAGCACCGCGACATCCGGAAATCGGGAGGCCACGACCTCGCTGCCGTAGCCGGTGACGAAGGCGAACGGAATGTCGCGCGAACGCAAAGCGCCGGCGATCGGGTCGGCCATCTCGCCTCCGAGATTTCATGTCGAGGATCGCGAAGTCGATTGCCTCCCGCTCGATCGCCGCAAGCGCCTCCGCAACCTTCCCGAACGGGCCGACAACCTCGACCCCGAGATCCGTCAGCGTGTGGGCCGTCATCAGCGCGATCAGGCTTTCATCCTCCAGCAGCAACACCCGCTTCGTGACCTCGACCGGCGCCTGAATGACCTTCTGCGAGAACGACGGAGGGGCGACCTGTTCAGGAAGGTCCGCACGATGCTTGTGGGGAATGCGGATGGCGCAGGCGAGACCTTCGCCGCGCCACTCGAAGTCGACCTTTCCGCCGGGCTGGCCCTCCACGCTGGAGGTAATGACGCGGATGCCGAATCCGCCCCCGTGGGGACGGAGCACGCGCGGCCCGCCACTTTCGGTCCATTGCAGGCGAACGAACCCGCTTTCCATGCTCCAGCCGACATCCACATGCCCGGAGGCCGAGGACAAGGCGCCGTATTTCGCGGCATTGGTCGCCAACTCGTGAACCGCAAGCGCCACCGCCTGGGCGGTCGCCGGTTCCAGCGATACCCGCTGTCCGGAAATCCTGACCCGCTCGAACTCCGGACTGCGATAAGGCGCCAGCTCCTCCTCGATGATCTGGGCCATGTTGGCGCCCTGCCACCGCGTTTCCGACAGCAGACTGTGCGCGCGCGCGAGCGCTTGAATGCGCCCTTCCACAGCGGCGACGTATTGGTCCACGCTGTCGCATCGCGAGAGGCAGACGATGGCATGGACCACCGCGAGCGCGTTCTTTGCGCGGTGATCGACCTCGCGCGCAAGCAGGGACTGCCGCTCCTCGGCCTCCTTGCGATCCGTGATGTCGATGATCACGCCGCTGATGCGGGCGATGCGTAAGCGCGCGTCCCGGCCTGCGGCGGCGGTGGCAAGCAGCCAGCGCACGCTGCCGTCCCCATGAACGATGCGGAATTCGGCCTGGTAGGCGCCGGCCTCTCGTCGCGCTTTCCTCAGGATTTTGCGCACGATGTGCCAGTCGTCGGGATGGACGATGCCCTTCAGGTTGGCGGGCGTGACGCGGAACGTGCCCTGGGGCACTCCGAAAATAGCCTTCTGGCCTTCGTCGAAGACGCAATCGCCATTGATGATGTCCCAATCCCACGAACCCATCTTGCCGGCGGCAAGCGCGAGGCTGCTTCGCTCCTCGCTGTCCTGGAGCTGGCGCGTCGGAGCTGCTCGAGCGCCGCGGTGCGATCGGCCACCCGGCGTTCGAGCTCCGCATTGAGCCGCTCGAGCTCGCGTGACTTTCGATACAGCTCGACGAAGATCTTGACCTTGGCGCACAGCACCTGGGGGATGACCGGGATCGGCACGTAGTCGACCGCGCCCATCTCGTAGCCGCGCAGCCGGTCGGTGTCGGTGAGGTGGATCGCGGAGATGAAGATGATCGCGGTGTTGCGGAAGCGCGGATGCTCCCGCATCATCGCCGCGAGCTCGAAGCCGTCGAGCTCCGGCATGCAGACGTCCATCAGCACCACGGCGATCTCCGACTTGAGCAGATGCTCCATCGCCTCCCGACCCGAAGAGGCCTTGATCAGGTTCTCGCCGATCTCGCCGAGGATCACCTCGTAGCTCAGCAGCTTCGCCGGCTGGTCGTCGACCAGCAGGATGTTGACCTGGTTGGCTTGTGCGTGGCTCGGCATCGCCGCCTCCCTACCGATGCAACCACATTCGCAAGGCCGACAGCAGCTGATCGGTATTGACCGGCTTTGCGAGATAGTCGGAGGCGCCGGCCTCGAGACATTTCTCGCGGTCTCCCTTCATCGCTTTGGCGGTGAGAGCGATGATCGGCAACCGTCGCAGCGACGGGTTCTGACGGATCTTCTCGATCGTCTGATAGCCGTCCATCTCCGGCATCATGATGTCCATCAGGACGATGGCGATACCGGAGGTGGACTCGATGGTTTCGATCGCCTCCTTGCCGGTGGTCGCGGTGAGGACTTTCATGCCGCGCCGCTCGAGCACGCTCGACAGCGCGAAGATGTTGCGCGCATCGTCGTCGACCAAAAGTGCGGTCTGGCCGACGAGGTCCTCGTCGGAGCTGTTGAGCCGCTCCAGCATCCGCTGCTTTTCCGGCGGCAGGTCGGTGACCACCCGGTGCAGGAAAAGAGAGGTCTCGTCGAGAAGACGGTCCGGCGACTCGACGCCTTTCACGACGATGCTGCGCGCCATCGTATGAATGCGTGCATCCTCCTCGGCGGAGAGTTCCCGACCGGTGAACACGATCACCGGGAGCTCGGACAGCGTGGCGTCGGCCTTGATGTGCTCAAGAACCTCGAACCCGGTCATATCGGGCAGCCGCAGGTCGAGCACCACGCAGTCGGCGCCCTCCTGCCTCAGGATCGCAAGCGCGCCGGCTCCAGTGCCAGCCGTGACGATTTCGATATCGTCATGTCCGAGAAGCTCACGGATGCTCATCTGCTCGGCGGCATTGTCCTCGATCACCAGCAGACGCTTGCGGCGCGGCCTCGCATACTCCTTGATCCGCTCGAGGGCTTCATCCACCCCCTCGGGGGTCACCGGCTTGGTGACGAAGGAGAAGGCGCCGCGGGCGAGGCCATGCTGGCGATCCTCGTCTAGCGTGATGATCTGGACCGGAATATGACGGGTGAGCGGGTTGAGCTTGAGCTGGCTCAGCACCGTCCAGCCGAGCATGTCCGGCAGGAAGACGTCGAGCGAGATGGCCGACGGCTGGAACTGCTTGGCGAGCTCGATGGCGTCCGCGCCGCGCGTCGCCACCAGGACCTTGAAGCCGCCGTCCCGCGCAAGATCGAGCAAGACCCGGGCGTAGTGCGGATCGTCCTCGACGACCAGCAGAATATTGTCGCCCGCTTTGACCTCCAGGCGATCGTCCGGAATCACGCTGCTGGCATGGACCTCCTGCAGCGCCACGGCATGCTTCGCCGCCACGTTGCTGAATCCCGGGGCAGGCGCCTGCGCGCGCATGGTGCTGGACGGCCCGACATAGACCGTCGGCAGATAGAGCGTGAAGCTGCTTCCCCGGCCGGGGGTGCTGCGCAACTGGATCTCTCCCCCGAGCAATTGCGAAAGCTCGCGGCTGATGGCGAGGCCGAGCCCGGTGCCGCCGTATTTCCGGCTCGTGCTCGCGTCGGCCTGCTGGAACGCCTCGAAGATGATCTTCTGTTTTTCCAGTGGAATGCCGATGCCGGTGTCCGTCACCTCGAATGCAATCACCGCCGGCGCCTGCTTGAGGACGGGATGCTCGGTGTTCCAGCCGCTGTGTGGCGCGGTGACGTTCATCCGGACGCCGCCCTGGGACGTGAACTTGAACGCGTTTGACAACAAGTTCTTGAGCACCTGCTGCAGCCGCTTGGCGTCGGTGACGATGCTGCGGCCGACATGCGGATCGATGCTGACTTCGAAGGCGAGCCCGCGATTATCCGCTTCGTGCCTGAACGGCCGCGCCACCATCTCGATCAGCGTGGCGAACGGGATTTCCTCCGCGTCGACGGTCACCGTTCCGGACTCGATCTTCGACAGGTCGAGAATGTCGCTGATCAGGTTGAGCAGGTCGCTGCCGGCGGCGTGGATGGTGCGCGCGAACTCGACCTGCTTGCCGCTGAGATTGCCGTCGGGATTGTCGGCGAGCTGCTGTCCGAGGATGAGGATGCTGTTGAGTGGGGTGCGGAGCTCGTGGGACATGTTGGCGAGAAATTCCGACTTGTATTTCGAGGTGAGCGCGAGCTCCGTCGCCTTTTCCTCGAGCGCGCGCCGCGCCTGCTCGATCTCCTGGTTCTTGCGCTCGACCTCGACGTTGCGCTCGGCGAGTTGCTGGGCCTTCTGCTCGAGCTGCTCGTTGGTCTGCTGCAGCTCGCGCTGCTGCGCCTGCAACTCACCGGCGAGCTGCTGGGACTGGGTGAGCAGCCCCTCGGTCTGCATCGTCGCCTCGATGCTGTTGAGGACGATGCCGACGCTCGCCGTCAACTGCTCGAGGAACGTCATCTGCAGCTTGGTGAATGCGCTGACCGAAGCGAGCTCGATCACCGCCTTGACCTGGTTTTCGAACAGCACCGGCAACACGATCACGTTCTGCGGCACCACCTTGAACAAGGCCGAACCGATCGGCACGACATTGGGCGGCATCTCGGTGATGAGAAGGCGTCGCCGATCCGCTGCGCACTGGCCGATCAGGCCCTGGCCGATCGAGACTCGCGGCGGATGGCGACATTCGCCGTCGTCCGCATACGCCGAGAGCAGCCGGAGATAGGGGCCGCCATCGGTCTCCATCTGGTAGATCACGCCGAGCTGCGCGTTCACCAGCGGCGTCAATTCGGTGAGCAGCAGCCGGCCGACGGTGACGAGGTCGCGCTGCCCCTGAAGCATGCTGGTGAACTTGGCGAGATTGGTCTTGAGCCAGTCTTGCTCGGTGTTGTGGTCGGTGGTCAGCCGAAGGTTGTCGATCATCGTGTTGATGTTGTCTTTGAGCTCCGCCACCTCGCCGCGGGCGTCGACCTGGATCGATCGCGTCAGGTCGCCCTTGGTCACCGCGGTCGCCACCTCGGCGATGGCGCGCACCTGGGTCGTCAGGTTCGCGGCGAGCAGGTTGACGTTGCCGGTGAGGTCTTTCCAGGTGCCGGCCGCTCCGGGCACGTTGGCCTGGCCGCCGAGCCGGCCCTCGACGCCGACCTCGCGGGCGACGCTCGTCACCTGGTCGGCGAAGGTCGCCAGCGTGTCGGTCATGTTGTTGATGGTCTCGGCCAGCGCCGCGACCTCGCCCTTCGACTTCACGGTGAGGTTCTGCTTGAGGTCGCCGTCGGCAACCGCGGTGACCACTTTGACGATGCCGCGCACCTGCTCGGTGAGGTTCGCTGCCATCACGTTCACGGTGTCGGTGAGATCCTTCCAGGTGCCGGCAACGCCGGGCACCTGGGCCTGCCCGCCGAGCTTACCCTCGGTGCCGACCTCGCGGGCAACGCGGGTGACTTCGGAGGCGAAGGCATTGAGCTGGTCCACCATGGTGTTGATGGTGTTCTTGAGCTCGAGGATTTCGCCCTTCACGTCCACCGTGATCTTGCGCGAAAGGTCGCCGCGCGCCACCGCCGTCGTCACTTCCGCGATGTTGCGGACCTGGGTGGTGAGGTTCGCGGCCAGCAGATTGACGTTGTCGGTGAGGTCCTTCCAGGTGCCGGCGACGCCCGGCACCACGGCCTGGCCGCCGAGCCGTCCGTCGGTGCCGACCTCGCGCGCGACGCGCGTCACCTCGGCGGCGAAGGAGCGCAGCTGCTCCACCATGGTGTTGAGAGTTTCCTTGAGCAGAAGGATCTCGCCGCGCACGTCGACCGTGATCTTTTTCGAGAGGTCGCCGCTGGCGATGGCGGTCGCCACCTCCGCGATGTTGCGCACCTGGGCGGTGAGGTTGCTCGCCATGAAGTTGACGTTGTCGGTGAGGTCCTTCCAGGTGCCGGCGACGCCGGGCACCTGAGCCTGGCCGCCGAGCTTGCCTTCGGTGCCGACCTCGCGGGCGACGCGGGTGACTTCGGATGCGAAGGCGTTGAGCTGGTCCACCATGGTGTTGATGGTGTTCTTGAGCTCCTGAATCTCGCCCTTCACGTCCATGGTGATCTTGCGTGAAAGGTCGCCGCGCGCCACCGCCGTCGTCACCTCGGCGATATTGCGGACCTGCGCGGTGAGGTTGCCCGCCATCGAGTTGACGCTGTCGGTCAGGTCTTTCCAGGTGCCGGCGACGCCGGGCACATTGGCCTGGCCGCCGAGCCTGCCCTCGGTGCCGACCTCGCGGGCGACGCGGGTCACCTCGCCGGCGAACCGGTTGAGCTGATCCACCATCGTATTCAGCGTTTCCTTGAGCTGAAGGATTTCGCCGCGGACGTCGACCGTGATCTTGCGTGACAGGTCGCCGCCGGCAATCGCAGTCGCCACTTCGGCGATGTTGCGGACCTGGGCGGTGAGGTTTCCCGCCATCGAGTTGACGCTGTCGGTCAGGTCCTTCCAGGTGCCGGCGACGCCGGGCACCTCGGCCTGGCCGCCGAGCTTGCCGTCGGTGCCGACCTCGCGGGCGACGCGGGTCACCTCGGCGGCGAAGGCGTTAAGCTGGTCGACCATCGTGTTGATGGTCTCCTTGAGCTGCAGGATCTCGCCGCTGACGTTCACCGTGATCTTCTTCGAGAGATCGCCCTGCGCCACCGCGGTCGCCACCTCGGCGATGTTGCGGACCTGGCCGGTCAGGTTGCTCGCCATCGAATTGACGCTGTCGGTCAAGTCCTTCCAGGTGCCGGCGACACCGCGCACCACCGCCTGGCCGCCGAGTTTGCCGTCGGTGCCGACCTCGCGGGCGACGCGGGTGACCTCCGAGGCGAAGGCGTTGAGCTGATCCACCGTGGTGTTGATGGTTTCCTTGAGCTGCAGGATCTCGCCTTTCACGTCCACCGTGATCTTCTTCGACAGGTCGCCGTTCGCCATCGCGGTCGAGACTTCGGCGATGTTGCGCACCTGCGCCGTGAGGTTGCTCGCCATCGAGTTGACGCTGTCGGTCAAATCCTTCCAGGTGCCGGCGACGCCCAGCACATTGGCCTGGCCGCCGAGCCGGCCTTCGGTGCCGACTTCGCGGGCGACGCGCGTCACTTCGCCGGCGAACACGTTGAGCTGGTCGACCATGGTGTTCATGGTCTCCTTGAGCTGCAGGATTTCACCACTCACGTTCACCGTGATCTTCTTCGACAGGTCGCCGCCGGCGATCGCAGTTGCGACCTCGGCGATGTTGCGGACCTGGGCGGTGAGGTTGCTCGCCATGAAGTTGACGTTGTCGGTCAAGTCCTTCCAGGTGCCGGCGACGCCCGACACCTGCGCCTGGCCGCCGAGCTTGCCTTCGGTGCCGACCTCACGGGCGACGCGAGTGACTTCCGACGCGAATGCGTTGAGCTGGTCCACCATGGTGTTGATGGTGTCCTTGAGCTCGAGAATTTCGCCGCGCACGTCCACCGTGATCTTGCGCGAGAGGTCGCCGCGGGCCACAGCGGTGGTCACCTGCGCGATGTTGCGGACCTGGTCGGTGAGGTTGCCGCACATGGCGTTGACGGAATCGGTGAGGTCTTTCCAGGTGCCGGCGACGCCGGGCACGATCGCCTGACCGCCGAGCTTACCCTCGGTACCGACCTCGCGGGCGACGCGCGTCACCTCGGAGGCGAACGAGCGCAGCTGGTCGACCATGGTGTTGATCGCTTCCTTGAGCTGCAGAATCTCGCCGCGCACATCCACCGTGATCTTCTTCGACAGGTCGCCATTGGCGACGGCGATGGTGACGTCGGCGATATTGCGGACCTGCGCCGTGAGGTTGCTCGCCATCGAGTTGACGCTCTCGGTGAGATCCTTCCAAACGCCGGTGACCTCGCGCACCTGCGCCTGCCCGCCGAGCTTGCCTTCGGTCCCGACCTCGCGGGCCACACGCGTCACTTCCGAGGTGAACACGCTGAGCTGCTTGATCATCGTATTGACGATGGTGGCCGCTTGCAGGAACTCGCCCTTGAGCGGCCGTCCGTCGATGTCGAGGGCCACGGTCTGCAGCAGATCGCCCTTGGCGACCGCCGCGATGGCACGCGTCACCGCCATCGTAGGCCACAGCAGGTCGTCGATCAGGACGTTGATCGAGTCCTCCATCTCGCCCCAGGCGCCGCTGGAGATGCCGAATTTGACCCGCTGGCGGGTTCTGCCTTCGCGGCCGACCTCTTCGCCGACGCGCTCGAGTTGCTGCGCGATCCGCTGATTGGCCGCGGCGATCTCGTTGAAGGTGTCGGCGATCCGGCCGGCGATGCCATCTTCCTCGCCGGCGAGGCGGATCGAAAAATCACCGACCCGCATCGCCTGGAGAGCTTGGAGCAGCTGAAGTTGAAACGGGGTTGCGGCGCGTTCCGGAACGACCGATTCCGCAGCGCCATTGCCCCTGGCGCCTTCAACCATCTCGCTCGCCTGCATGATCCCTCCGCCCAGCTTTCCGCCTAGAAGCGTTACGCTCCCCTCCCCCACGGCCGCCTCTGAAGAGCATCCCCGCGGCCGGGCGGCGACGTGCTGCGACAGCACTATCCAGCCCGAAACGCTTTGCGCCGAGATTGGTTCCTCTGGAATCGAAAGATTGTTGGCCTTTGCGGCGCAGCAGGGGGCGGACGAGCGAGGCGGAACCCTTTCCCCCTTCCGTGCCACGGCGCGCATTGGAGGCGGAACCTTTGCGCGACCTGGCGCACTTTGAAGAAAGCGTTCCCCAAGTTGACGGCGCTCAAGGGCCTAGCCGGGAGCTACGATCGTACCGCCGATGCCTAATGCAGTTCTCGACTGCGTCGGGTGGGGGAAACCGATTTCGTAGCGTTGTTTGCATCGGCACGCCCTGGGTTCCGCAACCCTGTCCCGTGGTTTCGAGTTGTCGCCGTTCTGCCGAGATCCGCGCTCCGACCCCGCTGCCGCGCGTACCTTTGGGAAAAGGCCAAAAAAAACCGAGGCCGCGAACGGCCTCGGGATCCAGTACGAACACGGGCGACTTAGAGTTTTCTGTTAACGAAATCAGACGCCTTGTTTGCGGCGTCCTTGACAGCCGATTTGGCGTCGCCTGTCGCCTTCTGCGCGTCGCCCTTCAGTTCCTGTGCGGCCCCTTCGCCCTGAAGCTTGTCGGAACCGACCGCCTTGCCAATACCCTGCTTCGCCTTGCCGATGGCTTCGTTCGCGGTACCGGAAATTTTATCCGTGGTGCTGCCCATCAGGTCCTCCTCATGATCGTGTGCACGACAAGCCGCGGCGCGGCCGATGGTTCCGCGCCGCTTCGATTTTGCCGACGCGCGCCCCTGATTCCCGGATTCGGGTGAGCACCCGACGCCTGCTCTGGCAACTCGCCAGCACTCCGGGCGTTGTCCGTCGAGGCTCGAGCAAGGCAGGATCAGAAATGGAGAACAAAATGAAGAACAGGTCGAGCGTGACCCTGGCGACGGCTGCGTTCCTGGTGGGAGCGACGGCTATGGCGTTTGCCGCCGGTGGTGGTGGCGGCGGCGGCGCCGGCGGGGCGGGGGGTGGCGCGGCCGGCGGAGCGGGTGGTGCCGCAGCCGGCGGAGTGGGCGGCACGGCAAGCCCGGGCGGGCTTTCCGGAACCGGCACCCCAGGCGGCGGTCTTACGACACCGGGAGCCCCGGGAAGTCCCACCGGGCTCGGCGCCAACTCGACGACCCCGGGCCTCGCGAACCGTCCGGGATGCGCCAATGGTTCGCTGTCCTCGACCACCGGTTCGGCACAGGGATTGGCGAAAACGCCGAACTCGCTCAATCCAAACAACCAGGGCACGAGCAACAACCTCGGATCGCCGGAATCCGGGTCGGCGAACGGCTTGGGGCAGAACAATCTCGGCTCGGAAAATCTTCCCGGCCAGAATAACCTCAGTGCGACCACCGGGCTCGGCCAGAGCCGGGTCGGTGGAACATCCGGACTGAGCGAGAATCCCAGCACGACAGGCACGGGATCGGCATCAGGCTGCTGAGCCGTCCAAAAATGCGGATGGCCGGGAAATCCCGGCCATCATCGCCACTGATATGGTTGGCTATTTGCGTGACTTAGGCGCAGCCCTTGAAGACGTACGGCCCACGGTCTTCCTCGCAGCAGACGCCTTCCGCGCAGGCGACTTGCGCCCGGTCGACGCAGTCGTCTTGCGCGCGCCGGACTTTGGCGCGGTCGTCTTGCGAGCCGTTGTCTTGACGGCGGTCGTCTTGCGCGGAGCCCTCATCGCACCGCCGCTGCTTTCACGCCGACCGCTCGCACCGACGTGGGATTTGCCCTCCCGCTCCTGCTGCGCAGTTTTTCCGCGCGCTTCTTTGCTTTGGGTCTTGGCCTGGTTCTTCCGATTTGCCGCACGGCTCTGGTATTTCGAGGCGCCGGCTTCGTTGAGCGCGATGGCAATGGCCTGACGGCGACTTTTCACCTTCCCGCCTTTGCCGGCCGGGCCGCTCTCGAGCTCCCCATGCTTGAATTCATGCATGACCCGGCCGGTGGTCTTGCGTTGGCGTGAACTCGTCTTGGCCATCAAAGCCTCCTTGAATATTTGGACGCCGAAGGCGCGCCCGCCGAGCAGGCGAGCGCGCCTGATCTCGTTAGTCGCACCGCTCCTTCTTCACCGTGGTCGATCCTTCCGGGCCGTCCCGGCGCACCGTCTTGGAGTCGCAGCCGCCGCGCCCGGTCGTCTCGACCTCGCGACGCTCGACGACCGGAGCTTCGCGCTTCTCGACTGCCACGCCCGGCAGCGGTATCGTGATCGCGGGATGTTCTTCGACGATGGTCCGCTCCTGCGCGTTCGCGACGGTCAAACCAACGACCGACAACACCGCAGCGGCGACGATTGACTTCATCATGACTGGCCTCCAGCTTGTTGCAGTACGCACGAAACGTTGATGCCTATCGATGTGTTCCCCCGATACCGCGCGGTCGCACGGATCGCGCCTGCAAAAGGTGTGTCTTACTCAGGCCGCCCGCCTACCGAACGCACTGAGCTCGCGCGTGATCAGGCTGCGATATGCACCGTCGCGGCCGAGCAACTGATCTGGTGAGCCGTCCTCGATGACGCGGCCCGCCGCCAGCACGACGATGCGATCGAATTCGCGCAGGGTCGACAGCCGGTGCGCGATCGCGAGCACGGTGCGGCCCCGCATCAGCCGGGAGAGAGCGCTCTGAATCGCCTCTTCGGATTCGCCGTCCAAGGCCGAGGTTGCCTCGTCGAGCAGAAGGATGGGCGCGTTCTTGAGGAACGCACGCGCGATTGCGATCCGCTGGCGTTGGCCGCCGGACAGCTTGACGCCGCGGTCCCCGACGATGGTGGAAAATCCCTGCGGCAACCGCTCGACGAAGTCCAGGCAGCTCGCCGCCGTCGCTGCCGCACGGACCTCCTCGTCCGTCGCGGCGGGGCGCCCGTAGCGGATGTTCTCCATGACCGTGCGGTGGAACAGCGAGATGTCCTGCGGCACCACGGCAATGGCTTCGCGCAAGCTCTGCTGGGTCACCCGTGCGATATCCTGATCATCGATCAGGATGCGTCCTGCCGCCAGGTCGTAATACCGCTGCAGCACGGTGAACAGGGTCGATTTCCCACCCCCTGACGGTCCGACGAGTCCCACCCGCTGTCCCGGCTGGAGCGCAAGGGTGAGGCCCTCGAACACCCCATGCCCGTCGGGGTATCGAAACGATATGTTTTCGAACGAGATAGCCGAGCCGGATTTAACGAGCGTCACGGCTTCCGGGTGGTCCTGCAAGGCGTGCGGCACCAGCACTGTGCCGAGCGCCTCGGACAGCCGCGCCAGATGCTGGGTGACGTCGACCAGCGCGATCGCGAGGTCGCGCGTCGCGTGAAGCACCGACAATCCCAGGGTGCACACCAGCACGACGTCCCCGGTGGTCGCCGCGCCCTGCTTCCACAGATCGAGCGCCCACGCCAGCAAACCGAGCATGAGAACGACGATGACGGAGGCGTGCAGCAGGCGGAGCCGCTCGAGATAAAGCAGGCTCGATCGCCGGGCCGTCATTTCGCGGGCGACGACGGAGTCGAAGCGGCAGTGCTCGTGAGCGGTCCCGCAGAAGGCGCGGACCAGGGCCATATTGCTGACGACGTCGACCATCTCACCGTCCACCGCCGCCGCCTTGTCGGCGAACTCGTGGTGCAGCGGTCGGCCGGCGGCCGCCAGCCGGAACATCATCGCCACCATGATGCCCGACACGAAAGCCAGCGTGATGGTCATGGGTATGTTGACGGTGGCGAGCAGCGCCATCGCGGCGATCGTCGCGGCGCACGGCGGCAACACGTTCCAGACGAACATGTTCTCCGTGGTGAACACGGCGTTCGACGTCGCCGACACCCGGCTTGCGAGCGTCCCGGGCAGCCGCTCGGCGAAATAACTCGGCGCGTGGCCGGTGAGATACCGAAACAGTTCTCGCCGCAGATCGCCGGTGACGCTGACGAAGGAGAAGCTAGCGATCAGGCTCGCAACCCGCCACAACAAGTTATCGGCCGCGATCAGCGAAGCCAGCAGGATGAAGGCACCCCATAGGCCTTCGCCTGCCTTGTTCGAGAGCACGTCGACGAGGAGCTTGACGCCATATTGGGTGGTGATGGAACACCCCACCGCGGCAAGCACCGCAATCAAAATCGTTGTGTGGGCGATCCATCGCCGGCGCACGAAGCGGAACACGAAACCCAAGGGATGCCTGCGATAACGACTGAGGTCATCGGGATCCTGTGCAACATACTGGGGCGCTGCTTCGCTCGCGGCCACATTCGCCATGGGATGTCCTGATGTTTGATCACGAACCTGCCGCAACCGGGCGCCCATCGCGTCGAAGATGATCGGGCCCCTCAATCGTGCTGGGTGCCGTAAGCGTCCTGGGTGCCGAAAGGTGCTGTCGTGAAGGTTCGCTTGTCGACGCCTCAGCCGCAGATTCGTTCCGGTGCCGGAATACGCAAAGCGATAGGGGGAGCGCCGAAAGCCCACGCAATGCATGGCTGATGGCGCATTTTACGGAGCCCTTCACGATGGAGCGGAGCTAACCCATTCGGTGCGCCGTTCGCCGTGCGGCGGCATGCCAGGGGCCACGAGCGCCGGACGCTCCCGCCGGGGCGGGGCCGGCGCGGGATCCCCGGCGCCGGGTGGCTTGGTTTCCTTGACCACCGCCCACACGGCGACCAGCGCGACGACGGCGACCGCTGCCAAGCCGGCGAAGGCGATGCTGCTGCCGAACCGATCAGCGAGGTAGCCGGCAAACGTCGTGCTCAGCGCCGCGCCGATGCCCATGCCTGTGCCGACCAGACCCTGGCCCAAATTGAAATGGCCGGTGCCTCGCGTCAGGTCGACGACCACGAGCGTGACGACGACCGCGAGCACAGCGCCTGCAACCCCGTCGAGGAGCTGCACCGCGACCAATGCATAGGGGTTGGCCACCAGGGCAAACAGAATTCCACGCACCGGCAGGGTGGCGAAGGCGATCAGGAGCAGCGGCCTGCGGCCCCAAACACCGGCCATCCGACCGACCCACGCCGCGAATGTGGCGACGACGATTTGGGGCGCCACGATGCAGGCCGCGATCAACACGGTGGCCCACGCGCTCGATCGCATCGTCAGCACGCTGCCCATCAGCGGCAGCATCGCCGCATTCGCCAAGTGGAACAGCATGATGCAGCCGGCGAACATCAACAGCGGGCGGTTTTTGAGCACGGCGGAGCTGCCCTCCGCCGCTGCCGCAGGCGTCGCCGGGCCACCATGGGCCGACTCGGGATCGACCTCCCGCGGGGAAACATAGCGGAGCGCCACCAGCGCGGGGACCAGAAGCACGGCGGTGATGAAGAACACCGCCCGCGCCGAGAGGAAATGTCCGCACGCTCCCATCGCCGCGGCGGCGAGGCCGCTGCCGATCGAGGCGAACCGGGCGTTCCGCCCCAGACGCTCGCCGACCGCCGCATGACCCACGAGTCCGAGGCTGATGGCCGCGATTGCCGGCCCCAGCACGCAACTCGCGGCAGGCTGCAAAACCGAGGCGGCGAGCACGATCGGCTGGATCGGCCACAGTGCGAGGATCAGCGCGCTTATGGCGATCGCGGAAATCGCCAATCCCGCCGCCAGCCGTTCCGACCTTATGGCGTCGACGGCCATGCCACCGGGCACCTGTCCCACCAGCGCCACGAGGCCCCGCACCGTAAGCACGAGGCCGATGTCGACCTGAGTCCATTTCTGGGTCGTCAGATACACCGAGACGAACGGCCCAAAGCCGGTCTGCACGTCGGCGACAAAGAAGATGAACCAGTCGAGGCCGCGCAAGCTGCGTTGCGAGGGATGAGGGCTCGCCGACCGCGGTCCCGCCGGATCAACGGCCGCCGCGGGCTTGCGGTCCGACCGCTGCCCGTTCCGCGATCGCAGTCCGATCACAGGGACGGAAGCGTCTGCAGGCTACCCAGCAAACCGAGGACGACGACCGGCTTGTCCTCCTTGTACTCCGGGGTGGCACGCACTTGATCGCGGGTGAGTTCCAGGGTGATGTGATCGGGCTGCTTGTCGCCGGGAAACCGCAGCGCGTTCCACGCCACCGCGATCTTTCGGCTTCCCAAACCGAGGAACCCGCCAAAATCGATCACCGCGGCCCTCACCTGTCCGTTCTGGTCCACGACCACGTCCACCACCCGTCCCATCTTCTCCTCGGCCGCGCTCTGCACGTCTTTCCCGAGCACGCCGTGAACCTCATGGTGGTCGAGCACCGTCAAGGCGGGTTCGCCACCGTTTTCCGCGCGCGGCGGCCGTTCATGTTGCTCCGGCGTTGCCGACCCGGATGTCTGAGGCTTGACGGATTCCTGAGCTTTTGTGGATTCCTGCGCTCTGAGGGAAAGCGTGGCGACGAGCGCGACCGCGATCAGCGCCGCCATGGACGCGACGAACGTGCGCATGAGCTCACCTCTTCCGTGTGCAGTCCGCGAGGCAACCGCGATCGTTTCACATCGGTTCCATTAAATCGGCCGGCAGCGCAGAATTGTGGGCGGCCAGAGTGCGAGACCGCTGGTCAGCCTGCGGAGAGCGGCGCGGTGATGCTTTCGAGGGAACGCTGCTCGGCATCTATTCCGCATGCGAGTTCCACAACGGTCGCGATCAGCATCAAGACGGCCGCGATCCCATAGCCGACGGCAACCGCGCCAATGGAACCGGTGCCGATGAGATAGCCGAACAGCAAAGGCCCGGTGACACCGCCGATCGCAGTGCCGAGGGCATAAAAGATGGCGATCGCCAGCGCTCGCGCCTCGAGCGGGAAAATCTCGCTGACCGTCAGATAAGCGGAACTCGCCGCCGCGGATGCGAAGAAGAAGATCACGATCCACGCGGCGGTCTGGGTCCAGGCCGTGAAGGCGTCGAAGGCGAGCAGGATCGCGGTAACGGTCAACAAGACCCCGGCCACACCATACGTGCCGGCGATCATCTTGCGGCGGCCGACGGTATCGAATAGCGGCCCCAGCAGGACCGGCCCGAGGAAATTGCTAACTGCGAGCGGCAGCAGATAGATGCCGGTGGTGCGTTCGGAGACGCCGTGAAACGTCGTGAGCACGAGTCCGTAGGAGAAGAAGACTGCATTGAACAGGAATGCCTGCGCCGTCATCAGGGTCAATGCCAGAAGACTGCGTGACCGATAGCTTCCCAGCATGGCGCCTAGAATCGGCACGATCCCGAAGCTGCGGCGCGGATGCACGGTGAGGGTCCCTTCAGCCGGGGGCAGCGCTACGCCGGCGTCGGCGCGGACGCGCTCCTCGATCTCCCGCATCGCGCCGTCGGCCTGGCTCTTCCAGCCGTGCGTGACGAGCCATCGCGGACTTTCCGGAACGAAGCCGCGAAGCAGGATGATGCCGAGCCCCATAACCCCGCCGATTGCAAATGCCAAACGCCAGCCGAGGTCCACCGGGAGCAGGTTGGGATCGAGAAACAGCAGCGAGGCCCCGGATCCGACGGCGGCGCCCAGCCAGAAGCTGCCATTGACAATGAGATCGACGCGTCCGCGATAGCGGGCAGGAATGAGCTCGTCGATCGCCGAATTGATCGCGGCGTATTCCCCGCCGATACCGAAGCCGGTAATGGTCCGGAAAACCGCAAAGCTCCAGAAGCTCCAGGACGTCGCCGTGAGCAGCACGCCGGCGAGATAGACGAGCAGAGTGAGATAGAACACCAGCCTGCGGCCGAAGCGGTCGGTCAACCAGCCGAACACCAGCGCGCCGCACACCGCGCCCACGACGTAGGCCGAAGCGGCGGCGCCGATGTCCTGAGCGGTCAGCCCCAGCGTCGCGGTGTTCTGCAGCACCGGACCGATCGCGCCGACGATCGTGACCTCGAGCCCATCGAGAACCCAGGTCACGCCGAGCGCAACCACGATGAGGACATGGAATCGGGTCCAGGGCAGCCGGTCCAGCCGGGCCGGGATGTCGGTCGTGACAGCCGCGCCGACCGCGCCGGACTGCATCGGCCCCAACTTCTTCGCAGAGGCGGCAGGTCCCATTCAACTTCCCGGTTGTGCGAATGAGGGCCCAACGCGCTCCGCACGCCCGGGTTCCGCGCACCCCATTACGGCTCGACCGCGTTACCACTTTCGCCAGGAGCGACCCCCGCTCCATCAGAGACCCGAAACGCATGGTCAGCATCCCGCCCACCGCGCCGCGGGTCTTCGACGGCCGCGCCTTCTTTCCCTACGTGGTGCTCTACACGACGCTCTATGGCGGTTTCGGCATCATGTCGCCCTTCCTGCCCACGCTGCTCCAGGCGCGCGGCCTGCAGGCTCAGGAAATAGGGGTGGTTCTGGCGGCGAGCATCTTGATCCGGCTGGTTTCGGGGCCGCTGGCCGGCCGGGTCGCGGATCTCCTGAGCGCGCTACGCGCCGTGCTCGCGGCGTGCGCGCTGGTTGCCGCGCTGTGTGGTCTCGGCTTCCTGCCGGCCCGCTCGTTTTGGCTGTTGCTCACGGTCAGCGTCGCCTATGCCGCAGCGCTGGCGCCGTTGACGACGATTGCCGACGCTCTTTCGCTCCGCGCGGCTGGACCGTCGAAGGGGCCGGGGTGGCGTTTCGAATACGGATGGGTGCGCGGCGCCGGCTCGGCGGCATTCATCGTCGGTTCGCTCCTCGCCGGTGAGGCGATCGCAGCCACCGGATACAACGCGATCATCTGGGGCAGTTCCGCGCTGCTGGTGGCCGTGGCATGCGCCGCGCCGTTCGTGCTGGCAAGCCGTCCCGCCTCGACGCGAGCCGAAGCCGGCGCCGGTGCTTCGCTTCACCGGCTGCTCCGCCTGCGCTCGTTCTGGCTGTTGCTGGTAATCGCGGCGCTCGTGCTCGGCAGCCACGCGATGCACGACGCCTTCGCCATGATCCGCTGGAAGGCCGCGGGAATATCGCCGTTGACCGCGAGCGTCCTGTGGTCGGAATCGGTAGCCTCGGAGGTGTTGGTCTTCGTGCTGGCTGGCCCGCCGCTGCTCGACCGGTTCGGCCCGGCAATAGCGATGGCGATCTCCGCGTTCGCCGCGACGCTGCGCTGGTCGGTCATGGCCTTGACGGCGAACGTCGTGGCAATGGCGTTCAGCGAGCCGCTGCACGGGCTGAGCTTCGCGCTCCTGCACCTCGCCTGCATGCGCCTCATCGCAAAACTGGTACCCGCGGGACTTGCCGCGACCGCCCAGGCGATCTACGGCACGCTTGCGGTGGGCGCGGCGACTGCTCTCGTTACCCTCGCGTCAGGGACCCTCTACGGCCGATTCGGCGCGGGAGGGTTCTGGGTGATGGCGGGATGTGCCGCCTCCAGCCTGCCTTTCATTGCCGCGCTGAGACGCAGCACGGCCGAAAGCACGACAGGCGATCAGCTCGGTCGGAGCGGCATCTCATGAGGTCAGTGCACAGAGAGCATCACGGGCATTCAGCGCCGGTGTCGATCCACGCCTGGATGATGGTGCCGAAGAGCTCCTGACTTCCCGGGGCCGGGCGCCGGCCGGCGCCGGGACGCCAACCCCAGGCGACCAGATCGTCCTTCGCCATATGCTCATGAAGCAGCGCAAGATCGCGA
Organism: uncultured Alphaproteobacteria bacterium; assembly: GCA_963781195.1. Classification (GTDB taxonomy): domain Bacteria; phylum Pseudomonadota; class Alphaproteobacteria; order Rhizobiales; family Xanthobacteraceae; genus JAJPKK01. Next base: position 291,197 of record CAWAEZ010000002.1, on the reverse strand, counting down.
CCGCCATTGCGCGCGGGATCCTTGAGCTGGCGGCAGATCTCTCCGATCGTCTTGCCCTGCCACGCCATCTCGATCGGAGCGAGCGCCCATCGCGGATGACCCGGAATGCTCTGATAGGACGCCGCCCCGACCGACAGGGTAAAATTCTTGTCGGTATGGCATGAGGCGCAGGGCAAGCCGGCCACACCGGAATCGCTTGGGCCGCGAAGCGCCGTGGGCTGATGGATGTGGCGGTCGTCGCCCTGGTGCGGGCTATCCCCGGCGGGGTGGCAATTCATGCAGCGCGGGCTGGTGATGACCTTTGCCGCCTCGGTGAACAGGGCCCGCGACCGCGCACCGCGATCGGGAATGCTCGAGAATGCCTCGGGCGAGCGCAACGACTCTTCGCCTCGCACATCTCCTGCCGGAGCAGCAGGATCTGTGGCGCCCGCCGCCCACAGGCTCGGCTGGCCCCACGACGCCACCGTCATCCCCACCACTGCAATCATTGCTGCGCTTCGCATCCTGTCCGCCCTTTGTTCTGTAATGACTTGCCGTCGTGAGAACGCCCCGCCCCGCCTGCGGTTCACCTGTCGACCGGGCGTTTCCGCAGAACGATCGAGGGGGGTGGCGGGAACCGGTTCCGGGGGGCGCGCGTTGCGGGTCCTTGGGGGCCGTCAGCAATACGCGGGATATGGCAAAACCGATCGAAGATTATGGGATGCTCGGCGATTGCGAGACCGCCGCGCTGGTCGGGCGCGACGGCTCGATCGACTGGTTGTGCTGGCCGCGCTTCGATTCCGAAGCGGTCTTTGCAGCGCTGCTCGGCGACGCTGAAAACGGACATTGGAGCGTCGCCCCGGCGGATGCGGACTATCGGGTGAGCCGCCGCTACCGCGGCGACACCATGATCCTGGAAACCGAATTCCAGGTTGCGGGCGGGGTCGTCACGCTCATCGATTTCATGCCCCTGCGATCCCATGGCACCAGTCATCTGATCCGCATCGTCCGCGGCCTCCATGGCCAGGTTCGAATGCAAACCGACTTCGTGCTTCGCTTCGGCTATGGCCGCATCGTGCCCTGGATCACCCGGCTGGGCGAGAACACCCTCAAAGCCATTGCCGGGCCCGACATGGTGGTATTGCATGCCGACATAGCGCTGGAAGCGGACGGCTATCGGCACCGCGGCGAATTCACCGTGGCCGGCGGAGACACCGTCACGTTCTCCCTGCGCTATGGCGCGTCGTATCAGGCGCCGCCGCCTGCCATCGATCCGCTGGAGGCCTTGGAGGCCACGGAAGCGGCATGGAAACGATGGGCCCGCCAATGCCGTCGGCGGGGCAAGTGCTCCGAAGACGTGATGCGGTCGGCAATCACCCTCAAAGCACTCACCTATCATCCCACCGGCGGCATCGTGGCGGCGCCCACCACCTCATTGCCCGAAACCCTCGGCGGCGAGCGCAACTGGGACTATCGCTTCTGCTGGCTCCGCGACGCGACGTTCACCCTGATCGCCCTCATGAGCTCCGGATTTCACGAGGAGGCGTCGGCGTGGCGGGCCTGGCTGCGCCGGGCCGTGGCCGGCGATCCCGCGCAAGTCCAGATCATGTACGGCATCGCCGGCGAGCGCCGACTCGATGAAGGGCTCGTCGGCTGGCTCCCGGGCTACGAAGGCTCCCGCCCGGTGCGGCTCGGCAATGCCGCAGCAGGGCAATTTCAGATCGATATCTATGGCGAGGTCATGGATGCGCTGTTTCAAGCGAGTCTCGCCGGGCTCGATCAGGAATACGGCGACTGGGACCTGCAATGTGCGCTGGTGGCGCATCTCGCCACCGTCTGGGACGAGCCTGACGAGGGTATCTGGGAAGTGCGCGGCGGCCGCCGTCATTTCACCTATTCGAAGGTGATGGCCTGGGTCGCGTTCGACCGCGCCATCAAAAGTGTGGAACGCTTCGGCTTTACCGGCCCGCTCGAAGAATGGCGCGTGCTGCGGGACCACATCCATCAACAAGTGTGTGAGAAGGGCTACGACGCCACGCTCGGCTCCTTCGTTCAAAGCTACGGCTCCACCGCACTCGACGCGAGCGCACTGCTCATCCCGTTGGTCGGCTTTCTCCCGCCATCCGATCCGCGGGTGAAGTCGACCGTGGATGCGGTCGAGCGCGGGCTCACGGAAAACGGCCTGATCCTGCGCTACCGCACCGAGGACAATGTGGACGGGCTGTCCGGCCACGAGGGGGCGTTTCTCGCCTGCAGCTTCTGGATGGTCGACAACCTGATCCTGATCGGCCGACGGGACAAAGCCCGCGCGCTGTTCGACCGGCTGCTCGCGCTGCGCAACGATCTCGGACTTCTCGCCGAGGAATACGACACCCGGCAACGCCGATTGGTCGGCAACTTCCCGCAGGCGTTCTCCCATGTCGCACTCATCAATTCCGCTAAAAACCTCTGGGAGGCCGAGAAACCGGCGGAAAAACGCTCCGGCCATGGGCGAGAAAGCGTGGCCTCCAAGCGGGAGGCGCGGCACCCTGCATGAAGCGTTTGCCTTCTTGGAGATGAGAAATCGAGGGGTGTCGGGCGACGATCCGCGGCAAAATAAAAGTCATATCCATGTTATGCGGATACTATATCGAACCCGCTTTGCGGCAGCGCACGATCATGTTGCGTAAGTCGAGCGCGGCCAGCCTTTACACACCCCCTGCCCTGTGCGGTAATGCGCGCGCTGCGGCTTTCCCATTTGCGGATCGCTGGATCGCTCAGCGCCGCCAGCATCCTGAAGATGTGCCCCATGTTCGAGATCGTTTGCTACACCGATCAGGCCAACGTTTCGACCATCGCCGGCGGCTTCTCCGACGAGGGGGAGGCGCGGGGTACCGCACAGGACTGGATCGAACGCCAGTTCGGCAACGCCGCTTACGATTACAGCCGCGAGTGCTGGCTGGTTCTCGCTTCCCCGGGCGAGATCTATCGGGTTGCCGTGCAGCGGGCGTGAACCGGCCGCAAAAATAGGTCGCCCCCCGCGCCGAAGCCTGGACAATCCTGTTCTTCACACATCCCTGTTCTTCATACCCGTTCGTCATACATCCCGCTCTTCATGCATCGCCTTCTTCATGCATCGCCGCGCCCCGACGGCGCGAGGGAGCGCTGCGCTCCCTGCAAATCAAGCAGGGAGCCGGAACGATTCCCTCCATTCGTCGCTTTCGATGCCGGGGGTGATTTAGGGCGTCCTGATGGCAGTGAGCCTCCGACCGCCTGACATACTCGGAGAACTTCATGGCGAAGCGCGGACGCAACGACGCCAAGCAGGCGGCCCAATCTGGCAATGAGGGCGAGGTCGTTCAAAGTGTCGGCCAGGGCGGCGAATGGCACCAGCACGCCGGTGGCGACGTTCCCGTCCTGACCACCCAGCAGGGCGTTCCGGTCGCCGACGACCAGAATTCGCTCCGCGTCGGCGCGCGCGGGCCCACGATGCTGGAGGACTTCCACTTCCGGGAGAAGATCTTTCACTTCGACCACGAGCGGATTCCGGAACGCGTGGTTCATGCGCGCGGTTTCGGCGCGCACGGCTTTTTCGAGAACTATGAACCATTGACCGACCTGACGCGGGCCGATCTGTTTGCACGGCCGGGCGAACGCACGCCGGCCTTTGTGCGGTTTTCGACTGTCGCCGGCAACAAGGGCTCGGCCGACCTCGCGCGCGACGTGCGAGGCTTTGCGGTCAAGCTCTACACCCGCGAGGGAAACTGGGACATCGTCGGCAACAACATCCCGGTGTTCTTCATCCAGGACGCCATCAAGTTCCCGGATCTCATCCACGCAGCGAAGGATGAGCCCGATCGCGGCTTCCCGCAGGCGCAGACGGCGCACGACAATTTCTGGGATTTCATCTCGCTGACCCCGGAAAGCATGCACATGGCGATGTGGATCATGTCGGACCGCACGATCCCGCGATCACTGCGTTTCATGGAAGGTTTCGGCATCCATACGTTTCGCTTGGTGAATGCTGCCGGTCGGTCGACGTTCGTCAAGTTTCACTGGAAGCCGAAGCTCGGCATGCAGTCGGTGATCTGGAACGAGGCGCTCAAGATCAACGGCGCGGATCCCGATTTCCACCGCCGCGACATGTGGGAGGCCATCCAGTCCGGCAATTTCCCCGAATGGGAGCTCGGCTTTCAACTCTTCGACGACGCCTTCGTCGATGCGTTCGAGTTCGACGTGCTCGACTCCACCAAGCTCATTCCCGAGGAGCAGGTGCCGATCCGGCGCGTCGGTCGCCTGGTGCTCGACCGCTGCGTCGACAACTTCTTCGCCGAGACCGAGCAGGTCGCCTTCTGCACCCAGAACATCGTCCCGGGCGTCGACTTCAGCAACGACCCCTTGCTGCAAGGGCGCAATTTTTCGTATCTCGACACCCAGCTCAAGCGGCTGGGCAGCCCAAACTTCACCTATCTTCCGGTCAATGCGCCGAAATGTCCGTTCCGCACGCTGCAGCAGGACGGCCACATGGCCATGGTCAATCCGAAGGGGCGCGCCAACTACGAGCCCAATTCCTGGGGCGGCTTGATGGGTGGGCCACGCGAGGCGCCGGACAAGGGCTTCCGCTCCTTCGCGGCCGCCGAGCAGGGAACGAAAGAGCGGGTACGGTCCGAGACCTTCTCGGACCACTACAGTCAGGCCCGCCAGTTCTACATCAGCCAGACCGAGATCGAGCAGGATCACATCGCCGCGGCGTTCACCTTCGAGCTGAGCAAGGTGCAGAATGTCGCGATCCGTGCGCGCATGGTGGGGCATCTTCTCAATGTCGACGAGGGCCTCGCCAAGACCGTCGCCGGACGTCTTCGCCTGCGCGAGATGCCGCCTGCGCTGAAGGCGGCGCGTCCCACCCGCACCGACCTCGCCAAATCGCCGACCCTCAGCATCCTGCTCAACAGCCCCGGCACGTTCAAGGGCCGCAAGGTCGGCGTTCTCGTGACCGACGGCGTCGATGCCGCTCTCCTCGACTCCCTCCGCACCGCCCTCGAGGGAGAAGGCGCTGAGCTCAAGGTCGTCGCCCCGCAGATCGGCGGGGTGGAGGCGGCCGACGGGAGCTGGATCGAGGCCGACGAGAAGATCGACGGTGGCCCGTCGGTGGTGTTCGACGCGGTGGCGCTGCTGGTGTCAGACGATGGGGCGGCGTCTCTGGCCGGGGAATCCACAGTGCGCGACTTCATCGCCGACGCCTATGCCCACCTCAAATTCATCGGCTTTGCCGCGCCGGCGACCCCGCTGATGCAGAAAGCGGGCGCGACGATCGATAGCGGCTGCATCGAGTTGTCGAACAGCGGGGACGCCGCGACGTTCGTGACGGCCTGCCGGGCCTTGCGGCTGTGGGAACGCGCGCCCGCGGTGAAGCAGGTGTAGTCCCGCAGGGAGCAGAGCAGAGCGATCCGGAGCTCTCCCGCCCGGTCGCTCTGCGGCGCTACCCGTCCGCCCGCGAGCCGTGGGCCTCCGCATAGGCCCGGGTGAATTCCGCCCCCGCCAGTACGAGCTGCGCGTTGTAATAGACCCAGATCAGCAGCACCACGATCGAAGAAGCGGCACCATAGGTCGATTCAAGTGCCTGCCTGCCGACGTAAAACCCGATCAGCACCTTTCCGATTTCGAACAGCACGGCGGTGAGAATGGCACCGACCCAGACGTCGCGCCATTCGATCTCCGTATCCGGTAGCCACTTGAACATCATGGCGAACAGGGTGCTCACGATGACGAGAGAGACGACGAAATTCGCCGCATGCAGGGCGCCGGATGGCAGCCAGGGGCTCACAACGCCCGTCCCGGCCGCCACGACCGTCGTCACCAGCAGAGAGGCGAGCAGCAGGAACCCGACTGCGAGGACGCCGACGAGCGAGGCCGCGTAGCCGCGCACCAGCGACCACATCCCGCCCGAGGGGGGCGCCGTCACGTCCCAGACCGTGTTGAGCGCTTCCTTGAGGGCGTAGACGATGGCGACCGCCGCGAAGATCAATGTCGCGACACCGATCGTGGCCGCCAGCATGCCGCTGCGCGGGCGTCCTGCGGCCGCGAGCATCGATTCGGCGGCCTGCGAGCCGGCGCCGCCCAACAAATCGTGCAACTGGACCGCAACCTCGCCGTGCGCCGCTTCCTTGCCGAACACGAATCCGGCAATCGCAATGGCGATGACCATCAGCGGGCCGAGGGAAAAGACGGAGTAATAGGCCAGGGCGGCGCCCAGCAGCGACGCCTTGTGTTGCGACCAGCGCGACGCCGTCTGCGCAAGCAATTCCCCGACCGCGGAAACCAGCCGCGTCGCCGACACGGTCCGATCCGACAGACCGCCCGCGCCGCCCCGTGGAAGCACCGGCCGCACGCCTGTTTCCTGCTCCATGCGAAGTTCCCGAGGCCAGGTTCCCGAGCATCCGTCATCGCACCGCCGCGGCACGAAGCGCTAAGGTAGAGTATCCGGGTTTGATTTGTGCCGTCGAGCTTCGCTCGACAGAGACCTTCACGCCGCAGCCCTGGCATCCAGCCGCGTGCGCAGGCTCGCCAGGACGGCGGCCTCTTCCGGGGTCATCCCGGCGATGTCGTCCCGCAGTTCGGTCTCGGCTTTCGCCTTGACGTCGAGCAACAGCGACCCGTCGAGATAGGAATTGATCAGCTCCGGATGAACGTAGCACTTGCGGCAGATCGTGGGCGTGTTGCCGAGACGGGATGCCACCCGTTCGATGGCGGTGCGGATGTTCTTCTTCGCCTTGGCCGCGCTGTCGAACGCCTCCAACTCTTGCAACGCAAGCGCCGCCAGCACGGTACCCGCCCAGGTCCGGAAATCCTTGGCTGTGATATCATCTTCGGTGATCTCGCGGAGATAGGCATTCACATCCGCCGACGTCACGTCCTGGGACCGGCCCTGGTCGTCGATGTACTGCAGGAGCTCCTGACCCGGCAGCTCCTGGCACGCGCGGATCACCTTGGCGACGCGCCGATCCCGAATGGCGACCGACCACTTCTTGCCGCTCTTGCCCTTGAACTGGAAACGCAGCTGGGCGCCGTTCACGGCGACGTGCCGATTCTTGAGGGTGGTCAGCCCGTAGCTGTCGTTCTGCTTGGCGTAGTCGTCGTTCCCGACGCGGATCAGCGTGGTTTCGAGAAGATGCACGACCGTTGCCAGCACCTTCTCGCGGGAAAGCCCGCGCAAGGCCATGTGCTGACGCACCTTGGCGCGGATGCGGGGAAGCGCGTCCGCGAAACGCATCATATGCTCGTATTTGGTGCTCTCGCGGATTTCGCGAAAGGCCGGATGATAGCGATATTGCTTGCGGTTCTTGGCGTCGCGGCCGGTGGCCTGGAGGTGGCCGTCGGCATGGCGGCAGATCCAGACCTCCGTCCATGCCGGTGGAATGACGATGGAGCGGATGCGGCGCAACACCTGCTTGTCGGTCACCGCCCTGCCGTCGTGGCCGACGTAACGAAAGCCGCGGCCGGACCCCTTGCGGCGAATTCCGGGCTGCTCGTCGGAGACGTAGCGAAGTCCGGCCGATTCCGCGGCACTTTTCGGATCGACGACGACAGCTTCTTCCGTTCGCGCCAGCAAGATAGGCCTCTCCCAAATCGGGCAACCGACGGGTTGGACACGGCCGTCAACAGAGGCAAGGGCATCCTGGTTCCGCACCGCCGCCTCGGCTTCACGCAAAGGGCGACCCGTGCGGAACTCGCGGGGCACAATGACAATCTCCCTGGAGCACGATCTCCATGGAACAAACGAGGATGCAAAAGCATTTTCACGCTGCGGTGGGCGCGGGTGATTCCTGAGAGGCTGCCATGGGCGTGGTCATGCTGCGTTGCCCAATGTGGGATCGCAATTTTTCTACCGGAATTCACGTGGATCGGACGGGCTTTCATATGATGTCCGACACCGCACGGTTCGTCCGCTGTCCCTACTGCCGGCAAAATCACAGCTGGCGCAAGGACGATGCCATGCTGGTCGAGTCGTTCCCGGCATCGAATCAAATCCCGCAGCTCGACGAAGCGTCGTGAAGTTCCCCGGTGGGTTCACCCCGCCGGATTGACTTACCCAGCTCACCTGCCGCTTTACCCGCCGGGTCTCAACAGCTCGCCTGCCGCGACCGCTTCCCGGCCCACTTCTATTGCTTGGAGCGATTAGCTGGAGGCGCCAGCTTTACTGAATTTCGATGTGGAGAGAAACAACGCCTTCGAGGAGGGGCTAAGCCCCTCCTCAAACCACCGCAAGAAATCACATTCCCCAATAGGGAGGCACGTTGTAATAGTCGTCGATCGCCCGATCGCGGTCGCGCATGTTCCAATCCCACGACTCGTGGGCTGAGTATTTCGGCGCGCCCTTGAGCTGCTGATCGCTCACGTTGAGTTCATAGCCGTCGAGCCGCGGGTTGTATTTCAGAAGCGACCAGGGCAGCGGGTAGTAGTCTTCACCAATGCCCATGAAACCGCCGAAACTCATCACGGCATATGCAACCTTGCCATTCCGCTTGTCGAGCATCACGCGCTCGATGCGACCGACCTTGTCGCCGTTCGAGCGATACACCGAGGTACCTTCAACCTTATCGCTGGCGATCAGCGCGTGGGTTTCCCGCGTTTCCAACGACTGCTGCGTGTGCAGATTCGACTCCATGGTTTGTTTCCTTTTGTTGACGCCACCGCTTAGTCAACATGGCGCGGGGGCGATCGTTCCGGGCGAACCCGGCCGCCACTGGGGAACCACGGCGCACGAACTTCGTTTGAGATGCGCGCAAAGCGCCGCCGGGCCGATCGCAAGGCGCAGATTGCGCTGCAGCCCCCTGTCCTCGTTGTCATTCACCCGGCGAGGAGATTTGCTCAACGGAAGCGGTCGCCGAGTGTGTCGCGCGCTGCGCGGCGGGAAAGTCCGACTTCACGAATTCGGTCGCCGCCGCGAGGCGGGCAACCGGCGAGACCATCCGGTGCCAGGCCGAAAGTGCGGCCATCTCTTGACCGGAGGATGAGCGCAGGTCGTGGAGCGGCAGCGTGACTACCGGGCCTGCGGTCGGGACGACGTGCGGATCGAGCTTTCTGGATGACACGCGGCTCCCCGGCGCCGAAGATGGCTTGTGTGTGTGAGAGAACAAAGGGCCTTGGCGCTTAGCTCATGGAAAGGGACGACGAAGCTGCTGCTTTGCGCCACCGCCTGTCGCGTCTCAGGCTCGCCTTGAAACGCGTCGACGAACCGCTTGCGGCGACGTTGCTCCAAAATGCCATCACGGATCTTGAGAACCGTCTGAACGCGATGCAGAGCCCAATGCACAGTCCCCCGGCGGATGTCCCCCAGGCTTCAGCACAACAGCAGCAGCAGCCGCAGGCCGAGGACGGACCGGCGGGCGCGAAAGATGAAGGTCAGTCGCACGAACCCGAAGCCGATCGAGGCGAATAGCTCCGCCGACGCCGCGAGGATCGTGTTCCCGCGCCGACGGCGTCCTCCCCGCTGATAATCCGGACGACCGGCTTGCGCCGCTACCCGACGCGCGGCTGATGGGCGCGCAGGAACGAGCGGATCTGGCGCACCGCCAGGGGAACCCGCTCCTTGGGCTCTTTCCACGGGAACATGCTCACTTCCGCGTTCGGCGCGAGCATCGCGGTCTCCATGGCGACGGCGTAGGGATGGGCTGGAATGTCGTCCGGCAGGATCAATACGGGGGTCTGGCAGTGCCGGACGAAATCGCGGGTGACGGTGAACACGAAGTCGGGGTCGGTGCGGTACATCCCCGTCAGGAACTTGTCGACCATCTCCATCGTCAGATCGGGCCGGCTGGCGGTCAGCGCCGGGCCCCAGCCCTTCATGTTGCCCTCGTAGAACATCTCGCGGTGTTCGGGGCGCGATCCGCTGGGCTGTGCCAGCACGGCAGCGACCACCCGGTCGGGCGCCCGCTTCAACAGGTTCCAGATGAACGGACCGCCGATGCAGAAGCCCATCACCAGAAATTTGTCGATCCCTAAGTGATCCATCAGCCCGAGTTGGTCATCGGCGTAGGAATCCCAGGCGCGATCGGCTTCGAGCGGCCCGCTAGACTGCCCGCCGACGGCGTTGCGAAGGTCCGCCGTGATGCAGCGATAGTCTGCCTTGAATTCCTCGATCGCATTGAACGGCGCAGCGCCGTTGAAAAACGCGATCGTCGAGTTCAGGCCCCCGCCGGGAATGAGCATGAGCGGGAAGCCCGAACCGGCCTCCTCGTAGTGAATGCGAACGGCACCCTTTTCAAAGAAGGACATGCTTCCTCCTGGCCCGGCCTGCTGCGCAAAAACACGCGGCGCCGCAGCCACCGCCGTCGCCGCCACCCCCGACCTCAGTATGGTGCGTCTGACCGAATCCATGACCGGCGCCCTCCCTGATCGGTTATGCGGACCGTTGTGGCGGCCCGATTGTCGCGTGTTGGCGCGCCCGACACGATTCGAACGTGTGACCTTTGCCTTCGGAGGGCAACGCTCTATCCAGCTGAGCTACGGGCGCTTCGACCGTTTCATTAGCCGATCGAGGGCGGCCGGGCAACGGCCTGTGCGACACACGAATGTGCCGTCATCGTTGCACAGCTTGCCGCGGCGGGCATCTGCGAGTTCGCGCAAGCTCCCCAGCGGATCGCGGGGGCGAGGCGCTGGATAGGCGAACGCCCGATCCGCTCGCCGCGCGTCTGGTCGCGAGTTGCCTTTAAGTCGGCATAGCTGGCGCGTTTTCATTTGTACGCTGACAACTCCGTCCTTTGGGTCCAGCATCGGCGTTTGATACGGGCCGCCGCGCCAGCCATTCCTTGGCAAGTCGGCGGGAACGCGCGGGGCCCGTTGCGTCGGGACCGCGCTGCGCGGCCCGCGCCACCGCCAAGGAGACTGCAACCGTGAAACTCCGACCGCTCAGCGACGTCCAGGCCTGCGTGTTCGATGCCTATGGCACGCTGTTCGACTTCGCCTCCGTGGCGCGCGCCTGTCCGGACGTCCCCGGGGCCGCGGCCGATCGGCTGAGCGCCCTGTGGCGCGACAAGCAGGTGCAATACACGTGGCTGCGGGCAGCTCAGGGGCGGCATGCGGACTTCCACCAGGTGACGGGGGGGGCCCTCGACTTCGCGCTCGAGGCGCTGTCGCTCGATCAGCCCGGCTTGCGCGGCCGCCTGCTGGACCTCTATTTGCGGCTTGCCGCCTTCCCCGAGGTGCCGCAGGTGCTGGCGCGGCTGAAAGCCGCCGGGCTGAAGACCGCGATCCTGTCGAACGGCACGCCCGCCATGCTGGCTGCGGCGGTCGATGCCGCCGGGCTCGCGGGCCGGTTCGACGCGGTGCTGTCGGTGGAGGAGGTCGGCGCATTCAAGCCGGACCGCCGCGTGTACCAGCTTGCGGTCGACCGGCTGCGCACGCCTGGCGCCGCCATTGCCTTCGTGTCCTCCAACGGCTGGGACGCGCATGCCGCCTCCGCATTCGGCATGCAGGTCGTGTGGTGCAACCGCGCGGGCCAGCCGCGCGAACGGCTGCCGGGCGCCCCGGACCGCGAGATTACGACGCTCGCCGATCTGCCGGCGCTGGTCGGGGCATGAGCGGCCGCCTCAGCGGCCGAGGCCGACGAGCACGAGCGAGATCCAAGGCACGTAGGTGATCACCAGGAGGGTGGCGAAGTTGAGCAGCACGAAGGGAACGACGCCGCGGTAGATCATCGCCAGCGGCTTGTTGAAGATCGCCTGGGACGCGAACAGGTTGAGGCCGAACGGCGGGGTGTACATGCCGATCGAGAGATTGACCGCCATGATGATCCCGAAATGGACGGGATTGATCCCCGCCGCGGTCACCACCGGGAGCAGCAGCGGCGTCAGGATCATGATCGCGGCGGGCGGCTCCAGGAAGCTGCCAACCAGCAGCAGGCCGAGATTGACCAGGAGCAGGGTCTGCCACGGCGCCAAGTGCAGCGATATCATGCCGGAGACGATGTTCTGGGGAATGCCGCTCGTCGTCAGCAGCCAGGAATAGATCCCGGCGGCGGTGACCACGATCAGGATCTGCGAGATCAGGAACACCGACGACAAGGTGATCCGCCACAGATCGCGCCAGCCGATGTCGCGATAGATGAACATGGTCACGATGATGGAATAGATCGCGGCGACGCCGGCGGCTTCCGTCGGCGTGAACACGCCGCCATAGATGCCGCCGAAAATCACCACCGGGGTGCCGAGCGCCCACCCCGCCTCGCGGGTCGCGGAGCGGATCTTCGCCCACGACGTCCGGTCGCCGGTCGCCACCTTCCGCAGCCGCGAATAGAGCACCACGTAGATCACGCCGACGAGGCCGATCAGCAGGCTCGGAAGGACGCCGGCGGTGAACAGCGCGATGGCGGACTGCTGCGCCGCCATGCTGTAGAGAATCATCGCGATCGACGGCGGGATGACGACCGCGATCGCCCCCGATGAGGCGATCAGGCTGATGGTGAAGCGGTCGTCATAGCCGCCGGCACGAAGCGCGGGGTAGACGAGGCGGCCCACCGCCGCCACGGTGCCGACCGCGGTGTGGGACATCGCACCGAACAGCTCCGATGATACGATCGTCGTCACCGGCAACGAGCCCGGGCTCGATCCGGCGAGCGCCGTGACCCACACGATGACGCGCCGGGCGATGCCGCCCTGGCCCATGATCTCGCCGGCGAGAATGAAGAAGGGGATCGCCAGCAGCGGAAAGTTGTCGAGGCTGCCGAACATGTTGGTCTGCAGCGTCGTCAGCGGCACATCGGCCACGAAAAGCGCGGCGACGAACGAGGTCAGCAGCAGGATGAGGTAGATTGGAAAGCCGATGCACAGCAGCAGCACCGGAAGCACGAAGAAGATAAACGACGCTAGCACGAGAGGTCCTCGATCGCCATGTCCGGCGCTTGGCGATCACACGTTTTGAAACTGGAGCCGCGCCAGGCGTGCATAGAGCCCGCCTTTGGCGACCAGGCTGTCATGAGTTCCCTCTTCGACGATGTGGCCCTGATCCATGACCAGGATCCGATCGCAGGAGAGCACCGTCGCCAGACGATGGGCGATGACGAGGGTGGTGCGCTCCTGCATGAGATGTGCCAAGGCCGTCTGCACCAGCGTCTCGCTCTCGGCGTCGAGCGACGACGTCGCCTCGTCGAGCAACAGCAACGGAGCATCGCGGAGGATGGCGCGGGCGATGGCGATGCGCTGACGCTGGCCGCCGGACAGCGTGACGCCGCGTTCGCCCACCTTGGTCTCGTAGCCATGCGGCAGCCGGGTGATGAATTCGGCGGCAGCGGCCTGTTCGGCGGCGCGCACGATGTCGTCCATGGTCGCGTCCGGCCGGCCGAACCGGATATTGTCCGCGATGGTGGAGCCGAAGATCGCGACGTCCTGCGGCACCAGCGCAATCCGGCGGCGCAATTCGCGCGGATCCACATCGGCGATGGGAACGCCGTCGAACGAGATGGCGCCGGAGGCCGGATCGTAGAAGCGCAGCAGCAGATGGAAGATCGTGCTCTTGCCGGCGCCGGACGGCCCGACGATCGCGACCTTTTCGCCGGCGCGCACCGCGAAGCTGACGCCATCCAGCACGAACTCGCGTGGATGCGAAGGATAGGCGAACCGCACGGCATCGAAACCGACCTCGCCGCGCGGCGGCGAAGGCAGAGCCCGCGGGTCTGCCGGCGCCGTGACCGCAGGCTCGGTGCGCAGGATTTCCGACAGCCGCTCGGCGGAGCCCGACGCCTGCGACAGCTCGCCCCAGACTTCGCTGAGCTGGCCGAGCCCGCTCGCCGCGAACACCGCGAACAGCACGAACTGGCTGAGCGTCCCCGCGGTAATGCGGCCCCTCAGCACATCCTGCGCGCCGACCCACAGCACCACCACCACGCTCGAGCCGGCGAGAAAGATGATGATCGCGGTCAGCGTCGACCGCGCCCGGATCGAATACAGCGCGGCGTCATAGGCCCGCTCGACGGCATCGCGAAAGCGCGACCGCGCAAGCGGCTCGTTGGTGAAGGCCTGCAGGGTCCGCACCGCACCGATCATCTCGGAGGCGTAGGCCGACGCATCGGCAAGGGTGTCCTGGGCGGTGCGCGAGCGGCGGCGCACCATGCGGCCGAACGCGACGAGCGGCAGCACGATCACCGGGATGGCGCCCAACACGAAGGCGGAGAGCCGCGCGCTCGTCACCATCATCATCGTCAGCGAGCCGAAGAACAGGACGATGTTGCGCAGCGCGATCGAGACCGACGCGCCCACCGCCGCCTTGATCTGGGTGGTGTCGGCGGTGAGCCGCGAGACCAGCTCGCCCGATCTCGCCACGTCGAAGAACGCCGCCGAAAGGATGGTGATGCGATCGAACACCGCGTCGCGCAGGTCCGCGACCACCCGCTCGCCGATGCTGGTCACGAGGTAGTACCGCATGGCGCTCGCCAGGGCGAGCACGGCGACCACCAGGATCAAGACGCCGAAATATTCATCGATCAGGCCGGCGCGGTGGGCATCGAACCCGTTGTCGATCATGCGACGGACGGCGATCGGCACCGCCAGCGTCGCCACCGCGGCGATCACGAGCGCGAACACGGCAGCGATCGCCCGGCCGCGGTAGCGCATGACGAACGGGACCAGCTCGAGCAACGGCTTGATGCTGCGCCGGCGGACTTCTTTCGCCGGCGGCGCTGCGTCGGGATTTGCCACGGCAACCGGCTGCAATTCGGATTTGGAAGCAATACTCATCAAAGTCCGCTCGTGACCGGGGCATGAACCGCATGGGCGGCTGGCCGGCAGGACAATGACCTGCCGGAAGCGCTCTGACAACTGCGCGGAACCGCGCGAATTGCCGCCTCGTGGCGCGTCTTGTGTCGGGAAGCCGAGTGGGTTATAGGACCCCAAATCCTATTGGAACAATCGAACGGGCGCCAAGCGCGGGCGCCGGAGCCTGTGTCATGAAGTCCGAAATCCACCCCGGCTACCATACCATCAAAGTCGTCATGACCGATGGCACCGAATTCGAGACGCGGTCGACCTGGGGCAAGCGCGGCGACGTGCTTCACCTCGATATCGACCCCAAGTCGCACCCGGCCTGGACCGGTGGCGCCCAACAGCTGCTCGATCGCGGCGGCCGCGTGTCGCGCTTCCAGAAGCGGTTCTCGGGTCTCGGCTTGAAGAAATAAGCCCGCCGGTCCCTCACGGGAGCTCTGCCCCGTCTCCACCGCTAAACGCGGCCGGCGTTTTCCGGCCGCCGGCGTGCTGGTACCCGCCTCAGCCTGAACGCCTGCGCTAGGGACTGCGTTCGAACGCGGCGCGCAACTGCGCGATCTGGTGCTCCAGGGGGTGGGGGCCGCCGTGCGCTTCCGGGATCGGCGCATGGATGGTGGCATCGAGGCGGCGCACCTCGTCTTGGAGCTTCTTCGACCTCACGATGAGCTCGCAAAGCCGTTCGGGCAGGATGATGCCGTCGTCCTCCGGCCGTTCGTCCGGCGCGAGCTTGACCTTCATGCGCTCCTTGTTCGCCTGGGCGAGCGACATTTCGCCTTCGTTCACGGCACGATGGAGCAACAACCAAGACGCAAGCTGCATCAGCCGCGTCGTCAGACGCATGCTTTCGGTGGCATAGCCGAGAGCCGCGGCGCGGCCGAGCAGCTTGGATTCCTGCCGGCCAGGCCCGTCGAGATAGGCCGCGGTCTCCTCCACCAGCTTCATGCCTTCGCGAAACAGGTGAGAGAAGTTCTGCGACGAAGCGAGCCGTTGGCCGAACAGAACCGGCCGCACTTCATCAACCATCTTTTTGGACATGCTGCACGCCTCACCAACCCGGAAAAACATTGCCTGCACGCTCCGGCCGAGTCCAGGGGCTCGCAGGGCGAGCTGCAATCGTGATTACCGTGATGCGAGGGCGAAAGACGCGCTGTGCTGATTTGGGACGCAATAAAAAGAGCCGCCATTTTCAGGCGGCTCAGTGATAACAGGGAGGCGTCAAACAGAGTGGACAGGAGCCACTCGGTGTCCACGAAATGGACAGTTGATTGTAATAAACTGGAAAGCTTAATAAGCCCTTACAACCCGCCTGCCGTCGTCGGCAGAACCGCGGCGATCGGCGGCCTCGACAGGCTCTAGCGTTTGAAGAACTGGTCCGCGGCGGATCGCGAGGCCTGCTTTTTCGAGCGCGCCAGCTCCAGTCTTTCGATCTCCCCCTTGAGGATTTCGATGCGTTCGCCGAGCTCGCCGAGCGACAGCAGCGAGACATCCTGCCCGATTTCCTGGGGGATCTTTTTCTTCGGTCGGTCGTCTTCCTCGGCGGCCATTTCGCGTCATCCGTTTCGAAAAAAGCATAGCCTTGGCGGGCCCGGTTGTCACATTGGAGGGGAGCGCCTAAACAGGCGCGCAATTGCCCCTTTCGATCAAACGGGACCCATGACATCAATTCCGGCTCGCATGACCGCCATCGCCATCACGGCCCCGGGAGCGCCCGAGGTTCTCAAGCCGGAGGTACGGCCGATGCCCGTTCCCGGCACCGGCGAGATCCTGGTGAAGGTCGCAGCCGCCGGCGTGAACCGTCCCGATGTCCTGCAGCGCCTCGGATCTTATCCGCCGCCCCCCGGGGTCACCGATATTCCGGGCCTCGAGATATCCGGCGAGGTCGCTGCGTGCGGCGCCGAGGTGAGCCGCTGGAAGCCCGGCGACAAAGTCGTCGCGCTCGTTGCAGGCGGTGGCTACGCCGAATACTGCGTTGCTCACGAGAGCCACGCGCTACCGGTCCCGGGCGGCCTGTCGATGACGCAGGCCGCGGCGGTTCCGGAAACGTTCTTTACGGTATGGCATAACGTGTTCGAGCGCGGGCGGCTGGAGGAAGGCGAAACGCTTCTGGTGCATGGCGGGAGCTCCGGCATCGGCACGACAGCGATACAGCTCGCCAAGGCGCGCGGCGCGCGCGTGATCGTCACGGCGGGAAGCGCCGAGAAGTGCGAGGCCTGCCGACAGCTCGGGGCGGACGTCGCGATCAATTACCGAAGCGAGGATTTCGTCGCGATCACCAAGAGCAGCACCGGCGGCGCGGGCGCGGACGTGATCCTCGACATGGTCGGCGGCGACTATATCCAGCGCAACTACGAGGCGGCCGCCGTGGAAGGCCGGATCGTTCAGATCGCCTTCCAGGGCGCACCGCGCGCCACGGTGGATTTTCGTCGGATCATGCTCAAGCGGCTGACCCATACCGGATCGACGTTGCGGTCGCGCGCGGTGGCGGACAAGGCCGTCATCGCACGCGCCGTCGAAGCGAACGCCTGGCCGCTGCTCGCCGCCGGCCGGGTCGCGCCGGTGATGGACCAGATCTTTCCGCTCGCAGAAGCGGGCAAGGCGCACGCGCGCATGGAATCGGGCGCCCATATCGGCAAGATCGTGCTCACGGTCTGAGCGGCCCGGCGAAGCCGGCCGCAACGCGACGTCGACCATACAAGTGGCACAAATCCGCCGCGGCGACGCCGCAAAGGCCGGACGGATTTGCCTGCGGGCGGTGAGGGTCGGCGCATTTTGTCGCGATATTGTTGCACTTAGCCCCCCTTTTCGGTACTCAAAGAGGGGGTGCGCCCGAGGCGCGGAGTGTCGGCTTCGTTTTGGCAAAGCGACATGACGCTCAGGGATTTCGAAGCACGGCATTTCGAAACACGGAGGATCGCCGCTTGAGGGCCCTGCAGATCGTCATGGCTGCAGCCGTCGCGGTGGCGTTGTTTGCCTCTCACGCGCGTGCCGTCGAAGCGGTCAACGTCCGCGTCGACATTGCCGCGATCGATCTCACCGATGCGGTCGAGCGGCTGCAGAGCGAAGGCGATCGCATCCAGGTTTCCATCGCGCCCGGCAGCGACGGCATCGTCCGCCGCATGGAAGTGCGCGCCCGCGAGGCCGGGACCAATTGGGCGGTGTTCGCGCTGGCGAACTCGAGCGACGAGCAGATCGACCGTCTCATCGTGGTGCCGCACTATCAGATGGTGGGCTCGAAGATCCTGTGGCCCGACCTCGGCATGTCGCGCATCGTCAACATCACGCCGAGCTCCGGCGATCGGCCGGATCGCACCGACAGCGCCACCGCCGACATCTTCCGCATCACCCTCGATCCGGGCGCGGTGGTCACCTACATCGCCGAGCTGCGGACCGACAAGCTGCCGCAGATCTATCTGTGGGAGCCGGACGCCTACAAGGACAAGGTCAACAGCTTCACGCTCTACCACGGCATCGTCATCGGCATTGCCGGCCTGCTCGCGCTGTTCCTCACCATCCTGTTCGTCGTGAAGGGCAGCGTGATGTTTCCGGCCGCCGCAGCGCTGGGCTGGGCGGTGCTCGTCTATATCGGTGTCGACTTCGGCTTCTGGGGCAAGGTGTTCGACATGTCCGCCGGTGCCGAGCGGGTGTGGCGCGCTTCCGGCGAAGCGATCCTGGCGGCGACGCTGCTGGTCTTCCTGTTCGCCTATCTCAATCTCAACCGCTGGCACGTGCGCTATGCGCACATCGCAATCGCATGGCTCGTCTTCCTCGGTGCGCTGGTGGCGGTCGCCCTGGTCGATCCTGCGATCGCGTCGGGCATCGCGCGGCTGTCGCTGCTGTTCGTCGCCATTGCCGGTTTCGGCCTCGTGATCTACCTCGCGGCGCAGGGCTTCGATCGCGCCGTGCTGCTGATACCGACCTGGTTCCTGCTGGTGTCATGGGTGCTCGCCGCCGGCCTCGCGGTGCTGGGATGGGTGACCAACGACATCGTCGCGCCGGCGCTGCTCGGCGGCCTGGTGCTGATCGTCATGCTGATCGGCTTTACCGTCATGCAGCATGCCTTCGCCGGCGGGATTACCCACGGCATCGTCTCCGACGTAGAGCGCCGCGCGTTGGCGCTGACCGGTGCGGGCGACCTGATCTGGGACTGGGATGTTGCCGCCGACAACGTGTTCACCAGCGCCGAGACCGAGTCGACGCTCGGCCTCAAGCGCGGCACCCTGGACGGTCCGGCGGCCCAGTGGCTTGCGGTGCTCCATCCGCTCGACCGCGACCGCTTCCGCGCCTCGCTTGACAGCGTGGTCGAGCAGCGGCGCGGACGGCTGGTGCAGGACTTCCGCCTGCGTGGCCCCGACGGGCACTATCTATGGTTCACCATGAAGGCGCGCCCCGTGGTCGGCTCGGACGGCGAGGTGGTGCGCCTGGTCGGCACCCTCACCGACGTCACCGATGCCAAGGTTTCCGAGGAGCGCCTGCTTCACGATGCCGTCCACGATCACCTGACCGGGCTGCCGAACCGCGAGCTGTTCCTCGATCGCCTGGAAGCGGTTCTGTCTTTCGCCAAGACGAACACGGACATCCGTCCCACCGTGATGGTGATCGATCTCGACCGCTTCAAGCAGGTCAACGACTCCGTCGGTATGGCGGTCGGCGATTCCATCCTGCTGACGCTGGCGCGCCGGCTCACGCGCCTGCTCAAGCCGCAGGACACGCTGGCGCGGCTTTCGGGCGACCAGTTCGGCCTCATCCTGATATCGGAAAAGGACAGCAACCGCATCGCAGGATTTGCGGAAACCATCTGCAAGGCGATCCGGGCGCCGATCGGCTTCAACGACCGCGAGATCTTCCTGACCGCGTCGGTCGGCATTGCGCTGCCAGAGGCGCAGCCGAGCCGTGGCGAGGAGTTGGTGAAGGACGCGGAGCTTGCAATGTACGCGGCCAAGCGCGCCCGCGGCGACCGTTTCGAAGTGTTCAAGCCGGCGATGCGTGCCCGCAAGACCGACCGCCTGACCCTCGAATCCGAGCTTCGGCGCGCGCTCGACCGCGAGGAGATCACCATCGTCTACCAGCCCATCGTGCGGCTGGAAGACCGCACGGTGGCGGGCTTCGAGGCGCTGGCGCGCTGGGATCATCCGAAAATGGGCCGCCTGTCGCCCTCCGAGTTCATCTCGATTGCGGAGGAGATCGGTCTCATCACCGATCTCGGGCTGTTCGCGCTGGAGCGCACGGCGCGCCAGCTCGGAATCTGGCAGCGCTCGGTGCGCATGCGCGTGCCGTTGTTCGCGAGCGTGAACGTGTCGTCCCGGCAGCTGCTGCGCAACGATCTCGTGGACGACCTGCGCGCCGTGCTGGCCCGCTCCGGCCTCATCCGCGGCACGCTCAAGCTCGAACTCACCGAATCCGTCGTGATGGAGAATCCCGAGCAGGCCACCCAGATCCTGCAGCGCCTCAAGGATCTCGGGGCGGGGCTTGCCCTCGACGACTTCGGCACCGGCCATTCCTCGTTGGTCTACCTGCAGCGTTTCCCGTTCGACACCATCAAGATCGACCAATCCTTCGTCCGCATGAATTCCAAGGGAACGCGGCCGGTGATCCTGCGCTCCATCGTCGGGCTGGCTCACGACCTGGGCATGGACGTGGTCGCCGAGGGTGCGGAAACCGAGGCCGATGCCGCCGACCTCTACCAACTCGGCTGCGAATACGCGCAGGGCTACGTATTCGGCCGGCCGATGCCGGTCGAGCAGGCCCACGAACTCCTGGTCAGCGACCGCCTGGAAACCGCAAAATGAAGCACGCCTGAAGTTCGGCGGATCTCAGAGGACATCCTTTGATGAGTGAAACTCCCTGAAGAGCGAAGTTCCCTGAAGTGGGCCTTGCCTGAACGGGGAAGCATCGCCTGAACGGGGGAACTCGCCTGAAGGCCCCGGACGAAGCGAGCGGGCCGAGAGTCGGCGCCCGCGCCGTCTTCCGTCAAGCGTGTCCGGCTTCGCTCGAAAGCATGCCGGCATGAATGCCGAGCTTGCGCAACGCGCGCTCGTATTTGTGGACGAGGTCTTCACCGAAAATCAGATCGGAGTCGGCGCTGCAATGCAGCCAGCCATTCTCCTGAATCTCGGTTTCCAACTGTCCCGGCGCCCATCCGGCATAGCCGAGCGCGAGCAGCGCGCTGTTGGGACCGTCACCCTTCGCGATCGCCTTGAGCACGTCCAGGGTAGCGGTAAGGCAGATGCCGTCGTCGATGGGCAGCGTCGAATTCTCGATGAAGAAATCGCTGGAATGAAGCACGAAGCCGCGTCCGGGTTCGACCGGGCCGCCCTTGAGCACCTGGACCGCGCCGGCACGCCGCGGAAGCTGG
Source organism: uncultured Alphaproteobacteria bacterium (assembly GCA_963781195.1). Lineage (GTDB taxonomy): Bacteria > Pseudomonadota > Alphaproteobacteria > Rhizobiales > Xanthobacteraceae > JAJPKK01. Next base: position 270,134 of record CAWAEZ010000002.1, on the reverse strand, counting down.
ATCAAGTCGGTATCCTTGATCACTTCGAGCTGGACCAGGAGGTCGGCGAAGTTGACGTTGGCAGCGGGCTGATTGACGACGATGCCCATCGCCCCCTCGGAGGAGTGAGCGCAGATATAGATGAGGGTGCGCGCAAAGCGCTCGTCGCGCATGCTCGGCATTGCGATCAACATCTGGCCGTCGAGATAGCCGCGCTGCGGAATGCCCTTCGGCGCGGCGGCCTTGAGAATTTGCTTTGCTGCCTTCATGGTGGGAAGCGTAACCTCATCTCGTGACGACGGCAACGCGCCGCTATCGGTCACGATGAATTTAATAGTCAGGCTCCGACACAATCACTACACGGACCGTCATGATTGCATCGGTAATGCGGCATTGGGTCACGACACCGGCACTCGTCGCGCTGGCCTGCGCCGCCGGCGCGGCACGCGTGCACGCCGCCGATGCTTCGATATGGGATGGCGATGCGCGGTCCGCAATCCGGGTCGTGGCCGGCAGTCCGCCAACAGCCGATGCAACCGCGTTGCACGCCGGCGTCGAGCTTCGACTAGGCCCTGGGTGGAAGACCTACTGGCGGTATCCGGGAGATTCCGGCGTCCCGCCGCGTTTCGATTTCTCCAAGTCGGTCAACGTGAAATCCGTCACGGTCGAATGGCCGATACCACATCGCTTCACCGACGACAGCGGCGCGTCGATCGGTTATAAGGGTGACGTCCTGCTGCCGTTACGCGTAGTTCCCGCCGATCTCAAGCGGCCGGTGACTCTGCGCCTCACCGTGGATTACGCCATCTGCGAGAAACTGTGCTTGCCGGCCACGGGAACGGCCGCCCTGGCTCTGGGTGGGGCGTCGTCCTTCGACGCGGCGCTTGCGCGCGCCACTTCGCGGGTACCCAAACCGGCGGCGCTCGGCGAACCCGCTGCCCTCGCGATCCGCAGCGTTCGGCATGATCCCGGGACCTCACGGGTCGTGGTCGAGGCGACGGCGCCCGCCGCGGCGCCCGTCGACCTCTTCGTCGAAGGACCGACCGAGGATTGGGCGCTGCCGCTGCCGGAGCCGATGTCGGAAACCGCACAGGGCGTGCGTCGTTTTTCATTCGAACTCGACGGCCTCCCTCCCGGCGTCTCTCCGGTCGGCGCGACATTGCGTTTCACCCTGGTCTCGGGCGATAACGCGATCGAGGTCACGTCGGTTCTCGACTGATGGTTCTCGACTGATGGTTCTCGACTGGTGGTTCTCGACTGACCCACTTCTTGCTTCCTCCATTGCTTCCTCGGGTTAGACACGGGGAGCTTCTCCCATTTTCAACACAGTACGCATGAGGATCAATCCATGACCATCAAGGTGGGCGATCATCTTCCCGAGGCCAAGTTCCGTGTGATGACGGCCGAGGGGCCGGGCTGGGCGACCACGGACGAGGTCTTCAAGGGGAAGAAAGTGGTGCTGTTTGCGGTGCCCGGCGCCTTCACGCCGACCTGTCACAAAAATCACCTTCCCGGTTTTCTGAAGAACGCCGATGCCATCAAGGCAAAGGGTGTCGATGCGATCGCAGTGACCGCGGTCAACGACGTCTTCGTCATGGCGGAATGGAAGAAGGCCAGCGGTGCCGAGGGCAAGATCGAGTTCCTCGCCGACGGCAACGGCGAATTCGCAAAGGCGATCGATCTCGTGATGGACGGCTCGGCCGGCGGCCTCGGACACCGTTCCAAGCGCTATGCGATGCTGGTCGAGAACGGCGTCGTCACCAAGCTCAACATCGAGGACGCGCCCGGCAAAGCAGAAACATCGAGTGCGGAGACGCTGCTCAAGCAGCTCTGAGTCGGGCTTTCAGCGACGGTATTTGCTGCGCGGGCGAGATGGGGCAAGAATTCCTCTTCCAGAATTCCTCTTGACGCCCGCTCAGGCTCCTTTGCATGGGGTTGTTTTTCAAAAAAATCCCACAAGTGGCGTCGGCCGGTGAAGTTTGAACTTGCCGACCGGGACGTTCTCGCCCGGTCTCGACGCGGGACCCATTCCGGCCGCACGGTTGCGGCCCTCCAAGGGTTTGCCGCCCTGCCCGGTCTTCAACCGTGCGCCGGTCGTGCCCGCCCGGCCCGGATCTCCGCGATGGCTTCCCGGGCCAACTCGTCGGCGCGCTCGTTGAGGTCGTGGCCGGCGTGTCCCTTGACCCAGTGCCAGTGGACGGTGTGGTGAGCGATCGCCGCATCGAGCCGCTGCCACAGATCGACATTCTTCACCGGCTTCTTGTCTGCGGTCTTCCAACCGTTGCGCTTCCAGCCGTGGATCCAGCTCATGATGCCCTGGCGGAGATACTGGCTGTCGGTGTGAAGGTCGACCTCGCAAGGACGCTTGAGCGTCTCGAGAGCCGAGATCGCGGCCATCAGCTCCATGCGGTTGTTGGTGGTATGGGGCTCCCCGCCCCTGATCTCGCGGCGGCGCCCGCCCCACTCCAGGATGGCGCCCCAACCGCCCGGCCCCGGATTGCCGGAGCAGGCGCCGTCTGTGTGAATGACCACGCGCCCGCCGCCACCGTCCTGCTCAGTCAAGGCCGTAATCCCGTATGCTGGTGTTGGCCTGGTGGAAGCGCAGCTTGCGGTAATATTCGAGCGGGTCTTTCGGCTTGACCAGTGCGCCCGCCGGCACTTCGAGCCAGTCCACCAGCCGCGTCAGAAGGAAGCGCAGCGCCGCGCCCCGGCACAGGATCGGCAGAGCCGAGGTTTCCACCGATGCCAGCCCACGCGTGCGCAAATAGCCGTGGAGCAGCGCACGCCCCTTGGTCACGTTGTAGGCATGGTCCGGCTCGAAGCACCACGCATTGAGACAGACCGCGACGTCATAGGCGAGCGCATCGGTGCAGGCGAAGTAAAAGTCGATCAGGCCCGACAGGCGGTCGCCGAGGAAGAACACGTTGTCGGGGAACAGGTCGGCGTGGATCACGCCTTGCGGCAGGTCGCGCGGCCAGTCGCGTTCGAGCCGCGCGAGCTCGGCCGCGATCGTCTCGCACAATCCGGGTTGCACGGTGTCGGCCCGGCGTGCGGCGGCTTCGAACAACGGCCGCCAACCGGCGACTGAAAGACCGTTGGGCCGCGTCATGCCGAAGTCGGCGCCGGCGAGATGGAGCGCGGCAAGCGCCTCGCCAACCGCGCCGCAATGGGCCGCATTCGGCCGCCGGATCCAGACGCCGTCGAGAAAGGTGACGATCGCGGCCAGGCGCCTGGCGAGCTGGCCCAGCTTCTCGCCGCTGCGACCGCGCACCGGCTGCGGACAATTGATCCCGCGCGTCGCGAGGTGCTCCATCAGGTTGAGAAAGAACGGCAGGTCGCCGGCGGCCACGCGCTTCTCATAGAGCGTGAGGATGAAATAGCCTTTGGCCGTATGCAGGAGAAAATTCGAATTCTCGACGCCCTCCGCGATCCCCTTGTAGGAGAGCAGGCGGCCGAGATCGTAGCCGGCGAGGAATTGCTGCAGCTCCTCGTCGGTGACGTCGGTATAGACGGCCATGTCTGAGCTTATGACGGCTGGCGGGTGTCGGCTGGATGGGGGACGGCTCGTGGGTTACGGCGCGATGGTGACGTGCATGGCGCTTATTCTGCCGCTTCGCCGCTGCGCACGAGACGCGGCAGCGGGAAGAAGATCCCGGACTCCTCGACCGCCGACACCGTCTCGACGCTGACCTCGTAGCGCGCCGCGAAAGCGTCGATGATCTCCTCGATCAGCACCTCGGGAGCAGACGCCCCGGCGGTGAGCCCGAGCCGGCCGATGTTGCCGAACTTCGTCCAGTCGATGTCGACGGCTCGCTGGAGCAGTTCCGCATGCGGACAGCCGTTGCGCAGCGCAACTTCCTTGAGGCGCTGGGAGTTCGAGGAATTCGGCGAGCCCACCACGATCAAGGCATCGACCACCGGCGCCACCCGCTTGACCGCCTCCTGGCGGTTCGTGGTGGCGTAGCAGATGTCCTCCTTGTGGGGGCCGGCGATCCCGGGAAAGCGCTCCTTGAGTACCGCCACCATCTCGGCGGTGTCGTCCACCGACAGCGTTGTCTGCGTCACATAGGCGAGCTTGTCGGGGTCGTTCGGCACGAACGTCGCCGCCTCTTCCGCGGTCTGGACGAGACGCACCGTGCCGGGCGGCAGCTGGCCCATGGTCCCCGTGACCTCGGGATGCCCGGCATGGCCGATCAGGATGATCTCTCGCCCGCGCCGGAAGTGGATTTCCGCCTCGCGGTGGACCTTGGTGACCAGGGGGCACGTGGCATCGATGGCGATGAAATTGCGGCGGCCGGCTTCCTCCGGCACCGACTTCGGGACGCCATGGGCTGAGAACACCACCGGGGCGTCGGTATCCGGGATTTCGTCGAGTTCCTCGACGAACACGGCCCCCTTCTGGCGCAGGCTCTCCACTACGTAGCGGTTGTGCACGATTTCATGGCGCACGTAGACCGGCTTCCCGTACATCGCGAGAGCCCGTTCCACGGTGTCGATGGCGCGCACGACGCCAGCGCAGAAGCCGCGCGGCGAGCACAACAGCACTTTCAGCTGCGGCTTCGGGGCGTTCGCTGTCGCGGCGTCGGCTGTCGATGCATCTGCTGTCATGAGGGCTCACGCTCGTTGGCATCCGGCGCAAAGGGTGTGGTTTTGCACCTACCCGCCTGTCAAGCATGAGCGCGCCAGAAAGGCAAAGGTTCATCGCGGGAGCGCGAATTTAACCGGAAAACGTGCACGTTCCGTCACCGCCGAGAGAACGCCGGGTGGTAGCGGACTAAATGCCCCGCCGACGACGGGGTTGCGCCGCGACGGGGGCTGCGCCTATATTTCGGATATTCCGGTCATCTTCGATGGCAACATAGGCTCCGCTCCTTCGGCGGGTGGGGCGCAAGGAGAATTATCATGACAACGCAGCCACTTATGCCGAAGGGGACCGCGGTCTGGCTGGTCGAGAATACGGCGCTCTCATTCGACCAGATCGCCGCCTTCTGCAAGCTGCATCCGCTCGAGGTGAAGGCCATTGCGGACGATGAAGGGGCGCAAAGCATTCTCGGCCGCGACCCCGTCGCCTCCGGACAGCTCAGCCGCGAAGAAATCTCCAAGGGCGAGCACGACCCGAACCACCGGCTCAAGCTGTCGGAAACGAAGGTGCATCTGCCTGAGGCCAAGCGCAAGAAGGGGCCGCGCTATACGCCGGTGTCGCGTCGCCAGGATCGCCCCAATGCGATCCTTTGGCTGGTCCGCAACCACCCCGAACTCAAAGACAGCCAGATCATGCGTCTGGTCGGCACCACCAAGTCGACCATCGATGCCATTCGTGACCGCACCCATTGGAACGCGGCGAACCTCGCCCCGATGGATCCGGTAACGCTCGGCCTGTGCTCCCAGATCGACCTCGATTTCGAAGTCCAGCGCGCCGCCAAGGAAAAGCCGCCCGAGCCGGATACCGGGGCGACCCTGCTGCCCGCCGATATCACCACCCAGATCCACGCCGAATCCGATGAGGACGAGGAGGAGGAAGAGGGCAAGGAACTCGATGTGCAGGCGGTGTTCGCCAAGCTCAAGCGCATCGGCGGAAAGACCGAAACCGAATAGCTGCTCTTCCTGTAGGCGGCGATGGCAAACGACACGGGCGCCGTGGGTTGACGTCGATTCCAGACGGTCTCGCGTGCCAGAGGCGTCCTTTCAGGCTGCTAGGCAGCCCCCAAGATACGGGCAGCAATTCCGGTAAGGCCGTTGAGGTGCAGTTCGACCATTGCCGTGCTTTTATGGGAGCCGTTGAGCGTATTGCGCGGCAAGCTGTAGGCATCCTGCTGCCCGCGTATGATGCCTTTACGCGTGGTCGCCGCACTCGCATAGCCTGCGTGGCGCGCAAGTTCGAATTCTCGCGGGCCGCAGTCGCCGGCGCGACCGAAGGGAAACGCGAAATGATCGGCATTAACGCCAATCATTTCGATCAGGCGTTCGCGAGATGTCTTGAGTTCGGCGAGGGCCGCCTCGGGCGCCAGCGTCGAAAGCCGGGCGTGGGTCGCGCTGTGCGCGCCGATTTCGACCAGGGGATCCCGACTGAGTTCGCGGAGCATTTGCCACGAGATCCCATGCCGCCAGTGGGCCGCCTCGGCGTCGATGGTGTTCTGCGCGCAAAACAGCGCATATTGGTCGGCCGGGCCCAATTTATCCCAGGCCGTCGATATCCGGGCATACGCGTTGCGCTTGGCGCCGGACGTCTCGGCCCTCACAATCTGGCCCTGCACGACGACGTGATCGCGGTGAAGGAGCGTGTCCTCCAATCCGGCCCACCACATCGGCACCAGACCGTCGGGGATTCCGGTCGTAATGTAGAGCGTGACCGGAACGCCACGGCTCCGCAAGAACGGCACCAGGAGTTCGTACGAATCGCGGTATCCGTCGTCGATCGAGAAGTTGACGTAACGCTGCTTGCCCCCGCCTCCATTCGCGCGCGCGACCGTTTCCTCCATCGACACGAATTCCCATCCGCTCCGACCGAGATAGCTGATGAGCCGGTCGAGAAAGTCGAGATCAATGTAGAAGTTTCGGTTTGGTAACGCCTTCCAGTTCGCATGAGTCGCAACGCGATGAAACGTGAGCAAGCAACCCCGCTGTCCGGCCAGAACTCCTAGGGGCATGGTCGAATCCGTAAATGACTCGGCGCGATCTGCCCGATCTCGGGTTCGCGAAGAAAAGCGCGTCGCTCGCCAGACTTAAACGCGCCCGCCCGGCGGCGTGGATCGCCGCGCCGCAGCCGCCTCCCGCCAAGCTTTTGCCAGCGTGCCGGCAATGACATCGAAGGTGAAGCGACTTTCCACGTTTTTTTGCCCGGCAAGACCACGACGGCTCAGCTCTTTGGGATCGGCGGCGATGAGATCGAGACACTCCGCCAAGGACTCGGGGTCACGCTCCGGGACAATCCACCCGCCCGGTCCGACGACGTGCGGTATTGCGCCCGAATCCGAACCGATCACCGGAACCCCGCAGCTCTGCGCCTCTATGATTACGCGGCCGAACTGCTCTTTCCATTTTCCGGTCCGGGACAACAGGATCAAAGCGTCGAGGCCGCGAATGAACTTCGCGACCTCTGCGGGAGGGAGCCAGCTCGTAAAGGAGACCCGGCTTTCCAGCCCGAGAGCCGCGATGCGTCGACGCAAGGGCGTCTCGTAATCGCCCTCCCCCATGATCGCGAGCGAAATCGGAAAACGGGTCCGCGCCATCGCATCGAGCGCGTCATCGAGACCTTTCGCTTCAAGCAGCCGGCCGACATATCCGAGACGCAAGCCGTTTCCCCCAGGAACCGCCGCCGGGCTGCGGTCCGCCGGGCAAAAGATACTTTGATTGACGCCATAGCCGAGTTCGGTCACCGGGCCGTTGTACCCTCTTGCGCGGACCACCGCGGCCGCCTCTTCGTGGCGATAGATGACATGGTCCGTGCGGCTCAGCACGTAGCGCCGCATCGTCTCGAAGGGCGGTGGGAGCCGTTTGAGGACGTTCTGCTCGACCTCCATGACCAGCGGGATGTTTCCTTTCAGCAAGGTCGCCTGGAGTGCGATGACGCTCCAAGGCTCTTCCCAGAGGTGGATGACATCCGGTTGGATCTGTCGGAGAAGGCGTCCCAAACCCGGGTAGAAATGGAGATACCAAAGCATGGGCCCCGCCTTCGGCAGGACGATGGGAAGGATGTGGAGATGAAGTCCCGGCTCGTCGACGGGATCGGCCGCAATGGTTCGCCCGTATTCTTGCCACTGCCGCGGTGCCAGCAGATGGACATCAAGGTCCGGCCGCACGGCCAGAGGACGATACCGTGCGCGCCCGATTTCCCGACTCACGGCGGTATGCGCGATCGAGAGGACTCGCAGCGGTCGATCGACTGTCCCAGCCTCCGTATCGAGCCTCTTCACAAAGACATCCGCAGCCTTCATTGATCGCGACATCTGCAAAAACCGAGATGGCAATCGTCCGGGCGCGTTGAATTAATAAGGCGCAGAAAACTCGAGAAATACCGTTGCCTCACGATTTATTAACCTTGATGATAGGTAGGATTTAGCTTTCACGAATATGGCAGCTCGTTTCGTCCGTTAGATAGTTATAGCCGGATCACTTTGACGGCGGCCCATACTGGGTCACCCGTCCGTTGTCACCCGTGCGTTGTCACCCAACCGTTGGCGCACAGGGTGGGCTAGGTGCCGCAGGCGCATCGACAAGTCGACGACAGCATCCTGTTTGGGTGCACGATCCCCGCCACGGCGTGACTGCGATCTTCATCAGCACCGTCTCCCCTCCCGGGAGGCGAAGGTATCCGCCGAGCTTGATCCTCGCACTTTGCTGCCGACCGCCGAACGAGCGCATGATGAACAATCTGGCTACCCGTCGCCACATTTGTCAATGGAAACATTCTCCGCCGCCAGGCCCTCGCCAAGCACTCATGAAAGCGTTCATGAAGCTGAAGGTGATCATGAAGCCGAGGGCCGAGCGTGACGGCTTTGAAATCATGAAGCTCGCCTTTACCGTGAAGCATTGGGCGATTTGGCTGGCGGGATGGTTGTGCGATACGCTCGGTGTCTCTCGAGGTGGATTTCTGACGCTGGACAGGTCAGGCCGCCGAGCAACCGCATTCGCACCGGTTCGACGCTCGGTGTGGAGGACCCGGGTGAGCTTCGTGCAAGCAATCGGACCTCAGGCGCACGACGGCGGGTCCGGCACGTATGCAACCAAAGGCATGACCGCGGATTGCATCGGATCGGGCGGCTCCAAGCAGCGGCAGCTCTTGTCGGCGCGGCCCTGCCACGGCGTCCGCTCTTGATTGCCATATGTGTTTGACCGAGGCGGACTTGCGAACTCCCGCAGAGGTTGCGAAGAGGACCATGCAGCATGAAAGTTGCCCTGTCGTATCCGGACTGCAGCCGGATCGGTGGTATCGAACGGGTCATCTATGAGTGTGCGAAGTACCTTTCAGGGCGCGGGCACGACGTCACCGTTTTCGCGAATCGGTATGAGCCGAGCGAGGCTAAGGTCATCTATCGACACGTCGCGATACCGGCGATGTTGAAGCCGCTGGAGCATGCGGTGTTTCACCGGGCCTGCAAACGGGCGCTGCACGAGGGCGACTTCGACGTGCATGGTTCCTTCGGGCTCGGTTGCCCCGAGGGCGGCGTCTATTGGGCCGGCAGCGTTCATGCGGCATGGCTGCGGAGGGCGAAGGTCCTGAGGCCTCCGTGGTCTGTGGCGCGGTGGAAGCAGAGTTTCAATCCAACCCACGCATTACTGCTCAGTCTCGAGAAACGCCATCTCCGCCGCGGAGGATACCGGGGCATCATCGCATTGACCGAGGAGATGAAAGCGGACCTTCACTTCCACTACGGCGTACCGCCCGAGGATGTGGACGTGCTGCCGGGCGGGTACGCGCCGCAGGAGTTCAACTTGGAGCGCAGCCATGAACTGCGTGAGCGAATGAGGAAGGAGTTGAATTTTGCTCCCGACGACAAGGTCGTCATCTTCGTGGCCAATGAATTAAACCGCAAAGGATACCCGGCGCTGCTCCGCGCGATGGAATTGATGGGGGATCCCCGGCTGCGGCTTCTTGTTGCGGGGCGCATGGCGCCGCGTCCGCATCCGCTGGTGACATATGTCGGATCGGCTGTCGACGTGACACGCTATTACGCGGCGGCGGACGTGTTTGCCCTGCCCACTTTGTACGAAGCATGGGGCCTCGTCATCATCGAGGCCATGGCCACCGGCCTGCCGGTGCTGACGAGCAGGCTCGCAGGTGCCGCGGTTGCCGTGCGCGAAGGCGAGACCGGCAACCTTTTGGATGTCCCGACCGACGAATCCGAGATCGCGCGCAAGCTGCGCCCGCTGGTCGAGGGCCGACATTCCTCACCCGAGGAGATATCCGCATCGGTGGCGCCATACGCCTGGGATCGCGTCCTGGTGAAGTACGAACAAATATTGTGCAAAATGAAACATTGAAAGGCGACGGCAAGCGCGCTCACCAAACCCTGCGGCGTTACGCGCCGCCACCGACCGCCCGGTCTCCAGGGATCTCTCGGTCTCCAGGGCAAGCCGGCGCTCCCCGGGCCAGACCGGAGGCCTCACTCATTTCACCGCGGTTGCGGGCGTGGCCTTTCGAGTTCGAGCCTGCTTGGCGCGGCATGAGGCGCAACGGCAGCCGATCTTCTTGATGAAGAAGTCGAAATATTCGCGGCCGTAATTGTAGGTGATTTCCTCGTCCGGCTCGATCGGGCGCAACGCCACGAAGACGATCTGACCTTTGCGACCGACGGGCTTTGCGTTCGGCCGGCATGAATGATTGATATAGCGCGCGACATTCCAACGCGGCGATCCGTCGATGACCCATCGGCTGTTGAGTTCGAACAGATACTTGGCCCCGCGTCGCTCGCGTTGGGTGGCGTCCGCAGCCGGAATGAGCCGCCCGCGATAGGTCGCGATGTAAGCGCCCCGCTTGATCAATTTCGTTGCGAACAAACCGAGTCCGGTGACCGCGCGGCCGACGCGGAACGAGCGTGAGGACATCGCCACCGATTAGCGGGAAATTTCACGCCTGTCATCCCTCCCCCCGCGCCGTCGAACTCATTTTCTGAGGATATCCGCAATCACGGCATGCGCCGCATTGTGGCCTGGTGCGCCCGTCACCCCGCCGCCCGGATGCGCACCCGATCCGCACAGATAGAGCCCGGGGATCGGCATGCGGTAGTCCGCGTAGCCCAGCATCGGGCGGGCGGAGAACAGCTGACCGAGCGTCAATTTGCCGTGGAAGATATCGCCATTGGGCAACCCGAAGATGCGTTCCAGATCGAATGGCGAGAGGCACTGGCGCGCGACTACGCTTGCCTTGAACCCCGGCGCGTAGGCCTCGACTGTATCCATCATCAGGTCGGCGACGGTTTCGCGATGCTGATCCCATGTCGAACCATCGGAAAACCGCGGGGCGACATGCTGGCAGAACAGGGTTGCGACATGCGCGCCGGCTGGCGCGAGGCTGTCGTCGAGGGTCGAGGGAATGAGCATCTCGATGATCGGTGCCTTGCTCCAGCCGTGACTGACACAATCGTGATAGGCCCTGTCCATATAGGACAGGCTCGGCGCCAGGATGATGCCGGCCGTATGATGATCGCCCACCGTGGGCAGCGCGGAGAATGTCGGCAGCTTCGACAGCGCGACGTTCATGCGAAATGTGCCGGATCCCGCTTTCCACGTCTTCATCCTCCTGGCCATCGCCGCCGGCACCGCTTCGCGGGGCAGGAGGGTTTGGAAAAGCCGCTGGGGATCCACATTGGCGACGACGACGCGCGACCGAATCGACGTACCGTCGTCCAGGAGCACGCCAACCGCCCGGTCTCGTTCCACGATGATTTCGCGGACCGCCGCGTTCACATCGATGCGGGCGCCGTACCCCAGGGCGGAGCGCGCCATCGCTTGCGTGATGGCGCCCATGCCTCCGATCGCATGACCCCACACGCCTCGCTTGCCGTTTACCTCGCCCAGCACGTGGTGAATGAGCACGTAGGCGGAGCCGGGTGCATAAGGGCTCGCCAGATTGCCCACGATCGAATCGAAGCCGAGCACGGCTTTGATGGGATCGGACTCGAACCAGTGGTCGAGCGTTGCGCCGGCCGATTTGCGGAACAGGTCGACCGCAACCCTGAGTCCATCGACCTGCCGCAATTCCCTGCCGATCGCGGCAAGTTTGCCGACTTCCCGCAGGCCGGAGCCCAGGTCCGCGAACCTGAGATTGGGCGGCGCGGTGAGGAGAAGGTTGCGCAGCACACCAGCCACGCGGCTGATCTCTGCCTGATAGGCCCCGTAGCGCGCCGCATCCTTGGCGCTGAATTTCGCGATTTCGCGCTCCGTGCGGCCCTCGCCGGTGAGGAAATGACCTCCGTTCGGCAGCGGCAGAAAATTTTGCGCGCGGCGCTCCACGAGGCGCAACCCGTGCGCGGCGAGATCGAGGTCCCGAATGACCTTGGGCTGCAAAAGGCCTACCGTGTAGGACGCGGTCGAAACGCGAAATCCCGGGTGGAACTCCTCCGTGACACAGGCGCCCCCGACCACGCCGCGCCGCTCCAGAACCCGCACCCGAAGTCCTGCCCTCGCCAGGTATCCGGCGCAGGTCAGCCCGTTGTGACCGGCTCCGATGAGGAGGACATCGAGATCGGACATGGTGCTCCGCGGGTCGCGAATTGCCCCTGTCGCCGCGCCGTTTTGCGTGGTGCAAGAACCTGGTGCAAGAACCTGTTCCTAACAAAGCACAGGTAAGACGAGGCCCGCTAGCCATCCGCCGAGATCGGCGATAGCGGCCTCGTTTTCGCACGTCGTCCGCTGAGGGCTTAATCAAGTTACGCGTTCAACACTTTCTCGTTTTTTGACCTTTCGTCGTGGCCGCTTCGAGCCGATAGCGTCAGATATCTCTCAATTGAATGCTCCTATAAGGGCCACATTAGGCAAAACATCAAACATTTGAGACGGCCGACTAAACTTACGCGTGCTAAGTAGCCCTATTCCCGCCGAGGGGGCGCGCATGCTTCAAGCCGTCAGAACTCTGACTGTTGAGCACGATTTGCGAGGCGTCGCGCTCGCGGCCGCTCTGTGCGTTCTGACGAGCATTGTCGCCATCGACTTTTTCCGCCGCGCCAGGGCCACGACGGGTCACACCCGACTTGCATGGCTGGGCGCGGACGCCGCCATATCCGGCGTCGGCATCTGCGCGACTAATTTTCTCGCAATCCTCGTATCTGGCCCCGGCGCGAACTCAGGTCCCCATGTCGGCCTGATCTTTTTGTCCGTCCTGATCGCAGCAGTGGCCACCGGCGCAGGCCTGACCGTCGCGTTCCTTGATTATGGGCGTTGGACACCGGCTTTCGGCGGAGCGGTGATCGGCTGCGGCATCGCCGCTACTCATTACACCGCAATGCTGGCGCTCTACCTCCCTCATCCGCTCGTCTGGTCACCGTTCCTCGTCGTCCTCTCGATCATGCTCGGCATTGTCTTTGCGGCATCCGCGCTGCTCGTCGCCGCAACGCGAGATGGCCGCGCGGACACGCTGCTTGCGGTCGCGCTCCTGATGGTCGCAATCGGCGCCACGCATTTCACGGGGATGAGCGCGTTGTCGTTGGTTTCCGATCCGGCTCGGATCAACGACGCGAGCGCGCTGTCACCAACCTCGCTATCGCTTATCTTCGTCGGCGTGGTGACGGCCATTCTCGGCGCCTGCCTCGTTGCGGCCTTGAGCGCCAGTCATTCTCAACAGCACCTGCGGTCGCAGAAATATCTATTGGACACGGCCCTCGAAAACATGTCGCAGGGCCTCTGCATGTTTGCGGCTGACGGCCGCATCGTCCTGTTCAACGATCGCTATGCCAAATTGATTGGCATGACGGCCACGGCTCTGAAAGGGCTGTCGTTGCTGGATGTCTTCAAGTTCCGCAGGGCATCGAGGCCCTTGGCTGGCGACCCCCAGGAGTCCTTCGAGCGCGTGCTCGCGGAGATGCGGGTGGGGAGACCCAGCACACGCATCGTCGAGACGGAGCCCGGCCGCTGGATCCGCATCTTGCAACAACCGATGGAAGGAGGAGGCTGGGTTTCGACTTTGGAGGATGTCACCGAATGGCAGCGAGCCCAGGCTCGGATCGCATATATGGCGCGCCACGACGCACTGACAGGCCTTCCAAACCGCACGGTGTTTCGTGAACAACTGCAGCTCGCACTCTCCCGTATCTCGCGAAACGAGGAATGGGTCGCCGTGCACCTCATCGATCTCGACCATTTCAAGGTGACCAACGACTCGCTCGGTCATCCCATCGGCGACGAGTTGCTGAATGCGGTGGCGCTTCGCCTCAGCGCCGGCGTTCGCGACATCGACATCGTCGCGAGGCTCGGCGGCGACGAGTTTGCGATCGTACAGGCGGGCCGCGATCTGCAGGCGTCGGCTGTCTCGTCCCTCGCGAGCCGGTTGGTCGAGTTGGTGCGTGCTCCCTACAACATCCGCGGCAACGAGATCGTGACCGGAACCAGCATCGGCATTTCCGTGGCGCCCGCCGATGGGATGGATTCAGATCTGCTGCTGAAGAATGCGGAGATCGCGCTCTATCGGGCAAAGGAAGATGGCCGAGGCACCTGGCGGTTCTTCGAGACGGGGATGGACACTCGCGCCCAGGCGCGCAGGCTGCTCGAACTCGACTTGCGCGCCGCTCTGCTGCGGAGCGAATTCGAGGTCTATTACCAGCCGATCTACCGCATCGAGACGGGCCTGATCGTCTGCTTCGAGGCGCTGGCGCGGTGGAGTCATCCCCTGCGTGGAACGATTTTGCCGGCGGAATTCATCCCGATCGCAGAGGAAACCGGCCTTATTGTCCCGCTGGGGAACTGGGTGCTGCGACGGGCTTGTCAAGACGCTGTCGGATGGTCACGGGAGGTCGCGGTCGCCGTGAATCTGTCACCTGCCCAGTTCAAGGACCGTCGGCTGGCGTTATCCGTCTTCGCGGCTCTGTCAGACACGGGGCTCGCCGCCAACCGGCTGGAGCTCGAGATTACGGAATTGATTTTCCTGCAGGACAGCGCGGCGACAATCGAGATCCTGCATCGGCTTCGCGAGTGCGGCATACGAATTGCGATGGATGACTTTGGCACCGGCTACTCCTCGCTGAGCTATCTGCGAAGCTTTCCTTTCGACAAGATCAAGATCGACGCCTCATTCGTCCACGAACTCGCGTCGCGCACCGATTCGATGGCCATCGTCCGCGCGGTGACGGGGCTCGCAAAAAGTCTTGGAATCTTGACGACGGCGGAGGGCGTCGAGACCGCTCAACAGCTCGCGCTCCTGCGGGCGGAAGGTTGCGATGAGGTGCAAGGGTATCACTTCAGCCCGCCGCGCCCCGCCGCCCAAGTCGAGAGCATGCTGGCTGCCGGACCTTTGCCCGGCACCGCTTCGTCTTGAGTGCCCTTCGCGGCACGGCGAGAGGTCGGCTGGCGGCCGAGCCAAGTTTACGGCTGCGCGCGCCAGTTCAGCGGGACCGCAATCTTCGACAGCGTTGAAGCGGGTGGGACTTCCGTTAGACTTGTCCTGCCGCGCGCACGATTCGTGGGCGCAAAGCGTCGCGACAGCCGAGACCGAATGCTACTGCGGCAGCTGCAGACGTCGGCAAAAACCACAAGCGCGCAGCAGAAAGCCGAAAGGACCAGTTCATGATCTCGTTCGCCTTGGCACAGGAACTCAAGAATGCCGGCATGTTTCAGAGTTCGAGCCCCCAGGCGGCGTATTTCCTCAACGATCATCTTCAGATCAGACGCGAAGACGCACTGAAGATGTGGTACGGCGACAAGCTCCGAACAGGGATGGCACTCGATCTATCGCGGGAGGCGGTTTTCGCCCCCAGCCTGTCGGAACTGGTGGTGGCCTGCGCGCACCCTTTTTACTTGAGCTGTGATGCCGCGGGCCAATGGTTTGCGGGTAAAAATGCACATGACGCCGGTGAAAGCGCCGAAACGCCGGAGGAGGCCGTCGGACGCTACTGGCTCAGGCTTCAGACCGCCCCGTGAATAAAGGATCTTCGGCGTCCGGCTGGTCCACCGTGACTGCGGGGACGCAACGATGCGTTGGCTGCCGCCAGCCCGGGGACAAGGTCAGCGCAGCGGCGGCCCGACGGTTTCTAGGCCGCGCGAGCCTTCTTAGCCCGGGCCGGCCTTGCTCGTTTGGCCGCGCCCATTGGACGCGCGTTCTGCGCGATGATCTCTTGTTGCGCTTTCAACCAGTAGAAGTCTGGATCGCCGTCTCTTCGGCCGTCCGCGATCCAGAGGTGGTAGGCGCGCTCGCGAATTTGCTGTTCCAAATGGTGCATGAGACTCTCCCACGTGGCTTCGCAAGTCATGGCTCAGTATGGTTAAGAAATGGTGAACGTTCGGCCGGACAGAAACTCGCCGCGTTCGGCGAAGCTGCAAAGGCGACGATGCCGGCACCGGTTTTCGGCCGCGATCGAAGCCACCCTGTTTCATCGCTAAAAAAGCGGCGCAGGCTGCTTGGGCGTTAGATCGGTGGCCCAGTCAAAGCACGCCTCTTATCAGCCCCAACGCCAGGGCCTCGTTCGCCTCGATGTACCAGTTGTACGGCGCCTTCTCGAGGAGTTCCTCCATCGTCACGCGCGATCCTCTCACCAGATTTTCGAAACCCTCGTTCTGAATTGCGATCGATGCTTCGATTTCATGGAGAGTGGCCTTCACGGTCGCAACGCAGCTGGTCAGGGGGCCGTCGATATTGAGCGTCTTGTTGAGCTTTCGCTCATGGATCATCAGCCGCGTTCCGCGAGTGAGATACCGGTTGTCGCGCGAGAAAAACGACATGAGCGTCGTGCCGGCAGAATAGATCGCCGCTTTTCCCAAAAATACGAACCGGCGTTCGGGTTCGAGGTCGCTATGATAGCGGACATCCTCCCCCATCATCCTGGCCACCTCGGGATCGCCGCCGAGGGTGGTCAGCTCAATCACCAGAAGCCCGGTTTGCGGCGCGCGACCGAGTTGGTCGCGGAACCGCTCATACATGTCGTAGTCGACGGTGCCCGCCAGAAATATCGCCGGCGACCGGAACGCGCTGATATCCAGATCCAGGGTCGTCATTTTGAGTTCTCGCAGTTTGCCGTTTGAAGCCCGTCGTCAGCCGAGCGGCCTTTGAATGAAGAACCGCGCCATCTCGCGACTGGCATCCGGTCCGCGCGGGTCGGTATAGGAGCCGGCAGAACTTCCGCCCGACCAGGCGTGCCCGAGACCATGAATGAGCCACTGCTCGTTCGTCTCGTTTCCGCGCTCGTCCATGTAGACGGTTCGGGTGTACCGAGAGCCTCCCGCCGACTGACCTTCGTAGACGGAAACCTGAAGCCCCTCGGCGAGCGCTGATTGCGCCATGACTTGATCGCCGTTGATCGAATGCACCGTCCAGTCTCGGTCGCCGTGAAACACAATGGTGCGAACGCCGACGTGTCTCTGCAGGTCACGCGCGCCGGCTCGCATCGCCGCGAATGCGGAGGGCATGTCGGTCGCCGCTCCGCACGCGAGGCCGGAGTGTACCCCCACGGCGGCGAACAGATCCGGGTAGGTTGCCCCCATGATGGCCGCCGCGGCGCCTCCCGCGGAAAGTCCGGCCACCGACACGCATTCAGGCTGGACATTGAAGTCGCCCATGATCTCCCGGGTGATCCCGGCGATGATGGCGGGCTCGCCGGCATCACGGTCCTGATCTTGGGTCTTGAACCAGTTCCAGCACCTCGACGGATTCGCTGACGCCGATTGCGCCGGATAGGCGACCAGGAACGAATGTTCTTCAGCCAGTTCGTTCATCCGGGTGCCGTTGGCAAAGTCGTCCGGGGATTGCTTGCAGCCGTGAAGCATCACCACCACGGGAACCGGCTGTCCCTCGTAGCGGCTCGGCACGAACAGCTTGTACTGGCGGCTTCCGGCGGAACCGACATACGAGCGCGTTTCAAAGCGCGCGCCGTCTGGCACCACCGTCGGCGCTTGCGCCACCGGTCCCGTAGTCGAACCGAATTGCGCCATCCCTTCGAGCAAGCCGCCAACGGGAAGAGGCATGTTGAAGTTTCGACCCGGCATGCGACCCTGGCCGGAATGCCGAAGATTCCCAATTCCAAAAGGAGACGGCGTGCTTCGCCTTGGGCGGTCGGGGTCGAACCGAGTTTCACTGTCGAGGCCCCCGGCCCCAAACAAGCTCGCCCTGTAGGAATTTTCGAGAAGCTCGGCCATCGCATCGTTCAGCCGTCCTTCACGGGCGAGACGGGTCACCTTCATGATGTCGATCTGCTTGGGCTGGTTCATCGGACTGCTCACCTAAGTTAGGACGCGCAAAACCGTTCCGATCTCGGCGCCGGCTTCAGGCGGGTCGGTCGGGGACGGCTGCAAAGTGAAAACTCAGCGGATGCGATTTTTGAGGGCTTGCTTCACCTCGGGGCTTGCCTGCAAGGCTCCCAGCACGTGAAGCGAAGCGATCGTGGCTCGCGCAAGCTCCGGAGAGACGTCTCCGGCGATAACCGCCAAACCGAGAACCTGGATATGAAGGGTCTCGTTGGCTGCTCTCACGGCCTCGAGATCGGCGCGGCTGTAATGCCGAAGGCCGAGATCGAGTTGCTGTCTGGCCACGGACTTTTTGACCACCTCGTCATGGCGATCCAGCTGGTTCCGGATCGCCGTCCGGATGAAGTCCGTGCGGTTGGAATAAAACCCCTCCTGCACCATCAGATCGACGTGGCCGAGGTCGACATAGCCGAGGTTGATGGTGATCTTCTCGGTATCGGCACCGTTGGGCCGGAGCTCCAGAATTTTCGCCAATCCATCCTCCTACCATCTGCATGGATGATAGATGGATGTCCGATTCCTCCCCGCAAGGTGCGCCATCACGTTTTTTGAGCAAAGGTCCGATCGACAGATTCTCCGCCCGGAGCATGTCACGCCGCGGCCGCACTGGATGCGGGTGGGGTCAGGTTTTCCGCTTTTCACGGCCGCGCTTGCGCATGAACCTGAATCGCAGCGGCGTTACCGCGCCGAAGACACGATCATCCCTCACCCGAACGCTGGCGACCGACGCCGCTCTTGGGCATCTGGTCGCCAAGGCCTCGCCGTCATTTTCCGGGACAAACATTCCTTTGAGCGGATTTTTTCATCGAACATTACTCACCCTTGGGTCATGCTGCCTCTACCTTTAAGGGGTCGATTGTCGGAACGAGCGTTTTCGACCACCGGTTCCACCTTCATCGCCCGTCAAACTGGGCCATGTCACGGGAAGGAAATAGCCGTGGGCAATGGCAGCCGCGAGCGGCCGGAGCAAGCACGTGCCGACGACGCATCTTCCCGCGCGAGTTCCCTCTTGGGCCCTGTCCAGTCGTTTGAAGCGGAGAACTTCGCCCGCTCCGCAATCGACGCCCTGAGCACGCACATCGCGGTGATCGACAAGGATGGAAGAATACTCCTCGTAAACAAGGCATGGCGCGCGTTCGCGACTGCCAACGGAGCACAAGCTGCGAGTGTTTCGGAGGGGGTCAACTACCTGGAGGCGTGTTCACGAGCGGCAATGTCCGGCGATGAAGATGCCCAACAGGTCGGAGCGCTCATCGCGGAAGTCGCCGCCGGCTCGCGCAACAGCGCGCATTGGCAATACCCATGCCACTCGGCCAGCGAGGAGCGTTGGTTCGCCATGAAAATCACGCGTTTTGAGGAGGCGGGTGCGGTCAGGATCGTCATCGCCCATGAAAACATTACCGAGCGAGTAAGGAGCGAAAACCAAATCGCTTATCTCGTGACCCATGACGCGCTCACCGGCGTTCCCAACTGGTTGCTGTTCGAGGATCGCGCCCTTCAGGCGATCGAGCGCGCGAAGCAGACCGGCCTGGGATTGGCGATCCTTTTCATCGATCTCAACAATTTCAAATACCTGAACGACGTCTACGGTCACGCCACGGGTGACGCGGTCCTGACCGCCTTCGCGCGGGAGGTGGAAGCTACGCTTCCGGCGGAAGATTCGATTGCCCGCCTCGGAGGAGACGAGTTCGTCGTTTCTCTCATCGACACCGCGATCGCACGGTTCGCCGCGACCGAGGCCGCCGCCGCCTTGTTGCGACGTTTTGAATTGCCTCTTGCGGTTCATGGACGGGAGATATCAATCAATCTGAGCATCGGCGTCAGTGTTTATCCGACTGATGGCGAGAGCCTCCAAGACCTTCTCAAGCACGCCGATGAAGCGATGTACTGCGCTAAAGCTGTTGGGCGCGGGGCCTACCACTTTTATTCCGCCGATATGAGTGCCAGAGCGGCTGAACGCCTCTTGGTCGAGAGCGAGTTGCGACGGGCGTTGCAACGAGAGCAGTTCGAACTCAACTATCAGCCTCAATTTCACATCCCCAGCCGAAAAATAATCGGCATGGAAGCACTGATCCGATGGCCGCACCCCGAACTCGGGATGATACCTCCCGACCGATTTATTCCCATCGCCGAGGCGACCGGTCTCATCGGGCTGATCGGTCGTAAGGTGCTGCAGACCGCATGCGCGCAAAACCAAGCGTGGCAGACCTCCGGGTACCTCAGCGTTCCGGTCGGCGTCAATATTTCTGCGTTGCAGCTCATGGATCCGGATTTCATAACACTCGTGAAGGAGATCCTCTCGACGACCGGTCTCGACCCGCATCTATTGGAATTCGAGATCACGGAACGAATGTATCTCGAACGATCGACGCCGGTCATCGACCAGCTGCAGGAACTGAGAGCTCTCGGAATCGGCTTGTCGATCGACGACTTCGGGACTGGCTATTCCAACCTCGCCTCGCTCAAGAGCTTTCCGTTTGACCGATTGAAGATCGATCGATCATTCGTCGAGGGAATTCCTGAAAACGAAGATGCGGCGGCGATCATCCGAACCGTGATCGCGTTGGGCGACAATCTCGGACTGCGCGTCATTGCGGAAGGCGTCGAGACCGCCGCTCAAGCCGCCTATCTCGAAGGCGTTGGGTGCAGAGAAGCGCAGGGCTTTTTCTATTGCGTGCCGCAGACGGCCGCAGAGATGGAATCCAGGCTGCGCGATCGCCCCGCGTTTTCTGATCCGTATCGACAAACACGCTGACATCGCAGCCCCGGCAGGCCGCGTTGCCAATCCCAACTCAGTCAGGGCTGGGTCACGGCCAGGCGCGCGTTCCCGTTGTGGCGGCTCGCTCAGGCCGAACAGGCGCGAGCCCTACGATGATCCCTACGATCATGCGGGAACCCAGGACGCGGTGCCTTTATCGTATCTATAGCCTGGAGCGGCTTTAAGGGCATCCGTCGTCGCATTCATCATCAGATACCAGCTTCCATTCTTTTGAGCGGCATTAATGGCCTTGAACGGCACGGCGACATCTTTGGAAGCGATTCCGAGAAACCCGCCCACGGAAACGATGAGCACACCAACCTTTCCGTCCTTATCGAGCAGTATGTCGGCGATTTCGCCGATTTTTTTGTCCATGGGATCGAAAACGCTCTGCTTATAATAGTTGGTAACGGTCGTCATTCCGGACGGAATCGCTGTCAGGATGGGCGCCCCGCCCGTGACCAGCTCAGTCGTCGTCGCAGGCTTCTCACCTGCCACGGACCCTTCCTGGCAATACGCACCGTTCACGACCATCACCGCCGCGAGCGTTGCTGCCGAGGCCACTCGAAAAAACATTTCTTTGCTCCACCACGAGGGCTAATATCCACCGCAACGCCTTGATGCCACTTAACGTTCCACAACCGCAGGGATAAATCCCGGCAGTTTTTTGAACGCGGCCGGATGTCGAACGCGGGCAGATTTTGAACCCGCGCAGATCGCAAATGAGGCTTGAGGGCAGCGACGCAGTTTCATCCGGGGGATAGTTGTGTGGGACCGATCCCCAGGCAGCAGCGTCCGCCGGGGCAAATCACACGGGGAAGTTGTTTATGAGCGTTTTTGTGGTTCGACACCTGACCCGGTACCGTTACAAGCGGCCGGTACGACTTGGGCAGCATCGCCTGCTGTTTCGTCCCCGCGACAGCTTCGATCAGCATCTTCTGGAATCGCACGTCGTCGTATCGCCTGAGCCGAGCCGCTTTCGCTGGGTTCATGACGTGTTTGGGAACTGCGTAACCCTCCTCGATTTCGACGTGGCGAGCCGACAGATTGAGATCGAGAGCACAATTCGGCTCGCGCATACGCCGGAGAACTCACCCGATTTCGAAATCGAGGAAAGTGCCAAGCTCTACCCGTTCGATTACGACGCGGACCAACTGCCCGATCTGGCGGCTTGCATCGTGAGGCAGTATGGCGACCAGGACGATGCCGTGCGCTCGTGGCTGAATGGCTTTTTGGATCTCACGCGAACCCAGCCCACCGGACGCCTGCTCATGACGCTCAATCAGGCGATTGCAGACGGGTTTTCCTACCTTCGGAGGAGCGCGCCCGGCACGCAATCGCCGGCCGAGACCTTGAGAATTCGCAAAGGGACGTGCCGTGATTTTGCGCTGCTGATGATGGAGGCCGCGCGATCGATGGGTTTTGCGGCCCGATTCGTAACAGGATACATTTATGTACCCGATCGGGATGGTCCCGATGTGCTCGGTGGTGGCGCGACGCACGCATGGTGCCAGATTTACGTACCCGGCTCAGGATGGGTCGAGTTCGACCCGACCAACGGAATCGTCGGGAACCGAGATCTCATTCGCGTGGCAGTAGCGCGAACGCCAGAACAAGGGATTCCGCTTTCTGGCAGCTATTGGGGCGACCGAAGCAACGAGCTTGGAATGGAGGTCCAAGTCAACGTTAAATCGGAAGACTGGGGTACTCACGGGGACGGCTCACGATAGGAATCTGGAACCTATTCGCCCGCTCGGCATTGATAGCGAATTGACCAATCCTTGGAAAGAGCGAGCCATGAAAATCCGCGCGGGCTTTGATATCGCGTTCGAAGTGCCCCAGCCGACCCCCATGGTCCTCATGGTCTCGCCCCATCCGTCCCGGACCCAGGACCTTTTGACGGATGCGCGGATCTTGGCGTCGCCGAACGTGGCCATGCACAACTACCGCGATTCTTTCGGTAACCTGTGCACCCGGGTCATTGCACCTGCAGGCACCATCGGCTTTTCCAGCACCTTCAGCATTCGCGATTCCGGACTGCCTGACGAAATCTGCTCGGGAGCGCGACGGCTTTCGGTTGAGGAATTGCCGGACGAGACGTTGTTGTACCTGATGGGCAGCCGATACTGCGACACGCAAAAGCTCTCAGACTTCGCGTGGCGCACGTTTCCGAATTCAAAGTGCGGGTGGGAGACGGTCCAGGCCATCTGCGATTTCGTTCATTCCCACATCAAGTTTGGTTATCAATACGCCCGCGACGACCGCACTGCGTTCGACGGTTTCAACGAGCGGGTCGGCGTGTGCCGCGATTTCGCTCACCTCGCCGTCACGTTATGTCGGTGCATGAATATTCCGGCACGGTATTGCACCGGTTATCTCGGCGACATCGGCGTTCCCGCGGATCCCGCTCCGATGGATTTCAGTGCCTGGTTCGAGGCGTTTCTGGACGGCCGGTGGTTCACGTTCGACGCCCGGCACAATCGGCCCCGTATTGGACGCGTCGTCGTTGCGCGCGGACGAGATGCTGCCGACGTTGCGATCTCGACCAGCTTCGGTCGAAGCAGTCTTGTCCGATTCGAAGTGCTGACCGAAGAGATCAAACAGCCCGCGGCTGCGGCAAGCGCCAGGATGAGAGAGGTCGCTTAAAGGCGGCAGACACGCAGAGCCGGAACATGCCTGTCATGTCGCCGGCTTCGTGTTGTCGTACCAGGCCAGTGCGGTAAATCGGTCTCGGTCAGAAAGCAGTTCCGAACATTTTATGTGCGACCGAGCCATCGTTGTCGACCCAGGCCAAGGGTGGCAATTGCGGAAGCTGAAGCGCGGCCGGTAACACCTTTGCCAGCGGAACGACCTTGTAGGGAAACCGGGCGTGGAAAGCGCCGTGCATCCCGCCGTCGAGGCCGCTGTAGATTTGCGCGACCGGAACATCCTCGTCTACCAGACGCCTGTATTCGGCCTCGTCGGCACGTTGTTTCTCGAGAGACAGCTGCGCGATTTTGGGATTCACGACGTAGGCCGGGCACTTGCCAATCGGATCGAACCGGGACGATGTCGAGGTCGCGGAAGCGTGTGCATCGAACACATAGCGGCGGTCGCACACGTCCACCTTGGGTTCGAGATGCGTCATCTCGAAATGATCATGGCCGACCTTGAGCATCTGCCAGAACGCGAGGTGGGGATTTGTGCGATGCCGCGCCAGATTTGCCGGCGTCAAGCGGAACGGATAGGCCTGGATCTGAAATGTCGGATGCCCGCCGAGAAACGAATCGCGCGCGAGTGAATAAATTTCGCCCATCTGTTCGTCGGTCATGGAGAAACAGCCGGCCGATGAGCAGTCGCCATGGATCATGAGAAAACTGCCGTCCCGGGCGTTCGCCTTGTCGAAGGCGTTGGGAAAGCCGGTGTTGATCGCGAGGAAGTAGCTGGAATTCGGATTCATCAACTCCGGCGTGATCGTGTAGAAGCCTTCGGGAGTCTGCCGGTCACCCTCGTGCTCCTTCGGCCCGATATCGCCGGACCACCGGCAAATCGGAAATGTCTTGAGGAATTGGAAGTGGCCGGTGGCGTCCTGTTTCCAGACCTCGAGCTCCGCCTCTTCCTTGAAGATGCGCATCAGGATCGGAGACAATTTCGGCATCTTTTTTTGCTTGATGAGCGAGAGCAACTCGCGCGGCAGTTCCTTCGTCGCCTTGGCCGGCAACGGATCCTTGACCGGCAACGGATTTTTGGCGGGCAGCTGGGTAGCGTCTTCACCGAAGCACCTGATCGGTGCCAATGCGGCGGCTAAAGCCACCGTCAACACGAGCGCGTTGACCACCCTCGCCCGGATCATGCAACCCCCCACCGTGCAACCCTCACCCTGACTGCCTCCCGCCGGTGGCAATCGTAAGGCAAACCCCGGCGAAGCGCCCCTGTCGGTGGTCGAGTTGGCCCCCGCTAGATCTGGCTCGGCGTTGCCACGCGGACGCCCAGGACGAACCGGTGCCGCGCGTCGTGATTGCAGGGATCGCTCGAGTTGAGCCCGTCGCTCAGCGAAGCGAGAGGCTAATCCGGGTGACGATGGCATCCCACGCGGTTTTCTCGCTCTGATCGTAGACCAGTTCGATGCAGTGAAGAGAGCCTATGGGCCCGCGCGGAAAATTGCATCGGCTATAGTAGATCTTTCCCTGACGGACGCCTGAAACCACCACGAAATCCTTCGCACGCCGGAGGTAGTCCACCCGCAGCCCTTCAGAACGGACGTGCGCTTTTATAAAGGACCGCGGATCGAGGTGCTCCCGGTTGTCTGCGACGTAGTAAGTAAAGCCAGCGCGTCCGTCCGAAGTTCGAAAGATCCGCCCGAGCCCCTTTTTCGCGGGTCCAGCGTCATCTGAAAAAATTGAGCGCGGGTAGTCGACCCTGAGTCCGGCCGCTTCAATGACGTCCCAACCGACCGGATAGGGACTGTCGCGCGCGGTGGCCCAGGTCGGAAGAGCGAGCCCGAGAATAGCCGTCACGATGCTCGCTCTAATCATCGTCTGCTCCAAACAACTGGTGGCCACCCTTCGCCACTCAGCATCTGAGAACGACTTTCGCTTCGTCCTGGTTCCCGGCGTGGCCAGAGTCTCCCCTTCAGACGGCCGCCTGAAAAACACTTCAGCGTCCGGTCGTCGGCACGATCCTGCTTCGGGCCGGCGGCTGGCAACCATCTCTCCAGATTGGCGTTGATCCGCGTATAACAGGAGAAACGCATGCGAAAATCATCAATCGGAATGCTCGCGGTCGCCGCGCTTTTCGCGACCACCTCGGCTTTTGCGCAGGGATCGGCGACGCCGACGGAGGGCAGGTCTTCCACCGTACGCCCGGCGCCCGTGTCACCGAGCACCACGACCGGAGCGTCGCCTTCCACGCCCGCGGGAGCCGGCCACCTGCCTAATGGCAATCCGGAAAGGCCCCCGACGTCCACGACTACTCACGAGCCCCCCTCGAAGTAGCGCGTGATTATCGGCCGTAGTCAGGGGCGGCTCGCGCAGCGGGCCGCCCTTTCCGTGTCGGGTTCGCTGGCAGGCCCTCGCGCGGAAGCTAGCCGTCCAAGAGAGCGGGTACGAGTGCGCCCGGTAAAACAAGGGGCCAAGCCCCAGGCGGCGGATTGGCTGGCACCAGCTGATCGGGTGGGACCAGGCGCCGCGCCGGAATCACTGGGAGAGGCTGCACGAGAGAGCGTGGGGCGAGAAGCTGCTGCAAATTTGCGACCATTATCGCCCTTCGTTTGAAGTGCCGCGCCGATCGGGGCCTGCGTTCATACGCCCGAGGGCGCTGACCGCAAAAAGTTTACAGCACCCGCGTTGCGGACGCCTTCGCCGAATTCACGGAACTCCTCCCAACGGATCTTCCGCCAAAAGTATCCTGCCGCCGTCGGCTCAAGGAGCACTCGTTTGCTCGCGCTCCCCGGGGGCCCATCATTTACACAGGCGACGAGGTGGAAGGGCCCGCCGCGCCGTCACCACCAGCTCTGCACACGCTGATAAGAGTTCCGGCTGTTCTGCCGCTCGTAGGACTGGGTTGCGCGCGCGGGCGCATTATTGAAACCCCATCCGCTCCAGAAGCCGACGCGGACCGCGGGCGAGCGGGTGGCGGTGCGGGTGAGGAGGCCGCCCTGCGGCTGGTTGTTCAGCGCGACGACGAATTCGGTGCGATAGTTGGTCTCCTTGTGCAAAGACTCGTCAGAGATGACGAGAGCCGATCGCGGCGATGCGGTCGGCGCGATGCGATCGAGCACGTCCTGCGGGATGGTGATGCGGTCGAGCGCGTCCTTGGCGCTGTCACCATTGTCGATCGTGACTGCAGTCCAGCGCAGGCCCCCGCCTTTGCGAGCCACGGCCGAAAACACATGCGTCCCGATCGGCTTGTCGGGATCGCGGATCGTGACCGGGACCTCGATGGTCGCATCGAACAACTCGCCCCCGTCCGGCAGACGTTTGTGCGTGTTGCGCCGCACGTAAAGCTTTTGCGTCGCGCGGCTGATGAAGACCGAGACCGGCTCGAGCGCGAGCTTTGCGTCGCCTGCCGCCTTGACGGCGTCGGCCCTCTTGGCCTCGGCCGACTTGGCGGCGTCCTGAGCGGCTGCGGCAGCGTCGAGCTTGGACTTCCCGTTGATCTTGGCGGCGTCGAGCTGCCGCTGCAGTTCCGCAACTTTCTCAGCGGCCTTCTGCTTCTGGCTCTCGGCTCGCTCCCTGGCCTGGTCGGTCTTGGCAGCGGCGAGCGCCTTCTCTGCGGCCGAGAGCGCGGCATCGGCGCGTGTCTTGTCCAATTCAGGCTTGCGGAGCCTCGCCGTGAGCGGGGCTGCCTCTTTCACCGCAAGGACGGCAGCGGCCTTCGTCTGTTGAGCCAGCTTGGTGGCCTCGTCCGCCTCGCGGGCGAGCGCTTCGGCGCGCTCCGGCGCGGCCACGATGGCCGCAGATTTCGGGGCGAACAGCGTCGGATGGGAAATCTCGACCGGCTCCGCGTCATTCGGCGAGATGATCACGCGCGTGCCGATGGGGACTTTGTCGAACAGCTTCTCCGCAAAGCCAAAGGGCATCCGCACGCAGCCGTGCGAGGCCGCGTATCCTGGCAAAGGCCCGCCGTGCAGCGCGATGCCGTTCCAGGTGATGCGCAGCATGTTCGGCATCCAGGCGTCGTCATAGAGGCTCGAGTGGTGGTCTTTGTCTTTCTGCACGACGCTGAAGACGCCGGCCGGCGTCTCGCGTCCCGTCGTCCCGGTCGACACCGGCGCGCGCAGGATCCAGCCGTCGGCGTCGTAGAAGGTCACCTTCTGGCTCTTGATCGATACGATCGCCATGATCGGCTCGCCCGCGTCGCGCGGAGCCGCCGCCTCGGTGGCATGCTCGGGACGGGCCTGGCGCGGCGCGGCGACGGCGGAAGAAGCCGCGGTCAACGCGGTGACGGCCGCCGCAGCGGCGAGCGTCACTAACGGATGAGGTGCCCATCGCCGAACTACCTCGGGGGACTGGGCGGTCGTGGATCGATTTGTCATGCCATGTTCCGGCGTCAGGAATCGAAACGCGGAGGTCGCTCCTCCCGTCTTCTTTCGAAAGCCCGTCGACAACAGCATAGGTGAAATCGGCGCGAAGGATGTCGCGCGTCGGCAACAGTTTCAAAAAATCTGATGATTCCCTGTCCGGTTCGACGCCTCGCTTGCGGAATTCCGTCAAAACCAACTAGGATCATCGACGACGGGGAATTCCATCGCGTTGTTTCGGAAACTACCGCGGGGTTGGGGACAATGAAGGCCTTGCAGGCCACCTGGATTGTGGGTGCCATAACATTCATGGGAATTCATCACGTGGGTGGAAACACGCCCGGTGTGATCGTTCCCGACCTGACGCCGGCAACGGCGGTGAGCGCCGAGACGGTCGGGGCGGCTGCGCACTCCGCCGCCGTGCCCGACGCATCCGCGGAACCCGACCCGGCGATTGGAGAACAGCCCCCAACAAAAACGGTGGACTTGAGCGAACGTTATTTCTTCCCGCTCCATGATGCTATCCAACCGGGACCGACGCCGCGCGATGTGCCCGACGAAGCGTCCAGCCCGGCGCCGGCGACGCGGGATTTCCGGTATCTCACTTATTACGTCTGGTCCGAACTGCCGCCTGCGGAGACGCCCGGGGATGTCGTCCTCAAATCACTCAAGGACACCCCGGTCGGAACGCCGGTCGAGGAGATCAAGCGCGCTTCCGACGCTTTCGGTCTGGATTTCAATTTCATGAAAGCGGTTGCCAGGATCGAGTCCGGCTTCAACCCCAAGCAACGCACCGGGTCTTATATCGGCCTGTTCCAACTGAGCAAATACGAGTTCAACAAGTTCGGCTCCGGTCAGATTCGTGATCCCCGCGACAATGCCGTTGCAGCCGCCTCCAAGGTCGTTACCGA
The DNA here is from genome assembly GCA_963781195.1 of uncultured Alphaproteobacteria bacterium. Lineage (GTDB taxonomy): Bacteria > Pseudomonadota > Alphaproteobacteria > Rhizobiales > Xanthobacteraceae > JAJPKK01. Next base: position 241,603 of record CAWAEZ010000002.1, on the reverse strand, counting down.
AGGCATTCTGTTCGAGTGGGTGACGCACAGGAAGCCGACCTTGAGCGATCTTTACTTGATCCATCAGCAAGGCTGGGAAGGCGCTGCCGAGCACATCAGCCAACCGGATCGCATCGCCTGGAAATCCATGTGTGCCACCAGCGAAGGCATCGAGAAAGGCGAAAAGTGGTGCAAACGCGCGATCTGGGGGAATACCCTTCCGGCCGTCAAACACGCCTGGAAATCGGTGGATAAGCTGACATCGGGGGCATTCGTCGGAATGTGGCGGGAGCGGGTGGCTCATTTCTATTCGAATTACACGGCCACCGCTGCCGTCGAAGGCGCGAATCCGTAATTGCCGTTGACTGGTCGGCAGGAATTGCGCCCGGCGCGCAGGCTCGGCGTGGCATGTCCCATCTGCGCTTTCCAGCCGATGAGACCCCGTTGCACGACGTCGGTTGTTCGAAGTGGGTTGCCGGCGCGGCGACCGCCGCTGTGACGGCGGAAATGACGGACGCCGACGCGTCATGGGCCGCCTCTTCTATGCCGCCGTAGGCTTGGCGGCCGAGTGCGTCACGTCGAACACGAGATTGTCGATGGGGGCCGGCTCCGCAAACAAGAATCCCTGCCCGAACTTGATGCCGAGCGAGCGGACGCGTTTTCGCTGGTCCTCTGTTTCGATGCCTTCGGCGAGAATCGTGAGGTGCAGTGAATGGGCCAATTCCACAATGGACGAAATGACGGCGCTGGTCTCCGGCCGGTCCAGCGCGTCGATGAAGGATTTGTCGATCTTGAGTTTGTCGAAAGCAAATTTCGTCAGGTACGAGAGAGAGGAATAGCCGACTCCGAAATCATCCAGCGCGATCGAGATGCCGATCTGCTTCATCTCCCGCAAGGAATTGAGATTTCGCTCGGTCTCTTCCAACAGCACCCCTTCGGTGATCTCGAACTCGAGACGTTCGGCAGGCAATCCGGAATCCGCGAGTGCGAAACTCGCCCATTCGACAATGTTCGATTTGGCGAATTGAACCGGCGACAGGTTGACCGCCACCTTGATGTAGGCGGGCATCCGCTTGGCGTCGCGGCAGGCCCGCAGCAAGACCCAGTTCCCGAGCTCGACGATCAGCCCGGTCTGCTCGGCGACGGGAATGAATTCCGACGGCGTGATCTGGCCTCGCGTGGGGTGGTTCCAGCGCGCCAGCGCTTCGACGGACACCACGCGCCGAGATACGATGTCGACGACCGGCTGGTAATAGACCTCCAGCTGATCACCCCAGATCGCTTCGCGCAAATCGATTTCCAGCGCGCTCCGCCGGTCGGCTTCGACCTTCATCTGCTCCGAATAAATCTGGTAGCAATTGCGCCCTTCGCTCTTCGAGCGGTAAAGCGCGAGGTCGGCGTTGCGCAGAATCTCGTCGATGCGTTCACCATGCCCGGGGACCAAGGCCACTCCGATGCTGCAGCCGACGACGACGGGACGGCCATCGATTTCATCCGGGGCGCTGATCGCCTCGATCAGCCGCGCAGCCAGCGAATCCGCGCCATGCAGCCGCTCGCCGTCTTCGGGGATCGCAATCACTGCAAATTCGTCGCCCCCGAGGCGCGCTGCGATGTCGCCTTCGCGACACGTGGCTTTGATCCGCTCGGCCAACTCCTTCAATAGCTTGTCCCCGGCCTGATGGCCGAGAGTGTCGTTGACGGTCTTGAATTGGTCGAGGTCGAGTAGAAGGACCGCGAATTCGGTGCCGAGACGCCGATGCCTCGCCAGCGCCTCATCGAGCCGTTCCTTGAACAGGTTACGGTTCGCCAGCCCCGTCAGTGCGTCGAAATGGGCCAGTTGCTCAATCCGGATCTCGGTGTTTTTCCGAGCGGTGATATCTTCGTGCGTCGAAACCCAGCCGCCACTCTCCATCGCGTGGTTGATGACGGCGATCGTTCGGCCGTCGGCGAGCGTGCGCTGAGTAAAATTAAGCTTCTCGCTCTCCAACCGCTCTATGCGCAGGGCCGCGTGGCGATCGGTTTGCTCAGTGATGTTTCCGGTGGCTACGAGATATGCGAACAGTTCGCTGAACGGCCGGCCCAGCGTCACGAAATCAGGCGGAAAGCCGTAGAGTTCGACGAAACGATTGTTCCACACCACCAGCCGGTGATCGCCGTCATACATCGAGATGCCTTGCGACAAGTGACTGAGAGCGGCATCAAAGTGCGTGTTCAAGGTCGAAAGGCGCGTGTTCAGGCTTTCGAGCGTCGACTGACGCTGAACGATGACCGCGATGAAGAACGCTGTCACTAGCGTCACCACCGCCGCGATGCCGAGGTAGATCAGCATCTGGCGATTTGCATTTTTGAAAACGTATGCTTCGGTTTCACCGACGGTGACGATGAGCGGATAGTCCGGGATCGTTCGGTAGGTCACGAGCCGTCGGATTCCATCTGCCTGACCGCCGCCCCAGAAGTAACCCTCAGGGGCGTGCGCCAAGGCACGCGCCATGAGCGGCGTCATCTTCACCGGCGCGGTCACGAAGCCGTAAGAGGCTCGTAGAATGCCATCAAGCCCGCGAAGGCTGATGTCGCTGCCCGGGCCCAACTTGAGCGTCCTTGAGAACTGTTCCGCGAAACCAGGATCGACCTGAGCGGAAAGTACGCCGTCGAAGCCGCCGTCGGCCGCACGGAGCCGGCGCGAAACCTGGATGGAAGGTTGTCCCGTGGTTCGCTGGACGATCGGGACACCGATGAAGAGGTCGTCGTGCCTCGGGTCGGCCTGGGCGCGGAAATGCAGACGATCCCCGAGGTAAACCGAATCCCGCACGATGCCCGTCGTTTTCTGCTTGAGAGAGCCATCGGCCGCGATCAGAAAGATCTCTGTCGCGACATCGTTGCCCAGCCGGGCCCTGTCTGCCAATCTGATCAGATCGAAGTGTTGGGGATCGTCTTCGTAGGCCTGCCGCAGCAGCAGCATGATCGTATCAATGCCTTTGAGCAGGCTTACCGTGTCTTTTTCGAACAGCCGCGCAGCGGTGTCGCCGCGCGCGATCGCGACCCGGACCGCTTCGGCCCGCTCGGCGAACACCTGTAGGCAAGCCCCGGCCCAACACAGCAGGACGATCACGACGCCGAAGATGACGACAGGATTGTGCAGGCGACGCAAAATCAGGGCCTCTGAGTTAAAGGGGCGGGCTAGCTTAAAAGCAGAAGATTAACAGCAACTTGAAAGATCAAGCTCGGTTGTGGCGGGGGTTTCAAGAGGCAACTGCTTGGGATGAGGTTTTGAAGCCCCCGTGGGCCCGAACGGCCCGTCGTAACCTGCGGGGCCGGAACACGTCCTGATCTGCAACCTCGCTGCCCAACGGCCAAAACCGGTGGCAGCCTGATTGGACCGGTTTTTCCTTCCTACGCCCAGTGGATTTTTCTACGCCGGGCGGAGCGCCGTTGAACTTCCAAGGTTGCGGCGGTGGGGCGGCTTGAGCGCCGCGATCGCCAAGGATAGCGCCGATCCCGAAGGAGCTGGGCTGGGCCCTCGCAGCCGGCGCGGTCTCAGTACGATCTCGCCGCTTGTCGCCCGTGACTCGCTGCCGAGATTAAGGCGGCCCATTCAACTGTAGGCCGATCGGAGGTCTCGAAAGCCCAAGTCGCTCTAGCGACGCCGTCGTATGGCCGAAGCCGAACGCATAGCGATCTGCAATAACGCCGCGCCTCACAGTGCGTTTGCGCTGGAGTGTTGCCCGCTCGCTACAGAGAGTTAGTTCAAAACGAGGTAGATGTATGACGCGGACATGACGGCCGTATTTTCCAAAGCTGGGGGGGTACAATGATGAAGCGATTTTTGCTGGCGGGCGCAGCAGCCATTGGGGCTTGCGGGATTGCGGCTGCCGCTGACATGCCGCTGAAGGCGGTTGCACCGGTTGCGCTCTACGACTGGAGCGGCATGTATCTCGGTGGCGTCGTCGGCGGCTCGTGGGGCACCAACGATGTGTCCGATCCGGGCCTCGGCATCATCGGCACCCTGCTCGGCGTGCCGGTCGTTCAGTCCAACAGCGCCAGCGGATTCATCGGCGGCATCGAGGGTGGCTCGCGCTACCAGTTCGGCAAGCTCGTGATCGGCTACGAGGGCGACATCGTTTGGGGCAACCAGAAGAACACCAGCAACACGACGTTCGGACCGTCGTTCATTCCGCCCGGCGTGTTCAGCGTGACCCGTTCGCTCAACGCCGACACCAAGTGGGTCGCCACCGCGACCAGCACGGTCGGTATCGCCCACAACAACTGGCTGCTCTACGGAAAGGCCGGCGTGGCGTGGGAAAACGTCAGCTACACCGACAACTGGAACGCCCAGATCGTCGGCATCGGCTTCCCCGTGTTCGCGGGCACCGGCAGCGACAGCCGCGTCGGTTGGACCGTGGGCACCGGCATCGAGTGGGCGGTTTGGAACAACTGGTCCATCAAGGCCGAGTACGACTACCTCGACTTCGGCACCCGCAACGTCGCCATTAATGGCTCCGTCCTGCCGGGCATCATCGGCCTGCCCGTCTCGGCCGGCATCCAGGACAACAACCACGTCAACCAATTCAAGTTCGGCGTCAACTGGCACATCATGCCGAACCTGTGGTGAGAGCGATCTGCCCAGGCAGGTTCTGGTGAAGGAAAGGCCCCGGTTCGTCCGGGGCCTTTTCATATCTCACAAAGCGCTTTCCGCGCGGCACCGCGGGATGCATGCGATCGACATATCAGGTCACACCGCACTCGGCGCGCGCCGTCGACCCTCGCCCCGTCGGCGAGTATTCGTCGAGATTCAAAGGGCGTAATGATCTTGAATTCACGGCCTAACTGCCCGAGTTCGTCCAGATCCAATAACCCAGCACGGCAACCCCAAGGCACCGGCGCCAGGGATTGACCCCACGCACGACTTCGTCGATTGCCCAGACGAAAAGAGCGCCTTCAAAGATGACTTCGAGAGCGTGGTCGAATTGACCCGTCGGGTGAAACGCCCAGATCAAGGCGCCCGCCACGATTACGATCCACAACGAAAGGTTCGGAGCCTGAGCGATCGTGATGCCGCCAGTCTCTCGATTTTCAAGGAACCAGCGAAGCACTCTTTGAGTCATTTTAAGCGCGATCAATCGGGATTCGGCACGCTGCAACCCAAGGTAATTCGTTCCCCTGATGAAGAGCCCGCACAGCCGGTGCAGCAGCGGCTTGATTTCTGTCGACCGAAATACCTCTTCTCAAAAACAGCTCGAATTTCTAGGCACAGGTCGTGAGGAAAGATTGCCTTACATATCGCGGGGCATCCCCCGATTGGATGATTATTCAATGCCACTTCCGGTCGCGGCCATTTCACGTTCGGCTTTGACCAACAGGGTCTCCTCGTTCTTCTTATAATAACACCACAGGGCGAAACCAAAGACGACAGCTATCCCCAGTCCAATCCATCCGACAGGTCCGGCGATGCGGCGTATACCCGCCCCGAGAAGATAGCCGCCAAATCCAAACGCCGACGCCCAGGCGATGCCACCGACTGCGTTGAAGACCACGAAGCGCCACGGCGACAATCCGTTGGCTCCCGCAAGAAGGGCGGCGAAGGCTCGGAGCAAAGCAACGAAGCGTCCGAAGAACACGATGGCTCCGCCATAACGGGCAAACAGAAACCGGCCCAGCATTCTCTTCCTGGCATCGAGCCCAATGAGATGACCCCATTTTTTTCGAGTAGCGGCTCTCCGAACTCCCGGCCGACCCAGAAGCCGATGTTGTCGCCGACGATCGCGCCACCGGCGGCGGCGGCGATGACGTAGCGGATGTCCAGTGAATGCCGGGTGCCGGCGTAGACGGCGGCGCTGACCAAGATGGTTTCTCCGGGCATCGGGATGCCAGCGCTTTCGATCATGACGAGAGTGAAAATCGCCCCATAACCGTAATGCTCGACGAAGTACTGGGCCGAGGCGCCATCGAGGAAATGCACCGCTTCCTACCTCCTCGGCCACGGCCACGCTGCCTCAAACGCTCGAGCCCCGCGGGTTGCGCCGAGGCCAGCGTTTCTCGACATCCAAATCGAACTCGCTTCTTCCAACTTCGTTCAATGCCCGCTTGTTTCACCTGCCCCTTAGTCGCTTCGCGGCCGCAAAAATTGAACGGAGCCTTCACCGGCCGATATGTGCTTCTGCCGATGTCGCGTGATGTCGCGAAAATGACGCTCCGGCCCTCTCAAAGCTCACCGGCCGCCGCACAAAGCGAGCTTCGAACTGCCACTTTGACCCTAGAGAGGGTCGCCGGGCATCTCAGGCACTGGATCGCTCGCGGGATTCGGCGTGGGCTCGGTGACGGGCTGCGCCGGCTCATACGTCGGATCGCCTACGGGATCGTGAAGAGGCTCCGCAGGAGGATCGCGCTCAGGGGCTGGCGGTGGATCATGCAACGGCTTTGGATTATTCGCACTGGCGGGCATCGAAAAAGATCCTCCGCTCGGCCAACGCGCACCCGATCCACCAAGTTCCCGCGCAACCCGTGTCGCACCGTCGCGATCAGGGAAGAGGTTTTATCTCGTGTCCGAGGCGGCGCGCAGACCCCCGGCTTGATCAGCGCCATCGGCTACCCCGCCGGCTTTCGCGAGCCGATGATAGCGATGGCCTGAGACGACCTGCTCACCGGCGCAACGTGCCTTCGAGATCGTCCTAATTATGTGGCGGTTCGTCGAACCAATACCTCGGTCGCGAATTGGTGAATTCATAATCCTGAGGAGGAATACATGGGACTTTTGCTGTGGGCATTCATCCTGATCGGTAACGCGGTGGCCCTCATCGTCCTTTCGGCGGTGACCGCTGGAGGAACCTCGGCTATGGGGTCCGGAGCACCCCAATGGCGCGGCGATTCCCGGGCGACGCTGGCGTAGCGCCTCCATCGGGGGCCAGGCCCCGCCCAGCGATCTCCGCCGACCGCGCCTGCGGCACCCCCCGCCGGTGCGGTCTTGGACATGTCCTTTGACCCGCCGCCTGCTCCGATCCTCGTCGATCGCCGATGGCAGCGGAGCCGTACGCGATTCCGTCTCAGGTCCAGACGGGTCCAAAGGTCCCGCCCTTTCTCCCGCACCAAAGGCTGTGTAGCGTCTTCCCGGGCCACGCCGGCCGCCGGGAGAAGACGATGATGTTGCGCCGTGGCTTTCTGCATCTTGCCGCGGCCGCGTTGCTGCCGCTGGCGGCGCGTCCCGCGGCAGCGCAGGTTTACCCGACGAGACCGGTGCATCTCGTCGTCGGCTTTGCCGCCGGCGGCGCGGCCGACATCGTGGCGCGAATCATCGCCCAGTCGATGAGCGAGCGGCTCGGCCAGCCCGTCGTCGTCGAGAACAAGCCGGGCGCCACCACCAACATCGCCACCCAGGCGGTGATCAATGCGCTGCCCGACGGCTATTCCCTGCTCTACATCACAGCCGCCAACGCGACCAATGCATCGCTCTATGATCGCCTGCCGTTCAATTTCCTGCGCGACATCGTGCCGGCGGCGGGCCTCATCGAGTTCACGCTCGTGCTGCTCGTCAATGCCGCGTTGCCGGTGCACTCGGTGGCCGAGTTCATCGCCTATGCGAAGGCCAATCCGGGCAAGCTCAGCATGGCCTCGTTCGGGACCGGCACCACCAGCCATCTCTCCGGGGAATTGCTCAAGCTGAGCACCGGGATCGACACCGTCCACGTGCCCTATCGCGGCGGCGCCCCGATGATCGCCGATCTCATCAGCGGCCAGGTGCAGGCCGGGTTCGACGCCCTGCCGGGATCGCTTCCGCACATCCGCACCGGCGCGCTGCGGCCGCTCGCGGTCACGGCGGCGATGCGCTCGGCCTCACTGCCGGACATCCCGACCATCGGCGACACCATTCCGGGCTACGAGGCGACCGGCTGGGCCGGCATTGGGGTGCCCAGGGGAACGCCGCCCGATGTCATCGACCGGATCTACCGCGAGGTCAGCGCCGGGCTTGCGACACCCGCGGTGCGCGCAAGGCTCGCCGATCTCGGCAGCTCGCCGATGCCGCTCGAACCGGCCGCGTTCGGCGCCTTTCTCGCGGCGGAAACCCAAAAATGGGCGAAGGTCGTGAGGTTCGCCGGTGTCAAGGCGGAGTGAGCAGGCGCCGTCTTCACGGCGCCGTGAAGGGAGACGGCGCCGCGGAAGGCGGCACCGCCACCGCTTTCATTGCGCGAGCGCCGTCGTAATAGCGGCACAGCATGAACGCCATCGCGGTGACGCCCACGAGCGACAGCAGGATGTCCACCCAGAGTGGCACGCCGAGGGCCGTCAACAGCGCGGCTATGAGGAGAGCGCCGGCGCCACCGGCATCCCACCCGCCCTCGGCAACCACATGAAATCGCAGCGTACAGGGCGAATGCTTCGCCTGGGTGTACATCGCCGTCATCAGCGTCGGCGCGTAGAGCGAGCCGGCCAGCGAACCCGCGGCGTTGGCAAACAGCGCAAACACGGCGCTGCCCACCGCCAGGGCGCGCAGCACGATGACCGCGGCGAACGGACCGAACGCATACCACACCGCCTTCTTGCCATGCCCGTCATCGATGTGACGCCCGAGAAGAAGGCCGCCGATTGCGCCGACCAGCGCTGCGAAGGCCAGCGCTCCGCCAAAGCCGAGAAGGCTTTCGCCGAGCGAAACGAACAGTGCGATCTGCCACACGAAGCTGTAGGTCGCGGCAACCCAGCCGTCGGCGGCGAAGAGAAGCGCACCCGGAACGGCGGCACGAAAACCACCGATCGCCCGAGGCGCCACGGCGATATCGGGCGTCCACAGGATCGGCACGGCGGCGAACGCCATGATCACGGCGGTGGTTCCGAACGCGACGCGCGGTCCGAAGGCGAAGAGCAGCCAGCCGGTGGCGAGCGGCGCCAGGATGCCGACGACCGCCGCAATCGCCTCGCGCATGCTGATCTGCTGGCCGCGATGCTCGTCGTCGCCAAGCGCGGCGAAATAGGCGTGGTAGGTCGGCCAATAGACCGTGTCGCTGATGGAAGCCACCGCACACAGCACAAACAGCGCGGGCCCTACGCCCTGAACCTCGGCGAGCAGCGGGTATTGCAACGCGCTCAGCAGCGTGCCCGCCGCCACCATGGCACGCAGGCCCCAGCGCACGGAAAGGCCGATGACCACGGGGCGGATGATGAAGCGACCCAAGAGTATGCAGGCGATGGAGATGAACACCGCCGGCACCGGCACTCCGGACTTCAGGAGATAGACCATGAAGAACGCGCCGCCGCCGCCGAGCGCGATCGAATGAATCCCGTAATGGAGGTTCAGGTAGTTGACGGCGCTGTTGCGGAAGAAAGCCATTTTGGATGTCCGATCGACGTGGCAGCTGATTTTGCCACCGGGTCGGGCGCGCCTCTCAGGCGCACCCTTCAGCGCCGGAACGCCGGCTCATCCCGTGTCGATAGATCCATAGATCCAGCATGTTCATCCGCGAACCAACTCGGTGTCCGTCTTTACGCCCTGGGCGTCCCGGCGATCAAGGCCACGAGTCCGCGGAGCTGACATGACCCAGGACTCATGACGCAGGACACTCGGCGCCGACTACGCTTGCGCTCGCAAGCCGCAGCGCCTGCGCACACAGCGCGCGATGATATCCAGGGCTGCGGTCAGGACGATGACGGTCCGGCAGGCGTCACTTCTGCGACGGCTTGAAGTAGCGCAGGTCCGGCGGCGGCTGGTCCTTCTTGGCCGGCATCAGGTAGCCGTCCGCGCTCATGAAATAGTTTTCCTTGCCGACCTGGACGTGATTGTTGCTCTCGTTGCAGAGGTCCTCGTACATGCGCTCGCCGCGCACCCGGTGATAGTTCTTCACGACCGTCCACGGCCGCGTCAGTGCGTGGTCGATGATGGTGATCTCGTTCCGCAGGATGTCGGGGTTCGCCGTATCGAGGGACAGGCGCTCCTTGACGATCGACTGGTTGTCGACGTGCAGCGGCAGGCCGCTGTCCTCGTAGTTGCGCGGCCCCTTGAAGTCGCGCGTCTCCACAACGAGTGTGTCGAAGCGACCGTTGCCGTCGGTGTCGAGCCAGGTGCCGACGGAATATCCGGCGTAGGACGGCGCGTTGTCGGACGGAAAGCCCTTGCCGTCGGTGTAGATCCGGCGCGGCAAATTGTTCTCGTAGACGACATAGGTGATGGACGGGAGGATGACGAACTCGATCGGACGGATGATCGTCATCAGCCGCGGCATGCCGTTGCTGATGCAGGTGACGCGGGTGTCGCCGCCCTGGCCGCCGGCATCCTGGTCGGCCATGCTGGCTTCCCAGATCGCCTGATATTCCGGCGTGAGCGGCGGCGTCTGCCCGCGGCCGCGCGGCTTGGTCTCCTCCCAGCCGATCCCGGCTCCCGGCGCACGCTTCCACGTGCCCGACCAATCCGGATACTTGCTCTCGTCGAATGCCGCGGCGCCCATCGTTGTCAGCACCAGCGCCGCAATGCCGGCCATGGTCCCGAACGCGCTCCCTCGAACACGCATGACACTCCTCCCTGGGATTTTATTTGCTCGGCGTTTTATTCGCCGAGCTTACTCCGCGGAACCAACCAGCGGAAGAGCATCGCCGCCGCCACACCCGCACGCGTCCTGAGCGCGACACGGGGCCCGGGCGGCATCGCGACGCAGCGACGGGCGGCGCCGCACTCGAATGCGCGTGGAACCCGGCAATGCCACGAGCAAACTCGGCCGCGCTCGGAAGCCGGCCATCGATGGTGGCTTTCTTGATCGGGACACATCGATGGTCTATGAGATTGCGGCGTCCTCCATGGACGTCACAACATTCCCCCAGGACCAGAGAAGCCCGGCTTTGATTCAAATTCGGGACGCTCGTTGAGGCTCGCCTCGGAACGAAGATCCGCGGCGAAGGGCCTGGGTGGGCAAGCAGAACTATCGGGAGAAGACCCATGCTTTCCAAGCGTCACGTGAAATCCCTGCTCGCGGCCAGCGGACTCGTCCTCGCCTCGTGGAGCGTCGCCAGCATCGGCAACGCGGCCGAGCCCTTCGCTCTCACTTCGTCGACCTTCAAGGACGGCACGATGATGCCGAAGAAGGTCGCCAACAAGAACCCGGCCAATCCGAACTGCGTCGGCGACAACGTCTCGCCGGAGCTGTCGTGGACGCCCGGGCCGGACGGCACCAAGAGCTACGCCCTCACCATGATCGACCCGGAAGGCCGCAACGGCCTCGGCGTGTTCCACTGGGTGGCCTACGGCATTCCGCCGAACGTGACCTCGTTCGCCGAAGGCGAAACCACCAATGCCAGCGACAAATATGTCGGCGGCAAAAGCACCCAGGGCGTCGGCAACTACTCCGGCCCGTGTACCCCGCCCGGCTCGCCGCATCACTATACGTTCATGATCATCGCGACCGACCTCGAGCCCAAGGCCCTGCCGGCCGGCCTCACGCTGCCGGAACTGCAGGAGAAGCTCAACGGTCACGTCAAAGGCGCGGCCGGCCTCGTCGGCCTGTTCACTAAGCCGCAATGAGGTTGTTCGTCGTCTCCGCTGCGGAGACGACGGCACCTTGAAGGATTACGCGCGGCGATTTCGGGAAACCGGGATCGCCGCGTTTTATTTTTGGCGCGGCCGTAGCCTGATTGGGGGTAGCGCAATTACGCGC
>CAWAEZ010000002.1:0-225000 GCA_963781195.1 uncultured Alphaproteobacteria bacterium | reverse complement strand
AAGGAGGTGATCCAGCCGCAGGTTCCCCTACGGCTACCTTGTTACGACTTCACCCCAGTCACTGACCCTACCGTGGCCGGCTGCCTCCTTGCGGTTAGCGCACCGTCTTCAGGTAAAGCCAACTCCCATGGTGTGACGGGCGGTGTGTACAAGGCCCGGGAACGTATTCACCGTGGCGTGCTGATCCACGATTACTAGCGATTCCAACTTCATGTGCTCGAGTTGCAGAGCACAATCCGAACTGAGACGGCTTTTTGAGATTTGCGCAGGGTTGCCCCATTGCGTCCCACTGTCACCGCCATTGTAGCACGTGTGTAGCCCAGCCCGTAAGGGCCATGAGGACTTGACGTCATCCCCACCTTCCTCGCGGCTTATCACCGGCAGTCCCCTTAGAGAGCCCAACTTAATGATGGCAACTAAGGGCGAGGGTTGCGCTCGTTGCGGGACTTAACCCAACATCTCACGACACGAGCTGACGACAGCCATGCAGCACCTGTCTCCGGTCCAGCCGAACTGAAGGGATCCATCTCTGGTTCCCGCGACCGGGATGTCAAGGGCTGGTAAGGTTCTGCGCGTTGCTTCGAATTGAACCACATGCTCCACCGCTTGTGCGGGCCCCCGTCAATTCCTTTGAGTTTTAATCTTGCGACCGTACTCCCCAGGCGGGATGCTTAAAGCGTTAGCTGCGCCACTGACGGGTAAACCCGCCAACGGCTAGCATCCATCGTTTACGGCGTGGACTACCAGGGTATCTAATCCTGTTTGCTCCCCACGCTTTCGCACCTCAGCGTCAGTATCGGGCCAGTGAGCCGCCTTCGCCACTGGTGTTCTTGCGAATATCTACGAATTTCACCTCTACACTCGCAGTTCCACTCACCTCTCCCGAACTCAAGATCGCCAGTATCAGAGGCAGTTCTGGAGTTGAGCTCCAGGATTTCACCCCTGACTTAACGACCCGCCTACGTGCGCTTTACGCCCAGTGATTCCGAGCAACGCTAGCCCCCTTCGTATTACCGCGGCTGCTGGCACGAAGTTAGCCGGGGCTTCTTCTGCGGGTACCGTCATTATCTTCCCCGCCGAAAGGGCTTTACAACCCTAAGGCCTTCATCACCCACGCGGCATGGCTGGATCAGGCTTGCGCCCATTGTCCAATATTCCCCACTGCTGCCTCCCGTAGGAGTTTGGGCCGTGTCTCAGTCCCAGTGAGGCTGATCATCCTCTCAGACCAGCTACCGATCGTCGCCTTGGTGAGCCATTACCCCACCAACTAGCTAATCGGACGCGGGCCGATCCCTCGGCGATAAATCTTTCTCCTTACGGACGTATTCGGTATTAGCCCAAGTTTCCCTGGGTTATTCCGAACCGAAGGGTACGTTCCCACGTGTTACTCTCCCGTCTGCCGCTCCCGTATTGCTACGGGCGCTCGACTTGCATGTGTTAAGCCTGCCGCCAGCGTTCGCTCTGAGCCAGGATCAAACTCTCAAGTTGGATGAGAACTTGTTCCGGCTGATCACAACGTTTGACGAGGTCCCACCTTCTCCGCGTGCGCCAGGGCATGGAGGCGACTTGCGTCGCACCCGCACCCTCCGCTCTCGCGGCATTGGTGTTGACCTAGAAACGTGTACCGCCGAAGTCTCGTCCGACCGCTGCTGCGCCGAAATCAATCCTGACGATTGATCTCCCGCTGGAAGCGGCCCGCAAGGACTCCGCCGTCCACGTTTCTCTTTCTTCCGATTCACTTGTCAAACAGCCCGGAACCACGAGGATTCCATCTCCCTGACGGAGCCAGAGAGAACTCTCTAACCTAAGCCAAAGAGCCGTCGAAGCCACCGCCCCGATTTTAGATCGGAGGCTGTTCCTCTTTATCAGTGAGGAGCTTCGGAGGCGCGCCAGACCGCCGAGCGGCGGCGCGCCGTTGGTGGCTATATAGGGCAGGGCTCCGAACCTTGTCAACCGCTTCGTCGCAGATTTTTCATTAATCCGACCAGCGAGGACGCGGCGGCCAGCGAAGATGCTGATTTATATGCTTTTTCTGGAAAGCTTTAGAATGATCGATTCGGCTGTCGGAGGACCTGAGGGATGGCTCCCGCGCAAGAAATCATGGGCCGCGCTGATGGGGGGCCGGCTTAGCTTCGCGCTCGAGAGTGGGATTTCGCGCACGGGAGGCCCTGTTTCGCACGCCCCCCTCTGTTTGCAGCCGGCTCGTTAGGTAACCCAAGCTTAACCCAAGCGGGCGGCGATCCTGGCAACGCCTGGCTTCGACTGCGGCTCGGTGCTACCCCCTCTTCATGCCCGACCAACCGGGGCCGCGTCGTACTCTGGCCACAATCTTCACCCTTCTTTAACTGCGGGGTATGCCGGATGCTCAGTCCGGGTTTATTGGGGATATTCGACCACAACACAGATACCGGGGCCATCCCGGGCGGGTGATTGAACGGGCCGGCCGCGCGCCGGTGCGTGGGGCGTTTCGGCTCGCGGTCTGCCGCGTGCCGGGGTGAATTGGGGCGGCGGTTCACTGGGGTGGATCGCGCGGACGGGGGACGGGTGTTTGGACCACGCGAGGGGGCCAGATACGCTGGGGCAAAAACCCGGCGTCATTGATCTCGGCGACGAGCCTCCGTTGTCGGTGGACGGCGCGCTGCGCAAGGATTTCGATCGCCGCCGTGTTTCGGTTCGCTGGCTCTCCGGCACCATCCTGGCGGGCCTGTGCGGCGCCGCGCTGATGGGTGGCGCGGTGTTTGCCGCCCTCGACGGCGAGGCCCATTTCGCCGCCACTGCGGAGCGTGTCGAGCCGTCCCGCGCCGTGCAAGGCAACCGTACCACCGCCCGCAAGAGCGACCGCCTGCCTCCGGTGGCCGAAATCGCGTCCGCCCGGCATGTCATCCGCGTCACCACGATGATGAAGGTCGGCGAACGCGAGGTCCCGCGGGTCCGCCCGTTCGTCAAGGTGTCCAGCAATCTCGCGCTGTCGGCGACCGAGCTGTCGGCGAAAATTCCACCGTTCAACCCGCAGCGACTGCTCGCCAGCATGGGGAACGACGAAACGCCGGCCGCCGAGGAATCCGCGGGTCCGGACGCCACCAATCCCGAGGTCTCCTTCGTGACCCGCGACCTGCTGAGCTCGATGCCGAAGCTCAGGCTCGCCGCCCTGGTGCCGATGGACGACGTGCTCGGCGCTGTCCGAGAAGCCGCCAATTACACCGGCGCGGTCCCGCCGGGATATGCCCTTGCGAGCATCAACCCGGGCAAGCTCGGCTTCCCGTCCGCGGACGCGCCGCCCGATCCCTATGCCGGGTTCGAGGCGCGGATCGTGCCCGAAAACATCACCATGATGGCGAAGACAGCGCCGCAGGCGCAGTCGACCGGCGGCACCAGTGCCAATGATCGCAACATCGTGCTGAAGAAGGGCGAGACGCTCGGCGCGATCCTTCGCGATCTCGGCGCCACGCCCGAGGAAGTCAAGGCGATTGCCGCCGTCCTCGGCCCGCGCGGCCGCGACGGCGCGCTCAAGGAAGGCCAAAAGATCCGGGTGCTGTTGTCGCCGGTCAAGGGTTCCCAGCGCATGCAGCCCGCGCGCGTCACCCTGCTGGGTGAAACCGCGATCGAGGCGGTCGTCGCGCTGTCGGATCTCGGCAAATACGTCGCCGTCGACGTGCAGAGTGCACAGACCCAGGTGCCGGACGGCGACGAGGATGACGACGAGGACGACGGCGCCGGCATCAGGCTCTACCAGAGCATCTATGAGACCGCGCTCCGCAACAAGGTGCCGACGAGCGTCATCGACGAGATGATCCGCGTCTATTCCTACGACGTCGATTTCCAGCGCAAGGCCAAGCCCGGCGACGCCTTCGAGGTGTTTTACGTCGGCGACGACGACAACCCCGACCACAAGCCCGACGTGGTGTATGCGTCGCTCACGGTCGGCGGCGAGGCGCGCAAGTTCTATCGATTCGTCACGTCGGACGACAACATTGCCGACTACTACGACGAGACCGGCAAGAGCGCGAAGAAGTTCCTGGTGCGCAAGCCGGTGCCGACCGCGATCATGCGGTCGGGCTTCGGATCGCGGCGTCACCCGATCCTCGGCTACGTCAAGATGCACACCGGGATCGATTGGGCCGCTCCGATGGGCACTCCGATCCTGGCTGCAGGCAACGGCGCGCTGGAAAAGGTCGGCTGGGAATCCGGATACGGCAAGTATATCCGCATCAAGCACACCAACGGTTATGAGACGGCCTATGGCCATATGACCGCCTTTGCCCGCGGCATGGAGCCAGGGGTGAGGGTCCACCAAGGCCAAGTGATCGGTTATGTCGGCTCGACCGGCGAGTCGACTGGTGCGCACCTGCACTACGAGATCCTGGTCAACGGACGCTTCGTCGATCCGATGCGCATCAAGCTGCCCCGCGGCCGCGTGCTGGAGGGACCGGTGCTCGCAAACTTCGAGCACGACCGAGAGCGGGTCGACGCCCTGATGACCCAGTCCCAGTCGCAGTCCCGGGTCGCGCAGACGGCAAGCCAGCCGCGCTGACCCGGCGGCGATGCCGCCGGTACCTGCGAAAGCGGCCGCCCGCTCAACAGCGGACGGCCGACTTGTGCGGTTTGCCACGCCGGCGCGCGCCGGCGTGCCGCTGCTAGGCGGCAGCGGCCGCCACTTTGCCGTTGAACGTGAGGCCGAACTTGGTGGCGGAGATCTTGACCGTCTCGCCATCCTTCACGCGGCCGGACAGAATCATCTCGGCGAGCGGATCCTGGAGCGTCTTCTGGATCACCCGGCGCAGCGGCCGCGCCCCGTAGGCGGGGTCGTAGCCCTTGTCGGCAAGCCATTCCCGAGCCGCCGCATCGAGCACGATGACGATCTTGCGGTCGGCGAGGAGCCGATCGAGGCCCTTGATCTGGATCTCGACGATGCGCGCCATGTCCTCGCGCCGCAGCCGATGGAACAGGATGATCTCGTCGACCCGGTTGAGGAATTCGGGCCGGAAGTGCGCGCGCACCGCCCCCATGACCAGGTCGCGAACCGCTTCGCTGTCCTGGCCCTCGGGCTGGTTGACGAGATACTCGGCGCCCAGGTTCGAGGTCATGATGATGAGCGTGTTCCGGAAATCCACGGTGCGGCCCTGGCCGTCGGTGAGGCGGCCGTCATCGAGCACCTGCAGCAGGACGTTGAACACGTCCGGATGCGCCTTTTCGATCTCGTCGAACAGCACCACCTGGTACGGCCGGCGCCGGACCGCCTCAGTCAGCGCGCCACCCTCTTCGTAGCCCACATAGCCGGGCGGCGCACCGATCAGCCGCGCCACCGAGTGCTTCTCCATGTATTCGGACATGTCGAGGCGGACCATGGCGTTGTCGTCGTCGAACAGAAATCCGGCGAGCGCCTTGGTGAGCTCGGTCTTGCCGACACCGGTCGGTCCCAGGAAGATGAAAGAACCGATCGGGCGGTTGGGATCCTGCAGCCCGGCGCGCGCACGGCGCACCGCGGTGGACACCGCCCGCACCGCTTCGGCCTGCCCGACCACGCGCTTGGTGAGGCTGTCCTCCATGTGGAGCAGTTTTTCCCGCTCACCCTCGAGCATCCGCTCGACCGGCACGCCGGTCCAGCGCGAGACCACCTGGGCGATGTTGTCGGCGGTGACCGCCTCCTGAACCATCGCGCTCTTGCCTTCGGAGGATTCGATCTCCTTCAGCTTCTTCTCGAGTTCCGGAATCTTCCCATAGGCCAGCTCGCCGGCGCGCTGGTACTCGCCGCGCCGCTGCGCGTTGGCAAGCTCGGTGCGCAAATGCTCGAGTTCGGTCTTGATCTTCTGCGCGTCCGACAGCTTCTCCTTCTCCGACTTCCATCGGCTGGTGATGTCCGCGGAACGCTTCTCAAGCTCCTGAAGCTCCTTTTCGAGCGTCTTGAGCCGGTCGCGCGAGCCGGCGTCGCGCTCTTTCTTGAGCGCCTCCTGCTCGATGCGCAGCCGCACGATCTCGCGGTCGATGCTGTCGAGTTCCTCGGGCTTGGAATCGACCTGCATCTTGAGCCGCGCCGCGGCCTCGTCGATGAGATCGATCGCCTTGTCGGGCAGGAAGCGGTCGGTGATGTACCGGTTCGACAGCGTCGCCGCCGCCACGATCGCGGCGTCGGTGATGGTCACGCCGTGATGCTGCTCGTAGCGGTCCTTGAGCCCACGCAGGATAGAGATGGTGTCTTCCACGGTGGGTTCGGAGACGAACACCGGCTGGAAGCGCCGCGCCAGCGCAGCGTCCTTCTCGACGTGCTTCTTGTACTCGTCGAGGGTGGTCGCGCCGATGCAGTGCAGCTCGCCGCGCGCCAGCGCCGGCTTGAGGAGGTTCGAGGCGTCCATCGCGCCGTCGGCCTTGCCGGCCCCGACCAGCGTGTGCATCTCATCGATGAACAGGATGATGCCGCCTGCCGCGCCGGTCACTTCCTGGAGCACCGCCTTGAGCCGCTCCTCGAACTCGCCGCGATACTTCGCTCCGGCGATGAGCGAGCCCATGTCGAGGGCCAGCAGCTTCTTGTCGGTGAGGCTCTCCGGCACGTCGCCGTTGACGATCCGCAGCGCCAGGCCTTCGACGATGGCGGTCTTGCCGACGCCGGGCTCACCGATCAGGACTGGATTGTTCTTGGTGCGGCGCGACAGCACCTGGATGGTGCGCCGGATCTCCTCGTCCCGGCCGATCACCGGATCGAGCTTGCCGTCGCGGGCCGCCTGGGTGAGGTCACGGGCATATTTCTTGAGCGCGTCATAGGCGTTCTCGGCGGAGGCCGAATCCGCGGTGCGGCCCTTGCGCAGCGCCTCGATGGCGGCGTTGAGATTCTGCGGCGTCACTCCCGCGCGCGCCAGGATCTTGCCGGCTTCGCAGTCCTTCTCGATGTCGAGCGCCAGCAGCAGCCGCTCGACCGTCACATAGGAATCGCCGGCCTTCTCCGCGATCTTCTCCGCGGTTTCGAAGACGCGGGCGAGCGCGGGCTCCATGTAGAGCTGCCCGGCCCCGCTCCCCTCGACCTTGGGACGCTTGGCGAGCGCGGCCTCGACGGCGCTCAGCGCCTCCCGCGAGTTGCCGCCCGAGCGGTCGATCAGGCCTGCGGCCAATCCTTCGGGATCGTCCAGCAGCACTTTGAGGAGATGCTCGGTGCTGAACTGCTGATGGCCCTCGCGCTGCGCCAGCGACTGAGCCGATTGTACAAAACCGCGGGCGCGGTCGGTGTATTTCTCAAAATTCATTTTTTAATGCTCCCCTTGTCCCGATCGCCCAGAGCGGCACGGCCGAGACCAGCGTGGTGAAGGCGGACCCCCGAGAGGCATCCGCACAACGCAGATGTAAGCGGGGAACCTGCCGTCCGGTAGGCCAGGGCGACCGAGTATTTCTACCGCAACGACCCCGGCATTGATGCCGCCGGCCGGGTTAACAAAGGGTCGAGCCCAACCGCGGTCCTTGATCGAGTTGCAATTTTTCGGCGGGTTACGTCCGGCGGTTCACCGCCGCCAGGGCGCCAAGGAGGCCCCTTTGGTCCGGGCGGCCGACCACGTTCGCTCCGACCGTCGCGAACAGTCTGCGCGGTTCCGCTCGCTTCACCGCCGGCCCGCAAATGACGGGGTCGTCACGGCGATGGTCGATTGAACTGACCTGCCGGGCCGCATAGCATGCGGCCACTGAGAAGAGACCAGGGGTGGAAGTCTTGGTGATTCCACCGACGACGCGGAGGAGCGGGTTATGGCGGCAAAATACAAAATATTGATCATGGGGGCCTCCTACGGGTCGCTGCTGGCGTCCAAGATCCTGTTCGGCGGACACGCGGTCCATCTCGTCTGCCTTCCCGCCGAGGCCGACCTGATCAATGCCGAGGGGTTTCGTGTCCGTCTTCCGGTCCGCGGCCGCAAGGAGCCGGTCGAGATCGATTCGCGCAAGTTGCCGGGCAAGGTGACGGCCGGGGGCGCGGCCGGCGTCAATCCCAAGGATTACGACCTCGTCGGGCTCGCCATGCAGGAGCCGCAATACCGCTCGCCCGGCGTCCGCGAATTGCTCGATGCCGTGGCGACCTCGCAGGTGCCGTGCATGTCGATCATGAACATGCCGCCGCTGCCTTACGTGAAGCGGATTCCCGGCCTCGACTATGACGCGTTGAAGCCCGCCTATACCGACCCCAGCGTGTGGGATCATTTTGACCCCGCCTTGCTGACGCTATGCAGCCCCGACCCGCAGGCGATCCGCCCGCCCGACGAGAAGGTCAACGTGCTGATGGTCACCCTGCCGACCAACTTCAAGGTGGCGAGGTTCGACTCGGACAAGAACACCGCCATCCTGCGCGACCTCGAGAGGGACATCGACGCGGTGCGTTTCGACACGCCCGAGGGCAAGATCGAGCTGCCGGTAAAGCTGCGCGTGCATGACTTCGATCTTCGTGCCGCTCGCCAAGTGGTCGATGCTGCTCGCCGGCAACTACCGCTGCATCACCAAGGACGGCATGCGCACGGCCCAGGAGGCGGTGCACAGCAATCTCGAGGAGTCGCGGGCGGTCTACAACTTCGTGTTCGACCTCTGCGTCAAGCTCGGCGCCAAGCCGTCCGATCTGGTGCCGTTCGAGAAATACGCCGCCGCCGCGGAAAGCCTCACCCGTCCGGCCTCGGCGGCGCGCGCCCTGCAGAACGGAGCGCCCAATATCGAGCGCGCCGACAAGCTGGTGCAGTTGATCGCCCGGCAGAAAGGGATGAGCCTCCCCGCCATCGACGCCCAGGTGGCGCTGGTCGACGCACGGCTCGAGGCGAACCGCAAAAAGGCAGCCGCGGCCTGAGGAGAGATCCCTCGCGACGACGCAGCCGCAGGTCCGCACCGACCCGCCTGAGCCCCCTCCCCGGCGTCTGCATGACGCCCGCGCCGCGCGGAGCAGCACACGGTCCGCCGCGCGCTGCTCCGACGAGGTTCGCCTTTCGGTAACGGGCAACGACCTGCGATCCGGCCGAAGACGGCACCCGGGGTTTACGCGTGAAGGCCAAACCGAACTAAGCCTCATTCGGTCCGTGGGCGAACCCGGTCTGTGAAAGAGAAACGGCCGGCCCCAAGTCCGGGGCCGGCCGCTGTCTTTCGTCGCTATAGGCGCCCGTGCCTGTCGCCTGTTCGTGCTAGGCGCCGCCGGAGCCGCTCGGGCCGTGAGACGACCCCGTGCTTGCTCCTGATGATGGCATTGCGGGAGCAGTCGGAGCCGGAGCAGCCGGCCGCGGCGGCGCCACATGGGCAGCCGGCGGTGGCGCAGCATGGGACGGCGCAGGCGCAGGCGGCCGCGGAGCGGCAGCCGGCGGAGCGGCGGGACGAGGCGGCACGGGTGGCGGAGCCGTCGGTCGCGGCGCCGCGGCAGCAGGGACCGGGGCTGCCGGGGCCGCGGCGGCGGGACCAGCGGGCTTCGGTGCGGGTGCCGCGGGCTTCGGTGCGGCCGCCACGGGTTTCGGTGCCGGTGCCGCGGGTTTCGGCGCAAGTGGCACTGCAGGCTTCGGCATCACCGGGTTGGCCATCATCGGCTTGGGAGCCGGCGGTTTCGCAGCGGGCGGAGCCGCTGCGGGAGCAACCGGCTTGGCTGCGACCGGCTTGGCTGCAACCGGCTTGGCGGCAACAGGCTTGGCGGCAGACTTCGGAGCCACCGCCGGCTTTGGAGCGGAAAGCTTGGGTTTCGTCGCAACCGGCTTGGGCGCCGAGGCCGCCTTCGCGACAGCCTTGGTAAGAGGCGACTTCTTCGCCACCTTCGCAGGCTTGGCAACTTTCTTGGTGGATTTCTCGGCGGCTTTCTTGGCGGCTTTCTTTGCGGGCGCAGCAGCCTTCTTGGCCGTCTTTTTCGCTTTGGTCGCTTTGGTCGCCTTGGCTGGCTTCTTCGCCGTGACCTTCTTGCCTGCCTTCTGCTTCGCAGCCGCCTTCATCGCCGCGGCCAGCTTTTTGGCCTTCTTTTCTTTTTTGTCTTTTTTCGCCTTTTTCGGTTTCTTCGCCATGATCGTTCTCCCGATCGTTGCGGCTGACCTTCCGATGCCCACCGGGATAATCAAGACTCGATCAGCTGCGGACTGTGTTTCAACTCTGGGACAACTCACTCGGCTGCCGATTACGCTGGCTGTCCTCTTCCTTCGAGCGCCTTTGGCGCCGGTCCTCCGGTCGCCCAGTCGATTAATTCGATCGGATGAACAACCGGAATTCCAGTACCCGATGCGATTTGGGTTATGCAGCCAATATTACCGGCCGCAATCAAATCAGGCGCAATATCTTGGATATGCGCGATTTTGCGATCACGCAACCGATTTGCCAAATCGGGTTGAAGCAGATTGTAGGTCCCGGCCGAGCCGCAGCAGATGTGACCTTCCGGAATTTCTTTGACGTCGAATCCCGCCCTCGCGAGCATGTCGCGGGGCTGCGCGTTGACGCGCTGGCCATGGGCGAGCGAGCACGCCGCATGATAGGCGACCGCCAAGGGCTCTCGAATCACATACTTCAAGTGACTGATTTCACTTATGAATTCAGAGATGTCCCGCACCTTGCCGCTGACCCGCGCAGCGTCCTCGGCAGCGCTCTGATCGCTGCGCAGCATGAAGCCGTAATCCTTCATGGTGGTTCCGCATCCCGACGCGGTGGTGAGGATTGCGTCCAATCCCTCGCCGTCGATTTCAGCAACCCACGCGGAGATATTTCGTCGCGCGGATGCGAGCGCCTCGCTTTCTCGCCCCATGTGATGGGCAAGTGATCCACAACATTCTTCGCCCGGCGCAGTCACCACATCAAAACCATGGCGATTTAGAACCCGAATCGCCGCCGCGTTGATTTCAGGCGCCAATGTATTGGCGACGCAACCCGACAGCAGAGCGACTCGCCCGCGCCGCGGCCATGCCGCAGGAGAGAGTTTCGGGACCGCTGCGGGGCGCCGCGGAAACCGCGCCGGCGCCAGTGCAAGCATGGCACTGATTCGTTTGAGCCCGGCGAGGCGCAGCAGCGGCCGCAGCGGCTTGGCCAGGAAGCCGGCGATGAGCGCCATCCGGAATCGCTTGGGGTCCGGCAGCATCCTGACCAGCAGCTCCCGCAGCATGCGATCGCCGAACGGCCGCCGATAGGTCTGCTCGATGTGATCGCGGGCATGATCCACGAGGTGCATGTAATGGACGCCCGAGGGGCAGGTGGTCATGCAGGAGAGACACGAGAGGCAGCGGTCGATGTGCTTGACGACTTCGCGGCGGGCCGGCTCGCCCTTTTCCAGCATGTCCTTGATCAGATAAATGCGGCCGCGCGGCGAATCGTCCTCGTCCCCGAGCAGGAGGTAGGTCGGGCAGGTCGCGGTACAGAAGCCGCAATGGACGCAGGCGCGCAGGATTTTGTCGGCCTCCGCGATATCGGGATCGGCGAGTTGGGCGAGGGAAAACGAGGTCTGCATGTCTAGACGCCAGCCCACATCCGTCCAGGGTTGAGCACTCGCTTGGGGTCGAAGCTTTCCTTGACGCGCTTCGTCAGCGCCGCGAGCGCCGCATCGGCCGGCTGGAACACGTCGATGGAGGCGCGCGCCGAGGCCGGGCCGCGGACCAGCGTGGCGTGGCCGCCGACCTCGGCCACGGCGCGCCTGATCCCGGCCGCACCGGCGTCCGGCGCCGCGGGCGGTGCAATCCACACGAGGCCGCCGGCCCAGTCGAGGAACACCTGCGACGCGGGAGAAATCCGGCTCACCAGTTCGCACCCCCGGGTGGGCGCCGTCGAGATGCGCCACAGCGGCCGTTCGCCGACCTCGCTGTCGGCATCGAACGGCCGAACGTCGCGAATCGTGCGCCACAGCGAACGCGACGCTGCGTCGTCGAGCCGTGTCACGGGAGGTCCGCGCAACGCGTGCTCGAGCGCCCCGATGCGATGGCGCACCGACGGCGCCACCCCTTCGATGCGAAGCAGGGTCGCCGCGTCGGGACGTCCGAGAAGGTCGAGACGTGCTGCGAGGTAGTCCGGCAGATGCGCCGCTCCCGACACGTCGAACGAAGATCCCATCGCCCGTGCCATGGCCTCGCAGGCCCTGGTTTCATCGAGCCCATGAAGCACGAGGGTGGCTTCCGTCTCGCACCGGGGGAGGACCTTGAGAGTGACGTCGGTCATGACCCCGAGCGTCCCCCACGATCCCGCCAGCAGTTTGCACAGGTCATAGCCGGTGACATTCTTGACCACGCGACCGCCCGATTTGAACGTCTCCCCGCGCCCGGAGACCGCGGTCACGCCGAGGAAATGGTCGCGCGCCGCACCCACCTTGATGCGCCGCGGGCCCGACAGGTTCGCCGCCAGGGCGCCGCCGATGGTGCTTCGCCCCACCGGTTCGCCGAGGACCGGCCCATAGTCCATCGGCTCGAAGGCCAGCTCCTGGCCCTCGGCGGCGAGCAGCGCTTCGACCTCGGCGAGCGGGGTCCCCGCCTTCACCGACAGCACCAGCTCCTGCGGCTCGTACAGCGTCACCCCGGACAACGCCGACATGTCGAGGGTCGCGTCGTATTGGGCGGGACGGCCGAGCGCGCGCTTGGAGCCGCGGCCGACGACCTCGACCGCCTTGCCGCTGCCGAGGGCCCATTGCACGGCGGCTTCGACGTCGGCGCGGTCGCGGGGCTCGAGAGTTCCTTCCATGGGTTCGGGACCGCGGATCAGAAACGCGGAATGTCGGGAAACGGCAGTTGGCCGCCGCTCACATGCATGCGGCCGAGCTCGGCGCATCGACGGAGCGTCGGAAACACCTTGCCCGGATTGAGCAGCCCCTTCTCGTCGAAGGCGCACTTGACGCGCTGCTGGTGGTCGAGATCGATCTCGGAGAACATCACCGGCATCAGGTCGCGCTTTTCGACGCCGACGCCGTGCTCGCCGGTAAGCACGCCGCCGACCTCGACGCACAACTTGAGGATGTCGGCCCCGAACGCCTCCGCACGCTCCAACTCGCCCGGCTGGTTGGCGTCGTACAGGATGAGGGGGTGGAGGTTGCCGTCACCGGCGTGGAACACGTTGGCGATACGCAGCCCGTAGTGGTGCGACATTTCGCGCATGCGCTGCAGCACGGTCGGCAGCATGGCGCGCGGGATGGTGCCGTCCATGCAGAGATAATCGGGCGAGATTCGGCCCGCGGCCGGAAACGCCGCCTTGCGGCCCGCCCAGAACAACAGACGCTCCGCCTCCGAGTTCGAAGTGCGCAGGGTGGTGGCGCGGCAGTCGAGCGCAATCTCCGAGACCTTGGAGACGAGGTGATCGACCTCGGCCTGAGGGCCGTCGAGTTCCACGATGAGGATCGCCTCGACGTTGAGGGGGTATCCGGCGTGGACGAACTCTTCGACGGCGTGGATCGCCGGCTTGTCCATCATCTCGATCCCGGCAGGAATGATCCCGCCCCCGATGATGCGGCCGACGCAGGCCCCGGCGTCCGCGGCATCGGGGAACCCGATCAGAACCGCACGCGCGCATTCCGGCTTCTGCAGGATTCGCACCGTCACCTCGGTGACGATCCCGAGCAGCCCTTCGGAGCCGATGAAGAGCCCCAGCAGATCGTAGCCGCCGGCATCGAGATGCCTGCCGCCGAGACGGATCACCTCGCCGTTCATCAGAACGACCTCACAGCCGAGAACGTTGTTGGCGGTCATGCCGTATTTGAGGCAGTGCACGCCGCCGGAATTCTCCGCCACGTTGCCGCCGATGGTGCAGGCGATCTGCGATGAGGGGTCGGGCGCGTAGTAGAAACCGCGATGCGCCACCGCCTGGGTGATGGCGAGATTGGTGACGCCCGGCTCGACCACCGCGATGCGGTTGGCGAAATCGATGTCGCGGATACGGTTGAACCGCGCCATGCCGAGCAGCACGCCGTCGCCGAGCGGCAAGGCGCCGCCCGAGAGCGAGGTTCCGGCGCCGCGTGGCACCACCTTGATGCCGTTGGCGTGGCAGTAGCGCAGCACGGCGGAGACCTCCTCCACCGTCCGCGGCAGCACCACGACCATGGGAAGCTGACGATAGGCGGTGAGGGCGTCGGACTCGTAGGGCCGCATCTCGTGCTCGGCCGAAATGACCCCGTCATTGGGCACGAGGCCGCGCAGCGCCCGCACGATCTCACTGCGGCGCTTGAGCACGGCTTGGTCGCGGGCGGGCATTTCGACCGGCATGGCGAATCTCCGTAACCCCATTCTTCTAGCGCGAGAATCCGACCGGGATAAGTTCAATGCGGCCGCTTCGGCCGTGCCTGGGGCGATTCGCCGTTGACAGCGGCCGGCAACAGCGCCATTCGAACCATCCTTGGGGGCTCAAAAGCCGGAAAAGGAGCGCCCACGAGCTCCCACCACGGACGCTCGAAGCCAGCGCAAGGAGATGTCAACATGAGACAATTCGTGTTTGTTGCGGTCGGGTTGATGATATCGACCGGGGCGGCGCTCGCCCAGGACGTGGAAGCGGGCGAAAAGTCGTTCCGCAAGTGCGCCCCCTGCCATAACATCGGCCCGGACGCGACCAACAAGGTTGGCCCCGAACTCAACGGCTTGAACGGGCGCAAGTCCGGGACCGTGGCTGGCTTCAACTACAGCGACGCCAACAAGAATTCAGGCATCACCTGGGACGAGGCGATCTTCAAGGAATACATCAAGGATCCGCGGGCCAAGGTTCCCGGCACCAAGATGATCTTCGCCGGCATCAAGAACGAGAAGGAACTCGGCGATCTGTGGTCCTACGTCTCGCAGTTCGACAAGGACGGCAACGCCAAGAAGTGATTCGCGCCGCGGGGCGGCGAGACCCGCCCCGCGCCTGCTGTTGACGTCGATCAAGAACGGCAGCGGGGAAGCCGTCTAAGCAGGCTTGGCGGCCCGCGCTGCGCCACGATTTCCGCGAGGAGCGATCCCCCGGAGGCGTGATCTCCACCGGGGACTGCGAGCTTCTCAAAGACCCGCACAGTTGCGGCGAGCCGGGAGATCGGGCGATGATCAAAGACCTTGTCGTGAACCTCACCCTGGAGACCGATCACGACCCGGCCGCGGAATTCGCCATTTCCATCGCCGCTGCGTTCGAAGCGCACATCGCTGCAACGGCCTTCGCCTTCGATCCCGTGGTGACGCCGGCGGTGCTCGACGGCCTTTCGTCCACCTGGGTGGACGTCCAGCGGGAAGAGACCGGCGCGGCCGCCAAGGTGGCGATCGATCGCTTCGAAGCTGCGGCGAGCCGCAATGCGCTCTCCTTCGAGCACCGCCTCTATCAGACGAGTCTCGGCGACGCGATCGCCCTGTTCGGCCGGATTGCCCGCCATTTCGACCTCGCCGTCGCCAAGCAGCAGGAGCCCGACCGGCCCAACGGCGACGACCTCATCGTCGAGGCGGGCCTGTTCCAATCGGGCCGCCCCGTGGTGATCGTGCCGTACATCCAGAAGGCCCCCCTCAAGCTCGACCGCGTGCTGGTGGCCTGGGACGGCAGCCATGGCGCCGCCCGCGCGATCGGCGACGCGATGCCGTTCCTCGAGCGCGCCAAGGCGGTCGACGTCGTCCTGGTGGCCAACGGCCGGACCAAGAAGGATGAGGTGCCCGGCGTCGAGATCGGCCAGCACCTTGCCCGCCACGGGCTCAACGTCGATGTCCGGCAGCTCGTCGCGGAGGATGTCGATGTCGCCAACACCATTCTGTCCTTTGCGGCGGACAATGCGGTCGACTTCATGGTGATGGGCGGCTACGGCCATTCGCGGCTGCGGGAATTCGTGCTCGGCGGCACCACCCGCGGCATTCTCCAGACCATGACGGTACCGACCCTGATGGCGCATTGACGCGCGGGTCCGAGGCCGCTCGGGCCGTCATTGAGTTCCACCACCTGCCTGGACCACCAGGCCACGGGCGCGCGCGTCGGCGATGCCGAGGCCCCGTAAGGCGAACAGGGTGAGCGCCTGCGCAGCGCCCAATCGGGCGTCCGGCGCCTGCGGTGTCTCGAAAAGCTCACCAACCAGCCCCGCCACGAGCGCCCCGATCACCGCCGCGGCGGCGAAGGCGGCGTCCTGTTGGGGAAGGTGGCCCGCCGCGATGGCGACGCGGATGCGCTCTGCGAACTCTTCCGCCAGCCGGCGGCGGAAGGCCAACCGCTCGGTCGCGGCATCGCCTTCGGCCGCTCCGGCGAGCACGGCGAACGACAGCCGGCGCTCACGCAGCATATGGACGGCAAAGGTCAGGATCGCCGTCGCCAACGCCGACAGCGGGCCAGGCGCTGCCGCCGCGGCCCTGCGGATCGCCGCAATTTCCCGCTCGGAAATGACGACGACGACCGCGGAAACGAGATCGTCCTTGGACGAGAAATAGCGGTAGACGGTGCCGGCGGCGATGCCGGCGCGCTCCGCCACCGCGGCGATCTGGACCGCAGCCATCCCCTTTTCGCTCGCCAGCGCCCGCGCAGCCGCGACGATCGCCTCCTGGCGGGCGGCGAGACGCGCGATCACCCGTTCCGTGCGGCGGTAGGCCATGCGTGCCCGGCTCAGCTCCTGACGATCGACCGTTCCTCCGCGCGAGTCTTCCCTGGCCGCGACGGTCAGTGCTGACGCGCCATCGCCGTCTCGCGGATCTTGGTGAGCGTCGTCATCGGCGTAATCGCCTCGGGATCGACCTTGAGGTGGATGATCGCGGGCAGCCCGGACTTCTCGGCCTCGCGGAACGCCGCGGCAAAGTCCGCGGTCTTCTCGACCTTCACCCCGAAACCGCCGAACGCCTTCGCATAGGCGGCGAAATCGGGGTTGCGCAGTGCGGTCGCGGAAATACGGCCCGGGTATTCGCGCTCCTGGTGCATGCGAATGGTGCCGTAGATGCCGTTGTCGGCGATGATGGCGATGACCGGAAGGCCGAACTGCACCGCGGTCGCGAAGTCCTGCCCCGTCATGAGGAAGTCGCCGTCCCCGCAGATCGCGACCGAGGTGCGCTCGGGATAGAGCCGCTTCATGGCGATCGCCGCGGGGAAGCCATAGCCCATCGATCCCGCCATCGGAGCGAGCTGGGTGGCGAATTTGCGGAACCGGTAGAACCGATGGATCCAGCCGGAGAAGTTGCCGGCGCCATTGCACATGAAGGCGTCGTCGGGAAGATTTTCGCGCAGCCAGACCACGATCTCTCCGAGGTTGACGCCACCGGGCACCGTGGTGGGCTTCTCGGAGAAGGCGAGATAATCGTCGTGCGCGGTCTTGATGTCGTTGCGCCAGGACGGCGAGGCTGGCGGCGGCAGCGCGGCGGCGGCGAGCGCGAACGCCGCCGGCGTTGCGTTGATCGCGAGATTCGGCCGGTACACCCGCCCGAGTTCCTCGGCACCGGGATGGACGTGCACGAAGGTGGTCTGCGGCGTCGGGATATCGAACAGCGTGTAACCCTGGCTCGGCATCTCGCCGAGCCGGCCGCCGACGAGGACGACGAGATCGGCCGCCTTGACCCGCGCCAGCAGCTTGGGGTTGGGCCCAATGCCGAGATCGCCGGCGTAGCAGGGATGCAGCGGGTTGAAGAGATGGGCGCGGCGGAAGCTCGTGGCGATCGGCATCGAGAATTTTTCCGCGAACCGGGCGATGGCTTCGGTCCCCGCCTCCGACCACCGGCTGCCGCCGAGGATGAAGATCGGGCGCTCCGCCTTGGCGATGAGGTCGGCGAGCTCGGCCATCTCCGCGGCGCCGGGCGACGTCTCCACCGGTCGGAACGGCGGGGCGTCGGCGACCGCGACCCGTTCGACCAGCATGTCCTCCGGCAGCGCAATGACCACGGGCCCAGGGCGGCCGCTGGTCGCCACATGGAAAGCGCGCGAGACGATCTCCGGCACCCGGGCCGGATCGTCGATCTCGGTTGCCCATTTGGCCATGGTGCCGAACACCGCGCGGTAGTCGAGCTCCTGGAAGGCCTCGCGCTCGCGCATGTCGCGGGCGATCTGGCCGACGAACACGATCATCGGCGAGGAATCCTGCTGGGCGATATGAATTCCCGCCGACGCGTTGGTAGCGCCCGGACCGCGGGTGACGAAGCAGATGCCGGGATGCCCCGTCACCTTGCCGACCGCTTCGGCCATCATCGCCGCGCCGCTTTCGTGGCGGCACACGGTGACGGCGATGTCGCGGTCGTGAAACGCGTCAAGCACCGCGAGATAGCTTTCGCCCGGCACGCAGAAGGCGTGCTTGACCCCATTGACGATCAACTGGTCGACCAGCACCTCGGCGGCGGTGCGCAGATTGTCCTTGGCTTTCATGTCAGCTGTTCCCGGCCTTGCAACGAAGTCGCGCGCAAAAAAGGAAGGCGCGGCGTTTCAGATGGCACCCTTATAGAGGCAAGGTGGGGCCTTGTCCTCGCACCGCAGATGGTGCCCGAGACGTTCATTCCGGGGTGGCGCAACGCGCCGAACCCGGAATTCAGACCCTCGCTCCGCCCGTTCCGCCGGGGATTCCGGGCACGCGCTTTCGCGCGCCCCGGAATGACGACGCAAGGCAGTCAGGCGCGCATCCGGCGCGGTCAGCGCTCGATCGGCGCGAACCGGGTCGGCAGCATCAGGTTGTTCTGCTGCGACACCACATATCCGGCCTCGTTGTTGAGGCGCAGATAGTTCTGCCACTCCGGGTCGGCGGCCATGGCGGCGCGCTTCTTGGCGCGATCCGCGACGTCGTCGTAGAGCCACATGTGGACGAGCGTGTTCACCTCGCCGCTCTCCGTGAAGAGATAGGCGAACGGCTTGCCGAGATGCCGCGACTGGGCGGCAAAGCCATGCTGTTCGTAAATGTCGAGATGAGCAGGCACCATTCCCGGCTTGATCCGATAGTAGCGATGGTCAATGAGCACGCATTCCTCCTGAGTTCGGCGCAATGTCGCGGTCGCGAACGGCACGCCGCGGCCGCGATCTTTCGAGGAGCCGCCCCGCGGGGTCAAGCGCGTCCGACCCCAGCACTGCGCCGGAACGCCGGCTGCCGTCGGCCGCCATGCGGCGGAAGCCCTGTCCTGGGGCGGAGCGCCGTGGCACAACCGACAGCTGGTTTACCGAACGATCGACCCGTGCTCATGGCCTTCGACCTGCGGCGTTTCGCCATCGCGATCACGGGCTTCTGCACGTTCCTCAACCTGTACGCGCCGCAGGCCCTGCTGCCGGAGCTGGCGCGCGAATTCGGGGTCGGGCCGGCCGAGATCAGCGCGATGATCACCGCCGGCACGCTGGCGATCGCGCTCACCGCACCGTTCACCGGCGCCATCGCCGACGTGCTGGGCCGCAAGCGGCTGATCACCGCGGCAATGTTCGCCGCGGCGGTGCCGACCGTCATGGTGGCGATGGCGAGCGACGTTCACACCATCATCGTCTGGCGATTCATCCAGGGCCTGATGCTGCCGCCGATCTTCACCGTCGCGCTCGCCTATGTGGGTGACGAATGGCCGCCGGCGCAGATCGCGGGCGTCGCCGGCCTCTACGTCGCCGGATCGAGCATCGGCGGGTTCTGCGGCCGACTGATCCCGGGCCTTCTCTCCGCCGCGGTCGGCTGGCGCGGCGCCTTTCTCGTGCTGGCGGCGATGTCGCTCGCCGGCGCCGTCGCCGTGGTGGTGATGCTGCCGCGCGAGACCCGATTCAAGCGTTCCGAAGGCTTCCTCGCCTCGGGCCGCCAGATGTTGCGCCACCTTGCCAACCCCCGGCTCATCGCGATCTACGCCGTCGGGTTCGGCGTGCTGTTCAACTTCATCGCGGTCTTCACCTATGTGAGCTTTCACCTCGCGGCGCCGCCCTACAACTTTTCGCCGGCGGCGCTCGGCCTGCTGTTCGTCACCTATCTCGCCGGCACCGCCTGCGCACCGCTGTCCGGTTGGGCGGTCACCCGGTTCGGCCGCCGCGGTCTCATTCTCAGGCTGATGACGGTGTGGGCGGTCGGGCTCGGCCTGCTGCTCGCCGCGCCGATCACCATCATCGTGCTCGGCCTCGTGCTGTGCGCCTTCGCGGGCATGATCTGCCAGGCGGTGTCGACCGGCTTCGTCACCTCGACCGTCCATGAGGGCCGCTCGTCGGCGGTGGGGCTCTATGTGAGCAGCTTCTATGTCGGCGGCAGCGTGGGCGGTTTCGTGCCGGGGCTGGTCTGGAACATCGGCGGCTGGCCCGCCGTGGTGGCGCTCGTCGCGGCCGTTCTAGCGTCCATCGCGACCGTGGTCGCGACCATGTGGCCGCGCCATGAGATCGGCCCCGGCATGCAAAAGGCGGCGCCGGACAGGTGATCCGAGCGCCGCCCTTCAGATCGGGACCGGCCGGAACGCGCCGGGCCGGGATCGCCATCACGCCTGCGGCTGGGGCTCCATGCCGCCGGTCTCGGGCCGCGGCCGCGGCTTGCCGGCATTGGGCACCGCCGACGAACGCGGCGTCGACGGCTCGATCGTCGATTCGCGGCGCGGCCGCTTGCCGTTGATGAGATCCTTGATCTCATCGCCGGACAGCGTTTCGAATTCGAGCAGGCCACGGGCCAGGAGCTCGAGCTCGTCGCGCTTGCTGGTCAGAATGTCGTTGGCTTCCTGATAGCCCGCCTCGACCAGCCTCCGGATCTCCGAATCGATCTTCTGCGCCGTCGACTCCGAGATGTTCTGCTGGCGCGCCACCGAGTAGCCGAGGAAGACTTCTTCCTGGTTCTCGCCATAAGCGACGGTGCCGAGTTCGTTCGACAGGCCCCAGCGCGTCACCATCATGCGGGCGAGCTTGGTCGCCTGCTCGATGTCCGACGCCGCGCCGGACGTGACCTTGTCGCGACCGAACACGAGCTCTTCCGCAACCCGGCCGCCCATCATGATGGCGAGCCGCGAGGTCATCTGCTCCAGGCTCATCGACAGCTTGTCGCGCTCGGGAAGCTGCATCACCATGCCGAGCGCCCGGCCGCGCGGGATGATCGTGGCCTTGTGCACGGGATCGGTCGCCTTGACATTGAGGGCGACGATGGCGTGGCCGCCTTCGTGATAGGCGGTGAGGAGCTTCTCCTCCTCCGTCATCACCAGCGACTTGCGCTCGGCGCCCATCATCACCTTGTCCTTGGCGTCCTCGAACTCGATCTGCGTCACCATCCGCTTGTTGCGGCGTGCCGCCATCAAGGCCGCTTCGTTGACGAGGTTCATGAGATCGGCGCCGGAGAAGCCCGGGGTGCCACGCGCCACCGTCTTGAGGTTGACGTCGGGCGCCAGCGGAACCTTGCGCACATGGACCTTCAGGATCTGCTCGCGACCCACGACATCGGGATTGGGCACCACGACCTGCCGGTCGAAACGGCCGGGGCGGAGCAGCGCGGGATCGAGCACGTCCGGACGGTTGGTCGCCGCGATGAGGATGATGCCCTCGTTCGCCTCGAAGCCGTCCATCTCGACCAGCAGTTGGTTGAGGGTCTGCTCGCGCTCGTCATTGCCGCCGCCGAGGCCTGCGCCGCGGTGGCGGCCGACCGCATCGATTTCGTCGATGAAGATGATGCACGGTGCGTTCTTCTTGGCCTGCTCGAACATGTCGCGCACGCGGCTCGCGCCGACACCGACGAACATCTCGACAAAGTCGGAGCCGGAAATCGTGAAGAAGGGGACGTTGGCCTCGCCGGCGATGGCGCGGGCGAGCAGGGTCTTACCGGTGCCCGGCGGGCCGACCAGCAGCACGCCGCGCGGAATCCGCCCGCCGAGCCGCTGGAACTTGCCGGGGTCGCGCAGAAACTCGACGATCTCCTGGAGGTCCTGCTTGGCCTCGTCGACGCCGGCGACGTCCTCGAAGGTGACGCGGCCGTGGGCCTCGGTCAGCAGCTTCGCCCGCGACTTGCCGAAGCCCAGCGCCTTGCCGCCCGCCCCCTGCATCTGGCGGGACAGGAAGATCCACACGCCGATCAGTGCGATGAAGGGCAGCCACGAGACGAGAAGGCCGACGAACCACGGCACGTTGTCCTGCAACGGACGCGCTGTGATGGTGACGCCCTTGCCGTAGAGGCGCTGCACCAGGGTCGGATCGTTGGGCGCATAGGTGCTGAAACCGCGGCCGTCGGTGTAGGTGCCGTGAATCTCGGGCCCCTGGATGACGACGTCGCGGACCTTGCCCTGGTCGACGTCATTCAGCAGTTGCGAGAACGAGATATCCTGGGGCGTCGACCGCTGGCCGGGATTCTGGAATACCGTGAACAGCGCAAGCAGCAACAGGACAATGATCACCCACAAGGCGAAATTGCGCAAATTGGCATTCATCCAACGTTCCTCTTGGTGCGAAGCTCAGGCGCCTTCGACGGAAATCCTCCCGACCGCCCCGCCACCGTCGGACCCCAATGTAGGTGCACGCGCCGCCCCTGCCAAGCAGGCCTCGCCCGGTTCGGCGAATATAGCACCCGGCCGATGAACGGTTCGCCCGCGCCGCCGACGGCCATCGGGGCAAATGTCGACACGGTTTCAACTCCGTGAACGACGCGGCGGCGCCCGCTCGACGATCAGACGATCGCTTTGAAGCGAGACCATGGCGCCGGCCAGCGTCCGGCGGAATTGCGCGTCCGGCTGGTCGAGGGCCGCGAACAGTGATTCGCACAGGCGCTCCAGCTTGCCGAGCTCGACCGGCCCCTCGTCGCCGACCTCGCCCGCTGCCCGGCCCACCAGGCGCAAGGCGATCTCCGCCGGGTGATCACGCAAGCCGCTGACGTCAAACGCGATCGCGTGCGCCGCCGGGCGCGAGCCGAGATGTTCGAACGCCGCCGTGACCGCGGCTTCGATCGCCGCTTCGTTGCGGCGCACGCGGTGCGCCAGCTGGACAAGGCGTTGCGCCGTCAGGCCTTCCGCAGCCAGAGCCGGCGCCAACTGCCGCCACCGCACGCGGGCAAAGCGGGGATCGGCATTGCTGGGATCGTTCGCATGATCGATGCCGGCGGCGCTCAACGTAGCGACCAGCCGCGCCTTGGGGATGTCGAGCAGGGGGCGCACCAACGCTGGTCTGCCCCGTGCGTCGCGCATGCCCGCCCGAGGGACCGGGGCGATCCGCGCCATCGCCGCGAGTCCGGCAAGACCGCTCCCGCGAGCGATACGAAACAGCACGGTCTCGGCCTGATCCTCGAGCGTATGCGCGGTGACGAGGCGCCGCGCGCCGATCCTCCGGGCCACCGCCTCCAGCAGGCGGTAGCGCGCCGCACGGGCTTTTTCTTGCAGGCCGGTTCGGGGCTTCTCACCGGCCCAGCGCACGGTGCGATGAGCGACACCAAGCCGCAGCGCGATCCGCTTCACCGCGGCAGCTTCGGCGCGCGAGCCCGGGCGCAGGCCGTGGTCGACGGTCACGGCGTAGAGCTGCGGCGAACTCCGGTGACGCATTTTCCACCGCGCCAGGAGGTAAAGCAACGCCGTGGAGTCGGCGCCGCCCGAGACCGCGACCACCAGGGAAGGCTCGTCAACGAAATCGGCAAACAGTCCGTCGGCTTCGACATCGCCGATCGGCTGGGCGCCCGGACGACTCAGCAGTGGCCACGCTTCTGCTCCCGCTCGACCCCCTGCTTCACCGTCAGCGAGGCGCGCGGATATTTGCGGGTGACCTCGCCGAACGTCGCGCAGGCGAGCTCCTTCTCGTTCAGGGCTGCGAGCGACTGACCGAGCCGCAGCAGCGAATCCGGCGCCTTGGCGCTGGCCTCGTATTTCTTCGACAGCGCCAGGAAGGCATCGGCGGCATCACGATAGTTCTGGCGCTGGAACATGCTTTCGCCCAGCCCGTATTGCGCTTCGGCCGCGAGCCGATCGCTCGGATAGCGCCGCAGGAAGTCGCGGAACGTCTCCTCGGCGAGGGCATAGTCCTTATGCAGCAAGTAGCCGTAGCCGAGATCATAGGCGTCGTGCGGCGACTGCGACGGCGGCGCTGTCACGGCGCCGCCGACCGGCGAACGCGGCGGCTGGCCGAGGCTGGTCATCGCCGTCGCCGGCGGGCGCGGCGCAACAGGCGTGGCGGTCGACATGCTGCCGAGATCGAGCGGAGCGCCGGCGACGCGGGCGCCGGAAGCAGGCGCCGGCACGGCTCCGGGAGGCGGAAGCTCTTCCGCCGCCATGATCGAAGACGGCGCGCCGAGCGTCCGCGGCATCCCCGGCGCACCAGGGCTTTGCGATGGGTCGAACGCATCGGACCGCCGGCCCGACGCGGCGGCAGGCGGCGGCGCCATGGGGGCACCCGGCTGCACGGCGGGACGGCCCGGGACCGCCTGCGCCGCAACCCGGGGACCGCCGGGTGAGCGGGCGTCGAATTCATCCTGAAGGCGCTTGAGCGCCGCCTCGAGCTGCTGATTGCGATACTGAAGCTGCTCGATCGCCCCGGTCATCTGGCGGACCTGATTTTCCAGCTGATCGACCTTGATGTAGAGGTCGCCGCCGGCGCTCTGCGCCATGGCCGGCGCTGCCGCGAGAAGCCACGCGACAGAACACCCGGCAACGGTGAGACGGTTCATCATTCTCGCTTACATCCGGCGTCAAAAAGCACGTGTCCAGATTAGTCGAGGCTACGTCGAAATTGTGACTGGCCGCGGTCGGCCGCCCGGGTTTCATCACGATGTGACCACCGCAACTCAACGGACGCGACGACACGCAAAAATACGGCCGGCGCTCCGAAGAGCGCCGGCCGCCCCCACCCCCGCAGCTGAAAATCAGGAACTGGCGCTGAGCACCGTCACGGCACGGCGATTCTGAGACCAGCAGGAAATGTCGTTGCAAACTGCGACCGGACGCTCCTTGCCGTAGGAGATCGTACGCATCCGCGACTGGTCGATGCCGCGCGACGCGAGATAGTCGCGCACCGACTGTGCGCGGCGGGCGCCCAGCGCGATGTTGTATTCGCGGGTGCCGCGCTCGTCGGCATGCCCCTCGATGGTGAAGCTGCTGCGATTATAGGTCTGGAGCCACTGGGCCTGCTTGTCGAGGGTGGCCTGCGCCTGCGCCGTCAGGTCGGTTTGATCGCTCTCGAAAAACACGCGGTCGCCCACATTGACCACGAAGTCCTGCTGGCTGCCCGGCACCGCCGTGCCCGCCAGCGCTCCACCCATATCGCCTTTGTTGGCGCAGCCGGCCATGGCGAGGGCGACGAAAAGAACCGCTGCTATCTTTGCCCCATGGGCCAGACGCATGACTTGCGGCATGCGATACTCCTTCTTGCCTGTATCACGGCCGGAAGTCCCCCCAGCCCTGGCATCATCCCCACGGTGTAGCAGGCCGATCGTTAAGCGAAGGTTTTATCAACCTTGATGAGGCCTTGCCGCGCCGGTATCTCTACGCAGAATTACTAGAAACCAATTGGAATGGTTAATGGGGCGTCAACACGGCGAGATCGGGGCGCCGCACTAATTCCCTCTACGCGCCAGTCCCATTCATCCGCACGCGCGTACATTTGCCTAAAGTTTAGCCGATCCAGCGTTGTTTCCGTGGTACCGCTCAGGACAGCAGCGGTGACCACGCCGGATCGGATGCGAATCCCGGTGTCGGGATCCGCTGCTCGTTGCGGCCGGTGAGGTCGATCGTAAAAAGCGCAGGCCCGGCACTGCCGCCGGGATCGCGGAAGAACATCACGACGCGGCCGTTGGGCGCGAAGGTCGGTCCTTCGTTGTGATAGCCCTCGGTGAGGATGCGCTCGCCCTGCCCGTCCGGCCGCATGGTGCCGATCGCGAACTGGCCCTGGGTCAGCTTGGTGAACGCTATGGCGTCGCCGCGGGGCGACCACACCGGGGTCGAATAGGAACCGTCGCCGAAGCTGATGCGCTGGGCCGGCCCGCCGCCCGCCGCCATGACATAGATCTGCGGCTTCCCGCCCCGATCCGATTCGAAGCAGATGCGGGTGCCGTCCGGCGAATAGGACGGCGAGGTGTCGATCGCCGGCGTGTCGGTCAGGCGGGTGGTCGCCTTGGACCGCAGGTCCATCACGAACAGGTTGGAATTGCCGCCCTGCTGGAGGCTCATGATGACGCGCTGGCCATCGGGCGAAAACCGCGGCGCGAAGCTCATGCCGGGAAAGTTGCCGACGATCTCGCGCTGGGCGGTTTCGATATTGAGCAGGTAGACCCGCGGCTCGCCCTGCCCAAACGACATGTACGTGATCTCCTGCGTCGACGGCGAGAAGCGCGGCGTCAGCACGAGGTCGTCGCCCCGGGTCAGATAACGCAGGTTGGCACCGTCCTGGTCCATCAGGGCGAGGCGCTTGACGCGGCGCTCCTTCGGCCCGGTCTCGTCGACGAACACCACGCGGCTGTCGAAATAGCCCTTCTCGCCGGTCAGCCGCTCGTAGATCGCATCGGAGATGATGTGGGCGATGCGGCGGAAATTGTCCGGCGTGGTGAAATACTGCTGGCCGGCCTGCTGGCCGCCGCCGAGCACGTCCCACAACCTGAACTCGGCCTTGAGCCGGCCGTCGGGCTGCCGGGTCACGCGTCCGGTGACCAGCGCCTGGGCGTTGATCGCCCGCCAGTCGGCAAACCGCGGCGGCACGTCGGTGTTGGTGATCTTTTCGATGAAGGCGGCCGGGTCGATCGGCGCGAACAGGCCGCTGCGGCGCAGGTTCCCGGTGATGATCTGGGAAACGCCGCGGGCGGTTTCGCCGTCCACCGGGCTGCCGGCGAGAAAATCGGCGATCGCGATCGGGACCGGCTGAACATTGCCTTCGTTGACGTCGACACGGAGCACGGCCTGCGCCGGACGGAGCGAGAGTGCCGCAGCTCCGATGCCGGCACCGCCCAGCACGAGCGCCCGGCGCCGCGTGGGAAGCAGAATACCGGAACCGCGAGGCGGAGACTGATGGGGGGAATCATGGGTCATGGGGGGCGTCCAATATCGGTCAGGGCTTCCATCAGCCCCGGAACATTTCCTTGGGGTCAAACTTCACTTCGACGTCGCGCCAGGCCTCGTATTTCGAGACCGGCAGGCGGTACGGCCCGCAACGCAGGACCGCGCGCGTTGCGCTGTCCACGGCAACCTGGAACAGCGAGTTGCTGCCGCGATTGGTCACGATCGGCTCGCCCGAGACCGAGCCGTCCCGGTTGAGCGAGAATTGCAGCACCACGACAAGATCCTTGGCCTCCAGAACGCCGACCGGCGGGCTCCAGCACGCCTGGATCTGGGCGCGAAGCATGTCGACCTCATTCTGTGACAATTGCGGCGCATTCGCGGTCGAACTGCCGAGCGATGGCGTCGGATTGACGAGCGAGCCCATCACCGCCTGGCGCTGCGGCGCGCGCTTGTCGAGCAGGGCGTTTTCGATCCGGTTGATGTCGAACTTGGCTTCCTCGCGCTTTTTGGCCTCTTCGCGCTTGCGCGCTTCCTCGCGTTTCTTCGCTTCTTCGCGCTTTTTAGCCTCTTCCCGCTTCTTGGCCTCTTCGCGCTTCTTGGCCTCCTCCTTCTGCTTGGCCTGCTCGAGGGCGAGGGCTTCGGCGACCGGATCCGGCTCGGCCTTCGCCGGCTGATTGGTCGCGGTCGGCTCGGGGGGAGGCGACGATTTGTCCGGGGGAGCCGGATCGGGCTTCGGCTCCGCCTTGGCAGGCGGCGGCGTCGCCGCCGCCATCTTGATCTCGGGCTTGTCGGAGACCTTTGCCGTCACGTCATCGGGTGGGTGCGTCGGCGCGCCGACCTTGTCCGCCATCGGCTTGGCCACCTTCGGCGCGGTCTTGGTGCCGGCGGTCAGTTGCGAGAGTTCGCTCGCGGAAATGATGTCGACGGCGACCGAATCGGCCGACGTCTTCTCGAGCGGCCTCGCGGCGAACGAAATCATGCTCCAGCCGAGCACGACGGCGTGCGCGATCACCGAAATGGTGTAGTCGGTCCGCATCCCCCGAATCCGCATCCCCCGAATCACTGCCCCTGCTCGACCTCGGTCACCAAAGCGACTCTGCGGAATCCGGCCGAAGACAGCCGCCCCATGACCCGCATCACCGTCCCGTAATCCACCTTGCGGTCGCCACGCACGAAGATGCGCTCGTCGAATCCGCCCCGTGCCGCAGTGACCGCCGTGAGCTTCGCCACGAGGTCGCCCACCGGAATTTCGCTGTCCTGCAGGAACACCTTGCCCTCGGTATTGACCGAGATGGTCAGCGGCTTGGCGTTCTGATCGAGGCTTTTGGCCTGGGTTTGCGGCAGATCGATGGGCACGCCGACCGTGAGCAGCGGTGCCGAGACCATGAAAATGATGAGCAGCACCAGCATGACGTCGACCATCGGCGTCACGTTGATTTCGCTCATCACGCGCTGCCGGCGATACCGCCGCTTACCGCCGCCTCCGCCCCCACCAGCGAGGCCCATTCCCATTGTGTGGTCCCCTCACCCGCGTTCGTCGATCTGACGTGACAGGATCGCCGAGAATTCGTCGGCGAATCCCTCCAGGCGCTGGGCCTGCTTGTTCACCTCGGAACTGAACTTGTTGTAGAAAATGGTCGCCGGTATGGCGGCCACGAGGCCGATCGCGGTCGCGAACAGCGCCTCGGCGATGCCCGGCGCCACCACCGCGAGCGAGGTGTTCTTGGACGCGGCGATCGACTGGAAGCTCGACATGATGCCCCAGACGGTGCCGAACAGGCCGATGAAGGGGCCGGCCGAGCCGACCGTCGCCAGCACCAGGAGCCGGTTCTCCAGCCGCTCGACCTCGCGCGCGAGGGTCACGTTCATCACCTTCTCGATGCGCATCTGAAGGCCGGCGAACGAGCGCGCATGGCCTTCCAGGCTGCGCTTCCATTCCCGCATCGCGGCCACGAACAGCGCCGCCATCGAGGTGTTCGGCCGCGAAGATATGCTGCGGTAGAGTTCTTCCAGCGACTGTCCCGACCAGAACGCTTGCTCGAAGCGATCCATGGCGCGCGAGGTGCGGGTGAACAGGATCATCTTGTCGACGGCGATCGCCCATACCCAGACCGAGCAGACCAGAAGCCCGACCATCACGCCCTTGACGATCCAATGCGCCTGCATGAACAGCGTAAGCAATGAAAGATCGGAAGAAGCCAGCGGTATTGCCGACTGCGCCACCTCGTTCATGGACCACCCTTCCATCAAAAACGCGAGGATACGCGCCGCAGAACTTCCGGACCGATCGCACGAAACTGGCGCCGCGCCGAGCTTTACAGCCTGCGCAATTCCTGCCGCAGCCGATGAGACGAGTTCAGCGCCAAACTTGTCCAAACTTGGGCGATTGCGGCCGCCGACATAACACGGCATCCGTGGTTAACATCGCGTTAGGGCACCGCGCGTTGCCAACCCGACCGCGTGCGCAGCGAAACGCTTGATTCCAGGCGGTATCCGCTCCGATCCGGCCGGCGGCCTCGCGCAAACCCGCCCCACAAAAAAAAGCCGCCCGCACGGCGGACGGCTTCCAGATCGTGGACCAAGAGGTGGAATTACGCCTGCGTAGGCGCTTGCTCCGGCGGCCGGTTGCGCCGCTCGGCCATGAACTGATCGAATTCAGACTTGTCCTTGGCTTGGCGCAGGCGCTCGAGGAAATCGCGGAACTCGCGCTGCTCGTCTTCGAGACGGCGCAAGGTCTCGGTCCGATATTCGTCGAACGCCCGGTTGCCGCTGGAACGCTGGCAGCCGAACCAATCGCGGCGGACGTCACCAGGACCCCGCATGCGATCCATCTTCTCTTGCAGGCGTTCCATCTTCCGTTGCCAGCGATCGCCCTGATAGCCGCAGCCCATTCGTCCGCTCCCGATGATGTAGGCGAGGATCATGAGGCCGACTGGCCACCACCACATGAAGCCGAGGATCAACATGAGGATCCAGGCTGGTCTTCCAAGTTCGTCGAGTTTTGCCACGATCGGCATGACACCCTCACAGTGGAGTTTGTGCAGTGGAGATTCTGCACATTGTGAATGTTAATCACATTCACATACGTAGGAGAACCAGACTTCCGTGTCAAGAAGGTCCCCCAGCGCATGCGCGCGGGCCAGTTTCCCAG
The DNA here is from genome assembly GCA_963781195.1 of uncultured Alphaproteobacteria bacterium. Taxonomy (GTDB): domain Bacteria; phylum Pseudomonadota; class Alphaproteobacteria; order Rhizobiales; family Xanthobacteraceae; genus JAJPKK01. The sequence continues at coordinate 195,144 of CAWAEZ010000002.1, read as the reverse complement.
GCGGGCCGCCCTTTCAGATGGGGGCGAGGAGCCGAGCCGAAAGCGGCTGCGACTCCATCGCTCACTTCGGGCTTTCCGGAAATCCGAGGCCGCGCAGATAGACCAGCACGCCGGCCTCCAAAAGGTCTTCTGGAGGCATCGGCAGGCGGCGCCGGCCGGGATCGCCCCGGCCGAACAGGGAGGCGATGCCGTGAGCGAGCGACCAGACGTGGAGCGCCACCATGAAGGCCGGTGGCCGTCGCGCCGCGGGGATTTGGGCGACGAGTTGCTCGGCGGCCGCTCGGATCACGGCAAATGCGCGGTCCCCGGCCTCGCGCAACTCTTGGCTCGCCTCCAGCGGAATGCCGGCTTCGAACATCGCGGCGTAATAGGCGGGCTCGCTGCGGGCGAATTCGAGATAGGCACGGCCGAGGCGCTCGAAGGCGGTGGAGGGATCGGGCAGGCCGTCCTTCCAGGCGGCCTTGAGCGCGGCCTCGAACAGCTCGAAGCCGCGCCGCGCTACGTTGGCGATGAGTTCATCGCGGTCGCGGAAATGGCGGTAAGGCGCCGCCGGACTGACGCCGGCCGATCGCGCGGCCTCGGCAAAGGTGAACCCGGACGGTCCCTTGGCGGCAATCAGGTCGAGCGCCGCCCGGATCAGGGCCTCCTTGAGATTGCCGTGATGGTAGCCGCGAGCGCCCTGGTCGGATTTCCAAATCATGTGAAGGGCTTTTACATGACATCGGGCGCGGCGTCGAATGATGCCGCAGCCGCCGGAAGGTCCGGCGGCTGGGCTAGCCGCTCACGCCTCACCCTGCCGGTCCTGGTCCGCCCGCATGGCGAGACGCAGCGGCTTCGGAATCGGCCGGGCGCGGCCGCCGCAGACGAAAGCGACCCGCACATGGGCCTCCACCAAGAGGTCGTCGCCGCGCCTGACTTGCTGCGCCATGGTGAGCGAGGCGCCTTTGACGATCTCCGGGTAGGACGTGATCGTGAGCACGTCGTCCATCCGCGCCGGCTTGTAGAAGTCGATCGTCATCGAGCGCACCACGAAGGCGAATCCCGGCGCCTCCGCCAGCGCCTGCTCGTAGAGCGCACGGTGGTCGGCGCCGATCAGGCGCAGGTAATTGGTGCGCGCCCGCTCCATGAAGCGCAGGTAGTTCGCATGGTAGACGATGCCGGTGAAATCGGTGTCCTCGTAATAGACGCGCACCGCCATCACATGGCGGCCGTCGCTGATCGCGCCGTCGAGCCCGTTCAATTGTCCTCCCCCTGACCGAACAGGCCGAACTGCGAGGGGTCGCGGCGCGGCTCGGCGAGCCCGAGATGGCGGAAGGCGTGGCCGGTCAGGAGACGCCCGCGCGGCGTGCGCTGGATGAAGCCCTGCTGGATGAGAAACGGCTCGATGATCTCCTCGATGGCGTCGCGCGGCTCCGACAGCGCCGCGGCGATGGTCTCGATGCCGACCGGGCCACCGCCGTAATTCACCGCGACCGTCGTGAGATAGCGCCGGTCCATGGCGTCGAGGCCGCAGGCGTCGACCTCGAGCGCCAGCAGCGCGCGGTCGGCGACCTTGCGGTCGATCGCCGACGCCCCGTCGACGAGGGCGAAGTCGCGCAGCCGGCGCAGCAGCCGCCCGGCGATGCGCGGGGTGCCGCGCGAGCGCGCCGCGATCTCGTTGGCGCCGTCCGGCGTCATCCCGACGCCGAGCACGCGGGCGCCGCGATTGACGATCAGCTCGAGCTCCGCGACGGTGTAGAAGTTGAGCCGCACCGGGATGCCGAAGCGGTCGCGCAGCGGATTGGTCAGGAGCCCGGCGCGGGTGGTCGCGCCGACCAAAGTGAACGGGGCGAGGTCGATCTTGACCGAGCGCGCCGCCGGCCCTTCGCCGATGATGAGGTCGAGCTGGAAGTCCTCCATGGCGGGATAGAGGATTTCCTCGACCGCGGGGTTGAGCCGGTGGATCTCGTCGATGAAGAGCACGTCGCGCGCTTCGAGATTGGTCAGCAGCGCCGCGAGGTCGCCGGCCTTGGCGATCACCGGCCCGGAGGTCGAGCGGAATCCGACGCCGAGTTCGCGGGAGACGATCTGCGCCAGCGTGGTCTTGCCGAGCCCGGGCGGTCCGACCAGCAGCACATGATCGAGCGCCTCGCCCCGGCTCTGCGCCGCCTGGATGAACACCGACAGATTGGCGCGGGCCTGCTCCTGGCCGATGAATTCGGACAAACGCTGCGGCCGCAGCGAGGCCTCGGCGACGTCCTCGGCGCGGGTTTCGCCCGAGACCAGGCGCGTCGGCGGCTCCGGCGGCGCGGTTTTTTTCGGCGCCTTCATTTCGCGAGTTCCTTGAGGCCGAGGCGGATCAGGCGCGCGGTGTCGGCGCCCTCGCCGGCTTCACGCAGCGCCGCGGCGATTGCCGCCGCCGCCTGGGGCTGACCGTAGCCGAGATTGACCAGCGCGGAGACGGCATCGAGCACCGGCCGCGGCGCGCGCCGCTCCTCCACGGCGTCGGCGAGCCGCGCCAGCGCCGGATCGAGCGCGGCAAAGGCCGGCGCCTTGTCCTTGAGCTCGGTGACGATGCGCTCGGCGACCTTGGGGCCGACCCCGGGGGTGCGGGTGATGCTCGCCTTGTCGCGGATCGCGATGGCGGAGGCGAGATCGGACGGTTTCAGAGTCGAGAGGATGGCGAGCGCCACCTTGGTGCCGACGCCCTGCACGGTCTGCAGCAGCCGGAACCATTCCCGCTCACCCGGCGAGAGAAAACCGAACAGGCGAATCTGGTCCTCGCGGACATGGGTCTCGATGGCGAGGTCGACCACCTCGCCCGCCGCCGGCAACGCCTGCAGCGTGCGCGCCGAGCAATGAACGAGGTAGCCGACGCCATGGACATCGAGGATGACGAAATCCTCGCCATAGCTGTCGATCACGCCCTTGAGCTTGCCGATCATCTGAGCTTGCCGATCATCCGGGCGTGCCGCTCATCGCAGCGCCGCGCGCAGGACTGCGCTCTGGCGGTGATGCGCATGGGTGATGGCGATCGCCAGCGCATCGGCGGCATCGTGGGTCCGCGGATCGGCCTTGGGCAGCAGCACGCCGAGCATCATCCGGATCTGGGACTTGTCGCCGTGGCCGGCGCCGACGATGGTCTTCTTGACGAGGTTCGGCGCATATTCGGCAATATGCACCCCGGCCCGCGCCGGCACCATCAGCGCAATGCCGCGGGCCTGCCCGAGCTTGAGGGTGGCGGCGGCGTTCTTGTTGACGAAGGTCTGCTCGACCGCCGCCTCGTCGGGGTGGAAGGCAGCGACCACCGCGGCCAATGCGTCGTGGAGACTGACCAGCCGGATCGCCAGCGCCGCCTTGTCGTCGGATTCCGCCGAGCCACAGGCGACGTAGACGAGCCGGTTGCCCTCGACCTCGATCACGCCCCAGCCGGTGCGGCGGAGCCCGGGATCGATGCCAAGAATGCGAATCGGTCGGCCCATCCCCTCCCTGATAGCCCCACGGGCGGCGCCCGCCTAGCAGGCTGTTGCCTCCGTTGCTAAGTTTGGACCTCCGCTCTTCGCTGGCGGCGTCACTTCATCTGCGGGGCGTCGAGATTTCCTTACTCGGCAGCAGAATGCGTACAAGCAATGGACGACCCGAGGGATCGCCCCTGGCCGTGACAAGGGCTGCGTCAACCACGGAGGAGAGCATGAGTAAGCGCGTTACGGCACAAATGCTCATTGCAGCTATGATGGTCACATTTGCCTTACGCGTTTCCGCAGATCAGGTACCGACCCCAGGCACCGTTGCCTGCGCTGATCCTTTTGGCCGTGAATCCACTCGTCTGGACCTCGTTCGGGCTTTTGGCGCAGCCAATGTCGTCGATCAGGAGATTCAAGGGCACGGAGGTGCGGGGTGGCTGGGAACGGTCATTTATCCGAACGATCCTCAGCGCCGGCTTGATATCCTTTGGGGTGACGAAGTGAATTGACGTCTATTGGCGGCTATTTTGATCAGAGAAGAATTGAAATGGAAGGGCTGGCGCAACGTTCACATTGGTATGAACTCTTGAAGAAGTCGAAGCTTTGAATGGCAAGCCCTTCAAGCTTACAGACTTCGACTCCGATGACGCAGGCAGACTCACAACTTGGCAAGACGGAGCGATGACGGATATCCCCGGCCAGTGTCGGTTCTCTCTCCGATTCGAGCCTGACGCTGACGCCCCCTCAGATGCTTTCGCTAAACTGGTGGGTGAATTAGTGTCGTCCGATCCGGACGTTCGCTCTTTGCGGCTCACCGTGAGTGAGATCTACACGTTCTACCCAAAATAGGCGCCCTGGTGGCCCGGCCTAGCAGGCTGCTGAACTTTCCATTTGGTGAGAACAGAACCTAGGCGCTCATGCGGTGAGTCGGCCGAAAAACCTCCGCCAACCAATCGATAAAGACCCTGATCCGCGAAGAAAGATGACGGCTCTGCGGGTAGAGCACCGACACGGGCATCGGAGGGGGTGGGAAAGCTTGCAGAATCGGGACCAGCAGACCGGCCGCGATCTGATGCTCCACGCGGTAGCGTGGAACCTGTATCAACCCCAGCCCGGCAACGCCGCAAGCCGTGTAGATTTCCGCGCCTCGGACGACGATATCGCAGGGTAGCGCGACGGTGGCCGTATCGTGAATTTCTCGAGCAGCGTCGTCGGGCTGTACCAACCGACCTATGGCGTCTACGCGGCCACCAAGGCCGCGGTCGAAGCCCTGACCCATGTCCTCGCGAAGGAGCTGGGATCTCGGGGGATCACGGTCAACGCGGTGGCGCCGGGGCCGGTTGCGACCGAGCTTTTCCTCGAGGGGAAGGACCAGGCCACGCTCGATCGCATCAAGCAGATGAACCCGCTCGGCCGTCTCGGCGAGGTCGACGACATCGCCCGCGTCGTCTCCCTGCTGGTTGGACCGGACAGCGGCTGGATCAATGGCCAGATCGTCCGCGCGAATGGAGGCGTGATCTGAGGATTGGCATCATGAAGCAGGCCGTCCTCGTCAGCATACGGCTTTCGCGTCCCAGCGCGGACCGAGCGCTGACGCAGCCGGCGCTGACCAGACTTACGCGCTCATCTTGCCCATCAGGGCGTCGGACACCTCGAAATTGGCATAGACGTTCTGGACGTCGTCGTGCTCGTTGAGCAGTTCCATCAGCTTGAAGAGCTTCTCGCCCTTCTCGTCGTCGACCGCGATGGTATTCTGCGGCTTCCAGACGAGGCTCGCCTTGCGCGGCTCGCCGAACTTCGCCTCCAGCGCCTTCGCCGCCTCGGCGAAGTTTTCCTGGGACGCGTAGACCTCGTGGCCGCCATCGCCCGACACCACGTCGTCCGCCCCGGCGTCGATCCCTGCTTCGAGCATCGCGTCGGCGGAGGCGACCTTGGCGTCGAACTCGATCACGCCGACATGGTCGAACATGAACGACACCGCCCCGGTTTCCGCCAGGTTGCCGCCGGTCTTGGTGAAATAGGACCGCACGTCGGAGGCGGTGCGGTTGCGGTTGTCGGTCAGCACCTCGACGATGACCGCGACGCCGCCGGGACCGTAGCCCTCGTAGCGGATCTCGTCATAGGTTTCGGCGTCGTTGCCCAGGGCTTTCTTGATCGCCCGGTCGATCGAGTCCTTCGACATGTTTTCCGCCCGGGCGGCGATGATCGCCGCGCGCAGGCGGGCATTCATGGCGGGATCGGGGAGGCCGAGCTTCGCCGCCACGGTGATTTCGCGGGCGAGCTTGCCGAACAGCTTGGACTTGACCGCGTCCTGCCGCCCCTTGCGGTGCATGATGTTCTTGAACTGTGAATGTCCGGCCATCGCGTTGCCCTGAAGTACCTGTGTTCGCCGTGCGCATTTCCGTGAGGGAGGCCATCCCGGCCGCATGCCGCGGGCAGCGCGTGCAGGACGGGGAGGGTCGTTTCCTCGGATAACCCTATAGGCCGGCAAGGTGCCGATTTCAAACGCCCGGCGCCCGAGTTGAATGATCGTCCCCATGCGGCTAAGCCAAGCGGGGCCCTCCCCTCCACCCGACGCATCCCAATGACGCCAGCCGCCATCACCGCCATCTACCGCTACCCCGTGAAGGGCCTGTCGCCTGAGCGGCTCCCCGCGGCGACGCTCGCCGTGGGCCAGACGATCCGCGGCGACCGCCGCTTCGCCATCGAGAACGGGCCGAGTGGGTTCGATGTTGCGGCGCCCGGCTATCTGCCCAAGCAGCGGTTCCTGATGCTGATGAAGAACGAGCGCCTGGCCCGCCTCGACACCCGCTTCGACGACGATTCGGGCGCACTCACGGTGCGCGAGAACGGCGCGGAGGTCGTGCGCGGCGACCTTCGCACTGCGGAGGGGCGCGCCGCGATCGAAAGCTTCTTCGCAACCTACTGCGCCGACGAGTTGCGGGGCGCTCCCAAGGTTCTGGAGGCGCCCGGCCACAGCTTTTCCGACGTGTCGCGCAAGGTCGTCTCGTTCATCAATCTCGACACGGTCGCCGCGCTCGAGGGAATGACGGGCCGCGCCATCGATCCACTGCGGTTTCGCGGCAACGTCTATGTGCGCGGCTGGCCCGCCTGGAGCGAGCTCGGCGAGGTCGGCCGCGACATCGTCATCGGCGGCGCGCGGGCACGGATCGTCAAGCGGATCGTGCGCTGCGCCGCCACCAACGTCGATCCCGCGACGGGGCTGCGGGACATGAATATCCCTCAGACTCTGCTGCAGAGGCTCGGCCATGCCGATTGCGGCGTCTATGCCGAGATCACGTCCGCCGGAGCGATCGCGCCGGGCGACACCGTTACGCTCGCGGCGGGCCGCTGACCATGCAGGTGCTCGTCATCGGCGCCGGCGTGGTCGGGCTCGCGATCGGCCGGCAGGCGGCGCTCGCCGGTCACGACGTGATCATCGCCGAAGCCGAGGGCCATATCGGCAGCGGCACCTCCTCGCGCAACAGCGAGGTGATCCATGCCGGGCTCTACTATCCGACCGGCTCGCTGCGCCAGCGCCACTGCGCGCGCTCGCGCCGCCTGCTCTACGCCTACTGCGCTTCCCATGGCATTCCCCACCGCAAGGTCGGCAAGCTCGTCGTCATCGGCAAGGACGAGGACCGGCCTTCGCTCGAGACGCTTTATGCCCAGGCGACGCGCAACGGCGTCGAAGGGCTGCGGATGCTCGAGGGCGCCGAGGCGATGCGCATGGAGCCGGCGCTGTCCTGCGTGGCCGCGTTCCATTCGCCGGAGACCGGCATCATCGACAGCCATCGCTACATGCTGGCGCTGCAGGGCGACCTCGAGGACCGCGGCGGGGTGCTCGCGTTCAACACGCCGGTCGAACGGATCGCCCGGGTGCCCGCCGGATGGGAGGTGTGGTTCGGCGGCCGGGAGCCGGGAACCCTCACGGTCGATGCGGTGGTGAATTCCGCCGGGCACGGCGCCCAGGCGGTGGGGCGCGCGACCGAGGGCTATCCGGCCGATCGGGTGCCGCCGCTCGTGCTCGCCAAGGGCAACTACTTCGCCTATGCGGGCCGGCCGGTGTTCACCCGCCTGATCTACCCCGCCCCGGTGCCGGGCGGGCTCGGCACCCATGTCACGCTCGACCTCGCCGGCCGCATGCGATTCGGCCCCGACGTCGAGTGGATCGACCATTACGACTATGCCGTCGATCCGCGCCGCGCCGAGACCTTCTACAAGGCGATCCGCTCCTACTGGCCGGGGCTGCCGGACAATGCGCTTGCCGCGGACTATGCCGGCATCCGCCCCAAGCTCACCGGACCGGGCGAGCCGGCGGCCGATTTCGTCATCGACACGCCGGCCGCCCACGGCATTCCGCGACTCGTCCATCTGTTCGGCATCGAGTCGCCCGGCCTCACCGCATCGCTGTCGATGGCCGAGCAGGTGATTGAAAGCCTCGACGGCTAGCCTTCGATGGCCCGGCGCCGCGGGCCGACACCGTTCGATAAGGGCGAGACCGCAACGCGCCATCATCGCCTCGCCCAGGCGACCCCGATCACGTGGTACGGCCGTGACGAGCCCCGCCGCGACAATTCCGAACCAACGGAAGGTACGCTAATGTCGGGGCGACAGAGCCGCGGGAGGCCGCCATGCCGAAGCACAAGTTTCTCAATCCGGACACCATCGCCAAGCCCATCGGCTACACTCATGTGGTGGAGCCGGTCGCGGGCAGGATCATCTTCATTTCGGGGCAACTCGGCCTCGACGCCGACAACAAGATCGTCGGCGCGCCCGGCGACTTTCGCGCGCAGGCGGAGCAGACGTTTCGCAATCTCGAGAACGCGCTCGCCGCTGCCGGCGCCGGCTTCGAGCACGTCGTAAAGCTCAACAACTACTTCGTCGACATCGCGCATCTCGGCGTGTTCCGCGACGTGCGCGACCGTTTCGTCGATGCAGATGCTCCGCCGGCGAGCACCGCGGTCGCCATCTCGGCGCTCGCCCGGCCCGGAGCGTTGATCGAGGTGGAAGCCATCGTCGTGGTGCCGGCAAGAGCCGGCAGGTCGGCAATTGCATCGCGGCGCGGTCCGGCCGCCAAGGCGGGAGCAAAGCCCCGGACCGGCGCGAAGGCTAAGACCGGAGCGAAGGCTAAGGTCGGCGCAAAGCCTAAGGCCGGAGCCAGGGCAAAGGCCAAGGCGTCACGAACACGAAAGTGAGCACCACGAACACCGGCAGCAGGATCGTCGCCGACCACAGGATATAGCCGAAAAAGCTCGGCATCTTGACGCCCCGCTCGGTGGCGATGGCGTAGATCATGAAGTTCGGCGCATTGCCGATATAGGTGAGCGCCCCCATGTAGACCGCGCCCATGGAGATGGCGGCCAGGGTGCCGCCGAGTTCGCCCATCAGCTTTGCGGCATCGCCACCAGCGAGTTCGAAGAACACGAGGTAGGTCGGCGCATTGTCCAGCAGCGCCGACAATCCGCCGGTGAGCCAGAAGTAGACGCCGTTGTAGGGCGCGCCGTCCGTGTTCGCCATCAGCGCCAGCAGCCAGGCGAAGCCGCCGTCGCGACCGGCCTGGAGCATGGCCATCACCGGAATGATGCAAACGAAGATGCCAGCGAACAGCTTCGCGACCTCCACGATCGGCTCCCAGGTGAAGCCGTTGCGCTCGCGGTGCTCATCGGGCGTCGCCCACATCGACAGCAGCGCGATCATGAGAAGGGCGATGTCGCGCACGAGATTCTGCAGCTCCACACCGGTGCCGAACACGTCGAAGCGGATGCCGGGCTTCCAGATCGCGGACAGCAGGATGGCGCCGATGATCAGCGCGATGAGCGGCAGGTTGACGAGGCCCCGGACCGCGACGGACATCGGTGGCGGCGCCTCGCCGACGACCGCGATGCGGCGCTCCCGGCGGTGGAACCAGACATCGACGGCGATGAAGGTCGCGAGCACGAGGCCGGCCGCGGTCGCCGTCGGGGCCCACAGGTGGATCGTGGTCCAGAAGAAATCGACCCCGTGCAGGAATCCGACGAACAGCGGCGGATCGCCCAGCGGCGACAGCGCGCCACCGATATTGGCGACCAGGATGATGAAGAACACCACCACGTGGACGTTGTGCAGGCGGTCGGCATTCGCGCGCAACAACGGCCGCACCAGGATCATCGCGGCGCCGGTGGTGCCGACGATGCTCGCGATCGCGGCGCCGAGCACCAGGATGGCGGTGTTGACGAGCGGCGTGCCGCGCAGATGGCCGGTCACGAGAATTCCACCGGCCACCACGTAGAGCGCGAGCAGCAGCACGATGAAGCTCATGTACTCCGCGACCACCGCATGGACGAGTTCGGCCAGCGCCGTCGGGGCGTCGTAGAGCGCGGCGATCGGCACGATGACGAGCACGCTCCAGGCAAAGGCGACCTTGCCGTAATGGGCGTGCCAGAATTTCGGAAACAGCAGCGGCCCGGTCGCAATCGAGAGCAGCAGCCCGACGAAGGGGAGCGCCCACGGCCAAGTCAGCGTCGCGCCGTTGAGCCCGGCCGCGTGGGCGGGGGTCGTGAGGCCGGCAACCAGCGCGGCCATGCCGAGCACGACGGCAGCCAGCCCCTTCAGGGCGGCCGGCGGCGCAGAGATCGGAAAACTTCGATTCGCACCGCCCCTCAAGAACGACACTCCATTTCCGCGGACACGCCGCAAACCGGCGTGGTCATTTTGGTCTCTGCGGTCTCCCACCATGCCCCTCTGCGGACGATACAAGACATGCTCGAAGCGAGTCGAGCCGCGCTCCGGCGCCGATCTTGTCCAGCGACGACCTTGTTCCAGCGCATTGAATCTCTTTTGTGACTGCAGCCTGGGAAGTTCCGGCCGGTCGCGACGCCGCAGGCGAAAGCGCCGCGCCTCATTACGGGAGCACGGGAACGAGCCCGGCCACGACCAGCGGATGGTTAGTGCGCCTCTTCCCAGTTGTCGGCGGCGCGGGCGTCGACCTGGAGCGGCACGGTGAGCGCGACCGCGGGCTTGGGCGCATCGACCATCACCTTTTTGACGAGGTGCAACGTCTGGTCGACCTCGGCGTCAGGCACCTCGAAGATGAGCTCGTCATGGACCTGCAGCAGCATCCGCGCGGCGAGACGCTCATTTGCGAGCGCGCCGTCCATGCGGACCATGGCGCGGCGGATGATGTCGGCGGCGCTGCCCTGCAGGCGGGCATTGATGGCGGCTCGCTCGTTGAAGGAGCGAATCGAGGGGTTCGACGCCGTGATGTCGGGATAGTGGCATTTGCGCCCGAACACCGTGCGCACGAAGCCGTTCTTGCGGCAGAACTCCTTGGTCGCGTCCATGTAGGCGCGGATGCCGGGGAACCGCTCGAAATACTTTTTGATGTAGGCGCCGGCCTCCTCGCGGGGGATGCCGAGCTGGTTCGCGAGCCCGAACGCCGAGATGCCGTAGATGATTCCGAAATTGATCGCCTTGGCGCGCCGGCGCACCTCGCCCGGCATGCCGGCGATCGGCACGCCGAACATCTCGGACGCCGTCATGGCATGAATGTCGAGGCCGTCCTGGAACGCCTGCTTGAGCGCGGGAATGTCGGCGATCTCCGCGAGCAGCCGCAGCTCGATTTGCGAGTAGTCGGCCGACACCAGCTTGTGGCCGGGCGCGGCGATGAAGGCGCGGCGGATCTTGCGGCCTTCCTCGGTGCGCACCGGAATGTTCTGCAGGTTGGGCTCGGAGGACGACAGCCGCCCGGTGGTGGTGGCCGCGAGCGCGTAGCACGTGTGGACACGTGCCGTGGTCGGATTGATGTAGCCCGGCAGCGCGTCGGTGTAGGTCGAGCGCAGCTTGGCGACCTGGCGCCAGGCGAGGATCTTCTGCGGCAGGGCGTGGCCTTCCTCGGCGAGATCTTCCAGCACCGAAGCCGAGGTCGACCACGCGCCGGTCTTGGTTTTCTTTGCGCGCCCCTCGCCCAGGCCCATCTTGCCGAACAGGATGTCGCCGAGCTGCTTGGGCGAGCCGGGATTGAGCGGCTCGCCGGCCAGCGCCCTGATCTCCTCCTCGAGCCGCATGGCCTCCAGGGCGAATTCGCCCGACAGCCGCGCCAGCATGGTGCGGTCGACCGAGATGCCCTCGCGCTCCATCCGCGCCAGCACCGGAATGAGCGGCCGCTCCAGCGTCTCGTAGACGCTCGTCATGCGCTCGGCCGGGAGCCGCGCCTTGAGCACTCGCCACAGCCGCAGCGTGACGTCGGCGTCCTCGGCGGCGTATTCGGTCGCCTTCTCGATGGTGACGTTCTCGAAGCGCTTCTTGGCCCTACCGGACCCGGCAACCTCGCCATACCGGATGGTGCGGTGACCGAGCCATTGCTCCGCCATGGCATCCATGCCGTGGGGCCGGCGGCCGGCGTCGAGCACGTAGGACATCAGCATGGTGTCGTCATAGGAGACGATCTCGATGCCGTGGCGCGCCAGCACCTGGCAGTCGAACTTGAGGTTCTGCCCGACCTTGAGCACGCCGCGGTCTTCCAGCAGCGGCTTGAGCACGGCGAGCGCCTGGGCCGCCGTCATCTGGACGGGCACCACCTCGCCCGGAAACAGGCCGGTGCCGTCGCCGCCCTGGCGGTGGATCAGCGGCACGTAGCATGCCGCATTGACGCCGACCGCGAGCGAGAAGCCGCACAGCTCCGCCTGCATCGGATCGAGGCTCGTGGTCTCGGTGTCGACGGCGACGACGCCGGCGTCGATCGCCCGCGTCACCCAGGCGCGCAGCTGGTCGAGCGTGAGCACCGTCTCGTAGCGCGAGCGGTCGAACGTCGCGGCCTTTGCCGCCGCGATGCGGGCCTCGGCGAGCGTCTGCGGCGTCGATGAACCGGGCGGCGGCGCCGGCGCGCCGCCCTTCCTGGCGGAGGGCGCGGCGCCGGACGCCGTGGGCGTCGAGGGAAGTTCGCGCTGCCCCGGCGCGGACGACGCCGCCGGTTCTGGCGCCGCTGCCGCGCCGTTCGCCCTCAGGGCCGCATCGGGCTCGATCTCGGCCGCCTCGGCGCCGGAAAATTCGGCGACGCGGCGGATCAGCGTGTTGAATTCCATCGCCTTGAGGAAGGCGATCAGCCGGCGTGGATCGGGATCGTGCACGGCGAGGTCGGCGAGCGGCACCTCGAGCGGCACGCGGGTGTCGAGCGTCACCAGGATTTTCGACAGCCGCGCCTTATCGGCATTCTCGATCAGGGTCTCGCGCCGCTTCTGCTGCTTGATCTCGCCGGCGCGCGCCAGCAGCGTTTCGAGATCGCCATACTCGGAAATGAGCTGCGCCGCGGTCTTCACGCCGATGCCGGGCACGCCCGGCACGTTGTCGGTCGAATCGCCGATCAGCGACTGGACCTCGATCACTTTGTCGGGGGGAACGCCGAACTTCTCCACCACCTCGGCGGGGCCGATGCGGCGGTCCTTCATGGTGTCGTACATGACGACGCAGTCGTTCACGAGCTGCATCAGGTCCTTGTCCGACGACACGATGGTGGCGGTGGCGCCGGCCTCGCAGGCCTCGCGCACATAGGTTGCGATCAGGTCGTCGGCCTCGAAGCCGGACTGCTCGAGGCACGGCAGGTCGAAGGCGTGCACCGCCTCGCGGATGAACCGGAACTGCGGCACGAGATCGGAGGGCGCGTCCGGCCGGTGCGCCTTGTAGTCGGGATAGAGCTCGTTGCGGAACGTGTGCTCCGACTTGTCGAACACGATGGCGAGATGGGTCGGCCGCTCCTCCGGCTTCATGTCGCGCAACAGCTTCCACAGCATGTTGCAGAAGCCGTAGACCGCGTTGAGCTGCAGTCCGTCGGACTTGCGGGTCAGCGGCGGAAGGGCGTGATAGGCCCGGAAAATGTAGGACGATCCGTCGACCAGGAAGACGTGATCGCCCTTGTGGGGCGGACGAGAATTTGGCGGCATGGCCGCAATGTGGAGACTTCGGGAGCGAATGGCAACCGGGCTGGAAGCCGTGTCGCGAAGCGGGGGAAAACCACCTCGCCATTCCGGGGCGAGATCCCTCACGAATCCGAAAATGACGGCCGAGGAGGTGCTACTCCGCGGCCTGGAGCGCGGCGCGGGGACGGGGTGCGATCCAGAAGCGGTCCGGCCGCTCGAACAGGAATTTCGCCGGCGTCCCGCGCACGGCCCACCAGATTGCGAGCGCGCCGACGACCCCGACGGTGGTGACGATGAGCGACATCACCCCGACATCCGGCACCAGTCCGGTCTTGAGGAGCAGCGTGCGCGTCGCCGCCATCGGCAGGAAGAAGGCGAGATAGATGATGATCGAGTGCTCGCCGCAGTAGCGCACCGGCGCGAACACGTGGGCCTTCGCCATCAGCGCGGAGAGCGCGATCACCGCCGCGGCCCCGGCGAGGCCGAGCGCGAGCGAGACCAGGGGCGCGGTCGCCACCCCGACATAGACGAGCGTGCCGTTGACCACCGCCCATGCCATGAGCCCCGCCGCGGCCCGGCTGGGCCGCGCCTGCGCTCCCGCCGCGAGCGCAAAGATCTGCGGGGCGAGCAGATAGCCGGTGTAGAAATAGACGAACCGCCCGGCGAACTCGTCGATCGCCGTCCACCCGGTCTCGATGTTCGCAGTCTGGAGCGCAGCGAGCACGAGCCACATCACCGGTGCCGGCACCCGGCGCGCGGCCTTGGTCACGACGAAGAAGATCGGCAGCAGGTAGATGAACCACAGCGTGCCGAACGGTTCGATGAAAGCGAGCACGTATTGCTCGACGACATAGCCCCAGCCGTGGGCGGCGGCGAACACCGGCGCCTTCACCGCGAACTGGATGGTGACCCACAGCACGTAAAAATAGGCGAAATGCACGACCTTGCGGTCGAGATAGATGCGCCAGTCCCGGTCGATGACCCGCGAGAGGAAAAGCCCGGAGATCATGAAGAAGTCCGGCATGCGGAACGGCCGCGCAAACGCCACCAGCACATGCATGAAGCCGTCGCGGCCGGCCGCCTCCTCGACGCCGAGCGTGGAGTGCATCATCACCACCATGATGATGCAAAAGCCCTTGGCATAATCCGCCCAGTCGATCCGCCCGGCCGGGGCAGTCACGGTGGCACTCATCACAATTCCCGCGTTGGGACAGCCGGCTTGCATTACACCCATCCATGCAAGAAATCACGCCATGGTGCGATGACACCGATGAACAGCAAACGGGGTTGATAAGCGTGGTGAATGCCTTCGCGCCTCCTCTGCCGATCGACGCCGTGCTGGGCGACCTCGCGGCCGTCCTCGCGCGACAGTCGGTCGCGGTGCTGGTGGCGCCCCCCGGCGCCGGCAAGACGACCCGGGTCCCGCTGGTGCTCGCGGGCGAGCCCTGGGCGGCGGGCAAGAAGATCCTGGTGCTGGAACCGCGGCGGCTTGCGGCCCGGGCCGCAGCGGAGCGCATGGCGAAGACCTTGGGCGAGCGGGTCGGCGACACGGTCGGCTACCGCGTCCGCTTCGGCTCCAAGGTGTCGCGGCAGACCCGGATCGAGGTCGTCACCGAGGGCGTGTTCACCCGCCTCGTCCTCGACGACCCCGGCCTCGACGGAATTGCCGCCGTCCTGTTCGACGAGTTCCACGAGCGCTCGCTCGATGCCGATCTCGGCCTTGCCCTGGCCCGCGACGCCCAACAGGGTTTGCGCGAGGATCTCCGCCTCCTCGTGATGTCGGCGACCATCGACGGGGCGCGGATCGCCAAGGCGCTGGGCGACGCGCCGGTGGTCGCGAGCGAAGGCCGGGCGTTTCCGGTGGAGACCCGCCACCTCGGCCGCGATCCCGCGAAGCCGATCGACGTCGCGGTCGCCGAGGCCGTGCTGCGGGCGCTGCGCGCCGACACCGGCTCGGTCCTGGCCTTCCTGCCCGGCGCGGGGGAGATCCGGCGCACCGAGGCGCGGCTGCGCGAGCAGGCGGCCGACCGCTTGGCCGACATCTATCCGCTTTACGGCGCGCTCGATGCCGCCGTCCAGGATCACGCCATCGCGCCCGCGGCCCCCGGACATCGCAAGGTGGTGCTCGCCACCGCGATCGCGGAGACGTCGCTCACCATCGATGGCGTCCGCGTGGTCGTCGATTCGGGACTTTCGCGGGTGCCCCGTTATGAGCCCGATGTCGGGCTCACCCGTCTCGAAACGGTGCGGGTGTCGCGGGCGGCGGCCGACCAGCGACGCGGCCGCGCCGGCCGCGTCGAGCCCGGCGTCTGCTACCGGCTGTGGGACGAGCCCCAGACGGCCTCCCTCGAGGCCTATGGCCGGCCCGAAATCCTCGCCGCGGACCTCTCGTCGCTGGTGCTCGACCTCGCCCAATGGGGCGTCGCCGATCCCGCCCAGTTGGTGTTTCTCGACGCGCCGCCGGCCGCCGCGCTGGCGGAGGCGCGCACGCTCCTCGCCGACCTCGGCGCGATCGACGCCTCCGGCCGCATCACCACCGAGGGCAAGGCTCTCAACGCCCTGCCGCTGCCGCCCCGGCTGGCGCGCATGGTGCTCGACGCCAGCCGCGCCGGCGCCGGCCGCCGGGCGGCGGAGATCGCGGCCGTCCTCACCGAGCGCGGCCTCGGCGGCAACGACATCGATTTGCGTCACCGGCTCGACGGCCTGCGACGCGACCGCTCCGCCCGCGCCGAGGAGGCCCGCCGGATGGCGAAGCGATGGGCGGACAGCGCCGAAGGCGGCCTGCCGGGGGCGCCCGCGGCCCGCGAGGGAGCAAGCGACACGAGCGAATTCTCGGTCGGCGCCAGCCTCGCCCTCGCCTATCCCGAGCGGCTGGCGAAAAACCGTGGCGGGGGCGGCGGCGCCTTCCTGCTCGCCAACGGCCGTGGCGCCATCGTCGACCCCGCCTCGGCGCTGGCCCGGGAGCCGTTCCTCGCGGTAGCCGAGATCATCGGCAGTGCCGCCCAGGCGCGAATCACGCTCGCGACCGCGATCAGTCTTGCCGAGATCGAGGCGGAGTTCGCCGACCGTATCGAAACCCGCGAGGAGGTGTCGGTCGACCCGCAGACGCTGGCGCTGCGCTGCCGGCGCGCGCGCCGCCTCGGCGCGCTTGCCATCGGCGAGCAGCCGAGGCCGGTCGCCCCCGACGAGACGACCGCCATGCGGCTCGCCACGGCGATCGCCGCCGCCGGGCTCGACCGCCTGCCCTGGACCAAGGCGCTGCACCAGTGGCGCGACCGCGTGCTGTTCCTGCGCGCCGCGGAGGGCGACGAATGGCCGGACCTCTCCGACGCCGCGCTCGCCGGCGCGGCAGCCGAGTGGCTGGCCCCGCTCCTGCTCGACAAGACCGCGCTGTCCGCGCTCACTGCGGCCGAACTGGAGTTCTGCGCTCCACACCCTGCTGCCCCACGCGATGCGCCGGCGGCTCGAGGCCGAGGCACCCACCCATTTCGACGCACCCTCGGGCTCACGCGTGCCGATCGAATACGAGACCGATGGGCCCAAGCTCGCGATCCGGGTGCAGGAACTGTTCGGCCTCGACCGCCATCCGACGGTCGCCCGCGGCCGCGTGCCCATCGTGATCGAGTTGCTGTCGCCTGCCCATCGTCCGGTGCAGGTGACCCGCGACCTGCCGAACTTCTGGCGCGGCAGCTATGCGGCGGTGCGGGCGGACCTGCGGGGCCGCTACCCCCGCCATCCGTGGCCGGACGACCCGCTCTCCGCCCCCGCGACCCGCCGCGCCAAGCCGCGCGGGCAGTGAGCGCGTGAAGGATGAGTTTTGCGCAGCTGTTCCGACCGCCTTTGAAATCCGTCGAAAACAACTCAGAAAACATCAATAATATCATTTGGTTACTACTTGCATGGGGTTGTTTTTCAAAAAAATTCTCGGCTGCGAGGCGGGCGGGCGCCTCGCGACTCCCGATGCGAGCGCCCGGGCAAGCCGGGAAGCGGATGTGCTGCGGATGCACGCGATCGCAGTCCGCTCGAATGTGGACGAGCATTTCGTTACCGAGACCCCTCGCGATTCCGCATTGCGGGCAAGCGATTGTTCATCACTGCAGGCGAAAGCATCGCGGCCCCCACGGCGCATCAGCGCGGCTGACATCCTTGCCGTGCTTTCATCGGGTGCTGATCAGCGCCCCGGGGTCTCATGCGTCCGTTTCTCGTCTTTGCCGCGATGATGCTCGCGTTGGCCGCGATGGCGCCCCGGCTTTTACACAACGTGAGCACCGGCGCCGCCACCACCGGCAGGGCGACCGCCGCGAATGCGGAGCCACAGTCGTCTTATCCGCGCACCGCCTCGGTGCCGCGCGGCGCCAACGGCCACTTCGAGACCGACGCAACGGTCGACGGCCGGCGCATGGGCTTCATGATCGACACCGGCGCCACGGTCGTCGCCCTGCGCCAGCAGGAGGCGGCGCGGCTAGGGATCCATCCGGCGCCGCGCGAGTACACGGCCAAAGTCACGACGGCGAACGGCATCATCATGGCGGCGCCGGTCGAGCTGTCGCGCGTCGAGCTCGGCGGCATCGTCGTGCGCAATGTCGCCGCCCTGGTGCTGCCCGACGAGGCGCTCGCCCAGAACCTGCTCGGAATGTCGTTCATGTCCCGCGTGCGCTGGCAATACCAAGGCGGGCGGCTGATCCTGGAACAGTAGCACCCTGCCGGGGTTATAGCCTGCATTGAACTCTTTCCTGCCGGACCGGCCTGGGCTATGTGCTGCCCCTGACGGCGCAATCGGGATCGAATCGGATCGCGCGCCGCCTTCATTTGGAGCGATGCGCATCGGTTCGCGACGATCTCCAACGCCGCCGGGATGATCGTATCCACGGTGACGCAACCCAGTTTGTATTCCACTGACTTATCGCGCATCGCAGGCGCGTATCCCAAGCGACCTGTGCCAATCGAACTGTCCCAAAGCGAACTGTCCCAAGCGACCTGCCCGAGGTGACGATGTTTCCCACGCCGAAGCCCTCGCTCTCTCCCAACACCTACGCCTACGAATCCGAGCCCCTGGTCAAGCCGACCGGGTTTCGCGAATACGACGCGCGCTGGTTGTTCGAGAAGGAGATCAACCTGATG
This sequence comes from uncultured Alphaproteobacteria bacterium, assembly GCA_963781195.1. GTDB lineage: Bacteria > Pseudomonadota > Alphaproteobacteria > Rhizobiales > Xanthobacteraceae > JAJPKK01. Next base: position 176,687 of record CAWAEZ010000002.1, on the reverse strand, counting down.
GGCGTGCAGGCCCTCGGCATGGGTCTCGGCACGATGATCCGCCAGATGGGCGTGCAGCCGCGGATCGTCGTCGGCCACGACTTCCGCAGCTATTCGGCATCGATCAAGTACGCGCTGATCAGCGGGCTGATGGCAGCGGGCTGCAAGGTCTACGACATCGGTCTCGCGGTGACGCCGATGGCGTATTTCGCGCAGTTCGCGCTCGACGTGCCATGCGTCGCGATGGTGACGGCCTCCCACAACGACAACGGCTGGACCGGCGTGAAGATGGGGGCGCAGCGTCCGCTGACGTTCGGCCCCGACGAGATGACCCGCCTGAAGGAGATCGTGCTCGGCGCGAAGTTCGACCTCGTCGGCGGCGGCGCCTATGAGTTCGTCGCGAATTTTCCCGACCGCTATATCGCCGATCTCACCAATCGGCCGAAGCTCAAGCGCCGGCTCAAGGTGGTGGCGGCGTGCGGCAACGGCACCGCCGGCGCGTTCGCGCCAGGGGTGCTCGAGGCGATCGGCTGCGAGGTGGTGCCGCTCGATTGCACGCTCGATCACACTTTCCCGCGCTACAATCCCAATCCCGAGGACATGGAGATGCTGCACGCGATCCGCGATGCGGTGCTCGCCAATCATGCCGACGTCGGCCTCGGCTTCGACGGCGACGGCGACCGCTGCGGCGTGGTCGACGACGAGGGCGAGGAGATCTTCGCCGACAAGGTCGGCGTGATGCTCGCCCGCGACATGTCGACCTTGCAGCCCGGTGCGACATTCGTGGTGGACGTGAAGTCGACCGGCCTGTTCGCGACCGACCCGGTGCTGCAAAAGAACCGCGTCGTCGCCGATTACTGGAAGACCGGCCACTCCTATATGAAGCGCCGCACCAACGAACTCGGCGCGCTCGCCGGATTCGAGAAGTCGGGGCATTTCTTCTTCAACAAGCCGTTCGGCCGCGGCTTCGACGACGGGCTCATCTCGGCGATCGCGATCTGCGAGATGCTCGACCGCAATCCGGGCAAGAAGCTGTCCGAGCTGCGGCGTGCCTTGCCGAAGACCTGGCAGTCGCCGACCATGTCGCCGCACTGTGCCGACGAACTCAAATACGGCGTGATCGCAGAGGTGGTGAAACACTTCGAAGCGGCGCGCGACCGCGGCGAGATGGTCGCCGGCCAGAAGATCCGCGATCTCGTCACCGTCAACGGTGTCCGCGTGACCGTCGAGGACGGCACCTGGGGCCTCGCCCGCGCCTCATCGAACAAACCGGAACTCGTCGTGGTAGTGGAAAGCCCGGCGTCGGAAGCGCGGATGCGCGACATGTTCAAGGCGATCGACGAGGTGCTGCGTATGCACGCGGAGGTCGGCGCCTACAACCAGACGATCTGAAAAATCTGCACAGGGCCTCTCGGCGACGTGAAAATCCGTCGGACGACCACCGCGTCCCTGATCGTCATTTGGGCAACACCCCGCACGAATCTGGGCACGGTGCCCATGTCAATGTCTTACGCCGTTAAGTTTTTGGCTCTAGTCTCTGATTCGTCGTCAACCAACTGAAAGGAGGTGATCCAGTGTCTCATTGTCAATTGCCGCGGTCGCCGGCAACCGTGAGCTGGATCCCAACCTTTACCGGGGTCCAGGCCGCGTGACGTCACGCGTCAGTCACGGTCCGATTGCTGGACCACGGCTCGACAATGGAAGGGTCGTCCCGCAAGGGGCGGCCCTTCTTCTTTGTGGGGGGGACGAGACGCGGCGATAAGCGCGCGACACGACCGCACCTTTAGGCTCAGCTGAGCGCTTGCCAAGATTGTTCCTGCTGGCGCACGCGGCATTTGCCCCGGTATGCGTGCTCGTCATCGCTCGCCTTCTCATAGCTCGGCTTCTCATCGCTCGACTTCCTGTCGCGCCCCTTCTCATTGCGCGCTGGCCTTCGCCGGGCGGCGCGTCGCGCCATCGATCCGCCGGTATGGGTCCCGCCCGGTGCGCGGAATCGTTTGTGCTGCAAATTGCTCCGACAATCGTTATCTGTGAGCCGCGCGCACGGACGGCGCACGCATAGGCTGTGAGGCAATGAGCGGGGAAGCACAGGCAGCGAACGACACATCCGCCGGGATCCGGATCCTGGTCGATGCGGATGCCTGCCCGGTAAAGCCCGAGATCTATCGCGTTGCCGAGCGCCACGGACTGCGCGTTCTCGTCGTCGCCAACAAGGCGATCAACGTGCCGCGCGATCCCCTGATCGAACGGATCACGGTCGGCGACGGGATGGACGCCGCCGATGACTGGATCGCGGCGCATTCCGACCGGCATGCCATCGTCGTCACCAACGACATTCCCCTGGCGAGCCGCTGCATCAAGGCCGGCGCCCAGGTGATCGCCGCCAACGGACGGCCGTTCACCGACGCCTCGATCGGCATGGCGCTCGCGATGCGCAACCTGATGGCCGATCTGCGCGACGCCGGCCAGGTCGGCGGCGGCCCGCCGGCGTTCTCGCCGCGCGACCGCTCCGCCTTCCTCGCCGAGCTCGACCGCACCATCCGGCGAATGCACCGCCGGAACTCCCCCGGGCCGGGGGCTGCCTGATGGCGCCGCCGCTGCTTCAACTGGGCAACATCGCGCTCACCTTCGGCGGCACGCCGCTGCTGGAGGGTGTCGATCTCAGTGTCGCCGCCGGCGAAAGGGTCTGCCTCGTCGGCCGCAACGGTTCGGGCAAGTCGACGCTGCTCAAGATCGTGGCCGGGCTGGTCGATGCCGACCGCGGCACGCGCTTCCTGCAGCCGGACGCGACGCTGCGCTACCTTCCGCAGGAGCCGGACCTCACCGGCTATGCGACCGTCACCGACTATGTGGCGGCCGGGCTCGGCCCCCACGGCGACGCCCACGCCGCGCGTTATCTGCTCGAGCAGCTCAATCTCACCGGCGACGAGGATCCCGCCGCCCTGTCGGGCGGCGAGGCGCGCCGCGCTGCACTGGCGCGGGTGCTGGCGCCCGACCCGGACATCCTGCTGCTCGACGAGCCGACCAACCATCTCGATCTCCCCGCCATCGAGTGGCTAGAGCGCGAGCTCGCGGCGCGGCGCGGCGCGCTCGTCATCATCAGCCATGACCGTCGCTTCCTGGCCAACCTGTCGCGCATCACCGTGTGGCTCGACCGCGGCAAGACCCGGCGCATCGAGCGCGGCTTTGCCGATTTCGAAGCGTGGCGCGACGACGTGCTCGCCCAGGAGGAACGCGACTTCCACAAGCTCGACCGCAAGATCGTGGCGGAGGAGCACTGGATGCGCTACGGCGTCACCGCACGGCGCAAGCGCAACGTGCGGCGCGTCGCCGGACTGCAGGCGCTGCGCCAGCACCGTCGCGAGGCACGCCGCGCCACCGGCAACGTCGCCATGGCCGCGGCCGAGGCCGAGCGTTCCGGCGCGCTGGTGATCGAGGCGAAGGGCATCTCCAAGACTTTCGACCGCCCGGTGGTCTCCGAGTTTTCCATTCGCGTCGAGCGGGGCGATCGCATCGGCATCGTCGGTCCCAATGGCAGCGGCAAGACCACCCTCGTGGGCATGCTCACCGGGGCGCTGGCGCCCGATGCCGGCACGATCCGGCTCGGCGCCAACCTGCAGATGGCGACGCTCGACCAGCACCGCGAAAGCCTCGACCCGAACGCCACGGTGAGCGAGGCGCTCACCGGCGGAAGCGGCGACACCGTGATGATCGGCGGCCAGCCGCGGCATGTGATCGGCTATCTCAAGGATTTCCTGTTCTCGCCCGAGCAGGCGCGCACCCCGCTGCGCGTGCTTTCCGGCGGCGAGCGCGGCCGCCTCATGCTGGCGCGGGCGCTGGCGAAGCCGTCGAACCTCCTGGTGCTGGACGAGCCGACCAACGACCTCGACCTCGAAACGCTCGACGTGCTCGAGGAGATGATCGGCGACTATTCCGGCACCGTGCTGCTGATCAGCCATGACCGCGACTTCCTCGACCGTGTCGTCAACGGCGTCCTGGTTCCCGAGGGCAGCGGCCGATGGGTCGAATATGCCGGCGGCTATTCCGACATGCTGACGCAGCGCGGCGAGGACGTCCGCAAGCCGGCGGCCAAGGGTGCCGCTGTGTCGAAATCCAAGGCCGCGCGGCCATCCGGCGAATCCGCCCGGCGCAAGCTCAATTTCAACGAGAAGCACGCGCTGGAAACGCTGCCGGTCCGCATGGCCACGCTGGAGGCGGAGGTCAAGCGGCTCAACGACAAACTCGCCGATCCCGCGCTCTACGCCCGCGATCGGACCGGGTTCGACAAAACGACGGCGGCGCTCGCGGCGGCGCAGACCGAGCTCTCGGCCGCCGAGGAGCGCTGGCTGGAACTCGAGTTGTTGCGCAGCGAGATCGAGGGATCGTGACGGCTGCCGGGCCAAGCCGCCGTGTTGACGCACATCGACATGATGCCGAGCCCTGGTGATGCCGAGGCTTGGTGATGCCGAGGCTTGGTGATGCCGAGGCATGATGACTTGCCTCCCCGCTTCGACTAAACAAGCGCGCGGCCTTTGGGCCATCCCCTCTCAGCAAGGATGTTTGCCGTGATCGATCTGTACACCTGGACCACCCCAAATGGCCGCAAGGCGTCGATTGCGCTCGAAGAGCTCGCCATTCCCTATGAGGCGCACGCCATCGACATCGGCAAGGACGAGCAGTTCAAGCCGGAGTTTCTCAAGATCAGCCCGAACAACCGGATTCCCGCGATCGTCGACCGCGACAACGGCTTCAGCCTGATGGAATCCGGCGCCATCCTGATCTACCTCGCCGACAAGGCGGGCAAGCTCCTGCCGACCGACTATCTGAAGCGCATGCGCGTCATCGAATGGCTGATGTGGCAGATGGGCGGCGTCGGCCCGATGCTCGGCCAGGCCCACCACTTCCTCAAATACAATCGCGGCAAGGCGCCCTATGCGGAGGAGCGCTATCTGAAGGAAGCGCAGCGCCTCTACGGCGTGCTCGACCGCCGCCTCGCCGACCATGAATTCCTGGCCGACGAATATTCCATTGCCGACATCGCGACCTGGCCGTGGATTTCGCGCTACGACTGGCAGACCATCGACCTCAACGCCTTTCCCAACGTCAAGCGCTGGTACCTGGCCATCGCTACGCGGCCCGCGGTGCAAAAGGGATACGACGTTCCGAAGAAGGTGCAGGACATCCCGATGCCCTGAACGCGGCGCGCGTTCAAGCACCACCCACCTCATCCTGAGGAGCGCGCTCTTGCGCGCGTCTCGAAGGATGGCCACGCACGCTGCGGCCTGAAGCCATCCTTCGAGACGCCGTGCTGCGCACGGCTCCTCTGGATGAGGTCCAGGATGTGACGCGCTCCGTCCATATGGCGAGGTCGTGGCCGGAGACAAGCCAGCGCAAGCCCGGCTACGACGAGCGTGGCTTCGCGCGGTTCCCGCACCACCCTTCACGCCGCCTCGAAGCCTGCCTTCGCCCACACCTCGCGCGACGCCGGCGCAGTCAACGCGGCGATGAAGGCGCGCGCGGCATCCTGGTGCGCCGAGCCGGTGGAGACCGCGGCGGCATAGGCGGTGGCGTGCCCGTAAGGAGGCGGCAACGGGCCGAGGATGCGGACGCCGGGGGCCTGCAGCAGTTCTGGAATGAAGGTCATGGCGAGGTCCGCTTCGCCGCGGCCGACGCTCGCGGCGGCAGCGACGCCGCTGCTCTGGCGGACGGTCTTCGCCGCGATCATGTCGGCGAGGCCGAGCGTTTCGAACAGATCGCGCAGATAGATTCCAGCCGAGCCGCCGACCGCGGGATCGCTGAGCGCGAGCGCGCTCGCATTCGCGAGCGCCGCCGTGAAGGCTTCGGGCGTCGAGATGTCGGGAGCGCTCGCGCCGGCGCCGGCCGCCACCCCGATGGGTGCGCGCCCGATCGACACGCGGCTCGCCGCCACCACTGCGCCCGCCTTGGCGAGCGCGTCGATCGCTGGCGTCGTCAGGATCAGGACATCGGCGGTTTCGCCGGCCGCGAGGCGCGCGTGGAGCGCCCCCATCGGTTCGAACACGATGTCCGCCGCGTCACCCGTCTGCTTCGCAAACGGGCCGGCAAGCGTGCTCACGGCAACATGCATCGATCGGGCGCAGAGCACTCTCAGCATCGGGACTTTCTGCTCACTGGGCGGATTTGATGCCGGATTTCTCGATGACGGCACTCCATCGCGCGATCTCGGATTTGACCGTGTTGCGAAACGCATCGGAGGTGTCGCGTTGCGGCTCGACCCCTTGAGCCTGCAACCGCTCCCGCGTGTCCGGCGCATCCACGGCCTCGCGCACCAGTACAGCGATGCGGGCGACGAGGTCAGGCGGCGTGGTGCCGGGTGCGAAGACACCGAACCACGCGACATATTCGTAACCGGGCAGCCCGGTTTCGGCGATCGTCGGCACGTCGGGAAGCTCGGGCGAGCGGGTCAGCGTCGAGATTCCCAAGGCCCGCACGCCGTGCGATCGGACCTGCTGGATCGCGCCCGGCATGGTCGCGACAGTGAAATCGACGTGGCCGGCCACGACGTCGGCGAGCGCCGGCCCCGCGCCCTTGTAGGGTACGTGATTGAACTTTGCGCCGGACAGAAAGCTGAAAAGCGCAACGGCGAGATGCGAGGAGCTGCCGAAGCCGCCGGTGGCGTAGGTGATGCGGCCGGGTTTCTCGCGTGCCATGCGGATGAGGTCCGCTGCGGAGCGCGCCGGGAATGACGGCGTGACCACCAGGAGGTTCGGCGTCGTTCCGATCATGGTGACCGGCGCGAGATCCTTCATGGTGTCGTAGGGCAGGTTGTCGTGGAGCGAGGGATCGTAGGTGATCGATCCGCTGTGGATGAGCAGCGTGTAGCCATCGCCCGGCGCCTGCGCCGTCATCTCGGTGCCGATGACGCCGCCGGCCCCGCCCCGGTTGTCGACGATCACCTTGCTGCCGGTGACTTCGGAGAGCCTGCCGCCCACGATGCGGGCGATGATGTCGACCGTTCCACCCGCCGCGAAAGGAACGATGAGGCGGATGGGCCGCTCCGGGTAGCGCTCCGCGCGGGCCGCAGAAACGAGCGGGAGCGCACAGGCCAGCAGGCAAACCGCACCGAACCGAACGGGCGAAAATCGGAGAAGTACAAATCGGAGACGCACAAATCGGAGACGCACGAATTGGAAAGCCGGGAACCGGAAACGCGACATCATCGGCGATCCTCGACGGCTGGCCGACGAACTGATCCCGCCGGCACCACGTGGCGCGTCACTCAGATCGGGACCGTACCATTCACGGTGACGCGATGCATCAGCCTTCGCAACGGCAACTGATAGTCGCTGATGGCCAGATGCTGGGTCATGCTGTTGTCCCACATCAGGAGGTCGCCGAGGCGCCAATTGTGCCGGTAGCAGAACTCAGGCCGGGTGACCATGTCGCCGAGTTCCTTGATCAATGGCAGGCTCTGCGCGTCCGGCATGCCGCAGATTCCGACACACTCGCCTTCCCGCACATAGATCGCCTTACGGCCGGTCACGGCATGAGTCCTGATGACGGGATGCTCGACGTCCGGGATGTCCTTGACGAGATCGCCGAGCTTGCTTCCCGGAGCATACTTCTTGGCGCTGCCGCGGTGAATCGCGCGCAGGCCGAGCAGGGACGCCTGGCGGTCCGCGGGCAGCGATTCGAAGGCAGCGGCGGCGCTCGAGAACACGGTGTCGCCGAGCACCCGGCCGTTCTCGGCCGGAATCTCGATGGCGTAGAGCACCGACCCGCGCGGCGGCGTTCGGGTGTAGGACATGTCGGTGTGCCAGGTCCGCCCGGCGTCGGCGTTGCCGATCGGCTTGCCGTTCTCGATGATGTTCGAGAGCACCAGGACTTCGGGATGACCCGGAAGCGCGAACTGCGTCCGCGGACTGATCTCGAGCTCTCCGAACCGGCGCGCAAAGGCGATCTGCTGCGCCGCAGTGAGCCGCTGGCCGCGAAACACGAGGACGGAGTACCGATTATAGGCGTCCTCGATCTTTTCGAAGACGTCGTCCGGCAGATCGGCGGCGACATCGATGCCCTTGATTTCCGCGCCGACATGCTTGCTCAGCGGCTCGATCTGCACTGCGTCCTCCCTCGCTGGCCACCGCGCCGGCGTCATCCGCCGCGTCCCTGTCGTCGCCATGGCCGGCAAACTTATCCGGATAAGTTCGGACGGTCAAATCGGAGCGTCGTGTGGGTGCCTCAGGTGCGGCGATCGAGATGCAACTCGCTGGTGTAGCGAAACCGGCCGGCCGGATAGATGCTCCGGGTCACCTCGAAGACACGCCCATCTTCGCTGACGTATTCGCGCTCGACGAGAAGCCCGGGCGAGCCCGCCGGCACCGCGAGCACGGGTGCAATCGCCGCCGCAATCGGCGTGGCGCCCACCTCCTGGCGGACGGTGACCAGTTTCTCCCCATACAAACGCTCGATCAGCCGATAGATCGGCGTATTGCTGGTCCCGACCTTCGCTGCCGCTTTGGCATATCTCGCGTCGATGTAGATCTGCTTCCAAACCAGCGGATGGTCGCTCGTCGACCGCACCGCCTCGATGAGGAACCAATCATCGCAGTGGAGTGGGAGCGCGCTGTCCGCCTCGCCGCGTTCGATCCGGGCGCGGCGTAGCACCTTGATACGCGTGCCGCGCGCCACCTCGCCGAGATCCGGGATCGTTTCCAGGCTGTGGACGTAACGCGGGGCGGCGGAACGCGCCACTACGCGCGTGCCGCGTCCCTTCTCCGGCGCCACCAGCCGCATGTCCTGGAGCCGCCGCATCGCCTCGCGAACGGTGTGGTGGCTGACATCGTATTGCGCGCGAAGGCCGGCCTCGCTCGGAAGGAGGGTTCCGATCGGATAGTGGCCGCGCGCAATCGCCCGGGCGACGTCATCGGCGATGACGGAATATCGCGGCTTGGAGGGGCTCATGCGTCGGGGGCGTCACGCGGCGTCACGGCGCTGACAACCGCCCGCTAGTTCGTCACATAGCGCATCACCCGCTTCGGCCCGACCTCGGCGCCGTAGATGTGGCCGGCGGCATCGACCGCGACGCCTTCGGCGGCACTCGTCGTGGTGGCGTTCTCGTCGGGGTCCGGAATGAACGCGGTGACCGAGCCGTCCACCGCGCTGCCGATGCGCATGCCGCGCTTCCAGGCGGCGTGCGCCTTGTTCACCGAGCCCGATTTCGGAATTGACCACGTAGATGCGGTCGTTCTTGTCGATAGCGATGCCGCTCGGGCGGCTGAACTGCGACCACGAATTGAGCAGGTTGCCGTCCTGGTCGTAGATCTGGATGCGGTTGTTGTTGCGGTCGGCGACGAACAGCCGGCCGCGCGAATCCATGGCGAGGGCGTGGGGGATGTCGAGGTCCAGCGGGCCCGTGCCCTTCTGGCCCCAGGTCTTGATGAACTTGCCGTTCTTGTCGAACTTGACGATCCGGGCATTGGTATTGCCGCCATGGCCGTCGGCGACGAAGATATCGCCGTTCGGCGCGACGTAAACCGCGGACGGTGCGTTGAACTCGTCCGGGCCGCTGCCGGCGACGCCGGCCTTGCCGAGCCGCATCAACTCCTTGCCGTCAGGACTGAACTTGATCGCCTGATGGCCCTTGCCGTCCTTGCCGACACCATCGGTAACCCAGATGTTGCCCTCAGGATCGACATGGAGCCCATGGGGCAGCACGAACAGCCCAGCGCCGAACGACTTCACGAGCTTTCCCGAAGCGTCGAACTCGAGGATCGGGTCGAGAGTGGAGCCGTCGCAGGCGAACGGCACGCCCGGCTTCATGCTCGACGGCGGGGCGAAGGCGCCGCAGCGCTCGGCGACCCACACGCTCGATCCGTCACGGTCGATGTCGACCCCCGCGGTGGAGCCCCAGGTGCGGCCCGCCGGCATCTTGGCCCAGTCGGTGATCGACTTGTACGGATTCGGCAGCGAATTGATCGGCGCCGGCGGCTGGGACTGCGCTTGCGCGGAGGCGAGGTCCGCGGCAAAGCCGAGGGTCGCGGCGAGCACGACGGCGTACGTCATACGGCCGAACGTCGCGCGGCCGAATTTCACGCCAGGAATTCGAGCGGGCTGATTTCATGTCGGCGTCTCCCTGTTCTTGCCGCCTGTCTCTTGTTGTGTGTCGGGATTCGGCGATCACGGCAGCGGGATATCGACGGCTCCCACGGCATTCGCCGCGATCTCGATGATCAGCTTCTTGAGGATGGCGTCGGCAAAGCTCTCGTAGCTGTCGCAGGGGACCATCACCGCGCCGGGACCGCCGATGACATTCTCGAAATAGTAATGATCGAGATCGGGCTCGACGGCGAGGATCGGCAGGCCATTGATGGTGATGCCGTCGCGCACCGCCTCGTCGCGCGCGAACGTCACCGGGCGGCCGATATTGTTGGCGCCGTCGCCGGAGATGTCGATCACCCGGCGGCTCGACATGAACGGGCTCTGCAGCAGGATCAGCCGCGAGAAATCGATGGCGCCGCTGATCGAGGTGCCGCCGCCGAACAGCTGCCGCGGCACCCGCTCGATCGCGGCGGCGAAGTCCTCGGCGGTGGCCGCATCCTTCACCTGCGTCCATGGCACCACGTGAACCTGCAGACGCGGCCCGGTCCACTGCAGCATGGTGACCCCGATCGACTGGGTCATCAGCGACTGGATGGCCTTGAGCACCCGCGCATTGCGGAACGCCGCCGCATAGCCCTGCTTCTGCAGCTCGAAGCGGCGTTGGCTCACGCTGCCCGAGGCATCGACCGCGAGAACGAGCTGCAGATCGACTTCGACCGCAGCCGCCGCCGGGCGCGGCCCGGCGAGCGCGAACCCCGCCGCGAATGCACCGAATCCGCGCCGCGAGATTGGCGCGAGGCCGGAAAACCGCGGGGCAGACGGAGAAGACATGGGATGCTCGCCCGATAAAGACCGGCGAGATTAGAGCGGATTTCGCAGCGAGGGAATTGCAAATTACGCACCCGCCCGGGGCGGGTGCGGTCCAGTCGCTCTTCTTGGCACGGGAGCGGACGAGGAAAGTCCGCTGCGCGACCCATGCGTTATCGGGCCTTCACGGCGTGAGCAGGGTGCCGGCGCCGAGATCGGTCAGGAGCTCCAGCAGCACCGCGTGCTCGACCTTGCCGTCGAGAATGACGACGCCCTCGACGCCGGCCTCGAGCGCGTAGATGCAGGTCTCCACCTTCGGAATCATGCCGCCCGAGATGGTGCCGTCGGCGATCAGCCGGCGGGCGTCGTTGATGGTGAGCTGCTTGATGAGCTGCTTCGACTTGTCGAGCACCCCCGGCACGTCGGTGAGCAGCAGCAGCCGTTTCGCCTTGAGCGCGCCGGCAATGGCGCCGGCGAAGGTATCGGCGTTGACGTTGTAGGTGCCGCCGACCGACGACATCGCCACCGGCGCCAGCACCGGGATGAGCTCGCGCCCGAGAATCTGGGTGAGCACCGTGACATCGACCTTGTCGGGCTCTCCGACGAAGCCGAGGTCGACGATGGTCTCGATGCGCGAGCCAGGATCGACCACGGTGCGGTTGACCTTGCGGGCCACCACCATGTTGCCGTCCTTGCCGCACAGACCCACGGCCTTGCCGCCGGCCTCGTTGATGAAGCCGACGATCTGCTTGTTGATGGAGCCGGCGAGCACCATCTCGACGATCTCGATGGTCGCGGCGTCGGTGACCCGCAGCCCGGCCGCGAACTCCGACTTGATGCCCAGCCGCTTGAGCATCTCGCCGATCTGCGGGCCGCCGCCATGCACCACCACGGGATTGATGGCGGTCTGCTCGAGCAGGACGATGTCGCGGGCGAAGCTGCGCGCGCCGCCCTCCTCGCCCATGGCATGGCCGCCATATTTCACCACGACGATCTCGTCGTCGTATTGCTGCATGTGGGGCAGCGCTTCGGAAAGCACGCGGGCGGTTTCGAACGGCGACATGGTCGACATGGTCGGGGTTTCCCAGCGAACGCCCGGGTTCTTTACCGTTCAACCCCGCTCGGCGGAAGGGGCGTCAGCGGCCGCGGACGATTATGACGATCGCGGCGACCGCGAGGACCAGCCAGGCGAGAATGAGGAGGGTGCCGCCGGTCGGCGCCGCCATCGGAAACAGCCGGTGGCCGCCGAACGCGCGCATCGAGACGTCGCCGGCGAACAGCGCGCCGCCGCCGACGAATCCCGCCATCGCGACGAGCGCGGCGGGCGCCCACAGGACGCCTTGCAGGGCGAGCGCTGAGGCTCCGAGGATGGCCACCGCGTGGAACAGCAGGAGATAGGCGGCGCTGTCGAGGCCGGCGCCCGGCGCGGAGTGGGCCGCCGCCGCGGCGAGGACGACGCCGGTCGCCCCCATGAGGGACGCGAGGACGACGAAGGTCGGGATCATGGGATGTCGTCTCCGGAGGAACCGCGGTGATGGGATAATCGCTATCAGGCTCGCGGCGCAAAGCAATTGTCGTGGCGGCCCAGGGCCGTGCGGTCGCCTGGATTCCGGGCCCGCGCAAGGCGCGTCCCGAGACGATTATGCCCGCTGCTCGTCGACGAGCCGCGCCACGGCGGCACGCAGCTCCGGGATGCCGGTGCCGGAGTCGGCCGAGGTGGCGAGGATGTCGGGGAACGCGGCGGGGTGCTTGGCGAGCGCCGCGCGCACCGCCGCTTCGCAGGCGGCGAGGGCCTGTGGCTTCACCTCGTCGGCCTTGGTGAGGACGATCTGGTAGCTCACCGCGGATTCGTCGAGGGCAGTGAGCACGGGTTCGTCGGGCGGGCCGAGACCGCGGCGGGCGTCGACCAGCACGTAAACCCGCAGCAGGTTGGCGCGCCCCTTGAGGTAGGCATGGATGAGGTCGGTCCAGGCGGCGATCTTGGCCTTGGGGGCGGCGGCGTAGCCGTAGCCCGGCATGTCGACGAGGGTCACACGGTCGTCGGCAGAGAAGAAAATCAGCTCCTGGGTGCGGCCGGGCGTGTTGGAGGTGCGCGCGAGCCCCTTCCGGTTGGTGAGCCCATTGATGAGACTCGACTTGCCGACATTGGAGCGGCCGGCAAAGGCGATCTCGAAGCCCTTCATGGTCGGCAGCGAGACCGGGGTCGCAGCCGCCGAGGTGAACTGCCAGTCGGTGGCGAACAACCGCCGGCCGGCGGCCATCTCATTCGGGGTGAAAGCCGGCGACGGCTTCGCGGGAGCGGATGAGGCGCCGTCGTCGGGAGACGGCGCCACTAGCTTTCGGCCTTTTTTCCCCGGCGAAACATCCCGCTGACATTGTCCCACAGCTCGATCTTGGCGCCGTTGCGGCGCATGATGACGGATTGCTGAAGCACGGACAGCGAATTGTTCCAGGCCCAGTAGATCACGAGGCCGGAGGAGAACGACGCCAGCATGAAGGTGAAGACCACCGGCATCCAGTCGAAGATCATTTTCTGCGCCGGATCGGGCGGCGCCGGGTTGAGCTTCATCTGGAACCACATGGTGACGCCCATGATGAGCGGCCACGCGCCGATCCATAGGAAGTGGCCGATCAGCGGGACCTGGGTCGGGTCGAAGGGGATGAGCCCGAACAGGTTGAACACGTTGGTGGGGTCGGGCGCCGAAAGATCCTTGATCCAGCCGAAGAACGGCGCATGGCGCATCTCGATGGTGATGAACAGCACCTTGTAGAGCGAGAAGAACACCGGGATCTGGATCGCAATCGGCAGGCAACCCGCGACCGGATTGATCTTCTCGCGCTTGTAGAGCTCCATCAGCTCCTGCTGCTGCTTCACCTTGTCGTCGGGGAAGCGCTCGCGGATCGCCGCCATCTGCGGCTGAACCGCCTTCATCTTCGCCATCGAGGCATAGGACTTGTTGGCGAGCGGGAAGAACAGCGTCTTGACGAGCACCGTCACCAGCAGGATGGAGACGCCGAAATTGCCGAACAGCTTGAAGAAGAAGTCGAGCGCCAGGAACATCGGCTTGGTGATGAAGTAGAACCAGCCCCAGTCGATCAGCAGATCGAAGTGGTTGAGCCCGAGCTGCTGGTTGTAGCCGCCGATATCGATGAACGGGAAATTGATGCCGACGACGTTGATCTCCTTGGCGCCGGCGAACAGCCGCGCATCGGCGCTTCCCGTCGCGCCGGGGGCGACGGTCTGCGCGTCGAGCAGGTAATCGGTCTGGTAGCTCTTCACGCCGCCGCTTTCGGCGGCGGAAAAATGCGCCTGCACCTGGGCCTTGGTATCCGGCATCAGGGTCGCGGCCCAGTATTTGTCGGTGATGCCCATCCAGGCATTGGTCACCTTGAAGGCGAGGTTCTTCTTGTCGTCCATCGTCTTGTAGGTGAGCTCCTGCAGCCCCTGGTCGCCCATGACCCCGATCAGGCCCTCATGCAGGATGTAGTAGCTCTGGGTCTGCGGCGTGCCGAAGCGCGAAATGCGCGCGTAGGGATAGAGCGTCACCGGGGCGGCGCCGCTGTTGGTGACCTCGTCCTTGAGGGTGAAGAGGTATTTGTCGTCGACTGCGATGGTGCGACGGAATTTCAGTCCTTCGCCGTTGTCGAAGGTGAGCGCGATCGGATGCCCGGGCTCGAGCGCGCCGGAGCCCTCGCGCTCCCACATGGTCTCCGGTCCCGGCGCCTTGACGTCGGCGCCGGCCGCGCCGACCCAGCCGAACTCGGCATAGAACGGATGCGGGCTGCCCGCCGGCGACAGCAGCACGATGGCGGGCGAGCCGGGATCGACCGTCTCATGGTAGCGCGACAGCGAAATGTCGTCGATGCGTCCGCCCCGCAGGTCGATCGAACCCTTGATCTCCGGTGTCGTGATCGAGATGCGCGGGCTCGACCCGAGCGCCGCCGCGCGGCTCTTCTGCTCTTCGGGGGTCGTGACATCGGCCTGGCCGGGCGGTTTGGCGGCCACGGGCTGGGCCGAAGGGGCTCCCGCGTTCGGCACCGCCTGCGGGGGCTGCGACTGCTGGGCCTGCTGCTGCTTGAGTTGCGCCTCCTGGCGCTGCCGCTCCATCTGCGGCATCCCGATGAAATACTGCCATCCGATCAGGACGATCGCCGACAGCACGATGGCCAGGATGGTGTTTTTCTGATCGGTCATGAGGTGCTCTGGTCGCCGGCCGGCGCAAGCCGCGCTTTTTCGATCGCCCGCTGCCCGCTCCGGTCGGACGGCTGCCGCGCCTTATCTAGGCGCGTCAACGCGCCGGCGAAATCCTCGACGAGCCGCGAAAACGTCATTTCCAGCGCGGCGGCCCGCCCGATCACCACGTAGTCGCTTCCGCCGTGCAAGTTTCGCGCGACCGATAGCCGCACGACTTCGCGCAGACGGCGTCGCACCCGGTTGCGCTCGACCGACCCGCCCACCTTCTTTGAAACGGTGAACCCCACGCGCGGCGGCCGGCCGTCACCGCGCCGCCGCTCCTGGAGAACGAAACCGGCCGTCGGTGCCTTGGCGCCGCCTGCTGCGGCAAGAAAGTCCCTGCGACGTTTCAGTCGTTCCATTGCACCGACCTTTGCAAGCCGGCGCGGCGTCCGCTCACGCGCTGAGCCGCTTGCGGCCCCGCGCACGGCGCGCATTAAGCACCCGACGTCCGCCTTTGGTGGCCATCCGGGTCCGGAAGCCGTGCCGGCGCTTGCGCACCAGTTTGCTCGGTTGATAGGTCCGCTTCACGGCTCTTCTCTCCGCTTCCTACAGCTTGCCGTCAGATCCATAACGGGTGAGAAAACGCGACGGGCCCGGATCAATCGAGGCCGGGACCAGCGTCGCGTGATTGCGGGCTTATAAGGGAGGGCCCAGGCCCCGTCAATGCGGACCACGGGACACGTCCGGCGACCGCAGGCCTGAATTCATTGCGTTTCTGCGGAATCGATCCGGAAAAGTGATCCGGATCAGGGTAGCGCGCGTTGTCCCGGAACACTGGCGCGGGTTCGCTTTATCTCAGAAGTACACTCTTGCCCAGTCATGGTATAGAAAGGTTGAACGGCACAGCCAGCCGCTCAAGCACTGCTTTTGGCTAGGTTAACAAGCGGCTCGCGATAGAATATCCGTCCGCTGTGTCCCGGGGCTCGAGAGGCATTCCTCCCGCCACCGGAGGTGAGGCAAGCTATTGCAGACACAAACCGACTTCAAAACTGCCCGAGGCCGAAGCGGCCCCGGAGACGCCGATTGCCTTCGGGCTCTCGGGCAAGCTGCTGGTGCTGACGGTGGTTTTCGTCATGCTGGCGGAAGTGCTGATCTATGTGCCGTCGATCGCCAATTTCCGCATGACCTGGCTCAACGACCGTCTGGCCGCCGCCCATACCGCAGCCCTCGTGCTCGACGCCGCGCCGAGCGGCATGGTGCCGGAAACCCTGGCAAAGCAGATCCTCGACAGCATCGGCGCCCGCGCCGTGGCGATGAAGATGGGCCAGCAGCGCCGCCTGCTGGCGACCTCGAACCTTCCGAGCGAGGTGCAGCAGGAGGTCGACGTCCGCGACATGGGGGTGTGGCCGGCCATCGAGGAGGCGTTCCGCACCCTCCTGCTCGACAACGACAAGGACATCATCCGCGCCATCGGCCCGGCGCCGATGGGCGGCGAATTCGTCGAGATCGTCATCGAGGAAGGCCCGCTGCGCAAGGCGATGTGGCGGTATTCCCGCAACGTGCTCCTGATCTCGCTGCTGATTTCCGCCATCTCGGCGGCGCTGGTCTATTTCGCCCTGCATTACATGTTCGTGCGACCGCTCCACCGCATCACCGCGAATATGATGGCGTTCCGCGCCGCCCCGGAGAACCCGTCGCGGATCATCGTCGCCAGCGCCCGCCGCGACGAAATCGGCATCGCCGAGCGCGAACTCGCCACGATGCAGCGCGACCTCGCCTCGATGCTGCAGCAGAAGACCCGGCTCGCGGCGCTCGGGCTCGCGGTCTCCAAGATCAACCACGACCTGCGCAACCTGCTCGCCTCGGCGCAGCTGTTCTCCGATCGCCTGGTCAAGCTTCCCGACCCCCAGGTGCAGCGTTTCGCGCCCAAGCTGATGCAGGCGCTGGAACGCGCCATCGACTTCTGCCAGTCGACCCTCTCCTATGGCCGCGCCCAGGAGCCGGCGCCGGACCGCCGCGCGGTGATGCTGCGCGATCTCGTCGACGAGGTGCGCGACACCATCGGGCTGTCGCCGGAATCGCCGATCGCCTGGATCACCGCGGTGGACCGCGGGGTCACCGTCGACGCCGACCGCGAGCAGCTGCTGCGGGTGCTGGTGAACCTCTCCCGCAACGCGCGCCAGGCGCTCGAGGCGCGCGCCCCGAACGATCCCACCCGGGACCAGATCCGCATCTCCGGACGGCGGGAGGGCTCGGTCACGATCATCGAGGTGTCCGACACAGGTCCCGGGCTCTCGCAGCGCGCCCGGGCGCACCTGTTCGAGGCCTTCCAGGGCTCGACCCGCGCTGGCGGGGCGGGTCTCGGCCTCGCCATCGCGGCAGAGCTCGTGCGCGCCCATGGCGGCGAGCTCGACTTGGTCGATGGCACGATCGGCGCGACCTTCCGCATCCGCATCCCCGACCGCCCGATCGAACTCGACGCGCGGCGCAGCGAGCGCGCGAGCGCGTGAACCCGGCCACAGGCAAGCCCCCCTGCACGCTTTCGCACCAGGTGCCGGCACGTCTTGCCAAGCCGACGGAGAGGCTATAGCTATGCGCCGCTGCCGGGGCTACCCCGGCTTGGCGAAGCGCCCGTAGCTCAGCTGGATAGAGCACCAGACTACGAATCTGGGGGTCGGACGTTCGAAATCGTTCCGGGCGCGCCAGCCAGAACCCAGCGCTAAATCGACATAACTTGCACTTCAGCCCTTCAAGGGTGTCGTCCAATTTTCGGCGATTTGGACGCCATTTGGACGTCAGCGCGGTTGAGTTCAGATTTGGCACCGTTTGAACTCGCGGAAATCCGGTCCAAGACATGAAGCCCTGGACCGGACCTCTCCGGGCGCGCCTGCCGACAATTCGGTCGGCCCAGTCAGCCTACCGATTCGAGGTAAAAAACGGCTTAACCTTATATTAACCATCGCATCGCGCGGGAATGCGATTCCTGACGGCAGGCACACGCAAAACATGTGCGATGCGTTCGAGATTAAAGCCCAAGCAGTACCGGCTGTGGGAAACTCTGAAATAATCGAATGATTTGAATCACTTGAATCCTATTGATTTTTCTATCTTTTTCCCATATGTATGAGAATGAAATCTGAAAGTCGGCGCTATCCGAGGAGTAGGATTTCTCCGGGGAGAGGTCACAGCCTCTCCCTTTTCTTATAGCTCCACAATTCCCAAAGGGGTGCGGGATGCTTTGAGGCAGAGGACCGGACGCAGTCTTGTAAGATAGTTTTTGGCTCCCTTCTTTCTGACATAAGCGGATGGTGCATAGTATTGGTACAATGCAAATGCAGCAGCATCGGCAGCTTGGATAAAATAAGAATGATGGGACTGGCGGATATTGGGGTCTTCGGCAATACGACTTAGTGGTATTTGACGGTATCCACCAGAGAATATTGAGCGATTGTTTGGAATTGGATTGTACACACGCATTCTTCGATAAAGAGCGCGAAGTGCTGCCTCGCTGGCTGCATCACTGAAAATCATACCAATGTCAGACGTGAGCCACGGGCCTGGAAAATTTCGCCACCGCAACGTGTTCTCGAAGCGCTGAATTAACGCTTCCCACGCTCTCTCAAACGGGTCGTAATCCGGAGGTTTTCCGTGTTTATCGACTCTAACATTTATGAAATTCAAGAATTTCATGCTGGAGAGTTCATCAAGTAGCAGTCGAATAATTGTCAAGCGATCATTCTTCCTAATTCTTATTAGGTCACCGGGCCTTGTCAGCATTACGCCAGCGTGCGTTTCTTCTCGCAATTGAAGGCCGAATTGCTTGCGAATACTCTTCCTGAACGCCACGAGGCGATTTAGCGCTTCGTGCCATTTGAGTTCATGAACTACCATTCCGGTGAGCGTAAAATAGCGCGTAGGCGACCCCGTCAAGCCGGGGTCTCCGCTTTCGTCAACATACATAAAGTACATAATCGGAGAGGTTGCACGAAACAAAAATTCGTTGCAACCGAACCGTAGGTCCGCCGCCTTTTCGCTCCGTTACTTTCTCCCCATAAGCGAACCGATGAACGTGCCGGTGATGTCGTGGTCGGCCGGCGGCGCGGTTTCCGCTTTCTTGATGCGGATGTCGAAGATTTTCGGCCGCGGCAATGCAGCCATGCATTCCGTGTACGCTGCGGTATAGCCCAACGGACAACTTGTTGACGAGAGTGGTCACTTTGTAGGTGCGGGTTCAACAGGAGCCGTTGGGGAGCCGGGCTGTGATGCGGGGCCGGCAGTCGCGACTGGCGAGCGCTCAATGGGGGGTGCCAAAGCTACAGATGGAGCTGGCGGGTTGAGCCAGAAGGTGGCAGCTGCTCCCATGACGGCTCCGATGATGCCGCCAGCAAGCCCCGAAAAGAGTGTTGCAGAGGTCTCGAAGTAGCCTCGTCGGCGCTCTTCAAGCATGACAAGCGCCTCCCTGATGTCTTCGCTCGGGAGGTGGCTCCGAAGTTCGATTTCCCTTTCGACGAATTGATAGAAGATGCCTGTCTGGTCGACCTCACGATCTTCCTGCACGCGTGCGACGAAGCCATGCACCGTCGCCTGGTGCATTTTCTCTTCGAGCAATGCCGAGAATGCCTTGTCTATCCGGCCGCGCAAGCTTCGCCATCGTTGAAAGCGCCGCCAAATGTTCCCAGGCGGCCTCTCCAAGAGCGCTCGGGCGCGGGAAACTACCCGTGCGGCCAATCGGCCCGATTGCAGACGAATGGCTATGGCCTCATAGAAGACACCCAGAACAGCCGCATGTCGGCGCAGGAAATCGGCGACCCGTTCGCTTGGAGTAGAACCCTCGACACGCAGGATCAAGGTGCTGTATCCGTCCCCGGGTTTGGTAGCGTCTACGTCGTCCTCGGAGCCGGCGTCGGGGGTCAAAAACAGGTCGGCGTGGAACGGGCTCGGCCCGAGCATTTGAAAGTCGACGGTCGCGTGGTTCGCGAGCTTCTCCTCCAGGTATTTCCTCACGAAAATGACTGCGCTTGATGGCGAGAGCTGCCGCGCTTGGTCCTCACCGGCGGCCACGAAGTAATGAACCAAGGCTAGGGGCATTACTTGGGAATAGACGACTAGGACGCGGAAGTTTTCGGTCTGTATTGGCGGTTTACGTAGGAGGTATTTTTTCTGGAGACGCTGCGGCATGAAGATATCAAAAGAAATTGCCACGCGGCTGTACACTGGGTAAGGATTGAAATAGTCGACTCTTTTTTCTTCCTCGTCATCATCGCTGACGTAGTCGAAGATGGTGCCGGAGATTGTGCTTCCGTCGCCGATTATCTCGACATTCGAGATATTATCCACGCTTTCGAGCGCTGAGCGGATGTCTTCGAGATGGTCGCCCGGGAAATATTTCTCGGGGTCATTCGCCATCGCAGCCGACGTTCGCGCGAACCAGAAACATCCCAGGCCAACGGCTTCCATAGCAGCCCTCCTGCACCGCCTCCTGCACCGCCTCCTTGCCGACATTAGATTGCGGCGGGAACTGTGATGCAACTATCAAGAGGAGGGACTGTTGATTTCAATACAACATCTATATACAAACGGATGAGCAGGCCGTTTGAAAACGTAAGTCTTCTCAGTAGGATGCGCGTCGACGGTCGGCGTCCTCTCGACCGCACCTCCAGAGGGCACCCGGCGCTTCCAGATGTCTTGCGCATGGTACTCCTCGGTGGATCACCCGCTTGGTAGGCAACCGAAATTATGCTGACTTAATCGGGGTTTAGTGCACTTCATGCGCCCTCGTTCCGGGCGCGCCGGTGGCATCCGAGCCAGCGACCATTGTGCCATCATGTGGCGGGAACAGCCGTGCGCTTGATAGGCCATCCTAGCGCTATGGCATAAACGTCGTTCTGATCATCCCCTGTCGCAGCGCGCCAGTGACATCCGAGCCCGCGACCATTGTGTCATTGGCGCCAAACACCTTCGCACGCCTCGGCAAACGCCTGCGGCGCATCACCCGCCCGATGCCGGTCGGCGAACCCCACGAATTCGGAGCGAACATGAAGCCGACGAGCCCGAGTGTCCCCGACGCCTCAGCGAACATCACCAAGCGGATCGCGGAGCTGGGAGATTGGCGCGGCGAGACCCTCGCTCATGTCCGGAGGCTCATCCACGACGCCGACCCCGACATCCAGGAGGAATGGAAATGGAGGGGAACGCCGGTTTTTTCGCATGACGGCATCGTCTGTACGGGCGAATCCTACAAGCAGGTCGTGAAGCTCACCTTCGCGCGCGGCGCCGCCATCGACGACCCCAAGAAGCTCTTCAATTCCAGCCTGGACGGGAACACGCGGCGTGCGATCGATCTGCGCGAGGGCGAGAAGATCGACGAACCAGCGTTCATACAACTCATCCAGGCCGCGGTCGCGGCCAATTCCGCCGCGCACTCACAACGGGCCGTCAAGAAGAAGCAGAAGAAAAAGTAAAGGCTGCGACTTTCAGAATGCCTGGCCGACGGCCGTTGTGACGAAAACGAGCACGGGCAAGCAGCCGAGCGAATGTTCCACAACGCCGGAACTTGGCAACGGGACCGCGGAATGGATCCGTTTGCAATCCCGCATCGTTTAAAGAGGGCCGCGAGCTGCCCTCGACGCTCGTCGACGGACTCTTACAGACAGGGCCGGGGACTGGCGAAATCTCGGCATAAGTGCTTCGGACGAACCTGGTCGAGGACGACGGGCACATGCGCCAGATCAGTGCGTCGAGCCTGCGCGAACTCGGCTACACTGTCGCTCATTCGTCGTCGGCATCGAGCGCGCTCGAAATTCTGCAGTCGCATCCGCAGATTTCCCTGCATTTCACCGACATCGTGATGCCCGGCATGAACGGGAAGCAGCTTGCGGACGAAGCGCTGAGGCGGCGGCCCGACCTCAAGGTATTGTTCACCACCGGCTACACGCGCAACGCGGTGATCCACAATGGCGTGCTCGACGCCGGGGTGAACTTCATTGCGAAGCCGTTCACGCTCGAACAGCTCGCTCAGAAGATGCATGAAGTCATCTTCGGAGGTTAGGGAAGCCCGCTGGGGCGCCAGCCTCGGTTCGCAACGGCTCGACCGAATCCTCTCCTCCGTCGCTCGGCAGGATCGAACATGCGCTCAGCCGGCGCCGACAGGACGCCTCCGCGATCCGCCTCGTTGAACTGCAACGCCGCACGGCCGCGGGATCGGCGCTTTTAGGCATTCGCAACGCGTCACGAATCGCGCCCTGCAACGCGCATCGCAATCAGCGCCGGGGCGTAACGCCGCCGCCCGGACCAGACGGGCCGTTTGACGGGCTCGCAACCGGGCCGCCTCGCCGTGGGCCGCCTTGACAACTACTCAAACGTTTGTTTAAACGCGCGTGAATTCGTCGGCACATTCCTGTGCTCTCGGCCCCGCGTTCTCGCCGCTGGAGTTTCGTTCTCATGGCGCTGACCAAGCGTGCCCGCGACGCCGACGTGCGCGTTACAGGAACCAGGGAGCGCGTTCTCGACGCGGCCATCGCACTTTTCGCCGATCGTGGCTTCGACGCGGTTTCCGTGCGCGAAATAGCTCTCGCGGCCGGCGCGAACATCGCTTCGATCGGGTATTACTTCGGCTCCAAGGAAAATCTGGTGTGCGAGGCGTTCGCCTCGATCGTCAGGCCCATCAATGCCGAACGGCTGCGGTTCCTCGATCTCGCGCTCGGCGCAAGCCCGCCGTCGGAAGCGCCGACGCTCGACGACATCCTTCGCGCCTTTATTGCGCCCGTGGTGCAGCAACGTGGACGGGCGCCCTCCAGCTACCATCGCTTTCATATTCTCGCCTACGCCCTGCGACGTCCGTTCATCGACGAGATCGTCAAGCGCGAAAACGACACGGTTGCGCGTCGTTTCTGGCGTGCGCTGTGCCTGGCTCTGCCGGAACTACCGGAAGAGGATGTCTGGTGGCGGTACGACTTCGCCGTCGGCGCGCTGATCCACGTCATGCTCGACGCCGACCGTGGTCATCGGCTGCGCCGGTTGTCGCAGAATTGGTGCGACACCGACGATGGCGAGCGACTCGCAGCGCAGCTCCTGGCATTCGTGCGCACGGGTTTTTCTGCTCCCAGTCCAAAGGCTGACGCGACGTCTTCGGCCAAGAGCAGGCGCCGCGCACGCCAATAGAGCCGTTGAAGCTTTCAGATGAAGTCGGCAGGGATCTGCGACGTGGTGAGGGCAGGAAATGAGACCAAATCCGGACACGGTTGCGGCTGGCTGGCCCGAAAACAAAAAGCTCGCAATCTCCGTGAGCGTCATGCTCGAGGGTTGGACCGACGACAGCGCGCCCGGCCTGGGCCCGATGGGAAACCCGTTGAAGGCCGGCGTTCTCGATACCCAGGCGCGTTCGTGGGCGGAATATGGCCCGCGCGTCGGGGCCTGGCGCCTGTTGGACGTGCTGAATGCCGAACAGGTCAAGGCTGTCTTCTACAGCAGCGGCATCCTCGCCGACCGCTATCCGGACCTCATGAAGGCCATCGTCGGCGAAGGCCATGAGCTTGCTGCGCATGCCTGGGCCCAAAACATCGTGCCGGCCTATCAGGCATACGATGAAGAGCTTGCCGACCTGCGTCGTTCCATGATGGCGCTGAAAGCAAATTCCGGCGTCGCCCCGCGGGGGTGGATCAGCCCACGCGCCACGCCGAGCATGAATACGCCGACTTTACTCGCCGGCGAAGGGATCCGTTGGTATGCCGACGCATTCGACCGTGACCTGCCTTACGTCGTCGAGGCCGAGCGTGGGAAGATCGTCGCCATTCCCTTCACCGTCGAGGTGAACGACGTACCGCTCTACGTGCGGTACGGAAATGAGCCGACGGTGTTCACCCACACGCTGAAAACCATTCTTGACGGATGGACCAGCATTGGCGCGCCCTTCGGATGTCTCGACATCACGGCTCATGCCCATGTATTCGGGCGCCCTGTGGGCGCGATGATGCTGAGGGAATCTATCAAACTCGCCAAGGAATGTGCGTTCGGGTGGATGGCGACCCATGCGGTCCTCGCTGATTTGTGGCACCCGACCAAACCCGAGCGAGCGGCGGCGTGAAACCCACCTCTTGCCCGTGTGCCGGCCGCGAGAGCTTCGGCATCGTCGTCGATGACGGCATTGTTGATCTGGCGCGCCGCGTAACCTGCCGGATCCCCGGCCGGTCTTCTTAGTTCGAGGTCGGTTGCGGGAGCTTCGGTGTTCTAAGCATGCCGCCAGCGCCGTCATGGCGCCCCACGGTTGCCGGTATGGGCGTCCGTATACTGGAGGTGGCAAAGCGGTCGGGGCGACTTGAGCCAAGCCGCTACCGCTTACGGACCCGTCGTACCTGATCGGGGCTTTGCCGGCCGGCCAGGCGTTTCAGCCGAATTTTTTCTGTTCCGGCTCGCCGCGGCGGGTCGAAGGCGCGCGGGGGCGGCGCTCCCCGCTGTCGAGGTGGCGGTCGACGAACCGCTTGGTGCCCTCGCTGAGCGGCGCACCCGCCTGCCGGGCGGCGTCGACGACCTCGCCTGCGATATCCTCGGAGACGTCACGCGACCACCCCTCCGCCGTGTTGAAGGCGACGACCCTCAGCGCGTCGCGGTACTGGCCGGAGATCAAGTTCCGGATGATGGTCTGGCGATCGGCCTCGCCGAGGTCGGTCTCGACGAAGGCGCGTCCGAGCGGACCAAAATCCTCGACCACCAGGTAGGCGGTGACGTCATCGGCATCGGCATCGGGGACAAGGCGGGACATGGCACGCAACCTTCGCACGCCCCCCTTTACACATTGTGACGCCCTTCCCGGCGAATGGCGAGGTGGTAATGTTTCGCTGCCGCAGCGGCGGGTCCTGGCAGGCGGCTGGGCGCGTTTGCCGGATGACGCCCCGCACCGCGGCCCTGCTGGGCTGCCTCCTCTTCGGAGCGCGAGCCCCGTGGGCGCCTTAAGGCGGGGGTACCCTGCGATTTCTGGAAAAAAAAATCATGCGGCCCCCACCGGCGAGGGATCGCCGACCTTTCTTTGCCGCAATTGCATAGTTTTCTACACCCTGGGATTTGGGGAGCGTGGATTAGGGCCGGGGGGCCCAGCCTGCAACGTCGGGCGACCCGCGCGGGATAAGGGACGGGGGAATCTTGTTTCACGTCGGAATACGCGCGGTCTCCGCGGGCGTCGCGCTCGCTGTGGGGTTCACTGCCGGCTTTGTCGGAACACGTGGAATTGGCCATGCCAACGCCGGGCTTCCGGGCGTGCTTTCCG
Source organism: uncultured Alphaproteobacteria bacterium (assembly GCA_963781195.1). GTDB lineage: Bacteria > Pseudomonadota > Alphaproteobacteria > Rhizobiales > Xanthobacteraceae > JAJPKK01. The sequence continues at coordinate 151,389 of CAWAEZ010000002.1, read as the reverse complement.
CGTTTGGAACACTCGGCCCGGACGCCGCTCCGCGCCCGCCGACCTTCGACACTGCAACCGCAGACCGGCCCGGGATGCAACTCGCAAGCCTGGAGAGCACCATCGTCTTCGAGTCGCCACTCGAGGCTGCTCCGTCATCGGATCCGCAAACATCGTTCGACCAGCGTTTCGTCGCCGACGAGCGCTTGGCTTCGTTCAACGATCGCTTCGGCGCCGGGGGGCTCTTGCCCGCCAATGCCGAGGTCCGGACAGTCGCGACCGAACAGCGCGCGATCAGCGTCCTCAAGGCGCCGCCGGATGTCGCGGGCCGCGCCATCGCCAAGGCCGAGGCGGCCAAGTCGGCGTCCTCGCCGGCGGGGGTCGCGAATGCCGCCAAGAAGCCGATCCGCACGGCCGACCTGTCACAAGACCTCAGCTCGATTCTCAAGCCCGCCAACCGCACGGCGGTCTATGATATCACCGCGCACACGGTCTACCTGCCCAACGGCCGCCGGCTGGAAGCCCATTCGGGTCTCGGCGGCAACATGGACGACCCGCGCTCGATCGCGGTGAAGCACCGCGGCCCGACGCCCCCGAACCTCTACACGCTCACCCTGCGCGAGGAACTGTTCCACGGCGTGCGCGCGATCCGTCTCAATCCGGTCGACGAAGGCAAGATGTACGGGCGCGACGGCATCCTCGCCCACACCTACATGCTCGGCCCTAATGGCCAGTCGAACGGCTGCGTGTCGTTCAACGACTATCAGGCGTTCCTGAACGCGTTCCTGAACGGCGAAATCGATCACCTCGTAGTGGTGGAGCACATTGCCGGCGGCGCCGGCCCCGAGACCGCCGGCGGAACGTTCTTCGACAGCTTGAAAGACCTGTTCGGGCGGTCCTGAGCCGGACTCACCAGGGCGTCGGCAATAGGGCCGGCGGCCGGGGCTAGGCGCGCGGGGCGAATGAGGGGGCTCCCTCATTCATCGGTCTGTTCCGTAGGTTCGACGCCGAGCACACGCTCGAGGACCCCGGCGGGGTCGCCATCCTTCATGAGCGCGGTGCCGATCACCACCGCTTTCGCTCCCGCCCGGCCGATGCGTTCGACATCCTCCGCGGTGCCAAATCCGCCTTCGGCGATGGCGAATGCCTTTGCGGCGGGGATCAGCGGCAGCAATTTCTCGCAGGTCCCGGGCTCGAGCGCGAAGCTGTGGATGTCGCGGTTGGTGACGCAGATGAACTGGGCGCCGGCGCCGAGCGCCTGCTCGAGTTCCCCCGCGGTATGGACCTGGACCAGTGGATCGAAGCCGACGGCGGCGGTGCGTTCGATGAATTGCGACAGCTGATCGCCGAGCAGGGCGACCGAAAGCAGAACCGCATCGGCGCCCCCGAGGCGCGCCTCGAGCACCTGGTAGAGATCGACCACGATATCGAGCGCCAGCACCGGAATGCCGACGGCGCCATGGACGGTGGCCAGATCCGCATAGGAGCCGCGGAACGCGCGCCGCTCGACCGCGACCGACAGGCAGGTCGCACCGACCGCCTCGAAATCCTCGGCCAGCGCACGGTAGGCGACCGGCCTGCGCAATGATTTGTCGAAGACGCTGCCTCCCTTCAACTCGGCGACCACGCCGGGCTTTCCGGTCGCGTTGAAATGCGCCGCCAGGGCCCCCTGGAAGCCGCGGGCCATCGACAGTTCCCCCACCTTCCCCTGAAGATGGCCGAGCGAGCGCTTCGCCTTGGCGTTGCTGACATCGGCGAGGCGCTGGGCGACGAAGGGTTTCAGCAGGCTCCCGGGGGGCAGGTTCATGCGCCGACGCTCCCGGTCCGCAGGGCCGCCAATTCGAACGGCAATGGGCGGCGATTTTGCGCTGGCGGCGCTGGCGAGATGGAAACGATCCGATCCATCGTTACCGCCATCGCCTGCGCGCGTCGGCCGGGTGCCGGCTCATCGGCGGTCCGACGCCGCAGCGTCCGGGCACAAAACACCGGCCTCGAATTGCTCGAATGGCGTCATCGACGGCGAGGACCACGCTGATTTCCCGGTCATGCCGGCGATCAAGCATCAATTATGCCGCCTGCGCGGAGGAGTCCGTGCGCAGGTGGGCGCCGCGACCCGCCCGACCTCCGGGCACGCCGGACTCGCGGTGGACGCAGCGGGAAGATCCGAGCGAGCAAGGTCGCGGGCTGCAGATCCAGCGGCCGCTCAGCACAGGAAATGCAGGCTCGCCGGTCGGGCGCGAGCCGGGCCCGTGCCCGCCCCTTGCCGAGGAATGCACCGTTCGCAGGCAGCATCCCTTCGGCACAGGCCTCTAGTCGTGTCCGACATTTTGTACGCCATTATGGACGTCGAACACGACATTGCCTTGCCGCCAGGCGAAGGCGCCGCCGGGATCCTGGACCTTGATGTCGCGCTCCGGAATGAGCTTGTCGCACAGCATCACGATGATGTTCTCGATCGGCGCGCTCGTATCGTTCTCTTCCGTCATGCGATCGATGGAGATTTCGCCCCCCTCTTCGCCGTCCTCCATGTGCACGATGAAGATCTCCTCGTGTCCGGCGATTCCATGCGCCGTCACGCGGAACGTCTCTCCCTTGTATTGAAATTCGCGCACCATAAGAGGCCTCCCCGTTTTGTCGTCTTTCCAACGAGCGACTCTGCCGTCGCGTTGAGCGGCGCGGAATTTAGGGGTGCACGAAAAAGCGGTCAAGCTTGGTGACATTAAATAATATGTCGTAATCCCTTCATTGTCGCAAATATCGTTTGTCGTAAATACGACAACGGTGATTTGAAATCAGCGTCCTGGCATATGGATTGCTTCGCGAACGGTCCCTACGGGGCGTCAAACAAAAACACAGGAAATCCGCGAATGCTTGGAATTGGTGAGAAGCTGCCCTCGTTCGAAATCGTCGGGGTGAAACCCGGCTTTCATGTGCACGAGGAAAAAGGACAAAGCGCGTTCGAAACGCTGACCGAGAAGAGCTTCCCGAAAAAATGGAAAGTGATCTTCTTCTATCCGAAGGATTTCACCTTCGTCTGTCCGACCGAGATCGCCGAGTTTGCCCGCCTGGCGAAGGATTTCGCGGAACGCGATGCAGTGGTGCTCGGCGGCTCGACGGACAACGAGTTCTGCAAGCTGGCGTGGCGCCGCGAGCACAAGGACCTCAACCATCTGCCGATCTGGCAGTTCGCCGACAGCAAGGGTTCGCTGGTGGACGGCCTCGGCGTGCGCTCGCCGGACGGCGTCGCCTATCGCTACACTTTCGTCGTCGATCCCGACAACGTGATCCAGCACGTCTACGCGACCAACCTCAATGTGGGCCGTAGTCCGAAGGACACGCTGCGGGTGCTCGACGCCCTGCAGACCGACGAGCTGTGCCCGTGCAACCGCGAGGTCGGCGGGCCGACCCTCAAGGTCGCGTAAGGGGCCTCATGTCGATCGAATCCTTGAAGGACCGCCTTCCGGACTTCGCGAAGGACGTCAAACTCAACCTGTCGTCGATGGCGAGCGATGAAACGCTCGCCGCGCAGACCAAATACGGGCTGCTCCTGGCCGCAGCGGTCGCAACGCGCAATCCGATCGTGATCGCCGCGTTCGACGCCGAGGCGTCCGGCAAGCTCACCCCCGAAGCGATCGCGGCCGCCAAGGCGGCCGCGTCGATCATGGCGATGAACAACGTTTACTACCGCTTCGTGCATCTTGCGGCGAACAAGGAATACGGCACGATGCCGGCGCGGCTGCGCATGAACGTGATCGCCAATCCCGGCGTCGACAAGTCCGATTTCGAGTTGTGGTCGCTCGCCGTGTCCGCCATCAACGGCTGCGGCGCGTGCATCGACGCCCACGAAAAGGTCTTGCAGAGCGCCGGCGTGTCGTCCTCCGCCATTCAGACGGCCGCCCGCTTTGCGGCCATTATTCAGTCGGTGGCGGTGGCTCTGGAAGCCCAGGTCGAGATGCCGATGGCCGCCGAGTGAGGCGGCGCGCGCGTACCACGCGCCTCTGACCGGAGGCGTTGATGAAAGCGGTCCGGACGGGCCCGTTCCGACGGGCTTTGTCCGGCCGCGACCGCGCTCGCCCATCCTTCATCCGAACTTGAACAGGACGCCGTAGCCGCCGCGCGGATAGCTCCACTCGATGTCGCCGGTCGGTTCGCCGATGATCCGGCAGGTGCCGCATTCGACGCAGCCGTCGACCGTGATCTCCACCTGGCCGTGCTCGTTGCGCTCGTAGCAGCGGGCGGGACATGCGGTGAGCAGAGACAGCAGCGCGGGCGAAGGCACCTTGTGTGGCCGCACCTTGATGTGCGCGCGACCGGCGTCGACCAGATAGCGGTTGTGATAGAGCTTGTCCTCGACACGCACTGGCAGTTCGGTGCTCGTGGTCATGGCAATCCTCGTTCGATCGTTGTCGTTTCGTGGCCGACCGGTCGCGTGCCCTACCGCCACGCGCGGGCGAGCCGGAGCGCGTCTCCGAACAGGCCCGACCAAGAGCGCGCCGACACGAAGGATCGCATCGTCGCCCTCTCCTTCTCCGCTTTCGGCATGCCATCGACACGCACGAAGGTCTGCATCGCCTTCGACACGAGCTGCGGATAGGTGAGGAAGAAGTTCCGCGACTGGGTGTGCAGCAGCGCCGGCATATCCTTGTACTTTTTGAGATCCTTCATCACGAAGGAGTCGTCGATCATCTTCTTGTAGAGGGCGAGATTGGCGGCGGTGGCAGGATCGCGCCGCGACTTGACCTGGAAAATCGCTTCGCCGGCCAGCATTCCGGACGCCATGGCGAGGTTCGAGCCTTCGCGGTGGATGGCGTTGTTGAGCTGCGCCGCGTCGCCCACCACCATCCAGCCGTCGCCATAGAGCTGCGGGATCGCCTTGTAGCCGCCCTCCGGAATGAGATGGGCGGAATACTCCTTGACCTCGGAGCCCTGGATCAACGGCGCGATCGAGGGATGGCGCTTGAAGCGCTCGAGCAGTCCGTAGGGCGTTTCACCGGTCTTCTGGAAATCGGACACCAGGCAGCCGATGCCAAGCGAGACGGATTCCTTGTTGGCATAGATGAATCCCATTCCGGCCATGCCGCGCGAGATGGTGCCGGCCGCTTCGATCACGGTGCCCTCGTCCCCCTTGAGGTTGAAGCGCGCGTCGATCGACTCGCGCGGGAGGAAGTGCATCTCCTTGACGGCGAGCGCGACGTTCTCCGCCTTCGGCGTCGTGCGCAGATCGGCGCGGGTGCCGAGCAACCCGCTCACGCCTTCGGCGAGCACGACGACGTCGGCGTGCACCTCGCCGCCGCGGCGATCTGTGCGCACGCCGATCACCCGGCCGCGGATATCCTTGACGAGCTCCGTGACGGTGGTCTCGCACACCACCAGGCCGCCCGCCTCCTGGACTTTCTTGGAGAACCACTTGTCGAACTGCGCCCGGATGATCGTATAGCGATTGGGGCGGTCCTCGTTGAACTCGTCGGAGCGGTAGTGCAACCCGACATGGGAACGGTCGTCGAGCATCCAGAACCGCTGCTCGACGAGATGGCGCTCGAGCGGTGCATCCTCGCGAAAATCGGGGATCAGCTTCTCCAGCATGTCGGCGTAGAGAATCGCGCCCTGAACGTTCTTCGAGCCGGAATATTCGCCGCGCTCGAATTGCAGCACCTTGAGGCCCCGCCGCGCCAGCGTCAGCGCCGCGGCATTGCCGGCCATGCCGGCCCCGACGACGATGGCATCGAATCGCTCTGCGATCATGATTATCTCCTAGCTTGCGATGCGGTCGCTCGCGTGCGGCGATAGCCGCCGGCGGAACGCCTCGGTCAAGGCCGGCAGGAGCCGGACCGCATCGGCGACGATGCCGACATGGGCGAAGTCGAAGATCGGGGCGTTGCGGTCGGTGTTGATGGCCACGATCAAATCGGCGCCCTCGGCTCCGACGCGATGCTGGATGGCGCCCGAAATCCCCGCGGCGATGTAGAGCTTCGGCCGGATGGTCTTTCCGGTCTGTCCGATCTGGCGGTCGGCCGTCACCCACCCCTTTTGCACGAGCGGGCGCGAGCAGCCATATTCCGCACCGAGCACGGCGGCGAGCTGACGGATCAGCTGGAAGTTCTCCGGCGACCCGAGCCCGACACCCCCGGCCACCACCAGGTCCGCAAAGGACAGATTCGACTGCGCGGAATCGCGGTCGGGCAGGAACGAGAGCACCTTGGTGACGATGTCGTCCTCCACGAGCCCGAGCGCGTGGGGATCGATGCGCCCGGGCGGTTTCTCGCTCTGCTCCGGCATCGGCATCACCCGCGGCCGCACGGTCGCCATCTGCGGCCGGTAGTTGAGCGTATAGATCGTGCAGAGCAGCGAGCCGCCGAAGGTCGGACGGGTGGCGGCGAGCGAGCCGTCGGCGTCGACGTCAAGATCGGTGCAGTCGGCGGTGAGCCCGGTCAGCAGGGTGGTCGCCACCGCCCCGGCGAGGTCGCGGCCGAGCGTCGTCGCGCCGAGCAGCAGAATTTCCGGCTTATAGGTGTTGACGAGGCTGGTCAGGGCCTTGGTGTAGGCCTCGTTGCGATAGTCGCGCAGCACCTCGTCGCCGATCAGGTAGGCGAGATCGGCGCCGTAGCAGAAGACCTCGGCCGCCGCGCGACGCGCATCATCCGGCGGCCCCAGCACGACCGCTGCGAGTTCGACGCCGAGCTTGTCCGCGAGCTTGCGGCCCGCTCCCAGGAGCTCGAAGGACACCGGGTGAACCTGGCCCCGCTCCAGCTCGACGAACACCCAGACGTGCTTGTAGCCCTTGAAGTGCTCGGGCAGCTCCTTTTTGGCGGCACCGCGGCCGGCCGGCTGCGGGGTGGGCGGTTTGGTCGGCTGGCTCATGGTTCCCACTCCGTGCCCGTCAAAATCCGCGCGCCGACGTCATCAGATCGGCTTCGAGCTTCGGTTTCAGGCGGTAGATTTCATCGATCAGCGCTTCAGCCCCGGGACGATCGCCCGGCTCGATCATCACCGCCTTCTGGGCGCGCGACGGTGGCGCGAACACCTTCTTGACGATGGTCGGCGATCCCCGCAGCCCGCACTTCGCGAGTTCCTCGACGCCGGCGTCCTGCGCGCTCCACTTGACGATCTCGGCACGGGCGGCCCGCAGCGCGTCGGCAAGCGAGCCGCGGCGCATCTCGTTGGTGCCTTCGAGCATGGTGATCAGGCAGGGCAGACGGCTGCGAAGCAACTGCAGGCCGCCTTCCGACCGCCGTTCCACCTCGATGGTGCCGGTCTCGACGTCGAGCGCTGCAATGCGCGCCACATAAGTGAGCTGCAGCAGGTCGAGACGTTTCGCGATGCCGGGGCCGACCTGCGCGGTATCGCCGTCGATCGTCTGCTTGCCGGTGAGGACGAGATGCGCCGGGCCGTAAATCTCGCCGACCCTGCGAATGGCGGTGGCGAGCGCGTAGGTGGTCGCGAGCGTGTCGGCACCGGCGAAGTGCCGATCGGTGAGTAGAACCGCGCGGTCGGCGCCGAACACCAGCGCCTTGCGCAGGCTGTCTTCGGCCGATGGCGGCCCCATGGTGAGGACGGTGACCTCGCCGCCGAATTTGTCGCGCAGCCGCAGCGCCTCCTCGAGCGCGAACAGATCGTAGGGATTGATGATCGTCGGCACGCCTTGGCGCATGATCGTGTTGGTCACCGGATGAACGCGGATCTGCGCCGAGTCCGGGACCTGTTTGATGCAAACGACAATATGCATGCGACGCTCCGCAAGCTGACCGCGGTTCAACGAACCTCAGCGAGGACCTATTCAGTGCCCCGCGATGGCCCCGGCGGCGAGACAAAGCCTTGCCGCGGCCGCCACGCGGCGCCCGGCACCTACGAGCATTCTCAGTCGCGCGACTGCAGCGCTATTTCAGCGGCGTGAGCCGCACCAGGCTCGGCGCCGGCGCCGCCGGTTTGACCGCATCCTTCAAGACCTTGAAGACACGCTCCTCGAGCGGCGACGACTCGAGGAAGTCGGCATAGGCGCGCTCCAGCACCTCCTTGCAGCGCGCCGTGACCTCGTCTTCGGACAGGCCGCCGAAATCCTCGCTGCGCAGGTATTGGCCCATGCGCCTGAGAATATGCAGCCGCACCACGTTGACGTGCTTCTCGTCGTAATCCACGCCCAGCAGCGAAAAGAATTCCTCGGCCGAGGATGCGACGTTCAACTGAGCGAGTATGCCCGAGGCCATGTCTCAGCTCCTCAAGTCAGATGCGGCACGGGAATCCGTCGCGGCGACGTCCGCGTCCTCGGGGCCCAGCCGGTTGCCCTCGCGCAGACGCATTTGCAAATGGGCGAGCCGCGCCTCGAGAAACTCGACGCGATCGAGCACCAGTTCGATGGCCTGGCCGACCGGGTCCGGCATCAGGTGATGATCGAGGTCGATCCGCCCGACCAACCTGCGCCGCGTCGATTCCGGACGCACGACCTTGGCCGGGATCCCGACCACCGTCACCGCCGGCGGCGTGCCTTCGATCACGACGGAATTCGCGCCGACCCGGGTGCCGCGCCCGACGGTGATCGGCCCGAGAATCTTCGCCCCTGCGCCGACCACGACGCCGTCTTCCAGGGTCGGATGACGCTTGCCGGGCGACCACGTGGTGCCGCCCAGGGTGACGCCGTGATAGAGCGTGACGTCGTCGCCGACCTCGGCAGTCTCGCCGATCACCACGCCGGCCCCATGATCGATAAAGAAGCGCCGGCCGATCGTCGCGCCGGGGTGGATGTCGATATTGGTGAGGCAACGGGACAGCCAGGAGATGAAGCGCGCCGGAAACCGCCAGCCGCCGCGCCACAAGCGGTGCGCGATCCGGTGCCAGATCAGGGCGTGGATGCCGGGATACAGGAGCAGCGTCTCCACCTCGCTGCGCGCTGCCGGATCGCGCAGCTTGACGCAGCCGACGTCCTCGCGGATGAGCCGGAACAGCGAGGTGGCGCGTGGCCGCGGCACGAAGGCCGCGCGCTCGAGAGTGGGGACATCGACGAGGTTTGTCATGACGATCTCATGCGCAGGAGGCAAGGGCGCCGGCGTGGACGTCACGCCAGATCTCGGCCAGCGTTTCCGCCGGCACGGAACGCTTGGTGGCGATCGCCACCTCGCGGACCCTCGCCAGCACGGCACGCAGCTCGCTTGGATGCGCCAGCAGATCGAGCTCGGACAGCGAAGCCGCGATGGCCGCCAGGCCGGAATGCTTTCCGATGACGATACGGTGGGCGCGGCCGAGCAAGGCCGGGTCGAGCGACTGATAGGTCAGCCGGTCCTTGAGCAGCCCGTCCACGTGAATGCCGGACTCGTGGGTGAAGACATGGTCGCCCACGATCGCCTTGTTGAGCGGGATTGTCCGCGACGCCGCGGCTGCGACGACCGCTGCGACATTGCCGAGTTCGGTGAGCACGGTTCCGGTGGCGCGGCCATCGAGCTGCATCAAAGCCACCGCGACCTCTTCCAACGGCGCATTGCCCGCCCGCTCTCCGAGGCCCATCACGGTCACCGAGGCGTGGGTGGCGCCGGCCTTGATGGCCGCGAGCGTATTTGCGGTCGCGAGCCCGAGATCGTCATGGGCGTGGATCTCGATCTCGAGGTCGGTCGTCCTGCGCAGCGCCGCGACGAGGGCGTGGGTGGAGAACGGGTCGAGCACACTCAAGGTGTCGGCGACACGGAAGCGCCGCGCGCCCGCCGCCTTGGCCGCGCCGATGACCTCGACGAGGAAACCGACGTCGGCACGGGACGAGTCCTCGCCACCGACCGCGACCGCAAGGCCCTTGTCGCGGGCGTAGCCGACCACGCGGGCCACCATCTCCAGCGCCGACCGGCGCCCGCCCGCGACTTTCGCCGCAAGTTGCACGTCGGACACCGGTATCGAGAGGTTCACCATGGAGACGCCGGCGGCGAGCGCCGCATCCACGTCCTCCATGCGCATGCGACACCACGCAATCGCCGTCAGCGGCAGGTCGGCCTCGACGATGGCGCGGATCGCCGCGATCTCCTCGCGGCCCATGGCGGGCGTACCCGCCTCGACCTCGGTGATGCCGGCCCGCGCGAGCGCCGCGGCAATCGCCACTTTTTCGTCCGCCGAAAATGCGACGCCGGGAGCCTGCTCGCCATCGCGCAAGGTGGTGTCGTTGAGCACGATCGGCGATGTCGCGTTCGGACCCGGTCGGTCGGCTTCCGGCTTGCTGGGGGGCTTGTCTGGCATGGGCTCGATAAGAGCGCCTGCAGGCACTCACTCCTGAGAGGTTCATCAAGCGATAGAGCAACCCGCGTGCCAGCGATTTGCGGTGCACCAACGCCCTGCTACTGCGTGATTTTTTCCATCGCCGACGGGTTTGTCGGAACCCCGACAGCGTCGCAAATCCGACGCGGAAACCCGCTGGGAGATCGCAGCCGACGCCGATCGCGATCTCCTTCGCGCTTTCGACCTGTCGTACGGTGACGTGGGATTTGGTGGCGTCCGGGAGATCCCCGTCGCTTTAGAAATCGGCCGGAAGCGTCACCCCGCGCAACCAAACGAAACGCTTGCCTTGCGGGAGGGGCGCGGTCGGGCCGCGCGACGCCATCTCGGGTTGGTCGTAGCGCTACGCTAACGACGCGCGCGCTTGCGGCGCAGCCGCACGACCACATCCACCCGCGAAATCTCATAGCCGGGAGGCGGCTCCGGTACGCGGCCCAGCACGACTTCCGCGGCCGGAATGTCGACCAGGGCGTGCTCTCCCACCAGGAAGAAGTGATGGTGGGCGACGGTGTTGGTGTCGAAGAAGGTCTTGGCGCCGCCGACCGCGATCTGCTGCACCAGGCCGGCATCGGTGAACTGATGAAGGTTGTTGTAGATGGTCGCGAGCGACATCGGCGTCTCCGCCTTCATCGCCTCCTCGTAAAGCATCTCCGCCGTGACATGGCGATTGCCTTTGGAGAACAGAATCCACGCCAGGGCCATTCGCTGGCGGGTCGGTCTGAGCCGGGCAACCCTCAGCCGCTCCTTGTACTCGCCCCAGCGATCGAGGTCGGCGCCGACCCGCATGGCCAGTTGCTGATCGGCGCTGGTCTCCGCTCCCGAAAAGGTGTCGGTCTGGAAGTACAGCATCGCAAACACCTCACTGTGTCGTCGGCGCGCCCGGATTGGGCAACTCAGCGGCACTCAAAGCCGTATCGCGACGCCGCTGTGCGAGGCGGCTCTCACCGGTCTCGTCGCCAAAGCAGCGCTCGAAGTCGCTGCACTGCGTGCACACCGGCGTGCTGCACATGACGAAGCCGTCGTCCTCACAGAGCGAGCGATAGAAAAACCGCTTCCAGCGCATGTTTTTTTCGTTGCGGCTCGCGATCGGCGCAAAGTGGCGCTCCAGAAGCCGCGTCAGTTCGGTGCGGTCGCGCAGGCCGAGGTCTTCCCACAGATGATTTGGCTCCATCGCGCGCCGCGCCACCATGGCGGCGAGCCAGTGCCCGACCTCGCCCGCGGTGGAACGCTTGCCGAGCAGGAGCTCGCGCACCATCGCGACCTCCTCGTCCTCGCCCCGGCTCTCGGCCTCGCACCACACCGGCACGACGCTGCGGGCAAGCGGGAACTGTTGTTCGATCAACGCGGCGAGCTCGCCGGCCGGAAGTCCGGCCCGGTCCGTCAGCACGCCTCCCTCCATGGCGGCCACCGCCAGAATGGAAGCGAGCACATGGCGATCGAAACTCGCATCGTCGGCGATGTCGGCGGCGGCGGCATCGCAACCGGTGAGCATCAAGTAGGTCGCCGCACCGACGTGGCAGGCTTCGGCCTCTCGCTCCGCCTCGTTGCAGAACGGCTCGTGTGCCGGGCCGCGGACGGCGGAGGTCGCAACCGGGGCGAAGCCGATCACGGCGCGGGCTCCTCTGCGGCGTCGCGCACGACGTCGAGCGGGAGGCGCGGTCGCTGGACGTCCATCTCAGGCAGCTCGCGCAACCCATTCTCGGGTGTCCGAGGCTGCGCCTTGATGATTTCCCGAGATGCCGCCGACGCCATGTCCATGTTCGCAACTCGCAGGAAGCGCAATGCGCGTGAAACTTTCGGGGTCGCCGAAGCCGCTCCCTCGACGTGAAAGGGAGCGGCCTCCCGGCGGTGATGTCGGTCCGCAATGCCGGACCGACATCGTTTGATGCCTATCAGGCCGTCGCCAGCTCCGTGGCGGTCTTTCCGATCATGCTCTCGTCGACCTGCTTCATGATGCCGTGCTCCATGAGCATGTCCTCGAGCTCGTCCATGGTGATGGGGGTCGGGATGATGCCCTGGCCCTGGTTGGCATGGACCTTCTCGGCCAGGTTCCGGTAGTGCTGGGCCTGCGCCGATTCCGGGGCGTACTCGATCACCGTCATGCGCCGCAGCTCGGCGTGCTGCACGATGTTGTCGCGCGGCACGAAGTAGATCAGCTTGGTGCCGAGCTTTGCGGCCAGCGCTTCGGCGAGCTCGAGCTCCTTGTCGGTCTGGCGCTCGTTGCAGACGAGCCCGCCGAGCCGCACGCCGCCCGAATTAGCGTACTTCAAGATGCCCTTCGAGATGTTGTTGGCGGCGTACATCGCCATCATCTCGCCCGACATCACGATGTAGATTTCCTGCGCCTTGTTCTCGCGGATCGGCATCGCGAAGCCGCCGCACACCACGTCGCCCAGCACGTCGTAGGACACGTAGTCGATGTCCTCGTAGGCGCCGTTCTCCTCCAGGAAGTTGATCGAGGTGATCACGCCGCGGCCGGCGCAGCCGACCCCCGGCTCCGGACCGCCGGACTCCACGCAACGGATGTCGCGGTAGCCGACCTTCATCACCTCTTCGATCTCGAGGTCCTCGACGCTGCCCGCCGCGGCGGCGAGGCTCAGGATAGTGTCCTGCGCCTTAGCGTGGAGGATGAGGCGGGTCGAGTCCGCCTTCGGATCGCAGCCGACGATCAGAATCCGATGACCCATCTGGGCCAGCGCGGCCAGCGTGTTCTGGGACGTCGTCGACTTGCCGATGCCCCCCTTGCCGTAAAATGCGATTTGTCGCAGTGACGCCATGTTGCTCTCCTTCAGCCGATTACCAGTGTCCCCGCGCCTCCTGCGCGAGACGGTTTCTCCAACGAGTCAAACGAGACTGCTTCGACAGAAACGGGCTCGCCGGTTATGGGAAGGAGCGCATCGCTCGTCGCCGCGTCTGCGTGCACTCAGCCCTCACTCGCGAGACCAGCACAGCAACCGGCATGCCATTTGGCACATTTGACGTAAGTGATTGGCTGAACACGAAATCCCAGCCTGTACGGAAACAACGCCCAGCTGTTTAGAACCCGACAGCGGTCCGACAGCTGGCGCCGCGCTGTCAGGAACAAGACAACATCTCCAAAAAAGCGGCGCGGCGTTTCGGCCTTCAATAGGTATTGCGCGTGTTTTGCTTGCCGGCGGTCCATCGCGCCATTCCAGGAATGGAAATTGCTAGCTCGGGTATCGCCCGCGTGGGCCAAATGATAACTCGTCAACCTCAGCGAGGACAAAATGCAGATCGGTGTCGAAACCTCAAAAGCCGTCGATCAGCGGCGCGTTTTCGTGGTCGATGACGACGAGATCACACGCGCGGCCTTGCAGTTCATGCTGCACGACGAAATCGAGACGCATGAGCTTGCCAGCCCCGAAGAGGCCTATGAGAAGGGCGTCGACTGGCTCAAGCCCCACGTGGTTCTGCTGGGCGCCTCTTTTCTCAAGAGCAGGGGTACGGACCTCGTCGGCGAGCTCAACAGTAAATTCCCCGGCGTCCGCATTCTCGTGGTGTGCGACAAGGCGGACGAGAGCACGGCGGTGGAGGGAATGAAGGCCGGCGCGCATGGCGCGCTCGTCAAGCCGCTGACCCTCGAGAACGTCCGCAAGAAGGTCGACACGATCCTGGGCCGCGGCGGAGCGGCCCCGATCGTTCAACTCGGCTTCCTCAAGTAAGGCCGGCGAGAGATCGAGCCGCACGTCATGGCGACCACCCCCGACCGCGTCCCTCAGTCCGGAACGAGCGCGCGCACGCAGCGGCCTCCCGCCGGACGTAGGCGCGGCGCTCCGTCCTGCGGCGCAGGATTTTGCCGGGGCGCCATCCGATGACCATCGCGGTGAAGCCGGAGTTGAACCCGGCGGACATCGCCCTGGCGTATCATGCCCGGACCAAGCACAGCCTCGCGCGCTATGCCGCCGGTCCCGAGACGCTCGATTGGGACACGCAACCCAATCCGTTTCGGGACTTTGCGGGCTGCTCGCGGACCCCGCTGCCGCTCGCGGTCGACCATATCGAGACCCGCTTCGGCCAGATCTACGCACCGCAGGAGATCTCTCCGGCCCCCCTCACCATCGCCGCGGTCGGAGCTATGCTGCGGCTGTCCATGGGTCTCTCAGCCTGGAAGGAATATGGCCCGGATCGCTGGGCGCTTCGCTGCAATCCATCGAGCGGCAACCTTCACCCGACCGAGGCCTACGTCGTTTCCTGCAACGTGCCGGGCCTCGCGCATGGCATCCATCACTATCTCAGCCGCGAACATGCGCTGGAGCTGCGATGTCGCGAACCGGGCGACCCCGCGGCTCCGCCGCGCCTATGGATTGCACTGACGTCGGTGCACTGGCGCGAAGCCTGGAAATATGGCGAACGCGCCTTCCGCTACTGCCAGCTCGATATCGGCCATGCGTTGGGCGCGGTGCGCTACGCCGCCGGCGCGCTCGGCTGGACGGCGAAAGTCGTCGGCGACGTGGAAAGTTCGGCCCTCGCTGCCTTGCTCGGCCTCGATCGTGGCGAGGACTTCGCCGGTGTCGAAAAGGAAGATGCGGACCTGCTGATCGAGATCGATGCCGTTCCGGGGGCGTATGCCGGGACGACCGATAAGCCTTCGGCGGCCGGGCGGCCGGCGGGCCGCGAATGGACGGGGCGCGCCAACCTTCTCGATGCCCGTCTGATCTACCGCTGGCCGGTGATCGACCAGGTGAGCGCCGCGACGCGCGGCGCAGGCACCGCTTCGTCATCGTCGCCCCTCGACTATCCCCCGCTCGCCCCACGGTCCGATGCCGGCGCCGCAAACCTTATTCTCGGGAGACGCAGCGCACAGCGGTTCGACAACAAATTCCGGATGAGCGCAGACGCCTTCTACCGCCTGCTGGACGCCCTGCTGGCGCGTCCGAATGCACCTTGGGACGTATGGAGCTTCGCGCCGCGAATTCATCCCGTGTTGTTCGTCCACCGAGTCGAGGGCGTGCAACCCGGCCTCTACCTGATGCCGCGCCATCCTGGGAGCGTGCAAGGTCTCCGCGCGGCCTTGCGCTCGGATTTCCAATGGCAGACGCCGGACACCGCGCCGGCCCATCTTCCGCTCGTTCGCCTGCAGCCGGCGGATTGCCGCGCCACGGCAAAGACGGTGAGCTGCCACCAGGCGATCGCCGGCGACGGTTGTTTCTCGCTCGGCATGCTGAGCGAATTCGAGCCTTTGATCAGAGCCGATGCCTGGCGCTACCGCCAGCTCCACTGGGAAGCGGGCCTGCTCGGGCACGTCCTCTACCTCGAAGCCGAAGCGGCCGGGCTCAGGGGGACTGGAATCGGCTGCTACTTCGACGATGCCGTTCATGAGCTGCTCGGCATCGCAACCTCGCAATTCCAGGTGCTCTACCATTTCACAGTCGGGCGCCCCCTTACCGACGACCGCATCATCACGCTGCCGCCTTATCCGAACCGACAAGGCGACGCGTTGCAGGAGCCCGCGTCATGAGACAACGCATCCCCTACCGGTGCATCGGCGTCCCCGATGCCGAAGCCATTCTGCGCCGCGACGCCGTTATCGTCTTCGACGTGCGCGACCCCCAATCCTACGCCCGGGCCCATATCAACGGCGCGCGGCATCTCTCCGTTCGAAATCTCTCGGAGGTCACGAGCCGGACGGCGAAGGACACTCCAATCCTGATCTGTTGCTATCACGGCCACGCCAGCCGCGAATACGCGCAGATCTTCTCCGATTTCGGCTTCACGGAAGTGTACAGTCTCGATGGCGGCTACGAGGCTTGGCGCGGCAGGCCTCCCGCCGAAGTCGCCTCGGTCGACGAAACGCTCATACGCTGGCTCATCGAGCAGGGCTTTCCGCCCGACGACCTCAATGCCGTGGGTGCCAACGGAACGACCCCGCTGATGACGGCGAGCCATCTCGGCAACATGGCCGCCGTACGAATGCTCCTCGCCGCCGGGGTCCAGACCGACGCCAGAAACGCCGACGGCAACAATGCGATTTGGCTCGCATGCGTCGGCGATCATCTGGACATCATAGAGGCCCTGGTCGATGCGGGAATTCGACATCGACAACCGCAACGACAACGGCGCCACGGCGCTGATGTATGCCGCGTCGGCCGGCAAACCCAGCGTCATCGATCGCCTGCTCGCGCTCGGCGCCGACATCGCGCCTGAAACGCTCGACGGTTTCACGGCGCTCGACCTGGCGGCGACATTCGAATGCCTGGCGCTGCTGCGGCGCGCGAGCCAGGCGCGCAACGTCGCCGAAGCCACCGGCACCCATTCGCAGCCGGCGCCTTCCAACTCCTGATCGCGTCCATGCGCCAACCGGAGAGCACGATGCTGAACGACACGCTGGCCACCAAGATCGACGACATCATCGACGGCTTCTCGCTGCTCGACCAATGGGACGATCGCTACCGCTACGTGATCGAACTCGGCCGCGCCCTCGCGCCGCTTCCCGCCGCCCACCGCACCGACGCGAACAAGGTTCAGGGCTGTGCCAGCCAGGTGTGGCTGTTCTCCACGGTCGAGACCAGCGGTCCGAGCAGTCCGGCGATCACCTTCGTTGGCGACAGCGACGCCCACATCGTGCGCGGCCTCGTCGCCATCCTGCTCGCGCTCTATTCCGGCCGGTCTGCGCGCGACATCCTGTCGGCCGATGCCATTGCTCTGTTCGACCGCCTGGGTTTGCGCGAGCATCTCACGCCGCAGCGCTCGAACGGCTTCCGGTCCATGGTGGAACGCATCCGGGCCGACGCGCGGGCGGCCCTGGCGAGCGCCGCCGGCTGAGGTCCCGGCGAAAGACTTCCGGTCTCGGTGTCATGCCCCTGCGAAAGCGGGTCATCCACTAGCCCCGGTGCCGTGAGTGGTACCTGGGGCTGTGCCCGTATCGCAGCCCGAGGGGTTACCCGGATTGCCCGCTCAAGCCGGACGGTGACAGCCGGTGCTGGAACTAGCTTCTGGTCAACACCATCACGAGACGGTCGACCCGTTGCCCCTGCTTGAAATGCGACTCGACGATTTCATCGATGTCCTCGGGTGAGGTTGGACGATACCAGATCCCCTCGGGATAGACGACCATCAACGGCCCGGCCTTGCAGAATCCGAGACAGCCGGCGGCGGTGAACCCGGTATCCGTGAGGCCCTGAGACTTCGATCGCCTTGCCCATTCGTTCCCACAGGGGCTGGGCGCCGAGCGCGCCGCAACTTCCGCGCGGATGCCCGGGCGGACGCTGCGTGTAGCAGGCGAAGGCGTGCCGTCTGTAGACCTGGGGAACCTCGAACGCGGCGCTCTCCACGTCACCGCTCTCGGCGTCGCTCATGCCGCCGGCGCCAAGATGCCCTTGTCGCTGAGAAGCGCGCTGAGCTCTCCCGCATTGAACATTTCGCGGACGATGTCGCAACCGCCGACGAACTCGCCCTTGACATAGAGTTGCGGAATCGTCGGCCATTCCGAGAACGCCTTGATGCCTTCGCGGATCTCGTTGTCGGCGAGCACGTCGACGCCCTTGAACGGCACCGAAAGCCGCTCGAGGATTTGCACCACGGCAGCCGAGAACCCGCATTGCGGAGCCGCCGGGACGCCCTTCATGAACAGCACGACGTCGTTGCCGCCGACGATGCCTTTGATGCGTTCTGCAGTTGGATTCGACATGAGATTTTCCTCTTTGATCGACAGGGATTGCGCGCGTTCGAGCGCTCATCAGCGACGGACGCCGCCGGGAGCGCGTCGATCTCATTTCGGCACGGATGTCTCGAGCGCGAGCGCGTGAAGGGCGCCGCCCATTTGCCCCTGCAGCGCGTCGTAGACCATCTTGTGCTGCTGGATCCGGGTCTTGCCCTTGAAGGCCTCCGACGCGATGCGCGCGCCGAAATGATCGCCGTCTCCCGCGAGGTCAACGACCACGACATGCGCCTCGGGAAACGCCTGCCTGATGAGCCGCTCGATTTCCGACCCGACCATCGCCATCATTGTCACTCCAAGACATTCGGACCGAAGACATCCGAACCGAAGACATCCGGACCGCGCCCATGCAAAGTCCAAACCAATTCGACACGGGGATGAAACTGCGTCCAGGTGCGCGTTGCGGAAGGCCGATGTCGCGTTTGCGACCGCCGCAGTGCGATATGTTCCGGAGATAACGCATTCCCGGCATCGCCGGGTGCGAAACGCGACATCGGGCGTCGAGGCCACGCTTAGAAACACCTCTTTGCAGCCCTTTTGCCGCGCGGCCTGGCTTTTGCTTTGGGCCCGCACACAAGGGATGATTTCATGACCAACCTTCGATTCGCGGGCCGGTCAGGTCCTCCGATTGCGGTAATCCTGGGGACGAATGAAATTGCGTCTGCGATCGCGGTGGACCTCCATCGCGGCGGACTCGCGGTCGTTTTGTCCCACGATCCGCTGCCGCCGGTCCTCCGGCGGAAAATGGCTTTTCACGACGCCCTGTTCGACGACGCGGTTACACTCGATGGCATTGCCGCGCAACGCGCCGATTCCGGCTTCGAGATTCGCGCCCGCCTGGGTCAGAGCGGCACCGTGATCGTCACCGAACTCGGACTGCTGGATCTGATCGTCATCCGCGCGCTCGATGTGCTGGTGGATGCGCGGCTCCAGAAACACCATACCGCACCGGATTTGCGTCCTCTTGCGGGCTTCACGGTCGGCGTGGGCCCGGGCTTTTGCGGCGGCTCGAACTGCCACGTGGCGATCGAGACCCGGCCGGAGAAGGTGGGGCGCGTGTTGACCGACGGCGCGACCGATCCATCCGACGGCGAGCCGCGCCGTATCGGGGGGCGTGCCGGCGAGCGGTTCGTGCGGGCGCCGTTTGCAGGCCGCTGGCACACGGCGATGGAGATCGGGACGCGCGTGTTCAAGGACTTCGTCGTCGGGCACCTCGGCAACGCTCTGGTGCGCGCGCCATTCGACGGAATTCTGCGTGGCGTCGTCCGCGACGGCACGGAGGTGCCCGCCAACGTGAAGCTTCTGGAGATTGACCCGCGCGGCCGCCGTGCCGTGTTTTCCGGCGTGGACGGCCGCGCGGAACTGATCGCGAAGGCGGTCGCGGGCGCGGTGCCGCTCCACCAGGAGGCCGTCGCGACGAAGTCCGCACCCGCGCCCTCTCTCATCAAGTGAATGGCGCAACGATGCCGGTCATGAACTCCGAGCCGCGCGTCGTGAGCCTTCTCGGCGAGCCCGACGCGATCAATTTCGGAGACCTCCCCGAAGCGATCAACGCGCTGCTTCAGCAGGGCGTGGCGGCTTATCGCCATGACCGGTCGCGCGCCGACAGCCTGTTCCGCCAGGCGCTCGCGGCCGCTCCCACCGAGCTTCCCACCTATTTCTGTCTCTATAAGATCCATACCTACCAGGGCAATCTGCGGGAGGCGCAGGCTGCGGCCGAAAGCGGGCTGAGAGAGGCTGCGCGACAGGCCGGGTGGCCGTTGGATTGGCGCGACTGGCGCATCGAGGCGCTTCCGACCGACGGCGCCGCGCGGTTCGCGCTCTATACGCTGAAGGCGCTCGCCTTCATCCATTTGAGGCAAGACGACCGGGAGACGGCCGAGGTTATTCTTTCGGCGCTGCGAAAGCACGATCCCGCCGGCGACGTCGGTTGGCCGGTCGTCGCCGCGCTGGCCGAAGGTATCGGCTGAGACGCGGAAGAGTGGCATCGCCCTTGCAATCATTTCCTCGAACGAGGCGAAGAGCGTCCTCGCGCGGAGCGGAAATCATGGCGGCTAGCCTCACATGGGACAGCGCGGCGAAAAAGCGCACTGGGATCGTCGTGATGGGCTTACCGCAGGCAAATCCGACGCGTTTTACGCGTCCGGATCGTCGCGTGGGCTCGCTCTCAAGGTCGGGAAACTGACATGGAACTAGAGGCAGAAACGTTACACGAATACGCGGAGCCGCTTCCAGAAATGGAGCTTTCGGGAATGTCGCTCGCTGCCGACCAGAGGAGTGGGCCGGTGCTGGAGAGCCAGACACAGACCGCCAGCGTCATCGCGGCGCTGCGCACCGTGCATGATCCCGAGATTCCGGTGAACATCTACGATCTCGGATTGATCTACCGGATCGACGTGAAGCCGCAGGGCTTCGTCGAGATCGACATGACTCTCACCGCACCGGGGTGCCCGGTCGCGGGGGACATCCTCAACTGGGTGCAGAACGCGGTGAGCGACGTTGCCGGCGTCGAGAAGGTGAAGGTCAACCTCGTCTTTGATCCGCCCTGGGACCAATCGAAGATGTCCGAGGACGCAAAACTGGAACTGGGCTTGTTGTGAGCCTTACGGCGACAGCGCGTCGCTCTCGGGACGCCCGTCGTCGCATGCTTGCCTCACGTCCGCGGTGGCATTCTTACCGCTGGAAGTCTCGCGGGGCACGCAATCTTGCCCTTCCCTGAGAGCTATCGACAATCGAGGGTGTTACGATGGAGCTTACCGCAGGCGACGGACACAAGTTTTCCGCCTATCGCGCCGACCCCGCCGAGGCGCCCAAGGGCGTGGTGATCGTTCTGCAGGAGGTCTTCGGCGTCAATTCCCACATCCGCAAGGTGGCGGATCACTTCGCGGCGAAGGGTTATGTCGCCATCGCGCCCTCGCTGTTCGATCGCATCAAGCCCGGCGTCGAACTCGCCTATGACGAAGGTGCGCTCGCCGAAGGCTTGAGCCTGATGAAGCAGCTCGAAGTCGACCAGGCGCTGAGCGACATTCAGGCGACCGTCGACGCTGTAAAGGATTCTGGCAAGGTTGCGGTCGTCGGCTATTGCTGGGGCGGCACGCTCGCCTACACCTGCGCCAATCGCGTCGGCGGCCTCGCCTGCGCCGTCGGCTATTACGGCAGCGGCATTGTCGCGACCACCAGCGAGAAGCGGAAGATCCCGACCCTGCTCCACTTTGGTGAGAAGGATGCGTCGATTCCGTTCGAGGACGTGATCCAGTTCCGGGCTCAGCGACCGGACGTCAGCGCGTTCTCCTATCCGACGGCCGGGCACGGCTTCAACTGCGACGAGCGCGACAGCTATGTCGCCGACGCCGCAGAACAGGCAGACGGTCGCACCCTGTTCTGGATTTCTCAGTTCGTCGAAGGGCAGGCACCGATCCAGCTGAAGAATTCCGGATCCTATGCCCAGGCAAAAGTCGACAAGAAAAAGAAGGCGAAGCCCGCCGGCGGCGACGACCTCGGACCTCCGATGGACTGACGGACGATCGGCGCCCCGCGCCGACCGTCGAACGCGCCAAGGCCGATCCCGTGAGCGCGAACGATCTGAGAGAGCGTCATGAGCGTGATCAAGCATGACTTCGGCGGCGAGACACGGCAGGCCGCACGAAGCCTGCGCAAGCTCCTGAGCCTCGATGCACTGCATGACTTGAACATCAAGGGCAATCCGTTGCCCTATCTCGAGCGGGCAAGCGAACGGATCTATCAGCTCGAGAGGACGTTGTTCGAAGCGGCCGAAGCTGCGAGGCCGCGCCACGGCGACGCCGCTTCGGCAGACACGATCGCGGTGAGCCGCGCAGAGTATCAACGTCTCCTCGATTGCCGCGCGATCGTCGAACGGGGCCTTACCGACGTGGGGGCGGACGATCCTTTCTCGGTCGCGCCCGGCTCGGTCGCGCCCGGCTCGGCCGCACCCGAGCAATCTGGCGACACCTGAATGCAGGGACAGCAGCGCCGATGGGCGGGGCCGTACCCCCATTGGCTTGAAGGACAAACGAGATGAAAGCATCGCTGCTGCCCGACCGCAGCGTCATCAAGGTTTCCGGCGCCGACGCGCGGAAATTCCTCAATGGCCTGTTCACCGCCAACATCAGCAAGATGACGTGCGATCAGTCCCTGTATGCGGGCCTCCTCACCCCGCAGGGCAAGATCATTATCGATGCCATTGTCGCCGAAGCGCCGGCGCAGGATGGCGGTGGCTTTCTGTTCGATGCGCCGACCGCAGCGGCCAAGAGCTGCGTCGACCGGCTCAACACGTACACGTTGCGGTCCAAGGTGACGGTTGCCGACCTGTCGGACACGCTCGGCGTGATGGCGCTATGGGATGGCGAGGCCGCGCCGAACGACGGCGTGTGTTATCGCGACCCGCGCCTGCCGGCGCTGGGACAACGCATGATCCTGCCGCGGGCGCGCGCGGCCGAAGTCGCCGCCGAGCTCGGCGCGGAGTTGGTTCCGGCGGCAGCGTTCGAGGCCCATCGCATCACCCTCGGCGTTCCCAGCGGCGGGCTCGACTTTGCATATGGAGATGCGTTTCCCCACGAAGCGGTGATGGACCAACTGCACGGCGTAGACTTCAAGAAGGGCTGCTTCGTGGGCCAGGAGGTGGTCACCCGGATGGAGCGCCGCGGAACCGCGCGCACACGTGTTGTGCCGGTGGCCTTCGACGGCCTCGCCCCTGAGATCGGCACGGAAGTGACCGCGGGCGCGAAGCCGGTCGGAACGTTCGGCTCCGCCGCGGGCGGCCGTGGGCTCGCATTGCTGCGGCTCGACCGCGCCGAAGACGCCCTCGCCGCGGGCCAGGCCCTGACGGCGGGCGCCGCCACCTTGCGCCTCATCAAACCGTCATGGGCGCAGTTTCCGTTCCCCGGCGAAGCCAAACCGAGCTGACGAGATGCGGTGCGCGGTGCCGGAACGGGT
Organism: uncultured Alphaproteobacteria bacterium; assembly: GCA_963781195.1. Taxonomy (GTDB): domain Bacteria; phylum Pseudomonadota; class Alphaproteobacteria; order Rhizobiales; family Xanthobacteraceae; genus JAJPKK01. Next base: position 128,537 of record CAWAEZ010000002.1, on the reverse strand, counting down.
TCGCTATTGACCGAGTTTTCGAGCCCGCACTCGATCGTCCCGGGCCGGGTTTATGACCACTTGCCCGGCGTAACCGAAGGACACGCGTAACGGTTCACGTAACCGAAGAACTCGCAACCCAAGGACACACACCGGCCGGAATGCGAGCCGGGACGGCTCCCCGCCGGCCGGCGCCGATCAGGCGCTCGGGGTCGGCTGCCACTTGTAGAGCTCGCCCCATCCGCTCGCGGCGGTGCACTCATGGGCGAAGCCGAGCTCTTTGAGCTGATCGGCGAGGCCGAGCTGGTTGCCAGTCTTAACGCTCACGAAGATCGGAACCTTGCGCTCCTGGATGTCGGCGACCAGGGAGCGCAGCACGCCCTGGTCGCGATAGCTCGGCGCAATCGCCGCATAGGAGACGTGGACGGCGTCGCTGTTGCGCAAACACCACTCGAAATCGTCGCGCCTCACCAGCAGCGCACCGACGATCGCCTTGTCGTCGCCGACCGCGACCGGCGACAGCCCCGACGTACAGCAGGCCATGAGCTCGCTCAGGACGCTGTGCTGCTCGGCCTCGCTCTCCACATTGAACGGGACATCGCCGGAAACCTCCCGCATCAAGCCCCAGATGTCCTTCAAATCGTTCAGCGAAGCCGCACGTTGCGCAGTGGCCATGACCTGATCCCAGTTGGAGACGACGATATTATGAAGAACTATACGGAGCCCACGTTACGGTTTCAATTTCAAATAAGCGGCAGCCGCATCCATTCGGCAAAGATATTCGCCAAACTCTTTCTTAGATGCGCGTGCCGCGTTTCCGACGTTTGCGTTCGAACGTATTGTCTGTTTGGCAAGAACTTTGCTCCGCCAGCGGCAGCGGCGTGAGCGCCGATAAATTTGAACTCATCGGAGTGGCTATGTCGGTTGCAGAGGGTTTTTTCGTCGACTGGAACGGCAATACGCGCAGCACGCTCGATCCCGGCGGCGGCTACTTGTGCGAGACCGACACGGCCGGACGCTACGTCGCCGTGACCACGCCGTCCGGCGCGCTCGTGCACGAGGGCACGTTGTATCGAACCCTCGCAGAGATCGAAAAAGCCGGAATCAGAGCGCCGCTCGTCGCCGGCTCCCACCCTTGGGGAAAGCCGGAAGAAGTATTTTGATGCGGCCACGCCAAACAGGAGCTTGCGGCGATGCTTGCGACCACCATCCTCATCAACGAAACCCCGCGTTGCGTGGTGCGTCCGACCGACAACAAGGATCTCGTTCGTTTCCTCCGCAACGGAAAGAGCTTCCTTCTCGCCGGCACGCCGGACGGCAAGATCACTCATCGAAACGCCACCGAAACCGAATCGGAAAAATGGCGCACGGCCCTAGCACTACACAAAGCATGGGGCGGCTCCGACGAGGATTTTTTCGGGGTGCCGTTGTAAGCGGCCTGCCACCGAAAAAACCCTCAGGCGCGGCCGGCTGCGGCGTCGTGCGGATTCCCCGCCTGATTGCGCATCCAATCCGCGAGCTTGGCCATGGCGTCGTACAGCTCCTGACGGGCCGCCGCGTCGGCGATCGATTGCTCGAGCGCGCCGCGCATGCACAGCAGCCACGCATCACGCTCGGCGTTTCCAATTCTGAAACCCATGTGCCGCTGGCGGAGCCGCGGGTGCCCCTTCTCGACGGAATAGAGCTTCGGCCCGCCGGTCCACTCGCTGAGATACCGCTTGAGGATGCTTCGCGTCGGGCCAAGGTCGGGCCCGTGCATCGCGCGGATGGTGGCGGCTTCCGGCAAGGTGTCGACCCGGTCGTAGAACGCCTCGACCAGGCGGTCGATGACGACCGGACCTCCGATCCGTTCGAACATGGTGATCTTTACGTCGGTCTCGGTCATCACGTCCCTCTCGAAACGTTGTACGCGCCGCGCTCCGACAGGAGGCCGCGCAGGATGTCAGGATCGGTCACCGGCAACGAGCAGACCTGACCGACGCAGACAAACGCCGTCGCCAAATCGCCGATATTGGTCTTGCCGGAAGCGGGGTGTTCGGGATGGCTCTCCTCCCCCGGCGCGAGCACGCTCAGAATCCGATTGGGAAGGCAGCCCTCACACGCGGCGCGCTGGAGCGCTTCGGCTCCGCGGCCGCCGCGGATCACGATCTGAACGCCGTTGAGGTAAAAGTCCATGCCCGACAGGAACGCCGCGAGCGGAATGGAATTGCGCACCGCCTCGCCGCCGAAGGCACCGATCTGGCGCTCCGCCAGATCGCGGTACGCGGGCTTGCCGGTGAGCGCGTACAACGACGAGACCACCTCGACCATCATGCCGTTACCCGACGGTGTGGCGTGGTCGAGCGCGTTGCGCAGGCGCACGATGAGATCCGGCGCATCCACCGGCGTGAGAAAATAGCCGCCGCGCTCGCTGTCGCGATGGTGCAGCTCGAGCAGCCCGACCCACCTTTCCGCCGTGGCAAGATAGCCTTTCACGCCCGTGGCCTGATACAGCGTCAGCGCGGCCCGGCCCATCGCCGCATAATCGTCGAGCGTCCCCGGATGCGTCCGCCCTTCGCACCATGAATGGAGGAGACGGCCATCAGCCGCCCTCATCTGCGTGTCCACGAACGCGAAGGCCGCGGTCGCCGCGTTGAGCCATTCCGGCCTTGCGAACACGCGCGCCGCGACGGCGAGAGCGGCGATCGCCAATCCGTTCCAGTCGGCCAGCACCTTGTGATCGCGGCCCGGTCGGACGCGGTCGGCGCGGGCCTGCAACAACGTTTCACGGCAGGACGCGAGCCGCGCCTCCGTCGCATCATCGACAAGCGCGGGCTTCTCGGAACGGTTGAGGATGGTTTTGCCTTCCCAGTTGCCGATCCGATGGACGTCGTAGTGCTGCCTGAAAAGGGGCGCGTCGGCGCCGAGCAGCGCGTCGACCTCCGCAACCGTCCAGACGTAGAACTTGCCCTCTTCGTGCTCGCTGTCGGCATCGAGCGCGGCCGCGAAGGCGCCGCCTTCGACCCTCATCTCGCGCAACATCCAAGTGATGGTCTCGCCCACGCGCGCGGCATAGAGCGGATTCCTGGTCTCCTGCCATGCCCATGTCAGAAGTTCGACCAACTGGGCATTGTCATAGAGCATTTTCTCGAAGTGCGGCACGAGCCACGCATTGTCGGTCGAGTATCGCGAATAGCCGCCGCCGACATGATCGTAGATCCCACCTTGCGACATCCGGTCGAGCGTGAGAAGGACGGCGTCGCGCAGCCTCGCATCGCCGCTGCGCTTATAGCCGCGCCACAACAGCGCCAGGACGGGAGACTGGGGAAACTTCGGTGCCTGCCCGAGACCGCCGTCGACCGGATCGATCAACTCGCAAATCTTGCGGCAGATTTCGTCGAGCATATCGGGCGTGAGCATGTCGTCGGGCGCACCTTCCGACAATCGCATCAGGCCGGCCCGCAGGACTTCGGTGTTCTTCGCCACCGTGTCCTTCTTCTGGTGATAGACGTCCGCGACGCGCTTGAGGACGTCTCGGAACGCCGGCCGGCCATACTTGCTTTCAGGTGGATAATAGGTGCCGCCCCAGAACGGCTCGCCCTGCGGCGTCAGGAACATCGTGAGCGGCCAGCCGCCATGCTGGCCGAGCAGCCCCAGCGCGTGCTGATAGATGGAATCCAGATCCGGCCGCTCCTCGCGATCGACTTTGATCGGCACGAAGAGATCGTTCACCAGCGCAGCCGTCTCCGCCTGCTCGAAGCTTTCATGGGCCATCACGTGGCACCAATGGCAGGCGGCGTAGCCGATCGACAGCAGGATCGGCTTATCCTCCGCGCGCGCCTTGCCGAGCGTTTCCGCCGTCCAGACATGCCAGTCGACCGGATTGTCCTTGTGCTGAAGCAGATAGGGACTCGTCTCCGTCGCCAGTCGATTCATCGTCCGGTTCTCATGAGCCGTCGGTGCCTTCCTCGGCTGAGCAAAGCTGCAAGCAAAGAGCTCGCCAGCTACGCCGTATGTCGTTCTCGGCGCTTTCGGCGTCACCGGCGGGCGCCGCGATGATTGCGAGCCGTCAGAGGAACAGAGCTAATCGTCCATGCTGGGCTGCAGGATGATCTCGGCAGGCGCTCCCGGACCCTGGCCCTCGACGAACTGCAACTCGCAGACGCGTGACAGGCCGCCGCCGCTCTCCATCAGGATCACGGCGTCCTTCGGCAGCTTCATCAACTCTTCAAGCAACTGAGCGACCGTCATGACCGGAGCTATGATCCTGATTTGATTATACAGCGTCACCAATCTGCGCCCCTGTCTCGTCGAAGCATCGGGCGACCGGGTCTTCACCCAGCATCACGATCTCGACCCGGCTCAAGGCACCGTTGCGGTGATATTCGTAGGCATGGGCAAGTTCAACCTCACCATAGACGATCTTTTCGAACTTCCTCAGCCGCCCCATTTCGTCATAGTAGCCGCGGATGAAGGTGTTGCGGTTTGAAAGCGCCTCCGCCGGAATCGCGTTCACCAGATTAAACGGCAATTTGACGCCACTATACGTGCCGAAGAAGCGGCATTCCGGATGGTTCTCCTCCACAGTCGCCTTCCCCTCGCGGCGCGTGTCGACCCGAACGGAACCGGGCGCGCAGTCTGCATCAGTCCGGATGAATCATGATTTCCATGGTGTCATCGAGATCATCGAAAGGATCCGGCATGCCGTCATCCTCGACCAGCGGAATGCCGCACAGGCAGACATCCCCATCGATGACGGCAAGCGCAACCGGCTCCAGGCCCGCACCTTTGCATGGCCCCGCAATGCACAGCCCGGTCTCGATCTCGAAATGCGAGCCGTGCCGGCCGCATTTGAGGAGGGCGCGGTCATTGGTGAAGAACTCGCCGCTGCCGATGTTGAGCCAGGTTCGCTGGTGTGGGCAGGTATTCACATAGCCGAAGTAGCCGTCAACCTGGGTGCGGACAATCACGATGGGAAACGGCCGGCCCTTCGCCGGTGTCGGTGACGCGCGAAAGGCTGAATGCCTTGGCGGCGCCGCGACCAATGCTGCCGGTGGTGCAAATGGCATAGACATGAAGATCCTCCGCAGCCATCTTCGCTCTCCGCGTCCTCCGCTTGGTTGCCGTCTTGGACGAAGGCTCGCTCCCGACGCGAGTGGCGTTCACAGTGCCGAGAGGGTCCGGGCTCCTTTGAGGACCGGATAATTATCGCGAAGGATCCGCTCGATCTTGCTGCACAGGCTCTTGTCCGTCGCGGCACCCGGCCCGACGAAGTCGGTGCCTTGGTCCCAAATCTCGAAGGAGCAGTGCAACGCCGCCTCGTGCGCCTCGTCGGGAACGGTCGTCAGATCGTTCAACTGGGCGATGCCGTCCGCGTTCACCTCGAGGCGCCAGCTTCGATCGTCTTCGACCGAACCGAGCAACGCACTGATGTCCGCCGACGTCCACGGCTTTTTGAGATCGATTGCCATTTGTCGGGCCTGTCGCATGTCGGACACTCATGTCGGACTTGCCGCATCGACAAATCGCGAGAGTGCCCCTGAACCGATATTTGCATGAAGCATGCCGCGCCGATGCGCATGCCGTTTCAACTCCGCTCGAAGACAACCCGGGGATCGCCAGATGGCCGCCATGAAATTCTATATGACGCCTGGATCGTGCTCGACCGGCATCCACATCATTCTCGAAGAACTCGAAGAGATCTTCGAGGTCACGATCGTGAACCTGCCGGCGGGGGATCACTTCAAGCCGGACTATGTCGCGATCAATCCGAAATCGACGATTCCGGCGCTGGTGCGCAGGGACGGCTCTGTGCTCACAGAGGTGCCTGCCATCGCCTATTGGCTCGGACGCGCCCATCCTCGCGCGAAACTGTGGCCGGGGGACATCGAAGACGAGACGCGCGCGATCGAAGCTATGACCTATACGGCGGGGACGGTCCACGGCCAGGGCTTCGCCCGGATCTTCGCGACGAAGAGCTATTCGCCCAATCCGTCAGAGCATGCCGCGGTGCAGACGCTCGGCCGCGAGATCGTCGCCAAAGGCTTTGCCGTTCTCGATGCCGCGCTGGCCGACAAGGACTATGTGGCCGGCACCTTTTCTGTCGCGGACCCCATCTTGTTCTATGTCGAGTTCTGGGCCGACAAGCTGGCAATGCCGTTGCCGGCGAACCTCCAAGCGCATTACCAGCGTGTGCTGGCTCGGCCCGCGGTGCAGAGGGTGTTGCGCGAGGAGGGCTACAACCCGGCCACGCTGGGCAGGCCTGTCGCCCGCAGCACGGAACGCCCGCTGGGCGGAATCCCGCTGTCCGTGTAGCCGTCGGACTGCGGGTCGCGTCGCACGATGACCTTGGCGTGAGAAGTACCGCCGCCAGCGCAGGTCCAATGGGCAGGCCTCCGCGACGCCCTCGCTCGCGAAACGCGATGGAGCGAAGGCTCCGGACAGCCCCCCGGGAATCAACCCTTCCCGCGATCCAAAGCCAATGGCCTTCCAACGCTCACGCCGCGGTCGCCGCCACTTCGGCCTTGAAAGAATCGACCTGGGCTCGCGTCAGGCGGAATACGCCGCGTCCACCGGAAAGCGGCTGATAAGTCGTTGCGCCGATCTTTTCGCTCAGGTACTCGAACCACTCCTGCGGATTCTTCCCGACCGGGCGCTCGCCGATTTCGACGACGCTGCCATTAGGCGCAAATCGCACGTGAATGATCACACTTTGCGGGTCCATTTCGTCCTCCGTCTTATCGGGGTAATCTCACCCATTGTCGCGCCAGCCGGGGGATGCATCGAGCAGCCCCCGGACAGGCATGGGAATGCGCGCCGTTCTCGGTCGCGGCCGATGTTGGCCGATTGCCTGGACGCGCCGGGCGACAGACGACATTGCAATGGGCGCACTGAACCGAGCCGGGGTCAGATCCCCGAGGAGAAGCCCAGCAACTCGACCTTGATGTTCTCGGTGCCCATGATTTTGGCCTGGCACGCGAGGCGCGACTTCGATCCGATCCCGACGATGGAATCGAGCCTTTCGTTTTCCTCACGCGCGATCTTCGAGAGGCCCTTGCGGCCTTCCTGAACGAAGATATGGCAGGTCCCGCAATTGGCATTGCCCTCGCATTTGTGGGTGAGCGCCACGTCGGCGGCGAGGATCGCTGCCAGCAGCGTCATTCCCTCGGTCGCCTCGATGCTCTTGCCGGATGGCATAATGGTAACAGTCGACATCGAACCACTCCTCGTTTCTTTGTAAATCAACCGCTCGCCGCGGCGTGTTCAGTAGATCGCCGCTCCCGCGCCGATGTTGACGGACGCGTCCTTCATCGTCGCGACGATGAACTCGATCTGGTCCTCGTCGAGATGGGTGTGGAACGGCAGCGCGACCGCGCGATCCGCCACCTTCTCGGTCACCAGAAGATTTCCCCGGCGATAGCCGAGCTCGAAATAATGCCGCTGCAGATGCAGCGGATTGCAGTACGCCGCAGCCTGCACCCGCTCGACATGCAGGTCTTCGATGATCGCGTCACGGCTCGACCGCGAGAACCGCGTCCCGAGATGCACGAGATAGAGGAACCAGTGCACCTCCGTGACATCGGGCCCGACGTAGGGATCCTTGATCCCCTCGAAGGACTGCACGTGCGCGTAGTAGAGATGCTCGGTGAACCGACGCCGCTCCAGAATTTCCTCGAGACGCTCGAGCTGCGTGAGCCCCAGCGCCGCCGACAGGTCGCTCATGCCGGCCTGGTACGCCGGCGCCGCGCTGACGACCACAGACGATCGCTCGGTCAGGCGATGGGAGCGAAACCGCCGCAACGCCATGGCGATATCGACGTCGTCGGTGACGACCATGCCGCCCTCGCCGCAGATCAAGGGCGACGGCTGAGAGAAATCGAACACCGCGACATCGCCGAAGGTCCCGACCAGCGCGCCCTGATATTTCGAGCCGATCGCTTCGGTCGAATCCTCGATGAGCATCAGGCCGTGTTTCTTCGCCAAAGCGCGCAACTCGTTCCACGGCGCCGGATGGCCGTTGTTGTTGCAGGCGACGATGGCCCGCGTTTTTTCGGTGATGGCGGCTTCGGTCTTTGCCGGCACGAGCGTGCCGGCCCAGTAGTCGATATCGACCAAGACGGGTCGCGCACCGCAGAGACTGATGGCGTGGGCGGTCTCGCGGAACGAATAGCCGGACGCGATCACCTCGTGGCCCGGCCCAATCTCGCAAGCCGCGAGCGCTATGAGAAGGCCGATCGTGCCGCTCGGCACGGCGACCGCGTACTGGCGCCCGAGATAGGCCGCGAACGCCGCCTCGAAGGCCTCCACCATCGGGCCGCTCGAAATGCGGGGCGACCGCATGGCCGCGTCGACGGCGGCGAGCTCGGCCGCGGTGATGTCGGGATCGGACAGCGGAATGAACGACGCGTCCACCCCGTCGGACAGCTGGTCTCCGGCTTGATCGACGTCACCAGCATGGACGTCATCGGCACGGACGCCACCGGCATGGACATCATCGCCATGGACGTCATCGGCGTCGACGAGGATCGCAGGATCGCTCATGCCGCCACACTCCGTTTGGCCAGCACGATTCCCGTCGCCTGTGCCGGATCGGCGGTAATCTGAGAGCAGTGGTCCGTGCTGTTGAGAAGATGCAGATCGAAACGCGCACAGCTCTTGTAGGGCGGCTCGATCACGTCCGATGCGTCGCAGCGCGACCACGACAAATGGGGAAACCGGCGGCGCAACTCAGCGATGGCTTGCGCATCCGCCTCGTCCGCCGAAAGGACCTTTTCGATCTCCGAAAGTTCATCCGTGCTGACGGCCATGGCTTCGCGTCTCTCGCCTCTGCTCTTCAACACGCCATGCAAGTTCACTGCCAGAACTTGCGCTCGGGATCGGCATTCAGCGCGTCGATGAGACAGGTCAATCGCTCGCCGGTGCTGTGAAGCACCCACGCCTGGCGCTCATGGTCCTTGCGAAACAGCTTCCAGGCGGAAGCGTCCGGGTCGTAGAGAAGAAGGGCGACGTCCACGACACCGCCCTCGGGATCGATGTTTCGCGAGCAGCAAGGACTCTCGATGCGATAACCGCCCGTCACCGGCGCCACGCTCGGCTTGACGTAGCGGTATCGCTTGCGCGTCTTCAGGGCGCGTTCGATCCGCTTACGATCGAAATCGTTCGGATGCGCCGGCCGCATCGTCGCGGCGTCTCTCGAAACCGCAGAAATCACAGCACATATCCTCCCAAGATCTCGAACCGCCGCACCCTCGCGCCGGCGCAGCCGCCGCCGGACTCGAAGCCCCGGGACCAACGGTCAGACGGCTAGAGCGGAGCGATCTCCTCCTCGAGACACCCGACGACGAGACGCTCGTTGAACTCGACGAGATAAACCGGCGTGTTCGAGTCCGTATGCTCTCCGACCTGTACGATTTCCCCCATGGTCCCGACGCCGACCAACAGGGAGTCCGGCGGGGTGTCGGGGAACGAGCCGTCATTATGCAAGTCGAGCAGGGTCTTCACGCGCTGGCCCCACTGATACTTCGGAAGCCTGGGGTCGATCATGGTCGCGTCCCTCCCGGCAGCGGCAGCTCCAGATCTTCGTCGCGGGCGATCACCGGATCGAGCTCCTTGCGTTTCATCCCGACCCGATTGCCGCTTTCCATGAATTCGATTCCATAGATGTAGAACTGCTGCAGAAAGGTTCCGATACTGACGACGTAGCCGATCTCCCCTTTCTTCGCGAGAACCTCGCCGATCTCCTTGCCGGCGTAGGTTCCGTCGTTCCGAATCGTCTTCTTGGCCTTGACCTTTTCGCCAAAGCTGAAATAGGGCGACTCGGAGAGTTCACACAGTGCGCTATCGCGAACGATGTTGCTCATATCGGGATCTCCTTCAGAAGCTCGCGGCGCTTCGCGGTCCGCGAACGCGCCATGTCCTGCACGAAGGCATCGTGGTCATCCGCGAGCACGCCGATCCATTCGACCGGCAGCCGGCTCGCCACCTCGTAGCGGACCCGCCAATCCGCATCGTCCCGAAGCCGCACCAGCAGCTCCGGAGCCAGCCGTTGCGCAACCTCGATCCGCACCACCGCATCGTGATCGGCGGCCATGCGCAGCATCCACTCCGCCGGAATCCGCTGCGCCACCACCCGCCTTACCTCAGTCTCCTCGTCGTTCATCATGCGCGCCAGGAGCGGCGGGGCGATACGGCGCGCGATGACGAGGCGGACGTAATAGTCGGGATCCGAGATCATCGGGATGAGCTCGGCATCGTCGAGGAGCGACACGATGCGAATCCTCACCTCGCGATGCGGATCGTGCCGCAGCTTCAGGATCAGCCGCTTGGGCAGGCGCCGGGCGGCATTCCAGCGCACCGTCTCCTCGGGATCGTCGAGCAACGGCCGCAACTGGAAGACGTCGGCGTGCTTGGCGGAGATGGCCCGCACCTCGAAGTGCGGGTGCGTCGTGTAGGCGTTGGCGAGCTTCGGGTTCCAGTTGAAGAAGCGGTCGATGCGCCGCGCGTAGCGGTCGTGGACGCACGCATGCTTGATGCGGCACCCGCCCGCCTGCATCAAGGCGTGATGCGCGCAGGGGCCGCATTCGACCTCGCGTCCCAGCCAGTCCCGGGCCTCGTCGATGTCATTCGTCATCGCTTTGCCCCATCCGTTCGAGAACGCCGAGAAGCACTTTCGCACCGATCTTGTCGCTCGGATCGAGTTCGAGGAGCTTCATCACCGCCGCACGGCCCTCGTCCACATTGCCGAGGCGCATCTGGAGATAGGCGTAGCCCTTGAGGGTGAAGAGAAAGAACCGCGGGAGGACGTCGTCGTAGCGGCCGAACATCGCGTCCGTCGCCGCGACATCCCGCCAATCCGCCGGAAGGTCGTTCTCGCGCGCCGCCTTGGTCAGGCACAGCCGCGCGATGTCGAGCGCCTCGGCGAGACGGCCCTTGTAGAAATAGAAGCGGTAAAGGCCGATCAGGACGGCGGCGTGATCCGGCGCCAGCGCCTGGGCCGCATGCAAATACTGCTCGGCCACCGCATCCTCGTGATAGGCGAGCCCGGCCTCGTGGAGATAGTGCTCCGCCTCCTCCGGCAAACCGGCCCCGAGCAACGCATCGGCGAGGAGCGCTTTGTCTCCCGCCAACACGTCCTGCCCGGGGCCTTCGGTCGCCAGCACCATGGCTGTCCCCTAGTGATGGTGCGCGGCGCCAGCGGGCTCGGCGGCCGCGCCGTCCGTGCTCTTGCATCCGCGGTTCGCGGATTTCGGATCATGGAAGACGAGGCCGCTCTGGGTCGCGGTCTCGGCGAAGTCGATGGTGACGCCGTCGAGCATCAGCCGGCTCTCGGCCGGAAGGAAGAACCGGATGTCGCCAAGGTCGAACACGACATCGCCGGTCCGCGGCGTCGCCTCGACGTCGAACTGGCCCGACAGCCCGGAGCAGCCGCCGGCACTAACCGACAGCCGGAAGCCGCTGCTGCCGCCGCCGTTGAACCGCAGCATGCGGCGGATGAACTTCTCCGCCGCCGGCGTGAGGGTGAACTGCATGCCCCCCTCCCTCACGCCGGAGGCTGATAGCGCGGCACCGACGTGTCGATGACGCAAGTGTCATCGACCGGGCAGACCGCTGCGCATTGCGGCGCATCGAAATGCCCGATGCATTCGGTGCATTTCTTCGGGTTGATCACGAACGTCCCGTTCTTCTCGAAGATCGCGACGTTGGGGCACTCGGGCTCGCAGGCCGAGCAACTGGTGCATTGCGATGCTATGATTTTCAACGACATCAGTTTTGTCCTTTGACCATCCTGTCGTTGCGGCTACGCCGCGGCGATGAGCGCGCCCTGGCGGATTTCCGCATCGCCGCGCTCGACATGGGTGAGCTCGCCGCCCTTCACCTTGTCGAGATACGCCTTGAACCAGGTGATGGCGGACTTCTCGATGAACTCGTGGGCGTACTGGTCGACCGGCTCGATACCGGCCTTGATGAGATCGCTCTTCGGGCAACCGCCGATCTTGGCGACGAACACCGCATGGCAATCGTTGATGGCGCGGATGATCGTCGCGAGGCTGTCTTCCTCGCCGTAGCCGCCCTGGCAGTAGAGGTCGACGCGCCGGTGACCGACGAACTTGGCGCCCGACGTCGAGAGCTCGTAGACCTGGAACTCCTTGGCGTGGCCGAAGTGCTCGTTGATCAGCCCCGAGCCCTTGGTGGCGACCGCGATCAGCAGCTTGATGTCGCTCGCCTCTCCGGCCAGCGAAGCGAGCTCGTCGCGCTTGGCGGCGACGGTGGCCTGGCGCTCTTCCTCGACCCGCGCCTGATACGCCTTGCGGGTATCGAGATCGTAGTTGACCTCCATGGCCATGATCTTGTCGGTGGTGAACTCGGCGCTGCGGTCCTCGCCGAGCAGGCCCACCGCGTCCGCACGGCACTGCCGGCAGTGACGCATCATGTTCATCTCGCCTTCGCAGCTGTCCTGCAGCGCCTTGAGCTCCTGGGCGCTCGGGCCACGCTGGCCGGTGAGGCCGAACACCGTGCCGTGCTCCGGCGAGGAGATCAGCGGCATGATGTTGTGCAGGAACGCGCCACGCGACTTGACCGCCTTGTTGACCTCGACGAGGTGCTTGTCGTTGACCCCGGGGATCATCACCGAGTTGACCTTACAGAGGATGCCGCGCGCGGTCAGCATCTCGAGGCCCTGCAGCTGGCGATCGGTGAGGAGCTTCGCGGCTTCCACCCCGGTGTAACGCTTGTGCTTCCAGAACACCCACGGATAGATCTTCGCGCCGACCTCGGGGTCGACCATGTTGATGGTGATGGTGACGTGGTCGACGTTGAATCCCGCGATGGTGTCCACATGATCCGGCAGTGCGAGACCGTTGGTCGAGAGGCACAGCTTGATGTCCGGCGCCGTCCGCGCGATCAGCTCGAAGGTCTTGAAGGTCTTCTCCGGGTTGGCGAGCGGATCGCCGGGGCCGGCGATGCCGAGCACGGTCATCTGCGGGATCGTGGAGGCGACCGCGAGCACCTTCTTGGCTGCCTGCTCGGGGGTGAGCTTTTCGCTCACCACGCCCGGCCGAGATTCGTTGGCGCAGTCGTATTTGCGGTTGCAGTAGTTGCACTGGATGTTGCACGCGGGCGCGACCGCCACGTGCATGCGCGCGTAATGGTGATGCGCCTCTTCGCTGTAGCAGGGATGGTTCTTCACCTTTTCCCAGATTTCCGTCGGCAGGTCGCCCTGGCCGGCGGCAGAACCGCAACTGGCCTTTCCGCTTCCGCCGCTGGTGCCGCAACCCTTGTGCTCGGCGACCTCCTGCATCACCTTTTCGACGTTCACCACCTGCGCGACGTTCGTGCTCTCAACCAGCGCCGTCTGTTGCATGACCAGTCCTCGCTCCTCGGCTGAATTCCGAATTAGGCAGGGTTCAGCAACTCGCGTGCCATTGAACGGCACACCTATTTTCCCTCACGGCCGCAGCCACTTGCGTGACGCGCCATCGGCTGTCGCGTTGCCAACACGGGGCGGCCGGCGCAGTGTGGAAATGTTATAAACTCGACAGCTGCGTGGTGATGTCCAGGTCGAGGCCACGCGCACCGTGCGCTTCATCCGCCTCGGCTCCGTCACCGCAAAACCGCAGCACGCGCGGCAGCGGCCGTGCAAGGCACGGAAGGCCGCAACTGCGGCGCAGGCGGCCTTTCGCGGAGACTCGCTCTCGGGAGATCAGGCGGCGGCGAGAATGATCTCGACCGCCCTCGCAAGCGGGATCGCCAGCGGCGTGATCCCTTGGGTCGAGATGAAGCGGATTTCGTTCTTGGTGAGCGTTTCCGGTTGAACGATCGCGTAGTGCGGGAAAGCGGACCGTTTGGTGACCTGCCGCGCATAGGTCCGCAGCAACTGGTCGTGAAAACGACAGCCGACGAACAGGAAGGTGCGATCGGTGCGCCGGTTCTTTACAATGTCGGGAATCGGCGTCTGGATGTCGATTTCCGTCAGCACCTCGACATAGTCGGCATCCGAGATGAGGAAGTTCTTCGCCGGAGAGATGCTGCCGTGAGGCTTGTAGAGGACCGTAGTCCAGGCCTCCGCCGCGGCCCGGTTCGCCTCCACCCCGGACCCATCGTAGAATCGATACCAGCGGTCTTCGCCGATTCCGGCGCGGGTGATGCCCTGGACCTCGCCCCAGTCGTTCCGGTCGGCAAGCGCCTGGCGCATCGCGCCGTCGTACCAGGTGTCGACGATCATCGGCAGCGCCAGCGAAGCGAGATGGCGATGCAGCGGGGTCGGCGCGACCGGCGGGGCAAAGGCTTCGCTTATGAGAGCGGAGAGCGTCGAGCGATGCTTCATGCTCTCGATGTGCTGGGCCGACGCCCAGGCATTGCCCTTCGCCCGCCGCGGCAAAGCCACCTTGGTGCCGAAGAAGGCCGCGAGCGCCTCCGGCGTCATCGGCACCGGAGCCGTTGCCGGATCGATCAGTCCCGGCCCGAGGTAAGGAACGACCTTTCCGGCGCCGAGTTGACGGACCACGCCGGCCAGCACGGCTTCGGCATCGTCCAGTTTCAGAATGTCAGCCAGGGACACCGGGGCGTTCATCGGTACTTACTCCTCGCCGCCGCGCTTGCGCGCGTTGATCGTGATGGGAAGCCGCGTGTCCGCGGCCATTTCCGGCAAATCGAGGACCCAGCCATTGGCGATCTTGATCCAGCCGCCCCACAGCGTCTCATGCTCGGTCTCGACGATCGGCTCCTCCAGATCCTTTTTCGGGACGTAGATCGAGAGGCCGGTCTCCGGAGAGCGGCGGATCATGACCTTCATAACGAAAACTCCCTGGACGGGGCGTGCGGGACATCCGCCTGCCGGTTCTGCCAGCTCGGCGACAGTGCCCTTAGTTTTTCGATGATCTGCGGCAGCGCTTCCAGGACCCGATCGACGTCCTCGCCGTCATTCTCGCGCGACAGCGAAATGCGGATGGCGCCGTGCAGCGCAGCGGCCGGCACCTTCATGGCGTGCAACACATGCGACGGCTCGGTCGAGCCGGCCGTACAGGCCGAGCCGGTCGAAGCGGCGATGCCCGCGCGATCGAGGTGCAGCAGGATCGCCTCACCCTCGATATGTTCGAATGCGATGTTGGACGTATTCGGCAGGCGGTCGGCGTCGTCACCGTTCACGATGCAATGGTCGATGCGCTGGAGAATGCCCTGCTCGAGGCGGTCGCGAAGCGCACGCACGCGCGTCTGCTCCTCCTCCATATGGGTCATCGCAAGCTCCGCGGCCTTGCCGAGACCGACGATCGCAGGGACGTTTTCGGTGCCGCCGCGGCGCCGGCGCTCCTGATGCCCGCCGTGGATGAGCGGCTTGAACTTCACGCCCTTGCGCACGTAGAGCGCGCCGATTCCCTTCGGTCCGTGCAGCTTGTGGCCGGACAGCGACAGCATGTCGATCTCGTTCGACTTCATGTCGATCGCGATCCGGCCGACCGCCTGCACCGCGTCGGTGTGAAACAGCGCGCCGACCCCATGGGCCATCCTGGCGAGCCGCTCGACCGGGAACACCGTGCCGGTCTCGTTGTTCGCCCACATGACCGACGCCATCGCGGTGCGGGGTCCGAGCGCACGCTCGAACGCCTCGACGTCGAGCCGTCCCCGGGCATCGACCCCGATGAGATGCACCTTGATGCCGCGGGACTTTTCCAGGTGCTCCACCAGCGTCAGGATGGCCTGATGCTCGACGGCCGTGGTGACGATTTCGTCGCGATCCGGCTGGGTCTCGAGTGCGGAGAGGATGGCGGCGTTGTCCGACTCGGTCCCCCCCGAGGTGAAAATGATCTCGTGGTCGAATGCGGCTCCCAGCAGCGCCTGCAACCGCTGGCGCGCCTTCTTCACCGCCCCGCTCACTTCGACGCCGAAAGCATGAGTCGACGAGGCGTTTCCGAACTGCTCGGAGAAGAACGGCAACATCGCGTCGACCACCGCCGGATCGGCGCGCGTCGTCGCGTTGTTATCGAGGTAGATCGGCCGCACAGGATGCCTCCTTCAATGCGGCGCCTTGACTCCGCCGGGCACGGGGATCGGCGATCTCGACAGCCCGCCCATCGGGATCGGCGCTTTCGGTGCGCCGCCCGCTACCGGAATCAGACGGACCAGCTCGCCGAGCTTCTCCACGATCCGGGCCTGGATGCCTTCGAGCGTCGCGCTGCTGAGCTTGCAGAACACGCAGGCGCCGGTGAGCTTGACCATCACCTTGTTGCCGCTGATCTCGACCAGCTCGCAGTCGCCGCCGTCGCGGCGCAGGTTCGGACGGACCTCCTCGATCACCGACTTGATGATCCGGGTGCGCTCGTCTTCCACGGGACCCGCCGGCGTCTGCTCAGGCTCGATCAACATGACGCGGTCTTTTCTCCATCGAGAGACACAGCCTCGTCCCACCGGGGAACCGCGGCCGGTTACGGTTGCCCCGTGCGCATCCGTTGCGCGAATTCTGCTGTTCCGACGGCTAGCCGAACGACTTTCCGCACGAGCAGGCGGACTTCGCGTTCGGATTGTCGAACGTGAAGCCCGACCCTTCCAGGGCGACGACGAAATCGATCGTCGTGCCGGCCAGGAGTTCGTGGCTCTTCATGTCGACGAACACCTTGACGCCGCTGCGCTCGACCACCGTGTCGTCGGGCTCGGCTTCGCCGACGAGGCCCATCTGGTACTTGTAGCCCGCACATCCGCCGGCCTCGACCATGATCCGCAAGCCGCCAACCGGATCGGCCGCTCCCGAGATCGCGCTCCGGACTGCATTCACCGCGCTATCGGTCAGAGTGATCATTGCTCGCCCTTCAATGCTGAGGAAACCGCTCTCGCATCGGTTGGGCAAGACCTGTGCCAGGGAACAACCTGTTGACGCGACGATATTTTCTGTGGGGGCTGTTGTCTTTGCGACCTGTCAAATTCGCGACAGTGACGGTTTGCGCCGTCACGCCGGGCTTTCGACGACGGAAACGCCGAGATCGATTCCGCGAAAGATCGCACAGCGCTTGAAGACGTCTAAGGTCGGAGCGACCGCCTTGTGGTGGCAATATTTCGCCGCGAGCTTCGCCAATCCCTTGATGTCGCGCCCGGTCGCCGCCGGGAACGTCTCCACCAGCGCCTCGAGCAGGATCTGGTCGGCGGGCAGCCCGAACTGGTGGGTCATCACCGTCCAGATCTTCCGGCGCGCCTCGTCGTCGGGCGGATAGAACTTGATCAACGCGATGCAGCGCGAAACGATCGCCTCATCGATGTCGTCGATCCGGTTCGTCGTCAGGAACAGCAGGCCGTTGAAGTATTCCAGAACGCGGAGAAATACCCCGACCACCGCATTCATGGTGATGTCGTCATCGCGCCGCTTGATGTAGACGTCGGCCTCGTCGATCAGCATGACGGCGCCCCAACGCTGGGCGCGCGTCAACGCGTCTTTGAGCGCGCTTTCCATGGCGGCGACGCTCAGGCCGAGCTGGCCGGAATGGACGCGATAGAGCGGCCTCTGAATGATTTCCGCATAGACCTCCGCCGTCAGCGTCTTACCGACGCCGGGCGGCCCCGCGCACAAGACCGTCGTGCCCCCGGATTTCCCCGCCACGATGTCGTCCATCAGGAGATCCATCTCGGCGGTGAGGATATCGATGAGGTCGGTCTGCTCCTCGGGCAGTACGAGCTTCTGCTTGAGCTCCGGCTGATAGGCGTACGGGGTCATGTCGTCGACGTGGACCCAGAGGTAATGGTGCAGGTCCAGATGGAACATCAAGATGTAGGGATGGACGGGAATCTCTACAAAACAGGCCGGTCGGGATCGCGGCCTTGGACTGTTCGACCTCTTCCTCGGCGTTGTAGAGATTGCTCTTCGCGGCCTTGCGCAAGTACTGACCGACAATGTCGCCGGGAACGTCGAGCGTGAGGGCCCGCGCCGTCAGAACGCTCTCGTCGTTGACGAGACGGGCCGCGCCGCCGCCGGACGAGAGCACGACCACGTCCTTGCGCGACCAGTCGGTGTCGCGATGTGACGAGTTGGGATCCTCGGTGTAGAAGCCGGTGCCCTTGCCGGAGAACTGGGTGCCGTAGCGGCCGCGCCAGGCGAAGTATCGCTCCGCCGTTTCATCATAGGCGCCGATCAGCTCCGGGGTTTCCTTGAGGAAACCCTTGATCGCGAAGATCTCGGCCACCGTCTTGCCGACGATATCCGTTGCCGAAATTCGCAGGGTCGTCGTCGCGAGCGTGCCTTTCGCGTTGCCCTTCAATTCGATGAAGACGCGCCCCGTCTCGTCATTGGAAGGCGGCGTGTAGTCGAGCCTCGTCACCACATAGGGCAGCGGGCGGCTGGCGGCGCTCGAGGTGAACATCCATCCGCGGATGGCGCCGGCGACGAGATAGCGTGCGATCGCCGGGAGCACCAACTCCAGGTCTCTGTCGGTGAAACGCGTAGACTGGTCGCTGAAAGCCCGCTGCAGCGTCGCGATCTGAGCCGACCTGACATGCAGTTCGGGTCCGGCCTTGCGGTAGAGGTCCTGCAGGAAGGCGAGCTCGGAGGTCGATAGTTCGCTGAAAGCGACTTCGACCTTGTCGCCGAAGCGAAGCTGCTCCTTGAGCGGCGCGAGACCCGGGAAGTTCGACAGCATCGCTTCGACATAAGGCCGTTCGATCTCGAGCTTCAGCAGCATGTGTCGGACTCGCGCCTCCGGCGAACAACCAGCCGGTGTCATGCACGGTTTGCGCCATCCAAAACCGGCAGACAATTTGCATGGAGGCGCGGCGCCCCCAGGCGGACAGCCGAGCCGATCGAATTGGAGACTTTGTATGGCCACCCTCGAAAAGATCGCGACGACGATCGAAAAGACCGCCCTCGGCCGACTCGATCGGGAAGGGCGCTTGCTCAATGCGATTCTGAAGGGCCCGACCACGAAGTCCGGCCGCTTCGGTTTCCGCGGCGACATCGCGCTCAAGTTCCAGGCCCAGCTCGCCGACGAAAAGCGCCCGCCGGAGTGTTCGATCGAACTCGTGCTCACCGTCGCCCAGGAAGGTGAGTCCACGATCCCGATCCTCGTAGGGTACCTGCATTCCTTCGCCTATCTTGCGACGGCGACCGAGGTGCTCGCCGGGCTGCTGCGGCCGGACGGCCGCTACTTCATGTTCTGCAACAACATCGACCTTCTGGCTAAGTACAGCGTCACCATCGGCGACATCACGTTCTACGTGCTGCCCTGCGACGAATCGACGGTGTGGAAGGAGATGATGGACCTGATGAGCATCGACAAGAACGACATCAAGAAGCTCGATACCGCGGGGAAGCTCGACTATCTCCTCGATGCCGCAATGGGCTTCAACGAGAAATACGAAGCAATCACCTTCGAGCAGGGCCTTGCGGTGATGCTGCCGGTGAAAAACCGGAACGAGAACCGGCCGGTCTGAGCCGCGGGGGCGCGGTCAGGCGTCCTGCGCCGCCGCGTCTTCGTCTCCGTCTTCATCCTCGTCTTCCACAAGCGTCACGCCCTTGACGCAGATGTCGTTGTCGATGAGTTCCAGCGCGACCGGCGTGAGGCCGCGGCCCTTGCAGGGGCCGTCGACGCACATTCCGGTCCCCAGCTCGAACACCGCGCCGTGCTTGCCGCACATCAGGCGGATCCCGTTCGGGTCGAGGAACTGGTTGCGCTCCCAGTCGAGATTGACCCCGTCATGGGGGCATTTGTTGACGTAGCCGAACACCTGCTTGCCCCAGCGGACGACCACGATGTGCCATGGCCGGTGGCTGCCGTCTTCCGCGACGCGCATGAGCTGAAAGCCCCTCGCCTTCTGGCTGGGGATGTCGCTCATGGTACAGATTGCATATGCGACGTCTGCGTCCATCTTGCCCTCGTTCACGCGGATAAGCCCGTCACCTGCCCGTGCGGACGCCGAACCGGCGCCGTCTCCGCTTTGACGAGAAGCAGGCGATTGGCGGACAACGAAAACTCCTGCCATGCGGCGGCAATGTCCCGGAGGATGGTCTGCATGTACTCCTTGGACAGATGATGCTCGTCGGGAAAGTTCGACAGCGCGCATGAGGTTCGGTTGAACGCGACCACGTCGTCGAGGAGCGACTGCATGAAGTCACGGAACGGCTTCTGCACGTCGGGCGTCAGCGCCGACCGGCCGCGCTCGACGGCGACGGCGCTGGTGTCGAACGGGAGGTCATCGAGCATCACGAGGGCGCTGCGGTAAACCTCCTCGACGGATTCGAGCACGGCGCGCTGGGTGAGCTGCTCGCGCTGCTGCGCGGCGAGGCTGCGGGCGAGACGATGACGGTAGTCGTCGAAAGCGACGTCGCGCTGGTCGCTGACCCAGGCGCCGAAGCGGGCCAAGCTCGCGGCGTTGAGCGTTGCGGCGCCTCCGGCAGCGCCCGCCTCCCATAGGCGCGGCGCGCCCGCGGCCGCAGGGGCGCGCGCGAGGTCGCGTTCGATCCGCCGCGCCGCCACCACGGCGCCCTCGAGGTAGCCCGCCCCCTGGCTCGCCGTCTCCGAGCTGCCGAGATAGAGCTTTCCGTCCCACAGCGCGCGGCGGAGCAGCGGGTTGGCATAGCCGGTGTGCTCGGCCTGGGGCGCGTCGCGGTCGCGGCTGCTGCAGGTGAAAGGCTCGGCCGCCCAGTCCTGATAGTGTTGCTCGCCGCCGTCGAGCGCGGCCCCGAACACCTGAACCATCTGGCTGCCGAGCAGCAAGGACAGGCCGACGGCGAACGACTGGCGCTGCGCCGGCGACAGGGCGAGGAATCCGCCCAGCGCGGCCTTCGTCGCGGTGCTGTCGCACGCGTCGAATATCTCGCCGAGGACGGCCTGCTCGTGAGTGACGAAGGCGTTGCCCGAAAGGCCGGCTTCGCGCCAGTGCGGGCGACCATAGCCGATCGCCACCTTTGCCTGCGCCGCCATCCAGGTCGCGGCCTCGCCCATGGCGAGCTTCGTCGCATCGTCGAGCCCGGGCTCGAACCGCACGCTCTCCTCCAGGAGGCGCGGCGGAACGGCCAGCACGACGCGGCGCGCGGCGATCTCGGTGACGCCGTCTCCTACCGCGAATGAAAGGAGGACGTGGTCGCCGCGGTCCCTCACGCCGGTGAGGACATGGGCGAGATGCACCCGTTCCGGCGGCACGGTCTTGGCGAGCGCAGCGATAAGGCTCGCCATCCCGCCTTCCAGGCGGTGCGCGCCGGAGTGTAGAGCCTTGCCCTCGATGCGCTCCGGCTTCTTGTCGCCGTCGCGCAGGTGCAGCACCGCATCTTCATCGTGCTGGGGAAAGTCGGTGAGCCCCAGTTCCGCCACCAGATGGGTTATCGCGGGCTGCGTCTGCGGCCAGAACCAGGTGGGACCCAGATCGAGCGCCAGTCCCGAGGTCGTGCAGGAGACGGAAAGAATCCGCCCGCCGAGCCGCGTCCGCGCCTCGAACAGCGCAAACTCGCGGCCCTGGGCCTGAAGACTGCTTGCCAAAGCGAGCCCGCAAAGCCCACCTCCGATGATCGCGGTTTCCAGCATCGAACATCCCTACCAAGGCGCCGATCCGACCTTGCAAGAATCGCGCAAGGCGCGTGATCGCACGCGGCACGACCGCCGCCCGCTGCCGGCTCGCACGAGGTCGTGCGTGCTCCAGCCGCCGGCACCCGCGCGCTTTTTCTCCGCGGCCGGAAGACCGCACCGCACCTCGGCTGTCGCCCGACTGGCACAGAATTTGATGTTGGTACGCCGACAACAGAATGACCGAGGACAACATGAACATCTCGATGGAATTCTCCAGCCTGCCCCTGGATGAGATCAAGAAGCTGCTCGAAGGTGCCACGCTGACGGTCTATTCCGTCGCGCGTCCCAGCACGCCGGAGCTGTCGGTCGACCGCAGCGGCGTCCTCGCAACCTTCACGTTCGCATCGCCGGCCTTCGGCGAAGCCGTCGATGGCTTCGAAACCCCGTTGTTCGCCGCCAATCCGGTGCCCGCGACGAGCGTCGGCACGCCCGGATTCGCCCGCGCCCGCAAGCCGGACGGCACCACCATTGCCGACTTCTCCGCCGGCCCCGGCGATCGCGACATCAAGTTCAGCGAGGTGTCGTGCTCGAACGGCTCTCCGGTCACCCTCACCAAGTTCAGGTTCATCGCCGAAGGCGGATGGCCGGAACGGCCGGAATACTACGACACCCGGCCGCGGTCCGGATTTCCGATGCCCCACAACCCGTAAATCACTCCGTCGAACCTGTCCCGTTAGCGACAGTGTCGGACTTCCGACAGGGAGACCAAGTGCAAATGACCTCTGCAGCACCGGAAGCGCTGGTCAGCACCGAATGGCTGGCCGCGCACCTCGAAGACCCCGATCTCCGGATCCTCGATTGCACCTGGCACCATGCCAGCACGAACCTCGATGGGCGCACGCAATATCGCGGACGCCATCTTCCCGGATCGGTCCATTTCGACATCGACCACATGGCCGACCCGTCGAACCCGCTGCCTCACATGCTGCCGAGCGCGGCGGAGTTCGCCAAGAAGGTCGGGCTGATCGGCATCGGCAACGGCGATCGCGTCGTCGTCTACGACCGCCAGTGCGGCGGATCGGCGGCGGCGCGGGCATGGTGGATGTTCCGCGTGTTCGGCCATGACAGGGTCGCGCTGCTCGACGGCGGTTTCGGCAAATGGGTCAAGGAAAAGCTCCCGAGCGAGATGTCCCCGGTGCGCCCGGAGCCGAAACCGTTCGCCGCCACCTATAATCCGGCCCTGGTGCGCACCATGGCGGAGATGAAGGCCAACCTGGTCAGCGGCGCGGAGCAACTCATCGACGCGCGCGGACCGGGAAAGTTCGACGGCACGCAGCAGGACGTGTTTCCCTTCAAGAAACTCGGCCACATCCCCAACGCGATCAATATTCCCTGGGGCGATCTCATCGATCCGGAAACCGGCGCTTTCATCGCGCCCGCTGCCATCGCGGGCCGTTTCGCCGCGGCGAAGATCGACCTCGACAAGCCGATCGTGACGACCTGCGCGTCCGGCATCACCTCGTGCATGGTGGCCCTCGGCCTCCATCTGCTCGATCGCAAGGGCACCGCCGTCTATGACGGATCGTGGGCTGAGTGGGGGCTTGCGGAGGATACGCCGGCGATCGCGGCGTAAGGGGCGCGGAGAGCGATGAACGACGTCCCGCCCGCCATGATCGCCGAAGGCACGGAATACGAGCTGCTGTCCTCCCCGGACGGAGGCGGTTTCGTGTTGCGCTACAAGTCGGACAATCTCACCGCAAATCTTCAGGGCGACGACGCCGCACGCTTCCGCGCCGACTTCGAAACCATCAGGCTGCAATTTCCCACGTGGAACCCGGACCAGTTGCTGGCCCAGCTCTGGGACCAGGGCGGCTACAGCTGGCTCGCAACGCAAGACGGAGGCTGATCATGGCGAAGACCACCCTTGTGAGGACCACGCAGGACGGCCGAAAAGTGGAAGTCATCGGCCTCGCCATATGCCTCGACGGCGAACTCGAGGCCTTCGAGCTCATCGACGTGAAGCTTCATCCCAACAGGAGAGCCATCTGGAAGGCCGCGCCTGAGGCCACGCACATGGCCGGTCGCCTGGCCCTCACCGCCGAGGAAGCCGAGACCGTGCTGCGAGCCTTCAAGGAAGCCGAGGCCGAAATTCTCGCAAGCCCCGCGGCCATCAACGAGCGATTCCGGATCGCGGCGATGTGGAAGGCCCGCGAGGTGGGCATCGAATAGGATTGCCGCAGGCGATCGACCAGCGAACATCGGAAGGTCGTTGTCATCGCGTGGCTCGCCCGAGCGATCCAGTCCTAAAGCTCAAGCTCGAGAAGACGCGCCGCCCGGACCGCTTCGCGCTCTGACCAGCCAACGCCTACCCGAGAGGAGCCGCTGGACCTCCTGACCACGCCAAGCCGTGACGCCGCCTGAGCCGAAGTCCCCCGCGGCGCGGCCGGGTCAATTCATCGTCGTGCGGCGGCGCCGGTAATCGCCGTTCTCGTCGCGGTCGAACACGTCGCCGATCTGCGGATGCCCGACCGGTTTGCCGGACACGTCCGCAAGCAGATTCTGCTCCGAGACGTAGGCGATGTATTGTGTTTCCGAATTCTCGGCGAACAGGTGGTAGAACGGCTGCTCCTTGGTCGGCCGCGAATTCGCGGGAATGGCCTGGTACCATTCCTCGGTATTGGCGAACTCCGGGTCGATGTCGAAGACGACCCCTCGGAACGGCAACAGCCGGTGCCTGACGACCTGCCCGATCTTGAACTTCGCGAAAGTGGTTTTGCTCATCGTCGCGTCAGCACCGTTTCCGCCGGGATTCCTCAGGCTGCTTCGGCCGCCTTCGGCGTGCCGTGGGACTGGCAATTGGTGGGGCAGACCCGGGCACAGGCCCCGCACCCGATGCAGGCGCCCTCGTCGTTCATCACCATGACCTTCTTCTCGACCTCCTCATCATCGTCGTCGTCATCGGTGTCGAGGTCGACCAGCTCGCCGTCTTCGTTGATCCCCTTCAGGGTCATGACGTCGCGGCCACAGACCTTGAAGCAGCGGCCGCAGCCGATGCACTTCTTGGGATCGATGGCGAGGAGAAAATCCGGCTTCCAATCGCGGCCGTCGCGCGTTGCGTTGGACATGGTTCCGTGAACCTCTGATCTCTCGTGCGTTCGACCGCTATCGGACCGGCCGCACCCAGAAGCCTGCCATTCATTGGAATTTCGCACGAAAGGCCCTGCGGTCTTCCGTGATCGCATTCCTTCAGGTGGTCTCGAGGACCTTCAGGCTGGCGCGCTTCTGCTCCAGCTCGCCGAACGCGTCGTGCGCTTTCTGCGCGACGGCCATGATCTGCTGCCAGTTGATGGGCAGCTCTTCCGACAGGTCGTGGAGATCCATCTTGGCCTGCATGGCCCTGGCGGACAGCTTCTTGATTTCAGACTTCAAGTCTTCCAATGCGCTCATGGGTCATCACCACTTCAATACTTGGGTCCGCTTCAGTACTTGGCCACGTCTGGAAACTTCTCGATCATCTCGACGCCGGCTTTGACGAACTTGTCGCCCTCCTCGGCGAGCTTGCCGAGGTTGTCGAATCCGAACCGATGAACGTCGCGCAGCTGCTTGTTCACGACGATCAGCCGGCCGCCGATGAGCACCATGCGCCCAAAGCCTTCGTGGCTCATCTTGAGCATCGGAGAGACCATCACGCCGGTCGCCCGTTCGATCGAAAGCGAGATGGCGTTGAAGAACAGCTCGAGACGCCAGATCGTCTCGGGATCGGGATCCCCCATCAACGGGAGCGCGCGCCGCGCCTCCTTGTCGACGATGTAAGGCTCGAGTAGCTCGAGGTCCTTCTTGCTGTCCCAAGCACCGTGGGTGTCCTGGGCCCGCCAGACCTTGATGAGCTCCTTGATGAACGGCGCGTCGGCCGCGGGATTCGCTTCCAGCACTGCGGCATTTTCAGCCATGGGTTTTCCTCACTCGTCGAAATCGAGGGTTCGGGCTTTGTCCTTGGACAGCGCCTTGCGCAGCCAGGGCGGGGGCGTGCCCTTCAGCACGACCTCGAGCTTGTCCAGAAGCTCGGTGATCGGCTCCGGCTGATTGACCTTCATCGGATGGATGTTGTTTGCCACCACCCGCGCCGCTCCCGAGCCGCCGATGGCCGCCACGTACAGGATGGCGCAATCCTTGATGGCCTCGATCTTGGGGGCGAGCTTGTCCTCGTTGCCGTCCTCCTTGAGATCGCCGTCGAACTGGATGGCTTCGAGGAAGTGGTGCCCCTCCGGGCCGATCTCGTAGATCGCGATGTTCTTCGCCCATCCGAAATGAGCGTCGACGCGTTTGAGGTCCTGGGTGGCAAATGCGACTTTCATGAGCCTATGCCTTTTCGCGTTCGTCGGTGATTTGCGTCGCTTGGATTCGCGTCGTGCCTGGGTTTGCGTCGTGCCTGGGTTTGCGTCGTGCGTGGGTCGCGTCTCGTTAAGCTCGCTTCGGCCTCGCGCCGCGTCAGTGGTGAACCGCCCCGTGGTGGGGATCCTCACCCGGACGCCAGGTGTCCGGGGACGGCTGATGATTCTCTTCGTGGTCGGCGATGATGAGATTGCTCACGCCGAAGATCATGTCACGGGTGCCGCGGTAGCCGACCGTGAGCAAGTGGCCGGCGCCCAGCCGGTCGAACATCGGCAGGCCGACCCGGTAGAACGGGATGTTCAGGCGCCCGGCCGCCTGGCGGCCGTGGGAGTGGGTGACCAGCAGGTCGCAGTGCCGCTCCTTGGCGAACCGTTCGAGGTCTTCGAGATCACCAATCAGAACTTCCTCGGCGGGGAGACGCTCGTGCACCGGCGAGTGCGTCGTCGTGACGGCGGCCGCGATCACCGCACCCATCTCATGGAGCATGCTGCCCACATCGAACAGCAGATCCGGCTCGGCGCCGATGGCGACCTTGCGGCCGCCGATGTGGAAATGGCCATCCAGCATCGCGTCGACGAGCTGGCCGCGCTGGCGGCGATATTTCAGCGGCACCGGGCGGCCGCTGATGGAGCTCAGGAAGGACATGAACGCGTCATTGGGCCCGAGACCACATAGGCGCTCGAACATCGTGAAGGGCACGCCCGTCTTCTTTTCCATCGCCTCCGCGGCACGCCGCATCTGCGCGCCGATGGCGATGGTGTGGCAGGCGTATCCCATCGTCGCGACTTCTTCGACCCCGATGCCGCCGATCGTGGTCGGCGTGAACTCGTCGGGAATATGCCCGTCGAGGGAGCCACCGAGATCCGGAAGGAACGACGGCTCGAGGCCGAAGTCTTCCAGGATGCTGCGAAGCTCGTCGATGTCGCCCGGGGTCAAATGGCATCCCGGCAGGACATTCACCCGGGCCGGATCGCGCCGTGCCGTCGTCCGCGGCGCCTCGACCATGACCTCGATCATCCGCGCGACGGTCTTTTCCCAACCGTCCTGGAACGCGTCCTTGAAGTCCGGCGTCGACACGTACACCATCGGAAACTTCGCGAGCTGGGGATATTTATCGCGGATCAGCTTGATGTAGCCTTCGACGTCGTCCCCCTTGGTCTCGGTGACGCCGGTCGAGCAGATCCCGATCATCTCGGGCTTCGTCCGGTTGTAGATGTTGAGCACAGCCTGCTCGACGTTCTCGAACCCGCCCAGCACGGTCGCGACTTCACTCATCGCGGTCGTCTGCAGCGGGATCGCCTCCTTGAAGTGGCGGACGAACAGCACCAGCCCGAACGAAGTGCAACCCTGCGAGCCGTGCAGCAACGGCATCGCGCCGCGCAGCCCCATGAAGGCGAGCGCGCCGCCGATCGGCTGGCTCATCTTGAGCGGATTGACCGTGCAGGCCTTCTTGCCGACCGTGACCGTTGCCATGGCGTGCTGCTACTCCGCGGCCTGGAGGACGGGAGCGGGCTCATCCGCCAACGCGACCCCGAGCGCGGCGAAGACGTCTTCGATGCGTCCCGCGCACGAGCCGCATCCGCCCGACGCGTTGGTGTGCTGGCGCACCCCTTCGACGGTGGCGAGGCTGTGCGCCTTGATCGCGTCTTCGATGGTGCCGAGATCGACCGTCTTGCAGTTACAGATCTTCCTGGCCCGACGGGCCTTTTCGGCGAGTTCGGGATCGGCGGCGAGCGCCGCGGCCTCCGCGTCCATCTGGGCGATCGCCCTGGCCTGCCAGTTGTCGCCGGCGGCTTCCCACGGCGCAGGCTGGCGCACCTGTTCCCACACGGGATTGTACAGCGCTTTATCGATCTCCTGGACCAGCTTCACCATGCCCACATAGCCCATGTAGGCGTGATGGCGCTCCTGGTTGATATCGAGCCAAGGCATCGCGGCCTTCAACGCCACGAACTGGGAGCGGCCGCCCGACAGCATGATGTCCGCGCGCGCATCCTTGAGCATCTTGTACATTTCGCGCGGCGTCATGTCGTCGATCATGTGGGCGTCCTGCCCCATCAGCTCCTTGATGCGTTCCTTGTCCTCCTTGGTGGACTTCTTGATGCTGGTGCCGACAAGCTCGAGGCCAGCCTCCTGCAGCGCGGCCACGACCGACCACGATTTCACGCCGCCGGTGATGAGCAGCACCTTCTTGCCTTTGAAGCGCGGCTTGTAATGGGCGATCGCGGCCCAGGCGCGCGCTTCCTCGCGGGCGATCACCGCCTCGGTCCGCGCCATGAGCTCGTCCGGCGCGCCCCGCTCGATCAGCATGCGCGCGATCTCGCGCAACGAGTCGCTCGAATTCCTGGATGCCGTAGAAAGACCCCTCGAAGAAGGGAATGCCGTAGCGCTCTTCCATCTTGCGCGCGACGTTGATCATCGCCTTCGAGCACACCATCATCGCCGCCTTGGCGCGGTGGGAGGAGGCGACGTCGCGATATTTGCCGTCGCCGGAGATGCAGGAAAGGACCCGGATTCCAAGCTCGTCGAGGAGCGGCTTCACCTGCCAGAGCTCCCCGGAGAGATTGTATTCGCCGATGATGTTGATGTCGTAGGGCGTGGTGTATTCCGGCTCTTCGGTCCCGATCACATGCTCAAGCAGCGCCTCGCCGGCGAGCTTGTTGCCGAGGTTCTTCGGGCCGACGAAGCCGGGCGAATTGATGGGGATGACGGGCTTGCCGAACTTCTCGCGCGCCGCCTTGCAGACCGCGTTGATGTCGTCGCCGATCATGGCGGGGACGCAGGTCTGATAGACGAACACCGCCGGCGGGTCGTATTTCTCGACGATCTCCTTGATGGCTTTGTAAAGCCGCTTCTCGCCCCCGAACACGACATCGGTCTCGTTGATGTCCGTGGTGAAGCCGGTGCGCCAGATATTGGAGCCGGACGACTTGGCGCCACGATTGTCCCAGGAGTTGCCTTCGCAGGCGATCGGGCCGTGGATCAGATGGGCCACGTCGGTCAAAGGCTGCAGCGCGATCTTGGCGCCGTCGAAGGCGCAACCGCCGGCCGCGCCGCCGGGCTGAAGCTGCTTGGTGCAGCCCTTCTTGCGCTCGGCCTCGGATTTGTTCGCGTTCTTCGTGCAGCCCGGCTCGTTGAAAACACCCTGGATGGTGGCCGCCAGCGAACTCATGGATCACTCCTCCGCGCGAAAGCGAGGGCTTTCGCTGTGATGGAAAGAAACCACACCGGAGCGGCCCCGCCGCAAATTCCCTGGGCCTAGCCTCGAGGGGAACGCGGCGGCGCTGCTCCGGCGCCGCGCATCAACGAATGATGTCGAAGCTGAAGTCGGTCTTCGCCGGGACGATCGTGTTCTTGTCGATCTCGTCGAAGATCTTGTCGAGGATCCACACCAGAACGTTCATCCCGCCCTGATAGCCCCACACCGGATAGCGGTGGTGATGGTGGCGATCGAACACCGGGAAGCCGATGCGGATCAGCGGCGTACCGGTGTCGCGCTCCAGGTACTTGCCGTAGGTGTTGCCGATGAGGAAGTCGACCGGCTCGGTGAACAGCAGGGACCGCATGTGCCACAGGTCCTTGCCCGGGTAGACGTGGCAGTTCTTGCCGAACGGAGAGCTCTCGAACAGCGCCTCCATCTTCGCCGCCCAGGCCTTGCTGCCGTTGGTCGCCAGCACGTGGGTCGGCTCGGCGCCGAGCTCGAGCAGGAACTCCGCCAAGCCGTAGCAGAGGTCCGGATCGCCGTAGATCGCGAACTTCTTGCCATGGATGTGAGCGCTCGAGTCGGCGATGGCGTCGACCAGGCGGCCGCGCTCGCGGGCGAGCGATTCCGGGATCTCCTTGCCGGAGATCCGAGAGATCGCCATCAGGAAGCGGTCGGTACCCTTGACGCTGACCGGGTGATTGAACGCGACCACCTCATGACCGTGGTTGGCGATCAGCGGCAGAGTCTTTTCGGTGCAGTATTCCTGCATCGAGATCGTCGCCTTGGCGTGGATCGCGTCGGCCGCCTCCTCGAGCGTGGTGCCGCCGTCGTACATGCGGAACTCGCCGTCGGTGGGGGTGTCCCAAACGTCGCTGTTGTCGGCGAGGATGGTGTACTCGACCCCCATCAGGCCGAACAGCCGCTTGATCTCGCGGAGGTTGCCGACGGTGTAGCCGTCGAAGCCGCCGATGAAGTTGATCTTGTCGTTCGGCTTGCGCTCGAGCTTGGGCGCGGTGCCCGCCTTGCCGTCCCAGAAGTGCTCGAAGATGCCCTTCATCACGTTGTCGTAGCCGGTGATGTGGCTGCCGACGAAGGCCGGGGTGTGCGCGAACGGCACATCGTACTCCGCGGGGACCGAGCCTTTTTCCTTCGCGGTCTTGATGAAGGCGTTGAGATCGTCGCCGATCACTTCTGCCATGCAGGTCGTCGAGACTGAGATCATTTTGGGCTTGTACATGTTGTAGGTGTTGGCCAGGCCGTCGATCATGTTGTTGAGGCCACCGAACACGGCGGCATCTTCGGTCATGGACGACGACACGCAGGAACTCGGCTCCTTGAAGTGGCGCGAGAAGTGGCTGCGGTAGTACGCCACGCATCCTTGCGAGCCGTGCACGAAGGGGATCGTCCCTTCGAAGCCGACGGCCGCGAACACCGCGCCGAGCGGCTGACAGGCCTTGGCGGGATTCACCGTCAGCGCTTCGCGGGCGAAATTCTTCTCACGATATTCCGGGGTCTTGGCCCATTCCCGGATTCGCTCGACCTCGGCCGGATCGCGCGGGTTCTCGAACATCTTCTTCTTGTTCGCCAGCATCTGCTGGTATTCCGGGCCACGGAATAGCTCGAAGTGATCGAGCACGTGTTCTGCACTCTGGGTCATGTCGACGCCCTCTGCATCTGTAACTGTTCAAAACCCCGGCGTGGGTGCTCTCCCCCGTCTCTCGGCGGGGGAGAGCCGTGGATTTATTCTGCCGCCATCAGGGTGGGCTGGGGCACCGTCTTCCAGGGTGCCTTGGCCATTTTCCAGATGGGCGCATTGATCGCCATGTCCATGTCACGCGCAAAGATGGCAAAGCCGTCGTAGCCGTGATACGGGCCGGAATAGTCCCAGGAGTGCATCTGCCGGAACGGCACACCCATCTTCTGGAACACGTACTTTTCCTTGATCCCCGAGCCGACCAGATCCGGCTGGATCTTCTCGACGAACTTCTCGAACTCGTAGCCCGTGACGTCGTCGTAGATCAGGGTGCCGTCCTTGACGTAGTGCTGGGCAGTGCGCTGATAGTCGTCGTTGTGGCCGAACTCGTAGCCGGTACCGACGACCTCCATGCCGAGGTCCTCGTACGCGCCGATCACGTGGCGTGGACGCAGACCACCGACGAACAGCATCACCGTCTTGCCTTCGAGGCGGGGGCGATACTTGGCGATGACCGCATCCATGAGCGGCTGGTACTTCGCGATGACGCGTTCGGCGCCTTCCTTGATCTTGTCGTCGAAGAAGCCGGCGATCTTGCGCAGCGACTCCGCGATCTTGCTCGGTCCGAAGAAGTTGTACTCGCACCACGGAATACCGTACTTCTCTTCCATGTGCCGCGAGATGTAGTTCATCGAACGGTAGCAATGCAGCACGTTGAGCTTCGCCTTGGGCGTCGCTTCGAGCTCGGCCAGGCTGCCGTCGCCCGACCACTGGGCGATCACCCGCAGGCCCATCTCCTCGAGGAGAATGCGCGACGACCACGCGTCGCCGCCGATGTTGTAGTCGCCGATGATGGCGACATCGTAGGGCGACGGCTCGAACTTCGGAGGAGCGTCCGGCGCGATCTTGTCGAACACCCAATCCCGGATCGCATCGTTGGCGATATGGTGACCGAGCGACTGGGAGACGCCGCGGAAGCCTTCGCAGCGGACCGGGACGATGGTCTTGCCGTCGTATTCCTTCGACTTGTTCTTCGACACGGCCTCGATGTCGTCGCCGATGAGGCCGATCGGGCACTCCGACTGGACGGTGATGCCGTTGTTGAGCGGGAACAGCTCCTGGATCTCGTCCATGATCTTGGCGAGCTTCTTGTCGCCGCCGAAGACGATGTCCTTCTCCTGGAAGTCGGAGGTGAACTGCATCGTCACGAAGGTATCGATGCCGGTGGTGCCGATGTAGTAGTTGCGCCGAGCCGCCCAGGAATACTGCCCGCAACCGACCGGACCGTGGCTGATGTGGATCATGTCCTTGATCGGACCCCACACCACGCCCTTCGAACCGGCGTAGGCGCAGCCGCGGATCGTCATCACGCCGGGGATCGACTTGATGTTCGACTTCACGCCGCAGTCCGACTTGCCGGACTCGTGCACGTTCAGGTGCTTGGCGCGCCGCTTTGCCGTCTTCTCGGGATAGACCTTCAGAACTTCGTTGATCAGTTCTTTGTTGCGCGCTTTGATCTCAGCGACGCTTTCCGTTTTTGCCAGACTCATTTCGCCACCTCGCTCATATTCGTTGGTGCGCTCGAAGTCCGACCCCACCCATCGGCGGGGCCGGAGTTACGCATAGAAGCGCCTCAGGCCGTCGCCAGCTCCGTGGCGGTCTTTCCGATCATGCTCTCGTCGACCTGCTTCATGATGCCGTGCTCCATGAGCATGTCCTCGAGCTCGTCCATGGTGATGGGGGTCGGGATGATGCCCTGGCCCTGGTTGGCATGGACCTTCTCGGCCAGGTTCCGGTAGTGCTGGGCCTGCGCCGATTCCGGGGCGTACTCGATCACCGTCATGCGCCGCAGCTCGGCGTGCTGCACGATGTTGTCGCGCGGCACGAAGTAGATCAGCTTGGTGCCGAGCTTTGCGGCCAGCGCTTCGGCGAGCTCGAGCTCCTTGTCGGTCTGGCGCTCGTTGCAGACGAGCCCGCCGAGCCGCACGCCGCCCGAATTGGCGTACTTCAAGATGCCCTTCGAGATGTTGTTGGCGGCATACATCGCCATCATCTCGCCCGACATCACGATGTAGATTTCCTGCGCCTTGTTCTCGCGGATCGGCATCGCGAAGCCGCCGCACACCACGTCGCCCAGCACGTCGTAGGACACGTAGTCGATGTCCTCGTAGGCGCCGTTCTCCTCCAGGAAGTTGATCGAGGTGATCACGCCGCGGCCGGCGCAGCCGACCCCCGGCTCCGGACCGCCCGACTCCACGCAACGGATGTCGCGGTAGCCGACCTTCATCACCTCTTCGATCTCGAGGTCCTCGACGCTGCCCGCCGCGGCGGCGAGGCTCAGGATGGTGTCCTGCGCCTTGGCGTGGAGGATGAGGCGGGTCGAGTCCGCCTTCGGATCGCAGCCGACGATCAGAATCCGATGACCCATCTGGGCCAGCGCGGCCAGCGTGTTCTGGGACGTCGTCGACTTGCCGATGCCCCCTTTGCCGTAAAATGCGATTTGTCGCAGTGACGCCATGTTGCTCTCCTTCAGCCGATTCCGTTTGGCAGAGCGCGTGAGACGCGCAACCCGATCCCGATCGGCGCCGCAATGCGGCGCGAACGTTGCTCTTCCTCCTCAAGGCGCTCAGCCAAGAACCGCCGCCTTGCGCACGGACACTTTTGCAACGACTGTGCCAGCGCTCTGCGAACGTGGAAAGTCACGTAAAATCAAGTTGATATGAGAATGGCGCGGGTTTTGTCGGGGCTGTTTCAAACCCGACACAAAGCGCCGCTGCCGACACCGACAAGAGCGCTGTCTTAAAACAAACACTGATGGCACAGCGCAAAGCGGCGTCCGATGAACGTCAGCAAAACGATGGCGGGAAACGTTTGAGTGACCTGGGTGGTCTGCGGCCCAATCCAACGCTCCGATCGACGGTCCGGGTCGAAAAGACAGCCAGCGGCGTCGCCGCCGGACACGACCAGGAGCGCTTTGCGCAGTGTGGGCTTGGAGAGGCCGCCACGTAGGGACCCAGCCGGCAATGGCCTGAAGGTAGCCAGGCGGGCGGGTCGTCCGAAGGCCGCTGATCCCTCGTTGTCGAGGCGGCATGCGGAGAGCCGGTTGCACGCTCGACGCGGGCGCCAACCGCGCATAACACTTTCGTGTCGGCGCACATGAAGTGCGCCGACTCACGAGATCATCCCGATAGCTGCGGCGGTCAGTCGGCCGCGAGCGCCGACTCACCCACGGACCAGGTCTCACCCTTGCGCAGCAGGGCGTTGAGGTCGCGCTTCTTGCCGGCGGCCGCCTTGCTGATCTGCTCGACGACGGCGGTCTCGAAGCTCGGCACCGGATGACAGTAGACGACCCCGAGCGCGATCGGGAATTCGCCGAACGGCATCTCGAGCAACAGCTCCGCCACCATCTTGTCGGTCTCGTCGTGAACGAGAAGTCCGTCGACATTGCCGTCGGTGACCGCAACGACCTCGAGCACGAGACGGTCGCGGTTGAGCTTCAGACCTTTGGTGCCCTTGGCGAACAGCATCGGCTGGCCGTGCTCCAGCCACAGCAACGCGTCGGGCGCCGCCTTCTTGCTGGCGAACTTTTCGAACGCCGCGTCATTGTAGACGACGCAGTTCTGGTAGATTTCGACGAAACTCGTGCCCTTGTGCTGGTAGGCGCGCTGCAGAATGTCCGGCATCTTCGCCTGGGCGATGTCGTAGGATCGCGCGATGAACCGCGCGCCGGCCCCGAGCGCGAACCCGCAAGGGCTGATCGGCCGCTCCACCGAGCCGAACGGCGTCGACGGCGAACGCGTGCCGGCCCGGCTGGTCGGCGAATACTGTCCCTTGGTCAGGCCGTAGATCTCGTTGTTGAAGAGCAGGACCTGACAATCCAGATTCCGACGCAGCAGGTGCAGCATGTGATTGCCGCCGATGGAGAGCCCGTCACCGTCGCCGGTGACGATCCAGACGTCGAGCTCCGGATTGGCGAGTTTCACCCCGGTCGCGACGGCAGGGGCACGGCCATGGATCGTGTGGTAGCCGTAACTTTCGACGTAATAGGGGAAGCGGCTGGAGCATCCGATGCCGGACACGCAGACGGTGTTCTCCGGCCGGGCACCGATCTGCGCCAGCGTTCGCTGCACGGCCTTGAGGATCGAGTAATCGCCGCAGCCGGGGCACCAGCGCACCTCCTGGTCGGAGGCGAAGTCGGCCGGCGTGATTTCGGGACGCACGTTCATGATCGTCTCCTCAAGCGAGCGTCTGGGCGATTGCCGCTTCGATCTCGGCAATCATGAAGGGTTGCCCCGTGACCTTGTTGAACGGCTTTGCATCGACCAGGAACTGGTCGCGCAGCACCGTCTTCAACTGGCCGGTGTTCATCTCCGGCACGAGTATGCGCTCGTAGTTGCGCAGCAGCGCGCCGAGGTTTCGCGGCAGCGGCCAGAGGTGGCGGATGTGGATGTGACTCACGTCGGCGCCACGCGCGCGCGCCCGCCGCACCGCCTGCTGGATCGGCCCATAGGTCGAGCCCCACCCGACCACGGCCAACCTCCCGCTGGTCTCGCCGAGCGCCACCGTCTGCTCGGGAATGTAGTTCGCAATGCCGTCGATCTTGGCCTTGCGGGTATCCGTCATCTTCTGATGGTTGCCCGGGTCGTAGCTGATATCGCCGGTGGAGAAGCCCTTCTCGATGCCGCCGATCCGGTGGGTGAGGCCGACGGTCCCCGGCTTGATCCAGATGCGCTTCAAGGTGTCGGCGGCGCGCTGATACGGATTGATCCGGCCTTCGCTCGGGATGTCGCTGTAGAACTCGGCTGGAAACGCCTCGTAGGCCGACATGTCGGGAATCCGCCAGGGCTCCGCCGCGTTGGCGATGTAGCCGTCCGTCAGCACGATCACCGGCGTCATGAACTGGGTTGCGAGCCGCACCGCCTCGATGGCGACCTCGAAGCAGTCCGACGGGCTGCGCGAGGCGATCACCACCAGCGGCGCATCGCCGTTGCGTCCGTACACCGCCTGGTAGAGGTCCGATTGCTCCGTCTTGGTCGGCAGTCCGGTGGACGGGCCGCCGCGCTGGACATTGATGATCACCAGCGGGAGTTCGGACATGATGGCGAGGCCGATCGCCTCGCCCTTGAGCGCGATGCCGGGACCGGACGACGAGGTCACCCCGAGGTTGCCGGCATACGACGCACCGATCGCCGAGCAGATGGCCGCGATCTCGTCCTCGGCCTGGAACGTCTGGACGTCGTATTCCTTGAGCTTGGCGAGGTAGTGCAGGATCGGGCTCGCCGGCGTGATCGGATAGGATCCGAGGAACAGCGGCAGTCCGGCGAGCTGGGAGCCCGCGACCAGGCCCAGGGCCAGCGTTTCGCCGCCGGTGACCGTGCGATAGAGGCCCGGTGGCATCTCCGCGGGCGCCAGCCGGAGCTGCTTGAGCGGGCGTCCGATCTCCGCGGTCTCGCCGTAGGCGTGACCGGCATTGAGCGCCGCGATATTGGCATCGACGAGCTTGTCGCTCTTGGCGCCGAACTTCGACTTGATGGTCTCGACCAGCGGCCCGCGGTCGCGATCGAACATCCACAGGGCGAGCCCGAGCGCGCACATCGCCTTGCAGCGCAGCCCGTCGCGATTGCCGAGCCCGTGGGGTTTTACCGCCTCGAGCGTCAGGCTGGTGAGATCGAACGCGAGGACCTGGTAGGCCGCGAGCGACCCGTCCGTGAGCGGGTTCGCCGCATAGCCCGCCTTCTCGAGGTTACGCTCGTCGAAGGCGCCGGTATCGACGATGATCAGGCCGCCGAGCCGCAGCGCGGCCAGGTTCACCTTGAGCGCCGCGGGGTTCATCGCCATCAACACGTCGGGCGCATCGCCGGCGGTGTCGATCGACGTCGAACCGAAATTGATCTGGAAGGCGGACACGCCGAAGGTGGTGCCCTGCGGCGCCCGTATCTCAGCCGGAAAATCCGGGAAGGTGGCGAGGTCGTTCCCGGCGAGCGCCGTGGAGAGCGTAAACTGACCGCCGGTCAGCTGAATTCCGTCGCCGGAATCGCCGGCGAAGCGCATCACCACCGCCTCCAGCGGCTCCGCGCGTTCGATCGTGGGACCGTTACCGACAGCGATATTCATGCTCTTTTCCCCTCGACGGCAAAGGATGACTTTTGTTTTGTCTTCGGCCGGCCTTCAGCCTCCGGTCGCGCGCTCTTCCATCTTGACCGCGACATCCTGGCAGACCTCGGCGAGTTCGAAGAACTCCTGCTGCACCTGCGGATCTTCGGTCTCGCGGGCGCATTGAATGAATTTCGTGGCTTCTTCCCACCAGTACGTCGCGTCGATCATCGATTTGTCTCCCGCGTCTTCTTGCCGAGTCTTCTTGCCAAGTCTTCTTCGCGCGTTCGTCTCGGCGTCGTCAGCCCGCTTTCGCCAGTTCACGCGCCCGCATGATCACCACGACCGCGCGGCTGCCGAATTCGGTCGTATAGTAGACGTGTCCGAGAAAGCTCCATCGCTCGTGGATGAAGCCGATATCGCCCTCCTCCACGAGGACTTCGCCGATGTCCTTGTGCGCGTAAGTCCCGTCGTTCCTGACCTTCCCGAGCGCGCGGACGAGGTCGCCGGCGTGAAACTCCGCGGCCTCCGCCTTGTGGAGGACACGACCGCGCGCGACCCGGGCCACTGCGGTCCACACGTTCATCGACCGGTTCATCATGCGAAAAACTCCCGCGCCTTGGTGAGAGCGCCGACCAGCGCGTCCACCTCGTCGCGCGTGTTGTAGAGAGCAAAGGAGGCGCGGCACGTCGCCGATACGCCGAACCGTTCGAGGAGCGGCATCGCGCAATGCGTACCGGCGCGGACGGCGACGCCGGCGCGGTCGATGATCGTCGCGAAATCGTGGGGATGGGCGCCATTCATCTCGAAAGACACGATCGCACCCTTGTCCCTGGCGTTGCCGATGATGCGCAGCGAATTGATTTCGCGCAGCCGTTCCTGCGCGTATTCCACCAGTGACGTCTCGTGCGCCCGGATCCGCGCCTTGCCGATCGAGTTGATGTAGTCGAGTGCGCTGCCGAGCCCGATCGCCTGCACGATCGGCGGGGTGCCGGCCTCGAACCGGTGCGGCGGCTCGCCATAAGTGATGCGATCCTGCGAGACGTCTTTGATCATCTCGCCGCCGCCGTTGAACGGCGCCATCGCGGCGAGGAGATGATGCTTGCCGTACAGCGCCCCGATGCCGGTCGGTCCATAGAGCTTGTGACCGGTGACGACGTAGAAGTCGCAGTCGATGTCGCGGACGTCCACGTCCAGATGGACTGCCGCCTGAGCGCCGTCGACCAGCACCGGAATGCCCCGGGCATGGGCGAGCCTCACGACCTCCTTCACCGGCACGGTGGTGCCGAGCACGTTCGACATCTGGGTGATCGCCACCATCCTGGTGCGGTCGGTCAGGAGTTTCGCGAACTCGTCGATCAGGAAATTTCCGTCATCGTCGACCGGGGCCCACTTGAGGACGGCACCCTGGCGCTCGCGCAGGAAATGCCACGGCACGATGTTGGCGTGGTGCTCCATGATGGAGAGCACGATCTCATCGCCCGCCGCGACGCGCTCGCGGCCGAAGCTCTGAGCGACGAGATTGATCGCCTCGGTGGCGCCGCGGGTGAACACGATCTCGTCGGTCCGCTCGGCGTTGAGGAAGGCACGCACCTTTTCCCGCGCGCCTTCGTAACCTTCGGTCGCAGCATTCGCGAGATAATGAAGGCCGCGATGGACGTTTGCATATTCGGACGTGTAGGCCTGCTGGATACGGTCCAGCACCGCCTTCGGCTTCTGGGCCGACGCCGCGTTGTCGAGATAGACCAGCGGCTTGCCGTGGACCTGGAGTTCGAGGATCGGGAAATCCTCCCGGATTTGCCCGACGTCGTAGCTGCCGTTGGTTACCGCCGGGTGCATGGCTTCATCCCCGTTCCCGCACCCACGACGCGGTGGCGTTCATCAGTGCCTCGCGCACGCCGTCGTGCCCGATCTGGTCGGTCGCCTCGCCGACGAAGGCGAGGATCAGCAGCGCCTCGGCCTCGGTCGCGGGAATGCCGCGGGCCATGAGATAGAATTTGAGCTCCTGGTCGAGCGCTCCCGCCGTCGCGCCGTGGCCGCACTGCACATCGTCGGCGAAGATCTCCAGCTCCGGCTTGCTGTCGGCCTCGGCGTTGTCGGACAGCAGGAGGGCGCGGGTCATCATGCGCGCGTCGGTATGCTGCGCGGTCGGATCGACGGTGATCTTGCCCTGGAAGACGGTCCGCGCCTCGCCGTCCAGCACCGACTTGAACAGCTCGCGACTCTGGCAGTCCGGCGCCGCGTGCTCGAGCACCAGGGTGGTGTCGGCGTGCTGGCGGCCCGCCAGAAGGCTCGCGCCGCGAATGCCGGCGACCGCGCCCTCGCCGGCGAACCGCAGGTACATCTGATTGCGAACGACCGCGCCGCCGGTGGTGAAACTGAAATCGTTGAACTGGGCCCGGGTGCCGATATTTCCCAGGAGGGTCGCGATGTGGATGGCCGCCCTGCCCTCGCCGATGAACTTTACGCGATCCAGAACAGCGTCGTCGCCGATCACCAGTTCGAGCGCGGTGTTGACCTGGTAGGCCGACTGATCCGGCCCCTCATGGGTTTCGACCAGGGAAAGACGCGCGCCCGGCTCCAGCGCCAGAAGCGACCGCGTGAACATCGCCGCCGGCTTGTCGCCGGTGGTGACGCAGACGATGTGGAGCGGGCGAGAGATCGCGGCGCCGGA
The DNA here is from genome assembly GCA_963781195.1 of uncultured Alphaproteobacteria bacterium. GTDB lineage: Bacteria > Pseudomonadota > Alphaproteobacteria > Rhizobiales > Xanthobacteraceae > JAJPKK01. Next base: position 89,049 of record CAWAEZ010000002.1, on the reverse strand, counting down.
GGCGACGCGCAGCACCACGCCGTCGCCCATCAAGGCGGTGTTCAGCGCCAGCGCAGGATCGCCGGCCGGGAAAACCTGGCCGAGGTGCGTTGCGACGAAAGCATCGCCGCTGGCCAAGGCTTCGGCCATCGGGCGGATGCCGAGTCCCGGCTCGAGATCGGCGAGATCGGAAAGCTCCGGCACGAAGGCGCCGTCGACCATGACCAGCCGGCGTAATCCACAATCGGCCAGCATCGCACCGGCAAGGCGGCCGCGCGCCTTCGCGGCGGCATCCGGCGGCGCCGCGAGCGGCTGCGCTTCGCGCATCAGATTGCGCAGGTCGGTATACTTCCACGCCTCGTTGCGACGGTGCGGCAGGCCGGTCGCCGCAAAGCTTTCGAACGCGGCCGCACGGGCCGCGGCAACCTTGCTGCTGCCGGGCAACGCCGCCTTCGCTGCCGCGAAGACCTCGCCGAGAGCGAGCTCGGCACCGGTCCGGATAGGCCGCACTTCCGCGTTCATGGCCGTTACGCCGCCTCGTTCTGATATTGCGCGTATCCCGTCGCCTCGAGCTCCAGCGCGAGGTCCTTGCCGCCGCTGCGCACGATCCGGCCGGCGGAAAGCACGTGGACGATGTCGGGAATGATGTGGTCGAGCAGGCGCTGGTAGTGGGTGATCACCACCATGCCGCGCTCCGGCGAACGGAGCTGGTTGACGCCGTTGGCAACGACTTTGAGCGCGTCGATGTCGAGGCCGGAATCGGTCTCGTCGAGCACGCAGAGCTGCGGCTGCAGCAGCACCATCTGCAGCGTCTCGTTGCGCTTCTTCTCGCCGCCGGAGAAGCCGACATTGACCGGTCGCCGCAGCATGTCGGCGTCGATGCCGAGCTTGCCGGAGATTTCGCGGACCCGCTTGATGAGATCGGGCGACGACAGCTCCTCCTCGCCGCGCTTCTTGCGCTGGGCGTTGAGGGCGGCGCGCAGGAAGGTCATGGTGGCGACGCCGGGGATTTCCAGCGGATACTGGAACGCGAGGAACAGGCCGAGGGCGGCGCGTTCGTCGGGCGGCAGCGCCAGGATGTCGACGCCGTTCATAAGCGCCTGGCCCTCGGTCACCTGGTAGCCCGGCTTGCCGGCGAGGACGTAGGACAGCGTCGATTTACCGGCGCCATTCGGTCCCATGATGGCGTGGACCTCGCCCTTGTTCACGACGAGGTCGAGACCGTCGAGAATCTTTCTCCCGCCGACCTCCGCCTTGAGGTTGCGGATCTCCAACAGAGCAGTCATCGCCGGGCTCCTTTGCTCACGCATTTCGCAAGTGTCGACATCAGCCGACACTCCCTTCGAGGCTGATCGAGATCAGCTTCTGCGCCTCGACGGCGAACTCCATCGGCAGCTGCTGGAGGACGTCGCGGACGAAGCCGTTCACCACCAGCGCCACCGCGTCCTCCTGGGAGAGGCCGCGCTGCATGCAGTAGAACAACGTGTCCTCGGAGATCTTCGAGGTGGTCGCCTCGTGCTCGAAGATCGCGGAGGCGTTCTTCGCTTCGATGTAGGGCACGGTATGGGCGCCACACTGATTGCCGATCAGCAGCGAGTCGCAGTTGGTGAAGTTGCGTGCGCCGGTCGCCCGGCGATGCGCCGAGACGAGCCCGCGATAGGTGTTGTTGGAACGGCCGGCCGAGATGCCCTTGGAGATGATCCGGCTCGAGGTGTTGCGGCCGAGATGGATCATCTTGGTGCCGGAATCGACCTGCTGGCGGCCGTTGGAGATCGCGATCGAATAGAACTCGCCGCGCGAATTGTCGCCGCGCAGGATGCAACTCGGGTACTTCCAGGTGATCGCCGAGCCGGTCTCCACCTGGGTCCAGGAGATCTTGGCATTCCGGCCGCGGCAGTCGCCGCGCTTGGTGACGAAGTTGTAGATGCCGCCGCGCCCCTCGGCGTCGCCGGGGTACCAGTTCTGTACCGTCGAATACTTGATCTCGGCGTCGTCCAGGGCGACCAGCTCGACCACCGCGGCATGGAGCTGGTTCTCGTCGCGCTTGGGCGCCGTGCAGCCCTCGAGGTAGCTGACATAGGAGCCCTTGTCGGCGATGATCAGGGTGCGCTCGAACTGGCCGGTGTTCTTCTCGTTGATACGGAAATAGGTCGACAGCTCCATCGGGCAGCGCACGCCCTCCGGCACGTAGACGAACGAGCCGTCGGAGAACACCGCCGAATTGAGCGTGGCGAAGTAGTTGTCCGACACCGGGACCACCGAGCCGAGATACTTCTTCACCAGCTCGGGATGCTTCTGCAGTGCCTCGGAGATCGGGCAGAAGATCACGCCGGCTTTGGCGAGCTCTTCCTTGAACGTGGTCGCGACCGAGACCGAGTCGAACACCGCATCGACGGCGACGCGCCGCTCGCCTTCCGGCCGCTCGACGCCCGCGAGGATTTCCTGCTCGCGCAGGGGGATCCCCAGCTTTTCGTAGGTGCGCAGGATTTCCGGATCGACCTCGTCGAGCGACTTCGGACCCGCCTGTTTCTTCGGCGCCGAGTAGTAATAGAGATCCTGATAATCGATCTGCGGATAATCGACCCGCGCCCATTGCGGCTCGCGCTGGGTGAGCCAGCGGCTATAGGCGTCGAGCCGCCAGGCCAGCATCCATTCCGGCTCGCCCTTCTTGGCCGAGATGAAGCGGATGACGTCCTCGGAAAGTCCCTTCGGGGCTTTTTCGGATTCGATATCCGTGACGAAACCATACTTGTACTGGTCGACGTCGATGCTGCGGACTTGTTCGATGGTTTCCTGGACGGCCGCCATGGGGTTCTCCGATCACCGTTCAAGCTGTCGCGACGAACCCGCCATGGCCGTCTTCTCCGAAATGGTTCCGGTCGTCGGCATCACGCGGCGGGCGCCGGGACGCAGGTATTTTCGACCGGGCACACCGCCGCGCATTGCGGCGTATCGAAGTGCCCCTCGCATTCGGTGCACTTCTTCGGATTGATGATGTAGACGTCGCCCTTGAGGCGGATGGCGGCATTGGGACATTCGAACTCGCAGGCGCCGCACACGGTGCATTGCGAGGCGATGATCTGATAGGCCATGGCACACACTCCTCAAGGCGCAGACGGGCCGGGCAGCCGGTCCTCTTTCAAGCCCTGTGCCAGATGCCAGGTAATTGATTTATCTTGGTAATCTGGAGCAGGAGAGGGCCCGAGCTGTCGCACCCCCTACATCGTGTCGCAAGTGCGACAGCCGACATCAGAAGCGCTTGATTTCGATCGAATGCTTCTTGAGCGCGTAACCGATCTGGCGCGGCGTCAGGTGGAGGATGCGCGCTGCCTTCGCCTGCACCCAGCCCGCGCGCTCCATCGCCAGGATCAGGCGATCGCGCTCGGATATCCCTTCGATGTCGTCGTGCGCGACCGCGTCCCGCGCCTCTTCGTCATCCATGGGGTCCGGCTCGGGCGATACCGCCGCAGCCTCCGGTGCGGGCGGCGTCGGCAGGATCGGGCGCGGGTGCACGAAGGGCTGCGGCGCCGGCGGCTCGGCATTGGTCTTCCACAGCATCGACGACAGGCACTCGTTGTGGCTGCAGGCGAAGTCATCGGCCGCGATCGATGAGCCGTTTGCGAGAGTCGCCGTGCGCTGAACGCAGTTTTCGAGTTCGCGCACGTTGCCGGGAAATCGGCACCCCCTGAGCACCTCGATCGCGCCGGCGTCGAAGTTGAGCTTGCGCGCGTTCTCCCGGTTGAAGCGCTTCAGGAACTCGGCGGCAAGCAGCGGGATGTCGCTCGGGCGCTCCCGCAGCGGCGGCAGCAGGATCGGCACCACGCTGATCCGGTAATAGAGGTCGGCGCGGAATTCGTTGCGGGCGACCGCCTCCTCCAGGTTCTTGTTGGTTGCCGCCACCAGCCGCACATTGACCTTGATGGTCGCGCTGCCGCCGACCCGCTCGAATTCCTGCTCCTGGAGAATCCGCAACAGCTTGGCCTGGAATGCCGGAGATACCTCGCCGATCTCGTCGAGAAACAGCGTGCCCTTGTCGGCGAGTTCGAAGCGGCCCTTGCGCGCATTGATCGCGCCGGTGAACGCTCCCTTTTCGTGGCCGAACAGCTCGGACTCGAGCACCGATTCCGGCAGCGCCGCGCAGTTCACCTTGACGAAGGGACCTTCGGCGCGGGGCGACAGATCATGGATGGCCTTGGCGATCAGCTCCTTGCCGGTGCCCGACTCGCCACGCAGCAGCACCGGCGCATGCGACCGCGCGATCACCTCGACCTTGGCGAGGAGCGCGCGGATCACCGAGCTGTCGCCGATGACGCCTTCGACGCCCGCCTTGCCGCGCTGGCGCGCCGGCTTCACCTCGGACAAGGCCTTCTGCAGGCGGTGGCTTTCCTCCATCAGACGGTCGCGGTCATAGGAAACGACCCGATGCAGGTGGACGGTCTGACCGATCAGATTGGCGACCATCGTCAGGAACCGCACGTCCGCATCCAGCCGGTAATGGGTGTCCCAGGCCCGGTCGATGGTCAGCGCGCCGATGACCTTCGACGCAACGCAGATCGGCACGCCGATGAAGGACACCTTGGTAACGGCGGATGCGCCGAGCAGCGCGGCGTCGGCAGCGCTGAACGACGGGTGGGTCTCGACGTTCTCGGCGGCGAGCGGGATAGCGGTCGCGACGATTTGCCCGACCGCCTGTTCCGGCAGCCGCGCGCGGTAGCGCTCGTCAGCGCCTTCGTTCCAGCCGATGCCGACCGTGATGTCGGGGATCCCGTCGTCCGCGAGGAGCGAGATGACGCCATGCCGCATCTGCATGAACGACGACAGCAGATTGACGACGTTGGAGAGCGTCGTCTCGAGCCGGTTCGGCGCCGATAGAATTTTTGAAATCTCATAGATCCCGGTCAGCGCGATCTCGCTGAGCGGGACCGGAGGATCGGGTTGTCGCGACCCGGGCCGGGTTATCGGTAATGCACCGTGGGCCATGGTGTCTGCTCCATCGCCTCGGGACGCTCTCCGTCGCCGTCTGGTGAAGCCTGCGGCCCCCGCCGCGCGATCCACCGTCCGACGCGTCGAGGCGCGCTCGACGTCCGTCACGGCTCCGGCGCGCACACGGGCGATCAGAGTGATCCAGCATCTTTCCGAGGCCGAGGCTGCAGGATTCGGGCCACCACCGGAGGCCGCCACGCAAGGGTTTCCCGGGCAACTCTGTCAGGTGTTCGACAGGGCGGCAGGTTCGCAACAGCGTGGCGCGTTCGCTTTGCGACAGTCTCCCGGGGCAATGCAGCGCGACGAGGCCGGATGCGGCGCTCCGAGCGGCGAAGCCGCGGCAGCACCCCGCGCCCCCGGCGGTGCCCCGCCGGCGGTGTTGCGGGCACCGCACGAAAATGGCAGCGTGATTCACATCGGCATAGCTTCGCGATCGGATGCCCCATGAAAATCAGCGCGCGCAACATCCTGCCGGGGCGAGTCGTGGCCGTCACCAAGGGAGCGACGACCGCGCACGTCAAGGTCGAATTGTCCGACGGTCTGATGGTGACGTCATCCATCACCAACGAGGCGATCGACGATCTCGTCCTCAAGGTCGGAGACATCGTCTCCGTGGTCATCAAGTCATCGGACGTGATGATTGGAAAGTGAGGGGGCGTGCCGCGCCAGAGCGCCCACCTCGGCGATCGCATGCGAACCAAAGGCGGGCGAGGCCAGTGTCGCGGCGCGGACCGGCGGCGAAATGCCCCTCCACCAATCCTCCAGGATGCGGCGCTCGCAGACGAGCGTGGTGCCGAAGCTCCCGGTGAAGGCCGCCCAGGCGTCGTAACACTTGTCCGGCACGGCGGTGAGAAGCGGCAGGCCGGCCGCAATGGCATCGGCAATTTCCGACCGCAACCCCGAGCCGCCGGCTTCCTGCTTGGAAAACTTGTTGACGACGACGAGTTCGACGCGCGCGGCGGCTGCGCGCGCGATCGCGGTCGCGGCCTCGGCGAGGCCCGCGGGATCGAGCTTGCAGGCGGCGGCGCCGGTGCCCAGCGGTTGGCAGATCCGGATCGACAGCCCGGTCATGAGGTCGACGACGTCCATCCTCTCGCGCGCCCCGCGTTCGCCCCGGGTGTTCTTCTGGACGATGCCGCCGAGCCGATGACCCTCGCGCAGCCGGTCGTCGGCGAATGCCGCGAGCAACCCATCCACGTCATCGGCCGGCCGGTAGACCACGGCGGCGAGCTTCAGCGGGTCAAGGCTTGTGGTCCAATCGATCATGACCGACCTCCTTCGGCAGGGGCTGGCGCCAGGCCTGCGTGGTCGAAAAGCAATCGGCGTGCCGACGGCGCGGTGCGCATCTCCGCAGCGCGCATAGGTTCGCGCTTGTGGGTGGCATCACACCGATGTATCCGATCGGGCATGACGACGCATCGGTCGCGGCTTTCGGTTTGCGAGGCGCGCGGCCCCGCTCTAGACCGGGGGCGCTCGAAACTGCGCGCAGACCGAGAGTGCCGGCCTGCCGGCTGACGGAGATTGCGATGGGACCGGCGGCAAGCTATGCCGAGTTGGAGCGGCTCGTCGCCGACGATGCGCCCTATGGCGATCTGACCACGCTGGCGCTGGGCATCGACCACAGTCCCGGCCGGATGGAGTTCAGCGCCCGGGATGCGATGACCGTCGCCGAAGCCGAGAGCGCGGCGACGATGCTCGAGATCACCGGCTGCCGCGTGAACCTCGCCGCCGGGTCCGGCACGGCGCTTTCGCCGGGCGCGATGATCCTGACCGCGCGGGGATCAGCCGCGTCGCTCCACCGCGGTTGGAAGGTTTCGCAGACGCTCATCGAGATCTGGTCCGGCGTGGCGACGGCGGCGCGCGCCATCGTCGACGCGGCAACCGCCGTGGTGCCCGACATCGTGGTCGCCTGCACGCGCAAGAACGTGCCGGGGACCAAATCCTTCGCGGTCCGCGCCGTTCGCGCCGGCGGGGCCACCATGCACCGGCTGGGCTTGTCGGAAACGATCCTGGTGTTTCCCGAGCATCGCGCGTTCCTCGCCGAGCCCCTGACGGAGACCGTGATGCGCCTGCGCCAGGTGGCGCCCGAAAAGAAGCTCGTCATCGAGACGAATACGATCGACCAGGCCATGGCGGCAGCGGCGGCGGGATTCGACGTGATCCAGGCGGAGAAATTCACCCCGGCACAGATCGCCGCGCTGGTCGAGCAAGTCCGCGGCGCGCCGCTCCGGACCGGCGTTGCACGCCCCCTCGTCGCGGCGGCAGGCGGGGTCAACGCCGGTAACGCCGCCGCCTATGCGAAGGCGGGCGCCGACATTCTGGTGACGTCGGCGCCCTATCTCGCGCGCCCATGCGATGTGCAGGTTCGCCTCACGGCCGATTCACCGCGCGAGTCCGGGCCGGCTTGAGGCTGCGGCATGAGGTGCCGGGCCGGCCGCGCGGGCGTGCAGGCTCATGGGCCTCCAGCAGCATCGAGCGACCGCTCTCGTCCCTAGAACCGCTTGATCTCGATGTCGTGCTTCTTGAGCGCATAGCCGATCTGGCGGGGCGTGAGCCCGAGAATGCGGGCCGCCTTTGCCTGCACCCAGCCGGCGCGATCCATCGCGTCGACGAGCGCCTCGCGCTCCGACATCGGCGCCTCGCCCTCCGGACGCGGCGCGGCGGGGGCCTCCACGGCCTTGCGCTGCTCCGGCTCGACCCGCCGCGGCACGACCGGCAACGGTACCGTCATCTGCGGCCGGGCCGACGTCAGCGGCCGGGTCGACGTGGAATGCTCGCGGCCCTTCCACAGCACCGCCGAGAGGCACTGGTTGTGCTGACAGGCGAAATCGTCGGCCACGATCGCCTTCCCCCGTGCCAGGGTCGCGGTTCGCTGCACACAGTTGTCCAACTCGCGGACATTGCCGGGGAAATAGCAGTCCGTCAGCACCTCCATGGCGCCTTCGGTGAAGGCCAGCGTGCGCTTATTTTGCGTGTTGAACCGTTTGAGGAATTCACTCGCCAGCACAGGAATGTCACTTTTGCGCTCGCGCAGCGGCGGCAGCATCATCGGTACCACGCTGATCCGGTAGTAGAGGTCGGCGCGAAACTCGTTCTTGGCAACGGCATCCTCGAGATTGCGGTTGGTGGCGGTCACGAGCCGGACATTGACCTTGATGGTCTTGTTGCCGCCGACGCGTTCGAACTCGCCCTCCTGGAGGACGCGCAGCAGCTTCGCCTGGAACGCTGCGGAGATCTCGCCGATCTCGTCGAGGAACAGGGTGCCGCGATCCGCCATCTCGAAACGGCCTTTGCGGGCATTGATGGCACCCGTGAACGCGCCTTTCTCGTGCCCGAACAGCTCCGACTCCAGAACCGACTCCGGCAGCGCGGCGCAGTTCACCTTGACGAACGGCCCCTTGGCGCACGGCGACATGTCGTGGATCGCACGGGCGAACAGCTCCTTGCCGGTCCCCGACTCGCCGCGCAGCAGCACCGACGCGTGCGACTTGGCGACGATGGCGATCCGCTCCAGCAACGAGTTGATCACCTTGCTGTCGCCGAGAATACCGCCGAGCCGCTGCGCCGTGGCCGGTGGCTTGAAATCCGAGAGCTCCTTCTGCAGCCGATAGCTCTCCGCCATCAGCCGCTCGCGGTCGCGCGCCACGACACGATGGAGTTGGATGGTCTGGCCGATCAGGTTCGCGATCATGGCGAGGAAGCGCACATCGGTATCGAAGCGGAATACCGACTGGCCGTCCCAGATACGATCGATCGTGAGCGTGCCGACCACCTTGCTTTCGGCGCGAATCGGAACGCCGATGAAGGAGACGGTGGTGCCCTCCTCGCCCTGCAGCGCCTCGATGTCACCGGGCTCGAACAGGTGATGGGTCGAAATGTTCTGCACCACGAGCGGCATCGCCGTGGTGATGATCTGGCCGATCGCCTTTTCGGGAATGCGCGGCCGGAAGTGCCCTGCCCCGTCTTCGCGCCATCCGGCACCGACGACGATTTCCGGAGTGCTGTCGTCATCGAGAAGCGCAATCACGCCGTCGCGCATCTGCATGAAGGACGACAGCAGATTGAGGACATTCGCGAGCGTCGTCTCGAGGCGAGCCGGCGAGGTCAGGATTTTCGAAATTTCGTAGACGCCGGTCAGCGCGATCTCGCTTTGCGCGCCCGGCTCTCGGATGCCCGGTTCTCGCACTAGCGGTTCCCGGCGTCCGGCATTTGTTTCGAGGTCGGTATGAAGCATGACTCTGGCTCCAGCGTCCCCGGCGCGTAATTCCTGTCCCTTGTGTGTTGGTTGAATTGTTTCTTTAGAGACATTATGGACTGGGATGGCCGGCCTGTCGTGCTCAATTTGGTGGCTTTTCCGACGTCGATTCGGCACCGACATGATTAGTTTTTGACCCCCCGGCCTTACCCATTAATACTAAAGAGAACTAGCCTGAAAACCAGTTTCTCAGCCGTCACAAATGCTGGCCGCCGTTGATCTGGATCTCCTCGCCGGTCACGTAGCTGGCGGATTCCGAACATAGGAAGAAGACCACCTTCGCGACTTCTTCCGGCGTCCCGACCCGTCGCATCGGAATTTTCGGAGCGAGTTGAACTTCCGTCTCGGGCGACAGAATCTCCGTCTTGATTTCGCCCGGCGCAATCGCGTTGACCCGAATGCCGTGCGGCGCGAGATCGTGCGCCATCTCCCGGGTCAGACAGCCGAGCGCCGCCTTCGATGTCGCGTAGGCGGTGCCGGCAAACGGATGCACCCGCGATCCGACGATCGAGGTGACGTTCACGACCGACCCCGCACCGGCCTTGAGTTCGTCGAACAGCCCGCGGGCAAGCAGGATCGGGGCGAGAAAGTTGACGTGGAAGACGGTCATCCAGGTCTCGACGGGCGTGGTCAGCGACCCCAGCCGCGACCCGTCCGAAGCCTTGGGCGAAATTCCCGCGTTGTTGACCAATGCATGCAGCGGACGGCCGTCGAGGCGTTCCTTGATCTCGCAGATCGCCCGCGGAATCGCTTCGCGGTCGGCAAGGTCGACCTGCACGTGATCGAGCGAGCCGGCGTCCCACGGACAGCGCTCCTGCTCGAATGGATGGCGCGAGCACGTGATGATGCGCCACCCCGCTTGTGAGAACAGCTTGACGGTGGCGTGCCCGATCCCGCGCGAAGCGCCGGTGAGCACCAGGGAGCGCGGAGCGTTCGGCCGCACCGCCGGCACATCGCGAGCGGCGTGCATCGGACAGCGCTCAGGCGCGGGAGCCTGGGAGAGCGGCGGCGAGATCGATGCGGCGACGTTCATGAACAGCGGCGCACGGAGCGGGGGCACACGGAGCGGGGGGGTAAAGAGCAGGGATGTAAAGAGCAGCCGTGTCGCCCCGATGTCGTAACGATGCGATGTCTGATGCGATGTCGCATGTCGTCCTCCGGGACCGCTTGACGAGGCAACAACTGGGTTGCAGGAATCAGGCCACCGGAGATCGGCACGGCGCATGCACTCTGCGGCTCGATATGCTCGTGATCTGGCGGCGCTTGTGTGCCCTTTGCGACAGGCGAGGTCGAATATTTGTCAGTATGTCTACAGACCGTCATCGCGATTGTTTGATTTCAGACCTCGCGTTGCGCGCGCCAACCGCGACGGAGGGTCCCAGCGCAAAACGAAACAGCGGTTTGCGCGCGAAAGGTTTGTTCGGCGGAGGACCAGCTGTTGATCTGAGGACGAGGTGTTGTTCCGATGCGCCGGTCGCGGGCTACCGTCGCACCCCGTTAAGATCGCACGGCATCCTGACTTGGCGGGGAGTCGTCGATCCGAAAGCCGCGCCGCACGATTCAGCCGCACCCCGATAGGGCGGGGAATTAATTTAAAAACGTATTACAAATCAGCTAGATACAACGAAAACGATCCGCCTGCCGGAAGACCATATTGCTGACCAAGTTGCACCGCAACAAGCGGCAGCTTATGGTCTGCGGCGTTCGCTCAATGGCGCCGCCCCCCAGACACGAGGGCGCGCAAAATTCTGCACCAGATCGCTTTGTCGGCAACGGCTTCAACACGTGTTCGTGAGAAACAATGAGGTCGTCCTAAGCCGGTATCAATCAAGGTCTCTTATAGCCACTTGATACCTTTCCCGCGCAGTCATCTTTCGAGGACATCCCGCATTCACATGTTGAATTTGACGCGCAGACAAGCCCTCAGGCTCGTCGGAGCCGGCCTCGGCGCTTCCGCAGCGTGCGGAATCGCGCCGCGTCCGTTGCTCGCACAGGCGAGGACCCGGCTCCTCATCGGCACCGCCGGCAAGGGCGGAATCTTCTATCCCCTGGGAACGGCGATGGCCGGCATCCTGTCGCGCTACGCATCCGATCTCGACGCCGTGGCGCCGGAAACGAGCGGCACCGTCGAGAACATGAAGCTGCTGCAACAGGGCAAGATCGAGCTCGCGCTGGCGCAGGCGGACCTCGCCTGGATTGCCGGCCAGGGCCGGCTCTCCGGCGTCCCGCGCAAGGTCGCCGTGCGCAACCTGCTCAGCACCCACGCCAAGTATCTTCACATCGTGACGCTTGCCGACCGCGGCATCGAAACGATCGCTGACCTCAAGGGCAAGCGCCTCTCGACGGGGCTGCCGGGAAGCGAGACCGATCTCAAGACGCTGCGCGTGCTCGAGGCCCACGGCGTCACGCCGTTCGTGCTTCGCGCCCGGCTGCAGCTCGACGAGTTGGACGCGGCCGCGGCGCTCAAGAACGGCCGGCTCGATGCCTTCGCCGTGGACTGCGCGCTGCCGTCGGCGGTCGTTCGCGATCTCGCGACGACACCCGGCCTCACGGTTCGCCTGATCTCCACCGGCGATGCCGTCCCCAAGATCACCGAGCGGCATGGTCCATTCTATTTCGTCGCCGCGATCCCAAAGGAAACCTATCACCTCGATCAGGACATCCCGGCGGCGACCGCCGAGACCCTCTTCGTCGCCCACGAGTTGATGGCGGAGCCGCTCGCCTACCAGATCACCAAGGTTTTGCTGGAGCGCACGCAGGAGCTTGCGTCCGCGAGCTCTGCCGCCCGGGAGATCAGTCCGCTCACCGCCGTGCGCGGCTCTCCGGTGCCGTTCCATCCCGGCGCGCTGCGCTATTATCGCGAAGCCGGGATCGCCGTCCCCCAGTCCTGAGCGCGACCGGCGGCACGAGCGGTCACGCGGCGCCGCGGTTCTCCGGCGCCAGCGTCGGCCGCCGCGACTCTTCCCAGCGCTGCAGCACCACGAACAACGCCGGCACGAACAGAATGGCGATGCAGGTCGAGGCCAGCATGCCGCTGAACACGGTGATACCGATCGAGCGACGCGCCGCCGCGCCGGCGCCCGTCGCGAAGACGAGCGGCACCACCCCCAGGATGAAGGCGATCGACGTCATCAGGATCGGGCGGAAGCGAACCCGCGACGCCTCGACCGCGGCTTCGCCGATCGACAGGCCCCGACCCAGCCGGAGCTCGCGGGCGAATTCGACGATCAAAATCGCGTTCTTGCTCGACAGCGCAATGAGCAGGACGAGGCCGATCTGGGTATAGATGTTGTTCGCCACCCCCGCGATGGAGAGCGCCGCGACAGTGCCCAGCAGCGCGAGCGGCACCGCCAGCACGACGGCGATCGGCGCCGACCAGCTCTCATACTGGCCGGCGAGAACCATCAGCACCAGCAGCAGCGCCAGACCGAAGATCCAGTACGATTGATTGCCGATCGCCGCCTCCTGGTAGGAGACCCCGGTCCACCCGAAGCTCATCCCGGGCGGCAGCGTGGCGGTCGCGATCTCCTCCATCAGCTTCAGCGCCTGGCCGGAGCTGTAGCCGGGCGCGGCAGCGCCGTTGATGGTCGCTGACGGATTGAGGTTGAACAGGGGGATCAGTGCAGGACCGACGCCGGGCCGCACGTCGGCGATCGAGCCGACCGGCACCATGGCGCCCTTGGCGTTGCGGACGTTGAGGGCGCCGAGCGATTCGAATGTCAGCCGGAACCGGGTGTCTGCCTGCACGAACACCGGGAAGGTGTGGCCGAACCGCGAGAACTGGCTGACATAGGTCGAGCCGAGATAGGTCTGGATCGCCTGGAAGGCGTCGCCGACATTGATCCCCAGGGCTTCCGCCTCGCGCCGGTCGACCTCGGCGCGCAGCTGCGGCGCACTCGCCCGGAACGGCGTCATCAGCCGCATCAGCGCCGGCTGGGCATTCCCAAGTTCGACGATGCGGTCCGCCACCTGCTGGAGCTTGCGATAGTCGAACGTGCCGTCCGTGACCTGCACCTGCATCTGGAAGCCGCCGGCGAGGCCGAGGCCCTGGATGGGTGGCGGCGGGACGACGATGGACCGCGCCTCCTGCAGGGTGTCGAGACCCGCCTGGAGCGCCTTGAAGATAGTGAGCGGATCCTCGCCGGCGCCGCGCCGGCTCCAGTCCTTCAGGATCACATAGGCGATGCCGGCATTGGCGAGCACGGCGCTGTTGTCGAACAGCGATGCGCCGCCGACCGTGACCACGTGCTGGACGCCCGCGGTGGCGCGCGCGATCTCGGTGACGCGCGCCATCACCTGCTGGGTTCGCTCGAGAGACGCCCCGTCGGGCAATTGCGTCCCCACCAGCATGTAGCCCTGGTCCTCGGTGGGGATGAACGCCGTGGGGAGCCGGACCAGCGACCAGATGGCGAGCCCCGATAGCGCGACACAGATCAGCGAGACGATCACCGGGAAGCGGACCAGGCGTCCGATCAGGCCCGCATAGGCGTCCTCCAGCTTGGCGTAGCCGAGATTGAAGCCGCGGTAGAAGGCATTGGGCCGGCCGGTCTGCGGACGCAGCCACATGGCGCATTGGGTCGGCTTGAGGGTGACGGCGTTGATCGCGCTGATGACCGCGGTCGCGGCGATCACCAGGGCGAACTGGCGATAGAGCTGGCCCACGATCCCGGGGAGAATGGAGGCTGGCAGGAACACGCTCATGAGCACCAGCGTGATCGCCAGGATCGGCCGCAGCAGTTCGTCCATGGCGAGGCCCGCGGCCTGTTTCGGCGCGATGCCCCGCTCGATGTATTTGGCCGCCCCCTCCACTACGATGATGGCATCGTCGACCACGATGCCGATGGCGAGGACGAGGGCGAACAGCGTGAGCAGGTTGACGCTGAAGCCGAGCGCGGCCATCGCCGCGAATGCACCGATGATGGTGACCGGGACCGTGGTGGCCGGGACCAGCGTCGCCCGCCAGCTCTGGAGAAACACCACGATGACCAGGAGAACGAGGCCGGCCGCCTCGCCGAGCGTCATGTAGACCTCGCTGATGGAGGCCTCGACGAAACGCGTGGTGTCGAACGGCACCGAATAGGCGATGCCGCTGGGGAAGCCGGACGCAAGCCGCTTCATCTCGGCGTCCACCGCCTTGGCGACATCAAGGGCATTGGCGTCGGGGAGCTGGAACACGGCGATGCCGGCGGCCGGCTGCCCATCCATTTCGAGAAACTGGCTGTAGGTCTGGGCGCCGAGCTCGACCCGGCCGACGTCGCGGATGCGCGTTACGGCCCCGCCGGGAGCGCCCTGGGTCTTGACCGCGATCTGCTCGAACTCCGCCACCGTCGCAAACCGCCCGCGGAGGTCGACGGTGTATTGGAAGGCCTGGTCCGCCGGCGCCGGCGGGGCGCCGATCTGCCCGGCCGCAACCTCCTGGCTCTGCTGCTGGATCGCCGCGATCACATCGCTCGGCACCAGCGAGCGCGCCTTCATCTGCTCGGGATCGAGCCAGACCCGCATGCTGTACTGGCCGATGCCGAACACCTGGGCATCGCCGACCCCCGGAATGCGGGCGATGGTATCCCGCAGGCTGATGGTGGCATAGTTGCTCAGGAACAGGCTGTCGCGAGAACGGTCCGGCGAGGTGAGCGTGACGATCTGCAGGATCGCCGTGCTCTTCTTCTTGGTGACGACACCGAGCTTCTGCACCGCGTCCGGCAGTTGTGCCATCGCTGCGGCGATGCGGTTCTGCACCTGGACCTGGGCCTGATCGAGATCGGTGCCGACCGCAAAGGTCACGACCAGCGCATAAGTGCCGTCGTTCGCCGCGGTCGACTGCATGTAGAGCATCTTCTCGACGCCATTGACCTGCTGCTCGATCGGCAGGGCCACGGTGTCGACGACGGTCTGCGCATTGGCGCCCGGGTAGCGCGCGGTGACCTGCACCGTCGGCGGCGTGATCGGCGGATATTGCGCGACGGGAAGGTAGAGCAGCGCCACCGCCCCGATGACGATGGCCAGCAGTGCGACGACGTTGGCGAGCACCGGACGTTCGATGAAATATCTGGCCATCTGCAGCGATGCCTCAGGGGCCCGGCGGGGCAGTGGCGGAAATCCGCCCGTCCTGCACCGTGACTTTGCGCCCCGGTGTCGCGTTCTGCAGCCCGTCGATGATCACCCGGTCGGTCTTCGTCAGACCCTCGGTGGCGACCCGCAAGCCTTCCTGCTGGGCGCCGAGCTTGATGCGCCGCAGCGCCACGGTGCCGCCGTCGTCGACCAGCAGCACATAGGGCCCGACCTGGTCGAGACTGATCGCGGTTTCCGGTACCAGCAGGGACGGCTTCGGGGGTCCCAACGGAATCCGGATCCGCGTGAACAGCCCCGGAGCCAGGATGTTCTTTGCGTTGTCGAACACTGCGCGCGCGGTCAGCGTGCCGGTCGAGGGATCGATGCCGGTGTCGATAAAATCCAGGCGCCCCTCGTGCGGTGTCCCTTTTTCGTCGGCAAGTCCGGCGAAAACCGGGGTCTTGAGGATGGAGTCGCGGGTGAGGCCGCGTGCGGCCATGTCCTGCCGGATCCGCAGCGCATCGCGCTCGTTGACATTGAAGTAGACGTAGATGACGTCGACCTTCGACAGCGTGGCGAGCTTGGTCGCCGCGCCTTGGCCGACAAGGTTTCCGGCGTCCACGAGGCGGCGCCCGATCTGTCCCGCGAACGGCGCTTCGATCCTCGTATAGGAAAGGTTGAGCTGCGCAATCTTGAGATTGGCCTGCGCCTCTGCGACGGCCGCCCGCGCGCTGTCACGGGTCGCCAGCGCCTTGTCGTAGTCCGCCTGGCTCGCGGCGAGCTGCTTTTGCAGGGTCGATTTGCGGTCGAAATCGACTTCGGCACTGGTGAGGGTGGCTTGCTGCTGCGCCAGGATCGCCTGGTTGAGCGCCACCTGCGCCTGGTAGAGATCGGGCTCGATCTGGAACAGCAACTGCCCCTTGGCGACGTCGGCGCCATCGGCAAATCGCACCTCGGTCAAAAACCCTGCAACGCGCGCGACGAGATCCACGGTCCGCGACGCGGACGCCTGGCCGGTGAATTCCGCGGCGTCCTGGACTGGAGCGACGAGGGGAACGCTGACGGTGACCGGTAGCGGCCGGGGCGCGACGAATGTGGGATTCCGGCCGCACCCGGAAAGACCGGCGAGAAGCGCGGCTGCCGACAGGACGATCCGCGCTGTTCGAGCCGCCGAATGACCCAAGCTTTCCTCCGCCGGCCGCGGCTCGATCCTGCCGAACCGTGCGGATTATGCACAGGTTTCTTAAAGAAGTGAGACCGCACTTTCGCGTTCGCTTCGCGGGAGCACCGAGCCCAATAGCAAACTGGACGGCCGGACCGCCGCAAAACGGGACGGCCCCCGCGCCGCGGCGACCAAGGAGTGGGAGTTCATCGCGCTACCGCGGAGATGGAGAAAAAGCTGCCCGAATCCTTCAGGCAAAAACCGCCCGCCAGGTCGCCGGACATTCGGGCAGGCGGAGGAGAGCCGTCGCGCCGTCGTCGCCGGCGCACGCCGTCAGGTATTTGCGTCCGCCAACGGCGGCAACGACCATCGGGACGGCCTCTCCGCCGACCCGCACGTAGAAGTCCCATACGCGCCGCGATGGGGGCTTTTCTACCTCCGCGATCACATAGCTTTCGCGCAGGTACCACGGCTTGTCGTTGAAGAGCCCTCCGAACCCCTCCACCGAAGCCGCGGGACCCGAAGTGCCGGAGCATCTTTTGACGAATGAGACTTCGACGGGCGTCGCCATGTTTCATCCCCGGAGCACCACCCTAAGGTAGCACAACCATAAGGAAACAAAAGCGCACGTCCGCAATCCTGTTGTCTCGCCGCGGGTTGCCCGCGCCCCCTCCTCGCTACTTTTTCTCCCCGGAGAAGTGCTTCAGATCGGGCGCCGGCTGCCCTTTCCTGAACGGCATCAGGAGGCCGTCGCCTCCGATCATGTACTGCTCACCGCCGATGCTGACGTGGATGTTGCCCTCGGCGCAGATCGATTCGACCCAGATCGGCTTGCGCTCTCGCTTCATGGTCTTGAGGATCGTCCACGGCCGCGCCAGCGCGTGATCGTAGGTGGTGATCTCGTCGTACAGGCGGTCGGGGTTCGTCTTGTCGAGATAGAAGCGCTCCTTGACGACGGTTTCGCCGTCCTTGTGGACCGGCAGCCCACTGGGGTCGAAAGTGCGCGGGTTTTTCAGGTTGCGGGTCTCCACCTCCAGCACGTCGTAGCGCCCGTCGCCGTTCTCATCGACCCACTTGCCGAGCGAGTAGCCCATCCAGGAGGGATCCTCGTCGGTCGGAAACGGCCGCCCGTCGGTATAGATGCGGCGGAGCATGCTGAGATATTCCATCAGGATGTAGGTCGTGCCGGGCGTGATCACGACTTCCATCGGCAGCACCAGGTTCATCGCCCGCGGCATGCCTTCGGGAATGCAGGTGTGCACCGGATCGTCACCGGAACCGCCTTGGGCAACATCGGCGAGGTTCGCCTCGAAGATCGCCTGATACTCCGGGGTGAGGGGCGCCTGCTGGCCGCGCCCCGGCGGCTTCGTCGAGTCGAAAACGCCGAGCGGACCGACCCGCTGCCATTGGCCGGCGATATCGGGGTACTTTGCGGGATCGAACGGTTGTTGGGCCACCGCCGGCCCCGCGATGAGCGCGGCGGCGACCGCCACCGAGCCGACGAACGCCACCGAGCCGACCATGCGTCGAAACAGCATTTACTCATCCTCCCACATGAAGCCCACATTATCGAACCTCCCGTCCCGGCGACGTCGGGACGATCGGACTGCAGGCCGATTCCGCGTTTTGACGCGCGGCTATTTCGGCGCCACCACCGGGCGACCGTCCTTGAACTTCAGGAGTTGCGGCTGATAGGCGCCGCCCTCGGCGCCGCTGTGCAGCGGATTGATCTTGGCGGTGATCTCGTCGCCGGGCTTCAGGCTCCGGCCGTTCATTCCGTCGCGCACGAGAAGTCCCGGCGCTCCGCCTTCGAGCATCCAATCCTTGGTCGCGCCGTCCCCACCCTTGACCTCCAGGATCAGAAGGGTGTGCGGGCTGACGAACCTGAACTCCTTCACCGTGCCGGTCACTTCGATCGGGTGCTCGGCGTCGAACATGGCGAAGGAATGGTGCGCCAGCGCCATCCCGCTGCCGGCAACAAGCGCGAGCGCGGAAAGCGTCGTGATTGATTTCAAATTCATGATGTCCTTCCCCTGATCGCCAAATCCCAAGCGGTGCTCGCGGGATGGCTTTTTTTCTGTTTGGTTTGGCCGCGGCGTGCCGCCGCGGTTCCTTTGGTCTCGTGCCGTGTCGGTATCGTGAGTTATCGGTATCGCGAGTTATCGGTATCGTGGGCTATTGGTATCGCACGGTATCAGCATCGTGGGTATCAGCATCGTGCGGCATCAGTGCGGCCACGGGCGTCCGACCTGGTCCGGTCGCGCGACCGGGTCGGGGGCGAGCCGGAACGACCCGCATCCGCGCTGCGAAAGATACGACAGAAAATCGGACGGCGGCAACAGCCCAAGAAATGGTCGAAGAAACGGCTGTCACGCAAGCGCGCGCAGCCATCCCGCCACGGTATCGAAGATGAAATCGTAGACCCCCTCCTGCGGAAGCGGCGCCTTCTTGGTGACCTTGAAGGAGTGGTCGCCGCCGGCGACGACGCACAGCTCCGCGGGCGCCTCGAGGGTGGCGAGAACCGGTGTAAGCTCGTCGGGAGTGCCGAAGGCGTCGCGCGAGCCCTGGACGAACAGCATGGGCGCGCGAATGGCCGGCAGGTGCTTCGACCTCGGCTTGTCGGGACGCCCGGGCGGATGAAGGGGATAGCCGAGAAACACCAGTCCGGCGATGTCGGTTCGCCCGTCCGCGGCGATCTGCGAGGCGATGCGACCGCCCATGGATTTGCCGCCGAGCGCGAGACGCCCGCGTTTGCGGGCATCCCCGATCTCACCGTCGCGGCTCGCCGCGATGATGCGGCGCCAGCACGCCTCCAGCCGATCGTTCTTGTCGGGCAGCCGCCGGCCCGCTTCGGTGTAGAGGAAGTTGAACGTGATGGTCTCGATCCCCCGCGCGGCAACCGCGCCGGCGAACTTCACCATGAAGGCGTTGTCCTGGTTCGCCCCGGCGCCGTGAGCGAGAACGAGTGACAGGGGCGCGCCTCCGGGTGGGGCGGCATAGACCACGGCGGTCACGTGCTCGGACGGCGCGACCTCGACGCTGTATCGCTCGGGCATCTCGGCTCCCTGGTGTGGGTCAGCCCCACAGGCTGCGGACCAGCATGTAGATTGCCACCAGGATGATGATGCCGGCAAAGACGAGATTGAGGGCGCCGCGACGCTTCCCCAGCACCTGCGCGACGCGGCCGCCGATGATTCCGCCGACGACGCCGCCGATGATGAAAAAGCCTGCGAGCCGCCAATCGACCAATCCCGACAACGCGTAGTTGAATGCCGCCGTCGATCCGAACGCGGTCACTGCGACGAGCGACGAGCCGACCGCGTTGACGATGGGCATCCTGGTCGCGAACATGAGGGCCGGCACGATCAGAAAGCCGCCGCCGATGCCGAAGAAGCCTGACAGCGATCCGGTCACCAGGCCGACGCCCAGCAGCTTGAAGGCGTTCTCGCGCGTCAGCCTGACGTCGGCCTCGCCGGGGATCGAGCGGCGCACGAACATCACCGCGGCGATGATCAGCATCAGCAGCGCAAACAGCACCAAGAGCTTCTGGCCGTCGACGATCTTGCTCAGGCTCGATCCGGCGTAAGCTCCGACCATGCCGGCGACCGCGAAGACGGCGGCGCATTGCCACTTCACCGTCCCCATGCGGGCGTGGGACACGAGGGTTGCGGCGGCGTTCACCGCCACGGCAAAGGCCGTGGTGCCGATGGCGATGTGCACGCTCGGGACGCCGACGAGGTAGATCATCAACGGTACGGACAGCACCGAGCCGCCCCCGCCCGCGACGCCGAGCGAAAATCCGACCAGCAGGCCGGAGAACATCCCCAGCAGATCCGTCGCCAATTCGGTTGCCATCAACCCCTCGGGCAAGAGCGATGCGGCGACAATCCCGTCGCTCGTTCCGCGGCACCGTTACAGCATGGGCGCGGACCAGCAAGACACCAGAAACGCATGGCGGCAAAGCACATTTGCCAACGACCGATGCGGCCATTCACCTCGCCCAACCGCGCTCTCGATCCCCGGCGGGGCAACCGAACGCCATCCCGGCGGCGAGGTTCGACCTCAGCTTCCGGCGATGAAGCCGCAGCGGTTGAGGACCGGCGCTCACGCCCGCACCCGTTCTTCCTGCACCGGAGTCGCCGGGGTGAAGAAGATGAACATGTTCGCGACCACGATGGTGGCGGCCAGGAAATAGAACGTCGCGAGGATCCCGTAGTGGTCAGCGAGCACGCCGCCGACCAATGGGCCGATCGCGGCGCCCGCCGCCTGGGCGCCGAACAGGACGCCGATGCTGGTGCCGCCCATGTGGGAAGGCGTGGCGTCGAGCAGCCAGGCCTGGAGCACCGCGCGGATCGCGAACAGGAAAAAGCCGAGGAAGGCGACGAACAGGACGAACAGCGGGGAGCGCCCGGCGAACGCCATGAACACGAGCACCACGGCGGACATCAGCATGCTCGACATGATGATGCTGCGCCGCCCGACCCGGTCGGACAGATAGCCGGCGATCGGGGCGGCCGCGAAACCGGCGGCCTGCAGGGCGAACAGCGCACCGCCGACCACGGCCGGCGAATAGCCGAGGTCGGTCGACAGGAACACCGGCAGGAAGGTGAGAAGCGTCATCGCGGTCATCGCGCGCACGCCGGAGCCGAGCGACAGCATCAGCACCGTGCGGTTGGCGACCAGCATGCGCAGCGCCGCGAGTGCGGTTGCGCCGTCGGGCCGCACCGGCCGCGTCTCGGCCCGCTCATCGACATTGCCCAGCGAGAACAGCAGCAGCACCGAGGCGACGAGGCCCGGCACCACGTTCATCACCACCACCTGGCGCCAGTCGAACACCGTGAGCATCGGGCCGACCACCAGCGGGGCGATGGCGTCGCCGAGGTTGCCGCCCATGGAATGGATCGACACCACGAGGCCGCGGCGGCGCGGGAAGCTCTGCGCCAGCAACGGGATCGCGGTCGGATGCCACAGATTGTTGCCGATGCCGACCAGCGCCGCGCACACGAGCAGCATCCAGTAGCTGTGGGTGAGGCCCATGACGAGATAGGGCAGGCCGATCCAAGACAGCGCGACCGCCATCAGCAGCCCCTTGCGGCCGATGGCATCCACCAGCATCCCGCCCGGGATGTTGGAGATGGCGCCGGCAGCGTACTGGCAGGTCAGGATCGATCCGATTTGGGCGAAGGTCAGGTCGAGGCTGCGGCCGATCAGCGGAAGCAGCAGGTAGAACGTTGCCGGATACCAGTGCGTCATCATGTGGCCGGCGGAGATCAGCCACACCTCACGAAACGGGATCGGGCGCGCCGGGTGGGTTGCCTCCGCGACGGTCGTCATGGTTCCTCCCGCAGCGATAGAATCGCCTTAAGCTCGGCTCTTAACGCCGCGGCGGCGGCGAGACAAGGCGCCTCAGGTCGCTTCCGCGTTGCGATTTTGCCGGGGCGCGCGCAGAGCGCCGGCTTACAGGGTCGCAGGTGGAACCGCGGCAGCGGATCGACTACCCTTGCCTGCGGACAGGACGGGGCGCCAGTCGACAGACGGGAGTACGGCATGGCTTCGCTGCACCGACGCGCCGTACGGGTCGCGGGCCTGGCCTCGCTCGCATGCCTTTGCCTCTGCCTCTCCCTGCTGGCGGAGGCGCGCGCGGAAACCGGGGCCTGCGGGCTCGAAACCGGAACCTGGACGACCGTCGCGCGGGCCTGCGCCTATGCCGAGCGACCGGACGAGGCCGCCAGGCGGTTCGGCGAGAATGCGCTGCTCGAATGGGGCCGCGGATTTTACCGATTTCAGGGGGCGCATTGCACGATCTTCGCGGACAAGCTCAACGACCAACGGTGCACGCTGCGGGTCGAATGTGCGTCCCAACGCGCCCGCACCATGGCCGAGTGGGACATCGAGATTGAAACCGCCCACCGATTGCGGTTCGGCACCAGAGCGGACTCGCCGGTTTACGCGCTCTGCGGCGACGAGAAGGCGCCAAGGTAGCCCGCGCTCCCTGCAACGCCCCCGCGGGCATCTGCGAATTCCGGCAATCCGGCTCCCCGGCCAACCGATCCGTCGACGTTCAGACGATGCCGGTGAGATAGTAGACGCCGATGACGACGAACACCGCGGCGGTCTTCAGGCAGGTGATGGCGAAGATGTCCCGGTAGGATTCCCGGTGGGTCAGACCGCAGACCGCGAGGAGCGTGATCACCGCGCCGTTGTGCGGGAGCGTGTCCATGCCGCCGCTCGCCATGGCGGCGACCCGGTGCAGCACCTCCATGGGAATGCCGGCCGCTTTGGCCGCCTCGATGAACTGGCCCGACAGCGCCGCGAGCGCGATGCTCATGCCGCCCGATGCGGAGCCGGTGATGCCGGCCAGCACGGTGACGCTGATCGCTTCGTTCACCAGCGGGTTGGGAATCGCCGCGAGCGCGTTCTTGATCACCAGGAAGCCGGGCAGCGCCGCGATGACCGCGCCGAAGCCGTATTCCGACGCCGTGTTCATCGAGGCCAGCAGCGAGCCGGCGACCGCGGCGCGGGAGCCCTCCGCAAACCGGCTGGTGACCAGGCGCCACGACAGCAGCACCACCGAAAGGATGCCGACGAGCAGCGCGAGCTGCAGCGCCCAGATCGCCGCGATCGGCGGCACCGCCGTGACGATCGGATGATCGAGGCCGGCGAGCGAGGTCTCGTTGCTGGCGCCGTACCACCAGGGGATGGCGAGGGTGAACACCTTGTTGAGCACGCCGACCAGCACCAGCGGCAGGATTGCGATTGCCGGGTGGGCCAGCACTTTTTCTTCCACCGGTTCCGGCTCGTTGGCGTGGCCGGTGCCGTAGCCCTCCCCGGCCGCGGCGGCCTTGCGGATGCGCCAGGTCAGGTAGGCCATTCCGGAGAAGAAGATGAACAGTGCGCCGATGATGCCGAGCCAGCCGGCGGCATAGGCGGTGGTGCCGAAGAACGAGGTCGGAATGATGTTCTGGATCTGCGGCGTGCCCGGCAGCGAATCCATGGTGTAGCTGAAGGCGCCGAGCGCGATCGTGCCGGGAATGAGCCGCTTTGGCATGTTGCTCTGCCGAAACACCTCCGCCGCGAACGGGTAGACGGCGAACACCACCACGAACAGCGACACCCCGCCGTAGGTGAGGATGTTGCAGACGAGCACGATCGACAATACCGCGCGTTCGCGCCCGACGAGCCGGATGCACCGCAGCGACGATCGACTTCGAGAAGCCCGACAGCTCGATCACCTTGCCGAAGATGGCGCCGAGCATGAACACCGGGAAATACAGCTTTATGAACACTACCATCTTGTCCATGAACAGGCCGCTGTAGACCGGCAGCACGGCGACGGGGTCGGTCAGCAGCACTGCGAGCAGTGCGGCGATCGGCGCGAACATGATGACGCTGAAGCCGCGATAGGCGACGAACATCAGCAGGCACAGGGCAGCGATGGTGATGATGAAGCTCATGACGCGTTCCTGCCCAGTGATGTTTGTAGGCGATCGTTGTGCGAGCGCTCGTTGCGGGAACCCAACGCTATCGTGACGCGGCGAACCCGTCCATCATCCGGCAACCGACTTTCCGCAAATCTGGATCGGCCGCCAGGCGGCCGTCCGGATATTACTGACGATGAGGAGGTCGTGGCTCCGCCGCCACCGGGGTCAATCCGCCGAACCCCGCGTAAGCGACGTTGGAGGACAACGACAGGCCGGTGAAGTGATCTGCGGGAAACGCGCGCACCATGGACGGGCACGCCGCTGACCTTGCCGACGAGGACGCCGGTGACGGCGCAGAGTGACCGGTCAGCCAGGGCCTTGGTGTAAATCGCCGAGATGCTGGGTGCCGCCGGCCAGGCGTCTCGGGCGTCGGCGATGGTTATAGAGGCCGTTGCGGTGCGAGCTCGTCTGCACCATGAAAAACGCCGGCGCCTTACGAGGCACCGGCGCGGCGTTCCAGGTAAGAGCGAGACTTTACTCGCCCGCGGCTTCGCGATGGGTCTCTTCCTCGGCCTTCTGCTTGGCCTCGATGTCCTCGCCGGTCTGCTGGTCGACGACCTTCATCGACAGGCGCACCTTGCCGCGCTCGTCGAAGCCGAGCAGCTTGACCTTCACCTTGTCGCCTTCCTTGACGACGTCGCCGGTCTTCTGGACCCGGCGCCCGGCGAGCTGGCTGATATGGACGAGGCCGTCGCGCGAGCCGAAGAAGTTCACGAAGGCGCCGAAGTCCATCACCTTGACGACGGTGCCCTCATAGATGTGGCCGACCTCGGGATCGGAGGCGATCGACTTGATCCAGTTGATCGCCGCCTTGATCGAGTCGCCCGAGGACGACGCGACCTTGACCGTGCCGTCGTCGGAGATGTCGACCTTGGCGCCGGTCTTCTCGACGATCTCGCGGATCACCTTGCCGCCGGAGCCGATGACCTCGCGGATCTTGTCGGTGGGGATCGAGAACACTTCGATGCGCGGCGCGTGCTCGCCGAGCTCGGCGCGCGCCGAGGTGATGGCCTTCGACATCTCGCCGAGGATGTGCAGCCGGCCGTCCTTGGCCTGGGTCAGCGCGACCCGCATGATCTCCTCGGTGATGCCGGCGATCTTGATGTCCATCTGGAGCGAGGTGATGCCCTTCTCGGTGCCCGCCACCTTGAAGTCCATGTCGCCGAGATGGTCCTCGTCGCCGAGAATGTCGGACAGCACGGCGAAACGCTGGTCCTCGAGGATGAGGCCCATGGCGATGCCGGCGGTCGGCGCCTTGAGCGGCACGCCGGCGTCCATCAGCGCCAGCGAGGCGCCGCACACCGTCGCCATCGACGACGAGCCGTTGGACTCGGTGATCTCCGACACCACCCGGATGGTGTAGGGGAACTCGTGGCGCAGCGGCAGCACCGGATGGAGGGCGCGCCAGGCGAGCTTGCCGTGGCCGACCTCGCGCCGCCCCGGCGCCCCGATCCGGCCGGTCTCGCCGACCGAGAACGGAGGAAAATTGTAGTGCAGCAGGAAGTGCTCCTTATAGGTGCCTTCCAGCGCGTCGATGAACTGCTCATCCTCGCCGGTGCCGAGCGTCGCCACCACGAAGGCCTGGGTCTCGCCACGGGTGAACAGCGCCGAGCCGTGCGCGCGCGGCAGCACGCCCACCTCGGACACGATCGGCCGCACGGTCTTGAGGTCGCGACCGTCGATGCGCCGGCTGGTGTCGAGGATGTTCCAGCGGACGATCTTGGCTTCGAGCTCCTTGAAGACCGCCTTCAGCCGCTCCTTGTCGGCGGCGGCTTCGCCGCCCTCCGGCGCGAGCGCGGCCATCACCTTCGCCTTGGCAGCTTCCACCGCGTTGTGGCGGGCCATCTTGTCGGGAATCCCGTAGGCGGCGCGCAGATCCTGCTCGATGAGGCCGAGCATCTGCTTTTCCAGCGCCGCATTGTCCGGCACCACGAGCTCGCGCGGCTCCTTGGCCGCCTTTTCGGCGAGGCGGATGATCGCCTCGATCACCGGCTGGAAGTGGCGGTGGCCGAACATCACGGCGCCGAGCATGACCTCCTCGGGCAGCTCCTTCGCCTCGGACTCCACCATCAGCACCGCGTCCTGGGTGCCCGCGACCACGAGGTCGAGATTGCTCTCGGTCATCTCGTCGATCTGCGGATTGAGGACGAACTCGTTGTTGATGAAGCCGACGCGCGCCGCGCCGATCGGGCCCATGAACGGGGCGCCGGACAGGGTCAGCGCCGCCGAAGCCGCCACCATGGCGACGATGTCGGGACTGTTCTCCTGGTCGTGCGACATGGTGGTCACGATGACCTGGGTGTCGCAGCGCCAGCCGTCGGCGAACAGCGGCCGGATCGGGCGGTCGATCAGGCGCGACACCAGAGTCTCGCGCTCGCTGGGGCGTCCTTCGCGCTTGAAATAACCGCCGGGAATGCGACCGGCGGCGTAGAATTTTTCCTGGTAATTGCAGGTCAGCGGCAGGAAGTCGATGCCTTCCTTCGGCTTCTTGGCGGCGACGACTGTCGCGAGCACGGTGGTCTCGCCATAGGTGGCAATGACGGCGCCGTCGGCCTGTCGCGCTATCCTGCCGGTCTCGAGGACGAGCTTACGCCCACCCCAATCGAGCTCCTCACGATGGATATTGAACATTTTTGCTTTCTTTCATGGTTTTGTGGCCATGAAAGCCATGAGCAAGACGGCGAGAGGCTGCGCGGGAGCGCAGGGGCCCACCTCGTTGCAGCGTCCGGCGATCCTGCCATGGCTTTCATGCCCTTCGAACACCGGACGCTCATCGTCCGGGGTTGCGGCGGCCTCGGCCGCCGGCACTGCGGCGGACGCAATCGGGCGCCCGCCGAACATGCGCGCTTCGTCGCGCGCAGAGCCCGCTCAGCGGCGGATCCCGAGCTTCTCGATCAGGCCCTTGTAGCTGGCCTCGTTGACCCGCTTGAGATAATCGAGAAGTTGGCGGCGCTGTGACACGAGCTTGAGCAGTCCGCGCCGCGAGTGGTTGTCTTTCACATGGGTCTTGAAATGCTCGGTCAGGTTGGAAATGCGCTCCGAGAGGATTGCAACCTGCACCTCCGGCGACCCGGTGTCGCCGGCCTTCTTGGCGTACGTCTTGATGACTTCCGATTTACGTTCGGTAGTAATCGACATCGTCAACGACCTTCCTGTCGGCCGGCTCTGCCCTGCAGGCCGGCGAGATTGAACACGCGCTTGGGGACGACTTCGCCGCGGTCGACTTCGGCGAGGGCAATCAGGCTGCCCGACGCGGTGACGTAAACCGTGCCACGGACCATGGGAGCGTCCCGTCCGCGCAACAAAACGGCCTGGCCCCGTTGGAGCCTGGCCGCATCCGCCCGACTGACGGCCAGCGCCGGGATGTCGTCCAGCGCGGTCGCAACGGGCAGCAGTGCATCGGCGAGGCTCACCTCGCCGAACGCGGCTCTATGACATAAAGCCTCGACCCGTTCCAGCGAAATCATGTCGCCGTCCTGGAACGGGCCGACTGCGGTTCGCCGCAGCGCCGAGACATGGCCGCCGCAGCCGAGCAGGCGGCCGAGGTCGCGGGCGATCGCCCGCACATAGGTCCCCTTGCCGCATTCCGCGTGGAAACGGCTGTGGTCGGCATCGACCATTTCTTCGAGCGACAGCCGTTCGATGTTCACCACGCGCGGCTTGAGCTCGAACACCTCGCCGTCGCGGGCGATGTCATAGGCGCGCTCGCCTTCGATCTTGATGGCGGAGAATCGCGGCGGCACCTGTTCGATGGCGCCGACGAATCCGGGCAACAGCGCCTCGATCGCGTCGGCGCTCGGCCGGGCGTCGCTGCTCGTCACGACGCGCCCCTCGGCATCGTCGGTGTCCCGCTCTTCGCCCCACCGAACGGTAAAACCGTAGGCCTTGCGGCCGTCCATCACGAACGGCACCGTCTTGGTGGCATCGCCGAGCGCAATCGGGAGGCAGCCGGACGCCAGCGGATCGAGCGTCCCGGCATGTCCGGCACGCTTGGCCTTGAACAGGCGCTTGATCACCGACACCGCGTGGGTCGAGGTCATGCCGACCGGCTTGTCGAGCACCACCCAGCCATGGACGTCGTGCTTCTCCCGCTTGGCCTTGGGACCGGGCGGAGCCGGCGCGAGCGTCGTCTCGACGGGAATGGGCTGCGGAGCGCAGGCGGCGCCTGCGTCCGGCTCTTCGCTGGTTGTCGAACTCATTTTGTCTCGCTGGAATCGTGGTCGGCGCTCGTCTGCGACTTGTCGAGATCGCGCTGGACCTCGGGCGAGCGCAACAGCCGCTCGATGCGATCCGCCTCGCGGAACCGCTCGTCGATGCGGAAGCGGATGTCGGGCGCGAACTTCAGGTTCACCCGGTGGGCGACCTCGCCGCGCATGTAACGCTGGTTGCGTTCGAGCGCCGCGAGCACGTCGTGCTCGTCGCTGCCGCCGAGCGGCATGACGTACACCGTCGCGAGCCGCAGGTCGGGCGACATGCGCACCTCCGGCACCGTGACGAGATGCGTCTCGATCACCGGATCATGGATGTCGCCGCGGGCGAGAATCTCGGCCACGGCATGACGGACGAGCTCGCCGACGCGAAGCTGGCGCTGTGAACTGCCCTTGCCGGGCACCTGTTGATGTCGTGACATTTGTGCTCCTGCCCGTCGCGCCGGGATTCGAACCCGGCGAACGGGAATAATCGTTGATCGCCGCCGGCGCGACGCCGGCGACTCAAATTCGCGATGCCGTCGCCTCTAAAGGGAGCGCTGCACCGTCTCCACGCGATAACATTCGATGACGTCGCCGGCGCGCATGTCCTGGTAGTTCTCGAACGACATGCCGCATTCCTGGCCGGCGAGAACTTCCTTGGCGTCGTCCTTGAAGCGCTTGAGCTGGGACAGCTTGCCTTCGTGGATGACGACATTGTCGCGGATCAGGCGCACATTCGCGCCGCGTTCCACGGTGCCGTCGGTGACGCGGCAACCGGCGATCTTGCCGACCTTGGAGATGTTGAAGATCTCCAGGATCAGCGCGTTGCCCAGCATGGTCTCGCGCAGCGTCGGCGCCAGCAGACCGGACATCGCCTTCTTCACGTCGTCGACGAGATCGTAGATGACGTTGTAGTAGCGGATTTCGACGCCGTCGCGCTCCGCCATCTCGCGCGCTTCCTTGTGCGCGCGGACATTGAAGCCGATCACCGACGCGCCGGCCGCCTGCGCCAGCGTAATGTCGGATTCGCTGATGCCGCCGGCGCCGGCGAGGATGATGCGGGCGCCGACCTCCGAGGTGCCGAGCTTCTCGAGCGAGCCGACGATCGCCTCGACCGAGCCCTGCACGTCGCCCTTGATGAGGAGCGGGAATTCCTTCCGCCCCGTCGTCTTGAGCTGGTTCATCATCTGCTCGAGCGAACCGCGCATCCCGCTCGCCCGGGCCGCCATCTTCTCGCGCTTCTGACGGGCGCGATAATCGGTGACCTCGCGCGCGCGCGCCTCGCTCTCCACCACCGCGAGACGGTCGCCCGCCTCCGGGGTGCCGTTGAAACCGAGCACCTCGACCGGCGTCGACGGACCGGCTTCGCTCACGGCGTCGCCGGCGGCGGACAACAGGGCGCGGACCCGGCCCCATTCGGCACCGGCCACCACGATGTCGCCGCCGCGAAGGGTGCCGCGCTGGACCAGCACGGTCGCCACCGGACCACGGCCACGATCGAGCTTAGCCTCGATCACGGTGCCTTCGGCCGCCCGTTTCGGGTTCGCCTTGAGATCGAGGATTTCGGACTGCAGCCCGAGGGTTTCGAGCAGCTTGTCGAGATTGGTCTTCTTGGTCGCCGACACCTCGACGTCGAGCACGTCGCCGCCCATCGATTCGACCTGGACCTCGTACTGCAGCAGTTCGGTCCGGACCCGGTCGGGCTTGGCGTCCGGTTTGTCGATCTTGTTGATGGCGACGATCATCGGAACCTTCGCCGCCTTGGCGTGCTGGATCGCCTCGATCGTCTGCGGCATCACGCCGTCATCCGCCGCGACCACCAGCACCACGATGTCGGTGACTTTGGCGCCGCGGGCGCGCATCGACGTGAACGCCGCGTGGCCGGGGGTGTCGATGAAGGTGATCTTCGAGCCCGACGGCGCGGTCACCTGGTAGGCGCCGATGTGCTGGGTGATCCCGCCGGCCTCCCCGCCCGCCACGTTGGTGGCACGGATGGCGTCGAGCAGCGAGGTCTTGCCGTGGTCGACATGGCCCATGATGGTCACGACCGGCGGGCGCGACACCAGATCGGCCGGATCGTCGGCGGTGTCGAACAGGCCCTCTTCAACGTCGGACTCGGCGACGCGGCGCACCGAATGGCCGAGTTCCTCGGCGATGAGCTGGGCGGTGTCGGCGTCGATGGTGTCGGTGATCTTGAGCATCTGCCCCTGCTTCATGAGCAGCTTGATCACGTCGACGGCACGCTCGGACATGCGGTTGGCGAGTTCCTGGATGGTGATGACTTCCGGGATCGTCACCTCACGGACGAGCTTTTCCTTGGTTTCGTTGGCGGCATGCCCCTTGGTCAGGCGCTGCATGCGGCGGCGGAACGACGCTACCGAGCGCTCGCGCTCCTCGCCGGCATTGAAAGCGGTGACGACGGTGAGACGGCCGCGTTGCTTCTGGGGACCGGTCCGTGTCGGTTTCGGTGCGGGGACCGGGCGCGCGACGCCACCGCCGGGCCGGCGGACGGTTCGCGGCGCTTCTTCCTCGTCGGGTTCCTGGACGGCGGTTCGCGCGTTGACCGGGGTGGCTGCGGCGGTCGCCGGAGTCGTCGTCGTGGTCGTCGCCGCGGCCTTGGCCTTTTCGTCCTCGCCGAACCGTTTCTTGGCCTCGGTCTCGGCCCTGCGCTTGGCCTCGTCGTCGTGCCGGCGGCGGTCGTCCTCCTCGCGCTTGCGCGCCTCGGCGGCCTCGCGTTCCACACGCTCGCGGGATTCGCGCTCGTTGCGGCGGCGCGCTTCCTCCTCGGCGATCTTGCGCTCTTCGGCCTCGCGCACCTTGGAGTCGGCAAGTGCATGGGCGCGGGCGTTGCGCTCTTCCTCGGTCAGCGTGCGCAGCACGACGCCCGACGGCTTTCCGCCGCCCCCAGGGCCATGTCCGGACGACGGCGCGGGTCCGCGACCGCTCGGCATCGGCGCACGACGCGGCGGCGGCGGCGGTGCGGCCGCCGGCGCGGGCTCAGGCTTTGAATCGCCAGGACCGATGCGACGCTTCACCTTTTCGACCACCACCTGCTTGGTGCGGCCGTGGCTGAAGCTCTGACGCACGACCCCCTGCTCGACGCCGCTGCGCTTGAGCGTCAAGGTCTTGGTCGGGGTGACGGTCAACGTCTCGCCGGGGTTCTTCTTATCAGTCATTACGATCCTGGTTCTGCTCGGTCGCGGTTCGGGCGCCACGAGCCGGACTTCCGCTCGTCCGGTTCAACCGCGCGAAAACATTCAAGAATTCGCCAGCGCGCGAGAAGCGTCTCGCCTGCCCGCCCGGCCAGCAGCGCTGCATGTACCACATTTAGGCGGCCCAATGCCAAATCCAATTGCTCGGTGGTGAAGGTCCGCACAATTTCGATCGGGCCGCTCGCCGCGCCGCGCCGCGCCGCCGCGGCCTCGAGCTTGCGGGCTCCGTCGGCGCTGCCGTCCTTGGCCTGGAACAGTGCGACAACCGGCCGCTCGGCGAGCGCCGCCTCGACCCGCGTGAAACCCGTGACCACCTGCGCCGCCTTGTGGGCGATCGCAAGGGCATCGAGAGTGGCGCGTTCGAGCAGCCCGTCGACGAGGTCCGCCAATCCAGGCGGAACCTTCACATCCGCCCGCAAGCTTTTCTGGAACGCCCCGCGTTTGGCGGCGGCTTCGACGTCGCCGCGGCGCGCCGTCACCCAGACGCCCCGGCCCGGCAACCGCCGCTTGAGGTCGGGGACGAGTCCCTCCGGTCCGGCGACGAACCGGATCAGCTCCCCGACCGGGCGGACGACGCGGGTCACGGCACACATGCGCGCCGTCGCCGCTGCCGCATGGCGCGGCCCGCGGTCCGGCTCGTCGTCGACGACGATACCACCGTCCTGATCCGGGTCCTGAGCCTGCGCCAGCATGCTGCCTTCCTTGTGGGGGGCCGGCCTTACTCCGCCTCGGCGGCGGCCTCGGCAGGCGCTTCCTCCGCCTCGGCCTTGGGCGCGAGATCCGCCTCGGTGATCCAGCCGGCCTTGACGCGGGCCTGCATGATCAGGGCCTCGCATTCCTCGCGCGACATCTCGAAGCCGTCGAGGAAGCCGGCGGTGCGCACCGCCTCGCCGTCCTTGCGCTCGGTCCAGCCGGCGAGATCGTCGGTGGCGCAGCCGGCGAGATCCTCGATCGTCTTGACGCCGTTTCCGCCCAACGCGACCATCATCCTGGTGGTGACGCCGGGCACCTCGCGCAGTTCGTCCGCGACACCGAGCTGGATGCGCTGGGCATCCTGCTCGGCCTCGACCTGGGCGAGATAGTCGTTGGCGCGGGCCTGCAGCTCGCTCGCGGTCTCCTCGTCGAAGCCCTCAATCGAGGCGATGTCGTTCTGGTCTACCATTGCGAGTTCCTCAACGGAGTTGAAATCCTTCCGAGGCGAGGAGCTGGCCCACCACCTCATCGACGTTGAGCGCTTCCATGAACATCTTGGTGCGCTTCTCGAACTCGGCCTGCCGGCGCTCCGACTCCTCCTGCTCGGTGAGGATGTCGATGTCCCAACCGGTGAGCTGCGAGGCGAGCCGCACGTTCTGGCCGCGCCGCCCGATGGCGAGCGAAAGCTGCTGGTCGGGCACGACCACCGAGATGCGCTCGCGCTCTTCGTCGAGCACTACCTTGGCGACCTCGGCGGGCGCCAGCGCGTTGACGACGAAGGTGGCGACGTCCGCCGACCACGGAATGATGTCGATCTTCTCGCCTTGCAGCTCGTTCACCACCGCCTGGACGCGGGAGCCGCGCATGCCGACGCAGGCGCCGACCGGATCGACCGAAGAGTCCTTGGAGATCACCGCGATCTTGGCCCGCGATCCCGGGTCGCGGGCGACCGCCTTCACCTCGACGATGTTGTCGTAGATCTCCGGCACCTCCTGCGCGAACAGCTTCGCCATGAATTGCGGATGGGTGCGCGAGAGGAAGATTTGCGGTCCGCGCGGCTCGCGCCGCACGTCGTAGATGTAGGCCCGGACGCGGTCGCCGTTGCGGAACACTTCACGGGGCAGCAATTCGTCGCGACGCACGATCGCCTCACCGCGCCCGAGGTCGACAACGACGTTGCCGTATTCGACCCGCTTGACGATGCCGTTCACGATATCGCCGATGCGGTCCTTGAATTCCTGGTACTGGCGGTCGCGCTCGGCCTCGCGGACCTTCTGCACGATCACCTGCTTGGCCGACTGGGCGGCGATGCGGCCATATTCGAGCGGTGGGAGCTGCTCGGCGATGTAGTCGCCGACCTGGGCCGCCGGGTTGCGCCGGCGCGCATCCTCGATGCTGATATGGATGGCGTCGTTCTCGATCTGCTCGACCACCAGGAGGAGCCGCGACAGCCGCATCTCTCCGGTCTTTGGATTGATCTCGGCACGCACCTCGGTCTCGCTGCCGTAGCGCGAGCGCGCGGCTTTCTGGATCGCGTCTTCCATGGCGGCGATGACGATGCCGCGGTCGATCGATTTCTCGCGGGCGACCGCGTCGGCGATCTGCAGAAGCTCGAGCCGGTTGGCGCTGACGGCCATCAGTTATCTCCTTTGGTCTCGACCGCGGCCGGAGATCCGGACGAGCGGCTTTCGTTCAATTCATCTTCATCCTGGGGCCCGCGGCCACGGCCGCGGCGGGCCGCACGGACCTCCGATTTGCCGCGCCGCAACGAGGCGGCGATCAACGCGTCGGTGAGGACGAGCTTGGCGTCGGCCATGTCTTCGAACGGCAACACGAACTCGGCCGTACCGTCCTTGTCGTCGCAGCGGATGCGGGCGCCCGCGCCTTCGACGCCGAGCAGAACACCGCGAAAACGGCGGCGCCCCTGATGGGCGGCGTCGAGCTCGATCTTGACCTCGTGCCCAACCTGACGCTCGAAGTCGGAGCGACGCACCAAGGGCCGGTCGAGACCGGGCGAGGAGAGTTCGAGCCGGTAGGCGCGATCGATCGGATCGGCGGCATCGAGCACCGGCGACAACGCCCGGGACGCCGTCTCGCATTCCTCGATCGTCATCTTGCCGTCGGCACGTTCCGCCATCACCTGCACCGTGCAGTTGGCGCTGGCGGACACCCGCACCCGCACCAGGCGGAATCCCAACTCCATCAGCACCGGCGCGCAGATCGACGCGACGCGCGCCGCCACCCCGGTGTCCGCGATGATGCGCGGCTCACTCAGCGTGCTGGTCACCTCGTGCTCGGACTCGGTGTTTGCTGCGGATGTCGCAGATGTCATCAAGCGTCGCGTACCCTTGTCTCGGTTCAGGCCCGTCGGTTCAGGCCCGTTGTCTCGGTTCAGGCCCGGTGTCTCGGTTCAGGCCCGGCTACGGAAACCTGCGTGCCGCAGAATTTGCGCGACGCAGGTAATAAAAAAGAGCGGGTCCCGGGCGGGGCCCACTCTCACGAACCGGCCGAAAATCGACCGTTATGAGATGTCGAACTAGACAGCGGGAATATAGCGATTTACGCGACCGGCGCAAGATGGAGAGCGGCGGTCGGCGGGGATTTCGGGCGCCGCGGCCGGGCCGGTCCGACGGCCGTAGAGCGGCCTCTCAGCCGAGCCGGCGGAACGCCAGATAGCAGGGCGTCCGGCCCGCGCGGATCGCCTTGGCCTCGTAGCGGGTGCCGCCGAAGCCCGGCCACGGCCGGCGCCAGTCGTCCGCGCATTCGGCAGTCCACGCGAACCCCGGCGCGCGCAGCGCCCGCTCCAAGGTCCAGGCGGCGTAGTCGGGGATGTCGGTCGCAAAGCGGAACAGCGCGCCCGGCGCCAGCACCCGCGCCAGCAACGCGAGGGTGTCGTCCTGCACGAAGCGCCGCTTCCAATGCCGCCGTTTCGGCCACGGGTCGGCGTAGAGCAGGTCGACCCCGGCGAGCGAAGCCGTCGGGAGCCAGCGCAGGAGGTCCATCGCATCGCCGGCATAGAGCCGGACGTTGCCGACGCCCCCCGCCTCGATGAGAGCGAGGATCTTCGCCATGCCGTTGACGAACGGCTCGCAACCGATGAACCCGGTTCGCGGGGCCGCCCTCGCCTGCGCGAAAAGATGTTCGCCGCCACCGAACCCGATCTCGAGCCGCACCTCGTCCGCGCCACCGCCGAACAGCGCGGCAAGATCGCCCGGCGGCGGCGATGCGATGTCGAGGGCGAGCCGCGGCAGCAGGGTCTCGATCAGCGCGGCATGGTGCGGCCGCAGCCGGTGGCCTTTGCGGCGCCCGAAGAACGCGCGGTCGCGGGCGCCGCCGGGGTCCTCGTCGAGGGTGCGGTGTTCGATCATCCGCGCGACATGCCGGACGGTCGGAGACTGCGATCAACCCGCATGACGCAACCAGCATCCCGCAACCAGTTCCCGCCGGGCGGCCAGGCGCTTATTTCGCGAGCCCGCGCAAGTCGTCGACGAGATCGGTGCGCTCCCAGGAGAAGCCGCCATCGGCCTCGGGGGGACGGCCGAAATGACCATAGGCACTGGTGCGGGCGTAGATCGGGCGGTTGAGACCCAGATGCTCGCGGATGCCGCGCGGCGTGAGGTCCATCACCTCGCCGAGCGCCTTCTCGAGGCGGGCCTCGGCGACCTGCCCGGTGCCGTAGAAATCGACGTAGAGCGAGAGCGGCTTGGCGACACCGATCGCATAGGCGATCTGGATCGCACAGCGGTCCGCGAGCCCCGCAGCGACCACGTTCTTGGCGAGATAGCGCGCAGCATAGGCTGCCGAGCGATCGACCTTGGTGGGGTCCTTGCCGGAAAAGGCGCCGCCGCCATGGGGCGCCGCGCCGCCATAGGTATCGACGATGATCTTGCGTCCGGTGAGGCCGGTATCCCCATCCGGACCGCCGATCACGAACTTGCCGGTCGGATTGACGTGCCACACCGTCTGCTTGGTGATCCAGCCTGCGGGCAGCGCCGTGCGCACGTAAGGCTCGATGATCGCCTGGATGTCGTGGGACGACAGCTTCTCGTCGTAGTGCTGGGTCGAGACCACGATCTGTGTCGCCTCGACCGGCTTGCCGTTCTCGTAGCGGACCGTCACCTGGCTCTTGGCGTCCGGTCCAAGCGCCTCGGATTCCCCCGAATGCCGCGCCTGGGCCATGACCTTGAGGATGCGGTGCGCGTAGAAGATGGGCGCCGGCATCAATTCCGGCGTCTCGCGGCAGGCATAGCCGAACATGATGCCCTGGTCGCCGGCGCCTTCATCCTTGTTGCCGGCGGAATCGACGCCTTGGGCGATATCGGTCGATTGCGCATGCAGATGCACCTCGACCGCGGCTTTCTCCCAGTGGAAGCCGGCCTGCTCGTAGCCGATGTCCTTCACGGCGAGGCGCGCGATGTGGGCGATGTAGTCGCGGGTGATGGCCGACGGCCCTCGGGTCTCCCCGGCGATCACCACCCGGTTGGTGGTCGCGAGCGTCTCGCAGGCGACGCGCACCTGGCTCGGGTCCCAGCCGTGCCGCGGAGCGATCTCGAAGAAGGCATCGACGACCTCATCGGAAATGCGGTCGCAAACCTTGTCCGGATGACCTTCTGAAACCGATTCGCTGGTGAACAGATAGCTCGCGCGCGACACTGATGATCTCCCCACAGACGCGAGTTCTGCTCGCGCCGCCTATGACGGCGTGTTCTGTCAGTGCGGCTTCCCGCGGTCAAGGTCCAGCGGCGGAAGCCTCATGGTGGGCCGCAGTGGGCGAGAGGGGCGCGGGAGGGCGCGGGAGGCAGCCCGCCACCGGCCGAAGCGGACGAAAGTGGAACTTGAGGTACGCCGGCCGCGGGCTCTACGCCGCGGGTTCGCTCTCGTCGCCGGCGATCTGCTGAACGAGATCGACGATGCGGCGCCGCAGCTTGGCGTCTTTGATCCGCATGAAAGCCTTGGTCAAAGACAAACCGTCGGAGGTCGCGAGGAAGTCGGAAACATAAGCAGGGGAAGGGGCTTCTGCCATGCCCGGGGCCGGCTCGAACTCGCCCGGCACGACCGGGGCGCCCTCGAAGAAGAAGGCCACGGGAACCTGCAGGATCTGGGAAATCTGCTGCAGCCGGCTCGCCCCGATACGGTTGGTGCCCTTCTCGTATTTCTGCACCTGCTGGAACGTCAGGCCGAGCGCGTCACCAAGCTTTTCTTGGCTCATCCCCAGCATCATGCGACGCATCCGGACCCGGCTGCCCACATGCTTGTCGATTGGGTTTGGAGCCTTCTTGGCCATCCAGCTTTCTCCTTATGAAACCACCTGGAACTCGGCGTCATGCACCTGACACAACCAAAGCGCAACGGATGATTCGGCTGAGTTAAATCAAGATAGGCGAAATAAAGCAGATTTAGTGCTGAAAATTGAAAGTATATGCAGTTTTGGGATAATTACACTTACGCAACCCGCTCACACGCCAATGTTGTACTTTCGATAATCGCTATTTACGGACGCGAGCACGTAGCGCCGCCGCAAGAACAACTGCGATAAGAATCCACAACCAGAGGTCGCCAAACCTTGCGTAGATCGTGGCGGTGATGGATCGCGGCAGTTCCGAGTCCAGAATTCCCGCGGTCCCCAGCGGCAGCGAATGAACCAGGCGGCCGAACGGATCGATCACCGCCGACACGCCGTCATTGGCGGCCCGCACCAGGGGCAGCCCTTCCTCGATGGCGAGCACACGGGCCTGCTGCAGATGCTGGTAAGGGCCGGAGCTGATGCCGAACCACGCATCATTGGTGACGTTCAAAAGCCAGCCCGGGCGCTCGCCCGGCGGCACCGCCTGGCCCGGAAAGATGACCTCGTAGCAGATCAAGGGCAGCATCGCCGGGGCCCCTGGAACGGCGATCCGCCGGCGCCGCTCGCCGGCGAGAAAGCCGCCCTGCACCTTGGTCAGCTGCATCAGGCCGAGGCTTTCGAGAAAACTCTGAAACGGCAAGTATTCGCCGAACGGAACGAGGTGCAGCTTGTCGTAGATCGAGAGGACCGATCCGTCGTGGTCGATGACGTAGATCGAGTTGTAAGCGCGCACGACGCGGCTGCCGGGCGGCGGGTCCACGGCGCGTGCGGCTCCGGTGATCAACACGGCACCGGACGGCAGCAGCCTGGCGATCGCCGCCAGGGCGTCCGGCTCCCGCGTGAGGAAGAACGGAAACGCGGATTCCGGCCAGATCAGGTGGGTAACCCCCGCGATGTCGGGCCCCTGCCCATCGTCGTTGTGGGATAGGTCCACATAGCGCTTCATCACCTCGGTCTTGGCGCCGTAGTTGAATTTGACGTCCTGCTGCAAATTCGGCTGCATGATCCGGAGGTGCACGCCGCCCACCGTTTCGGTGGGATTGAGAGCGAGGCGGATCGCTCCGAACGTCGCCAGCGCGGCCAGCACCGCGAGCGCGGCGAGCACCGGCATCCAACGGCGCCGCTTGGCCTCGTCGGCAAGCACCGCGGGGCTCGCGAACACCGCCACCGCAATGAAGGTCAGGCCCCAGATGCCGAACACCGCGGCGCCCTGGGCGAGCGGAAGCGGAGAGGTCAGGGCATAGCCGAACACGTTCCACGGAAATCCCGTCAGCACGTGTCCGCGCAGCCATTCGCTGATCGTGAGCGCGGCCGCGAGCGTAACGATGCGCAACGGCCCCGGCGTCCACACCATGCGGGCGGCGGCGACGCCGAGTCCGGTGAAAATCGCGAGCCCGGCGGGGAGTGCGGTGACTGCGACCGGCAGCAGCCAGCCAAACGTCTTGGCGTCGACCAGGAATGCGTAGCCGATCCAGTAGAGCCCGGCGACGAAGTAGCCGAAGCCGAACCACCAGCCGATCACGAATCCGGCGCCGGCGCCGCTCCACCGCGTCGCGGTCGCGCCATCGACCAACCAGACCAGCAGGGGGAAGGTGACGAACAGCACCGGCCAGGCATGGATCGGCGCCATCGCCAGCGTCGAGGCGAGGCCGGCGACGAACGCGATCGCAGCGCGGCGCCATCCCCAGGCGAGAATGACGGGCTGGGCGAGGCGGAAGAAATTCACGGCTGCGGCGTCGATCCGGCAGGCGGCGCGGCCGGCGCATCGGCGGGGGCCGCTGGCGTGGCTGGCGGTGGCTCGAGCTGATCCGACGCGACGGCGGCGGAGCCCTGATCGGGCGCGGGCGCGGTGGTGGGACTACGCACCTGGCGCGGGTTGCGTTCGATCACCCGTCGACGCTCCTTGCTCGGATAGATGCGCACGCGCTTCACCCGGCGCGGATCGGCGTCGAGAATCTCGATCTCGAAGGTGCCGGGTCCTGGCACCAGCTCGCCGCGCACCGGCACCCGGTCGACCAGGGTGACGATGTAGCCGGCGATGGTGTCGACCTCCTCGGTGGCCTTGCCGACGTCGAACTCCGGGCCGATCACCGCGACCGCCTCTTCGAGGCTCGCGCGGCCGACCGCGATGAACGAGCCGTCGCTCTGGCGGATCACCGATTTCGCCGCCGCCTCGTCGTGCTCGTCGTCGATCTCGCCGACGATCTCCTCGACGATGTCCTCGATGGAGACGATGCCTTCGCTGCCGCCATACTCGTCGATGACGAGCGCGAGATGGATCCGCGTCGCCTGCATCTTCGCCAGCAGATCGATGGCCGGCATCGAGGGCGGCACGAACAGCATGGTGCGGATGATCTTGGTCGCCGACAG
The DNA here is from genome assembly GCA_963781195.1 of uncultured Alphaproteobacteria bacterium. Classification (GTDB taxonomy): domain Bacteria; phylum Pseudomonadota; class Alphaproteobacteria; order Rhizobiales; family Xanthobacteraceae; genus JAJPKK01. The sequence continues at coordinate 49,332 of CAWAEZ010000002.1, read as the reverse complement.
CGGCATCGTGAGATCGATCGCGGCCAGATCGAGTCCCTCGGGCTGCGGCTGGCCTCGGGCCGCGCTGGCGTCCGCCGCGGCCGCCGCCTGCGCCATCATGAAGGTGATCATGTCGCGGATGTGAACCATCCCGATGGGATCGTCGAGGGTGTCGTTGTAGACGACCAGGCGGGAATGAGCCGCGTCCTTGAAGACCTTCAAGAGATCGCCGAGCGGAACATCCCGCTGCACCGCGATGATGTCGGTGCGCGGCACCATGACATCGTCGACCCGTCGCTCGCGCAGGCTCAGGATGTTCTTGAGCATCCTGCTCTCGTCCGGCGAGAACCCGGTTTCCGCGCCTTCGCCTTCGAGCAGCACCTGCAGGTCGGACCGGATCGAGGTGGGGCTCCAGCCGAACACGGCGCGCAGCAGCCGGGTGGAAAGCGACTCCGACTTTTCCCGGGCGGTACCGGCCGCGGGCGCGCGCGCCGCGGCGGCGTCGGGCACACTGGCCGGGTCGGGATCGGAATTGGCCGTTATGGGCAGAGAATTGTCGGGCATGGCACCAGTTCAAGCCTCGGACGCGGCATAGGGATCAGGAATGCCCAGGCTGGCGAGGATTTCGCGCTCGAGCTGTTCCATCTGCTCGGCCTCGTCTTCGGTTCCGTGATCGTAGCCCAAAAGATGCAGAAAGCCATGCACCGCGAGATGCGAGAGGTGGGATGATTCCGTGCGCCCCTGTTCGCCGGCTTCCCGGACGACTGTCTCGCAGGCAATTGCGATGTCGCCCAGGTGGGCCGGCGCTGCGGGATCGCCGGGATCCGGCGCCGGGAACGACAGGACATTGGTCGGCTCGTCACGGCCGCGCCACCGGGCATTGAGCGCAGCGATGACGGCATCGTCGCACAGCAGGACGGCGACCTCCGCGGCGGGCACCACCGTACCTTCGCGCACCGCCGCAGCCGCAATCGCGCGGCATACCACGGCCTCGGCGTCGGGCAACCGACCCCACAGCGGGGATTCCACCAGGACCTCGACGGTCGGGCCGGCCGTCGCCGCGCGGGGAGAGACGGCCGTCATTCCTTGGCGTCCGCCTTTCCGTCCGCCTTTTTATCCGGCCGGCCGGCCAGCTTGCCGGACGCCCGATCGTAGGCGGCGACGATTTTGGCGACGAGGTCATGGCGAATGACGTCTTCGTGGCTGAACACCACATGGCCGATGCCGTCGACATTGGCGAGCAGCCGCGCCGCCTCGGCGAGGCCGGAGGTCTGGCCCGGCGGCAGGTCGACCTGGCTCGGATCGCCGGTGATGATCATGCGGCTGTTCTCGCCGAGCCGGGTGAGAAACATCTTCATCTGCATCGAGGTGGTATTCTGCGCCTCGTCGAGGATGATAACGGCGTTGGAGAGCGTGCGCCCGCGCATGAAGGCGAGCGGCGCGATTTCGATCTCGTTGGTCTGCAGCGCCCGCTCGACGATGCGGGAGTCCATCAGGTCGCCGAGCGCATCGTAGATCGGGCGCAGATACGGATCGACCTTTTCGCGCAGATCGCCGGGCAGGAAGCCGAGCCGCTCGCCGGCCTCCACCGCCGGCCGCGACAGGATGATGCGGTCGACCTCCTTGCGCTCGAACAGGGCGATGGCATGGGCCACCGCGAGCCAGGTCTTGCCGGTGCCCGCCGGACCGATGCCGAACACCATGGCATGGCGCCGCAGCGCCCGGATGTAGGCGTCCTGCACGGCGGTACGGGCGCGCACCGGCCGCTTGCGCAGGTTGATCTCCTCGAAGCTCGTCCGGGTCGCGGAAGGGTCGAAGTCGAACAGCGAGCCCTGGGCGATGGCGAGCCGGATGGCGCCTTCGACGTCGCCGGTGACGAGGTCGCGGCCGCGCTTGAGTTGCTCATACAGACCTTCGAGCACGCGGCGCGCCTGCTCGCAGCCGTCGCGACTGCCGTCAAGGGTCACATGATTGCCGCGCTGCTCGGCAACGACCCCGAGCCGGCGCTCGATCAGCGCGAGGTTCTGCCCGTACTGGCCGAACAGCGCCGAGGCGAGGCGGTTGTCGTCGAACGCGACCACGATCTGGGTCGCGGCCTCCGCCGGTGCGGGAGGAAGAACCAATCCGGGATCGGCAGGGCGTCTCGCCAAAGGAATCAGGCTCCCATTGCGGCCGCGACCGTCTCCCGCCCATGCGGGGACGATTCCGGCGCGGAAGAGATGGTACCGAACAGGCTGTTTGACCCGAGGCCGGTGATTCCCACGGAGCCGATTTCACCGATCAAAGATGACGGCGCCATGACCTGCACCGGCTGCAGATAGGGCGAACGCCCGGCGATCTGTCCCGGCAACCGGCCCGGCTTCTCGAACAGGACGTCGATGGTGCGCCCGACGCAGGCCAGGTTGAAGGCATCCTGCTGGCGGTCGATCAGCGCCTGCAGCCGGGCGAGCCGTTCGGTCTTGACGGCCTCTTCGACCTGGTCGTCGCGGTCCGCGGCCGGGGTGCCGGGCCGCGGCGAATATTTGAACGAGTACGCGCCGGCATAGCCGACCGCCTCGACGAGGCGCAGCGTATCGTCGAAATCGGCCTCGGTCTCGCCCGGAAAGCCGACGATGAAATCCGAGGTGAAGGCGATGTCGGGACGCACCGACCGCAAGCAATCGAGGACCCGCAGGTAATCGGCGGCGGTGTGGCGCCGGTTCATCGCCGCGAGAATGCGGTCCGAGCCCGACTGCACCGGAAGATGAAGATGGGGCATCAGCGGCGCGAGGTCGCGGTGAGCGGCGATCAGGCTCGCATCCATATCGCCGGGATGGCTCGTGGTGTAGCGCAGCCGCCGCACCCCCGGGACCGCGGCGACAGCGTGCAGGAGATCGCCGAGCGTCGCCGGCCCGGCGGGCCCCTCGCCGTGATAGGCGTTGACGTTCTGGCCGATCAGCGTGACCTCGCGCACCCCGGCGGCGGCCAGCCGCGCCGCCTCGGCGACGATGCTGGCGACCGGACGCGACATCTCCGCGCCGCGCGTATAGGGCACCACGCAGAAGGTGCAGAACTTGTCGCAGCCCTCCTGCACCGTGACGAAGGCGGCGATCCCGCGGCTGCGGATCGCCGCCGCGGAGGCGGGCGCCAGATGGCCGAACTTGTCGTCGGCCGGAAAATCGGTGGCGACCACCTTGGTGCCGGTCGCGGCTTCGGCGAGCAGCGCCGGCAGGCGATGATAGCTCTGCGGACCGACCACGAGATCGACCAGGGGCGCGCGGCGCACGATCTCCTCGCCCTCGGCCTGGGCGACGCAGCCGGCAACGGCGACCGTCACGCTGCGACCTTCGCGCGCCGCGGCTGCCTTGAGCTTGCGGATGCGGCCGAGCTCCGAATAGACCTTCTCGGCCGCCTTCTCGCGGATGTGGCAGGTGTTGAGGATGATGAGATCGGCGTCCTCCGCCGGGGCCTCGGCGTATCCCTCCCGTGCCAGAAGATCGGCCATACGATGGGAATCGTAGACGTTCATCTGGCAGCCATAGGACTTGACGTGAAGCTTGCGCACTCCGCCGGTCACCCTCGTGGTCTCGTCCGGTGACCGCTCGTCGTCGCGGCCTCACCACCGCCGCGGGGGAGGTCGCAGGGCGGGCCGACGGGCACCCCGAACGCCGTCGTCATAACGCCTTTCCCGGCAAAAAGGAATTGTCGGCTGCAGTTCCATCCCGGCCGGGTTGGGGGGCGAGTTCCGCCGAGCGGCCACGCAACGCCGCGACGGTCAGGCTGCGCACCGCGCTTTCGAGTTGCCGGGTGACGGCCTTGCGATCGGAGGCTTCGCCGTAGGCGATGGGCTCGCCCCAGGTGACAGCCGCGTCGATGGCGCCGTGGGACACCAGCCAGGACAGATGCGGCCACAGGTCCGCTCCGCCGTACCACGCGACCCGGGGGCGGGTATGGCGGTCGAGCGGCAGGCCGAGCAGCCCCGTATAGGCGACCGAGAGCGGTTGGATCCAGACCCGCCCGGCATGTTCGGCCTCCGCTAGGGCATCCCCCGCGGCGCCGACGAGGGCACTGCGGAAGGCGAGCACGCGATTGCCGTCGCTGGAGGTACCCTCGCCGAACAGCAGCACCGGGTCGCCGCCGGCGAGCCGCCGGGCGATCTCGCTGTTGACGTCGGCGGTCTTGTGGCGGCGGGCACGGTCGACGAAGACCGACCGCTGCAGCTTGGCGAACAGCCCGAACACCGGCCACCCCGCCACCTCGCTCTTCGCCACAAACACCACCGGCGCGACCGCGGTGATCACCGAAATGTCGAGCCATGACGTGTGGTTGGACACGATGAGCAACGGATGCTCGCCGATCCGGTAGCCGATCTCGTTGATGCGGATGCCGAGGATCCGGCACACCAGGCGATGATAGAAGGTGGGGATGCGGCGGCGCAGCGGCCATTCCAGCCGCACCGCGAGCCATTGCACGGGGATCAGCAGGAGGCTGAGGATGGTGATGGCGGTGAGCGAGTAGGCGGCACGCAGCATCGGCAAGTCGTTACGCGAGATTGTGGCGAAGGACGAGCGCCGCCGCGCCGGCAGCGCCGCCATAATAGGCCTCGCGGCGCCCGACCTGGGTGAAGCCGAACCCGGCATAGAGCCGGCGCGCCGGATCGTTGCGCTCATCGACCTCGAGAAACACCACCGCCACGCCATAAAGCGCCAGCCGGCGCAGGTGCACGTCGAGCATCCGGCGCGCGATGCCCTGGCCGCGAAAGGCCTGATCGACCGCAATGGAGAGGATCTCCGCCTGGTCGGCCGCGATCCGCGACACCACGAAACCGGCGAGGTCGGGGCCCGCCATGGCGCGGTCGGCCACGACATTGGGCTCGACCAGCAGCAGCTCGAATTCCTCGGCACTCCAGCCGCGGCGGAACGATGCGGCGTGCAGCAGGGCAAAAAGTGCCGCGTCCTCGAGCTCTCCCGGGGCGATGGCCGGCAGGTCGGCCCGGCGGCGGCGCAGCCAGGGCACCCTGGCAAACCGCGCCATCTTGGGAAACAGCGTCATTGCCGCGGCAGCACGCCGGCCGTCTGCGGGCGGGCATCGGCTGCGCGCAGATAGAGCGGCTTGACGGAGGCGGGATCGGGGTCGGCAGCGGCTCCGAGGCGGGCGACCCAGACGATGTCGGGCGCCCTGGCGTCGCTCACCGACAGCGGGCGGCGTTCGCTGTCCGGCCACGCCGCCTCGATGAGCTTCGACGCGTTGCCGACGATTCGGGTCGGGCTCGCCATTGCCGCGCGAACCGCGTCGCGCAGATGAGCGACCCGCGGCGCGATCAGGGTGCGCCCGCCGGGGCCGAACAGCTGCATGTAGACGTGATCGTGGCGGGCATCGATCGCCGCGAGGACCGCCTTGGTATCGTCGGTGTCGATCACCGGCACCGCCAGGGCGGACAGCGTGGTGAGACCCACCACCGGCTTTCCGGTGGCGAGGCCGATGCCGCGGGCGGCGGCGACGCCGACCCGCAATCCGGTGAAGCTGCCCGGCCCGACCGTGACGGCAATGCGGTCGAGGTCGGCGAATTCGGTGCGCGCCTCGCTCATCACCGTCGCGATGAGGGGCATCAGCGCTTCGGCATGCCCACGCGCCATCGGCAGCGACCGGCTGCGCGCACGGCTGCTGCTTTCGGTGTCGAGGACCGCGACCGAGCAGGCCTCCAGCGCAGTGTCTATGGCGAGAACTCGCATTGGCGGGAATTCATTGAGCTCTGCTGTGTCGATGCTCGGAATGGGCACCGACGACGTCACCCTTCATCGGCGTCATTGTCCGGCTTGACCCGGCAATCCGGCAGTCCCCGGGCAGTGGTTACCGGATTTGCCCGGTCAGAGGGGGCGATACGGCCAAGTGCGTATCTAACCAATTCTACCCGCTGCCGCTCCCCCAGCTTCCACCGATTGCGCTTCCATCGACCGGCGCGCTGACACGGGCCGCGCTTACATTGAGCGCGCTCACATGGGCCGAACTTCGACCACATCCGGGACGAAGTGGCGCAGCAGGTTCTGGATGCCGTGCTTGAGGGTCGCGGTCGAGGACGGGCAACCCGCGCAGGAGCCCTTCATATCGAGATAGACGATGCCGTCCTTGAAACCGCGGAAGGTGATGTCGCCACCGTCATTGGCAACCGCCGGACGAACCCGCGTCTCGATCAACTCCTTGATGGTGGCCACCGTCTCGGCGTCCTTGGTCTCGAAGAACTCGTCGTGCCCGGCGGCGGCATCGGTGCCGTCGGCCAGGACGGCCGCCCCGGACATGAAATGCTCCATGATGGCGCCGAGGATCGCCGGCTTGATATGCTGCCAGTCGCCATCCGCCTTGGTCACGGTGATGAAGTCGCTGCCGAGGAAGACCCCGGTCACCCCGGGAAGCGCAAACAGGCGTTCCGCGAGCGGCGACTTGGCGGCGCCGGACGCGTCGGGAATGTCGAGAGCGCCGTCGCCCAATACCGGTCGTCCCGGCAGGAATTTGAGGGTTGCGGGATTGGGGGTCGCCTCGGTCTGGATGAACATTCGCCTTCTCCTCTGCCGCGACGGGTTCAAGGCCCGCGGGCCGCGCCACACTACACCCTAGATGGGATTTTGGCGAAACGCGTCAACGTCGCTGACGGCGATCGAGTGAACCGGGCCAGCGCAACAGCCCGGGATCGCGGCGCTCAACCCCGCCCGTTGTCTTCGCCCCGGCGGTGTGGCAAGCAGGATCACTCGCGCGTGGGGGAATCAAGGCGATGTCCTCTGCCACCTCAAATCCGGAAACCGCAGCCCGCCCCGCTACTTCGCGGGACGACGACCGTGCGACCGCCGGCGTGGTGTATGCCTATACATGGTCGGCCACGGCCTGGCTGCTGATCGGGTCGGCCTACGGGATGGCCGCGGCCTGCGCGCTGGTATGGCCGGACCTCCTGCCCTACGAATGGCTGTCGTTCGGGCGGATCCGGCCGATCCACACCGCGAGCGTGCTGCTCGGCTGGCTGTCGGTCGGCCTGACCGGCATCGCCTACCTCGTCGTCTACCGCACGGCGCGCCGCGCGCTGTTCTCCGCCGCGCTCGCCCATGGCGGCTTGTGGCTCCTCAACCTCGCGCTCGCGGCCGGCCTGGTGACCCTCACGATCGGGATGACCCGGGGGCCGGTCGAATACCGCGAATGGCTCACGCCGGTCGCCGCGGTGTTCGCGGCCGGCTCCCTCGTCAACGGCTTCAACATCCTGATGACGCTGGTGCGGCGGAACACCGACGAGCTCTACATCGCCGACTGGTTCATCCTCGGCGCGTTCACCTGGCTGCCGATCCTCTACGTCATCGGCTACCTGCCGGCGTTCGACCGCGGCATCGGGAACGTGGTGATCCAGGGCTACTACATGCATGTCGTGCTCGGCCTGTGGTTCACGCCGCTGGTGCTCGGCGTGACCTACTGGGCGCTGCCGCGCATGCTGCACAAGCCGATCTATTCCTATGCGCTCGGCGTGCTCGCCTTCTGGGCGAACCTCGTGTTCTATCCGCTGATCGGCGCCCACCACTTCGTGTTCGCGCCGCTGCCGTGGTGGCTGCAGACGACGGCGATCGCGACCGGCATCGGCATGATGATTCCGGTCGTCGCTTCGACCGGGAATTTTCTGCTGACCATGAACGGCTCGTGGCGCATGATCCGCCGCGCGCCCGCGGTGTGGTTCATCGCCGTCGGCGCCGCCTGCTATCTCGCCGCCTCGCTGCAGGGCAGCCTGCAAAGCTTCCGCAGCGCCAATGCGTTCCTGCATTTCACCAACCACACCGTGGGCCATGCGCATTTCGCGGTCTACGGCTTCGTCTCCTTCCTGCTGTTCGGCGCGATCTACGGTCTGGTGCCGCTCATCACCGGCGCACAGGACGCGCCGCTACGCATCCGGCTGCATTTCTGGCTCGCGCTGGTCGGGATGGCCCTCTACGTCGTTGCGATGGTGGTGGCCGGGGTGCTGCAGGGCTTGAACTGGGCCGATGGCCGGCCCTTCATCGAATCGGTGGTGGTCAGCGCCCCGTGGTACGCGATCCGCGCCGCCGGCGGCGGCCTGATGACGCTCGGCCACGGGGTGTTCGCCTGGAATCTCTGGCTGATGCGTCCGCAGCGCGTTCCGCGCGAAGCCTTTGCGACGCCAATTCCCGAGCCGGCGCGATGATCGACCTCAACGCGCTGTTTCATCACCGGCCGGTCGCCATCGTGGTGATTGGCGCGGCGGTGTTCGGCGCGCTGTCGTTCCTGATTGCGCTGCGGCCGGCGCTCGACCTGAATGCCGCCGCCGCACCCGCGGCGGCGAACCCCGATCCCGCGGTGGCGCGCGGGCGCGCGCTCTACCTCGCCGAAGGGTGCGGCTACTGCCATTCGCAGTTCGTACGGCCGCTCTTCATCGACGCCGCCTATGGCCGGCCGTCGGAGGTCGCGGACTATGCCGCGGCCGCGCCGCCGCTGCTCGGCACCGAGCGCACCGGGCCCGACCTCAGCAATGTCGGCATCCGCCAGCCGAGCGTGATGTGGAACCTGCTGCATCTGTTCAATCCGCGCAGCATGGTGCCGGATTCCATCATGCCCGGCTTTCCCTGGTACTTCGACGTCGTCGCCCGCGAGGCTGCGCCCGCCGACCCCGACGCCAATGTGCTGGTGCTGCCGGAGCCGTTCCTGCCGACCGGCAAGGTCGCGGTGCCCCGCCGCGACGCGCTCGATCTCGTCGCCTTTCTCCAGACGCTGCGCCAAGAGTGAATCGAGCCCGACCGGGCCGGAACCAGGACTGAAGGATGCTCGACCGCCTCGCCTTCTATCGCGACCTCGTCGTCAGCCAGTGCCTGCCCGGCCCCTCCGGCACGGCACCGGCGTCCGCCGACTACGTCTTCGCCGCCACAGCGGGCGTGCTCGCGGTGCTGGCGCTGGGTCTGCTGGTGAAGGGACTGCGCGGCCGCGACGACGCCCGCAGCCGGCGGATCAAGATGGCGATCCTCGATGATTGACGAACGCCGCCGATCGGGACGACAGGCATGATCATCCGAATCTATGTCGACGGGGACGCAAGCCCGATCGCCGAGCTGCCCGGGAGTTCCGGGCGGATCGCCTTCGACACCGCCGCGATCCCCGACGGTGCTCACCGCCTGCGCATCGAGACGGTGGAGCAGGGTCGTGTCACCGGCTGGCGGGAGATTCCCTTCACCGTACGCAACGGGCCGGGCATCGCCGTCGCCGGGCTCTCCGACCGTGACGAGGTGCGCGGCACGCTCGGCCTCGTGGTCGATGCCACCGCCGCAGGGATCGACGGCGCCCTCGACGTGCGCGCGCTCGAGCTGCATCGCGGCCTGCCGTTCTGGACCGGCGCGCTCGCCGTCGTGATCCTGGCGCTCGGCGCGCTCTACCTTGCGATCGACCCCTTCGCGTTCCGCACCTACCGCGCGGAGGAGACCGCGATCCGCAATGAAAGCGGCCAGCCGCTCGCCCTGCAGCCCCTTGCCCGCACCACATCGGATCGCCCTGCCCCGGCCGAGCCGATGCAGGTCAGTCTCGCCGACGGAGCGGTCCTGCCGGTGCTCGATTTCGATCCCGCCAAGGCCGACACCGCGAAAGGCGCCACGACCTACGCCGCGAAATGCGCCGGGTGCCACGGCGCGGACGGCGCCGGACGCACCGCGCAGTCGGCGACGCTCGGCGAGCAGGGCGTGTTCCCGCGCCTCGCCGGCCAGCCGGCCGCCTACCTCTATCGCCAACTGTGGAGCTTCGCCCATGGCTGGCGTTCCAGCGCCGCCATGCCGGCACAGGCCGACGGGATGACGGAGGCGGACTGGACCGACATCGCCGTCCACCTGGAGCACCTCACCGGGGTCGGCTTCCCGCCTCCGCCCGCCGTGAACGCCGATGTGGTGGAGCTCGGCCACGCCATCGCGGCGTCGGGCCGTCCCGACCGCGGCGTCAGCCCGTGCATCCGCTGCCACGGACCGGGTGGGATCGGCGTCGCGCCGTATTTTCCCGCCCTGATCGGCCAGGACCCGCGCTACATCGTCGCCCAGATCATCGCCTTTCGCGACGGTCGGCGGCGCAACGGGATGCTGCGGTTGATGGACCCGGTGTCGCATGGTCTGGCGCCGCAGGAAATCGAGGCCGTGGCCGGCTATTTCGCCAAGCAGCGTCCGGGAGCCGTCCAATGAGCAGCGCACGCATCGGGGCCCGTCGCGCCATCCTGTCCGTCGCGGCATTCGCCGCGCTCGTCGTCGCGACGGCGCCGCATCGCATCGCCGCGCAATCACGCGAGCCCGACCTCGCGGCGATCGACCGCGCGTGGTCCGATCCCGGCCTCGACGACGATACGGCGGACGCCCCGCTCGCCTTCGCCCCGCCCGCCGCGGCCGACATCCCCAACGACGTGTTCGGGCAAACCGTTCGCCGCGGCCTCGCGATCTTCACCGACACCGGCAACGAAGCAAAGCCCTATGTCGGCAACGGCCTCACCTGCGCCAACTGCCATCTCGACCAGGGTCGCCGCGGCGGCGCGGCGCCGATGTGGGCGGCGTGGGTGCGCTACCCGCGGTTTCGCAGCAAGAACGGCCTCGTCAACACCATGACGATGCGCATCCAGGGCTGCTTTCGCTTCAGCATGAACGGCACGCCGCCGCCCGACGACAGCGAGATCATCACCGCGCTGCAGACCTATTTCTACTGGCTCGCGCGTGGCGCACCGACCGGCGGCCGCCTCGCCGGCGCCGGCTTCCCGCCGCTGCCGGAGCCCGCCGTCGCGCCCAGCATCGCGCGCGGCGCGGCGGTGTTCGCCGGCAAATGCGCCGCCTGCCACGGCAACGACGGCGAAGGCCGCCGCGTGCCCGGCGGCAGCGGCTACCAGTTCCCGCCGCTGTGGGGCGCCGACGCCTACAACTGGGGCGCCGGCATGACCTCGGTCGCCGCCGCCGCGTATTTCATCCGTGCCAACATGCCCTACGGGCTGAGCAACGCGCTCACCGAGCAGGACGCCTGGGACGCCGCCATGTTCGTCGACAGCCACCCGCGGCCGCAGGATCCGCGCTTCACCGGCAACGTCGCCGAAACGCGCAAGCGCTTCCACGACAGCAAATGGTCGCTGTACGGCACCGAGCAGAATGGCGTTCTGCTGGGCGCGCCGGCGGGCGAGAAGTAGGGCGGCGAACCAGGAAGCTCCGTTGCGCCGAGTTCGGCAAGCTGCTTCTTCACCTTGGAATCAGCCAGGTCCGTCCAACGTGGCTGGCAGCGCGACAGCGCCCGCTGCCAGACCGAGGAATGTCTTCGATGGGCAGGATTCATAATGCTCTCTCGAATAAATTCGCGACTGGAATTTTCAAAGACTCACTCCGGCTTGATATTGGCCGTGCGGATCACCCTGGCCCATTTCTCGGTGTCCTCGGCGATCAGCTTGCCGAGGTCGGATGGAGAACCGGCGATCGGCGCGCCGCCGAGCTCGGCGAGCCGTGCCTTCAGCTTCGGGTCGGCGAGGCCGGCGTTGATCTCTGCGTTGAGCCGCGAGACGATCTCGACGGGCGTATCCTTGGGCGCGCCGATGCCGTACCAGGTGCTGAACTCGTAGCCCGGCACGAAATCGGCCACCGGGGGAAGGTCCGGCAGCACGTCGGAGCGGGTCGCCGTGGTGACGGCGAGCGCGCGCAGCTGGCCGCCTCGGACGTACTGCAGGGAGGCCGGTATGCTGCCGAACACGACCTGCACCTGTCCGCCGATCAGGTCGGTCAGCGCCGCCGCCTCGCCGCGATAGGGCACGTGCTGCATCGCGAGCCCGGTCATCAGCTTGAACAGTTCGCCGGTCATGTGGACCGGGCCGCCGCTGCCGCCCGACCCCATGTTGACCTTGCCCGGATTGGCCCTGGCATAGGCGATGAATTCGGGAAGCGTGCGGGCGGGAACCGATGGATGCACGTCGACCAGGTTCGGCACGCGCAGCAGGCCCGCGACCGCCACGATGTCGCGCGCGAAGACGTAAGAGAGCTTGTCGTAGAGCGTGGCGTTGATCGCGTTGCCCGACGTGGCGAGCAGCAGGGTGTGGCCGTCCGGCGGCGCGCGAACGACGGCTTCGGTTGCGATGTTGCTCGCCGCGCCGGTGCGGTTCTCGATCACGAAGGACTGGCCGAGCCGGTCCGTCAGCCATTGGGCGATCAGCCGTGCGAGAATGTCGCTCCCGCCTCCGGCGGCAAAGCCGACGATGATGCGCACCGGCCGCGACGGGTAGACCTGCCCCCACGCGTTGCGGGTCAGCGCCGGAAGCGCGGCGGCACCGGCCGTCAGTCGGAGAAACCGGCGGCGTGGAAGGCCCATCATTCCACCTCGATGAACAGACAACCGGCTCGGCTCAATCCGGTCTGATCTTCGCAAATCTGACGACTTTCGACCACTTCTCGATTTCCTGCCCGATGAATTCCTTCATTTCGACGGGCGACGACCGCAGGGCCGGCGCGCCCATTGCAGCGAGCCTTTCGCCATTTCCCGGTTCGGCGAGCACGGCGGCGACGTCGTCGCCGAGCCTGGCGACGACCGCCTCTGGTGTCCCACGCGGCGCGCCGAGCCCCATCCAGCCGCTCGCTTCGTAGCCGGGCACGAACGCGCCCATCACCGGAATCTGCGGCGCCGCATCCGAACGTTCCGCCGTGGTCACGGCGAGCGCGTGCAAAGTCCCGGCGCGGATGTAGGGCAATGCCCCCGGCAAACCGCCGAACAGAACCTGCACCTGCCCGCCGATCAGGTCCGCGAACGCCGGCGCCTCGCCGCGGTACGGCACGTGGACCATGTCGACGCCGGTCATCATCTTGAACAACTCTCCGGCGACATGGGTGGGATTTCCATTGCCGGCTGACGCCATGGCGATGGCACCGGGGTTCGCCTTGGCGTAGGCGATGAAAGCGGGAACGGTCCGGGCGGGAAATGACGAACTGACCTCCATCACCAGCGGCACGCGGGCCAATCCCGCGATCGGCGTGATATCCTGCACGAAATTGAAACTGGGCTTGTCGGAGAGCGCCGCATTGATCGCGTTCGATGGTCCGATCAACAACAGCGTATGGCCGTCGGGGGGTGCATTGACGACGGCCTCAGTCGCTATGTTGCCGCCGCCGCCGGGCCGGTTCTCCACGATGAACGGCTGCCCCGTGCGCGCGGACAAGAAGGCTCCGACAAGGCGCGCCACGATGTCCTGCGTGCTGCCCGCCGCAACGCCGACGACGATGCGCACCGGCCGGGTCGGATAGCTTTGTGCGCCTGCGGCACGTGTCATGGCGGAGAGAGCCGCGCCGCCCGCCGCCAGACGCAGAAATCGGCGGCGCGGAATGCTCGATCGTGTCCTCTCGATCATCGGCTGCTCCTGAATGACGTCTCCTGACGGAAAGATCGGCATCCGGCTGCCCGCTCACTCCGCCCTGATCCCCGCGGCCTTCACCACCTTGCGCCACTTCTCGGTCTCTTCCTCGATCAACGTGCCGTAGGCCTGCGGCGACAGCGGCAGCGGCGTGTCGCCGAATTCGGCGATGCGCAGGGTCAATTTCGGCGCGGCGAGGCCGAGATTGATCTCGTGGTTGAGCGTGGCGACGACCTCGGCGGGGATGTCGCGGGGCGCCGTCACGCCGATGAAGATGCTCGCGTCGTAACCCGGCACGAATTCGGCCAATGGCGGAATGTCCGGCAGCACCGGGGAGCGCGTCGGACTTGTCACCGCCAGCGCCCGCAACTTTCCGCTCCTGACATATTCGACGGTGGATGCCGTCGTCCCGAAATAAACCTGGACCTGGCCGCCGATCAGATCGGTGAGCGCCGGGCCGCCGCCGCGATAGGGGACATGCAGCATGTTGACCCCGGTCAGGCTGCGGAACAGCTCCCAGAACATGTGAGGCGAACTGCCGACCCCCGCCGAGGCGACGGTGAGCCGGCCCGGATTGGCCTTGGCATAGGCGATCAACTCGGGGACCGTCTGCAGCTTCACGGACGGATGCACGACGAGCACGCCGAACGACCGCGCGACGGAAGCGACGGCCGCGCAATCGCGGCTGAAATTGTATTTCAGCTTGTCGTAGAGCGAAGCGTTCCAGGCATCGGCGGAGGTCGTCAGCAGCAGCGTATAGCCGTCCGGCGCGGACCTCACGACCATGTCGGCCGCCAGCGTTCCGCCGGCGCCGGCCCGGTTTTCCACGATGAACTGCTGTCCCATGCGCTCCGACAGCCATTGGCCGACCAGGCGGGCATAGATGTCGTTCACGCCGCCCGGCGGGAAGCCGGACACGATTCGCACCGGCCGGGCCGGATAGGTCTGCGCCGATGCCTGCCGCGAGAAGGCCGGCGCCGCGATCGCCGCCGTGGCGAGGCGCAGAAATCGTCGGCGCGGAAAATTCATGGTTCCCTCTCGTTCAGCCTCTACGTCGCGCGCCTGCCCAGGCGGTCACCGCCCGTGACGCGCGGATCAGGCATGGCTTGCGTGAATCGTGCCAATCGGGCGAAGCCTGCACGAAGCGCGCTCTCGGGTGAAGCACACTCTCGGGTGAAGAAGCACACGCTTGGATGAACAAACCGCGCCGTCATTCCCCCCTGATGTTGGCGGCCTTGATGATCGGCCACCATTTCGCGATGTCGGCGCGCTGCAGGGCGAGGAGGGCTTGCGGCGTCTGCTGATCGCGCGGCGGAATCTCGAGACCCATCTCGGTCAGCCGTTGCCTCACCGCGGGATCGGCCAGCACATCGACGACGGCGGCGTTGAGCCTTTCGACGATCGGCTCCAGCGTGCCCTTGGGCGCCCACAGCCCGTACCACAGCGAGGAGTGGAAGCCCGGCAGGCCGGCTTCCTCCGCCGTCGGGATATCCGGCGCCGCGGCGAACCGGGACGCCGAGGTGACCGCATACGCCTTGATGCTGCCCGCGCGCACCAGGGTCTGAAAGTTCGACGACGGCTCGATCATGAGGTCGATCTGTCCGGCCACCAGGTCCTGGGCACCCGGCGCGTTGCCGCGGTAGGGCACGAAATGGAAGCGCGTGCCGGTCTCGCGCTGGAACGAGATGCCGGTGAGGTGCCCGGCGGCGCCGACGCCGGCAATCCCGACCGAGGCGGTGTCCGGATTGGCCTTCAACCAGGCGATCAGATCCCTGAGGTCTATGGCCGGAAGGCTCTTGCGGCCGACGATCAGCAGCGGCTCGGAGGCGATCTGCGCGATCGGCTCGAAATCCGCGACGAGATCGAACGGCAGGGGATACAGGCCGCCGATCAGGGCATGGGTCGTCAAGGTGCCGATGCTCAGCGTGTACCCGTCATTGGGCGCACGCGCCGCCCGTCCGACGGCGATGCTGCCGGCCGCGCCGGTGACATTTTCGATGACGACAGGCTGACCCAGTCGCGCCCGCAGCTGTTCGCCGAGAAAGCGCGCGAGGGTGTCGGTTGCGCCACCGGCGGGAAACGGCACGATCATGGTGATCGGCCGCGCCGGATAGCTCTGCGCGCGCGCCGTACGCGGCGCGCCGGCAAGAGCCGCCATCGCCGCAAAGACGACAAGCGCCGCGAGAGCCGCGGAGAGACGGAACGATCGGCGGCGGGAGAATTCCATCGGTGTGATCCGGCGGCGGGAGACGGGCGAGGAGCACCGGCTCGCGAGTCACGAGATTTCGACAGGTCGCGCCGGCCGCCGGCACCAACGCCGCCATTGGACAATCGGGGATCTTCGGCACGTCCCAAGGCGGCTCTGGCACACCCTACACCACGTTCCGGCGCGCCGGAAAGGTAATGGGAGCAGTCGGAGTAAGCCAACGCTCATCGCCGAGCTGTCCCACCCGTTATCTGTCATCGCCCGGCTTGACCGTCCGCTCGACCGGCAATGACACCCATTGTGCGCGGGCGATCGGGGAACGCCTCGCGGCCCTAGCTCATGGCGTCGAGGTCATCGTCTCCGAGATGCCCGGGCACGATCGCCACCGGAATCGGAAACGAGCCGGCGGTCTTGGCGAGGTTTCCCACCAGCGGCCCGGGCCCCTCGCTGTCGGCGGCGGCGGCGAGCACGAGCACGGCGATGTCCTCATCCTCCTCGATCAGCCCGAGAATTTCCGCGGTAGTGTCGCCCTCGCGGATCACGCATTCCGGGGTGATGCCGGCGATGCCGTTGCAGCGCGCCGCGACCTTGGCCAGCATGGCGTTGGCCTCTTCGCGCGCCTCGGCGCGCATGATGTCGGCGACGCCGAGCCACTGCTGGCTGTGGTCGGTGGTCTCGATCACCCGCAGCATGACCACGGTGACGGCGACCCGGGCGGCACGGCGGCTCGCGAAATAGACCGCACGGTCGCATTCCGGCGTGTCGTCGATGACGACGAGGAACTTCGGCTTGTGGCCGGCCTCGTAGCTGCGGCGCTTACGGCTCATCTCGCCCCCCGGCGCCGCGAACGGCACCGATCGCTGAACGCTGCATCTCGGATCGGGATCGTGCCACGGCTTCGCGCTGCAGCACAAGCGAAACCACGGCGCTGCACAGGGAGTGGGGTCAGCACGGCCGGCGGATGAACCCGACGATGTCCTTGACCGGCTTCATCGTCTCCGCCGCGAGCTTCTGGGCACGCGCCGACCCGTCGGCGAGCACGGAATCGATGTAGGCGGTGTCGGCGACGAGGCGCTTCATCTCCGCGCCGATCGGCCCGAGCTTCGCCACCGCGAGATCGACCAGCGCCATCTTGAAGGTCGAGAACTGGCCGCCGCCGAACTGCGTGAGCACCGCGCTTTTCGGCGTATCGGCGAGCGCGGCGTAGATGCCGACCAGATTGTCGGCCTCGGGGCGGCTCTCCAGGCCCTTTTCCTCGCTCGGCAGCGGCTCGGGATCGGTCTTGGCCTTGCGGACCTTCTGGGCGATGGCATCGGCATCGTCGGAGAGGTTGATGCGCGAATTGTCGGACGGGTCCGACTTCGACATTTTCTTGGTGCCGTCGCGCAGCGACATCACCCGCGTCGCCGGCCCCTGGATCAGCGGCTCCGGCTGCGGGAAGAAGGCATCGCCGAATCCGCAGGCGGAGATCGACGCCGCGAAGTCGTTGTTGAACTTCTGCGCGATGTCGCGCGCGAGCTCGAGATGCTGCTTCTGGTCCTCGCCGACCGGCACGTGGGTGGCGCGATAGACCAGGATGTCCGCCGCCATCAGGGTCGGATAGGCGTAGAGCCCGATCGAGGCGTTCTCGCGGTCCTTGCCGGCCTTCTCCTTGAACTGGGTCATGCGGTTGAGCCAGCCGAGCCGCGCCACGCAATTGAAGACCCAGGCGAGCTCGGCGTGCTCGGCGACCTGGCTCTGGTTGAACACGATCTGCTGCTTCGGATCGATGCCGCAGGCGATGAACGCCGCGGTGACCTCGCGGATGTTGCGCTTGAGCTCCGCCGGGTCCTGCCACACCGTGATCGCGTGCAGGTCGACCACGCAATAGATGCACTCGTAGCGCGCCTGCAGGGCGACGAACTTCACGATGGCGCCGAGGTAGTTGCCGAGATGCAGATTGCCGGTCGGCTGGACCCCGGAAAACACCAGTTCCTTGAACGCCATCGCTTCGCTCTCCTTCGATCGGTGCGGTCCATGCCATCCCCGGCCGCCGCAGGCAAGGGGCGGCTCTAGAAGCGCTGGCGGATGGCCGCGAGAAGGGTCCGCAGGGAAGCCACATGAAAGGCCTGCAGCGCGCCGAGATAGATCGCAAGACCTGCGGCGACGAGGCCGAGCAGCGACACGATGCGGCCGAGCGACGAGCCGGAAAGGCCGAAGGTCGTCGTCAGCACCGCGTCGCTGCCGGCGATGACCGCGCCCATGATCGCGGTGGCGAGGACGATCCGCGGAATCCGCCGCAGCGCCGCGGGCTCGATGCGCAGCCAGCCGCGGCGCCACAGGACGACCGCGAGAAGGCTCGCGCCGACCCATCCGGACAGCCCGATCGCGGCCGCAATCCCGACATGGCCGTAGTGCGGAAACAGCAGCAGCGAGCCGGCGACCGCGGTCGCGAGCCCGCACAGCGCCGCATACATCGGCGTGCGGGTGTCCTCATGGGCGAACGACACCGCACCGAACACTTTCTCCAGCGAATGTCCCGGCAGGCCCGCCGAGATGGCGGCGAGTGCCGCCGCCACCATGGCGGTGTCGTGCGGACCAAACGCGCCGCGCTGGAACAGGCCGCCGGCGATCGCTTGCGACAGCACGGCGAATCCCGTTGCCGCCGGCAACGCGAGCGCGAGCGCGAGCTCGAGCGCGCGCGACTGCGCCGCGGCGCCGTCGGTGCGATCGCCGCTGCGCAGGCTCGCCGCGATGGCCGGCACCATCACCGAGGAGATCGCGATCGAAATGACGCCGAGCGGCAGCTCGTAAAGGCGATTGGCGTAGTAGAGCCACGACACCGCCGCCTGGGACGATGACGCCACCATCGCGCCGGCCATCAATTTCAGCTGGGGAATCCCTCCGGCGAGCACGCCGGGAAGCGCCTGGACCAGGAAGCGACGCACCGCCGGCGAGGTCGCGAACGAGAGCCGCCGCGGTCGTTCGGCGGTCCGCATCCAGGCGAAGCCGACACACAGCAGCTGCGCGGCGCCGGCCGCGACCACGGTGGCGGACAACACGCCGGCCGCCGCCGGCGACGCCTCGACGCCCAGAGCGAGCAGCACCAATACCGCGGCGAGGAGCACGCCGTTGAACACCACGAGGCCGAACGCCGCGGCGGCGACCCGGCCCTGGGCGTTGAGCGCGGAAGCCGCGACGGCCACGATGCCCGACAGCGCGACATAGGGCACCGAGAGGCGAACGAACGTGACGGCGAGCGGAAACCGTTCGCCGGAGCCGGCAAACCCCGGCGCGATGACGTGGACGACGAGCGGAGCACCGACCAGACAGAGCAGGGCCAGGAGGCCGAGCGCGCGCGCCATCGCGCCCAGCGCCTGCTCGCCGAATGCGCGGGTGCCCTCGGGCCCGCTCTCCTCGCGGATCCGGATCCACATCGGCACGAAGGCGGAGTTGAGCGCGCCCTCGGCCAGCAGCCGCCGGAACAAATTGGGGATCTGCAACGCGGCGAAGTAGGCGTCCGAGAGGACGTCGGCGCCGAGGATCGCGGCGACCCCTGCATCGCGCAGAAACCCGAGCAGGCGGGACGTCAGGGTCGCGGCACCGACGGTGGTGACATCGCGCGCAAGGGACATTCGGCAGCCTCCGGGTCGCAGGGTAGCATCAACGCGGCACCGACTTCCGGATCAGCTATCGCACCCATGTGGCGAGGGAGGTGCCCCGACCCGGCATTGCAGCGTTGCAAGCGCAGGGGTGGTCGCTATAGTGCGCCACCTTTTTCCTTCAGCCGTGAAACACAACCATGACCGCCGCCCGCTATGACGTTCTCGGCCTCGGCAACGCCATTGTCGATGTCATCACCCGTGCCGATGACGGCTTTCTCTCGACCCATGACATGCGCAAGGGCACGATGTCGCTGATCGACGAGGCGCGTGCCGCCCAGATCTACGACGCGATGGGACCGGCGGTGGAAATCTCCGGCGGTTCCGCCGCCAACACCATCGTCGGCGCCGCCGGGTTCGGCGCCCGCGCCGCGTTCGTCGGCAAGATCAAGGACGACCAGCTCGGTGCCGCCTTCGCCCATGACATCCGCGCCTCCGGCGTCGCCTTCGACACCGCTCCGGCGGCCGACGGGCCCTCGACCGGGCGCTGTTACGTCCTGGTGACCCCGGACGGCGAGCGCACCATGAACACGTTTCTCGGCGCCGCCCAGGATCTGCATCCGCGCGACATCGACCCCGTCACGGTGGCGAGCGCGGCGATCACCTATCTCGAAGGCTATCTGTGGGACCCCCCGCACGCCAAGCAGGCCTTCATCAAGGCGGCGACCATCGCCCACGAGGCCAACCGGCTGGTGGCGCTGACGCTGTCGGACGCCTTCTGCGTCGACCGTTGGCGCCACGAGTTCCTGGACCTCCTGCGGTCCGGCACCGTGGACCTGCTGTTCGCCAACGAGAACGAGCTGCGCAGCCTCTATCAGAGCGCCGACTTCGATGCCGCCCTCGCGGCGTTGCGGGCCGACGCCCGGTTTGCCGTCGTGACCCGCAGCGAAAAAGGCTGCGTCGTGATCGAGGGCGCAAATACCATCGCCGCGCCGGCATTCCCGGTGTCCCGGGTGGTCGACACCACCGGCGCCGGCGATCTGTTCGCCGCCGGCTTCCTGTTCGGTCTCGCCGGCGGGGCCAGCCGGGAAAAAGCGGCGCAGCTCGGTGCGCTCGCGGCCGCCGAGGTCATCTCGCACATCGGCGCCCGCCCCGAAGCCTCCCTCAAGGTGCTCGCCCATGAGCACGGGCTGCTGGGATAGGCCGTCCGTCGGTTCGCCCAGGGCGACGCACCCCCCGGGTGTTTCGGAACGCCGGCGTCGCCCAAACGCATCCTCCTGATCGCTCAGACGAAATTCATTCGTATCCGGAAAAAAGTAACGGCTTGGTAAGCATCCCTGCGTAGCGTGCGCAGCCGGGGGAGCCTGCGGAGCAGCCGATGAGTGAGTTCGACAGCGATCACAACGCCGACAAGACTCCGGGGGACGGTTCAGGTCCGGCCGGGTCGCTTCCCCACGTCGAGTCCCCTTCCATCATGCCGGACGGAGAGGCACAACAGCCTGCCGAGGCGGCAAAGCCCGATCATCCGGTGCCGACACGCGCGAGCGAACCCGAAGCGTCGCAGATCGCGATGCGCGGCACCGCGCTGATGCTGCGGCTCCCGCGCCCCGAAGAGACCACCGCCGGCGATGCGCCGAAGGCGGGCGCGCCGAAAGCCAAATCCCGCCGGTTCGCGCTGACACCCGCAGCCGTCAGCATGATCGCCGTGCTGCTCGGCGCCGCGATCGGATCGGGCGCGACGGCAGGCCTGCTCCGTCTCAGGCCGATGCCGGTCGCCGCCCCCGCCACCGACCCTATGGCCTACACCGCGGCGCTCGGCCGGATCGACCACGAACTGGCGACCATGAAGGCCAGCATCGAAGGCTCCGCCAAGCAGTCGAGCACGCAAATCGCCAAGATCGCGGACCGTCTCGACCGCGCCGAGAAGGCCCAGGCCGACACCGGCAGCAAGCTCGCACGGACCACCGAGTCGCTCGAACGCATCGACCACCGCCTTGCGGCAGGAGGCAGCGCCGCGACCGAAACCACGGGATCGGTGCCCTCCGCCGCGTCTGCCGCCGCGGCAGGCAACCGTACCGCGACCTTGGGGGAGCCGCCGCGCGCCGCAGTGCCGGCACCGGCTCCGGTCTTGGACGGATGGATTCTGCGCGACGTCTTCAACGGCGGGGCGATGATCCAATCCCCGCGCAACGGCATCCTGGAAGTCATCCCCGGCGATAATGTCCCCGGCCTCGGCCGCATCGAGGGGATCCGGCGCCAGGACGGCCGATGGGTCGTGGTGACGAGCCGCGGGCTAATCGCGTCGCGCTGATCCGCGCGGCACCGCCGTGCTCCCACCCCGGCCTTTGCCGCCGGGGCTCTCCCTTGTTCCGTCACGGTGCCTGCGCAAGCCCACAAAGCTTGCGTTCCCGACCGGCTTTTGAGCTAAGCTCGCCCGGCGTGGTCCGGCCCGTCATCGTGTTCCCGGCACTCCGACAAGGTCAGGCCGCCTCGCTCTCGGTCGGGGCGGCGTGCGGGATCGGATGGGAGCGCTGTCGGGTGGCGCCACTGCGGTGACCACCCTCACGGAGCCTCGCATGTCCGCCTTTGTCGCCGTAGCGCGCCGGCTGAGCCTCGCCGCCGGCCTGATAGGGCTCTTCCTGGCGCCGCTGCAGGCCCAGGCGCCTGTCCCCGGCAAGCCGGAGATGCGGGAGAGCTGCCCGGGCCTCGTCGCCTCGGGGCCACCGCGGGCGATCCCCGCCGGTTTCAGCCTCGCCGCACTCGCCGACGGACAGGTCCGCATCACCTACAGCGGCCATTCGACGTTTCTGCTCGAGAGCCCGAAACTCGTGCGCATCGCCACCGACTATAACGACTTCGTCCGGCCGCTCGTGCTGCCGGACATCATCACCATGAACCACGCCCATTCGACCCACTACACCGACCGCCCCGATCCGGACATCAAGTTCGTGCTCCGCGGCTGGCGCGACGACGGCAAGCCGGCCGGCCACGACGTCTCGTTCGGCGACGTGCGGGTCCGCAGCGTCTCCACCAACATCCGCAATTGGAACGGCGGCACCGAATTCAACGGCAACTCGATCTTCGTGTTCGAAATGGGCAACCTGTGCATCGCCCATCTCGGCCATCTCCATCACACGCTGACCCAGCAGCAGCTCGACGAGATGGGGCGCATCGATGTCCTCCTGGTGCCGGTCGACGGCGCCTACACCATGGACATGGAGGGCATGGTCGAGGTGGTGCAGTCGATCAAGGCGCCGCTGATGATCCCGATGCATTTCTTCTCGACGTTCACGCTGCGGAGCTTCCTCGAACGGGTGAGCCGGCAATACGCCATCGAGTACGCCGAGGTGCCGTCGGTGGTGGTGTCGAAGGAGACGCTGCCCAGCAAGCCGAAATTCCTGGTGCTGCCGGGCCATTGAGAGCCTGCCACCCGGGAGCGTTCGAATCGCAGGCGGCGCGGTCCGGCACCGCCCGCTTCGGCGACCGGACATCCCGCTGCAACGAGGACAAGCCCATGTTCAAGATGCCGATCGTCGACCTCCTCGCGCGCGGCCGCGAAATCGCCGCACGGGGCGAACGGGTCAGCGTGCTGTGGCAGGAGCCGGAATCGCTCGCCTTCGTCGCCCGCGGCCGCGAGTACCGTTCGGAGTTTCACGTCAATCCGAGCGACGAGGTCATGCTGATGATCAAGGGCGAGATGCGCCTGCATTACCGCACGCCGGACGGCAAGGAAGAGATCGCGGTGGTCCCCGAAGGCTCGACCATCTATACGCCCGCCGGCACGCCGCATTCACCCCGGTTTCCACCCGATGCCTATCTCCTGGTGATCGAGCGTCAGCGCCGCGCCGGCGAGGTCGATCGATTCCTGTGGTTCTGTCCGCGCTGCGACGCACCGCTGCACGAGGAGACGGCGCAAGTGCATGACTACCGCAGCGACCCGGTGTCGAAGGCCTATGCACGCTTCTTCGACAGCGAGGCCTTCCGCACCTGCAAGGCCTGCGGACACGTGATGCCGAGGCCGTGACGGCGGCGCGGAGCGCTCAACAGGGCACCCGATGAGGGTGCGGCACCGGGACATGCTCCGCCTGCGCAACCGTCGCCCGGGAATTTTTCGCAAAACAACCCCATGCAAAGGAGCCGTCGCCCGCGTCAAGGCGGATTCTTGCCCGGTCCTACCGCGGAACCCGGGCCGCTTCCCGCAACGCGGGCGCGATTTCGTCGCACCTGCTCGCTTCGGCCTGACGGACGGCAAACGTTAGCAATTCCGAAAGCGGTTCATGGTTATCAAATGCCATGCTGCGTACCGGAGTTTTGCATGGCCGCGCTCGACGTTGATGCCCCACCGCCGAAAGACACCGTCGCGTTCGCGCTCCTCATCGCGATGATCCTGGTGGCTGCCGTCATGTTCGGCGTCGGCGTCAGCGGCATCGCGAACGGCACGGTGCACGCATGGATGCAGGCGGCGGGCTTCGGAGCGAACACCGAGATGCGCGCCGAGCTTGGCCGGCGCAAGACGGAGATCACCGAGCTCAGGGCTTCGCTCGAGCGGATGATCGGTGAAGCCGCGACGCTCGATTCCCACACCCAGGACATCGCCAACCGCGATGCCGTCCAGTCCGAGCGCATCGCCGAGCTCAACCAGGAGATGGCGCTGCTCAAGGCCAAGTTCCGCGCCTTGCTGCCAGTCGACCCGCTGGAAAGCCTCGCCAACGGCGGCACCGATGTCCTGACCCTGCGCACCACGCTGGACGAACAGGCCGAGCATAACCGTCACGAATTCGACGCCCTCACCAAGCGCATCGATCACCTGGAAAACCAGCTCGCCCCGGCAGAGGTGACCGGCGCGGTGCGTCCGGTGGAAAAGCACCGCCGGAACGCCGCCCATGGCCCGCTCGGTCAGGCCGCGCCGCGCGGCAATTAGCGCGCATCTTCCGGGGATACGCGCCGCCGCGCCGCGCGGGAACGGCCGGGCTGTCACGCATTGAATGCCTGGGTGAGGTGCGGCGCATGACGGCCGCACCCCGGAACGCTATTGCGCGAAGCAGTAGAACAGCCCGTTGCCGCCGGTGGCGACCAGGTCTTCCTGGCTGCAGCCGCGCGACATGTGCGAGGAGTTCCACGACCGCATCTGGTCGCTCTCGTTGGGGCCGCGGCGGTCGATGTGGCCGAGCTGCACCTTGCCGAAGGCGTTGCTGGTGTAATTGTTGCAGGTCAGGTTGAGGTTGCCGTCGAACGCGCGGCCGTCGGGGGTGGAGCCGGTCATGGCGTCATGCCAGTTGGGCGTCATGCCGAAACCCGAGATCTTGGTGCCGCGCTCGGTAAGCGCGGTGTCCTGGCCGAGCTTGGTGCCTGCGCTGTGGAGATCGTCGACGTTCTGCGCGATCACCTCGCCCTTGAAGTTCTGCCACGGCCCCTTGCCGATGCGGTCCCGCGCATTGATGACCTTCACGGCGCCGCTCGGCGTGCTGCTGAGATAGGCGCGCCAGACTTTGTTGCCGGCGCCGGCAGCGAGCGCCAGCGACTGGCACCGCGCATCCGCGGCGTCGATCCCGCCGAGATCCCCTCCCTTGCCCGGTCCGCTGCTGGCGACGAAGAAGGTCATGTTCGGCGATTGCGGCGCCTGCTGCGCAAAGGCGGTGCCGCCGGCGGCAAGCGCCGCCAAGGAAATCGAAATCGTCATGATCCGGTGCATTGGTTCTCTCCCCTGTTGCTGTGTCCGTGTTCTCCGGGACCGGCCGTCGTCCGAGCGAAGCGACGCCTGCGCCGTTCAGCCGATCCGCGTTTTTGGCTCGAGCGCCCGAGCTGGGCGGCGGCAGCAAAACACAAGGCTGGTCCCGCGACAAGGCGGGTGGCAGGCGTCGAGCCGGCGTCGGCGCCGCGGCGCGACAATGCCACCCCGGCCGCTTTGCGATCAACCGACGCAGGCCACGCCGACTGCGCCGCGTTGCACGACGGTGGAGGCGTCTCTACGATCCGGCCGATCAGAAACGCCCGGGAGAACACCATGAACCCTCGCCGCACATTGCTCGCCGTCCTGTTCGGGTGCTGCCTCGCCGGGGGCGCGGCCGCCCAGGAGCCGCCGGCCATGCAAGGCGCGTCGGCACCGGAGAAGGCGCGGCTCGGGCCTCTCATCGACGGCGCGAAGAAGGAAGGCAGCCTCGTCTATTGGGACGTGGTCATCCAGCCCGAGACCAACGACGCGCTCACCGCCGCCTTCCGCAAGCGCTACGGATTGCCGGCCGCGTTCCAGGTCCACTATCAGCTGTCCGCCACCGCCGGCCTGGTGACCCGGGTCGAGCAGGAGATCAACGCCAACCGCGTGACCATCGACATCGCCGCGGTCGGCTCGCCACCCTGGGTGTTCGAGCGCGCCGCAGCCGGCGACGCGCTCGACTATGAGTTCCCCGAATACAAGTATTACGCCGATGCGTTTGCCCGCGGCCTCGGCAAGCCCGGCGTGTTCGCCTTCAACGGCGCCTATTTGTTCGTCCCGATGTGGAGCAGCGATCAGCTCAAATTCGACGGCAAGTCGTGGAAGGACGTCATCAACGCGGTGCCGCCGGGCCGGATCACGGTCGGCGACGTCGCAAAATCGGTCGCCTATCTTGCGACCTATGCGGGCCAGCGCGAGGTGCTCAATCAGGATTACTTCAAGAGCCTCGCCAAGATGAAGCCGTCGTTCCTCATCCGCTCCGAGCAGATTGCCGGACGGCTGGTCACCGGCGAGGACCTGATGTCGTTCTCCGGCATGCCGACCCGCGCCTACCAGTACAATCAAAAAGGCGGCAAGCTGAAATTCATCTTTCCCACCGAAGGCTCGGTGCTGCTGCCGCAGAGCATGTTCATCCTCAAGAAAGCGCCGCACCCGAACGCCGCGAAGCTGTGGATCGACTTCATCCTGTCGGAAGAAGGCCAGACCATTTTGGTGAAAGGCGAGGCCATGGTCTCCGGCCGCTCGGGGTTCAAGAGCCCGCTGCCCGAATATGCCCCGAGCATCGACAGCCTCAAGCTGGTCGACGTCGACTGGAAGGCGCTCTCCGCCGACAAGCTGAAGATGCTGCGCGACGAGTGGTCGGCGATGTTCAATCCGTAACGTCGATAGACGCCGTCATGCCGGGCGCCCTGCGCGCGAACCCGGACGCCGGCGGCCGTTCGCCGAAAGTGGATTCCGGGCTCCACCGCGGCGCCGGAATGACGCGCGGGTCGGGTTACGCCGTCCGCCACACGCGCCGCGCCTCTCACTGCGCGGTGAGGCCGCCATCCACGGCCAGCACCTGCCCGGTGATCGAGGCCGCTTCGGGCGCGGCGAGAAACACCACGGCGGCGGCGACCTCTTCCGGAGTGACGAAGCGGCCGCTCGGGATGCGCGCCAGCATGCGCGCGCGGGCCTGCGGATCGCCCAGCATATCGGCGCGAGACGGCGTCAGCACGGTGGCCGGCGCCACCGCGTTGGCGCGGATGCCGTAGGGCGCCCATTCGATCGCAAGCATCCGGGTCATCTGGATCAGCCCCGCCTTGGCGATGCCGTAGACGGAACGTCCGGCGATGCCGGTCATGCCGTGGGTCGACACGATGGTGACGACGCTGCCGCCGCCTCGCGCCATGGCGTGACGCCCGAACTGCTGGGTGAGAAAGAACGTGCCGGTGAGATTGACCGCGATCAGCGCGTCCCACTCCGCGCGCGTCACGTCCGCGGCCGGCCGGATCAGCGCGCGCCCCGCATTGTTGACGAGGACATCGATGCGGGACAGCGCCGCCGATGCCTCGGCGAAGGCGGCGGCGATGCTGTCGGGCGACGACAGATCGAGTGCCACCGGCACTACCTTGCGTCCCTGCATCTCCGGCTCATCGAGGAGCGCGCCCAGCCGTCCGGTCTCGACCTCGGTGACTGCGAGATCGTAGCCTGCGCGCGCGAGCGCAAGCGCGATCACGCGACCGATGCCGGTCGAGGTGCCGGTGACGAGGGCGGTCGGCGTTTCGTGCGGCGTCTGCGCGGGCATCGGTGGGCCGGGCACCGGTGGGTCCGGCATCGGCGGGTCCGGCATGGCGGGACCAAGTATCGCCGTCATTTCAGCACGTCGTCGAGTTGCACCCACCCGCCCTGCGCCAGGCTGCGGTGGCACGCCTCGGCGAACCCGACATCGCGGATGCCGGCATTGAAGTCCGAACGCAGCGGCGTGCCGGCAACGAGGTGGCGCAGGAAATCCTCCCAGCCGACCCGATAGGGGCTGGGATGGGGACCCGTCGCCGGCACCTGCTGCCAGCGGCTCGCATAATCGATGCCGAGGTCGGCGATCGGATTGAAGGCGGCAACCTTGGGCGTGTCGGCGAGCGCCTGTGCGTAGCAGCGATGCAGGCCGGCGACCGCGGAGCCCTTGGTGCCGTCGACCTGAAAGGTGAGGAGATCGTCGCGCCGCACCCGCGTCGCCCACGACGCGATGATCGAGCCTACGGCGCCGGACTCGAGCTCGACGAGCGTGAGCGCGTGGTCCTCGACGTCGGCGGCATAGCGCTCGCCCGCTTCGTCGACCCGCTCCGGCGCCGTGGTCGCCGCGGCGGCGACGACGCGCCGGACCGGCCCCAGCACGCTTTCGATCACGTAGCGGAAGTGCGAGTACATATCGAGGATGAGGCCGCCGCCGCCCGCCTTGCGGTAATTCCAGCTCGGCCGCTGGCAGCGCTCCTCGAAGCCGTCGAACACCCACCAGCCGAACTCGAGCTTGAAGCCGACCACGCGGCCGAAGAAACCGTCCTGCGCGAGAGCCGCGAGCTTGCGCAGCCCGGGCAGATACTGCTTGTCCTCGACCGCGGCATGCTTGAGGCCGCGCGCATCGATTGCCGCCAGCAGCGCGCGCCCCTCCGCCACCGTCGCGGCCACCGGCTTCTCGGAATAGACGTGCTTGCCGGCCGCGATCGCCTTTTCGAGCGTTGCGCGGCGCTGGTGGGTGACGGCGGCGTCGAACAGCACCTCATAGGCGGGATCGGACAACGCGGCATCGAGATCGGTCGAGAATCCCTCGACCCCGTGCTCGCGCACCAGCGCGGCGAGGCGCGCCGCGTCCCGCCCCACCAGAAGGACGCGCGGCATCACCCGGTCGGCGCCGACGACGAGGCCGCCCTCCGCGCGAATCGGGGCGAGCGCGTGCTTGAGATGCTGGGTCGAGCCGATCCGGCTGGAGGCGCCGTTGAGGATGATGCCGACGGTGCGGGGGGCCATTTTGGATTCCGTTGAGCGCGCGGGACTGGTTAGGCCGGCCCTGGCATCCGCGCAATGCTATAGTCGGGTCACCGCGTCGTTTGGGATGACACCGTGCCGCGTCACATCGTCTGCCTCACCTTCGATTTCGACACCATGTCGGGCTTCATCGCGCGCGGCCTCACGACGCCGACGCCGTTGTCGCGCGGCGAATTCGGCGCACGGGCGAGCGCGCGCATCCTCGACATGCTGACGAGCCGCGGCATTGCCGCGACCTGGTTCACCCCGGGTTTCACCATCGATTCGTTTCCGCGGGAATGCGAGGCGGTGGTCGAGGCCGGCCACGAGATCGCCCATCACAGCTGGGCCCATGTGCCGCCGGCCGACCAGAGCCGCGAGGCGGAAGAGGCCGACCTCGTGCGCGCCAACGCGGCGATCCTGCGGCTGACGGGACGCAAGGCGCGCGGCTATCGCTCGCCGTCGTGGGACCTGAGCGCCAACACCATCGACCTCCTGGTCGCGCACGGCTTTGCCTACGATTCGAGCTTGATGGGGGCCGACTACTGGCCCTACCGGGCGCGCCGCGGCGACGTCGCGAAGCTCGGCGAACCCTACCGGTTCGGCGAGGAGACCGCGGTGATCGAGATGCCGATCAGCTGGTCGCTCGACGACTATCCCCATTTCGAGTTCCTGCGCACCGCCCAGACCGTGTTGCCGGGGCTGCAATCCGCCCGCGCGGTGATGGCGAACTGGCTCGACGAGTTCCTCTACATGAAGAAAACGGTGGAGTGGGGCATCCTCACCTACACCATGCACCCCTACGTGATCGGCCGCGGCTATCGCATGCTGGCGCTCGAGGAACTGCTCGACCGGCTCGCCCGCGAGGGCGCGGTGTTCCTCACCATGGAGAACGCCGCCCGCGAAGCGAGCGTGCGCCTGTGGGAATGAGACGCGGGCTCACGCGCTTCGGCGAACCGATCCGCATCATCACATGAAGCCGGGGTTGCGCGGGAGATAGAGTCGCCAATCGCCGAAGTCGCGCGTGGACATCAGCACCATCGGCAGCGAGATGCGCATCCCGAGCTTGTCGGCGAGGCTCAAGGCGGCCTCGCACCCCCCGGGGATGAAGGCCGACACCTGCGCAGCGCCGCCCTCCGCCGCGAGCTTCAGCGCGGCCGCGAACGCGTCGGCCAGAACGGCCTGCCGCGTCACGGCGAGCGGTCCGACATGGCCATCGGATGAAACATAGGCATAGCCGACGCATTCCTCGCCTGCGTACAGGAGGACGCCGCGTACGCCATCGCCGATGAGGAACCGGTGATGCTTCTCCCGCGAAACCCCCAGCGCGCAGGCGTCGATCTCGACGAGCGCGCGAAGATCGGAAGCGGCGTCCGCTACGGGAACCCGTCGCAACGGCGAGACCGGGAGGTGCGGCAGCAAGGTCTCCCGCGCCACCGCGAAATCGTAGATCGCACAGCGCGGAAACATGCCGTTGCGCAGATACAGGCCCTGCGAGACCCTGTTGAAGGCGAAGGTGATGAGGGCCCGGGTCGCCGCATTGGTTTTCTGCGCATGCGCGAGGGCGTGCGTCAGCAGGGTCTGGCCAATCCCTTGGCCCTGTCGGCCCGGGGCGACGAAGAGTTGCGCCAGGAACCACAGGTCGCCGCACGCCCAGCTGAAGGCAAACCCGCGCATGTCGCTGTCTTCTTCCGCGACCCACAGGCCGGCGGGATCGTCGCGGAGCGAGAACTGGGAAAAGGCCGGAGGACGCACGCCAGCGACCGCACCGAAGCCGTGACGCTGCGTGAGGTCGTTGATGCTGGCGACGACGAACGCACCGGCAGGTGGCAGGTCGTGGGCACAGGCAGGTCGGTAGATGATCGGCACGCGGCGCCCCTTGCTGTTCCGAGACCGCAGGGTAGAGCCGCGCATCGCGGCGTCAAACCGGCCCTGTGACGGCGGCCCTGTGACGCAGCGTCGCCACGGCCGTCCCCGCGCCACACCGCGATCCGTTCGAACGCTCGCGGCCCCTGGCACCGGCGCGGCGCAGCGTATAGAACACCGCCCTGCAACAAGGAGCCCCGAGACCATCGGTGGGTTCCGCATCCGGCATGAGGTTCGCTGATGGACGACCGCACCGCCGCCCGCGAGCAAGACGCGGACTACCGCTTCGCGCCCCGCGTCATCGAAAGCTTCATCGGCGACTCGCTGGCCGCCGTCGGCCTTCCCGGCATCGATGCCGCCAAAGTCGCGGAGCTGATGACCGAGGCGGACCTTACCGGCGCCGATGCCCATGGCATCTTTCGGCTGCCGCAATATGTCCGCCGCATCCGGGCCGGCGGCTTCAACACCAGGCCCGACATAACCGTGACCAAGACCGCGGCGGCGACCGCGCTCGTCGACGGCGACAACGGCATGGGCCATCTCGTGGTGAGCCGCGCCGCCGACACCGCCATCGCGCTCGCGCGCGACGCCGGCGTCGCCTGGGTCGGCGTGCGCGGATCGAATCACGCGGGCACCGCCGGACTCTACGCCGCGATGCCGGTCCCGTACGGGATGATCGGGCTCTACTCTGCCGTCGCCAACGCCAACCACATGGCGGTGTGGGGCGGAACGGATTTGCTGCTCGGCACCAATCCGCTCGGCATCGCGGTGCCGTCGGGCGACGGTGCGGTGGTGCTCGACATGGCGACCACCATCGTCTCTTACGGGACGGTCAAGAAATATGCGCTCGCCGGACGCGACATGCCGGAGGGATGGCTGATCGACCGCGACAGCGGAGGTCCGCTCACCGATCCGAGGCGCAGCGCTCAGGGCCTGCTGCTGCCGATCGGCGCCTATAAGGGCAGCGGCCTCGCCATCATGCTCGGCCTGCTCGGCGGCGTGCTCAACGGCGCGGCGTTCGGGCGCGACGTCGTCGACTTCAACGCCGACGATTCCAGCGTGACCAACACCGGCCATTTCATGGTGGCCATCGACATCAAGCGCTTCGTGCCGCTGGCGACCTTCGTTGCCGAGACCGACCGCCACCTGAACGACCTGCGCGCGTCCCAGCGCATGCCCGGCACGGCCGAGATCCGCCTGCCCGGCGACCGCCGGCGCGAATGCCGGATCGAGCGGCAGCGCGACGGCGTGCCATTGCCCGCCGCGCTGCTCGCGCAGCTCGACAGGCTTGCTGGCGACCTCGCGATCAAGCCGCTGCGGATTCGCCAGGGATAGGCGCCTCCATCTGGCGACGGAGGCAGCGAACCCGATCGGGCGGGACGATGGCTCGTCAAAAGACGTTTCGCCGGGGCAAGCCCCGGCGAATGACCGATCAAGAAGGGCGGCGGACCGGCTCCTGCCGGCGGGGCCTTCAGCGTTGCGCCTGGACCTGGGGTGCGAGGTTCACCACCTCGACGCGGCGGTTCTCGGCCGCGAGCGGGTCGGCCGCATTCTTGAGGTGGGATTTGCCGTACCCGGCGGTCTTCAGGCCGGAGACCGACAGGCTGAAGTTATCGACGAGGTACTGCTTGATCATGACGGCCCGGCGTTCCGACAGCTTCTTGTTGAAGGCATCGCCGCCGGCGCCGTCGGTGTGGCCGTTGATCGCAACGGTGGAGCCCTGCAGCTTGGCATCGGTCAGCGCCTTGCCGAGCTCGCGCAGCTGGCCTTCCGCCTTCGGGGTGATCTCCGCGGAGTCGAAATCGAAATAAACCTCGAGATCGATGTGCGGCATCGACGGCGCGCTCGCCAGCTTGTAGTCGCCGCGATCATCGTAGGTCATCGACCTCGACTGCCCCAGCTTGGCGGCAAAATTCGCGGCCTTCGGCGACACCGTCAAGGCATCGAGGATTTGCTGGCTCGAGAGCACCTCGCCCGCGGCAGCCGGGCCGAGGGTGAGAAAACCAATGAATCCCGCGGCCACGATGCCGCCCATAACACCATTCAACCGGTTCATGATGACCCTCCGTTGGCTGATCCTGATTGTTTGTTGCAGAACCATGCCGTGAGGTTCGCCCAGGACGCCTCCGACGTCCGTGACCAAGATCACAGAGCGGGGAGGCTCTAGCGCGCCGCGCCCTCGCCCGCCACCTCGAAAGGCCCCCAGAAGGCCGGATACGCGTTGTCGGGATCGGACGTATCGGCCATGTAGGCCAGCATGGCGCGGCGCAAGGCCTCGGCAGGCCCCGCCTTCGGGTCGGCCTTGAGATAGTCGAAGGTCGAGGTGGTGAGCCGGGTGGCCGCCGCAGACGCGACCTTCCAGTGCGACACCAGGAGCGCCCGGGTCCCGGCGTAGAAGAACGCGCGGGCGAGTCCGGAGAGCGCCTCCGCGCCGGGACGATCGCCGGCCACGGTGTTGCACGCCGACAGGATGGCCCAGTCGGCATTGAGCTTGAGTTGCGCCACCTCGCTCGCGGTCAGAAGTCCGTCATCGAGTACCGTCGGCTGGGCGGGAATCGACAGCGCGAGTGAAGGCTCTGCGAGATTCTTGATCTCGCCCGCCACCAGCCCGTGGGTGGCGAAATAGATCACCCGGTAGTCGGAGAGCTTTGCCCGTTTCACCGAGGTCTCGCTGGCGTCCTGGCGAAGGTGGAGCGCGCTCGGTGCGGCGCCGAGCTTCGCCGCCACCGCCTTGAGCTCGTCGGCGGTGTCGCGCAGCTCGGGCAGCGCCTGGGCGAGCCGCGATCGGTCCACCCCGGCGCCGCGCCAGTAGTCGGTATAGGCGCGGGTCTTGACGGGGCGCTGTTGCGGGCCGCGCTGAGTTGGTGCGGGTTTGGGCTCGCCGCTGTTGAACACCGGATCGCCGAACCCCGTCATCGGCAGGGGCGCATTGCTGGTGCGGGCGAACGCGCGCAACGCCTGGAGGCTCTCCACCGACGGCAGCACGCTCACCGCCTGCCGTTTGATCAGCCAGGCGGCATCGCGGTAGGTCGCCATGTCCTCGAGCCGCGGCACCGCGACCGCCGGCCGCTCCGTCACCAGGAGGTGGAACGGCAGCGCGGTGAGCGCGCCGGTCGGCACGACGAGCAGGTGAGACTTGTCCTTGATGATATTCTCGACCGGTCCGAGCAGCGTCGCATAGAACTCGTAGGCCGCGCCGAGATCGAACAGCACCGGCTTGCCGGCGTCGATGGACTTGAGGAGGTCGTCGACGTCGACGCCCTGGCGCACCCGGGTGACCTTTTCGGCCATGGCATCCGCGCCGAGCGGGATGGTCCGCCATTCGAAGCGTTCCTTGGTCACCGCGAACACATGGCTGTCGTTCGGGCTGGACAGGAAGAACACCAGCGCCTCGTTCGGCGAGAGCAACGCCTGAACGCGCTCGACTGAAAGCGGCTTCGGACTGACCAGCGAGGCGTATTCCGGGAAACGGGCCGTGATGTCCTGGTTGAGCCGCTCGACCTCGGCCGCGAGTTCGGCAGCGCGCCGTCGCATGGTTTCCTCGCGCTTTGGATCGCGGAGGTTTTCGGGCTTGGCGAGCTCGGCCGGAATGCTGCGGTCGAGGATGTGCAGCTCGCTCACGGCGTCCTGCTGCTGGCGCACGACGGCTGCGAGCGGATCGTTGCCGGCGCCGAACCGCGCCGCCATTTGTGCCAGCGCCGTCGCCGCGGTCGACTGGTTGGCCCATTGCGCGCTCTCGAACGCCTGGTAGCCGGCTTCCGGCCCGAGGATTCCCTGCTGCGTCGCGCGATCCAGGATCGCGACGTTCTGATCGAAATAGTCGCGCAGCGATGCGATTTCCGGGGCCGACCGGCTCCCGGCGTCACGATTGAGCCGATCGACCACGAGACGAACGGCGCGGCGCGACGAATCGATGGCGTCGGTGGTGCGCCCCATCAAGAGCTGCAGCCGCGCGAGATAATTGATCACCGAGGCGACATCCATGTGGTCCGGACCGAACACCCGCAGGCGGATGTCGAGCGCGCGCAGGTAGAGCGGCTCGGCATCGTCGTAGCGGCCGAGGTTCACATAGGCGTTGGCGAGCGGAATGAGGTGGAAGGCGACTTCCGGATGGTTTGGTCCGAAGATCTGCTCCTTGATGGCGATCGCCCGCTTGAGCAGCGGCTCGCCTTCCGCGGCGCGCCCCAGCTGCCGGTAGGCGACGGCGAGGTTGTTGAGGCTCTGCGCCAGATCGGCGTCGTTCGCCGGAAGCGACTTCTGCTGCAGCGCCAAGGCACGTTTCGTGAGCTGCTCGGCCTCATCCTGGCGGCCGACCTTGAGGTCGACGAGCGCCAGGTTGTTGAGGCTGACGGCGAGCTCGCGGCTGGCCCCGGCGGCTTTTTCCTCGATCGCGATCGCGCGCCGGTGCAGCGCGTCGGCGTCCTCGTAGCGGCCGAGGCGCTCATAGATGCGGGCGAGGTTGTTGAGGCTGACGGCCACGTCGCGATGGTTTTTACCGAGCGCGCTCTCGCGGATCATCAAAGCGCGCTCGTTGAGCGGCTCCGCCTCGGCGAGGCGCCCGAGCAGCGCATAGGCCATGCCGAGGTCGTTCAGGCTGCTGGCGAGGCCGAGGCCCTTGTCGCGTCCGCTGGTCGCTTCGCCCAACGCCACCGCCCGCTTGCGCAACTCGAGGGCGTCGACATAGCGGCTCTGGAACTCGTAGGTCCGCGCGAGATTGCTCAAGGTGTCGATGAGGTAGGGACGATTGCGGTCGGGGTCCTTCTCCAGAATGTCGAGCGCGCGCCGGTACAGCTCCGCCGCTTCGTCATAGCGTCGCTGGTCGATCCGCGATTTGGCCTGGGACACCAGCGGGTTGACCGCGGCGACACCGTCCTGCGCCCGGGCCGGCGCGAAGCCGGCGCCGAGGACGAGCAGCGTGAGGAAAACCATCGGGAAACGAGGCGGCTTTGGGCACAGCATAGGGTTTCCTCCCGCGTCATCGCGAGTCTGGCCCCCCACCGCGGCACAATGCGCGAGGCACCTCGGCAGGCGGCGCCGGCCTCGGAAACCCCGCGTCTTTCAGAGTCGTCGTTATTAGGGATCGGCCGGCGTGTCGAGGTTCATCGACGCGGCGCGGCGTCGCGCAGCCCCAAAGACAGAAGGCGCACAAGCCTCGTTGAGCGTGGACGCTGGCGCGCCGGCGGCATGCAAACGGCCGCCGGCTGACCTGCCGGCGGCCTGCAAAATTCCAACAGTCCCCGCGAGAGCGCGTCGGGAGGGGTCAGAAGTTGTAGCCGATACCAACCCGGACGGTCTGGTACGTCGGATGCAGGCTGATCGATGCCGCGCTCGAAGGCGAGGTGCAGGTGCCCGCGCAGTTGGTGACTATCGGCAGGGTTTCCGAGAACCGCCCGAAATCCGAGTAGCGGTACTCCACGCGCAGGGTGAGCGACTGGGTGATCATCGTTTCGATGCCGCCACCCCCGGTCGCGCCGACCCTGGTGGTGCTCCAAGAGCCCCCACCCGTTGCCGAAGCACAGAAGGGGGAGCAGATACCGATCCCATCGGCACTGGCATTATAGCCGAACGACCCGCTGATGCTGCCGAAGGCCACGCCGCCGGTGCCGTAGACCATCGTCCACGGGGTGACGAGAAAGCCGAAGCGGCCGCGGATTGAACCGTCCGCGCCTTGCTTGACCGTCCCGGTGAAGCTTTCGGCGCGATAGAGGTTCGCCCCGGAATAGGTCGAAGAGCTGCTCAGGCTGTTGGCGTTGATGTCGCCCTCGATCCCGACCACGGTCGAGCCGAACTGGATGCGATAGCCGAGAAAGCCGCCGCCGGTGGCGCCCGTCTTGCTGCCATTGAAGGAAAATGGGGTTTCTACGCAATATGATGCGGGGAAGACGGTACAATCGGGATAAAGATACGCGCCCGGCTCGGCAAAGCCTTGCGCCATATTGCCGACACCGCCCTGTCCGCCGACCTGACTGCCCGTCCAGTTCGGCTGGGCCGACGCCGTGCGCACCGGCTCGGCGCGCGCTGGCGCCGCGCGCTCCGGGGCTGCGCGGACCGGAGCCGCCCTCTGGACGTGCTTTACCGGTGCGGGGGGCGGCTCATCGGCAAACGCAGGCGCGACGGCCACGAAAGCGGCGAAAGCCGCCGCACTTGCAAAAAGCACTTTGTTCATTCGCCCGCCCCCCGGCATGTCCAGAATCTCTCGGAATGATGATCTCACCTGTCGGGTTTGAATTCAAAGACGGATATCGCGACGCCGGGCGATTTTTGGGGGCGTGTTGCCCGATCGACACCCTGCCGCCGAGTTCCATTCCGGACTTGCCAAGCGGCGTCATGAAACTGTTATAATCGGGAACTGCCCGCCGCTTTTCATCGGGGGCACGGAGTTCGACGTCATGAACGCCATCATAGACATGCGCACCTTTGCCAAAGGGGCCGGTGCGACGGTCAGCTACGCTGCCGGCAGCATCATCTTCACCAAGGGCGATCCCGGCAATTGCATGTACATCGTCCAGTCCGGCGTCGTCGAAATGGTGATCGGCGACACCGTCGTCGAGACCTGCGGAGCCAACGAGGCGATCGGATTCATGTCCATGATCGATAGCGCGCAGCGGTCCTCGACCGCCCGCGTGAAGGAAGCCTGCGAGGTCTCGCTGATCGACCAGCGCAAATTTCGCTTCATGGTGGACGAGGTGCCGAACTTCGCCCACTACATCATGGGCGCGATGGCGCGGCGCATCCGCGGCATGGGCGAGGCCATGTGACTGAAACGGTCACGTGACCGAACGTCATTCCGCCGCAGATACTTCTCTCCGCAAGACTTCTCTCCGCAAGACTTCTCTCCGCAGGACTTCTCACCACGACCAAAGCTGCCGAACCCGCGGAAAGACTTGGTCCGAGGACGGCGGATGATATAGCCTTCGGGTCCCGGTAAGCGGAGACATCGATGGCACGCAAGTTGACGGGTTCGTTCGTCGCCCTGATCACGCCGTTCAACAAGGACGGTTCGGTGGACTTCGCGGCATTCCGTGATCTTCTCGCCTTCCAGGAGAGCCATGGCACTTCGGCGGTGCTGATCATGGGTTCCACCGGCGAGACCTCGATGCTGTCACCCGAGGAAAAGAAGGCGATCATCGTCGAAACCGCGAAGATGAAGACGCCGCGGATGCCGCTGTTCTACGGGTGCACCGGCAACAACACCGAGACCACCATCGCCAGCGTGCGGTTTGCGGCGGCGAACGGCGCCGACGGCGCGATCCTCGCGGCCCCGGCCTATATCTGTGCGCCGGAGGACGACATCGAGCGGTTCTTCCTCGACGTTGCCGACGCCACCGACCTGCCGCTCGGCCTCTACAACAATCCGCCTCGGGTGAAGAGCGACCTGCACTGGGACCATCTGCTGCGGATTTTCCGCCACCCGAATTTCGTCGTGCACAAGGAATCGACGGCCCGGGTCGGCCAGGTCGCCCAGGTGTTGGCGGCGCGCCCCGACGTTTCGGTCATGTGCTGCGACAGCCCGAACCTCGGTCTTGTCGTGCCGACCATGAGCCTGGGCGGACACGGCACCGCCAACATGACCGGCAACGTGGCCCCGGCGGAGCTCGCGACCATCTCCACCCCGTGGGCCGGCCATGTCGAGGCCGAGGCGTTCAAGAACGCCTATCTCGGGCTGCTGCCGCTGCTCCACTTCACCTATTCGGCCATCAATCCAGTGGCGGTGAAGTCGCTCATGAAGGCGCTCGGCCTGCCGGCCGGTGACCTGCGCAAGCCGTTGACCAACCTGGAAGGCGAGGCGCTCGCCAAGGGGCTGCGCATCGTCGCCGAACTCGGCCTCGACAAGCGCTACGGCTACAAGCTCAAGCCGCTCTCGGCGGTGGCGGCCTAACGGCCAGTCGGCGCAGTGGACCTCGGCATCCGCGGCAGGAAGGCCATCGTCTGCGGCGCGAGCCGCGGGCTCGGACGCGCCTGCGCCGCCGCGCTCGCCCGGGAAGGCGTCGAGCTGACGGTGGTCGCCCGCGGCGCCGCCGCCATTGCTGCCGCCGCCCATGAGATCGCGACCGCCGCCGGCGTGCCGGTCACGCCGGTTGCCGCCGACATCACGACGCCGAAAGGGCGGGCCGCGGTGATGGCGGCCTGTCCGGCGCCCGACATCCTCGTCAACAACGCCGACGGACGGCTGCCCGGCGACTTCCGCACCTGGTCCCGGGACGACTGGATCGACGCGCTGGACACCATGATGCTGTGCCACATCGAGATGATGCGGCTCACCGTCGACGGCATGACGGCGCGCGGCTTCGGCCGCATCATCAACATCGTGTCGCGCAGCGTGAAGATCCCCCAGGTCGAACTCGGCTTGTCCAACGGGGCGCGGTCGGGCCTCGTCGGTTTCGCCGGCGGCCTCGCCCGCGAGACCGTGGCCCGCAACGTGACCATCAACAACCTGCTGCCGGGCATCTTCGACAGCAACGCCCAGCGCGAGCATGTCGCCGCCATGGTCGAAGACGGCGGCAAGACGTTCGAGGATTTGTGGCGCGCGCGCGCCGCCGGCAATCCGGCCAGGCGCTTCGGCCGGCCGGAGGAACTCGGCGACTATTGCGCCTTCCTATGCTCGGCCAATGCCGGCTTCATCACCGGCCAGAACCTGCTGATCGACGGCGGCAGCTATCCGGGGACATTTTAGCAGGGGCCGGCCCCGCCTTTTTACAGCTCGGACACCGCGACCAGCAGCCGCTCGATGTCCTCCGGCCGCGACAGCCGATGGTCGCCGTCCTTGACCAGGGTCAGCACCACATCGTCCTGGGCGAGCCGGGACACCAGTTCGACGGCATGCCCCCAGGGCACGT
Organism: uncultured Alphaproteobacteria bacterium; assembly: GCA_963781195.1. Lineage (GTDB taxonomy): Bacteria > Pseudomonadota > Alphaproteobacteria > Rhizobiales > Xanthobacteraceae > JAJPKK01. The sequence goes on along the minus strand of CAWAEZ010000002.1, from coordinate 10,301 downwards.
CCGGATCCTGCACCCCCTGCAGGATGCGCACCGGGCAACCGGTCTCGATCAGGCCGCCGAGCAGCAGGTGGCGCCGGCCGTCCTCGATCAATCCCCTGGTGATCTGGTAGGGGCCTTCGGAATAGGCCGACGGCCGCTCCCAGACGCCGTTGGTCTCGATTTCGCGGCGGATGGCTTCGGGAAACCGCTTCCACATCAGCGCCTCGGTGAAATCCACCGCCGGTGCGATCAGGACCATGCCGGCGATCTCGGCCTTCGGCGCCGGCGCCCGGCGCAGCGCGCGGGCGAGGAGGAGCGCGATCCATCCGCCCATCGACGAGCCGACCACGATCTGCGGCCCCTCGGCGTAAGCACTGAATACCGCATGGCTTTCCTCGAGCCAGCGGCTGATGGAACCGTCGACGAACGCGCCGCCGGACTCGCCGTGGCCGGAATAGTCGAAACGCAGGCAGGCGCGGCCGTGCTCCTCGGCCCAGCGATCGAGCGCCACCGCCTTGGTGCCACCCATGTCGGATTTGAAGCCGCCGAGCCAGACCAGCCCCGGACCGCCGCGCCCAGCACCGGCAGCCTGCCGCATCCGCACGGCGATCCGGCGCACGGCGCCGACTTGGTCACCGATTTGGCCACCTTTTTGGCCGCCGTTTTGGCCGACATCGAGAAAAGTCGCGCTCATATCATCGCTCACCGCACCGGCCGCTGTGCTCGCAACCTGATTCTGGTTTTTTAATGGGCGCCGGTGAAAATTCTTATTGAGTGAGACAGTTGCGCGACAGTGCCGACCGATTGTATGATCCATGCTGGGGATGGAAATCGGCGTTTCGCGTGACCGCGGTCGGCAGTTCCGGCGTCATGTGATGTGTTGAGACGCTCACCGCAGAGACAGCCCTGAAGCGCTCAGAAATGAGACGCTCAGCGCTGAGTATCTCGCGGAGAGACGATCTTCTGGCCGATGTGAAGCGGGGTGGGGGAGTGGCCGACATAACGACAGTGGCGCGCACCTTGATGGATGAGCGCGTAGATTATGCGGGGAAATCCTCCCCGTTCGCGCCGTCTTATGCACGGCTTCCGCTCACGGTCATGATCGCCGTTCCGACGCTCGACGGCGGCGCCGCCGACGAGGGCGCCGTCGCTCTCGCCGAAACGCTGACCGCGGCAGGGCATCGCGCCCTGGTGGTGTCCTGCGGTGGACGGCTCGAAGCCGAACTCGCCGCCTGCGGCGCCCATTTCGTCCGCATGGACATGGCGAGCCGCAATCCGGCAGTCATCGCCTACAACGCCATCGCGCTGACGCGGCTGATCCGCGAGCGTCATTGCGGGGTGGTGCATGCGCTGGCCCGGGCGCCGGGCTGGAGCGGCTATGCCGCGGCCCGCATGACCGGAGTGCCCTTCCTGACCACCTGGTACACCGAATTCCGCGACCAGAACCTGTTCAAGCACGCTTACAACGGCGTCATGGCGCGCGGCGAGCAGGTAATCGCCATGAGCGACCAGATCGCCGAGATCATCGCCGAGCGGCATCGGGTACCGGCCGACCGCATCGTGGTGATCCCATCCCATGTCGATGCCACGCGGCTCGATCCCGCCGAAGTCAGTGCCGAGCGGATCGCCGCCGCCCGCTCCGCCTGGGGCCTCGCTCCGAGCACCCGCGCCATCATGGTGGTCGGCAGCATCGTGCGCCGTAAGGGGCATCACGTGGTGGTGCGCGCCGCGCGCCGCCTCAAGGACATGGGCTTGCGCGACTTCGCCTTCATCCTGACCGGGGAAGACAACGGCCATTCGAGCTACAGCGGCGAATTGTGGGACCTCGTGATGGCGACCAAAACGACCGACGTGTTCCGAATGGCGGGGCCGCCGGCAGACGAACCCGCCGCCTACATGGCCTCCTTCGCCGCGATCTCCGCTGCCGTCCAGCTCGAAAGCCCGCAGCGGCCGTTGCTCGAGGCCATGGCGATGGGACGCCCGGCGATTGTTTCCGACCTCGCGGCCGGGTCCGACACGGTGCTCACCCCGCCCGCCGTGGCCGAGGACCGCATGACCGGCTGGCGCTTCCGCAGCGGCGACGACGCCGAGCTGGCGGCCACCCTGATCCGGGTGCTCTCGGCCAGCGAGTCGACCCGCATTTCGGTCGGACGGCGCGGGCGCGAGCGGGTCAGGGCGCTGTTTGCGAGCCAGGCCGCACCCGAGCAGATGCTGGCGGTCTACACTGAAATCGCCCGCCCGCCGCGCTGAGCCGCAGCTCTTTTCGGAGCCGGATGCGGCGACGATGCCGCAGTGCAACGTAGGCAACGCCGCCGAATCCCGGCACGGCCGTTGACTTGTCGGCCGTTTGCCCCAATCTTCAGGGACCTCCAGGTCGCGTCGGCGCCGCATTTCCGGCTGCGGTTGCGCGACAGGGGCTTACCGAACCGACAAAGCGAACTCAGCGACAAGACCCGTACCGCAACCACAAGACCCGTACCGCAACCACAAGACCTTACCGCAACAGCAAGAGGAGAATTAAGCCATTCGTCGCCCGATGAGAGCCGCCGCGCCAACCCCGAAGGACGGGCCGCGCGTCAACGATGAGATCCGCGTCCGCGAGGTGCACCTGATCGACAAGGACGGCGCCAACCGGGGCACCATCGCAATCTCCGAGGCGTTGGCCATTGCCCAAGAGGCTGGCCTAGACCTCGTCGAGATCTCCCCCAACGCCACGCCGCCGGTGTGCAAGCTGCTCGACTATGGAAAATACAAGTTCCAGGAGCAGAAGAAGCAGGCGGAAGCGCGCAAGAAACAGAAAGTGGTCGAGGTCAAGGAAATCAAATTCCGGCCTATGATCGACGATCACGACTACGAAGTGAAGATGCGCTCCATGCAGCGCTTCTTTGAGGAAGGCGACAAGGTCAAGGTGACGCTGCGGTTTCGTGGCCGCGAAATGGCGCATCAGGAACTCGGGGCCCGGTTGCTCGAGCGGGTCAAGGGCGATACCGAAAAGCTCGCCAAAATCGAGATGGACGCCCGCTTCGAAGGGCGGCAGATGATCATGATCCTGGCGCCGCGCTGAACGCGCGGCCCCCGCGCCGTGTCGCGGGCGCGGGTCGGCCTGCGGGGACCGAATTGGTCCCGAGATTGGCGGAGCGCGCACGATTGCTCTCCCCCATCGTCCGCGCCGCTATTCCGGATATTCCGGTCAACGCGCCGGTTGCCATTTTTCAAGCTCTCTGCCATAACGCCGCCTCCCCGCTGCCCGGCTGATAAGGGCTGCCGTGGCGGTGGCGAAGTGCTCAATCAGCACGCTCAACCGAGCAACGCGCTCAATCGAGCATCACCGGGATCGCCCGGTCGGCGGCCTATGCGCCGCAGAAGGAGAGCCAAATGCCCAAGTTGAAGACGAAATCGGGCGCCAAAAAGCGCTTCAAGGTGACCGGCACCGGAAAAGTGCTCTACGCCCAATCCGGCAAACGCCACGGCATGATCAAGCGGTCCAGCAAGCAGATTCGCGACCATCGCGGCACCAATGTGCTGTTCAAGACCGATGGTGACCGCATCAAAAAGTATTGGCTGGTCAACAGCTGACAGGCGATGCCGCGGAGCCGCCTCACGCGCGGCCTATCCTTTCAACAGGTCATTGATTTCGAAGGAGACCGGCCATGGCCCGGGTCAAACGGGGTGTCACCGGACACGCCAAGCACAAGAAGGTCCTCAAGGCTGCCAAAGGCTATTACGGCCGGCGCAAGAACACCATCCGCATCGCCAAGCAGGCGGTGGAGAAGGCGAACCAGTACGCCTTCCGCGACCGCAAGCGGCGCAAGCGCACCTTCCGCGCCTTATGGATCCAGCGCCTCAATGGCGCGGTCCGGGGCTTCGGCCTGAACTACAGCAAGTTCATTTCCGGGCTCGACAAGGCCGGTGTCATCGTCGACCGCAAGGTGCTGTCGGATCTCGCCATCAACGAGCCGGCCGCCTTTGCAGCGATCGTCGACAAGGCGAAGGCCGCGCTCGCGGCCTGATCCGGCGTCCGCGTGCGGGCTCTCGCGGGCTGCGCTTGCGGCGGCCCGTTTCCGGGCGGATCGCCCTGGCCAGTGGCCCCTCGCACTCGGGCCCCTCGCTTCTGAGCGGCGCGGAAATCATGGACGGCGTTGCGGCCTCCCGGGAAGCGCGGACCTGCCGTCTTCCCGGTGACGCGGGACGCGGCGCCCGTTCTGCCAACCGTCCGCGGCTTGAAAGGCATCCATGACCGACATTGCCGCACTCGAAGGCGAACTGACACGCATGATCGAGACGGCTCCCGACGAGCCGGCGCTCGAAGCCGTGCGCGTCGCCGCGCTCGGCAAGAAGGGATCGATCTCCGCACTGCTGTCGACGCTCGGCAAGATGTCGCCGGAGGAGCGCAGGGAGAACGGCCCGCTCATCAACGGCCTCAAGGACCGCGTCACCGCGGCGATCGCGTCCCGGCGCGAGGCGCTCAAGAGCGCCGCGCTCGAGCAAAGGCTCGCCGCCGAGACGATCGACGTCACCTTGCCGGTGCCGGAGAGCGCGGCCGAGGCCGGCCGGATCCACCCGATCAGCCAGGTGATGGACGAGCTCACCACGATCTTCGCCGACATGGGTTTCGCGGTGGCGGAAGGGCCGGACATCGAGACCGACGACTACAACTTCACCCGGCTGAACTTTCCCGAGGGCCACCCGGCGCGGGAAATGCACGACACGTTCTTCTTCAATCCGAAGCCGGACGGCTCGCGGCTGCTGCTGCGCACCCACACTTCGCCGGTGCAGGTGCGGACGATGCTGTCGAAGCCGTTGCCGATCCGCGTCATCTGTCCAGGACGCACCTACCGCTGCGACAGCGACCAGACCCACACCCCGATGTTCCACCAGGTGGAAGGCCTCGTCATCGACAAGGGCTCCCATCTCGGCCACCTCAAGTGGATCCTCGCCGAGTTCTGCAAGGCGTTCTTCGAGGTGGATCACGTCAAGATGCGGTTCCGACCGTCGTTCTTCCCGTTCACCGAGCCGTCGCTCGAGGTCGACATCCAGTGCCGCCGCGACAAGGGCGAGATCCGCTTCGGTGAGGGCGACGACTGGCTGGAGATTCTGGGCTGCGGCATGGTGCATCCCAATGTCCTGCGCAATTGCGGGATCGACCCCGAGGTGTACCAGGGCTTCGCCTGGGGCATGGGAATCGACCGCATCGCCATGCTCAAATACGGCATGCACGACCTGCGCGCCTTCTTCGAGGCCGATGTCCGCTGGCTCGCCCATTACGGCTTCCGCCCGCTCGATTTCCCCACCCTCGCCGGAGGGCTGAGCTGATGAGAGCCCTCGTTTTCCGCCTCGACCGCTCGATCCCCTCTCCCGCTTGCGGGAGAGGGTCAGGAGGCGCCGCAGAATCCACTTCTCACTGTCAAGGCATGTCGGGTGGCGAGCGCCCCCTCCCCAGCCCTCCCCCGCACGCGGGAGAGGGGGCACCAGGCCGTGCCGTTTTCGTCCCCTCTCCCGCTTGCGGGGGAGGGTCAGGGAGGGGGCATGCTGAGGTTCCGCGCGACGTGGCGAGGGTTGGCGCAGGAGAATTCTGCTTCTCACTCCCAGGCAATGACGGGTGGCAAGCGCCCCCTCCCCAGCCCTCCCCCGCAAGCGGGAGAGGGGGCACCAGGCCGTGCCGTTTTCGTCCCCTCTCCCGCTTGCGGGGGAGGGTCAGGGAGGGGGCATGCGGAGGTTCGGCGCGACGTGGCGAGGGTTGGCGCCGCAGAATCTGCTTCTCACTCCCACGCAATGACGGGTGGCAAGCGCCCCCTCCCCAACCCTCCCCCGCAAGCGGGAGAGGGGGCACCAGGCCGTGCCGTTTTCGTCCCCTCTCCCGCTTGCGGGGGAGGGTCAGGGAGGGGGCATGCTGAGGTTCCGCGCGACGTGGCGATGGTTGGCGCAGGAGAATCTGCTTCTCACTCCCAGGCAATGACGGGTGGCAAGCGCCCCCTCCCCAGCCCTCCCCCGCACGCGGGAGAGGGGGCACCAGGCCGTGCCGTTTTCGTCCCCTCTCCCGCTTGCGGGGGAGGGTCAGGGAGGGGGCATGCTGAGGTTCGGCGCGACGTGGCGAGGGTTGGCGCCGGAGAATCCGCTTCTCACTCCCACGCAATGACGGGTGGCAAGCGCCCCCTCCCCAGCCCTCCCCCGCAAGCGGGAGAGGGGGCTTCAGGGGGCGTGCCGTGAAGTTCACGCTGTCCTGGCTCAAGGAGCACCTCGAAACCGACGCGCCGCTGGCCGCGCTGGTCGAGCGGCTGACCCTGATCGGGCTCGAGGTCGAGACCGTCACCGACAAGGCGGCGGCGCTCGCGCCGTTCACCATTGCGCGGGTGATCTCGGCCGAACAACACCCGAACGCCGACCGGCTGCGCGTCTGCCTCGTCGACACCGGCACCGGCGACCCGGTGCAGGTGGTGTGCGGCGCGCCCAATGCGCGGACCGGCATGGTGAGCGTGTTCTCGCCGCCGGGCACCTTCATCCCCGGCAAGAACATCACGCTCGGCGTCGGCACCATTCGCGGCGTCGAGAGCCGGGGCATGCTGTGCTCGCCGGCCGAACTGCAGGTCTCCGACGACCACGACGGCATCTTCGACCTGCCGGCCGACGCCCCGCTCGGCGCCCGCTATGCCGAATGGGCCAAGCTCGACGATGCCGTGATCGAGATCAACCTGACGCCGAATCGTCCGGACTGCACCGGCGTGCACGGCATCGCCCGGGACCTCGCCGCCGCCGGCATGGGCGTGCTGAAAAGCGCACCGATCGAGCCGGCCGAGGGCACCGGCGCCTGCCCGGTCGCGGTGCGGCTGGACTTCGGCGCGACCCCGTCGCTCTGCCGCGGCTTCGCGATGCGGCTAGTGCGCGGCGTGCGCAACGGCCCGAGCCCGGAATGGCTGCAGCGGCGGCTCGCGGCGATCGGGCTGCGGCCGATCAATGCGCTGGTCGACATCACCAACTTCATCACCTTCGACCGCGGCCGGCCGCTGCACGTGTTCGACGCCGCCAAGGTCAAGGGCGATCTCGTGGTGCGCCGCGGCCGTCCGGGAGAAGCCTTCCTGGCGCTCGACGGCAAGACATACGCACTCGATGAGGGCATGTGCGTCATTGCAGACGACAACGGCGTCGAATTGCTGGCCGGCATCATGGGCGGCGAGGCGAGCGGCTGCTCGGAAGCGACCACCGACGTGCTGATCGAATCCGCGCTGTGGGACGAGATCAACATCGCCCATACCGGCCGCCGCCTGAACGTCAATTCGGACGCGCGCTACCGCTTCGAGCGCGGGGTCGACCCCGCCTTCATGATCCCGGGCCTCGAACTCGCGACGCGGATGGTTCTCGACCTGTGCGGCGGGACCGCGACGGACATCACCGTGGCGGGCGAGATGCCGATCGCGCGGCGGGTGATCGATTTCCGGCTCGACGAGGTGAAGCGGCTGGCCGGGCTGTCGCTGCCGGCGACCGAGGCGGAAGGCGTGCTGGAACGACTCGGCTTTTCGATCCGCCACACCGACGGCATGACGCGTGTCGAGGTTCCGACCTGGCGGGCCGACGTGCACGGCTCCGCCGACCTCGTCGAGGAGGTGGTGCGGATCATCGGCGTCGACCGCGTGCCCATGGTGCCGTTCGAGCGCGGCGACCTTGCCCGCAAACCGGTGCTCACGCCGTTGCAGGTGCGCACCCGCAAGGCCAAGCGCGCGCTCGGCGTGCGCGGCCTCGTCGAGGCCGTCACCTGGTCGTTCATCTCCCATCCGGCGGCGACCCTGTTCGGCGGCGGCCGGCCGGAGCTCGCCCTCGCCAACCCGATCGCCGCCGAACTCTCGGACATGCGGCCGAGTCTCATTCCCGGGCTCGTGGCCGCGGCGCAGAAAAATGCCGATCGCGGCTATCCCGATACCGCCTTGTTCGAAGTCGGCCAGATCTTCCTCGGCGACCGGCCGCAGGACCAGGTGACCGCCGCCGGCGGCGTGCGGTGCCGCCTCGCCAAGATCACCGGGGCGGGACGCAGTTGGACGAGCAGCGGTCGCAGTGTCGATGCGTTCGACGCCAAGGCCGATGCGCTGGCCGTGCTCGCCGCCGCGGGCGCGCCGATGGCGGCCGTGCAGGTCGTCCCCGGCGGCCCGACCTGGCTGCACCCGGGGCGGAGCGGCACCCTTCAGATCGGCCCGCAGAACGTGCTGGGACATTTCGGCGAGTTGCATCCGAAGGCGCTGGAGGCGCTCGGCGCGGCCGGCCCGCTCGCCGCCTTCGAGATCGTGCTGGACCGCATCCCCGAAGCCAAGGCGAAGCCGACCCGCGCCAAGGCGGCGCTCGAGCTCGCACCGTTCCAGCCGGTCACCCGCGACTTCGCGTTCATCGTCGACCGCGCGGTGAAAGCCGCCGATCTCGTGCGCGCCGCGCAGGGCGTCGACCGCAAGCTCATCACTGCAATCACGGTGTTCGACGTCTATGAAGGCCCGGTGATCGATGCCGGCAAGAAATCGATCGCCATCGCGGTCACCCTGCAGCCGCGCGAGAAGACCATGACCGACCAGGAGATCGACGCGGTCGCCGCAAAGATCGTGGCCGAGGTCGGCAAACGCACCGGCGGCGTGCTGCGCGGGTAGCTCGGTCGTCAGATCCGAAAAGACGAGGGGCCGGGCTTACCGCCGACGCCGCCGTGTCTCGGCGGGCTGCGGTTCGGGCGGCGGCTCGGCGAGGGCCCCGATTTTCCGGAGCGCCTGGGTCGCCGCACGGTCGCCCGAGGCCCAGGCGCCGCCGACCGTGCCCCACAGGGTCTCGTGAACGGCCTCGCCCGCCAGCCACACCCGGTCGCGCATCGGCTCGGCCAGCGCGGCCCGGCCGGGCTGGCCACCGGGAGACGCCGAGGAGAAGGCACCGAGCGCCCACGGCTCCTTGTTCCATTGGGTGGCGTGAGTGCGCTTGACGGACTTGCGGACGTCCGAACCATAGAGGCCGGTGAGCCAGTCGAGCGCGAACTCGACCATCGCCTGCTCACCCTCGGCGGAAACCTCGCGGCCGAACTTGCCGCCGACATCGACGGTGCAGAGCGTGGTGCCTGAAATGTTGGCGAGGAGTGCCGCGGTGCGGGTGGAGGCCGATTTCTCCAGCACCACCTCGTCGCGTTGCAAGCCGAGCGGATTGCCCGGCAATTCCAGAGCGATGTGATCGTAGCTGCCGAGCCGGAGCCGATCGAGGGCGTCCGTGTAGCGCCGCGGCAGTTCCGGCTCGAACTTGATGCGGTTGTCGAGCAGGACACCGACCGAGGCCGTCACGATCACGGCACGGGCCGTGATGGTGCCGCGGGTGGTCCTGATCTCGACGCCGGTTCGGCCGCTCCAATCGATCGACCGGACCGCCGTCGACAGTTGCACCGGGAGCCCCTGGGCGAGGCTCGCCAGCAGGGCGCCGAAGCCCTGGCGGCAGAAGTTGTCGACGTCGCGTTCGGAGGACCGCGCAAAATCCGCGGCGGAGACTTCGGCGAGATTCTTGGCACAGCCATAGGGGCCGAGCACGAACTCCACCGACGGCTGCCAGTCGCCGAGGTCCTTGGGCAGCGCCGCCGAACAGGCGATGTCGATCCGGCCGCGGCCCGCCTCGATGATGGCGCGGTTCGCCCGCACGACCGAGGCGAGGTAGTCCTCCATCTCGGTTTCGCGGGCGTTGCGGCGGCCGATCCGCAGCTTTTGCGCGGGTGGCGCGGGATAGATGTCGAGGCCGGATCGCGCGGCGAGCGGCGTGATCGGATTGAGGTCCGGCGTGTGAATCCAGTGGGCGCCGCGGTCATAGGGCACGCCGAACGTCGTGGTGTCGGTGAAGCAGCGGCCGCCGATGCGGTCCGCGGCCTCCAGCACCATGAGCCGCGCCTTGGTGCCGGCGACCCGGCGCGCCGCCGCGATGCCGGCCGCGCCGGCGCCGATGACGACGACCTCGGCATCCGGCCCGGGTGCGCCCCAGGACGGGGCGGCAGCACTTGCCGCGGCCGAGGCGGCGGACGCTGCAACGAAACGGCGGCGGCTGAGCTTCGGCATGATCGATCGTGGGGGGTTGATCCAGGCGGCGCACCATGCCCCAAGAAACGCAGGTCCGCAATTCGCGCAGTGGCGGGCATGGCGTCTCAGCGAGAAATTATCTGCCGGACGCATCCTGCAGCGATCCTTGACACCACGCGGGCCGGGCCAGTAAATGCCCCCACTTGCGCCCGCCCGCGCCGTTTGCGCGCCGGCCGGCACGGGGCCGTAGCTCAGCTGGGAGAGCGCCGCAATCGCACTGCGGAGGTCAGGGGTTCAAATCCCCTCGGCTCCACC
>CAWAEZ010000001.1:0-159596 GCA_963781195.1 uncultured Alphaproteobacteria bacterium | reverse complement strand
GTGCCCAGGAGAGGACTCGAACCTCCACGACTTGCGCCACTGGTACCTGAAACCAGCGCGTCTACCAATTCCGCCACCTGGGCATGGCGGAGACATAAGGGTCAGCCTTTCCCCTTGTCAACAAGGTGTCGCAGAGATGCGGCACCGGTTCCTCGCGGGCCGCGCTCGTGATCGGCGCACGGGCACCGATCCCGCGGACTTTCGTAGCCCTGTACAGCAACGAGCCGATCCGGTATGCCGCGCCGGGCACCGCAGTGCGCCCGCCGGAGCCCGCGTGATCCGGGGCCGCCCGTCTCGCCGCCCGGAACGCCCGACCGAAAGGCAGCCGATGACCGCGCAAGCTGATGCCGACACCCTGATCACGATCTTCGGCGGCTCGGGTTTCCTCGGCCGCCACGTGGTGCGAGCGCTCGCCAAGCGCGACTACCGCATCCGCGTCGCGGTGCGCCGCCCCGATCTCGCCGGCCATCTGCAGCCCTTGGGCCGGGTCGGCCAGATCCATGCGGTGCAGGCGAATGTGCGCAACCGGGCCTCGGTCGCGGCCGCGGTGCGCGGCAGCGACGTCGTCATCAACCTGGTCGGCATCCTGTTCGAGATCCGGCCGCCAGAGCTTCGATGCCGTGCAGACTTCGGGCGCCGAATCGGTGGCGCTCGCGGCGGCGGCGGAAAATGCCCGCATGATCCACGTCTCGGCCCTCGGCGCCGACCCGGAATCGACCTCCGCCTATGCCCGCGCCAAGGCCGAGGGCGAGCGCCTCGTCCTGGCTGCCACGCCGGACGCGACGATCTTCCGCCCCTCGGTGCTGTTCGGGCCCAACGACGACTTCTTCAACCGTTTCGCCGCCATGGCACGGATGTCGCCGGCGCTGCCGCTGGTGGGCGGCGGCGCGACCCGGTTCCAGCCGGTATTTGCCGGCGATGTCGCCGAGGCGGTCGCCAAGGCCGTTGCCGGCGACACCCGGCCGGGCACGGTCTACGAACTCGGCGGACCCGAGGTGCTGACCTTCAAAGCGCTGATGGAATACGTCCTCGCGACGATCGGCCGGCATCGCCTGCTGGTGCCGATCCCGTTCTGGGCGGCCCGCTTTAAGGCATTCTTCCTGGAGCTGTTGCCGAACCCGCTGCTGACCCGGGACCAGGTCGAGCTGCTGCGATCCGACAATGTGGTGTCGGACGCCGCCAAGGCCGAGGGCCGCACCCTCGAAGGGCTCGGCATCGTGCCGCGGTCGCTCGAGGCGATCGTGCCGTCCTATCTGTGGCGGTTCCGCAAAACCGGCCAGTTCCACGGTCGGGTCGCGTAGCGCTCAGCGCCGCGGCAGGCGCGGCCGGCACCGCGGACAGCAGCGCCGGCGCGCCCCCTCATTTCCACAGCACGAGGCCGATGAGGCCGAGCGTGCCGACGATCAGGCGCCACCAGGCGAACAGCGAGAAGCCGTGGCTCGAGACATACCCGAGGAACGTCTTCACCACGAACCAGCCGCAGATGAAGGACATCACGAAGCCGACCGCGATCACGACGACGTTGCTGGAGCTCAGATGCGCCCCGCTCTTGTAGAGATCGTAGGCGAACGCGCCGACCATGGTGGGCATGGCGAGGTAGAACGAGAACTCCGCGGCGGATCGCCGGTCGGCGCCGAGCAGCATCGCCGACACGATGGTCGCGCCGGACCGCGACACCCCCGGGATCATCGCAAAGCACTGGCAGATGCCGATGCCGAGATAGGTCGGCAGCGAGAAGGTCATGGCGTCGTGGTAGCGCGGCTTGAGCGCGAGCCGGTCCACGACGAACAGCACGCCGGCGCCGACGATCAAGCTGATGCAGACGATCCACGGATTGAACAGCACGGTCTTGATGAAGTTGTGGGCGGCCGCGCCGATGATCGCTGCCGGCAGGAACGCGACCAGGACGCCGATCACGAAGCGCCGCGCTTTGGGGTCGGAGAACATTCCGAGCGCGATCGACCACAGCTTGACGAAATAGATCGACAGCAGCGCGAGAATCGCGCCCAGCTGGATCAGGACCGCAAAGGTGTTGCCGAACTCCTCGTCGCTGAAACCGAAGAAATGCTCGAGCAGAAGCAGATGGCCGGTCGACGACACCGGGATGTACTCGGTAAGTCCTTCCACGATGCCGAGGAAGGCCGCCTTGATGAGATCCAGGATCATGGGTCCTCCGAGGCAAACGGATGGCACGGGTCGAAGCGGCACGCCGATTCGCCCGGCGCGAGCCCTGGGCTTTTGGCCCAGCCCGGCCATCGGGGCAAGCGCAACTGTTCGGCGCAACCGTTTGGCACGCTTCGTTTGGCGTCACGATGACGCCGCCTCCGCGTGCGACGAAGATCGGGTCTGATTTGATAACATTAGGGAATTGTATACGCTGCCCCGCGATGGTGAGGCCGCCATCTCCCGCCGCCGGTTGCTGACGTTCATACCATGATCATTCTCTACCAACACCCGTTCTGCCCGCATTCCCGCTTCGTCCGGATCGTCGCCGGCGAATACGGCCTGACGCCCCGCCTCGTCGAGGAGCGCGCCTGGGAGCGCCGCGAGGAGTTCCTCGGTCTCAACCCGGCCGGCACCACGCCGGTGCTGACGGAAGAAGGCCGGGCGCCGGTTCCCGGCGCGTCGATCATCGCCGAATATCTCGACGAGACCCGCGGCGCGTCGCTGAGCGGTCATCGGCTGTTGCCGGTCGACATCGACGGCCGGGTCGAAGTGCGCCGGCTCATGAGCTGGTTCAACGACAAGTTCTTTGCCGAGGTGAGCGGCCCGCTGGCCAACGAGCGGGTGCTCAAGCGCCTCATCGGATCCGGCTCGGGCGGCGGCCCGCCGGAACCGGACGCGATTCGTGCGGCACTCTCCAACATCCGCTATCATCTGGCCTATATCGGATGGCTGGTCGCGACCCGCGACTGGCTGGCCGGCGACCGCATGAGCTACGCCGACCTCGCGGCGGCGGCACACCTGTCGCTGATCGACTATCTGGGCGATGTGCCGTGGAGCCAGGACGAAGCCGCCAAGAGCTGGTACGCGAGGGTGAAGTCGCGCCCCTCGATGCGCCCCCTGCTGCTCGAGAGCTATCCCGGCATCCCGCCGTCGAAGACCTACGCCGATCTCGACTTCTGACGGCCGGCGATCTCAAATCCGCGCTCGTCTCAGCGGCCGGCGAACTCGGCTTCGATGCCCTCGCGGTGACGCCGCCCGCCATCGCGCCGCGCGCCCGCGACGGGCTGGACCGGTTCCTCCGCGACGGATTTCACGGCGACATGGCGTGGATGGAGGTCCACGTGGAACGGCGCGCCGATCCCATTGTGATGTGGCCGCAGGTGCGATCGATCGTGATGCTCGGCGTCAATTACGGGCCCGGGCGCGATCCGCTTGAGGTGCTCGGCCTCAAGGATCGCGGCGCGATCTCGGTCTACGCCCAGGGCGACGATTACCACGACGTCATCAAAGTCCGTCTCAAGCGGCTGGCGCGCTGGCTGATGGCGCAAGCCGGCGGCGACGTAAAGGTGTTCGTCGACACCGCCGCCGTCATGGAGAAGCCGCTGGCCGCGACCGCCGGAATCGGCTGGCAGGGCAAGCACACCAACCTAGTGTCGCGGCGGTTCGGCTCGTGGCTGTTTCTCGGCGCGATCTTCACCACCCTCGAACTGCCGCCCGATCCGGCCGAGGAAGACCATTGCGGGAGCTGCCGCGCCTGTCTCGACATCTGCCCGACCGCGGCGTTCCCGGCGCCCTATCGCCTCGATGCCCGGCGCTGCATCTCCTATCTCACCATCGAGCACAAGGGACCGATCCCGCGCGCGCTGCGCCCGCAGATCGGCAACCGCATCTATGGCTGCGACGATTGCCTCGCGGTGTGCCCGTGGAACAAATACGCCCAGGAGGGGCGCGAGGCGAAGCTCGCGGCGCGACCCGCGCTGCAGGCGCCGGCGCTCGCCGACCTCGCGAGGCTCGACGACGCGGCGTTCCGCAGCCTGTTTGCCAAGACCGCCATCAAACGCACCGGCCGCGACCGGTTCGTGCGCAACGTGCTGATCGCCATCGGCAACAGCGCCGACCCCGCGCTCGCGGTGGAAGCCGAGCGCCGGCTTGCCGATCCGTCGGCGCTGGTGCGCGGCGCCGCCGTGTGGGCGCTGTCCCGGCTGGTCGCCGCCGACGCGCTGGCGGCGCTCGCGGCCCGCCACCATCCGGGGGAGACCGACGCCGACGTGGTCGACGAATGGAGGGCGGCGTTGGGAGGCGACCCGTGAATACGCTTGTCTGTCTCGGCCTCGGATACTCGGCCCAGCACTATGTCGCCCGCCATGGCGCGAGGTTCGACCGCGTCATCGGCACCACCCGGAGCGCGGAAAATGCCGCGGCCCTCGGCGCCCGTCCCATCGGCGGGCGTTGCGTGGAGATGCTGGTGTTCGACGGCGTCAGCGCCGCCGATGCCCTGGTGGAGGCGATTTTGGCGGCCGAAGTGCTGCTGGTCTCGATCTCGCCGGCATCGGGCGCCGATCCGACGCTCGCCGTGCTGCGCGACGCGGTCGCCGCGGCGCCCGCGCTGCGCGCGATCGTCTACCTCTCCACCATCGCCGTCTACGGCAATCATGACGGCTCCTGGATCGACGAGGACACGCCTTTGACGCCCGGGCTGACGCGTGCGGAAGACCGCATCGAGGCCGAGCGGGCGTGGCAGGCGGTAGGCGCGGCGCGCGGCGTGCCGGTCGCCGTGATCCGCATCGCCGGCATCTACGGGCCCGGGCAGAATGCGCTGGAAACGGTGAAGGCGGGGCGCGCCCGGCGCATCGTCAAGCCGGGCCAGGTCTTCAATCGCATCCATGTCGGCGATCTCGCCGCGATCATCGACCAGGCCATCAGCCTCGCCTTGACCCGCGGCGTCGGCGGCGTGTTCAATGCGGCCGATGACGAGCCGACCGCGCCGGGCGATCCCATCCTCTATGCCGCCGGTCTCCTGGGCGTCGCGCCGCCGCCGGAGATCGCTTTCGAAGAGGCGAAGAAGACGATGTCTCCGTTCGCCGTGAGCTTCTACGGCGAGAGCAAGCGGGTCCGCAACGCACGCATCAAATCCGTGCTCGGCGTGACACTCCTCTATCCGACCTACCGGGAAGGGTTGCGCGCGCTCGCGGCGCAGCGGGAACCGGGTGATGACGGATGAGAGCCGGGAATGAGGTGACGTAATGATGCGCCGGGTTGCCTTGCTGCTCGCGTTCGCGGCCGGTCTTGCCGGGCCAGCCGCGGCACAGACCTATCCGTCCCGCACCGTCAGCCTGGTCGTGCCCTATCCGGCAGGCGGATCGGTCGACGGGGTCGCCCGCATTCTCGCCCAGGCGCTCGCCGAGCGTTTCGGCCAGTCCTTCATCGTCGAGAACCGCGCCGGCGGCGCCGGCGGCATCGTCGGCGCCAACTACGTCGTCAAGGCGGCCCCGGACGGCTATACGCTGCTGCTGACGGCTTCGATCCACGTGATCACGCCGTTCCTGTCGAAGAGCATGCCCTACGACGTGGTGAAGGACTTCACCCCGGTCGCGCTCGTCGCCGCCGGGCCGCTGATCGTTTCCACCGCGCCGACGGTGCCGGCCACCAACCTGCGCGAATTCTTCGCCCTGGTGCGCAAGGCCCCCGACAAGTTCACCTTCGCCACCTCGAGCTTCGGTTCGGCCGGCCATCTCGCGGTCGAACTCCTCAAGCGCGACGCCGGTGTCGACACCCTGGTGATCGCCTACAAGGGCGCCGGCCCGATGCTCAACGACGTGATGGGTGGCCAGGTGCAACTCGTCGCCGATCCGATCCTCTCCTCGCTGCCGCTCGCCCAGTCCGGCAAGATCAAGGCGCTCGCCGTCACCAGCGCCAAGCGCGTCGCGGCGGCGCCGGAGATCCCGACGGTCGCCGAATTGGGGATGACCGGGTTCGACTTCGTGTCGTGGTACGGGCTGTGGGGACCGAAGGGGCTGCCCGCGGACATTGCCGCGACGCTGCAGGCCGCGGTCGCCGCGGTGGTGGCCGAGCCGCAGACCAAGAGCCGCCTCGCCCTGCTCGGATTCGAGCCGATCGGCTCGACCAGCGATTATTTCGCCAAGTACATCGATGACGAGATGGCGAAATACGCCCGGATCATCAAGGACGCCCACATCAAGGCCGAGTAGGGCCGGCAAGCGCCCACGCGGAGCCGCGTGGGCGTTGATCGAACGACGCGTCGCGCCGCCTATTCGGCGGCGATGCGGACTTCCGGCGCCGCCGCGCGCACGTCGGCGTCGACGTGGCTTTCGAACGGCACGAAGTTCTTCTGGAACATGGCGACCAGGCTGCGCGCGGTTTCGTCGAACTCCGCCTTGTTCTGCCACGTCTTGTGCGGATAGAGCAGATGCGGCTCGACGCCGGCGAGCTGGGTCGGCACCGCAAAGCCGAAATAGGGATCGGTGCGGAACTTGGCGTTGCGCAGCGAGCCGTCGAGCGCCGCGGTGAGCAGCGTGCGCGTCACCTTGATCGGCATGCGGCGGCCGACGCCGTACTTGCCGCCGGTCCACCCGGTATTGACGAGCCAGCAGTCGACGCCGTGGACGCCGATCAGCTCGCGCAGCAGGTTGCCGTAGACCGAAGGATGACGGGGCAGGAACGGCGCGCCGAAGCAGGTCGAGAACTCCGGCTCGACGCCGACGAGGCCCTTCTCGGTGCCGGCAACCTTGGCGGTATAGCCGGAGAGGAAGTGGTACATCGCCTGGGCCGGCGTCAGCTTGGCGATCGGCGGCATCACTCCATAGGCGTCCGCGGTCAGCAGCACGATGTTCTTCGGCATCCCGGCGCGGCCGGTTGGCGATGCATTCGGAATGAAATCGAGCGGATAGGCCGAGCGGGTGTTCTCGGTGCGCTTGTCGTCGTCGAAGTCGCAGACCCGCGTCTCCGGATCGTACATCACGTTCTCGAGGATGGCGCCGAATTGCAGCGTCGCCGCGTAGATGTCGGGCTCGGCCTCCTTGGAGAGCTTGATGCACTTGGCGTAGCAGCCGCCCTCGAAGTTGAATACGCCCTGCGGTCCCCAGCCGTGCTCGTCGTCGCCGATCAGGGTGCGGTTCGGATCCGCCGACAGAGTGGTCTTGCCGGTGCCGGACAGGCCGAAGAACAGCGCGACGTCGCCGTCGGGGCCGACGTTCGCCGAGCAGTGCATCGGCATCACGCTTTCCGCCGGCAGGTAGTAGTTGAGCGTGGTGAACACCGACTTCTTCATCTCGCCGGCGTAATAGCTGCCGCCGATCAGGATGACGCGCTTGGTGAAGTTGACCGCGATCACCGTCTCGGTGCGCACGCCATGCCGCTTGGGGTCCGCCTTGAACGACGGCAGGCAGAGAATGGTGAAATCCGGGATGTAGTGCGCGAGTTCGGTGCGATCCGGTCGGATCAGCAGCGTGCGGATGAACAGCGAGTGCCAGGCGAGTTCGGTGAAGACCCTTGCCTTGATGCGATACTTCGGATCGGCGCCGCCGTAGAGATCCTGGGCGAACAGCTGTTTGCCCTTGGCATGGGCAAGAAAGTCCTGATGCAGGACGTCGAACTGCTCCGGCGTGAGCTTGCCGTTCTTCTCCCACCAGATGGTTTTCTCGGTGTGCTCGTCGCAGACGACGAACTTGTCCTTGGGGCTGCGCCCGGTGTGGACGCCGGTCTCCGCGCACAGCGCGCCGCCCTGCACGATCTGGGCTTCGCCGTTGGCGAGGGCGTGTTCGTAGAGGGGCGCGTCGGTCAGGTTCCAATGAACGGCAGCCAGGTCGGAAAGGCCAAATTTATCGGCGCCATGGGCGCTGTTTCTCAAACCTGTTTCCTTCACGGAATGTCTCCCCAGACGATGCAGCGCCGCGCGCCGTGACCTACCCTGACGAACCGTGGCCTCGCGCAAACTGGCTGCAGAAGAGGCCGCGATCCTCGCTTCGTTGATCCGATGTCGCTTCGTTCCGAATCCAGCGCGGTGGCGGAGTGCTCGAAACGGCCGCGCTGGGGGGCCTCGACGACCCCCGGCGCGCGGGCGCGAGAGCTATAGTCGCGATCTCCCGTCGTGCCAAGATCATTCGGCAAAAGCCGTTTGCGCACTGCAGCATAACGAGAACGGGCGCGGCCGGTTCCTCGCCGCGACGCCTCGCCGCGAAGGTCGCGAGGTGCGCAGCCGGCCGGCGGTGGCGGGGCCCGTTATTTCGCCCGCGCCTCGGCGCCGGCCTCGGCCAGCATCTTGCGCAGCACGCCGCCGTCGAGGACGCGCCGTGAAAACGGCATTCGCGCCGTGCGGTCGCCGAGCGCGAGATCGAGCCCGTCGGGATCGACGCCGGTGACGCGCCACGCCCCGTCCGCCTCGCCGAGCAGCTTGGTCGCATATAGCCGCACGGCATCGGCATGGTCGGCGTTCATGTGCTCCACGGCGCCGGGTTCGATCTCCACCATCTCGGCGGCGTCGTCGGTCGCGGTAAGGACGTCGGACGCCTTGAGGTCGGCGGCCCGGGCAAATCCGCCGTTGAGATGGGCGGACACCACGGTCATCCGCCAGAACGAGAAGTCGCCGAAGCTGGCGTAGAGCTCCGATTTCGGGTGCCGGGCGAGGAACCGGCGCGCCACCCGCGGCTCGTCGGCGCTGCCACGTTCGATCCGCGCGAAGGAACCGAGCACGGTCAGTCGCGGGTGGGCGAGGGGATCGCCCTTGCCGGTAGCGGCGAGCAGCACCGAGGCGCGCGGGTCGACCTCGATGTTGGCGGTATGGGTGGAGAGCCGCGACACCAGAATCAGCGGCGAGCCATCGACATCCGTCGCCACGGTCACCAGAGAGGAGAACGGGTGGCCGGTGTTCCGGTCGAGCGTGCCGAGGGCACCGGCGCGGGTGGCCCGAAGCAAACCCTTGGCGACCAAAATAGGGTTAAAGTCCTCGGGCGGCCGCGCGTTCTCGGGCAGTCGATTTCGGCATAACTCCCGGCAATGCCGTCGAATTTTCCGTTTCAGCCATCGCGGATCTCCTCCCTGTTAAATCGAAAATGCCTCAATTTTGCCGTGTGTCGTCACACTTCCGCCGGGCTGCTTGGCTTCAACCATATGTGCCGGACTCGTGGCGCAGCGTATTCGTGCTAGAAGGGCCACATGCCAACTATCGCTCTCGTAGATGATGACCGCAACATCCTGACGTCGGTTTCGATTGCCCTCGAGGCTGAGGGCTACCGGATCATGACGTACACGGACGGCGCGTCGGCGCTCGACGGCTTCAAGACCAGCCCGCCGGATCTCGCGATCCTGGACATCAAGATGCCGCGCATGGACGGCATGGAGACGTTGCGCCGGTTGCGCCAGAAGTCCGATATGCCGGTCATCTTCCTCACCTCGAAGGACGAGGAGATCGACGAGCTGTTCGGCCTCAAGATGGGCGCCGACGATTTCATTCGAAAGCCGTTCTCCCAGCGCCTGCTGGTCGAGCGGGTCAAGGCGGTGCTGCGCCGTGCCGCCGTCAAGGACCCGACCGCGCCCAAGGAGGCGGACACCGCCAAGGTGCTCGAGCGCGGTCTCCTGCGGATGGACCCGGAGCGGCACACCTGCACCTGGAAGAACGAGCCGGTCACGCTGACCGTCACCGAATTTCTGATCCTGCAGGCGCTGGCGACGCGCCCGGGCGTGGTGAAGAGCCGTAACGCGTTGATGGACGCGGCCTACGATGACCAAGTTTACGTCGATGACCGCACCATCGACAGCCACATCAAGCGTCTGCGCAAGAAGTTCAAGCAGACCGACGATGATTTCGACATGATCGAGACGCTGTACGGCGTCGGCTATCGCTTCAAGGAGTAGCGGGGCGCTGCGGCATCCCGTCTTCTCATGCGTGGTGGGAGAACCCGTGGTGGTGGGCTAGAATAGCCCGGCGGGGTGGGACAAGCGGGTTGGGAAGCCAAGGGTGCTTGATCGGACCGCGAACGACGTTGAACGCCAAGCCGGTGCCGGAAGCCATGCGGCCGGCGTCACTGGCGTGCGCGCGGGCGCCGGTCGGTTCGCCGCGCTGCTTGCCGTAGCCGCGGTCCAGACCACCGATCGCCTGCAGCGGGGATTCGACGCCTTCGCCCGCGCCCGCGCCGGCACCGGAAGCTTTTTCGGCCGCGCCTGGCACGTGCTGCGCACCGAGGGTATTCGGAGCCTGCCGCGGCATGGCTGGCATTTCTTCGTCGCGCAGAGCTTCTCGAGTCTCACCCGCCGCATCGTGTTCCTCAACGTCGCGGGGCTGCTCGCCTTCGTCCTGGGCATCCTCTATCTGACCCAGTTCCGCGCCGGACTGATCGAGGCGCGGGTGCAGAGCCTGATCGTCCAGGGCGACATCATCGCCGGCGCGATCGCCGCGTCGGCGACGGTCGAGACGGACACCATCAGCATCGATCCCGACAAGCTCCTCGAGCTCCAGGCCGGCGAGAGCTACGGTCCGAGCGACGACGCCCTGTTCGGCTACGAGTTCCCGGTCAATCCGGAGCGTGTGGCGCCGCTGCTGCGCCGGCTGATCACGCCGACCAAGACGCGCGCCCGGATCTATGACCGCGACGGCGCGCTGATCCTGGACAGCCGCAGCCTGTACGGCCGCGGCGACGTGCTGCGGTTCGACCTGCCCCCGCCGACCGTGGACAAGCCCGGCATCATCGAACGCACCTTCATCGCCATCCGCACCTGGCTCGGACGCGGCGACCTGCCGCCGTATCACGATCTCGGCGGCGACAACGGCAAGGGCTATCCGGAAGTAGGCAAATCGCTCAGCGGCCAGAAGGCCAGCATGGTGCGCATCAATGACCGCGGCGAGGTCATCGTTCTCGTCGCGGTGCCGATCCAGCGCTTCCGCACCGTGCGCGGCGCGTTGCTGCTGTCGACCCAAGGCGCGGAAATCGACCAGACGGTCGCGGCCGAGCGGCTCTCCATCGTCAAGGTGTTCCTGATCGCGGCGGCGGTCCAGGTTCTGCTGTCGGTGCTGCTCGCGGGCACCATCGCCGGTCCGGTGAGGCGGCTCGCCGACAGCGCCGACCGGGTGCGGCGGCGCGTCAAGGGGCGGGTCGAGATTCCCGACTTCACCACGCGGCGCGACGAGATCGGCCACCTGTCCGGCAATCTGCGCGAGATGACCGACGCGCTCTATAACCGGATCGAGGCCATCGAGAGCTTCGCTGCCGACGTCGCCCATGAACTGAAAAACCCGCTGACCTCGATGCGGTCCGCGGTGGAAACGCTGCCGCTCGCCAAGACCGACGCCAGCCGCGGCCGCCTGCTCTCAGTGATCCAGGACGACGTCAAGCGGCTCGATCGCCTGATCTCCGACATCTCCGACGCCAGCCGGCTCGACGCCGAGCTGCAGCGCCAGGAGGCGGCGCCGGTCGACCTGCACCGGTTGTTGAACGCGGTGGTGACGATCGCCAACGAGATCAAGCGCCAGAACGACGTCACCGTGACGCTCAGCTTCGAAGGCACCCCGCGGGTCTACCAGGTGCAAGGCCACGACTTCCGGCTCGGCCAGGTGATGAACAACCTCATCGACAACGCGCGCTCGTTCTCGCCGGCGGGCGGCGAGGTCCGCGTCACCTGCCGCCGCACCGGCGAGGACATCGTGGTCACCATCGAGGACGACGGCCCCGGCATTCGTCCCGACGCGCTGGAGAAGATCTTCGAGCGCTTCTACACCGACCGGCCGCAGCAAAGCTTCGGGCAGAATTCCGGGCTTGGCCTCTCCATCTCCAAGCAGATCGTCGAGGCCCATGACGGGCGGCTCGCCGCATGCAACCGCGTGGGACCGCCGGACGAGGATGGCAATCCCACCGTCCTGGGCGCGTGCTTCACCGTGCACCTGCGGGTGTCGTGAACGGGCCTTGAGGCGTGGGCGGCGCCACCAGCGGACCTGCGGCCTCCAACGACCATCGGTCCGATGCGACCGGGCCGGGAGCGGGCGGCACCATCCATGCCTCGGCCGTGCTGGTGGGCGCGCGAGCGGTTTTGGTCCGCGGCGCCGCCGGCAGCGGCAAGTCGCGCCTAGTGCTCGAGCTCTTGCAGGCTGCGGCGGACGGCCGGGTCACGTTCGCGAAGCTGGTGGCGGATGACCGCGTTCTCCTCGCAGCGGCCCATGGCCGGCTGATCGCCCGGCCACCCGCCCGGCTTGCCGGGCTTCTCGAGATCCGTGGCCTCGGAATCCGGCGCCTGCCCCATGAGCCGCTGGCGGCCGTCGGTCTCGTCGTCGACCTGGCGGCGGCTGCGGACCGGATGCCCGAGGAGGCCGCCCGGGAGGTGGTCATCGAGAGGGTGCGGCTGCCGCGTCTTGCCGTCGCAGCCGGAACAAACCCCTTTCCACTTGTTCTCGCCGCCCTCACATGGGGCAGGTCTCGGCCGGAAGCACCGTCGTTGGACCTCCCTCTACCGGTGTCCCCCTGATGCGCGGCCGGCGATTGGACCCCCACGACGCTGCGTGGGAAGTCACTTCAGCGATGCGCGCGCATGAAGCACCCGCCGCCGGGCCTGGCGGTGTGCTGCGTCGCGGCCGGACCCCCCTTGCGCTCAGTCCGCGGATCGTGATGATTGAGGCCCTTTCGTGCGGCGCACCCAAAGCGCCCGCCGGGTGATCTTATGATCGGTATCGTTCTCGTAACCCACGGGCGGCTTGCCATCGAGTTCCGCGCCGCCCTCGAGCATGTCGTGGGGGCTCAAGACCAGATCGAGACGATCACCATCGGCCCCGACGACAACGTGGAGCAGAGGCGGCGTGACATCATCGAGGCGGTCAAGAAGGTCGACAGCGGTGACGGCGTGGTCATCCTGACCGACATGTTCGGCGGCACCCCGTCCAATCTCGCCATTTCGGTGATGAGCCGGCCCAAGGTCGAGGTGCTCGCCGGTATCAACCTGCCGATGCTGATCAAGCTCGTGAAGGTGCGCGATGAATGCCCGCTCGCCGAGGCGGTTGCAGCGGCGCAGGAATCCGGTCGCAAATACATCACCATCGCCAGCCGTGTGCTGGCCGGAAAATGAGCGGCGAACCCGAAACCTGGGAGGACTGCCCTCCCGACCTTCCGGCAGCCCCGCCAGGCGCCATCGTCAAGAATCTCCCGATCGTCAACCAGCGCGGCCTCCATGCCCGCGCCTCCGCCAAGTTCGTCCAGACGGTGGAGCGGTTCGATGCCGAGGTGCGGGTGACGCGGTGCGGCGAGACCGTCGGGGGCACCTCGATCATGGGGCTGATGATGCTCGCTGCCGGTCCCGGCACCTCGATCACGGTGACCGCCAGCGGCAACGAGGGCGCCGCAGTCATGGCTGCCCTGGAAGCCCTGGTGGGCGGCCGATTCGGGGAAGAAGACTGAAGCCTGCGGGCTGACATGCCTCCCCCATGCCGTCGGCCGCGCCCGTGGCGGTCCGATAATGACATAAAGATTTCTTTATATGACGGTTGCGGCGCCGCGGGCCCCTTGCTATAGGCCTTCGACCGTCAACTCTCCCGAGGAGCCCCCATGACCGCTTCGTCTCCGACCCGGACCTCGCCTGCCGCCAAGTCGAGCGACCATGTGGTGAAGGACATCGGCCTCGCCGAATGGGGCCGCAAGGAAATCGCCATCGCCGAGACCGAGATGCCCGGCCTGATGGCGACCCGGGAGGAGTATGGCCCCGAGCAGCCTCTGCGCGGGGCGCGGATCGCCGGGTCGCTGCACATGACCATCCAGACCGCAGTGCTGATCGAGACGCTCGCTGCGCTCGGTGCCGACATCCGCTGGGCCTCCTGCAACATCTATTCGACCCAGGACCATGCCGCCGCGGCGATTGCCGCCGCCGGCATCCCGGTGTTCGCGATCAAGGGCGAGAGCCTGGAAGACTACTGGGATTACACCCATCGCATCTTCGAATGGAGCGACGGCGGCACCCCCAACCTGATCCTCGACGACGGCGGCGACGCCACCCTGCTCATCCATCTCGGCGCGCGCGTCGAGCAGGGCGACACCGGGCTCATCAGTAAGCCGACCAACGAGGAGGAGGAAGTTCTCTTCGCCGCCATCAAGAAGCGCCTCAAGGACAAGCCGGGCTGGTACCGCAAGAACGCCGAGGCGATTCGCGGCGTGTCGGAGGAAACCACCACCGGCGTGCATCGGCTCTACGAGATGCAGAAGAAGGGCACGCTGCTGTGGCCGGCGATCAACGTCAATGACAGCGTCACCAAGTCGAAATTCGACAACCTCTATGGGTGCCGCGAATCCCTCGTCGACGGCATCCGCCGCGGCACCGACGTCATGATGGCCGGCAAGGTCGCCATGGTCGCGGGCTTCGGCGACGTCGGCAAGGGATCGGCGGCGTCGCTGCGCCAGGCCGGGTGCCGGGTCATGGTGTCGGAGGTCGATCCGATCTGCGCCCTGCAGGCCGCGATGGAAGGCTACGAGGTCGTCACCATGGAAGATGCCGCGCCGCGCGCCGACATCTTCGTCACCGCCACCGGCAATCTCGACGTCATCACCGTCGACCACATGCGCGAGATGAAGGACCGGGCGATCGTCTGCAACATCGGCCACTTCGACAGCGAGATCCAGGTCGCCGCGCTCAAGAACTTCAAGTGGCACAACGTCAAGCCGCAGGTCGACGAGATCGAGTTCCCGGGCGGCAAGCGCATCATCCTGCTCTCGGAAGGGCGGCTGGTGAACCTCGGCAACGCGATGGGACATCCGAGCTTCGTGATGTCGGCGTCCTTCACCAACCAGACCCTCGCCCAGATCGAGCTGTGGACCAATCCCGACAAGTACGAGAAGAAGGTCTACACGCTGCCGAAGCGGCTCGACGAGAAGGTGGCGCGGCTCCACCTCGACAAGATCGGCGTCCGCCTGACCAAGCTCAGCGCGAAGCAGTCGACCTATATCGGGGTGCCGGCGGAAGGCCCGTTCAAGCCGGATCAGTACCGCTATTGATTTTTGCCGCAGTTCGGTTTCGCCTCCCATGACGGCCGCGACGCAAGCCGCGGCCGTTTTTTTTCCCGCGCCCGCGTCGCCCAGTGACGCTGCCCGGCCGTTCGGCGACCGCGATCGAGACGCCGGCACGAGACATCGGCGCCCTGCGCATGCGGTTCGCTAAAATGCGGCCAAAGGCAGTAACGCCGGGTTAAGGATACCCGCGGAAACCATGGTTTCGCCGTGGCGCTAACCAAGGATTCACCCTGTCGACGATATAGATTTCGATCCCGTGGCGCGACCGGGGGCGATCGGCCGCGATTGAACAGTCAGGGGCTCTCCTCATGAGCAACGGGTCGGCACTGGGTGACGCCTGCGAAGTGATCGTGATCGGCGCCGGTCCCTATGGGCTCGCCGTGGCCGCCCATCTTCGCGAGCACGCCGTCCCGACCCGGGTGTTCGGCGAGCCCATGTCGTTCTGGCGTGGGCACATGCCGCGCGGCATGAAACTGCGCTCGCCATGGAATGCGACGCACATTGCAGACCCGCGCGGCGAACTGTCCCTCGATGCCTATGTCGCGCAGCGCGGCCTGCGCCGCAACGAACCCGTCCCGCTCGAATCCTTCATAGATTACGGCCTCTGGTTCCAGCGTAGCGTCGTGCCCGATCTCGACCGCCGGAAAGTGGTGCGGGTGACATCCGAGGGCGACGGCTTCCGGGTGACGACGGCGGACGGCGGGTGGACGCGCGCCAGCCGGGTCGTGGTCGCCACCGGTCTCGCCACGCAGGCGTACCGGCCGCCGGAGTTCGCCGACGTGCCGGTACAATTCGCGAGCCATGCCAGCGACCACCCCGACCTCTCCGTCTTCAGCGGCCGCCGCGTCGCTGTGGTCGGCCGCGGCCAGAGCGCCTGCGAATCGGCCGTCCTGCTGCATGAGGCGGGCGCCGAGGTGGAGCTCATCTGCCGCAGCGAGATTCACTGGCTCGGCGGCGGCACACGCCCGGGGCGGGCGGCCGTCCAATGGCTTTCGCGCCGGCTGGCGTCGCCGTCGGGAGTCGGTCCATTTCCGCTCAACTGGCTGGCCGAGATGCCGGATGCCGCCCGGCTGATGCCGCCCGCGATGCGCGCGGATTTCAACGCCCGCTGCCTGCGCCCCGGCGCGGCCGGCTGGCTCCGCCCCCGCAGCGGCGGCGTGACGGTGCGTGCGGGCGAACAGATCCACAGCGCGGCGGTGGCCGGCGACCGCATCGCGCTGACGCTCCGCGCCGGCACGGTGACATTCGACCACGTTCTGCTCGGCACCGGCTATCAGATCGACGTCGAGAAGCTCGGGCTGCTCGACGCAGACCTGCTGACGAGGGTCGCGTGCACCGCCGGCGCGCCGCGGCTCGGCGTCGGCTTCGAGTTCGAGCGTGCCGGGCCTGCACTTCGTCGGCGCCAGCGCCGTCGCGAGCTATGGGCCGCTGATGCGCTTCATCGCCGGCACCGGCTTTGCCGCCCGTACGCTCACCGAGCGGGTGCTCGAGAACCGCATCTATGCGGCTCCCACCCACCGCAGGACGACCCCGCGAAACGCCGCCCGCGGTCCCGCCGATACCATGGTGCTGGAAAACTTCGGGCCATGACGAATCGGGCGGCGCCGCATGGCTTCGGACGCGGCGCCCTGATCGTCGGCGGCGCCCACGGCAGCCTTGCCATCGCGCGCAGCCTTGGCCGGAACGGCATCCCGGTGTGGTTCGTCACCCACGATCACACCATCACCCGATACTCCCGCTACACGGCGCGCAGCCGCACCTGGGCGGGACCCGATGCGAAGGGCGCAGCGCAATGGCTGGTCGATTTTGCCCGCTACAATTCCCTCGACCGCTGGGTGCTCTACCCCGGCGGGGATGCCGAGGTGCGGCTGGTCGCGCAATGCCATGAGCTCTTGGGCGAGACCTTCGCGCTCACCACGCCGCCCTGGGCGGTGGCACGTTTTGCCTGCGACAAGCGCCTGACCCACCGGCTCGCCGATACGGTCGGCGTCGATTCGCCCCGCAGCCATTTTCCGGCAAACCGCCAGGATGTGGCGCGTCTGGATTGCGATTTTCCGGTCATCCTCAAGCCGACCTCCTATTCGGGGCGCAATCGCTTCACCGCGGCCAAGGCGTGGCGCGCCGATGATCGTGCCGCGCTGCTCGCCCGCTATGACGAGGCTGTGGCGCTGGTCGGTGTCGACGCCGTGATGATCCAGGAACTCATTCCCGGCGGCGGCGAGACCCAATTCTCCTATGCGGCAGTGTGGGACCGCGGCAAGCCGGTCGGCTCGCTGGTGGCGCGCCGGGCCCGCCAGTACCCGATCGACTTCGGCTTCACCAGCACCTATGTCGAGACCGTCGAGCAGCCCGAGGTCGAAGCGCAGGCCTTCCGCTTCCTCGCCGATCTGCGCTTCTCCGGGCTGGTCGAGGCCGAGTTCAAGTTCGATGCGCGCGACGGCCGCACCAAGCTCCTCGACGTCAACCCGCGGGCATGGACCTGGATCGGGCTCGGCGCCGCCGCAGGCGTCGACTTTCCGCTGATCCAGTTTCAACTCGCGACCGGGCAAACGATCCCGCGCCGGCATGGCCGCAGCGGCTGCGCCTGGAGTCACGTGTCGCGCGACGTCGTCGCGGCCACGCAAGCCATGCTCGCCGGCTCGCTCGGCGTTGCCGACTATGCACGTTCTGCGCTGCGTCCGACCACGTTCGGCGCCTATGCGCCCGACGATCTGTGGCCGGTCGTCGTCGACCTGCCGTTGCTGGCCGCGCGTCTCTTCAACCGCGGCCTTGGCCTGGCGCGCCGGCGTGGTCTTGGCGGATTTCACCACCGCCGGCCCGCACCTTCGCTATAGCCAAATCGGTTGCCCAGCGAGCGAGCGGTTCGTCTTCGTCCGGGCTCGGGCCCCGTTGCATAGGGTTGCTTTTCAAAAAATTCGGGCAGAAGCCAATGGCGGGCGGAGATTAGGCGCCCCAAGCGCCCGAGTTCGGCCTTGCGGCGCCCTCGAAAGCGCCCTGCGGAAAGATTTTCGTCGCCGTACCATGCGATTCCGCCGCGCCCTGGAGTCGCCGTTGCGGCGTGCTAGATTGCTTGTGTGACGTGGGGAAGTGAGCGCAACGATGCAAGATCAGGAACGGCTCGCCGAGCTCAAGCGCCGGCTGTCGGAGATCGCCGACCTCGGTTCGGCCGGCGCGGTCCTGGGCTGGGACCAGGCGACCTACATGCCCGCCGGGGGCGCCGTCGCCCGCGCGCGGCAGGGCGCGACGCTGAGCCGGCTCGCCCATGAGAAGGCGGTCGATCCCGCGCTCGGCCGGCTGCTCGATCAGCTCGTACCCTACACGGCGTCGTTGCCCGAAGACTCCGACGAGGCGAGTCTCGTGCGGGTGGCGAAGCGCGACTTCGAGAAGGCGATCAAGGTGCCGCCCGCGTATGTCGCGCGCGCCAGCGCTTCGGGCTCCGCCTCCTACGACGCGTGGACCCGGGCGCGGCCCGCCAACGACTTCGCGACCATGGCGCCGTTCCTGGAACGCACCATCGACCTCGCCCGGGAATATGCGGGTTTTTTCGCGCCGTATGCGCACATTGCCGATCCCCTGATCGACGGCGCCGACGAGGGAATGACGACGGCGTCGGTGCGTGCGCTGTTCGGCGAGCTGCGGCGCGCGCTAGTGCCGATCGTGCATGCCATCACCGAACAGCCGCCGATCGATGACCACGCGCTGCACGGCACCTTCGACGAGCCGGCGCAGATGACCTTCGGCCGCTCGGTGGTGGATCGCATCGGCTACGACTTCGACCGCGGCCGGCTGGACAAGACGCACCATCCGTTCTCGACGCGATTTTCCGGCGGCGACGTGAGGATCACCACGCGGGTCGATGCCGGCGATATCGGCCAGGCTCTGTTCTCGACCATCCACGAGGCCGGGCACGCGCTCTACGAGCAGGGCGTCTCGGCAAAGCTCGACGGCACGCCGCTCGGCAGCGGCGCATCGGCGGGCGTGCATGAAAGCCAATCGCGGCTGTGGGAGAACGTGGTCGGACGCGGCCGCCAGTTCTGGGAATATTTCTATCCGATCCTGCAACACGCCTTTCCGGAGCCGTTCCGCCGGGTGCCGCTCGACACCTTCTATCGCGCCATCAACAAGGTCGAGCGGTCCTTGATCCGCACCGATGCCGACGAGGTCACCTACAACCTTCATGTCATGATGCGCTTCGATCTCGAGCTCGACCTTCTCGAAGGCCGGCTGCGCGTCAAGGACCTGCCCGAGGCGTGGCGCGCCCGCATCAAGGCCGACCTCGGAGTGGCGCCCGCCGACGACCGCGACGGCTGCCTCCAGGACGTGCACTGGTACGGCGGCGGGTTCGGCGGCGGCTTTCAGGGCTACACCATCGGGAACATCCTCAGCGCCCAGTTCTATGCGGCCGCGGAGAAGGCGCACCCTGAGATCCCTCGGGAGATCGCGTCAGGAAACTTCGACACGCTGCACCGCTGGCTGATCGACCACCTCTACCGTCACGGGCGCAAGTTCACGCCGGCCGAGCTCGTGAAGCGCGCCACCGGCGAAGCGATGACCATCGCTCCCTACATCGCCTATCTGCGCAACAAGTACGGCGAGTTCTACCGTCTGCCCGAATTGCCGCATCCGGTGCCGACGTCCTGAAAGTCCTGATCCTCCTGGCGCGCTGAAGCTCGTGGCGTCGTGACGCCTGTGCTATCGTCGCCGCACAACGCCTGACCCGACCGGGATCGGGCGGAACATCGGGAGGTCCGGCCCATGAGGCGGCGCGATTTCATCGCTCTGGTGGGTGGCGCGGCAGCCGGGCCGCTCGTGGCGCCGGCGCGGGCGCAAGTCCAGGCCTATCCGAATCGGCCGATCACCATCATCGTCCCGTTCGGTCCGGGCAGCGGCACCGACATCGTCACCCGCATCATCGCCCAGCCGCTCGGCATCGCGCTCAACCAGTCCATCGTCATCGACAACCGGCAGGGCGCCAATGGCGGCATCGCCGCGGCGTTTGTCGCCAAGGCGCCGCCCGACGGCTATACGCTGCTGGCGAGCACCAACAGCCCGCATTCGGCCAACCCGTTCCTGCTCAAGAATGTCGGCTACGATCCGGTGAAGGATTTCGCGCCGATCACGCGGATCGGCAGCTTCACGCTGATGATGGTGATCAACCCTGCGATCCCCGTGAAGTCGCTGCCGGAGCTCATCGCCTACGCCAAGGCCCATCCCGGCGAGCTCACCTATGGCAGCGGCAACACCTCGGGGATCCTCGCCGGCGAAACGCTCAAGCGCTTTGCCGGGATCGACCTCCTGCAGGTGCCCTACAAGAGCGTGCCGCCCGCGCTCAACGACGTGATCGGCGGCCGCGTCTCCATGAGCTTCTCCGACCTCACGCCGGGCCTTCCTCACGTCAAGTCGGGAACCCTGCGGGCGCTCGCCATCACCCGGCTGGTGCGCAGCGCGCTGCTGCCCGACCTGCCGACCTTCGACGAATCCGGGCTCACCGGCTTCGAGGTCGAATCCTGGGCCGGCTTCTTCGCGCCGGCGGGAACGCCGGCCGCCATCGTGAGCCGGCTCAATGGCGAGATGCGCAAGATCATCGACGATCCCAAGATCAAGGCGCAGATCGCAAATGTGGGTTTCGAAGCGTTTTCGAGCACGCCGGAAGAGCTCGGCGAGTTCGTCAAGGCGCAGCTCGCGAAGTCCGCGAAGATGATCAAGGATGCCGGCATCGAGCCGGAGTGAGCCGCCGCGCTCGGCTTGATGGGCGGTCAGTGGCCGTCGACGTGAGCGCGTGGGGTGGGCAAAGGCGCACTCTTCGCGCCGTGCTGATGCGGACGGGTTCACGTAAGCACGCTTCGCTTTGCCTACCCTGCGGGGTTTTGCCGACACGCACCGCTGTCATCGCGGGGTTGTTCCGGCGACCCGATCATCGAGTACCGCGGCGTCTCTCCGAATTGAGGAGGCGCCGAGCCGCATTATCGGGATGGCCGGGACAAGCCCGGCCACGACCGAGGAGGGGAAGGCGAACCTCGTGTTTACAGCCCCAGGCTCTCTCGCGCCCGTTGCGGCCAGCGCGCGGTTTCGAGACCGTGGGTCGCAAACAGCGCGAGCGCGAGCCGGTCCATGCCGAACGCGACGCAGGCGGTGTGGGCGGCTTCTTCCCCTGCGGTCTTGAGGTCCCAGGTCGCCGAGAAGTGGTCGCGGTGGCAGTTGAAGCTCATGCAGGCGGTCGGTTGCTCGACGGAGCGCACCGGAATCAGCAGCTCGAATTTCAGCGCCTGATCGATCTGGCTCTGCGCGATCAGCCGCGCCGCGCGGCCGAAGAACGGGTCGCTGGCCGGGGCGATGCGGTGCGGCAGCGCGAGGCTGTCGGCGATCTCCGGCGCGCGCCCGATCCAGCGGTCGCGGAAATCGGCGGCTTGTCGCGGCGAGCCCATGCAGACGAATTCGCGCATGCGGAAGGCCTGGAGCCGGTCGATCTCGTGGGTCGCTTCGCGGCGAAAGCAGTAGGACGCGACGTCGAATTTGAGGCCGTCCGCCGGCACCTCGCCGCGCGCGGCCGCGAGGGGATACAGCGGATAGCAGGCCGCCGGCGTCAGCACGAGATCGGTCGCCCGCAGCGCGCCGGTCCAGTCCTGTCCGCCGTTGAATCGCGCGACCGCGGCATGGATCTCCGCCTCGTCGCCCTGGAGGCCGCAGACGCAGCCCAGCAGATGGGGAAAGCCGTGGAGGTATCCGGCCTTCTCCACATGGCTTCGGCTCATGACCGGGGGAAACCGCAGCACCTCCGTGCCGGCCTCGCGATGTCGCGTGGTCAGCGCCGTCAGCCCGTCGATGACGGATTCGAACAACGCGGTCCGGCCGTGCACGCCGTCGCTGCCGGTCGGCGCGAACAGCGATCGGCCGAGCGCTTCGAGACGGTCTTCCGCCGGGGAAGCAGGCGCGACGCCGGGGCGACGCGCGGATGATGAAAGCATGGGTGACCTCGGATGTGAAGTCAGTCCCGCAGCGTGGCCGGAACGTCCATCAGCAGCGGTGCGCCGGCGGCATTGGCCAGGATGCGGTCGTTGTTGATCATGATCGGCGCGGAGAGCACGTCGCGCAGCGCGCGCGAGATGCTGAACGCGCCGTCGTTGCGGTAGCCGGAGAGTCCGCAGGCCTGCAGCGCGCTCATCACCGTCGCGACCGCGGTCTCGGAGGCGTTGACCTTGAGCAGGTTCATCGCCGTCTGGAACGAGAGCGCGTCGAGCTCTTCCGGTCGGTCGGCAACGGCTTCGTATTTCTGCAACGCGGCGACGACCAGCGCGCGCAGCGTCTGCAGCGACGCGGTGGCGCGGGTGAGATGGGCGGCGCCGGGCGGCAGCGCCGCGCCGCTGCGGCGCGCGTTGCGCATGAACGCGCGCGCGCGCTCCACCGCGCCCGCGGCGGCGCCGGTCCACACCGCGCTCCAGGTCAGATGGGCGATCGGCATCATCGAGCGCATCAGGATGTCCTGGTACGGCACCGGCAATACCTGCTCCGGCTCGCCGGAGCCCGCGAGGGCGAAGCCGGCGCTCGAGGTCCCGCGCATGCCCAGCGTGTCCCAGCCGGACAGCCGCGCGAGCCGGTAGTCGTTCTTGAGGAGCGTGACCAGGACCTGGTCCGACGGCGCGCTCTCCGGCGCGCGGCGGGCGGTCGTCACGATGGCGTCGGCCTCGGCGCCGTAGGAAATCACGGTCGCATTCTTCTCGAGCGACATGCGTCCGCCGGCGATGTGGACCGCGCAGCTGCTGGCGCGCAGGTCGCCGCCGCCGGTCCCCTCGGTGGTCGACGACGCGAGCAGCCACTGCTTCGCGTTCACGCTCCGCAGCGTGCGTCGGTGCCAGGCGCTGTCGAGGCCATGACGCACCAGGATCGCGACCATGATCTGGTGCATCGCGAAGATCATTCCAGTCGAGGCGCAGGCGCGGCCGAGCGCGTAGCAGGCCTCCACCACATCGGAAACCGTGCCGCCTTCGCCGCCCAGCGCGACCGGGACGAGGATGCCGAGCAGTTGCTCCTTGCGTGCGGCGTCGAACGCCTCCGCCGGAAACCGCGCCGCGCGGTCCACCTCATCCGCGTGCGCGGCGGCGCTGCGCGCAACGGCCTCGACCCGCGACTTGAGAGCTCCAGCGAAAACCTGTGCGGGAGGCGAGTCGTATGCCGTCACATTCGTCATGCCTGCCGCCGGAGCTCCGTTTTCGTCGCTGCGCGAAGCGCGTAGATTGAAGCCAGCGGGTGCGAACGACAACCCGCTTTCCCGGCCTTTCGGGGCGATGGTTATCGGCTTAAACCGCGCAACGGAAAACGATCAATTTGGTCGCACCGGTGCGACGATTTGCGCGTCCGATGGTAAAGACACGACGACCGGCGATTGATAGAGAACCGTTGAATTCACGAGACATCTCGGCGGCTTTTGGACGCGAGCAGCGGGTTCCAGGCTGATCGGTAGTAAATAATTCCCTTCGACATTAACCAAATGCGCACCGAGGTGTTGCGACCCCTCCCGTTTTGCCTCAAGCGGGGAAGCCTCGTTTCCCGGTCCGCTGCCACAGGTGACTGCCCATCATGCCTCATGCCTTCGAACTCGAATCCAAGATCGCAGACGTCGTGCATCAGCTGTTGCGCGACCGTTCGCTCGATCGCGCGTTCGAACGCGAAGACAATTTGCGCGATGTCGGGCTCACCTCGCTCGACATGACGACCCTGGTGTTTGCCGTCGAGGCCGAGTTCTCGATCCAGATCCCCGACCGCGCCATCACCCCGGCGAACTTTACCTCGGTGGCGTCCATCGCGCGCCTGATCGCGACCTTGAACGCGCCGGCAGCCACGCGCCGCGCGGCCGAGGTCAGCTCGGATTCTCCAGGCTGAACGTTTCGGTCTCGTCGTCATAGGCGAAGGCTTCGGCATAGCGGGCCCAGGCCACCACGGCGCGCAGCGTGTGCTCCGCCGACTCCGTCGTCATATGATCTTCGAGCTCGTCGAGGAACCGGCTCTTGGGCGCGGTGTGATTGGCGCGATCCTGCAGCACGCGGCGAATATGCGCGGCGATCGGCACGAAGGCGAGCAGCTGGCGCTGGAACAACCGCTTGCGGTCGTCGATGTCGGCATCGGCGAACTGCCGGCCGGCTTCGATGAGACGGATGTCGCCGCCTTCGATTTCGGCGAACCGCAGCATCTGCAGCGTTTCGGCGACCGGGAAGAGATCGTCGACCTCCATGTGGAGGGAGCTCGCGATCAGCGGCAGATCGGCCTTGCCGTTGTACGGCGGGCCGGCGATCGCCTCGATCAATCCCGACACCAGGTTCGCCGACACCCGCGGCAGCACGGCGTCGATGCCGCGCTCGGGCGGCGGCGCCGCGGGCGGGACGGCCGACGGCCGCGCCGTCATCGCCACGTAGATCCGCTCCACCAGCGCGCGGAACCGCACCTCCAGCCGGTTGCGCGGCTGCGGCAGGTCGACCTTGATCTCCTCGGTGATGTGGCCGGGATTGCGCGAGAACAGCAGGATGCGGTCGCTCATCAGCACCGCCTCCTCGATGTTGTGCGTCACCAGGATCACGCCCTTGATGGGAAGGCGGCGCTCGCTCCACAGCTCGAGGAAGTCGGTGCGCAGGTTTTCGGCCGTCAGCACGTCGAGCGCCGAAAACGGCTCGTCCATCAGGAGAATGTTGGGATGCACCACCAGCGCCCGGGCGAAGCCGACGCGCTGGCGCATGCCGCCGGACAATTCGCGCGGATAGGCGGACTCGTAGCCGTCGAGGCCGATGAGGTCGATGGCGGCGAGCGCACGCTGCCTGATCTCGGTGTCGGGGAGCCGCAGCGCCTCGAGCCCGAGCTCGACATTCTCCAGCACCGTGAGCCAGGGAAACAGCGCGAACGACTGGAACACCATGGAAATGCCGGGAGCCGGGCCCTCGATCGGCTGGCCGAGATAGCGCAGCGAGCCGGCGCTCGGCCGCGTGATGCCGGCGATCAGGCGCAGCAAAGTCGACTTGCCGGAGCCCGAGCGCCCGAGCAGGGCGACGATCTGGCCCTCCTCGAGCTTGAGGTTGATGTCGTCGAGCACCAGGAGCTGGCCGCCGTCGGGCCGCGGGAACGCCTGGCGGACGGTGTCGATGTCGAGGAGGCTCGGTGCGCTCATGGTCCTGTCATCCGATTGGGCGTGCCATCCGATTGGGCCTGTCATCCGATCCGATATTTGCGCTCGGCATACCAGTAGAGCGGGCGCCAGAATGCCCGATTGATGGCCACCACGAAACCGCTCATCACCACGATGCCGAGCACGATGCGGTGGAAATCGCCCGCTTCCGTCGCAGCGGCGATATAGGCGCCGAGACCGTTGGCCTGCAGGCGAACGTCGCCCCAGGTCGCGACCTCGGCGACGATGCTCGCGTTCCATGAGCCGCCGGAGGCGGTGATGGCGCCGGTCACGAAATACGGGAAGACCGCAGGCAGGCCGATCTTGCGCCACCACAGGAAGCCGCGCACCTGCAGATTGGTGCCGACGTCGCGCAACTCCACCGGGATCGCGCTCGCCCCGGCAATGACGTTGAACAGGATGTACCACTGGGTCCCGAGGATCATCAGCGGGCTGAGCCAGATGTCGGGATTGAGGCGGAAGGCGACGATGCCCGACACCGCGATCGGAAACAGCAGGTTGGCGGGGAATGCGGCGAGAAACTGCGCGACCGGCTGGACGACGTTCGACAGATGCGGCCGAATGCCGATGGCGATGCCGAGCGGCACCCAGATGAGGCTCGCGAGCGCGATCAGCACGACGACGCGCGTCAGCGTCGCCATGCCGAGCAGGATCGCCTTCGCCACCTCGCCGAGGTTGACGCCCTGCGCGATGAAGGTCGCCACCTCCCACAGCACCGCCACCACCACCACGGCGACGACGCCCCGCCACAGCAGAGTGAAGCGGCGGTCGTCGTCGCGCTCCGGCGGGGTGATGATCGGCTTGACGGCCGCCGGCGGGCGGCGGAACGACCGCCGCCACACCAGCGAGAGCCGGTCGCCGAGACCTTCGACCACGCCGGACCGCCGCAGCACGTTGAGCACCCAGGATCGCGGCGGCAGCGCGCCGGCCTCCTGCTGGAAGCGGAAGCGGTCCGCCCACGCCACCAGCGGCCGGAACAGCAGCTGGTCGTAGAGCAGGATCACCACCAGCATGGTGCCGATCGCCCACGCCACCGCGGTGAGGCTGCGCTGCTCGATCGCCAGCGCGATATAGGAGCCCATCCCCGGCAGCGTGATCGTGGTGTTGCCGACGCTGATCGCCTCCGAGGCGACGACGAAGAACCAGCTGCCGGACATCGAAAGCATCATGTTGAAGATGAGCTGCGGCATCGCGTAGGGCACGTCGAGGCGCCAGAACCGCATCCACGACGACAGGCGGAACACGCGCGAGGCTTCGATGAGCTCGGTCGGAACGGTGCGCAGCGATTGGTAGAAGCTGAACGCCATGTTCCACGCCTGGCTGGTGAAGATCGCGAACACGGCGGCGAACTCGGCGCCCAGCACCCGGCCCGGCGCGAGCGACATGAAGAACACCACCGTGACCGAGATGAAGCCGAGGATCGGGACCGACTGGAGAATGTCGAGGAGCGGCACCAGCACCAGCTCGGCATGCTTGTTCTTGGCGGCGAGCGTCGCATAGGTGAAGGTGAACACGAGCGACAGCACCAGCGCGGCGAGCATGCGCAGCGTGGTGCGTGCGGCGTATTCCGGCAGCTTTGCGGGGTCGAGCGAGATCGGCGTCATCTTGAGGTCGGTGAGCGGCTGCAGCAGGTCGCGGCTCGCCTCGGCGAGGAACACCATGACGCCGAGCACCAGCAGCACCGCGAGCAGGTCCCACCGCGAAAGCGTGAGCCGGCGCTCGGTGACGGAAATCGGAAGCGTCCACGCCATGGTTTTCCACTCCGTCCCTTCGCGGGTCGCGACCTTCCGTCCCGCGCTGCTTCGCATCGACGCAGCTTGCGCGCAAGGGGGAAACGCGGCTGTCATGGACTTGTCGTTTTTGCCGGTCGTATAGTCGTTATCGGTTTCGCCGCACCCGATCGGCGGCGGTCCGCTTTCCCGCGATCGGGGGAAAGCCGGGGCGCTGCCGAAGGGGTGCACCTGGGGCGCGCAGCCTCTATCTCATCTGCGGGTCGCGAAGGGCCGCGCGCTCCGAGCTCCCGCGTTTCAAGCCGGCGGGCGTTTCAAGCCGACCCGCGTTCAAGCTGGCCCGCGTTGCAAGCTGGCCCGCGTCAAGGCCGAAGGAGACGTCGATGATCTTCCGCCAACTGTTCGACAGCGTGTCCGGCACCTACAGCTACCTTCTCGCCAGCCGCCGTGGGGCCGAAGCGCTCATCATCGACCCGGTGCTGGAAAAGGTGGATCGCTACATTCAGCTGCTCCGGGAGCTCGACCTGCGGCTGGTCAAGGCGGTCGACACCCACCTGCATGCGGACCACATCACCGGTCTCGGTGCGCTGCGCGACCGCACCCGCTGCATCACCGTGATGGGCGAGCAGACCAAGGCCGACGTGGTCTCGATGCGCGTCGCCGACGGCGAGGCGCTGGAAATCGAAGGCACCCGCCTCGGCGTGATCTATACGCCCGGCCACACCGACGATTCCTACAGCTTCGTCATGGGCGACCGCGTGTTCACCGGCGACACGCTGCTGATCCGCGGCACCGGACGCACCGATTTCCAGAACGGCAACGCCCGCGACCAATACGATTCGATTTTCGGCCGCCTGCTCAAGCTGCCGGACGAGACCCTCGTCTACCCGGCCCACGACTACAAGGGCGACACCGTGTCGACCATTGCGGAGGAGCGCGCGTTCAACCCGCGGCTCCAGGTGAAGTCGGTGGAGGAATATGTCGAGCTGATGAACAACCTCAAGCTCGCGAATCCCAAGATGATGGACGTGGCCGTTCCCGCCAACATGAAGGTGGGCCTGGCTCAGGCCGAGATCGCCCGCCACGGCTGGGCGGTTTCGCCGGACCAGGCGATGGCGATCATCGGGCAGCGTGATACCGCCTTGATCGACCTGCGCGAGCGGCGCGAACGCGACCGCCACGGCGTGATCCCCGGCTCCATTCACGCGCCCTACGGCGATCTCGTCGCCGCGATCGGCGAGGGCGGCGTGCTGCAGGCACTGTCCGGCGCCGGCAAGCGCCTGCTGTTCTACTGCGCGTTCGGCGAACGCTCGGCGATGGCGGTGCGCGCGGCCCAGGATGTCGGTCTCGCCGCCAGCCACATCGAGGGCGGCCTCGACGCCTGGAAGAAGGCCGGCGGCGCGATCGAGACGGTGCGCGAGAAGGAACGGGTGTAGGAAGAGGCCCGTAGCCCGGGTTTCGCTGCGAGACTGGGCAAGAATGGGTCTTGACCCCGCCAACCGCTCCTTTGCATGGGGTTGTTTTTCGAAAAATTCCCGGGCGCAGACATTCTTGCCCAGTCTCTGCGCTCACTCCGGGCAACGCACCAACAGTCCACTACGCACCACAGTCCACGTGACGGACCCGCGGGCTATGGCGTCAGCGCGGCACGTGTCGTGACTCTGGCGATTCATTCCCTCTCGGTGTCATGCCCCGCGAAAGCGGGGCATCAAGTAACCCCTGTGCCATGGGTGGTACTGGGACCGTTCCCGGATCGCAGTCCGGTGGGTATTGGATCTCCCGGTCGAGCCGGGCGATGACAGCTAGGATTCAAGTTTTGGAAACAGAACACTACCGCCGGGGCGGCTTGAACTCGAACGACAGCGTTCCCACCACGGTCCGTCCGCACAGGTTGGACTGAAGGCCGAGGTCGTTCTCGGCAAACCGCGTGCGGCCGTCTCCCACGACGGAGCCGTCGCCGGTGAGGACGAAGCAGCTTTCCTTGCTCAGATTGGTGTCCTGGTAGTTCACCTCGAAACTGAAGTCTCCGTGGCCGAAGACGAGCCCGAGCCGCCAATGCGCATAGTCCGGGAGCTGGGAGCCGAGCGAGGTGGTGCCGAAGCCCTGGTAGCCGAGCTCGCCCACCAGCTGCCAGGTGACGTCCCGCTTTCCGAGCCTGAGCTTGGGCAGGTCGAACTTGAGCTCGCCGGAGCCGTAGGCGCCCCAGGCCCCGGAATTCCACACGCTGGGCGAATAGGCGAACAGGCCCTTCACGTCGAACGCATCCAGGATCCGACGCGAGGCGCTGAGGTTCGACTGCCAGTAGGTGCTGGCGCCGCTGCCCGGGGCGAGCGTTTCGCCGGGGTAATAATACCCCTCGACCCCGAGGTCGAAGCTGATTCCCCCGAGATCGTGACGGAATCCGCTGGTCGCCGTCAGCTCGATCGCCGGGTCGCCCGGCAGCCGCACGGTATCGGCGATGCCGCCGAGGTAGAATCCGTGGTGATCGACCTCGATCGTCGAGTAGGCGGAGGGGCCGTGCCGGGACAGGCTCAGTCCGCGGTAGCGGTAGTCCGACATCAGCCCGCCGCCGATGGTCGTCTCCGCGGTCTCGGGGGCGTCTCCCTCAGCCGCGCGTCCAGTCGCAAGGGGCGCCGCCGCAGGGAGGCCCTCGGCGGAGTATTGACCCAATGCCGAACGGTCGACGGCGCAGGCCGGCGCCAGCAACGCGAGCAGCGCCACGGCAGGCAGCGGAATGGTGCAAAGCGTCATCGCGATCCACGCCGGCCACGCGTTGAGAACGGCGGATACGCGCGCAATGCCGATACGACCTTAACGTCGATTCGCGGGGCGGTTCAATGCCGCGGTTGTCCCGCCGACGGAATTGTCCGGCCCTGTGGCGCGCCGGCCGCAGGGCGACGGGCAGCCCCTCCCGCGGCAACCCTTCCTGCGGCAACCCTTGCGCGCCGACCCGATCGCTACGCCAGGCGGGCGGCGAGAAACTGGCCGATCTCGTCCAGCGCCTCCTGCGTTTCCGGCACGAAGGGCGAGAGATACTGTGCGTGGCTCTGGCCCTCGAAAACCTGCAGCGCCGCATCGACGCCGGCCTGCCGCAGCTTGCGGTGGGCGCGCACGGTGTCGCTGAGAAAGAGGTCGCGCGTCCCCGACGTCAGGATCGCCGGCGGGCAACCGCGTAAATCACCATAGATCGGCGACACCAGGGGATCGCGCAGGTCGTGGCCGCCCGCATAGAGCGTCGCCGCCGCTCCCGCCCATCCGGTGTTCGTCACCAGGACGTTGTCCACATAGGCGTTGGCCATGAGGGAATCGCCGGCGCCGGTCAGGTCGACCCAGGGCGCGCCGGGGGCGATGGCGGCGGGCAGTGGCAGCCCCAGCGCCTGTGCCCGCAGGATCACCGCGAGCGTCAGGCCGCCGCCGGCGGAGGTGCCGAAAATGCCCATGCGGCGGGGATCGTGGTCCTTGAGCAGCGCCTGCCAGACCGCCATCGCGTCGTCGAGCGCCGCCGGGAACGGAAAATCCGGCGCCATCCGGTAGTCGACCGAGATGATGCGGAAGCGGCCATAGGCCGCCATCAGCATCGCTTCGCCGGCGCCGGCCTCGCCGGGAAAAAGGACGTAGCCGCCGCCATGGAGGTGGACCAGCAGCCGGTCGGAATTCTGCGGCGGCAGGTCGGACGGGGTCACCACGAACACTTTGACGCCGGCGATCTCGGACGGCTCGACGCTGATGCCGAGGCGCTGGCGGATGTCCGCAATCTGCGGGGCGACGCTCGCCGCGCTCTGCGCCGCCAGCGCCTTCCAGGCTGCGGCCGTCTGGGGCACCACGTCCCACCCCGGCGGATAGGGGGCGGCGATCACGGCCTGCAGGGCGGGGCTCACGGTGTTCGGCACCGGCAGGGCGCGCGCCGGGAGCGCCCGCGGCACGAAGCCGGCGGGCCGCGGGATGGTTTCTTCCGCGCCTGCCGGTACGGCGAGGACCGCTCCCAGAGCGCCGCCGAGAAACCCGCGTCGCGAGGCGCCCGGACGCAACCGCCTGTTCCACCCGTCAGTCATGGTGCTTTCTCCTGCAGCGCATCGTGGTCGCCTGTCGTGGTCGCCTGTTCGGGCCGCGGACCGGCAAGGCGCTATGCTGAAGGGCACGTTGGCGGCCGGCGTGGTCCGGCGCCGCGGATGCCGGCCAAGTGTCCATTCATCGGTTTCATACTCCTGCGATGGTATCGAAATCGCGAAGGGAGCCCCGCAGTGGTGCCGGGGGCCGCCTGTGCGAAGCCGGACAGCGGACTGGACGGATCGCGCGTTGTCGTTTTGAGGGGAATTCCCGGTGAACCGCATCCCGACGGACTGGACGAGCCTTCGTGCCGCGATCCGCGCCAATCGCGTCGAGCTGCGGCTGGCGTTCCGGGTGACGGTCGCCGCCGTCGCGACGTTCGCGGTATCGGAGGCGTTCCATCTCCCCCTGGTGCTGTGGACGGTGCTGACCGCGGTCATCGTCACCCAGATGAGCGTCGGCCGCTCGGTAAAGGCGACCATCGACTATTTCATCGGGACGCTCGGCGGCGCCATCTACAGCGGTGTGGTCGCCGTCCTCGTCCCCCCTTCGGCGGGCATGCCGATGCTGCTGGTGCTGGCCGTGGCGATCGCGCCGCTGGCGCTGCTCGCCGCCATCAAGCCGAGCTTCGCGGTCGCGCCGTTCACCTCGGTCATGGTGTTGCTGGCGCCGTCGATCCTCCATGTCGGGCCGATCGAGTCCGCGGTCTACCGCGTGCTCGAAGTCGCGCTCGGCGGCCTGATCGCGCTGGGCGTCTCGGTATTCGTGTTTCCCGCCCGCGCCCACAGTCTCGCGATCGATGCCGCCGCGCGCATGCTCGACCAGATGGCCGATGCGCTGCGCGACGTCCTTGCCGGCTGCATCCGCGGCCTCGCCCCCACCGACCTGGCCCGCATGCAAGACGACATCGGGCGCGCCTTGTCGGCGTTGTGGGGCATCGGCGACGAGGCGCGGCGCGAGCGGATCGCCTATCTCGCGCCGGAGCCCGACCTGCGTCCGCTGCTGCGCACGCTGCTGAGGTTGCGCCACGACCTCGTGATGATCGGGCGGACGGTCGGCGCCTCGCTTCCGGCCGAGATGCAGGCCCGCATGGAGACGCGGCTCGCGCGCGTCTCCACCACGGCTGTCGCGTATCTGCGCGCCTGCGGCGCCGCCTTGTGGGCGCGCCGCGGGCCGCCGCCGCTCGACGCGGTCCAGGCTGCGCTCGACGGCTACGCGGAGGAAATCGCCGCGCTACGCCGCGAGGGCTCGACGCGAGCCCTGTCGATCGACGACGTCGAGCGGTTCTTCACCCTCGGATTTGCGTTCGAGCAGATGCAGCGCGACCTCTGCGATCTCGAACGCTGCGTCCAGGAATGGGCCCAGTTCCCCGCCGCGCCGAACCGGCGGCGCGCCGCCGGCGAGGGATCGCCCCCCAAGGCCGGTTCCCCGCCAGTGGTTCATCCCACACCTGAGTGAAACGGCACCTCGGTGAAATCCCACCCAGAGGTGCGGCGCGCAAATGCCTGTTCATTTCGCGCCGCATTCCCTCTAGGCTGCGCCCGTCTTCCGGTGCCGCAACGACGGCCGCGACGGGAGACGGGAGGACGCAAGCCATGGACGACCTGGCCCGCAGGGCTTTCATCAAGGGTGCCTCGATCGGCGCGCTCGCCTTCACGGTGGGCGGCGTCGAGGTGCTGCTCACGCCGCGGCAGGCGCACGCGCAGGGCGTTGCCTTCAAGGTGCTCAGCCCGGACGAGGCGCAGACCCTCGCGGCGGTCGGCGACACGCTCGCCATCGGCGCGCGCGAGGCCGGCATCGCCCATTTCGTCGACCAGCAACTCACCCAGCCGCCGCCGCTGGCGCTGCTGAGCGTGCGCGTGAGCGAAATGCCGCCGCCCTACGTGAACTTCTATCGCGGTGCGCTGCGCGCCATCGACGCCGCCGCAAAGGCTGCGGACGGCCGTCGGTTCGCCGACCTCGACGAGGCGGCGCGGATCAGGTTCGTCGCGGCCATGAGCCGCCGCGAGCTCAAGAGCTGGGACGGGCCGGCACAGGGCCTCGTCTATGCGAGCCTGCGCAACGACGCCGTCGACGTCGTCTACGGCACGGTGGACGGCTTCGCCCGCGTCGGCGTGCCCTACCTGCCCCATATCGTTCCCGAGCAGAGGTGGTGAGATGGCGCTGGAAAAAGTCGATGCGGTCATCGTCGGCGCGGGCGCCGCGGGTTCGGTCTACGCCGCCGTGCTCACGCGCGCCGGCAAGAAGGTCGTGCTGCTGGAACAGGGGCCGGACTGGAAGCTCACCGACCTCATCTCCTCCGACATCTGGGGACGCCGCCTGAAAGGCGCCGGGCCGACCATCCTCTATGCCGGCAAGGATGCCGTCGGCCGCACCGGCGACCACGGTTGGGGCACCGGCGGCGCGGCGCTGCATTACTCCGCGAACTTCCCCCGCCTGCTGCCCGACGACTTCACCGTGAAGAGCGACCACGGCCGCGCCCTGGACTGGCCGATCGGATATGCCGACGTCGCGCCCTATTACGACAAGGTCGCCCGCGAGATCGGCGTCTCGGGCGACGCCAAGGCGGAGGAGCGCTGGCGCCCGGCCGGCGAGCCCTATCCGATGCCGCCGCTCAAGACGTTCCGCTATGGCGAGGTGTGGCTGCCCGGCTTCGAGGCGGTCGGCCTCCACATGATCCGGGGCGCGGTGGGCATCAACTCCATCGCCTACAAGGGCCGCGACGCCTGCATCTATGACGGCTGGTGCAACGCCGGCTGCCCGACCCGGGCGCTCGCCAATCCGCAATCGACCTGGCTCGGCGAGGCGCGCGAAAAGGGTGCGGAAGTGCGGCCCTACAGCTACGTCACCCGCGTGCTGACCAACCCGGCGGGCACCCGCGTCACCGGCGTCGAATATTACGACGACAAGAAGCAGCGCCAGGTGCAGGAGGCGGGCGTCGTGGTGCTCGCCGCCTACGCCTCGCAGAACCCGCGCCTGCTGCTCAACTCACGCACCGACAAGCACGCCAACGGACTTTCCAACCGCTCGGGGCTCGTCGGCAAGTACCTCATGGCCCATGGCAGCGCGACCATCGCCGCGATCTTCCCCGAGGACGTGCAGAACTATCTGGGCTCGGCCGGCTACGACTTCGTCACCTATGACCGCCACCCCAAGACGATCCGCAAGGGCGCGTTCGGCTCGACCTTCTGGAGCACCACCGCGGCGATGAAGCAGAACGACGCCCGCGGCATCGCCGGCGTGCGCCCGGACCTGTTCGGCCGTGAGCTCGACGACTTCATGAAGGTGAAGGCGCGCGGCCTCGCCCGCATCACCGCCATTATCGAATCGATGCCCAATGTGGAGAACCGCGTCGAGCTCGCCGACGAGAAGGACGAGTTCGGCATGCCGCTCGCCCGCATCGTCCACAGCTACGACGGCGACATCCACGGCCTGTGGGACGCCGCGATCGCCGAAGGCCAGCAGATCGCCAAGGCCGCCGGCGCCAAGGA
The DNA here is from genome assembly GCA_963781195.1 of uncultured Alphaproteobacteria bacterium. Classification (GTDB taxonomy): domain Bacteria; phylum Pseudomonadota; class Alphaproteobacteria; order Rhizobiales; family Xanthobacteraceae; genus JAJPKK01. Next base: position 125,224 of record CAWAEZ010000001.1, on the reverse strand, counting down.
GATCTGGCCCGGCCGCGGCATCGGCCCCCAGCACCTCCTCGGCGGCACCATCATGGGCACCGCGACGGAGAACTCCGTCGTCAACAGCTACGGCCAGAGCCACGAGCTGCCGAACCTGTATGTGGCCGGCTGCGGGATTTTTCCGACCGAGAGCGCGGCGAACCCGACGTTCACGTTGAATGCGCTGTCCTTGCGCGGGGCGGAGCAGCTAGCCGGGGCCTGGGGGAGCGTGGCGGGGTAGGGGGGCGGAAACGATGGCGTTGTCGCGTGCCGCGACGCCCGCCCGCCGGAAGCTGGATCGACTATGGTCCCGGCTACCGGGTGTATTTCGCGGCGCGGGGACACGGTTGTCGTCCTGCTCTGCGGCGGCGACAAACGCAATCAGGATCGTGACATCGCCCGTGCCATCGAGTTGGCGCAGGAGATTTAGAGAGGACGACGTGTGGCTCGCAAAACCACCGTTTGGGATGCCGCCGACACCCTCGAGTCCAAGGCTGACATTGCCGCCTATCTCGATGCCGTTCTCGAGGATGGCGATCCGGATTTGCTCAAGGCGCTCGGCGACATCGCCCGCGCCAAGGCATGACCGAGATTGCGCAGGCCGCCGGTCTCGGGCGCGCCAATCTCTACAAGGCGCCTTCGCCGGAGGGCAACCCGGAGTTTGCGACCGTCGCGAGAGTCCTGAAGGCGCTCGGGCTTCGCCTCTCTGTTGCCGCGTAGCGATCGGTCGAGCCGGAACAGCCCCGCCGCCCATGTCCGAAATCGGTCTTCGTGACCTCGGCCGCGGCAGTCATACGGCCACGACGAGTTACATTTGTTCCCAGGTCATGCTACGTTTGTGCGCATGCAAATAGACCTCACGCCCGAGCAGCAGGAGTTCGTCCGGGAGGCTGTCGCGAGCGGCCGTTTCGGGCGTCCTGAAGACGCTGTCCAAGCCGCCCTGACACTTTGGATCGAGCGCGAGCGTCGTCGCGCTGAGATTCTCAGCGCAGTCGACCTTGCGAAGGCCTCGATCGATCGCGGCGAAGGAATTGAGATTACCGCGGAAGCCATGCGTGCGCTCGCCGAGCAAGTGAAGCGCGAGGGCCGGGCGCGGCTTGCCGCGGCGCATCGCCCCGCCGGCTGAGATGGCACATCGACTCGCACCCCAAGCGCGGGCCGAACTCAGCAGCATCTGGAACTACATCGCCACGGAGAGCGGCAACGTCGCCATTGCCGACGACGTCATCGATGCGATTGCTGGACGCTTCCACCTCCTCGGTCAGTACCCACGGATGGGCCGCGCCCGCGACGATTTACGTCCGGGATTGCGCAGCGTTGCGGTCGGACAATACGTGATCGTCTACGCCATCGAGAACGAGGACGTGGAAATTCTGCACGTGTTTCACGGCCGGCAGGACATCGACGGCCGGCTTGGCGGTTGAACGGAGAGAGGCCAGCCTGTGACTTTCCGCCTCTCAAATATCTGGAGGCGCGCGATCGTCGAACCGCCGACAGGCAAACGACGGTCGCAACCTCGGCCCGGCGCTATTGCCGGCAGGCCGGCAGGCCACCCGAGCCGCCGACGCGCCCCCGCGCGGAATCGCTGAGTCCGCCCGAGGCGCCCAAAACTTCTCCCCCGATATCGATGGAACAAATCGGGGTCTCGGGCGTGTGGATGGGGTCCGTCTAAGGCCGGAGGGGCCATGCCGTCCGATACCCAGTCCCGATCGGGTTCTTTGCTGTCCAATATCGGGATCATCGCCACCTACCTGGTTTTGAAAACGCTGCTGCCGGAGCGTCGGGAAGCGTCTCCGCCGGCAGCGGATTTTGGCGCGGTCCCGAGCCGGCTGGAGCCCGTTGCGGTGCATCGGCAGCGGGTGGCGGAGCCCGGCCGCGGCCGTCGCGCCGCGAGCCCGCGGCAGATTCCCTGGCGGGGCTGGAAAGACGTGCTGTGGCGGACCTATGAGCAGATCCAGCAGGACCGGCTGCTGGCGATCTCGGCCGGCGTCGTCTTCTACGGCCTGCTCGCGCTGTTTCCGGCCATCACGGCTCTCGTCTCGCTCTACGGCCTGTTCGCGACCGCGTCCTCCATCCACGAACATCTCGCATTTCTGTCGAGCTTCCTGCCGGATGCCGCGGTCAGCGTCATCGACGAGCAGATCGGCAGGGTCGTCTCCAAGGGCGACGCCAGACTGAGCTTCGGGTTCATCGCCGGTCTCGGGGTCGCGCTGTGGAGCGCGAACGCCGGGATGAAGGCGCTGATCGACGCGTTGAACATCGTTTACGAGGAGGATGAGAAACGCGGCTTCATCAAGCTCAACCTCATCTCTCTGGCGTTCACGCTCGGCGCGATCGCCGCCCTGCTGCTCGCGGTCGGAGCGGTCGTCGCGCTGCCGCTGATCCTGACGCAGCTCGGCCTGGCGAGCCTGACGGGCACCGTGATCCGAATCGGCCGCTGGCCCATGCTGATGGCGGGCATCCTCGTCGCCATCGCCGTTCTCTATCGCTATGGGGCAAGCCGCACCGAGCCGAAATGGAAATGGGTCAGCGTCGGGAGCGTGCTGGCGAGCGTCTTGTGGATCGCAGGCTCGGCGGCGCTTTCGTTGTACCTGTCCAGGTACGCCCATTACGACGTCGCCTACGGCTCCTTAGGGACCGCGATCGGGCTGATGACGTGGATGTGGATGACCACCATCGTCATCCTGTTCGGAGCCGAGCTGAATTCCGAAATCGAGCATCAGACCGCGGTCGATACCACCGAGGGGCCGGAAAAGCCGCTCGGATCGCGCGGTGCGACCATGGCCGATACGGTGGGCGCCGCCCGCGTTTGAGATCGTGCCTGAAGCGTCCATTGACTTTTGTCCCGACGCTGGAACAAAAAGGAAACGTGAGGGGGCGCGAAGCGTTGGCAAAACCCGCCCCTCGCCTTTTCGCCCACATCGCACCGGCGATGGCTCGCGTGCGCAGGCCCCGCGGTACAACACCATGTCCATCCGGACCGGAAGCGCAGACCTCCCCCTCCACGGCGGCCATGTCCCCAAGTGGCTCGCCGACCGGATGACGCGGCTCGGCGCGGTCGTCACCGAGGCCATCGTGCACCACTATGGCCGCGACGAGCTGTTGCGCCGGCTGGCGCATCCGTTCTGGTTCCAGTCGTTCGGCGCGGTGATGGGGATGGACTGGCACTCCTCGGGCATCACCACGAGCGTGATCGGCGCGCTCAAGCGCGGGTTGAAGCCGCTGGAGAACGAGCTCGGCCTCCATGTCTGCGGCGGGCGGGGCGCGCATTCGCGGCAGACGCCCCATGAGCTCGCCGCGATCGGCGAGCGCGTCGGCTTCGATGGCGCGGCGCTCGCCACCGCGAGCCGGCTCGTCGCCAAGGTCGACAGCGCGGCGGTGCAGGACGGCTTCGATCTCTACCTCCACGGCTTCATCGTCACCGATGACGGCAAGTGGGCGGTGGTGCAGCAGGGCATGAACGGCGGGCGCAAGCAGGCGCGCCGCTATCACTGGCTATCGGAAGGACTGACGAGCTTCGTCGATGCGCCCCACGCCGCGATCGATGGGCCCGGCCAGGGCGTTATCGTCAACCTGGCGGACCGCCGCGCGGCGGCGTCGCGCCGGGGCCAGCTCGATCTTCTCGCGACCCTCGGGCCGGACGGCGTGGTGCGCGCACTGGCCCGCCTCGAACCGGCGGCGGCGCGGCCGCCGGCGCCAGAGCCGGCGCAAGGCGTCCTGCCGCATCTCGTGATGCCGGCACATCACGACGTGCGCGCCGACGACGTCCACGCGCGGCGGCTCCACGGCAACCTCGCCGCCGCCGCCGATCGCGGGCCGCAGGATTTCACCGAACTGCTGCTCACGCCGAAGATCGGCGCGCGCACCGTCCGCGCGCTCGCTCTGGTCGCCGAGGTGGTGCACGGCGCGCCCTACCGGTTCTCCGATCCGGCGCGGTTTTCGCTCGCCCATGGTGGCAAGGACCGTCACCCGTTCCCGGTGCCCATCAAGGTCTATGACGAGACCATCCGGATGCTCAAATCGGCGGTCGCCAAGGCGAAGCTCGGCCGCGACGAGGAGCTCGGCGCGCTCAAGCGCCTCGACGACGAATCGCGGCGGCTGGAGCGCGCGGCCGCGGGTCCTGCGGTCGGGCCTTCGGTCGACGCGCTCATCGCCGAAGAGTTGAGCCAGTCGCACCGCTACGGTGGCCGCAGCGCGTTCGGCTGGGAAGCGCCTCCGGGCGAGCCCGCGGATGCGAACGCCGTGCCGGCGCGCAAGCCCCGCCGCTAGACCCGTACGGACGTCGAAAAGCCCGGCAGATCAAGTCGCAAGCGACTGACCTACCGGGCTTTTTTCTTGGTTGCGGGGATAGGATTTGAACCTATGACCTTCAGGTTATGAGCCTGACGAGCTACCGGGCTGCTCCACCCCGCGGAAACTTCGGCGCACGGGTCGACCGCGCCGCCGCGTATGTAGCAACCGTCGCCGCCAAAGGGAAGACCGGTTCAACGGAAACTGTCATAATGTTTTGATATTTCAAGAATCGGCACCATGGTTCACAAACTCCCCCCTCACGACGATCCCGCGGCGCGCGCCCTGGCGGTCCTGCTGCGCGATATCGTCGCAAGCGCGCGGCTGCCGCTCGACACGCCCGGGATGACCGACGCCGAGGCGATCCACGACTTTCGCAAGGCGTTCAAGCGCTGGCGGGCGGTGATGCGGCTGATCAGCCCGGTGGTCGGCGAGGAGGCCGAGGCGCTGCGCATCGAAGCCCGCGACCTCGCCCGCGTGATGGCGACCGCTCGCGACGGCCGGGCCGCGCTGGCGGCGCTGGCCGATCTCGGCCCGGAGATTCCGACCCTGACGCCGCGCTCGCGGGTCACCGTCGAGGGACGGCTGACCCAGCTCGGGGTGAACGCCGAGGCGGCGATCCTCACCCCCGCCCTCAAGGAGCGGCTCGGCGATTTCCTCACCCGGGCGGCCGCCGCCGTCGAGCGCTGGCCGCTCGAGCGCTTCGATTGCGACAAGGCAACGAGCCGGCTCACCGCGACCTACCGCAAAGTTCGCGAGACCGAGCCGGACGACTGGACGACGGCGACGCCGGAGGCGCTGCATCAGCTGCGCAAGCGCATCGTCGAGCACCGCTACCAGATGGAGCTCGTGGAATCGGTCTGGCCGAAGTTCATCAAGATCTGGATTTCCGAGTCCCAGCGCCTGCGCGACCGGCTCGGCGCCCACCAGGACCTCCACGTGCTGACCCGGCTGGTCGGTCCGCACCAGCCGCTCGCCCCTTGGCGATCCCGGCTCAGCGGGGCGATCGCGCAACGCGGGGCGGAACACGTCGCCGCGGCCAAGCGCCTCACCGGCCGCCTGTTTGCGGAAAAGCCGAAGGCGTTCCGCGACCGCATCGGCGCGTTGTGGAAGCACCACATGGAAGAGCCGGACTGAAGGCGGGCCGCGTCCGGCCTGCTTATTGTCAGCCGCCTCTCGAGGTTTTTTTCCAACCGGCTCAGGACCGCACGGGCGGAGCCCTCGTTTTGCACGGCGATGATACCGCCGATGGCTGCCGGTGAGACGCGCTATCCGCCCCCGGCGTGGCCCGCGGCTATGGCGCCGCGCTCCTTCGCGTAGCGCACGAGGGCAAGGAAGCGGTAGAGGCCGTGGACGAACTTGCCGTAGGGCAGGGTGACGAACAGCGCGAACACGACGCCGAGATGCAGCGCCAGCAGGATGCCCAGCGCCGCGCTGTCGCGCAGCACCAGCACCGCGAGCCCGGTGAGGCCGCCGAGAAACAGCATGACGATGAACGCCACGTCCATGCCGAACCGCGCCGGGTCGGTCAGCGCCGGATCGCGCCGCCACTTGGCGACCAGGAGCCCCGCCGGTCCGACGACGAGGCCGAGGCCGCCGAGCGTGCCGAGCACCACCGGCAGGTCGTACCAGGGGTAGGGCGCCTCGCGGTCCAGCAGGTAGTGGTAGAGCGTCGCGACGCAGGTCGCCGCGAAGCACAGCAGGAAGCCGTAGAAGGTGAGGTGGTGGAACAGCTTCCGGTGGTCGGCCCGGGTCTCTTCATCGTTCATGCAGCCGACCCCGCCGCCGTCGAGATAGCGCAGCGTCGCAGCGTCGTGGAGCGCCTTTGCGAGCGAGCGCGGTTCGGCGTTGTTTTCCGCCGGCTCGGCGATGTCGCGCCAGAAATTCCGCGCCCCCATGGCGATCGCGACGATCGCGTAGAGGAAGGCGGCGCCGAAGATCGCCACCATCGCGCGGTGCGGCATCAGCGCATAGAACGAGCCGGCGCCGCCGCCGCGGGCGAACACCGCCGCCGGGTCGTGAAAAGCGACGAACCCGATCACGAACAGCGCAACGCTCGCCGCGGCGATGACCGCGACGGCGAGCCCGTTGCGGGTGAACAGGCCGGACAGCGCCGCCGGCCACGCATAGGCCTGATAGGAGTCGGCGCGCACCTGCGCGAACACTTTCGGCACGTTGACGTCGAACTCGTGCGGCGGCGAGAACTGGCAGTCGTCGTAGCAGGCGCCGCAGCCGTGGCAGAGATTGGCGAGGTAGTTGAGGTCGCCGTCGGCAAACACCCGGCGCATCTCCATGGCCGGAAACACCGCGCACAGCCCCTCGCAATAGCGGCAGGAATTGCACACCACCATCAGGCGGTCGGCCTCGGCGAGCGGACTAGTTGCGTGCATTGGCGGCGGCCTCCCGTCCCGCGATGCGCCCGAACACGCTGCCGATCGTCATGCCGATGCCGGCAGCGTAACCGCGGCCGAGCACGTTTCCGGCCATGATCTCGCCGGCGGCGAACATGTTTGCCGACGGCTTGCCGTCCTTCATCAGCATGCGTGCGTCCTTGTTCACGCGGGTCCCGAGATAGGTGAAGGTGATGCCGGGCCGCACCGGATAGGCGTAGAACGGCGCGGTTTCGATGCGCCGCGCCCAGTGGGTCTTCGGCGGGGTGAGCCCCTCGGTCCGGCAATCGTCGAGCACGGTGTGGTCGAACGTGCCGGGCCGCACCGCGGCGTTGAACGTCGTCACGGTGTCGGCGAGCGCCGCCGCATCGAGGCCGAGCGCGGTCGCGAGCTCCGGGATCGTCGCCGCCTTGATCGGCGGGAACAGCGACGGCATGAACAGCGTGAGCGAACTCGCGTCGAAGACGATGTAGCCGATCTGGTCGGGCTGGCCGGCGACGAGGCGGCCCCAGATCGCGTAGCGCTTCGGCCACACGTCCTCGCCCTCGTCGTAGAAGCGCTGGGCGTGCTTGTTGACGACGATGCCGAACACGACGCAGTCGAGGCGGGTGATGATGCCGCCGTCGTATTTCGGGGCCCGTGCGTCGATCGCGACGGCGTGGCACTGGGTCGGATCGCCGATCTCGCCCACGCCGTTGTCGAGCAGGAGCTTGAGCACCGTGCCGCGGTTATGCGGGGTTCCGCGCACCAGGAAATTGTCGGCGGGCGCGCCCCAATACTGCTTCATCCATTCGATGTTGGCTTCGAAGCCGCCGCACGCGGCGACCAGCGCGCCGGCACGGATCACGGCGCGGCCGCTGCCGTTCCCGGTGCGCGCGGTGGCCGAGAGGAACATGCCGTCGACGATCTCGAGATCGATCACCTCGGCGTCGTATGCGACGGCGACGCCCAGCGCCTCGGCGGTACGGTACAGCGCATTGAGCATGGCGCGGCCGCCGCCGAGAAAGAACGAGTTGGTGCGGCCGAGGCTCAGCGTGCCGCCGAGCGACGGCTGGAACCGCACGCCCTGCTCGGCGATCCAGTCGAGCATCGCCTTCGATTCGTGGATCATATGGCGGGCCAGCGGCTCGTCGGTGTGGCCGCCGGTCACGCGCAGGAGATCGTCGAAGAACTCCTCTTCCGAATAGGGGCCGGTCAGCTCCTTGGTCGCCGCGTCATGGGCGCACCGCAGGTTGCGGGTGTGGCGGGTGTTGCCGCCGCGGTAGAATTTCGACGCCGCCTCGAGCACGAGCACGGAGGCGCCACCACGCCGCGCGCTGATGGCCGCACACAAGGCGGCATTGCCGCCGCCGACCACCAGCACGTCGTATATCTTGGACAGATCCGCCATGTCCCTCCCCATTCGCCGCAGCCATACCCCGTCGCGGCCGCCCGTACCAGCCCGTCGGCGGCATCACGCCGCGATCGGTGCTCGCTCCGGCACCACCGCCGGCGCGGCCGCCGACTGGTTGGTCCGATAGAACGCCGCCGTCGCCATGATGCTGCAATAGGCCGCGAACATCAGCCAATACCCGGGCGAGGCGCGGTCCCCGCTCGCCTTGATGAGAAACGTCGAGGCGAGCGGCGTGAAGGTGCCGAACAGCGCGGCGGCCAGGCTGAAGGCCAACGAGAAGCCGGAGGCGCGGACATTGGCCGGGACCACCTCCGACAGCGCCGCGACCATCGCGCCGTTGTAGACGCCGAAGTAGAACGAGAACAGCAGCTCGACGGCCAGCATGTTGCCGAAACTGGCATTCGCCACCAGCCAGTTGAGCGCCGGATAGGCGGTGACGAGCGCCAGCGTCGCGATGGTGAGCAGGACCGGCTTGCGGCCGACCCGGTCCGAGATCGCGCCGCCGATCGGCAGCCAGATGAAGTTGGTGATGGCGACGCAGAGGGTCACCAGCAGGGCGTCGAACTCGGAGAGCTTGAGCACGGTCTTGCCGAACGTCGGCGTGTAGACGGTGATGAAATAGAACATCACGGTGGTCAGCGCTACGAGGTTCATGCCGAGGAAGATGGTCTGCCAGTTCACCACCATCGAGCGCAGGATTTCCCGCGTGGTCGGATGCCGCCGCTGGGCGAGGAACTCCGGCGTCTCCTCGAGCGAGCGCCGGATCACGAACAGAAACGGCACGATCAGGCAGCCGATGAAGAACGGGATGCGCCAGCCCCACTCGCCGATCTGGGTGGTGCTGAGCGATGCGTTGAGCGCGAAGCCGATGATGGCGGCGAAGAAGATCGCGACCTGCTGGCTGGCCGACTGGAACGAGGTGTAGAACCCCTTGTTTCCCGGGGTGGCGATCTCGAACAGATAGATCGAGACGCCGCCGAGCTCGACGCCGGCGGAGAAACCCTGCAGCAGCCGGCCGACCAGCACCAGGATCGGCGCGGCCAGGCCGATCGTCGCGTAGCTCGGGGCGACGGCGATGGTCAGGGTGCCGATCGCCATGATCGCCAGGGTGAGGATCAGCCCTTTGCGCCGGCCGATCTTGTCGAGATAGGCGCCGAGCACGATAGCCCCGACCGGCCGCATCAGCGCGCCGAGCCAGAACGTCGTGAAGGTGAGCATCAGCTCCGTCACTTCGTTCCCGGTCGGGAAGAATGCCTTCGAGATCGGGCCGGCGTAGAAGCCGAACAGGAAGAAGTCGAACTGCTCGAGGAAATTGCCGCTGGTGGAACGGAGGATCGCGCCGAGCCGCGATTTCACCTGTGGAGCATCCGTCATCTCATGAACTCCTTATCCGTCCCGTCCCACGTCGGTTCACGCGCGAAATGTCTCGATTTGCAGCAATCGCCGAGCCGCGTTCCCGCGCGACCCATCTCATTCAACGGCCCTACGGCTTGCCCGCGAACACGATGGTCACGGGACTGGCATGCGCGATCACCTGGCCGGTCGGATCGAGCTTGCCGGAGTTCGGATCGACCTTGAAGGTCGCCACCGTGTCGCCCTGCTCGTTCGCGGCATAGAGGAATCGGCCGGCGGGGTCGAGGCCGATGAAGCGCGGACCGGCGCCCTTGGTCGGCTGCCAGCCGACCGGGCTCAACAACCCATCCGCCCCGGTGGCGTAGATCGCCACGCTGTCATGGCCGCGGTTGGAGGCATAGACGAAGCGGCCGTCGGGCGACACCGCGATCTCGGCGGCCGTGCTGTTGCCGGTGAAATCGGTCGGCAACGTGGTGATGACCTGCAGCGCGGTCAGTGTTCCGCGCTCGGGGTCCCAGCGGTAGGTCGCGGCCGTGCTGTCGAGCTCGTTGAGCACCCAGACGATCGGCAGCTTGGGATGGAACGCGAGATGGCGCGGTCCGGCGCCGGGCCGCGACTGCACCGACCCCGGCTCCGCCGGAGACAACATCCCGGTGGTGCCGTCGAAGCGGAACACGAACACCCGGTCGAGCCCCTTGTCCGGCACCAGCACGAAGCGGCCGGACGGGTCGAAGACGATGTCGTGGGGATGCGAGCTTTGCTGCTCGACCTTGTGGGGCCCCGGGGCGCCCGGCAGCGGCACCAGCTGGTGCTGGTCCTCGAGCGCGCCGCCCGGCCCGATCGGCAGCACGGCGACGCTGCCGCTCGAATAGTTCGCCACCACGAGGAACCTGCCCGACGGGTCGACGGCCTCGCGGACCCCGTTCTTGCCGCCGGTGGCGGCATGGCCGAGCGGCTTTGCCTCTCCGGTCTTGGGGTCGAGCGCGAAGGCGCTGGCGAAATCGCTGTCGCCGTGCACCGAGTAGAGCACGTGCTGGTCGTGGCTCAGCGCGAGATAGGACGGGTTGACGAGGTCGCCGAGGTGCTGGACGTGGGTCCACGCGCCGGTCACGGGATCGGCCCGGAAGACATGGATGCCGTCGCCCCGCGCGTGGCGCTGGGCGGTCGTGAACGATCCGACATAGGCGAACATCGATGGGCCCGGGGAGCTTTGCGCGGCGGCCGGCGTCGCCAGCCCTGCAAAAAGGAGGGCCGTCACCATGGCAGCGGCACCCGGCCCGGGCAACCCTTCATTGAAAGCTCTCATCGGCGCGCTCCCTCGACAGCTTTTTCTGGTTCCGGCTTGCGCCGGCTCAGGTGCCGCAATCCTACTGGTCTCCATGCGTTTGATCGAGAGGCTTTCGGCGCGCCGGCGCATCCGGACCGGCTCATCGGCGGCGGCGGGCCAAGCTATTTGAGGCGCTTCCAGACCTGATAGGCGGTCACGCCGGTCGCCGGTGTCGTCGCGTTGTATTTCAACTCGTCGTCGACGAGGGTCACCGCGGCGCCGACGCGGTCGGTGCCCTGCCAACTCGGCTCCAGGCTGCCGTCGATGTGGTAGGTGATGCGATCATTGGCGTCGCTGACGGAGTAGGTGCCGAAATAGGCGTTGCCGCCCTGCACGATGGCCGCGTATTCCTCCGGCGTTCCGTTGTTCTTGTCGCGTGAAACGAATTTCGGCCGCGCCGGATTGAACAGGATGTAGGAAAACCGTCCGCCGGCGTCGAAAATCAACCGGCCGATCGGCTTCTCGCCATAGGACTCCTCGCGCTTTCCGGCCGGCGTCACGGTGTATTGGGAGACCACGGTCCAGGTGCCCACCAGCTGGTCCTTGAGCGGCTTCTGCTGGGCGTTCGCGGAGCTGACGGCAAGCAGGATGCCGGCCGCGGCGCAGAACAGGCCGGCCGCAGCGCGGAGTAGGACGTGGCTTCGGTTCATCGCAAATCCCCTGGTTGAAATCCGATTTTCGGCACCGTGTGGGTTGGAAATCGATAGCAAACGAATGCGCCGCGCCATCGCCCGTCGCTTACGCGGCAGCCTTGTTGATCAAGACGGCGAGCATGTAACCCGCCCACACCGCCAGAAGACACAGCACGACCGATGCCAGGATATAGGCCCCGCCGCGACCCCAGGCGCCGTCCTGGAACAAAGCGAGCGTCTGCAGGCTGAAGGCGGAAAAAGTGGTGTAGCCGCCGCAGATGCCGGTCATGATGAACAGGCGGGCATCGATCGGGGCGCGCGCGAAATGGCCGCCAGGTCCGGTGATTGCGAAGACGAAGCCGATCACGAACGACCCCAGGATGTTGATGAGGAGGGTGCCCCAGGGAAACCGGACGCCGAGCCATTCGGCGGCGACCAGCGTGCACCAGTGGCGGGCCATGCCGCCGAGCGCGCTTCCGATCGCGATCCAGAGATAAGTCATCATGGCCGGGAACTGCCTTGCTTCGTGGGGCGATGTCCTGCGCCGGCGCGGTCGAAGGCGATGACGCGCGCAGCAGGATACCAGGGGATCGCCAGAACCTGTACTTACGAGCGCATCGGTTTCAACTTGAATTGATCAGCCGCAGGGACCGCAATTTGGTCAGCGCCCGGCGGCGCTGCTGCGGAGGTTGTGCTGCGGACGGTCCGGACCGGCGGTCGCGGGGGCATGGGATGGAAGGCGGCGCCGATCGTTCCTACATCAGGGACCGTTGCCCGCTGACGGAGGTGTCCCATGACTGCGCCGCTGATTGTATCGATCCCCCACCGGCTGGGACGCGACGAGGCCACAAGGCGCGTCAAATCCGGCCTCGAGACCGTGCGGACCAAGCTCGCGCAGGTCTGCACGATCGAGGAAGAGACCTGGACGGACAGCCATCTGCAATTCCGCATCCGTGCCCTCGGCCAAGGGGCGAGCGGGACCATCGACATTGCTGAGGACCATGCCCGCCTCGAGGTGATGCTGCCGTGGCCTCTGGCGCAACTTGCCGAAAAGATTCAGCGTGCCGTTCAGAGCCAGGGCACCACGATGCTGGAAAAGAAGTAACCGGCGGCCTGCGAACGCGCATCCTGGGCCGGCATGTCGTGCAGCGGTGTCCTGCCCGTGATATTGATGGCATTCTGGGTCGCCGGTCCGGTGCGGCGGACGCGTCGGCGCCGCCAACCGGGTCGTCCGCCAAAGCCCGCGATGGCATCGTTCCCGATGGCATCGCACGCGATGGCATCACACGCGATGAAACACCTGCGATGGCGTCAGCTTCGACGACATCGGCTTCGACGACATCGGCTTCGACGACATCGGCTTCGACGACATCGGCTTCGACGACATCGGCTTCGACGACATCAGCTTCGTTCACATCATGCGAGCGCAAAGGAACAACCCCATGGACCAGGATCGCTCTCGACAAGCCGACCAGGGCTCCGCCAAAGAGGGCAAGCCCGCTTCGGTGGGTGAAGCGCTGAACCGGGGCAGGGACGCGATCGGCGGCGTCGCCGCTGGTGCCATGGCCGATGCGGCTTCTGACCTCGCGGCCATCCGCAACGATCTCGACGGTCTCAAGAGCACGCTCGCGCGGTTCGTCGCGCAGGCGCGCCAGGAAACGGTCAAGTCGGCCCGCGAGGTGTCGTCGACGGTCGCCGATCAGGTCGGAGACGCGGCGCACGATCTCGCCGGCAAGGGCGGTGAGTTCGCAACCGCCGCCGGCGAGCAGGCAAAAACCCTGGCCGCAGAGATCGAGGCGTTCGCGCGCCGCAATCCCCTCGGCGCGCTGGCCGGCGCGGTGGCGGTCGGCTTCGTGATCGGCCTGTGGGGACGCCGAAGCTGATGCTGTTCAAGCTGCTCAGCCTGTTCGGGCTCGACGTCCGCGCCGAGTTCGCCGCGGTCAAGGGCGAGATCGAGCGGCGCGTCGAGGAGGCGGCCGGCCGCGCGCGGCACACCGCCGTGACGGCGGCGATCATCGCGGTGCTGGCGACGTTGGCCGGCCTGTTCGCGATGATGGCGATCGGCGTCGGCCTGTTCGCGCTCTACCGCATCGCCGAGGCCGCCTATGGGCCGAACGTCGCGCTCGGCATTCTCGCCGCCATCCTCGTGGCGGCGGTCGTGATCCTGCTCGCCGCGGCGTGGATGGTGGCGCGCTCGCTGGCATCCCCGCCGGATGCGCCGATCGCGGCCGTCGCGGCGGCCACTGCGCCGCCAGCCGCCGCCGAGGCCACAGCGCCGGCACCCGGCTCCGCCGGCGACCTCGTCGAGCCCCTCACATTCCTCCTCGGACTGCTCGCCAAGGATCGAAAGTTCGGGCATCCGGCGGTGGACGCGTTCGTCGCGACGCTGCACACCCCGGCGGGCGGGAAGATCGACGATGCCGTCGGGGACGCCCTCGCGCTGGTCCGCCACGGCGACCGTACCCAGCTCGCAATCATCCTCGGCGTCGCCGCGGCGACCGGCTGGTTGCTGGCGCGAAGCACTTCCGGATCGCCGCCGGGGAATTCTCCGGGGCCGGGTTGAGACGCTTCGTTTTCCGTGCCGGTCCGCAACCATCAGAGCCGCTGGTTCCATTCTTGCCCGCGAGCGACGGGGAACGGCCCGCGCGCATATGGCGCGTTCTCTGCCGGAGACATGCGCGGCACAAGACCTGTGCGCGGCAGACGATCTGCACGACAGGAGACATGCCGCACGGCACACGACATGCACGGCAGACGACATGCACGACAGACGACATGCACGTCAGACGATATGCGCAGTAGGAGACATCCGCGTGAATCCTGTAGTGATGGCGCGCTCGGATGGCGCGGCCGGCGCCTGGGAATGAACGATGGCAGCGCTCGACACCGTTAGCCTCACCATCATGTTCGGCGCGATGCTGGTCCTGGCCGGCATTCTGTCGAGCCTGGTGGCGCTGCGCTTCGGTGCGCCGTTGCTGCTGGTGTTCCTTCTCGTCGGCATGCTCGCCGGCGAGGCCGGCCCCGGCGGAGTGCGCTTCGACGACGTCAACCTGACCTACACGGTCGGATCGGTGGCGCTGGCGCTGATCCTGTTCGACGGCGGCCTGCGGACGCGGTTTGCGACCTTCCGCAGCGTCATCGGCCCCTCGCTCGTGCTCGCCACCATCGGCGTCCTGCTCACCGCCGCGTTGACCGCGCCGGCGGCCCATTACCTGCTCGGGTTCACCTGGATCGAATCGCTGCTGGTCGGCGCCGTGGTGTCCTCGACCGACGCGGCGGCCGTGTTCCTGCTGGTCCACTCGCGCGGGCTGCGGCTGCGGCCGCGGGTCGGCGCAACCCTGGAGATCGAGTCCGCCACCAACGATCCGTTCGCGATCTTCCTGACGATGGCGCTGGTGAGCATCCAGCTCAATGGCGACCAGTCGTGGCTGTCGGTGCTCAAGGAGCTCGCGGTCGAAGGCGTCGGCGGCGCCGTCGTCGGGCTGGTCGGCGGCCGCGCGATCGTGCTGGCGCTCAACCGGCTGAATCTGCCGCAGGGCCTGCATGCGCCGCTGGTCGCGACCGGCGCGCTCGTGGTGTTCGCACTCGCCCAGGTGTTCCACGCATCGGGATTTCTCGCCGTCTATCTCGCCGGAATGCTGGTCGGCAACCGCCCGACCCGCGCCCACAACGCGGTGATCGTGTTCCTCGATGCGGCGACCTGGCTCGCCCAGATCGTCATGTTCGTGCTGCTCGGCCTGCTCGCCTGGCCGGAGCGGCTGTTCGAGCACGCCGTGCCGGCGCTCGCGGTGGCGGCGACGCTGATGTTCCTCGCGCGGCCGCTCGCGGTGTTTCTCTGCCTGACGCCATTCCGCTTTTCATGGCGGGAGAAGACGTTCGTCTCCTGGGTCGGATTGCGCGGCGCGGTCGGTATCTTCCTCGCGTCGATCCCACTGCTGGTCGGGCTTCCCAACGCGCTGGTGTTCTTCGACATCGGCTTCGTCGTGGTGCTGGTGTCGCTCCTGGTGCAGGGCTGGACCATCGCGGTCGCCGCGCAGAAGCTGCACATCGCGCTGCCGCGCGCCGACCCCGCGCCGCGGCGGGTCGAGCTCGATCTGCCGGGACAGCTCGAGCACGAGCTCGTCGGCTATTCGGTCGGCCACAACAATCCGTATCTGCGCCGGCGCCTGTCGCCGTCCTGGGCGAAGCTGATGCTGGTGGTGCGCGACGAGCACGTGCTCTCCGCCGCCGAGGCCGGCGGAATCCACGAGGGCGACTACGCCTATTTCCTCGCCCCGCCGGAAAAGGCCCGGGCGCTCGATCGCTTCTTCGTCGACATGCCGCCGCCGGCGACGCCCGACCTGCGCCTGCTCGGCGACTTCTTCGTCTCCGGCGACGTCAGCCTCGGCACGCTCGGCGAGATCTACGGCCTCACCATTGCGGCACAAGACGAGGACACCACGCTCGCCGATTGGTTCGCCTCGCATCTCCCGCACAAGGCGCGGGTCGGCGACCGGCTGGCGCTGGGCTCGATCCATCTGGTGGTCGATGCCGTCGCCAAGGGCCGCGTGAAGACCGTCGGCCTCGACCTCGCCGAGGAGGCGGAAGACGCCGCGCCGCAGCCGCGCACGGCGAAGATCGGGGCCTTCCTCAAGCGGATGCTGGCGCGGCTGTAGGCCCCCGCCGCGCGCGGCCCGAAACCGCGTTGCGCGCGCCGCTTCGCCAGCGCACATTGCCGCCCATGGACGAAGAACTCATCGAAGGCGACTACGACTACATCATCGTCGGCGCGGGCTCGGCGGGCTGCGTGCTGGCGAACCGGCTGTCGGCCAAGCCGGACACGCGGGTTCTGCTGCTGGAAGCGGGCGGGCGCGACAACTGGATCTGGTATCACATCCCGGTCGGCTACCTGTTCGCCATCGGCAATCCGCGCTCGGACTGGATGTTCAAGACCGAGCCGGAAGAGGGCCTCAACGGGCGCAGCCTGAATTATCCGCGCGGCAAGGTGATCGGCGGGTCGTCCTCCATCAATGCCATGATCTACATGCGCGGCCAGGCCGCGGACTATGACCACTGGCGGCAGCTCGGCCTTTCCGGCTGGGGCTGGGACGACGTGCTGCCCTATTTCAAGAAGCACGAGGATCATTTCCTCGGGGCGAGCGACAGCCACGGCGTCGGCGGCGAGTGGCGCATCGAGCCGCCGCGGGTGCGCTGGCCTCTGCTCGAGGCGTTCCGCGCCGCGGCGACCCAGGCGGGCATCAAGGCGATCCCGGATTTCAACACCGGGGACAACGAAGGCTCCTGCTATTTCCACGTCAACCAGAAGCGGGGGCGGCGGTGGTCGGCGGCGAGCGGCTTTCTCAAGCCGGCGCTGTCGCGGTCCAACCTGCGGCTCGAAACCGGATGCCTCGCCACCGGCCTCGTGTTCGAGGGTCAGCGTGCGACCGGGGTCCGCTGGCGCCAGGACGGCCGCGACCGCCGCGCCCGCTGTCGCGGCGAGATCATCCTGGCCGCAGGCGCCATCGGCTCGCCGCATCTCCTGCTGCTGTCCGGGGTCGGGCCGGCCGCCGCGCTGCAGGCGCACGGCCTTCCCGTGGTGCTCGACCGCGCGGGCGTCGGCGAGAACCTGCACGACCACCTGCAGCTGCGCGCGATCTACAAGATCAGCGGCGCCCGCACGCTCAACAGCACCTACCATTCGCCGGCCGGACGGATCGGGATGATGGTGCAATACGCGCTGCTGCGCCGCGGCCCCCTCACCATGGCGCCGTCGCAGCTCGGCCTGTTCACGCGCTCCGATCCCGGACGCGAGCGGGCCAACATCCAGTTCCACGTGCAGCCGTTGTCCCTCGATCGCTTCGGCGAGCCGCTGCACCGCTTCCCGGCGTTCACCGCGAGCGTCACCAATGTCCAGCCGACCAGCCGCGGCCATCTGCGGCTGCGCTCGCCCGATCCGACGGTGCCGCCCGCCATCAAGCCGAACTACCTTTCGACCGACGACGACCGTCGCGTCGCCGCCGATTCCATGCGCACGGCACGGCGCATCGCCGCGCAGCCGGCGCTGGCGCCGTTCCATCCGCAGGAATTCCTGCCGGGCCCGGCGGTCGGCAACGACGACGCGGCGCTGCTGAAGGCCGCGGGCGATATCGGCACCACCATCTTCCATCCCGTCGGCACCGCGAAGATGGGCCGCGACACCGATCGCACCGCCGTGGTCGACGGCACCTTGCGGGTGATCGGCCTCGACCGCCTGCGGGTGATCGATGCCTCCGTGATGCCGTCGATCACCTCGGGAAACACCGCCGCCCCCACCATGA
This sequence comes from uncultured Alphaproteobacteria bacterium, assembly GCA_963781195.1. Taxonomy (GTDB): domain Bacteria; phylum Pseudomonadota; class Alphaproteobacteria; order Rhizobiales; family Xanthobacteraceae; genus JAJPKK01. The sequence goes on along the minus strand of CAWAEZ010000001.1, from coordinate 107,543 downwards.
TGATCGCCGAGAAGGGCGCCGCGCTGATCCTGTCCGGCGCGAAGGCGTGACGCGTCGAGGCGCGAGGTTCGCAGTTCGAGGCGAGGGTGGTCACGGCGCCCACGACCTGTGGTAAACCGCCGTCGCATGTTTCGTCATTCCGGCGTGCGGCGCAGCTGCAACCGAATTCGGATCGCGGTGAAAAAACTGGAGTCCGTGTTCCGGCCGGTGGCCGGGGTCATGGACTTGGCGTGGGAGGAGAAAATGGTGCGGACGATCACCGGCGGGCTGGTCGGGCTCGTGGTTCTCGGCAGCGCGGCGTGGGCGCTGGACAATTCGGTGCGCGAGATTGCGCCGACCGGGGCGTTGCGGGTGGCCGTCGCCGTCGGCCCGGCGGCCTCGACCTTCTGGGCGACCCGCGATCCGCAGTCCGGTGCCGCGCGCGGCGTCACGGTGGAGCTCGCCAAGGCGGCCGCGGAGAAGCTCCACGTGCCGCTGCAACTCGTCGAGTACAAGAACTCCGGCGAGATCGCGGCGGCCGCCGCGAAGGACGGCTGGGACATCTCGTTCATGCCGGCCGATGCCGAACGCGAGAAGTTCGTCGACCAGGGCCCGTCCTACGTGGTGTACGAGAGCAGCTATCTCGTGCGCGCCGGCTCCGACATCAAGGACAATGCGGAGGTGGACCGCGCCGGCCTCCATGTCGGCGTCATCGAGGGCACCGCGACCTCGCGCACCGTCGCCAAGGGGCTCAAGAACGCCACCCTCACCGCCTTCCCCAAGCCCGAAGGGGCGGCGGAGCTGATGGCGGCGGGCAAGCTCGATGCGCTCGCCATGGGACGCGACGCGGTCGTCGCTCTTTCCAAGACGTTGCCGGGGAGCCGCGTGCTCGACGGCGCCGTGCAGTCGACCGGCGTGGTCGTGACCGTTCCGAAGAACCGCGCCGCAACGCGCGACTGGGCGGCGCATTTCGTCGAGGACGCCAAGGCCGACGGCACCGTGCGCCATGCCTTCGACAGCGCCGGCTTCAACACCACGGCCGTCGCGCCGGCCGGACGATGACCGATCGATGGACACGCATCGCAACGGGCGCCGCAACGGCGTCGCCGGGAGGACTGGAATGAAGAACGTGTTGTCGCGGATCGCGGCAGTCGCCGCGCTGGCGGGCCTGCTCGCCGCAGCGGCGCCGCCGCCGGCGCACGCGCAGAGCGCCGATGTCGCACTCGTCAACGGCAAGATTCTGACGCTCGATGCCCGCGGCAGCGTCGCCGAGGCGCTGGCGGTGCGTGACGGCAAGGTGATCGCGGTGGGCCGCTCGACCGACATCGCCGCGCTCGCCGGCCCGGCCACCCGGGTCATCGATGTCGGCGGTCGCACCGTCATTCCCGGCCTGGTCGATTCCCACATGCACGCGATCCGCGCCGCGTTGTTCTACGCCACCGAGGTCAACTGGATCGGCACCCGCTCCATTCCGGAGGCGATGGCGCGCCTCGCCGCGGCGGCGAAGGAGGCAAAGCCCGGCCAATGGCTCATCGTCGCCGGCGGCTGGACCGAGCAGCAATTCGCCGAGCGGCGCCGGCCCACCCAGGCGGAGCTGGTCGCGGCGGCGCCCGACCAGCCCGTCTACATCCAGCTCGTTCTACTCGGCCATCCTCCTGAGCCCGGCGGGCTTCAAGGCGCTCGGCATCGCCGGCGACGCCGAGGTGCCGGCGCGCGGCAAGATCGAGCGCGACGCGCAGGGCAATCCGACCGGCTGGATCAACGGCGACAACGCCGCCATCACCGCGCTGTTCGATCGCCTGCCGCTGCCGGGCTTCGAGCAAAGCGTCGCCGGCACGAGGGCGTTCTTCCGCGAGCTCAACCGGCTCGGGCTCACCGGGGTGAGCGACCCCGGCGGCTACAATCTCAGCCCGGCGAGCTATCAGCCGCTGTTCAAGGTGTGGCAGGACCGGCACCTGACCGTGCGGGTCGTGTTCAGCCTGTTCTCGCAGCGCCCCGGCAAGGAGATCGAGGACGACCAGGACCTCACGCAGATGCTGCCGATGGGCTTCGGCGACGACATGCTGCGCTTCAACGGCATCGGCGAGAACGTCACCTGGGGCATGTACAACAACGACAACCCCACCGACGCCCAGAAGCAGCACTACTACGAGGTGGCGCGGTGGGCCGCGGCGCGCGGCATGACGCTGACGCAGCATTGGATGAACGACGCCTCGGTCCATCATCTGCTCGACGTGATGGAGCGGGTGAACCGCGAGACGCCGATCGCGCCGCTGCGCTGGTCGATCGCCCATTTGAACGATGCCTCGCCGGAGAGCCTGCAGCGCATGAAGGCGCTGGGCGTCGGCTGGCTGATGCAGGACGCCCTGTATTTCAGCGGCGACGCCTTCATCAAGGCGCGCGGCCCCGAAGCGGCGCGGCGCACGCCGCCGATCAAGACGGCGCAGAACATCGGCGTCGCCGTCGGCGCCGGCACCGATGCCCATCGCGTGATGTCCTACAATCCGTTCGCTGCGCTCGCTTGGATGATCGACGGCAAGACCATTGCCGGTACGCCGACGCGCGACCGCGACGAGATGCCGAGCCGCGAGGACGCGCTGCGGCTCTACACCCAGGGCAGCGCCTGGTTCACCCATGACGAGGGCCGTCGCGGCGCGCTCGTCGCCGGCCGGCTCGCCGACCTCGCGGTGCTGACCAAGGACTACACGACGGTGCCCGAGGACGAGATCGGCGGCATCGAAAGCCTGCTCACCATGGTCGGCGGCCGCATCGTCTACGGCAGCGGGCCGTTCGCGGCGCTGGAGGACACGCCGGCGCAGTAGTCAATGGGGCGGGTGACGGCGCACCCGAGCTTCGCTCTTGTGCCCGCGCTTCTGAATCCCTCTCCCGCTTGCGGGGGAGGGCAGGGAGGGAGCCTCTTTGGTCGAGCAACGCGGTCGGTGAGCGGGCTTGCGCCGCAGCCCCCTCTCCGCCCTCCCCCGCAAGCGGGAGAGGGAGAAGAATCGCGCGGCGCCCGAAAGCCGGAGAGAGAGAGAAAATCCCTCGGCTAAATCCCTCGGCCACCCGCAACTGGGAGAGGGAAAATCCCTCCCCGACCCCGCGCGGTCAATGCGCCAGCGGGGTGGGCCGCAGCTGGAAGTTGACCACCAGCGGGCTCGACGCGGTTTCCGGCGTGGTGCCCGGCGCGCCGGGGGCCGGCGCATCGATGCCCTCGATGTGCACCGGCGTCCGGTTGCCGGAGGTCACCCACAGGCCGCGGCCTTTCCAGCCCGCATTGGGGTCGTCGATGCGGCCGTCGAGGCCCTTGGCGAAGAAGCCCATGGGGTAGGGGACGCGCAGCTCGAGGACGCGGCCTCCGACCAGGGCGTGAAGCGAATCCGACTGGTTGCCGGTGGCGATCGGCGTGTTGGCGCCGAGGCCCAGGATGTCGTGCTGGTCGACCCAGGTGTAATACGGGTTTTCCTCGGCGCCGGCGTCGCCCTGGAAGCCCGGCCCGGGGATCGCATAGAAGGCGAAGCCTTCCGGACACTTGTTGCCCTGCTCGGCGCCCGGCCCGTTGAGCGGGCCCTTGCACAGCCGCCGGTCGAAGCTGCCGATGTGGCCGGAGTCGAGCGGCATCCAGACGACGCCGTTGCGGTCGACGTCCATGCCGCGGATGCCGAAGCCCGGCAGCGGGATCCGGTAAATTTCCGCCAGCGCGGTCTCCGCCGGATTGGCGCCGGGCGCGAGCCGCAGGATGTAACCGGGATGCTCGAGGTTCGAGCCCCAGATCGAGCCGTCGAGCGGGCTCCAGGAGATGCCGTACATGGCGTAGGGGATGCGGGTGTCCTTGGCCGGATCGGCCGCCTTGCCGGGCTCGTTGTAGCCCTCGTCGCGTTTGCCGTTGCCGTTGGTGTCGACGATCATCGGCGTCCACCCCTGCGACTTCGCGGCGTCGCCGGTCTCCCAGTACATCTTGGTGTTGATCCAGCCGACCACCGCGAGAGCGCCCTGGGTGTTGTTGCTGAGCCAGAGCGTGTTGTTGGCGTCCTCGGCGAAGTTGAGATGGTGGGTGCCGAAGCAGGTGTCGATGAACGAGAACTTCTTGGTCGCGGGGTCGTAGGCGGTGATCTGGCGGGAATTCTGCACGAAGCCGTCCGGCGTTCCGGCGAGCGGATAGAGTTGCGCGGATCGCAGGGCTGAATCCTTCTTGCAATAATCCGGCGGGTCCTTCGGCGAGCGCTGCTGCGCGGTGAAATAGACCCGCCCGTCCTGGTCCATCATCGGGTTGTGGGCGTTCACCTGGGTGTCCCAGATCTGCTCCATGCCCCAATACGGCGACGGCGCCAGCACCTTGTTGGAGAGCGCCGAACTCGGCGTGTATTTTGGATCCTTCACCGGCACCTTCATGGTGGTCTTGGTGTTGTGCACGGGATCGAGGATCGGAAGATTGTCGGTCGAGAGCTCCGCCGCGCCATAGATCAGACCGTAGCCGTTGACGGTCGGCTTGCGCTTGTCGGTGAGCGCGAGGTCGTGGAGATAGTGCTTGGGGTCCGACCAGTCGCGCACGGTGACGACGATGTTGCGTTCGAGCCCGATCGGCCGCGGCGGCGTGGCGCTCGGCAGCTCGCCCGCCTTGATGCGGTCGGTCCAGTCGGCCAGCGCGGCGAGGTGGCCGCCGTCCGGCCCCATGAACTGGGTGACGAAGCGCACCATGTCGCGGCCGGCAGGACCGGACTGGAGCCGGCGCGCCCATGCGGCGATCGAGGAATCGAAATGGCCGAGCGACTCCGGGATCGTGCGCGTGGCGTAGTTGCCGAGCTGATGGCAGTTGCCGCAGCCGTTGGTCTTCACGGCATTGAGCCATTGATCCTGGGTCTTGAAGTTGACCGGAATGCCGTTGCCGTCGGCGCCGGTGCCGGGGAAGCGGCTCTTGTCGGGGACCCGGATCATCGAGGCCCAGTAGATCGCCGGATAATACTGCGCCGCCGCGGCGAGGTCGGGCGCGACCACGGCGGTGAGGTTGAGCGGCTTGCCCGGTACCGCCGCGACCTTGGCGGAGTCGACGAGGCCGTAACCGCGCACCCACACCCGGTAGTTGGCTTTGGGCAGGTCGGGGATGACGTAACGGCCGAGATCATCGGTGACCGCGATCTTGGCGAAGCGCGTTCCGAGGTCGGTGGTCTCGGCGATCACCCAGACGCCCGCCTCCGCGCCGAACCGGCTAGTGACCACGCCGCCGATGTCGTTGTCGTCGATCTCGACCGCCGTCGCCGCCGCCGCGGGAGCTTGCGGCGCGGCCGCCTGCTGGGCCGCCGCGGAACCGGAAGCCAGTGCGACGACGGTCAGGCTGACCAGCGCCGTGCCGGCGCACAGAAAATTCTTGGTGCGCAAATTCTTGGCACGCAAATTCTCGGCGTTCAGATTCTTGGCGTTCAAATTCTTGGCGTTCAAAGAGACCTCCCAAGCTGTCTATCCGCGGCTCCGCGTCCGCTGTTGTGGCGGCACACTACGACGCGTCGGATGGACTAGCAATCTGTCGCGCGGACGCGATACAACGGGGATGAACTCCCATCACGAGGAGGCAGGAGGAAACCCGATGGAATTGCAGGTCCGTTGCATCAGGAGCGTGGCGGCCGTGGCGGCTGCCGTGGCGGTCTCGTTCAGTGCCGCCGCCGGCCACGCGGCCGATGCCGAGAAGGGCAAGGCCGCGTTCACCCGGCAATGCCTCGTGTGCCACACCATCGAAAAGGGCGACCCCGACCGGTTCGGCCCCAACCTGTCCGGCATCGTCGGCAAGAAGGCGGGAGCGGCGCCCGGGTTTCCGTATACGCGCGCCTTCAAATCGGCGGCGAACTGGGAATGGACCGAGGACGCGCTGGCGAGCTGGATCATGTTTCCCGGCGTGATGGTGCCGGGCACCGCGATGGCGATCTTCCAGGGCGTCCCCGAGCGCGACCGCGACGACATCGTCGCCTATCTGGCAAGCAAGAAATAGCCGGGACGCAGCGGCACACCCGGCACAGCACTACGGGCGCGTGGCGCTTTGAGGGGACGGGGCACAGGACTTCCGGACGTGGTCGCAGGACATGCGCCGCCGGACGACGAGGAGACGATCATGACGAGGAAAATCATGACCAGAAAAATCACGGCCAGAAAAAACACGGCCAGAAAAGACACGGCCAGAAAAGACACGGCGAGGAAATATGCGGTCGGCGCGCTCGGGCTGTTTGCCGTGTGCGCGGTCATCGGCGGCGCCGCGGCGGCCGAGGAGTTGAAGTATCCCGATCTCACGGGGCAGTGGGTTCGCGTCGGCATCCCGCGCTGGGAGATCAACGGCCAGAAGGCGCCGCTGACGCCGGAATATCGCAAGGTGTTCGATGCGAACCTCGCGGATATGTCGGATGGGGGGCAGGGCAACGTGCCGTCGTGGTACTGCCTGCCGCAGGGCATGCCGATGATGATGAACGCCTACGACCCCGTCGAATTCGTCGTGACGCCCGCCGTCACCTATATCCTGATCAGCCACGTGAACAATTCCTACCGCCGGATTTTCACCGACGGACGCGCGTGGCCGAAGGGGATCGATCCGACCTTCGTGGGCTACTCCATCGGAAAGTGGGTCGACGAGAACGGCGACGGCCGTTTCGACGTGCTGGAAATCGAAACCCGCGATATCCGGATGCCGCACACCTACGATGCCACCGGCATTCCGTTCCACGAGGACGGCGAAGCCATCCTCAAGGAGCGCATCTATCTCGACAAGGCCGATCCCAACACCATTCACGACGAAATCACGTCGATCGACCACGCCCTGACCCAGCCGTGGACGGAGACCAAGACCTACCGCCGCGATCCCAAGGTCAAGGAGCCGGTGTGGCTCTCCGCCGTGTGCGCGGCCGACAATTCGCTCGTTCGGATCGGCGAGGATGCGTTTTTTACGAGCCCGGACGGCTTCCTGATGCCGATCAAAAAGAACCAGGCGCCGCCGGACCTGCGCTACTTCAAGCAGACCCAGCAGAAGTAGACGCACGCTCATTGCGCCAGGGAGACCCGCCGGTTTAGGGCTTGCCGTAGGCCCTCATGAAGGCGTCCACGGCAATGCCGACCACGTACTCGATGCGCTCCAGCGGCGGCGGCGGGGCGCAGTTGAACAGCATCGGCTTGAACAGGGTGGCGTGGCAGGCATCCATCAGTTGGGCCGCCGCCACTTCGCAATCGGGGATCGCGAGGTTGCCGGCCGCGACCTGCTCCTCGAGATAGCCGCGCATCTTGGCGATGCCGACGGCCGGGCCGGTCTCGTAGAACATCCGTCCGATGCTGGGCATGCGGTCGGCAATGGCGATGACCGTTCGGATCGGCGAATGACGGGCGGGCTCGCACAGCTTCTGCACGAACGCCACGCACACCCGGGTGAGGGTGCCTTCGATGTCGGGCTCGGGCCCATCGAACTTGAAGATGCCCTCGGCCTGGAACAGGCATTCGATCTCGACGATCGCTTTGAACAGCTCGTCCTTGTCCTTGAAGTAGACGTAGAGCGTCCCCTTCGAGACGCCGGCCGCCTTGGCGATCTCGCCCATGCTGGCGGCATCGAAGCCCTGGGCCAGGAAGACCTCGCGTGCACCCTGGATGATCTGGCGCCGTTTGGCGTTGTCCTCGATTTCGCTACTTGGGCGGTCCACAACGAGCGTGGCGGTCATGAGGTTCTTCTCGAAAGGCGCGGCCTCGCCGCAAGGGGAACACTATACAGCCGCCCGCCGTTCTTGGTGGAGCGTGGGCGGCGTGCGTCCCCACATATGAACCATTCGCATGCCTTTTTCAATGACCGAACCGTTCAGTTCTATTGACAGAGGCGTCCGGCGACATTAATTTGGACTGAACGGTTCGGTCAATGGAGCTGAGCAATGCTTCAGCGAAAGGTTACCCCAGAAGTCTCCCGTCTCACCGTGGTCCCCTCCGCGGCGGAGAGTGTCGAGGCCGAGCGGGTGACGCCGGCCCCTGCACCGGCGTCTGCGCCGGAAAGCAAGGGGCCGGCGCCGGACGCGCGCCCTGCCGCCCAGGAGGCACCGCCCACCCGCAAAGGAAGCCGCAAGCGCGTGATCCTGATCGGCGCCGTTGCCGCGGCAGCGGTGGCTGCAGGGTGGTTCGGCTGGAATTACGCGACCACCGGCCGGTTCCTGATCTCCACCGATGACGCCTATGTACGCGCCAACACCACGACCCTCGGCGCCAAGGTGTCCGGCTACATCGCCGAGCTTCTGGTCGAGGAGAATGCCAAGGTTCATGCCGGCGACGTGGTCGCCCGAATCGACGACGGCGACTATCGCCTGGCGGCCGAGTCCGCCCGCGACAAGGTCGCGACCCAGGAGGCCACGATCGAGCGGTTCGACCGTCAGGTCGATGCCCAGCGCGCCGCCGTCGAACAGGCGCAGGCGCAGCTCGCCTCGGCACAGGCGGCGCGGACACGGATGGAGCTCGAATTCGAGCGCCAGCAGGCGCTTGCCGGCAAGCAATTCGCGAGCAAGCAGACCCTCGAGCAATCGATCGCCAACCGCGACCAGGCGAGCGCCTCGGTGCTGAGCGCGAAAGCCGCGGTCGACAACGCCGCCGCCACCATCAACGTGCTTCAGGCGCAAAAGAAGGAGGCGGAGCGCAGCCTCGAAGAGCTCAAGGCGGCGTTGGCCAAGGCCGAGCGCGACCTGTCGTTCACCGAAATCCGCGCCCCGGTCGCCGGCGTCGTCGGCAACCGCGCCGCCCAGGTCGGCGACTTCGTGCAGACCGGGCAACGCATTGCCGCGCTGGTGCCGCTGGCGGATGTGTTCATCGACGCCAACTTCAAGGAGACGCAGCTCGCCCGCCTGCGGCCCGGACAACCGGTCACGGTCACCGTCGACGCGTTGCCCGATGAAAAATTCGATGGCGTGGTGGCGAGCTTCTCGCCGGCGTCCGGGTCGGTGTTCACGCTCCTGCCGCCCGACAATGCCACCGGCAACTTCACCAAGATCATCCAGCGGCTTCCCGTGCGCATCCGCGTCTCGGCCGCGGTCGCCGAACGCGGTGCTTTGCGGCCGGGAATGTCGGTGGTGGCGACCGTCAACACCAAGCCCGGCGCCGTCGTCGCCGCGGGCCTCGCACCGTCGTCGGACACCGCGAAGAAGTAACGTCGCGCGAGGTGGAGACAAGGTCATGGACACCACCGCCGCCGTCGCGAATTCGGAACGCGTCGCCCCGCGCCGCGTCGTCGCCTTCATGGCGATGTGCTTCGGCATGTTCATGGCGATCCTCGACATTCAGATCGTCTCGGCGTCCCTCAACGAGATCCAGGCCGGCCTCGCCGCGTCGGGGGACGAAATTCCGTGGGTGCAGACCGCCTATCTGATCGCCGAGGTGGTCGCGATTCCGCTCTCCGGATTCCTGTCGCGGGCGCTCGGCACCCGCACGCTGTTTGCGGTGTCGTGCGGCGGCTTCACCTTCGCGAGCCTGATGTGCGGCTTCAGCTCCTCGATCGGCACCATCATCGTGTGGCGCGCGATCCAGGGCTTCATCGGCGGCGGCATGATCCCGACGGTCTTCGCCGCCGCCTACACGGTGTTTCCGCGCTCGCGCCAGGCCATGGTGACGCCGCTGATCGGCCTCATCGCAACGCTCGGACCAACCATCGGCCCGACGGTCGGCGGCTATCTCACCAACGCCTTGTCGTGGCACTGGCTGTTCTTCATCAACGTCATCCCCGGCATCCTCGTCACCTTTGCCGCCGTGGCGCTGATCGACTTCGACAAGCCGGACTATGGGCTGCTCGACCATTTCGACGTGTGGGGTCTCATCGCGATGGCGGGCTTTCTCGGCCCCCTCGAATACGTCCTGGAAGAAGGCCCGCGCTATTACTGGCTGGAGGACGAGACCATCCGTCTTCTCGCCATCGTCTCGGCGCTGTCGGCGGCGACATTCTTCTACCGCGTGCTCACCGCGCGGGTGCCGATCGTCGACCTCTATGCCTTTGCCAACCGCAATTTCGCGCTCGGCAGCATGTTCTCGTTCGTGCTCGGAATCGGGCTTTACGGGCTCACTTATCTCTATCCCGTCTATCTCGCCCAGGTGCGCGGGTACAATTCGCTGATGATCGGCGAGACGATGTTCGTTTCGGGTCTCGCGATGTTCGTGACCGCGCCGGTTGTGGGCAAGCTGTCGGCGAAACTCGACCCGCGCTATCTCCTGATCGGCGGCTTCCTGCTGTTCGCGCTCGGCACCTTCCAGATGCAATATGTGACCAAGGACTGGGACTTCTGGGAGTTGTTCTGGCCGCAGATCTTCCGCGGCGTCGGGCTGATGTGCGCGATGATCCCGGTCACCAATGTCGCGCTCGGCACCCTGGCGCCCGACCGGGTGAAGAATGCATCCGGCTTGTTCAACCTGATGCGCAATCTCGGCGGCGCCATCGGGCTCGCGGCCATCAACACGTTTCTCAACGACCGCATGGACCTGCATCTCACGCGGTTGCACGACTCCGCGAACTGGTCGCGCGGGCCGGCGACCGACATGCTCGCGAACCTGACGGCGAAATTCAGTGATTACGGCAGCAATGCCCCGCTGATGGCGCTCAAGGAGATGTCGCTCATGGCGCGCCGCGAGGCTACCGTGATGAGCTTCTCCGACGTGTTTCTGATCCTCACGATCCTGTTCGTCGGGCTCGCCGTCCTCGGCCTCGTGATGAAGCGCCCCGCCGCGACTGCCGGTGCGGGCGCCGGCGGGCATTAGGCGTCTCGCCTACGGCCGCGGCGGCGGCGATGCTGGAACGCTGTCCGGCACGCCCTTCATGCCGGCGAACACCGCGAGGATCGTGACCGGGCTCTGGGTGAGATTGCGGCCGTTGTGGGCTTCGTTCATCGCTTCCGCGAGGCCGTCTCCCTTGCGATAGACCCGCACACCCTTCGGCCCGTAATCGACCGTGAGTTCGCCTTCGAGGATATAGCCGAACAGCGGCACCGGGTGGATGTGCCACCCGGTCTGCTGCCCGGGCTGCAGCGTGATCTCCACGGCAGTGAGCCGGGCCGGCGCTCCCGTCGGATACACGATCGTCTCGCCGGTCACGGTGGTGCCGGTCGACAGCACCGTGCGCACTCCGGAATGGACCGGGGCGGGCGGCGGCGCCGGCTCCCCGTCCTGGGGCGCCGGCTGGGTTTGTGCGGCGGAAGAACCCAGCGAGAGAACCAGCGTGAGGCCGACGGCGAAACTGCGAAGGGGCCGCGGGCTTCGCTCGGTCCGGCATCTCGGCATCGGAGGTCCTGGTGGCGCAGAGCTGGAAGGGTCGAGGGCGCGCCGGTCCCTCGACCTCGCTTGATCGCGGCAAAATGTATCGCCGCGCCCCGCTCGTCCCGCAAGGTGCCGTCGGTCGCTATTTCGCGGCCGGCTTGAAGTAGCGCAGGTCCGGCGGTTGCTGGCCTTTCTTCACCGGCATCAGGAAGCCGTCCTCACTGATGAAATAGCTGTCGTTGCCGATGAAGACGTGGCGATTGTCCTCGCCGCAATCGTTGAAGTGCCAGATGGCGGGTCTGGTCTCGCGCACGTATTTCTTGGTGATGGTCCACGGCCGCGTCAGCGCGTGGTCGATGGTGGTGATCTCGTCGTAGAGCGTGTTCTTGTCGTTCTTGTCGAGAAAGATGCGCTCCTTGATGACGGTTTCACCGTCGTCGTGGAGGCGGATGCCGCTCGCCTCATAGGTGCGCGGGCCGCGAAAGCCGCGGGTTTCGACCTCGAGGGTCTGGTACCGGCCGTCGGGGCCTTGGTCGACCCAGCGTCCGATCGACAGGCCGTTGAAGGTCTGGTCCAGTTCCTCCGGCCAGTCCCGCCCGTCGGTGAAGATGCGGCGCGGCACCGTGTAGTCCGTGAGGATGTAGGTGGTCTTCGGCATGACGACGAGTTCCATCGGGTAGACGACGGTCATCACCCGCGGCATGCCGTGCGGGATGCACGCACCGGTGCGGTCGTCGCCCTGGCCGCCCGCCGCCTGGTCGGCGAGATTGGCTTCGTAGCGCGCCTGGTATTCGGGCGTGAGCGGCGGCTTCTGGGCGGGCCCCAGGGGTTTGCTCGGATCCCATTGGATGCCGCTGGTGCGCTTCCACTGGCCCGACCAATCCGGATATTTCGACAGGTCCTGCGCGAACGCGCCGCTCGATGCCACGCACAACGCCGCTGCGGCGGCAATCGATCCGACCAAATTTCGGTACTGCATCCTCAATCCTCCCCGATCGCGCGCTTTGTGCGGCGTTGTTTGCAACCGCCAAATTAGCCTACCCGGCGGTGGTTTGCACCCCGGCCGAGGACGCCTCCCCGGACGGAGTGTCGCGCGGCCCGCCCGCTGCTAGTTGTCATCGGCACAACACGCAGGAGGTCCATCGGACTTAATCCCGGCGGGGCACGGTGTCCGGTGCTAGCCTCGCCGAAATCCGCGCGACGTCGCGCGGGACGACCACCGGCAGCAACGGAGAGACCCACGATGGACAGTGCGCGCTATCACAAGGTCCGGATCGGCAATCACGCGCTGCAGCCCGAGACCCTGATGCTGGGCTACGGATATTCCCCGGCGCTGTCGGAGGGATCGGTGAAGCCTCCGGTGTTCCTGACCTCCACCTTCGTGTTTCGGACCGCCGAGGAGGGCCGCGACTTCTTCGACTATACCGCCGGGCGCCGCGAGCCGCCCCCGGAGGGACGCTCCGGGCTCGTCTATTCGCGCTTCAACCATCCCAACCTCGAGATCGTCGAGGACCGGCTCGCGGTCTACGAGAAGGCCGAGCAGGGGCTCGTGTTCGCGTCGGGAATGGCTGCGATCTCGACCACCATCCTCACCTATGTCCGGCCGGGCGAAGTGATCCTGCACAGCCGTCCGCTCTACGGCGGCACCGAGGTGCTGATCGAGAAAACGCTGACCCCGTTCGGCATTGCAGCCGAGGGGTTCATCGACGGGCTCGACGAGGGCCATGTCGGCTTCGCCGCCGAGCGGGCCATGGCGAAGGGCCGCGTCGCCATGGTGTTCATCGAGACGCCGTCCAATCCGATGAACACGCTGGTCGACATCGCGCTGGTCCGGCGGGTCGCCGAGGCGATCGGCCGCAAGCAGGGGTCCCGTCCCCTCATCGCGTGCGACAACACGATGCTGGGGCCGGTGTTCCAGTCGCCGCTCGCCCATGGCGCCGACCTCTCGGTCTATTCGCTGACCAAATATGTCGGCGGCCACAGCGACCTCATCGGCGGCGCGGTGATGGGCTCGCGCGCCCACCTCAAGGCGATCCGTGCGCTGCGCAGCGCCATCGGCACCCAGCTCGATCCGCATTCGTGCTGGATGCTGAGCCGGTCGCTGGAAACGGTGTCGTTGCGCATGGAAAGGTCGGCGACCAATGCGGCGAAGGTGGCGCAGTTTCTCTCCGAGCATCCCAAGGTCGCGCGGGTGCATTATCCGCCGCTGCTTCCGGCCGGCGATCCGTCGCGACAATTGATGGAACGGCAGTCGGGCTCCGCCGGCTCGACCTTTTCCTTCGAGGTGAAGGGCGGGCAGGCCGAGGCGTTCGCCTTCCTCAACCGTCTCGAAGTGTTCAAGCTCGCGGTCAGCCTCGGCGGCACCGAATCGCTGATCTGCCATCCGGCGACGACCGTCCATTCCGGCCTGAGCGCCGAGGCGCAGCGCGAGATCGGGATCACCCAGTCCCTGATCCGGGTCTCGGTGGGCATCGAGCATCCCGACGATCTCGTCGCCGACATCGCCCAGGCGTTTGCGGGGTGAGGCCTGGGCCGTCGCCTCGCGGTCGTGCCCGGCCGTGCCGCGCTACGGCTTCACTGTTTGAAATAGCGCAGGTCCGGCGGGGGTTCGCCCTTGCGGGTCGGCATCAGGTAGCCGTCGCCGCTGCGGAAATAACTCTGCTTTTCGATCTCGATGTCGCTGTTGCCCTCGGCGCAGACCTCCTCGACCCATTGCGGCGGCGGCCTGACGGGCAGGCGCGCGTATTTCTTGGTCACCGACCAGGGCCGCGTCAGCGCGGAATTGACCGTCGTGATCTCATCGTAGAGCACGTTGGGATCCGCCTTGTCGGAGTAGAAGCGCTCCTTGAAGATGCTCTTGTTGTCGAAGCCGAGCGGCAGGCCGGCGGGGTCGAACGACCGCGGCCCCTTGAGTCCGCGGGTTTCGACCTCCAGGACATCGTAGCGGCCGTCGCCGTCGGTATCGAGCCAGCGGCCGATCGAGTAACCGACGAAGGTCGGCTTGATCGGCTCCGGCCATTCGCGGCCGTCGGTGAAGATCCGGCGGGAATCGTGGATGTGCTGGATCAGGATGTTGGTCAGCTGCGGCGTGACCAGGATCTCGAACGGAGTGAACGTGGTCATCACGCGGGGCATGCCGGGTGAAAGGCAGGTATAGGTCGGGTCGGTGCCCTGGCCCCCTTCGGCCTGATCTTTGACGTTGGCCTCGAAGATCGCCTGGTACTCCGGGGTCAGCGGCGCCTCCTGGGCCGCGCCGCCCCGTTTCGTCGGATCGTAGGACGGCTGGCCGACGATGCCCGGAAACACCACGCGGCGCCAGGCGCCCTTCCAATCCGGATACTTCGACTCGTCGAAGGCGGCGGCGCCGTTCAACGTCACGCACATGGAGGCGGCGCACACGGATGCGGCGAGCAGTGCGCCGATCGAGCTCATGGGATGCATGATGGCCTCTGAGTTCACGGTGGAATCTTCACGGTGGGGTCTTCACGGGGCTGATGGCTTCACGACGCGGGGCGCGGCGTCATTTCTGCGCCGGCGCGAGCTGAGCTGGCGTGAGCTGAGCCGGCGTAAAGTACCGCAGGTCGGGTGGCGGCTGGCCGGGCCGGGTCGGCATCAGCGCGCCGTCCGGACCGAGCCGGTAGTCCTCGTCCCCGAGATGCACGAAGGGGATCTGCTCGTTGCAGATATATTCCGGCCAGTCGGCTCGCGGATCGAGGTTGCGCCGGTAGGTCTTCGCCACCGACCACGGCCGCGTCAACGCGTGGTCGGTCACGGTGATGTCGTCGTGGAGGAGATCGCGGTCGGACTTATCGAGAAAGATGCGCTCGGTGACGACGGTTTCGTTGTCCTCGTGCAGCGGGATGCCGCTGGCATCGAAGAACCGTGGCCCCTTGAAATGGCGCGTCTCGGCTTCCAGCACGTCGAACCGGCCGTCGCCGTCGGTGTCGATCCATTTTCCGATGGAATACCCGGTGTAGGTAGGCTCGACCTCCTTGGGCCACGAGCGCCCGTCGGTGAAGATGCGGCGATGCGCTTCGTGCACGTAGTCGACGAGGATGTAGGCGGTTTCCGGCAGCACGGTGACCTGCATCGGCGCATCGGCCTGCATCATCATCGGCATCCCCGGCGCAAGGCAGGTCGTCGAAACCACGTCGGCCAGCTTTCGGGCGGCGCGGTCGGCGAGGATCGCTTCGAACTTTGCCTGATATGCGGGCGTCAGCGGGGGCTGCTGACCGCGGCCCGGAGGCTTCGCGGGATCGAACGGCGGCAATCCGGCTTCCCCCGGGACCGCGACCCTGAGCCATTGGCCGTTCAAGTCGGGATACCGGGTGTCGTCGAACGCGCGGGCCTCGGAACGGCATCCAAGCAGCGCCGCCGTCACGACGACGGCTCCGACAAAGTGGCTCAAATACATCGCGTTTCCTCCCGCCCCTCGTCATTCATTCGCAAGGTGGCTGGAGGCAGAACATGCCTGCTTCGCATGCCGCTGCCAAGGCGCCGCGGACCATTCGACCGGTTGGCTCCGCGGCGAGGCGCCCGGCTCGGCGTCCCCAGGGGGAGGCTCGGCTGCCATGGGAGGGCGGGGCGGCCACATTCCGTTGCCGCTCGTTGGCGGCCCCTGTATAGGCTTGGGCACCCCGGCAGAGAGGTTTCGCTACATGCTTGACCGCACCAACGAGCGCCCCGACCAGCCGCCCCAGAGAAGCCGGGCGCCGACCGACTTCCAGGAGCATCTGGCGCGGCTCGAGGCGGCGGGGCTCCTGGTGCGTATCGACCGCGAGGTCAACAAGGACACCGAGCTGCATCCGCTGGTGCGCTGGCAGTTTCAGGGCGGGCTCGACGAGGCGGATCGGCGCGCCTTCCTGTTCACCAATGTCGTCGGCGCCGACGGACGCCGGTTCGATATCCCGGTCGCGGTCGGCGCCCTGTCGGCTTCGGCGCAGATCTATGCCATCGGGATGGGGCGGCCGGTCGAGGATCTCGGCCACGCCTGGAACGAGGCGATCGCGCATCCGGTGCCTCCGGTCGCGGTCGCCGCGGCGCCATGCCAGGAGGTCGTCATCACCGGCGAGGCATTGAGCCGCGACGGCGGCGGGCTTTCCGCCTTGCCGGTGCCGGTGTCGACGCCGGGGTTCGACGCGGCGCCCTATCTCACCGCCACCCTGTGCATCACCAAGGATCCCGACACCGGCGTGCGGAACATGGGCACCTACCGCGCCCAGCTCAAGGCGAATGACCGGCTCGGGGTCCGGATGGCATCGCGGATCGGCGGCGCCGGCGGCTACCTGCACTGGCAGAAGTACCGCGCCCGCAAGGAGCCGATGCCGTGCGCGATCGTGGTCGGATGCGCTCCGGTGGTGGCGTTCACCGGCCCCCAGAAGCTCGCCATCGGCCAGGATGAGATGGGGGTCGCCGGCGGCCTCGCCGGACACCCGATCCGCACCGTCAAGGCGGTGACCGTGGATCTCGAGGTGCCCGCCGACGCCGAGATCGTCATCGAGGGACTGGTCGATCCCGAGCTCCTGGAGCCGGAAGGACCGTTCGGCGAGAGCCACGGCTATGTCGCCCTCGAAGACTTCAACATGTCGATGCAGGTCACCGCCATCACCCGCAAGCGGACGCCGGTGTTCGTGTCGATCGTCAGTCAGGTGACGCCGAGCGAATCGAGCGTCATCAAGCGCGTCGCGTATGAGCCTGTCTATCTCGCCCACCTGCGCGATACGCTGTCCATCAAGGGCATCCGCCGGGTCGTGCTCCACGAGCCGCTCAGCAACATCCGCCCGGTGATCTTCCTGCAGTTCGCTCCCGGGACGCCGCAGAGCGAAGTGTGGCGAGGGCTCAACGGGGCGGCGATGCTCAAGGCCGATTCCGGCAAGATCGTCATTGCGGTGAGCGAGGACGTCGATCCGCACAATGTCGATGCGGTGTTCTGGTCGATGGCTTATCGCGCCAACATCGGGGAGGACCTGCACATCGTCCCCAACCGCTCCGGCGGGCATGGGCCGAAGACCGGGCGGCGCGCCGACTCGACGCTGCTCATCGACGCCACCCTCAAGCAGGCGGCGCCGCCGCTGGCGCTGCCTGCCCGTCCCTACATGGAGCGGGCCCGCGCCATGTGGGAAGAGCTCGGCCTGCCCACCCTCAAGGCCCGGCCGCCGTGGCACGGCTACTCGCTGGGCGAATGGGACGAGGCGTGGGACCGCTACGCCGAGCGCGCCGTCGAAGGCCGATGGGCGGAGAGCGGCGCCGACACCTTTGCGCGCCGCCGCGGCGGGCTCACGCCGGAGACGCCCGCAAAGCAGGTCGAAAAGGCCGACAAGCGGTCGTCATGATGACGGCGGCCGCTGCGGGACGATGGGAAACGGCTGAGTTTCAGTCCCCGTTCAGCTGGTGCGGCTGGCCCACCCGAATGAAGCGGTGGACCTTGTGCATCAGGCGGAGATTGCTTTCGAGCTGCGACAGCATCCGCTCGGCGGCTGAGGTCGGCTTGCCGAGCACCTGCAGCTGAGAGATCAGCGCACGCTGACGCGCGATCAGCAGCTCCGACTGCGCCATCGGCGCGCTCGAACCCGCACGTTCGGCAAGCCTGTCTTTCATTTTGGAAAAACCCCACCCGTCGTCGAGATAATAGCAGGTTTGTTTATACCGGCGGTGACGGGCGGGTATTATCCACATAAATATCGCCCGCCGACGGTGAGGCAAAGCACCACCGCGACCGCTGTGACCGGTCCCGAGGAATTAATGCCCGGTTTAATTGGCTCGCGGGTTACGAAAAAATTCGCAGAATTATCGAGAAGATACTGATAATTAATGCTGATTTTGCCATTTGCTTGATTAAGCGGCGGTCCCCTTCATAACCAAACTGCGCGCCTGCCCGATCGATTCGCCAGGACGGTCGGGCGGCGGCGCGATCATGGAGGTCTCCCGTGCGTCAGAGAGTTCGTTGCGTTGCTTTGGGTGTGCTGTCCGCCGTCGCACTCGTCGGCGCCGCTTTGCCGGCCTCTGCCGGCCTGCTGGACGGCGGGTGGGGATGCGGCTGTGGCGGGCCGGCCTATTATGTCGTGCCGGATTACGTCGCGCCCGCCTATGTGGCGCCGATCCCCGCCCTGATCTATCCGCAGGTCCAGGTCGTCGTCGCGCCTCCCGTCGTCTATGCGCCGCCTTATGGCTACGGTCCGCCGCGCGGTTATCGCCCCTACGGCCACCGCCGCTACTACTGATACCGGCGTCCGGCGGGCTGAAGCAGGCCCGCCCGTCCCGGCGGTCGGCCCAAGGCGTCCATGCCGGTGCACCGCATTTCCGCGGCTAATGGAAAACGCTTTACCTCGGTGAGCGGGGTCGCCGGGACAAAGCCCGGCGATGACGCGCACATTGTTTGGACGGCAGTGCCTTTTTCTCCCTAGCCTACCGCCCTTTACGAACCGACGGCTGATCGCCAGATAAGCGGCTTCCGCAATTCAAGGGGCCGCCATGTCCATTCGACCCGTCAAGCGCATCGTCAAGTCGACCCCGACCATGGAGGGGGCGGGGGTCAAGCTGCACCGCGCCTTCGGCTTCGGTGAGACCGGCGAGTTCGATCCGTTTCTGCTGCTCGACGACTTCCGCAACGACCGCCCCGAGGACTATCGCGCCGGCTTTCCCTGGCATCCGCATCGCGGCATTGAAACGATCACCTATGTCCTGTCCGGCACCGTCGAGCATGCCGACAGCCTCGGCAATGCCGGCAAGCTCGGCTCCGGCGACGTGCAATGGATGACGGCGGGCAGCGGCATCCTGCACCAGGAGATGCCGCAGGGCGATCCGCGCGGCCGCATGCACGGCTTCCAGCTGTGGGCGAACCTGCCGGCCTCTCTCAAGATGACGGCGCCGCGCTACCAGGACATCCCGGCGCTCGAAATCCCCGACCTCGTCGACGACGACGGCACGCGGGTGCGGGTCATCTGCGGCGACTTCCGCGGCAAGCGGGGGCCGGTCGACGGAATCGCGGCCGAGCCGCGCTATCTCGACATTTCGGTGCCGCCGGGCCGTCGCAAGACCCTCCCGGTGGAGATCGAGCGCCATGCCTTCGCCTATGTGTTCGAGGGCTCCGGCACATTCTCCGGCGCATCCCAGCCGTTCGGCGTCCTGACCGAACGCGAGGGCGCGGCGGCCGAGACGCTGGTGCGCGAGCGCACCGGCAACCGCTCCCTGGTGCTGTTCGACCGCGGCGACGAGGTCACCGTGGAAGCCGGCGACGACGGCATCCGCTTCCTGCTGGTGTCGGGCAAGCCGATCCAGGAGCCGGTCGCCTGGTACGGCCCCATCGTCATGAACACCAAGGCCGAGTTGCAGCAGGCGGTCACGGAGCTCAACAACGGCAGTTTCATCAAGCACCGGTGACGGTGTCTTGGAGCGCGAGGACGGCGGCGGCTTGACCGTGCGGGTACCGTCGCTTCGCGAAATAATCACCTGCGGTGGCGCGCGATCGTCGCCCGGGCCGGGTTGAGGGTTGCGCATGCGCTCCTGTGACACGCGGGCCTCTTTCCGAGAGACCCGCCTGTGGTAGTTTCCCCGCAGCCGGGCGTTCTTTCGCCCGGACTGACCGGAGGAAAAACCATGCGGACGGGTCTTGTCTCGGCGCTGTGCGCCGGGCTGGCATTGGTAGCCTTGGGAACGTCGTCCGGGGCGCAATCCTCCAAGCCGGAGAGCTGGCCGCAGCGCAATGTCCGATTCATCGTTCCGCTCGGACCGGGCAGCGGCGCCGACATCGCCGCCCGGCTCGTCGCCGACCGGCTGTCCGCGCGCTGGGGTAAGCCGGTGGTGGTGGAAAATCGCCCGGGCGGAGACGGTATCGTCGGGATCACCGCGTTCGTCAGCGCCCACGACGATCACACCCTGCTGTTCACCCCGGCGGCGACCTTCACCGCGCATCCCTACCTGCACGACAAGCTGCCCTATGACGTCGCCGATCTCGTGCCGATCGCGCGGGTCTCCAATACCATGGTGGCGATCGTGACCCCGGCCGCCATGAACATCGGTTCGCTCAAGGAGGTGTTCGCCCAGGCCCGCGAGCAACCGGGCAAGCTCAACTGGGCGACCGCCACCGGAATCAGCGACCTCCTGATGGCGGCCTACCTCAAGAAGGCCAACCTCGACATGTCGAAGGTACCCTACCGCGATCCGGTGCAGCCCTCGACCGATCTCGCCGAGGGCCGGATCCAGTTCTACTGGGGCGCGCTGGCGATCGTGCGGCCGCAGGTCCAGGCCGGCAAGGCGCGGCTGATCGCCTTCAGCAACGCCAAACGCGCGCGCGACGAGCCGAACGTCCCGACCGTCGCCGAGGCCGGCTATCCCGAGCTCAACTATGACGGTCTGGTCGGCCTGTTCGGGCCGCGAGACCTCGCGCCCGAAATCCGTGAGCGCATCGCCGCCGACGTGATGGCGGCGGCCGCCGACCCGGCGGTCGCGGCACGCCTGTTGTCGACCGGACAGGTGGTCAGTCCCGGCGGCCCGGCGGAATTCGCGGCCTCGATCGACAAGCAGCGCGCCATTGCCACGGCGATCGGCGAGCAGATGGGGATCAAGCCGGCGACCAAGTCGCAGTAGACGCGGCCACGGCGTGGCAAGCCGTCAGGCCGCCGCCGGCGCGGCGCCCCGATGCCGTCGCCGAGGGTATTTGCGGTCGACGCGCGCGGCTACCGCGTCGGGACCGGCTTTTCGCCGCGATAGTCGTAGAAGCCGCGCTTGGTCTTGCGGCCGAGCCAGCCGGCCTCGACGTATTTCACCAGCAGCGGGCACGGCCGGTACTTGGAGTCGGCGAGGCCCTCGTGCAGCACCTGCATCACCGACAGGCAGGTATCGAGGCCGATGAAATCGGCGAGTTCGAGCGGGCCCATCGGATGGTGGGCGCCGAGCTTCATGGCGGTGTCGATAGCGTCCACCGAGCCGACGCCTTCATAAAGGGTGTAGATCGCCTCGTTGATCATCGGCAGCAGGATACGGTTGACGATGAAGGCCGGGAAATCCTCGGCGACCGCGATCTTCTTGCCGAGCTTGGTGATGAAGGCCTTGGTCGTCTCGTAGGTGGCGTCGTCGGTGGCGATGCCGCGGATCACCTCGACGAGTTCCATCACCGGAACCGGATTCATGAAGTGGACGCCGATAAACCGCTCCGGCCGGTCGGTGGAGGCGGCGAGCCGGGTGATCGAGATCGACGACGTGTTGGTGCCGATGATCGCGCTCTCCTTGAGCACGGGGCACAGCGCGGCGAGGATCTTGCGCTTGACGTCTTCCTTCTCGATCGCGGTCTCGACGACGAAGTCGCAGTCCGCGAGCCCATCGATGACTGGCGCCGGCACGATACGGCCGAGCGCCGCCTTGCGCTCACCTTCGCTGATTGCGTTCTTGGCGACTTGGCGGGCCAGGTTGCCGTGGATCGTCGCGATGCCGGCCTTGACCCGCTCCTCCGATACGTCGTTGAGCGCGACGTCGAAGCCGGCAAGGGCGCACACGTGGGCGATGCCGGAGCCCATCTGACCGGCGCCAATGACGCCTACCCGGTGAATTTTCATGTCCGTCCGCTGGCCCATATGGCCATCCCGAAAAATGCGCCGAGGTTGTGGGTACTACCGCGCGGCGTCTCGCGTCACAACCGCTCGCGTCACGACCGCTCGTGTCTCATCATCGCCCGGCGCCAAGTCCTCGCGGCACTGTCGTTCCGGGCCGAAACCGGCAGCGCGCCCGTGACCTTCGACTTTGAACTTCATCTTATCCGAAAAGCCTGCAACTTTTCGCGATCATCTCATTAACCTTACGACCGCCGCTCAGCGGCCGCGCTTTGCCAACGCTTCGGCGAGTTCCGGAAGCGCCTTGAAGAGGTCGGCGACCAGGCCGTAATCGGCGACCTGGAAGATCGGCGCCTCCTCATCCTTGTTGATCGCCACGATCACCTTGGAATCCTTCATGCCGGCGAGATGCTGGATGGCGCCGGAAATGCCGACCGCGACGTAGAGCTCGGGTGCGACCACCTTGCCGGTCTGTCCGACCTGCCAGTCATTGGGCGCGTAGCCGGCATCGACCGCCGCGCGCGAGGCGCCGACCGCGGCGCCGAGCTTGTCGGCCACCGGCTCTATATAGGTGCCGAAGTTGTCGCGCGATTGCATGGCGCGTCCGCCGGAAATGATGATGCGGGCCGAGGTCAGCTCCGGGCGGTCCGTCTTCGAGAGCTCCTCGCCGACGAAGCTCGATACCCCGGGGTCGGCGGCAGGGCTCGCCGTCTCGATCGCGGCCGCGCCACCCGCGCCCGCGGCCGGGAAGGTCGAGGTGCGCACCGTGATTACCTTCTTGGGGTCTTTCGAACGCACGGTCTGCACGGCGTTGCCGGCATAGATCAGGCGTTCGAACGTGTCGGGCGCGAGCACCTTGACGATCTCGGAGATCTGCATGACGTCGAGGAGGGCAGCCACCCGCGGCATGAAGTTCTTGGCGTTGGTGGTAGCCGGCGCGACGATGGCGTCATAGCCGGGCGCCAGCGACACGATGAGCGCTGCCGTAGGTTCGGCGAGCATGTGCTCGTAGGGCTCGCCCTCGGCGATGCGCACCTTGGCGACGCCGGCGAGCTTCGCGGCGGCCTCGGCGGCCGGGCGGCAGTCCTTGCCGGCAATGAGCACGTCGACCGGGGCGCCCATCGCGACGGCCGCGGTCAGCGCCTTGGCGGTCGCGTCCTTGAGGCTCTTGTTGTCGTGCTCGGCAACGAGGAGGGTCGCCATCTCAGATGATCCCCGCTTCGCTCAGCTTGTCGACGAGCTCGGCGACCGAGCCGACCTTGGCGCCGGCCTTGCGCACCGGCGGCTCGGTGGTCTTGACCACTTCGAGGCGCGGCGCGGTGTCGACGCCGTAATCGGCCGGCGTCTTGTCGGCGATCGGCTTCTTCTTCGCCTTCATGATGTTCGGCAAGGAGGCGTAGCGCGGCTCGTTGAGCCGCAGGTCGGTGGTGACGATCACCGGCGCCTTGAGCTTCACGGTCTGCAGGCCGCCGTCCACTTCCCGGGTGACCGCGACGGCATCGCCGTCGATCGCCACCTTCGAGGCGAAGGTGCCCTGGGGCCAGCCCAGCAGGGCGGCGAGCATCTGGCCGGTCTGGTTGCAGTCGTCGTCGATCGCCTGCTTGCCGAGAATGACGAGGCCGGGCTGTTCCGCCTCGACCACGCCCTTGAGGATCTTCGCCACCGCCAGCGGCTCGACGACGCCGTCGGCCTTGACCAGGATGCCGCGGTCGGCACCCATGGCGAGCGCGGTGCGGATGGTCTCGGCGGCCTGGGCGGGACCGATCGACACCGCCACGATCTCGGTCACCTTGCCCGCCTCCTTGAGCCGGATCGCCTCCTCGACGGCGATCTCGTCGAACGGATTCATCGACATCTTGACGTTGGCAAGCTCGACGCCGGAACCGTCAGACTTGACCCTGATCTTGACGTTGTAGTCGACCACCCGCTTGACGGGCACCAAAACCTTCATTCTGGTCTCTCCAGGAGGCGGCGCGCAAACTATGGCCCGCGTTGGAACGTGTCAACGAGCTTGCCGCATCGCAGCATGACCGGCCGTGCCGTCAGCGGTTGCGGCCCGGCACCCACAGCACGTCGCCGGCGCCGCGGGCATTTGCGAAGCGGCTCGCCACGAAGAGAAAATCCGACAGCCGGTTGATGTACTTAACGGCGATGGGCGAAACCGTCTCGGCGGGACTGTCGGCGAGTTCGACCATCATCCGCTCGGCGCGCCGGCAGATGGTGCGGGCGAGATGCAGGTAGGCCGCGGCCGGGGTGCCGCCGGGCAGCACGAAGGAGCGCAGCGGGGCGAGATCCGCGTTGAGACGGTCGATCTCCGCCTCCAGCCGGACGACCTGCGCTTCGGTGACCGCGAGGCGCTCGCCCCCCGGCCCCCTTCCGGCGGCGGTCTCGGGGGTGCAGAGGTCGGCACCGAGATCGAACAGGTCGTTCTGGATGCGGCCGAGCATGGCGTCGATCTCGGCCTCCGCGGCGGTCGCCAGGCGGACGAGGCCGATCGCGGCATTGAGTTCGTCCACGGTGCCGTAGGAGGCGATGCGCAGATCGTATTTCTTGCGCCGTTCACCGCTGCCGAGCGCGGTGGTGCCGTCGTCGCCGGTGCGGGTGTAAATGCGATTGAGGACGACCATGGCGCGCCTTTGCGTCCGGGAGCAGTTGCGTCGCGACCCGACGAGGGGTGTCCGACGTGAAACGTGACGAAGCTAGCGGTGCTGGGCCCAGATCGTCAGCATGATGATGACGATGGCGACGAATTGCAGCACCACCCGCCAGCGCATCAGGGTCTGCGAGAGGTTGGGCGACCCGCCCCGCAGCATGTTGTAAAGACCCAGCAACAGGACCAGCGCCACGGCGCCGATCGCGACCGGAACGATGTAGTTCGAAAGCACATTCGCCATGAGAACCTTCTAGCATCAGCGCCATCCCCTCGTCATGAATGTTGTGGCCGCGGGCCCCGAGCGCTATGGCGACCGCGTCCGCGAGGCGCCGCTGCGCCGCCATCGTGACGCGATTCGCCGCCGCGCGGCGCCAACCTTCGCGGGCGCTCAGCGCCAATCTGCAAAGTGAGAGACGGTTCACCATGGAGTACGGATCGGCGGGAGACAGTTTGCCGCAACCCTCCCGCGGCGGGCGGATCCTCGTGCTGGGCGCCGCCGGCCAGCTCGGCCGCAGCGCCGCGCTGGCGTTCCACGCCGCCGGCTGGGAGGTGGCGAGCCTGGTGCGGGGGGCTGCCGTGTCCCACGCGCCACCCGGCACCGAGGTGATCGAGCTCGACGCCCGCGACACGGCGTCGGTCATCGAGGTCGCGCGCGGCGCCGACGTCGTCCTGAACGCGCTCAACGTGCCGTTCACCCAATGGGCGACGGCGGCCATGCCGCTGGCGGAGACCGCCATCGCGGCGGCCCGCGAAAACGGCGCCACCCTGGTGTTTCCGGAAAACCTGTTCGGCTACGGCACCGGGCTTCCGGCGATCCTCGACGAGACGACGCCGATGCGGCCGACCTCCCGCAAGGGCGAGATCCGCGTCGCCATTGCGGCGCGGCTGCGCCAGGCGGCGGACCAGGGAACGCGCGTCATCATGCTGCGCAGCGGCGACTTCTTCGGCAGCTCCAGCACCGGCTCGTATTTCGACCGCCTCGTGATCCGGGACATCAATGGCGGGGCGCTCACCTATCCCGGACCGCTCGATGTCGTGCACGAATGGGCCTATGTGCCCGACCTCTGCGAGGCGTTGCGGCGGCTCGTCGAAGCGCGCGCCGGCCTCGCGCCGTTCTCACAGTTCGGTTTTCCCGGGCAAGCCGTGACGGGGCGGGTTTTCGTGTCGGCGATCTCGCGCGCCTGCGGGCGCCGCTTCAAGGTCGCCAGCATGCCGTGGACGCTGCTGCGCCTGCTCGGCGTCGTGGTCCCGGTGTTCCGCGAATTGTCCGAGGTCGCCTATCTGTGGTCGACCCCGCACGCGATCGACGGCACCCGGCTCGCCGCGGCGATCGGCGAGATCCCCTACACGCCACTCGACCGCGCGGTGGCGGCGGCGCTGCTGGAGCTCGGCATCAGGCGCCGGCCGGAGAAGGGGGTGTGACGGCGCGAGCTCGAGAGCTGGGGGATGAGGCCCGACAGGTCCGCTCCGCTGCGTCTCACCCCCAGAACGCCGGCCGCGCCTCTTCCAGCCGCGCGCCGATGCGGACCGGGGCGACGCGGCGGGCGAGGCCGCTGGCATCGTCGGTTTCGAGCGCGAGCGCGCACAGCGTCGCGGGGCCCAGCGCCGGCTCGAACTTGCTGCCGGGGATCTTGCGCAGGAACCGCGACAGCGGCTCCTCCTTGGTCATCCCGATGCAGGAATTGTAGTCGCCGGTCATCCCGACATCGGTCATGAAGCCGGTGCCGCCCGGCAGCACCTGGTGATCGGCGGTCGGCACGTGGGTGTGGGTGCCGACCACGAGGCTCACTTTGCCGTCGAGAAAGAAGGCCATCGACTGCTTCTCGCTCGACGCCTCCGCATGCATGTCGACGATGATGGCGTCGGCGGCGGTCTTGAGCGGACACGCCGACACCTCGCGTTCCAGCGCGGCGAAGGGGTCGTCCATCGGGTCCATGAAGATCCGGCCGAGCGCATTGACGACCAGCACCCGCTTGCCGTTGCGCGCGTCGATGAGCGCTGCGCCGCGTCCCGGCGTTCCCTTCGGATAGTTGACCGGGCGGACCAGCCGCGGCGCCCGCTCGATGAAGACGAGCGCCTCGCGCTGGTCCCAGGCATGGTTGCCGAGCGTGATGGCGTCGGCGCCGGCGCCGACCATGTCCTGGTAGATGGTCTCGGTGATGCCGAAGCCGCCGGCGGCGTTCTCGGCGTTGATGACGACGAAGTCGAGCTTCCAGTCGCGGATCAGCCCGGGCAGGCGATCCACCACGATGGCGCGGCCGCTGCGCCCCACAATATCGCCGATGAACAGGATCCGCACGTCGCTCACGCCCCCACTTCGATGATCTCGCGCTCCGTTAGCACGAGATCGAGGGGAGCGTCGCGGGGGGTGGTCGGAACGGCGTCGATTTCCTGAGCGGCGAAGGCGATGCCGATCGCGGTGACCTTCTTCATGTCGCGCAGCCGCGCCAGCGTCATGTCGTAATAGCCGGCGCCGTAGCCGACCCGGTGCCCTCTGCGGTCGAAGGCGAGCAACGGCACGATGAGGATGTCGGGAAAAACCTCCGGTGCCGCCGGCGTCGGCTCGCGGATTCCCCACACTCCGGAGGCGAGCGGGGCGCCGAACGCCCAGGCCCGCATCACCAGCGGATGGCCACGGCCGATCACCACCGGCAGCGCCAGCACGGCGCCGTCGTCGGCGCAGCGCCGCAGCAGCGGCATCGGGCTGATCTCGCTTTTGAGCGGCGAATAGCCGGACACGATGGCGCCGGGCGCGACGGCGACCGGCATGCCGCGCGCGGCGATCGCTTGCGCGGCCGCCACCCGATCGGTGGCCGGCAGCGCTTCGCGGCGTGCCATGCCCATGCGGCGAAGTTCGGCCTTGAGGTCTTTGATGCGTTCGAGGTCTGACATGAATCCGAAGTGCGGAGCCGCCCAAGCCGTCGGAGCTGCGATCCCGGGTTCCCTACGAAAGTAGGTGGGCGCCATATGACCGGACCCACGAGCCCGGCCAGGGACAGCTCCCTTCAGGATCGATAAGGCCCCGGGGATATGGCTCCTGACGCACTCAGCAGCCCCGCGCAAGCAATGTAATGCCGCAGGACGGCTTTCGCTACCGGCAAGTTTCGGAACCGCCCGGCTTCAACCGGCCCCGATTTGAACGGGCGCGCCGCCGTGATATCCGGTCCACAGGGCAAACAGACCGCGGCGGGACGCAATTCTCCGATGAGGCTGGTGGCCGCTCGTGCCGATCGAACTGTGAAGCTTGCGGTCCGGCGGGCCCGGCGATCCCGCCCGGCGCGGCGCCTGGGGTGGAGCGCGCTCGTCGCGGCGGCCATCGTGCTGATGGTGGGCGACGCGGCGTCGGCCGGCGAGAACCGGGTGATTCTCCTGCGCGGCTGGCTGAGCGTGTTTTCCGGCGGGCTCGACGCGCTCGCGCGAGAGCTCAAGGCGAACGGGTTCGACGCCGAGGTTCGCAAGCACCTCTATTGGACGGACGTGGTCAACGACCTCCTGCGGGAATGGGCCGCGGGCAAGATCGCCACGCTCACCCTCGTCGGCCACTCCCAGGGCGGCAACGATGCGGTCGAGATCGCCTACGCGCTCGAGCAAAACCACATCCCGGTGAACCTCATCGTGGCGCTCGCGCCCTATTACCCGAAGCCGCTGCCCGGAAACGTGATGCGCGCGGTCGACTACTACCAGGAGGGCGGCTGGGGCTCGCCGCTCACGCCGGGAGGCGGATTCCACGGCACCCTTGCCAACTACAACGTGGCGAACGACCCCAACATCCATCACTTCAACATCGACGACAACGCGCGGATTCGCGCCGAGGTTCTGCGCGAGATCCTGGCGGTGCCGCTGGCGAGCGCCGCGCGGCCGAAGCCGGAACCGCCGGGGCGGAAACGTCCGCCGCCGGCGCGCCGGTGAGAGCCTCCGTCAATTGTGGTTGCGGAACGAGTTGTAGACGTTGCGGGTGAAAATCGGCCCGGTGCCCAAGCCCTGGGTCGCCGCCCATTTGGTGCTGAGATCGGCCAGCGGATCGGCCGCCAGCACCTCCTGCTCGCTCTTTCCTTCGTCGAACAGCTTCTTCACGCGGTCGCGCGCGGTGACCAGCATGTCGTGAAACTCCTGAAGGTTGGCCTTGGTCGCGAGCGCGCCATGGCCGGGCACGATCTTGGTGGTGTCGTTCGCCAGCTTGAGGTAGCGCTCGTTGGCGAGGATCATGCCGTCGATGCCGCCGCCATTGGCCCAGTCGATGTTGGGATAGTTGCGGGTGAAGGTGTCGCCCGTCGCGAGCACATTGGCATCGGGAAAGTAGATCCAGCTGTCGCCGTCGGTGTGGGCGTTGATGACATGGCCGACATCGGCGGTGCGGCCGCCGACTTGCACCTTGGTACCGCCGACCTGATAGGTGTCGGTCGGGAGCCCATCGGCCGGCACCGGCGGCGCTTTCGCTCCGGTCAGTCCGTTGGTGGTGCCGGCGGCGAGGCGGACGCGGAGGTTGTCCTGGGCGACGATGGTCGCGCCATCCTTGTGGAAGGCCGCGTTACCGCCGGTGTGATCGCCGTGATAATGCGTGTTGATCACGTACTTGACCGGCAGCGGCGAGACTTTCTCGATGGCCGCCTTGATCTTGTCGTGCAGCGGCGCGAACTCGGTGTCCACCAGGATGATGCCGTCGGTGCCCACGGCGAGCGTCATGTTGCCGCCCTGGCCCTCCAGCATGTAGGTCTTGTTGCCGAGATCGGTGGTCTTGATCTCGACTTTCGAAAAATCCGGCGCCTGCGCACCGGCGGCACCGGCATACACCGCCGCAGCGCCCGCGAGTGCGGCGATCGTGATCCGCTTCATGTGAGTCCTCCCTTGGCTCATGGCCTGTCGACCCAAACGGGCCCCGGGCCGAAGGCGTCGGGGCGCGTACGGGCTCGCGGGGATGATGGCACGGCCGCCGTGCGCTTGCACAGGCATCCCCGGCGGGCTGCGTCCGAGCGTCGCCGGGGGCCAGCGCGCTGGTGGAACTCAGCCGGCGCTGCGGGGCTCGGCGCGACCGGCTTCCCAGCCCAGCATGGCGCGCTTGCGGGTGATGCCCCAGTGGTAGCCGGTGAGATCGCCGCTCTTGCCGATGACGCGATGGCACGGCACGACGAAGGAGATCGGATTCTTGCCGACGGCGGCGCCGACGGCGCGGGCGGCCTTGGGCGCACCGATGTGGGCGGCGAGATCGGAATAGGTGGTAGCGCGGCCCATGGGGACCGTGAGCAGCGCCTCCCACACCCGCACCTCGAAGTCGGTGCCGATCATGACGACGCGCAGCGGATGGTCGCGCTGCCATAGCTTCGGCTCGAACACGCGGCGGGCCAGCGCGGCGGTGCCGGGCCCGTCCTCGCGGAATTCGGCCCGCGGCCAGCGGCCGCGCATGTCGTCGAGGGCGTTCGCCTCGTCGCCTGGATCGGCGAAGGCGAGGCCGGCGAGCCCGCGCGCGGTCGCCATCAGCAGCGCGGTGCCGAACGGCGAGGGATGGAAGCCATAGCTGACGGTGATTCCTTCGCCGCCCGCCTTCCACTGGCCGGGGGACATCGCCTCGTGGGTGACGAACAGGTCGTGCAGACGGCCGGGCCCGGACAGCCCGACCTCATAGGCGGCGTCGAGCACGCTGGCGGACTTGCGCAGCAGCCGCCGGGCATGATCGAGGGTGAGCGCCTGCAGGAACGCCTTGGGCGTCAGGCCCGCCCATCGGCGAAACAGGTGATGCAGCTCATCCGGGGTGACGCCGGCGGCGTGGGCGATCGCCTCGATCTCCGGCTGGGCGCGCCAGGTTTCGGAGATGTAGGCGACCGCACGGCGGACCACGCCGTAGTCGTCGGCGGGGCTCCCACACGGCGGCACCGGCGGGGCGGGCGAAATCTCGGGCGTCAAGGTCATGGTCATGCCCCCGATCTAGAACGGGCAGGGCCGCCTCACCACCCGATTTCCGCAAAGGCGACGAGGGAAGCGGCCATAAGCGTGTTTTGAGCGCACCTCGATCCGGGTGGGAAGGGTTCGCCCAGATCGCCCGGTCCGCGCGGGAGCGACCACGCCAAATCCATTCACTCGAAAACCGTACGGGTCGGTCCACGCTTGGCTTCGCCCAGCGCTGCCGCAAG
Organism: uncultured Alphaproteobacteria bacterium; assembly: GCA_963781195.1. Classification (GTDB taxonomy): domain Bacteria; phylum Pseudomonadota; class Alphaproteobacteria; order Rhizobiales; family Xanthobacteraceae; genus JAJPKK01. The sequence goes on along the minus strand of CAWAEZ010000001.1, from coordinate 77,013 downwards.
GGCGGCCGCGAAGCTCGCTTTTTCCTGGGGTGGCAGAAAGGCCGCGATCGGCAGCTTGCGGCCGCGCGAGACGAGGTAGAGCGCGCTGCAGGCCGAACTCTTCGTCGGCCTCGTATTCGAGCTTCGACCACATCGGGTTGAACACCCATTCCGATACCTGGCCGCGGGACGTGACCTTGCGGACCCGCAGCTCCGAGGTCGTGACCATGACGTCCTCGTAGGCCGCGGCGGCGCGATAATTGGCGCGGAACGCCCAGTACACGAGGAGTACGTCGAGCCCGAAGAAGCCGAACACCGGCCACGCCCCCATGAGCAGGAACACCATTCCCGCCGCGAAGCTGACGCCGCCCAGCGCCGCCATCAGCGTGACGAAGCCGGCCCGGCTGAGCGAGCGATGCGGCGTCAGCCGGGCCGCGAACAACGAGGGTTCGCGATCGATGCGGTCGTGGCTGGCAGTGCGGTCGGTCATGTGATGCTCGAAGTGGTCAGTCGTGTGTCGCGCTCAGTCGTATCGCGGTCAGTCGTATTGCGGTCGGTTGCAGGGATTGTTTATACGAACGGGATGGCCCGGAACACCATTCAAAAGACCGCGAAGGCGAAGCGCAAGATGCCTTCGCGACCTTCCACGCCGTCGCGGGAATCCGCCGGCATCTCCGCAAAGCCGCCGGCCGCCCCCAAGGTTCCCGCAAAAGCCCACGCGCGCCGGCCCGGCCGCCCCAAGCCATGGACCGCGGCCGAGGTCGAGGAGGCGTTTCGACGGCTGCGGGCGGCCAATCCGGAGCCCCGCGGCGAGCTGGAGCACATCAACCCGTTCACGCTGCTGGTGGCGGTCGTGCTCTCGGCGCAGGCCACCGACGCCGGCGTCAACAAGGCGACGCGGCCGTTGTTCGCGGTCGTCGACACCCCCGCAAAAATGGTGGCGCTCGGCGAAGCCAAACTGCGCGACTTCATCAAGACCATCGGCCTCTTCAACACCAAGGCGAAGAACGTCATTGCGCTGTCGGAAAAGCTGATCGCCGAACACGGCGGCCAGGTGCCGGCGGCGCGCGCTGTGCTGGAGACGTTGCCGGGCGTCGGCCGCAAGACCGCGAACGTCGTCCTCAACATGGCGTTCGGCGAGGAGACTTTCGCCGTCGACACCCATGTGTTCCGGGTCGGCAACCGGACCGGCATGGCGCCGGGAAAGACCCCGCTCGAGGTCGAGCTCACGCTCGAAAAGGTGGTGCCGCCGCCGTACCGCGTCCACGCCCATCACTGGCTGATCCTGCACGGCCGCTACATCTGCAAGGCGCAGCGTCCGCTGTGCGAGCGATGCCCGATCAACGACCTGTGCCGCTGGCCGGAGAAAACGACGTTCATGGCAGCCGACGAGAGGGCCGCCGATTCACGTCGAACGGAATCTCCTTAGCCTTGTCTTTCGGCATCGACCTGGTTTCATGCCCCGGGGCGATCGGCGGGGGCCGATGTCGTGACCAGGCGCGGGTCGCGTCCCCGTGGATCTCTTGCCAGCGGGGCTCTCGCCATCAGGCGCTTGTAGACGTGCACCATCAGCGCGGTGCCGAACAGCGGGGTCGCGAGGTTCAGGATCGGGACCGACACGAACGCGGCGATGAACAGGCCGGCGATGAACACCGTCGATTGGTGGAGACGCCGCAGCGCTTTGGCTTCTGCCGGCGGATGGAAGCGCATGGCGGTGAGCTCGAAATACTGCACCCCCTGCAACCACGCGGTGGCGATGAAGAACAGCACCACGCCGATGCCCGCGAACAGCAGGAACGGCACCGCCGCGAGATAGACCAGAACGGAGAGGAGCCCGATCTTGGTGCCTTCGATCGCCGCGACGAGGATCGGCAGCGGACGGCCCGGCGGGTCGGCAGGATAATGCTCGGTCTCGACGATCTCGGCGATCGCGTCGGAGAACAAGCTCGCCACCACGGCGGTGACCGCCGGCATCAGGAGGATCGCCCCGGCGAGCAGCCCGACCCCGAGCGCAAAGGCGATGACCCAGCCGAGCACGGCGAGCGGCGTGTGCGCCCATGCGCCGAATGTCGCCTCGAGCCACACCAGCCCGGTTGTGGACAACCATTCGAGCAGCCGGAACAGCACCACGACGAGAACGACCATCAACGCAATAGCCAGGCCGACGGATTTGAGAAGCACCGCGCGAAACGGCGGCGTGAACATCTGGTCGAGTGCCTTGAATACCGCCGCAAGCATCGCATCGTCTCCACGCCGGATCAGCAGAGTTAGGTGCGCGGTCCTCGCACGGCAAGGCGGCGCCGGATACCCTTGCCGTCCGCGCTGGGGACCGTTACATGTTAGGCGCACAAACAACACGGATCGCGTGTGATGGTCGAACTCTTGTATTTCATCAAGTTTCTGCTGGATATCTACATATTCGTGCTGTTCGCCGCCGCGATCCTGAGCTGGTTGATCGTGTTCAACGTCGTCAATACGCGCAATCCTGCGGTCGCCATGATCGGCGAATTTCTCTACCGGGTGACCGAGCCGGTGCTGCGGCCGATTCGCGACCGGCTACCGAACTTCGGCGGCATCGACATCTCCTTCATCGTCGTCATCCTGATCATCTACTTCATCCAGTGGGTCATCATCCCCAACCTCGCGCGGGTCTTCATTTAGTGACCGCGGTGCGTGAGAGACCGTGGGGAGCGTGTCCCGACGGCCTCATCGTCACCGTGCGGCTCACGCCGCGGGGCGGCCGCGACCACATCGAAGGCGTCGAGGCGCTGGCCGACGGACGCTGCGTCCTCAAGGCGCGGGTGCGGGCTGCCGCGACCGAAGGCGAGGCCAACGACGCGCTGGTGCGGCTCATCGCACGCGCCGTCGGCGTCGCACCCCGCGCGGTCCGCCTGACCGCGGGCGCGACTGCGCGAATCAAGCGCGTCCATATCGCCGGTGAGTCCGGCGTTATCGCCGCCGCGCTCGCGCGGGCCGCCGAGGCCTCGCCGTGACGGCGGCGCTGATCGACGGCAAAGCGCTCGCCGCAGCGTTGCGGGCCCGCGTGGCCGCCGCGGTGAGGGGGCTCGCCGAGATCCACGGCTGGGTCCCCGGTCTCGCCGTGGTGCTGGTGGGCGATGATCCCGCGAGCGAGGTCTATGTCGGCGCCAAGAAAAAGATGCTGACCGAAAGCGGCATGCGGTCGATCGATCATCGTCTACCCGCTTCAGCCGGCCGCGACACGCTGCTTTCGCTCATCGTCGCCCTCAATCGCGACCCCGAGGTTCACGGCATCCTGGTGCAACTGCCGTTGCCGGCGCAGATCGATCCCGCCGAGGTGATCGCGGCGATCGATCCGGCCAAGGACGTCGACGGCTTTCACCCGGTCAATGTCGGACGGATCGCGACCGGATTGCCGGCGCTGGCGCCGTGCACGCCGCTCGGCTGCATCGCTCTCGCCAAATCGGTGCACGCCTCGCTGACCGGCCTCGAGGCGCTGGTGATCGGCCGCTCGAACATCGTCGGCAAGCCGCTCGCCCAGCTTCTGCTCGCCGCCGACGCGACCGTCACCGTGGCGCATTCCAAGACCCGCGATCTGCCGGCGGTGTGCCGCCGGGCGGATCTCGTGTTTGCCGCCATCGGGCGTCCGGAGTTCGTGCGCGGCGCCTGGATCAAGCCGGGCGCCACGGTGATCGACGTCGGCACCAACCGGGTCGAGCGCGACGGCAAATCGCGCCTGGTCGGCGACGTCGCCTTCGCCGAGGCCCGCGAGGTCGCGGCCGCGATCACGCCGGTGCCGGGCGGCGTCGGCCCGATGACGATCGCCTACCTGCTGGCGAATACGCTGCGCGCCGCCTGCGCCGCCGCCGGACTTCCCACCCCGCAACTGTGATCACAAAGCTGTAGGGTGGGCAAAGCGAAGCGTGCCCACCATGGCGCGGCACGAGAGCCGCGTTCGGCGCAATCCGCGAGGCGCAGTCCGCAGATGGGCAGGGCGCGGGGCGCCTTTGCCCACCCCAGGAGTTCACCGCGGCTGCAGGATGGTGTCGACCAGCGCCGGTCGTCCGGCCTTGACCTCGGCGATGGCGCGCCGGAGCGCGGCGGCGATGTCGGCGGGCTGATCGATCGGGCCTTCGGCGTACCAGCCGCAGGCGCGCGCGAGCGTCGCGAAATCCGGCTCGGGGCCGGTGATGTCCTGGCCGATATGGGCGCGTTCGACCGGCGTGCCGCGGTGCTCGGCGACGTGGATCTGGTGCTCCCAGTCGTTGTAGTAGGCGCGGTTGTTGTACATCACGATGAGGAACGGAATGTTGTTCTTCGCCGCGGTCCACAACGCGCCGGCATCGAACATCAGGTCGCCGTCCGGCTGGATGTCGACGACGAGGCGGCCGGTGCCGCGGTGGGCGAGGGCGACGCCGAGCGACACGCCGATCTGGGTGCCGGTGCCGAGCGCCCGGCCGGCATGCCGGTACGGCCGGTCGAAGTCCCATAGCTTGAGCGTCCAGTCCTGCAGGGTCGAGGCGGTGAGCACCCAGTCCTCGCCGCGGATGGCGTCCCAGATTTCGTGGGCGAGCCGCGGCAGCGCGATCGGCGACGCATCCCAGTCCTCGCGCGACTGCGCGGCCCAGGCCGCGAACAGCGCGTCGTGGCGCGACCCGATCTCCGCCGTTCGCTTGGCGATCGAGCCGGCGAGGCCCGGCGTTCGCGCGATCCTGTCGCGGCACAGCCGCGTCAGCTCGGGAATCGCGAGCGCGGTGTCGCCGAGCACGCGCAGGCTGCAGTTGGGCATCCGCGTATAGTCCATCGACCACTTGCTCAGCCCGATGTCGCCGAAGCCGACCTCGATCATCTCGCAATCGGCGGGATAGAGCGGGCGGGTGCGGCGCTTGGTGCGGTCGATGACGTGGGTCGGCTTTTCCCAGTCGCGGGTGTCGAGGGAGAGAATGAGGTCGGCGTCGCGGAAGACGTTCTTGTCCATGCTCATGGCGAGCGGGTGGCGGTTCGGGAAATTGAGCCGGACGTTGACGTCGTAGACGGCCGCGCCGACGGTCTCGGCGAGCGCCACGAGGTCATGAAAGCCGGTGGGCGTGCGGCCGACATATTCGGCGAGCAGCACCGGGAAACGCGCCGCCACCAAGCGGTCGGCGACCTTGGCGAGGGCGGCGGGGTCGGCCGCCATCGGCGCCGCCGCGCGGGCGTCGCCGTAGGACGGCAGCTCGATCGCGCTCGCGAGCGGCTGCTCCTGCAGCCAGGCGTCGTAGCACATGTAGATCGGGCCCTGCGGCTCGGTCATCATCGCCCCATAGGCGCGGGCGAACGAGTCGGGCACGCCCTCGATGCTCCCGGGCTGGTAATCCCATTTGACGTAATGGCGGACCTGCTCGCCCTGGACGTTGGCGGTATGGATCCAGTCGATGAAGGGGCGGCGCTTGCTCTCGTCCATGGGACCGGTGGCGCCGATGACGAAGATCGGGGCACGGTCCACATAGGCGTAATAGATGCCCATGGTCGCATGCAGCAGGCCGACCACGTCGTGCACGATGGCGACCATCGGCTTGCCGGTCGCCTTGGCATAGCCGTGGGCGATCTGCACGGCGATCTTCTCGTGCTGGCACAACAGCATCGGCGGGCTGTTGCCGCCGTAATTGACGAGCGAATCATGCAGCCCGCGATAGCTCGCGCCGGGATTGAGCGCGATGTAGGGAAATCCGAACTGCTTGATGAGGTCGACGATGACGTCCGACTGCCAGCGTCGTTCCGCATAGGATTCCGCCGGGGGCAACCCGGCGCCGGCCGTCGTCTCGTTCATCGGTGATCCCCGGGGCGCGTCCGCGCTCTGATGGCGCGTGGCGCTGTGTTACCACGCGGCCCGGCGGGCGTCGAAGGCCTTTGTCACGCACCGTCGCGCACGCCCAGGGGCGTCACGAAGCCGGGGCGCCCGCAACGTCCGCAGCCGGGCCGAGCGATTTCCGCAGGCTGTCGTTCTCCGCTTCGAGCGTGGCGATCCGCGCCTGCAGCTTTTGCAGCGTGGCGGCGACGTCGGCGGCATCGAACTTCTGCGGGATGTGCTGATGGCAGTTGGTGTCCCACGCCTCGATGGTAAAGACGATCGCTTGCTCCGGCCGCGCCGCATAGCCCTGCGGCATCAACCCCGCGATCGTCTCGGCGTCCTCGACCACCTTGGCGCGGCCCCAGATCTTGACCCGCCGGCGATGCGCATAGTCCATCAGGAACAGGTAGGCGCGGTCGTTCTCCGCCAGATTGCCGACGGTGATGTATTGGCGGTTGCCGGCGAAATCGGCAAACGCCAGAGTCTTGTCGTCCACCACACGGATGAAGCCTTTCGGTCCGCCGCGGTGCTGAACATAGGGCTGGCCGGCCTTGCTGGCGGTGGCGAGATAGGCGCTGTCGCGCGCGGCCAGGAAATCTGCCAGGTCGGGCGTCACCGTGGTGCGCCACCCGCCCTTCTCCTCCACCCGGCTATAGGCTGCCCGCGAGCCCTTGCGCACCTGGATGGCCTTGACCGCGGGGGTGAATGCGACGTCGGTCGAGAGGGTTGGCATGTCGAGCTCCTGGGGTCGTCGGGCTGGGTGTCGCGAAATGACCGTCAGGCGGCCGTGGACCGGGCCGCAACGACCGGGAAATCGACATCGGTCTTGGCGACCTCGTTGACGTAATTGGTCAAAGTGTTGAGCGCCACGTGGGCGACGATCTCCAGGATATCGGCGTCGTCGTAACCGGCGCGCCTGACCTCCGCGACATCCTCGTCGCCGACATGGCCACGGGCATGGACAACCGCTGCGGCGAAGCGCAGCGCGGCGGCGGCCTTGGGATCGCCGGAGGACGCGTCGCGGTTCGCCTCGATCTCACGATCGTCGAGCTTGGCGAGATTCTTTCCGATGTAGCTGTGCGCCGCGAGGCAGTAGCCGCAGCCATTGATCCCGGCGACGGTGAGCGCAATACGCTCCCGGGTCGCCGCGCTGAGCTTGCCTTTCGCCAGGGCCCCGTTGAGGCCGAGATAGCCTTGCAGAGCCGCCGGACTGTTGGCGACCGTGCGGAACAGGTTCGGAACACTGCCGAGTTGCTTCTTCACCCCTTCCAGAAGCGGCTGGGAAGCGGCGGGGGAGGCTTCGATCGAGGCAGGAGCGGGAATGCGGGGCATCGCGGGTTCCTTTCGGGGGACGCGGGCTTGCGTCCATGTCCCGACAAGTGTCATCTTCCACGCAGCCGTACCATCTGGCATCTTTTGAAGTATCTGTTCCAAAAAATGGAATAATGTCATGGATCGGCTGGAGGCGATGTCCGTTTTCGCCGCCGTCGTGGAAGCCCAGGGCTTCTCCGCGGCGTCCCGCCGCCTCGGCAAGCCGCTGGCGACGGTCAGCCGGAACGTGTCGGAGCTCGAGGCGAGACTCGGGGTCCAGCTGCTGGCGCGCTCGACGCGAAAAGTCGTCCTGACCGACAGCGGGCGGCAATACTTCGAAGCCTGCAGGCGCATCCTGGAGGAGGTCGCGGAGGCCGAGCGGTCGGCGGCGGGCGAGTACAGCGCGCCCCGGGGCGGTCTCATCCTGACCACGCCGATCGTGTTCGGCCGCCTCCACATCGTCCCGGTCGTGGTCGAGTTCCTCGCCGCCTATCCGGAGGTGGATGTCCAGATGATGCTGGTCGACCGGGTGGTCGACCTGCTCGATGAGCACATCGATCTCGCCTTGCGCATCGGGGAGCTGCCGGACTCGAGCCTGATCGCGGTCCGGCTCGGCAGCATCGGCCGGGTCGTATGCGCGAGCCCGGCCTATCTCGCCACGCATGGCGAGCCGAAGCACCCGGGCGAGCTTGCGGCCCATCTCGCGGTGACCTTCGCGGGGCTTTCGTCTAGCCGGGAGTGGGCATTCCGGATCGGCGCCTCGATCGAGGGATTCCCGGTGCGTTCACGCCTCACGGTCACCACCGCGGAGGCGGCTCTCGATGCAGCAATCGCCGGCGCGGGCCTCACGCGGCTGCTCAGCTACCAGGCGGCGGCCGCCGTGCAGGATGGTCGGTTGGCCCTGGTGCTGCGCGAGTACGAGCCGGCACCCAGCGCCGTGAGCCTCGTCTATCCCGGCGGCCGCCTGGTGCCGCTCAAGCTGCGCGCCTTCCTCGACTTCGCGGCGCCGCGCCTCAAAGCGCGCCTGCACGCGATCGCCGCCGGCATCGGCGAGCCGAGAGGATAGGGCAACGACGAGCCGTTCAATCGCTCAAACGGAGTCCGTAGGGGCTGCCTGCGCCGCCGCACCGGCGACCCAGGTCTCGTGGATCTGGATGCCGTCGGGGTCGAAGGCGACCATGTCGGCGCGGTAGCCGGGCGCCAGCCGGCCATGGGAGGCGTCGAGGCCGAGAAAGCGCGCCGGCTCGGCGGAGGCGAAGCGCAGGGCCTCGGTCAACGGCACTTGCAGCATCCGCACGCAGTTGCGGACCGCCGATGCCATGTCGAGTGCCGCGCCCGCCAGCGTGCCGTCGCGCCGGGTGCAGCGGCCGTCGCGCACCGCGATCTCCTCGCCGTAGAGCTTGAACGCCGTCGCCTGCCCGCCGACCGGCGGCATCGCGTCTGTCACCAGCATCGGGCGGGCCATGCCGCGCAGCGCGAGGCGCAGCATGGCCGGCGCCACGTGCTCGCCGTCGACGATCATTCCGAACCAGGCGCCGGACGCCTCGAGAGCGGCGGCGACCGGCCCCGGCTCGCGCGATTCCAGCGGTCGCATCGCGTTGAAGAGATGCGTGAAGCCCGTGACCCCCTGCGCCAGCGCGGTCCGGGTCTGCGCATAGGTCGCCATGGAGTGGCCGAGGCAGACGCGAATGCCGGCCTCGGCGAGCCGCGCCGTGAATCCCTCGGGCATCTCCTCGGGAGCCAGCGTGACCACGAGGGGGCGAATCTCCGCCGCGGCGAGCATCTCCTCGTCCTGCGCGTCGGGGCGGCGGATCATCGCCTTGTCATGCACCCCCGGCTTGCCGGGCGACAGGAACGGACCCTCCAGATGGAGGCCGAGCACGCCGGGATTGACGGGCGCAGTAACGCGAACGGCCTCGAGCGCGGCGCGCATCTTGGCTGGGGTGTCGGTGATGAGCGTCGGCAGCAGCGCCGTCGTGCCGAACCGGCGGTGCGCGGCGACGATTGCGGCCAGCCCCTCGGGCGTGGGCGCGTCATTGAACAGGACGTCGCCCCCGCCGTTGACCTGGATGTCGATGAACCCGGGGGCGAGCCAAAGGTGCTTGGGAAGCTGCCGCACCGGCATGGTCGGCGGCAGGTCCCCGCGGGGGGAAAGACCCACGATCCGGCCGCCGTCGATCACCACGGCGCAGTCGCGGCGCACCGCCGTGCCGTGAAAGACGGTGCTGGCAAGCACCGCGTGCCGGCCCGATCCGGCCGCCTGTGTCCCGCCGGTCATATCTCGCAACTCATCTCTCGCCACTCATCGGGTCCGGGTGACCTTCTGCAGATGTCGCGGCCGGTCGACATCGGTGCCGAGATGCTTCGCGAGCGCGATCGCCATCAGATAGAAGCTTTGGGCGAGGCAGACGGCGTCGGTCTCGGCGTGGTCGGCCGCGAGCGCCGGCAGACGGCCGGCCGCGGCGTCCCCCGGCTCGGCGACGAAGAGCGCCGTCCCCATCTGGCGCAGGTCGGCGGCGAGCTGGCGCATGCCGGCCGCGGCCTCGTCGGCCGGCATGAACATCAGGATGGGATAGCGCGACGAGACGAGCGCCATCGGGCCGTGGCGGAACTCGGCGCCGCTGAAGGCCTCGGCGTGCAGGTTGCAGGTTTCCTTGAGCTTGAGCGAGGCCTCGCGGGCGATGGCGAGAGTCGGCCCGCGGCCGACGGCGATGAGGCTCTTGGCGTCGCCGAGGGTTCCGACGGCGCTGCTCCAGTCGAGCCCCGACGCCGCGGTCAGCCGCGCGGGCAGCCGTCCGATGGCGCCGTCGAGCGCGCCGTCGCCGGTCCAGGCCGCGACGAGCCGCAACAGCGCGGCGAGCGTCGCGACGAAGGACTTGGTGGCGGCGACGCTCAGCTCGGGCCCGGCGCAGACCGGCAGGACGATCTCGCACGCCGCGGCGAGCGGCCCGTCGGTGGCGTTGACGATGGCGACGGTGAGCGCACCGGCGGCCTTCGCGCTGGTGGCGAGGGCGACGAGGTCATCGCTGCGGCCGGACTGCGACACGGCGAGAAACAGCTGGTCGCGCAGCAGGAGATCCCGGTGGTAGACGCTGGCGATGTTGGGCGCGCCCGCCGCCACGGGCAGCCCGATATAGCGCTCGATGAGGTGCTTGCCGAACGTCGCCGCATGCGCCGAGCTGCCGCGGGCGCAGGTGACGACCACCTGCGGCGGCCGCTCGCGCAGGCGTGCGGCAAGCGCCGCCAGCGGGCGACGCAGGCTGTCGGCCTGCCGCCCGACCGCCTCCGGGGCCTCGCGCACCTCCTGCGCCATCCTGACGTCCAATTCGCTCATCCCCATCTCATCCCCATCTCGGGCATGACGGCGCCGCTTGAAATTCATGGTGTCGCGGCGATTTGCGTTCGGTCGCGCCTTGCCGCCCGCCGCATCTGTCGTTAACTGCGAACGTCCCGCCGCCTGGAACCGCTGACAGCCCGGGTGCATAATCAAATCACGGCGTTTTCATACTCTAATGTGATGTTGACCTGATGGATACCGAACGTCTGAGCCCCCGATACTCGGGCATCGACACCTGGGAGCCGGCAGACGTTCTCGATGCCATGATCGAGGGGCAGTTCTCCGCCGTCGCGGCGGTGCGGGCGGCGCGCCCCGCGCTGGAGCGCGCCTCGCTCGCGGTGGAGGCGCGGCTGCGCGACGGCGGTCGGCTCGTCTATGCCGGGGCCGGGACCTCCGGCCGGCTCGCGGTCCAGGATGGCGCCGAGCTGATGCCGACCTTCAGCTGGCCGAGCGACCGCCTGGTGCTGTTCATCGCCGGGGGCGACGAGGCTCTGCTCCGCGCCAAGGAGGGCGCCGAGGACGAGCATGGACACGCCGTCGACCTCGTGCGCCGTCACGATCTCGGCGCGAAGGATGCCCTGATCGCCGTCGCCGCCAGCGGTACCACCCCGTTCACGCTCGCCTGCCTTTGCGAGGCGAGGCGGCTCGGCGCGCTGACCGTCGGCATCGCCAACAATCCGGGCACGCCGCTGCTGACCGAGGCGGAGGTTCCGATCTATCTCGAGACCGGCCCCGAGCCGATCGCCGGCTCGACCCGGATGAACGCCGGCACCGCGCAGCGCATCGCGCTCAGCCTCATCTCCTCGCTGGTCATGATCCGCCTCGGCAAGGTTTATGCGGGCATGATGGTGGACGTCCAGGCGTCGAACGCGAAGCTCCTGGAGCGCCGGGAAAAGATGCTGCACCATCTCACCGGGCGGAGCCGCGAAGAGATCCGCGCCGCGCTCGGCGACGCCGAGGGCAGCGTCAAGCTCGCCGTGCTGCTCCTCAAGGGATGCGACCGGGAGGAGGCGGAGCGGGTGCTCGATCGCGCCGGCGGCCAGCTGCGCGCGGCGCTCGCTTTGCTGGCGCACCGGCACGGCCCCGAGCAGCGGAGCCGTAGCCTGGGTTGAGCGCAGCGCGAGCGGTGAGCGCCCGCGCGGGGTGCCCCGCGGGTTGCGATGCGCCCGACCCGAGCTGCCGCCGGCCGCCGTTACTCCTCGGGTCCGCCCTTCCAGCGCTTCACCACCTCGGCGTCGATGCCGAACAGGTCGAGCAGGCGGCCGACGGTGTGGTTGATGATGTCGTCGAGCGATTTCGGCCGGTTGTAGAACGCCGGCATCACCGGGGCGATCACCGCGCCCATCTCGGAGAGCTGGGTCATGGTGCGCAGGTGGCCGGTGTGCAGCGGGGTTTCGCGCACCGCGAGCACCAGCCGGCGGCGCTCCTTGAGCACGACGTCGGCGGCCCGCGACAGCAGCGAACTCGTGACGCCGGTGGCGATCTCGCTCATGGTCTTGATCGAGCACGGCGCCACCACCATCCCCAAGGTCGGGAACGAGCCGGACGAGATGGTCGCGCCGATGTCCGAATTGGGATGGTTGACGCTGGCGAGCCCGCGGATGTCCTTGGCGGTGAGATCGGTCTCGTAGGCGAGCGTCATCTCGGCCGAGCGGCTGATCACGAGGTGGGTCTCGATGTCGGTGTCGCGCAGCAGTTCCAGCATGCGGATGCCATAGATCGTGCCGGAGGCGCCGGAAATGCCGATGATGAGCCGGCGCGGGGTGTCAGTCGTCATCCTGGGTGTCCTCGATGTTTCTGGTCGGCGTGTTGGGCGCGATGCCCTTGCGGCGCCGTTGCCGGTAGGAATCGCCTCGCTCCATGGCGAGGCCGTGCGCGGCGGCCTCGGCGGTGGCATCGAACGTCTCGTCCCAGTCGCCGAGCGAATAGCCGAACCACGGCGACTCCGGCCGCAGCGGCGGCAGCCCCAGCCGCTCCCACAGCGCCTTGGCGTGCTCCATGTATTCGCGCTTGGGAAGCGCCAGGGGCGGCATCGCGCCCTTCATGGTGGCGTCGATCAGCATGGCCGAATCCGGCTCACCCGTGGCCGAGCGCGGACCGTGTCCAGGCTCGCGATAGGGAACGACATGGGTGTCCTTGACGGGATTGCAGCGATAGGACATCGCCCAGAAGACTGCGTCGGCATTTTCGGGGTCGATGTCCTCGTCGACCGCGACGATGAACTTGCCGACGATCGCCTGCAGCGTCAACGTCGCGTTGAGGCCGCGCCAGATTTCCGGGCGCGGCGTGCCGGTCGCGAACTGGAGAATCACCAGCTTGCGCAGGTTGGTGAGCGGTTCGTGCAGCGCAACCCGCCGGATGCCCTTGATGCCGAGCGTGTCGCGGAGATGGGAGAGGAACAGCGGCTCGTAGGCGAGGCGCTTGACGACGCTCGATTCGCTCGGCGTGACCTGGCTGATGATCGAGGGGATGACGGCATCGCGGCGATGCGTGATCGCCGTCACCGCGACCACCAGGTTGTATTCCTCGAGCGCGACATGGCCGTGGGATTCGCCGAACGGGCCCTCGGGCTCGAGGTAGTCCGGATCGACCAGGCCTTCGATCACGAGTTCCGACTCGGCGGGAACCATGAGGTCCACGGTGCGCGCGCGCACCACGTTGATCGGCGCGCCGGTGAGGCCGCCGGCGACGGTGAGCTCGTCGACATCCGCCGGCAGGCGCTGCGGCCCCAGATAGGCGATCGCAGGCGGGCATCCCACCACGATCGCGACCGGCATCGGCACGCCGCGCGCGCGGTACTTCTGCCAGTGTAGGAAGCCGCCGGCGCGCAGCGACGCGAGCGTCATCAGGCCGAGCCGGGTCGGCGCCTTGAGGTGGCCGCGGTAGGTCCCGATGTTCTGCACGCCGGTGTCGGGATCGCGGGTGATGACGCAGGTCGCGGTGAGATAGGGCCCGGCATCGAAGCCGGGGGTCGAGATCGGGATCGGCAGCGCCGCGAGGCCGCGCCCGGGCCCTTCGAGTTCGCGCCCTGTGATCACGACGTCGTGGCACGGCGCCGCCTCCACCACCCGCGGCGCGATGCGGTGCGCGAACGCATGCTCCCAGCGCGGGCCGATGTCCTCGTTGCGCGCGACGCCCATGCCGATGCGATAGATCGCGGCGTTGGCGGCGAGCGCCCCGATCACCACCGGGATGTCATAGCGCCGGCCGGTGGCATCGACGACGTTGGTGAACAGGAACGCCTTGCGGTCCGCTTCCGCGATGCCGCCGCGGAACTGCCAGCGCACCAGCGGATGCATCTCGGTGTCTTTGTTGATCGGCGCATCGATGCGCCGCAGCAGGCCGGCGCGGTCGAGACGGGCGATGTGGTCATGCAAGTCCGGATAACCACGGTCGGCATCTCCGTGACGGGCGTTTTCACGGTCGGCAAATCCACGTTCCGAATGTCCACGATCCGCAGGCGTCACGTCGAGCCGGCCTCTCGTCGGCTGAAGGCCACGAGAGCCGCGAGCAGGATTTCGAGCGGGGCCATCGTGAACGCGACCGTGGCCGCTTCCTCATAGGCGAGGACGTTGGCGCGGGCGGCGGCCTCGACCGTCTCGGTGGTCGTGGTCTCGAGGTTCGGCGTCATCGCGAACAGCGCTTCCTGCTCCAGGCGTTCGGATTCGAGCTCGACCGCCTTGATCCTGGTGCGGAACAGCTCGCTCGCGCCGTGCTCGACGAGCGTCGAGCCGGCCTTGAGCTTGCGCCGCACGCCGCGCAGCGGCGCCACCACCTCGTCGCGCCACAACGTGGCCTGCTCCCACACCGCGCGCGCCTTCAACGCCGGAATCTGTTGCCGGTCGGCGGCGAGCCAGAAGAAAAACAGCAGCACGTTGACATCGACGCCGCATTCGTCCTGCAGCGCGATGCAGGCGTCACCGACGCCGGGCTGGCGATAGAAACCGAGCGAAAACCGCCAGAACGGCGAACCTTGGATCGTCTCAGCGTCCGCCATGCGCCCCTCTCATCCCTGGTTGACGGCCGAAGCTACTCTTGCGGCGCGCTTTCCATACGCACCGGCGTCGCGCAGCGCTTCGACGATGCGCGCCGGCGTCAACGGCATCTCGGCGAAATGGACGCCGAACGGCGACAGCGCGTCCTCGATCGCCGCGATGATCGCGGCCGGCGCCGGGATGGTGCCGCCTTCGCCGGCGCCCTTGACGCCGAGCGGATTGAGCGGGTTCGGCGTCTCGACGTGTTCGATCACGCAGGCCGGGCACGTCGAGCGACATCGGCATCAGGTAATCGGCGAAGTTCGTCGTCAGCGGCTGTGCGTCGGCGTCGTAGCGCATGAACTCGAACAGCGCATTGCCGATGCCGTGGGCGACGCCGCCCTGCACCTGGCCATCGACGATCATCGGATTGATGACGACGCCGCTGTCGTGGCCGACGACGTAGCTGAGGATATCCACCGCGCCGGTCGCCGGATCGACCTCGACCTCGACGACGTGGGTGCCGTTGCAATAGGAGGCCTGGGACGGCGTGAACCAGGCGGTGTGCTCGAGCCCGGGAGCCTGGCCCGGCGCCATGGAAAATCCGGGCAGGCCCTGGGCGAGCTTCGCCAGCTCGCCGAAGGTCAGCGTCGGCCGGTTGCCGCCGCGGGCGACGGCGCGGCCGTCCTCCACGTCGATGTCGGCCTCGGGCACGCCGAGGCTGCGCGCCGCCAGCGCGATCACCTGCTGCTTCACGGTATCCCCGGCGATCATCGCGGACGACCCGGCATTGATCGCCTGGCGGCTCGCGAAGGCGCCGACGCCCTGGCTGATGGCATTGGTGTCGCCCGCGGTGAGCACGATGTCCTCGATCGGGCAGCCGAGGTGGTCGGCGACGATCTGCGACAGCGTTGTGTGGGTGCCTTGCCCCTGGGTGGTGGCGCCGGTGGCCACCGCGACCTTTCCGTTGCGCAGGATGCGCACCGTGACCCCTTCAAAGGGTCCGAGGCCGGTGCCTTCCACGTAGTTGCCGATGCCGATGCCGATGTGGCGGCCGGCCTTCCGCGCGGCGGTCTGGCGGGCGCGGAAGCCGTCGTAGTCGGCGAGCGCCATGGCGCGGGTCTGGCTCAGGGGAAAGTCGCCGCTGGCATAGACGAGCGGCTTGCCGTCGCGGAACACCAAGCCGACATTGTAGGGCATCTGCTGCGGTGTGATCATGTTGCGGCGGCGCAGTTCGGCGCGGTCGATGCTGAGTTCGCGCGCCGCCCGGTCCAGCAGCCGCTCCATGGCGAACACCGCCTGCGGCCGGCCGGCGCCGCGCACCACCGTGGTCGGTACCCGGTTGGTGAGCACGACGGTGGTCTCGAACTTGAAGGCCGGCACCACATAGGGTCCGGGGAAGGTGGTGGAGGCGATGTAGGGCGCGATGATGCCCCATGGCAGGTAGGCGCCGTTGTCGTGGATCATGGTGCCGCGCAGGCCGAGGATCTTGCCTTCCGCATCGACGGCGATGGCGACCTTCCAGTATTGGTCGCGCTCCTGGGTCGACGTCAGGAAATGCTCGCGGCGGTCCTCGATCCATTTCACCGGGCGGCCGAGCTGGAGCGCCGCCACCGGGATGACGATCTCCTCCGGGTAGAACGGCGCCTTGGTCCCGAAGCCGCCGCCGACGAACGGCGCGACGACTCGCACATCCTCCAGGTTGCGGTCGAGAAGGTCGGCGATGGTGGCGCGGCAGATGTGCGGGGTCTGGGTCGCCGACCACACCGTGAGCTGGCCCGAGCCCGGCTCCCGCTGCGCCAGCACGGCACGGCCTTCCAGCGTCATGGCGGCGCCGCGGTGCTGGAAAATCTCTTCCTCGAACACGTGGGCGGCGGTCGCGAAGGCGTGCTCGACGTCGCCATAGGCCATCGGAACGAAGGCGGCGACATTGCCGGGAAGATCGTTATGGCTCGGCGGGGCGCCGGGTGCGAGCGCGTCGCGGCAATCGCTCACCGCCGGTAGCTCCTCGTAGTCGACGACGACGGCCGCGGCGGCATCCTCGGCGAGGTAGCGGTCGTCGGCGACGACCACCGCGACGGCCTCGCCGACATAGCAGACCTCGCCGCGGGCGAGCGCATGCTGGGTGCGCAGCGCGATGATGGCGGCATTGGGCACCGGCATGGGCAACGGCTCGGTCGCGAGCCGTCCCGGCAGGTCGGCGGCGGTCAGCACCGCGTGGACGCCGGGCATCGCCCGCGCCGCCGTCACGTCGATCGCGCCGACGCGGGCATGGGCGAGAGGGCTGCGCACGAACGCGGCGTGAAGCATGCCGGGCAGCTTCACGTCATCGACGAAGCGCGCGCGGCCGGTGAGCAGGGCCGGGTCCTCGACCCGCGGCACGCGGGCGCCGAATTGTCGTGCGCCCATGCTCAGGTCCCCGCGCGGGCCGCGGCGGCGAGAGGCCGGATGACGGGAGAGGAGGGGCTCATGTTTCGCGTTGGGCCTCGGAATTGGGCATGGTGTTGGACGCTATCGCACAACGCGTCAAGCGCCGCGGCGGACGCCCGCGATCGGGCGTCGCGGCCATATGCCCATGTGCGGCCCCCATGCGGCGACTTGACCCGGCGGTCCGACAACCCAAAAGTGCGTCCTGCAAACCGTTCGACGCGCGGGATCGGCCCGCCGATCAGAAGACGGCTCATCCGGGAGATGCGGCAATGGCGGGTCAGGCGCGCGCAGCGGGCATACAGCCTCTCTCCGCGGCAGCAAGCGGCGGGTCGAGGCCGTGCGATGGGCTTCGATGCGGTCCGGGGCGCTCGGGCGCCGCGGCGCTGCTGGTGGCTTGTGCGGTCGCCAACGGAGCGCTCACCGCTGCCGCGCAACCTGCCGCTCAGGACTATCCCAATCGCCCCGTCACCCTGGTGGTGCCGTTTGCGCCCGGCGGCAGCACGACCATCGTCGCCCGCATCATCGCCGAGCGCATGGCGGAGACGCTCGGGCAGCAGATCATCGTCGACAACCGCCCCGGGGCCGGCGGCACCGTCGGAACCCGGCAGGTCGCGAAGAGCGCGCCGGACGGCTACAGCATCGCGCTCGGCTACACCGGCACGCTCGCCATCGGCCCCTCGCTGTTTCCCAATGTCGGCTACGACGTGCGCAGGGACTTTGCCCCGGTCGGCCGCATTGCGACCGCGCCCAATACGCTGGCCGTGCATCCGTCGTTCGACGTCCATTCCGTCAAGGAGCTGATCGCCTATGCCAAGGCCAATCCCGGCAAGGTGAATTACGGCTCGGCGGGGGTCGGCACGGTCGGCCATGTCGCCGGCGAGCTCCTGGCGACGCGGGCGGGGATCAAACTCACCCACATTCCCTACAAGGGAACCGGGCCGGCCATGACCGATCTCCTCGGCGGCCACATCCTGATGTCGTTTGCGCCGGTTCCGGCGGTGCACGAGAGCGCCCACAACGGGCTCCTGCGCCTGATCGCGGTGACGAGCCTGACCCGGTCGTCCCTCGAACCCGACGTGCCAACCATCGCGGAGACCCTGCCGGGCTATGAGGCGGTGCTGCGCTACGGCCTCGTCGCGCCGGCGGGAACGCCGCGCGCGGTCGTCGACCGGCTCAACAAGGAGCTGCGCGCCGCGCTCGCTTCGGAGGAGGTGCGCAGCCGCCTCGCGGTCGAGGGCGCCGAACCGCTGCCGAGCAGCCCGGAGGATTACGCCGCCGATATCGACCGCGAGGAGGCGCAATGGTCCAAGGTGGTCAAGGCCTCCGGGGCCAAGCCGGAATGAGAGGCGTGAACATGTCGCGACCAACCCGCCGGTGTTTCGCCGCCGTGCTTGCCGCCGCCGCCTGGGTGGCGAATGCGCACGCGCAGGAGTTCCCGACCCGCGCGATCACGCTGATCGTTCCCTACAGCGCCGGCGGCGGCAACGACGCCATGGCGCGCGTCGTCGCCGACACCATGGGGACGACGCTGGGGCAGCAGATCGTCATCGAGAACCGCGGCGGCGCCGGCGGCTCGATTGCGACCCGCCAGGTCGCCCGCGCGGCACCGGACGGCTATACGCTCGGGCTCGGCGGTACCGGCACCCTCGCCATCGACCCCACGCTCTATCCCAATGTGGGCTACGATCCGCGCAAGGATTTTGCGCCCGTGGGCCTGATCGCGACGAGCGCGCTCATCGTGCTCATCAACCCCTCGATTCCGGCGAAAACGCTCCCCGAATTCATTGCCCTCGCCAGGACGCAGCCCGGCAAGATCAACTACGCCTCCGCGGGCAGCGGCAGCGGCATCCATCTCGGCACCGAGCTGCTCGCCTACATGGCCGGCATCAAGATGGTCCACATTCCTTACAAGGGCAGCGCGCCGGCGCTCACCGACCTGATCGGCGGCCATGTGGCGCTCTATTTCAGCTCGCTGCCGCCGGCGATCGGCCTCGTGCGGGACGGCAAGGTCCGCGCCCTCGCGGTCACCGGGCCCAGGCGATCGGCGACGTTCCCCGATATCCCGACCGTCGCCGAAGCCGCGCTTCCGGGATTCGAGGCGGTGCTGCACTACGGCATCGTCGCGCCCGCGGGCACGCCGCGCCAGGTGATCGACAGGCTCAACGCGGCGCTACGGACGGCGCTCGCCGTCCCCGCGGTGCAGGCGCGCATCGAGACCGACGGCGCGGAGATCTTCCCCAGCACGCCCGAGCAATACGCCGCCGACATCGATCGCGAGGAGACCAAGTGGTCGGAGATCGTCCGCCGCTCGGGGGCGAAGGCGGAGTGAGCCAGCGCGTTAAACGCCTCTCCCGCTGAGCGCGAGGCACCGCCTTGCATTCCCTCTCCCGCTCTGCGGGGGAGGGGGCGTGCTAACTCGATCTCACGTGATGCCGCATCAGGATGCGCACAACGCTCAGAAGGATGGGCACAGCGCGCAGAAGGAAACGCCGCGCCGGGAATAAGCGCTGCATTCCCTTTCCCCACCCTCCCCCGCAGAGCGGGAGAGGGAAGTCCAGCGCCGTGCGCACTCTGGTGGAGAAGGCGGGCCGCCTGCGCTGTGGTCGCCGGAAGCGGAGGGGCGGGAGCCGGCCGATGACGGTGGTCAGGACGGCCCGCCGCGCTTGCGCGCCTCGTGAACCAGCTCGGCGATGCGCGCCGGGCTCACCGGCGCCTCGTTGATCCGGATGCCGAACGGCGACAGCGCGTTCTCCACCGCGGCGATGATCGCGGCGATCGCCGGAATGGTGCCGCCCTCGCCGGCGCCCTTCATGCCGAGCGGATTGAGCGGGGACGGCGTCTCGGTATGCACGATGTCGATCGGCGGCATGTCGGTCGCCCCCGGCAGCAGGTAGTCGGCGAACGTGACGCTGAGCGGCTGCGCGCCGTCGTCGTGCACCAGGCGCTCGAAAAGCGCATTGCCGATCCCATGGGCGACGCCGCCGACCACCTGGCCTTCCACCACCCGCGGATTGATGACGGTGCCGCAGTCGTGCATCACCGTGAAGCGGACGATCTTCACCGCACCGGTGTCGACGTCCACCTCGACCTCGGCGATGTGGGTGCCGTTGGAATAGGTCGACTGGTCGGGCTGGAAATAGGCGGTGTTTTCGAGGCCGGGCGACAGTCCGCCGGCCATGGAAAAGCCGGGCATCCCGATCGACTTCACGCAAACCTCGCGAAAGCTTTTGCGCATGCCGGGCACGCCGCGCACCTCGGCGAAACCGTCGCGCAGCTCGACGTCGTCCGGCGACACCTCCATCATGTGGGCCGCGATCAGCTTGATCTTCTTGGCCACCTCGACGGCCGCGATGTGGGCCGACGACCCCGCGTTCACCGCGGTGCGGGCGGCAAAGGTGCCGACCCCGAAGGCGATCTCCTTGGTGTCGGCGGTGGCGACGGTCACGTCCTCGTAGCTGACGCCGAGCGGGTCGGCGGCGATCTGGGCGAGCGTCGTCTTGTGCGACTGGCCCTGCGGCGTCGCGCCGGTATAGAGCACGATCTTGCCGGTGGTGGAGATGCGCACCGTGGCGCCCTCATAGGGGCCGAGGCCGGTCCCTTCCACCGCATTGCTGATGCCGATGCCTAGATAGCGCCCGGCGCGGAGCGCCGCGGCCTGGCGGGCCGGGAATCCGGCGTAATCGGCGGCGGCGAGCGCGCCTGCTTGCGCGGCGGGATAATCGCCGCTGTCATAGGTGACCGGGCGACCGTCGCGGAAGATGATGCCGACCTTGTAGGGCATCTGCTCGGGCGCGATGAAGTTGCGCCGCCGCACCTCGGCGGGATCGAGGCCGAGCGATTGCGCCAGCCGGTCCATCATCCGCTCCATCACGAACACGCCCTGGGGGCGGCCGGCGCCGCGCACCGGCGTCGTCGAGATCATGTTGGTGTAGACGGCGTTGAGGTCGAGCCGGTAGTTCGGGATGACGTAGGGGCCGGGCACGGTGGTCGCGGCGATCCACGGCAGCACCAGGCCCCATGGCACGAACGCGCCGGTGTCGTGGACGAGGCGGCCGCGCAGGCCGAGGATGCGCGCCTCGCCGTCGACCGCGAGCTCGAGGTCCCAGAACTGGTCGCGCTCCTGGTGGGTGCAGAGAAAGTTCTCGCGACGGTCCTCGATCCATTTCACCGGGCGCCCGGTGAGCCGCGCGCACGCCGCGACGCAGGGGTATTCGGGATAGATCGCGCCCTTCGGCCCGAAGCCGCCGCCGACATCGGGCGTGATGACATGCATCTGGTTGTCGTTGAGGTCGAGAATGTCGAGCAGCCCGCGCTTGATGCGATGCGACCCCTGCGAGGAGATGTAGACCGTGTAGCCGTCGGCGATCGCGTCGTAGCTCGCGACCAGGCCGCGGCATTCGAGGAAAAATGGTCCGCCGCGGTGGATGAAGATGCGCTCGCGCACCACATGCGCCGCCGTGGCGAACGCCACGTCGGTATCGCCGACGGTGATCGGCACGCGGGCGGCGACGTTCGATTTCGCGTCGAGATGCGCGCGCGGGCTTGCCGGCTCCATCGCGGCGACGCAATCCGACACCCCGGGCAAAGGCTCGTAATCGACCTCCACCAGCGCCGCCGCGTCCTCGGCGATGTAGCGGGTATCGGCCACCACGATGGCGATCGGCTCGCCGGCATAGACGGCCTCGGTACTCGCCAGCGCATAGGGCATATAGAGCTCGGTGATCGCCGGGCTCGGCACGAACAGCGGCAGCGCATTGTGCCGCAGCGGTTCCGGCAGGTCGGCAAAGGCGAGCACGAGATGCACGCCGGGGAGCTTGCGCGCCGCCGCGGCGCGAACGGCGCCGATCTTCGCGTGTGGGTGGGGGCTGCGCACGAAGGCGGCGTGCAGGGTGCCCGGCAGGCGCACGTCGTCGATGAAGCGGCCGCGGCCGGCGAGCAGCGCCGGGTCCTCCTTGCGCTTGACCGCCGCGCCGAACCATTTCGCTCCCATTGGATGCTCCCCGCGGCGCCGTCATTGATTGTTGTCGCGGCGCGTCCGAACATAGAACGACGAGCAAAATGATATCAATGTCCTGGCCGGGGGGCTGAAGGCGGGCTAGCCGCCGTGCTAGGACATCGCGATGGAACCGCCGCAACAGCTTGCAGGGCGTGCCGCCAGCGCACGGGGCAAGGGGATCATTCGTTTTTTGCTCCTGGCCGTGGCGGTCCTCGCCGTCATCGTCGTCGCCTCGGTGTTCGGCATCTCCCGCGATTACGCCTACCTGCATGCGTCGCTGCTCACGGGCACCCCGACGGGGAATTACTATGCGCTCGGCCAAGAACTCGCCGCGCGCGCCGGAAAGGGCCACGGCAGGCTCGACGTCGTCGCGACGGCCGGCTCGGTCGACAACCTCCGTCGCCTCGCGGACAACGCCAAGACCTGCGCTACGATGTTCGCCTTCGCCCAGGCCGGCACGCCGGTCCCTCCGGGCGCACAGCTCGATGTGCTGGGACGGCTGCCCGAGCCTGAGTCGCTTTTCCTGTTCGGCAAGCGCGGCCGCACGTTCTCGACCTTTGGCGAGCTGCACGGCGCATCGATCGGCATCGGACCGGAGGGTTCGGGGACCGCCTATCTGATGCGCCAGCTGTTCGAGGAAAAGGACCTCGAGGCGCTCGGGATCCGGCTGGAAACCGGCGAATTCGCGCCGCAGGCCGAGTCGGTCGCCCAAGGCCGCCTCGACCTCGCCGCGGTGGTGATGGCGGAAGACGCTGCTTTCCTCCCCGCCGCCGTCCGCAAATATGATCTCGACATCGCCTCGCCCCGCGAGCTCGAAGGGCTGATCAAGCGCCACTCATGGCTCGATACCGGACGCATTCCGGCCGGGCGCTACGACCTCGAGCCGCCGTCGCCCTCCGCCGAACGGCTCGTCGCTCGCGTCGACACTCTGGTGCTGACCGACGCCTGTGCCCGGCGCGCCGAGCGGGTTGCGCTTCTCACGCTGCTGAGCGCCCAGCTTCCGGGTTTCCTGCGCGGCAATCCGCCGAATGCCGCCGACATCATCGCCGGTCTGGCCCTGGCGCCGGAGGCGCGGCAGTTCTTTCTCTCCGGAGAGCCCGAAATCGCAGACCGCTACTTCCCGTGGCTCGTCAACCTGATGTCCCCGGTCTACTGGGTCTACCTCGCCATGGCGGTGACCATCCTGTTCAACGCGATGCGCGGCTTCAGCCGGTTTCGTCTGTGGCGCATCGACACGGCACGCGAGAAGCTCAAGGGTCAGATCGATCAGCTGGTCAGCCCGATCGGTCCGTCGCAGGCACCATCGACGAAGCTGCGGACAAAAGCCCCGAGAGCCGGGACGACGCTCGATGGCGCCACCGCGCAGCTCATGGCGTTGCGGGAACGCTGCCAGCGTTACACCGGCTCGGTGGTCACGCCGATGGGCGACGAGATGTTCTATCGGTATCAGGAATCGCTGATCAACGAGCTCTTGCGCAGAATCACCGAGGCGCGAGGGGGGTAGCTTCATGTTCCATGATCGTCCCTCGGCGTCGTCGCCGGCTCGCGCCGTCCCGGCCACGACGATCGCGTGGACGCCTCGTCCGTCGATGCCGGCGCGTGTTGCAACGGACCGCGGCAAAATCCATTATCCCGCCGCGCCGGGATCATCCCGTGCGCCGCAACCCCGGCAGACCCCATGCTCGACAAACCCGCTCCAGGAGCCTCGCAGCGCGAGGCGCGTCCGCCGGCACTCGATTTCCAGTCGCATATCGCCGACCTCGAAGCGCGCGGCCTTCTCGTTCGCGTCGATCGCGAGATCAACAAGGACACCGAGCTGCATCCGCTGGTGCGCTGGCAGTTCCTCGGAGGGCTGCCCGAGAGCGCGCGGCGGGCGTTCCTGTTTACCAATGTCGTCGATGCCAAGGGTCGCCGCTACGACATGCCGGTGGTGGTGGGCGCGCTCGCGGCGTCGCCGGACATCTATGCCGTCGGCATGGGGCGCAAGGTCGAGGACATCGGCGCAGGGTGGATGCGCGCCATCGCCAACCCGATCCCGCCGGTCACGGTCGCCACGGCGCCGTGCCAGGAGATCGTGATCACAGGGGACGCGTTGCGGCGGCCGGGCGAGGGACTCGCCGCGCTGCCGGTGCCGGTGTCGACGCCGGGCTTCGATGCCGCACCCTATCTCACGGCGACGCTGTGCGTGTCGCGCGATCCCGACAGCGGCGTCCAGAACATGGGGATGTACCGGGCGGCGCTCAAAGCGACCGATCGGCTCGCGGTGCGGACGGTGGCGCGGCCGAGCGGCGGCGCCGGCGGCTATTACCACTGGCTCAAATACAACGCCCGCCGGGAACCGATGGCGATGGCCATCGTGATCGGCTGCGCGCCGTGCGTCGTCTTCACCGGGCCGCAGAAGCTCGCGATCGACCTCGACGAGCTCGCGGTGGCGGGCGGCCTCGCCGGCGCGCCGATCCCGATGGTGAAGTGCAAGACCGTCGACCTCATGGTGCCGGCCGATGCCGAGATCGTCATCGAGGGCATCATCGATCCGGAAAAGCTCGAGCCGGAGGCGCCGTTCGGCGAGAGCAACGGCTATGTCGCGCTCGAAGCCTACAACATGCCGATGCAGGTGACGGCGATCACCCGCAAGCGCGCGGCGGTGTTCGCCTCGATCATCAGCCAGGTCACGCCGAGCGAATCGAGCGTGATCAAGAAGGTGGCCTACGAGCCGCTGTTCCTCAACCACCTGCGCAACGTGCTCTCCGTCAAGGGGCTGCGCGCGGTGGTGATGCACGAGCGGCTGACCAATCTGCGCCCAGTCATCTTCCTGCAGTTCGCGGCGGAGACGCCGCGCAGCGAGGTGTGGCGCGGGCTCTCCGGCGCATCGAACCTGCTGGCGAATTGCGGCAAGATCGTCGTCGCGGTGAGCGAGGACATCGACGCCCGCAGCACCGACGCCGTGCTGTGGTCGCTCGCCTATCGCGCGAACCCGATCGAGGACGTGCATATCCAGCCCTATCGCGGCGGCGTGCAGGGCTCGCAATACGGCCCGCGCAGCGCCGACTCCACGATGCTGATCGACGCCACCCGCAAGCGGCCGATGCCGCCGCTTGCGCTGCCGGCCCGCGAGTTCATGGAGCAGGCGAAGACGATCTGGGACGAGCTCGGCCTGCCGGCGCTCGCCGTGCAGTCGCCGTGGCACGGCTACACCCTCGGCGACTGGACCGAGACCTGGGAGACCTTCGCCCGCCGCACCGTCGCCGGCGACTGGGAGGCGACCGGCCGCGAAACCCTGGCCCGCCAGCGCACCGGCGTTGCGCCGGAAACGCCGACCAAGGAAGGCTCGGCGAAGATGGGGGAGTAAGATCATTTCACCGAAGATACGGGCGCCGGAAATGATTTCACGAACCCATATGACCTCATCCTGAGGAGGCGCGCAGCGCCGTCTCGAAGGATGGCCACGACGCGGGAGCCTGTGGCCATCCTTCGAGACGCCGTGCTGTACACGGCTCCTCAGGATGAGTTTCCATCGGGAGCACTCACGCGGACGAAGCCGCGAATGATTGCCCGTTCGAGGACACTCCTCACGCCGCCTGGTCGCGGGGCCGGGGGGCGAAGCGGCCGTAGAAGGTCTCGCTCTTGGCCGCCATGTCGAGGAGGAGGTGCGAGGGCGCGAAGCGCGGTCCGTGCTTCATGGCGAGCTCTTCGCACAGGGCGACGAACCTGGCCGTCCCCATCATGTCGATGTAGGACAGGGTGCCGCCGGAGAACGGCGCGAAGCCGAAGCCGAGGATCGAGCCGACGTCGGCCTCGCGCACGTCGGTGAGCACGCCTTCCTCGAAGCAGCGCGCGGTTTCCAGCGCCTGGATGCCGAGCAGGCGATCCTTGAGCTCCTGCACGTCGAGCGTGTCGGGGTCGAGCTTCACCGGTTGCAGCTCGGCGAGCGCGGGCCACAGCCGCTTCTCGCCGCGCTCCTTGTAGTCGTAGAAGCCCTTGCCGTTCTTGCGGCCGAAGCGGCCGCGCTTCTCCACGAGTTCGGCGAGCAGCTGTTTCTGGGCGGGATCGATCGCGCCGGCGCCGAGATCGGCTTCGGTCGCCTTGACGATCTTCCAGGCGAGATCGACCGCGACCTCGTCGGTGAGCGCGAGCGGGCCGACCGGCATGCCGGCCATGCGAGCGACGTTCTCGATCATCGCGGCGGGCACCCCTTCGGTGAGCATCAGGTGCCCCTCGCGCAGATAGGTGCCGACCACGCGCGAGGTGTAGAAGCCGCGGGAATCGTTGACGACGATCGGCGTCTTCTTGATGGCGCGCACATAGTCGAGCGCGGTGGCGAGCGCGGCATCGCCGGTTTCGCGGCCGACGATGATCTCGACCAGCATCATCCGCTCCACCGGCGAGAAGAAGTGGATGCCGATGAAGCGCGCGGGATCGGCGAATTCCTTGGCGAGCGAGGTGATCGGCAGCGTCGAGGTGTTGGAGCCGAAGATCACGCCGGGCCGCAGCATGCCCTGCGCCTTCGCATAGGTCTCCGCCTTGATCTTGCGGTCCTCGAACACGGCTTCGATGACGAGGTCGCAGTCGCGCAGCGCGCCGCAATCGGCAGTCGCGGTGATGCGTGCCAGCAGCGCGTCGCGGTCCGCGGCGGTGGCGCGTCCGCGGTTGATCTGGTTGCCGATCAGCTTCGCCGAATGGCCCTTGCCGCGGTCGGCGCTCTCCTGGTCGCGGTCGATCAGCACCACCTCGATCCCGGCGAGCGCGGTGACGTAGCCGACGCTCGCCCCCATGAAGCCGGCCCCGATGATGCCGACGCGGCGGAGCGTGGTCCGCGGCAGGTCGGGCCGGCGCGCGCCTTTGTTGAGGTCCTGCATCGAGACGAACAGCGAGCGCATCATCGCCGCCGCCTGGGGCGAGCGCAGGATCTTCGCGAACCACCGGGACTCGACGCGCAGCGCGAGATCGAACGGCAACAGCAGGCCCTCATAGACCACCTGCAGGATCGCCCGCGCCGCCGGATAATTGTCGTAGGTCTCGCGCCGGTAGATCGCGTTGGCGGGCGGGAACGTCATCATGCCCGCCTTCGAGTAGACCGCGCCGCCCGGCAGCTTGTAGCCGTCGAGGTCCCACGGGTTCTTTGCCTTGCCGCCGGCCTTGATCCAGTCCTTGGCGGCCTTGACGAGGTCGGCTTGCGGCACCACGGCATCGATGAGCTTCATCCCCTTGGCGCGCTCGACCTTGAGGAGGTCGCCCTTGAGGAGGAATTGCAACGCATCGGCCGGCGGCAGCATGCGCGCGATGCGCGTCGTGCCGCCGGCGCCCGGAAACAGGCCGACCTTGATTTCCGGCAGCCCGAGGCGGGTCGAAGGATTTTGCGCGGCGACGCGATGATGGCAGGCGAGCGCCAGCTCGAGCCCGCCGCCGAGCGCGGTGCCGTTGATCGCCGCGACCCACGGCTTGCCGCAGGTTTCGATCCGCCGGTAGAGCTGCGACAGCTTGCGGCTTTCCTCGAACAGCCGCGTCGCCGCCACCTCGTCGCTCTCCGCGGCATGGTTCGCGAAGGTGCGGCCGAGCGACTCGAGGAGCGTGAGGTCGGCGCCGGCACAGAAGGTGTCCTTGCCGGAGGTGATCACCACGCCCTTGACCGCGGCGTTGCCCGTGAGCTTCTTCGACCAGCGCCGCCAGCTCCTGGATCCCTGCGAGCGAAATGACGTTCATCGAGCGGCTCGGCACATCCCAGGTGAGGAGCGCGATGCCGTCGCCGTCGATGTCAACCGTGAAGTTCGCGTAGCTCATGGGTTTCTCCCGGACACGAAGACGTTCTGCTCATACGGAGTGGGCCATCCCGGTCGGGCAGGCGCCGTGCCCTCCTGAGCGGGATCGCCGGGACAAGCCCGGCGATGACAGTGCTAATTGCGTATCATCAGCGCTCCGAGCCCGGATAGGGCGCGCCCGACCGGTGAACGTAGCGCCCGCTGCTGTCCTCGCGCTCCATGCGCATGTCGATGTCGGGATAGTCGACCAGCTCGCGCGGCGCGCGGCTGCCGATCTCGAGATACACCGCGTCCACCGTGCCGCGATTGACGAGGCAGTGGCCGTTGGCGACGCCGGCTTTCCAGCCGGCGGCGTCGCCCGGCCGCAGCACGGTCTCACCGTCGTCCTCGCACAGCACGAGCTCGCCCGCGAGCATGTAGACGAACTCGTCCTCGTTGGCATGCCAGTGGCGCTGCGAGGACGCTGCGCCCGGCGTCAGCGTCGCGAGGTTGACGCCGAACTGGTCGAGCCCGACGGCATTGCCGAGCCGCTTGCGCGAGCGTCCTAGCACCGCCTGGCGGAATGGTTCCGGGTAAGCCGTGGAGGCGTCGGTCTTCACGGCCGCAATCTCGATCTTTGGCATGGCTCGGTTCCGTTCGGCACAAGGCTGATGTCCGGGGCGCGTGATGGCAGGGGGGTCACACGCGCTCGATGATGGTCGCCGTGCCCATTCCGGCGCCGATGCACAGGGTCACGAGGGCGGTGGCAAGACCGCGTCGCTCCATCTCGTCGATCGCGGTGCCGAGGATCATCGCGCCGGTCGCGCCGAGCGGATGGCCGAGCGCGATGGCGCCGCCGTTGACGTTGACCTTGCCGGGGTCGAGCTCGAACGCCTGCAGATAGCGCAGCACCACGGCGGCAAACGCCTCGTTGACCTCGATCAGGTCGATGTCTGCGAGCGTCATGCCGGCCTTCTTGAGCACCTTGCGGGTGACGTCGATCGGGCCCGTCAGCATCAGTGCCGGCTCCGAGCCGATATTGGCGAACGCCTTGATACGCGCCCGCGGCGTGAGCCCGGCGCGGCGACCCGCCTCGGCATTGCCGATCAGCACCGCGGCGGCGCCGTCGACGATGCCGGAGGAGTTGCCGGCATGGTGGACGTGATTGACGG
Organism: uncultured Alphaproteobacteria bacterium; assembly: GCA_963781195.1. Classification (GTDB taxonomy): domain Bacteria; phylum Pseudomonadota; class Alphaproteobacteria; order Rhizobiales; family Xanthobacteraceae; genus JAJPKK01. The sequence continues at coordinate 48,270 of CAWAEZ010000001.1, read as the reverse complement.
CTTCGACCTCCGGATGCGCCTGCACCGCGACGGCATCGAAGCCGCCGAGCTGGCCCATCTGCACGAACGCCGGCTGAAGCTGCGCCAGCGACTGCATGGTGGTCGACGGACGCATGTGCTCGTCCCTGGCGAGCAGCATGATGCCGTTGCAGTCCTTCACCGGAATGACCGACTTCGCGAAGCGCCCCGCGTCCCAGGCGGCGCCGGCGCGCTTCTGGCTCTCCACCGCATAGGCGTCGACGTCGTCGCGCGAGAAGCCGTATTTGGTGGCGATGAGATCGGCGGAGACGCCCTGCGGCATGAAATAGGAGCGGATGGCGATGGAGGGATCGACCGGCCACGCGCCGCCCGACGCCCCGATGCCGACCCGGCTCATGGACTCGACGCCGCCGCCGACCGTGAGTTCGTGCTGGCCGGACATCACCTCCGCGGCGGCGAAGTTCACGGCGTCGAGGCCCGACGCGCAGAACCGGTTGATCTGGACGCCGGGCACGCCGTTGCCATAGCCGGCGCACAGCGCGGCGGCACGCGCAATGTCGCCGCCCGCCTCGCCGACCGGATCGACGCAGCCCATCACGACGTCATCGACCTGCGCCGGATCGAGGCGGTTGCGCTCGCGCAGCGTCGCCAGCGTCTGGGCGGCGAGACTGAGCGCCGTCACCTCATGGAGCGAGCCGTCGGCCTTGCCGCGTCCGCGCGGGGTGCGGACGTGATCGTAGATGAAGGCGTCGGTCATGATGTCTCCGCAGGTCTGCGATCACCGCCGGCGCGCGCGCTCACGCGCAAAACTCGCGGTCTTCCGGACCCCATAGATACGCAGGAGCCGGCAGTCGCGAAAGAGGCGCGCGGGCGGATAATCGTGCGGTGGACATGGTCGTCAAAACGCCTCCGCCGGCAACTCCATGACCGCGCCGGCGCCGGCCTGGATGCGCGCGAGCCGGGTCGCGGTCTCCGGCAGCATGCGCTCCATGAAGAACCGCGCCGTGACGAGCTTTGTCTCCATGCGGCCGGAGGTGTCGGCGGCGCGCCGGCCGTGGGCGGTCGCGGCGATGCGGCACCACATGTAGCCGAGCGCCACCAGGCCGAAGAGGTGCATGTAGTCGGTCGCGCCGGCGCCGGCATTGTCGGGCTTGCCGATCGCGTTCTGCATGAACCACATCGTCGCCTGCTGGAGGTGTCCGAGCGCGGCGCCCAGCGGCTCGGCAAGCGGCTTCATCGCCGGGTCCGCCGACTGCTCCTTGATGTACGCCTGGATCTCGCCGAACATCGCCATGATGGCGCGGCCGCCGTCCTTGCCGAGCTTGCGGCCGACGAGGTCGAGCGCCTGGATGCCGTTCGCGCCCTCGTAGATCATGGGAATGCGGGCGTCGCGCACGAACTGTTCCATGCCCCAGTCCCGGATATAGCCGTGGCCGCCGAGGACCTGCTGCGCCATCACCGCGTTGGCGAAGCCGAGGTCGGTGAGCACCCCCTTGATGACCGGGGTGAGCAGGCTCATGCGATCTTCCGCAGCCTGGCGCTCCTTGGCGTCCTCGGAGCGCCGCGCGACGTCGCTCATGAGCGATGTCCACATGATGAGCGCGCGGGCCGCCTCGTTGAAGGCGCGGATGGTGAGCAGCGTGCGCCTTATATCGGGATGCACGATGATGGGGTCGGCGGGCATGTCCTTGAACTTCGCACCCGTCAGTGCGCGGCCCTGGAGCCGGTCCTTGGCGTAGGCGGCGGCATTCTGGTAGGCGACCTCGGATAGCGCCAGGCCCTGCAGACCGACGCCGATCCGGGCCTCGTTCATCATCACGAACATCGCGTGGAGCCCGCGATTTTCCTCGGCCACCATCCAGCCGGTGGCGGCGTCGTAGTTCATCACGCAGGTGGCGTTGCCGTGGATGCCCATCTTGTGTTCGAGGGCGCCGCACGAGACGCCGTTGGGTTCTCCGAGCGCGCCGTCGGTCGCGGGCAGGATCTTCGGCACCACGAAGAGCGAGAGGCCATGGGTGCCGGGCGGCGCCCCCTCGATGCGCGCCAGCACGAGGTGGACGATGTTCGCGGCGAGGTCGTGCTCGCCCGCGGAGATGAAGATCTTGGTGCCGGTAATGCGGTAGCTGCCGTCGTCCTGGCGCACCGCCTTGGTGCGGATCAGGCCGAGATCGGTGCCGCAGTGGGGCTCCGTCAGGTTCATGGTGCCGGTCCATTCGCCGGACGCCAGCCGGGGAACGTAGAGCGCGTTCTGCGCCGCCGAGCCGTGCGCCAGCAGGGCCGCGATCGCGCCCTGGGTCAGGGTCGGATACATGGCGAAAGCCATGTTGGCGGACACCAGGAACTCGCTGACCAACTGGTTGATCGCGGCCGGCAGGCCGAGCCCACCGAACGCCGGCGGTATCGAAATGCCGATCCAGCCCCCCTCGACGTAGCGTCGGTAGGCATCCTGGAATCCGGGCGGGGTGGCGACGCGGCCGTCGTCGCCGCGGCGGCAACCTTCCTCGTCGCCGATCCGGTTGAGCGGCGCGAGCACGTCCTCGCAAAACCGCCCCGCCGTCGAAAGGATCGCTTCGACCACGTCGGGGGAGGCCTCGGAGAAGCCCGGCAGGTTGGCGAAGCGCTCGATGTGGAACACGTCGTTGAGCAGGAACAAGGCCTCGTCGACCGGCGCCTTGTAGGCTGGCATGGCATTCTCCTTCAACGGCGACCTCGTTCGCCGGAGACGCATAGCGCGACCCGGCCGCAACAGGCTTGGCAAAAAACCACTCTCATGCGGCCGCCTTATGAAATTCCGGGCGTTTTGAACAGGTCGTTAACTCGTTTTTTACCGTAATCCGAGGAAAGTCCTGGATGCAGCGAGCGCCTCGCGCGTGTCGCGAAGCGGTCCCGCTGCAGGTCAAGCCTCGCGTCGCAAATCCGAACACCGGAGTGAGCATGAGACCCGTGCCGTGGCACGTCAAAGGCGTCCATCCCGATGCGCGTGACGTCGCGCGCGAAGCCGCAAGGCGTTCCGGGGTTTCGGTCGGTGCCTGGCTGAACACGCTCATCATCGGCGCGGCGAACGGGGATGGCTCACCCGACCAGCCGGCCGAGGCGGTCGTTCCGCCGCCTCCCTCGCCCAACTTTGCACCGCCCAACTTTGCCGCGCCGAGCTTCGCCGCGCCGCGCGCTGCAGGCGGCGATATTTCCGCAATCGGTCGCCAGATCGATGAACTGAAATGGCGCATCGACAGCCTTTCGCGCGACGATTCGGCGCGCCAGGCTGCCGTCTCGGCCGCCACCGAGGAGTTGCGCAGCGCCCGTCTTGCCGAGGCGATCGCCCGCATCGACCGCCAACTCGACGGCCTCAGCCGCAAGAAGCGCACCGGGACGATGGAGCGCGATGCCGACGACGGCGTCGACGCGGCCCTGGCCGAGATCACCGCCCGCCAGCATGCGCTCGAAGACGACTTCGCCGAGCCGCCGGCGCAGAACGCGGCGGTGGAAAAGCAGCTCCAGGACATCGCGGCGCAGATCAAGTCGCTGCAGGGCTCCATGCAGTTCGAGGGGCTGGCTGCCGACCTCACCCGCACCATCGAGGAGGCGCCGAAGAAGGCCGTCGAGGGCATCGGGGAGCAGTTGACGCGGCTGGCCGGCCAGATCGAGGCGGTGCACTTCGCCGCGCCGGCCGAGCACCTCACTTTGCTGCGCAACGACATCGGCGAGATCGGCCGCAATATGGCCGAGACCGTGCCGCACACCGCGATGATCGCGATCGAGCAGCAGGTCCGCGGCCTCACCGAGGAGGTGAGCCGGCTGCGGCCGCCGTCCACCGACGAAATCACCCAGGCGCTGCGCCAGGAATTCACCGAGATCGGCAAGGCGCTGCGCGAGTCGATGCCCCAGCACGCCGGGGCATCGCTCGAGGAGCAGATGAGCGTTCTGACCGAGGAGATCGGCAAGCTGTTCCCGCCGGTCCGCACCGAGGAAATCGCGGACGCGCTGCGCAAGGACCTCGCCGAGATCGCCGAGACGCTCAAGAACGCGGTGCCTCCCGGCGCGCTCGCCTCGCTGGAGCAGGAGGTTCGCGATCTCGGCGCCCGCGTCGAGGCGAACCGCGCGACCGCCGAGGATCACCCGGTTATCGCGGAGATCGAGCGCAGCCTCGCCGAACTGCGAAACCGGCTCGACGTCATGGCGCCGCTGGGCGACATCGCGACGCTCGCCGAGACGCTCAGGGTGATGTCCGATAAGGCCGACACGATCGCCTCGCAGGTCGCGGCGCCCGAGCGGCTGCACCAGCTCGATGAAGCCGTCGGTTCGCTGCGCGATCTCGCCGGCCAGATCGCCTCGCCGGCCGATATCGCCGCGCTGGCCCGCGACATTCACGCGCTGGCCGAGAAGATCGACAACAGCGCGCACCCGCAAGCCGATCCCGGCGCCATCATGACGCTGGATCGGCGTCTTGCCGAAATGACCGCGGCATTCGACAGCTGCACGGCCGAGACGAGGGGGTTCCCGGCCGACCTCGAGGCGGTGTTCAACAAGCTGACCGAACGACTGGAGTTGGTCGAGGTGCGCTGCGCCGACCAGGGCGCGCTCAAGAACCTCGAGGGCCGGATCGTCGGGCTGGTCGAGAAGCTCGATGCCTCGGAGGAACGCCTGACCCGGCTCGATGGTGTCGAGCGCGGTGTGGGCGACCTCCTGGAGCAGATCAGCGCGCTGCGCACCCAGAACGAGTCGAAGCTGCAGGCGATCCAGCAGGAGCTCATCGACAACACCACCCGTGCGGTGAGCGAGCCGGCGGAGGCGATCCGGCGTGACGTCGCCACCCTCAAGGAGCTGCAGGGTGCGATCGACCGGCGCACTCAGGACACATTCGAGGCGGTGTACGGCACCATCGAGCAGGTGGTCGATCGTCTCGCCGCGATCGAGGAAGACCTCCGCGGCAAGGAGCTCTCCCCTCAAGCCCGAACCGCGGAGCGGCCGGGCCCGACCCTGTTCGCCGAGGCGCCCGCCCTGACATCGGTGGCCGGGACGCAGCGCGATCGCCTCGTCATCCCGATGGATGAGGCGGCCGCGAAGCTCGGCGCGTCGGCGCAGCCGCGTCAGCCGATCGCTCCGGAGCTGCCGCCCGACGCTCCCCTCGAGCCGGGCTCCGGCGGACGACGGATTCGCGGGATGGCGAGCGCCGTCGACCGGATCGCGGCCTCCGAGGCCGTCGCCGGCGCTGCGCCCGCCGTCGCGGGCGAAACCGACGCGGCGGTCCGCGCCAATTTCGTCGCGGCGGCCCGCCGCGCCGCGCAGGCGGTGGCCGGCGAGCAGACGCCGGGATCGCGGCTGACCGTGTCGGTTGGCGAGGACCGCAAGCCGGCCCCGCCGGCCGGTTCGTTCCTCGGCAAGTTTGGGCCGCGGATCAAAACCCTGGTCGTCGCCGTCAGCGTTGCCGCCATCGTGTTGGGCACTCTGCGCCTCGCGATGGATCTGTTCACCGGCTCGAACGCGGCGAACCCGTCGGCCGCGCAGTCCCAGGGCCCCGATACATCGGTGCCGGCGACCCCGTCCCAGTCGGCGGCACAGCCGGAAACGCCGGCGATCGCGCCGCCTTCGCTGCCGGCCAATCCGCCGACCCCCGGCAAGGGCGCCGCGTTGGGCGACGGCGCCCGCACCGCTGCCTTTACCCCGCCGTTTGTGGCGGCTGTCACCCCGGCGCCTGTGACTCCCGTGCCTGTCGCAACGACTCCCTCACCCGCGACTGCCAGCCCAGCGCCTGCGGCGCTCAAGCCGGCCCCGTCGCTGTCCTCCGAGCCCACAGGGTCGACGACGCGCGAGACCGCGCCGAAGCTCACGGAAGCCCCGGCGCCCCAGCTGTCGGCCCCGGCATCGGTGCCCGCCCGCGACGCCGGCAATGACCAGCTGCCGGCCGGCATCGGCGGCAAGGCGTTGATCACCGCCGCGACCGCGGGAGACCCCGCCGCGAGCTACGAGGTTGCCGCCCGCCTCGCCGACGGCACCAACGTGCCGCAGGATCTGGCCCTGGCCGCGATCTGGTTCGAGCGCGCGGCGCGCAGCGGCATCGCTCCGGCCCAGTTCCGTCTCGGCAGCCTGTACGAGAAGGGCGTCGGCCTGAAGAAGGACCTCCAGGAGGCCCGCCGCCTCTATCTCGCCGCGGCGGACAAGGGCAATGCCAAGGCCATGCACAACCTCGCCGTGCTCTATGCCGAAGGCATCGACGGCAAGCCGGACTACGCCATCGCCACCCGCTGGTTCCGCAAGGCGGCTGCCTTCGGACTGGTCGACAGCCAATACAATCTTGCGATCCTCTGCGCCCGCGGCGTCGGTCTCGAAAGGAACCTGGTCGAATCCTACAAATGGTTCGCGCTCGCCGGCAAAGGCGGCGACAAGGACGCCGCCCGCAAGACCCTCGACATCGCGGCGCATCTCGACGAATCGCAACTTGGCGCCGCGCGCGCGGCGGTCGACGGCTTCGTCGCGGAAACCCAGCCCGAGGATGCTATCGCGGTGAAGGCGCCGCCGGGCGGCTGGGACCAGGTCGTGACCGCAGCCCGCAAGGCTTCGCCCGCGACCCGCTGAGACGAACCGGCCGTTCGCTCCGCGCGTCGGGTCGGCGACGGGAATTGTCGAAGGAGCGCCTCGGTTCGCTCGGAAGCGATGGCCCGCCGGCCTGCGGGTAGGACGTTGCACCGGAGTGGCGGCAGCGGCGTCGCCCAGGCTCCGTGCCTGCCGGATTCTCACCGTGGGCGTGACGGCAATTTCCCGCTCTTTCGCGGCAGAAAAGCCTTGCGTTTGCTCGACAAGGGAATACCGGTGGAAGCGGTCTTCCTCTGACAGGGGCAAGGCTCACCCACCCGCGCTCCCAGCGTTTTCCGCCACTCGTGCCGTCGGATCGAGCCCGTGGAAATTTATCTCCCGATCGCCGATCTTCCAGTGAACATATTCCTGGTGCTGGCGATGGGGCTCGCGGTGGGCTTCATCTCCGGGCTGTTCGGCATCGGCGGCGGGTTCCTGATGACGCCGCTGTTGATCTTCATCGGGGTGTCGCCGGCGGTGGCGGTCGCGACGGTGTCGAGCCACATCGCGGCCTCGTCGATGTCGGGCGCGATCTCGTATTGGCGCCGGCGCGCCATCGATGTCGCGCTTGCCGTCGTGCTGTTGGTCGGCGGCATCGTCGGGACCCAGGCCGGCGTCTGGCTGTTCACCAGGCTGCGCGCCGTCGGTCAGCTCGACATCACCATCGGCATCTCCTACGTGCTGCTGCTCACCTCGGTCGGCGTCATGATGGTGACCGACGGCGCCCGCGAGATCCTCCGCCAACGCGGCGGCAAGCCGGTGGCGCTGCGCCATTCCGGCAGCCACACCTGGATCCATGGCCTGCCGCTCAAGATGCGGTTCAAGCAATCGCGCATCTATGTATCGGTCATCCCGGTGATCGCGATCGGCTGGATCATGGGGTTTGCCGGGGCCATCCTCGGCATCGGCGGCGGTTTCCTGCTGGTCCCGATGCTGATCTATCTGCTGCGGGTGCCGACCAATGTGGTGATCGGCACCTCCATGGTGCTCGACTCTCATCACCATGGCGTCGGCGACCATCCTGCATGCCGCGACCAACCACCTCGTCGACGCCGTGCTCGCCTTGATCCTGATGGTCGGCGGCGTCATCGGCGCGCAATTCGGCGCCCGCGCCGGCCAGAAGATGCGAAGCGAGCGGCTGCGCCTGCTGCTCGGCGCGCTGGTGCTCGCCGTCGGCCTGCGGTTCGCCTTCGATCTCATCGTGCGGCCCGACGACGTCTACTCGATCCGCGCGGTCGAGGTGGCGCCATGAGTCGCGCTGTCATGAGTCGCGGTGACGCGGGTCGCGGTGTCGTGAGCCGCGCTCTCCTCAGTGTCTGCCTGGCCCCCGGGCTCGTTGCGCTGGTCATCGGCGCCGCGCCCGTCCGCGCCGAACGGCTGATCGCCTCGCTGTCCAGCCATCGGGTGCAGATCACTTCGATCTTCACCGGCGTCGAACTGGTGCTGTTCGGAACGGTGGAACCCGATGCGGGCGGCGCGCTGCGCAAGGACGGCTACGACATCATCGCCACCGTCACCGGCCCGCGCCAGACCATGGTGACCCGGCGCAAGGAGCGGGTGTTCGGCATCTGGATCAACGACGAATCCCGCACCTTCATCGACGTTCCCTCCTACCTCGCCGTCCTGGCGACCAAGCCGTTCGTCGACATCGCCAACGAGGAGACGCTGCGCCGCCTTCAGATCGGCCTCTCCCGCACCCTGCTTCCCCAGCAGATCGGGCCGGACACCGCCGACGTGGTGGAGGACGACGAGTTCCGCCGGTCGTTTCTGCGGATCAAGGAGGAGCATCGGCTCTACAGCGAATCCGGCAACGGCATCACCTTCCTGACCCCGACGCTGTTCCGCGGCGCCATCGAGGTGCCGGCGGACGCGCCGATCGGAACCTACGACGTCGACGTCAAGCTGTTCGCCGCCGGCGCCATGGTGGCGCGCACCAATTCCGCGTTCGACATCGTGAAGGTCGGCTTCGAGCGCTTTATTGCCAGCTCGGCCGCCGACCACGGCCTGCTCTACGGCCTCGGCACCGCCGCGATGGCGCTGATGACCGGGTGGTTCGCCGCGGTGGTGTTCCGGCGGGACTGAGGGCTCAATCCGCCAGGCACCGTGCCGCCGCGAAGCTGTAGAGCCGCCGCTCCCCGATCAGGTGGGCGGTGAAGCCGAGCGCACCGAACACCTTCAGGAAGGCGGCGTTGCGGATGTTGAGGCCGCCGGTGAAGGCGCCGAACGCCGGCATCACCAGCCGCTCGCCGTCGCTCGCGAAACATTTGCGGGTCTGGGTGCGGCCGCGCTGATGGAGGCGGGCGGCGGGATGCAGGTGGCCGGCAATCTCGCCACCCTGCGCGCCCGCGGCGCCGGCCTTGCCGGTCCGCGCCGCCGGCTCGTGGCGGAACGTGAGGGCGCCGAGCGCCAGCGCGTGTGCGAACACGCCGCCGATGCCGCTGCCAGGATCGGGGTCGTGGTTGCCGGCGATCCACACCCAGTCGCGGCTGCGCTGCAATTCCAGTAGATGCGCGCGGTCGGACGCCGCAAGCCGTGCGGGGCCGCCGCCGTCGTGGAAATTGTCGCCGAGCGCCACCACGATGCGGGCGGCGTAGCGCGCGATGACCCCGGACAGCCGTTCCAGGGTCGCCGCGGTATCATAGGGCGGCATCAGCATGCCGCGTGCCGCAAAGGCCGAGCCTTTTTCGAGATGCAGGTCGGATACTACCAGCAGGCCTTCCTGCGGCCAGTACAGCGCACCGGCGAGGTCGGCGACGAGCGGCACGCCGGCAACGGTGAGTTCTCCCGCGCCGCTCTCTCGCGCCCCGATTTCTCGCGCCCCGTGAGCGGAGAGCGCGACCGCCGCGCAAAGAGCCTCATGAACCGCGATCGCCTTGGTCACCGCATGGCCTCGTTCACGAGTTCCGCCTCCGCTTCCGCGAGCAGCGATTCCGATGCTTCGCCATAGACGGATTCGCGGCCGATCTCCAGCATGACCGGCACCGCGAGCGGGGAAACGTGGTCGAGCGCGACGTGAACGATGTGGCCCTTGATGCGCGCCAGCATGGTCGCCGAGCCGCCGGATATCGAGGAGTCCCGGTTGCCGCATCCTGGCGCGCGGCGCGCAGCAGGATGTGGTCGGGCTCGTGCCGGCGCAGCACGTCGTAGACGAGATCGGTCGAGACCGTCATCTGCCGCGCCGGTCTTCTCCTCGCCGGGTGAGCGGCGCTCGATCAGCCCGGCGATGATCGCGCAGTGCCGGAAGGTGCGCTTCATCAGCGCCGATTCGTCGAGCCAGGCCTCGAGGTCGTCGCCCAGCATGTCCTCGTCGAACAGGTCGCGCGAGCGAGAGCCGGCCGGTGCGGATGGCGCGGGCCGGGATCGCCGAGGCCCCAGACCGCCAGCGCATAGTCGTTGGCGACGAAGCCGAGCGGCCGCAGCCGTGCGCGCTCCAGCCGGCGGGTCAGCAGCATGCCGAGCGTCTGGTGGGCGAGCCGGCCCTCGAACGGGTAGCAGACGAGGTAGCTGCTTGCCGCCGCGCGGAAACGTCTCGACCAGCAGCTCGCCCGGCTGCGGCAGCGCGCGAGCGCCACTGCTGGATGCCGAGCCAGTCGCGCACCTGGTCCGGCAGCGCCGGCCACGCAGCGGGTCGGACATGCATGTCGCGCACCCGCGCGGCCAGATAGGTCGAGAGCGGGAACTTGCCGCCCGCGTAGGCGGGCACCTTGGGCGTCGTCGGCATGGCGCGCGGGACACATAGCGCCTCGTCCTCGACGATCGCCTGAAGCGCCAGGATCTCGCCGCCGAACAGGAAGGTGTCGCCGGGCATCAGCGTCTCGAGGAAATCCTCCTCGATCTCGCCGAGCACGCGGCCGCCGCGCGCCGATCAGGCCCGTCGGGCCGGCCCCGGCCGCGTTCGTCCGGCCGCCGCGCCCGACGCACCAGCCGCACCTTCAGCATGGTCGGCCTCGACGATGGTGCCGACGTTCAGCCGGTATTGCTGGGCGACCGCGGCCGTTGGCGACGCGCCAGCGCCCGTCCTGGCCCTGGCGGATCTTGGCGAAGCGCTCGTAGGCCCGCAGCGCGTAGCCGCCGTGCGCGACGAAATCGACCACGCGCATCGAAGTCCGCGCGCGTCAAGCTGCGCGATAGGGCGCGGCCATCCGGACCTCGTCGTAGAGCTCGTCGGCGTCGAACGGCGCGGCGCAGGCCATGCCGAGCACGTGCTGGGCCAGCACGTCGAGGGCGCCGGTGCGCGGCACCGGCGTGTCCTGCGCGCCGGCGGCGGCCGCGTCGATGCGCGGCGCGGCATTCGAGCACCTCGAAGCGGTTGGCCGGCACCAGCATGGCGCGCGACGGCTCGTCGAGCCGGTGGTTGGCGCGGCCGATGCGCTGGGTGAGGCGGCTCGCGCCCTTGGGCGCGCCGACATTGATGACGAGATCGACGTCGCCCCAGTCGATGCCGAGATCGAGCGTCGCGGTGCAGACCACCGCCTTGCAGCCGGCCGGCCGCCATGGCGGCCTCGACCCTGCGGCGCTGGCGCGGCGTCGAGCGAGCCGTGGTGGAGCGCGATCGGCAGGTCGTCGTCGTTGATGCGCCACAGCTCCTGGAACAGCTGCTCGGCCTGGAAGCGGGTGTTGACGAAGATCAGCGTCAGTGCGGTGCCGCCGGATGAGCGTCGTAGATCTCGCCGAGCGCGTGGCGCGCGCGAGTGGCCGGCCCAGGGCAGCCGCTCCGCGGTGTCGAGCATGGTGACGAGCGGCGCCGCGCCGCCTTCGGCGACGATGAGATCGGCAGCCGCCGTGCCGCCGGGCGGCTGGGGCACCAGATAGGCGGCAGAGCTCGTCGGGCTCGCGCACCGTCGCCGACAGGCCGATCGCGGTCGCATCCGGCGCGAGGCGGCGCAGCCGCGCGAGACCGAGCGACAGCAGGTCGCCGCGCTTCGACGTCACGAGCGCGTGCAGTTCGTCGAGCACGATGCGCCGCAGGTCGCCGAACAGCAGCGGCGCATCCGCGGTCGACGAGCAGCAGCGCGATCTGCTCGGGCGTGGTCAGCAGGATGTCGGGCGGATCGCGGCGCTGGCGCTGCCGCTTCGCCGCCGGCGTGTCGCCGGTGCGGGTCTCGATCCGGATCGGCAGGCCCATCTCGGCGACCGGCTGATCGAGGTTGCGCGCGACGTCGACCGCGAGCGCCTTGAGCGGCGAGATGTAGAGCGTGTGCAGCCCCGGACGAGGGCCGGTCGTCGCGCCGGCTGCTGCCGGCGCTCCGTTCGCCGAGCTCGACCAGGCTCGGCAGGAAGCCGGCCAGCGTCTTGCCGGCGCCGGTCGGCGCGATCAGCAGCGCGGTGCGGCCGGCCCGCGCGGTCCCAGCAGTGCGAGCTGGTGGGCGCGCGGCGCCCAGCCGCGCGCGGCGAACCAGCGCGCGAACGTTTCCGGCAATACGACATCGGCGCGGCGCGGAACGGACACGTTTGAAACTCGCTCGGCAATCATGTGATTACCGGACCCAGCATCTAGGCTCGGAACAGAGCTGCCGCAACGCTCAGCCTGTTGTGGACCACGATTCCCGATCAGGCGAGCCGCACCACCGCATCGACCGCGACGACGCCATCGGTGCGCACGATCAGCGGATTGACCTCGGCCTCGCGCACGGCCGGGTCGGCGGCGAGGCCGGAGAGCGCGACCACGGCTCCGGCCAGTGCGTCGAGATCGCCGGCCGGCTTGCCGCGATAACCAACCAACGCCTTGAGCCCGCGCACCTCGGCGATCATCTCGCGCGCCGTCGCGACATCGACGGGTGCGAGCCGCAGGCTGCGATCGCGGTAGATCTCGGTGTAGATGCCGCCGGCCGCGAGCATCACCATCGGCCCGGCATCGGGATCGACCCGGTAACCGACCAGGACCTCGCCGACCCCGGGGGTCATCGGCTGCACCAGCACGCGGCGCGCCTGCGGCAGCCGTGCGCGCATCGCCGCCATGGCGGCGGCGAGCCCAGGCGCATCGGCGATCCCGAGTGCGACGCCGCCGACATCCGACTTGTGGGAAATCTCGGCCGCCAGCACTTTCATCGCCACCGGATAGGGGAACGGCAACGTCGACGGCGCCGCGCCGATGTCGAGCGCGACCGATGGCGCGCGGGGCACGCCGATGCGGTCGAGCACGCCATAGGCTTCGAGCTCGTCGAGCGCGCGTCCGGAACCGGAGGCCGGCGGCCGCGCGTGCGTCGTCGGTGCGCGAGGCGTCCGGCGCAGCAGCGCCGCGGCGACCGCGTCGGCGCATGCTTCCGGCGTATAGAAGTTGGCGACGCCGGCCTTGGCGAGCTCGGCGCGCGCCTGCGGGGCCTCGGGAACGAGGAACGCGGCGATCGGCTTCGCCGCGCTTGCGCTGTCGATGATCGGGCGTACCGCAAGATGCGGATAGAACCGCGCCGACGAGCCGACCACGGTGACCACGAGGTCGAATTCCGGCGCGGTGGTGAGGATGTCGAGCGCCGGCTTCATCACCTCGTAGCGCGTGCCGACCAGCGTGAGATCGATCAGCCGCGCCCGCGACACCTTGATCCCGGCGGCGTCGAAACGCGCATAAGTCTCGGCGCTGGGAGCGCCGACCTCGATGCCGCGGCGCGCCAGTGGATCGATCACCGTCGCGGCGCCGCCGGCGGTGGTGGTGATGACCGCGACCCGCGGCGCGCGCGCCGCCGCCCGCGGCGCGACCCGCCGCAGCAGCGGCAGGCCTTCCAGCAGGCCGGAGAGACTGTCCACCCGCGCGATCCCGCAATCGCGCAGGAACGCGTCGGCGACGTCGTCCTCGCCGGCGAGCGCCCCGGTGTGGGTCAGCGCGAGCTCGCGCGCGGCGTCCGAGCGGCCGAGCTTGTAGGCCAGCACCGGCCGGCCTGCGGCGGCGGCGCGGGCGGCGAAAGTGCGCAGCGCATCGGCGTGCCGCAACGTCTCGAGGAACAGGAGGTAGCTGTCGATGCCGGGGTCGTCGAGGGTGGCGAGGCAGATTTCGCCGAGCGAAAGGTCGACCTCGTTGCCGACCGAGACGAGGCCGGCAAAGCCGATGCCGCACGCCTTGCCGCGCGACAGGAAGGTGCCGATCATGCCGCCGCTGTGGGAGGCGCCGAAGATCCTCCCGACCGGAAGATCGGGCTCGTCGAACGCGGCGTTGGCCGTGAGCAGTGCGCCGTTGCGCAGGTTGACGATGCCGAGGCTCGACGGTCCGACGATGCGCATCCCGGTGGTGCGCACGATTTCGGTCAGGCGGTGCTCGCGCGCCAGTCCGTCGGGGCCGGCCTCGGCGAAGCCGTCCGACAGCACGGTCGCGACCGCCACGCCGGCGCGCCCGCAGGCCTCGAGCGCATCCATCGCAGCGTCGGTCGGCGCCACGATATAGGCATGCTCGGGGACCTCCGGCAGCGCTTCGAGCGACGGCCAGGCGCGTTCCCCGAGCACTTCGTCGCGTCGCGCATTGACGGGGTAGACGCGGCCTGCAAACCCCGCCTGGCGCAGGAATTTGAGCGGCCGCCCCGCCGTCTTGCCGGCGTCGTTGGACTGGCCGACGAGCGCGACCGAGCGTGGCGCGAACAGGGCGTCGCCCAGCGTGCGGCCGCCAATGAGTCCGCGGTCGGGATCAGGCATCGAGGCGTCTCAAAAGCTTACCTCTCCCCGCGTGCGGGGAGAGGTCGGATCGCTCCTGCGATCCGGGTGAGGGGGCCGGCCCACAAGTCTGAGCGCATGTCGTGGGGAAGCGCCCCCTCACCCCGACCTTCTCCCCGCACGCGTGGCAAGGGAGCAGCGGTGGCGCGCCACGCGTAAGGTGCTCAATCCCGATGCGGGCACGGGATGGACCCCGGCTTCTGTTCGAATTCATCGTACTATTCGGCGGCATCGGCTTGCCGGGCACGCTGGTCGAAGCGGCGATCGAAGACCTCCTCGGCAATGCGATTCTTGAGGATTTCCACCGATCCTCCCGCGATCATCCAGCCGCGGCAGCGGCGCATGCAGTATTCCACCAGCGTGTCGCAGCTGTAGCCGGTGGCGCCCATGGCCTGCACCGCTTCGTGGGCGACCTCGAATCCGGTCAGGTTGCAGGCCGCCTTGGCGAGCGACGTCTCGTAGGCGGAGGGCAGGCCGCGGTCGGCATTGACGGCGGCGCGGTAGAGCAGCAGCTGCGCGCCTTCGAGCTTGAGCGCCATGTCCGCGAACTTCCACTGCAGGCCCTGGAATTCGCACAGCGGCCGGCCGAACTGCTGGCGCGTGGCGACGTGGTCGCGCGCCTTGCCGAAGGCATAGCGGCCGAACGCGAGCGCCCGCGCGGCATTGCCGATGCGCTCGACGTTGAAGCCGGCGATCTGCTTCTTGAAGCCGCCGGGGCCGAGCAGCACGTTTTCTGCGGGAATGCGGCAATCGTCGAAGTGGAGTTCGCACCACGCCTCGCCGCTCATGAACTGCGAGGGCGGGCCGATGTGTAATCCCGGCGCGCTGCGCTCGACGATGACCGAGCCGATGCCGCGCACGCCGGGGCCGAATCGTGCGTAGACCAGGAACACGGCGGCGTCCGCGCTGAAGGTGGAGAACACCTTGGTGCCGTTGACGACGGCGTCGCCGCCGTCGATCCGCACGGTGGTCGCGAGATCGGTCGCGGCGGAGCCCGCCTCCGGCTCCGACATGGCGAGGCTCATCACCGCGCGCCCGGCGAGCAACGCCGGCAGGTATTTCGCCTTGAGCGCCGGCGAAGCGTATTCGGCGAAGGTGCGGATCGGGCCGAAGCTGCCGGACTGCACGACGTCGGCGCTGCGCGGACAGGCGGACGCCACCTGCTCGATCGCGATCACCGCGTCCATCAGCGAACCGCCTTGTCCGCCGTCGGCTTCGCCCAGCGTGATGCCGAGCAGTCCCTGCCGGCCCATCAGCTGGGCGACGTCGAAGGGGAAGCCGGGATCGTGGGCTCGCGCAAGCGAATCCTTTTCGAGGTTTGCGACCGCAAACTTGCGCGCGGCGTCGGCGAACTGCCTCTGCTCGTCGGTGAACTCGAAATTCATGGGCGTCTCACGTGATCGCTGCGGAAAATCTCAGTCCCTCGAATCCGGGCGCGGGAGTCCGCGAAACAAGGCGTCCCTCCTTGTAAGGCACAAGCCGCCGGCGACGCCAGATCGCTCGGTGCGGCTCTCGGGCGGCGCGCCCGGCGCAGGCCGATCGGCGCCGCGGCTTCGGGACGGAATGATCGCGGCAATGCCCCGGCGCAACGCCGTTCCGACGCGCTCCAGCGCGGCGTCGATGGTGGGGTCGGAGGGGCCGATCCGCCACCGCAGGAACAGTCCGTGCATGGTCCAGATCACCAGGCCGGTGAAGATGCCGGCGAAAATAACGTCGGAGAGGAAGTGGCCGCCGAGCAGAAGGCGCATGAATGCGATCGCGACGGCGTAGATGGCGACACCGCCGAGCGCGAGGAAACGCCAGGGCGCCGGCACCAGCAGCGCCGGTGCGGCGAGCCAGACCGCCGACGAGGTCTCGCCCGAGACGAACGAGCAATTGGCTTGGCAGGCGCCGCGCGGATCCCACCACGGCTTGAAGTCCATGCTGCCGCCGAGCCCGGTGACCATTCCCGGCCGCGGTCGCGACCAGTGATCCTTGAGCCCGGCGTTGACGAGCAGGCCCGGCCCCAGAATGAGCGAGGCGATGAGGAACAGCGCCGCACGCGCCGGCAGCACGGTCGATCGTCGCGGCCAGAACATCTTGACGAGGATGACGGCGGCCGCCGGAGCGATCGCGACGGTCGTGACCAGCGGCTCCAGGGACCGCCCGATCTCGATTGCCCGGTAGAGACGTGGCATCGTCGTGGGCAGGGCGATGCCACGGAAGAAGGACGCGACCGCGAGGTCGATGCCGGGCGCGACGGCAAAGACGAGCCCGGTCAGCGCGGCCAGGCCCACGAGGACAACCAGGACGATGAGAGCCACGGAAGGTCGAGCCACGGGATGCTCGCCCGCGATGCGGAATGTACTCATGCGAGCCGCACTATAGCGGCTCCCGCAGGCATGGCGAACTTCGGATGCGTACCGGACATATTGCGGCACCTCCCGCTGCCAACAACCGGTTTGATCCGGGCAATCCGCTACTTCCTGGCGGTGTCTGCCGGAGCGCCCGTCAAGGGCGACGGAGAACCGATAAAAGTCGGACCGATAAAAACCGAGGTTCCACCCGGGTTATCCCCGCCCCAGCGCGAGATCGTCGCGATGGATCATCTCGGCGCGGCCTTCGATGCCGAGCAGCAGCAGGATATCGCTCGACGGCCGTCCCTTGACCTTCTCGGCGTCGGCCGCGTCGTAGGCGACGAGGCCGCGACCGATCTCGGCGCCGTCGGAACCGCGCACGATCACGGCGTCGCCGCGGGCGAACTGGCCGTCGACGCGGACGACGCCCACCGGCAGCAGGCTGTTGCCCCGCCGCAGCGCGGCCACCGCGCCGGCGTCGATGGTCAGGGTGCCCTTCGGCTCGAGCGAGCCGGCGATCCATTTCTTGCGCGAGGTCACCGGATTGACCGGCGTCAGGAACCAGGTCGAACGGGCGCCCGAAGCGATCGCCTGCAACGGGTGATCGACCCGGCCGGACGCGATCACCATGTGGGTGCCTCCCGTGGTCGCGATCTTGCCGGCCTCGATCTTGGTCTGCATGCCGCCGCGCGACAGCTCGGAATTGGCGGTGCCCGCCATCGCCTCGATCTCGGGGGTGATCCGCTCCACCACCGGCACCAGCCGGGCGTTGGCGTTGGTGCCGGGCGGCGCGTCGTAGAGCCCGTCGATATCCGAAAGCAGCACCAGCAGGTCCGCGCTCACCATGGTGGCGACGCGCGCCGCGAGCCGGTCGTTATCGCCGTAGCGGATCTCGTTGGTAGCGACGGTATCGTTCTCGTTGATGACGGGCACCGCGCGCCATTCGAGCAGCTTGGCGATGGTGGAGCGGGCGTTGAGATAACGCCGCCGCTCCTCGGTGTCGCCCAGGGTCACCAGGATCTGCCCGGCGCTGATCTGGTGGACGCCGAGTGCGGCGGACCAGGTGCGGGCGAGCTCGATCTGGCCGACCGCGGCGGCGGCCTGGCTGTCTTCGAGCTTGAGCGGCCCTTTCGGCAGCTTGAGCATGGAGCGGCCGAGGGCGATCGCCCCGGAGGAGACGACGAGAAGGTCGCGCCGCTCGCCGTGCAGGTGCGCGACGTCCTGGGCGAGCGAGGCGAGCCAGCCCTGCTTGACCCGGCCGGCGGCGGCGTCGATCAGCAGGGACGACCCCACTTTCACCACGATGCGGCGGAATGCGGCGAGAACGGGAGGCTTTGCGGTCATTGGCCAAGGTCAGGACGGGAATCGGGCGGGTCAAGTCGGGAGCGATGCATTTCGGGGTGACCGGTAAATCAGCCGCCGTCGACAAGCAATCCATTCGTGTCCATTCCGTGGCCGGCATGAGCCGCTTGGCGGCGGCCGCAATGTCCATGCTAGGATGCGCCAACAACCTTCCGGGAGGACATCATGAAAGCCTCGGCGCTGGTCGCCGCATTCGCCGCCGCCGCATTGACCGCCATCGTCGCCCCGGCGGGCGCGCGCGCTCAAGGCGCCGACGTCATTCTCGTGAACGGCAAGGTGATCACGCTCGACGGCCGCTCCACGGTCGCGCAGGGCATTGCGATCCGCGGCGGCCGCATTCTCGAGACCGGCTCCAGCGAAGACGTGCGCAAGCGCGCCGACGCCCATACCCACGTGGTCGACCTCGGCGGGCGTACTGTGATTCCGGGCCTGATGGATTCCCACATCCACGCCTTGCGCGCCGGGCTCACCTATTCGACCGAGGTGAGTTGGATCGGCGTGCCAAGCCTCGCCAAGGGCCTCGAAATCATCCGCGAGGCCGCGCGCACGGCCAAGCCCGGTGCCTGGATCAAGATCGGCGGCGGCTGGACCGAGCTGCAGTTTTCCGAGAAGCGCGGTCCCACGGTGGCGGAGCTCGTCGCGGCGGCGCCGGACCGTCCGGTCTACGTCCAGCGCCTCTACAACACCGCCTGGATCACGCCGGCCGGCATGAAGCTGATGAACCTCACGCCGACGACGGAAATCCCCGGCGGCAAGGCGGAGCGGGACGACGCCGGCAACCTCACCGGGGTGTTCACCGGCGTCAACGCCACCTTCAACTTCTTCACCGCGAAGATCCCGTCGCCGAGCTTTGCGGAGCAGCTCGACGGCACCAAGAAATATTTCGGCGAGCTCAACCGGCTCGGCATGACCGCGGTCAACGATTTCCCCGGCGGCGGCATGCTGCCCGAGCATTTCCGCGCGGTGCAGACGCTGTGGGAGAACGGCGAGCAGACGTTGCGCGTCACCTTCCACATCTCTGCCGAACGGCTCGCCGACTTCAAGGTGCTCACGGCGTTCACGCCGATGAATTTCGGCGACGACTGGCTGCGCTACCGCGGCATCGGCGAGTCGCTGACCCGCGGCATCTATGACGGCTCGACGGTCGGGCTGCCCTACAATCCGGGCGAGAAAAATCTCGCGGAGTATTGCGAGGTGGCGAGATGGGCGGCGGAGCGCGGCCTCAACGTCCATCAGCACGCGGCGAGCGACAAGGCGGCTTCGCTGATCCTCGATTGCTTCGAGCGCGTGAATGCGGAATTTCCGATCACGTCGTTGCGCTGGCAGATCGCGCATCTGGAGAATGCCTCGGACCAGACGCTGCGCCGCATGAAGGCGCTCGGCATGGGCTGGGCGGTGCAGGACCGTCTCCTCTATTCCGGCGGCATTGTCGCGAAGGTGCTCGGGCCCGAGGGCTCGAAGCGCGCGCCACCCATCGTGACCGCCCTCGAGATGGGCCTCCATGTCGCCGGCGGCACCGATTCCGACCAGGTGGCGCCGTTTAATCCGTTCGTGTCGCTGCGCTGGCTGCTCGACGGCAAGGTGATCGACGGCACACCGATGCGCGGCCCGGAGGAAACGCCGTCGCGCGAACAGGCGCTGCGGATGTATTCGGCGAACGCGGCGTGGTTCACCTTCGACGAGGACAAGCGCGGTACGCTCGAGCCCGGCAAATATGCCGATCTCGCCGTGCTGTCCGACGACTACATGACGGTCCCGGTGGAGAAGGTCGGCGAGCTCAATTCGGTGCTCACGCTCGTCGGCGGCAAGGCCGTCTACGGCGAAGCCTCCTTCGCGGGGCTGCAAGGGAAGCTGTAGCCGCAACGCGGCGGTGCCCTGGTCGCGCGCCGCGTCGGCGGCGCACGCCCATCTTCCGCGTCGCCAGTGGAGCGGGCGGTGATGCTCACTCGGCCCTGATGCCGGCGAGCTTGATCACCGTGGCCCATTTCTCAGTGTCGTCGGCGATCAGCTTGCCGAACGCGGCGGGGGAGCCGCCGAGCGCCGTTCCGCCCAGTTGCGCCAGCCGTGCTTTCATCTTGGAATCCACCAGCGCCGCATTGATCTCCCGGTTGAGGCGCTCGACGATCGCGGAAGGCGTGTTTTTCGGCGCGCCGACGCCTTGCCAGAGACTGGCCTCATAGCCGGACACGAAGGTGCCGAGCGGCGGGACCTCGGGGAGCGCCTCGATCTGAGCCGCCGCGGTGACGGCGAGGGCGCGCAGGCGGCCGGAGCGGATGTATTCCAGCGAGGTCGGCACGTTGTCGAACATGACCTGCACCTGGCCGCTGATGAGGTCGGTCAAGGCGGCGACCGAGCCGCGATAGGGGACGTGAACCATGTCGATGCCCGTCGCCTGCATGAACAACGCGCCGTAGAGATGCGGATTGCTGCCATTGCCGGCCGACGCCATCGTGATCCGGCCGGGATTGGCCTTGGCGTAGGCGATGAACTCGGGCACCGTCTTGGCGGGAAGCCCCGGGTTCACCTCCATCACGCCGGGCGCGCGCATGATGCTTGCCACCGGCGCGATGTCCCGAAGGAAATCGTAGCTGAGATTTTTGAAGAGCGTCGCGTTGATCGCCTGGGTCGAACTCACCTGGAGCAGGGTGTAGCCGTCGGGCGCCGCGCGCACCACCGCCTCCGTCGCGAGCCCCGCCCCCGCGCCGGGCCGGTTCTCGATGATGAACGGCTGGCCGAGCCGCTCCGACAGCCAATTGCCCGCGAGGCGCGCGATGAGGTCGGCGGTGCTGCCCGGCGGATAGCCCACGATCAGGTGGACGGGCCGCGCAGGAAACGACTGCGCCACCGCGATGTGCGGCATGGCAGGGAGCGCCATGGCGGCGGCCCCGAGACGCAGGAATTGCCGGCGAGGAAGGCTCACGGACATTGTCCGCTCGCGCTCATTCCAGCTTCACATTGGCGAGCCGGCCGACGTCGCCCCACATCCGGGTTTCCACCTCGATGCTGTGGGCGAACTCGGCGGCGGTGCTGCCCACGGTCGGCGTTGCGATCGCCTTGAACCGGTCCTGGACGTCGCGCATCTGCATCATCTTGCGAAACTCGGTTTCGAGCTTCTTGACGATGGCGGACGGCGTGCCGGCCGGCGCCAGCACCCCGCTCCACAGGCCGACGTCGATGCCGTCGACGCCGGCCTCCGCCATGGTGGGCACCTCCGGCAGGTCGTCGAGCCGCTTCGACGAGGTGACGGCGAGCGCGCGCACCTGGCCGCCCCTGACGAGCGGTGTCGTCGGTGGCGGATCGGCGATGGTGAGCAGGGACTGCTGGCCGATGACGCTCACCAGCGATTCGCCGCTGCTCTTATAGGGGATCGCCGTTCCCGGTGCGCCGGTCTTGAGCTTGAACAGCTCGGTCGCGAGCGTGAACGCGGAGGACGAGGTGGCGTAGTTCGACTTCTCCGGATTGGCCTTCATCCATGCCACCAGCTCCTGAACCGTCTTTGCCGGATGCGCGGGATAGACGGCGAGGATGAGCGGGAAGCTCGCGATCATCGAGATCGGGGCGAACGCCTTGAGCGTGTCGTAGGGCGGTCGCACCGAGATCGCGGGAATGATGCTCATGGCGCCGCTCGCGGCGACGAGAAGGGTGTAGCCATCGGGTGGCGATGCCATCACCATTTCCGCGGCGAGGCGGCCGCCCGCACCGACCTTGTTTTCGATGATCACGGACTGGCCGAACGCATCCTGCAGCTTCTGCCCGATGATCCGCGCGATGATATCGTTGCCGCCGCCCGCGGCAAACCCGACCACCATCTTGATGGTGCGGTTCGGGTAGGCCGCCGCATCGCCCTGCGCCTGTGCGGGGACGCCAAATCCCGCAACCACCGCCGCAATCCCCGCCGCCGCCAGCGCGACGGCGCGCGCATCCGCCTGCAGTCTCGCCCACATTGGCCGTTTCTCCCGTTCCTTTTATTCCGCGGGCACGTTCGCCATGCCGCGACCGGCGCTGATCCGCCGCCTCGCGCCCGACAGTCTGCGGTGCAGGCCGTCGAGCATCAGGTAGATCACCGGTGTCGTATAGAGCGTCAGGATCTGCGAGACCGCAAGGCCGCCGATGATGGTCATGCCGAGCGGCCGGCGCAACTCGGAGCCGGTTCCGGTGGCCACCAGCAGCGGCACGGCGCCGAGCAGCGCCGCCAGGGTCGTCATCAGGATCGGGCGAAAGCGCTGCAGGCAGGCCTGTTGAATCGCGTCGGCGGGGGACAGGCCGCGCCGCTCGCCCTCGATGGCGAAGTCGACCAGCATGATGCCGTTCTTCTTGACGATGCCGATCAGCAGGATGATGCCGATGAAGGCGATGATCGAGAGCTCGGCGCCGAACGCGGTCAGCGCCAGCAGTGCGCCGAGCCCCGCGGACGGCAGCGTCGAGATGATGGTGAGCGGATGGGCGAGGCTCTCATAGAGAATGCCGAGCACGATGTAGATGCCGAGCAGGGCCGCCAGGATGAGCACCTCCTCCGAAGCGGCGCTCTCGGCGAACACCTTCATGTCGCCGGCGAACTCGGTGCGCACGGTGTCCGGCAGGTGCATCTCGGCGACCGCCTGCGTCACCGCCACGACGGCGGTTTCGAGCGCAGTGTCGGCGCTGAGATTGTAGGTGATGGTCACCGCCGGATACTGGCCCTGGTGATTGACCGCGAGCGGCGTGGTCGACTTGGTGAGCCGCGCCACCGCCGACAGCGGCACCTGGGTTCCGCCGGCGCCGGCGACATAGACCTGGCTGAGATCCGCGGGGTCGCGCTGGTGGTGGGCGTCGACCTCGAGGATGACGCGATACTGGTTGCGCTGGGTGAAGATCGTCGAGATCTGGCGCTGCGAGAACGAATTGTTGAGCGCGTTGTCGATGTCCTGGACCTGCACCCCCAGCCGTGAGGCCGCGGTGCGGTCGATCACCACATTGGCCTGCAGCCCGCCCTGCTCGCGGTCGGTGGTGACGTCGATGATGCCGGGAATGTGGCGGAGCCGCTCCTGCATCCGCGGCACCCAGAGATTGAGCTCGTCGGCGTCGGCGTCGATCAGGGTGAACTGGTACTGCGAGCGGCTCTGCCGGCCGCCGACGCTGGGCAATTGCTGGGCCGGCCACATGAAGACCTGGACGCCGGGGATGTCCAGGAGGCTGGCACGCATGCGCTCGACGACGGCGAGGGTGGAGACACCGCCGCGTTGCGCGCGCGGCTTGAGCGAGATCGACAGCCGGCCATTGTTGATGAGCCCGCTCCAGGCGGTGCCGCCGACCGACGTGCCGACCCCGGAGACCGCGGGGTCGGACAGAATGATGTCGGTGGCGCGCTGCTGCAGCTCCACCATGGTGCGGAACGAAACGTCGGTCGAGGCGACCGCCACCCCGCCGACGAAGCCGGAATCGTCCTGGGGAAAAAAGCCCTTCGGCGTGTTGATGTAGAGATGCACGGTGAGCGCGACGGTCGCCGCGAGGGTGAGCAGCGTGAGCAGGCGATGGCGCAGCACGACGGCGAGGCTGCGGGCATAGCCGCGTGCCATCAGCGCCAGCGCGCCCTCGACCGCCCGGTCGAACCAGGTGGCGGCGGCGCTCGGCGCCGCGCGCACGAAATGAGCGCAGATCATCGGCGTCACCGAGAGTGAGACCACGGTGGAGATCAGGATCGCGAACACCAGCGTCATCGAGAATTCGCGGAACACCCGCCCGGCGAGCCCGCCCATGAACAGCAGCGGAATGAACGCCGCGATCAGCGAGATGCTGATGGAGATCACCGTGAAGCCGATCTGCCGCGCTCCTTCGGTCGCCGCGGCGAGCGGGGTCAGCCCCTTCTCCAGGTTGCGGAAGACGTTCTCGATCATGACGATGGCGTCGTCGACGACGAAGCCGACCGACACTGCGAGCGCCATCAGCGACAGGTTGTCGATCGAATAGCCGACGAGCCACATCGCGGCGAAGGTGCCGGCGAGCGACAACGGCACGGTGACGCCGACCGCGAGAGTCGGCGTCGGGCGCCGCAGGAACACGAACACCACGAGCATCACCAGCACCACCGTCGCGGCGAGGGTGATCTGCATGTCGCGCACGCTGGCGCGGATCATCAGGGTGCGGTCGGACAGCACCGCGAGCTGGATATCCTGCGGCACCCAGCGCTTGAGCTCGGGCAGCAGCGCCTGGATGCGGTCCACCGTCTCGATCACATTGGCATTGGCCTGCTTGGTGATGTTGATCAGCACCGCGGGCTTCTTGTTGAACCACGCGGCGGACCGGCTGTTGCGGGTCGACTCCTCGATGGTCGCGATCGATCCGAGCAGGGTCACCGCACCGTTGGCGGACTTGACGACGATGTCGCGGTATTCGCGGGGATCGCGCATCTGCGGATTGGTGCCGATGACCTCGGCGACGCCGTCGCTGTCGAACGCGCCGAGCGGGCCGGCCGCATTGGCGTTGACGATGGCGAGGCGCACGTCCTCGAGGTTGATTCCCATGGCCGCGATCGCCACCGGGTTGACGCGCACGCGGATCGCCGGCTGCTCGGCGCCGTTCACGGTGACCTGGGCGACGCCGTCGATCTGCGAGATGCGCTGGGCGATCACGGTATCGGCGATGTCGTAGATCGAGCTGACCGGCCGTGTGTCCGAGGTGAGCGCCAGGATGTAGATCGCCCAGGCGTTGGGGTTCGCCTTGCGGAAGCTCGGCAGGCTGGGCAGATCGCCGGGCAGGTCGGCGACCGCGGCGTTGAGCGCGCCCTGCACGTCGCGGGCGGCGCTGTCGATGTTGCGGGAAATGTCGAACTGGATCGAGATCGAGCTGGTGCCCAGCGTGCTCGTCGAGGTGAGTTCGGAGACGCCCGGGATCTCCCCGAGCCGGCGCTCCAGGGGCGCCGCCACCGTCGCCGCCATGATGGCGGGATCGGCGCCGGGCCGGCTCGCCGACACCCAGATGGTGGGAAATTCGATGTTCGGCAGCGCCGCCACCGGCAGGAATCCGTAAGCCACGGCGCCCACCAAAAACACGCCGATCGAGAGCAGCGTGGTGGCGATCGGACGGCGGATGAAGGGCAGGGAGATGTTCATCGCCGGCCCTATTCCGCGGCGTCCCGCAGGTAGTTCGGAACGGCGCTCGTTGCCGGCCGCGCCGGCGCGCCGCCGAACCGCCCGCGCACGCGGTCCATGGCGAGGTAGATCACCGGCGTCGTGTAGAGCGTGAGAAGCTGGCTCAGCAGCAGGCCGCCGATGATGGTGATGCCGAGCGGGAAGCGCAGCTCGGAGCCGGTCCCGCTCTCGATCGCGAGCGGCAGCGCGCCGAACAGCGCGGCGAGCGTCGTCATCATGATCGGGCGGAACCGCAGCAAGCAAGCTTCGATGATCGCGTCGCGCGGCGCGCGGCCGTCGCTGCGCTCGGCGTCGAGCGCGAAGTCGATCATCATGATGGCGTTCTTCTTGACGATCCCCATCAGCAGGATGATGCCGATCAGCGCCACGATGGAGAGGTCCTGGCCGAACCACATCAGCGCCAGCAGCGCTCCGACCCCGGCGGAGGGCAGGGTGGAAAGGATGGTCAGGGGGTGCACGAAGCTCTCGTAGAGCATGCCGAGCACGATGTAGATCGCCACCGCCGCGGCGAGGATCAGCCACGGCTCGCCGGCAAGCGAGCTTGCGAATTCCGCGGCGTCGCCGGAATAGCTTCCGATCACCGTGGCAGGCATGCCGATGTCGGTTTCCGCGGCGGAGACAGCGGCGACGGCGTCGCTCAGCGAGGCGCCGGGGGCGAGGTTGAAGCTCAGGGTGATCGCGGGGAACTGCTCCTCATGCATGATGGCGAGCGGCGCGGTGGTGCGCTCGAGCTTCGCCACGATGCTCAGCGGCACGAGGTTCGCGGACGCCGTCGGCAGGATCGGCAGGTTCGAGGTCGCGCTCGACAGCGTCGGCTGATTGGTGACCGCTCCCGCCGGCAGATAGAGCTTCGAGAGCGTGCTGGGATCGCGCTGATATTCCGGCATCGCCTCCAGGATCACCCGGTACTGGTTGGCCTGGCCGAAGATCGTCGAGATCTGTCGTTGCCCGAAGGCGTCGCTCAGGGTGTCGCTGATCGCCTGCATCGAGATGCCGAGCCGGCCGGCCTTCTCGCGGTCGATCTTGACGTCGAGCAGAAGCCCGCCGTCTTGGGCCTCGGAAGCGACGTCGCGCAGGACCGGGTTGCCGCGCAGCCGGCCGATCAGCCGGTTCGCCCAAGTCGAAACATCCGCCGCATCGGCGGCGGTGAGGCTGTATTGGAACAGCGCGCGGGAGGCGCGGGTGCCGATCTGGATGTCCTGCACCGGCTGGAAGTAGACGACCACCCCGGGAATCCCGGCGACCGTGCTCTTGAGCCGGTCGATGACGGCGGTGACGAAGCTCGCCCGGTCCTCGCGCGGCTTGAGCGTGATGGCGAGGCGGACGGCATTGGCGGTCCGGTTCATCGGCGTGACGCCGACCACGGAAACGGCGCCGGTGACGTCGGGATCGCCGCGCACCGCGGCGACGATCTGCTGCTGCAGCCGCTGCATCTCAGCGAACGAGACCTCCGGCCCCGCTTCGGTCACCGCGGTGATGAGCCCGGAGTCCTGCACCGGCAGGAAGCCCTTGGGGATGATCACATAGAGCCAGACGGTCGCGCCCAGCGTGGCGAAGGTCACGGCGAGGGTCGCCCGCTCGTGGCGCAGCACCCATTGCAGGCTGCGGTGATAGGTGGCCACGGCGCTAGTGACCGCGCCGTCGAACAGCCGGGTCAGCGCATTGCCGTGCGACGCGTTGCCATGGCGCAGCAGCCGGCTGCACATCATCGGCGTGAGCGTCAGGGACACGATGGCCGAGGTGACGACGGCGACGGTGAGGGTGAGCGCGAACTCGCGGAACATGCGCCCGACGATGCCGCCCATGAAGAGCAGCGGAATGAACACCGCGACGAGCGAGATCGTCAGCGAGATCACCGTGAAGCCGATTTCCTTGGCGCCGTCGAGCGCCGCGTCGAACGGCTCCTCGCCGTCCTCGATGTGGCGGACGATGTTCTCGATCATGACGATGGCATCGTCGACCACGAATCCGGTGCCGACCGTGAGCGCCATCAGCGACAGGTTGTCGAGGCTGAAGCCGAGCAGCCACATCACCGCGAAGGTGGCGACGAGGGAGAGCGGCAGCGTGATACCGGCAATGATGGTCGCGCGCACCGAGCGCAGGAACAGAAACACCACCATGACCACGAGGGCGATGCTGAGCAGCAGCGTGAACTGCACGTCGTGAACCGAGGCGCGGATGGTGGCGGTGCGGTCCTGCACCACCGTCAGCGAGACCCCCTTCGGCATCGCGCGCCGCAGCCGCGGCAATTCCCGCGTGATCCGCCGCACGGTCTCGATCACGTTCGCGCCGGGCTGCCTCTGGATGTCGATGATCACCGCCGGCGCGTCCTGGTACCACCCGCCGACCTTGGCGTTCTCCAGCCCGTCGATCACGGTGGCGACGTCGCTCAGGATGATCGGCGCGCCGCTGCGGTAGGCGACGATCAACGAGCGGTAGGTCGCGACGTTGGTGACCTGGTCGTTGGAGGCGATGGTGTAGGACTGCTGGGCGCCGTCGAGGGAGCCCTTGGGGCCCGCCACATTGGCGGAAACGATGGCGGTGCGGAGATCTTCGAGCGCGAGGCCGTAGGAGGCCATGCGGGCGAGGTCGGCCTGGATGCGGATCGCGGGCTTGAGGCCGCCCTGCACCGAAACGTGGCCGACGCCGGTGACCTCGCTCATCCGCTGGGCGATCATGGTGTCGGCGAGATCGCTCATCTGCCGCACCGAAATCGTCGGCGAGGTCAGCGCCAGCGTCATCACCGGCGCGTCGGCCGGGTTCACCTTCGCATAGGTCGGCGGATAGGGCAGGTTGCGCGGCAACGTCGAGCCGGCGGCGTTGATGGCCGATTGCAGGTCCTGGGCGGCGCCGTCGATGTCGCGGTTCAAGTCGAATTGCAGCGTGATCTGGCTGATGCCGTAGGACGACGACGAGGTCATCGTCGTCAGCGCCGGAATCTGCCCGAACTGGCGCTCGAGCGGCGCCGTCACCAGCGAGGCCATGGTCTCGGCGTTGGCGCCGGGAAGCTGGGTGGTCACCTGGATGGTCGGGAAGTCGACCTGGGGCAGCGAGGCAACCGGCAACATGAAATACCCGAGCATGCCGCCCAGCATTACGGCGACGCCGAGGAGCGAGGTCGCGATCGGCCGGGCGATGAAGGGCGCGGAAACGCTCATGGAGCCGGCGACCGCGACGACGAGCGGCGCTGCGACCCGCCGCGTGCCGTCTCTCCGGTGGTCGTGGCGGCCTTGCCGGCCGCCGGCACCGGCTTTGCGGTGGGCGAAGCGGGATCGTCGGCCCGGGCGGCCTCGGGCGGTGCGGGTTTTTCCGGGAGCCCGGCGCTCGACTTCGGCGACGTCTCTTGGACCGTCGTCGGCGCGGCGACCGGAGCCGGAGGCTTCGGCTCGAGCTGCGCCGTCGGTACCGGCCCCTTGCGCCGGCGCTCGCTGCCGGCCGGCCGCTCGAGGTCTTCCGGTGTGCCGATGGAGATGCGGGTGCCGTCGTTGAGCTGGGCGAAGCCGGTGGTCACCACCCGCTCTCCCGGCAAGACCCCCGCCGTCATGACGGCCCGGACGTCGTCCTGCTGGGACACCTCGACCGGGCGCACCGTGACCGTGTCGTCATCCTTGGCGACGTAGACGAACGTCCCGTTAGGCCCGCGCTGGATGGCGGCGGAAGGGACGACGATGGCTTCCTGGATGGTATCGACCAGGAGCTTCACGTTGACGAACTGGCCGGGCCACAGCTGCAGATCCTGGTTGGGAAATTCGGCTTTGAGTTTCACCGTGCCGGTGGTCTGGTCGACCTGGTTGTCCACCACGACGAGGCTGCCGCGATCGACCACGCTGCGGTTGTCGTCGGCGAGCGCCTGGACGCTCAGCGCGCCCTTCGCAAAGGCGCGGTTGACCGCGGGCAACTCCTGCTGCGGAAGCGTGAAGATGATCGCGATCGGACGGATCTGGGTGATGACCACGATCCCCGCGGTATCGGCGGCGTGGACGATGTTGCCGGCGTCCACCAGCCGCAGCCCGGTGCGGCCGGCGATCGGTGCGATGATGCGGGTGTAGGAGAGCACCGCCCTGGCATTCTCGATGGCGCCCTGGTCGGCCTGCACCTGGGCTTCGAGCTGGGCCACCAACGCCTTCTGGGTATCGTATTGCTGACGGCTCGCGGAATTGGTGGCGGTCAGCTTGGCGTAGCGTTCGAGATCGATCCGGGCGTTGCCGAGCAGGGCCTCGTCCATGGCCTTCTTGGCGATCGCCTGGTCGAGCTGGGCCCGGTAGATGGTCGGGTCGATGTCGGCGAGGACGAAGTCCTTCTCGACGTCCTGGCCTTCCTTGAAGTTCACGGCGGTGAGCTTGCCGTCGACCTGGGCGCGGACGGTCACGGTGTTGAGCGCGCGGCTGGAGCCGACCCCGTCGAAATAGACCGGGACCGCTTCCTTGCGCGCCGCCGCGACCAGGACCGGAACGGCGGCGTCGGCGGTGGGGGCGCGTCCACCTCGCGCGGTGCCGCCGAGGAAACTCAGAAACGGCGGCCGGTATTGCGGGGCATAGATGAAGAGCGCGCCCACGCCGATCCCGGCCACCGCGACGAGCCCGGCAAAGCGGCGCCCCCACCGCGGCCGGCTTTCGGCAGTCGCGGCGACCACCGGTGGGTCGATGCGTTCGATCCTCACGCCCGGATTTGTCTCCCTGGCGGAGCGGCTTGCCGCTCCCGCGCTGCGATGAGCTTTGGCCGGCAGGCTTTCCCTGGGGCGCGTATGCGCCTGCCGTTTGCAAGCCGAACACTAGCTCATATGGGAGCGTCGCGCACAGGGATTGACGACGCACCCCGGCGATGAGCTGCGGCGGCGGCAAGTTCCGCCGTGTGGACTGCCGAGCGGGGCGTCGACCGGAGGCAGCAACCGAAGCGCGGCTGGTCGGAGACTGCGGGCAGCCGGGGCCCGGAGGTCCCCCGGGCCGCGGCGACAGTTAGGCCTCGAAGGCTTACGATTCCTCGTGCTTGCCGATGTGGTACTGGGCGTAGAGCTCCAGGCCGAGGCGCTTGACCAGCTCGAGCTGGGTTTCGAGGAAGTCGATGTGCTCTTCCTCGTCGTGCATCAGCTTCTCGAAGAGGTCGCGGGTGACGTAATCCTTTACCGCATGGCAATGGGTGGCTGCTTCCTCATAGAGGGCGCGCGCCGACATTTCCGCGGCGAGATCGCAGTCCAGCACCTCCTTGACGGTCTGGCCGATGTGCAGGGGATCGAGCACCTGCATGTTGGGGAAGCCGTCGAGGAAGATGATGCGGTGCACCAGCTTGTCGGCGTGCTCCATCTCCTCGATGGATTCCTTACGCCAGATCTTGGCGAGCGTGTTGTAGCCCCAGTTTTCCAGCAGGCGGTAATGCAGCCAATACTGGTTCACGGCGGTCAACTCGTGACGCAAAGCCTTGTTCAGATATTCGACGACGGTTGCCTCTCCGCGCATTGCTCTTGACCCTCATGCATGCTGCTCGCCAACGATGGGCGCGCTAGCCTCGTTTATAACTATTCTAAACTGTGCGCCAGTGAAATCGCGGCCGACGGACGTTGCGTCGCACGCACGTCCCAAAAAATTCAAAGCTGAAGGAGTTGGTGCTCGATGAGCGCTTGCAGTCGCCGGGTGCGATGCGGAACGCCGGGCCTCAGCCGCCATTGGTCTGGCAGCAGGGGTTGAGCGCTTCGTCGATAATCCGCCGGATGGTCCGGGCACACCGCCCGCACTCGGCGCTGCAGCCCAGACAGCGATAGACTTCGCTGGTGCCGCGCGGCGTGCGTTCGGCGGCGACCGACCGGACCTGATGGTCGGAAATCACGTTGCACGAACACACGATCACGACGCGCTCTCCTGCTCGACCGGGAACCGGCGGTTGTCGGAGGGGTGTTGCGGACAACTTCGATCCAACCGACCCTTATTTTCTGCCAGTGCGCAAACGCCGCGGCAAGGGCGATGATATGAAATCGTTCTAATATACGAACTATAGAGATTCTAAACTGTTAGCGCCGCCGGGCGCCGCGCGGCCTGTTAACCTGCCGGCCATGCTCGCGCGCCCCTTTCCGCCCTCCCATCGCGCCCGCCGGGTGCGGATGACCTGCCCCGCCTTTGCGCGGCTCGCGGCGGGGTGGGCCGGCGCGGTTGGCGTCATCCTCCTTGCCGTCCTGGTGGCGCGCTGCTTGTGCTGACGGCGGCGCGGAAGCCGAACCCCCGGCCGCTAAAGAGATTCGGCAAGGCGCCCAGGGTCACCAGGGCCAGCCAAGGTCGCCATGGACCGCGCGGCGCGCTTTCTGTACCGATGAGCCCCCATCCTGGAGAGGCATTTCGATGACGGCAGTTGGCGTGAGTTCCGGCATTTTCCGCGACACCTTTTCCACCGAGCCGATGCGGCGGATCTTCGCCGACGAAAACCGCGTGCAGAAATATCTCGACATCGAGGCGGCGCTGGCGCGGGCGCAGGCGCGCCTCGGCATCATTCCGCAGGAGGCGTGCGACGAGATCTGCCGGCACTGCCACGTGCGGGAATACGACTTCGCCAAGATGAAGATCCAATACGAGCGCATCGGCTATCCGGTGCTGCCGGTGGTCCAGCAGCTCGTCGCGCTGTGCCGCGACGGTCTCGGCGAATGGTGCCACTGGGGCGCCACCACCCAGGACATCACCGACACCGCGACGGTCCTGCAGATGCGCGAGGCGCTCGACCTCGTCGAAGCCGACATCGTCGCCATTTCCGACGCGCTCGCCGGGCTTGCCCGGCGCTACCGCGACACCCCGATGGCCGGCCGCAGCAACCTGCAGCAGGCGGTGCCGATCACCTTCGGCTACAAGGTCGCGACCTACCTCGCGGCTTTCGACCGCCACCGCCAGCGCCTCGCGGAGCTGCGGCCGCGCGTCCTGGTCGGCGAGTTCGGCGGCGCCGCCGGAACGCTGTCCTCGCTCGGCAGCCGCGGCCTCGAGGTGCAGGCCGGGCTGATGAAGGAGCTCGGCATCGGCCAGCCGGCCATCGCCTGGCACACGGTGCGCGACACCATCGCCGAGGTCGGCTGCTTCCTCGGCCTCGTCACCGGCATTTGCGGAAAGATCGCGTTCGACGTGAAGCTGATGATGCAGACCGAGGTCGAGGAGGTCTACGAGCCGTTCTTCGAGGGGCGCGGGTCGTCGAGCACGATGCCGCAGAAGCGCAATCCGATCTCGTCGGTCTACATCACCGCGACCACTTCGCTGGTGCGCCAGCATGTCGCCGCGCTGCTCGATGCCATGATCGAGGATCACGAGCGCGCCACCGGACCGTGGGAGATCGAGTGGATCGCGGTGCCGGAGATTTTCAGCCTCGCCGCCGGCGCCCTGGCCCAGACCCTGTTCATGGTGTCGGGGCTCGTCGTGGATGAGAAGAAGATGCGGGCCAACCTCGACATCACCCGCGGCCTGATCGTCTCCGAGGCGGTGATGATGGGGCTCGGTCCGTATATCGGCCGGCAATATGCCCACGACCTCGTCTACGACATCTGCCGCCAGGTGGTGTCGAGCGGACGCACGCTGCTCGACCTGCTGGCCGAAAACCAGGAGGTCGCCAAGCATCTCGATCGGCCGGCGCTGGCCAAGCTGTGCGATCCGGCCAATTATCTCGGCCAGGCCGGGGACATGGTCGACCGCGTGCTGGCGATGCGCGGGAAATAGCGGGGCAACCGGTGTCGTTCCGGGGCGCGGCGCTCGCGCCCCAACCCCAAGCGCCGTCATCGCCGGGCTCGTCCCGGCGACCCCGCTCAGGGAGGCAC
Source organism: uncultured Alphaproteobacteria bacterium (assembly GCA_963781195.1). GTDB lineage: Bacteria > Pseudomonadota > Alphaproteobacteria > Rhizobiales > Xanthobacteraceae > JAJPKK01. The sequence continues at coordinate 15,487 of CAWAEZ010000001.1, read as the reverse complement.
GGTGGTTCCACGCAGCAGAAGCGGACCGGTCGCCTGCGGCACTGCCATTCCCTGCGATCGGGATCGCCGGGACGAGCCCGGCGATGACGCGGGGAGGGGCCGGGGACCGTAAGCTGGCGCCGTCCGGCTTACGCCCGCTTGCGTTCCTGGGGTGCGCCTGCCGCGAAGAAATCATGGAGCTGCGTCACCGGATTGTCAGCCGAAGCCGCGGTGCGGGTGGCGGCCGCGATGTCCTCGTAGAGCCGGGCAATGGCGGCATAGGTGTCGCCGCCCGGCGTGCCGTCACCCAGGAAATGGCCGATTTCTTCCATTTCCGCGACCCAGCGGTAGGCTTTCGGAGGCATCCGCGGCACCTGGCGCCCGAGCCAGGCGAGAAGCTGCGGCTGACTCAATTCGAGCTCCTTGTAGAGCGCAGCGGCGGAACCCGACCGCACGGCGCCAAGCACCATGGCGATGCCCACCGCGGTGAACCCTTTGGTGATGCCGCCATAGGACATCTTCAGGGCCGAGGCCGCGCCGATCGGACCGTCGAGCACGGGGAACGGCACCCCGAAATCACTGAGCTTGCCCACCTCCTTGGCAGCCGCTCCCGACACGTAGATGCGGGTGCCGGTGTGGCCGGGGGGAGGCGGCAGCCCGATGATGCCGCCATCGACGTAGCTGCTGCCGGTGCCTTCGAGGATGGTTCCGATCTCGATGGCGGTTTCCGGCGACACCGCGTTGCAGTCGACGTAGATCGGCTTCTTTTGCGCGCGCGCCAGCACCGGCTTCATCCGTTGCGCGAGCGGGATCGCTTCCGCCGGCGGGCAGATCGAGAGCAAGAAATCGGCACCGCCCACGAGGGCATCGTCGTCGGCGATGGCCACCATGCCGGCGCGCTCGGCCCGCGCCGCGGTCGCGGCGGAGCGGCCGGCGAGCGAGGTCGTCACCCGCACCCCGTGCTCGGCGAGCCGAGCACCCACCGCCGCGCCCATGTCGCCCGCTGCAACGATCGCAACCACATACGCCATGCTGGATGTCCTTGTCTGGAAGTCTCGGCGTTCGGGATAACACAATCAGCGGGAGGCCGCTGCACCGCAGGAGGCCAGCAATTGGTCGGCCATCCAGTCCGCGGTCTGCAGCCGCCAGCGGTAGCCGCGGTTGTTGGCGACGTGATTGCCGTCCTCGATCAGCATCAGCTCGACCGGACCGGAGGCTTCGCGGGCCAACCGCTCGGCGTCCTGCCACGGCACCAGCCGGTCCTGCTTGCCGGCGACGATGCACAGCGGGCAGGTGATCGACTTGGCGACGCCCTTGAGCGACAGCGTCGCCGCGTTGCGCTTGGCGGCCGCTTCGTCGGCGCAATGGCTGCGCACCCGGAAGGTCTCGCGGGTGAGCTGAGGCAGCCGGTCCCAGCAGTCGAGGAAATCGAACGGCCCGGAGAGCGCGATGCACGCCTTGAGACGCTTTTCGAAGGCGGCGGCGCGCGGCGCGTAATAGCCGCCGAGGCTCACGCCCCACAGCCCCATGCGCGCGGTGTCGACGTCGCTGCGGCCGATGACGAAATCGACCACGGCGGTCACGGCGGTCTCGTAGTTGCCGCGGATGGGAAAGTCGTATTCCGCCTCGCCCTGGCCGGGACCATCGAACACCAGGGTGGCGATGCCGCGCTCGAGAAACGGTGCCTCGTAGGCGGCGGTCTCCTCCTTGCAGGAGTCGAGCCCGCACGCCATCACCAGCACCGGCGGTCGGGTCAGGCCCGCGGGTTTGCGCAGGATGCCGGCCAGCATGCGGCCCTCGAACGGGATCGCGACGCGCTCACCCGCCGGGATGAGGTGGGGCAGCGCCAGCCGGCGGCACTCCACCGCCTTCATGTGCGCGGCCCTCATTTGCGGGACGTCGTGCACGAACAGAAACTTGGCGAAGTGATAATAGACGCCGGCGCGCTGGAGATGCTCGCCGGCGCTCAGATGCTTGCCGCGGGCGAGCGCGTCGCGGCCCATCTCTTCGTGGACGGCGGCGCGCTCCGACCATGCCTCGCACCACTCGTCCCAGGTGGCGATCGACGCCGTCACCTCCTCGAAGTCGGTGAGCGACACGCCGTTGGCGACGAAACGCGGACCCCAATGGGAGACGGCGGAGGCGATCAGGGGATCGGTGATGGCATCGGTCATGGGGAGGCTTTCCGGAGAAGAGGGACAGCGGCTTCGCGGCCGGGCTTGAAAACGAGTGCCGCCGGTAGAGCTGGTCTTGGTCGGCGTTCGCGATCATCCTTCGGTTGCGTCCGAAGTGGTCTCGGCACAGCTCGTGATATCGATTTCCGGTCGCCGTTGCTACGGCATCGCAATTCTGGTGGAGGAACGAACATGATCGCCGTCATCTTCGAGGTGTGGCCGAACGCCGGGTGCCGGCAGAGCTACCTCGACCTTGCCGCCGAGCTGCGCCCGCTGCTCGCGCAGATCGACGGATTCATCTCGATCGAGCGCTTCGAAAGTCTCACCGAGCCAGGAAAAATCCTCTCGCTGTCGGTGTTCCGCGACGAGGCCGCGATCGCGGCGTGGCGCAACCTGGACGCCCACCGGCGCGCCCAGGTCCGCGGCCGCTCGCAGATATTCGCCAAGTATCGCCTGCGCATCGCCGGCGTCATCCGCGACTACGGAATGGACGAGCGCGATCAGGCGCCGCAGGACAGCCTGGCCATTCACGGCTGAAAACATCTTAGGACGCGGTGGGGGCCGAGCCCGCCGTCAAGCCTTGACCGCCACGCCGTCGCGGTTAGAAAGCGGGGTCTGCGTTGTGGTGATGCGAAAATGGCCGTGCAATCCGAAGCGCTCACCTATTCGTCCCGGCGCGATCCGCGCTGGAAGCGCTGGATGATGCGCGCCATCGAGGACCTGTCGGGCCGGCGTGCCCTGCTCCCGATCTATTATCGGTGGCGAACCGAGGTTGCCGGCAAGAGCCCGCGCAAGATGGGCGCGCTCCTGGACATGGTGGGCACGCGGATCGATGTCACCGCGCCGGCCTGGCCGGCGGCCGTGCCGCCGCAAACTCCGCTGGTGATCGTCGCCAACCACCCGTTCGGCATCGGCGACGGCATCGCCCTGCTGGCGCTCGCCGAGCAACTCGGGCGGCCGTATCGCATCCTCATCAACAGCGATTTCCTCCGCGTTCCGGAGATACACCCTCACGCCTTGCCGATCGACTTCTCGGCGACGCCGGAGGCCATCGAAACCAACCTCCAGACGCGGCGCGAAGCGCGCCGGCTGTTGAGGGCCGGCGTCACGATCGTGGTGTTCCCCGGCGGGGGAGTCGCCACCGCGGACCACCCGTTCGGCAAGGCCGAGGAACTGCCGTGGAAGTCATTCACCGCGCGGCTCGTGCAACTGGCCGAAGCGGCGGTGCTACCGGTCTATTTCGAGGGCCAGAACAGCGCGCTGTTCCATTTCGTCAGCCGCTACAGCCTGACGCTGCGGTTGGCGCTGCTGGTGTCCGAGTTCCGCCATTGCGTCGGCGCGACGATTCGGGCGCATGTCGGGGAGGTGGTCCCGTTCGCCGACCTCCCGGCCCGCAACGACCGCAATGCGCTGACTGCGGAACTTTATGCCCGCGTGCATCGGCTGGCGCCGGACGCCGCAGTGCGCGGCCCGGAGCATCTCAGGCCCCGTCCCGCGGAACTGCGGCGCAAGTATCCCTGGGATGCCAAAAAGGGCCGCTGAGGGTTGCGATGTGCCGCAGCCGTGAGAGCTTCGCCGCAGCCGCAATACAGCAGGCGGCCTTTCTTCGTATTGTCGCACGACTCGCTTATCGCTGGTAGATATCTGAATTGATGTTGAGGGAGCGCGCGAAGAGAGCGCGTTTCGCCGTGATAACAGAAATGATGATTGGCGCCGGTGCAGCGACGGTCGGCGGAGTGGCGTTCACACGCACGCGCCGGGCGAGGCTCTACCGTGAGCTGTCCGGGCGGGTCGCTAAAATTACCGGCAGCTATGCGCTCGACATGGGGCCGGCGCAGCGGCGGCCGGTGCCGAGCTTCGACAAGCGGCTCGCGGTGCTGCCGGACTTCCTGCGGCCGGCGACCTTCGCCGCGCTTCGGGCGGAAGCCGAACGGCTCACCAGTCCCGAACGCAACTATGTCCCGGCCCACAAGAAGGGTGGGACGGTCGCCTACGAAACCCTGATCCAGAACGCGCCGGGCGTCGTGTCGCTTTATCATTCGGCGGATCTCCTGGGCGTCACGTCGCGTCTCACCGGCGTGTGGGTCGGCCCGACCCCGGTCCACGATCAGAGCTCGTTGTCGCTTCTGGTCTACAACAAGCCCGGCGACCACATCGGCTGGCACTTCGATCACAACTTCTACCGCGGCCGTCACTTCACGCTGCTGCTCGCCCTCGTCAACACCGGAACGGCGGCGGGCGGGCTCAGCCATGCCGTTCTCCGGGCCCGGCTGGACGGCCGGGAGATCGACATCCCGACCCCGCCGAATACCCTCGTCATCTTCGAAGGTGCCATGGTGCAGCATGGCGTCACCCCCATCGTCGACGGCGAGCGGCGGATGATGCTCAGCATGACCTATTGCAACGATCCGCGCGCTCACTGGTGGCAGGCGACGGCGCGCCGCATCAAGGACACGGCATTCTTCGGGATCCGGGCTCTCTGGACCTGAGCTTCGCGGAACCCTTCTCCTCGGCTGCAATCAACGCCGTTTCGCCCACGGTGGTCGTGTAGCGCATGGCTGCCATAAGGCTGCCGGTTGACGGCATCCGGCTGGCACGCCAAATGCACGAATCGTGGCGTAGGTTCGTCAGATTTTGGACGACAGCGCTGGATAATCACGATATCGAGATGCCGACCGAGGCGAACCATCGCCACGCTCCAAGGCCTGGCGTAGCCCTCCCGGCTGCCAGAACAGGCGATAGCAGATCAATAGCAAACCGGTTTTCGATTTACTCGGTCCCAAACCGAACTAGATTTGAGGCGACGCGTTCGTGGCGTCGGAATAGCCATGCTGCAGGAAATCAAACGTCTCTTCGCCGAGCTCAGTGGCGGCGGCAAGCAGGAGAGCCATTTCGACGCCGACGACTATCGTGTGGCGTCCGCAGCCCTGCTGGTGCACGTGGCGACGCTGGAGGGCGAGTTGTCGGCGCCCGCGCGGGCCAAGCTGCGTGCCCTGCTGCGATCACAGTTCGAACTGGACGATGCGATCACCGACGAGCTCATCGATACGGCGGTGGCCGCCGATCGCGAAGCGGTCGATTTCTATCATTTCACCCATCTGCTGATGCGCAGTTTGAACGAACAAGGACGTTTGCGGGTGGTGGAAATGTTATGGGAGATGGTATTCGTGGACGGGGGCGTCAGCGAATTCGAAGACAATGTGTTGTGGCGGGTTGCCGATCTCCTGGCAATTTCGCCACGTGACCGCATTGCGCTGCGCCAGCGTGTCGCTGGCGATCGATCAGGCGCGGAGGATATATGAATCAGGGTGCCCCGAAGATGCATAAAGTGGTGGTGGTGACAGGGGCTTCGGCCGGCATTGGAGCAGCGCTTGCGCGGGTGTTCGGCGCTCGCGGGCACGACTTGGTGCTGATCGCGAGGCGGGAAAGCAAGCTCGACGGGCTTGCCGACGAGATCGCCGCCACCGGACGCCGGCGGCCGGTGGTTCTGCCGATCGACCTGTCTCAACCGGATGCGGTCGCGCGCATCAAGGCGGAGCTTACCGCGCGCGAATTGGAGCCCGAGTATATCGTCAATAGCGCCGGCTTCGGCCTGGTCGGCGAGGCGGCCCAGCTCGATCGTGCCGAGCAGCTCGCCATGATCGACCTGAACATCCGCTGCCTCACCGAGCTTTCGCTCGCCTTCGTCGATACGCTGAGCCGGCTGCGCGGCGGCATCCTCAACGTCGCGTCGGTGGCGAGCTTTACGCCAGGGCCCGGCATGGCGGTCTATTATGCGACCAAGGCCTATGTGCTGTCGTTCAGCGAGGCGCTCAATCACGAACTCATGCGGCGCGGCGTGCGGGTGACCGCGCTGTGTCCGGGGCCGGTCCCGACCGAGTTTCAGGCCCGCGCCGGAATCCCGCGGCTGCCTTTTTCGAGCCGGACCTCGATGCCGCGCGCGCTCGGCTCCAACATCCTCACCTGCTCGGCGGATGAGGTTGCCGAGGCCGGCTATGACGGCTTGATGCGGGGCCGGCGGGTGGTGATCCCCGGCGTCGGGAATAAGGCGGTGACCGTGCTGACGCGGCTGCTGCCGCGCCGCTTCTTCCTCGAGGCGGTCGCCCATTCGCAGCTCATCAGGTCGCGCGGCGCCAACCGCGTGCTCAAGAAGGCGGTCCGGGAAGCGCCGTGACGGAGACCGGTGCCGCGTCGAAGCCCGTCCTGGTCGTCCTGCACCAGGAGCTGTCGACGCCGGGCAGGGTCGGCCATTATTTTCAGGCGCGTGGCATCGCGTTGGACATCAGGCGGCCGCGTTACGGCGATCCGCTGCCCGACACGCTGGAAGGTCACCTGGGGGCGGTGATCTTCGGCGGGCCGATGAGCGCGAACGACCCGGACGACTTCGTCCGCGCCGAAATCGAATGGACCAAGGTTCCGCTGCGCGAGCAGAAGCCGTTCCTCGGCATCTGCCTCGGTGCCCAGATGCTGGCACGGCAACTCGGTGCGCGGGTCGCCTTTCATCCGCAGGGCATGGCGGAAGTCGGCTATTACCCGATCGAGGTCACCAAGACGGCGCTCGAGGTGGTCGAGACCTGGCCGTCCGTGGTGTACCAGTGGCACCGCGAGGGGTTCGACCTGCCGCCCGGAGCCGAACTGCTGGCGCAGGGCGAACTCTTCAAGGTGCAGGCGTTCCGCTACGGGCCGGCCGCCTTCGGCATTCAGTTTCACGCCGAGGTCACGCACGCCATGATGTGCCGCTGGACCACAAGGGGCCACGAACGGCTGGCCCTGCCGGGCGCCAAGCCGCGTGCCGCTCATTTCACCGACCGCCCGGTCTACGACCTTGCGATCCGGACCTGGCTGTTCGATTTCCTCGACCGCTGGACGACAATCGGCACCCCGCCGCCGACCGGCGAGCCCGGCGGCGAAACGGCGCCCGTCACGGGCCGCTGAGCCCCGACAGCCGTTCCACCCGCAGCAGGGCGGGGAACGCGCGCGCGGCGATCGCGACCACCACCAGCGTGCAGACGCCGCCGATCAGCACCGACGGCGCGGTGCCGAACGCGCTCGCCATCACCCCCGCGCGGAAATCGCCGAGCTGGTTCGCGGTGCCGGTGAACAGTGAATTCACCGCGCTGACCCGGCCGCGCATTTCGTCGGGGGTTTCGACCTGGATCAGGGTCTGGCGGATGACGACGCTCACCATGTCGGCCACGCCGAGCACCGCCAGCACGGCCATCGACAGGTAGAATGAAGTCGACAGCGCAAACACGATGGTCATTGCGCCGTAGAGCGTCACGCAGGCGAACATGATGCGGCCGACGCCGCGCGCGAGCGGCGCGCGGGCGAGCACGACCGAGATCGCCAGCGCGCCGAGCGCGGGCGCGGCGCGCAACAGTCCCATTCCCCACGGTCCGGTCCCGTAGACGTCGCGGGCGAACGCCGGCAGCAGCGCGAGCGCGCCGCCGAGCAGCACGGCGAACAGATCGAGCGAGATGGCACCGAGAATGATCGGCTGGCCGATGATGTAGCCGAACCCGGCGAACAGGCTGTGCAGCGTGAGCGGTTCCCGCTTCGACGGCGCGCGTGGGGTCTTGATGAAAAGCATGCATCCGGCACCGGCCAGGAACAGGACGAAGCACAGGCTGTAGACCAGCGTCGGCCCGAACAGATAGAGCAGGCCGCCGAGGGCCGGGCCGCCGATGGTCGCGATCTGCTGGGCCGAGGCGAGCGCGGCGATGGCGCGCGCCAGATGGCCGGGCGGAACGATCACCGGCAGCACGGTCTGGAACGCGGTGCCTTCGAACGCCCGGGCCGAGCCGACGATGAGGGCCGCGGCCAGGATCCATTCCTTGGAGGCGACGCCGCGGGCCGTAGCGACGAGCATCATCAGCGAGGCCACGGCTTCGACGGTCTGGGCGAGACGCAGCACCAGCGAGCGGTCGAAGCGGTCGGCGACCTGCCCGGCGACGAGCGACAGCGCCGCCGCTGGCACGAACTGGAACAGCCCGATCAGGCCGAGATCGAGCGGGCTCGACGTGATCGCATACATCTGCCAGCCGAATGCCACGCCCTGCATCTGGAACGCGATCATGCTGGCGACGCGCGAGACCCACAGCAGCAACACCGGCGGGTGACGCAGCACCGAAAACGGTGGGTTCAATGCCGTCGCGCCGTCAATTGCCGTCCATTGCGGCGATCACGCGCGCGGCGAAAGCCTTGGTGCCGAGCGGCCCGCCGAGATCGCGGGTGCGATGCGCGGCGACCGCGATGGTGGCGTCCACCGCCTGCATGATGCACCGCCCGGCGGCGGCGAAATTCGCGCCGCTTCCGCGCTCTTCCAGCCACGACAATAGCATGGCCGCCGATTCGATCAGCGAGGAAGGATTGGCGACGTCTTTGCCGGCGATGTCGGGCGCCGAGCCGTGCTGGGCCTGGGCCACCGCATAGCGATGCCCGGCATTGAGCGAGGCGCCGATGCCGAGGCTGCCGGCGATCTCGGAGGCTTCGTCGGACAGGATGTCGCCGAACATGTTGGTGGTGACGATGACGTCGAACTGGCCGGGATCGCGGATCAGCAGCGCCGCCATGGCGTCGACGAGACGTTCCTCGCAGGCGATGCCGGGGTGGCGCTCCGCCACCCGCCGGGCGCAGTCGAGGAAGAAACCGTCGGAGAGCCGCAGCACGTTCGCCTTGTGGACGACGGTCACCTGCCGGCGCCGCCGCGCGGCGAGCGAGAATGCCGCCTCCACGATGCGCTCGGAGCCTTCCCGGGTGACTTTGCGCACCGACAGAGCGAGATCGGGCGTCGGCATGAATTCGCCGGGACCCACATGCATGGAACGGTCGGCGTAGAAGCCCTCGGTGTTCTCGCGCACGATGACGAGATCGATGTCGCGTCCGCAACGCGGCGGCAGCCCGGGCCGCGACCGTGCCGGCCGGATATTGGCGAACAGGTCGAGCCGGCGACGCAACTCGCCGGACGGATTGAGGCCGCCCTCGCTGACCGGCGGATATTCGTTGTGCGACACCGGACCGAGAACGACGCCGGCCGCCTGCTTGGCCCGCTCGACCACCGCATCGGAAATCGTGGTGCCGGTCGCGCGAAGCGACGCAAAGCCGATGTCGGCGCTCTCATAGGCGAGGCCGAGGCCGAATTGCCGGTCGGCCGCATCGAGCACCTCGACGGTCGCCGCGACGATCTCGGGGCCGATGCCGTCGCCCGGCAATACCAGCAGTGTGGTCGACCCGCGCCGCAGATCCGTCTTCGTGTCCACCAGAAATCCTCCAACGAGGGTCTCGCTTCCCCTCACGCGGATTGAGTGCCATCTGTTTGGCCAACCGGCTACGCGACTTCAATAGGCTCGCGGGCCGGCGGTACGAATATTTGCCATGCGCCGCACGCACCTGCCGCGCGCGCCGGGCGCCCTGGCGTGTTTCCGCGATCGAGCCGCGAATTCCACTGGACAGCGCGGCTTTCGTCAGGATTCCTTCAGGCGCCACCTGCTCTTGCGACTCATGACCTTAGCGGCGATGATGGCGCCTTTGCCGGGTTGGGGTGCGCAATAACCTCTGAAACACGGAAACCCTCGCGGCCGGGAGACCCGCGGTCGTCTGGTTGCGCGCCGGTTTTTTTCTTGAAATCTTTCCGGTGTCGCGGGTGACGTTGGTGTGGCCGTGATGTCGCGGGGCTTGCCGCACGAAGAAAGCGAAGCGACGGGGAGACGATGTTGATGACGTGGAGACGATGTTGATGAAGACCAAGGCTTTTGCCGCCGCGTGTGCGCTTGCAGTCATGCTGCCGGTGTTGGTGTCGTCTGCCTACGCTCAATTTTCCGGCAACCGGGCGGCGCGGCCTCTCGTCACCGCGGCGGTCGTCGAGAACAATTTGGTGCGGCTGCTCGGCAACGTCCGGCCAGAGGTCAATGCGGCGAACGATCTCGGCGCCGTGCCGGCTGACTTCTCGATGGAGCACATGCTCATTCAGCTCCATCGGCCGGCGGCCCAGGAAACCGCGTTGCGGCAGTTCATCGACCAGCTCCACGACTCCGGATCGCCCAACTATCAGAGGTGGCTCACGCCGACTGAGTTCGGGACGCAGTACGGTCCCGCCGCGTCGGATATCGCGCAGGTCACCAGCTGGCTGCAGGGTCGCGGATTCCGCGTGAACTTCACCTATCCGAGCGGAATGGCGATCGACTTCTCGGGGACCGCGGCCCAGGTGGCGGCCGCGTTCCGCACCGAAATTCACTACATCGCGGGACGGGGCACCACGCACTTCGCAAACGTCGGCGATCCGCAGATTCCGGCCGCACTCGCTCCGGCCATCGTAGGGGTGGCGGCGCTGAACAACTTTTCTCCGCGGCCGCTGCGGTCGAAGAAAGCCAACTACACGTTCAGCGACACGCAAGGCACCTGGTACACCGTCACCCCGCCCGATCTCGCGGCGATCTATAACTTCAATCCGGTGTTTGCCGGAGGCAATACCGGCCAGGGTCAGACGATCTATCTGATCGAGGATACCAATCTGTATTCGAATTCGGACTGGACGACGTTCCGTTCCACGTTCGGCCTGTCAGGCTATACGAGCGGCAGCCTGAGCACGGTCCATCCCGCGGCGCCGTCGGGAACGAACAACTGTACCGATCCCGGCGTCAACGCGAACGGCGATGACGGCGAGGCGATCCTCGATGCCGAATATGCCAGCGCCGCGGCGCCGAACGCAGCCATCGTCATCGCGAGCTGCGCGAATTCGCCTGACGGCATCCTGATCGCGCTCCAGAACCTGATCAACTCCGCCGCTCCTCCCGCCATCCTCAGCGTCAGCTACGGAGAGTGCGAAGCCGCAAATGGCGCCGCGAGCAACGCGGCGTATAACTCGATCTATCAGCAGGGAGCGGCCGAAGGCGTTTCGATCTTCGTTTCGTCGGGAGATGAAGTCGCGGCCGGCTGTGATCCGAATGCTTCCTACGCGAAAAACGGCATCGCCGTGAACGCCCTGGCCTCTACGCCGTACAACGTCGCGGTGGGCGGCACCGATTTCAGCGACGTCTATTCGAGCACGACCTCCACGTACTGGAACGCGGCGAATTCGCCGAGCTTCGCCTCTGCGAAATCCTATATCCCCGAGATACCCTGGAACAATTCCTGCGCCAGTACGCTGATCGCGTGGTACGTCACCGGAACCACATCGACCTCGACCTACGGTTCGTCGGGCTTCTGCAACAGCCAAACGGGGCTGCAAAACTTCATCACCGACAGCGGCGGAAGCGGCGGCCCGAGCGGCTGTGCCACCGGTACTCCCAGTCTGGCCACCCAGAATGTGGTCAGCGGGTCGTGCGCAGGATATGCGAAGCCCACCTGGCAGGCCGGGGTCGTCGGCATACCAAACGACGGAGTTCGAGATCTGCCGGACGTCTCGCTGTTCGCCGCCAACGGCATCTGGAGCCATTTCTATATTTTCTGCTGGTCGAACCCCAATCAAAGCAGCAACGGTGCCGCGCCCTGCACCGGCGCTCCGAGCGGATGGAGCGCTGCCGGCGGCACCTCGTTTGCGGCGCCGATCATGGCCGGGATCCAGGCGCTGGTGAACAAGCAGGCGGGCGGGCGGCAGGGAAATCCGAATTACCGTCTCTATCAGCTCGCCGCCAAAGAATACGGCCTGAACGGCAGCGCGGCGTGCAACTCCAGCAACGGCAACACCGTCGGCAATTCCTGCATCTTCTACGACGTGACCCTCGGCGACATCGATGCGCCATGCAAGGGGACCCATAACTGCTATCTGCCGTCCGGCACCTATGGAGTGCTCTCGACCTCGAATGCCTCGTATCAGCCCGCTTACAAGAGCCAGACCGGCTGGGACTTCGCCACCGGCATCGGCACCGTCAACGTCGCCAACCTCGTGTCGGGCTGGGTTCTGCCGACCACAAGCAATCATGACTATAACGGCGACGGCAAAAGCGACATCGCGTGGCGGGACAGCAGCGGCAACACGTCGGTATGGCTGATGAACGGCGCGCTGGTGACCTCGACGGGAGGCTTCGGCGCGGTGCCGCTGGTCTGGTCGATCGTGGGCCAGCGCGATTTCAACGGCGACGGCAAGTATGACCTGTTGTGGCGCGACACCAGCGGCAACACTGCGATGTGGTTCCTCAACGGCACGCAGGTGGCCTCGACGGCGTCGGTCGGCGTGATCTCCACCGTGTGGACCGTCGTGGCGACGGCCGACTTCAACGGCGACGGCAAGGGCGACATCCTATGGCGCGACACCGGCGGCAATCTCTCCTTGTGGCTGATGAACGGTGCTTCCGTCGCGTCGGCCGGTGGCCTCGGCACCGTGCCGTCGACATGGTCGGTGGTCGGCACCGGCGACTTCAACGGCGACGGCAAGGCTGACCTTCTCTGGCGCGACACCAGCGGCAACACCGCCATCTGGTTCATGAACGGCACCCAGGTGTCGTCGTCCGCCGGGGTCGGCAACATTCCCACTGCGTGGTCGGTGGTGGGCACCGGCGACTTCGACGGCGACGGCAAAAGCGACATCGTCTGGCGCGACGGCAGCGGCGCCACATCGGTCTGGCTGATGAACGGCGCCGCGTTGGCGTCGTCGGGCGGGCTCGGCAATGTGCCCACCACATGGTCGATCGTGCAGACCGGCGACTACAATGGCGATGGCAAGAGCGACCTGCTGTGGCGCGACACCAGCGGCAACACGTCGATCTGGTTCATGAACGGCGTCGCCGTCGCCTCGACGGCGGGTGTCGGCAACATCGCCACGTCTTGGACGGTGCAGAGCGCCAACGCCGATTAGCGGTGCCCGCGGCGGGGTGCGCGGGCCGGGTTCGCGGGCCGCCCGTGAGCGCCGACAGCTGCGCCCTCGGGGGCCCGGACCGGCTGGAACCGAGCCACCGAGCCCGGACATCAGGTGATGCTGGAGACGGCGGGGGTCCGAGCCACCTCGGACACCCCGAAACACTATTTGGTGTACATCGGCGTTGCGTAGGTCGATGGCGACGGCACGTTCAGTCTCAGATTGAGGCCGACGCGAAAAATGTCGCCGGTGAAGCCGACCGTCTCGGTCACGCCCGGAAAGACGTCGAACACGCCGGCGTGTCCGAGATCGACATGGGCATATTCGAATTTGACCGTGAGGTTCCGGGCGATCAGCGCTTCGATGCCCGCGCCGGCCGTCCAACCGGACAGGATCTGCGACCCAGCGCCCCCCGCCAGTGAATCCCATGCGTGGATATCGCCGCCCGCATAGCCCGCGGTGCCGTACACCAACCAATAGGGCCCGATGGCATAGCCGAGGGTGCCGCGCATGGTGCCGAGCGACCGGAGGGTTGTCCCGCACGCATGCGGCAACGGACTGGCGGCTCCGCACACGCCGGAACTGCCGCTCAAGTCGGCCCACGACAAATCTCCGGCGACCCCGGCGACCCAGGCGCCCGACTGCCAGAAATTGAACCCGAAGCCGGCACCGACCATGCCTCCCGTCATGCGGTAAGCGCCGTCACCACAATCACCGCAGGGAGGTGGAGGAGCAAAGCAGTTGCCGAACGCAGTGCATGGTATGCCGCCGTCGGTTTGCGTCGAGTTTCCGGTGCCGCCGCCGCCACTCACGCCGATCGACCATCCCGTCCAATCGGCGGCTGAAGCGGGGCTGAGCCAACCAAGGGAGCCGAACAAGATCGTTGCAATTAAAAAGCGCCACATGACATCCTCGCCAGAGTTGCCGATTCGGCTGCAATTCCAGCAGCGAGTATGGTGCAACCCGGCGGCGCCGTCTGTCGCGTTTCGGTCACGTTCGCGGGGATTGAAAGAAAATCAATTGTTTGCGGCAGCCGGGGTATCGCCGAACGTGTATGACGGCGATCCGCGGCCCCAGTCGCAATAGAGCAAGGTGACGACTTACGACGGCGGCTAAAAAAGACAAAGTCGCCCCGCGAGCGGCCCTCGGTCGAGTTGGCAAGACGGCGCTGGCTCAATTTGGAGAGGTGCCGGGATGTGAGTGGGGCAACAAAGCTGCTGCGTTAATGGCCTTGTGGCCCCTGCTTTCGATCTCGGGTTCGACGGGCTAAGGTTCCGGAATTGGGGGCCGGTGGACGGCTCGACCTAGGGACCCGCCATGCGCATCGACGCCATTTCGATCGGCTACAATCCACCCGAAGACGTCAACGTGATCGTCGAGGTCCCGATCGGGGGCGAGCCCATCAAATACGAGATGGACAAGGCGGCGGGTACCCTGGTGGTCGACCGTTTCCTCTACACGCCGATGCGCTACCCGGGCAATTACGGCTTTGTGCCCCACACCCTCTCCGACGACGGCGACCCGATCGACGTGCTGGTGGCGAACACGAGGCCGATCGTGCCGGGCGCGGTGATCAACGTCCGGCCGATCGGCGTGCTGAAGATGCAGGACGACGGCGGCGGCGACGAAAAGATCATCGCGGTGCCGACACCGAAGCTGACCAAGCGCTATGCCCACGTCGTGAACTATACCGACATGCCGGAGATCACGCTCCAGCAGATCGTCCATTTCTTCTCCCACTACAAAGACTTGGAGCCAGGGAAATGGGTAAAGATCCTGGGCTGGGGCGATGCCGAGGAAGCGCGCCGCTTCATCTCGATGGCGATCGAGGAGGCGAAGAGATGATGTTCCCGGAGATGAAACGTCAACTTTGAGCGTGTAGGGTGTGATGACCGCCCCTTCGGGAGGAAGCCATGTCCCTGATCCGCGCCTTGTCGTTTGCATTCCTCGTGTCGGGCGTGCCGGCAGCGCCGGCTTCCGCCCAGCAGCCGGCCGGGACGGCCCGGCTCCCCGCCTGCAACACCTCGATGATCGTCGGCACCTGGCAGGCCGCCTTCGGCTACGGCGCCCCGATCTATGGGACCGCCCAGAACAACGGCTTTTCCTGTCCGCTGACGATTTCGGACGACGGTAAGGTCACTTCCGGCCCATGCACGCTCGGCAGCGGCGTCACCGTCGCGCCGATGCCGGCCGGAGTGCTGACCATCGACAAGGCCTGCCACGTGGTCGGCTCGATCACCTTCGGCTACTGCAACCCGGGACGCTCCTGCGTCAACTCCTGGCAGATGACGGTCTCGCTGTGGCGCTCCGGCGACGGCAGCCGGCTCACCGGCACCCAGTCGCTGACCTGCCCGAAATGCAAGAGCGTGCAGGACCCGGTGACCTGGGTCTCGCCGTGGGAGATGGTCGCGGGGCAATAGCTGCCCGCGACACCACGGTCGGAGAGAAACGCACCCCGCTGCAAACAAACGCTCCCAGGCGACGCTTTTCTTTGGTGGAGCCGAGGGGATTTGAACCCCTGACCTCCGCAGTGCGATTGCGG